>CAVPDZ010000032.1:0-14696 GCA_963702755.1 uncultured Alphaproteobacteria bacterium | reverse complement strand
GTGCAACCCCATGTCGAATGCGGTACGGTGGGGATATGAACGCGGCCGCATCGGCCTGGGAGATTCGATCCTGATCTGCGGTCCCGGACAACGCGGACTGCTCGCTGTCGTGGTCGCCCGCGCCGCCGGCGCAGGACTGATCATCGTTACCGGGACGGCGCGCGATCGCGAACGTTTGCAACTCGCGAAAGAACTCGGTGCTCATGCCACCATCGTGGTCGATGAGGAAGATCCGGTTGCACGGTCCCGCGATCTGACTGGAGATTATGGCGTCGATATTGTGCTCGATGTGTCGGCGGGCGCGCTCGAACCCATCCTTCAAGCGATAGAGATTGTACGGCCTGGCGGCCGGATCGTTCTTGCCGGGTTGAAGGATCGCAGAAAGCTGGATGGTCTCGTACCCGACCGATTGGTGATGAAAGAAATCACACTTGAAGGTGCGTTAGCCTCGAGCTGGTCGTCGTTCGAGCATGCAATCGGTTTGCTTGGTCGCTACGAAAGCGAGTTGGTCAAGCTCTGCACCCATTCCTACTCAATTGATGAGGCAGAGACCGCGCTCCGTGTGCTCGGGCGGGAAATTATCGACAAGCGGGAGGCCGTGCATGTCCACATCAGAGGCGCCGATGCCGGTCGCACTGGGAGCGGCGCGACCAGCGGTACGGGTTTGAGTTAGCCGCCGAGCACGCACGTGGAGTACGACTACATCATTGTCGGAGCGGGTTCCGCCGGATGCGTTCTTGCCAATCGTCTGAGTGAGGACGGAAGCACGAGCGTCCTTGTGCTCGAAGCAGGCGGTCGCGACATCAATCCGCTGATCCACATTCCGCTCGGTCTCGGCATGCTCCACGAACATCGCATGCATGATTGGGGCTACGACGCGGAACCTGATCCAGCGATGGAGAACCGCGCCATCGAGGCGATGCGCGGCAAGGTTCTCGGCGGGTCACACTCGATCAATGTCATGGCTTACACCCGTGGCGATCGCGGCGATTACGATCGTTGGGCTCGGGAAGGCGCCGCTGGCTGGTCGTATCGCGAAGTGCTGCCTTACTTCAAACGCGGAGAGACGTGGGAAGACGGCGAGAATACCTGGCGCGGTGGTTCTGGACCGCTTCGCGTCGAGCGCGCGCGGTCTCCGGAGCCGCTGTTCCCGGCATGGGTCGAGGCCGCGAAAGCGGCTGGCTTCCGCGCGACCGACGATTTCAATGGGCCCTCGGGCGAAGGCTTTGGCCGCGTCCAACTTACGATCCACAATGGCCGGCGACATTCCGCGGCAACTGCCTATCTGCATCCGGCGCTGCGGCGTCGCAATCTCCGCCTGGAGACCAACGCCCAGGCCACAAGGCTGCTGATGACCGGCACGCGAGCGACTGGGGTCGAATATCGCCGAGGCGGCCGTTTGCACAAGGCGAGCGCGCGTCGCGAGGTCGTGGTCAGTGCCGGCGTGTTCAACAGCGCCCAACTCCTCATGCTGTCCGGCATCGGACCGACAGAGCATCTTCGCGAACTTGGCATCACGCCGATCGTCGATTTGCCAGTCGGCGATAATCTGCAGGATCATCTTGCGGCCTGGTTCAACTGGAACCGTCGCACTCCTGGCTACTTTCACGGGGTCATGCGGGTTGATCGCATTTCCCGCGCGATGGTCCAGGCGTATCTCTTCGGCACCGGGCCGGGTACGGTCCTGCCGACGGCGCTGTTCGGGTTTGTCCGTACCCAACCGATTCGCCGGTCCCGGATATCGAATTCATGTTCCGCGCCACCGCGCCGGCGCCATGGATCTGGTGCCCGGGTCTGCGGCCGCCGATCCAGGATACCTACGCCATTCGCCCGACCCTGCTGCATCCGAAAAGCCGCGGTTCGGTTCGCCTGCGTTCTGCCGATCCCCTGGACAAGGTCCGCATCAACTACCGCTTTCTCACCGATCCGGCCGATCTTGCGACGCTGATCGAAGGAACGCGGCGCGCGCTCGATATCGCTCGCCAGAAGCCGCTCGACGAGTTCAGGGGTGAGCCCGCCGGACCGCGCGAGATCAAGTCGGATGGCGATATCGAAAACTGGATTCGACGTACGGCCATCACCGCGCATCATCCATGCGGCACCTGTGCGATCGGTGCCGTAGTCGACAGCAATCTGCGCGTACTTGGTGTCGAAGGGCTTCGTGTTGTCGATGCTTCGGTCATGCCAACGATCGTCTCGGCGCATATCAATGCCTGCGTTCTGATGATCGCTGAGAAGGCATCCGATATGATCCGCGGAATGCCTTCTCTTCCGCCGGCAGCCGACGCATGAGCGGGGCGCAACATCAGAGCGCGAGCTTTGCAACACCGATCAAGGCCGCGGCTCTTCTTCTGTTGCTCGTCGCTCTGTGCACGGGTGGGCTCACGCTGCCGATCCGATGGGTATTTCTCGGCTCGGAGTTGCTCATTGCCATCCTCTACGCCGCCAGTCTCAATCTTCTGATGGGGTATGGCGGCATGCTGTCGTTCGGCCATGCAGCCTACTACGCTCTCGCGGCCTACGCGTCCGGGCTGCTCCTGGTTCGTCTCTCCTGGAGCATGGAAGCAGCGATGTTGGCGGGCCCGGTGGTCGCTGCACTCGGAGCCTTGGTCTTTGGCGTCTTCATCATTCGAGGCAATCGGGGCGAGCCGTCCACGTTCCTGATGCTGACGCTTGCTTTCAGCCAGCTTGTTTTTGCTGTGCTCTATAAGTGGTACAGCGTCACGCGTGGCGATGATGGCATCACCGGAATCGATACGTCCGCCTATCTGGCCGATCCAAGACACTACTTTCTGTTCGTGCTCTTGATCGTGACGGTCTGTCTCTATGTCCTCGCGCGGATAAAGAAATCCCCGTTCGGGGTGACGCTGCAGGCGATCCGCGACAATCCGCTGCGGGCGAGCTTCATAGGTGTGCCGATACGTCGCTACCAGCTTGCAGCCTTCGTGATTGCCGGCGCATTCGCGGGCGTGTCAGGCACGCTCTATGCGTTCTTCAGCGGCACGATTTCGCCGCAGCTCGCGGACTGGACGGCGTCGGCACGACCGTTCCTCGCTAATACCATGGGCGGCATCCATAGCTTCTGGGGTCCCGTCTTCGGGGTGCTCGCTCTGGAGACGCTGGACAGTCAAATGGCGAGGGTCACCGAGCACTCTCTATTGGCTGTCGGCCTGCTGGCGATCCTCGTCGGAATCTTCATGCCGCGAGGGATTGTCGGCCTCATGCAGAGCGTGGCCCACGTGTCCCGCCAGATGTGGCCTCTGACACGGCTCGATCGTCGTGAGTGAGGTCGCTGCCCTCGAATTGCGCGGGCTGCGCAAATCGTTTGGTGGCTTCGTTGCCGTCAATGACGTGTCGCTTGAGCTTTCGCCGAGGGAACGACGGGCGCTGATCGGGCCGAACGGTGCCGGCAAAACGACACTGTTCAACCTCATTTCCGGTCGTCTCCCACTCACCGCGGGCGAGATAAGGTACTTCGGCAAAACCATTACCGGCATGGCCGCGGATGCGCTATGTCGCCTCGGGATAGCGCGGACGTTCCAGATCACCAGCATCTATCCCAATCTCACGTGTCTGCAGAATATCCAGACGGCGCTGTTCGCGCGGAACGGACGATCGCATTGGCTGCTCAAAGATGCGAAGGGCGTGGATGCCGACGAGGCGATCGCATGTCTCGAAGATGTCGGGCTTGCGGGCGCCGCCGCGCAGCCGGCAACGCTTTTGTCGTATGGCGACCAGAAGCGCCTCGAGCTTGCCATGGTCCTTGGTCTCAAGCCGCGCCTGCTGCTGCTCGATGAGCCGACGGCCGGCGTAGAGGCGCAAACGCGTCGCGAACTTGTGGCCTTGATTACACGCATCTGCGCTGAACATGCGCTGACGCTCCTCTTCTGCGAACACGACATGGATTCGGTCTTTGCGATCGCAGATCGAATTACGGTCATGCATCAAGGCCGCGTGCTGTCGGAAGGCTCAGCCGCCGAGATCCAGCGAGATGCCGAGGTGCGTCGGCTCTACCTTGGCGCGACACCGGAGATTTCCGCGTGACGGCCGTTCTCGAATTGTCAAATCTCGATGCGTATTACGGGGCGAGCCATGTTCTCCACGACCTGTCGCTCACCGTCGGCGAGGGTGAGGTCGTCCTGCTGATCGGCAGGAACGGCGCGGGCAAGACGACGCTGCTGCGGTCCATCATGGGATTGGTGACAATTCGCCGCGGCGTTATCCGATATCGCAACCACGACATCACCGGCCTCGCGCCGCACCGCATCGCGCGGCTCGGAATCGGGCTCGTGCCCGAGGATCGCCGCATGTTTGCGAAGCTGACGGTCGCTGAAAACTTGGAGCTTGGGCGCAAATCCGCATCTGCACCTAACGCGGCAATTTGGAATATGGCGAGGATCTTCGAACTTTTTCCGGCGCTCGAGTCGCTGCAGGAGCGCAAGGCGGGAAATCTTTCCGGGAGGCCAGCAACAGATGGTGGCAGTCGCGCGCACGTTGCTCGGCAATCCTGGTCTTCTCCTTCTCGATGAACCGGCGGAGGGATTGGCCCCGGTCGTCGTGCAGGAGATGGGCGCCCGGCTCGCACGGCTGCGGGCCACCGGTCAGTCCATTTTGATCTCGGAACAAAATCTGTCGTTTGCGCGCTCGCTCGCGGATCGGGCTTATGTCCTGGAGACCGGGCACCTGCGTCATCAAGGCACAATCCGTGACCTCGACGCCAACCCGCAAGCGTGGACGAAATATGTCGCCTTTTGAATGGGAATTGCCGTAGCTTGCGTTCACGGATGAGGACAAAAAGATCCTGAGACGTCGGGACAATGGAGGAAACGATGAACCATTTCCGAGGAGCGTTGGCGGCTGCGATCCTCGCGGGGACAACTCTCGGCAGCGTCCGCCCAGCCTCAGCCCACCGGCAAGCCGCTTGTTATCGGCGTGATCGCTGAAATGTCCGGGCCGCTTGGCTTTTACGGTCAGGAGACTGCGCGCGCAGCACAGATATTTGTGAACCAGATCAATGCCACGGGAGGATTGGACGGCAGGCCGCTTCAACTCATCGTTCGCGACAGCAAGACCGAAGTCAATGAAGCGGTGCGTCAGGCCCGCGATCTCGTCTTCACCGAGAACGTCGACATCCTCTACCACAGCATCAACAGCGCCGAATGCGTTGCAGTCGGCAATATTGCCAAACAGGCGAAGAAATTGATGTTCAGCGCCTGCGCGAATGAAGATTTCACCAGCAAGTCTGGCGGGCGTTACTTATTCCGCGTGCCCAACAATACCGCGCGTACTCAAGGGTACGCCGCGGCTGATTACGCGTTCCAGAAATTTGGCAAGGCAGGGCATCGCTACTACACGACGGCGCAGGATTTCGCATTCGGCAGGGCAACGGTCGGCTTCTTCAAGGAGCGCGCGAAGCAGAACGATCCCAAGGTTGAATTTATCGGCGAAAGCTGGCCGAAGCTGAACGAAGCGGCCTACGCCCCATTCATCACCGCCATGCTGGATGCGAAGCCCGATGTCGTCTTTTACAGCTGGGGCTTTGGTGTGCCGTTCTGGCAGCAATCCGCCTCATTTGAACTCGGCAAGAAATTCCCGATGGTCAGTTCCTATTGGGGTGGCTCGGATGAGATGCAGATCATCCCAAAGGATGTCGATCCCGACCAACGCGATCATGGGCGGCTTTCCGTGGTACGCGATCGAGGGTGAGACCAACAAGAAGTTCGTCGACGACTTCCGAAAGGCTTATAATAAGCCGCCGTTCACTGCCGCATATTTCATGTTGCTGAACTTCGAGGCACTCGAAGCGGGCGTGCGAAAGGCCAAGAGCACTGATCCTGAAAAGCTGATCGATGCACTTGCCGGGATCGAATTTGAGCTCGGTTGTTGGTCCGGTGACAGATTCGCCCGTTCGACCATCAAGGGACCACGCCGCTGTGGACTGGCAAAGCGGCATGGGATAAATCGTTGAAAATGGGCGTGCTGACGGACATCCTGAAGCTGCCCACCGAGCTCTACCTGCCGACGGAAGCGGAGGTGAAGCAGGCGCGGCAATAAGTACGATCTGATGGTACTCGGGCGACGGGAGAAGAATGGCCTACTACATTGGCATTGATGTCGGCGGCACCTTTACAGATTGTGCCGTGCTCGATGACCGCGGCCGCATCATCACGATCGCGAAGTCGCCGACCCGACGCGGCGAGCAGGATCGCGGGGTGATGGAAGCGGTACACGCTGCCGCTCGTCACATGAACTGCACGTTACGCGACCTCCTCTCCGCCTGTCGATTCTTTATCCACGGCTGCACGGTGGCGACCAATGCCATCGTCGAGCGCAAAGGCGTGCGAACTGCTCTCGTGGCCACTCGCGGTCACGAAGAAGCGTTCTTCATCGGCAAGGCATCGCAGAAGATCGCCGGGCGCACCGCGCAGGAGATGACTCACCAGTCGCACCTGGAGAAAGCCGATCCGCCGCTTGTGGCGCGGCGTCACGTCTTCGGCCTGTCCGAGCGGGTCGACCGGAATGGAGCAATTGTCGTCGCGCTTGACGATAAGGACGTCGACACCACGATTGATCGGCTCAAGGAGGATGGTATCGAGGCCGTGGCGGTCTCGTTCCTTTGGTCTTTTGTCAATGCCGCGCACGAAAAGAGTGTCCGTGACCGGCTCCGTGTGTCGTTGCCCGGGGTCTATGTCTGCGCTTCGCACGAAATCGCGCCGGTGCTCGGTGAATATGAGCGTACGGCGACCGCGGTTGCCAACGCCTACGTCGCGCCTCGCGTGATGAGTTATATCGCGCGGCTTAAATCGCAACTCGCGGAGTTTGGCTATCGGTTTCCGTTACTGCTCGCCCATTGCATGGGCGGCCTGACGACGATGGAAGAGGTGCGCACACGGCCGTTGCTGACGCTCGATTCTGGTCCGGTGAGCGGAGTTCTCGGCGCACGTTTCTTCGGTGCCGCGTATGGAGAGCCGAACATTATCTGCGCCGACATGGGCGGCACGACTTTCGATGTCGCTCTCATCGAGAACGGCCGCTATATCTTCGATGAAGAGCCGGTAATTGATCGTTATACCTGCGCGATCCCGAAAGTGTCGGTGGAATCGGTGGGGGCCGGCGGCGGAAGCATCGTTTGGATCGACGACAACGGTTTGCCGCGGGTTGGGCCGCAAAGTGCGGGCGCTGATCCCGGACCGGCCTGCTACGGTCGCGGCGGCACGGCACCAACCGTCACCGACGTCAACCTTATTCTCGGCTACATCGACGAGAACTTCTTTCTTGGCGGCGAGATGAAGCTCGACCGGGCTGCTGCCGAGCGAGCAATCGACAGTGTCGCCGAGCGCCTCAACCTCGATCGTGCCGCGACGGCGGCCGGCGCGTTCCGCATCGTCAATGCGCACATGATCGATCTCATTCGTCGAACCAGCATCGACCGTGGGCGCGATCCGCGTCACTTCGTGCTGTTCGCGTATGGCGGCGCCGGACCGCTGCACATCGCCTATCTCGCGCGTGGGCTCGGCATTGCCAAGGTTTATGTGCCGTCATTCGCAACGGTGTTCTCGGCCGTCGGCATGCTAACCGGCGGCATTCTCCATGAGGCGGAGCGGTCGTGCAGCGTCCATGTGCCGGGCGCGGCCGATGAACTCGCGCAGCTCGAAACGACTTTCGGCGAACTTGAGGCGCAGATCGGCGATCTGTTTGACCGTGAGAAGGTGGAAAGAACCGCCCGGCACTACGATAGGTTCGTCCACATGAAGTATCGCCTGCAGCCCGGGGCGTTGGCGGTACCGGTCGCGGGGCGGCTCGATGAGCCAGGCGCCGGCGAGCGCCTGCTCAAGGAATTCGATCGGCTCTACCACGAATTCTATGGCGCCAATGCAGGCTTTCGCGGGGCGGTGGTTGAACTCGTAAAGGCTCAGGTCGAAGGCCGTTGCGCAACGGTGCTGCCCGCCCTCGCTGCCGAAACACTTGGGGCGACCACTGACGCTTCGTCCGCATTGAAACAGCGGCGTCTGGTCTATTTCACGGATCTTGACGATCGCGTTCAAACAGCGTTTACGACGGCCACAAACTCAAGCCGGGCATGAAAATCATGGGCCCAGCCATCATCGAACGCATGGGCGATTCGATCGTTGTTCCGGCGTTCGCGAACGCAGCGGTTGACGGTTTCGGCAACGTCGTTCTTGCCATTGAGTTGGAGTGACGGAGAGATCATGACAGCCGTCGATCCCATCACGCTCGAAGTGCTGCGTCATCGCCTGATGATGATCAACGACGAGCAGGGCAGAGTGGCGTCAAAGCTGTCGGGCTCACCGGTCGTCTATGAAGCGAAGGACTTCAATTCGGCCCTGCTGACTCCCGAAGGCGACAGCTTGTTCATTGGTGTCTACATGACACGGCTGTCGCTCTGTCTGAGTGCGGCAGTGAAAGCGACCATCGAGCGCTTCGGCGCCACGATGGGTTTTCGCGGACGGCGACGCCTTCGTCACCAACGATCCATGGGTTGGCGCGGCCCATATGAACGACATCCTGATGTATGCGCCGATCTTCCACGGCGAAACTCTTGTGTGTTGGACCGGGCTCGCCATGCACGAAGTCGACGTCGGCGGGCCCAACCCCGGCAGTTTCACCGTTGGCACGCCCGACGTGTTCGGCGAGGCGCCGCTGATCCCGCCGGTAAAGATGGTCGATGCCGGCGTGGTGCGCGAGGATGTCGAGGCGTTGATCTCGCGCAATTCACGGACATCGCTGCTCAATGGCCTCAACATGCGGGCCCGCCTCGCCGCCATCAACCGCACACGCGAGCGCGTCCGCGAAGTCATCGCGGAGTACGGGCTCGAAACCGTGATGCAGGTGCAGAAGAGCATCCTCGACCTCGTTCAGGCCTCGCTTGCGCGCCGTCTTCGCTCGCTGCCGGACGGTACGTGGCATTCCGAAGGTTTCCTCGATCACGATGGCAACCAGAACCGCCTCTATCGCATTCGTCTCGCGATGACGAAGGCCGGCGACCGGCTGAAATTCGATTTCACCGGGACTGACAAGCAGGCGCGTGGCGCGATCAACTGTACGCGTGTCGGCCTCGAAAGCGGCGTGTTCTCGGCCATCCTGCCGATGCTGTGCTACGACATCTCATGGTCGCCCGGCGGCATGGCGCAGCTTATCGACATCGTGTCGGAGCCGGGAACAGTCAACAATGCGCTGCACCCGGGAGCCGTCAGCATGGCGACGGTCTCGGGGATCTTCGCAACCGCTCACGTGTCATACGGGGCGATCGCGAAAATGATCGCGTGTTCATCGCTCGGCGAGGAGATTCAGGCCAATTGGGCCCCGGCCTGGCAGGGCATGACCATGGCAGGTCACAACGCCGACGGCCGTCCCTTCACTGCGGTATTTCTCGACAACACGGGCGGCAGCGGCGGACGAAGCTGGAAGGATGGCATCGACGCCGGCGGTCTTGCCGGCGCCCCCGCCATGGCGATCGGCAATGTCGAAACCTACGAGAAGGAAAATCCGATCCTCTACGTCTTCCGACGTTTTGCGAGGGATACGTGCGGGCATGGGCTTTACCGGGGCGGCGTCGGGACCGAAGTGATGATCGCGCCCCATGGCAACACGGGGCCAATAGACCTCACGGTCTTGACCCACGGCGCAAGTCAGCCGGAGGCGCAAGGGTTATTCGGGGGCTATCCGTCGAGCGTTCAAGTCCGGGTGGCGCTGCGCGGCGCCAAACTCGATGAATTGTTCGCTCAGCGCCGCATCCCTGCGAGCATCGAGGACGTGCCGGATGCGCGCGTCGAACCTTTGGCCGCGAAGCAGCGCACGCCCCTTCATCAAGGGGATGCGGTGTTGGCGGTTTGCGCGGGCGGCGGTGGATATGGCGATCCGCTCGACCGGCCGCCGGAAGCAGTTTGCCGCGACGTGTCGGATGGCTTGATTAGCGTCCGAGCCGCGTCGGATATTTACGGCGTGGCGATCATCCCGCCATCGCAGCGGCAGCGAGCTGCGGCCGTCGATGAAATCGCGACGGCGACGCAGCGACGGAAGATACGGGTAACGCGGCTGTCGGAAGGGCGGCCCGTTGACGCGGATGCTGCTGCATCTGTTCGAAACAGTGCTCAACCGCTCAACGGACCAGGAAGGCGCTTGGGTACAGTGGGCGGGGCGTTGAACATCGCCGAGGTCGGCGGCAACGAAATGTTCACCTGTCAGTCCTGCGATTATCCACTGTCGGCGATCGACCGTGACCCGAAGTCAGGCACGTTGGTCCGCGATGTCCCGATGACTGATCTCAGCTCCTGGAATTGGTTCGGCCTGATCGATGAGATTCGGGTGCGTGAGTTCTGTTGTCCGTCGTGCGCGCATCTTGTTGCCGTGCAGGTCGCGAAAAAGGACGATCCGATCCTGCTTGATACTTGGCTCGCGCCTTTGCGGTCCGCGCAGCAGGTCGCCGCCGAATAGCCGGAACGTACATGGGCTCGATCCTGTTGCAGTTTCTCAGCGGGCTCATGGGAGCGATGTTTCTGTTTCTCCTCGCGGCCGGTTTATCGCTGATCTTCGGCGTTTCTCGCATCATCAACATCAGCCATGGGGCGTTTTACACGCTTGGCGCCTATCTGCTGGTGAGCTTCACTCGCCGCGGCTCCGTTGACCTCGGTACCTTTATCGCCATCGCAGTCCTCGGCAGCGTTGCCATTGGTGCTGTGGGCGCACTGATCGAGATAACGATCCTCCGTCATGTTTATCGGGGCGGCATGCTGACGGTGGCCCTGGTCACGTTCGGGATCCTCATGGTGGTAGAAGAAGGCATCAAGATCGTGTTTGGCGCCGAGCAGACGGCGGCATCACGACCGCAAGGCCTCGATGGTTCGTTGATGGTCGCCGGCACGTCGCTGCCGCAATACAATCTCGCGCTGATCGTGATCGGAGCGCTTCTTGCGCTCGCGATCTGGCTCCTGGTCGAAAAGACCAGGTTCGGCCTCTTGATCCGCGCGGCCGCAATCGACCGCGAAATGCTCTCTGTGCTTGGCACCGATGTGCCGCGTATCTTCACTGCGACTTTCGGCGTCGGCACGTGCCTCGCCGGGCTCGCCGGCATTCTTGCCGCGCCGATGGTCAGCATTTCGCCGACCATGGGCTCATCGATCATTATTGAAGCCTTTGCCGTAATCGTCATCGGCGGCCTCGGCAGCTTGCCGGGCAGTTTCCTCGGTGCGTTGATCGTCGGCGAAGCGGAGGCCTTCGGCATCATGCTGGCACCCGAGAGCACTTTGGTGCTGCTTTACGCCCTGATGGCTTTGATCCTCGTGCTTCGGCCCGGTGGCTTGCTTGGCGAGAGCCGAAGCTAAGGGAAATCGCTGTCGAAAGTTTGATGTTCACCCAAGGGAAGCTTCATGGCGCAAACGGTATTGGTTACAGGGGCCGCGAGCGGCATTGGAAAGGCGAGCGCACATCAGCTGCTTGAGGCTGGGTACGAGGTTGCCGCGCTCGACCTCGACCTCGCCACACTGCGCGAAGCGTTGCCCACCAACAGGCCGGCCCTGGAGTTCGTCGCCGGCGACGTTTCGCGCGCGGCCGATTGCCAAGCGGCGATCGACAAGGTGGTGGACCGGTTTGGCAAAATCGATGCCGTCATTCACTGGGCCGCCAGACATTCGGCGACGTACTGGACCGAACTGACGGCAGACGAGTTCAATCGTATCCTGGCGGTCAATACCACCGGCTCGTTTCTCATCGCTCAGGCTGCGGCGCGCCAAATGACGAAGCGCAAAGCGGGGGCGATCGTGCTGGCCTCATCAACCTCGATGATCGCCGGCGCGATGGGCGGGGCGGCCGGCAATGGTGGGCCGGCGTATGTCGCCTCCAAGGCAGCGATCATCGGCCTGGTACGCTCGCTCGCGCGTGCGCTCGGTCCGAGCGGAATCCGGGTCAACGCCGTTGCGCCCGGCGTAACCGAGACGCCGATGATCGCAACCTACTCCGAAGAGAACCGCGCCACGCAGCAAGCCCGTGTCCCGCTCGGACGGCTCGGGGACCCGAACGAGATCGCGTCGGTCGCCGGCTTCCTGATTTCCGACGCAGCTCGCTACGTCAACGGCGAGACCATCATCGTGAACGGCGGCTCAAACTTTGGGTGATGGAATTCTTGTAAAGGATGAGCGGCGGGACTTCTCGTAGTTGAGCTGTTGGGGACCAATGCGCCTCGAGGCGTCGAAAATATACAACTAATAATATAGCAATTTAATTCTTTATATATTGTAAGTTGTATAATTAAACCAAAAGCTATTATTCAATTGATGGGTGCTGCAAACCTTAGTATATTACCATAACGATGTGAAGCAGCACCGGTTGTTGGTGGGGGAAGTTAGTGCTGCGATCTTTCACCAGCCGATCGTCGACTCTTTCTGGACCGATCAGTCTAGCTGAGCGAACGTCGACAAAACCAGCTGCGAACGTTGATCAAGTTGGTCCGTTTCGTGGTGCTCGTCACGTGCTCGATTTTCCCGGGCGCGCGTAGTCGAGGAGCGGGGTGATGGTGGACGAGTTATCGATCAGTGGCTTAGTGATAGCGACGGCAAATGGAATGTCGACAGTAACTGGTCGAACGGACTCCCAGGAGACACCGACGTTAGTCTCACGCCCGAGAACGCATCAACGTACAACAATTTTACAGTGACGTTCCAGGACGGCGACAGCTACCAATCTTCAGCCTCGAAGCGCCTGCATACGCCGCCCTCGATATGACTGGGGGGTCCCTCGAGCTACAGAACGGCACATCGGAAATTGGCGGCGTTTTTGACAACTCCGGCGGTACCCTCACCATCGATGCCAATGCGCAACTCAATCTCGATGGCGGCAGCAACAATCTGGGCGGCGTAATTGCCGGTGCTGGAACGCTGGATGCGGCGGTTGGCACATTCAGTCTGAGTTCCAGTATCGACGTGGAGGTTGAGAACTCGATCGTCGACGATGGCGCGACGGTCAATCTCGCAGCCGATCTCTCCTACGGCGGGACGTTCACCGAAACGATGCGCTGAATCTCAATGGTCATGTTTTGACGCTGTCAGGCAATGCCATGTTCGCCGGCCAAATCGAAGGGTCCGGCTCCGGGACCGATATAGTGGCGGCGACCGGTACGGTCGACGTTTCCGGCCTTACGCTCGATGGCACGGACGAACTCGAAATTAATCGGGCGCGACCGCATCACAGGAGAGTGACCTCATTTAACGGACGACCGCTCTGCCCTGAAAATGGACTTCGGAGCGACGTACACCCTTGACACTGGTCGGGGTGAAACTTCTGTCACTTGCCGACCCCGGCTTCCGATATCGGCGTCGTCAATGCCGAATATTGTATTTTTCAGACCACGGGTTCTGCTAAGGTCATCGAACCTCGATCGAAAATACGGGATCGATCTCGATTATTTCCGACTATGCCGTTGAGTTTGCCGGTGGCACGCTTACCAATGATGGCACGGTCACGGTCGGGCTCACGCCCGATTCGGCGGGTTTCGTAATCGGCGGCCGAGCTCGACATATCGGTGACCGTCACGGCCGACACGGGCAAGACCGGTACCTTCAATATCGATCCCGACTATGAACTTGAGCTTTCCGCGTCGATCGCGGCGGGCCAGACAATTTCGTTCGCTCCGGAGGGCACCGGCATACTTGAGATCGATGATCTGTCGAATGTCGGCGCGGCCGCACGCAACAGCAGGAGTTCAATGCAACGATCGCCGGCGCGGCCGACAGCGATATGATCCAAATCAACACTGCTAGCCTGGAAATTACGGCACGATTGACGGTTACCGACTGGCCGTCAGCGGCGACAACACATTGCTGATCCCCCCGGACGGTGACGCTGCCCTCACGACATTTGACGCTGGCGGAAAACCAGTGACAGCAGCATGGACATTGCCGCCGCCTGATAGCTA
Organism: uncultured Alphaproteobacteria bacterium; assembly: GCA_963702755.1. Classification (GTDB taxonomy): domain Bacteria; phylum Pseudomonadota; class Alphaproteobacteria; order Rhizobiales; family Xanthobacteraceae; genus JAJPKK01. Next base: position 769 of record CAVPDZ010000032.1, on the reverse strand, counting down.
ACCGCACCCCGGATAATCAACATCAAATTCACAAGCAGCACGACCCACTCCACCGTCACACAACGCAGCTCGACGTGTTCTTGCCCAGGTACGCTGATCCAGGAACGAGATCAGCGCGGCGAAGTAGCCATGGAGGAACTGCCGATGAGCCCGGAACGGTTTCGTAGCGATGTCGGCGGCGGCACGACCGATCCGGTGGATCGGCCGGCGCAGCTATGCCGGCCGCTTTATGATGGGCCGCCGCAGATCTCCCGATTTGCGTCAAGGCGGGTGCGCTCGATGATCGCTTACCGCAGCGCGACTTATGTTATCGCCGCATCACGCGTTGTATCTCGACGGCATGCTGATCGAGGCCAAGGACTTGATCAACGGTGTGTCGATCGTACAGGCCGATCGTGTAGAGAAGGTTGAGTATTTCCACATCGAGTTGGAGACCCACGACGTGATCATCGCTGAAGGCGCACTGGCGGAAAGCTTCATTCGACGATGACAAAAGCCGAGGCATGTTTAGTAACGCACATGAATATGCCCTGCTCTATCCCGCGGCGTCGCCGCAGCCGGCGCGGTATTGCGCACCGCGGGTCGCCGATGGCTATGAGGTCGAGGCGGTGCGTGCGCCGGATCGCTGCCCGCGCCGGCCTACCGGGCGCAACGGAGCGGCGTGCCCGGGCGCTACGCGGCTATGTCGATGTCGTCAGTCTGCGGCGCATAGCCGGCTGGGCTCAGGACCCGGAGCGTCCGACAACCGCGGTGTGCCTTGACGTTTTCG
>CAVPDZ010000031.1:0-20546 GCA_963702755.1 uncultured Alphaproteobacteria bacterium | reverse complement strand
CGGCCGTCGGGTGCTTTTTCTGTTCAACAGACAATCGCTACGAGGCGCGGCAATTACCGGTCGTTGTGCGGATCACGCTCGGAATCCGGAACAGTGCCGGTGCCGTTATTCATCGTGTGAGGATTATAATACGGGCCGTATACCGAACCGCGAGTAGACTGCGCTGAAGCCGCCGTCGCGAGGATCGACACCGCCAGCGCGGCAACGGCGACCGCCGACGAAAGCGCTTTCAAATTCTTGCTCATGTTATTTCTCCTGCTGCATGTGCCTTTGCACACACGCCACGTAGTGCATCGATGCGATTGCTCCAAGCCCCGAGCCGGTGAATAATTTCGTGAGAATGTATCGTGTTTATATGGAGTTTATATATAATCCGTATTATCAAATCGATGCCGCTCTTTTGAAGTGCAGTTTTGTTGCATAGAATAAACGTGATTTTTACGCCAGCAACTCACTTCACTGTCGCAACGAAATAAATTTTCCGTTGTCGCGAAAGCCCCACAGCAAGTTCAATCTATCGTGAATAACATTTCGGAATCATAAGTCGCGCGCAGTGCGCGTGCATTCTTCGCGCGATCAAAGCAATCCCGATCAAATGACAGCAAGATTAGGATTGTGCTCTTCGCCACGTCTTCGATCTCGACAGTCGCTGACGATGATCTCGGCTACTGATTTCCCGCTTGAGGCGGAATCGCGAGAATCACGATACAACGTCGGTGGTCCCGGGATGCCGAGGAAGTCGCGTGAAATCGTCACCTCTTGCCGTCGCGCCTGCGGGCTTCTTGCAGCCCACTCATCGAGCGGCTTCATGCAGATGACCTCGGCCGCCGGACAGAAGATGAGGATGCCGTCGCGCGCGATCCGCGCAGCATCGACCCAGGGCGTCAGATAGGGGCTGACGATCTCGTAGGTCGTCGGCCGCTCCGGGAAATAGAACAGCGTACCGTAGAGCACGTTGTTGTAGCTGCCGACGATCCGCAGCGGCCGATTGGTGGTGTCACGCCACACCCTGTCGGCGGCTGCGGCCACCAGCCGATATTGATCGCCATAATTCGGCACGCCAGTGTGATGCGTCCATAACGCGATCACGGGTGCGGCCAGAAGCGACAGCAGCGGCAGCGTGCACGCGATGCCGAGGATGGCGATCGCGGTGGCGCGCGAAATCACGACGCGCGGCGAGGACATGAGTACCACCGGCAGCAGCGTCATGCCGCCGATGGCCCACAGCGATACGACCTTCTCTGATGCCGCAGCCGCGAGCACAATCGGCAACACCAGCGGCAGGACGAAAACAAGGTTTGCAAGCCGGCGCGGCGGCTCCTTCGGCCACAGCAAATCCGCGACGGCCGATCGCGACGGCCGCGCGGCCGCGAGCACCAGCGCGATCGGCGCAAGGCCGTACGCAAGTGCGCCGGCGATGTAACCGACGCCGGAGAGGAGCGCTTCGGCAACCGTCGAGGGATGCGACTGCGTCGCATAACCGAACGGCTCGAAGTCGTGCGCATAAAGCCACCACGCGTGAGGGGCGAGCGCCACCGCGCCGACCGCGATCGTGATGTAAGGCGCAGGTGACGCGAAATAGCGCCAGCGGCGCTGATCGATAAGCGCCGCAATCGCGAGCGCCGCGAGCAGTACGATCGACCAGTACTTGGTCATCATCGCGCCCGCCGCGGCGAGCCCGGCAAGCGCCGCAAAACCGAGACTTCGGGTCTCGAACGAACGAAGAAACGCCCAGGTGACGAGCGCCCACCATGGCATCATCGCCGAGTTGGCGTTGTACTTCAGCGCATGAAAGTTGAAGAACGGCACCAACGTCAGCAGCGCAAGAGCGACCGAGCGCTTGCGCTCATCGAGATAGTCCGGCCACACGACCCAGGCGATGCCGAGCGCGACCGCAGCCGTCGCGACCGCGAGGAGATCGTAGGCCCAGGTTTGCAGCGGAAAGATTCGAAACCAAACGCCGACGATCCATGCCGGCAGCGGCGGATGCTTCGGCGTGCCAAGCCCCGCCTCGCGCGACCAAGCCACCATCTCACCCATGTCGAAATGGATGTCCTGGCTCGCCTTGGCGATGACCGCGTAAAGCGTCCACACCGCGCAATAGGCGACCAGCACCGCGAGAACAGTGCGCGTACGGCGCTGCGGATCGCACAATGCGTCAAGCAGACGCCCCAGCGCCGCGGTGACGCCGTCGCGAACAGAAGAGAAACTCATCGCGCGCCGTACATACCTGGACCCCCAACCGCCCTGCCAATATACCAACCGCAATGGTGTCGGCACACGCGACAGCAATTCAGTTGGGAGGGCTTCACCTCTCTCCGGGCAATGCCGAAGCGATGGAGAGAGATGCCGCGAGAGGTAGGCAGGTAATCCCGCGCTCGAAATGTTGGCTGCGATCCTCTGTCCGCTCGGCGGATCAGCTCGCCGTGTGCGGGGGGATCGTTGTCCGCGGACGGCTCACTTTCGTCGGGATCGCGGGTCGGCCGGCTCGGCGCGCTTCGCGCCCTGGAACAAGCGGCGCGCGGCGCCGACGCCGAGGATGAGGCAAATCACGGCACCGAGTGCGAGGTAGAGGCCACCCGAAATCAAGCATCACTTGCAGCGCGTCACTCATGGATAATCTCCGGGCAGTCTCGTCGTCGCCTTCTCGTCGTTCGCAGTCTCGTCGTTCGCCGGTTCGGCAGTCAGATTACCGCAGCCGCGGATCGGAGCGACCGCGCATCGCAGTAGCGGCCGATCACCGGATGCAGCAATCAATGCCGCGTCAGGGGCGGCGCAACAATATCTTTCTTGCGGGAAAAAAGCTGGTGAAGGTTGCTACGACGGTCGCGAACGCGGTCCCCCGGTGCTGCTGCACCCCCAAGCGCTCAAGCGGCTCAGTCGCAGCAACCTCCACCCACACGCATTTTTTACGGTAAATGCGACCGCACGCTGGTCGAAATATGACCTCCCTGCGTCCGTTCACCGCCGAATACCCCTTCGCCTATGACGCATGGCTTGATGTAATCCTGGGTCAATCGGCTGTGCCACGTGAGCTATACACGGAAAAGCTGCATCTTCATGCAGTCGACACCGCGACGCCGGGCGCCAACGCTGCATAGGTGCCGGGACATGAAGGTCTCGGTCGGTGTTCAGTTCTGGCCGGGAGCGGGTCCCGAGCGGCAGGATTGCGGCAGCCAGGTCGGCACGTCGCATTTGCTGCAGGCGCCGAGCGCCATGCCGAACGACACGACGAGGACGATGGCCCACACCTTACGCATGCAACGGTCCCCCCACGGTCCCTCGCCTCAATATTACAGACATCGGGTTAACAGGGCGAGCGATCCCCCGCCACTACCCCAGTACCGCCCACCTGAGGTATGCCCGATCGAGCCGCGCCTGTCCCTGTTCCGTCAGAACCACGCGCGACGCCTTCATCAAGCCGCCGTTCTCGATGCGAACGAGGCCCTCCCTGACCGCATCCTCCCAGATCGACATCCGCGGACAGGTGCTGCGCCACGCGTCCATGGTCTCGCCATAGCTGCGACCGCCACCGATGAAGGCAAGAAATTGAAGCGTGAGTGCGGCGGCGGCCTGATCGGGGGCCGACAGAATAGCCTCGACGACCGTGCGTTCGACGGTCACCGGATCCGCTCAGCGCGGCGGACGGGGCGGGGCGCCGGTGCCGGGGCGACCCGGGCCGCCGGCGCGCAACATCGGCTTCGGCTTGCCGGGCAGTAGGCCCTCGCGCTGGGCGCGCTTGCGGGCGAGCTTGCGGGCGCGGCGGATCGCCTCCGCCTTCTCCCGCGCCTTCTTTTCAGAGGGTTTTTCGTAGTGCCCGCGGAGCTTCATCTCGCGGAAGATCCCCTCGCGCTGCATCTTCTTCTTCAGCGCCTTGAGGGCCTGGTCGACATTGTTATCCCGGACAAGAACCTGCACGCGGTCATCCTCTCGAATTCGAATCGAATGCTATCAGGGCTGCGGGCAATAACGGCCGCAAAGCGCCCGCACAGGTGCCCGAATTGCGGGGCGCTTTAGCAGAATTGAGGTCCGAAGTCCACAATTCGCGGCACAGAATGCGCGCGGCCAATATCGCACCGCATCATCGCACCTGGGAGGATGACTCAGCCGCCGACCCCGTGACCCTTCAAGGCGCTGTCGATCTCGGTCAGAATTGCCGGGTCGTCGATGGTTGCCGGCATGGTCCAGGTCTCGCCGTCGGCGATCTTCTTCATGGTGCCGCGCAAAATCTTGCCGGACCGGGTCTTGGGCAGGCGTGCGACCGTGATCGCGATCTTGAAGGCGGCGACGGGGCCGATCCGCTCGCGCACCAGCGCCACGATCTCCCGCTCGATCTCGATCGGCGGCCGGTTGACGCCCGCCTTGAGCACGATGAAGCCGCACGGCACCTCGCCCTTGATGTCGTCCTTGACCCCGATGACGGCGCATTCGGCGACGTCCTTGTGGGAGGCGAGGACCTCTTCCATGCCGCCGGTCGACAGCCGGTGGCCGGCGACGTTGATGATGTCGTCGGTGCGGCCCATGATGTAGAGGTAGTTGTCCTCGTCCTTGAAGCCGGCATCGGCCGTCTTGTAGTAGCCCGGAAACTCGGTGAGGTAGCTCTCGCGCATGCGCTCGTCGTGCTGCCATAAGGTCGGCAGGGATCCCGGCGGCAGCGGCAGTTTCACCACGATCGAGCCCATCCGATTGGCCGCGACTTCATGAGATGCTTCGTCGACGATGCGCACGTCGTAGCCCGGCATCGCGACCGTGGGCGAGCCGTGCTTCACCGGAAGCTGGCCGAGCCCGACCGGATTGCCGGCGATGGCCCAGCCGGTTTCGGTCTGCCACCAGTGGTCGATGACCGGCACTTTGAGGATGTCCTCGGCCCACTTCACCGTGTCGGGATCGGCGCGCTCGCCGGCAAGAAACAGGGTGCGGAATTTGGACAGGTCGTAGCGGCCAAGGAGCTTCGCCGCGGGGTCTTCCTTCTTGATGGCCCGGAACGCGGTCGGCGCCGTGAACTGGGCGACGACGCCGTGGTCGGCAATCACCCGCCAGTACGCGCCGGCATCGGGCGTACCCACCGGCTTGCCTTCGTAGAGGATCGCGGTGCAGCCGTGGAACAGCGGCCCATAGACGATGTAGCTGTGGCCGACCACCCAGCCGATGTCTGACGCCGCCCACCACACCTCGCCGGGATTGACGCCGTAGAGGTATTGCATCGACCATTTCAGCGCGACCATGTGGCCGCCGTTGTCGCGTACCACGCCCTTCGGCCGCCCGGTCGTGCCCGAGGTGTAGAGGATGTAGAGCGGATCGGTCGCGGCGACCGCCACGCACTCCGCGGTCTTGCCCTTGGCGATGGCGTCGGCCCGCGCGCTTCGCCCAATCGTGATCGCGGCCGGTCATGAGGTCGGCCTGCAACTCGGGGCGCTGGAGGATCAGGCAGGCTTCGGGCTTTGCGCTCGCGAGGTTGATCGCTTCATCGAGCAGCGGCTTATAGGCGATGACGCGGCCCGGCTCGATGCCGCAGCTCGCCGACAGGATCATCTTGGGCTTGGCATCGTCGAGGCGGGTCGCAAGCTCGTTCGGCGCGAAGCCGCCGAAGACCACCGAGTGGATCGCGCCGATGCGGGCGCAGGCCAGCATGGCGACCACCGCCTCCGGCACCATCGGCATGTAGAGGATGACGCGATCGCCTTTGCCGACGCCAAAGTCGCGCAGGATCGCGGCGAGCGTCTTCACCTCGGAAAGCATCGCCTCGTAGGTGATGGCGCGCTTCGTGTTAGTGACGGGCAAGTCGTAGATGATGGCGCTCTGGCTGCCGCGGCCTGCGGCCACATGGCGATCCAGTGCGTTGAAGCAGGTGTTGCATTGCGCGCCGACGAACCAGCGGCCGTAGACGCCGGCCGACGGATCGAAGACCTTGGTCGCCTTCTCGTACCAATCGATGCCTTCCGCCATTTCGGCCCAGAAGCCGAGCGGGTCGCGCAGCGAGCGGGCGTAGACGTCGTAGTAGCGGCTCGCGCTGACGCGGGCGGCTGAAGCTTCACTCACCGTAACCTCCCTCGGCGATGGCGCGTGTCATTTGCCGATGGGCAATTCATTTCATGGCATCGATCGTTGCGCCGCAATCCTTTCGTCATCGCCCGCGTAGGCGGGCGATCCAGTAACCACCGGCTGTTTTGCTTTGACACTGGCATCAAATCATTCCGCGGCCTGGGGTTACTGGATGCCCGCTTTCGCGGGCATGACCGAAACTAATTGTAGCAGATTGGTTGATTACGGCCCGCTGTTAGATTCGCGAGCTTCGCCCACCTCCGCTTTGATCTTGGTCATGCCGGCCATTGGCGTAAAGTCGCAACGATGCCGACCTGGAAAGAACGCGCCCGTGCACTCAAGAACGACGTGATTGCGATTGCGCTCGCGCTGCGCGACCCACGGGTGCCGTGGTACGCCAAGGCGGTCGGTGCCTGCGTCGTTGCCTATGCGCTGTCGCCCATCGACCTCATTCCGGATTTCATCCCGGTGCTTGGCTACGTCGATGATCTCGTGCTGGTGCCGCTCGGCCTGATGCTGATGCTGCGGCTCATTCCGGCCGAAATTCTCGCCGAACACCGCACGCAAGCGGCGGCGATCGGGCAGCGGCCCGTGAGCCGCACCGGCGCCGCGATCGTCATCGCGATCTGGCTGATCCTGCTCGCGGCGGCAGCCTGGTGGGCGCGTCACATCTGGCGCGGCGGCTGATTTCCGGCTTGGCGCGACTTGCGGGCTTTCGCGCGCCGCCGACGCGGCGTAGCCTTATCGCTGATTCGACGATTAGTTTGCCGCCGCCGTGACCGCTATCGTCCTTCGCATCGCGCCTGATGAGCCGCGCCCCTGCAAGATTTGCGGAGCGCCGGCGCTGCCGTTCGGCACCGTCGATTTCAATCGTTCCTGCGACGAGCCGCGCGCACAGACGCTGCCGCCTCTCGGCATCCCGGTGCAATTTCGGCGCTGCACGGGATGCAGCTTCCTGTTCACCGAGTGCTTCGATGACTGGACCGAAGCGCAGTTCAAGGAGTTCATCTACAACAGCGATTACATCCGCCTCGACCCCGACTACGCCGACAAGCGGCCGCGGTGGCAGGCGAGCCAGATCATCAAGCTGTTCCATGTCGACCGCGCCGTGTTGCGCCTGCTCGACTACGGCGGCGGCAGCGGATTGCTGAGCCGGCACCTGCGCGAGGCAGGCTTCACCTGCGCCGATACGTTCGATCCGTTTACGCCGGAATTCTCCACGCGCCCGGACGGCCGCTATGACGTGATCACCTGCTTCGAGACGATGGAACATCTCACCGATCCGCTCGCCAAGATCGACGACATGGTGGGCATGCTGTCCAATATCGGCGTCGTGATGTTTTCGACGGTGGTGCAGCCCGACGAGATAGCGAGCCTCGGCATGTCGTGGTGGTACATCGGACCTCGCAACGGCCATGTCTCGCTGTTTTCGCGCGACGCGCTCGCCATCGCCTGGCGCCGGCGCGGCTTCACTGTCAGCTCGTTCTCGCCGGCCTTTCACCTCGCCTTCCGCGACGCGGCTTAAGATTGCGCTGGAGCTCGAAGGTGATTACGGCCCTAAGTTTTCGCAACTTTGACGGTCATTTTTCGGGATACTTGTCGAGGTGACTTGATCTCGACGTCTGAGTGTGGTTTCGCCCTAAGCCGTAACTTTGACCGTCATTTTCCGGGATACTTGTCGCGGGCACTTGATCTCGACGTGATTTGATCGCTGCCGCCGTCGTCCGCTATTCTGGCCACGGGGAGACGATTTGATCGCTGCCGCCGTTGTCCATTATGCTGTTTGCGGGAGACGCTCGCGATGACGAACACCATTTACGACATCGGTCTCGACCGTAATGCGGCGAATTTTCAGCCGCTGACGCCATTGTCATTCCTGGAGCGGGCGGCGGCCGTATTTCCCGACCGCACTGCGATCGTGCACGGCGCGCGAACTCACCTATGCGCAGTTCTATGAACGGGCGCGACGCCTCGCCTCGGCGCTGGCGCAACGCGGCATCGGACGCGGCGATACCGTCTCTGTCATGCTCGCCAACACGCCGGCGATGCTTGATGCGCACTACGGCGTCGCCATGACGGGCGGCGTGCTCAACACGCTCAACACGCGCCTTGATGCCGCGATCCTCGCCTTCACGCTCGACCATGCCGAGACCAAGGTGCTGATCACCGACCGCGAGTACAGCAAGGTCATCAAGGAAGCGCTCGCGGGCGCAAAAGCAAAGCCGCTGGTCATCGACTACGACGATCCGGAATATTCCGGCCCCGGCGAGCGGCTCGGCACGATCGAATATGAAGAGTTCTTGCGCGGCGGCGATCCGGCGTTCGCGTGGCGGATGCCCGGCGACGAATGGGACGCGATCTCGCTCAACTATACGTCGGGCACGACCGGCGATCCGAAGGGCGTCGTCTATCACCACCGCGGCGCGGCGCTGCTCGCCATGGGCAACGTGCTCACCTGCGCCATGGGGCGGCATCCGGTCTATCTGTGGACGCTGCCGATGTTTCACTGCAACGGCTGGTGCTTTCCCGTGGACGATTTCGATCGTGGCCGGCACCCATGTGTGCCTGCGCTACGTGCGTGCCGCGCCGATCTATGACGCCATCGCTCGACTCAAGGTGACGCATCTGTGCGGCGCGCCGATCGTGATGTCGACGCTCCTCAATGCCTCCGCCGGACGAGAAGCAGCCGCTGCCCCACACCGTCGAGTTCGTGACCGCGGCGGCGCCTCCGCCCGAGGCGGTGCTTGCCGCCATGAAGGCCGCGGGCTTCAACGTCACCCATGTCTACGGCCTCACCGAGACTTACGGCCCGGCCTCCGTCAACGAATGGCACTCCGAATGGGACCAGTTGCCGGCGGCCGAGCAGGCGGCCCGCAAGGCGCGCCAGGGCGTGAACTATCCGGTGCTCCAGGCGCTGGACGTGCTGGATCCCGAAACCATGGAGGCGGTACCGCGGGACGGCGCAACCATCGGCGAGGTGATGTTCCGCGGCAACGTGGTGATGCGCGGCTACCTCAAGAACCCCGACGCCACCGAGAAATCCTTCGCCGGCGGCTGGTTTCATTCCGGCGACCTCGGCGTCATTCACCCGGACGGTTACATCCAGCTCAAGGACCGCTCCAAGGACATCATCATTTCGGGCGGCGAGAACATCTCCTCGATCGAGGTCGAGGACGCGCTCTACAAACACCCCGCCGTGCAGGCGGCCGCGGTGGTGGCGAAACCCGACGAGAAATGGGGCGAGACGCCGTGCGCCTTCATCGAGCTCAAACCCGGTGCGAGCGCCACCGCCGAGGACCTCATCGCCTGGTGCCGCAATCATCTCGCCGGCTACAAATGCCCGCGCCACATCGTGTTCGTCGAACTGCCGAAAACCTCGACCGGCAAAGTGCAGAAATTCAAGCTGCGCGAAATGGCGAAGGAAGCGTGAGGCGCCCGCGCCGATTGCGCCTTGATGGACGTTACCGACTTAATCGATAAATCCAAATTCGAACGGGATGGATCGCCTGATGTTTCGCTTCAACTTCCGCAATACCATCGCCTCCTTCGTGACCGCGGTTACATTAACGGCAATCGCCCTCGCGCCAGTCATGGCGCAGACGATCCTGTTCGAAGGCGCGCGCGTCATCCCGGGCGACGGCAGCCCGGCCATCGAGAATGCGGCGATCCTCGTTGATAACGGCACGATCGTGCGGGTCGGACGCAGCGGTGAGGTGGCTGCTCCCGCCGGCGCGCGGCGGATCGCGCTTGCCGGCAAGACGGTGATGCCGGCGATCATCTCGCCGCATGTGCATCCGGGATTCCAGCGCGGCCTCTCCTATTCGGCGGACAACTTCACCCGCGACACCATCCTCGGTGACCTCGACCGCGAGCTTTACTTCGGCGTCTCGACCGCGATGTCGCTCGGCATCGAGAAGGGCGACGTCATGTACGAGATTCGCGCCGACCAGGCTGCAGGCAAAGCCGGCGGCGCGCGGCTCATGATCGCGGGGCGCGGCATCGGCGCGCCGAATGCGGGTCCCGGCGCTGCCGCCTACGCCCACATCGCCTACGAGATCACGACCGAGGACGAGGCCCGCAGCGCGGCGCGGGAGCTTGCAGCGAAGCACGTCGACGCCATCAAGATCTGGGTCGACGACCGCGGCGGCCGCGCGCCGAAGCTGCCGATCGCGCTGTCACGGGTCATCATCGAGGAGGGCCATCGCGCCGGCCTCAAGGTCATCGCGCATATCTTCTACCACGACGACGCACTCGAGCTTGCCGCCGCCGGCATCAACGGCTTCGCGCATCTCGTGCGCGACAAGGAGATGAGCGATGAGCTCATCGCCCTGATGATCAAGAACCACGTCTACGCCATGCCGAACATCGGGGCACCTGAGCGCGGCACCCACGCATCGGTGCCGGCATGGCTCACCGAGCCGGCGCTCGCCGGCCTGCTGCGCGACACCGAGCCTCCTGCCGTCATCGACCGCGTGCGCAACTCGTTCGCCGGCCGCGACGCGGCAACCGTCGAGCGCAATCGGCGCAACTACGCGATCCTGCAAAAGAGTCTCGTCAAACTCAGCGCCGCCGGCGTGCCGATCATTCTCGGCAGCGACACCGGCCTCGAGGATCATTTCTTCGGCTTTGCCGAGCAGAAGGAACTTGGCCTGATGGTCGAGGCCGGCATGACGCCGGCGCAGGTGATCGTCGCGGCCACCAGCCGGCCGGCGGAGTTCCTGGGCCTGTCCGACCGCGGCAGCATCGTGCCGGGCAAGCGCGCGGATTTGCTGGTGCTCGATGCCAACCCGCTCGACGATATCCGCAACACCCGCCGCATCGCGGCGCTCTATCTTGCCGGCGTCGAAGTCGACCGTGCCGCGATCAAGGCCGCGCTCGCCAAGCACGCCGCGAATTGATGAAGGCACAAATCGTAGGGTGGGCAAAGCGCGAACGCGTTCGCGCGTGCCCACCGCGGTGGTGACGTTCTTGATGCGCCGATGGTGGGCACGGCGGAAGAATCGTTTCGCGAAATCTCGACGTCTCGGCCGCCTTTGCCCACCCTACCCGGCTGGGGCCCGCCAAAAAAGTTATGGCCGGGACGAGCCCGGCCATAACGACTTAATCGCGTGAAGAAGCGCTAGATCCGATCGGGATACGGCAGGATGAAGTTGTCGCGGTTCGGCATCTTCACCTGCGACAGGGTCTTGGCGTCCATGCGGTCGTTCTCGCCGATCAGATTGTTGAGGGCGAGAATGTAGGCGGTGAGCGCGTAGACCTCGGTATCGGAGAGCGAACGCGGCGCGGGATAGGGCATCGCGCGCCGGATGTAGTCGAACACCGTCGTCGGATAGGCGTAGTAGTTCTTGATGGTCTTCGCCGTCTCGATGCCATCGGTGAGCGGTGCGCCGCCGACAAGCGGCCCGGCGCCCGGTGCGCCGCCGCCCTTGCCGCCCTCGGCATGGCAGGCGACACACTTCTCGGCATAGACCTTGGCGCCTTCCGCGGGCGAGCCGCTGCCCGGCGGCAGGTTGCTGCCGTCAGGCAGGACGGCGATGTCCCACTGCTTAACGTCGGCTTCCGTGATCGGCTTGCCGAGTCCCGGCGACCGCGGCGACGGCGATTGTGCGAACGCCGCACCGGCGACAGCCAGCGCCGCGAGGGCGATCAGCGGCTTACGCATAGACATGCTTGATCTCCCCATTGGGCTGAACGCCCCAGCTTGTGATGCTGTTGTAATGCTGGTTCGGGAACGCGAGCGGCGTTGCGAGCGGCTTCTTGGTCTCGCCACGCGCCGCGACGAACTCGGCACGCAGCGGCTGCACGTTGCCGGCCTCGTCCCAGGCGCGGCTTTGCAGGACCGCCGGCTGGCCGTCCCAGCGCCACGGCATCACGAAGCGCGTGAACGCCTTGTCGTGGATCGGGCCTTGCAGCGCGGCTTCGCCCCAGCTCTTGCCGCCGTCCGCCGACACCATCACCTTGGCGATGCGGCCGGCGCCCGAATAGGCAACGCCGGAGATCGCATAGAAGCCCGGTCCCTTCATGTTGAGGCCGAACGAGGGTTGGGTGATGAAGCTCTTCACCTCCATGAGGAAGTGGAAGCGCCACGTCTTTCCGCCCGGCAGGATCTGCGAATAGTTCTTCGTCTCGAAGAACGTGTAGGCCGGCTGGTCGACGGCCTTGATGCGGTGCAGATGCTTGACGTTCATGTTGCCCTGATAGCCGGGCACCAGCAGTCGCATCGGATAGCCGTTGCCCGGCATCAGACGCTCGCCGTTCTGGTAGATCACGACCATCGCATCGTCATAGGCTTTCTTCACCGGGATGCTGCGGTCGAGCATCTGGGCGTCGGCGCCTTCGGCAACCAGCCATTTCGACTTGGGATCGATGCCGGCCTCATCGAGCAGGACCGAGAGCGGTACGCCCGTCCATTCGGAGTTCGACACGAGGCCGTGGATCGCCTGGGCGGTCACCTGCATCGGCTCATTGGAGAACATCGGCGCCGAGTTGCCCGCACATTCGACGAAGTGCGGGCGCGTGACCAGCGGATAGCGCGACAGCGTGTCCAGCGTGAACTCCAGCGGCTGGCGCACCATGCCGTGGATCACGAGTTTGTGCTGGGCGGGATCGATGTCCGGCACGCCGGAATGACTAATGGTAAAGTGCAGCGAACTCGGGGTGATGGTGCCGTTGAGCAGATGGTGCGGCGTGCGCGCATGCGAGTTGCGGAACTCGCCCTTCGGATTGCTCAGCGTACGCACGACGTCCTTTTCGAACCGCGAAGGCGTCTGCACCGGCGGGATAGTCGAGCCGAATTCGAGCGTCCACGGCTCGTCTTTGATGGGCTCGGCGGCGGCTCCGGTAATGGCTCCGGCCGCCCCCATTGCGCCTGCGACTGCAAAGCCCTGGCCGAGCAGGGCGCGGCGATTGATCAGTCCATTCCCGGCGACGAACTCAAACGATTCCTCCGGGCGTTTCGATTTTTTCATGATATCCCTCTCCCATATGGAGTGGTGCTTCGCGCACCCTTTGTCGTCAGAGCGTCCTTTCCTCCGTTATCGAATTCGCATCAGCGTCCGCGCCTGGTCACTGGCCAAGTCGTGGCGGCCGAAGAGAGTGGTTCGACATATTCGAAATCCGCTCCAACGGCGTCTTTCTGCGCTTCAGCGCGAGCGTTGTCCAGAGGACCGTAGATTGCGCGCGACGGACGATCAGTCCACGTGCAGGCCGAGCTTGCGCACGAGCGCGCCCCATTTGCGCAACTCGCGGTCGAGGTCGGCACTGTATTCTTCCGGCGTCGACGTGATCGCGTCGCCGCCGTCGGCCGCGATGCGCGCCTTCACGTCGTCGCTGTCCACGGCAGACCGCAGTTCGCGATTGAGGCGCAGCACGATCTCCTTCGGCGTGCCCGCCGGCGCCAACAGACCGTAGCGCAACATGGCCTCGAACCCCGGCAAGCCGGATTCTGCGATGGTCGGCACCTGCGGCAAGAGTGTCGACCGCGCCGGGCTTGCGACGCCCAACGCGCGCAAATTGCCGGCCTGAATGTTGGCGAGCACGGGCGCCAGCGTATTGAACGACACCGGCACGTGGCCGCCGAGGAAGTCGTTGGCGAGCGGCCCGGTCCCCTTGTAGGGCACGATGGTCATGTCGACCTGGGCGGCGTCCTTGAACAATTCGGCCGCCATGTAGCCGCCCGAGCCGACCACCGAGGTGCCGATGGCGAGGCGGCCGGGCTCACGACGGGCGAGCGCAATCAGTTCGGCCGCGGTCGTGGCCTTGACCGACGGATGGACGACGAGCGCGATCGGAATGGTCGCGATCAATCCGATCGGCGCGAAGTCGGTGCGCGTATCGTAGCCGGCATTGGCATAGAGATTGGGATTGATCGACAGCGTGCCGGTGTGACCAAGCAGCAGCGTGTAGCCGTCGGGCGCGGCCTTGGCGACCATGCGGGCGCCGACGATGGCGCCGCCGCTCGCCCGGTTGTCGATGATGACCTGCTGCTTGAGCGCGGCAGAGAGCTTCTCCCCGACGATGCGCGCGACGGTGTCGACCCCGCCGCCCGCCGGAAACGGGACGATGAGGGTGATGGACCGGGTCGGATACTGGGATGGGGCTTCCTGCGCGGCCGCGATCGCCGCGCCGCCGATCGTTGCGGCGAGCATCGCCGCCGTCCAACCGATGACCGACCCGCGCATGACTGTCTCCCGTCGCGACACCGTAACATCATACTCCGGCTGCACAGAAGATGGCGCGACGGGTCGCCGAAAGCAGGAGCGCTGAAAGCAGGAGCGCTGAAGGAAGGAGCGCTGAAAGCAAGGAGCGCCGAAAGCAGAACCGCCGGCCTCAGGCCTGAGGACCGGCGGTTTCTTACTGAATATCGTTGATCGCGATTGCTTCCGGCACTCTCAGTGGACACTCGTGTCGCTTGTCAATCGCGCGATTTGGTCCTTCACCTGCAATTTGCGCCGCTTCAACTCCGCCAACTCAAGATCGTCTATAGATGGATGCTGGAGGGCATCAGCAATCTGGTTTTCCAGCATCCGGTGACGTTGTTCGAGTTCAACAAGTTGGGAGGGTGTGGCCATGTATCCGGTCTCCTTGCATGCCATGCAGCCTGACCTGGAAGGCAGCAATAAAATTGTGACATGAACGACACAATAAGTCGATGCGACAAATGTTGTGCATCGCAGCAATCCGGTGAATACATACCGCGAAGCTTTGAGCCTTTCAGTCAAATTTTATTGCCCGTCGAAATGTCGCAGCACCTCCGCCGGTCTCGCCATGAGCAGTAGGGATGCCCGGGCAGCGCCGTCGTCAGGATCATGGTAAGGTTGCGGTACGGGCGCTGGCTCGGCTTAGGCCCATTTTGGGCGGCTTCGGCCGGCTTCGAATTGGCCGACTTCAGATTGGTCGACTTGGGACGCGGCGGCGGATGACCAAAGAAGAAGAGGCCGAGCTGAGATTGCAGCTCGAACGTCTGCGCCAGGAGCATCGCGACCTCGACGCCGCAATCGAAGCGCTTCAGTCGGTTCCGGGAAGCGATGTGATCCAGATCCAGCGACTGAAGAAACGCAAGCTCGCGCTACGCGACCGCATCACGTTCATCGAAGATCAGATCACGCCCGACATCATCGCGTGAAGGCGGCGGGTGCGTTGCGCGCTCACGCCTGAAGGTAGCGGCGTTGCAGTTCGCGATCAGCGGCGAGCGCCTGCGATCCGCCGGTCCACACCATATGACCTTTTTCGATCACGACGTGGCGATCGGCAATCTTGGTGAGGGCGTCGATGTGCTTGTCGACCAGCAGAATGGCCTGGCCCTCGGCCTTCAGTCGCGCGAGGCAGGCCCAGATCTGGGCGCGGATCAACGGCGCAAGTCCTTCGGTCGCCTCGTCGAGGATGAGGAGCTTCGGATTGGTCATGAGGGCACGGCCGATCGCGAGCATCTGCTGCTCGCCGCCGGAGAGTTCGTTGCCCATATGGTGGCGCCGTTCGGCAAGGCGGGGGAACAGAGAAAACACGTCAGGGAGCCGCCAGCGCGGCGCGCCGAACCGCGCCGCCGCGGTCGCCACCAGATTCTCCTCGACGGTCAGCGTCGGGAAGATGTGGCGTCCTTCCGGCACGAGACCCAGTCCGGCCTGTGCAATGCGATAGGGCGGCGATCCGAGCAGCGGACGGCCGTCGAACTCCGCCGTGCCGCCGGTCGCGGCGAGAAGGCCCATCAGCACGCGGATGGTGGTGGTCTTGCCCATGCCGTTGCGGCCGATCAAGGTCACGACCTCGCCCGCCCCGATGGCGAGGCTGACGTCGAACAGCACTTGCGCCGGCCCGTAGCGCGCCGCGAGGTGCTCGACCTTCAGCACGGCGCTGCCTCACGCGATTGCTCCATCTCGTCGCCGAGATAGGCGGCGATGACGGCGGGATCGGTGCGCACCGCGTCGGGCGTGCCGCTCGCGAGGATGCGGCCGTAGATCATGACCGAGATGCGGTCGGCGAGCGCAAAGACCGCGGTCATGTCGTGCTCGACCAGGATCATGGGAAAGCGGCCCTTGAGCCGCCCCAACAGCGCGATCAATGCCTCGGTTTCCTCGCGTCCGGTGCCGGCCATGGGCTCGTCGAGGAGCAGGAGGCGCGGCGTCATCGCGAGCGCAATCGCAAGCTCGAGCGCGCGCTTCTCGCCGTGGGAGAGCGCGCCCGCAACGACGTCGGCGCGCGCGGTGAGCCCGACCTCCTTGAGCGCGGCGCGCGCCGGGATCATTGAGGCGCGTCTCGGCGCTCGCGCGGCCGAAGAACCGGAAGCTCGATCCGGCATGCGCCTGAATTGCGAGCGCGACGTTTTCGAGCGCGGTGAAGCCGGGCAGGATCGAGGTGATCTGGAACGAGCGCGCGAGGCCAAGTCGGGCGCGGGCGTAGACCGGCAGCGCCGTCACATCGCGGCCCTCGAACAGGATGCGGCCGCTGTCGGGCGCGATGAACCCCGAGATCTGGTTGATCAGCGTCGTCTTGCCGGCACCGTTCGGGCCGATGATCGCATGGAGTTCGCCGGGCTGCACGTCGAGCGTCAGGCCATCGGTCACCGCGAGCGCGCCGAAGCGTTTGTGCAAATCCTCGATGTGCAGCACGGGATCGCGCTCACTCACGCCGCAAACTCCGGGCGAGCTTCTGGGCGACGCCGATGAGGCCGCCCGGCGCGAACACCGCGACCGCGACCAGGATCGGACCGAACCACAGGCGCCAATGCTCGGTGTATTGGGCGAGCTTTTCCTCGGCGAGAAGATAGACGATGGCGCCGATGATGGCGCCGTAGAGCCGGCCCATGCCGCCGAAGATCACCATGATCAGGAGATCGCCGGAGCGCTGCCAGGACATGTAGGCGGGGCTGACGAAATCAGTGACGTTCGCCAGCAGGAATCCGCCGACGCCGCCGAGCGCGCCCGAGATCACGTAGGCGGCTAGCTGGAAGCGGTAGGCGTCGAAGCCGATCGAGGCGATGCGGGCGGGATTTTCGCGCGCACCGCGGAAGACGCGGCCGAACCGTGCCGCGACGATCGAGCGGCACAGCAGATAGCTCGCGAGCAGGCATGCGAACGCCACGTAATAGAACGCGAGCCTGTTATCGAGCAGCGGATAACCGAATAAAGTATCGCGCATGCGGATGGTCAGGCCGTCATCGCCGCCATAGGGCGCGAGCGAGCTTGCGGTGAAGAACACCATCTGCCCGAACGCCAGCGTGATCATGATGAAGTAGACGCCCTTGGTGCGCAGCGCGACGAGGCCGGTGAGCCCGGCGAACAGCATCGCGGCGATGAGGGCGACCGGCAGCGCGATCGCGGCCTCGTTGATCCCGTGGGCGGCGAGGATGCCGACCGCATAGGCGCCGATCCCGATGAAGGCCGCGTGGCCGAACGAGATCAGCGCGCCGTAGCCGAGGATGAGATCAAGCCCGATCGCCGCGACGGCAAATGCCATGATGCGGATCAGCCGATCGAGAATGAACGTTTCGCCGCCGGCGAGCGGCAGCAACGCGAGCCCCGCGAACAGCAGCACCGGCACGACGGTGTCTGCGGTGATCCCGGGGCGCGTGGCAGCAGGGGCGTGGTCGACGACCGCCATTCACCGCCCTCGCGCCGGAAACAGACCGGCCGGCCGGACGTAAAGCACCACCGCCATCAGCAGATAGATCAGCATCGATGCGATCGCGGGCCCGACCGTGCGCGCCGGCGACGGCGCCATCACGAGCCGCAACAGATCGACTGCGAACGAACGGCCGAGCGTGTCGACGAGGCCGATCAGCATTGCCGCGAGGAAGGCGCCGCGGATCGAGCCGATGCCGCCGATGACGATGACGACGAAGGCGACGATGAGGACGGTGTCGCCCATGCCGGGCTCGACCGAGAGAATGGGCGCGATCATTACGCCGGCAAAACCCGCGAGCATGGTGCCGAAGCCGAACACGATCATGAACAGGCGGCGAATGTTGACGCCGAGCGCCGATACCATTTCGGCATTCGTCGCGCCCGCGCGCACCAGCATGCCGGCGCGGGTGAAGCGGATCAGAACGTAGAGCAGCACCGCGGTCGCGAGACCTGACGCGATGATGACGAGGCGCCACACCGGATAGTTGAGGCCAGGCATCAGCGAGATCGAGCCGTCGAGCCCCGCCGGGATCGGCAGGCTCAAAGGGGCGGCGCCCCAGACCGTTTTCACGCCCTCGTTCAGGAACAGAATGATGCCGAAGGTCGCGATCACCTGGTCGAGATGATTGCGACCATAGAGATGCCGGAACACGACGAATTCAAGCACGAGCCCGACGACGAGCGCGGCTGCGAGCGCGAGCACAAGCGCGGCGAGAAAGCTGCCGGTCAGTCCGTAGAACATCACCGCGAAGTAGGCGCCCAGCATGTACTGGACCCCGTGCGCGAGGTTGATGAAGTCCATCACCCCGAACACGAGGGTGAGGCCCGCCGCGATCAGGAACAGCAGCACCCCAAGCTGAAGGCCGTTGAGAATCTGAACGATGAGAAGCGTCGTGGACATCGGGCTGATCTGCACCTCCCCCTGAAGGGGGGAGGTCGGCCGCGCAGCGGCCGGGAGGAGGTGAGAGCGCTGCCTCAAACGCAGCGCAGCCGCTGCGGCACCGCATCACCCCACCCCGCTCGCTTCGCGAGCGACCCTCCCCCTCAAGGGGAGGGTGTTCGTTACTTCATCTTGCAATCTTTGACGTGCGTGTCGGCGTAGTTCGAGAACACCTTTTGGACGATCTCGGTCTCGAACTTGCCGTCGGGCCGCTTGGCAACTTTCACCAGGTAGAAATCCTGGATCGGATAGTGGTTGGTGTTGAAGCGGAAGGCGCCGCGCAGCGACTTGAAGTCGGCCTTCATCAACGCAGCCCGGAGCGCATTCTTGTCCGCGGTCGAACCCTTGGTCGCCGCAAGGCCGCTGTCGATCAGCGATGCGGCGTCATACGCCTGGAAGGCGTAACTGCCGGGAACGGCCTTGTAGTCGCGCTCGTAGGCCGCGACGAAGGCCTTGTTCTGCGGAGTGTCGAGGTCGGGCGCCCAATTGGCGCCGCCGAAAAAGCCGAGCGCCGCATCCTGCTGCGCCGGCAAGGTCGATTCATCGACCGTGAAGGCGGAGAGGAAGGTGATCTTGTCGGCGAGCCCCGCCTGGCGGAATTGCTTGACGAAGTTCACGCCCATGCCGCCCGGCAGGAACACGAAAATCGCGTCCGGCTTGTCGGCGGCAATGCGGGCAAGCTCGGCCGAATAGTCGAGCTGGTTGAGCGGCACGTAGACTTCGTCGACGATCTCGCCTTTGTAATCGTGCTTGAACCCGGCAGCGAATCCTTGCCGGCCTGGTAGTTCGGCGCCATCAGGAAGACCTTCTTGATCGCCTTGTCCTGCGCGTATTTGCCGAGCACCTCGTGGATCTGGTCGTTCTGGTAGGAGGTGACGAAGAAGTTCGGATTGCAGTCCGCCCCGGCGAAATTCGACGTGCCGGCATTCGGGCTGATCAGGAACGCGCCGCCGTCGGTCGCCGGCTTCATGATCGCCTGCAGGATGTTGGAGAAGATCGGTCCGACCACGAAGTCGACCTTGTCGCGCTCGACGAAGGCCTTCACCTTGGCGACGGCCACGTCGGGCTTGAGCTCGTCGTCCTGCACGAGCAACTCGACGTCACGGCCGCCGAGCTTGTTCCCAATGTCTTGAGCGCAAGCTCGAAGCCGTTCTTCTGTTGCTGGCCAAGCGTCGCGGCCGGCCCCGACAGCGTGGTGATGAGCCCGATCTTGAGCTTCTCCTGGGCCACGGCCGTCGACGAGGCAAAGGCGAGCGCTGCAACAAGCGTCATGATCTGGTCTTCATTCGATCACTCCTCAAATCCGTCATCCGTATTGCGCGTCCGCCGGCCGGGACACCGCCGATCTTAACTTTAATAGCAAGCTTTTGCAGGTCCGGCACGCGCGATTGACTATGATCGATGCCGAAACCGGAGCATCGCCACCGCATGGTTACCGCACCGCCGGTTTGTGATTGAATCCGACTTGCGTCGCATGCCGGTGGCGGGGCCCGCGCGCTAACGAGGGGAGCCGGAACAGGAGCTATCCATGCAGACGATGAACATTGGCATCACCAAGGCCGGGACCGGGCTTGACGGGATCGTGTGGAATATCTTGG
Organism: uncultured Alphaproteobacteria bacterium; assembly: GCA_963702755.1. GTDB lineage: Bacteria > Pseudomonadota > Alphaproteobacteria > Rhizobiales > Xanthobacteraceae > JAJPKK01. The sequence continues at coordinate 348 of CAVPDZ010000031.1, read as the reverse complement.
GGCAGACCTAGTGCCCAAGCAGCGGTGCGAAAACTCATTTGCCTCGCACGCCACCTTCCCGCCCGGCAGTTCGTGCCGCCGCACGTTCATCCGACCCAGGACGGTTCATTTACATGTTCGAGGGCAAGCTCGACTGCGTCCTCGACGGCCGCGAATATGTCGCAACGGCCGCCGTCGTAATTCGATTGCCGATGGGCATTCACACGGATTCTTCAACAGTCGGATCAGCCGGTGAAGTCCCTGTTCTGGGTCCTCGCCGACCCGCAAGACTCTACGACCTGTTCTTGGCGGTCCATGCGATGAAGGAGCAGAAACCCGAAGAGGTAGTCGCGCTTCTCCGCCGAGCAC
>CAVPDZ010000030.1:0-179932 GCA_963702755.1 uncultured Alphaproteobacteria bacterium | reverse complement strand
CGTCTCCCGCCAGGAGAATGCTGATGGCGGGACGCCGAAATTGCTTTCCTCCGAAGTACCAGCCGGCCAGTAGACGTTCCGGCCTTCGATGCTCGCAAGTCACTCGGCAAAGAGCGGCTCCGACCTCACCGGAGATCGGAGCCGCGATCGAATAAAGCTGCCGATGAAGCCGACTAGCGCGCCGTGAAGGACGTCTCATCCTTCGCCCTGTTGTAGTGCAGCGTGATCTAGTCGTTGGTCTGCGAAACTCATAACCCAATTGGGCGCCCCCCAATGTTGGACGGAGGTCGATTCCCGACCTGTGATAGGCACTTCAGAGAGACTGGTTCCGCTGCGCGCCCGTTAATCTGATTGGCGCTTTGTTGGCCTGTTGCAAGCATTTGATCATTCTGCAAATCATCGATGCGGGCGACGCCGGGATTGTTCCCTATACTCGTGGCACGTATTTCGCTTCCCGAGGCCTGTCGTTGAGACGTTTGCCTACCAGAACTTGCCTACAACCAGTCAGGGAGCGCGTATATGGCGCACAAGCTTCTAGTCACTTCACTTACCACCGCGCTCGTCTGCGGTGCCGCCATCGGTGCTTACGCTGCCGGGTTCACGCTTTCGGCACCGCCCAAAATCGCGTTTCTCTATTTTGCCGACAAGACCGACGGCGGTTGGACGCAGGCGTTCGATGAAGCCCGACCGAAAATGGAAGCGGCGCTTGGCCAGAAGATTCCTTTCGTCGAAAACGTTCCCGAAGTTGCCGGCAAAATCACGCCGGCTGCGGAAACCTTCATCAGCCGCGGTTCGAACATCATTATCGGAACCGCATTCGGTTACTCCGATACTTTCAAGGAATTGTCGGAGAAATACCCGAAAGTCGCGTTCCTGAACGCGTCCGGCACCACTAACGGCCCCAATCTTGAAGTCGTTCTATGGCCGGACCTATGAGAGCCAATATCTTTGCGGCATGGTCGCGGGCGCGATGTCAAAGAGCGGCAAGCTTGGCTTTGTCGCCGCGCACCCGATCGGCCCGGTCAACTGGACCATCAATGCCTATGAGCTTGGCGCTCAGAAAATGAATCCAAAGGCGACGATGACCGTCGTCTTTACGGGTGCCTGGAACGATCCGGTCAAGGAACGTGCGGCGGCCTCAGCGCTGGCCGATCAGGGCATTGACGTGATCGGCCAACACGTCGACACGCCGACCCCGCAGGTCGTTGCGCAGGAGCGCGGCATCTACGGCACGGGTCATCATCGCGATCTGCGTGAATTCGCTCCGAAAGCCACGCTTTGCTCGTCGGTCTGGACCTGGGAGAAGTTCCTGATCCCGGAGCTTAAGAAGATCGAAGCTGGAAATTGGCAGCCCAGCCCTTACGGCGCGTTCCCCGGCATCAAAGAGGGCGGCACCGATATCGCTTGTTGTGGCGCTGCGGTGCCAAAGGACGTCGTCGAAAAGGTCATGGCGGAACGCGCAGGCCATTATCGACGGCAAGCAGATTTTTGCCGGCCCGATGAAGGATACTGCCGGCAAAGAGATCCTTGCCGCCGGAAAATCGCTCGACGACGGAGGATCTATGGAAGATGGACTGGTATGTTCCCGGCGTGATTGCCCAGAAATAGCTGCTGCCGATCGCGCCTCATGACGACAAGCCTCGCTCTTAGGGGAATCCGGAAGTCCTTTGATGGCGTCGTCGTTCTGGATGATGCGGAATTCTCCGGCAAGGCCGGGGAGGTCCACGCCCTTCTCGGCGAAAATGGAGCGGGTAAATCCTCGCTTATGAACGTCGCGGCCGGCCTCTATGCACCAGAGGCCGGCCAACATCATGATCGACGGCCAACCTCTCTCGCTGAGTGGCCCCTCCGAAGCGCGGGCGCGGGGCATCGGCATGGTGCATCAACATTTCAAGTTGGTGATGCCCTTCACGGTCGCTGAAAATATCCTGTTGGCCAATCGGGGCTCCGCCTATCGATCCGGCATCAAAGAGATGCGGGCGGCGATAAAGCGGCAGTCGGCCGAACTTGGGTTTGTGCTCGACCCCGACAGCCGCGTGAACACACTGAACGTCGCCCAGCAGCAGCAGGTCGAGATCGTCAAAGTTCTTGTCGCCGGCGCGAAAATCCTTATCCTCGACGAGCCAACGGCCGTTCTAACGGATGCCGAGGCAGAGCAGTTGCTTGAGACGGTACGCAGGCTTGCGCGGACCGGCACGGCCGTCGTCCTGATCACCCACAAGCTGAACGAGGTAAAACGCTACGCGGATCGCGTCACTATTATGCGTCAAGGCAAGACCGTGGCGACGCTCGATCCCACCACGACCACCGCGGCTGAACTCACTCAACTCACCGTCGGTGAAACGCAGACTTTGCCTGCACGGGCGCAAGCCGAGAAAAGCGGAACGCGGCTCAATGTTGGTGAGCTGACGTGCACGCGGGCCGATGGAACCGCGGCGCTTCAAGCAGCGAGCTTTTACGTTCGCGCGGGAGAAATTTACGGGATCGCCGGCGTCAGTGGAAACGGCCAGTCCGAGCTTGCCGAAGCTTTGATGGGCGCGCGCGAGCCGGCGGGAGGCGAGATTTGGGTCGAGAACCTCGGCGACATTTCACGCACTCCGATGTCGAACGCGCGAATCGCGGCCATCGCCGTCATTCCGGCGGACCGCTACTTCTATGCCCTAGCCGGCAGTCTTTCGCTCGCCGATAATTTTGCCGTGGCCGAGATTGGGGCGGGTCGTTATGGGCCCGCTGGGTTTCCTCAATCGGGGAGCGCATGCAACATGATACAGCCGAAGCGATCACAGAATTACGATGTGCAGGGTGCGCGTAACGTCCGGCAGAAAGCGGCCTTGTTGTCCGGCGGCAACGCGCAAAAGCTGGTGATCGCCCGCGAATTCAGCCGGCATCCGTCGGTTGTTGTCGCGCACAGTCCAAGCCGCGGTCTTGATGCGCGGGCATGCAACGCGGTGCATCAACGGTTGCTCTCGGCGCGCGACCGCGGCGCCGCGGTCGTCTTGATCAGCGAGGATCTCGACGAAGTCTTGAGTCTATCCGATCGGATCGGCGTCATGACACGCGGCCGTATCGTCGCCGAATTCGAGCGTCCCGCCGATCGCCAGGCAATTGGCCGCGCCATGGTGGATCATGCATGACGTATCGGTCATGAGGTCCGAAAATCCGGGTCCCGGCGCCGAAGCCATCCTGCGCCGCCTTAGCGATCGTCCTGGACGTTCGGCAAAGCCTGTCCGGCGTGGAAGCAAGCGCTGTTTCTCGCGGCTCGCTGGGCGTTGGCCTAGGCATTTCCGTAGCGGTTCTCGCCGTGGCCGGAATTTCGCCGATCCAGCTCGCGGGCGAATTGGTCGGAGTATTCAACGCCGAAAGCCTGCACGCCGTTCTCGTCCAGGCTGCGCCGCTGATCCTGGTCGGCCTCGCCGCCAGCCTCGCCTTTCGCATCGGATTTTGGAATCTTGGCCTCGAAGGCCAAATGCTTTTTGGCGGCATCTTCGCCGACGGCTATTTCGATCTATCGACATCGGTCCGCCGACAACGCGGCTTGTGCTGATGGGCGGGCGCGCGGCGATCGGCGGAGCGCTGTGGTGCCTGCTTGCGGGGGTCCTGAAGCTGAGATTCAAGGTCAACGAGATCATCTCGACGCTGTTGCTCAACTACGTTGCGATGTATTTTTTGTTTCATCTTCTCTACGGCGCTTGGCAGGACGCCAGGACCGCGTTTCCGCAGTCCACACCTTTTCAGCCGTTCGAACGGCTTGGCGACCTTGGTTTTGGCGTGAACAGCGGTCTTTTGGTATCGATCGCTGCCGTCATCGTGGCGGCGTGGCTCGTCCATGTCAGCCGCGTCGGCTTCTACATGCGCGTCATCAATGCCAACCGAACATGGCAAAGCTCGTCGGCGTTCCGATCCGGTCCGTTACATTATGGACCGTCGCGCTGTCAGGAGCTTGCGCCGGCATTGCGGGTTTCGTCAATGTGGCAAGCCAAGAAGGGCGTCTGACTCAGTCCTATCTCAATCGGTTATGTTTTTTCCGGCGTACTGATTGCGTTCCTGTCGCGCAACGATCCATGTTGTCGTCGCTGCAGTTGGATTTCTGATCGCGGTTCTCTTCATTACCGGCCAGACGCTGCAAGTGTTCTATCAGATACCTTTTACCATGGTTCAGATGATCGAGGCCATCATCGTGATGTCAGTGGCATCATCGGAATTCTTCGTCCGCCATCGCGTCCGCTTAATTCGATAGGGAGTCGTCGTGACCGCCTTCCTGATCAATTGGCTGGCTAACGCACCGACTAATGCCGTGCCCTACGGGCTTGCGGCATTAGGGCTGATCATCTCCGAACGTTCCGGGGTCCTCAATCTAACTGCAGAGGGATTGATGCTCGTCGGCGCACTCGCCGGTATCGGCGCCTGCCTCACGCTTGGCGGGTATCCTGCGGTGGCGTTGGTCGTGGCCATGGTGTCCGCCAGCATCGTGTCGCTGGTGTTCGCCGGTATGGTTGTCATTCTTCGCGTCAATCAGGTTATTGCCGGGCTTTCCATTGTCTTTTTCTGTCAGGGTCTCACCGGGTTGATCGGGACCATAACCAACTGGCAAAACAAGCAGGTGCACGGGCTGGGCAATCTCGTGATTTGGCCGCTTTCGGAGATCCCGGTAATCGGCCGGATCTTCTTCATGCAAGACGCTGTTGTGTATTTGACTGTTGTTATTTTCTTCGTCGTCAATTGGTGGCTGTCGTCGACGATGATGGGGTTGCGACATCCGCTCGGTCGGCGAGAACCCGGCCGCCGCGGATGCAGCCGGCATCAGTGTTTCCTGGTACCGAGTTTTGGCAATCGTTCTGGGCTCGTCGCTCATTGGACTGGCCGGCGGTTACATCTCCGTGGTCAATGTGAAGATTTGGGTGACGGGAATGACCGGTGGACGTGGCTGGATCGCAGTTGCGCTTGTCGTCTTTGCTCGGTGGGCGCCCTGGCCAGCGCTTGCTGGGGCGCTCTTGTTTGGGTGTATCGAGGCGATCATCCCGCATATCGCGGCCGCCGGCATTCGCGTGCCGCAATATTTGATGATGATGACGCCCTATCTGGCCACGATAGCGGTCATGATGTGGGTCGGACTGAGACAGCGCAGCGGCACGAGCGAACCTGGCGCCCTCGGACAACCGCACGTGCGCGAAGAGCGCCTGTGACAGCATCAGGAGTAGACTATGCGGACCTACGTCTACGGTAAGCCTCAGGACACGCGCGATCTATTCGAAGATTATCTCGATCCTGGAAAAACCGCCGTCGTGTCGATCGACATGCATCGTGGCCACCTTGATCCCTCGCCGCAATGTCCCTGTCCGGCGCCGCGGGCCCGCGACATTGTTGCCCCCATCGACGCCTTTCATGATAGCGCTCGGGCGCTCGGAATTCCGATCATTCACGTCAGATCCGTACTGCGCCGCGGCGGCGAAGACGACATCCGCGGCATCAGCTCGGCGTGGCGGCGGACTTTTCCGCTTTATGTCGGCGACATTCCCAACAGCGACGCGCACGCGATCGAGGGGTCGCCGTGGACCGAGTTCGTCACCCGCGTCGACGCGCACGATCTGATCGTGGAGACGAAAAAGAGATTGTCGGCATTTTATCCGACCGATTTAGATTTTCTGCTGCGCAACATGCGTACCGAGACGCTCGTTCTGAACGGCGGCTTCACGGACTGCTGTATTCTCAATACGGCGTTCGATGCCAGCAATCACAATTATCGGGTCATCGTCGCTCGAGACCTCGTGCGCGGCACTGATGACCATCTCGAAAATGCGGCGCTGGCAATGGTGTCGCTGCCTATGGGCTCGTGGCCAAGGTCAGTCGACCTCGTCCCGATGGCGCAAGCGCCAGGCCGACACATGAAACCGTCGCCTGTTTGCTTGTCGGGCGCCGGAGAGGTCGAGGTGTGGTCGCCGCGCTCGCGGGGGACAGCGATGGCGATGGTTCTGGCCGGTGGCCGAGAGTTTGTCGAGCGATGAATTCCGCCTGGCTCAGCCGAGCGTGCTAGTCGATGTCCGGCGTGCGCCGGTCCGAGGGCATCGCCGTCGAGGGCGGTTTCATCGTGTTTCGCGCAATGACGCGGCATCGCCGAATTTGAGGCTTCGACGATGCGGTGCGAGGGTGCCGAGCCAAGTCCCCTGATCGCAGAAGCGATGGAGCATCATCGCCCATCTGCGATCCGCGACCGCAGGACCGTGATTGAAGCTCTTGTCCAGTGCCGATCCATCGGCGGAGATACGCCTCTGGTCCTGCTGCTCCTCGGCGGCAGCGTATCGCCCACGGGCCGGCCGGCCGGCGCGAAAGTCGCGGACCAATTCTCGAGTCGCAGCTCGCCACGTCGCGGGCGCCCTGACGGGATCGTGGTCGAGAGCGCGCTCTCCCGTTCTCGCGCCGACGCCGGCTGGGCGTTTGACGAAATGACGGCGCCACGGCGACTTCGCCAGTGCCAGTGTCGGCGCCATCGTGCGCCTCGACCCGGCGGGATGGCCGGCTGAGGTACGGGCGCCTCGGCCTGCGGGACTGCAGATCGTCCCTTACGCTCTCGGGCTGGCGATGTCTCTGGGAGCGGCGTCGCCACGCCCCCATCTTCGACGGCGGCCGCGCCGGCGACCGCGGCGGTCGCAGGTCGACGACATGCGCGCGACCGCTTCGCTTCGCCGTCGCGTCGTCGCCTCACTCGTCGAGACGGCGAGTCGCGAAGGCGGCGGGCGCGCCAAGGCGAGAAGCCGGTCATGATCCGTTCCAAGCTCGAGCATGCGATCCCCGCCAATTCCGGCGATCCGAAGTCGATGTCGCGCTGACCGTCAACGGCGAAGCCGTGGAACGGCACGTCTCGAGCGTGCGCATGCTCTCAGCGATTTCCTGCGGCATGAGCTTGGCCTCGCCGGACTGACGTCGAGCTACGAGCACGGCGTGTGCGGGTGCTGCACCGTTCACATCGATGGAAAGGCCGCGCGCTCCTGCCTCACGCTCGCCGCGCAGCCGGAGAACGTGCGCCGAGGTGCGGACGATGAGTAACGTTGCCTCGCCAGACGGCGAGCTCCATCCGATCCAGCAGGCATTCAAGGAGTGCCACGCGGCTGCAATGCGGCTACTGTACGCCCGGCATGGTCATGAACGTCCTCGGCCGGCTTCGAGGAACCGACGCCGCTTGACCTGTCCGAGGACGGCGTGGCTGCATGCTCTGGAAATCTGCCGCTGCACGGGATCACCAACATCATTCAGGCGGTCCGTGGTCCGCCGAATTGCTCGGCCGAGCCTGACGAGGACAGCTATGGCGACGAGAACGTTTGGCGCGCGGATCAGAACAGAACTCGATCCCAAGCTCCTCAAGGGCGAAGGCGCCTTCGTCGACGATATCCGCTAACGATGCGCTGCGCGCGGCGGCTTCGCGCGCAGCGTCCATGTGCATGCCCCGGATCGGCGGTCGACGCGGCCGCGGCGAGGAAGCGCCCGGGGTCGTCGCGAGTACACCTGGTCGATACGGCGATCTGGGTGTCGCGGTGCCCCTGCTGATCCGCATCCATCCATGAAACAGCCCCGCACCCAGCGCGTGCTGGCGCGCGGCGATGTCTGTTACGTCGGCCAGGCAATTGCGATGGTGGTCGCGACCGACCGCTACGCGGCAGAGGACGCCGTGGCACTGATCGTCATTGATTACGAGCCGCTTGCGGTCGAAATCGACATCGAGAAGGCGGTGCGGGACGACGCGCCGCGGGTGCACCCCGACATCCGAACAATATCGCTGCGCATTTCGTCCAGGTCTCCGGCAATCCTGACGAGGCCTTCGCCAACGCCGGGCACGTCACCAAGATCAAAGTGCAGGTCGATCGTTCGACTGCGGCGCCGATGGAATGCCGTGCGGTCGCCGCGACCTTCGATGAAGTCGCGGGCGAGCTGACGGTCTGGGACGGCACCCGGCGCCGATCTCGGTCCGCGGCGGCCTCGCCTCGATCCTCAAGCTCGATGAGGACAAGGTTCGGGTTATCGCGCAGATGTCGGAGGGGGCTTCGGCCAGAAGGTGCTGCTGTTCTATCCGGACGAACTCCTGGTGCCGTGGGCGGCGATGCGGCTCGGCCGGCCGATCAAATATATCGAGGACCGGGTCAAGGATTTCCTCGGGTCGTCACAAGAGCACACACAGATCCACGAGATCGAGCTTGCCGCCCTCAAGACGGGCGAGGTCATCGGTCTGCGCGACAGCTTCCTGCACGACACCGGCGCCTACATCCCCTACGGCATCGCGGTGGCACAGGTCGCCTCGACGTCGATTGCCGGGCCCTACCGCATTCCCAACATCTGGGTCGAGTTCACAGCGGTCTATACGCCGACGGTGCAGGTGACGCCCTATCGCGGTTGCGGGCGCCCGCATGCCTGTTTTGCGATCGAGCGCGCCATGGATCAGCTGGCCGAGGAGCTCGGCCTCGATCGCCTGGAGATCCGCCGCCGCAATCTGATCCGCGAAGACGAGTTCCCCTATGCGCGCGAAGGTCTGCTGTTCGCCGATGGCCTCAAGGTCACGCTCGATAGCGGACAATACGCCAAGGCGCTTGACATGGCGGCGGCGGCGCTCGGCGATTTGCCCACAGAGCGGGCGCGGGCTCGCGCCGCCGGCAAATATCTCGGCTTTGGCCTTGCCTGCTACGTCGAGGGCACGGGCCTCGGCCCTTACGAGGGTGGTCATATCCGCGTCCATCCGATCACTGGAAAGGTCTACGTGAATACCGGCCTTTCGACCCAGGGCCAGGGACACGACACCGTGTTCGCGCAGATCGTTGCCGACCAGCTTGGCGTCGATGTCAGCGACGTCATCGTCGTCGAAGGCGACACCAAGGCGTTCGACTGGGGGGTCGCTACCTTTGCCAGCCGTGCCGCGGTCGTCAGCGGCAACGCGATCCACAAGACAGCGCTCATCGTCCGTCAGAAAATTCTCAAAGCTGCCGCCAACATGCTCGAAACTGAAATCGAGAACATCGAGCTCAAGGATTCCGCGGCCTGGATCAAAGGCACCAACCGCTTCGTCCCGCTCGCCGCCATTGCAACCGCGAGCAACCCGCTGCGCTACGCGTTCAATGAGGCGGCGCAAGCCGCGACCCAGTTCGCCCCCGCGAGCAAGCACGATGGCCCGCCGCTCGCGGAAGGTGAAGCGCCGGGCCTCGAAGCGACCGACTATTACAGCCCGCCGCAATCGACGTGGGCCTATGGCGTTCACGCTGCGCTCGTCGAGGTCGATCCCGGGTTATGCACGGTGAAGATCAGGAAATACGTGTGCGTCCACGACTGCGGCAACATGATCAACCCAACCATCGTCGAGGGCCAAGTGCTGGGCGGCATCGCTCAGGGGATTGGCGGCGCGCTCTACGAACGGCTCGAATATCAGCCTGACGGCAATCTCGCGAACGCAAACTTTGCCGAATTTCTGTTGCCCTATGCGACCGAGATACCAGAAATCAAGGTGCTGCATCTTGAAACGCCGACGCCGCTCAACCCGCTCGGCGTCAAAGGCGTCGGCGAGGCCGGATGCATCGCCGTCGGCGCCGTCGTAGCGTCCGGCGTTGAGGATGCGCTCCGTGCGTTGTGCGACGTGAAATTTTGGCACGTACCACTGACGCCAAGCATGATCAGCGATGCGCTGGAGAAGGCCGGGCATTGAGTCGTGGCCGCGCCGGCTCCCCCGGTCCACAACGGGAGCATCGCGGCGACCCCAGTGCTCCAACTTTGAAGTTCGGATCGCCCGGTCGAACGAAACAGATGCCGGACATAACGCGGTAGTTCTAGACCGTTCGCGCGCAGCGAGCGACGGCATCGAGCAGCAGTGCGGTCAATTCGTCAGGCGCGGAGAGTTGCGGCGCATGATCGGTGTCCAGGCTCATGACCGCGGCGCAAGGCGTCATTGCCTGCATGCGCCGCTGCAGCGGCAGGTGTACGGAACGGTCCTGCAATGCCTCGATGTAGACGCGCGGCACCTGGCCGAACCGCTCGGGGGACAATGAGAGCCTTGAGCGGCGACCGCCCTCGGGCTGAGGCGTGAGCCGTCGCGCTGCGGCCTCCGCGAGCGCGTGGTCAGCCTGATGGTAAAAAACATCAACCGCTGCCGCCGGCTCGATCGATGAGGTGAGGCCGTCAGCTCCGTAGGTTACGCGCGCCTGGGCGCCGCGCATCCACGGCTGGAGGTAGCGCTCGTAGAAGATCATGATGGACATGCCGTCCGGCAGCAGGAAGGCGGCAAGATAGATCGCGAGCACGATACGTTCCGCGCGCAATTCGCAAGCCTGCGCCACCACGGTCCCGCCCATGCTGTGGCCGACCAACACGACGGGCCCGGTAATGCCATCGATGATGTCCGCGATATGCCGAGCGTAGAGCTGGACGTCGACTTCCACCGGCGGTGTCGCGTCGCGACCGTTGCCGGGCAGGTCGACGGCGATCGCGCGATGTCCTGCCGCGGCCAGTCTTGGCACTATCGTGTTCCAGGCCCAGGCGCCTTGCCAAGCGCCGTGCACCAGGACGAATGTAACGCTCACGCGGCGTTTGGCTTGATGCTGGCCTGGACGTATTTATCGCTGCGGTACGGTCCAGCTTTTACCGGGGAATAGCGCGAGGGGTTGTTTGCGTCCGCGCAGGTCGGGATGCACGCGACCTCGGCGTCGTAGTTCGGATGATGGAAGAACGCGAGCGAAAGCCGCCGCGCCCGGGCAGCGACCGGCTCCGGCGGATTGACCACCCGGTGGAGCGTCGAGACCCACCGGTCGTTGGTCCACCGCATCATCAGGTCGCCGATGTTGATGACAAAGGATTGCGGCGGGATCAGCACGTCCATCCATTGTCCGTCTTTGGAATAGACCTGCAGGCTTCCCGGCTGGTTCTCGCCGAGCAGAATGGTGAGCGTGCCGTAGTCGCTGTGCGCACCAGCGCGCAGCTGCCCGGGTAATGGTGTCTGCATCTGCTCCGGATAATTGATGATCCTCAGTGCGCTGATGTGACGATCGATCTTGTCGGCAAAATAATTCTCCGGAAGCTTGAGCGCCAACGCAAAAATTCGCATGAGATCGCCGGCAAGCTTCTCGATCGCGTGATAATAGGCGGTTACCGCCGGGCGGAAGTCGGTCGGCGCGGACGGCCAAACGTCATCGACGAAGTGCGGGTGTGCCTCGGGCGCTGTATGGTAGGCATCGTGCGGAAAGTCCGGTGGACCGAGATGGAATACTTCCTTGAGATCGGGCGGCGTCTTGTCGGCTCGCGTTCCGGCGAGCCCCTCGTTTCCGATGCCGCGATAGCCGCGCGAAGAGCGCCGCGTCAGTCGAGCGGGCCGCAAGCTTCTCAACGGTCGGTAGATCGAAAAAAGCGCGAGACGCGCCTGTTGCGGCGGCGATCACCGCGGGGTCAACGCCATGACCAACGATCGTGAAGAATCCGATGGCCTCGCAGCGCCGCCACCGCCTGCGGAATGATGATGCGGCCGGCAGGATCGCCCGACAGGAACGAACCAATGTCGATGATCGGCACTCAGTTTGCATTCATCTTGACACCCCTTGATTCGCAATGGCGTGATGTTCTCCGGTTTCTCTCATCCGGCCACCTTACGTTCCGCGGTGCCATAAGTCAGGCCCTTCTCCTTCAGCCAGCGCCGGTAGACGACGGAGACAATATTGGCACGCGTGGGAATTTCTGCGCGCGGCGCAAGCAGCAGCAAACGCGGTCGCTGATTTTCCAGGATGATGCGGTCCTGAAGGAAAATCATTTGCAGGAAGCGAATGAGCTCTCCGGTACTTGATCGAATGGATGCGACAGCCCTGCTTGCCCCAGTTCCGCTGCGATGGTCCAAGGTCGTAAGACCCGGTGATCCAACGGACCAAGTCGCTGACGTTCCGAGCCATTCCTGAGGTCGCTGCGTTGACAACAGTTCCGGGGCAACGTGGGGGAAACGATGTGGAGCAATTCGAGCCGCTCGACTTTGCCATGAGCAACGTCATGTGGGCCGGCGGACGCGAGTGTCGACCCTCAAAGCACCGCCGCCGCGGCGGCGACTCCATCAGGCCGGCGCGATCCGCTGTCGTCCTGGACCCTGATCGCCAGCCCGGCGGCGCTGCGAGGCGCTGCGGGCATCGGCTGGGTCGGGACGCCATACCAGCGCGACAGCGGCGGGAGCGTCTCGCCCTTCATGAGGACCGACAGCGGTGCGAGCGATGAGCCAAGCCCCATTTTTGTGTCGTAAAGCACGACCGCCATGTTGCCGATCGTCGCGCCTTCCGCGATCTCGAGCGGCGCGGCCTTCATGATGCGGTCCTCGAACAGATGGGTCTGGATGGTTGCGCCGTAGTTGACCGCCGCATAGTCGCCGATCCGGGCAAGGTCGAACTCGGAGAACAGAGTCGTGTCCATGAACACGCGGCGCCCAATGCGGCAGCCCATCAGCCGCAGCCCCCAGACCGCAAAGGGGGTCCCGAGGAGCGGCCGGAGCGCCGGCGCCGCGGTGCTCTCATAGATGCCGTTGACCAATTCGTTGATCCACACGAACTTCGACCACAGCGGCTTGATCGTCGGCTCGTAGCGGCCGATCAGCACGTCCTTGATTCCGCCGGCCATCATGACGGCGGCGAAGGAGAGCAGCATGCAGGCCGCCGGAACGCACATAAGCGCCGCCCATACCGGCAGATGCGTCCTTGCCAGCAGCATCAGACCGACGAAGCCGATCAGGCTGGCGGCGGCAAGCTGCGTCGGCAGCAGGATGCGCATTGCGTCGATCACCGCACGGGTGCGGTAGAGCGCGGGGGTCGGACGATAGGTCTCCTCGGCGCTGAAGCAGGTGAACCCCTGGGTGCGCGGGAGCTCGAAGCCTGGAGAGCCCAGCCAGCGGGTGCCGTCGGGCGTCGGCGACATCCCGGCCGGCGGCGTTGATTGCACGCCGATCAGGCAGTCGTCGCCGACATCGACGCCGCCGGGGACGAGGGCGCTGTTGCCGATGAAGGAGCGGGCGCCGATCCGGTTGGCCTTCACCTCGAGGACGCCGTTGTGCACGCGTGTTCCGCCGACGACGCAGGCGTCGGCGAGGAAGCTGCCCGCGCCCACCTCCAGGAGGTCGGGCGAGATATGCAGCACCGTCGAGATCTCGGCATTGGTGCCGATTTTCGCGCCAAGCAGCCGCAGCAGCGGCGGTAGGTAGATCGTCGCATAGATCGGCATCAGGACGCTGCTCAAGGCGCCGAGCAGCATGTCGAATGTCCAGTGGATGAGATATTCGCCGCTGTGCAACGCGAACGTCCCGCACTTCTCGCGGCCGAAGAAGCGTTTGACGGCGATCACCTCGACGGCAAACACGAGGATGGCGAGTGGCACGCCGACGAAGGTCGCCCCGATCGCCCACGGCACGCTGGCATCGAGCGCGTAGGCGACGAGATAGATGCTCGGGAGCGCAGAAAAGATCGCGAAATAGCCCATCACGTAGATGAGCGCCAAATGGCAAAGGCCGAAAAGTACCGGGCGGGAGGGCGCCGGCTCGCCGGCGTCGGCTGCCGGCACGTCGACTTGCGCGGGCTCGGCCGGCACGCCGCGGCGACATTCGCCGCGTTCCATGCGCGCGCCGTCGGCGAGCAGCGACAGGTCATCGAGCCGCGCGCCGTCTTTCATCACGACATCGAGGCCCAGCGCGCAGTGCATCCCGACGAAGCAGTCATTGCCGATGTCGACATCGCCGAGCACCAGCATGCCGTCCTCGACGCGATATCCCAGCAACTGAGTTTCCGCCCCGATGCTTGCTCCCTTACCGATCGAAACCAGATCGTAGGCGACGCAGTGGATGGTCGAGATCACCGCGCCCGGCCCGACCTTGGCGCCCATGGCGCGGAAATAAAGATTCATCAGCGGCGTGCCGCGGAAGAATCGCGCGCCGGCGAGGCCCTGGAACAGCCGCACCACCCAGAAGCGCCAATACGCGATGCTCCACAGGGGAACGCGGCCCGGCTGGAAGCGACCCGCCACGAGCCATTTCGTCCCGATAGCGAGGCCGAGATAAAGCGGCTGCACGAGGAAGCCGGCGATGATCAAGGTGCGGATCGCAAAATCGATGCGCTGGATGCCGCCCTCGACGATCGACAGGATGGTGAAGATCACGACTGCGGCCGGCAATCCGAGTGCAGTGTAATAGACCGCGAGCGAAAGCCCTTGCAGCAGATAGCAGGCGGCGCGCTCCCACCGGGGCACTCCTTCGAATGCCCGTTGGCTCGCGGAGATTGCCGGCGCGGCCTGCGTCTCATCGCGTTGCACCGGCTGGAAGCCGGCGAGGTGGATCGCGAGCCTTTCCACCGTGCGGTGGGAATAGAGGTCTCGCACCGAGATGTGCTCGTGCCCGAGCTTCTTGCGCATCGCGGTGACCGCCTGGGCGGCGACCAGCGAATGGCCGCCGAGATCGAGGAAGAAGTCGTCGGCAACCGAGATGGCCGGGTTGCCGAGCGCTTGAGCCCACGCTTCGGCGATGAGCCGCTCGGTCTCGTCGCGCGGCGCGACGAGCGCGCGCGAAGTCGCGGCCGCGAGCAGCTTGACGGGGTGGGGCAACTGCTTTCGATCGATCTTGCCGCTGGTCATGCGGGGCAGATCGTCGACCAGGTCGAGGAATTTCGGCAGCATGTATTCCGGCAGCTTCGCGCGCAGATGCGCGACCGTTGCGGCGCGGTCGACATCGGCAAGACTGGCTTGGCCAAGTCCGGCATCGGCGACCACGAACGCCGCGAGCTCCTTGAAGCCGTTGGCGTCGACGGCGGTGACGGCCGCATTGCGGATGCCGGGCAGTTCCATCAGCACCGCCTCGATCTCGCTCAACTCGACACGGAAGCCGCGAATTTTGATCTGCCCATCGATGCGTCCCAGAAATTCGATTTCGCCGTCGGCGCGAAGGCGTACGAGGTCATGGGTGCGATAGAGCCGCGGCGAGGGACCGAACGGATTGGCAACGAACTTTTCCGCCGTAAGCTCGCCTCGGTTGAGGTATCCACGGGCGATCGCACCGCCGCCGATATAAAGTTCGCCCTCCTGCCCGACCGCGACCGGACGCATCCGTTCGTCGAGCACGTAGGTCTCGTAGCCCGGCAAAGCGGTGCCGATCGTTACCGCTTCCCCGGGGCGGACCTCGCACAACGTCGCCACGACGGTCGCCTCGGTCGGCCCGTAAGTGTTGAGCATGCGGCGCCCGTGGGCGAAACGTCCGACGAGATCGGCGGGCAGCGCTTCGCCGCCGAGGACGAGGAGCCGCACGCTCGGCAGCGGGTCGTTGATCATCGCGAGGAAGCTCGGCACCGTCGAGAAGTAACTGATCCGGTTCTGGGCGATGAAGCTAGCCACGTCCTGCGGGGAGCGCGTTACGTCGTCGGCCGGCACCACCAGCGTGCCGCCAAGGGAAAACGCCGCCCACACCTCCTCGACTGCGGCATCGAAGGCGAGCGAAAAGCCCTGATAGACGCGCTCGTCGCCGGTGATGCCGTAGCTCGTCGGCAGCGCCGCCGCGAAGCAGACCGCGTTGCGATGCTCTATCGCGACACCCTTCGGCCGTCCGGTCGAACCGGAGGTATAGATCACGTAGCAGACATCGCTCGGCTGCACGCCCGTTGCCGGGATCGGCGTGTCGGGCATGCCGGCGTACTCTTGGCCGCTACATCGACCAGCAACCGGTTGACGCCGGCGCCTGCCGAGGCGCCTGCCAACGCGGCCTGGGTGACGACCAGCGCGATCGCGCCATCCTCTATGATGGTCGCGATACGGTCAGCCGGGAATTTGGGATCGAGCGGCACATAGCCCGCCCCGGCCTTCAATACGCCGAGCAAAGCGGCAAAAAGCGCGGTCGACTTCTCAAGATGCAACGCGACGAGCTGACCGGGTCCGAGCCCTTGAGAGCGGAAGTAGTGCGCGAAACGGTTAGCCAGGCGATCGAGTTCGCCATAGGAGAGGATCGTTCCCCGGCATTCGATCGCCGGATGCTCCGGCCGCAGCACGGCCTGGGCTTCGAATAACGAATGCAGCAGCGCGGGTTGTGCAAGGATGGAATCCGCGACGACCCGATCGGAATTCGCAGGTTCGTTAGGTCATGGCGATCGGTTATCCATGCCGGCGGTAGTGAAGCGCGCGGCTCGCCAAATGGCGATGCGGGGTCTGCTTGCGGACCTGGCGCTCCGAATCCGGGGCGCCCGCGGCCGGCCCGCGGGGCGTCATCACCACAGCAAGGTCCGGCACTCCGCACACCGCATTGGCGAGCGAGGCAACCCTTACCGGCTGGTCGAGGACGGGAAGATCCCGCTGCCCGCCTGTCGGGTCCTTTGGACACGGCCGGGGCGTCCTGACGGACGACGAGCGGCGCTGCTGCCGATGCCTCCGCCGAGGAGGGCGTTTGGCCTGATCGCTGCTGGTTGACGGCCGTCCCGGCATTCGCAGTCGCGATCCTGGTCCGGCCGGCGGCAGCCGACAGCGGCGCACCGGGATCGGCGATCAACAATCCGGCGAATACCGCCGTTGTCAGCATGACGATGGAGATTTTCAGCACGGCAACCACCTTTTTTCCGCCCCTTGCGGGATTCGCCTTTTTAGTCGCGCCAAGCGAGTATTTGGTTCTCGGGTAAAGCCCCTGCTGGCACAAATCACAGGAGGAACCGGTGATTTAGAACACATCCGCTCCATCGAGGAGCCCGAATTGACATCCTCGGCCGCGCACACCGGACGGCTTGCCGCGGCGGCAATGCTGGCAGCGATGTCGGCAATGGGGATCGGCGGAAAGGCCGCCTCGCCCACCGATGCGGCGGAAATCGAAAGGCCGGCGGACGTCATGGACGACAGCATCAAGGGTTATGGCATCACCCCGACAGGCCTCGAGCCGGAATATCCCAAAGGTTATGCATGCTCCCCGCTGACTTCGCTCTATGCGAGCATGATTGATGTCGACCGCACGCGACGGGACGAGATCCACTCCGGTGTCGACGGCGGGCGTCTTGGCGACGCCGTTTTAGCCCCGGCACCAGGCACGGTGCGTCGCGTCTGGGTCGCCGATTGGGGGCAAGGGCGCGAAGGCGCACTGCTGATCGTACACTCGCGCGAGGACCTCGGACTCAACGCGGGAGTGGCGTCCTACTACGCCGAGTTCGACCATCTCAGGTATGAGGAGATCAGCGGCCTCAAAGAAGGCCAGCGGATCGCCCGCGGTGAGCGCATCGCGACGGTATTCCGCCCAGGCGGCAACCGCAAATATTTGCCTGAAGTGCATCTTGAGGTTTACGAGGTTGGGGACGAGGGGGCGCTGACGTGGCGCACGGGTGAGCACGGCACCGAATATTTCGAGAACGCGACGTCCCGCCTGATCGATCCGCTCTACATGCTTTCGCTGGAGGTTCGGCCGACTGCGCAGCGCAAAGCGCCGATCCAGCCCTTCGAACCGCATCGCGATTACAGCGCGTTCAAGGGATACACCTACTTTCTGCCGTGTCGGAAAAGTTAGGTCTGGCGATAAGGGCTTCAGTTTGGCGGATCGAGCAGCCACGACCAGTCGGCCCGCCGGCAACGGATCGCGACGCGAGGTTGATGGATCGCGAGCGCCCCGGCATAGCCCGGACCCGGACGAGATCCTTCATCGTCCAGTTTTTGTCGCGGGCACCTCCGACATCCACTGCCGCCGGACTGTCCGTTCGACCCGTGCTGAACCCGTCGAGCGGGAACGACAATCCGAGACCTGTCGCCTTGACGAAGGCTTCCTTGCGCGTCCAGGTCACGAAGAAAGAAAACAGCCTCTCTTCGGGCGCCAGACGGTTCAGATCGTCGAACTCGGTCGGAGCGAAATGATCGCGGGCCAACGCCAGAACATCCGCGATTTCGCGCACCTTCTCGACATCGACCCCGACCGGAGCGACGCAGGAGACGGCCAGCAGTGCGATGTCGCCGGAGGAACTGAGATTGAAATGCAGGCGGGCGGCGGGGCCCGCGAGGATCGGCCGGCCATTCGTCTCCTCGGAGAACACCAGCGAGGCTGGCGGAGCTTTCAGGTAACGCGCGAGGATAAGACGCAGAGCAGCATGGCGGGTGACATAGTTCGCCCGATCATGTTCATGGCGGTGGCGTCGCGCGATCTCGATTTCGCGCGCAGACAAAACAGCTCCGCAAATGGCCCTGCGCGTCTGCGGCCAGCGCCATCAGCGAGACCGCAACGCAATCGACGCGCTCGGTCGGCAGCGTAAGAGGATCGTCACCCGGCGCTAGGGCGGGCCAGTGCAGGAACATGGTCATCCCGAACCGAACTTGTAGCCCGGATGGAGCTAAGCGCAATCACCTCACAGAGGGAGGGCATATGCCTGACATTCGACGCGGTGGGTTCGAGCCGACCTTAGTGTCGGTTGGGCTCTCTTACGACTAATGGTGTCCCACAGCCGAGAACATTCGCGTCGCTTAAGCGGCCCAAGGCACGTAATTTGAACCTGCGAACCCTCGTCGCCAAGGAAGTCCTCGGCCGTAGCGCAGACCGAGCAGCCCCCGCAGCAACGGTAGCAAGACGGTTTAGGGGCTGTTGGGATTTATCGGGAGTTTATCACGGCTGCAGTCAGATGGATCATGGAGGCGAAGCTTTGATCGGTCTTGTCGGCGCGCATTGCAATGCGTTTGAACTCCTTGAGCCTGCCAAAGAAGTTCTCGATTAGATGCCGCCATTTGTACATTTCCTCGTCGATGCTGAGAGGCTTTGCGCGACGCGGATGTTGGGAGATGACGGCCTTCGCGCCACGCGCGTCGAGATTGGCGATAATCGAGTTGCTGTCGAAGGCTTTGTCGGCGATCAGCGCGTCGAAGGCCAATCCTTCGATTAGGGGCGGCACGCCCACCGTGTCGAAGCGCTGCCCCGGCAGAAGCACGAAGCGCACGAGATTGCCGAGCGCATCGGTGAGGGCCAGGATTTTGGTGGTCATGCCGCCTTTCGAGCGGCCGATCGCCTGGCTTTGGGTCCCCCTTTTGCGCCCTGTCCGTGGCGGTGGACCTTGACGATGGTGGCGTCGACTATCGCGTATTCCAGTTGCCCTCAGCGTTGCCCCAATTTAAACTTGGCAACTGATCGCGTCTGTAATTGACGCTAAGTCATTGAGTTAATTGGCAGGAGTGGAGGGACTTCGAACCCCCAACCCCCGGTTTTGGAGACCGGTGCTCTGGCCAATTGAGCTACACTCCTACGGCGGGCGAACGATGCCTCCGAAGGAACTGCCGGCGTTTTTCATGCATGAGCGCGGGCCGCGATGCAAGGCCCTGCCCTCTCGAAGCCACCCGCCGACGGGCGCCGCAGGCGCCCGCCCTACGCCGCCGCAAAAGAAGAACGGCCCCGGATTGCTCCGGGACCGCTCAAACTTGCAATCGCGCGTAAAAGCCCCCGCGGGCAAGCCCGCGCGGCGTCAGCTCATTGCGGCTTGACGAAGAGGCCGACGAGGCCGGCGGCGCCCTTGGTGTGGCCGGCGAGCTTTGCCTGCAGTTCCGGCAAAGTCAGGCCGGGCGACAGTTCGGTCGGCGCAAGATCGGTCGCGATCACCATGTAGGTGTAGTGATGCGGGGAGCCCGGCGGGGTGCACGGCCCGGAGAAGAAGCCGACGCCCTGGGTGCTCTTGCCGCCCACGTACTTCGGCGACTCCTTGCTGACCTCGCCCTCGGCGAACGACGTCGTCGTCGGGGCGATGCCGTAAGCGACCCAGTGGAACACGCCGAGGCCGCCGCGGCCTTCGGGATCGACCATGGTGAACGCGAAGCTCTTGGTGCCTTCCGGCGTGCCCGACCACGACAGTTCGGGCGAAACATTGTCGCCGACGCAGTTCGGATTCTGCGGGTTCTTGTTGGCGACCTTCTTCGGCATCATCGTGCCGTCCTTGAAGGTCGAGGACGTGAGTGCGAACGGCTCCGCCGCGTTGGCGGCGCCGCCCATGCCCCATGCGGCGAGCACCAGACCGCCGGCGGCGACGAGGCTGTAGAGATGACGCGTAACTGACATGAGATTTCCTTCCGAGGGTTCCTCATCCCTTTGGCGGTCGCCGTCACCCGCGGACGCCGGACAGGCTTGAGCGGGAAGACGCCCGATTTTCCAGTCACATTCGGGTTCAACGATCCGGAAGGTTGAGGAAGGGGGTCACACGCCTCTGCGGGCATGCCTGGCGTTCTTATCGCATTGCAATGAAGCCAGCAACCGCGCGCCGGCTGAGCCGCGCGGCGGCCACGCTGGCCTAACATCGCCGCGGACGGGATTCACCATGCTGGCGAAGCTCCTGCCGGCGGCCGGTATTTGCCCTTCAAAGCTTGATTGCGATGAAAGATGATCCGGTGCAGAGATCGGAAGCGCGCGATTTGAATTGTTCAAGGTTCCGGGTCGTAGGTGATGCAGCGCTGGTTTCTGAGTTACCACTCGCCAGACCAGGCGCTCGCCGAGCGGCTCAAGACTGCGATCGAGCGCAAAGATCCGACGTCCCGTGTTTTCATGGCGGTCCACCACAACCGGGCCGGCGGCTTCTGGACGGCGCAGCTCGCCCAGGAAATCGCGGACGCCACGGCGTTCATCCTGCTGGTGGGACGAGCGCGGCCTCGGCCCCTGGCAAGTGCTGGAATATGACGAGGCGCTCGACAAACGGGTGAAGTCCCCGGATTTTCCGCTCGTCCTTATGTTGATGGAGGGGCAGAACGCGCCGGGCTTGCCGTTCCTGCGGCGAGTGCACTGGATCGTCGCCCCCGATCCGGCCTCCGACAAGGAAGTAGCAAAGCTGTTCGATGCAGCGGCCGGCGCCGGCTCGCGGCCGGGCGAATTGTGGCGCCACGCGGCTCCCTATCGCGGCCTTGCCGCCATGACCGAGGAGGACAGCGACTACTTCTTCGGGCGGACGTCGGAGACTGTCGAGTCGCTCAACGCGATAGCGGTCCCCGAGAAGCTTCCGATCCTCATCGGCAATTCGGGGGTGGGCAAATCTTCGCTGGCCCAGGCTGGGGTCTTGGCGGCGCTCAAGCGCCAGGCGTGGCCCGATCAGGCGCGCGTCTCCAATCAATGGCCGGAGGTCTTTCAGAACAGCCGCCAATGGTTGTTCCTCAAGCTCAAGCCGGGCACGGAGCCGCTGCGGGCGCTCGTCGAAGCCTTCCTCGACCGCTGGCAATTCGCGGCCACCGATCCCGAGCGGGTCAAGCACCAGAACGGTTGGATCGAGCTGTTGCGGGACGACAAGGCGACGCTGCGCGACTTGATCGACGCGACCGAGCGCCGCCGCCTCGAGCTCGACCAGTCGAAGCCGTCGGCCTTCTTCCTGTATGTGGACCAGGGCGAAGAGCTCTACGTCCGCGCCGACGAGCGCCAGCGCAAGCGCTTCTCCGAGCTCCTCGGCCAGGCGCTGACCGCCCCGCGTTTTCGCGCCATGATGAGCTTGCGATCGGACTTCCTCGGTCACCTGCAAAACGATGGCCCCCTTTTCAAGGGGCGGCTCCAGATCGATGTGCCGCCGCTTGGCGAGCCGGAACTGCGCCAGGTCATCAGCCAGCCGGCCGAGCTGCTGTCGGCCCGTTTCGAAAGTCCGACCCTTGTCGACATCATCACGCGAAGGACCGTCGAGGATTTCGGTCAAGGACGTCGGCGCTTTGCCGCTCCTCTCCTACACGCTCGACGACATGTGGACGCAGATGGTGCGAGAGGGTGACGGCATCCTGCGTCTTCCCGCGCAGTCCTTCGAGCTTGGCGGCGTCCTCGTCTCGCGCGCCAGCAGCTTCCTTGCGGCGCATGCGGAGAGCGAGGCTGCGCTCCGGCGCGTGCTGACGATTCGATGCGCGACCGTGCGGCAAGACGGCGAGCCAACGCGGCGACGGGCGCCCCGCTCCGAATTTTCCGATCAGGAATGGCGGCTGGTCTCGGAGCTTGCCGATTACCCCAATCGCCTTCTGGTCACCGTGACCCAGGGCGGCGAGACCTACACCGAGGTCGCGCATGAGGCGATTTTCCGGCGCTGGGACAAGCTGAAAGAGTGGATTGCTGGCGAGCGGGGCTTCCTTGCCTGGCGAAGCGGACTGGAATTCGCCAAGCGCGAATGGGAGGCAACGCCGGCCCGCTCAAAGAGCGACGCATTGCTCAGGGGCTTCGCGTTGAAGCAGGCGCGCGGCTGGCTGTCGCGGCGCCCTGAGGACATCCCGGCGCCTGAGCGGGATTTCATCGTGCGGAGCCGCCGCAGGGTGCTGGTTCACCGGCTCGCCGCCTCGTCGCTCGTTGCGGCCGTAGCAGCAGGATTCGCGATCTGGTGGCAGTGGCCGTGGCTAAACGAACATTCCTACGCGTTGCTGCGCGCCCACCCCCTCACGGCCGCGCAAGAACGCGCGCTCATGCCGCTCGCCGACTTCACCGAATGCGCCGACTGCCCGAAGATGGTGGTCATTCCGGCAGGCAGCGTCACCATCGGCTATCAACCCAACCCCGACGAGCAGCCGACCCACACGGTGACGTTCGACCGGCCGTTCGCAGTCTCGGCCTTCGAACTTACGTTCGACCAGTGGCAAGCCTGCGTGGCGCACGGCGACTGTTCGCCGGTGACCAACGACAACGGCTGGGGCCGCGGCCGTCAGCCGGTCATCAACGTCAGCTGGAAGGACGCGAAACAATACGTGGCGTGGCTTGGACGCATCACCGGCAAGGACTATCGGCTGCTGACGGAAGCCGAATGGGAATACGCGGCAAGGGCAAATCCCCCGGCCGGGCACACCACGCATTTCTCATTCGGCAACGACGATGCGGTGCTCGATCAGTATGCGTGGTTCGCCCTCGACTCCGACGGCCAGCCGCACCCGGTGGGAGAGAAGAAGCCCAGCCGTTTCCAGCTTTACGACATGCACGGCAACGTGTCGGAGTGGGTCGAGGATTGTTATCAGGACAACTACCGCGATGCCGATCCGAATGGGGCGGCCTGGACGGGCGGAAATTGCACCCACCGCGTCATCCGCGGAGGCTCCTGGGTTCAGCGCGCCAGAATGCTGCGGTCGGCCGCGCGCGACTGGTGGAACTTTGACAAGGGGAGCGACAGCATCGGCATTCGGGTCGGACGCTCGCTCGCGCCCTGAGCCGGCCAGCCGGCGCAGGCTAGCCTATTTAGAACTCACACCCGCGGCGGTCTGACATGACCAAGCGGCCCGCTACTTCGTGCCGTCCTGGTCTGCCGTTTGCCACGCCCGGCAGGACTTGGCGTCAGGCTCCGCCATCCGCGTCGTTGCGTAGCGGGCATGCCGCGTCGTCGGGAAGAGCCTCAGAATATCGCGATTGAGCTTGAGGGCATCGTCCGGGCGTCCGGCGCAGCGATAGATGATCGCCATCCACGTGTAGGCGTTGTCGACGGCATTGCCGTTCGGATACTTCTCGACAAGCCTCCGAAATGTCTTTTCCGCGCCCGCAACGTCTTTCCGCGCGACACCTTCGGCAAAGATCTCCTCGGCAAGCGCATCATCCAGCAATTTCGAATTCGGGAACTCCTTCTCCAGTGCCACGACCGCGTCGGGAACTTGCTCCGGCGCGAACTGCACGAGGATGCGCACCTTGCGATACATCATCCATTCACGCAGTGCGGCATTCTGCGGGTTTTGCCCCGCGCTCCGGGATGTCATCTCGATCAGATGAAGCGCCTGCCTGAGGTCCCGGTGCGACACGATCTGGGGTGCTTTGCCGGCGGAGGAGTCCGGCTGCTCCACCAGCCGCGAATATTTCATGATGATCGCGCGCGCTCGCTTGTTGAGATTATCGGGAATCTGGGCAGCCGGCGATTTCAGGAAAGCCAAGTACTGCTGAATCTCGCGCGAGGCTTCCATCACGTAAGGAATTTCACGCAGATTGATGTCGAGTTCGCTGTCCTTCGGGAGTATCCTTTTGAGCGCGGCATCGATCTTGGCCTGATCGGTGGTCACCGGCAGGCGATCGATCGATACGTTCATCCGGCGCAATCCGCGTTCGCCAATCTCGACAGCCGTCGGATAGTCGAATTCCCGGTAAGCAGCGCGAGCGGCGAGATACCACAGCGTCGGCTCCTTCGCTAAAACCGCGTTTCCATCCACCATCGCGAGCTGTTCGCGTGCAGCGTAACGGCGGAGAATCCGAACCGCCTGCTTCACCGCCGGCTCCTCGTAGTCGCGATTTCCGAGCGACATCGCTTGAGACAGTTCGGCCAACGCCGCCGTGAACTTGCCTTGGTGATAATCGAGCCACGCCAGCATGTATGCGGCATCGTCACTCAGGGGCGCCGAAGAGTGGGCCACGACCGCTTCGAAATACGGCCGGGCCGCGGCGGCGCGTTCGGCGAAGGACGGAACGACGGCGCTCAGCGGCTTGTTGTCGGAAAGCTCGGGGTGCTGGTTCAGAAATGCCAGCGCATCGTTCACCGGCTCCTGCAAGTCCTCCATCTTCGGCATCTTGACGTGGTTCGCGGTCTCCTGGAGCAGATCCTTGAGAAGCTGATGACCCTTCCCGTAGCGCAGCACGTCGATGATGACGGAGTTGGGGTTTGCCTCCAGCGCCTTGTCGATATCGCCGATGGTATAGAACAAAAACTCGCTGAACGGCTCCGACGGATTCTTCGCCAGGAAATCTTCGATATCGGCTCGAACCTTGGGGTAGCCGGTCTTGGGACCATAAATGTCGTCCGAATAGTAGCTGTATTCCGCAAGGCGACCAGTCGATCCCATGGGAAGGAGCGACCATACGCGGGAGCGCAATTTTTTTGACTTGTACTGGCTGAACGCCTTGTCCAGCGCTTCGTTTGCTATGTCTGCCGAAGCGTCCAGCGAGACGTTGCGCACCGCAAGCGCAATATCCCCCCATAGTCCGTAATCGTTGCTGCCCTTCGTCTGATCCTTCCGTATGGCCTCGCGAATTTTAGGCAGAAACAGCTTGAGTGACGGCTGGGAGACGTCGACCGCAACGTAGTTCTGATGTCCGCGGCCGCTGCCGTCGAAGCTCGCCGAATAGAGATAGCCTGCTCCGCCGGCGATACGGTACACCGGGCAGCCCGGCCGTGGCCGACCGCGTCGGGTCGCCGAGGGTATCCACGAGCAGCCCCCGCGCCGGGTTGTTCCCCGCCGCGACGGTCTCCATGTCGTCCTTCGAGAGCGGCTCCAACTCGACCTTTCCCCACGACACGATGACCGAGGTCGGAAGCCCCGGAAGCTGCGGCGGCCACTCGACCTTGACCGGCCGCTCGTTCATCCGTTTCGAGAGGTTTTCGATTTCCGCTTCGATCGCGTTCCGGTCGATCGCGACCGGCGCGACGTTCTCCATGAGGTAAACAGGAGCCCGATCGTCGCCGTGAATGATGACATTTTTCCGCGTGCCATTGCCTTGCGCGGCGGTCATTCGCTGCGAGCGTTCGCACCAAGTGTACCCCTCAAAGACATCGCTCGGCTCGCACTTGAAGGATCGGAAGCCCGCATTGTCGCGCGCAATCCGTTCGCCCAGCGAGTAGCCGCCGACGGTGTAAGTCGCGGCACCTGCGGTCACGACCACGGCGAGCGCGATCAGCAACGAGAACAACGCCAATGTCGTTTTGCACAGCCTGGTCACAACTTCCTCCGTCGGAATGCGAACTTCCAATGAAGGTTGGGCGCACATCTCAGGTGATGCGCGCATATCGGTTGCAAGAGGAATCCAGCGCCCGACCCAACGGGAGAGACGGGCGCGGTGCTCCAATAACCGAGCAGCGTCAGGGGGCCATCATCCGTCGGAAAAATCAAGGAGATTTCGCCTCGGCGAAGGCTCGCGTGCCGGTCGAGCCGGGCAACTCGAACTCAGTCTGAACTCATCGACCGGGTGATCCGGCGGCTGGGGGCGCGTGGAAGATTTTCGACTATAAACCGACCCCCATGACGAACTATGCTGGCAATGAACCGAGCGCTTGCATCGCCAAGGGGGAAGCCCAATGAAGAAAACAATGTTCGCGGCCATGTTCATGTCGGCGTTCATTTCGGCGCCGATGGCGGGAACTGCCTCCGCGCAACCGGCAAAGGGTCAAGACGTGAAGATCTACGCGGCGGCCGTCGCCAAAGCTCCCCTCACCGCCATCGCGGCTGAATACGAAAAGGCGACGGGCAACAAGGTCACCCTTGTGTTCGATACTGCCGGCGCTACGGAAAAGCGCTTCCGTGCGGATCCTGAAGCGGCGTTGCTGATCACGAACGTCACGCTGATCCGGAACGCGGAAGGCGCCGGCGCGCTTCGAGATGGGACCATCATGCCCTTCGGCAGCACCTTCGCCGGCGTTGCGGTGACACCGGGGTCCAAGAAGCCCGATGTCTCCACCCCGGAAAAATTGAAGGCGGCCCTGCTTGCGGCGAAGCGCATTGCCGTATCGGACCCTGCTCGCGGGGCGACGGTCGGGACTCACTTCATGAAGATGGTCGAAGCGCTGGGCGTGAAGGACGAGATCCTCCCCAAGATCAAGTTCTCGAGCGACGGCGTCGAGACCATGCGGCTCGTCGTCGAAGGTGCGGCCGATCTCGGCGTGTCGCAATCAAGCGAGATCGTGCAGGCGAGCCCCGATGCCTTGGCCGGGCCGTTTCCCAAGGAGTTTGCTCTCGCCACCGACTTCTCGCTCTGGCATCGCAACGCCCTCACGCCCGCTGTCGCGGACGTCGTTGCGCGGCTGACCGGACCCGCCGGCCGTGAAAAGCTCGCCGCCGATGGAATTGTCCCTCCCGCCGCCCGCTGATGGGCGCCACCGCAGCGTTCGCAGGACTGCATGCGAAGAGCGACCTGAACATGAACCGGCTATCGTATCTCGGCTTGCTCTTCGCATGCGCCCTGGCGTCGTGCTCACCGGCGGTAACCGTCGACGAGAAGGACTATTCGACCAAGATCGTGGGAGACTGGCTGGGCACCGTCGGAGACGTCAACGAGACGATAGCCTTTCGCAGCGACGGACAATTCGTGTCCGAGGTACGAGAAAGGGGGTTCATCAGCAACACGCTCGGTCAGGGCGTGACGGGCACGATCCGCGGAACCTGGACCATCAATGGCAAGTCCATAACCTTCAACGTCGCCAGCGCTGAAAACGAGCGCGTCGCGAATTGGACTACCACAAGCACCATCGAACAATTCACGCAGAACGAACTGACCGTGAAGAGCGACCGCGGCGACACTTCGAAATTCAGGCGCGCGCTCTGACGTCGTCGTCGAATGGGTTGGAGATTGCCGCTGCCCCTATTTGATCGGAGTGGCCCAGAGCGCGCTCGTATTCTGGAAGAGCGTTGGAGCGGGTGAAGGGAATCGAACCCTCGTCATCAGCTTGGAAGGCTGTTGCTCTACCATTGAGCTACACCCGCACCGGGAGTCAGCGATCACTCGTCAGCAATCAGTCAGTCATCAGAGGCTTGCCGCTGGTATTCCGCCTCTTTCCTTCTGATCGCTTGTCCCCGATGACTGTCTCTCCTGTTTGGTGGGGGAGGCAGGACTCGAACCTGCGAAGCCATAAGGCGGCTGATTTACAGTCAGCTCCCTTTGCCGCTCGGGACACTCCCCCGCCGCGCCGCGTAGGTAAGACATCGCAATGCCTTAGGCAAGCGCGGCATCGTCATTGAGGACGTCATGCCGAAGTCGGTCCGGCCGATGCGCTCAAGCCCATGGCGGGCTCGGCGGCAGAGGTGCTAATATATGACCCAAGGGGCTTGAGGGGGCCGTCATGGCGCGCGACGACAAGGGCGCTGATGCGATCATTGCTGAACTTGCGGCGGCATTTCCGGCGACGTTCACGCTCAACACGGATCAGGTGCGTCCGCTCAAAAACGGGGTCCGCGAGGAGCTTTATGACGCGGCCGCGCAAATCTCCCACCGCCGTATTTCGGCAGCGCTGGCAAGGTATTGCCGCAGTCCTGCGTACCTGAAGGCGGTCGAAGAGGGGGCATCGCGGATCGGTCTTGATGGCGAGCCGGCCGGCCAAGTGACCGCAACCGAGGCCGAGGCGGCCCGCAAGCAGCTTGCGGCGCTCGGCAAGCGCAACAAGGCGGCGAAGGAAAAGGCAGCGGCAAAGCCCGCGGCCCCTCCTGCCACTTCAGGGCCGAAGCGGCTGTCGCTCGCCGATCTTAAGAAAGCCGCGGCAGCACGAAAGCAGGGCCGCTGAAGTCTGGACTGGTTATTTGCTCCCGGCGCTCCGAAAGGGCATGGGTTGGCCAACATGCCCAAACGGAGGCCGGGAATGCGCGACGGCAATTGCCGCGCACTAAAACTCTACCGCTACACAGGCTTCGCCAAGTGTGAGCCAGATCACACAACTTAACGAACCGCGGATGCGCCCGCGAAACGGAACTCTCAAGGCCGGACCGGATGTTGCTCGGCCCGCGCAGGCCGCGTTTCGAGCGGCGCTGGTCGGCGAGGTCGACCCGCGCGAGGATAACCTCGCGTCATCCATGCTCACTGCCCATGGCTAGGAATGACGCCTCGGTCACGCTAGGTTCCCGCGATCCGGCCAGCAGCTTGGGAGAACAAGG
Source organism: uncultured Alphaproteobacteria bacterium (assembly GCA_963702755.1). GTDB lineage: Bacteria > Pseudomonadota > Alphaproteobacteria > Rhizobiales > Xanthobacteraceae > JAJPKK01. The sequence continues at coordinate 151,441 of CAVPDZ010000030.1, read as the reverse complement.
GAATGAGAGGTTTTGCGCTTTGCTTGCTAACGGCACTCTTCGCGACCGCAACTGCCGAGGCGCAAGTCTCGATCGACCTTACGAAAATAACGTGCAAGCAGTTCCTGTTCGACAAGATCGCGCCGACCAAGACGGTCGCGATCTTTATGAGCGGCTACTACAACGGTGTGCGTCACAACACGGTCATCGACATGAGCTCGATCGAGAAGAGAGTTGATCAGGTCGAGGACTATTGCCGGCTCAATCTGGAAACGCCGCTGATGGATGCGGTCCAGAGCGCTCTCGGGCTCCCCAAGTAAGGTAGCTCAGCGGCCTCTGCCCACGACTGCTGCAGCCGTCTATCTGTCAGGGACGGACGGCCGCAATCGCTTCGGCGCGATCGAACAGGATCGGCATCATCGTGTCGATGCCCGCAATCTTCAGAACGCTGTGGACGTATTCGTCCGGCGACAGCAGGACGAGTTTGCCCTCGTTCCCTTTGACAGCCTTCGCACCGGTGATCAGGAAACGAATGGCAAGCGACGCCACGTATTCCACGCCCGAAAGATCGACGATAACGGCGCGTTTGTCGGCGACCGCAGCCTTGAAAGGCTGGGCGACGGAGGCCGCGCCGACGGAATCGAGCCGACCGTTGAGGATTACATGGGTGATGTCGTCACCGATGGTCTCCACCGTCATGCTGTCCATCGCTCGATCCCCGCTGTCTCGGCCTACTCCGCGGCCATGACGCCGTAGCGTGCGGACGGTGTCCGCATGGTGACGAGTTCTTCCGCCGCCGTGGGGTGGACCGCCATGACGGCATCGATGTCGGCTTTGGTCGCGCCCATTTTCACGGCGATGCCGAGCAGTTGGATCATCTCGCCCGCACCTTCGCCGACGATATGAGCGCCGACCACGCGGCCGCTCTCGCCATCGACAACGAGCTTCATAAGGATGCGGGTCTGGCGGCCCGAGAGCGTCGCCTTGAGCGGCCGCATGGCCGATTTGTAGATATCAATGCGGTGAAACCGTTCCCGGGCGGCGAATTCGGTGAGACCGACCGCGCCGACCTCGGGCTCGGAGAACACCGCGGTTGGCACATTGGTGTGGTCGACGATCGTATCGCGGCCGCCGAACACCGTGTCGGCGAAGGCATGGCCTTCGCGGATCGCGACCGGCGTGAGGTTGATGCGATTGGTGACGTCGCCGATGGCATAGACCGACGGCACCGAGGTGCGCGAATGCTCGTCGACCACGATGCCGCCATGGGACGCGATCTTCACGCCAATGCGCTCAAGCCCGAGGTTGGATATGTTCGGCTTGCGCCCGACGGCGAACATGACCCGATCGGCCGCGACATCCTTTCCCCCGGAGAGGGTCACCGTGTAGCGCTCGGCTCCCGGTTCTCCGCCTTTGGCGATGCCCGTCACCACCTGGCCCACGATCACTGCGATCCCGCGGCTCTCCATCTCGCTGCGCACGTGGGCGCGGACGTCGTCATCAAAGCCGCGCAAAATGTTCTCGCCGCGGTAGACAAGCGTCACCCGCGAACCGAGGCCCGCGAAGATGCAGGCAAACTCAACGGCGATGTAGCCGCCGCCCTGGATCACGATCTCGCCCGGCAGCTTTGGCAAATGGAACGCTTCGTTGGAGGAGATCGCGTGCTCGATGCCGGGAATGGGCTGGCCGCGGTGAGGGCCGCCACCGGTCGCGACCAGAATGTAGTCCGCTGAGACGTGCGCGCCGTTCGCCAACAGGCGCACCGTATGCGGATCCTCGATGACAGCGCGGCTCTTGACGATCTCGGCGCCCGCCTTTTCGAGATTGGTGCGGTAAATCCCTTCGAGGCGCGCGATCTCCTTGTCCTTGTTGGCGATGAGCGTCGGCCAATCGAACGCCGGCGTCGGCACGGTCCAGCCGAACCCGGCGGCATCCTCAAACTCGTGGGAAAAACGCGAGGCGTAAACCAGGAGTTTCTTCGGCACGCAGCCGCGGATCACGCAGGTGCCGCCGATACGGTCTTCCTCCGCGATCATCACCCGCGCGCCGTGCTGGGCCGCGATGCGGGCCGCGCGTACGCCGCCCGAGCCCGCGCCGATAACGAACAGATCGACATCGCGGGCCGACGCGGCACTCACAGTTGATGGCCCTTCTTCTGCATCTCGGCGCGAAAGCGGATCATCACCACATCGGACAGTCGGTTGGACCAGTCCGAGGCGTCGCGAAAGCCGGCCTCGATCGCTATGGGCTCTTCCTTCGCCCACTTCTGGCCAAGCGGCGTCTTATAGAAAACCAGAATTTCCTTGAGCTCCTGCTCGGTGAAGCGCTGAGCATAGGCGCGCGCCACGACGTCGATGAGCTCGTTACTCTTCGGCTCGAACTCCTTCTGCAATGCGACCGACACCTCGCTCAGCTCATGGGAGAGATTTGGGTTGGTCGGCAGGAAGAACAACCGCACCTTCTCGACGACCCCCCGCACCACCGGCTCGAAGGCCGCGGTAGCACCCTTGGTAATGAGCACCTCGCGGGCGATGGCGATCGACGATTTCGACGGCTCTTGCGCCGGCGCGGCCGACACGCCGAGCAACGTGCAGACGACCGCAAGGGCTGTCAGGCGCCAGTATGCTTTGAGGTTCATTCCTCCGCTCCCGTTACTTTGTGGTCCTAACATTCTGCGTCGCCCCACGCGGTGTGAATTCTAGGATGCGCCCTGCCCTTCCACCACCCGTACGCCGTCGGTCCCGGCGATGATCGCCGCGCCGACAAGACCGATGAAGAGGCCGTGCTCGACCACCCCCGGGATTGCGGCGAGCCGTGCGGCAAGCTCCTTCGGGTCGTCGATGCGCGCGAGCGCAGCATCGAGGAGGAAGTGCCCGCCGTCCGTGACGAAAGGATGTCCATCCGCGCCCCGTCGCAGGGTCGCCGGGCCGGGACAGCCTGCGGCCAGCGCCTCGGCCTCCACGGCGCGACGGGTTGCCGCAAGGCCGAACGGCACCACCTCGATGGGCAGCGGATAGCGGCCGAGCACCGGCACCCATTTGCTCTCGTCGGCGATGACGATCATCCGCGCCGACGCGGCGGCCACGATCTTTTCCCGCAGCAGCGCACCGCCGCCGCCTTTGGTGACGGTGAGATCGAAGGCGATCTCGTCGGCGCCGTCTACCGTGAGGTCGAGCGGGGCATCGTCAAGCGTCATGAGCGGCACGCCGAACCGTTCGGCATCGGCGCGCGTTGCCTCGGAGGTCGGGACGCCGACGATCGAAAGCCCGGCGCGGACCCGTTCCCCCAACAGCTCGACGAAATGGCGCGCAGTCGAACCGGTGCCAAGGCCGATCCGCATGTTCGGCCGCACGAAGTCCAATGCCCGGGCGGCGGCGGCGCGCTTGAGGTCGTCGGCGGAGGTCATGTCGAGGGCGTCATGGCGCTGAGTTCGCTGACATCGGAAAGTGATGAGGCGGCGCGCCTGATCGTTCGGCAAGGGCGCGGCGGCTGGGGGCATCAGATGGCACCCCATATCGCTTCGCTCATCCGGGCGGCGCTTGCAAGCGGCATCACAGGCCTCGCCGTGCTTGCAATCGCGGCGGGCCAAGGCTAGCCACGCCCCATGGCAACCCCGACCATCGTGTTCGATCTCGACGGCACTCTCGTCGATACCGCGCCGGACCTCATCGAGACGCTCAACGTCATCCTCGCCGCCGATGGGCTGCCCCAGGTGCCCTATGACGATGCGCGGCGGCTGATCGGATTCGGCGCCCGTCGCATGATCGAGGGCGGCCTCGCGCGCGCAGGGCGCAACACCGCCGACGTCGAGCGCATGTACGACGCCTTCATCGACCATTACTCGGCCCATGTGGCTGACCGCTCGCGGCCGTTTCCCGGGGTGTTGGAAGCGCTCGACGCGCTCGCCGGCCGCGGCTTCACACTTGCGGTCTGCACCAACAAGCTCGAGTGGCTATCGGTGCAGCTCCTGACCGCCCTTGGCCTTGCCGAACGGTTTGCTGCGATCTGCGGCCAGGACACATTTGGCGTGCAGAAGCCGGACCCGAAAATCCTGCTGGGCACCCTGCGCAAGGCTGGCGGCGACCCTGGCCGGGCCGTTATGGTCGGGGATTCCCGGCCGGACATCGCCGTCGCCCGCGCCGCCGGCGTCCCGGTGGTGGCGGTCGATTTCGGCTACGCCGAGGTCGCCATAGATCAGCTTGATCCTGATAAAATCATCAGTAATTACAATCAATTGCCGGAATTTGTCGACACGCTCCTGCAGGTTCGCGCGACAAGCCCCCGCGGCGGCCAGACCCGGCCGGAATACCGTTAAGCACTTATTGCTATTGACGGATGCAGAGAATCCTGCGGTGGGATAAGAGTTGGTGGGGCAAGCCAAGGACAGGCGCCGTATAGCGACGTGGTCGCGGCGGGCCCCGGGTCTGGGGGTAAGGATCTCAGCGATCCTCCATGACAGCCGTCGAGACGCGGCGCTCGGCTGCCCGAAGAGAACCGGCATGAATACAACGCGCGTGATCGGTGTGGTGGCGACGGGGCTGGCTTTGGCGGCGTGCTCCTCATGGGCGCCGAGCCTCGACATGTTTTCGACGAAGCCGACCACGGTGATGCTGACGATCGAGTTCGATCCGCCAGGCGCCGAGGCGCGCACCTCGCTGGGCGGCCTCTGCCGCACGCCTTGCACCCAGCAGGTGCCGGTCGCCAATGAGTTCACGGTGAACTATGCGCTCAACGGCTACACGCCGCAGAGCGTTACCGTGCGCCCGAACGCGGGCGGATCGACGGTTGAGCCCAATCCCGTGCTCGCCACCTTGCAATCCGCAGCCCCGCCGCCCAAAGCGCCGCCCAAGAAACGCAAGCGTCCCGCCGCGAAGCCGGCGCCATCCGCCGAGCCAGCGCCCGCCGCCGAAGCGCCCGCGCCATCCATGGGCAACATCGCGCCGCCTCCCGGGGCTTTTACGCCGCCGCCGCGGTGATGCGGCTGCGCGCGGCGCGGAGGTGGTGGCCGAAGGTGGAGGGGCCGGAAGTGGCGACCGGAATCGACCCACGAGCGGCGAGGAGGTAGCGGGTCGGAAAAGACCCACGACCGATCAGCGCGCTTGCTTGACACCGCACGGTCGGGCTTAGTATTGCGCTCGTCCCGACGGCGGGCGCGTAGCTCAGCGGGAGAGCACTCCCTTCACACGGGAGGGGTCACAGGTTCAATCCCTGTCGCGCCCACCATGAAATCAATGGGTTACGATGACTTGTCGATTATACCGTACCCGAGTGGTGCGGATTTGGTGCTAGCGTTTGGTCGATCTTTTCTTGATGGTAGTTCTCCGCATACGTTCGCATTGCCTTCTCAAGAAAGTTACGGTCTTTCGCCGAGAGCTCTTTTTTTCAGGGCTTTGATTGTCAACATCAGAAAGCTCTCGGCATGCGACAGCTCTAGGGCTATTTTCGGCAACTTTCTTGCGTTTTACTCACTGTAGGACTTATGAACCGGAAATCTACCCATAGACATTGAACATGCCTGATGCTTTGCCGGGGATATCAGATCAGATTGATGGCGAGAATTTACCGTGACAAGTCGAAAGCCTCCCCGTCGTTCTACATCGCGCAAAACGGCCCGCGAAAAAGGCGTAGAATTGGAGCAGGCGATTGGAGCAATTGAACACGCGATCTTAAGCGCCAACCCAAATCTTTCTGACAAGTCTTATACGATTAACTTCCGCAAAACTATCGTTGTCGACGGGGTTAAACACGAAATCGATGTCTGGATCGAATTTGACCTTGGTGATGGCTACAAATCTATTTTCATTTTTGAAGCGCGGAACTGGGACAAGACCGTAGGGAAGGACCACATACTTGTTTTTTCCGCGAAGATCACGGCCGCCAGCGCTCAATCGGGCTTTTTTGTCGCGAAGTCTCTTTCCAAATACGCCAGAGCCGCAGCAAAGAACGACCGACGGATACGGATTTTAAAAGCCACTGATGATTTCGCGATTAGTGATCGGGTCAAAATTTTCACGTCACGTACCAAGATCAATCAAAATCTGACGCCGACTTCCAGTTGGTGGTAAAGCCGGGGCCCGCGATCCCGCCGTCGTTGAATTTGAACACCGCAACTTTGACGCTTAACAGCGCACGAATTGACTATAAATGGTACGCAAATACGCTCATATCACGCATAATTCAGGAGCATGCGCTTATCTTTCCAAGTCAAAGAATTGAGGACGGTGTTTATCCGTTCGAAGTCGCCAAAGAAATCATTATAGCGCCCGATGTGCTGTTAGTAAAGGCCCGAGGTTTAGTATAAAAATAAAGCTCCGTTATCCATTCACAATCGTTCGCGCCCGGATTGTATCGAAATTTGATATTGAAACGCGTGGCCGGGTCTACGTCTATGAAGGTATTCCGCTTGGCACTTTCGGAATCCAACATGTCACCATTATTGAGCGAGACAATCAGCCTCCTGCTTTTGTGGTGACCGTGGCCCCGCCGACTCCGTCGCCAACCTCGACCCAGCCGACATCTAAACAGTAGGGTTCGTAATCCGTTGAGGAGCCACTGGGCCGGGCAAGTTCGTTCGGGATTTGGTACGTTTCCAGTGCCTCCAATCGGGGCGCGAGAGTGTCTTGGCGTCGTCGTTCATTGATGAGGTACCGGAGCAACCGGAAACGGAAAGGAGCGAGCCCCGAACGTACGCCGATCATCTGGTGCCAATTTGGTGCGAACTGCCCCGCAAAATCCTACTTCGTTGTGCATGATTTTGCTCGGCGCGGACGCTAAAAGCAGATGATTCCACGGCAATTACGACGAGACCACTCGCATGAGAATGCCCGTCACACGGGAGGGGTCACAGGTTCAATCCCTGCCGCGCCCACCATCTGCGCCGCGGCAATCAGTGCACCGTAATGTTCTGCAGGCCGAGCACGGCGGCGGTTTCGGCGCGCACGCGGCGGCAGAGGTCGACGTTGTCGATCAGCGATTCGCCGTAGGATGGAATGATCTCTTTCAGCTTGGCCTTCCAGCCGCCGCTGTTCAATTGCGTGCTGAAGCAGCGATCGATCACGTTGATCATGATCCAGGCTGCGGTCGACGCGCCGGGCGAGGCGCCCAGCAAGGCGACCAGCGAGTGGTCGGCCGACGTCACGATCTCGGTGCCGAATTCGAGGATGCCGCCCTGCTTCGGGTCGCGCTTGATGATCTGGACGCGCTGGCCGGCGACTTCGAGCTTCCAGTCCTTCGGCTCGGCGCGAGGATAGAGCGCGGTCAAGGTCGCGAAGCGATGCTTCGATGACTGCAGGACCTGGCCGACGAGATATTCGCTCAGGCCGAAATTGTGCAGGCCCGCTTCCATCATCGGCCAGATGTTGTCGAGCCGGATCGAGCGGAACAGATCGAGCAGCGAGCCATGTTTGAGGAACTTGGTGGAGAAGCCGGCATAGGGACCGAACAGCATCGAATGTTTTTCGCCGATCACGCGGGTGTCGAGGTGCGGAACGGACATCGGCGGCGAGCCGACCGCCGCTTTGCTGTAGACCTTGGCATGGTGACGCTTGTTGATCGCGGTGTCGTCGCAGCGCAGCCAGATGCCGCTCACCGGAAATCCGGCGTAGCCCTTCGCCTCCGGAATCTCGGACTTCTGCAGCAGCGGCAGAGCACCGCCGCCGGCGCCGAGAAAGACGAACTTTGACGACGCAGCGATGACGTCGCCGTTCGTGCCGCCGCGCGCCTCGATGCGCCACCGGCCGCCCGGTTCGCGACGAATGTCCGTCACCCGGTGCGAGTAGTGCACCGTGACGCCGCCGAGCGTCTGGAGATAGCCGATGAGATTGCGCGTCAGGGCGCCGTAGTTGACGTCGGCGCCGGTGATCATGCGGGTCGCGGCGACCTCTTCGTGCGGGTCGCGCCCTTCCATGACGAGCGGCACCCACTCCGCGAGCTGCTGGCGGTCCTGCGTGAACTCCATTCCCTGATAGAGCGGATGGGCCGTCAGCGCCGCGTGCCGCTTCTTGAGGTAGGCGGCGTTGGCCGCGCCCTGCACGAAACTCATGTGCGGCACCGGATGGATGAAAGCAATCCGGCACGATCGCTTTCTTTTTCGTCAGATAAGACCACAGCTGCCGCGACAGATCGAACTCGACGTTGACCTCGAGCGCCTTGGAAATGTCGATGCTGCCGTCGGCCCGCTCAGGCGTGTAGTTGAGTTCGCACAGCGCGGCATGGCCGTGCCGGCGTTGTTCCAGGCGTCCGAACTCTCGAGCGCCGCGCCTTCGAGAGTCTCGAACAGCACGATCCGAAGGTCCGGATCGAGCTCTTTGAGAAACACGCCCAGCGTCGCACTCATGATGCCGGCGCCGACGAGGATGACGTCCGGCGCGGCGGCCTGAAATTCGCTCATGGCAAGTCTCCTGATCTCCTAGCTCTCCTGGCATGCACACCTCGCGATGGGTGAAACACATCAGGCTTTTGGCTGGAAAGTGACGCCAGCGTCGCGCGCGAGCACCACATAGGCGCGACGCCAGGGTTGATCGTCGACCAGCTTCCAGCTGTGCCCTCCCCCCGCAGTGTCTTCGGCGAGCAGGATGTCGCCTGGTCGCAGCATGAAATGGTCGCCGCTGCGCGTCTGGAAATCCAAAGTGCCGCTCAGCGTGATGACCAGCTGCCGAACCGGCGCCGTGTGCCAATCGAGCTTGCCGCCCGGGGGCGTTTCCTGGAACGAGACGGTCGTTGCCGGCAGCTTCTCCGTCAGTCGGTCGCCGTGCGGGCCGGCGCCGAGACTGATGACGCCCTCTTCGAAATGGGAATTTGCATCCTCCCCCGTCCAAAGACGCACGCATCGAATCATCGATACCCTCCTCTTCGGTCGGCGTTTTCCGGGACTGGCGATCCTCCAGGACTGCCGTCTTATCTATCCGTAGGGTCGTATATTCTTGCTTAAGATCAGCCGGAATGGCTGGGCCTTGCTCCAGCTTTTGCTCACGCCGAAATCATTTTGCGGCTCGGTCCCGGCTTGCTCGGCGCATTTTGGAACAACACATCAACAGGACGATTGGAAACGACCAGAAAAAGTCGCGCGTTGCCGCGCAATCTTCAGAACCTGAAAACCCGGCGGGCTTATGATGGGGCAGGACCCTTGAATTCCTCCGGAAACCTCGGGAGCGAGAGGATGGTTGAGATTCGCAAGGAAACCGACAGCCTCGGCGAGGTCAGCGTGCCGGCCGACAAGCTCTGGGGCGCCCAGACGCAACGTTCGCTGGAACATTTCAGCATCGGCACGGATCTGATGCCGCGGGAGATGATCACCGCCTACGCGATCCTGAAAAAGGCGGCAGCCAACACCAACCACGCCGCCAAGCGTCTCGGCGACCAGCCGCATGCGCTGATCGTCCGCGTCTGCGACGAAATCCTGGGCGGCCAGCATCACGACATGTTTCCGCTGCACGTCTGGATGACCGGAAGCGGCACCCAGTTCAACATGAACGTGAACGAGGTGATTTCAAACCGTTGCAGCCAGCTTGCCGGCACCCTGCTCGGGAGCAAGACGCCGGTTCACCCCAACGACCACGTCAACATGTCGCAATCATCGAACGACTCGTTTCCGTCGGCGATGTACATCGCGGCCGCCATCGGCGTGAAGCAGCGCCTGCTCCCGGCCGTGAAAGCCTTGCATGACGCGATCGCTGCCAAGGCCGCCGATTGGAACGACATCGTCAAGATCGGCCGCACCCACATGCAGGACGCGACACCGCTGACGCTCGGTCAGGAATGGTCGGGATATGCCGGGATGCTCGCCGATGATCTCGAGCGGCTCGAAGGCAGCCTCAAGGGCGTCTACCGTCTGGCGCTCGGCGGTACTGCGGTCGGCACCGGCATCAATGCGGAACCGGGTTTTGCCGAAGCCGTTGCCGCCGAGATCGCGAAACTGACGGGCCTGCCGTTCGTCACTGCGCCCAACAAATTCACGGTCCAGGGCGCGCACGACGCCCTGGTGCAGCTGTCCGGCACGCTGCGCACGCTCGCGGTCTCGCTCTACAAGATCGGCAACGACATCAGGCTGATGTCGTGCGGCCCGCGCGCCGGCTTCGCCGAGTTGATGATCCCGGAGAACGAGCCCGGCTCATCGATCATGCCCGGCAAGGTCAACCCGACCCAGGCGGAAGCGTTGACGATGGTCGCCGTGCAGGTGATGGCGAACGACGTGGCCGTCGGCTTCGGCGGCGCCAGCGGTTATCTCGAGATGAACGTCTACAAGCCGTTGATGATCTTCAACGTCATGCATTCGATCACGCTCATGACCGACGGCTGCACGAACTTCCGCAAATTCCTGGTGGAGGGCACCAAGCCCAACCTCAGGCGCATCAAGGAATATGTCGATCAGTCGCTCATGCTGGTGACGGCGCTCGCGCCCGTGATCGGCTACGACAAGGCGTCCAAGATCGCCCATTACGCCATGGACAACGATCTCACCCTCAAGGCGGCGGCGCTCAAGCTTGGGTTCGTCACCGAAGCCGAGTTCGATCGCGTGGTTGACCCGGCCAAGATGGTCAGGCCATACGTCGCAACTGGCCGCTGACTTTTTGCGGGCCAATCGAAGGCCGACGAAACGATGGGCGACCCGCCGCACGAGCGCGTGATCTCATCACGCGACATCGCCCTGATATCGCTGAGTGCCCGGCTGCTCTTCGAAAACGGCCAGACCACGCACCAAATGGTCGTGGCCCTGGAGCAGATCGGCCGCACGTTCGGTTTCCGGGTCACGGTCTTCCCGCGCTGGGGCGAACTGGCGATACGGATCGACGACGATCACGGACCGCATTACGAGATCATTGCAGCGGCGCCGCTCGGCGTCGACATGCGAAAAGTCGCGGCGACGACGGCCGCCATCGAACAATTCTGCGACGGTCGGATCAGCGCGGAAGAAGCGCACTCGCAGCTTGAGGCCGTCACGCATTTTCCGCCGGTCTCGTTGGCACGTTTCGTGCTGCTCGCCGGCGCGGGCGCGGCGGCGCTGGGCGAGATTTTCGGCGCGACCCACGACCTGACGCTTCTCATCATCGCGCTCAGTGCCGGTGCCGGCGCGGCCCTGCGCCGGTGGCTGGCGGGCATCAGTCGCAATGCCTTCATTCAGCCGTTCAGCGCCGCCCTGCTCGCCGGCATCATCGGCGCCATCGCGGTTCCGCTCGGGATCAGTTCGGCGCTGCGCCTCGTTGCGATCTGCCCGTGCATGATCCTGGTTCCGGGTCCGCATCTCCTCAACGGCGCGATCGATCTCCTGCGCGCGCGCATCACGCTTGGCGTTGCCCGCGTCGGCTACGCGAGTCTCATCACGTTCGTCATCAGTCTCGGCTTGCTCATCGGGCTTTCGGTCCGCAGTGTCGATTTGCCGGTGTCCGGGCCACAGACGGCGGTGCCGCTCGGATATGACGTGATCGCCGCGGGCATCGCTGTCGGGGCTTATGGCACCTTCTTCGCCATGCCGTGGCGAACATTGCCAATTCCGATTGCGATCGGAATGCTCGCACACGCCTTACGCTGGGCGGTCATCACATGGGCGGGCGCGAGCGTTGAAGTCGGCGCATTGGTTGCCTGCCTCCTCGTCGGAGTTCTCGTCACGCCGATCGGTCACCGGCTGCGGCTTCCGTTCGGTGCGCTCGCGTTCGCATCGGTCGTATCTCTCATTCCCGGTGCGTACTTGTTTCGCATGACCGGCGGCCTGATGGACATTTTGGTCCTCGGGCGCGGCGCCTCGTTCGATCTGTTGCTGAGTACGATCGTTGATGGAATGACCGCGCTCCTGATCATGATCGCGATGACGCTCGGCCTCATCGTTCCGAAGATGATCCTTGAATATCTGTTCCCCGCTCTCGCGGAATTCGCCCCGCACGACGCGCGGACGAAGGCTGCGGCCAAGTAAGTTCAAGTAAGTTCGAGCTCGGGCAGAAGAAAAAACACGGGCGAAGCGCGGCGCTTCGCCCGTGTCGATTACAGCGAAGACTTCAGACCGTTGGAATTAGCCGCCGTCGCCCTGACGCGGGGCGCGGGCAGCGACGGGGCCGACGATGCGCTCGAAGTCGGCGTTCGGGCCGGGATTGCCATGGATCGGAACGTGCTGGGAAACGTCAAGATGGAGGCGCTTGACGTTGTTGAACAGCGCCACGGCATTGGGGTTGACGTTCGGCAAATTCCCGCCTTGCGCCGGCGGCGAATAGAGGTCGGCGTTGACGAGAATCTTCGACTGCGGGAGGTACGCGACCAGCATGTCGTTGGAGTGATCGAGGCCCTCGACGTGATAGAGCTCGATCACCTGCTGCCCATCCGCAATCGTATAGCGGTCGGTGAACGTCTGCAGCGAATTCGTGCCGGGGCCGGTGGTCCCGAACGGGAACTGCGATAGCCGATCGGGGCTCAGGCTCCGCGGCTGCGGCGCGAGCACGATCTCGCGATAGAACTCTTTGTTGTGCTCGTCGGTGACGACCGTTGCGCCTTCCGCCACGAAGGCGCGGATGCCGCCGGTGTGATCCCAATGATGGTGGGTGTTCACGAGATAGCGGATCGGCTTATTGGGGATGATCTTGTGGACCTCGGCGATTACGGCGTTCGAGCGGGCGTCGTTGAGCGGCCCCTCGATCACGGTGACGAAATCCTTGAATTCGACGGCGAGGCTGTTGTGCGAACCGCCGCCGACGAACCATACGCCATCGGCGAGCTTCTGCGAGGCGACGCGGGGCTGCGGAGCGGCCGCGTTGCGCACGCTGTCCGGAACAGGAACGGCGGCATCCGGCGCGTTCGCTTTGGCATCGGTCACCCGCACGTCAAACCAGTTGCGGCCGCCGGCGTTCAGAGGATGGTCGCCCTGGTGGGCGTGAATGTGGAACGGGAATTTGACGCCGTTTCCGATATCCTTCCAATCGGTGTAACGGAGCTCGATCTGGATGTCGCCCATGACCGGATCAGGAAACCACGTGACCACGCGATCAGGCAGATTGTCGCTATTGAACTCTCCGGTCATTCGGTACTTTCCGGCCGTGAACCCGACGACCTTCACCGTCTTGTTCAACCGGTTGAAGAACCGCTCGGAGAGCGTCGCGTCAGGCGCCGCCAGCGCCGCCTGGATGAACCCGTGGGGGCTCGCGGTAATCATGAACTCGCGCAATGCCGCAGCGGCCGGCTGTGGGTTCGGCTGCCCCTGCGCATTGAGGTTCCAGGCGTAGTTGCCGTTGACGAAATTCGTCGCGCTCGGGAAGCGAAGGCCGCCGCCCTTATCTGGATTGCTCAAATCGGCCGTATATTCTTCCTTGGCCGACTTGCTGCCGTAGTCGATGGTCGCGGTATAGGACTTCATCGGCACCTTCGGCCAGTCGCCGTTGGCGTCGAAGCTTTGTCCGACAAAGCGCATCGTTCCGGCGCCGGAATAAATGACAGACTTCACGGTGCTAGCACCCGTCGCCTTGTCGGCCGCTTGCAGCAGGCTCTTTGCATCTTGTGCCGCCGCCGGCATGATCAGTACTACCGACGCGACGGACAACATCATCAGCTTGGTTTTCATGATGTCTTCCTCCCTCCCGAGATCGTCGGGCGCCAGAGAGATTGCCGATGTCGACGGATAAACCCCGAGATCGGCGAACCTGTTCTTGGACGCTCCGAGCTTGGCACGGGATGTCCACAAGGGTAGCCGACGGTCCACCGTCTGTAAATCGGCGTCACGAAGCCGCGATGATGTAATTTGCGGCAGCAGCACCTGCGCACCTACGTAATGCGCACGCACGTAAATCGATGATATCTTTCGATCGTTTTGCCCGGCAACGTCGTCGCAAGCGCGCATCTTGAGCGTACATCCGCCCTTTGGAGTTCCTATGACAGCTGCAGCCATCGAGACCCGTCAAAGCGGCGAGCATCTTGATCTCGCCGATATGCGCCGGCGGATCAGGGCGATTTTCATCGGCTCGGTGGGCAACCTCGTCGAGTGGTACGATTTCTATGCTTACGCCGCCTTTGCGCTGTATTTCGCCAGCTCGTTTTTTCCGAATTCCAATCCGGTCGTGGAGCAGCTCAACGCCGCGCTGGTATTTGCTTTGGGATTCCTGGTCCGGCCGCTGGGCGGGTGGATGTTCGGCTATCTCGCCGACCATCGCGGTCGACGCGGCGCGTTGATGCTGTCGGTGCTGCTGATGTGTGTCGGCTCATTGATGATTGCCGTGACGCCGACTTACGCATCGATCGGCATCCTTGCACCGATCACGCTCGTGTTCGCGCGCATTATCCAGGGACTGAGCCTCGGCGGCGAATACGGCACCAGCGCAACCTATCTCACCGAAATGGCCGACGAGCGTCATCGCGGCTTCTATTCGAGCTTTCAGTACGTCACGCTCATCGGCGGCCAGATTTGCGCGCTTATCGTGTTGCTGCTGCTCCAGAATGTCTTCCTCACCAATGAGGAAATCCGCGCCTGGGGCTGGCGCATCCCCTTCGTGATCGGGGCCCTGCTCGCGGTCATCGCCCTCGTCATGCGCCGTACGTTGCAGGAGACCGATGCGTTCGCGGCCGCGCAACAGATCGCGAAGCGCACCTCGTCGCTGCGCGCGCTGATGCGCTACCCGAGGGAGGTGCTGCTGGTGGTGGGGCTGACCGCAGGGGGCACCGCGGCGTTCTACACCTACACGACCTACATGCAGAAATTTCTGAAGCTGTCGGTCGGCCTCACCGACCATCAGACGACGATCGTGAGCGCCGCCTCGCTTGTCTTCGGACTCATCCTGCAGCCCATCTATGGCGCGATTTCCGACCGCATCGGCCGCAAGTGGCTGCTCATCTTTTTCGGCGTGACCGGCGTGTTGTTCACGATCCCCCTGCTCACGACCCTTCAGGCTGCGCGAGGACCGTTGGCGGCATTCCTCCTCATCGCCGCGGCGTGGATGATCGTGTCAGGCTACACGTCGATCAATGCCGTGGTGAAAGCGGAGCTTTTCCCGACCAACATCCGCGCCATCGGGGTCGGCCTGCCGTACGCGCTCACCGTATCGATCTTCGGCGGCACCGCCGACAGCGTTGCGCTGACGTTCAAGCAAGCCGGACACGAGCAGTGGTTCTACTACTATCTCACCGGCCTGATCGGCGCGTCGCTCGTCGTCTACCTGTTCATGCGCGACACCAAGGCCGACTCGGCCATGAACCGGCACGAATAGACAACCTCACGCCCCGCGGGCGCGTGAGCGATAGACGATTGTCCCGCACGTTTCGTGACTGAAGGGCGCGCCAGAGCGTTCGACGTCTGGCGCGCTAGCCGTTTTTATTCGGCCGGTTCACGTTCCTCGACGCGCGTGAAGAGCTGCATTGGCCGCGCGCTCTTTGCGCGTCCCGCAATGCCGATCGACATCGCGGCACTCGCATACCATTGGTCAGCCGTAAAGATCACGCGCCTCACTCGCTTCTTTGCCGCTTTTGTGCGCGGTGTCTGTTTTTTGGAACGGCTCGGCTTTGACGTGCTACTTCTCGCCATAATTCACCCTTTGATCCGCCGCCCCAAAGCCTTGCCTACGCAAGGCTCACTCCCTTGGTTACAGCGATGGCGAAAATAGGCGGGTCGCCGGCCAAACGCCAGAAAATTATTGTAACTGATTGAAAATAATGACTTTGGGTGCGACAGAGGTGCTCTGCGGAATATGCGGACCTGAGTACCGCGCCTGTTGAGCTTTCGCCGCCATGTCGCGGAATCCAAACGGCTTTGGTGGTGCCACGTTGCCGCCCGCAAGCTGCGTTTCCGAACGTTAACGATTGTGGCAGACCCACGCGCTGGCAAATACCGCTGGCGACCAGCAGGCTGGTGTTATGGTCGAGCCGAAATAGCTGTTCGCCCTGAGTCGGAGTAGATCGGCAATGTATCGGCGCGTCCTCGCCAGGATTCTCGTCATTACGAGCTTAGTAAGTTGCGGAATTCTAAGTACAATTACGATTTCCATCGCCCAGCCCTACTACCCAGGCCAGCAGCGTTATTACCGCGACCAGTATTCCTATTACGGCGACCAGCAGAACTACTATCGGGACCAGCAGCTTGGCTCGCCTCTGGGCCGCTATTTCGGCAACGGTGCCTCGCCGATCCCGCGCACCCTCGTTCCCTTCTCAGGTCCGTACCGGCCCGGCACGATCGTGATCAGCACGGGCGAGCGACGTCTTTATTTTGTGACAGCCCCCGGCCAAGCACTCCGCTACGGCATCGGCGTCGGTCGCATCGGGTTCACCTGGTCCGGCAGCACGGCCATCTCGCAGAAACGCGAATGGCCGGACTGGACGCCTCCTGCCGACATGCTTCGCCGACGACCGGACCTGCCGCGCCATATGGTTGGCGGCATCCAGAACCCGCTCGGCGCCCGCGCCCTCTATCTCGGGTCCTCGCTCTATCGCATCCACGGCTCGAACGAGCCCGAAACCATCGGCCAGGCGGTGTCCTCGGGCTGCTTCCGGATGACCAACGAGGACGTGGTCGACCTGTACAACCGTGTTCACGTCGGAACGAAGGTCGTGGTCCTGCACTGACGGCGCGTGGCGGGGCAAACTGGGTAGGCGCGATCGGGCGACTTCTGTAGCCCGGATGAGCGCAGCGATATCCGGGGCCAGCCCGATGATGATGGCACCGCCGCCCCGGATATCGCTGCGCTCATCCGGGCTACGGACTTCGTCACGGATCGCGGCTCATGCCCTTTGCAGAGAGCTCGGCAAGGTAGTCGCGCCACATGCGCTCCTGGTTGCGGCCAAGGTCGATGAAATAGTCCCAACTGTAGATCCCGGTGGAATGCAGGTCGTCGAACAGCGAGCCGCACCGCGTAATTGCCGACGGGCTCGACCTCCAACACCCGCACGTTGCGCTTCCCGCCGACGGTCTTTCGCTCGTCCGGCGAATGACCTTTGACTTCCGCGCTCGGTGAGTTGACCCGCAAGAACTCGGCGGGGAACTCAAAGGACTCCCCCGTATCGAACTTGACCGTCAGCGCCGCCTTGTCTTTGCGCAGCCTCACTTCGGTCGGCCAAGGCGCTCGGTCGCGCTGTTCTGACGTCGATGACATGAACCGCTCCATTGTGCAGTGCGCAAGAACGATCGTCGGGCCGCAGGGCGGATGACGCAGCGACAAAGGTTGCGCCAATCTCCCCAGGACGCTGAGAACGACTATATAAGCTTCACGGCAGTGCCACTTGCCATATCACTTGTTCCCTGGGAAAACCGGCACGTCGACGAGTACAAGGTGCATGTCCGAACCTAGCCAGATGTCGGGAGAATTCGAGCGGGCGGCGACGCTCGTTCCGCGTCCGCTCGTCGACCCGTTTGCCCGCGCAATCACCTATCTGCGCGTTTCGGTGACGGACCGCTGCGACTTCCGCTGCGTGTATTGCATGGCGGAGGATATGACGTTCCTGCCCAAGCGGGACATTCTCTCCCTCGAAGAACTCGACCGGCTGTGCTCCGCCTTTATCGCCAAGGGCGTGCGCAAGCTGCGGCTTACGGGCGGCGAGCCGCTGGTGCGGCGCGGCATCATGACACTGGTTGCCTCGCTGTCGCGCCATCTCCGATCAGGCGCGCTCGACGAGCTGACGCTCACCACCAACGCTTCGCAGCTGCAGAAATATGCCGCGGAGCTTGCGGCCCACGGCGTGAAACGGATCAACGTGTCACTCGACACGCTCGATCCGGCGAAATTCCGCGCGGTCACCCGGTGGGGCGATCTCGACCGAGTGCTCGACGGCATCAAGGCCGCGCGCGAGGCGGGTCTCGCGGTGAAGATCAATGCGGTGGCACTCAAAGGCGTCAACGAGGATGAGTTCGCGGAGCTTGTCGCGTGGGCGCACGGCTCCGGCATGGACCTCACCTTCATCGAGGTGATGCCGCTCGGCGACGTCGGCGAAGGTCGAATTGATCAGTATCTGCCGCTGTCGATGGTTCGGTCGCGGCTCGCCGAGCGATTTACGCTGACCGACATCGATTATCGCACCGGCGGCCCCGCTCGCTACATGCGCGTCGCCGAGACCGGCGGGCGCCTTGGCTTCATCACTCCCCTCACCCACAATTTCTGCGAATCCTGCAATCGTGTGCGCGTCACCTGCACCGGCACCCTCTTCATGTGCCTCGGACAGGAGGATGCCGCCGATCTCCGCAGCGTGCTGCGTGCATCCGAGAGCAACGACCTCCTCTACGAGGCGATCGAGGAGGCAATCTCGCGCAAGCCGAAGGGCCACGACTTCGTCATCGACCGTCGCCATAAGCGACCGGCACTTGCCCGACACATGAGCGTCACCGGCGGCTGATCGATTTTGCGTTGCAGCCAAAGTTCTAATTGACGTCACAACCATAGTCTGAATTAACGTTTAGTGACTGTGGGGCCTCCGGCGCTACGGCAAAAGAATTTGCGCCAGCCGTGGTGGAAGCGCAGCAGAAAATAATGTGGATGGCCGACGGCACGTCGCGGCTCTTTAGGAGCTGCGAAGCCGCAGTCGGCTTGAGGGGCGGAAAACGTGCCTGCATTGCTGAAGTTCAGCCAGGCGATTGACCGGTTTAACGAGCAGTTCTCCGTTGTCGCCAACTGGATGGTGCTGCTCTCGTGCCTTCTCAGCGCGGGCAACGCCGCCGTGCGCTATGGCATCGACGGCTTTCTTTATCTTGCGCAGAACTTTTCATTCCTGCACGGCCTGACGTCGGGAATCGGCTGGTACGGCAACCACGCCAACGCGTTCCTCGAAGCGCAGTGGTACATGTTCACGGCGATCGTGCTCCTGGGCGGCCCCTATACGCTCAAGGTCAACGAGCATGTGCGGGTCGATCTGTTCTACGGGATGGTCTCGGAGCGCACCCGGATCTGGATCGACATCATCGGCGGCATCCTGTTCCTGCTGCCGATCTGCCTCATCCTCATCTATTTCACCTGGCCGTGGTTCGTCGATTCGGTCCGCATCGATGAGCAATCCAACAACGCCGGCGGCCTCGTTCGCTGGCCGGTCAAGCTGATGCTGCCGGTCGGGTTCGCGCTGATGGCGCTTCAAGGCGTGTCGGAAATCATCAAGCGGGTTGCCGCGCTGCGGCACGACATCGACGCCGATTTCAAATACGAGAAGCCGCTGCAATGAACTTCATCCGCGACAACATGGCACCGCTCATGTTTGTGGGGATGGTGCTGTTCATGTTGATCGGATATCCGGCGGCATTCTCGCTGGCGGCGACCGGACTGTTTTTCGGATTTCTCGCCATCTCGTGGGGCGTCATCGCGCCCGACTTCCTCGGCAATCTGACGTTTCAGCTCTACGGCATCATCTCCAACGATCTGCTGCTGGCGATTCCGTTCTTCACCTTCATGGGCGCGATCCTCGAGCGCTGCGGTCTCGCCGAGGATTTGCTCGACTCGATCGGACAGCTGTTCGGCCCGGTGCGCGGCGGCCTGTCCTATGCGGTGATTTTCGTCGGCGCGATCCTCGGCGCCATCACCGGGACAGTTGCGGCATCCGTCATCGCCATGGGCGTCATTTCGATTCCGGCGATGATGCGCAACGGCTATTCGGTGCGCCATACCATGGGCGTGATCGCCGCGTCCGGCACCATCACCCAGCTGATCCCGCCGTCGCTGGTGCTCGTCGTGCTCGCCGACCAACTCGGCCGCTCGGTCGGCGACATGTATGCGGGTGCGATCGGGCCAAGCATCATCCAGGTCGCGCTGTTCGTGATCTGGGTCGCCTTCGTGAGCTGGCGCTGGCCAAAGGACGTGCCGGCTCTTCCGGAGGCCGCACGCACGCTCAAGGGCTGGGCACTGTGGAGCAAATGCCTGCGCGGCATCATTCCCTCGCTCGGCCTTATCTTCCTTGTGCTCGGCACGATCTTCCTCGGCCTTGCGACGCCGACCGAGGCCGGCGCCATGGGCGCCGTCGGCGCGATCGCACTCGCCGCGTTCTACGGCACGCTGACCTGGCCGCTTCTCTACCAGGGCATGTCGACCACCATGCGCATCACCGCCATGGTGGTCTACATCCTGATCGGCGCGCGCGTGTTCAGTCTCGTGTTCCAGGGGGTCGGCGGCAAGATCTGGATCGAGCAGATGCTGACGTCGCTGCCGGGCGGCCCGGTCGGCTTCCTGGTGTTCGTCAACATCTTCATTTTCGTGATCGCGTTCTTTCTCGATTTCTTCGAGATCGCGTTCATCATCATTCCGCTGCTCGCGCCCGCGGCCGACAAGCTCGGCATCGACCTCATCTGGTTCGGCGTGCTCATCTGCGCCAACATCCAGACAAGCTTCATGCACCCGCCATTCGGCTTCGCTTTGTTTTATCTGCGCGGCATCGCACCGCCATCGGTGAAAACGACCGACATCTATTGGGGCGCGATCCCGTGGGTCTTTCTCCAGGTCATCCTGGTCGCGATCGTGATCTTCTGGCCGGGATCGGTGACGTACTGGATCGAAAAGGCGCCGGTCGTTGATCCGAGCAAGATCAACATCGAGATCCAGATGCCCGACGTCCCGCCGCCGCTCGAACTGAAATAGCCTCGGGAGCGCGGGCGTCTCGCCCGCACTTCATTCGCAAAAGACGAGCAGGCGAGACGCCCGCGCTGCGCACCATGCCAAAACGACCGCGTGCCCAGAGAGGTTGGAACGAGCGCGGCTACCTCCCGCATTTCGACGCGGACAACCTCATCCAATTCGTCACCTTCCGACTGGCCGACTTGTTGCCGAAAGCGATCTTTGAGGATCTCGCCATTCGTGCCTCGGACAGTGCCGACCTCCGCCAGCGGATCGAGGCCTTCATCGACAGCGGACGTGGAAGTTGCCGTCTTAAAAGACCCTGAAATTGCATCAGTGGTCGAAAATGCACTCAAGCACTTTGACGGAAAACGATATCGGCTGCTGAGCTGGGTCATCATGCCGAATCATGTCCATGTGCTCATTGAACAGATGGGCGGCCATCCGTTGGGCGATGTGATCCATGCGTGGAAATCCTTCACCGCCAAAACTGCCAACAAATTGTTAGCCCGCGATGGCGCGTTTTGGGCGCCAGACTATTTCGATCGATATATTCGCGATCAAGCGCATTTCGACGCTGCCGTGCACTACGTCCACGAAAATCCTGTCAAAGCTGGGCTCGTGGCGACTGCGGAAGAATGGCGATGGTCGAGCGCGCGCGACTGCACGTGACGGAGCGCGGGCGTCGCGCCCGCACTTTTTTTCAGAGGAATAAAAGGCGGGCAGGATGCCCGCGCTCCGCGCCCTACGCGCGGGTGCGCGAGCGGATCATGAAGGTGTCGTAGCTGTACTCGGCGACCTGCCACCAGAAATATTCTTCGCCGCGGAAGGCCTGCATCGACGCCAGCACCTTCTTGAAATCAGGGTTCGCAGCCGAAGTTTCGGCATTCACCTCGTTCGAGGCCTTGAGGCAAGCTTCCAGGATCGGCTGGGAGAATGCGCGCAGCTCGGTGCCGCTGGCGAGGAGCTTGCGCAGCGCTGCCGGGTTACGGGCATCGTACTTGCCGGTCTCTTCGGTGTTGGCGTAGGCCGCGGCGCCTTCGAGAATCGACTGATAGCGCTTCGGCAACTCATTCCACTTGGCAAGATTGATCAGCAGGTGGTTCGCGGTCGCGCCCTCCCACCAACCGGGATAATAGTAAAATTTCGCGACCTTGCTGAAGCCGAGCTTCTCGTCGTCATAGGGACCGACCCATTCGGCGGCATCGATCGTGCCGCGCTCCAGCGCCGGATAGATGTCGCCGCCGGCGATCTGGGACGGCACGCCGCCGACCTTCTGGATGGTCTGCCCGGCAAATCCGCCGATGCGGAATTTCAAGCCTTGGAAATCGGAGACTTCCTTGATCTCCTTGCGAAACCAGCCGCCCATCTGGCAGCCGGTGTTGCCTCCGGCAAGCGCGTAGACATTGAACTTCTTGGAGAACTCGTTCATCAGCTTCATGCCGTCGCCGTCGTAGAACCAGGCGTTCTGCTGACGCGTGTTGAGGCCGAACGGCACCGCGCAAAACAAAGCCCACGTCGGGTCCTTGCCGTAGAAATAATAGGTCGCCGTGTGGCACAACTCGACGCTGCCTGAGCTCACCGCATCGAGAGCCTGCAGGCCGGGGACGATCTCGCCGGCGGCAAAGACCTGAATTTGAAATTGGTTATCGGTCGCTTCGGCGACCATCCTGGAGACGGTCTCGGCCGCGCCGTAGAGCGTGTCGAGCGATTTCGGGAAACTCGACGTGAGCCGCCACTTGATGGCCGGGCTCGATTGCGCGACTGCAGGCTTTGCGACGGCGGTCGCGGCAAGGCCTAGCCCCGCCGCCGTGAGGAATTGGCGACGCTTCATGATTTGTCCTCCCATTAATCTTTCTTACCTTGGCGTTTTTGCGCAGGCGTCATAGGCCCGCGAATTTATTGTCACAAAGCTGGTAGCCCTCCCCCGCCTTTGGCGCAAGACGACCTATGGTCACGCCTCGATGACGATCTTCGGCGCCGCACGCGCGGTGCCGCCCGCGATGGCGTCGCGAACGCGCGCTGCGATGTCCCGGAAAATCTGCGCATAGGGACTATCCGGCGCCGTCGCGACGATCGGCAGACCGGCATCCGACTTCTCGCGAATCTCCATGTGCAGCGGCACCTCCCCGAAGAACGGCACCCCGAGCCGCTCGGCCTCGTGGCGCGCTCCGCCATGGCCGAAAATGTCGGATCGGGTGCCGCAGTGCGGGCAGAGGAAATAGCTCATGTTCTCGACGATGCCGAGGACCGGCACGTTGACGCGACGGAACATCGCGATGCCGCGGCGCACGTCGATGAGCGCGAGGTCCTGCGGCGTCGACACCATGACCGCGCCGCGCAACGGTACCTGCTGCGCCATCGTGAGCTGCGCGTCGCCCGTGCCCGGCGGCATGTCCACCACCATGACATCGAGTTCGCCCCACTCGACCTCGCGCAGCATCTGCGTCAGCGCCGACATCACCATCGGGCCGCGCCAGATCATCGGCGTCTCTTCCTCGATGAGAAAGCCGATCGACATCAGCTTGAGGCCATAGGCCTCCATGGGGATGAGGCGCGTCCCGCCCTTGGTCTGCGGCCGGCCTTTGATGGCGAACAGTTTCGGCATCGACGGGCCGTAGATGTCGGCATCGAGCACGCCGACCTTGAGGCCGAGATCGCGCAAGCCGAGGGCAAGGTTCGCCGCCACCGTCGATTTGCCGACGCCACCCTTGCCGGAGGCAACCGCGATGATCGTGTTGACGCCCGGGACGCCGACGACGCCGTGCGCCCGCTGTCCGGCCGCCGCTGCCGCAGGCGACGTCGCCCCGCGGCCCGCGGCACCGGATTGGCGGACAGGCGCGCCCGGCCCCCCCGCCCCGCCGGTCCGCTCCGCGGTCAGCGCGACCATCACCGAGGTAACGCCCGACAGCGCTTTCACCGCCGCCTCGGCGTGCTTGCGCACGTCCTCCCAGGCGTTCACCACCGCGGCATTGACGGTGATCGAGAAAAACACCTTCCCATCGGAGATGATGATGTCGGACAGCGTCCCGGTCTTCGGCAACGCGACGCCGTCAGGCGCGGCCACGCGCTCGAGGCTTGCGAGAACGTCGCTCTTGGTGACCGCCATGGGCTTTCTCCGTGGCTGCCGTTACGGCAGGGCCGACTTCCTTACACAGATATGAGCTGGGTGGGTACGGTCAATCGAGCGGCACGGGCAGAGCGCCACGGGAACCCTGTCCTCTCTCCTCCCCCAACTGTAAACTCAAGGCGGCAATGGAGGTCAGTGATGGCGAAAGTGGCGTTTATCGGTCTCGGCGTGATGGGCTACCCGATGGCGGGGCATCTCAAGACCAAGGGCGGGCATGAGGTCACGGTCTACAATCGCACCGCTTCCAAAGCCGAGAAATGGGTGGCCCAGTTCGGCGGACGACGCGGCGCCGACGCCGCGGCAGGCGGCCGAAGGCCAGGACTTCGTCATGGCCTGCGTCGGCAACGACAACGATCTGCGCGAGGTGACGCTCGGGAGCGACGGCGCATTCGGCGGCATGCGCAAAGGCGCCGTCTTCGTCGATCACACCACCGCCTCTGCCGAGATCGCCCGCGACCTTCACGCGGCCGCGAAGAAAGGCGGCTTCGATGCCATCGATGCACCGGTCTCCGGCGGCCAAGCCGGCGCCGAGAACGGCGTCCTCACCGTGATGTGCGGCGGCGATGTCGAGCCATTCGCCCGCGCCGAGAAGATCATCGCTGCCTATGCGCGCGCCTGCAATCTGATGGGCGCGCCCGGCTCCGGCCAGCTAGCCAAGATGTGCAATCAGATTTGCATCGCCGGCGCGGTTCAGGGCCTCGCCGAGGCGCTGCATTTTGCCAAATGCGCCGGCCTCGACACCGAGAAGCTGATCGCGACCATCTCCAAAGGCGCCGCGCAATCCTGGCAGATGGAGAACCGCTACAAGACCATGGTGGACGGCAAGTTCGACTTCGGCTTCGCCGTCGATTGGATGCGCAAGGACCTCGGCATCTGCTTTGCCGAGGCGCGGCGCAACGGCGCGCGCCTGCCGGTCACCGCCCTCGTCGACCAGTTCTACGCCGAAGTGCAGAAGATGGGCGGCAAGCGCTGGGACACGTCGAGCCTCATCGCGATCTTGGAGCGGTGATCGGTCGCCGCCCTTGCGATTTGCGTTCGTAGGGCGGATTAGGCGCAGCCGTAATCCGCCGTTCCACGTCTCAGCGGCGCAATACGCTTCGCTATTGCGCCCTACAAACTCGCGGGGTGATCCGACTTACCGCGGCTTATACCGCGCGAGTTGGGCTTCGGCGGCGGGGAGCCACGGCTCCTGCGCCGGGGTCAACCGGCCCTCTTGCTTCAGCTTGCGCAGCGCGGTCACGATGTAGGCGAAGCGCTGCGCGGAGCTGTCGCCGACGGCGGCGAGGCGCCAGTTCGCGGTCACAAGATCGAACTGCAAGCCGGCATTGGCGGGGTCGGAATTGGCGAGGCGCTCGGCAACGGCGAGGCCATCGCGATACGTCATCATCGCGCCCGGAAGATCCTTTTGCGCGACCTGCACGTCGCCGATCCTGATGTACGTCACCAAGAGTTCGCGCTGTACGCTGGCATTGTCGGGATTGGATGTCGCCAGGGACTGCGCGACCGCCAGGCCGCTGCGATAGGACCCGAGTGCGCCGGCGAGTTCGTTCTGCGCGCGCTGTACGTCACCGATATTGTTGTACGCCGCCGCGAGATTGCGCTGGCGGACGACGTCGCTCGGATCGGAATTTGCCAGGCGCTCGCGGATGGCGAAGCTGTCCTGATAGAGTTTCAGCGCACCGGCGAGGTCATTCTTCGCAACGTCGACGCTGCCGATCTTCTCGTAGATCGTCGCGAGATCGCGCTGCGGCTCGTCGGACTTGGGATTCTTCTGGGCGAGACGGTCCGCGACCGTCTGCGCAGCGCGATAGAACTCGAGCGCCGCGTCGGGCTTTGCCCCCGCTTGCGCAATCTCACCGAGCCCGATCCGCGCCCAAACCGTCTGCTCGCTGTCGACGGACGACTGCTTGAGCGCGAGGAAGCGCCGGTAGAGCCCATCGGCAGCGGCGAGATTGCCGGTCTCCTTCTCGAACCAGCCGTCCTGGAACATGCTCACGGCGTCGTCAGGATCAAGCATCAACGCCCGCGCGTAGGCATCGCGCGCGCTTTCGGGATCGGCGACGGCCGCAACGGCGCCGAGAACGCGAAAGGCAGCAGCCCCTTGCTTGCCGTCGGACGCCGCCTTGTCCTCGGCCACCATGCGCAGCAGCGGCACGGCCTCTGCCGGCATATCGGCCTTGAGAAGCTCCAAGGCCTGCGCATCGCGGGGCTCGCTCGCCGCCCCTGCCGCGATGGCAGCGATCGCTCGCGCCAAGTTCTCTTTGCTCCCCGGCGCGCGTGCGCCCACCGCCAGCCGACCGGCCAATCCCTCGGCGTCGGCGGAGATCGTCTGGCTTCCGGCCGCCGACTGAGTCGATGTTGATGATGACCGGCGCTCGGAAAACAGCCAGGCCGCCGCCGCGGCTGCGACCACCGCGACCAGAATCACGGCCGCAATCCGCTTGTTCAGCCGCTGGCGCCGCGCGCGAGCGATGCGCTCGACGACGTCTTCCGCCGTGAGGCCGGTCAGAGCGGCAATGATCTTGGCGAGACCAAGCCCTTTGCCGTCGGCCTTGCGGCGCAAGTCCGGGCCGCTCACCGTGATCGGCCATTCGGTGACCGATCCGTCGGGCGCAATTACGTAGCGCAGCGCCGGCGGAAAATTCTCGGGCGGCGCGCCGTCGATCGTGACCGGGATCACCGGCCGGTCCGGGTGGCGCCAACGGAAGATGCGAACCTCCTCGTTGGCGGCGATCCGGCTTGCCGTGCTCCCCGAGCACAGCACGATCAGCGCCGCCGATGAATCAAGCGCGGCCGCGGTTGCATCCGGCAGCGGATCGCCCGCGAGAAAGTCCTCGTCATCGCTGTAGATCGGCCGGAGCGAATCCGGCACCGGGCCGAGCCGCGTGATCCGTCCGACCAGATCCTTGTCGATCCGGAAATTCTCCAGGCTCGTATGCAGCCACGTCGCCAAGGCGCCGTCTTCATGGCTGTAACTGAGAAACGCCCGATACTTCACCGCAACAGTATCCGACATGCGCTCCTTCCCCGGGGCGGCAAACTAAAGTCGGTGACCTTGCGATCCTTGGAAGGCGACACGATCAAAACATCGTCCCGGCAGCGATAAACTCGACAGCGGCCCTCACCTCAGGATTTGCGATCCGATTTCCAAACGGAATGCCCCTCGCGGACCAACCTCACGCTAAGCCTTCCGTCGCTTGCGCGCAATATTTCCGCGCACGAGATTCGCGTTTCGTACCACGCCGTTACGAGCGACGAGACCCGCTTTTCTCCCCTGTCGCATCGTCGTAGGGTCCGCCCGCCAAGAATCGAGCCATCACCTCGATCGCCGGGAGGAAGACAATGTCGAGACTGTTGATCGCCGCGGGTCTGCTCGCGAGTTCGTTTGCCTGTCCGTTCGGATGGGCGCAATCCGCGGACGACAAATCGGTTGTGCGCCTCGATCCGGCCCTCGATGCGCTGGTCGCGGCCGATGCCAAGGTCGAACTCGTCAAAAGCGGCTTCGGCTTCACCGAAGGACCGGTCTGGGTGCAGCAGGGCAAGGCCGGCTATCTCCTGTTCACGGACATCCCGGGCAACGTGGTGTGGAAGCTCACGCCCGACGGCCAGACCTCGATCTATCTCCGCGACGCCGGCTATCACGGGCCGGACCCGTGGCGCTGGGGACCGGTCTTCAACAACGGCTACGACAAGGCCGACCCCAAGTTCGAAGAGTTCGTGATGTTCGGCGCCGACGGCCTCGGCGTCGATCGCGAAGGCCGGCTGATCCTCGCGACCTTCGCGGGCCGCTCGCTCGAACGCGTCGAGCGCGACGGCAAGCGCACGGTGCTTGCCGACAAGTACGAGGGCAAGCGCTTCGGCGGGCCGAACGACGTCGCCATCCGGCGCGACGGCTCGATCTATTTCACCGACACCTATGGCGCGCTTCGCCTGCGCGACAAGGACCCGCACAAGGAGCTCGATTTCAATGCCGTCTTTCGATGGAAGGACGGCAAGCTGACGCTCATCGTCAAGGACATGCCGAACACCAACGGCCTCGCCTTCTCGCCCGACGAGAAGTACCTCTACGTCAACGGCAGCCGCGACAACTACGTCAACCGCTACGAGGTCCAGCCCGACGGCACTGTCACCAACGGCAAGCTGTTCTTCGACATGCGCAACGAGACCGAGCGCGGCATCACCGACGGCCTGCGCGTCGACTCCAAGGGCAATCTCTACGAGACCGGCCCGGGCGGCACCTGGATCATCTCGCCGGAGGGCAAGCACCTCGGCACCATCCGCGCGCCGGAACAGTCGACCAATATCGGCTTCGGCGACGCCGACAAGAAAACGCTTTACATCGCCGCGCGGAGCAGCATCTACAAGATCAGGGTGCTGACGCCCGGCCCATGAACGTTTCTCACTTCGCATCATGACCGAGATCGCCTGGTCCAAGCTCACGATCGGCATGCTCGGCGGCGACAAGCGCGAGCAGGAAATCGCGCGCCTCGCCGCCGCGACCGGCGCGACCGTCCGCGCCCACGGCTTTCCGTGGCCCGCGGGCGGCATCGCCGGTGTCCAGCACCTCGACGATCCGGCGGCGGTGCTCGCCGGCGCGCGGTTTGCGCTGTTTCCGATCCCCGGGATTGCCGCGAGCGGCGCGCTGTTCGCGCCGGCAGCGCCCGCGCCCATCATTCCGAGCCGCGCCATGCTCGCCGGCATGGCGCCGCGCGCCCACATCATTCTCGGCTGGGCCGACAAGAACCTCAAAGCCCATGCCGATGCCCTCGGCATCACCATCCACGAGTATGAATGGGATCGCGGCCTGATGTTGCGCCGGACCCCGGCGATCATCGAAGGCCTGCTCAAGATCGTGATCGAGAACACCGCGATCACCATCCACGACTCGACCGTCTGCGTCGTCGGCCAGGGCACCATCGGGGCGGTGCTGGCGCGCACGCTCGTTGCGCTCGGCGCGCATACCCATGTCGCCGCCCGCAATGCCGAGCAGCGCGCCGCGGCCTTCGTTGCCGGCGCCGTGCCGCACACTCTCGACGAATTGCCCGAGCTGGCGCCTCGCCTCGACATGGTGTTCTCGACCGTGCCGGCGCCGGTCGTCGGCGCTGACGTCATCGCGCGGCTGCCGAAGACGGCCCTGCTCGTCGATCTTGCGGCGCCTCCGGGCGGCATCGACTTTGCGGCAGCCGAGCGCGCCGGGCTCAAGGCGATCTGGGGCCGCGGCCTCGGCAGCCGCGCGCCGGTCACGGTCGGCGGCAGCCAGTGGGGCGGCATCCGCGAGCGCATCGAGAAGATCCTTCACGACGAGGCTGCGCCGGCGCGCGCGGCAAACTGAGGAGAACCCTTATGCCGGTCGTCACCGTGCAGATGTGGACCGGCCGCACGCCGGCCCAGAAGAAGGCGCTGGTGCGCGCCATCACCGATGCCATGGTCGCGCACGCGGGCGCGAAGCCCGACCATCTCCACGTCATCCTTCAGGAGGTGCCCAAGGAAGACTGGGCGCTCGCCGGCGTGCTCGGCAACGAACGCAAGGACGCCTGAGCGTGGCGACCTCAACCGGGTCACCAGCCGCCGCGACCGGCTTCGCCCACATGCTGCTCAAGGTCGCGGACGTCGCGCGCTCGGAGCGGTTCTACGTCGACCTCCTCGGCTTCACGGTGCGGCCGGCAAAGCCTCTGCCCGACGGGCGCCCGTTCGTGCCGTTCCACCAGGGCATCGCCCTCACCTCCGGCGGGCCGACGGCGCCGGTGCAGATCGACCACATCGCCTTCAGGGCGACGAACGTCCGCGCCATCGCGCAACGGCTCAAGGCCGCCGACGTGAAATTCTTCCGCGAGCTTCACGACGGCCTCTATGGCCTCACGATCTACATCGCTGACCCCGACGGCAACATGATCGAGCTCTACGAGGAAGGCGCCACGATGTAAGCGCGGCACCGCACTTTCCCTCAGAACAGGGAATGGCGGCACACGAAAACAGGGAATCTTTCCCTGAGAACAGGGAAAAGATCAGGGAAACGCTTTTTTCGCCCCGCCCCGATTGCATAGCTCGATCGAAAAGGCCCGCCCGCCAACGAGTTGAGAGCAGGCGATGCGGCATCGGACCATGAACCTGAGGGAAGAAAACAGGCGAGCAGGCCGAAGGCGGCCACGACTATCCCGATCAGCCAGTGGATTTGAATTGACATAGGACTATTACTATCATAATAATCCTATTCCTACAAGCCCATCTCCGGACAGGCATCTCCCCTGTCGCGGCGAGGGCACGTGAGAACACGGAACAGCGAGTGCCGGCTTCAACAACCCCAAATGCGTTGCCGACTTCTCGCGCTTGTGGAAATCTGTCGACGGTCTTAGGCACCCGCCTACATTGGACCTTGATGGAGATTTTATGAGAGTGTCTTCCGGTTGGACAATTTCGAGCACGATCAAATCTTCCGCCATCGTTGCGGCCTTGTTGGCAACAGCAGCGATTGGCTCTTCGACGGCTACGTGGTCGGCAAAAATCACTCCGGGCTATGCACCGTCGTGTAACGGTCTGCATGGTGCGAAACTGGACGCATGTCAAAAACAGAGGGCGCTGGCCGAGGCTAAGGCACAGGCAAACGGCACCGGTGGACGGGTCAAGGGAAAAGGATCCAAGTACAACGACTGCATGGCTCGTGCCGGCGGTTTCAGCGTGGATAGCGCGACGCCCACCTCCTGGGATAAGGACTGTTGATCTAGTCCAACAGTCCAGCGGCGGATTTAGTTGCAAATCGCCGTCGTGCCCTATCGGCGCGACGGCGATTTTCCATGTGCATCCCTGACGATTGTCTGGCGCCAACCCGATAGACGCCCGATCCCGACGCAGATGCCGACTCACACAGACGAGCTACTCGTAATAGGCCGGCGAGTATTTGCGGAGCGGCACCTCGCTCGTCTCGTGGCCGATCCACAATTGCGCGTTGTTCTCCTTCAGCACGGCGGCCATGCGGTCGAGCGAGGCGAGCGACTGCGGCACGTTGAAGTTCCGCGACGGCACCTTATGACGCATCCCAGTTCGCCTTGGTATGCACAGAGTCGCCGGTCAGAAGGATCGCGCCGGTCTTGGGCAGGCGCACCAGCAAGTTTTGATGACCGGGCGAGTGGCCGGGCGTCGAGATCAGCACGACGCTGCCGTCGTGGAAAACGTCGTAGTCGCCCTCGGCCGTAATGACCTTCTGGGCGGGGTCGAAGCGCGGCTTGCCGTCGGGCAGCTTCCAGTCGTATTCGGCCTTCTGAACCACGAGCGTCGCCCCCGAGAACAGTCCGAGATTTCCGACGTGATCAGGGTGCGAATGCGACAGCACGAGGTAGGTGATGTCGGAGGGCTTCACTCCGAGTTCTGCAAGCTCGCTCGTGAGCGTTCGCTTGACGGTCCACAGGCCGACCTGGCTCTTGAATCCGTTGGGCATCGCGGCGATTTGATCGCCAAGCCCGGTGTCGAACAGCAGCCAGCCATCGCGGTGCTTGATGAGATAGCACGTCACCGAGAGGGCGCCGGGGCCGCTTGCGCCCGGAGTAAACTCCGCCGCGTTGTCGAGCGCGATGTCTCCGCAGTAGAGCACGTACATGCGCTCGATGCCGGATTTGCCGGCCGGCTGCTGCGCGAACGCCCGCGGGCCGGCGAATGCCGCTACGAGTGCCAGCGTGGCGGCAACGAAGATCGATCTTCTTGTCATTGGCGTTTCCTCCTTCGCATTGTTGTTTGCCGCGACCTTTAGACCGCGATCCCAAGTCACAAGCGAAACATGACGTGGACCGGCATACAAGGGCCGGAACGGCCGTAATCGAGGAATGCTGCCGCCTGATCGGACATCGCAGGTCGTCTGGGCATGATAAAAATTCGGACCAGCAGCCGCGGTATCGGCGGCGGACGAACGTCACGCCAATAGGCCTATAACGCAGGGGCCAAAATTTTTCGGCTCTTGCGTGGTTCAAAAGCCGCGCGGGCCGAAGACCTTGATGCCGTACTTTTTTTCGAGCGCGCGGCCGAAGCGGTATTTCATTTCCGGCCCCTCGTAGGTCGCGGGCGGCGCGCGCTGGTAGTCGGGCTCGGATTCGACGCGCAGGCGGATGAAATACGGGCCGGGCGCGGCGACGATCTCGGGCGTCCGGCGCTCCAGGTCGGCGAGATTGTCGATGGTCGCGACCTGGCGAAAGCCGGCGCCTTTCGCGATCAGCGCATAGTCGGAGTTGTCCTGGTTCACCATCGGCATGGTGTCGACGGTCTGGTAGCGCTGATTGTCGACGACGAAGTGCTTCAGGTTCTTGGGCTGCTGTCCCGCCTCGGTGAGGAGGCAGCCGAGATTCATCGACAGCGAGCCGTCGCTGTTGAGCACCCATACCGGCACCTCGGGCAGCGCCGTGGCGAGGCCGAGGGCAAAGCTCGCGGCAAAGCCCATGCCGCCGTGCATGTAGAACGAATCCTCGCTCTGGGTGACCGCCCACCACTCGTTGGCCGCCATGCCGAGCGCGCACACCACGGCGGCATTCCCCCGATGTTTCGCCAGCACGGCCAAGGCCTCGCGCGTCTTCATGCGTTCTTCACTCCGAGCAGGCGCTTGGTCAGGAACAGGATGAACGGCCGCTTCTGCAGCCGGTGCCATTCATAGGCATCGGGAATGCGCTCGATCTCCTCCGCCTTGTCGATCACCTGGAAGGGAAAATCATAGGCTTGCAGCAGCGGGTGCGTGCGGCGGCCCTGCACTTCCTGGTAGACCTTGTGATCGTCGATCGAGCCGCGGGCGCTGACGATGCAGAACACCGGGATCGCATGGCGCAGGCACAGCGTCGCCATCTCGCCGGTGCACGTCAGCAGCCCGGTATTGCCCATGATCGCGACCGAACGCATGCCGCCGAAGAACGCGCCGGCGCAGATCGCGATGGTCTCGGCCTCGCGCCCGACCGGAATGTGCTTGATCTGGTTGCCCGCACTGACGGTGCGGATCAATCCGTTGACCCAGTCGTCCGGCAAGCTCGCGGCGAGCCGCACGCCCGCCTT
This sequence comes from uncultured Alphaproteobacteria bacterium, assembly GCA_963702755.1. Lineage (GTDB taxonomy): Bacteria > Pseudomonadota > Alphaproteobacteria > Rhizobiales > Xanthobacteraceae > JAJPKK01. The sequence goes on along the minus strand of CAVPDZ010000030.1, from coordinate 118,834 downwards.
CACGAGCTGGGCGTGAATCTGTTCGTTGACATCCATCAGGCTGAAACTCGGGAAAGAGAACGACAGCGAGACAATAGCGAAGACTCGCAAGGTGGGCAAAGTTTGTCAGGCCGGCCGGAGGCCGGACCCGTTGGGCGGCCGAGGCGAAGGTCGCTTTGCCCACCCCGACGGTCCTGATATATCCGCGCCTCTCGCCTCACTGCTTCATGGAGCACGTAATGGACCTCGGACTGACGGGTAAGGTCGCGCTCGTGACCGGATCGAGCCGCGGCATCGGGCGCGGGGTCGCGCTCACGCTCGCGGAGGAAGGCTGCGACGTGATGCTGACCGGGCGCGACGAAGCCGCGCTCGCCGAGGTCACCGGCCTCATCGAGAAGCACGGACGGCGGGCGAAATCGACGACCCTCGACCTGCGCAAGGACGGCGCCGCGGCGGCGTTGATCGAGGCGGTGAAATCGAACTTCGGCCGGCTCGATATCCTCGTGAACAATGCGGGCACGACCAAACGCGGCGATTTCCTCGCACTGACCGACGATGACTGGGCCGAGGGCTATGCGCTGAAATTCTTTGCGCATGTGCGGCTGTCGCGCGCCGCCTGGCCGCTGCTCTCCGCTGTCGCACGGCTCGATTGTCACCATCGGCGGCACCAGCGGCCGTATTCCGATTGCGGCTTTCACCATCGGATCGTCGGTCAACGCCGCTTGCGCCGCATTCGCCAAGGCGCTTGGCCGATCGCGGCAAGACCGACAATGTCCAGGTCAACACGATTCATCCAAGTTACGTCGAAACCGAGCGCTTTTGGCGCCGCATCAAGGCCGACGTGGAGCGCACCGGCAAGACCGAAGCCGAAGTGCGGGAGTGGCACCGCGCCGACATCAATGTGACGCGGTTCGGCACGCCCGAGGATATCGCGAACCTGATCGCGTTCATGGTGTCGCCTCGCGGTCGCTGGCTTCATGGCGCGACCATCGACATGGACGGCGGCGAAGTGCCGACGGTGTGAGGCGTTGCCTCTCCGCTCGTCGCGCGGTTGCTGACGCGAGACCGCGTCAGCGCATGGCGTGCAGAAACTCGGCGCCGACGCCGATGTCATAATCGCGCACCGCGAAGGTGAGCGCATCGGGCTGGGTGTCGTAGAGCGCCAGCAGCAGCGTCAAGTCGGCGAGCGTCTCCGCGGTGCGGAACATCGTCGTCATGGTCATGCCGAACGGATCGTCCAGCACGCGGTGGAGGAAGCCTGAGCTGTGCTCGCGCTGGAACGTGATGCGACCGATCGACCACGGCAGGTTCGGGATGGGCACGCTCGCGCCGCGCTCCAGGTAGATCTTAAGCCCGCGCAGCGAGGGGCGGTACGGCTCGAACAGCGCGCGTCCGTCGGCATCGAGATCGTGGAGTTCGAGCGGCGTGTCGAGCCGCATCATGATGGTGACGGAATTGTCGAAGGCGCGCCACATCCGCGCCTTCCAGCCGATCGGCTTGAGCACCAGGCGCAGGCATCGGCTCTCCGGCGGCGCGGTCGTTTCGCGATAAGGTTCGAGAGCGGGCATTTGCACGTTCCACACGAGGTCGTGGCACGAAACCACATCCGCAGCACGAATCCAATTCATCAATGAGAAAGCCAAGCGGCGAACGCGCCTTTTCAAAAGATCGCGTCGCTTGGCATCGTCATCTCCGAGCAGTTCGTCCCGTCACCCTGAGGCGCGAGCGCAGCGAGCCTCGAAGGGCGACGGCCGAGGCATCGCCACAGCTGAGCCTGTGCAAACGCCCGGGCCGATCATCCTTCGAGGGCCGCGCAAGAGCGCGGCCGCCTCAGGATGACGGGATCGCGGTATTGCGATTGGACGAGCTTACCCGCGAGGCGGCTCGACCGGGGATGCGACAGCACCACGAGGACCGCAGCACGGGGATAGCACAAAGGGGATACCACAACGGGGATACCACAACGGGGACAGCACGGGGCTACGATGCCCCGACAAAAGCTGGCATAATGTCGGCGATCTGCGCGGCAGCGCGGACGAAAATGGGAGGACGATGATGTCGGAGCGCGACGATATTCCGGACATGAAGCGGCGCCAGTTCTTCAAGGGCGCGACGCTCGCCGGCGCCGCCGCGATCTCCTTGCCGCGCGAGGCGGCAGCGCAGACACCGGCGCCGCGGGCCGGCGTTCCCCTCCCCGATCGTGCTGCCGAAACGGCGGTGCCCGCCGCGCTCGAGGTGCTGACGCAAGGGCGCAGCGGCAGCGATTTCATGATCGACTGCCTGAAGAATCTCGGCTTCGAGTATATGGCGGCCAACCCGGCCTCGAGCTTTCGCGGCCTGCACGAGTCCCTCATCAACTACGGCGGCAACGTCAACCCGGAATTCCTCACCTGCTCGCACGAGGAAATCTCCGTCGCGATGGGGCACGGCTACTACAAGATCGAGGGCAAGCCGCTGTGCGTCTTCGCCCACGGCACGGTCGGGCTCCAGCACGCGACCATGGCGCTCTACAACGCCTGGTGCGACCGGGTGCCGGTCTACATGGTGGTCGGCAACGTCCGCGACGTGCAGATGCGGCGGCCGGGCGTGGAATGGAACCACACCGCGCAGGATGTCGGCGTCATCGTGCGCGACTACGTCAAGTTCGACGACTTTCCGGCGACGCTCCAGCACTTCGCCGAGTCCTCGGTGCGCGCCTACAAGTTCGCGATGACCCCGCCGACCGCGCCGGTGCTGATCGTCGCCGATGCCGAGTTGCAGGAAGATTTGGTGCCGGAGGACGCCAAGCTGCGGATTCCGAAGCTGCCGCACGTCGCCTACCCGCAGGGCGATTCGGGCGCCGTCGCCGAGACCGCGCGGCTTCTGGTCGATGCCGAAGCTCCGGTGCTGATTGCCGACCGCTATGCGCGCACCGCGGATGGCGCGCGCCATCTCGTCGAGCTTGCCGAACTGCTGCATTGCCCCGTCATCGACACCAGCGGCCGCCTCAACTGCCCCAGCCGCCATCCGCTCAACCAGAGCGGCCGGGCGCGCGCGCACATCTCCCGCGCCGATGTCGTTCTCGGGCTCGAGCTCAGCGACTTCTGGGCTTCGATCAATTCCTATCGCGACCAGGTCCACCGCAGCTCGCAGCCGATCGTGAAGGCGGGGGCGAAGACGATCAGCCTCGGCAGCGGCGACCTCTACATGAAATCGAACTTCCAGGACTTCCAGCGGTTCGCCGACGTCGATCTCGCGATTGCTGCCGACGCCGAGACGACCATGCCGGCGCTGATCGAGGCCGTGCGCCGCCGCGTCAACGGCGAGCAGAAGGCGCTCTATGAGGATCGCGGCAACAAGCTCGCGGCCGCTCACCGCGCCGATTTCGAGCGCGCGCGGATCGACGCGACCTATGGCTGGGACGCGAGCCCGATCACCACCGCGCGGCTGTGCATGGAAGTCTGGGCGCAGATCAAGGACGAGGACTGGTCGCTGGTGTCGCCGACCGCTTCGGTCAGTTTTTGGCCGCAGCGGTTGTGGAAGATGGAAAAGCCGTACCACTTCATCGGCGATGGCGGCGGCATGGGCATCGGCTATTGCGCCTCCGCCGCGGCCGGCGCCGCGCTCGCCAACCGCAAGCATGGCCGCCTCTCGGTGTCGCTGCAGAACGACGGCGACCTGTTGATGACCATCGGCGTGCTGTGGACGGCGGCGCACCACCGCATTCCGGTGCTCTACGTGATGCACAACAACCGGGGCTACCATCAGGAACTGATGCACGTGCAGCGCATCGCCGACCGGCGCATGCGCGGCATCGATCGTCCGTTCATCGGCACGACCTTGCGCGACCCCTACATCGACTACGCCAAGATCGCGCAGGGGATGGGGATCGCGGCCATCGGGCCGGTCGACGATCCGAAGGACCTCGCGCCTGCGCTCAAGCGCGCCATCGCAATCGTCAAGAGCGGCGAGCCCGCCTTGATCGATGTCGTGACCCAGGGCCGATGACGGAGGCGAAAGTGATCAGATTTGTTCGCATTTCGGCGATCGTCGCCGCCTGCACCTTCAGCCTGTGCGTTCAGGCCCAAGAGGGTCCGACCAGTAATCCCGCGAAGGGACAGCAGCTCTACCTCGCCGACGGCTGCAGCTCGTGCCATGGCACGGTCGGGCAAGGCGGCGGTGGGCGCACCGGCGGACTGCGGCTGGCGCGCATGGGCATCCCATTCCCGGCGTTCCTCAACCAGGTGCGCCATCCGCGCAACGAAATGCCGCCCTACGTCGCGGCGGTGCTGTCCGACCAGGACGTGAGCGACATCTATGCCTTCATCGCCAGCCTGCCGCCGCCGCCGGACGTGAAAAGCATTCCGATCCTGAACGATTGATGAGCCCGCCGCGCGGCCGGCGTGTGGCGGCGGTGATTTGCAGCGACGTCGCCGGGCCCTCGCGGGCGCGGCCCCTAAAATTCCACGTCGAGCTCCAGCACCTCTTCGGGCTCGTTCTTGGCGGCCGCGACCCATTCGCTCATGTGGGGCATCGCCATGATGGTCTTGCAGTAGCCGGCGCAGACCGGATCAAGCTTCACGTTATAGGTGAGGAAGCGGGTGCAAACCGGCGCATACATGGCGTCGGCCATGCACGGGGACGCGCCGAACAGATACGGGCCCTTCGAGGCCGCGAGGCACTCGCGCCAGATCGTCGCGATGCGGTCGATATCGGCCTGGGCGCCGGCCCAGACCTTGAAGCCCGGATAGTTGCCCTTGATGTTCATCGGCAGCGCCGAGCGCATGTTGCTGAAGCCGGAGTGCATTTCGCCGGAGACCGAGCGGCAGCGCGCCCGCGCCGCCGAATCCTTGGGAAGCAGCCCGGCTTCGGGAAATTTCTCGTTCAAATACTCGGCGATCGCGAGCGTATCCCAGACCTTGATGCTGCCGTTGACGAGCGACGGCACCAGAAACGACGGCGACAGCAGCAGAAGCTCGGCCCGCGTGGATGGGTCGTCGGCTGGAACCGCCTGCTCGTCGAAATCGAGCCCCGCCATCTTGCACAGCAACCAGCCACGCAGCGACCACGAGCCGTAGTTCTTGCTCGCTATCATCAGCTTGGGCTTGTCCATACTCACCATCCCCATCGCCGTCCCGGCGCCCGCTAGCCGCCGGCAACGATGTTCAAAATTTTGTCGCACTGCAACAAAAATTACACTAGCCTTGGGTCGAGGGTAGTGGACGACCGGTTGCCGGACCGTGCGTCCCAGGGGCAACGATGCTTTATCAAGCCTATCAGGCTCATTGCGACTTCATGGTTCCGGTGCGCACTTTCGCCAGTCTGGCGGCGACGGTGCTCGGGCCTCAATTCGTAAACAATGCGGGCGTCCTGAACAACCTGACGGCAGCCTATGAGCTGATCGCGCGCGCCGGGTTGAGCCACGATCGACCGCCCTTCGACATCGACAGCGTGACGGTCGGCAACCGCGAAGTCGCCGTGCGGGAGGAGGCGCGGCAGGTGACACCGTTCGCCACGCTCCTGCATTTCAAGAAAGACGTCGACATAGCGCAGCCCTCGGTGCTGGTGGTCGCGCCGCTGTCGGGGCATTTCGCGACGCTGCTGCGGGCGACCGTCAAGACCATGCTCGCCGAGCACGACGTCTACATCACCGACTGGCACAATGTGCGCGACGTCGCCTATTCCCACGGCCAGTTCGGCTTCGACGATTACATCCAGCACATCATCGATTTTCTGGAAGCCATCGGGCCGGGCGCGCACATCGTGGCGGTGTGTCAGCCTTGCGTCGCCGCCCTCGTCGCGACGGCGGTGATGGCGCAATCGCAGCATCCGGCGCAGCCGCGCAGCATGACGCTGATGGCTGGCCCGATCGATACGCGCGTCCATCCGACCAAGGTCAACGAGCTTGCCAATTCGCGGCCAATCGATTGGTTCGAGCGCAATCTCATCGCCGGCGTGCCGATGCGCTATCCGGGCGCGTTCCGCAGGGTCTATCCGGGCTTTGTTCAGCTGACCGCCTTCATGAGCATGAACATCGAGCGCCACGTCAAGGCGCATCGCGAGCTCTACGAGAACCTTGCCGCCGGCGACATCGAAAAGGCGGAGGTGACGAAGGCGTTCTACGACGAGTATTTCGCCGTGCTTGATCTCGCGGCGGAGTTCTACCTCGAGACCGTGCGGCTCGTGTTCCAGGAGCACGCGCTGCCGCTCGGAAAACTCAAATGGCAGGGGTCACCCGTCGAGCCGCGCGCCATCCGCCGCACCATGCTGCTGACCGTCGAAGGCGAACGCGACGACATCTGCGCCGTCGGCCAGACCCTGGCAGCACACGATCTGTGCAGCGGGCTGCGCCCTTACCTCAAGCGCCACCACATGCAGGCCGGCGTCGGCCACTACGGCGTCTTCAGCGGCTCACGCTGGACGAACCAGATCTATCCGATCCTGCGCAACGTCATTCTGTCGAGCGAATAGCCTCAAGCTGGCGTCACTGCGCCCGCGCGGCTGAGCGGGCGCGTGCCGCCCTTCGCGCCTTGATCGTGAAACGACCTTCGCGGTGATATCGTCGCGGCGACGACCGGAGGTGTCGCGATGAAATGGTCCGCATTCGCCGTCGCGACCGAAGTGCCGCGCGGCGTTCCCATCGTGCTCGCGACAGTCGCCGGCTTTGTCGACGCGTGTACATTCCTCGGCCTGTTCGGTCTGTTCGTTGCGCAGGTGACAGGCAGCTACGTGGTGGCCGGCACCCATGCTGCGATCGGTTGGCCGGAGGCAACCGTGCTGCTCGCCGTTCCGGCCTTCATCGTCGGCGGGATTGCCGCGACCATTGTCGCGATCACAGCCCAGGCGAACGGCAAATCGGCACTCGTCAGCGTCCTCGCCCTCGAAACCCTGACGCTGATCGGCTTTATCGCGGCATTTGCCGCGGGCGCGTCGCGCTCCGGCGAGGCTTCGCCGCTCGTGATCACGGCTTCGCTCCTCGGTCTTGCCGCCATGGGTGAGCAGAGCGCATCGGTGCGCTTGCTGATGCGCGGCGTCGCCTCGACCAACGTCATGACGACCAATACCAGTCAGATCACGATCGAGATGACGCAACTCGCGATCGCGCGGCTGTTTCGCGGGCGCGACGCTGGCCCCGACGAAGCGTCGAAAGACGAAGCCTGCCGCCGTCGGCTCGGCCGCGACTTGCCGCTTCCGCTCGCCTTCCTCGCCGGCACGGTCGTCGGCGCGTTGGCCTACGATAGAGCGGGTTTCTGGGTGATCGCCGCGCCGATTGCTGCGGTCGCCGGGCTCACCTTATGGGCCGCGCGAAACGCAAGCCTGTCACCGCGCGGATAATTGATCGAACAGGGTCGGCTCATCGTCGCGCCTGGCGCCTTCGATCGCGAGGAGGCGCTGCTTGGTGGCAACGCCGCCGTGGGCCGAGAAGCCGCCCGCCTTGCGGCCGGCGGCGACGACGCGATGGCAGGGCACGATGACGGGACACGGATTGCGCCCCATCGCCGCGCCGACATCGCGCGCATCGATGCCGTCACCAAGCTTCGCCGCGATGGCGCCGTAGGTGAGCACGCGGCCGGGCGCGATGGTTCGCGTAACCTCATAGAGGCGACGATTGAAATCGGGGACGCCTTCGAGATCGACCACGACGTCGGAAAGGTCACGGGCTTCGCCGTGGGTCAGCGCGATGATGCCATCGATCGCGCGCGCAACTTCGGGCGGAGGCGTGGTCTCTTGTGCCGCAGGGCAACGGCGCAAGAGGCGGGCGCGCGTTGCGGCATCAGTCGCTTCCGGAAGCTGCACGGCCACGACGCCGCGGGCACTCCAGGCAATGCCGCAGCGTCCGATAGCCGTGTCGAACAGAGCGAAACCTTGCGCCGTCATGGCAATCCGCTCGCCATCTTGTCGACAGTTCGTAGCCCGGATGAGCGCAGCGACATCCAGGGCGGCGTAGCCTTTATCGAAAAAAAGTCCCCGGATGTCGCTGCGCTCATCCGGGCTACGGGATCGCTTCGCCTTACGACTTGCCGCCCAGGATGCGCTTGGCCCACCAGCCGGCGCGACGCGGGCCTTCCGGCGTCGATGCGGCGGATGGCGCTTCAGCGGCCGGCTCCTCTGTCGCCGGCGGCGGCATCGAAGCTTCGGCGGCCGGTGTTACTCCGCTGCCGAAGAATGGCGCCGGCTCGCGCACAGTTGAGCGCCGCTTCGACGCCTCGGGCTTGGCCGGTTCCGGCTGCGCGGCGGGTTCGGGCTCGGATCTCGCGGTTTCGAACTCCTCGGCGGCAGCCGGCTGGGCTGACGGTGCGCGATTGATCTCGCCCGCCGGGCGATAGTCAGGTTGGCCATGCTCGACGCTTTCATGCGGGAGCGCCTCGGACGGCGGTCCGCCGAAATCGGCGACGGCGTGCGCCACTTCCTCGTCGATCGGGGGCACGTCATGCTCCGGCGCCCGTAAGCCGCCTTCGCCCTCCTCGCGGCGGCCGCGACGTCCACCGCGACGGCCACGCCGACGACGACGGCGCGCATCGCCGTTGCCTTCGCCGCGAGCGTGGCGCGGCTCGGCTTCCCCGCTTCCTTCGACGGCCTCGCCGTTCGCTTCGGCATGCTCATCGGATTCGGCGAAACTCTCGCCTTCCGTAAACTCGCCCTCTTGCTCGCCCTCGCGCTCGCCCTCTTGGGCCCCTTCTTGGCCCCCCTCGCGCTCGGCTTGCCGTTGCCGGCCTTCGCCGGCAGCGTAACCGCCCTCGCGCGGCTCGCCGCGCCGGCCACGGCGACGCCGCCGGCGGCGACGGCGACCATCGTCGCCTCGCTCACCGCCTGCCTCCGCGGGCTCTTCTTCACTTTCAGCTTCACCGGGCGCCGCGCCTTCGGCCTCGAAAGCCTCGGCCTCTTCTTCCTCGTCGATCCCCTCTTCGAGTTCTTCGGCTTCTTCCGTCTCCTCGGCTTCGGCCTCATGTTCGGTGATCGGGATCGCGATCGGCCGCGCCGACTGAGCGGCAATGGCGCGGGCCTGGTCGAGGCTGTGCACCTGCTCGCCCCGCTCGATCGCGAACGGCAGCTGGCCGCTGATGGTGGGATCGGCAGTGACCGTCACGGTGATCTGGAAGCGCTGTTCCAGGTCCGAGAGGTGCGAGCGCTTCTGGTTGAGCACGTAAAGCGCAATCTCCGAGCGCGTGCGCAGAATGATGTTATGGGTCGCCCCACGCTGCAGCGTCTCCTCGATCATGCGCAGGCATTGCAGCGCGACCGACGCGACCGAGCGCACGTGGCCGGTGCCGCCGCAATGCGGACATTTGTCCGTCGAACTCTCCAGCACGCTGGTGCGGATGCGCTGACGCGACATCTCCAGCAGGCCGAAATGGGAGATGCGGCCGACCTGGATACGGGCGCGGTCGTTCTTGAGGCACTCCTTGAGCCGGCGCTCGACCGAGCGGTTGTTGCGCTTCTCGTCCATATCGATGTAGTCGATGACGATCAGCCCGGCGAGGTCGCGTAGCCGCAGCTGGCGGGCGATTTCCTCGGACGCCTCGAGATTGGTCTTGAGCGCCGTGTCCTCGATATGATGTTCGCGGGTCGCGCGTCCCGAATTGACGTCGATCGCGACCAGCGCCTCGGCCTGATTGAGGACGATGTAGCCGCCGGAGCGCAGTTGCACGACCGGCGAGAACATCGCGTCCAGCTGGCTCTCGATCCCATAGCGGGTGAAAAGCGGCTGACTCTCCGGATAGAGCCTCACGTTCTTCGCGTGGCTCGGCATCAACATGCGCATGAAATCGCGGGCGTCGCGATAAGCCTCCTCGCCCGCAACGATCACTTCGTCGATGTCCTTGTTGTAGAGGTCGCGGATCGACCGTTTGACCAGCGATCCCTCCTCGTAGACGAGGGTCGGCGCCGTCGATTTCAGGGTGAGATCGCGCACCGTCTCCCACGCCCGCAGCAGATACTCGAAATCGCGCTTGACCTCGGTCTTGGTCCGCGCCGCGCCGGCGGTACGCAGGATCACACCCATGCCTTCCGGCACTTCAAGATCCTGAGCGATCTCCTTGAGGCGCTTGCGATCTTGCACATTGGTGATCTTGCGGCTGATGCCGCCGCCGCGCGCCGTATTGGGCATCAGCACCGAGTAGCGGCCGGCGAGCGAGAGATAGGTGGTCAGCGCCGCGCCCTTCGTGCCGCGCTCCTCCTTCACCACCTGCACCAGCATGATCTGCCGGCGCTTGATCACCTCCTGGATCTTGTACTGCCGACGGAACCGCGGCGCGCGATCCGGCACCTCTTCCATGGCATCGGCACCGCCGACCGACTCGACGATCTCCTCCTCCTCGGCCGCTTCGCCATTGCCCTCTTCATCGGACGGCACGACCGCGGCCTCGCGCGCTTCTATTTCGATGGCTTCCGCCTCAGCCCGTTCTTCGTCGGAGATTTCGTCAGCATGCGAATTGTCGGCGAGTTCCTCCTCGGTCGATTTGTCGTCCGACTGCTCTTCCGATGCAGGCGATGCCTCATCACGGACGGGCAGCGCCGGCTCAGTCGCCGACAACGCGACTGACTCGTCGCCGCGCGCCGACTCGGTGTCGTGCGCTTCGCCCTCGGCCGCGTGGTCGTGATGAGTGTGATCCGCCGCTCCCTCATGGGCTTCGGGGGCGCCTTCGTGAGACTCGATGAGGCGCATTTGCCCCATGGGTTTCGCCAGTGTGCTGCTCGCGCTCCGACGTGAAGTCAGCAGGGGGCGAACCGTGATCCCACGGCTGCTCGCTTCCGGCGGCCTCGCTCGGTTCCCTCGTGACCGCCTCGTCGCTGCGCCGATGATTGGCCCGGCGATGGCGCGGATGCTGGTGCCGCATGCCGGCACGGCGATCCGCCTCGGCCTCAGCGTCGCGGTGCGCGCGTTCCTCCTCGGCAATCAGTGCTTGCCGATCGGCGACCGGGATCTGGTAGTAGTCGGGATGGATTTCGCTGAACGCCAGGAAGCCGTGGCGATTGCCACCGTAATCGACGAAGGCAGCCTGCAGCGACGGCTCGACCCTCGTGACCTTGGCGAGATAGATATTTCCTCTTAGTTGCCGGCGGCTCGCCGACTCGAAGTCGAACTCCTCAACGCGGCTACCGCGAACGACGACCACCCGTGTCTCTTCCGGATGGGTGGCGTCGATGAGCATCTTGTTGGCCATGGATATGTCTCTTGGCGGCGCGCGGGGCGGCGTTGGCCCGGCGTCCGCGAGAAATCGGTCCAGCAGGCAAGCGGCCTGAAGAGGTCGATCCAGGGAACGGCGGGCGCGGACGCGGAACGTGGCGCGCCTTGCAGGGGGATTGATCGGGCAAGGGTCTGCCGCGGGCCAGAGGACAGGAATGCCTGCGCGGCCGTAGCGCGGCCGCGAAGTGAGCAATCCCTGTCGGTATTGGCGATCACGGGTTCAACCCTCAAAACGAGAGCGGCAACGCTAAGGCGCGCTGCCTTTGGTATCCGCCGAGGATTTGCGCGAACGGTCGTCACGACCAAATCGCAGTCCGGTCATCCTTAAGGGGGCATCGAGCCGACCCATCGCCTGATCCCCTGTGGATGGCTTGATGAACCGGGGTCGCCGACACGGCGCTCTTGCCCGAACGCGGCAGAACCAGAACCTTGAACCCTCAGCGATTCCTTTCTAAGCACCATAATTATTCATGGCAAGCCGCATCCGCCATGCCGGTGCCCCCTCGCAGGACATATCAACACGGTAACAAAATACCGCAGACGTGCACTTTTGGGCCAGAGCCCGCGCTTATTGTGCGGTTCCTTGAAGATCAGTTAACCCGCGGCTCCTAACAGGGTAAGAGAAACTTCCGGGGATGAAATTCGCTGGAGAATTGGCGGTGATCCGCACACGCTTGGCCGAAGCGACGGCGGTCCGCGGCCGGAATGGGCCAGCTTGGCTCCTCGCGGCACTGCTTCTCGTTCTACCGCTAACGGCGCCGGCCTTTGCCCAGTGGCCGCTCCCGACAGCCGAGCCAACGGCCGCCGGGCCGACGGCTGCGACCGATGCGCGCATCGCCGGTGACGATAAGCAGACCCGGCTTGTGGTCGACCTCTCCCGCCGGATCGACATGCGGGCATTCACGCTCGCGGATCCCTACCGGGTCGTCATCGATATCCCGCAAGTCAACTTCCAGCTTCCTGCGCGCACCGGCGAGCGTGGCCGCGGTCTCATCAAGGCCTTCCGCTACGGACTCGTGATGGTGGGCGGCTCGCGCATCGTCGTCGACCTCACCGGACCCGTCCGCGTCGCCAAGGCCTTCGTCCTCGATGCGGTCGAGGGGCAGCCCGCACGCATGGTGGTCGATCTCGTCCCGGTCGACCGCGAGACCTTCCTGCGGGCGAGTGCGATCGACAATCGCTTGCCGCGCCAGCCACCGCCACCCAAGCAGGAAGCGGCCGCCAGCGCTGCCGATTCCCGCCCGCTCGTCGTTATCGATCCGGGCCATGGCGGAATTGATACCGGCACCCATGCGCCGTCGGGCGAACTTGAGAAGAACCTGACGCTCGCATTCGGCACCATGCTGCGCGACAAGCTCGAAAAGACCGGCAAGTACCGCGTCGCCATGACGCGCTCGGACGACACTTTCATCGAACTTGCAGAGCGGGTGCGGTTCGCGCGGCAGCGCGAGGCCCAGCTCTTCATCTCGATCCATTGCGATGCTCTCGCGCGCGGCGAAGGCGCCGCGGAAGGCGCTAGCGTTTATACACTGTCCGACCAGGCTTCCGATTCGGAGGCGCAACGCCTCGCCGATGCAGAAAACCGCGCCGACGTCATCGCCGGGGTCGATCTCGCCGCCGAATCAAACGACATCGCCGATATCCTCATCGATCTCGCTCATCGCGAGACCAAGACTTTCTCGTCGCATTTCGCCCGCAACGTCGTGAATGACCTGCGAACCGCGGCGCGCATGCACAAGTATCCGCTCAAATCGGCAGGGTTCCGGGTGCTCAAGGCGCCGGACGTTCCTTCGGTGCTGATCGAGCTTGGCTACGTGACGACGCCGAGCGATCTCAAGGAATTGGTTTCGGAAGCATGGCGGTCGAAGGCGAGCGACGCGATTGCGCACGCGGTGCAAACTTATTTTGCAACGCGACTCGCCGGTAGCTCAGCCGGTACCAAATGACCGCACCACTCTCGAATACGGCCATCGGCCAAAGTTTGACCATAAAACCGAGCGACTTAACGCACGCGTTGGGGTAGCATACCGGCCCGCCGCTTATGCGGCCCGGGGGCGGCCAAGAATGGCCGAGGGGGAACTGCGGGCGATGCGATTTCTCATCAGGTTTTTTGGATTCCTGTTCGCGTTCGGTTCGCTGGTATTCCTGATCGCGGTCGGCGCCATCTCGGGCCTCCTCTACCATTTCTCCCAGGACCTGCCCGACTACTCGACGCTGCAGAACTATGAGCCGCCGGTCATGACGCGGGTGCACGCCGCAGACGGTCAGCTGGTCGCAGAGTACGCCCATGAGCGCCGGCTGTATCTCCCAATCCAGGCGGTGCCCAAGCTCGTCATCAACGCCTTCATTTCCGCAGAGGACAAGAATTTCTACGAGCACGCGGGCCTCGACTTCGGCGGCGTCGCGCGCGCCGGCATGCTCTATGTCCAGAACATGGGAACCGGCCGTCGGCCGCAAGGTGCGTCCACGATCACCCAGCAGGTCGCCAAGAACATGCTGCTGACGCCCGAACGGTCGTTCTCGCGCAAGATCAAGGAAGCGCTGCTCGCTCTCAAGATCGAACGCACCTACTCCAAGGACAAGATCCTCGAACTCTACCTCAACCAGATCTATCTCGGCTTCAGCTCCTACGGTGTTGCCGCTGCGGCGCTCCTCTATTTCGACAAGTCGGTGCACGAGCTGACCGTTGCCGAAGCCGCTTATCTCGCAGCCTTGCCGAAGGCGCCCACCACCTTGCATCCGTTCCGCCAGCACGATCGCGCGGTCGAGCGTCGCAATTGGGTGATCGACCGCATGGTCGAGAACGGTTACGTGGCTGCCGCCGTCGGCGAGAAGGCCAAGAAGGACCCGCTCACGATCACGCAGCGGCCGACCGGCGCCCACATCATCGCGGCCGACTATTTCGCCGAGGACGTGCGTCGCGAGATCCTGGATAAATACGGCGAGACCAAGCTTTACGAGGGTGGCCTGTCGGTCCGCGCCACGCTTGATCCCAAGATGCAGGTGATCGCCCACAAGGCGCTGAGCGATGGCCTCGTTCGCTATGACGAGGGGCAAGGCTTCCGCGGTCCCATTACCAAGATCGACATCAGCGGCGACTGGGGCGTCAAGCTCGCCGACGTCCGCGCCTTCGCCGACCTTGTGCCGTGGCGGCTTGCGGTCGTGCTCGAGACCAATGATCAGTCCGCTCGCATCGGCCTGCAGCCGGGGCGCGAACCGGGCGGCGCCGTGCTTCGCGATCGCCTGATCGGCAATATCCCGGTCGACGGCGTCAAATGGGTGCGCGCATCGACCGCCAAGAACCCCATCAAGGTCGGCACAGTGGTTGCGCCGGGCGACGTCATCTATGTCGAACCGCTCGGCAAGGACGGCAATCAGTACAAGCTCCGCCAGATTCCGGAAGTTTCCGGCGGCATGGCGGTGATGGACCCGCTGACCGGACGCGTGCTCGCGCTCGTCGGCGGCTTCTCCTTCGATCAAAGCCAGTTCGACCGCTCCACGCAGGCGCTGCGCCAGCCCGGCTCGTCGTTTAAGCCGTTCGTCTATTCAGCCGCGCTCGACAATGGCTATACGCCCTCCTCGATCGTGCTCGATGCTCCGATCGAAATCGATCAGGGCCCGGGCATCGGCGATCTGGCGCCCGGAGAACTACGCCAACGGCAAATATGCCGGTCCGGCGACGCTGCGGTTCGGCATCGAGCAGTCGCGCAACCTGATGACGGTCAGGCTCGCCCAAGACATCGGCATGCCGCTGATCGCGGACTACGCCAAGCGCTTCGGCATCTATGACAATCTGCCGAACTACCTGTCCTATTCGCTGGGCGCCGGCGAAACCACGGTGCTGCGCATGGTCACCGCCTATTCGATGCTCGCCAATGGCGGGCGGCGCGTCACCGCAACGCTGATCGACCGGGTCCAGGACCGCTACGGCCACACCATCTACAAACACGACGAGCGCGAATGCCCGACGTGCGACGCCAAGCGCTGGGAGAACCAGGCGGAGCCGAGCCTCGGTCTCGGCGAGCAGCGCGAGCGCGTGCTCGACGCGATGACCGCCTACCAGATCACGTCGATCATGGAGGGCGTCGTCCAGCGCGGCACGGCAACGGTGGTCAAGGAAGTC
The DNA here is from genome assembly GCA_963702755.1 of uncultured Alphaproteobacteria bacterium. Classification (GTDB taxonomy): domain Bacteria; phylum Pseudomonadota; class Alphaproteobacteria; order Rhizobiales; family Xanthobacteraceae; genus JAJPKK01. Next base: position 103,565 of record CAVPDZ010000030.1, on the reverse strand, counting down.
GGCAAGCCGATCGCAGGCAAGACCGGCACCACCAACGACGAGAAGGACGCGTGGTTCGTCGGCTTCACGCCGGACCTCGTGGTCGGCGTCTATATGGGCTACGACAAGCCGCGCCATCTCGGCCGCAACGCGACCGGCGGCCATCTCGCGGCGCCGATCGCCCGCGATTTCTTCAAGGCTGCGCTCGCCGACAAGCCGGCGATGCCGTTCCAGCCGCCGCGCGGCATCAAGCTGATCCGCGTCGACTCCAAGACCGGCCAGCGCGCCGGGCCGGGGACGACCAGCGTGCTCCTCGAAGCCTTCAAGCCCGGCACCGCGCCGCCCGACAACAACGCCATCGCCGGCATCGCCGGACAGGAGGGCGCGTCGTATGGCGTCAGTCCTGAGGCGGACCGCGCGGTTCGTTCCGGCGGCGGCTTGTACTGAAGCGGCGGCTTGTACTGAAGCGGCGGCTTGCTGAAGCTCTCGGCTCGCGTCCACGAGCCCCTATCTCGCCGCAGGTCTCCTCGCGGCAGTTCTTCTCACCGAAGCCACTTCACGAGGCGGTCCACCGCCTCGCGCACCTCGCTGGTCGCGCCGGCGTAGCAGAAGCGGACGAAATGGCGGCCATGGATAGGGTCGAAGTCGACCCCCGGCGTCGCCGCGACGCCGGCTTCCTCCAGCATGCGCGTCGCGAACTCCATGCTGTCGTCGCAGAAGCGTGAGACATCGGCATAAAGATAGAACGCGCCGTCGACGGGCAAAAATTCGCCCAAGCCCGCGCGCGGCACCCCTTCCGCCATCAGAAGCCGGTTCTCCTCATAGCCGTGCTTCACCGCCTCCATCTCATCGCATCCGGCGAAGGCGGCCTCGGCGGCAATCTGCGACAGTGCCGGCACCGAGATGGCGAGGTTCTGCTGCAACCGCTCGATCGGCCTGATGAGCGCATCGGGCACCACCATCCACCCGATGCGCCAGCCGGTCATGCAGAAATATTTCGAGAATGAATTGATGACGACCGTGTTGGGCGACAGGTTGAGCGCGGTCTCGGCCGGCATGGCGTAGTCGAGCCCGTGATAGATTTCGTCGGAGATGAAGGCGATCCCCTCGCCTTCCGCGGCTTCAATCAACGCGGCGAGCGCCTCGCAATTCATCATGGTGCCGGTCGGATTGGCGGGGCTCGCCACCAGCACGCCTTTGAGCGGGCGGGCACGATGAGCCTCGATCAGCGCTTCGGGCGACAGCGCAAAGCGGGTCGCCGCCGAGATCGGGATCAGCACCGCCTCGCAGCCGAGCGCCGAGAGCACGTTGCGATAAGGCGGATAGCCTGGCGCGGCGATCGCGACACGATCGCCCGGCTCGAACATGGCGAGGAACGCCAGCATGAACCCCGCAGAAGACCCGGTGGTGATCGCGATCCGCGCGGGATCGACGTCGGCGCCGTAGCGCTCGGCATAATGCTGCGCGATGCGCCGGCGAAGCGATGGAATGCCGAGCGATTCCGTATAAGCGATGCGGCCGCTCTCGAGCGCAGCATGCGCCGCCGCGATCGCCGTGGTCGGCGCCGGCGCGGCCGGCTGGCCGATCTCCATGTGGATCACCCGCCGGCCCGCCGCCTCGAGCCGCGCGGCGGCCGCGACCACATCCATGGTCATGAACGCCGGCACGTCGCTGCGAGCCGAAGACCTGACCATCCATCTCATGCGCTCATTCGCCGGCCATTTCGTGCGATCCATCATGCCCTTCCATATTGCTCCGGTCCTCGCCCCCTTCCCGCCGTATTTCCAGCCTTGTTACCCGGCGGGGGCGTCGATTGTTGACCGTGCGGTACCGCGTCCGTAGCTTGACGCGACGGAATTGAGCAAGTGCTTTGATGACATCAGCTGTGCATCGCGAACGGCCGCGACTGTTCTTGCACGCGCCGCGAAGCATTGCGGCGGCGATGGCGTTCGCCGTCGCCTCTGCGCAGACCCCTGCGATTGCGCAATCCAAGGACAAGGATCCCGCCGCGTCGCTGCCGCTCATTCGCGACGCCGAGATCGAACAACTCCTGCGCGATTATACCGTTCCGATCCTGCGCGCGGCAGGGCTCGGCCAGCGCAACATCCGCGTGGTCATTATCAACGATCGCGCCTTCAACGCGTTCGTGATCGATGCCAAGCGCATCTTCGTCAACGCCGGCGCCATGATGGACGCTGAGACGCCGAACCAGATCATCGGCGTGCTCGCCCACGAGACCGGACACATCGCGGGTGGCCACCTCCAGAAGCTCCGCGCCGAACTCGCCAACGCCCAGACCGCTTCGATTCTTGCGATGCTGCTCGGCGCGGGAGCGATGGTGGCAGCGGCGCGCACCAACAGTGTCGGCGGCGACCCAATGATCGGGATGGTCGGACCGCAAATGTCGATCATGCGGTCCGTGCTCGCCTACGCGCGCCAGCAGGAGGAGCAGGCCGACAAAGCCGGCGTCCATTTCCTCACGATGACCAATCAGTCCGCGAAGGGGATGTACGACACCTTCAAGCGGTTTGCGGACCAGCAACTGTTTGCTTCGAAGGGTGCCGATCCGTATTTGCAGTCACATCCAATGCCGGTCGAACGTCTGGCGGCGCTCGCCGAAGTGGCACGGACCAATCCGTATTGGGACAAGAAGGATCCGCCGGAGCTGCAGCAGCGCCACAATCTCACGCGTGCGAAGCTGTTTGGTTATCTTGATCGTCCTGACACCCTCTACCGGCGCTATCCGTTGAGCGACACGCAGTCTGCCAGCGCGCTACGCGCGGGCGGTCTCGACTTATCGACATTCGAGCTTGGGCAGCGCCATTGCCCAGATCGATTTGCTGATCCAGTCGCAGCCCAACAATCCGTATTTCTACGAGCTCAAGGGGCAGGCGCTCGTCGATTCAGGTCACGGCCGCGAGGCCGTGGCGCCGCTGCGGCATGCCATTTCCCTGGCACCCGATCCGACGCTGATTCGCGTGTTGCTCGGCCAAGCGCTGGTCCAGACTAACGATCCCGGACTGCTGGATGAGGCAATCACGAACCTGCGTTCCGCTGCGCAGCTGGACGCCGAAATCCCCGATGCCTACGAACAGCTCGCCATGGCCTACGGGCGCAAGGGCGACCTCGCCGACGCTGACCTCGCTTCCGCGCAGGCGGCCTTCAATCGCGGCAACTTACCGACTGCCCGGCAACTTGCCACTCGTGCCAAGACCCGTTTTCCGATAGGCTCGCCCGGATGGGTCAAGGCTGACGACATCGCAAGCTTCAAGCCGCCGCAGCCACACGGCTTGTTCAAGTGACGTCGCTACCGTAACGAACCGTTAACACCCGCATGAGGACTTGAGCATATGATCCCGACAATGATGCGCCTGGCTGGAGCAACCGCCGCCGCCCTGCTGATGCTGGCGGCGCCGCTGGCCGCCGAAGAATTCTCCGGCACGCAAAAGGACGAGATCGAGCGGATCATCAAGGACTACATCGTCAGCCATCCGGAAGTGCTGCAGGAAGCCATCGCCGAGCTCGACAAGCGCCAGGCCGCCGCCGATGCCGAGAAGGCCAAGGCCGCGGTCGCGAGCAATGCCGAGACGATCTACAACTCCACCCGCCAGGTGGTGCTCGGCAATCCGAAGGGCGACGTCACGATGGTCGAGTTCTTCGACTACAACTGCGGCTTCTGCAAGCGCGCCATGGCCGACATGATGGAGATGCTCAAGGACGACCCGAAGCTCAAGGTCGTGCTGAAGGAGTTCCCGGTGCTCGGGCCCGGCTCGGTGGAGGCCGCGAAGGTCGCGGTCGCGGTCCGCATGCAGGACAAGACCGGCAAGAAATATCTTGAGTTCCACCAGAAGCTGCTCGGCGGCCGCGGCCAGGCGGACAAGGCGCGCGCGCTCGCGGTCGCCAAGGAAGTCGGCATGGACATGTCGCGGCTCGACAAGGACATGGCGAGCGAGGAGATCAAGGCGTCGATCGACGAAAGCCTCAAGCTCGCCGAAACGCTCGGGCTCAACGGCACGCCGAGCTACATCGTCGGCAGCGACGTCGTGATCGGCGCCGTGGGCCTCGACGCGCTGCGCATCAAGGTCGCGATGGCGCGTTGCGGCAAGGCCGCGTGCTGAGTTCAGGCGACACTGCAAGCGCAGCCGATAATCGACGACCAAAGCCGACGAACCTCGCCGATGGGGCGAGGTTTGTCGGCAGGCACTTGTCGCGTGCACAAATAAAGCGCTACAGGGATGGGAAGTGGCGCAACGACGGGCGCCCCGGGGCAAAGCATATTCCGTTCTCGCCCCTCAATCGTCAGTCGTCTGAACGGCAGAGATGTCCGACACGGTCTACGTCATCAACGGACCCAACCTGAACCTGCTTGGCACGCGCGAGCCGGAGAAATACGGCCGCGCGACTTTGGCGGACGTCGAGAGCCTGTGCCGCGAGACGGCACGTAAGCTCGGGCTTGCGGTCGAGTTTCGCCAATCGAACAGCGAGGGCGAAATCATCGATTTCATCCACGAGGCCGGGAAGACCAAGGCCGCCGGGATCATCATCAATCCCGCCGCCTACACCCACACCTCGATCGCGATCATGGACGCCATCCTGGCGGCACAGGTGCCGATCATCGAGGTGCACATCACCAATATTCACGCGCGCGAGGAATTCCGTCGCCATTCCTACGTATCCGGCGTCGCGAAGGCCGTGCTCGCCGGCTTCGGCATCAACGGCTACGCGCTCGCGATCGACGGTCTGGCGGCGCTCACCGGGAAGCGGAGTTGATCGTGTCGCGCAATTCCGACCCGCCGGGCAAGAACGCCGTCGATGAGGACGTGGTGCGCGCCCTCGCGCGGCTCCTCGACGAAACCAAGCTCACCGAGATCGAGATCGAGCGGGATGGCTTTCGCGTCCGCGTCGCCCGCGAGTCGACCTCGTTCCCTGCCTACCCCACCGCCGAAGCGCCGCGGCCGCAGCCGATGCCGGCTCCCGCCGGCGTCCTCGATCCGGCGCTCCATCCCGGCGCCGTCGCGTCGCCGATGGTGGGCACCGCCTATCGCGCGCCGGAGCCGGGCGCGAAGCCGTTCTGCGAAGTCGGTTCCGTCGTGAAGGCCGGCGACACCCTCCTCGTCATCGAAGCGATGAAGACGTTCAACCAGATCCCGGCGCCGAAGGACGGCACCGTGGTGCAAATCCTCTTTGAAGATGCCCAGCCGGTCGAGTTCGGCGAGCCACTGATGATCATCGAGTGAACTTGGCGGATACCCGTCCTTTCGTAGGGCGCAATAGCGCAGCGTATTGCGCCGTGCAGCCTGGAATGGCGCAATACGCTCCGCTATTGCGCCCTACGGAGCAGCGCGCGTCTTTCGCTATGATGGCGCGCCATGTTTGAGAAGATCCTCATCGCCAACCGCGGCGAGATCGCGTTGCGCGTGCTGCGCGCGTGCAAGGACCTCGGCATTCCGACCGTCGCGGTCCATTCCACCGCGGACGCCGACGCGATGCACGTGCGGCTTGCCGATGAGAGCGTCTGCATCGGGCCGCCGCCCGCGCGCGACAGCTACCTCAACGTCCCGGCGCTCATCACCGCGTGCGAGATCACCGGCGCCGATGCCGTGCATCCGGGCTACGGGTTCCTTTCCGAGAACGCGCGCTTTGCCGAAATCCTTGCCGAGCACGGCGTCCATTTCATCGGACCGAAGCCCGAACACATCCGCCTGATGGGCGACAAGATCGAGGCGAAGCGCACCGCGAAGCGGCTCGGCATTCCGGTCGTCCCCGGCTCCGAAGGCGGCATCACCTCGGATGCCGACGCGGTCGCCATCGCGCGCCAGATCGGCTTTCCCGTGCTGGTGAAGGCCGCGGCTGGCGGCGGCGGACGCGGCATGAAAGTCGCGGCTACCGAAGCTGATCTTCCGATGGCGCTCGCGACCGCGCGCGCCGAAGCCAAGGCCGCCTTCGGCGACGATGCCCTCTATCTTGAAAAATATCTCGCCACGCCGCGCCACATCGAGATCCAGGTGCTCGGCGACGGGCGCGGCCGCGCCATCCATCTCGGCGAACGCGATTGCTCGCTGCAACGCCGCCATCAGAAGGTGCTGGAGGAGAGCCCATCGCCGGCGCTCAACGCCGCGGACCGCGACCAGATCGGCGAGACCGTCGCCAAGGCGATGCGCGAGATCAACTATCTCGGCGTCGGCACCGTCGAGTTCCTGTACGAGCAGGGCCGCTTCTATTTCATCGAGATGAACACCCGCATCCAGGTCGAACATCCGGTGACCGAAATGATCACCGACATCGACCTCGTCCTGGAGCAGATCCGCATCGCCAACGGCGACGAACTCACCATCAGCCAGGCCGACGTGAAGTTCAACGGCCACGCCATCGAGTGCCGCATCAATGCGGAAAACCCGGTGTCGTTCCGCCCCTCGCCCGGGCGCATCGTGCACTACCATCCGCCCGGCGGCGTCGGCGTGCGCATCGATTCCGCGGTCTACCAGGGCTACGCCATCCCGCCGCACTACGACAGCCTGCTCGGCAAGCTGATCGTCCACGGCAAGACCCGCAGCGAATGCCTGATGCGGCTGCGCCGCGCGCTCGACGAATTCGTCGTCGACGGCGTCGATACCACGCTGCCGCTGTTCCGCGCGCTGGTTCGCGACAGCGACATCCTCGACGGCAATTATCACATTCACTGGCTGGAGCAGTTTCTGGCAAAAGGCGCGGTCGAGATTTAGAGCGCGCGCGCGCCGAACGGCCACCGCAATTCGGAGGCTGTCACGCGCCCCGTGATGTCGTACCCTTTCGACTGCGTTGCGGTTGGCATCATGGCAGGAGCGCAGCGGTGAACGATTTTGGGATCGGCGCCAGGGTTCCTCGGCTGGAGGACGCGCGGTTTCTTGAGGGTCGCGGGCAGTTTTGCGCCGACGTCGAGTTGCCGCGGATGCTCCACGCGGTGTTCGTGCGCAGCCCGCATGCTCACGCCCGCATCCTCGCCATACGCAAGCCTGCAGGCTTCGAGCATCACGTCTTTCGCGCCGAAGATTTGACCGGCGTCGGCAGGATGCGCTCGACCGCGAAGCTTCCCGGCTTCAAGCCATCCGATTGGCCGATCCTCGCCGCGCGCAAAGTCCGGCACGTCGGCGAGCCGGTCGCCATGGTCGTCGGCGCAACGCCGGCCGAAGCCGAGGACCTCGCCGCGCGCGTCGAGGTCGAGTACGAGCCCCTGCCTCCCGTCGTGTCCATGGCTGATGCGCTCGACAAGTCGAAGCCGCTTGTCCACGACGAGTGGGGCGACAATGTCCTGGTCGACATCAAGCTCGAAGGCGGCGACCTCGCCGCGGCCAAGGCCGCCGCGGTCCATGTGGTCGAGCGAAGCTTCCGCATGAACCGCATGCATCCCCTTGCGCTTGAGGGGCGCGCCTGCGTTGCCACCTACGACAACCGTCTCGACGAACTTGTCGTCTACGTCGCCCATCAGCTCCCGGTGCCGCTGCAGATCGGATTGTCGCAGGTCCTCGGCATCAGCCAGCGCCGGTTGCGCGTGGTCGCGCCCGACGTCGGCGCATCGTTCGGTCTCAAGACCTATGTCGAGAGCGAAACGGTCTGCGTCGCCTGGGCGGCCATGATGCTGCGTCGCCCGGTGCGATGGATCCAGGATCGCCACGAGTTGCTCGTCTGCGATGCCAATTGTCGCGACTACCAGTGCAAGATCATCGGTTATGCCGACGCGCAGGGCCGCGTCCTCGGCCTCGAATGCGATGTGATCGTGGACTCCGGCGCCTACTCGCCATGGCCGTGGCCGGCCGGGATCGAGGGCGGTCTCGCGCTCGGCAACATCCAAGGCTGCTACGATATCCGCGCCTTGCGCGGTCGCGCCATCAACGTGGTGAGCAACAAGCCGGCCGGACAGCCGTTCCGCGGCGTCGCGCGTCCTTTGTCGTGCATCGGCCACGAGCTCGTCATGGATGGCCTCGCGGAGGCCGTCGGCGTTGACCCGCTGGAGGTCCGGCTGCGCAATTTCGTGCAGCCGAAGCAGATGCCCTACGTGTCGATCACCAAGAAGACGCTCGACAGCGGCGACTACGGCGCGGTCCTCAAACGCGCTGCCGAGCTGATCGATCTTCCAGCCGTGCGGGCGCGGCAGAAAACGCGTGATCCCAACGGCCGGCTGCTCGGCGTCGGCTTTGCCTCGTTTTACGAGCAGACCGCCTACGGCACTGGGCCATTCGGCTATTCCGCCTGGGGCATCGAACTCGTGCCCGGCATGGAGCCCGCGGTCGCACGCCTCACCGGCGATGGCGAACTCATCCTCGAAGTCGGCTCGCATTCCCATGGCCAGGGCCACGAGACCGTGTATGCACAGGTGGCGCACGAGGTGCTCGGCATCGATCCGCGAAAAGTCGCGGTGCGCTTCGGCGACACCGGAACCTCGCCGGCCGGCACCGGCACCTACACCTCGCGTTCGATGGTGACCACCGGCGGCGCGATTGCCGAAGCGTGCCGGTTATTGATGGCGCCGATCGTGCGCATCGGCGCGCATCTCATGCAATGCAAAGAAGCCGATGTCGAAATCCGGGACGGCCGCGTTCACAGTGCACAGGGCAGCGTCGAGTTCTCGGAAATCGGCCGCGCCTGGTATCACCATCCCGAGGATTTGCCGGCCGAACATGGACCCGACCGGCCTCACCGCCACCGCCGGCCACAAACCGCACGATCCCGGCGTCTTCTCCTACTCCGCCCATGCCGCGGTCGTTGCGGTCGATCCCGAGACCGGCGAGGTGGACGTCGTCGACTATGCGATCGTTGCCGACTGCGGCAAACGCGTCAATCCGCTGCTGGTCGAAGGACAGGTGCTCGGCGGTTTCTCGAACGGACTTGGCAACGCCCTTTACGAGGAGAGCACGTACAACGAATTGGGCCAGCCGACAGCGACCACGCTCGCCGACTACACCGCCCCGACCGCGCCATCGGTGCCGCACGTCAAGCTCGACTTCATCGAGACCCCGTCGCCGTTTTCGATGTTCGGGATGAAGGGCATCGGCGAGAACGGCGCCATCGGCCCGCCGGCGGCCATCATCAACGCCGTGAACGATGCGCTGCGACCGCTCGGCGCGGCCGTGTTCGAAACGCCGGTCACGCCGCTGCGCGTTCGCGAGGCGATTGCCCGCGCGCGAAATGCGGGATGATCAGCGCGGCCCTGTCACCCGCGAAGCTTCAAGAGACGATCGGCGTTGCCGTGCGCCACCTTGGCGAGGTCCGCGGGTGCAAGCGGCAGGCGATCAAGAAAGGCGCGGCCGTCCTCATTGCTGGCGTACGGGTAATCGACCGAGAACATGAGCCGGTCGATGCCGAATGTCGCGAGCGCGGCCAAGAAAGGCGGCGTCGTGAAAAATCCGGACGTGGTGACGTAGACCTGATCGGTGATGGTCTTGGACAGCGGGCGCGGCAGATAGGAGAGATCGGTCTCGAACTGATGTTCGCAGCGCGCGAGCATCGCGGGCAGGCCTTCGCCCATGTGACCGATGATCCAGTTGAGGCGCGGATAGGCATCGAAGGTGCCTGATACCGCAAGACGCATGACGTGCAGCGCCGTTTCGTAATGCCAGCCCCATGCAAAAGTCGCGAGGCCGAAGCTGATTTTCGGCGCGAATCCCTCGTAGTAGGCTTTACGCACGTCGGCGGGCGGCATGCCGGGATGAATGTAGAGCGGAACGCCGAGCCGTTCCGCCCGCGCGAGCAGCGGGGCAAATTTTGCATCGTCGAGGAACGCGCCGCGAATGGTGCCGCTGATCAGCGCGCCCTTGAAGCCGAATTCGCGAACGGTTCGCTCCAATTCATCCGCGGCCGCCTCGGGGATGCTCGCCGGCAGATGCGCGAAGGCGGCGAACCGATCGGGGTATGCTGCGATCCGTGCCGCGGCTTCGTCGTTGAACTTCCGCGCAAAGGCGATCGCCTCCTTGCCGTCGAACAGGTCGGCGCTCGGGCCGATGTGATTTCCTGCCTTCGACAACACCTGCACGGCGATGCCGGACCGGTCCATGTCGGCGATCCGGCCCGCGCCGAGATCGGTCATCTTGTCCGCAACATTGCGCACGACCGAGGGCATGTCGGCGGCAGCCGGCCTTGCCGGCAGGCGTGCATCGACGTCGCCATGGATCAGCGGAAAGCTGAAATGCTCCTCAAGGGCGACAATGCGCATGCACGCTCCGCTTGGGCTCTGCTCGCGGCGGGTTCGGTAATCACCGCCAAGCTCCCGGATTCCGCTTCGGCAGGCAAGAGCCCTGCTCCACATGACGCACGCGCAGCCGCGCAATCGCATTGCATGCGGCGGCCCCGCGGCGTATCGGAATCGAGCAGGGTGTCCCCGTTCAGAAACGATCGATGAAGTCGCCGTTACGCAAGCTGAGATACGTCGCACTCGTCGCGCTGGCGCATGCTGTCGGCGCGGCCGCCGCCCAGGAGCGGTTCCCGGCGCGGCCCATCCAAATCATCGTGCCGGCGACGCCAGGCGGCCCGGTCGATACCGCCGTGCGCATGATCGAGCCGGGCCTCGCGGCGGCACTCGGCGAGACGTCGTTCTTCTCAACCGGCCCGGCGCCAGCGGCACGGTCGGCATGCAGAGCGTCGCGACAGCCGAGCCCAACGGCTACACCATCGGACAAGGCGTCAATTCGATCTTCACGATCACGCGCGTCTCGGGGACGAACGTTCCGTTCACGCTCGACAATTTCACCCTGCTCGGCAACTACGCGACCGATGTCAGCGTGCTCGCGGTTCATCCCGAGGCGCCGTGGCAAACGCTCGACGATCTGATCGCGTATGTCCGGCGCAATCCAGGCAAGCTGACTTACGCCTCAGCCGGCGTCGGCACCGTGTCTTCGCTCAGCATGCAGGCGCTGCGGCATCATTTGAGCCTCGACATGACGGCAGTGCCGTTTGGCGGCGGCGCCCAGCTGACCGTCGCCATTCTCGGCAAACATGTCGACGTTGGCATGGTGCCCTACAGCACCGGCGCGGCCATGTTTCGCGATCGCAAGCTGCGGGCGCTCGCGACGACGGCGCCACATCGTCTGCCGCTGCTGCCCGACGTGCCGACCCTCGCCGAGAAGGGTATCGCGACCAACGGCCTCAACCTCATCATGGGCCTCTATGCGCCCCGCGGGCTGCCCGAGGGCGCGACGCAAATCCTGGCAGATGCCGTGCGGACGGCCGCGCATGACCCGGCAGTCGTCGCCAACATCGAAGGGGTCGGACTGTTTGCGCAATACGAGGATCCCGCAACGGCACGCCAGCGCCTCGACGCTGAATACAAGGACATCATCAAACTGAACGAAGAATTGCGGCGATCACAGCCGTAGCCCGGATGGAGCGCAACGGGATCCCGCCTCCGGCGGGCACCGATCACAGGCTCCGCGATATCCGGCATCACCGTCCCGACATATCGCAGAATGCCTGGTCATCTGGCACCGCCGGCTCGGATTTCGCTGCGCTCCATCCGGGCTACGAGGGCGGAGTTACGCGTTCACCTACGTCAGAGAAATGTCGAGGCGAGGGTCGGCGATTTGGTCAGCGCGTGCGCCATGAATTCGAGCGCGCTGCGCACGGTCGCCCGATCGGCGGGGCCGCCGAGGCAGACGCGCACCGCCTCGGGCGGCGTGCTGTCGGTCGTGAAGGCGTCGCTCGCCACGACGCCGATGCCGGTCGAGCGCATGTGGCCGACGAAGGCGGAGCGGGTCCAGCCTTCCGGCAGCGACAGCCAGAGATGAAACCCGATCGGATCGGCGCGATACGAGCCTTTGGGCAGCGTCGCGGCGGCAAATCGCTGCCGCTCGATCGACTGCCGGCGAACGTCGGCCAGCAGCGCGTCACCGGTGCCGTCAAGGATCCAGCGCGTCGCCAGCGCGATGGTGACGGGCGATGCCATCACCGTCGCGGTGCGCACCGCGGACGCAAACAGGAAGCCTGAACGCGCATCCGGCACCACCACATAGGCGATGCGCAGGCCGGCGCCGAGGCATTTGGCGAGCCCCGCGATGTGCCAGGTGATCTCGGGCGCCAGCACCGCGAACGGCGGCGGTCCGCCGACGGGCAGAAATCCATAAGGATCATCCTCGACGATCGCGACGTTGAAACGCCGCGCGATCCCCGCAATCGCCTGGCGGCGCGCCGTCGAGATCGTGTGGGTCGTCGGATTGAGGAGCGTCGGGTTGAGGTAGATCGCCTTCGGCGCAAGCCGTGCGCAGGCTTTGGCGAAAGCGTCGGCGTCGACGCCCTCGTCATCCATCGGCACACCCGACGAGCTTGAGACCAAGCTGCGCGGCGATCGAGCGGGCGCCCGGATAGGTGAGCTGCTCCGCAAGGACCACGTCGCCGGCCTTGGCGACGAGGCCGAAGATTCCGAGGAGCGCGGGATGGGCACCCGGCGAAATGAACAGCCGGTCCTGGCTCGGCACGAGCCCGCGCCGGCTCAGCCAGTTCGAAGCCGCATCCTTGTCGGCGCGCACGCCGCCGAACTCCTGGTAGCGCAGCAGCGAGACGAGGTCGCGGCCGACCGCCTCAAGCCCATCCTGCATGCGGTCGAGCAGCTCCGGATCGTCCGGCTCCGGCGGCAGGTTCATGGACAGGTCGACGATCTCGGGATGGCGCGCCATCGGGCTGTGACGGCGCTTGCGCCGTTGCGAGCACGAACGTGCCGCGCCCGACCCGCGACTCGATCGAGCCCCGTTTTTGCGCCTCGACATAGCCGCGCGCGACGGTGGTGAAATCGATGTCGAGCCTGCGCGCGAGCTTACGCTGCGGCGGCAACCGGTCGGCCGGCAGCGAGCCGGCCGCTGCGAATGTCGTCAGCGATCGCGTCGGCGATGGCGAGATAGTGCGGCTTGTCGCGCCCAGCGAGGTTCGGCGTCCAATCGACCATTATCGGCTCGACTCCGGGGGCACAGCGCTTGATGAACTCTGCTCAAATCGCGGCAGCATCGCGATTGACTGTATATTGTTGGAAGCGAGTTTGGCACGCGAATTCGGGAACTCGCATGCCTGCAACGCGCGAATGATCGATCTTAAATGCAAGGTTGGTTTTGCTTAGTTTATCGCCATTTTGGCGCTCTTTTAGTCCGCGATTCAAAATGGGATTGCATCGGAAACCGACACGGTCGGCACAATTGACTGAATAATTGACTGCATATTGTAGTTTTTGATGAATGGATAAGCATTCGCGGCCCTGGCATATCCTTTGCAAAAACAACGCCAGATTGCCGCCGCCCCTGTTGTTTCGCGGCAATCCTTGGAGCTCGGAGGATGTCATGCCTGCAGTCGCTGTGGCCGCTCACAAGAAGGGTGATTACTTCGTCGATTACGAAGAAAAGGTATTTGAAGACGTCAAAGCGAAACCCGGCGAAAAGGCTCTCGTCACCTTTCACACGGTGGCGTTCGAAGGCTCGATCGGCCTCGTCAACATGCTTCAGGCGCTGCGGCTCCAGCGCAAAGGCTTCGAGACCTCGGTCCTGCTCTATGGTCCCGGCGTGACGCTCGGCGTGCAGCGCGGCTTTCCGAAAATCGGCGACGAGGCCTTTCCCGGACATCTCAACTTCAACAATCAGCTCGCCAAATTCATGAGCGAGGGCGGCAAGGTCTATGCCTGCCGTTTCGCCCTGCAGGCGCTCTACGGTCATGGCGAGCCGTCGCTGATCGAGGGCATTCGCCCGATCAATCCGCTCGACGTGCTCGATCTCATCCTGCTGCATCGTCGCGACAACGCCTTCATGCTCAACACCTGGACGCTGTGACAGGACGCGTGACATCGGAGATCATCGCTTCCCTGAAGGGAGGGTGAGATGGCCGCAAAATCGAGCGTCCGCGTCGCCGCGGTGCAGATCGCGCCGGATCTGGAGACGGCGGGCGGCACGGTGACCAAGGTCCTCGCCGCCGTCGCGGAGGCGGCGGCGAAGGGCGCGCAGTTCGTCGTGTTCCCCGAGACGTTCGTGCCGTGGTACCCGTATTTTTCCTTCGTCCATCCGCCGGTGCTGACGGGCGCCGAGCACATCCGCCTCTACGACAACGCCGTCGTCGTTCCCGGGCCGGTGACGGAGGCGGTCGCCGCGGCGGCGCGGCGCCACGGCATTGTGGTCGTGCTCGGCGTCAACGAACGCGACCACGGATCGCTCTACAACACGCAGCTGATCTTCGATGCCGACGGCCGTCTCGTCCTCAAGCGGCGCAAGATCACGCCGACGTTCCACGAGCGGATGATCTGGGGCCAGGGCGACGGCGCCGGCTGACCGTCGTCGACACCGCCGTCGGCCGTGTCGGCGCGCTCGCCTGCTGGGAGCACTACAATCCCCTCGCCCGCTACGCGCTGATGGCGCAGCACGAGGAAATTCACGTCGCGCAGTTTCCCGGATCGCTGGTCGGGCCGATCTTCGCCGAGCAGATCGAGGTGACGATCCGCCACCACGCGCTCGAGAGCGGCTGCTTCGTCGTCAACGCCACCGGCTGGCTCACCGAAGAGCAGATCGCGAAAATCTCGCCCGACGAAAAGCTGCGCAAGCCGCTGCACGGCGGCTGCATGACGGCGATCATCTCGCCCGAAGGCTCCCATGTCGTGCCGCCGCTGACCCAGGGCGAAGGCATGCTGGTCGCCGATCTCGATCTCAACCTCATCGTCAAGCGCAAGCGCATGATGGACTCGGTCGGCCACTACGCCCGGCCCGAGCTGTTGAAGCTCGTGCTCGACAATCGTCCCGCACATCCGATGGAGACCGGCGCCGCTGCCTTTGCGGCGCCCGTGCCATCGCGTGGGAGTGCAGACCATGAACCCGACCACGACAGCCCTGCCGACCGAGCAGCTGATCAACGAGTTGCAGTCCTTCGGGGTCAGGCTCGTTGATCCCAAGGCCGGCCACGAGAGCCGGCGCGGCGGCGCCGGCCCGTCCGACCACAAGGCGATCACCGTCGACGGCATGACCGTCATGGTGCCGGTGCACACGGCGCCGGCCTTCGAAAGCCCCTACGTCGTCGAGAAGCCGGACGCCTCCGGCCGCAGCCGGCTGAGCCGCGACGGCGCGACGCTCGCCGAGGTGAGCTTTCCGACCCGCCCGCGCTTCTATGAGCGCACGACCGCCGACGGCATTCCCTATTGGAAGATCGCGGTGCTGCACGGCCGCGACGTGCTCGCGACGACCGTGCTGCAGACCTGCATCCGCTACCAGAGCCGCACCAAGACCTGCCAGTTCTGCGCCATCGGGCAATCGCTCGCGGCGGGGCGCACCATCGAGCGCAAGACGCCCGCGCAGCTGGCCGAGGTCGCGAAGGCCGCGGTCGAACTCGACGGCGTCAACCACATGGTGATGACCACCGGCACGCCGGCCGGCGCCGACCGCGGCGCCGCGATCCTCGCCGAGAGCGCCGCCGCGGTGAAGGCCGCGGTCGACCTGCCGATCCAGGGCCAATGCGAGCCGCCCGATGACGATGCCTGGTTCTCCCGCATGAAGGCCGCCGGCATCGATGCGCTCGGCATGCATCTCGAAGCCGTGACGCCTGAGGTGCGGGCGCGCATCATGCCGGGCAAGGCGCAGGTGTCGGTCGAGCGCTACTTCGAGGCGTTTGCGGCGGCAGTGCCGGTGTTCGGTCGCGGCCAGGTATCGACGTACATTCTCGCCGGCCTTGGCGACAGCCGCGAGGCCATCCTCGACATCAGCGAGCGGCTGATCGGCATCGGGGTCTACCCGTTCGTGGTGCCGTTCGTGCCGATCTCGGGAACGCCGCTCGAAAGCCACCCGCCGCCCTCGCCCGATTCATGCACGGCATCCTCGAGCCGCTTGCCGCGATGCTGCGCGCCGCCGGCCTGCGCGCGACCGACATCAAGGCCGGCTGCGGCAAATGCGGCGCCTGCTCGGCGCTGTCGACCTACGAGCGGGAGGCCGTGGCATGATCTTCGATCCGTTCCCGGCATTTCTGCCGTCGCGAATACCGGGTGAAATTCGCGACCGAGGCTTGGGAGCGGCGCGCGGCGGCAGCGCTGCGCCGGCAAGTGTTCTGCGACGAGCAGCGCATCTTCGTCGGCGACGATCGCGACGACATCGATGACATCGCGATCCCGATCGTCGCCGTCTCCTCTTTCGGCGTCGCCCCCCATGACGTGGTCGGCACCGTGCGCATCCATGAGGCGGAGCCCGGCATCTGGTGGGGCTCGCGGCTCGCGGTCGCGGCCGATTCCGCCGGCTTGGCGCGGTCGGGCGGCTCGCTGATCCGCCTCGCGGTGTCCTCCGCGCACGCGCGCGGCTGCAAGCGCTTCTTTGCCCATGTGCAGAGCCAGAACGCGCTGCTGTTCCAGCGGCTCCATTGGACCACGCTCGGCGAGATCGAGTTGCACGGCCGCCCGCATCATTTCATGCAGGCCGACCTCGCCCACTATCCGCCGATCGCCGATGCCGGAGACCGGCTTCCTGTCGCTGCCGAAAAGGCCGCCTGATGCTGGGCGCAGCCGCACTCGGCGAGCTTGCCGCCAAATTGCGGGCAAGCCGCGGTGTTGCGGCGAAGCACGACATTGCCGCGGTCGCGGCCCGGCTCGGCTTTCGTCCGACAGCGCAGTGCCGGTCGGCGACGATTGCGCCGCGATCCCGGACGGCGACGGATTTCTTCTGTTCGCCATCGAAGGCTTCATGAATGAGTTCGTCGCCGGCGACCCGTGGTTTGCCGGCTGGTGCGGCGTCATGGTCAACGTCTCCGACGTCGCCGCCATGGGCGGACGGCCGCTCGCGGTCGTCGATGCCATCTGGGCGGCCGGCGAGACGGAAGCCGGCGCCGGTGCTTGTCGGGCTGCACGCGGCTTCCCAAGTGTTCGGCGTGCCGATCGTCGGCGGCCACACCAACACGCGCACCGATCGCGGCCAGCTGTCCGTCGCGATCCTCGGCCGGGCAAAGCGCCTCCTCACCTCCTTCGACGCACGGCCGCAGCGACCGCCTGATTGCGGCGATCGATCTGCGCGGCCGCTATCGCGAGCCGTTCTCGAACTGGGAAGCCGCGACGACGCGCCGCCCGGGCGACTGCGCGGCGATCTTGAGATTTTGCCCGCGATCGCCGAGGCCGGCCTCGCGCGCGCCGCCAAGGACATCTCCCAGGGCGGCATCGTCGGCACCGCCATGATGCTGGCCGAATGTTCCGCGCGTCGGCGCCGCGATCGATGTCGGCAGGTTCCGCGCCCGGACGGCGTTGCGCTGGAGCGCTGGCTGCAGACCTTCCCGAGCTACGGCTATCTGCTCGCGGCTCGCGCCGACGAACGCGGCCGCCGTGATCGCCCGCTTTGCCGCGCGCGGCATTGCGGCCGCCGACATCGGCGAAGTCACGGCGGACGCCCAGGTGAGCATCACGGATGGCCGCGCGACGCGAGACCATCTGGGATTTCTCGCGCGAGCCGCTGATGGGCTGTCGTCCGGCCGGAGGCCGCCGCATGACAGCGCCGCTGCGGATCGCGCTTCTCACCCACTCGACCAATCCGCGCGGCGGCGTGGTCCATGCGCTCGAACTCGGCGACGCGCTGACCCGTCTCGGGCACGACGTGACTGTTCATGCGCCCGACCCATCCGGGGCGGGTTCTTTCGCCCGACGCTCTGCCGCACGATACCGATCGCAGCGACGCCGGCCGGCCGCGATGTCACCGCGATGGTCGAGGTCCGCGTCGCCGACTACTTGCGGCATTTCGAGCGCGACGCAAACCGGCGCTTCGACATCTGGCATGCGCAGGACGGCATTTCGGCAAACGCGCTCGCAACGCTCAAGGAGCGCGGCCTGATCGCAGGCTTTGCCCGCACCGTGCACCACGTCGATCATTTCGCCGATCCCCGCCTTTCCGCCTTGCAATTGCGCGCCATCACCGCCGCAGATTGCCTCTTTGCGGTGAGCCGCCTATGGCGCGACTGGCTTGCCCGGAAGTTCGATCGCGCGGTGACCCTCGTCGGCAATGGCGTCGACATCGACCGCTTCACGCCGGTCGCCGACGCAAACGACGAAGATGTGCGGACGATGCTCGACCTTGCGGTCGCTCGATCGAAACGCACGGGAGACGCACCCGATCTTCCTCGCGGTCGGCGGCGTCGAGGAGCGCAAGAATACGCTGCGGATTCTTGCAGGCTTTCGCGCGCTCCATGCGAATTTGCCCACGGCGCGCCTGGTGATCGCAGGCGGCGCGTCGCTCCTCGATCACGACGCCTATCAGGCCGAATTCGCCCGCGCGCTTGCGTCGAGCGGCCTGCCGGAGCGCGCGGTAATCCGCACCGGCCCGATCGCCGATGCGTTGATGCCGGCGCTTTATCGGGCCGCCGATGCGTTGGTGTTTCCGTCGGTGAAGGAGGGCTTCGGCCTCGTCGTGCTCGAAGCGATGGCGAGCGGCATCCCGGTCGTGACCTCGCGCATCGCGCCGTTCACCGAATATCTCGGCGATGACGATGTGTTGTGGTGCGAGCCCGACGACGTCGAGTTCGATCGCCAGCGGCCATGACGGCCTCGCTCGATCGAAGCCGCCGCGCGGCACTGGTCGGCGCGCGGCCTGCGGCTTGCGGCGCGGCATGGCTGGAGATCGGTCGCGCAAGCCATCTTCCGGCCTACGCAACGCTCAGGGAGCCGGCCCATGCCTGAGATGCACTTCCGCATCCGCTGGCCCGACGGCACGTCCGAGACCTGCTATTCGCCCTCGCTGGTCATCAAGGATTATTTCGCTGAAGGCGCGACCTACCCGCTCGCCGATTTCCTGGAGCGCAGCCGCACTGCGCTCAACATCGCGAGCGAGCGGGTGCGCGCGAAATACGGCTGGCCATGCCGCCGCGCCATCGCGCAACTCGCCCGCATTGAAAGCGCAGCCGCAGACATTCGCATCGATTCCCGACGCGCGGATCGTCGATTGACGCATTCGAAGACTGAGGCCCGCCATGACGATGCACGCGCGCACGCCCCTCGCCCACCTCCCTGTCGCGGTGATCGGCGGCGGCCAGGCCGGCCTCTCGATCAGCTGGTATCTCCGCCGCAGCGGCATCGATCACATCGTGTTCGAAAAGCGCCGCGCCGGCCATGCGTGGCGCGCCGAACGCTGGGACACATTCTGCCTTGTCACGCCCAACTGGCAGTGCCAATTGCCGGGCTTTCCCTATCAACGGTCCCGATCCTCACGGCTTCATGCTGCGCGATGAGATCGTCGCGTACTTCGACGGCTTTGTCGCATCGTTCAATCCGCCGCTGCGCGAAGGTGTCGCGGTCACGTCGCTCCAGAGCAACGCCCAGCACACTTACACGCTCGAGACCACCGAAGGCACTTACATCGCCGATCAGGTCGTGATCGCGGCCGGCGGCTACCAGATTCCGATCATTCCCGCGCTGCGCCGAGCGGCTGCCGGCGGACCTCGTGCAGATCCAATCCTCCGAATATCGCAATCCGGACGCGTTGCCCGACGGCGCCGTGCTGGTGGTCGGCAGCGGCCAATCCGGCTGCCAGATCGCCGAAGACCTCCACATCGCCGGCCGCAAAGTGCATCTCGCGGTCGGCGATGCGCCGCGGGTGGCGCGGCGCTATCGCGGCAAGGACGTGGTCGAGTGGCTGCACCTGATGGGCTACTACGATCTGCCGGTGCACGAGCATCCGCTGCGCGAAGGCGTGCGCGACAAGACCAACCACTATGTCACCGGGCGCGACGGCGGACGCGACATCGATCTGCGCCAGCGCGCGCTCGAGGGCATGGAGCTTTACGGCCGCCTGCGCGATGTCAGCGGCGATCGCATCGTGTTCGATGACGACCTTGCCCGATGTCTCGATCAGGCCGACCAGGTCTCCGAAAGCATCAAGACAAGCATCGATGGGTTCATCGCCAAGAAAGCGGTTTCGGCCCCGGAGGAGCCCCGCTATCAGCCGGTCTGGTCGCCGCCGCAGGAGCGAGCCGATCTCGATTACCGCGCAGCCGGCATCAGCTCGATCGTGTGGTGCATCGGCTTTCGCACCGACTACGGCTGGATCGATCTGCCGGTGTTCAACGGCCGCGGCCAGCCCGCCCATGTGCGCGGCGTGACGCCGGTTCCCGGCATCTACTTCCTCGGCCTGCCTTGGCTCTACACATGGGGCTCCGGCCGGTTTTCCGGCGTTGCGCGCGACGCCGAGTTCCTGGCGGACCATATCGAGGCCCGCGTCGGCCTCAACCGCGCCCAGCGCGAAGCCGCCCTGAACGAAGCCGCGATCGGCTCGTAGCCCACCGCTGTAGCCCGGATTGAGCGAAGCGAAATCCGGGATTCCACATCAATTGAAAAGCTGGCCCCGGATTTCGCGGAGCCCGTCATCGGGCCCGCCGGAGGCGGACCCGTTCGCTCCATCCGGGCTACGATGTGGCGCGCGCATGTCTCGTGCCCTTTCGGGCCGCTTGTGCGATGCGTCAAGCTCGACTATCTCAGAGGACAACGTCACCCCTGATTTCAGCGAATTATCATGAATGTTCAAGACGATCCCAACTCATGGGCCGTGCAGAAATTTGGCATCGGCCAGCCGGTGCCGCGCACCGAGGACCCCGTCCTGGTGCAGGGGCAAGGCCGCTATACCGATGACGTGAGCCTGAAGGGGCAGGCCTTTGCCGCGATCGTGCGGTCGAGCCATGCCCATGGCGTCATCAAGGGGATCGACACCGAAGCGGCGCGCGCGATGCCGGGCGTGCTCGCGGTCATCACCGGCGCCGATCTTCAGGCGGCGGGCTATGGCACGCTCAAATGCGTGCCGCCGCTGAAGAACCGCGACGGCACGCCGATGAAGAAGCCGCCGCGGCCGGCGCTTGCGGTCGACAAGGTGCGCTTCGTCGGCGATCCGGTCGCCTGCGTCGTGGCCGAGACCGCGATCCAGGCGAAGGAAGCCGCCGAAGCGGTCGTGCTCGACATCGAGCCGCTGCCCGCTGTCACCCTCGCAAGCGAAGCCGCGAAGTCCGGCGCGCCCATCCTCTATGACGACGTGCCCAACAACGTCGCGCTCGACTATCACTATGGCGACGCCGAGAAGGTCGCAGCCGCGTTCGCCACGGCCGCGCACGTGACGCGGCTCTCGCTGCGCAACACGCGCCTCGTCGTCAATCCGATGGAGCCGCGCGCTGCCGTCGCCGAATACGACGCCGCGCGCGAGCATTTCACGTTCCATGTCGGCTGCCAGGGCGTGTTCGGCTTGCGCGGCCAGCTTGTCGAAATTCTCAACATTCAGCCGACGAAGCTGCGGGTGCTCACCGGCAATGTCGGCGGCTCGTTCGGGATGAAGGCGCAGGCTTATCCGGAATACGTGTGCCTGCTGCACGCGGCGCGGCTGCTCAAGCGCCCGGTGAAATGGACCGACGAACGCTCATCGAGCTTTCTCTCCGACAGCCACGGCCGCGACCACGAGAAGTTCGCCGAGTTGGCACTCGATGCCGAGGGTCGGTTCCTCGCGATCCGCCTCACCGGCACCGGCAACATGGGCGCCTATCTCGGCGCCGTCGCGCCGATGCCGCCGACGATCAACGCCGTCAAGAACATGGTCAGCATCTATCGCACGCCGCTGATCGAGGTCTCGGCCCAGTGCGTGTTCACCAACACCTCGCCGGTCAGCGCCTATCGCGGCGCCGGGCGGCCCGAAGGCAATTACTTCATGGAGCGGCTGATCGACACCGCGGCGGCCGAGATGGGCATCGACCGGCTGGAGCTGCGGCGGCGCAACCAGCTCAAGCCCAAGGAACTGCCCTACGCCGCGGCATCCGACCAGACCTACGACTCCGGCGATTTCCCGGCCGTGTTCAAGGACGCGCTGGAGCTTGCCGACTGGAAGGGCTTTGCCAAGCGCAAGCGCGAGAGCAAGAAACACGGCCGCCTGCGCGGCATCGCGGTCGGCAGCTATCTCGAAGTAACGGCACCGCCCAACAAGGAGATGGGCGGCATCCGTTTCGAGCCCGACGGCACGGTGACCTTCATCACCGGCACGCTCGACTACGGCCAGGGCCACGCCACGCCGTTCGCGCAGGTGTTGTCGGAGCGGCTCGGCGTGCCGTTCGACCGCGTTCGCCTGCTGCAGGGCGACAGCGACGAACTCATCGCCGGCGGCGGCACCGGCGGCTCACGCTCGTCGGCGGCGAGCACCATGGCCATGGTGGAGGCGATCGCCAAGGTGGTGGAGCAAGGCAAGGTCGCCGCCTCCCATGTGCTGGAAGCATCGCCGTCGGACATCGAGTTTGCCAACGGCCGCTTCACGATCGCCGGCACCGACCGCTGGATCGGCGTGATCGAGCTTGCGGCAAAGCTGCGCGGCGGTTTCAAGCTCCCCGACGATGCGCCGAAATCGCTCGACGTGAAACTCGCGAGCGAGCCGGTGCCGTCCGCGTTCCCCAATGGCTGCCACGTCGCCGAAGTCGAGATCGATCCCGAGACCGGCGTCGTCGAGGTGGTGAAATACACCTCCGTCAATGACTTCGGGACGCTTCTTAATCCGATGCTGGTGGAAGGGCAGATGCACGGCGGCCTCGTCCAGGGCATCGGCCAGGTGCTGATGGAGAACACGGTCTACGACGGCGACGGCCAGCTCATCACCGGGTCGTTCATGGACTACGCGATGCCGCGCGCGCCGGACGTGCCGAGCTTCGTCACGGCGCATCATCCGGTGCCCGCCAAGACCAATCCGCTCGGCGTCAAGGGCTGCGGCGAGGCCGGCTGCGCCGGCGCGCTGATCGCCGTCCCCAACGCCATCATCGATGCCCTCTCGGAGTACGGCATCCGTCACCTGGAACTGCCGCTGACGGCGGAGAAAATCTGGCAGGCGATCAAGACGGCGCGGCCCGCCGCGGCCTGACCGCTCGCGCCGCGCGCGTTGTGTGCTGAGGCTTGCCTCTCCCCCCGCGACCGCTATCGTAGCGGGCGGTAACTTATCGGGAGCTGGCGATGCTCAATGAATCCGCGCGCGGCGTCTACATCATCTCGGTCACGCCGTTCGACGAGCGCGGCGCGCTCGACCTCGACGGCACCGACCGGCTGATCGATTTCTACGCCAAGACCGGCGTCGACGGCATCACCATCCTCGGCATCATGGGCGAAGCACCGAAGCTCTCGCACGAGGAATCGCTCGCCTTCGCGCGCCGCGTCATCGCGCGCGCGGGCAAGCTGCCGGTGGTCGTCGGCGTGTCCGCGCCGGGCCTTGCTTCGCTCTCCGGACTGACCAAGGCCGTCATGGACCTCGGCGCCGCCGGCGTCATGATCGCGCCGCCCGGCGGGCTCAAGGGCGACGACGCCATCGTCACCTATTTCCAGAACTGCGTCGAAGCGATCGGCAATGTGCCGTTCGCGCTACAGGACTTCCCGCAGGCGAACGGCCTTTTCATCCCGGTCTCGGTGATCGAGCGCGTGGCCGCGACCTGCCCGACCTGCGTCATGCTCAAGCATGAGGACTGGCCGGGCCTCGACAAGATCACGGCACTGCGTGCGCGCGAGAAGAACGGACTACGCCGGCTCTCCATCCTTGCCGGCAACTGCGGCATCATGCTGCCCTTCGAGCTGGCGCGCGGCGCCGATGGCGCCATGACGGGCTATGCCTTCCCGGAAATGCTGGTGGAGGTCACCCGGCTGATGGCGGCAGGCCGGCGCAACGAGGCCCACGACCTGTTCGATGCCCACTTGCCGCTGGTGCGCTACGAGCAGCAGCCCGGCGCGGGCCTTGCCGTGCGCAAATACGTGCTGATGCGCCGCGGCGTGCTCGCAAGCGACGCCCAGCGCAAGCCCGGCCCGCGCGTCACGCGCGAGACCGCGGCCGAGATCGATTACATGATGGAACGGCTGGAGCGCGCGACGGCGCCGCGTGCAGTGCGCGCCGCATCGTGACGCCTGACGCGCTTGCTGACACCATAACCGGCCCACATTTGCCATGAGCCATAGCCTCATCCTGCGCGGCGGCCGCGTCATCGATCCGGCGCAGAAGATCGACGGCGTCATGGATGTCGCCTTCGCCGACGGCAAGGTGGCCCGCGTCGGGCCGAACCTGCCCGCTGACGGCGCAACGGAAATCCGCGACGTGTCTGGCATGATCGTGGTGCCCGGCCTCATCGACCTGCATACCCACGTCTATTGGGGCGGCACATCGCTCGGGATCGATGCCGAGGATTTCTGCCGTCGTTCGGGTGTCACCACCGCGATCGACACCGGCAGCGCCGGACCCGGCAATTTCATGGGCTTTCGTAAGCACGTGATCGAGCGGAGCGAGGTGCGCATCCTCGCGTTCCTGCACGTGTCCTTCGCGGGAATTTATGCGTTTTCGCCGCGCGTCATGGTGGGCGAGAGCGAGGAAATCCGGCTGATGGCGCCGCTCGACGCGGTCGAGGTCGCGAATGCCAACCGCGATCTCATCGTCGGCATCAAGGTGCGGGTCGGGCTGCATGCGTCGGGTCGTTCCGGCACCGTGCCCCTCGACATCGCGCTTGAGGCCGCCGAGGAGAGCGGCCTGCCGCTGATGTGCCACATCGATCATCCGCCGCCGAGCTATGAGGAGGTGGTCGGGCGGCTGCGGCCGGGCGACATTCTCACCCATGCCTTCCGCCCGTTCCCGAACACGCCGGCGACGGCGCAAGGCACCGTCAAGCGCGCGGTGCTCGATGCGCGCGCCCGGGGCGTCATGTTCGATATCGGCCACGGCAAAGGCTCGTTTGCCTTCAAGACCGCCCGCGCGATGCTGGCGAACGGCTTCCCGCCGGACACGATTTCGTCCGACGTGCACCTGCTTTGCATCAACGGGCCGGCGTTCGATCAGGTCACCACCATGTCGAAGTTTCTGTGCCTCGGCATGCCGCTTGGCGACGTGATCGCGGCCTCGACCGTCAATGCCGCAACCGCGCTGCGGCGGCCCGAACTCGGCACGCTCAAGCCCGGCAGCGTCGGCGACGCCACGATCCTGTCGGTGCGACAGGGCCAGTTCGACTATGTCGACGTGGTCGGCGAGCACATGACCGGCGACCGCCGCATCCTGTCCGAAGGCGTCGTGATCGCCGGGAAATGGTGGCATCCGAAGTGACGCCGCCGTAGGGTCCGGAAACACGGGCAATCGACATGACCGCGCTCCATGATCTTTCCGCTGCCGAGCTTACCGCCGCCTATCGGGCGCGGGAGCTGTCTCCCGTCGAGGTCGTGCGTGCCGCTTTCGCGCGCATCGAGACTTGGGAGCCGAAGATCAATGCCATGTACGTCCTTGATGAGGAGGGCGCGCTCGCCCGCGCGACGGAATCCGAAGAGCGCTGGCGGGTCGGCGAGACGCTGAGCGCGATCGATGGCGTGCCGATCACCATCAAGGACAACATCGCGGTGAAAGGCTTTGCCTCGCCGCTCGGCACCGCCGCGGGCGACATGACGCCCGCTGCCGTCGACTCGCCGCCGGCGGCGCGGGTGCGCGAGGCCGGCTGCGTGCTCCTCGGCAAGACCACCATGCCGGACTACGGCATGCTGGTGTCCGGCGTCTCGAGCCTGCACGGCATCACGCGCAATCCGTGGAATCTGTCGCGAAACTCCGCGGGTTCGAGCTCGGGCGCCGGCGCGTCCCTTGCCGTAGGCTATTCCCCGCTCGCGCTCGGCACCGACATCGGCGGCTCGGTGCGTTTACCCGCCGCCTACAACGGCGTGTTCGCACTCAAGCCCTCGCTCGGCCGCGTCCCGATCTATCCGCCCTTCCTCGGCCGCGTGGTCGGTCCGATGACGCGCACCGTCGCCGACGCGGCGCTGCTGATGTCCGCGCTCGCCAAGCCCGATCCGCGCGACTTCATGGCGCTGCCGTTCGACCCGATCGATTGGCCGGCGCGGCTCGACGGCGAGGTGAAAGGCAAGCGGCTCGGTCTCGTCACCGACATCGGCATCGGCCTCAAGCCGCAGCCGGCGGTGCGTGCAGCGGTCGAAGCGGCCGCCGCCGCGTTCGCGCGGGCGGGCGCCGAAGTGGAGCCGGTCAAGCCGTTCCTGACACCTGACATCGCCGCGGGGATCGACGGCTTCTTCCAGGCGCGCCTGCTCGCGGATATCAAGCTGCTGTCCGCCGAAAAGCAGCAGAAGGTGCTGCCGTTCATCACCACGTGGTGCCGGCGCGCCGACAAGCTCACCGCGGTCGATGCGGCGCGCAATCTCGCGCTCGTCATGCTCATGCGCGAGAAGGCGGTCGCCGCGACCGAGCCCTACGATTTCCTGCTCATGCCGACGTCACCCATCACAGCCTATGCGGTCGAGGAGGCAACCCCCGGCAACGATCCGCTGCGCCCGTTCGAGCACATCTTCTTCACCGTGCCCTTCAATATGTCGGAGCAGCCCGCCGCCTCGATCTGTGCGGGCTACGATGGCGACGGCATGCCGATCGGCCTGCAGATCGTCGGCCATCGCTTCGATGACGTCGGCGTGCTGCAGATGGCGCGCGCTTACGAGGCGATGCGCCCGCCGCTGCGGCCGTGGCCGGAAGTTCACTGATCAACCGAACTCTGGGCCCGCAATGGCCATGACGCGGCTCGCTGTCGTCAATCGGGCTCGTGCGGCCGCGCAGCATGCGGCTGTAGCCGCGCTGGACGACGAAACCGCGCTGCCGCAGCCACTCCTGCACCTGCGGATGGTGATCCGGCACGTCGATCAAGGCAGGCCCGGCGATTTCGGCAGTCGCCGCTTCCAGCAGGCGGATGGCGATTTCGGCCTCATCGGCGATCAGCGGGCCGATGTGCGTCCAGCGCCGGCCGTCGCGCCCCATGACAAAGCCGACCACGCGGCCGTCCTGCAGGGCCACGTTCGCGAGCGCGGGTTGGCGCCGCGCCAACGTCGAGAGGAATTCGTGCCGGTCCTCGCCGAAGATTGCGAGATCGTAGCGGAATATGGCCGGGAGCAGATCAAGGTCTATGCGCCGTATCTCGACGGGCAGCGAAGAGCCCTTTAACGACGGCACGGATGCCGCCGTGTGCGCATCATTCGGGCGCACGATGGCATCGCACTCGAACCGGGTCAGCGGATAAATGTCGGTAAAGCCAAGCCGCAGATAGACCTCGCGGCCGGCCGGGGTCGCATCGAGACCCGCCACCATGTTGCGGGCAGCGAGTTCGTCAATGCAGTGTCGCAGCAGCCGCGACGCGAGACCTTGCCGCCGCTCGCGGGCCGCGACGAGGACCATGCAGATCCACCCGAACGCGCTGCCATACGGCACGATCGCTGCGGTCGCGATGAGATCGTCGCCGCGCCAGATGCCATAAGCGCTGCCCTGCCCGATGATGAAAGCCCAGTCGTTCTCGTTCTGATTCCAGCCGGCCTCGTCGGACAGCCGTTGGCACTTCGGCACATCCTCGACCCGCAGCTGCACGATCTCGACCGACATGACGACCCTTCTGCGTGATCGGAGGAGAACTACGCGTTGATGCGACGCGACGCGCCAGGCCGCTCGCGATTGGATCGCGTGGCGGGCGCTACAAACATCGGCTGGTCGCGATTGGTGAGGAAGCCGAGCACGACATTGATGGCGTGATCACGCCGCTCGCGCAGCGCCGCTTTCTGCTCCATGTCACGCTCGAACAACACGCTCAACGTATGGATGTTGGCGATGTAGAAGAAGCAGAGCCCCGCCATCGAAATATAGAGCTGCACCGGATCGACCCCGCGCCGGAATACGCCCGCTTTGACGCCGCGGCGCAAGGTCTCCTCGATGAGCTTGACCAGCGGGGAGCGGGTCTGACGGATCCGCTTCGAGCGGCGCGCATGCTTCCCCTTGAGAAGGTTTTCGTTGGTCAGCAGGCGAACGAAATCGCGGTTCTCATTGTCGTAATCGAAGCTGAAGCCCACGAGCCGCGCCATCGCCGTTTCCGGATCGCAGTCGGCGAGATTGAGGGCGCGCTCCTTGACGCGGATATCCTCATAGACGTGCTCCAGGACGGCAAGATAGAGCCCCTGCTTGTCGCCGAAATGGTAGTAGATGAGCTGCTTGTTGATCTTCGCCATCCGCGCGATCACGTCGACCCGCGCGCCGAGGAGCCCCTTCTGCGCGAATTCGGTGGTCGCGGCCTTGAGCAGGCGCTCGCGCGAGCCTGCCCCCTGATCCTGCCTTGTCAGCGCCGATCGACCCATGTCAGTCGAGCCACCGTGCAAGATTTGCCGCGACGAATTTATCGTCGGTCAGCTCCGGATAGGCTTTGATCACGCGATCGATCTCCTCGGCCTGGCCGGGGCTCAAGCCTTCGTTGGGATCAAGACACCACGTGCCGGCGAGCAAACCCTGACGACGCAGCACCTCGTGGCAGCCGGCGATCACGCCGTGAAAATTGTTCGCGACGTCGAACACCGCGGCATTGCAGTCGGTCACCTTGGAGTTGAGGGCGAGGAGGTCGGCGTCGATTGTGTCCGCTTCGGAGGCCCGCCGGCACCGGGCATGCAGTTCGACGGCGGCCTTGGTCCACACGCTCCAATGGCCGAGCAGCCCGCCGGTGATGCGCACGGTCACATCGCGGCCGCCGTCGTTGACGACGTGCCGCGTCACGAGATCGAGCACGATGTGGTCGTCGTTGCCGGTATAGAGCGCGATGCGGTCCTGCGCGCCGGCCTCGACGACGCCGCGAATGACATCGCGGGTGCGATAGCGGTTGAACGGCGCGATCTTGATCCCGATGACGTTGTCGAGCGCGGCGAAACGGCGCCAGAACTGCGCCGACAGCACGATGCCGCCGACGGCCGGCTGAAGATAAAAGCCGAACAGCGGGATGCGCGCCGCGACCGCCGCGCAATGGGCAATCAACTCGTCCTCGCTCGCGCCGCGCATGGCGGCGAGGCTCAGGAGGCCTGCGTGATAGCCAAGCCCGACCGCGATGTCGGCCTCGCGGATGGCCTGGTCCGTCTTTCCCGTGATGCCGGCGATCAGCGCCACCGGCCGACTGGCCCAGGCTTCGGCCGTCTCCCGCGCAAGCGCCAGCACCGGCTTGAACAGGCCTGCCTCGCGGATCGCGAACTGCGTCGTGTGCACGCCGACGGCAAGGCCACCAGCGCCGGCATCGAGATAATATCGGGACAGCGCGCGCTGACGCCGCTCATCGAACTTACGCTCCGCCGTCAGTGCGAGCGGATGCGCGGGGATGACCGCGCCCCCGGCGATGATGTTGCGCACGGCGGCGGGAAGGTCGTGGGCCAGCAGCGGCATGGTGCTCTCGTCAACCGTCCGGTTGATAGGCTTGCGACTTGATGTTGTCAAACTTGCAACAACACAGTCAGTCAACCAACCAGATAGTTGACATCGTGAGTGTGCGAGTTCTTACTTCGATATTGGCACGTACGCGAGAGCGCATCCATCGTGGGCGTGGCTGCCGGCATCGCGTGACGCGCTCGCGACCCGGGATGATCGCAGGAATCAGGTCTGGCGAATGACGACGGTCTACGACGGCATTATCCTCGGCGCCGGCCACAACGGCATGATCCTGCAGGCGTACCTGGGCAAGGCCGGGCTGCGCACCGTCGCGATCGATCGCAACCATTGCGCTGGCGGTGGTCTTGCGACCCTCGAAGACCCCCGCTTCCCGGGCTTCCTCCACAATACCCACGCGTTCTTCCAGCGCGCCATCACGGTGATGCCGTGGTACCGCGACCTCGACCTCGCGCGGCATGGCGCGACCTACATCGAGCCCGAGCTTAATGTCGTCATGCTCACGCGCGACGGGCGGGCGCTCGAATGGTGGACCGATTTCGAACGCACCGCCCAATCCTTCGCGAGCTTCAACCCGAAGGATGCCGCCACGCTGCGGCGCTGGCGCGACGACTTCGTACCGATCGTCGAGAACATCCTGACACCGGAAGGGCGATCGCCGCCGTTGCCGAAGGAGGAACGCCGGCGCCTTCTCGAGCGCAGCGCAGCCGGCCGGCGGCTCCTTGCCGCGAGCGAGCTTTCGCCGCTGGAATTCGTCGAGCGCGAATTCGTCGACCCTGCCGTCAAGGCCGGCTTGCTGTTCTTCAACGGCCTGCGCGAAGTTGACCTGCGGCTGCGCGGCTTCGGGCACCATATTCCGGCGCTGCTGGCGAGCCCCGCCAAAGCGCAGATGTCGCGTGGCGGCTCAGCGGCGCTCGCCCGCGCGCTCGAATCCGCCGTGCGCGAGAGCGGCGGCGAAATCAGGCTCTCGACCACGCCGAAGCGCATCATGGTCGAAAACGGCAAGGCCGTCGGGGTCGAGACAGCGGCAGGCGAGGTCATTCGCGCCCGCCAGTTCGTTGCGTCCTCGCTCAATCCGCACCAGACCTTCCTCGATCTGATCGAGCCGTCGCTCCTGCCGCGCGAACTCCGCGCCAAGGTCGAGGGCTTCCAGTACAATCTCCTCGCCCCGCTGTTCTCCCTCAATCTGAACCTGCGCGAGCCGCCGCGCTATAAGGCCGCCGCAACGCATCCGGAACTCGATCGCGCCTTCATGGTGATCATGGGGCTCGATCATGTCGACCAGTTCACCGAGATCGTGCGGCATCACGAAGCCGGATCGGTGCCGCCGACCGTGATGTGGGGCGCGACGCCGACGGTGTTCGATCCGAGCCAGGCGCCGGCTGGCCACCACACCGCGTTCATGTGGGAGAAGCTGCCCTATCGCCTCAACGGCGATGCCCGCAGCTGGGATCGCGAGCGCGCGCGGCATGGCGACGCGATGCTCGCGCTATGGCGCAGTTTCGCACCCAACCTCGAAGGTGCGGTGCTGGACGCATTCACGCGGTCGCCGCTCGATGTCGAGCGCTCGCTCCCGAACATGCGCGAGGGCGATCTCCTGATCGGCGCCTTCGCCAATGGCCAGGTCGGCCACGATCGTCCGTTTCGCGGGCGCCGGCCATTACCGCGCGCACCTGCCCGGGCTTTATCTGTGCGGATCGTCGAGCCATCCGGGCGGCAATGTCACGGGCCTGCCCGGCTACAACGCAGCCCAGGTGATCCTGGCTGACCTCGGGGTGGCGGCGGACTGGGCGCCGCCGCCGATCGCCGACCGACTGGCGTCACTGTGACGCTATGCAGCAGCTCGACAGACCACACGGTTTGACTTCCCGGTCGCGGCTACGGCATAAATCAACCATTTGGTTGATTTCGTTTCGTGCAACCGCCCATCACGCCGACTGACGCGATGCCTATGAACACCGATTTCAGCGCTCCGGTCCGACTCAGTGAAGCGAAGGGATTTGGGGCGGCGAATGCCCTGCCCGAGCGGTTCGCCACCATCGACGAGCTTGACGAATTCATGTCGCGGCCGTCGGCAGCGCTGGCCGCCGACCTTGCCGCCGTGCCGGGCGACATCGCGATTGTCGGCGTCGGCGGCAAGATGGGTCCGACGGTCGCGCGCATGGCGAAGCGGGCCTGCCCCGACCGGCGCGTGATCGGTATCGCCCGCTTCTCCGAGCCGGGCCTCGAAACCTATCTGACCCGCCACGGCGTCGAGACCCACAAGGCCGATCTCCTCGATCGCGACGCGATCGCCGCGTTGCCGCGGGTCCCTAACGTCATCTTCATGGCCGGCCGCAAGTTCGGCTCGACCGGCAGCGAAGACGCGACCTGGGCCATGAATGCCTATGTGCCGGGGCTGGTTGCGGAGCATTTCGCCGGCAGCCGCATCGTCGCCTATTCGACGATCTGCGTTTATCCGTTCGCGCCGATCGCGCACGGCGGTCCGACCGAGGACGATCCGGTCGGCCCGCCCGGCGAATACGCCATGTCCTGTGTCGGCCGCGAGCGCGTCTTCCAGTATTTCTCGCGCCGCCTTCGTTCGCCCGGCATGCTGATCCGCCTGAGCTATGCGATCGACATGCGCTACGGCGTGCTCCACGACGTCGCCGACAAAGTGCTGCGCGGCGAAACGATCGACCTCGCCATGGGACACGTCAACGTGATCTGGCAGGGCGATGCCGCAAGCCAGTCGCTGCGGGCGCTGCGCCATTGCACGATACCGAGCGCGCCGCTCAACGTTAGCGGCCCTGAGATCGTCAGCATTCGCTCGCTCGCGCTCGCCTTCGGCCGCCGCTTCGGCAAGGCGCCGCGTTTTGCCGGCGAGGAAAACCCCACCGCCTGGATTGCCAATACGAGCCGTGCCGCCGGCCTGTTCGGCTATCCGACGGTGCCCCTCGACCGCATGATAGAGTGGACCAGCGACTGGCTGGAGCGCGGCATGACGAGCCTCGGCAAGGCCACCCATTTCGACGTGCGCACGGGGACGTATTAGATGCGTGAGGTGCGGGATACGGACGCTTTCCCATTAACCCGGTTCGTTGGACAGGACTGCTCCGCTGCGCGGCAGTTTCTTCCCCTCTCCCGCTTGCGGGGGAGGGTCAGGGAGGGGGCCCTCCCGCGAGTTCGTGCCGTGGAGTGTGCCCCCTCCCTGACCCTCCCCCGCACGCGGGGGAGGGGAAAGTCGCGGCTGCCCACGGGGATGTGGTCGCCTACTGAGATTGAGAACAGCGGCAACAGCGGGAACGGAAACGACGGCGAGCGGTGCAGGTGTGACAGACGAACCCATCTCCGCATCGAACTCCGCAGGCGAAGCTGCGCCGGCGCAAGGCATGGCGGCCGCCGTGCTTGCGTTCTGCGCCCGCAACTGGCTCGCCATCCTCGTCCATCTCGGCTTCATCGCGCTGTGGTGGGAGGCGTCGCGGTTCGTGCCGCGCTTCATCCTGCCGTCGCCGGCCGAAACCATCGCGACGCTGTGGGTGCCGCGTTACAACTGGCCGCGCCACATCATCGCGACCGCCGTCGAAGTGTTTGGCGGCTTTTCCCTCGCGCTCGCCGTCGGCGTTGCGCTCGCGGTGATGTTCAACTGGTGGCCGGCGGTCAATCGCGCCGGCATGCCGCTCCTTGTCACGTTGAACATGATCCCGAAAGTCGCGATGGCGCCGCTCTTCATCGTCTGGCTGAGCTATGGCGTCGGGCCGAACATCGTGATCGCATTCACGATCGCGTTCTTCCCGATCGTGATCAACACGTCGCGCGGCCTGGCCGAAGTCGAGCCTGACCTGATCGACCTCGTGCGCGTCATCCGCGCCTCGCGCTGGCAGATCTTTCGCAAGATCGCGCTGCCGAGCGCCCTGCCCTTCATCTTTTCCGGCATGCGGGTCGCCGCGGTCCTCGCGGTCGCCGGCGCGATCGTCGGCGAGTTCATCGGGTCGGAGCAAGGCCTCGGCTACCTGATGACGAGCCTGCAGGCGACGCTCGACACGCCCGGCATGTTCATGGCGCTGGCGTTGATCACGCTGATCGGGGTCGCGCTCTACGGTGCGGTGACGCTGACCGAGCGGCTCACGGTACCCGCCGATGCGAGGGTGGCATGACCGCCCTCCCCGCGACTGCGCACCACCGAACCGTTCATCAAGCTCGATCGGCTGCGCAAGTCCTATGGCGGGCGGCAGAACAGCATTCTCGCGGTCCGCGATGTGAGCTTCGACGTCGCGCTTGGCGAATTCGTCTCGCTGGTCGGCCCATCCGGATGCGGCAAGAGCACCATTCTCAAGATCGTGGCCGGGCTCAATCGCCAGGATGATGGCGAGGTGCGGATCGGCTCGCTCGCTCAATCGTTCGATCCGGCCCGCGACATCGGCATGGTGTTCCAACAGCCGCTGCTGCTCAAATGGCGCACCGTGATCGACAATGTGCTGCTGCCGGCCGAAATCCTTGGCCTGCCCATCGGCCGCGAGCCGCGAGCGCGCGCGCGAACTTCTCGCACTGGTTGGCCTCGCGGGCTTCGAGGAGCGCCGTCCGTACGAGCTTTCCGGCGGCATGCAGCAGCGCGCCGCGATCGCGCGGGCGTTCATCCATGATCCGAAGGTCGTGCTGATGGATGAGCCATTTGGCGCGCTTGACGCGCTGACCCGCGAGCGCATGAATGTGGAATTGCGGCGCATCTGGCAACAGAGCGGCAAGACCATCCTGTTCGTCACCCACTCGATCGCCGAGGCGGTGTTTCTCGGGACGCAGGTGGTGGTGCTGACGGCGCGGCCCGCCCGCATGGCGGCACGGATGGCGATCGAACTGCCGGCCGAGCGCGATCTCGGCATCAAGACGCATGAGGCTTTCGGCGCCTACACGCGCCGGATCTATGAATTGTTGGGAATGACGTGAGGAATACGCAAGGAGATCGAGGATGACACGCCCATTGATGACACGCCCATTGATGACGCTTGGCACTGGGGCTCGCGCTCGCGAGCCTCTCGACCATGGCGAGCGCCGAACCGCTGACGCTGGTGCTCAACTGGACGCCCGGTGCCGATCACGCCCCGATCTACTGGGCCCAGAAGGAAGGCCTCTACAAGGCCGCCGGCGTCGACCTCACCATCGAAACCGGCAAGGGCTCCGGCTACGCGGCGCAGCGCGCCGGCGTCGGCGTCGCGCAGATTGGCATCGTCGACATGCCGACGGCGCTGCAAGCCCGCAGCGAAGGCGCCGACATCGTCGGCATCATGGCGATCTTTTCCAATTCGCCTTACGCGCTCTATTGGAAGAAGAGCTTCGGCATCAAGACCGCGAAGGATTTGGCCGGTCATAAGATCGGCGCGCCGCCGTCCGATGCCGCGCGGCAAATGTGGCCGGTCATCGCCGGCGTCGTCGGGATCGACCCCAATTCGGTGACCTGGGTCAACATCGCGCCCGACGCAAAGTTTGCGGCGCTCCAGGCTGGCTCGATCGACGCCACCACGCAGTTCTATTACCTGCACAACGTCGCGGAAAAAGTCTTCGGCGAGGACATGGGTTACCTGCGGCTCTTCGACATCGGCTTCAATCCGTACGGCAACACGTTCTTCGTCAACGGCGCATGGGCCAAGGCTCACCCCGACACCGTCCGCAACTTCATCAAGGTGTCGCAACAGGCTTACGCGACCTGCATGATCAAGCCCGATCCGTGCGTCGCGACCGTCGCGGCGGCCGCAAGCCAGGATGTCAAAGACCTCTCCGATTCCTGGAAGCTCGTCGCGGCGCTGGTGAAGACCCCGCCGGACCATCCGGTCGGCTGGCTCGATCCCAAGCGCGTCGAGAGCGACTTCAATTTGGTGAAAAAGGTGTTCGGCACCAAGGAAGCCGACGCGCACGCTGCCTTCAGCGACGCCTATCTCGATCCGAGCATCAAGTTCGCGCCGTAGTATTCGTCGTCATTCCGGGGCGCCGTAGCGTAGCGAAGGCGAGCCCGGAATCCATATTCCTCAGCGGGAGTTATGGATTCCGGGCTCGCCTCGCTTCGCCCGGCCCCCGGGATGACTGTCAGCCCGTAGGGTGGGCAAAGCGAAGCGTGCCCACCGCGACAGAAAGCCGGAAATGCGCAGTTGGGGAACGCGTGGGCACGCGCGGACGGGTCCGCGCTTTGCCCACCCTACGGGATCACGCGGCGATCGGATCGGCGCGCTAGAATTCTTCCAGCAGGCGGCCGAGGCCCATGATCTTGTCGTTGATCTTGTTGGCGCGGAGCGCGTGCCAATAGGTCGCGGTGTTGATGGCGATCACCGGCTTGCCGAGCCAAAGCTCGGCGGCGGCGGCGAGCCGCACCATGCTGAGATTGGTGCCGACCTGGAGGATGGCGTCGACGTCGCGGCCGTTGCCGTTGAGTTCGATCAGCTTCTCGCGCAGCACATCGGTCGTGACCTCCGCAATGCCGGTCCAGCTGCGGCATTGCAGATAGACGTCGCGCACCACTTCGAAGCCCGAGTTGGTGAAGTATTTCGCGACTTCGCGATTAGCCACCGGGTAGTACGGCGAGATGAACGCGATCCGCTTCACCCCGCCATAGGCCTTCAGCGCGGCGGTGCAGGAGTGCGAGCCGATGCTGACGCCGACGCCCGACTCGCGCTCGACCTTGGCCTGGAACGCATCCGCTCCCGCGGCGCCGCCGTAGAACGTCACCGCCGACATGCCCATCACAAGATAGTCGGGCGAGCAGGTCATGACGCTGCGAACGGCATCGAGCACGTTATTGCCGATCACCTCGGTGCCCGCCATGAAGGTGTCGTTGCTCACGGCCTGGGCGTTGGGGGTGAAGATGCGGCTGTAGTGGTTGGTGACGCCGGGCGGCCGCATCATGTCGAAATCGGGCTGCACGATCGTGTTCGTCGACGGCCCGAGCACGCCGAATTTCCGCCGCCACCCCAACACGTCCGTCATACGACCCTCTCCTGCCGCGCGGGCGCGCTCGCCCTGCATCTTGGTCTCGCAGCGTACAAGCTCGCATGGTGCGAGACATCAGGGAAGCGCGCCGCGCGCGCCTCTCACTCGACGCCGGCGCAGACGTCGATCGCGGGCTCGCGGCTTGGGTAGCCGGCAATCCGCATCTCCTCCCACGACAGTGTCGTGACGCCGCGCAGGCGATTTGCGCAGGCCTCGTGCAGCAAGGCCGCGAGCGACAGGCCGGTGAGGTGCACGTCCCAAGCAACCATGGGGCCGTCGTCCGATACCGCAAGTACCTTCGCGCCGTTCGGGTCGAACGCGACGGCAACGCCGTTGAACGGCGTCTCAGCAAGCTTGCGGCCGGTATCGGCATCAAACACCGCCAGTTTTTCGTTCGAGACCGCGACGATGCGTTTGCCGTCGGGGCTGAACTGCGTTGCGTTGCTGACCGGCACGATGAAGATCGGCTCGCCGCTCGCCGCGTCCCACACCTTGGCGCTATATTGCATTCCGCCCCGCGCGATAATTTTGGTGCCGTCACCGTTGAACTGCGCATCGGCGATGCCATTGGAATCGCTTAGCTCCAGAATGGGCTTTCCGATGCCGGCATCCCAGATTTGCGCATTCTCCCCGAGGGTCAAAACACGGCTGCCGTCGGGACTGAACCGCGCGGAATTGAAACTTGAGTCCGCGGCACCCAATGTCGCCGAAACCCGCCGGGATGCGACATCCGAAATCTGCGCTTTGCCCATCAACGGCGCGGTGAGTACCCGCTTGCCGTCGGGGCTCAACGTCGCGAATTGTACATCTGCGCCGACATCGAGAGCGGTGACCTCCCGTCCGGACGGCAGATCCCACACCAGCACCTTCTGTTCTTGCGATATGGTGACGACGCGATGGCCATCGCGGCTGAAGGGCGCCGTCGAAAAGTGCTGACCGGCAAGCCGCTTGATTTCGCGTCCCGTTGTACCGTCCCAGATAACGGCATCGTCACCGACCGTCGTCAGTACAACAGTCCCATCCGGCGACATGGCGACACCGTCGTAGGTGTCGGCTTGAAGCGTCGCAATGCGCTGGCGCTTGCTCACGTCCCACAGAGACGTCTGATAAGTCGAACCTGACGTGTCGAGGTTGGTATCGACGCTGACGACGACCCTCGATCGATCGGGACTGAACTCCACCGTGACCGGAAGCCCACCGCCAGGATGTCGCGGCAGCAGCTCCGGCAATTACGACCACAGGATTGGCGTCCATGGCCCAGATCCGCACCGTGCCTTCATCGCCGCGCATGAAGGCCACCTGGCGGCCGGTATCGGTCTCTGCAACGATCGTGTCCCCGAACGGCGCGTCGCCGAGATAGTTGTCGGTCGCCGCCCGGCGACCATTCTCGATCAAAGTGGCCCCGCGGGTGCCGCCCAAACCGCCGTTCGGCAGGACAGCGAGCTTCTTTCCGCTCGCCGCATCCCAGATGGTTGCCGCGGCGTAGAGGCCCGTGCCGACCGTGAGAATGCGCGAGCCGTCAGGGCTGAACTCCGCGTTATCGATCCCGGCCTCGTCGACAGGAATTGAGAGATTGTTGGGGTCGGGCTCGTCGCGCAAGACGAGGAGCTGTCGGCCATCTTGCGCGTTCCACACCCGCGCAGTCGGGTCCTTGAAGCCCTCGCCCGTAACCGTCACCACCTTCGTTCCATCGGGGCTGAAGCTCGCATCGCGCAATTGCGCGACATGCCCCCTCATCAACGCAAGCGGCCGGCCGGTTGCCGCATCCGATACGCGCGCGGTCCGATCATATGACGCCGTCACCACCTTGGTGCCGTCGGGGCTGAAGGCGGCCGACGTGACCAATTCGGTGTGGCTCGTGATGATCGCAATCAGGCGACCGGTCGCAGCCTCCCAGACACGCGCAGTCTTGTCCTCGGAAGCCGTGACGACCCGGTTGCCATCCGGACTGAAGGCGTAGCCCCAGAGGAATTCGGTGTGCCCCCGCAGCACCGGGCCATCCTCAAATCCGGTATTCACGCGAAAGACCTGCGCGAGATTGTTGCCGATATCGGCAACGATCTTGGTGCCGTCAGGGCTGAACACCGGATCATGAGCGCCACTGTCACCAATGCTCTTCTGCGCCAGCAACTTGTTGCGGGGTATGTCCCAGAGCTGAAAGCCACCGTCCCTGACGATGGCCCGTGTCCCATCAGGCGAAAACACCGCGCTCGCCGATTGCGGCAGCCGATAGATCCAATCGGCGGCAGCGACAGCGGCCGCAAGTTCCGCCCGCGCGTTCGGCGACGGCGCGGTGCTGCCGGGCACGGTTACGCGTGCCGCATGGACCGCAAACCGAAGCGCGCGCTCGAAGTCGCCAAGCACCCTCGCGTGCGCCGCAAGCTCGGCAAGAAAATTCGCACGTTCGCGCGCCAGCGCCTGATCTTTCTCCTTCAAGGCTTGCTGCAATTCGGCAATCGTCGCGGGCGCGCCTTGCTGCACTGGTTGGCCTGGCCGGGTCGGCGCGTTTTGGGCCTGGCCGACAGCGCTAGCCGCACCCAGACACATCGCGAGGGCAACACCGACCGCGTAGCGCCCCGAACCCAGACGCAACGGTTGACTGAACCGGCATTGGAATCTCCTGCCTTGAATATCGAACGGAACAAGCTGAATAAAAGTTCAGATCAGCAATTCATCATGCGCAGGGCGTACGCGCCGTACGTGGTTAAAATTAGTCCCAGCGGTTCGTAGCGATCGCTTTGATCGAACTCAACGCCCGGACGATCAGATGATAAATGTTTAATCTTGATGACGCTCTCCGCGATATCGCACATGGAGAGCACAGCAACGGAGCATGCCCCTGCCTTCGCCGCCAAGCCAAACCGATCGCGTCGTCATCGTCGGAGCGGGTCCTGTCGGGCTCACGGCCGCACTCGCCCTTGCGCGACGCGGCATCCCCAACCTCGTGCTCGCCGCGGAACCTGAACTCGTCCGCGAACTGCGCGGCTCGACCTTCCACCCGCCGACCCTCGACATGCTGGACGAGTTCGATGTGGTGCCGCGCATGATCGCTGACGGGCTGAAGGCGCCGACCTGGCAGTTTCGCGATCGCGAGACCGGTCCGGTGGCGACTTTCGACCTGTCCGCGCTCGCGGACGAAACCAATCATCCCTACCGGGTGCAATGCGAGCAGTGGAAGCTCATGCGGCTGCTCCATGACGAGTACCTCAAAATTCCCGGCGCCGAGATCCGGTTCGGCTGCGAGGTCACGGATGTGCGCCCCGTCGATGACGCCGTCACCGTCGTGGCAAAGACCACGTCGGGCCCGACGACGTTCAGCGGACGGTACGTGATCGCCGCCGATGGCGCACGCAGCGCCGTGCGCCGCTCGCTCGGTGCTGACTTCGAGGGCTTTACCTATCCCGAGCTGTTTCTGATTGCGTCGACCGATTTTCCCTTCGAAGAGACGCTGCGCGACATCGCCTATGTGAACTACATCGCCGATCCGAACGAATGGCTGGTGCTGCTGCGGGTGCCGGGCCTGTGGCGCGTCTTGGTGCCGGCCGCGGAGGACTCCGATCGCGACATGCTTTTGTCTGACGAAACGCTGCAGGCCATGCTGCGTCGCGTGGTCCCGCGCGCGGAGCCCTATCGGATTGCTCACCGTTCGGTCTATCACGTCCATCAACGCGTCGCGGGATCGTTTCGCTTCGGACGGGTTCTGCTCGCCGGCGATGCCGCCCACATCAACAATCCGCTCGGCGGCATGGGGATGAACGGTGGCATCCACGACGCCTTCAATCTGTGCGACAAGCTCGCCGCGATCTATGCCGGCGGCGACGAGCGGCTGCTCGACCGTTATGATCGCCAGCGCCGGACGGTCGCGGTCGAAGCGGTCCAGCAGCAGACCATGCGCAACCACCAGCTCATCAGCGAACGCGATCCGGCGGTGCGGCAAAAGTCGCTCGATGCCATGCGCCGCACCGGCAATGATCCGAAACTCGCGCGCGATTACATGCGCAATGCGGCGATGATCAGC
This sequence comes from uncultured Alphaproteobacteria bacterium, assembly GCA_963702755.1. GTDB lineage: Bacteria > Pseudomonadota > Alphaproteobacteria > Rhizobiales > Xanthobacteraceae > JAJPKK01. Next base: position 63,479 of record CAVPDZ010000030.1, on the reverse strand, counting down.
AGCGTGCGCCGCGCCGCGGAGATCCAATGATGCCCCTGCGAACTCTGCGCGGATGCGTTGTCATCGCCTCCATTTTTGCCGCCATCATTCTTTGGAGCGGCACAGCGCCGCGCGCCCAAGTCTATCCTGATCGCCCCATCAAGATGATCGTGCCTTTTCCGGCCGGCGGCGGCGCGGACGTATTGGTGCGCATTCTCACCAACGTCATGGCGGCCGATCTCGGCCAGAGCATCATCATCATCAATCATCCCGGCGCGGGCGGCGCCCTTGCCTACGCGGAAGCGGCCCACGCAGCGCCCGACGGCTATACGCTCGTCTGGACGGCGGCCGGTTTCGCCATCGTGGCGGCGACGCTTCCCAATCTCGGTTTCAACCCGAAGCGCGATCTCGTTCACGTCTGCGCCATCGCCCAAAACCCCCTCATCCTCGTCGTCAACCCGCAGGTCGAAGCGCGGAGTGTCGCCGAACTGATTGCGGCGGCGAAGGCAAAGCCCAACACCATCAATTTCGCAAACAACGGCAATGGCACGCTGACCAACCTCGCGGTCGAATTGCTGAAGCTGCAAACCGGCGCGCCGGTGGTGCAGGTCGCCTATCGCGGCGACAACTTTTCGATCAGCGATGTGCTGGCGGGACACGTGCAGGCGATGTTTTCGAACAGTCCGGTCGCGCTGCCGCACATTACGGCGGGCCGGCTGCGCGGGCTTGCCGTGACGTCGCCCCAGCGCTCGCCGGCCATTCCCGAACTGCCCACCATGATCGAGGCGGGCGTCGCCGACTTCAGTGCCGTCGTCTGGCAGGGGTTCAGCGCACCGGCCGGCGTGTCGCCGGCCATCATCGCGCGGCTCAACAGCGCGGCGCGCCAGGCGCTGAACGCGCCTGAAGTCGCGGCGCGTTTCAAGGAGCTCGGCGCCGAACCGATGGGCGGCACGCCCGAGGCCTTCGACGCCCTGGTGCGACACGAACTCGACATCTGGGCCGATGTCGTGCGCCGCTCCGGCGTGACCGCGAATTAGCGGCGCATCACTCCGCGGCCTTGTAACGGGTCTCGCGCTCCCAGTAGGCCGGGAAGCCGACGAGCTCCTGAAGCTGCGTGAACGATACGGCGGGCGGCGGAACTGACGCAGCGCCCGGCTGCAGCGATTTGAGCGTCGCCTGCATCGCGGTGATGGCGGTGCTCAGCAGCATCACCGGATAGACCGCGAGCTTGTAACCGATCCGCGCGAGCTCGGCCGCCGGCAGGACGGGAGTCTTGCCGCCCGGCACCATGTTGGCGAGGCAGGGTTTGCCGATCGCGCTGCAGAAGCTTCGCATCTCGGCTTCCGACTCCGGCGCCTCGAAGAAGATGATATCGGCGCCTTCTGCCTCGAAGTCGCGACAGCGGGCAAGCGCTTCCTCCGGGCCGTGAACCGCGCGCGCGTCGGTGCGGGCGAGGATCAGGATATCGGCATCGCGACGCGCCTCGACTGCGGCACGGATTTTCATCCTGGCCTCCTCGCGAGAGACGACCTGCTTGCCCCTGGTGTGGCCGCACTTCTTCGGGCTCACCTGGTCTTCGATCATCACCGCGGCGGCGCCGGCGCGGGCGTATTCAAGGACCGTGCGCTGGACATTGAGGGCGTTGCCATAGCCGGTATCCCCGTCACCGATGATCGGATAGCCCGGCACGGCCGCGCAGCAATTGCGCAAGCTGTCGAGCATCTCGGAGAACGAGATGAGCCCGGTATCGGGCAAAGCGAGGCGCGCCGCCGACACCGCAAACCCGCTCATGAACGCGACCTTGAAACCGGCATCGGCGATGAGCTTGGCCGAGAGCGCATCGAAGCAGCCCGGCATGATCTGGATGCCCGGCGCGGAGAGCAGCTCACGCAGGCGTTGGGCCGGAGTCACGTCGGTCTCCTCCTTCCGGGCGGCGCTTTCGTCAGCGCACTGCCCAAGTCCTTGCGAGCTACGGTCCGCCGAGACCCGCCGCCTTCATTGCCTCCGCGAAAATCTTGCGGTCGGCCTTGAACGCCGCGGCGACCTCTTCTTTGGTAAGGCCGCCGGGAACGATGCCGAGATTGATAAGGCGGTTCGCCGTTGCCGGCAATCGCGCAAAAGCGCTGATCTCGCTGCGAATGGCCTCGACGATGTCATCCGGCGTGCCTGCGGGCACAACGAAGCCATTCCAGGACTGCAGCACGAAATCGGGAAACGTCTCGGCGACGACGGGAAGATCGGGGGCGGCGGCGAGCCGATGCGCCGTGCCGGCCGCGAGCAGCCGGATGCGGTCGCTCTTCGCATGGGGCAGCAATTCGGAGGCATTGCCGAAATACATGTCGACCTGCCCCGACATCAGATCGGAGACCGCCTGCGGTCCGCCCTTCGCCGGCACCATCACCATGTCGATGCCGGCGCGCGCGAGCAGCAGGGCCGGGGCGAGCTGGCTGATGTTCTGAGTGCCGGCGGTCACGAAATTGAGCTTGCCCGGATTGGCTTTCGCGAAGGCGATGAATTCGGCGAGCGTCGTTGCCGGCAGATCGCGCTTGATGGCGAGCACCTGGGCGCCGGTGCCGACATTGGTGATCGGGACGAGCTGCTTGTCGGCGTCGAAATTGACCTTCTGCAGCATCGGCGTCAGCAGCAGCATCGACGACGGCGCAAACAGCATCGTGTAGCCGTCAGGCGGCGCATTCGCCACCTGGCCGACCGCGATTGCCCCGCCTGCACTCGGCCGGTTTTCGATGACAAACGGCTGGCCGAATTTTTCGGAGAGCCGCTCGGCTCCCAGTCGCGCCATCATGTCGGTGTTGCCGCCGGCCGCAAGCGGCACGACTACCGTCACGGGCCGCGTCGGCCACTCCGCGCGGGCGCGGTCCATTGCGGCCGCCGTCAGCAATAGCGCGGCGACGATGGCAAGGACGCTCGTCTTCGAGAAAGCATGCATGTTCATACCTGCATACATCTTACGCCAAACCGGCGCATGTCGGCGCCAGCAATGCAGAATCCGGGCCACGCTCCGCTTTCGCCGCGCCGCTTCTCCGCTTGGCAGGGCAGCGCGAATTGACCATCATCGCGGCCGATCGGTCGGGCGCGACCGGACAATCAGGTGACGGGAGTGAACCATGAGGAAGTTGCTGGCGGCTCTGTTGTGTTCGTGGTGCAGCTGCGCGGCGGCCCAGACGGCGCAGGAACTGATCGACAACGGCAAGAATACCGAGAACGTCACCACGTTCGGCATGGGCTATCGCCTCAACCAATACAGTCCCCTCGCCCAGATCAACAAATCGAACGTCAAACGCCTCGTCCCGGTTTGGGCGACCAGCCTGAGCAACGACTCGGGCGAGCTCGCGCAACCGACGGTCTACAACGGCGTGATGTACGTCGTGAACGGCAATCACACCTTCGCCTTCGATGTCGCCACCGGCGAACAGATTTGGCACACGCCGGTCGAGTACGAACGCGCCGCCGCGCGGGTCGGCGCGCCGGGCGTGATCATGCGCGGCGGGGCGACGATCTACAACGGCAAGCTGTTCCGCGAGGCGATCGACTGCCAGGTGATCGCCCTCGACATGAAGACCGGAAAGGTCGTGTGGAAGCAGAAGTTCGCCGATTACAAGGAAGGCTACACCGGGATCACCGCGCCTCTCGTCGCAAACGGCGTCCTCATCACCAGCATGGCCGGCGGCGACCGCACGACGCGCGGCTTCCTGATCGGCTGGGACCCTGAGACCGGGCAGAAGCTGTGGACCCGCTATACCATCCCGGCGCCCGGCGAGCCGGGTTCGGAGACGTGGCCGAAGGACATTCCCGACGCCTGGAAATATGGCGGCGGCTCGACCTGGCAGAACGGCTCCTACGATCCCGAGCTTGACCTCGTCTATTGGGGCACCGGCAACGCCGAGCCCTATAACCCGATCTATCGCGGCGGCAACGACAGCGTTCATACCGCGAGCGTGATCGCCGTTCGCCCGAAGACCGGCGAATTGGTGTGGGCTTATCAGTACATTCCGAACGAGAGCTACGACTTCGACGGCACGGCCGAGCCGGTGCTTGCGGACCTCACCATCGACGGGCGCCCCCGCAAGGTGATCCTCAACGCCAACAAGAACGGCTTCATGTACGTGATCGATCGCACCAACGGCAAATTGATCGCGGCGCATCCGTTCGTGAAAGTGAACTGGGCATCGCACATCGACCTTCAGTCCGGACGGCCGGTGCTGACCGACGTTTACGACCGCGCCCTCAAGGGCGAGACCGTGGAGATCTGGCCCTCGCGCGGCCAGAACGCGACGCTGCCGGCCTTCAATCCCAAAACCGGGCTCATCTACGTGAACTCGTGGGAAATCTCCCGGATCATGAAATACACCAAGGTCGACTTCGTCATGGGCCAGGGCTCGACCGGCGTCGACACGAGCTTCCGCACCCCACCCGCCGGCGAGCCTTGGGGCTATCACATGGCGTTCGATCCGTTGACCGGCAAAGCCGCGTGGAAGGTGCCGGTGACCGGCACCGTGCTGTCTGCCGGCATGCTTTCAACCGACGGCGGGTTGCTGTTCACCGGGCACCTCAACGGCGACTTCATCGCGCTCGATCAGGCGACGGGCGAGACGCTGTGGAAGTTCAAGACGACCTCCGGCATCAACGCGCCGCCGATTACGTATACCCATAACGGCAAGCAGTATGTGACGGTGCTGTCGGGGATCGGCGGCGTGCTCAACCGGGTGATGAAAGCTGCCGACCGCACGCCGACCGGCGGCTCGGTATGGACCTTCGCGTTGATGCCCGAGTGATGCGGCCGAGGACAACGCGGCATCGCATGAAAACAAAGGCCGTCATGACCGCCGCGCTCGCGCTTTTATGCGCGGGCGCGGCGGCACAGGATTTGAAATTTCCGCCCGAGCAAATCAAGCGCGGCGCCACGCTGTTTGCGATGAACTGCGCGACCTGCCACGGCGCGCACATGCGCGATCCGCAGTGGGCGATCGACCTCAAGAAATTTCCCCGCGATGCCCACACGCGCTTCGTCGATTCGGTGACCTACGGCAAAGGCAACATGCCGTCCTGGGACGACGTGCTCAGCCCCGAAGATATCGAGGCGCTCTGGTCCTACGTCGTCGCCGGCGAGCCGGATAATTAGCGGCGTAATTCCAACGAGAACGCAGCGCAACGACCTCAGCGCAAATCTTGCTCGTCATTCCGGGGGCCGAGCGCAGCGAGGCAGCCCGGAATCCATAACCCCGGCCGAGGAGTATGGATTCCGGGCTCGCCTTCGCTGCGCTTCGGCGCCCCGGAATGACCACCCGTGAATTGAACCTGAAAGATTCTACCGCTCGCCGCGCTTGCCGTTGGCGAGGGCAGCGAGCACGCGGTGCGGCGTGATCGGAATCTCGGTGATCTCGACGCCGAACTTTTGCAGGGCATCGTTGACCGCATTGGTGATGGCAGCGGCAGGGCCGATGGCGCCGCCCTCCCCTACGCCCTTCTGGCCGAACTCGGTGTAAGGCGACGGCGTCTCCATGTGGAGCACGCGGATGTTCGGCACCTCGCCGGAGCCGGGCAAGAGATAGTCGGCGAGCGTCGTCGCCAGCGGCTGGCCGCGGTGGTCGAACGGCATCTCCTCGAACAAGGCCGAGCCGATGCCCTGCGCGGCACCGCCGCGCACCTGGCCGTCCACCACCATGGGATTGACGAGGATGCCCGCGTCCTCCGCGATCACGTAGTCGAGAATCTCGACGCCGCCATCCTCCGGATCGACGGCGACGAGAGCCGCATGCGCGGAGCCGGTGTGAATGCCGGTGAGACGCGTCGGCGCATAGCCTTCGGTCACTTCGAGGCCGTGGGAATCGGTGTCGCCGGGCAAATCAGCCGGCGCGAGATAGAACGCCCGGGCGATGTCGGTAAGCGACACGCTGCCCTGCGCGCTGAACACGCGGCCCTCGCGCACGGTCACTGTAGCGGGTCGGCCTGCAGCAGCGCCGCACCGATCCGGGCGACGCGCTGCGCCAACTCCTTGCAGGCTCGCGCCGTCGCGCCGCCCGCCCAGACGATGCCGCGGGAGCCCCACGCTCCGCTCGAATAAGGGGTGATCTCGGTGTCGCCGAGCCGCACCGCGATATCGTTCGGATCGACACCCAGATATTCGCTGGCGATCTGGGCGAGTGTGGTCTCGAGCCCCTGCCCGATGCTCTGGATGCCGGCGCGCACGTCGACCCCGCCGTCGGGCGTCAACCGCACGAACACCTGCTCGTAGAGCGCGCGGCGCTTGCCGTCGGCGGTCGTGCCGTGGGCGGTCTGCTCGGAGAAGATCGCAAAGCCGACGCCGATCAGCCGGCCGTCCGCTCTCGCCGCGCTTTTGGCGCGCACGTACGTCGGCAAGCGCCGATCGCATCTCGCGCCATGCGCAGCAGGCCCGGATAATCGCCGCTGTCGAAGTGCTTGTCGGTGACATTGTCGTACGGCATCTGCTCGGGCCGCACGAGGTTTGCGAGACGCACCTCGCACGGCTCGCGACCGAGCTTGCGCGCGATCGCATCGACCATCAGCTCCATGGCAAAGCACACGCCTGGCCGCGCCACGCCGCGATACGGCAATTGCGGGCATTTGTTGGTCACGACGGCCGCCGTCTTGCAGCGATAAACCGGGATCACGTAAGGCCCCGGCAAAATCGCGCTGACCTGCGAGGCCTCGATCGCCGAGGTGAACGGATAGGCCGAATAAGCGCCGGAATCGACCGCGGCCTTGCCCTCGAAGGCGACGAACTTGCCGGTCTCGTCGGCATAGGCCGACAAGACATAGTGGTGCTCGCGGCAATTGGCGTTGGCGACAAGCTGTTCGCGGCGATCCTCGAGCCAGCGCACCGGATGGCCGCACCGCATGGCGAGCCAGGAGAGGCAGATTTCCTCGCCGGCGACGATCGCCTTGTACCCGAAGCCGCCGCCGACGTCGGGCGATATCACGCGGATCTGCAGCTCAGGGATTTTCAGCGAATACGCAAGACCGGTGCGCACCACGTGGGGGAATTGCGATGCGCCATGCAGCACAAGCTGGCGATTGCGGGTGTCCCATTGGGCGATGAAGCCGCGGCACTCGATCGGCGACATGACCTGGCGCGAGGTGCGCAGCGTGCGCGTCACCTTGACGTGGGCGGAGGCGGCCGCCTTTTCGACGTCGCCGTCGAATCCGAGTTTCGAGGAAGGTGTTGCGCTTGATGGTGTCGTGCACCTGCGCGGCGCCGGGTTCGACCGCTTCCAGCATATCGACCATTGCGGGAAGCTCTTCATATTCGACGCTGATCTGCGCTGCGATGTCCTCGGCCTCGGCGCGCGTGTCGGCAACGCAGAACGCGACCAGTTCGCCGACATGCCGCAGCTTGTCGACCGCGAGCACCGGCTGCTCCGAGGCCTGAAATCCCGGCAGCGGTGACACGGCCCGGATCGGTCGCACGCCGGCAAGATCCTTCGCGGTAAACACCGCTGAGCGAAACGCTTCCGGGATGCGCACGCCGACCAGCTTGCCGTGGGCCACGGGGCTCCGCACGAACGCAACCTCGCGCATGCGGGGAAACGAAATATCGCCGATGTATTGTCCGCGACCGCGAAGGAAACGGTCGTCTTCCTTGCGGGTAAATCGCGCCCCGATGCCGTTGCCTTGCCGGCTCTGCGATGAATGTTCCATTGCCCCTACATACGATCGTTCAATTGCCCCTGGATTCTCGCGCCCGGCATAACATCTACTTGGCGCGCCCCCCGGTCACGCGGGAACTCCTTCCGCCCTGGGTCGATTGTTTGTTTTCCGGCACGGCCGTCCCGCCACAGGCCACAAAGGTCGTCATGTTACAGTCGTTCATTATTCGCGCGGTCGGATTCTGCTGTCGTCACTTCATTGCGGTCATCGCGGTCGCGATCGTCGCTTCCATTGCGGCGGGCATCTATGCCGCGCACAATTTTGCTATTGATACCAATATCGACAACCTCCTGTCCTCGAAATTGCAATGGCGTCAACTGGATATCGCCTATCGCGCGGCGTTTCCGCAAACCGCAGAGCTGATCCTCGTCGTCATTGATGCCCCGACGCCGGAGCAATCGCAAGGCGCCGTGCAGTCCCTCGTCGACCGCCTGGCTGGCAGGCCGGAGCTCTTCCGCTCGGTGCGAGACGCCGGCAACTCCGCCTTTTTCCAGCAAAACGGCCTGTTGTTCCAATCACCGGCCGACGTAACTCGGACGATGGCACAGTTCACGAATGCCGCACCCGTCATCGGCGGGCTCGCGCATGATCCGAGTCTCCGCGGGGCTCATCGAGGTTTTGTCCGGGACGCTGGGCAATGTGAAGCAGGGATACGTCTCGCTCGACTCCATGGCGCGGCCGCTGAATCTTGCAGCTGCGACATTGGAAGATTTGGAGCGGAGCCGCCCCGCCTCGTTCTCCTGGAAAGAGCTTCTGCAGGAAGGCCCGCCGCAGGGGCTGCGTCACATCATTCAAATCTGGGCCGTGGTCGACCACACCGCGGTCGAACCGGGCAGCAAAGCAACTGCGGCCGTCAGGCAAGCCATCACCGATCTCAAGCTGCAATCGGATTTCGGCGCAACTGCCCGCCTCACCGGGCCGGTTCCCATCTCCGACGACGAATTCCGCAGCGTGAATGAAGGCCTCGCGCTCAATAGCTTTATCACCGGAGCCATCGTCATCTTGATCCTGTGGCTCTCGCTGCGATCGCTGCGGCTCGTCGCGGCCGTCGTCGTCAATCTTGCGGCGGGCCTCATCATCACGGCTGCAGCAGGCATTTTGCTGGTCGGAGCTTTCAACCCGATTTCAATGGCGTTCGCGGTGCTGTTCGTCGGGCTCGGCGCCGATTTTGCGATCCAATACAGCGTTCGCTACCGGGCGGAGCGGCACGAGAACGATGACCTCGTCAAAGCCTTGACCGGAGCCTCCGGTATCGTCGGCATTCCCTTGACGCTTGCGGCCGGCGCGGCCGCGGCGGGTTTCCTGTCATTCTTGCCGACGAGCTACACCGGGCTTGCGCAGCTCGGGATCATCGCCGGCGTCGGCATGGTCGTCGCATACGTTGCGAGCCTGACGCTGCTGCCAGCACTGATCCGCGCGGTCGTGCCGCCGCCGGAGCCGAAGCCGCTCACCTTTCCGGCGATGGCGCCGATCGACGCAATGTTGCGGCGGCGGCGCTATGTCGTGGTTGCGGTGACGGCGCTGATCGTGCTCGCCGGCCTCCCCGCGCTGACGAAGCTGCAATTCGATTCCAATCCCCTTGACCTGCGCGAGCGGACTTCCGAACCGATCGCGACCCTCCTCGATATCAGTCAACAGGCGCCGGCCTATACAGCGGAAGTCCTGACGCGGTCGGATGCTGACGCTGCCGCTATTGCAGCCCGGCTTGCCGCGCTCCCCGAGGTCGCGGAGACGCGCAGTTTGGCAAGCTTCATTCCGTCCGACCAGGAACCGAAACTCGTCGCGATCAAGGGTGCCGCCCAAACCCTTGACCCGATGCTGAATGCGCCGGCGCAGCCCGCTCCCACCGATGCGGAAACAGTCGCCGCGCTTCGCAACGGCGCGCGGACATTGCGGGATACCGCGGGCGAACAAGGCGGGCCCGGCGCCGATGCCGCGCATCGCCTCGCTGACGCCATAATCAAGCTCGCCGACGCGGGTGCAGAGCCGCGCGACCGCGCCACCGCAGCCTTCATTCCGTCGCTGCGGATCGATCTTAATGACCTGCGTCAAAGCCTCATGGCGCAACCGGTAATGCGCGCATCGCTCCCCTCGGATCTGGTGCGCGATTGGGTCACGTCAGACGGCCGCGAGAGGGTTGAGGCCATTCCCAAAGGGGACTCGAACGACAATGCGACGATCACCCGCTTTGCGCAGGCGGTGTTGATGGCCGAGCCCAACGCCACCGGACAGGCGATCGCGACGCTGGAATGGGGCGACACCATTGTGCGCGCGTTCATCGAAGCCGCGATCCTGGCGCTGGCGTCGATTGCCATCCTGCTGTGGATTGTGCTGCGGCGAGTGAGCGATGTGATGGTGACGCTGATTCCGCTTATCGCCGCGGCCGCTGTCACCCTCGAAATCTGCGCCCTGACGGGCTTTCAGCTCAATTACGCGAACATCATCGCGCTGCCGGTGCTGCTGGGTATCGGCGTCGCCTTCAAGATCTATTACGTCACCGCGTGGCGGCGCGGACAAACCAACTTCCTGCAGTCGGCGCTGACGCGCGCCGTGTTCTACAGCACGCTGTTGACCGCGACGGCGTTCGGCAGCCTGTGGCTCTCACATCATCCGGGGATCTCGAGCATGGGCAAGCTGCTAGCGCTTTCGCTCGCCTGCACGCTCGCCTCGGCGGCGCTTGTTCCAACCGGCCTTGATGGGAGATCCGAGACCGCAAGAGCCACACAAGGCCTAAGCAGTTAGGGGGCTCTTGCTCGGCCAGCGGGCTTGGAAGTTCGAACTTATTTTTCGACCCGCCCTTGACCGGCTAGATGAACGCTCCATCCGACGGTCGCGCTCTTTGGGCTGCCGTTGGGGCTGGATAATCGAAGGGGGATCGGACGCCGGGAACGTCTCCTCAAGCCCTTCGTCCAATGCCTCCTCTTCACGGCGATTGGTGCCGATCACATCGTGCTCAGGTTTCATATGGCCATCCCAAATCGTCTGAATCACGCCAAAAGCTCCCGTCAGCTTCCGAAGACGCCGGCGGCAAAGCCGTAACCGAACAACAGGGCGACGACCACGAAGCCGATAATGACTGCCAGCGTTCCGAACAGCAGCATATAGCGCACGTTGTGCCCCGTGACGCCCTGTCGGGCGTCGTCTGTCGAAACATCAATGGCCCCGTCGGTCCGCGCGTTCTCGGGAAGCTTTTCCATGTTCAGACACCCATTCCATGCTTCCATGGTCAACGAACGAGCTTTCGCTGGAGTTCCCGCGAACGAACACCGGGCCGTCGAAGGCTGGAAGAAGGTTGGAAAGCGAAGGGCCTCTTAAGAGACGGAGTGTTCCGACGCCGCGCCTGGATCAAAATCCGGCCCCGATAACAACCGCTTGGCACCTATTAACCGTCACGATGACCGACCATCGCACCGGTCCGAGCTTGCCGCCCGCAAAAAATGTCACGACCGCACGGAACCTAATGGAAGGTACCGCGTTGCGGGCTGGATAGAGTGCATTCAATGCACCGGGACGGCGGAGCGGGGCCGTAAGCGAGTTCGCGCCAAATGGCAAAGCCCGATGAGGTTCGTGAGCGAGGGATTTCGTAACGGAATCCCGGCCGCGCACACTCTTCGAGCAATGCTTTGGTCACCATAGTCTCACGTTTCAGGAGAACCGGGCATGCAATCGGCTGGCGAACTGACCGGCGAAGTCCAGGCAAAGGCACCAGTAGTTGACGACAACGGTCACGAGACAGCCAGCCAGGTTCACACCAACGGCAGTTCCAAACCGGGGAACGGCGCCAGCTCCTTTGAAATCGACCTTCTGCATGCGCTTCAGGCGATGCGGGTCGGCGACTTTTCGGTCCGGATGATCGGCGATCAGGACGGATTGCAGGGCAAGATCGCCGACGCCTTCAACGAGATTGCAGCCGCCAACCAGCGCATTGCCCAGCAGCTTGAGCGCGTGGGCGAGGAAGTCGGACGCGAGGGGCGGACCCGCCAGCGCGTCAAATTCGGCCTTTCCAGCGGCGCCTGGGGCGAGATGGAAGACTCCATCAACACCCTGATCGACGACATGTTGTGGCCGACCATGGCGGTGACCCGCGCCATCGCGGCGGTCGCCAAAGGCGATCTCCTCCAGACGGTTGCCCTCGACATCGACGGCCGCCCGCTGAAGGGCGAGTTCCTGCAGGCCGCGACGATCGTCAACACGATGATCAAGCAACTTAACGTGTTCACCTCGGAAGTGACTCGCGTGGCCCGCGAAGTCGGCACCGAAGGCAAGCTCGGCGGCCAAGCCCAGGTCCGCGAAGTGACGGGCGTCTGGAAGGACCTGACCGAGAGCGTCAACTCGATGGCCTCGAACCTGACGGCCCAGGTCCGTAACATCGCTGACGTGACGATCGCGGTCGCCAACGGCGACCTGTCGAAGAAGATCACCGTCGACGTCCGCGGCGAAATCCTGCAGCTCAAAGAGGCCATCAACACGATGGTCGATCAGCTGCGTTCGTTCGCCTCGGAAGTGACGCGCGTTGCCCGCGAGGTCGGCACCGAAGGCAAGCTCGGCGGCCAGGCGATCGTGCCGGGCGTCGCCGGCACCTGGAAGGATTTGACCGACTCGGTCAACGCCATGTGCGGCAACCTCACCGACCAGGTCCGCAACATCGCCCAAGTGACGACAGCGGTTGCGCGCGGCGACCTGTCGCGCAAGATCACCGTCGACGTCCGCGGCGAAATCCTCGAGCTCAAAGACACCATCAATACCATGGTGGACCAGCTCAACGCCTTCGCATCGGAAGTGACGCGTGTCGCCCGCGAAGTCGGCACCGAAGGCAAGCTCGGCGGCCAGGCGCAGGTGTCCGGCGTCGCCGGCACCTGGAAGGACCTGACCGACAACGTCAACTTCATGGCGTCGAACCTGACGGCCCAGGTGCGCAACATCGCCGAGGTCGCGACTGCGATCGCCGGCGGCGACCTGTCGAAGAAGATCACCGTCAACGTCTCGGGCGAAATCCTCCAGCTCAAAGAGACCATCAACACGATGGTCGACCAGCTCAACGTGTTCGCCGGCGAAGTGACCCGCGTCGCTCGCGAAGTCGGCACCGAAGGCCGGCTCGGCGGCCAGGCCAACGTGCTCGGCGTCGCCGGCACCTGGAAGGACTTGACCGACAGCGTCAATTCGATGGCGTCGAACCTGACGGCGCAGGTCCGCAACATCGCCGAAGTCTCGACCGCCATGGCGAATGGCGACTTGTCGAAGAAGATCACCGTCGACGTCCGCGGCGAAATTCTTCAGCTCAAGGAGACCATCAACACCACCGTCGATCAGCTCAATGCCTTTGCTTCGGAAGTGACCCGCGTCGCCCGCGAAGTCGGCACCGAAGGCAAGCTCGGCGGCCAGGCCGTGGTGCGCGGCGTCGCCGGCACGTGGAAGGACTTGACCGACAGCGTCAACTCGATGGCGTCGAACCTGACCGGCCAGGTGCGAAACATCGCGGAAGTGGCGACCGCCGTCGCGCAAGGCGACTTGTCGAAGAAGATCACCGTCAACGTCTCCGGGCGAAATCTTGCAGCTCAAGGAGACCATCAACACGATGGTCGACCAGCTCAACGCCTTCGCCGCCGAGGTGACGCGCGTCGCCCGCGAAGTCGGCACCGACGGCAAGCTCGGCGGCCAAGCCGTCGTGCCGGGCGTCGCCGGCACCTGGAAGGACTTGACCGACTCGGTCAACTCCATGGCCGGCAACCTCACCGCCCAGGTCCGCAACATCGCCGAAGTCGCGACCGCAATCGCCGACGGCGACCTCTCGCGCAAGATCACCGTCGACGTGCGCGGCGAAATCCTTCAGCTGAAGGAAACGCTGAACACCATGGTCGATCAGCTCAACCGGTTCGCCGGCGAAGTGACGCGCGTCGCCCGCGAAGTCGGCACCGAAGGGCGGCTCGGCGGCCAGGCCAACGTGCCCGGCGTCGCCGGCACCTGGAAGGATTTGACGGACAGCGTCAACTCCATGGCCGGCAACCTCACGCAGCAGGTGCGCAACATCGCCGAAGTGACGACCGCCGTCGCGCGCGGCGACCTGTCGCGCAAGATCACCATGGACGTGAAAGGCGAAATTCAGGAGCTGAAGAACACCATCAACACCATGGTGGACCAGCTCAACGCCTTCGCCTCGGAAGTGACCCGCGTCGCCCGCGAAGTCGGCACCGAAGGCAAGCTCGGCGGCCAGGCCCAGGTGCCGGGCGTCGCCGGCACCTGGAAGGACCTCACCGACAACGTCAACTTCATGGCGTCGAACCTGACGGCGCAGGTCCGCAACATCGCCGAGGTCGCAACCGCAATCGCGAGCGGCGACCTGTCGAAAAAGATCACGGTCGACGTCCGCGGCGAAATCCTGCTCCTCAAAGAGACCCTCAATACGATGGTCGAGCAGCTGCGCTCGTTCGCGGCGGAAGTCACGCGTGTTGCCCGCGAGGTCGGCACCGACGGGCGGCTCGGCGGCCAGGCGGTCGTGCCGGGCGTCGCCGGCACATGGAAGGACCTGACCGACAACGTCAATCTGCTTGCGGCCAACCTCACGACGCAGGTCCGCAACATCGCCGAGGTGACCACCGCCGTCGCGCGCGGCGACCTGTCGCGCAAGATCACCGTCGACGTGAAGGGCGAAATTCTTGAACTGAAAAACACCATCAACACGATGGTGGACCAGCTCAACGCCTTCGCCTCCGAAGTCACCCGCGTCGCCCGCGAGGTCGGCACCGAAGGCCGGCTCGGCGGCCAGGCGCAGGTGTCGGGTGTCGCCGGCACCTGGAAGGATTTGACCGACACCGTGAACGTGATGGCGGCGAACCTGACCGAGCAGGTGCGCGGCATCGTCAAGGTGGTGACCGCGGTCGCCAACGGCGACCTCAAGCAGAACCTCACGGTGAAATCGAAGGGCGAGGTCGCGGCGCTCGCCGAAACCATCAACAACATGACCGACACGCTGGCGACCTTCGCCGAGCAGGTGACGACGGTCGCGCGCGAAGTCGGCGTCGAAGGCCGCTTGGGCGGTCAGGCGAACGTGCCCGGCGCGGCCGGCACGTGGAAGGACCTGACCGGCAACGTCAACCTGCTGGCGGCCAACCTGACGACCCAGGTCCGCGCCATCGCGGAGGTTGCGACCGCGGTGACCAAGGGCGACCTCACCCGCTCGATCCAGGTCGATGCCCGCGGCGAGGTGGCGGAGCTCAAAGACAACATCAACACGATGATCGACAATTTGCGGCTCACCACCGAGCACAACACCGAGCAGGACTGGCTCAAGACCAACCTCGCCAAGTTCACCAACATGTTGCAGGGCCAGCGCGACCTCACCACCGTCGGCCGGCTGCTGCTCTCCGAGCTTACGCCGCTCGTCAACGCTCAACTCGGCGTCATCTACCAGATGGAGACCGAGGAAGGTGCGCCCTATCTCAAGTCGCTGTCAGCCTATGCGGATGACGGCGATTGCCCGCACTTGCCGCGCGTGCCGATCGGCCAGGGCCTGATCGGCCAATGCGCGGCCGACCGGCGGCGATTGGTCATCACCGAGATGCCGCCGACCGCGGTGCCGATCAGCTCGGCGTCGTTCAAGGTGTCGCCGCGCAACATGATCGTGCTGCCGGTGCTGTTCGAAAGCCAGGTAAAGGCGGTGATCGAGCTCGCCTCGGTCTCGAACTTTACCAAGCTGCAAATGACGTTCCTCGATCAGCTGACGGCGAGCGTCGGCATCGTGCTCAACAGCATCGAGGCGACGATGCAGACCGAGGGCCTGCTCAAACAGTCGCAACAGCTCGCCGGCGAATTGCAGGCCCAGCAGAGGGAACTGCAGCAGACCAACGAGCAACTCGAGCAGAAGGCCCAGCAGCTCGCCGAACGCAACGTCGAAGTGGAGCGCAAGAACCAGGAAATCGAGCAGGCGCGTCGCGCGCTCGAAGAAAAGGCGACCGAACTTTCGCTCACCTCGAAATACAAGTCCGAATTCCTTGCCAACATGTCGCATGAGCTGCGCACGCCGCTCAACAGCATCCTCATCCTCGGCCAGCAGCTGACGGAAAATCCCGACGGCAATCTGAGCAGCAAGCAGGTCGACTTCGCCCGCACGATCCATGCGGCCGGCACCGACCTATTGAATCTGATCAGCGACATTCTCGACTTGTCCAAGATCGAATCCGGCACGGTCACGGTGGACGCCGAAGAGGTCATGTTCTCGACGCTCCTCGACATGGTGGCGCGGCCGTTCCGTCACGAGGCGGACACGCGTCAGCTCACCTTCGAAGTGAATTTCGACGAGGAAGTCGGGCGCAGCATCGTGACCGACACCAAACGGCTCCAGCAGGTGCTCAAGAACCTGCTCTCGAACGCGTTCAAGTTCACCGAGCAAGGCGGCGTGCGCCTCGCGGTCAGCGATGCCCGCAGCGGCTGGAACCCGGAAAATCCGGTGCTGCGGCAGGCGCCGATGGTGATCGGCTTCGAGGTTTCGGATACCGGCATCGGCATCCCGCTCGAGAAGCAGAAGATCATCTTCGAGGCATTCCAGCAGGCGGACGCGAGCACCAGCCGCAAATACGGCGGCACCGGTCTCGGCCTCGCCATCAGCCGCGAGCTGTCCCAGCTCCTCGGCGGAGAAATCCAGCTGCGCAGCGTTCCCGGCCGCGGCAGCACCTTCACGCTCTATCTGCCCGCAAAATATGTGGGGCCGACCAACGCGATCCGCGGTCCGGCGACGGCCGCGTCGCCGGTTGCCCACCAAATTGCGATTCACGCGGCTGCGATGCAGGAAATGCCGATCGTGGCGATCGCCGACGATCGCCACGACATCCGCCCGGGCGACAACATCCTGCTCATCGTCGAAGACGATCCGCACTATGCGCAGATCATGGTGGATCACGCCCGCGACGAAGGCTTCAAGGTTCTGGTGGCGATCCGCGGCGCCGACGCGATCGATCTTGCCAAGCAATTCCAGCCGAGCGCGATCTCGCTCGACGTCTTCCTGCCCGACATGCTGGGATGGACCGTGTTGAGCCAGCTCAAGCTCAACCCGCTGACCCGGCATATCCCGGTTCAGATCATCACCCTCGACGAGGATCGCCAGCACGGCCTTGCCCGTGGGGCGTTCTCTTTCGTCACCAAGCCGGTGACCGCCGACGGGATTGGCGCCGTCCTCGGCCGCATCAGGGAATATGCCAAGCCTCGGCAGAAGCGGCTGCTGGTCGTTGAAGATAACGCCGCCGAGCAAATGAGCATTCGCGAACTTCTCGGCCACGACGATGTCGAGATCATTACGGTCGGCACCGGCGCCGCGGCGCTGGAATCGCTGCACGACCGGATCGCCGACTGCGTCGTGCTCGACCTGCGCCTGCCCGACATGTCCGGCTTCGAGGTGTTGGAACGGATCAAGGCCGATCCGGCGCTCGCCGATCTTCCGGTCGTCGTCTTCACCGGGCGCGAATTGTCGGCGGAAGAGGATGCGCGCATCCACACCATGGCGCGCAGCATCGTGGTCAAGGGTGTCGAGTCGCCGGAGCGCTTGCTCGACGAGACATCGCTGTTCCTGCATCGCGTGGTCACCAGCCTGCCGCAGGAGAAGCAGAGGATGCTGGAACGCCTCAACAGCTCCGACGAGGACCTGCTCGGCAAGACGGTGCTGCTGGTCGATGACGATGCCCGCAACATCTTCGCGCTGTCGAGCGTGCTGGAGCGGCGAGGGATGAACGTCCTCACCGCGACAACGGGGCGCGAGGCGATCCAGATCATCGAGCAGACCCCGGGCCTTGCGCTCGTGCTGATGGACATCATGATGCCCGAGATGGACGGCTACCAGACCATCGGAAAGATTCGCGAGAACGGACGCTGGCGACGGCTGCCGATCATCGCGCTGACGGCGAAGGCGATGAAAGGCGACCGCGAGAAGTGTCTCGAGGCCGGCGCATCGGACTATCTCGCCAAGCCGGTCAACACCGAGCAGTTGCTGTCCGCGTTGCGTATGTGGCTCCATCGCTGAACGAGGGCTGACATGGCAAACGACGGCAAGATCAATATTCTCCTGGTCGACGACCAGCCCGCAAAGCTCATGAGCTATGAGGTGATCCTTCGCGAGATCGGCGAGAACCTGATCATGGCCTCGTCGGGACGCGAGGCCCTTGAGCATCTCCTCAAGTCCGACATTGCCGTCGTGCTGATGGATGTCTGCATGCCGGAGCTCGACGGCTTCCAGCTTGCGGCGATGATCCGCGAGCACCCGCGCTTCAGCAAGACCGCGATCATCTTCATTTCGGCGATCCATCTCACTGACGTCGATCGCCTGCGCGGCTACGAGATGGGAGCGGTCGACTACGTGCCGGTGCCCGTCATTCCGGAGGTGCTGCGCGCCAAGGTCAAAGTCTTTGCCGAGCTCTACCGCAAATCGCGCCAGCTCGAGGCCCTCAATGCCGAATTGGAACGGCGCGTCAGCGACCGCACCGCGGAGCTCGAGAGCTCCAACCGGCGCCTGATCGACAGCGAGGATCGCCGCAGCCACGCGCTCGCAGCCGGCAACATGGGTTCATGGGACTGGGACCTCGGGCGGGGCGATTGCGTCTGGGACGAGGGACAGAAGCGGATTTTCGGGGTGGGCCCTGAGCCATTCGAGGTCACGCCGGCCAATGTCCGCCGATTCGTGCATCCCGGCGACTGGGAACTGCTGCGACAAACGCTGAAGAGAGCCTGGCGTGACGCCGGCTCATACCAGGCCGAATTCCGCGTGCGCCGTCCCGATGGGACAGTACGGTGGTGCCTTGGGACAGCGGCGGCGAGCAAGGATCAGGCCGGCAAGATCACGCGCATCAGCGGCGTGACGATCGACATCACCGACCGCAAGGAAGCCGAGGAGCGTCAGTCGCTCCTTGCGCGCGAGGTCGACCATCGCGCCAAGAATGCGCTCGCGGTCGTCCATGCGATCATCTGCCTGACGCGCGCCGACAACATCAAGCAATATGTCGCCGCCGTCGAAGGCCGCGTCCAGGCGCTCGCGCGCGCCCACAGCCTGTTGTCGGAATCGCGATGGCGCGGTGCCAACATCGCCCGCATCATTCACGAGGAGTTGGCGCCGTTCCGCACGCCCAACTTCGATCGCATCCGCATTTCCGGCAAGAGCCTTTCGCTCGAGCCGTCGAACGCGCAAGCGCTGGCATTGGCGCTCCATGAACTCGTCACCAACGCGGCGAAATACGGTGCGCTGTCGGTGCCGACGGGCGGTGTCAGCATCGCCTGGGACATGAAGGGGCCGAACCTCGAACTTCAATGGAGCGAACACGGCGGGCCACCGGTCGAAGAGGCGGTGACCGGCGGTTTCGGCCTTCGCGTCGTAAAGACAAGCGTCGAAAGCCAGCTTGGCGGCACTGTCGCGTTCGACTGGCGTCGCGAGGGGCTTTCGTGCGCCATCAGCTTTCCGCATCAGCTTCGGCTGGATTTCCCGGATGCGACGGCACCCAACCGCACCGGCACTCCGATGGCGAACCCGGTCGCAGTCGGTGCGCGCCGCCGCATTCTCCTGGTCGAAGACGAAAGCCTGATTGCGATGGTCATGGTGGAAACCTTGACCGGGCTCGGCTTCGAGGTCGTCGGTCCCTTCTCCTCCGTTGATGAGACCGTCGCCGCGATCGAGAACGAACCGCTCGACGGCGGCATTCTCGACGTCAATCTGGCGGGCGAAATGATTTATCCGGCGGCGCGCCTCCTGCAGGAGCGCAAGGTGCCGTTCGTGTTCATGACCGGCTACGGCACCGAGCCGATCTCGGCGGCGTTCCCTGATGTGCAGGTCCTGCAAAAACCCATCGACCGCGACATCATCCAGCAGCTGTTCGTGACGAGGGCCGACTCGGAGGCTGGATGATTTACGGCCGACGCGAGCCGCGTTCGCATAATACGGGTGCCAGCGAAAAGCTCGCAATTCGTGGAAAATTGCGACGAACGAAATTGGCTGGGGAACTAGGATTCGAACCTAGATTAACGGAGTCAGAGTCCGCTGTTCTACCGTTGAACTATTCCCCAAAACGCCTGGAGTTTCATCGGCTTACCGAACCCAAGCGGCTTTGATCCCGCGCTATGGCCGTGAGTGGTAGCCCGGCGGGAAGCAGGTGAGATTTAGGGGATTAGGACTTGGTTGCCAAGTCTCTCACCTGCCGGGCCGCCGCTGTCGTATGGCACTACCCTCGCCTTCGAACTTCGGAATCGGGTCGCGTGGCCATCCGAAGGACGTAGCGGGCCGCACCCGCGCCGCGTACCCGGGGCGTCGGAGCAGCGGCGCGCCAGCTTCAAATGTCGGGCATAACCGCCTCCAGTCGACGATTTATCGAAGGGGCGGCTTTGGTTGGCGGTGCGGCCGGGATGATGAGCTTCCTCATGAGCCGGCCGCCCTTCC
The DNA here is from genome assembly GCA_963702755.1 of uncultured Alphaproteobacteria bacterium. Classification (GTDB taxonomy): domain Bacteria; phylum Pseudomonadota; class Alphaproteobacteria; order Rhizobiales; family Xanthobacteraceae; genus JAJPKK01. Next base: position 43,411 of record CAVPDZ010000030.1, on the reverse strand, counting down.
CGCCTTACAAGTCTCGGCGAGCCGCTAGTGCAGAATCAATTTCTGCACGCGCCAGTTCGCGGTCTCGGCGGCGTAGATTTCGTGCTCGGACGGACAGGCGAGGCCATGTGCGCCGGAGAACTCCTTGAGCTGGCGGCCGGAGCGGCCGATCACGCCGAGCACTTTGCCCTCGAGCGTCACCTTGAAGATGCGGCCGGGGAAAGTCGATTCGCCGACGAACATCACCTGGTTCGGCGCCGGCGTGATGCAGAGCGAATTCGGCGCGCCGATCAGCTGCTTGAGGCGCTCCCCAGTCGGTGTGTTGCCGTAAACAGGGTGCGTGCCGGGCTCCGGCGGGACATCGATCGAGAACATGCGCAGGAACTTACCGTCAGTGTCGAATACCTGGATGCGATGGTTGGTGCGATCGCCGACGTAGACGTTGTTGTCCTTGTCGATCGCGATCGAGTGCGGGAGGCGGAACTGGCCCGGTCCCGTTCCCGGCTCGCCCCACGACTTCACCCAGCTGCCGTTCTTGTCGTATTTCGCAACGCGCGAATTGATGTAGCCGTCCGAGATGTAGATGTTGCCGGCGCTGTCCCAGGCGACATCGGTCGGCTGGCGAAACAAGCCATCGATCGGCGGCAGCGGCGGGTTGACGTGCTCCCAGGGCTTGGTCTCGTCGTCGGCGGATTCCTTGCGGCGGCCGAACACCCAGATCACCCGGCCGGCGGGGTTGAACTTGACGATCATGTCCGAGCCCTTGTCGACCGCCCAGATGTTGTCGTCCTTGTCGATGCGCACGGTATGGGCAAATGCCCAGGCGTACAGTCCTTTCCCGACCTCGCCGAGAAATTCGCCGCTCGCGGCAAACTCGAGAAGTTGCGCCGCCGACGGCGCATAAGCCGGTCCATGAGCGCTGTTCGAGCGCGTGAACACGAAGATATGGCCCTTGGAGTTCACCGCAACGCTCGGCACCTCGCCGAAGTTCATGCCGGGGGGCAGCTTGAGGAAATCCGGCACTGAATCGAAGGCGATTTCCGGCACGCTTTGTTGGGCGAAGGCAGGCGCTGCGAAGGCAGGGACAGCGACGAATGCAAGACAAGCAAGCAGAAGCCTTTTCATAGATCCTCCCATTGGTTGTTGATTGGCGCCGGGTCATTGTCCTCCTGTACCAACCGATCGCAAGCAGCATTTTGCACGTCGACGTGAATGCTCGCACGGGTCATTCCGGCGCGCCGAAGGGCAGCGTAGGCGAGCCCGGCATCTATAGCCCTCGGTAGCTTTGTTTGGACCGGTTGCTGCCTCGCTGCACTTCGCAAACAACATCCGCGGCTTCATGTGCAATTCGGTCGGCGAACATGTATCCTCGCCGAAACGCGACGCCGGAAGAGCCGCGAGCTTGGGAGGACAATATGCGCAGATGGACGAGAATATTTGCGGTCATCATTGCGGGCGCATTGAGTACGGTCGTGCTCGCGGCAGCGGCCTCCGCCGCTGAGGTCGTGGTCGTCACCACCGCGGCCGTCGAGCAGATCATGAAGGGGGTCATCCCGACCTTCCAGACCTCGACCGGCAACACGGTGCGTATGAGCGTCGACGGCACCGCGACGGCTGTCGCGAAGGTCTTGGACGGCAGCTATCACCCCGATCTCGTGATCCTCGGTCCCGACCCGCTCGGCGAACTGGCCAAGGCCGGCAAGGTCGATGGCGCGACCATCATGCCGGCTTTCCGCTCGCGGATCGGTTTCGCGGTCCGCGCCGGCGCACCGAAGCCGGACATCAGTACGCCCGACGGCTTCAAGAAGGCGCTGCTCGACGCCAAGTCCATCGGCTACAGCATCGGTCCGAGCGGCGAGTACTTCTCCAAGGTTTTGATCCAGCGGCTCGGCATTGCCGACGCGCTCAAGGACAAGATCAAGAACGTGCGCGGCATGCCGATTGGGGCCGCCGTCGCACGTGGCGACGTCGAAGTGGGCGTCCATCAGATCGCCGAACTGATGCCGATTGCTGGCATCGATATCGTCGGCGCATTGCCGGAGGCAATTCAGAGCCATCCGATCTACGCCACCGCCATCGCCACGAACGCGCAGCAAGCTGACGCCGCCCGCGCGCTGTCAAAGCTGCTGTTCGCTGAAAGCTCGGTGCCCGTGATCAAGAAGAACGGCATGGAGCCATATTGAGGAAGAGCACCCTCCCCTGGAGGGGAGGGTCGTCGCACGAAGTGCGACGGGGTGGGTGGCAGCGCTGCCGCAAATGCTGCGCAGAACGTGTTGCGCGGCCGTCACCCCCACCCGGCCGCTGCGCGGCCGACCTCCCCCCTTCAAGGGAGGTGATTAGGCCGCAGTTGTTATTCCCCCTCCCCCTTCGGCCTCTCGGTTCGTCGCTTCAGCGTGTTGAGCACGATGCCGGCGAGGGGGACGATGACACTCGGAATGATCGACTCGATCGGATTGCGAAACGAATTGCGAAGTTCAGTCATCTCGGCCTCGATCGCGCGAAAATCCGAAACCAGCCCCTCCATCGCGGTTGCCTGGACCTGGCGCGCGAGTTCGATGTCGCGCGCGGGCTTGATCCGCCCTGCGATGAGGACGAGCAGCAAGGCGATCACGAGGCTCGCAAGCCCGACGGCGACCGCCGCCCACACGCGGCCCCATATCGGTTCGAGCGCAAAGAAGGCCGCAATCCCGAGCATCACCAAGCCGAACACCCCGACCAAGGCGGCCACACCGGTGACACTCGAGCGCGTCAGCAAGCGGCGCGCTTGAATCTCGGCAATGATCGCGTTCGCCCGCATGAGCGCGCGCAAATTGGCGACGATGCTGTCGGTTCTCATTTAATGTCGTCCGAGCCGCCGCCCGATGGCGATGCCAGCCACGAGAGCTACCGCCATGGCGGCCAAGGGATGGGAAGTTACAACGTCCTCAAGATCATCAACGGCATCTGCGAATCGGCTCTGCCACTCGGCGAGCAGTTCCGCGTAATCGTACGGCTGCCCGTCGCGCGGTTCGGGCGGCTCGTCAGCGGCCGATAAGTCGGGACCCGGCCGACAGGCTGCAGCGAGCTCGGCCCGCAATCTGTCGAGCTCTTCGCGGCGGGCATCTTGTCGTGCCATCAGCTTATCCCGGATACCTGCCGCCAGCATACGCGGCGACACTGTTGGGCACAGGATACCGAAATCAGCCGAGACGGGTCAATTCGCGGGCTTACCCGTGCAGCCACGCAGGGGCATCCCGCTCCCAATGTCGATATTGCGACGGCCCGTCGATATCGAACATCAGAAGAGGATCGCAGACGCTGCGCATCGCTAGCCCGCTCGCTTGGGCTTGGGTCCGATGCCGTGCAAAGCTGTGCGGCCCGTAGTCAAAGCGGAAACTCGTGAATGCGGGCGGCGCAAGACGCAACGCGTTCGTGCCGTCCATGGCCTCGTCAGGCACGATAACGGCCTCCTCCGGACAAGCGATGAGCTTGGCAATTGCACCCGGCGTTGCCAGCGGCAGGTCGATTGGCAGGATCAGGCCGCCGGAATTCGGGTCCTCGGCGAGCACGCGCGCGCGACCCTCTGACAACGCGTCGTTGAGATCCGCATCATTATCGGCAATGGCGTCGACGCCATATTCGACGGCAATCGCGGCAACGCGCGGATCGCCGGTGATAACGCGCGTCGCAGCCGCGCCCACCGCGGCGATGGCAACGTCGAGGGTGCGGCATAGGAAGAACGTGCACAGCGCCTCGCGCGAGCGCGCGGACAGGCAGGACGCAAGGCGCGACTTGCCACGGTCGAGATGCTTGCAGGGGATGAGGACGACGAGGCTCATGACAGGCGATTGTCGGCGATCTCGCGCGCAAAGGCGAGGCACGCCCGCGCCAGCGCGACGCGGTCGGCGGCGTTGCGCATCACGGACGGCGCGACCAACACCGCAATGTCGAGAGCTTCGATCTCAGTCTTGAGGCTGGCATCGGTCTCGTCGATCACGAGCCCATCGATCAAACCGGCATAATGACGCGCCACGGCAGCCGCCGTCGCCGGCTGGCCCAGTTCGGCCATGATCTTCGCCGCTGGCCCTTTGATGGCAGCGCCGCCCACGATCGGCGAGACTGCAATGATCGGTACGCGCCGCGTCTTCATCCATTCCCGCATGCCGGGGACGGCAAGAATTGGATCGACGCTGAGGAATGGATTCGACGGGCAGATGACGATCGCATCGGGATTAACCGATGCCAGCGCCGGATTCATGCGGGCCGCCGTTGCGCCACGATAGCTGATGGCAGTCACGGGCACTTTGCACGCAAGGCGGACGAAATAATGCTGAAACTCAAGCTCGCCCTCGGGGGTCGCGAGCATGGTGCGCACGCTCTCGTCGCACATGGGCAGAAGCGCCGGCGCGACACCAAGCGCGCGAGCAAGCTCGGCCGTGACTTGGGTCAACGTCTCCCCCGCGCGCAGGCGCGTGGTGCGAAGCGCGTGGGTTGCGAGATCGCGGTCGCCGAGGCGAAACCAGGTCGGGCCGCCGAGGCGGGCGACCTGATCCATGAAACTCCAGCTCTCGCCGGCGATGCCCCAGCCGGTTTCGGGATTGGCAATGCCGGCAAGCGTGTACATCACGGTGTCGAGGTCGGGCGAAATGTGCAGGCCGAGATGCTCGAAATCGTCGCCGGTGTTGACGACGCACGGTCAGCCGCGTCGCCCGAGGATGCTGCGCCAACCCGTCCGCGAGCTTGGCGCCGCCGACGCCGCCGGCGAGTGCACACGCGCGGTGGATCGACGTCGTCATCACGCGGCTGCCGCGGTCGCCGTCCGGGCCGGGCCACATCGACGAAATCGCCGAGCGGCCGGCGCGGGCTGATCGCGTCCGCCCTCGGCGGCGATGCCCAACATGATCGAGCCCTTGAGGCTGCCAATGCGCCGGGCATGCCGAGCGCACTGCGCACCACGCCAGGGCAGAACAGCGGCGCACACATCCAGCACGAGGCAAGTCCTTCGGCGTCGGCCGCGAGCATAAGTTCTGCGCAGCCATGGCGGTGCTCTGCACCGCCATGAGGAATTCGGCGCGCTGCGGTCCTCGTCCGTATAGAGTTCCATGTCGCAAGCGTCATAGCAATGACGACCACGACAGGCGCGCCGGTGATGCGCCGGAACGAGCGCGCCGACGTCAGCCTCGATCGCCGATTCGTCATCGCCGTCGCGCCGCCGGTCGACCGCGAGCCGAGCGCCCATCGCCCGCGCCATGCCAGCCTTCGCTTCGAGACCGTCATCGGCGATCAGCAAAAACCGCCAAGGCTGCCGATTATGGGCCGACGGCGCCTGGCCGCGCTCGCGAAAATACGCGTCAGCGCCGCATCGCGCGGCACCGCGTCTGGACGGAATGCCGGATGAGCGGCGCGGCCGCAATGCAGCGCGATGCAGCCGCGACACCGAGCATCCCTCCACTCCGTTCGACGGCGGATCGTCAGCGGATCGGCTATCGAGACTTGTGTCATCGAAACAGATCCTTGTCCTTCGCCCGCAACAGCTCGCTCGCCGAACCGTCTGCGCCGCCCATAAGGCAAACCGCGCGCCAGCACCACCGGGCCGTCCTTCATCGGCTTGGCCCATGACCAGTGAAGCGGCGGAGGCAATCTCGTCGGCAAGTCCGACCTCGTGGTTTCCAGCCGGCGGCCGAAAAAGTCGGGGCGGCCGCGCAGGTCCACAAGGCCGGGCAGGCCGCTGACGCCGATCGCGGTACCGATGGTGCCGTTGCCGCCACGGCGCGGCCGATGCTGTCGATGATCATGACGCCGCACATCGGTACCGGTTTTGCCGCGCAGACAGGCTCCGTCGGATGTCCGCGGCGCTCCGGTCGGGATCGAGCGGCAGCAGCAAGGCCTGGTCGGTCGCCAGCGACGTTCGACTGGTCGATGCCGGCATTGGCGAGCATCAAGCCGAGCCGGTGAGCGACGATGATGACGCCCGGCCGCTGGCGCAGCACTTCGGTCGATTCCGCGCAGGATCAGCTCGACGAGACGCGGATCCTTCCGGTTTTTGCCGCGAGCTCGATCGCGCGATCCGACGGCCTGACGTCGCGAGATCGATCTGTGCGGCCTTCCGCCTTGGAGACGATCTTTTGCGCCAGCACCAGCACGTCGCCGGACTGCGAGGACAAGGCTCGCTTCGCGGAGCGCAGCGAGGATAAGTGTCCGCGAGATCGTCGCCGGCCTTAACCAATGGAATGCCGGCAAGCGCGGTCAGCACAAGTTCGCTCAAATGCCAGTGACCTTCACATGCTCGTCGGCGATGGGCGCGACGACGCGATGGGCCGCGACGTAGTCCGTGACCACATCCCAGATCGGCGGGCCCTCAGCGCCTTCGGTGACGCTCGCCCAGCCGGCGACAGCATACTCCTTCGCAGCATCGAGCGGTGCGCCGGTACGCGTTAGCCGCAGGTCAGTGATACGACGCCCCACCGAAGCGCCGACATCAATGGTGTAGCTGATGCCGCCGGTCCGGACCATGTCACCGCCTTGCCGGTAATAAGGATCGGAATTGAACAGATTGTCGGCCACATCTTCGAGAATGTCCTTGATCCGCTCACCGCTCATCATGGTGCGGTAGGTCGGCGGGATAGGTGAGCGCCGTCGCGTTGTAAATGTCCTCGCGGGTGATCGCCTGCCCGGGGATGAGGCGCGTGCCCCAGCGCAGGCCCGGCGACAATGCGATTTCGGCATCGCGCCGCTCGAGCAGCGCATCGCAAATCACCTTGTCGAGAGTGCCGTCGAAATTGCCGCGGCGATAAAGCAGCGTATCGGTGCGACCGACGACTTCGCCGAGACGAGCAAGATGCGGCGCCCGGATCGCCGCGATCTTGGCGGCCATCGCCGGATCTGGCGTGATGACGTCGGCAAAGATGGGGATCAACTTGTAACGGTACGCTGCGATGCGACCGGCGCGCACATCGAGATCGAGGCGAGAGACGAACTTGCCGTGGCTGCCGGAGGCAACGAGAAGCGTCTCGCCGACTTCGACCACGGTCGGGAGGGCGTCGTGGGTGTGAGCCGTGAGCACGACGTCGATTCCCGACACACGTCCGGCAAGCTTGCGATCGACATCGAAGCCGTTGTGGGAGAGCAGCACGACGAGATCGGCGCCGCCGGCGCGCGCCTTCGCGACCTCGGCGGCGATGTCGCGCTCGCGGATGCCGAAGCTCCAATTCGGAATGAGCCAGCGGGGATTCGCGATCGGCGTATAGGGGTACGACTGGCCAATGACCGCGATCTTGACGCCGCCGCGCGCGATCATCGTCGCGGCTGGAAAGGCAGGCTCGTCCCATTCGGTGTCGCGGATGTTGAGGCCGAGGAACGGAAAGCCGAGCGTGCGCACAAGTTCCTTCACGCGCGCGGCGCCGAGGGTGAACTCCCAGTGCCCGACCATGGCGTCCGGCCGCAACAGCGCCATGCAGTCGACCATGTCCTGGCCGCGGCTCATGAGCGACGTGTAGCTGTTCTGCCAGGTGTCGCCGCCGTCGAGAAAAACGACGCGGTCGCCACGCTCGGCACGGATCGCGGCGATGATTGCGGCAATGCGGTCGAGGCCGCCCATGCGGCCATACTCACGAGCAAGCGCTGCGAAATCGTCCGCCGCGAGCGCGTAGGCGAGCGCCGACCCACGCGGGATGCCGTACCGATCGAGGAGCGCCGCGCCCGTGAGGTGCGGAACGCGCCCCCTCCCCTCCCCGATCCCGATATCGACTGCCGGCTCTCGAAAATAGATCGGCACGAGTTGCGCATGGAGGTCGGCGATGTGCACGAGCGTCACGTTGCCGACGGCTTCGAAGGCGAGCAGGTCCGCCTCGCGCAGCCGCTGTTGGGCGAAGGCGCGCGTCCAACCGCTCGGCACGAACGCTGCCGTAGCGGCGGCGACCTGAAAAAATTCGCGGCGCGTGGTCATGAGACATGCCGCAGCGTAGGGTGGGCAAAGGCGCGCAGCGCCGTGCCCACCGCGGCTTCGCTGGTGGGCACGGCGGAATCCGCGCAATGGCAAAAAACAGCAGCCTCGGCCGCCTTTGCCCACCCTACGAGTAGTGACTTCATAACCGCTTCAATTCCGCACGGCAGGCGTTTCGACCGGCAGGCCGGTGCCGCGCCAGGCGAGGTAGAGCTCGAGCGCAACCGCGTCGTCGGAGAGCGGCGGGTATGGCGTGCCACGCACATCGTAGACGCAGCCTTCCATGCGCTCGTGCAGCGGCACGAGACGCTGTTCACGCAGGCGATAGACCGGGAAGCCATTCGACTGGCCCTGGCTCAGAAAGTCGGCACGCAGGTATTTGCCGTAATTATTGTCGTGGCAATTGGCGCAGGCGAGATCGAGCTGTCCGACGCGCGTGTAATAGAGCGCCTTGCCTCGCGCGAGCCACGGCGACATCGGGCCGTCGACTTTGGGCGTGACCGGCATGCCACGCGACTGAAAGCGAACATAGGTGGTCATGGCGACGAGTTCGTCCGAGCCGAACGCCCACGGCGCGGCTCCCATGCGCTCGTTCCGGCAGATGTTGATCTGTTGTTCGAGGTTGACCGGCTTGCGCAGTTTGTCGCTCCATTTCGGCATGGCCGCGCCAACGCCCTTCATCGAGGATTTGGCGTCGTGATGGCAGCTGGCGCAGGATTTCTCTGCCGTGCCGTCCACCTGCGACCACAGCCGTTCGCCTGCTTCGACACCGAAGAACCCCGGATTGACGAGATCGTCGTCCTGAATCGCCCGGGTCTCCTTGGTGCGAAACCAATAGCCCGACACGATCTCCTGGAGCGGATATTCGGGACCCGGCGCCTTGATGCCGTGGCCTTGCCATTTCGGGTGCTCAAGCTCGCTTTCCGCCACCGCCGCCGCGCCGCCGAGGCAGAAAAGAGCGACGACGGTGCCAAAGAAGGCTCTGCGACCTTGCAACGCGCGGCTGGTCATTCCGGCGGCGGCGCGAAGCGACGCAGCCCGGAATCGATAACCCCTGCCGCAGAGTATGGATTCCGGGCTCGCCTCCGCTTCGCTACGGCGCCCCGGAATGACGAGCTTTATATTCATTGCCACATGATCGATCTAATGCGTGTCGCATAAGCGTCAGCATTTCGTTTGCGCGTAAGCGGACTCATATCACCTCGATCGTCTCGGTCGCCTCGATCCTCTTGCCCTCGTCATCGATCCAGACAAACGTCAGCGTGCCGGATTCCTCCGGCTTGAAGCGAAACTGAAAGTACGGATTGGCGGAGATTGCGCTTTCGAGATCGCAGCCGAACACGAACTTGCCGTTCAGCGTGCAGGTGAACGTGTTGATGATCATGCGCGGGATCAACTTGCCGGCCGCGTCATGGCGCAGGCCCGTCTCCATGACGTGAGACACCAGCGTCTTGACCTCGACGACCTCGCCTTTGCGGACCTGCCGCTTGTCGAGCCTGATGCGGGGCTTTGCCTCGGCCATTTGTCGTATCCCATCAGCCGCCGCAGCCGCCGATCGTCACCTTGATCTGCCGCGACGTGGAGAAAAAGGTGCCGTCGCTCAACTTGGCGACGGCGATCACGTTCTGGGTTTCGGCGAGGCGGATGCGGGTCGCGGCCTCCGGCACGCTCATCGGCGAAAAGCGAAACCGCACGACCCGCGAGTTGGGATTCGCCGGAGCGACCACGAGAATTTCCTCGACGTGAACATCGGTGCGCAGCGAAGCATCAACCGTCACCGACATCGGGACCGTGTTGCCGTTCTCGGCAAGCTCCGGCAGTTCAAGCCTCAGCAAGCCCTCGACCGGCTGGCGTCCCCCCGTGAACTTCCGAATCTGTTCGGCATAGTCGTTCGCAGCGAGGGCTTCCTCGGAGCCCATCGGAAGGCCGACGACGAGGCCGGCCCCGGTCGCGGCAACACCAGCCACTGCTTGGCGCCGGCTGATATGGTGGGTTCGTGGTGCCATTGGCGATCGCTTCAAATCATTTCAAGGCGGCGAGATATGCGACGACGTCTTCGACCTGCTGCGCCGAGAGCATCGGCTTGCCTTCGAATTCGGGGCGCACCCGGTTCAGTCCGTCAATCCGATAGAACGCCGGCATCGCCGTGGCGTCACCGAACACGCGCTTTGGATCAACCATGATCATGCGCAACGCCGCCGCGTCCCACCGCCGACCTGTGCCATCGAGCGAGGGGCCCACTTCGCCGTGAAACTCGTAACCGCGCAACGCGCTTACCTCATGACACGAAAGGCAGTTACCGAGCTGACGGGCGACCATCACCCCTTCGCCCCGCTTGGCATCGCCTGGCGCCGCCGCGAGTGGCTCGGGAATGGTGGGAATGCCGTTCGCAACGACGATCTTGTAGGCGACGAGCGGAGCCGCTTTCGCCGCCGATAATAGCATTGCCGCAATCACCAAGAGCAATACGGCGGCACATACTCTCATCGGTGAGGCGCTGTTCCGCACGGCTGGACGGTTCAGCTCTGCCGTCGCAGATAGTCCCGCAACGATCCGCGCTCGTAGGCATGGTCCGCGACGAAGGCGAACATCCGCATGAAGTCGTGGGGCGCGAGGTAGCCTTGAATGCGATTCACTTCACGCTCGCGGGGCGACTTCGCGGCAAGCTCCTGACCGCGGTCGGGAAAGAATTGGATCGTCGGCGTGCCGCGGATCCCGTATTTCGCGGCCAGCTGTCTCTCGCCGAGCTTGGCGCCATCGAAGTCGGTGACGATCCGCGAGCCGTGGAGATTGAGTTCCACGACCTCGAAATGATCGCGGACGAAGCTTTCGATGTCCTTCCGCGCGAAATTCACCAGATGGGTCTCGCGGCAATAGGGGCAGCCGCGCTGCTCCCACATCAAGGCCAGCTGCTTGCCAGATGCCGTCGTAGTCTTGAGATCGTCCGCGAGTTCGAGGAAGCTGTCGAGGAACCAGTCCTCACGGTAGAACCCGTCATCGGTCATCACCGCCGCGGCGCTAGCAGGGCGCAGAAACTGTGTCGCCGAGGAGAGCGCAACGGCCCCTCCCGCCATCAACACCGCACGCCGTGACAACATGGCCGAATCCCCTGGTGAAACTGCGCCTGCCGCTCAATGTAGGAGCGATAACGGACCGCGGCAATCGCCGGGCCTAACCAATTCCGAGGATTGGCAAATCGATCATTGATGGGGCTGACCGGCTTCAGCGGCCATATTCCTTTAACACGTGCCGGGCGACGGTCATTTTCAAGATCTCGTTGGGGCCCTCGGTAATCATCATGCTGCGCTGGTCGCGCCAGAACTTCTCGATGGGCAAATCGGTGGTAAGGCCGGTTCCGCCGTGGACCGTCAAACAGCGGTCGGCGGCGACGAACGACCGCTCGTCGCCAAAAATCTTCGCCATGTAGGCTTCGACCCGGATGTCGCGGCCCTGGTCGTACTTGAGCGCGGCGTCATAGGTCATGAGCCGCAGCTGATGCAGGTCCATGTAGCTGTCGGCGAGTGCGAACTGGACTGACTGTCGGTCGGCGAGCGGCGCGCCGAACGTCACCCGCTGCTTCGCGTAGCTTGCGCCAAGCTCAAGGCAGCGCTCGATCACGCCGATGCCCCGCGCGGCGTGGCGGACGCGTCCGACGCTGAGCCAGGTCTGCGCCAGCTTGAAGCCTTCGCCCTCGTTGCCGACGAGGTCGCGCACGGGCACGCGCACGTTCTCGAACAAAAGTTCCCACGGTCGGTCATCGATCATGAGTTTCTGCTCGCGCAGGCGCTTCACGCCCGGCGCGTTCATGTCGACGATGAAAGTTGAGATGCCGCCGCGCGCAGCCTTGGCGCGATCGGTTACGGCGATCACCTGGGCAAAGTCGGCGCTGCCGCCGCCGGTGATGAAGCGCTTGTGGCCATTGATGACGTAATGATCGCCCTCGCGCACCGCCGAGGTGCGAATGCGGGCCGGATCGCCGCCGGCCTCGGGCTCGGTCTGGGCGAAGCACCACTTCAGCTTGCCGGCGAGCGTCGGCACGAGATAACGCTGCTTCTGCTCATCGTTCATGAGGTAAAGCAGCGGGCTTACGTTCGGTCCGAAGATTTCGACCGCCCGCGGCGGCAGTGCGATGGTGCGGCCGAGCTCCGACCACACCACCGCCTTGGCGAGAAGGCCGAGGCCCTGGCCGCCGTATTCCTCGGGGACATCGTAGTTCGCGAGCCCGAGCGCCTTGGCCTTGTCTTCGAGGCTCGCTCGTATCTCCGGATCCATGCCGTCGCCGACGCGCGAGCGCATTTCGACGGGGATCATTTCTTCATCGACGAAGCGCCGCACGGATTCCTTGAGCATGCGCAACTCGGAGGGCAGCTCGAAATTCATCTCGGCGTCGATGGAGGCAGTGTTCATGAGGTGGGTCCGTGGATTTTCACCCTCCCCTGGCGGGAAGGGCCGGATCGCGCAGGCGATCCGGGGTTGGCTGACGGGGTCGCATCATAGGCGGCGCAGCGAACGTTGTATCGAAGTTACCGCGCGCATTGGAGAATCCGTACATCGACCGCGCACACGCCGGCACCCTGGAAGCCGATCATGAGCGGATTGACTTCAATGTCGCTGATGGCGTCGCGATGATCGAGAAAGAGTTGCGCAAGGCCGAGAATAGCCGCGACGAGCGCGTCGACGTCGCGCGGCGGCTGGCCGCGGAACGAGGCAAGCAAGGGAGCGGAGCGGAGGCTGGCGAGCATAGCGCGCACTTCGGCTTCATCGACCGGCAAGAGAGCAATCGCGGTGTCAGCCAGAATTTCAACCGTGACGCCGCCGAGGCCCAGCACGAGGAACGGGCCATAGAGCGGATCGGTGCGGGCGCCGACGATGAATTCAAGGCCCGAAACCATCTCCTGCACCAGAAAACCATCGACCCGCGCGTCCGGATGGTGTGCCGTGACCGCGGCGCTCGTTTTCCGCGCCGCCTGAATCACCGCGCCACCGTCGGCGAGGCCGAGAGCGACTGCGCCTGCTTCGGTCTTATGCGACACGTCAGCCGAAACGAGCTTGAGCGCGACCGGAAAGCCGATCTCGGCCGCACGCGCTGCGGCATCCTCGGGGGTAGACGCCATGGCGCTGCGCGGCGGCGTGAGACCATGCGCCGCAAGGAGCGTGTCGAGCGCCGGGCCGTGCGGGAGCACCTTGCCGGCAGGCACCGGTAGCTCCCGGCCCGAACGCCCACGCGCACGCGCGCGCGCCGCTCCGCATAAGTCGCAAGTGCCTGCAGGGCATGGACTGCAGCGGGCAGACCTTGGAGAAAAGGCAGTCCGGTCTTGCGGCCGAAGTCGCGCGCAGCTTCGGTCAAATTCTGCGCCATGCGGGCGAAGAACAGCACCGGCTTGTCGGTCGCGGCGGCGAGATCAGCGAGAATGGCAGGATCGGAGGCCTCATGCGGCAGGATCGGCAATTGGCCCTGCACCCCGAGCATGTCCACGTTCGGGTCGGCAACGACGTGCTTGCAAATCGCGGCGAACTTGTCTTGGCGTCGGACGTTGGTCGCGCCGACATCGAGCGGATTGCCCGGCACGAGACCCGGATCGATCAGGCCGACCAGCCGCTCCTTGGTCGCCGGCGCAAAATCCGCGAGCTCCGCGCCTTCTTCGCTCGCGTAGTCAACGAGGAGCCCGACCGAGTTTCCCGAGGTGGTGATGAGCCCGATGCGCCGCCCCTTGGGGAGCCTACCCTGAGCAAACGCGAGGCAAGTCTCCAGCATCTCATCGAGATCGCGGCAACGCACGATGCCGTAACGGCGGCACAGCGCGTTGAATACGTCATCGTCACCGGCAAGCGCGCCGGTATGGCTCATCACCGCTTCCTTGGCGCGTTCGCTCCGCCCGCTCTTGACCATCAGGATCGGTTTTCCGATCGCAAGCGCGCGCGCCGCCGCGGCCATGAACGCCGCCGGGCGGCGAATGCCTTCGATGAGGCAGACGATGATCTTCGTGTTTTCGTCGTCGAGGAAAAACTCGAGATAATCAGTGAGGTCGAGGTCAAGCTCGTTGCCGCTCGAAACGCAGTACGAAAACCCGAGACCGCGCATGCTCGCCTGATCCAACCAATACTGAAAGGTCCCGCCGGAGTGGAACACCGACGCCGACCGAACCCGGCACGACTGCGCGAATGCGGGGGTGCGGATAGAGCAGCAGGCGCTCTCGCACCGACAGAAGGCCCATGCAGTTGGGGCCGCTGATACGCAGGCCGTAGCGGTCGCGCAGGTCGAGGAGCGCCCGCGCGCGCGCCGCGCCGGCCGGGTCACCGCCCTCGCCGAATTGCGCCGCGTAGACGATCGCACTGCGTAAGCCGTGGCGGGCGCCCTCTTCGAGGGACGCTGCGACCGTCTCGCTCGGGATGACGGCAAGCGCGAGATCGATCGGTTCAGGAAGAGCGGCGAAATTTGGTGCGCACTTTCGTCCCCACGCTTCGGGACGGTTCGGATTGACGAGATGAAGCCGAACCGGAAAGCCCATCAGCTCGAGGTTGTCATAGAGCCGTTGCGCCCACCCGCCGCGACTTGCCTCCGAGGCACCGACGAGCGCGATCGATTTCGGCCGCAGCAAAGCGTCGAGCCCGTTTGTAGCGGCCGCAGCCCGCGCGGGAGCGTTATCGCGTTGGTCTAAGTCGGGGGCCATGCTCTCGCTTTTTCTCACTCTCCCGGCAACAGCGGATGGCGAGTATCTTCTTTCATTCAAATCACCTTCTGCTCGCGCAGCGCCGTGATCGCGGCGGCGTCAAGGCCAAGCTCCGAGGCAAGGATTTCATCGGTATGCTCGCCGAGGGTCGGCGGTGCGCAGCGGATCGAGGCCGGCGTCCCGGAGAATTTGTAGGGCATCCCCACGAGCTTGAGGTCGCCGATGGCTTTATGCGGGACGGTCTCGACCATGCGGCGCGCTTCGGTCTGCGGCTCGGCGAGCGCTTCGGCAACCGAATTGATGCGGCCGCACGGTACGCCGACGGCCTTGAGCTTGAGGAGCCAGTTGTCCGCGGTGTCGGTTGCGAGCGCTTCGCCGATCGCGGCATCGAGAACATCGCGGTTTGCAACGCGGGCGCTGTTCACGGCAAAGCGCTTATCCTCGGCCCATTCGGGATGGCCGAGCACGGCAGCGCATTTGGCGAACTGGACATCGTTGCCGATGGCGAGCGCCATCATCGCATCTTTCGCCGAATAGGTGGTGTAGGGAACGATCGAGGGATGGCCGTTGCCGAAGCGGCCGCCGCCGCGGCCGGAGACGAGTACATTGGAAGCGACATTCACCAGCATGAAGAGCGAGGATTCGAACAGCGAGACTTCGACCTTTTGGCCGCGCCCGCTGGCGTGGCGGGCATTGAGCGCGGCGAGGATCGAATTGCAGGCGAGCATGCCGGTGCACACGTCGACGATCGCGACGCCATACTTTGTCGGGCCACCGTCAGGCTCGCCGCAAATG
Organism: uncultured Alphaproteobacteria bacterium; assembly: GCA_963702755.1. Taxonomy (GTDB): domain Bacteria; phylum Pseudomonadota; class Alphaproteobacteria; order Rhizobiales; family Xanthobacteraceae; genus JAJPKK01. Next base: position 28,045 of record CAVPDZ010000030.1, on the reverse strand, counting down.
CTCATCAGCCCGGATTCCGCCTGGAGGACGAAATCGTAACCCGGCAGCGAAGCCTTCGGACCGCTCGAACCGTACCCGGTGATCGAGCAACGCACCGCGCGCGGTGCTTCCGTGTCGAACCAGTCATCGGTAAAGCCCCATTTGGCAAGCGTGCCGAGCTTGAAATTGTCGATGACTACATCGGCCTTGCGAATGAGGCCTGCGAGCAGCTTTTGCCCGGCGGGGACCGCCATATTGAGTGTGAGCGAACGCTTGTTGCGGTTCGCCCCGAGAAAATAGGCTGCTTCGCCAGCAGCAAATGGCGGGCCCCAGGTGCGCGTGTCATCACCGGTCGGGGGCTCGACCTTGATCACGTCGGCGCCCATGTCGCCCAGCATCATTGCGCACATCGGCCCCGCCAGAATGCGCGTGAGATCGAGGACACGCACGCCGGCAAGCGCGCCTGTCGCCTCCCCGCTCATCGCGTGCGCTTCCCATGGGCGATGGCGCTTTCGGGCAGCTTACGCGCGACATGAGATTGCGGGCGGTTCGCGGACGATCTTGCCATCTGTTTCCCTTTGCGCGGCGCGCACGTTTCTAAGGCAGTGCCCCACGGGCGACAAGGGCGCGCCATTGCAACGCAGCCGGACCACGCCGACGCAGCTTCCGCGCGCCGAGGTCACAGTGTAGGTTGCGGTCAAATAAGTTCGTCGCAAAGCGACGATGGGAGGTCGCGCCATGAGCCGCCGCATCTTCGCAGCCCTATGTCCAATCGTGCTTGCACTCGCCGGATCGACCGGCGCCGCGGGAGCGGAGAAATTCCCGACCCGCCCGGTCACCATCATCGTGCCTTTCGGCGCCGGCGGCTCGACCGATGTCACTTTCCGGGCGCTTGCGCAGGCGACCGAGAAGCACCTCGGCCAATCGATCGTCGTCGAGAACCGACCCGGCGCATCGGGCACGCTCGGGCCAGCCCAGATGGCGGCGAGCGCGCGACCGGACGGTTACACCGTCGCGCAAATGTTCGATGCGGTCTGGCGCGCCCCCTACATCAGCAAAGTGAATTTCGATCCAGCGACCGACTTCACCTACATCATCGGTGTCACTGGCTACACCTGGGGCGTCGTGGTGCGAAGCAACTCGCGCTGGCACAGCTTTACTGAATTGCTGCAGGATGCGAAGGCTCATCCCGGCACGGTGAATTACGCGACCACCGGTTCATTCACGACGCCCGAAATCTCGATGCAACGCATTGCGCGGCTCAAGGGCATCGATTGGGTCCCGGTTCCGTTCAAAGGCAATGCCGATCAGATCAATGCGCTGCTCGGCGGGCACATTCATGCGATCGCCTCATCGACCGGCTGGGCGCCGCAGGTGGAGGCGGGTCAATTCCGCATGCTTGTCACGTTCGGCGCCGAGCGCACCAAGAGCTGGCCCCAGGTGCCGACCTTGCGCGATTCCGGCATCGATATGGTGGTGGACTCCCCCTATGGGCTCGTCGGTCCCAAGGGCATCGATCCTGCCATCGTCAAGATTTTGCACGACGCGTTCAAGAAGGGCATGGAGGAGCCACAGTTCATCAACACGATGAACAAGCTCAACCAGGACTTCATCTACATGAGCAGTGACGATTTCCGCGCCTTCGTGCTCAGGCAGATGGAAGAGGAAAAGCAGATCGCCGCCGAACTCGGCCTCAAGCAGGACTGAGTTGGGCCGGTCGTTCACACATCACGATAAACACATGCAGCGTCGGGGCAAGGAGAGGACCTCCCTGCCCCATCGATGACTGGTCCGGCGTCAGTTTGCAGGCGCCACGACGTCAGCTTTTGAGCTTCTTGTTGCACTCGCTGTAATAGCCGCCGCCCTTCTGAATCCATTTCAAGCCGCCATTGGCATTAGCCGACTTGTTCTCTTCGTATTGATCCCGGCAGGTATGCATGCGTGCACGGCCGGCAGACTCGCTCGAATACTTTTGAGAGACCGCGGTCGGAAACACCGGCTCACCCGCTGCCGCGGGAGCGGCGGCAGCTTTGGGCGTCGCTGCCGGCGCAGCAGCCGCAGGTGTCGCCGGCGGTGTTGCGGTCTCGGCCGGAGCCGCGGTACGAGCGAGACATTCCTTGCGGAAGTCGGCGTATTTCTTGTCGCCGACGGTCCCGTTCGCCTTCATGGTGTTCCATTCGGCATTGCAGGCCTTCAGGGTCTCGGCGTTTGCCGGCGCGGCAAAGACTGCGAGGCCGACGCATATCGCGGCGGCGGCGCAAAGCAGGGCGTTTCCCGATTTTTTCATGGCTCTCCTCATGCATCCTAAAAGTTGAATTCGGCTTGTTTATCGCCGCCGCCCAGCGAGTACAAGCCGTGACCGCTCAGGGGCGTCCAAGGAAAATGCCAACGGCTGCGGCGGCGCATCACGCAACGATCCGCGGCCGAAATCATGTCGGAATTATTATGGCGGGAATTAAATCCGTCTATTTCCGTCCGACGAGATCGATCAACGCCGACATGCCGACGTGGCGCGACCCCTCTTGGACGACGCTGTCGTGCTCGACGATCTTGAGCTCCGACAGCCCGCCAAAAGCCGTTTCGAGAAGTTCGCGCGTATAAAGGTTCTCGATCTCGGAAGGGCCGCCGGTCTTGTACTTCAACTGCTCAGGCCGATAGCCCTCGATCAGGAGAAGCCCACCCGGCTTGAGCGCTTTGCAAATGCCAGCGAAGACTTCGCGGCGTTGCTCGGGATTGAGAAACTGGAAGAAAATCCCGACGATCACGTCATACGCGGCCGTCGGCCACGGAAAAGCGAGGAGGTCGACACGCTCGGTGCGCATCTGCACCCCACGTTCTCGGGCGAGCGCTTGCGCCTTGGCCTGGGCGGTCGGAGACCAGTCGATCGACAGAACGTCAAGGCCATGCTCGGCGAGCCAGACGCCATTGCGACCCTCGCCGTCTGCGACCGCAAGCGCAACACCCGATTTCGGGAGCTGGTCAACCTGGGACGCAAGGAACGCGTTCGGTGCCGTGCCGAAAACGTATTCCGATACCGAGAAGCGGTTTTCCCAGTGCTCGAAATCGCTCGGGTTCGACGGATTCACAGGTTCACTCCTCCGGAGCCTCAACGATCGGATCATAGCGCGTGAGATCGAGGCCGAGCAGATTGAAGCTCTGCACCATATGCGGAGGCAGCGGTGCAGTTGCATCAATCGTCCCGCCGCGCGGGTGCGGCACGACGATCCGCCGGGCAAGGAGGTGCAGGCGGTTCTGCAGGCCGCCGGGCAGCGCCCAGTTTTCTTTGTTGAAATACTTCGGGTCGCCAACGATCGGATGCCCGATGTGAGCCATATGCGCGCGAAGCTGATGGGTGCGGCCGGTCACCGGCTTGAGCGATACCCAGGCCAGCTGCTGCGCCGCGGTCTCGACCACCGCGTAGTACGTCACCGCGTGACTTGCACCCTCCTCGCCGTGCCGCGCGATCCGCATCAATAATTCATCCTCACGCTCCTCCTTGGCGAGGAACGTAGAGATCCGGCCTTGTCGCGGCCGCGGCACGCCCACAACCAGGGCCCAGTAGATCTTGCGGGCCTCGCGCGAGCGAAACACCTTGGCGAGGAAGGAGGCTGCAAAGCGGGTCTTCGCGACGAGAAGGCAACCCGATGTGTCCTTGTCGAGGCGATGCACCAGACGCGGGCGCTGGCCGCTCTTGTCGCGCATCACTTCGAGCATGCCATCGAGATGTCGCACCGTGCCGGAGCCCCCCTGCACGGCTAGTCCCATCGGCTTGTTGAGCACGAGGACGTCGGCGTCTTCGAACAGCGTCATCGATTTCAGGAGGTCCAGCGTCTTCTTGTCGGCCTCCGAAAGATTGGTGGATTTCGGCGCCTCGAGACGCAACGGCGGAATGCGCACCGCCTGCCCGGCAGCGAGCCGGTCCTTGCCATCGACCCGCTTGCCGTCAACCCGCAACTCGCCTTTCCGGATCACGCGCTGGATGTGGGAGAACGACAAGCCAGGGAATTTCGCTTCGAGGAACCGGTCGACCCGCATTCCCGCCTCGTCCGCGGTGACGGCAACGGTTTGCACTTTGGTTGCCTCTTGCGGGAGGACAGGTACCGCAGGAGCTTCTTCGCGCACTGGTTTGCTGGCAACGGAGATCCGTGGTCGCCCGCTTTTCCCTCGCGTCGAGGCCGGTGACTTGGTTGGCCCGCGGCGCCCGGCGTCACCCGCATCGTGCCTAGAAGGCGGCCGGTCCCGCTCGCGCAAACGGTCGCGATGGCGCGGTCCCGCCATTTGCCGGCCGCCTCCGGGTTGCCTAGGTCCGCTACGCTTCACGCTCCGCTCCCTCACCCTTGCGGCGTGCCCGCTCGCCCGGCGCGCTCCCTACGCAACTTCGCCCAGTAATCCAGCCGCTTTCTGATCTCACGCTCGAAACCGCGCTCAGGCGGATCATAAAACTGCTGACGACCGAGCGCTTCGGGGAAGTAGTCCTGTCCGGAAAATGCATCGGGCGCGTCGTGGTCATAATCGTAACCGGCGCCATAACCCTCGCCTTTCATCAATTTCGTCGGGGCGTTGAGGATGTGCTTCGGCGGCAGCAGCGAGCCCGCTTCCTTGGCGGCGCGCATGGCAGCGCCATAAGCGGCATAGGCCGCATTCGATTTCGGTGCGGTCGCGATGTAGATCACGGCCTCCGCGATCGCCAGCTCGCCCTCGGGGCTGCCAAGAAAGTCGTAAGCATCCTTCGCGGCATTGGCGACAACGAGAGCCTGCGGGTCGGCGAGGCCCACATCCTCGATCGCCATCCGCACCACACGACGGGCGAGGTAGAGCGGGCTCTCGCCGGCATCGAGCATGCGGCAGAGATAATAGAGCGCCGCGTCGGGATCGGATCCGCGCACCGACTTGTGCAGGGCCGAAATCAGGTTGTAGTGCCCGTCTTGGGACTTGTCATAGATCGGGGCGCGGCGCTGGACGATCGCCTGCAGCTGTGCCGCGCCGAATACCTCGTCCTTGCGGGCGGCGCGCCAGATTTCCTCGGCCAAAGTCAACGCGGCGCGGCCGTCGCCGTCCGCCATGCGCACGAGCGAGGCGCGAGCATCGGCATCGAGTGGCAGCGACCGGCCTTCGACAGCCTCGGCGCGAGCGAGCAGCTTTTCAATTGCGGCCGCATCGAGCGGATGGAAGACGAGCACGCGCGCCCGCGACAACAGCGCGGCATTAAGCTCGAAGGATGGATTTTCAGTGGTGGCGCCGACCAGCACCACGGTGCCGTCTTCCATCACCGGCAGAAACGAGTCCTGCTGTGCGCGATTGAACCGGTGCACCTCGTCGACGAACAGCAGCGTGCCGAGACCTGTTTCGCGGCGCGCGCGGGCGGCATCGAACGCCTTCTTGAGGTCGGCGACGCCGGAGAACACCGCCGAAAGTTGCTCGAAATGCATGCTGGTCGCGCCGGCGAGGAGCCGCGCGACAGTGGTCTTTCCCGTGCCCGGCGGACCCCAGAAGATCAACGAGCCGAGGCTCTTCGTCTCCAGCATGCGCGTGAGCACGCCGTCAGGACCGATGAGATGGTCTTGGCCAACCACCTCGGCGAGCGTGTGCGGTCGCAACCGATCGGCAAGCGGACGTGGGGCATCGCGGTCTAAACCGGCCGCCGCAAAAAGCCCTCCAGTGTCCCGCTTGGTGCGTGCACTCATCCGCCAAGCACCGCCGAGATCTGTTGATTGCCGCGCTGGATCGTGAGCCGCCAGAGCCGGCTCGGCTTGCTCAACGTCTTGAGCAAATCCTCGGTCGTTTCGATTTTGGCATTGTTGACCGACAGCAGGACGTCGCCCTTCTGAAAGCCGTAGGTCTGAGCCACGGACCCATCCTCGACCTCGGTCACGGCGACACCGTGCAGCGTATAGTCGAGTTTCAATTCCTCAGCGATTGCTGGGCTGAGGTTCGCGACCTTTGCACCGAGCAGCGGCGAGCGCGTAGTGACAACGGTCTCCTCGCGCGGAGTTTCGGTGGCCGATTCAAGAGCAACAGCCAGCTTGACCTCCTTGCCGGCTCGCACGACGCCGAGTTCGGCGCGGCCGCCGAGCCCCTTGGTCGCGAAGCGGTAATCGAACGCATTGGGGTCATCCACCGCCTGCCCGTCGACGGCAACGATGAGATCGCCGGTGCGCAGGCCGGCGCGCGCGGCCGGGCTCTTGGTAGCGACGGTGGCAACGAGCGCGCCGCTCGGCCGCTTGAGGCTGAGATTTTCCGCAATGTCGGGCGTCACCGCCTGCAGCTTGGCGCCGAGCCAGGGCCGCCGCACCACGTGACTGCCTCCCTGGGCCGAGGCCACGACGCCGCGCACCATGTTGACCGGGATCGCGAAGCCGATGCCCATGGAGCCGCCGGAGCGCGAGAAGATCGCGGTATTGATGCCGACGAGGCGCCCTGCGACGTCGACCAGCGCGCCGCCCGAGTTGCCGGGATTGATGGCCGCATCGGTCTGGATGAAGAACTGATAGTCGGTAATGCCGACCTGCGTGCGTGCCACCGCGGAGACGATGCCGTGCGTGACGGTTTGGCCGACGCCGAACGGATTGCCGATGGCCAACACGACATCGCCCACTTGCAATGCGTCGGAATCGCCGAAATCGATCGAGGCAAAGCGCTCGTGGCCGGCATCCTTGAGGCGAAGCACGGCAAGGTCGGACCGCTGGTCCTTGAGCACGACGTCGGCCTCGAATTCGCGTTTGTCCGCAAGCGAGACTTTGATCTGGTCAGCCTTCTCAATGACGTGGTGATTGGTCACCACAAGACCGGACGGATCGACGATCACCCCGGAGCCGAGCGAGCGCTGCACTTGCTCGCGGGGCCCACCGAGCCCGCCGCCGCCAAAAAAGCGAAAGATCGGGTCGTCGAAGAGGGGCGCGCGGTTCTCTACAATCCGGGCGGCATAAACATTCACCACCGCCGGCGCCACCCGCTTAACGACAGGAGCATAGCTGAGCTTGATCTCGGCGGGTGAGGACGGCACCCGCAATTCCTGAGCCGCCGCAGAACCAATCGTTTGGGCGAGCCCGGCGCACAGTCCCGGCAGCACAATGGCGAGGCAGGCAATCTTCCGCAATTTCATAGGCTTTGCTCCGTCCCCTGACAGGCGGAGATATAAAGCGAGCATTGAGGGAATTGAAGGGCGGTGAGGCTCGGTGGAGCAGCCTCACGAAGGGAGCTCATGGCCGCTGGTGCAACCCCAACGGCAGGCCTTCCAAAATAGCAAGCAGACGGCTGCGATCATGCGAAATGCGCTGGCCACAGGCAAACACCCCCTTCCGAGGGGGGCAAAAACAGGCTATGGTCCATAAAAATCATAATGCTTTTCGCATCACTTAGGAGGGACCCTGCATGAAATCGCTTACCCTTTCGGCACTCGTCGTGTCGCTCGCTGTCGGCGGGCTTACGAGCGGCGCACAAGCTCAGGCGCAACAAGCAAAGAAGCTATTCTTCGAAGGCGACATCGTCCGTCATGCGCTGGCGAATCAGGTCGGGCCCTTCTGCGTGCTGGCGAATCAGTACAAGCGGAAGGAGGCGGTGGCCTTCCGCATCCGCGTGATGATGCCGAACGGCACGATCGCCGACGATAAGGTCATCAAGGGAGTCGTGGTGGAGCTCGGTAATGGCATGAAGCTGCCGGCCGGCTACAAGCCCCATGGTACGCCGCCGACCGACCACTTCTGGTCGCTGTTCTGGACCATTCCGGAAGATTTCCCCACGGGGACTGTCGGCTACAAGGTCATCGCCACCATGAACGATGGCAGCGAAGTCACTTGGGAGCCGTTCAACCGTGCAACCACGCAGTTGATGGTGGTGGCCGGCGAACCGGCGATGAAGCAATAACAATCAGGATTCTGCGAATGTGGACGGGTGGCGGCCGCGCGGCCGGAGTGGCGTGCGCGCTGATGGCGCTTGTGCTTGTGGACCAGTCAGGTTCAACCGCGGCGGGTCCGCTGACAGCCCTTGGTCCGGAAATCGCAGTCGGAAAGCCCTCCAACGGCTATGTCGGACGCCTCGATGCTGTGCCGGAGCACGCTCCGGCCGGCACGCCGGTGACGCTCAAGGCGGAAGGGTTGCCGCCTGGCCAGGAATTCCAATTCGTCTGGGTCACCGTCAACGGCGAATGGAAAGTGGCAAACGCCGAGTATCACGGCCGCGAGTTCACGCCTGTCGCTTACGAGATCGCCAAGGCAAAATCTGACGCCGCTGGCCGCTTGAGCGCGACGTTCATCGCGCCCGACGACTACGGCTTCTTGCATGACATCGTGCTGCAGCAGGGCGGGCGGCTGTTCACGCAGGTTGCCTTCAACCTTGATATGTCGGTCGAGATCTCGCCCAAGAGCGGACCGCCCGGCACGCCGATCACCTTCGACGTGAAGGGCATCGGCTTCCGCTCGCTCTACAATTCGTGGGATGTGATCTACGACAACAACTTCACAGGCTGGATTTCGTCGGTGACGACGCGCGGGTCGGCACACTTCACCGTACCGGCGACCGGCGGCCCGGGGCTGCACGTGATCGAAGTGATGCACGGGGAGCTGACATTTCCCTATCGCAACCCCGAGCAAAACCCGGCGCCCGGCCGGCCGCGCTTCGAGCTTGGCTTCACCGTCACCGATGGCGCGCCCGTCATGCCTGCGCCGCCGGCGGCACAGGCACAGAAGGACGTCCGGCGGCTGGCTCCCCAGGGCGAACTCGTCGCCAGCCCGGCATTTGCGGGTGTCGGCGAGCCGGTTGCGGTCCGCGGCGACGGCCTCACGCCGGGCAAGACTTATCAGCTCAACTGGACGCGCGTCGTCGGCAATCGCATGACCGGTCAGGGCTGGGAGGAAACCTCGAAGCCGATCGCGCAAGCGATCGCCGATTCTTCCGGCCGAGCGGAATTCCATTTTACGACGCCCGACGATCTCGGCGGCACCCACGGACTATGGATCGACAACGGCGGGACAAAGAAGCTCGGCGCTTTCTGGATCAAGCCGACCGCGTTGCCAGTGGACGTGACGCGCGGGCCGGCCGGCACCACCTTCACGATCCACCTCAAGGGCGTGGGCTGGACCGAGACCGCAAACATCTACAACGTCGTCTACGACAACAATTACACGGGCTATGTCTGCGCCTTCAACAGCCAGGGCGACGTCGAGATCATCATGCGTGCAACCGGCGCGCCGGGGATGCACTACATCGATCTCTATCCCGGCATCTACAAGGGCGCCGAGACGCGGCCGAACAACTTCCGCATCCCCCAGCTCACTTATGAGCAGGATCATCCGGGCGAGGATCTGCCGGGGTTCCACTTCGCCTTCGAGGTGACGGCAGGGAATCAACGCGCCGACGTTGCGAAGTAAGGCCGGACGATTTCAAAAATGGCCGGCGCATCGCCGCCGGCCATAATTGCGCTTCAAACCGCAGGCATATCGGCGCCATTGCAAAGACGGCGCCGCGTCATTTCACGTGCGCGCGCATTGAGTGCCGAGCGGCCGACGATGAGACCCTAGCGCCTTCCATTGACGACAACGCCAGGTGAAACGCGTCATTGCGGCGCGGGCCTGCCGTGCGTCATGGAGGCGTTCATGGACGGTTCCCTTCCCTTCATCATTCTTCCGAGCCACGCGGTGCGAAACCTGCTTGGCCGCGATGTCCCCAAGGCGGCGCTGATCGCGCTGCGCGCGGTTCTTGCCAACCGCAAGAGCCTGGAGGTTGCGCATCAGCAGGTGCGTTACGGCAAACATCGGATCGCCTGCTCGTCGCGGGTCAGCAAGGCCGGCGACCTCGTGGTCGAGCTCGACGTGGGCGACCCGCAGCTCGACAATGTTGTGGTGCTGGAGGCCGATCTGCGCCGAGCCGAGACGGCCGCGCGGGAGCGCAACGACAAGAGGTCGCGCCCGCGCGTCGGGTGGAGGTGACGGGCAGGTAACGGACGTTGGCGCCTATTGCTTGGCGAGCTCGGCGTCCTTCGCCTCGGCGCGCTTGGCGGCGGGGCGCTCGGAAAAGCGCGCGACGTAGTCGCCGAATTCCTTGCGCTCGGGGATCATCTTGAACATCGTTCCCCACCGCAGGTTGGAGCCGATGACAACGTCGGCAGCGGTGAACTTGTCCCCCATCAGGAACGGCCCGGGCGTAACGGCCTTGGCGACGACATTCATGGCGGTGTCGAACTCCCCGTAGCCGAGCGCCGCTCGCGGCGGCTCGCCGCTGCGCGGGAAGGCCCGGTCCATCACGGCGGGCTCGAGCACGCCCGGCCCGAAGAACAGCCACTTGAGATACGGCCCGCGCTTCGCATCCCCGATCGGAATGTTGAGGCCCGCTTTGGGGAAAGCATCGGCGAGATAGGTGCAGATCGCGGCACACTCGGTGATGACGGTGTCACCATGCTTGAGAGCCGGCACCTTTCCCATGGGGTTCACGGCGAGATAGTCCGGCTCCCGATTGGTGCCCCTCTTCATGCTCAGCAGATGGATGTCGTAGGGTTCGCCAATCTCCTCCAGCATCCAAAGCACGATCGAGGAGCGTGACGGCGCAATATGGTAGAGCGTCAGTTGAGCCATGATCAGCCTTTGCGGTTGTGGGGTGTGATGGTTGCCTATTCTGGCGCAGCTTCCATGCCTTTGGCCTTGAACAGCGCCTGGGCCGACGGACCGGAAAACACGGCGATTAGTGCCTTCGCAGCGTCGGCGTGTGCGGTCGTGGCGCCGACGCCGGCGGCGTAGACCGTGTAGTTCTGGATCTCGGCCGGCAACGGCCCGACCAAGGTCACCTCGTGATGGGGCACAATTTCGCTGATTTGATGAATACCGAGTTCGGCCTGCCCGGATGCAATGTAGTCCGCCACCAAGCCGCCCTCCTTCAGCTTTTCCTTCGGCTTGACCTCGGCGGCGATGCCGAGACGCTCCAGCAACTTCGCGACGTAAATCCCGCTTGAGCCGCCGCTCGCCGGATCGATGAAGCTTACGGACTTCGCGTCGAGCACCGCCCGCTTGAAGGCATCGACCGTGGAAATGTCGGGTTTCGCGGCCCCCGCCTTGACCATGACCCCGACCCCGACACGGGCGAGGCTTTTGCGGCTGCCAGAGGCGATCTTGCCCTTGCTGATCAATTCATCGACTGCGGCCGGTGTCATGACCACAACATCAAAAGTCTCGCCGCCCAAGATCCGCTTGGCCAGTGCGCCAACCGTGTCGTTCTCGACCACGACCTTGTTGCCGCTCGCCTTCTCGTATTCCGGCACCAACGCCACCACCGTCGCCCTGAAGGCGCCGGCGGTGAGCACCTTCAATTCGAGCGCTTGCACGGCTGTGGAACAGATGGCCACGCTGAGCGCGGTCGCGAGAACCATCAAGGCATGTCGCATCTAAGGCCCTCCTCGGGATCGGTCCCTGATCCTAGCTCACCGCTCGGTCAGTGCCAGCCAAGCATCAGTCCAGGAATGCGGACAGGTGCCGTTGCCCGTCCAAATTCGAGCCTCTCGAACCATGCGATTTTCGCATAGCTGCACCGCAGCAAATCCAATAAACACATTGTTTTCATCGTCTTATGTAACGTTCTGAAAACGAGCGGAGCAGATTCGCTTCGCAGTGCAAAATACCTGGCTGAAAATCGAAGGACCTTCAATGTTTCTTTCCAACGTACTCTATGTGTACCGCAAATGGCGACGCTACGACCAGGCGTTGAACGAACTGACGCACCTCACCGATCGGGAACTGGCCGATATCGGGATCACGAGGACCGACATCTATCGGATCGCCTGGGACAACGCCGAGAAAACGGCGTGATCCGCCGATAGGGGATTTAAGCGACAGCCGCGTCGCTACCGACCTGACCGGGCGGCGGCGTTGCGGTTGACTAAAGGCTTAATTCCAATATCCACGGGGTGATGCAGCCCATCCATGTCATCGGCGGCGGTCTCGCCGGGAGCGAAGCGGCATGGCAAATTGCCGGCCGCGGCATCCCCGTGGTGCTTCACGAGATGCGCCCGGAGCAGGCGACCCCGGTTCACAAGACTGGCGCGCTCGCCGAACTGGTTTGCTCCAACTCCTTCCGCTCTGACGACCATGAACAGAACGCAGTCGGCCTCCTTCACGAGGAGATGCGCCGCCTTGGCTCCCTGATCATGCGGGCGGCCGATGCCAACCAAGTCCCGGCGGGCGGGGCGCTGGCAGTCGACCGCGACGGCTTCTCGGAGGCAGTGACTGAGGCGCTGGCCTCAAATGCGCTGATCGAGATTTGCCGCCAAGAAATCAAGGTGCCGCCGCAGGGATGGGATTCAACCATCATCGCCACCGGCCCCCTCACCTCCCCGGCGCTTGCGGACGAAATCCGTCGGCTGACCGGCGAGGACGCGCTCGCCTTCTTTGACGCCATCGCACCGATCGTTCATCGCGACTCGATCGACATGAACGTCGCTTGGTTCCAGTCGCGCTACGACAATGCCGGCCCCGGCGGCACCGGGGCCGACTACATCAATTGCCCGCTCGACCGCGCCCAATACGAAGGGTTTCTCGATGCACTGTTTGGCGCGGAGAAAGTATCCTTCCGGGAGTGGGAGACCACGACACCCTATTTCGACGGCTGCTTGCCGATCGAGGTCATGGCGGCGCGCGGACGCGAGACGCTGCGCTTCGGCCCGATGAAGCCGGTGGGCCTGACCAACCCCCACCGCGCGGAAAAGCCGTACGCTGTCGTGCAGCTTCGACAGGACAACCGGCTCGGCACGCTCTTCAACATGGTAGGCTTTCAAACCAAGCTGAAGCATGGCGAACAAGCGCGCGTCTTTCGCATGATCCCAGGCCTTGCCAAAGCGGAGTTCGCCCGGCTTGGCGGCTTGCACCGCAACACCTTCCTCAATTCGCCACGGCTCCTCGATGGCAAGCTGCGCCTCAAGGCGATGCCGCGGCTGCGCTTTGCGGGACAGATCACCGGCTGCGAGGGTTACGTGGAATCGGCCGCCATCGGGCTCCTGGCCGGCCGGTTTGCCGCCGCCGAGCGCCGCGGCGAGCCGATGGCACCGCCGCCGCCGACCACCGCCCACGGCGCGCTGCTGGCGCACATTACCGGCGGACATCTCGACCTCCCGGTGGAAAAGATCGATGCGGGCCCGCGATCGTTCCAGCCGATGAACGTCAATTTCGGCCTGTTTCCGCCGCTCGATCGCTCCCCGTCCCGCACGGCCGATGGCCAGCGCCTCCGCGGCAGCGACAAGGCCATGGCGAAGCGCCGCGCCCTGACTGCCCGCGCGCTCGCGGACCTCGATACCTGGCGGCGGCAGGCAGAGCCCGACCGCACCTCAAACTTCGCCGGCAGCGCTCCACTGGTGCCCGAGGCGGAACGCGTCAGCATGCCGGAGCCGCAACGATGACCGCCATCGAACACGCCGGCCTGCGCGACGAACTTGCCGGCCGCTGGCAGACGGGTGTCGTCCTCAAGCGCGATGTCTTCTCGACCGTCGAACGCGGGATTTTTGCCGGCCCAACGGGCGACGTGCCGGCGGTGTTGCGCCGTCTCGACGAGGTGCCGTGGTGGTCGCGGCCGCTCGCCTATGTGCTGTTTCACCGCGAGCGGCGCGCGCTTGCCGCAACGAATGCGCTTGGCATCGCGCCGCCGCTTCTCTATGCCGATCGCAGCCGGCTGGTGCGCGGCTACATTCCCGGCAGCGCGCTCAAGATCGCGCGCCCGTTCGGCGACGTCGCCTATTTCCGCTCGGCGCGAACGGCGCTTCGGGCGCTGCACCGGGCGGGCATCACCCACAACGATCTCGCCAAGGAGCAGAACTGGCTGCACAGCCCGGATGGCCGCGCCTATCTCCTCGACTTCCAGCTGGCGTCCATGTTCCGGCGCCGCAGTTGGCTCTTTCGCATCGCGGCCTATGAGGATCTGCGCCATTTCCTCAAGCACAAGCGACGCTACCTGCCGGACGCCATAACGCCGGCCGAGCGACGCGTGCTCGCCCGCAAGAGCTTGCCCACCCGCGTCTGGATGATGACCGGCAAGAAGCTCTATATGCTCGTTACGCGAGGCCTTCTCGGCTTCATCGATTCCGAGGGTGGCGGCGTGCGGCTCGCCCGCGACGCGCCGGCGATCGAAGCTGCGCTACGGAACATTGCGCATGTGCGCGATGCCGCCGTGCTCGATTTTCCGGACCGCAAGGGCTCGACCGGCCTTTACGCTTTCGTCGAAGGCGACATGCCGTTGCGCGAGGACGCCGTGCGGACAGAACTCGCCGGCACGCTCGGCGCGGAGCGATTGCCCGAGTTTCTGCAGATCGCCGACGCGCTGCCGCGAACAACGGACGGCAACGTGCGACGGGACATCCTTCGGCTCATCAGCACCAACCAGGTCGATCTGATCGAGCCCCTGATCACGTCGCCCGAGGAATGGCGGCTTGTCGACCGCATCGTGGTCGCGCGCAAGAACCTCTATGGAGCGCCGGCGGTCGCAGCCGCGCTGATGTCGCATCCGGCGGTGCGCGACACTGCCGTCCTCGCCTATCCCGACCGACTCACCGGCACCGGTCTTTACGCCTTCGTCGAAGCGGCGGACGCGATCAAGGAAGACAAACTCGCAAGCTATCTCGCGGAGGCCGTGGGTCGCGACAATGCGCCGAATTTCATTCAGGTGGTGCCGTCGCTGCCGCGCAACGCCGCGGGCCACGTGCGCACCGACATCTTGCAGCTCGTCGCCACCAACCAGGTCGACAGCATCGATCCGCTGATCACGTCGGATGCCGAACGCGCAACGGTCGCAAGCATCCTGAACGCGCGGCACAACATGCGTGATCGGTTCGTGCTGTAGATTCTGATATTTCGATCAAACCGCCGGCCAGCGCCGCGAGGCGCGCCACAAGGTCCATTGCCGTCGCCATTGCGGCACCTCGATCGCCTCGAACGGATTGGCGGCGGCCCTATCGAGCCGATCGAGCGCTTGCGGCACCAGCGCGGCGATGAGAAACGCGGGCGCGGCCGCGACGGGAAGCGGCTGCGCCGCTGCGCGAAAACCTGCAAACGCCTCGCGCGCGTGGGCGCGCAGCTCAGCGAGCGCGGCCTGCAGTCCGGGCGTCGCCTGACGCCGTTCCAATTCGCCCTGGTGGATGCCATGCCGCGCCGCGAGATCGCGGGGCACGAGAATGCGCCCACGCGCGATATCGATTGGGAACCGGCGAAGCATTTGCGTCACGCCGTAGGCGACGCCGGCCCGTTCCGCCGCGGAATCCGCGTGCGAGACGCCTAGAATTGCCCGCTCCGAGCGCGAACAGCGTGCCCGAGGTGCTCGCTCGCATAAGCATCAAGATCGGCGACGCTCGCCGGCGGATCGTCGTAGAGATCGGAGGCATGGGCATCGATCAACGCGGTCAACCTTTCGGTCGAAAGCCCGCATTGCGCGATCGTGTCGAGGAGTGCGGCGGCGACCGGATTGGCCCTCGCCTCGCCGGCGCCGGTGAGCGCATCGCGCCACCACTGCAGCCGCAACTCGCCCGCCATCGGTTCGCGGACCGCCGTGGCCACGCGCGAAATCTCGCTGGCGAAGGCATAGAGCGCGTATAGGTGCCGGCGGGCTGGAAGCGGCGCGAACAGAGCCGCGAGATAGCGGTCTTTGTCAGCCTCCCGTACCAACGCCTCGCAATGAGAATAAGAGTTCTCCACTGCGGAACTTTCGTTGACTACGCCACCGCGATCAGAAGCGCACCGATGCGGCGCCGTTCACCCAGCAGGATGTTGTAAGTGCTCACCGCGGAACCAGTGGTCATGGCTTCAAGCGCGATGTGACGCGCACGGAAGGCCGCGCGCAGCGGTGATGCCGGTGGAATAAGCTGAGTTCCGGTACCGATCAGAAAATGGTCGATCCCTGCATCCGGCGCGAGTGCGAGCGCCAATGCCGCGGCATCAACCTCCGCCGCCGATTTCACGGGCGAGGCCCAGATGCCGCCCGGCAGACACAGCAGCGAACCGCGATGCGACATGTCGGCAAAGCGGAAACCGCCCTTGCCGTACGCCTCGATCGCGGCCGCATAAGGCAGGTGGCGGTTGGCCTCGTCCACCTCGGCCTTGTCCACCTCGGCCTCGCCGCCGGTTACCGTCAGCGCCGTGCCTTTGCCGGAACGCGAGAGCCGCCCGCCGCCGCCAACGGAGGCGACGCTACCTCCTTCTCGTCTTCCTCGGGCGTCTCCGGAACGAACTGCCGACCGGTGCCGACGCCGAGATAGATGAGGATCGGCGAAGCGATGAAGACCGACGTGTAGGTACCGACGAGGGCGGCGCCGAACATCATGGTCGCGGTGAACGAATGGATCGCCTCGCCGCCGAACAGCAGCAACGCCAACAGAGCGAGGAGCACCGTCACGTGGGTGATCACGGAGCGCGACAGCGTCGCGTTGATCGACACGTTGAGCAGCTCCGTCATCGGCATTCTCTTGTAGCGCCGCAGCATTTCGCGGATACGGTCATAGATGACGACGGTGTCGTTGAGCGAATAGCCCAAAATCGTCAGCAGCGCCGCGATGCTGGTGAGGTCGAAATCGATTTGCGTGATCGACATGAAGCCAAGCGTGAGCACGATATCGTGCACGTTGGCGATCATGGCGCCGAGCGCGAACTGCCATTCGAACCGGAACCACAGGTAAATCAGGATGGCCGCGATGGCGAGAAAGATTCCGATGATGCCCCAGTGCAGGAACTCGCCTGAGATGCGCGGCCCCACGACTTCGACGCGGCGGTAGTCGACGGTGTCGCCCAGCGCGGCCCGCACCTTGGTTTCGGAAATCTGCTGCGCCTCTTCCCCGCCCGGCTGTCTCGCGATGCGGATCAGCACGACGTCGGGTGCGCCATATTCCTGAAGCTGGATCTCGCCGAGACTCAGTTCGCCCAGCGTTGACCGCATCTTGGCGATGTCGATCGGGCCAGACTTCGATTGCACCTCCATCAAGGTGCCGCCCTTGAAGTCGATGCCGAAATTCAGGCCGTGCGTGAAGTAGAGGGTGATGGCGACGATCGACAATATCGCCGAGATCGGAAAACTGATCCGGCGAAAGCGGATGAAATCGAACGAGGTCTCGTCCGGGACGATGCGAAGCAGGAACACGAGGTGTCTTCCTTGTGGAACGGGACGCCGATTAGATCGGCACGGCTTGCGGCCGCATCATGCGCACCCACCAGGCGACGATCAGCCGCGTCAGGGTGAAGGCCGTAAACAGGGTGGTGAGGATTCCAACTCCGAGCGTGACGGCGAAGCCGCGCACCGGGCCAGTGCCGATCATGAACAGCACGGCCGCGGCGATGAAGGTCGTGATGTTGGAATCGAGGATCGTCGCGAGCGCGCGGGTGAAACCCGCGTCGATTGCGGTGATAGGCGTGCGCCCGTGGCGCACCTCCTCGCGGATACGCTCATAAATGAGAACGTTCGAGTTGACCGCGATGCCGACGGTGAGCACGATGCCCGCGATGCCGGGCAGCGTCAGCGTTGCGCTGAGCAACGACAAGATGCCGAGGATCATTGCCACGTTGACGGCGACCGCGATGTTGGCGAACAACCCGAACAGCCCGTAAGTCGCGAGCATGAATACGACGACCAGGATGGCGCCGGCGATCGAAGCCGTTTCGCCGGCCTTGATGGAGTCCTGACCAAGCCCCGGTCCCACCACGCGTTGCTCGATCGGGGTCAGCTTGGCGGGCAGCGCACCCGCGCGCAGCAGGATCGCGAGATTGTTAGCGGATTCCACCGTGAAATTGCCGGAGATCTGGCCCGAGCCGCCCAGGATCGGCTCGCGGATCACCGGTGCGGAAATCACCTCGTTGTCGAGCACGATCGCGAACGGCCGACCGACGTTCTCCTGGGTCGCCGCGCCGAATTTGCGGGCGCCGCTCAGATTGAACTTGAAGTTGACGATCGGCTCATTGGTGCGTTGATCGAAGGAGGCTTGCGCATCCGTGAGATCCGAACCGTCCACCAGCGCCTGTTTGTACACCAGGACAGGAGTGCGCTGGTTGTCGCGCGTCTCGTAAAGCACTTCCGAGTCAGGCGGCGGCCGGGTTTTGAGCGCGTCCTCTGCGGTCATCGACGTATCGACCATGCGGAATTCGAGCTTCGCAGTGCGGCCGAGCAACTCCAGCAGACGCCTCGGATCCCCAAGGCCTGGTACCTGCACCAGGATACGGTCAACGCCTTGGCGCTGAATCGTCGGCTCGACGAGGCCGAGTTCGTTGATGCGCTTCTCAATGATCGGGATCGACTGATCGACGGTCTGGCGCTCGCGCTCAGTCATGCCGGCGTCGGTCGGCGTCAGACGGATCAGCCCGCCGCCCGTGTCGGTAATATCGAGGCTACGCTGTCCGTTGCCGGCCAACACACCGCCGAGCGGCTGCGACAGATCGCGAAGCTTATTGAAGGCAGTCTGGAAGTTATTGTCGTCGCGCAACCTGACTTCGACGCTGTTGCCGCGCACCACCGGCGGATTCGCCCAGTTGATGCGCGCGTCGCGAAGCGTGCGGCGCACATCATCGCGCAAAGTGTCGAGGCGCTGCTTGCGAATGTCGTTCTTGTCGACCTCGAGCAGGATCGAGGAACCACCCTGCAGGTCAAGGCCGAGCACCAGCCGGCGCTGCGCCCAGGTCGGCCAGCTCTTCACGGTCTGCTCGGAGAAGAAATTGGGGATGGAGAAGCTGCAAACGACCAGCGCCGTCAGCAAGATTGCGGCCGCTTTGGTGCGTGAAAAATATAACATCGGCGTTCACCCGAATAGCGCTGGCATCAACCGACAGCGCCTTTGTCTTCTTTCACCGGCTCGCCCTTGGCACGCACGTCGGTCACCATGGACCTGACTTGGCGCACCCGCACGCCGTCGGCAACTTCGATCTCGACTTGTTCGTCATCAACCAACTTGGTGACCTTGCCGACAAGCCCGCCGGAGGTGATGACCGTGTCGCCGCGGCGCAAATTTTTCACCAACTCCTGATGCTGCTTTGCCCGTCTCTGCTGCGGCCGCAGGATCAGGAAATACATGATCACGAATATAAGCACGAACGGCAGCACCTGGTACATGAAATCGGTACCACCGATTCCCGCAGCGCCCTGTGCGAAGGCGGGTGTGATCATCTCGACAAATCTCCAAGTCTCCGCGGCGATGTCTACGCGGCGTTGAATTTTCGCAGGATATGCCGCCTGGAGCGGCGCGGCTGGACGTCGCCTGAGCCAAAGTTGCGCGGACTATACTGGCCGGCCGCCCGATTGCAACGCGTTCCGGACACCCGCCCTCGCCGCCCAGCGGGGGGCGCCAAGGCCCGTTGGCTTGTCGCGCCGGGCCGCCCTCGACTTGCGGCCCAAGCCGCCCCCCGCTATTGGAGGCCGCCCCAATCACGGGGCTCGCAAGCAGCTTCATGTCACCACCCGAGTACCCACAATCCAAGCCTTCGGCCCGGGACAACGTTCTTGACCGCATCGCCCGTGCGCTGGAACGGCTCGCGCCGGCACCGCCGGTCGCGCCGGATTTCAGCAGCGCCGACGCGTTCATTTGGCATCCGGACGCCCGCCGGCTCGCGCCAGTCCCGCGTGTAAACCGCGTCGCGATGTCACTGCTGAAGGGCATCGACCGGATGCGCGACATCCTGGTGGAGAATACCGAACGGTTCGCCCGCGGGCTGCCGGCCAACAACGCCCTGTTATGGGGCGCGCGCGGCATGGGCAAATCGTCGCTCGTCAAGGCTGCGCACGCTGCCGTCAATGCCGGACTCGGCCGTGATGCCGGACTGCTGAAGCTCGTCGAAATTCATCGCGAGGACATCGAAAGCCTGCCGGACCTGATGGCGCTGCTGCGCGCTGCACCCTATCGGTTCCTCGTCTTCTGCGACGACCTGTCGTTCGATGCGGAGGATACGTCCTACAAGTCCCTTAAGGCCGTGCTCGAAGGCGGCATCGAAGGCCGGCCTGACAACGTGATCCTTTACGCCACGTCCAACCGCCGCCACCTCATGGCCCGCGAGATGATCGACAACGAGCGGTCAAGCGCCATCAATCCCGGCGAGGCGGTCGAGGAAAAAGTGTCGTTGTCGGATCGCTTCGGCCTCTGGCTCGGGTTTCACCGCTGCAGCCAGGACGAATTCCTTGCCATGGTCGAAGGATACGTCGCTCACCACCGGTTGCCGATCGAGCCGGAAGCGTTGAGGCGCGAGGCACTCGAATGGGCGACCACCCGCGGCTCGCGTTCAGGCCGTGTTGCCTGGCAGTATGTTCAGGATCTTGCCGGACGCGTTGGAGTTCCGCTGACCGAAGAGAAGCGGTAGCTCCACAAGCGCCGCGTGCCCACGCGGACTTTCCGTCGTGGGCACGCGTCCCCTCACCCCACCCCACAGCTTTTATAAGGGTGCCGATGCGGTCTTGTCGGATGGCAGGTACTGGATCGGATCAACCGGGGTCGAGTTCTTGCGCACCTCGAAATGAAGTTGCGGGTTCGCCGCATTTCCGGTCTGGCCGGATTTTGCAATCACCTGGCCTTTGTGAATCTGATCGTTGCGCTTGACCATCAATTCGCTGGCGTTGGCATAGGCGGTGACGAAGCCGTTGGCGTGGCGCACCAGCACGAGGTTGCCGTAGCCTTTGAGTTCGCTGCCCGCGTAGGCGACGACACCGTCATCGGCGGCGCGGACCGGCGTGCCTTCGGGCACCGCGAGATCGATGCCGTCGTTGCTGATGCCATTCACCTTGGCGCCGAAGCCCGCAACGACTCGCCCACGGGTTGGCCAACGGAACGCCGGCGCACCTGCTGCGGTCGCACCGGTCTCATCGGATGTTTCCGAGGGCATCACGACCTGGGCGTTGTTCACGGATGCGAGCTTTGTTGGTGCGCCAGGCTTGGCCGGTGCCGCAGGGGGAGCGACGGACTGCGGCTTTGGCGCAGCGGCGGCAACCTTGCCTTTGGCGGGCGCGGCCACAACCCTGACCGGAACGGTGATCTTCGCGCCGATTTTCAGCGGCGTCTGCGGCTCCATGCCGTTCGCGACGGCGAGATCTTTGACCTTCACGTGATATTCGCGGGCGATCTTGGAGAGCGTATCGCCGGAAGCAACAGTGTGGACCGGCGGCGCCGGCAGCAAGGTCTGCCCTGCCCCGACGGGGGCCGAAGCATTAGGCGCTGCGGCGACCTTGGGCTCCGGCGCGCGCGGCGCTGTTGCGTGCGCGACCTTCGCACCGCTGCCGCCCGGAACATAATGCGGGATGACGATGCGCTGACCCGCCGCCACCGTCCTTGGGTCGGTGATGCCGTTCGCTTCCATAATGGCTTGGATCGGGATGCCGCGCGTCCGGGCGACCGCAGCGATCGTCTCGCCTTGGGCAAGGACGATTGTCGTGCCACCCGCCCGCTCCCAATGGCCGCCGGAGCGAACCCCTCCGGTCACTTCCGGCGCAGGTGCCGGCGGCGGCAGCGCCTGCGCGCGCTGCGGCTGACCATATGGCGATTGGTTAAACTGAGGCTGGCCATACTGCGGCTGCCCATATTGCGATGGAGCGTAACTCGTCGGCGGCAATGGCTGCTGCGTGACGCCCGGCGGAGCGGCGGCGGCGCCATAGGATGGCTGCGCGGCATACGTGCTCCCGGTCGTGTCAGCAAAGCGGGTCGTTTCCGAACTGCAACCCGCCGCCAGAATCGCGAACGCGGAGAGCACTCCGCCGCGCAAAACGCGGACTTGATGCCGCCTGGCGAGCAATTGACGCATGACCCCCTACCCACGCAACGCAACACAACATTCGCGGCGAATAAACCACCCGCCGAGTAAATATCTATTTAAGCTTTTCAGAGATCGATTAAGGCTTTGTTACCCTGGAAATTCTTGCACCTACAATTCGCGCGCTTGGCCGGGCAGCAGCGGAACGAAGCGCACATCGATCAAGTCCTCGCGTGCGAGACCATTCGCGGAGCGCGTTAACCGTACCAGGCTTTGATGAAGGCGCTGGGGCCCGAGCGGCAGCACCATGACGCCGCCTTCCGACAATTGCTGGGTCAAGGCTTGCGGAATTTCCTCCGTGGCCGCTGTCACCATGATGCGGTCGAATGGCGCTCGCTCGGGAACGCCGACAATGCCATCGCCCACGATAACCTCAACGTTGTGAAAGCCAAGCTCCGCGAGCCGAGTCCGCGCAGCGTCTGCCAGCGTACGGTAACGTTCGATGGTCGTGACCTTCGCGGCAAGACGCGACAGCACGGCGGCCTGGTAACCGGAGCCGGTGCCGACTTCGAGCACGTGATGATGCGGCTCGACCTTGAGTTGCTCGCTCATATAGGCAACGACGTAGGGCTGACTGATCGTCTGGCCGCAAAGGATCGGCATGGCGCGATCGGCGTAGGCCGCCCTGGAATGGTCTGGCATCAAAAACTTTTCCCGCGGCACCTCTTCCATGGCTCGCAACACCGCGGCATCCATGATCCCGCGCCGGCGCAGATCGAGGACGAACTGCATGCGCTCGATATCCTGGATCGCGGAATTTGGGCCGGTAGGCGTCGAAGCGGACAACGAGGGGTTCCTTGGTGCCAGCGCGGCCGACAGGTCAGAGATCCATCGCCGGCAGGCAACACCTAAGGTCGACAGTGGGTTTCGCCGCGTCCGCCGGGAGCCGTTTGGCCCAACCAAAGGTCACTCCAGAATTTCGGCAAGCCTGGTCATGAATGGTTCGTCGGTCATGTCGAGCCGCAGCGGCGTCACCGAAATATGGTTGTCGGCCAACGCCGAAAGATCGGTGCCGTCGCGGCGCGTCGGCAGCGGCGCGCGCTCGAATGCGATCCAGTAATAAGGGTTGCCGCGGCCGTCGTGGCGCGGCTCGATCCGCAGCAGTTCCTGCGGCCGCTTGCCCTGGGTTGCGACCGCAACTCCCTTCACCGCCGACGGCGGACAGTCGGGGAAGTTGATGTTGACGAACACATCGCGCGGCAGGCCTTCGGCGAGCACGCGGCGGATCAGATCCGGGCCGAACTTTCGCGCCGTATCCCAGTGGGGCGCATTTTTGCTCGCGGTCGCATAGGACTGCGACAGCGCAAACGACGGGATACCGAGCACGGTTCCTTCGATGGCGCCGGCCACCGTGCCTGAATAGGTCACGTCCTCCGCGGCATTGCGGCCGCGGTTGACGCCCGACAGCACGAGGTCCGGCTTGCCTTCCGAAATAATGTGGCGGGCGCCCATGATGACGCAGTCGGTAGGCGTCCCCTTGACGGCGAAGCGGCGTGGTCCGATCTCGCGCAGCCGCAATGGATCATTGAGTGACAGCGAGTGCGAGACGCCGGACTGGTCGGTTTCAGGCGCCACGACCCAGATATCGTCGGATAAGGTGCGCGCGATCTCCTCGAGCACATCAAGGCCGTGCGCATGGACGCCATCATCGTTGGTCAGAAGAATTCGCATGGAGATGCAGTCGCCGCCCACGTCGCTCGATTCGAATCAGGCCGCCGAGATGACGGCCGTGTATCTTCCTATCACGTCGCGCCAATGACTTTGGCGCCGCCCATGTAAGGCTGCAACGCTTCGGGCACCGCTATCGTGCCGTCAGCCTGCTGATAGGTCTCCATCACCGCAACGAGGGCGCGGCCGACCGCAACGCCGGAGCCGTTGAGAGTGTGGACGTGTTGAACCTGACGGCCTTCGCGGCTGCGGTAGCGCGCCGACATGCGACGGGCCTGGAAGTCGCCGCAAATCGAGCAGGAAGAAATCTCCCGGTACGTGTTCTGGCCCGGCAGCCAGACTTCGATGTCGTAGGTCTTCTGCGACGGAAAACCCATGTCGCCGGTGCAAAGCGTCATCACCCGATAATGGAGGTCGAGGCGGCGCAGCACCTCCTCGGCGCAGGACAGCATCCGCTCATGCTCGGTCTTGCTCTGCGCAGGCGTCGTGATCGACACCAATTCGACCTTGGTGAACTGATGCTGCCGGATCATGCCGCGCGTGTCCTTGCCGGCAGCGCCTGCCTCGGCGCGGAAACAGGGTGTGAGCGCGGTGAGCCGCATCGGGAGTTCGGCCTCGTCGACGATCGAACTCCCGCACGAGGTTCGTGAGTGGAACTTCGGCGGTCGGGATGAGCCAGAGGCTCCGGGACAACTCCTGGTCGCCTGCAGTCGCAGTGCTGTCCGCCAACGTCAATTCGGGCCTGACGCCCTCCTCCTGAAGCCGTATCGCGTTAGCCTGCCGATCGATGGTCTCGAGGTATTGGACAAGATTGCGCGCGGTCATGAACTGATCGAAGGCGAACTTCGGCAACTGCGCGGTGCCGTACATGACTTGATCCTGCACGAGCAGCGGCGGCGCGACTTCGACATAGCCGTGCTCGTTGGTGTGCAGGTCGAGCATGAACTGACCGAGCGCACGCTCCATGCGCGCGAGGCCCTTCTTCAGCACGACGAAACGCGCACCCGACAATTTGGCCGCTGTCTCGAAGTCCATCTGGCGCAGCGCCTCGCCGAGCTCGAAATGCTGCTTCGGCGCGAAGGCGTAGTTGCGCTTGGCCCCGAACTTATGGTGCTCGACATTGCCGTGCTCGTCAGCCCCGTCGGGCACTTCTTCGAGCGGCAGGTTGGGGATGATTTCCAAAGCCTTTCCTATCGGACCTCCTGATCCATGGCGTCGGCCACTTGGTTGAGATCGATATTCATGTTGCGCGCCGGCCGGCTGAACCAGCTTTCCAGATTCCGGTTCAGAACCGAAACGCTCCACAGAACCAGGAAGAAGATGGGCAGGACGCTGAGCGCCAGGGCGCCGCCGATGAGCTTGGACTTGATGTGCGAACCCGGCCGATTGCTCTGCCGTTCCATGTACAACTTCAGTCCGGTGCGGAACAAAATGAAGCCCAGTGTGATGGTCAGGACGAAAATAAATGTGGAGACCGCCCAGAACAAGATGGTCTGCTGCATGCTTGAAGGCGCGAAGGGGCCAAAGGTAAAAGAGCCTTGCCACACTACCAGCGTCACCAGGATGGCGAGCAAAACCACGCCCGATCCGATCATGAGACGCTTACGCATAGTCCTGTTCGAATTATAGGGGACGGGGGGATCGGGGCTGGGGACTAGGGGCTGAGGACTAGGGGCTGGGGACTAGGGCTTTTCTGCGTAATAGCCTTTTCGTGCGGCCGCTCTCAACCCTTTGGGAAGCACCCTTACTTGCAGTTTGCGGAATGTTCCATCGTGGGCGCGATTGGTGGATACGTAACCGAGGGCGTATTGGCTGCGCATTTCATCTTCAATGATTTGAAAGATCTTGTCGACCCGCATTTTCTTCGCTTGGAAAGTTCGCCCTCCGGTCGGGTCCGACATTTCTTTGAGAAAGGAACAGCCCAGAATCCACTTTCAAAACAGATACCGTAGACGGTAGTGTTGGTGGCTTCCACTGCCTGGATTACCGAATCCAGATGCTCGGTGCTGCCGTTGTCCAGACCGTCGGAGATCACAATCAAAACTTTGCGGCCGGACAACGGCCTCAATTTGCCCAGGGCGGTTTTTTCAACAGCGTCGTAGAGAAGCGTGCTGGGCATGGGGAATCCAAGCGGAGGAAGCCCTTTGAATGGAATCGAGCGCAACCGCTGCAGGGCCTCGCCGAGCAACGTGGTGGACGGGGTCAAGTCCTGCCACAGCACAATCGTACTCGAGAAGCCCACCAGCAGCGCCCTGTCATCCGGACGAAGGACCTGATGCAGGAAAGTCGCCACCGCCCCCTTTTCCTGCTCAACGAACCAATGCACGCTGCCGCTCACATCTACCAGCAGAGCCACGGTGAGAGGCAGGTTCGTCTCCTGCGCGAAATAACGGATTTCCTGCGGGCGGTTGTCCTCCAGGAGTTTGAAGTCATCTTGCTTCAGATCCCGGACCAGAGCGCCTTTGTGATCGTGGACCGTGCAGAAAACATTTACCACCTCGACGTCCACTTTGATCGGCGTCTCGTGTTCCTGCGCGCCGGATTGAGAGAGCGCCGCCAGTAACAAGACCGCCCGGTAGAACAGGAATTTCATTGCAGCTTGAATCCGTTATACTTCACCGGTATGAGAATCCGCTTAGGGCTAATTGTTACCTCCGGCGCATTTGGACTATTCGCGCAATCGCATTTCACACCGGGAATCAAGCCGTTCCTCGCCGTCGACGCGCCGGTAATCGCGCTGCTCCACGTCAGGGTCATCGACGGCACTGGCGCTCCGCCCGCCGAGGATCAGACCATCGTCATCGATCACGGCAAAATCGCGGCGGTGGGCAGCGGCCTCCGCCACGTCCGTACCTGCCGGCGCCCAGCGCATGGACCTCGCCAACCACACCGTCATCCCCGGACTGGTGGGCATGCACGAGCATCTCTTCTATCCCTCGGGCGACGGAGTCGCCATTTACAGCGAGCAGGCCTTCAGCTTTCCGCGCCTCTACCTGGCCAGCGGCGTCACTACCGCGCGCACCGGCGGCAGCATGGAACCGGTCACCGACCTGAGGGTCAAGGATATGATCGATTCCGGCCGCATGCCGGGGCCCAGGATGTACATCACCGGGCCGTACCTGGAGGGCGCCGGCACGCCGTTCGTGCAGATGCACCCCTTGCAGTCGCCGGAAGACGCGCGCAAGACCGTCGAGTATTGGGCCTATGAGGGAGCGACCTCGTTTAAGGCTTACATGCACATCACGCGGGCGGAGCTTTCGGCCGCCGTGGAGGCCGCGCACAAGCTGGGCGTCCACGTCACCGGGCATCTCTGCTCGGTGGGTTTCCGCGAGGCCGCCGCCATCGGCATCGACAATCTCGAGCACGGCCTGGTGGTGGACACGGAATTCGACCCGGGCAAGAAGCCGGATGTCTGTCCGCCAGGCTCCGCGCAGGAGTTGGCTCAGCTTGACGTAAATGGGGAAGCGGTGCAGCGGACCATTCACGAGCTCGGTGGAACACAAAGTCGCGGTCACTTCAACGCTCGCGGTTTTCGAAGGGGCGCCGCCCTTTCAGCAGCGATTTCTGGACGCGCTCTCGCCCACCGCGGCGCTGCTTTATCTGAGCGGCCGCGACCGCCTTGCCGAACAGGCTCGGACGATGAGCGCGCTGCGTATCAAAGAAGTGGAATTTGAGCGTGCGTTCGTCAAGGCGGGCGGTTTGCTGATGGCGGGATGCGATCCACAGGCAACGGTAGTGCCCTCGCCGGTTTTGGAGATCAGCGCAACATCGAGCTCCTGGTAGAGGGTGGATTTACGGCCGCCGAGGCAATCCAGATCGCGACTCTGAATGGGGCGAAATTCCTGGGCTTGGAGGACAAAATCGGATCCATCGCACAAGGCAAGCAAGCCGACTTGGTCGTCCTCGATGGAAATCCCGTGAAGCAGATTGCCGATGTCGAGAAGGTGCGGATGGTCTTCCGGGATGGTGTTGGGTTCGATTCGCAAAAATTGCTTGAGTCCGTCCCGGACCAAGTAGGTCTCCACTAAGGGTCGACACTACTTTCGTACTGGTACTATCGTTTGGGAGTCGATAAATTTTCTGGTGCTATCTGGAAGGGATATTGCCGTATTGACTGATTTAAAAACAATGCTTTAAGATTCTTCCTGTACAGAAAACCAAGTATGGGTAATAGCCCCCGTAGGGTAAATTACTGAAAAATCTTATATTTGAGCCTTGCAACAGGTTAGGGCCTGTTATATACTTTCATCCAGTACGGAGGAAGCTGCTGTAGTACCGGAGGAAAGCTATCACACCATGGCTAAAACACACCTGCGCGTTGTCGTTAGGTTAGTTCTACTTTTCTTGCTCGTTTTCGCTCTTTCCCTGAGCCAGGGTTGGGCAACCACAATCGGATCTTCAACTACAGACGGTCCTTTACAGACACAGCTGCGGGACAGGTTTATATCTACACCGGGGACTTCTTCACGCCTGGGGACATGGTCACCGGATTCAGTTGGTTTGGTTCCGTGTTCTCGGGAACCCGTGATTTGACTCCCTTGCTGTTCCAGGATAACGGAGGAGTGTTTACGGTGGTCGCGATTGGCGCTGCGGAGACGGTTAGCGGCGGCGGCGGTGTTCAGTCGTTCTCGTTCGGTTTGCAGGCTGGAACAAATGTGGCCGGGACGGATTACACG
>CAVPDZ010000029.1:0-11562 GCA_963702755.1 uncultured Alphaproteobacteria bacterium | reverse complement strand
ACTCCGACGTCATTCCGGGGCGCCGCAGCGAAGCGGAGGCGAGCCCGGAATCCATACTCCTGGGAGGCGGAGGTTATCGATTCCAGGGCGCGATCTTCGCTCGCGCCCCGGAATGACGCAGCTTCGGGCTCTCGAAACGACGCACGCGCGGCCACCGTGATAAGTTCGCGGTGACGTGGCGTAATGAGTTCGCAATGTCGTGGATCGTCTTTGCCTTTTCGGGGCCGGTGCTGTGGGCGATCTCCACGCATTTGGACAAGTATCTCGTCGACAAATATTTCAAGGACAGCAACGTCGCGGTGCTGCTGGTGTTCACGGCAGTGATCGGACTGGTGGCGTTGCCGTTTATTTGGCTGCTTGCGCCCGACGTCCTCGGCGTCGGCCTCGAGGGCGCGCTCCTCACCGGCGTTTGCAGGCGTTCTCTACATGGGAGGAATGCTGTTCTATCTGCGAGCGCTGCAGTTCGAAGAGGCCTCAGCCGTTGCCCCGTTCTACCAGGCGGCTCCGTTGTTCGGTTATGTGCTGGGATATGTCGTGCTCGGCGAGACGCTGTCCCCGCTGCAACTCGTCGGCGGCGCGCTGATCATCGGCGGAACCGCGCTCGTCTCGCTGCAATCCGGGACGAGCAAGGCCAAATTCAAAGGACGGCTCGCAGCGCTGATGCTCGCGTGCGCCCTTTCGCTCGCAGTGAGCGCGCTGATCTTCAAGCTGTTCGCGTTAAGGGATGAATTCTGGCCGACGACGTTCTGGATGTATGGCGGCGAGGCGCTGTTCGGCCTGGCGCTGCTCGGCGTCGCCTCGTACCGCCGGCAATTCATGGCCTTGCTGCAGGTGAGCCCCCGCGCGGTGCTCTCCATCAATGCCGCCAATGAACTGATCAACCTCGGCGGCAGCTTGGGAACGAGATACGCGCTGGTGCTTGCTCCGCTCAGCCTCGTGCAGGCGATCAGCAGCACCACGACGCTGTTTGTCTTCGCCTTCGGCCTGCTGCTGTCGCTCTTCTTCCCCGCGCTTGGGCGCGAGGATTTGTCGCGGCGCGACTTGATTCAAAAGGGCCTCGCGGCCGCGCTGGTGGCGGCCGGCGCCTTCCTCGTCAATCGCTAGAAGCCCAGGCTCATGCGCCGCCCTTCTTAAGCTGCGCTCACCATCGCTCGTGCTTCGTCGGTCGTCATGCTGCTGTAGTTTTCGACGGTTTCCACATGATTGCATGGCACACAATGGAAAACCGTAAGCTCGGGCATACCCCCAAGGCGAGGAATGACGCGCACACGTGTCATCGTTCCCCCGCAATTCGGGCACTTCGGGCTATGTGACTTCAGGCTATGTGTTGGATCGGTGTACATGCCGATGAGATAGACGAATCTAAGTTTCATTCAATTCAGGAAATGTCCGTAAGCAATTTCTCGAGTTCGGCTGTCTGTCATGTTTTGACACAGGTCATGGCCCCGCATTCTCGGTTCTGTTGGATCTTGGCCGCGTCGAACGCCGTCGACCTGCGAAGCGTGCCGATGACGGTTCCACGGCAACTGACCGGATTTTAACTCATGCAACTCACAGCGATCGATAAAGGATCCATCGCTTCAACGGGGACCGTCGCGGTTACGCTCACGGTCAATGGCGTGGCCCATCCTCTGCAGGTCGAGCCGCGGATGACGCTGGCCGAGGCTTTGCGCGGCCCTCGGCTTGACCGGCACCAAGATCGGCTGCGATCGCGGCGCCTGCTCGGCCTGCACCGTCTGGCTCGACGGCGCGCCCGTCTGCGCCTGCATGACTTCGCCCTCGACGCCGGCGGCCGCGATCACGACGATCGAGGGCCTTGCGAACGGCGACGTGCTGCACCCCGTGCAGGCAGCCTTCATCGAGCACGACGCCATGCAGTGCGGCTTCTGCACGCCCGGGCATGGTGATGAGCTGCGCGGCCCTCCTCGCGCGATGCCCGATCCCACCGCCGAGGACGTCGTGGCCGCGATCGGCGGCCACCTCTGCCGCTGCGGGACCTATCCCAAGGTCTTCGCGGCGACGCTCGCGGCCGCCCGGCGTGAGAGGAAGGCCTGACATGGCGGGCGACCGAGAGGACACGCTCGACACGTACGAGATATGCCCGTGGGGATCGCCAGCGTCGGTCTCGGCGAGGTGGAGCGCGAGCTTCCGACCGACGAACCGCCGCCGCTGCCGCCGAACGACGAACTCGCCGTATCGGCAAGCCGGTCCGCGCGCAGAACGGCCGCGCCAAGGTCACCGGCGCCGCGCGCTTCACGGTCGACGTCCGTCTGCCCGGCATGCTCTACGGCGCATTGTGCGGTCGCCGCACGCCGCACGCGCGCGATCCGCGCCATCGACCGCGCCGCCGGCGCCATCGGCGTTCGCGCCGTCGTGCTCGTCGCGCGGCCGGACGAGCCGCGAGCGGCGATGCGTGCGCTACATCGGCGCGCCCGTCGCCGCCGTCGCCGCCGTCATCCATGGCAGCGGCCGCGGAGGCGCCGCGCCTGGTCCGCGTCGACTACGAGCCGCGGCCCTTCGTCGTGGACATGGAGGGGCGCGCACGCCGGCGCCCGCCGTTCCCGACGGACCGCGGCACCGGAGGGCCCCCGGCGGGTGGCCGGCGCCGGCCGGCGTGCCGCAAAGGGCAATGTGCGCGGGCCCAGCGCGTCAGCCGCGGCGATGCGGCGCAGGGCTTCGCCGCCGCCGAGGTCATCGTCGAAGCGAATACCGCACGCAGGTGCAGACGCACTCGCCTGGAGACGCACGCCATCGTCGCCGACTGGCGGCCGGACGGCCTTACCGTTTACGTGTCGACGCAGGGCACCGCCGGGGTGCGCGACGAGCTGGCGGAGGCTTTCGACCTGCCGATGGAGCCGGGTCGCGTCGTCGTCGAGCATGGGCGGCGGCTTCGGCTCGAAATCGCGCTCGGCAATTACGGCCGCTCGCCGTGCGCTGTCGCAGAAGGCCGGTGCGCCGGTGCGCATGATGCTCGACCGGCGAGAAGAGCAGATGGATGCCGGCAACCGACCCGCGACCTTGCAGCACCTGCGATCGGTGCAAGAAGGACGGCACGCTCACCGCGATCTCGCTCGCGTGCTACGGCACGGCCGGCGTCGGGCACGGGCGCGGGCATCGGCATGGCGCCCAAGCATCTACCCCTGCCCCAACTTCGCATTCGAGGAGTCCGACGTCTTCACCAACGCGGGCCCGGCCTGCGCCTTGCGCGCGCCCGGCCATACGCCGGCGCTTCGCGCTCGAGCAGGCGATCGACGAACTCGCCGAGAAGCTCGGCATCGACCCGCTCGCGTTGCGCGACAAGATCGACCCGAGCCCGGTGCGCCGCGAGGAGCGGCGCATCGGCGCCGAGAGGTTCGGCTGGCACCGGCGCCACGCGCCCGGCGCCGATCCCGGCCCCATCAAGCGCGGCCTCGGCGTGGCGCAGTCCCTCTGGGGCGCCATGTCCAGACCAATTCGCGCCTGCGAAGTGCGCATGATGCGCGACGGCTCGGTCGAGGTTCTTTCGAGCGTGCAGGACATCGGCACCGGCATCGGCACGGTTCTCGCCCAGGTGGTCGCCGAGGTGCTGGGGCTTCGCCCCGAAGACATTACGGTACGCATCGGCGACACGGAATTCCCGCCGGGCCGCCCTCGTACGGCAGCCGGACCACGGCCTCCATCACGCCGCCGGCGCGCACCGCCGCCTGGCGCGTCCTGCAGATGCTCTTCCGCGAAGCGGCGCTCGCGCTCGAATGCCGGCAGCCGAGGATCTGACGGCGCGCGACGGCCGATCCTCGCCGCGCGACGAACAGCCGCGGCATGAGCTTCGGCGACGCCGCCGCCCGCCTGCGCACCGAACAGATCAGCGCCGTCGCCTCCCGCAGCGACGACTATGGCGGGTTTCGACGTCGGATGCGGGACGCCGCGCTGGCACGGCAGGATCTCGGCGGCGTCCAATTTGCCGAAGTCGCGGTCGATACCGAGACGGGCATCATGCGGGTCGAACGCGTGGTCGCGGTCCAGGACTGCGGCCGGCCGATCAACCCGCTGCAGATCGAAAGCCAAATCCACGGCGGGATTCTGATGGGCCTCTCCTACGCGCTCTACGAGGACCGCATTCTCGACCGCACACCGGGCGTATGGTCAACCCCAATCTCGAACAGTACAAGCTCGCCGGCCCGCGCGAGACGCCGGCGATCGATGTCGTGCTTCTGGAAAATTACCAGGGCCGCAGCGCCACCGACGCCTATGGCATCGCCGAGCCCTCCAACATCGCCACCGCGCCGGCGATCGCCAATGCCGTCTACAATGCGATCGGCGTTCGCGCTTCGCGTACTGCCGATGACGCCGGCGGCGGTGCTCGCGGCGCTCGGCAAAGTCCCGCGCGGAGCTGACGTCATGAACCGCTTTGCCTGGATCAACGCGCGCACGATTGCCGAGGCGGCGACGGCGGCACCACGACGTTGCCGACGCCATGTCGGCTCGCCGATGCGCAGAGACGGCGCGAGATGCGTCGTCGAAGGCCGGCGGCATCGATCTCCTCGATCTGTTGAAGGAAAATCTGCTCGCGCCGGCGACGTCGTGAACCTCGCAGGATTCCCGGCCTCGACGCGATCGTCGAGGAGCAAGGCGGCGGCCTGCGGATCGGCGCCGATGGTCACGCTGGCCAGCCTCGCCGGCATCCGCTCTGCGGCAGCACTATCCCGCGCTCGCCGATGCGGCGGCCGCCTCGGCGAGCCCGCAGATCCGCAACGTCGCCACCCTCGGCGGCAATCTCCTGCAGCGGCCGCGCTGCTGGTATTTCCGCGCGGAGGAATTTCACTGCGCGAGGAAAGGCGGCGACATTGTTTCGCCCTCGGGCGAAAACCAATATCACGCGATCTTCGAGAACGGCCTTTGCGCGATCGTCCATCCCTCGACCGCCGCCACCGCGCTCGTCGCCCTCGGGGCGAGGGTCGAACTGACCGATGCCAAAGGCGCGAGCCGGAATTCTCCTCGAGGATTTCTTTGTCCCCCGGTGAAGACATCCGGCGCGAGAACGATCGCGGCCCGCACGAAATACTGACGGCGGTCGATGCCGGCGCTTGCGGCGGGCCGCGCATGGCGCTATCTGAAGCAGGGCGAAAAGGATACGTTCGATTGGCCGCTCGCCGATGTTGCTGTCGTGCTCGACCTTCGCCGATGCAAGTTGCAGAGCCGCCGCGATCATTCTCGGCGCGGCGGCGCCCGTCCCCTACCGGGCAACAGATGCCGAGGTGAGCCCTCGTTGGCAAGCCGTATCAACGAGAGCACGGCGAGCGAAGCTGCCCGGGCCGCCTTGGAAGGCGCGAGCCCACTTGCCAAGAACGCTTACAAATTGCCGCTGTTCGAAACCCTGGTTCGTCGCGCCATCTCAAAGGCGATGGGCGCAGGCGGTGCGTAGTGCGAGGCGCACCTGACGGCGATGCGCGTCACCCGATTGCGCGCCGATCCAGCCGATGTGTGGCCGCGTACGGAAGAGAAAATCTCTTACCGCTTCACCCGATTTATGACGTAGCAGGCGGCAACGATCGATCGCGTCGGGCTCGTGCCATTGTGCGTATAACACTTCTCCATGCGGTCCGGCGAAAGGATCGTGATGCGAAAATAACCATCCATATCGGCGCCGACGATGGTCTTGTTGTCGCCTGAGATCGCCCACACGAACGGCTCTTTGGTATCGGCGATCGTGGAAGAAGATCGGCCCCAGGCAAGGCGCCCTTCCTGGCCCTCGACAGTGTGCGTCGCTTCGATCTCGTGCATGCGCGGCGGATCGGCAGCCGTTTGCGAGCCGGGATGGTACGAATTGTTGCCAAAGACGATCGCGTTGCCCTTTCCGGACCAGGTACCCTTGAGGTTCGGAATCGCATCTTGCGCGCGTGTCGCCGCGGCGGAGAGCAACAGTAGGACGGTGCTGATCGCGACTCCTGCACTCACTGCCTTCATGGCGCTTCTCCCTTTCGGCTAGAATGCCGCGAATCCTGGCACTAGGTCGTGGACTCAATTGATCGCAGCCAAATTCGCACGGCCGCGATCTTGATGAAAGCGAAGAAGGTGGTGCCGAGCTTATCGTAGCGGGGTGGCAATACGTCGGAACTGTTTGAGCTTGTTGAAGAAGCGTTCGACGTGGTTGCGCTCGCGGTAGATGGCCTTCTTCCAACGGTACTTTTTGGTTCGGTTGGAGCGGTTTGGAATGTTCGGAATTGCACCTTGTGCCCTGATATGGGCACGAACTCGGTCAGCATCATATCCTTTGTCGGCGATGACGATGGCACGCCGCTGCAGGCCGTTGAGCAGAGCTTCCGCACAGGTGACATCATGAACTTCACCGGGCGAGATCAGGAGGCAGACCGGGCGGCCTTTCGCGTCGACCCGCGCGTGGATTTTCGTCGTGAGGCCTCCTCGGCTTCGGCCCACACAACGATCGCCACTCTTTTTTTGACACCGGACGCGTGCTGATGAACGCGCACAATCGAACTGTCGATCATCTGCACCTTGCCGTCGTGCGCCTTGACGGGTCCTCCATCAGGCGATCCCAGATGCCTGCTTTGCGCCAGCGGTTGAAACGATTGTAGGCGGTCGTATAAGGCCCATACCGCTCCGGCAAATCCCGCCATGGCGCGCCGGTGCGCAAAATCCAAAATATGCCGTTGAGAACGCGGCGATTGTTGCATCGCTTGCACCCTCAGACAGTCCTAGGACACAAGCGGTTCGATAAAACCCCACTCAAAGTCCGTCAGGTCGTAGCGCATGATCCCAGCTCCGATGTTTCGCAGCTTAAATCACTGTTCGCCCCCGTCCGCTAGCGGAATTTGAGTACAAAGCCTAGTGATCAACGATCTCAATCTGCCTGATCGCAGCGCCGCAGCCGCTTCGCGCTGTCATTCCGGGGCGCCGAAGCGAAGCGCAGGCGAGCCCGGATCCATGAACACAGAGGCGTATGGATTCCGTGCTCGCCGCGGAGCCCGTCATCGCCGCGGAGCCTGTCATCGGGCCGACCGAAGGCCGGACCCGACGGCGGCGCCCCGGAATGACGCGTTCGGAATGCTTCGCTGATTTCCCGCAGCCCTTGATTCTACTGCGCGCCGATCCAGCGAATCTGCGCCGGTTTGCGCGGGACTTGCGGCGGCTGTGCCTTGGGGTGGCCGACGATGATCGGCGCGACGGGGAGATAACCAGCCGGAAGATCAAGCGCGGCTCGCCCCTCCTTGGTGACAAGCCAGTTCTGGGCAAATCCGATCCAACAGGTTCCGAGCCCGGCGGCGCGCGCGGCAAGCATCAGATTCTCGGCGGCGAGCGCACAGTCCTCGACCGCCCAGTTCCCTTCGGCAGCGCAGATCACGATGAGAGCCGGCGCATGATAGAAGATATCGAAGTTGGGATCGCCCAGTATTTCCTCGAAGTGATGGGATAGCAGGCCCGCCGGCGTTTTGCGCATCATATGCGCCTTCGACTCCTGCGAAATGACTGCCATCAACGATTTGTCCCGCACGACGCAGAACAGCCACGACTGCGCATTCACGGCGCTTGGCGCCTGGATTGCCGCATCGATGAGATCGCGCAATGTCTTCTCGTCGACAGCGGCATTCGTGTAGTCGCGCACCGCCCGCCGGCTGTAGATCGCTTCCCTAAGGTCCATGACATGGTCCTTTGCTGCTGATGAGAAACGGCCGAGGACGCCTCGCGGCGTCCTCCTGTTCACGAGCGCCGGCGGCCGCCGTCAGCGCGTGATGGTCAGACGGTCATCGACCGATTGAACGCCGGGAACCGACCACGCCGCGTCTTCAACCGCGTCCCGCTCGTCCCAGCTTTCGACCTTGCCTTCGAGCGAAACCTTGTTGCCGTCGCGAACGCTGACGCGGATCGCATGCGCCTCGAACTTCGCGTGGCGCGACAGCGCGTCCTCGATCTGCTTCTGGATGTCGGAGACCTGCACCGCCGGCTTCAGCGCGATGTTGTTGATCACGCCGTTGACGCCGGAGAGCTTCATGACGGCGTCTTCAGCGGCCTTGCGCTGATACTGCCAGTTGACCTCGCCTGCGAGCGTCACCCAGCCCTTCTGCACGGTGACGTCGATGACGCCCTGCGGCACCACCGCATCCCACTGCAAGATGCTGACGGACCGCTTGGCGATTTCGTCATCAGCGGTCTTTTTGTCGCTCGGATAGCGGACCTCGATTTCCTGTGCGATCGCGCGCACGCCCTTGACCCGCCGCGTCGCCCGCTCGACTGCGGTCTTCTCGGCGTAGCTCGACACGTGCCCGGTCAGGGTCACGACGCCCTTCTCCACCGCGACCCCGATATGAGCCGAGTTCGACGCTCGGCTCGAAGTCGAGCTCGTCGATGATGTTCTGCTGCAATTCCTTGTCGTTCACGGTGCCATCTCCTTGTTCGTATCTCTCGTTCGTATTTCGCGTGTCCGGTGAATGCGGTCGGCAAATTCGGATCACGTGCCCGCGGCGACCGGACGGACCAGGACGTTGTCGTTGACGGCCTTCACGCCAGGCGTGACTTCGACGGCAACACGAAGCGCCTGCTTCTCGACCGGGGTGTCGACGATCCCCCACAGATCCACCGTGCCGTCGGTGACCGTCACGTTGACGAGGCTCGGACGAACCCACGGCTCGCCCTTCAGCTTCGAGATGATGGCGTCGCGTAGCTTGGCATCCGCGACGGGCTGCGCCGGCAGCGCCTTTTTGCGCGTCGCGATCGCTTGAATGAGGTTTGCGCGGCTGACGATCCCGACAACCTTGCCGTCCCGGACGATGGGCACCCGCTTGATGCGGTGGCGTTCGAGGAGGGTCGCGATGTCTGCAATCGGCGTATCCGGCGCGGCCGAGATGACCTGGCGCGTCATCACGTCGGCAACGCTGCGGCTGCACTCCCTGACATATTCACCGGCAAGGATCTCGCGGCCCATCAGCAGTTTCAGCCACCATGGGCGCTGATGCTCGGTGCCGATTTCGCTGCGCCGGAGCAGATCGCCTTCGCTCACCATGCCGACCAGCTTGCCGGCCTCGTCAACGACCGGCACGGCGCTGATCCGGTTGGTGAACAGGAGCTTGGCAACGTCCTGCACCGTGGCGCCGGCCTTCACGGTAATGACGTCGGCAACCATGACATCGGAGGCGTTCATCGCAGGGAACTCCTTGCTTGATTTTCGCGAGGACCATGCGGGACCGCGGCTTTGCCGACATTGATTTTGCGCAAATTGGCTGCGGAGAGCCTCGGCAAAGGTCGAAGTAACAAGGCCTTGAGGGCGCTTGATCGAAATCAAGGTCCGCAGCTGCAAATCGCTGGAGTGTGTTAACTGGCGCTGGATGCCGGCACTTGATTGCGACAGACCTTTGCAAGACACCTGGGAATTCCGATGGCCCTCAGCAGGCGAACTCTCCTGATCTCCGGCGGCGCGGCCGCGGCGAGCGGCGCTTCCGTCAATCCGGCATCGGCCCAGGCTCCGCAGATGCCAACAGGTGGGATCGCGAGGCCGATGTCGTCGTCATCGGCTCGGGTGCGACGGGGCTTCCCGCCGCGATCGTTGCGCGAGAAGCGGGATCCTCGGTAATCCTGGTCGAAGCTGAGAAGGATATCGGCGGCCACGCGATCACGAGCGGCGGTAACGTTCCGCTCGGCGGCGGCACGAGCGCCCAGAAGAAGCATGGCATCGAGGATTCCCCCGACCTCCTATTTCGCGACCTCACCGATTGGTCCGTCGTCGAACCGAATGGCTTTCCAGACTACCGGTATAACGACCGCGAGATCATCCGCGCTTTCGCCGACAATAGTGCGCAGACTTTCGAATGGTTGGTGGCCCACGGCGTCATCTTCGTCGATAAGGCGCCCGACGAGTTCAGGCGGCAATTCGGTCGGCAACTCGGTGCCGCGCGAGATGCATGCCGCCGTCATGAACTGGCCGATGGTGCAGACCGGAAACCCGGCAAGTCAGTTCATCCAGGCGACCTTTTCATCGGGCAATGGGCTCATGCGTCCGCTGGAGGCTGCGGCAAGAAAGGCCGGGGTGGATATTTTGCTCGAGCACCGCATGACCTCGATCTACCGGCAGATGCCCGGGGCGGGCGCTGTGGTTGGCATTGCCGTGGATAACAAGGGAGCCAAGCTCAACATCCGCGCCCGCAAGGCGATCGTCATCGCCACCGGCGGCTCGACCGGCAATG
Source organism: uncultured Alphaproteobacteria bacterium (assembly GCA_963702755.1). Lineage (GTDB taxonomy): Bacteria > Pseudomonadota > Alphaproteobacteria > Rhizobiales > Xanthobacteraceae > JAJPKK01. The sequence goes on along the minus strand of CAVPDZ010000029.1, from coordinate 1,390 downwards.
TTAATTTCCGTCGCATGTTCGACCCACGCCTCACCGAAGAGTATTGCGGACTTTCCGGCATGCCGTGGTCGAACCAGGATGCAAGCGGCGAACTCGCCGGCATGGCAATTGGTGCCTCCCTCTGGGGTCTTTACAATCAGACCGGCGAATTCGGCTCGAACCTGACCAAGCCCGGCACGATCGGCTGCCAATACAATTATCGGAATCTTCAGTGGATGCCCGGCAGTTCGGTATTCGATCGTGCGCGTGCTTCGGGTCTAAGGGTCGCGAATTGGCAGGACTTGATCCTGGTGAACATGCTTGGGCAGCGGTTCTATGACGAGACCGGCGACCAATTCACCGCCAACGATTATAAATCCATCGATAGCTACGTCCAGGGTAGTTATCTCAACGCCAGAAACCAGAGTACCATCCCAATAACTGGGTCAACGCCGCCATGGCCGGCATTGGCGACGGACACAATGGCGGTGGCCCGATCTGGGCGATCTTCGATGCCGATGCCGTATCCGCGAAAAATGGAATCCGGTGGTGCCCAATGTCGATATTGACGCCGGCTTCTTTTTCACCGCCGACACGCTGGCAGACCTCGCACAGAAGATCGTGATGAAGTATCAGCGCGTTCCGATGCCGGCTGCGAACCTCGCGGCGACCGTTGCGCGCTACAATTCCTTCGTCGACGCCGGCGTCGATGAGGACTTCGGCAAGCCCTGCCGCTGCATAAGATCGCGAAGCCCCCGTTCTTTGCCGCCTGGGCAACGCCGGTCGTGCATGACACCCGCGCCGGTCTGCGCATCAATGCGCGGTGCCAGGTGGTCGACATGAACGGCGAGGTGATCCGGGGACTCTACTGCGGCGGCGAATTCGGCGGGCGGGTTCAGTCAGCACGGCCTCGCCCGCGCCACGTGCCAAGGCTATATCGCTGGAACGAATGCTGCCGTGGAACCTGCAAGAATCTGACCGCCATCATCGCGCGAGCGGAGCAGCGGCGCCGGCGTCCCCGTTGAGATGCGCGCGAGTCACGGCAGATTCATCTGAAAAGCGTGGACACTGGCTGCACATCGATTTCGATGCCTTGTGGACGTGGTGGCATGCTCCGCAGGGAACGTTGCCGACGTGCGAGGCGTGAGGATTTGGCTGGTCAGCGGCAGTTTTCGCAGCAATGTCCGAATAGCTGCCGTGGCACCCGAGACATGCGGCCATTGCCGGCGCCTTTGGCGGTGGCGCATCGGCGTGGCACGCCGCGCAATTGAGGCCTGCTCGCGCGTGCTCATCGATCAGGTAGCCGTGGCCGGCGCCGGGTCCTCTCGGTGCTGGCGAACGCAAGAACCGAAGCGGCGGCGAGCAGGACGATAACGGCCAGTAGCTTGCGCATCGGACTCCCTCAGCAGAT
>CAVPDZ010000028.1:0-266899 GCA_963702755.1 uncultured Alphaproteobacteria bacterium | reverse complement strand
TGATCATAGCCCGTTGGTCGATGCCATCCGGCTGAGAGGCGCAGGCAAATCGCCTTGGCCACGCGCCAGCACCACCACCGGCGACCCCATTTTGACGCGGCTATAGAGGTCGATCACGTCCTCGTTGGTGAGCCGAATGCAGCCCGACGAAACGGCGCTGCCGATATATTGCGGCTGATTGGTGCCGTGGATGCGGAACAGCGTGTCCTTGCCGTTGGCATAGAGGTAGAGCGCACGCGCACCCATCGGATTTGCCGGGCCGCCCGGCATGTGCGTCGGCAGCGGGCCAAGACGCTGGTGCTCGCCGGCAGTCGGCGTCCAGGAGGGCCACTCGGTCATGCTGCCGACCGTGGCAACGCCGGACCAGCCTTGTGCCTCTTCGCCCACCACAACGCCGTAGCGCAGAGCCTTTCCTTTGCTCTGCACGAGATAAAGGAACTTGTTGTCACTATCGATGACGATGGTGCCAGGCAGTTCCTTGCGGTGATAGTCGACCATCTGGCGTCGGTATTGTTCAGGGATGGATGCCTGCGCGTACGGCGCCTGCGCCAACAGGTTTTGGTCGCGCGGCTTCATTCCTAGTGGCGGCGGACCCTGGTCCAGCGTCGCCTGGACACATCCGCCGAGCATCAGCCCAAGGCCGATGAAACCCAACTTCCACGACCGCATATTCCCCTCACCCCGTGGTTTGCCCTACAGCAACCTCGACCCCACCTTCGAACCCCTTACCAGTGTAGATGAATAACCGAATCCCGCCATGTATTCCAGTTTGGCCGCATGATGTCCCCATGCAATCCGCAAATCTGTTGCAGGATTGCCGCACTTTTACTAACCGACAGTAACGACTTTACTTTTGACGATCGGCCGCCGCCGTTTCGGACCCCCCGACGGTGGCATGATGACGACGACTGAGCGTCGCCTACCCCCAAATCTTAACCATCCGTTTACGATGTTATTCATGCGTGCGGCGGATTTGCGGCAGGAGGTACAAAGGCGACAATGGATCGCGGCGGCTCGCGCGCCGGACTTCCGCAGGAAGTGCTTGCCGCGCGAGCCGGATCAAGGCATCAGTGCACCGCAGCGACGCGCGCCCCTCGGGGTGCGGCACCGTGTGAGGGGGGTGTGATGCTCGCCGTCAATGTGCCCCGCGGCACAATTCTCGAACGCATCAATTTCGCCGATTTCGACGTCAATGGCGAAGTGCCTGACCGCGCCGTCTGGCTCGATCTCTTCAGTCCGACCCAGGCGGAAGACAAGCTTGTCGAGCGCGCGCTCGGCATCGCGGTACCGACGCGCGAGGAGATGCAGGAGATCGAGCCGACCAGCCGGCTCTACGTCGAGAACGGCGCCCGTTACATGACGGCGACGCTGATGTGCCACTCGGATAGCGGCGTGCCGCGCACCACCCCGGTCACCTTCATCCTGTCGGGCCATCGCCTCATCACCGTGCGGTACGATGAGCCCAAGCCATTCGCCATCGTCGGCGCAAAGCTCGCGCGACTGTGCCCGACGACGGTCACCGGCGAGACCGTGCTGATGGACCTGCTCGATGCCGTCATCGACCGCGCCGCCGATATTCTGGAAAAGATCGGGAGCGACGTCGACGTCATCTCGCACGACATTCTCGAATCGGAAGGCGGCATGAGCCGCGGCCACAACTTCAAGGAAATCCTCAAATCCATCAGCCGGCGCGGCGACCACACCTCAAAAGCACGCGAAAGCCTGGTCTCGATCGGGCGGCTCCTGCTCTATCTCGCCAACGAAGCCGATACGATGAAATGGGCGAAGGACCAGCGCGCCACCATCAAAGGCATGCAGCGCGACGTCCAATCCTTGTCCGACCACGCGACCTATTTGTCGCAGAAGATCAACTTCCTGCTCGACGCCATGCTCGGCGTCGTGAGCCTCGAACAGAACAACATCATCAAGATTTTCTCGGTCGCCGCCGTCGTGTTCATGCCGCCGACACTGATCGCCTCGATCTACGGCATGAATTTCAAGCATATGGCCGAACTCGACTGGGAGTGGGGTTATCCCATGGCGATCGTGCTGATGCTGCTGGCGGCAGCCGGGCCGTACTACTTCTTCAAATGGATGAAGTGGCTGTAGCGGCCCCGCCACTCGCGCGCGAAGCTTCGACTACGTCCCGAGCTTGTCGGCAAGATCGACAAAGCTCTTTGCGGCGACATCGACGGTGGTCTTGGGTCCTGATTCGCCGGCACGTTTCGGGCCGTATTCGCCGGGACGCGCGACGTGCGCGGTGCGTAGGCCGAGCGCCGCCGCAGCCGCAAGGTCGCCGCTGTGGGCCGCGACCATCATGCAGTTGGCCGGCTTGAGATCGAGCGCCTCGACCGAATTGAGATAGACGCGCGGCTTCGGCTTGAAATCGCGCGCGATCTCCGAGCCGAGAATTGCGTACCAGCGAAAATCGTTGCGGCGGCCGATGTCCGCCATGATGGCGATGTTGCCGTTGGAACAGGGGCAGAGGCCGAAGCGCGAGCGCAGCCGGGCAAAGCCTGGTCCCGCGTCCGGCCAGCCGTCGAGCCGATGCCAGGCGAGGTTGAGCTCGGCCTGGGTCGGCTCGTCAAGCTTCTCGAGGCCGAAGCGCGGTTTGATCTTGTCGAGCATCCGCCGGTGAATGATGTCGAGCTTCACGAATGGCGTGCGGCCGAACCGCACCTCGTCCATGGAAGGCTGGTATTCATCGCGCCAGGCATCGGCGAAATCGAACCAGTCGAGCGAATAGCCGAGGGGCTTGAGGATGCGTTCCGACTCGCGCGCTACACCGGTACGCCAGTCGACCACGGTGCCGAACACGTCAAAGAACAGCGCCTGCACATCGGGCACCGGGTTGGCCGGCGCCTGCGCACGGGATTGGCGAAACTTTCAGGAGAGCGGGCGCGGATATCGCGAGTGCCGCGGCGCCGCGCATGAGAGCGCGGCGATTGAACGTGGTCATTGAGCGAACCCTCCCGTGCGATCGATTATTATTTAGTCCTCAGACGTACTGGCCGCCGTTGATCTGGATCTCCGCCCCGTTCACGTAGGACGCCGTGTCGGTGCACAGCACGTAGATGATCTTCGCCACTTCGTCGGTGGTGCCGAGCCGGCGCAGCGGAATTTGCGCCACGATCTTTTCGGTGCCGGGCGACAGAATTGCCGTGTCGATCTCGCCGGGCGCAATCGCGTTGACGCGGATGCCGCGCGGACCGAAGTCCGACGCCATTTCGCGCGTGAGCGAGGCGAGCGCCGCCTTGGAGGTGGCGTAAGCGGAGCCCGCGAACGGGTGCACGTGAGAGCCGGCGATCGACGTCACGTTGACCACCGAGCCTTTGGCGGCTTCCAGCTCCTCGACGAGGCCGCGCGCCAGCATGATCGGCGCAAAGAAGTTCACCTGAAAGACCTGCTGCCACACCGCATAGGTCGTATCCATCGTCCCCATGCGGCCGCCGCCGTCACCTTTCGGCGAAATGCCGGCGTTGTTGACGAGAGCATGCAGTTCGCCACTCAGGCGCCGCTTGATCTCCTGGATAGCCGTAAGCGTGTCCTCCGGATCGGCAAGATCGACCTGGATGTGATCCTCCGGTCCCATTGCCCAAGGACAGTTCTCGGGGAAGGCATGGCGCGAGCAGGTGATCACGCGCCATCCGGCGGCGGAGAAGCGCTTCACGGTGGCGTGGCCGATGCCGCGACTTGCGCCCGTCAGGAGCAGCGTGCGGTTCGGCTGGTTGGTTCCGGGCGTCGGCATGGGCGCGTTTTGAAAGACCTCAACGAATTGTCCGCACTATATAGGTGTTGTGCAGCGCCGTCGTGATCGCAATGCGGGCGGCGGTGGATGACCGGTGAATCCGGGAGGGGCATCCCGCCAGCAGGCGCAATCAGGGATAAAGCCTGGTCTTAGTCCACGGCGCCGCAGGGTCAGACCGACGAAATTCGACGCGGTCGTGCAGGCGGTAGGGCCGGTCGTGCCAGAATTCCATGGCCGTCGGCGTAACGCGATACCCCACCCAGAACGGCGGCCGCGGCACCGTGCCGATCCCAAAACGCGCCGTCTGGACAGCGATCGCCTTCTCGAAGGCAAGGCGGCTCTCGAGCGGGCTCGATTGCCGGCTCGCCCAGGCGCCGATCTGGGCCGAGCGCGGGCGGGTCGCGAAATAGGCGTCGGCCTCGGCGGCATCTACGGCCGAGACCGTACCGCGCAACCGCACCTGCCGGCGAAGCGATTTCCAGTGGAAGACGAGGCCGGCCTTGGCGTTGGCAGCAAGCTCGCGCCCCTTCTGGCTGCCGTCATTGCTGTAGAACACGAAGCCGCGCTCATCGAACCCCTTCAGCAGCACCATCCGCACATTGGGCAGGCCGTCGGCGTCGACGGTGGCAAGCGCCATCGCCTCGGGATCGGAGGGTTCGGCGGCGCGGGCCTCCTCGAACCAGGCGGCAAACAGGCGCAACGGCTCCTCGGCTTGGGTGAAATCACCACTCCTTAACCACCCGTCCTGTTCTATGGCTGTCGTGTTGGACATTGTTGAGTGCGTTTCCCTGGCCGGGGCGGACGGGGTGGGGTCTGGGCGTCGCCGCGGTTATAGGCGAAACGGCGCGCCGCGCCTATGCGGCCTGACACCATGGCGCCGCGCGGCGAGCGCAATTCTCCTGGTCGTCCCCTGGATCGCGGGCTGTACAAGCACGTCCGGGCTTTTGCCGGCTCGGGACAATTCGGGCGATGCCACCGGGTCGATCCGCGTCGGCAATTCGGGCTTTCCGATCAGCGACGCAAGTTTCTATCTCGACGACGATCTCGCCAGCGCCCGTACCGCTGCCGAGGCGATGCTCGACCACGCAGAAGAGACGAGCGCATCCTGGAAGAACCCCGTCACCGGTGCGCACGGCACGATCACGCGGGTTGCCGCAGCCTATACGGTTGGCGGCACCGAATGCCGCGATTTCCTGTCGAGCTACGTGCGTGAGAAGTCGGAAGCATGGCTGCAAGGGCAAGCCTGCCGCAACGCCTTCGGCCAGTGGGGCGTGCGCGAATTGCAGCCGTGGCGCCGCCACGGCTGAGCGCTCGCGCTGTCCGCGTTTGATGGCCCTGGTGGTTGATTTCTCCCAGCCGCGAGCCATTTCGCGTTGCGAAACAGCAGCTTTGCCCCCACATTGAGGCCGAATGCCGGGGCTGGGCGCCGGCGGATGGGCATAATCGGAGACCTATGAATATGCGCGACCCCTACGAAGTCTTGGGGGTTGGTAAGAATGCGGACGCGGCGGCGATCAAGAGTGCTTTTCGCAAGCTCGCCAAGAAGCTGCATCCCGACGCCAACAAGAACGATCCCAAGGCGGCGCAACGCTTTTCCGAAGTGAATTCGGCTTATGAAATCCTCGGCGAAGAGGACAAGCGCAAGGCTTTCGACCGCGGCGAGATCGACGCCGAGGGTAAGCCGCGCTTCCAGGGCTTCCAAGGATTCCAGGGCGGCCAGCGCGGCGCCGGCGGACCTGGGCCGGACTTCAACTTCGAGCATTTCTCGTATGGGCCGGAGGGCTTCCGGCGGTCGGGCGGTGCCGAGCGCAGGCGCGGGCAGTTTCGAGGACGTGCTGTCGAGCATGCTCGGCGGCCTCGGCCGGCGCGGCCGCGCGCGCACCCACGCAGGCTTCGAACCGGAGGAATTCGCGGAGCCGAGCGGCAGCGACGTCGGCGCGACCGTGACCATTTCGCTTGCGGAAGCGGCCTCCGGCGGAACGCGGCGCGTCCACTTGCCGACCGGCAAGGAAGTCGACGTCAAGATTCCCGCGGGGCTGTCCGAAGGTCGTCAGATCCGCCTCAAAGGCCAGGGCTTGGCGGGCCCCGGCGGGATGGGCGATGCCATCATCACCATCAAGGTCGCGCCACATCCGTACTTCACCGTCGACGGCAACAACCTGCGCATCGAATTGCCGATCACGCTCTACGAGGCGGTGCTCGGCGGCAAGGTGCGGGTGCCGACGCTCGACGGCGCCGTCAACATCACGGTGCCCGCCAACACCAGCAGCGGCCGCACCTTCCGCATCCAGGGCAAGGGCATGCCGCATCAGAAGCAGCGCGGCGACCTCCTCGCCACCGTGCGCATCATGTTGCCCGAGGGCTCACATCACGACCTCGACGAGCTGATGCAGAAGTGGCGCGATGAGAAGCCCTACGATCCGCGCAAGGATTTGAAGTAAATCCGCGTCGCGTAGGCAGAGTGCGCCCCTACGTCGTCATTCCGGGGCGCCGTAGCGAAGCGAAGGCGAGCCCGGAATCCATACTCCTCGGTCCGTGGTCATGGATTCCGGGCTCGCCGCTTTGCGGCGCCCCGGAATGACCAGCATTTTTGGCTGGCGTGGCACAGCCGCGAACCGCCGACCCCTGCGGTACGTCTTGTGGAGGGTCGCGCCGGCCGCTACGCGAAGCGGCCGTGGCAGTGCTTGAACTTCTTGCCGGAGCCGCAGGGGCAGACTTCGTTGCGGCCGACCTTGCCCCAGGTGGATGGGATCGTTGGGATTGCGCGCCACTTGTGCGCCGGCATTGCGGGCGAGCGTCGCGACGGTCGCATCCGACATCGCCAGCTCGTCTTCGCCGGTCGCGGGATTGATGTGATGCGCCTCCATGTAGGGCAGGCTTTCGCGCGGCGGCTCGGGCGGCGGCGCCTGCATGATCTCGACGCGCATGAGCTGCGCTGTCACGTTCTCGCGCAGGTGCTGCACCAGCGCTTCGAACAGCTGGAAGGCTTCCGCCTTGTATTCGTTGAGCGGATCGCGCTGACCGTAGCCGCGCAAGCCCGATCACCTGGCGCAGATGCTCCAGCATGACGAGATGCTCGCGCCACAGATGGTCGAGCGTCTGCAGGAGGATCGACTTCTCCACGTAGCGGATGACGTCGGGACCCCACTGCGCGACCTTCGCCGCCATGTGCTCGTCGGCGCGCCGCTCGACGCGGGTGATCAGTTCCTCTTCGGCAATGCCCTCTTCCTTCGCCCACGCATCGACAGGGAGGTCGAGCGACAGCACGCGCTTGAGCTCTTCCTTGAGCCCCTTGGTGTCCCACTGCTCGGGATAGGCATTCTCCGGAACGAACTTCTTGACGAGGGCGTCCACCACCTCCTTGCGCATGTCCGGGATGGTCTCGGCGACGGTTTCGTCCTTCATCAGCTCGATGCGCTGGTCGAAGATGACCTTGCGCTGATCGTTCATCACGTTGTCGAACTTGAGGACGTTCTTGCGGATGTCGAAGTTGCGCGCTTCGACCTTCTGCTGCGCCTTCTCCAGCGCCTTGTTGATCCACGGATGGAAGATCGCCTCGTTCTCCTTGAGGCCGAGCTTCTGGAGCATGCCGTCGAGCTTGTCGGACCCGAAGATGCGCATCAGGTCGTCTTGCAGCGACAGGAAGAACTTGGATCGGCCGGGGTCGCCCTGGCGGCCGGAGCGGCCGCGAAGCTGGTTGTCGATGCGCCGCGACTCATGGCGCTCGGTGCCGAGCACGAAGAGGCCGCCGCCTTCGAGCGCGCGACGGCGCGTGGTCAGAATATCGTCCAGGGCCTTGGCGCATTCCTTGGCAAGCTCGTTGAGCCGCCGCAGCAGGAGTTCGACGTTCTTGCCGACGTCATCGGGCGCGATGCGGCCGGCCTCGGCCGCCTGCTTCCACTCGCGCAAGCGGCCCTCGAACAACGGACCGAGAAACTCGCTGACCCCGGACAGATCGCGGACGACGGCTTCGCTGTCCGCAAGCGTTGCGCTGCCGGCGCCCAACCGCAACAGGCGATCGAAGACGTCGAACAGCGGCGCGTTGTTCGTCGCCACGGCGGCACGAAGCTGCTCGACCTTCGCCGCGACCTCCGCCGGCGCAGGCTTGCGGCCGGCGTTGATCTCGGCCGTCAGCCACTTGAAATAGGGATCGGTGATCTTGTCGGTTGCGATGATGCGCTCGTCGACCCACTGCTTGATGAACTCGTCGACGTCGTCCCGGCCGGGCTGCATCAGGATGCCGTAGCCGTCCCGGTTGGCCTTGGCCCTCTCCCTGATCCAGGTCATCAGGCGAAAGCGCGCATTGCCGCCGAGCTGAATGTCGGTGCCGCGGCCCGCCATGTTGGTGGCGATGGTGATCGCGCCCGGCATGCCGGCCTGGGCGATGATCAGGGCTTCCTGCTCGTGATAACGGGCATTGAGCACCGCGAAGACCTTGGCCTTGTCGGCCGACTGGTCGCCGGCATAGAGCGCCGAGAACGCGTTCGGATCGCTGAAGTCGTGCTGCTCCCAGCGCTCCTTGCGCAACAGCTCGGCCAACAGCTCGGATTTCTCGATCGACGTGGTGCCGACCAGCACCGGCTGGCCGCGCTGCTTGCAGTCGTCGATCAGCGCGATGATGGCGCGGTATTTCTCGGTCGCGGTGCGGTAGACCTCGTCGTCCTCGTCATTGCGGACGAGCGGCATGTTGGTCGGGATTTCCAGCACTTCGAGATTGTAGATGTCGATGAATTCGTCCGCCTCGGTGAGCGCCGTGCCGGTCATGCCGGCGAGCTTCTCGTACATGCGGAAATAATTCTGGAACGTGATCGAGGCGAGCGTCTGGTTTTCCGGCTGGACGTTCTGGTGCTCCTTGGCCTCGAGCGCCTGGTGCAGGCCTTCCGAATAGCGCCGCCCCGGCATCATGCGGCCGGTGAACTCGTCGATGATGACGACCTCGCCGTTGCGCACGATGTAGTCCTTGTCGCGCTGGAACAGCTTGTGCGCGCGCAGCGCCTGGTTGACGTGGTGGACGGTGGAGACATTCTCGACGTCGTAGAGCGATTCCGACTTCAGGAGGTCCGCCCCCTTCAGCATCTGCTCCATATTTTCCATGCCGTCTTCCGTGAGGTTGACGGTGCGCTGCTTCTCGTCGACCTCGTAGTCGGTCTTGTCGAGCTTCGGGATGAAGGTGTCGATGGTGTTGTAGAAGTCCGAACGATCGTCGAGCGGCCCGGAGATGATGAGCGGCGTGCGCGCCTCGTCGATCAGGATCGAGTCGACCTCGTCGACGATCGCGTAGATGTGGCCGCGCTGGACCATGTCCTCCAGCCGGTACTTCATGTTGTCGCGCAGATAGTCGAAGCCGAGCTCGTTGTTGGTGCCGTAGGTCACGTCGCAGTCGTAGGCGGCCTTGCGCTGCGCGTCGTCCATGCCATGGACGATGACGCCGACGGTGAGCCCGAGGAACTTGTAGATCTGGCCCATCCATTCGGAGTCGCGGCGGGCGAGATAGTCGTTCACGGTGACGACGTGGATGCCGCGGCCGGCAAGGGCGTTGAGATAGACCGGCGCGGTCGCAACGAGCGTCTTGCCTTCGCCGGTCTTCATCTCGGCGATGCGGCCCTCATGCAGCACCATGCCGCCGATCAGCTGGACGTCGAAGTGGCGCTGGCCGAGGGTGCGCTTGGCAGCCTCGCGCACGGTCGCGAAGGCCGGAACGAGGATATCGTCGAGCTCCTTGCCCTCGGCAAGCTCCTTGCGGAACGCTGCGGTGCGCGCGCGCAGCTCCTCGTCGGAGAGCTTCTCGAGCTCCGGCTCCAGTTCGTTGATTTCTTCGACGCGGGGACGGTAGGCGCGGATGCGCCGTTCATTGGCGCTACCAAACAACTTGCGGGCTACGGCGCCGAACATGCCGGGGTTTCCTTTCTCGTCCGCTCCTTATAGGGCCGGCGGACCGTTGCGTCGCACTGCCGGCATTGATCCCCCCGATCCCCAACACATTCACATTGCGGTGCTTTTCGGGCCTGGCGAGGCGTAGCAGCGAATGCCCCGGTGAGCGGACCGTCAGGTGAGCGAGAGATAGGAGGGGGTAGGACTTTGTCAATCGGCCGCGGTCAAACGACCGCCGCAATCACGCCGTCGTTGGCGCCGATAAGGGTGGCATCGGTTGCCAATCGGGACCGTTTGCGCGAGTGTCCGGCCCCCGAATCTTCCCTGCGGCCGCCGTTTGCGGCGCTCCAAACTCCAAGGATTTTCCAATGATCTCCTCTCTCCGTTCAGCCGCATCTTATCGTGCCGATGGCGGCACGTCAGGGCCGCGGCGCGGCCGCGGCTCCGTCTTCGCGGCCGGTGTGGCCTTAAGCATCGCCGCCGCGATGGCGGCGTCGGGCTTCGCCTATGCCCAGGCCCCCGCCGACCCGGTGATCGCCAAGGTGGAAGGCGTCGAGATCCACCAGAGCGACCTCACGATCGCGGACGAGGACGTGAGGGGCGACAATCCCGGAACCGACGAGGCCAGCAAGCGCGAGTACCTCATCAATTATCTCACCGACTTGATCCTGATCGCCAAGGCGGCGGAGGCCAAGAAAATTCCCGACAGCGCCGATTTCAAGGCGCGGATGGCCTTCGCCCGCAACAAGACCTTGATGGAGATCATGCTGGTCGAACAGACGAAGTCCGCGGTCACCGACGAGGCGCTGCACAAGATTTACGAAGAGGCGATGAAGCAGCAGGGCGGCCAGCAACAGGTGCACGCGCGCCATATCCTGTTCCGCGTCGCCGATCCCAATGACAAGGCCGCGAGCAAGGCCGCCGAGGACAAGGTGAAGGCCGTCATCGTGCGCATCAAGAAGGGCGAAGACTTCGTCGCGCTCGCGAACAGCATGACCGAGGATCCGTCGGGCAAGCAGAACGGCGGCGACCTCGGCTATTTCACCCGCGAAACCATGGTGCCGGAATTCGCCGAGGTGGCGTTCAAGATGCAGACGGGCCAGGTCTCCGACCCGGTCAAGACCCAGTTCGGCTGGCACGTGATCAAGGTCGAGGACAAGCGCGACGGACCGCCCTTCGACCAGGTGCGTGAGGAAATCGAGACTTACGCTTCGCGCAAAGCCCAGGTCGACTACGTCAACAAGCTGCGCCAGACCGCAAAGATCGAACGGCTGGATACCCCGGCGGCGCCGGCCGCTGCACCGGCGCCCGCCGCGCCGAAGAAGTAGAGAGAGAGCGACCGACGGATTTCGTCGTCGTCGCAGTTTTCAACTTTGATGATGGCCGGGCATGTCCCGGCCATTTTCCTTTTATGGCGATTCCGCTCGCGCGGTGTTGCGATGCTGTGCTTAACGTCCTTCGGAGGCAGCACCGAACCGGATGAAGGCTCAGACGAAATTGCGCAAGCCTCGCCCCCCCGAAGGCAATGACGCCGCGGAGGCGGCCCGTCTCGCCGCGTTTGCCGCGACGCTCGCGCGCACCGAACGGATGCAGCAGAGGGCGCGGTGGGCGCTTGGCGCCATGGCAGCCATTGTTGCCGCGGGCCTCGCGCTGGTGCTGTGGCAATTCCAAAGCAATCGCGAAGCGCAAGAGGTCATCGACCGCGCGCGGGTGAGCCTTCTCGCGCAGCTCGCCGACGGCGAAGCCGCGCGCGGCAATCTCGACGGTGCGCTACGTCTCGCCGTGCATGCCGCGGCGTTCGAAAGCAAACTCGATCCGCAAGCCGTCGCGGCCCGGGCCGCGGCAACGGCGCTCGCGTCAGCACTCGGGCGGGCCGGCTGGGTCGTGACCCTCGCAGGCCATGAGAACGGCGTCCTCGCCGCAGCCTTCAGCCCGGACGGCACGCGCGTCGTCACCGCTTCCGTCGACAAGACGGCGCGCATCTTCGATGCCGTCGACCGGCAAACCAATCCTGATCCTGCGCGGGCACGACGGCGCGGTCCGCGGCGCTGCGTTCAGCCCCGACGGCGCGCGCATCATCACCGCGTCGGCGGATCACACCGCGCGGCTGTGGGACGCTGCGAGCGGGAAGCCGCTCGCGATCTTGCGCGGCCACGACGGCGAAGTGCGCTCCGCAGTCTTCAGCCCCGATGGCACGCGGATCGTCACCGCGTCGCTCGATGGCACCGCGCGCATCTTCGATGCCGCGACGGCGGCGGAGATCGGCGTCCTGCGCGGGCACGAGAAAGGCGTGGCATCGGCAGCGTTCAGTCCCGACGGCCGCCGCGTCGTCACCGCTTCGTTCGATGCCACCGCGCGCATCTTCGATGCCGCTTCGGGCGCCGAGATCATGGTGTTGCGCGGTCACAGCAATGATGTGGTCTCAGGCGGCCTTCAGCCCGGACGGCGGGCGCGTCGTCACCGCCGGCTGGGACCACACCGCACGGGTGTGGGACGCCGCGACCGGCAAGGAACTCATGGTGCTGCGCCACGACGATGACCTCGGCGGCGCCGCGTTCAGTCCCGACGGCAAGCGCATCATCACTGCGGCGTTCGACAACACCGCCCGCATTTTTGACGCGGCGACCGGCAAGGAGATCGGCGTGCTGCGCGGCCACGAGAACTACGTGCTCGCCGCCGGCTTCGATCCGAGCGGCACGCGCATCGTCACCGCCTCGGCGGACCATTCGGCTCGCATCTGGCGCGCGGGGCCCGTCAATGAAATCGCCGTGCTTCGTCACGGCAGCAGCGTCGCACAGGCGGCGCTCAGCCCTGACGGGACGCGCGTCGTCACAGCCGTCCGCCGACCACACCGCCCGCATCTTCGATGCGGCGAGCGGCGCCGAGATCGCGGTGCTGCGCGGCCACGACGGCGAGGTCACCGGCGCGACCTTCAGTCCCGACGGCCGGCGGATCGCGACGGCATCGGCGGATCGCACCGCGCGGATCTGGGACGCGGGGACCGGCACTGAGATCGCGGTGTTACGCGGCCACGATGCCGACGTGTCGTCGGTCGCCTTCAGTCCCGACGGAACGCGCCTCGTCACCGGCTTCGGCCGACAAGACCGCGCGCATCTTCGATATCGCGACCGGCAAGGCGCTCGCGGTGCTGCGCGGCCACGATGCCGAGGTGACGAGCGCGGCGTTCGCGCCCGATGGCGCGCGCATCGTCACGGCGTCCGCGGACGGCACCGCGCGCATCTGGGACGCCGCGACCGCGCAAGCGTTGCTGGTGCTGCGCGGCCACGAGCACAGCGTCACGTCCGCGGCCTTCAGCCCCGACGGCACGCGCGTCATCACCGCGTCGACCGACCTCACCGCCCGTATCTGGGACGCCGCGACCGGCGCCGAGATCGCGGTGCTGCGCGGCCATGAACACTATCTGTCGTCGGCGGCCTTCAGCCCCGACGGCACGCGCGCGCTGACCGCATCGTGGGACCGCACCGCGCGCGTCTGGGACGTTGCATCCGCGAAATCGATCGCGGTGCTGCGCGGCCACGCCAGTCTCGTCAATTCCGCCGCCTTCAGCCGCGACGGCCGCCGCGTCGTCACCGCCTCCTCCGACGACACCGCCCGCATCTGGGATACGCGCTTCGCCGCGCTCGCTCCCCGCGACCTCATCGCCGAGGCCTGCACCCACCGCCTCGCCGGCCTCGCCAAGCTCCCCCGCCCCGAAATGCGCCTCGCCGGCTACGCCGACGCCACCCCGGAGATCGATGTGTGCGCCGGGCAGGCGGAGTAGCGAGCCACCGGCGCGCCCGTAGGGCGGAATAGCGAAGCGCATTCCGCCGCTCTGAGCCGGCACAAATCTGCGAGCGCAAACTCGGTCTTTTCCCCTCTCCCGCTTGCGGGGGAGGGTCAGGGAGGGGGCCTGTCCGCGGCACAGCGGCGCAATTCGTTGCGCTACCGCGCCCTACTCCGCTGCTTCGCGGCTGAGTTCGCCAGCCGCTTCCATCCGGTCGTGAAGCGCAATTGGATCGAGATCAAATCCGTTCGGCCACGTCAGCGCGCCAAGCTCGACGAAGACGCGTGCAAAGAATGCGGGGTCCTTCAAGGGCCGCACCATCTCGCCGTCACGCGCCGCCGTCGACGAAAAATCATGCACCCCGCCGAGCCATCGGAAAAGGCAACTCGCAGCTTGAAGCCGCCGGTCGGCTTCACGGAAACAACGTCAATCATTGGGTCCAGCGATCCGAAAGCAGGCCGACCGGATCGAGTACTGGGATGTTTCACACCTTCGTTACTTGCGACGTTCGCGACCATGCAAGATCCTGAGATGACAAAGATCGCGTCGTTCCGGTGGCAGCACGCGATAACGGACGACGTAGCCAGCGGTCGAACTTGCAGCAATGATCTGCCGATATGCCCTCGATCCCTCGATTCGGCTCGACCAAGGTAGGGCGCAGATCAAGCGACCTAGCGCCGTCCAGATGCCCTCTGGCACGCATCGGCCGCGTCAGGATTTCTGACAGTTGAAGAAAACTCGCGAACGCGATCGAGGTCCGAACACTCGATGTCATCCGATCAGGAAGATTTGAACGCGTCATTCCCATGAACGGACACTTTGCGTCGGCGTGCGGGTCGATGCGCAAGCTTCATTGCGCCGCAACGCCGATCACGACGTTAATCCGCCGAAGCTTTGACCTCCGTCGAACGGCACGTCGCCATTTCGCCTGTACGTTCGGAAACATCGCCGATAACCCGTCTCCAGAGCTCCCATGTCCTCGACATCATAGCGCTTACCTTCAGATATAACAATGGCATCGGAAATTGAGCAAGGACAAGCAGCGGCATCTGCCTCATCCACCGTCGCAAGCTATCCGTCGGTCCCTTTCTCGGCCGCGAGTGCGCTGCTGAGGCGAGCATCCGCTGTCGGCGATCCAAGGTCGAAGAGTGCTCGTAGGCGAAACCGTGTCCTGTGGCGATGACAACGAATACATCATTCTCTAAAAAGGACGATAGTCGGCGTCGGCTTGCTAATTATCCAAAAAGCTCCGCAGCTTCCGGCTCCGGCTCGGGTGCTTCAGCTTGCGCAGCGCCTTGGCCTCGATCTGGCGGATGCGCTCGCGCGTCACCGAGAACTGCTGGCCGACCTCTTCGAGGGTGTGGTCGGTGTTCATGCCGATGCCGAAGCGCATGCGCAGCACGCGCTCCTCGCGCGGGGTGAGCGAGGCGAGCACCCGCGTCGTCGTCTCGCGCAGGTTCGACTGGATCGCGGCGTCGATCGGCAGGATCGCGTTCTTGTCCTCGATGAAATCGCCGAGATGCGAATCCTCCTCGTCGCCGATCGGCGTTTCGAGCGAGATCGGCTCCTTGGCGATCTTGAGCACCTTGCGCACCTTCTCGAGCGGCATGCCGAGCTTCTCGGCGAGCTCCTCGGGCGTCGGCTCGCGGCCGATCTCGTGGAGCATCTGGCGGCTCGTGCGCACGATCTTGTTGATGGTCTCGATCATGTGCACCGGGATGCGGATGGTGCGCGCCTGGTCGGCGATCGAGCGGGTGATGGCCTGGCGGATCCACCACGTGGCGTAGGTCGAGAACTTGTAGCCGCGGCGGTACTCGAACTTGTCGACCGCCTTCATCAGGCCGATGTTGCCTTCCTGGATGAGGTCGAGGAACTGCAGGCCGCGGTTGGTGTACTTCTTGGCGATGGAGATGACGAGGCGCAGGTTCGCCTCCACCATCTCCTTCTTGGCCTGGCGCGCCTCGCGCTCGCCCTTCTGCACCATCTGCACGATCTTGCGGAACTCGAGGATCTCGAGCCCGGTCTCGCCGGCGAGCATGTGGATGTGCGAGCGCATATCCTTGATGCGGTCCTTGTCGCGGGCGACGAGGTTCTTCCAGCCCCTGGCGGAGAGCTTGGAGACGCGGTTGAGCCAGCGCGGATCGAGCTCCGAGCCGACATAGTTCCGCAGGAAGTCCTCGCGCGCGACGCCATGGCTCTCGGCAAGCCGCATCATGCGGCCCTCGTAGCCGACGAGGCGCTTGTTGATGTCGTAGAGCTGCTCGACCAGCGAATCGATGCGCGCCTGGTTGAGCCGCAGCGACTTCACCTCGGCGATGATCTCGTCCTTGAGCTTCTTGTACTTGCGCTCCTGGGCCGGCGTCAGCGACTGGTTCTTGAGCTTGTTCTCGATGTCCTGGTCCTGGAGGCGGCGCAGCCGCTTGTAGCTGTCGGCGACCTTGTCGAAGGTCTCCAGCACCTTGGGCTTGAGCTCGGCTTCGATCGCGGCAAGCGACATGGAATTCTCCATGTCGTCCTCGTCGAGCTCGCCCTCCGGCGGCTCGGTCGGCTCCTCGCCCTCGGCACCGACCTCGGGCTTCGGGCGGAACGGCGTCGGCGCTGCCGGCGCGGTTGCCGGCGCCACGGTCTGCGGCGGCTGCCCGCCGTCCGCCACCGCCTGGCCGTCGCCGTTCGGCATCACCGGCACGCCCTTGGCGTCGGGCCCGGCATAGGTGGCTTCGAGATCGATGATGTCGCGCAGGAAGACCTTGCCGTCGTTCAGCTCATCGCGCCAGATGATGATGGCCTGGAAGGTCAGCGGGCTTTCGCACAGGCCTGCGATCATGGCTTCGCGGCCGGCCTCGATGCGCTTCGCGATCGCGATTTCGCCCTCGCGCGACAACAGTTCGACCGAACCCATCTCGCGCAGATACATGCGGACCGGATCGTCGGTGCGCTCGCCCGGCTCGGACTTCTTGGTCTCGGCCGGCGTCTGGCTGCGCACCTCGACGAGCTCGCCCTCGGGCTCCTCCTCCTCGGCCTCCTCGCGCGCTTCCTCCGCGGCTTCCTCGGTCTCGGTCTCCTCGGACTCGACGACGTTGATGCCCATCTCGTTGAGCATGGCGAAGACATCCTCGATCTGGTCGGAGGTGACTTCCTCGGATGGAAGCACCGCATTGACCTGATCGTGGGTGACGTAGCCGCGCTTCTTGGCGGCCTTGATCATCTTGCGGACAGCGGCGTCGGAAAGATCGAGCAGCGGCAGTGCGGCGTCGGGTGCCTCGGGGGCGTCTTTCTCGGGAGCCGTTTCTTCCTTTTTTTCCTTGACCGCGACCTTGACCTTGCTCGCCATTCTCGTGAACTCCGGGCTTCTGCCCTTTACTTGTGGTTGCGCTAATGCGTTTTGAGGAAGCCGACGCTCGAATTGGTCGAGCGAAGTGTTGCCGAGACACTTTAAGTCCCGCTTAACCCTCGCTCCGCCTCCTTGTTACGTCGTCCTATCAAACGTTTGAAAAGGCCGGAGTTTCCCTTGACGGAACCCTCCGGCCACCGGCCATCCCGATCCTAAAGCCCGCGCACCGGCCGCCCCGACAGGGCCCCGAAGCCGTCAATTGTCGCTTCAGTTCCTTCGAGCGCTGAAAGCTGCCCTCGAACGTCCTGGAGCCGGGCAAAATTCTGCTCGCTCAGTTCTTCCCCCAAGGCACGTTCGGCCTCCTTTAGCGCCTTATTTAACGTACGGTTCTTGCGATGCAAGGTGAGAACATGGTTCCACCACTGGAGCACGTCCTCAGGCGCGGCGCCTTCCCGGGCGGGCCAGTCGGCGAGGTGGGTCACGGCGGCCTCGATGCGGGCGAGGATCGGCCCACAATCGCG
The DNA here is from genome assembly GCA_963702755.1 of uncultured Alphaproteobacteria bacterium. Lineage (GTDB taxonomy): Bacteria > Pseudomonadota > Alphaproteobacteria > Rhizobiales > Xanthobacteraceae > JAJPKK01. The sequence goes on along the minus strand of CAVPDZ010000028.1, from coordinate 249,644 downwards.
CGCTGCGAGCGCCTCGCGCAAGGTCTCGCGGGAATGGTGACGCTCGGCCGAGAGGTCGAGCATGACCCGGCGCAGCGTGTCGGCATCGCCATTGTGGAACTCGAGGTCGGCGAGATGCTCGGCCTCGGTATCGAGAAGCCACGGGTGATTGCAGGCCGAGAGCAGGATGAGCGCTTCTCGCGTCGGCACGGCACTGCGTGAGCCGCGTACGATCGAGGAGACCTGCAGCCGCGGCGACAACGGCGCGATCCGCGCGGGCGTCGTCGCTGCCGGCGGCGCGCCGCGACCGCGCCACGGCCGTTGCGGCTCCTTGTCCGAACCGCGCGCAGGTCCGCGGGCCGCAGGCGCCGTCAGATCGCGCAGGCGCTGCCGCAAATCCTCGCGATAATAACGGCGAACCGTCTCGTCGCCGATCGCAGCTGCAAGCTCGTTGATGCGCGCTTCGAGGCCGGCGCGACGCTCCGGCGTGTCGAACCGCCCAGCCTCCACTTCCCGCGACCACAGCACGTCGGCGAGCGGACGGGCGCCGGCCAGGACATCAGCGACCGCACCGGGGCCGCCGGAGCGGACAAGATCGTCCGGATCATGTCCCTCAGGCAGCGACGCGAACCGCAGGCTCTTGCCGGGCTTGATGTGGGGCAGCGCGAGGTCGACCGCGCGATAGGCCGCGCGGCGCCCGGCGGAGTCGCCGTCGAAGCACAGGATCGGCTCGTCGGCCATCTTCCACAGGAGCGCGAGCTGATTTTCGGTGAGCGCGGTGCCGAGCGGCGCGACGGTCGCCGCATAGCCCGCCGTCACCATGGCGATCACGTCCACATAGCCTTCCACGGCGATGAGCGGGGCACCCTGGTGGGCGGCCTTGCGCGCCGCCGCGCCGTTGTAGAGGAGCGCGCCTTTGTGAAAGAGCGGCGTCTCGGGCGAATTGAGGTATTTCGCCGGGGCATCCTTATCGAGGGCGCGGCCGCCAAACGCGACGATGCGGCCTGCGAGATCGGCGATCGGAAACATGACCCGGTTCCGGAACCGATCGTAGGGCACGGGGATTTCGTCGCCCGCGGCGAGGAGCCCGGCCTCGATCATCGCCTCAACCGGCACGCCGTGGCTGCCGAGATGCTCCTTGAGGGCGAAGCGTTCCGGTGGGGCGAAGCCGATGCGGAAGCGCAATTGGGTCGCCGGATCGAGCCCGCGGTCGGCGAGGTAGCCGCGTGCCGCAGCGCCCGACCGGCTCGCCAGCGTCGCCTCGAAGAACTTCGCGGCAAGCTCGATCACCTCATGGAGCGTGCGGTGGTGTTTCGCCTCCGCCTCGGCCTCCTCGGTGAGCTTGGGGACCGCAAGTCCGGCAAGGCCCGCCAGCCGTTCCACCGCTTCGGGGAAGGTGACGCCTTCCGTGTCCATCACGAAGCTGAAGATGTCGCCGTGCTTGCCGGACGAGAAATCGTGGTAGAAACCCTTGTGATCATTGACGAAAAACGACGGGCTGCGCTCCTTGTTGAAGGGCGACAGCCCTTTCCATTCGCGTCCCGCCTTCTTGAGCCGCACGCGCTTGCCCACGACTTCCGACACCGGAAGCCGCGCGCGCAGCTCATCGAGGAATTGAGGCGGAAACCGCATCGTTATGGTCGTCTCGGCTCAGAGCCGGGACCCGCGAATCGAGTCCCCCTATTATATGGCGAGTGCCCATGTTCGCCCCCGGATCGTCCCTTGTCCCGGTAATCCACAGCGTTGGTCATGGGCTTCCTACTGGTTCACCACCCTGGGAGGCCCCCCTCCAAGAAGAGGGTATGGGCCTGAGGCGCGGCCACGCCGATCGTTCTCCCCTCCCCCTTGTGGAGGAGGGGTCGGGGGTGGGGGTCGGGCAGCATGGCGAAACCTGTGCCGCACCCTACCTCAAGGATTTACCGCGCAGCGGCAACGACGTCGTCCTCGACGGCGGCCTCGCGTTCAAACACTCGGCGATCCGAGCGATCAAGGCCGTGCCCCCGCGGTGGCAGCATCTGGCGGCGACGCGCAGGTTTCGGGATCCGAGCGCGCGTCGCACAGGCCAAAGCGGCGCGGCGCAAGCGGCGGTACCGGCCGTGCGATCAATCAGGCCGATGTCGCGGTCGCAGAAGCGCTCCACATGATCTCCGGTTTCGAGTTCGGCGATGCCGACCGGTTCGCCGACCAGCGCCTCGCTGACGAAGACGCGTTCGTCCTTCCACTTGATCTCGCCCGAGCCGCGCACGCGCCGTACCTGGTGATCCGCATCATACCAAGCTCCTCTACGCGCTCCGGCATCGCCCCGCGCGATGGCGTGTAGATCTCGCCGCGCGTTGCTGGCCAAGCGCTTCATGCGGACGCTCCTCGTTGTAGTGCCAGCGAAAGGCATCAAAGCGCGCCTGCTGCTCCGCCGCAGCGGCGCCGTGGCCGCGAGGTCTGCGCCTTGAGGTGCCATGCATGCGCTCGTGGCGCCGTTCTCCTGCGCGAGGCCGGTGGATGAGTGTGGCGCGATGCCGAGCTTGATCCACCACCCCGACATCCCTTCAGGCAGCCGGCGCCGGTCGAACCGAATGGCGAGCCGTTGTCGCACCTGATCGCATCCTGCAATCCGTAACGGCGAAACGCCGCCGCAAACACCGGCTGGGATCCTTCAATGGTCTGCGGCACGATCCGCACCTCGAGCAAGAAGCGACTGTGGCCATCGGTCAGCGTCAAAGGATCAATCCGGCAATTGTCGCCGGTGCGAAACCAGCCTTTGATATCTACCGCCCATTCGTCATTGGCGGCCGTGGCGGCTGTCACGGCTCGCGGCTGGTCGAGCGGGCGCCGTCGTCGTTTGGTGGGCGCGATCAGGGAGGCCCGCTTGAGAATATCGCCGATCGTCGAGGCCGCCGGCCAGCAGGTCCGACCCCCCACCCCGACCCTCCCCCACAAGGGGGGAGGGAGAAGAAAGCGCCGCGTCATATGCAATCGACCTGCCCTCAAGGGAGGGTGGTTGAAAAAAATCCGCTTTCGCTGCCCCTACCCTATATGGAGAGTTCTGATTCGGGGGCGAGCGCCGCGGCCGCCGCGGCTCCTTAAGGTTGCAGGAACCGACGAAATCTACAATGTCACAACCAAAAGTCGAAAGATCGCTGAGTGCGCCGCTCGATGCCATCATGGCGCGGCTGCTGACGCTCCATCCCAAGCGCATCGACCTGTCGCTCGATCGCCTGCTGCCGGTGCTTGCGGCCCTCGGGCATCCGGAGAAGCGGTTGCCGCCCGTCATCCACGTTGCCGGCACCAACGGCAAGGGATCGACCATCGCATTCATGCGCGCCATCCTCGAAGCGGCCGGCGCCCGGGTGCACGTCTATACCTCGCCCAACCTCGTGCGCATCAACGAGCGGTTTCGGCTCGGGCGGCCTGGCGGCGGCGTGCTGGTGCCGGACGCCGACCTGATCGAGGCGCTCGCCGCATGCGAGCGGGCGAACGGCAATGCGCCCATCACCGTGTTCGAGATCGAGACCGCCGCCGCGTTCCTGCTGTTTGCCAACCATCCGGCGGATGCGCTGCTGCTCGAAGTCGGGCTCGGCGGCCGTTACGACGCGACCAATGCGGTCCCCTACCCGCTCGCGAGCGTCATCACCTCGATTTCCATGGACCACATGGATTTTCTCGGCGACACGCTGGAGAAGATCGCGGGCGAGAAGGCCGCGATCATGCGGCGCGACACGCCGGCCATCATCGCCCGCCAGACCGAGGGGCCCCTCTCCGTGATCATGGACCGCGCCGCCGAGATCGGTGCGCCGCTTCATGTCGCCGGCCAGGATTGGATGGCGAGCGAGGAGCGCGGCCGCCTCGTCTATCAGGACGAGCATGGCTTGCTCGACTTGCCGCCGCCGCGCCTGTTCGGCCGTCACCAGATCGACAATGCCGGCACGGCGATCGCGACGCTGCGCGTCTGCGGCTTCAAGCTGCCGTCCGGCGCCTTCGAGCAGGGCCTCGTCAAGGTGGACTGGCCCGCGCGCATGCAGCGCCTCGCGGCCGGCGACCTCGTGGCACAGGCGCCGGCAGGCAGCGAACTCTGGCTCGACGGCGGCCATAACCCGGACGGCGGACGCATGGTCGCGGCCGCGCTCGCCGATCTGGAAGAGCGGGTCTCGCGTCCGCTGGTGCTCATCATGGGCATGCTGGCGACCAAGGACACCGAGGGGTTCCTGCGCAATTTCGCCGGGCTCGCGCGCTGCCTCATCGCGGTGCCGATCAGCCAAAGCAACGGCGTGCCGGCCGAGACCCTCGCGGCAACCGCGCGCGCCATCGGCATCGCGGCCGATGCAAGCGACAGCGTTGCCGGAGCACTGGCGGCGGTGAGATCGCTCGCGCTCGATCCGCCGCCGCGCATCCTCATCACCGGCTCGCTCTATCTCGCGGGCGAGGTGCTCGCGGCAAACGGCACCGTGCCGGAATAACCGTCACGCGCGAAGGCTCCACAAATGAAACGGCCGGCTTTCGCCGGCCGCAAAGCAATTCCGATATCGGCGGCAACTCAGACCGCCGCGGTGATCCACTGCTCGAGGCGCGCCTTCGGGGCCGCGCCCTGCTGCATCGAGGCCATCTGGCCGTTCTTGAACAGCATCAGCGTCGGGATCGACTGGATGCGATATTTCTGCGCGGTCTGCGGATTCTCGTCGACGTTGAGCTTGACGATCTTGACCTTGCTGCCGAGCGCGCCGTTGGCGATCTCTTCAAGCGCCGGCGCAATCGCGCGGCACGGTCCGCACCACTCGGCCCAGAAATCGACGACCACCGGTTCGGCCGATTTCAGCACCTTGGCATCGAAATCGGCATCGGAAACCTTGCCTACACCCATGGGACCCCTCGTTGTCCGGCATTCGGGCGCATCCGGCGCCCCCGGGTTTGATGAGTCGGAACCTAGGGAGGCGACCCAAAACCGTCAAGGCGCGGTCACGTGGAGGTGACGCGCGCAAAAGCTTCATCGAGTGCAGCCGCCGGAATCTCCATGACGGCCGGGATTTCGGTCCAGATCAGCGCCGCGCGAATCGGTCGATCCGCGTAGAGGTGGGAGAGCACCGCCCGATAAAGCGCAAGCTGCTGCACATAAGCCGGCGGCGGCGCTTCGCCCGCTTGGGGCGGCAGGCGATTCGTCTTGTAGTCGGCAATCAGCACGGCCTCGGCGGTGACCGCCAGGCGATCGATCTGGCCGGATACGATGATGTCCGGGCGGCCGGCGCGGCGAAGCCTTCCCACGACCGGCACCTCGGCCCGGCTGCCGGCTGCAAAGAGCAACGCGAACTGCGGATCAGCGAGGAGCGCCAGCACACGCTCGGCGATGCGCTCGCGCTCGGCGACGTCGAGTGAGGCCGCGTTGCGTTCGAGGAAGGCGCGCGCTGCGCTCTCGCGCCGCTCCGGCGCGATCTCGGGCAGCGCTTGCATCAGCCGATGCAGCAGCGTGCCGCGCAGCATCGCCTTGGCGCGCGCCTCGCGTGCTTCACCTCCCCCTGGAGGGGGGAGAGCCTGCCCAGCAATTGATCCGGGGCCGGCCACGCCCGCGAGAATCTTCTCCCCTCCCCCTTGTGGGGAGGGGTCGGGGGCGGGGGTCGCGCGATGGGGCACTTCAGCGCCGTAACCTCCCGCCCCCCACCCCGACCCTCCCCCACAAGGGGGGAGGGAGATGGTGCCGCGCGGCTATCTTCTAAATGCAGCGTCGAACGTACGGCGCCGCTGCCACCCCACCCCGGACCGCCTGCGGCGGTCCGACCCTCCCCCTCCAGGGGAGGGTGCTCGTCGTCGTAGGCCTGCGAGGGCGAGAGCAGCACCGGCCCGGCGGGCTGCGCTGCCACCGGCGCCGTAAGCCACGCCGGCACCTCAAGCGGCGGCGTCCCGCGAGACAACGCAAACGTCAGCTGTTCGGCCGGCGGCATCCGCTTGACGTAGCGCCAGATCCTGGCGTCGCCGTCGCCGATCTCCTCGCATTCCGGTTTGCCGACGAGGGCGTTGCGGACGAGATCGTACCAGCAGCCGGTCGGGCGCTTTTTCTTGCCTTCATAGCCGCACACGATCAGCCGCTCGGCGGCCCGCGTCATCGCCACATAAAGCAGGCGGCGATGCTCGTGCTCGTACTCCTCGAGCGCCGCGGTGCGCGCGGTCGCAACGGCCGCCACGTCGTCTCCGCTGCGGCCCGCCCAAACAATGCACGGCGGCGCGCCGGGCTTCGCCTTCGGCCGCGGCACCATGAGGAGGCGCGGCGGATGGGTGCCGCGCGGCGGCGTTGTCGTATCGGCGAGGATGACGACCGGCGCTTCCAGGCCCTTCGCGCCATGCACCGTCATCACCCGGACCTCGTTGCGCGCGACCTCCATGTCGCGCTTGACGAGCGTGTCGGCCGCCCGCAGCCAGGCGAGAAACCCTTGCAGTGAAGGCGTTTCCTGGCGCTCGTAGGCGAGCGCCATTTCGAGGAATTCGTCGAGCGCGTCCGCCGCTTCGAGGCCAAGCCGCGCGTAGATTTTGCGCCGCCCGTGTTCGGGCCCGAGCAGCCAGGCAAAGAACGCAAACGGCGTATCGTGGCGCGCACGCACGGCACAGCGCTTGAGCAGCGCGTCCGCCTGCGCACAAGCCGCGTCGGTCGCAGCGTGCGCTGCGAGCGCAGCGCGCAAGCTCGCGCGCCGGCCATGGGCGAGTTTGAACAACTGGTCGTCATCAAGCCCGAACAGAGGGCTCTTGAGCGCGATCGCGAGCGCAAGATCGTCGTCCGGCAGCAGCAGCGCGTCGGCGAGCATCATCAGGTCGATCACCGCGATGTGCTCGGTCAGCGTCAGCCGGTCGGCGCCGGCGACCGCAACGCCGGCGTTCTTCAGCGCGCGGATCAGCGCCGTGAACAGCGTGCCGCGCTGGCGCACCAGCACCAGCACGTCGCCCGGCGAGACGCGGCGGCGGTCAGCCCCGATCGGCGTGCCGCCGTTGATCATCTGGCGCACCGTCTTTGCGACCTTCTGCGCGAGCTTGACGGGCGCGCTCGTCTCGAGGACCGCGTCGAACGGAGCGTCCCAGGCTTCCATGTCGGGCGACGGATCAGGCTCGATCAGCGGCCAGATCTCGACCTGTCCCGGCACCGCGTGGGGCAGCGCCTGATGGGCGAGCATCCCGCCCGGATCGGAGGTGATGCTGCGATAGACCGTGGCGGGCCGGAACACTTCGTCGACGGCGCCGAGCACGTTCTCGCCGGAGCGGAATGAATGATCGAACCGCACCACGCGCCATGCGACCTCGGACAGCTCGTATTGCTTCTTGAAGTGGCGCAGCGCCGCCTCGTATTCGCGCGGCGCCGCGCCCTGGAACGAGAAGATCGACTGCTTCTCGTCGCCGACCGCAAACACGGTACGCTTGATGAGGCCGCGCGCGCCGGCTCCGGCGGCGAACTCCGCCGTCAGCCGCTTGATGATCTCCCACTGCTTTTCGCTGGTGTCCTGCGCCTCGTCGATCAGCACGTGATCGAGGCCGAGGTCGAGCTTGTAATGAACCCAGCCCGGCGGGGCCGTCGGACAACAGCCGCAACGTCTTGTCGATGAGATCGTCATAGTCGACGAGGCCGCGGCGATCCTTCTCGTCGCGATAGCGCGCGATGACTTCGACCGCGATGGTGACGAGCGCGGCGGTGCGGTCGCGGCAGATGATGGCCTTGCGACGCGCATCAAGGCCGACAATCCGCGCTTGCTCGTCTGCAAGACGTCGCGCGAGTTCCGGACGCCGCGCGGCGAGACCCTTCGTGAGAAGGCTTCTGCGCGGCTCGTTGCTGCCGGTGAAAAAAACGCTCAGATAGCTTTCGACCTGTTCGCGCCCGACCTGCTCAAGCGCTCGCCACAGCCGCTCGCCCTGCTCCTTGTCGTTCTTCGACGGGCTGCCGCAAAGAACCGTTGCCGCCTCGGCCCATTGCGATGACGGCAGAACCGGCCCCTCGACGATATCGCGTTCGCACGCCGCGAGCGTATCGTCAGCCGCAATGCCGAGCGTCGCCGAGAGTTGGGCGAGCGCGCCCGTGACGCTGCCGGCTCCCTCGATCCAGCCGGCGAAATCGTGGCGCTTCGCCGTCGCCTCGCGAACGATCTCGCGGAAGGTCGAGTCGGCTACGGCGGCGACCGCGACCTTGAGCGCCTGCCCAACTTCGCTCGCCGGCGCAGCGGCGCCACGCAGCAGGACGTCGAGGGTCGCGCGCTCGAGCATCTCGCTCTGCACGCGCTCCTCCAGCACGGTGAACCGCGCGGCAACGTCCGCCTCGAACGGAAACTGCTGCAGGATGCGGGTACAGAACGCATGGATCGTCTGCACCTTGAGCCCGCCCGGCACTTCGAGCGCCGCCGCAAACAGCGTGCGCGCCCGCATGCGCGTTGCGGCATCGATCGTCGTGACGCCGATGTCGCGCATGGCGGCATCGAGCGCCGCGTCATCGAGCGCGATCCAGCTCCGCAGCGTATCGAACACGCGCACCGCCATGTTGGCGGCCGCCGCCTTGGTGAAGGTGATGCAAAGGATCTTCGACGGATCGACCCCGCCGGAGCCGCCCTGCAGCATCAGCCGGATCACCCGTTGCGCCAGCACGTGGGTCTTGCCCGATCCGGCATTGGCGGCGACGAACGCGGCCGCGCCCGGGTCGGACGCCGCCGCCTGCCGGCGCCGCACTTCGTCGGGAATGATGCGGCGCGCGCTCAAAACTCTTCGCCTTCGAAGTTGCCGGCGAGCGCCCATTCCTTGACGCGGGCGAGCTCGTCATAGGTGCCGTAGCGCTTCGCCCACATCGAGAGGATGAGCGGGCGATACGGCATGTCATCGTCATCGAACCGCGCGACGAGCTCCGAGAGTTTCGCCAACGCGGCGTCGGCCGCGCCGTCGACCGTCACGCCATCCAATTTGATCGGCTGCTCCTTTCCCGCGGGATCGCCGCCGTGCAGCCGGACATAAATCGAGCTCCGCCACCGAGCCGCCGGGCGCGATTGCGCCGAACGCGCCGGCGCGCAACATCGCGGCTTCAAGCGTCAATTGCGGCGAGACCCCGATCTGCACTTGCTTCGAGGACGGCGGCGCACCGGTCTTGAAATCGAGGATGGCGTAGCCGCCGTCGACCAGCTGCTCGATGCGGTCGGCGCGGCCGGTCAGGCGGAAGAAGCTGCCGTTGACCGGAATCTGCAACGCGCCCTGCACTTCGACGTGCGCGCCAATGACCTTGTCGCGGCGCTTGCGCTCATACTCGGCGAACCAGCCGGCAATCCGCTCGAACCGCGGCCACCAGAACGCGCGGGCCTCGGGAAAGTCATCGAGCCCGGCGAAATGCGCGCGGCCGATGCGCAACAACTCGGCATAGGGGTTCTCCGGCAATTCGCTGGCGTAAGTCTTCGCGAATTCTCCGATCGCCGCGTGAATGAGGCTGCCGCGCTCGGCAGCGCCGGGCGGCTCGTCGACCTGATCGAGCGGCGCGAGCTTGAGGATGTGGCGCGCGTAGATCGTGTAGGGATCGCGCAGCCAGTGCTCGATCTCGGTGACCGACAAGGCTTTGGGGCGCACCGCGCGGGGCGGGCGCGGCTCCGGCCGCATCACCGGACGCGCGGGACCTTCCGGCTCGTCGAGCCGCCGCGCAAGAGCGCGGTAGCGCTCGCCGCGAGCGATCGCCGCTTCCCACGACGCAGCGCCCGCGACCGCGGCGAGCCGTTGGAGGAAGCGCGAGGCCACCGTTGGCGCGCCGGCGAGCTTGGCGGCGCGGGTGACGAACACCTCGCGTGCGCCGAGAAGCTGGGCGAAGTCGTGCGCCGCAAGTCCGATGCGCCGCTCCGGCAGGTCGAGCCCGAGGTCCTGCCGCATGGGGCGGCTCAGCCACGGATCGCTGCGCGGATCGGGCGGCCACACGCCTTCGACGAGCCCGCCGATGATGACGCGGTCGGCGGTGGTAAGACGCGCTTCGAGCGGACCGAGAATGCGCACGCGGCTTGCCTGGACGCCCGGCCGTCGCACCGCTCGATCCCCGACGGCAAGGCGAAAGAGTTCGCCATAGTCTTCCGTCGCGATCAGGAAGGGCGCATCGCCGACTTGTATTGCAATATCGTCAAACGCCTGTGCCAGCGTGCCGCCGTCGGGACCGGCAAAGGCCACCGGGGTTCCCGCCGCATCGCTGCTTGCGAGCCGCACCGCTTCGTAATGGCGCGCCGCGATCGCGGCGAAATCAACCTCGCCCGCACCGAGCGATTCGAGCGGGGCGAGCGCGGCCGCAATGCGGCTGACCAGGCGCTCCGCCGCCGCGATCTCGGCATCATCGAGCGACGCGCGCGGATCGCTGCGATGGATCGTGGAGGGCTCGCCGCGCCGCAGCTTGGCAAGCTCGGCACGAACATCGGCAAGCGCTTGCGCGAGCCCCGCAGAGCCGGGCCGCGGACGCGGCCCGCGCAGCACCGCCCGCTCCAGCGCGGCAATCGCGGCGGCATTGTCGTCAGCGCCGAACCGCGCCAGCTTGTGCTTGAGAAGCGCAAGCAGCGGCACGGGCGCGAGGCGCGACAGCGCCGCTTCAGCGACTGCCCGCGCAAAAGCGCCGGCGGCGGTCTCGGCGAGCGGATCGCCGCCGGAATCGTCCGCCGTGATGTTCCAACGCTTGAGCAGCACGGTGACGCGGCGCGCGAGAGCGCGGTCGGGCGTGACGAGCAGCGCCGTGCGGGTGTCATCCGTCAACGCCTCGCGCAGCGCGACGGCAATGACGAGCGCTTCTTCCTCCGCATTGGCCGCCTCGATGACGGTCAATCCGGCAATCGCGTGCTCGATGGCGTGGCGCGAATCCTCCGCGGCGAGCCGCTCGCGCCAAGCGGCGGTCGCGGGCGCCGGCCGCAGCGTTTCGCTCGCCAGCATTTCGCGGCCGTGCGGCGCTGGCGGGATGAGTGTCGCGACTTCGCGCCGCACGATGCCGATGCGCGCGAGAAGTGCGTGCATCGCGAATTGCGGATGGCTGGGCGCCCCGCCGACGTCGCGCCAGGCGTCGTCGTCGAGGTCGGTGTCGAGGCCGGGCAGCACCACGGCGCCGCGGGGGAGCGCTGCAATCGTCGCAAGCAGTTTCGCGGTCGCGGGCATGGAGCCGGTCGAGCCGGCCGCGATCACCGGCGGGTTGGTCGCCGCGAGTCTGCGCGCCTCCGCGGCGATCAAACGGTCGCGGCGTGCTGCCGGTTCGATCGCGCCCTGCGCCGCAAGGATTTGCGGCCATTGTTCACGAGCGACTTTGAGAAAATTCAGCGTGAGCTGCCAGTATTCGTCGAACTCATCGGGCACCAGCTCGTCGAGCCGCTCCCACGGCACCTCCCGCGTCGTCATGTCGTCCATCAGACGCGCGAGATCGTCGGCCAGTCCGAGCGCGGCGGCCGGATGGCGCACCACGAGCGGCGGCTCGCCGGTCAGCGGCGCGAGCTGCTCGGCCCATTTGAGGACGAGGCGCGCCAGCAGGAAGCGCCGTTCAAGGCCCTCGATCGCGGGCGGCAGGTCGAGTGCATCGCCGGCGATGCCGCCGGTCGCGGCGTCGGCGAACACCAGTTCGTCCTCGTCGATATCGCCGATCGGCACGATGCGCGGCAGCACCGCCGCATCCACCCCCGGGAGATCGAGAAAGGCATCGCGGGCAAGGCGGCAGGCGCGCCGCGTCGGCAGGAAGATCGTGGCGTCAGCGAAGGCGAGCGGGCCCGCGGCCACGCCATCGACAAGCCGGCCCTCGGCAAACGCCTCGATCAGCGCCGGCAGAAACGGCGCCGACGGCGGTATGGTGAAGACGCGCGCGGTCATCGAATTGTCGGCTGTCGGCTCGCGGCATCGGCAGCCGCGATTCGCGCCGGCAGTCTATCACGCGGCGCTGGCGAGGATCGCGGCTTCGGCGACGGGAACTGCTTCCGGCGTCCCGACATGCAGCCACACGCCATCGAGCCGAAGGCCGTAAAGGCGGCCGGCATCGATGGCGCGATCGAACAGCAGATTGAGGGAGAAGCGCGCCGGAGGGAGCATCCGCAAAGAATGCGGGCGAAAGGATCGCGACACCCGCATAGACGAACGGCGCCACGTCGCGTTCGGCGCGTCGGCTCAGGCGGCCATCGGTTGCCATGGCGAAATCGCCGCGCCCGGCGTAGCCGACGCTTACGGCGGTCGCGGCAAGGAGCAGCAACGCATCCATGCGGGCGGGATCGAACGTTTCGGCCAGCCGAACAAGGTTCGGTTTGACGCCATCGATCCACAGCGTATCGGAGTTGAGGTGGAAGAACGGCGCAGCGCCGAGAAGGGGCAGCGCCTTGACCACGCCGCCGCCGGTATCGAGCAACACGCCGCGCTCGTCGGAGATGACGACCTTCGGCTTGCGGCGCCCCGCCAGGTGACGTTCGATCTGGTCGGCGAAGTGGTGGACGTTGACCACAACCGTGTCGACGCCCCCGGCCGCCAGCCGGTCAAGCACATGATCAAGGAGCGGCTTCCCACCGACCTCGACCAGCGCTTTGGGCCTGGCGTTGGTCAGGGGACGCATACGCGTGCCAAGCCCGGCCGCCAGCACCATGGCGCGTTTAGGCATCGAGGCAGGGGAATGGCTTGTCATGAGCAGCGAATCAATTCGGCAAGTTTCTACCGCAAACAGCACGGTAATGTGACGCCAGAACAGTTGCCAGCCGCTTAAGCCGCCAAACTGACCACGTCAGCCAAGGGCCCGGTGACCTTCCCGGCCGTCAGCGGCAGGCATGCCGGCGGGAAATCCTGGCGAATGCGCCAGCCGCGCTGCTTGACCTCCGTCAGAAACCGGTCGAGGTGGCGCATCGCCCCGGTGGGCATGTCATGCAGCACCATAAGGGTCCAGGGCTGGAGCGGGATCTGCGCGAGCGCCGTCTCGACCCACGCGTCCGGCTCCTTCCAGTCCCGCGGAATCGCGTTCCACAGCACGCAGGTATAGCCGCCCGCTCGCAACGCCGCGACGGCTTGCGGGCTCAGCAGCCGGCGGTCGATGTTGCCGCCGCCGCCGTTGGGGCGAAACAGCGGAGGATCGTGCGCCAACGCCCCGATCTCGGCCTGCGTGCGCTCGATCTCGAGCCTCACCGCCTCCTCGCCGGGGCGCTCGCCCAGCGGCTTGGTGTGGGTCCAGGTGTGATTGCCGATCCAGTGGCCTTCGGCGTGGGCTCGCTCGGCGCAGGCGCGGGCGCCAGGAGCGGCGAGCTTGCTGCCGATGACGAAGAAGGTGGCCAACACGCGGTGGTGCGCCAGTACGTCCAAAACCTTCGGGGTCACCGATGGCTCCGGTCCGTTATCGAAAGTCAGGGTGAGTTCAAACATATCAAAGCGGGTCCGGTTCAACTGCTGCAGTTGGGCAGCGATCCCCCCTTTGATGTCGTCGGATCGGGTCCGATTTTCAATAACTGACGCCTCTTGATCTCATCGCGAGCACGCGAAAGCAACGGCTTTCCGCGGCCCGGGGGCGCCGACCCGACGAACCGGCCGCTGGCGCGATCGGGGGCCGTGAACTAGCATCCCGTGCCACTCTCCAGATGGGCCGGGAACATGAAACGCAGCACGGATCGCATCCTCACCACCCACGCCGGAAGTTTGTCGCGGCCGGCGAACCTCATCGCCATCGGCAGGGCGCGCGCCGCGGGCGAAAGCAAGGATGACGCCGCCTTCGCGCAGGTTCTGGCGGCCGCGGTTGCCGACGTCGTGCGCAAGCAGCGCGACCTCGGCGTCGACATTCCCGATGATGGCGAGTTCGGCAAGCCGGTTGCCGGCAGCTATGACTATGGCGCGTGGTGGAACTACGCCTTCGCGCGGATGTCGGGGTTTTCGCCGGCGGGCGGCGGAACGCAATCGCAGCACACGAAGTCGAGCGTCGCCGAAGTCGCGCTGACCTCGTTTGCCAATCGCCGCGACTGGCAGAAGTTCGGCGAGTTCTACCAGGACCCGGAATCGAGCGGCAGCCTCCTGGGCAGCGCCGCGCGACGGCCGGTGGGCCGCCCCGTCTGTACCGGACCGATCACCTATACCGGGCAGGCCGCGCTCGCCGCCGATATCGCCAACCTGAAAAAAGCAATGGCGGCGACCGGCACCGAAGAAGGCTTCATGTGTTCGATCGGTCCCGGCAGCTTCGCGCGCGGCGAGGACCTCTACTACAAGACCGAAGAGGAGTTCCTGTTCGCCTCGGCCGACGCGATGCGCGAGGAATACAAGGCGATCGTCGATGCCGGGATCGTGCTGCAGATCGACGATCCGAGCCTTCCCGACAACTGGGACATGATCAACCCGGAGCCGCCGCTCGGTGAATTCAAGAAATTCGAAAAAGTGCGGATGGAGGCGTTGAACCACGCGCTGCGCGGCCTGCCCGCCGACCGCATCCGCTTCCACATCTGCTGGGGCAGTTGGCACGGCCCGCATACGACCGACATTCCGCTCAAGGACATTGTCGATCTCGTCTTGAGCGTCAACGCTGGCGCCTATTCGGTGGAGGCCGGCAACGTTCGCCACGAGCACGAATGGCGGGTGTGGCAGGACGTGAAGCTGCCGGACGGCAAAATGCTGATCCCCGGCGTCGTGAGCCACGCCACCAATATCGTCGAACATCCGCAGGTGGTGGCTGACCGCATCGTCCGCTACGCCAAGGTCGTCGGCCGGGAAAACGTTATTGCCGGCACCGATTGCGGCCTCGGCGGCCGCATTCATCCGCAGATCGCCTGGGCCAAGCTCCAGGCGTTGTCCGACGGCGCAGCGCTCGCGAGCAAGGAATTGTGGCGCTGACTTCAGCCGGCACGGACGGATTTGCTGCGAGTGGACTACCGGAGGCGCGGCGGCGCTGTCACAAAACTTATAAATTAGGCCGATAGTCGTTATCTCGCAGCGACGATGCGGGACACGCTCAAGCCAAATGCTTCGGATCGAGGGCGCTTCCGTCGTCTATCAGAATGGCGTTTGCGCGCTTGATGACGTCAGCCTCGATCTCGATCACGGCCGCTTCATTGCCCTGCTAGGTCCGTCGGGAGCCGGCAAATCCACTCTGCTGCGATGCCTCAACGGACTAGTGAGGCCGTCGCGCGGCGACGTCGTCGCCGGCGAGGGCGGATCGATTTTCGCGAGCCGCGGGGCGTTGCGCCGCCATCGCCAGCGCACCGCGATGATCTTCCAGCAGCACCATCTGATCGGTCGCCAGACGGCGCTGCAAAACGTCCTGCTCGGCCGGCTCGCGTTCCGCTCGTCATTGCGATCAGTGTTCCCGCCCAATCGCGCAGAGCGATGCCTCGGCCTCGATGTGCTGCAACGTGTCGGGCTGTTGGATTGCGCGCTCAGCCGCGCCGATCAACTGTCCGGCGGACAACAGCAACGCGTTGGCGTTGCCCGGGCGCTGATCCAGCGCCCATCGACGATCCTTGCCGACGAACCGGTTGCGAGCCTCGATCCGGCAACGGCCTTGCGGATCCTTGAACTGATCGATCGGGTGTGCCGCGAAGACGGCATCAAGGCGATCGTCAGCCTGCATCAAATCGAACTGGCACGCCGTTTCGCCGACCGCATCATCGGCCTGTCGGGCGGAGGCGTGGTCTTCGATGGATCGGCCGCTGCGCTCGATCGCGGCACGATGCAGCGCATCTACGCGGCGCCGTCGCGAGATCGCATTCCCCATCCGCAATTCGAAGAGGAGCCGATACATGAATCGCCGATATTTCCTGTCCCTCATGGCGGGCACCACGCTGACCATGACCAGCCGGTCCGGGTTCGCTCAGGATAACCCGGCGAAGCTCCGCGTCGCGCTGCTGCCCGACGAAAATGCCGGGACGATCATCCAGAGCGCCGAGCCGCTGAAGAAATATCTGGAATCGCAACTGCACAAAGACATCGAACTCGTGGTGACCACCGACTATTCGTCGATGATCGAGGCGATGCGCTTTGGCCGCATCGAAGTCGCCTATTTCGGTCCGCTCTCCTACGTCCTCGCCAAATCGAAGGCCCCGAACATCGAGCCGTTCGCGGTGGGCGTGTCCAAAGGATCGCCGACCTATCGCAGCGTCATCATCACCCAGGCGGAAAGCCCGGTCCGATCGATCGACGACATCAAGGGCAAGTTGGTGGGCTTTGGCGATCCCGCATCGACATCGAGCCATCTCATTCCGCGTGCGTTGCTGGCCAAGCACGAATTGATCGGCGGCAAGGACTACAAGTTCGTCCATCTCGGCGCCCACGATGCGGTCGCGCGTGCCGTGCAATCCGCGCAAATCGCGGTCGGCGCTTTGTCGGAGGATATCTTCAACAACCTGATCGCCAAGAATTCGATCGATCCCGCCAAGCTGCGGGTGATTGCCTTCAGCGATCCCATCCCGAACTATCCGATGGTGATGCAGGGCAAGCTCGATCCGCAGCTCAAGGCATCGATCCGCGAATCTTTCCTCGGATTGAAGGATCAGTCGATCCTCAAGCCGTTCCGCGCCGAGGGCTTCGTGGCCACGGACGATCACGCCTACGATATCCTCCGCGAGACGGCGAAGGTGCTTGACCTCGATCTCACCAAATTCAAGGGATGAGCGACCGCGCGATCCCCGACTATGACGCGATCCTGCGGCGCGACGCCGTCGCCCGCGGGAAGCGGAGCATTATTGCCCTCGGCGTCATTGCCATCGTCCTCGTGGCTTGCTGGGCGACCGGGCTTTTCGACCTCGCGCGCTTCGCGGATTCCTGGCCCGCGATCAAGCAGATCGCTCAGGATATGTTTCCCCCCGATTTTGGCCGCTGGCGGAACTGGGTGCAGCCCGTGCTGGACACGGCGGCGATGTCGATCGCGGGGACGGCGATTGCGGCGACGCTGTCGCTTCCGATCGCTTTGCTGGCGGCGCGCAATACCTCGCCCAATGCGGCGGTGTATGGCTTCGCCCGGCTTGTGCTCAACCTGCTGCGTTCGGTTCCCGAACTCATCATGGGCATCATCTTCGTTGCCATGGTCGGGTTCGGTGCCCTTCCCGGCGTGCTGGCGCTCGGCCTGCATTCGGTCGGCATGATGGGCAAGTTCTTTGCCGAGGGCATCGAGCACGTCGACGGCAAGCCGATCGAGGCGGCGCGTGCGGCGGGCGCGACGCCGCTGCAAGTCATCTGGCACGCGATCCTGCCGCAGGTGATGCCGCAGCTTGCCGACACCACGATCTATCGCTGGGAATATAATTTCCGCGCCTCGACCGTGCTCGGCGCGGTCGGCGCCGGCGGAATTGGCTTCGAGCTCATCGCGGCGCTGCGGATTCTCGAATACGCGCAGGTCTCGGCGATCCTGATTTGCATCCTCGCCTGCGTCACGATCGTCGACGGACTCGGCGCCGTGCTGCGGAAATTTCTCCGGTAGCGGTCATGGCCAAGATCGTTGTTACCCATCCGATCTTTCCGGAGGTCGAACAGCGGCTCCGCAACCTGGGGCAGATCGTCATCAATGGGGGCGACGCGCCGTGGAGCCGGGACGCGCTCGCCGCGCATCTCCGTGACGCCGATGCGATGCTCGCGTTCATGACCGATCAGGTCGACGCGGAGCTGGTGCGCGGCAGCCCGCGGCTCAAAATCATCGCGTGCGCCCTCAAGGGCTATGACAATTTCGACGTCGAGGCCTGCACCCGCGCAGGCGTCTGGCTGACCGTCGCCCCCGACCTCCTCACGATTCCGACGGCCGAGCTGGCGGTCGCACTGACGCTTGGGCTCAATCGGCATCTTCTCGCCGGCGATGCCTGGGTGCGATCGGGCCGCTTCGAAGGGTGGCGCCCGGAGCTTTACGGCTACGGCCTGCAGGATGCGAACGTCGGCATCGCGGGACTGGGTCGCGTCGGACTTGCCATTGCGAAGCGTCTGCAAGGCTTTGGCGCGCGGCTCCGTGGCTTCGACGAGCGTGCGGTCGCCGCCGCCGCAGGTCATGGCGTTTCGCAGATCGGCTGGGACGAATTGATTGAGCAGAGCGACGTCATCATTCTGGCGCTGCCGCTCAATGAGCGGACCTTTCACATCATCGATGCGCGAAGTTTGGGCCGGATGCAGCGCGGCGCGCGCCTCGTGAATATCGGGCGCGGCTCGGTCGTCGACGAGGCGGCCGTCGCGCAATCGCTCGAGAACGATCATCTCGCCGGCTACGCGGCGGACGTTTTCGAAATGGAGGATTGGGCGCGCGCCGACCGGCCGCGTTCCATCTCGGCGCGGCTTCTGGCGCTCCACGACCGCACGCTGTTCACGCCGCATCTCGGCTCCGCAGTTCGTGCAACACGCCTTGCCATCGAACACGCCGCAGCCGACGCGATCATCGCGGTGCTCAGCGGACGCAGGCCTGAGAATGCGGTCAACATCATCCCCCCATCGGATGGCGAGACCAATGCCGCGGCCGACAAGGGATGACGCCTCGGGAATCCGCCGCTGCTCGCGACCCGTCATCGCGCCGGTTCGCGCCGACGCCAGCTGCCGAACAGCCATGCCACGTAGACACCGACCAGCACGATTGCGAGCCCGAACCAGGTGACGACGTATTGCAAATGATTGTTGGGGAGGTTCGGCTTGAGGTGCCCCACGCGGGGAAGTCCGCCCGGCGGCGCCGGACTTTCAAGCTCCACGTAGAACGGCGCCGCGGTGATGCCCTTGGCCGCCGCGATCGCGGTGGAGTCGCGGGAGAACCACAGATTGAGCGGCAGTTCTTCCGCCGGCGTGAACAGGCCCGGCTTCTCCGGCCAGCGCAACACCCCGACCAGGGTGACGGGGCCGGCGATCTGCCCGTCCGGACGCTTCGCCGGATTCTGCTGCCCTTCCGGCACGAAGCCGCGGTTCACCATCACGACGTTGCCGTCGGCGAGGCGCGCCGGCGTGAACACCCAATAGCCAGGGCCGCCGGCATCGTCTCGCAGGCTTGAGCCGATGGTGTAGACGAGGCCTTCCTTGTCGTTCTCGAATTGCGCCGAGAACGTGACGCGAAGAAATTCGTCATCGTCGGGGGTAAGGCGCGGCCAATCCTTGGGCGGCGGCAGCGCCACCGGAGCTGCCGCAAGCCGCGCCTCGAGATTCGCGATCAACCCTTCCTTCCAGGCCTTGCGCTCGACTTGCCACACGCCGAGCGAAAGGAGGATCGCGAACGCCACCAGGGCGGCAAGGGTCGGCACCAGCACGCCACGCCGCGTACGGCGCTGTCGGGCGCCATCACGAGCCCGGCTTGCCGGCGAGCCGTCCCTCGGCGGCCTTGTGATGGTACTGGAGCGCGATCATCAGGCCCTTCATCGGGCGCAGCGGTCCGATCGTGGTGAGAAGAATGAGCGGCCCCCACAGCAGGGCATGGAGCCAGAACGGCGGCTGATAGAGCGCTTCGACGATGAGCGCCCCGCCGACCACCACGAAGCCGGCAAAGAAGATGACGAACACCGCAGGCCCGTCACCAGCGTCCACGAACGAGTAGTCGAGCCCGCAGTTCTCGCAGCGCGGCGCCGGCGTCAGAAAGCCGCGGAACAGGCGGCCCTTGCCGCAGCGCGGGCAGCGGCACATCAGGCCGGTCAGCAAGGGCGATGGGGATGAACTGACGCCGGAAGAGGGATGATCGGTCATGACGTTCGATGGAGCGTTGTGCTGGCACTGCCTAGATAATGCGCCCGCCCGCCTCCGCCATCCATGCGCGTCATTTTTCGCCTGTTATTGGCCGCCCCGTGCATGACGGAGCGACATCATTCGCCCTTGTGAGGCAGAACCGGCGGGGGCGGATGACCGCGTCGGTCAATCCGCCCGGTCCGCCGACGCGAAGATCGGCCTCGACTTCAGTGGCCGGCGGCGCCCGCAACGGGAGGTCCGTGCCCCCACACATAGATGCAGGCAAACAGGAACAGCCAGACCACGTCGACGAAGTGCCAATACCAAGCGGCGAATTCAAAGCCGAGATGCTGGGTCGGCGTGAACTGGCCGGCCAATGCGCGGATCAGGCAGACGATCAGGAAAATCGATCCGATGATCACGTGCGCGCCATGGAAGCCGGTCGCCATGAAGAACGTCGCGCCGTAGATGTTGCCGGCATAGTGGAACGGCGCGTGATAGTACTCGAAGCCCTGCACGCAGGTGAACGACAGTCCGAGGATGATCGTGAGGATGAGGCCCCACTTGAGCCCCTCGCGATCATTATGCAGCAGCGCGTGATGGGCCCAGGTGACGGTGGTGCCCGAGGTCAACAGGATCAGCGTGTTCACCAGCGGCAGATGCCACGGGTTGAACGTCTCGATTCCCTTCGGCGGCCACACATGGCCGACGAAGTCCGCCCGCATATATTGCTGCATGTCCGCCGGGAACAGCGCGGTCGAGAAATAGGCCCAGAACCAGGCCACGAAGAACATCACCTCGGAGGCGATGAACAGGATCATGCCGTAGCGGTGCGAAATCTGCACCACGCGGCTGTGGAAGCCGCCATGCTCGGCCTCGTCCACGACGTCACGCCACCATGACAGCATGGTGTAGAGGATGCCGATGGTGCCCGCGAAGAACACGTAAGGTGCCGCCGCGAACGAGTGATGCATCCAGCCGATGGCGCCGATCGCGGCGATGAACGCGGAAGTGGAGCCGACGGCCGGCCACGGGCTCGGGTCGACGAGGTGATAGTCATGGTGTTTGGCGTGGGCGTCAGCCATCGTGTTCGTCTCCGTTACTCTTCGTCATGGCGCCCAAAAGGCGCCACCCCCTCTTTTAGCTCTTGCCCCCGGCAGCAGCCGGGACGGCACTTCCCGTTACGCCCGTCGTGCGCGGACGCAGCGGATAGAACGTGTATGACAACGTGATGGTGTTAAGGTCATCCTGGTCGGAGTCCTTGACGAGCTCCGGATCGACGTAGAACACCACGGCCATCTCGCGGGTCTCGCCGGGCCCGAGATGCTGTTCGGTGAAACAGAAGCAGTTGATCTTGTCGAAGTAGCCGCCGACGGTCGTCGGCGTCACGTTGTAGACCGCCTGCGCATCGGTTTCACGCGCCGAGAGATTGGTCGCCGTGTAGTAGACCGTCACGACCTCGCCCAGGCGCACGTCAATCGTCTTGCGCTCGGGCTCGAACCGCCACGGAAGCCCAGCGCCGACATTGGAGTCGAATCGCACCGTCATATGGCGATCGGAGACGACGCCGGGCGCCGCTTCAACGACCTGCGGCACGCCGCCGAACCCGGTGGCACGGCAGAACCACGTATAGAGCGGCACCGATGCGTAGGCGGCACCTACCATCAGCGCCACGAACACGCCGCACGCCGCCGCGACCACAAAATCGGAACGGCGGCGAGCGGTCTCCGGACCGGGGATAGACGACGAATGGATCGGACCGCCGTTCGGCTGTCCTCCGATCTCGTCCATCCGACCTCTGTTCTCAGTCATCTGACCCGTGAACCTTACATCGGCCGCGTTGCGACGCCGGAGCGCAGCTTGACGAGGGTGACCGCGAAGACCAGCACCGCGAATGCCGCGAGCGCCAACGCAATCGCAATCGATCTTGCACGGCGACGCCGCTTCTGCTCCTCGGTGAGCACGATCCCATTGTCGTCGTCGTTTCCAGCCATGCCATCATCTCGCCGCCCACAACAGGCCGGGCGCGCCCAGCCGGTCGTCGACGAGCAGAACCGCAAACAACACGAAGAGGTAGAGGATCGAAACGCCGAACAGGCGCTTGCAGGCGCGATCGCCGTCCGCGCCGTCGCCGAGCATTTTGATCTTGAGGGCGAGCCAGATCATCGCGGCGCCGCCGACGATCGCGGTTACGCCATAGATCGCGCCGCTATAGCCCATCAGCCACGGTGCTACGCCGAGCGGCGCCAGCACCAGCGAGTAGATCAAAATCTGCCGCCGCGTCTCGGCGCGACCGGCGACGACGGGCAACATCGGAATGCCGGCGCGCGCGTAGTCCTGGGTGCGCCACAGCGACAGCGCCCAGAAATGGGGCGGCGTCCAGAAGAAGATGATCAGGAACATCAGGACGGACTCGAGCCCGACCGTCCCGGTCGCAGCGGCCCAGCCGATCATCGGCGGAAACGCGCCGGCGGCGCCGCCGATGACGATGTTCTGCGGCGTCATGCGCTTGAGACGCATCGTGTAGATCACGATGTAGAAGAAGATCGTGAACGCGAGAAGCCCCGCTGCGAGCCAATTGGCGACCAGGCCGAGATAGGTGACCGCGCCGACCGCAAGCGTCATGCCGAACCCGAGCGCCTCCTGCGGCAGCACCCTTCCGGCAGGGATCGGCCGGCCGGCAGTGCGCGACATGAGGGCATCGATGTCGGCATCGAACCACATGTTGAGCGCGCCGGCGGCGCCGGCGCCGACCGCGATGCAGACCAGCGCCGCAAAGCCAAGCACCGGATGGAGTTGGCCCGGCGCCACCATCAGACCGACGAGCGCCGTGAACACCACGAGCGACATCACTCGCGGCTTCATCAGCGCCAGGTAATCGTCAACCCGGGCTTCGCTGACCGCAAGTGCGGCGCGGGAGCGGTCGGCGGCGGTGAGGTCTGTCATTGGCCGTGCGTCGTGTTTTGCTTCACCCTTAGTGGATGCGCGGCAGCACCTCGAATTGGTGGAACGGCGGCGGCGACGGCAACGTCCATTCGAGCGTCGTCGCTCCCGGTCCCCACGGATTGGCGGCCGCCCGCTCCTTGCGCGCGAACGCCTGGATCATGCCGTAGAAGAAGATCAAGAGGCCGATGCCGGAGATGTAGGAACCGATCGAGGAGACCAAGTTCCAGCCGGCGAACGCGTCGGGATAGTCCACATAGCGGCGCGGCATTCCGTTAAGGCCGAGGAAGTGCTGCGGGAAGAACACCATGTTGACGCCGACGAACGTGAACCAGAAGTGCAGCTTCCCGATCGATTCGTTGTACATGTAGCCGGTGATCTTCGGGAACCAATAGTACCAGCCCGCGAAGATCGTGAAGACGGCGCCGAGCGACAGCACGTAATGGAAGTGCGCCACCACGTAATAGGTGTCCTGGAGCACCCGGTCGACCGCCGCATTGGCGAGGACGACGCCGGTGACGCCGCCGAGGGTGAACAGGAAGATGAACCCGATCGCCCACAGCATCGGCGTTTTGAACTCGATCGAACCGCCCCACATGGTGGCGATCCACGAGAAGATCTTCACGCCCGTCGGTACCGCGATCACCATTGTCGCGGCGACGAAATACGCCTGCACGCTCGACGACATGCCGACCGTGTACATGTGGTGCGCCCACACGACGAAGCCGATGACGCCGATGGCGACCATCGCGTAAGCCATGCCGAGATAGCCGAACACGGGCTTGCGAGCGAAGGTCGAGACGATCTGGCTCACCATGCCGAACCCGGGAACGATCAGGATGTAGACCTCCGGATGGCCGAAGAACCAGAACAGGTGCTGGAACAGCAGCGGGTCGCCGCCGCCGTTCGGATCGAAGAAGGCGGTTCCGAAGTTGCGGTCAGTGAGCAGCATGGTGATGGCGCCGGCGAGCACCGGCAGCGCCAACAGCAGCAGGAACACCGTCACCAGGATCGCCCACACGAACAGCGGCATCTTATGCAGCGTCATGCCGGGCGCGCGCATGTTGAAGATCGTGGTGATGAAATTAATGGCGCCAAGGATCGATGAGGCGCCGGCAAGGTGCAGTGCCAGAATAGCGAAATCGACCGAAGGGCCGGGATGGCCGACGATCGAGGACAGCGGCGCATAGATCGTCCAGCCGGCGCCGACGCCGTGGGAGCCCGACGGTCCTTCGACAAAGGACGAGGTCAGCAGCAGCGCGAACGAAGCCGGCAGCAGCCAGAACGAGATATTGTTCATGCGCGGGAACGCCATGTCCGGCGCGCCGATCATGAGCGGAACGATCCAGTTGCCGAAGCCGCCGATCATCGCCGGCATCACCATGAAGAAGATCATGATCAGGCCGTGGGCGGTGACGAACACGTTGTAGGTGTTGGTGTCGTGGAAGAACTGGATGCCCGGATACTGCAATTCCATGCGAATGGCGATCGACAATGCACCACCGATAACGCCGGCGAGCATGGCGAACACGAGGTACATCGTCCCGATGTCCTTGTGGTTCGTCGAATACACGAACCGTTTCCAGCCCGTCGGATGGCCATGTTCGCCTTCGTGACCGACGTGAGTGGCGTGAGCGTCCATCTTGCTTGTTCCTTCAGTCTTCCATTGCGGCCCGGCCGCGGCGGCGGCCATCCGGGCCAGTGGAGTTGAGATCGCCGTACTTTATTCGGCGGAAATGTTCGCGGCCGTGACGGTTGCGGGCGCGCCGGTCGCGGCGAACTTCTTCTTTGCGGCCTCGACCCAGGTAGTGAAGTCGGCTTCGCTCACCACGTGGATCGCGATCGGCATGAACGCGTGGTCCTTGCCGCACAGTTCGGAGCACTGGCCGTAGTACCAGCCTTCCTTGGTGGCCTTGAACCAGGTTTCATTGAGCCGGCCCGGAATGGCGTCGATCTTGATCCCGAACGACGGCACGGCGAACGAGTGGATCACGTCGAAACCGGTGACCAACATCCGGACGGTCTTGTTGACCGGGACCACCATCTCATTGTCGACCGTGAGCAGGCGCGGCTGGCCCGGCTTGAGCTCTTTTTCGGGAGTCATCAGCGAGTTCGAATTCGAAATCGCCGTTGTCGGGATAGTCGTATTTCCAGTTCCAGGTCACGCCGGTCGCCTTCACGGTCAGATCGGCGGGCGGAATGTTGAGCTGGAAGAAAAGGATGCGGAACGACGGCAGCGCGATCACGACCAGAATCACGACCGGAATCACGGTCCAGAGGACTTCGATCAGCGTGTTGTGGGTCGTGCGCGACGGGGTCGGATTGGCGCTGGCGTTGAACTTCACCATCACGATCACGAGCAGCGCGAGCACGAACAGCGTGATTGCGGTGATGACGTAGAGCAGAAAATTATGAAACCCGGTGACCTGATCCATCACCGGCGTCCCCGAGTCTTGAAGACCGATCTCCCAGGGAGAAGGCTGACCGAGACCTGCGAGCGCCGCCCCTACTGGCATCAACAGCGCCGCTGCGAACGCCGCAACGGCTGTCGTTCGTGACAAGACCGGCATTGCCTCTTCATCTCCTTAATGATGACGGCCGGTTAGGGCCGACCCGCACCTTGGACCCACGAATAGTGGTGCGATTTTGACAACGGGCTGCGGCAGAAACCGCAGCGGCTGAATTCCGCTCAGGGGGGGCGATAGCCGGAATTCCGGGGCCTCATGAACCACAATTCCGCCGTACTCGCAATGTGCCTGAAGGCTGAGCCATGCGCTTTCTGACGCCGGGCGCGGGGCGCCGTGGCATCTTGAATTGTGGAATCGGAATGGTTCTGCTCCTTGACATGGTCGAGGACCAGGATAGGCCAGTCGCAGGGCTGATTCGCCATCGCAATTCTCATGACCGGCTGCGCGCCGGAGATCGGGGAACGGCACCATGATGAAGCAAGGCCAGGGGTGGCTGGCCGGACGCGCGGTCGCTGCGTTTGGCGCGGTTTTCGGGCGGAGAATGACGCGAATAGCATGCACACTCCTATCGGCCGCCTGTGTCATCGGGGTGACCATCGCCACCGGTCCGGCCGCATTGGCGCAGGGCGCCGTCAAATCGGTCCATGGCGACTGGCAGATCCGGTGTGAAACGCCGGCCGGCGCCCAGGGGGAACAATGCGCCTTGTTCCAGAGCGTCGTCGCCGAAGATCGCAATAACGTCGGCATCACGGTTCTGGTAATCAAAACCGCGGACCAGAAGGCGCGGCTGATGCGGGTGCAGGCGCCGCTCGGCGTGCTGCTACCGGCCGGACTCGGGCTCAAGATCGACCAGGTCGACGTCGGCCGCGCCGGCTTCGTGCGCTGTCTGCCGCGTGGCTGCTATGCCGAGGTGCAGATGGACGATGCCCTCGTCCAGAAGCTGCGCACCGGGCAGACCGCGACGTTCTTCATTTTCCAGACCCCCGAGGAGGGCATCGGCTTTCCCATGGGTCTGAAGGGCTTCGGCGAAGGCTACGACAAGCTGCCGTAAAATCACTCGCTCGGTAGGGTGGGCAAAGCGCGGACTTGTCCGCGCGTGCCCACGCACGAATCCGCGCGACGGTGGGCACGCTTCGCTTTGCCCACCCTACAAGCTGCAAGCCGCGAGGGACTCGCCGCAGCCTCACTCCTCCGTCTTCGCGATCATGTCGCGCATCAGGCGGACCGCGGCGTCGCCCTTGTGGGCGCGGCGCCACAGGTCGGTCGCCATTTTCTCATGCAGCGCGAGCGCTTCCGGCGCCGACGTGATCATGGCGACGCCGACCCGGATGTTGGGCTCCTCGCCGAGCCGGAACGGCGACAAGACGAGAATCTGGCGGTCGGGCTGGCGAAAGATCTGGAAGCTTGCGTGGGGCAGCGTGTCCGGCACGATGCCGATCTGCACGCCGATCGGTTCGTCGGCCATCAGCGCGGCCAAGTGCTCCGCCTCGGCGCGCGCCAGCGCCCGGCGCTCGCGCCGCACGTTGTCGGCAAGGTCGAACCGCCCGACGAGCCCATTGCGCAGGAAGCTCGCCATCTCGACGGCGGAGATCAAATTCACGATGCCGGGCTTGCGGCGCCGGTAGGTCTCCTTGCGCTGGTGCAGCACCGCCATGACCTCGTCCACGTCCGCAAGCGCGCGCTTGCGCCCGTCGGCGCTCTCCGGAATGCTTTCGCGCAGGACATCGGCGAGCGCCCGGTCGAAGCCATCGGACGCAAGGAGGTAGGAGATCGGACCGGCGAGCACGATGATGTGCTCCGAGGTTTCTTCGATCTGGCGCATGCGCTCGAAATAGGCGACGGCCGAGGCGATGTACTCGACTCCGACGCCGAGCAGCGTCGGCACCGACACGCCGAGCAGGTCGGCGAGCTTTTCCAGGGTCTCGATCTTGGCAAGTTCGCCCTTCTCGAAGCGGTAGAGCGCGGTGCGCGAGATATCGAGCCGGCTTGCGATCTCGTCGGCGCTGAGCCCGGAGGCAAGGCGGAATGCCTTGAGCCGGTTACCGATATCGTCGAAGCGGATCGCCATCAGCCTCGCGGCGGTGCCGCCGCAATCTGGGCAATGATGTCGGCCGGCGTTACCGGCACGCTGGTGAAGCGCGCGCCATAGGGCGAGAGCGCATCCTCGATGGCCGAGATGAGCGCGGCCGTGGTCGGCAGCGTGCCGCTCTCGCCGACGCCCTTGATGCCAAGCGGATTGAGCGCCGTCGGCGCTTCGTGGTCCAGCACCTTGATGCGCGGCATCTCGGTCGCGGTCATCAGCAGGTAATCGGCAAGCGTCGTCGTCAGCGGCTGGCCGTCAGCGCCGAATTGCATCTTCTCGAACAGCGTATTGCCGATCGCATGCGCCACGCCGCCCACCACCTGGCCCTCGACGATCATCGGATGGATCGCGCGCCCGCAATCGTGCACGAACACGAAGTTCGTGATCGCGACCGCGCCGGTCTCGACATCGACGTCGACTTCGACGACCGCACAGCCGTTGGCATAGGTCATGTCGTCGATGATGACGCTTTCGCTCGCCTCCATTCCGGCTTCCCCGCCCGGGATGTAATAACCGGGCATGCCCATGGTCGCGCGCGCGACTTCGGCGAAGCGTGACCTTGAGGCTCGGCGCGCCTTTGACGCGGATGTCGCGGCCGACGATCTCGAGGTCGCTCGCCGCGCATTCCAGCAGGTGGCCGGCGACCGCCAGGGCCTTGTGGCGCACCTTGACGGCGGCGACGTGAGCCGAAGATCCGGCCAGCACCGTTTGCCGGCTGTTGAAGCCGCCAAGGCCGAGCGAAGTCGCGGCGCTGTCGCCGGTCGTCACCGTCAGATATCTCATGTCGCCGCCGAGTTGCTCGGCGACGACTTGCGCCAACATGGTTCGGGTGCTCTGACCCATGGCGGCGGCGCCGCAATAGACATGGATTTTGCCGGACGGCGCGATGCGCACCGTCACCGGCTCGAACGGTCCGCGGCCGGTGCCCTCGACGTAGTTGGCGATGCCGATGCCGAGATGGCGCCCGTCGCGGCGCGCCGCCGCCTGCCGCGACCGAAACCCGTTCCAGTCCGCGTCGGCGAGCGCCATCGCCTGGCAGGCGGGGTAATCGCCGCTGTCGAGCACGACCTGCATGCCGCCACGCGTCTTGAGCTGCGTGCGATACGGCATCTTCTCCGCCGGAACGAGATTGCGCTGGCGCATGACGGCGCGGTCTATGCCGAGCGCCACGCGCGGCGCGGTCCATGAGGCGCTCGATCGCGAGCACACCTTGCGGCTGGCCGGCGCCGCGCACCGGCGTCACCGGGACCTTGTTGGTGAGTGCGAGCTTGATGTCGAGCCGGAACGCCGGCACCTCATAGCCGAGCGTCAGCGCCGCTCCCGATCCGTAAGGCACGTTGACGCCGCGCGCCGTATAGGCGCCGTGCTCGTGGATCAGCGTGCCGCGAACGCCGCGGATTTTGCCGCCGGCGTCGAGCGCCATCTCCACGTCCCAGATCTGGTCGCGCTCCTGGGTGGTGGAGATGAAGTGCTCGCGGCGGTCCTCGATCCATTTCACCGGCCGGCGCAGGAGCAGCGCGGCGAGCGAAACCACCGCCTCCTCCTGGTAGAACACGAGCTTCGGTCCGAAGCCGCCGCCGACATCAGGCGTCACGACCCGCACGCGGTTCTCGTCGCGCCCCAGGAGCTCGGCGAGCATGCGCATGCAGACGTGAGGCGTCTGTGTCGAGCTGAACACCGTCAGCCGGTCTTCGTTCTCATCGTAGTTCGCCACGAGGCCGCGGCACTCGATCGAGTGGCTGCCGCCGCGATCGATGCGAAACTTTTCCCGGACAACATGCGCTGCACCGGCGAAGGCCGCGGCAACATCGCCGTAACCAAGTGCGAATTCGCCAACAAGATTGTGAGGTGCGCCGTGATGGACGGTCGGCGCACCGGGCGCGAGCGCGGCCTCGGCATCGACGGCGCACGGCAGCGGCTCGTAGTCGACCACGACCAGAGCGGCGGCATCCTCCGCGACCTGTCGGCTCGCCGCGATCACGGCCGCGACCGGCTCGCCGACATGCACGACCTCGCGCGATGCCAGCACCGGCCGATGGACCTCCTGACGAAAGGCGGGTGACGGCAAAGCCACCACCAGGCGATCGGCGGTCAGGTGTGGGCGCAGGTCGGCTGCGGCGTAGACGGCATCGACGCCAGGGTGGGCGCGCGCCGCCGCCAGATCGATGCCGCGGATGAGGGCATGTGCGTGCGGACTGCGCACGAATGCGGCGTGCCGCAGGCCGGGAAAACGGATGTCGTCGACGAAACGGCCTCGGCCGGTCAAAAGGTCGCGATCTTCGAGCCGTGCGACGTTTTTCCCGAACGGACCTCCGTTCAAGCCTTCTGCCCCGCTTCGCCCTTGAGGCGCTTCGCGGCATCGAGCGCCGAGATCACGATGTTCTGGTAGCCGGTGCAGCGGCACAGATTGCCGGAGATGGCGATGCGCACCTCCTGCTCGGTCGGATCGGGATTGTCGCGCAGGAATTCGAGCAGCGTCGTCAGCATGCCCGGCGTGCAGAAGCCGCATTGCAGGCCATGGTTCTCATGAAACGCCTGCTGCAGCGGATGGAGCGTGTCCGGGCTCGGCGCTATGCCCTCGACGGTCAGGATCTCGTGGCCGTCGGCTTGCACCGCGAGCATCAGGCAGGAGCGCGCCGACAGTCCGTCGAGGAGGATCGTGCACGCACCGCAGACGCCATGTTCGCAGCCGAGATGAGTGCCGGTGAGGCCGAGCTGATGGCGGATGAAGTCGGCGAGCGTGACGCGGACTTCCACTTCTTCTTCGTAGCGTTTGCCGTTGACGGTGACGGTGACTTTGCGCGACGGACCCATTTTCAAGCTTTCCCGGTGGCGCGCGCGTAAGCCTTCTCAAGCGCGCGGCGCGACATGACAGTGGCGAGGTGCTGGCGGTAGGAGGCCGGCGCGTGCACGTCGTCGAGCGCGTCGAACTTGCGGCAGCTTTCGCAGGCCTGGCGCAGGAACTCGACGTCCGGGGCCTGGCCGATCAATGCGGCTTCGAGTTCGCTCGCTCGCACTGGGCCGGTGCCCATGCCGCCAAGCGTCACCGCGGCGCGGGTGATCTTGCCGGCACCGTCGACGAGCAGCAGCGTCGCGGCCGACACGATGGCAAAGTCGCCGTGGCGCCGCGAGAACTCGATGAACGCATAGCCATGCTTCGCCGGCCACGCGGTGAAGCGGATCGCGGTCAACACCTCGGTCGGCTCGACCGCCGAGGTGAGATAGCCGACGGGAAAATCCTTGAACTGGATCTCGCGCTGGCCGTTCGGGCCGGACACCACCACGACGGCGTCATAGGTCATCCCGCAGGACACGAGCTCGGCCGACGGATCGAGGTGACACAGCGAGCCGCCGATGGTGCCGCGGTTGCGGGTCTGGCGATGGCCGATGTTCTTGATCGCCTCGTGCATCAACGGGAAGCGCTTCTCGATCAGCGGCGAAAATTCGAGGTCGCGTTGGCGCGTCATCGCGCCGACCTCCATGCCGTCCGCCGTCTCGCGGATGTAGGCGAGACCTTCGACGCGGTTGAGGTCGATGATGTGGTCCGGCTGCACGTAGCGGAAGTTGAGCATCGGCATCAGCGACTGTCCGCCGGCCAGCAGCTTGGCGTTTTCAAGCGTCGTCAGCAGGCCGACGACCTCGGAGACCGTCTTCGGATCGTGATAGTTGAAGGGAGGTGGCTTCATCGCTCGTGACTTGTCCGCTCGTGCCCCGGTGAAAACAGTAACCGTAGCCCGGATGAGCGCAGCGATATCCGGGATCAACCTGCGCCCCGCATGTCGCTGCGCTCATGCGGGCTACGAGCATTGCCGGCCAAGCGGAGACGCAAGGCGGCCGATGCCGACCGGGCCTTATAGCAATTCTCTTGTATCAAGCCAAAAAAAACGCATGATCCCGAAAATGAAACGCGCGCGCCAATGAAGCCTGCCTCCTTTCACTATCACGCACCAAAGACGATCGATGAGGCGGTGGCGATGCTCGCCGAGTTCGCGCCGGACGACGGACGCGTGCTCGCCGGCGGCCAGAGCCTGGTTCCGACCATGGCGTTCCGCCTCGCGCGGCCCCACCACCTTGTCGATATCAATGGCATCGAGGCGCTGCGGCGGCTCGCGGTCGAGAACGGCAAGCTCGTGATCGGCGCCGGCATCCGCCATCAGGCGTTCCGCCACCCCGTGATCGACGGTCCGCTCGGCGCGCTCCTCGCGATGGTGATGCGGCACATCGCCCACTATCCGATTCGCACCCGCGGCACGTTCTGCGGCAGCGTCGCCCACGCCGATCCCGCGTCGGAATGGTGCCTCGTTGCCGCGACGCTGGGGGCGGAAATGGTGGCGCGTAGTGCGCGCGGTACGCGCGTCATCGCGGCGGCGGACTATTTCCAGGGCATCATGACGACGGCGCTCGAACCCGACGAGTTGCTCGTCGAAGTGCGCCTGCCGGTGCTCCCAGCCGGCACCCGCACGGGCTTCTACGAGTTCAACCGCCGCGCCGGCGACTTCGCCATGGGGATGGCGCTCGTGACTTACGAGGTGACGAACGGCGTGATCGCGAAGCCGCGCGTCGGCGTCGGCGGCGCCGAAACCCACCCGCGCCGCATCGACGCGGCAGAAAAGGTGCTCGACGGGCAGGCGCCGGACCTCGCGGTATTCCGCCGCGCGGCCGAAGCTGCCGCGGCGGCCATCGACCCCCTCACCGATGCTCAGACCAACGCCGAGTATCGCTGCGACCTCGTGCTCGCCGTCACCCGCCGCGCCTTGGAGCAGGCGCAATCTTAGCCTCTCCGGTAATGTTGGTTGACCGCACTCGGCGAGCGAGCGTTCGGCACGCGATTAAGACTTTGGGCGGCCAACCAGCCGCAGTGGCAGCCGCAAATCGCGCAACGCTGACCCGGACTTGGCGGGAACGTTCGTCACACTTCACGGTTGCCGAAAATGGTAAGCTTCAGAACTGCGGCCCAATTCCTGACCCGCGGATGATCGGTCTTCATGTCCGAACCCCGATTGAAAGACGACGAGCTGCCCCCTGACGAGGCGGCGCCGGCGGATCGCGATGATGCCCGCGAAGCGGGCGAGCGGCCCGTCGACCGCAAGGAAGCGCAGCCGGTTGCAGGCGAGCGCGCCGAGCACAAAGAACAACCGCAGGAGAAGAGCTTTCTCCGTCGCCGCGCCTTCACGCTCATGGTGGTTGCGATTCTCGTCGTGATCGCGCTCGCTGGCGGATTGCTGTGGTGGGAACACGCGCGCCATTTCGAATTGACCGACGACGCTTTCATCGATACGCGCATCGTCAGCATCAGCTCGCAGGTCGCGGGCATGATCGTGGGCGTGCCGGTCACCGACAATCAGAAAGTCGCAGCCGGCGCGACGCTGGTGTTGATCGATCCCCGCGACTACCAGGCGGCGGTCGACCAGGCCAAGGCACAGGTCGATCAGGCGAAGGCGATGATCACGAACCTCGATGCGCAGATCGAGGCGCAGCAGGCCCGCATCGACCAGGCGCAGAAGCAGGTGGAGCAGACCGAGGCGGCGCTGACCTTCGCCTCCCAGGAAAATCAGCGCAATCAGGATCTGTTGCGCCGCAATGCCGGCACCCCACAGGCGGCGCAGCAGGCATCATCAAACCTGATCCAGGCGCAGGCCAACGTGGCGAGTGCCAAGGCTAACGCGGAGGCGACCAAGAAGCAAATTCCGGTGCTGCAAGCCCAGCGGAAAAACAACGAAGGCCAGCTCGAGCAAGTGCAGGCCACGCTCGAACTCGCCCAGGTCAACCTGCTGCGCACGCGCATCCTCGCGCCGCAAGCCGGCCGCGCCACCAAGATCACCGCCGCGGTCGGCGCCTATGCCCAGGCCGGGCAGGTGCTGATGCTGTTCGTGCCGGACAACAAGTGGATCACGGCGAACTTCAAGGAGACGCAGCTCACCCTGATGCGTCCCGGCCAGCCGGTCGACATTTCGATCGACGCCTATCCGGGGCGCATCTTCCGCGGTCGCGTCGACTCGATCCAGGCGGGCAGCGGCGCGGCCTTCAGCCTGCTGCCGCCGGAGAATGCGACCGGCAATTACGTCAAAGTGGTGCAGCGGGTTCCGGTCAAGATCGTGTTCGACGAGCCGCCCGACGTCTACATCGGGCCGGGCATGTCGGTCGTGCCAACAGTGCGGGTGCGATGAGCGACGGCGCGCCGCGCAAGGGCGACGACCTCAGCCGCTCGGCCGCGGGCGACCGCAATCCCTGGCTTGTCGCGGTGGTGATCTCGATCGCGACCTTCATGCAGGTGCTCGACACCTCGATCGCCAACGTCGCGCTCGCGCATATTGCCGGCACCATGGCGGCGAGCATCGACGAAGCCACGTGGGTGCTCACGAGCTATCTCGTCGCGAGCGCGGTGATCCTGCCGATCAGCGGCTGGCTTTCCGGCGTGATCGGCCGCAAACGCTTCTACATGCTGTGCGTCGCGACCTTCACCGTGAGCTCGATCCTGTGCGCGTTCGCGCCGAGCCTCGAGATGCTGATCTTCTTTCGCGTGCTGCAAGGCCTTGGCGGCGGCGGCATGGCGCCGAGCGAGCAGGCGATGCTCGCCGACACGTTCCCGCCGCGGCACCGCTCGCAGGCCTTCGCGCTCTACGGCATCGCGGTGATCGTGGCGCCGACCATCGGCCCGACGCTCGGCGGCTGGCTCACCGACAATTTTTCCTGGCACTGGATCTTCCTCATCAACGGGCCGATCGGCGTGCTGTCGCTCATTCTCGTGCAGATCATGGTGACCGAGCCGCCGACGCTGATCCGCGAACGCAAGGAGCGCCTCGCCGGCGGCCTCAAGATCGATTGGATCGGCTTCTTTCTGGTGGCGACCGCGCTCGGCTGCCTCGAGGTCGTGCTCGACAAGGGCCAGCGCGAGGACTGGTTCTCCTCGGACTTCATCATCTTCTTTTCCATCGTGTCGGCGGTCGCATTCGTGCTGTTCGTGCCGTGGGAATTGAAGCAATCGGATCCGATCGTCGAAATCCGCCTGTTCGGCTATCGCCAGTTCGCGACCTCCTGCGTGATGATGCTCGGCGTCGGCGGCATGCTCTACAGCACCACCCAGCTCATTCCCCAGCTCCTGCAGACGAACTTCGGCTACACCGCGACGCTCTCCGGCCTCGCGCTGATGCCGGGCGGCCTTGCCATGCTGATGATGATGCCGATCGCGGGCGGGCTCGGAAATGTCGTTCCGGCGAAATACCTGATGGCCGCCGGCATGTTCATCGCCGCGGTCGGCATGTGGCGCTCGACCGCGCTCGCCGGCACCGCGGATTTCGCCTTCTTCGGCTGGGCACGCGCGCTCCAGACCGTGGCGCTGCCGTTCCTGTTCGTGCCGATCACCGCCGTCTCCTACAGTGGCCTGCCGCCCAAAATGACCGACAAGGCGTCATCCCTCATCAACGTCTCGCGCAATCTCGGCGGCAGCATCGGCATTTCCGCGGCCACCACGTTGCTTGCGCGCTATTCCCAAGTGCATCAGGACTACCTGGTCGCGCATCTCTATCCGTCGTCGCTGCAATACCAGGACGCGATTGCGGCTGCGAAGAACGTGCTCATTGCGCAAGGCATGTCGGCGGTTGCCGCGCAATCGACGGCGATCGCATTGATCGCCCAGAGTGTCACCCAGCAGGCGAGCCTCCTCGCCTACATCGACGTGTTCCGCCTGTTCGCATTGCATCGCCTTCGCGCTGTCGCCGCTCGCACTTGTACTGCTGAGCGCGAAAGCCGGCCGCGGCCCGCCCGTCGCCGCCCATTGACGCGGCAGAGCCCGCGCAAGAGGATGCCGCAACAGCCAAGGACGAGGACACAGGGATGGAACGATGAGATTTGCCGCAGCGCTGCTCGCGCTTCTCCTCGCATCGATCGCGGCGAACATCGATGGCCGTGCTCTGGCCCAAGGCGCATCGGCGCAAGATTATCCGACCCGGACCGTTACTTATGTCGTGCCGTTTCCGCCGGGCGGCGCCACCGATCTGTTGTCGCGGCTCGTCGCGCAGAATCTGGAAAAGCGCCTCGGCAAACCTTTCGTCGTCGAAAACCGTCCGGGCGGCGGCACGGTGATCGCGACCAGCGCGGCCGCGAAGGCAACGGCCGACGGCTACACGCTACTGTCGGCTTCGGTAACGTCGCTCGCCGTCAACCCGACGCTGTTCAAGGCGCTGCCTTATGATCCCGTGAGGGACTTTGCCCCGATCGCGCTCATTGCCGGCACGCCGTTCGCGCTCGTCGTCAATCCGTCGCTGCCGGTCCATTCGGTCGCCGATCTGATCAAGCTCGCGCGGGACATGCCGGGCCAGCTGTCCTACGGCTCCGCCGGCGTCGGCACGCCGCACCATCTCTATATCGAGATGATCAAGAGCATGACCGGCGTCGAGATGGCGCACGTGCCCTATCGCGGCAGTCTCGCGGCGCTGACCGACGTCGTCGCCGGGCACATCCCGCTGATGATCTGCGACCTCGCGCCCGCGCTGGAGATGATCCAGAGCGGCAAGGTGCGCGCGATCGGCATTTCGACCGCGATGCGTTGGCCCGAATTGCCCGACGTGCCGCCGATCGGCGACACCATTCCCGGCTTCGACGCCGTGGGCTGGCAGGTGGTGGTGGCGCCGGCGGCGACGCCCGGCGCGGTGGTCGAGCGACTGCATGACGCCGTCGGGTCGATCATGGCACAGTCCGAGATCAAGGCTGAACTCGTCCGCCTCGGCATGACGCCCTATCAGACGCCGCCGACGGCGGAACTGCGCGCCTTCATCAAATCGGAAGGCGCACGCTGGGCGACGATCGTGAAAAACGCCGGCGTCGCCGGAACGGAATGAAGCCACCGGGAGGCGACACCATGCCGACGTCACGCCGCGCAGTCTTGGTCGCCGCGCAGATCGCCCTCACGTTCGCGATGATCGCGGCAGCGGCTCCTTTGCGTGCGCAGACGCCGCCGCAGCAATGGCCGCAGCGGACCGTGAAGTTCATCGTGCCGTTCGGTCCCGGCAGCGCCACCGATATCGACGCGCGGCTGTTCGCCGATCGGCTCACGACGAAGTGGGGCAAGCCGGTGGTGGTCGAAAATCGCCCCGGCGGCGACGGCCTCGTCGCCATCATGGCGTTCGTCGGCGCAGCTGACGATCACGTCCTGCTGTTTGCTTCGGCCGGCACCTTCACGGTCCATCCTTACGAGCACGACAAGCTGCCCTACGATGCGCAGCGCGACCTGTTGCCGATCGCGAGCGTCTCGGCCGTGGTGCTTGCGATCTCGGTGACGGACAGTCTGCCGGTGCATTCGCTCGCCGAGCTTGCGGCGTTCGCGCGTGCACGCCCCGGCTCGCTCAATGCCGCGGCCGCCCAAGGATTGAGCGACTTCCTGATGTCCGGATTCATCACGCGTGCGGGCATCGAGGTCGCGCGGATCCCCTATCGCGATATCCTGCAGGCGCCGAACGATCTCGCCGAGGGGCGCATCCAGCTGCTCATGACCTCGCTCGCGGCGGTCCTGCCGATGGTGCAGACCGGCCGCATTCGCGTGCTCGCGATCAACAGCCGCAGCCGCGCGCCGGCCGCTCCGGACGTTCCGACCGCGATCGAGGCGGGCTTTCCGGCGCTGACGCTCGAGGGGTTGAACGGGGTTTATGGTCCGCGCGGCATGTCGGACGAACTGCGCGAACGCATCGCGGCCGACGTGCTGACCGCCGCGGCCGATCCCATCATTCCGGCGCGGCTGTCGTCGATCGGCCAGATCATGCATCTCGGCGGCCCCGCCGAATTCGCGGCCGGCATCGACGAACAGCGCGTCATTCTTGCCGACATCGCCAAGGCGCTCGGCCGCAAGCCGGCGCCGTGAGTACGCTCTCGATCGCCCGCGAGGCTGCTAGCAGATCGGCTGGCGCGGCGGTAAGATGCGGGCGGTGATATTTCTACCAAAAGACTTGATCACCATCATCGGAGGGAGAAGACTAGCATGAGAGTTTCACTGCAATCGTTGGTCCTGGCAGCTGCCGCGCTGATCGCGCTCGGCGCTGCCGCGAACGCGCAGCCGGCGCCGCCGTCCGCCGCCAACGCGACCTTCTTCGTGACCAGCGCCGGTCCCGGCAAGGGCGCCGATCTCGGCGGCCTCGCGGGCGCCGACGCGCACTGCCAGGCGCTCGCGGGAGCGGTGGGCGCCGGCAACAAGACGTGGCACGCCTATCTCAGCACCAACCAGGCGGCGCCGGGCGGTGCCGTCAACGCGCGCGATCGGATCGGCAAGGGTCCGTGGATCAACTCCAAGGGCGTCGAGATCGCCAAGGATGTGGACGACCTCCACAGCGCCAACAACAAACTGACCCAGGAGACGGCGCTCACCGAGAAGGGCGCGATGGTATCGGGCGTCGGCATGACGCCGAACTGGCATGACGCCATGACCGGCTCCCAGGCCGACGGCCGCGCGTGGCCCGCGAACCTCAACCTCACCTGCAACAACTGGACGAGCGGCACGTTCGGCTCGACCATGCTGGGCCACATCGACCGCACGCCGAAGACGCCCGCGAATCTGGAGTCCTGGAACGCCGCGCACATGTCGCGCAGCTGCAGCCAGCCCGACCTGATCGCAACCGGCGGCAACGGTTTGTTCTACTGCTTCGCCGTGCAATAAGTCCGGCGCCAGATACGTTACCTAGGGAAGGGGCGCACTGCGATGGCAGTGCGCCCCTTCGCGTTTTTGCAGCATCGAGTCCGCGTGTGGCGCGACCTCGCCGCGAACGCCCCCATCACGCTTCGAGGTGGCGGCGCGGGAGGAGGCGGCGCAGCAGGCCCCCCGATGGTCCGAGCAGCAGCGAGGCGCAATAGATGACGCCGGCCACCAGGATGATGGCGGGGCCTGCCGGCAGGCCGGAGTGAAACGAGAGCGTCAGGCCGCAGTAGCCCGAGAGCACGCCCGCCGCGACCGCGAGCACCGTCATGACGGTGAGGTCGCGGCTCCAGAACCGGCTGATGACCGCGGGGAAAATCATGATGCCGACGGCGAGCAGCGTGCCCAGCGCCTGGAAGCCGCCGACCATGTTGAGTGCGACGAGCGCGAGGAACACGATGTGGACCGGCCCGCCGGCGCCGCTGACCGAGCGCACGAATCCCGGGTCGACCGATTCAAGTACCAGCGGCCGCCAGATCATGGCGATCGTCCCGAGCGATACCGTCGCGATCGCCGCGATCAGCACCAGCGCATCGTTGTCGAGCGCGAGCACGCTGCCGAACAGGAAATGCAGGAGGTCGACGCTGTTGCCGCGCAGCGACACGATGACGACGCCGAGCGCGAGCGACAGCAGGAACAGCGCCGCGAGCGACGCGTCCTCCTTGAGCTCCGTCGAGCGCGCGATACCGCCGGCGGCGAGGGCCACGATGAGACCTGCCGCGAGGCCGCCGATCGTCATCGCCACGAGGTTGAGCCCCGACACGAGATAACCGACCGCCGCGCCCGGCAGGATCGCGTGCGCCATGGCGTCGCCCATCAGGCTCATCCGCCGCAGCATCAGGAACACGCCGATCGGCCCGGCGCCGACCGCGAGCGCGACGACGCCGACGAGCGCGCGGCGCATGAACTCGAACTCGACATAGGGCGCGAGCAGGAGATCGTAGGGCGACATGCCGGTCAGGCGGCCGCGCCGTGGCAGAGCGCGGCATCCTCGTCGAACGCCTCGCACATGTGCCGCGCTTTGGTGAGATTTTCGGCCGTCAGCACACTCGCCGAGGGGCCCCACGCCACCGGTTCGCGGGCGAGCAGCAGCGTTTCGGGAAATTGCCGGCGCACGAGTTCGATGTCGTGCAGCGCCGCAAGTACGGTGCGCCCGTCGGCATGCCAGCGACCGACAAGCCCCATGAGATCACCGACGGTCTTCTCGTCGATGGCGTTGAAGGGCTCGTCGAGCAGGATCACGCGCGAATCCTGCAGCAGCAGGCGCGCGAACAGCATGCGCTGCATCTGCCCGCCCGACAGGGTCGCGATCGGGCGCCGCTCGAATCCGGTGAGCCCCACCGACGCGATCGCGGCATGAATTTTCTCGCGCTCGGGCCGGCCGACGGCGCCGAACGCGCCGATGCGCCGCCACAGCCCCATGGCGACGAGGTCATAGACGTGGATCGGGAACGAGCGGTCGATGTCGGCGATCTGCGGCAGATAGGCGATGTCGCGCGGAGCAACGCCATGGCGGTCGATCGTGCCGGCCAGCGGCGTGAGATGCCCGGCGATGCCTTTGAACAAGGTCGACTTGCCCGCGCCGTTCGGCCCGACCGCGGCGAGGAGGGCGCCTTGCGCCACGACGCCGCTCAGGTGATGGACCGCCGGATGGCGGTCATAGCCGAGCGTCAGATCGCGGAATTCGAGTTGCGCGGCGGCCATCGCGTCCTCACCCTGTCGCCCACCACACCACAAGCCACAGCGCCGCCGCGACTGCGCCCGCCGCGATGAGCCGCGCCGCAGCCGACATGCGCAGCAACGACAGCGCCGGCACCGGCGACGGATGGGCCTCTTCCGGCGCGTGATGATGATGGGTCATGGCAGCGCTTATATGGGAGCGCTTGCGCAGTGTCGATGAGGCGGACGCCTGCCCTTGCGGGACGTCCGTTGCATCGCCTGAAGGAGGCGACGCTTGGCGGTGGCTGCCCCGTCACGATCAGCTATAATGCTTTAACGGGATAGCGGAGCGTCATTTGTCCTTAGGGGACTGGGCGCAACATTAAAGAGGAACCGCGCCATGAAGATCAAGGCAAGTTTGATCTCGGTATTCGTTGCAGCCATGGTTGCTCTTGCGTTGCCTGCGTCGGCGCGCGCGCAAGCGACCGCACCGGCCCTCAAGGACAAGGCCGTCGGCGAATGGCAGCTCGTTTCGGTCGCTGCGGGCGATATGGAGCCTTACGGCAACCGTCCGAAGGGCATGCTGTACATCGGCAACGACGACCGCTTCTCGGT
Source organism: uncultured Alphaproteobacteria bacterium (assembly GCA_963702755.1). Classification (GTDB taxonomy): domain Bacteria; phylum Pseudomonadota; class Alphaproteobacteria; order Rhizobiales; family Xanthobacteraceae; genus JAJPKK01. The sequence goes on along the minus strand of CAVPDZ010000028.1, from coordinate 209,674 downwards.
TATCGTCATCGGCGATTCCAAACACATCGCCTTCTTCGGGACCTATACCGTGGATGAGCGCGACAGCTCGCTGAACCTCCACATCGAAGGCACCACGTCCAATGCCGGCCCCGATAGCAACCACAAATGGCTCATCACGTTCAACGGCAATGAGATGACGCACAATCGCGCGACGCCCTCGGGTGCCAGAGGCACGGTGACGGCCGTCTGGAAGCGGGTCGATTAGATCAAGCTGCCGAAAGACCCTACTCGCGCGTGCGATCGAAGAAGCGCAAATCCGGCGGCGACTGGCCCTTCTTCGACGGCATCAGATAGCCGTCGGCGCTCAGGTAATAGTTCTCCTTCCCGATGAAGACCTGGGCGTTGTACTCGGGGCAGATCGACTCCGGCCATTCGGACTGCGGGTCGGCGTTGCGGACATAGCGCTTGTTGACGATCCACGGCCGCGTCAGGGCGTGGTCGATCACCGTGATCTCGTCGTGCAGAATCTTGGGATCGGTTTTGTCGAGATAGATGCGCTCCCTGAAGATCGACTGGTTGTCGGCATGCAACGGAATGCCGGTCGCATCATAGATGCGCGGCCCCTTGAAGCCGCGGGTCTCGACCTCGAGCACGTCGTAGCGGCCGTCGCCGTCTTCATCGATCCAGCGGCCGATGGAATAGCCCTGGAAGGTCGGCTCGATCACCTTCGGCCAATCGCGGCCGTCGGTGAAGACGCGGCGCAGCGGGTCGTAGTCGGCGATCAGGATATAGGTCGTGTTCGGCGTGATGACGAATTCGAGCGGCCGGAACGCGACCATCATGAACGGCATCCCGGCGGCAACGCAGCGCGCGTGGTCGACGGCGGCGCCCTGCCCGCCCGCGTCCTGGTCCGCCAGGCTCGCCTCGAAGATCTTCTGATATTCCGGCGTGAGCGGCGCCTCTTGCCCGCGTCCCCACGACTTGGTCTGGTCGAACGACGGCTGTCCCCTCACGCCCGCAACCGGGAAGCGATCCCATTGACCGTGCAGGTCGGGATACTTGCTATCGTCGAACGCCCGGGCGCCGCTCATCGTCAGCAGCAACGCAACAGCCTGCGCCATCATACGCAGCGTACTTCGGTAAATCATTAAGTCCCCTCGTCGCCGTCCCACGGCTTTAGGGCGACCATAGAGGCATCAGCGGAATGCTGGAAGCGACCGCGCCGCATGCGCTCGCTCAACCAGCGCGCGAGCGCCGAAGGACTTGTCGGGATTACTCGGCGGCGACTTGCAGATCGTCGAGGAAGGGCACGACCTCGACCGGGTGGCCGCTGCGCGCGATGACCACGCGGCCGGGCGGGACCGGCGTCCACCGCTTGCGGTCGTGGTCGAGCGGCTCGGAGACGATCACCGCGTCGCCGCCGGACGCGTGGTAGTAGAGCGTGTTCGCCTTCTCGTTCACCGAATAGCGGAACGCATAGAGGTTGCGGCCGTCGGCGAGCGCTGCGGTGAAGCGCAGCGGCTCGCGCTCTTCGTTGACGATCGCGGTCAGCTCCGCGACCACGCGCGTCGTCGCCCCGACCGGATCGCGGTCGAGGCCGGCGCCGACGAGGGCGAGGAACACCGCCTCGGAATTGGTGGTGCCGACGCGCGAGGCGTAAAGCTCGTCCGGGATCAGCGCTTCGACCCGGCGCCGCACCCGCGACCATTGGCCGACCACGCCGTTGTGCATGAACATCCAGTTGCCGGAGGCGAACGGGTGGCAGTTCGGCCGCGTCACCGGCGTGCCGGTCGAGGCGCGCACGTGGGCGAAGAAGAGGTGCGAATGGATATGCCGGCAGAGATAGCGCAGGTTCTCGTCCGACCACGCCGGCCGCACCTCGCGGTAGAGCCCCGGCTCGGGATGCTCGCCATACCAGCCGAGGCCGAAGCCGTCGCCGTTGGTGCTCGCGGTCGATTCCAGCGCCTTGATGCTCTGCGCCACCAGCGAGTGCGCAGGCGAGGTGACGTAATGCTCAAGCGCGATGTTCTCGCCGCGATAGGCGATCCAGCGGCACATGCGGCTCACCTTTGGCTGCGGCCGCCGCTAGCGGACGGCCCGACGGAGGAACACAATTTCACAAAATCCGCGCGCGCCAAATAGCGCGCGCCACGTCATCAACTGAATCCGTGAATGCGCCGGTTTTCGGGCAAGGTCTGCGTTCGTCAGGCACACCTCCTCTGGCGAGATCCTGGCGCGCCATTCACCCGGACGTCATCCTGAGGGCCGTGCGCAGCACGGCGTCTCGAAGGATGGCCGCTGGCTCCGCGGTGCCTGCGGCCATCCTTCGAGGCTCGCTTCGCGAGCACCTCAGGATGACGTTTTTGATTGTTTCGCGGGCTCTTATTGCCGCTCAGCGGGCGCGCCAGACGAACGCGGCGCTGACGACATAGTTCCACACCGCGCCCATCAGCGCGCCGCCGAGGCCGGCGAGCCACCAGCTGGTGTGGAAGCCGTAGATCCAGCTCGCGGCGCCGATGTTGGAGATGGCGCCGACCGCGCAGACGAGCTGGAACCGGATCAGGCCGGTGACGAACCGCCAGCCGGCGAGCCGCTGGTCGCGGTAGGTCACGAGGTTGTTGACGGTGAAATTCCAGGTGATGGCGATGATGGTCGCGACCGTCTGGGCAATGGCAAAGCGCAGGGCGAACCCCAGGATCGCGATTTCGAGCGCCGCCATGTGGACGACGACGCCGGTGAGGCCGACGAAGCAGAACATCAGGAAGCGGAACGACACCGCGTCGTTGGTGAGCTTCGCGATCAAGAGGGCGGCGAAGTCGAGCAGGATCTGGGCGTCGAGCTTGCTCTCGCCATGCTGGCGCGCGCGGAAGACGTAAGGAAGCTCGACGATCTTGAGCTTGTTGTCGGTCACGACGATGTCGAGGAGGATTTTGAAGCCCTGGCTCGACAGCGACGGCGCGATCTCCTCGACCACGTCCCGCCGCAGCATGAAGAAGCCGCTCATCGGATCGGTGAGCGTCACCCGCAGCAGGCGCCGCGCCAGGGCGCTGCCGAACCGGCTGATGCGCGAGCGCAGTCCCGACAGCCCTTCGTCGGAGCCCTCCTCGACATGGCGGCTCGCCACCACGAGATCGGCGCGGCCGTCGCGCAGGGTCTGCAGCATCGCCGGCAGCAGCGTCTCGTCATGCTGGAGGTCGGCGTCGAGCACCCCGACATAGCGCGCCTGGCTCGCCAGCATGCCCTCGAGGCAGGCGCCGGCAAGGCCGCGCCGGCCGACGCGGCGGATGCAGCGCACGCGCCGGTCCTGTTCGCCGATGGCGCGGACCGCGGCAGCGGTGCCGTCCGGCGAATTGTCGTCGACGAAGATGACCTCCCAGTTCACGCCGGCGAGCGTGCGCCGCAGGAGGTCGACCATGAGCGGAATGTTCGGGCGCTCGTTATAGGTCGGCACGACCACGCTCAGCTCCGGCGCCGGTTCGATGGCGGCGGAAACGGAGGCCTGCGGCAAGGTCTCGACGGCTGCGGTCAACTGATCCATGCGAACTTAAAAAAGTGATCCTGAGCGCGATCTACGCGCCGGCGCCGCCCGCGGTCTGCGCCGGCCCTACCCTGGCGAAGGTCTTACCATAGCCAGGGGTCGGGTGGTCATCACGAGTATGCGGTTCCGCGCCGCCGAGGCCGAACCAATCGGCCCAGGTGGAGATGGCCGCGCCGAGGCGGGCGAGGCGCGGATTGCGGTCCCAGGCCGCGGCGAGGCCCGGCAGACCGCGGCGCAGCAGCGCGACGCCCTCGCCTTGCAGCCATGCTGCCGCGACCGTCGCGGTCAGGAACCAGGTTCCGAGATTGTAGCGCGCGTAGTTGACGTAGGTCGCGCCGATCGCGTGCTGAAGCAAGGTCGCGAGCGCGAGGAGACGGAGCCAGGGATCGAAGCGGCGGCCGAACACGCCGACGCGCACGAGGAGCGCCACCGCGAAGGCGTGGAGCGGAATCATCACGCCAAGCTCCTGCGGGCCGGAGAGCCAGCGGTCGAGCTGCGCGAGCGCGCCGCGCACGTGTTCGCCGCCGAACTGGAGCGTCGCGATTTCATAAGCCGCCTTGAGGTAGTCGAGCGGCGACATCAGCAGCGTCTGCGGCTGGTTCACGTTGTCGCTGAACAGCACCAGGACATGGCCGAACACGTAGTTATGGAGCGGCGACACCGACGAGCGCCGCAAACCCTGCGACCAGCGCCGCAGCGTCGCGCCATTGCCGCCGCGCGAGAAAGATCACGGCGCCGCCCGCGACCATCGCGCCGGCGGCGAGCACGAGGTTCGGCCGGCAGAACGCCGCCGCCGCGAACAGCAGGCCGGCCGCGAAGATGCGCGCCGGCGCCGGCGTCGGCGCTTCAAGGCTTGGCCGCAGCGGGATCAGCAGCAGTACGGCGGCGAGGAGCAGCGCGAACGCGAACGGATCGGCAAAGCCGCGCGACGCCCACAGCACGTATTCGAACAGGCTCGATCCGAACAGCGCGCCGACCGGCGTCGCGGTGAATCCGAGCACCATCACCAGCGTCCAGGCCGGCGAGAGAAACCGCCGGAACAGCGCGAGCGCCATCAGCGGCAGCGCCAGCATCATCGAAAGGTAGAGCAGGAACGTGTCGCCGAAGACGAGCAGTTCCATCGCCCGCACATAGCGAAATCCCGGCGTGAAGTAATAGACCGGCTCGACGCCCTTGAGCGCGGTGATGACGTCGCCGGCGACGAGGCTGCGCACCATGGCGCGGCCGAAGCCTTCGTACGCGATGCCGTCATCGCCGCCGTCGAGCGGACGCAGGCCGCCGATGAAGAGCGCATCGATGAACATGGTGGTGAGCAGCGCCAAGCCGACGAGAAGCACCGGCAGCGCCAGCCGGCACGGTTCGACGCGCACCAGCAGCATCATGAGGCCGAGCATGCCGACGATGGTGAACCCCCACTCGACGACGTGACGCATCCGGATCGTCGAGCTCGGCTCGAGCGTGACGCCGAGCCGGACATCGCGCTTGATCGAGACCGCGTAGATGCGCCGCCCCGCATCCTCGGGCGCGAGGACGCGGCAGCGCCGCTCGGCGTTGGTCATCGTCTCGAAATGCTCGCCCTCTCCCTCCCACAGCAGAGTGCCGCGCCAGCATAGCGTGCTGCCGGCGAACTGCCGCCGGGAACCGGTACATCACGAACAGCGGGAAGACGACGCGATAGCGGTCGAACAGATTGAGCGAATGGCGGTCGCGCACGAAGCGATTGATGTCGCTGATGTCGTCCGACCAGCCGTAGATGTAGTCGTTGAGGAAGCCGAGCCGCAGGAAGGCGGGATCGGAAAACCCGATGCCGGCGACGCGGCGGGAATAGGCCGGATGCTGATAGATGCCGTCCGCGGCGAAGGCGAAGCCATCCTCCGCGGCGGTGCGGTCCGGCCGCCAGCATCCGCGCCGAGGCTCGGCGCAGCGCTTTTCCGGCGGATACTCGGCATCGAATTGCGCCGACATCGCCGCCAGCACATCGGCGGGCAGGCCCGATGTTTCGGCGATGCGCGGGCCGGGCACGAAGGCGTTGTCGCCTTCCTCGATGCGCGGCGACGGCCACAGCAGATGGCCCGCAACGACGACCGCCGCGAGGACTGCGGCCGCAATCCAGCGCACCGGCCGCGTCGCCATCGATCCGGTGAAGATCGCGAGCGCCGCTGCGACCGCGAGGCCATAGCTCGCGAGATCATCGATCGGAAGGCCGAGGACACAAACGACGAGAATCATCGCCGCAAGACGCAACGCCAGCCGCTTTGACCCCATCACCGTCCTCGTACCCCTGCCCTGCCGCTCACTCTACATCTCGGCGCCGAGGACGCGATCACTCCAGCTTGATGCCGACGAACTTGACGACCTTCGCCCATTTCTCGGTCTCGTCGGCGATGAGGCGGCCGAGGTCGGCGGGCGAGCCTGCGAGCGGCTCGCCGGCGATCTCGGTGAAGCGCGCCGACATCTTCGCGTCGGCGAACGCGCGTTGACCGCGCGGTTGAGCGCATCGATGGCGTCGGGCGGCGTGCGCTTCGGCGCGACGAGGCCGTACCACTGGCTCGCCTCGTAGCCCGGCAGGAAGCTCCCGACCGTCGGCAGGTCGCGCAGCACGTCGGCGCGCGAGGCCGTCGTCACCGCGAGCGCGCGCAGCTTGCCGGTCCTGATGTAGTCGGCGGTGCCGGGCGCGGTCGCGAACGAGATCTGCACCTGGCCGCCGAGGAGATCGGTCAGCGCCGGGCCCTGGCCGCGATAGGGCACATGGACGAGGTCGACGTCGGCCATGGTCTTGAACAGCTCGCCCGCCATGTGCGGCGCGCTGCCCGTGCCGGCCGACGCCATGTTGATCCTGCCCGGATTGGCCTTGGCGTAGGTGATGAATTCGGGGATGGTCTTCGCCGGCACCGACGGATGGATGAGCACCACCATCGGCACGCGGATGACGCCCGCGACCGGCGCCGTGTCGCGCATGAAATTGAAATTGAGCTTCGGATAGAGCGTCGCGTTGACCGCGTTGGGCACGGTCGCGAGCAGCAGCGTGTAGCCGTCGGGCGGCGCGTTGATGACCGCCTCGGTGCCGAGGTTGCCGTCGGCGCCCGGCCGGTTCTCGACGACGAACGATTGCCCGAGCCGCTCCGAGAGCCACTGCCCGATGAGCCGCGCGGTGATGTCGACCCCGCCGCCCGCCGCAAACCCGACCACGATCCGCACCATCCGCGTCGGATAGGCTTGCGCCGCGGCGAGGCGCGGCAGCGCCGGCACCACCGCAGCCGCGGCCGCAAGCCGAACAAACTCTCGCCGGGGAAGTCTCGTCATCGGCCGCCCTCTTCTCACCCGCGCCTCACCCTCGCGCGGGCCCGCCCGAACCTCGCGCGCGGCCCGACCCTACATCAGTCCGGCGCCGCATTCTCCCTGGACGGTGTCGCATTCTCTTTGAGACGGGGCGCCGCATTCTCCCTCCCCCCTTGTGGGGGAGGGTCGGGGTGGGGGGTCGCGAGGTTACGGCACCGATGTGCCACATCGCCCGACCCCCACCCCCAACCCCTCCCCACAAGGGGGAGGGGAGCGCACGGGCGTCGCGTTCTCCCTCGACGGGGCCGAAGGGTTAACCGAATCGTCCCTATAGACAGTCAGACGAGACGAAGCCGGGGGGCGCTCCATCGATGACCTCCCGGATCAGTATCGAAACCGCAGTCCGTTACCTCTCTTGCGGCTGTAAAAACAGCTAGCGTGTGGACGACGCGCCTTGGACGACGGGGAACATGGTTTAGCGTGGTATAGCGTTCTTTAGGGATCGTGCCGCGGGACTGGGGACGATGAAAGCCTTGCAGGCCATCTGCATCGTGGGTGCCCTGACATTCACGGGGATCCATCAGGTTGGCGCAGCCGAGAGTGAAGGCGCGCCGGCCGTCTCGGCGCCCAGTGCGGCGCCGGCGACGCAGGATTTCCGGTATCTCATCTATTACGCCTGGTCCGAACTGCCGCCTGCCGAGAAGCCGGCGGATATCGTCTTGAATTCACTCAAGGACATCCCGGCCGGAACGCCGGTCGAGGAGATCAAGCGCGCTTCCGACGCTTTCGGCCTGGATTTCAATTTCATGAAAGCGGTTGCCAAGATCGAGTCCGGTTTCGACCCCAAGCAACGCACCGGGTCGTATATCGGCCTGTTCCAACTGAGCAAATACGAGTTCAACAAATTCGGCTCCGGGCAGATTCTCAATCCCCGCGACAATGCCGTTGCGGCGGCCTACAAGCTCATTACCGAAGGCATTCTGTTCGAGTGGGTGACGCACAGGAAGCCGACCTTGAGCGATCTTTACTTGATCCATCAACAAGGCTGGGAAGGCGCCGCCGAGCACATCAGCCAACCGGATCGCATCGCCTGGAAATCCATGTGTGCCACCGAGCGAAGGCATGGAGAAAGGCGAAAAATGGTGCAAACGCGCGATCTGGCGGAATACCCTTCCGGCCGTCAAACACGCGTGGAAATCGGTGGAAAAGCTGACATCGGGGGCGTTCGTCGGAATGTGGCGCGAGCGGGTTGCTCATTTCTATTCGAAATACATGGCCACCGCCGCCGCCGAACCGGCGAACCAGTAATTCTGAGGTTGGCGAAATTCGCCGCACGGCGCGGGGCATGCCCAACTCCGCCTTTGCCTTCACCTCTCCCCTTGCGGGAGAGGTCGTCCGCGCGTCAGCGCGTGCGGGTGAGGGGGGCGTGCCACAAGCTCGGCTTTCGTTTTGTGGCGCGCCCCCTCACCCCGACCCTCCCCCGCAAGGGGAGAGGGGGAAGAGGCGCCGCGCCTTATGCGGACAGCACGGTTCATCGGCGCGCCTTGCCGCGGGAGGTCGTGGTGCCAGCGCATTATGCGACATATAACTTATTGTAATAGCTTCTCTTTTTGCCAAAAACGCCCTCCTCCGGCGGGCCGGTTTTCCCTGAGAACAGGGAAAATAACAGGGAAAATCCATTTTTTGGCCCTTCCGGGCGATCCCCGCGCCGATTTGCCGAACCGCATCAAAGACCTGCCACCCCTTCCCTGCCCCGCCGAACAGCGAACGGACGCGCGCGATCAGCGAAAGCGCGAGCGAGACCCGGAGTTTGCGCGTGGTCAGCAGCCATGATGTTCGCCTCCATTCCATCCAATAGGAAGAGGCCTCTTTTGTATCATTATTTTCCTATTGATGCAATGGACTTCGAATGGGCTTCGTCGAATGGCTTCAGGGCGCTCAGCGCCGCGCCGGCGAATGGCGACCTTCGCGAGGTCCGCCCAGCGAATCCGAAATTCGCCGGACGCCTGGTCGGTCTAGTGATGCCTCTCCAACGCGCTTCCGTCATCGGCCGGCTTGACCGGACGATCCAGTAACCACTGGATTTCGATTTTTGGCACGGCCAGTTTTCCTCGCATTATCCGGGGGTTACTGGATGCTCCGCTTTCGCGGAGCATGACGCATCGAAGACGAAAATTCGCTCGACGCCCGGTCGGTCGAGTGATGCCTTTCCCATACGCTTCCGTCATCGTCCGGCTTGACCGGACGATCCAGTAACCACCGGATTTCCCCTTTGGCGCGGCCGATTTTCTTCGCATTGTCCGGGGGTTACTGGATGCTCCGCTTTCGCGGAGCATGACAAATCGAAAAAGGACCAGCCGTTAGTGTGCAATATTCTGGGCCCTTAGCCTCTTGACATTTGTTCTATGTTTGTTCTATCTTGTTTTTCTCAGACCAGCACCCCCCACCCCCAACCCAGCTGGTCTCAGTTGGCTCCGATCTTCGGGTCGGAGCCATTTTTTTGAGGGGTACAACCATGTGGGGCAAGACCGAAACGCTTCGCTTCGATGTTATGATGGGCCTTCGCAAGGGCCTGGCGCTGATCCGCGGCATGCGACGCTCGCTCACCGAAGACGAGCAACAGCGCGTGGCCGGAGCGATCGTCGAGCACCTCGGACAAAGCAACTGGAAGATCGAGCAAGGTCCGCCGGCCGACGGCGGCAGGGCAATTATGGGGAAGACGCAACAGTAGGCTGCGGCCGGGATTGACCATGGAATGCCATCGTTCGAGTCGCCGCTTTACGTGGCCACACGTTTAATTTAGGTACGATAACCAGCAAAATGTGGATATTTTTGGCGCGGCAATCAGCCTTTTGCTAAGTCATTCCCAGCCTAATTCTCAGGGCCTGATCAGAAACCTCTAATTTTTGCGCCATTTTCCCAAAGCTGTTGTGGAAGATGATAGCGCTCGCGAAGCCGCGCGATTTAGGTGGTCTGGCATCAGTACCGTTGCAGCAAAAGTATTTGCCTGCGTTTCATGCCGGGGAGTAATGCGAGTATTGCGATATCTACCTACATCAGCCGTTCTATAAGCAGCATCAGAAATTCCTTCGCCGATTAAATCGCGATGATACACATAATGTCCCAACTCGTGGGCGGCAGTAAATCGGCGCCTCGTTAGAGGGTGAAGGGAGTTCACTACGATACGGTATCGTCCGCCTTTTTGGTCAATTAAGCCCAATTTCATTTTCCCATAATTCCTGTTCTTCGTACGTTATACCAGCTTCCCGGATGATAGTGACAATATCAACCGGAGCGTGGTCCCAATATCGCTCTATAATTTCAAAAATATCACTCATTTTCCGTACCTTCCCTACCATACTCTTCTGCTATTTCATCTGCCCTTCCTTGTTCTTCACCCTGCTGGATAAAATCGACTACCTCTCTGATCATCTTAGGTACTGCAATAGAAACACTCTCGCGCGCAACTTCTGCGGCTTTTTTATTTGCAATCTCTTCAGCGCGCGCGCTTGCAATCCTTTCGACCGTCCGATTGATTTCTTCACGAATAATTACATAACCCCAAATGGCGCCCATGGCGGCCAACACGGTTGCTACTGCGATCATCACAGCGAGCCCCGTGAGAAGAATTGCTACAAAATCTTTGTATTCAACTTTCGGTTCGCCGGCACTTATTTCACCGTTTACGACGAGCCAAAGGGTCAAGATCACGAATGCAATAACGCAGAAGTAGACAGTGATCTGCAGCGCACGGAATAAGATTTTCATCGATTACAAATTTTGCGATTAACTCCTCCTACATTTGTACCATCGCAAGCAATTCGTAGCCGGCTTCAGAACAAATAGCGAACATCTTCGGCCCTTTCAAGGGGAGGTCATGCGCCCTGCGCATAGTTATTTAGTTCAAATCTGGCATTAATCCCCCTCACGAAAACGCCTGCAGCCCCGTCTGCGCGCGGCCCAAAATCAGCGCGTGGATGTCGTGCGTGCCCTCGTACGTGTTCACGGTCTCCAGATTCATCAGGTGGCGCATCACGTGGTACTCGATCTGGATGCCGTTGCCGCCGTGCATGTCGCGGGCGGCGCGGGCGATGTCGAGGGCCTTGCCGGTGTTGTTGCGCTTGATGAGCGAGATCATCTCCGGCGTCGCGGTGCCCTCGTCCATGAGGCGGCCGACGCGGAGCGCGGCCTGCAGGCCGAGCGCGATCTCGGTCTGCATGTCGGCGAGCTTCTTCTGCACGAGCTGGGTCGCCGCGAGCGGGCGGCCGAACTGCTTGCGGTCGAGCGTGTATTGCCGGGCGCGATACCAGCAGTCTTCCGCGGCGCCCATGACGCCGAGCGCGATGCCGTAGCGCGCGCGGGTGAGGCAGCCGAACGGGCCGCGCAGGCCGGTGACGTTGGGCAGCAGCGCCGATTCCGGCACCACGACGCCGTCCATGACGACTTCGCCGGTGGTCGAGGCGCGCAGCGACAGCTTGCCGCCGATCTTCGGCGCCGAGAGGCCCTTCATGCCCTTTTCCAGGATGAAGCCGCGGATGTCGTCGCCGTGGGCGCCGGACTTCGCCCAGATGACGAAGACGTCGGCGAGCGGCGCGTTGGAGATCCAGGTCTTGGTGCCGGTGAGGCGATAGCCGTCGGAAACCTTTTCGGCGCGCGTCTTCATGCCGGCGGGATCGGAGCCGGCGTCGGGCTCGGTGAGGCCGAAGCAGCCGACGAGTTCGCCGGTCGCGAGCCGCGGCAGATAGGTCTTGCGCTGGGTCTCGTCGCCGTAGGTGTAGATCGGGTACATCACGAGCGAGGACTGCACGCTCATCATGGAGCGATAGCCGGAATCGACGCGCTCGACCTCGCGCGCGACGAGGCCGTAGGAGACGTAGCCCGCCTCGGCGCCGCCATAGGCCTCGGGGAGCGTGACGGCGAGGAGGCCGAGCGCGCCCATCTCGCGGAAAATCTCGCGGTCGGACTTCTCCTGCAGGAAGGCATCGATGACGCGCGGCGCGAGCTTGTCCTGGGCGAAGCCGCGCGCGGTGTCGCGGATCAGCCGCTCGTCCTCGGTGAGGAGATCGTCGAAGCGCAGCGGATCGTCCCACTGGAAGGCGGCCTTCGCGGACTTTGCAGCGGGCTTAGCGGCTTTGGCGGGCGTTGATCCGGACTTCTGCTCGGCCATGGTCATCGAACGCTCCTTTGTCGATTCTGCATCGGTTCTGCAACGGTTCTGCGTCATGCTATATGCCGCCTGAACCGGGATGGGAGCAAGGCGGCCGAACGGCCTGCCAGGCTGGTCAAGCAATGGCCGCAGTTCCTGCGCCGGCGGAAAGTTTCGAGTCTCGCGAACGATGTGGTCATGACCGCCGGCAACAACAAATACATCGGCCAGTCCGTGCTGCGCCTCGAGGACCCGCCGCTGGTGCGCGGGCGCGGGCGGTTTGCCGGCGATATCTCGTTTCCCCACCAGCTTCACATGCGCATAGCGCGTTCAGCCGTAGCACATGGGCGGATCGTGTCGGTCGATGCGCGCGCGGCGCTGGCGATCCCCGGGGTGCATGCCGTCTGGACCGCGGCCGACATCGCCGACATTCCGCCGATCGATTTCCGCGAAGGCCGCATCGAGAAGCTCGAGCCCTATCGCCAGCCGGTGCTGGCGCGCGAGCGCGTGCGCTATGTCGGCGAGCCGGTCGCGGCGGTGTTCGCGGCCGATCCCTATGTCGCCGAGGATGCCGCCGATCTCGTCGCGATCGAGATCGAGGAATTGCCGGTGCTGCTCGATGCCGATGCGGAGCCGGCCGAATTCTCAACCGGGCACGGGACCGAAGCGGCGATCGTGCGCCAGGGCTATGGCGACATCGACGCCATGATGGCGCGCGCCCATCGGATCGTCGACGTCGATCTCGTGGTCGGCCGCCATTCCGGCGTGCCGATCGAGACGCGCGGCGCCATCGGCCGCCACGACAAGTCGCGCGACATCGTCGAGCTGTTCGGCGCGGCGAAGGTGCCGCACCGCATTCGCGAGCTGTTGTCGCTCTTGCTGCGGCGGCCGCCGTCGTCGATCCACATCCATGAATTCGCACGTCGGCGGCGGGTTCGGCGTGCGCGGCGAGCTTTATCCCGAGGACGTGCTGGTGTGCGCGGCCGCGATGCGGCTCGGCCGCCCGGTGAAATGGATCGAGGATCGCCGCGAGCATCTGTTCGCGGCCAATCATTCGCGCCAGCAGCGCCACAAGGTTCGCGCCGGCGTCGACGCGAACGGCGTCATCCTCGCGCTCGACGACGAGTTCTGGCACGACCAGGGCGCCTATGTCCGCACCCACGCGACCCGCGTCGCCATGATGGCGAGCGGCATTCTTCCCGGCCCTTATCGCATCCCGGCCTATCGCTCGGTCGGCCACTTCCGCCTCACCAACAAGACGCCGGCGGCGACCTACCGCGCGCCCGGCCGCTACGAGACGACGTTCGTGCGCGAACGCCTCGTCGAAGCGATCGCGCACGAGCTTGATCTCGATTCGGTCGAGGTGCGCCGGCGCAACACCATCGCGCCCGCCGAAATGCCCTATCCGCGTCCGCTCGAAGTTCTGGGCGAGGAGCTCGAGCACGATACCGGCGACTACATCGGCCTCCTCGACAAGGTGCTGGCGCAGGTATCGTGGACCGAGCTCAAGGCCGATCTGCGCGCGCGCCGCGCCAAGGGCGAACTCGTCGGCGCCGGCGTCGCCATGTTCGTGGAGAAGAGCGGGCTCGGCCCCTCCGACGGCGTCCGCATCTCGGTCGACACCTCCGGCCGGGTCGAAGTGGTGACCGGCGGCGCGTCGATCGGCCAGGGCTTCGAGACCGTGGTGGCCCAGGTCGCGGCGGAGATGCTCGGCGTCGACTACCGCCACGTGCGCGTCATCCATGGCCAGACCGACAAGATCGAATTCGGCCTCGGCGCGCATGCCTCGCGCGCCACGGTGATGACCGCCTCTGCGACGCGGGTCGCCGCGCTCAATGTGCGCGCGAAGGCGCTCGACATGGCGGGGCAGCTCATGCAGGCCGCGCCCGCCGACCTCGACATCGTCGACGGCATCGTGATGCGGCGCGACGGCGGCGCCTCGATGCCGCTCGCCGAGGTGGCGACCGCGCTCGCCCCGGCGTCGCCCGCGCGCAACGGCCGCACGCCGGGCCTCGCCGCCGAAGGCTGGCACCATACCGATCACCAGGTCTACCCCTACGGCAGCCATGTCGCGGTGGTGAAGGTCGACCGCGACACCGGCGGCGTCGAGGTGCTGCGCTACGTCATCGGCTATGACGTCGGCCGCGCGATCAATCCCATGCTGGTGAAGGGACAAGTGGCCGGCGGCTTCATGCAAGGGCTCGGCGGCGCGCTCTACGAGGAGTTCCGCTACAGCGAGCGCGGCGACCCGCTCAACCTCACGCTCGCGGACTATCTGATGCCGACCGCCCAGGAGGCGCCGCCGATGGAGATCGTCCTCACCGAGGATTTTCCCGCCGACCGCAATGCGCTCGGCATCAAGGGCGCGGGCGAGAGCGGCATCACCGCCGTCGGCGCGGCGATCGCCAATGCGGTCGAAGATGCGATCGGCATGCCCGGCGCGATCACCGAACTGCCGATCACGCCGCAGCGGCTGAAGGCCATACTCGCGTCGCGAGAATAAGACCAAGCGACAAAATCATCGACTCGTCATGCCCGCGACAAGCGTGGACTTGTCCCGGCCATCTACGTCTTTCCTTTGTCGCCGCGTCCGCTTCTTTTCCCCTCCCCCGCTTGCGGGGGAGGGTCAGGGAGGGGGCCTGTCTGCAACTTCGTGCCGTGGAGTGTGCCCCCTCCCCAACCCTCCCCCGCACGCGGGGGAGGGGAAAAAGAAGTGGACGCAGCGAGGAAGACGCGGATGCCCGCAACGCGCGTGGGTGAGCAAGGCCATGACGAAGTGAAGGGCTCACGAATTTTGCGTTTGGTATAAGTCGGACGCCCGACTGTCGGCAGGCGGACTTACGGGAACTCGCGTCGACAAGTTCCATTCTGACTGGTCTGCGCCGGGCATCAGGAACGGTTCCATTGCCACAATTGTTTCCTCGGCATGAACCCGACCCGATATCGCGAATTCGCCCACGACTGCGAACGCCTCGCAAGTCGTGCCAAATCCGAGGAAGAACGCCAGATCCTTAGCGTGATGGCAAAGACATGGCGCCAGCTTGCCGACGAAGTCGACAGGCGATCATCCAAATCGGAGCCGCCGGCCCGTCAGGTGACGGACGGTGGAACGAGCGAGGACACAAGCGGGGATTAGACGTTGCCATTCTGAACGGCGTCGTCCGCGCCTTCTTTATGTTCTTCTGCAAGACGGAACCAAACCTGCGCCATCTGCATAAAGAGGGCGCGGGTTTGCTGGTCTTGCGTCGTGTTCGCCATCGTCAGGCATGATTCGGCGAAGCGCCGATACTGTTCTGATTTCCCCATTACACGCACGCGTCCCTCGCCTTCCGCAGCGCAAACGCGGATCGGGCGATCTCGTTCCACTTCCCGTGGGCGATGCGGGCGAGTTGACGAGCGCCCGCCAGTTCCATTAATTGAAAAAATTCCTTATCAACGATGGCCGGCACGGTGAGGCTCACAGGCTGCCGGTGTGCTCGTCCTCGTTCGTACGTCGTTCGCCTTTGGAGCTGCGCATGCAAACCACCCTCGAGTTCGCGTCCCCGCGCAGCATCACGCAACGCTTCGAAGCAGGATTTGCGCGTCTGGCTCGCCGCCATGCAGGATGCCGGCGAGCTCGTGACCGTCACCGGCGCGGGACACGAGGAAGAGATCGGCGGCATCGTCGATATCTACCAGCGCACCATGGGCGCGCCGGCGGTGATGTTCGAAGACATTCCCGGCTTCCCGCCGCGCCATCGCGTCGTCGCCAACATCCTCACCTCGGTGCGGCGCATCAATCTCACGCTCGGCATGCCGGCGGACACGAGCGAGATGGACCTCGTGCGCTACTGGCGCAATTACATGAAGGACCCGCAGACCATTCCGCCGGTCACGGTGAGCGGCGGGCCGCTGATGGAGAACGTCGCGACCGGGAGCGACATCGACATCCTGAAGATCCCGACGCCGAAGTGGCACGAGCACGACGGCGGCCGCTACATCGGCACCGGCTGCATGGTCATCATGCAGCATCCCGACACCGGATGGATCAATTACGGCGCCTACCGCGTGCAGGCGCAGGGCCGGAACGTCGCTTCGATCATGACGTCGAAGGGCAAGCACGGCAATCTGATCATGCGGCGCTGGCACGAGCTCGGAAAGCCCTGCCCGATCGCCGTGGTGTGCGGCATGCATCCGGCGCTCTTCATGGTGGCGGGCATCGAGATCCCCTACGGCAAGAACGAATACGATGCCGCCGGCCGGCTGCTCGGCGAGCCTGTCGAGGTGTTTGCCGGCCCGAAGACCGGCCTGCCGATCCCGGCGCATGCCGAGATCGCGTTCGAAGGCTTCGTGCTATCCCGACGATCTCGTCGACGAAGGCCCGCTCGGCGAGTGGACCGGCTATTACGCCGGCGGCAAGAAGCGCGAACCGGCGATCCGCATCGAGACGTTCTGGCATCGCGACGATCCGGTGCTGCTCGGCGCGGTGCCCGGCATGCCGCCGAACGACGACACCTTCTACCGCGGCACCTATCGCTGCGGCGCCGTCTGGAACCAGCTCGAAGCGGCCGGCATCCCCGAAGTGAAAGGCGTGTGGTCGCACGAGGCCGGCGGCAGCCGGCTGTGGCTCACGGTCGCGATCAAGCAGATGTACGGCGGGCACTCCAAGCAGGCGGGCCTGATCGCGTCGCAATGTCATGCCGGCGCCTACGCCAACCGCTGGGTGATCGTGGTCGACGACGACATCGATCCCGCCGACATGAACGAAGTGATCTGGGCGATGTGCACGCGCTTCGATCCGCGCGAGGACATCGACGTGCTGCGCGGGTGTTGGAGCACGACGCTCGACCCCATGGCCTACAGCCACGAAGACCCGCGCAACGCCCGCGTCGTCATCGATGCGTGCAAGCCGTGGTCGCGCCGCGACACCTTCCCGATCGAAGCGCGCTCCAGCAAGGAGCTCGACGCCCGCATCCGCGCGAAGTTCGCGAAATTTTTGCCGAAGGGCGCGTGATGTTCGGCGCCGGAGCGCGGGCGTCCCGCCCGCATTTCAGGGAAAGAGCGGGTCGGGCTCACAAGAAAGAGCGGGCGGGACGCCCGCGCGCCACGTCATGACCGACAAAGTCGACATCACCCTCAACATCAACGGCCGCGATTATCCGATCCGCGTCGAGCCGCGGCGCACGCTGGTCGACGCGATCCGCGACGATTGCGGCCAGACCGGCACCCACATCGGCTGCGAGCACGGCATCTGCGGCGCCTGCACGGTCATCATTGACGACGAGGCCATGCGCTCCTGCCTGATGTTCGCGATCCAGGCGAACGGGCGAAAAATCCGCACCGTCGAAGGCCTCGCGAAGGGCGAGGTGCTGCATCCGATCCAGCAGGCCTTCATCGATCACCACGGCCTGCAATGCGGCTTCTGCACGCCGGGCTTCCTGATGCTCGCGGTCAACGTGCTGGAACGCGAGCCCGACATCGGCGACGAGGAACTGCTCGACGTGCTGTCATCCAACCTGTGCCGCTGTACCGGCTACCAGAACATCATCAAGGCCGTACGCGCCGCCGCCGTCGAGATGCGCAAGACCGCGCGGCCGGCCGTAGTGCGCGGGCGCGATCGGGTCAGCTGCGCACGCCTCGGCCATCATCCTTCGAGGTCGCTCCGCTCGCACCTCAGGATGCACGGAATATATTGCGGGCAGTGCGATACGCTGTGCCGAGGCTGGGGCGTTCACACTCACAAATAAAAAAATGATCCGGTCATCCTGAGGTGCGAGCGCAGCGAGCCTCGAAGGATGATCGGCCACAGCGCCGCGACCCATACAAAGCCGCGACGCCGCCACACCTGGCAGCAGCCCCGCTCAGCCCTTCACCATCAGCGGCAGGCCGGCGACCACCAGCACGACGCGGGCGGCGCGCGCGGCGAGGCGCTGGTTGAGGCGGCCCTGCTCGTCGCGAAATTGTCGCGCCAGCGCGTTGTCGGGCACGATGCCGGAACCGACTTCGTTGGTGACGAGCACCGTCGCGTCATTGCGGCGGGAAAGCACGTCATCGAGCCGCGCGAATTCCTTTTCGAGATCGGCGCCCGCGAGCATGCGATTGCTGAGCCACAGCGTCATGCAGTCGACGAGTGCTGTGCCCGTTGCCGCCGCGAGCGCGGCAGCGAGGTCGTGCGGCGCCTCGATCGTTCGCCATGGCGTGCCGCGCCGCGCGCGGTGCGCGGCGATGCGCTCCGCCATTTCATCATCGCCGGCCTCGGCCGTCGCGACGTAGAGCCAGGGCGGCGGCAGCGCCGTGATCAAGCCTTCGGCGTAGCGGCTCTTGCCGGACCGCGCGCCGCCGATGACGAGCGTGAGTTTCGAATTCGACATCCGACCCGATACTTCTTCGTGCGAATCATTCGGGCTTCCAAGGCAGGCGCGCGTCACGCCAGCCCCGAAAGCACGCCGCAAACAAGTTTCGTCCCTGACTACATTGACAACAGGCGCCCCGCGACCGTTAAGTGAGGGCGACCGACGGTCTTTCGCAAGAAAGCCAAAAGGGAATGCGGTGCGGACTTCGTGTCCAATGCCGCGGCTGCCCCCGCAACTGTAAGCGGCGAGCCCCCACCAGGCCACTGGGATGATCCCGGGAAGGCGGTGACGGGCAAAGACCCGCGAGCCAGGAGACCTGCCGTCGATCCGCGCGTTGGCCGGCGGGGTGCCTCGGCCGTAGCGATGGGCGGTCGCGCTTGCGGCCGCCGCGGCACCCGAGGACCTTTTTGGGACGGACGGGTGACCGTGACGGACATCGTTGCCGACAGCCAATGTGACGCCGACGCGGTGAGCGACGCTGACGCCGCGAGCGCGCCTGAAGCGCGATCACGATCTATGTCTGCATCACCTGCCGCGGCGGGCGGCCGCTCGACCTCGTGCCGGTGCCGGGCGCGGTGCTGGCGGATGCGACCACGCGCGCGGCCGACGGCACCGGCATCGCCGTGCGCAAGGTGCGCTGCCTTGCCAACTGCAATCGCGGGCTCAGCGCCGCCATGCGGCGCGACGGCGCCTGGACTTATGTGTTCGGCCACCTCGATCCCGATACCGCCGCGCCCGCGCTCATCGACGGCGCGAAACTCTTCGCGCGTTCCGCCGACGGCCTGATGCCGTGGCGCGGCCGCCCCGAACCCTTAAAGCGCGGCCTCGTCGCGCGCACCCCGCCCTTCGACTTTGCCGGAGAGACCGATGCCGGAGAGACCGATGACCGCGTCGCTTGACCGCGTGCCGTGCACGATCGTCACCGGCTTTCTCGGCGCCGGCAAGACGACGCTGATCCGTCACGTGCTGGCGAACGCGCAAGGCCGGCGGCTCGCCGTCATCGTCAACGAGTTCGGCGACGTCGGCATCGACGGCGAAATCCTCAAGGGCTGCGGCGACGATGCGTGCCCGGAAGAGAACATCGTCGAGCTTGCCAACGGCTGCCTCTGCTGCACGGTCGCCGACGAGTTCGTGCCGGCGCTCGACCAGATTTTGGCGCGGCAGCCGGCGGTCGAGCACATCGTGATCGAGACGTCGGGTCTCGCGCTGCCGAAGCCGCTGGTGCAAGCGTTCCACTGGCCGGCGATCCGCAGCCGCGTCACGGTCGATGGCGTCGTCGCGGTGGTCGACGGCGCGGCGCTCGCCGACGGCCGCGTGGCCGCCGATCTCGCGGCACTCGCTGCGCAGCGGGCCGCCGACCCATCGCTCGACCATGACGATCCGGTGGAGGAAGTGTTCGAGGACCAGATCGCCTGTGCCGACCTCGTCGTGCTCAACAAGCGCGATCTCGTCGATGATGCCGAGCTTGAGCGGGCGCTGGCGGCGGTGAAAGGCGCGCTGCCGCGTGCCGTCAAGATCGTGACGGTCGCGGGCGGCAAGGTCGATCCGGCCGCGCTGCTCGGTCTCGGCGTCGGCACCGAGGCCGACATCGAAAACCGGCGCACCCATCACGACGACGAGCTCGATCACGACCACGACGATTTCGACAGTTTTGTCGTGCCGCTGCCGGAGATCGCCGAGCCGGCAGCGCTCGCCTCGCGCATCGCGGAGGTGGCCGATCGCCATAACGTGCTGCGGGTGAAGGGCTTCGTTGCCGTGGCCGGCAAGCAGATGCGGCTCTTGGTCCAGGCGGTCGGCGCGCGCGTCACCCATCACTATGATCGCCCGTGGGGCGTGACCGATCCGCGGCAGGGCCAGCTCGTCGTCATCGGGCTCAAGGGGCTCGATCGCGACGGCGTCGCGCGCGGCTTGCTTGGGTGAACGATGCATCTCCTCGCCACCACCGGCACGTCGCTCGACGAGATCGTCACGCCGGTCGATCTCAATCAGCCGGCCGGCGATATCGCGGTGCTGTCGTTTGCCGACAGCGATCTCGCCGCGCTTGCCGCGGCGTGGGCGGTCGAGCGCGAGGCGCTGCCGAGCGTGCGGTTCGCGCATCTGCGCGATCTGCGCCATCCGATGTCGGTCGATCTGTGGATCGACCGCGTCGGCCGCCATGCCAAGGTGATCGTGGTGCGCCTGATCGGCGGGCTCGATTGGTGGCGCTATGGCGTCGATGAGCTTGCGGCGCGTGCGCGCGCGAACGGCATCAAGCTCGCGCTGCTGCCGGGCGAAGACCGCGACGATCCGCGCCTCGCCGACGCCTCGACCTTGCCGGCCGATCGAGCTTGCGGTGTTGCTCGCCTATTTCCGCGAAGGCGGGCGCGAGAATCTGCGCAAGCTGCTGCGCCGCCTCGGCAACCATGCCGGCGCGCGTCTCGACGCGGCGGCGCCGCAGCCGGTGCCGCGCTGCGCCGGCTATCTGCCGGGCGAGGGCGCGGTCGATGTCGAGCGGCTCGCGAGCGTCGCCGCCGGCCGGCCGATCATTCCGATCGTGTTCTACCGGGCGCTCCTGCTCGCCGCCGACACGGCCGCGATCGACGAGTTGTGCGCGGCTTTGACGGCGCGCGGGCTCGCGCCGGCGCCGCTCGTCGTCACGAGCCTGAAGGATGCCGACGCGGCCGCGTTCGTGCGCGACGCGCTCGCGCGCCTCAACCCGGCGGCGATCATCACGACGACCGCGTTCGCCGCGGCCGGCGAGCCGGGCGAGGCGACGCCGCTCGACGGGCCGGACGTGCCGGTGCTGCAGGCGGTGATCGCCACGACGCGGCGCGCCGCGTGGCAGGACAATGCGCGCGGGCTCGGCGCCGCCGATCTCGCCATGCATGTGGTGCTGCCGGAACTCGACGGGCGCGTCCTCGGCGGCGCGATCGCATTCAAGGACCCCCTGCCCGCTCATGATGGGCTCGCCTTCACCGCGCTCACCAACCGCCCGGAGCCCGATGGCATCGCCGCTGTCGCCGATCGCATTGCGGCGCTGGTGCGGCTGCAAACGACGCCGCGCGCGGAGCGCCGCATCGCGGTGCTGATGCCGGATTATCCCGCCGCCCCGGGCCGCGCCGGCTATGCGGTCGGCCTCGACGTGCCGGCGAGCGTCCTTGCGCTGCTCGCCGACCTCGCGGCGGCGGGCTACGACGTCGACGACGTACCGCCGACGTCGCGCGCCCTTCTTGATGCGCTCGACGCCGGAACAAGCGCGGCGCGTCTGCCGCTCGACGCCTATGCGCGGCTGTTGTCCGATCTTCCACGCGAAGCCGCAGCGAAGATCGACGAGGCCTGGGGCGATCCGACCGGCGATCCCGACGCGCGCGACGGCGCGTTCCATTTTCGCGCGATCGAATGCGGCAACGCGATCGTCGCGCTGCCGCCGGATCGCGGCCGGGCCGCCGCACGCCGCGCGGAGTATCACGATCCGGCATTGCCGCCGCGTCATGCGCTGGTCGCCTTCGCGCTCTGGCTGCGTCATGTGGCGAAGGTCGACGCCATCGTCCACATGGGCGCGCACGGCACGCTCGAATGGCTGCCGGGCAAGGCCGTGGCGCTGACGGCGGCGTGCTTTCCGCAGGCGCTGCTCGGCCCGCTCCCCGTCGCCTATCCCTTCATCGTCAGCAATCCGGGCGAGGCGGCGCAGGCCAAGCGCCGCATTGCCGCGGTGACCATCGGCCATCTGCCGCCGCCGCTCGCGACGCCCGGTCTCGCCGGCGACGCGCTCGCGCTGGAACGGCTGGTCGACGAATACGCGCAAGCCGACGGTCTCGATCGCCGCCGCCGCGAGCGCCTCGCCGGCCTCATCGTCGAGACCGCGCAACGCAGCGGCCTCGCCCGCGAAGCCGGCGTCGACGCGACCGCCGCGCCCGACGAAGCGCTCCGCCGCATCGACGCATGGCTGTGCGATCTCAAAGACCTCGCCCTCAAGGACGGGTTGCATGTGTATGGCCGTGCGATCCTGCACCCTCCCCTGGAGGGGGAGGGTCGGACCGCCGAAGGCGGTCCGGGGTGGGGTGGCAGCGGTGCCTTAATTTCTGACGCTGAGTCTTCTGCACCGCTGTCACCCCCTCCCGCCCGCGCGAGCGCGCGGGCGACCTCCCCCCTCCAGGGGGAGGTGATCGAGCAGTGCGCCGCTGCGGAGCGCGGGGCCGTCATCGCGGCGCTCGATGGGCGCCGCGTGGCGCCGGGACCGGCGGGCGCGCCGGCGCGCGGGCGGCGCGACGTGCTGCCGACCGGGCGCAATCTCTACACGGCCGATCCGCGCATGCTGCCGACGGCGACGGCCATGGACCTCGGCCGGCTTGCGGCCGACGAGGTGATCCGCGGCTATCTGCAGGCGCACGGCGAGATGCCGCGCGCGCTCGTCATCGATCTGTGGGGCAGCGCGACGCTGCGCACCGGCGGCGAAGAGATCGCGCAAGGCCTTGCGCTGATGGGCTGCCGGCCGACATGGGACGCGGCGACCGGCCGCGTGACGGGCATCGAGGTGCTGCCGCCGGCCGCCATCGGCCGGCCGCGGGTCGACGTGACGTGGCGCATCTCCGGCCTGTTTCGCGATCTCTTCCCGGCGCAGATCGCGCTCCTCGATGCGGCGGCGCGCGCCATCGCCGCGCGCGACGAGACCGATGACGAAAATCCGCTGGCAGCCGCGCGACGCGCCGGCGCGGATGGCGCCGCGCTCGCGCGCATCTTCGGCACCGCGCCCGGCAGCTACGGCGCCGGCATCGAGGACATGCTCGGCCGCGAAACCGATCGCGCGGCGCTGGGCACGCGTTATCTCGCGGCGACATCGCACGCCTATGGCGGTGCCGAGGGCGCCGCGACATCGGCGCCTGACGCCTACGCGGCGCGCGTCGCGAGCGCCGATCTGCTCGTCCATCCGGGCGACGATCCCGGCCGCGATCTCCTCGAAGGCGCGGAGGACGCGGCCTTCGTCGGCGGATTTGCGGCCGCGGCGGCCGCGCTCGGCCGCGCGCCCGACCTCATCATGCTCGACGTGACCGATCCGCATCGCCCGCGCGCGCGTCCGCTGGCGGCGGCGCTCGCGCGCCTCGTGCGCGGGCGCGTGCATCCGCACTTCATCGCCGGCCAGATGCGCCACGGTCCGCGCGGCGCCGCGGAATTTGCCGAGACCGTCGACCGGCTCATTGCGTTCGCGCAGACGACGGGCGCCGTCGCGAGCGAATTGATCGACCTCGTTCACGACGCCTACGTCGCCGATCCCGCGGTGCGCGACTTTATGCAGCGCGAAAACCCGGCCGCGGCCCGCGCCATCGCCGAGCGCCTCGATGCCGCGCGCCGCAATGGCTGGTGGCACCCGCGCCGCAACGACATCGACCTTGCCGCGCTCGCCGCGCGATCCGCCGAGGCCGCGTCATGATCATGCGCCGCGGGGCCTGCCCTGGCCTGTCGACCCCGATGCCGACCGGCGACGGGTTGCTGGTGCGGCTGCTGCCGACCGCGCCGATCGCGCTCGACGCGTTCGCGGCGTTTTGCGCGGCCGCGCGCCGTCACGGCAACGGCACGATCGAAATCACCGCACGCGGCAGCTTTCAGGTGCGCGGCCTGACGGTCGATTCGGCGCCGACGTTCGCCGCCGAAATTGCGCCGCTCGGCATCGCGGCGTCGGATGGCGTGCCGGTGCTGACGAATGCGCTCGACGACGATCCCGACGCGCTGATTGACGCGGCGGCGTTGGCGGCAGAGTTGCGCCGCGCCATCGCGGATGCCGGATTGGTGCTGGCGCCGAAAGTCTCGGTCGTCGTCGATGGCGGCGGAAAGCTGCACCTCGATGATGTGCCCGCCGATGTGCGGCTGCGCGCCATCGATGGACGGATGGCGTGGGAGGCGCTTTCTTCTCCCTCCCCCCTTGTGGGGGAGGGTCGGGGTGGGGGGTCGGGAGGTTTCGGCAATGACGTGCCTCATCTCGCGACCCCCACCCCCGACCCCTCCCCACAAGGGGGAGGGGAGAAGATAGCGTCGATTGCATCGCATGGCTGCTGAAGACGACACGTCAGCGGAACCGCGCCTGCTCGTCGCAATCGCAGGCGATGGTTCATCAGCGACTGTGCTCGGGACAATCGCTCTCAGCGAAGCCGTCCCGACGGTGCTCTCGCTGTTGCAAGCAATCGCCGCCCGCGGTCCGTCCGCCCGCGCTGCCGATCTTCTTTCCCCTCCCCCGCTTGCGGGGGAGGGTTGGGGAGGGGGCACGCTCCACGGCACGAAGTTGCAGACAGGCCCCCTCCCTGACCCTCCCCCGCAAGCGGGGGAGGGGAAAGATATGCGGCGCCTCGTACGACCTTCCGCCGAGCCGATCGGTCGTCATGCGCTGCGCGACGGCAGCGTTGCGGTCGGCATCGGCTTCCCCTTCGGCCATGCGAACGCGGAAACGCTCGCCGACCTCGCGCGTCACGCCGCGTCGCTCGGCGCGCGCGCGGTGCGGCCGGCGCCGGGACGCGCGCTGCTGCTGATCGGCATTGCGCCGGAACGCGTTGCCGCGCTGAGGGCCATCGCGGCGCGCGCGGGGTTCATCGTCGATCCGGCCGATCCGCGGCGGCGCGTTGTCGCCTGTCCCGGCTCTCCAGCGTGCGCATCGGGGCTCATCGCAGCCCGCACACTGGCAGCGCAGCTTGCGCCGCTCCTCGCCGACACGGAAAGCCCCGACACCCTGCACATCTCCGGCTGTGCCAAGGGATGCGCCCATCCCGCGCCGGCGGCATTCACGATCGTCGGCACCGCGCGCGGCTGCGGCATCATCCGCAACGGCACCGCGCAGGCGTCACCCCATCGTTTCGTCGATCCGGCCGATCTCGCCGCCGAGATCGCGCGCGCGATGTTGCCGGCTCGCGAGGTCGCTCATGGCTGAAGCCTATCTGCGCGACGGCGCGGCGATCTACGCGCGCTCCTTCGCCATCATCCGCGAAGAGGCCGACCTGTCGCGCTTCTCGGACGCGGAGGCGCAGATCGTGGTGCGCATGATCCATGCCTGCGGCCTTGTCGAGGCGGCGCGGCACATCGTGTTCGGCCATGGCCTGGTCGAGGCCGCGCGCGCGGCACTCGCGGCCGGCGCGCCGATCCTGTGCGACGCCGAGATGGTGGCGCACGGCATCACCCGCGCGCGCCTGCCGGCGAAGAACGAGGTGATCTGCGCACTCAACGATCCGCGCGTGCCGGCGCTCGCCGCGAAGCTCGGCACCACTCGCTCCGCCGCCGCGCTCGATCTGTGGGGCGACAAGCTCGGCGGCGCCGTTGTCGCGATCGGCAATGCGCCGACCGCGCTCTATCGCCTGCTCGAACTCATCGCGTGCCGGCGCGCCGCGGCCGGCCGCGATCCTCGGCATTCCCGTCGGCTTCGTCGGCGCCGCCGAATCCAAGGAAGCGCTTGCCGCCGATCCGCACCGCATTCCGTTCCTGATCGTGCGCGGCCGCATGGGCGGCAGCGCGATGACGGCCGCCGCCGTCAATGCGCTGGCGAAGGCCGAGCCATGAGTGCCGCGCGCATGATCGGCATCGGCGTCGGCCCCGGTGACCCCGAGCTGATGACGCTCAAGGCGATCCGCGCGCTGCGCGAGGCCGACGTGGTCGCGCACTTCGCCAAGGCCGGCAAGGCGAGCCATGCCCGCACCATCGCCGCGGCGCATCTCAAGCCCGGCGTCAGGGAGTTGCCCCTGCTCTATCCCGTGACGACCGAGCTGCCGAAGCACACGCCGGCCTATTGCGACAAGATCGACGCCTTCTATGCCGATTGCGCCGACGCGATCGCCGCGCACCTCGACGCCGGGCGCTCGGTCGCCGTGATCTCCGAGGGCGATCCGCTGTTCTACGGCTCGTACATGCATCTGCATGTGCGGCTTGCGCCGCGCTATCCGACCGAGATCGTCGCCGGCGTGACCGGCATGTCGGGATGCTGGTCGGCGATCGGTGCGCCGATCGCGCAGGGCGACGATATCTTCATGGTGCTGCCCGGCACGCTCGCCGAGGAGGAGTTGGCGCGGCGCCTGCGCGAGGCGGACGCCGCCGTGGTGATGAAGCTCGGCCGCAATCTGCCGAAGGTGCGCCGCGCGCTCGCGTGCGCCGGCCGGCTCGATCGCGCCGATTTATGTGGAGCGCGGCACCATGGCGAGCGCCGTGATCGCGCCGCTCGCCGACAAAGCGGACGACGACGCGCCCTATTTCGCCATGGTGCTGGTGCCGGGCTGGAGGCGCGGATGAGCGGGCGCCTCACGGTGATCGGCCTCGGCCCCGGCGACGCGCGCTGGCTCACGCCGGAGGCGGACGCCGCGCTCGCGGACGCCGAAGCGCTTTACGGATACGGCCCCTATCTCGATCGCGTGCCGGTGCGGGCAGGGCAGACGCGCCACCCGTCCGACAATCGCGAAGAGAGTGCGCGCGCCGCGGCGGCGCTCGCGCACGCTGCCGAAGGCGCGCGCGTCGCCATGGTGTCGGGCGGCGATCCCGGCGTATTCGCGATGGCGGCCGCGGTCTGCGCCGAAATCGAGAGCGGGCCGCCGGCCTGGCGCGCGCTCGACGTCGCGGTCGTCCCCGGGATCACCGCGATGCTGGCGGTCGCGGCGCGGGTCGGCGCGCCGCTCGGCCATGATTTCTGTGCGCTGTCGCTCTCCGACAATCTCAAGCCGTGGAGTACGGTCGAACGGCGGCTCGATGCCGCCGCCGGCGCGGGCTTCGTCATCGCGCTCTATAATCCGGTGTCGCGGGCGCGGCCGTGGCAGCTCGGCGACGCGTTCGCGCGGCTCGCGCAGCACCTGCCGCCGGCAACGCCCGTCATGTTCGGCCGCGCCATCGGCCGCGCCGACGAGCGGATCGACATTGTGACGCTCGCCGATGCGGCGCGCGTCGCCGCGGACATCGCCGACATGGCGACGCTCGTCATCGTCGGCTCGGCCGAGACGCGCATCGTCGCGCGCGCAGGCCGCGCGCCGCTCGTCTACACGCCGCGCTCTTCGCCTCGGTCGACGCGCGGGCGGAGGCCAACGCATGATCGAGCCACGCCACCGCCGCGTCCACGGTCTCGACGGCCGGCACTTCCGGCAGCGGCGGGCGGCGCAGCATGATCACGGCGATGCCGAGCGCGCGCGCGGCGGCGATCTTGCCGTAGGTCGCGGCGCCGCCGCTGTTCTTGGCGACGATCGTGTCGATGCGATGCTGCGCGAGCAGCGCGCGCTCGTCGTCTTCGCCGAACGGCCCGCGCGCCGTGATGTAATCAGCATGCGGCACGGCGAGCGGCGGGTCGATCGGCTCGACGCTGCGGACGAGATAATGATGCTGCGGCGCCTGCGCGAAGGCGCCGACCTCCTGGCGGCCGAGCGCGAGGAAAACTCGGCGCGGCGCCGCACCGAGCGCGGCCACGGCAGCCGCGGCATCCGCCGACCTCGGTCCAGCGGTCGCCGGCCGCGGCAATCCACGCCGGGCGTCGCAGCGCCAGCAGCCGGACATCGGCGCGGGCCGCGGCGCGCGCCGCATTGGCCGAGATCACGGCGGCATAAGGATGGGTCGCATCGATCAGCGCGTCGATGCGCTCGCTCGCGAGATAGCGCGCGAGCCCTTCTTCGCCGCCGAAGCCGCCGACGCGCACGGGAACGGGCTGCGCCGCCGGCGCCGCGGTGCGGCCGGCGAGCGACAACGTCACGGCGAGATCGCGGCGCGGCGCAAGCGCCCGGCGAGTTCGCGCGCCTCCGTCGTACCGCCGAGAATGAGGACGCGTTCCATGTCTGATGCGGCCATGGCCGCACAGTGCCGCACCGCGGCGCTGGCTGTCCATCGTCGGCATCGGCGAGGACGGGGTCGACGGTCTGACGCCGGCGGCGCGCGGGCTCGTCAGCGCCGCCGACATCGTGTTCGGCGGCCGGCGTCATCTTGCGCTCGCCGCGCCGCTGATCCGCGGCGCGTCGCGGCCGTGGCCCTCGCCCGTTCGATCGCGCGGTCGACGAAGTGCTCGCCCAGCGCGGCCGGCAGGTCTGCGTGCTCGCATCGGGCGATCCGTTCCATTCACGGCGTCGGCGCGTTGCTCGCCCGCCGCGTCGCGCCGGACGAGACCGTGGTGGTGCCGGCGCCGTCCGCATTCAGCCTCGCCGCCGCGCGCCTCGGCTGGGCGCTGCCGGATACGGTGCTGATCTCGCTCCATGCCCGCGCGCTCGATCTGGTGCGACCGCATCTGCAGCACGGCGCGCGCATCCTGGCGCTCACCTCCGACGGCAAGGCGCCGGCTGAGCTTGCGCGGCTCATCACGGAGGCCGGCTTCGGCAGCTCGCGCATTTCACCGTGCTCGAGGCGCTCGGCGGCGCGCGCGAGCGGGTGCGCGCGGCGACGGCCGAGCGCTTCGCTCTCGGTGCGATCGATGCGCTCAATATCGTCGCGATCGAGGTCGCAGGCGGGGCCCGGCGCGCGCGTCATCACCGTGGCGGCCGGATTGCCGGATGCGATGTTCGAGCATGACGGCCAGCTCACCAAGCGCGAGGTCCGCGCGGTGACGCTTGTCGTCGCTGGCGCCGCGGCGCGGCGAACTGCTGTGGGATATCGGCGCCGGCGCGGGCTCGGTCGCGATCGAGTGGATGCTGGCCGATCCGTCGCTGCGCGCCATCGCGATCGAGATGCGCGGCCGACCGCGCCGCGCGCATCCGCCGCAACGCCGCCGGCGCTCGGCGTGCCGGGGCTGGAGATCGTCGAAGGCGAGGCGCCGGCGGCGCTCGCCGGGCTGCCGCGACCTGATGCGATCTTCATCGGCGGCGGCGCCAGCGACGAGCGTGCTCGACCTCGCCGCGGCCGCGCTGCGCACCGGCGGGCGGCTCGTGGTCAATGCGGTGACGCTGGAACCGAAGCGCTGCTCCTCGCGCGGCACGCGAGCCTCGGCGGCGAGCTGATCCGCATCGCCGTATCACGCGCCGACCCGGTCGGCGCTTCATCGGCATGCTCTGGCGGCGGCGCTGCCGGTGACGCAATTCGTGTGGGTGAAGCCATGATCGTCGCCGGCATCGGCTGCCGCAAGGGCGCGCAGCAGCCGAGATCGCGGCGGCGATTGCGGCGGCGCTGGCGCGCGCCGGGCTTGCGCGAGACCGCCGTGCGCCTCATCGCGACATCCGACCGCAAGCAAGATGAGCCCGGCATCGCGGCGGCAGCGTCTGCCATGGGCGTGCGGCTCGTGCTCGTGCCGCAGGACGAACTCGAAGCCGCGGCCGATCGCACCGCGACCAGATCGGCGCGCGTCGCCGCGATCGCCGGCGTGCCGTCGGTCGCGGAAGCGGCGGCGCTTGCGGCCGGCGGGCCCGGCGCGCGCCTCGTCGCCGCGCGCATCGTCGTCGGGCAAGCGACCTGCGCGCTTGCCGAGAGCGCGCCATGACGGTGCATTTCATCGGCGCCGGGCCGGGCGCGGCCGACCTCATCACGCTGCGCGGCCGCGATCTCATCGCGCGCTGCCCCGGTCTGCCTCTATGCCGGCTCGATCGTGCCGCGCGAACTCCTGACCTATTGTCCCGCGGGCGCGCGCATCGTCGACACCGCGCCGATGACGCTCGACGAGATCGAGGCGGAATTCGTGGCGGCGCACGCCGCCGGCCACGACGTCGCGCGGCTGCAGTCCGGCGATCTTTCGATCTACAGCGCGCTCGCCGAACAGCTGCGCCGGCTCGAACGTCACGGCATCCCATACACGCTCACGCCGGGCGTGCCCGCCTTCGCGGCGGCCGCTGCCGCCCTTCGTTGCGAGTTGACCGTGCCGGAGGTGGCGCAGAGCGTCGTGCTCACCCGCATGCCGGGGCGCGCCTCGGCGATGCCGCCGGGCGAACAGCTCGCCGCTTTTGCCGCGACCGGCGCGACGCTCGCCATTCATCTCGCGATCACGCGCTCGACCGGATCGTCGCCGAGCTGATCGCCGATCTACGGCGCCGATTGCCCGGCGGCGATCGTGGCGTGGGCAAGCTGGCCGCAGGAACGCGTCGTGCGCGGCACGCTCGGCGACATCGTCGCGCGGGTGGCGGCCGCGCCGATCGAGCGCACGGCGCTGATCATGGTCGGCCGCGCGCTCGCGGCAACGGATTTCCGCGACAGCGCGCTTTATGATCCCGATTATCGGCGCCGCTTTCGCGGCGGGGAGCCGGCGTGATGCGGTCAGAACGGCGCGCGACCGACCAGCTTGCCGTCGCGGTCGAACACCGCGACCTCGATGGCGATGCCGCTGCCCTCGATCACCGGCGCGCGGTCTCGCGCCCGGCGCGCGCCACCGCGTCGCCGAGTGCGACGCCGTCGGCCGCCGCGTGCGCGAAGGCTTCCGCCGCCGTGTTCGATCCGACGATGCGCTCGCGCAGTGTGTCCGAGCCGCCGGCCGCTGTGGCGAGCGCGGCGAGAGCGGCAAGATCGACCGCGCCGCGCCGCGAATGGAGGTCGAGCAGGCCCTGCGCGAGTTTGGTGATCTTGCCGACGCCGCCGGCGATCGTCACCCGCGCGACCGGATGGCGGCGCAGATATTTGAGCATGCCGCCGACGAAATCGCCCATGTCGATGAGCGCGATCTCCGGCAGGCCGTAGAGCGCCTGCACCGCGGCTTCGGAGGTCGAGCCGGTCGCGCCCGCGATGTGGTCGAGGCCCGCCGCGCGCGCGACATCGATGCCGCTGTGGATCGCGTGGATCCAGGCGGAGCACGAATAGGGCACGACGATTCCGGTGGTGCCGAGGATCGACAGGCCGCCGACGATGCCGAGCCGGCCGTTGAGCGTTCTCTGCGCCAGACGCTCGCCGTCCGCGATGCCGATCTCGACGACGACATCGCGCAGCGCTGCGGCGGCGGCATCGTGCGCCGCGGCAACCTCGGCGATTGCGGCGGCGATCATGCGGCGCGGCACCGGATTGATGGCGGGTTCGCCCGGCGGCACCGGCAGGCCGGGCCGCGTCACGGTGCCGACGCCCGCGCCCGCGCGAAAGGTGATGCCGCTCCCCGGCGCGCCCGCGCGCACCGTCGCGAGCACCAGCGCGCCATGGGTCACGTCGGGGTCGTCGCCGGCGTCCTTGATGACGCCCGCGGTCGCCGCGCCATCGTCGCGCCGCGTGACCGCGAGCGCGAAGCTCGGGCGCTCGCCACGCGGCAGCGTCACCTCGACCGGATCGGGA
The DNA here is from genome assembly GCA_963702755.1 of uncultured Alphaproteobacteria bacterium. Lineage (GTDB taxonomy): Bacteria > Pseudomonadota > Alphaproteobacteria > Rhizobiales > Xanthobacteraceae > JAJPKK01. The sequence goes on along the minus strand of CAVPDZ010000028.1, from coordinate 178,275 downwards.
AAGTCGCCGACGAGCAGCGCCGCGTACGCGGCCTTTGCGGCCGCGGTGGCGCAGGCGCCGGTGGTCCAGCCGCGCCGCAGCGGGCGATCCGGAGGGGGACCTTCGTCGTTGAACATGACGCTGGCTATAGTGCGCCGGCGGCCGTGCGTCACGATGCGTTTCGCGGGCGAGGCCGGCGATGACCGCGCGCGGCCTCGTGATTGCGGCGCCGCGGTCCGGATCGGGCAAGACCACGGTGACGCTTGGCCTCCTCGCCGCGTTGAAGCGACGCGGCGTCGCGGTTGCCGCCGCGAAGGCGGGTCCCGATTATATCGACGCAGCGTTCCATGCGGCGGCGACCGGCGGGGCTTGCATCAATCTCGACAGCTGGGCGATGCCGCCCGCACTGCTGGATGCGCTCGCCGCCGACGCGGCGCAGCCTTTCGCGACTGCCGGCGATGAACCTTTGTTGGTCATCGAAGGCGTCATGGGGCTGTTCGATGGCGTCGACGGTCCGCCGGGCCGTTGCGGCACGACGGCTGATCTCGCGGCGCGCTTCCGCCTGCCGGTGCTGCTGGTGATCGATGTCGCCGGCCAATCGCAGACGGCGGCCGCCGTGGTGCGCGGGCTTGCGACGCATGATCCCGCGGTGCGCATCGCGGGCGTGGTGCTCAATCGCGTCGGCAGCGAGCGCCATCGTGCTTTGGTATCCGACGCGATCGCGGCGATCGGCATTCCGGTGTTCGGCGCGATCCCGCGCGACGCGGCGCTCGCGCTGCCGGAGCGCCATCTCGGCCTCGTGCAAGCGGGCGAACACGGCGATCTCGCGGAGCGGCTCGAGCGTGCTCGCGACGACTATGGAGCGTCATCTCGATCTCGATGCCATCACGGCTGCGGCCGCGCCGCTAACAATCGCGGCGCCATCGGCCGCCGCGATGTTGCCGCCGCCGGGACAGCGCATTGCGCTCGCGGCCGATGCGGCCTTCAGCTTCATCTATCCCCATGTGCTCGCCGGCTGGCGGCGCGCCGGCGCCGAGATCGTGACATTCTCGCCGCTCGCCGACGAGCAGCCGCCCGCGGATTGCGACGCCTGCTGGCTGCCCGGCGGCTATCCCGAGCTTCATGCCGGCGCGCTCGCCGCCGCGCAGCGCTTCCGGCAAGGCTTGCGCGATTTTGCGAAGACGCGCCCGGTGCATGGCGAGTGCGGCGGCTACATGGTGCTCGGCGAGGGCCTCGAAGACGCAAACGGCGTGCGCCACCCGATGGCCGGCCTCCTCGGCCACGCGACGAGCTTCGCGCAGCGCAAGCTCCATCTCGGCTATCGCAGCGCGCGGCTTTGCGGCGATGGCCCGCTTGGGCCGGCCGGACGTGTGCTGCGCGGCCATGAATTCCACTATGCAGCGCTGATCGGCGCCGGGACGCGACGCGAGCTTTGCCGAGCTTGCCGATGCGCAGAATAATTCGCTCGGCCCCGCCGGCGGCCGCCGCGGCCACGTCAGCGGCACGTTCTTTCACGCCATCGCGGTCGACAACGCTTCACCCTCCCCTGAAGGGGGAGGCGGCTGGGGGAGTGCGGGGTGGGGTGACAGCGATGCAACAATCACGGCGCCGAAAATGAGGAAACGCCGCCACCCCCTCCCGCGCCCGCCTTGCGGCGGGCGCGACCTCCCCCCTCCAGGGGGAGGTGAGTCTGCGGCGTCGAGGATGAAACGCCCTCGCACTCCAGGGGGAGGTGAAGGGCTACAATTTCCCCGAGACGCCGGCGTCGGCGAAGGTCGCCATGCCGGTGTGGCAGGCAAGGGCGGCGCGCAGCACTTGGGCCGCGATCGCGGCGCCCGAGGCTTCGCCGAGCCGCATGTTGAGATCGAGCAGCGGCTTCATGCCGAGTTCATCGAGCAGCGCGCGGTGGCCGGCCTCGGCCGACACATGGCCGGCGACCGCGTGCGCGAGACCGTCGGGCTTGAGCTTGGCGAGCGGCGCGACCGCTGCCGTGCAGACGAAGCCGTCGATCATGACGGGGATGCGCTGCCGTCGGGCCGCAAGCGCGGCGCCGAGGATCGCGGCAAGTTCGCGCCCGCCGAGCGCCGCGGCGATGCGCAGCGGGTCGCCGGCGAGGTTCGCATGACGGGCAAGACCGGCATCGATGGCAGCGCGCTTGCGGGCAAGACCGTCGTCATCGACGCCGGTGCCGCGCCCGGCCCAACGCGCGCCGCCGCCGCCGAACAGCGCCGCCGCGATCGCGGCAGCTGCCGTGGTATTGCCGATGCCCATCTCGCCGAGGCAGACGAGATCGGTCCCCGGCGCGACAGCGACGTAGCCGCTCGCGACCGCCGACAGGAACGCAGCCTCGTCCATCGCGGGCGCCGACGTAAAATCGGCGGTCGGCTCGTCGAGCGCGAGCGGAATGACGCGCAGGCTCGCGCCCGCGACCCGGCTGAGCTGATTGATCGCGGCGCCGCCGGCGGCGAAATTCGCCACCATCTGCTCGGTCACCGCGGCCGGAAACGCCGACACGCCCTGCGCGGTCACGCCATGATTGCCGGCGAACACCAGCACCTCGACGGTGTCGAGCCGTGGCGGATTGCGGCCTTGCCAGCGCGCGAGCCAGAACACCAGCTCCTCGAGCCGGCCGAGACTGCGCGGCGGCTTGGTGAGCTGGGCGTCACGGTTGGTCGCTGCGGTCGCCGCAGTTCTCATCGGCGTCGGGCAGATCGATGCAAGCCGATTGCAAATCGGCGAAGGAGGAAAAGCTGGTCATGGATGTCCGCGGTGGCCGGCGAGAACACTGTCTAGCAAATTCCGGGGGCTTGAGCCTACCGGCATCGAACGTCACCCTCCCCTGGAGGGGGAGGGTCGGACTGCCGAAGGCAGTCCGGGGTGGGGTGACAGCGGTGCAACGATCACGGCGCCCGATATTTTGAAGCGCTGCCACCCCCTCCCGGCCGCTGGCGCGGCCGACCTCCCCCCTCCAGGGGGAGGTGAATGTGTTGCGTCGTTCTTTCATGCATCGCCGCCGACGACCCCTCAGAGCGGCAGATGACAGCGCATGGCACGGAAGGGCATGACAGCGGGCCGCACCACTGGGGCACGCGTGCCCTTGGCATCGGGATGCGTCTCGTCGCCGACCTCAAGATCGGCATTATGTTCTCGACGCGCCTGCCGCTTGCACATGCGGCGCCGCTGACGAGCGGTGATCTCGCCCGCGCCAGCTGGACGTTTCCGCTTGCGGGCATGCTCGTCGGCGCCGCTGCTGCGTTCGTTTATTGGGCATCGTACATCGTCGGGCTGCCGAGCGGACCGTGCGCGGCGCTCGCGCTCGCCGCAGCGATGATCCTGACCGGATGCCTCCACGAGGACGGACTTGCCGACACCGCCGACGGGTTTGGCGGCGGGGCCGATCGCGCGAAAAAGCTCGACATCATGCGCGACAGCCGGCTCGGCACTTATGGCGCCTGCGCGCTCGCACTGTCGCTGCTGCTGAGGTGGAGCGCGCTCGCCGCCATCGCGCACCCGGCAGCCGTTGCGCTTGCGCTCGTCGCGGCCCACGCGGCAGCGCGCGCGGCGATGCCGGCGTTCATGCATCTCGTGCCGCCGGCACGCCAGGATGGGCTGTCCGCCGGCGCCGGCCGACCGCCATCGCAGGCCGCGATTGCTGCCGCCGTGCTGGGCGCAGTCACGCTTGCTCTCGGCCCTCGGTCCGGCGGCAGGCATCGTTGCGCTCGTGCTTATCGCGATCGCGAGTGGCGCGATGGCGCTGCTGGCGTTGCGGCAGATCGGCGGCCAAACCGGCGACGTGCTCGGCGCGCTCGAACAGGTGAATGAAGTCCTCGTCCTGCTGACGGCCGCCGCGCTGCCGAGGGCGCTGTCATGACGGCGCTGCGATCGTTGGCGCGCGATGACGATGGTCTGCCATGACCGCACCTCCCTTCGATGACGCTTTTCGCATTCGCCTGCGCGAACTTTTCGCCTGGCGCCGCGACGTGCGGCGGTTTCGCATCGATCCGCTGCCGGCCGGCACGCTGGAACGACTCTTCGACGTCGCGCGGCTTGCGCCGTCGGTTGGGTTAAGTCAGCCGTGGCGGTTCGTGATCGTCGATGATCCTGCCCGACGCGACGCCGTGCGGGCGGAGTTCAAAGCCCGCAACGCCGACGCGCTCAATTCCTATGCGGGCGAGCGCGCCGCCAAATACGCGACGCTGAAGCTGGCGGGCCTCGAAGAGGCGCCGTGCCAGTTCGGCGTGTTTGCCGATCGCTCAACGACGGTCGGGCACGGCCTCGGGCGCCGCACCATGCCGGAGATGGCCGAATATTCGGTCGTGACCGCGATTGCGATGATGTGGCTTGCGGCGCGCGCCGAGGGCATCGGCATGGGCTGGGTCTCGATCCTCGACCCCGAGCGGATGAGCGGACTGCTCGACGTGCCGGACGCGTGGCGGTTCATCGGCTACTTCTGTCTCGGCTATCCGCAGACGGAGAGCACGGAGCCCGAACTCGAACGCGCCGGCTGGGAAGAACGGCGCGACTGCGGGGATTGGATCTTGCGACGCTGACGCGCGTGCAAACCAGGCTTCTATCGCTTTGATGAAATCGCCTCCCGCTCGTCATGCCCGCGCTTGTCGCGGGCATCCACGCTTTCTTTCGAATTTCTCCGAAGGAAGTCGTGGATGGCCGGGACAAGCCCGGCCATGACGACGTTGAGGTGCTTCAAGACGTAACGGAAACCGCTCCAGTTGTGGTTCGCATCGTGCACAGTCGGCAGAAAATGCCGTCTGCGGGCAAGATTTACATATCGAAATATTCCCGCAGCGATTTCTTAACCAACCAACCCTCTGGGATTGCTCGACAGGGCCCGTGGCACATCGCCTGCATTGTCTACGGCATGCGCCGCCGCGTTTGGGCGGCAAGCATGTGCAAGGTTTTCGCGTATGAGATGGTTTTGCCGGCGTCGGTTTTTTAATGAGGAATGGCCGCACTCCGCCGTGTGGCACGGCCTTTTGCTCGCCTATTATTGTGTCGGCCTGGCACCGACGGTTTTCGATCTGCTGGTCGGCTGACAGCGCGTTCCCAAGGGAACACGACAAGCGGCGGCAACGTTTCCAAGAACACGGGGCAGCCCCGTTGTGCCGGGTATCGTCTGAGCGCCCGGCTCGAGCGGCCTCGGCCGGCACGAACATCCACGTCGTGCAGCCGAGGCCGTTCAAATCCGCTCAATCAATTCGATAGCGGATACGGCAGCGCCGCCCGAAGCCCGCGCTCGCGCGGCCACCGCCAGGGGTGAGCACGCGCAGCACTTTTGCTGACGTTCGATCGCGTATAACTTAGAGCGATTGAACCTTTGTTTTTTCAGAAATGGGATTCTCATGCTCCAGGATTTGACCCGCGTACATTGGATCGCGATAGCATTGGCGGCGTTGTGGTTCGCCGGATCCGCTTCTTATTTTGCCCGCGAGCATGCAAATAGCGTGAGGCGCGAGGCTCGGATGTGCCTGCGCATGCAAGCGGAAGCGCGCGCCAATCCGGTCTGCGCCCAGAGCGGCGCGGTGCCGACGAACCTGTTGTGCGTCTACAAGGACCTCGATTGCGAGCACCTGTCGCGCGACAACGCGGCGCTCGCCGTGAAGATCGTCAAGTTTTCGCTGACGCCGATCCTGATCGCGTGGATCTGCTGGTACGTCGTGACGTTCTTCACCGCCCGCCGCCGCAGCGCGCCGTGAGCAAGATCACCCTCCCCTGGAGGGGGAGGGTCGGACCGCGAAGCGGTCCGGGGTGGGGTGACAGCGCTGCAATAAATTTCAGCGCTGCGTATAGTGGAAGACGCTGTCACCCCCTCCCGCACCCGCCTTACGGCGGGCGCGACCTCCCCCCTCCAGGGGGAGGTGAATTCGGCGCTACGGCGCGCGCAGATCGTTGCGCACCACGCGGCCGCCCTTCATGACGAATTTCACGCGCTCCATCTCGGACACATCGTTGAGCGGATTTCCCGCGACCGCGATGATGTCGGCGAACTTGCCTTTCTCGATGCTGCCGATCTCGTTTTCCCAGTGGTAGTTGAGCATCGCGGCGGCCGGCAGGTAGGCGGTCTGCAGCGCCTGCAGCGGGGTCATGCCCCATTTCACGAAATAGCCGAACTGGTTCCCCTGCTTGCCGTGCGGGATCGCGACCGACGTGGCGCCGCTGCCGAAGACGATAGGAATGCCGGCGGCGAACGCGCGCTTGAAGGCGCCTTCAAGCAGCTTCAGGCGTGAATTGCGGCCGCCGGTGTCGCGCAGATCGGGCGCTTCGAGCGCGATCAGATCGTCGACCGTCGGCACGTAGGGCAGCTTCTTCTCCAGCAGGACCTTGATGCCTTTGTCGTCGAGTTCGAGCAGGTGATTGTTGGCATCGACGCCGGCATTGATGCAGCTGTCCATGCCCTCGCCGCCATAGGCGTGGCACGCGACCTTGAGCCCGAGCCGATGCGCCTCGTCGACGATCGCCTGCACTTCCTCGAAGGTCAGCGAGGGGCTGTTGACCAAGGTCGCGTCCGGCTTCCACATGTGCATGGTGCCGGCGAAATCCTGCGTCGTGTAAATCTTGATGTAGTCGACGCCGTGCAGCTTGTTTTCGCGCACTGCGGCGCGCGCGAGCCACGGCGAATTGACGTTCTTGTTCTCGGTGAAGCCCTCGTAGAACCGCACCGACTGGGTGTCGGGATAATAGTTGGTGGCGCGCTGATTGATCGATTGGCCGACCACCTGCATGCGCGGCCCTTGGATATAACCGGCATTGATTGCATCGCGCAGGTCGACGGTGTTGAAGCCGCCGCGCGAATCCATATCGAGCACCGTCGTGAAGCCGGCATCGAGGTCGATCTGCGCATTGGCGACCGCGATCAAGCGTGCGCTGCGCGAGCGTTGCTCCGCCGGTGTTGACGTGGACGTGGGCGTCGATCATGCCCGGCAGCACGGTGGCGCTCCCGAGATCGATGACGGTCGCGCCGGCGGGAATCTGCACCGCCCCACCGACGTCGGTGATCTTGTCGCCGCGGATCAGCACCACCTGATTGTTCAGCATGGTGCCCGAGCGCGAGTCGAAAAGCCGCGCGGCGCGGATCGCGGTCACCTGATCCGCAGGCGCGAGGTACTTGCGCTCCTGGGCGGCGAGCGGCGTGCTCGCGAGTGTCGCCATGACGGCTGCGGCTGCACCCGCGATGAAAAACATTCGAATTTTGAGACGCATTGCGACACCTCCCTCGCGCGACTTGCCGAAGCTCGTACCAAGTAACCTCGTCATTCCGGGGGCCGAGCGTAGCGAGGCAGCCCGAAATCCATACTCCTCGGTCCGTGGTTATGGATTCCGGGCTCGCCTCCGCTTCGCTTCGGCGCCCCGGAATGACCAACGCATATTCTATTTCGGCGGCTCGAAGCCGTTGGCGCGCCAGCGGGCGGCCATGGCCGGCGACGCGATGGCCGTGATGAAAGCGCGCGCGGCGGCAGGGTCCGCGCTGTTCGCCGGGATCGCGGCCGCATACTGCGAATAATCCTGCATCAACTCCGGCAGCGCGCCGGCAAGCTTGATGCCCTTCACGGCCATGCCCTCGCTCATGAACACGATCGCCATGTCGGCGCGGCCCTCGGCAACCTCGATCGCTGCTTCACGTCCGCCGCGGGTGAGCACCGCCTTCTGCTTGATGGCATCGCCGATGCCGAGGCGGTCGACGAGGCCGGCAAAGAAAATCCCCGAGGTGCCGCCCTCGGCCGGATTGGTATAGGCGACCGAATGCGCGGCGATGAGCGCCCTCTTAAATGCATCCGGCGTCGAGACATCGGGCGCCGGACCGCCGTCGCGGACTGCGACACCGATGCCGACGCGGCCGAGATCGGTGCGGCTGCCGGCGACGAGCTTGCCGGTCTTCTCCAGTTCTCCCATCAGCGGCGCCGACACGATGACAAGATCCGCCGGTTGGCCCGACGCGATGATATTGCGCAGCTGTCCGGTCGTGCCGATGGTGAAGTTGAACTTCTGGCCGGTCTTCTGCGAATAGTCGTCGATGATCTGCGCGATCAGGCCGCGCACGGCGCCGGCGGAGATCACCCGCAAATCGCCGGCGTGCGCGGTCGTTGTGACGAGAGCCGCCAACGCGGCGAGGAGCGGCGCAAAGCGGGCCGGCAAGGTCGCAAGATTGCGGATCATGTTTCCCCCGGGGTTCAGCCGCGATTGAAGTTGAGGCTCGCTGACGGCGAGCCATTATGATGCGGCACGCCGGCAGTATAGCCGGTTGCCGCCGGCTTTCCATCGGTGTGCGGGAGGCACACGCAGCCCGGCGGATTGACCGGCTCGCGGCAACAAGGCAACATCCGCAAGCTCAAGCAAAGCCCAAGCAATCTCATTTTGCTTCAACCCACCTCTGGGGAGGAAACCATGCAGCGAACCCTGTCGTTGTTGGCCGTCGGCGCCTGCGCAAATGCCTTGGTAAGTCTGTCCGCGTTCGCGCAATCGCCGCCCGAAGTCACTCTGACGCGGCTTGATTGCGGGACGCCGGCCGCGCCGACCGATGTCGGCCTGCGCTTCACCGACACCTACGCCTATAGCGGCACCAATGCGCTCAAGGTGCAGCTTGTCTTCAGCTGCTACCTCGTCAAACACGGCGACGACTTCATGGTGTGGGATACTGGCCACTCCATGAGTGCCGGCGCTGTTGCGCCGAAGGTGAGCCTGGTCGATCTCCTGGCAAAGCTCGAACTCAAGCCTGACCAGATCAAATATGTCGGCATCAGCCACTATCACGGCGACCATATCGGCCAGGTGGCTTCCTTTCCGAAGTCCACGCTCCTGATCGGCAAAGGCGATTGGGAGGTGTTGAACGATCCCAAATTGAGCGCGGCCTCCAATCCCGCAAATTTTGCGAATTGGATCAGCGGCGGCGGCAAGGTCGAGCCCGTGCCGTTGGACAAGGACGTGTTCGGCGACGGCACCGTGGTGATGATCAACACGCCGGGGCATACGCCCGGCCATCACAGCCTGCTCGTCAAGCTGAAGGACAAAGGTTACGTGCTGCTGACCGGCGACCTCGCGCACTTCCATGAAAATTACGCGAGCGACGGCGTGCCGTCCTTCAACACCGACCGCGCCGCGACGATCGCGTCGCTCGACCGCTTCAAGAAGATCGCCGCGAACCTCAAAGCGACCGTCATCATCCAGCATGACGAGCGCGATGTCGGCAAATTGCCGGCGTTCCCCGCCGCGGCGAAATAGGTCGCTCGTTAGTCGTCGTGGCCGCGCTTGTCGCGGCCATCCACGCCTTTCTTCGCTCGCTACCAGAATGCAAGGCGTGGATGGCCGGGACGAGCCCGGCCATGACTGCGGGAAGGTGATTCAAGTCGAACGGAATCCGCTCTCGCGGCTGCCATTCCGAGACCGGCTACTCGGCCGGCTCGGAGTGGCGGCTCATTTTGTGCGGCGCCGCCGTGACCTTGTCTCGCTGTCGATCTGGGCTTGCGCCTTGATGCACCAGAGGTCCCAGGTGCGCTTCCAGGTGCCGGCGGAGGCCTGGCGGCCGCTCGTCGCGGCGACTTCATTCTCATCGAGATAGACGATCTTGCCGTTCGGCCCGGCGATCAGCATCGCCTGCATCTGCAGCTTCGCCGACAGTTCGAGATAGACGCTGCGCACCACCGCCAGCATCAGACTTTCGCCGACGACGACCGCGCCATGCCCGCGCATGAGTGCGGCGGGCTTCGCGCCGAGCGTGCCCGCGAGCGAGGAGCCGAGATAAGGCGTCTTGATGATGAGGTCGCCACTCTCCTGGAAGTCGCGAATTTCGAAGGTGGGCACGCCTTCGCCGATGAACGCGCCGGTGTTGAACAGCGGTCGCAACGGCACGGTGGTGACGCCGAACGGAATCACCGACGGCGAATGGTTGTGCACCACCGCATTCACCTCGGGCCTGCGCTTGAAGATTTCGCCGTGAATGTAGCGTTCGAGATAGAGCGGAGCGCCCGGATCCTTGATCGGATTGCTGTCGAGATCGAACTCGATGATGTCGTCGGCGGTCACAAGCTCCGGCGCCATCGCGCGGGCGAGGAGATACCGGTGCGGGTCGCGCGCGGTGCGCAGACTCACGTGCCCGTACGCATCGACGACGCCATGCGCCGCCAGAATCCGATACGCCAGCACAAGTTCGTCGCGCTCGCCCATCAATCCCCCCCCTTGGTCATCCGCCTATAGCAAAGCATCGTAGCGTGGGCAAAGGCGGCCACGAAACCGGATGGTGACGCACGGGCCACGATCCGCCCTGCCCACCGGTGATTAGCCCTCGCTTACCACCCAGTTTCAAGTTTGACGGGAACTGCAAAGTCAAAAAGGGCAACGTCATCAGGTTTAGCGACGATATCTCCGGTAAACCTCATGAACTCGGCTGCCGGTGGTGATAGGGCTTCGTAAGAGGCCGATTTTAATTCGAGGAGCGAGGTGGACATTCACCGAAGACGAGCAGTACAGAATTGCCGAAGCGATTGTCGAGCATGTCGGGCAGTTGGAAAATTAAACAGGGTCCAGGATTACAGGGGCATTCCTGCCTTGGCGGGCGGAAACCATCGTCGTAGCGTTGGCGAGGCAGATGTCCACCTCCTGTAGCCTTTTCCACAGAGTCACAGCTTTTCTCCAAGGAAGTCGCGTTTTTGGGCGCCCCCGCCGCTTATCAACTGACGCGCGTTGGCACCCCGTGCGGCATATGCTAGAGCGGATTCTGTTCGTCTTGAAGCAACTCAACGTCGTCATGGCCGCTTGTCCCGGCCATCCACGCCTTCCTTTGACAAACATCGAAACAAACACGTGTATGCCCGCGAAAAAGCGTGGGCATCTCGATAGGCGATTTAATCCAATCGAAATACGCTCTAAAACGGCATCTTTGGTTTTTCGGGCCGACAGTATTGATCAAAAATAAGACGAAATGCCTTCTCTGTTTGCTCAATATTTCCGGGGAGTGGAATGTTCGCGGACCTTAGTCCAAACTCTATCGTCGTTTTATCGTTATTGAGGTATTCAACAATAATGTCATCACCGCGAACTTCCAATTCGTACGAAACTTGCGATCCTGCATATAGTTTATTGATGCGCGAGGTGTCCATCTTAAACCGCGTCAAATAATATTTGGCGTATCTTTGAAATTGAGCCAATGGCACCACAATTATGCAAGACTTCCGATTAACAATTTCCGGGCCGACTTCAGGGTCTATTCTGCCGGTAAAAATATAGTTCACCGCATGTTGAAACACGTCGTCTTCGGCCACGGCGCGATCTCGCAAAGGGACCGTCAAAAAAATAGCGGCGGCAGCGACAGCCAAGCACATGCTGATCTTGGTCTTGGGACCACTGTCGCTTGTACGCGCCCAGTCCGCCATTATTTTATTCCCTGAAAGCGTTGCAAAACACGACTGGCCAAGCACGCTGCGCCAAGCGAAAAAAGCGATAGTAGCACAGATTCCCAGGCTGCGAGAAAGGCGACATCAAACCCTCCGGCTGTGGTCGCAACGGAGGATTTTTCATGGCCACCCCAACTTTCCCGCTACTCAATCTAAATCGCCGCCGGTTGCTCCTGGCGCAATCCGAAACCGGCGCCGCCGCAACCGAAGTCAATGGTGCCTGCCGTACGCGTTGGCGGCACTACAGCCGTGCAATTTTCGCTCGCCCCTGGCCGCCTTGTCCACCCTGCCCATCACGCAAAGCATGCCCTCGCGCATGGCGGCTCCGCGATGTTATGACTCCGCTCTCGGAGAGGTCACGTCCATGTCGACAGGTTCGCGCGCGTTTCTTGTTGTCGCCGTCGCCGCAGCGCTCGGCGTCCCGGCGTCCGCCGCGCCCTATCCCACCCGGCCGGTGGAAATCGTGGTGCCGTACGGGCCGGGCGGCTCGACCGACCAGACGGCGCGCATCCTGGCGCAGCGGCTGCAGGAGCGGCTGGGCCAATCCTTCGTCATCATGAACCGGCCGGGCGCGGGCGGCACCATCGGCGTCACCTCGGTCGCGCGCGCCGAGCCCGACGGCTACACGCTGCTGCTCAGCTATCCGACCGAGATCGTGGCGATGCCGCAAATGTCGAAGAGCGTGAAATATTCGATCGCGGATTTCGAACCGATCGCCGTCACCGGCTGGCTGCCGCTCGTGCTTGTGACGGCGAAGCAGTTTCCTGCGAACACCCTTGCCGAGCTTGTCGCGGAGGTCCACCGCTCGCCGGGCAAATACACCTATGGCGGCAGCGTCGGCAGCCCGCCGGTATTCGCCGGCGCCTGGCTCGCCAAGATCATGAACCTCGACATCCGCCACATCCCGTACAAAGGCGGCGCCCAGGCGATGGGCGATGTCGCGGGCGGCCACCTCGACTTGTTCTTCGCCGGCCTTGCCGCGGGCAAGCCCGCTTATGATGCGGGCATCGTCAAGGCGATGGCGCAGACCGGGGCACGGCGCTCGGTTGCGTTTCCAACCGTGCCGACGTTCACCGAGTTGGGTGTCGCCGACTTCGAGCTGTCGAGCTGGACCATGCTGCTCGCGCCGCGCGGCACGCCGGGCGAAGCGGTCGCCGTGCTGAAACAGGAAGTGACGCGGGCGCTCGATGATCCGAAGCTGCGCGATCTCCTCGCCGAGGAAGGCATCGAGCCGCCGCCGCCGCTCGACGTGCGCGATTTCCTCGCCCGCGAAAACGAAAAATTCCGCCGCGTCATTCGCGAGACCGGCACCACGATGCCGTAGCGTCAACGCAGGCGCCGCAACGCCTCGTCGGTCTCCTTGGCGAGGCGGGCGACGAGAGCGGCCGCACTCTGCCGGCGTGCCATGCGCACGCCCTGCCCGGCCCAGAGCGAGAGAAATTCCGCGCGGCCCTGCTGGCCGGCGGCCGTGCGCAGCGGGCGGGTCAGCGCATTCTGTAATGGGAACGGCAGGATCGCGCCGGGCGCGCCGTCGGTCGATCGCATGAAGCGGTTGACGATGCCGCGCGCCGGACGGCCGGAGAACGCGCGGGTGACCGCCGTTTCGTTTTCGCGCGCCGCAAGGACCGCCTCCTTGTAGGCGGCGGGAATTCCCGCCTCCTCGCAGGTGAGAAACGCCGTGCCAAGCTGCACCGCCTGCGCGCCGAGGGTGAGCGCCGCCGCGATGCCGCGGCCGTCCATGATGCCGCCCGAGGCGACGACCGGCACTTTCACCGCATCGCAGATTTGCGGAACGAGTGACATGGTGCCGATCATGCCGGCGGCGAAGTCGACATCGAAGGTGCCGCGATGGCCGCCGGCCTCGCTGCCTTGGGCCACGATCGCATCGGCGCCGGCCCGTTCGAGCGCGATCGCCTCATCGACCGTGGTCGCGGTTGCGGCAATGAACATGCCCCGCGCGCGGGCCGCCGCCATATCGGCAGCAGGCAACTTCCCGAAGGTGAAACTGAAGGCCGCCGCGCCAGTGTCGAGCACGGCCGCGAACTGCTCGGGATAAGGGCTTGAGTTCGGTTGCGGCGTCGTCGGCTCCGCAAGACCAAGCTCGGCAAAAAACGGCGCCGCGTGCGCGGTCGCCGCGGCCGCATCCGCCGGCACCTTCGGCGTCGGCAGCGGCGCAAACAGATTGATGCCGAAGGGGCGCGACGTCTTGGCGCGCACGGCCGCCGCGGTTTCGCGAATCTGCGCCGGCGTGAGATACGCCGCGCCGATGAAGCCGATGCCGCCAGCCTCGCTCACCGCCGCAACAAGTTCCGGCGTATCGCCGCCGCCGGCGAGCGGCGCCTGGATCACCGGCTGGGTAAGCCCCAGCCGCTCCATCAATTTGGTCCGAATCGCCATGGTTCGCCTCAATTGTCCGCTCCTGACAGATAGGATGCGCAAGCGCGGGCAAAAGCGAATTGTTGTGATGGGGGCAATCGCTCGCCGAGATACCTATTCGGCGGCAGCGCTCATGGCCGCAGGCCGGATCAGGTCGAGGAACGCGGCGAGTGCGCGCGACTCGTAGGCATCGCGGCGCCGGATGAACACGGTGGCGACGTTGGCCTCGTGCGGCGGCAAAGGGTGGATCGCGACGCCGCGGTCGCGCCACACGGTTTCGACGAGCCGGCGCGGCAACAGCGTGATGCCTAGCCCGGCGCGCACGCAGCCGTAGATCGCCTCGAGCGTGCCGAATTCGAGTTGCCGCGGGGCGGGCGCGCCGCGCCGGGCGAGGATCGCTTCGAGCCGCTCGCGGTAGGAGCAGCCGGCGCGCAGCACCACGATCTTGAGATCGCGCGCCGCGATCAGCTCCTCGAGGCTGCCGTGACGGCGGCCGGCGAGGATCACGAGCTCTTCGCTGTAAACCGGGACTTGTGTGAGGTCCTTGTGATCGACCGGCCCGCACACCAGCGCGCCTTCGAGGCGATGCTCCAGCACTTCGGCGAGGAGCTCGCACGTGCGTGCCGGTCGCGCAGCGACAGGTCGACGTCGGGATACTGCGCCGCATAGGCCGAAAGGATGGGCGGCAGGTGCAGGGCCGCGGTCGATTCCAGGGCGCCGATCGCAAGCGCGCCCGTCGGCGTGCCGTCATCGGCGACCGCGCGGCGGGCATCCGCGGTCAGGCGGACGATTTCGCGTCGCGAACGGCAGCAGGCGCCGGCCGGCATCGGTCAGCGTGACGCCGCGCGGCGTACGATGGAACAGCGCAGCGCCAAGCTCAGCCTCGAGCTGGCGCATGCGCGCCGTGACGTTCGACTGCACGGTGTGCAGTTCTTCCGCGGCGCGGCTCATGGCGGCAAGCCGCGCCACCGCTTCGAACATTTTGAGGTCGGCGATGTCCATTGCCGCGCACTGCTCTCCGCTGCGCACTGCTGCGCTGCGCACTCCGTGGTCAGGCTCGCATCTTCGAAGGGAATAGCGACGGATACAAGGGCGTGAGGCCGCGCAGAATCACCCTCCCCTGGAGGGGGAGGGTCGGACTGCCGAACGGCAGTCCGGGGTGGGGTGGCAGCGGTCCAACAAATGCAGCGCCGCACTTTGAGGAAGCGCTGCCACCCCCTCCCGGCCGCTACGCGGCCGACCTCCCCCCTCCAGGGGGAGGTGAAGTAATCAGCGGTGCAGCAAATTCGGCACCGAGTTTGTGGAAGTGCGTCACCCCCTCCCGCGCTCGCCCTGCGGGCGATCGCGACCTCCCCCCTCCAGGGGGAGGTGAAGTAGCGCTACGGCTCGTTGAGGACCGTGCGGCAGGCCGCCGGCAGGCCCGCCATGGTCGTCGCCTTGGGTGCGGGGACTGCGGAGGGCTTGGGGTGGAGCACCTCGTCGGTGAACCACCAGTCGAGGTCCTTGCCGCAACCGTCGCCGGCCGGCGGCGGTGTCTGCGGTTTGCACTCCGGACTGTCGTGCGGACAGGTCAGGCGAACGTGGAAATGATAGTCGTGGCCCCAATAGGCGCGCACCTTCGACATCCACGAGCGATCATGGCCGGTATCGCGGCACAGCGCCCTCTTGATCGCAGCGTTGACGAAAATCCGTTCGACCCGCGGATTCTCGGCGGCCATCTTGATGATGCCGAGGTGCCCCGGCGTCCAAACCGCCGGATCGACGTCGCGACGGCTATCGGCGACGACCATGGTCGCCGAGATTTCCTCGCGCTCGGCGCGGCTCAATTCACGCTCTGGCATCGGCGTCAGCCAGATATCCGCGTCGAGTCCGACCTGATGGCTCGCATGGCCGGTCATCATCGGGCCGCCGCGCGGCTGCGACATGTCGCCGACCAGCAGGCCGTTCCACACGTGGGCCTTGCGCGCCTTCACCGCGAGATTCTCGAGGAACTGGACGAGGTCCGGATGACCCCAATTGCGGTTGCGCGACAACCGCATCACCTGCCACGCAGGCCCGTTGATGGGCAACTCGGCGGCGCCGGCGAGGCAGCCCGCCGAGTAGAACCCGACCACATGCGACTTCTCCGACGTCGGCCCGGCGGCGCGGCCGAAGAGTTCCCGCGCCGGAGTCTTCGGATCGCCAGGGTGAGCGAGCGGCGGAAGCGGCTGGGGGTTGAGCGTTCCGAGGTCTTGCGCCGCCGCAGCGGTGGTCGCTGCGGCGACGATGACGGCGCACAGCACGTGACGGCGCAGAGGGCGGCGCAAATAACGGCGCAAAGGACGGCTCTGATGCGGTCTCATCGAATTGCCTTTTATCCGATCCGCCCGTTGGGCGGGAGAGCATTTCGTGGGCAATGCACGCTGCGGTTCCATTACAGAAATGCGGAAAGGAGATGGCAGAGCGCGACGCGCATGTCGTCGATGCGTTCGGCATCATTCCGGGGCGCCCGCAGGGCGAGCCCGGAATCCATGAACACCGGCCCAGGGCATGGATTCCGGGCTCGCCGCCGCTGCGCTCCGGCGCCCCCGGAATGACCGGTTACATGATACTGGCCGCGTACCGTCGATCGGCTATGTTCCCTCTGCTCGTTGCAACAGAGGGAGCGATCGATGCGTATCAACTCACGTTTTGCTTTGGCGTTTGCCGTGGTTCTTGGCCTCGCGACACAGGCCGGCTCGGCCGAGTACGTGCAGGGTAACGACCGGCAGAAGGCGCGCGCCTATTCGCCGGCGGTGATCACCGAAGGCGGGAAGATCGTGTGGCTCGCCGGACAGGCCGCGGCGGTCGACGGCGAGGGCAAGAGCCTTGCCGGAAATTTCGATGCGCAGGCCCGCGAAGTCTTTCGCCAGATCGACCTGACGCTCAAGCGCGCCGGCGGCAGCCTGAAGGACCTGGTCACGATGACGGTGTTCATCAACGATCCGCGCCACGGCGATCGCCTGACCGAAATGCGCCGCGAGATGTTTCCTGACGGCCACTATCCGGGCAGCGCGCTGATCACGGTGTCGGGCTTCGCCGTCCCCGCGATCATGATCGAGGTCCAGGGCGTTGCCGTCATCGGCGATCGCTGCTCGAACGCCAATCCCTGCTCCCCGCACTGACGATGTGCTAATCCTCGCGCGCAAGAAATCACGTGCGAGAAATCGGGAAGGCGCCATGGCCACGACTGTCGAAGTGCTCGCGACCGCGTTCAAGGACGCGGGCACGCCGTTCATCGTCGGCCATCCCGGCGGCGAATCCGTCGAACTGATGGAGGCGGCGCGCCAGCGCCAGATGCGCTTCCTGCTGATGAAGCAGGAAGTCGCCGGCGCGATGCTCGCCGCCACCTGGGGCGACATCACCGGCAGTCCCGGCATCTGCATGTCGACGCGTGGGCCCGGCGCGACCAACATGGTCAACGGCGTTGCCCACGCGTTCCTCGACCGCTCGCCGCTCATCGCCATCACCGATTCCTATTCGCGGCCGACCTACGAGATCGGCCTGCGCCAGCGCCTCAACCAGCTCGCGATCTACGAGCCGATCGTCAAATGGGGCACGACCATCGACGCCAAGGTGGTGCGCCAGCAGGTGCGCCGCGCCATGCGCACCGCAACGGGCGCACCGCCCGGGCCGGTGCATTTCGAGATGCCGCAGAGCGAGACCGTGCGCGAGGCCGGCGATTACATCGCCGAGCCGCCGCTCAACGCGAACCTCGTGTTCCCGGCGCCGGATCGCGCCGACCTCAAGCCGGCGCTCGACATGCTGGCGCGGGCGCGCAAGCCCGTGGTGCTGGTCGGGCTCGGCGTCTACTGGTGCAAGGCGGCCGCGGAGTTCGTGAAGTTCGTCGAACGGCTCGGCGCGCCGGTGCTGACCACGACCAAGTGCAAGGGCGCGATCCCCGAGGATCATCCGCTGCGCGCCGGCTGCATCATCGGCGGCCTGATCGAGCGCGAACTCGTCAATGCCGGCGATCTCATCATCACGGTCGGCCTCGACGCGGTCGAGCTGCAGCCGAAGCCGTGGCCCTACACGCTGCCCGTGCTGTCGCTCGCTTCGGTGCCGAGCCTCGATGCGTTCGTGCCGGCGGATCCCGAGATGGTCGGCGATCTCAAGCCGCTGCTGGCGCGGCTTGCCGAACTGGCGCCGGAAGGCGGCGACTGGGGTGCCAAGGCCGCGAAGAAATTTCGCGAGCAGGTGACGGACGCGCTCAACACGCCGTCGACCGGCCTGTCGCCGCAGCGCGCGGTCGAGGTCGCGCGCGCGGTGATGCCGCGCACGACGGTCGCGACTTGCGATGCCGGCGCGAGCCGGCTGCTCGTCGTGCAGAAATGGGAGGCCTACGGTCCGCGCGAATTCCTGACGTCGAACGGCCTTGCCTCCATGGGCTATGCGGTGCCGGGCGCGATGGGCGCGCGGCTCGCGTTTCCGGACCGGCCGATCCTTGCCTTCACCGGCGACGGCGGGCTGATGATGGCGATTGCCGATCTGCAGACCGCATGGCGCGAGAATCTGCCGATCATCGTGCTCGTGTTCGACGACCAGGAGATCGGCCTCATTCGCGTAAAGCAGGAGATCAAGGGCGTGCCGCCCCACGGCGTCCATCTCGGCGGCGTCGACTGGGAAAAGCTCGGTCAGGCATTCGGCGCCGACGCCGCCGTCGTCGAGACCGAGCAGCAGTTGAGCGCGGCGCTTTCGGCAGCGCTGAAATCCGGCCGCACCACGATCATCGCCGCCCGCATCGATGCCTCGGGTTACGTCGCCCAGTTCAACGCGCTGCGCGAATTGTGATGCGAGCAGGGTTGCTTGCAATTCGTAGGGCGGATTAGCGCAGCGTAATCCGCCGGCTCGCTCAAGCATCGCCGAGTTCGTTGCGAAGTCCGTTGCGAAAGATCGGCGGAAGGCGTAAGCGGCCGCATGAACTGGCGGATTACGCTACGCTAATCCGCCCTACGGGCTGAGCCATCAGCTGAGCGGAGAAACGGATGGGAGCGAAATGGTTCGGGGCCGCGGTCAAGCGCAAGGAGGACCCGGCGCTGCTCGCCGGGCACGGCCGCTTCATTGACGACGTGCGGCTCGCCGGCACGTTGCATGCGGCCTTCGTGCGCAGCCCCCACCCGCATGCGCGCATTCGCAGCATCAACACGGCAGCGGCAAAGGCCGCGAAGGGCGTGCATCTCGTCCTGACCTTCGCCGAGCTTGCCGGAGCCGATCCGCAAGAATTCGCTGCCGCTGTTCGTGCCGAGCCCCGCGATCACCCAGCTCTACATGCCCTATGCGCTCGCGGACCGCGAGGCGGTCTATGCCGGCGAGCCGGTCGCGATGGTGATCGCCGACAGTCGCTATCTCGCGGAGGATGGCGCCTCCCTCGTCGAGGTCGATTACGAACCGCTGCCGGCGGTGGCGGATTGTGCCGCGGCGATCAAGCCCGGCAGTCCGCTCGCCCACGCGGACGGCAAGTCCAACATCGCGGCGCGGGTGCCGATCACGGTCGGCGATGCCGATGCCGCGTTCGCGAAGGCGGCGCATGTTGTCGCCGAGCGCATCTTCATCCATCGCGGCGGCCCGTTCTTCATGGAATGCCGCGGGCTCGTCGCGAACTATGACGCGATTGCGGATTCCTACACGGTCTACATCTCGTCCCAGGGCTCGCATCGCATCAAGCGCGGCCTCCTCGACGTGCTCGATCTCAACGACAACCAGATGCACGTGATTACGCCCGATGTCGGCGGGGGCTTCGGGCCGAAGGGCGCGATCTATCCGGAATATCCGTGCGTCGCCGCCGCGACCAAGCTGCTCGGCCGCCCGGTCAAATGGATCGAGGACCGGCGCGAGAATTTCCTCTGCACCCACCAGGAGCGCGACCAGTTCTGGGACCTGGAGCTTGCGGTCGACGCCGATGCGAAAATCCTCGGCCTGCGCGGCCGGCTGGTGCACGACACCGGCGCGTTCGTGCCGTGGGGGCTGGTGCTGCCGTGGATCGCCGCCACCACCGTGCCGGGCCCTTACGTCGTGCCGAACTTCAAGATCGAGCTCAACGCGGTCTACACCAACAAGATCTCGACCACGCCGGTGCGCGGCGCCGGGCGGCCGCAAGGCGTGTTCGTGATGGAACGGATGATGGACCGCCTCGCGGAAGCCGTCGGGCTCGACCGCGCCGAAGTGCGGCGGCGCAATTTCATCCAGCCCAACCAGATGCCCTACAAGGTCGGCATCATCTTCCGCGATGGCCGGCCGGTGACCTACGACAGCGGCGATTATCCGGGCTCGCAGGCGGCGGCGCTCGCGGGCGCCGACTACGCCGGCTTCGCGGCGCGCCAGGAAGCCGCGCGAAAGGCCGGCCGCTACATCGGCTTCGGCATGAGCAACGCGGTGGAGGGCACCGGCCTCGGCCCTTACGAAGGGGCGACGGTGCGCATCGCCACGACCGGCAAGATCGTGCTCTACACCGGCGCAACGCCGCAGGGACAATCGCACAAGACGACGCTCGCGCAGATCGCCGCCGATCAGCTCGGCGTGTCCTACGAGGACGTGACGGTCGCGACCGCCGACACCAAGGAGATCGCGTTCGGGGTCGGCACGTTTGCGGCGCGCACGGCCGTCAATGCCGGCTCCTCGGCGCACATCGCGGCGATCGAGGTGGCAAAGAAGATCAAGCAGATCGCCGCCGACATGATGGAGGTCTCGCCCGACGATCTCGAACTGCGCAACGGCTTTGCCGAAGTGCGCGGCGTGCCGGGCATGAAGAAGAGCTTTCGCGAGATCGCGGTGAAATCGATCGGCATGCCGGGCTTCTCGATGGCCGGCGGCCTGTCGCCGGGCCTCGAAAACACCGCCTACTTCCAGCCCGACCAATCGACCTATTCCAACGGCACCCACATCGCCGAAGTCGAGGTCGATATCGATACCGGCGCGGTGAAAATCCTGCGCTACACCGTGCTGCATGACTGCGGCACCGTCATCAATCCGATGGTGGTGGAAGGCCAGGTGGTCGGCGGCGTCGCGCATGGCATCGGCAATGCGCTGTTCGAGCGGCTGTGCCACGACAACGACGCGCAGCCGCAGACCACGACGTTCGCCGACTATCTGCTGCCCGGCGCAACCGACATGCCGCCGATCCAGATTCTCCACACCGAAACCGCCTCCCCGCTCAACCCTCTCGGCATGAAGGGCGCCGGCGAAGGCGGCACCATCGCATCGATCGCCGCCATCATCGGCGCGGTGGAGAACGCGCTCGCCCCGTTCGGCGTGAAGGTCAACGAGGCGCCGATCAGCCCCGAGCGCATCGTCGCGCTGATCAACGAGAGCCGCGCGGCGGGCGCCGGGGGCTAACTCGCGACGTCAACCCGAGCCCGTAGCCCGGATGGAGCGCAGCGAAATCCGGGACCAGCTTGCCAGATTGGGCGAACCTGCCCCGGATTTCGCTGCGCTCAATCCGGGCTACGGAATCGGCTGGCGGGCCGCGTCAGTCGCCCGATCAGAAATCCGGCTTGTCGGTCTGCGGGACGGGGAAGAGGCCCTGGTGGAAATAGTCCTCGTGGTCCTCGGCGCAGATGGTTTCCTTCATCCGGCCGGCGGTCTTGACCCAGCGCTGCTGCATCGTCAGCGGCGCGTTGAAAGTGTCGGGATCGTCGACCGTCGCGATCGCGGTCAGGTGCTTGCCGTCCGGATCGATGGTGAAGCGCTCGACGACGTGCAGTTTCTCGGTGTGCGGCGTGCGGAAGTTGTCGATGTAGCTGTTCTTGGTGGACAGGCCGATGGTGTCAACCACGAGCGTGTCGCCATTCTCATAATGGCCGATCGATTCGCCGAACCACGACGGCGTCACGTGCTCGGAGTGCTGGTCGGTGAGAAAGACGCGGCGCACCATGTGATCGCGCTGCCAGATCATCCAGACTTCGGTCGGGGTCTGGACGAAATAGAACGGCTCGAACGGAAACAGGAGCTGGCCCGGCACGCCGCCCGGATAGCACCGCGCCTGGGCCGCGAACGGGATCGACAATTCGTTGCGCAGCGCCGCGTCGTTCGAGGCCTGCATCTGCGCGGCCGCCCATGGCTTCAAGACCGGATCCTTCGCATCGCCAATCCGCTTCGTCGGCTGGGTGCCGGTGAGCCCGCCTTGGTAGTTGCTCGTATAGGGATGGGCGGGATCGTTCTTGATCGGGCCATGACCGTGCCCCGGCGGCGGCGCCTGCCAGTCGCCGACGTTCGACTGCCAGCCGAAATCGGCCGACGCAAAAGGCGGCACGGCACTGTTCGGTTCTGCCAGCGCCGTCGACAGGAGCACAAACGACGCGGCCGCGGCGAGCGCGGCCCGCCGCGCAAGGCGGGCAGCCATATGGCTTGCCGCGGACGGGCTGGTCGCCGCCGATATCGGGCTTTTTGGAACCGATTTCATCATTGCGCTCTCCGCCAACGCTGCCGCCCGCGTGATTTATCGCATCATAAGCCGGCGACGGCAGCGTTGAACAGATGCGCTTCTCGCCGCGCGCTCCACACGCGGCAGCGCGGCCTTCGCTTCGTCATGGCCGGTCGTCCCGGCTCGTCCCGGCCATCCACGCCTTACTTGCGGAAATTGCGAAGGGAAGACGTGGATGCCCGCGACAAGCGCGGGCATGACGAGTCAATATTTTTGGCGCTTGGTAATTCAAACAAAGAGCGACGCGGGGGACCGCGTCGCTTTCAAGCCAATCGATCGATCACGCCAATCGATTGATCACAAAGCGTGGCGCCGGCTGCTGTGGTCCATCACTCGTCGACGGTGCGCACCACGCTGTCCGCCGACTTGTTGCCCGCCAAGGTCGGCAGCTTGTTCTCCTTCAGCACCTCCTGGTCGTATTCGGGCAGCGTCTGGAGCGTGCCCTTCGGGATGAGGTGCACGACCTTGAAGCCGTTCTGCTGCAGCTGGGCGAGGATTTGCGGCAGCGCGAGCGAGGTCGACTTCTGGAAGTCATGCATCAGGATGATGCCCTTGCCCGCCTTCTGCACCTTGGCGATCAGCGTGCGGGTCAATTCCTCCGGCTTCTTGATCTTGAAGTCCCACGAGTCGATGTCCGTCGAGAAGCTCGCGATGTTCCGCTCGCCGAGATAGGTCACCATTTCCGGCGGATGGCGCAGGTCCGGGAAGCGGAAGAACGGCGCGATCGGCGCGCCCGCCATCATGCGCACGCCGCTGATGCCTTTTTCGATTTCCTCTTTCGCGGCGTCGGGGCCGCTCTTTTTCATCACCGCCTGCAAGTCGGCATGCGACCAGGTGTGGCTGCCGACGGTGTGACCGGCGGCGACCACCATCTTCAGGATTTCCGGGTGATAGGTCGCGTGCTTGCCGATGGAAAAGAACGTCGCCCGCAGACACTGGTCGGCCAGCGCCTTGAGCACGGCCGGGGTGTGGCCGGGCCACGGGCCATCGTCGAAGGTCAGCACGACTTCGTGGTCGCGCAGGAAGTCATAGTCCTTGAAGTGCTGCGAGCCGAAACCCGGACCGCCGGTCGTGTCGATCTCGACCGTGCGGACCACGCCCATGGCGTGCGGATTGGTGCAGGCGGGGGTCGCCGCTCTCGCCGCCATGACGGGGCGCGGCATGGGGGCCGGCGCGGGCGCCGGGGCCGCCGCATAGACCGGTGCGACCGGTGCCGCCGCGCGCACCGAACCGGTGGCATCGGCGAAGACATCGCGCGGCAGCGCGGGCGGTGCCGCGACGGGCGGAGGCGCCGGCAAGCTTGGCGGCGCAGCTGCCATCCGGACCGGCTGCTCATCCGGCGCCGTCGCCATTAACGAAGTTGAAAGAC
The DNA here is from genome assembly GCA_963702755.1 of uncultured Alphaproteobacteria bacterium. GTDB lineage: Bacteria > Pseudomonadota > Alphaproteobacteria > Rhizobiales > Xanthobacteraceae > JAJPKK01. The sequence continues at coordinate 154,712 of CAVPDZ010000028.1, read as the reverse complement.
TTTTTCCGGCTTCGACGAGGCCATAGGCCGCGAGCAAAAGAATGGCGGCCGCCCCACCGGCCAAAGCTACGCGTGTCATAACAACTCCGTCCTACGCATTACGCTACAAGCCGCTCCGCTCTACCTGGTCGTGCCAACCGCGGAACGTCGATACTGACGATGTTGTATGATTGTTTCCGTTAACAGCGCCTTATTCGCGGACACGGAAACGTGATGCCCGCGAAAGCGGGCATCCAGTAACCCCGGATATCTTTTGAAGGCCGCGCGCCGACCAGAACGGCCGTGATTACTGGGTCGCCCGGTCAAGCCGGGCGACGACAAACTCAGATTTATACTTCGTAAAGCAATGCCGCCCTCAAACCCCCAGCAGCCGCTTGGCGTTGCCGCCGGCGATGGCGGCGCGGGCGGTGGCATCGAGGCTCTTGGTCGCGACGAGGTGTTCGAGCGGATCGTACTCCGCCATGTCGTAGGGATAATCGGTGCCGAGAAGGATGTGGTCGGCGCCGAAGGTGTCGACCAGGGCGGCAAGCTGCGCCGGCGTGAAGACGACGGTGTCGACATAGATCTTCTTGAGATAGCTCGTCGGCGGTTTCGGCAGGCCGGCGTGGGCGTCCCCGCGCGCGCCCCAGACGTGGTCGATGCGGCCCGAGTAGGCGCCGAGAAAGCCGCCGCCGTGGACCGCGATGATCTTCAGGTTCGGATGGCGCTCCAGCACGCCGTCGAAGATGAGGTAATGGAGCGCGATCGATGTCTCGAGCGGATTGCCGATGACGTTGTTGAAATAGAACCGGGTGAAGCGCTGCGCCTCGGTGAAGCCGTTGGGGTGGATGAGGACGACGGCGCCGAGCTCTTCCGCCTTCTTCCAGAACGGCGCGAAGGCCGGGTCGGACAATTCCTTGCCGGCCACGTTGGTCAGGATTTGCACGCCCTTGAACTTGAGCGACGTCATGCAGCGCTCGAGTTCGCGCGCCGCCTCGTTGCCGTCCGGCATCGGCACGCTGCCAAGCGCGACGAAGCGGTCGGGCTTTTTCGCGATGTACTCGGCGATGCCGTCATTGACGACGCGCGCCGCCTTGACCGCGACGTCGAGCGGCACCGTGTAGTAGCACTGCGGCGGCGGACACATGACGAGCTGAAGGTCGATGCCCATGGCGTCGAGATCGGCAAGGCGCGCGTCATGGCTCGTCATGACGGTGCGGCGGTCGGCATCCTGCCGCGCGTTGAGCGCCTTGGTCTCGGGCGTCGCGAAATGGGCGAGCGGAATGGTCGCAAGGTCGAGGTGCGGTTTGACAAGCTCGGCCGCCTGCGGGATCGCGATATGGGAATGGATATCGATGGTGATGCTCTGCGGCCGCACCTCGCGCCCGGGCTTTGCCCCTTTCGGACGCGCGGCGGTGGGGCCGTAACGATTCCAGTCGTTGTTGGTCATTGCGAATGGTCCTCTAAAAGCGCGTTCGTCTGAACCCTGTAGCCCGGATTGAGCGCAGCGAAATCCGGGACCCGCTTGCCATATTTGGCGAACCTGCCCCGGATTTCGCTGCGCTCAATCCGGGCTACATCCCGCGTTTCTTTGCCTTGGCCGCCGGCTTGCTCTTCGCCTTCGCCGTCTGCCTTCGGCGGGATGATCGGCAGCAGCACGTAATTCGCCATGCCGCGGCCGAAGTGCAGCGTGGTGACGCCGCCGAAAATGTCGCGCGGGCGGTCCTGCGGATCGTCGTGCAGGAACGGGCCGCAGCCGGTCAGTTCGTTCTTGAAGTTCGAGAGCCGCCCGCCGCTCGGGCCGCCATAGACGTAATCCTTGCCGCGGACGGTGAGCGCGATGCGATGGTCCGGCGGCACCACGATGCATGTCGGCCAGATCTCGATGTCGAGTTCGACCACCTCGCCCTTCTTCAGCGGCTGCTTGCGGTCGTGGCTGTGATAGGGCCGATAGGGCAGCGAGCGCTTGCGGTCGAGCTTGCGGTGCGACGCCCGCAGCCAGCCCTGCGCGATCGGCGTGTGCGGATCGATCGCGCCCTGGAACACGACTTCCTTGAGGTCCGGCGAGAACACCCGCAGCACCAGGAAGAGATCGGCGTCGCTGGTCGACGACGACACGAAAAGCTTCGCGGCGATCGGCCCGGTGATTTCCGTCGCTTCGGTCATCGGCGCGGAGAGGAAGGTGAGGCCGTCGCCCATCGCCTCGAACGAGAGCGCCGCCTTGCCGGCGGCCGCGCGCGGCTTGAGGCCGCCGTCGGCCGGATCGAGATAGAACTTCGTCCACTTGCGTGCGGGCGAGCGGCCATTCGTTCTCGCCGCGGGGCACGAACTTTTCGCCGGGATGGCGGACCTGGAGCTGCACCTTCGGCTGTTCCTCCCAGCCGCTTTTCTTGCCGTGGAGGAAATGGTCGAAGAACTTCAGCTGCAGCTCGCGGCCGTAGTCGGTGTAGAAATGGGTCCAGTGCTCGATGCCGTGCACCTCGAGCCATTTCTCCTTCGACGCCGCCTGCACGAAGCCCTCGAAGTTGCCGCGCGGATGGAGCGGCTGGCCGCCCCAATTGGCGGCCGACAACAACGGCACCTTGACCTTCGACCACACCGGCGAGCGGGCGCGGTGATAGTCGTCATCGAGCGGATGGGCGAGGATCGCGCCGCCGAGATCGGCGCGGTTCGCGGCGAGTTCCTGCTCGCTGAGCGTCTCCGGCCCGCACACGAGCTCGCCGTGGATCGGCGAGCGGCGGCCGCGTTCGCCGGCGCCGTACTGCACGGTCTTGACCTGCATGTCGTACCAGTTCTTCCAGAACGTGCACAAAATGCCGCCGTGGCGCGTCATGTCGCGATACCAATCGGCCGCGCCCTCCCAAATGCAGATCGCCGCGAGGTGCGGCGGCTCGAGCGAGGCGACGTGCCACTGGTTGATGCCGTAATAGGAAATGCCGTCGAGCCCGACCTTGCCGTTCGACCACGGCTGCACGCCTGCCCATTCGATGCAGTCGTAGAAATCCTTGGTCTCGCGCGGCGAGAAATGCTCGATGATCCCCGGCGAGCAGCCGCAGCCGCGTGAATCGACGCGCACGCAGGCATAATCGTGCGGCACCCACTTCTCCGGATCGACCACCTCCCAGTTCTGATATTTGTTCGACGAGCCCGCGACGACGTCGGGATGCTTCTCGGCCATGCGCTGCCACGCGCTCGGATAGCCCTCCTGGAAGCTGAGGCCCTTGGCATAGGGGCCGTAGCTCAGGATCACCGGATATTTGCCGGCCTTCACCGGGCGAAACACGTCCGCCTTGAGCACCAGCCCGTCGTCCATGACGATCGGCACATCCCAATCGATGTGCATGCCGTCGCGCACTTCGCTGCGCGGCTGATGGGTCTTATGGGAGCCCGCTTGATGGTGTGTCGCGCTTTGGGCCGCCGTCATGGGTCGATCACTCCCTGGATATTCTTAATCGTGCGCTTGATCGCACATCGCGCGCACGAGATCACCCCCCGGGAACGGCGATCAGCGGGCGCGGGCGCGCCGTTGCCGCTTGCCGCGCTTCACGCCGGCCATGGTTTCAAGCACGGCGCAGACCGAGGCGGTGTCCTGCCCGCCGTAGCCCATCGACATCGCCGAGGCATAGATCGGCAGGCTGGCATCGAACAGCGGCGTCGGCACGCCAAGCTTGGTCGCGTGGTCGCCGATCACCGAAATGTCCTTGTGGTAGAGCTTCACGCTCATGCTGACGTTCTTGTAGTCGTTCTTCACCATCATCGGACCGCGCACCTCGAAGACGCGCGACTTGCCGACGCCGGCGCTGATCAGGTCGTAGACCATCTGCGGATCGAGGCCGGACTTCATCCCGAGCACGATCGCCTCGGCGGACGCGACGTTGTGGATGGTGACGAGGAGGTTGGCGACGTATTTCATCCGGCTGCCGTTGCCGAACGGGCCGACGTCGAAGGCGACGCGGGAGAAGTCCGCGAACAGCGGGCGCAATTTGCCGATCGCGCGCGTATCGCCGCTCGCATAGACGGCGATGTCCTTGACCGCGGCCTGCGAGCCCGTGCCGCTCACCGGACAATCGAGCACCACGTGGCCGGCCTTGCGCAACGCGCGCTCGGCGCGCTCCTTGTCGTCGAGCGTGAACGTCGAGGTCTCGATGATGACGCGCGGCGGCAGCTTCGCCGCCGTCAGCGCCGTGACCGTCGCTTCGAGCGCGGCGGGGCTCGGCAGGCTGGTGATGATGGTCGGCACGCTGGCTGCGAGCGTCGCCACGTCAGCCGCGATTTCGACGCCGGCGCGCGTAGCGGCGCGCTTCGCCTGGGCGCTGATGTCGTAACCTTTGACCTGCCAACCGGCTGCGGCGAGATTTTTGGCGTAGGCGCCTCCCATCGTCCCAAGCCCCACGACGCCTACATTACCTTTGCTTCGCCGCGCCATTCTTCGTTTCCTTCCCCACCAATTCGATGCGGGCGGACGCTAACACGGGTTCCCTGGGCTTCCTACCGTTTGACCGATCGCCTATCGTGCGGCGCTTTCATCCGAGGAGAGTTGCATGCGTGTTGGAGTGGCCGGCCTCGGCAAGATGGGCGCCGCGATCGCCGCGCGGCTGATCGAGACCGGCAACGAGGTCACGGTCTGGAACAGGTCGCCCGACAAATGCGCGCCGCTCGTCGCAGCGGGCGCGCGCGCCGCCGCCTCGCCGTCGGCCCTTGCCGATGCGGTCGAGACGATCATCACCATCCTGACCGACGCGGCGGCGATCGATGCCGTCTATCACGCGCCGTCCGGACTGCTCGCCGGCGCGGTGCAGGGCAAATTGTTCATCGAAATGAGCACAGTTCCGCCTGACGTGCACGTGGCGCTGGCGCCGCGGGTGCGGGCGAAGGGCGCGGCTTTCGTCGAGTGTCCGGTGGGCGGCACGGTCGGGCCGGCGCGCCAGGGCAAGCTCATCGGTCTGATGGGCGCGGAGCCCAGCCGACGCGGCGCGGGCGCGACCTCTTGTCGAACAATTATGCGGGCGCCTCGAACATTGCGGACCGGTCGGCGCCGGCGCCGTCATGAAGCTCGCGATCAATTTGCCGCTGATGGTCTATTGGCAGGCACTCGGCGAGGCGCTGGCGCTGGCGCGGCCGCTCGGAATCGATCCGGCGCGCGTCGTCGATCTCATGTCCGAGACGTCGGGCGGCGCCAACGTGCTCAAGGTTCGCGGCAACGCTCTTGCCACCATGCTCAAAGGCCAGGATGCCGGCGGCACCGCATTCGCGCTCAACGATTGCGTGAAGGACATCCGCATCATGCTCGCCACCGGGCGCGCGCGGGGGGTCGACATGCCGATGGTGGCCGATGCGCTTGCGACCTACGAAGAAGCCGTCCAGCACGGCCTTGGCGGCGCCGACGCCGCGGCCATGGCGGTTTACTGGTCGGCACGTCCCGCGAAATCTTGAGCCAACCCTGGAGCCATCATGTCCGTGACCCTTGCCCAAGCCGATACCATTATCGATACCGCGCTCAAGAAGGCGCACGAGATGAAGCTCGTGCCGATGACCGTCGCCGTCCTGGACGCAGGCGGTCATCTCGTCGCGTTCAAGCGCGAGGACAAATCCGGCATCCTTCGCTACGACATCGCCTACGGCAAAGCCTGGGGCGCGCTCGGCATGGGGTTCGGGTCGCGCACGCTGTTCGAGCGCGCCGCCAACACGCCGCAGTTCTTCAACGCGCTTTACGCCGCGAGCAACGGCCGCGTCGTCACCAATCCGGGCGGCGTGCTGATCCGCAATGCGGCGGGCGACATCATCGGCGCGGTCGGCATTTCCGGCGACACGTCCGATAATGACGAGGCCTGCGCCGTCGCCGGCATTGCGGCGGCCGGCCTCACCGCCGATCCCGGCGGCAAGAAGGGATAACGAAGGGATAACGAAGGGATAGGAGCGTCGCGCATGATCAAGCTGTTTTCGTTCTGGCGTTCGCTCGCGACCTATCGCGTGCGCATCGCTCTCAATCTCAAGGGCGTCGTCCCCGACGAGGTGATTATCGTCGATCTGATGAAGGGCCATCAGCGCGATCCCGCCTATCGCGATGTCAATCCCATGATGGCGTTGCCGGCACTTGTCGACGGTCCCGGGCCGGCGATGTTCGAAGTCGCTTGCGATCATCGAATATCTCGACGAGACGCGCCCCGATCCGCCGCTGCTGCCGAAGGATCCTCGCGGACGGGCGCGGGTGCGCGGGCTTGCCCAGATCGTCGCCTGCGATTCCCATCCGCTGATCGTGCCGCGCGTGCGCGAATATCTCGAACACGAGTTCAAGCTCGACGAGGCGACGCGCACCGCCTGGTGCCGCCACTGGCACAAGGAAGCCCTGACCGGGCTCGAAACGCACCTGCGCAGTCCCGAGACCGGCAAGTTCTGCCATGGCGACCAGGTCACCATCGCGGACATCGCGCTCGCGAGCCAGGCTGCCGGCGCAAAATTCTTCGGTGTCGATCTCGCGCCGTTTCCGACCGTCGCCCGCATCGTCGAGGCCTGCGCGCAGATCGATGCATTCGCGCGCGCCCACCCGCTCAAGCAGCCCGGCGCGCCCGCGGCGGCATGAGGATGTGGCGAGCATAGCGCGTAGGGTGGATTAGCCCGAAGGGCGTAATCCGCCGCGTCGTGCGGATGTGGGCGAAGACGGCGGATTACGCTGCGCTAATCCGCCCTACGCGTCGGCGCGAATTGCGTCGTGGACGCGGTCGCACCGGTGCCGCCGCGATCGCCTCCTCCCAGATCGCGTGGATGTGGGCGACTTCGGCCTCGAAGCGCTCCAGGAACAGGCGCGCCTGCGCGGTCAGTGTGCGGCGCGCGGGCTGGATGAGGACGAACTCGTCATAGAGCGGCGGATCGTCGATCGGGTTGACCACGAATTCGCGGCCCTTGATGTCGTTCACCGAAATGAGGCTCGGCAGCACCGTCACCCAATCGGACCTGGCGACAAGTTCGAGCGTGCCGATCATCGCGTCCATTTCGAGCAGCGCATCGATCGTCACGCCGTGGGTCAGGAAATAGGTATCGAGATTGCGCCGGCGCACGTTGTCGGGTCCCGGCACAACGATCTTGAGGGGCCGGCATTCGGCAAGCCGCACCGGCGCGAGCGGCGCGAGGCCCCGGCGGTGCCCGGAGACCAGCATTTCGCGGTCGCGCACCAGGAGCCGCGCCTTGAGGCCGATCTTGCCTTCGAACGCCGGCACCACCGCAAAGTCGAGCGCATCTTGCCGCACCATCTCGGTGAGCACCGGGCTGTAGCCCTCGACGATGTGCAGCCGCACGTCCGGGTAGCGGGTCACGAAATCGTCGAGCGTCGGCGCGAGCACCGCGCGGGTGAAGGTCGGCATCAAGCCGATGCGCAGTTCGCCGCTGACGAACCCGGCGCTTTCGCGCGCTTCCTCGCTCGCGGTCGCGAGCATCCCGACCGCCTCGACGCAGCGGCGATAAAACCGCAAACCGGCCTCGGTCGGCGTAACGCCGGCGGTCGAGCGTTCGAACAGCTTGACGCCCAGCATGCGCTCGGCCGTCGCCACGTGCTGGGAAATGCCCGATTGGGTCGCGTGTTCGCGCGCGGCGGCGCGCGTGAACGAGCCCTCCTCGCAAACCGCAATGACGGCGCGCACCTGGCGCAGCGCTAATCGATCCATTAGAAATCCTGATGCCGTTTGCCAGAATATATTATTTCTTCTGCATCGAGCGCAAAGCTAAAACCGAATCGGCAAGAGGGGCGGCGTGAGCGTGATCGCCCTGCGTCCCAGATCCGCGGGGCCTGATCGCGCCACGAGTACTTCCCCTCCCCGCTCGCGGGGAGGGGATTTTTCAATCGCGCGCGTCGCGTTACGCCTTGTGCCCCACACCAAATGATCTGACGGGAGGATCGCATGGGAGCGAATTTCGGCATCGCCGGCATGGACTGGCAGCAGCGCGTCAATTGGGACCGGCTGCGCACCTATCGCACCGAGCGCGCCCGCGAGATGATGAAGAAGCACGGCCTCGGCGCCATGCTGTGCATGTATGACGAGAACGTGCGCTATCTCACCGGCACGCTGACGCCGGGCTGGAACCGGCTCAAGCCGGGCCTGCGCTACGCCATGCTGTGCGGCGACGGCGCGCCGATCCTGTTCGAACAGGGCGATCTCGGCTTCCAGATCGAGCGCCACTCGCCGTGGCTGCCGAAGGAAAATGTGCGCCACTCGTTTGCCTGGATCAAAGGCGCGGCCGGCCCCGCATCGAAGCAGCAGGTCACCAAGTTCGCCAACGCGATCATCGAGGAGATGCGCGCGCCACGGCGTCGCCGGCCAGAAGCTCGGTGTCGACTTCGTCGACATCAACATGATCGAGATATTCAAAGACAAGAACATCACCTGGACCGACGGCATGAGCGCCATGATGGAAGCGCGCGCCGTCAAGAACGTGGACGAGCAGGAATGCTTCCGCATCGTCGGCGCGATCGGCGACGCGACGCACTGGGAGTGCATGAAGTTCCTGCGCCCCGGCGTCACCGAGAACCAGGTGACCGCGCACCTGATGGAATATCTCTATCGCATTCCCGGCATGGAGGATGTCGAGGACGTCATCGTCTCGTCGGGGCCGAACACCTGGCCGAACTGGCGCAATTTTTCCGACCGCATCATCCAGCCGGGCGACATCGTGTTCATGGATTTGGCCGCGCTCACCTGGAACGGCTACAAGTCCTGCTATTACCGCACCTACTGCGTCGGCAAGGAGCCGACCCAGGAGCAGAAAGATACCTACGAGACCGCGCTCAAGTGGCTCTATAACTCGATCGGCGCGGTGAAGGCCGGCGCCACCACGCGCGACATCGCGCTCAAGTGGCCCTCGGCGATGGAGACCTGGGGCTACGAGGACGAGGATCAGGCGGCTGCCAACCTGTGGGGCCATGGCCTCGGCCTCGCGCAATACGATCCGCCGGTCATTTCCCGCATCTGGTCGCTCGATCATCCGATCGAGATCAAGGAGGGCATGACCTTCGCCCTCGAGACCCAGCACGGAAAGAGGTTCCGCTACGGCGTGCGCATCGAAGAGATGCTGATCGTCCATAAGAATGACATCGAGATCGTTTCTAATTTCCCGGTCAAGCAGATCACTGTCGTCGATCCGCTACCGGGCTACGGCGATCACGTGAGATAGGACAGGCGGACCGCGCGCGTTTCGCGCGCACCTTTTACAAGCGGGCGGGACGCCCGCGCTCCGGTTGAGAACGCAATGACTGCAGCAGCCGTTTCGCGCCTCCGCGCAGGTCGAGGAGCGCTTCGTTGTTCCGCTCGAAGCCGCGTCCGACGCCGCCGATGTCGGGCCGAAGGCTGCCAATCTTGCGGCGCTCGCCCGCGCCGGTCTGCCGACGCCGGGCGGCTTCTGCCTGACGGCAGCGGCCTATCGTGCGCAGATCGCGGCGCTCGGCCTCGACGCCATGGTCGCGGAATTTGCCGATGCGGACGTGCGGCGGCAGCGCCGGCTGTCGGTCGACATCAGGCTCGCGCTCTACCAGCAGCCGATCGCGCCGGAAATCCTCACCCCCCTGCTCGCCGCTTGGCGCGCCCAGCGTGCAGGCAGCGGCAAGCCTGGCGCAGTGCGCTCCTCCGCGCTGATCGAAGACCTCAAGGGTGCGAACTTCGCCGGCCAGTTCGAGAGCTTTCTCGGCATCGATGACGAGACCGAGTTCCTGACCGCGGTGCGGGCGTGCTGGGCGGCGCTGTGGACCACCAATGCGCGGCGCTACATGGAAAATCACGGTTTGAGCCCGGCCGGCACCGCGATGGCGGTGCTGATCCAGCCGCTCATCGATGCCCGCGCGTCGGGCGGCGGCCTCAGCGAGAACGCGGAAGGCAACATGCTGCTCAGCGCCACCTGGGGCCTCGGCTCGGCGATCGCGCAAGGCGAGGTCGTGCCGGATCGCATCGTGCTGAGCCGCTCGGGGTTCCTGCGCAGCAATACCGCGGGCCGCAAGCACCACCGCGATACCTGCGCCCACGCGTCCGGCGGCGGCGCAAACGATGCAAAGGGTGTGGGTCCTGCAAAGGGTGTAGGTCCGCAGGCGGTCGCGCCGGAGCTTGTTGAAACGCCGTGCCTGTCGGCGGGCGAAGCTGTTGCGCTCGGCCGGCTCCTGCGCAAGGCCGAGACCACGCTCGGCATGCCGGTCGAAATCGAATGGGCGCTCGATGATCACGGTTTCAAGCTGCTGCAGGCACGCCCGCTCTCGGTCGAACCTGCGGTCGTGCCCGATGAGATCTGGCTGAGGCACCCTGGCCTCAACGGTCATCCCGCCGGGATCGGCTGGGGCAGCGGCCGCGCCGTCGTGGTCAACTGCGAATGCGAACTCTCGCGCGTCGCGCCCGGCGACGTGCTCGTGACGCGCGTGGCGGGGCCGGCGCTCGTCCATGTGCTGCCGCAGGTGGCCGGCGTCGTTGCCGAGCTCGGCGGCTCGACCTCGCATCTTGCTTCGCTCGCCCGCGAGCGCGGCATTCCGATGGTGCTCGGCGTGCTGGACGCGACACAGCGCATTCCGGATGGCGTGCCTTGCGCCGTCGACGGCGTCGCCGGCATCGTGCGGTGGGTCGCCTGATGGCGCGCGTCTTCGTTACCCAGCCGATCGACGGGAGCGCGCTCGAACGCCTGCGCGGGGTCGCCGATGTCGCCGTCAATCCCGACGCGCGTCAGGTCATGAGCAAAGACGCGCTGATCGCCGCCGCGCGCTCCTGCGATATCCTGTTCAGCCTCCTGCACGACCGTATCGATCGCGACGTGATCGCCGCCAACGCGGGCTTGCTCGCCGTCACCTCGATGGCGATCACGCCTGACAACATCGATGTCGCGGCGGCAACCGAGCGGCGCATTCCGGTGACGGTCGTGCCGGCACTCGCCGTCGAATCGACCGCCGACACGCATTTCGCCTTGCTGCTGGCGGTGGCGCGCCGCGTGGTCGAAGGCGACGCCCTGGTGCGGTCCGGAGTCTTTCCCGGCTCGCAATCGAGCTTTCTCCTCGGCGCCGGCGTTCACGGCAAAACCATCGGGCTCGTCGGCGGCCGCGGCCGTATCGGTCGTGCGGTGGCGGCCCGTGCGCGCGGATTTTCGATGCGCATTCTCTATTGCGGGCCGCGGCGGATGGACGAGGCCGACGAGACGCGGCTCGAAGCGAGCTATGTGCCGCTCGAGGAGTTGCTGGCGGAATCCGATTTCGTCTCGCTGCACCCGCGGCTGACGACGGAGACCCATCATATGATCGGCGCGCGCGAGATCGCGCTCATGAAGCCGACGGCCTATCTGATCAATACCTCCCGCGGCGCCGTGGTTGACGAGGCGGCCCTGCTGGCGGCGCTATCGGAGAAACGCATCGCCGGCGCCGGCCTCGACGTGTTCGAGAACGAGCCGAAAATCGATCCGGCCTACGCCCGGCTCTCCAATGTGACGATGACGCCGCATGTCGGCAGCGCCGTTCAGGAGGTGCGCGAGGCGATGGCGAATGCGGTGGTGGACAACATCATCGCCATCATGGCGGGCCGAACCCCTCCCAACATCGTCAATCCGGAGGTGCTGTCGTGACCGCGGTGATTGCCGTCACCGACAGCCCCTTCCCGTCTCTCGATCCGGCCCGCGCAGCGCTCAAGCGAGTTGACCCGGAATTGCGGATGGCGAAGTCGCCGTCCGCCGACGACATCCTCGCGGTCGCGCGCGACGCCGACGCGATCCTCGTCACCTACGCGAAGCTGCCGGGCGAACTCCTCCAGCAATTGAAGCGCTGCAAGGTCATCGGCCGGTTCGGGCTCGGCGTCGACAACATCGATATTCCGGCCGCCGCACGCCTCGGGATCGTCGTCACCTACGTGCCGGACTACTGCCTGCGCGAAGTCTCCGACCACGCGATGGCGCTGCTGCTCGCGCTCGCCCGCAAGGTTCCGTTTTCCAACCGCCTCGTGCAGTCCGGCCGCTGGGAGGTTCCGCCGATCGTGCCGCTGCGCCGGCTCGAAGGCCAGGTGCTCGGGCTCGTTGGCTTCGGCAACATTCCGCGCGCGCTGGTGCCGAAGGCCAAGGCCTTCGGACTCACCGTCATCACCCACGATCCTTATGTCGCGCCCGACGTGACGAAGTCGCTCGACGTCGAGAACACGAGCTTCGACGACCTGCTCGCCCGGGCCGATTTCATTTCCGTCCACGCGCCCGCTGATGCCGGCGACGCGCGGCATCATCGGCGCGACAGCGTTCGCGCGCATGAAAAAGGGCGCGCTTCTCATCAACACCGCGCGCGGGCCGCTGGTCGACGAAGCCGCGCTCGTGGCGGCGCTCGACAGCGGTCATCTCGGCGGCGCCGCGCTTGACGTGGTCACGACCGAGCCGCTCGCAAAAGATTCCCCGCTCCTCGGCCGCGACAACGTCATCCTGACGCCGCACACCGCTTTCTATTCCGTCGAAGCGCTCGAAGAACTGCAGACGAAATGCGCGAGCGACGTCGCCCGCGTCCTCTCCGGCGAGCCGCCGGTCTACCCCGTGAAGATGGGGTGACCATCACCCTACAGGGCGAGTTACGTCAGCACGATCGCGTTGATGTGGCGGCCGTAGTCGGGCTCGCCGCGGTGGGTCATCCGCCGGTAGCTGAAGAACGTTTCGGGCGCGGCGTAGGTGCAGGCGTCGAGGTCCTCGATGGTGCCGACGCCGGCCGCGGCGAGGCGCGCGGCAACGTAGCCCGCAAGGTCGAACATGAAATGGCCTGCGCGGTCCGACGGCCGGAAGAAGCGCGCTGTTGGCGGCATCGTCGGCGAGAAAGCGCTCCTGGAGATCGGGGCCGGTCTCGTAGTTCGGCTGCCGGATCATCGGCCCGATCGCGGCACGGATGCGGGCGCGCACGGCGCCGAGCCGTTCCATCGCTGCGATCGTCTGGTCGGTGACGCCGGCGAGGGCGCCGCGCCAGCCGGCGTGGGCCGCGCCGATCACGCCCGCGTCCGCATCGGCAAACAGCACCGGGCCGCAGTCCGCGGTCGACACGCCGATCGCAAGGCCCGGCGTCGCCGTCACGATGGCGTCCGCGCGCGGGCGCGCATCGGCGCTCCACGGTTCGGTCGCGACCACGACGTTGGGCGAATGAATCTGGTAGCAGGTGAGGAAACGCTCCGGCGTCACGCCCAGCGCCGCCGCCATGCGCCCCCTGTTGGCTCGCGACATTCTCGGGCGCATCATTGGAGCCGACCCCGGCGTTGAGGCTGCCGTAGACCCCGGTCGAAACCCCGCCCTCGCGCGTGAAGAACGCGTGGCGGATGCCTTCGATCTGCGCGAGCGTGTGTGCCTGCATCCCCGGTCGTCATTCGAGCCCCGGCAGTTGAGTTCAGTCGTCGGTTCGGAAAAGCCGATGACCTTGAAGAGTTCACCCATCCCGCCGGGCGACGGCCCGATCAGCCGCGCGAGCGCGGCCGCGATCCCACTGCGCTGATCCTCGGCGGCATTGGCCGAGAGCGCGGCGGACCGCGCCTCGATGCCGAGGCGCTTGAGGAATGCGCCCTGGTCGATCGGCCCGTGAACGCGGGCCCCGGCCTCGCGCGCCGCCTTGCCCAGCGCCTCGAAATCGACATGCGCGGTGAGATCGGTGAGGCCCGGAAGCGCCAGCGGGCTCGCGTAACGATGCGAGCGCACCGCCTGGAAGGTGTCGCCGAATGCGCTGCGCACGTGGCCGTAATCGATGACCAACGCGGCGCCGCCGTCCTTGACGCGGCGCGCGATCTCGGTTGCGTAGCGATCGGGCCGCCACTCGAACACCGCGCCTTCACCGGCGCGGTCCGCCGCGAGCGGCAGCGCCGGGAGTTTCGTCAGCGCATGGGTGGCGGTCGTGAAGGCGAGTTCATCGCCGGCGTTCACCGTGATGACCCGCTCATGCCAGCCGTCTTTCATCCGCTCGGCTTGGTGGGCGGGCAGCGCATCGAAGAATTCGTTGGCGAAAATGATGGCCGGTCCGGGGGGCACCTCGTCCAATGTGCCGTGCCAGCGCAGCATCATGTGATCGACGTTGGCAAGGGTCTGGCGCTGGTGCAGCTGCAGCTCGGCGCTTCGCTCGATGAGGTGCACCCGCGCCGCGTCGCGGAACGCCGGAACGGCCTTCATGGCGCGCAGCACGTCTCCCATCATCGTGCCGCGACCGGGCCCGATCTCGATCAGCATGACGGGGTCGGGCGCATCCATCGCCCGCCACACCGTCGCCGCCCACAGCCCGAGCAATTCGCCGAACATCTGGCTGATCTCGGGGGCGGTCACGAAATCGCCGGCGAGGCCGAACGGCGTGCGCCGCGAATAATAACCGTGCTGCGGATCGTAGAGGCAGATCTCCATGAAGTCGCTGACCGGGAGCGGCCCCATCCGCGCGATGCGCTCGCGGATGTGGACGTCGAGCGGGGTGCGCTCCTCGATCCGCTGGGCGGCCATCATGGATGCACCGGCTGGCGGCGCAGCGCCCAGGCGATGAGCCAGACGCCAGCGATGAATAGCGGCACGCACAGCACCATGCCCATGGTCAAATGGCCCCACAGGAAGCCGAGCTGCGGATCGGGCTCCCGGAACAGCTCGCAGAACGTTCGCAGCACCGCATAGAACGCCGCGAACGAACCAAGGATGAGGCCCGGACGCTTGAGCGCACCGGCGCGGATCATGATTGCAAGAATGATGAGGAGGAGGAGCCCTTCAAGGCCGGCTTCGTAGAGCTGGCTCGGGTGGCGCGGTACCGGGCCGCCGCCCGGAAAGATCATCGCCCACGGCACGTCGGTAGCGCGGCCCCACAGCTCGCCGTTGACGAAGTTGGCGAGCCGCCCGAGCAAGAGCCCGATCGGCGCGACCGCGCATGTCAGGTCACCGAGCGAGGCAATCGGCAGCCCGCGCTTGACGGCAAAAGCCATCACCGCGACGACGCAGCCCAGGAAGCCGCCGTGGAACGACATGCCCCCTTTCCAGATCTCGATGATCTCGATCGGATGCGAGATGAAATGCGGCAGGTTGTAGAACAGCACGTAGCCGGTGCGCCCGCCGACGATGATCCCGAGCGTCACCCACAGCACGAAATCGTCGAAGTCGGTGACCGTCAGCGGGGCCGGACCGCCCCATAGCCGCTCGTTGCGGATCAGGGCGCGGGCATAGAGCCAGCCCAGCAGAATGCCGCAGATGTAGGCGAGCGCATACCAGCGGATCGCGAACGGTCCGATGGAAACGATCACCGGATCGATGTTGGGGAACGGGATGACCAGGAAAGGCATGAACGGACCCGTGGCGCCGATTGCGCCGCTAGCGCTCTAGCCGCACCGGACCTTGCGCACAAGCGGACGGATCGCCATTGTTTAGCCGCAGATGCACCGCGGAGGCGCGCGATGGCCCAGACGACGGGACGGATCTACGACGAATTTGCGAAATTGATGAATGACGCCGCCGGCGTGGCACAAGGCGTGCGGCGGGAAGTCGATGCCGTCGTCAAGAGTCAGGCGGAGCGGATTTTGCGCGACATGGACCTCGTCCATCGCGACGAGTTCGAGGCGGTCAAGGAGATGGCCCGCCTGGCGCGCGAGGAAAACGAAGCGCTCAAGGCGCGCATCGCCGCGCTCGAAGCAAGCTCGGGGCGACGAGCCCGTAGCTCTCCTCCGTCATTCCGGGGCGCCGCAGCGAAGCGGAGGCGAGCCCGGAATCCATGAACACGGACTGCGGAGTATGGATTCCGGGCTGCCGAGCTGCGCTCGGCCCCCGGAATGACGGCCTTGGGTGGAGGGCTGCCCGCGCGGTTACGCCCGCTTTCTCCTCGCGATCCGCCTTCTCCTCGTAACCCAGTTTCGCCTTGTCCTTGTAATTCGGCGGGACCCCCGCTATAAGCCCGCGTCTGCGGCTCCAGACACCCCTGGAGGTTGGCCGCAAAACTGGCTGCCCGCGGGCGGCCGATCAGCATGAACTCCGGATGCGTTCGCCGCTCGCGCGGCCCGTTTCCGATTGCAACACGAGGACGACTATGGCGACCGTCAAAGAAATGAAGGCGACGGCGAGGCCGCGGGCCGGCAAGGGGGCCGCCCGGGCAGTGCGTCGCGAAGGCCGGGTACCCGGCGTCATCTACGGTAACAACGAGCCCCCGCTCAATATTTCGCTCGACCACGCCGAGCTGAGCCAGCGCATCTTCGCCGGCAAGTTCCTGACCAGCATCTACAATATCGACGTCGACGGCACCAAGCATCGCGTGATCCCGCGCGACTTCCAGCTTGATACCGTGCGCGATTTGCCGGTTCATGTGGACTTCATGCGGCTTGGCGAAGGCGCGACCATCCGCGTGCGGGTGCCGATCCACATCACCAATGTCGAGCAGTCTCCCGGCGTCAAGCGCGGCGGCGCGGTCAACATCGTGACCCACGCCCTCGACGTGCGCTGTCCGGCCGACGCGATCCCGGACGCCTTCGAAGTCGACGTGTCGGGGCTGGAGATCAACCACTCCAGGCATCTGAGCGACATCAAGCTGCCGCCTAACGTGCGTCCATTCGTCAGGGGCGATGCGACGCTCGTCACCATCGTGCCGCCGTCTGGCTACGCGGAAGAAATAAAGGCTGCCGCCGAGGCTGCGGCCGCTGCTGCGGCTGCCGCGGCGGCTGCTGCTGCTGCGCCGGCGGGAGGCGCCGCTCCGGGTGGAGCGCCTGGTACTCCGGCTGCCGCGGCTCCGGCCGCGGGCGGCGGAGGGGAGAAGAAGTAAGCGACGCCGATGCGGCTCCTGGTTGGGCTCGGAAATCCGGGCGCAAACTACGCCCGCAACCGGCACAATGTCGGCTTTATGGCCGTCGATGCGATTGCCCGCCGCCACGGCTTCCCGTCGTGGCGGCGGCGCTTTCAGGGGGTCGCCGCCGAGGGTCCACTTGGCGGCGAACGTGTCATCCTGCTGCTGCCGGGCACCTACATGAACGAGTTCGGGCCTCGCGGTCGCGGAAGCATCTCACTTCTACAAGATCGCTGTCGGCGACATCGTCGTGTTTCACGACGAGATCGAGCTGCCGCCGGCCAAGGTGAGGGTCAAGCTCGGCGGCGGCAATGCCGGCCATAACGGCTTGCGCTCGATTTCCTCGCACGTCGGCAATGACTACCGCCGGGTGCGCATCGGGGTCGGCCATCCCGGTGCGAAAGACCTGGTGATGCCCTATGTATTGGGCGACTTCGCCGTCGCGGAGCGGCCTTGGGTCGAGGCGCTCTGCGAGATCATCGCCGACGACGCGGCCCTGATCGTGAAGGGCGAGGAACTCGACCTTTCAGAACAAGGTGCATCTTGCGATGCTGGCCAAGGGGTTCGGCGAGCCGGTCGCGGCGAAGCCGGCGCAG
Source organism: uncultured Alphaproteobacteria bacterium (assembly GCA_963702755.1). GTDB lineage: Bacteria > Pseudomonadota > Alphaproteobacteria > Rhizobiales > Xanthobacteraceae > JAJPKK01. The sequence goes on along the minus strand of CAVPDZ010000028.1, from coordinate 137,399 downwards.
CGGCCCGTGCGGACGAATGATGCGCCGCTAGCAGGTACGACCGATGGGTTTCAAATGCGGCATCGTCGGATTGCCCAACGTGGGCAAATCGACGCTCTTCAATGCGCTCACCGCCACGGCGGCAGCGCAGGCGGCGAACTATCCGTTCTGCACCATCGAGCCCAACATCGGCGAAGTCGCGGTGCCCGACCCCCGCCTCGACGAACTGGCGAGGCTTGCGAAGTCGGTCCAGATCGTGCCGACGCGGCTTGCCTTCGTCGACATCGCCGGCCTCGTGCGCGGCGCCTCCAAAGGCGAAGGGCTCGGCAACCAGTTCCTCGGCAACATCCGCGAGGTCGACGCCATCGCCCATGTGGTGCGCTGCTTCGAGAACGGCGACATCACCCATGTGGAGGGCCGCATCGATCCGATCGCCGACATCGAGACGGTCGAGACCGAGTTGATGCTCGCCGATCTCGACAGCCTGGAGCGGCGCGCCGATGCGCTCGAGAAGAAGGCCAAAGGCGGCGACAAGGAAGCCAAGCTCATGCTCGACCTCGTCACCCGGTCGCTGGCGTTGTTGCGCGACGGCAAGCCGGCGCGCCAACTCGAGGTGAAGCCCGAGGAGGAGAAGATCTTTCGCGGCCTCGGGCTGTTGACCTCGAAGCCGGTGCTCTATGTCTGCAACGTCGAGGAGGCGGCCGCGGCCACCGGCAACGATTTTTCCCGCCGGGTCGAGGCGCGCGCCAAGGCCGAGGACGCCGGCGTCGTCGTGATCTCGGCGCAGATCGAGGCCGAGATTGCAGTGCTGCCGCCATCCGAGCGCGCCGAATATCTCGCGGCGATCGGGCTCGAAGAACCGGGGCTCGACCGCCTCATTCGCGCGGGCTACGAGCTTCTGCACCTCGTGACGTTCTTCACGGCCGGCCCGAAGGAGGCGCGCGCCTGGACCATCACGCGCGGCACCAAGGCGCCACAGGCGGCGGGCGTCATCCATACCGATTTCGAGCGCGGCTTCATCCGCGCCGAAACCATCGCCTATGACGACTACGTGGCGCTCGGCGGCGAGGCCGGCGCCCGCGACGCCGGCCGACTGCGGCTCGAAGGCAAGGATTACGTGGTCGCCGACGGCGACGTCATGCATTTCCGCTTCGCCACCTGAAGCTTCCGAGACCCCTTGTCGCCGCGTTCATTTGTAGGAAATAATTCTACAGCGAACGTATCTTGCGGAAATACGCTGCTCGACCTAACTACCCGCAAGACGACAAACTCTCATTGGCCCAAGCCGATAATGCGACGGAGAAAAAAGGGATGGAACTCCTCAAACTCGTTGCGCTCGACGGGGACGATCTCGCGGTAGTCTCCACGCATCTTCAGGACGCGATCGGAAGCGTTGGTGACGTTCACTGGCGACCCAAGGAGAAGCGCCTCGTCATTGCGCTGGCGCGGTTCGACTGGGAGGGCTCCCTCAACGACAATCCGCAATTCCAGCGTCGCAAGGCGGCGCTGCGGTTCGAGCGGGTCAATTCCATCAAGTGCCGCAACCTCGATTGCACCGACAAGGTCGCGAAGCTCAATCTCCTCGCCATCGAATTCGATGAAGTCGATCCGCCCGGCGGTGTCGTGACCCTTACCTTCTCGGGCGGCGGCGCGCTGCGGCTCGAAGTCGAATGCCTGGAATGCGAACTCGTCGATCTCGGGCCGGTGTGGGCGACGACTTGCTGCCCGAAGCACGTCGATGGGGTCGCCGAGGAAGTGAAGATGGCCTGACGGCTTCGCTGTCAGTTCCCCTCTCGGTTTCCCAAATCGGTTTCCCCACTTGGTTCGCGTCTTTGTTTAAGTCTTGGTTTGCGTCTTTGTTTGCGTCTTGGGCGTCGGATCGTAGGATAGGCTGACGCGGTTTTATCGGCACGCCATTGGGCACGTGTCTGCCGCGCCGAAGGACCGTCAATGCCGATCCGCCTTGATGCCCGTGCCGTCGATTTCGACCGGCGCTTTGCCGATTTCCTCTCCACCAAACGCGAGACGTCGCAGGACGTCGAGCGCGCCGTGCGCGCGATCATCGACGATGTCGTCTCCCGCGGCGACGATGCCGTCGTCGAACTGACGCGCAAATTCGACCGCAACGATATCTCCGTATCCACGCTTCGCGTCACGCCGGCCGAGATCGAGGCGGCGTGGTCGTCTTGCGATCCGATCGCCCGCGATGCCTTGGCGCTCGCCCGCGACCGCATCGAGGCCTATCACCGCCGTCAATTGCCCAGCGATGATCGCTTTACCGACGCACTCGGTGTCGAACTCGGCTGGCGTTACACCGCGATCGCCGCGGTCGGGCTCTACGTGCCGGGCGGCACCGCTGCGTATCCGTCCTCGGTGCTGATGAACGCGGTGCCCGCCAAGGTCGCGGGCGTGCCGCGTCTCGTCATGGTGGTGCCCACGCCCGACGGCCGCCTTGCGCCGCTGGTGCTCGCCGCGGCAAGGCTCGCAGGCGTCGACGAGATCTACCGCATCGGCGGGGCGCAGGCGGTGGCGGCGCTAGCGCATGGCACCGCGACCATCAGACCGGTCGACAAGATCGTCGGCCCGGGCAACGCCTATGTGGCGGCGGCGAAGCGCCTCGTCTTCGGCAAGGTCGGCATCGACATGATCGCCGGCCCTTCCGAAGTGCTGATCCTGGCCGGGCGCGGGGCCAATCCGGATTGGATCGCCGCCGATCTTCTCGCGCAGGCCGAACATGATACGGCGGCCCAGTCCATTCTCATCACCGACGACGCCGAGCTTGCGAGCGCGGTCGAGCGTGCCGTCGACGCGCAGCTGACGACGCTGCCTCGCGCCGACGTCGCGCGCGCGTCGTGGCGCGATTTCGGCGCCGTCATCCTGGTCGGCAACCTCGCCGCGGCGGTGCCGCTCGTCGACGCGGTCGCCCCCGAGCATCTCGAAATCGTAGCGGAGGACGCAGACGGCCTCGCCCGTCGCATCCGCAACACCGGTGCGATCTTCCTCGGCGCCTACACGCCCGAGGCCATCGGCGACTACGTGGCCGGTTCGAACCACGTGCTGCCGACGGCGCGGTCGGCGCGGTTCTCGTCCGGGCTCGGCGTGCTCGACTTCATGAAGCGCACCTCGATTTTGAAATGCGGGCCGGAACAGCTTGCCCAGCTTGGCCCCGCGGCGATTGCGCTCGGCGAAGCCGAAGGGCTTGCGGCGCACGCGCGCTCGGTCGCGATCAGGCTCAATCGTCGATGAATGAGCCGCCCCGTTCGGGTCATCACGGCGCGCACCAGCCCGAGGCGGGCAAACAGCGTCTCGTCAAGGTCACGCTCGATGAGGCTTCGATCGGCCCCGGCAACCGCGACGTCGAGCACGAGCGCGCGATCGCGATCTACGACCTGATCGAGGATAATTCGTTCGCGCCGGTCGGCCACGGCGGCGGCCCCTATTGTCTCAAGCTTGGCGCCGCCGGCAACCGGCTTGTCTTCGACATTCGCACCGAGGACGACGAGCCGATCATCGCCCACCACCTGTCGCTCTCGCCGTTCCGCCGTATCGTCAAAGACTATTTCCTGATGTGCGAAAGCTATTACGAGGCGATCCGCACGGCGCCGCCGAGCCGGATCGAGGCGATCGACATGGGCCGGCGCGGACTGCACAACGAAGGCTCCGAGCTGTTGATGGAGCGCCTCAAGAACAAGATCGCGGTCGATTTCGACACGGCGCGGCGGCTGTTCACCCTCATCACGGTGCTTCATTGGAAGGGATGAAGCATGGTCAGCCGTGAGCGTCCCCAGGCGGTGCTGTTCGCCTGCGGGCAGAATGCGGTGCGCTCCCCGATGGCGGCGGCGCTGGCGCGGCACCTGTTCGGCCGCTCGGTCTATGTCGGCTCGGCCGGCGTTCGCAAAGGCGAGCTCGACCATTTCGCGGCGGCGGCGATGGAGGAGATCGGCCTCGATATCGGCAAGCACCGTCCGATGACCTTCGAGGAGCTGGAGGACTGGGAGGGTCTCAACTTCGATGTCATCATTACCCTCGCCCCGGAAGCCCATCACAAGGCCCTGGAGCTGACCCGCACGCTCGCGGCGGACGTCGAATACTGGCCGACCCCCGACCCCACGATCATCGAAGGCAGCCGCGAGCAGCGGCTCGATGCCTACCGCGCGGTGCGCGATGAGCTGATGCTCCGCATCAAGGAACGCTTCGCCGCGATACCGGCCGGCAACGAATAATCTGCGACTGCGCCAATCGTACTTGCGCCAATCGTACCTGCGCCAATCGTACCTGCGCCAATCGTACCTGCGCCAATCGTCGTAGCCCGGATTGGGCGGAGCGAAATCCGGGGAGTCCATCGCAACCGACACCCCGGATTTCGCTCCGCTCAATCCGGGCTACGCGCGTGATCCAGGCTACCAGCGAACGGGCTTGAAATGTGGACGCATGCGTTCGCGGTTGAGTGTCGTTGGGGATTCCGCTAGCTTCCGCGCCCGTTTGCTGCGCGCCGCGGGCGCGTCCGGAGCCCCATTTCCATGATCGGCCGGCCCAAGCTTGTTCTCGCCTCCGGATCGCCCCGCCGCGTCAGCCTGATCAACCAGGCCGGCATCGAACCCGATGCGCTGCGGCCCGCCCAACTCGACGAGACGCCGAAGCGCGGCGAACTCCCGCGGGTGTGCGCGAACCGGCTCGCCCGCGCCAAGGCCGAGGCGGCGATCGCCGGCGTCGGCGTCGACGACGAGACCTACGGCGCCTATGTGCTTGCCGCCGACACCATCGTCGCGGTCGGCCGGCGCATCCTGCCGAAGGCCGAGCTGATCGACGAAGCCGCGCAATGCCTGCGCCTGCTGTCGGGACGCAATCACCGCGTCTACACTGCGATTTGCCTGGTCACGCCCAAGGGCAAGTTCCGCCAGCGCGTGGTGCAGACGCGCGTGCGTTTCAAGCGGCTCTCGAGAGAGGATATCGAGGCCTATCTCGCCTCGGGCGAATGGCGCGGCAAGGCCGGAGGTTATGCCGCCCAGGGCCTTGCCGGCAGCTTCATCGTCAAGCTGGTCGGCTCCTACACCAACGTGGTCGGCCTGCCGCTCTACGAGACCGTCGCGCTCCTCGCCGGCGAGGGGTTCCCGATCCACCTCGGCTGGATCAACACGGTGTAGTTCCGCCGAAGCAACTGCGTATGGTGGCTGGGGCCTAACTTGATCGGGGAATTCGCGTGAGCAACGAGCTGTTGTTGGTGGGCAGTCTGCCTGTCGATACCCCGAAGCAGGCATTCGAGGCCGTCGGCGCCCCGCTCGGAAAATATCTGTTCGCGATGCCGGATGGCGAGCCCGGCCCTCGCCGTCACTGGATCAGTCGCGTGCATTATCAGGTGCTTGCCGCGCACCCCGAACTCGAAATCGTCCAGCGTCCAGGACCGGACGAGAACGGCGTCGAACGATTGGCACCGCGCTCCGCCGCCGACGCCTGGTGGTTCAAGGTGAAAGAAGGCGTCAAGCAGGTCCGGTTCGGAGACCCGGGCTGGCGGCTTGGCTACGCACGCGACGCGCTGAACTCGTACTTCGTATTCCAGACGCTGAAGGAGAAGGGCGTACTGCCGGCTCACCTGCGCTTCCAGGTGTCGATCCCGATGGTCAACAGCGTGCTGCCGCCGCGCATCTTTCCAAACCAGGACGACCTCGCCAAAATCAGGCCGGGCTACGAGGCGGCATTGCGCGCCGAGCTTGCGAACATCATCGCGCGGATTCCAGCTAACGAACTCGCCATCCAGTGGGACTGCTCGACCGAAATCCAGGACGCCTACGGCGGCATACCGGGCTATCCGCTGGATGGTTCAATCGAGCGCAACTTGGCCGAAGTGCGCAATCTCGTGCCGCAAATCCCAGCCGATGTCGCGCTCGGCTATCACTTCTGCTTCGGGACGCTCGGCGGCTGGCCCCGCTTCCGACCGGATGATCTTGGGCAGGCAGTCAAGCTTGCCAACGGCTTCGTCGCGGCGTCCGACCGCAAGGTGGACTGGATTCATCTCCCGATTCTCGATCGCAGCGACGATGCGTTCTTCGCGCCGCTGAAGGATCTCGATCCGCGCGGCGCCCGGGTCTATCTCGGCATGATCCACAACATGCCGGGCTTCACGGCGCGGCTTCAAACGGCGCGGAAGTATCTTCCCGAATTCGGGCTCGGCGCCTATTGCGGGTTCGGGCGATTGACGACGGCACAATTGCCGAGCCTGGTGAGCGAGCATATCGAAGCTGTCGCGCTCGCCGCTTCTACCCGTTGATCGCGAGCAGCGCTCATCTCGGCTGAAGGTTGAGTTCCCTCGCGAACGTCATCCAGAGCTCCCGGTCGGCGCGGATGTAGTCGCTGACGGCTTCCGGCGTATACGGCCCGCTGGTCGCGTAGCCGAACATTTGGAAGCGCTTGAGGATCTCCGGGTCCTGCACGATCTCACCGATCTCGCTGTTCATGCGCTGCTTGATGTCGTTTGGCAGTCCCGCCGGCGCCAGCAATGGAATGTAGCCCTCGATGCGAAAGCCGGGGATGATCTCGCCGACCGTCGGCAGGTCCTCCAGGCCGGGGAATCGGTCTTTCGACGTGATGGCGATCCGGCGCAGTTTTTTGTCTTCGGCCAGAGCCGCGCTCGCCGCGACCGAACTGATGGACAGTTCGGTGAACCCGGCAACCGTGTCCTGCAGCGCCTGCGACGTGTTCCTGTACGCGACTTCGACCAGTTCGATCTCGGCGCGCTTGGTGAAGTATTGGCCGACGACGCTCTGGAAAATGGCCGATGCATCCACCGTGTAGTGCAGTTGGCGCGGCCGCGCCCGCGCGTAGGCGATCAACTCGGGAAGGGTCGTCACCGGCAAAGTCGGGTTCACCGAGATCACGAACGGCCCGCGATCCGCGATCATCGCAACTGCCGTGAAATCGCGATAGGGATCGTAGGGTAGCGTTTTGAAAAGGAAGATGTTGGTCACGAGTGGGCTCGGACCCGTGAACAGGAAGGTGTAGCCGTCGGGCGCGGCGCGAGCCACGGCCTGCGCGCCGAGGATGTTGCCCGCGCCGGGGATGTTTTCCACGATCACAGGCTGGCCGAGCTTGCGCGCAAGCCGCTCGGCCACGGTGCGCGCCATGATGTCGATTCCGATGCCGGCACCAAACGGCACCACCAATTTGATGGGTCGCGCCGGCCAGTTGTCAGCTTCCGCAATTGCGGCCGGGACCGTGACGCTCAGCACCACCATCAAAATCGACAGCAGCGGGCGCAAAGCTCTCCGGCACCGATGAGCATCTGCCGCCGCGCAAGGCAAATGAGTTACTCGTCGATCTCGCGGAAGATGTCGAGCTCGACGGTGCCCGGAAACATCGCCCGCCAGGTCTGTAGAAACGCTTGCAGGCGAGGGTCGGCGGCGATCTGCTGGCGGCTCGTCTCCAGGGACTCGTCCACCTCGTAGTCCATGATCTGGATGAACTGCGCCGGCTGATCGACGTTCTGCAACAGCCGGATCTGCTTTCCCCCGAACATCTCGTAATAGGGCTCCGTCGCCTTGATGAAGGCCGCGAACTTGGCCGGCTCGGTCGTGGGCAGCGTGAACCTGAGTTGCAGGATGCGGCTGACTTTCTTGCCTTTCTCGTTTGCCATCGTCCGTCCTTGCCCCCTGCGGGAACCGCCTCGGCGCACCCGTTTCTTCATGCAAGCATAGCCCAACTCTTACGTCCCGCCATCTGGACTAGGCCAGCGCGGTCCAGGATTGCACAAAAGCGGTAAATCGCGAGGGGCGGTTCGTGGCGGTTAGCCCCTCGCAGGGCATCTAGCATGAGATTACATTGGCAAGATGTCGTTGCCAAAGTCCACGCCCTCGCCAAAGCCCGCGTCTTCGTCAAAGGTCTGTGCCATCTGCGGCAAACTGCAGGAAGAGGCGTTCCGCCCCTTCTGTTCCCGCCGTTGTGCCGACGTTGATCTGCATCGCTGGCTCGCCGGCGCCTATGCAGTCCCGGCAACGGAGGATGACGATGAGGCTCGCCGCGATGGCGAGGCCGAGTAACGCTTTCGCGTCGCGCGGCGCGGCCTTACTCTTTTCCGCCTCCTGACGCGGGTGTATCGTGATGTTGGCGCGCCAGGATCAGCCGGCGCCTGATCTGCGCTATTTCAAAAAGCTGCAGAAATGACAGTAGGAGCAAGCTGCGCCGCATGAAACTCGCGAGTTTTCTGGCCGGCGGCAACCCGGCGTTCGGCGTGGTCGAAGGCGACGGCATCGTCGATATGACGCGACGCCTCGGTGGCCGCTTCGCGAGCCTGCGCGAAGCGCTGGCGGCGGATGCCCTTGATGACATCCGTCGTGCGGCCGCCGGCGCGCCGCCCGATTACCGGCTTGCCGAGGTAACCTTGCTGCCGGTCATTCCCGACCCGCAGCGCATCGTCTGCGTCGGCATCAATTACCGCTCCCACGCCGAGGAGACCGGCCGCGATATTTCGCCGGCGCCCAGCGTATTTCTGCGCCTCGCCGATACTTTGATCGGGCACGGGGCGGCACTGGTGCGGCCCAAAGTCTCGAAGATGTTCGACTTCGAGGGCGAGCTTGCGGTCGTGATCGGCCGTCCCGGCCGCCATGTGGCCGAAGCCGATGCCCTGACATACGTCGCGGGTTACACCTGTTTCGTCGACGGCAGCGTGCGCGACTATCAGAAGTTCTCGGTGACCTCGGGCAAGAATTTTCCTGCGACCGGCCCGCTCGGTCCCGTCCTGGTGACCAGCGACGAAATTCCCGACCCGACGCGGCTCACCCTGGTGACGCGCCTCAACGGCGTCGAGATGCAGCGGTCCGGCACCGACATGCTGATCTACTCGATCCCGAAGGTGATCAAGTTCGTCTCCGATTTCACCTCGCTTGCGCCCGGCGATGTCATCGCCACCGGCACGCCCGCGGGCGTCGGCCATCGCCGCAATCCGCCGCTGTGGATGAAGCCCGGCGACGTGCTCGAGGTCGAGATTTCCGGGATCGGCACGCTGCGCAACCCGGTGATCGACGAAGCGTGATCGCCGTCGGCGCTTGCTTACTCGGCCGGATGCGCCGACGCGGCTTGCGGTGTGCGGCGACGGCTGCCGAGGCCCGCGATCCATCGCGTGATCACGTAGAACACCGGCGTGAAGATCAAGCCGAATGCGGTGACGCCGATCATGCCGGCAAACACCGCGGTGCCGAGCGCCTGGCGCAGTTCGGCACCGGCGCCGACCGCCCAGACCAGCGGCACCACGCCGAAAATGAATGCGAACGACGTCATCAGGATCGGACGCAGCCGCAGCCGTGCGGCCTCGACCGCCGCCGCGAACCGATCGCGGCCGCGGTCCTCGAGCTGGCGCGCGAATTCCACGATCAGAATCGCATTCTTCGCCGCGAGCCCGATCAGCACGACGAACCCGACCTGGGTCAGGATGTTGTTGTCCATCCCGCGCATGATCACGCCGGTGATCGAGGCGACGAGGCACATCGGCACGATCAGGATGACGGCGAGCGGCAAGGTCAGGCTCTCGTACTGCGCCGCCAGCACCAGGAACACGAACACCACGGCCAGCGCGAAGGCGAAGCCCGCGGTGTTGCCGGCCCTGATCTGCTGGAAGGCAAGATTGGTCCACTCGTAGCTGAAGCCGTCGGGCAGCACCTCGTTCGCGATCTGCTCCATCATCTCGATGGCCTGGCCCTGCGAGTAGCCGGGCGCCGCCGCGCCGTCGACCTCGGCGGCACGATAGAGGTTGTAGCGCGGAACGCGGTAGGGCCCGGAAATGCTGCGCATCGTCGTGAACGAGCCGAGCGGCACGGTGTCGCCGTTCGAATTGCGCACGCGCAGCTTGAGAATGTCGCGCGGATCCTCGCGCTCGGGGCCGTCGGCCTGGGCCATCACCCGGAAGGTGCGGCCGAACAGGTTGAAGTCGTTGACGTAGGACGAGCCGATGAAGACCTGCAGCGCGGTGAATACGTCGTTGACGTTGACGCCGAGCAATTGCGCCTTGGCACGGTCGATGTCGAGATAGAGCTGCGGCGTCGAGGTTTCGAACAGCGTGAAGACCTGCACCAAGCCCGGCGTCTGGTTGGCGCGGGCCATGACCGCGGCGGCGGCCTGTTGCAGCGCCTGCGGGCCGCGGCCGGCGCGGTCTTCGACGATCATGCGAAAGCCGCCGGCGTTGCCGATGCCCGATACCGGCGGCGGCGGCACCACGAAGACGAACGCATCCTGGATCACGGAGAGCTTTTGGAACAGCGCGCGGGTGATGGCCGCGGCCGATTTCTGCGGATCCTTGGCGCGCTCCTCCCAAGGCTCGAGCGTGAGGAACATCGCGCCGGCATTGGGCGCATTGGTGAAGGTCGCGCCGGAGAAGCCGACGATGTTGACGGCGTGGGCGACGCCAGGGACGGCCAGCGCGATATCGACCGCGCGGCGATGGACCTCGTCGGTGCGGGCGAGCGACGCCCCGGGCGGCAGCTGCGTCACCATGATCAGGTAGCCGCGATCGACCGGCGGAATGAAGCCAGACGGCGTCTTGCGGAATTCGTTCATGCCGTAGGCGATGATGGCGACGTAAGCGACGAGCATGACCGCCGCAATGCGCACCATCCGGGCGGCGAGCGCGCCATAACCCCACGCCAGCCGATCGAAGCCCCAGTTGAACGCGCCGAAGAATCCGTGGATCGGCCGATCCCACCAATGCTGCGGCCCATCTGCGCTATGCGGCTTGAGGAGCAGCGCACACATCGCGGGCGAAAGCGTCAGCGACACGATGAGCGAAATCACCGTGGTGCCGGCGATGGTGAGGGCGAACTGGCGATAGAACTGCCCGGAAATGCCGGTGATGAAGCCCGCCGGCACGAACACCGCGCAGAGCACGAGCGCGATCGCGATCAGCGCCGAGCCGACCTCGTCCATGCTCTTGATCGCCGCATCGCGCGGCGACAGGCCGATCCCGATGTTGCGCTCGACGTTTTCGACGACGACGATGGCGTCATCGACCACGATGCCGACCGCGAGCACGAGACCGAACAGCGACAGATTGTTCAGCGTGAAGCCGAAGATCGCCATGAAGAAGAAGGTGCCGATCAGCGACACCGGGATCGCCACGATCGGGATGATCGCGGCGCGCCACGTCTGCAGGAACAGGATGACCACCAGCACCACGAGCACGATCGCTTCGAGGATCGTCTCGATGACGGCGTCGACCGATTGCTGGATGAACTCGGTCGGATTGTAGACGATCGTATACTTGATGCCGGGCGGGAAACGCTTCGCCACGGTTTCCATGGTGGCGACGACGCCCTTCGCGGTCGCGAGCGCATTCGAGCCCGGCCGCTGAAAAACCGCGATGGCGACCGCGGGATCGCGATCGAGGTAGGAATTCGAGGTGTAGTCCTGAGCTGCAAGCTCGATGCGCGCCACGTCCTTGAGCCGCACCAGCGCGCCGGGCACCTGCTTGATGACGATGCCGGCGAACTCGTCGGGCTCGGCCAGCCGGCCGAGCGTCTGCACCGCGATCTCGAACGCGCCGGGTTTTGCGATCGGTTGCTGGTTGAGCACGCCGGAAGCGACTTGAATATTCTGGGCCTGCAGCGCCGCCGTCACGTCGTTCGCGGTGAGGCCGAGCGACTGCATGCGATCCGGGTCGAGCCAGATCCGCATCGCGTAATCGCGCACGCCGAATACCGTCAGCGAGCCGACGCCATCGACTCGCGACAATGCGTCCTTGATCTCGAGCGTCGCGTAATTGGAAATGAAGAGGGCGTCGCGCGATTTGTCCGGCGAATAGAGGTGCACGACCATCATCAGGTCTGGCGAGGCCTTCGTCACCGTGACGCCGACATTGCGGACGTCGGACGGCAGCCGCGGCTGCGCGATGGCGGCGCGGTTCTGGACCTGGACCTGGGCGATGTCGAGGTTCGTTCCGATCTCGAACGACACCGAAATGGTGAAGCGGCCATCGGACGTCGAGTTCGAGGCCATATAGATCATGTTCTCGACGCCGTTGATCTGATCCTCGATCGGACCGACGACGGTCAGCGCGACGGTTTCGGCGCTTGCGCCGGGATACTGGCCGGTGACGTTGATGACCGGCGGCGCGATCTCCGGATACTGGGCGACCGGAAGGCGGAAGAACGATACCGCGCCCAGGATGACGAAGACGATCGAGACGACCGCCGCGAAGATCGGCCGGTCGATGAAGAAATGCGAAATCCGCATCGACGGACTCAGCTCTTGGCTTGCGGCGAGGCGGCAACCGGCGGCGCCTCTTCCTCCTGCGGGTTCACTTTCAAGTTGGGCCGCGCCCGCATCAGGCCGTTGACGATGACCTTGTCATCGGCGTCGAGGCCGGCCTTGATCACGCGCTTGCCGTCGGCCATTTCGCCGATGGTCACGTATTTCATTTTCACGACGTTGTCGGCGCCGACGGTGAGGACATATTTGCGCGCCTGCTCGGTGCCGATTGCGGAATCCGGCACCAGCATCGCCGTATAGGGCGGCGAACCCGGCAGCCGCACCCGGCCGAACATGCCCGGCGTGAAAACGAAATCAGGATTGGAGAAAACGGCGCGCCCGCGGATGGTGCCGGTCGAACGATCGATGACGTTGTCGACGAAATCCATGTGACCGCTATGGGTGAACGCCGGTTCGTCGATCAGCTTGAGATCGACCGCGACACCGCCCTCGCGGCCCGCCATTTCCTTTTCCTTGCCGCCGCGCGAGAGGCGCTGGTAGCGCAGGTACGACGCTTCATCGAACGTGAATTCGAAGCGGATGGGATCAAGCGACACCACGGTCGCCAGAAGCGACGTATTGCCGGTCGTCGTTCCGGTCACGAGATTGCCGGGCGAGACGCGACGGTCGCCGATGCGTCCTCCGACCGGCGCACGCAGCTCGGTGAATTCGAGATCGAGCTTGGCGCTCTTCACCGCCGCCTCGCGCGCGGCGACGGTCGCCTCGGCGACCTTCTTTGCCTGGGTGCGCTGATCGAAGATCTGCTCGGTGATGTTGCGCTCGCGCACGAGCGCCGCGGCGCGGCCGAGATCGACTTCCGCAAAGGCGAGCGTCGCGCGCGCCTGCTCGAGGTTGGCCTGCGCCTGATCGAGCGCCGTCTGGAACGGGCGCTTGTCGAGCGTGAACAGCAGGTCGCCCTGCTTGACCATCTGCCCATCGGTGAAATCGATGCGGTCGAGATAACCCGAGACCCGCGCGCGGATTTCGACGGCGTCGATCGCGACGAACCGGCCGACATACTCGTCCTGGTCGACGACGGTGCGCGTCGCGGGCTTGGCGACGGTGACCGTCGGCGGCGGCGGCGCGAAACCCTGCTTCTGCGCCTCGCCGCAACCCGCCAGCAGGGCGAGCGCGCCAAGCAAACCGCACGCAGAATTAAACTTCGGCATGATGTCCCCGTCGAATCATTCGTACGGATTTTATTCGTTCAGAAAGCAAGTTTTCGGCCAATGGCTACATGAAGATGACAACTAAGCCAAAAACAATCTCGATTGAAACTATTGATCGATTCATGAGCGGCCGCGCCCAATAAATGTGATGATTGGTTGACGTTTTACAATCCGCCTGTCCGACTAAAGTCGAACCGGCGATAAATTAGGCAGTCACACGCTTCGGCGCAGTTTGAACGCTCGAAACCATTGTGACCCAAACATGGCAGCGACCGCACCGCCATAGATCACGACGCCGATCCCCATGAGCAGCGCCAACGCGGCGACGAACCGGAGCGAACCAAACGATTCGCAAAACCCGACAACAGGCGCGGCCGACGCAAAGAGAGCCGCACCGAGGAGCCCGCCGGCAGCCGCAAGTTTTGCAGTTGACAACCGCAGCCGGTCGTCGATGCGCATCAGCTTCGCCCGCATGGCGAACCAGACCAGCAGGCCGAAATTGACCCACACGCCGACCGAGGTCGCAAACGCAAGACCGACCTGGGCATAACGGTCCATCAGCAAAATCTTGAGTGCGACGTTGACGACGACGGAGGTCAACAGCGCCTTCACCGGCGTTGCCGTGTCGCCGCGCGCGAGAAAAGTAGTCGACACGCTGCGCAGCAGGACGAACGGCAGCAATCCGACCGAGTATGCCGCAAGCGTCGCGCCGGCAGATGCGGCGTCTGCCGCGGTGAACGCCCCGCGGGAGAACAGCGCCAGCATGATGAGGTCCGGCACCGTGGCAAACGCGGCGACGCAGGGGACCGCGAGCAGCAAGCGTAAATTCGATGGCGCGGTCCTGCGCGCGGCGCGCGCCCTCTTCATCGCCCACCGCGAGCCGGTGCGACATCGCCGGCAGCAGCACCGTGCCGACGGCGATGCCGATGACACCGATCGGCAGCTGATTGAGGCGGTCGGCGTAATAGAGCGCGGACACGGCGCCGGCGGCGAGAAAGCTCGCAATGATGGTGTCGGCAAAGAGCGCGATCTGCGATCCGGCCGAGCCGATCACCGCCGGCCCGAGCGCCCTGAAGAAACGCCGCACGTCCTCGTCGACGCGCAACGCCGCAAAACGCGGCAGCCCGTCGCGATGTCCGAGGTCGGCCGCGACGAGCGCGGCCTCGAGACAGCCGGCGATGAACACGCCCCATGCCGCCGCGTACCCCGCGCTCGGAAAGAACGCGGCGAGCGCGAGCGTCGCCATCATCGACAGATTGAGCAGGATCGGCGCGGCGGCGGGCGAAGCAAAGCGATGCAGCGCATTGAGAATGCCGCCATAGAGCGTCACCAGCGAAACGAACAGCAGATAAGGGAACGTGATGCGGGTGAGCGAGACGGCGGTCGTGAAACGATTGGGATCCGCGTTGAAACCCGGAGCGAGAAGCGAGATCACGGCCGGGGTGAACAGCAGTGCGACCACCAGCAGCACCGCTTCCACGGCGAACAGCATCGTGAAGACCCGGTCGGCGAAGAGCCGGGCCGGCTCGGCACCGCGCTCGTGGCGCACGCGCGAATAGGCCGGGATGAAGGCCGCATTGAATGCGCCTTCGGCAAAGATCGCGCGGAAGTGATTGGGCAGTCGCAGGGCGATGAAAAAGGCGTCCGCGATCGGCCCGGCGCCGAGAATCGCCGCCAGCATGATGTCCCGCAGAAATCCGGTGACGCGCGAGACGAGCGTCAGACCGCCGACGGTCAGGATGCCTTTGAGCATTGCCCGACCGCGCGCCGGACCGCGTCGATGATGCGGTCGAGCGTCGCCTCGTCGAGATAGGCGTGCATCGGCAGGCTGATGACCTCTTCCGCCAGCATGTCGGTCACCGGCAGCCGCCCTCGGCGCAAGGATAATGGCTGTAGGCAGTCTGGCGATGCACCGGTTTCGGATAATAGGCAGCCGTCGGAATGCCGTCGGCCTTCAGCGCTGCCGCGAAGGCGTCGCGCGTGCCGGGCTTGAGGCGGATCGTGTATTGCGCCCACACCGAGGTGAGCCCCTTCGGCACCGTCGGCACCATGACGACATCGGCGAGCCCCGCCGCGTAACGCTGCGCGATCCGGTTCCGCGCTTCGATTTCGTCGGCGAAGATCGCAAGCTTCTCGATCAGGATCGCGGCCTGGATGGTATCGAGGCGCGCCGTCAATCCGATCCGCACGTTGTCGTACTTGTCGGTACCGTGACCATGCACGCGCAGGCTGGTGAGGATCGCGCGCATCTCGTCGTCATCGGTGAACACCGCGCCGCCGTCGCCGTAGCAGCCGAGCGGCTTGGCCGGAAAGAAGCTCGTCGCGGTCGCGTCGGCGAGCGTGCCGATGCGGCGGTTGCCGACCACGCCGCCGAAGCCCTGGGCCGCATCGTCGAGCACGAACAAGCCTTCGGCCGCCGCAAGCGCATTGATCGCCTTGAAGTCGGCCGGCAGCCCGAAGATATCGACCGGGATGATCATGCGCGGCGTGAGCCCGGCCTTGCGGGCGGCTTCGATCGCGCGCATGGCGCTGTCGGGCGCGATGTTGAAGGTCACTTCATCGACGTCGGCGAACACCGGCGTCGCGCCGAGGAGCGCCACGACCTCTGCCGTCGCGCAGAAGGTGAAGCTCGGGCAGATGACGGCATCGCCGGGGCCAATCCCCTTGGCCATCAGCACCAGCAGCAGCGCATCGGTGCCGCTCGCGCAGGTGACGACATGGCGGGCGCCGCAGAATGCGGCGAGCGCCTCTTCAAGCGCGCGCACCTCCGGCCCGAGGATGAACTGGCAGTGCTCGAGCACGCGCGCGACCGCGGTGTCGATGCGAGCCCCCAGCCGGCGGCGCTGGGCGGCGACATCGATGAACGGGATCGGCGCGCTGTCGATTCGAGCGTGCTGATTCATGATTTGGCGAGTGCCGATCGGACGCGCCGCTCCGCCGGCTCGACCAGCCGGGGCGACGGCGGCGCAGGGACTGCGTCCGGGCGCCCATCGAGACACTGAATTGCCACGGCGAGGCTCGCAACGCCGTCCTCGCCGGTCACCGGCGGCGGGGCGTCTTCCTTGATGGCCTTGATGAAGGCCATCAGCTCGGCGCGCAGCGGCTCCGCATGGCCGACCGAGAGATGGCGCATGGAATAGCTGCCGTCGGGCTGGAAGCCGTAGCACTCGGTGACCTGGCGAGTGAGCAGATCGCCGATCACGTATTTGCGTTTGGTCGCGACGTGCACGGTGCGCGCCTTGAACGGCGTCAGCCAGTTGGTGTTGATGTGCGCGAGCACGCCCGAGGCGGTGCGGAACTGGAGCAGCGCGATGTCCTCGCGCTCGGCGACCGCGTTGGAGAGTTGCGGCTGCACCTCGACGATCTTCGAGCCGGTGAACCAGCAGATCAGGTCGATGTCGTGGACCGCAAGATCGATGACGACGCCGACGTTCGACATCCGCGGCGGGAACGGACCGACGCGCGTGATCGCTATCGAAAGAATTTCCTCCTTGCGGATCGCCTCGCCGATCGCCTGGACGGCCGGATTGAAACGCTCGACATGGCCGATCATCAAGGTGACGCCGGCGCGCCGCGCCGCGGCGATGATCTCCTCGCCTTCGGCGACGGTCGACGCGATCGGCTTTTCCACCAGCACATGGACGCCGCGGGCGATGCAGGCGAGCGCGATGTCGCGATGGAAATGCGTCGGCGCCGCAATCGACACCGCGTCGACGCCGCGATCGAGCAACTCCTCGACTGAAGCCAAGGCTGCGCAGCTGAGTGTAGAACCAACGAAGTGGGCTTGTTTGCGGTCCGGATCGACGACACCGGCGAGCAAGACGCCGGGAAGCTCGGCCAGCACGCGCGCATGATTTGCGCCCATGACGCCGACGCCAACGACCCCGACGCGCAATGCCGGGCGGCCATCGGCTTTCGCAGGTTGCAACATGGACTTTGGCCCCTCCACACTGAACACGAAACCTCGACCTAGCGGTTCGAAAGCTCGCGTTCAACTACCCCGATATTCTCCCCTAGCACGGCTCAACGCCGGTTGCGACCGCGGCGTCAGCAATAATTCAAACACGTTTTGATTCAGATATTTACCGACATTGCGGTGCGCGGATAGTGGTCGTCAAATGCACCCATCCGCGCATCTTGCTCACGTCTCAGTCAGTTCGCAGCCGGGCGCACCGCGACCGGGAGGCTCGCAAGCCCGCGCAACGTATTGTTGAAACGGCGCTTGGGTTCGCCGACGATTTCGAAGGCGGCGACGCGTTTGGCGAGCGCGGTGAACACCAGTTCCGCTTCGAGCCGCGCCACCGCCTGCCCGACGCATTCGTGAATGCCCGCGCCGAAGCCCACATGCCCGGCGGCGCGGCGAGTGATCTCGAAGGTATCCGGATTCTCCCATCGCCTGGGATCGCGATTGGCGGCGGCGAGAAACAGCAGGACCTTGTCGTTGTCGCCCAGGCGAACGCCGGCGACCTCGACCGGCCGCGTCGTCGTGCGGAAGAAAATCTGCACCGGGGATTCGAAGCGGATGACCTCCTCGAAGGCCGCGCGCGCCAGCGACGGCTTTTCGCGCAGCGCCTGCCACTGATCGGGAAAGCGCGCAAAGCAATGGATCGCGGCGCCGAGGGCGTTCACCGTGGTGTCGAGGCCTGCCGACAGGAACGAGCGCACCACGATAGGCGCCTCTTCCGCCGTCAATTCGCCCGCATCGACGGCGGCGTAGACCTGCGCGCCGAGACCGTCCGGCGCGAGCGCCTTGCGCGCGCACTGGGCCATGATCCACTCGCGCACCGGGTCGGCATTGGCCATCGCCTCGGCGAAAAGCGCGTTGCGGGGACCGAACGCGGTGAAGACCATGTTGCCGTAGGGAAGAAGGTTCTCGCGTCCCTCGGAGGAGAGGCCGAGCGCGTCGGGGAAGACTTTGAGCGGATAGGCTTCGGCGAGGTCTTTGACGGCGTCGAAGCGGCCGCGAGCAACGAGGCGGTCCGCCAGCGCTTCGGCTTCGCGTTGGAACGGGTCGCGTTGCTTGCGAAGCGCGGCGGCCGACAGGACGCGGGTCAAGACGCCGCGGGTGCGGGTGTGCAACGGCGGATCGGCCTCGAGCAGAAGGCTCGGCGGACGCCACGGCGTTTCCTTGCGGAAGTTGCTGAGCCCGGCGCCGGCCGATGAGCAGAATGTTTGCCAGTCCGTCAGCGTCGCGTGCACTTCATCGTGACGCGCCATTGCCCAGCATTGATAGCGCTCGAGCCAGACGACGGGACCGGCTTCACGCAGTTGTTCATGAAAGGGATAAGGATCGCTGAGGAACTCGGTTGAGAATGGATCGAGGGTGAGCACCGGATAGCCATTCGCGGTGGCGGCTGCGGCGGTCATGGCCTTGTCCTTTCAACGTCGGCGCGGGACACGAGGCGGCAATACGATGACGCAACTTACGACATCGCGTCGCGCGTTGGGAAGCGAGGGGCGGTGCGGGAAATCGACGTGCGAGCGCGGCGCGCGCGTGTGGCCTGATGAAATGCGCTGGTGCGCCTAGTGAAAATTACGTCCCTTCGGCATGACGGCGCGGATTTTCGGGGCGATTTCTTCGGCGAGGTGCGGTTCTTCCTTCGCGAGCGCCGCGAGCGAGGTGACGGCGCGCGGCGGCAGCCGCCATTCCGGAATTGGATGCTTGACCTCATCGCAATTGGCGAGGGATTCGACGCAGCCGGTATCTTCCGCGAGGCGCTTGAGCAGGTCCGAGAGATCGTCGATGCGGTCGGCGACCACGTGGATGACGCCGTATTCGTTCTGCAGTTTGCCGGTGACGCTGACGAGGCGCGCGCCGAGCACCACGGGGCGAAAAATCTCGAAGATTTTCGGCCACACGATGGTGTTGGCGACCGCGGTCTCGTCTTCGAGGGTCATGAAGATGACGCCGTTGGCGCTGCCGGGGCGCTGGCGCACCAATACGAGGCCGGCCACGGTGACGCGGCGGCCGGACGGCATCGTGGCGAGGCGCTCGTGGCGCACGATGCCGCGGCGGTCGAGATCGCGGCGCAGGAACGAGACCGGGTGTGCCTTGAGCGAGAGATGGAGATGGCGATAGTCCTCGACCACGTGCTCGCCGATGCGCATCGGCGGCAGCGCGACATCGGGCTCGAGCGCAGGCGACGCCGCGCGGGCAAACAGCGGCAGGTCGTCCTTGTCGCCGGCGCGGCGCAGCGCCTTGACCGCCCACAGTGCCTGCCGGCGGTCGAGGCCGAGGGAGCGGAAAGCGTCAGCCGCGGCGAGCCGTTCGAGCGCCGACGGTTTGAGGCCGCTGCGCAGCCAGAGGTCCCGCACGGAATCAAAGCCCGCGCCGCGGCAGCGCTCGATCGCGAGCCCGTCATTCTCGGAAAAGCCGCTGATCTGGCGAAAGCCGAGCCGCATCGCATGGGTCGAGCGAATATCGCGCGCCATATCGCCATGGCGCGGATGAAGCCGCCGGATGACCGAGGACGCCGCGCGAAGGCACGATATCCCTTCCGCGTTGGCAAGGGATGAGTTTCCCTTCCCGCTTGCGAGGGATGAGTTTCCTTTCCCGCTTGCGAAAGATGAGTTTCCTTTGCGATCCTTTCCCTCGTTTGAGTTTCCTTCCCCTCCCCCGCTTGCGGGGGAGGGTGGGGAGGGGGCACTCCACGGCACAGCGTATGTTGAAGCGGCCCCCTCCCTACCCTCCCCCGCAAGCGGGGGAGGAAAAGCGTCAGGCCACGACGAGGGTTGCTCGTCCGGCTCCAGCGTGTTGTCCCAGCACGAATGGTTGATGTCGACCGGGCGCACGTCGATGCCGTGCTCCTTGGCGTCGCGCACGATCTGGGCGGGCGCATAGAAGCCCATCGGCTGGCTGTTGAGCAGCGCCGCCGCGAACACGTCGGGATAGCGGCATTTCATCCACGAGGAGGCGTAAACGAGAAGCGCAAAGCTTGCGGCATGGCTTTCCGGAAAGCCGTACTCGCCGAACCCCTCGATCTGGCGGAAGCAGCGCTCGGCGAAGTCGCGCGGATAGCCGCGTCCGGCCATGCCTTCGACGAGCTTGTCGCGGAAATATTTGATGGTGCCGACGCGGCGGAATGTTGCCATGGCGCGGCGCAGCTTGTCGGCCTCAGTGGGCGTGAAGCCGGCGGCGACGATCGCGATGCGCATCGCCTGCTCCTGGAACAGCGGCACGCCCAGCGTCTTGCCGAGCACGCGTTCGAGTTCGTCCGCCGGTCCGTGGCGCAGAGACGGCGAGGGGTAGCTCACCTGTTCGATCCCCTGCCGGCGCCGCAGATAGGGATGAACCATGTCGCCCTGGATCGGCCCGGGACGCACGATCGCGACCTCGATGACGAGATCGTAGAATTTCTTCGGCCGCAGCCGCGGCAGCATCGACATCTGAGCGCGGCTCTCGACCTGGAACACGCCGATCGAATCCGCGCGCGACAGCATGCGGTACACCGCCTCTTCCTCCGGCGGAATCGCCGCCAGCGAGAAGGGCTGCACCTCCGCCTGACCTCCCCTTGGAGGGAGGAGGTCGCGTCTGCCCGCAGGGCGGACGCGGGAGGGCGTTATCTCGCACCTCCCCCTGGAGGGGGGAGGTCGGCCGCGTCAGCGGCCGGGAGTGGGGTGGCAGCGGTGCAATAATTGCTGCGCCCAATTCGTTGAAACGCTGTCACCCCACGCGCGGACTGCGACTCCGCATCAGTCCGACCCTCCCCCTCCAGGGGAGGGTGGTCAGCGTAATGCTTGTTCAGGAGGTCGAAGCCGCGGCGCAGGCAGGTCAGCATGCCGAGCGCCAGCACGTCGATCTTGAGGATGCCGAGCGCGTCGAGATCGTCCTTGTCCCATTCGACGCAAGTGCGCTCGGGCATGGCCGCGTTCTCGATCGGGACGACGTCATCGAGCCGGTTGCGCGTGATGACGAAGCCGCCGACGTGCTGGGAGAGATGGCGCGGAAAGCCGATCAGCGCGCGGGCGAGCGCCAGCACCTTGGCAAGCTGCGGATCGGTGGGATCGAGGCCGACGCGGCGGGCATCGGTCTCCGTCACGCTCTGCACCGACCAGCCCCACAACATGCCGGCGAGCGCGCCGACCGTGTCGTCGGTGAGGCCGAACGCCTTGCCGACCTCGCGGATGGCGCTGCGGGCGCGATAGCAGATCACGGTCGCGGCAAGGCCGGCGCGGTGGCGGCCGTAGCGCGCATAGATGTACTGGATCACGTCCTCGCGTCGCTCGTGCTCGAAATCGACATCGATGTCCGGCGGCTCGCGGCGTTCCGCCGAGACGAAGCGCTCGAACAGCAGGTCGACGCGCTCGGGATCGACCTCGGTGATGCCGAGGCAGAAGCAGATCACCGAATTGGCGGCCGAGCCGCGGCCCTGGCACAAAATGCCGCGCGAGCGGGCAAAGCGCACGATGTCGTGCACGGTGAGGAAGTAAGGCGCGTAGTTGAGCTCATCGACGAGGGCGAACTCGTGATCGAGCGCGGCGCGCACCTTGGCCGGGACGCCATGTGGGATAGCGCTGCCGCGCGCCCTCTTCCGTCAGCGCGACGAGGGCGTGCTGAGGGGTGGCGAAGCCTTCGCGCGTCTCGTCGGGATATTCGTAGCGCAGCTCTTCGAGCGAGAACCGGCAGCGTTCAAGAAAGCGCAAGGTTTCCGTGACGGCCTGCGGCGCATCGCGGAACAGCCGCGCCATTTCGGCGGGAGGCTTGAGGTGACGCTCGGCGTTGGCTTCGAGCAGGCGGCCCGCGGTCGCGAGCGTCGTGTGCTCGCGGACGCAGGTGAGGACATCCTGGAGCGCGCGCCGCTCGGGCGCGTGATAGAGCACGTCGCCGACGGCGATCAGCGGCACGCGCGCCTCGGCGGCGATCGCGGCGAGGCGGGCGAGACGGCGCGCATCGTCGCCGCGGTAGAGCATGCTGGCGCCGAGCCACACCGCGCGGGGCGCAGCCTCGCGCAGGATGAGAAGGAGGTGCAGCAGCGCGTTGCGGCGGCCGATGGGTGATTTGAGAAATTTGAGGGATCGTGCCGGGGTCCATCCTTCGAGACGGCCGCTACGCAGCCTCCTCAGGATGACGTCTTCGAGACGGCCGCTCTGCGGCCTCCTCAGGATGACGTCGTCGGGATGGCCGTTGCGCGGCTTGATGAGGATGAGGTTTTCGTCACGCCGACCTTCAGTTGACTCCGCCGTCTTTCGAGACCGCGCCTCTTCGTCATGGCCGGGCTCGTCCCGGCCATCCACGTCTTGCTTCACTGAACAGCGAAGGAAGGCGTGGATGGCCGGGACAAGCCCGGCCATGACGAGGCGATATCGAAGGCCTCACTGTGAGGAGGCGTCGAAGGTGCCGTCTCGATGGCGTCATCCTGAGGAGGCCGCGCAGCGGCCGTCTCGAAGGATCGATCGCGGGGGGCCGCTTCCTTCAAGCTTCCCGGCAGCACAATGAGGTTGAGCCCCGCGACATGCGCCAGCAGATCGTCGCGCGTGATGAGGCACTGGCCCTTGTCGGCGCGGCGCTTGCCGAGGGTGAGAAGCTGCGTGAGCCGTCCCCAGGCGGCGCGGTCCTGCGGATAGGCGAGAATATCGGGCGTGCCGTCGGCAAAGACGAGCCGCACGCCCGGCGCGAATGCGAGACCTGCCTCCTTGGCGGATTCGTGCGCCCGCACGACGCCGGCAACCGAGTTGCGATCGGCGACGCCGAGGCCGGCGAGGCCGATCTCCTTCGCGCGGCCCACCAGTTCCTCGCCGTGAGACGCGCCGCGCAAGAACGAGAAGTTGGTGGTGACCGCAAGTTCGGCATAGCCAGCCATACGCGTTACTCCGACCGGGCACTTCAGGCTTCAGCCGAACAATCCATGCAGGAACCAGCGCGGAGTTGCGGTTTCGCCGCCGTAAAGTCCCTCGCGGTAAAGCCAGGCCCGCAGTCCGTCGCGGCTTTCGACCCGGAAATAATCCCGTGTCAGCGCGCGCCCTGCCTCGTCGCGCCACCACTCCATGGCGATGCGCTCGGGGCCTTCGGCCGTCGCGACCTCGTGCAGCACGCGCCGCCAGCGAAATCGCGCCGGCGGACCGTCGGGCACTTCCGCCACCGCGTCGACCGGCTCCGGCCGACCGAACAGGCGCACCGGACGGGCAGGACACAGCGTGTCTTGCTCTTCCTTCTCCTGCCGCTGCGCGTCTTCTCTTCGCTGCGCGTCCTCTTTTCCCCACGCGTCCGTCCCTCTCCCCCGCTTGCGGGGCAGAGTCAGGGTGGGGGCCTCTTCCGACGCAGAGCCTGTGGAAGCGGCCCCCACCCTCCCCTCCCCCGCAAGCGGAGGAGGGATAAGCGACGTTTGTTCTCCGCCATCCGCTCTCTGCTGTCCGTCTCTCCAGCGTGCGTTCTTCTGGCGTCCGTCCTCTATCCTCCGTCGTCTCTCGTCCGACGTCCGTCGCCTGTCCTCCGATTTCCGTCGTTCGCTTGCCGGCACGGCGGCGACGGCGAATTCCGGGATGTGGGTGTCCTGTGCGACGAGGCGGGTGACGCGGCGCAGACCGAAGCGCGCGCCGAGGCGATCGATGAGATGGGAGAGTTCGTCGTCGGTGCCGGCAGGGTCGGCAAAGCCGGCGAGCCCGGCGGTGCCGAGCTGCACCGGCTCGCTGCGCTCGGCGACAAGCGCGGCAAGCCGCACCATGTCGAAGCCGAAGCCGGGATCGCAGGCGTCCCCGATCATCGCCAGCCGATCGGCAAACAGGCGGACGATGCGGTCCGCATCGCGCACCGGCGCGGCGGTGCCGACCTCGATGCGGTAGATCGTGTTGTCGGTGCGGAACAGCGCGACCTGCAACAGCCGCGCACCATCGAGGCGGCGTTCCATGGCGACGCCAAGCTGGCCGGCAAGTCGCGCAATGGTTCCGAGCACGTCGCGCTCGAGCCCGATCGGGTCGGGGAAACGCTGCTCGGCGACATAGGAGGGAACGGGCAGGCGCGGCGTGATCGGCTCGTCCTCGCGCCCGAGCGCCTGATCGAGGCGGCGCACCAGCTCTTCGCCGAAGCGGGCGGCGAGCGGGGCGCGCGGCAGGTCAAGGAGATCGGCGATGCGCTTGAGACCGAGCTGCTCGAGTGCTTCGACGATCTCGGCACCAAGGCGCAACGCCGCTACCGGCAACGGCGCCAAAGTTTGGCGCATCGCGCCGGGGGGCACGACCGACCATGCACCTGGAAAGTGACCGGGCGTATCTGCTATGCTTCCCACCGCCTTGGAGCACGCGTCCGCGGGGCTGGAGGGTGCGCGAGGTCGGAGCCGTGCGCATAGCTGCCGAGTCGCACGGTGCACAGCTCCGCTTCAAGCGGACTCTAAAGGCGCTGAATTCGTTGAAGCGCTGCCACCCCACCCCGGACCGCCTGCGGCGGTCCGACCCTCCCCCTCCAGGGGAGGGTGGGCGTAGCGCGCGACGGCGCAGGCGCAGCCGACCGTGTCGGCGACGGCGATCCGCGCTGCAAATCCTGCCGCGGCAAGGCGTGCCACGATATCGCGGCACATGGCGGCCTCGCCGCCGAACAGATGGGCGCAGCCGGCAATGTCGAGCACAAGCCCGTCCGGCGCATCGAGACCGACGAGCGGCGTGTAGCGGTCGCACCAGTCGGCGATCGATTCGTGCAGGCGGCGGTCGGCGGCCTCGTCGCTCTCGGCGACCGCAAGTGCCGGATACATGGCGCGGGCATCGGCGAGCGGCATGCCGGACCGCAGGCCGAGGCGTTGCGCCGCGTCGTTCATGGCGACGATGCGCAGCGCATTCTTGACCTGCTGGACGACGACCAGCGGCTCCGGTGCGTTCGGCGCGGCACTCGGTCCAGCTTCATCCTGCCCGGACTTGTCCCGCGTGGACGCGCGCAGGCGATCCGTCGCGAGCCGCCTGAGCCACAGATAGAGATGACGCCGCGGCAACGAAAACGCGCTCATGATGATCCCACGACAGGCGCCACTGGCCGGTGCGCCCGCGGCGGTTCTTGACAAGCGACAGCACGAAGGTGGAGGGGCCTAACCCGCCGAAACGATCACGCTCGCCGCGGGCGGACGCGACCTCCCAGCGCGTCGTTGCGGTCGTCGGCTGAATGCGGGACGGAGGGTCGTGGTGGAGGATGACGCCAAGCCCGCAGCCTTCGCGGGCGGCAAGGGCCAGGCGGCGCGTCGCCGTGAGGTCGGTCTCGGCGCTGCCGATCTCGGCGACCACGGCCGCCACGGCACGGCACTTGAGCGCTTCCTCCATGGCCCACAGCGCATCGCGCGGACGCGGCACGCGCAGGATGACGAGACGCGTCATGGGAAGGCCAAGAAGATCGAGCCCGGGCCCGTAAAGGGCACCCGATTCGGCGGCGACGAAATCGGGCTGGATCCAGACCGCGTGCCTGCAATCGTCGAGCGCCAAGGCCGTGAGCGCCGCCGCAAATCCTCCCGCCGCGCCGCCATGGAGCGCGGTCGCCGGCGCAATCTCATGCAAGGTCCCGCCCGGGAGACCGCCTTCAAGCGCTCCATCGATGGCGGCGACGCCGAGAGGTATGAGCCTGCCGCCGGTATCCGCCGGGGGCGCCAAATCGGCTACGGCGCGCCGCAGATCGTGGATGGTTTCGGGCGATTCGGCGAACATGGGTCCGGCTCGGCGTGCAGGCTTTCCAGGGCAACGACACTTGTTCCTGTTTTGTTCTATACTTCTCCAGCCCCTCTGCGATGTCAAGGACTGAGTCTTGGAGAGCAAAACGTAGGGCGGAATAGCGCAGCGTATTCCGCCACCGGACCATTAAACTCGGCCCAACGGCGCAATACGCTTCGCTATTGCGCCCTACCGCGCGATGCGCCACTGCAAACACCGGAATAATAAGATTTCGGCGGGCGCGGTACGGTTTCCGTTGAATCCGAAACGTTAATGCGTTTTTAAGCGTGCTGCATCCTTGGCTTTGCGGTCCGCGGCACCTCCGCGCTCCTTGGAGAATGGTGTGATTCAATTCGAGAATGTCGGCCTGCGCTACGGACTGGGTCAGGAGATCCTGCGCGACCTCACGTTCCGCATTGCGCCGCATTCGTTCCAATTCCTCAGCGGTCCGTCGGGCGCCGGCAAATCCTCGCTGCTGCGTCTTCTGTTCCTGGCGCTCAAGCCGACCCGCGGCCTGATCACCGTGTTCGACCACGACACCGCGACGCTGAGCAAAGACTCCCTTGCCGTCCTGCGGCGCCGGATCGGCGTCGTGTTCCAGGACTTCCGCCTGCTCGATCATCTGAGCACGTTCGACAATGTGGCCTTGCCGCTGCGCATCCTCGGCCGCACCGAGGAGAGCTATTACGACGAGGTGACCGAGCTTTTGGGCTGGGTCGGTCTCGGCGATCGCATGTGGGCGCTGCCGCCGGTGCTCTCCGGCGGAGAGAAGCAGCGTGCCGCCATTGCCCGCGCGGTGATCGCGCGGCCGCAGGTGCTGCTCGCCGACGAGCCGACCGGCAACGTCGATCCGCAGCTCGCGCAACGGCTGCTGCGCCTCTTCATCGAGCTCAACAAGTCCGGCACCTCGGTCGTCATCGCCACTCACGACATCGCCTTGATGGACCAGTACGACGCCCGCCGGCTCGTACTCCATGATGGTCGCATCCATGTCTATGACTAAGGCCGATCCCGCGACGCCGACCCCTTCCTGGCGCGAGCACGCCACCGCGCGCCCCGCCGAACAGGCGCGCTCGGTCTCCATCGTTCCGAAGGATTCGATTGCGGCGAATGCGCTCGCGGCCGTGGTCGCGATCATGACGTTTCTCGCCGCGGTGACGAGCGGCGGCGTCGCGATGGTGATCGGCTCGGCAAGCGAGTGGCAGTCCGAGATCGCACGCGAGATCACGATCCAGGTCCGTCCCATTTCGGGACACGACATCGAGGCGGAGGTGACGCGGGCCGCCGACATCGCGCGCGGCACCCGCGGCATCGAGGACGTGCGGGTCTATAGCCGCCGGGAATCCGAGCGCCTGCTGGAGCCGTGGCTCGGTCCCGGCCTGTCGCTCGACGATCTGCCGGTGCCGCGCATGATTGCCGTGCGCGTCGCGCCGGGCGCCGTTCCCGACGTCGCGGCCTTGCGCGAAACCCTCATGCGCGAGGTCACCGGCGCTAGCCTCGATGATCACCGCGGCTGGATCGACCGCATGCGGGGCATGGCGCGAACCGCCGTGGCGGGCGGGCTCATGGTGTTCGGGCTCGTGCTGGCGGCCACCATCCTGTCGGTCACCTTCGCGACCCGCGGCGCCATGGCGAGCAACCGCCCGATCGTGGAAGTGCTGCATTTCGTCGGCGCCAAGGACGCCTACATCGCCCGCCAATTCCAGCGCCATTTCCTGACGTTGGGTCTCAAGGGCGGGGCGCTCGGCGGCGGCGTGGCGATCGTCTTTCTGGCGCTCGCCGGGCGCATTGGTGACCTCTTTGTCGGCACTGCCGGGGGCGCGGAAGCCTCAGCGCTGTTCGGGTCGTTCTCGGTCGGCGCGCTCGGCTATTTCATTGTGGTGGCTGAGATTATTCTGATCGCGCTGATCACGGCGGTGACGTCGCGGCAAGTCGTTATCCATACGCTGCGAGGAATGGATTGAACTGTTTTTGCCTTCCAAGTGACAAAATTTCACGTATGTTGAACGCAGTTGGGGACAGCCATTTATGATTGGCGAGTACCAGCATGATGGCGCATCCGACGCGGGCATTCGTCCGCGACCTCGCTTTTTGCGCCGTCGTCTTTTCCAACTCATGGTGCTGTTGCCGGTCGCGGCTTTTGCCGCCCTCGCCGGCGGCTTCCTGTGGTTCGCTTTCCAGGTTTCGCGCCAGGAGATCGCACTCTCCGAATCAGCCGACGGGATCGTCGCGCTGACCGGCGGCGCGTCGCGGATTCCGGACGCGGTCGAACTCCTGGCCGCGGGCCGCGGACAGCGCCTGTTGATCACCGGCGTCGCCCCGACGACAACCACCGCCGATCTCGCCCGCCTCGTCCCCGAGCGTCAGCACTGGTTCGGCTGTTGCGTCGATCTCGGCTACAGCGCGGTGAACACCATCGGCAATGCGGTCGAGACGCGGCAGTGGGTGACCGATCGCGGTTTCCGCTCGCTCGTCGTCGTCACGTCGAGCTATCACATGCCGCGCGCCATGCTCGAGCTTAGTCACCGGCTGCCGGGCGTGACGTTGATCCCGTTTCCGGTCGTGAGCGAGCAGATTCGCACCGAACCGTGGTGGTCGAACCGCGGCACCGCAAAAATTCTTGTATCCGAGTATTTCAAATATATTGTGGCGGCGACCCGCATCGGGTTCGACCAACCGCCAGGCCTGACCGAGACGGCATATCGCGGTCGCGTGAAGATCTGACGCGATCCCATCTGACGCCGTCCGCGGCGCGGCCCTGCAGCGCTCTCGATCAAGGTTCCAGTGATCCTCGTCCGTTCGATCCTGTTCAACCTGCTTTTCTTTCTCAACCTCGCGGTGCTTCTCGTCATCGCGCTGCCGACCCTTGCGATGCCGCGATGGGGCATCATGGGCATGGCGCGCGTATGGGCGCGCACCACGTTGTGGATGTTGCGCGTCGTGTGCCGGATCGACGTCGAGTGGCGCGGCCTCGAAAAAATCCCGCCCGGCGGAATTCTGGTCGCGGCCAAGCATCAGTCCACGTGGGAGACCTTCGCGCTGCTCACGGTGTTTACGGACCCGACCTTCGTCGTCAAACGCGAGCTCCTGCAGATCCCGATATTCGGCTGGTGCACCCGGCGGGCCGGCATGATTCCGATCGATCGCAGTTCGGGGAAGGCGGCGCTCGATGTCATGACGGTGCACGCCCGCGCGGCGATCGCCGAAGGACGCCAGATCGTGATCTTTCCCGAAGGGACACGCCGCGCGCCCGGCGCGCCGCCCCGCTACAAATACGGCGTTGCCCATCTCTATGACGGCTGCGGGGCGCCCTGTGTTCCGATCGCGCTCAACTCCGGTCTCTACTGGCCGCGTCGCCGGCTGTTGCGTCCGCCCGGCACGATTCGCGTCGAAGTGCTCGATCCGATCCCGCCCGGCCGCGACCGTGACGCCTTCTTCGCCGAACTCGAGCAGGTGATCGAGACGGCGACCGCGCGCCTCCTCGCCGAGGGCAGCCGCGATTTCGACGGCGCCGGCCGGGCCATCGCCTCCGCACGCCCTCCCGGAAGCGGGAGCGAAGCGCGGCCGACGCCGCGATGACCTACCCGCTGTTCGCTTCGCTCGGCGAGCGCATGCGGCGCTCCGACATCGATTTCCGGCTGCTGGTTCCGCTGATGCTGAGCGCCGCCGCGGTGCAGGCAGTGGTGGCCATCGCGCGCGTCACCACGAGCTACCGCGTGGTCGAACTCGGCCTGCCCGTCGTCTGGCTCGGCATCCTGTCGACGGCTTATGCGATCCTGCCGGCCTTCATCGCGTTGTGGCTCGGCCGCTTCATCGATCGCGGACACGATGCGCTGGCGACCTGGATCGGCTCGGTGTTTCTGGTGATCGGCAGCGCCGGCCTGCTGATGTCGCGGGATTCGCTCGGCTGGCTGCTCGCCGGCACGGCCGTGCTCGGGATCGGCAACCTGTTCACGGTCGTCAGTCAGCAGATGCTGTGCGTGCGCTGCTCCGGCCTGCGCAGCCGCGAATTGGTGTTCGGCAACTACATGGTGGCCTGCGCGGCCGGCCAGGGAATCGGGCCGCTGATCGTCGGCTGGGCGGGCGGCGACACGACGCTGCCGCCGACGCAGATGCTGTTTGCGATCGGTCTTGCGACATCCGTGGTCGGACTTGTCTCCGCCATCGCCATCCGCCCGAGCCGGGAAACCCGCGGCGAGGACGCCGGCAAGGGGATCATGTCGGTCGGCCAGCTTCTGCGAATACCGGGCCTCTGGGCGGTGATGCTCTCGAGCATCATCAGCGTCACCGCGGCCGACCTGATCGTCATCTATCTGCCGCTGATGGGTGCGGAGCGCAGCATCGACGTCAACGTCGTCGGCGGCCTGCTCACCGTGCGCGCGGTCGCTTCGCTTGCGGCGCGCCTCATCTACGCGCGGCTGATCACCGGATTCGGGCGCATCCCGCTGATGGTCGCAAGCCTGACCAGCGGCGGGGTTGCATTCGCGTGCGTCGCCATCCCGATGCCGATTTTGCTGCTCTATGTCGCGACCGCCGCTACCGGCTTTGCCCTCGGCATCGCAAATACCATTACGGTCACGAGCACGGTCGCGATGACGGCGGCGGGGACGCGCGCCACCGCGAACTCGCTGCGCGTCACCGGTAACCGCATAGCCCAGATCGCCCTGCCGTTCGGCGCGAGCCTGGTTGCGACCGTTGCCGGCGCCGCCAGCATCTTCGTCATTCTCGCCGCGAATCTCGCGGCCTCCGGCGCGGCGGTATTTTGGAGCCGGCATGCGGCTACCAAAAATCAACCTTTACAATAAACCGCGAACATAAACGCCTGGGGCCGAAAGCAGGCGCAAAGTCATCAAAATTGCACATCGCCGCCGTGGGCCCATCAAAAAATTGTCGGGGCGATCGTATTCGTTCAGGCCGGCTGGGCGCGAGGGCTGCGCTCGTGATGGGGACGGAGGGGACATGCGTCGCGTCATTGGTGTCTGCCTTCTTGCGGCTGGGCTGTTGGTGCCGGGTTTCGGCGCGAACGCCCACGCAATCGAATTTTCGAGCACCGACCAGGTGCTGCGCTGGATCAACGCCTATCGCACCAGGCCGGATGTCTCGCAGGTGCCGAACGCGGTGCTCACCCTGAGCAAGCTTGACGCCTTTCACGAGACCGAGAATTCCGCCGTCTATGTCGGCTTCATCGCCGGCATCATCGGCTCCAATCCGCGCAAGGCCGACGATTTGATCGCCCGCATGTTTCAGATGAAGGCGGAGGACCACTGGGTCATCGTCCGCGCCATCGCCTATTCGGGATCGCCGAGCTGGAAGGCCATCCTCAAGCGCTACGAGGAGCGGATGCCGACCCGGGCGCGGATGATCGAGAAGTTCGAAGAGGGCAAGCTGCCCAACCTCGACAACATCGTCTACGACAAGAGCCCCGGTGCGTTCGACAAGCTCGGCGAAATTCCGACGAAGTTCGGAAATTTCATCACCGGGAGCAAACCCACCGATCCGGTGAAGCTCGACGCCAGTCCCGAGGTTCTCGACACGCTGTGGGGCTATTATTTCGCGACCGCCGAATACGGCCCGATCCAGCGCATCGTGCGCATGCTGCCGTGGTCCAAGGACAAGGGCAGCACCGACAAGCTCACCGTCGGCAGCATGGCGAAGTACACGCTCGCGAGCAACGCCGTTCACGATCATGCGCTGCTCGCGATGCTCAAGCGCGAGCTGCCGCAGACTTCCGATGACGTGAAGCCGATCCTCACCGAGATCATCGACTCGGTGGACACGATGGAGGTCGCTCGCATCCGCAAGGAGGCGCTCTCCGCCATCGACGATCTCAAGCGCAAGGGCCCGGACTACAAACGCGACCTCAGCACCTGGAGCCAGATCGGCCAGGGCGCGCTGGCGCTCGGCTGCATCGCCGCCGCCGCCACCGGTCAGGTCGAAATCGGACTGCCCTGCGTCGTCGGCGGCGCCGTCTCCGGCGCAGCCCTCAATTATTGGAACAAGGATTAGCCCGGCGCTTCACTTCGCCCCTCCGGGAGAGCCAGGATTACAGCGCGCCTTCGAGGAAGCGCAGGATCACCGGCGCGGAAGCAGCGCCGTAGGAGTTGCTTTCGCTCTCGAACGGATCGCTCGCCCAGAAATGCCCGGCGCCGGGAATGACGAAGCGGCGGACATAGAGGCCGGCCTGGTTGAGGGCCTGCTGGAACGCCTCCGACTGCGTCGCGGGATCGACGACGTCGTCGGCGGTGCCGTGGATGAGCAGGAACCGCGCGCGGGTGCGATCGACGGTCGCGTAGCTGATCGGCGAGCCATCGAAGAAGACGCGCCTATTCTGCATCGGCGAAGCGCCGAGATATTTTTCGGCGATCTGGTCGCGCGGCCGCGAGATCTGGTCGTGCTTCCATTGCCCCAGCATGTCGTAGACGCCGTAGAAGCCGACCACCGCCTTCACGTTGGCGGGAACCGCCGCAGTCGGGTCACTGCGATACTCGGAGGTGAACTGGTCGGCCGCGAGCCCGACCAGCGCGGCGAGGTGGGCGCCTGCGAATCGCCCATCAGGCCGATGCGTTCGGGATCGACGTTGAGTTCGGCGGCCTTGGCGCGGACGAATTGAATCGCGGCCTTCACGTCGTAGACGCTTGCCGGATAGGTGCCGGGCTTGGCCAGCCGGTAGTCGATCGAGAACAGCGCGAAGCCGTTGCGCGCAAGAAACGGACCCCAGTGCTGGTAGCCGGCGCGATTACCGGCCTGCCAGCCGCCGCCGTGTATGGCGATCACCACCGGCGCCTTGTCGCGTCCTTTCGGCAGATAGAGATCGCCCTTGAGGCTGGTGCCGTCGTGCTGCGCATACTCGATGCCCAGGCGGGTGACAGCTTGATAGTCGGTCGCCCCCGCATGGGTAGCGAAGAGTGCAAGCGCGAGTGATAGGCAAAGGCTGCGTATCGTTGATGTCATCGGACGTCCTCCCTGCTGTTTTGTTATGTCCGGACTTAGAACCCGGCGAACAGAAGGTCGAGCGCCGCGACGATCGCGTGAGCGGAGTTTACCGATCCTGCCCTCCGCTATCGCCCGGTTCCGCCGACCGTGATCCGGTCCATGCGCAGGGTGGGCTGGCCGACGCCGACCGGCACGCCCTGGCCGTTCTTGCCGCAGGTGCCGATGCCGCTGTCGAGCGCGAGGTCGTT
Source organism: uncultured Alphaproteobacteria bacterium (assembly GCA_963702755.1). GTDB lineage: Bacteria > Pseudomonadota > Alphaproteobacteria > Rhizobiales > Xanthobacteraceae > JAJPKK01. Next base: position 104,227 of record CAVPDZ010000028.1, on the reverse strand, counting down.
GCCGACCATGGTGATGCGGTTGAGATCGGTCGGGCCGTTGCCGATCAGCGTCGCGCCCTTGACCGGCCGCGCCGATCTTGCCGTCCTCGATGCGGTAGGCCTCGGTGCATTGGAAGACGTATTTGCCCGACGTGATGTCGACTTGGCCGCCGCCGAAATTCACGGCGTAGATGCCGTTCTTCACCGAGGCGATGATCTCGGCCGGATCGTGCTGGCCGGCGAGCATGTAGGTGTTGGTCATGCGCGGCATCGGCACATGGCCATAGCTTTCGCGGCGGCCGTTCCCGGTCGGGCGCATATTCATCAGCCGCGCGTTCTGGCGGTCCTGCATGTAGCCGACGAGGATGCCGTCCTCGATCAGCACGGTGCGGTTCGTCGGCGTGCCCTCGTCATCGATCGAGAGCGAGCCGCGCCGCGTCGCCATCGTGCCGTCGTCGACCACGGTGACGCCCCTCGCCGCGACCTGCTGGCCCATGAGACCGGCGAAGGCCGACGTCTTCTTGCGGTTGAAGTCGCCTTCAAGCCCGTGGCCGACCGCTTCGTGCAGCATCACGCCCGGCCACCCGGGACCAAGCACCACGTCCATTTCGCCCGCCGGCGCCGGCACCGCCTCGAGATTGACGAGCGCCTGGCGCACCGCGTCGTCGACCGCGCGCCTCCACATGCCGCCTTCGACGAAGCGCTGATAGCGACTCGCGCCCGCCATAGCCGTGGCTGCCGGTCTCCTGGCGCTCGCCCTCGCCGCTCACGACCGACACATTGACGCGCACCAGCGGACGCACGTCGCGATAGATTTCGCCGTCGGGGCGCAGGATTTCGATCGCCTGCCAGGTGGCGGCAACGCTTGCGGTAACCTGGCGCACCCGCGGATCCTTGGCGCGGGCATAGGCGTCGATCTCCGCCAAAAGCTTCACCTTGGCTTCGAAATCGAGGCTCGCCAGCGGATTGTCGTCGCCATAGAGCCGGGCGTTGCTGCGCGGCGGCCCTTCGGCAAGCCGGCCGGAATAGCCGCCGCGCACGGCGCGAACGGAATCGGCGGCACGACGGATCGCCTCCTCGGACAGATCGGAGGAATGCGCATAGCCCACCGCATCGTCCTTGACGGCGCGAAGCCCGAAGCCCTGGCCGGTGTCGTACGTCGCCTGCTTGATGCGGCCATTGTCGAACACCGTCACTTCGGACTGGCGGTATTCGAGGATAGAGTTCGCCGTCATCGGCGCCGTGCAGCGCATGGTCGAGAATGCCGGAAACGCGGCCGCGGTCGAGGCCGGCGCGATCGATCAACGAGGCGGGTGAGGTCATGATGGTGCCCTATGAGAGCCGGTGTCCGGGACGGATGAGCTTTACCGCTTAAGATGGGGCATCGTCATACAAGAAGCGAGGCCTTCGTGGTCTACTCGACCGCAACGACACCACAGCCGCACCGTGTGCAAATTTCCCGCCGGCGGCCCCTTTCAAGGTGTCGCGGTGCACGATAATATCCGTCGCGGTAGCATCGTGAAGATGCGCTCGCGGGCGGAAAGGGAATCCCATGAAAGCATTGATGTCGGCAGCGGTTCTGTCGGGTGCGGTGGTCGGTTTTGCTGGAGCAGCCAGCGCGGCGCCGCTCATCATTGAAGGCGATCTCGTGCGCGGCGCCCAGGCGGGCGCGCCCGGTCCGGCTTGCGTGCTCAACAGCCAGTTCAAGCATCTGGAAAAGGTGGTCTTCCGCTTCCGCGTGCGCGACCAGAACGGCAACCCTTTGGATGACAAAGGCGTGAAGACCCTCATGGTCGAGATGCCGGATGGTCAGAAGTTCGAGGCGAAGTACGGTGCGCATCCGCCGGCGGGTACTGCGGCCGATCATTTCTGGACCGCGGTCTGGATCGTGCCCACGAGCTATCCGAACGGCTCGCTCACCTACAAGGCAGTTGCGACCGGCAATGACGGCGCTGCGGTGACCTGGCAGCCGTTCCTCAGCAAGCCGTCCCAGCTGCAGGTTGTGGCCGGCGAGATCGAGATCAAGAAGCCGACGCCCTGATCGAAAGGTCGATTGAAATGACACGTGCCGTCCGTTGCGGACGGCCGGTTGCGCTCGTCTGCGCGCTGGCCGCCCTCGTTTTTGCATTTCCCCAAGGGACGGCAGCGGCGCCGCGTGCCGCCGAACTCGGCCCGGAGGCGTCGCTTGCGACGCCATCGGGCGGTTTCGTCGGGCGCCTGAAGGTCGAGCCGACGCACGGTCCGGTCGGAACGCCGGTGACCGTCACCGGCGAAGGCTTTCCGGCGGGTCAGTCGATCGATCTCGTCTACTCGACCGTCACCGGACACTGGAACGTCACCACGGCGGAATATTTCGGCCGTGAGTTCAAGCCGGTGGCCTACCGCTTCGCGGCGGTGACGAGCGATGCCAACGGACGCATTCAGGCGACGTTCACGGCGCCGGACGACTTCGGCTTTCAGCACGACATCAGGGCGCAGCAAGGCAGCCGCCTCCTGACCCAGGATGTGTTCGACATCGACATGACGGTGAAGCTCCTGACCGACAACGTGCCGGTCGGAGCACCGCTGCCGATCGAGATTCACGGCATCGGCTGGCGCGAGCTCGAAGACAGCTGGGTGCTGCTCTACGACAACCGCTATACCGGCTGGATTTCGGTCACCACGACCTTCGGCAGCGCGCATTTCACGGTGCCGGCGACCGGGCGGCCCGGGCGACACGTGCTCGAAGTGATTCACTCCGATTTCACGTTCCCCTATCGCAACAAGCAGCAGTCGCCGTCGCCTGACCGGCCGCAATTCAAGATCGGCTTCAACATCACGCCGGGGGCGCCGGTGTTGCCGAAGCCGCAGGCCGAACAGGCTCAGACCCAGGTGCGCCGCCTGCCGCCGCCGGGCGATCTCGTCGCGTCTCCGGCATTCGCCGGCGTCGGCCAGCCGATCGTCGTGCGCGGCTCCGGCTACGCGCCGGGCAAGCCGGTGGCGCTCAACTGGATGACCTATGTGGGCAACCGCATGACCGGTCGCGGCTGGGAAGAGAACTCCCGCAAGGTCGCCGAGGCGACGGCCGACAAGTCCGGCAACGTCGCGTTCTATCTTACGGCCCCCGATGATCTCGGCGGCGCGCATGTCATGTGGACCGACGCCGAAAGCTCCGGCGGGACCCGCAAGACCGGCAACTTCTGGATCGCGCCGACGGCTTTCCCGCTCGATGTGCCGCGCGGACCGGTCGAGACCACGTTCAAGGTGCATCTCAAGGGCGTCGGCTGGAGCGAGACCGCCAACATCTACACCATCGTCTACGACAATGGGCTGACCGGCTATGCCTGCGGCTTCAACAGCCAGGGCGACGTCGAGATCATCATGCAGGCGACCGGCGAGCCGGGCTGGCACTTCATCGATCTCTATCCGGCGATCTACAAGGGCCAGGAAAAGCGGCCGATCAACTTCCGCCTGCCGGAGCTGACTGGCGATCAGGATCACCCCGGCGAGGATCTTCCGATCTTCCACTTCGCGTTCGAAGTGACGCCGGACGGCGTGCGCGTCGGCGGCTCGGAGTAGCCTCTTCCGACTGGGCGTAGGGTGGGCAAAGGCGCGTGTTAGCGCGCCGTGCCCACGCGGTGCGACCTTCGAGTTCGATGGTGGGCACGCGCGGACTTCGTCCGCGCTTTGCCCACCCTACGTCACTCCGCGCGTGCGATTTGCCTACCCTGCGCGGCGTGCGATATGAGGCAGTGCCGCGGGTCTGACGCCGGGCGGCCTCAGCAAAGACCATCATCGGCCGATCGGGGGGTACATCATGGCACCAGCGGTATCGCCGCTCGCGCCTTCCAATTTTCCGGAGATGCCGGCGATCGCCGGCGTGCGGCTTGCGACGGCGGCCGCCGGAATTCGCTACAAGGGGCGCACCGACGTCCTGCTGGCGCTGTTCGACAAGGGAACGACCGTCGCCGGCGTGCTCACCCGATCGAAATGCCCGTCCGCACCGGTCGACTGGTGCCGCGCGCATCTCAAAGCCGGCACCGCGCGCGCGCTCGTCGTCAATTCCGGCAATGCCAATGCCTTCACCGGCCGCAGCGGCCGGCAGGCCGTCGCCTATACGGCGGCGAGCGCGGCGAAAGCGGCGCAGTGCAAAGCCTCCGAGGTGCTGCTGGCCTCGACGGGCGTCATCGGCGAGCCACTCAATGCCCGCGCGTTTGACGGCGTGATGGCAAAGCTTGTCGCCGATGCGCAGCCGGGCGGCTTCGGCGACGCGGCCAAGGCCATCATGACCACCGACACCTTCCCCAAGGCCGCGGTCGAGACGGCGAAGCTCGGCGGCGCGACGGTCACGATCTGCGGCATCGCCAAAGGCGCCGGCATGATCGCGCCCGACATGGCGACCATGCTCTCCTTCGTCTTCACCGATGCGCCGATCGCGGCGCCGGCGCTCAAGGCACTGCTCACGGAAGGCGTCGCCAACAGCTTCAATGCCGTCACCATTGACGGCGATACCTCGACTTCGGACACGCTGCTTGCGTTCGCGACGGGGGCCGCTGCGGCGCAGGGCGCGCCCCGAATTTCGCGCGCGTCCGATCCGCGGCTCAAAGGTTTCACCAAGGCGTTCGGCAAGGTGCTCAACACACTGGCGGAACTCGTGGCGCGCGACGGCGAAGGCGCACGCAAGCTCGTGGAAGTCATCGTCGAGGGGGCGGTGTCGAACCCCTCGGCACGGCGGATCGCAATGTCGATTGCCAATTCGCCGCTCGTGAAGACTGCGATTGCCGGCGAGGACGCCAACTGGGGCCGCGTCGTCATGGCCGTGGGCAAGGCCGGCGAGCCCGCCGACCGCGACCGCCTGTCGATCTGGTTCAACGGCATCCGCGTTGCCCACAAGGGCATGCGCGACCCGGCCTACAAAGAGGCGGAGGTCGCGGCCGAGATGAAGCAGCAGGTCATCGCGCTCAAGGTATCGCTGGGTCTCGGACGCGGTCGCGACCGGGTGCTCACCTGCGACCTCACCAAAGAGTACGTCGCCATCAATGGCGACTATCGCTCGTGACCAACATCCCATGTTGGCGGCCCGCATTTAACGGCAGGTCTCCTTGCCGGCCGGCGAGGACAAATGGAATTAATCCGCAACGGCAAAATTAACCAATCGGATTGCAAATCATGGCGGAGGAAAGCGGTGTCAGGCTGGTTCTGGTGGCCGCCTGCGCGCTGATCGACGCCGACGGACGGGTTCTCCTCGCCGAGCGTCCGGCCGGGCGTGCCATGGCCGGATTATGGGAGTTTCCCGGCGGCAAGATCGAAGCCGGCGAGCGGCCGGAGCAAACCCTCATTCGCGAGCTCAAGGAGGAGCTCGGGATTACTGTTGAGGAACCTTGCCTCGCACCCCTGACGTTTGCGAGCCACGGTTATCCGGATTTTCATCTTCTCATGGCTCTTTACGTCTGCCGACGGTGGCAGGGGACCGTAACCCCGCAGGAGGGGCAGAGGCTTGCATGGGTGAGATCGAGCCGATTGCGGGACTATCAGATGCCGCCCGCCGACGTGCCGCTCATCCCTCACCTCACGGCTCTTTTGTAGAAGCGTCCCGCGAAGGGAGTGCGAGCATGGGTAAGCAGTCCGTCTTGAAAGCGCCTCGCCTCGTTGCGTTTGCCCGCTTCGCCGCAGATGATCGCGGCACAACCGCCATCGAATACGGGCTGATGGCTGCGCTGATCAGCCTCGCGATCATCGGCACGGTCGAAGCACTCGGAAGCTCGATCAACTCGATGCTGTTCGGCCAGATCGTCAGCGATCTCGCGAACTCTGAACAAGTAGCGCGATCGCATCGACCTCGCGCATTGATCACGGCTTCTCGCCGCTTCCGATCTCGGTTGTCCCAAGCGCATCGGCAAGCCGCGTCTTGGCCGATCCCGGCCGCAGCGGCTGCTGCTGGCTTTCGTGAGGCGACCATCCCGACAACCAGATGATCTCGAAGCTCGCCCGCACCCGGCCGTCGCCGTCGGCAAACCGGTCGGCATAGATTTCCATCGCGCGCATGAGGGTCGCGCGGCGCAGCGGCACGCGGCGGCGCTCGACCAGCGGGTTCGCGGCTCCCATGCGGCGAAGGTCGTCGAGGAGCGCAAACGGCGTCGCGTAACGCACGGTCACCCGATCGGCGTCCGTCACCGGCAAGGCAAAGCCCGCGCGCTGCAGCAGCGCGCCCATGTCGCGCACGTCCGCGAACGGCGCGACCCGCGGCGACACCCCTCCCTCGACCTCGCTTTCGGCCGCGGCGAAGCTTTGCCGCAACTCGGTGAGCGTGTCCCCGCCGAGGAGCGCCGCGAGGAACAAGCCGTCCGGCCGCAGCATGCGGCGGATCTGGACGAGCACGCCCGGCAAATCGTTGACCGCTTGCAGCGCAAGACCGGACACCACGAGATCGAGCGAGGACGGCGCGAACGGCAGCGCCTCCTCGTCGGCAACGACGCGCAGCGTAGACGGCACGGCATGATCGCCGGCGAGCCCCTGCGCGGCATCGAAGATCGGGTCGACGGCAATGATGGTGCCGATGTTGCCGGAGCGGGCGAGCGCCGCGCGCACCGCGGCGGTCGGCGTGCCGATGTCCGCAGCGATCTCGAACCGGCGCAGCACGACCGCGAGGCGCTCGGCGAAATCGCCGGCAACCCGATCGATCAAGAACGTCACGGGCCCGAGCCGAAGACCGCGCCGCCGGCGCGCGCGCAACAGCATCCGGTCGAAGATGAGCGGCGGTGTCATGCTCGTTGTTATCGCGCCCGCTGGTTTCGCGGTCAAAGCGGCGCTACGCTGGCGCCATGTCGCACGTCGAAATGGGCGATTCCCCTGAACAGGTTCGCCGGCCTGTGCTCGGCCGGCTCGCGAACTGGGGTCGCGCAACCGTCGGCATTCTGCTCGACACTGCGCTGCCGCCGCTATGCGCGTCCTGCCGCGCTCCGCTCGCCGGCATGGGCGGGCTGTGTCCGGAATGCTGGTCGCGGGTATCGTTCATTGCACCACCCTATTGCGACCGGCTGGGGATTCCGTTCGCCTACGATCCGGGACCGGGCGTGCTCTCCGCCGAAGCGATCGCCGATCCGCCGGCCTACGCGCGAGCCCGCGCTGCCGTGCGCTTCGACGATGTCACCCGCGATCTCGTCCACCGCTTCAAGTATGGCGACCGGCTCGATCTCGCCACCATCATGGGTGGCTGGATGGCCCGTGCGGGCCGCGATTTGATCGCCGACGCCGACGCGTTGGTCCCGGTGCCGCTGCATTGGCAACGGTTGTGGGGACGACGGTTCAATCAGGCGGCACAATTGGCCAAGGTCGTAGCGGGCGCATCACGACTGCCCGTGCTCGGCGGGGCGCTGAAACGGGTGCGCGCGACCGCCCAGCAGGTCGGCCTGTCGCGGAGCGGGCGCGCGGACAATGTCCAGGGGGCGTTTGCGGTGACGGCAGAGGGCAAAGCGGCCATTGCCGGCAAGCGGCTGGTTCTGGTCGACGACGTCCTCACCTCGGGCGCCACGGTCGATGCCTGTGCCCGAACGCTGCTGCGGGCCGGCGCCGGCAACGTCGACGTGCTGGTGTTTGCCCGGGTTGTCGCGCCTGCACGCCCTCCCATATAGTGGACGGACCGCCGCGGCGGCCACAAAGGTTAACGGAATGCCACCGGTTGAGGTTTATACGACGCCCTTTTGTCCCTATTGCGTATCTGCCAAGGAACTGCTCCGCCGCAAAGGCGTACCCTTCACCGAAATCAATGTCGCAGGCGCACCCGACCGCCGGGCCGAAATGGTGACGCGGGCGCACGGCCGCACGACCGTCCCGCAAATCTTCATTGGCCCTCACCATGTCGGCGGCTGCGACGACCTTTATGATCTCGAGGACACCGGCAAGCTCGATCCGCTGTTAGCGGGCTGACCACGGAGAACGACATGACCGCAGCCACGGGCAGCCCGTTCCGGGTAGGCCTCATCCAGATGCGCTCGGGCCGGACGCCTGCCGCGAACGTCGATGCAGCCGTCAAGCTCATCGGCGACGCCAAGGCAGCCGGCGCGGACTATGTGCAGACTCCGGAGATGACCAACATCCTGGAGGCAAAGCGCGACGCGCTGATGGCAGCGATCGTCCCTGAAGAGCAGGACGCGAGCCTTGCCGCCTTCCGCGACGTCGCGCGCCGTCATCGGCTGTGGCTGCACATTGGTTCGCTGGCGCTCAAGACGTCGCCGGACCGCGCCGTCAACCGCGGCTTCCTGATCGGGCCCGACGGCGCCATCGTCGCGCGCTATGACAAGATCCACATGTTCGACGTCGATCTCGCGAACGGCGAGAGCTACCGCGAATTGCGCAGCTATGTGCCGGGCGAGCATGCCGTGGTCGCCGATCTGCCCTGGGGCCGGCTCGGCGTCACCATCTGCTATGACCTGCGCTTTCCGGCGCTCTACCGCGCGCTGGCGGAGGCCGGCAGCATCTTTCTCGCAATTCCGTCGTCGTTCACCAAGCAAACCGGCGAGGCGCACTGGCACATCCTCAACCGTGCCCGCGCGATCGAGAACGGCTGCTTCGTGCTCGCGGCGGCCCAAGGCGGCAGCCACGAGAACGGCCGCGATACCTACGGCCATTCGATCGCGATCGATCCGTGGGGCCGCGTTCTCGCCGAAGGCGAGACCGAGCCTGGTGTCGTCATGGCGGAGATCGATCCCGCAGCGGTCGCAACCGCGCGGGCACGCATCCCGTCCCTTCAGCATGGCCGGCGCTTCGAGGTCATCGAGCCGATAACGCTGCCGGCCCATCTCCGAGTGGTCTGAATGATTCGTTACACGTTGGTCTGCAACAAGCGGCACGAATTCGAAAGCTGGTTCCAGGAACTCCGCGGCCTACGACAAGCAGGCGAAACGCGGCCTTGTGGCTTGCCCGATGTGCGGCTCGGTCAAGGTCGAGAAGACGATCATGAAGCCGCAGCTCGCGCGCCGCGACAAGAAGCGCGTGCCGATCGAGGCACCGAAACCGATCGAGGCGCCGACGGCCGAAGCATCGACCACCGCCAATCTGCCCGCGCTGCCGGAGCCCCCCGCCCCGATCGCGATGATCTCGCCGCAGGAGCAGGAGTTCCGCACGAAGCTCAAGGAACTGCGCGATCACCTGGTGAAGAACGCGGAAAATGTCGGCCCGCGCTTCCCGGAAGAGGCCCGCAAGATGCATTACGGCGAAGCCGACCCGCGTTCGATCTACGGCATCGCATCGCCCGACGAAGCGCGCGAACTCAGCGAAGAAGGCATCGCATTCTCGCCCCTCCCGGTGTTGCCGGACGAGCGGAATTAAGCGGGAAAACGGCGCGCTACTGCGCCCAGAAGCAGCAGCACGACGCCAACCACGATCACGATGATGCCGATGGTCTCGCGCGGCGAGACCGGCTGCTTGAACACGAAGCGTGAGATTCCCTGCGCGAAAAGGACTTCGACGAGGGCGAGCGTGCGCACGCTTGCCGCGGTCGCGAGTGCAAAGGCAAGAAACCAGAACTGCGAGGCGAGCGCGCCCATGAAGCCCGCAAACAGCGACGGCCGCCAGGCCCGCGCGATCGCGACAAGCACCGCCCGGTCGACGACCGCAAGCCATGCCGACAGCAGCACCGACTGAAGCACGAGGCCTGCCGTCATCGTGAACGTCGCCGCCATGACGTAGTTCGGATCTTGCAGGCTCAGGATGGCGCCGCGATATCCGACTGCGGACAGTGCGAAACAGGCGCCGGCGGACAGGCCGAGCAGCGTTGCCCTGCCGGAGAGAAACGGACGCAGCACCGACGATATCAACGTCGTGCCGCGCTGAGGCCCCTCCCCCGCTTTCTGCGCGCCGCCCTTGACCGACATCACGATGACGCCCGTCGTCCCGATCAGGACGGCCGCCGCCATCAACGGCGTTACCTTGTCGCCGAGGAACAGCATGCCGAACAGCGCGACCTGCACCGGCTCGGTCTTGATGTAGGCGATGGTGACGACGAACGAGCGCTCGCCCATCGCCGCAAGCATCAGCGCGGTCGCGGCAATCTGGGCGAAGGCGCCGTCGAGCAGCCAGGGAACGAAGGCAAGGCCCGGGCGCGGCAGGGCCGCTCCGGTCGTCAGGATCGCCGCGAGAAAGACGAGCGCGAACGGGCAGCCGAACAGAAAGCGGACGTGGGTCGCGCCGACGGTGCCAAGCTTGCCGGTGAGCTCACGCTGGGCCGCGTTGCGCACCGTCTGTGCGGCGGCGGCGATGACCGTGAAAACCGCCCACAGCCATCCGGTATCCGCCACGCTCAGTCCTGCCGCTCCGCCGTGATCATGTAGTTCACATCCGTATCGGACGACAATTGCCACTCGTCGTCGAGCGGATGATAGATCACTCCGGCCTCGTCACTGACGCGAAGGCCGGCCTGGGTGAGCGCGATCTCGAGTTCATTCGGCGTGACGAAGCGATCCCACCGATGGGTGCCGCGCGGAAGCCAGCGCAACACATATTCGGCGCCGACGATCGCGAACGCGAAGCTCTTGAAGGTGCGGTTGATGGTGGCGGCGATCATCAGACCGCCGGGCTTCACCATCTCAGTTGTGCGCTGAATAAACAGGGGGACGTCCGCCACGTGCTCGACCACCTCCATGGCGAGCACGACGTCGAAACGTTCGCCGTCGTCGGCAAGCGATTCGGCCGTCGTAACCCGGTAGTCGATGGTCAGCGCGGCAGCTGCGGCATGAAGCTTCGCGGCCTCGATGTTTTCATCCGCGGGATCGGCCCCGACCATGGCAGCGCCGAGCCGCGCCAACGGCTCGCATAGGATGCCGCCGCCGCACCCGATGTCGAGAATGCGCAGTCCGTCGAGACAAGGCGGCTTCTTCGGGTCGCGACCGAACCGGCGGCACGCGGCATCGCGGATATAGGCGATGCGAACCGGATTGAACTTGTGCAGCACCGCCATCTTGCCATGGGGGTCCCACCACTCGCCGGCAAGGGCGGAAAAGCGGTAGACCTCGGCGGCATCGACGGTCGTGTCAGCTTTAAGGGCCCTGTAAACCATACCGTCCTTTCGTTCGTGTCACGGTGGTCCTCTGGCCGCGGTTGCGGCAGCGGAGCCCCGTCGCTATATACGCGCGATTTTGCGTCGGCGCTTTCGCAATTTGGTGAACCGCCGTCGGCGGGAAGGAATCAGGTTTTGGCTCGCCTTGTGATGAAATTCGGCGGCACTTCTGTGGCCGACATCGAGCGCATCCGCAATGTGGCGCGGCATGTCAAGCGCGAGGTCGATGCCGGCCACGAGGTGGCGGTCGTCGTGTCAGCCATGTCAGGTGCTACCAACAAGCTTGTCGAGTGGTGTCGCGAAGCATCGGTGCTGCATGATGCGCGGGAATATGACACGGTAGTGGCATCCGGCGAGCAGGTGACCTCGGGCCTCCTGGCGATCGCGCTTCAGGCGCTGGGCGTCACGGCGCGTTCCTGGCAGGGCTGGCAGCTGCCGATCGCAACCTCCGATGCCCATGCCTCCGCCCGCATCCTCGAGGTCAATGGCGACGAACTCATCAAGCGCTTTCGCGAGCGCAAGGAAGTCGCGGTGATATCCGGCTTCCAGGGCATCCATCGCGAGACCGGCCGCATTACGACGCTGGGCCGCGGCGGCTCGGATACGTCGGCGGTCGCCATCGCCGCCGCGATCCATGCCGATCGCTGCGACATCTACACCGACGTCGACGGGGTCTATACGACCGATCCGCGGGTCGTGCCGCGGGCGCACCGGCTCGAGCGCATAGCCTTCGAGGAAATGCTCGAACTCGCTTCGCTCGGCGCCAAGGTACTGCAGGTTCGCTCGGTTGAACTCGGCATGTTGTACCGGGTTCCGATCTTCGTGCGCTCGAGTTTCGAGCGGCCCGAAGACATCGACCCGCATAGCCCGCCGCACGGCACCCTGATTTGCGACGAGGAGGACATCGTGGAACAGCAGGTGGTCACCGGGATCGCCTTCTCCAAGGACGAAGCGCAGATTTCGATTCGCAACGTCATGGACAAACCGGGCATCGCGGCAGCGATTTTCGGTCCGCTGGCGGATGCCAACATCAATGTCGACATGATCGTGCAGAATGTCTCGGCCGACGGGGCGACCACGGACCTCACCTTCACCGTGCCTTCAGCCGATTTCGACCGCGCCAAGAACACAATCGCCAATGCCAAAGCGCAGATCGGCTATGCGCGGCTCGACGGCGCAACCGATGTGACCAAGGTATCGGTGATCGGGGTCGGTATGCGCAGCCATGCCGGGGTCGCAGCAAAGGCTTTCCGTGCGCTCGCCGACCGCGGCATCAACATCCGCGCCATCACGACCTCGGAGATAAAGTTTTCCGTGCTTATCGACGCGGCTTATACGGAACTTGCGGTCCGCACGCTCCATTCGCTGTACGAGCTGGATAAGCTTTGAATTTGGCGCAGCGCAGCATAGCGTTTCGCCTTGCAGCGCTCATATACCATTCGCTATAGCCTTGGTGGGTTCGACGCGGCTTAGGCCGGAGAGCGCGTCACTCCCCTTTCACTGAAGCCTGGTTACGGGCGAGCCCGGCTTGGACATATGGCCCAGGGACCTCACGCCATGCGCGGCGCGCTGGGCGGTCCGCGCGTATTGTTGCGACGGCTTCGCGAGGTGATGGCGGAGCCGGTCAGCGCGCAGGATCGCCTTGACAAGATCGTTGTGCTGATTGCCGCGAACATGGTGGCGGAGGTGTGCTCCGTCTACGTGTTGCGGGTCGAATTCCACGCTCGAACTCTACGCGACGGAGGGCCTCAACCGGGAGGCCGTGCACCAGACCGTGATGCGCTCCGATGAGGGCCTGGTCGGCCTTGTCTCGAGCGAGGCGAGCGCCATCAATCTCTCGGACGCACAGTCCCATCCGGCGTTCTCGTTCCGGCCGGAAACCGGCGAGGAGATCTACCGCTCGTTCCTCGGCGTGCCGATCCTGCGCGCCGGCAACACGCTCGGCGTCCTTGTCGTTCAGAACCGCGCCCAGCGCACTTATTCCGAAGAAGAGGTCGAGGCCCTCCAGACCACCGCCATGGTGATGGCGGAGATGATCGCGTCGGGCGAACTGTCGGTGCTCGCCCGGCCGGGCGCCGAGCCCGCGGTACGCCGCACGCTGCGACTTGCCGGCAAGGTGCTTAACGAGGGGGTCGCGCTCGGCCACGTGGTGCTGCACGAGCCGCGCGTCGTCATCACCAATTTCATCGCCGACGACGTCACCAAGGAGCGTACCCGGCTCGATGCCGCGCTGACGGCGCTGCGGGCCGATCTCGACGCCATGCTGGAGTACGGCGAAGTCGCCGAGGGTGGCGAGCATCGCGAAGTGCTCGAAGCCTACCGCATGTTCGCGCATGACCGCGGCTGGGTGCACAAGCTCGAAGAGGCGGTGCTGACGGGCCTCACCGCCGAGGCCGCCGTCGAGCGCGTGCAGTCCGACACCCGCGCCCGCATGCTGCGCCAGACCGATCCTTATCTGCGCGAACGGCTGCACGATCTCGACGACCTCGCCAACCGGCTGATGCGGCAGCTCCTTGGTCGCGACCATGCGCCGAGCCGCGAGCAATTGCCGGAGAACGCCATCGTGGTGGCGCGCTCCATGGGACCGGCGGCGCTTCTCGACTACGACCGCAAGCGCCTGCGCGGCCTCATCCTCGAAGAGGGCGGCCCGACCTCGCACGTGGCGATCGTCGCCCGCGCGCTCGGCATCCCCGCGGTTGGCGACGTCGATAACGCCATCGGCCTGGTCGATCCGGGCGACGCCGTCATCGTCGATGGCGCCAGCGGTGAGGTCCACATCAGGCCATCCCCCGATCTGGAGGCTGCCTATATCGAGCGCGTGCGCGTGCGGGCGCGGCGCCAGCTCCAGTATTTCGCGCTGCGCGACAAGCCGTCCGTGACGCGTGATGGCGCCGAGGTTTCGCTGTTCATCAATGCCGGCCTGCTGGTCGACCTGCCGCACCTTGTCGAGACCGGAGCGCGCGGCATCGGCCTGTTCCGCACCGAATTGCAGTTCATGGTGGCGGCGCAGTTTCCACGCGCGAGCGAGCAGCAGGGTCTCTATCGCGCGGTGCTGGACGCCGCCGGCGGTCGGCCGGTGACGTTCCGCACGCTCGACATCGGCGGCGACAAGGTCTTGCCGTACATGCGCAACGTCACGGAGGAAAACCCCGCGCTCGGCTGGCGCGCGATCCGGCTCGGCCTCGACCGCCCGGCGCTGCTGCGCAGCCAGCTGCGGGCGCTGTTGCGAGCAGCGTCCGGACGCGAGCTCAAGGTCATGTTTCCCATGATCGCGACGGTCAAGGAATTCGAAGACGCCAAGGAACTGGTGGAGCGCGAACTCACCTATTTGCGCCGCCACGGCCATAAGCTCCCGGAGCGGGTCGAGGTCGGCACCATGGTGGAAGTGCCGTCGCTGTTGTTTCAGCTCGACGAACTGCTCGAACGAGTCGATTTCCTCTCGGTCGGCTCGAACGACCTCGCACAGTTCCTGTTTGCCGCCGACCGCGGCAATCCGCATGTGAACGCGCGCTTCGATGAATTGTCGCTCCCGATGCTGCGGGCCTTGAAAATGATTGCCGACCGTGGCCGCGCCCACGGCAAGCCGGTCACGGTGTGCGGAGAGATGGCGTCGCGGCCGCTCGCCGCGCTGACGCTGATCGCGATGGGCTTTCGCAACCTGTCGATCATTCCCTCCGCGGTCGGACCGGTGAAGGCGACCTTGCTCGAAGTCGACATCGCCAAGGCCGAGGGCCTGGTGAATACCCTGATCGCGCATAAGAATAGCGCCGGCTCGATTCGCGATAAGCTCCTCGCCTTCGCGGCGGGCGAGGGCATCCCTATCTAACGTCTGCGATCCGGATTGCTTGCCGTGAATATGCTTCCCGAAGCCAAGCTTGACGCCATCCTGGCGCGGCATGCCGCGCTCCAGGCCGAGCTGTCGCGTCCGATCGGGGCCGAAACCTATGTGAAGCTGAGCCGCGAACTCGCCGAGATCGACCAGGTCGCGGAAAAGGTGAAGGCCTACCGCGATGCCGTCGCCGAGATCGCCGACCTCGATGAGATCATCGCCGACCCGGCGACGGACGCCGAAATGCGTGCCGTCGCGACCGAGGAGAAGCCCGTCCTGGAGGAGAAGCGCACCGGCCTCGAGCACGACATCAGGCTCGCGCTGATCCCCAAGGACGCCATGGATGACCACAGCGTCATCCTCGAAATTCGCGCCGGCACCGGCGGCGACGAGGCGTCGCTGTTTGCCGGCGACCTCTTCCGGATGTACGAGCGCCACGCCGCAAAGCACGGCTGGAAGACCGAAATTCTCTCCGCGAGCGAAGGAACCAAGGGCGGCTTCAAGGAAGTCGTCGCCGAGGTCACCGGGCACGGGGTCTTCGCGCGCTTGAAATTCGAATCCGGAGTGCATCGCGTGCAGCGCGTGCCTGATACCGAAGCCTCCGGCCGCATCCACACCTCGGCCGCAACGGTTGCCGTGCTCCCGGTGGTCGAGGACGTCGATGTCGAGATCAATGACACCGATCTGCGCATCGATACCATGCGTTCGGGCGGCGCCGGCGGCCAGCACGTCAACAAGACCGAGTTGGCGGTGCGCATCACCCATATCCCGTCCGGGATCGTGGTGGTGATGCAGGAGGAACGCTCCCAACACCGCAACCGCACCAAGGCGATGGCGGTGCTGCGCGCCAGGCTCTACGACGCGGCGCGCCAGCGTCGCGACGCCGAGCGCGCCGCCGATCGGCGCGGCCAGGTCGGCAGCGGCGATCGCTCCGAGCGCATTCGCACCTACAACTTTCCGCAAGGACGGGTCACCGATCACCGCATCAACCTCACGCTCTACAAGCTGCCGGAGGTGATCGAGGGCGAGTCCCTTGACGAGATCATCGACGCGCTTGTCACCGAGCACCAGGCGAGCCTGCTCGCCTCCGAGGATTCGGCGCGGGTCGGAGTGCGGGCGTGAGCGTCGCGGCTGCAGTTCGCTCTCGCATCGGCAATGTCAGACGCGACGTCGCGCGGCGTTTGCGCGAGCGCGGCATCGATAGCCCCGATCTCGATGCCCGCCTTATTGTCGGCCACGCGCTTGGGCTCGACCATGCCGGCCTCGCACGGGCGGATGAGCGCGACCTCGATGCGGATGAACTCGCCGTGGTTGAGGCGCTTGTCGCGCGGCGCCTCGCCGGCGAGCCGGTCGCCCGCATCCTTGGCACCAAGGAATTCTGGAGTTTGCCGATTGTGCTCTCGCCGGCGGTCCTCGTGCCGCGGCCGGAAACCGAGACCGTGGTGGAACAGGCCATCGCCGCCGTCGACCGCAATGGTGCACGCACGCGTGCGCTCCGCATCGCCGATCTCGGCGTCGGCTCCGGCGCGATCCTGCTTGCGCTTTTGTCCGAGTTGCCGAACGCATTCGGGGTCGGCACCGACCGCGATCCGGCGGCGCTCGCGGTCGCGCGCGACAATGCACGGCGGCTCGGCCTCGATGCGCGCGCGGCCTTCGTCGCCTGCGATTTCGGCGCGGCGCTGAGCTCAGGCTTCGATCTCGTGGTGACGAACCCGCCCTACATCGCATCGGACGACATCGCGGCGCTTTCGGCCGAGGTGCGAGACTTCGATCCGCCCCGCGCGCTTGATGGCGGACCGGATGGGCTTGCCGCCTACCGCGCCATCGCGGCAGACGCCCGGCGGCTTCTTTCTCCAAGCGCACATTTGATCGCCGAATTTGGCGACGGCCAAAGCGAAGCGGTGACGGCGCTGCTCGCCGCTCAAGGTCTCGGTTGCTTTAGGATCGGCGCCGATCTCGCGGGGGTCTCGCGCACGATTACCGCCAGCCCTAACCCATGACTGCAATGCGGGCTGGAGCCGCGAAAAAACAGCAAAAAATCACTTGGATTATCGGTCGAGAACGACTACGTTCTCGTTACGGAATCGACCTGAGTTCAATTGCCGTCACCCCATAAAGCCCGGAGCATGGCTCGGCGAGGCAGGTGGCGCAGATGAGACGGATACCGGAAATCGAAATGATTTGATCGCCGGTGCCTCGGAAGCGAGATGCTCGAGATCGGAATATTTGAGATCGGTGCACGTAGATCCGAGCGGATCGTGTCAGACTTGGGTTCGAGATGCTTCATCGGTTGAGCGCATTGGCGCTGACGCCCTGCGTCGCGACGATCGTTATGGAAGGTGGGCAAGCATTGCGGCGGTGCCGCGGATACTAGAAACGTCACATCGGCAATAAGCCGGGCGCTCCTTGAGAGTGCTCGCGAGGATGCTCTTGCCCGGAAACGTAAAGCCGGGCCGAGGGCTTTTGGGGGTGGCCGCATCTCGTTCGGAGAACGGCCGGGTTTGTAAATGCAGGCGGCAAAAGACCGCCTCTAATCGAGGGTTGCGAATACGCGAGCCATGAGAAACGGACAGAACAAGCGCATGCGGGGACGAAACCGCAAGAGCCACAATCCGCTGACCCGGGTTTATGAATCCAACGGCCCGGACGTGAAAATCCGCGGCACTCCGTCCCACATAGCTGAGAAGTACGTCCAGCTCTCGCGCGATGCGCAATCGTCCGGCGACCCGGTGTCGGCGGAGAATTACCTCCAGCACGCCGAGCATTATTTCCGCCTCATCGCCAGCGCCCAGGAGCAGGTTCGCCCGAACCAGCCGTTCATGCGGCCCGAAGGCGGCGGCATGGACATGCGCGACGATGGGATGGACGAGGGCGACGAGGAGATGGGGCCCGGCGGTGGCGAACAGCCCTCGTTCGGCACCCGCGAGCCGCAACCTTACCTGCCGCGCGACGCGCAGTTCTTCTCGCCGCGTGAGCAGCCGAATTTCGCTCCGCGCCATAACCAGGAGCAGGCGGACGACGATAGCCACGAGCGGCTGCCGTCGTTCATCACCGGCGGAGGCGGCGGCCAGCCGCAGCAGCAGGCAGCGCCGCAAGGAGGCCATCAGGGTCCCGGCCAGAACGGCTACGACAATCAGGCCGATCGCTTTCCCTTGCACCGCCGCCGGCGGCGGCATCGCGGGCCGCGCAACGATGTGGGACAGGGCGGGCAAGCCATGGGTGGTGGCGGCGACGGCGATGATGTCCCGCAAGGCCCTCGCTCCAACGGCGACTGACCCGCATAGGAACGCAGAGCGCCCGAGAAACCGGCGCTCATTGCAGTCTTCGACGCAGAGTGACGAATTGTGTTCCCTGATCGCAAGGGAATGTTAACCGCGCTTTGCCGAAGTATTTTAAGACCGCGCATGCGAAACGTGACGGGTTGATTTTCACCCGTCAGGCCGTCTGGTGCGCAGGTTAACAGGACTTCCAGCTCAGCTTGTCGCTGCTTTGCCGACGGCGCTCGTCGCGGCGAGGCCACCATGGCCCGCGCCACGTGAGCCCTCTCGCGGATTGTTTTCGGCACCCTCTGCCGCCGCGCACAATTCCGATTCCGGCAACGTCGGCATCTGCCTGTTCGTCGTCGCGGCCGCATGCGCCTACTACGTTGCCATTGCGCCATTCCTCTTGGGGCACACCGATCTCGGCTGGCACCTTGCCGCGGGCGACCTCATCCGCAGTCAAGGCGGCATCCCCGACCACGATCCATGGTCGTTCACCGCCGGCGATACGCACTGGTACAATCTGTCCTGGCTCTGGGATGTGATGGAGAGCCTCCTTTACCAATACGGAGGTTTTACTGCGCTGATACTCGCCGCGATTTTTCTCGGCGGCTTGATCGCCGGCGGACTTGCCGCGATTTGTCTCAACAGGCAGGCCACTCCGGTCGCGACGTGCATCGCGGTGATCGCGGCCTGCGTGCTTTATCCGACCTTCGCGGTGCCGGATATTTTTCTCGCCGCCTCGCCCAATATCGCGACGCTGGTTTTCTGCGTGGTCTTCTACGGCGTATGCCTTGAGAAGCGCTACCTGTGGCTGGCGCCCCTCGCCATGCTGCTGTGGGTCAACATGCATGGCGGCTTCGTACTCGGCATTTTCATTTTGGGCATTTTCGGCGCCATCGCCTTGCTGAAGCGAAATGCGCGCGACTTCACGACTTACTTTCTCGTTGGCGCTGCATGCCTGATCACGACGTTCGTGAATCCGCTCGGATGGCACGTGTACGAGGGCGTGTTCGGGACCCTCGGCCACTTCGTTCAACACTACATCACCGAATGGCAGCCGTATTACCGGATGCTGCGCGTGCCGCAATGCATCCCAGCCTGCGCCTACATCGTCCTGTTCGCGGTTCTTGAATTCGCCGATCGCCGCAACGGTCCTATCGAGGCACGCATCTTGTCATGGTGCTTCCTGCTGCTGGGATTCTGGCAGCTGCGATACCTCTCGATATTTTTTCTGTTTTCGACCGTTCCCGTCGCGGTGCATCTGAGCAACCTCAATTCGCCCTTCATCAAACGAAGCGTCAGCCAATATCGCATGGCGATGGCAGCGCTCGTCATTTTCTGTGCTTTGCCGTTTCTCTATTGGTCCGTCGTCCCGGCCAAGGCCGATCTGCCGCCGATCTATCCCGACGCCGAGGTTGCATATCTGCAGCAGCATTTCCCTCGCGCCCATGTGCTGAACCACTGGAACTACGGGGGCTACATCATCTTCCGTACTCGCGGCGAAGTACCGGTCTTCGTCGACGGCCGCGCCGCGACGGCTTACCCGGATTCAGTGCTGCGCGACTATTTCGAACTGATCACGTGGGACGTAGATGAGGCCGCGTGGAAAGCCGTGCTGGAGAAATACCACGTCGATGCGGTGCTGTGGCCCAAGGCGCATACGCCGCTCGCGGCATTTCTCGTCGGCAAGCTTGGCTGGACCGAGGCCTATTCCGGAAAATTCGCCAACGTCTATGTCAGGCCGCGTGCCCCAAGCGAATGAGCACTCAGCGGCGGCCTGTAGTGATTACCGCGCGCGGGCAGCGCTGCCGGGTGATGGCGCAAGAACCGGTTCGAGCACCGGCTTGAGGTTCGGCACGAGCTTTTTCTTGCGCGCCGGGATCGCGCGGTAGACCTGTTTCGTCGCTTCGACGAGATGAACGCCCGCGAACGGCGCCGACACCGTCGCCCCGGTGCGCTCCCACATATAGGCCGAGCGCAGGAACCAGCGCCGATCGATCGGCGGCACGTAGAGCGCATCGCCCCATGCTGTCGGCGTGAACCACGTTTCCCGCAACAGATAAGTGATCTGCGAGCGCGAGTAGGGACGGCCATGGCCGAACGGCGTCGTGTCCATGCGCGCCCACAGGCCGCGCCGATTGGGCACGACGGCGAGGATGCGACCGCCGGGCGAAAGCACGCGCCACGCTTCGCGCAGCAGCGCCGAGCCGTCGTGGCTCGACTCCAGCGCATGCACGAGGAGAATGCGATCGACCGAGCCGTCGGAAAGCGGCAACTCGCAATCGTCGACCAGCGCCGTGAGCGACGGGCGCGACGACGGCCATTTCACGACGCCTTGGCCCGCGGGCATGAAGGCGAGACAACGCTCCGCGTCCTCGCGGAACAGGCCGAGATAAGGCGTCACATAGCCGACACCGAGGACGCGCTGGCCCGCGCTCGTCCTCCAGAGCCGGCGAATGCTGCGGCCGATAAAGCGCCGCGCCACCGTCCCGAGCGGATGAGCATAGAAATTGCGCAGATCGACGACATCCATGACGTAATCTAACAAGCAACGAGGCCTGGCTCGACGGTGGCTCGCACGAGCGTCCTCAAACCCACATCTGCAATGTTTGCGCGGTACCAGACTGCACGACCGGCAGCAAGCATGCTAGACGTTTTCCCTCAATAAATGGTGGCCCGATCCATGAATACCAACCCGAATGCCGCACCGCAGGGTGGTGCCGACGTAAAGCTCTTCCTCTGCCTCAAGGACAATTTCGGCGTGCTCGTGCACGATCAGGCGACCGGGGCAACCGCCGCAATCGATGCGCCCGAGGCGGCACCCGTCGAAGCGGCGCTCAAGGCTACGGGCTGGAAGCTCTCCGACATTCTCGTCACCCATCATCACGGCGACCACACCGCAGGCATTGCCGAATTGAAACGGCACCATCGCTGCCGCGTGGTTGCGCCGCGAAAAGAGGCGGACAAGATCCCGGACGTGGATGCGACCGTCGCGGAAGGCGACACCGTCAAAGTCGGCAATCTCGAGGCGCGGGTGATCGAAACGCCCGGCCACACCCTTGGGCAGATCAACTATTTCTTCCCCACGGCCAAGCTGCTGTTCGCCGGCGACACGTTGTTCTCGATCGGATGCGGCCGCGTCATCGAAGGCACGCCGGAGGTGATGTGGCAGTCGCTCCTCAAGTTGCGCGCGCTGCCCGATGACACGCGGCTCTATTGCGGCCACGAATATACCGACGCGAACATCCGCTTCGCCGAGACGATCGAGCCCGGCAACAAGGCGCTCGCCGCTCGCGCGGCAGAGGTCAAACGCCAGCTCGCGGCCGGCGCTCCGACCATTCCGACACTGATGGGCGAGGAGAAGCGCGCGAACGTTTTTCTGCGCGCCGACGATCCCGCCGTTGCCGCCGCCGTCGGCCTCTCCGGCAAGCCGGCTGCCCAGGTCTTCACGGAAGTGCGCGCGCGCAAGAATAAATTCTGACGCGCGCCGCCGATGCCTCAGGGGAGACGCGCTTGCGGGCCGCCGACATCATCCGCCTTCTCGATCTGAAGCCCCATCCGGAAGGCGGCCACTACTGCCAGACGTTCCGCGATGCCGCGCCAAGTGGCTCGCGCCCGGCCTCGACCGCGATCTATTTCCTGCTGGCGCGCGGGGAGCGCTCGCACTGGCACCGCGTCGATGCGGTCGAAGTCTGGCACCATTACGCCGGCGCGCCGCTCATGCTTTCGCTGGCCGCGACCGAGGCCGGCCCGGTGACGCGGCTGCGTCTTGGTTCCGATCTTGGATCGGGAGAGCGCCCGCAGGCCGTGGTGCCGACGGGACACTGGCAAGCCGCCGAGAGCCTCGGCGACTGGACGCTCGTCGGCTGCACCGTGGCGCCGGGCTTCGAATTTTCTGGCTTCGAATTGGCGCCGGCCGGCTGGACGCCGGCCGGCGCGTAGTCAACGCTGCAGGCTCACAGCCCGAAGACGAACAGCATGGTCTGATTGCGCAGATCGCGCAGTTCCGGGGCGGTGACGTTGCGCGTCGCCGTGATGCGGCTGATCCCCGACAGGATGGCGACGTATTGCTTGCCGCCGGCCTCGAACGTCATCGGCGGCGCGTTGAAGCCGGTGCCGACGTTGATCTTCCACACCGGCTCCATGGTCGTATCGTCGTAGGCGACCATCGTTCCGTCGCCGTACGCCGTGAACACGAGCCCGCCCGCCGTCGAAACCGCGCCGCTCATGTTCTGATAGGGCATGTGCGCGCGCTTCTTGACCTCGCCGGTCAGCGGATCGGCCATCACGATATCCGATTCCGCGCGCTCGTCGTTCTTGAACGTCGGACTGAAATAGACGCCCTTCTTGATGGATTCCTGATCCATCGTCACTTCGTTGCACATCGAGCTCGACGGAATGTAGAGGAGCCCGGTCTTCTTGCTGTAGGTCGGCGGGAAATAGTTGTTGCCGCCGCCCATCGACGGGCAAAGTTTCTTGGTCGGGTCCGCCACCGTGAAGTTCTGCTGGCCCGAATAGACCTGGACGTCTTTATTGGGATCATAGTCGACCGGCTTCCCGGTCTTCTGGTCGATGCCCTTGGTCCACGTGACCTTCGAGACATACGGCTTCGCGAGGACGGTCTGGCCGTTGGCGCGTTCGAGCGAATAGAGGAAGCCGTTGCGCGCGGCGTGGGTGACGAGCTTGCGCGGCTGGCCGGCGACGCTGCCGTCGATCAGGATGTGCGAACCTTCCTCGTCGTAATCCCACATGTCGCCGGGCGTGTACTGGTAGTACCAGTTCATCTTGCCGGAATCGGGATCCCAGGAGATCAGGCTGTTGGTGTAGAGATTGTCGCCCGGCCGATAATAGGGATCGGACCACGGCACCGGATTGCCGGTGCCCCACAGCACCTGGTTGGTCGCGGGATCATACGAACCCGTCACCCACATGGCGCCGCCGCCGGTCTTCCACGCGTTGTTCTTGTCCTTCCAGGTTTCGCTGCCGGGCTCGCCGGGCGCGGGAACCGTGTATTTGCGCCAGGCGATCTTGCCGGTCGCGGCGTCGAGGCCGGCGATCCAGTCGCGCACGCCGCGATCGCCGCCGGAGGCGCCGACGATGATCTTGTCCTTGACGGCGAGCGGCGCCGCGGTGAGCTGAACGTCAACCTGGTCGTCCGCCATGTTGGTGTCCCACACCACCTTGCCGGTCTCCTTGTTGGTGGCGATGACGCGCGGCGGATAGCTGGCAACGGTGATCACCAAATTGCCCCACAGCGCGGCGCCGCGGTTCGTGAGCGGCGGCTTCTCCTGGCCCGGGTCCATGCGCCACACGATTCGGCCGACGTCACCGGAGCGCGCGTCGATCTTGTAGAGAACGCCCCACATATCGGTCACGTAGAGGAAGCCGTCCTCCGCGAGCGGCGTCGACTGGAGGTTCTCGTTGGTCGATGTGCCGCCGATCGCGACGGAATAAGCGAGCTTCAGATTCTTGACGTTCGTCTTGTTGATCTGGTCGAGCGGCGAATAGCGCTGAGCATCATAGGTGCGATGATTTATCAGCCAGTTGCCCGCCTCCGGATTGTTGAGGCGCTGGGGCGTGACGTCGGCCGCGATCGCGGGCGCGGCGATGAGGGCGGCGCCGCCGAGCAAAAGCGCGCGCAAGGCACGAAGGTGGTGTGTGTGCATGGCTTCCTCCATTTTTAAGTTGTGAGTGCGGTCGGATGGGGTGGCGAAGAGCGCAGGCCGAATTCGCCGCCGAAGATACCGGTTACGGCAGAGGGGCGGATCGCGTTGCGGCGATCCGCCCAGAGCCTGATGCCGGTTACAGCCCGAAGACGAACAGCATGGTCTGGTTGCGCTGCTCGCGCAGTTCCGGGGTCAGATTGTGACGTCCGGCAGTGATCTTGCTGATGCCCGAGATGATGGCGACGTATTGCTTGCCGCCGGCCTGGAATGTCATCGGCGGGGCATTGAAGCCGGTGCCGACGTTGATCTTCCACACCTGGTCGAGGGTGGTGTCGTCGTAGGCGACGAGGCTGCCGTCGGTGAACGCGGTGAAGACGAGGCCGCCGCCGGTGGTGAGCACGCCGCTCACGTTCTGATAGATCGAATGCGCGCGCTTCTTGACCTCGCCGGTGACGGGGTCGGCCATCACGAGGTCGGACTCGGTGCGCTCCGGACTCTTGAACGTGCGGCTGAAGTAGATGCCCTTTTTGATGGACTCCTGGTCCATGGTCACTTCGTTACACATCGCCATGGTGGGGATGTACACGAAGCCTGTCTTCTTGCTGTAGGACGGCGGGAAGTAGTTGTTGCCGCCCGACATCGCCGGACACAGCGTCTTGGTAGGATCGGCGTTCGTGAAGTTCTGACGACCCGAATAGACCTGGATATCGCGATTGGGATTGTAGTCGACCGGCAAGCCGGTCTTCTGATCGATGCCCGCCGTCCAGTTGACTTTGGGCACATAGGGCTTGGCCATCACGGTCTGGCCGTTGGCCCGCTCGAACGAATACAGAAAGCCGTTGCGCGCCGCGTGGGTGACGATCTTGCGCGGCTCACCGTTGATGACGGCGTCGATCAGAATGTTCGAGCCTTCCTCATCGTAGTCCCACATGTCGCCGGGCGTGTACTGGTGATACCAGTTCATTCTGCCGGTGTCCGGATTCCACGAGATGAGGCT
This sequence comes from uncultured Alphaproteobacteria bacterium, assembly GCA_963702755.1. Lineage (GTDB taxonomy): Bacteria > Pseudomonadota > Alphaproteobacteria > Rhizobiales > Xanthobacteraceae > JAJPKK01. Next base: position 79,461 of record CAVPDZ010000028.1, on the reverse strand, counting down.
GTCGGTATAGAGGTTGTTGCCCGGTCGATAGTATGGATCGGACCACGGCACGGGATTGCCGGTGCCCCACAGCACCTGGTTGGTCGTGGGATCGTATGAGCCCGTCACCCACAAGGCGCCGCCGCCGGTGCGCCAAGCGTTGTTGGTGTCCTTCCAGGTCTCGGAGCCGGGTTCGCCGGGCGCCGGAATGACATACTTGCGCCACAGCTCTTTGCCCGTCGCGGCATCGACCGCGAGGATGTAGTCGCGCACGCCGTTGTCGCCGCCCGATGCGCCGACGATGATCTTGTCCTTGACCGGCAGCGGCGCCGCGGTGAACTGCAGGCCGTTCTGGCCGTCGGAAATATTGGTTTCCCAAACGGTCTTGCCGGTGTCCTTGTTGGTGGCGACGAGCCGCGCGGGATGGTTCGCGACCGAGATGACGAAATTGCCCCACAGGGCGACGCCGCGGTTCGCGTCGGGCGCCTTCTCCTGGCCGGGATCCATGCGCCACACGATGCGGCCGACATCGCCGGAGCGGGCGTCGATCTTGTAGACCACGCCCCACAGGTCGACCACGTAGAGGAATCCATCCTCGGCGACCGGCGTCGATTCGTTGTTCTCGTTGACCGACGTGCCGCCGATCGCGACCGCGTAAGCGAGCTTCAGCGACTTGATGTTGTTCTTGTTGATCTGCTCGAGCGGCGAATAGCGCTGCGAGTTATAGGTGCGGTGATTGGTGAGCCAATTGCCGGGCTCGGGATTGGCGAGCCGTTCCGGCGTGACCTCGGCGGCGAGCGCCGGGACGGCGAGCGCAGCGGCGCCGGCGAGCAGGAGCGCGCGCAGGCAATGGTAGTGACGAGATTCCATGATGGTTCCTCCCTCGATGACTGGTTGTTGGCGTAAGTCTTATCACGCATCATCAGGCGATTGGAATGCGACAACAAGCGGATTGCGCCACCGCTATCTTTCGCGGATAGCGAGTTTCACCGCGCTAGCCAGAGCGGATTCCGTTCGTCTTGAAGCGCCTCACTCGTCATGGCCGGGCTTGTCCCGGCCATCCACGCCTTCCTTGAAAAAGCACCGACAGAAAGACGTGGATGCCCGCGACAAGCGTTCGACAAGCGCGGGCATGACGATTAAAGGCCCGTTCGATCAAATCGAAATGTTCGCTAAAATTTGCGCGCGCCGATCGGTGCCTGTCCGACATCATTCCTGATTGAACGGACTGCACTTCGCGTTTTCCGCGAAGCGATGGTCGAAGCTGACCGTTCCGCCATCAATCGGGACCGAGGTTGGCGGCAATTGGCGCGTATATTGATTGACGACCACTGACTTCTTGTCGGCAGCAAGGCTCACGCGGACCGGTTCGAGCACCTTGCCCTTCTGCGCCCCGGTGAGATCGAGACTGTAAGCGCCCGTCAGCTGCCCGCCGAACTTGACGTTGGCGAGCCCTCGCCCGGTGACCGCGGATTCGGGAATGTAGACTTCCATTTTCGCATCGTCGTTCTCGCAGGAGATCACGCGGCGCAGCGCGACATCCGCGCCGAACGCCGGACCAACGATGCCGGTCACCGACACGGCAAGGGTCAAGGCGGCAAGCTTCATCTCAAATTCCTCCCTGGTGTGACGCGCAGACCTTACGGACAACGATGCCGCCCGACTGCCGCGCGCCGCAATCTTCGCGAGAGTTAACGCTTATGAAGGCGGCAACAGTTGGGAACGCGCCGCGTCGCAACGGCCATTGATGCGCGCGAGGTACGTCACACGGTGCTTACAAGGCGCCTTTTGAGGAAAGCGCAGGGCTAAGCCTGACGGTCTCGACCGGCCGCTTCGGTTTTTGAACCTAGCCGAGGACGGTGAGAGGCGGCGGGCCCGGGAATGGGGGGATGGGCGCACCGGGCGCGAGATCGGGAAGAGGAAGCACGCGGTAGCGGCCGATCAGGTCCTGCAGCGCGATCAATGAACGATCGATCTCGGTCGCAGCCGACATGGGCACGCCGATGGCAAGCCGCTCGAGGGCGACCCGATAGCAGGCGGCGCGCGCCATCAGCGACCATTGCACCCAACTGACGACAAGCTTGTTCTCCGCGACGCGTGCCATCGCATTGGCCCGCTCCCAGTCCGAGACCGTGGAGACCGCGGCCATGTTGGTCTGGCGCACACGATCCATTTCGAGGACGCGTCGTGCCAATAGGAAGAAGGGCGGGATGCGCGTCCGATCATTGCGGATATCGTCGCCCAACTGCGCATAGCGCGCCGCTTCCGAACGATAGGTGGTCGCCAGCAGCCGGTGAACATAGGCCTCCTGGTCGAAGCGCCACCAGTTGGGATGGAAGATGCGGCCGACGCCGTATTCGTTGAGGACGCTGTACCATTGCGCGCGGTCGAACGGTGACTCGATCAGCGGATAGGCAAGATCGCGAAGCAGCCGCTCGTCATCGGTGAGCGGATATTCGGAGACCGGGGCGCCATTGCCCATCGCGGCCGTGGCGCCGACCCAGTCATGGATGCTGTCCGCCACCAGCCCCGGCTTGACGCGGTCGAAGTCTCCGTTGACGGCGCAGCCGCCGAGCAAAAGTCCGGCAGCGAGTGCAGCAAGGACCCCGACCGATGCGCCAGCGCGGTGCGAAGGTACGCTCATGTCCGCGATGCGCGCCGCCGACGTTTTCCGCCCGAAGGCGTCTTTGGCGATTGATTGGGCGTTTGGCCGGGCGATTGATTGGGCAAGTTCTCGAGCAATTCGTCTTGCGTGCTGCTTGGCGCCGCTCCAGCGCGCTCGACGCGGACCACGGGCAGGATGATCACGGTGGCGTCGTAAGGCGGCGCGGGCGGCACTTCGCGCGCCATTCGCCGCACTTCCGGAAAGGTAATGACCGCACCCATATCGCCTCCTGGAGGATCGCGAATCGCCGGGCCCCCCACCGGGTGCGGCGATGGCAACGATTAGCGCTGGGCATGGTTAACGCTCCGCTAACGGCGCCGGGGTAGAAGATGGCGGCGAATCCATTGGGCGGGCAAAACAAGGTTAACGGCGTGGACCAAGAGAATTCGACTCAGAATTCGGCCCCGAATGACGTCGTGATGGAGCTTGGCGCTCGGCCGGGCGCCGACATGACCGCGCGGCTCCTGCTCGCGTTGACGGCTCTTTATACGCAGAAGGCCAACCACTCGCAGGAAGAACAGCGCCACTACGAAGAGCTGGCGCTGCGCCTCATCGCGCACGTCGACACTGCGACCCGGACCACCGTCGCCGGTATCCTGCAGGGGTACGGTCACGCCCCGATTGCGATATCGCAGCGGCTCGGGATTGCGCCGGCCGCCGCCGAGGAGCTTACGCCACCGGCCGAAAGCGCCGCTGCTGCAGTTTCCGCCGTTGCTGCAGTTTCTGAGGATCAGCCGGCGACCTCGCTTCCGCCTGACGAGGCTGCACCCCCCGCTGAACCGAGCGCGACCACATCGGCTCCGGCCGAGGACGTGCCGGGTGCTGCCGAACTCGGCGACGCCTTCTTTGCGGCGTCGTCAGCGGAGCGACGGCGGCTGCTCTCGCTGTTGCCGTCCGAGACCGTGGATTCGAGCGCGACCGAGACCGAGCCCCAAAATATCGGATCGACCTTCGCAGCACTCGATGCGGCCGCGTTGCAGGGCCGGATCGGCCAGTTCTTCCGCGAATTCGAACGCTGTCTTGCAATTCCGCGGAGCCTGTGCGAGCGCATCGTCAATGATCCGTCGGGCGAGCCGATGGTGGTGGCGGCGCGGGCCAACAATATGCCAATCGCGGTGCTGCAGCGCGTCCTGCTGCTCGTCAATGCAGCCGTCGGCCGTTCGGTCCAGCGCGTCTACGATCTCACCGAGCTTTATCACGACCTCGACCGCGGCGCGGCGGTCAAGCTTCTCGCGCTATGGCGCACGCAGGCGAAGCCTGATGTTGCGCCCGCCGAACCCATCGAAACCAAGGCTGGCCAGCGCGAGTTGTCGGCGGCGGCGTTGCGCTCGCGGTTCGGCGCGCTCGCCGCGCGAGTCAAGGATCAGGCCGTCAACCCACGACCCGGTCAAGGAAGTTTCGCCCGTCGCGATCTTCGATCTCGATGATCCACACGTCGGGATCAAATCGAACCTGGCGAGTCAAATAGGCTTCGGCATCGGCGTCGGCCGCCGGCATCACCTTGAGCGCCGGACTGAACGCGCGGTCGGTCGGAGACTGCTCCGCAAAGGCTGACTGCGGCGCCGGCGCGAAGACGTCCGCGGTGCCGTCGAGCCGATTGACCTTGATGAAGATCGCGCCGGCCTCATCGGCGCCGCGCCGGCGCACCGCGGCGAATATGCCTTCGACGAAACACCGCCGCACATAGGCCGCGACCCACAATCCGGATTTCAGGCGCATGTCGATGGGCTTTTTTCCGTCGGCGTCGGTCTTCTTATATCAGCGCGGCGGCAGCTTCTCGATGCCGCTTGTGGACACCTGAGCAGCCGCATCGGCGACGCGGATGCCCCTGATTCTGAATTCGGGCGCGATCTCGGCAAGCGGCACCAGCACGAAGGCCCGTTCGAATAGGCGCGGATGCGGCAAATTGAGGCCCGGCTCGTCGATCGCGACATCGTCATAGGCGATGATATCGATGTCGAGCGTGCGGGGTCCCCAGCGCTGCTCATGAGCACGGTCGCGGCCGAACGCGGTCTCGATGCGCAGTGCCCGTTCGAGGAGCGCGCGCGGCGCGAGCGCGGTCTCGATCACGAGCGCGAGGTTGGTGAAGGGCGGTTGATCGGTCACGCCCCACGGCGGGGTCGAATAGTCCGAGGAACGGGCGACGAGCCGCACCGCGTCGCCGTCGCACAATGCCGCCACGGCGTGGTCGAGCGTCGTGCGCACGTCGTGTCCGCCGTAGCCGACATTGCCGCCGATCGAGATCAGCGCTTGCGCCATGACGTCCGCGGCATATCGAGGCGCCGAAGCAGGTTCACGACTGCTGCCCGATCGCGGTCACGATGCGCAGCGCCTGCACCGTCTCGGCAACGTCGTGGGCGCGGATAATCGCCGCGCCGCGCTCGACAGCGAGCACATGGGCGGCGATCGAGCCGCCGAGGCGACGGTCGGGCGATGCTGGTGTCACCGCATTGATGAAGCGCTTGCGTGAGGCGCCGACCAGAAGCGGCAGCCCGAACCGGCGCAAGCGGTCGAGCCGCGCGATCGCGGTCATGCTCTGCTCCGGCGTCTTGCCGAAACCGATGCCGGGATCGAGCACGATCGCATCGCGGGCGATCCCGGCGCGGTCCGCGATCGCGAGCGAGCGTTCGAAAAAGGCTTCGATGTCCGCCATGATGTCGATCTTCGGGTCGGCCGCTTCGCGATTGTGCATGACGACGATGGGCACGCCGCGGTGCGCGATCAGTTCCGCCATGTCGGGATCGCGCTGCAAGCCCCAGACGTCGTTCGCCATCGCCGCACCCTGATCGAGCGCCCATTTCGCGACTTCGGCCTTCATCGTGTCGATCGAGACCGGCGTGCCGAAGCGCACCACGGCGGGCAACACGGATGCGAGCCGACGCAACTCCTCCGCGGCTGAAACGGCTTCGGCCCCGCCGTAGGGTCGGGTCAATTCCGCGCCAATGTCGATGATGTCCGCGCCGTCCGCGATCATCTGCTGCGCGTGGGCAATCGCCACGTCAGGCTTGATGAACGCCCCGCCGTCGGAAAATGAATCCGGCGTGACGTTCAAAACGCCCATCACGATCGGCCGCCGCCGCGCCAAGAGCTGCGTGAGGACCCCCGCGCCGTGCGCCGGCGCAGCCTGCCTCACAGCCGAAGGGGATGCCGCTGTCATGACTTTGCATGTGTGCGGTTACGGAGATGCTGTCAACCGAATCCCGGATGTCTAGTGCTAATCGTCCGACGTCCCGGCCAAACACAATATGCGGCGTCATTCCGGGGGCTGAGCGCAGCGAGGCAGCCCGGAATCCATGAACACACTGCGGAGTATGGATTCCGGGTTCGCCTCCGCTGCGCTGCGGCGCCCCGGAATGACCAGATTATTTAGTATGAGATCTTGATCGGAAGCTTCTTCGCTTGCTCGATCCATTGCTCCACGGTCGGAACCGACGGCAGCAGGCGGCAGAGTTTGCGTTTGGCATTCGCCTCCGCAAGTTTCTTCGCAAGTTTGGCCGGGCTGCGAAACTTCAGCTGGTTGACCGTCACGACGCCGGCCGCCTCCAAGAGTTCGGCATAGTCCGGTCCGACGCCTTTGATCCGCATGCGATCGATCAAGTTCGCGACCTGCAGCAGTTCCTTCGCGTCGATGTTGGCGCGTTCCGAGAGTTCCTGCCGTCCCTTGGCGCTCTTGGCGTGCTCCAAAAGCTTTTCCGCGGTGCGGATTCCGACTGCCTTGAGCTTGAGCTGCGTCGCTGCGGTGATTCTTCCGTTGAGATGAGAGATCGGAAAAGTCATAAGAGCGCCCCGAGCTTCAGCAAAATTTCAAACGAACTGGCTGAGGCCCGGAATGGCCTCGACGACGGCATTGACATCGTCGTCACCGGCCTTCTCGCGCGCAAAGGCTATAAGTTCACGGGTAACGCCCTGAATCTCGCCCATGCCCAGCCCAGCCGACATCAGCCGGCTGCCGACACCCATGACGCCACCCATGCTACCGAACAATCCCCCGCCTTCGTCATGCGCGGCGGCGGCCGCCTCCGATGCACCCGGCAGACGCGCCATGAGTTCCTGCACTTTGTCTGCAGGACCCTCAGTGCTCAAAAAATCGAGAATAATACCCACAGCCCGTTCCGCCACCGAGCGTTCGATGCCAACGTTAGACACGATCCGGGTGACGAGTTCGTCCATGGCCTCCCCCGTTCGCTTCCGCCGTCGGCAATCCGCAAAATCCATATTGCGCACCACCGCAGAATTAAAACAAGGGTCCGTCGCATTTTGGCCACGACGTGTTGCAAACTCACAACGCTTGCGATTGCGATGATGACGTATTGCGAAAGCGACTTGGAGCAAGAGAGTCATTCGCGCTGCAGTGCTTCAGATCAAATGAACTGCAACACGCTGTGACTTCGTTGCTCACGCGGCGCTTGTGCGTGTGTGATGCTTTGATTCTGCAAACGATTTGCACGGCGCACCGGCGAGTGCCGATCGAAACCGCTCGCGCGCATTGGCCGCCGCCACTATAAATAAATCCGAGCGCGGCGCTTGCCGCACCGGAATCTTGAGGATGCCACCATGTCCAATCCCGACCAGGACGGAAAAATCTTTGTCGGCAAAGGCGAAAGGCCGGAATTTTTGGCTCTCGGCTTCGGCAATCGCCATGGCCTCGTCACGGGCGCGACCGGCACCGGAAAGACGGTGACGCTGCAAACCATGGCGGAAGGCTTCTCGCGCGCGGGCGTTCCGGTGTTCGCGGCCGACATCAAGGGCGATCTGTCGGGGGTCGCCGCGCCGGGCGATGCCAAGGAGGCATTCGTCAAGCGCGCCAAGGACATCGGCTTCGAATACGAGACCGATCAGTTTCCCGTGGTGTTCTGGGATCTGTTCGGCGAACAGGGGCATCCGATCCGCGCCACCGTGTTCGAACTCGGTCCGCTGCTGCTGTCGCGCATCCTCGGCCTCAATGACATCCAGGAAGGCCTTACCAACATCGTCTTCCGCTATGCCGACGATGCCTTCGGCAAGACCGACGCGGTCAACAAAGGGCTGATCGACATCAAGGATTTGCGCGAGGTGCTGTCCTACATCTCGACCTCCGACGAGGCAAAGGAGATCGCGTCGCGCTACGGCAATATCGCGCCGGCGACCGTCGGCGCGATGCAGCGCCAGCTCCTGGTCCTCGAGAACCAGGGCGGCGACAAATTCTTCGGCGAGCCGGCGCTCGACATCCATGATTTCATGCGCAAGGATGCCCAGGGCCGCGGCATGATCAACATTCTCGCCGCCGACAAGCTGATGGCGAATCCGCAGCTCTACGCGACCTTCCTGCTGTGGCTGTTGTCGGCGATGTTCGAGCAGCTGCCCGAGGTCGGCGACCTCGATAAGCCGAAGCTCGTGTTCTTCTTCGACGAGGCGCATCTGCTGTTCAACGACGCGCCCAAGGCGCTGCTCGACAGATCGAGCAGGTGGTGCGGCTGATCCGCTCCAAGGGCGTCGGCGTCTATTTCGTCACGCAGAACCCGCTCGACGTGCCCGACAAGGTGCTGGGCCAGCTTGGCAATCGCGTCCAGCACGCGCTGCGCGCCTTCACGCCGCGCGACCAGAAGGCGGTGAAGGCGGCGGCCGAGACGTTCCGCCCCAATCCGAAGCTCGACACCGCCAAGGCCATCATGGAACTCGGCAAAGGCGAGGCGCTGGTGTCGATCCTCGAAGGCAACGGCACGCCGTCGATGGTCGATCGCACATTGATCCCGCCGCCGTCGGCCCGGGTCGGGCCGATCACGGCGGACGAGCGCAAGGCGATCATCGCCAAGAGCCCGTTCAAGGGCCGCTACGATCAGGCGATCGATCCTGAATCCGCTTATGAGATCCTGCGCCGGCGGGTTGGCGGCGTCGTCGAGCATGGCGGAGGGGCCGGAGCGCCCGCACCTGCCGGCACCCCCGGCGGATCGGGCGGGATCATGGACTGGCTCGGCGGCATCCTGGGCGGGCTATTCAATAGCCCATCGTCGACAGGATCAAAGGGGCGGAGTCGACGCATGTCCAGCGGCGAGGTCATGGTGAAGCAGGTCGCGCGCACCGTCGGCACCCGAAGTCGGCCGCGCGGTCGTGCGCGGCGTGCTCGGCAGCCTTGGCGGAAAAAAATGACGGATGCGGAGGCAAGGCATGTCCGAGGTGAATAAGGCCCTTCCGAAGGTTCTGGCGCGCATCGACGCGGACCTCGACAACAGTATTGAGCGGCTGTTCAAATTTCTCGCGATCAAATCGATCTCCACCGATCCTGCCTACGCGGACGAATGCCGCGTTGCGGCGACGAGCGTTGCCGCCGATCTCGCGACGCTTGGCGTCGCCGCGGAGGTCCATCCGACCGACGGCCATCCGGTGGTCCTCGGCAAGGCCAATTTCGCGCCGGGCGCGGAAGGCAGGCCGATGCCCAATCGCAAGCGCGTCGTGTTCTACGGGCATTATGACGTGCAGCCGGTCGATCCGCTCGATCTATGGCATACGCCGCCGTTCGAGCCGCGCATCGCGACGCTGGCGGACGGCCGCAAGGCCATCATCGCGCGCGGCGCCTGCGACGACAAAGGCCAGGTGATGACCTTCATCGAGGCGTGCCGCGCCTGGAAGGAAGTCACCGGCGGCGTGCCGCTCGACGTGACCTTCCTGATCGAGGGCGAGGAGGAATGCGGCTCGAAGCATCTGCCCGGCTGGATCGAGGCGCACAAGTCCGACCTTGCCGGCGATATCGCCCTCGTCTGCGACACCGGCATGTGGGATCCCAAGACGCCCGCGATCACGACGGCGCTGCGCGGTCTCGTCTACGAAGAGGTGAAGATCAAGGCCGCCGACCGCGATCTGCACTCCGGCTCTGTTCGGCGGCGCCGCGCAAAATCCGATCCGCGTGCTGGCGAAGATCATTGCCGCACTGCACGACCACCACGGCCATGTGACGATCCCGGGCTTCTACGACGGCGTCAAGGAATTGCCCCCCGACGTGAAGAAGGAATGGGAAGGGCTTGGCCTTACGGCAGAGAAATTTCTCGGCCAGGTGGGCTTGAGCGTGCCGGCGGGCGAGAAAGATCGGCTCGTCATCGAGCAGATCGCGTCGCGCCCGACCTGCGACGTAAACGGCATCTGGGGCGGCTACATCGGCGAGGGCGCGAAGACCGTGATCCCCGCCGAAGCCTCCGCCAAGATCTCGTTCCGCCTGGTGGGGAGCCAGGACCCGGTGAAGATACGCGCGGCGTTCCGCACGTTCGTGCACCAGCATCTGCCGCCGGACTGCAAGGCCGAGTTCAAGGGCAACTCCGCGTCCCCCGCGATCTCACTCGACTGGGACCTGCCGCAGCTTGCCGAAGCGCGCGCCGCGCTGACGGAGGAATGGGGCAAGGAGGCATTGCTCATCGGCTCCGGCGGCTCGATCCCCGTCGTCGGCGATTTCAAACGCCTCGTCGGCCTCGACACGCTGCTGATCGGCTTCGGCCTCGACGATGACCGCATCCATTCGCCGAACGAGAAATACGATCTCACGAGCTTCCACAAAGGCACGCGCAGCTGGGCGCGCGTCCTCGCTGCCTTGGCGGCGTAAGCAGATTCTCGGAGGTAGGGTGGGCAAAGCGCGGAGATCCGCGCGTGCCCACGCTGGGCGGCGGTGGGCACGCGCGGACCTTGGTCTTCCGGAAAATTGCAGCGCGCCCCGGCCGCGCTTTGCCCACCCTACGCTGATGTTGATCATCCGCAGGCGAGCGAGCGGTCGTTCAGGCGGCAATGATTGATCGGCTGCCCCTCGGTATTGAACAGCGTGCCAAACCAGATATTGCCGACGCGATCCCACACCATGTAGGCGAAGCCTGCATAGGTCACGGAATTGACGACCGGCAGCCCGTTGATGACTTCGCCGACCACGCTCATGGGCGGCACGACCGAAAGCTCGTCGCCGCCGGTGCCGACAATGAGCTGCGGCGGGCGCCGCCCGCCAAAGTCCACGGCCTGGAAGAAATGGATGTGGCCTGCGAGCGCCATGCGCACGCCGGCCGGCATGATGGCGCCGAACGCCAGCTCCTGCACCTTGTTCTCGACCTCGTTCACGGGTTGCGGCCCGTAACTGCTGCGCATCGCGTTAAAGGGGCGATGAGCGACCATCCAGGATTCCGCCGGCACCTTCGCGATGACTTGCTGGAACTGGCCGCGGAGCAGGTCCGCCATGGGGTTCATGTCGCCGCGCGGATCTGCCGCCGCCGCGCCATCGACGACGACGATGCCGAAGGCGCCGAGCCGCGCGACAAAAATGCCGGTGAAATCGCGGCATGCCGGTTCGACCGGATCGCGGTCGAGGAAGCGCATGAAGCCTTCGCCGGCACGGTTGCAGTCCTCGTGATTGCCGCGAACCATGATCCACGGCGCGGCCGCAAACAGCGGCGCCGCCGGATCGAAGAAATCGGCATTCCAGGCGTCGAAGCCGTAGCCCCACGGACTGTTGGCGCAGCCGCTGTTGGTGGCTGGGCAGGGCGTCTCGCGATAATGATAGTCGCCCACATGGATGACGAGGTCGGGCCGCGCGGTCGCCGCCACTGCGGTGATGCGCGGAAACGGCCACTCCGCCGGTTCGTTGCAATCCTGCACCCGTGCCGGGGTCGAGCCGGCAGCCGGTGTCGCCGAACACCATGATGCGTTGCGGGTCGCGCTTTGCGAGCGGCAGCACCTTGCCGTCGAGCACCGCGGCGATCGCGCCCGGCGGCACCTCGATCTCGCAGCCGCGCACGGGAAACTTCGCCGGCTTGACGTTGGCCATCGGTTGATCGGGGTCGGAGCGCACCCGCATCGGCGCCGGCGTGCCGTCGAACATCACCGCCGGGCAACTCTCGTCGGTGATGGCCCGCACGGTCGAGGTGCCATCCGGCCCAAGCTGGACCCATTGCGCGAAGATTTTTGCATGCGCGCCGCCCACCAAGGCAACGAGGGCAAGCACGGCGAAGGCGGCAGTGGCGGCGCGACGGCAAGACCCGGTCATCTCAAATTCCTCAGGCGCAATCCCGCGGCCCGCGTGGTTCGCGTCGGCCGCCCTATCGTTTATCCGCACATCCCGGCCGCGGGGAACCGGAAAAGCGCAGAGTGGTCAATAATTCCGCGCATGATGACACCGCGATGCTGCATGCGTGCGGTGCGGGCGTGCCTCGCAATTTTAGTGCGGCTTGACCCCCCGCGCGCCGGCCACCTATAGCTTCGCCCATGTCCGAACTGCCCGCCCATATGCGCCCCGACCGATCGTTCCAGGGCCTCATCCTAACCCTACAGCGATTCTGGGCGGATTATGGCTGCGTCATCCTGCAGCCGTACGACATGGAGATGGGCGCCGGCACGTTTCACCCGGCGTCGACCTTGCGCGCGCTCGGGCCAAAGCCCTGGAACGCCGCCTATGTGCAGCCGTCGCGCCGGCCGAAGGATGGCCGCTATGGCGAAAATCCCAACCGGCTGCAGCACTATTACCAATATCAGGTGATCCTGAAGCCCTCGCCGCCGGACCTCCAGGCGATCTATCTCGACTCGCTTGCGGCGATCGGCCTCGACGGCGCCGTTCACGACATCCGGTTTGTCGAGGACGACTGGGAGAGCCCGACACTCGGCGCGTGGGGCCTCGGCTGGGAGTGCTGGTGCGACGGCATGGAGGTGTCGCAGTTCACCTATTTCCAGCAGGTCGCGGGCTACGAATGCGCGCCGGTCTCCGGCGAGTTGACCTACGGCCTGGAGCGGCTCGCCTGCTACCTGCAAGGCGTCGATCGCATCATGGACCTCAACTTCAACGGCCGCGACAACGGCAAGGTCACCTATGCCGACGTCTTTCTGCAGGCCGAGCAGGAATTCTCCCGGCACAATTTCGAATTCGCCGACACCGAGATGCTGTTCGAGCAGTTCAAGATGGCGGAGACCGCGTGCCGCAAATATCTCGACGCCGGCTGGGCGGACGCCGCGCACACGCACCATCTGATGGCGCTCCCCGCCTACGACCAGTGCATCAAGGCGAGCCACGTGTTCAACCTGCTCGACGCGCGCGGCGTAATCTCGGTGACGGAGCGGCAAAGCTACATCCTGCGGGTGCGCGAACTCGCCAAGGCCTGCGGCGACGCCTGGCTCAAGACCGCCGGCGGCGGCGCGGTGTGATGACGGCTGCCGGAGTGGCGGTTGCTGGAGTGGCCATTCCTGAAGTGGCCGTTCCTGAAGTGGCCGTGCGGTGATGTCGGGCGGCAGTTCGCCATTGACGACATGCAACGCACATCGTTGATCGGAAGGAGAACCGAGATGGAAAAAGGCGAAGTGGCTGGAACGCAGCCGATCGGCGTCAATGTCGAAGCCGGCAAGGACTATTGGTGGTGCGCCTGCGGCAAGTCGAAGAAGCAGCCCTTCTGCGACGGCTCGCACAAGGGCTCGACCTTCTCGCCGGTGCAATGGAAGGCCGATGCCTCGAAGCAGGTCTGGTTCTGCGCCTGCAAGCAGACCGACACCCGCCCCTTGTGCAACGGCGCCCACAAAGCCCTGGCAGCGAGGTAACTGCTGCACCTCCCCCTGGAGGGGGGAGGTCGGCCGCGAAGCTGCCGGGCGGGCGCGATCGGCAGCGCTACACGTTCCGCAAGCGCGGAGGATTGAAGTCCATGCCACCGCCAGCCCAACGGACAGCCTGCGATGGTCCGAGCGTCGCTCTAGGGCGACGATGTCGATGGCACCCAATAACCATGGCCAAAGACCTCCGCAACACCATCGCCTCACCGCCGCGCACCGACTGCGCCGTGTTGCGCGAGCGTCGACGGGCAGAGAAGAGACTGTGGTGGCATCTACGCGCCTCGTCATCGACGGATCGCATTTTCGCCGGCAAGTTCGGCTCGGCCGTACATCGTGGATTTTGCGAGTCACCAGGCGCGCCTCGTCATTGAAGTCGACGGTGGCCAGCATGCGGATAGTGGCTGCCGACGACGAAGCGCACGGCATTTCTCGAAACTCAGGGTTACCGGGTGCTGCGGTTCTGGAACAATGATGTGCTGAACAATATCGAGGGTGTTTTGGAGACGATTTACATTTCGCTCATGACTGAACAGTCGACCCAATCACGCGCAGATGCTGCGCACGTCAGACCGCGCCGTTCTTCTCCCTCCCCCCTTGTGGGGGAGGGTCGGGGTGGGGGGTCGGGAGGCTTTGGCACGGAGGCGCCACATCTCCCGACCCCCACCCCCGACCCCTCCCCACAAGGGGGAGGGGAGCAGGAACCCGTAACGTGCAAAGCTCAAACTCGCTCTGCTCGCCGGCCGCGTGCCGCGCAACGAGGAGTGCGACCATAATGCCCGATCTGTTGCTGGAATTGTTCTCCGAGGAAATTCCGGCGCGCATGCAGGCGCGCGCGGCGGAGGATTTGCGCAAGATGGTGACGGACCGGCTGGTCGACGCCGGGCTCGTCTATGAGGGCGCAGCCGCGTTCGTGACGCCGCGACGGCTCGCGCTGACCGTGCAGGGCATTCCGGCGCGCCAGCCCGACCTCAAGGAGGAGAAGAAGGGGCCGCGGGTCGGCGCGCCCGACAACGCTGTGCAAGGTTTTCTGCGCAGCGCGCGGGCTTGCCTCGCTCGACGAGGCGACGATCCAGAAGGACCCGAAGAAGGGCGACTTCTATGTCGCGCTGATCGAAAAGCCCGGGCGCGCGGCGATCGACGTGCTCGCCGAGATGCTGCCGATCATCATCCGCACCTTTCCGTGGCCGAAGTCGATGCGCTGGGGCGAGCGCTCAGGCCGCCCGGGCGCGCTGCAATGGGTGCGGCCGCTGCATTCGATCATCGCGACGTTCGGGCCGGAGACCGAGGAGCCCGAGATCGTGCGCTTTGCGATCGACGGGATCGCGGCGGGCGACGAGACGCGCGGCCACCGCTTCCTCAGCCCCGCGCCATTCCGCGTCAAGCGCTTCGACGATTACGTGGCCAAGCTCGAAAAGGCGAAGGTCGTGCTCGATCCGGCGCGGCGCAAGGAAATCGTGCTGCACGAGGCAAAGCACCTCGCCTTCGCGCAAGGCTACGAATTGGTCGAGGACCAGGCGTTGCTCGATGAAGTCTCAGGGTTGGTCGAATGGCCGGTCGCGCTGATGGGCTCGTTCGACGAAGAGTTTTTGCGCATTCCGCCGGAGGTGATCCGCACCACCATCCGCGTCAACCAGAAGTGCTTCGTCGTCCGCCGCGCCCACCCTCCCGTCACTTCTGCTCCCTCCCCCCTTGTGGGGGAGGGTCGGGGTGGGGGGTCGGGAGCTTCTGGCGCCGACGTGCCAAATCGCGCGACCCCCACCCCCGACCCCTCCCCACAAGGGGGAGGGGAGACGACAGCCGCGCTCGCGAACAAATTCATCCTCGTCTCCAACATCGAGGCGAACGACGGCGGGGCTGCGATCATCGCCGGCAACGAGCGCGTGATCCGCGCGCGCCTTGCCGACGCGAAGTTCTTCTACGAGACCGATCTCAAGACGCGGCTCGAAGACCGGCTGCCGAAATTCGAGCACATCGTGTTCCACGAAAAGCTCGGCACGCAGGCCGAGCGCATCGCCCGCATCGAGCGCCTCGCCGCCGAGCTCGCGCCGCTTGTCGGTGCCGATGTCGAGAAAGCGAAGCGCGCGGCGCGGCTCTGCAAGGCCGACTTGCTGACCGACATGGTCGGCGAATTTCCCGAGTTGCAAGGCCTGATGGGCAAGTACTACGCCCGCGCCCAGGGCGAGGACCCAAGCGTCGCCGCCGCCTGCGAGGAGCACTACAAGCCGCTCGGCCCAGCCGATCGCGTGCCGACCGATCCGGTGTCGGTCGCGGTCGCGCTCGCGGATAAGGTCGACACGCTTTCGATGTTTTTTTGGCTCCAACAACTGCCAACAGGATCAAAGGACCCTTACGCGTTGCGGCGCGCGGCAATTGGGGTCATCCGTCTCATTATTGAAAATGGAATTCGACTATCTCTTACTCAGTTCTTCGCTTCAGCCATCTGGAATATGATTCGTGAGTGGGACGATCAGTATCGATCGGTGCTCCTGATCTCAGATCTGCGTGAAGACCCATCAGGCGACGTAGACGATCAAGATCGTTCCTTTAAGGGGAGATTTTTTGTTCACGTTCGATCCCCAAAAGCTTAGACGAATTCCGGCTTAGAGACCCCTACACCTGCATCGCTTTGACTTTAGGTGACGAAAAGGGTGTTGATGGCTTTGAAGTCGATGGCCCTTCTTGGGAACAAGCAAGAATTGGATTCTCCGATCCGTTTGCAGCTATCGATACCCTCCTTTCCTTCTTCGCCGATCGCCTCAAAGTCCAACTCCGCGAGCAAGGCGCGCGCCACGATCTCGTCGACGCTGTGTTTGCGCTCGAAGGCCAGGACGATCTCGTCCTCATCGTGCGTCGCGTCGAGGCGTTGGCGCAATTCCTCGACACCGAGGACGGCAAGAATTTGCTCGCGGGCTACAAGCGCGCGACCAACATCATCCGCATCGAGGAAAAGCGCGACAACACGGAATATACGGACGAGCCGTCCGATCAATTATTTCGGCAAGCGGAAGAGTGGGAGTTGGCGCGCGCGATCGACGCCGCCTCGGCCGAAGCGACCGCGGCCGTCGCGCGCGAGGATTTCGCTGCCGCCATGAGCGCGATGGCGAAGCTGCGGCCGCATGTCGATGCCTTCTTCGACAAGGTGACCGTCAACGTCGACGATCCGCCGGTGCGCGCCAACCGGCTCAAGCTCCTCAATCAAATCCGCGCCGCGACCCGCGCCGTCGCCGACTTCTCCAAGATCGAGGGCTGAGTTTTCCGGCCCTACCGTCACAGCAGGCTTGCCCTGCCGCGAAGCATCGCCCTTTCTCCTCTCGAAGCCTCGCAAGCCGGGCGCGCGCAACCGCGAGCCTTGATGCGCCGGACCGCCGGTTCACTCTTCATCGCACCGCCACCAAACACAGTTGCTAACCCGCCCGGCCAGGCGCTGCGACCCCTCCATAAGGGAGAGCGAGAAGAGCCAAGCACGGGAAGGTGGTTACGCCGTCTGCTGGATGGCGGACACAATCCACGAACCGCCACGGACGCGGCGGAAGGTCCATAGCTCGGTCGCTTCCTGCGGACGATTGGCATCGCCCTCGACCACACGCCCGCTGCTGCGCTCGACCGCGCAGTCGATCAGCGAGAAGCGCATGGCGACCGTCGCGTAATCAGTGTCGCCTTCGCGCCACGCTTCGGCGAGATCGCCTTGCAACAGCTTCACGTCGGAGATGCGATTGACGATGCCGCGAGACGCGTTCTTGGCAAGGTCCTCCGACAGGTAGGAGAGCATTTCCGGCGTTGTCCGGCTGCGGAGCACGGCAATATCCTCGGCGCTGTAAGCCGCCTGGATCTCGCCGAGCAAGCGCTCGAAGGCATCGTAATCGGCACCGGTAATCCCGATGTTATCGCTGCGTTGCGCCGATCCCCGATCCGCCGAGCGCTGCGCCGCTGAAATACGATGTCTGCTGCGGTGTGGCGACACGATAGGGATTCTGAAGGATTGCTGGCGTACGCGGGCATGTTGCGGCGCTGGAAATAGCGCCACAGCATCATGCCAATGAAAGCGATGAGACCGAGCTGCAACAGGAGCCCGATAAACGAGAAGAATCCGCCGAGCCCGAAACCGAAACCGTGGCCGAACAGCATGCCCAGAAGGCCTGCCGCCAGGAAGCCCGAAAGGAAGCCGCCCAGCATGCCGCCGCGATTGAAGAAGCCGCCGCCGAATGGCGAGGTGCGCGGCGCGGAATTGGCAAGGCCTGGCTGGGTGACGCTGCGTTGCATCGGCGCGCCGGACGGCGCGGTCGAAGTGGATGGCGGCGCTGAATACGTGCGCGAGCCGCGGCTGCCCGAACTCATGCCGCCGCCGACGCGTGCATCGACAGTCGTCGCAAGAAGCCCGACCGTCGCAATCACGATTGCAAAAGTCGCCAGTCCACGAAAAAAGGTGCGAAACATTGATGTTCTCCCTTGCGGACGGCCTACGGCCGGTGAGGCCGCACAACGGCACGCCCGCAAACAGTCGGTCGCAATATCGGCATTGAATGGCTCATTGAGAAGGGGGGCGCAAGTTGTCGCAGGAGACTTGCTAGGAATGCAGTCTTGTAAGGGTCAGGCTCAATCCTGACCCGGTATGCCGATCGCTGCCGGGCGATCCACGTCGCTGTAGGCGAACGGCTCGCCCGTTTTCGGCGTTCGGTTTCTCGCGACCGATCCGGTGTATGGCGCGGCACCCGCGCGCCAGCGGCCGCCGGCCCGCGCCGCCGCGACTTCACCCGGGATCGCGGTCGGCTCGCAGATGCCGCGGCCGCTTGCCCGGCGCATCAGGTCCACATGCATATGATCGTAATGATAGGCGTTCGAGCCGGGAGCGAGCACGGTCATGAACATCTCGCAGGCGCCGGCCTGGACGTCGTGCAGAAAGCCTTGCTCCTCAGGCGAGCCGTGCCAGCCATCCCGCACCGTGATCCGATGGCCGTCTGCGAGCGTGAACGCGGCAATATCGAGGGCGTTGCCGAAGGCATGTTCGGAAATACGCGCGTTAGGATTGCCGTTCATGCCGCGGCACGAATAGGCGGAAATCTGTTTGATCTCCACCACCGGCTGACCGAACCAGCGCAGCGCCGCAGGCTGCACGCGGTCGCTGAAGAAACGGTCGAGCATCGACACCAGCGGGCAGGCGAGCGTTGCCGCCGGCGTCACGGTGGTAGGTCCGATCGTCAGTGCCGGCGCCGCTTGACGGCCGAGCGGCACGGAGGTGGCTGGCGGACGTTCGCGTATGCGCTGCTGGGGATAGGCGTCGGGTGGATACTCCGAATAGCCGTAACCTGGGTTCACCCCGGGCGACGCAGAACCTAGCGGCGCGATCGACAAAGGCTCACCTGCTGCGGTGCCCGGACCAGGTGGCGGCGGTGAATAAGGCGCCGGCGAATAGGCGGGCGGCGCAGGATTGCTCTGATAAGCCGCTGGGGGTGCCGTGCGAGTTGCCGCGCCAGGAACGGCACCGGGCGGGCGCAGGGGTTCGTCGAAATAGCCGGAGACTGCCGGTTCCCCCAAGGCCGCAACCCGCAGCGGGAAATCCGCACCGCAGATTCCGGGCCCGTCGATGGGTTTGAGGATGGAGACCGCGGCGCCTTCCCGCACCGCGCCGGAGTTCATGCAGGCGACCTCGGCGTCGTGCCGCCACGGTTCGCGCTCGGCAAACCAGGAGCGCGCGCAGCCGGCAAGCGACGCGACGAGCATGACGATGACGCCGGAGCCGAGAACTCGCCCGCGAACCCACATTCCGCGACCTTGCGAGCGGGTCCGTTAATGGCCGATCAACAATGATTTTGGTTCGGCCGGTTGTCGTGGTCTCACAAGGCGCATGGTTAAGCAGGCCTATGCGTGCCGGCCGCTCCACCGCGGGTTGATCTTGCAAACCGCGTGGTGAAGTTTGCTTAACGGGTTGTAAACGCAGGCCCACGGCGGAGATTCTTGGATGGATGAGACCTCTCCGACGGCTCATTCGTCTCAACCAGAGCTTCAAATGAAGATCTGCGTCGTTGCACCACGGCAAATGCGAGATTATCGATTGAATGCAACAGATTGATTGAAGGTTATTGCGAAGCTTACAGAATCGTTCTGCGTTGCACCATTGAAAGCTCTTTGCACCCGGCCGCTTTCGGGTAGACTTGAGCCATCGTCAACGATCAGGGAGGCCCTCTCGTGGACATAGCCTTGAAAGTCAACGTTGTCGTGGTTTGCGCGGTGTTCATGTTTCTTGGCGCAATCCTTCTCGGCGCGTTCTGAAGGTCGAAAGTCCAGACGATAGCCATACCCGCAGTCGTGAACCAATGAGCCGCGTGCTGCGTGGTTGGGATTAGCAAACACCGGAGAGCCCCCCTCTCCGGTGTTTGTTATTGAGGCAGTCCCGTCCAACGGATGGCGCGAACGCAGGGCAACGTGAAAGCGTTATGGTCGGGTGAGGAATCCTGATGAGCCCCAAAACTTTGCTCGAAATGGCTGGCGTCAATGCGGCACCGCCTCGTCTTGGCGAGGCCGTGGTTGTCGTCATCGATGCCCAGCACGAATACGTCGACGGCCGGCTGGTATTGCCTGGCGTTGCGCCGGCGCTCGAAGAAATCGGCCGGCTGTTGGAGCGCGCGCGAGCGCTGGAAACGCCGATCATTCACATCGTCCATCATGGCAAGCCAGGCGGCCTGTTTGCGCCGGATTCGCCGGAGGCCGAGATTGCGGCGCCGGCCGACCCTGCGCCCGGCGAGGCGGTGGTTGCCAAGGGATTGCCCAATGCCTTCGCCAGCACCGATCTTGCCGACCGCGTCCACGCGCTGAAGCGGCCGGCAGTCATCCTCGTCGGATTCATGACGCATATGTGCTTGGAGGCGACCGCGCGCGCCGCGATTGATCTCGGACTTCGTGCTGCCGTCGTGGCAAGTGCGACCGCTACCCGCGATCTACGAGACCCACTGACAGGCGCGACCATTCCGGCAGCGGACGTGCAACGCAACGCGCTTGCCGCCATGGCGGATCGATTTGCTTCGATTGTCCCCGACGTCCGCGCGCTCGTCGACTGACCTGAGCAACTGGTCGACCGGGTCGGGTTGCGCATCACTTAACCCTATGGTTTAGTGTTTGCGCCGCTCCGTGACGGACGCGAGCGCGAGCTTTTCCCGCACACTTCAGGAGAGGTCTAATGCCCGGCAAGGTCCACTGGAATGAGTTGATGACCCGCGACGCGGAGGGTTCCAAGAAATTCTTCGGCACCGTCGTCGGCTGGACCTATGACGGCATGCCGAATCCCAACGGCGGCACCTATTGGATCGCGAACGCAGACGGCGCGCCCGTCGCAGGATTGCTGCCGATCGACGATCCCTACTTCAGCGACGTGAAAGAGGGTTGGATCAACTACATCGAGGTTGATGACGTCGACGCGCAGGTCAAGCAGGTGGCCGCGGCCGGCGGCACGGTGATGCGGCCTGCGCTTGATGTCCCGAATGTCGGTCGCATTGCGCTCGTCATGGACACGCGCGGCGTGCCGTTTGGGCTGATGACGCCGGCGTATTAGGTTGCGACGTTCGCCGCTCCTGAAATCTCAGCGCTCCGATTTGGGAAGCGACCATGGCACGAACCAGCGCTGGGTCGCCCCGCACAGCCGAAACAGCAACAACGTCAGGGTGACGAGCACCACGAGGCCGGCGAACGCCTGGGGAATCTTGAAGAACGACGTCGAGAACATGATGAAGAAGCCGAGCCCGCGCTCGGCGGCGACGAATTCCGCGACCACCGCGCCGATGACGGCAAGCGTCGTCGCGATCTTCAACGCGCTGAAGATGTAGGGCACCGCATAAGGCAGCCTGATGTGCATGATTTCGCGAATGCGCGGGGCCCGCAGCGAGCGCGACAGTTCGATCAGTTCTTCCGGCGTGGCCAGCAAGCCCGTCGAGGTCGTCACGACGATCGGGAAGAACGTGATGAGAAAGGTGATGACGATGCGCGGCAGGTCCGAGGCGCCGAGCGTCACCACGATGATGGGCGCGATCGCGACGATCGGAGTCGACTGGACGATGATCAGGATCGGATAGAGCGTGCGCGACAGAAAGCGCGAGTTGGTCAGCGCGACGGCGAGCGGAATCGAAACCGCGATCGCCACCAGATAGCCGGCAAGCGCGACCCGCAACGTCGCCCATATGTGCCCGCCCCACACCCAGAGCGGCAGGTCATAGGCGCTCGCCACGATCGCACTCGGAGCCGGCAGCAGGAAGGACGGGATCGCGAACACGCGCGTCGCGGCCTCCCAGACCAGAACCAGCGCGACAAACGTCAGGGTCGGCGCGAAGCGATCGAGCCAGACGGAGAACCGCAAAGCTGGCCGCGCGGGCCGCACTTCAGGCTGCCGGACGGACGAAAAGCTGCTCACGGATGTGGTTCGCAGTGATGTTGAAGGCCGGCTCTGCAAGGGTCGCAAGCGATCGCGGGCGTCCCCACGGAACGTCGATGATCTCGCGCACGCGGCCCGGCCGAGCCGTCATCACGATGATGCGGTCGGCGAGCAGCAATGCTTCGGGAATCGAGTGCGTAATGAACAGGACGGTCTTGGGCCGCTCCGCCCAGATGCGCAAAAGCTCGAGGCTCATTTCATCGCGTGTCAACGCGTCGAGCGCAGAGAACGGCTCATCCATCAGAAGAATGTCGGGATCAAGCAGGAGCGCGCGAGCGATGGCGACACGCTGTTGCATGCCGCCCGACAGCTCGTCGATCCGTTTGTCGGCGAAATCCGAGAGCCCGACCAGCGCCAGCAGCTCCTGAGCCCGCTTGCGCTCGTCGCTGGTGACGCGACCGAACTTGTGGCGCATCGGGAACGTCACGTTCCCGAGCACGTCAAACCACGGCAGCAGCGTCGGCCGCTGGAACACGATGCCGATCTCATCGCGCGGCTCGGTCACTGGAACATCATAGATTTCTATGCGGCCGCGGGTCGGCTTGATCAATCCGGCGATCAGCCGCAGCAAGGTAGATTTGCCGCAACCCGACGGCCCGAGGACAGCAACGAATTCGTGACGCCCGATCTCGAACGAGACGCCGCCGATCGCGGTCACCGCGGAGCCGTCGTCCTTGCCGAACGTCTGCTCGACATCGACAAACCGGATCACCGAGGGAATTGACATCGGCACGGGTCCGGGAAAAGAGGCCCGCACGCGGGCCTCGTGAGGATCAAGCAAGCTTATTTGGGCAGAAACGAGCGGTCCACAGCCGCTTCCGGATCGAGCTTGTCGAGCGGCAGGTTCTGGGCCTTGGCGGTCCATTCCCAGGTCTTTGCCAAGAGCTTCTTGTCGTACGCGCCGGGACCATCGGCCTTCTCGACGGCATTGACCATGAGAGGGATCGAGGCAACGAATTCCTTCTCGGCAACCGTTGCGATCGACCTCAGGCACGATCGCTTTCAACGCCGCCGCGGCGGCTTTCGGGTCGGCAATCGCCATCGCGTTGGCCTTGGCATAGGCGCGCAGGAATTTTCGCACCGTCTCCGGCTTCTCGGCGAGCATCCTCTCCGATGCGAAAACTGAGAGGCCATAACCGTCAAATCCATAGTCCGACCATTGGATGATCTTGATCTTCTTGCCGCCCTCGGCGAGCGGCTTCTCGAACGCCGGCGCGACTGTCGTCCAATTGATGGTGGCGATCACCTGGCCCGACGCCAGCATGGGCGCAAGCGCCGCAGGATCGACCTTGAGCAGGCTGACGCTTGCCGGATCGACACCGTTCGCCTGCAGGACCAATGGCCAGGCGACGTTGGATGACGAGAAGGTCGCGGTCGCCACCTTCTTGCCGGAGACATCCTTGAGCACCTTGATGCCGGAACCCTCGGTGGTGAAGATCGCGTCGGGCTGCAGCGTATAAAGTGACATCACGGCTTTGACGGGCACCTTGCTCTCAGCCTTCGCTTGAAGGAGCGCTGCTAGGCCTCCCGTGCCCATGTCCGCCGAGCCAACGCCGAGCTTGGTCACGACGTCCGAAGAGCCGCGCCCGGACTGCACCGTGACATCGAGTCCTTCCGCCGCGAAGAGGCCGCTCTTGATGCCGAGATACGGCACGGCCTTGTCGCCCGCCGGCAGCCAGTCGATCATGAACGTAACTTTTTCCGCAGCGGCGGCCGCCGTTGCAACAGTCGCAAGGAGCGTGGCTGCGAATGCTATCCGGCCTGCGAGCCCGATCGCTCGGCGCGTGGAAGCGACGGTTGCGCGATGGGACGGATGCACGTCGATCATGATGGCTCCTCCTGGAATGCCTGCCTAATTGGCAAGCAAGGATTGAGCCAGATCGACGAAAACGCTTTGCGGATGGGCCCTTACGCCGAAGCCCGCTCCTTGCCGGCGGCGGCCGCGGTGTCGGTCACGGCGTAGCCGTAGGAGCGGCGGAACATCTCGTCCATGTGCTCCTGCGTCGTGCACGGCTTGAACTGCGGCGGTCGCTCAGCGGAAACGCAAGTCGGCAGCGCTTCGATCACGGCCGAGCGGCGCGGACTATAGAAGAACGCGATCGAATAACGATCGGTGCGGCGCGTACCGTTGTTCATCACGCGATGCGCATTCGAGTTGTAGAGGCCGTTGGTCCAGCGGGCCATCAGATCTCCGAGATTGATCACGAAGGTGCCGGGGATCGGCGTCGCAGCGATCCACTCGCCGGCAGCGTTGCGCACTTCAAGTCCGCCGATGCTGTCTTGCGAAAGCAGTGTGATCCCGCCCCAATCGGTGTGAGCGCCGGCGCCGATCTGGTTGGGCGGGGCGTCCGGGGGCTGCGGCGGATAGTGGAGCATGCGCAGGCCGAGGCCGGGCAAGTCATAGACTGCCTCGAAGTGATCCTCCGGTAGATCGAGCGACAGCGCCATCAGCCGCAGGATGCGGTCGCCGAGTGCACGCACTGCCGCCTGATACGCGAGCGTCTGCTCTTTGAATCCGGGCAGATTGGACGGCCACTGGTTATGGCCGAACCCGCGCAAGCCTGAGCGCGCCAACGGATGATCGTCCGGCAATTCCATTCCGCACTGGAAGCTCTCCTTCAGATCTTGGGGAGCCTTTTCCGCCTTGTCGTCCTGGCTGTCGAGCACTTGCGCGCCGATCGGCTCATAGCCGACCTTGCTCGGCGACTTTTTCATGTCGAGGCCCATCTTCTCCGACAAGGGCAGTTCGAAGAAGCGCTTCGCAAAACGAAACTGGTCATCGATCAACGCCGGCGCGATGCCATGGCTGGCCACATAAAAGAAGCCGGTCTCGCGGCAAGCCTTGTGAATCTCCCACGCGAGCTTTTGGCGATCCGCGAGAGCGGGAGAGAAACTGTCCGTAAGATCGATGATGGGAATCCGATCGGCGGGCTTCGGCGGCGTGTACACAATCACGGCGATGCTCCTCGCTTAACAGTCGACTCTTGTTATCAAATCGGAGACGACGACGCGAGGACGAGCGAGATAGCGCGGTGCAAATTGATTGTTCGGCGCTGCTCAATCAATAGACACATCGCGCCCGATTCTGCGGCTATTGGCATGATGCTTGCCTCTTGCAGAGCCATTCTGTGTTTTTTTGTGAGGTCACGATGCGCGCATGGACAAAAGGGGCGATCGTCGGTTCGATATTGCTGGCGGCGGGCCCGGCGGGCGCCGCCGAAAAGATCATCTTTCAATTCGGGTGGCTGCCGGGCGGTGATCGTGCAGCTTACTACGTCGCGAGCCATGCGGGCCTTTTCGCTGCGGAGCAGCTTGAAGTGCAATTGCTCGCCGGCAAGGGCTCGACGGATGCGCTGACCAAGATCGCAACCGGCGCCGCCGACATGGGCGAAGGCGGACTGGACGCGCTCTTCACCGCAAAGCTGCAAAATGAGGTGCCGGTTACCGCGGTGATGCCGGTCTACACCAAGCCGCCGGATGCGCTGGTGACGACGACGGCGAGCGGCATCAAGAGCCTGAAGGACGTGGGCGGCAAATCAGTCGCCACGTCGCCCTTCACCTCGTCAAACGGGCCATGGCCGTTTCTGTTGCAGATGAACGGTGTCAGCTCTTTCATCGGTCAAGATGATCAACGCCGACCCGGGCGCCCTCGGGCCGATGCTGGCGGCTGGGCGCACTGACGCCATCATCCAATACGTCGCCAATGCGCCGGCAACAGCGATGATCCTTCAGGAGGCCGGAAAAACGATTCACGTAATTCCGTGGTCCGACTACGGATTGAAGGGTTATTCCAGCTCGATCTTCGTCTCGAACAAAGTGCTGGCGA
Source organism: uncultured Alphaproteobacteria bacterium (assembly GCA_963702755.1). Lineage (GTDB taxonomy): Bacteria > Pseudomonadota > Alphaproteobacteria > Rhizobiales > Xanthobacteraceae > JAJPKK01. The sequence continues at coordinate 54,042 of CAVPDZ010000028.1, read as the reverse complement.
CGCGGCGCGACGCCGTGGTGCGGTTCACGCGCGCGCTCAAGAAGGCCGAGCAGATGATGCAGGACAATCCGGACGGCGCCGCCGCCGCCATGAAGGCGATGATTCCGGAACTCGATCTTGCAACGACCAAGGCATTGGTGGTGGCAACACTGCCGTTGATCTTCAACGAGAACACACGACAGGACGGACTTGGCGTCTTCTCGCCCGCTCTCGTGAAGACGACGTGGGAATGGGTTGCCAAGCAGCAAAATGCTTCGCCCGACAAGCTCGATCCGATGAAGTCGATCGATCTGCAAATCACAGCATCGAAGTGACGAGCGCTAATAACGCCGCAACGCAAAGCGCGCACAGCAACGAGGCGCGCGATCACGCGTTCCTGCGGCGCGCTTTTGCGTTGGCCGAAATGGGGTTGGCGCGTGGCGAGCGTCCGTTCGGCGCTGTGATTGTGGACTTCGATGGGCAGAATCCTCGGCGAGGGCTACAATTGCACCATCGAGCAAGGCGACGTCACGGCCCATGCCGAGATCACGGCCATTCGCCGGGCGTGCGCTTCAGCCGACCGCGATCAGCTCGCGAGATGCACGCTCTATTCCAGTGCCGAGCCGTGCGCGATGTGCGCCGGCGGCATCTATTGGGCCAACATCAGACGGGTGGTTTTCGGGCTGACCGAAGCGCGGCTTCGCAACCTGCGCAACGTGTCCGAACGCACCGCCGCGCTAACGATGGGTTGCGAGGCAGTCCTGGCGACGGGCGGGCACTCGATCGAGGTCGTCGGTGGTGTTCTCGAAGACGAAGCGATCAAGCCCCATCTCGCATTTTGGAGCGCCAACAGAAGGTGAGGCCGATCGCTTGAGGACGGGCGATCAGCGCGCAAGCTCCATGATCTCTGCCGTGATCTCCTCCTGACGGAGTTGCCGCTCGCGGCGGGTGAGAGCATCGAGCCGGTTCTCGATGTTGGTCTTGGCTGCCGCCATGGTCATCATGCGCGCTTCGTTCTCTGCGGCATAAGCATGCATCGCGGCCTGGCAGAGTTGGGCGTAGACATATTCGGTGGCGAGGCTTTCGAGCAGGCGCTGCGGGGCAAGCGTTGTCAGCGGCTTCTGCCGGGCGAGCGGGCGCGCGAACCGCGTAAAGTCGATCGGCAGCAGTGAATGCCGATCAACCCGGATGCCGCCGGCCGACGCGCGCGAAAAGACAATATCGACTCTGTTGATTGCGCCGTCGGCGATATCGCCATAGAGCGCGTCGGCGATCCGGCTTGCGAAACTCGGAATGGCATCGACATGGCTCGCCATGGGCGCCGACCAGGTTGGCGCTAAGCCACGTTCACCGGCGACCGCGGCACCACGGGTGCCGACAAGAAAGATTCGGGAATTCCGCAAATCACTCTTGGCCGCGTCTAGCGCGCGCTCGCTGAAGGACCCGACAAATCCTTGCTCGGCGCAGAACAGGATAATGCCGAGGCGGGTGCGGCCCACCGGAGCCGCCATGGCACCCTCCACCGGCAGCAGGTTCAAAGCGGTCCCGATGGCCCGCGAGATCACGTCGGTATAGGCCTCGATCCCCGCGAGCAGCGAACGGCCCTTTTGCGCACGCGATGCCGCGATGCCGCGCATGGCCGTGACCACCGCGTGCAACTGACGGACGTTCTGAATCTGAGCGACAATATCGGCGAGACGTTCGGCCATTAGGAACTCGGCTTTGTCACGTCAGACGACGATCCAAGTTCCGTCACGAACGCCGCGAGACTTTCCTTAAGCCGCGCTCCATCAACTTCGCTCAACGACCCGGTACGCTCGATCGCATCGACGGCCGGCGCGGCAAAGCGATCGATCCAACCGGGGAGCTCCGTGCGGAATTTACCGATCTGCTCGATGGGCAATCGATCAAGAAGCCCGGCATGCAATGCCGTGACGAGCGCCACCTCGTCCGCAAGCCTGAGGGGCGCGTATTGCGGCTGAGACAGAATTGCGCGGATACGTCTCCCGCGCTCGATTTTGCTTTTGACTTGGACATCGGTGACGCCGCCGAAGCGCGTGAACATTTCGAGTTCCAGGAACTGGGCGTAGTCCAATCGCAGCGTTTCTGCGGCGTCACGCAACGCCGCGGCCTGGGTCTTGCCGCCGACGCGGCTCACGCTCGTTCCGACATCGACCGCCGGCTTTTGGCCCTCCTGGAACAGCCGCGAATCAAGAACGATCTGGCCGTCGGTAATGGAGATCAGATTGGTCGGGATGTAAGCGCTGAGATTTCCGGCATCGAGTTCGGCGAGCGGAAGAGCGGTCAGCGATCCGCCGCCCGCGGCCTTTGCAAGCTTGGCTGCGCGTTCAAGAAGGCGCGCGTGAACATAGAACACATCGCCGGGATAAGCCTCGCGGCCTGGCGGTTGCCGCGTCAGGAGAGCGATTTCCCGATGGGTCGCGGCATGCTTGGTCATGTCGTCGATGACGACGAGGGCATGTTGGCCGCGATCGCGGAAATATTCGGCCATGGTGAAGCCGGCAAACGGAGCGATCCATTGGAGACCGTGACGTGCTGATGCACTTGCAATCACGAAGATGCAGCGCTCCGGCGCGCCGTACTTCTGGATCGCCTCGATCACGCGCTTGACGGTCGAGGACTTCTGACCGACCGCGACATAGATGCAGATCACATCCGTCGTCTTTTGATTGATGATGCAATCGACGGCAACGGCGGTTTTGCCCACGGCGCGATCACCGATGATGAGTTCACGTTGGCCGCGGCCGAGCGCGAACATCGTGTCGATGACAAGCAACCCGGTCTGAATCGGTTCACTGACGAAATCGCGATCGACGATCGCTGGTGCCGGCCGGTCGATGGGCTCGGCCCGTTCCGTGTTGATGTTGCCCCCGCCGTCAATCGGTCGCCCCAACGGATCGACAATACGGCCGAGCAGCGCCGCGCCCACCGGCACGCGCACCACTTCGCCGGTGCCATGCACCCGGTCACCGGCTTCGACGGTCTCGCTCTCGTCGAGAAGAACGCAGCCAAGCAAATCGCGATCGAGGGTCAGCGCGAAGCCGACCTGTCCGCGCTCGAAACGCACCAGTTCGTCAAGCCGCACATTGGGGAGCCCGGAGACGAGCGCGATGCCGTCGGCCACCGTCTCGACGCGACCGACTTCCTCGGCGACGGGCGCAAGCGATGCCGCGCGGACGCGCTCGGTCGCATCCTGCAGCCAGGCGTCAAGATTGGCGGGGCTGCTTGTCACGGTTCAAATCCTCGCGGATGCGGTCAAGGTCGGCGCGCCAGCTGTTGCGGATGATCGTGTTACGCCCATGCAGCTCTATTCCTGCGATCAGGGTCGGGTCGCTGCGAAACGACAAAATCAGATCGTCGCCGAACGTCTGCTTGAGCATGCTACGCACGCGTTCAGTTTCGGCATCCGACAGCGGCGCCGCGGACACGACCTCTATGCTCTCTCCCGCCGCGAATGATGCCAGTTGCGCTTTGCTCTCGGGTGGCAAAATCCGGAGCTCCCGGCAAAGACCATCGAGAAACGCCGGCAAGGCGATCTCCGGCGGAAAGCGGGTGAGCAAACGTCGCGCGATTTCGATTGCAAGCTCGCCGGCGCGAGCAACGATATCTGCTTGAGATGCGGCGCGATCGCGAGCAATGGATGCCTCAGCTTCGCTATGCCGCTTCGCGATTTCACCCTGAGCTGCGTCAAGAATATGCGCTTTCTCGGTTTCGGCCTCTTTGCGCGCCTCCATGATCAGCTTCGAACGCTCTGCACCGATCTCCAGGCGCACCTTCTCCGCCTCAGCATGCAAATTGGTGGCCTCCTTGCGTGCGGCGTCGGCGTCCGCGAGCAGCCGGTCCGCCGCTGCTTGACGCTTCGCCACGACGTCCATTATCGGCCGGAAGAAGAACCGGGCGAGGATCCAGATGAGAACCAGGACATTGACGGTCTGGAGCGCCAGCGTCCACCAATCGATGTGCATGAGCTCAATGGATGAAAGGGTTCGCGAACAGCACCAGGAGCGCGATCACCAGGCAGTAGATCGCCATGGTTTCGATCATGGCGAGGCCGACGAACAGCGTACGTGAGATATTGTTCGCGGCCTCTGGCTGGCGGGCGATGGCATCCATCGCGGCGGCGACTGCGCGCCCTTCACCGAGCGCAGGGCCGATGGCCCCGAATGATACCGCGACAGCAGCCGCGACAATGCTGACGATCTCGATCCAGTTCATGTTCCTTGCCTTTCATTGCTGCTGACGCTGCGGCCGTCGCTTACGGCGCTCGCGATGAAGACCATGGCTAGTACGGTGAAGATGTAGGCCTGAATGGCTCCGACCAGCAGTTCGAGCGCCATCAACGGGATCGGAACCAGCAGGCCGGCAAGAGACAGCACAATGCCGATGATGAACACGCCGCTCATGACATTGCCGAACAGGCGGACGATCAGGGAAAACGTGCGCGTGAAGGTTTCAACAATGTTCAATGGGATCATCACGATTGATGGCTCGGCAAAGGTCTTCAAGTAACCGCGAACGCCGCGCGCGCGGATGCCAAAGTAGATGATCGCAAAAAACACGATCATGCCGAGCGCGGCGTCGGTTTCGATATGAGCCGTCGGCGGCTCGACGCCGGGCACCAACGATGACCAATTCGCCGCGAGGATGAACAGGAACAACGTACCGATCATCGGCACGTAAGGCGTCGGCGGAACGCGCATCGTCGCACGAATTTGATCTTCGATGGCGCCGACGATCAATTCGAGCACGGCTTGATAGCGCGACGGATTGAGCATGAGCGAACGCGTCGCGAGCCAGCCGGCGAGCGCAAGGGCGATCATCAGGCCCCAAGTCACGACCACGGGCCCCGTGATCGGGACCGGCCCGATCATGAACAATATCTTCGAGGCGAGCGGCGATTTGATCATCGTCGCGCTCCGTCTCGAACCATCGCCGTCCGCGCGATCACAATGCCCGCTGTCGTGCCGAGCAGCGGCAAAGCCCCGACGAGCCTCGTTATGAGGGCGAGCGCAGCGGCAATCAGAACCAATCGTGCAAGCTGGGTGCCGAATGGCAAGAGAACGGAGCGGCCGGAGGCCAGCATCCCGACGACCCATCGCAGCGTCATGAACTGAAATATCCCGATCGCCATGCCGACGGGGAGCCACGCGGCAGCCCAGAAAAGCGAAGCCGTCAGATCGCGCCAAGCGGGAGCAAAGTGCATCATTGCTTGTGCATCCATTGCCAGCCCGACCAGAATCCGATCACCACGCCGACCAGCAGCAACGGTGCGCTCCAAAAGATGCCGGTGCCGAGTTTGTGATCGAGCCACCGTCCGATAAAGAGGCCGATCAGCGTTGGCGTGACGATGATCCAGCCGAGCACGCCGATCTGGCCGACAAAACGCGCCGTGGAGGGCTCGCCTTCTGTGAGCCAGCGCCGCCGCCGCTGCTGCCGCGTTCGAACGGCATCGCTCAGGCCATCAGGGGCCGCCGGTTCAGGCGCGGCGCTCTTCGCCTTCACGGCTGATCTCCGAATATGCCCGGCCGCTCCGGCCGCAGATAGCGCAAGATCTGCCGGATGGCTTTCATCTGCAGTTTCAGACCTTCCGTTCGTGCGCTCCGCTCCGCCTCGACGGTTTCACGGAACTGCGCCAGCACGACCCGTTCAAGATGGTCGAGGTCGTCGCCCAACACCGCCTCGCGGGTCGCGATCGCGACCTCGTTGCCGTTCGTCACCGACAGGACGCCGCGGCTTACGGCACAAAAGCGCTGATGATCGCTCTCGTGATGCCAGCTCACGACCGACACCGTCAGCGCCGTCAGGAAATCGGCATGTCCTTTGAGGATGCCGAAGCTGCCGCTTTCGTCTTCTGCCCGCACCGCGACGACATCACGATCGTCGATGACGAGAGCGGTGGGCGTTGTAATCAGCAGTCTCATGCCGGAGCAGCCTCCCGGTTGCAGCGAGCTTCCTTCTCCCGCGCCTCATCGATGGTGCCGACCATGTAAAGCGAACTCTCCGCCCATTTATCGCACGCGCCGTCGAGAATGGCCCGACAGCCTTTGATGGTTTCGACGAGCGGCACCGAGCGCCCGGGCTTTCCGGTGAATGCCTCGGTGACGGAAAACGGCTGGGTGAGGAAGCGCAGCAGCCGTCGCGCCCGCATGACGATGAGGCGATCGCGTGCACTCAACTCCTCGATGCCAAGAAGCGAGATGATGTCCTGAAGCTCCTTGTAGTGCGCGATCGCCTCGCGGACTTCTTCGGCAACGCGGTAATGCTTGTCACCGACGACCGTCTGATCGAGCAGGATCGAGGATGAGCTCAAGGCGTCGACCGCGGGATACATGCCCTCGGCGGCCATCGATCGCGACAGCACGATCATGCTGTCGAGGTGGCTGGAGATCGCCGTCACTGCTGGATCGGTAAAGTCATCAGCCGGCACATAGACTGCTTCGATCGCCGTCACCGATGCGCCTGCCACCGAGGCGATGCGTTCGTGGAGTGCGGCAACTTCGGTCGCGAGTGTCGGCTGATAACCAAGCCGCGACGGCAGCCGCCCCAACAGACCGGAGACCTCGCTGCCCGCCTGAACGAAGCGAAACACGTTATCCATCAGCAGCAGTACATTTTGCCGCTTCTGATCGCGAAAATATTCGGCGATCGTCAGAGCGGTCAGGCCGACGCGCCAGCGTGCCCCCGGCGGCTCGTTCATCTGGCCGTAGACGAGCACGCTGCGCTCGAGGACGCCGGAGCGCTGCATCTCGGTGAGCAGCTCGTGGCCCTCGCGAGAGCGCTCGCCGATGCCGGCAAAGACCGAAATGCCCTGATAGCTTTTGACCATGGCGTGGATCAGTTCCATCACCACGACGGTCTTGCCGACGCCGGCACCGCCGAACATGGCGGCCTTGCCGCCCTGGGCCAGCGGCGCGAGGAGGTCGATGACCTTGATGCCGGTCTCGAAGATGGCGGTCGCGGGAGTCCGGTCCGTGAGCGGTGGGGCCGATCGGTGGATCGGCACGCGCGGCAAGCTATCCGGCAGCGGCGGGCCGTTGTCCCGAGTGTTGCCGGTAATGTCGAGTAGGCGACCGAGGACTGGCTCGCCAACCGGCACGGTCACCGGCGCGCCCGTTGCGCGTACCTCGGCTCCGCGCCTGAGGCCCGCGGTCGCATGAAGCGCAACGCCGCGTACCGTGCTCTCATCGAGATGCGCCTGGACCTCGATCATGAGGGTGCCCGGCTGATCCCATTCGACGATCAGCGCCTCTTCGACGCGCGGCAGCTCGGCGCCGGCAGCAAAGGCAACGTCTACGACCGCACCGCGGACGGCGAGAACCTTTCCCTTGCGAGGCGTGGGCTGTGTCGTCATGACGGGCAAGATCGGACGCTTCCGATCTTACCGCGTTGACCAAGGTCAAACGTAGGAATTGTAGCCCTGCGACGATTCCCGCAGTGTCAGGTGGAGTTGCCGCAAACGCAGGCAGGGCTTGAGCCAAGACGCCGCAGGTGACCCGGTGGCTCGCGTGGGCGCGCCTCACTCTGCGCCGGCTAGAACGTATTGCTCGATTGCGGCGGCGAACCCGTCCTCCGTATTCGCGGTCGTGACATGATCCGCCTGGCTTTTGACCTCCGGGCTGGCATTTCCCATCGCAATCGACATGCCCGCCTTTCGAAACATGGCAACATCGTTGTCCATGTCGCCCAGCACCGCGATCGCATCGAGAGGAATGGCGAGGCACTGCGAGAGTGTTTCGACGAACGTCCCTTTGTCGAAACCCGGCGGCGTGATGTCGAGATAATAGGGCTGCGAACGGACAACAAACGCTTGCTCGCCGATCTCCTCGCGCACCGCGCCTTCGCATCGCGCAAGCTTCGCGAAATCCTGGCTGGAGCCGACGATCTTCGAGGCCCGCGTCGAAATAGGGATCGAAATCGTCGACCAGGATCGGCCCGGCCTGAATCGTCCGCTCTTCGCGCGCGATATAGTGGCCGCCGGTATCGCGGACGAGCCAGCCTTCGGTCGTGTAAAGCCAGATGTCGGCCGAGAAATCAGCCAGCAGTTCGGCACTCTTGCGCGCCGCCGGCTCGGGAACGTAATGGCTCTCGATCACTTCAAGCGTGGGCGAGACAATCGTGCTGCCGCTGAAGGCGCCGAGCATCAGTCGCAGGGACAGCGGCTCGATCAGCATCCTCAATCCGTTTGGCGGGCGACTGCTGACGACGGTGAAGCCGATGCCTCGTTCGTTGAGCAAGCGGACGGCACGTTCGCTCGCCTTCGTCAACTCTTTATCGGGAGTGACCAGAGTCCCGTCGACGTCCGATACGACGAGCGAAATCTTGGCCATGCATTTGCTCCATGCCGCCTGCTCTTCAATGATTTCATGGCAGATTGGTTTCGATGCGCCAGCTGGGCACCAAATTGGGAAGAAACCGATGTCGAAAAAGGTTCACGTCTGCGTGAGTGACCGCAGCCGCAACGGTCGACCTAACCTTCGACGGTTATGGATGGTGTCCCGGCTGTCGTGCGTCCGATGATCCGCGCATTCGGATATCCTGCGGCGATGATCGAGCGCAAAATCTCCGCTGCTGACGCCGGATCGCAGGCAATCAACAATCCGCCCGAGGTCTGCGGATCGGTGAGGAGTTGCCGCTGCCATTCGGGAAAGCCGTCGGGCAAAGTTACTGCCTCACCGTAACTTGCCCAGTTTCGCGTCGAAGCGCCGGTGACGAAGCGTTGCTGCGCGAGCGTCGCCGCATCCGACAACAACGGGAGATCGGCGACCCGAACCGCCAAGCGAAAGGTTCGAGCCCCGCGCCATCTCGAGTGCGTGGCCGAGGAGACCGAAATCCGGTGACGTCGGTGACGGCATGAACGGCCGGATTCTTGGCAAGCTCCATCCCGATGCGATTGAGGAGCGTCATCGAGCCGATCATTTCGGCGTAGGCCTTAGGCGACAACGCATCCTTCTTGAAGGCGGCCGAATAAATCCCGACGCCGAGCGCCTTGGTGAGGATCAAGGTATCACCCGCACGCGCCGTGCAGTTGCGCCGAATGTTCTCGGTTGGACAAAGGCCAATGACGGCGAGCCCATAAATCGGCTCGGGAGAATCGATTGAGTGGCCGCCAGCAACAGGGATGCCAGCCGTGCCGCAGACCTCCGCGCCGCCGGCGAGAATCTCGCGCACCATCCCGGGCGACACCTTGTCGACTGGCATCCCGACGATCGCGAGCGCCATGATCGGCTTGCCGCCCATGGCGTAGACGTCTGAGATGGCATTAGTCGCGGCGATCCGGCCGAAATCGCGCGGATCATCGACCATCGGCATGAAGAAATCGGTGGTCGCGATAATGCAGGTGCCGTCCTCCAGTTGCCACACCGCCGCGTCATCGCCGGTTTCGGTGCCGACCAGCAATTGCCGATAGGGCTGTGCGGCCGGTTGCTCGGCGAGAATTTGCTGCAAGACGGACGGCGCGAGCTTGCAGCCGCAACCTCCGCCATGGGCAAGACTGGTCAAACGAACGACTTGGGCATCCATCAGCTTGGTCTTTCGGTTAGCGCGCCAGATCTTTCCGGGCTGCTGCAAAAGCTGCAGCTATCCACAGAGTGACGCCGTTGATCACCGCACCACAAGCGAGAAATGAGCATTGCCGGTTGCGACGGCAAGCCGTTCGAACCCGCATTGACGATAGGACGACGATCCCGTTCAGCCGCCCTCCTGCTCAACCATCTTGATAAGCCGTTGGGCATCATCGGGCGCGGCCGCCTTTTGATCGTTGTCGAAGTAGACAAAGACTTTGCGGCGCTGCGACCTCCATGAGGCGATCGCGGTGGACCAACGACGCAATGTCCGGGTCGGATAGCTGCCTTGGTAGCGGCCGGTCGGGCCATGGCCGCGCACGTAAACGTGGCGGGCCGTCACCTCCCATGGCGCGGGAGCATCGGCATGATCGGAAAGACACAAGGCGGCATCGTGCCTGTGGAGCAGGTTGAGCACATCATCGCCATACCAGCTGCGATCGCGAAACTCGAAAGCATAGCGATAACGGCGCGGCAGCATCGGAAGGAAGGCGTCGAGCCGTCCCGTATCCTTCACAAACTGTGGCGGGAGTTGAAACAGAACCACCGCTGCCTTCGGTCCAAGGACGCGCAAGCGCGTCTCCATCAGAGCAATTGAATTTGCGCAGCGACCGCTCAGTCGCTTCCAATGGGTGATGAATTTCGATGCCTTCCAGGCAAAGACGAACTGTCGCGGCGTCTGATCGCGCCAGAGCGCCACCGCCTCAAGCGATGGCGTGCGATAGAACGAACCGTTAATTTCGGCAGACGCAAAACGCGAAGCATAAAAGCCGAGCCAATCCTTCTTCGGCAAAGCGCCCGGATAAAAGGGGCCGCGCCATCCGTCGTAAGTCCAGCCCGAGGTCCCGATCCAAACGTGCCGCATCGGCTGGGCTCTCTACTTCAAAAACCCTCTCGGCCTACTGATGCGCGCAGCGGCGATCCCGAAGCAGTCCCCAAAAAGGGTGCGCGCGCCCGGAGGCGCGCGCTGCCATCTTACTGAGACTGGGGGTTGGGGGGTGGGGGGTGTCCCAGCAGATGGTATTCCTCTGAATTGGTTCGCAGTCGGCGTAAGCCGCTCTATTGCACTTTCCTGATCGTCCCGGCGGTGCGATTGGCACTGCCAGTGGTCGTGGCGTGATTGGCGCTGCCAGTCGTCACGGAGCGAGTTGCACTGCCGGTGGTCTTGGCGGCCGCAGCGGTTGCGTCGCGCGGGGCAGTCCATGACAGGCACACGCGATCGGCATTCGGCCAGCTCTGCTTGGAGCACGGCAGCGGCGGCGGATCCGGGATCGGGGTCGTGGTGGCGCCGACCCTCCAGGCGTTGGCGAGGTGCCCTGGCAGCGCCATGACACCGAGGTTGACCAGCAACCCGAGAGCCAAGACGATCGTCAGGTTTCGAAGAAAGGCCATCATCTCGCACTCCCGCTCGAGATTTTGCCCTGGCCGGATTGTTCCGATGCTCGTTTCCGCTTTCGCGGGCGGCGTGCCTGATGCAGTCGAGTTATCTGTAAGTCGCGCGAGCCCAAGGTTTGGTTCAAACAAACCGTAGATTTTTTCGTAATTGGTTCGATTTTGCCGTCGGTTAGGCGGGCTGCGAAGCGTACGACCGCGGGGCGCGGCGAAATCCGAAATAATTAATTCAGCGAAATCAATTACTTGAGAAGACTATAGGGAAATGCAGGCTCGGCAGGGTGTTTGGGAGCGCAGCCTTTACGCGGAGTTACTTCTAGCCATCTGCGAGCCGTACCGGGCCAGGAATTGTCGCGCCCGCTCGGTGGTCGGATGGGAGAAAAAGGCATCTGGACCAGTTGTCTCCACAATCCGGCCAAGATCCATGAAGACGACCCGCGTCGCCGCCTCGCGCGCAAAGCCCATTTCGTGGGTGACGACGACCATGGTCATGCCGTCGCTCGCAAGCGTCTTCATCACGGCGAGGACCTCGCCGACCAATTCCGGGTCGAGCGCACTTGTCGGCTCGTCGAACAGCAGGAGGGCCGGGCGCATCATCAGCGCCCGGGCGATTCCAACGCGCTGCTTCTGACCGCCGGAGAGCCGCGCCGGCGGCGCATCGCGCTTATCCCACAGGCCGACCTTGCCGAGCAGCGCCTCTGCCTGCTCGCGGACCTCGCCGCGCGGCCGTCGCTGAACGTGCAGCGGCGCGGCCATCAGATTGTCGATGACGCTGAGATGGGGCCATAGCGCGAAATGCTGGAACACCATGCCCATGCGCACGCGGATGCGCGCCAATTCGGCGTCCGACATGGCGGCGCCGCCCGACCGCACACCAACGCGCTCGCCGGACAGAAACACCGCGCCGCTGTCGGGGACTTCGAGCCAGTTGATACAACGCAGCAGCGTCGACTTGCCGGCGCCTGAGGGACCGAGAATGCAAATCGTCTCGCCCTCGGATACCGACAGTTCGATACCTTCGAGGACCCGGTGGTCTTTAAAGGACTTGCAGAGACCGGTGATCTGAAGGACGGGCGTTGCGGTCACGCTTCGGCGGCCTGCTTGACCTCGCCGTCGCGATACTGTCCCCACGCTGCGCGCATCGCGTCAAAGGCGACAGGGTCGAAGTCGTAGCGCGGCAGCGGGTCCGGGTCCCAATGGTGGTAGCGGTCGACGCCCCGCACCAGCGTCGCGGTGCGCCGCCCGATGGTCGAGCGGACGTGCGTCGGGATGTAGAAGAAGGCGAAGCCGATGCGGGGCGCCGCGGTCCGGTTCTGCTTCGAGCCGTGCGCGGTGCGCTCGTGATGAAGCGAGAACTGGCCGGGTTGCAGTTCGATCGTCACTGCGCTGCTCTCGTCCTCGATATGCAAGGATTGTCCCCGCGCCAGCATGTTGTCCGGCGCATAGGTTTCCTCATGCACGAGGTCGGGACCGACGTGCGAGCGCGGCAGCACCTGCAAGGCGCCGTTCTCCTTCGATGTCTGCGTGAAGGCGACCCAGGCCGTGACCTCTTCGTGCGGGTCGAGGCCGAAATAGGCACTGTCCTGGTGCCATGAAACATAGGCGCGATCCTTGCCGCCCTTGGCAAAGATCGAAGCGCCGAACAGCATGATGTCGGGACCAATGAGATCTTCGAGCGCATCGAGGATCGCCGGATTGCGGCCGATCTCGACGAGCCACGGCATGGCAAGGTGGCCCTTGATCTTGAGGCTGCGATTGGCGCTTTCCCCCATCTTCGCTTCGTAGGCCGCGATGCGGGCGGCGCAGTCTGCCGCCGCTTCGGCATCCATCGCGCGCAACGGTGCGAGCCATCCCTGTTCACGGAATTGGGTGACCTGCGCATCGGTCAAATGTTTCGCCATCGCATCCTCCACATCATCGTCATCATCGCCGGGACTCTGCCACGGCCAGCACCGCCCGCACGCCGCCCTCCACGGCGAGGCATAACAGCCAATATAGCAACATCGCGCAGACAAAGCTCGCGAACGGCACGTAATAGGTCGCTTGGATCTCGTTCGCTGCGAACGTCAACTCCTGCACCGTGATGATCACGAGGAAAGCGCTGTCCTTGATGATCTGCACCATCTGGTTGCCGAGCATCGGTATCGAGGACAACAGAACCGGCGGCAGGATGATCCGCAGCAGCAGGCGCCAGCCGTGAAAGCCGAAGGCATGGCCCGCCTCGATGCCCTCGCGCGGCAGCGCCTGGTAGGCGCCGCGCAGCAATTCGGCGATGTAGGCGGCGTTATAGATCGTGAGCGCGGAAATGCCCGCGACCACGTTGTCGACAACGATCCCGAACGACGGCAGACCGTAGTAGATCATGTAGCAGAACAGCATGAACGGCGTGCAGCGCATCAGGTCGATGAGCCATGCAAACACCGTTGGCACGCCGCGCACGCGTGCGATCAACAGGCCGAACAGCAGCAAGCCGAGCATCGCGGCTCCGATCGCCGAGACAACGGCAATGCCGACGGTCGTCGCGAACCCTGAGATCAGGGCATCGCGCTGCTCCCAGAGAATTTCGATGCCGCGCGGGATCATGCGGCCGCTTCCCGCCTGGCGACGCTCGAGCATGCGCTGGGTCGCGACGAAGGCGCCGATGATGACGACATAGATCGCAAGTGCGATGAGGAACGGCGGGATCGGCTGGTAAGTCGCGGCGCCGATCCGGACCGCGGCCCGTGTCGCCTCGGTGACGCCGATGACCGCGACCGCCGGACTGACCTTGATCAGCAAGGTCATCTCGTTCACGAGCGCAGGCAATGCAGCCCGGGCGATCTGGGGCAGTATGATAAGTCGGAAGCGCAGTCCGCGGCGCATGCCGAACGCACGGGCGGCATCGAGTTGGTCGGAGGGGAAGGACAGCAACGTCGCGCGCCAGATCTCGCAATTATAGGCCATCGAGCCGAGGGCGAGGGTCGCAACGCCGGCCGCAAAGCGCGGCACCTCTAGACCGGCCGTCGGCAGCGCGAAATAAATGAGGAGCACCAGCGTGACCGCCGGGGTCGCGCGCAGGAGGCTTACCAGCGTCGCGACGGCAGGATCGAGGCCTGGCACCCGTCCCCAGCGGATGAGCGCCAAGCCAAGACCAAGCGGCGTACCGATTGCGATCGCCAGCAGGCTGATCGCAAGTGTATTCAGTGTCCCGGCCGCGAGGGCCAGGTAATCCCCCGTCCCCACGGCGTGCAGAAATCAGACGTTGGCGGTCGGCACTTCAGGCATCTGCTCGAATGTCTTCTCGAACCACTTCTTCTGCAGCGCGTACATCGAGCCGTCCTTGCGGGTGCCCATGAGGAATTCATTGAGCAAGGCCAAAAGCTCGGTGTTTCCCTTCACCACGGCCCAAGCGATGTAAGTCGGCTTGGACACCGCCTGGCCGACTTCGAAGACATCGGGCTTCGACTTGGCGATCGATTCAAGGCTCAGGAGGGTATTGACCACGTAATCGATGCGGCCGAGTTGCAGATCCTGGTAAGCCTCGGGATAGCCCTGGTAGGAGACGATCTTGCCGAGCTTGCCGCCGGTCGCCTTGAGCATGTCATCGAGCTGCGGCAGCAGCTTGAGCATCGCGCTGCCCGCCTCGACGCCGAGGGTCAGGCCGTTCAGATCCTTGATCGCCTTGATCTTGTTGTCGTTCTTGCGCTTGAGATAGTAGTCGACCGATTCAGCGACGGGGCTGCAGAAATCCAACGTCTTCATGCGCTCCTGCGTGACCAGGATCGCGGTGACCGCGGCATCGTACTTGCCGGTGGTGACGCCCGGGAGGATGCCGGTCCAGGGGATGATGTCCTGGCGGATATCGAAGCCCGCCTTCTTCTTGAACATCTCCAGGAGTTCCTGGTCATAACCGGTCGGCTTGCCATCCTTGGTGAATTCGAACGGCTGGTAGTCGTCCTCGGTCGCGACGGTCATGTAGCCGCGCTTCTTGATTTCGGCGAGCGTAACGGCTTGGGCGGTACCGCCAATGGTGAGGGCGGCTGCACCAAGCAGCATCCCGCGACGGGTGAGGCCGATTGCGGTCATGGATTTCTCCTGTCTTCTACGCTGAAAATATCATGCCGGAGAGGCAAGCATCGTGCCGACGGGCGGACATCTCATCCTTGTTTCGCATCCCTGGCAAGAGGCGCTGACAAGCCAAAAGCCGGCGTCGCGAACGCTACCGGCTCATGCTCTTTCGCCTGCGCGACAATTGCCGCACGATCGAAAGCGTTACAGGCCTCCACGAACTGCGGCGTGTAGGCGTCGGTTGCGGAGCCCGTACCTTTGAGCATGCCATTTGCCGTGTAGGAAACGTGCGAGGTCTGCCACTTTTCGGGAATGAAATCGCCGAAGCGTGATTGCGGCGGCAATCCCAGCAGCGCCATTTCGAGAAACCGGTTCATGACATGGGCGCCGTTCTTGACGGCCGTCGCGTCGTCGAGATTTGCCGGTTTCGTCGTCGGAAACTCCTCCCAGAAGATACGAACCGCGGCTTCCGGATTGGTAAGCGTGAAGAGCAAACCCTTGGTCATCGCCCGACAATAACCGGCGACGGCTTCGGGATTTGCCTTGGCAAAAGCGGCGGAGGTCGCAAGCGTCATCCCGGCGAGGCGGTCCTGCAGCGGGATGCTGATGAGGCGGAGTTTCATGCCGGTGTTCTCGGCCGCGCCGAGCATTGCGTCCCACACCACGAGCGCGTCGATCTTCCCGGTGCGGAGCGCCGCGAAGGCCGCCGGGCCGGCTCCGGTCGAGATGCCGGTATATTGCTCTGGCCCAATGCCGATATCGGCCAGGCTTTGCTTAAGGCTCAAGCCGCCGGCCGAGGCGAACGACGGCGCGCCGATCGTCTTCCCCTTCATATCCTCGAGCTTGGTGATCGGCGAGTCCTGCATCACGATCACCATGTTTCCGGGATTGCGCTTGAGCCCGTAGAAGGCGACGAGGTCGCCGCCTTGCTCTCGCACCAGCATCACCGATTCCGGCGCGGTGGTGCCGAATTGCGCTCCGTTGGACTGGATCACCTGCGCCGCGATGGTGCCGTTCTGGGAGTTTTCGATCGCAACATCGAGGCCTTCTGCTTTGAAGTAGCCGAGTTGCTTCGGGACCGCGTAGAGGAATATCTCCTCCCCCACCCCCATCACGGGGTGCATCTGGACCAAGGTCACCTTCTTGAGCGATTGGGCGCTCGCTGCTGCAGCAAAGAAAGATGAAAGACTGAGAGCGACCGTCAGCGCGGACGCCGTCCGAGCAACATCTAAACACGCACGCCTCCTCGTTCGACATGAAAAGCCACCGCGTGAGCAACTACCGCGCAGATGAGTTTGCCCGTTGCGCCCAGAAGCAATAGCGGCGTTCGACCAACGCAACGGCATAGTTCATCAAAAAACCGATCACCCCCAGCAACAGGATGACGGCGAACAGCGGCGCGATCTCCATCGCCTGATTGAATTGCATCAGCAGCATGCCGAGCCCGGCACGGGCGCCGACGAATTCGCCGACCACGGCACCGAGGATCGACAGCACCGAGGCGACGCCCAATCCGGCAAACAGGAATGGCAGGCAACTCGGGATGATGATTTTCGTGAGCAGATGCCATTCGCTCGCGTTGCAGGAGCGCGCAAGCTCGATGCGTTCGGGTTCGACGGCCTGGTAGCCGGCCATGGTGTTTACGAGCACCGGGAAGAACGTGATGATGGCGGTGATCAACACCTTGCCTTCGAGACCGAAGCCGAACCACACGACCATCAACGGCGCGAGCGCGACTTTGGGGAGTGACTGGAAGCCAACGATGTAGGGATACGAGCTTTTGCCGAGAATGGGCCAATGCGACAGCGCGAGCCCCAACACCGCCCCGGACGCAGAGCCGATGGCAAACCCAAGCAGCGCCTCCCAAACTGTAATTCCAGCATGATACCAATAGCCGCCGAGATCCCATGGCGCGCGGCTGAGACCCCGCACAGTCGCGTGCCACACATCCTCCGGCGGCGGCAGCACGTAGGCCGGCGCCCCCAGCACGTGGCTCGCAAGCCACCATACGACGAGCAGTGCCACGAGAATCGCCGGCGAGATCGTCAATTGCGGATAGCGGCGGATGATGGTGGGCCGAGCCTCGTGCGCCGCTGGCGTCGGTAGACTCCAGACGTCCGGCTTCCATTGCTTCCGCCGACATCAGAACATCCCTCCCTTGGCGTCGAGAAGCTTGCGAAGGTGGGCCGCGTAGCGGCCGAAGCGATCGGTGTTGATGACGGACAGGTCGCGCGGCCGCGGCAACTCGATCGGGATGATCTCGGCAATGCTGCCCGGGCGCGCGGTCATCGCGATGACGCGGTCGGAAAGGAAGATCGCTTCCGCGATAGAGTGGGTGATGAACACCACCGTCTTGCGGCTCTGCGTCCAAAGGCGCAGAAGGTCGAGGTTCATCTGCTCGCGCGTCATCGCGTCGAGCGCGCCGAACGGCTCATCCATGAGCAGCAAGCGCGGGCTCTGCACCAGGGCGCGAACGATCGCGACCCGCTGCTGCATCCCGCCCGAGAGTTCGTAAGGATAGCGTTGTGCGAAATCGCGCACGCCGACCATCTCCAGCAAGTCGAGTGCGTTGTCGCGGTAGCTTGACGTCGACAGATGCCGAAACTCGATCGGAAGCAACACATTGTCGAGCACGGTTCGCCACGGCAGCAGCACCGGAGACTGGAACACCACGGCGGCTTCCGGGCTTGGACCGCGCAACGGTTTGCCGTTCAGTTCGATCGATCCGGACGTGTAGGGAAGGATGCCGGCGAGCACCTTCAACAGCGTCGATTTTCCGCAGCCGCTCTGGCCGATGACCGCGACAAACTCGCCTTCATAGATTTCGAAATCGAGGCTCTTGAGCGCCGTCACTTCGCCGGTCTTGGTGAGATAGGACTTCGACAGCCCCCGCGCCGCGATCAGGGCCGAGCCTCGATCGGGACGAGGCTCGACAGACATCGCGAGCCCGAACGGATGTCATCGACTGCGAGGACATAGCTTATCGCGACAGCATGATCGCATTGCGTTACTGCGTTTCGTTGGCGCCGATATCGTGATCTGGACTGTCGAAGTTAAAGCGCGACGTCAGCGTAAGCGGGCTCACTTCAACATACCAGCGAGATTGCGAACTGCGGCTGCGACAAACCGGGCCAGCCGTTCAGACGAAAAACAATGCAAGCCCTATGCCACGCGCTTTCCCTCAGCGCCGCGTGTGCTGGCGAGGAGGCGCAGTTCTACTTTGGCGGGCACAGACCCGCATAGGGCGCAACCGCAACGCTGCCGCCTGCGGCAGCGCGGCAGATCGGAACGCGTTCCTCGGTCGTGACTGGCGACAGCGAATAGGAGTTCAGGCTGTAGATGCCGATCGAATTGTAATAGTGGCAGAACGGCAGAACGGTTGTGGTTCGCTCGACGAACCAGTCGCCGGCGGGTCCTGCCGCGAAGGGAGCCCCATCGGTCTCACTCAGGACCTGACGCTCGGGTACAACGCTCCATCCTTCCTCCGGCGGCGGGTCGCACTTGTGCATGACCTCCGCACCACTCGGCGCCTCCGTTCGCCACGCCCAATGACGCGAGTGCGCCAGCGACGAGAAGGACAACTTTTTTCTACTGAGAACACACATCGACTGTAAAACGCTGATGGACTATCGGCTTCAATGCTGTCTTGACCCGGCCATCGGCAAAGTCAAGATTGGCCCGCTGATGAACTCCAGGGAGACGCGCATGGACAACAAGGCGACGGATCGCGATGGCGCGAGCACGG
Organism: uncultured Alphaproteobacteria bacterium; assembly: GCA_963702755.1. GTDB lineage: Bacteria > Pseudomonadota > Alphaproteobacteria > Rhizobiales > Xanthobacteraceae > JAJPKK01. The sequence continues at coordinate 35,298 of CAVPDZ010000028.1, read as the reverse complement.
TGCCGCAATCGGTAAGCCGGCGAACATTTCTGTCGACCGGCGCCGCAGGCGCCGCCGCCCTTGCAAGTGCCGGTGCAGCCCCAGCGCAGGCCCAGGCGCCGATCAAATGGGATCGCTCGGCGGATGTCGTCGTCATCGGCGCCGGCGTCGCGGGATTGCCGGCGGCGATTGCGGCGCGAGACCATGGCGCTTCGGTTATCGTGGTCGACGAGAATCACGACATCGGCGGTCGCGGCATCCTGAGCGGCGGACGTGTCCATCTCGGCGGTGGCAACGCGCTGCAGCAGAAGGCCGGCATCAAGGATTTGCCCGACCAGGTGTTTCTCGATTGGGTACGCTTCGATACGGCGGACGCGCGCTACAGTGACCGCGACCTCGTGCGCGTATTCGCCGACGAGAACGTGCCGACCTTCGACTTTCTCATCGAGAACGGAGTCAAGTTCATCGAGAGGCCGGTCGGCCCGGAACGCGCTTCGACCGTGCCGCGCACCTTCGTCACCGAAGAATGGCCGATCAAGAGCGAACTGATCGCGCCCGGTCGCGGGCGCAATGGCTCGGGGCTCGTGAGGCAACTCGCTATCGCCGCGCGCCAGAAGGGCGCCGAAATCCTTCTGCGCCATGAGATGAAGAGCATCATCCGCGCCGGCACCGGCCGCGTGCTTGGCATCACCGTCGCCCGTGACGGCGGCACCCTCAACATCGAAGCGCGCAAGGGCGTCGTGATCGCCACCGGCGGACACACCGGCAACGTCAACTTCCGTCGCATGTTCGATCCGCGCCTCACCGAGGAATATCAGCAGGCCTGCGAACCGTGGGTTCATCAGGACGCCGACGGCGAACTCGCCGCCATGGACATCGGCGCCTCGTTGTGGGCGACCGCGAACCAGACATCGGAATCGGGCTCCGCCATCACCAAGACGCGCCACATCGGCTGTCGCTGGGGCTATGCCACGCTCGTCTACCAGCCCGAGAGCCCGATGTTCCCGCTCGCCAAGGCGACCGGATTGACGGTCGGCGATTGGCAGAACCTGATCTTCGTCAACCAGTATGGCCGCCGGTTCTGGAACGAAGTCGACGGCTCCTACAAATTCTTCTCTGCGGCGATGGGTTACAACGGCGATCGTTCCAAGCTGAACGGCGGCGGCCCGGTTTGGGCGATATTCGATGCCGAGGCGGCCGCGCGCGAGAAATGGGAGCCGAAGCCGCCTTACGTCGATCGCGACGGGTACTTCTTCAGTGCCGACACCATCGCCGAACTCGCCGGCAAGATCGTCAATCCGTATCAGAAGACGCCGATGTCGGGCGCCGCGTTGGAGGACACGGTGAACCGGTACAACGGCTTTGTCGCGGCCGGCAAGGACCCGGACTTCAACAAGCCAACGCCGATGTTCAAGATCGCCACACCGCCTTTCTACGCAGCGTGGTCAACGCCGATCCTGCATGACACGCTCACGGGTCTGCGCACCACCACCAATGCCGAGGTGGTCGATACACGCGGCGCGGCTATTCCGGGCTCTATTGTGCGGGCGAATCCCAGGGCGGCTTTGCCCAGCACGGGCTCGCGCGTTGTCTCGTGTTCGGCCGCATTGCCGGTCGTCACGCGGCTACGCGGACCGGATGATGATGCTCCTGCGAGATACGATCCTGGACGCGCCACGATGACGGAGGGCAACGCAGCCGAACATACTGTGGTGCTGCGATTGAATGAGGCGGCGCCGCTGGAGGTGACCGCTGGTACGAAGTTGGCGCTGCAGGTGCGCCTCGCATGCGCCTCCGGCTGCGATCTTTCCGGTGTGCCAATCATGGTCACCGCGCCGGACGGTTCGACGAGCCAAGCCGAGAAGCTCGCTCACACAGCGGACGGTGGCGACGCCGACGTCCAGCGGATCGCGCTGACGGCGCCGCGCACCATCGGCGAATACGTATGGCGCGTTTCCGCAGGCGGTTACGACATCGCCGGCATGCGCCATGAGGCAAACGCCCTTAATGTCGCTGTTAAAACGAAGCCGCATCCGACAAGTCTCGCGGTATGGGCGATCCCCTCCCCGGTCGTCGCAGGACAACGCTTCGCCCTGAAGGTCGGCGCCAAATCCGCCGCAGGCTGCGAATTGTCCGGCCAGCCCATTGAAGTTCTCGATGAGCGCGGTGTCTCAATCGCGAGCGGCCAACTCGGGTCGACGCCGTGGCCGGATGACGACCGCACTTTACTGGGCCGAACTCGAGGTGGCCGCGCCGGACCAGCCCGGCATGTTCGGATGGTCGGTCAGATTCGCGCCCGCCGACCTCGATCTCCCCCACGACGAGCGCATCATCCCGCTTCAGCATCGCGATCGTTCCCGCGCCGGAGCATCGGCTCACCGTGAAGGTGGTGGAGCAGACCACCTCTGCACCTATCGCCGATGCGTGGATTTGGCTCGGCCCCTACAAGGCCGCGACCAGCGAATCCGGACTTGTGGAAATCATGATGCCGAAGGGCAAATACGATCTTTACGTGTGGAAGGCGGGCTATGAGGCGCCCGAGCATTCGGTCGCGATTGACGGTGATACTGTCGTGGAGATCACGGCGACGGCCGTGCCTGAATATAACACTGACACGGCATGGCAGATGTGAGCACCTCATCCACCGATACGTCGCTGCGTCTTGTCGATTGGCGTCGCAACAATTCAGCTCGGAGAGCGGCATGAATACGATGGTCAGAACCGCAATTGCGGCAAGCTTCGCAATCGTCTTTTTCGGAGGAGCCGCTATTGCACAGGCGCCATCAGCGGAGGCACGCCTCAAATCCTTGAATATCACCTTGCCGCCCGATTCCGTACCCATCGCCAACTTCGTGAATTCAGTCGCGACCGGCAAACTGCTGTTTCTATCGGGGAATACCGGAGGTGCCGAATGGGCCGGCAAGGGAAGCTCGGCCGCGAGCTGACCACTGCGCAAGGTTATCGAGCCGCGCGACAGGCGGGCATGATCATGCTGACGAAAATTCGCACCGCGCTCGGCAGTCTCGATCGCGTCAAGCGCATCGTCAAAGTCTTAGGGATGGTCAACTCGGCTGACGGCTTTGGCGAGCAGCCGCAAGTGGTCAATGGATTTTCCGATCTGATGGTCGAGGTGTTCGGCCCGGACATCGGCAAGCACGCGCGCTCGGCAGTCGGCATGGCCGGATTGCCCGGGAACTTGCCCGTAGAGGTCGAAATGGTTTTGGAGTTTGAATAAGCGCGGATGATACCCGCGGCCGCTCTCCTTACGCGGGCAACGATTTCCAGCAGCCTTTGCTCATCAAAGCAATCTTAAGGGCACCTCGAAAAATAGCGACGGCGGCGAATTTGTGCGAGTTTGAGTTTCATCAAGATTTGCGGGTGTGGGGACGATGGGGCAATTTGGATTCTTCGATGCTGACAGGCGGCTTGCGGCGATTTCCGCGAAGGGCGATCCGCTGGAAATGATTGCTGGCGTGGTGCCATTCGAGAGCTTCCGGGCCGAGATTGAGGCGGCGGTGTTGACGCCGGCGAACGAGAAGAAGAGCACCGCCGGCCGCAAACCGATCGACGTCATGGTGATGTTTCGGATGCTGGTGCTTCAATCGCTTTACAATCTGTCTGACGAACAGGTCGAGTATCAAGTGCGCGACCGGCTGTCGTTCACGCGGTTTCTGGGGCTCGGCATCGAGGACAGCATTCCGGACGGCACGACGTTGTGGCTGTTCCGAGAGACGCTTGCGAAGGCCGGGTTGATTGAGAAGCTGTTCGAGCGCTTTGGCCAGCATTTGGAGGCGAAGGGCTACATTGCGCGCGGCGGCCAGATGGTTGATGCCACGATCGTGCCGGTCCCCAAGCAGCGCAACAGCCGCGACGAGAATGATGACGTGAAGGCCGGCAAGACGCCTGAGGCGTGGGAGAAGAACCCGGCGAAAAACCGGCAGAAAGACAAGGACGCGCGCTGGACCAAGAAGCACGGCAAGAGCTTCTACGGCTACAAGAACCACGTGAATGCGGATGCCAAGCACAAGCTGATCCGGCAGTACGACGTGACCGACGCGAGTGTGCATGACAGCCAGAAATTCGACGGGCTTCTGAACCAGGCCAACACGTCGGAGGACGTGTACGCGGACAGCGCCTATCGGTCGGCCGAGACGGAAGTGAAGCTCAGGGCGCGCGGCTTGCGTAGTCGCATTCATCAGCGCGCGAGCCGCAATCATCCGCTATCGCAGGCGCAGGAGAACGCGAACCGCCAGAAGAGCAAAGTTCGGGCTCGCGTCGAGCACGTGTTCGGTGCTCAACAGAACTCGCCGGGTGGCCGGATCGTACGGACGATCGGCATCGCGCGGGCGAAAGCCAAAATCGGTCTGCAGAACCTTGCCTATAACATCCGCCGGCTGGTGACGCTGGAGCGGATGGCTACCGCATAAGGGCGGAGTCTGCCCGAAGCGCTCCGATCGGACGCCTGGCGCACCGAATTCCCGACAAATTAAGAGCGAAAATCACCGTCGCGCAGCATCGGCAATCGAGCCAACAAAAAACTCTTCATTGTTCGAGGTGCCCTTAAGCGCTCTTCGAGCGCTTGGCGGGTTTGCTGGTAGCGGCCGCGGCAATTGCCGCCTCGCGCTCGCGACGAAGCAACCGCAACCGCTCCGTTTTCTCCCGCTCGGCTTGGCGGCTTGCCAGATACTCAGCCCAAGCCGCGGAAGCTTCGAGCTCCTGAGTTTGCTTTCTCTGGAGCTTCGTAGCAGCGCGCTCCTCGGCTTCTTTTGATGCGACTCTCAATGCATTCACCTAAAGGTTCGGCTGACACATCCTACATGTAGGTGCTGCCGATGGAATTGCCACTGTCGCCGCGCCGCCGGCTCGGGAGTTACGCACGTCAGACGAAAAGCCGTGTCATCAGTGGCGTTTGAAATACTGGACGTCCCGCTTGTGCTTTTCGGCTTCCGTGCGGCTTTTGAAGGTACCGAGATTGCGGCGTCGACCGGTTTTGGGATCGGCCTTTCGGGAATAGAGGCGGTAGCCGCCTGATTTGAGCTTGCGGATCATTTTGGTTTCCGCGATACGCGGCTTGCCTTGTCTATTTCGATTTCCGCGCGGTTTCGCGCCACGCGGCCTCGCCCTTCTGCTCATAGTGATCGAAAGCGTTGACCAAGCCGCCCAAGACTTCGGCTGCCGTCTCGAACATCGCCTTGAACTGCGGCTCCTCCACTTGCTCGATGTCGTGCCGCAGATGATCAATGAGAGCTGAGAATTCGGCACTCATCTTACGCGTGTGATGAAGCGGATTACCGGTATCTGTGCGGGCATTCTGCTGCATGGCGTACTCCTTCCTGCGCATAGCTTGAGGCAACCGATGAGCGAAAGGCAAGTTCCCGAACTTGGCCAAAGGTCCGTCTTGCACGCGGCCCATCTGGCCAGCGCAGCCTTGACTTTCGAGTGCAGACACTTATAAACGACGCAACTTTCGAGCTGAGAGGCACATCCGTGCGCAATTTTGTTATCGTACTTAGGAGGCGCATCGCCGGGGGCGGGTGACACCGTCCGCGAATGTGGCGATGCGCGACCAGGGCCCATGAGGCCCTTTTTTGTTGCCCGGAATGCCCTGAAAACCTCAAACAACCCCAACAGATGATGGCCCAGATGTCACACGCCGAACCGAGCACCTCGCAAAGCCGCATACCAACGGAGCCGTCCATGGCCGCTCAAACACCGCGTTCCCGCAAGTCGGGAGCAACGCCTACACCGGGCGCCACCCCTGGCGTCGCAAGCGGGACGCCCGCGCCTCAGCCGAGCGCCGAGTCCCTCCGTCATGAATGGAGCGGAGATGGTCATCCGGGCGCTCGCGGATCAGGGCGTCGAGCACGTGTTCGGCTATCCCGGCGGAGCAGTGCTGCCGATCTATGATGCGCTGTTCCATCAGGACAAAGTGCGACACATCCTGGTGCGCCACGAGCAAGGCGCGGTGCACGCGGCGGAAGGCTATGCGCGCTCGACCGGCAAGGTCGGCTGCGTGCTCGTCACCTCCGGACCCGGCGCGACTAACGCCGTCACGGGCCTCACCGACGCTATGATGCGATTCGGTCCCGCTCGTCTGCATCACCGGGCAAGTGCCAACGCACCTGATCGGCAACGACGCATTCCAGGAATGCGACACGGTCGGCATCACGCGGCCCTGCACGAAGCACAATTATCTCGTGAAAAACATCGCCGATCTGCCGCGCGTCCTGCACGAGGCGTTTTATGTGGCTGCGACTGGCCGGCCGGGCCCGGTCGTGGTCGATATCCCGAAGGATATCCAGTTCGCAAAGGGCATCTATACCGAGGCCGAACCAATTTCCCCATCGCGGCTACAAGCCGAAGATCAAGGGCGATCCCGATCGCATCAAGGCCGCGGTTGAGCTCATGGCGGGCGCCAAGCGACCGCTGTTCTATACCGGCGGCGGCGTCATCAATTCGGGGCCGGCTGCAAGCGCGGCGCTGCGCGATTTCCTGAAGCTCACCGGCTTTCCGATCACCTCGACGCTGATGGGGCTCGGCGCTGTGCCGGCTCCGATCCAGCAATGGCTCGGCATGCTGGGCATGCACGGCACCTACGAGGCCAACATCGCCATGCACGATTGCGACGTGATGATCTGCATCGGTGCGCGGTTCGACGACCGCATCACCGGCCGGCTCGACGCGTTCTCGCCGGGTTCGAGGAAAATCCACGTCGACATTGATCCGTCCTCGATCAACAAGAACGTGCAAGTGGATTTCGCCATCGTCGGCGATTGCGCCCACGTTCTCGACCACATGCTGCGCGAGTGGCGCGACGAGCCGAGCCGCGCCCGATCGCGCCGCGCTCAAGGCATGGTGGGCGGAGATCGACAAGTGGCGCGGGCGCAAATTCGCTCGCCTATCAGGCCACGAGTGTGATCATAAGCCGCAATACGCCATCGAGCGGCTCTACGCGGCTGACGAGCGACCGTGACGTCTACATCACCACCGAGGTCGGCCAGCACCAGATGTGGGCGGCGCAGTTCTTCAAGTTCGAGGAACCGAACCGCTGGATGACGTCGGGCGGACTGGGCACGATGGGCTATGGCCTGCCCGCCGCGGTCGGCGTGCAGATGGCGCATCCGGACTCGCTCGTCATCGACATTGCCGGCGAGGCCTCGGTGCTGATGACGATGCAGGAAATGTCGACTGCGGCGCAGTACCGGCTGCCGATCAAAATCTTCATCCTCAACAACGAATATATGGGCATGGTGCGGCAGTGGCAGGAACTACTGCATGGCGGCCGCTACTCGCATAGCTACACCGAAGCGCTGCCGGACTTCGTCAAGCTCGCGGAAGCTTATCACGCAGTCGGCATCCGCTGCGAGAAGCCGTCTGATCTCGACGGCGCGATCCTGGAGATGATCAACGTCAAGAAGCCGGTGATCTTCGACTGCGTCGTCGACCCGGCGGACAACTGCTTCCCGATGATCCCTTCGGGCCGCGCTCACAACGAAATGATCCTGGGCGATGCCGCGGAGAGCTTGGACGACGCGATCACCGAGGAAGGCAAGGTGATGGTGTGAACGCATCTGGACCTCTCCGATAGGAGAAGCCCGATCGCGAGGCGTTGTGGGTAAGCGTCCCTCCGACTGTCCGAACGCCCTCGCCCGCTTCGTCCCCATCGGCCTTTCCTGATGGAAAGATGAGATCAAGGACTTTGATTTATGAATACCGCATCTGCAGGTACTACCCATTATCCTGCCGCGACGACGGCGCAGGCGATCGAGACCCACACACTCGCCGTCATCGTCGACAACGAGCCGGGCGTACTTGCCCGGGTTATCGGCCTGTTCTCCGGCCGCGGCTACAATATCGAGAGTTCACTGTCTCCGAGACCGAGCACGAAAAGCACCTTTCACGGATCACCATCGTAACGCGCGGCACGCCAATGGTGATCGAGCAGATCAAGAACCAGCTCGACCGCATGGTGCCGATCCACCGCGTGGTCGACATGACCACTTCGGGTCCTTCGATCGAGCGCGAGCTCGCGATGGTAAAGGTGCGCGGCAAGGGTGACGAGCGGGTCGAGGCACTGCGGCTCGCTGACGCGTTCCGCGCCCGCGTGATCGATGCCACCATCGAGAGCTTCGTGTTCGAGATTACCGGCGGTTCCGAGAAGATCGATCAGTTCATCAACCTGATGCTGCCGCTCGGCCTCGTTGAAGTGTCGCGCACCGGCATCGTCGCGATCGCACGCGGCCCTGAAGCGATGCAATATCGCTGAGAGAAAATCAGTCGGGAGGACGACCATGCATACCAGAGTGATTGCCCGCGTTCTCGCGTCGTTTACTGCGCTGATGCTCCTTTGCGGCGTAGCGGCGGCAAAGATCACCATCGCCGTCGGTGGCGCCGGTTGTCTTTGTTATCTGCCGACCGTGCTCGCCGAGCAGCTCGGCGAATACAAGAAGGCCGGGCTCGACATCGAAATCGTCAATTTCAAAGGTGGCGCCCAGGCGCTGACGGCCGTCATCGGCGGCAGCGCCGATGTCGTGTCGGGCTATTACGATCACTGCGTCAATCTCGCGGCGAAGGGCCAGCAGCTACAGGCCTTCGTGGTCTATGACCGCTTCCCGGGCGAGGTACTGGGGGTGTCGCCGAAGCACACAAGCGAGATCACCTCGATCAAGGATCTCGCGGGGCACAAGGTCGGCGTCAGTTCGCCGGGCTCGTCGACCGATTTCTTCCTCAAATATCTGCTAGCCAAGAACAAGATCGATCCTGACAGCGTCGCCGTCATCGGCGTTGGACTGGAAGCAACCGCCGTAGCCGCGATGGAGCAGGGTACGGTCGATGCGGCGGTGATGCTCGATCCAACGCCGACGCTTTTGCAAGCCAAGTATCCGAGCCTGAAAATCCTGAGCGACACGCGCACGCAGGCCGACAACGTCGCGGTGTTCGGCGGCGACTATCCGGGTGGCGCGCTTTATTCACGGGCCGACTGGATCGCCAAGCACGACAAGGAGACCCAGCAGCTTGCGAACGCAATTGTCGCGACCCTGCAATGGATCCATTCGCACACAGCCGAAGAAATCATGGCGAAGATGCCGGAGGACATGGTTGGCGCCGACAAGGGGCTTTACCTAGCGGCGCTGAAGAACACCATTCCCATGTATTCCCTCAACGGCCGCATGGACCCCAAAGGTGCGCAGGCGGTGCTCGACGTCTTCAGCCAGTCGTCACCGGAAGTCGCCAAGGCAAAGATCGATCTGTCAAAGACCTATACGAACAAGTTTGTCGACGAGGCCGCAAAGACGCTGGGACAGCGGTAGAAATCTACCGCGCCCCCCTCAACGCACTCACTTTGTCGGCGGCTTTGCCGCGAATTTCGATCCGCGCACGCACATCCGTCCACGCGAATCCTGCCATAATCGCTCGGTCGCATGTAGATGGCCGATCGCCTGGGCAATGGTGCGGAAATTGTAGCGCGCGAACCGCTCGGCGATATCAGTGTAATAGAGCGGCTGTTTTTCGATAGCGGCAAAGATTTCGTCCGCGAGCGCCTTGACCGCGAGATCGTCGCCAGCCTCGCCCGTTTCGTCGGTCTTGCCGTCAACGTAGTCGGCAATCTTTGCGCGCTCGGCATAGGCGTAGGTGATGCGCTCGTAATGCTCCTTCGGAATGCCCTCCGGGATGGTCGCATCGATGCCGACCTTCGCGCCGGTCGGGACGATGCCGAATCCCTGCGGCAGGCTCGGATCAAGCGGCTTTGCCCGCGCATTGCTGACGATCATCACGTCGCGGTCGCCCTGGACGCGGGTCGCAATCGCCCACTCCACCTCGGTCGGATCGAAGATGTCGATGTCGTCGTCGACGACGACGACGTGCTTGAGGTCCATCACCGATAGCGCGGCGAGAAGCGCATTCTTGCCCTCGCCCGGCTGCTTCTTGATGGAAATGACCGCGTGCCAGAACGCGCAGCCGCCAAGGGTGACATTGATGTCTTTCACCTGCACGCCCGCGGTGCGGAGCGCCTGCCTGATCGCCGTGTAACGGATCGGCGCGGCGAGCCACGTGTTCTCCCATGGCATGTGCAGGTTGTAGTAGATCGCGTCCTTGCGCATCGAGATCGCCTTGATGCGCACCAAGGGGTTCCAGTGCAGCCCGCCCATCAGCCGGGTGAATTCGCCGAAGCGCCCCTCCGGCCAGGTCCAGCCGGTCGGCAATATCTCTGCCTCGAGCACGATCTCGGCATCCGCGATATACGGCACGTCGATCGTCTTGCATGGCGCCAGTTCGACCGGCGCGCCGCGCAACCCGCCGGCGATGCCCATCTCGTCGACGCCGAGCGGCGCACGATAACCCGAACCCGTGATCTCGATCGGATGTGTGCCGATGCTGATCGAGATCGGCAGCGGCTCCTTGCGCTCGAACGCGCGCTGGGCAAACAGGCGCATGTTGTTGGGCGTGACGATGTCGATACCCGTCAGGCCCTTCTCCTTGACGATGAAGCGGTAGATGCCGCTGTTGACGCCGAGTTCCGGGTCGCGCGCGATCACGACGCCGGCCGTGATCATGGGGCCGCCGTCAAGATCGACGACATCGGGATCGGCAGCTTGTAGAGATCGACGTCATCGCCGACGAGCGTGACTTCGCGCGTCGGCGACGATTTCACGTGCTTCGGCGGAATCGGACGGTCGATCGCAGCCTTCAGCTTGTGTTCGATCTCGGCATAGGTGTCGCAGCCAAGCGCCATCGCTGCGCGCTCGCGCGAGCGGATGATTCCTGAGACCACCGGCATGTCGTAGCCGATGACGTTGTGGAAGAACAACGCAGTCTTGGCCTGATCGACGAGCGTCGAAATGTGCCGGATGTCGACCGGTTGATGAAGGTCGACAAGCTCGCCGGTCTGCCGCAGCCGATCCAGGAACTGGCGGAAATTCTCTTGCATCAGGGGTTTTCCTCCCGCGCGCGCTTACGACGCCTTCTTGGTTTCTTCGCTCATGCCGAGCTCGCGTAGAATCTCTTGCGTGTGCTGGCCGAGGGTCGGCGGTGCGACCGCGGGCTCATCGGCGCGGCCACCATCGAAACGTACCGGCCGGCGTATCGCCGTGACGCGGCCCATCTCGGGATGATCGAGATCGACGAAGGTGTCGAGGTGGCGCACCTGCGCGTCGTCGAACACTTCGGTGATGTCGTAGACCGGCGCAAACGGCACGTCGACCTTGGAAAAGGCTTCGACCCAGTAGGCCAGGGGATGCTTGATGAACTCTTCGGCTGCGATGCGGTGCGCGATGTCGTAGTTGTCGATCCGCTGGACGCGGGTCTTGATGTCGGGGTGCTCCAGCATGTCGCGACGGCCGATGGTCGTCACGAAGTCTTCCCAGAACTTGGTCTGGGACGACAAGTGGATCGTGATAAGCTTGCCGTCAGCGCAGCGAAAAGCATACGACTGTGACGTGTGCGGCCGCAGATAAGGATCAGACACCAGATTGAGCTGGGTGTAATAGCCAAACGGGTCCGGCATGAACGCGATGGTCGATTCCAGCATGTTGACGTCGACGCGACGCGCCTTGCCGGTGCGCTCTCGTTCGAACAAAGCCGAGAGAATGCCATAGCAGGCATATTGGCCGGTGACGTTGTCACCGATGGTCGGTCCCGCGATTTGTGGATCGTCGGGCGCGAGAAAGAGGCTCGACATCCCGCTCAGCGCTTGCGACACCGCGTCGTACGCGGCCGCTCCGCATATGGGCCGTCGGCGCCGAAGCCGCTGATGTGGCAGCGGATGAGCCGATTGTTGATCGCGAGCAGTCGTTCGTCGGGATAGCCGAGCCGCTCGAGCACGCCGGGCCGGAATTGATCAGCAGCACGTCGCTGCGGGCGACGAGCTTCTCGAACGCGCGCCGGCCGAAGTCGGCGCGCAGGTCGAGCGCAAGCGAGCGCTTGTTGCGGTTATAGCCACAGAAATGCGGGCTATAGAGCCCGCCGCGGAAACTGCGGAAGGTGTCGCCGCCCTCCGGGTTCTCGATCTTGATGACGTCGGCGCCAAGATCGGCCAGCATCATTCCGGCCAGCGGGCCGGTGATCATGGTGGTCAGTTCTATGACCTTGATGCCGGACAGCGACCCCGTCATTTGCGCTGATCGGTCAGCATTGTGCCGAGCTTGAAGGGTGCATAGACGGGCTTGTAGCTCTTCTGGTCGATGAACTGGAGAGGCCGGTCTTGTACGACTGCTCCGGGTCCTTGACCTTGATGGCCTGGCCCTTTTCCTTGAGGTAGTCGTAGGCTTGGCCGAAGTCCATCGTGCGCACGTGGCGAACCGCCTGCTTGGTGGCGCGCAGCACCGCCGGGCTTTTCGCCATCAGCTTCTCGGCAAGCTTCGTCACCTCGGCCTCGAGCTTATCGTGCGGCACCGCAAATTGCAGATGCCGACGCGCGCCGCTTCCTTGCCGTCGAACGGCTCGCCGAGGCAGCAGTAGTAGAGCGCGTGACGCGGCAATACGGCATCCGCCACGACCTTGCTCACGAGTGCGCCCGGCAGGATGCCCCAGTTCACCTCCGACAGCGAGAACGTTGCATCCTCAGCACAGATTGCGAAGTCGGTAGCGAGGAGCTGCATGAACGCGCCGCCGACGCAGTACCCCTCGATCAGGGCGATCGTCGGCTTGTCGTAGCCATAGAGGCGCTCCCAGCGCCAGCGGTTGGCCTGCTCGGCGGCGCGCTTGAAAGCGGCGGGCTTCTCCTCGTTGTCGCGGAAGAATTCCTTGAGGTCCTGGCCCGCCGAGAAGTTGCCCCCGGCCCCGCGGATCACCACGACCTTGGTGTCGGGATCGGTCTCAAGCTCGGCAAGCGTGCGGTCCATCGCCTCGTGCAAGGCCGGATTCATGGCATTCTTCTTTTCCGGCCAATTCATCCACACTGTGGTGACGCCGTTGTACTTGTCGACCTTGACTACTTCCTTCTGAGGCTGCGCCATTCTCCGACTCCTGTGGGGTGACGATGAGATGCTGCGATCTTAGCATCGTAAACGGCGGGATCGCTCCAGCAAAAATTCATGGCGCCCTTCTCCCTCCCAGCGAGGGAGAGCTCTGGGCGCAGCTACGACCCTCGGCATCGTCCTTTGAATGGCTGCAGACGACGAACCGCGCGTCACGTGAGCTCAGGCAGGTTTTCCCAAAGTGCACCGTCAGCGCGGGTCAATCCCGTTGTGCACTGAAACGTGCGGCTGAAAGCGGGACCATTGGCGCGCCGGGAGCCATCGCCTCATCGCGGAGGCCGAGGCCAAACAATCGATTTAGGCAACGAAAAACGCCGGCCCGGACGGATCCGGACCGGCGCTACTGTTACGCTACAACCGGGAATCAGCCGTTGTTGCCGCGCGGCGTGTCAGCCCGACGCTCCATCGGCAGCACGATCACCTTCGTGCCGACGTTAGTGCGGCTGTAGAGATCGATCACGTCCTCGTTGACCATGCGGATGCAGCCCGAAGAGACATGGCCGCCGATCGTGGACGGCGCGTTGGTACCGTGGATGCGGTAGATGGTGCCGCCGAGATACATGGCGCGCGCGCCGAGCGGATTTTCCGGACCGCCAGCCATGAAGCGCGGCAAATAGGGCTGACGCGCGACCATTTCCGGCGGCGGGTCCAATCCGGCCATTCGGCCTTGCGCGAAATCGTCTGCGTGCCGGACCAGGTGAAGCCTTCGCGACCGACGCCGATGCCGTAGCGGACCGCCTTGCCGTTGCCCAGCACGTAGTAGAGATAGGTGTGCGGCGTGTCGACGATGATGGTGCCAGCGGCTTCGCTGGTGCGATAGTCGACCACCTGGCGCTTGAAGCGGCCGGACTGCTCAGTGACTTCGTCGCCAGACTGACCGTACGGCGCATAGGCCATGCGGCGATCTTGCTGGGGCGCCGAGTTGCCAAAGAACGGGAAAAGCGATTGGGCGAAGGCCGGCGTTGCAACGATGGTGCCGACGAATGCAAGCGCCATAGTCAAGCCGTGGAATTTGGATTTCAGCATGACGACCCCCATTGGTTTGCTTGCCTATGTGACGCCGCAGCCGTGGAAAAGGTTCAAAGCGCCGCCGAAAAGTTTGAGATAAAGTTTAAGTGATTTGCGCCGAGTCAAATTTTCTCGCCCCTTCCGCTCATTGAAAGAGCGATGAAATTCAATAGGTTACGACGCTCTCAGCGTCGGTCGGCGAACCGTCGTAATTCGTAAACTGTCTGCAAAGATCGTCGCGTCAGAACGACGGCAAGGGCGGCAGAATTGCGCCCGGGAGCCCAATAATACCGGCGGATGAGCGACGCGGGTACCTTCTCCGGGACGGCCCCTCCCATGCTCTCCCTGCCGCCCCGATCGCCGCCTCGCCGCGCGCTAGCTCTTGCGCGCCTTGTGCCAGCCGACCACGGCGTCGGGGACCGAGTCTGTCGAGGCGAAGTAGGGCTTGATATCGATCAGCGGCGTGCCGTCGAGACAATCGAGGCCAACCACTGAAAGCTCGTTGCCGGATACCTGGAGCAAGGTCGCTACACTCGCCGCAATTGGGTTGGCCGAGCCGGCGAGCGCAGCGCAAAGGTACCGCGTTGCTCCCCGTAGGTTCGGGGCACCTGCAGTACGAGATCGCGCCTCGACCGGTCCATCCAATAAAGCACCAGGAGATGAGAGCAGGTCTCGACCCCTGTCAGCGCAGCGGCGTAGCGTGGATCGACAACGACTGTGCAGACTTCCGAGGATTCCCGCGGATTCTTCGGACAATCATCCCGCCTGGTCCAAGGCGTTCGGATGCGGCCGATGAAGTAGACGCTGGCGTCATAGTGATCGGGCAACGCGATTGCGACTTCACCCTCGCGGATGCCGAACTCATTGTCGGCCATGGTGTTCTCCCAATTTCGCCGTTCCCCGTCAGCCACCAGGTCTGGCGAGCGCTGCTTTATCCAAAACACCGGGACACGGCAATTTTTGGGGCGACAAGGGTCCGCTTACTTGCATAAAGATATCTTTATCTCTATTTCGCCTTGCTATTTGATCCCACTCTATTGGGAATCATCCCACAATGTCCGACCAGACCATCAGCTTCGACGATCTCAATGCCACCCTGAAGGCGACAGGAGAGGAAACGCGGCTGCGCATCCTCGTCCTCCTTGCCGAGGCGGAGTTGACCGTTTCGGAGCTCACCGAAATCCTCCGTCAATCGCAACCGCGCATCTCCCGCCACCTCAAGCTGCTGGCCGAGGCACGACTGGTCGAGCGCTTCCGCGAAGGCTCGTGGGCGTTCTTCCGCCGCGCCGAGCACGGCGCCGGCGCCGAGGTCGCCCAGCAACTCGTGACCAAACTCGATCCCGCCGACCCCATTATCGCACGCGATCGCGAGCGGTTGGCCGGGGTACGTGCCGCGCGTGTCAAAGCAGCCCAGGACTATTTCGGCCGCCAGGCGGCCCAGTGGGACCGCATCCGCCGCCTGCATACGGCCGACGAAATGGTCGAGGCGGCGATCCGCAAGCTGCTGCTGGAGCGGCCGTTCCGCTCGCTTCTCGATCTCGGCACCGGCACTGGTCGAATTCTCGAAATGTTCAGTCCCGATATCGAACGCGGGCTCGGCATCGATCTTTCCCATGACATGCTCGCGTTCGCCCGCAGCCGTCTCGACCACGCCGGCATCAAGAACTGCAGCGTGCGACAAGGCGACATCTTCGACCTCGCCGTGCCGCGGGATTCATTCGACGTCGTCATCATCCACCAAGTCCTGCACTTCCTCGATGATGGCGCTCGCGCGATCCGCGAGGCGGCTCGCGTGCTGCGGCCGCAAGGTCGGCTCCTGGTGGTCGATTTCGCGCCGCATGAATTCGAGTTTCTGCGCGATGAATATGCCCACCGTCGCCTTGGCTTCCCGCCGGAAGCGGTGGGCCAATGGATGGAGCAGGCGGGCCTTGAAGGCGTGGTCCACCGCACCTTGGTCCCGGCTCCGGGCTCCGACGGCAAGATCGCTGTCACGCTGTGGCTGGCTCACGACCCGCGCTACATCATGGCCGGCGCGCGCGAGGTTGCCTGATGCATCCCGCCCCCGAGCCGCGCGCAAGCCGCTTCCATCACGAGGGGCGGCGTGTGCGCGTGTCCTTCGAGTTCTTCCCTCCCAAGACCGAGGAAATGGAGAAGACCTTGTGGGAGGCGATCACGCGGCTCGCACCGGTGGCACCTTCGTTCGTGTCGGTCACGTACGGAGCCGGCGGATCGACCCGCGAGCGCACCCACGCAACGGTCAAGCGCATTCTGAAAGAAACCGCGCTGCTGCCGGCCGCCCATTTGACCTGCGTCGCGGCGGACCGCACCGAGATCGATAATGTGGTGCGCGCCTATGTGGACGCCGGCGTACGCCACATCGTGGCGCTGCGCGGCGATCCGGTGGGCGGCGCCGGCGCACGCTATGCGCCGCATCCCGGCGGCTATCGCAACGCGGCTGATCTCGTCGGCGGGATCAAGCGGATTGCCGACCTCGAAGTGTCGGTGGCAGCCTACCCCGAGAAGCACCCGGACAGTCCGTCCGTGGAGGCCGACATCGATATGCTGGCCGCCAAGGTGGACGCCGGCGCCAATCGCGCCATCACCCAGTTCTTCTTCGATAACGATCTCTATTTCCGCTATCTCGATCGCGTCCGCGCGCGCGGCATCACCATCCCGGTGGTGCCCGGCATCTTGCCCGTGCAGAACTTCAATCAGGTGCGGACATTCGCTGAACGCTGCGGCACGAGTTTGCCGGCCTGGCTTGCGCATCGCTTTGCCGGCCTTGAGAACGATGCTGCAACGCGCCGCCTGATCGCCGCTGCAGTTGCGGCGGAGCAAGTGGTCGATCTCGTCGATCGCGGCGTCACCGATTTCCATTTCTACACCATGAACCGTGCGGACCTTGTGTTCGCAATCTGCCACCTGCTCGGCGTGCGCGCGCAGGAGAAAGCGGCATGACAAGGAGCGTCGAAACCGAGCTCCGTCGACGCGCAAGCGAGGCGATCCTCGTCCTCGACGGCGCCATGGGCACCGAAATTCAATCCCTGAAGCTCGATGAGGCCGGATATCGCGGTGCGCGTTTCGCCGATTGGCGCGCCGACCTGCGCGGCAACAATGACATCCTCATCCTCTCGCAGCCCGAGGCGGTGCGCGAGCTGCACCTCGCGTATTTCCGCGCTGGCGCCGACATCGTCTCGACCAATACGTTCTCGTCGACCCGGATTGCGCAGGCTGATTACGGCGCGGAGGCGCTGGTTAGGGAACTCAACGTCGTCGGTGCGCGACTTGCCAAGGAAGCTGCGGCCGCCGCCGCCCGCGAAGACGGCCGGCCACGCTTTGTTGCCGGCGCGATGGGGCCGACCAACCGCACCGCATCGATTTCGCCGGATGTGAGCAATCCGGGCTTCCGTGCCATCACCTTCGACGAGCTGCGCGCGGCCTATGGCGAACAGGCCCGCGGGCTCCTCGATGGCGGTGCCGACATCCTGCTCGTCGAGACGGTGTTCGACACCCTCAATGCCAAGGCGGCCCTTCACGCCATCGCGGAAATCTTCGAGGAGCGCGGGGCGAGCGTTCCGGTCATGGTATCCGGCACCATCACCGATCTCTCCGGGCGCATGCTGTCCGGCCAGACGCCGGAAGCGTTCTGGATTTCCGTTCGCCACGCCGCGCCGTTCTCGATCGGACTTAATTGCGCGCTCGGCGCCCGCGAGATGCGCGCCCATATCGCCGATCTCTCCCGCGTCGCCGATACCCTCGTGTGCGCCTATCCGAATGCCGGCCTGCCCAACGAATTCGGCCTCTACGATGAGAGCCCAGAATACATGGCGGGGCTTCTCGCCGAGTTTGCCGAGGCTGGCCTTGTCAACATCGTCGGCGGCTGCTGCGGCACCACGCCCGCCCATATCCGCGCGATCGCCGAGGCGTCGCGGAAAACCGCCACGAAAGCCGCCGCCGGCTCCGGACGAATTACGTCTCTCGGGGCTCGAGCCGTTCCGCTCACCGCCGACATCCCCTTCGTCAATGTGGGCGAGCGCACCAACGTCACCGGCTCGGCGAAATTCCGCAAGCTTGTCACGGCGGGCGATTATCCGGCCGCGCTCGCCGTCGCGCGCGAGCAGGTCGAGAATGGCGCCCAGGTGATCGATGTCAACATGGACGAAGGCTTGCTCGATTCCGAGCACGCCATGACGACCTTTCTCAATCTGATCGCCGCCGAACCCGACATCGCGCGTGTCCCTGTGATGGTCGATTCCTCGAAGTTCAAGGTGATCGAGGCGGGGCTGAAATGCCTCCAGGGCAAGGCGATCGTCAATTCGATCTCGCTCAAGGAAGGTGAAGAGGAATTCGTCCGGCAGGCCCGGATCGTGCGCCGTCACGGCGCGGCGGTGGTCGTGATGGCGTTCGACGAGCAGGGCCAGGCCGACAGTTTCGAGCGCAAGACGACGATCTGCGCGCGCGCCTACGACATCCTCGTCAACAAGGTCGGCTTCGCCCCGCACGACATCATCTTCGATCCCAACATCTTCGCCGTGGCGACCGGCATCGAGGAGCATAACGCTTACGGCATCGCCTACATCGAGGCGGCGCGATGGATCAGGGAGAATCTTCCTGGCGCGCACGTCTCGGGCGGCGTCTCGAATTTTTCATTTGCGTTCCGGGGCAATGACAAGCTGCGCGAAGCGCTGCACTCGGTTTTCCTGTTTCATGCCATCAAGGCTGGCATGGATATGGGCATCGTCAATGCCGGCCAGATGGCTGTTTATGACGACCTCGAGGCTGATCTTCGCGAAGCCTGCGAGGATGTCGTCCTCAATCGGCGCCCCGATGCCGGCGACCGCCTGCTCGCGCTCGCCGACCGCTTTCGTGGAGCAAACCGAGACGCAAAGGGGCCTGACCTCGCTTGGCGTGACTTGCCGGTCGACAAGCGCCTTGCCCATGCCCTCGTTCATGGCATCTCCGACTATATCGCCGAGGACGTCGAAATCGCTCGGCAGGCGGCGAAGCGCCCGCTCGATGTCATCGAAGGTCCGCTGATGGCCGGCATGAACGTGGTCGGCGACCTGTTCGGTTCAGGGAAGATGTTTCTGCCGCAGGTCGTGAAATCGGCGCGCGTCATGAAGCAGGCCGTCGCCCATCTGATGCCCTACATGGAAGACGAGAAGGCCCGCGCCGGCGATACGCGCACGAGTGCCGGCCGGATCGTCCTCGCCACCGTAAAGGGCGATGTCCACGACATCGGCAAGAACATCGTCGGCGTCGTTCTCCAGTGCAATAATTACGAGGTCATCGATCTCGGCGTCATGGTGCCGGCAACCAGGATCTTGGAGACCGCCAAGGCCGAAAAGGCCGACATCGTCGGCCTCTCCGGCTTGATCACGCCGTCGCTCGACGAAATGTGTAACGTGGCCGCCGAGATGGAGCGGCAGGGGTTCGACATCCCGCTGCTGATCGGCGGCGCCACCACGAGTTGCGTCCACACCGCTGTGAAAATCCATCCGAACTATCGGCGCGGACAGGCGGTCTATGTCAACGACGCGAGCCGCGCGGTCGGCGTCACGTCAGCGCTGCTGTCAGCCGAGCGGCGCGAGACTACGTCACCGACCTGCGTAAAGACTATGCCCGTATTGCCGACAGCCACGCGCGTGGCGAAGAGCAGAAGCGCCGCATCTCGCTTGCCGCCGCCCGAGCCAATGCCCTCAAGCTCGATTGGAACGGCAATTATCGGCCGACGCGCCCGCGTACGATCGGGACGACAGTGTTGCGCGATCAATCCATTGCCGATCTCGTGCCTTATATTGACTGGTCGCCGTTCTTCTCGACCTGGGAACTCGCCGGCAAATTTCCGGCGATTCTCAATGACGACAAGTTCGGAGCGGCGGCCCGCGCGCTCTATGACGATGCCCGCGGAATGCTCGGTCGCATCATTGACGAAAACTGGTTCTCCGCGCGCGGTGTCGCAGGCTTCTGGCCAGCCAACGCCAACGGCGACGATATTCTGGTCTACAGCGACGAAGCACGCCGCACGCCGCTCGTGACATTGCATACGCTGCGGCAGCAACTCGCCCGCCGGGAAGGCCGCGCCAACGTGGCGCTCGCGGATTTCCTCGCGCCGCGCGACAGCGGAATTGCCGATTATATCGGCGCCTTCATCGTCACGACCGGAATCGGCGAAGATGAGATCGCGAACCGGTTCCGCGGCGCGAATGACGATTACTCCTCGATCATGGTGAAATCACTCGCCGATCGTCTCGCGGAAGCCTTCGCTGAGCGCCTCCACGAACAGGTCCGACGCGAGTTGTGGGGCTATGCGGCCGACGAGCCGTTTGCGCCGCAGGATTTGATCGCCGAGAAATACACAGGCATTCGCCCCGCCCCTGGCTATCCGGCGCAACCGGACCACACCGAAAAGGCAGCGCTCTTCCGTCTTCTTCACGGAGAGGCCACGACCGGCGTCAAGCTTACCGAAAGCTTCGCCATGTGGCCTGGCGCTTCAGTTTGCGGCGCCTACTTCAGTCACCCTCAAAGCCATTACTTCGGGGTCGGCAAAATCGAGCGCGACCAAGTCGAAGACTACGCGAGGCGCAAAGGCTGGTCCGCCGAAGAAGCGGAGAAATGGCTCGCCCCTGTGCTCAACTATGATCCGGCGCCGCCTGCCGAAGCCGCCGAATAGAGCGGCGCTCCCACGTTTCCACTTTCAATGCGCCGGGCTCAAATCCGCGCCATGCTCACGCCTGCGGCGCCCCATGTGGTGCGCCAACGACCCTTGATGCTCGACAATCCGATCAAGGCGACCATCGCGAGAGCCGCAAACACTAGAAGGCCGACCTGATACGAGCCGGTGAACTGTTTCGAGTAGCCAAGGCTCGAGGCGAGATAAAATCCGCCAATCCCACCGGTCATGCCGACAAGTCCGGTCATGACGCCGATCTCATGGCGGAAGCGCTGCGGCACCAGTTGAAAGACGGCGCCATTCCCCATGCCGAGCGCAAGCATGCCGGCGATGAAGAACACAAGCGCAATCCAGGCCGAGGGCAGATGAAAGCTGGCGACCGCGAGCGCGGCGGCCGCAACGATATACATGATCGACAGCGCACGGATACCGCCGATGCGATCCGCCAAAGCTCCACCGACAGGGCGAACGAGCGAACCCGCGAAAACAGCAGCCGCGGTAAAGTATCCGGCGACGACCGGACTCAAACCGTAGTCGGCGTTGAAATAGATGGTGAGCGATGAGGCCAATCCACTGAAGCCGCCAAATGTCACCGAATAGAAGAACATGAACCACCATGCATCGCCGATGCGCAGCACGGAAAGATACTCGGGGAGTCTCTTGGCGGGAGGTGGATTGGGCGCGTCTTTTGCGCAGACGATGTAGACAAGAAGCGCGAATATCAGCGGGATTGCGGCCATGCCCAGCACATTGACCCAGCCGAATATCGATGCGAGGCCGGGGGCGAAGAGCGCCGCCAAGACCGTCCCGGAATTGCCGGCGCCCGCGATGCCGAGAGCGATACCCTGATACTGGGGCGGATACCAGCGAGAGGCGAGCGGCAGCGCCACCGCAAACGAAGAGCCCGCAACACCAAGCACTACACCGACCGCCAAAATCTGTGCGAAGGAATGAACGCCGAAATACCAAGCCAGGAGTAGGCCGGCGATGACGATTATCTGACCGACGAACCCGGTGGCCTTCGGACCGATGCGATCCACGCCCACACCATTGACGACACGTAAAACAGCCCCAACGAGAAGCGGCACCGCGACCATCAGGCCCTTCTGGCCGGCATCGAGGTGCAGGTCATTCGAGATCTGGACCCCGAGCGGACCCAGCATGACCCACACCATGAAACTCATGTCGAAATAGAAAAAGGCGGCGGCAAGAGTTGGAGTATGTCCTGCTGCGAAGAACTTCTTGTCGATCATTGGCATCCATTAAATAGTTGTTTGCGCTGCAACCTTACTGCACGGTGAAACATCGCGGTGCTCATATTGTGCACCGTCAACGCCCTCCTTTTGTGCAGGGTGATACTCGGGCAAAAAAGGAACGCGCCGTGACAAAACGTGCGGCGAGCCAAGTCGATACCAGGCGATTGCGGGTCGTTACCGCCTTTTGGTCTGAACAAGGCGGGCGCCCTACCAATGATGATTATGTGGGCGTACTCGCCGACGACGACGTAAACGAAATAGTAATTGCGGCCGTGGCTGACGGCGTCGGTGGTGCGCGGGGCGGCCGAATCGCCGCTGAGCTGTCGGTGCGCGGCTTTATCGAGGGATGCCTCGATACGACTCGCGCTTCGATCAAAGAGGCCGGGATGAGCGGTCTCGACGCCATGAACCGCTGGCTTCAATCAATCGGTCGCGACGACGCGACGCTCCGCGGAATGGCTTGCACTTTTACAGGCCTCGTAGCCATTGGACGACAGGCGCATGTGTTCCACGTCGGCAATTCTCGGCTGTACCGGTTGCGAGGCGACAGGTTCGAGCAGCTTACCGTCGATCACTCCGGCGGCCCGGGCCTGTCGCACGTTCTCACCCGCGCCGTTGGTGCCGAAGAAAGCCTGCGGGTCGACTATGCGGCATTTGAGAACGAGCCCCATGATCGGTATTTGCTGTGCACGGACGGCGTCCATGGCGGCCTCAGTCAGCGCCGCTTGCGCGACATGCTGGGCCGGCGCGCCTCGCCGCAGGAGACTGCTCGAGAGATCGTGAGGGACGCGGTTGCCGCGCCTGTTGGCGACAACGCCACGGCGTTAGTTCTCGATATTGTCGATCTTCCGGCAGTAGACGACTCGGACATCGCGCGAAAATTTGCCAATCTCGCGATAGGCCCTCTTCCCGCGCTGGGAGCGGTGATCGACGGGTTTCGCATCGAGACAATTTTGAACGACGGCCGCTACATGCGGGTCGTTCATGCCGTTGAGCGGAAGAGCGGACGTGACGTCGTGCTGAAATTTCCAAAGCCACTCGCGGGCGCCGAAGCATCGATGCGCGAGTCCTTTCAGCGCGAGGCGTGGATTTCCAGTCGCGTTCACAGCCCGTTCGTCGGCGAAGTGCTCCGACTTGGCACTGAGCGTCAGACGCAGCTGTACCTGGCGCTGCCGTTCTACCAAGGCGAAGCGCTTGAGAGTCGCATCAAGCGGCGGCCTCATCTGTCACTGACGGCGGGGCTCGACATCGCACAGAAGCTCGCGAAAGGGGTCGCCGCATTGCATCGGGCCGGCGTGATCCATCGCGACATCAAGCCAGAGAATGTCATCGTCGAAGCGCCGGCCCGCAACAAGGGAACCGGCGTAAAGCTCATCGATTTCGGCGTCGCCCGCCGGCAGCAGATGCCGGAAGCGCCGGGGACGGCACAGCCCGGAACGCCGAGCTATATGGCGCCCGAGCTGTTCGACGGCAAACCCGCCGACGAGAGATCCGATCAATTCGCGCTCGGCGCAACCGTCTATCGTCTGTTCACTGACCGATTTCCCTACGGCGAGATCGAGCCGTTTAGTCATCCGAAATTCGGTGCACCGGCGCCGCTCAGCCATCACCGGCCGGACTTGCCCGCCTGGTTGGACAGGACAATCGCACGCGCGATCGCGGTGAAACGCGAGGAGCGCTACGACGATGTTCTCGAATTCATGTTCGAGCTGGAGCATGGTGCCGAACGCGCCGCGCCGATCGAAGTCTTGCGCAAGCCGCTCTATCATCGCAACCCGCTCGCATTTTGGAAGGCAGTCTCGGCCCTGCTGGCGCTGCTGCTGCTCGGATTATTGTTGTGGCCCCGCCTGAATTCGAGCTTGCCCCCCAACGAAGACGATAAGATGCTGCAAGATAATCCGCTCAAGCGCCGCTAACTCTGGCGTGCGGTGGCGCGCCGCCCTATGGCAGCAAGCGCGCTGAGATTTGGAACGCATGAACTCCACATTTGTCGCGGCACCGGGACAAAAAGGCATGGAAGGCGGATGGCAAAGATTGCACACATGGCAATTGCTGCGGCACTCCTCGCCGGCGTCGTGCCGCCCAGTCTCACGGGACCGAGCGTTGGGTTGGCGGCGACGGCGCAATCGACCACTGCCGGCTGCGGCTGGATCGGCGTGCGAGTGAGGCCGATGACGCGCGAATTCGCGACCGCGCTCGGCATGACAGAGACCTATGGTGGAATCTTTGATCGGCCGGAGCCGGGCAGCCCTGCCGCGCTTGCGGGCATAGAAGAAGGCGACGTTGTCACGGCAATCGACGGGGCGCCGCTCGAACGTTCGGCAGACTTTGCTCCGCAAATTTCGCAGTTGGCGCCCGGTTCGCTCACCACCCTCAATATATTTCGTAACGGCGAGGGAATGCAGGTGAGGCTGATGCTTGGATCATCGCCCTCATGTTCAACCTCGTCGTGATCGATCATCTCTCCAAACGCTAAATTTTGTGCAGCTCATGATTTAAATCAACGCAGTCGACGCTCGGCCGGTTCACTGAGGCACTATTGCCGAGCGGAGGCTCACATGAGATTTGCCGCGATTACGCGGTGGTTCGGCACACCGAACCCGGCAGCCACAAAAATCGCCTGCGCACTTCTGACTGCGCTCTGTTTAATCGGAGCGACTGTGGGAAATGCCATCGCTCACGGCGGCAGCCCGGGATTCAATCTAAACAGCTTTATGATCTCTCGGCCGCACTCATCGTTCCAATGCATCACTGGCGGGTCCCATCTCCGCCGCGGCGCGCGCCCGCGGAGCCGCCTCGCCATTATGGGTGCGTCGGACGTCGAGAACTGCCGCCGTTCACCGGGAAGGCGATCAGTGTCTTGCGGGAAATAAACGTCGACTTTCATTCCGACCGAGAGTGGACCCGGCTCGGATAAATCCACCTGCACCTCAACGACATCGACATCGGTTGCGTTACGTTGGTCGCGTACCTTGTTGCGTCCGGATTCGACCAGCGGCGCGATGAAGGAGACCTTTCCTCCGAATTCGCGTCCGCGAAAGGCGGTGGACCGCACCGTCACCGACTGCCCCATCTTGATCACTCCAAGGTCACGCTCATCGACCTCGGCACGCACACGCAATGCCGAAACGTCGCCAAGAATCACGAGCGGCTGCGGCGACGAAGGAGACGCTAATTCACCCACCTTGGCGTTCACTTGCAGAATGGTGCTTCCAATCGGTGCGCGAATTGTCATCTTCTCGATCGCCGCCGCGGTCGTCAGCAGTTCAATGCGCGCGAGGTTCAGTTGGCCTTCGACCTGAGACGGCGGAGGCGTCTCGGCGGCGACTCTGCGAAGCTCGGCCCTTTGCTCTTTCAGATGGTCTTGGGCCATCACCAAGGCGGAACGGGCAGCATCGACATCGGCATCAGTAGCCCGGCCGGCCCGTCTTTCCACGGCGACCTGATCGAGCGAGGCGCGTGCATCGGCGATCGCCTTTTCGGCATCGGCCACCGCATCATCAGCCCGGCGTCGTATCGCGGCCTTGGTCGAGGGGTATTCGTCGTCTCGTGCACGCAGGCGTAACGCGACCTGGACCTCAGCCGCTTGGAGGCGCCGACGGGCCTCGTCGTCGGTAATACGAACGAGCGGCTCACCGGCAAATACGGTATCGTTGGCTTTGACCAACACTTCGCCGATGACGCCGATAAGCGGCGCGACAATCTTGATCTCTCCCGACAGCGGCTCGACCCGACCGGGAGCGACTGCCAGCCAACGCTTGTCTTCCGAGAGATCGGCTTTCGCGGCGCGCGTCAATCCCTGCGCATGAGCAGGCGGCGCGAGCGGGCCAAAAGATACACACAGTAACGCAACGGCAGCGCAAGCTGCTTTGACCTCTCGCGTAATCATGACCTACTCCAGCGGGGTGGTGGCGAACGGTAAGGCCGTACGGCGAAGACAACCCATTGGGGCAGAAAGCAATATATCGCCGAACGTAGGGTCCCGACAGCACCCTCGGGGTCCGATACCGCCAGTTTAGGATCGAATTCTCGCCGCTAGATGACGAGCCGCGCCGCGGAAATGGCGTAATGCGCTGCCCTAGTGCGCGCATATGAGGCCGCAATTGGGCGTGGGGGGCCGATTGACGACCGGATTCCGTCCAGCTCATTTCGCCCGCCCGTTTATGACCCGCGCGACCGGGGATCGCGCGGTCGAGACCTGCACACAACCCCAAAGGAAACGTGTCAGATGAGCAAAGCTCACCGTTTGACGCTTGCCGTTTCGTTGGCAGCGATGTTCGCCGCCGTTTCGTCGGCCGCGACGGCGCAACAACCTCCAAATCCTAACCAGCATCCCAACCAGCCGCCGGCCAAGAGGCCGCCGCAAGGCCAAGCCGCCCATCCGCCCGGCCCTCCTGGGGCGCATCCGGGCGGCCCGCCGGGCGCACATCCGGGAGGACCGCCGGCTGCCGCACAGTTCCGTGGTCCAGCGGGCCCGGGAGGGCCAGGGCAATTCCACGGTCCGGCCCACGTCGCTCACATTGGCGAGCGCGGATACAGCTTCCGCGGGGGCTTCGCCGGCCGCCGCGAGATCGTCAGCTTCAATCCGCGGGAGCGAGCGATTTGGGTGGGCGGCCGTTGGCACCATGAGCGCCGCTTCGGCCGCTTGGGCTATTGGTGGGAGGTCAACGGCATGTGGTACTTCTACGACCAGCCGATGGAAGGCCCCCCGGCTTTCGTTTCGGAGGTCGAGTTCGGTGACGAAGCCGTCGATCCCGATGCTCCTCTCGTTGGTCGGAGCGCCACCTCCGGCGGTCGTGGTGGCTCCCCCTCCCGCGGTCGTGATCGCGCCGGCGCCTGTGGTGGTCGTGCCGCGTCCGTACGTGCCGCCTCCTGTGGTCTGCGTCGGTCCGCTCTGCGTCAGATAGCTAGCCGCACTGCACCCCTTCGTTAACCTGCGCGCTCTAAGTGCGCGCCTCGCCCCGGCCTTCGCGCCGGGGCTTTTTTTAACAAAGCCTAATCGGAAATCTCCGATAACAGACGGAATCAGGTTTCGAATGGCAGCGTCAGAAATTCGCGCGAAACCCGGAAAGCTAATCGGTTGAGGTTAATACAAGGCAGAAGTGGAGCCGGAGAACTGTTTCAAGTAGTAATGCCCGACACGTAGCCGTGACCGCAAATCTATTGGGCGGGTACCGCGTTCATGATCGAAATCGTCATGTCATTTATCGGCGGTTTTCTGATCGCGAGCCTCATCGCATTACTGATAATATCTGCTGTCCACCATCGCGCCGTCCGGCTCACCGAGTCACGCCTTATCAACTCCATTTCGCGCTCTGCGAGCGAAATTCACGCGCTCAAGGATAGCGAGCGCGCCGAATATGCGGTCTTTGTTCGCCGGCTGGAATTCAGATTGGAACAGCTCAAGACCGAGCATGCGAACGATCTTGTTGCCCTGGAGCGAAAATCCCGGGCCGTCAGGAAACTGAAGTGCCAACTTAGCGAGGACATTAAAATCATCGATCAGCTCGGAACCAGTGCCAAAAGGTTGCGGGCGGTCATCAATTCCATCAAATATGAATTTGCGAGCAAATCAGCCGCGCTCGCCTCGATGGCGGTCAGGCTCGCGGAAAAAGATTCCGCGCTTCGTGAGGCGGAAAATAGAATTACTGAGTTGCGTTTTGTAGACGAGAGCCAGCGTTTCGAAATTGAGGCTCTCAATGTCCGGGCCGATCCTCCAAACACAAACGTGCGCTGCGCCTTTGGTCAATTCGCCTCCGCTCGCGCAGTCTGCCTTACCGATCCCGATGGCCAAGACGCCGGAGCACGCCTAACGCTCATCGCGACGCGAGATGATTTTGCGCAACCGCCCCGACACTTGCGCACACCGGCAGCGCTGATCGGGGCGCTCGTCGGTCATCGACCGCCTGGCGTCAGGGAGGCTCCCAGTCTCATCGATCACCGACCGATTTTTGACCAAGTGGCGTTGCGCTAAATCAAGGTCGGCTTGGCGGAACTCATGCTCCTTAGCTCCCTTGCGAGCGCAAGGTCGAGGCGGGCGATGACAATGACAGGAAACGCGGAGCACGGCCGTTCAGCCATTACGGTTCTTGTAGTTGACGACGATCCGGCGGTGCGGGACTCGCTTAAATTTTGGCTCGAGCTTGAGGGATTTCGGGTGCGCGTTTACTCAGGCGGCCCGGAACTGCTCAACGATTCCCCCATTCCCACGGAAGGCTGCCTTGTCATAGATCAGATAATGCCTGGCATGTCAGGATTGGATGTGGTTGATGTCTTTCGCGAACGCGGCGGGCTGTTTCCCACTATCCTGATCACCCCCCACGCCGACGCCAGCCTTCGAAACAACGCAGCATCGAGGAGCGTTACCATTCTCGAGAAGCCGTTCCTTGAGCGCATCCTCGTCGATGCTATCAATGAAGCGACAGGCGTTGATCGAAATCAAAGCACCGTTCGCGGGCCGACATCAGGCTCTACGATGATTGGATGAGGTCGAGGTCAAATGAGCGCAATTCGTATTCCGCATGATGCCATCGTGTTTGTCGGCGACGGCCGCAAGGCGCTGTTTTTGCGCAATCAAGGCGACGAGAAATTTCCTGACCTCAAGACCGAGCGGGTGTTCGTGGATCACAACCCGCCCACTCATGAGCAGGGCACTGACAGGCCGGGACGTTCATTCCCCCGCACGGGCACCGGGCAAGGCACCGTGGAGCCCACCGACTGGCACGATATCGAAGAACACCGATTTGCCCGCATGGTCGCCGACGCGCTCGAAAAATTCGTGCGCGAGCGCAAGGTGAAAGCTGTCATTGTCGCAGCACCGCCGCGGACTCTTGCCGACCTGCGGCGGGCCTTCCACGCAAGCGTGAAGGATTCGATCATCGCCGAAATCGACAAGGATTTAACCAAGCAGCCTATTTATGAGATTGAAAAGCACCTCTCCACCTAGCGAGCGGAGCGCGAAGCCCTTGGAATTAGGCGAAAAGCTTGCGTGGTACAGCTGGGTGGAGTTGAACCACCGACCTCCTGATCCACAGTCAGGCGCTCTAACCAACTGAGCTACAGCTGCATAGCGTGCCGCCGAAACTAGGAGCAACCTCGCTCTTTGGCAAGCGCGCCGAGGGGTCGCAGCTCGCTCTTTCCTGCGGCAACAAGAAAAAGCCCAGGTCGAAACCCGGGCTTGAAGGACTTAAAACGCCACACAGTACTTAAACAAGCTACGCAAGTGAGGTGCTACTCAGGTAATCCTTTACCGCGGCCTCACGTTGCACCCGCTATGTTACAGGCGCTTGACGCCCTGATCAGGCCGGTCATGCCTCGCTCAGGCTGCCTTCTTGACCATCCCACTCAGCTTGTCCTTCATCGGCTCGACCGTCTCGGTCGCGACCTTCTGGGCAAGCGTCGCCAGTTCCTTTGCCTGCGCGCTCATTTGCTCGATCTGCTTGCGGGTATGGGAGGTCGATATCTCGACGACCTGGGCCAACGTCCGCGCACCCATTAGTTCGGCGGCGAGGTCAAACGCCGCGTTGCTGTTCGCCCGCGCCATCTCGACGACCTTGAGACTGTAGTCGGCCGCGCCCTTCGAGGCGGTAGCGTAAGTGGTCTCCAAAACGCCGGTCGCCTCCTCGGCGGCCGTCTTCATCCGCGCATATGAGTCCTTGGCCTGGGTGATTCCCTTCTCGGCGAATTCACGGAAGGCCGACGTCGCCTGCGCGGCCGTCGCCTCGAACCTTGGCATGTCGACCATGGGAAATTCGGGAAGTTTGACAACTGACGGGGTGGTATCCTGCATGGGGACCTCGCTACTGCCTACTGGCGGAAAGAACACGCATGCGCCGGCATTGCCGCCGCCGGTCAATTCCAGCGCTAAGAAGCTCATCGGGACCAGTGCGTAGGCACCGCCCAAGATGATTATCCATATAGCACGGCGTTAATGCACCGCAATATGAATTTTGCGATGCAAAAATTATTTCAGAAGTAGGAACAAGTTGAGTTTTCGCAGATCGCGTTCAGGCGCCGGAGCGAACCAAAAACGTCGCTTAGGCCCTTGGCGGCGGCGATTTCATCGTCATGCGAGTGGCCTGCTCGCCGAGGTCCTTCGCCTGCGCAGTAAGCTCCTTCATCTGAGCCTGCATGAATTCGGTCTGAAGACGCATAAACTCTTGCGGGTCCTTAGCACGAACCAGCTTTTCAGCGAAAGCGAACGCGTTTGCAACGTTGCGTTCAGCGTAGCCCAACGCCTTTTCGCTCATGTCTTTGGCGCCGGCCTGAGCGGCCTTGGCGTGACCCTCAAACTGCGCCATTGCGTCCTGAGCCGCCGACATGAAGCTGTTGAATGCCGATCGCGCTTGCTCGACGCTCTTCTCCACCATTGCACGCATTTCGGCAGGGACTTCGAAATGGCGCATCGCGTCCTTATCCATGGGGTCTCCTCTCGTGAACGGGATTGCGCAAGCGTCCGATGTGCCGCGTTCAGTCGCCGCACTTTCGCCGATTGCAGCCTTTCTCGTCGGCACCAAAAGGCTAGCGCGATTTCGTTGCCCGACGCAAAAGGTTTTGGTTAACGCCCAAAAAGATCACGGAGTTCGATTCAACACGATTAACGTTAGCCCGCTTTCGCCGTCCACCAGGGCCTGCCCGACGTGGACGCCGCCGAGGCAGCGCTTTATACGGCATTGTTAAGAATTTATTGCCGCCGCCGCGAGCGGTTCCCGGGCGATGGCGTGGGGCTTGATGGACGAAACGATCGCGACGGAGGCAGCCGGACCAGCATGCTCGCTTGTCGAACGGCTGCGCCGGCTCGATCTCGATGATCAAGAGACAATCGCGGCGGTCCGGGCCGACGGCACTATCCTGTTTGCGACGCGCGAAGCGACACGTCGGCTCGCTGGGGCCGCTCACGTAGGCATTATCCTGGCCGCCGATCTATGCGCGATCGCCGCTGAGACCGGCGCCGCCGCAGGGCCAACCAGGATTGGCCCAGCCAGCCTCAGTCGCATCAGTGATGGCGCCGACACACTGCTCCTGATGCGTTTTGGCGATCCGACCGAAGATAATCCGCCAACCACAGACTTCGTGGATGTCATTCTCCAATCGCTCGTTGTCTCGGCGCCGAGAGCCCAAGAAACCACCGTTCCAGAGACCTCAGTTGCGGCAGCTGCGGCACCAGGGGCTGCAGTTTCAGAGGCCGCCATTTCAGAAGCTGCGGCCGCCGTGGACCAAGCGACGGAAACGACTGACGAACAGAAATTCTCTGACGCGCCGGTTGGTTTTGAAGGAGACGCGGAAGCAGCGTCGGCCGAGCCGGTGGCCGTGGAGACGACGACCGAGCCGCCGTCGGAAGAAAGCGTACCACGACCCCGCCACCCGCTGCGCTTCATCTGGCAAATGGACGCCGACGGTCGCTTCACGCTCGGCTCGGATGAATTCACCGAGATCATCGGCTCTGGGATGTCGATCGCGCTGGGGCGCCCCTGGCGCGAAATCAACGCCGAACTTTGCCTCGACCCCGCCGGGCGGATCGCGCGCGCGATTGCGACGCGCGACACGTGGAGCAACATCGTAATTTCCTGGCCCGTCGAAGGGACCCCGGAACGGCTCGACGTCGAGCTTGCCGGCCTGCCGGCGTTCGACCGTAATCGGACCTTTCTTGGTTATCGCGGCTTCGGCGTCTGCAGGGATGTTGACCGTATCGAGCGCGTGCGAAAGATGCGGTCACTCGCGCTGTTCGCACCGCCCGAAGCGCCGACCGACACCCCTCCTCTTGACGAGCCCGCGGTCCCTGTGCGCGAGGCTGAGAACGTGGTGCCGTTTCCAGGCGTGGCCGCGAGCGTCGACGTCACGTCGGATGGAAGGCCGCCCGCGCTCAGTCCGGGTGAGCACAACGCCTTCCGCGAATTGTCCCGCCAATTGGCGGCCCGGCTGCAGCTCAACGAGCCAGTGCGGGATCGCGGGGACGTCAGCGCCGGACCGAAGCGCCAACCGCTGCCCAATCACGAAACGCACGCCGTCAACGACCACGCGTTTCTCGATCGACTGCCAATCGGCATCCTCGTCTATCGATACGATGAACTCGTCTTCGCCAATCGCACTTTCCTGGCTATGACCGGCTATGCGGACCTCAGGGCGTTGGCGGCCGCGGGCGGTCTCGACGCCTTGTTCGTCGACACGGAGATCGCCTCGCTGACCGAAGGCAGAGCCGAAGGCCGGCATCTCCTGATCGCGACCCGATCGGGCAGCCACCTGCCGGTCGATGGCCGACTACATGCGATTACCTGGAACGGCGAGCCGGCATTCGCGATCGTATTGGCGAAGACCGACGCCGACGAGACGACGTATGAGGCGGCCCTTCGCGGCGCCGAAGGTGAGCTGCGCGACATGCGTCGCATCCTCGACGCGGCGACTGATGCAGTCATGGTCATCGATTGCAACGGATGCATCCTATCGAGCAATCGCGGCGGCGAATTGCTGTTCGACCGAAGCCGGCGCGAACTCGAAGGGGCGGAATTCGTAAGCTTGTTGGCGCCGCAAAGCCGTTCCCTCCTCGCCGATGCGCTAAGCGCAGCAAGGCGCGATCCGGGCCACGCCGCCGTCACGCTTGTAGCATTGACGCGCAGCGGCTCCGAAGTGCCGGTGAGCGTCGCTATCCGACGCGTCGGCGAAGACAATAACCGGCTCGCGATCGCCCTGCGATCGATTGCAGCCTCCGCCGCAGCCGAACCGTTGGGCTCAACTGCCAGTGACAAGTTAATGGCTCTCGCAAAGCTCAGCCACGATGCGCGCACACCGCTCAACTCGATCCTCGGCTTCTGCGACATCATGCTTGCCGAGCGGTTCGGAGCGATCGGCAACGAGCGCTACCGTTCCTATGTGGATCATATCCGGCTCGCCGGTACCCATTTGTTGGCGCTCATTACCGACGCGGCCGATCTTGCCCAAATCGAAGCCGGCACTTTCGATCTTTCGCCGTCCGCGGTGAACCTGAACGAGGTCGTCAGCGAAAGTGTCTTGGAAATGCAGCCGCAGGCCAACGAGGCTCGGGTGATCATGCGCGTCTCGCTGGCGCCGACCGCGGGCCGCGTACTCGCCGACCTCGGGGCGGTGCGCCAGATTGTGAGCAACCTCCTTGGCAGTGCGCTGAGAAACTCGCGGCCGGGCGGGCAGGTCATCGTTTCGACCGGCGTCACGCCGGCACGAGATATGGTCTTGCGGCTGCGCGACAATGGGAGCGGCATCACCGAGACCGCGATCGCGGCGGCGCTGGACGCCAGCGGTCCGCAGGCCACAACACCGCCCTGGTCCGCCACCGGGCAAACCCTACCGCTCACGCGCGCACTTGCGGAGGCAAATCAGGCGCAACTCGAAATCACTAGCAAACCCAAGGACGGTACGCTGTTCGAGGTGATTTTCACGGCCAAGGCCGAGCGCGGCGACTGGATCTCCGGCCACTCGTAGCGTGCGATGTCCAGTCGCATTCGGCGCTACGCTTGGCAATTGGCTCTGGCGCCTTCCTACGCTGCGCCCAAATCCCGACTTTCGACCGCGACGCGCCAAGCCTCGACGTCTGCCAGCATCACATCTGCCGTCTGACGTGCACACGCCCGCAATACCGGAAGATTGCTGGCTGCCGTCTCCAGGCCGCGCTCGAGGGCAGTCAGGGCGGCGAGTGTTCGGTTTGAGCGCCGCACCAAATCATCGAAGTCGCCAATAAGGCGGATGCCGTAGAGTGCAGTCGCCAATGCGGGCAGAAAGACCGCAAGCGCAGTCAGAACCGCTTCGAGCCTGTCAGGCAGTCCACCCGGTAAAATCACAGTTGCAAGGATGATGGTAATCCCGCCGATCAGCGTGATCGCAAGACAGATGACGCCGACGATGTTCAGTCGGCTATCGAGATGTTCCATGTCGTGAACGTTTTGTGAGTGGTAACGAATTTGGCCGGTTATTAGAGCCTTCAAAATATTTTTGGCAGTCGGCAAGGACGTCCCGAGATCTCCGGAGAACACCGGCTGCTCGCGCAGAATGGCCCGCATGTACCATCCGGTCCACGCCGGCTGAAGAGCGGACAAATTGTGGGGCCATACGCCGAGCATCCAGAACGGACCCGCGACCCGCAACCGTTCTGCGACTTCGCGCGCCTCGAACCAGCGGCGATGCCATTGCTCCCGGCTCGCCACCAACACGTAGCCGACCACGATCAGCACACAGGTCAGTTCCGCAACCACGAGGAAGGCATGCACCTCCTTCTCGTAGCCGTCGGCGACGTCAAACGGTTTGATCAAGATCGACAGCGCGACGAACAGCACCGCCGCCGCACCAAGCAAGAAATTAATCACGAATGCCGTTCGAAATGCGTTGGCATGATGGTCGGCGGCAACACTTGCCGCGTGGGAGACCCCGCGGAGGCGCTCGGCGGCAAGCCAATTCGTCTCAGTCTCCGCGCCGGGATTTAGGCTTTCCGGCACAGTCTCCTGCTTCTTTTGAGCGGTACGGCGATCGAGCCCCGAGGCGCGACGGAGCAATCGCCATCCTACGTGTTGAAACCGGTTCTCGAGCAGCGTGTCGAAAAAGATCCGCATACCTTCGGTCTCGTGTGACGAGGCCGGCGGTTCGACCAGTTTGAGAATGATACGTTCAAGGCCAGAAGCGAGCGGGACGACC
The DNA here is from genome assembly GCA_963702755.1 of uncultured Alphaproteobacteria bacterium. GTDB lineage: Bacteria > Pseudomonadota > Alphaproteobacteria > Rhizobiales > Xanthobacteraceae > JAJPKK01. The sequence goes on along the minus strand of CAVPDZ010000028.1, from coordinate 751 downwards.
GGCAGATCGAGCGCGTGCCGCGCCGGCACCGGAAGCGGCAGGCTGCCGCTCCATCGCAGGTGCGGTTCTCCGTCCTTCGGGTCGATGACAACGATCGGAGTGCCCTGCCTTGCGGCCTCGTCGACAATTTCGGCCGTGCCGCCGCGACCGCGCGCCGGCCGCCCGTCCCACACTGCGATCAGGACGTCCGACTGCGCGAGCACCGTGAGCCCGCCCAACTCATAGGCGTGATCGAGAGAGGCGGTGTCGCTTGTTTTTGCATCTTCAGGGAGCGGCAGAACCAATGTTGCCCGGGCTTGGCCAAGCAACCGACCGAATCCTTGGCGCGAAGCATCGTCCTCGAAACTTTTCTCGTACCGCTGACGCGGACACGGCAGCACCACATCAAGCGGCATCTTCAGATCGAGTGCCGCCTGCGCCGCAATACGATCGGAGCCTTCTGCCAGCGACGAGATCATCGTGAGGGTGGGCGCAGTCTCGTCGAACGACGAGGCGAACCGCCCGTGCATCTGTGCGAGCGTAGTGGTGAGCAGCTTCAATACGCCATCGATAGCGGTTCGGACCTTGGACACATCAAAGGATGCTGTGTGTGTGTGTGTGTGTGTGTGTGTGTTTTTTTTTTTTTTTTTTTTTTTTTTTTTGCAGCGACGCGCTCACGTTCAAGGAAGAGTTCTCGCCGCACACGTACCAAGTGTCAATCACCCCAAGCTACAATTCGCTGAAGGGTCGGCGGATGAGCAGAGAGAGAGAG
>CAVPDZ010000027.1:0-154363 GCA_963702755.1 uncultured Alphaproteobacteria bacterium | reverse complement strand
CGGCAGGGCTGTCCTGAGGCGCTCGATCATGACCTTTAGACGGTCAGTCTTAGTGTTCAGCTGACGCATTGGGAGAGCATTTCATGCGACCGCTGCCCAACATCGCGCTTTCCGCCCGCAGCGGGGCGGGGAGATCGCTTGCCTCAGATTATCTGCAAAACACCTACGGCTACGCGTTGTGCAGACCTGGCGCTATATGCCCGTGAAATTACCGAGCGCCTCTTCAATACGCAGTCTAAGACGATGCTGAACAAGGTCAACGATGCTATGCGAGCGATTGATCCCGACGTGTGGCTGCGTGTTGCACTGCAAGAGCTCAGCACACAGCGACCCGGCACCCCAATCTGTGTCGACGGAATGCGCTTCAAGTCGAATGTCGAATATTGCCGTAGGAACTCGTTCGTCCTGGTCACTATAGATGCGAGCGAAGAAACGCGTATGCGCAGGCTGAAGGCCCGCGGACAGGAATACGACGCGCAAATCGACGCGGTGCACGCTGCCGAAGGAGATCGAGGGCATCTCTTTCGACCACGCAATCCGCAATGACGGCGATGACCCCGAATTGCTATATGAAGAGGTCGACAAGATCCTCGCGGATCGCTGACTTGCCAGACCTGTTCCTGGAGTTCACCAACCGCCAAATTAGGCGATACTACGGCCTCTACGATCTTCCAGAGGATCGGCACGAACAGATTGTCTCAAGCTGGACGAACGTCGCCGCGTGGCTCTGTGAAGACCACTGCCTGCTACCTGTCGGCTTCCTAACGGAATGTCCGATCCTGCGACGGGTTGCAGCCGGAAAGCGAGCGCTGTTCGATCTTGGTCTCGTCCAAATTCCAATGCGCGGTTCGAGCCTTACCGCTTTTGTCGACCGACGCCGCGATGCATATTTGCCGTACCGAGACGACTTCGGCGATCTCTACGACGATGACGGCGACTTCATCCTGAAAACTTCTACAGTCGCGTTCAAGGACAAGCGCGTTCGAACTCGGCCGCGAGCCTGGTCGACAGGTGGCAGGCTGGCCCCGACCGATCCGAGCTCTGGGCGCCGGTCAAGCGGCTCGGGGCCCGTGCGGTCGCGCGTCTGTCAAAAATTCCGGGACCGGCTCAACCGCAACGAAGCCGGCGTTGTTTGGAACGGCGTGTCAGCCATGTTTGAGGAAACCGACAGGCGCTACGAAGACGACTTGCAGCGGATACTCCAGGCCGAATACGTGGAAATTCTATTGCGAAGAATACAGCATCGACACTGTCCGTGACCTACCCTATGGATGGCGAAGCCTTCGAATTTCCCCGCCTTGGCGGGAATCGCTTCGATATGGACAATTTCATTGCGTCCCTGAAGCCTCTCGGTCTCCACCACATTGCGGAGAGACTAGGCGGCCGCCGCTTTGGTCGAACTTCGCGCGCGCTCAAAGGCTATCTCGCCTTTCGCGAGGCTTATCTTCGGCTTACCGACGCAACCCCGCCGCAGCTGAAGTTTCGGATTGCTCTCGCGGCGCAGGAACTCTCCGGAATGGGTCAGAACATTGTCGGCTACCATCGCTGCGCGCACTCCTCCGAACTTAGACATGCAGCCGCACGAGGTTGAGTTTGAACAGCTCGATTTGATCCTTGCGATAGCTGCCGAGCGAATGCAAAGTGATAGACCCGCACGGGATCACTCCTCCGCGTCGGCACGAAGCCGTTATTAGCCGCAAGCCGCTCCGCGCACGAACTCGTCGGGAAAACGTATCGCCATCTTCGTTGCCTTGGACGAAGAACGCGACATTTTTGACCGCAGTTCCATCGACTTCAAAGGCGACCACCACGAAGAACTTCTCGTTGGATCGAAAGATGGTGTCACTCTGGAGGTTTATTGTGCGCATGGAATGGGTCGCGTGGCTGCTGCGGTCTCAACGATGGCGTATATCGAAGAAAGAAGGAGCGCCCGGATCTCCTGCTCGTCACCGGTCTAGCCGGCGGCTTCGAGCAGGCGAAGATGAAGTTGGGCGCGCTCCTCGTTCCGGAAATTGTCTTCGACCTGGCAGTACGCAAGATTACCGCCGACGACACGCTCTTCACACCAAATCCTTATCCACTCGACGGTCGCCTCGTCGCATATCTGATAGAAGATCCAACCTTTTTGATAAGAGTGACTGGGCCGAGGTCGCCCACAAGTTCGCGGAATGGCCACCGGATCTTCGGCCCCACATTCGTAATGACCCGATTACGTCAGTGGATGAAGTTGTTACGAGCATTGATCATGCAGATGCCCTGACGCGGGCACTATCATAAGCTCGCCGGCGTCGAGATGGAGGCCGGGGGCGTGTGCGCAGCGGCCAAAAAGCACCGTGTTCCGGTAGCGGTCGGTTCGCTGCGTATCGGACAAGGCCGATCCATCAAAAACCGACGACGTCTGGAGACCCAGGGCGATGAAGACGATCCTCAGCCTGCTTCAGTTCATCGACCTCGCGAGGATGCTGGAATATAAGGCAAATTGATAGCCGCACCCGCAATGCCGCATTGCATGATTTTGGGGTCGATTTCCAGTCTTCGCCCGAAATTTTTGGCATCTGGTGGATTGCAGGGAAAACCCCAACTCTAAACTCAACGGTTGTCAGGCTATCGAAGATAGTGGCACCCGCCGAAAGCACGACCGGTATGCAACGCCTCAATCACCATCAGAAGGAACTGGAGCGTCCGGACAACCGCGACATGACGCCGGACAGCGTCGTACGCGTGGTTGAGCTCATCCTTTGGAGCATCAACCTCCACACCAGGTCCGCAGATACTTCCATCAACGTTTCTCGGAGGAGGAAACTCGCGCCTCTGTTAATTTGCCTCGCGCATCGAGCCGCTCCCTCGGCTCGAAAGCGTGTCGGAACACAGTTAGGCACGTCTACATATCGCAAACCTCATCGCTCCCGCAGATTTCGATTTCCTTCGACCTCCAGCGGGCCTCTGCGGTTACTGCGTGTCCACGCGGTAAGCCTCAAAATTTCTACAGGTGATGAGAGCCCGATCGGGCGCGACGGCACGGGGTTGAAGACCCACGCGTTCAATGACGAGATAGTCAGAGCGCGAGCCTATGTCGAGGAAAAAGCCATCGCGAACTACCACAAGCATTCTCCCTCCCGCCACAGCCTGCGAGCAGGGAGAACTCCTCCGCGACTACCTCCATGCCCGGCACTCCCGAAGCGCTGTTTGTCAAGAGCGTCGACAAAACTCCAGACGCTAGCGTTCATCATAGAGAAGAAGGCGGGCGACATGAACGACAAGCATATCCACTTCACATTGAGGTACGCCGAAAAGGGCGTTGCCTATTTTCCGCAAACTCGCACCGTATTTCCAAGAACTGCAGAATAGGCTGATCAACATGGTCGCAAAGCGCCGCGACATGAGTAAGCGCGAGCTACGCGAACGTCTTTTCGGTAAGCAGCTGTCATTTTGGTCGTAGGCGGCGGAACGCGTATCCTATATGTCGGAGCGACTGCAAACGCAGAAGGAGCGTATGCTCGACGCACTGATTGTTTCCCACTACTGGACGAAAAAGTGTTTTGAGGCTGAGCTCAAATCGAGCCCAAAGGCAGCAGGTCCTTGGGCGCAATAGCGTAGCGTATTGCGCCACTTACCGCGGTTGGCCGTGAGCCAAGGCCTGAGATTTCCAAATCTCCCAGGGCCGATCGTCGCGGTCTTCTATCGCCCCTATTTTTGCGGCTTCCACCTCGTTCAAGAATGTCACCGTGCCGCCGAGGCGCAGCGCTTCGGCTTCCAAGCGTGCGTTGAGCTCCGTGTAAATCGCACGGATGACCGCGGTCTTGAGCGCTGGCCCGACGACCGTGTCGCCGTGCCCGCGCATGAGCACGACCGGGCCTGACCCGAGCCTTTTTGCGAGCGCCGCGCCGAGCACCTTGTTGCCGACCAGCATGTTGGTCTCGTTTCCTCCGGCCTCGCGAATTTCAAACACCGGGACCGCGCCAATCAAGAACCCTGCCATGTGCGATACCGGCTTGAGCGGCACATTGCTGACGCTGAAAGGAACGACCGCGGGCGAATGGCTGTGAATGACCGCATTGACGTCGGGCCGCGCCTTGTAGACCTCGCTGTGAATGAAACGCTCATAATACGACGAGCGTCCGCGCGCATCGATCGCGTTGTCGTCGAGGTCATATTCCATGATGTCTTCAGGCGCGACCAAAGCCGGAGCGCGCGAACGTGAAATGAAATAGTGGGTGGGATTTTTGACCGAGCGCACGCTGACGTGCCCGAACCCGTCCAGCACGCCCTGATCCGCCAAGATGTGATTGGCAAGGACGAGATCGGCGATGTTCTCATCGTCCTGTTGTTGCGGCGTCTTCGGCGCGGCATTTTGCGCAACACTATGCGCTGCAAGGAGCGCAAATCCGGCGACCACCGCAATCGAAATTCCGAGTTGCAACCGTGCCACGGCAACGCTCCCTCGTGCGAGCTGCGATGGGCGTCAGGCTATGGGGGGATCGCCAAGCCGGCAAGCCCGCCATCAGCAGGGCCACGGGCGAACCGACAAGCTTGATGTGATGTTCAGGCGCGGTAGGAGACGCGCGCCTGTGGAACTCTGTCCTGGCTCGCACGTTCAATCTCCCGAATGAAGAATAAGGGAGTTTGATATGAAGCGTTTTCTCGCATGCGCGGCTATGGCCGCGGCAGTCGTTGCTCTTTCTGTGCCTGCCGCGGAAGCGAAGGGGTGCATCAAAGGGGCGATCATCGGCGGCATCGCCGGGCACTATGCGGGCCATCATGGCGTCGCTGGCGCGGCGGCGGGATGTGCGATCGGCCACCACGAAGCGAATAAGAACAAGTCGGCGCAGCGGCAGAATTGAGCGCAGTAATTCGAGGCGCGTTGCTCGCATCGCGGACTTTTCGCGACGTTGGTGTTTCCGCGACGTTGGTGTCGGCGGTCCCGATCTTTTCCCCTCTCCCGCTTGCGGGGGAGGGTCAGGGAGGGGGCCTCGTCCGCGCGTTCGTGCCGTGGAGTGTGCCCCCTCCCTAGCCCTCCCCCGCAAGCGGGAGAGGGGAAAGAGAGAGCAAGCGTGACGTCGCGGCATCCTCGACTTTTCGCGATGTTCGTGTCGGCTTTCCCGCGCAGCTGAATCTTGCGATGAGCGGTCGGGCGTAGGGCGCAATAGCGCAGCGTATTGCGCCGCTGGGAACTCGCGGTGGCGCAATACGCTTTCGCTATTGCGCCCTACAGGCCCTACTGCTCCCTCGTCCCGATGCTATAAGCGTGCGGACGATGTCCGCCCGCCGACCGCACATGCCTCCCGCCACAGCCTTCTGTCCTGACGCGTCGGAAAGGGCGCGGCGGGTTTGAGCCCATCCGACTCGTTTTCGGTGCTGCGCTATCCGCCGGTGCTCCTGTTGTGGGTGTCGCGGGTCGCGAGCATGATCGGCTTCCAGATGCTGGGCGTCGCGCTCGCCTGGCAGATGTATGCGCTCACGTCCTCGACCTTCGATCTCGGGCTGATCGGCCTGTTCCAGTTCGTGCCGGCGGCGCTGCTCGCCGTCGTCGCGGGCCAGGTCGCGGACCGGCACGACCGTTCGCTGGTGCTGCGCCTCGCGCAGATCGTCGAGGCCATCGCGGCGCTGATGCTGGTGGTGGCGACGCTGACGGGCGTCATCGCCAAGGAATGGATTCTTGGCGCTGCCTTCATCGTCGGCTCGGCGCGCGCCTTCGAGGGCACGGCGTTCCAGACCGTGCTGCCGGTGATCGTGCCGCAGCGCCACCTGACGCGGGCGATCGCGGCGCTCGCCTCGGCGCAGCAGACCGCGACCATCGCGGGCCCGGCGCTCGGCGGCTTCCTCTATCTCGTCGGGCCGACCTTCGTTTACGCGCTGTGCTGCGCGCTCTTCGTCACCGGCAGCGTGTGCATGGTGTTCGTGCGGACCGAGCACGCGGTGTCGCGGCGCGCGCCGGTCACCTTCGCGGCGCTGTTCGCCGGCTTCGGCTACATCCGCCGCAACCCGATCGTGCTCGGCGCGATCTCGCTCGACCTCTTCGCGGTGCTGCTCGGCGGCGCGCTCGCGCTGCTGCCGGCCCTCGCGCGCGACGTCTACGGCACCGGCCCGTGGGGGATGGGGCTGTTGCGCGCGGCGCCCGCGATCGGGGCGCTCGTCATCTCGGTGGTGCTGGCGCGCGCGCCGCTCGCGGGCGGCGTCGGCCGCATCATGTTCGCCTGCGTCACGACCTACGGCGTGATGACGGTCGCGTTCTCGCTGTCGTCCTCGTTCTACCTGTCGATGGGCCTGCTCGCGGTGCTCGGCGCCGCCGACATGGTGAGCGTCGTCATCCGGCAGACATTGGTGCAGGTGGAAACGCCCGACGCCATGCGCGGCCGGGTCAGCGCGGTCAACGCGCTCTTCACCGGCACCGCCAATCAGCTCGGCGATTTTCGTGCCGGCGCGGTGGCGACGGCGTTCGGCACCTCGGCCTCGGTGCTGATCGGCGGCATCAGCACGTTGCTGGTCGTCGCCATCGGCGCGCGGATATTTCCGGCGCTGCTGCGCGTCGACCGGCTGCACAAGGACTGACCGTCCTCGCACCAGCGATCGAGAAACGCGGTGAGCCAGGTGCGGATCGCAAGATCATAGACCGGCCGATCCGCGAAGTGCTCGCTGCGGGGCTTGGCGCCGGGCATCGCCAGGCGGTCATGTCCCCGCGTGGTCCACTGGCACATCATGGCGTGGGTGACCTCGGCGTGAAACTGGATGCCGTAGGCCGCCGGGCCGTAGCGGAACGCCTGCACCTTGAAGATGTCGCCCGACGCCAGAAGTTCGGCGCCCGCGGGCAGGTCGAAGCCCTCGCGATGCCACTGATAGACCACCTGCGGCCAGGGCTCGATCACCGCATGGCCCGCCGGCGTGACGTGGATCGGGTAGTAGCCGACCTCGGCCTTGCCCTCGGGATGAAACCCGACGCTCGCCCCGAGCTGGCGCGCCAGCATCTGCGCGCCAAGGCAGATGCCGAGGAACGGCTTCTCCTCGGCGAGCGGCACCTTGATCCACTCGATCTCGTCGCGGATGTAATCGTCCGGATCGTTGACGCTCATCGGGCCGCCGAAGATCACGGCGCCCGCATGATCCGCGAGCGTTGCGGGCAGCTTCTCGCCGAGCCGCGGCCGCCGGATGTCCATCGCAATCCCGCGGGCCGCGAGATGCTGGCCGACCCGGCCCGGCGTCGACTGCTCCTGATGGAGCACGATCAGGACAGGCCGGCTCATGAGGTCGTAAGGATTGACCCAGGCGAGATTGCCGGAGGGTTTTGCTGAGGGCTTTGCCGAGGGGTTGGCGGAATCATGCACGCATGAATGTCGAAGCGCCGCAGCGCTTTGACAAGCAATTTCCGTGCGCGCCTCCTATGACGGCTTCGAGGGGGTCACGCGCTCGGGCCGCGACCGCGCCGCCACGGCGCGGTGCCGGCGTTGCTCATGGTGCTTCTTTCGGCGCCTGCTTGACCGTTTCCTTGAGCGTTTCCTGGGGCGCTTCCTTGCCGCTGCGCTGCTCGGCGGCGCGCTGACGGAGCGCAATGCGGTCGTTCTGGGAAATCGCCAGGAGATCGCCGACCCGCCACATCATGTTGTCTTCGAATTCGCTGACGTTGCCGTCGACGAAGGCCATCTCCCACAGCATCTCGACCACCTTCAGGCGGCCCTGCTCGTTGAGCGTGCGCATCAGAGGTGGGTGAAATGGTAGAAGTCGACCGCGTCGCGATCGGCCGCCTTCGCCGCCGCAATGAGTTCGTCGGTCAATGCGTCGGTGAGGGAGAATTGCGACTTGAGGAGGTCGCGCAGCTTCTGGCGCCCCGTCTGCGAGAGTTCGCCATCGAGCGTCGCCACATGGACGAGCAGCGCCGCCGCAGCGACCCGATAGTCATTGGCGTCGAAATGGCTGTCAGGTTTGCCGCCACCCGACAGTTCGGCGAACAGTTTTTTGATCTCGTCCAGCATGGCCTTCCGCTGCCGCAAATACCCCGCCGCATACCTATAGGGAATCGTGCTGCACTGCGAGCCCCCGCCGCAACGAACCACTTTTGCCCCTCCCCCCATGCGGCGGTGCAGGGGGAGGGGAAGAAGGAAAGTGCGGGGGAAGGGAAAGAAGACGCGCCGCTCCGCCTACCGGATCGCCTTGCGGGCGCGCACGGCATCCTCCAGCAGGAGAAGGTTGTTGTGGATGAACGGGTTGCTTGGGTCTTTCGCCTGGGCCTCGGTGAGGATTTCGCGGGCGCGGCCGAAGTCCCCGCGCAGCATGAAGGAATAGCCCTGGTTGTTCAGGATCGCCGGCGTCGGCCCCGCGATCTTGATGAGCTCGGCATAGGCGCGATCGGCGAGATCCCAGCGGCGCAGCCGGTCGTAGGCGGCGGCGAGGCCGAGCCACGCCTCGGCATCGCGCGGGCCGGATTCGACCGCCTTGCGGAAATACCGCTCCGCAAGGCCGTAATTGCCCTGGCGGAAATTTTCCTTGCCGAGGCTCAGATCATCGTTCGGGTCGCTCGGGCGATAATTCGTGACCTTGGTCGCTTCCGAGCTGGTGGTCTTCGGCACCGACGCCGTGTTCTCCACTTCGATCGGGCGGAACGGATTGGGCAGATTGAAAAAATCACCCGTGCTGGTTGTGCCGGTTGAGTCGGTCTGACAGGCGCTGAGCCATATGAGGCATCCCGCCAGTACGCTGCCGGCTCGCAGTACGCCAACACTCATCTCAGCCCTTGGCGCGTCCGCACGCGCACGATGAATGCACCGCGCCGTCCCGAAGCAGCAGTGGATACCGTGGAACTCTAAAGGTGTTTGGTTAAGGAACTTTAGCCCCGCCCGAGGTACGATGGGGTGGAAGCGCAGGGCGATCCGAACGGGTCAGTAGACCCCGAGCTTGATGCGCACGAACACCGGTAGCAGGATGACGACGAACAGCACCGGGAAGATGCACACCATCAGCGGAAACGACAGTTTCGCCGGCAGCGCATAAGCCTTTTCCTCGGCAATCGACAGCCGCTTGTGGCGCATGTCCTCGCTGTAGACCCGCAGCGCGTCGGTGATGCTCGAGCCGAGTTCGGCGGATTGCTGGATCAGCGTCGCGAAGGATTTGACCTCGTCGAGTCCCAGCCGGGCAGCAAAATGCTCCAGCGCCTCGGTGAGCGAGCTGCCGGCGCGGATTTCAAGATTGGTCATGTGGATGTTGGTCGAGAGCGCCGGATAGGAGGGCCCGAGCTCGCGGCCGACCCGCTCCAGCGCCGCCTCCATCGACAGCCCCGCGTCGGCGCATACCACCAGCAGATCCATGAAATCCGGAAAGCCGATGCGATACTCGTCACGCCGCCGTTTGATGATGCGATCGAGCGCGAGGCTCGGCACGAGGTAGCCGAGGAGGCCGCCGAGGCCGACGATCGCCCAGAACAACCGGTCGAACGATTCCGGCAGGAACGGCGCCATCAGGACCATAAGGAAAGCGACGCCGATCGCGAGCGTGGCGCGGGCGACGAAAAAGAATCCGACCGCGCGGGGGTCGAAGAAGCCCGCCTCCACCAGGCGCCGCCGCAGCACCTTCATGCTCGATTCGTCGACCGAGCCATAGTGCTTGGTGGCGCGCTCGACGAGCCGCTGCACCGCTTTCATGCCGGCGTCGCGGAGCGACTCGCGGCCCTCGCCGGGTTCGGGGGCGGCGCTCGCGATCCCGGCGGTCCGTTTGCGCACGTCGCCGCGCAGACGCACCGCCGCCATCACGCCGAAGGCGAGGCAGGTGGACGCGATGAAGACGACCGCGGCCAGCACCAGGCCGGTATTGTCGTCCAAGATATTGAAGAGGGCGTCCACCGCTCAGATCCTGAAATTGACCAGGCGGTACATGGCGAAATTGCCGAGCAGCATCCAGCACACCGCTCCGGCGAGGACCATCTTGGTCAAATCGAACTGCCACACGCTGCCGTAAAAATCGGGCGAGATGAAAAAAATGACGAAGAACACCCCGATCGGCAGCGATGACAACATCAGCGCCGACATGCGCCCTTCCGCCGCCAGCGCCTTGACCTTGCGCCGCATCTTGAAGCGCTGCCGGATCACCGCCGACAGGTTCTGGAGGATTTCGCCGAGATTGCCGCCGGTCGTGCCCTGGATCGCCACCGCGGTCACGAACAGCGGCAGGTCGTCCTGGCCGACGCGGAAATAGAGATTGCGCATCGCGGTTTCGAGGTCGGCGCCATAGGTGACCTCGTCGGCGACGATGCCGAATTCGCTGCCGATCGGATCGGGCATTTCCCGCGACACCATGCTGACCGCGATCGGCACGGGATGGCCGGCGCGCAGGCTGCGCACGATGATGTCGATCGCGTCCGGAAACTGCAGGCCGAACCGCTTTTGGCGCCGGCCGCGCATCATGCGCAATACGACGTAGGGGCCGAGCACGCACGCGACCACCATCCACACCGCCGCCTCGACGAGGCTGCCGCGCAGGATCACGACCGCCGCAAACACAGCGACGGCGGCGAACAACGCCACGAGCACGAGCCGCGGCAGGCCGATGGTGAGACCGGACTGGAGGATCAGCCGGTTGAGCGCAGCCACCGGCAGGCGGAAGTCGCCGAACTGGTCGAGCCCACGCTCCTTGCGCAACTGCACCAGCACGTTGGCGCGGTCTGCATTGTCGGTCAGGAGCGACAGGCGGCGATTGATGCGCGAGCGGTACGACGTCGACTTGAAGACCAACAGGTACACCGCCTCGGCGAACAGGATCGCCGAGACGGCGGCAAAGCCGTAGACGATGTAAATATCGTCGATCTCGAACGGCATGGCGCTAGCGCTCTGTCCCGTATGTTTCCGTCCAAGCCAACGACGTCATGCCCCGCGCATGCGGGGCATCCAGTAACCACCGCGCCATCACGTGGAGCGGTGCCGTGCCCACAATGAAATTGCGGTGGCTACTGGATCGCCCGGTCAAGCCGGGCGATGACGGCGGTGCGTGTTGGTGGTTCACGGGACACATCAGAGCGGATTGTTGGGGTCGAAATAGCTGCCGGGGATGCGGATGCCCTTGGCGGCAAGGTCGCCGAGGAAACGCGGTCTGATACCGGTCGCGGCGAAGTGGCCCTGCACGGTGCCGTCCTCCGCGGTGCCGGTGCGCACGAACCGATAGATCTCCTGCATCTGGAGCACGTCGCCTTCCATGCCGGTGATCTCGGCGATGCTCGTCACTTTGCGCTTGCCGTCAGAGAGGCGCTGGAGCTGGACGATGAGCCGGATCGCCGCGGCGATCTGGCCGCGGATGCTGGCGATCGTCATCGGCAGGCCGGCCATGCCGATCATCTGTTCGAGGCGGGAGATGGCCTCGCGCGGATTGTTGGCGTGGATCGTCGCCATCGATCCTTCGTGGCCGGTGTTCATGGCCTGGAGCATGTCGAAGGCTTCCTCGCCGCGGCACTCGCCGAGGATGATGCGCTCGGGTCGCATGCGCAGCGCGTTCTTGATGAGATCGCGCTGCTTGATCTCGCCCTTGCCCTCGATGTTCGGCGGCCGGGTTTCCATCCGCGCCACGTGCGGCTGCTGCAGCTGAAGCTCGGCCGCGTCCTCGATGGTGATGAGGCGCTCCTTGTCGGAGATGAACGCCGACAGGGCATTGAGCATGGTGGTCTTGCCGGAGCCGGTGCCGCCGGAGATCACGGCGCTGACCCGCGACTTGACCGCCGCCGCCAGCAGTTCGGCCATCGGCGGGCGCAGCGCGTCGACGTCGACCAGGCGATTGAGGTGCAGCGGCTTCTTGGAGAATTTGCGGATCGAGACCAGCGGGCCGTCGACCGCGACCGGGCGGATCGCCACGTTGAAGCGCGATCCGTCGAGGAGGCGCGCGTCGCACAGCGGGTGCATCTCGTCGACCCGCCGCCCGACCGCGGCGACGATCTTGTTGATGATGCGCAGCAGATGCGCCTCGTCCTTGAAGCGGGCGGGGCTGCGCTCCAGGAGGCCGTGACGCTCGACATAGATGCACTCGTGGCCGTTGATGAGGATGTCGTTGATGGACGGGTCCTTCAGCATCGGCTCCAGCGGCCCAAGCCCGATCATCTCATCGAGGATCTCGCTGACGAAGTCGGTCAGCTCCCTCGCATTGAGCGCGAGCCGCTCGGTCATGATGTATTGCGAGACGAGCTGCAGCACGTGACGCCGCATCTCGTCCTCCGGCAGCTTCTCCAGCGCCGAAAGATTGATCTCCTCGATGAGCCGCCGGTGCAGCCGCACCTTGGCGTCGAGCAGCTTGTCGCTGAGCAGCGGATTGGAGTTCGCGGCAGCCGGCACCGGCCCGGCGTTGATCGCGGCCGCTGCTGCCGCGAGCAGGGCTGGGCCCTCTGGCTGCGTTTCCTGTGGCGGAGGCGACGGGGAGTTTGATGCGGGCGCAGGCGGCTCGGTTGGGTCAGGTGCCGCCGATGCTGGCATGGGCTCTACCGGCCGAGACGGCGCGGGCTCTACCGATCGAGAGGGGGCAGGCTGAGATGGCGCAGCCTGCGGAGGCGCGGGCCGATGAGGAGGCGCGGAGCGGGGCGGGGCTGATACCGAAGCGGGTGCATCCGGCGCGTGCGCGTTCGCCGCGGGAGACGGAAGCGCGGTCTCAGGCTCCGGCGGCCGCGGCGCCGTCGTCGCGGCGCGATAAAGGCTGAAGCGCCCGGCCATGCGCTACCCTCCGCGACCGCAGCGACGGAGCTGCGCGCGGCGCGACCGCGCATTGCGTGGGTGAGTAAGGCGTAGGCAAGTAAGGCGTAGTCTTGGCTTTTTTCCGGCGCCGCTTCTTTTCCCCTCCCCCGCTTGCGGGGGAGGGCTAGGGAGGGGGCCCGCTCCACGGCACGAACTTGCGGACGGGCCCCCTCCCTGACCCTCCCCCGCACGCGGGGGAGGGGAAATGATCGCCGCCCCGATCGACATCGCCGCCCCGATCGACATCACTGCGCTCGTTGGGCTCGCGCTCATTGGGCCCACGACATCTTGAGCTTCTTCGGCGCGGCGGACGCTTCGCCGTCCGGGCGCCGGGCCGGCAAAACGAGCTTCTTGAGTTCGTGGGTGACCTTGTTGCCGGGCTGAACCTCATCGAGCGGCACGCCGCGGTCGATCGCTTCGCGCACCAGGCGATAGCTGTTCGGCACGGTGGCTGCGAGATCGGCGCCGAACGCGGTCTCGACGTCGCTGCGCCGCAGCCCGGGTCCGAACATGCGCTGTTCGAAACGATTAACGATGACCTGAGGTTTCGGCCCGTCCGTGAGCCGGTCCTTGATCGCGGCGACGAGTTGCTTCGCCTGTTTCAAGCCCGGCACCGTCAGCTCGCAGACGACGTACAGCTTGTTCGAGCCGAGCAGCACGCTGTCGGTCCACGCAAACCACGTGCGCGGCATGTCGATGACGACGTAGCGGAACTGCGTGGCGACGAGGTCGAGCAGGCGCGTCACCATCTCGGGATCGAAGGTCCGCATATCCGCCGGCCGGTTCGGCGCGGCGATCACCGCGAGGCCCGACGCGTGGTAGGTCAGCATGACTTCCAGGAGCTGGCGGTCGAGGCGCTCCGGGCGCGGCTCGATCTCGTTGAGGTCGAGGCGCGGCTCGAGGTCGAGGTAGTCGGCGCACGTGCCGTGCTGGAAGTCGAGGTCGACGAGGCAGGTGGAAGGCCGCGCCTTCACGTCGCCGCTGCCCAGGAGGAGCATTGCCGTCTGGACCGCGAGCGTGGTGACGCCCGCGCCGCCGATGGCCGGAAGGTAGGTGAAGATTTCCGCCTCGGCCTGATCGGCAGCCTTCGGCGCCTGCACCACCCGCGCGCAGGTGCGCACCAATTCGGTCGGCTGCACCGGCTTGATCAGGAAATCGGCGATCCGCATCTGCATCAGCCGCCGCGCCGTCTCGCGATCGAATGACGGCGTCACCACGACGATTGGCGGCCAGCCGGCGAGCCGGGTCGCCAGCGTTTCGAGCGCCGCCATGTCGTTGGCGTCACCCGGGTCGAGATCAAGCACTACGACGGTGACGCCGTCGCGGCCGAGCTCCTCCCCGTGCGCCGCCACGGTGCCGTTCACGACCTTGAGGTCGATCTTGCCGCTGGCCGCGAACGTGTCCTGCACGGCGCGCTCGAACTGCGGGTCCGCGGAAAGCACTTCCACCCGCGTCTGGGCCGCGGATTTGGTACCGGGTTTAAGCATTCGCGAACCTTCTTGCGATCGAGCCCGCCGGGCGGGCGCTGTCTCCTAGTGCGTCTAGTGCGTCGGGACGCCGGCCGGACCCGATGCTGCGCCGTTGTTGCCGTTGTTCTGCTGTTGTTGCTGCTGCTGCTGGTAGGCGCTGCTGGTGCCGTTGCCCTGCGGCGGGATCACCCTGCCGGCGCGGTAGCGCGCGATCGCGGCGGCGACGCGCTCGCCGTTCGCGGGCGCGCGACGATTGGCGCTCGCCGGCGGCCATGGATCGATGGTCTGAACGGCGACCGCGGTCGCGACCGCATTGTCGGCGCCGAACAGGACGGTCTCCCGGCGGTCGTAGTAGATGTCGGAGCAGGACGCGAGCAGCGTACCGAAACCGACGAGCGCAGCGACAACGCGCACGGCCGAGACCTTAGTTGAGCGCGGCATGGGTCTCTCCCTTCGGCAGGTCGAGCATGTGACCCATCGGGCCGTATCCGTAGCTCGCCTCGCCACGCTTGTTCTCGCGACGGGCAACCTCCGGCTTGTTGAACAGGAAGAAGTCGATGTCGTTGGCCGGCAGCGTGTTGTCGAGCGGCGTCTTGATCACGTCGCCGGGACGGCTCGGCTGCACGATCCGCGGTGTCACGATGATGATGAGATCGGTCTCGTTCTTCTGATAGGCCTTGCTGGAGAACAGCGAGCCGAGCACCGGCACGTCGCCGATCCAGGGCAGCTGCTGCTGTCCGGTGGTCGAGTCGTTCTGGAGGAGGCCGGCGAGCACGAAGCTCTGGCCGTCGCGCAGTTCGATGGTGCTCGCGGCGCGGCGCACGGTGAGCGCCGGGACGGTGATGTTGTTGCCGACCGCGACGCTGTTCGAGGGGTCGAGCTGGCTCACCTCGGGTTCGATCTTGAGATTGATCAGGCCCTTGTGCAGCACGGTCGGTGTGAACGCGAGGCTCACGCCGTATCGCTTGTAGTCGACCGAGACCTGGCCGAACGAACCCACCACCGGGATCGGATATTCGCCGCCGGCGAGGAAGTTCGCGGTATCGCCCGAGAGCGCGACCAGGTTCGGTTCGGCGAGGCTGCGGGCGAGGCCCTTGGTTTCCAGCGCGTTAACGAGCACGTCGGCCTCGAGCCCGGAGCTCAAGAGCTTGCCGACGATGAAACCGAACGGCGAGGCTGCCGACAGCACGCCAGCCGAGACGAACGGCGAAACCGTGAGCCCTTGGCACGATATGTTGAGTCCGCCGCCGCACGAGCCGTCCGGCTGCCCGCCGACCTTGCCGTTGGTGATCGGAAGCTGTCCGGCCGGCGTGCCGTCGCCGACGTTGCCGATGAAGCGGGTGTTGGTGCCGCGGTTGAACATGTTCCACTGCACGCCGAGCTCGCGGCCGGCGCTGCGCGCGGCTTCGACGAACCGCACCTCCAGCATCACCTGCTGGGGCTGGGCGACCTGGACCGAGTTGATGATCTCGGGGCCGAACTGGCGCGCGATCGACAGGATCGCATCGAGCGCGACGCCGTCGGGCGCCATGCCCGACAGCAGCACGCGGCCGTTGGCGGTCGAGACCCGGATCTTCGCTTGCGGGAAGCGCGACGCGATCTCCGCGGCGAGCTTCGAGGTGTCGTAGGCGACCTCGATGTCGAACACGCCGACCAGCCGCTTGCCCTCGCCGTAGAGCGCCACCCGGGTCGTGCCGATCTTCTTGCCGAGGATCGAGATCGAGCGATCGGTGAGCGGGTTCACGTCGGCAATCTCGGCATCGCCCACGATCACGTCGATGAAGGCCGCATCGGTGCGCACGTCTTCGGACTTGCCGACCGCGACATTGATCGCGGCGGTGCGCCGCGGCGTCGTGAGCTGGACGAAGCGCTGCGCTTTCGCCTCATTGACCGGCAGTGCGGCGGTGGCGACGGCAACTGTCGCCGTCACGAGGCCGAGTGCTGCAATCCGGCTCAGCAACCGATGTGCTGCGATGGTGCGCGACCGGACGCATCCCGGACGCAATTCTTGCGTGCTGCTTTTCATTTTTGATCTCCCCAAAGTCCCCAATTCAAGTCCCCAGTTCCTGTCCCACTTAATGACTGTCGTGCCGCAACTCTGCGTCGGCGATTGTGCGAACGGCGCGTCCCGTGCGCGGCACGCTGTAGATCGTCTTGTTGGCTGCGCGGACCACGGTGATGGTCGCGAAGTTGGAGGTGTCAGGCTCATCGGTCTTCGAATTGAAGAGATCGGTGAGCGTGATCGGATGCGAATTGACGGGCTCGGTGTCCCCGGCCCTGCGCAGCGCGAGCGACAGCGAGCCGATCTGGCCGGCTAGCGACAGCTTCTGCGCGCCGGCCATGTCGACCTCGAGCGTGACCGCCTTGACGAGCGACGGCTTGTCGGCGCGCTCGTCGGCAAGCTGGTCGACGGCGAGCACCTTGGCGTTCTTGAGCACGACGTCATTAACCGCCGTGCCCTTGTCGATCTGTCGGCTCAGCATGACGTCGACGTGGTCGCCCGGCAGCACGAAGCCCGCGACGCCATCGACGTCGTTAACCCGAATGGTTGATGCCTTCTTGCCGTCGGTGATCAGCGCCGACAGCGTGGCGCGCTGACCGGCGCCGGTGATCTTGGTGCTCAGGATCGGCTCGTTAATCTCGATCGGCGACAGCACGATGCGGCGGCCGCTCGCGAGCAGTTCGCGGATCGAGCCAAAGCCGCCGGCCGGCATCACGTCGCTCGACCACGGCATTTCGCGCAGCGTGCCCGTGGAGAGTTCGGTGCCGAAGCGCAGCGCGCGCGACGCGACGACAAGCGTGTGCGTCACCGCCGGCGGGGCCTTCTGCGCTTCGATGCTCTTCAGCCGCGCTTCGGCCTGGCGATTGATCCAGGACTGCGCAACGAACACCGCGAGCAGCCCGAACACTGCTGCCACCGCCACCATGATGATCGTGCTGGAACGCACGTGCCGCACCTCGGTTCAAGCGATCGTCGTGATCGCGTGCGGGATAGTGGTCGCGACGGAGTATTCAATGTGTGAACCGATTTGAGGACTTCGTCCTATGTTGAAGCTTTGCTGAATGGATTGCATTTACAATGCGTTGCATCGACGATCTTTACGCGGCGATAACGTTGAGGTTTGTTCACCACTGCTCGCGCTTGCTGCTGATCTTTTGTGTTTCTCGAATGGTTACTGAAAAAATGCGCGCGCACTTGTGGTTTCATCTTCGTTGAGATGAAGAATTGCTTTTGCGGCCTTCCAAAAAGGTCTGTCGCGTCGCGCACGCTGCCATCGCGCACGCCGCATCGATGCGGCATCACTATCGCGATCGATGTCATTGCCGCGGGACTGGTCCGACCGGAGCGCCACTCCAGCGCATCGCAACGCGTGCCTACATTGACGTGATCGGGACGACGGGAGCTGTTCATGGGCGAGTTGGTTGACGGAGTGTGGACGGAAAAGATCGAGCGAACAGTCGACGGCCGCTTCATGCGGCCGCAAATGCGTTTTCGCAATTGGGTGACGCCGGATGGCGCAGCGGGACCTTCGGGAGCCGGCGGCTTTGCCGCGACGTCCGGGCGTTATCATCTCTATGTCTCGCTGGCCTGCCCGTGGGCGCACCGCACGCTCATCTTCCGCACGCTCAAGAAGCTGGAAGCAGCGATCTCGGTGTCGATCGTCGAGCCGCTGATGCTTGCTGACGGCTGGGTGTTTGGCCCGAAGGGCGGCGCCACTGCGGACACACTCAACGGCAAAGCGAAGCTTGCCGAGATCTATCTCGCCGCCGACCCGAAATTCACCGGCCGCGTCACGGTGCCCGTGCTGTGGGACAAGGAGCGGCGCACCATCGTCAACAACGAGTCATCGGAAATCATTCGCATGTTCAATTCGGCGTTCGACGCCTTCACCGACGTGCGCACCGATTACTATCCGCCACCGCTGCGCGCCGACATCGATCGCATCAACGAGCGGATCTACAAGAGCGTGAACAACGGCGTCTACCGTACCGGCTTCGCGACCACGCAAGCGGCCTACGAAGAAGCGTTCCTCGAGCTGTTCGCGACTCTCGACGAACTCGACGCGCTGCTCGGCCGCCATCGTTACCTCGTGGGCGCGCAGCAGACCGAAGCGGACTGGCGGCTGTTCACCACATTGGTGCGCTTCGATGCGGTCTATGTCGGCCACTTCAAGTGCAACCTGCGCCGCATCGACGACTATCCGAACCTGTCGAACTATCTGCGCGATCTCTACCAGACGCCCGGTGTCGCCGAGACCGTCGATATCGACCACATCAAGCGTCACTATTACGGCAGCCACCGCCACATCAATCCGTTCGGCATCGTGCCGCTCGGCCCGGCGCTCGATTTCACCGCCCCCCACGACCGCGCCCGCTTCGGGTAGGGATGCGAGCCCATCACCACTTCGGTGAGATCGGCGCGCCGTGCACCTCGGCGATGCGGGCGCGCACCGATGCGACGGTGTCGCCCGGCAAAGCGTCGAGCGCGAAGAAGCCGTGGGCCATGATCTCGCGATCCGGCACCGGCGGCGATGGCTGGCGAAAGCTTCGCACCACGTAGAGCGCCACATGATCGCGCTGCGAGACCGCGCCGTTGAAAAAGAGTCCGTGCAGCACCGGCTCATCGAGTAACTCGATGTTGCCCTCCTCCTTGAGTTCGCGCGCGAGCGCTTCGAGCGCAGTCTCTCCCGGCTCGACGCCGCCGCCAGGGAAATGCCAGCCGCGCGCGTAGGTGTGCTTGACGAGGAAGATGCGGCCGTCGCCGTCGATGACGAGCGCGCGCACGCCGAGCGTGAGGCCGCGCGACATGCGCCAATAAAGATGCAGGCCGCGACGCACGGTGAGCGACCAGAGGCGCATGAGCCTATCCATGGAATGCAACATTCCGTTGAAAAGCGCCGCAGGATTTGCGGCGCGAGCATGGCTGCTGATCGTAAATGGATTTTGTCCGTCGCGGCAGGCTGCTGTATCTCACCGACGAAGTTCTGCTGAACGATTCTCTTCACCGTTGGGCCGGCCGACATCCTTCCCGGCCTCGACGGATTCCGATTGAACAGTATTTGAGTCCGGTTTCGGACACGGTCCTGGCGATCCCCACAACGCCGGGGCTGTTGCGGCGTCCCCGGCCTGCCCGGGGACGCCGTCTCTTTATGTCCCGGATGCTGGACGCCGTACGTTCCGCGCGGCGGCTCGTCACCTTATATTGGTTCCAAACTTAGGGAACCTGATCATGAAGCGCTTCGCCGATCTCAGCGAACGGGAAGTTCTTGCCTTGTCCATCAGCAACGAGGACGAGGACCGCCGCATCTATCAGAGCTTCGCCGAGGGCTTGCGCGAGAACTATCCGGACTCAGCCAAGGTGTTCGAGGAGATGGCGCAGGAGGAGGTGCACCATCGCAGCCTGCTCTACGATCTCTACCGCAAGAAGTTCGGCGACTTCATGCCGCTCATCCGCAAGCAGGATGTGCGCGGCTTCATCCAGCACAAGCCGCTGTGGCTCGTGCGCCCGCTCGGACTCGACGAGGTGCGCAAGTACGCCGCCACCATGGAGTACGAGACCGCGCGCTTCTATCGCAAGGCGGCCGAACAGGCGACCGACGCTTCGGTCCGCGAACTGCTCACGACGCTTGCCGAGGATGAAGACAAGCACGAGGACCTCGCCGAAAAACTTGGGCAGCGCCTGCTCACCCCCGACAAGCGCAAACGCGAGGACGAGACCGCGCGGCGGATGTTCGTGCTGCAATATGTGCAACCCGGTCTCGCCGGGCTGATGGATGGGTCGGTATCGACGCTGGCGCCGTTGTTCGCCGCGGCGTTCGCGACCCGCAACACCTGGGCGACCTTCCTTGTCGGTCTCGCGGCGTCGGTCGGCGCCGGGATTTCCATGGCATTCGCCGAGGCGCTGTCGGATGACGGTTCGCTCACCGGGCGCGGCTCGCCGATACTGCGCGGGGTGACCTGCGGCTTCATGACCTTCCTCGGCGGCATCGGGCACGCGCTGCCTTACCTGATCCCGCACTTCTTCACCGCGACGGTGGTGTCGTTCATCGTGGTGGCGATCGAGCTTGCCGCGATCTCCTTCATCCGCCACCGCTACATGGATACGCCCTTCCTCGCCGCGACGTTCCAGGTCGTGGTCGGCGGCGTCCTCGTCTTCCTCTCCGGCATCCTGATCGGAAGCTCATGACGCCCTCCATTGGAGGCGACCGGACCGCCGAAGGATCGTCGTGATGTTCGTGCTGGCGCATCTCTCCGATCCGCATCTTGGCCCGTTGCCGCGCGCGCGCCTCGGCGAGCTCGCGTCGAAGCGGCTGCTCGGCTATCTCAACTGGCGGCGTGGCCGCAGCGCCGTTCACCGCGCCGAAGTGCTCGACGCCATCGTCAGCGATCTGCACGCGGCGAAGCCGGACCACATCGCGGTGACGGGCGACCTCGTCAACATCGCGCTGCCGGCTGAATTCGAGCGCGCGCGCCATTGGCTCGAGCGTCTCGGCACGCCATCCGAGGTCAGCCTCGTGCCCGGAAACCACGACGCCTATGTCAGCGCCGCAGCGTTGCATCGCGACCGCCATTGGGCGCCTTACATGGCAGGCGACGACGGCGTCGCCGCGTTTCCCTACGTGCGCCGCCGCGGGCCCGCAGCACTCGTCGGTCTCTCGACCGCGGTTCCGACCGCGCCCTTCCTTGCGACCGGCCGGCTCGGCGCCGCGCAGATCGAACGCGCCCGCGCGCTGCTTGCCGAGCTTGGCGCGGCGCAGCTGTTTCGTATCGTGATGATCCACCACCCGCCGCGGGCGTCGTCGCGGCACAAGCGGCTCGTCGATGCCGCCGATCTTTGCCGCGCGATTGCGACGGCGGGCGCCGAACTGATGATTCATGGCCACGACCACGTCCGTTCCCGCGCCGTCATCGCCGGTCCGAACGGGACCGAGGTCCCCGTGATCGGCGTGCCGTCCGCATCGGCTGCGTTCGGCGGAGGACACCATGGCGGCGCCTATAATCTTTACCGGGTCGATGGTGCGCCCGGGGCTTGGAGGTGCACGGTGGTGTCGCGCGGCCTCACCGCGCGAGACACGGTCGGGGAGCTCGCCCACTTCGACCTTGCCTGATCGACGCCTTGCCTGATCAACGTCCGAGCGCTGCGATCCAGGCCGCGATCAGGAGCCCCACGACGCCGCACAGCAGGCCGAGAATGAAAATCAGAATGCCGTGCCGCCGTGTGCGCCCCGCGGGCCGCAGCCCGAGGCGCGAGCCGTAGGGCGACGTTGCGCTCCCATTTGCAAAGGCGGCATCGCCGGCAAGCGCGCGCTCGCGCTCGATCAGCCGGCGCGCCACGTAGCGGGTGATGGCCTCGACGATGTCGCGACTTGCGGCAGATTCCGCAAGCACGCGGCGGCCGAACCGGGTGTCCTGGACGAAGCGATACTCGCGCTTGTCGCGTCCCATCTCCACATGCGCGACGGCGTCGAGCCACAGGCGCGGCGTGTCGCCGCGCGAGATGCCGCGATCGAACAGCTCGACGCCATCGGGAATTTCGGCAAACACCGGCTCGATCTCGTCGTTGAGCAGTTCGAGCCGGGCGATCTCGGCGTCGCGCAGGTCGACGACCACGTCGGTGCGCTCGGCCGCCGCGATGCGCGCCTCACGCAACGCGTCACGCAGCGGGCCCTCGGCCTTGCGCGGCTCCGGCGCCTTATTCTTGCGACGTCCCCACATCCTTACCACGCACGCTCCGCCGCGCTTCGGTGCCGGCGGCAACTCACTATTTGCCGAGATAGCGCGCCGCCCAGGAAAGCCCGTCTTCGGTGCGCCCGCGCGGCTTGTATTCACAACTGACATATCCAGCATACGTGCTGCGGTCGAGCATGGCGAGGATCGCCGGATAGTTGACTTCGCCTTCGTCGGGCTCGGCGCGCGACGGCACCGCGGCGATCTGCACGTGCCCGATCAGCGGCAAATGGCGTTCGAACCGGGTCATCAGGTCGCCGCCCTCGATCTGGACATGATAGAAATCGAACTGGATGCGGACGTTGGGCCGGCCGATGCGCGCGATCAATTCGGCCGCGTGCTCCGGGCGCTGGATCAGATAGTTGGGCCGGTCGCGCTGGTTCAGCGGCTCGATCAGGAGCGTGAGGCGCTTCTCCGCCGCGAGATCGGCCGCCCGCGTCATGTTCGCGACGAAGGTCGTCTCGCCTGCCGCACGCTGCTCCGGCGGCACGACGCCCGCCATGCAGTGGATCGTGGCGGCGCCGATCGCCGTCGCATAGTCGAGCGCCTGGCGAAACGCGGCGGCGAATTCCGCTTCGCGCCCCGGCACCCCCGCGAGGCCCGGCGCGCCGCCGGCGGCAAGCGGCGTGTTGATGCCCAGCATGGTGAGGCCATTCCGTTCGATCTCGCGCCGGGCATCCGCAGGCGGCTGGTCATAGGGAAAAAGCAGCTCGACGGCCTTGAAGCCGGCGGCGGCTGCAGCCGCGAACCGCTCGATCGGCGGCCGTTCCGCAAACAGATAACCGAGATTGGCGGCAAGTCTGAGCATATAGGGCCTCGGGGGAGCAGCGGCCTTAAGGCCATGGGTGGACAAGAGTAGCCCAATTAGCGTGGGCGCTCATTGCTCACCTAGATGCGACATTATGGGCAATATCCCATCATCTTGCCCACTTCAGAAGTGGGACCATTTTTTGTTGACGCAAACTCATTGCACTGCTCTCATTCCGTTGCCCGAAAAAATTCAAGGCAAACGGGCTTGTACGAGGAAACGAGGTCATGACTGCCCAGGAATTGCTCAGCGAGATTACCGACTATTGCCGCCATGCGGGGCTTGCCGAATTGACCTTCGGCCGCCGCGCCGTGAACGATGGCAAACTCGCCAACAGGCTGCGTAATGGCGGGCGAATCACCACCGAGACGGTGGACCGCATCCATGCCTTCATGACTGCAAATCCGGCCGCCGGAACAGTCGGTACCCATATTCCTCGTGCCGCGGTCGGTCCAGCGCAGGCCGTCCATGCTGCCGCGCCGGCTGCGACGCCGTCAGTTTCATCGCCGTCGGTCGCTGCGCGCCCCGCCACCGCCGAAGGAGGCGGCACCGACCCGCAGCGCAACTTCCGCTTCTTCGACAATCGGCAGAAATACCTGCTGTTCGTGAACACCTGTAGCGAAAAGTGGGTCGTGGCCCATCGTGTTGGGCAAGAAATCGCAAATATCCATCCTCGCCCACCAGCGGTGCGGGTATTCGATGCCGGCGTCGGCGACGGCAGCGTGCTGACCCGGGTGATGCGGTCGATGCACGATCGCTTCCCGGCCATGCCGTTCTATGTCGCGGGCAAGGAAATCAGCCTCGAGGATGTCCGCCTCACCCTGCAGAAGGTCGCCGACCGCTTTGTCGAGCATCCGGCGACGGTGCTGGTGCTGACCAATCTTGCCTACGCCGACGCACCCTGGCTGCACGTGAAGTCCGTCAACGCGGCCTCAAGCCTCGTCTGGCACGAAGTTGGGCTCGTCGGCACCACGGCTCACAAATTCGAGCAGCAGATCATCGATCTTGAGCCTTTCCTCGCCGAGAACTGGAAGGCGGGCGTCAGTCCCAAGACCGGCAACCCGGTTTATGAGCGCCCGGTGGTGCTCGTGATCTATCGCGCCGACCACCGCTTCCTGCTCGATCCGATCCTGCCCCGCCCGGGCGGCACGATGGCGGATTACGATCTCGTCATCGCCTCGCAGCCATACCGCGCCCGCTCGTCGCTCGAATTCAAGACCAAGCGGGTCATTGCGCCGCTCGCCCGCGCGCTCGGCCCTGGCGGACGCCTCATCGCGATTCACTCCCACGGCGGCGATCCCGGCCTTGAAATCGTGCAGCGCCTATGGCCGGGCGACAACCCGTTCATTCATGACCGGCACCAGATCATGAAAGCGGCGAAGCACGAGCTTGGCCCCGCCGGCCGCGAGCTCAACTTCAACGTCAATGCCGACGGCCGCGCGCTGTTTCGCTACGACATGCATACGCTGCCGTCGGAAGTGTCGGAATCGATCGGCACCTCGACGCTGTTCGCGGCCTGGAATGCCGCGATTTACGTTGCCCAGGTCGAGGACGATCGCCTTGCTGACGTCGTTAACAGCGGCGAGTATCTTGACGCGACCCGCGACGTGCTGCGCCGCCATGGCGGCCTGTGGTTCCTCGACGAATCCTACGTCATCTCGCGCCGTCGCGCCTGACCAGGAGGCGCCCATGACCGCCGCGCCGGTCGCCATGTCGTCGCCCGCCGACACGTGTCAGCGCATCGCGACTTTTGCGTCGCGCGCGACGTTCGAGGCGACACGGCTCGCAAAGGACGACATCGCGGCGCTGCAGGCGGGCATCGCCCCCGGCACGCCGGTCTATGTCAGCGCGGTTCCTGCGCGGCCGCTTGCCGAGCAGATCGAGACCGCGAGAGAGATCGCGGCGGCAGGCTACGAGGTCGTGCCGCACATCGCAGCGCGCGGCTTTGCCAGCACCGCCGAACTCGATGCGCATCTCAAGCGGCTCTCGTCCGATGCCAAGGTGCGGCGCGTGCTCGTCATCGGCGGTGACCGCACCGCTGCCGCAGGGCCGTACCATGCGGCGATCGAGGTGATCGAGAGCGGCCTCCTGCAGGCGCACGGCATCGTCGAGGTCGGCGTTGCCGGCTATCCGGAGGGCCATCCGCGCGTCGCGCCGACCGAAGTCGACCGCGCGCTCGCAGCCAAAGTGGAGACCGCGGCCGCGATGGGCCTTGCGCTCCACATCGTGACCCAGTTCAGTTTTTCTGCGGCTGCGATCCTCGCCTCGATCGCGCGGCTGCGCGACCTCGGCATCGACAACCCGGTGCGCATCGGGCTTGCCGGGCCGGCGACGCTTGCCGGCCTGATGCGCTACGCGCGCCTCTGCGGCGTCACCGCATCGGTGCAAAACCTCGCGCGCCACGCCGGTCTCGCCCGCCATGTGTTCGGCATGATCGCACCGGACATGCTGCTGCGCCCGCTTGCCGAAGCCACGGCGCCGCTCGGCGACGTGTCGCCGCACATCTATTCTTTCGGCGGCCTCGCGACCGCCGCGCGCTGGACCGCCGCGGTCGCCGCCGGCCACATCGCCCTCGACCGCGGCGACGGCTTTACGGTCGAGCCGCGGATGAGGAATGTCGTATAACGCGTAAGTTGTTCGTCGCTTCGACGTCGCGCTCCACTTTTTTGTGCGACCCCGATGCCCACGATTTCCGTGTTCTACGGCATTGTGATCCAGATGTTTCATCGCGATCACGGACCGCCGCATTTGCATGCGAAATATCATGGCTATGAAGCCCAGGTGAGGCTTTCCGACGGCGAGATCCACCGCGGCTCTCTACCGCCGACAGCTCGCCGCCTCGTCAGACGTTGGGTTCTGCGCTATAAGTTTGAACTCGAAGACAATTGGCACCGAGGGCAGGTATTGGAGCCACTTGAACGGATCCCAGGCTTGGGCGATGATCAAGATCACCTCGATTGAGCCGCGCGGCTCCTATCGTCTGTTGCTTCGCTTCTCCGATGGTTCTGAAGGCGAGCGCGATTTTGCGGCGCTCGTTGCAGAGTCCGGATCGCTCGTAAAGCCTCTGCGCGATCATAATTATTTCGCCCGAGTTTTTACCGAGGACGGGACGGGACTCGCTTGGCCTAACGGACTCGATCTCGACGCTGAAGCTTTGCACGAATTGATGAAGGCAGCGGGCGAGTTGCATGCGACTGCGGCATGATCCGCCCGCATTGTTTAGTCGCTGACAAGCATATTGTCCGATCATCCAGCGTTGCGTTAGGCGGCTCATTTCCTCATCAGGGAAACATCGCAATTTTAGCGACCGTCGCAATGAATCCTTAGCCATCCGGGCCGAAGTCGCGACCTTAGGCGCACGCATTAGCTTCGTGGTGAGGGTGGGGGTGCTGGAATAGGCGCGTCCACAATCGCGACCTCTCCATGCGCCCGATCCTGTTCTTTGCTGCCATCGTCGTCGTCATCGCGGCCATTGCGCCGCGCTATCTGCCGCGCCCGGAGGCTGCCGCGGATGCGGCTGTTCCGCAGGCGCAGGTGCAATCCCAGCCGCAGCGATCCGCGGGTGGCCGATCGTTCTCGATCTCGCGCGGATCGAACGGGCATTTCCAGACCGAAGCGGTGATGGATGGCCGGCGGATCGATGTGCTCGTCGATACCGGCGCGTCGCTCATCACGTTGCGCGAAGGTGATGCGGCCCGGCTCGGCATCCATCCGGCGCAGCGCGACTACACGATGCGGATGAACACGGCGAACGGCGTCGTCATGGCGGCGCCGATCGAGCTCAATCGCGTCGAGGTCGGCGACCTCACCGTGCGCAACGTTGCGGGCCTGGTGCTGCCCGACGAGGTGCTGTCGCAAAATCTCCTCGGCATGTCTTTCCTCTCCCGCGTGCACTGGCAATACGAAGGCAGCCGCCTCGTCCTCGAGCAGTAGCCGGAGAAACCAGTTTCCCGTAGCCCGGATTGAGCGGAGCGAAATCCGGGACCTGCCGGCCGAATAACTTCGATCATGTACCGGGGGATCCTTCGACCCCGGATTTCGCTCCGCTCAATCCGGGCTACACCTGCGCCCGTCCCCCGAAATCATTTTCAAAAACGGTGCAACTTTTCGGCACCATGGGGTATGTCCTGTGCGGCGCATCCCGCGCGCCCCGAGGTCTACATGTTTCCGACGCCGAAGCCTGCCTTGTCGCCCAACACGTATGCCTATGAATCCGAGCCGATGGTCAAGGCGACGGGCTTTCGCGAATACGACGCGCGCTGGCTGTTCGAGAAAGAAATCAACCTCATGGGCGTGCAGGCGCTGGGCATGGGCCTCGGCACCATGATCCGGCGCATGGGCATCAAGCCGGAGATCGTCACCGGCCATGATTTCCGCGGCTACTCGGCATCGATCAAGTACGCGCTGATCTCCGGCATGCTGGCCGCCGGATGCAAGGTGCATGACATCGGTCTCGCGCTCACGCCGATGGCCTATTTCGCGCAGTTCGCGCTGGACGTGCCGTGCGTCGCCATGGTGACGGCCTCCCACAACGACAACGGCTGGACCGGCGTGAAGATGGGCGCGAACCGTCCACTCACCTTCGGCCCCGACGAGATGACCGCGCTCAAGGAGATCGTGCTCGGCGCCAAGTTCGACCTCGTGGGCGGCGGCTCCTACCAGTTCGTCGAGAATTTCCCGGATCGCTACATCGCCGACCTCACCAATCGCCCGAAGCTCAAGCGCCGGCCCAAGGTGATCGCGGCCTGCGGCAACGGCACTGCGGGTGCATTTGCGCCGCGCATCCTCGAAGCGATCGGCTGCGAGGTGGTGCCGCTCGACTGCAATCTCGACTACACCTTCCCGCGCTACAACCCGAACCCCGAAGACCTCGAGATGCTGCACGCGATCCGCGACGCCGTGCTTGCGAACCGTGCCGACGTCGGCCTCGGCTTCGACGGCGATGGCGATCGCTGCGGCGTCGTCGATGACACCGGCGAGGAGATTTTCGCCGACAAGGTCGGCGTCATGCTGGCGCGCGACATGTCGAGCCTGCATCCGGGCGCGACCTTCGTCGTCGACGTGAAGTCGACAGGCCTCTTCGTCACCGACCCGGTGCTGAAGAAGAACGGCGTCGTCGCCGACTACTGGAAGACCGGCCACTCCTACATGAAGCGCCGCACCCACGAGATCGGCGCGCTGGCGGGCTTCGAGAAATCCGGGCACTTTTTTTTCAACAAGCCGCATGGCCGCGGCTACGACGACGGTTTCATTTCGGCAATCGCGATCTGCGACATGCTCGATCGCAACCCCGACAAGAAAATGTCGGACCTCAAGAACGCACTGCCCAAGACGTGGCAGTCGCCGACCATGTCGCCCCACTGCGCCGACGAAACGAAATACGGCATTGTCGATCAGGTGGTGAAGCACTTCGAAGACGCCAAGGCGAAGGGCGAGCCCGTCGCCGGCCAACCGATCCGCGATCTCGTCACGGTCAATGGCGTGCGCGTCACCGTCGCTGATGGCACCTGGGGCCTGGTGCGCGCCTCCTCCAACAAGCCGGAACTCGTGGTGGTCGTTGAAAGCCCGGTTTCGGATGCGCGCATGCGCGATATGTTCAAGGCTGTCGATGCGGTGCTGCGCACCCACAAGGAAGTCGGCGCCTACAACCAGACGCTCGCGTAAACTCGTGCGGCTTCGTAGGGTGTGCAAAGCGCGGACTTGTCCGCGCGTGCGCACCGTCTCAATCGCCGAAATGGTGCGCACGGCGGAACCGCGTCTGCACAAAAAATTCGCGGGCTTTGGCCGCCTCTGCGCACCCTGCAATTCGGCGGCTCGGCGCCATGCGCGAATCGCTGCCGTGCGCTTGTCAATGTCTTACATTGTTAAGTTTTTCCGTTTATTTATAATTCGTCGTCAACAACCTGAAAGGAGGTGATCCAGTGTCTCATTGTCTATCGCCGAGGTCGCCGGCAACCGTGAGCTGGATCTTCGCCTTTACCGAGGTCCAGGCCGCGTGACATCACGCGTCACGGTCCGCTTGCCGGACCACGGCTCGACAATGGAAGGGCTGCCCGTCAGGGCGGCCCTTCTTGTTTATTGCGCCCACGTCGGCGCGGCGTAGGGCTGCCGCGCAACGAACACATCGACGAGGCGAAAGGCCTGCTATAAGCCGGCGGCATGAAATCCGCCCACGTGTCGACGCGCGCCTAGCCATGGCGGCGCCGCTCATCCAACTTGCCGGCATCACGCTGAGCTTCGGTGGAACCCCGCTGCTCGATGGCGTCGATCTCGTCGTCAACGCCGGCGAGCGCATGTGCCTTGTCGGCCGCAACGGATCGGGCAAATCGACGCTTTGAAGATTGCCGCCGGCCTCGCCGAGCCGGACGGCGGAACCTGTTTCGTCGATCCCGGCGCGACGTTGCGCTACCTGCCGCAGGAACCGGACCTGTCGGGCTTCGCGACGACGGCGGATTATGTCGAAGCAGGCCTTGGGCCGGCCGACGATCGTCATGTCGCGCGCCAGCTCCTGGAAGGGCTCGGCCTGACCGGCGACGAAAACCCGGCGACGCTTTCGGGCGGCGAGGCGCGCCGTGCCGCCATCGCCCGCGTGCTGGCGCCGTCGCCTGACATCCTGCTGCTCGACGAGCCCACCAATCACCTCGACCTGCCGGCGATCGAGTGGCTGGAGCGCGAGCTTGCCGCCCGCGACGCCGCGCTCGTCATCATCAGCCACGACCGGCGTTTCCTCACCAACCTCTCCCGCGTCACCGTCTGGCTCGACCGCGGCAAGGCGCGCCGCATCGAGCGCGGATTTGGCAGCTTCGAAGCCTGGCGCGACGATATCCTCGCCGAGGAGGAGAGCGACCGCCAAAAGCTCGGCCGCAAGATCGAGGCCGAGGAACATTGGATGCGCTACGGCGTCACCGCGCGGCGCAAGCGCAACATGCGCCGCGTCGCCGCGCTCCAAGCGCTGCGCCGGGAGCGCCGCGAAACGCGCCGTGCCGCCGGCAAAGTCGTCATGGCGGCGGCCGAAGCGGAGCGATCCGGCGCCTTGGTGATCGAGGCGAAGGGCATCTCGAAAAATTATGACGGCAAACCGATCGTTGTGGATTTTTCGACCCGCATCGAGCGCGGCGACCGCATCGGGATCGTCGGGCCGAACGGCACCGGCAAGACCACGCTCGCGAATCTCCTCACCGGCGTGCTGGCGCCCGACAGCGGCTCGCTGCGGCTTGGCGCCAACCTGCAAATGGTGACGCTCGATCAGCGCCGCGAGAGCCTCGATCCGAACATGACCGTGAGCGAGGCGCTCACCGGCGGTCGCGGCGACACCGTCTTCATCGGCGGGGCGACCAAGCACGTGGTCGGCTACATGCGCGATTTCCTGTTCGCGCCCGAGCAGGCGCGCACGCCGCTGCGCGTCCTCTCGGGCGGCGAGCGCGGCCGCTTGATGCTGGCGCGCGCGCTGGCGAAACCGTCGAACATGCTCGTGCTCGACGAGCCGACCAACGATCTCGATCTCGAGACGCTCGATATGCTGGAGGAGATGCTCGGCGACTACAGCGGCACCGTGCTCCTCATCAGCCACGACCGCGACTTTCTCGATCGCGTGGTCGAGAGCGTGATCGTGCCGGAGGGCAACGGCAAATGGATCGAGTATGCCGGCGGCTACACCGACATGCTGGCGCAGCGCGGCTCGGACATCGCCGGCAAAGAGGTCGCGAAGGACGCCGCCAAGGACGCTGCGAAGCCGAGTGTCAAGCCGACGCCTGCCGAACGATCGGCCCGCGCGGCGCCGCCGGCGGCGAAGCGCAAGCTGAGCTTCAACGAAAAGCATGCGCTTGAAACGTTGCCCGACCGCATCGCTGCGCTGACGATCGAGATCGGGCGCCTGCAGAAGATCATGGAAGAGCCGACGCTCTACGCTCGCGATCGCGCGACCTTCGATCGGACATCGGCGGCCTTGACGGCAGCGCAGGGAGAACTTGCGGCCGCCGAGGACCGCTGGCTCGAACTCGAAATGCTGCGCGAGACGATCGAGGGCGCGTAAGCGAGCCTTGCACGTCACCGTCGACGTAGCGCGAGCATCAGGAAATGTTGGAGGGCGAGCCGATCGCGCAAAAGAAGCGGCCCGTGCCGAAACGGAAGCTTTTCCGTTCGGTGGGGCCGTTCAGTTTGATTTTCGGGAGGAAAGCCAAGACTGACGTACCTGCAACGCGCAACACTATCGCTGATGGCAGCGGCAAAATCTTGGGCAATCGTCTCATGACAAAAATTGTTCACAACAAATCGATGCGGGTGTTCCGTTGCAATGTCATTGAAAGACGCGATTTCGGCAGGGTTCCAACGAATGACTTTCGTGGCATGCGCAAAATCGCGCGAAATTTGCCCGCAATCTCTTCAGCGGTATGAAAATGCTATAAGCGAGGCGCAAACGACGCCGCGTCAGGCGCGCGAATCACAGTGAGCAAGGAGCGACCGTGATCGATCTCTACACCTGGACCACGCCGAATGGCCGCAAGGCTTCCATCGCGCTCGAAGAGATGGGCCTGCCGTACGAGACACATGCGGTCGACATCAGCAAGGACGAGCAATTCAAGCCCGAGTTTCTCAAGATCAGTCCCAACAACCGCATTCCGGCAATCGTCGATCGCGACAACGGCTTCAGCCTGATGGAGTTGGGCGCCATCCTGATGTACCTCGCGGAGAAGTCCGGCAAGCTCCTGCCGACCGACAAGCTCAAGCGCTATCGCGTCATCGAGTGGCTGATGTGGCAGATGGGCGGTCCCGGCCCGATGCTCGGCCAGGTCCACCACTTCGTGAAATACAACAAGGGCAAGGCGCCCTACGCCGAGGAGCGTTATCTCAAGGAGGCGCAGCGCCTCTACGGCGTGCTCGACCGCCGCCTCGCCGACCATGAGTTCGTGGCCGACGACTATTCCATCGCCGATATCTCGATCTGGCCCTGGATCTCGCGCTACGAGTGGCAGACCATGGACCTCAACAATTTCCCCAACGTGAAGCGCTGGTATGTCGCGATCGCCAATCGCCCGGCCGTGCGCAAAGGCTACGACATCCCGAAGAAGGTCCAGGACATCCCGATGCCGTAGGGGAACGTAGCCCGGATGAAGCAGCCGCGCTCGCGGCTGCGTAATCCGGGGCCGACCTCGCCGAATTCGCGCCGGCGCCCCGGATTCGGGACCGCACGCGGTCCCTCCATCCGGGCTACCCCACTTCAAACCCCGCCGCTTCCCAAATGGGACGCGACGCGGGCGCAGTCAGCGCGGCGATGAACGCGCGCGCCGCATCGGGCATCTGCGAGGACGTCGACACGCCGGCGGCGTAGGCGGTGGCGTGGCCGAACGGCGGCGGCAGCGGCCCGAGAATGCGGGCGCCCTTGCCTTGCTTGAGTTCGGGAATGAAGGTCAGCGCGAGATCGGCCTCGCCGCGTCCGACGCAATCGGCCGCCGCGACGCCGCTCTTCTGGCGCAGCGGTCTTGGCGGCGATCGCATCGGCGAGGCCGATGCGCGCAAAGAGATCGCGCAGATAGATGCCGGCGGAGCCGCCGACCGCCGGATCGCTGAGCGCGATCGTGCGCGCGGCCTTGAGCGCCGCCGTAAAACTCTCCGCGGTGGCGATGTCGGGGGTGGGCGCGCCCTCGCGGATCGCGACGCCGATCGGCGCACGCGCGACATCGGCGCGGCTCCCCGCAACGAGCGCGCCTGATTTCGCCAACGCATCGAGCGCGGGCGCGGCAAGGATCAGCACGTCGGCGGTCTCGCCTGCCGCAAGACGCGCCGAGAGCGCGCCCATCGGCTCGAACACGATATCCGCCGCCGCGCCGCCGCCATCCGCAAACGCGCGCGCGAGCGCGGTCACCGCCACATGCATGGACCGCGCGCAGAAGACCTTCAGCATCAATGCTTCACGTATTTCATCACCCGCTTCGGGCCGACCTCGGCGCCGAAGATGTCGCCCTTGGCGTCGGCGGTGACGCCCTCGGCGGCGCTCGTCGTCTTGGCGTTCTCGTCGGGATCGGGAATGAAGTACATCACCGTGCCGTCCTTGGCGTTGCCGACCCGCATGCCGCGCTTCCAGTCGGCGTGGTTCTTGGCGACCGATCCGGATTCGGAGTCGGCCACGTAGATCACGTCGTTCTTGTCGATGTAGACGCCGCTCGGCCGGCTGAACTGCGCCCATTGGGCGATGAAGTTGCCGTCCTGGTCGAAGATCTGGATGCGATTGTTGCCGCGGTCGCCGACGAAGAGCCGGCCCTGCGTATCCATCGCGAGCGTATGCGGTCCGTCGAACTCGCCGGGGCCTGAGCCTTTGTGGCCCCAGGTCTTGATGAACTTGCCGGTCTTGTCGAACTTGACGATGCGGGCGTTGGTGTTGCCGCCGTGGCCGTCGGCAACGAAGATGTCGCCATTGGGCGCGACCTGCACCGCGGACGGCGCATTGAACTCGTCATTGCCCGTGCCGGCGACGCCAGTCTTGCCGAGCACCATCAGCACTTTGCCTTCGGGGCTGAACTTGAAGACCTGGTGGCCCATGCCGTCCTTGCCGACGCCGTCGGTCACCCACACGTTGCCGTCGGGGTCGACGGAGAGGCCATGGGGCAGCACGAACATGCCGGCGCCGAACGACTTCACCAGATTGCCGTTCTCGTCGAATTTGAGGACCGGATCGAGTTTCGAGCCCTGGCATCCGAACGGCACGCCGGGCTTCATCTGATTGGGCGGCGCGAATTGTCCGCATCGTTCAGCGACCCAGATGCTCTTGCCGTCGCGATCGACGCCGATGCCGGCCGTCGAGCCCCACGTCCGCCCTTCCGGCATCTTGCCGAACGGCATGCCGTGATAGGGATCGGGCAGCGAATTGGTCGGCGCGACGGCCTGCGAATAGACGGCGCCTGCCGATGCGGCGACGAGCGCGAGCACGGCAAGCGAAACGATACGTTTCCTCTGCTGTGATGTGACATTGGCGTCTCCCGGTTTCTTGTGGTTGCGTCACGGTGCCGGGATGTTGTCCATCCCGGATTCATTGACCGCGATCTCCTGAATGAGCTTCTTGAGGATGGCCTCGGCGAAGCTCTCATAGCTGTCGGCCGGCACCATGATGGCGCCGGGGCCGCCGATGACGTTCTCGAAATAATAGTGGTCGAGGTCGGGCTCGACCGAGAGGATCGGCAGGCCGTTGATGGTGATGCCGTCGCGCACCGCCTCGTCGCGCGCCAGTGCCGCCGGCCGCCCGATGTTGTTCGCGCCATCGCCCGACACATCTATGGTGCGCCGGGTCGCCGTGAACGGACTTTGCGCCAGCACGATGAGGCGCGCGTAATCGATCGCGCCGCTGATCGAGGTGCCGCCGCCGAACAGCCTGCGCGGCGCCGTCTCGATGGCGGCGGCAAGCGCTTCGGCCGAGGCTTCGTCCTTGACCACCATCCACGGCACCACATGGATCTGCAGGCGCGGCCCGGTCCATTGGATCATGGTGACGGCGATCGCCTGGGATATGCCGGAACGGATGGCATTGAACACGCGCGGGCTGCGAAACGCCGACGCATAACCCTGCTTCTGCAGCTCGAAACGGCGCTGGTTGACGCTGCCCGAAGCGTCGACCGCGAGCACGAGCTGAAGATCGACCTCAGCCTCGGCGGCGCGGAGGCGCCCCGCCAACGCGACGGTGAGTGCCGATGCCACCACGGCGCGGCGCGTCGGCATCGTTAGGAGTGAGCGGGAGGAAGCGCAAAGGCGCGTCGGCATGGGGAGGGTCCCTGAACTCAGGCAACCCTAGCCCATCTCCCGACAAGATTGAACCAAGCGGAAGAGGGCGCGTGCTGACAAGGAGTCGTACTCTTGAAACATGTTTTCCCAGTCATGGCCGGGCACGCCCCGGCCATCCACGTCTTCCTTCAGAAGCGCAGAAGGAAAGACGTGGATGCCCGCGACAAGCGCGGGCATGACGATCAAAGAGGGCACTGGAACGAGTATCAGCGGTGGATCAACGTGCCGGCGCCGAGATCGGTCAGAAGCTCGAGCAGCACGGCGTGCTCCACCTTGCCGTCGAGAATGACGACGCCCTCGACGCCGGCTTCGAGCGCGTAAAGGCAGGTCTCGACCTTCGGTATCATGCCGCCCGAGATGGTGCCGTCGGCGATCAGGCGCCGCACATCATCCATGCCGAGCTGCTTGATGAGGTTCTTCGATTTGTCGAGCACGCCCGGCACGTCGGTGAGGAGGATCAGCCGCTTCGCCTTGAGCGCGCCGGCGATCGCGCCGGCAAAGGTGTCGGCATTGACATTGTAGGTGCCGCCGCCGACGGCGGCCGCGACCGGCGCCAGCACCGGGATCAGTTCGCGGCCGAGAATCTGGGTCGAGCACCGAGATATCGACCTTCTCGGGTTCGCCGACAAAGCCGAGGTCGACGATCTTCTCGATGTGGGAGCCGGGATCGACGACGGTGCGGCTCACCTTGCGCGCCAGCACCATGTTGCCGTCCTTGCCGCACAGGCCGACCGCCTTGCCGCCCGCCTCGTTGATGTAGCCGACGATCTGCTTGTTGATCGAGCCGGCGAGCACCATCTCGACGATCTCGATGGTGGCGGCGTCGGTCACGCGCAGCCCGCTCGCGAATTCGGATTTGATGCCGAGCCGCTGGAGCATGCTGCCGATCTGCGGGCCGCCGCCATGCACCACCACCGGATTGATGGCGGTCTGCTCGAGAAGGACGATGTCGCGCGCGAAGCTCTTCGCGGACGCTTCCTCGCCCATGGCATGGCCGCCGTACTTCACGACGACGATCTCGTCGTCGTACTGCTGCATGTGCGGCAGCGCTTCCGACAGGATGCGGGCGATATCGAACGGCGATACGGTCATCAGCGGCTTCCCAGCTTGGCCGCGCTATTTAGCGCATGGAGCGGATCGCGTCACTTCCCGCGCCCGAGGATCGCGGACGCAGCGAGGACCAGCCAGGCAAGGATCAAAATGGTCCCGCCGGTCGGCGCGGCCATCGGAAACAGGCGATGGCCGGCGAAGGCACGCATCGAGACGTCGCCGGCAAAAAGCGCGGCGCCAAGCAATAGGCCCACCATGGCCGTCAGCGCCACCGGCCGCCACAGCAGGCCTTGTGTCGCGAGCGCGGCAGCTGCGAGGACCGCGACCGCGTGAAACAGCATCAGGTAGGCGGCGCTGTCGAGGCCCGCGCCCGGCGCCGCGTGGGCTGCGGCCGCCGCGAGAACGACGCCGCCCGCGCCCATCAGCGCGGCGATGGCAATGAGCGTGGTGATCATCGCGAGCCTCCGCCGCGGTGCTTGCGCTCGGCCAGGAGCCGCGCGACCGCGGCGCGCAACTCGGGAATGCCGTCACCGGTTTTCGCCGACGCGACGAGCGCCTCCGGAAAGGCCGCCGGATGTTTGGCGAGCTTGGCGCGCACGGCGGCGAGGCGCTCGGCAAGTTCGGCGGGCTTCACCGCATCGGTCTTGGTCAGGACGACCTGATAGCTGACGGCGGCGGCATCGAGCGTCGCGAAGACCTCGTCATCGGCCTCGCCAAGCCCACGCCGCGCATCGACCAGCACGTAGACGCGGATGAGATTGGCGCGGCCGCGGAAATAGGCGTGGATCAGCGCGGTCCATGCGGCGACCTTGGCCTTCGGTGCCGCCGCGTAGCCGTAGCCCGGCATGTCGACCAGCGTGACGCGATCGTCGGCGGCAAAGAACACGAGTTCCTGGGTGCGCCCCGGCGTGTTCGACGTCCGCGCCAGGCCGTTCCGGTTGGTGAGGGCGTTGATGAGGCTCGATTTGCCGACGTTGGAGCGGCCGACGAAGGCGATCTCGCTGCCGGCCATCGGCGGCAGCGACGCCGGCGAGGCGGCGGCGGACACGAACCGCCACTCCGGGGCGAACAGCCTGCGCCCGGCTCCGATTTCGCCCGCCGTAAACGCCGGCGGCGAATTCGAGGCGCTCACATCGGCTTCGGCCATGCACCTCTCCAAGGCCGGACCTGACCCGGCGAGCTACGCCTCTTCGTCTCCACGCGGGAGCGGACGATCGCAAGATGTGAATGCCCGCGACAGCCGCAGGCATGGCGAAGCTATCCCTGGGCCCGTTTTCTCTTCGGCAGCAGGGCGCGGAGATTATCAAACAATTCAATCTTGGCGCCGTGCCGGCGCATGATGACGGATTGCTGGAGCACCGACAGTGTGTTGTTCCAAGCCCAGTAGATGACGAGACCTGAAGCAAATTGCCCCAGCATGAAGGTGAAGATGACCGGCATCCAGTCGAACATCATCTTCTGCGCCGGATCGGGCGGCGCCGGATTGAGCTTCATCTGGAACCACATGGTGATGCCCATGATGAGCGGCCACGCGCCGATGACGAGGAAGGCGCCGATCACCGGCAAATGCGTCGGATTGACGGGGATGAGTCCGAACAGGTTGAACACGTTGGTCGGATCGGGCGCCGACAGGTCGTGGATCCAGCCGAAGAATGGTGCGTGGCGCATCTCGATCGTCACCACCAGCACCTGGTAGAGCGCGAGGAACACCGGGATCTGAATCAGCATCGGCAGGCAGCCGGCAACCGGATTGATCTTCTCGCGCTTGTAGAGCTCCATCAGCTCTTGCTGCTGCTTGACCTTGTCGTCGGGATAGCGCTCGCGCAGCGCCTGCATCTGCGGCTGCACCGCCTTCATCTTCGCCATCGAAGCATAGGATTTGTTGGCGAGCGGAAAGAACGCGATCTTGATCAGCACCGTCACGATGAGGATCGCGACGCCGAAATTGCCGGTCCACTGGAAGATGAGGTCGAGCAGCCGGAACAGCGGCTTGCTGATGAAATAGAGGTACCACCAGTCGATCAGCAGGTCGAAGTGGTTGAGGTCGAGCTTGTGCCAATAGTCCTCGACGAGGTGCAGTTCCTTGGCGCCGGCGAAGAGACGCGCGTCCGCGCTACCGGTCGCGCCCGGCGCAATCGTCTGCGCATCGAGCAGGTAGTCGGTCTGATAGGTGTTCATCCCGCCGGCCACCGCGCCTGAAAATCGCGCGGTCACGCGATCGTCTTTGTTCGGGATCAGCACGGCCGCCCAATACTGGTCGGTGATGCCGAGCCAGGAATTGGTGGCGGTAAAGCCTTCGGAGCTGTTCTTTGTGACGTCCTTGTCGATATCCTTGTAGGAGAATTGTTTTTCGCCCTGATCGCCGAATTCGCCGATCAGGCCCTCATGCACGAAATAGAAGCTTACCGTCTTCGGCGCACCGTGGCGCGAGATCAGCCCAAAGGGATAAAGCGAAACCGCAGCGCTCGTGTTGTTGGTCACCTCGTCCTTCAAGGTGAACAAATAGTTTTCGTCGATCGTGAAGGTGCGACGGAAGACGAGGCCTTCGCCATTGTCCCAGGAGAGCGTCACCGGGTGCCCGGGCGCGAGCGCTCCAGTGCCGTCCTGGCGCCAGATCGTGTCCGCCCCCGGCAACTTCACCTTGCTGCCGCCGGCCGCGACCCAACCAAACTCCGCATAATACGGGAACGGACTTCCCGACGGGGACAGCAGCACGATGGGCGGCGAGTTGGGGTCGACCGTCTCGCGATATTGCGAGAGGGAGACATCGTCGATGCGGGCGCCTTTCAGCGCGATCGATCCCTTGATCCGCGGCGACTCGATCGGAATGCGCGGCGTTGCGGCAATGACGGCCTCGCGGTCCTTCAGTTCGGTCGGCGTCAAGGTGCCGGAAGGTTCAGGTGTCACCTGCGGGTTCGCGCCCTGCGAAGCCTCTCCCCTGGGCGCCGTGACGTTGCCGGGCGTGCTGGGCGCGGCCGGCATCTGCTGGCTCTGGGCCTGTTGCTGACGCTGCAACTGCTCCTGGCGCTGTTTCGGGGCGAGGAAGAAGTATTGCCAGGCGATCAGCACGATGATCGACAGGATGACGGCAATAATAGTGTTCTTCTGGTCGCTCATGACCCGCTCTGACCGTCCCGCGCCCGCGGCCGCGCCTTGGCGTTCCCGCGTCGTTCCTTGGCAGCGCCAGCGACCGGCGGAGGCCTGTCGAGACGCTTAAGCGCCCCGGCGAAGTCTTCGGCGAGGCGCGCAAATGACAGGCCGAGGGCAACCCGACGGCCGATCAGCACATAATCGTTGCCGGGCTTTAGACCAGAGGTGGCTGAAAGCCGCACGATTTCCCTAAGCCGGCGGCGCACATAGTTGCGTTCGACGGCCCCGCCCACCTTTTTCGATACCGTGAACCCGACCCGGGCCGGTCCTTCGTCGCCGCGCGCCCGTCGCTGCAAGACAAAACCTGCCGTCGGGGCCGCGACCCCGTCGGCAGCGGCGATGAAATCTCTCCGTTGCGTCAGTCGTTCCATTGCACCGACGGTGGAAAGCCGGCGCGACGTCCGGTTACGCGGAAAGCCGCTTGCGACCGCGCGCCCGCCGCGCGTTGAGCACCTTGCGACCGCCCTTGGTCGCCATGCGGGTCCGGAAGCCGTGACGGCGCTTGCGTACGAGCTTGCTCGGTTGATAGGTCCGCTTCACGGCTTTCCTCGTGAATCAATTGGGGGTTGCGGCTTCAATGCAACAATCGCCCGCGCATGGTGAAACCATCGCGGGAGGAATGCCGCTCGATTGCGGCGGCTTATACGGGACGGTCCCTGCCGCGTCAATGCGACATGCAGCGATGCGCGGACCGCGGTTCCATCGCGGTCCGCGCGCGCTGTTAGAACAGGCCGACGATCTTGCCGTCCGGCCCGACGTCGATTGAATCGGCGGCCGGCACCTTGGGCAGGCCGGGCATCGTCATGATGTCACCGCACACCGCGACGACGAACTCGGCGCCCGCCGACAACCGCACTTCGCGGACCGGCACGATGTGGTCGTTCGGTGCACCCTTGAGGTCCGGGTTGGTCGAGAAGCTGTACTGGGTCTTGGCGATGCAGACCGGAAGCTTGCCGTAGCCCATGGCCTCGAACGAGGCGAGCTGGTCGCGCACCGCCTTGTCGGCGGAAATGTCCTTGGCGCGATAGATCTCCCGGGCAATGGTGCGGATCTTCTCCCACAGCGGCATTTCGTCGGGATAGAGCAGCTTGAGCTTGCTCTTGCCGGATTCGATGGTGCGGACCACCGCCTTGGCGACATCGGCAGCACCTTCGCCGCCCATCGCCCAGTGATCCGCCATCAGCGCCTCGACGCCGAGGCTCGCGCAGCTTTTCTTGACGAGCTCGATCTCGGCCGGCGTATCGGCGCTGAACCGGTTGATGGAAACGATCGGCACCAGCCCGAATTTCTGCACGTTCTCCACGTGGCGGGCGAGGTTCGCCATGCCCGCTTCGAGCGCTGCGAGATTCTCCGTCTTCAAGTCTTCCTTCTTCACGCCGCCATGCATCTTGAGCGCGCGGATGGTGGCGACCAGCACGACGCAATCGGGCGCAAGCCCGGTCTTGCGGCATTTGATGTCGAGGAATTTCTCGCCACCGAGATCGGCGCCGAAGCCGGCTTCGGTGACGACGTAGTCGGTGAGCTTGAGTGCGGTGGTCGTCGCCAGCACCGAGTTGCAGCCGTGGGCGATGTTCGCGAACGGACCGCCGTGAACGAAGGCCGGCGTGCCTTCGAGTGTCTGCACGAGATTGGGCGCGAGGGCATCCTTGAGGAGCGCGGTCATGGCGCCGTGGGCCTTGAGGTCGACGGCGCGCACCGGCTTGCGGTCGCGGGTGTAGCCGATGATGACGTTGCCGAGGCGATGCTTGAGATCGTCGAGGTCGCGGGCAAGGCAGAAGATCGCCATCACTTCCGACGCGACGGTAATGTCGAAGCCGGCCTCGCGCGGGTAGCCGTTGGCGACCCCGCCGAGCGAGCACACGATCTCGCGCAGCGCGCGGTCGTTCATGTCGAGGACGCGCCGCCACGCGACGCGGCGGCTGTCGAGGCCGAGCGAATTGCCCCAGTAGATGTGGTTGTCGATCAGCGCCGCCAGTAGATTGTGGGCCGATGTGATGGCGTGGAAGTCGCCGGTGAAATGGAGGTTGATGTCCTCCATCGGCACCACTTGCGCATAACCGCCGCCCGCGGCGCCGCCTTTCATGCCGAACGACGGCCCGAGCGACGGCTCGCGCAGGCACAGCATCGCCTTCTTGCCGATGTGGTTGAGGGCGTCGGTGAGGCCGACGGTCGTCGTGGTTTTGCCCTCGCCCGCCGGCGTCGGCGAGATCGCGGAGACCAGGATCAGCTTGCCGTTGGGCTTGTCCTTCAGCGACTTGATGTAGTCCATCGAGATCTTGGCCTTGTAGTGGCCATAGGGCTCGAGATTTTCCGGCGCGATGCCGAGCCGCTCGCGCGCGACGTCGGCGATCCGCCGCTTGGTCGCCGCTTGCGAGATTTCGATGTCAGACTTCGGGTTGGTGTGCTGGGAGGCCGGCATCGCGGACAGTTCCTTGGGGTTGGTCACGAAAAAATGCGGCCTCGCGGCCGCTCGGGTTTGTCAGGTGAAGCGGGCGCCCGCTGCAAGCTTGGCGGCCGCGGCATATTCGCCGGCGCCGACCTTGCCGCCGTCGGCCGGCTTGACGCGGGTGACCTTGATGCGGCCGTCGGCGCACACCACGGTGAAGCCATCGGCCTCGACCGCGACGATCTCGCCCATCTTGCCGGCGATGCCCTTGGGATCGCGCGCGGGCAGGGGCTTTGCCTCGAACACCTGCAAGGTCTTGCCGTCGAGCGTCGTCCACGCGCCGGGCGCCGGATTGCAGCCGCGGATCAGGTTATGGATCTGCCGCCACGGCTTGCCCCAGTCGATGCGCGCGTTGTCGGCGGTGCAGCGGCCCTCGTAGGTCGCCTGCGACTTGTCCTGCTTGATGCGCGGCGCCTTGCCGGCCTTCACGAGATCGACCGACTCCAGCATCGCCTCGACCCCCATCGGGAACAGGCGATCGAAATAGACCGAGCCGAGCGAGTCCTCGAAGCTGATCGGCGTCTTCTTCTGCAAGAGTACGGCGCCGGTATCGAGGCCGTTGTCGGGCCAGAAGATCGAAAGCCCGGTCTCGGTATCGCCCTGGATGATCGGCCAGTTGATCGCGCTCGGTCCGCGATATTTCGGCAAGAGGGAAGGGTGGTACTGGATCGAGCCGTGGGTCGGGATGTTGAGGAACTCCTCGGGCACGAACAGCGTCACGAACGCCATCACCTGGAGATCGGGCTTGAGCGCGCGAAACTCCTCCCACACCTCGGGCTTGCGATAGGACGCCGGCTGATAGACCGGCAGCTTCGCCGCGACCGCCGCTTCCTTGAGCGGATCGGCCTTCTGCCCCGGTTTCTCCGGCGCCACATAGACTGCGACCACGTTGTCGCCGCGCTTGAGGAGCGCTTCCAGCACCGCCTTGCCGAAGGCCTGCTGGCCGTGAACCACAATACGCATGTCGTTCCTCAGGATCAGAAGTTCAGGGATCAGTGAACAGTAATCAGGGATCAGCTTTTAAGGCGGATTAGCGCGGCGCGGTAGGGTGGGCAAAGCGGACGTGCCCACCACAGCGGGGTCGGTGGGCACGCTTCGCTTTGCCCACCCTACGAAGTGCTTACGCGGCTTCCGCTTCCTTCTTGGCTGGCGGCGAGATCGCGCCGGAGGCTTTGATCTCGGCAAGCTCGTCCGCAGAATAGGCGAGCACCTTGGTGAGGATTTCCTCGGTGTGCTCGCCGAGCAGCGGCGCGCGTTTCACCTCGGTGATCGAGTCCGACATCTTCACCGGGTTCCCGACGGTCAGATACTTGCCGCGGCCCGGGTGATCGACCTCGACCACGGTGCCGGTCGCGCGCAGCGACTGCTCCTCGGCAATCTCCTTCATGGACAGGATCGGGCCGACCGGAATGTCGTGCTTGTTGCAGATGTCCATGACCTCGAACTTGGTCTTGGTCATGGTCCACTGCTCGATGGTGTTGAAGATGTGCTTGAGCCGTGGCAGCCGCGCTGGCGGCTTGGCGTAATCCGGATCGGTCTTCCACTCGGGCTTGCCGATGAGGTCGCAGATCGCCTCCCACACCGGGCGCCTGGGTGATGAAGTAGATGTAGGCGTCGGGATCGGTCTCCCAGCCCTTGCACTTGAGAATCCAGCCCGGCTGGCCGCCGCCGGAATCGTTGCCGGCGCGCGGCACCGCCTTGCCGAACGGCACGCCCTCGCCGTACTGGCTGTATTCGCTGAGCGGGCCGTGGGTGAGGCGCTGCTGGTCGCGCAACTTGACGCGCGCGAGATTGAGCACGCCGTCCTGCATGGCGCACAGCACGCGCTGACCGCGGCCGGTGCGCATGCGCTGATAGAGCGCCGTGACGATGCCGAAGGCGAGATGCAGCCCGGTGCCGGAATTGCCGATCTGCGCGCCGGTGACGAGCGGCGGGCCTTCGCGGAACCCGGTGGTGGAGGCGGCGCCGCCCGCGCATTGCGCGACGTTCTCGTAGACCTTGCAGTCCTCGTAGGGCCCGGGGCCGAAGCCTTTGACCGAGGCCACGATCATGCGCGGGTTGGTCTTATGGATGTACTCCCAGGTGAGCCCCATGCGATCGAGCGCGCCGGGCGCGAAGTTCTCGACCAGGACGTCGCAATGCTTGATCAGCCGCTCGAGGATTTCCTTGCCCTTGGGGTGTTTGGAGTTGATCGTGATCGAGCGCTTGTTGCCGTTGAGCATGGTGAAGTAGAGGCTGTCGGCACCCTTTACGTCGCGCAACTGACCGCGCGTGATGTCGCCGACACCGGGCCGCTCCACCTTGATGCAATCCGCACCCATGTAGCCGAGAAGCTGCGTGCAGGTCGGGCCCGACTGCACATGCGTGAAATCGAGGATGCGCACGCCATCAAGCGCCTTACCGGCCTGCCCGAATGGCTTGGTGGAAGGTGGCGGCAGTTCCGACATTTCGCCGGCGCGGCGCCCCGGAGTGGCGACCTTCTTCGGTGCTGCCTTGGCCTTTGCGACGGGCTTCTTCGTCTTCAGCTTCACGACTTTTTTCGTGGCCGCCTTTGCGGTCGCCCTCCCTTTGGTCTTGGCTTTTGCCTTGATGCCGGCTTTCGCCTTCTTGCGCGTGGCCATTGCTGTTCCCTCTCGTCTATTTCTTGCGAAGTGCGCTTTGCGGGTTGAGATTGCCGATGCGGCCGCTTTCGCTGCCTGCCGCGGGATCGATCACGGCGTTGATGAGCGTCGGCTTGCCGGAGTCCATCGCCTCGTTGACGGCACGCTTGAGTTCATCGGGCGTCGTCGCGTTGACGCCGACCCCGCCGAACGCCTCGATCATCTTGTCGTAGCGCGACCCTTTGACGAACACGGTGGTCGCCGGATCGGCGCTCGCGGTGTTGGCGTCGGTGCCGCGATAGATGCCGTCGTTGTTGAAGATGACGACGCAGACCGGCAGCCTGTACCGGCAGATGGTCTCGACCTCCATGCCGGAGAAGCCGAAGGCCGAGTCGCCTTCGACCGCAAGCACGGGCTTGCCGGTCTCGATCGCGGCCGCGATCGCATAGCCCATGCCGATGCCCATTACGCCCCAGGTACCGACGTCGAGACGCTTGCGCGGCTGATAGACGTCGATGACGCCGCGCGCGAGATCGAGG
Organism: uncultured Alphaproteobacteria bacterium; assembly: GCA_963702755.1. Taxonomy (GTDB): domain Bacteria; phylum Pseudomonadota; class Alphaproteobacteria; order Rhizobiales; family Xanthobacteraceae; genus JAJPKK01. The sequence goes on along the minus strand of CAVPDZ010000027.1, from coordinate 110,118 downwards.
GTGTTGGCGCCTTCGTTGACCAGGATCGCGTCCGGCCGCTCCTTGACGATGGTGCGCAGCACGCCGAGCGCGCCGTGGTAGTCCATGGGCACGTTGTTGTTCATCAGCCGCGGCGCCATCTTGGCGACGTTCTCGTCACGCTTGGACGTGACGGTCTTGATCCAGTCGGCGGGAGCCGCCGCCCAGTTGTTGCCCATGGCGTGCAGCAGTGCCGACACGCACGAACCGATGTCGCCGACCACGGGCGCCGCGATCTCGACGTTCGAGTCCATCTCCTTGGGCTCGATATCGATCTGGATGAATTTCTTCGAGTGCGGCTCGCCCCAGGTCTTGCCCTTGCCGTGCGACAGCAACCAGTTGAGCCGCGCACCGATCATCATCACGACATCGGATTGTTGCAGCACCGTCGAGCGCGCCGCGCCGGCGCATTGCGGATGGGTGTCGGGAAGCAAACCCTTGGCCATGCTCATCGGCAGGAACGGCACGCCGCTCTTCTCGACGAAGGCCCGGATCGCATCGTCGGCCTGCGCGTAGGCCGCGCCCTTGCCGAGAATGATGAGCGGACGCTTGGCGCTTTTGAGCACGTCGAGTGCGCGCTTGATCGCATCGGGCGCCGGAATCTGCGCCGGCGCGGCATCGATGACCTTGACCAGCGACTTCTTGCCGGCCTCGGCATCCATCACCTGGCCGAACAGCTTGGCCGGCAGATCGAGATAGACACCGCCCGGGCGGCCCGATACGGCGGCGCGGATCGCGCGGGCGATGCCGATGCCGATATCGGCGGCGTGCAGAACGCGAAACGCCGCCTTGCACAACGGCTTGGCGATCGCGAGCTGGTCCATCTCCTCGTAGTCGCCCTGCTGCAGGTCGACGATCTCGCGCTCGGACGAGCCCGAGATCAGGATCATCGGGAAGCAGTTGGTGGTGGCGTGCGCGAGCGCGGTCAAACCATTGAGGAAACCCGGCGCCGACACGGTGAGACAGATGCCGGGCTTCTTGGTCAGGAAGCCCGCGATGGCGGCCGCATAACCGGCGTTCTGCTCGTGGCGGAAGGAGAGCACCCGGATGCCCGCGGCCTGCGCCATGCGGCCGAAGTCGGTGATCGGGATGCCGGGCACACCGTAGATCGTGGTCAGGCCGTTGAGCTTGAGCGCATCGATGACGAGGTGAAAGCCGTCCGTCAGCTCCCGCTCCGGTTCGCTCGAAGCCACAGGCTTCGCCGTTTTCGTCGCTGCTTCAGCCATGGGCGCCTCCCTTTATGTTGTTAGTGCGTCATGGCCGGCCTTGTGCCGGCCATCCACGTCTTTTGCGGGCGTGCCGCGAGCAAGGCGTGGATGGCCGGGACAAGCCCGGCCATGACGACGGTGGTTATCCGATCAAGCATCGTTCAATCCAGATAATCGGCGTACTTCGCCACGTGCTCGGCGAGGCCAAGCGCGTGGGTGCGGACAAGCTCCTCGGCGCGAACGGTGTCGCGCGCCTCGATCGCCTTGATGATGTTCATGTGGTCGCGGATCGACCGGTCGGCGCGGTCGCTCTCGCTGATGGTCTTGCGGCGGATCATGCGCATGTGGGCGAACAGGTTCGCGGCGAGATCGATCAGCACGCTGTTGCCGCTCATGCGGATGATGGTCTGGTGGAACTCGATGTTGACCTCGGAATATTCGTCGAGCTTGGCATGCAGCCGGCCGTTCTCGAAGGTCGTGAACATCGCGCGCAGCTTCGCGATCTGCGCGTCGGAGGCGTGCTCGGTGATGAGCCGCGCGGCCATGCTTTCGAGCGCCGCCCACGCGGTGATGAGCTCGATGACCTCCGCCCGGGTCTTGCGCACGACATAGATGCCGCGGCGCGGGATCGAGCGCACGAAGCCCTCGCGCTCGAGCTGCACCATCGCCTCGCGCACCGGCGTGCGGCTGATGCCGAGATCGCTCGCGAGCTGGCGCTCGTCGAGCCGCACCTCTTCGGGGCGATCGTAGATGTCGAGGGAGAGAATGACGTCTTTGAGCGCGGCGTAGGCGCGGTCGGCAAAGGTCGGCGTGTCCTCGAGGGGCGGCACCGCGATCCGCTCCGCCGTTGCGGCGCGGCTACGAGAACGAAGAGTGCTCATGGACGAAGACGCACCAACCGGAGGATAAGTGGACGCGCTATAATACATTATACCAGAACCTGGCAAGCAGCGGATCGCCGCCGGCATCGTGCCGCCGGCGCCTGTCGTTTCACATTTTCTGAAGACCGATTACTTCGGGGTGAGGGCGCGGCGGCGCATCGGCCGCAGCACGAACAACGCCAGGCCCACCACGGCGAAGTTCATGAGGGTGGTGAGCACGAAGACGAGGTGCCAGCTGCCCGTCGCCGACTTGATCATGTTCGCGACCGGCACCAGAAATGCCGAGGTGCCCTTGGCGGTATAGAGCAGGCTCAGGTTCACCGTCGCGAATTTGGGGCCGAACGTGTCCGTGCAGGTCGACGGGAACAGGCTGAAGATCTCGCCCCAGGTGAGGAAGATCATCGCCGCAAACGCGACGAAGGCCCACGGAAAAGTGCCGAAGGAGCCAAGCAGCCAATACGCGATGCCGCCGAGGGAGAAGGCGATCGCCATGGTGTATTCGCGGCCGATATGATCCGAGATCCAGCCGAACAGCGGGCGGGCGCCGCCGTTGGCGATGTTGTCGACGATGAGCGCGACGGTGATCGTCGTCGCGCCGAACAGCAGCACCAGATCCTCGACGTTGAAATCCTTGGCGATTGGCGCGATCTGCGCGGTCGCCATCAGTCCGCTCGCCGACACCATGACGAACATGACGTAGAGGAGCCAGAAGATCGGCGATTTCAGCACCTCGCCGGGCGAATAGCTGCGCAACGATTGGATCACCTTCGTTGCCGTGGTCGCCGGAATTTCGCCGGGCTCCGGACCGCGCAGGAACCACGCCAGCACGAAGACCAAACCGCCCTGGAACAGTCCGAACCAGAAGAATGCCGCCTGATAGCCGCTGGTATCGATGACCATCCGGATCGGAATGACGGTCAGCGCCGCGCCCGCACCGTAGCCCGCTGCGGTCAGGCCGACCGCAAGACCGCGGCGATCGGGAAACCACTTCACCGCGTGGCCGACGCTCGTCGCGTAGACCGCGCCGCCGCCGATGCCGGAGAGCACCGCGCCGAGATAAAGCATCGCGAGGCTGTCGGCGGCCGAATTGACCACCCAGCCGGCGCCAACCATGACGCCACCGAATGCCACCATCAGTTTCGGACCGCGCTGCGGCCCGAGAATATCGACGATCCAGCCCTCGATCGGCGTCAGCCAGGTCTCGAGCGCGATGAAAATGCTGAAGGCAAGCTGGATCGCGGCAATGGAATCGAAGTGCCAGCCGAGCAGACTGAAGCCCCAGTCCTTGTGGGCTTCCTTGAGCGGATTGACGAAGAGCGTCCAGCCGTATTGCAGGTTGGCGATGAGAACCATGCAAAGGACGACGGAAATAAGTTGCGTCCATCTCACCGACGCCGCGCGCTGAAGCGGCGCCGCCGCTGTCCCTGCCAGGCTCATGTTTCGCCCCGTACCGCTTCTTCTTTGACGTTCTCGAGAGCTTCTCGACCTTCTCAACCTCTCTCGGGAGAGAATGGGTCGCTCGCGACCAGCCCTCACTTGACCTGTTTTTTAATATTGCGTCTCGATGAAATCTATCCTTTTCACTCTCGATTCTACGAATGGCTAACTTGTCGCGATGTCGCATGCGCGACGACACGAAGGGTTTTTTGCGTCGCACAAAGCAATCGCGAGCGCGCTACAACAAAGACGCAACGCTAAAAAAAGAAGGCCGCGGCGCGATATGATTGGAGGATGACTATGCGTCTGCTGTTGGGCGGCCTCGTTGCCGTCATGTTGGCAACGCTCCCGGCCGCCGCGCAGGATTATCCGGTCCGGCCGATCCGCCTCGTCGTTGCGTTCGCGGCCGGCGGCAACACCGATTTCGTTGCGCGGCTCGTGGCGGGCGAACTCAAGGAGCGGCTCGGCCAGAACGTCGTGGTCGAGAACAAACCGGGCGCGAACGGCGCGATCGGCGCGGACTATGTGGCGAAGGCGGAGGCCGATGGCTACACGCTGTTCTTCTCGACCGCCGGCGCGATCGCCATCAACCCGAGCCTGCGCGCGGACCTGCCCTACGACCCGCAGCGTGACTTTGCCGCCGTCGCTCCGATCGCCCGCAACACCGTGCTGTTCGCGGCGAGCGCGCGCCTCAAGGCCGCGACTGCCGCCGACATGATCGCGCTTGCGAAGGAAAGCCCGGCACGTTGACCGTCGCCATCACCGGCTACGGCGCGATCTCGCACCTGATGCTCGAACTGCTGCAGGCGCGCGCGAACATCAGCCTGCAGATGGTGCCCTATCGCGGCGCCGGTCAGGCGATTGCCGACTTTCTGGCCGGACACATCGATGCCATGAGCGCCGACGTCCCGGTATTGCTGCCGCAGATCAGGGCCGGCAAGGGCCGCATTCTCGCAGTCGCGTCCGCCGAGCGCTCCGACGTGCTCCCCGACGTGCCGACTTTCGCCGAACTCGGATTCGCCGACGTGGTCGCGGACAACTGGTCCGGCTTGCTCGCCCCCGCGCGCACGCCCGCAGCGGTCATCGCCAAGCTCAACGGCGCGCTCAACGCGGTGGTGCGCGATCCTCAGGTGAGAATCCGGCTCGCCGACAGCGGCGTGTCCGCGCTCGGCGGCAGCCCCGCCGATCTCGACGCATTGATGGCGCGCGAAACCGCCCGCTGGCGCAACGTCATCCGCGAACTCGGCGTGCACGGGAACTAAAGACGCCGCGTCACTTCTCGGCGGGCGCGGGCTCGATCGCGTGGCGCATCATCATCGGATATTGCAGGGCCGCGAACACGAACGTCAGCGGCATGAAGCCGAACAGCTTGAAGTTGAGCCAGAAGTCGGTCGATTGGGTGCGCCAGACCACCTCGTTGAGGACGGCCGCCGCGAAGAAGAACGCTGCCCAGCGCAGCGTCAGCTTGCGCCAGCCCTCCTCGTTGAGGTGGAACATGGAATTGAACACGATGGCGAGAAACGGCTTGTCCAAAAGATAGCCGGCGACGAGCACGGCGCCGAACAGCGCGTAGATGATCGTGGGCTTGACCTTGATGAAGGTGTCGTCGTGCAGGACCAGCGTGAGGGAGCCGAACACCAGCACGATGACCGCGGACACCAGCGGCATGATCGGCCAGCGGCGGATCAGCGCATAGGTGACGACAAGCGCTGCGAGCACCGCGGCCATGAACACGGCAGTGCCGGCGAAAATGCCGAACCGGGCATTCACGGCAAAAAACAGCACCAGCGGTCCGATGTCGACCGCGAGCTTGACGAGAGGATTGAGCTTGGCCTTTTCAGTCATGGCAGGGGATTTAGCGCGGCTGTCCGGATTTGTCATGGGATTCACGCATCATGTCGCACCCGCCGCGGTTACTCCCGGAGCGGCATTTCTGGGGATTGTGGTAGGCGGCTCTTCAACGGGCATGCTTCGCCGCGCCTTGATGTGCAATAACACGCGCAGACAAGCGTTGGCGGTGCGGAGATACGATTGATGGCCACCCGACCCGATATCTACAAGGACAGCGGCGTCGACACCGCCGAGGCCGATGCCGGGCTCGGAAACATCGTCCGGCGCGTCAAGGGAACCTGGCCGTTGCAGGGCATGGGCCGGGTCATCCTGCCGATCGGATATTTCGCCAACGTGATCGAGATGGACGGGATCGGCGTCGCATTGTGCACCGACGGCGTCGGCTCGAAGACGATCATCGCCGACCGCATGCGCAAGTACGACACCATCGGGATCGATTGCGTCGCCATGAACGTCAACGACATGATCTGCGTCGGCGCCAAGCCGCTGTCGATGGTCGACTACATCGCGATCGACCATGCCGATGCGGCGATGCTCGACGCGGTCGCAGTCGGGCTGTGCGAAGGCGCGCGAATGGCGAACATCTCCATCTCCGGCGGCGAGACCGCGCAGCTTAAGGACATCGTCAAAGGCTTCGATCTCGTCGGCATGGCCGTCGGCCGCGTCGCGCTCGACCGGGTGCTGTGCGGGAAAGACGTCGCCGCCGGCGACGTCGTCATCGGCGTCCGCAGCAACGGCATTCACAGCAACGGGCTGTCGCTCGCACGCCGCGCCTTTTTCGACAGCCACAAGCTCGCCATCGACCACAAGTTCGCCGACCTCGCGACGACGCTGGGCGACGAATTGTTGCGGCCGACCCACATTTACGTGCCGGAGGCGATGGAGATTCTCGACACCGTGAAGGGCGTGAAGGCGCTCATCAACATTACGAGCGACGGACTGCTGAACCTTACGCGCGTCGACTCCGAGGTGGGCTTCGTGATCGACCGGCTGATCGAGCCGCATCCGATCTTTCCGCTCATCCAGCGCCACGCCGATGTCGCCGACAGCGAAATGTTCGAAGTCTTCAACATGGGCATCGGCTTTTGCTACGTCGTCGCGCCCGCCGCCGCTGACGCCACCCTTGCGATCCTCAAGAAGCACGGTCGCGACGCGCAGCGCATCGGCCACGCCGTCGCCGATCCGGACAAGATCGTGCGCATCCCCGAGCGCAAGCTCGTCGGCAAACACAAGACCTTCGCCGCCGAAGCCGAGGCCGCGCGCAAGTTCGGTTAGCGATCGGGCGGATTATCATCGGGAATTGTAGGGTGGGCAAAGCGCGGACGAAGTCCGCGCGTGCCCACGTTCAACATCTCCGCGTGGGCATGGCGCGTGGAGAACGCGCCCTTGCCCACCCTACGGAATGCCGCGCGCTTGTAAGCGCCGCGGCTACGCGGCGGCGGCTTTGCCCTTGGGGCGCACCTCGGCGGTATAGTCGTCCATCAGCTGCTTGGTGATGGCGCCGGGCGTGAAGCGCCAGTCGGCGATCTCGGACACCGCGGTCACCTCCGCGGCGGTGCCGGTGATGAAGCATTCCGAGAAGCCTGACAGCTCGTCGGGCATGATGCGCCGCTCAATCACCTCGATGCCGCGGCGCTTTGCAAGGTCGATCGCGGTTGCGCGCGTGATGCCGGCGAGGAAGCAATCCGCGATCGGTGTGTGGATCTTGCCGTCGCGGATGAAGAAGATGTTCGCGCCGGTGCATTCGGCGACGCGGCCCTCCCAGTCGAGCATCATCGCGTCGGCATAGCCGCGCCGTTCCGCGCGGTGCTTGGAGATGGTGCAGATCATGTAGAGGCCGGCGGCTTTGGCGAGGCACGGCGACGTGCGCGGATCGGGCCGGCGATACTCGGCGAGGTCGAGGCGGATTCCCTTGAGGCGTTGCGCCGGGTCGAAATAGCTCGGCCATTCCCAGGTCGCGATCGCCACATGGATGCGATTGTGCTGGGCCGACACGCCAAGCTGCTCGGAGCCGCGCCACGCGATCGGGCGCACATAGGCTTCCGGCTGGCCGTTCTTTTCCACCACCAGGCGCTTGGCGGCGTCGATCTCGGCAACCGAATAGGGAAGCTCAAAGTCGAGAATGGTGGCGGAATTCTTGAGCCGCTCGGAATGCTCCTTGCTCTTGTAGATCACGCCGCCATAAGCGCGCTCGCCTTCGAAGACGGCACTTGCATAGTGCAGGCCGTGGGTGAGGACATGAATCTTCGCCTCCGGTCCCGGCACCAGCTTACCGTCGAACCAGATCAAGCCTTCCATTTGGTCGAAGGGGACCGCCATGATCGTTTCTCCGTGGGGCCACGGCCGCGGCCCTGTGACTTGCCTGTTTGCTTTCGACTTTTCGTTGCCGGCGCTTTTGCGTCGAGGCCCAAGTCTCGATATGGTTATGCACCCATGGAGACGCCTTTGCGAGCGCGACGTAACCGCCCTGAGGGGACATGCCCCGGCGCACGATCCTTTCGTATCGAGCCGTAGCCTTGTAACAATAAATCCAAAATATGTCAACATGGCTGACATAAATTTAACTTCGGTGCCCGCTCATTCCCCGCCTGCGGAGGCGCGAGGGAAGGAGGAGCCGGCCTACGACCTGATCGAGCTCCTGTTCTTCGCCTATCGTGATTTCGTTGGTGATGCCGATGAAATCCTTGCGAAATTCGGGTTCGGCCGGGCGCACCACCGGGTGCTGCATTTCGTCAATCGCAATCCCGGCATGAAGGTTGCCGAACTCCTCGATCTGCTGCGAATCACCAAGCAGTCGCTCGGGCGGGTCCTCAAGCAACTCATCGATGAAGGTTATGTGGAGCAGAAGGAAGGGGCCCACGACCGGCGCCAGCGACTGCTGTACGTTACGGCCAAGGGCGAGGCGCTGGCACTCCGGCTCGCCCTGTTGCAGACGGCGCGCATCGGACGGGCTTTTGCGGGGATCAGCGCAGCCGATCGCGCGTCGGCGCGGCGGTTCCTGATCGCGATGCTCGATCCCGGCGCGCGCGATCGCGTGCTGCATCTGATCGAAGGTGCCGACCGCGCCCGTCCACGGCGATCCTGATAGGGGCGGTACCAGGGGAGGACAAACCGTGCAGGCTCCGACCGCACAATTTCCGGACAACGCGCCCCACCTCCTGGTGGTGGATGACGACCGGCGCATTCGCGACCTGTTGTCCCGTTACCTGCAACGCGAGGGCTATCGCGTCACCACCGCGCACAACACCGCGGAGGCGCGGGCAAAGCTCGATGGGCTCGCGTTCGATCTCCTCATTCTCGACGTCATGATGCCCGGCGAGACCGGCTTCGAATTCGCCAAGACGCTGCGCACGACCTCCCAGGTGCCGATCCTGATGCTCACGGCGCGCGCCGAGAAGGAGAGCCGGATCGCCGGCCTCGAACTCGGCGCCGACGATTACATGGCAAAGCCGTTCGAGGCGCGCGAACTGTCGTTGCGCATCGCCAACATCCTCAAGCGCGCCCAGCCGGCGCCGCCGCCGACGCGGGCGGAATCGGTGCGCTTCGGCCCGTTCGTGTTCCACCTCGGCCGCGGCGAGCTGCGCCGCGGCGAGGAGATCATCCACCTCACCGACCGCGAGAAGGACATGATGCGCCTCCTCGCGGCAGTCCCCGGCGAGACCGTGCCGCGCCAGATGCTCGCGGGCAACGGCGCTTCCGCGGCCGGCGAGCGCGCGGTCGACGTGCAGGTCAACCGGCTGCGCCGCAAGATCGAGGTCGATCCCGCCAACCCGCTGTTCGTGCAGACCGTGCGCGGGATCGGCTACCGGCTGGTGGTCGTGACATGACGAGCCTCGACGTCGGCATCACGCGCCTGCGCACCGCTGCAGGCCGGCGCGCGCGTGCCTTCGTCATCGGATGGGAGCGCTTAGACCGCTGGGTCAAAAGTATGCTGCCCAAGGGCCTCTATGCCCGCGCGCTCCTCATCATCATCACGCCGATGGTGATCCTGCAGTCGGTGGTCGCCTTCACCTTCATGGAGCGCCACTGGAATACGGTAACGCGGCGCCTGTCCGCAGCCGTGACCCAGGACATCGCCGCCGTCATCGAGATCCGCAAAGCCTTTCCGCAGGACCGCGACAACGCCACCTTGCGGCGGATCGCCCAGGAACGCCTCGGCCTCGTGGTCGATTTCCTGCCCGTCAACGAGATGCCGCCGCTCGGGCCGAAGCCGTTTTTCTCGCTGCTCGACCAGGCCCTGTCGAACGAGATTCGCAAGCAGATCGGCCGGCCGTTCTGGATCGATACGGTGGGGCGCTCGAATCTCGTCGAGGTCCGCATCCAGCTTGATGACGCGGTGATGCGCGTATTCGCCCGGCGCAACGCGGCCTATGCGTCGAACTCGGAGATTTTCCTGTTGTGGATGGTCGGCACGTCGCTGGTGCTGATCACCGTCGCGATCCTCTTCCTGCGCAACCAGATCCGCCCGATCCTTCGGCTGACCGATGCGGTGGAGAGTTTCGGCAAGGGCCGCGACGTGCCGAATTTCCGGCCGCGCGGTGCGCAGGAGGTGCGCCGCGCCGCCTCCGCCTTCATTGAAATGAAGGCGCGGGTCGAGCGCAGCATCGAGCAGCGCACCACCATGCTTGCGGGCGTCTCCCACGACCTGCGCACGGTGCTGACGCGCTTCAAGCTCGAGCTCGCGCTGATCGACGACAGTCCCGAGATCGAGGCGATGAGGAGGGACGTCGACGAGATGAGCCGCATGCTCGAGGCCTATCTCGCCTTTGCCCGCGGCGATGCCGCCGAAGCGCCGGCGCCGACCGACATGTCCGCCTTCCTGGAAGAGCTGAAAGCGGACGCCGAGCGCGACGGCCACATCACCAAGGTCGAATTCCACGGCTATCCGGTGGTGACCGTGCGCCCGAACGCGTTCAAGCGCTGCCTCGGCAACCTCGTGTCGAATGCCGCGCGCTTTGCCGAAGCGATCTCGATCACCGGGCATCGCGATCATCGCTACCTGACCATCACCGTCGACGACGACGGGCCGGGCATTCCGCAAAGCCTCCGCGAAGATGTCTTCAAGCCGTTCCTGCGCCTCGACGATGCCCGCAATCAGGACGAGGGCGGCAGCGGCCTCGGCCTTGCCATCGCCCGCGACATCGCCCGCTCCCACGGCGGCGACATCATGCTCGGCGACAGCCCCATGGGCGGCCTGCGCGCCTCCGTCCGCATCCCGGTGTAGCGGACGCTTCGTTTCTTCGGACCTTCTCCTCACGCTCCCATCTCGGTCAAACTTTTTGTGCTCGAATCTGGAGCTGTTTCTTTTCCCCTCCCCCGCTTGCGGGGGAGGGTCAGGGAGGGGGCCCGTCCGCAGCTTCGTGCCGTGGAGGTTCAACCGGGCTGATGGTCGACATTTTGGACCGGGATGATACCCGACATGTTTGAAGGTTGGCTGCCCCAGCTTGATGGATCGTCAGTAGGCCTTGATTGCTTGGATGTCCTTGGTTTGAACCCGAGGCCGCCGTCAAGGATTTACCGCGCAGCGGCAACGACGTCGTCCTTGACGGCGGCCTCGGGTTCAAACACTGGGCGATCCGAGCGATCAAGGCCGTGCCCCCGCGGTGGCAGCATCTGGCGGCGACGCGCAGGTTTCGGGATCGGAGGGCGCGTCGCACAGGCCAAAGCGGGGCGGGGCGAAGCGGCGGAACCGGCCGTGGCGATCGATCAGGCCGATGTCGCGGTCGCAGAAGCGCACCACATGATCGCCGGTTTCGAGTTCGGCGATGCCGACCGGTTCGCCGACCAGCGCCTCGCTGACGAAGACGCGTTCGTCCTTCCACTTGATCTCGCCCGAGCGGCGCACGCGCCGGACCTGGTGATCGGCATCATACCAAGGCTCCTCGACGCACTCCGGCATCGCCCGGCGCGATGGCGTGTAGACCTCGCCGGGCGGTTGCTGGCCGAGCGCTTCATGCGGACGCTCCTCATTGTAGTGCCGGCGAAAGGCATCAAAGCGCGCCTGCTGCTCGGCCGCAGTGGCGGCCGGTGGCCGCGAGGTCTGCGCCTTGAGGGTGCCATGCATGCGCTCGTGGCGGCCGTTCTCCTGCGGCGAGGCCGGATGGATGAAGTGTGGCGCGATGCCGAGCTTGATCCACCACGCCGACAATCGCGTCAGGCCGCCGGCGCCGGTCGAACCGAATGGCGAGCCGTTGTCGCACCGGATCGCATCCGGCAATCCGTAACGGCGAAACGCCGCCGCAAACACCGGTTGCGATCCTTCAATGGTCGGCGGCACGATCCGCACCTCGATCAGAAAGCGGCTGTGGCCATCGGTCAGCGTCAGCGGATCGATCCGGCAGTTGTCGCCGGTGCGAAACCAGCCTTTGAAATCGACCGCCCATTCGTCATTGGCGGCCGTGGCGGCTGTCACGGCTCGTGGCTGGTCGAGCGGGCGCCGTCGTCGTTTGGTGGGCGCGATCAGGGAGGCCCGCGAGCACGCTCGCGGCCGGGCCCCCTCCCCGCACGCGGGGGAGGGAAAAGAAAAATGCGCGCGATGCGCCGCCGACCACCGCAATCGCAAGCGGCGATCAGCAGAACCGCGCGCGAAAGCCGAATGCCCATCGCCCCGAATGGCGAAACCGTAATGCACCCGCCATGGGCCGGTAACGTCCGGCCCCCTAGCATTTTGGCATTTCAAAGCTTGATTTGGCCCATCTCACTCGACAGGAAACCAAAATGCGCCTCACCGCCCTCGTCGTTGCGGCCTTTGTTGTGAGCGGTCCCGCCGCTGCGCAAAGCTGGACCGAATACGCCTATCCCGAATACAATTTCGCGGTTTCGTTTCCCGCCGCGCCGAAGGCCGAGACCGTGACCTACCAGGCGCCCGACGGCCGTGCCGTCGAAGCGCACGTCTACGCCGCGACGCTCGACCATGCCGCGTTCAAGATGACAATCGTCGATTTCGCTGATCCAGCGCTCCAGGAGAACGCCGTCATCGCCAACGCGGTGAAGCTGTTGTCCGAGGGCCGCGAGATCAAAGTCGACATTCCGGCGCGCATCAATCGCGTTTATGGTCGCCAGCTCAGCATCGTCGGCTCCGACGGCAGCCATTCGTCGGCGGCCGTGTTCTATCATCGCGGGCGGCTCTATCAGATCGAGGGCAAAGTCATTCCCCCGGACAGCGACTCGGCGGCGATCCGCTTCCAGCAATCGCTGGTGTTCACCGGCCGCGATTCCAACCGTGCCGCCGATGCCGGAGAACCGCGTCGCCGTTGCCGCGATGCACGGGCTGCCGACGCGCAAGGCGCCGCGGCCGCGGCCGACGGACAATTGGCCAATGAGGCGCGCTGCCGTGGCGGGCGCGAAGGGCGACGTGAATATCAGCCACAGAACCAGTAATTGCAGTCCACGAGATAGATCAGGAGACAACAATGAAACCTTCCGCAAATTTCACGACGAAGCGCGCGACCAAGCTCGCGGCCGCTGCCGGCGCGGTGCTGGCGCTCGCAGCGATCCCGTTCGCCGTCCCGGCCTTCGCCCATCATTCCTTCGCGATGTTCGATTCGAGCCAGAGCAAGACCCTGGAAGGGACGGTGAAGGAATTCCAATGGACCAACCCCCATGCCTGGATCATGCTCACCGTCGCCAAGGATGGCGACAGCGAGGATTGGGCGGTCGAAATGATGGGGCCGGGAGGTCTCGCGCGGCAGGGTTGGACCCAGAAGACGCTTGAGCCCGGCATGCCCATCAAGCTCGTCGTGCATCCGCTGCGCGACGGGACCAATGGCGGACAGTTCGTCGAGGCGACCCTGCCGGACGGCACCCACATGGGCCGCAACGCCGCGCGGTAGCCGCGCACTCCCTTCGGCTGGCCCGCCGTCGCCGATCTGCGGGCCGGCTCAGTCAGTGCGCTGCGTTCGATCTCGACGCGGCCGGCAGCACTGTACCTTTGGCTCCGCGCTGCGCTGTTGCAGGTGCACAACACCGAGGCGAATTAACCCGCCATGGTGAACTCATCGCTTACCATTTGATCGCGGATTTCGCGTCGGCACATACGCGCTGCCGACGCTGCGCAAGCCGCAGAAAGTGAAGCAGAAAGCCGCTTCTCCGGCGTCCCGGCGTCTCGCCGCACCGGTACAAGCGAACGCGATCAACGAGAGATGTGATGCGCAATCTGTTGCGCGATTGCGAACCGTTGTTGCAGCCCGGTTACAGCATTCCAAGGCGAATCTGTTATCTCACGGACACACCCGCTACATCCGTAGCGCACTTGATCAGAGGCCAACATGTTCGTGCGCGTCGCAGCTGGAAACAGACTTTTGGGATTTGATGCCGGGGATTGGATTCTGCTGGTGGGCGGCTGGATCGTCGGCGGATTGCTCACCTTCCTCGCTTAATCAATTATTAAACCGGGCCCTGCGCCCGGATACCGTCAGCCTGTGATCACCTAGGGCCTGACCTCAACGCCAAGCCATCTGACTTTCGCGCTTGGCGCCATCAGCGGAATAAAAATCGCGGACATAGGCAGCGCTCGCTGACGTGGCGCGTGGCGCGCGCTGACCGAACACCCGCCCGTCGCCGCTGCCCATCGCCGCCAGAACCACTCCGCGCTTCCGTTCGCCGTAAAATCGACCAGCTTCGCGCCAGAAACGCTGCGCCGGAGATCGGCGTGGCTGGGCTTGTGCCCTTCCACTGCCGTCCCCGGCGCTTTCGGTTTCGCTCGTCACGGGACAATCACCTCGATTGCCCTGTGGCGATCAGTTGTCGCTGTCGTCGCTATCGTCGCTGTCGTTTGAACCGACGATCCAGCTGCGATCGGTGCAGCGGTTGTAGTACCGCACGCTGCCGTCATCGAGCCAGGTCCGGGTCACGCACCCGTAGCTCGGATAGCCGTAGCTGCTGTAGCCGTAGCTGCTGTGCCGTAGCTCGGGTAGCTGTTGCCGTAGCCGTACCAACGCGGCCAGTAGTTGTAGCGGCGGAAACCCCAGGCATAGCGATGGCCCCAGTGGCCCCAATGCGCGAAGTGACGGAAGTGGCCGAAGTGGCCGAAGTGGTGACCGAAGTGGTGACCACCGAAGCGGTGGCGCGAAGTGGTGACCACCGAAGTGGTGACCACCGAAGTGATGACCGCCGAAGTGATGGCCGCCGAAGTGGTGACCACCGAAGTGATGGCCGCCGCCGTGGCCGCCGCCATGGCCGCCACCGCCGCCGTGGCCTCGCGCGGAAGCGGAAACAGTTGCGGCAGCCGTCATCACGACAACGGCGACCGCAAACAAGGATGAACGGTTGATCATGTTAAGCTCCTAAGGTCGAAGAAGGTTTGCTCCTGCGCCCATTGGTGCTGCGAGCCCCCTGATCCGTTCATCGGTGCTGCTGAGATTTGTAACAGTGCGGTTCACGCAATCGGCGAAAGAGGCCGCGCGCTCGCCCGTTAATCTTTACCGCCGCGCGTGTTCTTCGCGTCGGCAAGCGTTGTTGAAGGGAGTTCCCCGAAGGCCTCGCGGTAGTAACGCGCGAAGTGGCCCGCGTTGCTGAACCCGCACTTCAAGCTGATGCCGATCACCGACGTCGTTGCGTCAGGCCGTTGAAGCATGCGCCGGGCTTGCGCCAGCCGGACGCGCTGGAGAAAGGCCATCGGCGTGTAGCCGCGGGCCTTCTTGAAGGTAAAGAAGATGCTGCGGACGCCAACGCCGGTCGCATCGGCGATCTCCTCGATCGTGATCGGCCGGTCCCAATTCGCCTCTACGAACTCTTCCACCAGTCGCACTTGCCATGGCGCTGAATCCGCAGGCCTGCCGTCCAGCAATCGGCTGAGCTTATGCTGATGGGCAAACAAGAACGACACGATGACTATTTGCTCGAACTCGGCGAGATGCAGATCCGGAATCTGCGCGTCGTCGCGGTCAACTTCGCTGATCAAATAATCGACCGACCGCCGCAGGCGCAGCTGCTCAGGCGTCGGCGCCGGCGCGGTTGCCGCAAAATCGAGGGATCGGCTGACGGGTGCGCCGATCAAGGCCGTCAGTTTGGACCGCAACACCGTCGAGGGAATTCGCAAGAAGAGCTGCGAACAATCTTGAAAATAGGTGCAGCCGAAATCGGAATCGGGCGGCACGATTGCGGTGCCGCCCGCACCGATCTCGAATTGCGAGGCTCCGATCGTGATGCGGCTGTGGCCGCCGAGAACAAACTGCTGTCTGACGAAATCGTTGCCGCGAAAACTCGCGCTCATCATGTCCGTGGACAGCGCGCCGAAGCTGAGATCGAGATTCTTCAGTGGCAGATAGTTGGCGACTGCACGGAATGCGCCGTCGTTCTGGCGGAAATCGACATTGGCCGCACCATAACGGCTGACCACAAGGTCCCGCATGTCATCGCGGCTACTCGTGTCGATGATGCTGAATCGATTGAGGCGGGCATGTGCTTGCGAACCGTTTATCATCATCATTCGTCCAAAGGGTCGACCGCGGGTTGAAATCCCGCATTCTGCAGCGATGCCGCTTCGCATTATGCGAGTAACATTGCATCTGCAGGTGATTCCCCTTCATTGCGAGAGCAGTTTGCGCTTTCCGGGTTCAATGAAAAGCAACTCGTTTTGGCAATTCTATGATTTGGAGCAATGCAGTGCGCAGGGACGAAAAGTGCTGCGGTTTCTTGATATCGTTCGATCTCCCAGACGAGCGAAAAGTTCGGAGCGCATCGGAACGGAGCCGGATGAGATGGCGAACATTCTCATGTTTCCCGCAAAGGTGCCGTGCGATACGTCTCCGCGCGCGTGCGGCGCCGACGATTTCGCCAACGCAGATATCGACACGATCTCTCGCAGCGTGGCGATGCTCACCCGCGTTCTCGTGTGCCAAGAAAAGCAGATCGAGATGATCGGCATACTGCTCAAGACATTGCCTGATGGGCCGCAACAAAGGCGCCTGCGCGGCCAGATGTTCCTGATCAAGCTGATCGTTGCGCGCGCATTCATTTTTCGTAACGACGTCATCAAGATCATGGGGGACCGAAAGGCAGGCTGCCCGCGAGCGCGCAGCCCTCGCTGAGCAAAGCCGTCAACGTGCGATGATCAACATCGCGTCGAGACAATGCGCGTCCTCAGTACGGCTTGTCGCCGCAGATCGTGACGCGGTGGCCGTAGCGCTTGTTGGGGTAGTAGTCCCACAGCGCGTGATGCTGCGTGCAGCGGTTGTCCCAGAACGCGACGGAGTTGGGCTGCCACTTGAAGCGCACGCTCAATTCCGGCGTCTCGATATGCCGAAACAGCAGGCCGAGGATCGCGTCGCTTTCGTTCCTCTGCAGGCCGACGATGCGGGTGGTGAAGAACCGGTTCACGAACAGGCATTTCTTGCCCGTCACCGGATGGGTCCGCACCACCGGATGCTCCGCGCGCGGATATTTCTTGCTCCGATCGTCGACATCGTATCGGCCGCGATAGAAGGGCTCGCCGTCATGGATGGCCGTGAGGCCGTCGACGAGCTTGCGGATCGGTTCCGACAATGTCTCGTAGGCGAGATACATGTTGGCGAACATCGTGTCGCCGCCGCCATCCGGCGGCACCTCGGTCAGGTGCAGGATCGTGCCCATCGGCGGCTCCGGATCGCATGACACGTCGGAGTGCCAGTCCTCGCCGGCGATGTGCTTCGACGTCGCATCGGCCTTGATGACCATCACCTCGGGATGGCCCGGAACCACATCCGGCGACGCCGGGTGCGTGTGCAGCTTGCCGAACCGGCGGCCCAATTCCTTCTGCTGCTCGACGCTCAGCCGCTGGTCGCGGAAGAACAGCACGAGGCAATCCATCAGCGCGTCATGGACCTCCTGGAACTGCTGATTGCCGAGCGGCTTCGACAGGTCGACGCCGAAGACCTCGGCGCCGATGTTCGGTGAGGATTTGCGCAGCTCAATGCTGTGGTAGCCCATGCAGTTTCCATTCATCCGGCAAAGAGCGACGCCCGCTCCGCAGTGTTCACGGGAGCGGCGACGTTACCACGGTTGTCGCCGTGCAAATCCGCTGAAAGGTTGCTCCGTCAGCGACAGCAACGGTTTGAGTTACCGGCGCACCCGCGGTCGCTTGGACGGAAACTCCGTTTTGGCTCGGCCACCGTTTGAACGTGAGGCCAGCAGAAGCGGTGAAGGTCTTACCCGCGAACGGCCCGTCGGTCAGTGTTCCGCTCAACTTCCCCATGACGATGGTGTAGGTGCCATCCGCGTTTGCGGTGACCGTCGACGTGGACGTGGCTTTGTAAGCGTTCGCCGCGGGGCTATGCATGCGCGGTCCGACACCAAAGGACGCTCCATCGATGAATTGACCGACTTCCGTAACGGTCCCGTTTGCATCGGCGGTGCCGACCGCATGGAATGATGTTGTCCATGCCGTGCCCGAATGGACAGGCTCCGATTTCGCCGTGAACCCATTCGGCGAATTGAGACAGTTTCCCGAAGTGACATAGGTGGATGCCGGTGGTGGCGACTCTGCGCCGATGGCCGCCGTCAGACCTGCATTTACAAGGAAGATCGCTGCGCCGAACCAGAAGGCACGTTTCATGTTCACCTCCCTTGGTATCGAGTTCCTTTCCCATGTGTGCCACCGCTTACGGAACTGCCGGCGGTTTGATCGAAACCGGACAGCCCGCTACATCGGCGGCCCTGCGCGCCCTTATATCAAAAATGATCGGGTGATGTCTTAGCCGGGCCAGAAGCCCAATTGGGCTCATCGACTGCGCGCACTCAAATCTGCTGGCGATCAAATCGACAGTGCGAATATGTCCATCAGGGCACGGCGGCCGGCGGCTGTTATCGTCAGGGCTCGGCTGTGAGGGACCCGTTCGATCCATTTCAGGTCGAGACACCGGCTCGCCAAGGCTGCGCCGACGGCGCCGCCGATATGGGGCCGTCGTTCGGTCCAATCGATGCACGGACGGCAAAAGATGCGGCGCTTGGCGCGCGCCGATGACAGATCGACCCCAAGCTCCGACAGAAAGTCGGCACCCGCGGGCGTCACTTCGCCGGCTTCCTCGCCCAGCGTGACGAATTCGCGCTCGATCAGCCGCTCGGCAAGCCCGACGCCAAGCACGCCGGCGATATGGTCGTAGCAGGTTCGCGCCTGCCGCAACGTTTCGTCGAGCCGCGACTTGGGCTGCAGCCGCGGCGGTCCCGTCATCGCGACATTCATGATGCTTTCGAGCATGTGTGCGACGTGGGGCCCCGCCAGTCGGTAGTAGCGATGGCGGCCCTGCTTCATGAGCACGAGAAGCCGCGATGACATGAGCTTGCCGAGATGACCGCTTGTCGTCTGCGGCGACACGTTGGCGGCGTAAGCGAGTTCGCTTGCGGTCAGGGCACGTCCCCCGAGCAATGCACAGAGGATGTTGGCGCGCGCCGGATCTCCGACGAGCGCAGCGACTTCGGCAATTTGCGGCGCTTGCGACATGCCCCGAATATGTATCCGACCGCGCCAAGTTGCCATCGCCGATACTTCGTTCGCGGCCGAAGTGACCGGACAGGCAGTTGGAACCGAACCTGTGACCGCGCCGCTTGCTTAACAGCTCGCACATTCGTCGCGGACCAAGTTGCGGGCCGCCCATGCTGCGAATTGATGTTGTGCAGATGCGGGAAGTGAGACACACTTCCAATCTATATTGCTCGTCTTTAATCGTTAGATCCGGTCGGAGCAGGGCTTTTGCGTGCGATCGTCTTTTTGACCGGCCTATTGATGACCGCAGGGCATTTTGCGGATTCGGCGGCTGCCCAGAGCGAGGCTCCGATAGCCGCTTCGCCTCCGTCGCTTTCCGAGAACGCTGAACCAACTGAAGAGACCCCTCCAGCGCCGGCGCCAGCACCCGCGCCTGCTGCACCGACGGAGCCGAAATACAAAATATCCAAGGAACTCACCGACAAAGTTCAGGAGCTTGCGAACCGCAGGGAGTTTTCCAAGGCGATCGGGCTTATCACCGAAGCGTTGGCGAAAGACGAGGGAAACGCGGAGCTTTATCGATTGCGCGCGACCATGCAGTGTCGTGCGGCAAATATGAAACTTTGCCTGGAGGACGCCACGAAGGCCGTCGAGCTTGATCAGGCATACCCGCCTGCCTTTATATTTCGCGCGGCAGCGCGGGTCGATGCTGGCCAAGCGAAGGATGCGCTCAGCGATTGCGAGGCTGTCATCCGCCTCTGGACCGATCGGCCGATCGGATACAACTGCAAGGGTGTGGCTGATCGGGCCCTGCGCAACTACCCAGAGGCCATCGCTGATTTCGACGATGCCCTGAGCAGGGATAGGACATTCGTCATCGCACATTTCAACAAAGGCATGACCTTCGCGCTGCAGAACAAGCCTGACGATGCGATCGCCAGTTTTTCGGCCGCGATCGAGGTGAAGAAAGACTACGATGACGCCTATGCACAGCGCGGCAAGGTCCGCATCGGCAAGGGCGACGTCACCGGCGCTCGCGACGATTTTGCCAAGGCGCTATCTTTGAATGGCCGGAATTTTACGGCTGCCGTCGGCCTCGAGGCCTTGCAGGTCGGCAAAGCGCTCGATGCTTTGTCGGACAAGAAATAAGATCCGCTCTCATGATCGATCGCATGATCAGCGTTGCGTTCACATTCGCGGCGATCCTCGCTTTTGCCCTTTGCCCAGGTGGCTACGCGCGCGCAGCCAATGTCACGGAATTGAATGCAGGACGGCCTGATCTCTCGGTGTTCCTGCTGGACGGACCGATCTCCGGCGGAGAAACCCTGGCTCTGGAGGGCCTGATCGCAAAGCTGCCGCCGAACAAATCTCTTGCCGTTATTCTCAATTCAACCGGCGGCAGCCTGGACGAAGGAATGAAGCTGGGCCGCTTCTTCAACCGCCTTCGGATCGCGACGTTCGTGCTCGGTTACGGCGGCGGCTGTTACAGCGCGTGCGCGACGGCATTTCTCGGCGGCCGCGATCGCGAGGGCAGGCCCAGCCGAACCAAGATGACGGGCGGCAATCTCGGATTTCATCAGTTCCGGCGCAACCGGACGGCGGAGCAATCGACGAAGAAATACACCAAGGAAGATATGGAAAAGGAGGTGTCCACCACGCGCGCAATCGCGCTGAACATAATTCAATATCTGGCCGACATCGGCGAGGACATGTCGTTCCTGCATCTGATGCTGAAGGCGCCGGCTGCGGACGTCACGCTGCTGTCCAACGAGGAAGCAGTCATCTACGGCATTAACGTCATGGATGAACGCAACGACCAAGTCATAAACGCGACCAATCTCCGGGCGCGTGTCGAAGCTCGTTAATCAACGGGAAGGTGGCGATGAGTGGCGCGGCTATGGTGACGGCTCCCCGAGCGTGCCGCTGGCTGGCATGCTCGATCACGATACCGCTTTTCCTCGTGACGGGCGCGCAGGTGCATGCAGTCGAGCTGAAACTGACCGACAGTACCGACAAGACGATCACCATCATGCTCTCCGGAAGCATGGCCGCAGGTGACGGTCTGAAATTGCGTAGTTTCATTGGTGGGCTAGACCGGTCGAAATCGATTGTCGCCCAGCTGGCGTTTTCCGGCGGCCAGCGTGCCGACGCCATGTCGATCGGCAGATTCTTCCACCAAGCGAAAATTCCGACCGTTGTCCCGGCGAAGGCCCGCTGCATCTCGCCCTGTCCGCTGGTTCTGGTGGGAGGACGCGATCCTGCCACGGGAAAAACCTCGAATGTGAAGTATTCGAGCGCCTCACTCGGCTTTACCAGCGTCACTACCAATTATACCGAGAAGGATTACACGGTTGCCGATCTCGATAGCGCGGTGGCAAGCACCCAGCGAGAGATCCTCATGATCGCCGATTACTTGCGGGATGTCGGCGCTGACATCAACATGCTGCGTTATTATCAGTCGGTCCTGAAGGCCAACGAGACCCGGTTCATTACGAACGAACAAGCTCTTGATCTTGGAATATCGGTGTTCTTCGAGGACACCAACGCCATGATCGAACCATTGAGATAGCGCGGCGAAAAACAAGCTGCTGAACCTTCGCCGGCCTCCGCGCCCAGGATGACCTCGCTCTCGATCACGCCATCAGCTGCCCGATGCCGACCACGTCGGCGAGGGTGATCTCCGATAGCGCCAAGTTGCCATCGCCGATACTTCGTTCGCGGCCGAAGTAAATCGGGTCGACACGCGCGGTACACGCCCCATGTTGTGGTCGGACAAATGGAGGCGATCGTGAGTACCAGTTCAGCAGTGTCTCATCCCCGCATATTCTACGGCTGGTTCGTCGTTGCGGCGGCCTTTGCCGTGACCTTCGTCGGGTTGGGCTCCGCTTACACCTTCAGCGCCTTTGTCGAATCCCTGCAGCAGGACTTTGGCGCTTCGCGCGGCTCGGTCTCCCTCGTGTTCTCGCTGGCGGGGTTCGTCTACTTCGCCCTGGGGATCGTGAGCGGCCCGCTGTCCGACCGGTGGGGCTCCCGGCGGCTGGCGATGATCGGCATGATCTTGACCGGCGCCGGCCTCGCGGCCGCGAGCGTCGCGCGCAGCCTGACGGAGGTCTACGCGGCCTATGGGCTTGGCGTCGGACTCGGCGTCGGCTGCTCCTATGTTCCCGCGATCGGCGCGGTTCAGCGCTGGTTCGTGAGAAGACGCGGACTCGCGTCAGGCCTCGCCGTCAGCGGTATCGGCGTCGGCACGCTGGTGCTGCCGCCGCTCGCTTCGGTCCTCATCGCCACGGTCGGATGGCGGGAAGCTTATCTCGCGCTCGCCGCCATTGCCGTTGTCGTCGGTGGAGGCATGGCGCTCCTGATCGAGAACGATCCGCGAGACCGCGGGCTCAATCCCGACGGTGACGTCCTGCATGTGAGCGCGCAGGCGCCCGGGGCGTCGGTGCGCGATGCGATCACGTCGCGGCGGTTCATAGGCCTTTATGCGAGCTGCCTGCTTTGCTCGTTTGCGGTGTTTGTGCCGTTTGCGCATCTCGTGCCTTACGCCCTGGATCATGGCGTCCCGCGATCCGCGGCCGCGCTTCTCATGGCGATGATCGGTGTCGGCAGCACCGGCGGACGGTTCTTTCTGGGCGGCCTCGCCGACCGCATGGGCCGGAGCAATGCGCTGCTGCTGACCTTCTTGGGCATGGCGGTCACGCTCGGCTTTTGGGCGTTTGCGACCGGCTTCTGGTCACTCGTCGTCTTCGCGATCGCCTACGGCATTGTCTACGGCGGGTGGGTTGCGCTCCTCCCGGCGACCGTCATGGACTATTTCGGCGGGCGAAACGTCAGCGGCATCATCGGCATTCTCTACACCAGCGTCGCGTTCGGCACCCTGATCGGCCCGAGCGCCGCCGGATTCGTCTTCGACCACATCCACAGTTACACGCTGCCGCTTCTCGCCGGGGCCGGCGCCAACGTAATCGCCGCCGCCGTCATGGCGGTCTCGTCGAGGCCCTCGAAAACGGGGGGTGATTGTGCCGACCAGGGGTTGAACCCCCATCGCGGGTACCGCGACTAACCATCAACGGCGCGCTAACGGCGGCCCGGCAGTCCAAGCGGCACCTCGGAGTTTCGACCATGTCCCACGGCAACGACCCCAAATGCAGAGTCTGGGCGCTCCGCGGCGTCACCCACTACCTCGCCGGCCGAAACGACCACGCGATCGCCGATTTCAATGAAGCCCTGCGCCTCAACCCCTCCCACGCCTCGAGCTATTTCAACCGCGGCAACGCCATGCGGGCCAAAGGCATGATCAGGGAAGCGATCGCCGATTATCGCAAGGTGATCGAGATCAATCCGGCCCTGGCGATGGCGAACCAGGCCCTGCAGCAACTGACAGCCGCAGCCTGATATCGATAGAAATCGTCAGGCGGGCAAAGCCAACGCGTACCGGCTCCGGCGGCCCCATGACGGGCCGCCTATCGCAGCAGCGCCATTCGGATGTTGGCGTGCGGCAGTCGTGCCCTACCGGCATCGACCATGACGCGAACCCCCCAAGCAGACAGACCTTGCGGCCCCCGGCCATTGGTCACATGATCGCTCTCACACCCTGAAACGACCCCGCCATTCCGCCTCCTGAGGCGGGATTTGAACCAGGGCAGACAGGGCTCGCTCTCGCGAGAGCGGCGCGGTCGGCTTTCGGGCTGGGTCGCATGGATGGAGAGGTGACATGCGAATGATGAAACCCGTTTGGCGCGCGATGCAGGGCTTGGCGGTTGCGGCGCTGATGTTCGTTGCGCCGGCGCGCGCGCAGGACACGGTCATCGTCGGCACCGTCGGCTCGCCTTCGGCCAATCTCTGGCCGGTCTTCATCGGGATCGACAAGGGCTTTTTCAGCGCCGAAAACATCAAGATCGATCTCGTCTATGTGCCGGCGAGCGCGGCCGTCATGCAGCAGCTGGCCGCCGGCTCGCTGAATATGGCGGTGTCGACCGGACTGGTGGACCCCATCAGAGCCATCGATCAAGGGGCCGCGATCGCGATCGTTCGTGTCGAGGTTCAGGCGCCGCCCTATGTCATGATGGCCAAGCCGGGCATCAAAAGCCTTGGCGAGCTCAAAGGCAAAGTGATCTCCGTCGGCGGCGCCAAGGACATCACCCGCGTCTATGCCGACCGCATGCTGGCGCCTCACGGTCTCAAACCCGGCGACTACGATTTCATCTATGCCGGCGCGACCACGGCCCGTGCCCAGGCGCTGCTCAGCGGTGCCGTCGATGCCGCGATCCTGTTGCCGCCGTCGAACTTCCAGATCCAGGCGGCCGGCTACAATGACATCGGGCTTACGATGGACTATGCGCCGGAGCTCGCGTTTTCAGGCTCGACCGTGAACAAAGCTTGGGCCAGCCGCAACCAGAACGTATTGGGCCGCGTGCTCGCCGCCCAGGCCAAGAGCACCGAATATCTTTACGATGATCGCAATCGCGCCGAGGTGGTTCGCATCCTCGTTGCGGTAAGCGGGCTCAAGCTGGAAGACGTCGAGAAGTCCTATGACTTCTTCCGCAAGAATAATTTCTTCGATCGCACCGGCAAGATCTCGCGGTCCAAGCTGACTGCCCTGGTCGATGCCCTCATCAGCGTAGGAGACCTGCAGGCGCGCGGCAACGTCGAACGGTTCGTCCTGCCCGGCACCGCACAGTTGTCGGATTGAAGCCGACGTGCGCGAAGTCATCGCCGCCCCATGTGCCGGGCTCGACCTCCGGCAGCACTATGGACACCACCAGTCGCCGGCGATCCGCGCCGGCGGCCTCATCTTCTGCTCGGGGATTTTGCCGATCGATCCCGAAACGGGTGAGCGCCGGCACGGCACCCTTACCAGCGAAACGCACGTCATCTTCCAAAATCTGAAATTGCTCCTGGACTCCGCCGGCTCCTCGCTCGATCGCCTCGTCCAGGTGCATGCGCTGATCTACGACAGCATCGAATATGACGTCCTCAACCGCGTCTACCGGCAGTACGTGGCCAACGGCCCGCCCGCCCGCACCGTATGGACCGCGCAGATCGAGGCCGGGTTCAAGGTTGCGCTCGACGTGATCGCGGCGGCCTGACCGGCGCGAAGGATTGCCCAATGAACGCGAAGCGCGAAATTATTCGGCTTCCGGGCGGATCGCCTGAAGCGGGAGGCAGCATCGGCCGGCCGACGGTCGTGAGGGGCGGCGAGTTTCTGTTTCTGTCCGGTCTTACCGCGATCGATTTGGAAACCGGCAAGCCCATGCTCGGTACGACCGCGAGCGAGACCCGGCACATCCTTCGCAACCTCAAGACATTGCTGGAAGCCGCCGGTTCCTCCCTCGACAAGGTCGTGAAAACGACGGTGCTGCTGCACAGCATGCTGGAAGCACCCAACATGAATGAAGTCTATGCCGGTTTCTTTTCCGATCCGCCGCCCGCCCGCACCGTCTGCGGCGCTACTCTTCCGGACCGCATCAAGGTCATGATCGAATGCGTCGCACTCGCGTGAGCCGATGACCGAAAAACTTGCCCGCTCGGTGATCCAGCCGAAAATCCGCATCTCAACGCCTCGCGCAACGCCAACCTGCCGCATGTTCCCGGCATTCGCGTCGGCCCCTACATATTCCTGTCGGGCATGGCGCCGATCGACCCGGAGACCGGCGAGCGCGCGCTTGGTCCGATCGCGCAACAGCTCCGCACGACCTTCGCCAATGTGCGGCATATGTTGGAGTCCGCCGGCTCCTCGCTCGAGCGCGTGGTGCGCGTGCACGTGGTGCTGGCCGACATCGCCGACGCGGCGGAGTTGGACCTCGTCTTCGGCGAGTTCTTCCCGATCGATCCGCCGGCGCTCATGGTCTGGTCGATGCAACTGCGCTTCGGCAACGGCTGCGAAATCGAGTGCATCGCGTTGGCCGGCTCAGCGAATTGAGCGCATTGCAGGGAGCGCGCTAACCAGCGGCGGCGAACTGCGCTTAACTGCTCGCCAATGCCTGTCGCAGTCCCGTTGCCGTCGCGATCAATTCGTTTTCAGGCGGGCAAGGAAGCGATTGAAACGACAATCGTTCTTCGAGGATGTAGCGTCGCGACGTGATGTCGGTTTTGTCCCACATGGGAACGACATGCGCGTGAACATGTGCAATGTCGCCGCCAGCTGAACAGGAACGCCACGCGTGGCACACGGTAGAGCCGCTTCATCGCCGCCGCGAGTTTTTGACCGAGCAGCGCCATGGATGAGACCATCTCGGCAGGCGCTTCATCAAAATACGGAAGGTGTTGCTTACATACGATCTGGGATGCCCCGCGCGGATCGGCCCGCGATCGAGGAAAGCCAGCAGGTGATCATCCTCATACACGATATGCAGCCGTCCCGCTGTCATGGGCGATCCGGCAAATCCAGCAATCATCAGCCAGGTTCTCCAGCATCCTGAAACTCACTGGGGCGGGACATTCGATTGCGGTCTCTCTTCCTTCTACTCGACAGCGATCTGGTGGCAAAGACTTGGAGGTGGGTCGCTTCTGCTCATGGCCCACAGCGTCGTTTCGTTGGTGCGCGCGCCGCGGCCGGAATGACAAGCTGACCAACCGCGAATATCGCCGCGACAGCCGCCTCTTACGACGTGCTGCGGCGCTCCTCTGCATTCAGTTTCTTAGATCGAACTAGCGTCGTCGCGATAATGTTCGTCTTGCCAAGGAGATCCGTAAACGAGTCTTAACATGGACAAGAAGCAGTCGCGATCCTCGCTGATGACGATGGTAACGCCAGATTGACCGAGACAGAGACATTAGTCGTTCCAACGGAGTTCGATTTTGTTCGACGTGGATATGAAATTCACCAAGCAAAACAGAAATGTGCAGGGTCTGCGAATGTTGCACAGCGGTCTTCCCGATTTCAGTAGCTCGCCGTTTCGGCAGAATTGATAGTTGGCATACGAGAAGTGCCCTTTCCTCTCTCATCTCTCGCTTGTATTTTTCGAATTGTCGATCGAACGTTCGCTCAGAGAGAAATTCCGCCGCCGCGCAAATTGCCTCTGCCCGGGCATGGGATACATAGGAGTTCCAACCTCTTGCGATCCATATGACCTCGCCTTCGGACAGATGTAAGGCCAGCTTTGGCGATGCCCGGCTGGACCCGAACGGCAACTGGACATCAACGCCATAGAAAGCTTGAGACAAACCGATTGAGCGCTAGAGGACGAACCTCAAACACGATCGCTTGGATCGATGCATACGCGATACGCC
This sequence comes from uncultured Alphaproteobacteria bacterium, assembly GCA_963702755.1. Lineage (GTDB taxonomy): Bacteria > Pseudomonadota > Alphaproteobacteria > Rhizobiales > Xanthobacteraceae > JAJPKK01. Next base: position 83,092 of record CAVPDZ010000027.1, on the reverse strand, counting down.
TGTTTACCTGATAAATTACCGCGTCATCGGTAAGTTCAAGTTCAGGCAGGTCGGGCAGGTTGGTCATCTTGCATTACGGTTGCCGAGGATTGGAGATACCAACGGCGGAAGATAGAACGGTGCCAACTTGGCTGCCTTCCAGCAAGCCTCGCTGAGGTGGGAGCAGATTGTAATCTGAAATCTCGCTTCCGCCTTGCGGCGTTTCTTTAAGCCACGATATGGTTGGTCATTAATTGACTGGCCACGACACCCGGCGCCGTAGATTTCAATACCGATAGAGCCCGTCCCGATCTTGAATTATCGCTCAGGCGTGTGGACGAAAAAAGGTGGTTATTGAACACGCCTGATCGGGCCACGGAATTTGCAGGCTTTGCTGCTCCACGCCCGCATACAAACATACCAGGATGCGTTGCTTAAACCAAAGACGAAGAGGCTGACTCACAACAGTGCCAGCGATCCAGAACGCCTGTCGAATAATCATCGCTAGCAATGCCGCGATGACGAGCCAACGTGCTTGGGAACACCGGGCGCCGGGTCACCGGATGATCTTGGAGGACGGCTTCTGGCCCACCTCTGCCGACTTACGCAGCGCACTATGTCGTCCGCTAGCTGGGGTGCTTCGGACGTCCCGGTCACGTGACCGGCACAGCCGTTCGTGACCCAAAGCCGAGATCCGGAGATCGAGAGCACAGCTTGCGCTGTCTTTGACATTGCCTTTATCGTTCGCTCGTGGAGTCCTGTCGAATGTGGCTGGACCGCAGCGCATGATCGATCGCTTAGCACCCAGGCTCATCTGGCTGAACGGAGCGGTAAACTCGGGGAAGACCGCCACAGCGAAGGCAATTCAATCGCTTCTTCCGCAGACCGCGCACGTAGAGGTCGACAGCCTCAACGCTTTCATTAACTGGATGCCGCTCGATGACAGCATCCCAATCGACCTGGACAATGCAGTCGCAGTCGCGACGGTATCCTTCTCCCGCGGGCTCAATGTTGTCGTCACCTATCCACTGGGTGCGACCTGCCACGCGCGCGTAAGTCGCACCACGCTGCCGTTCCGCTTTTTCACGCTCAGGCCCTCTTTGGAGACCTGCCTTCAAGATCGCGGGCAAAGACAGCTTTCGGATTGGGAGCGACAGCGCGTTTCGTTTCACCACGGCGGCGGCATACGTCTCGATATCGGCGAGGTCATCGACAATTCGTCCATGACAATCGCTCAATGCGCCTCGAAGGTGCTGGTCCTTTCGGCATGACGGTGCTCGATATACCCCCGAGCAAACACCGGTAAGGCGCGCATGATCGCCACGACAGTCTCGCGACGAGCGTTAGTCCCTTGTTGGCCCACGGCGGCCCCATTGCGAGCGAGGCAAGGAAAGTCAGGTCCCGCTTTCGCGGGCGGCCCCGGTGTCCACCCGGCGAGCTGGTCCCCGAACAGCCCGCCCTTGAGGGGGACGAGATTATCCCAGAAGCCCGGCTTCATGCCCTCAGCTGTCATGCGCGTCCTCGCTGCTCAAGGCTCGCGATCGATGATCAGGAAGCTCGGACCGGGATGTGCGAGCGCGCGGGAGAGCACGTCGCCGATCCCTTGAATATCCTCGATCTTCTCAGTGCGCGCGCCGAAGCCCCCGGCGATCCGCGGCATGTCCACGTTCGGATTGCTGAAGTCCATCCCGACGAAATGCGTGGTTTCGATCGTCGTCCCCATCGCGTTGCACCACAAGTCCTTCAGCAATCGATATTCGTTGTTCACGAAGCAAACGAAGATCGACGGGATGGCGTGCTTCGCCGCAGTCCAGAGCGCGTGGATCGAGAACAGGCTGCCGCCGTCGCCCACGAAGCAGACGGCGTGCTTTCCAGTCGCAAGCCCGATTCCGACGCCCAGCGGCATCGCCCACCCCAGCCCGCCGCCGCGAGGCGAGAAATGGACGTTGCGAAATCCCAGACGGACGGCCATGTCCTGCACGATGGCATCCTCGGATGACCCTTCGGTGATGATATGGGTCGCCCGATCGAGATGGCGTAGCACGGAAAGGATCAGCGCATCGCTCGGGCGCTTGCCCGAAGCGGGGTAGCTTGCGTCCAGTGCCGCCTCATCGACCGTCCGCGCTCCGGTCGGCGCGGCCCCGGCGCCCAATGACGCCGCCAGCGCATCCAGGGTCGCGTTGATGTCGCCGAGCACCGCGATATCGCAGGGAAAGTCGAAGCCGAGCTGACTGGCCGCGGGCGCGATCTGGATGACCTGCAATTCGGCCGGCAGCGCCGAGAGGCCATCATAGGTGAAGCTGTCGACCTTCTCGCCGATCAGCAGCATGGTGTGATAGCGGCTGAGCGCTTCGTTGATCTGTCGCGTCGTCGGTGGCAGCTGGCCGCGGAAGTTGGGGTGAAGCGGATCGACCGTCCCCTGCACGTGGAAGGGCGCAGCATAAACGTCCGCGCCGAGCGCACTCGCAATGCGGTTCACGGCGTCGATGCCGTGCGCCGCGCCCACGGCGTAATCGGCGACGATGGCGAGCTTGCCCGCCGGCACGGCCTTCAGGGCGCGCGCGACCTCGTCGATGCCGCGCGGCACGGTATCTTCGACGATCCGCGTCTTCTTGAAAGTCGTGTGCTCCGTCTGCTCGAGCATGAAGTTCATGGGGATCGACAGGAACACGGGGCCGGTCGGCTGCAGCCTCGCATGCAGGTAGCAGCGCTGCAGCGCCACGGCGAGATCGTCCGCGCGCGTCACCTCGTAAGCGTATTTGGTGGCGGTCTCGGCCAATTGGGTGTTCGGCGCGCCGAGCACCGGATTGTGGATGAGGAAGCGCGAATCCTGCTGCCCGTTGATCACGAGCAACGGCACGCCGGACATCAGCGCATTTCGCATGTTGAACATGCCGTTGGCGAGGCCCGGATAGGTGTGCAGGCTGACGATGGACGGCTTGCCCGTGATCAGCGCGTAGCCGGCGGCGATGCCGACCGCGCTCGATTCGTGGAGGGACAGGACGTAGGTGGCCTTCGATGCGGCGACGGCGGCGAGGAAGGTCGTTTCCGTCGTCCCGGGATTCCCGAACACGTAGGGGATTTCGTACGTTTTTAGAAAATCCTGAATGAGCTCGCCGCCGGTCCGCGTATTCATGCTTCCTCCTTTGTACGATAACGGCGCCGCCCGGAGGCGCGTCCGCAATGACGCGCTGCGTCTCGACTTGGATTATCCGGATCACCTAATTAATTTTCAGATACGGTGCCGGTCGGCGGTGTTCGTCCCGACATTCCTATTGTGGGCGACCTGCGTTCCGTTGATTTCCCACACCGCGACGGCGCCGATGCTGACGCCGCTGCGCTTTGCCAAAGGATATCGCCCTCGCCGTCGGCGTTGAAGTCTCCAGTGCCGACGATATGCTAATTGGCTGGCGACGATCCGACGATCTGGTTCAAAACGATCTGGGCCGTGTTCATCTGCCGGATCGCGACGTCGCCGCTATCGTTCCGCCGCAGGATGTCGCTGTTTCCGAAGGAAGGCGTCGATGCCGAAATCACTGACGCGCGGTCTTAGTCGACGCGCGTTCGTCGGGCAGGCTTCCGGCGCAGGCCTGGTCGGGCTCGGCTCCGCGCTGGAGTTGATGAGCGGTGCGTCCTACGCGCGGGCGACGCCGGCCTTCGAGGCTTATCATGGTGTCACGGCGGCCGCACATCAGGCGAATTTTGCGCGTCTCTCGGCCCAAGGGTACCGGCCGATCTCGCTCAGTGTCTGCGGACGTCCGCCGAACGTGCTCTATGCTGCCGTGTGGGTCGCGCGCGCGAATCCGCCGTTCGCAGCCGCTCACGATGTCAATGCGCGCGACTACCAGGCCGCCATCGATAGCTGGAGCGCGCGCGGATACGCGCCGACCGTCGTGTCGGCCGCGGGGCCGGCGGCCAATCCGATCTTTGCGGCCGTGTTCGAGCAGAACGTCCCGGGCCCCTGGAAGGCGCGGCACGGACTGACCGATGCAGCTTTTGCGGCAGAGAATCAGCAGGCCCGCGACGATGGGCAGATCCTGCGCTGGGTTTGCCTCTATGGCGATCCGGGCGATCGGCGCTACGTCGCGGTCTGGCATGGCAATCCGAACGCTACCAAGTGGCAGACGGTCGAGCATGCCGCGCTCGGCGAGTACCAGGCCCTGTTCGAATCGCGCACGCAGATTCCGCGCTTCCGTCTCGCCTGCGTCGCCGTGGCGCCCGATCAGACCTTGAGCGCAGTCTTCAACGATGAGGGCGTCGGAGCCTGGGCGGCACGCCACAGTATGAGCACCGCCGAGTATCAGGCCGAGGTTGCTCGCCAGAAGGCGGCCGGACGCATGCCGATTTGTGTGCAGGGCGGCGGTACCGGCAATGCCTTGCGCTATGCGGCGGTCTTTGCGGCCCAGGACCAGCCGAGCGGGCGCAGGTGGACGGCGGTCGGCCCGCAAGCCGCCGACATGACCGCCTTCGACGGCGTCGTGCGCGCGTTCATGGAGCGGCACGGCATTCGCGCCGCCCAGCTCACGATCGCGCAGAACGGCGTGAACAAGTTGCAGCGCGCCTACACCTGGGCGGAGCCGGACTATCGCACGACCCAGGTCTCCGACCGATTCCTGCTCGCCAGCATCAGCAAGATGTTCGTCAACGCCTGCTGCAAGGTCCTCTATGAAACCGGCAAGCTGCAGCCGACATCGCTTGCTTATAAGGTCATCGGTTTCAGCAATCCGAAAGACCGGCGCAGCGACACGATCACGGTGCAGCAGCTCCTCGATCACACCGCCGGCTTCCGTTACGACGCGACCTATGACATGCGTGCCGTCGCATTGGCGCGCAATCTCCCAGGTGCAGCCCGCATGCGCGACGTCGCGGCTCATATGTATTCGCGCGCGATCTCGATTACCCTCCCGGCTCGCCGCCCGGCGGCGAGAAACTGCTCTACAACAACTACGGCTATCTGCTTGCCGCCCTGGTGGTCGAGCACGTCTCGGGCCGGAACTACATGGAGTTCCTGCGCACGCATGTGCTGCAACGCGACGGCATCACCGAAGTCGAGCCCTACCCGACGGCTCCCTCGCCGCGTCCGGCCGATCTGGTCGACGCCGAGGACGATGGTGTGGGGCCAAGCGCGCTCTTCATCCATAGCCCGGCGCCGGTGCCGACCGTGTTTGGCGGCGACGGCATGGTCAAGGAGACTGCCATCGGCTCGTGCGGGCTCGCCGCCTCGGCGACGGCTTTGACGCAATTCATTCGCCGCAATGCGGCCTGGGGCATCGGCGGGCGTAGCCTCAGCGCGCGCTCCGGCAGCACGCCCGGCAGTTCAACCGTGGCGCAATCGCTCAAAACCGGCACCGACTGGGCGCTGGTCATGAACAGCCGAAATTTCCAAGGCCCGCCCAAGACAAGGGGCAAGGCATTCGATGAGCTGTTCGCCGCCATCAACAGGGAGATCGCGCGCGCGGGCTTATAGGTGCATCGGGCCCGCGGCTGCCGGTTGCGTCCCGGGCAAAGAAGTCCAGTCATGGGCGCACCTCGCTTCGTCGGACCCAACCGCCAAACCGAGGTGGCCCCCGCAGCTCTCTGCCCTGCAAGGTGTTCTCGATCGTGCAGCAGCCCAGAAATCGTAGGGTGGGCAAAGCGAAGCGTGCCCACCGCACAGCCTCGTGCGATCGACGAGCCGTTCGTGAAGTGCGACGCTGTGACCGAGCTTGGTGGATTTCCTCGCAAGATTGACAGATGTCCGGACGAATCCGGATAATGATGCCGGCGGCAAAAGCGCCCTAGCAATAATATTTGGGAGGATGCCATGGCCGAGCTTAAGAAAGTCAAAGCCTCGATGATGAACGCGGTCCACGACCTGCCGCTGCTGGTCGCGCGCGACGAGGGCTTCTTCCGCGACGAGGGTCTCGAAGTCGACGTCATGGTCACGCCCGGAAGCGGTCAGCACAATTCCGACGACCGCGCGCTGAAGGACGACATCTTCAAGCGCGGCCTGGAAGCGACCTACGATCAGGGCCAGTGCGACCAGTTCCGCATGTGCGAATGGGGCATCATGAAACGGGCGGTGGAGACGATCCAGGAAAAGAACCTGCGGCCCGCCAAGATCGTGGCGCTCGGCTCCGCGATGTCGAGCTTTGCCATCGTGGTCGATCCGCGGTCCGGCATCTACGAACCGGAGCAACTCAAGAACGTGCCGATCGCGGTCAGTCAGTTCAACGGCTCGCACTTCACCATGCTCAAGATGATGGAAGGATTTATCAAGCGCGACGAGATCAAGATCGCGAACCACGGCACGCACCGTCAGCGCATGGAGGCGGTGATGTCCGGCAAGGTGAAGGCCGCGAGCCTGCAGGAGCCCTGGATCAGCGCCGCCGAAGCCAAGGGCGCGCGCGTCATCATGGAGTTGCACTCGACGCGCAGCGAGGCCGCCGGCGACGAGATGGATGGTCCGACCCTCGCCAAGATGTTCCGCGCCGAGGCGCGCGCCGCCGAGGCCATCCAGAAGAACCCGGAAAAGTATGCGCACTATATCGTCGAGGAGGCCGGCGGCATGATCGGCCTCAAAGACCTCAAACTGTCGCGTATCCTCAACGCCCCGCCGACGCCCTATACGCGGGAACGCTTCGACGACAACTACAACTGGACGCTGAGCTGGGGTTTGGTGCCGCCCGGCGCCACCTATGAGAACACGGTGGACAACCGCGCCTGGCAGTAGGCGGGCCGCGCGCACCCTATTTGATTTGGCAACGGCGTCGACCGAAAGTCGGCGCCGTTTGCGTTGGCGCTGTTGTTGTCGCCTACGGACGACGCGCGTCAACACGACCTCTGTCGCGTTCAAAAACACGCAACGGTCACGCGGTGACCGTCGTGCGCCTCGGTCGGAAGCTGCGCGGAAAATAGTGGTGATCACGCTTTGGGGGGCGCGAGACCGTTCCCGCCCTCAGTCTGATGCCAGGTCATCGTAGCGGAGCGGACTTGTTGGGATGTACCTGACGACATCTGAAATCCAGCACGTCGCGGAACTGCGCGGGTTCGCTTCCGATTTCCGCTTGCTGTGGCAGACCAGACGAAATTGGTCGCGTGCCGGAAGGTCTCAGTTTGACCCTAAACGGCCGTCAATGTGGGTCGGCACTCATGTAGTCTTTACGTCCGCTCATCACCCCAACGCGTCGCAACTTTCGCCGTGAATCAAGTACCTGCCTTGGCTCCCACTATGCAAAACCCGTTTCCAAATGGGTCACTGCAGAATGCGATCGGCGGACGAGGACCACCTTCAAATCTCTGCTCGCATTTGGCGCCTCCGTCCAACACCTTCGCTACGACCCCTTCAAAATCTTCGACGTGGAAGTCGATGTGAACGGGAGTCCAGTGACGTTCATATCGACGCGTGTCGTTCGAGCCTCTCGCTGGCTTGGTGCCGGCCGACTTCTCCATCAATCCGATTTGCGAGCCGCCACATTTCAGAATGACATACGTTGCGATCGGACGCGCCAACTCAACGAGACCCAAAGCGTCGCGATAGAAGCGAAGCCCTTCGTCAAGATTTCGGAACGTCGATTGTAACTGAGTACTTCACGCCGGATCTCCTATCTGCGACCGGTGCTGGCCAATAGCGCGTCCAGCTTCCGCAGTTGGCTCTCGTGCCCGGCGCGCGCGCGCTCGGTCCAGATGTCATCGTGCATGGCATCGAATTTGATGGTCACTGTCACGCCGTCATCGGTTGCCTTCAAGTCGACGATCGTGGCGACCTCGTAGGGTGCAATGCCGGGAACGAAGTCGGCCAATGTTTTATAGGCCAAGCGATGAGGTGGTGCGACCTCGGTGTAAGTGACCTTGCATTCGCTGGTCAGCGGCATACTGGCCTGTTTCATGAACGCCACCTGATCTGGCGCGACCGCGGTCATTGAATAGATCAAGTTGCCGCCGGGCCGAAGGTCTATCGACGTGACGGTTACCTTGAAACCCTCTGGTCCCCACCAAGACTCGATACCTGCTTTGGTGGTCCAGAGCGCCCATGCCTCATCGACCGAGCCTCTGTACGACCGTTGAATTGAGAACTGCGCCCTTGCGGCGCGCTGCGTGTTATTCATCGCGATTTCTCCCGAGAGCTTAGCTTTTCGGTCGCCTGATTCCTTTGGATGGTAGTGCCAAAGCGATCGAGCCGTGCTTCCCAGTGCTTGCGATAGCTCGCGACCCACAATTCCAGCTGATCAAATGCTTCCTTCCGCAACGAGTAGAGACGCTTCTGGCCGTCCGGCCGCACCTGCACAATTCCCGCCTCGGTCAGGATGCGAAGGTGACGGGAGACACCCGATTGCCGAATATCCACCCGCTCGACAATTTGGCCCACCGCGCACTCTCCCGACTTCATCGCATCGATGATGCGAAAGCGGGTCGGATCGGCAAGCGCTTGGAGTGTTGATAAGTTCGATTTCATACATATACACTATTGTGTATATATCTGGTAGTCAATAGACTATTGATGTCCTGCGGCTGCAGGTCCTCCGAAAGCCGCCGTCCATCGAACGTCGGCAACGGGCGCATCAAATGTCTCAATGTGGCCCACGGCGGCCCCATTGCGACCGAGGCAAGGAAGTCCGATTACCGGGCCACTTCGACTGTCGGCAGACCATCGCCGAACCGGCATGCGCCTCAACAGCTTCCAGCCCTGCAAAATCGCCTTTGAGCGCGCCTCGTCTTTGTAGCGGAGCCGACTAATGGGCGCACAAAGGCGCATGACGGGTTAGACAACAGGCGATGCGCTAACAGGGCGACGATCGAAGCGGGCGACAAACGCTGCGAGATCGCGGCTATTGATGGGTGGTGCGAAGAGGTGCCCCTGCATCACATGCGCGCCTGCCGCTTTGAGGAAAACGTGCTGCTCGACGGTTTCAACGCCTTCAGCGATGACTTTCAGGCCCAGCGCGCGGCCGATGCTTACGACCGCATGCACAATTGTGGCGTCCATCGCCAACCCGACATTCGACACGAAGCTGCGATCGATCTTGATTTCGTCGAATGGAAATCGTCTCAAACACGTCAGGCTGGAGTATCCCGTGCCAAAGTCGTCGAGAGCAAACGATGCGCCGCGATGTTGCAACTGTTCCATCGTTCGCTGAACTTCGTTCTCCGCATCGAGGGTCGCTGTTTCGGTGATCTCGACCACGATGCGTCGAGGGTCCATTCCCGATTGCGCAAATATGCTCTCCATGCGATCGGCCAATCCCGGGCGTCGGAATTGAATTGGCGAGACGTTGACAGCTACGGCCAGCTCCGGCCACGCACGTGCGTCCTCGCAGACACGCCTCAACGCCCAGTCCCCAAGCTCGTGGATGAAACCGGTCCGTTCGGCGATCGGCACAAATATCGATGGCGACACATTGTGTGAGCGACCCCTTCTCCAGCGCGCCAAGGCTTCAACAGCGAGCACCCTCTGCCCGTCACGGTCGACAAGCGGCTGGTATTCGAGATCGAGTTCGTCACGATCGATTGCGTGGCGGAGATCGTTCTCAAGATTGCCATCGGACGAGATGACGGCTGGCAAACCGATGGTCTGATGAACCTTCCCGATATCTGCGCCTGTCTGCTCGATGATAAATGCCACGGTTTGTTTGAGTACCATCGCCAGGTGCTCGAGTTCTTTTGCATCCGGAACGACGCCCTCGCGTGTCGCATGCTCCAATTCGGATGCAAGCTTCGCCACTTGGACGGCCCCCATATTGAGGCTCATTGATTTGAGCGAATGCGCGAGTGCGGCACAGTCGCCCGATTGTCCGGCGGTGGCATGCTCCACGATCTGTTCAAGCGCTCTGGGAGCATGTTCGCGATAAAGGTCCACCACCCGTTGGAGGAAATCGGCTCGACCGGATGCGCTTGTCGCTCGCAGTTGTTCGAGGACCGACATGTCGACAAGTGCCGCTGCAGCGTGATTTTCCGCATCGTCCGAGACCGTTTCGTCCTCGTGTACGATCAGCGTGCTGTTGTCGATGGCTCGCCCGCTTGCAGACTCCGACTGGAACTGCGGGACCAAAGTTACCAGGCATTGAGCGAGCTGCTTTATCGTGAATGGCTTGTGGATCAGCGCGTCCATATCGGAGGATCGCCATTCGTCAGCGGCCGTGCCGACAACGTGAGCGGTTAAAGCAACAATGGGGATGCGGCGCCGGCCTTGAGCTTCTTCCGCTTTGCGAATGGCGCGCGCGGCTGAGAAGCCATCCATTTGCGGCATGCTGCCATCCATCAGGATGAGATCGTATGATCCGCGCGCGGCTGCCGTGATCGCGTCGCGGCCGTCTTGAACCGTGTCGGCATTGGCGCCCAGTCGCGCCAGCGCTTCGGAGGCCACTTCACGGTTGACCGCGCTGTCGTCCGCGACCAACACTCTGAGGCCGGCGAACGTTGGCAGCGGTTCGTCGCGGCGCGCCTTCGTTGCCGGTTCATGCAGCTCCCGTTGCCCTTGCGCAATGCGTCGCAACAATGCCTCGATTTCGGACCTTAGCAGCGGCCGGCTGATGGCAGCATCGGCCACTGTGCCGGGGACAGCCGGTGCAGTGGTTTCGTCTCCGAATTGCGTCACTGCGATCACGATGGGGCGGTGGTCGGACCGCGAACCGAGCGATAGCGCAGGCAGGCGCTGCGCGTCGGCGCACACCATTGCCGCCGCCCGGTAGCTCTCTACGGAAACGGTTTGTTCGGCGCGCACGACCGAGTAGCCAAACGCGCTGAAATAGCGCGACAAGGCGAAGGCGGTGGCGTCCCCGGATACATCGACGATGCACGTCCGATTGTCCGAGGATATACCTGACAGTATTGGCCACGCTTGAGTTGAAGCCTGCCTCGCCGGGATTTTCACCGAGAAGGTCGATCCGACGCCCAGCCGGCTGGTTACGGTGACGCGACCGCCGATAGCGTCGACGATGCGCCGGCAAATCGCCAAACCCAATCCGGTACCGCCAAATTTTCTGGTCGTCGTTTGATCGGCCTGGGAAAAGGCATCAAAGATCGAGGAAAGCTTATCTTCCGCAATACCAATACCGGTATCCTCAACAGATAAAACGATCGCGTCCGGATCCGCGGAGTCTCTCGTTAGCGTCAAGCGCACAAATCCACGCTCCGTGAATTTCAGCGCGTTGTTGACGAGATTGCTGATGACCTGGCCGAGACGTACCGGGTCGCCCGATATGGTGCGAGGCACATCGGGGTCAACCATCGCGACGAGATCGATATCGCCATTGCGCGCCTTCTCGGCAAACAGGCTCGTCACGTTTTCGACAACCTCGTCCAGATCGATCTGGCCGTCTTCCAATTCGAGTTTGCCGGCTTCAATCTTTGAGAAATCCAAGATGTCGTTGATGATCGCCAACAGGCTTCGGCCGGAAGTGGCAATCACTTCGGCATAACGATGCAGGCTCTGCGGCATGTCCGCGCTTGCGAGCAGATCCGCCATGACCATCATGCCGTTCATCGGCGTCCGGATCTCGTGGCTCATTGTCGCGAGAAATGCCGATTTGGCTTGGTTAGCGGTTTCGGCGGCGTCGCGCGCTTTCGCCAGTTCGTGGGTCCGGTCGATGACTTTCTGCTCAAGGCTTTGCCGGTACGCTGCTAGATGCTCATCCCGCTCGCGGATGTCGCTCAACATTGCGTTGAACCCATCGATAAGAAGTCCGATTTCCTGCGAGGTCGAATTCTCGACGCGCACATCGTAGCTGTGGCTCGTTCGGACTTCCTGCGTGGCTTCAACCAAGCCCCGCAGCGGACGTGTAATCGATCTTTGAAAACGCCAAGCGATAAGGAGGCCAACGGCAAGTGCCGCTGCCGACGCCAATAATGTCAGCCATAGCCTCGCCAGAAGATTTGGCCACAGGTCGGACGTATCGCTGACGATATTGATCGTGCCGACGGCTTCACCGCCGTTGATCACCGGGACAGATACCAGAACCGTGCCGCCGCGGAGCAAATCAATCGCGGAAGGGGTCGCTTCTTCATTCAATGTCGGATCGCTTGCGAGCCGCGGTGCGCTGCCAAATGCCGCCAGCACCCGACCGTCCGTTGTCCTTATTTGGACGAAGCGCAATCCCGGCACATGCCCGATGCCGCGGATGGCCTCCAACGTCTCCTGCTGCTTTCCCGCGGCGACGGAAGGTGCCGCTGCCGACGCAAAAACCTCGGCGGTCGCGCGCATGAACTGACGGCGAGTATCGACGTACCGCTCGAGTTCTTGCCACATGGTTAGCAAAGTGGAAACCACGGCTCCCGAGACAACCGCGGCCACTACCAGGTAAACCAGTCTTCGAACCAGTGAGTGGCGGTGCATCGCGATTTTCGAGGGATCGGAACGCCGAAGCTAAACAAATCACTTAAACGCAAACCCCTTACTAAGAGACAAATTTCAAGAAATTTTAGAGCGCTCCACTTACGATCGAGCTGGCTCAGAAAGGCTGGGGTCTAATGGCGGCGGTGGTGAACAACTCAACGCGGTGGACTTTCGTCCTGGACGAACCGACGCGAATTCTCGTCGTGGATGACGATCCGATATTGCGCGAATTTGCTGTCGTGCACCTGGCATCTCCCGCCGCGTCCATTGACACGGTCCCGGATGGAGCGGCTGCGCGGGTTGAAATCAGGCGTAACGCGTATGACGTATTGCTGCTCGACATCGAGATGCCTCACCTCGACGGATTTTCGTTGTTGAAAGAAATCAGGTCCGACGAAAACTTCAGGCACCTTCCGGTGATCATGCTCACGTCGCATGACGATATGGTGTCGATCGATAAATCCTATCAATGCGGAGCCACTTCGTTCGCGACAAAGCCGGTGAATTGGCGCCAGCTGAGTTATCAAATTCGATCGATCGTTCAGGCAGCGCGGGCTCGGTCCAATCTGCAAGCTCCCGCAGAGCCGGTAAAATGAACGCGTCGAACTCAACTCGTCGCGCGTTTGTCGCTTGCCCAAGGCGGGCTCACGCGCATCGCGATACCAATCGAGTAAGCTGGTTCGGCCAGCCGGGGAATGCCAGACTTTTACGACAACTCGCCGCGGACTGAAGGGGGCCCCTGGCGATGGCTGGAAGCTGCCCCACCCAATTCAGATGCAGGCGCGCTCGGACGGTGCACTGGATCGGGCATTTTGGCGACGATGAAGACGGCTCGGTGCTGCCGATCTTTGTTGTGGTGCTTCCGGTGCTGGCGATAATCGTCGGCGCTGCCATCGACTATAGCTTTGCAGCATCGACCAAAGTCAAAATGCAATCGATCGCAGACTCGGCGGCGATCGCTGCGGTGCGCGAGCTTGCGCTGGCCTCGACCAATTCCACGACCGCCACCTCGGTTGCAACGACGTTCATCGCTGGGTCTTTGCCGAACGCGACGTCGACCGTGAGCGTCGACACGGATGCCCGCACGGTCCAGGTGATCATCAATCAAACGTACACGCCGATAACGGGCGGCATATTGGGAAAAGGTCCGATGCCGTTAAGCGCATCATCGACCGCCAAATTGGACGGATCAATGCCGCTTTGCCTGCTGGCGCTCGATCGATCGAGTTCGGAGACGATCAGCCTTCAAGACAACGCGGTGATGAAAGCTCCGGGTTGCTTGGTGCAGACAAATTCCACGAACAAATTGGCCTTGGATTCGAACGACTCTGCCGTGTTGAATGCCGGCATGATCTGTTCGGCCGGCGGAGCTGTGAAGTTCGTCAGCTCCAACTATTCGCCGCAGCCGACGACGGACTGCCCGGCATTGACGGATCCCTTGAGTTTGCGCGCGCCCCCGCCGGTCGGGCCTTGCAACTTCAACAGCCTGGTCGTCGATGGTGTCTATCAGACCCTCCAGCCGGGCACTTATTGCGGAGGCGTGAAGATAACCAACGCCGCTAACGTGACGCTTGCGCCGGGGATTTTCGTCATGAGGGGTGGCCCGCTGGTTGTTGATGGAGGATCGTCGCTGAAAGGCACGTATGTGGGCTTTTATCTCTCCGGGGCTGCGGCCAATGTCACCTTCGACACCTCGACGACAATCAATCTTTCGGCCCCATCGAGCGGCCCACTCACCGGCATCTTGATCTACGACGACCCCTCCGGCGCGAGCGCGCCGGCGGTGACGCCTGCCAGCGGTCTTGTTTGCAACTCCATGGCCAAGAAGGCGCAATACAAAGCTCCTCCGCGGCAGCACCAGATTTTCAGCAACAATGCCCAAACGCTGACCGGCACCATTTACATGCCGAAGGGTGAAATCCTGGTCGATGCGACAAAGCCAATTGCGAGTTACTCCGCCTACACAGTGTTGATCGTAGGCCAACTGCATCTGTGTGCCGGCCCGACGCTCGTGCTCAACACCAACTACAGCGCAACCGACGTGCCTGTACCGATGGGCGCCGGCCCCTACAGCGCAAAGATTTTCCTGCAAAACTAGCGTCGCACGCTTCGCATAGCGAAGTTAACTCACAATTATAAGTCGATTGTCGCTGTTGGCGGCCCGACCGCTTTTGGGACGTGCGGTGGCTCAGCGGGCACTCAAAATCGCCTATTGACCATTATAGGAATAGTCCTATAATATAGTCATCCGTTTGTCAAGTCGGACCACCCGAAAGGCCGCACTCATGGTTCATTACGCGAGCTCCGTTGCCCCGATCCAAAGCTTCCCTCAGATTTCGCTGTTTTGTGCGCGTGACAGCGGCGCCCGTTCGGCGCACGCCGCTGACGAAGGCTGCATGATTTGGCGAGCCATGCGCGGGGGGAAGGGCGATTTTAGTCTTTCCCTGTTATTTTCCCTGTTCTGAGGGAAAAATTTCCCTGTTTCGCGTCTCGCCGCAGGGGTGCACGCCGGAGGCGCGCCGTTCCGCGCGTCTCGTGCCCTCCCGCTACGGCGCGATCAGCTTCATGGCGCGATCGTAGTAGCCGAGGTCGACGTAGCGCTCCGGCGGCGCGGCTTCGGTCTCGGCCTTGCGCTCGATCTCGGCGCGCAGCGCGAGCATGTTCTTGAACCCTTCCACGTCGAACCTGGCGTCGGGCGTGAAGCCGGTGGTCGGAACGACGAGGAGGTCGTAGGTGCGCTCCGCGATGCCGCGATCGAGCTTGAGCTTCTCGACGAGGAGATCGACGGCGGCGGTGCGGTTGTTGCGATCGCGGATGAAGCGCACCGATTCCACATAGGCGGCGAGGTAGCGCTCGAGCACCGCGCCGTTGTCGCGCGCCCACGGGCGCATCACGAAGGCGCCGGCGGCCTGGTAGGGGCCAAGGAGATCGACGAGGCCGCCGAGGCTCTTGAGGCCGTGCGCGGCGGCCTCGACGGTGTAGGGCAGGTTGAGGATGCCGCCGGCGTTGGTCTTGTCCTCGATCATCGCCTTGTAGCGGAAGGCGACGGCGCCGACCGACTTCACGGTGTAGTCCGCGCCTTCGCGCAGCCCGTGTTGCAGCAGGATCTTCTTGCCCTGCAGCGCGTAGCCGGTGTCGGGGGCATCGACGACGATGGTCTTGCCCTTGAGGTCGGCGAACGAGGCGATGCCGGGCTGGACGAAGAACTCGTTCATGCCGCTGTCGCCGCCCGAGACGATGATGACGTCGTGCTTGGCGACCTCGATCATCGCCACGGCATTGTCGAGGGCGGCGTGGGCGATCTGAAAGCGGCCGGCCGCGAGCCCGTCACGCTGGCTCTGCGAGCTTGTGGTGTTTTCGAGTTCGACGGTGAGACCGTATTTGGCGAAGATGCCCTTGGCGATGCCGACGTGCACGGGCAGCGCCTTGGCGTTGGGAAACGTGTTGACGCGGAGCGCATCGGCCGCCGCCGCGGGCGAACTCGCGCCAAGGCCAAATGCGCCGAGGCTAAGTGCGCCGAGACCAAGTGTGCCGAGACCAAGTGTGCCGGCGATACCGAGTGCGGCAAAGAACAACGTGACCCGACCCGGCATTTGACACCTCCGCGTTTCCCGCCTTCATAGCGGCCGGATGCCAGATTATCATCACGGAACGAAGGAAGGGGACATGCGAGCGATCAGCCTCGACGAAGCGGTGGCCATGATCAACGGCTGCTTTGCGGCGGCAAAGTCGCGCAAGCTGCGGCCGCTCACGGCCGTGGTGCTCGATGCCGGAGGGCGACTCAAGGCGGCGCTGAAGCAGGACGGCTGCGCCATGCTGCGGTTCGAGATCGCCTACGGCAAAGCCTACGCGGCGCTGTCCATGGGTCGGCCGTCGCGCCTCGTGCTGCAGAAGCAGCGCGAGAAGCCGGTGTTCATGGAGAACCTCATCGAGCTTGCCGACGGCCCCATGTTCCTGGAGGCGGGCGGCCAGCTGGTGCGCGACGTGGCCGGCGAGGTGGTCGGCGCGATCGGGGTTACCGGTGACGCCGGCGAGATGGACGATGTCTGCGCCATCGCCGGCATTCACGTCGCCGGTTACAAAACTTGCTCGGACTTTACCGATCCTGAAGTCATTCGCGTTATCAACGTTAAGGAGATGGTACCTTGACGCCGGATTGGCCGGTTGGGCCCATCGCGGATGGTATTTAGTGCAGTGTGGTCAGGAACCCGGACGCTTTCCTGCCGCTGTGGGTTGTATAGAGGTACTGGAGTGGGCTTTGGTTGCGTCAGCGCCCTTGCGCTGACCGCGAAGGCCACGCAGAGTGCCCGGTAATGCGTACCGAGGAGACCATATCGATGGGTCTTTCCCCTCGTCAGGTGCTGTGCGCCGCCGTCGTCATCGGCGCGGCGCTGCCGCTTGCCGGCTGCGCCTCATTCAACCTTTCGAGCTTCAGCAACCCGTTCTCCTCCTCATCATCGACGCCGGCGCCGCCACCGCCGGCGCCGATGGTCCCGGCCTCCATCCGTCCGGATGAGATCGTCGGCCGCTGGGGACTTGCCTCCTATCATCGCGAGCAGGACCGGCCGCGCACCGAGGCGGCCGCGCGCGGACAATGCGCCCAGCCCTACGTCATCAGCCGCTCGCCGAATGGCGTGATGATGCTCGGCCACGACAACCCGACGCCCCAGGAGATGCTGCTCAAGGGCAGCCCCGAAGGCAAAAACTTCGTCGGCCCGGGCACGCAGGCCGGCGTCGGCGATGATCGCGAGATCGTAAGCTTCGATGGCCGCGTGGTGATTCTGCGCTGGGTCGATCCGGAAGTCGCCGGGCGCTACGGCAACATGATCCTCGTGCGCTGCGGCGCGGAGGGCGCGCGCACCGCGCGGGCCGCGAAGAAGCCGCCGGCGGCCGCAGCACCGCCCGAGCAATGACGGTCACCATCTGGCACAACCCGAAATGCGCGACCTCGCGCAAAGTCCTCGGGATGATCGAAGCGGCGGGCATCAAGCCGAAGATCGTCGATTACGTGAAGACGCCGCCGAGCGTTGCGGACATCAAGGCCGCGCTCAAGGCGATGGGCATGAAGCCGCGCGATCTCTTGCGCCGGCGCGGCACGCCCTATGACGAACTCGGCCTCGATGACGTGAAGCTCACCGACGCCGCCCAGATCGCCGCGATGCACGAGCACCCGATCCTGATCGAGCGCCCGGTCGTCCTCACGTCACGCGGCGCACGGCTCTGCCGCCCGGCCGAACGCGTGCAGGAAATTTTGTAGCCGCGTCCGTGCTTGGTGATCGGTAGGGTGGGCAAAGCTCGGGCTTCCGCGCGTGCCCACCGCAAACCTGATGGTGGGCACGGCGGACCGGACGCTGCGGAGTCGTTGCAACGGCACGGGCCGCCTTTGCCCACCCTACGTCATCTTGCGGGGTTGTTCAGTTGAACAGCGCGTCGATGTCGTCCTGCGAGGCGTGGCCGAGATCGGACTCGAGCCGCGGGCCATTGAGGAGCGCATCGTCGCCTTCGGGCTCGTCGATCATGATAGGTTTGATATCGCGCAACGCTTCGATGCCGCCCCAGATTTCCATCATCTTCACGATGTGGGTTTCGATGAACTTCAGCGTGTTCACCACCTTGGTGATGCGCTGGCCGGTGAGGTCCTGGAAGTTGCACGCCTCGAAGATCGAGATCACGCGTTCCTGGATGTCGCGGGAGAGGTTGAGCTCCTGATCGCCTTTGAGCATGGCGCTCAGCGTGCTGGCGTGCTGGTCGATCTCTTCTGCTGCACCAAGGATCTGTTCGGTGGCCGATTGCGTGCCGTCGACGACGGCGTCGAGCTCGTCGGTGACGCGGCGCATCTCGCGGCCTTTGAAGCCGGTCACGTGCAGCGTCGCGATTTCATGCTTGGTATCGTCGATCGCCTCTTGGATCAGATCGAGTTCGCTCTTGAGCTTCTGGATCTCCGCGATCTGAGCCTGATAGGTCTCGATGATGCGGTTGGCTTCGTGCTCGCGCGGCTCTACGACCGAACGCAGCGAGCGGAGTTCCAACACGAGCTCATGGTGACGCTGGATGGCTGCAGCATCCGCATTGGGCGCGAGCGCGCCCTCGACCATGCTGCGGAGTTGATCAATTCGAAACCTGCGTTGCGACATTGCGCCAGCCTCCCGTTATTCCTGACAGCGATACGGCATGAAATTTAAGGCGCAGTTTATTGTTTGTTCGGAGCCATCATTTTTTTCTATGTCAGCGCTTTGATCACCGTGAAATCGCCGAGAAAATTAACCATGCGGGCGGCGGTTTACTTCGCATAAACCACGTTACGATGAACGCCGGGTTGCCAAGTAACCTTACTATTTCGACAACCATTATTTATCGGTTCGGGTCCTATCGTCGGCGCGTGATCGAGCGGCGCCGGCGGTTTGCGCGGCGCGCAAATGTGAGAGTGACCCATGTCGCGTATCGTAGCGTCGCGTATCGTCGCGTCTCGTGCCTCAGCGTCCCGTGCCTCAGCGTCCCGTGCCTCAGCGTCTGGACGCGTCCCGCGCCTCATCGCAATCGCCCTCGTCCTCGGCACCGCGATGCCGGCACTTGCCCAGCAATCCAATGCCCCGCAATTCCGAACGCCGCCGACGCCTTCTCTGGGACGGCGTGTCGCCGATCTTGGCGGCGGCTTCTTCGAATTTCTGGCCACCGGCGGCGCGATGTCGTCGCGGCGCAACACCTCACCGATGGAGCCCGATGAGGATGCCAGGCGGGCCGCCGTCGATCCGCGCTACAATCGCCAGATTGTCGACTACACCGGTCAGGAAAAGCCCGGCACCGTTATCGTCAATACGCCCGAGCGCCTGCTCTATCTCATCGAGCCAAACGGCAAGGCGCTGCGCTACGGCATCGGCGTCGGCCGTCCCGGCTTTACCTGGGCCGGCGTCAAGCACGTCTCGATGAAGCGCGAGTGGCCGGACTGGACGCCGCCGGACGAGATGCTCAAGCGGCGGCCCGATCTGCCCCATCACATGGCGGGCGGGCCGGAGAATCCGCTCGGCGCGCGGGCGCTCTATCTCGGCTCCTCGCTCTATCGCATCCACGGCTCGAACGAGCCTTGGACGATCGGCACGCAGGTGTCGTCCGGCTGCATTCGGATGCGCAACGAGGACGTCATCGACCTTTACGGTCGCGTCTCGGTCGGCGCCAAAGTCGTGGTGATGTGAGTCTTCGGGCGGGACGCCGCGCGCGCTAATCGATCCGGGAGGCTGCCCCTCAACCGGATCGGGTGCAATCGGCTCCCGCCTTTCCCCGGGCGGCGGACGCTGAGGCGTCCGCCGCCTTGTTCGTTGGCTGCCGTGGCTTAAGCGGTATGTGGCTTAGGCGAGATCGGAATCGCCGCCGTCGAAATCACCGACGTCGCCGTCATCATCGTAGTCGCCGTCGTCCTGATCCTGGTCCTGGTCCTGATCCTGATCCTCCTGGGTCGCATATGCTGAGTGCGGGCGACCGATGTCGCTATTGCCCGCATCGCGGCCGAGCGCGCGCCACCGCTATCCCATGGCGAGCCGCCGTGACCCATCTGCGCGTGATCGCCGGCAAACGCCTGGTGGCCGCCCATCATGCCGCGGATGCCGTTGAGCAGCATCGAGCCGCCGATGAAACCGGCCGCTGACGCCGCCGCCGTCCCGAGGAACGAGCCGCCGCCGCCCATGCCCGGCATCATGCCCCCGCCCATGGGGCCACCCATTGGGGGCGCCATCGGCTGACCGGGCGGATAGCCCGGCTGCGCACTCGGCTGGGCTTGATTAGGTGCGCCCCACGCGCCGCTCGAACCTTGGCCGCCGGTGCGGACCGAAGGCACCGAGCCGCGGGAGGCATCGCGGCCGCCGAGGATATTGCGCATGTTGTCGAGAAATCCGCCGCCGCCTTGGGGCTGGGCGGCGCCGCCGACGGCCTGTTCGAGTTCTTCGATGCGGGCGTTGGCGCGCTTGAGCGCCTCGTCCTGGACCAGCACGGTCTGGACCAGCACATAAACGGCATTCGGCGCGTTGCGCAGGCCCTCGCGGATCAGGCGTTCGGCATCGGGGTCGCGAGGTTGGCTTTCCAGGGATGCAAGACGATCGAACAGGTCGGCAACAAGCTGCTGTTCCTGCGGTGTCATGGCTCTTCTCCTCTGCCGGCTTCGCCCGGCCGCGCTAGATATGGGGAGCCGGACGGCGGCCGGAAGTGGCCGGCGGCGGCGTGGCAAGTGTTAGTGCGACGAGGCGTCGCGCCGGTTTGAAAATGCCGCGCGGCCCTTAAGCGAGTGCGAAGCCCCGCGATGCCAGAAGTTGTGGAAAGCGATCGCTCACGAAAAACGCATATTCGCGTTCGCGCATGACCGTCAGGGTATCGAGCCGCTGAAGCTCGTCGTCGATAAAGCCCGGATGGCACATCACGAGGCCGCCATCCGGCAAATCCTCGAGGAACGACGCGAACAGCGGCTCGTACTCCCACACGCGGGTGAAATCGTAGGTGCCGGCGAAGGCCGGATTGGTGGGGACGCCGCGGGCGGCGCTGCGAGCCCGCAACCGCGTGCTCAAGACGTCGAGGAAGAGCCCCTTCGGATCGCCCCACCGCTGCGACAGCCGTGTCGCGCGGCCGCACTGGCGGATCCACGCCGCCGGCGCCTCGTCCGCCATGATCGCAAGCAGCGCCTCGCCGACTTGCGGCAGATGGTGCACGTGCTGATGGCCGTCGACAAAATCCGGGGCGCGCCCGAACGCTGCGACGAACGCTGCGAACTGACTGGCAGCTTCGGCGCGGATTGCATCGGGGTCGAGCCGCGCCAGCAGGCCGGTGGCGAATTTCCGCTGCAGCGATGGAAATGCGCCGTCCGCCGACACCGGCCGGTAGGTCGGCGTCGCCGGCCGGAACGGCGCGGTCAACGTGAAATGGAGGCCGACCGAAATGCCGGAATCGGCTTCCCACAATGCGTTGAGCGCGTCCGCCTCCGCTGCCGAAAAGCTCGGCGTCGTCACCATGACGGATGTGGCATTGAGGCGCCCGCGCGCAAGCAAATCGCGGATGCCGCGACTGACTCCGGGCGAAATGCCGTAATCGTCAGCGCACAGCGTTATGCGACGCACGACGCCCTCACCCGCCGCGCGCGACGCGGGCGTATTACGCCCGGCGGGTGCTTCGCTGCTCATGGTTCATTCCGCTGCGTTGCGCGTTGCGCCGTCGGCATCGGCGGCCGCGTCCTCTTCGGCGGCGCGCTTCATCACCGTATGTTCGGCGACGAAATAGACCGGCCGGCGCTTGAGTTCGGACAGCACCTTGCCGATGTATTCGCCCATCACGCCGATCATCAGGAGTTGGACCCCGCCGATCACCATGATGCCGACGATCAGCGATGGATAGCCCGGCACCGTGCGTTCGTAGAAGAAGGCCTCGATCACCATCCACATGCCGAACAAGATCGCGCTCGTCGCCAGCAGGATGCCGAGGAAACTCGCAACGCGCAGTGGCGCGACCGAGAACGAGGTCAGCCCCTCGACCGACAGGCCGATCAACGAGCTGAGGTTCCAGCTGGTGCGGCCGTGGCTGCGTTCGGCGGGCTCGTAGTCGACGCGGAGCTGGCGAAATCCGATCCAGCTCGCGAGGCCCTTGAAGAAGCGATTGCGCTCGGGGAGCTGCCGCAGGGCCGCGGCGGCACGCGGCGACAGCAGGCGGAAATCGCCGGCGTCCTCCGGGATTTTCTGCCGGGCGCCGAAGTTGATGAGCGAATAGAACATCCGGACGCCGAGGCGCATGAACGCCGGCTCGTTTTCGCGATGGGCCTTGGCGGTGTAAACGACGTCGTAACCATCATCGAGCCAGCGCCCGACCAAGGTTTCGACAAGATGCGGGGGATGCTGGCCGTCGGCATCCATGAACAGGACGGCGCCGCGGCGGGCGTGATCGAGGCCGGCGAGCAGCGCCGCTTCCTTGCCGAAGTTGCGCGACAGCGACACCACCTGAACGTCGACCGCATGTGCCGGCAGGCCCAGCGCGACTTCGTGGGAGGCATCCCGGCTGCCGTCGTCGACGTACACCAGTTCGCAGACCAGACCGCGCTCGGCGCGCAGCTTGCTTGCGACCGCGGAGATTCGCTCATGGAGGGCCGTAAGACCCCGCGCCTCGTTGTACACGGGAACCACGATCGACAAGCCGTCGACGCTGCTCCCGGCGCCGCGCCGTATCGGCTGGCCCATGCCGTAGCGTTGATCAAGCCCCAAGGTTGCCATAATCACATTCGCGGACTATCCGCCGCTAATCATAATCCAATCGCCGTCCGTTGTCCCGACGCTCCAATGTTGGGCTCGGCGAAGCGGATCGAACGTGCTAAGCGGGACACATGACTCCAGTCGAACGTCTCCGGTCGAGCTTTCCGCGCGCAATCGAATTGCTCGAGCCGCATTTCGGCGTGCTGCGCAAGGCGTTCACCTTCGCCTGCATCGGCGTCATCAATGTGACGATCGACTATGTCCTGTTCCTGCTCGGCTATTGGTACCTCAGCGGCACGCCGTCGGCGCTGCGGCTCCTCGACGCATTCGCGTCCTGGTGCGACTGCGCCAGCCCGGAAACGCTGACGCTCGTCGCCCCCAACATCATGTCGTGGCTCGTCGCGGTGACGTTCTCCTACACGATGAATTCGCTGATCACCTTCTCGCAGGAGACCGGCGGGCGGCTGCGCTGGCGGTCGTACGGAACATTCCTGGCGTCGGGGGTTCTCGGCGCCATCGTCAACACCGCCACGCTCGTGATCGCGGCGCGTTTCATGCCGGTGGTGGCGGCCAAAGGATGCGCGACGCTGGCGGGCTTCGTGGTCAATTTCTCGATGTCGCACTTCGTCGTGTTTCGGCCGCGCCGCGACATCGCCGACGGCGTGCCCTCCACCGTGTTGGCAAGTAGCCCGGATGGAGCGAAGCGCAATCCGGGGTAAGCTTCCGACCGAATTGCGAGCGTGGTGACCGGGACAAGCCCGGTCACCATGCTCGCCACAGCCGATCAGCTGCAGGTATTGAGAACCACTTCGACGCGGCGGTTTTTCTGCCGGCCGTCGGGATTGTCCGACCCGTCGGGCATTTCGTTGTCGGCGACGGGGCGGGTTTTGCCATAGCCGCGGATGTTGAGCCGCTCGGTCGACAGGCCGCGTGCGATCAGCGTGGCACGGATGGCGATGGCGCGGCGTTCGCTCAGGGTCTGATTGTAGGCATCGCTGCCCTTGCCATCGGTATGGCCTTCGATCATCGCCGCATATTTCACCGCGCCGAGGCGCGCTGCGATCTCGTCGAGCGTCGGCGCAGCCTCCCACCGGACTTCGGCACGGTCGAAGTCGAACAGGAAGTCCGCGCCGACCCGCAGCCGCTCCTCGCATTTGCTGACGATCACCTCGACATTGCGCCGCGGCGCCGGGGCGGCCACCGGCGGCGCTTCCGCCTTCACGATCGGTGCTTCCGCCTTCACGACCGGTGCTGGCGCGACGACCGGCGGCGGAGCTTCGGCCGCAGCCGCGGGACAATCCGTGGCCGTCGCGTCCGGCATCGCCGGCCCGCCCATCAGGACGCAATAAGTACCGGTTTCCTTACCGTCGACCGTGAGCCGAATGATGTAGCGGCCCGCCGCATCGATCGGGAAGTTCTTGGTGACCTCGCCCTTCGCGGGAAGGTCGGCCATGACGTAGGTCGAAGCGGCAACGCGGGCGTCCGCGTTGAGGAGCTCGAACGTCAGCTTCTTGCCGGTGTTGGCGCGGCCGGCGACGGCAAGCTGCGTCATCAGCGTGCCGGGCTTGAGGTCGACCGCGACGTAATAGGTCGCGGAGCCTTCGCCGCCTGGCAGACTTCCGGCAACCCGGCCGGACGCGACGGGCGTCGGCCGCATGATCGAGCGGGACAGCTCGTCGGCCGCGGCACTTGCCGCAAATATCACGGTGCCGGTGAGCACCAATCCGCACAGCGTCTTCATGGCGGCCTCCCGTCAGCGCGATGCGACGGCGTCGCCGCCGAGTTCGAGCTTGAAATTGGTGCCCTCGGGCCCCTTCGTGCTGATGCGCAGGACGTAGGTGCCGGTGGCGTCGATCGGGATCGCCTTGGTGGCCTCCTGATTGGCCTCGAGCCCGCTCATGATGTAGTAGCCGCCGACCGCGCGACCCTTGTTGTTGAGGATGGTGAACTCGACCATCCGATCCACCATGCGGTCGGTGTTCCTGCGGCCCGCGAAGGAGAGCTGGCTCAGCAGCTTTCCGGCCTTCAGGTTGGCGCTGACGTAGTAATACGTGATGGCGCCGTTTTCGCTCGGTGGAAACACGCCCGCGATCACGCCGTCGGCCGGCATCGGGCTGGGCTTTAGGAAGCTGCGCGAGAACGGCGCATCGGCCGCCGCGGGCTTCTGTGCATTGGCAAGCGCGCTGCCGCCGAGTTCGATGCGGAAGGTCGCGGTTTCCGGTCCCTTGGTGATGACGCGGATGACGTAGCGGCCGCTCGCATCGATCGGCAGCACGCGCGCCTGTTCCTGATTGGCCTCGACGCTGCTCATGATGTAGTGGCCGCCGGCGCGCTTGCCGGACGGATCGGTCAGCGCGATCTCGAGCGACTTGTCCGGTCCCGGCCGGCTCATGAACGCGATCTGCGTCGCGAGATCGCCGGCCTTGAGATCGGCTGCGAAATAGTAAGTCGTCTCGGCACCGCCTTGGGGATAGCCGCCGCTGATGACGCCGTCGGCGGGAACGGCGCTCGGCTTGAGGGCCGAAGTCGAAAACGTCTCGGCGCGCGCGACGGATGCTGCAAGCGTCGCGGCAAGGACTGCGATGATGAATGAAGTCTTACGCATGACTAAAACCTCCCGATGATCCGGATGCCCGGAGCACTGGGTTGGTCTAACAAAAATGCGTAAACGTTCGACGAGCGCGCGCCGCGTTGCGTTCGTGGTTGATGGGGGTTTGGTACTATCGCGCTTTTAAAACGCGATGCGAGTAATCGCGGTTTAACTACATTAGCTCGCAGCGCGCCTTTTCGCCTAGCCTCCTGCGCTGAGGTCCTGATGTATCGTCATCGTCCGGCTTGACCGGACGATCCAGTAACCACGGCCTGTCCGTTGAAGCAAAGAGTACGTCCACGGATAATCCGGTGGTTACTGGATGTCCGGTCAAGCTGGACGATGACAATAGAAGTAGTCAGGAAATCGCCGCGGCGAGCTTGGCGAACAGCGGGTTGTCGCGGGTGAAGACGTAGTTCACCTCGGCGACGATGACGGTTTCCGCGCCGTGCTCGCGCAGGAAATCCGCCAGTCCGTAGACCTTGTCGGGCGGGCAGTGCAGCGTCAGCATGCCCGAAGACGTCGGCCCGCCGAACGGCGTCATCACGCCGAACTTTTCTTTGGCGACGCTGAGCAACGCATCGTTGCAGCCCGCGAAACGCGTGCGCACTTCCTTGAACAGCCGCGCGCGGGTCTGCGCCGCGATGCGGTCGAGGATCACGCGCGCGGTGGCGAGGGTTTCCTTATTCCAAGGCGCGGTCCGCGCGGCGACGAGGTTCGCCTGCGAGCGCAGCATGACGCCGTCATCAAGGATCTTGAGGCCGTTCGCGGCAAGCGTCGAACCGGTCGTCGTGATGTCGACGATCAATTCCGCCGTGCCCGCAGCCGGCGCGCCTTCGGTCGCGCCGCTGCTCTCGACGATGCGATAATCGACGATGCCGTGGCGCGCAAAGAAGATGCGGGTGAGATTGACGTACTTGGTGGCGACGCGCAGGCGCCGGTCGTGCTTGAGGCGGAACGCGGTCGCGACGTCGTCGAGGTCCGCCATGTCGCGCACGTCGATCCAGGAATCCGGGACCGCGACGACGACGTTGGCGTGGCCGAAGCCCAGGCCGTCGAGCAGGACCACCTTGTCGTCTGCCGCCGGGATCATCTCGCGCAGCAAGTCTTCGCCGGTGATGCCGAAGTGCACGGCGCCGGCGCCGAGCTGCTCGGTGATTTCGGAAGCCGAGAGGAACGCAACCTCGACTCCGCCGAGGCGCGCGATCGTGCCGCGATAGTCGCGCGCGCCGCGGGGCTTGGCGAGTTCGAGGCCGGAGCGCGCAAAGAACGCCTCAGCGTATTCCTGCAGTCGGCCCTTTTGACGGTACCGCAAGGACGAGCGCGCTCATGGCCGCGCTCCTGATTTCGCTGCGAGCATCGCGAGCCGATCGATGCTCGCCGCAAATCCGACGGCGGGCACCGGGCGCGCGCTGCCGAGCCGCGTCAGGAGCGCGTCGTAGCGGCCGCCGGCGACGAGGTTGCCGTCGACGCGGCGGGCCGGATCGTGCAATTCGAAGACAAACCCGGTGTAGTAGTCGACGCCGCGACCGAACGCGGTGGCGAAGCGAAGCCGGCGCACGTCGATGCCGCGCGCGGTGAGGCAGGCATTCCGGCTCTCGAACAGTTCGAGTGCCTCGCCGAGCGAGATTCGCGCCTCCGCTGCGAGCGCACGCATGGCCGCCGCCGCCGCATCGGGCGCGCCGGTAATTGCAAGGAAGCGCTCGATCAGGGCGCGGGTGTCCGTTGGCAATCTGGTCGAGGCGCCGAGCTCGGCCTGCTCGACGAAACGATCGGCGATCTCGGCGATGCTGCGTCCCCCGACGGCGCTTTTGCCGGCGATCGAGAGAAGATCGGTCACGAGCGCATGGGCGGCCTTGGGGTTGGCGTCGGCAAGCGCGGCGAGCACCCCCTGATATTCACTGCGTGCGTTGCCGGACGCGAGCGTGAGCCGCTCAAGGTCATGGGCGAGCATGGCCTTGCGGTTGTAATCCTTGAGCAGGCGGCGCTTCCAGGCGGGGGCGAGATCGACGGCTTCGATCAGCGCCATATAGAGCGCGACGTCGCCGATCTCGATTTCGGGTTCGGTCAAGCCGTAGTGCGCGGCGGCCTCGATCGCGAGTGCCAGCGCTTCAGCGTCGGCAGCGGCCTTGTCGGTGCGCCCGAACAACTCGATGCCGGCTTGCAGCAGTTCGCCCGCTTCGGTGCCGCGGTCGCGAAAGACGGGGCCGAGATAACAGAAGCCCGCCGGTTGGGCGGCTTCCGCCGATGCGAGGTAATCGCGC
The DNA here is from genome assembly GCA_963702755.1 of uncultured Alphaproteobacteria bacterium. Taxonomy (GTDB): domain Bacteria; phylum Pseudomonadota; class Alphaproteobacteria; order Rhizobiales; family Xanthobacteraceae; genus JAJPKK01. The sequence continues at coordinate 55,735 of CAVPDZ010000027.1, read as the reverse complement.
GCCACCGGGATGGTGAGGTCAGGGCGCAGACAGAGTTCGCGGCCGGCCACATCGGTGACGAGATACATGTGGCGCCGCATGTCCTCGCCGGAGAGATCGAGGAACGGCTCGGCCGGCTGCAGGATCGCGGGCGATACCCGCGCGTAGCCCGCGCGCGCGTAGGCCGCGACCAGGACGTCGGCCTGCGCTTGGATATCGGTCGAGGACGCGCTCATGGGTTCAGGATCGCCTTCGGTCGCGCTCATAGCACGGCTTCAGCAACCTTGCGACGGCGGCCGGCCAAGGCACGCGAAAGACCGCGACAAGCGTTAACGGTCAGGCGCGTCGGCCGCCCGATTGCCAGCGGGCGCTGCCTCCGCTAGGCCATCGGGGCTCCGCAATGGAAGGCGTCGCGCCATGAGCCAGAACATCCTTCTTGAAACCAAGGGTCGGGTCGGTCTCATCCGGCTGAACCGGCCGCAGGCACTCAATGCGCTCAACTCCGCCCTGATCGCCGAACTCGGCGACGCGGTAAAGGCCTACGACGCCGACGCCAATATCGGATGCATCGTGATCACCGGATCGGACAAGGCGTTCGCGGCGGGCGCCGACATCAAGGAAATGGCGACGAAGTCCCACATGGAAGCCCTCATGGGCAACTTCGCCGCCACCTGGGACTGCGTTGCTTATGTGCGCAAGCCGGTGATCGCGGCGGTCGCCGGCTTTGCGCTCGGCGGCGGCTGCGAGCTTGCCATGCATTGCGACATCATTATCGCGGCCGACAACGCGCGCTTCGGTCAGCCGGAGATCAAGCTCGGCATCATTCCCGGCATCGGCGGCACCCAGCGCCTCACCCGGGCGGTGGGCAAGGCCAAAGCCATGGACCTGATTCTGACCGGTCGCATGATGGATGCGGCCGAGGCGGAGCGGTCGGGCCTCGTCGCCCGCGTCGTGCCGCTCGCCGATCTCATGACCGAGGCCATGAAGGCCGCCGAGACCATCGCTTCGATGTCGCTGCCATCGGTGCTGGTGGCGAAGGAAGCCGTGAACCGCGCCTTCGAGGTCTCGCTTGCGGAGGGCGTCATCTTCGAGCGGCGGGTATTTCACTCGCTCTTTGCAACCGAAGACCAGAAGGAAGGCATGGCGGCCTTCGTCGAAAAGCGTCCGCCGCAGTTCAAGAACCGTTAACATCAGCCCGACAACATTCGTCTGGTATCGTCGCGGACGCGCAGCGTGCTACGCGCGGTATATTCCGGCCGCCGCCGTTGAAACGGTGACGCGCCCTCACACGTTCCGTCTCATTGTGAGGTTTCCAATGATGAGAACGTTGGCTCTGCTCCATGCCATCGCGATGATCGCGGCTATCCCCGCGTCGGCACAAGACATGCCGATCGGCAAGGGCAACGTCGTGACGTACCATGGCAATGCCGCCCGCAGCGGCAACTTCGTGATGCCGGACCTGACGTGGGAGCGGGCACGGTCGGTTCATCCCGACAGCAATTTCCGCGCCCAGGTCGCCGGCAGTGTTTATGCCCAGCCGCTCTATTGGCGCGGCGCGGCGGACACCGGCGTTCTCATCGTCGCGACCGAGCAGAACGAGGTCGTGGCGCTCGACGGGGCGACCGGCAAGGACATCTGGCGGCGGACGCTCGGTCGCCCGGTAAATCGCGGGGCGTTGTCCTGCGGCAACATCGATCCGCTCGGCATCACGGGAACGCCGGTGATCGACGAAGCGGGCGGCGCGCTTTATCTCGACGCGGCCATCCTCGATGGTGCCGCTCCTCATCACCGCATCTTCGGCTTGTCGCTCAAGGACGGCTCAGTGCTGCCGGGCTGGCCGATCGATGTGGGCGAGGCGGTGCGAGGCTTCAACGCGCGCGACCAGAATCAGCGCGGCGCCCTCGCCATTCTCGACGGCCGGCTCTATGTGCCGTACGGCGGCCATTTCGGCGACTGCGGCGATTACCGCGGCCGCGTGATCAGCGTTTCGTTGCGCGACCCGAAGCAGGTGGCAAGCTGGGAGACGCGCGCCCGCGGCGGCGGCATCTGGGCGCCCGGCGGAATCAGCATTGCCGGCGGCTCGCTGTTCGTTGCCACCGGCAACACCATGGGCACGTCATCCTGGGGCGACGGCGAGGCCGTCATCCGCCTCGCGCCGGATTTGCACCGCTCCAACGACAGCCGCGATTATTTCGCACCATCGGATTGGCACACGCTCGATGCTCGCGACGCCGATCTCGGCGGCAGCAATGCGTTGCCGCTCGACGTTGAAGGACCGTCAGGCGCGATGCACCTCGTGCTGGCGCTCGGCAAAGACGGCAAGGCCTATTTGCTCGATCGCGACAATCTCGGCGGCATCGGCGGCGGTCTTGCGACGGAGACCGTGACGCAATCCGCGATCCGCACTGCGCCCGCGGTCTATCCTGTGGGCCGCGATGCCTTCGTCGCGCTGCAAGCGCGGGGCGCGAATTGCCCTGTGCCGGGATTAGAACGCTTTAGCTCCCACGACCTCGTCGTGTTGAAAATCAGCGCGGGTACGCGGCCGTCGGTATCGACGGCGTGGTGCGGCAGCGTGCGCGGCGCCGGCGCGCCGATCGTGACCACGACCGACGGACGCGCCGATCCCATCGTATGGATCGTCGGTGCCGAAGGCGACAATCGCCTGCACGGATTCAAGGGCGACACCGGCGAACCGCTGACGGAGACCGGCGCGAGCCTCACGATGAGCGGCGTGCGCCATTTCGAAAGCCTGATCGCGGCAGGCGGCCGGCTTTATGTCGGCGCTGACGGACGCATCTTCGCCTTCGCGTTTTGAGCGTATTGCCTTGCGCTGCGGGTCCGGCCATGTCTTTGCATGGCACGGACAATTTGTTAGGAATCGATCCGCGAGAGAGCGCCCGCTGTTTTCCCCGAAATTTTCAAGGGCGGGCCGGCCTGCAAACAAGGACGAGCGATGGCGCGTGCGGACGCGGGCGGCGGCGCAGTAAACGTCCGATCAGGATTGATCGCGCTCGCGGCAGTCGCGGCGGTTCTTATTCAGGCGAACATTGGCTCGGCTCAAACGAAGCCGCAGCCGCCGGCGAGAGCGCAGACCGCTCCGATAACAGGGCAGCCGTCGCCGCCGCCAGAGAAGGTGCAGGCGACGGCCGATCAGGTCATTCGCCAACTCGACCTGCAAACCGAGTTCCCGAAGCAACACAAGCCGTGGAATATCCAGCTGCCGCCCGAAACGCTGTGGGTCATCATCGCGGTCGCGCTCGGATTGCTTCTCTATGCCTTCAAGGACCTGATTCCGTTCCTCAACCGCCATGGCGCGGGCGTGCTGGCGGGCGAGGAGGAAGGCGCCGGCGATGCTGCGCCGCGCAACCCCGAAGTCGTGCTCGAGGCCGCCGACGAACTCGCGGCCCAAGGCCGGTTCGTCGAGGCCATGCACGTGCTGCTGCTGCAAGGGCTCGCCGAGATGCGCGCGCGCCTCAACGAGCCGTTGGCCAATTCCCTGACCAGCCGCGAGATCCTGCGCAGCGCGAGCCTGCCGGACAATGCGCGCGCGAGCGCTGCGCGAGGTCGTCTCCTCGGTGGAATGGACGTACTTCGGCGAAAACCCGGCGACGCGCGAGGACTATGCCGCGTGCCGCGTGAGCTTCAACGCGCTCACATCGGCTTTGCACCGGAGTGCCGCGGCGTGAACGGCAAATCGGTGTTCTCGCGCCGGCTGCTGATCGGCTGGATCAGCGGCGCGGTCGCGATCTTCGCCGTGTCGCTCTATTTCATGGGAGGCGGCGAGGTCACCGGTCCCGACAGCGTCGGCCCGAGCACGTTCTCGCGGTCCGCGATCGGTCAAGCCGGAATTGCCGAGGTGCTGCAGCAACTCGGGGTCACCGTCGTCAAGAGCCGCGCCAATTCGCTGGACAAATTGTCCAACGCGAGCGTTCTCGTGATCGCCGAGCCGCAGCACAACGATGCCACCGAGCAGACCATAAAGACTCTTCTCAAGGCCAACCGCATTCTGCTCGTGCTGCCGAAGTGGTTGGGGAGTGCGAGTTCGCAGACGCCGGGCTGGGTGCAGAACGTCGCCGAACGGCCGGTCAGCGACGCGCGGTGGATGCTGCGGCTGGTTGCGCCCGCGGGCGAGGTGTCGCGCGAAAGCGGCAGCGTAGCGTGGACGACAAATGTGCTGAACCGTGCGCCGGCACTCACGGCGCCGATCCAGCTCATGCGCGCCGACACCCTCCGTCCCCTCGTCGCCGGCGACGCAGGAATGCTGGCGGGCGAACTCATCGATGGCAATCGCAGGATCGTGGTGCTGTCCGATCCGGACGTCCTCGACAATCATGGCCTTGCCGGCAACGGCAACGCGGCGCTTGCGGTTGCGCTTATCAACCGGTTGCGCGGCGCGAACGGCAATGTCGTGTTCGATGAAACGGTCCACGGTTACAAGGCGGCGCCCACCAATCCGTTCCTGGTCCTGTTTCAGTTCCCGTTCGTCATTGCGACGACGCAAGGTCTGATCGTGATCGGCCTGCTGCTGTGGGCGACGTTGGCGCGATTTGGCGCGCCGCAATCGCTGCCGCCGGCGCTCAGCGCGGGGCGCAGCGGCCTGTTGCAGAACATGGCGAACCTTGTGGAATATGCGGGCCATCCCGAGGTGATGGTGCGCCGCTACATCCAGGAGACTATTCGCGACGTCGCGCGCCAGCTTCATGCGCCGCGCGGGGTATCCGGCGGCGCGCTGCTGTCCTGGCTGCAGCGCGTCGGTTCGGCCCGCAACGTCGATATCGATTGCGGCGCGGTGACTGCGGAAGCCGCGGCGCTCGGCGAAGGCCGGCGCCGCAATACCACGGCGCTGGTGCGCCTCGCCCGTGAGATTCATCAATGGAAGGGGGAGATCATTGATGGAAGTTCAGCAAATCCGCGAGATCACTGAGGGTGTTCGCGGCGAAGTTCGCAAGGCCGTCGTCGGCCAGGACGAAATCATCGATTTGATGCTGACGAGCTTGCTCGTCGGCGGGCATGTTTTGCTCGAGGGCGTGCCGGGCACCGCGAAGACGCTGCTCACGCGCGCCTTCGCGGCGGGATTGAAGCTGCAATTCGGCCGCATCCAGTTCACGCCCGACCTGATGCCGGGCGACGTGTTGGGCACCAACCTCTTCAACTTCCAGACCAACGCGTTCGTCCTCACCAAGGGCCCGATCTTCACCCAGATGCTGCTGGCGGACGAAATCAACCGCACGCCGCCGAAGACGCAGGCCGCGCTGCTCCAGGCGATGAACGAGCGCGTCGTCACCATCGACGGCAAGGACTACCCGCTCGGCGACGATTTCATGGTGGTGGCCACGCAAAATCCGATCGAGCAGCAGGGGACCTATCCGCTGCCCGAAGCGCAGCTCGATCGGTTCCTGTTCAAGGTCATCATCGAGCATCCGAGCCGCGACGAGGAGCGCGAGATCGTCCGCCGCCATGGCCACCGCTCGGCGATGCCGCGGCTCGAAGACTTCGGGCTCAAGCCGGTCGCCGATTCCCCGACGTTGGCGGCGATGCGCGAAGCGGTGAGCCAGATCCACCTGTCCGATCCGCTGGTCGACTACATCGTCGACGTGATCCGCGCGACGCGCGAGCATTCCGCGCTCGAAGTCGGCGGATCGACGCGATCGGCCAACATGCTGGCCGCCGCCGTGCGGGCCTACGCGGTATTGCAGGGCCGCGACTTCGTCATCCCGGACGACGTCAAGACGCTGGCCTTGCCGACGCTGCGCCATCGTCTCACCATGTCACCGAGCGCCGAGATCGAAGGGCTCACGACGGATCGCATTCTGCGCGAGGTGCTCGACCAGACGCCGGCACCGCGATGATGCGGCCGACCGCCCGAACGGTGCTGATCTTCGCGGCCGGCATTCCGTTCGCGCTCCTCACCGTCATCTACGACTCGTCGTGGTGGCCGCTGTCGTTCGGCTATGCCGCGCTGGTCATGCTGATCGCGGCGTCCGACCTCATGCTGGCGCTTCTGCCGCGGCTGCTCGATGTCAAGGTGACGACGCCCGACCACCTTTATATCGCCGAGCGCGGCGCGACCGCGGTGGCGCTCGCCGCGCCGCGCTATCGCCGGCCGGTGGCGCTTGAGCTGATCGTCGAGCAGCGCGGCGACGTCGACCCCTCCGAAATCGTCCCCGTTACGCTGACGGCCGGCGCGACCGCGCGCGCGGCCTTGCCGGTGGTGCCGCGGCGCCGCGGCCGTGTCACCATCGATCAGGTCTGGATCCGCTGGCGCGGACCGCTGTCGCTCATCGAGTTCACCAAGCGCATCCGCGTCGACCGCACCGTCGACGTGCTGCCGAACGTGCGCGGCGTCCACGGGACCGCGCTGCAGTTCTTCGTCCAGGAAGCGATCTACGGCATCAAGACCCAGGTGCAGAAAGGCGAGGGCGCCGAATTCGATGCGCTGCGCGAATACACGCCGGGGCTCGACAGCCGCTTCATCGACTGGAAGCATTCGGCACGTCACCGCAAGCTGTTGTGCAAGGAGTTCCGCGCCGAGCGCAATCACCAGGTGATCATGGCGTTCGACACCGGCTATCTGATGCTGGAGCCGGTCGAAGGCATCACCCGGCTCGACCACGCCATCAATTCCGCCCTCGTGCTCGCCTGGGTATCGCTCCAGGGCGGCGACCTGGTCGGCACCTACGGCTTCGATGCGGTCGTCCGCCAGTACATGAACCCGATGCGCGGCGTTGCCGGCTTCATGCGCCTCCAGCGCGCCACCGCCGAACTCGACTATCACCATCAGGAGACCAATTTCACCCTCGGGATTGCCGAGCTCAATGCGCGGCTCAAGCGCCGCGCGCTGGTGATCCTGTTCACCGACTTTGTCGACACGATCACGGCTGAGCTTTTGATCGAAAGCATGCAGCGGATCGCGAACAAGCATCTCGTCGTCTTTGTCACGCAGCGCGGTTCGGTCCTCCAGAATGCGGTCGAAGCGATGCCGACGCGCTTTGCCGACGTGGCCGCAGGCGGTGATCGCCCAGGATTTCCTGCGCGAGCGCAGCATCGTGTTCGAGCGGCTGGAGCGGCTCGGCATCCATTGCATCGACGTGCCGAGCCGGGGCTTGTCGGTCGCTCTGATCAATCGCTATCTCCTGATCAAGCAGCGCGGGCTGATATGATGGCACTCGTCGACGAACCGGACCGACGCTTGTCGGCGGCGCTCAGCCCCGGCAAAGGCGAGATCGTTCTCAAGAGCGCCGAGTTTCGCAAAGGCCGCGAGGAGGGCTGGCGCGAGCTCGAAACCCTCACCGGGCGTGTCGAACGGCGCGGGTTCGGCGGCCTCTCGCTCGATGAGCTGCAACGGCTGCCGATCCTCTATCGGGCGGCGCTGTCCTCGCTCTCGGTCGCCCGCACCATCGCGCTCGACCGCAATCTGCTGCTCTATCTCGAGAACCTCTGCCTGCGCGCGTTCCTCGTGGTGTACGGGCCGCGGTTCGATCCGATTCAAGGCGTCGCCGATTTTTTCCGTCGCGATCTGCCGAATGCGGTGCGCGCCGCGCGGTGGCATGCCGTGATCGCCGCGCTCGCGCTCTTCGTCGGCATTGCCGCCGGCCTCATGCTGGTGTTGCAGGATGAATCCTGGTTTACGACGCTGGCGCCGTCGGGTCTCGCGCAGGATCGCGGACCCTCGAGCACGCAGGCCGATCTTCGCGACCACGAGATCTTCGCTCCGTGGCCGGGCGCGGCAGAGTCGTTCGGTCTGATGGCGGCTATTCTTTATAACCACAACAACCTCGTCGGCATCATGACCTTCGGTCTCGGCCTTGCCGCCGGCGTCCCGACGCTTATTCTCACGGCCTATCAAGGGCTGATCATCGGCGCCTTCATTGCTCTGCACTACAATCGCCAACTCACCGTCGATTTCATCGGCTGGCTGTTCGTCCACGGCACCACCGAACTCGGCGCGTTCGTTCTGTTTGCAGCCGGCGGTCTCCTGATCGCCGAGAAGATGCTGTTCCCCGGACGCTATTCGCGCCTCGAAAGCATCGCACTGCATGGCCGCCAGGCGGCGCAGATCGCCGTCGGCGCCGTGATCATGCTGTTCGTTGCCGGATTTCTCGAAGGCGGGGTCCGGCAGCTCGTGCAGAGCACGCCGCTGCGGTATGCCATCGGCATCACCGTCGGCCTGCTGTGGCTCCTCTATTATTCGTACAGCGGACGCGAGGCGCGGCGATGAGCCTTGCCCAGGAACAAGACGCCTCGCGCAACGTCGCCCCCGCTCCCGAAGGCAAAGTAGAACGTCCGTCGGAGCGGCCCTCCGAACGCACCTCGCGCTTTCTCGAAGGCATCGGGCGCACGCGGCGCGAGATCATCACGCCGGAAGGCGTGCCGATTTCCGTCGAGCTCGCCGAAATCGGCGAACGCGTCACCGCCTTTCTCCTCGACTTCGTCATCCAGAACGTCGCGGTCATCGTGATCTTCCTGTCGATCTTCGCGCTCGGAGCTTTCACGCTCTCGAGCCAGATCGCGCTCGCCATCGCACTGTTCATCTTCTTCCTGATCCGCAATCTCTATTTCGTCTATTTCGAGATCGCCTGGCGCGGCGCGACCCCGGGCAAACGGGCGATGGGGCTGCGGGTCATCGATCGGCACGGCGGACCGCTGATGCCTTCCGCCGTGGTCGCGCGCAATCTCACGCGCGAAGTCGAAATGTTCATTCCCCTCGGCGTTCTGCTGGCAGGCGCAAGGACGGCGGGCGGCGGGATCGATTACCCGCAGCTATCCATCGCGGTGTGGATGCTGTTCTTCGCGGCTTTGCCGCTGATCAATCGCGACCGGATGCGCGGCGGCGACATGATCGCCGGCACCATGGTGATCGCGCTGCCCAAGCGCGCGCTGTCGAGCGATCTCGTCGAACGCAAGATGGAGTTCATCTTCACCGAGCAGCAATTGCGCGCCTATGGCGCGTTCGAATTGCAGGTGCTCGAGGAACTGCTGCGCCGCCCCGACAGCGTCGGCAGTCATGGCGTGCTGGAGGAGGTGTGCGAGAAAATCTGCCGACCGCATCGGCTGGACCGAACCGGTGCCGCACGACCGCGTGGTGCTGTTCCTGCGCGACTTCTACACCGCCGAACGCGCCTTCCTCGAGCGCGAACAGCTTTACGGCAAAGCCCGCGCCGACAAGTTCGCGCAGCCGCGGTGAGGCAACTTCGCGACCTGCATTGTGACGCAGACCGCCGATGGCTTTCGATGTCATGCTCCGCGAAAGCGGAGCATCCAGTAATCCCCAGGCGGTTAATAGAAGTCCGGCCGTGCCAACAGCAGGGTCCGATGGTTACTGGGTCGCCCGGTCAAGCCGGGCGACGACGGAATCGCGTTGGAAGCAGATCACCGTTCGCCATCCCGGGGTGCTGCATCAGGCGAGGCCGCGGCGATAATCCGTCGGCGTGATGCCGACCGATCGGCGAAACGCCGTGGTGAACGAGCTTGTTTCGGCAAATCCGAGCGCGAGGCCGATCTCGGTGACCGATCGCTCCGGCGTTTTCAAGAGCGCCTTGGCGCGCTCCATCCGTCGGGCCATGTGGTAGCGATGAGGCGGCTCGCCGAACGATTGCTTGAAGGCGCGCGCGAAATGAAACGAGCTCAGTTGCGCCACGGCTGCAAGATCGCGCAGCGAGATCTCTTCATCGAGATGCTCTTCGATGTAGTCGGTCACCTGCTTTTGCTTCCAGGCCGGGAGCCCGCCGCGCGACACGCGCACGGGCGATCCGCCACGATGCAGCCGAACAAGCTCGTGCGCGAGCACGAGCAGCAGCGCTTCGACGTAGCTCGATGAGGACGGAACGCCGATGTTCGACTTGAGCTTGAGCGCGGTCTCCCAAATCGCGTTGTCAAAGAAAAACAAACGCGGTTTGATCTCGATTTCCGAAAACCGCAGGTCCGCATCGAGCAGCGGCGCCGTCGGATCGATGTAGAGATAGGTGCAGCGCGAGAGCACCCGCGGCACCTGCCAGCCATAGAAGCGGCTGCCCGCCGGAACCAGGCTCAGTTTGCGATTGAATTCGCGTTGGCGCGAGCGTTGGCCACCCTCCACGACAGTTTCGCCATCCTCGCGTTCGGCCCTCTCGGACACGATCAGCAAGTGGAACGGCGAAACCACGCCATATTCGAAGGGTTCGAGGCGAGTGATCTCGAGTGAATCGCCCATTACCCCTTTCGATGCCGCAAAGCGTCGCCGCACGATGTCAGGCGGGGAAATGGTGAGGTGGGGAACAGCAGTAGCAGAGCGGAGGTCGATTCCGTGCATGACCCTCTCCTGGTCAATGAGGTCGTCCTCGGCATGTCCTCCGGCGTTTTCGATTGCCGCATATCTGGCGATTTATCTCGTCGGCACAATGACAATGGGGCCGCTGTTGCGCGTGGAATGGATCACGTTTTCGCGCGCAACGTCCGTTGACGCACATTGTGCCAACGCTCGAACGCCCAATCGTGCCGATGATTGCTCAATTCGCACTCAGCATGACGCACAGGCGAGCAAGAGCGCCGCAGGCTCAGCGCGCCGCGCAGAGCAGCAATGTCAGGGCGCGGGCGGTGGAGGCGCGCTTATTTTGACGGGATTGCCGTCTGCGAGATCGACCATCGGATTGAGCACGACCTTGTCACCTGCCTTGATGCCGTCGCTCACTTCGACCTGCGCGCCGAGATCGCGCGCGACCGTGACTTTTCGAATCCTGGCGACATCGTTGTCGACCACGGCAACTTGCAAACCTTTTTGATTAAAAATCATCGCATTTGCCGGGACGAGCAAAGACGGCGTCTTGCGCGGAATGTCGAGTTCCACCGTGCAGTACACTCCGGGCGTCAAAGCGCCGTCGGGATTGGGAACGTCGATTTCGACGAGCAGAGTGCGGGTGCCCTGTTGCAAAGCATCCGACATCCGCGTGACGCTTCCCGGGAACGCACGACCGGGTATCTCAGGCACGCGAATGACGGCGGGCACGCCGGTCGCAAGTCCGATGGCCTGGTCCTGGGGAACGAACACCTGCACGCGGATGACGTTGCTTTGCATCAGCGTGAACATGAACGTGGTCCCGATCTGGACCAGACTGCCGACATCGACGGCGCGCTGCGTGATCACGCCGTCAAACGGCGCGACGATCTGCTGGTAGGCCCGCTGTTGCTTGAGAACACGGATCAAACTCTGTTGCGCGGCGATATTGGCTTCGGCGACGTTGACGGCGGCTTGCTGGGCCTCGAGCGACAGACGATCCGTGTCGCCTAATTGAACCGTAGCCCACCCCTTCTTGACGAGGGTGCCGACGCGATCGTTCGTCACCTGGGCGAGCTTCATGCTCGCCTGATTCTGACGCAGCGTCGCTTCGGTCTGCGTGAGCGTCGCCTCGGCTTGTGCGATCTGGTGATCGAGCTCCGGCGCCGTGAGCTGCGCCAGCACGTCGCCGGCCTTGACGCGATCGCCGATGTCGACGTTGCGCTTTTCGATGTAGCCGTTGGCGCGCGCGAAGATGTTGGCCACGTTGAAGGCGTAGGTCGTGCCCGGCAGCGTGACTTTGATGGTGTCGTCGCTCGAGCTGCACCGTGGCGACCTGCACGGTCGGCACGAAGTTGCGTTGCTGCATCGCGTCGGCTGCGACTTGTGCCTCGCGGCCGTGCTCGCGCCATGTGCCATAGGTAGAGGCCACCGGTCAGCAGCAGCACCGCGGTGATGCCGAACATCCAGCCGCCGCGTGCATTCCCGGCAGGGACGGGGATGTCCGGCGGCGGTGATGTTTTGACCGGCGCCGGCCGCTCCTTGCTCGTTTCCTGGGTGATGAATGGCGTAATTTCGTTCATTCGAGTTCTCGCTCTGCAAACACACCTTCGGCCGGCTTGCCGTCGTTGCCTGACCGCAACATTGCAAACAGATAAGGCACCACCAGAAGCGTTGTCGGCGTCGCAAAAAGCAGGCCACCGATCACCGCGCGCGCCAGCGCCGCGTTCTGCTCCTCGCCGGGGTTGCCGATCGCCATCGGGATCATGCCGACGATCATCGCCGCCGCCGTCATCAGCACCGGCCGAATACGCGTGTGCCCCGCTTCGAGCGCCGCCTGAAAGGCGGTGCGGCCGGCAAGCTGTTGCTCGCGCGCGAAGGTGACGAGCAGGATCGAGTTCGCCGAGGCGACGCCGACGGCCATGATCGCGCCCATCAGCGACGGCACGTTGAGCGTCGTGCCGGTGATGTAGAGCATCGTCATGATGCCGCAGAAGGTCGCCGGCAGAGCGAGGATGACGACAAAGGGGTCGCCGAAGTTCTGATAGTTCAGGACCATGAGCATGTAGACCAGCACGGCGGCGAACAGCAGTCCGATGCCGAGGTTTCGGAACGAGTCGGTCATGCTTTGAATCTGGCCGACGATCTGGATCGTGTTGCCGGGCTTGAGCTGCTGTTGCAGCTCGGCGATGACTTTCTTGATGTCGTTGGCGGCGCCGCCGAGATCGCGGCCCTGGAGGCTGGCGTAGACCTCGTAAACCGGCTGGATGTTGGTTTGGTTCATATTGGTGGGGACGCTGTCGCGCTTGAAGGTCGCGACGTTGCCCAGCAACCCGGGGATGACCAGATTGCCAGCGGCAAGGATCGCCGACGACACCGGCGTGTTGGAGAGCTCGTTGACCGAATCCAGCTTCGGTTCCGGCGTCTGGACGGCGAGATAGTAGGGAATTCCCGAACTCGGGTCGGTCCAGAAATTGGGCGCGACCTGCTCCGACGAGCTCAGGCTGACATTGAGATTGGTGGCGATGCTGCCCGCGTTGAGCCCGAGCTGCACGGCGCGCGCGCGATCGATGGTGGCATAGAATGCAGGCGCGTCCACCTCCTGCTGAAGATGGGCGTCGGCGATGCCGGGGATCGCGGCGAGGCGCTTCTGCAGCTCCCTGGCGACGCGCAGGTTGTTCGCGCGGTCATAGCCGACGGTGCGCACGTCGATCTGCGCCGGAAGGCCGAAATTCAGGATTTGCGTCACGATGTCGGCGGCCTGGAAATAGAACACCACCTGGGGAAACGCCTCATGCAAGGCCGGCCGCAGCTTGCGCAGATAGCTCTGCGGTCGGCGCGTGGCCTTCCTTCAGCGCCACGAGGATGACGCCATCGTTGACGCCGATGGTCGAGCCGTCGGCGAAGGCGAGATTGTAGGCGCGTGCCGGCAGACCGATGTTGTCGACGATCCGTTCGCGCTCGTTTTCCGGGATGATCTCGCGAATCTTGTCCTCGACGGCCTGAAAGACTTGCTCGGTCGCCTCGATGCGCGTTCCGGCCGGGGCGCGGACGTGGAGCTGAATCTGGCCGCCGTCGATGATCGGGAAAGAAATCGCGGCCGACCATCATGAACATGACGCCGCCGAGCGCGAGCACCAGAACGCGATGCGATCGGCACGATGAAGCGCCGCCGCAGAAGCGACGACGAGAAACTCCGAATAGCTGCCGCGCATCCGCTCGAAGCCGCGTTCGAACGCCTGGCTGATGCGGCCGAACAAGCTCCGCGGCGCGCCGCCGTGATGCTGCTCGCCCTTGAGCAACAGGCCGATGGTGATCGGCGTCAGCGTGCGCGACAGGCCGTAGGACGCCAGCATCGCAAACACGACGGCGAGGCCGAGCGGCGTGAAGAGATATTTGGCGGGACCGTCGAGGAAGACCACCGACGTGAACACGCAGCTGATGGCGAGCGTCGAGACCAGCGTCGGAATCGCGATTCCGGCCGCGCCGTGGAGCGTCGCGGCGGGGAGCGGCATGCGCTCCTCGGTCAGCAGCCGATGGGTGTTCTCGATGGTGACCGTGGAGTTGTCGACCAGGATGCCGACCGCGAGCGCAAGCCCGCCAAGCGTCATGGTGTTGAGGGTGTGGCCCAAGAGAAAGAGCGCGACGAGCGATGACAGGATCGCCAGCGGAATCGAAATCATCACCACCAGCGTCGATCGCCATGACCCGAGGAACAGCAGGATCATCAGCGCCGTGAGCCCGGCCGCGATCGCGCCTTCGCGCAACACGCCCTCGATCGCTTCGGTCACGAACACCGATTGGTCGAAGAGTTCACCGATCGTCAGGCCGGCGGGGGCGGCGGCGCGCAACGTCTTCAGCGCCGCGCGCACGCCATTGACGACGTTGAGCGTCGAGGCATTGCCGTTCTTGATGATGCTGAGCAGCACCGAGCGCCGGCCGTTCTCCCGCACGATGTTCTGTTGGACCAGCCAGCCGTCGTGAACCTGCCCGATGTCCTTCACGAAGATGGTCGCGCCGTTCGCGACCTTGATCGGGATATTGTTGAGGTCGGCGATCGTCGGCGGCGTCGCATTGGTCCGCACGGTGTATTGGGTGTCGCCCATCTTGGCGGTCCCGGACGGGAGCGTCAGGTTTTGGGCATTGACGGCGTTCACCACGTCCGAGTGGCGTGAGGCCGCGCGACGCGCAGCTTGCCGGGATCGATGTCGACCATGATCTGGCGGTATTTGCCGCCGGCCGGCGTCGGCAGCGTGACGCCCGGGACCGGCGCAAGCTGCTGGCGGACGCGGTAGATGCCGTAATCGTAGAGCTGCTGCTCGCTGAGATTGTCCGAACTCAGGCTGAGCTGGAGCACCGGCACGCTCGACGCATTGTACTGGACGACGATCGGCGGCTGGATGCCGGCCGGCATCAGCGCGCGAATGGCATTGGTTCCGGCGACGATCTGCGAGATGGCGAGGTCAAGATTGACGTCCGGCTGAAAGTAGATCTTCTGCACGGACAGCCCGTTCAATGTCTGCGCCTCCATGTTCTTGATGCCGTTGACGTTGGCGCTGATCGAATACTGGCTGTAAGTGGTGACGCGCTGCTCCATCTCCGGCGTGCTGAGCCCGGTGTATTGACCAGATCACCGTGACGACCGGGATGTTGATCTCCGGAAAGATGTCCGCCGGCATCGAGCGAAAGGCGATCACGCCCAGGAACACGATCAGTGCTGCCAGCACGTAGAACGTGTGGGGAAAGCGCAGCGCAAATCGGACTATGCCCATCTCTCGGCTCCGGCCGGCGGCGGCGCGGTCCCGAGTAGGGGCCGCGGTCACCGACATCAGCCGTGATTTGGCGATCGATTGGCGGGCCGCTTTACCTGGATTGCTGCTCGTTGGCGTCCTCTTGCTGCGATGCGGCATTTTCCGCGGGCGCTGCAATAACGAAGCCGTTAACAGCCTGCCGCCGCCGCAAATGCCGCGCCGGTGGGATTGGAAAGAATGTTCGGAGCCGGAGCCGCGATGCCAGCCGAGCAGGCAAGCGGACGCGCGGGCAACGGCGTCGATGGCGGCACGACGAAGGTCGGCGGTGGCGCGACCGGAGTAATCGCGACGGGGTTGGCGCTCGCGGTCGGCACGGCCACCGGCAGGATCGGGCTGATGCCGGCCAGGCCGAGATCAGTTGCGCCGAGCGGAATGGCCGCTCCGCCCAGGGACGTCATCCCCGTGGTGGTCACGGCACCGGAGCCCGGGACTGCCGAGAATCCGACGGCGCACGGCGAACTGCTGGACAGCGGATCGACATTCGATGTCGGAACCGACGGAGGCGCGTCGGCGCAGCCCCCGGTGGTTGGATCGGTTGGGGACGGACTAAGCCCGCCGACGTAAAGCGAAGTTGCACCCAAGGGGACTGCACTGCCGCCGACCGGCACAGCCGTCGCGATGGTCCCCAACTGCGATGAGGTACCTGTGTCCGGAGTCGAGGTGCATCGGCTGTTTGCCCTGCGGCAGAGTTGCTGCCGGCCAGCAGCGCCACGGTGATCAGCACGCACGCGGTCTTGAAGAGACTCGCCTATCGAAACCGGCGCAAGTCGCAGCATCGCTTGTTCGGCCTGAACGTTGGTGCCCCGACAGAATTATGCGGGCGCATCAGGCGCTGCTTTCAGCCGATTGCTTCAAATTGCCCTGGATTGTCGTGACACGGGTACGATCCCGGCTTGAGCGTCGTTCCATCAGGCGTGATCGTTTAAATTGACACGCATCGAGAGAAAAAGCGGCGGCAATGCCCTGCCGCCGACTATCCCAGACGAAGCCAAATTGGCGCCGCGTGAACGATGACGATCGTCCTACTCGAAGACCGCCGCGATCTGATCGGTGTCGACGCCTTCCTTGGCGACGCGCAGGTCGTGATAGGCCACCACCGCCAGGACGGCGGAGAAGGCGCTGACGATTGCGGTCCAGATCAGGTTGACGATCAGCCCCACGGCCGTGCCTGCCGAGAATGACATGCCCATGATGACCCCCGCGCCGATCATTTGGAAAAGGCCAACGAGCAGCAACATTCCGAAAACCTTCCAACGGAAGCCCTTGGTCAGCTCCCGGCTGCGACCCATGCTGACGATTGGGCCGGCTCTCTCGACGACGCAGACCGGCACGGCGACGTACCACATGACGAATAACATGACGCCGGGAAACACCAGGAGGATCGACGCGAGACCGACGCCCAGGGCAGCAAGGATCACCAGGCCAATGACGGGCAGGAATTGGCGCAGGCCGACCTGAATGGATTTGACGATATCGACCGGCCGCCCGCGCATGTCCTCGAACGCACCGTAAACAATGCTCGCCTGGGCCACCGCACCGAGCAACGCCGACAGCAAGATACTGAGTATGAAGAGGGCAATGATGAAGCCAGAATTGGTATCGATCTGACCTTGATAGAATGTGATGAAAACGGTCGGCAGGCTCGTAACCAATGTCACGGCGCAAAACACCACGAAATTGCGCGTCATGACTGAGAAGGCATCGTTGATGGTGCGACCGACGCGAAAATCGCGTTCAGCGAAGCGACTGGCCGGCAACGAAGTGTCTGTCATCCTGTCCCTCCTCAAGCGCCGACCCTGTCTGCGGCCGCACATTCATTGCGACGGCACATTGCCGCGATCTTTTGGCTTTGACTACCGGCGTTGCCGCTCGATCCTTGCTCGAAAGAGTAGCAGGCCGCTTAACGCGGCCTGCTATTTTATCGGTCTGCAGATTTATTCAAACACCGCGGCAAGACGGTCCGTGGCGACGCCTTCCTTGGCAGCGCGCAGATCGTGATAGGCGACGAGGGCGAGGACCGCGGAGAAGGCAGTGAGAATTGCGGTCACCATCAGCTGGACAGCAAGTCCGGCGAACGAACCTACCGGCGGTCACCCCGAGAGCGACGCCACCGGCGACGGCGTTGGCAAAGTACATCACCACCATGATGCCGAAGATCTTCCAGCGATGTCCCCTGGTGAGATCGAGGCTTCGCCCCATGCTCTTGAACGGCCCGATCTGCTCGACAACGCAAGCCGGCAGCGCGACGAAGTATGCCGCCAGCACGATGATCCCCGGGACGATGAGCGCGATGATGCCAATGAAATAAAGCAGCACGACACTCAGACCGAGCACAAAAACGGGGAACAGCCGCTGTAAACCAACTCCCAGCGACGCGAAAATCCGTACTGGACGGCCGCGCATGTCTTCGAAGGCGCCGTGTGCCACGACAGCTTGGCTCAGCAAACCAAGGAGGTAGCCGATCGCCATGCCAAGGAATTGCCTTCCCATATCCGCGCCGCCTTCCAGCGCGCTGCGCGAGAGATAGAGGGCCGGCAAGCCGGTAATTGCGGTCAGCGTGCAGAACGGCAGGAAATTACGCACGGTTAACGCGAATGCGCGATTGAAGACATTCCCGACGCGAAAGTCGCTTTCCTGAAAGCGGGGAACCGGGGCTACCGGTAATGAAATGTCAGTCATGATCTGCGTCCCTGTGACCTGGATTTGCCCCATTAGTCACGTGGAGTCGCAGGATGGTTCACGCGATTCGATGCACCGCAAAAACCGCTCCCCCATCGCTTTCGGAGCAATCTTGCGTCAAACTGCCTCAGAGCGTTGTTCGACCTTCGTCGATACGTTCTGACGGGGATCAATCGCTCATCCACTCATATGAAAAGTGACTGCCGGAGCACGATCAGCATGAGTACCGCTGTCCGCCGGTATCTGCGGTCTATTGTGCGCGAAACCGACCCGTACGATCTGGCGTTTGCCGGATTGGTAGCGTTGCTGGTGATACTCGTCGGTCTGACGTTTCGGGAATACGCGGTCTCGAATGACGAGGGGTTGCAGCAGCAGTACGGCGAACTGATCGTCGCCTACTACGGGAGCGGGTTCACCGACCGCTCGGTGTTCAACTTCGGCAATCTCTATCTTTACGGCGGCCTGTTCGACATCGTCGCCGTGTTCTTCACGCACCTGCTGCCCTTCAACATCTATGACATCCGTCACCTGCTCAGTGCGCTCGCCGGCGTCGGCGGCGTGGTGGCGGTATGGGGCACCGCCCGCATGATTGCCGGGCCGCGCGCCGGTTTTTTTGCCGCTCTTGCACTCGCGACCTGCGGGGTCTGGTACGGCGGCATGTTCAATCACACCAAGGACGTTCCTTTTGCCGCGGCCGTGATGGGTGCGATCTTTTTCCTGCTGCGCGCGACGCATGACCTGCCGAAGCCGCGCTGGCGCGACATCCTGTGGTTCGGATTCCTGCTGGGCTGCGCGCTGGGACTGCGCGTGATCGGCCTGTTGATGATCGGCTTCGTCGCCGTCGCAATCGTGCTGCAGACCTGGGCCGATCGAACCGACTGGCGCCAGTTTTTGCGGGCGGGAACGCAGTCCGCGCTGCGCTTCGTTCCGGCGTTCGCCCTGGCTTACGTCATCATGGTCGCGTCGTGGCCGTGGGCATCGCTCGATCTCCTAAATCCCCTTCGCGCGGTCTTCGCGTTTGCGCACTTCCACTATCCGATCCGCACCCTCCTCGCCGGCCAAGTCTATTTGATGAATGAGGTGCCGCGCTGGTACGAGCCGGAATACATTGCCATCAAGCTGCCGCTCGTCATGCTCGCGAGCGCTTGCATCGCAGTCCTTGCAGCAGGCTGGGCGGCGGTCACCCGCGCCGGCAATCCCCTTGGTCGCCGGAGCCGGCAGGACATCGCGATTTTGCTGTTCGCCGTGGTATTCCCGCTCGCCTGCCAGATCCTCGGCAACGGGCCGTCGTTCACCGGCATGCGCCACTACCTTTTCGTCGTGCCGCCGATCGCGGCGCTGGCCGGAATAGGGATTCATCTCGGCCTGTCATTTCTGGACCGGCAGGGGCGGTGGGCAGCGGCCGGCGCGGTCGCGGTCGTTGCCGCGGCGTTCGTCGCTGATGTTGCGACGCTGGTGCGGCTGCACCCTTACGAATATCTGTTCTTCAATTCGCTGGTCGGCGGGCTTGAGGGCGCATCGCGGCGCTATGAGACCGACTACTGGGTCAACGTTATGCCCGCGGCGGTCAAGGAACTTGAGCACTTCATCGAATTCGACCGATATCCGCACCGACCCGACGCATCGGACCCCGTACCTGGTCGCGGTATGCGGGGAGCGCGTGTCGTTCGAGAATGAAGCCGAGCCTCGCCTTAAATTCACGGCAGACTGGAATCAGGCCGACTTCTTCATCGCGCCGACCCACATGGACTGCGATCGCGTGCTCCGCGGCAAGGTCGTGGGCGTGATCGAGCGGGTCGGCGTTCCGATCGGCGTGGTGAAGGATCTGCGCGGTGTCAGCCCGCAGGCGCGCTGGGCGCCGGTTGCGGTCGCGTATGGGACCGCCGACAGACCCTTCTCTCACGCGGCGCCTGGCGGGGGCTAAATCAAATGGCCGGGACGAGCCCGGCCACAATCCTTCGTAGAGATCAGGATGATCTGCCGTGCGCTACTTCGTGGCGGCAGCAAACATCTCTGCCACGTAGTCCCAGTTCACCAGATGGTCCATGAAGGCCTTGAGGTAATCGGGACGGCGGTTGCGATAGTCGATGTAATAGGAATGTTCCCACACGTCGCAGCCGAGGATCGGCTTCGCGCCATGAACGAGCGGATTTTCGCCATTCGCCGACTTCATCACGACGATCTTGCCGTCTTTGACCGCGAGCCAGGACCAGCCTGAGCCGAACTGGGTGACGCCGGCCTGAATGAAGTCTTCCTTCATTTTGGCGACCGAGCCCAGGTCGGCGACGATCTTCTTTTCAAGAGCGCCGGGGATTTTGTCGCCGCCACCGCCCGGCTTCATCCACTTCCAGAAATGGATGTGGTTGTAATGCTGCCCCGCATTATTGAAGAGGCCGGCGTTCTTCCCGAACGAGCCCTTGACGACCTCCTCCAGCGGCTTGTTTTCCCACTCGGTGCCCTTGAGCAGATTGTTGCCGTTGTTGACGTAGGCGAGGTGATGCTTGTCGTGATGGAATTCCAGCGTTTCCTTCGACATATGCGGCACGAGCGCATCGTAGGGATAGGGCAGGTCGGGCAGGGAAAACGACATCGGGGGTCCTCCTCGAACGGGGCAAAGCAACTTACCGCCCAGCCTGAAATGGGCAGTGCCACCTAGTTAGGACGTGGGGAGCGCAGCGGCAACCAAGTATTCCGACCAAGTGCTCTCGCCAAGTGTTCTGACCGAACGTTCTCGCCAAGTGCTCTCACCAAGTGTTCTCGAAATGGCGTTCAGGCGGCGGTGCCTTCCGCCCTCCTAACCGCCGAAGGTGCACGGTGTTCCACAGGCAACGCTTATGCCGCGGCAATAACGCTGGCGGAATGACTTGATTCCCAATATGTTCGCGCTGGTTGCGGCAGTTGGGTAGGGCCTCGATCAGGAGCGGCCCCCAACGAGTTATGACGGGCCCCAAGGGGCGGGCGACACGGCATGTTCTACCTCCTCGTGATCCTCGGTGTCTTATCGATGGCGATCGGGGTGTTCGTCGTCGGCTTTGGCGTACCGGTGCGCGAAACGTCGTTTGGGGCAGGGCTGCTGGTTGCCGGCACGGTCGCGATTACCGCCGGGTTCATTCTGGTGGGATTGGCCGCGACGGTCGCCGAGTTGCGCCGCGTCGCGCAGGCCCTCAAGCAGCGTGCGCCGAACGTGCCGCGCCAGCTGCGCCCCGTTGAGCGCGGCCCGGCTGAGCGCAACCCGGCTGAGCGCGGCCCGGTTGAGCGCAAGGAGGGGATGGAGCGGCGGCCGGGTCCGCCGCGCGGCGCTCCGATACCACCGCCGGGCCCTGATCTCCCACCGCTGTCGGCCAATGTTGCGCCGTCCGCACCGCCGCCCCAGCCGTCAAAGCCTGTCGTTCCGGATTTGTCTGCCGCGCCGCCGCTCGAGCCCCGCAAGCCCGGTCCTGACTGGCTGCGTCGCGCGATCGCCGAAATCGAATCCACCCCCGAGAGCGCGCGTGGCGCGGCGCCCGCGCCGGAGCACGCGCGGGAGGATCAACACGACACTTGGCCGCGACCATCGGCGCCTCCGCCATCATCTCCCGTCGCGGCCGAGCATCCCGAGCCCCAGCTCCGCGGTGGGCCGCCGCCGGTGCAAAATATCTTCGACAAGGTCTGGCCGAACGACCGCCGCCGCGACAGTGCGCCGGAAAAACGCGCCGAGCCATCGCTCGATCAGCCGTTGCGCTCGCCGGAGCCACGGTCACCTGCGCCGGCGTCGCGCGCGGGCGAGCTGCGATCGCCGCCGAGCGCGCCGTCCCGCTCCGAGCCCCGGCCTACGATCCTGAAGTCGGGCGTGATCGACGAAATGGCCTACACGCTCTTCACCGACGGCTCGATCGAAGCGCAGATGCCGGACGGCACCATGCGCTTTGCGTCAATCGAGGAGTTGCGCGCGCACCTCGAGAACCACGACGGCTGATCCGGCCGCCGCTGGTGTCGGCTTAGGCCTTGAACTTCTTCATCCCTTGAACTTTTTGGCGAGTGCGTCGGCGCCCCGGCCGAGGAGGCCGACGTCGGAGCCGACGGCGACAAAGGTGTAGCCCCACCCGATGTAGCGCCGCGCCTCTTCTTCGTTGCCCGTGAGGATGCCGGCGGGCTTGCCGACCGCCTTGAGACGGCGCGCCGCGTCTTCGAGCGCCTTCTGCACCTGCGGGTGGGCCGGATTTCCCACATGGCCAAGCGATGCCGAAAGGTCGGAGGGGCCGATGAAGACGCCGTCGACGCCGTCGACGGTCGCAATTGACTTCGAGTTTTTCGAGCGCGGACCCGGTCTCGACCTGGACCAGCAGGCAGATCTCGGAATCCGCCTTCTTGAGATAGTCGGTCACCCGGCCGTAGCGGCTCGCGCGCGCCGAGGCGGCAACGCCGCGCACCCCGCGTGGCGGATATCGCACGGCTGCAACCGCGTTCTTCGCTTCCTCCACGTTCTGGACGTAGGGCACGAGGAGGGCCGGCGAACCGATGTCGAGGCAGCGCTTGATCAGCACGGTGTCGTTCCAGGCCGGCCGCACGATCGGGGTCGCGGTGCCGCCCTCCACCGCCTGCAACTGCGCCAGCAGGTCGGGGATGTCATTCGGCGAGTGCTCGCTGTCGAGGAGCAGCCAGTCGAAGCCGGAGTCGCGCACGATGTCTGCCGCGATATTGCTGCACAGGCTGCACCACAGGCCGATCTGCAGCTTGCCGGCGGCGATCGCATGCTTGAAGGCGTTGCGGGGGAGATCCATGACGCTCACCTCTATACGAACTGAACCGCGATCCCGCCGAGGGCGCCGAAATCGCCATGCAGCGTGTCGCCCTTCTTGGCGAACACGACGCGGGTGAAAGAGCCCGCCAGCACGATATGTCCCGGCTGCAGCGTCACGCCGTGGACGCCGAGCTTGTTGGCGAGCCAAGCGACGCCGAGCGCCGGATGGCCGAGGACGCCAGCCGCGACACCGGTCTCCTCGATCTCTGAGTTGCGATACATGATGCCGCCGACCCAGCGCAGGTCGACCTCCAGGGGACCGACCGGCCGGCCGCCCACGACAATTCCTGCCGCCGCGCCGTTGTCGGCAACGGTGTCGGTGATCTTGCGCGGGTCCTGGATGCGGGCATCGACGATTTCGAGCGCGGGGACCACGTATTCGGTGGCCCGCAGCACGTCAGTGAGGCCGACGCCCGGGCCCTTGAGCGGCTTGCCCATCACGAATGCAAGCTCGACCTCGACGCGCGGCAGGCAGAAATTCTCGTGCGGCACCTTGGCGCCGTCGGCAATCATCATCGAATCGAGCAGGTGGCCGTAATCCGGCTCATCGATCTGGGACGAGCGCTGCATCGCCTTCGAGGTGAGGCCGACCTTGTGGCCGATCAGCCGCGCGCCGGCGGCGATCTTGCGCTTCGCGACCTCGGTCGAAATCGCGTAGGAGTCCTCGATCGTGATGTCGGGGAACGTTTTGGAAATTTGAACAGCCTGTTTGCGCTCCTTCTCGGCAGTCATCAATATCTCGACGGCCTTGATGCGATCGGCTTCCGCAAGCATGGCTCCTCCCTCCGTCATTCGGCGCCCATTGTCTATTGCAGCGCCCTGCAAATGACAATGAAGCGCGGCTACACCGCCGACGCGGCGACGCCGAGCGACGCGGCGATATCCTGCAATTGCTTCCATAACCCGGCCGGCAGCGGGATGCCGTCGCGGCGGCGCTCGGCTGCGCGTCGCGCGCCGCGCTCGCCCGGCATCAGCGCCTCGGTGAAGCCCTCCTGCAACGGCTGGCCGCGGATCATCGCGGTCAGCGCTGCGATATCGCGGCGATAGTCGGCGAGCGGGCGGAAGCTCGCGATGTCGAGCACGATCAGCATTGCGTTCTGCGCGTGGCGCTTCGGCGTTTCCGGCGTCGCGAACATGGTGAGAACCGGCGATGCCGCGAGAATGCCTGTCAGGCACTCGAACATGAAGGAGAGGCCCGAGCCCTTAGGCCCGCCGAGCGGCAAAATCACCTTGGCTTTCTTCGGGTCGGTGGTGACGCAACCCTCGCCGTCGAGCGCCCAGCCCGGTTCGAGCGCTTCGCCGGCCGCAATGGCTTGCTGCAGACGCCCGTTGGAGATCACGCTGGTCGCAAGGTCGAGCAGCAATGGATCCCCACCGTCGCCGCTTGGCACCGCAATCGAAATCGGGCTGGTGCCGAGATGCGGCGTGCGCGTGCCGTGATAGGCCATGAACGGCGGTCCGCCGTTGATCATGATGCCGGCGCAACCCTGTTCGGCGCACCCATTGCGGGTAGCGTCCGATGGCGCCGGTGTGGGTTGTCTCGCGTACCAGCGCGATCGCAATTGCATTTTCGCGGGCGATGTCCACCGCGCGTCGGGCTGCCTGCATCATCGCCACGGGGCCGGCCGCGCGCGCGCAGTCGAGGATGAACGCGCTCGGTCGAGCGCGCGGACATTCGGAACCGCCTTGGGATCGAGTTCGCCGCGGTTGATGAACTCGAGACAGCTCGGCAACCGCACCGCGCCATGACCATCGACGCCGCGAGTGTTCGCCCAGGTCAGCACTTCGGCGACGGTCGCGGCATCCGTCGCGCTCATGCCCTTGGCGGCGAGGATTGCGGCAAGTAGCCGCGCGAGTTTGTCGGGTGGGATGCGGATGTCGGTCATGGCGCTGATCTCGTCGAGGTTTGGCGGCCGAGGCTTAATGGCGTGATTGGGAGATGTCCAACCCCGGCGTTACCCGGCGCATTCCCCCGGACGAGTGATTGCAGTACATTCGCGGCGCCATGCAAAGGAACGGGTACCAACGTCATTGAAAAGCCCCACGCTGTCGCGCGCGCGAGCGATCTCGATCCGCTTCCGGCTGCGCCGCTTCATCGAGGAGCTCGGGCCCGACGAGCTCGAGCAGCACGACGAGCCGGTCGATCTCGCCGACGTCGCCCGCATCCTCGATGGCAACCCGCGGGCCGTGCTGTTCGCGGCGGCGGGACCGGAGCGCGCCGAGCTCGTCGGCAACGTGCTCGGCAGCCGCGCCGCTTCGCGCGCGCGTTCGGCGTCGCGCCCGCGAGCTGCTCGCCGAAGTCGCGCGGCGGCTGCGCGCAACACGCCGGAGCTCGTCGAGGTCCCGCGCGCCGAGGCGCCGGTGCAGCAGGTCGTCCTGACCGGCGACGACGCCGACCTCACCGACGCTTCCGGTGCATGTGCAGCACGGCTACGACGGCGCGCCCTACATCTCCGCCTCGATCGACTATGCGCGTCGACCCGCGACCGGCTCACCAATGTCGGCATGCCGCCGGCTCATGCTGCGCGGCCGCACGAGACCGGGATCGACCTCGTCGCGCCGAGCGATCTGCGCAGCGATCTACGAAGCGAGCGCCGCGCGCGGCGAGCGGCTGCCGGTCGAGCTTCGTCGTCGGCGCGCATCCGATCGACTACGTCGCGGCGACGATGCGCGTCCCGGTCGACGAGCTCGGCCTGGTCGTCGTCGCTGCGCGACGCGCCGCTGGCGGTCGTGAAATGCGTCACCAACGACATCCGCGTGCCGGCCGATGCCGAGATACGTGCTCGAAGGCTATCTCGACGAGCGCGGCCACGTCGAACCCGAAGGACCGTACGGCGAGTTCCTCGGCTACTACGGCGGCGTGAAGACGAACCCGGTCTTCCACCTCACCGCGATCACGCACCGCGCGCGACGCGCTGTTCCAGACGCTCGACGATCGGCGGCCGCTCGCATCGGCCGCACCGACACCGCGCAGCTCGAGCGCGCTGCGCACCGAGGTCGATCGTCTGGCGCGCGCTCGAAATCGCGGTGCGCGAGCCGCGTCGCGGTCTACGCGACGCCGTCGAGCGGCGGCATCTACAACGTGCGCGTCGCGCTGCGCCAGCGCGTGCCGGGCGAAGCGCGCAACGCGATCGCCGCCGTGCTTCGGCTGCGCTCGCCAACGTGAAGAACGTGTTCGTCGTCGATCCCGATATCGACATCTTCTCCGACGAGCAGATGGATTGGGCGCTGGCGACGCGCTTCCAGCCCGACCGCGACCTCGTCGTGCGTAGCCGGGCATGCGCACGCTGCCGCTCGATCCGTCGCTCGACGCGGCGCGCGGATCGGCGCCAAGGCCGGCTTCGATCTCACCTGGCCGTTCGGCACCGGCAGCGGCTGGAGACGCGCGTGCCCGAGCCGCCGACGTATCGACGGCAAGCGCTTCGCCTCGATCGACGCCGCGCTCGCCGACGGCCCGAAATGCTTCGAGGAGCTGATGGCGGCGCTCGGCAGCCGCGACGGCCGCGAGATCGTGCGCGATCTCGACGTGCTGCGCCAACGGGGCGGGCTCGATCGCGACGGCGAGGGACGCTATGTGGCGAAATAATCAAAAATCCGCCCCGCGCGCTTCGCGTGCCATCGTGGCGATCGTGCTCGGTCTCGCTGCAGCGCCGGCGGCGACCGCACAGGAGGTGACCGTCCATATCGGAATGGCACGCTCGGTGTCGAATGGCGCCGAACTGATTGCGATCGACAAGGGCTACTTCAAGGACTTCGGCATCAAGATCGAAATCGAGGACATCGATACTTCGGCGAACACCATTGCGCTCCTTGCGACCGATCGTCTGCAGGTCATCGCCGGCGGCATCTCGGCGGGCTATTTCAACGCACTCGAGAAAAATCTGCCGATCACCATCATCGCCGACCGGGTCTCAACGCCGATCGGGCACAACCTGATGCTGCGTCCCGATCTTGCCGGCAAGATCACGAGCCTTGCCCAGCTCAAGGGCAAGGTGATCGCGAGCAACGGCGCCGGCTCGGTCTCGACCTACGAGGTCGGCAAGATGCTCGAAACCGCCGGCGTGGCGATTGCCGATACCGACGTGAAGGTTTTTCCGTTCACCCAGATGCCGATCGCCTTCGCCAACAAGGCGATCGATGCCGGCATTGCGATTCCGCCCTTCGTTTATGAATTCTTGGACCAAAAGATCGCGGTGAACTTCGCGTCGGTTGACGAGCTGGTTAAACCGACGCCGATGACCATCGCCGTGATCATGATCAACACCGATTGGGCGAAGCGAAGTCCCGAGGTCGTGCGCAACTACTACACGGCGTATTTGCGCGGCGTGCGCGATTACTGCAACGCCTATCACGGCGCCGCCACGATCAAAGAGGAGATCGCAGCCGCCTTGATCCGTCACGGCTCCGAGCGTCGGCAGGAAATTCTCTACAAGTATCCGTGGCCGGCGCGCAGTCCCAACGGACGGATCAACACGACGAGCCTGCTCGACATGCAGGATTGGTACGTCAAGAACGGGTATTCGCGCGCAAAATTCCCGCCCGAGCGCCTCGTTGATTTAAACTACGCAGATTACGCCGTACAGAAGCTCGGACCGTTCGTTCTCGCCAACAAGGATTTCCAAGCTCGAAGGCTGCCGCTGATCGGAAGTCGGGAACTTGAGATATCGTTCGCCGGCGGACGTGCGGTCGGAACGGTGGATTGTCGTGACCTTCACTAGGTTGCGCGAATTTCGTCCCCGATAGGCGTGTTCCCCTCTAACATAGCGTCGATACGATCGACCAAGATCGTGTGCCAGAGGGAGGACAAGTCATGCAGATTTCACGACGCGATTTAATGGGGGCGGGAGCAACAATTGCGGCGGCAGCGCTGACTCCAACGGTGACTCTGGGCGGCTGGGAGCCCAGCGAGGCTTACCCCGATCCTGCGGTCAAAACTCTCGATCCGAGCTTCCTCAAATATCGGGTTTTCAATGCCAGCGTTGAACGGCTCGCCACCGGCATGCGCTGGAGCGAAGGGCCGGTGTGGTTCGGCGACGCGCGTTGCGTCTTGTGGAGCGACATCCCTAACAACCGCATCATGCGCTGGGACGAGGAAACCGGCCGTCTCAGCGTCTACCGCAAGCCGTCGAACAACGCCAACGGCAACACCCGCGACCGCCAAGGCCGCCTTGTCACCTGCGAGCACGACGCGCGCCGCATCACCCGCACCGAATATGACGGCACCATCACGGTGCTGATCGATAAGTTCGAGGGCAAGCCGCTCAATTCGCCGAACGACATTGTCGTGAAATCCGACGGCTCGATCTGGTTTACGGATCCGCCCTTCGGTATCCTGGGAAATTACGAAGGCCATGTGGCGCAACCGGAGTTGCCCACCAATGTCTATCGGCTCGACCCGCAGAGCGGCCGCGCCACGGTCGTGGTCGGCGACATCACGGCCGAACGGGCTCTGCTTCACGCCCGATGAAAAGAAGATGTACATCGTCGACGCCAGCAGTACGCCGCGTCTCATCCGCGTCTACGACGTGGTGGGCGACGGGACGAGGCTTGCGAATCCGCAAAGTATTCGTGACCTGCGAAACGAACGAGGCGCCCGACGGTTTCCGCTGCGACACCGACGGCAATCTGTGGTGCGGTTGGGGCACCGGCGCCGGCCTCGACGGCGTCATGGTCTTCAATCCCGACGGCAAGCGGATCGGCTCGATCTCGCTTCCCGAGCGCGCGGCGAACCTGTGCTTCGGCGGCGTCAAGCGCAACCGACTGTTCATGTCGGCGAGCCATTCGCTCTATTCGCTTTATGTCGGGGCCCAGGGCGCGATCGGCGGCTGAGGCGCCGCGCCGGGCGTTCGCTCGAACCTCTCCCGCATGCGGGAGAGGTTGAAGGCAGCCTTCTTTCGACCGGAAGAAACGGGGGTTGCGAGGGAGGCAAATCTATGCGACACACGTTATATCCTTTTGGATACAGCGTATGTCGTCCCACGTACCCGACCTGTTGACGAGCATATTTTCGACCGGCCAGCGGCCGGGTTTTACAGCGTTTTCGGCCGGCCCCGTGCCGATGAAGGCCCGCGGCGAACAAGTGTTGCCGTTCGACGACATTGCGTCGCGGCGGCGCACGGCGATCTGGGACATGCACGCGAGCGTGCATTGCTCGATCATCGGCACCTGTCTCACGGTGCGAGAACTGCGCCGTCTCCTGATCAAGCTTGGCGTGGCCGGTGCCGAGACAGCCGACGATCACGATCTGCATAAGCAGGCGGTATCGTTGGCCGGCCGCCCGCAAAACGGTGCCCGGCTCTTACAGAAGGCGCTCGACCGCCGTCACGAATTGGTCATCCGGCAATGCGGCAAGCTACGAGACGAAGAAGCCCTGCTGCGGTTCTGGGAGGAAGCCGTCAAGCAGGGCGACATCCCGGGCACCTATTGGGCAGTGCTGAGCCACCCGGCTGCGACCGACAAGATCATGCGGCGCGCGTTTGGCGACGTGCATATGCTCTCCCACATGGTGGGTGCTGCCAACCGCGCGGATATCCGCCGGCTGTGCCGCCTCGAAGCCGACAATGCCACGCTGTCCGCGAAGCTCGAAGCCCAGCAGCGCCAGCTACGCGACGGCTTCACGGCGCGGGATGCCAAAATCAGGCTGCTCAACGAGGCGCTCAGCCGGGCGCTGGCGCAGGCTCCGGTCTCGCGCGAACACGATGCCGCCGATGCCGCGGCGGCGAAGGACGCGCTCGTCGATCTCGATCGTCGCCTCAGCCGCGAGACGGCGCGGTGCGAGCGTCTCACCAAGCGTACCGAGGAATTGACACAGGCGCTCGCCGCTGCCGAACAAAAGCGGCAACAAGCAGAAGAGGAGGCGGCGGGTCTCCGCCGCGAGATCAGCCTTGTGGAGGCCGAGCTCGACGCCGTCGCAACGCCAGACAACGAGGGTGGCGCCAAGCCGGTCGCCGACGCGCCGCTCGGTCAATTAGCCGTGCTGTACGTTGGCGGCCGCGCCCATCAGGTGCCGGTCCTGCGCGCCATGGTCGAGCGCGCAGGTGGCGACTTCCTTCATCACGATGGCGGCATCGAGCACAGCATCGCCATCCTGCCCGGCCTCATCGGCCGTGCGGATTGTGTCGCGTTCCCGATCGACTGCGTCAGCCACGACGCCATGGCGACGGTGAAGCGGCAATGCCGGCAAGCCGGCAAGCCGTTCATTCCGCTGCGGACGTCGAGCCTTGCCTCGCTGCTGGCCGGGATCGCCACGCTGCGTTCCGGTGAGGCGACGGCCGGCTGAATCCGCCTCAGTCGACGCCAACCATGACGTCGCTTGATTTGATGACGGCGTAGGCCTTTTGGCCTTTGGCGAGCTTCATGTCATCGACGGATTCGTTGGTGATTGATGCGGTAATCGTGCGGCCGCCGCCGATGTCGATCAGAACATGCGCCGTCGTCTGCCCCTTTTCGACCGCGACCAGCGTCCCTGGGATGATATTGCGCGCACTTATCTTCATCATCGCCTCCTCTAAAAATACCTCGCCGCTCGGACTACCAAGCGAACTGCGTTAGCAACCGCAGACTTCGCTATATTCGTTACAATATGATTGCCGTCACGGGGGTCAAGCCGCACGGCTAGATCCGCCGCATCGGGATGGTGAGTGCCAGGAAGAATCCCATCGCCGTGAATGCCGCAATCGCGAAAAACGCCGCGCGGAACGCGCTGGCAATCGCGACCTGGACCTCCGTCGACATGGTGATCGCGGCATGTCCGCTATTCTCGGCCATCTCCGTGAACACTCGCGCTGCGTCCGGAGACTTGAGGGAGAGAATAGAGAACAGCACTGCCGACACCAGCGCGGTGCCGAACGCCGCACCGATCGAGCGCGAGAACTGGACCGAGGCTGCTGCCTCGCCGAGTTGCCGCGGCCCGGAGTCGACCTGAACAGTGACCTGCACGACCCCCATGACGGTTCCCATAAAAAGCCCGTTCCACAGCAACAGCCACGCGAAGGCGGTCGTGGAGAGGGCTTGAGCCCATAGCGCCAGCACCAGGATGTTGGCAGTCACGAGCACGAGACCGAATACCGGAAAGACCGTGGTGAAGCCGGTCTTGCTGACGAGCCGTCCGGTCAGCAGCGAACCGGTGCCGATTCCGATCGTCAGCGGTACCAGCAGCAGGCCGGTCTCGGACGGCGAAAGCCCCCGCACTGCCTCGAGATAGATCGGCAGGAAGGTGATGAGGGAGACGAGGGCTGCGCCGTGGCACGCGGCGAGCGCGTCGCTGCGCCAGATCGTCGGCCGTCGCAGCAACGGCAGCGGAATCAAAGGCGAGGCCGCGCGGTTCTCCTGGCGCACCAGCAATCCGAGCGAGATCACGCCAGCCGCAAGCAATCCGCCGGCGAGCGGCAGGATGCTCGTGTTGGCGCGCTGTGCCTGCTCAAGCGCCAGCAGCGTCGTAATGACGAAGATCGTGAAGAACACGAAGCCGGCGGGGTCGGGACGCCAGTCGGACTTTTCGGGAATTCGATTCGCAAGGCCGCGGGTCAGCACCACCGCGAGAAGCCCGATCGGCACGTTGACGAGAAAGATCGACCGCCAACCGAAATGCTGGGTGAGATATCCGCCGGCAACCGGACCGAAGGTGTTGGCGCACACCGCGACCGCCGCGAGGTAACCCTGGTAACGCGCGCGTTCGCGCGGCGGAATCGCCTCGCCGACGAGCGCCTGCGACAGCGTCATCAGGCCGCCGCCGCCGAGACCCTGCAACACGCGGGAGAGCGCCAGGAGCTCGATCGAAGGCGATGCGGCGCATGCAATCGATGCCAGGATGAAGATGAAGAGCGCCGCAAACATCAGCCGTCGGCGGCCGAACGCGTCGCCAAGCCTGCCGTAGATCGGCGCCGCGATCGTCGAGGCGATGAGGTAGGACACCACGACCCACGACGCCCGCTCCACGGCGCCCGTCGAAGCGGCAATCGCCGGTAGCGCCGTTGCCACGATGGTCTGGTCCACCACGGCGAGGAACATCGGCAGCATGATGGAAGGGAAGATGGCGAAGAACTTGGGACGCTGTGGGCGCGGCGCCGTCGATCCAGGTGTTGATTCTGGTGGCGGCGCTGATGCCTGTACTGGCGCCGAGGCCGATGCAGCAGGCGCGGTGATCGGCGCTTTGGCTTGATCACTGCTCATCGGCGGCCCTTTGGTGCGCCCCCGGCATGTCAGTGGGCCATCAGCACCGGCAGGGCCGCATTGGCGAGGATATGCCGCGTCGTGCCGCCGAACACCATTTGGCGCAACCGGCTCTGGGTATAGGCGCCCTTCACCACGAGATCGCAGCCGAGCGACGCGGCGTGAGCGAGGATCGCTTCACCCGTCGTGTGCTGGCCCGGCGCGACGCTCATGGCTTTCGCCGGAACGCCGTGCATACGGAGAAAGCGGGCGACGTCTTCGCCCGCGGGGCCCGGCGTCATGCCGCCTTCGACAGTGAGGACCGTCACCTGCTCGGCATGTTGCAACAGCGGCAATGCGAATGCGTTGGTGCGCGCCTGCTCGGTACTGCCATTCCAGGCGACCAGCACGTTGCGGCCGAGGCTTTGCGGCGGCGTTGGCGGTGCGATCAGAACGGGATGCCCGGTTTCAAACAGCGCCGTCTCGAGCGGCGGCATGCGGGGGTTTTGCGCTGCCCGGCCGGGCCGGCCGAGCACGATGAGATCGAACAGGCGGCCATAGCTGCCGATGAAACTGTCGCCCTCGGCCGCCGGCCGCACCCATCCGTAGGAATAGGAAGTTCGTGCCGCTTCCGCCGATGCCCGCGGCACCTTGTGGGCCCCCATGAACCCTTCGAACACGCTGTGGGCATTGCGTTCGATCTCATCGTCCGCCTCCCCGGAGTGATGCACGGTGAGGCTGCTCAACGGGTCGACGGTCACGAACTCACTGATGGCCGGATGCAGCGCGAACCCTTCCATGTAACTGTCGAAGCGGCGCGCAATGAGCAGCGCCGTTTCGAGCACGGAAGCCATGGCGTCGTGATCTTCCGTTGGAATGAGAATGGTCTTCATCACGTGGGGATTCGCGGTCGTTGCGCGAGGCCTCGGCGCCGCGCGCTCTGACCGCAAATTAGCGCATTTTCAACCGACCACCAGGGCTTCGGTTCCATGCGCCGCCCGCGACGACGGCGCCCGAGTTGAAGCAGCCGGCGAATGCCGTGACACGACGCGCTGCCCAAATTCGGGGCGCGCCGCCGTTCAGGACGACACGCTTCCTTTGCTTTTCTACTTCTTCGGCGGAGCGAAATAGCGCAGGTCCGGCGGGGCCTGGTCCTTCTTGGCCGGCATCAGCAAGCCGTCGGCGCTCAGATAGTAGTTTTCGCCGCCGATATGGACGTGGGAATTGTCGTTCGCGCAGATGTATTCGCCGATGGTCGGGTACTTGTTGGGATCGCGGTAATAATTATGGATCACGGTCCATGGCCGCGTGAGCGCATGGTCGACGACGGTGATCCGATCGTGCAGCAGGTTCGGATTTGCGGGATCGAGATAAAGCTTCTCCATCACCACGGTCTCGTTGTCGGCGTGGAGCGGCAGGCCGCTCGCGTCATACGCGCGCGGACCCTTCATGTAGCGAGTCTCGACTTCGAGAAAGTCATAATGGCCATCACCGTTCTCGTCGACCCAGCGGCCGATGGAATAGCCGGTGAACGACGGCTCGACGTTCGCAGGCCAGGCGCGTCCGTCGGTATAGATGCGGCGGTGGAAGTCGTGGATGTGATCGATGAGAACGTAAGTGATCTCCGGCCGCACCACGATGTCCATGGGCTCATAGGCATTCATCATTGCCGGCATGCCGGGCGGCATGCAGTTGTAACCCGGCCAGTTGCCCTCGCCGCCGAGTGAAAGGTCTTTGAGGTTCGCTTCGAAATTGGCCTGGTACTCCGGCGTCAACGGCGCCTCCTGGCCGCGACCGCGCGGCTTCGACGGATCGAAAGCCGGCTGGCCGGGAACAACCACGCGAATCCAGATGCCTTCGATCGCCGGATACTTCGTCTCATCGAACGCCCGCGCACTGCCGCCGGCCAATCCCAGCGCCACAGTTGCGGCCAGAACGGCGATCGATTTCCCGTAACGCATTGTCTTCCTCCGCACAGATCTATTGTTCTCGTTCGTTCTCTTCGTGTTCGCGGCCGCTCATCGCAGGCGCGCGCGATTACGCGCCATCAGGGTTTGCGGTCCGCCCGGCGTCACAGCTTGATTTTTTCGTCCGCGACGACGCGCGCGACTGCAGGACGCTTGAGCATGCGGTCCTTGAAGGCAGTGTAGTTCGCAAGCTCGGTCATCGGCAGTTCGCGGCGTACGCCCCAGCTGTAGAACACCAAGGCGTAGGGGTCGAGCACCGTGTACCGATCTGACAGCCATTCGCGTCCGGCCAGCATGCCGTCGATCTGCTTCAGGTAAGCGTGGAAGGTCTTGCGACCCATCTCCTGAATTGTCGGGAACGCTGCCTTGTCTGCCGCGTAGCGCTCGGGCCTGCCGATATGAGCGTGAGCGGGATGGACGCTCCCCGCAAAGAAGCCGATCAGCGACAGCGCCTTTGCTTCCGCGATCGGGTCGGTCGGCCACAGGCCGAAGCGCTTGCCGAGATAGGGCAGGATTGCCGTGTTCTCCGCGATCGAAGTGCCGTCATCGAGCCCCAACACCGGCACGCGACCCTGCGGATTGAGCTTGAGGTAGGCCTCGGTGCGCTGCTCACCGTTGGCGAGGTCGACCGGGCGGGGCGTGTATTTTTCGCCGCTTTCCTCGAGAACGATATGGGCCGCCATCGAGCACGCGCCCGGCGCGTAATAGAGCGTCAGCATGAAGCCTCCTTGGCCGGCCTGCCGCCGGATTTGGGGCAGGCGCGTTATTCGTATTATAGCGGGAACGGTGGCCGCGCGAAGCGGGCCGTGATCCGGGCGCGAGGGCTCATTTCGCCTTTTGAATCTTGGTGACGACGTATTGCCCGTTCACCTGATCGGCATCGAACTTCACCTTGTCGCCGGCCTTGACGGCGGTGAGCATGGCGGGGTCGTTGGCCTTGAACACCATGGTCATGCCCATATCCATGCCGAGCTTTTTGATAGGCCCGTGCTTGATCGTGATCTTGCCGGCGGATGGGTCGACTTTGGTGATCTCGCCGTCGATGAGGGTCGATTGGGCGCGAACGACCGGCGCCGCACACACGAGCGCGAACGTCACGATCAGCAGTGCGATGGTTCTCACGCGTTTTTCCTTTCCCGAGTTGTCACAGTAAATGCGTTCAGCGGCGCGGTTTAAGCGTGGCTTTCGTCGACGCGGGCGTCGCCGCCACGTTTTGCGTGGCCGGGCTTTCTGATCTCCGCACAGGCTCGCTGGTTGCGCCTTTAAATTCGTAGGCGATGGTTCCCGGTGGATTCGTGTAAGGACCGGGATCGCCGTAATCGTTCGCGGCGAGGCCCTCGCGTACTTTCATCGTCGTGAACATGCCGCCCATCTCGATCGGGCCGAATTGTCCGAAGCCGGTCATCATCGGCAGGGTGTTATCGGGCATCGCCATTTCCATCGATCCCATGTCAGCCATTCCGGCTGAACCCATCGGGTGGAAGCCCGGCACAATCCTGCGCACGGCTTGCGCAAATTGCTTCTGATTGACGCCGATGAAGTTTTTCGTGTTGTGGCCCATGGCGTTCATGGTGTGGTGCGACTTGTGGCAATGGAACGCCCAGTCGCCGGGCGCGTCGGCCACGACCTCGAAGGCGCGGATCGCGCCGACCGGAACGTCGGTCGTGACTTCCGGCCAGCGCGCGCTTTCGGGAATCCATCCGCCATCGGTGCAGGTCACCGTGAAGGTGTGGCCGTGCAGGTGGATCGGATGGTTCGTCATGGTGAGATTGCCGATCCGCACCCGCACCCGATCGCCGCGTCGCACCGGCAACGGGTCGATGCCCGGGAAGACGCGGCTGTTCCAGGTCCACATGTTGAAGTCGGTCATCTCCACGACCTTCGGCAACGACGTGCCGGGATCGATGAGGTAGGAGCTCATGATGAACACGAAGTCGCGGTCCACGCGGTGGAGCTTGGGATCGCGCGGGTGGACGACGAACATGCCCATCATGCCCATCGCCATCTGCACCATCTCGTCCGAATGCGGGTGGTACATGAAGCTGCCGCTTTGCCTGAGCTCGAACTCGTAAACGAAGGTCTTGCCGGGATCGATGTGAGGCTGGGTGAGGCCGCCAACGCCGTCCATGCCGTTCGGCACGAGCATGCCGTGCCAGTGCACGGTCGTGTGCTCCGGCAGCCGGTTGGTGACGAAGATGCGGACCTTGTCGCCTTCCACCGCCTCGATGGTCGGGCCCGGCGCCTGGCCGTTATAGCCCCACAAGTGCGCGGTCATGCCCGGCGCGAACTCGCGCTCCACCGGCTCGGCGACCAGATGGAACTCCTTCCAGTCGCCGTTCATGCGCCACGGCAGGGTCCAGCCGTTCAGCGTCACCACCGGCTGATAGTCCGGGCCGCTCGTCGGATAAAGCGGCGGCTGCATCGCCGTCGCGGTCGTGCGCGGCGCCTCCGGCAGCGCCGCCGCCTGAGCGCGCCCGCTGACGGCGCCCGCGAGCACCGCTGCTCCCAACAGTCCTCGTCGTGACAACATTTTTCTTCTCCCGTTCAACTCATTCGGCCGTCGTCGACGCGCTCGCGGGTGCGGTCGGCGCGCCGTTGCCGCGCACCACGCCGCCGCCCACGATCGCCGCGTCGAGATTGATGCAGGCGAGCCAGAAATCCCGTTGCGCTTCGATGGCGGTGATATTGGCGGCAAGCCGTTGCCGCGCCTCGGCGAGCAGACCGAACACGTCGATCTGCATCGCCCCGTAGCGCAGCGTTGTTTCATCCGCGATCGTCTGCCGCAGCGGCAGCACTTCGTCGCGGTAGCGGCGTGCGATGTCGTAGGTGGAGCGATAGACCCGGTAGGCGTCGCGCGCCTCCGAGCGTGCGTTCACGGCTTTTTCCGAGAGACGATTGACCGCCTGCATGTAGGTCTCGCCGGCCTCGCGCACGCGGACTTCGCCGAAATCGAAGATCGGTATTTGGAACGTCACGTCGACACCGCCGCCGGTGCCCGCGGTGCCTCCGGCCTCGCGTTGGGTCCGCGAAATTCCGGCGACCTCCAGCAGATTGATGAAGCGCGTCGCGTTGACGAGGCCAAGGGACCGGGCAAGCGTCTCGACTTCGATGCGCGCTATTTGCAGGTCGATGCGCCGGCGGATCGCTTCGATCTCGACCGCTTGTTCTCGCGTGGGCCGCGACGGCAAGGTCGGCAGTGCTTGAGGCAATTTCAGTCCGGAATCGCCGGCAAGCCCTAGTGCACGGATCAAGGCTTCCCGCTCACTCGCCGCCTGCTGGCGGGCGGTGGTCAGCTGCGTGGACAGCTCGACATGAAACGTCTGCTCGCGGGCAAGATCGAGCTTGTTCATGGCGCCGGTATTGGCAAGTTCTTTGGCGAGCTTTGCCGCGGTCTCCGCTGCCGCCGTCGCGTCGCTCAGGAATTGCACGAGCTGGCGTGCCGCGACTGCGCGATAGAAAGCGCGGCGGGTTTCTGCCGCAAGGCGCAGCGTCGCCTCGGCGGCGCGCAGTTGCGCCTGGTAAAACCGCTCGTCGGCGATCCGTGACCGTGCCGGCATTGTGGCGAGCGCAAGAATATCAACGATGATCTGCCGTTCGATATCGAGCTCGACCGGTGTCGCGATTCGGCTCAATGAAAAGGTTGGATTCGGAGGCAGGGTCGCGGCAATTTTTGCGGCTTCGGCGATGCCAAGCTCGTTATAGGCGGCCTGCAAGCCTTTATTATTGAGGAGCGCGATTTGAACCGCGCGATCGGCGGACAGGAGCGAACCGAGCAGCCGCGCCGTCGCAGCACTTGCCGCAGCGGCGACTTCTTCGCTGTCGATCTTGCGGGCATCCTTGTTCAGTTCCGTCGCCGCGATTCCGCCGACGACGTCCATGCCGGCATCCGGTGAAAACGACGCGCAGCCGACAAGTGTCATCGCGACGACAAACGCCGCGCAAACGCGCGCTACGCTCGCGCCAACGTGCGGTATCGCCGTTCCAACGCGGAATGCTGCCACGGACGATCGATGTCCGAGCATGATGCTCATACCTCATGCGTCAATCGGTGCACGTGCCGCAAAACGTGCGGACACGTTTCACGGGAATTCAGCGCAGAGGTCGTGGGGGGCGGTCGAGACGGTCCGGCGGGAGGCCAGCGGCCCGATCATTCGGGCCCAAGCGCGAGCAGTTCACCGATAGCGCTCGCTGTCTTGACGGCAATCACCGGGGGAATGACGCCGACGAAGTACGCGTGGAGGCCGCAGCAGGCGTCGGCGGGATCGCTCGCCGGAGTTTTCTGGTCGCTGTGATGATGGACCGCGCCGTGATCGGCATGGCCGTGGTGATCATGAGCCATCGCAGCACTCGCAACTCCGCGCGCGCTGCTGCGCGGCGATGACACAACGCCAGACAGCTGGGCGACCACGAACAGGGCGACCAGGACATGGACGAAGCCGGGGATCATCCGGAAGCGGTTCATCGGCGCGCATTTTGGCGTTGCCGCGCCGGCCCGTCAATGCGCGGCGGTCTTTGCGCACCCCACAGAATTATTATAATGCCCCACTAAATGCGCATGCGATGTGCGGTCGAAAGGGAGGTTTGATGCGGCGGCGCGATTTCGTGGCGCTGTGCGGCGGTGCGCTCGCGAGCACCGCGGCTTTTCCCCTCGCCGCGGCGGAAACCTACCCTAGCCGGCCTATCACCATCATCGTACCGTTTGGTCCCGGCAGCGGCACCGACATTGTCGCGCGCATCATCGGCCAGCATCTCGGCACAGCGCTGAAGGCCAACGTCGTCGTCGACGACCGGCCGGGCGCCAATGGTGGATTGGCGGCCGCCTACGTCGCGAAGGCGGCGCCCGACGGCTACACGCTGTTGATGGCAACCAACAGCCCGATGTCGTCGAACCCGTTCCTGCTGAAGAACGTCGGCTACGATCCCGTGAAAGACCTCGCGCCGATCAGCCGGGTGGGCAGTTTTACGCTGCTGCTCGTCGTCCACCCTTCGGTGCCGGCCAAAACCCTCGCCGAACTGATCGCTTACGCCAAAGCCAACCCCGGCAAGCTCACTTACGCGAGCGGCAACACCTCGGGAATTCTCGCCGGCGAGACGCTCAAGCATTGGGCCGGCATCGACATTCTCCAGATTCCGTACAAGAGCGTGCCGCCGGCTCTCAACGACACCATTGCCGGACGGGTGTCGATGGCCTTCACCGATTTGACGCCGGGTATTCCCCACGTCCAGTCGGGCAGTGTGCGGGCAATCGCCATCACGCGGCTGCGGCGCAGCGCGTTGCTGCCGGGGGTGCCGACGTTCGATGAATCGGGGCTCAAGGATTTCGAGGTCGAATCGTGGGCCGGCCTGTTCGCGCCGTCCGGCACGCCATTCGACATCGTGACGCGACTGAGTGCCGAGATTCGCACGATCATCGAGATGCCGGAAGTGAAGGCGCAGATCGCCCAGATCGGCTTCGAGGTTTTCGGCTCGACGCCGCAGGAACTCGGCCTCTTCGTCAAGGACCAGCTCGTGCGCACCGAGCGCATGGTGAAAGACGCCGGCATCGAGCCGGAGTGACGCGGATTTCCCCGTAGCCCGGATGGAGCGCAGCGAAATCCGGGGCCGCCTATCAAATTTCCAATAGGAGTCCCGGATTACGCTGCGCTTCATCCGGGCTACGCGTGCCGCGCCACGAAGGACCACCAATTCAACCACGCCCGAAATTGCGCTAGGGTGCGAAACATACCGGTGCGCAATGTCGCGACGCATCGGCGGGAGGGAACTCGATGCACGACTTTGCTCGGCGCAGCTTTATCAAGGGCGCCTCGATCGGCGCGCTCGCTTTCACCGTCGGCGGGGTGGAAGTCATGTTGACGCCGAAGGAGGCGCGCGCTCAGGGGGTGCCTTTGCAGCTGCTCAACCCCGCCGAAGCCGAGACGTTGGAATCAGTCGGCGACATGCTGGCGATCGGTGCCAAGGATGCCGGCATCGCGCATTTCGTCGATCGGCAGCTCACTGTGCCGCCGCCTTATGCGCTTTTGAGCCTGCGCGTTTCGGAATTCCGTCCGCCCTACGTGGACTTCTACCGCGATGCGCTCGCCGCCTTGGAAAGCTCGGCCAAGGCGGTTCATAGCCGCAAGTTCAGCGAATTCACCGAAGCCGAAAAACTCGAATTCGTCGACCTGCTCAGCCACCATGAAATCGAGGCCTGGGACGGCAAGGCGACCCAGACGCTGGTCTATGCGACGCTGCGCAACGACGCCGTCGACGTGGTCTACGGCACCGTCGACGGCTTCGCACGGATCGGGGTTCCGTACCTTCCGCATATCTTGCCCGAAAGGAAATGGTGAGATGGCAAACGAGAAGGTCGATGCCGTCATTGTCGGCGCCGGCGCGTCCGGCGGCGTGTTCGCATCCGTGCTCGCGCGCGCCGGCAAGAAGGTCGTGCTGCTGGAGCAGGGGCCGGATTGGCAGATGAGCGATCTCATCAGCTCCGACATCTGGAGCCGGCGCATCAAGGGTGCTGGTCCCGCCGTCATCTACGAGGGGAAACATCCGGTCGGTCGCACCGGCGACATGGGCTGGGGCACCGGCGGCGCCGCGCTGCATTACTCGGCGAATTTCCCGCGGCTGCTGCCGGACGACTTCACCATGAAGTCGGATCACGGCCGCGGGCTCGACTGGCCGATCTCCTATGCAGACCTCGCGCCGTTCTACGATCGCGTCGCCGAGGAGATCGGCGTGTCAGGCGACGCCAAGGCCGAGGAGCGCTGGCGTCCCGCGGGCGCGCCTTACCCGATGCCGCCGCTCAAATCCTTCCGCTACAGCGACGTGTGGCTGCCGGGATTTGCCGCCGAAGGATTGACCATGGTGCCGGGGCCGGTCGGCATCAACAGTGTCGACTACAAGGGGCGACCCGCCTGCATCTATGACGGCTGGTGCAATGCCGGATGTCCGACCGGCGCGCTGGCGAACCCGCAGGCGCGCTATCTCGGCGAGGCGCGCCGCATGGGCGCGGACGTGCGGCCGTTCAGTTATGTGACGCGCGTGCTCACGAACGCCGCGGGCGATCGCATGACCGGTGTCGAATATTTCGACGACAAGAAGGAGCGCCAGGTCCAGGAGGCGGCGGTCGTCATTCTCGCAGCGTTCGCGTCGCAGAACCCGCGCATCATGTTCAATTCGCGGACCGACAAGCATCCGAACGGACTGGCGAATCGCAGCGGCCTTTTGGGCAAGCATCTCACCGCCCACGGCAGCGCGACCGTGACCGGCATTTTCGACGGCGATGTCGAGAACTATCGCGGTTCGAACGGGTACAATTATATCACCTACGATCGCCATCCGAAGACGATCCGCAAGGACGCGTTCGGCTCGACGTTCTGGAGCACGACGGCGCCGTTCAAGCCCAACGATGCCCGCGGCATGGCAGCGGTGCGGCCCGATCTGTGGGGTGCCGAACTCGACGAGTTCATGAAAGTGAAGGCGCGCGGCCTCGCCCGCATCACAGCGATTCTCGAGGAGTTGCCGAGCCTCGAGAACCGGGTCGAGACCGCGGCGGAGAAGGACGAATTCGGTTTCCCGCTTATCCGCCTCGTCCACACGTTCGGCCAGGACGCGATCGGTCTCTGGAATGCAGCAATCGCCGAAGGCTCGGCGATCGCGAAGGCCGCGGGCGCCAAGGAAGTATGGCCCGCGAAGGCGATCGGCTCGCAACATCTGCTCGGCGGCACGATCATGGGGAAGGGCGCGGGGGACTCCGTCGTCACCAGCTTCGGTCAGTCCCACGAGATTGCCAATCTCTACATCGCCGGCTGCGGAAATTTTCCGACCACGAGCGCGGCAAACCCGACCTTCACCCTCTACGCGCTGTCGCTGCGCGGCGCTGAACACCTTGCGGCGAACTGGAGCAGCATCGCCGGCTGACGTCCCTTTAGAGGATGCAACGCATTCACCAACGGAGGAAACGAGATGCGTAATCTGCGAAGCTTCGCAATGTGCGGCTTTGTGCTTGCTGTGGCGTACAGCGCTCCCGTGGCAGCGCAGATGGCGGCTCCGGCGAACGAGGATTTTGCTGCCGTCGAGGCACGAGAGAATGCAGCCAACGCCAAGGCTGGACCGCGCGTCGTGCCGGGACGTGCGATCCCGGTACCGAACACGGTCAGCCCGGAGCTGCGGGCTTCGATCGCGGCGCCTTATCGCGTGCCCAATTGGGATGCCGATCCGAAGAGTCCGGCCGAGTGGAGGGCGCTCATCAACAAGCTCGCTGACGCCGGTGCGCCGGCGCGCCGCGAAGCGCGCGAGAAGCTCGGTGTGACCATGGAGCCGACAGTGATCGGCGGCGTCAAAGCGTTCATTCTGACCCCGAAGGAAATCAAACCCGAAAACCGCAATCGTTTGCTCGTCCACGTGCACGGGGGCGGTTACGTGTACGCACCGGGCGAGGCGGGAACCGCCGAAGGCACGCTGATGGCGGCCTATGGCGGCTACAAGGTCATCTCGTTCGACTACCGCATGCCGCCGGACTTCCCCTATCCGGCCGCGATGGATGATGCCATGGCGGTGTGGAAAGCCGCGATCAAAATGCAGGATCCCCGCAACATGGCGATCTTCGGCACGTCGACCGGCGGCGGCATGACGCTCGCGATGATCCTGCGCGCCAAGCAGGAAGGCCTGCCGCTGCCGGCAGCCATCGCGCCGGGCACCCCGTGGTCGGATTTGACCGAGACCGGCGACACCTACAAGACGAATGAATGGCTCGACAATGTGCTCGTAAGTTACAACGGCTACCTGGTCCGCGCCGCCAGGCTTTACGCCAACGGGCACGACCTCAAGGACCCGCAGCTTTCACCGATCTACGGCGACTTCCACGGCTTCCCGCCGGCGATCCTCACCAGCGGCACGCGCGACCTCTTTTTGAGTCTCACGGTTCTTACTCACCGCAAGCTTCGCCAGGCCGGCGTCGAGGCCGAGCTGCAGGTCTACGAGGGCATGTCGCACGCGCAGTATAATTTCGATGCGTTCGCGCCCGAGACGAAGGAGGTCTTCACCGAGATCGCGAAGTTCTTCGACAAGCACCTCGGCAAGTAGGCGGTTCGGCGGCTGAGCCGAATCCGTCCTCACAGCGCCACTGCGGGCAATCGTAGGGTAGGCAAAGCGCGGACCTGTCCGCGCGTGCCCGCGTTGTGCCTCTCCCGTGGGCACGCTCCCTTGCCCACCCTACCAGGGAGTCACACCGCGAGCGTTTTGCGCACGCCTTGCGGCCAATCTGACATCTTGGTGCCGTGGACCGCGAACAGCGCAAGCGCGAGCCGGTCCATGCCGAACGCGACGCATGCCGTATGCGCGAGTTCGCCGTTGCCATTGCGCAGATCCCAGGCGTGGCCGAAATGGTCGCGGTGATAGTTGAAGCTCATGCACGCGGTCGGGCGTTCCTGCGAGCGCAGCGGAATCAGGAGCTCGAATTTCAGCATCTGCTCCACCTGGCTCGCCGCGATGATTTTCGCGGCGCGGCCGAAGAACGGGTCGCTCGCCGGCGCGATCCGGTAGGGCAGCGCCAGCCCGTCGGCGATCTCCTTGGCGAGGTCGACCCAGCGCGCGCGGAACGCGGTGGCATCGGCCGGCGTACCCATGAAGACGTATTCGCGCATGCGGAACGACTGCAGCCGATCGACCTCGAAGGTTGCTTCGCGGCGAAAGCAGTAGGACTCCACGTCGAATTTCAAACCCTTGGCGGGGAGGGCGCCGCGCGCCGCCGCCATCGGGTAAAGCGGATAGCAGGCGGCCGGCGTGAGCACGAGATCGGTCGCTTTCACCGCATCGGTCCATTCGGCGCCGGCATTGTAGCGGCCGACCGCGGCGGTGATCTCGGCTTCGTCGCCATGGAGGCCGCACACGCAGCCAAGGAGATTTGGAAAGCTGTGGAGGTAGCCGGATTTTTCGACCACGCGGCGATTCATCACGGGCGGGAACCGCACCACCTCGGTGTCAGCCTCCCGATGCCGTGAGATCAACAGCGACAATCCCGCGATCGCATCCTCGAAGGCGGCGGTGCGGGCAAACACGCCGTTGCTAGCTGTCGGCTGCAACACGCTTCTGCCGAGCGGATCGAGCGGATCACCGGGGACCTTCTTATCGTCGCCCTTCGCCAAAGTAGCGGCGGCGCCTTCGAATGATTTTGCCATGACACCCTGTCCCTCTGTTTGACGCCCTGTGGTTTTTGCTATGCGCGCAGGCGCGCCGGTGTTTCCACCAGCAATGCTGCATTGGCCGCGTTGGCGAGGATGCGGTCGTTGTTGATCATGATCGGCGCCGACAGGACGTCGCGCAGATGCCGCGTGACGCTGAACTCGCCGTCGTTGCGATAACCGGCGAGGCCGCACGCCTGGAGCGCGCTCATCACCGTCTTGCCGGCAAGCTCGGACGCACTCACCTTGAGGAGGTTCATCGCCGCCTGGAAATCGAGCGTCTCGAGTTGAGCGCCATTGTCGGCCGCGGCTTCGAATCGCTGCAGTTCGGATGCGATCATTCCGCGCAGCATGCGCAGTTCGGCGGTCGCGCGAGTGAGATGCGCCGCGCCGGGCGGCAGTTGGCCGCCGCTCTTGCGGGCGGCGTTGCGCATGAAGCGGCGCGCCCGCTCGACCGCGCCGGCGGCTACCCCCGACCACACGGCGCTCCAGGTCAGATGCGCGATCGGGACCATCGATTGGGCGAGGATCGTCTGGTAGGGCAACGGCAGCACTTGTTCGCTGCCGCCCGTTCCCCTGAGGCGGAAGCCGGCGCTGCAGGTGCCGCGCATGCCAAGGGCGTCCCACGCGATGGTCCGCTCCAGGCAGTAATCGCCTTGGGCGAAGTGCCACCAGCACCTGATCGGAGGCCGGCGCATCGGGCGCGCGGCGCGCCG
The DNA here is from genome assembly GCA_963702755.1 of uncultured Alphaproteobacteria bacterium. Lineage (GTDB taxonomy): Bacteria > Pseudomonadota > Alphaproteobacteria > Rhizobiales > Xanthobacteraceae > JAJPKK01. The sequence continues at coordinate 11,238 of CAVPDZ010000027.1, read as the reverse complement.
TGGTGAGGATGGCGTTTGCCTCTGCGCCGTAGGACATGACGGCGGCGTTTTTCTCAAGCTTCATGCCGGCGCCGTCGCGTTCCACCGCACAGGTGCTGGCGCGCAAGTCGCCGCCGCCGATGCCGTCAGTGGTCGAAGAGGCGATCAGCAGTTGCTCGGAGCAAAGCCGGCGCAGCAGCCGCTCGTGCCAGGGAACGCCGCGCGCGTGGCGCACCGTGATCGCGACCATGATCTGATGCATGGCGTAGATCATCGCGGTTGAGGCGCAGGCGCGGCCGAGCATGTAGCAGATGTCGACGACATCGGAGATGCTGGCGCCCTCGCCGCCAAGATCGGCCGGCACGAGAATGCTCATCAGTCGCTCCGCGCGCAGTGCGGCGAATGCTTCCGCCGGAAAGCGCGCTTGCCGATCGACGCCATCGGCGGCAGCCGCCGCGGCAGCAGCGGCAGTCTCGGCGCGCCGCGTTATATCGGCGACGACCGGTGAGATTGGCGGTGACATATGAGCCGTCATGATGCGCTCCGTATCGATCGTGGCATCGGTCATGGTTTTTCTGCGTTTGATGTGAGCCGACATCCCCGTGTCGTTCGCCCGACAAATTGCGACGGCGGGAGTAAAGAGGAAGTAACGACGATGCTATATCGTGAGCAATGGTTATCGGGCGTTAGTAATTGGTTTCGTTCGTGAGCGAAGCAGTGCTGCGTGTCACAAATGCCTATTAGGCATGCTTAACAAAGCAGCACTTGGCTGCGACATAATCGATTAAAATTATAAAGATTTAAATATAAAAAATTACACAATTCTTTGACATGATCACCGGGCATCGCTACAAATTAACCGAATGTCGATTGACGAATTGAGGTGGCGCGCAATTGGCGCTAACGCCGTGCGCGAGATATTTCGCGCATCTCAGGTCTGTGAGTTCGCGTCTGACCGGAGCGCCGTTGGAACTTCAGGGGGCCGTAAGATCATGTTGGAGAGCGCGACATTGGACAACAGTATGCCGGTACAGGGGATCCCGCCCCGCGTGGATCGCCGCTCGAACACCCCCGAGGGTAAGATTGCGCGCGTCGTCTATCGGTTGCTCGCGGATCATTCGATCGAGCGCACGTTCGGCGACGAGGACGACCTCCGCGACGTCGGCCTCACGTCACTCGACATGGCGAGTTTCGTGCTGTCGGTCGAAGCGGAATTCGATCTCCTGATTCCGGAGCGCGACATCACGCCGGCGAATTTCCGGACCGTGGCCACAATTACCGCGCTCGTCACCTCGCTCCGGGACCCGAAACTGCTCGCACAAAGCCGATAAGGCATCGCCTGCGTCGTCGCGGCGGAACGTTCTTTTCTGAAGGACGCGTCGGCTGGCGCGGAACTCGGCGTACATTGACGCGCTTCCAGGGCGTCCGATATCCCGCTATGGTTATGCCCGCGCGGGGCGTTAACTGCGGCGTCCATGCGGGCGGAAACACGCGTGGGGGCGCGGCTTGGCGGTTACGATCAATCAATCATTCGCTGAAGAAGGTGTTTTGGCTCGCGGTCGCCGTCGGCGCCGTGCTCTATTGCCGCCATTATTGGGACGAGGCACCGGGCCTGAGTCTGTTCATCGCGGCAGGACGCTGCATGCTCGACGGCATGCCGCTGCAGAGTTGCGACGCCACCTTCACCTATCCGCCGCTCTTCGCCTTGGCGATGATCCCGCTCGTTCCGTTGCCGATGGTGCTCCAGAATCTTGCCTGGTACCTGCTGACGGTGCTGTCGATCATCGGCTGCATCACGTTGAGTGCGCGCATGGCGCAGCGACTGGCGCCTACGGCGTACACCAGTCCCGCGCAGGCAGGGGAGGCGAGCGAGGAGTGGTCGCAGCGCGATCTCGCCTGGCTTTATGTGCTCGGCGTGCTGCTGAGCGTGAAGTTCATTTTGGCGGCGATCGGTAACCAGAGCTACGACGCCTTCGTTGTGGTGCTGGTGATGGTGGGGCTCGTGGCGCTCGCAGATGAGCGACCCGGATGGGCCGGCGCGAGCCTTGCCGCTAGCGGCAGCACTCAAGGCGACGCCCGTGCTGTTCCTGCCTTATCTCGTGCTCAAGCGCCATTACGTGGCGGCCGCCGCCATGACCGCTGTGCTCGCCTTTGCCTGCATCTTGCCGGACCTCGTTTTCACGATTGGTCGCAAGCCGCTCGCCGACGGATATTTTGTTGCTTGGGTCCATCAGGTCGCAGGCCCGGCTCTGAGCGACAAGATGGAAGGCAATCCGCACACCTTCTGGTGGGCCGCGAACCCGAACAATCTGTCGCTGCGCGGTCTGGTCGGCGCAGTTTACGGCGAAGGCTACCCGGCTTTCAGATCGATCCTGCACGCGGTCGATGCGGCCTTTGCCGCCATCGTCGGGCTCCTTATCCTGCGGTCCGGCAATGGCCGCCAGACGCTGACGATCGACGGCGCACTGTTGCTCATCAGCATGCTGATGCTCTCGCCGATGACGAGCCAATCGCATTACGTTGCAGTGATCCTTCCGATCTTTGCGGCCGTCGCCGTGTGGCTGCGCGGCGATGCCATGATGCGCAAAGTCGCGGGGGTGATCCTGCTTGCCAACGTCGTGCTCCCGAACGCGACGTCCAAGGACCTCGTCGGCGGGACCGTAACGTTCTGGGCCAAAGAGTTTCGCCTGCTGATATTCGACGCGCTGCTGTTCGTCGTTTTCTTTGCGGTCATGGTGCTGCGGCCAAAACCTGCGCCGGAAAGCACGCCCCCGACGGTGGCCGCCGAACGGTCGACCGCTTGAGGCTCGCGACATGAACTGCATACGGAAATAAATCGATGTCCGAGCGTCCGGTCGTCCTTCTGACCAATCCCATTCACCCCGACGGTGAAGCCATCCTTGCCCCGCAGGTTCGGCTCGTCACTGCGCCGGATACCGAGCCCGACACGCTGCGCTCCTATGCTAAGAACGCCGCGGGCATCATCGTGCGTACCAAATTGCCGGACGATATCTTCAAGCACGCACAGCACGTGAGGGTGGTGGTGCGCCACGGCGTGAGCCTCGACATGATCCCGCTCGCGGCCGCGAAGCGCCGCAAGATCATCGTCGCCAACCTTCCCGGCCTCAATACCGAGACGGTGGCGGAATATTTCTTCTCGGCGCTGTTTCACCTGCGCCGCCCGCTGGGGCGAGTCGATACCGCGTTTCGGACTGACGGCTGGGCGAAGGCGCGCGCGTTCGCGGAAGATGCCGTCGAGATCGGTTCGACGACGGTCGGCATCATCGGCGTCGGCGAAATCGGCAAGCGCATCGTGCGGATCGCGCGCGGATTCGGCATGAAAGTGATCGGCGCTTCGCGTCACCGCGGCGGGATGCCGGAAGGCGTGGAAGAGGTCACCGTTGATGAACTCTTCGTCCATGCCGACGCGATTGCACTGTGCTGCGCACTGACCGACGAGACCTATCACATCGCCGATGGACGGCGGATCGGCATGATGAAGCCGACGGCCATCCTCGTAAATATGTCCCACGGGCCGCTCGTCGACGACGCGGCGGTCATCGGCGCGCTGCACACGGGCGCGATTGCCGGTGCAGCAATCGATGTTTACGAGAACCAGCCTTTGCCGCCGGATAGCCCGCTGTTTGGTTGCCCCAACTTACTCATGACGCCGCATGTGGCCGTGCTCACGACCACGACCTTGCGTGCGACATCGATTGCCTCGGCCGAAGAGATGCTCCGCATCCTGCGCGGCGAGCCGCCGAGGAGTCCGGTCAATTCCGGCTGATCGGCTAAGCCGGTGCGACGCCTCGTCACATCACTTTGAAACGGCGCTTTGCGTGGGCTTATCGATTGTGCGCCGCGCACTGCAGTCATTGCAATCTATGCGCGAGAGACCGATACTCGCCAGGGGTCGGCTCGACACCAGCGGATGGAGGCGCCGAAGCCGATCAATGAGGAGGAAAGCATGCCCTTGGCCCAAAAGGTCCTGCTGTCGGCAATCGCGGTCGTGACGGTCTGCGCAACCTCTGCTCCAATCGTGACCACGCCGGCCCAGGCGCAGCAGCGCTACTATCGCCACTACTATCCGCGGAGCTACCACTATGCGCCGCGCAGCTACGGTTATTACCGCTCCGCTCCGTACTACGGCAGCTATGGCGGATCGTACGGCGGCTACTACGGTGGCGGCTCGAATGGTGCCGGCTACAGCTCCATGGACTCCAACGGTCAGCGCCGCACCGGTTCTGATGCAGGCGCCTTCGGCGGCGGCCCCGGCGGCGGCTGATACGTCGATCGGCGGAGGCGGTTGATGCCGCCTTTCGTATCAGAAGCGCGCGCCACGTCGGCGCGCGCTTTGCGTTTGGTCGGCGCGTGTTGCCGTGAATACCGCTCTGATGCGCGGACCTGGCTGGTGATGCGCGCTGGCTCTATCGTCGACCTGGGCGATCGCGGAAGGTCTCCATGTGGTTCGCTCGGATCATTGCAACCGGCCTGTCTTTTTTCCTAGCGGGAGCCTGGGTGACTTCGGCGTCGGCGACGCCGCTCGTGCCGATAATTTCGTTGCTCTCCCACTGGGACCATCATTGGTACATTTGGTTGCCCGGTGATCCGCGCTACGAGGCGGTGGAAGTCATGGCCGCGGAACGCGGCGCGGATGTTCCGCCGCTGGTGTGGGTTTTTTTCACCGAGCGCGACGAACCGAAACGGCAAACTCACTATTTCAACGACGCCCGCGTTGCCGCGGCACGCGGAGCCAATTTTAGCGATATCGCGTTCACAATGACCGGCGCGGGCGAGCGTCCGCAGGACCTCGTCGTCAGCTTCGTAGACGCTGGAGGCCGGTCCATCGCAATCGAAGTTCGATTCAATCCGGGCACACAGCTCGTCACCCAGGGCGCGGGTCTGACCAACCAGATCGGCCACAGCGGAGATCGTCTGCTTCTGGTGTTCTTCCGCGAGAGGAACGCGTTCGCTCAAATGTCGCAGGTAACCATCGCGGGACTTGACGTGGCGATACCGCAGCCCGGCCAGAACCATCCGGTCCCGTTTTCCGCCGCTTACAGCAAAAATATCTTCGTCAGCGGATTTGCCTTCGGCGAACGGCGCGTCGATTTCGCCGATGACAGCGCCGGCGCCGAGACGGATGCGTTGCGATTTGCGCCTTCAGCCCAGCGCGGCGTGTATGTCGCCGCTCGACCCGACAACAGCCGGGTCGAACTGGTCACTGCAATGGACGATGCCCTGGCGTATTATCGCCATCGCAGCGGAAATCACGGGCTCGAAATCGAGTTTATCCCGCCCCTGCCTCCCACGAACGCGCGGAACGCCGACTTCGATTCGACTTATCGAATGTCCTTGGATGGATTTCGCGATCTGCTCGTCGGGACCGTTCACGTGAGCAAACAGAGCGACAAGTTCACGCTCGACTGGCACTTCCAGGAGCCGGTCTGGACACGAGCGCACCCGCTACGCACCACTCTCTTTGCAAAAGACCATGCCGTCGCGCGGATAGAATTGCGGCCTCTGGAGACTCGCCAGTGACAAAGCGAGCGCACGGTAAGTGCAGCCCGCACTTACGGGCTGCACTCGACCACGGCTCGCTGGGCAAGCGAGACTCCTCCGCTCACCAAAAGTTGGCGCCTTGGGCTCCCCGCTCCGGCGGGGCGTAACCCTGATCGGCATACCCACGGTAGTTATACGGCCGGCTGGCCGGATCGCTCCCGCTGTAGCCATAGTTTGGCGAATAGCTCTGCGCCTGCGCGATCGCAGGTGCGCTAATCGCGGCCAGCGCGACGATGACAGTCGCAATCTTGAGGGTTCTGGACATTGCCAGTTCTCCTTTGCAAATCAGTTCGAACGAATGCCGCGCCGTCGGTCCGGCCTGAAAAGTCGGTTCGGAAGCACTGACACAACGTCAGATAGTCATCGCCGACGCGCGCATAACCGACGGTTTCTCAAACACGATGTTTCCGTTTTCCAAACACTGATGACGGGTCGGTCAGACAAAATCACAAGCGCGCGAGATGTGTAGACCGCGAATTAAATTCGGCCGAACCGCGCTTGCTTTCATCCCGCCCGCCGCGGCGGGTGGCAAACTGACCGTCCACGTGGGGGGAGCCGGTTTGGAGGACTGCACCCAAACGCGCTACAAGACGGACTCCCGATCACCGAACATGCAACGATCGGGGTTCAAAAGCGGACAAACACGACGCACAAGCCCGACCAACGTTCGACGACGCTGCCTGCGGCTTGACCTTGCCAACCGTCCGCTTCGTTCAAAGGATTTAGGGAGATCGCTCATGAACACGCCCGTCGCACCCAACTCGCTCGCCTCGATCAAGCTCAACCTGCCGACGCGGCGGGGCGCTTATTACGGCGGCAAGTGGCACGAGCCGAAGGGTGGCCGGACCGTCGATCAGATCAGCCCCGGCACGGGGCAGTCGCTCGGCCCCTCCGCGGACTGCGGTGCCGAGGATATCGACGCTGCGGTCAAGGCAGCGAAGGCGGCTTTCAAGGAGTGGCGGCGCGTTCCGCCACTGGAGCGCGCCAAGATGCTCAAGGAGATTGCGCGGGTCCTTCGCGAGAATGCGGGCGAACTCGCCATGATCGATTCCGCCGACTGCGGCAATCCGCTCACGGAGATGATGGGCGACGCGAACGTGGCGGCGGCGCAGATCGAGTTCTTCGCCGGCCTTGTCACGGAAATGAAGGGCGCATCGATTCCGATGGGCCCGGATCGGCTGAATTTCTCGGTCCGCGAGCCGCTGGGCGTGGTCGGCCGGATCGTGCCGTTCAATCATCCGTTCATGTTCATCGCCGGGAAATCCGCAGCCCCGCTGGCCGCCGGCAATACCATCGTCATGAAGCCGCCGGAGCAGTCGCCATTGTCGTCGCTGCGGCTCGCCGAACTGATCGACGGGCTCCTGCCGCCCGGCGTGTTTAATCTCGTGCCCGGCGGGAAAGAGGCCGGCGCCGCGCTGGCAAGCCATCCGGACGTCGCCAAGATTTCGTTGATCGGCAGCGTGCCGACGGGGCGTGCGGTGATGCGGGCCGCCGCCGACACCCTCAAGAAGGTCTTGTTCGAATTGGGCGGCAAGAATGCGTTGATCGCCTATCCCGACGCCGATCCGGATGCCGTTGCCACCGGCCTCGTCAGTGGGATGAACTTCACTTGGTGCGGCCAGAGCTGCGGGTCCACGAGCCGCGCTTTCATCCATGAGAAAATCTACGACGCCGTGCTGGAGCGGGTAAAAGTCCGCATCAAGCACTGGAAGCCCGGCATCCCGACCGATCCATCGACCACGATGGGCGCGATCATTTCCAAAGTGCAGTTCGATCGCGTGATGAGCTATATCGAATCGGCCAACAAGGAAGGCGCACGCCTGGTTACCGGCGGCGGACGGCCGAATGATCCCGCACTTGCCAAGGGCCTCTATATCGAACCGACGGTATTCGCCGACGTGAAGCCGTCGATGCGCATCTTCAAGGAGGAGATCTTTGGCCCTGTGGTCGGCGTCGTCAAATGGACCGACGAGGCGGCGATGATCGAGCAGGTCAATTCCGTCGAGTACGGACTGACGGCCTCGATCTGGACCAACGATCTCACCACGGCCCACCGCATGGCGGCCGCCGTCGAGGCGGGATTCATCTGGGTCAACGATACGTCGAAGCATTTCATCGGCACGCCGTTCGGTGGCTACAAGCAGTCCGGCATCGGCCGCGAAGAGTGCCTCGAGGAACTGATCTCCTTCACGCAGGAGAAGAACATCAACATCAATCTGGCATTGCCGAAGCGGAACTAGCCGATCGCACCGGCGTTTGCGGAAGTGGAAGCGGGTGATCGAACGCGGATGAACATCACCACCCTCGGCAAGGGTGGGCCAAGCCGTAAGTGTACTTGGACTCCCGGCAGGTTGGTGCCGTTGCTGCCCGCGAGAGGAGAATAGGAACGTGAAGAATTCGATTATCGCCGGCTTGACGCTTTGTGTAGCGATGGGGGCCGGGCATGCTCACGCTTTCGCAAAGAAGCCTATCCGTCCTGCACACCGTTATGCGGCCGTGAGGACAGAAATCGGCAGGCATGCTGAGCCTTCAAGTCCATTTTGGGTACCAGCGCACCCTCTCATCCATGACTGCGTGCACGTTCAATTTCCGCAATGCAGCCGGGGTGGCTTGAATGACGGATCGTTCAGGTGAGGGAGGCCAGGAGCGCTTCGATCTCCGTGACCGGGACTCCTCATTAAACCTGTTATCGACAAACCTGTTATCTACGCGAAGACGTTTTGCGGATTGATTAAATCGATCCCCCGGTCACTCGGGACGTTAGCTGACCCGGCAGGCCAAGTACGCACCGCCAAGTGCGCACTGCCCCGGGATCGATGTCGAAGCGGCAACGAGATCCGCGCGGCAGCGGTACTAGAAATGTGATTTCGCTGGCGCGCCACGACCGATGAAGATGGGCACCACTCGTTCGCTACTACTCTATGATATTGGAGCCAGGATCACGCCTCAATCGCCAAAACTGCGACGTCCTCCGATCTTGCGCTACGCATCTTAGGGGCCTGCCTTCCAACATCGCAAGGCCGTCGGGTCAGCCCTCGATAGCTGCCGTCGCACGCAATTTAGCGGGACGCGGATTGGCGACGATCAATTTCGCAACTTCGCGGGCGCATTCGATGAAGCGCTCCGCCACCGGGCTCAAGGTCCGCCCCTTCAACGTCAAGACAACGACCGACCGCGGCCGGGTGGAAAATCGACGGGCAATACCTTCAAAGACTGTCGGTTCGGATTGAACGTCACCAGCGAATTGGCAAACGCCGTAATGTAAGGACCGTTGGCCGGGCCAGTCCTTAGAAGATACAGGATTTGACAGGATTCGCTCAGCCCACGTGCTTGCCCGCAACTGATTTTGCCGCCTCACGAGCGGTTTCGATGAAGCGCTCGGCGATGGGGCTCAAGGTTCGATTCTTCAGCGTCACGATCGCGACGGGCCACGGCCGCATCGGCAGATCGATCGGCAACTCCTTTAGCGAATTGGAACGCACCACCGACCTCGCGTGCGCCGTAATGAATTGGCCGTTGGCAAGAAAATGCCGGACGAGAGGCGTCAGGAGGGTCACCAAGCGGACCTTCGGCATGGCGAGTCCCCGTGCGCGGAAAGCTTCCTCGACACGTGCGTAGTTGGTTGTTCCCGGTGGTGGTAGCATCCATGGCTCGTCCGCGAGGTCAGCGAGCTTGACTTTGCGGCTGCGCGCCCAGCGCGTGCCTATTCCTGCGGCGATCACCAACGGATCGTCAAACAGAACATCGGCTTTCAGGTCGTCCGGCAATTCGGAAGGCGGCTTCAACAAGCGTGCAAGGATGAGGTCGTGATCGCGATTGCGCAGGCCCGGTTCGCTGATCGCGGGACTCGGCACGTCTGCGATGTGAATGACCACGCGTGGATATTTCTTCCAGAACCGCTCCATGATCGGCGGCAGGACGGTGCCAACGAGCGACTCGGGACATCCGATCTTCAATTCGCCCGTCGCCGGATCGGACAGAAATTCGACGTCCCTGACACTTTGCTTTAGCTCGTCGAACACGACCGCGCATCTTTTTAGCACAGCGGCGGCATAGATCGTGGGTTTGACGCCCTGCGGGGTGCGATCGAGAAGGCGGACGCTGAGTATTGTCTCAAGGTTAGCGATCAACTCGATACCGCCGGCTGCGACATTGCGAGCTGCCGCGCTGCCCGGGCCATGCTTCCCGACTTAACGGCCGTCGAGAGGATGTAGAGGTCGCGTATCCTGAGACGGCGGCCGATACGGCTCTCCCATTCCATTATCGCAGTCATAGGCGCTACCTATATGGGTATCATCGAAATCGACATTTTCCTTATATGGAAGCGCGATAGCATTCAATCGCCTCGGTCCGCGCGCCAGCCGACGGGGGTAGCGGTTGGACCGGCAGCGTTAGCTCGCCTTGACGATGGAGGGTGCGATGAGATTGATCGTTGTTAGAGTGCTCGCGGCGCTCGCCCTTGGCTTGCCTTGTTCTGGACTGCTCAGCCCGATCGCTTGGTCTCAAAATGCTGTGAAGTTCGTTATTCCTGTTTCTTCTGGCGGTGTGCTGGACTTGCTCGCCCGGACACTGGCGGATCAAATCGCGCGGAAGCAGGGCGTTAACGTGGTTGTCGAGAACCGGGCCGGCGGTGCAACCGCGGTCGCCGTCCAGGCGGCGGCGCATGCTGCGGCGGACGGTTACACGATTCTGATCCCATTCGCCCGCATTTCTGGTCGCACCACAGCTGCAAAAGGGCGGATATGATCCGTTCAAGCTATTCGATCCGATCTGCGCTCTCGTCGAGTCTCCGGTGCTCATTCTGGTGAAGGCCGACTCGCCGTACCGCACGCTGGCGGATTTGATCGACGCCGCGCGGTCGAAACCGGACCAGGTCACGGTCGCTGGCGTCGGACCCGGGACCCCGATTTACCTCGCCGTCGAGATGCTCAAGCGTGACGCTAAGGTCGACATGACATACGTGCCATTCAAGGGCGACGCTCCGGGAGTGACAGCGTTGCTTGGCGGACATGTGATGGCGATGCTTGCGAACTTTGCGAGCGTATCGGGCCAGCTCTCGGCCCAGAAACTGCGGGCGCTCGCGGTCGGCTCGAAGTTGCGCCTAAATGGGCTACCCGACGTGCCTACGGTCGCGGAGTCCGGCTACCCCGACTACGAGGTCAGCGTCTGGTTCGGAGCCTTTGTCCGAGCCGGGACGCCGAAGGAGAAGGTCGGCGAGCTTGGCGAGTGGTTTACCGAGGCGCTGCAAGCGCCGGATGTCAGGGCCAAGCTCGCCGCCCAGCAAGTGGATTCCAACGGGACATGCGGCGAGCCGTACAGCGCCTTTCTTCACGCTCAGTATGAGGCGTTTGGGCGGATCATTCGCGACGCGCACATCACGATGGAATAGTACGGCTCCGGGTCAGGTTCGGCCACGCCGACGATGAACGGGCCGAGGGTGCGTCGGATCGGCTCGGGCCGTTCATCGTCACACCGTCCGCTCCCAATACGTTTGCCGGGACGGTCCGCAGGCGCTTGCGTACCGAGTTGGGCGGCTATCGTCGCGATTATCTCCGCGCGTTCGCTCGACGAGTTCGAAATGGACGCGAAAAAAGTTCGCATCATGGGGTCCAAAAGCGCACTGCTTCGCACGCTCGTCGCCCTCTCAAGCGCAAAAAACGGCGGGTGTTGGTGTGCGCAGTTTTGTTACTGAAGTGG
>CAVPDZ010000026.1:0-186870 GCA_963702755.1 uncultured Alphaproteobacteria bacterium | reverse complement strand
GGGTTTGCGTGTCGCGCGCCCTGCAACGAAGGAGAACCGGAGAGCAGCATGAGTGAGAACATCATCGTCCAACAGGATGGCGGCATCCTGCGCGTCACCATCAACCGGCCGGACATTGGCAACGCCATGACCGACGCCATGGCGCAGGAACTGACCGCGATCGTTGCCGGGGCGCCGAAGACCTCGCGCATGGTGCTGCTGCGCGGCGCCGGCAAGGACTTCTGCGTCGGCCGCGATGCGCCGCCGCCGTCCGGCAATCCGGAGGCGATGGAGCGGCGGCGGTTCTCCGACATCGTGTTCAACACCTATGGCGCGATCCGCGATTGCGCCGTCCCGGTGGTCGCGGTGGTGCAAGGCCGGGCGCTCGGCTTCGGCTGCGCCGTCGCCGCGGTCGCGGACATCACGATCGCGACCGACAACGCCACCTTCCAGGTGCCGGAGATGCTGCACAACATCCTGCCGACCATGGTGGCGTCGGCCTTCGTCGACCGGGTGGGCCGCAAGGCCGCGACCTATCTCATCTACTCGACCAAGGAGGTCACCGCCGAGCGCGCGCTCTCCTACGGCATCGTCAGCGACGTGGTGCCGCGCGCCGCATTGGAGGATGAACTCAAGAAGCTGTGCGCGAACATCCTCCAGGCGCCGCCGGTCGCGAGCGAAGGCGTGAAGGATTATCTGCGCCGCGCCATGACCATGGACGTGCCGTCCGCCGTCGACTACGCGCGCAACCTGCACGCTGTCGTCAACTCATCGAGCGAAATCCGCAAGAAGCACTGAGCGGATTAAGTTATGATGGCAGTCATTCCGGAGCGCCGTAGCCCGGATTGAGCGCACGCGAAATCCGGGGCCAACATTGCGATAAGAGTGCTCCCGCATTTCGCTTCGCTCAATGCGGGCTACGCACCACTACCCACCACGAGGGTCTCATGTCATCGCCTACGCAAACCGATCTCGCCCACTCGGGCACGCTCGAGGAACTTTACGGCAAGCTCGACAAGGTCGGCATGGGGGCGGGCTGGAACAAGCCGACGCCATCGTTGTGGCCGGCGCCGCGCAAGACCTTCGTGCCGGCGCATTGGAAATATGAGCTTGCGCGCGGCGCGCTCGACGCCGCCGGGCGGCTCATCAACACGGCGCTCGCCGAACGGCGCAACCTCATCCTGTTCAACCCGACGGAAGGCAACACTTACGCCACGGTGCGCACGCTCGTGACCGCCTACCAGATGATCATGCCCGGCGAATGGGCGCGGGTGCATCGCCATACGCCGAACGCGCTGCGCCTCATCCTCGATGCCGAGCCCGGCACCTACACCGAGGTCGACGGCACCAATATCGCCATGCTGCCCGGCGACGTGCTGCTGACGCCGAACTGGTCGACGCACGGTCACGGCAACCACAGCAAGGCCTGCGCCTACTGGCTCGACTTCCTCGACGCGCCGCTGGTGCAGCTGCTCGAACCGATGTTCTTCGAGGTCGAGGAGGAAGAGGACAATCTCTCGGGTGAACGGGCGAGCGCGCCCGCGGTCGCGGCAACGACCGACTCGCCGTTCGTCTTCACCCACAAAGAGACGCTGCGGCGGCTCGCCGACGCGCAGCCCGACCCCGCCGGGCCGTTCGCGACGCAGATCGAGCTTGGCCATCCGGCGCTCGCGACGACCGCGCTCTATATGATGAAGCTTGCGCCGGGCGTTGCGACCGCACCCTACCGGACGACGGCGAACAACATCTATGCGGTGGTGCAGGGCAGCGGCACGACCACGATCGACGGCGAGCGCTTCCACTGGCGGCGCGGCGACGTGATGGCCGCGCCCGCGTGGCGGCCGCATTTCCATCAGGCGACGGACGACGCCATCCTGTTCCGCGTGACCGATGAACCGGTGATGCAGCGGTTCGGCTGGTGGCGCGAAGAGCGGACCGCGCATTGAGCGCGCGCGTTCTCGTTCGAGCGGCCGTGTTTGCGGCCGCAATCGCCGCGGGTGCGATCGGCATTGCGGCCGCGGCCGAGCAAAGCTGGCCGGCGCGGCTCGTGCGCATCATCGTGCCGGCGGCGGCGGGCGGCTCGTCCGATGCGGCGGCGCGGCTTGTCGCCCAGCACTTGCAGGCGACGTTCCACCAATCCTTCATCATCGAGAACAAGCCCGGCAACGGCAATGCGCTGGGCGCGGCCTTCGTCGCCGCTGCAAAGCCCGACGGCTATACGCTGCTGGTGTCGAATTCGGCCTCGAACCTCACGGTGCCGCTCGTCTCCAAGACCGCGGGCTATGATCCGGTCGCGGACTTCACCCACATCGTCATGCTGACCCGCTCGCCTTACGTGCTCGCGGTCTATCCCGGTCTCGGCGTGCGCACGCTTGACGGCTTCATCGCCAAGGCGAAGGCCGAGAAGCTCTCCTATACGGCCGCGAACCGCGGCGGGCTCGGCAATATCGGCGGCGAATATTTTCAGCACCTCGCGCACATCACGATGCAGCACGTGCCCTATCGCGGCGGCGGCCCGGCGGTGAGCGACGCCATCGCGGGCCACGTGCCGGCGATCTTCCTGCCGGTATCGACCCTCGGCGAACATATCCGCAGCGGCGCGCTGACGGCGCTGGCCATCTCCTCGCCCGAGCGCGTGGCGGCGTTGCCCGACGTGCCGACGTTCGCCGAACTGGGCTATCCGGACCTCGTGCTGTTCTCATGGTTCGGGCTCTCGGCCCCGAAGAATCTCGATCCGGAGATCGTCGCCCGCATCAACCGGGAAGCGCGCGCCTTCCTCGCCGAGCCGCAGATGAAGAAGCTCGCGGAGAACGATGCCTCGGCGCCGCTCGACGCCGACCCCGCGGGGTTCACGCGCTACATCGCTGCCGAGGTTGCGCGCTGGGGCGAGGTGGTCCGCGCGCTCGACATCACGGGCGAGGAATAGCGCCGCGGTCGGGCCGGTGCGGCCGCGTGCGGCGCTTTGCCCGCCCTGCCCGTCCGCGATACGATGCGTGCCCAAATATTAGAACACCATCGACCAGCCATGCTTGAGCGCGTTCCGACCAGCTACGACGATCGCATCTACGGCCCGGAGTGGCGCGCCTGGGTGGACCCGGAAATACCGGACGCAATCACGCCGACCACGCTGCTGCTCGATCGCCATCTCGGCACGCCGGTGGAGCACAAGCCGGCCGTCATCGTCGATGGCGAAGCGACCACGTACCGCGCGCTTGCCGAGCGCGTTGCGACGGCGTCGGCGGGGCTGCGGGCGATCGGCGTCGTGCCGGAAGACCGCATTCTCCTGTTCGGCACCGACAGCCTCGACTATGTGGTGATGTGGCTTGCGACGGTCGGGGCCGGTGCCATTCCCGCCGTCGTCTCCGATCTCTACAAGCCGCGCGATCTCCTCTACTTCCTGCGCGACACCGCGGCGCGGATGCTGTTCATCGATGCCGAGCAACTCGGCAAACTCGTCGAGATCGCGCGCGAGCTGCCGGCGACGTTGCAGACCATCATCATTCGCGGCGACGTCTCCGCCGAGATCGCGGCGAAGTTCGCACAGCGCAATGTGCTCGGATTCGCTGCGCGTCGCGGAGACGAACGCGCCGGCAATTGCGCCCTGCCCGCGCCACCCGAACGATGTCGTCTACATGTTCTTCTCCGGCGGCACGACCGGCACCGCCAAGGGCATCACCCACCTCGCCCATGATTTCATGCTGGTGCCGGCGCGCCACGGAAAATTCTGGCAGTACCGCGAAAGCGACGTCGTCCTCGCCACGTCAAAAAAGTACTTCACCCACGGGCTATGGCCGGGCCTGCTGATCCCGCTCTATTGGGGCGCGACCGCGGTGCTGATCCGCAAGCCGCCGACGCCCGACGTCGTGCTGCAGACGATGGCGGACCACAAGGTGACGAAGCTCGTCACGGTGCCGACCGTGCTCAAGAACATCCTCGAGCACGTGCGGCTCTCCGGCACCAAGCCGCACTTTCCCGGCGCTCGACTTCGTCGTCAGCGCGTCGGAAAAAATCCCGCCGGAAATCTTTTCGCGCTTCCACCAGGAGTTCGGCGTCGAGCTGTTCAATTCGATCGGCAGTTCGGAGATCACCTATGAGTGGATCGCGAACCGCCAGCGGGAATTCAAGCGCGGCAGCCTCGGCAAGCCGGTGTTCGGCTACGAGGTGCGGCTGGTGAACCCGGACCACGGCGATGTCACCGAACCGAACGTGCCGGGCGAAGCCTGGATCAAGAGCAAGACCGCGTGCTTCTTCTATTGGCGCAAGTACGACAAGTCGCGCGAGACCTTCATCGGCGAATGGACGCGCACCGGCGACAACCTCTATTTCGACGAGGACGGCTTCTTCTGGTTCTCGGGCCGCGACAACGACATGTTCAAGGTCAAGGGCCTGTGGGTGACGCCGATCGACATCGAGGCGGCACTCACCGGGCACGCGGCGGTGCGCGAGGCCGCGGTGGTCTCGTTCGCGGACGATGACGGCTTCACCAAGCCGAAAGCCTACGTCGTGCTGCGCCAGGGCTTCGAACAGAGCGACGCGCTGATCGCGGAACTGTGCGCCGCCGTGCGCCCGCTCGGCGGCTACAAGGTGCCGGCGCGCTTCGAGTTCATCGACGAGCTGCCGCGCACGACGCTGCTCAAGATCGACCGGCGCTCGTTGCGCACGCGAGGATGACCATGCCCGATCTTGCCGATCTCTTTCCCGGTTTCGCTTCGCGCTGGATCGACACGTCGGCGGGACGAATTTATGCGCGCGTCGGCGGCAGCGGGCCGCCGCTGATGCTGCTTCACGGCTACGCGCAGACGAGCGTCATGTGGCACAAGGTTGCCGGGGAACTGGCGCAGCGTTTCGCGCTCGTCATTCCCGACCTGCCCGGCTACGGCTGGTCGGCGGTGCCGGAGGCGGGCGCTGACCATGCGCCCTACACCAAGCGCGCCATGGCTGCCGCGATGGTCGAGGTGATGGAAGCGCTCGGCCACGCGCGGTTCAGTCTCGCCGGGCATGACCGCGGCGGGCGCGTCGCCTATCGCCTGGCGCTCGATCATCCGGGACGGCTCGCCAAGCTTGCGACCCTCGACATCGTGCCGACCTACGCCATGTGGCACGACATCGACGCCCGCCTCGCCTATCGCATCTGGCACTGGACCTTCCTCGCGCTGCCGGCGCCGGGCCCGGAAAACATCATCGGCCGCGATCCGATCGCGTTCTGGGACTGGAAGACCGCGCCGGGCACCAAGGCCAAGAGCCTCGCGCCGTTCGATCCGCGCGCGCTTGCCCATTACCGGGCATTCTTCTCCGATCCGCTGCGCATTCACGCGACCTGCGAAGATTATCGCGCCGGCCGTACCACCGATCTCGCCCATGACGAGGCCGACCGCGCCGCGGGGCGGAAAATCACCTGCCCGATGCTCGCCATCTGGGGATCGGCCGGCATTCCGAGCGAGACCAAGAACCCGCTCGACACCTGGCGCCAATGGGCGACCGACGTGCGCGGCTTTGCGATCGATTGCGGGCACTATCTGCCGGAAGAAAATCCGCAGGCGACGGCGAAGGCGCTCCTCGATTTCTTTGCGGAGTGATGACGGCGCCTTGAAACGCAAATCGTAGGGTGGGCAAAGCGCGGCGTAAGCCGCGCGTGCCCACGTCGGGATTCTCCGCGTGGCTCGCTCTCTCCGCGTGGGCACGGCGGATCGACCGTCCGTGCGTTAACTATCGAAGCCCTCGGCCGCCTTTGCCCACCCTACGGATTCGATCAATTACGCGGCGACGTGGGTGCGGGTGCCGAGGTTGAGGGTCGCGGACAGCGCCGCCATGAGGAGCGCGCTGATCGCGATCGGCACGAACACCACCGCGGGTACGCCGGTGGCGTCCCAGATGAGCCCGCTCACGATCGGCACGATCACCGCGTAGCTGTAGCTGATGGTGAACATGCCGGCCGCCATGCGCGGCACGTCCTCCTGCCGACACAGGATCGGCGGCAAGGCAAAGATCAGGATCAGGACGGAGGCGGCGCAAAATCCGAGCAGGCCGGCGCAGAAGATCACGACCGGGGCATCACCGATCATCACGCCGATCGCACCGAGAATGATCAGCGCGGCGAATGCGAGATAGGCGGCGGGGCGCCGCTCGAGCCTCCCCGCCAGCCACAGCAACAGGAACGAACCGGGCAGCTGTCCGACATTGAGCGACACCAGGGCGGGGCCGATGAGATCGGCACGGCCGGTATCGGTGAGGAAGTCGGGCAGAAAGTGATTGCTCGAGAAATAGGTCGCGTTGACGGCGCCGAGCATCAGGCCAAGCCGCCACATCAGCCCGCTGTTCCACTGCGGCCACCACAGCCGCGGCTGCTGCGGCGCGCTGGCGCCCGCAGGGTTGCGCGGCGCCGCCAACAGCGCCACGGCGATGACGAGGCACGGGATCGCCCACGCGACAGAGCCGAGCCGCCAGCTGCCGCCGACGAGCGGCAGCACCAGCGGCACCATCAACCACACCGGCAGGATCTCGCCGACGAGAAGCCCGTTGGCATAGACCGCGGTCGCAAAGCCGATGCGGTCCGGCAGCCAGGCGCGCGCGAGCACCGGCATCGCCGGGTGCATCACCGCGACACCGAACCCGGTGACGACCGTTGCGAGATAGAACTCGATTAATGTGTCCGCTAGCCCACGCAATCCGCTGCCGAGCGCGGTCAAGACAAGTCCGCCGATCACGGTGGCGAGGGCGCCGAAGCGCGCGATCAGCAGCGAGCCGGGAACGGCCGCAAAGGCGAACAGCACCACCGGCAGGCCGGCGAGGATGCCGACCTGGGTCTCCGTCATGCCGAGGTCGGCATGGATGGCGGGGATCAGCGGCGGGACCGCGAGAATCGTCAGACGGGTTCCGACGCCCGCGAGCCACAACAGGCCAACGCAGGTCGCGAGATAGCCGCGGCCGTACCGCTCCTGTCCTCCCGGTGCGTGCATTCGTCCCGTCTCCGGCAGCGGGGTTTCCGGGAGGCTGCACACGCGCAACTCCCGCTTGTTCTGTGGCCGGGTCGCTTAGCATGGGCATGGGTGGCGAGACAGTGCGGCGTGGCGCACGGCTGCCATGAGGCGAACGCTGTCAGCCCGGCTCCAGGCCCTGGCTCCGCTTGATCGCCGCAAGGGCGGGATCGGCGAGATAAGCAACGAGCCGCCCGGCGCCGCCGGGATTCTTCGCCGCGCGAAAAACGCCTGCCGCGAACACCGAGATTTTCTGGACTTCGTCCGGCAGCGGGCCGACGATGTCGACGCCCGCAACGGGCAACAGTTCGCTGATCTGCTGCACCGCGATCTCCGCTTCGCCGCGGGCCGCAAGCTCGCCGACATAGGTGTCGACGATCTTGGCCTTGCGTCGAATCTCGTCGGCGATGCCGAGGCGTTCGATCACCTCGGCGAAATGGATGCCGCTCGCGCCCTGCCGCGAGAACGCGATCGATTTCGCGGCGAGGAGCGCATCCTTGAACTTGGCGAGCGTCGTGATGTCGGGCTTTGGCGCGCCGGCGCGGACCGCGATGCCGACGCCCGCGCGGGCAACGTCAGCCGTGCTGTCGGCACGGATGATGTCATCGCGAACAAGACGGTCGATCGCCTCGCGGGTGACGATCGTCGCATCGGCACGCTTGCCCTCGGCGATAAGACCGAGCGCGGCGTTGGTCGACTTGTACGTCGCCGCAATCGTAAATCCGGTGGCGGCGCGGAACTCGTCAGCGATCGCCATCAGCACGCCGCGCAGCGCGAGCGTGCTCAGAAGATCGATCTCTCCTCCTCCGCTACCATCCGCCATGTTTCACTCCTCGTTTTGCGCGAATCCGCGCGTTCGCCTGCGACAATAGTTGAAGCCTCGATGCGACGAAGGTCTTTTGACATTCGACGCGAATTGCGCCTTATGACAATCCCGTAATAAAAGCCAAAACGGCGAGGAAACGGCTATGAACTTTTCGCGACGCAGCATTTTGACGGCAGCGGTTGCGGCCCCCGCGCTCATCGCTTCTGCGCGGCACGGAACTGCAGCCCAGACGTTGAAAATTTCGCACCAGTTTCCCGGTGGCACCATCGATGAAGGTGACTTCCGCGATCGCTTGAGTCGCAAATTTGCAGCGGAACTGGAGAAACGAACCAGCGGCGCGGTAGTCGGCCAAGTCTATCCCAACTCCTCGCTGATGAAGACGGTGGCGCAGTTTTCTGCGGTGCGAAAGGGCGTGCTCGACGTCAGCCTCTATCCGATCTCCTACGCCGGCGGCGAATATCCGGAATTGAACATCGGCCTGATGCCGGGTCTCGTGAGTTCCTATGCCCAGGGCGCGGCCTGGAAGACGTCCGCGGTCGGCCAGAAGTTCAGCGCCTTCCTGGCAGAGAAAGGTGTCGTCATCCTGTGCTGGATCTGGCAGGCGGGCGGCGTTGCGAGCCGCGGCGCGCCGATTGTCCAGCCGGAAGACGCCAAAGGACTGAAGATCCGTGGCGGCAGCCGCGAGATGGACATGATGTTCCAGGCCGCGGGCGCGACCACGCTCTCGACGCCATCGAACGAACTCTACGCGGCGATGCAGACCGGCGCCTGCGATGCCGCCACGACGTCATCGACGAGCCTGATCTCGTTCCGCCTCGAAGAGGTGGCGAAGAGCCTCACCACCGGACGCGGCAAGTCCTACTGGTTCATGCTCGAGCCGCTGATCATGTCGAAGCAGGTGTTCGATGCCATGCCGAAAGCCAACCGCGACATCATCATGGAGATCGCGGGCGAGCTTGAGCAGTTCGGCATGAAAGAGGCGATGGCCGACGACCAGAAGGTCGCCGAGGTCTATGCCAAGAAGGGCGCCAAGGTTGCCGATCTCGACGAAGCGACGGTCGACAAGTGGCGCGCCATCGCCCGTCCGACGGCGTGGCAGGATTACGCGAAGAAGACCGCGCTCTCGGCCGAGCTTGCTCAAGCTCGCCGAGCAGATTCACGTTTCGTGATCCGAGGCGTGAGTGAATTGCCGCCATCTGTAGCCCGGATGAGCGAAGCGACATCCGGGATCGTCATTGTCCAAAGCGACGGCCCCGGATATCGCGGAGCCTGTCATCGGGCCCGCCAGAGGCGGGACCCGTTGGCTCATCCGGGCTACGGATCTGATCCGGGCTACGGCTCGCGGCAAATAAACCGATGGTTCACAGCGTCGAGGTCGCCGACACCCCGCGAGAGCCCGCCGGCGCCTTGGCGCGCGTGATCGGCCTCGTCGACCGCATCATCGTCGCGCTGTCCTCGGTCGCCCTCGTCGTCGCCGCGGTGGTGCTGACCTACAGCGTCGCGAGCCGCTACTTCCTGCACCTCTCGACCGACTGGCAGGATGAGCTTTCGGTGTTCCTCATCGTCGGCGCGGTCTTCATGTCGGCGTCGGCGATCCAGGCGCGGCGCGGCCATGTCGCGATCGAGGCGATCGTCGGCCTGCTGCCGCCGCGCGTGAACCGGGTTCGCCAGCTCGTGGTCGATGTCGCGAGCCTCGTCTTCTGCGCCTTCTTTGCCTGGAAATCGTGGCTGCTGTTCGATGAGGCGTTCGTCGAGAACTACCATTCGCAATCGACCTGGGGACCGCCGCTGTGGATCCCCTACTCGCTCATGTCGGTCGGCATGACGCTCCTGAGCGTGCAACTCGTGGTGCAGATCGCAGGCGAGCTCCGGCCGGCGAGACGGCCGCAATGACGACCGCTGCCATCGGCCTGCTCTACGGCGCCGCCACCCTCATTGCCATGTTTGCCGGCATGCCGATCGCTTTCGCGCTCGGGGCGATCGCGACGGTTTTCATGATCCTGTTCATGCCGGCAGCGTCCGTCGATACCATCGCCCAGAACGTCTACGAGGAAATGGCGTCGATCACGCTGCTGTCGATCCCGCTGTTCATCCTCAAGGGCGCCGCCATCGGGCGCTCGCGCGCCGGCCAGGACCTCTACGGCGCGCTCCACGCGTGGCTGCACCGGATTCCGGGCGGTCTCGGCATCGCCAACGTATTCGCGTGCGCGCTGTTTGCCGCCATGGCCGGATCGTCGCCCGCGACCTGCTCCGCCATCGGCTCGGCCGGCATTCCGGAGATGCGCAAGCACGGCTATTCGGGCGGCTTTGCCGCCGGCATCATCGCCGCCGGCGGCACGCTCGGGATTCTGCTGCCGCCCTCGATTACCATGATCCTCTATGCGGTCGCGGCCGAGCAATCATTGGGGCGGCTCTTCCTCGCGGCGATCGGCCCGGCACTGCTGCTGGTCGTCTTGTTCGCCGCCTACACCGGCTGGCAGTTTCGCGCCGAATATCGCGCGGCGCTCGTGGCGCACAAGCAGACCGGCGTCATGTCCGAACTGCTGCGCCGCGACGACCTGAGCCTGCGCGATCGCTTCGCGCTGCTGCCGCGCGTGCTGCCGTTCGTGATCCTGCTGACGGGCGTCATGATCGCCCTCTACGGCGGCTATGCGACGCCGTCGGAAACCGCGGGGCTTGGCGCGGTTCTTGCTCTTCTCCTGATCGCCAGCATCTACGGCGTGTGGCGGGCAGACGAGCTTGCGCCCATTCTTGCGGCAACGTTGCGCGAATCGACCATGCTCATGTTCATCATCGGCATGTCGCTCCTTTACTCCTATGTGATGAGCTATCTGCACATAAGCCAGTCAACCGCGGAATGGATCGTCTCGTTGCAACTGTCGCGCTGGGTCCTGCTCACGGCCATTCTGCTGATGGTGGTGGTGCTGGGGTTCTTCCTGCCGCCGGTCTCGATCATCCTGATGACCGCGCCGATCATTCTGCCTCCTCTCAAGGCAGCCCATTTCGATCTCATCTGGTTCGGCGTGATCATGACCATCGTCATGGAGCTTGGGCTCATTCACCCGCCGGTCGGATTGAACATTTTCGTGATCAAGAGCATCGCTCCCGACATTCCTCTGCGGGACGTGATTTGGGGGGTGATGCCGTTTGTGGTGCTGATGATTTTTGCCGTTGTCGTATTATGTATGTTTCCGGGAATTGCGACGGCGCCCGCGGACGCCTTGATGGGTCGCTAGGGCGCCGGACCGTTTGTGCGCGGATTACCGATGACGTCAGGAGTCGCTCAAGGGCATTGCGCCCAATTGGGACACCAGGTCGGGTCACATGAACACATCCTTCTTCGGCGAACTGCTGCAGACCATCACCGAGCGGGGGCGCTCCCTGATCGAGCGCGCGCGCGACCGGCGCGACCACGGCGATTCGAGTGAAGGCCTCGCCGACCTTTGCGAAGAGCTGCTGTCGAACCGCGGCGAGGCGTCGGGCGTGGCGCTCGCCCGCGAAATCCTCACCCGCTATGCCGAACTGACGACCGGTCCCCGGATCGCCTTCTTCGAAACCCTCGCCAATCGCTTCGGCACCGATCGCGCCCGCATCGAGGCGGCGATGGAGGCGTGGCGGGCGGCGCCGTCCGACGCGACCGCGCTCGAGCTGCACGCCGCCGCCGAGCCGCGGCGCCAGGAACTGCTGCGCCGGCTCAATCTCGCGCCGCGCGGCACGAGCGCGCTTGTCGAGATGCGCGGACAGCTGCTCTCGGCGTTGACGCGGCGCGAGGACCTCGCGGCAGTCGACGCCGATTTCGAGCATCTGTTCTCGTCATGGTTCAACCGCGGCTTCCTGGTGATGCGCCGGATCGACTGGTCGACGCCGGCCGTGGTGCTGGAGAAGATCATCCGCTACGAGGCGGTGCACGAGATTCGCGACTGGGACGACCTGCACGCGCGCATCGATTCGCCGGACCGGCGCTGCTACGCGTTCTTCCATCCGGCGCTGGTGGACGAGCCCCTGATCTTCGTCGAGGTGGCGCTGACCCGCGATATCCCCGGCGCGATCGCTCCGATCCTGGAGATGAAGCGCGAGCCGCTCGATCCAGAACGCGCGACCACCGCGGTGTTCTACTCGATCTCGAACTGCCAGCGCGGGCTCGCCGGCGTGAGCTTCGGCAGCTTCCTGATCAAGCAGGTCGTCGCCGAGGTGAGCCGGGAAATGCCGCGGCTCTCCACCTACGTGACGCTGTCGCCCGTGCCGAATTTCGCCGATTGGCTCAAGCGGCAGCGCGCGCAGCCCTCGCCTTCGCTGTCCGAGGCCGATCGCACGGTGCTGGCGAAGCTCGACGCCGATGGCTGGTGGAAGGACGAAGAGGCGATCGAGGAGCTGCGCGAGCCGATCCTGCGCGCCGCCGCGACCTATTTCATGACCGCGCGCAATCGCAGCGGCCTGCCCGCCGACTCGGTCTCGCGCTTTCACCTCGGCAACGGCGCGCGCCTCGAGCGACTCGATTGGCCGGCCGACCTCTCCGAGCGCGGCCGCAAACAGAGCCACGGCCTCATGGTCAACTATCTCTACGACCTCGGCGACATCGAGCGAAACCACGAGGCCTATGCGGAGAACCGCACCATCACGGCGGCAAGCTCCATCAAGAAGCTCGCACGGCCGTCGCGCGCCCTCACCCCCGCCCCGGCGGCGTGATGGTGCCTTCTTCGCGTAGCCCGGATGAGCGCAGCGATATCCGGGGCCAAGTTGGACGCTGGCTGAAGCCGTGCGGGATGAAGCGGTGGTTCCCGGATGTCGCGCGCTGCATCCGGGCCGCTAGAGGCGGGCCCGTTGCGCTCATCCGGGCTACGGGTGCCTCACTCGTGCGGGGCGATGGTGTAGGGCGTCTTGTAGGGCTCGACGCGCAGCGAGGTGTTGGCGATCAGGCCGATCTTGGCGGTCGGCGCCTGCTGGAGTTCGCCGTTCGCGCCGCGATGCACATTGTATTGCCATACGGTGAGGGTGCCCTTCTGCGCGAGCGCCTGGGCAACCGCGCCGGCGTCGGTCCCGCCCATGGCCTTGAGCTCGTCATCGGTCAGGCCAATGATGATTTCGTCTTTGACGGTAATGATCTTGAACAGATTCATTTTCTTCTCCTGGGCCCACGCCGCCGATGCTGCAGCGACCATCAAGACGGCAACAGCGCCGCGAGCGATCATTTCGCGTCGAGACATAAAGGTGTCCTTTCATGGATGAGAGGCGCGCTCCGCGCGCAATCCCGCACTGCCGGCCCCGTTGCGGGGTCGGCATTTCGCCTCACGTAGTCGCACGAGCACGGGAAAAGGTTCACGAACAGACGAGAAAAAGCGCCGTAGCCCGGATGAGCCGACGGGTGTTATCGCCTCATATCAGTCGTCCAATCGCGGAAATACGTGCCGGCCGTCATAATCCTGGCGCAGCGGCTTCACCCAGCGCACCGCGGTGAGCGGCAACGCGCCGTAAAGATGGGGAAAGAGGTCGCCGCCGCGCGACTTCTCCCACTTTAAGGCGCTCCCGAGGTCCTCGGCGCGAGCCGCGACCACGACGAGGCCGGTCATACTGGCGAAGTGCCGCGCAGCCGTCGCGGCGACTTGCGCGGCGGTCGAAAAATGAATGAAGCCATCGGCAAAATCGACGGCCGATCCGGCGAACTCGCCGTCGCGCTCGGCCTTGGCCCATTCTTGCGCTGCGCAGATCTTGTAGATCGTCGTCATGGTCTGGCGCCCATAATGCCGCGGCAACACCAAATCAGCATAAGACCAATTGGGGCGACTGCGCGACGCCCGCCTGGATGTGTGTCATTCCGGGGCGCCGAAGGGAAGCGCAGGCGAGCCCGGAATCCATGAACACAGACCGCGGAGTATGGATTCCGGGCTGCCTCGCTGCGTTCGGCCCCCGGAATGACTGCATCGACGACGCGTGCGAAGGATTGACGCTGGAGCTGTCTCGGACTTGCCGGCAAGACACCGGCGCTACCGCCGTCCGCGCCACATCATGTAAAGAAGCGCCGCCACGACGGCTGCGCCGAGGATCAGCGCGGCAATATCGAAAGCGGGAGCGTTCACCCGGATCGTGGCAGCGGCCAGCACGGCCAGCACGACGTTGACGCCGAAGATGGCGCGCACCACCGCGATGACGGTGAACCCGCGCGCCGTTGCGAGTTGATAGAAGTGCGTGCGGTGGCCCTCGGTGATTTTTTCGCCGCGCGCGATCCGGCGCAGCAAGGTCAGCGTCGCGTCGGCGACGTAATAGAGCGGGAGCAGCAACGCGGCCGCCAGGTGACCGTTGCCGGCAAGTACGAGCAGCATCCAGAACAGGATGAGGCCGATGGGCAAACTGCCGACATCGCCAAGGAACAGCGCCGCGACCGGCCGGTTGAACGGCGCAAAGCCCAGCACGGCCCCCAGCAGGACGACGGCAATGATACCGGCGGCGGGCGGCGCCGCGCCGGCGAATGCAAAGACGACAACGGCCGCCGTGATCGGTACCGTTTCCGCGACGGTGATCCAGTCAATGCCGTCCATGAAGTTGACGAGGTTGACGAACCACAGTCCCGCGACGATCTCGGCAGCCCGCTCGACCGCGATCGGCAAAATGGGCACGGCCCGCATGTCCGCCGGCACTGCCGCCACCACGATGGCCACGGCGATCGCCTGAGCGAAGAGCCGCGGCAAGGCCGCGATCGCATGCATGTCGTCGATCGCACCGACGATCGTGAGCAGAACGACGGCGATGCCGAGCGGCCAGGCGCCGATGAGACTTGCGTGTGTCTCGGCCGCGAGCGCAACCGCGAGCACGATCGTTGCAAGCGTCGCCGCGACGATGGCTGCGCCGCCGCCCTGGGGCGTCGGTACCGTGTGCGAGGAGCGAGCATTGGGGCGCGCCATCGCATGGCGCAGCATTAGCGGCCGCAATGCCAGGATCAGTGCCGCGCATATCAGGCCGGCGACCGGAAGCAGGATCAATTCGGCGAGCCCCATCGCCCCGTCCGCCATCATTCCGAATCTTCGACCAGCTTTTGGTAAAGCTCGACCGTGGCCTTGCCGACGATCTCGGCCGAGAAGCGCTCGTCCACCAGCCGGCGAGCCGCCACGCCGAGGCGGACGCGCTGCGACGGCGACCGGATCAAACGCAGCATCGCGGCTGCAAGCGCTTGCGGATCGTCGGGCGGCACCAGGAGGCCGGTCTTGTCGTTGATGACGATCTCGCGGCAGCCCGGGACGTCGGTCGCGATCAGGGGACGGCCGCAGGCGGCGGCTTCCAGCAAACTCTTCGGCAGTCCCTCGCGCCGCGACGGCAGCACCGCGATGTGCGCGCGCTGCCACACCGTTTCGATGTCGGAGACGTGACCGAGCCAGGTCACGCCCTCCTCCCGTGTCCATCCGGCAATCTCGTTCTCCGGGATGCTCGCGGGATTGGCGGGATCGGGAGTGCCGGCGAGCAGCAGTTCGCACTCGATGTCGGACTCGCGCAGCATCCGGTGCGCCTCGATCAATGTACGCACCCCCTTGTCGGCGAGCATGCGGCCGACGAAAGCGAAGGTGACCGGGCCGTCCGGCTCGGGAATCGGGCGGAAGCGGTCGGCGTCGATGCCCGAGCCGGGGATCAGCGCGATCTGTTCGGGACGCACGCCGAGACTGATCAGCAGTTCGCGATCATCGGGGTTCTGCACCAGCCCGATCGAGCCGTGGCGGTTCAATCCGATCCGCAGCAAGATGCGGATCGCGCGCCGCAGCGATCGCGCTTTGTCGGTTTCCGAGATGAAGGAATAGCCGAGGCCGGTGATGCCGTAGACCGACGAAAACGACGGCGACACCACCGAGGCAATGCCGAGCACCGTCGGTTGCATGGCGACGTAATGAACGATCGTCGGCTCGACCGTGCGATAGACCCGGCGCAACGCCATGATGGTGCCGAGCGACCGCAGCGGCGACAGCCGGCCGCGCACGAAGCGCACCGGATGAAAAATGAAGCCGTTGTCCTCGATCTCATCAGCGTCGTCGCCGGCATTGGCGGCGACGTGCACCTCGAAGCCGGCGGCGCGGGCGGCGCGGGCCATGGGCAGGCGATGGGAGAGGAAATACCAATCTTCGGTCACGACGTAGAGCAGGCGCGGCGCCTCGCGCGCACGGGCGTCCCCTGCCGATGACTGCCTGACCTCTGGCATGTCGTGCTCGATCAGCCCCCGCCGACGTTGCCGCATCGGCCCGACAGACCGATAGCATCGATCCGGCCCGGCGCAACAGGCTTGACGTGCGGGCCGGGAATGTCATTCATGCCGCCGACAAGCCCGCGAGCGGGCGGAGGAACGATATGGCGGCTCCGCCGATCCTGGTTACCGGCGCCGCCGGATTTATCGGTTTCCATGTGGCGCAGCGGCTGTTGGCGCAAGGGCGCAGCGTCGTCGGCCTCGATAATCTTAACGCCTATTATGACCCGGCTCTGAAAGAGGCTCGCCTCGCCGAGCTTGCCCGGTTTGCTGCCTTCAGTTTCGAGAAGCTCGACCTCGCCGACCGCGATGGCATGGCGGCGTTGTTCCTTGGGGGAAAGTTTCAGGAGGTGGTTCATCTCGCCGCCCAGGCCGGGGTCCGCTACTCGCTCACGGCACCGCACGAGTATGTGCAGTCGAACATGGTCGGCTTCCTGAACGTGCTCGAAGGCTGCCGGCATGCGGGAACGCGCCATCTTCTCTACGCCTCGTCATCGTCGGTTTACGGCGCCAACACCGCGATGCCGTTCCGCGTGAGTCAGAATGTCGACCATCCGCTGAGCCTCTACGGC
Source organism: uncultured Alphaproteobacteria bacterium (assembly GCA_963702755.1). Classification (GTDB taxonomy): domain Bacteria; phylum Pseudomonadota; class Alphaproteobacteria; order Rhizobiales; family Xanthobacteraceae; genus JAJPKK01. The sequence goes on along the minus strand of CAVPDZ010000026.1, from coordinate 170,301 downwards.
GCCTCGAAGAAGGCGAACGAGCTGATGGCCCATGCTTACGCCCACCTCTACGGCCTTCCGACCACGGGACTGCGTTTCTTCACGGTCTACGGACCATGGGGCCGGCCCGACATGGCGATGTGGCTCTTCACGGAAGCCATTCTCGAAGGCCGGCCGATCAAGCTCTTCAATCGCGGCAACATGCGGCGCGACTTCACCTACGTGGACGACGTGGTGACGGCGGTGGTCAAGCTCATCGATCACGTGCCGCAGGGCGATCCCGCGTGGTCGGGCGACGAGCCCGATCCAGGGTCGAGCTACGCCCCATGGCGCATCTACAACATCGGTAATCATACGCCGGTCGACCTCATGGAAGTGGTGCGGCAGCTCGAAACGGCACTCGGCCGCAAGGCGGTGGCGGACCTGTTGCCGATGCAGCCGGGCGACGTGCGGGAGACCTGCGCCGACGTCACCGCGCTCGAGCGGGCGGTCGGGTTCTCGCCCTCGACGCCGGTTGCGGACGGCATCCGCAAGTTCGTCGATTGGTACCGGGATTACCATAACCGCGCCTCGCATGGCCGCGTTTCGGAGGCGCGCACCTGATGAACGAAAGAATGGTTAATCCGGTGTCAAACGCCGAGCTTGATCGGCGTTGGTCGGCGGTGCGCAAGGTCTTGGCGGAGCGCGGCGTCGATGCGCTGATCGTCCAGAGCAATAACGATTGGCTTGGCGGCCATGCCAAATGGCTCACCGATCATCCTGCGACCAATGGCTACCCGAAGACGGTGATCTTCCACGCCAACGACTGGATGACGGTGGTCGACATGGGTCCGCGCGGCGGCCGGCGCAGGCTCGGCGGCAACGACGAGGTCCATCGCGGCGTCGGCGAAATCCTCACCACGGCGGCCTTCACCTCGGTGGCCTACACCGATGAGTATCAGGCCGAGTTGGTGGTGTCCGACATCAAGCGGCGCGCCTACAAGACGGTGGGCATCGCCGGCGGCGGCGCCCTGCCCCATAAGTTCATGACCCGGATCGAAAAGGAGTTGTCGCCGGCGACCGCGCTCGTCGACCTCACCGAGGCGATCGACTGGCTCAAGGCCATCAAGAGCCCCGAGGAGCTTGCCGCGATCCGCAAGACCGCGCTGATGCAGGACGAGATCTTCGCGCGGCTCACGGCGAAGGTGAAGCCCGGCATGCGCGACACCGAGATCACCGCGCTCGCCCAATATGAAGGGCGCCTCCTCGGCAGCGAGCAGGGCCTGTTCCTCGGCACGTCGGCGCCGCTCGGCGTGCGCGCGGGCTTTGCCGATCGCGACATGCAGGGCCGCGTGCTCAAGGCGGGCGAGCATTTCTCGATCCTGATCGAGAACAACGGTCCGGGCGGCCTCTACACCGAGCTTGCCCGCACCATGGTGTTCGGCAAGGCGTCGGCCGAGCTTGAGGACGGCTTCGCGGCGATGAAAGCCGCCCAGGACCATACGCTCTCGCTCATCAAGCCCGGCGCGTCCTGCCGCGAGATCGCAGCCGCGCACGACGACTACATGCGTGCTCGCGGCTTTCCGCCGGAGCTGCGGCTCTATTGCCATGGCCAGGGCTACGATCTCGTCGAGCGCCCGCTGGTGCGCGCCGACGAGACCATGTCGCTTGCGGCCGGCATGAACCTCGCGGTGCATCCGGGCTATGAGACCGACAGCATTTTTGCGGTGATCTGCGACAATTACATCGTCGAGGCCGACGGACCGAGCGAATGCCTGCACAAAACCGAAAAGAAGATTTTCGAACTGTGATGCGCGTCCGATTGAAGAACAGCGCGGGTCAGTCATGAAGCCCGCGGTCCTGTCGCTCGGCGTCTTTCCGCCGGCGACCATGCGCACGCTCGAAGAGTTGTTCGAGCTGCATCATTTCACCATTTATCCGCTGCCGGAAGGAACGCTTGCGCCCGAACTGCAGGGCCGCATCCGCGCCATCGCCACCGAGGCGAACCGCGGCGCGACCCGCGCGCTGATTGCTTCGCTTCCCAAGCTCGAAGTCATCTCCTGCTTCGGCGTCGGCGTCGACGGCATCGACCTTGCCGCCGCGCGCGAGCATGGCATACCGGTCACCAATACGCCCGGCATCATGGCCGAGGAATGTGCCGACCTCGCCATCGGCATGATGCTCGCGTCAGCGCGCCAGATCGTTGCCGCCGATCGTTTCGTGCGCAGCGGCGAATGGCTCAAGGGCCCGATCAGCCTCGGCCACAGCGTCGGCGGCAAGACCGTCGGCGTTGTCGGGCTTGGCGGCATCGGGCGCGCCATCGCGGACCGGGCCAAGGCGTTCCGCATGGACGTGCTCTGGCACGGACCGCGGCCGAAACCGGACGTGCCCTATGAATATGTGGCGGACATCGTCGCGATGGCGCGGCGCAGCGATTTCCTGATGGTGGCGTGCCGCGGCGGCGCGGAGACGCGGGGGCTGATCTCCGCCGCCGTGCTCGATGCGCTCGGCCCCGAAGGCACGCTGATCAATGTCGCGCGCGGCACCGTCATCGACGAGCCTGCGATGATCGAGCGGCTGCGCGACGGCCGGCTGGGTTACGCGGCGCTCGACGTTTTCCTGAACTCGCCGCGCATCGCGCCAGAGTTTCTGACGCTGCCGAACGTGCTGCTGCAGCCCCATCACGCGAGCGCGACCATCGAGACGCGCACCCGTATGGGCCAGCTGATGATCGACAATCTCACGGCGCATTTCGCCGGGAAGAAGCTTTTGACGCCGGTGACGTGAGCAAGACGTGAAACAATCCCGTGTAGAATAAACACGGACTGGAATTAGATCGGTAAGTACGAGAATAAACAGCGAGCTCGGCGAATTCGGCTGGCTCGATTTTCCCCTCCCCCGCGTGCGGGGGAGGGTTGGGGAGGGGGCCTTGCCGCAAGTTCGTGCCGTGGAGTGTGCCCCCTCCCTGACCCTCCCCCGCACGCGGGGGAGGGGAAATCATTCGGGATTTTCCACGTTCTTCCTATTGCTGCCGTGCGTCGGCGGACTGCGGATATTTTCATGACTCCCCCGGCCCAGATCGTCGTCGAGAAGGTGTGCCATCACTACCGCCCGGCGGTCGGCCGCAGCGTGCTGGCGCTGGAGGACATTTCGCTCGAGGTGCGCGAGCGCGAATTCGTCGCGCTGCTGGGACCGTCGGGCTGCGGCAAATCGACCTTGCTCTATCTCATCGGCGGATTCCTGCCGACCGAGACCGGCACCATCCTCATCGACGGCAAGCCGGTCGGCGGACCCGGGCCCGACCGCGGCATCGTGTTTCAGAACTTTCGCGCTGTTTCCCTGGAAGACCGTGCGCAAGAACGTGCTCTATGGCCTCGAGCGGCAAAACCTCGCCGCCAACGAGCGCGCCGCGCGCGCGCAAAACTTCATCGATCTCGTCGGGCTCACCGGCTTCGAGGACAGCTACCCCTCCCAGCTTTCCGGCGGCATGAAGCAGCGCGCCGCGATCGCCCGCACGCTCGCCTTCGATCCGCGCATGCTGCTGATGGACGAGCCGTTCGGCGCGCTTGACGCCCAGACCCGCAGCCTGATGCAGAGCGAATTGCTGGCGATCTGGGAGAAGACCCGCAAGACCGTGATCTTCGTCACCCACGACGTGCAGGAGGCGGTGTTCCTCGCCGAACGCGTCGCGGTGATGACGGCGCGCCCCGGCCGCATCAAGACCATCGTCGACACCAAGTTCGACAAGGACGACCCGCAGGTCCATCGCACCAAGACGTTCATCGACAAGGTCGACGAGATCTGGGACCTCGTGCGCGAGGAGGCGGTCAAGGCGATGGAGAAGCGCGCGCCATGACGGCAGCGTCGGCCGCACAGACGCTGTGGCGCTACGCGCCGCTCGCGATCCTTGCGGTCGCGTGGGAGGCGGCCTCGCGGTTCGAGCTTGTCTCTTCCCTCGCCCTGCCGCCGCTGAGCGGCGTCGCGGAAGCCTGGGTCGATCTTGCGCGTTCGGGCGAGCTTCTCGAGAACGGCTTGGCGTCGCTCTATCGCGGCAGCGCCGGGCTCGCGCTCGCGGTCGTGATCGGCGCCGCGCTCGGCATCTTCATGGCGACCTCGCGCTCCATCAACGTCATGCTCGCGCCGCTCGTCGAACTGTTCTATCCGATGCCGAAGTCGGCGCTCATTCCCGTGACCGCGCTGTGGCTCGGCTTCGGCGACGCCTCCAAAATCCTGCTCATTTTCCTCGGCTGCATGCTGCCGGTGACGCTCGGCGCCTACAACGGCGCGCGCGGCAGCGACCGTTTGCTGGCGTGGTCGGCGCGCAGCATGGGCGCCGGCCGGCTCCGCGTGATCTGGGACGTGGTGGTGCCGGGCGCTCTGCCGGAACTCCTCAACGGCGTGCGCACCGCGCTCGCGCTGTCGTTCATCCTGCTCGTCAGCTCGGAACTGATCGTGGCGCGTCGCGGACTTGGCTATCTGATCGGCTTCCTCGGTGCCAACGGCTCCTACGAGGCGATGTTCGCGGTGGTGCTCACCGTCGCGTTCGCGGGCTTCGTCGCCGACCGGCTCTACCAGGCGTTCGCCGCGCGGGTGCTGCGATGGCGCGAATGAAGGAGGGTGCAACCCTGCGCACGTTCGGATGGGTCGCGTTGCGCCTCGCGCCGATCGCGGCGCTGCTGGTGGCGTGGGAGATTTTCGCCCGCAGCGGCGCGGTGACGCCGTTCATGCTGCCGCCGTTCAGCGTCGTCGTCGCGCGCATCTATCAGGATGCGTTCGAGTGGCGACCTCTTCATCAATGCCGGCGTGACGCTCTATCGCGCGCTCGTCGGCTTTGCCATCGCCGGCATTGCCGGTGTGCTGATCGGCGCCGCCATGTCGAAGAACGCAGTCGCGCGCTGGTTCTTCGATCCGATCATCTCGGTCGGCTTCCCGATGCCGAAGATCGCGTTCCTGCCGGTGATGATCCTGTGGCTCGGCCTCTACGATGTCTCCAAGATCGCGATGGTGGTGCTCGACGCCACCTTCCCGGTGGTGACCGCAACCATCGCCGGCCTTGCCAGCGTCGAACGGGAGCTTGCCTGGTCGGCGCGCAACATGGGCGCCAACGAACGCGAGCTGATGTGGCAGATCATGCTGCCGGCCGCGCTGCCGCAGATCCTCACCGGCCTCCAGGTCGCGCTGCCGATTGCCCTGATCGTGGTGGTGATCACCGAAATGGCGATGGGCGGCTACGGCCTCGGCGGCGCCATGATGCAGGCGTGGCGGTTCGCCAATTCGCCGGGCGTGTTCGCCGGCATCGTCGAGATCGCGGTGTTCGGCTATGTGCTCGTCGCCATCATGGCGATGGTGCGCCGCCGCCTGCTGCTGTGGCACCCCGAGGCGCACGCCGAGGGCGTGTGAAGCCGCATTCAAAAGGGAAGAATAAGCGATGGCCAAAGAGCAAATTGAGCCAGTGAAAGACAAGGTCTACGTGATGAGTGACGATGAACGAGCAGCCGTAGAAGAAGGTCTGCAGCAGGCTCGACGCGGTGAATTTGTCAGTGATGAGGAAATGAAGGCATTTTGGAAAAGGATCGGCATCCTTTGATGGTTTGCGGCGCGGTGCGACATCAATCGAGTTCTGCCACCTGAACGACTATTCCGCCCGGCTTGCCAACTGGTGCTTTTCGCGGGACAAAGGCGACGAAGCCGCATTTGCAAACAAGATCGGCGATCGGGAGGAGTTCATGCGTCTCGCACAACGAGGACTGGCAGCCGGGACTGCCGCGATACTGTCCGCAGCCGCAATCGCCGCCGCAGCGATACTTGCGCCGTCGACGGCCCGCGCGGCCGACCCCATCAAGATCCGCCTCTCCTACATCGTTCCGATCGCCAACTGGGCGCCGATGCTGGTGGAGAAGAAGGACCTCGCCCAGCACCTCGGCAAATCCTATCAGCTCGAAGTGACGCGGTTCGTCGGCACGCCGCCGCTGATCACCGCGCTGGGCGCCGGCGAGCTTGACATCGCCGACCTCACCTACCCCACCCTGCCGATCGCGATCGAGAACGCCGGCATGGACGATCTGCGGGTGATCGCCGACGAGTTCCAGGACGGCAACCCGGGCTACTACAGCAACGAGTTCATGGTGCTCGCCGACGGCCCGATCAAGAAGATCGAGGACCTCAAAGGCCGCGCCGTCGCGACCAATGCCAACGGTAGCGCGGTCGACATCGCCATGCGAGCGATGATGAAGAAGCACGGCCTCGAAGACCGGCGCGATTACACCACGCTGGAGTTGCCGTTCCCGACCATGCGGGCGATGCTGGCCGAGAAGAAGGTCGACCTCGTGCCGGCGGTGCTGCCGTTCTCCCTCGACCCGCAGTTGCGCAAAGTCGGGCGCACGCTATTCACGACCGAGGATGCCATCGGCGTTTCGCAGTTCTCCGTATGGGTCGCGCGCAAGAGCTTCATCGAGAAAAACCGCGCCGCGCTGCTCGACTTCATGGAAGATTCGCTGCGCATCGTGCGCTGGTACCTCGACCCGGCGAACCATGCCCAGGCGATGGAGATCTGCGCCCGCATCACCAAGCAGCCGGCCGAGCGCTTCTCCTGGGTCTTCACCAAGCAGGACAACTACCGCGACCCCAACATGATGCCCGACCTCGCGGCGTTGCAGCGCAACGTCGACCTCACCCGCGACCTCGGCTTCATCAAGACGAGCATCGACATCAAGAAGTACGCCGATCTGAGCGTGGTCGAGGAGGCCGCCAAGCGGCTAAAGTGATGCGGGACCGGTTGGTCGTCGCTTGATCAGAACAATGTCATCGCCCGCGAAAGCGGGCGATCCAGTAACCCGCAGCCTGCGAACGGCCGGCCTGTTTGCTACGATACGAGCTGGTGGTTACTGGATGCCCGCTTTCGCGGGCATGACATCGAAGGCATCGTCGGCAACATGCTATCGAGCGCCTCGTTGGCGCGGCGCCTGAGTGGAGAAAACGACATGAGCCTTGCGGCCGCGGCCAACTCGGAATCAAGAATGCAATATCGCGGCCTGCGCGGCTGGCTCGATCAGGTCGACAAGATGGGGGAACTTCAGCGCGTCGACGGTGCCAATTGGGACGTCGAGATGGGCGCGATCACCCACATGCTGACCGAGAAAAGCCGCGGCCACGCACCCGCCATCCTGTTCGACAACGTGCCGGGCTATCCGGCCGGTTACCGCACGCTCTACGGCCAGCTCTCCTCGATCCGCCGCGATCGCCCTGACCCTCGGCCTGCCGCTCGAACATGACCGCAAGGTCGACATCGTACAGCGCTATCACGAGCGCATGCGCGACCTCAAACCGCTGCCGCCGCGCAATGTCAAGGACGGGCCGATCCTCGAAAACGTCATCGAGGGCGATGCCATCGATGTGTTGAAATTCCCGGTGCCGCGTCACCATGAGCTCGACACCGCGCGCTTCATCGGCACCGGCGACTGCGTCATCACCAAGGACCCCGACGAAGGCTGGTTCAACCTCGGCGCCTATCGCAGCCAGGTCTATGACGCCAAGACGATCGGCTGCCAGATCACCGAGGGCAAGCACGGCCGGATTTATCGCGACAAATATTTCGAGCGCGGCGAGCCCATGAAGGTCGTGATCCTGTGCGGGCAGGACCCGCTGCTGTTCATGCTGTCGTCGAGCCCGCTGCCGGAAATCGGCGAGATGGATGTGGCCGGCGGCCTGCGCGGCGAGCCGATCGACGTGGTGCGCGGACCTTACACCGGCTTTCCGATTCCGGCCGACTGCGAGATCGCGATCGAAGGCGAGACGGTGCCGGGCCAGGTCCTGCCCGAAGGCCCGTTCGGCGAATGGATGGGCTACTACTCGGACGACACCGTGCCGCGCCCTTACGTCACGGTGAAGACCATCCTCCACCGCAACAACCCGATCCTCACCTGCGCGCCCCAGCACAAGCCGGTCGACGAGACCGGCCTCCTCAAGGGCATCGCCGGGTCATCGCAGATCTGGCGCGCGCTCGAGGCGAGCGGCGTCCCCGACGTCATCGGCGTCTGGAATCACGAGGCCGGCCCCGCGACCCGCTTCACCGCGATCCAGATCAAGCAGCGCTATCCCGGACACGCGCGCAACGCGCTCCACATCGCGGCGAATTGCCAGGGCGGCGCCTACGCCGGCAAATGGACCGTGGTGGTCGACGACGACATCGATGCCGGCGACCTCGACCAGGTGCTGTGGGCGATGTGCACGCGCTTCGATCCGGCAACCGACATCGACCTCATCCAGAAGGCGTGGGCCTCGAAGCGCGATCCGCTCTACCTACCGGGCAACTTCAACAACCGCGTCCTCATCGATGCGTGCATCCCGTATGAGAAGAAGCTCAACAAGACATTCCCGACCGTGGTCGATGTCAGCGCCGACCTGCGCTCGCGGCTGCGGGCAAAATTCCCGGCGCTGTTTCCGCGCCATTGAGGCGAGCCTTCGGAGCCGCACCATGGCTGTGAGTTGGAGGGGATGGGGGCTGAATCTGGGTGCCGAGCGCTTTGTTACGCGAGGTTTTGCGCTCGTCAGATAGTGGGGCGCAGCGCAACGAACCACAGTCGCGCGGCATTGATTGTGGACGCGCGTCGATTCACCTCCCCCTGGAGGGGGCAGGTCGGCCGCGTCAGCGGCCGGGTGGGGGTGACAACGCTTCCACATATTCGGCATCGGCGCTGAGTTTGCTGAAGCGCTGCCACCCCACCCCGGACTGCCTTCGGCAGTCCGACCCTCCCCCTCCAGGGGAGGGTGTTCGCCTGAGGCATGGCCACGCCGTTTATTCTCCCCTCCCCCTTGTGGGGAGGGGTCGGGGGTGGGGGTCGGGCGATACGGCAGAGTTGTGCCGTCACCTCCCGACCCCCCACCCCGACCCTCCCCCACAAGGGGGGAGGGAGAAGAAGACGCCGCGCCATCTGCAATCGCCCTGTGTTCCGAGCGGGGATAGATCCCCGCGAGCACCGCGCTGGCGGCGTGCTTGTGCTCTCGTTGCGAGACTTACCGCACCGGCGACGCTTGTCGCCGCGATGGCTGGCGCCGCCGTCGCTCCGGCGCGCGCCGATGCCGTTTCGGACTTCTACCGCGGCAAGACCGTGACCGTGGTGATCGGCTTTTCCGTTGGCGGCGGCTATGACCTTTATGCCCGGCTGCTAGCGCGCCATCTCGGTCGCCATATTCCGGGCCAGCCCAATGTCCTGCCGCAGAATTGCGAGGGCGCGGGGAGCGAGCGGGCGACGCTCTATCTCTATAATGCGGCACCCAAAGACGGCACCGTGATCGGCACGTTCTCGCGCAGCATGGTGGTGGCGCCGCTCCTCATCAATGCGCCGTTCGATGCGACGCGGTTCTCCTGGCTCGGCAGCATTTCCTCGGACGTCAGCGTCTGCATGACGTGGCAGACGTCGCAGATCGCGACCTTCAGCGACATGCTGGCGAAGCCGTTCACCATGGGCGGGCTCGGCAAAGATGCCGATCCCGATATCTTCGCCAACGTGCTGCGCAACATGTTCGGCGCCAAGCTCAAGCTCGTGAGCGGCTATCCCGGCACCAACGATGCGACGCTGGCGATGGAGCGTGGCGAGGTCAACGGCATGTGCGGCGTGTCGTGGAGCACCGCCAAGGCCCGCCACATGGATTGGATCAAGTCGAAGCGCGTCAACATGCCGGTGCAGTTCGGCCTGCGCAAAGAAGCTGACATTCCCGACGTGCCGGCCGTCACCGATCTCGCCAAGGGCGACGAACAGGCGAAGATGCTGCGCCTCATCCTCACCGGCCAGGCGATGGCCCGGCCGTACGTGGCGCCGCCCGGGATCCCGGCGGATCGCCATCAGGCACTGATCGCCGCCTTCGAGGCCACCATGAAGGACCCCGACTTTCTGGCCGATGCCGAGAAGGCGCAGGTCGACATCGTTCCGGTGACGGCGCGCGAGATCCAGGCGCTGCTTTCGGAAGTCTACGCCACGCCGAAGGACATCGTCGCCAAAGCCGCAAAGGCCATCGCGAATTGAGATGATCGGCGCTCGTCTGCCGCGGCTTGAAGATCATGCGCTGCTCACCGGCCGCGGTTGTTACGTCGATGACGTGGCGGTCGCCGACGCGCTTGAAGCGGCGTTCGTGCGCAGCCCGCATCCCCATGCGTTGATCCGCAAGATCGACTGCGGCGCGGCGCGGACATTGCCGGGTGTCGTCGCGGTGCTCACGCTTGACGATCTTGCGCCGGTGATGGCAAAGCGCCGCATGATCCGCACCTCCAATTCGGGCGCGGCGCTCGACCGCTGCTGGGCCTTCGCGCTTGCCGACGGCGAGGCGAGTTATGTCGGCGAGCCGGTGGCGATCGTGCTCGCGAAGTCGCGCTACATCGCCGAGGATGCGGCGACGCTGGTCGAGGTCGATTACGACGTCATGCCATCGGCGGCCGATTGTCGCAAGGCGGCGGTCGCAGGGGCGCCGCCAGTGCGTCGCGAGGTGTCGTCCAACGTCATCTCCACTTATAAGGTCGCCTTCGGCGATGCGGACGGTGCGTTCCGCGCTGCCGCCCATGTGGTGCGCGAAGGTTTTTGGCCGCATCGCGGAGGCGGCCACTCCATGGAGGGGCGCGGCATCGCCGTCGAATACCGCAAAGCTGACGATACGTTGACGGTCTTTGCCTCGACCCAGAAGGCGCACGACCTCCGCAACACCCTCGCCTCGATACTCGGGCTCGACGACAATTGGCTCCGCGTCGCGACGCCGGATGTCGGCGGCGGCTTTGGGCCGAAGCTGTGCGTCTATGCGGAAGACGTCGCTGTCGTTGCCGCCGCGAAACTTCTCGGCCGCTCGGTGAAATGGATCGAGGACCGGCGTGAGCATTTCCTCGGCGCCGTCCAAGAGCGCGACCAGCATTGGTCGATCGAGATGGCGCTCGACGGCAATGGCCGCATTCTCGGGCTGCGAGGACGCCTGCTGCACGACCTTGGCGCCTACGCACTCCAGGACGTGAACCTGCCGTACAATTCGGCCTCGACGCTGACGGGCCCCTATGACGTGCCGGCGCTCGCCATGGACGTCGCCGTCACCTTGACCAACAAGGTGCCGGTCTCCTCCGTGCGCGGCGCCGGTTATCCGCAAGCCTCGTTCGTGATGGAGCGGCTCATCGATATCGCCGCGCGCGAAGTCGGCATCGAGCGGGCCGAATTGCGCCGGCGCAATCTGATCCCGGCCAAGAAGTTGCCTTACACCAAGCCGCTCAAGACGCGTGCGGGCGCCCCCGTGGTCTACGACAGCGGCGATTACCCCGCGTGCCAAGCCGCGGTGCTCGCCGCCGCTGACTGGGATGGATTTCCGGCGCGCCAAGCGGCGGCGCGCGCGGACGGCCGGCTGATCGGTATGGGGCTTGCGCATGCCATGAAAGGCACCGGGCGCGGGCCGTTCGAGTCCGGCGTCGTGCGCGTCGCGCCCTCGGGCCGCATCTCGGTGTTCACCGGCGCCGCTGCCATGGGCCAAGGCCTGAAGACCGCGCTTGCGCAGATTTGCGCGGGCGAACTTGGCGTCGCACCGGCCGACGTGCAGGTGATCGCGGGCGATACCGGCAAAGTTGCCGTCGGGCTTGGCGGCTTCGCCAGCCGCCAGACGGTGACGGCGGGCTCCTCGGTCAAGCTCGCGGCGCAGGCGGTCGCGCGCAAGGCCAAGACACTGGCAAGCCACGTGCTCGAGGTCGCCGAAGCCGATCTCGAGCTCGTCGATGGGCGCCTGCAGGTCGTCGGCGCGCCGCAGCTTGGCGTTCCGCTCGGCGAGCTTGCGCGCATCCTGCAAGGCGCGCCCGGCTACGGGTTTCCTCCCGGCATGGAGCCCGGGCTGGAAGAGAGCCGCAACTTCCGCACCGACCAGCTGGCCTACGCCAACGCCTGTCATGCGGCCGAGGTCGAGGTCGATCCTGAGACCGGCGAAGTGCGCATCCTGCGCTACGTCGCGCTCCAGGATTTCGGCGTTCTCGTCAATCCGCTGATCGTCGACGGCCAGGTCCATGGCGGCATCGCCCACGGCGTCGGCAACGCACTGCTCGAATGGATGGGCTATGACGACGCCGGCCAGCCGCTGACGACGAGCTTCGCCGAATATCTGATGCCGACGGCGCCGACCTTTCCGATGTTCGACACGCTCTACAAAGAAACGCCGTCACCGCTCAATCCGCTCGGCGCCAAGGGTGCCGGCGAGGTCGGCACCATTCCCGCCGCTGCCGCCGTGGTCTCCGCCATCGAAGACGCGTTGCAGCCCTACGGCGTGCGCCTCACCCGCTATCCGGTCACGCCGGCGATGTTGCTCGATTTGATGGCGGCGTCGATCGCGGCAAGAACGCGCTCGGGCGTCAGCGGCACATCGTAGATTTCCGCGCCCACGGTTTTGAGCGCGTCATTGACCGCCGACACGATGGCTGCCGGCGGGCCCACCGCACCACCCTCGCCGATCCCTTTGACGCCAAATTCGGTGTGCGGCGACGGCGTCTCCATGTGCAGGATGCGGATGTTCGGCACATCGGTCGCGCCGGGCAGAAGGTAGTCCGCGAGCGTTGCCGCCAACGGCTGACCCTGGCGATCGTAGGGCATCACTTCATAGAGGCAGGTGCCGATGCCCTGCACCGTGCCGCCTTCGATCTGGCCGTCGACGATCATGGGATTGATGAGCACGCCGCCGTCTTCGACCACCACGTAATCGAGCAACTCGATGAAGCCGGTCTGCGGGTCGACGGCAACGACCACCGCATGCGCCGCATAGCTGAACGTTCCGCTGTCGCGTCCCGCGCGATAGCCGGTGGTGACTTCGAGTCCGCCGGGATCAACGTCCGGCGGGAGCTGGTGCGGCTGCAGATACCAGACGTGAGCAATTTCCCGCAGCGAAATGCTCGCCTGTCGTCCGACCACCGCGCCGTTTTCAACACGGACGTCCGCCTTATCCGCTTGCATCAGCCACGCGCCGATGGGCTTGGCGCGTTCCGCGAGCGCGCGCGCGGCGCGGGCAACCGCACCGCCGCCCATCACGATCGATCGCGAGGCATAGGTGCCGGTCGAGAACGGGCTATAGAGCGTGTCGCCCTGCAGGATCTTGATCCGGTCGAGGTCGACGCCGAGAACTTCATGCGCGATCTGGGCGAACGTCGTCTCGTGACCCTGGCCGTGCGAGTGCGTGCCGACCCTGATCTCGACGTCGCCGTCGATGGTGAGGCGGGCGCTCGCCTGCTCGTAGCCCGGCACGATCGGCCGGCCCCAGCCGGAGAGCACGGACGTGCCGAGCGCGCCCTGCTCGCAGAAGATCGAGATGCCGACGCCGATGAGGCGACCGTCGGGCTCGCCTCGCTTCTGACGCTGGCGGATACCAGCGACATCGATTGCCGCGACCGCCCGGCGCATGCATTCGGGATAGTCGCCGCTGTCGAAGAACTTGCCGACGATGTTGGTGAACGGCATCTGATCGGCGCGCACGAGATTGCGCGTGCGGACCTCATGCGGTTCGAGGCCGGCCTCGTTGGCGATCGCATCCATGACCGCTTCGACGGCGAGACACACCCCGGTGCGCGCCACGCCGCGATAAGGCAGGATCGGGCATTTGTTGGTCGAGACGGCGTAGGCTTGGCAGCGATAGAGCTTGAAGTCGTAGGGGCCGGGAAGCAGGCTCGCGATTTGCGAGACTTCCAACGCCGAGGACGTCGGAAAGACCGAGTAGGCGCCCGAATTGACGCTCGCCACGCAATCGAGCGCGAGCAGTCGCCCATCGCGATCGGCGTATCCGGTGATGCGATACCAATGTTCCCGACAATTGGGGTTCGCGGTCAAGCCGCTCGCGGCAATCTTCGAGCCAGCGCACCGGTCGGTCGAGCCGCCGGGCAAGCCATGCCAGCGCGACCTCCTCGCGCAGCAGCAGGCCCTTGTAGCCGAAGCCGCCGCCGACATCGGGCGCGATCACGCGGATGGCGCTGTCGGCGACGCCGAGACAATGCGCGAGACCGATCTGCACGATATGCGGCATCTGGGTCGACGACACGATCGTGAGGTAGCCGAGCCGCGCATCCCGGTAAGCGAGGCAGCCGCGGCCTTCGATCGGAAACATGCACTGCCGGGAGGTGCGGAACTCACGCGTCACCGCGATCGGCGCCGTGCGCGCGACGGAGTCGATATCGGCGTCGACGCGCACCTGCAAAAATACGTTATCGCCCCACTCCTCGTGGACGAGGGGCGCGCCGGGTTCGCGGGCAGCGATCAGATCGCTGACGGCCGGCAACTCGTCGTAGTCGACTTGCACGGTCCCGGCGATGTCTTCGGCTTCGGCGCGGGACGATGCGACGCACATGGCGACAAGTTCACCGACGTACCGCACCTTCTCCGACGCCAAGATGGGTTCGGAGGAATGCTTGAAGCCAGGCAGCGCCGTCGCTGCCCGGATCGGCTTCACGTCGACAAGGTGTTTCGCCGTGAACACCTTGTCGGCGACCGCGTCCGGGATGTGGATCGCGCGAATTCGCCCGTGCGCCACGGTGCTGCGCACGAACGCGACCTCCAGCGCCCCCGCCATGCGAAAGTCCGCAATGTACTGGCCGCGGCCGGTCAGCAGCCGCTCGTCCTCCTTGCGCGGAACCGAGGCACCGACGCCGCTTGAGCTTTGAAGTGCGCCGGGATCATTCATGCGATGGCGGGCAGCGACTGCGATGGAAGTCATTGGTGTTGCGACATCCGAATCCTTGGCCGAATCCATTGCCTCGTCATCGCCCGGCTTGACCGGGCGATCCAGTAACCCCTGGCTTCTCAATAGGGCACGACCGTTCCCGAATCGATAGTCCAGTGGTTACTGGATGCCCCGCTTGAAGCGGGGCATGACGGCGGAGAGTGAAATTGATCGTCGATCCCAGTCTCGATGATTGTAGACCGGTCGGACCGGGCTAGGGTCAAGTCGGGCAGAAGGCTGCTCCGCGCCACACATACCCGCGCCGACTAGCCGTTCTTCATCCAGGCGGCAATTGCGTCGGACTGCTCGCGGAAATAGTGCCGGAACCAGATGGTGTACTGTTCCGGCCGCTCGCGGAGATCGCGGGTCAAGTCGGCAAGCGGCATCCATTTCCATTCCGACACTTCCGCCGGGTCCGGGGAGACCGAGCCGTCATAAGTGCCGCCGAAGGCATGGACGAGTTCGTCCTCGATAAAGCCGTTCGAGACCGCGGCGCGGTAGTGGGTGGTGAACAGCGGCTTGAGCTCGGTGCGGATTCCCATCTCCTCGGCGAGGCGGCGTCGCGCGGCGTCGGCCGTCGACTCGCCGGGGCGCGGATGGCTGCAGCACGCATTGGTCCACAGGCCGCCCGAGTGATATTTCGCCGCGCTGCGCCGGTGCACCAGCATCTCGCCGGCACGGTTGCGCACCAGCACCGAGATCGCGCGATGCATCAGGCCCTGGCGATGCACGTCGATTTTCGGCGCGACGCCTTGCGGCACGTCTTCGGCGTCGACCAGGACGATAAGCTCCCGGTCGCTCGATCCGGCAGAAAACTCGTTCACACCATAATCCCCAACAGACGCGCCGCGGATGCATTTAAGCATGCGTCGCCCGCTATTGAACAGCCGAGCAATGGTCGCATTGCTGCAGGATCGGCAGAGCGTTAACGTCGCGCCCGCACCGTCGCCGACATCACAAGGTCCCTGCCATGGAACTGAAATCGAAGTCTCTCGCCCAGGAGCGGTTTGGAGCGTTTGCCATGACTTACGCGACCAGTCGCTCCCATGCCAAGGGCGGCAGCCTCGCCCGGCTCGTCGAGCTGTTGGCGCCGCAGCCGACGTGGACGGCGCTCGATATCGCAACCGGCGCCGGCCACATGGCGCTCGCCCTTGCGCCCCATGTCGCCCACGTCATCGCCTCGGACATCACCCCGCAGATGCTCGCCGTCGCGCGCAAGCTCGCGGGCGAGCGCAACATCCACAACATCTCGTTCGCCGATGCCAAGGCCGAGGCGCTGCCGTTCGCCGACGGCAGCTTCGACATCGTGACGTGCCGGATCGCGCCTCATCATTTCGACGACGTCGCAAAGTTCACGAGAGAGGTCGCGCGGGTGCTGCGCGCCGGCGGCTTGTTCGGCCTCGTCGACAATGTTTCGCCGGACCCTGCGATGATGGCGGGCGATGCCGCGGCGCTCGCCAAAGCGGCCGACGAATACAACGCGTTCGAGAAATTCCGCGATCCGAGCCATGTCCGCTGCCTGACGCTCACCGAATGGCGCACGCTCGTCCGCAACGCCGGGCTCACCGAGCGGCATGCGGAGCTGCTCGACAAGCCGATGGTGCTCGGCCCGTGGGCGGATCAGCAGGAGGTCGATGCTGCCGGCAAGGCCCGCCTGAAAGCGATGCTGCTCGACGGCTCGGATGCCTTCCGCGCCTTCGCCCGGCCGCAGGAGAACAAGGGCGATGTGGACTTCATTCTCACCGAAGCGGTGATTGTCGCGGCGAAGTAATCTTCATCGCCTTAGCGGAGCCGAGCTGAAACGGCTCAGGCGGTGCTGCCGGCATCGACGGTCAGGACGGTACCCGTGATGCTCTTCGCCTTGTCGCCGAGCAGAAACTCGACGGCATCGGCGACATCGTCGACCGCCGGAAGCCGCTTCAACGCACTGCGCCGCACGATCCTCTCGCGCGTCTCGTCCTTCAGGCCTTCGGTCATCTCGGTGTCAAGAAAGCCTGGCGCGACGGCGTTGACGTTGACGCCCATGCGCCCGACCTCGCGCGCGAGCGAGCGCGTGAAGCCAACCATTGACGCCTTGGTGGCGGCATAGACCGAGAGCCCGCTGTAGCCGGTCGACGCCACGATCGAGGAGACATTGATGATACGGCCGCCGCCGTCCGCCATCATCGACCGCACCACGTATTTGGTGAAGACGATGGGCGACAGCGTATTGAGCCGCACCGTCTGCTCGATCTTCGATGTGTGCATCAGCGACAACGCGCCGTCGGTGCCGACGGCTGCATTGTTGACGAGCCCATAGAGCGGACCGAATTGCTTGCGCAGCCCGGCGACGAAGCGCGGAATCCCATCGACGTCGCCGAGATCGAACGGCGCAAATCGGATCGCACTCCGCGTTCCCGCCATCGGCCATGATCTTGGCAAGCTCGGCGCCCTCTTTGCGCGCAACCGCAATGGGCGCATAGCCCGCATCGGCAAGCCTTCGCACGATGCCAAGCCCAAGGCCGCGGCTGCCGCCGGTGACGACGACATTACGCATGGCGCACAAGCTTGCCGGTGGCAGAGACGTCGAGGCTCGGGACGAACCGGATCATCGCGGGCACCTTGTGGGGCGGAAGCTCGCTGCGGCAGATCGCCAGGATCTCGCGCTCCGCTGCGGCGACGCGATCCGTGCTTGCACCCGCCTCGCCTTTCAACACGACGTCGGCCGCGACGATCGCGCCGGTGATCGGATTGCGCCGCGCCCGCACCAGCGACGCCCAGACGTCCGGGTGCCGGTTGATGACCGCCTCGACTTCCTCGGGATGAACCTTCTGCCCGCCGACATTGATGATGCCGCCCTTGCGGCCGACGAAGTGGTAGCGCTCGCCGGTGAGTTCCACCATGTCGCCGGTGTCGACGAAGCCCTCGTCATCGAGCAGCGGCTTGGCATCTGGTCCGACATAACCGGATGCCGTGCGCGCCGAGCGCAGCCGCAGCGAGCCGTCTTCGATCTTGATGTCGACCTCGCCCTGCCCGACGCGAACGAAGCTCGCCGGAAAACCGGCGAGGCCGTCGTTCACTTCAAACGCGACGCCGGCTTCGGTCGACGCGTAAGCGTGGCCGACCGCCGCTTGCGGAAAGAACGCGCGCAGCTGATCGAGAATCGCCTGATCGGCGATCTCGCCCGACAGGCGAACGTAGCGCGGCGCGATCGTTTTCGCGGCGGGAACTCATGAGCGCGCGCCGCCAGTGCGACGGGGTGCCGGAGAGATGCGTCACGCCGTGCGCCGCAAGGCGCGCGAGATGCTCGGCGACCGGCTCGCCCGCGCTCGACAGGATCAGCGAGCCGCTGCCGACGACGGCGCGGAAGAAGATCTGCAAACCGCCGTAGCGGCGGATGTCATAGAACGTGCCCCAGACCGGCGGCGACGCGATCGGCTTGATCGGCGCGGTCAGGCTCGCCACATCGTGCCGCACCATCTTGGGCACGCCGGTCGTGCCGGACGTGAGCAGGAGCCATTCGGTGCGGCGGCCGCCGCGCGGGATATCGGCGCGCGGCTCGATCTTGGTGCCGGCCGCAACATGAAGCGCAATCCCGAGCGCAGCGAATTCCTCGGCCGGGCGATCCGTCACGATCGCGTCGGCCTCGGCGTTGGCGGCGATCGCCGGAAGGTGCGCGGGCGCGAGGTCGACCGGGCACAGCACGATGCGGCGGGCGATGCCGTCGAGCTCGATCAGCGCCACCGCGGCCGGAAGCTGATCGCGCGCGAGCAGCAGCACCGATCGGCCCGCGAGTTCGGACAGGCGTCCGCCGAAGCTTGAGCCGCGCACAAGATCGGCAATCGCGACGCTACCGCCGGCGCCCCACAGAAATCGAGGCGCGGTTCCTTGATCTGCGATGAGCTGGCGAAGCGAGCGCGCGTCAGCCTGCAGCATTTTCGTAGACCCGCACGAAATCGCCGAGGGTCACGGGAAAGCTGATGTCATCGGCGGATGAGAAGGGATCGACGCCAAGCTCGTCCTCGAGCCGCGCCACCAGCACGGCAAAGCACAGCGAATCGAGGCCGGTGTTCATCAGCACCGCATCGTCGGTGAGCGGCGCGAGCTTCTTGTGATGCTCCGCGGCGATCCGTTCGATTTCGGAAATCACCGTTAACTTAATCGACATCGAACCACCCTATATGACTTTTCGTTAAAACCCTATGGCGACTTGGGTCAGCGTACAAGACGGCTTGCGAATTATGGTCAATCAACGATCTCAAGATGCCGCCGCCCCTATTCGTTCGCGACCGATCGCGCCGAGCGATTTCGAAGCCGTCGCCGAACTTCTGAGCAAGGGCTTTGGCGTGCGTCGCGGGCGCGAATTCTGGCTGCACGTGCTTGATTGTCTGTCGCAGCCGTCCTGCTCTCGAAGGTTTGCCGAAATGCGGCTACCTCCTCGAGAGCTTTGGTCGGCCAGTCGGCGCGATCCTGCTGATTTTCGCTATCCCGCGAACCGGCAACAACCCTGACGCCATCCGGGCCAATATTTCGAGTTGGTATGTCGAACCAGAGTTTCGCGGCTATGCGTCGTTCCTCGCCGCCCAAGCGCTTGCGCCATAAAACAGTGACCTATCTCAACATCTCACCCGCAACCAATACGCTAACGACCCTCGAAGCGCAGGGCTACACGCGCTACAGCCAAGGCATTTTCGTCGGGTTTACCGGCCCTGCAACGGGTGGCCGGCGACGCGTGCATTGTCGGTCCCGACACCGAACCGACCGCACGTTTTGAGCCGTTCGAGCGAAACCTTCTCGTCGACCATGTCGCATACGGCTGCCTGAGTTTCTGGTGCATAATGCCAGAATGCGCTTGTCCGTTCGTCTTTCGGCCGCGCCTTGTCAAGGGCGTACTGCCGTGCGCCCAACTCGTCTATTGTCGCAACCTTAGCGACGTGGTCCGCTTTGCGGGGCTGATCGGCCGCTATCTCCTGCGCCGGGGTTATCCGTTCGTCGTCGTCGACGCCGACGGACCAATCCCGGGACTTCATCGGCCACTATTTCGCTGGATGGCAGCCGAAATTCTTCAAGGGACCCGAACGACCGCGGCTCGGTGACCTCGCCTACACCGAAGCCGCGATGTTCGGGATGTAGTGTGCCTCTCTCGCAAATCTTCGTCGCGGAGAATGCACTCAGGCGCGCATCATTGCTGATGCGGCGACACTGCGCGACGTTCCCGATTTGCGGCGCGAGACGATGGTCGCAAGCCAGTTGCGATAGAACCGCAACGCCGCGCTGCGCCACGCGCGCACCAGAGGATCGCGCAATGCCGTCGCCGGAAAAGACTCCAGAGCGTCTCGCTTCGCCCGGCAAGCGCCATCACGCGAAACTCATCCAAGATCCGCTCGGTCGCCCCATCGAAATAACGCCGCGGCGGCGCCGGATATGTCTCGCGTTCGCCGCGCAGGAACCGGCCGATGTCGCGGCGATACTCGCGCAGCAACGTCTGCGGCTCGTACTCCGGATGGCCCTGCAGGAAGACGAACAGGCTGCCGATGTCCTTGATGAACAGATCGGCGCCGACGGCCTCCCCGCGCGACAGCACTTGGTAGCCGCGCTCCGACAGATCGACCTCGCGCAAATCATTCCACCGCGAATGCGGCACCTGCACCGGCAACGCTGCCCCACCGGTCAGCGGGTGAACCAGCGCACGCTCGCATTCGAAAATGCCGAAGCATTTGTCCGGAAATGCAACACGCTCGATGCTGTCGAGATGCAGCACGGCGGCATGCGCCGCAAGACAGGACCAGATCGTCGACGTGGTATTGCGCGCAGCCCAATCGACCAGCCGCCCGAAGGCAGGCCAATAAGGCTCGGTCGGCAGCGCGTCGCGCGGCTCAGCGCCGGTGACGATCAACGCATCGAAATTCGCGTCCCACAATTCGCGGATATCGGCATAGTGCGATTCGACGTATTGCCGGGCGGTTTCGGCACGAGGCACGCCCGGCAGCGAGAACAACCGCACCCGCACCGGCATGCGTTCGGACGCAGCCGCGAGCAAGCCGATGAACTGGCGCTCAGTCGATTCGAGGGCCGAGTCCGGCATGTTGTTGACGATGCCGACACTGATGCCCTCGCCGCGCATCGATGCTGCGACCGGCGCGCAATGCACGCCGGGCAGCAGCGTATAGCTGCGTCCGGACGAGCCCTGCTCCATGACCACCGGCATCGTTCCGCTCCGTTACTCGGCGGCCGCCATCATCGACGGCGGCGTACTGGTCGCGTCGAGCGCCTGCTTGAGGTCATCGATGATGTCGTCGATATGCTCGATGCCGATGCTGAGCCGGATCATTTCCGGCCGCACGCCGGCTTTGATCTGGTCTTCCGGCGCCATCTGCCGATGGGTGGTCGAGGCCGGGTGACAGGCGAGCGATTTTGCGTCACCCATGTTGACCAGCCGCTTGACCAGCTTGAGCGCGTCGTAGAACTTGGTGCCTGCCTCGAACCCGCCACGCACACCGAAGGTGAGCAGCGAGCACGCGCGGCCGCCGAGATATTTCCGCGCAAGCGCGTGATAGGGATTGTCGGCGAACCCGACGTAGTTTACCCAGTCGACGCGCGGGTCCTCGCGCAGGAACTCGGCGACGCGACGGGCATTTTCGACATGACGCTCGACGCGCAGCGCCACCGTCTCAATGCCCTGCAGCAGCAGAAATGCGCTCATTGGCGCCAGCACGGCGCCGGTCGTCCGTTGAAAGACGCTGCGGCAGCGCGCGATATAGGCCGCAGACCCGAAATGATCCGCGTAGACGAGCCCGTGGTAGGAGGCGTCGGGGACGTTGAACATCGGAAAGCGCTCGGGGTGATCCTTCCACGGGAAGTTGCCGCTGTCGACGATTGCCCCGCCGAGGGTCGTGCCATGACCGCCCATGAACTTGGTCAGCGAATGGACGACGACATCGGCGCCGTAATCGATCGGCTTGATCAGGATCGGCGTCGCCACCGTGTTGTCGACGATCAGCGGAACGCCGTGGCGATGCGCGACGGTCGCGAGCGCCTCGATGTCGCAGATATTGCCGGCCGGGTTGCCGACCGATTCGCAGAACACCGCGCGGGTCTTCGCATCGATCATGCGTTCGACATCGGCAGGTTGATCGCCTGCGGCGAATTTCGTCGCGACGCCTTGGCGCGGCAACAGATGGGAGAACAAGGTATGCGTGGTGCCGTAAAGTTGCGGCACAGAGACGATGTTGGTGCCGAGCTCGGTGACGTTCTGGATCGCATAGGTGAGCGCTGCCTGGCCGGTCGCGACGCACAGCGCCTCGACGCCGCCTTCCAGCGCCGCGACGCGGCGCTCCAGCACTTGCGTCGTCGGGTTACTGATGCGGCTATAGCGGTGGCCCTCGACTTCGAGATTGAAGAGCGCGGCGCCGTGCTCGGCGGAATCGAATGTGTAGGCGACGGTCTGATAGATCGGCACCGCCACAGCGTGCGTCGCAGGATCGAAATCATAGCCGTAGTGAATAGCGATCGTCTCGCTCTTCATTTACCTCACCCGTCCGTTCCGCGTGTGGAACTGCATCGGTTTAACGCCCAAAACCGCCGTGCTTTCGAAACGGCATCTTAATCATGGGAAAGTATCTAAAAGGTGCAGCGCAATGCAACAACGCGAATGACCAAAAAGCTGCCCACGCTAACCTTAACGGCCGATGTCCACCATCTACATTTTCGAGAATTGCTCGCGGCAGGATTGCTGCTTTTCGTTATAAATCACCATATGCGCTACGACCGACGAGCCGATGACCGCGCCGAAAATCGGCAGAAATGCTAAAGTCTACTAACAATATCGTGACTGGAGATCGACATATTGATAACCAAAGAACCGAACAAATAGGCATAAACGAGAGCGAGACGATCGTGCGGCCTAGGCCGGCGCTACCCGCGAAAGCCGCTTCGAAGGCGTGGCTGCGCGCGCTCGAATTGACCGCGCCGATCGCGAATTCGCCCTTGCGCAACTTTCCGGCGGTCATCGCCGAATTGGCGGAGCGGTTCGGCGATGCGCCGGCGCTCGTCTCCGACGCGGAAAACTTCAGCTTCAGCGCCTTAAATGCACGCGCGAACCGCTATGCCCGCTGGGCGCTCGCACAAAATCTCGGCCACGGCGATAACGTCGCCCTGATAATGCCGAACCGGCCCGAATACATGGCGATCTGGCTCGGCATCACCCGCGCTGGCGGCGCCGTCGCGCTCATCAACACGAATCTCGCCGGGCCCGCGCTCGCGCATTGCCTTGACATCGTCGCGCCCAAGCACATCATCGTCGCCGATGAACTTATCGATGCGCTGGAGACGGCGCAGCCTCATCGCAAGACCGCCGGAAAAATCTGGTCGCACGGCGGCGACACCCGCTATCCCGATATATCAGACGCGGTCGCCCAACATTCGCCGGCCGCGCTTGCGGACGATGAACAGCGCCCGGTCGGCATCGACGACCGTGCGCTCTACGTCTACACGTCGGGCACCACCGGCCTGCCGAAGGCCGCGAAGATCAGCCACTACCGGCTGATGGTATGGACCCATTGGTTCGCCGGCATGATGGAGACCGGGCCGGCCGACCGCATGCTCAATTGCCTGCCGATGTATCACAGCATCGGCGGCGCGGTCGCGACCGGCGCAACGCTCGTCAACGGCGGCTCGGTCGCGATCCTGGAAAAATTCTCCGCGCGCACGTTCTGGGACGACGTGGTGCGCTTCGACTGCACGCTGTTCCAGTATATCGGCGAGCTGTGCCGCTACCTCCTCGCGGCGCCGCCCCATCCGCAAGAGACGCGGCACCGGCTGCGGCTCTGCTGCGGCAACGGACTGCGCGGCGACGTCTGGGAGGAATTCCAGCGCCGGTTCCGCATTCCGCAGATCCTCGAATTCTACGCAGCGACCGAGGCCAACGTGTCGTTGTTCAACGTCGAGGGAAAGCCGGGCGCGATCGGCCGCATGCCGCCCTTCATCGCAAAACGCGATGCGTTGGCGCTCGTCAAGTTCGACGTCGCGCGCAGCATGCCCGTGCGCAATGACGACGGGTTTTGTTTGCGCTGCGGCCCGAACGAGATCGGCGAGGCGATCGGTCGCATCTCCGCAGGTGGCGGCGATCACGGCGGGCGGTTCGACGGCTACACCGACCCGGCGGAGACCGAGCGCAAAGTCTTGCGCGATGTGTTCGTGCGCGGCGACGCCTGGTTTCGCACCGGCGATCTGATGCGCCGCGACGAGCAGGGCTTCTACTATTTCATCGATCGCATCGGCGACACGTTCCGGTGGAAGGGCGAAAACGTCGCCACGTCCGAAGTGGCCGCGGCCATCACGACCTTTCCGGGGATCACCGAGGCGAACGTCTACGGCGTCGCAATTCCCGGCACCGACGGTCGCGCCGGCATGGCCGAGCTTGTCTGTGCCGGCCTGATCGATCTCGCGGCATTCCGCGAACACCTCGCGCAACGCCTGCCGAAATATGCCCAACCGGTGTTCCTGCGCATCCGCGACAAAATCGACGTGACCCCGACGTTCAAGCAGATGAAGAGCGGCGGCGCCGAGGCCTACGATCCGAGCGCGTGCGCCGATCCGCTTTACGTGCACGACCCCGCGCACGCCGCGTATGTGCCGCTCGATGGTGCGATGTACAAGCGCATCACCGAGGGCCGCCTGCGTCTCTAGCGACATCACTCATCGATGATCTGGCCGCCGTCATAGCCGCAGGCGATGCGGCCGAGCGCGGCCCGAAATGCTTCGGTGTCGATGGCGGCGGAAAAATCGGGCGCGTCGCGCCGCGCTCTGCCGGCGCGGGCGCGCGTGAGAATGGCCGCGATCAGATCGCGATCGAGATAGGGCAAGCTGGCCCAGAATCCGCGTGCCAGCTCCAGCGCCAGCACGTGGTCGGGATGATTGGCGTTCTCGGGCGCGCGGCCGATCTCGTACATATGCCGGACCTTGTCCCATGGCGCGCGCTCGGACGGCAGGCGGGCGAATATGTCCGGATGCTCGTTCGGCGACATAGAAACGGTTGAGCGTATCGAACAGGGCGAAGCGGTAGCCTTGCGCGAGAAGGTGCGGCTCCCATTCGCCCCAGGCCGGCTCGCCGGAGCCCGGCTTGATGGCTTCAATGACGATGACTTTGGGCCGATGGCGCCGCCAGTCGCCGCCGGCGAGGACATCGGCCTCCGCGCCTTCCACATCGATCTTGAGGAAATCGATCTCGGCAAGCCCGTGGCGGTCGCAGAGTTCCGCGAGCGTCATCATCGGCATGCGGACGCTGCGATAATCGACGCCGAATTTCCGTGCGTCGCGGGCGACCGCTTCGACGGTCGACGAAAGGCCGTGCAGGCGGTCGACGACATGGAAATCGATCTCGCCCGATGTCCTGCCGATCACGCCGCACACCGCGACGTCCCGCGGCCGCAACCGCTCGTATAAGGCCACGAGGTCGGCTTGCGGCTCGACCACGACGCCGCTCCAGCCGCGCTCGTAGAACCAGAACGACACGTTGTCGGCGATCGGATGTCCGCCGCCGATATCGATGTAGGTGCCGCGCGTCTGCCCCGCGAAGGCGAGCGAGAGATGATAGTCTTCGAGGTTCTGCGTGTAGGACAATTCCATCGGCGCGGTCCCGCGTTCGTGTCCACCACCCATAACACGGGTCATCCGCGCCGTGCCTCCTCGACATGAGCCCGCATCGAGACCGGGTGCGCGCTGGGGGGCGCCGTTCAGTCCACTTTTTGACGGAGCGTCACCATCGTTTTCCGCATCTTGATCAGATGCCACCTGTGAAGCCATTATCATGAAGAGCGACCGCTGCAGCGCCGTTTTCCGTATCGCGTGGCGAATGTTTTGAATTGCAGAAGCGCCCGGCCGCCGCCCACAGGGGAGGACGAACATGCGCACTCTCGATCTAGCCAGGAACCCGCTCGCGATCACGGCATTGATCGCACTGATCTCGGCCGCAGCGGAGCCAAGGCTTGCGGCCGAGCCGGGCGCGGCCATTCCCGATTTCTCCGCCAATGGCACCGCCTGGGTTTTCGGCCCCGGCGACTACATTGCGATCCCCGGAGAGCCCAGCCCGACACGCAATGACCCGGCCCACCCCTACATCTCCAACAACGAATTTCGCGCCACCGGGACCCAGCCGACCTATCGCGTTGCCGATCTCAGCAACCCCAACATCAAGCCGTGGGCGAAGGAGATCATGAAACGCGAGAACGAAAAGGCGCTGTCCGGCGGGGTGCCGTTCGCGTGGCGGCAGAGTTGCATGCCGGCGGGCGTCCCGGGCTTCATGATGGCGGTGGTCGAGCCGATCCACTTCGTGCAGACGCCCAAAGAAGTCACCATGATCTTCTCGGGCGATGCTCAGGTGCGCCACATCTATCTCAATGTGCCCCATTCGACGAACCTGCAGCCGATCCTGGTACGGCGAATCCGTCGGCCATTACGAGGGCGATACCCTCGTGGTGGACACCATCGGAATGAACGGCAAGACCTTCATCGACAACTTCCGCACGCCGCATAGCGAAAAGCTGCACGTCGTCGAGCGCTTCAAAATGATCGACGATGGCAAGACGCTGCAGGTGACCTTCCGGATCGAGGACCCCGATACGTTCTATCAACCGTGGTCGGCGATCGGAAAGCTGCGGCGCGTGCAGATGCCCATGCATGAAGAGGCGTGCGCCGAGAACAACCAGAACCTGATCGACTATCACATCCCGGTCGCGAGCAAGCCCGACTTTTGATCGCGCCGGGATGAGCCTCTCGGAGCCGCTAAGCGACGTGCCGTAGGGTGCCGCAAAGGCGGCCGAGGCGTCGCGATTTGACAGCATGGCGGTCGTTCCGCCGTGCGCACCATTGGCTCAGCGCGCGGCGCGCACGCTTCGCTTTGCGCACCCTCATCAGGCAGTGGCCTTCGACTATCATGATTCGCGACACACCGCGAGCTGCGGAACCTCGTCACCACTGGTTATAATAGCCGCCGCGGCGCGAATAGCCGTAGCCGCCGTAGCGGCGAGCCCCAGCCGCCGCGGTAGCGACCCGAGTTATAGCCGTCGTCGTCCCAGCCGCGGCGCGCCATGCGGACCTCGTCCGGGCGCCGGCGTATCGCGAGGCCGCCCTTCGGCTGGTTGTTCAGCACCACGATGAATTCGGTTCGCGAGTTAGACTCGCGGCTCAGCGGCTCGTCCGAGACGATCAGCGAAGATCGCGGCACCGCGGTCGAGGCAATGCGATCGCGCACGTCCTGGGGAATGTCGATGCGGTCGAGCGCGTCCTTGGCGCTGTCGCCGCCATCGATCGTCACCGCCGTCCAACGCAGGCCGGCAGCGGTGCCCGCCACCGCCGTGAAGATATGCGTGCCGATCGGCCGCTCGGGATCACGGATCGTGATCGGAACCTCAAGCGTCGACTCGAAGCCGCGTCGCACATAAAGCCGCTGCGCCGCCCGGCTGATGAAGACCGAGACCGGCTTGAGGGCAAGCTTTGCGTCGCGCGCCGCCTTGCCGGCATCGGCGCTCTTGGCCTCGGCCGCCTTGGCGGCGGTCTGCGCCGCCGCAGCCTCATCGAGCTTCGACTTCGCATCGGCCTTGGCGGTGTCGAGCTGCGGCTCCAGCTCGGCGACCTTGGCGGCGGCCTTCCCTTTCAGGTCCTCGGCCTGCGCCTTGGCTTGGTCAGTCTTCGCAGCGGCGAGCATTTTGTCGGCGTACGCGAGTTCGGCGTCGGCGCGGGCCTTGAGCAATTCAAGTTTGCGCAGGGACGCCGTCAGCGGCGCCGCCGCGCGCGTCGCGATAGCGGCGGCCCGCTTCGCCTCGTCAGCTGCCGTTTCGGCCTCCGCCGCCTCGCGGGCGAGCGTTTCGGCGCGCGCCGGCGCGTCCGTCAAAGCCTCCGCGTTCGGCACGAACAGTGCCGGATGGGAAAGCTCGACCGGCTCCGCGTCGTTCGGCGCGATGATCACGCGCATGCCCATCCTGGTCTTGTCGAACAACTTCTCCGCAAAGTCATACGGCATCCGCACGCAGCCGTGGGAGGCCGCATATCCGGGCAGCGGCCCGCCGTGGAGCGCGATGCCCGACCAGGTGATGCGCTGCATGTTCGGCATCCAGGCATCATCATAGAGATTGGAGTGGTGGTCCTTGTCCTTCTGCACGACGCTGAAGACGCCGGACGGGGTCTCGCGTCCCGTCGTGCCGCTTGACACCGGCGCCCGCAGGATCCAGCCGTCGGCGTCGTAAATGGTTACCTGCTGGCTCTTGATCGACACGATCGCCATGACCGGTTCATCGGCATTGCGCGGAGCCGTCGCCTCGGTGGGGCGCGCGGAACGCGCCTGATTCGCGGCGTCCGCGGGCGCCGCCGCGAGCGCCGTCAGCACCGCGTGGCCGCCAGGGTCATGATGCCCGCAGGCCCCCGTCGCCGGATCGCCTCGAAAGATTGCGCAGTCGTGGATTGATTTGTCATGCGATGCTCCGTGCCGGGGGCCTCTGCTGGAGGCAGGCCCGACACAACAACGACCGGGAACGGCCAATGGTTCACGTTTTGCGGCCCACGGTCAATCCATACCCCACTAGGGCCGCTGCGGTTTAACGCGGGTTAACAACGCCGCCGTGAAGAGGGCACCGAAGCGTACGCTCGCCGACAATCAGCGTTTCGCAGGTCGCGTCGATTGGTCAGAACGGCCACATCACCCGTGCGTTGGCCGACCAGATTTCGTAGCCGGCGCCGAGGCCGCCCAGTTCGCCGCCGAGCGACAGCACGGCATTGTTACGCCAGGTAAAGGCGAGGCCCGACGTCACGCGCGCCGACCAGCCATCCTTGAGGCCGACGAACGGAACGGCGACCGGCAGCGCCGTATCGGTCGAGAATCGGAAGTCGCCATAGGCGCCTGACGTAAGGCGACACGCTGACGCCGGTGCCGACCAGCCACGGGATAGAGCACCTTGGTGCCGGTCGAAACGCGGCTTTCCGAGAAGCTGCGCGCGGCCTGCGCGGTGCCGAGCGTGTCGGTGAAGGCGCTGTCGCGCTCCCACAGCGTGTAGATGCGCGCCGACGGCTCGAGCATCCAGCCGACGAAGCGATAGGTGCCGGTGAGACCGCCAGCGCCGAGCCAGCGCGAGCCGGTGAATGATCCCGATGCGACGCTGGGGGCGGCGCCAACACGGCGCTCGCTGCTGTGCCGTCGTAGGTGACGTCCGTCCAGCCGACTTTACCGTCGATGCGCCAGTGGTCGGCGAAGCGCCATGCCATGTAGCCGCCGACCGTTCCGCCGTCGCCGGTCATGCGGCCCTGAGATCGACGGCATGGTGAACATGAAATTCTCGTAGCCGCCGAACAGGCCGACGAGAAAGTCCGGGCTGCCAGCTTGCGGCCGATGCCGGCGGTGACGTTGAGCTGGCGGCCGTGCTCGCCGAGGGTATCGGACTGGTCGAAGCCGGTGCCGCGCACGTCGGCCCAGGCGCTCCACAGGCGCTCGAAGGCGAGCGGCGGCGGCGCCTTGGTATAGCCGCGCCGCGTACGAGAGCGCGTCGGAAAGCGTCCTCGGTGCGCTCTTTCGGCTGCGGCTCGGCGGCGAAGTTGAAGGTCACGCCGTTCGGGCCGGCAGTGATCGGATCGCCGCCATTGCCGAACGCATCGCTGATCGCGCTGTCGACTGCGCCGGTGATGGCCGCGCCTGAAGCCGTCGCCACGAATTTGGTGGCTGCGATCTCCAATAGGCTGAGGTTCTGGCTGTCGGTAGGAATGCCGGTGGTGCTGGCCGGCGCCGCCGCCGGCGTGCAGGTGGCCGTGTCGAAACAGCCGCGCCGCTTGGCAGTGCTAGCTGCGGCCGCAAACTCAGTGTCACCCGATCCTTACCGTATAATTGATCGTGCCGCTTCCGCCGCGCCACAAAACCGGGTTCAAATTGCGCAAAAATAATAGTTGCAGCGGCATTTAGGATCCTGAAACTTCCGATCCCGATCCCTGGTAGTGATGGTGCCGCTCATGGAAATCTTGTCGCCGACTGCAAATGTCTCCAGCGGATTGCTGATTTGAATTCCGTTGGTAAATAGATTCCACGCTGCCGCTGTTCACGGCTGTGCAGCCGGCAGAGGCAAGAGCCTGCCCCACGCCGCTGACCGCCGGCGGTCAAGGCCACAACACCTGCGCAGGCTGCGCGAACCAGCGGGCGCCACGTGCGGAATGCGCCGCCGCACGTCCATCGCCCGCATCTTGTCGACCGAAGCCGATGTGTCGCCGCCGCGGCGGCGTCTGTGTCATCGCCACATTCATGAGTTCTGAAAAAGAGCCGCACGCCCGGCGATGATTCGGTTCATCGCCACCCGGGTGACGCTGGCGGACAGGCGCTCGTCCTGTCAACGGCGGCTGGCTTCGGCGGACAGATTTACCGGCGGTGTAACTGAAAAGGCACTGTGATTGGGGATATCGTGGATTGCTCTAAATTGCCCTCGAACTCGTATCGATTTGTCGCCACGGCCGTTCTTAGACCTGGCATCAAACGCATCTCGATCTGAGCCGCAGCAATCATGAGCACCCGGCCTAATAGGCCGGGATCATCTCGTCGACCACCGTCTTTACGCCCGGCACGCTCTCGGCGATGGCGATGAGCGCTTTGTGCTCAGCCTCCGAGCCGACGAGGCCCCAGAGATGCACCTCGCCATCGTTGACGATGACGTTGCGGCTGCCGAAATCGGTCCAGCTCTGCTCCTTCAGGCGCGAGAGCAATTCCAGCCGGATCCCGCGGCTTTGGTCGCCGCCGTTGGTCGGCGGCGGCGGCGAGGATGCCAGGGCCTGGATCAAGTTGGCGCGGCTCACGATGCCGACCGGCTTGCCGTCGCGCACGATCGGCAGACGCTTGATGCGGTGACGCTCGAGGGCGGCAGCAATCTCGGCAATGGGAGTATCTTCCGTCGCGGTGATGACGTCTTCCGACATCACTTCCGCGACATGCTTGCCGTGCGATTTTGCGAACTCTTCGGCGAGCGTCGTCGCCGGCGTCATCGCCTCGACCCACCAGGGATGGCGAATTTCGGTGCCGAGTTCCTCGCGCCGCATCAGGTCGGCTTCGCTGACGATGCCGACCAGTTTTCCGTCCGCGTTGACGACCGGCAGGGCGCTCACGTCATGGGTTGCCATGAGCTTTGCCGCTTCGGCCACGGTTGTTTCCGGGCCGACGGTTATCACGTGGGATCCCATCACATCTGCTGCTTTCATCGCCATCTCCCGTTATCGCGTCTTATTCGACTGTAATCGCCGTTCACGAAAATCGTGTAACACCCTGACCCGTCATGCCGATTGCCGGAGAGGCGCGCCGGCGCGCCAGGCTGCGAGCTGCGCCAAATCCGCCTCGGGCCGTTCGCTCACGACCTGGCGCTGGCCGAGGAAAACCTCGCCGTTGTCGCCATCGATCGAGAGCCAATCGCCTTCCGCGAAGGTTTCTGCGCCGAGCCGCGCCTGACGGCGATCGCCGTCGACCGCCAACGATCGGCAGCCCACGACGCAAGGTTTGCCGAGGTGACGCGCCACCAGCGCCGCATGGGCCGTGCGGCCGCCGGCCGAGGTGAGAATACCGGCCGCGATCGCGAATCCGGCCACATCGGACGTGCTGGTATCGGGGCGCACCAGGATGACCGGGTCGCCGCGCGTCGCGAGCCGCGTTGCCGCGTCCGAGTCAAACGCAGCGCGCCCGACGGCGACGCCCGCCGCGGCACCGGTGCCGCTTCCCGCTGCGGTCGCGCTTCCGACGAAGCGATTGATCGCAAGCTTGGCCGGATCGAGTCCTTCAAGGCGCTGCGCCGCCTCCTCGGGGGTCAACAGGCCCTCGCGCACGAAATCGACGGCGAAGCGCAAGGCAGCCCGCGGCGTGCGCTTGGCGGCGCGGGTCTGCAGCAGCCACAGCTTGCCGTCCTCGATCGTGAACTCCACGTCCTGGACGTCGCGGAAATGCTTTTCCAGACGCGCCAGCACCTCGCGCAAATCAGCCATCACAGCCGGCATCGCCTGGGCGATGGCCGTTTCGGTCTGTGGCGTCCGGCGCCCCGAAACGACGTCCTCGCCTTGCGCCTCGAAGAGGAAATCGATCACCGGCGCCGCGTTGCCGTTCGACGGATCGCGCGAGAAGGCAACGCCGGACCCGCCGGACCGCCCGCGATTTCCGAACACCATCGCCTGAACGGTGACGGCAGTGCCCTGCAAGTGCTCGAGGTCCTGCAGCTTCCGATACGTGCGCGCGTGCTCGTTCGTCCACGAGCGACAGACCCCCATCGCCGACGCAACGAGCGCGCTGCATGGCATCGGCAGGCATCTCGGCATTGAGGTTTGCGATGCTTGCCTCTTGAGCCAACGCCAGTCGCTCGCGGTCCTCGGCATCAAGATCGCGTTCGCTTGCGGCGCCGGCGGCACTCGTGATCGCCTCGATTGCGGCCGCGAATGGAGCGGCTTCGAGCCCAAGTACAGTTTCCGCATAGCTTTCGAGAAACCGCCGCCGGCAGTCCCAGGCAAATCCCGGATTGCCGGTCATCCTGATGAGGCCGCGCGTTGCCGCCGATGTGCATCCGACATCGAGGACGGTGTCGAGCATGCCGGGCATCGAAACCGCGGCGCCGGAGCGCACCGACACCAGAAGCGGTCGGCGGCGATCGCCGAATTTCTTGCCCGTCGCCGTTTCGAGATAGGCAATCCCTTCGCGCAGGACCTCGGCCAATTGTCGCTCGGCCTCGCCGCTGTCGGCCCCCGGTTCGTTGAAGCGGGCACACGTCGCGATCGGCACCACGAACGCAGGCGGCACCGGCAGGCCGAGCGCCGCCATGCGGGCGAGGTTCGCGGCCTTGGAGCCGATCTCCTCGTGGCTCCAGGTTTGATTGCGGCCTGCGCCGATGAAGGGGATATCCATCACTGCGCCCTCACGCCGACAGGTCCGCCATGACATGCTCATGGATCAGGTGGCCGATGCGGGCGAGGCGGTCGGTCGACCGCTCCATCGCGCGGGCGAGTTCAAGGACGCACAGCGCGCCTTTGGCGCCATCGTTGCTCAGCACCAGTCCGGTGACGACGCGCTCGGCGTCGTCGGCTGCGTGTTCGAGATCGATCAGGACACGCGTGGCGTCGAACGCGTCGTCGACGTCGGAGCGCCGCCCTTCCGACACCTCGCCGGCGGCATCGATCCCGGAGACCGCCGCTTCGACACCGCGGATGGCAGCGTCAGCCAGAGTGGCGAGCGGCGGCACGAACGTGGCGTCGAGCGCCGCCGGCATCAGGGAGGCGAGAAAGGCCGCCTGCTCCAGCTCGTCCACCGTGTCCTCGGCAGCATCGACGAGCTGCGCGATGATCGGGCTCGCATTGAGCCGTCGCGCCGCGGCGCGGGCATCGACCGCAATCCGGTCCGCTTTTTCTTCGATACGCCGCGCGCGCTCGGCGAGAGGCGCGCCATTCTGCGCGCCCCCGCCTGGAGCAGCGACGGTCGGCTGCGCCGCAAGGTGGCCCGAGATCGCGACTGCAATATCGCGCGCGAGCCCCAGTTGGCGCAGCACGACGGTGAGCATCGCACTGTCGGTGCGGTCGAGATGACGCACCAGTTCGGTTTCGATGACCTCGCGCAGCAGCCGGCTGGAGCGGCCGTCGCGCAGACTCTCCATCGCGGTGCGCAGCACCGTCTTGAGAAAATCGACGGCATTGTCGTGGCCGAGAACGGCGACGAGTTCGTCGCCGAAGCCGATGCGTGCCGGCGCCGCGCGCCTGATCGCGGCTGCGACAAGTTCGTTGCCGCCGCATTCGAGGTAGGCGCGATGGCCGATGTCGTGGCGCGCCGCCCAATCGAGGATCCGTACGGCGCTTTGACCGTCGACCAGCGCCCGCAGGCTTTTGCGGGCCTTGTTCCAGTCGATCAGAAAGACGAGCGAGGCGCCGATCGCGTCGAGGAATGCATTGCGGCTCTTCTCGTTGTCCGCCTGGTAGCGGCCGGTGACGAGATAGAAGCTGTCATCGTCCCCGAGCCCCTTGGCGCTTTCGCGATTGAGACCGGTCCATTGCACCGGAAAGCGATCGAACAAGGCGACGAAGAATTTTGCCCGGGCGCGATGAACGTCGGTGTAGGTGATCGTGACGGCGAGGCCATCGACCGTGACCACCAGCACGTGGGCGTCGGTCGCGCCGATATCGTTTTGGATGACGAGGCGCGCGCCGGACCGCATGACCGTCGTATCGAGGCCGGGGTGATTGAATTTCAGCGCCTTCGTGCGCGCGAGGCCGCCCATGAACGCCTCGATGATCGGCCGGTCGGCAGGAAGAACGCCGTGCGCATGGGCGCCCGCAATCGTCTCTTCGGCGCATGCGGCCGAGAGGCGGTTCAGCACTTTGTGCAAGTCCATCACCAGCCGGTGGACACTGTCGCCGTCATCGGGGATGGCCGATATTTCCGCGATGCGGCTCGCCTCGATTTCATCGCCCTGGGTCGCGATTTTTGTCTTCAGCGCCGCGAGCCTGTTCGTCGCTGTCGACGCGAAGGCCTCGTCTCCGGCCGCGACCGGCCTCGATCATGTGCGTCGAGGTCGTCCAACAGGCCGCTGATGAGCTTGCCGAGACCGGGCGCGCCGATCTTGCCCGACGCCGGGGCCCGCGCCGCCGTCAGGATCGACCTGATTTCCGCCGCATCGACGCCGGCCGCGGCACTTTCGGCGGAAAGATCGTCCGGATCGCGGGTAGGGTCGGCCGCATGCCTCGCAACGGCCTGCAGCGCGCTCATGCGCACCTTGGCCCGATCATTCGCCGCCAGCCCTTCGGCGATGCGCGCCGGCATCAGGATTTCGGATTCACCGAGCTGTTCGACTATGCGCGTCTTCATGTCGTTCCATCCAAATCAAGTGATTTTTAGATGGCACCGATTGCACCTGCCGTAATTGCGCTAAGTCATTCATCGAAGCTTCATAATTAGCCGCACGACCCGGCCACATGATCTTTGTCAAAGTGATGGGCATCCGCGGCGATAATGTCATTGAGCACGATTACGCCTGGTTATTCGGGCAATCTGCGCAAGCTTTGTTCGATGCCTCGGCGGACGAATGAAACGATCTCTCCGCGAAGCCGGTTCGACTGAAGACGTCCGGAATGCTGAAGTGATATGCGCCCCATCGGATTGAGCACGGGTCAGGCGGGTCTGGTCGGCACCGTGGCGCGCCAGCCGCGGCTGCATCGGGACATTGCGGTATCGAGCCGAACTCGTCGCCGCAAGCCGCTGCGATGCCGCGGCGGCGCTGCGCAATCTCGATTGCTCCGATGCAGGGCTCGACGAGGCCGAAGCAGCGGCCCGCCTCAAGCGCTACGGACCAAACCGCATCGCGCAGGAGCAGCGGATTGGAATCTTCCACGAACTCGTCAACCGCACCAAAAATCCGCTCAATGCCCTGCTCCTGACACTCGCGACCATTTCCTATTTTCTCGGCGATACGCGGGCGGCCATCGTCATCGCCGCAATGGTCGTTCTATCGATCACGACCGCATTCTTCCAGGAGCATCGCTCCAACGAGGCTGCCGCTAAGCTCCGGGCATTGGTGAAGACGACGGCGAGCGTGAAACGGCGGGGCGCAACCGCGCTGCCGTCCAAAGTCGAGGGCTTCGTGGAAGTCCCCATCGACCAGATCGTGCCCGGCGACATCGTCAATCTCTCGGCCGGCGACATGATCCCGGCGGACCTGCGGCTGTTGTCGGCCAAGGACCTTTTCGTCAATCAATCGGCGCTGACCGGCGAGGCGATGCCGGTCGAAAAGAATGCGGCCGCCGTGGTTCGATCGGGTGAGGGCGAGGACGCGTTCGACCTGCCGAACGTCTGCTTCATGGGCGGCAACGTGGTGAGCGGCTATGCCACCGGGCTTATCGTCAACACCGGCAGCCGCTCCTATTTCGGCCAGCTTGCCGACGTCATCGCCGGACAGCGGGTCCAAACCAGCTTCGAGAAGGGCATCAACCGGTTCACCTGGCTGATGATCCGCTTCATCCTCGTGATGGTGCCGTCGGTATTTTTGATCAACGGCCTGAGCAAAGGAAATTGGCTCGAGGCTTTGCTGTTCGCGCTCGCGGTCGCGGTCGGCCTGACGCCGGAAATGCTGCCGATGATCGTGACCACGAACCTCGCCAAGGGCGCGATCGCGATGGCGCGCAAGCGGGTGATCGTGAAACGGCTGCATGCGATCCAGAATTTCGGCGCCATGGACGTGCTGTGCACCGACAAGACCGGCACGCTCACCCAGGACCGCATCATTCTCAAGCGGCATCTCGACATTCGCGGTGAGGATTGCGACCGCGTGCTCGAATACGCCTATCTCAACAGTCACTATCAATCGGGTTTGAAGAACCTGCTCGACATCGCGGTTCTTCAGCACGTCGAGCTCGGCAAGGAACTGCACGAGGAGCATCAGTACCACAAGGTCGACGAAATTCCCTTCGACTTCGTACGCCGCCGCCTGACGGTCGTACTTGGCCGCGAGGACGGCAAACACGTCCTCATCTGCAAGGGCGCGATCGAGGAAGTCTTTGCGGTCTGCAGCCGCTACGAGGTGGACGGCGAAAGCGGCGCCCTCGACAGCTCCCATCTTGAGACCGCCAAACAACAAAGCGCCGCGCTCAACGCCGACGGCTTCCGCGTCATCGCCGTCGCCTACAAGGAACTCGATGGCGCAAGAATGATTACACCATTGCCGACGAAAGCGACCTCACGCTGCTAGGCTATATCGCGTTCCTCGATCCGCCCAAGGAGAGCGCCGGACCGGCGATCGCAGCAGCTCGGACGCGCGGGCGTGCGGGTGAAGATTCTCACCGGCGACAACGAGATCGTGACGCGCAAGATTTGTAACGATGTCGGGCTTGCCATCGACGGCGTCGTGCTGGGCCGGGACATCGATGCCGCCGACGATGAAGCTCTCGGCGACCTCGTCGAGACGCACACGGTGTTCGCGAAGGTATCGCCCCGCCAGAAGGCGCGGATCATCGCGGCTTGCCAGCACAATGGTCACGTCGTCGGCTTCCTCGGCGACGGCATCAACGACAGCGCCGGACTGAAGGCGGCCGACGTCGGCGTCTCGGTCGATACCGCGGTCGATATCGCGAAAGAGTCCGCCGACATCATCCTCTTGGAAAAAAATCTCGGCGTACTGGGCGAAGGCGTGATCGAAGGCCGCAAAGTGTTCGGCAACATCACCAAATACATCAAGATGGGCGCGAGCTCGAATTTCGGAAACATGTTCAGCGTCGTCGGCGCGAGCATCATCCTGCCGTTCCTGCCGATGGCGCCGATCCAGGTGCTCACCAATAATCTGCTCTACGATTTCTCGCAGACCGCGATCCCGACCGATAATGTGGACGAGGATTACCTGCTGACGCCGCACCGTTGGGATATCGGCAACATCATGAAGTTCATGATTTTCATCGGCCCGATCAGCTCGATCTTCGACTACGTCACCTATTTCACCATGATCTTTCGCATTCGGCGCGTGGGACAAACCCGCGTTGTTCCAGACCGGTTGGTTCGTCGAATCGCTTTTGACGCAGACGCTGATCATTCACATCATCCGCACGGCGAAGATTCCGTTCGTCGAAAGCCGGGCGAGCGCGGCGTTGATTTCGACATCGATCCTGATCTGCGCGGTGGGGGTTGCGTTGCCATTCACCTGGATCGGCGCCTCGCTCGGCTTCGTGCCGCTGCCGCCGCTTTACTGGCCCGCCGTGATCGCGATCATCGCCTGCTACGCCGTCCTGACGCATATCGTAAAGATATGGTTCGTGCGGCGATGGGGCATGTGAATGGAGCTGATGGCGCCCCTTGCCGTTCCGTCATCCGCGAACCACTGGCATCGCTCTGCGTCATTCCGGGGCGCCGCAGCGAAGCGGAGGCGAGCCCGGAATCCATGAACACGGACTGCGGAGTATGGATTCCGGGCTGCCTCGCTGCGCTCGGCCCCCGGAATGACACGTCAGACATCGAGGAGAGCCATGCCATACGCGACCAACGAAGATCTGCCGGACTCGGTCGCGCGGCATCTGCCGCCGCATGCGCAGGACATCTACCGGGCTGCGTTCAATCACGCCTATGCTGCCCACGAAGGCGACCCGCGGCAGGAGGAAGCGGCCCACCGGATTGCATGGGCGGCGGTGAAGCGCTCTTACGTCAAAGCCGGCGACGTCTGGGTCCCGCGCTAACCCCATCCGCTCGCGCGCTAGCCAATTGATTTGCGTCAATGCCTATCCAAGAGGCATTTGGCCGAAATATATGCATACGTTTAAGGAACGCTTGCGTCGAAGCGTGCTCCCTTAAGTGCATGTTAACGCCCTTCATTTTATGACGTGAATCAAAGCGCCGCTGAAAGCGATGCCCCAAATTTCCATCCGCCGACGCCGAGCAAAGCGTCGCGGCAGAGGATTACATGGTCAATTTGGGCAAGAGCAGACTTGCGCTCATCGTGGGCGCGGTCGCGG
Source organism: uncultured Alphaproteobacteria bacterium (assembly GCA_963702755.1). GTDB lineage: Bacteria > Pseudomonadota > Alphaproteobacteria > Rhizobiales > Xanthobacteraceae > JAJPKK01. The sequence goes on along the minus strand of CAVPDZ010000026.1, from coordinate 132,192 downwards.
TGGTTTGCGGCGGCGTCGTCGCCTTCGATTTCGATGCCGTCGCCAGCTGGCTGACGCGCTCGAAGCGGCCCGCAACCATCACGCTGTCGGGCAACATCGAGGCCCACCAGGCGGTGCTCGGTTTCAAGACCGTGCAGTCGCGCATCGTCGAATTGCCGTTCAACGAAGGCCAATGGGTCACCGCCGGCACGCTGATCGCGCGCGTTGATGACTCCGATTACCGCCAGCAGGTCGTGATCGCCACCGCTACCCTCGAAGTGCAAAAGCGCCAGCTCGCGGCGTCGGAGCAAAATCTCGCGGCGGCGCGCAAGATCGTCGAGAGCGATGCCGCCGATCTCGAGCTCGCAAAGCTCGAGTTCGACCGCGCCGACCAGCTCATGAAAAAGGGCGCCGGCACCATCGAGGCCCGCGATCAGACCAGCGCGACGCTCAAAAAATCGAACGCCGCCTACGAGCGGGATCAGGCGTTGGAGAAGGCCGCGGAACGACAAGTCGACCTCGCCACCGCCAACGTCAACAACGCGACCGAGGCGTTGGCACTTGCGAAGATCGTGCTCGACTACACGGTGCTGCGGGCGCCGTTCGACGGCGTCATCACGGTGCGGCAGGCCGAGCTTGGCGAGATCATGGTGCCCGGCACGCCGGTGGTGACGCTTGCCGATCTCGATCACATCTGGCTGCGCGCCTACATCAACGAGACCGATCTCGGAAAGATTCGCCTCGACCAGCCGGCCACGGTCAAGACGGACACTTACCCGAACAAGACCTACAAAGGCCGCGTCTCCTTCATTTCCTCGACGGCGGAATTCACGCCGAAGAGCGTCGAGACCCACGCCGAGCGCGTCACCCTCGTCTATCGCATCAAGATCGATATCGATAATCCGACCCACGAGCTGGTGCCGGGCATGCCGGCGGATGCGACGCTCGAAGCGCTCCCGGCGGGCACGTCATGACCGGCGCTGGGCCCATCATCGCGGTCGACAACCTGGTCAAGCGCTTCCCGGAAACCACCGCGGTCGATCGGTTGAGCTTTGCGGTGAGCCACGGCGAGATTTTCGGCCTCGTCGGTCCCGATGGCGCCGGCAAGACCGCCACCATGCGGATGCTCGCCGGCGTGATGCGGCCGGACAGCGGCGCGATGACCATCGATGGCATCGATGCGGTCGCCGATCCGGAAGAGGCGAAGCAGCATGTGAGCTATATGCCGCAGCGCTTCGGCCTCTACGAGGACCTGACCGTCGACGAGAATATCCGGTTCTACGCGGACCTGTTCGAAGTGCCGCGCAAGCTCCAGCGCGAACGCGCTGAGCGGCTTCTCGCCGCGTCCGGCATGACGGGCTTTGGCCGCTTCAAGGCCGGCCAATTGTCCGGCGGCATGAAGCAGAAATTGGGCCTGACCTGCGCCCTCGTGCATACGCCCAAGATCCTGCTGCTCGACGAACCGACGACCGGCGTCGATCCGGTGTCGCGGCGCGACTTCTGGAGCATCCTCTACGGGCTGCGCGAGGACGGCGTGACCATCGTGATTTCGACCGCCTATCTCGACGAGGCGGAGCGCTGCAACCGGCTCACGCTGCTGCACAATGGCCACGCGCTCTATTGCGACACGCCGGCCGCGCTCAAGGAGCGCATGCCGGGCGCGCTTCTCGCCATCTCATCGACCGACGGGCGTGCCGTGCGCACCGCGATCGAAAAGCTCGAGGGCGTCAGCCACGTCATCCTGGTGGGCGACGGCGTGCATGCGGTCGTCGACGATGCCGAAAAGCGAATCGCGCAACTGCGCGCGGCGCTCGATCGCGCCGGCGTACCTTACACCGACGTCGCGGTCGGCTCGCCCAGCATCGAGGACGTGTTCGTCGCGTTGCTCGAGACCGAGGACGCGACATGAGCATGGCCGAGCAGGGAAGTCCGCACGGCACGCCCCAGATCGTGGCCGATCAGCTGGTCAAGCGGTTCGGCAATTTCGTCGCCGTCGACCATGTGAGCTTCGAGGTCGCCAAGGGCGAAATCATGGGCTTCCTCGGTCCCAATGGCGCGGGGAAGTCGACCATCATCCGCATCCTCTGCGGCCTGCTGCGGCCGAGCGCTGGCCGCGCCATCGTCGCCGGCATCGATGTCGCCCGCGATCCGGAAGGCGTGCGCCAGCACATCGGCTACATGTCGCAGAAGTTCTCGCTCTATCGCGATCTCACGGTCGAGGAGAATCTCCAGTTCTTCGGCGGCATCTATCGCGTGCCCCGGGAAGAGCTTGCCGAGCGGATGCGCTTTGCCATCGACATGGCGGGTCTCGCCGGCCGCGAGAATGCGCTGGTGGCGACGCTTGCGGGCGGCTGGCAGCAGCGCCTGGCGCTCGGCTGCGCCGTGCTTCACCGTCCGCCGATCCTGTTTCTGGACGAGCCGACCTCGGGCGTCGAGCCGGCGTCGCGGCGGCGCTTCTGGGATCTGATCCACACGCTCGCCGGCCGAGGGCGTGACCGTGCTGGTCTCGACCCACTACATGGACGAAGCCGAGTATTGCCACCGCGCCGCGCTGATCAATCATGGCCGCCTGATCGCCATCGGCAGCCCCGCGGCACTCAAGCACACCTCGCTCGGCGGCGACTTGCTGCTGATCGAATGCGCCGCGCCCGGTCCCCTGCTCGCGGCGCTGCAATCCGCACCCGGCGTTCGCGACTGCTCGGTCTTCGGCAACGCACTGCATGTCCTCGTCGACAATGCCGAAGCGAGCCGCAAGGAATTGCCCGCGTATCTCGCCGCCAAGGGCCTTCACGCCGACAGCATCACGCCGATCGCGCCTTCGCTCGAAGACGTGTTCGTGCAACTCATTGCCGCGGACGTCGCGCGCCGGAAGGCTGCCGCATGAGACTGCCGCGCATCAGGGCTATTGCGGCCAAGGAGATGCTGCAGATCTGGCGCGATCCGCGCAGCCTGATGATCGCGCTGCTGTTGCCGTTCACCCAGATGTTCCTCTTGGGCTATGGGGTGACGCTCGACCTCAAGCACCTGCCGGTCTGCACGTTCGATCGCGAGGCGAGCCAGCAGAGCCAGGCGCTGCTCAAGCATTTCCAGGCTTCGCTCTATTTCACCATCGCGCGCAATGTAGCGAGCTACCCGCAGCTCGTATCCGCCGTCGATCGCGGCGATTGCAAGATCGCAATCGTCATCCCGCCCGATTTTTCCGAGCGCCTGATCGATACCGGCCAGTCGTCCGTTCAGGCGATCCTGGACGCGACCGACGACAACACCGCGAACATCGCCGTCGGCTATGCGCTTGCGGTGGTCTCGAGTTTCTCCGGCGAAATCGCGCTCAATGCGCTCGACCGGCAAGGCCGCCGTCTTCAACAGGTCAACCCGATGACGGTGCAGTCGCGGGTCTGGTTCAACGAAGACCTCGAAAGCCGCAATTTCTTCATCCCGGGCGTGGTCGCCGTCATCATGGCGCTGGTCGGCGCCCAGCTGACGTCGCTGACGATTTCGCGGGAGTGGGAGCGCGGCACCATGGAGCTCCTGATCTCGACGCCGGTCAAACCGAGCGAGGTCATGATCGGAAAGCTCCTGCCCTATCTGGTGCTGGGCTGGATCGACGCCGCGTTTTGCCTCGCGATCGCCGTGCTGTGGTTCGACGTGCCGTTTCGCGGAACGATTTTCACGCTGTTCTTCACCACGACGCTCTTCCTCGTGGTGGTGTTAGGGCATCGGCTACCTGCTGTCCGTGCTCATCCGCAGCCAGATCGGCGCGAGCCAGGTCGCGCTGCTCGTCACCATGCTGCCGACCACGCTGCTCTCGGGCTACGTGTTTCCGATCGACCAGATGCCGACGTTCATTCAATACGTGACCTATCTCGTTTACTCGCGCTACTACGTCACCATCGTCAAATCGATCTTCCTCAAGGGCGCGGATATTCCGGCGCTGATGACGCCGATCCTGTGCCTATTCGTCTATGCGGCGGTCGTCGGGGTGCTGGCCTCCCGCGCCTTCCGCAAGAGCCTCGATTGAGGCTCCCATGCTGACCCGCATCTCCCACATCTGGGTGAAGGAGTTCATCCAGCTTTGGCGCGACAAATGGGGGCGCTATGCGGCTCATCGTGCCGCCGCTGCTGCAGCTCCTGCTGTTCGGCTATGCCGCGACCTTCGAGGTCTACCATGTCTCGACCGTCGTGCTCGATCTCGACCGGACGCAGGAAAGCCGCGAACTCGTCGCCCGCTTCACCTCCAGCGACCGTCTCAACGTCGTCCGCCGCGTCGAGACTCAGGCCGAAGCCGGCGCCGCGATCGACCGCGGCGACGCCGTCGTTGCCCTCGTCATTCACGCCGGATTCGCCAACCTGCTGCGCAAGGGGCAGGAAGCGCCGGTTCAGGTGCTGGTCGACGGCACCAATTCCAACACGGCGCTCATCGCGCTCGGCTACATCAATACGATCGCGAACGGGTTCGCCCAGGACTATGTCACCGATCTCGCCGAGCGAACGCTGGGCATCAACGGCATGCAGCAGGTGTCGGTGACGGTCGAGCAGCGGCCGTGGTTCAATCCGGACTTCAACGGCCGCTGGTTCTTCGTGCCCGGCGTGATCGCGACGATCCTGCTGGTCATGATCGTGAACCTCACGGCGTTCGCGGTCGTGCGCGAGCGCGAGGTCGGCACGCTGGAGCAGATCATGGTCAGTCCGATCCGCCCGGCCGAGTTCATCCTCGGCAAGACCGTGCCGTTCTTCGTCGTCGGGCTCGGCATCGCGGGGCTGATCACCATCGCGGGCATCTTCTGGTTCGAGGTGCCGTTCGTCGGCAATCCGCTCGTCTTCATCAGCGGAACGATGCTCTACCTGCTGAGCCTGCTCGCCCTCGGGCTCCTCATCTCGACGGTGTGCTCGACCCAGCAGCAGGCCTTCGCCACCAATTTCTTCGTGCTCAATCCGTTTTTCATCCTGTCCGGCTTCAGCTTTCCGATTTCAAGCATGCCGGAGGTGTTGCAATGGTTCACCTACGTCAATCCGCTGCGATATTTCCTCGTCGTCATCCGCGGCACCTTCCTGAAAGGCATCGGCGTCAGCATTTTGTGGCCGGATCTCGCGGCGATGGGCGCAATCGCCGCCGTGCTGCTCACGGTCAGCATCCTGCGTTTCCGCAAATCACTGGAGTGAATGTGGATTAGCGTTGTGCCAGCTCGCGTGGCCCAGGCTCAATCCTGCAGCACGTAGGTGCCGGGCGCCGGACCCAGCGATGCGCCGGCCCGATCGTCGAACCGGTTGGCGTCGACCCAGGGGCCCGACCGTTGATCGAGCCAGGCGGCGAGCGCCGGCCACCACGATCCCTCCTTGCGCGGCGCCATCGCAAGCCACGAATCGGGGTCCATGTAGTGGCTCTCGGCGGGGCGGGTCAGCATTTGAAAGCTGCGGTGCTTGTGGCCGATTTCGGAGATGATGCCGGCGTTGTGGCCGCCGGTCGTCAGCACGTAAGTGATTTCCGCGTCGGTCAGGAGATGGATTTTGTGGGTCGAGCGCCACGGCGCCACATGATCCGTTTGGGTACCGACCGCAAAGATGGGCACTTTGATGTCCGACAGCGCCACGGGACGGCCGCCGGCAAGGTAGTGCCCTTCGGCGAGGTCGTTGTTGAGGAACAGATCGCGGAGGTACTCCGAATGCATGCGCGGCGGCATGCGGGTCGCGTCGGCGTTCCAGGCCATCATGTCGGTCATGGGCTCGCGCTCGCCCATGAGATAGTCACGAATGATGTGCGACCAGACGAGATCGTTCGAGCGCAGCAGCTGGAACGTGCCAGCCATCTGCCGGGAGTCGAGGTAGCCTTGCTCCTCCATCAGCTCCTCGAGAAAGGTGACCTGACTGTCGTCGATGAACAACATCAGCTCGCCGGCCTCGGTGAAATCGGTCTGCGCCGCGAACAGCGTCATTGACTTGAGCCGCTGATCGCCGTCGCGCGCCATCGCCGCCGCGGCAATCGCGAGCAGCGTGCCGCCGAGGCAGTAGCCGATCGCGTGGATCGGCGTTCCCGGAACCTGCGCACTCACGGCGTCGAGCGCGGCCATCACGCCGAGCGTCCGATAATCCTCCATGCCGAGGTCGCGTATCCTCCTCCGTCGGGTTCTTCCACGACAGCATGAAGACGGTGAAGCCTTGTTCGGTGAGGTATTTGACCAGCGAATTGTGGGGCGAGAGATCGAGGATGTAGTACTTCATGATCCACGCCGGCACGATCAGCACCGGCTCGGGCCGCACCTTCTCGGTTGCCGGCGCGTAGCGGATCAATTCGATGAGCCGATTGCGGTAAACGACGGTGCCGGGCGTGATCGCGACATTCTCGCCGACGACGAACGCCTCCGCGCCGGCCGGTTCCTCGCCGCGCAAAACGCGTTGGCCGTCGTCGACCATGTTGCAGAAGCCCTTGACGAGATTGGTGCCGCGCTCCTGCGCGGTGCGCTGGAGCACCTCGGGATTGCTCAGCGAAAAGTTCGAAGGCGAAAAGATGTCGAGGATCTGTCGCGCGGCGAATTCGACGACCTCCTCGTGATGTTTCGAGACGCCGCGAATTCCTGTGGTGGCCTCGTGCCACCATTGTTCATTCAGCAGGAAGCCCTGGTGAATGACGTTGAACGGGAAATGACGCCACGGATTCCTCGACGAAGCGGCGATCCTGCGGCGGCGGGTCGACGCAGGCATTTGCCGAGCCGGGACTTAGCGCACAGCGGCAGCTGTAATCGACGAGCCGCAATGCTTTCTGCACGGCTTGCTCGGCAAGCTTCAGCCGCTTTCCGGGCGCCGCCGCGAGATGCGCCGCCCAGTCGAAATATGCCGCCGCAAGCGATGCCGGCGACAGGCCCGCCGTGAACCGCGCAAGGCCGGCATGCAAGGAACGATCGATCTCGTCGGCAAAGTCCGGCGATTCCTGGCGATCAACTTCAGCGGCTGCCGCGTCCGTTTTGAGCGGGCTGAGGGCGAGCACACCGGCCGCACCTGGGGCCAGGACCGGAACTTGCTGCTGATCCTTGATGGGCAGCACGATGACTTCGCCTACGGGCATGCAGCATTTCCTTTGGGTGTCGCCGTGATCTCGCTGGAGTCCGTTGGGTCCGCATCCAATCTGGCGCCCGAACAGGCGCCTTGACCAACGTCAATTGCGGAACCGCGGTCCGAAATTGATCTTTCTCAAAGTTAGCGCCTGAGTTTGGCAGGTAGATTACACGTGGTCAGCGCTGCAAAGAGTAAAGCCGTTGCCTAGGAAGGGGCGGCAATGAAAGGCGCGCGCCGCGGCTCCACAGCGCGGCGCGCGCTTTTTTGCCCCGTCGGATTCATTTGGAACAGGTGGAACGGCATTACTCCGGCTGAATGCCGGCTTGCTTGATGACGCGCGCCCACCGTTCGGTGTCTTGGGCAATCAACGCGCCGAACTCCGATGGCGACATGATGGTCGCCACCCCGCCGACGTCGGCGAGGCGCATCAGCACTTCGGGATCGGCGAGGCCGGCGTTGATCTCGCGATTGAGCCTCGCGATGATATCGGCTGGCGTGCCTTTCGGCACGCCGATGCCGGACCAGCTGTTCACCTCATAGCCGGGCAGCGTCTCGCCGATGGTCGGGATATCCGGCAACGCCGGCGACCGGTTGGCGTTGGTGATGCCAAGCGCGCGCAAGCTTCCCCGCTGGATGTGCGGCAGCGAGTTCGGCATCGCATCGATGCCCGCCTGCACCTCGCCGGCGATCATGTCGGTGACCAAGGCCGCTCCGCCACGGTAGGGCACATGGACGAGATCGATGCCGGCCCTGACCTTCAACAGCTCGATGGCCAGGTGACCGATGGTGCCGGTGCCGAACGAGGCCGTGTTGATCTTGGCCGGATTGGCTTTCGCGAGCGCGATGAATTCGGCGACGTTGCGCGCAGGTACCGACGGCGCCACTTCGAGGACGAGTTGAAGCTCGGCGAATCCGGCGACCGGCGAAATGTCGCGCAGGAAATTGAACGGCAGCTTCTCGAACAAGGTCGCGTTGATGGCGTTCGAAGCCAACGCCAGCAGCAGCGTGTGGCCGTCCGGCGGTGCGTTGACCACCGCCTGGGTCGCGATGTTGGTGCTCGCGCCCGGACGGTTCTCGATGATGACCGGCTGGCCGAGGCGCTTCTCGAGCCAGCGGCCGAGAATGCGCGCGAGGAGGTCGGTCGATCCGCCGGGCGGATAGCCGACGACGAAACGCACCGGACGCGACGGATAGGTTTCCGCCGCGGCAGCGCGGCCGATCGCCGGCATGGCGAGGGCCGAGCCTGCAAGGCTCAGGAACCGGCGGCGCGCGAGCTTCATGGCGCAACCTCCACGCGGAACGCGGTGATGTGTTCCCCCTACTCCGCGGCGGCTTGTCTCGTGCCTTGCGGCACGCGATTGCGGAAGTGGGGCAGAATCTCTTCGGCGATCGCCGCCATGTTGGCGCGGGTCATGTCGTTCGGCAGCGTGCCGAACTGCGTCTTGGTCAGCGACGTGTTGAAGCCGGCGAGGTCCTGATACGCCGCGAGCTTCTCGCGCACCGTGTTTGGGCTGCCGATGATGACGACGCCGGTATTGACGAGCTCCTCGATGGTCGCGGGCTTGCCCGTCACCTTGGCGGCGCGGACGCGCTTCATCGATTCGATGTTGGTATAGCCCGGCGGCAGCAGCATTTCGGTCGGCATCTTGAGGAAGCGGTTCACCAGCGCTTCGAGATGCGGCCGCGCCTCGCGCATCGCCTTCTCGTCGGTCTCGGCCACGTAGATCGTGTTCGACCACGCGAGTTGCTCCGGCGAGGCCGCGTAGCCCGCCTTCTCCGCCTCGTCGCGATACATCTGGAAGAAGCGTGCCACCGTCGCGATCGGGCTCAACGTCTGGCAGTAGGTGTAGCGCATCTGCGCCGCCCATTTGATCGTGCTGCTCGACCCTTGCGAGGGAATCCAGATCGGCGGGTGCGGCGTCTGATAGGGCCGCGGCCACGGATTGACGTAGTTGAAGTGGTACTGCTTGCCCTCGTACGCGAACGGCCCAGGCTCGGTCCAGGCGCGCACGATGAGGTCGTGGGCTTCGGCGAAGCGGTCCTGCGACAGCGCCGGATTGATGCCCATGGCATGATACTCGGCGCCGATCCCGCGCACGAAGCCGGCGATGAAGCGGCCCCGCGTCAGGTTGTCGAGCATCGCGTATTCCTCGGCCACCATCAGCGGATTGTTGAGGAGCGGCAGCGCGCGGCCGAGAACCGCGAGCTTCGCCCGCTTGACGCTGCGCGCGAGCGCGCCCGCGAGAACGCCGGGGATCGGCATCATGCCGTAGGCGGTCTGGTGGTGTTCGTTGAGGCAGACGCCGTCGAAGCCGAGCTGGTCGGCATACTCCATCTGGTCGAGATACTCGTGATAGAGGTCGGCGCCCTTTGCCGGCTCGTAGTGGCGGTTCGAGTAGGTGACCCAGGCCGAGCCGTTGCGGTCGATCGCATCGAGGTCGGCATGCCGATAGGGCATCAGGTGGAAGTTGAAGAATTTCATGCTGCAAGCCTCTTGCCGTCGATGAAGCCCTCGAACGCGGAGACGAAAGCCGCAGGCTTTTCCACGTGAGGGATGTGGCCGCATTCGGGAACGATCACGGCCGTTGCGCCCGGAATGAGCCGGCGCCATTCCTCGGCATATTCCTTCGGGAACAGGCGGTCGTTCGCGCCCCATACGAGGAGGGTCGGAACGTCGATCCGGTGCAGCCATTTGGCGAGATGGGGATCATAGCTGCGCGGCTGCCAGACGAGTTTCGCGGTGGCGAGGCGATTTTTCATTCCCACGTCGACAAGCTCGGGAACCAGCATGGCCTTGACCATCTCGTCGGCGCGGGTCTGGTCATAGAAGAAATCGCGGATGCGCTCTTCGTCGTTGCGCAGGAACGGATCGACCTGCGTTACGCCCTTCACGTGGATGCCGGCGGCGCCGACGAGGGTGAGCGAGGCGAGCCGGCTGGTGTCGCGCACCGCAAGCTCCGCCGCGATCCAGCCGCCGAGCGAGATGCCGACGAGATGAACGCGCTCCAGCTTCAGGGCCTTGAGGACGTCGAGATAGAAGTAGGCAAGGTCGTGGATGTTATCGAACCACTCCGGCATCTCGGTGTCGCCGAAACCCGGATGCTCCGGGACGATGACGTCGAACCGCGCGGCGAGCCGCTTCAGGTACTCCTGCCACGGTCCCGTGCCGCTCGCGCCGTGAAGGACGAGGAGCGGCGGACCGCTGCCGCCGCGCATCAGCTTGAGATTGCAGCCGCTGATCGCGATCTTGGTTGTTGTATGGTCCGCCATTCGACGCCCTCGCCTTCCATTCCTACGACACTGACGGCGATGCAAAGTTGGCAAACCGTCGTCGTCTACAGACTACTGCGAAAACGGGCAAAAGTACCCCGCTCGGCAGCAGCGCAGCGTAAAGCAGCCCTTCGCCAACTGCTATTGCGTCTCGACTTCATAAGCGTCTAATGGCGTCAGGAAACCGCCCAGCGAGGAGAGGCAGAAATGTCCAGGATTCGTCATATCGCCATCATCGTGCCGGACGCCGAGGAGGCGGCCAAGTTCTACGAGAAGGCGCTCGGCCTCAAGCGCGCCGGCACGGCGCGGCGCGGCATCTACATGACCGACGGCGTGATCAACGTCGCGCTGCTCACCAAGGAGCACGAGAACGAGAAGCTCGGCCTCTACCACTTCGGCGTCTGGGTCGATGACCTTGACGCCTCCGAGAAGAAGGTCGTCGACGCCGGCGGCACCTATCTCGCAGGCCGGCCGACGTCGCCGAATTCGTTCTACGAGGCGAAGTACAAGGACCCGAACGGCGTGGTGTTCGACATCACCCATAACGGCTGGGCCGGCGCCGCGAAGGACGTGGTGGCAAAGCAGTAGGGACGTATCGGGCGGGAGGCCTTTCCTGCGCACCTGATGCCATGAATTCCGGGCAACGTGTCATTGTCATTGGCGCCGGGCCGGTGGGGCTGTGCCTGTCGCTGGCGCTCGCGCAGCAGGGCATCGCGGTCACCGTGATCGAGGCGCTGGGCGAGGACAACTTCCTCGAGCAAGTGCCGCGCGCCGGCACCAATCATCCCGCGACGCTCGAGATGCTCGACCGCATCGGGCTTTACCGGCGGCTCGAGCCGCGCGGCATCATCGCGCCGGTGTTCCACTATTGGGATCGCGCGGAGAACCGGCTGATCGCGGCGTTCGATCACGCGCACCTCAAGGACGACACCCGCTTTCCCTTATGTCCTGCAGTGCGAGCGCATCAAGATCGTCGAGGAGGCGCCTCGCCATGGCGAAGGCCGATCCGCTGATCGACGCTGCGCCTGTCGTCGACATTCACGCATTTCACGCAGGACGGTTCGGGCGTCGTCGCGCATTTCACCAACGCGGCCGGCGAAGCCGAGCGCGTCGAAGGCGCCTATCTCGTGAGCTGCGAGGGCGCGCGCAGCATCGTGCGCAAGGACCTCGACATCGAGTTCGAAGGCTTCACCTACTCCGACCTCACCTTGAACATCGAGGTCGCCTACGACTTCCGCCGCCACGGCTACGCCGAGCGCAACTACATTTCCGATCCCACCGAGTGGTCGAACCTGTTTCACTGGAGGGGACCGCCGGATCGCTGGCGCGTGCACTTTCCGGTCGATGCGTCAGCCGACCAGGACGCCGCATGCCGCGAGGACGCGCTGCAGGCGCGGCTGCAGGCGATTCCTGCCGACCGGCCGCGCCTTCGAGATCGTCGGCTCGAACCTCTACACGGTGCACCAGCGCGTCGCGGAGAAATTCCGCGTCGGCCGCGCGATCCTCGCGGGCGACGCCGCCCATGTGAACAGCCCGATCGGCGCGATGGGCATGAACAGCGGCATCCACGACGCCTTCAATCTCGCCGACAAGCTGGTGCACATCCTTCGCGGCGACGCGGACCAGGACGTGCTCGACCGCTATGAGCGCCAGCGCCGCCATGTCGCGATCCAGCACACCCAGGCGCAGACCATCCGCAACAAGCGCCTGCTTGCCGAAAAGGACCCGGCCGTGCGCAAGCGCAGTCAGGACGAATTGCGTCGCACCGCCGAGGACCCGGCCCTCGCGCGCGCCTTCCTGCTGCGCGCCTCGCTGATCGAAAGCCTGCGCGAGGCCGAGCAGATCATGTGATCTGCGTTTCTTGTGGTAGTCGTCGTAGCCCGGATTGAGCGCAGCGAAATCCGGGGATGATTTTTCAACAATCGCACACGCGGCCCCGGATTTCGCTGCGCTCAATCCGGGCTACGAGGCCGCTTCCGCGGTCGCCCTACGGCGTTACGCCGCGATGACCTCTTCGGCGCGCACGCTGCGGCAATCCATCTCGAACTCGAGGTCCTTCACCGGCGGGCGGGCGAAATGCCAGTTGATGCCGGCGTGGGCGGCGCCGCGCCGCACGATCTCGTCGGCCAGCAACGGATAGACGTCGCGGATGGTGTAAAGCTGGCTCGCGGTGGTGTCGCGCCAGCCGGCCCCGAACAGCTTGAGCCGCTGGGTCAGCTCGTCCATCACGAAATGCGCCTTCTCGCGCAGTGCGTCGGCGCTCGTCTCGCCGAAGCGCACGATGCGGTCGCGGTAGCTCGCGTCGGTCGCGCGCGCCTCGGCGCTGCCGGAAATGACGAAGCTCGGTGCGCCGCCGGCGGCCGCCGGCACCGTGAACGAGAAGGCATGAACGCCGGGCGTCGCCGGCGGATCGAGCTCCGGACACACGTTGCTGCGCGCGACCGGGTTCACCTTGCCGTCGTAGATGCCCCATTTGCCGAGCGTGACGACGTAGGTCTCATTGAAGGCGCGAAAGCCCTCTTCGGTGAACTGGCCGGGCGAGCGGAGTTCGCAAGCGCAGAACGCCGTGAGCGGCCGCCCGGCCGCCTTGATCACCGCTTCGATGCGCGCGAAGCCCTCCACGAGCGGGACCGGCGCGCGGAAACGATAGCGCCTGATCTCGAAACCCGCCGCCGCGGCGACGCCTCCCGAGAACATGAAGCCGCCCGGAATGAAGCGATATCCGCCCGGTTGAAATTCAGCGACCGCCGCCATGGTGCCTCCCTTTGGTTACGCCAGCCAATGTAATCGCAAGCGCCGTGATCCGATGCAAAGTCCGTAGGGCGCATTAGCGAAGCGTAATGCGCCGTCAGTCAATGACACCGACACGAGCGTCGGCGCAATACGCTACGCTATTGCGCCCTACGAGCCACGCATCGTGGAGAGACCGCAACTCCATCATCTGCCGAGGTGCTGGCGGAAGAATGCGACGGTGAGGTCGAGCGCGCGATCGGCTTCGGGTTTGCTGTAGGTCTTGCCGCCTTTGCGGGCGAAGGCGTGGTCGGCGCCCGGATATTTGTGGATGGTCACGAGCGGATTGGGCGACAGCCGGCGCTCCAGCATATCGTTCACCTCCGCCTGCACCCACCGATCCTTCATCGCCATGTGCAACACGAACGGGCGGTGCAAGTTCTTCGCCTCGCGGATGTTGTGCTCGATGTAAGTGCCGTAATAGGCGACGGCACAATCGATGTCGGTGCGGCAGCACATCAGGTAGCAGAGCTTGCCGCCGAGACAGTAGCCGACGGCGCCGACCTTGCCGTTGCACTCGGGCCGCGCCGCCAAGTAATGCCACGGTGTCCTCCATGTCGCGGACGCCGAGGTCGTAGTCGAACTCGTAGTAGAGATCGAACGCCTTCTGCACATTGGCGGGATCGCCGTCGGAGAGTTCGACGCCCGGCTCCTGGCGCCAGAACAGATCCGGCACGAGGCACACGAAGCCCGCTTCGGCGAACTCATGGGCGTGGTGGCGCATGGTGTCGTTGACGCCCCAGATCTCCATGATGGCGATGATGGCGCCGGCCGGCGTGCGATCCGGGATCGCGAGATAGGCCCCCATCTCGCCGTCGCGGAGCTTCACCTTGATGTTCTGCGTCTTCATGTCTGTGGTCTGCCGCCGTCAAATCTTGAGGAGCGCGCGGGCATTGCCGGCAAAGATGCGCTCGCGCTCCTCTTCAGGAATATCGAGCGCCTGCACGGCTGCAATCGTCTTCCTGGTCAGTTCGCGGCCGCCGCGCGGGTCGAACGGCGCGTCGCTGGCGAACACAAGCCGCGAAGCGCCGAAGAAATCGTAGCCGCACCGCGTCGCCGGTGCGGCGCCGTTGAGCGCGGTGTCGGCATAAAGCATGTGGAAATAGTCGAGCGGCGGCCGCTTCAGCCCGCGCGCCTCGGCAACCGGGTTGCGGTCCACCGTGCCGTCGAAAATCTGCCGGAAGCCAAGCTCGATGCGGCCGGCAAAATACGGGATCATTCCGCCCATGTGATGGGTGATGATTTTCAGGCGCGGCAACTCATCGAACAACCCGGAATAGATGAGCCGGGTCATGGCGGCCGAGGTCTCGTAGGGCCAGCCGAACGAGAACCAGACTTCGTCCTCCAACTCCTTTTCGCTGGTGTAGTCGGCAAACTGCGGCCCGCGCATGGGATGCACCCACACCGGCAAATCATGCTCCGCCATGCAGCGAAACAGCGGGCGGAATTTCTTCGCGCTCAGCGGCTCGCCGGCAACATGGGTGAAGATCTGGACGCCGCGCGCGCCGAGATCGAGAATGGCGCGATCCGCCTCCTCGACCGCGGCATCAGGATTGTTCATCGGCAGCGACGCGATGAACGTCGGGAACCGGTCGGGATAGCGCCCACACAACGCCGCAAGATCGTCGTTGGCACGCCGCGCGATCATCGGCGAGCGGTCCGGCGGCGCGATCAACTCGATCGGCGGATTGGCAAGCGACAGCACTTGCTGCAGCCCGTCGAATTCGTCGAGCATGCGCAGGCGGGCGTCGATGTCCCACAGCTCCTTGAGCTTCGGGAACGACTTCAGCACGATATGGCCGGGAATGTGGCTCGCCAGCCGGTCAAGATGCGACCGAGGCATGAAATGATTGAAAATATCGATCATCATGGCAGGCAGCAGTGTCGCGAAAAATGGTGGCCGGACGAAGCGGGGCGCACCCTATTCGGCTTGTCGGCACGCGGGCAAGGGCTTCCTACGCATGGCCGCTGCCGTGCGCGCGAGCCCTCTCAGCTTTGGGCGGCGTGCGCGGCGTGATCTCGCCAGAAATCGGCCTGCAGCGCCGCCGCTTCGTCCTCGAGCAACGGCCCGATGACCTCGACGGCCCGCTGGCCGGCGCCGAACACGACCCGGCACGGCAAGTCGAGCGTCGGGTTCTCGGCGTGCGCTCCGGTCAGGGCCTTCAGATTTCTCTCGCTCTGGCCATAGACCACGCGACCGATGCCGGCCCAGTAGAGCGCGCCCGCACACATGGCGCAGGGTTCTGCCGAGGTATAGAGCGTGCAATTCGCGAGGTATTCGGCGCCGTAGGTGCGCGAGGCACGGCTCGCAAGAAGGCGCTCGGCGTGCGCCGTCATATCCCGCCCCTCGGCGGTGAAGCCGTTGCCCTGCTCCATCAGCACAGCGCCGTCCGGACCGACGAGGATCGCGCCGAACGGATGATCGCCGCCTTCGCGCGCGCGCCGCGCCACGTCAAAGGCACGGCGCAGAAATCCTTCGTGAGCACGCATGTCGACTGCCATTGGCCTGTTTCTCCCTTCGCCTGCGCGCAGGCATAAGGCCTCGCCAGGTTGCGCGCCAGCCGATGTTTTGGCACTGAATGAACAAAACTTCGGCGTGCGCCCGGCTCGCTGCCGCAAGGCGCGGAGATCAAATTGGACAAGCTTGCTGTCGGCACGTTCGGCGCGCTCGCCGTCGCGAAGATCGCTCTCCTCGTCGTGTACGGGCCGGTCTTCACGCCGGATTCCGCGGCCTATATCGCGATGGCCGAGACCATGAGGTCGAGCGGCGGGTGGCTCTATCACGTCGATCTCAACTCGACCTTTGCGCCGGCGTTCGCCTTCCGCATCATCGGCTATCCGGCGGTGATTGCCGCCACCATGACGATTGCGGGAACCGCGTGGCCTTATGTCTTGGTGCTGGTCCAATCGACGATCTCGCTCGGCGCGGCAGCCGCGACGTTGCAGCTTGGCCGCGAGACTCGGCCTCGATCGCCGCCTCGCGCTCATTGCCGCGGTCGCCGGCGCGACCTCGATGCAGCTCACCCTCGATCAGTGCATCCTGACCGACAGCCTCAACGCGAGCTTCGTCATTCTGGCCACGGTGCTGATCGTCCACGGTGTTCGCGCCGGTCGCCCGCTCGGCTTCGCCCCTGCCCTTGCAGCCGGCATCCTGATCATGCTCGCGTTCCTGTTGCGCGAAGTCATGCAGGTGCTGGTCGTGCTGTTCGTGCCGCTGCTGGCGGTGCGCGTCGCAACCGCCGCCGGCGCGCGGCTGCGTACATGCGCCGCCGCGGTGCTCGTGGTGCTGCCTCTGTTGGTGACGGTCGAGGCCTACAAGCAATGGAACGTCTATCGCACCGGCGAGCGTTTCGTCACCACCGGCGGGCAGACCACGCTGCTGGAAGGCTTGGTGGTCGCGTTGGAGCGCAATCCCGGCCTGTTCGATGCCGACACGCCGCTCGACCGCGCATTGCGAAGCCACATCCGTTACCGCACGTTGGCGGAAATCGTCGCGGTGAACGAGACCTTGTTCCATGAAGGGTTCAAGGCGACCGACATCGCGCGACAGGTGACCGCGCGCTACCTGGCGGCTTGGCGAGATCACCCGTTGGCGATGCTGTCGATGCTGCGTTCGACCTTCAGCGAGAACCAGGCAAAGCTTGCAGTGCGCCCGGTCACCGCGGCGTGCGAGATCATCGAATGGGGTCACAGCGAACCACAATGCCCCGATTACCGCGATACATATCAAAAGCTTGCGCGGGCGCCGGCTTCGATGACTCCGGCCGATATCGGTATCTTCATCGCGGTGACGGTTCAGAATACGGCGTCGATCATCGTGTTCGCCGCATTTCTGATCGGGGTGCCGGTGCTCGTTATCACGCGCCTCGGCGCCGCCTGGCGCCGGCGCAAGCGGCCGCCGGATTTTGCCGAATTGCTGTTAGTTGGAGCCTTGTGGGCGCTCTATTGCGGATGGGACATGGCGTATTCGCTGATCCATTTCGAAAATCGCTATCTCGCGCCCGTCATCCCGCTGTCGGCCTTCGGCGGCCTGTTCGTGATCCAGGAATTGGCGCGGCTGCGGGGCGCGCGCGCCCAACCGCAGCTTGCCGCCGCGAAAGTGCCGCGCCATAGAATCGTGACACGCCATAAATCGTGACGGGCAGAGCGCGGCCGCTCGCAGCACCTCGTCGGCAAGCCCGATCCTCATCGTGCCCTACATGTGGATCGGCGATTTCGTCCGCTGCCACACCGTGGTGCGGCTGCTGCGCGCGCGCTTTCCCGATCGGCCGATCGATGTGCTGACCACAAAGATGGTCTCGCCGCTGCTCGATTACATGCCGGGCGTGCGCAAAGGCATCGTGTTCGACCTGCCGCGCAAGCGCCTCGCTTTGTCGGAGCATCGGGCGCTCGCCAAGCTGTTGCGCGCCGAGCACTACGGCGATGCCCTGATCATGCCGCGCACCTGGAAATCGGCGCTGGCGCCATGGCTCGCCGGCATTCCGCGCCGCACCGGATTCGTCGGCGAAATGCGCTTCGGCGCTCATCAACGACCTGCGTCCCGGCGAAAAGGCATTGCCGCGCATGGTCGATCGCTGTGCGGCGCTGGCGCTGCCCAAAGGTGCGCCGCTGCCGGAATTGCCGCTGCCGCAGCTTGTCGTTCCGCCCGACGCGCTGCCGCCGTGGCGCAGCCGGATGAATCTTGCCGCCGACGGGCGACCGGTGGCGGTGCTGGCGCCCGGCGCCGTCGGTCCGTCAAAAAGATGGGGCGGCTTCCGCGATCTCGCCGAGCAGCTGGTCGCACGCGGCTTCTCGGTCTGGGTCGTCGGCGGCCCGAACGAAAAAGCCCTCGCCGGCGAGATCGTCGCCGACAACGTGCATATGCGCGACCTCACCGGCGCAGACCTGCGCAATGCGATCCTTGCGATGGCCGCGGCTGACGTCGCGGTCTCAAACGATTCCGGCCTTCTCCACGTGGCGGCCGCGATCGGGACGCCGTCGATCGGCATTTTCGGGCCGACCAGTCCATGGCATTGGGCGCCGCTCAATCCGCTCGCCGCGGTCATCGAGACCGCGACCGCGCTGCCGTGCCGCCCGTGCCACAAGCCGACCTGCCGGCTCGGCCATCACCGCTGCATGCGCGATATTTCCGTCGGCACGGTCGCGGCCGCGGTTTTTGCCGCGTGCCCAGCCTCCGCATGAGCACCGACGAACTCGCGCACGAGCTTGTTAACGCTTCATTTACCATAAACTCATAGAGACAAATGCCGGGGCGATGCGAGAAGCGTGAGCAATCTTAGCGAGCGCTTGTTCAGGAGAGCGTCGTGGCCAATCCGCAGTCCGCACGGTCGAACGTCGACCCCGCGAAGGCAGCCCCATCCGTCGATGCAGAACTCGTCCCCGCCATGTTTGCGCAAGCGTTAGCGTTTCATCGGGCAGGCCGGCTCGACGAGGCGGTCGAATTCTATAATCGCATCCTCGCGGTCGCGGACCTTCCTGCGGTTCATTCCAACCTTGGCGTCGCGCTGGCGAGCTTGGGCCGCTTTGCCGAAGCCGAGGCAGCGTACCGCCGCGCCATCGCGCTGGCGCCGGACTACGCTCAGGCCCACAACAATCTCGGCAACGCCCTCAAGGCGCTCGATCGCCTCGATGAAGCGGCGGCGGCATTTCGGCGCGCCATTGCCCTTCAAGCAAACTATGCGGAGGCCTATTCGAACCTCGGCGTTGCCCTGATGGGCCTTGGTCGGCTCGACGAGGCCGAGGTAGCGTACCGGCACGCGATCGCGCTCAGGCCAGATCTCGCAAGCGCGCACAACAATCTCGGCAACGTGCTCAAGGAACAGGGCCGGCTCGAAGAGGGCGTCGCGGCCTGCCGTCAGGCCATCGCACTCCAGCCGGATTACGCCGAAGCTTGCGCCAATCTCGGAAACATTTTCAAAGATATGGGCCGGCTCGACGAGGCCGAGCGAGCGCTGCGCCAGGCACTGACGTTTCGGCCGAACCATGCCGAGACATTGTCCAATCTCGGCAATGTCCACATGGATCAGGGCCGCGTTGCCGACGCCGAGCAGGTGTTGCGCCGTGCGACCGTCCTCAAGCCGGAATTCGCCGGGGCGCACAATAATCTCGGGCTCGCGCTCAAGGAGCTGGGACGGTTCGAAGAGGCGCGACAGGCCACGGAAACCGCCATTCGACTGGAGCCGCGCAAGGCCTCCTATTACTGCAATCTCAGCGAAATCAAACGCTTTGCCGCGGACGATCCGCATGTGGCGGCCATGAAGGCGCTCGCTGCGGACGAAGCCGCGCTCAGCGAAGCGGACCGCATCGCGATCCATTTCGCCCTCGCCAAGTTCTACGAGCAGACCGGCGCGAAGTCCGATGCCTTCCGCGAAATGACCGCCGGCAATGCCCTTAAGCGGCGCCAGGTCGGCTACGACGAAACGACGACGCTGCGGCAAATGGAGCGCATCGAAGCGGTGTTCTCACCGGCGTTGATGCAGCGCCATCACGGCGCCGGCCTCCGCGCGCGCACCCCGATCTTCATCGTCGGGATGCTGCGCTCGGGAACGACGCTGGTCGAGCAGATCCTCGCAAGCCATCCGGCCGTCTTCGGCGCCGGCGAACTCAAACTGTTCGACCGCTGCGTCGGGACCCTCGGTCAATCGACCCCATCCGGCAACAATTTTCCGGACAGCATCCTGGCGCTGCCGACCGAATGGTTTCGCGATCTCGGCGAACTCTATCTCACCGAGCTTGTGGCGCTTGCACCGCACGCCCAGCGCATCACCGACAAGATGCCGTCCAATTTCCTGTTCGCGGGGCTCATCCACCTCGCCCTTCCCGACGCCGTCATCATCCACACCGTGCGCGATCCGATCGACACCTGCGTGTCATGCTTCTCGCGTCTCTTCAGCGAGGGGCAGAAGCATACCTATGACCTTGGCGAGCTTGGCCGCTATTACCGGCGCTACCAAGCCTTGATGGCCCATTGGCACCGCGTATTGCCGGCGGGCCGCATCCTCGACGTGCGATACGAGGACGTCGTCGCGGACCTGGAAGGATCGGCACGACGCATCCTTGATCACTGTGGCCTGCCATGGGATGCACGCTGCCTCGACTTTCATCGCACCGAGCGGCCGATCCGCACCGCCAGCGCAACCCAGGTGCGCCAGCCGATCTACCAGACCGCAGTCGGCCGCGGCGGCGGCTATGCCGAATTTCTCGGCCCACTCCTGGCGGCGCTGCAAGGCGGCCCCGTCGGGTCGAACGCGTTGACGCCGTAGCGTTTCTTTTTCTCGATAGATATCAAGGCGCCAGCCAGCTGTCGGATTGCCCGCAATGGGCGTAATATCCGTCCGGAGCGATCGCTTCGTGGCATAAATTTTGAATATACGTCGTGTCTTTGCCCCTCGCGGGGAAATTTGCTTGCGCGGTTGGGTGTCAGCGTGGCTTCGATCCGGTTCGAGTCGGTCTGGAAGCGTTACGGCAGCTTGACCGCTGTCGAGGACCTCAACCTTGCGTGTCCCGAGGGCGAGATGCTCGCTCTCCTTGGACCATCCGGTTGCGGCAAAAGCTCCACCGTCAAAATGGCGGCCGGCATCGAAGAGGTTTCCGCCGGCGAAATCTTCTTCGGCGACCGTCCGGTGTCGGAGCTCACGCCGAAGGCCCGCAATATCGCGATGGTCTTCGAGGATTATGCGCTCTATCCGCATTTGACGGTGCGGGAAAACGTCTCGTTTCCGTTGCAAGTGCAAGGGCTGCCGTCGGCGGACATCAAGACGCGCGTCGATGAAGTGCTCGACCTCTTGGGCCTGCATTCCATCGCGGATCACTCCGTCAACGGGCTCTCGGGCGGGGCGCAGCAGCGCATCGGCATCGGCCGCGCGCTGGTGCGTGATCCCGAACTCATCTTGTTCGACGAGCCGTCTGTCCCATCTCGATGCCGACCAGAAGATTCATCTGCGCGGCGAGATCAAACGGCTGCAGAAGCTCAGCGCCGTGACCTCGATCCTGGTCACCCACGATCAAACCGAGGCGACCGCATTGGCCGACCGGATCGCGGTGATGAACAACGGCGTGCTGCAGCAGGTGGCGACGCCGCGCGAACTCTACGAGCGGCCGGCCAACATCTTCGTCGCCAATTTCATCGGCGAGCCGCCCATGAACATCCTGCCGCTGCGCGCGCAGGACGGCGGCCTCGTGATCGCCGCCACCGGTTGGCCCCTCAAGCTTGATGACCAACAGGACGAGGCTCGCGCTCGCGGCCGGCGGCACGGCAGGCCTGATTGCCGGCATCAGGCCGGAGCACGTCATGCTCGCGCCTGCCGCCGAAAATCAATTCCGCGCGATCGTCACCTATTGCGAGCCCCGCGGCGACGTCGATCTCGTCATCGTGCGTCCCGTCGAGGGCGAGCCGATCGAGATCGTCGCCGAGGTGCCCGGCCCGTCGCACCACCAGCAGCAGGACCTCGTCGGCATCGAATTTTCGCCGCGCCACATCTACCTGTTCGCGGCCGCGGACGGCCGCAACCTCGAACGTCCCGACATGAACGTGCATCCAGGGTTTGCACGCGGTGCCGCTCGCCGAGACTCCGTGCGACCTCGAGGTCCGCGGGATTGCCAAGAATTTCGGCAGCGTCGCCGCGCTGCAATCGGTGTCGCTCGCGGCGCGCCCCGGCGAATTGCTGGCGGTGACCGGCGCCTCGGGCGCCGGCAAGACCACGCTGTGCCGGATCATCGCGGGCCTCGAAACGCCGGACAAAGGCAGTTGTCGGATTGCGGGTCGCGACGTGACGTTCGTGGCGCCTGGCCGGCGGCATATCGCCTACATGTTCGAATCCTACGCGCTCTATCCGCACATGACGGTGCGCGCGAACGTCATGTCGCCGCTGCTCGCGCCCAACGGACGGGGCGCCGATGTCGCCGCGGTCGATGCGCTGCTTGCGCTTCTCGAAATCCCACATCTCGCCGATCGCTTGCCGGCGCAGTTGTCCGGCGGCCAGAAGCAGCGGGTGGCGCTGGCGCGCGTGCTCGTGCAGCACCCGGCCGTGACCTTGCTCGACGAGCCGATCTCGCACCTCGACGCCAAGCTGCGCCACAAATTGCGGCGCGAGATCCGCCGCATCGTCACGGCGCGGCCGTCGCCGACGATCTGGTGCACGCCCGATGCCATGGAGGCGCTATCGATCGGCGACCGCGTCGCCGTGATCGACCAGGGCCGCATCGAACAAGTGGCGACGCCCGATCAGATTTGGCGCCGGCCGGCGAGCCTGCACGTGGCGCGCCTCGTCGGCGATCCGCCGATGAATTTGCTGCACGGGCACATCGAGGCCGACGGACCCGCTGGCGCGACGTTCGTCAGCGGCGCGCTCCGCGTCGCCCTGTCGCCGAAGCTCGCGGCTGCTGCCGCAAGCCTGCGTCAGGCGCCCGCCGTGCTCGGGGTGCGCCCCGACCTCGTTCGCGTCGTGCCCGCCGGCGCACCGGCCACCGCTGCGGTCGAGGTCTATTCCCACGAACCGTTCGGAAAATACGTGATCGTGACCGCGCGGCTTGGCGATGCGCTCGTCAAGGCGAAGATGCGCGAGGACGTGGACGCGGCGATCGGCGCTGCCGCCGGCCTGGTGCTGCCCGCCGCGGGCTTCGCCCTCTTCGACGGCTCGAGCGGGACACTCATCGAATCGGACGGCGACGGGACCGATGATCCTCGCGAGGACACCCAATCATCGGCGCGCCCCGGTTAGCCCTTTTCCGGAATCGTTGTGTTGGCGGGTCAGGCGTCGGCAACACAATTTCGACCTTAGACGCCGTTTTGATCGTAAAGGAGAGCAAAATGACATTGCGAATTTCACGGCTGCCCTGGGCAAGCGCGGCAGCCGTCATTGCTGCCTTCATCGCGACGGGGTCGGTGGTGCATGGCCAGTCGTTCTATGCCGAAGCCGCCAAGCCCTATGCGGGAAAGACCATCCACGTCCTCGACGAGATCACGCCGCTGCAGGAAACGCTCGCCAAGATCGTCCCGGAGTTCACGAAGGAGACCGGCATCATCGTCGAGTGGGAATTGCTCAACCACTTCGAGGTGATCAACAAAGGCCAGGCCGACATGCTGTCCGGCCGCGGCTATTACGACGCGGTCATGCTGCACGGCTTCCAGTTCGGACCGATGCTGGCCGCGAACGCGATCCGGCCGATCGACGACCTCGTGAAGAATACCAAGCTGTCGAACCCCGGCCTGAACACCGACGATTTCATCCAGAAGCCGTACCGCACCACGGCTTTCGCCAACGGCAAGCAGTACGGCTTCATCAACTGGGACTACAACGAGGTCTATTGGGCGCGCGCCGATCTGCTCAACGATCCGACCGAGAAGGCGGCCTTCAAGGCGAAATACGGCTATGACCTCGCCCCGGCCAAGACCATCGAGCAATTGCACGACATCGCCGAGTTCTTCACCCGCAAGAAGGGCGCGATGCTCGCCGGCAAGCCGCTGGAGGCCGACTTCTACGGCATCGTGATCGAAGGCATCAAAGGCGGCTCGACGTTCTTCTCGCTGTGGAACAACTACATCAAGAACTACGGCGGCGACATCATGGACGCGAACGGCAAGCCGACATTCGACACGCCGGAGAACGTCGCCGCCATCAAGATGTGGGCATCGTTGTGGAAGTTCGCCCCGCCCGGCACCGCCGAGGCATCGCTCGTCGATGTGCCGACCATCATGGGCACCGGCATCGCGGCGCAGACGCTTGCGTGGTCGGACTTCGTGCTCGGCATCGACGTGCCCGGCAAATCGCCCTTCGCCGGCAAATTCGTCTATGGCGCGATCCCGACCAAGGCGGGCCACGAGGCGACGCGCGCGGCCGATGCCGAGCCGTCGGCGGTCGTGATCAATGCGGCCAGCAAGAACCCCGAAGCCACCTTCCTGTTCATGCAGTGGCTGGTCGACAAATCGACCCAGGAGAAGCTGCTCGCCGCCGGCGGTGGCGGCGTTCCGATCCGCACCAGTTCGTGGTCGCTGCCGGTGCTGTCGCAGGGGCCGTTGAGCGGATTGTTCGTCGCCATGAAGAGCACGCTCGACGTTGCGACGGCGCGGCCGAAGATGCCGAAGTTCTTCGAGATCTACGACGAGCTTTCCGGCCTCGCCCAGGAAATCGGCCTCGGCAAGGTATCGCCTGAAGACGGCGCGAAGCGCGGACAGGCGATCCTCGTCAAGTACTGCGGACAGAAGTGCCTGCTCTGACCGATTGAACCGTCGACATCGAATGCCATACCCTGACCGCGCAGTCGGGGTATGGCCTCGTTTCGGCGCGACCGCTCGACGGTTGCGCCGCCGATTTATGTTGCAAGCCGCTGGGATCGAGTGAATGGCGCTCGCGCAGGAAACGGTTGAAGTCGCGGAGCCGATCGCGCGGCCGAAGCGCCGGACGGGCTTCTGGTACCCGTACCTCCTGATCGCGCCGACCATGCTGACGCTCACGGTCGTGTCGCTGGTGCCGTTCATCTACGCGATCTATCTCAGCCTCTACGAGGCGAAATACGGGCGCGTGACCGATTTCGTCGGCCTCGGCAATTACGTGACGTTGTTCACCGACGGGCGGTTCTGGAATTCCATGGGGATCGCCGCCGTGTTCGTTGCGATCGCCGTGCCGGTCGAGTTCATGCTGGGGCTCGCCGGAGCGCTGGTGCTCAATCAAAACATCCGCGGGCGATCGATCCTGGTGCCCTTCCTGTTCGTGCCGGCGATGATGGCACCGATCGTGGTCGGGCTGTTGTGGAAGATCATGCTGGCCGGCTCGTGGGGACTGATCTCCTACAACGTGCTGGAGCGCTTCGGCCTCATCGGCAGCACCTCGGTGTTCGCGTCGCCGAACCTCGCGCTCTATGCGCTGATCTTCGTCGACATCTGGCAATGGACGCCGTTCATGATGCTGGCGTTCTTTGCCGGCCTGCAAGCCTTGCCGCTCGGTCCCTATCGCGCCGCCGCGGTCGACGGGGCGAGCAGCCTGCAGATGTTCTTCCGCCTCACCTTGCCGATGTTGACGCCGCTGCTCGCCGTCATCGGACTGCTGAGACTGATCGACGCTTTCAAGGTGTTCGACCCGGTCCTCATCTTGACCGGCGGCGGCCCCGGCACGGCGACCGAGACCCCGAGCATGCTCGCCTACAAGATGACCTTCGAATTCTGGAATATCGGCGAGGCCTCGGCCTTCGCGATCATCGTGTGGGTCGCGTTCTTCGTGTTCTGCAACGTGTTCTACCAGATCGCGAAAAAGCGGCTCAACGCGTTCTGAAAGAGGCCTCACCGTGCGCAGCAATCGCCCGAGCATCGTCTGGACCACCGTCGCGGTGGCTTACGGCCTCGTGGTGCTGTTCCCGGTGTTCTGGATCGCCACCATGGCGGTGAAGCCGACCGACGCGATGTTCGCGCGGCCGACCGTGTTCCTGTTCGAGCCGACGCTTGAGCACTTCGACTACGTGATCGCCCAGGGCTTCCACTGGAGCCTGCTCACGTCGTTTCTGCTCAGCACGGTCTCGACCCTGCTGGTGGTCATCATCGGCACGCCTGCGGCCTACGCGTTCGCCCGGTTCGAGATGAAGGGCAAGGACGACCTCTTTCTCTTCATCCTGGCGACGCGGATGGCGCCGCCGGTCTGCCTCGTCATTCCCTTCTACTTGATCTTCGCCAAGATCGGCCTGATCAACTCGTTCGTCGGCCTCACCATCGCGTACATGACCTTCAACCTGTCGTTCTATGTCTGGGTGCTGCGCAGCTTCTGCCGCGATCTCCCGGTCGAGATCGAAGAGGCGGCGGAGCTGGAGGGCTGGTCGAAGCCGCAAATCTTCCGCCGCATCGTCTTTCCGCTGCTGCGCAACGGCGTCATCGCGACGGCGGTGCTCTGCTTCATCTTTGCCTGGAACGAGTTCCTGTTCGCGTTCATGCTCGGCGGCAAGGCGACCCAGACGCTTCCCGTCTCGATCCCCAAGCTGATCACGACGCAGGGCGTGCGATGGGGCGAGATGGCCGTGGTCGGCATCGTCGCGCTGCTGCCGGTGTTTGCCGTCGTCGTCTTCCTGCAGCGCCATATCGTTCGCGGCCTCACCCTCGGCGCCGTGAAGGGTTAGGACATCGAGCGGAGTCAACATGACGCATCATCATCTGCCGGCGCGGCCGGACACCGTACGTTGGGGCTTTTGGGACGGCTCGCTGCCGCCCGTGCTGACGATCCGCTCCGGCGATACCGTGACGATCGACACGCTCTCGGGCGAGCCGCCCGACATGCCCGATGCCGCCAGCGGATTGTCCATCCTGCCCGAACATACCGACGTGCACGCACGCACCGGCCGCGGGCCGGGGCCTCATTTCCTGACCGGTCCGATTGCGATCGACGGCGCGAAGGCCGGCCAAGTGCTCGAGGTCCGCATCAAGGACATCGTGTTCCGGCAGGATTGGGGATGGAACCTGCAACTGCCGCTGCTCGGCACCTTGCCGGAGGATTTCCCGGAGCTGCGCCGTTTTCATGTCCCGCTCGACCGCAAGAACAACACCGCGCGCATGCCCTGGGGCCAGGACCTCGCGCTCGATCCGTTCTTCGGCAATTTCGGCGTGGCGCCGCCGCGGCAATGGGGCCGCCTGTCGTCGAAGGAGCCGCGCGCCTTCGGCGGCAACATGGACAACAAGGAGCTTGGCGTCGGTGCGACCGTCTACTTCCCGATTTTCGTCGATGGCGCGCTGTTCTCGGCGGGCGACGGCCACGCGCTCCAGGGCGACGGCGAAGTCTGCCTGACCGCAATCGAGACGGCGCTTACCGGCACGTTCGAATTCATCGTCCGCTCCGACATGAAGCTGACCCTGCCGCGCGCGGAAAAGGCCGACGTCTGGATCACCATGGGCTTCGACGAGGACCTCGACGACGCGGTCAAGCAGGCGCTGCGCGACATGATCAAGCTGATCGGCGAGCACAGCGGCCTGTCGCCGCAGGATGCCTACTCGCTGTGCTCGATCGTCGCCGACCTGCGCGTGACCCAGACGGTGGACGGCAACAAGGGCATCCATTGCGTGATACAGAAGGCAAAGCTGCCGCCGCGGCGCCGGTGATCGTCCTCCGCCCGCCCCTCGCTCCTGCCCGCTTGCCGGAAGCCGGTCACTTCCGCTAAAAGGGCGTCAGTAGCTCCGGCCTTAATGCGGAATTCACCATTTTCCGCGAGTCTCGGGCTCGGCAACGAGGGTGACGGCATGTCGATGCGCCGCCATGGTCGCGCGATGGTTCGGGGGGCACTTGCCCGGCCCGACGCCGCCCTCGCACGCATTCTCGCGAACCTGCTCCTTACCCGCCCCTGAGGGCCGGCTGGGCGTTCGCGCCTGGGCACTCAGGGGATCTTGATCGAGCGGAACCCGAGCGCGCCGCACGGCGCTATCATGCAGCCAATTCATTGAGAAGGAACTTGCCATGACCACGCAGCCACAGTCCGAGAAGGACCGCGTCGTCATCTTCGACACCACCCTGCGCGACGGCGAACAATCGCCCGGCGCCACCATGACCCATGAGGAGAAGCTCGAGATCGCCGAACTCCTCGACCAGATGGGCGTCGACATCATCGAGGCCGGCTTCCCGATCGCTTCGGAAGGCGACTTCCTCGCCGTCAACGAGATCGCCAAGCGCACCAAGAACGCCGTGGTGTGCGGCCTCTCGCGCGCCGGGACGAAGGACATCGACCGCTGCGGCGAGGCGATCAAGCCGGCGCGGCGCGGCCGCATCCACACCTTCATCTCCACCTCGCCGGTCCACATGAAGTGGAAGCTGCAGATGGAGGCGCAGCAGGTGTTCGAGACTCGTCGTCGCCTCGGTGACGCGGGCGCGCAACTACACCGACAATGTCGAGTGGTCGTCGGAAGACGGCACCCGCACCGAACACGACTTCCTGTGCCGCTGCGTCGAGGCGGCGATCAACGCCGGCGCGACCACCATCAACATCCCCGACACCGTCGGCTACACCGTGCCGGAGGAATACTACGCGCTCTTCAAGATGGTGCGCGAACGGGTGCCGAACTCCGACAAGGCGCGCTTCTCCGCCCATTGCCACGACGACCTCGGCATGGCGGTCGCGAACTCGCTCGCCGCGGCCCGCGCCGGCGCCCGCCAGATCGAATGCACCATCAACGGCATCGGCGAGCGCGCCGGCAACGCGTCGCTCGAAGAGATCGTGATGGCGATGAAAGTGCGGAACGACGTGCTGCCGTTCTGGACCGGCATCGACGCCACCCTGCTGACGCGCGCGTCCAAGCTCGTCTCCGCGGCGACCTCGTTCCCGGTGCAGTACAACAAGGCGATCGTCGGCCGTAACGCCTTCGCCCACGAGTCCGGCATCCACCAGGACGGCATGCTCAAGCACACCCAGACCTACGAGATCATGACCCCGGAGAGCGTCGGGGTGAAGCAGACCTCGCTGGTCATGGGCAAGCACTCCGGCCGCCACGCCTTCGTCCACAAGCTCAAGGATCTGGGCTACGAACTCGCCGGCAACCAGCTCGAAGACGCCTTCGTGCGCTTCAAGGCGTTGGCCGACCGCAAGAAGCACGTCTATGACGAGGACATCGAAGCGCTGGTCGACGAGGGGATCGCGACCGCCCAGGACCGCATGAAGCTCGTGTCGCTGACGGTCATCGCCGGCACCCATGGCCCGCAGCGCGCCACCATGAAGCTCGACCTCGACGGCAGGATCGCGATCGAGGAATGCGAGGGCAACGGGCCGGTGGACGCGACCTTCAACTGCATCAAGGCGCTGATCCCGCACGAGGCGACGCTCGAACTCTACCAGGTGCACGCGGTGACCGAGGGCACCGATGCCCAGGCCGAGGTCTCGGTCCGCCTCTCCGAGAACGGCAAGTCGGTGACCGCCAAGGGCGCCGACCCCGACACCCTCGTCGCCTCCGCGAAGGCCTATCTCGGCGCGCTCAACAAGCTGATGGTGAAGCGCCAGCGCGGCAAGCCCGAAGCGATGGTGGTGCAGTAGGGGGTTGCGCCTGCAAAAATCTGCGGCCCGCGTGTCGCGTCGCTCCGGCGCGCGACATGCGGGAGCAGCCCGATCGATTTCAAAATAAATGAAGACGGGAGGCGCGACGCGTAATACGCGACTTCAGCGCGCTCGAGCTGTGGGTACTTAAACGGTCTGTACCGGCAATCACGCTGCGCTGGCGCCGGCCCCGTTCGGAATCTCGATGTCGACTTCGAGGGTCGAGACCCATTCGCCGCGGTCGATTTTGACGTGGACCTTGTCGGGATCGATGGTGACATGGCGGCTCACGACCGCAAGAATCTCCTCGCGCAGCGCGATGATGAGCGACGACTGGCTCACCATGCGGCGTTCGTATTCAAGCAGGATCTGCAGGCGCTCGCGGGCGACCGGCGCGGTCGTGGTGGGTTTGAGGAAACGGAAGAGTTTCATGCGGCTCTCCGTCCAAACAATTTGTTGAAGAACCCTTTCCGCTCAAAGGGAATTGTCATTTCCACCGTTTCGCCGCTTAGCCTGCGGGCGGCGTCGCCGTAGGCGCGGGCCGGCCCGCTGTCGCGGCCGCAAGCCGTCACCGGGGCACCGACGTTCGACGCGCGCAGCACCTCCTCGCTTTCGGGGATGATGCCGAGGAGCGGGATCGAGAGGATTTCGAGCACGTCCTCGATGGTGAGCATCTCGCCGCGACCGGCGCGCACCGGATCGTATCGCGTGATGAGGAGGTGCTTCGGCATGCGCTCGCCGCGCTCGGCGCGCACGGTCTTGGAATCAAGGAGGCCGATGATGCGGTCGGAATCGCGCACCGAGGAGACTTCCGGGTTGGCGACGATGACCGCCTCGTCGGCGTAGCGCATCGCGAGCGTCGCGCCGCGCTCGATGCCGGCCGGGCTGTCGCAGATCACCCAGTCGAAGCGCGCACGCAGTTCGGCGACCACGCGCGCGACGCCCTCTTCCGTCAGCGCATCCTTGTCGCGGGTCTGCGAGGCCGGCAGCAGGTAGAGCGTGTCGACGCGCTTGTCGCGGATCAGCGCCTGCGGCAGCTTGGCGATGCCCTGCACCACGTTGATGAGGTCGAACACCACCCGACGTTCCGCGCCCATGATGAGGTCGAGGTTGCGCAGCCCGACGTCGAAATCGACGACAGCGACGTTCTGGCCGCCTCGCGCCAGCGCGGCGCCGAGCGCAGCCGTCGAGGTGGTCTTGCCGACGCCGCCCTTGCCGGATGTCACGACGATGACCTTACCCATGGTGCTGCCCTCTCCGCTGTCCCTCAGCGCTGTCCGTTGTCCAAGCTTTTTTCCAAGCTCTTTTCGAAGCCTTGTCCGCCGAGAGCGGCGATCTTCAAGGTTTCGCCCTCAAGCCAAGCCTGGATTGCGACCGCGCGATGACTGCCTTCGATGTCGTCGGCGGTCCGGTAGAAGCCGTCGATCGCCAGAAGCTCAGCCTCCATGCGATTGCAGAAGATGCGGGCGTTACGGTTGCCCGAAGTGCCGGCCATGGCACGCCCCCGCAACGTGCCGTAGATGTGGATCGACCCGCCGGCCACGACCTCGGCTCCCGAGCCGACCGAGCCGATCACGGTGATGTCGCCGTTCAGGAACACGATCGATTGCCCCGAACGGATCGGGTTCTCAACGACGAGCGAGGCGGTCTCCTTGGCCGGCGTTGATGCGGCGGCCGCGGTATTGTTGTTGCCGTTGCGCTTGCCCTCGATCGCCTCCAGCGGCGCCGCCTTGCCCCCGCGCATCAGCGGCGGCAGAGCAGGCGTGATCTTCTCGGCCTCGACCCCCTCGATCCCCATGATGCGGATCTGGCGGTCCGCCAGCTCCGAGATCAGATGGGAGATCGCCGGCGTCGTCAGCGTCACCCCCGACAAGTCGAGCACGACCGGTCGGATCGCGAAGAAATCAGGGGACGCGCGGAGCCAATTGTCGAGTTCCGTGAGCCAATCGGCTATCGGCGGTTCGGGCGCGAGCGCGAAGGCCATGTACGACCGGCCGCGCAGGCGCATGGAGTTGCGTTGACGAGCGACGCTCGACACTGCGACCTCACTTCGGTTTCCGAAACGTTAATGCCCCCTCAGTCGTTAACGGCTGGTTAACGGTTTGTTCGGGGCGAATCACGCAAGACACCACCACCGTGCAAACTGGCTGATTCGCCTCGGCGCGCCAAGCCTTTATCCAACGTTAAGGAGGCCTATTCGGCCTACGCGGCGCCCCTTATTTCGCCACCCGACGGCGGCGGCACCGGCACGCCATCGGCCGCATATTCGTTGAGCTTGTTGCGCAGCGTCCGGATCGAAATGCCGAGGATGTTGGCGGCATGGGTGCGATTGCCGAAGCAATGTTTCAGCGTTTCCAGGATCAGATCGCGCTCGACGTCGGCGACGGTACGGCCGACCAGCGCGCGGGTCACCGCTTCGGCAGCGAATGCCGCATGGGCAACGGCTGCCGGCTTCGACGGATCGAGGCGCATCCCGTCGGGCGAGATCAGCGCCTCGACGCCGATCTCGCTTCCGGTCGCGAGCAGCACCGCGCGGTGCATGGTGTTCTCAAGCTCGCGGACGTTGCCCGGCCAGCGATTCACGGCGAGCTGGCGCTTGGCGTCGGCCGAGAGCGGGCGCGGCGGAATGCCGTTCGCCTCGGCATATTTGCGGGCGAAATGCTGGGCCAGTTCGATGACGTCGGCGGGCCGCTCGCGCAGCGACGGGAGCTTGAGGTTGACGACGTTGAGACGGAACAGCAGGTCCTCGCGGAACGTGCCGTCACGCACGGCCTCCGGGAGATTGCGGTTCGAGGTCGCGATGATGCGGATGTTGACCGGCACCGGTCGCGTGCCGCCGACGCGATCGATGATGCGCTCCTGCAGCGCGCGCAGAAGCTTTGCCTGCAGCCGCACGTCCATCTCGGAGATTTCATCGAGCAGCAGCGTGCCGCCGTTCGCTTCCTCGAACTTGCCGACCCGTCGCGCGATCGCCCCGGTGAAGGCCCCCTTTTCGTGACCGAACAGCTCGGATTCCATGAGCTGCTCGGGTATGGCGGCGCAGTTGACGCAGATGAACGGGCCGCGGGAACGCGCCGAGCGCGCGTGGACGTAACGCGCCAGCACCTCTTTGCCGGTGCCGGATTCGCCGGTGATCAGCACCGAGGCGTCGGACGGCGCGATCTGCTGGGCGAGCTTGATGACATGCGCCATGGCCTCGTCGCGATAGACGAGTTCGCGCGTGTCGTCGGCCACCGCGGCGAGCACGGCCGCGATCATCTCGGGATCGGGCGGTAGCGGGATGTATTCCTTGGCGCCGGCATGAATGGCGGCGACCGCGGCGCGGGCATCGTTCTGCGTCCCGCAGGCGACGATCGGCACGTGGATGCGCTCGGCTTCGAGGCGCAGCACGAGATCGCGGATATCGATCGCGACATCGACCATCAGGAGGTCGGCGCCCTTGCCGGATCGCAGCACCGCCATCGCCGTGTCGATGCGCTCGGCGTGAGTGACCGCGGCGCCCTTGTCCATGGCGATCTTGGTTGCGGCGGTGAGCTGCCCCCTGAGAGTTCCGACGATCAGCAGGCGCATGTCATGCCTCCATTGGTAGCCAGGAGCTTACGGGCGCGCATCAGGCGCGATCCGCTTTGATGATTTCGGTCATGGTCACGCCGAGCTTCTCCTCGACCAGCACGACTTCGCCGCGCGCCACCAGCCGGTTGTTGACGTAGATGTCGATCGCCTCGCCGACCTTGCGATCGAGTTCGAGCACCGCGCCGGGTCCGAGGTTGAGGAGATCGCCCACGTCCATCTTGGCGCGGCCGAGCACGGCGGATACCTGCACCGGCACGTCGAAGACCGCTTCGAGGTCGGCAGCGCCGCGCGCGACCCCGCCGGTGTCCGGCGTCGCGGAGACGTCCTCGGCGGGCACGGCCCCCTTGCTGCGGTCGAGGTTCGGCAGCGGGATGTTGCCCTTGTCGCTGTCCGCCATGCTCGCGATCTCCCCTAAATCCTCACGCGGTCAGCCGCGCCGCGACGTAGCGGCGGACGAGATCATCGATCGCCGCCGCGCACGTTCGCGCCATCGCGGACGACGCCGCCGTCCGCCCATTCGATCCGACAATCGCCGATCGCGATCTCGGGTTCTCCCAGCACGACGAGGCGCCCTTCGAAGCCGCGGTCGCGGGCAATCGCTTCCAGGCGTTCGCGCGCGGCTTCGTAAAGGGCGCTGTTGACGCGCACGGCCACATGGGGCGCCGCGATGAAGGTCTTGAAGCATTCGGTCGCGAGCGCCGCGATTTCGGCGAGCGGCTCGCGCGCCAGCAGTTCGGAGGTGAGCTTGCGCGCGACGGCGACGGCGACATCGACCGCCTCCGCCTCGAGCCGGCTCTCGATCGCCTGCATCTGGCCCGCGAGGCCGGCGAGTTGGCCGGCAATGCGCTCGTAGGCGAGCGCCGTGCGGCGCTCGGCCTCGGTGCGGGCCTGGGCTTCCGCTGCCGCCAGGCCGCGCTGGTGGCCGCGCTGCTCCGCGGCCGCAATCGCCGCCTCATGCTCTTCGGGCGTGATTTTGGGCGGGGTCGCCTTGACGGGACCGAAGTCGGCGTCGAACAAGAACTTGGCGCGCGCGTTCATTGCGGCCTCCCGATGCCGCACGGGCGGTTCGAGGATCGGTTGCCCGGCGCGCTCAATAGACGAGCTCCTCGTCGGCGCCGCCCTTGAGGATCATGATCTCGCCTTTCGAGGCGAGGTCCTTGGCAAGGTTGACGAGCATCGACTGGGCATCGTCCACGTCCTTGAGCCGGACCGGCCCGAGCGCCTCCATGTCGTCGAGCAGCATCTTGGCGGCGCGCTGGGACATGTTGGACAGGAAGACTTGGCGCACGTTTTCGCCGGCGCCCTTGAGGGCGACCGCGAGCTTTTCCTTGTCGACCTGGCGCATCAGCGTCTGCATCGCGCCGTTGTCGAGCTTGGAGAGGTCATCGAACGTGAACATCAGCTTCTTGATCTGATCGGCGGCCTCCTTGTTGAGGTCCTCGAGCGCGGTCATGAAGCGTGTTTCGGTCTGCCGATCGAAGCTGTTGAAGATCTCCGCCATCACCTCGTGGGCATCGCGCCGGCGCGTCCGCGCGAGGTTGGAGATGAATTCCGTGCG
Organism: uncultured Alphaproteobacteria bacterium; assembly: GCA_963702755.1. GTDB lineage: Bacteria > Pseudomonadota > Alphaproteobacteria > Rhizobiales > Xanthobacteraceae > JAJPKK01. The sequence continues at coordinate 97,988 of CAVPDZ010000026.1, read as the reverse complement.
CAAGGTCTGCTCGAGGCGGTCCATCACGTCCTTCTGGACCGGGTCCATCTTGAGCATGCGGGAAACCACATCGACCGCGACGTCTTCCGGCAAGATCGCAAGCACGCGACCCGCGTGCATCGTCGTGAGTTTCGACAGCACCACGGCGATCGTCTGCGGATATTCGTTCTTGAGATAGTTCGCGAGCACGTCTTCCTGAACGTGGGAGAGCTTCTCCCACATGTTGCGGCCGGCAGGCCCGCGGATTTCGTCCATGATGCCGACGACCCGCTCGGGCGGCAGGAACTGCCGCAACAGGCGCTCGGTCGCATCGAAGTTGCCCATCACGGCGCCCGAGGCCGACAGCTTGGTCACGAACTCGACCATCATCATTTCGACGGTCGCGGCCGTGACGGTGCCGAGCGTCGACATCGCGACGCCGATCTGGCGCAGTTCGTCATCGTCGAGCTGGGACCAGATCTTCGATCCATGCTCCTGGCCGAGCGCGAGCAGCAGAACGGCGGCGCGCTCCGGCCCGGTCATGCCGCGAGCGGGCTGCGGCGGCATGTTCATCGTGGCGACGGCCTGCGGGCGGTCTGCCTGACCGATCGCGCCTTTGACCTGGGCTTGGGCGAGCGCCTGCATGTTCGACGGGATGTTCGGGTTCGGTTGGGCCATTGATTCCGGACTCAGGTGGAAGCCGCTTCAGTCAGCCAAGTGCGAATGATGGCGGCGGTTTCGTTGGGATTGTTGTCGGCAAGCTCGCCCACGTGCTTGATGGCCTCGGCTTGCACCTTGCCCTGGACCTTGGCGAACTCGATCATGCGCGAGGTTTGACCCGTCCCGGCCGCCGCCGACTCGCTCGTCCCCGCGCCCGTCTGCGAAGTCAGTGCCGGCGCGGTCATGGGAGCCGCGACCTTCTCCGGCTCGATGATGCGGCGCACCAGCGGCCGCACCACGACGAGCACGACGACGATCCCGAGCAGCATCATCACCAGGAGCTCGACACCGCGCATAATGTCGTCCTTGGTGAACTGGAACATGCCGAGAATCCCGCTCGGCTCGCTCACGGCGATCGACGGCATCTCGGCGAAGCGCAGGTTGACGATCTCGACCTGGTCGCCGCGACGCTGGTCGAAACCGATGGCGGAGCGCACCAGGGCACCGATGCGGTCGAGTTCGCCCCGCGAGCGCTCCTGATAAGCGAGGTCGCCCTTGTCGTTCTTGACATAGCTGCCGTCGACAAGGACGGCGACGGAAATGCGGTTGACCCGCCCGCCCTCGATCACCTCGGTCTTGGTGGTGCGCGAGACCTCGTAGTTGGCGACCTCCTCGATCTTTCGGCTGGAATCGCGTGGGGCGTTGGCGTTCTGCTGCTGGTTGCCGGGTAATTCGTTGGCGATGCTCACCTGACCTTGCGCATCGGCCGCGCCCGAGCTTTCCTCCTTGGTCTGGCTGGACCGCAGCACGCGACCCTCGGGATCGAACTTTTCCGACGTCTGGGTGACGCGATTGAAATCGAAATCGGCGGACACCTCGACGCGGGCGCGGCCGGAGCCGACGACCGACGACACGATGGTTTCGACCTGCTCGCGGATGCGCCGCTCGAAGGCGACCTTGCGCTCGTCGGCGGCCGCCCCCGTTCCGTTCTCGTCGGGCGAGCCGTTGGCGAGCAGGCGCCCGGACTCGTCGACGATCGAAACGCGATTGGGCTTGAGCCCGGTCACCGCCGACGAGACGAGATGCTGGATCGCCCGCACCTGCTGGGCTTCGAGCTGGCCGCGCAGCTTGACGATGATCGAGGCCGACGGCTCCGCCTGATCGCGCGCGAACAAGGTGCGCTCGGGAATCACGAGGTGGACCCGGGCGAACTGAATGCGGTCGATCGCGCGGATCGTGCGCGACAGTTCCCCTTCGAGCGCTCGCAGCCGGTTGATGTTCTGGACGAAGGAGGTGCTGCCGAGCGTGTCCGACTTGTCGAAGATCTCGTACCCGACGCCGCCGCCCTTCGGCAGACCATCCTCCGCGAGCTTCATGCGCAACCGCGACACCCGGTCCTTCGGCACCAGAATGATGGTGCCGTCGCTCTTCATTTCGTAGGGAATTGCCTGGCGCTCGAGATCCTTGATGATGGCGGAGGAGTCGTCGAGCGAGAGGTCGGTGAAGAGCGGCACCATGGTCGGGGCCGTGACCCGCATGATCACGAACGCAAAGAAGCCGACCAGCGCGACGGTCACCGCGCCCATGGCGGCGAGACGCGTCGGCCCCAACGCTTTGACGAAGTCGATCAGCCCCTGCACCCGCCAACCCCCGGCGAATCCGATGGCCAGGCGCGCACGACACCCGGCTAGGCAAGTTTTGCCGGGGTTATGGTTTCGAATTGGTTAATTTGGGTAACCGAGGCGAAAGGAAAGCGGCAAGCGCAGGCCGGGCACGTGCCCGTCGCGCTGGCCAAAGCCTTCCGCAGCGACGCCCTCGGAAGCGCGCTTACTGGCGATATTGCTGGATGCGGGTGGTCCGCAGACCAGCAAGGCCGTGGCGGTCGATCGAATACTGCCAGGCGAGAAATTCCTCGACAGTCAGGGTGTACCGGCTGCAAGCCTCCTCAAGCGAAAGGAGGCCGCCGCGCACCGCCGCAACAACTTCTGCTTTGCGGCGAATCACCCGAACGCTTCGTGCCCGGCGCCGGAAGATCGGCGATTGTCAGCGGGCTTCCGTCGGGCCCGATCACATATTTGACCCTCGGGCGGTGGGGTTCGGTCATATCACTCTCACGCACTTGAAAAACGGACGACCAACTGCTCGCAAATTACCCCGCGCCGCTTAAAATTTGACTAAGCACGCTCGCGAACACGAAAAATCGCTCTGGGCCGCTCACAAAAGGCGGCGCAGAGTTGAAACAATTTGGAACTCACACGCGGAAATTGGCCGGTGAAAGCGTGCCCGGCGAGGCTGTTTTAAGTTGGTGGCGGTGTCAGTTCTTACTGACCCCGCTGATCTGATTGATCGTGAAGTTCTGGCCGTTGACCGAGAGCTGCGGCGGATTCTTGGTGAGGTCGACGGATTGCACGACGCCGGTAACCTGGGACGTGACCGCGACCGTTTGTCCGGAGGCTGCCTGCGCAGTGATCGCGGCCGTATACGCTCCGTCAGGCCACTGCGTGCCGTTATTTCCCTGTCCGTTCCAAGTGAAACTGTTGGTCCCGGTCTGCAACGTCACCGGGCCGGAATAGACGAGCTGGCCGCTTGAATTCGAAATATTGACCGTGCCGCTCGCCGGCTGTGGCGAGTTGAACGTCCATTGTGTCGTGCCGTTCGTCAGCTGCGCGGTGGTGCTGTTCACGGTCACCGTGTCGCCGACAAAGTTGAGGGCCTGGGTCGACTGCGCGGTCTGCTGCAGCGAGACGAGCGTGGAAAGTTGCGAATTCGACTGCAGCTGCTGTTCGACCTGCGCAAATTCCACCAATTGCTGGGTGAACTGGTTGGTATCGAGCGGGTTGGTCGGGTCCTGATTCTGCAGCTGCGTCGTCAGCAGGGTGAGGAAGGTCTGGAAATTGCCCGCGATCGATTGCGCGCCCAGGCCGGAGAGGCTCGATGCCGTCGAACCGGTCGAGCTCGTTGAATTGGTCGCGCTCGTGGTTGCCGAGGTGACCGTGTTGGCGATGCCGTTCTGGATGGTCGTGGTCATGTCGCTACCTCGCGAACTGGCAGGTCAGACTGTGATGTCGAGACCGCCGCTGCGGCCCGACCATGAGGCGTATCCCTGCGCGGCCATCGCCGGCACCGAGTCGCTCGTCGGAATTGCTGTCGATGTCCCTGAATCGAAATCGGGTGCGGTGTAGGCGTTTTTGCCAGCGAACCCCTGGTCGGCGAGCGAGAACTGCATGCCTTCGCCGGTGTTGAGCCCGGCGTCCTGAAGCGCCCGTTCAAGCTGGGGCGCCTGGCGCTGAAGCAGGCCGAGCGTTTCCGGCCGCTCCGCGATGATGTGCGAGGTGACATTGCCGCCGCTGTCGACCTTGAGCTGCACGTCGATCCGGCCGAGGTCCGGCGGATCGAGACGAATCTCAAAGTTGCTGCTGCCGGACTGCGCCCGCGCAGCGATCGTCACCGCGACCTCCGAGATCGGCACCAGGGCATTCGTTGTGTCAGCCGCGTGGGTCGGCGCGGCGGCGGTGGTGGCGGTGGCGATCGGAGCCGCAACAAGCGAGTTCACATTGACCGAGGCATCCGGTGCGGTGCCCGCCTGATTGCCGATCGCGTCGCTGTTGTTGTCGTCGCTGCCCGGCGTCGACGTGATGAGCGCGGAATTGGAAAGGCCAAGCGAATCGCTGCTCGTGTCCGCTCCGGCAGCCTGCGGCACCACGAATTGAGGATCGCTTTGAGAACTTTGGTTCAGTCCGGCCGTTGACGCCTGCCCGGCCGACCCGTGAACACCGTTCGACGAAGTGTCCGTGGCCCGCCCCGCCGCTGCGACTGTGCCGGCAAGGCGGGCGGCGGCTGCATCCGCGGTCGAGCCGGCGGTTGCGGCCGCGAGAGCATCGGGGGTCTGCGGCAGCGCGTTGCCGGCATTGGGGGCATTGCCGGCCGATGCGCCAGGATTACCGTTCGTTACGCCACCGACCGCGAGCGGGTCTTCGCCGGTCGTTGGCGCGCCCGCGCCATTGTCCGGCGCGCTATTAGAACTGCCGACACCGATCGTTGCGGGAGGAGTGGCAGCCGCGGGCACCGCGGCGGCTTGGACCGCGGCGCCAGTCCCGTCGGTGGCAGTGCCTGCCGTTCCTCGGCCCCCCTTGCGGCCATTGCCGCTGGGGGACGAACGAACGCCGGTGCTTGCAGTGGAGTCGGCGGCCGCCGAGCCGTCGGTCGTTGCCGGCTGATCGGAGCCGAGAGGATCTGTGCTTGCGGACGTCGTTTGCGACCCGGTGGCGGTCGAAGCGGCGCCCGTCGTCGCGGCGATTGCGGAGGTGACGGATGACGCCGCGCCGTCGCCTTTTGCCGGTGCGGTCCCGGACTTCGTGGACTGTCCGGCGGCCGAGTCTGCGGCACCTTTCGAACCTGCTGCACCCTGCGAGGCCTTGGGCGATGCGGAATTGGACGTGGCAGCGGACGAGGCTGACCCGCTCGAGGCGTTGGGCGCGCTGGTGGAGGATTGCCCCCGCCGTCGAGCTTCCTGCCGAAGGCGCCGTCGACCCCTGCGTTGACCCGCTCGTCGAATTCGCCGACGTGGTCGGCGCGCCTGATCCGTTGGCGGAGGCGGCTGATTGCCCGGTACCGGCAGATGTCTGCGGGCTCTGTGAGGGGGGCGACTGGTTGCCGGTGTCGGAGGCGTTGTCGAGAAAGCTCGCGAATGGCGAGGACTGGTCGCCATTGCGCTGGTCGACGGTATAGGCCGGCACGTAGGACCGCGGCGAGGAAGCAACGGAATCGGTCGAGACTGACGGCACGGCAGGTCCTCTTCGATCGGCCGCGCCGCACTCACTCACATGCGCCCGCGGACGGCTGAGCTTTCGGTTTGCAATCGCCGGGCCAGCCGCCGATGGAAAAAATCATATGGCAGGACAGAGAGTTACCGAGGACGGCACCGCCCGGCGTGAAGGCCTTGGGGCAAGCGTTGCAGGCCACCCGGCAGGAAATGCCGCCCGCCTGCGCCGCCTTGTCGCCGGTTATGCGCCGGCCGACATTGCACACGCCCCGGGCACACTTATAGTAAGGAGTACGGATCGGCCGGGACGGTGTTGCTTGAAGCACCGGGCGTGGCGTTTCCGACAGGAGCGGTCCGCCGGGTGATGCGCAACAGTCTGGAAGTTGAAGGGAGGCCCCAAGAGACGCGGGTCGTCGTCGCCATGTCCGGTGGCGTCGATTCCTCGGTCACGGCGGCTTTGCTCAAGGCCGAAGGGTACGACGTGATCGGAGTGACGCTTCAGCTTTACGATCACGGCGCCGCCACCCATCGCAAGGGCGCCTGTTGCGCGGGCCAGGACATTCACGACGCCCGCATGGTCGCGGGCGCAATCGGCATCCCCCACTACGTCCTCGATTACGAGAGCCGCTTCAAGCAAGAGGTGATCGATCGTTTCGCCGAGAGCTATGTCGCCGGCGAGACGCCGGTCCCCTGCGTCGACTGCAACCAGGCGATCAAGTTCCGCGATCTCCTCGGGACCGCGCAGGACCTCGGCGCGAAGCTGCTCGCGACCGGCCACTACGTGGCCTCGCGCGCGTTGCCCGCGGGCGGCCGCGCCCTCTTCCGCGCCCGCGAGACCGAGCGCGACCAGAGCTACTTCCTGTTCGCGACGACGCACGCGCAGATCGAGTTCCTGCGGTTTCCGCTCGGCGATCTGACGAAGGCCGAGACGCGCGACCTCGCGCGGCGCTTCAGCCTGCCGGTCGCCGAAAAGCCCGACAGCCAGGACATCTGCTTCGTGCCGAGCGGCCGTTACGCCGACGTGATCGAGCGTTTGCGTCCCGGCGCTGCCGCCGCCGGCGATATCGTCGACCTTGCCGGACGCGTGCTCGGCCGCCACAACGGCATCATCAATTTCACCGTCGGGCAGCGGCGCGGTCTCGGCATCGCGGCCGGCGAGCCGCTCTACGTGGTACGGCTCGACGCCGAGAGCCGCCGCGTCATTGTCGGGCCGCGCGAGGCGCTGCGCACCACGCGGGTGGGACTGCGCGATCTCAACTGGATCGGCGACGGCACGGTCGACGCCGCGCTTGCGGCCGGCTCGCTCGACGTCTTCGTCAAGGTGCGCTCGACCCGCCCGCCGCGGCCGGCGACGCTCGCCCGCCGCGCGGACGGTTTCGAGGTCGAACTTGCCGGCGGCGAGGAGGGCGTCGCGCCCGGCCAGGCCTGCGTGCTTTACGACTCGGCAGATGGCCAGGCGCGAATGCTGGGTGGCGGCTTTATCCGTTCCGCGGTATCGCAAGGCGAGATTGACGTTGCGGCTGCATCGCGGCCGCACAAGATGCAGGTTGCGGCACGAGGTTGATTGAATGGCTGGGGCGACAAACGGGGCTCGACTTGAGACCCATGCGTTCGACAAGAGTGACGTTGAGAAGGCCTATGCGGGCTGGGCACCGTTCTACGACATGGTGTTCGGCGCCGTTTTCTCGCCGGGTCGCGACGCTGCCGTGAGGGCGGCGGAGCGGGTCGGCGGCCGCATTCTCGAGGTCGGGGTTGGCACCGGAATTTCGCTCGACAAATATTCGAAGCGCAACCGGATCGTCGGCGTCGATCTTTCCGAGCCGATGCTGCGGCGGGCAAAGGCGCGGGTGCACAAGCGCAATCTCTTCAATGTCGAGACGCTCGCGGTGATGGACGCCGAGCGGCTTGGATTTGGCGACGCCTCCTTCGACGTCGTCGTCGCGCAGTTCGTCATCACCACGGTGCCCGACCCGGAAGCGGCGCTCGACGAATTCGCGCGCGTCGTCAAACCCGAGGGCGAGATCATCCTCGTCAATCACCTCGGCGCCGAGGCTGGGCCGCGCCGCGATTTCGAACACGGCATCGCGCCGCTTGGCCGGCGTCTCGGGTGGCGGCCGGAATTCCCGTTCGCGCGCATTTCCGCGTGGGCGGAAGGCGCGGGCGTCCGCCTCGTCGAGCGGCGCCCGGTGCAACCCCTCGGCCATTTCTCGTTGATGCGCTTCCGCAGAGCCGCGCAATAGCGCACGGTCTGCGCCAGACTCATTGCCAAAACATCACTCGGTTCCGTCATCGCCCGGCTTGACCGGGCGATCCAGTAACCACTTGAGTTTACTTTTGGCACGGCAAGCTTCTTTTCATCATCTGCGGGTTACTGGATGCTCCGCTTTCGCGGAGCATGACATCGAAAACGAATAACCGTTAGAGTCGCAACACCGGGTCCAAACGCGGATTGCGGCCGCCCGCGTTTTGACTTTGCATCTCGCGAAGATGCTCGAATTGAAACGGTCGCGTTTGGGGCCAACGTGGAGGCGACGGAGTGCAGGCGATGACCGGTCGCGTCGGCGTCAGGTGTTTCGGCGTCAGATGTTTCGGCGTGGCAGCGGCCGTCCTTGCCGTCATCGGTTCCGCCGCGGGCACAAGCGCGGCGCCGCCCTGCCTTTCCATCAAGGACACGCCGCAGCTGCCTGCCGACAAGGCATTGTGCCGATCGCTGGAGCGCGAGGTACGTCGGCCCAGCGCGCTGCCGCTCGATCGCTACGAGGACAAGCTCGGCACCTATGTGAGGAATTTCTTGCCACCGCGATCCGGCGAGTGGCTGGAAGGTCGACAAGCGCATCCGCGACACCGGCCCCTATGTCGCGACATTCGCCAATGGCGATTGGAACGGCCGCGCGTTCGGCACCCATCCGGCGGTGCTCGTGTGGTACTCGCCGGACATGTTCGCGTGGCTCAAGGCCAATCGTCAAGAACAGCAGGACCGGCAGGCGCGGCGCATCGCGGAAGCGCCGGTGCCGGATGGCGCGATCATCATCAAGGAGATGTATTCGCCGCCGGCGGCAGCCTGCGTCGACGCCGACTACACCCGCTTGCAGCCCGACCAGGGCGTCGCGCTGATGGTGCGCGACCGCAAGGCCTCCTACGACGGCTGGTTCTGGGGCTGGTTCGGCTGGTCGGAGTGGAAGCCCGATTGGCCGGCGACGCCGGACAGCGCCTATCCCAACATGGGCTTCGGCCAGTACTGCACGAACTGCCACGCGTCGGCGAAGGCGAACCAGACCTTCGCGTCGCTGCGCAACATCAAGGGCGAGCCGGGCGAGCCTTTGGCGTTCCTGAGCCAGGATTTCTTCCTCGACCCGTCATGGCGCAACCATCACGCCGCCGTTGCCGCGGGCGGCGCGACGTCGGCGCCGGCCGCGCGCCATGACTACGACCCGGCCTTCCTTGCGATGTTCGGGGCCGCGCTGAGTGCGAAGCCGGCGCGCGACACCGTCGCCAAGCTGCCATCGGAGACCTACGACAACGTGGTGATGCCGGCGGCCGGACCGCGCGCGGAAAGCGCGTTCGTCACGTCGGACCAGTGCATCGGATGTCACGATGCGCGCGGCACCGGGCTTGCAGTTCGACATGACCGAGCCCGGGCCCGACGGCAAGCTGTGGAACGTCTCGCCTTACGCGACGTGGCGGCGCTCGGCGATGGGACTGAGCGGGCGCGACCCGATCTTCTACGCCCAGCTCGCGAGCGAGACCGAGCGCTTTCATCCCGACGCCGCGGCAAGGTTGGAGGACACCTGCCTGGGCTGCCATGGCATCGGCGGGCAGCGCCAGTTTTCGATCGATCGATTTGCGGCGACGGGACGCTGCGAGCAATTTCCCCGCACGAGCGTCGACGCCATCCCGTTCGGACGTGCCGACCCGAAATCGCGCGCGGCGAACTACGGCGCGCTGGCCCGCGACGGCGTCACCTGCGCCGCCTGCCACCACATGGTGCTCGGCAAAGCCGACGACGCCAAGTATCGCAACGCCGCGCAGAACAAATGCGTGAGCGAGCGCCAGGCGTTTCTCAATCCCGACCTCTCCGGATTTGCCACGACATTCACCGGCAGCTTTCTCCTCGGCGCACCGGACGCCGTGTTCGGGCCGTTTGCCTCGCCCAAGCCAATGCCGATGAAGCACGCGCTCGGCCTCACGCCGACCCACGCTCCGCACGTGAAGAGTTCGGAGCTCTGCGGTTCATGCCACATGGTGCACTTGCCCGTGCTCAAGGACGGTAAGGTGCTCGACCCACACCTTCGAGCAGACGACCTATGCCGAATGGGCGTTCAGCGACTACCGCACCGGCACGACCGCCGACGGCGATTTGCCGGCGGGCCGCGGCGCGCGCGCCCAGTCGTGCCAGGATTGCCACATGCCGAGCCGCGATGCGGACGGCAAGCCCTACCGCAGCAAGATCGCCGGCATCCAGGAGTACACGAACTTTCCGCAGGCCGAGCACACGCTGCCGCCCGCGGACATCGATCTTGCCAAGCGCGACGGCTACGCCAAGCACACGCTGGTCGGCCTCAACCTGTTCCTCAATCGCATGGCGCAGCAATTCCCCGACGTGCTCGGCATCCGCACCGCGGACCCGATGCTGACGAGTGCCGGCATCGATCCGCTGCGCTACACCGAGAACGCGATCCTCGACCAGGCGCGGCAGGCGACCGCCGCGATCGCGATCAGCGACGTCGTGCGCGGCGGCGACGCGCTCAGCGCCACCGTGACCGTGGTCAACAAGGCCGGGCACAAGTTTCCGAGCGGCCCCGGCATGCGGCGCGCCTTCATCGAGTTCAGCGTGCTCGATGACGGCGGCCGCGTGCTGTGGTCGTCCGGCCGCACCAACGGCGCGGGCGTGATCGTCGACGAGAAGGCTAGCGCCGATCGCCGGCGAAGTGTGGTGGCCGCCCGATTGCTCCGCGCGCATTGCGCCAATGGCCCGCGCGCACCAGCCGCACTACGAGGTCATCGACCGGCAGGACGCGGCGCAGATCTACGAAGAGCTGATGGCGGCGCCGGGCGACGAAGCCGCGCCCGCGTGCGGCATCGGCGCGCGTCCCGACCGGCGCGCTGACCACGAGCTTCCTCTCCCAATGCGCGCGGGTGAAGGACAACCGGCTCCTGCCCCACGGCTTCCTGCCGACGGCGCAACGCACGGCGATCGCGACCGCGCTCGGCTCCGGCGCGATGCTCGCCGATGAAACCGGCCCGAGCGGCATCGGCGACGATGCCGACTACGCGAGCGGCGGCGGCGACACCCTCGCCTATCGCGTGCCGCTCGCCGACATCGCCGGCACCCCGGCATCGCTGCGCGCGACGCTCTATTATCAGGCGACCCCGCCCTATTACCTGCAGGACCGCTTCTGCACCTCGAAGAGCGCCGACACCACCCGGCTGTTCTTCCTCGCCGGCAACCTCGATCTCAACACCACGCCGGCCCGCGACTGGAAGCTCGAGGTCGTCACGACGGGCCCGGTCGCGCTGCCGCGGTGAGTGCCGAAGAGGCAACGCCACCCGCGACGCGACTGCGACGATCGAATTTCGAGTTCCGCGTACTCGCGTTTCACCAAGACGCGTAGGGTGGAACAGCGCAGCGTATTCCGCCGTCTGCCCTTCAATTCATGACGGCGTATGCGCTCCTCAATTCGCGACGGCGCAATACGCGGCGCTATTGCGCCCTACTGCTTTGACGATAGCGACGACCCGCGACCACCGATCGACGCATAACTGACTGATTCAATTCACATTTCGCCCGCAATCTTGGCCGCAGGCCTCGGCGATTTTCCCTGAGAACAGGGAAAATATCAGGGAAAACCAAAAATCGGCCTTCCGCCGACGCATGGCTCCGCAATTCGTGAAGTCCTTTCATTGGCATGGCGCGAGCGAGCGTCACAAAGTCCGGCACCGGAACAGGGAATCTTTTCGCCGCCGCAGGGAACCGTGGTTGGGAGCATGAAGACGACCTTTCGACTGTCTCGACGATCGAGCCGCATGCGATCGCGATCTCGTCGTACGACAATCTTATAGGACTATTCCTATTCGTCAATGCCGCCCTTCGCCCGCATCTCCGCACCGGGAAACAGTCCCGAAGGCCAGTCTCTTTCGGGAAGCCACCGGCACGCACCTTCCCGGGCTTCCCTGCCCGTCGGAACTGATGCCGGCCTCCTTGGGTCGCCGGATTCGCAGTATCCGCCAACGGCTGAACCACTCGCCGCTTGCGCCTCTCGCGGTCCGCAATCCTGAACGCGTCAGCCTTCATCCAGCTTGCATCTCAGCGCCCCGCCGTGTCCGGTTCAAGGTGGACGAACCGGCCGCCTTGCCCTATATCTCCGTCCGCGCGCGGCACGGCTTATTTGTCGGCAGGGCGTACCACCCTAGGGTGAGGCGGAGTAGCTCAGCTGGTTAGAGCGGCGGAATCATAATCCGTGTGTCGGGGGTTCAAATCCCTCCTCCGCTACCAAATAAATCAATAGCTTAGCAGGATTGGCAGAGCAGTTAGCTACCCCACCCCCTAGCTACCGAAAGCTCCGAGCCGCACCGATTTCGCGCATTCTTGAAACGCCCGGATTAGTCCCTATCTCGCAAGGGTTGCAACCAGTGCTGGAGCATTGAATGAAGTCGGAGTTGTTCAAGCACTTTGGGATTCAAGTGACCGATTGCGAGATCGAGCCAAGGCTCGATGACATGAAGGTCCCGCGTTTGTTTTTCAGGTTGGCAGGCAATCCGTTCGTGGCGATGGACCTAACGGAGCCAGTCAGCTTCGGCAGATGCTAGAGCACGCGGGCGAGATTGAGCACGCCAAGGAGATCGATGGATACATCGCCAAGGCGAGGCAACTCAGGTGATGCGCTAACACGGCGTAAGGGGGACCAAAGTGGAGGACGCGAAGCTGTACAGCACCGACGGTACATATAGCTTTTATCAGCGGGGCAAATATTTCTACTCAACCAACAGCAACGAATGTGAATTCTATCAACAGGGCGATTACTTTTATTCAATGAAGACTGGCGAAACTCTTTTCTGTCAAAGCGGCAAATATCTACATTCGATGGACGGGCAGCCGAAATATTATTTCAGATAGGTGTGCCTATCTAATACAGCCTCAGCCGCTATCTTCAAGTGCTCTGCTTGAATGGCAATATTGTTCCTGTTAGGACGAGACCTGTTTCATTGATGGGCGCACCTGATCCGGACTTCGTAAGTTACTAGGGAATCAGCGCTTTGGATTTCGTCCCGCTGGACCCATAATGAACTCTTCTTCTCGTGAAGGAAATACAAGCTGTGTTGAAAATACGTTGTTCCGACCCGTTACAAGCGTGAGGGGGACGCGGATCGGATTATTACCAGCAGAATTTTTAAATGTAATGGCATTTACGATTTCAAACGTGTCGACGTGACGACCTAGCACGTCAAGCTTTTCCTTCCCGGCTGCGAAGGCAAGATCAGCCAATTTTCCTTCATCGCCTGGAAGCTTGCCCTTGTCCTCTAGCCAATTTCTGAAAATTTTTTCCATCGGTTCTTCAATAGGAACGAAGCTCTGCGCCAGAAAGGTTCGTGCTTCTCCGAAGTCGAGGTTGATAGGAAGCTTCGCGAACTCGCCGTCCAAATTGTAAAGCAACGCTACGGTCGATACCGATTTTGCGCGTGTTCCAACCAGGGATATGCGCGTATTACTTTGATTTGCAATGATGACATGCCAGCATAACCCTATCTCGGATTGTTCCGTTCCATCAGGCTTTGACCTTCCACCGAAGCCGACGTAGCAGTCGTAGGTGAAGTTCGAGGTGAAGCCCATCGACTCAACGTTGAGGGAGTACGAATGCCAGGTGTTAAATGCCGTGGCCGCCGAGGCTGCAAAAGCTAAACCAGCGATCGCGGTGTTGATCCATAGATGGAGCCTGGTGTGCTCAGCCATGATTCGTGGCCCCGAGTATTGCCAGATAATGCTTGACCTTGCTGAGGATTACAATTCCCCAGTCTCACGCATACCTACCGCACTACCGCCCAAAACAGCACCGTCTTGTCGTAAGAGCGGTCGTCACTCGGATTGTCCCGGATGAGCTTGATGACGATTGGGCCGGTGTACCTTTCTGTGATGCGACACACAGTTGTCTCGCGCCTGCTTTACGGCATGTCGCGAGACGAATGTTCGTCGCCAGCAATTAAATCCTCTTCTGCTACAACGGGAGGAGGCATTGGCCTGTCTGCGAAAGCCGCACCGTTCATAGCTGCGGCCCGCTGGCGCGCCGTAAACATGCTGCCTTTCGCGGCGCGCCGCGGCGCAAAGCGCATGAGGCCGATCGGCTTTGGAATATCGTCGAAGATGGCTTCCACGCCGCCGCGCATGAAATAGGTCTCATGCCAGAAGCCGGTGCCCCCGGAATTGCGAAGAAAGGTCTTCCCACCATTCGCGGTGTGGGGCGGAGCGTGACCAAGTCTCCAAAGCAGCAAAGTCGCGCCAGTACTGCCGAATCCCGGCGTGCGGGGGGAAGAGCGACCACAAGAAAATCTCATGGGATAAAAGACCGTCGGGCATATCCTGTGGCACCTTGGCGATCTGCGGCCCGAAGCCTAGCAGAGTCTTTAAGCCGGTCGCAGTGTTCACGCGCATGCCCAACAAGATCATCACTAGATCCGGATAGGCTGACAGATCCACGGTCACGCGATCTACCGACATTTGCTTCTTCTCCTCGCGCTACGCGGGATTGCCCCGCCCTTTGTTGAAATTGGCAAGGGCGGCGCTGCCGTAAATGACGTTAAGCGGCCTTCGCGGTTTGGGCAACGGCGCGGTCGTTTGTTTCCCTCTCGTAGTGAGCTGCGAGCGCGGCCCGCAATGCCGGAAGTTGCCTGTATGCTTTCAGCCTGCGAAAGCCCTTCTTGGCCTCTTGCATGGCCGCGGCGGTCCAGCGCAGGGCCATTGAAGGCGAACTCCAGCGTTTCACGTTGCGGGTGACGCGACGCACGGTGCCCATCATGTTTTCAATGATGTTGGTGCAGGCCAGCGAGCGGCGCAGTTCGGCCGGCAAACCGAGCCGGCTCACCGTGAGGATCTCATCCAATCCCTCGAGGATGCTCTTCGAGACGCCGGGAGCATCGCGCTCCAAGCGCTGGGCAAGGTTGCGGATCAACTTCTCCGCCTTCGCTGCGTCGTTGAGTTCCCAGGCCTGGCGCAACACGCGTCGGACCGAGGCATGTAGAGCTGGCGATAGACGCTCCATGATATTTCGCGCCTCCTCCTCGTGCGCGGTTGGCGTTGGCCGGCGGCTTTCGCCACGTGCCGGTGCCTCGTCTCGCCCATGGCTCCGTCTCCAGCGTCCCCTCATCGCCGTACGTGACGTTTTCCGTCATACGGCTCTCCGGGGCGTTCCCCCGGGGCATTCAGCACAGTGCGCTGCGTCCCTCCAGTGTAGAGGCCCGCCTTTTGCCAGGCGCGGGGCGTTCGCCAGAACGCCCGATGCCTGCGCTGCTGTTTGTCCCGCAGCCAGCGTCGGGCTTGTGTTCGACGTACTTGTCGACGAGCCGGAGTGCCGAGCGGCATTGAGCGGGAGGAGCAGCCGCCCCACCCGCGAGAACCGGGTTGAGCCGTGCAGCTTCTCGCTCCGAGGACCCGCGACCCGCCCGATCAGCGCTCGATTTGTCCCGATACGCTGCATCGAGCGGCGCGAGGGCCAGCAGTAACAGAACTGCCGGCCGCGTGGCGTCTGCTGCTTACGGAGTGCACGCCAGGGTCGAACCCCGCACTTGCCAGCACGATGCGCGTCTTGTCTTCGTTGACCGTGACGCGCACCGCGACAGCATCGCTTGGAGCTTCGGCATATAGGTCTCGGCAGGCCTCCACCGACACAGCACCACCAGATCATCGGCGTAACGCACCATCTTGTGTCGCGCACCTCCTGCTCCCAATACAATCGAGGGGTGCAGGTAGATGTTCGACAGCAGCGGCGAGATCACCGCGCCTTGCGGCGCGCCATCAAGGTGTCGGTCACGGTCCCTTCGAGCATCACCCCGGCGCGCAACCAGCGTCGATCAGCCGAGCACGCGGGCGTCGCGCACGCGTCTCTGCACCAGCTTCATCAGCAGTTCGTGGTGCGAATCGGTCGAGTAGCTCTTGAGGTCGAGATCTATCACTTTGTCATAGCCGTAGGTCACCCATTTGCGGATGTCGTAGATCGCCTGCCGTGCACCGCGTTCGGCCGGAACCCATAGAGCCCGGTCGGAAGCTCGCCTCGATAGCGGTTCGATGACGAGCGTACCGCGGCTTGGCCACGCATCTTGCTCCAGGGATCCCCAGCGGTCGCTGCCGCCCATCCGGTTTGGAATGAACACACGCCGAACCGGCCGCGCCGGTAGCGCTGTCAGCAATTCGTCTGAAGTTCGCGAAGCATTGCTCGCGCCCCTCGTCTCCCCCGTTCATCGTCGATCCCCCCTCCCCCTCCCCCCCCCCTCCCTTCCCTCCCCCCTTGTCCTTGCGCTCTATCTTCCGGACCCACTTTCTCGCGGCCTTGCCTTGCTCCGCGCCCTCCTCCAAAACTCGCTCTCCCTCCTCCCTTTCTTCATCACTGTAAAGTCGGGAGAGGTGGGGCTTGCGCCCTGCCTCCGCCCGCTCGCTCAAACGGCTCGTGCAGTTTTCCCGCAAGCCGCTTTCCTGTGCGTACGCCGTCTCGGCGTCACGGACGGTTTGATGCCGGGTACAAGAAAGATCAGCCGCACGAGACCGAACTCCTGCACCAGCCGTGAAAGCGGATATCGTCGCCATGCCGTGTTTCGCCATTTCTTGGCGACGAACGAGAGTAGCCGACGTGCTATCCAGCCATCCATTCGATGGAACAGTTTCCGTACGTGCGCCTTCCGGTAGTAGTTCCCCCAGCCGCGGATGACCGGGTTGATCACCTCGATCACGTCGCGGAGCCGGACCGGAGCCTTGCGGCGGGTGCAGGTTACGGATTTGGTCCTTAAACCTGTCCACCGACTTTTGCCGCGGAATGGCGTAAAGACCGAGGGCATTGGTTCGTGCCGTGCGCTTATGCGCGGACAGCCTGAGCCCTGTGCCCTTGCCGATCTTATATCCAAGGAACTCGAACCCCTTCGTCGACATGCACGATGCGGGTCTTCTCCGGATGCAAGCTGACACCGAGATTCTCGTCCAGGAACGCGCGTGCCGTTGCCAGCGCTGCCTCGGCTTCTTGACGTGTGCGACAGACGACGACGAAGTCATCTGCCCAGCGCGTCAGCCGATAGCCGGCTTCAGTCATCGCGTGATCAAACGGTGTGAGATAGATGTTCGACCACAACGGACTGGCAACTCCGCCTTGCGGAACACCAGTTTTGGTCGGCTCCCATGCGCCGTCGACGATCACTCCAGATTCGAGAAAACTGCGGATCAGTTGCAGAACTCGTCCATCACTGATTTCCGCGGCGATCAGATTAACTAGTCGTACCTGGTCTATTCTGTCAAAATAGGATCTCAAGTCGGCGTCTAAGATCCACAAGTTGCCCTCGTTGATCTCGCGCCATACCTTCCGCATCGCCATGTGTGGCGAGCGGCCGGGGCGGTATCCAAACGAGCAGTCTGCAAACAGCGGCTCGAAGATGGGAGCCATCTTCTGCACCAGTGCCTGCTGGACCACGCGGTCGGCGACAGAGGGGATACCTAAATTCCTGGTGCCTCCCGCTGCCTTCGGTATCGCAACCCGCTTCACCGCTCGCGGACGATAAGTGCGGTCGCGCAGCTGCTCGTGCAGCCTTGCCAGCATTTCACCCTCTCGTTCCGTCGAATGCGGCGATCGTCAGGCCATCGATTCCGGCAGCTGCCCTTGTTTTCCCTGACATGTTTCCAGGCTCCGGCCAGATTGGTCTGATCATAGACCTTGTCAATCAGCGAATGGACCTTCCTGTGCTTCGGTTCTCCTTGTCCTGCAGTGCCAATCGACGCCTCCCGGGTATCCTCGATGCCGGCGCAGGGTCTTTCGCAAAGCGAACTCGTCCGCACTTCCGTCATGTACTCGCCCGTTCCTCGTCGTTAGCCGCTGCCACACAGCACGGGGCCTTCCCCCTCCGCACGGCCTTTTGGGTCCGTTCAGCGTCGCCATTCCAAGAGACGATCCGAGACCTTTTGCTCTGATCTCGTTCAAGAGTACCTCGCCCCGATCCAACTCCTGGCACCGCATCGGCCGGAATTTCGCTCACGCTTATATCCGCCACCTACCTTCGGATGGCTTCAGGCCAGGCTTTGCGTTGCCCGTTGCTCGCCCTTTCGTCTGCGAGTGTCGCACTATTCCAGCCATACCTTTCCGTTCGGACGATACCAGGTCTCCCTAAGTCACTGACGCATCTTCCCCACCGTGTCGTCCGCAAACACCTTGGTGCGACGGAGTGGAACCCAAATGTCTTCGCCCCCATAGTGCGGGCTCGACCTTGCTCCGTCTTTGGCCGACCGGTTCATCTGTCGGGATAGCTCCCGTTGATTACGACCCGGTGGTTCTCCTCAAGCCTTTCGGACCCCGCCTCGCGGCAAGCGCCCTGCCCTCCAAAGAGCCGTCGACGGTAGCTGCAGGTCGGCATATCCGTTTCCTGGCTTTCGCCGTTGTGCCTCACTAGCCTCTCCATACCTTCCATCTTCTCTGGCCGGTGAGGCATTACCCCCACCTTTGGATATCGGCCCGGGGCCTCGAGCCGAGCGGGACTTAAACCCACCTGACGCGTCAACTGTCAGGCACACACTATGGCCTCCTCCGACTTCCTGGACGGCGTTGCGCATCACTTCGGCTTCCGCCTTATAAATGCGGTTACGGCTTTGGCGCTGCCGACCGTACAGGATCTCGTCCGTTCCCCCACGCTTCCTTCCGCTCATGCCGTTGCTCCAAACGCCGGGGGTGACCACCGCTTCTAATCCCGATCAATCCACAGTGGTTGTTGTCTTCGTCGATACACAGGCAACTCGACCACCCCAATTCCGAACTCTCCCAGTAATATCCGTCCGGACTGCCATGACGGCGCCAACGCATTCCCCTTTTGGTACGCCTGAGCATTTGCCCGTGCCTCCTGACTGGGTACCGAGGCTACGTGTCGGGTCTGCTTCGACGCAGCAAGTTGCCCTGCTACGCCTGACCCCAGGCTACCGGGCCGACAGGGACTTGCCCGGGAGGGGACCTTGCACCCCTCTGGAAGCGCGGGTCTCGCCCGCTATGGATTTGACAGCGCTGGATCGGCGTGTGGCGCCCGAAGCTGCGACGGATCGCCTTGGAGAGCGCTTTCGAGCCGTCGATGATGAATAGACGCGGTACTGCTGGATCGAGGCCGCGCTCGATCAGGTCGTCGATCAAAGCCTGCACCACAGCGCTGTGCTCGGTTGCACCCTCCATCAGCCCAAGCGGGTGCTTGACGCCCTCGCTATCGATCCCGAGCGCCGCCACCAGCACGAGATGCTCACTGATGTGGATGCCATCGATCTGCACCACCATGATGTCGAGCCCAGACAGATCCGCACCCATCCATTCCTTCATGCGCCCAGCCGACAACGCCACGAAGTGCCGCGAAGCCGCCGACTTCGACACGCCGGCCCCTGCCGGCGCCGGAACATCGCCCTCGGGAAGCCGCACTGCTCGGCGGAATTTCCGCGTCGAGACGTTGATCAGCATCAGGTTCATCGCCCACTTGCCCAGCCAGTCTTCGGCGACCGCGCGTTCCCAGCTGGGCAACGTCAACTCCTGACCCGCAAGATCGCGCACACGCGGACGCTCAACCGCCACCTTGCCGGCGTGAAACCCAATCTTGCTTTTGGTTCGGCCCCAGCGGTGTCCTCGACGTCCCTCGCTGCGGGTGTGGCGCGCCCCGCAAACCTCTTCAACGTCCGTTTCCATCATTGCCCCCAGCGCCTCGACGCCAGCGGCCAAGCAGAACCGATCAAAGCTAGCGGACACCTCGTCCCAAGCTTTGCCCACAGCCCCGGTGACCGTTGGAGGCACGGCGATCGATGTTGTGCTAACTCTCTTCATGGCGTTGCTTTCCTCTCGTGGAATCATCACCCCGAGCCTACTGGCTCAAGGCGAGCAACGCCGCTTCTCCTATTTCAACATTCGCCGGGGCAATTCCCGCTACGCCGCGCTAGATGTTTCTATTTTCAAAGTCGACAAAGGGCCGCGAAGCGCTATAGGCGTTCTTGGAACGCGTCATGGCGCGGCTGGTGAAGCACTACGCCCCGCCAGCCGAGGCCCTTGCTGACCATCATGTCGATAACCGTTTGCAAAAAAGGGCTATCTATCGTGATGAATAAGTCGAAGACAGCCAAGTCATCTATCGAGCGTGATCTGGACCCCCTCGGACTCAACGACCTTGCGTGCGAGCTTCAGTGCCGTCTCGGGTGTCAGGTTTAGCAGCCAGGCCAGTCGCGAGACAGAAATGCCGGGACGCTCGCGTGCAAGATCGGCCATGGTCCATGGCAGTGAGGAATTTTCGACGTCAAAGAACTGCACCTGTTTTCCGTAGTCTCGGCCGATCTCGAGCAGAGCCTCGAACCGCTCGAAATCCGGCGGCCAAACATTGTCGCGCAGGAGCAATTCTTTGGATGACCAGTCGAGCTTGCGCAGAATGAAGATGTCATTCTGACGCTCTTCTTGCGCAACGACCCACATTGTCTGGCAGGCGCGGCATTCGTAGGCGTCCAGCCACCAATAGGGAGCGCCCCGCTCTCGAACGCGCTCGAAGCTCCGGAATATCTCCTGATGATGTCCCATATCGACGACGGCGAGTGCGTGGAGCTCGCGACATTTGCATTGATCCATCGATGAACCTCATCAGCGGGCGCAACATCAATTAACATCGATGTAGAGGTCGCCCGATCACTCTGCCTTGATGTTCGTCGCTTTGATGATCGGCCACCACTTCTCGATTTCGGCTTTCTGGAAAGCAGCGAGCGCTTCGGGCGTTCGCTGGTCTGCCGGGAAAATCGCTTGGCCGATGTCGGCAAGGCGTCGCCGCACATCCGGATCGGCAAGTGCGGCCGCACCGGCGGAATTCAGCTTTGCAATCACCTCTTTCGGCGTGTCTCTCGGTGCAAACAGCGCTTGCCAATTCAAAGCGTAGAATTCGGGCAGACCGGCCTCGTCCACGGTCGGGATGTCCGGCGCGATCGACAGCCGCTCCTTTGAGGTCACGGCATACGCCTTGATTGTGCCCGCGTTGATTTGCGGCAGCGAGTTGGTCGCGGCATCGATCATGAAATCGATTTGGCCTGCCACAAGGTCCAGCATTGCCTGTCCCAAGCCGCCGCGATACGGCACGAAACGGAAGCGCGTGCCTGTTGCTCTTTGGAGGAGAATACCGGCCACCGTCGATATCCCGCCCGCCCCTGTCGTGCCTTGTGTTGCCTTGTCCGGGTTTGCCTTAAGCCACGCGATGAAGTCCCTCAAATTCTTCTCCGACAGGGATTTCCGCGCCACGATGACGAGAGGATCGCTGGAAACCAGGAGGACCGGAGCAAAGTCCGTCACCAGATCGTATTGCAGTTTGAAAAGCGCTCCGTTCAACGCGTGGGTCGCAACATTGCCGATGACAAACGTATAGCCGTCCGCTGTCGCGCGGGCGACGCGCCCAGACCCGATGGTGCCCGATGCGCCGGCGATGTTGTCGATGACAATGGGCTGGCCGAGCGACGCCTTCATGCCCTCTGCCATGATGCGACCCACAGCATCCGTTGGCCCGCCCGCGCCGTACGGTACGACCATTGTGATCGGCCTTGACGGATAGACCTGAGCGGATGTCGGGCTGACGCTGACCAATGCGACGCTGACCACTCCGAAGGCCACATGCAGACAAGCGAGCAGACCAAATCGCTTCGTGATCATCGGACACCTATCCATTGAAGCATCCGTTTCGTTCCCACATGCACGTTAAGATGCCTGCTTCCTATTCGATCACCTCGTCGGCAATTCCAAGCAGCGACGGCGCAATTGTCACGTTCAGAGCTTTGGCGGTTTTCACGTTGATCGTGAGCCTGAACTTGGTCGGCGCTTGGACAGGCAAATCGGCTGGCTTTTCGCCCCTCAGGACGCGATCAACGTAGACCGCTGATCGGGCGAACAGGTCGGGAAAATCGATCGCGTAGGACATCAGCCCGCCGCCGCGGATCATTTGCGGGGTGAACACATTTGTGGAGACTTTGTATTCGAGCGCGAGATTTACGATCGCCAAGCCATGTATCTGGGTGAAGGGCTCGGCGATCGTCAGCAGTCCGCCGCCATCGGCTTGCGCCAGCGAGGCCATCACGGCCTCGATCTCCGCATCGTCATGGCACGGGGCGTCGCGCAATGTCACGCCCATCGATCGCGCTGCGGGTTCTATCGCCGCCAACATGCGGCTGGCGTAGGTCCCCGTCTGGGGATTGTACAAAACCGCCACCGTCCGCGCGGGAGGCGTGATCTGGGTCAGCATTTGCAGTTGCTTGGTATAGATCGGCGGATCATAAGTCATAAAACCAGTCAGATTGCCGCCGGGCCGCGCCAGGCTATCGACGTAGCCCATTCCGATTGGATCGCTGATCAGGCAAAAGACGACGGGGATCGAATTGGTTTGCAGCCGGACCTTTTCGAGCGCGGGATTGCTTGCAGCGAAGATCACATCCGGTTGCGATGCAACGATTTCCGCCGCCTGCCTTTCCGCAAGAGCAGTATCGGTGCCATACCAGCGCCAGTCGATGGCGAGGTTCCCGCCTTCTTTCCAGCCCAAGGTGCTGAGACCCTGCAAAAAAGCTGCGGTGTTGCTCTTGCTGAAAGCTTGGGCGGGCATGCCGAGTGACAAAACGCCGAGACGTCGCGCAGCGACCGGTTGTGCACCCACCACGATCGGGCATGTCAGAAGTCGCGGCAAGGCCGCTGACGAATGCGCGTCTCCTACGGGCCGCACTCCCGAACGCAGCGATGAAGCTTCGCCAATTCTATTCAATGACCTCGTCGGCGAGCGACAGCAGCGAAGACGGGATCGAGATGCCTGAGCGCTTTAGCAATCTTGAGATTGATAACGAATTGAAATTTGGTTGGACGGAAGATTGGCAGGTCGGCAGGCTTCTCCCCTTTGAGTATCCGGCCGTTGTAAACTCCCGCTTGGCGGAAGCCCTCGAGATAATCAGGGGCGTAGCTCATTAGTCCTCCCGCATCGATATAAGTGCGCAGATCGTATATTGCTGGGATCTTATGATTTGCAGCGCGCGCCGTGATTTGTCTGACGGCGCGTGATGAATAGCGTATCCGTTGTCGTGAGGAATGCCGACGCGGGCCGCATAGCGAGCTTCGCGAAGAAGCGATCGATGTCGAGGATCGGTGCTTGCCGGGAACACCTTCAAGGTCAAACCCATGGAGCGAGCAGCTTCGAGCAGGTCCTCCGTATCGAACTTTGCATTCGGATTTTCGAGGGTTGAACAGCGCGTATACTGCTGTATCAGTTGAGATCACGTCGCGCAGAGCATTCCTAAACGCTTTGGCCCTAACTCGTTGAACAGCAGGTGGCGCCCGTGAGATTTCCAGCTGGATGGTTGAGACTGGCAACAAGGCCATTCCTGACGGGATCACCTCCTAGCGAGAACACGATTGGTATCGTCGTGGTCGCATCCTTCGCCGCAAGTGCCGCCGCGGTCGTGGCGACGAGGATCGAGCTTACCCCGCGTTTTACAAGCTCACGCGCGAGCACGGGCAACCGCGATTGATCGCCCTCCGCTGACCGGTATTCGATGATGACATTCTGCCCTTCGGTATAGCCGCTCTCCGCTACGCCTTGACGAAAAGCGGCGATGTTGTTGCGGTTACCCTCGAGCGGTCCCTTCAAGATCCATCCCATCACCGGAATTGCCGCTTGCTGCGCCCTCGCCGCTATCGGCCAAGCCGCGCCGCGCTCCGAGGCCAGCGATGAAGGCGCGCCGTTTCATTCGATGACCTCATCGGCGCGGGCAAGCAGTGGCAGTGGAAACTTCAGCCCCAGCGCTTTTGCGACTTTCATGTTTAGGACGAACTCGACCTTCGTGGATTGTTGCACCGGCAGATCGGCGGGCTTCTCGCCTTTGAGAATGCGACCTGCATAAGTTCCGGCCAAGCGCCACGCATCAGATAGGCGTGTTCCGTAACTTGCGAGTCCGCCGGCCTCGACGAACTCGCGGATGCCGGCGATCGTGGGCATCGTATACCGAGCCGACAAAGCCGCGATCTGATCGCGCTGGAAGAAAAACAATGGATCGGCACCCTGCAGAAACCCGTCGATCCCCCGGCTGCCAATTGTCCCGAATGCCGCTTCAATGTCGTTGGGAGTGCTCACATTGACAACCGACAGTCGGAGCCCGAGTGATTCGTCGCCGCGCTTTCTGCTTCTTTGATTTGGCTTTCGGTCTGCGGGCCGGTTGGATTGACGAGCAACGCTATTGTTTTCGCCCTTGGCATGATTTCGTGCAGCAGCTCAAGGCGCTTGGCGGCCAACTGTTGACCGATAAAGGTCGCTCCCGTGATGTTGCCGCCCGGCCGATTAAGGCTCGTTACCAAGGCCAAGCTCCACAGGATCCCCATTGGTTACAAACACGATCGAATCGTCGAGGTCGCCGACTTTGCGGCGAGCGCCGAGACATTTCCACCGGTTGCAACGATTACGGAGGAGCCGAGGCGTACCAACTCTGTGGCCAATGCAGGCAATCGGTCGTACCGCGCTTCCGCCCATCGATATAAAATTTGGATGTTCTGGCCCTCTACGTAGCCTAATTCCTTGAGGCCCTGGCGAAATGCAGTGGTAAGAGATTGGACCGCGCTTTCCGTTCCAGCGTTTAGATATCCAATGACCGGCAACGTTCGCTGCTGCCCCCGCGCCACCACTGGCCAAGCAGCTGCACTCCCTAATCCAGCGATGACCGTTCGCCGGTTCATTCAATAATCTCGTCAGCTTGGGCAAGGAGCGTTGTCGGCGCATGGATCGGCCAAACGGCCAACGAAGCTCATGCCGGCACTGCCCCAGCCAGCAATAAAATCCCGCCGTCGCATCGGTAATCCCCCGATTGGCCGAAAGAGCCTACCTCGGTCAGACTTGCTTTGGAACCGGCTTATCCATCTCCGGCCGCAAGCCCAGCTTGGCGCGATTAGGCCTGTCCCGCCCCCCTTTTATCGGCGTTCTGAGTGCCCCCATTGCTCGCGCGAATTTATGGGTGTCGTCGAGCTTTGCTTTGAGATAAGACGCGCTAAATTGCCGTATGACACCGCAACAATAGGGGCAGCATGCAACACAATAGACGCCACATCTCGTTGATTGCCGTCATCGCTGCGATGCTCGTGCAGCCGGTTCTGGCGGAGCCGCCCAAGTTTCAGGTCGATCCGACGTGGCCGCAGACTTTGCCGAGCAACTGGATCCTCGGCACCATCGGCGGCATCTTCGTCGATGCGCAGGACCATGTCTGGATCAATCAGCGCCCAAGTTCGCTCGATGCCCGCGAGAAGCGCGCATCGACGGCGACGAACGTGATCTGCTGCGTGCCGGCACCTCCGGTGATCGAATTCGACCAGACCGGAAAAGTCGTGCAGGGATGGGGTGGGGATGGTCCCGGCTACGCGTGGGGCAACGACGGCCACGGCATCTTCGTCGACCACAACAATTTCGTCTGGGTCGGCGACAATGCGGAATCCGGCGGACATATCTACAAATTCACCCGCGACGGCAAGTTCGTCATGCGGCTCGGAAAGCCAGGTAAGCCCGGCGGGTCCAATGACACGGAACACTTCAATCGTCCCGCCGACATGGTGGTCGATCGCGAGACCAACGAGATCTTCGTCGCCGATGGTTACGCGAACCATCGCGTGATCGTCTTCGATGCCGCGACGGGGGCCTACAAGCGCCACTGGGGCGCCTACGGCAAGCCGCCGACGGACGAGAAGGTCACCCGGGATCCGAACGGCCCGCCGCCGCAGCAGTTCGCCACTCCGGTGCATTGCATCACCATCGCGCGCGACGGCTTGGTGTTGGTGTGCGACCGCAGCAACAACCGGATCCAGATGTTCCGCAAGGACGGGACCTTCGTGCGCGAGATCTCGGTCTTGAAAGACAGCGCGCCCGGCACCGTCGGCTCGATCGTCGCCTGGCCTGATGCGGCGCAGAGCTATCTGCTTGTGGTCGATGATCCCAATGGGCAATTCCACGTCATCAGTCCCGCAGACGGGAAAGTGATGGCGTCATACGGCCGCGTCGGCCATCAGCTCGGCGAATTCTACAACCTCCACTTCATCGGCATCGATACCAAGGGGAATGTCTACAGCGGCGAGGTGCAGGGCAAGCGCATTCAGAAATTCCGCAATCTGGGCGGCATGTAAGGATTGTCCGACGCGTCGCGGCAACGCGCGTTGTTTGGTCGAACGAATAGCCATGGCGGTCCCCGCACCCTCTCGGCCGAGTCGGCGCAATGTTCGCCTTCTTGAGAGGTCGTAGTCCTCGAACGGTTGGCCGGCGGGCGCTTGGAAAGGACACACATGAACTTCCCGAAAATCATCGACGACGAGTTCGACAAGGCCGCGCATCGAGCGCGTCCGCCACGAGTTGAAGCGCCGCTTGCTTCGGATCGAGAGCGTTGCCCGTCTGACGCCCGGAATGTTGCGCATTACATTTTCCGGCGAAGAGCTCTCCGACTTCGTCAGTTTGGCGCCCGATGATCATGTCAAAATCGCCGTGCCGACCGCATCGGGAGAGTTCGAGCGGCGCGATTACACCCCGCGGCGCTATGATCCGCGGGCGCGAACGCTCGTCATCGATTTTGTGATCCACGACGCCGGCCCCGTCACCCGGTGGGCGCTCGACGCGCGGCCGGGCGACACCCTTCAGGTCGGCGGTCCACGGGGTTCCGCGGTGGTCTCATCAGAGATCCGGCGCTGGCTTCTGATCGGCGACGAGACTGCCCTTCCGGCCATCGGCCGCCGGATCGAAGAAGCCGGAACCGGCGCGTCCGTCACGAGCATCGCCGCCGTGGGCGGGCCCCAAGAGCACCAGAGCTTCGACACGCGCGCCGATCTGACCACTCTCTGGGCTCATCGCCCGCTCTCGGCCGGCGACGATCCGAGCGCGCTCCTCTCCGCCATCGCCACGGTCGATGTCCGGCCGGAGACCTTTGTTTGGATCGCAGCCGAGGCGACCGTCGCGCGGGCCATCCGCGCCTATCTCGTCGCAGAGCGAGGCCATCCGCTGAGCTGGATCAAAGCCAGCGGCTACTGGCTCAAGGGCAAAGCCAATGCGGATGAGAAGCTCGGCTGAAGTGCGGGCCTCTCAATGCCAATGGCATCGAACCCGGTGCCGGCACATCAAGAGGGCGCATCAGGACGGCGCACAGGTCGCCACATCAGGCCGGATCGGGGCATTTGAAGTCGATCTCCGAGAAATCGACGGACGAGCGCCTCCATTCTTCCCGCGCCAGAACCGCGGTGAGCACGGACGCATAGCTCCAACTCAGGTCCCGCGCGGATACCGGCGATCCGTCCTCCTTGTTGAATTGCTCGGACATCGATCCGTCGGGCGGAATAACGTCCAGGATCGTCTGCAAAAACGCCTCGCCTTCGCGGACAAAAGCATCGGCCAACACCTTGCTGGGCAGAGCAAACTCGGCTCCCTCCTGGACGTCGGCTTGCAGAATGTGCCGCAGCGTCGGAAGCCGATTCTTGTCAGCGAGCAGCACGCCCTGTTGCCGCACCAAGCGAGACGCAACGCGGAAGTCGTGCTCGGCGAAGGCCGCGGTCAAAAAGAAAAAGGCGTTGCCGCCGTAATAGTCGTCATCGGGACCACGGCCGATGCCGGGCCCGAGCCCATGGTTCGCGTTGAGCGGGAAATTGCTGCGGAAATAGTCTTGCTGCTTCCAGAGCGAACTCCACACCCGCCCGTCAAGGTCATCGAAACCTTGCTGCGACAGATCTGCGTGGTTCACGGCCAGCACCGCAGAGGTGGAAAAAACCGACGCACTGTCGTCGATCGGCTCGTCGCCTTGGTCGGTGCCGGGCGGGACGCTCAAGTCATCTCGGATGGTGCCAAACTCGGCATTCCAATGATGGTTCAGTTGCGAGCGCAGCTCATCCGCCGCCTGCTGCCACGCGGGTTGCGCTCGATTCTTGAAATAGCTTTGACCCTTGAGGAGCGCCCCTTCCTGCACCAAGCGCGTGTAGAAATGAAATCCCCCCGCGTACTCCCAAAGATCATATCCTTGATCGTTATGGTGTCTGGCGGTCGCGTCGAGATCGCGGCGAACCACCAACTCCGCGGCCGCAACGGCTTTCTCATCCAAGGCGGCGCCGTCGCGCCCGAGATAATCGAGCAGCGCCAGCGCCCGCAGCGCCGGGCCGTCGAATTGCGGACGCGGCCACTTCGACTGATCAACCGAGCCGTCGACGTTAAATCGGGTTTCGCCGAAGCCGTACGGCGTGGGCGCGTGCTGCAGCGCGCTTGAAAATGTCACAAAATCGCCGATGAGTTCGCGAACGCGGACTTCATTGCCCGTGTGTGCCACGTACGGCAGCAAGCGGCTGAGAGCCTGGATGACGTAGGCGGAATCCCTGATCCAGTGAAAATAATAATTGGGATCCTGCTTTTGCGGTGACGCAATGATCGAGCCCGGTGAGCCGACCGATAAATTGCATGCCAGGCGCGGGAGCGATTTCGCCAACATCGCTTGAATCCTGCCATCCAATCCCGCGTTTTCGGCGAATGACACGGACGTCGGCGTAGCGCACAGGACGAGGCCCAACAAACGGAACCCGATCCACAGACCCCGGCGTTTTGATTGCATGCCTGACGTCATTGCCGACACCGATTCCCTTCATCCGGTTGCACAGGTGGTCCTCGCGCCGGTCCGATCGGCGCGGGCTCCCTCCTACGTAAGGCTTACGGCGGGATCACGGCATCGCGTTGCGGTGGATCAAATGCTCCACAAGAGGGAGTCTTTATTGCTGGCCAAGCCCGCCGAGTTCCCTTGCCAAGGCATAGGCGGCGGTCGGAACTTTGACCGATTAGCCATTCCAGCAATTGAAGCTCGGGTGTCGCCTCATTCGATCATTTTATCGGCTTGCACCAGTAATCTTTCCGGGATCACAAGCCCGATTGCTTTGGCGGCTTTCACGTTGACAATCAATTCGAACCTGGTGGGCGCCTGCACCGCAAGGTCGCCCGGCTTCTCTCCCTTGAGAATGCGATTGACGTACCCCGCCGCAGCCCGGAAGTCGGCACGATAGTCGTTAAAATAGGTGATAAGGGCGCCGGATTCGACGAACGAGGGATCACCGTAGATCGCGGGCAGGTGGTGACGGGCGGCTTGCGAGATGATCCACTCGCGATGCAACTGCGTAAACGCCTCTGGCAGCACGATAAGCCCGCCTTTGGCTCTTGCGCAAGCATGCCTAATACATTTTCGACTTCCATGTCGTTATGAACCGGTGCAGCGATCAAATTGACGGCATAGGCGGCTGCGGCAGCCTCGGCGTGACGAAAGAATGCTCCCGCGTACGATGCAGTGTCGGGATTATACAGGAATGCGATCTGCCTGACCTGGGGCGCTGCCGCCCTGAGCAGTTCCAGCCATTTGCTGGCGGTCAGCGGTTCGATTGGGATGAACCCGGTAATATTGCCGCCCGGACGCGACAGGCTTTCGACAAATCCGCTGCCGACAGGATCGCCAACCAACGTGAATACGATTGGTATCGAGTGCGTTGCCTCAAGCGCGGGGGCCACCGCCGGCGTACCGGCAACCAGCAGCGCATCCGGTCGCAAATCGACCAGTTCCTTCGCAAATATCCGATACTTGGCTACGTCGCCGCCGCCCCAACGATAGTCGATCGCGATAGTGCGGCCATTCACCCAGCCCAATCGGGCCAGCTCCTCGACAAATGCGGCAAGCCAGGAGCGCTCGATCGGGTCGCTCTCCGTCGTCGGCATCAGCACCCCGATCCGGTGTGGCACCTGCTGCCCGCTCGCAATCATCGGCCACGCGGCCGCACTTCCAAGTCCAGCGATGAAGCTGCGTCGTTTCATTCGATGACCTCGTCGGCTCGGCCAATCAGCGAAATCGGCACGGTAATGCCCAGCGCTTTTGCTGTTTTCATGTTGATGATTAGCTGGATTTTTGTGGCCTGCTGAACCGGCAAATCAGATGGCTTCTTTCCCCTCAGAACTCGCCCAGTGTAGATCTCCCGCTAGTCTATAGGCCTCCGCGATATCGCCACCATAACTCAAAAGACCTCCCGCCGCAGAAAAGGGATGAAACTCGTAAGCAGCGGGCAAGGCGTAGCGGAGAGCAAGCGCGGCCAGTCTCTCGCTTCGGCCAGTAAAGAATGGATCGGGCGCGATCATCAGCGCGCCAACCCGCGCCTCGGCAGCATTGGCGAACGCTGCGTCGAAATCAGCCTCCGCGCTAGCTGGCACGATATGCGTAGGGATAGCAGCAATCACCGCGACTTGACGTTTGACCAAGTCAGCGGCCATTGCGGGCAAACTCTCGTACTTACCGGCTCCTCGGCGGTACTCGATCTTGAGGTTCCGGCCATCTATGTAGCCTGCCGATTCAAGCCCCTGTTTGAATGCGATATCCAGCTTCGTCGCAGAGTCGGCTGTGCTGAGGTAGCCCACCACAGGAATTGCCACCTGTTGTTGCGCCCGTGCCAAAAGCGGCCACGCGGCCGCACCCCCAATTCCTGCAATAAAATCCCGACGTCTCATTCGATGACCTCGTCGGCGAGCAACAGCATCGATTGGGGCACGCTAAGTCCAAGTGCCCTGGCTGTTCTTTGGTTGATGACGAGATCGAACTTGGTCGGCAATTGAATCGGAAGTTCAGCTGGCGCCGCGCCTCGCAGGACCGATCAACATAGCCAGCAGCACGTCTGAACATTTCACGATAACTGGGACCATACGTGATGAGCGCGCCTTCTTTGGCGTCCGAGTTGATGGCGCCCAGGAGGGCCGGTACTTTGTTGCGTGCGGCTGCTGAGATTACGGTCAGGCGATGATCGGCCATAAAGGAGTTGGTCATGGCAACGAGGCCGCCCCGCTCTCTACCAAGTACTGCAATAGCTGTGTCAATTTCAGCATCGCTGTGCACCCGCAACGTGACCGGTTCCATCGAGAAGAATTGCGCGGCTGCCTCAAAGGAGGGCAGGAAATAGCTTCCTCCGCCGGGAGCCGTATCCGGATTGAACATGATGGCAGCCCGTTTGATGTTGGGCGCAACGTCCTTGAGTAGGTTGAGCCATTTTCCGCCCATTGCCCTCTCGACGTTGATGAACCCGGTGATGTTGCCGCCTGGCCTCGCAAGACTATCGGCAAAGCGCGCACCGACTGGGTCAGAGACGACGGCAAACACAATGGGAATGGTGCGGGTAACGCGCTGTAAGGCAGCCGTGGCCGGCGTCGTTACCGAAAAGATGACATCTGGAGCCAACCCGACGAGTTCAGCAGCAAACTCAGATCCACGCGCGGCCCCACTGGTCCAGCGCTCGTCAAGCTGCATATTCCCGCCGTCGGTCCACCCTAGTCGACCCAGTTCCTCGACAAATGCCGCGAAGTAAGACCGTTCCTCGAGATCGCTGTCAGACCATCCGAGAAGGGCCGCGACCCGCCTTACGCGCTCGCCCTGCTGTGCCCTCGCGACGAGCGGCCAAGCAGCCGTACTTCCTAACCCCGCGACGAAAGTGCGCCGATTTATTCGATGATCTCGTCGGCGCGGAGTAGGATTGATTGAGG
This sequence comes from uncultured Alphaproteobacteria bacterium, assembly GCA_963702755.1. Classification (GTDB taxonomy): domain Bacteria; phylum Pseudomonadota; class Alphaproteobacteria; order Rhizobiales; family Xanthobacteraceae; genus JAJPKK01. The sequence continues at coordinate 66,835 of CAVPDZ010000026.1, read as the reverse complement.
CACGGTCAGACCGAGCAATTTTGCCGTCCGAAGGTTGACGGCCATATCCATCTTGACTGGCAATTGAACCGGAAGCTCTTGCGGCTTCGCGCCGCGGAGAATCCGATCGACATATGGTGCGGCGCGACCAAAGATGTCTTTGGCATCCTCCCCGTAGGAGAGCAAGCCGCCTAGTCTGACGTAGACGCTTTCCGCGTAGACAGCCGGTATTCGATACTGCGACGCACGCGCGGTAATAAACGAGCGATGAACGATATTGAAGCTATCCGTCATTACAACGAGGCCACTTTGCCGGTCCCCCGCAAGCGATGCCAGACCGCGCTCAATTTCGGGCTCGTTGTGGACAAGGAGCAAAATCGGCTGAACCATCAGCGATTGGGCGCCGGCCTCGAACGAGGGCCGGAAATATTCGCCGCGTCCGGGGGCCGTGTCGGGATTGTACATGATTGCGGCGCGCCGTACGTCAGGCGCAATCTGCACAAGCAGTTCAAGCCACTTGCCGCCCATAGAGGCCTCGATGTTGACGAAGCCGGTGATATTTGCGCCAGGACGGGCCAAGCTCGGCACAAAACCGGATCCGACGGGGTCGGAGACAATCACGAATACGATCGGAATTGTTTTTGTTTGTCGCTGAAATGCAGCGGTCACCGGTGTGGTATGTGAGACGATGACATCGGGTTGAAGTTGAACTAACTCCCGTGCAAACATTTCCATACGTCCGATGTCAGCCTCGGCCCATCGGACATGCATTCGTATGTTGCCGCCATCGGTCCAGCCAAATTTGGCCAGCTCTTCCCGGAACGTTTCGAGGTTGATTCGCGCTTCATCATCGGCTGCACTATTGGTCATCAAAACCGCGACTTGACGGATGCGATCCGCCTGCGCCCACGCCGCCACGGGCCAAGCAGCCACGCTTCCAATTCCCGCAACAAACCTACGACGGTTCATTCGATGACCTCGTCGGCGCGAAGCAAGACACACGGTGGAATGACTAACCCACAGCTCGCGGAGTTGTAGGTTGATAACCAATAAGAACGTGCTTGGAAACTGAATAGGCACAGTGCGCCGGTTAGCGCCGCTGAGACTGCCACCGATGTATATCATAGCTGATTCAATGTTGACAAAGCCTGTAACACCGGGCCGTGCAAAAATTACGAACGTGCGCGCGCGGCGCTGCACTGCTGCCGGATGCTAGTTGGCGCAAATTGCGAGGGTAGCCCTTACCGAGAGCTGGGTGGTCGTGCTGCGCGCGGCCCCTGCCATGTCTCGATGGATGGGCTATCCTGTCAACCGAACACCGCTCACGACGGCGGCCACTGTTAGAATGCGGCACATGACGATCCGACAGCCTTCCCCACCTATGATCTCTCCGCACGACTTGCGCATGCTCGGCGAGCTCGAGCGGAAGGTCCTGTGGCTCGCGAGCTGGACCATTCATCATGCGAACCATCTGCGCGAGAACACCGACGGCCTGAAGGTCGGCGGACATCAGGCGTCGTCGGCGTCGCTCGCGACGATCATGACCGCGCTCTACTTTCATACGCTGCGGCCGCAGGACCGCGTCGCGGTCAAGCCGCACGCCTCGCCGAACTACCATGCCATCCAGTACCTGCTGGGCCGGCAGAGCCGGGAAAAGCTCGCGAATTTTCGCGGCTACAAGGGCGCGCAAAGCTATCCGTCCCGCACCAAGGATACGGACGACGTCGACTTCTCCACCGGGTCGGTGGGGTTGGGCGTGGCGCAGACGCTGTTCTCCTCGCTCGTCCAGGACTACGTGCGCGCTCATGGCTGGGGGCTCGACCGGCCCGAAGGGCGGATGATTGCGCTCGTCGGCGACGCCGAACTCGACGAGGGCAACATCTTCGAAGCGCTGCTCGAAGGCTGGAAGCAGGACCTTCGCAATTGCTGGTGGATCATCGACTACAACCGCCAGAGCTTGGACGGCGTGGTGCGCGAAGGGCTGTGGGAGCGCTACGAGCATCTGTTCAAGAACTTCGGTTGGGACGTGGTGGTTCTGAAATACGGCTTGCTCCAGCAGGCCGCCTTTCGCGAGCCGGGCGGCGAGAAATTGCGCCACTGGATCGATAGCTGTCCGAACCCGCTTTATTCGGCGCTGCTGTTCCAGGGCGGCGCGTTCTGGCGCAAACGCTTGCTCGACGATATCGGCGATCAGGGTCCCGCCACCAAACTCATCGAACGGCGAAGCGATGACGAGCTGGGACGGCTGATGAGCAATCTCGGCGGCCACGATCTGCCGTCGATCGTCGAGGCCTTCGATGCGATCGACCACGATCGCCCGACCTGCTTCATCGCTTACACCGTCAAAGGCTTCGGCCTGCCGATGGCCGGCCACAAGGACAATCACGCCGGCCTGATGACGCCGTCGCAGATGGAGAGCTTTCGCGAGGCGATGCACATCCGGCGCGGGCACGAGTGGGATCGGTTCGAGGGGCTTTCGGCGCCGCCGGACGAACTGCAGGCCTTTCTCGACCGCGTTCCGATCTCCGCGCCCGGCGCGCGCCGCCTGGAGGCGCCGCCGATCGAGGTGCCGGCGGAGCTGCGCGTCACCATCCAGCCGACCATGTCGACGCAGCAAGGATTCGGCGCGCTGCTCAACGAGATCGCGCGCGACAAGAGCCGCTTTGCGGAGCGCATCGTCACGACCTCGCCCGACGTGACCGTGTCGACCAATCTCGGGCCGTGGGTGAACCGCCGCGGCCTCTTTGCGCGCGCGGCGATGCCGGACACCTTTCGCAAGGAGCGCATCCCATCGACGTTCAACTGGGAGTTCTCGCCGCAGGGCCAGCATATCGAGCTCGGCATCGCCGAGATGAATTTGTTCATCCTGCTGTCCGCGCTCGGTCTGTCGCATGCGCTCAATGGCGAGCGCCTTCTGCCGGTCGGCACGCTCTACGATCCGTTCATCGCGCGCGGGCTCGATGCGCTCAACTACGCCTGTTACCAGGACGCGCGCTTCATCGTGGTCGCGACGCCGTCGGGCATCACGCTGGGGCCGGAAGGCGGCGCGCATCAGTCGATCGCGCAGCCGCTGATCGGACTGGCGCAAGACGGGCTTGCCGCATTCGAGCCGGCCTTCGTCGACGAGCTTGCGGTGATTCTGAAATTTGCGTTCGACTACATCCAAAAGGACGGCGATGGCGCCGCCTCGGAACGCAACTGGCTGCGGGACGAGACCGGCGGCTCGGTCTACCTGCGGCTTTCCACGCGGCCGGTGGAACAGATCAGTCGCAGCATGACGCCGGAGTTGCGCCAGGGCATCGTCGACGGCGGCTACTGGCTGCGCAAACCGGGGGCGAACTGCGAGGTCGTCGTCGCCTATTGCGGCGCCATCGCGCCCGAAGCCATTCAGGCCGTCGGGCTGATGGCCGAAGATCGCCGCGATGTCGGCCTTCTCGCGATCACGTCGGCCGATCGGCTCAATGCCGGATGGACCGCCGCGCAGCGGGCGCGCGAACGCGGCCTGCTGCACGCGCGCTCGCACATCGAACGCCTTCTCGGCGACGTGCCGAGCCATTGCGGCATCGTCACGGTGCTCGATGGTCATCCGGCCACCCTCGCCTGGATCGGAGCCGTGCACGGTCATTGCGTGCGCTCCCTCGGAGTCGAGCACTTCGGCCAGACCGGGGCGCTCGCGGACCTCTATCGCCACTACGGCATCGACGCGAATGCCATCATCGCGGCGGCGCAAGCAATCGCACCCGGACGGCCGATCCGTTACCTGCGCGCGTGATCGTTTCGAAACCGCTGCGGCAAGCAAATCGCAAGTCCCGCACGCTTCGGCGCATCGGAGGCGAGCGGGGTCGGGCGACAAGCTACTCAACGCCCCGCTTTCCGCAATCTCTTGCTAAACACAGCAAGATCGGCAAAGCGGCCTGCCTGTCAGTGCATACATCCGCACCGAAAGGAAAAACCGATGAGACACATTTTTCTTGCAACAGTCGGCCTTTTGGCCATCACCGTTTCAGCAACAACCGTTGCGGAGGCTGCGAGCCGGCATAGACAGCGGACATATTCTTATGCGACGCCGCGTTACCAATCTGTGCCGAGTCAGCAGCCATACTATGGTCCGCCTCCCGGCGACTATTACGATAATAGAGCTGCGGAGTCCGCCATCTACTAAGCGGCTATGACTTGCTGGGTCCTTTGATACCAAACTGCAAAAATTCGTGACCGCCTCCCTTCGTCATGGCCGGGCTCGTCCCGGCCATCCACGTCTTGCTTGCAGAAATGCAGCAGCGAAGACGTGGATGCCCGCGACAAGCGCGGGCATGACGAGTTAGGTTTTCTGAGACAGACATGGTCGCACGATTGCCGCAAGGAGGCACCCTCGCCGGCGTCAGATCCGAAATTCGACGCCGCGCTTGCGCCCCTGAAATGTGTCGACGAACAATTCGTGGAGCGAGAGCCTGCTTCTGATCAGTCCTTGCTCGTTGGCGTAGCCGATCAGCGTTTCCAGGTTGTGGCGGTTCTTGTCTGAAAGCCCGTATTCCCACGGGTCCGGTCCGAGCAGTCTTTCCTGTTCTTCCCAGGCGTTGCGATACCAGGCGAGCGGCACGATCCGCGGATTGGCGAGGCGCGTCATCGCCATGGCCTTCGCCTTCTCGAAGGCGTTGAACAGGTTGATCGCAACCCATGGGTTCTTCTCCAGCACCTCGCGCTTGATGCCGACGACGTGCATGATCGGGAAAATCCCGGTCTTTTGATAGAACGCGATCTCCTCGCGCTCGTAGTCGGGAAAGAGCCGCGCGACACGCGGATCCTTGTTCAGGAGCGGATGAATTCAGATCCGGGTGCAGCACGGCGTCGAGTTCGCCGTTCGCCAGCATGTCTTCAACGGAGCCGTCCGGCGGCAGCGGCGTAATCTTCACGCCCGCGGGATGTTCGAAATCGATGGTCTCGTCGAGTTCGCAAAACCATTCGATTGAATTGAGCGGCACGCCGTATTCATGCTGGAGGATGCCGCGCATCCACACGATGGCCGTCGCCTGAAATTGCTTGAGCCCGACCTTGCGGCCCGCGAGGTCCGCCGGACCTTTGATCCCCTTCGCGGTGTTGACGAAGATAAAGCCGTGGCGGAACCGGCGATGGAGGAAGACGGGAACGGCAGCGACCGGCAGCCCGCGGTCGCGCGCCATGAGATACGAGGAGCACGAGACTTCGGCCACGTCGAAGTCGCGATTGCGCAAGAAGCGCCAGTGCCGCGTGGTCGAATCCATGTCGGTGAGGACGTTGAGATCAATTCCTTCCGGCTTGACCTGACCGTTGGTGAGGGCGCGCACGATCTCGTAATCGCCGCAGGCGAGGGTAAGCTGGAGGTTGGACAAGAGCGCTTTCCTTTGGTTCCCGTTTCCTCGACGACACGTTCGACGTCGAATCCGTCAATGATACCGCACGCCCGCGAATTGACGCGACGAAGCCGCGGCCGACGTGCGGCTCCGCGCGATTTTCCGCCTTCACCTCGAACGTGGCCCTCCCTGGGGACTGGCGGTTGCCATGGCGACGCGAACGACGCTATCAACAGGCGAGAAAAAGCGAAGGGCCTTGAGAGCCCCTGAAGGTTGGTCCCCGGGAGGAGCAAATGAGACACATCCTGTTCGCCGCGCTGTTCGCGATGATGCCGGCGATGGCCGGGGCGGCTGATCGGCCGGACTGGGCCTATCCCCCGGCTCACCCCGAGAACGTGCCGGCCGAGCCGGATGACGGCAAACCGCTGCAAGCGCCCGGCAGCACCCGGTCCTACACCCGGGCGCAAATCGACTCCCAGATGGACTTGCCCGACTGGTTCCCCGACGAGCATCCGCCGATGCCGACCATCGTTGCCCACGGCAACGGCACCACGGTTCGCGCCTGCATCGGCTGCCATTTGCCGCACGGGCACGGCCATCCGGAGAATTCGCGATTGGCCGGCACGACCGCGTCGTATTTCGCCCGCCAGCTGGCGGATTTCAAAAGCGGCGCGCGCGGCGGCGCCGGCGCGGCGGCGATGACCCGCTTCTCCAAGGTCCTGACTGACGAGCAGGTGCATGAGGCGAGCGCCTATTTCTCCGGACTCAAGATGATCAAGTGGACCCGCGTGGTCGAGACCGACACCGTCCCGCGGACCTATTTCAAGGGCACGCGCCGGCTCCAGCATCCGGACGGCGGCACCGAGCCGATCGGCAAGCGGATCATCGAAGTCCCCGAGGACAAGGAACGCGTCGAATTGCGCGACCCGCATGCGAGCTTCGTCTCCTACGTCCCGCCGGGCAGCGTGGCAAAAGGCAAGGAACTGGTCGACAGCGGCGGCGGCAAGACGATCCCGTGCGCCATCTGCCATGGCCCCGGGCTGAAGGGTCTCGGCGACGTTCCCAATATCGCCGGTCGTTCGCCGGGAAACATCGCGCGCCAGATCTACTATTTTCAAACCGGCGACCGCGGCGGCACGTCAGCCGCGCTCATGAAGGGTGTGGTCGAAAAACTTACCGGGGATGATGTGCTCGCCATATCCGCTTACGTGGCTTCGCTCGATCCCTAGGCGGAGTTTATCGCGCCTTGAGCGCAAAGGCTCCTGCCTATACCAAACCGCGAAATTCGTGACCCCTTCGCTTCGTCATGGCCGGGCGTTGTCCCGGCCATCCACGTCTTCACTTGCGGAAATACCGAAGGGAAGACGTGGATGCCCGCGACAAGCGCGGGCATGACGAGTCAATGATTTTGTCGCTTGGTATAAGAGGATTTTTTGATCTGATGGCGCGCATTCGACGTCGTGGCCAGGAAAGCGACAATAAAATCGAAGCCAAATTATCTGAATATCCGAGATACTTTGGCTAATTTTTTCTAAAAATAAAGAAACGATTGTCGTTATAACGATCGATTGCTCCCTCTACTTTCAGCTTAAATCAATATTAATGCCGCGATAGCTAAGTTCTGAAAAAAGGAATTAGAACCGATGTCAGCCACGACTTCTTCAACGGGGACGGCGCAGCACCGCAATAGCGAACGCACGCTCGTGCGCCGCCGCGGCTGGATCGCCCGGACCAAAGGCGAGCAGCTTCGCGAATGCACCGTCTGGGACGCATCGACGCGCGGCGCGCGCATCGTCGTCGACAACCCCTGTGATTTTCCCGATACCTTCTACTTCTACGCCACGCTGGAATTCACATCGCGGCAATACTGCCGCGTCATCTGGCGCTCGGAGCGACAGATCGGCGTCAGCTTTCAATCGGTAGCCGCCCCTGCGGCATCGGGGGATAGTTAATCTAGCGCGTATTTCGATTTGATGGAATCGCCTCTCGCTCGTCATGCCCGCGCTTGTCGCGGGCATCCACGTCTTTCTTTCGATATTTTCTCAGCGGAAAGCGTGGATGGCCGGGACAAGCCCGGCCATGACGATGTTGAGGTGCCTCAGGACGAACGAAATCCGGTCTAAAGGCTCGGCGGGCCAGCGATGCGCGCCGGCGTAATCATTTGTTCGACCAATACTCGGTCGTCTGCTTGAAAAACTTCTTCGGGATGGTGCCGTAAATCAGTTGCACGCTGTCGACGGCTTCCGCGACGCGGAAGTCGACACCCAGGCTCGCGACCGAATACGCTTCTGCGGCCGTGAGGCCGCCCTTCTCCTGCAGCAGCTCGACGGCCTCGCGGACCGCGATCTTCATTGCCGTGTTGAGGTCGACGTCGAGGCCCAGCGCGTAATAGTTCGACGCATCCTCGGCGCGCGGCCACCGCATCGCTTTCCCCGCGCCCTTGTGGAGGACGAATTGCAGCGTCGCCGTGAGTGACTGTTCGAGGGCGCCGCCATCGACCTCGCCGTCAGCCTGCACGCCATGGGGATCGCCGGTATAGAACAGCGCGCCGTCATTGAAGACCGGCAGGTAAAGCGTCGAGCCTATCGTGAGTGTGCGCAAATCCAGGTTGCCGCCCCAGCTGCCGGGCGGCCCGGAGCTGACGATGATGAGATTTGACGGCGGAGCGACGCCCATGATGCCGAGGAACGGCGACAGCGGCAGTTCGATTCCGCCCGGCAGCAACGCGACCTTGCGCTGCGGATCGGTCTTGATGATTCGCGGCGTCGGTGTCGGCACGAGATCCGGCAGCACGCCGGACCCGGGCCCGGTGTTGTTGACGCCATAGGGCACGCGGAATTCGAGATCGCGGACCCGCACCTCGAGTACGTCGCCGGGCGCGGCGCCCTCGACGTAAATCGGCCCGGTCAGCACATGCACGCCGAGCCCTTTTCCGCGCGGGACCTGCCGGTAAATGTCCTTGGCGTCCTGCAGCACCTCTTCAGGCTTGATGCCCGCAGCGCCAAAGAACGTGACCGGATCGTCCTTGGTCAGCAATCCTTGATGCGACATCGTGTCGATGCGAACCGTCGTTCCGGATGTGATGCGCAGCACCGGCGGAACGCGCGCGGAGAAATATCCCCACACCACGGTATTCGGCGTCGAGCCCAGCGTGACGTCCGGCTTGGATGTAGGCTGCGACTGTTGAGCGGCAGCCGGCGCCATGACCAAGAGGCCAACGGCGGCCCACATGAGCGAGTGTAATCGGGAGATTGTCTTGGCCATTGATTTAGCCCTTGCTGGAGAATGCGCTTCCGGGGTCAGCATCGCATGATCCCACGGCGATGGGCCAGCGGGTTGAGCTCAACACTGGTCAATTGTGGGGGCGTTGCCCGCTGGGTCCGAGCGGAGACAATGGCCCGCGGGTGTCGTTGCTTTGGTACGACACCATCGAGCGGTCAAGCCGAGGAGCTGCATCAATGTAGCCGCGCGAAATTCCGCCGGCGAGAATATCGAGGCACACCGGTGCTTCAAGATATGCAGAGTCCTGCGCCCAGCGGGTACGCTCGTCGCCGCGACGCGGAACAAACCCGGCAAGCTATTGTTCTTAAGGCATCCCGGACCTTCCGCACAAAAGGAACAGTCAAATGCCGCACGACAAGTCGCTCAACGAGTTGTTCCACGATACGTTGAAAGACATCTACTTCGCCGAAAAGAAAATTCTGACCGCGTTGCCGAAGATGGCAAAGGCGGCGCAGTCGAAGGAACTGCGCGCGGCTTTCGAGCACCACGAGAAGGAGACCGAAGAGCACGTGACCCGGCTCGAGCAGGTGTTCGAGACGATCGACGAAACCCCTCGCGGCAAGACCTGCGACGCCATTATCGGCATCATCGAAGAGGGGCAAGAGGTCATGAAGGAATACAAGGGCACGCCGGCGCTCGATGCCGGCCTGCTCGCCGCGGCCCAGGCGGTGGAACATTATGAAATGTCTCGTTACGGCACGCTGAGGACCTGGGCCTCCGAGCTCGGGCTGTCCGGCGCCGTCCAACTCCTCGACGCAACCCTCGCCGAAGAAAAGAAGGCTGACGAAACCCTCACCAAACTTGCGAAAGAAGGCGTCAACCAGCACGCCCAGGCAGCGTAGCAATCAATTGCCGCGAAGCGACGACCCGCGGGCGCAACGACACACCCGCGGGTTATCCTGGGGAACACCGCCATTTCTCGCGCGTTGTCAGGCGCCTGCCGGGTGACAACCGGCCCCAACGGGGACGTCGGACGTAGCTGATTTTGCCGGTTTCTGGCTACGACACCAACGCATCGGTACGCGCTAACGTCTAACCCGTTCCCGGCAGGCTCCTCAGCGACGTTTCAATGTCCCGCCTGACGGAGCAAGCGTCATCGGCGGGAGCGACGCATCCTTTGCGCTTCATTAAGGCGAATCGCCGAGGATCAGATTAGGTTGCGTGTGACTGAAGGCCCGAGCTTCCGGCACAAGGGAAGCTTGGGCCTTTAGGTTTTCATCTGAGCCACGGGGAGGGGGAAATGGACAGCAACGCTCTGCAGAATCTTATTGCGCAAGTTCGCGAGACGACTGCCGCACTGGCGGAGGCCGAGCAAAAGATCGCCACCGCCAAAGCCGACTTGGCGCAGCAAGACCTCAAAGCTCGACTTGATGCGAGCATCGAGCGATCGACAAACCCAACAGCGAAGCCCGCAAGCTCAGGATGGCTCGCGGCCGGATGAGCGGTCGAACTCCATAGGGGTCGTGTCGTGATGGGTCGTCGATTTGACGGAGGGATTTGCCGTACTGGCCCTTCAACGTATGATGAAAGGGACAAAGGTCTAGCTCGAACGAAACTCAGGCAATTCGGAGACCCTATGGAACTTGTCCTTTACTACGCCCCCAACACCTGTGCGCTCGCGCCCTACGTCACGCTCACCGAGGCCGGTGCCGAGTTCGAGGTTCGGCCTCTCAACTTCCAGAAGGGACAGCACACCTCGCCCGAGTACCTGAAAATCAATCCGAAGCATAAGGTGCCGCTGCTCATCATCGATGGAAAGATCCTGACCGAGAGCATCGCCATTCAAACGTGGATTGCGCGCACCTTCCCGCATGCAAAGCTGTTGCCGGCTGACCCATGGCAGGAACTTCAAGCCATGTCGTTGATGTCGTGGTGCTCGGGCGGCATTCATCCATTCCTGACACGGATCAACTCCCCGCCGCGGGTCTGCGACGTTCCGGGCACCGAAGAGAGTGTGAAGAGACTGGCGGCCGCAAACCTGATGGAGTTGTTCAAGATCGCCGACGACATCCTGGCCGGTCGAGAGTTCTTCTTCGAGCACTTCACGGCGCCGGATGCCCACTTCTTCTGGTGTCAGCGGCGAGCGCGGCAATTTGAACTCGACTTAACCGGCTTCCGGCATTGCACCGCGCATTTCGATCGCGTGATGCAGCGCCCCAGCGTGCAGAAGCTGTTGGCCTTCGAGAAGTCGGTACAGGAGAAGTTCGCCAAGGCGGCATGAAGCGCGTCACTACCAAAACCCGATGATTAGAGCTGATTCCGTTCGTCTTGAAGTACCTGACGTCGTCATGGCCGGGCTTGTCCCGGCCATCCATGCCTTCCTTTGACATACATCGAAAGGAAGACGTGGATGCCCGCGACAAGCGCGGGCATGACGATAGGAGATTCCATCAAATCGAAATCGGCTGTAGCGGGCGCCGGTGACGGCTCCCGCGGCGGCTCGAAGGGAGTGACATGCCGGTCGATCAGAAATTCGACCTCATCGAGGCGACGATCGCCGACGTGCATGCGGCGTTCAAGCGCGGCGAATTGACGGCGCGTGAGCTGGTCGAGCTCTATCTGGCGCGGATCGAGGCCTATGACCAGAAGGGCCCGGCGATCAATTCGCTCATCTCCATCAATCCCCGTGCCCTCGAGGAGGCGAGCGCCCTCGATGCCGCCTTCAAGCGAGACCGGACCTTTGTCGGGCCCCTCCACGGCATTCCGATCATTGTGAAGGATCAGATCAACGTCAAAGGCATGAAGACGACCCTCGGGTCGGTGCTGTTTCGCGACTACGAACCGGCATCGGAGGGGTTCGCGATCGCCAAGCTGCGGGCGGCGGGCGCGATCTTTCTCGGCAAGGCGACGCTCGGCGAACTCGGCGGCGGCGATACCCACGGCTCGCTCTTTGGATCGACGCGCAATGTCTATGACCTCGCGCGCACGGCCGGCGGCTCATCGGGCGGGTCCGGCGCGAGTGTGTCGGCGAACTTCTGTACCGTCGCGCTCGGCCAGGAGGGGTTCGCATCGATTCGCCGTCCGGCCACCTGGAACGGCATCGTCGGCATGCGTCCGACCGCCGGCATCGTGAGCCGCAGCGGCGTCTATGGCGGCTGGCCGACGATCAACGGGTCGGTCGGACCGATGGCGCGCTCGGTCGCGGACGCGGCCAAACTGCTCGATGCCATGGCCGGTTATGACCCGCGCGACCCGGTGACGGCCTACGCGGTGGGTCGGACGCCGGCGAGCTATTCGGGCAACCTCGATCCGAATGCACTGCGCGGGGCGCGGATTGGAATTCTGCGCGAGCCGATGGGCTACAAATCCGAGCCGAACTCGGACGATTTCAAGAAAGTCGACGAGGTCTTCGACAAGGCCGTGCGCGAGCTTCAAAATGCCGGTGCCGAAGTTGTCGATCCCATCGAGATTCCGGGTCTCATCAGCCGGCTCGCAACTCGCGCCAAGGATGCGGCCGCCGATGACGCGATGTTCGAGTTGTTCTTCGCGGACGGCAATGCGCCGTTCGCCACGCGCAAAGACGCCATGGCTTCGCCGCTGTTTAACCAGGTGGTGCGCGGGAGCCAGCTGCGTTGGACGCCCGATCCGCCGGAAAAGCACCACGCCTACCTCAAAGCGCGCGAGGCGCTGATGATCGACCTGCTCAAAGTCATGGCCGATCATAAGCTCGACGCGATCGTGCATAAGGCCGTCGAGCATCAACCGACGCTGATCGAGCACGGCATAAAACCGCCGTTCGTCGATCAGAAGGGCGCCCCGCACATCAATACCTTCCTGGTGTTCGTCCCCTCTATCGTCGTTCCGGCCGGGTTTACGCGCGACGATCTCCCGGTCGGAATCACGTTCCTGGGGCGCTCCTTCGACGACGCCAAGATGATCCGGTTGGCCTATTCGTACGAGCAGGCGACGCGACACCGGCGAGCGCCGACCGGTATGCCCTGAGATAACAAGTCTCTTTGCACTCCACGCTCAGCTCTTGAAAACGGGGCGGCGCTTTTCGGCGAAGGCGCGGAGCGCCTCTTTGGTGTCGTCGCTTGCGGCAAGCGCGACGGTTTGGGATTGCTCGAAGCGGTAGGCGTCGCGCAAGGGCATGCCCTCGGTGACGTTGAACGATCGCTTGGCGGCGCGGACCGCGAGCGGGCTCTTCGTTGCGATGTCCCGCGCGATGGCTTGCGCCGTCTCGATCAGCTTATCGAGCGGCACGCACGCGGATACGACGCCCATGCGGAAGAGATCGAGCCCACTCACCCGCCGCGCCGTGTAGATCAAGAGCCGCGCATCGGACTCGCGAAAGAACCGCCGCACGTGGCTGACACCGCCGGCCAATCCGACCTCGACCTCGGTCATCGACAAATAAGCGGTGTCGGCAGCGATCAGGATGTCGCAGCACAGGGCGAGGACGCAGCCGGCGCCGATCGCAGCGCCGTTGATCGCGGCGATCACCGGCTTCTCGCACTCCATCACGGCATTGAAGCTCTCGCGCACCAGGCGATTGTGACGCGGATAGGCGCCGGCTTCATCGAGTGCCGGCCGTTCCTTGAGGTCGGCCCCGGCCGAAAACGTCTTGCCTTCGCCGGTCAGGACAATGGCGCGCACATCCGCGCGATCATTCAACGCATCGAAGATCGTGATGATCTCCTCGCGAAATCGGCGGTTCTGCGCGTTCACCGGAGGACGCGCGAGCGTCACCGTCGCGACGTAATCGGCAACATCCACCTTGAAGCACTCGTAGCTCTCAGCCATGTCGATGTCCCTTTCGCCGGTCTCCGGTTTCGGCGATGTGTGGCAAACGAATTCCGCTCATGCGGAGAAAGTCTTTGCGGTCGCGGCTCGCGCGGCGGGCAGTTTTGTCAGGCCGCCGGTCTCCGGAAGCGACAGGGGCGGCGTCGCGCCGGCCGGGACCGGGATTTCGTGCACGTTGAGCGTCATCGAAACCATCGTGTAGTAGCCGATGACGGCGGTGAGTTCGACGACGCCGCGTGCGCCCCATCGGGCCGTGATCGCCTTGTAGGCGCGATCGTCGACGTTGCCGGTCTCCTGCAGCAGCCTCGCAAACTCGTAGACCTCCGCTTCCGCGTCATCGGTAAAGGTCGGAGCCTCGCCGCAGCGAATTGCTTCGATGCAAGCCGGATCGAGCCCGGCATCTTTCGCGGCCTCGGCATGGATCAGGAACTCGACCTGGCTGTTCCAGCGCCGCCCGGTGACGAGGATGGCAAGCTCATTGAGCTTGCGCGGCAGGCATGTCGAGAACCGCAGGTATTCGCCGAGGCGCGACCATCGGCGGGCCAGATCGGGACTATGAATGACGGCGCGCAGCGGGCCGACCAGCCGTCCGCGAACCCCGGACACGATTTCATCGTGAACGTCGCGCTGCTCCGCAGTCATTTCGTCCGCGGATGGAAGATGAAGGCGAGGCATTCCAGTCTCCTAATCCGGCACCCTGGGCGCGAGCGATAAGGGCGGTCCCGCCCGATCAGGCGGCAGGCGGTTCCAATCCCAGCTCTCGCAGGACTTCCGCGGTGTGCTCGCCAAGCAATGGCGGCGGCCGATCGAATGCGAGCGGCTCATTGGCGAAGTTCAACGGACTTACCACGAGCGGAACGCGGCCTGCCGTCGGATGGGGAAGTTCGCGCAGCATGCGACGATGCTGCACCTGCGGATCGGCAAAGACTTCCGGCACGGTATTGATCGGCGAGCACGGAACGCCCGCGGTCTCCAGCGCCGCGACAAGGTCACCTCGCGTCCGCTTCTCGAACTCCGCCCGCAGCAGCGGATCGAGCACGGCATGATTGCGCACGCGCGCCGGATTGGTGGCGAAGCGCTCGTCCTTGACCCATTCGGGCCGTCCCAGCACATCCGCGAGGCTGGGCAAACTGTCCGTCGTTTCCCACCGCCAGCGCGACGAAGCCGTCGGCACAGGGAAACACGTCCTGCGGCTGGATGTTGGGATGACGATTGCCGTTCCGCTTCGGCGTATTGCCCGACGCGAGCCAGTTCATCGCCTGGTTGGCAAGGAACGCCGACTGCACATCGAGCATCGCAAGATCGATATAATCGCCGCGGCCGGTCTCGTTGCGGCGGGCGAGCGCCGCAAGCACGCCGACGGCGGCATACATGCCGGTCATGATGTCGACGATCGGCACGCCGACCTTCTGGGGGCCCGCGCCCGGCATGCCGTCGCGCTCACCCGTCACGCTCATCAGCCCGCCCATGGCCTGGATCATGAAATCGTAGGCGGCAGCGTCCCGCTTCGGCCCGGTCTGGCCGAAACCGGTGATAGAGCAGTAGATGATGCGCGGATTGATCGCGCTGAGGCTTTCGTAGTCGAGGCCGAAACGCTTGAGCGTGCCGACCTTGAAATTCTCGAGAACGATGTCGCATCGCGCGGCAAGCGCCCGCACCACCTCTTGTCCTTGCGGCTTGTCGAGATCGAGTGTGACGGAGCGCTTGCCGCGGTTGACCGAGAGATAGTAGCCGGCCTCGCGCGTCGGATTGCCGGAAGCATCCTTCAGGAACGGCGGCCCCCAAGACCGCGTGTCGTCGCCAACCACCGGGCGCTCGACCTTGATGACGTCAGCGCCGAGGTCCGCCAGAATCTGTCCCGCCCACGGGCCCGCCATCACGCGGCTGAGATCGAGCACGCGAACGTGCGACAGCGGCCCCGCCATCTAACCCTCCACTACCGCTCGTAGCCCGGATGAGCGCAGCGACATCCGGGACCTCATTAAACGAAGGCGACGCCGCCCCGGATATCGCTGCGCTCATCCGGGCTACGGGACTCGGCTTTCGCTTTCGCGGCGCATGACACCGAAATTTGCGAAGACATGTTCAATTCGTGCGCAAGCCTGCGGCGTCGATCAGCGGCAGCATGCGCTTGGCATCCTGCTGCACGTAAGCGGCGTATTCGGCGGGACCCTTGCAGGAACATTTCCGCGCCGGCCGTCGTGAGCTTGTCCTTGGCGCCCGGTGCATTCAACGCCTGCACGATCGCCGCATAGACCTTGTCGACCACTTGCTTTGAAGCTCCCGCCGGCGCGGAGATTCCGTACCACGTGCTCAAGTCGAAATCGGAATATCCAAGCTCGGCCATCGTCGGGATGTTCGGCAACGTCTCGGAGCGAACTTCATTCGCGACCGCGAGCGCGCGCAAAGCCCCTGCCTGGATGTGAGGAAGGAGCGACGGGAGATTGAGGAATGCGAGGTCGATCCTTCCGGCGAGGAGATCCGTCGTCGCCGGCGCGGCGCCGCCATAAGGGACATGAACCAACTTCAGGTCTTCCACTTGCGCAAGCTTCAATCCGAGCAGCAGCGGCAGACTGCCCTGCCCCACCGATGCGAAAGTCATGCTTCCGTTCGCAGCTTTCGCCGCCGCGACGAGTTCCTTGATCGTGTGAAACGGCCGCTGCGATGGCACCACGAGGACATTCGGCACATTGCCGACCATCGCAATGAAGGTGAAATCCTTGATGCCGTCGAACTTCGCGCCCTTGCTCAGGATGGGCGCGATGATGTGCGTCGGCGAGCCGCCGATCAGCAGGGTGTAACCGTCCGGCGGAGCGTGCGCGACATAAGCCGCGGCGATCGCCGTGCCGGCGCCCGTTTTGTTTTCAACGATAACTGACTGCCCCAGCGCGGCCGACATGCCCTCCGCGACCATGCGCGCGAGGAGATCAGCCGGGCCGCCAGCGGCATAAGGATTTATCAAGGTGATGTTGCGCGTCGGATAGCCTTGCGCGATGGCGTCGCCGTCCATGAAAGAACGGCCTGCGAACGACAGGCATGCGAGCGCGAGCATCACCACAATGCGCTTCATCTCGTCCCTCGATCCGGCCGCTCGCAAGGGTGAAGCGGCGCATTCGTTTGACGGCCGCAGCAAATAAACAATAAGCTAGAAGAGTGATCTTTTACAAGGATGGAAAGGCCAAACGTGCTGCTGCCTACAACGCTCGTCGGAAGTTACCCGCAGCCGGATTGGCTTATCGATCGCAAGCGCCTCGCCGAAATCGTTCCGCCGCGGGCGCGCGCCCGCGAGCTGTGGCGCGTCGACGAGGCGTTGCTCGATCAGGCGCAGGACGATGCGACGATCCTTGCGATCCGCGATCAGGAGCGCGCCGGGATCGACGTCGTCACCGATGGCGAGGTGCGGCGGGAGAGCTATTCAAACCGTTTTGCGACGGCGCTCGAGGGCATGGATAGCGACAATCCCGCGGAGGTCCCGGCGCGCACGCCGGGCCGCGTCCAGATCGTGCCTCGCGTGGTCGGGCAAGTTGCGGCGAACGGTTCCGGTCCAGGTGCGCGACACCGCATTCCTTCGCGCCCAGACCGATCGACCGATCCGCGTCACGATCCCCGGTCCTTTCACGATGACGCAGCAGCTCTTCGACGAATACTACAAGGATGAAGTCGCGCTCGCGATGGACTGCGCCGCGGCATTGAACGCAGAGATCAAAGATTTGTTCGCGGCCGGCGCCGACGTGGTCCAGCTTGACGAACCCTTCCTGCAGGCGCAGCCCGACAAGGCGCGGCAGTTCGCGATCGCCGCCATCAACCGGGCCGTCGAAGGCGTGGCAGGAACGACGGCGGTTCATTTGTGCTTCGGCTATGCCGCGCGCGTCTCGACGAAACCTTCGGGATATTCGTTCCTGCCCGAGCTCGACGCCTGCAAAGTCGATCAAATCTCGATCGAGACCGCCCAGCCGAAGCTCGATTGCGCGGTCCTCGCCGAACTGCCGAGCAAGAGCATCATCCTCGGCGTTCTCGATCTCGGCGACATGAACATAGAGACGCCCGAGACCGTGGCGGACCGCGTCCGGCGCGCGCTGCCCTACGTTCCCGCCGAACGCATTATCCTCGCGCCCGATTGCGGGATGAAATACTTGCCGCGGGACGTTGCGTTCGGAAAGCTCAAGGCGATGGCCGAAGCCGCGAAAATTCTGCGCCGCGAACTCGGCCATTAGAGCGGATTTCAATTTGATCGTGAATCTCCTATCGTCATGCCCGCGCTTGTCGCGGGCATCCACGTCTTCCTTTCGATGTATGTCGAAAGAAAGCGTGGATGGCCGGGACATGCCCGGCCATGACGACGTGAGGTGCTTCAAGACAAACGGAATCCGCTCCAAACCATCCGCATGGAAAAACGGCATCGACCGTGATTGGTTCGCACCGAAGCGCGGTCACTTCAGCTTCATGTCGATGCGAACCTGATCGCCGCGGTAGAGACCCTCGCCGATGAAGACGAGACTGCCGGCGCGGTCGACAACGGAACGATAGACGTAAACGATCGGCGCATTGAGCGGCAAATTCAACGCGTCCGCGGTCTGCATGTCGGCCGTGCCGACGGTGAGACTTTGCCGCGCGTCCTTGATCTTCAGGCCCGGAATATCCGCGATGAGGCGAAGCGCCGTCTTGGTCTCGAACACCTTGCGCGTCATCGCGCGCGTCAAGCGTTCATCGATGTAAAGCTCGGCAAGAAGGAACGGCACGCCGCCGCGGGAATGGCGTCGCCGCAGTCGCCGATAGGCGGGCGCGAGCTTGCCGATCGGATGCGGCACTTGCAGCGGTTGATGGCCGCGCTCATTCGAAAGCAGCTCTATCGTCGCGCCGTTGCGCGACATCAGGAGACCGGACCAGTCGGTCGCGACCTCGCACCAAATTTGATCGGTGGCCTTTTCCCTGACGAAAGTCCCTTTCGCCCGGTAGCGCTCGATCAACCCTTCGGCCTCGAGCTGGCCGAGCGCCTGCCGGATCGTGGCGCGGGCCACGCCGCACTCCGCGCTCAGTTCATCGACCGTGGGGATCTGCTTGCCGACGCCCCACGCCCCGGACTGGATACGGCGGCGAAACAAACTCGCAAGCTGGATATATCGCGAGACGGCGCTGCGGCTGAAGTCGAGGCCCGCGGCTCTATCCGTCGCTCCGATCGCCATCAACTCCCTCTTCCGGAAAGCCAGCGAGCGCCAAACGCGCTTAGCCCATAAAGGTTATTCTATTGGCTTTTGCGGTCAAGGAAGATGCCGGACGTCGCCGCTTCGCGAAACGGTCGCTTCGTCAAATAGGCATCGAGGTCCCCGGTCAACCGGGCGAGCATCGCGGCGCGGGTCTCGTGCGTGATCGATGCCGAATGGGGCGACAGCACCACGTTCGGCATTCCGATGAATTGCGGATCGAGGTTGGGCTCGGAGGCGAACACGTCGAGGGCGGCGCCGGCGATCGTCCCGGTTGTGAGCGCTTCGATCAACGCCGCCTCATCGACCACCGAGCCGCGAGCGACGTTGATCAAATATCCGTCCGGGCCAAGCCGCTTCAACACCTCGGCCCCGACAAGATGGCGCGTCGCTTCCGTGGCCGGACAGCACAGCACCAGCACATCGGCGCGTTCGGCCAATGTCTGCAAGTCGGGCTCGAACGCGTATGGGACATTGGGCTTCCGCGCTGGCCCGGTATAGGCCACGTTCATGCCGATCCCCGCGGCAAACGTCGCGGCGCGCAGGCCGATGCGGCCAAGCCCGACGATCCCCATCGTTTTGCCCGCCACGCGATGCGACGGGGCGATGCGCTCCTTTTGCCACCGTCCGGCGCGCACGAACCGATCGGCCTCCGCGACCCGTCGCATGATGGCGTAGGTCATCGCGATCACCGCCTCGCCGACGTCGTCAGCCAATTCGTCGGGCGTATTGCAAATCGCAACGTTCCGCGCCCGTGCCGCGGCGAGATCGATCTTGTCGAGACCCGCCCCGTTGCAGATCACGATCCGAAGATCAGGCAGCGCCTGCATCTGGCTCGCGTTGATGCCGTGCATGCTGGTGGTGGCGGCGACCGCAACGCCGCGCGCCGGTTCGGTCGGCCAAGAGCGATGCGGGATCGGAGACATCGCATCGTTGCGCGAGCGCCGCCCGAAGATCGGCGGGGATAGCCGCTATGCACAACGCTCTCGGCCGGCCGGATTCAGACATCGATGCGCCTCGTTTGGTGATGATTGCAGCGGGATTCCATGAAACTTGGCCGCTTGCCGGCCGGCTCCGGGAGGTCGTTCAGCGGGCAACCGAGCAGGAAGCCCTTGTCGATCAAGACTATAGAGCCAGTTCGGGCCGCGAATAGAGAGAGCTTGGGCTGGTCGGTTCTGCCGCGGTCCGGCTTGGACGGAGCGGAACATCGTCCGGGACCCGGCGGAATTAATCTTTGGTTTTGAACCACTTGGGGTCGTTGTCCGACTAACGCAGGAGTTTTCACAGAGACGGTCTTCGACTCTCGATGCCTGAAAGCAAATCCGACGTCCCGCGCATGTTCGAATTTTCGACCGCGAGCCTGCCGGAGCGCGAGCGTCTCGACCGCTTCATCGAGACCTACGGGCGGACGATCATCAAGCACGACGTCGAACCGGCGCCGGACCGTCCGTTCCAATTCGATGCAAAGCTCTTCTCCGCGAATGCACTCGGGGTTGCGGCCGCGACCATCTCGCCGTGCGAAGCGCCGCGGACCGCCAAGCACATCGACAGCGACGATCTTGTCCTCAACGTCACCTTGAACGGCGCGCGGACGGTGCAGCAGCGCGGCCGCGAAGCCGTCGTCCACGATGGCGAAGGGGTGGTGACCACGAGCGCCGATCCGGGCCACGTCACCATTCCCGATGGCGACAAGGATGCTGAGCTTCCGCGTGCCCCTGGTGCAGATCAGGCCGCTGCTCTCCGACTTCGACGGTTGCCTGCTGCGGCCGATCCGGCGCGACACGCCGGCGCTGCGGCTTCTCACCGGCTATGCCCAAGAAATCGTTCGCACCGGCGCGCTGACCATGCCGGACATGCGCGGCCATGTGCTGGCGCATCTCACCGATCTTCTCGCCATGACGATGGGCGCGACGCGCGACGCCGCCGAGACGGCGGGGAGACGCGGCATCGGCATCGCGCGGCTGCGCGCCATCAAGGCCGACATCGTCGAACGGCTCGGCCGCGCCGACCTCACCATCGATGCGATCGCCGCGGCCCACGGCATCTCGTCGCGCTATGTGCGGGCGCTGTTCGATGCCGACGGCACCACGTTCGGCGAATTCGTGATTGCCCGGCGGCTCGCGCTCGCACACCGCCGGCTCTCCTCCCCGCGCAACGGCGCCCAGACCATCAGCGCCATCGCCTACGAATGCGGCTTCGGCGACCTCTCCTATTTCAACCGCGTGTTCCGCCGCGCCTTCGGCATGACGCCATCCGACGCCCGCAAAGCCGCCGCCGAAGAGAGTGCGGAGTGAGTGGCCCCACGCAACACGACGTAGGGCGCAATAGCGCAGCGTATTGCGCCGGCTGACGAGCCCAATTACCGCCGCCCAGCGGTGATGCACAGCGCGTAGGGCGCAATAGCGAAGCGTATTGCGCCGGCTGACGAGCCCGACCCGCTGCCGCCAATCAGCGATGCACAGCGGCGGAATACGCTGCGCTATTCCGCCCTACGCCTGACCCTGATCACCGATCCCTGAACTGGCGAGGGCCCGGCGGGTTGCGCCGAGCCCTCTTCACATGTCAGCCAGCCTGTAAGCCGGGTTCTGTGTGGCGTCAGGCGCGAGCCTGCCGCGTGACGGCCATTCCTCTGGAACGCCGATTGCTTGGCGCTTCGAGCAACCAACCCGGACGGCCGGATCCGGACATCGATCCTGGATTGCCTTGCGGCACCCACGCCGTCCCTATTCGGTCTTGCTCCCGGTGAGGTTTTCCGTGCCGCTTGCGTTGCCGCAAGCGCGGTGCGCTCTTACCGCACCGTTTCACCCTTGCCGCGGCCAAACGCTACGCGCCGCGGCGGTCTGTTCTCTGTGGCACTCTCTCTGGGGTCGCCCCCGCCGGACGTTATCCGGCACCGTATGTCCATGGAGCCCGGACTTTCCTCCCCAAACACCCCCACCCTACCCTCCCCCGCGTGCGGGGAGGGTAGGGAGGGGGCGCCGGGACGGCCGTCCGGCCGACTGACAACCAGAAGGAATGGGGTGCGGAACGCGCGGCGTCAAGCCGACGAACCGACTATTGAAAGCATCATGAATAACGGCGCAAAGTGGCGGCCGGTCGCCGTGCCCAAAAGGCAGAGCGACCTCGGCAATTCCGACGGGAGGCCTCATGGCAGGCGAGTTTGAAGACCATTGCTGGCGCGACATCGTGCCGGCGGAGATTCTCGACATCTACAGCCACTACGAGCGCAAGACCTTCGTCGGTCCCGCGCCGGCGCTCATCGCGATCGACCTTTACGATCTTGCCTACCAGGGCGGCGCCAAGCCCGTCGCCGAGTTGCATCGGACCTATCCGAGCTCCTGCGGCGAGTACGCCCACGCGGCGATCGAGCCGACCAAGCGCCTGTTTGCCGCGGCGCGCCGCGCCGGCCTGCCGGTGTTCTATTCCACCATGGACACGCGGACGGATTCGCTTCCCGGCTCCATCACCGCGACCAAGCGGCGCAACGTCCGCACCGACCCGGCGCTCTACGCGATCCGCAGCGATTTCGCGCCGCAGCCGGGCGACGTCGTCATCACCAAGCAGCGCGCCAGCATCTTCTACGGCACGCCGCTTGCCGCCCACCTCACCCAGCTTGGCATTCGCACCGTGATCATCTGCGGCGAGAGCACGTCGGGCTGCGTGCGCGCGTCCGCGGTCGATGCCTATTCGCACGGCTACCACGTGGTGCTGGTCGAGGAATGCTGCTTCGACCGCAGCCCGCTCTCGCACAAGGTCAATCTGTTCGACCTGCACCACAAGTATGCCGACGTGATGAAGGTCGGCGAGGTCGCGGCGCATCTCGAAGCGCAGCCGGCAACGCAGCCGCTGCGCAAGGTGAGCTGACATGAAGCCCAGTCCCTACGGCCCGTTTCCCTATTCGCCGATCATCCGTCGGCCAAAGCTGACCTGGCCGAACGGCGCCCGCGTCGCGCTGTGGATCATTCCCAACATCGAGTTCTTCTCGCTGGAAGAGCGCCCCGGCGGTTATGGCGCCGGCGGCAAAATTCCCGACGTGGTGATGTGGTCCGACCGCGATTACGGCAATCGTGTCGGCATATGGCGCATGATGGAGGTGCTCGACCGCTACGGCATTCGCGCCTCCGTCGCTCTCAACAGCCTGTTGTGCGAGCACCATCCGGTCATCATCGAGGAGGGCAACAAGCGCAAGTGGGAGTGGATGGGGCATAACGAGAGCAACACGCGCCGCCTCAACGAAGCGCCGCCCGGCGAGGAAGAGCAGATCATCAAGCGCACCTTCGCCACCATCAAGCGCGTCGCCGGCGCGGCGCCCAAGGGCTGGCTCAGCTCCGGCCTGCAGGAAACCTGGGACTCGCTCGACCTCCTCGCGGCCGCCGGCGGCCAATACGTCTGCGACTGGTGCAACGATGACCAGCCCTACATCATGCATCTCGACCAGGGACGCCGCCTCGTATCAGTGCCCTATCCGCAGGAGACGAACGACAAGCCCGCCTACGAGCGCCGGCTGGTCACGCCCGATGAATTCCGCGACATGATCTGCCGCACCTTCGACGTGCTGTACCGCGAGGGCGCCACCTCCGGGCGCGTGATGGCGATCGCGCTTCACCCCTACATCACCGGCGTGCCCCATCGGATCGGCGCGCTCGATGCCGCGCTCGACTACATCTGCCGCCACGAAGGCGTCTGGCGCACCACCGGCGCCGAGATCGCCGACTACTACCTCTCCCCCGCCTGCGCCGCGCATCGCGGAGAGGCGTGATGCCCGCGAGCGCGCGTCTCTTCGCTCATGCCTGCAACAGCGGGCGGGACGCGCGCGGTCGAGCGGCGGCGACGAGGGAGGGCAAGCTGGCGACCCGCAACCTGTTGCGGTGGCCGGCGCTGGCGATCGCCTGCGCGATCGCGGCCGTCTCGCCCGCGGCCGCCGCCGACACGGTGACCGTCGGCACCGTCGGCTCGGCGTCAGCCAACCTGTGGCCCATCCTCGCCGGCATCAAGCAGGGCTTTTTTGCCGAAAAGGATGTTCGGATCGACATCATCTTCGTGCAGTCGAGCGCGGCGACGATACAGCAGCTGACCGCCGGCTCGCTCGACATCACCATGTCCACCGGGCTGGTCGATCCGATCCGCGCCATCGACAAGGGCGCGCCGCTCGCCATCGTGCGCTTCGAGGCCCGCTCGCCGCCCTACGCCTTGGTCGCGAAGCCCGCCATCAAGTCGATGCGCGATCTCAAGGGCAAGATCATCTCGGCCGGCGGCGCGAAAGACATCACCCGCATTTACGTGGAACGGATGCTCGCACCGAGCGGCATCAAGCCGGGCGACTTCGACTACGTCTACGCCGGCGCAACTTCCGCGCGCGCCGCGGCGCTACAGTCCGGCGCCGTCGATGCCGCCATCCTGCTGCCGCCCTACAACTTTCAGGCCGTGGCGAACGGCTTCCACGAACTTGGACGGACCGTTGATTTCGCGCCGGAACTGCCGTTCTCGGGCACCGTCGTCGGGCGGGCATGGGCGAGCAGCCACAAGGCCGTTTTGACGCGGCTCCTCGAAGCGCACTTGAAGGCGGTGGCGTGGTTTGACGACGAGCACAACCGCGCGGACGCGGTGCGGATATTGGTCGAGGCGTCCGGGCTCAAGCCCGACGACGTCGAAAAGGCCTATGACTACTATCGCCAGGGCAAGTTCTTCGAGCCGACCGGCAAAGTGTCGCTTGCGCGACTCCGTGCATTGGTAGCCGCGCTGGAAAGCCTCGGCGACCTCCCTCCAGGGATGGACGTCAATCGTCTGCTGCTGCCGGGCGTGACAGAAGTGTCGGATTGAATTATCCGCATTGTCGTGGCCGGGCTCGTTCCAGCCATCCACGGCTTGGAGGGAGACGTGGATGCCCGCGACAAGGCGCGGGCATGACGACCGGAGTGAAATGGCCACCATCGAATTGAGTACCCCATCCGACGTCGGTACCGCCGAACGCCCAGCCGTGCGCCGATCGCTCACCGCGCGTGGCCTCCCCTTCATCGGCGTGCTGTCGATCGTCGGCGGGCTCGCGCTGTGGGAAATCCTCAGCCGCTTCTTCGTCGCCAATCCGCTGTTTCTCGCCGCGCCGACCCAGATCTTCGAGGCGATCTATCGGCTCGCGGTCACCGGTCGAGCTGTGGCCGCACATCGCCGTCAGCTCGGCCGAGTTCGCGCTCGGCTATGTGATCGCGAGCATCATCGGCATCGCGCTCGGCTTCGCCATGGCCGCGAGCGAAGCCGCCAAGAAGGCGCTGCAGCCCTGGATTTCGGGGCTCTATGCCACGCCGACGATCGCACTCGCGCCGCTGTTCATCCTGTGGCTCGGCATCGGCATCTGGTCGAAGGTGCTGGTGGTGATCTTCCTGGTGTTGTTCCCGGTCACCATCAACACCGAAGCCGGCCTGCGGACGACGAGCGAGCGGCTCATCGAGATGCTGCGCAGCTTCGGCGCGACACGGACCCAGATTTTCTTCAAGCTGTCGTTGCCGTCGGCGATGCCGTTCATTCTCGCCGGGTTGAAGCTCGGCATCGGCCGCGGCCTCATCGGCGTCGTGGTGGCCGAACTGTTCGGCTCGCGCGCCGGCCTCGGCCGGCTGATCAGCCAGTCGGCCGACGCCTTCAACATGCCGGAGCTCTTTGCCGGCGTCGTCGTGCTCGCGGTCGCCGGCATCGTGATGACGGCGGGCTTCACCTGGCTCGAGCGCGCGCTCGTGCCATGGACGCGGGATTAGCAGACGTGGTTGCCAAGCTCTCTCTCGACCGGCTGTCCAAGCGCTTCGACGCGCTCGAGGTGCTGCGCGAGATCAACGTCGCCATTGCGCGCGGCGAATTCATCTCGCTGGTCGGCCCGTGCGGCTGCGGCAAGACCACATTCCTGCGCATCGTCGCCGGGCTTGAAGCGGCGAGTGCCGGCGAAGTGCGGCTCGACGGCCGTGCGGTGCGCGCGCCCGGCAGCGACCGCGGCTTCGTGTTCCAGAGCGACAACCTGCTGCCCTGGCGCACCGTGCTCGCCAACGCGATGATCGGGCCGGAGATCGCCGGCCGCACCGGCGCGCCCGAGAAGAGCCGCACGCTCGATCTCCTGCGCCTCGTCGGCCTCGACGGCTTCGAGAACTATTTCCCGCGCCAGCTCTCCGGCGGCATGCGCCAGCGCGTCAATCTCGCCCGCGCGCTCGCGATCGATCCCGAGATCCTGCTGATGGACGAGCCGTTCTCGGCACTCGACGCGCAGACGCGCGAGATCATGCAGACGGAGCTGATGCGCATCTGGGAGGAAGGCCGCAAGACCGTGCTGTTCGTCACCCACCAGATCGACGAGGCGGTGTTCCTGTCCGATCGCGTCCTGGTGCTGGCGCGCCGCCCCGGCCGCATTCAGGAAGACGTCACCGTCACCCTGCCGCGGCCGCGCCCGCTCGCCATCAAGCGCACGCCGGAGTTCGTCGCCTATGTCGATCACATCTGGCGACTGATCGAAGACGATGTCCGCGCCAGCGTCATCGAGGAGCACGCATAGGCGGCACCGCGCAACTTTGCGGCCCAAATAACTGCCAGGGCGTGTGGTCATAAATCGGAACAAAATGACACGGCCAAATCCGCAACGGTTTTGAGCGCCCCGACGGCCTCCGCTGAGCTTGCTGGTGGCGCGGCGACGTAAGCTTGCCAGCACTGCGCAAATGTAGCCCTGTAACTCTTCAGATAAGAGCTATTTGACGCGCTCCGCAGATCAAATTGGAGGCCGTTTTATGCAATCCGGCCTTTCTTGCTCCAGGTAGCTCTTGTCACAAAAGTGGAGTTTTATTGGCGAAGCGGGCGATAGGGCAAATTACAATCCGTAGCGCAGCACGGGATGCGGCGTGTTAGGAGCGGCGAGCCAATGCCTAGCGACATGACTGAACACAGCATCGAGCCAAGTTCGGTCGACACGCCGGCGACCGCTAACGCGGCTGTCGCAATCGACCGTGACGGTAAACTACCGCAGGCAGATCCTGCGTCGCCGCCTATCTCACCGGCCGCGCAGCGCTCTACGCGGCGGCGAAGACTGCTGATGGCAATGGTGGGCGCTTTGGTCCTGGTGCTTGCCTCAGTGTTCGGCATTCCCTGGATCCGTCTCGCTCTCAGCACGGTTTCGACCGACGATGCATTCGTGAACGGCCATGTGACGTTCGTCGCCCCCCGCGTCCGCGGTCAGGTTTCCCGCGTTCTGGTGGATGACAATAACCGCGTGCGCAAAGGCGATGTTCTTATTGAATTGGACAAGGAGCCATTTCAGGACGCAGTCGCCGTGAAGAAGGCGGCCGTCGATACCGCACAGGCGGATCTCCAGGCGGCGAGGGCCACGGCGCGCGGCATCGAAGCACAAGCCAGGAGTTGGCGTTGGCAACTGCAACAAGCCGTGGAGAATGTCCAAAATCAGATAGCCCTGCTGCATGCTCGGGTCGCGGCGTTTAAGAAGGCGAAGGCCACATTTACACTTGCGAAGCAGGAGTTCGACAGGACGTCGAAGTTGGTCGTATCGGGCGCGGCGAGCCGTGAGCTTTATGATCAACGTGAGGCCACGTTGTCGATTGCTCAGGCGGGTGTCATCCAGGCATTGGCGGACGCGAACCAGATCCGCGTCTTTTTAGGCCTCCAGGCGCAGCCCGAAGACAGCGAAGATCTCGATCAGGTGCCGCCCAATCTCGATGAGACCTTCTCTTCGGTGCTACAGGCGCAGGCGGCTCTGATCGAGAGCGCGGCCGAGCTCGGGGTTGTCCATTCGTACGAGCAGACGCCGAAGCAAATGCTGAAAGAGTTCGAAAATTTGGATCCGCAAGGCGATATTGACCGCACCTTCGCTCGGCTGGTCGCGGAGGCGCCGCCGGTCAAGCAAGCCGAGGCTAAAGTCGAAGCCGCCCAACGTGACCTCGCATTGGCTGAGCTCGACCTTCGCTATTGCGACGTCGTTGCGGAGATCGATGGCGTCGTGACCCGCCGAAATGTCAATCCGGGCAACAATGTTCAGGTCGGGCAGAGCCTGATGGCGATCCGCTCGCTTCGCGAGATTTGGATCGATGCCAATTTCAAGGAGACGCAACTGCGCGACCTGCGCATCGGTCAGGCCGCCGATCTCTATGTCGACATGTACGGCGACAGACAGGTGTTCAAAGGCCGCATCGCGGGCTTCACCATTGGGACCGGATCGACGCTCGCGTTGTTGCCGCCGGAGAATGCCACGGGCAACTTCGTAAAGATCGTCCAGCGGCTGCCGGTCCGGATCGAGCTTGAGGAATATGACCCGGACAAGAGGCCGCTGTTCATCGGCACTTCGGTCACTCCGTACATCTATATCAACAAGCCGCCCACCGGACCCGACGCTGGGAAATTCCTTCAAAGCAGCGTGCGGCAATCGTCGGCCCCGGCTCCAGCCGCCGGCTCGGGAAGGGGCGACAAATGACGGAGCTGGCACTTTCGCCCGCCAGATCAACCGCCGGGGTAAACCCCTGGGTCGTGGCCGCCATCGTCGTGGTGCCGACCTTCATGGAAGTGCTCGACACCACCATCACGGTGGTGGCGCTGCGCTATATCGCCGGCGGTCTGTCGGCTACGGTCGACGACGGCGAATGGGTCATCACCAGCTATCTCGCCGCCAATGCCATCGTCCTGCCGATCACCGGCTGGCTTTCAGCGCATCTCGGTCGCCGCACTTACTTCCTGCTGTCGATAGCCGTGTTTACCCTCGCCTCCGGATTGTGCGGAATGTCGACCAGCCTCGGTGAGCTGATTGGGTTTCGCGTATTGCAGGGCTTGGCGGGAGGCGGTCTTCAGCCTTCCAGCCAGGGCGTGTTGCTCGACGCCTTTCCGGTAGAGAAGCAAGGCATAGCGATGACGCTCTTCGGCCTGGCCGCCCTGTTGGCGCCGGTCGTCGGTCCGACCCTCGGCGGATGGATAACTGACAGCTATTCGTGGCGCTGGGTGTTCCTTATCAACGTTCCGGTCGGTCTCCTGGCGCTTGCTGCGTGCTATGCGTTCCTGCGCGATCCGGAGTATCTCACGAAAGAGCGCATCGAGTTGAGAAAGCAGCCGTTGCGTTTTGACACGCTCGGCCTGTCACTCCTCGTGATCGTCATGGTCTCGTGGGAGGTGATGCTCAGCAAAGGGCAGCAGTGGGACTGGCTGAGCGATCCGTTCTGGCGTGTGCAGATTCTCGCGATTTTGTTCGTTGTGGGTCTGATCGGGCTGATCTTCTGGGAGTTGCGTCACCCTAGCCCCGTCGTCAATTTTCGGCCGATGCGGGAGCGAAACTTCGCTGCATGCTGCCTCATCATCTTTTTCGCTTACGCCGTCCTCTATGCCGCCAGCACGTCGCTGCCTGGCTTGCTTCAATCGCTGTTCGGCTATGACGCCTTAAGGGCGGGATTGGTCATGTCGCCCGCCGGCTTTTTTGCGGTCCTGGCAATGCCGTTTGTCGCCAGGGCACTTGGCCGGGGGACTGATGCCCGTTGGCTGATTGCCGCCGCCCTCCTGCTCATGGCGGTCGGAAACTACTGGATGTCGCAGATGAACCTGGAGGTCAGCCCGGGCCAGATCGTCTGGCCTCGGGTGGTGCTGGTCCTTGGACTCTCGATGTTGTTTGCGCCTGTGAATGTCGCGGCCTACCTCTATACCCCGCCGCTGCTGCGTGGCGCTGCCGTTGGCTTGCTAAGTCTGCTGCGCAACGAGGGAGGCAGTGTGGGGACGTCGATGGCGCAGACGGTTCAGGAGCGCCGCGACCAATTTCATATCCTGCGGCTTGGCGAGTGGCTCGATTCTTTCAACGCAACTGTGGCCGCCTTCCTCGAACGGGCGCAGGGAGTGTTCCTGCAGCAGACCGGCGACCCGTCTGCGGCGCAGCAACTCGCCTGGCAAGCGCTCGAGAATTTGCGCCAGCAGCAGGCCTCGTCACTCGCTTATTTCGATGTCTTTTTCCTCTTGGCCGTGGTGACACTGATGCTGCTACCCGTGGTGCTGCTGATGAAACGTTCGGTGGCTGAGAAAGGCGCCCACATCGGCCACGAATGAGGTGCGGCGTGAGTGGCAAGCGTGCTCCCGATCCAGGTTCATTCGATCATCTCGTCGACACTGACGAGGATCGGCGCGAGCGAACAGTCCAAGGCGTCGGCCGGGACGTGGGCCTGACACGTCGCTTCTGGGCCGTTTAGCCGCGACTGACCAGATGCGCGACCGAGCGCCAGGCGTGGTGCGACAAATCTTTCAGGCGTCGGACAGCGTCGACGCGAATAATGGCCTCGTCCGCGGTTAAGGTCCCGCTCGCGACCGCCCCAAGTGTTGCCGCGCGATGAGCCAGCTGAAGTTCCTCAAGATGCGGCCGCGTCGCGTTCCAGCTTTGCGAGGGCTTCCGCATTCGACGTAACTCCTGCGATCGACTGCACCGCTTCACCTCGGGCATCGCCCGAAGTGGCGTGGTCAGGACCGACAGGAAGAGTCGCCACTTGAGCGGCGATCGCGGCGGCGTCTCGCATCGTTTCGGCGCACAGTTGCGCGGCGCGCACGTCGTCAGGCCCACCGTCTTTGATTTTGAGCTCACCCGTTCCGCCAGCGGCTTCCGCCAGTCGAGACGCGTGGTCGAGCGCATGCAGCGTGCTCGTGAGGCGACGCTGCTCGTCTTCCGATTCCGGTGGGCCGTCCACCTTCGATATGAATTCCTGCGCCTGACGCAATGCATCTGCCGCGTCCGTGATTGAAGCGCCCCCTTTCGCCGAACCAACAGCCTCGACCGGAACCCGCCTCCGCAAGCGTTGCGTCGATCGATCGACAGACGGACCCAAGCGCGCGGGCAACCGTTCGTCGCACGGCTTCCTCGGCCGCGATCGGCGTGGCAAGGGCCGCCGGATCAAGACAACGTGTAAGCGGCGACCGTCGTTCGGGGAGAAGGCGCTCGACAAACCGCGTGAACGGATCGATCAGCGGCAGAAGAACCACGACGCCGATCACGTTGTAAGCCGTGTGGTACGCCGCAAGGAGCGTCACGCCATCAACGGTCGCGGAGGCACGAACGAGCAGAGGCGTCGTCACGGGAAACAGCACCAGCGCGATCACGGCGGCGATCACCTTGAACAGCACGTAGGCAAGCGCCAATCGCTTTGCGGTACTGCTCGCGCCGATCGCCGCCATCGCGGAACTGGTGGCCGTGCCGATGTTCTGCCCAATGACCAACGCTAAAGCCTGCTCGAGTCCGACAGCCCCCGCATAAAACGCGGACAGCGTCACGGCGATCGCGGCGGTCGACGATTGCATCACTGCGGTCATCGCCAACCCGACCGCGACCAACACAAGTAGGCCGAACACGCCAGTCCACCAACCGACGCCCGGGCTCCCGAGAACGGCGGGCAGGTCCGCGGGGTGCAACTGCTCCGCCAGCCCTCCCATCCCCTGCTGCAGGGTCGTCAGACCGAAAAGGACGAGTGCAAATCCTGCGAGCGCCGCGCCGGCCGCCGACACGCGGCCGCGGCCCAACAGACTGATCAAGGCACCGACGAAGATCATCGGCAACGCGGCGGCCGTGAGCGAGACGCGAACGCCGATGAGAGCAACAAGCCACCCCGTTGCCGTCGTGCCTACATTGGCTCCGAATACGAGGCCCAACCCTTGCGGAAAAGTGAGCAGGCCCGCGCTGACGAGGCCAATCGTCGTCATCGTGGTTGCGCTTGAGGATTGGACGAGCAGCGTGATGAACGCGCCCCAGAACGCGCCCGACAGCGGCGTCGCGGCCGCCTTGCCCAGCACCACGCGCAACCCGGAGCCGGCCAGGTCCTTGAGGCCCGCGGTCATGACCGTCATGCCGAGGAGGAACAGGCCAACACCGCCGAGGACCGAGATCGCAGTCGACATGTGCTCGCCCTCCTCCTCCGGATGCTTCGACGAATAATCTGTTCGATGCGCTTTGAACGGGAACGGCCTGCGTGGAGAGGCGCTTGCTACTTTTCGCGTGCAAGCGCCGTCCGCGCGGCGGCGAGCTCCTTTTTCTGCTGCGCATCCACTTTTGGATATGTGAGGTCGAGCGACTCGACCACATCGACAATGGCCGCCGCAACGACGAGCCGCGTGAACCATTTGTTGTCGGCCGGTACGACGAACCATGGCGCGTGCTTCGAAGAGGTGGCTCGGATCGCCTCCTCGAATGCGTCCATGTAGTCGTCCCAGAATTTGCGCTCGCGCACGTCGGAGGGCGCAAACTTCCAGTGCTTGTCCGGCTTGTCGAGACGCTCCATGAAACGCTTCTTCTGCTCCTCGCGGGAGAGGTTCAGAAAAAACTTGAGGATGATCACGCCTTGCCGGGTGAGGTAATCCTCGAAGTGCGCGATGTCGGCGAGCCGCTCGTCCCAAATGTTCTTGCCGAGGAGCTGCGGCGGCAGCTTCTGGCGCTTCAGGATCTCGTCGTGCACGCGCACGACGAGGACCTCCTCGTAATAGGATCGGTTGAAGATTCCGATCCGGCCGCGCTCCGGAAGGCTCTTGGAATAGCGCCACAGGAAATCGTGCGATAGCTCCTCCGTGGAAGGCTGCTTGAACGAGAAGACCTGGCAGCCTTGCGGATTCACGCCCGACATGACGTGCTTGATCGTGCCGTCCTTGCCGGCCGCGTCCATGGCCTGGAAGACGAGCAGCAGCGACCAGCGATCCTGGGCGTAGAGCATGTCCTGCTCCTCCGCGAGCCATTCGGTGCCGCGTTGGAGGAGGTCGGCAGCTTCGCCCTTGTCCAGCTTTAGCCCGCGCGTGTCGCCGGGGTCGAAGTCCTTGAGTTGAAAGCCCTTGCCCTTGGTGATGCGGAAGGGATGGACGTATTTCTCGATTCGATCGAGGATTTCTTTTCTCGGCATTTCCTAATCTCCCATTCGCGGAGCTTGTGCGCGCGGCGCCTGCCCCGGTTGATTTTGCGCGTTGCGAAAAAATGACGAGAGGTGATCCTCAACGGCGAGGCGATGCAAACCCGCGCGAATGCTGGGCACGCGCGCGTTCACGCGCCGGCTTCCACCGCGGTGACAGCGCTACGCAAGCTCTCCGACGAGCGAATGATGAACTTCTCCGCCTCGACGACGAGGAAGAACGCGAGACCGCCGGCGATGAGCCAGGGCCACACCCACAGCGGGATCGCTTCGTTGCCGAACATCGCTTGAAACGGCGGTGCATAGGTGAAGATGATTTGCAGGACCACGACCGCACCGATGCCGAGCGGCAGGTACTTGTTGCCCATGTGCGCGGCCAGCGAGAGCGAGGAATTGAGCAGGTAGCGGCTGTTCAGGAGATAAAACACTTGGCCGATCGTGATGGCATTGACCGCGACCGTGCGGGCGAGTGCATCCGACGCCCCATGAGACTTCATCCAGAAGAAGGCCAGGAGGGTGTAGGCAAGGAGCGCCAAGCCCACGAAGACGATGCGCCAGATGCCGAAGCCGGTCACGATCGGACGGTCCACCGCGCGCGGCGGCCGCTGCATCACGTCGACCTCGTGCGGCTCGAAGGAGATCACCAGGCCGAGCGCGACTGAGGTGACCATGTTGACCCAAAGCACCTGGGGGGCCGTGATCGGCATCGTAAAACCGAAGAAGATCGCCACTGCGATGACCAGTGCCTGCGCAACGTTGGTCGGCAGCAAGAAGAGCATGGCCTTCTCGATGTTGTTGTAGACCGTGCGACCCTCTTTCACGGCTGCAGTGATCGAGGCGAAGTTGTCGTCGGCGAGGATCATCCCGGCCGCCTCCTTGGTCACCTCGGTGCCCTTGATGCCCATCGCGACGCCGATGTCGGCTTTCTTGAGCGAGGGAGCGTCGTTCACGCCGTCGCCCGTCATCGCCACGATCTGATTGTTGGCCTGGATCGCTTTCACCAGGCGAAGCTTATGTTCGGGGCTTGCCCGCGCGAACACGTCAACGGTGCGGACGCGCTCCTGCAGCGCCGCGGTGTCCATGTCCTCGATTTCGGTGCCGGTGATGGCCGTCTTTCCATCGCCGATGCCGAGCATCTTGGCGATGGCCGCGGCCGTGATCTTGTGATCGCCGGTGATCATCGTGACGCGGATGCCGCCGCCGTGACATTCCTTGACGGCCTCGATCGCCTCTTTGCGCGGCGGGTCGAGAAGACCGATCAGGCCGAGAAGCACCAGCGACTTCGGCAGGTCGGCCGGACCAAGACTGCCGGCCTTCAGGCCGGGATTCTCAAGCCACGCGAGCGCCAGCACGCGTTCGCCTTGAGCAGCGAGGACATCCGATGCCTTGGCGAAATGATCGCGGTCGAGCGGCGCTGGCTGTCCGGATGCGGTCTGCTGGCGATCGCAGCGCTCGATGATCACTTCGGGCGCACCTTTGACGAACAGCACCTCCTTGCCGTCCGACGACCTGTGCAGGGTCGCCATGAACTTGTGTTCGGACTCGAACGGGATGGCATCGATGCGCGGATAGGCCGCCTGCTCGGCTTGGCGGTCCATGCCGAGCTTCGCCGCAAACGGATAGAGCGCGCCTTCCGTCGGGTCGCCTTCAACCTTCCAAGCGTCGCCTTCCTGGAACAGCTCGGCATCGTTGCACAGCGTGGAGACGCGCCCCATGAGTGCGACCACCGGCGCCTCGCCCGCGGGCTTTCCATCCTTCCGGACCTCGCCCTCCGGCGCGTAACCGTCGCCGGTGACCTGATAGGTCGCGTCGGCCGTGACAGCGGACACGACCATCATTTCCATCAGCGTCAGCGTGCCGGTCTTGTCCGAACAGATTCGCGAGACCGAGCCGAGCGTCTCGACCGCCGGGAGCCGCCGGATGATGGCGTTGCGCTGGGCCATGCGCTGCACACCGATCGCGAGCGTGATCGTGATCAGCGCCGGCAGACCCTCGGGGATCAGCGAAACCGCAATGCCGACGACCGCTTGGAACAGTTCGACGAAGTCCATCCCCTTGACCCATTTGCCGTAGGCGAAGATGAGGACGCTGATCACGCCGATGACGGCCGTGATCGTGTAGCCGAACTTCTTGATCTGGCGCAGCAGCGGGGTCTCGAGCGGGCTGACGCCAGCCAGCAGCTGGTTGATGCGGCCAAGCTCGGTCTCGCTCCCCGTCGCGACGACGATGCCGGTCGCGCGCCCGGATACGACCATCGTGCCGGAGAACGCCATGCACTCGCGATCGCCGACGGTCGCATTCGCGGACACCGTATCGACGGTCTTCTCGGCCGGGACCGATTCGCCGGTGAGCGCCGCTTCCTCGGTTCGCAGATTCTTTGCATCGACGAGTCGCAGGTCAGCCGGGATTTTGTCTCCGGACTCAAGGAGCACGACGTCTCCCGGAACGAGTTGCTCCGCAGGAATCATGCGCGTCTCGCCGCCGCGCACGGTGCGAGCCTCTGCCGAGAGCATGTTGCGGATCGAGTTCGAGCGCCTTCTCCGCCCTGCCCTCCTGGATGAAGCCGAGCAGCGCATTGAGAATGACGACGCCGAAGATGATCGCGGCGTCGACCCACAGGTTCAGCATCAGCTTGGTGAAGCCGGCGCCAAGAAGAACGTAAACGAGAATGTTGTTGAACTGACCTAAGAACCGCGCGAACGGGCCACGCTTTTTGCCTTCCGGCAGGCGATTCGGACCATGCTTCTCGAAACGCCTTGAAACCTCAGCCGCATCGAGGCCCTTTGCGGTGTCGGTCGCGAGGCGCTTCACAGCGTCGTCGACGGACATCGCATGCCAAGCAGCGACTTCGGCAGCGCCGGTCGCGTTCGCTGCTGCGCTCATGCTCCATTCCTCCCGCTAAGGTGCTCCCGGCCTTTTTTGGGGCGCGGCGCACATCAAAACGCCGGGCATCCGGACCGGTATAAGAAAGTATCGGCTTGGATTTGACGCTCGACCGACGTTCGCGTCAATGATGAGACAAACAACAGGACCAGCTCGGCAGGCGCCGTCCCGTCGCTGATACCATATGAAGCCGGGCGCGGTTTGCCGAACCGCTTGCGGGATTGTAAGTCCAGGTAAAATCTTTGCGATTTCGCGCTGCGAAGGCTCGCCGTTGATGCTAGAAGCAGCGGCGAGCAGTGACGTCGACAAAGGCCCTCGATTTCAGCGGGCCTTTCTTAACCGTAAGCGGCCAAACCGTAAGCTGACCAAAGACGATTGGTCGGGCCAGCCGGTCGCCAAGCAGATTGGGGAGAATCACGATGCTCTTTGCAGAAGGCTTCACGTTCCGCAATTTCGTGGCCGACGTCTTCGCCGTATTCATGTTCGTCGTCTGGTTCTGGCTGCTCATCCTGGTCTTCAGCGACCTGTTCCGGCGCCATGACATATCCGGCTGGATCAAGGCGATCTGGGTGATCGCGCTCATCTTGTTTCCCTACCTTGGCATCTTCGCATACCTGATCACCCAGGCGCGGGGCATGGCGGAGCGAAGCGGGCAGCAAGCTCAACAGGCGCGAGAAGACATCCGGCGTGCGATCGGCTTCAGCGTTGCCGACGAAATAACGAAGCTTGATAACCTCAAGAAATCGGGATCGATCAGCGACCAGGAATTTGCCCGCCTGCGCGCCAAGCTGGTTCAGTAGCCGGCATTCGGATTCCGGCGTTTCCCAAGAAGCCGCCGATCTCAGATCGGCGGACCGACTCCCGCTCCGTTTCGATTCAGATGATTTGCTCGGGCGCCGGCGACGATCGGGCGCGAGCGAATAGTGGCAGGTTTCGGCATGGCTGTGGATGAAACCGAATACGGCGTGAAGCTCGCCGCCGCGAAACGCAATCTCCCCTTGCTTGTGCTTTTCGGTGCGGCGATTGCGTCATTCGCGGGTTTGCTGCTCGTCCCGCCGATTCACCAGGACCAGGGCTATCACCAATTCGCCGACCAGCGCGCGCTGCTTGGCGTGCCGAATTTCTGGAACGTCGTTTCGAATTTTCCGTTCATCGCGATCGGCGCCGCGGGATTGGCGCGCTTTCATCGCGAGGCGGCAACCACCGTGCTGTTTCTCGGAATTTTTCTGACCGGCTTCGGATCGTCCTACTATCATTGGAATCCGAACGACGGCACGCTGTTTTGGGACCGTCTCCCGATGACGCTGTGCTTTATGGCCATCCTGTCCGTCGTGATCGAAGAGCGGGTGAGCCAGACGGCGGGCCGAATGCTTCTGTGGCCTCTGCTCGCGATCGGCCTGTTCAGCCTGTTGCTGTGGCGTTGGACCGATGATCTGCGGCTCTATGTCTGGGTGCAATTTTTTCCCGCCGTGGCATTACCGCTGATGTTCGTTTTATTCCGGCCAAAATATACCGGCACCTCGTACTGGCTGATCGCCGCGGCGCTCTATGCCCTTGCCAAATTGTTCGAGTTCTACGATCACGCCATCTATTCGCTCGGATCGATCGTGAGCGGGCACACCCTGAAGCATCTCGCGGCGGCGGCGGCTTGTTTTGCAGTGCTGCGATACTTCGAGACGCGCAAGCCGATCGCTTGATCCGAGGATGACCGGTCGAAGTCCAAACAAGCTGACGCTCGACAGCCGAGACCAGCGGGAGGAGCAACTGAGTTCGTTTCGAAAATTCCTGTCCCGGTGTCTTGGCGCGCTGATCGCGACCATCGGATTTTTGTTTCGGGCCCTGCTGATCACGTGGGCGACGCTCGCGATCTACTATTCGAACCTGCCTTGGGCTCCGGCGCGCATCGTGCTGGCGCTAGCCTTTGCAGCGTTCGCCATCTGGGCTTTCTGGTTTTCCCGGCAGCGGCGCATGCCCTGGATCGCGGGCGCGTTGTTTCTCGGCGTCGTCGCCTGGTGGATATCCATCAGTCCTTCGCACGATCGCAACTGGCGGCCGGAAGTCGCGGTGATGCCGCGCGCGGTCATCGACGGCGACCGCGTGCACCTCACCGGCGTCCGCAACTTCGATTACCGCACCCGGGACGATTTCACGGTGCGCTATGAGGAGCGCGACATTGAGCTGTCGCACCTCACCGCCCTCGATTTCTACGTGTCCTACTTCAGCGAGCTGCCCGTTGCGCACACGTTCGTGAGCTTCATCTTCGACAACGCGCCGCCGCTGAGCATTTCGATCGAGACGCGGCCGGAGGTCGGCGAAGGCTTTGCGCCCATCGCTTCCATGTTCAAACAATTCGAGTTGATTTATGTGGTCGGTGACGAACGGGACATCGTCGGCGTGCGAACCAACCACCGGCGGGAGATCGTCTATCTCTATCGCCTCAATTCTTCGGCCGACGATGTGCGCCGGCTCTTGCTGGTCTACCTCGCGCGGATCAACGAACTCGCCGACCGGCCGGAGTTCTACCATTTGCTGACCAACAGCTGCACGATCAACATCGTGCGCTATGCGAACGCCGCCGGTCGCGCCGGACGGTTCGACATCCGCCATCTGCTCAACGGCCTGATCGATGGTTACCTCTACTATTCAGGGCGGGTGGACACGACGCTGCCGTTTGACGAATTGCGCAGACGCTCCCAGATCAACGCGGCTGCACAGGCGGCCGGCGACGGCCCCGACTTTTCGGATCGCATTCGCGCATCCTTGCCGACGATGCCGCACTGATATGTCCGACAATAGCCAGCGTCCGCCGTCGACAATGACCGATGGATTGGGCGATTTGACGGCCAGGAGTTTGACGAGCCGCTCGTCGATAAAGATCGCGATCAGTTGCTCATCGCGAGCATGCCGCCGCCTCGACATTGACGGCACGCAGCACCGCCCCATATTTCGTTGGCGTTGCGACGTCATCGGACGGCGCCGTCGATTTATCGCCCGTCCACCCTCGGTGCCGTCATCCCTTGGCGATCTGGAGCCTGTCATGCAGCAGTCCCATCTCCCGGCCGACGACAGCCGCGCCATGGTGTTCGCGACCACCGCTGACGGCCTGAGATTGCCGGTCGTCGACGTCACCCATCCGGCGTTCGCGATTGCGGACGATGCCGCCAGCCTCGCGGCGAGGTTCGAAGCGTTCGCGGACTGGGACCGTCGCAACGACCGCGTCCCCGGGATCGTAACCTGGCTGCTCATCCGGCTCGCCGCGCGGCGCTCGCCGTTGCTCCGAAAAATCCTGGCGTCGGACAA
This sequence comes from uncultured Alphaproteobacteria bacterium, assembly GCA_963702755.1. Classification (GTDB taxonomy): domain Bacteria; phylum Pseudomonadota; class Alphaproteobacteria; order Rhizobiales; family Xanthobacteraceae; genus JAJPKK01. The sequence continues at coordinate 28,243 of CAVPDZ010000026.1, read as the reverse complement.
CGGATATCTCGACAGCATCTCGACCTACATGCTCAAGCTCGGCGCGGACCACCTGCCGCCCGGCTTCGACGGTCCGATGGACCGCAAGGTCGCGGCGGCTCCGCACATGGCGCTCGTCCGGCTGCGCATGCAGCAGATCGCCCGACTGCTGGCCGATGCGCTCCGCGCCCCGCTCGCCGACGCGCCGGACGCGCCGCTCAATCTCGTCAATATCGCGGGCGGCCCGGCGCTCGACAGCATCAACGCGCTGATCATGCTCGCGCACACGCACGCGACGCTGATCGACCGTCCGATCGCGATCCACGTCTTCGATGCGCATCAGGATGGGCCGACCTTCGGCGCCCGCGCGCTCCTCGCGCTGAGCGCGCCCGAGGGACCGCTGCATGGGCGCGAGGTCGAATTCCAGCACCATGCCTATGACTGGAACGACACCGCGCCGCTCGCGCGCCTGCTTGCCGACTTCGTTGCGCAAGGCGCCATCATCGCGGCCTCGTCGGAGGGCGGCCTGTTCGAGTACGGCACCGACGACGCGATCGTCGCCAACCTCACCGCGCTCGCGCGGGCCCGCGTGCCGATCGTCGCCGGCTCGGTCACGAGCTCAGGCGAGATGCGCAGGCGCATGATCGCGCAGACGCGATTCCGGCTGTTTGCGCGCGGCCTCGAAGGCTTCGCGCCGCTCGCCGAGCGCAGCGGCTATGCGATCGCCGAGAGCCAGACGGCCATCGTGAGCGAGCAGGTGCTGCTGCGCCTGCGCGTCCCCCCGGGAGCCGATGCGGGCCGGTGATCCTGCGTGTCCGGCGGCATTGATCGCAAAGTAAGGATTCTGCGCCAGAATGGAGAGATTGTTGGCGGGGCGCATTGACGGGGCGCCACCGGCGGACAAGGGATTATGCAAGAAGCTGGCACATTGACGGGCGAGGCCGCGCCGATCGGGGGCCCCGCGGCCTTTCGCGACAAGGCCTGGGCATCGCTCGCCTCAACCGGCGGCATGCTCCTGGTGCTCGGCGCGTATTGGGCACTGGATGCCTACGGTCCGTCGAGCCGGGTCGTTTTCTATGACTATCTGCCGTTTCAGGGCGCGCGGGATAGCGTCCTTGCCGCGACGCTCGGCGCCTGGCTCGGAGCGTGGGGCTTTCGCTTGTTCCGGCCCGGGCGACATTATTCGGTCATCAGGCTGATGCTGGGCTGCCTTCTTGGCAGCGCCTTGGGACTGATCGCGGGGGCCCTCCTCGTGCTCCCGTCCAACACCACCGCAATTCATCCGATCGTCCTGCTGGTGATCGCCGCCATCGCTCCAGGCGTCGGCGCGTGGTTGTGCGGCATCGCCATGTTCAGATCGAAAGAGCCGAAAAGCGCGGTCTCTTCGATTGGCTCCCGCTGAGCCTTGCGGCGATAGCAGCCGTCTGGCTGATCCACCCTCAGTTCGCGGCGTTTCCCAAGCACGGCACGCTGCCGGAGCGCGAAGCGTGGGCCCGCGCCAATATTCGTCAGTATAAGTCCCTGACGCGCACCGTTGAAAAAATCCCGCTCATCCAACAAAGCGTTGGCCGCGTGATCGCGATCGCGCCGACGTCCGGTGAGCAGCACGTCACAGGTCCAACCATGGACGGCATGGCTATGAAAATGGCGCTCGAGGTGGTTGGGGATAAGGGAGTCGGCATTCTCCATGTAAACTGCACGCTCGATGGCGACTCAGTCTTTGATTGGGAGCCCGCCACCTGGATGATGGATGGAACGACAACCGAGATTTCAACCGTTCCCAACCTGATTTTGCGCCGGTGACTGACATCGTGGCTGTATTCGCGCGCCCCGACGAGGTGATGGAACCATCTGGGCCTCCAACGATCGCGCTGATGCAAGTCACTTCATTTGAACCCGCAGGAAGAGAGCCCCAGGAGTAATTGATCATTTTAAATCGAGCGAGGTGCTTCTTGTGCAGGCCGCACGAGAACTTTGTCGATCCGCCGGCCCTCCATACGCTCCACCTCGAACTGCCGGCCCAACCACGTGAAGTGCTCCTCCGTCTGCGGTACATGGTCGAGGTGAAATAGGACGAATCCCGCCAGCGTTAGGAAGTCGCCGCGGGACAGGTCACGAATGCCAAGCAACTCAGCCACCTCGGTGAGCTGCATCGTCGCATCGATCAGAAGCGAGCCGTCCTCTCTCCTTGTTACTGCAGGCTCTGCCTCGACATCGAGATCGGGCAGATCGCCGGCAATCGCCTCCAACAGATCGGTTCGCGTGACGATGCCCTGCACGACGCCATATTCATCAATGATGACGGCGGTGTGCACCGGTGTTTTCTTGAACAGATCAAGCGTCCTCAATATCGATGCCGTTTCATGCACCATGAGAGGTGCCTGCAAGGCCCCCTGAACATCGAACGGTCGGCGATCAAGGGCTTGGTCCAGAAGATCTTGCTTGTCGACGACACCTTGGATTTCATCGATCGCACCGCGGCTGACCAACAGCTGTGTATGGGAGCACTCGCGGACCTTTCGCAAAATACTCTCGTTCGAGATTGATCGAGGTCGATCCACAATACGTCGGGACGAACTGTCATGATGGTGCGTACAGCGCGTTCCGCCAAGAACAGTATGTCTTCGATCATCTCCCGCTCCGCAGTGCGGATCGCTCCGGATTCGGCCCCCTCGGCAACAACACTGCGGATTTCCTCTGCGGTTATCTGACGCACTGAAACCGGATTTACGCCGATCAAACGAAGCAGGCTTCTGACCGAGATATCCAGAAACCATATCAGCGGCGCGCCAATTCGAGCGATGACCGAGAGCGGCTGCGCGACACGAAGCGCCACGCGCTCCGCGTTCGCAAGGCCAAGCTGCTTGGGCACGAGTTCACCGAGCAGCAGGGAAAAATACGCCACCGGAACCACGACGAGGAGAATTGCAATGGGTTTTCCGTAGTGCGGGTGCGGTTCGAAAGCGTCGAGCCAATCGCCCAGTCGATCTGCGAGGGTGGCGCCACTGAACGTTCCAGCGAAGATGGCAGTCAGCGTCATTCCGATCTGCACGATCGCGAGGAACCGGCTGGAATCGTCCATCAGGGTCAGGGCGATGCGCGCGCGGTGGTCGCCATTCGCTGCCAGCTGCTGCAGGCGAGGCCGGCGGGATGAGATTATTGCCAGCTCGGACATCGCGAAGAACGCATTCAGCAAGATGACGAGGCTGACAACGGCAATCTCTAGAGCGATCATCGGCTTGCCTACCCACGCAGGAGCGAACTAGATTTGAATGTTAGCTGGCAATGGAGCTGATTGTCTCGGCGTCTCGATACGCGGATGATCAAAAACGGACACGACGAGTGCACTTTCCCCACCGCACGGCGCACTCGAAATCAGCCGGAAAGGCGCGGACCCGGGTTCATTCGAACACAAAACCCTTATTCCTGAAGAGATCGATGCATGCCTCGACAGCGGCCGGATCGTAGAGGCGCCCCTTGCCCGATTTGATTTCGGCCAGTGCAGCGTCGAGGCCTAACGCGGGCCGATACGGCCGATGCGCAGTGATCGCCTCGGTGACGTCAGCGACGGCAAGAATGCGCGCCTCGATGATAACCGCCTCCCCCGCCAGGCCCCGCGGATAACCCGAGCCATCAAGCCGCTCATGATGCTGATAAACGGCCTCGGCGATCGGCCAGGGAAACTCGACGCCCTTGATGATGTCGTAGCCGGTCTGCGCATGGGTCCGGATGAACTGCATCTCGAGGGGAGTCAGCTTTCCTGGCTTGCTAAGGATTTCGGCCGGGATGTTGATCTTGCCGACGTCATGAATGAGGCCGGCAAGAGATATGCCATGCGCACGGTCCTCTGACAGTCCCATCTCCCTGGCGATCATGGCGCTAAGCTTCGCTACACGCCGTTGATGGCCGGCGGTATATGGATCGCGCATCTCTATGGTGCTCGCGACAGCCCCAACCGTATCCTCGAGGCTCTCATATAATTGCCGAACCGCAGTCTCGCGCTCGATGCCGGCCCGCAGTGCGGCGATGCCGTAAGAGAGATCAGCCGCCAGTTCGGCAAACAGAGCCACCTCGCCGGGGCCGATCGCCTCGGGTTCCTCCGCATAAATGGTGAGAGCGCCAAAGGCGCCTGTCGCATTCTTGAGCGGCAACGCTGCACTCGAGGCATAGCCGCGCTTGAGCGCCTCGGCACGCCAAGGTTCCATGCGCGGATCAGTCGCGAAATTGAGGTTGATCTGCATCTGGCCGGTTCTGACCGCCGTGCCTGTCGGGCCGCGACCTCGCTCATCGTCCGCCCAAGTAACCTGCGCCTGTTCGATATAGCCCGCATTGTGGCCAGCGACAGCGGCCACCCGCACGGTCTTGCTCGCGTCGTGCTCCGCAAACCCGATCCAGACCATGCGATATCCGCCCACATCGACGAGGACTTGGCACATGTTGCGCAGAAGTTCAGGTTCGCTCTTCGCATGCACGAGGGTCTGGTTGGCGTTGCTCAAGGTTTTGAGAGCGTGGTTCAGCCGCGCCAACGCCTGATCCGCTTGTTTGCGCTCGGTGATGTCCGTGACCCACATCCGCATGGACTGGAACTCCTGCGTCAAGAAGATCCGTTCCTCAAAGATGCGGCCCGCGAGCTGGAATTCCTGGACATCCGCCTCGTCGGCGTTGATTGCTTGACCCTGCGCGAGCTTGGCAGCCCATTGAGCGGGCACAAGCTGCCGCGGATCATCGATCTTCCGCGCTTCCAGCATGAGCCGCATCGCCGGATTCATGAACTGGACCTGCATGGCTCGGTCAAATTCAATGATCGGGATGGCGGTAAGCTGAGGGAAAGACGCGAGATGACGGATTTCGCGTTCGGCATGTCGTATCCCGGAAAGGTCGCGCGCAGCCGCGAACACGCCGACGACCCCTCCCGCTTCATCGCGATAGATCGACGCATTGTAGAGGACGGGAATAATCGCGCCGTCTCGCCGTCGGATGTCGAGCGGATAATCCCGCACGGAACCATCACGAAACGCCAGTTCATACCCGGCGCGCGCATTGGCGGCATTGGTGAAGTAGTCGGAGAAGTCGGTCTCGACCAGTTCGCTGCGGGGACGGCCAGTAATCGTCTCGGTGGCGGCGTTTACGTCGGTGATTTTACCGTCATAACCGATGGTAACAAGCGGGTCTGGACTGGCCTCGATCAGTGCGCGGTTATACGCGCTGGCATGCCGCGCAATCCTGGTGCCAGCCTCCGCCGCTGCAGCACGCCGCTGTGCAAGACCGGAAAGTTCGCCGACTGTCACGGCCGTAACAAAAAAGGAGCCAAGTGCCATCCAATTCTGAGCACTCTCGATAATGAAAGTATAGGACGGCGGCAGGAAAAAATAGTCGTACGCCAGCGCGGCAAGGGTTGAAGCAAAAAGCGCGGGCCAACGTCCACCCAGGGTCGCTACGAACTGCACGACGAGCAACATCGCCAGCGCCACCGTGACATTGTTGACCTGCTGCTTCTGCGAAAGTGGAAAACAAACAATAGTTACGATCTCGATGCCCAAGATCGCCAAGAGATAAGGAGCAAATCCGGCGGAGAACCGGTAGCGCGCTGTTCTTTGTCGCGGTTCACGTGTCGGCAACTGCGTTGTCGAGCGATCGACCCCTTTCGTCAGGCCACTGTCGCTGATCGGGAGGAGCCCCGTGCTCAGAAGTAGAAATGCAATTGCGGTCGGAAATGCCACAGCGGTGGTGTCGCCAAGTTTATAAAACTTCGCAGCGCCAAAAAGATATCCAGTGAGCAGTACCACCGAGTACGCTAGCAGCAACAATGTGAGCAGCGTCGACAGAAAACGGCCGCGGCTTGCGGTACGTGCCATGAGCGCCAGGCCAAATAGTGCAAAGTTGCTGGCTGTCACCTCCGCTATACGGCCGGGAACCGTCGTTCCGATCGCACCCGCGGACTCGGCGATCATCAATTGATCGATGCCGAAGTCCCATCCGAGGACGTATTCCGCCAAAGTGGCAACGCCGATGACCGCCACAAACGCCGCGCAGGCCCGTATCGCAACCGTTCGGATAGTCTGACCAGTGCCATTCAGCCCAGCCAGGAAGAGCCCGATCCCTGCCGCCAAAAAAGCGATAGCGGCGTTGGCTTTCATCGCCACCCAGGCAGGATTTAGGGTGGTCAGCATGGGAATGTCGGAAATCCAGCCGACCAATGCCGCGCCCCCGATCGCCGTCACGCAAATGCCGGCAAGCTTCGCGCAACGCCGGCACGTCCGGGCCACACGAACGTCAAGTTCCCGCATCGCCTGCCGGTCTTCATTCGCCGCACGCAGCTCTTCTTGTGGAGGCTCTGGCTGATCGCCGCTGTTGAAACTCGACCGTCGAGACAGCGCGGCAATGGGTGTGGACAGGTTGGCTATGTCCATCGTCTGGCTCCACGCATTTGTGCGCTCGCCCTCCTTAGCCGTCCGGTCAGGATCGGCATTGATGCAGATCGGGCGTCGCACACTCGCCGGAATGTGGTCTCGCGTCGCTTCCACTCATCTTGCAGCACCCCAAATTCGTATGCGGCGTTTATGAGCAAGCACCAAATCCCAAATTGAACGAAGAGTGTTGACGCACATCAATACCTAAAGCGCGATCCGCCATATTTTACGCGACATGAAGGCACTGGTGGAAGCAACAGCTGCTCGTACGGAAAGGCAGGCGGAAGATGCCTTGCGGTTGAGCGAGGAACGCTATCGCTCGCTCGTGCTCGCAATCGCGCAGATCGTTTGGACCACCGACGCGAACGGCCACGTTATCGAAGACCTACCTACATGGCGAGCGTTTACCGGACAGCAGCTTGAGGAAATCAAAGGCACAGGTTGGATTGCGGCGCTTCATCCGGACGACAGAACCCGGACAGCGACGGCTTGGTCAACGGCCGTTCGCGCACGCGCGCTTTTCGAAGCGGAGTATCGGCTGCGCAGACAGGACGGCGAGTACCGATATTTTTCCGTCCGCGGCGTTCCGGTTAAGGAAAAGGAAGGTACGATCCGCGAGTGGGTCGGCGTTTGCACCGACATCACCGAACGCAAGCGGCACGAGCAGCAGCTTGCCGAGGTGAATGCGAAAATGATCGACGCGTTGCGGGCTCAAGCCATTCGCGACTCGCTTACCGGCCTGTTCAATCGGCAATATCTCGACGAAACCCTGCTTCGGGAGTGCGGCAGATCTAGGCGCACCAAAAAGCCGTTTTCCCTGGCGATGTTGGATATCGATCATTTTAAGATATTCAATGACGCGTACAAACACGCCGCCGGCGATGAGGTTCTGAGGCAGATTGGAAACTTGCTTCGTGAAAAAGTACGGGTCAGCGACATCGCCTGCCGTTACGGAGGAGAAGAGTTCGTTGTGGTGCTGCTCGACACGGACCTCGCGGTGGCGTTGCCGGCAGTTGAACGAATCTGTCGCGACATCAAGCAAAAGCAATGCATATACAACGGCCAAGTGTTGCCCAGTATCACCGTCTCTGCGGGATTGGCGCAGTTTCCGGTGCACGGCAGTTCTCCAGAAGACTTGCTGAACGCCGCTGATGAAGCACTTTATGCCGCGAAAAATACAGGACGCGATCGCATTGAGATCTCGTCGGTTCATCCCGAACAGCAGATCGCTCCAGTCAAGCAATAGGTGAAATGACCATGAATGTTGTCGCGTCGTTCAGTGCGCCCGTGACAAATCGGCAGACGACACCGCAGGTGCCGTCTCAGAGCAACCCTCAAGAGGGTGTCGCTTCGCGCGCGACACTTGACCGGTTCATACACGCTTGGCAGGGGCGCTTGACGCAGGCCATGTCACCGGCGGTGTTGTGGATGGCTTTCGCGGACTGGGCTCTTCACTTCGCCAATGCGCCTGGCAAACAGCAGGCGTTGATCGAAGAGGCGATGCGCAACTGGATGCTCCTCTTCCTTTACGCTCAGCAGCACGCTCGGGATCCATCCTGCCCGCCATGCATTTCACCCGCCCCTCATGATCGGCGTTTCAACCAACCAGCCTGGCAAAAGCCGCCGTTCGACTTCATCTATCAGGGTTTCTTGCTGTGTCAGCAATGGTGGCACGATGCGACAACCGGCATTAGTGGCGTAGATCCAGGCAACGAACGCATTGCCGAATTCACGACGCGGCAGCTGCTCGACATATTCTCTCCGGCCAACCTGCTTTGGACGAATCCCGTGGTCTTGCGAGCCACAATGGAGCAGGGAGGGCAAAACCTGCTGCGCGGGTTCGGCAATCTCCTCGAGGATTTGGCACGCAAAATCGCTGATCGTCCACCGGTTGGAGTTCGAGAGCTTCGTCGTTGGAGAACGCGTCGCAACAACTCCGGGAAACGTCATCTATCGCAATGAACTGATCGAGCTAATCCAATACGCCCCGACGACTGACAAGGTTCGGCCGGAACCGGTCCTCATCGTGCCGGCGTGGATTATGAAATACTACATCCTCGATCTCTCACCCGACAATTCGCTCGTTCGATATTTGCTGGAGCGCGGCTTTACCGTCTTCATGATTTCCTGGCGTAATCCCAAGGCACATCAGCGCGATCTTGGGATGGATGATTATCGGCGTCTCGGTATTGAGTTGGCGCTCCACGCCGTAAACACGATTTGTCCGGGCGAGAAAGTACATGCGTGCGGGTACTGCCTGGGCGGGACGTTACTATCGATCGCTGCCGCGCAGATGGGTCGTGACCACGATGACCGGCTCGCCAGCGTGACATTATTCGCCGCCGAGACCGATTTCAGCGAGGCCGGCGAGCTCATGCTGCTCATCAACGAAGGGCAAGTAGCATTTCTTGAGGACCTTATGTGGGAGCAAGGGTATCTCGATGCTCGGCGCATGACAGGGACTTTCCAGATTTTGCGCTCAAACGATCTCATCTGGTCGCAGATGGTTCGCCAGTACATGCTGGGCGAAAGGCCGCCGATGACCGACCTCATGGCATGGATCGTCGATGCTACGCGGATGCCCTATCGCATGCACTCGGAATACCTTCGCCAACTGTTCCTCGGCAATGATTTGGCTGAAGGGCGCTATGTGGCGGACGGACGACCTGTGGCGCTGCCAGACATACGCGTTCCAATGTTTGTGGTCGGTACCGAGACTGACCACATTGCGCCATGGCGCTCGGTTTATAAGATCCACCTTTTAACCGACACCGATATTACCTTTGTATTGACGACGGGTGGTCATAACGTTGGCATACTGGGTTTGGGGGAGCGCAGGCAGGGCTTGCCGTCGCGCTCGTTCCGCGTGGGCCGGCGCCCCGCGCACGGTGGTCATCTGGATCCTGACGCCTGGCTGAACTCGGCGGAGCGGCGTGAGGGATCAGTGGTGGGCGGCATGGGCTTCGTGGCTTGCGGAACGATCCGGCGAGGCCGGTCGGCCTCCGCAACTCGGCGCCGCGGAAAATGGCCTGCCACTTTTGTGTAACGCACCCGGAACCTACGTGCTCGAATCATAGCCGGCGCTTCGCAGATTTAGGCCTGCTCCGCCATTTCGCAAAATTTCGGCGCGGCAAAATTTTGACGTGCCCGCTCAGTAATGGATCGTTGGTCACCGCAGGTCCGCATGCGCTGGTGCGATTACGTCCGCCTGAGCGTAGAGCATAGGACAAAACAAGCCAGCATTGATTTAGCGCAAAAATCAAAAATACGACAAGATACCTTTAATTGATGCAAATATATAAATGCATCGTAAACTATAAATACTAAGCTCAGAGATATTACTTAATTCGCTTCGTCGTAGTAATAGCTAGGTTCCAGCCTGGTAACACTGTCGCTTGCGTCGTCCGCCGCAACGGCCGATCGCATGGCGCGCATTGAGCATGCGTGGACCTAATGCCCAACGAATCCCTTTTCGAGCACGGCCCACCTCCCCCGAACCAGGCGGAGCTCCAGGCGGCAGTACCCGCCGAGCAGGTCAAGGCGCTCTATGGCGCACCTGCGATCATGCTGGCAACCCGATCAACGCATCGATCCTTGCTGTGGTGCTCGGGCAAGCTTATCCGCCATGGATCCTCCTGCTTTGGGTCGGGCTGTTCTGCATTGTTGTGGGCATGCGTTTCGGTGATCGGGCACGTTATCTGCGGCACCGCGCAACCGCACGACGATGAGCACGAGATCAACTGGGCCAAGCGTTTTACCGTTGGCGCCGCCGCAACGGGCTTCCTCTGGGGCCTCTCCGGATCGGTTGTCTTCGTGTCGCCTGATCCGGTCGCTCACGTCATCGTCACGTTTGTGCTCGGCGGCATGACGGTCGGCGCGGTCTTCCAGCAATCGGCCTATCTGCCGGCCTTTTTCTGTTACGCGCTGCCCGCCATCGTTCCACAAGTCGTTTGTTATTTGGCGACGGGTGACCGAAGTCTCGATTGCGATGGGCCTGATGCTGGCGGCCTACGTCGTGGTCGTCGCTCTGATGGGACGCTACCTCAACCGCGTGGATCGTGCGAGACCATACGGCTGAGACTTGAACAGGCCGCCGTCAATCGCGAACTGCGGGCCGCCGTCGCCGAGAGCAAAGCCGTTCTCAACGAAATCGAGCAGATCTACCGATATTCGCCTGTCGGTCTGTGCTTTATGGATATCGATTATCGCTACGTGCGGATCAATGAGCATATGGCGGAGATCAATGGTCTGCCCGTCAGCGCGCATATCGGCCGCACTGTGCGCGAAGTCATCCCCGGACTCGCGGACGGGATCATGGAGCTCTATCGGCCGGTCTATGAGCGCGGCGAACCCGTCCTGAACGCGGAAATTCAAGGCGTGGCTCCCGACGGAGCCCGGCGCCCAACGTTATTGGCTGGCGAATTTCTTTCCGTTCCATTCCGAAACGGGCGACGTGACCGGCCTGATCGGGGCGGTGACGGACATCACCGATCTCAAGCAAGCGCAATTGGCATTGCGACAAAGCGAGGAGCGCTTCCATACCATTTTCGATTCCGTCAACGACCTCATATTCGTGCATGACTTCGAAACCGGGACCTTCGTCGAGGTCAATCAGCGCGTCTGCGAGATGTTCGGCTATACCCGCGAAGAGTTGCTGAGCTAGACGATCGGCGATCTCTCCGAGAACATCCCGCCTTACACGCGTCAGAACCTGTTGTCTGAGATGCGAGAAGGCGCGATCCGGGACGCCGCAAACGTTCGATTGGCACGCAAGACGAAGGATGGGCGGCTGTTCTGGGTCGAAATGTCGATTCGCCGGGCTAGCCTTCGGCGGGCAGGATTTCCTGCTCTCGACGGCGCGCGAAATTTCGCAACGCAAGGAGGCCGAAAGTCAGCTCAAGAGGATGGCGCAGTTCGACCTCCTCACCGGATTGGCCAATCGCGGCGTATTCGTCGCCGCGGTAGCCCGGGCGATCGAGCGAGCGCGTCGAGGCGAGCGCAGCTTCGCGGTTCTTTATCTTGATCTCGATCATTTCAAGGACGTCAACGATACGCTGGGGCATCCGATCGGGGACCGACTGCTCCAGTCAGTTGCCGAACGGCTGCAGGCGAACGTGAGAGCGGTCGATACCCTCGCCCGATTTGGCGGCGATGAATTCGCCTTGCTGATGGCGGACATCGACGATCCGACGGAGGCCGGGGCGCTGGCGGACAAGCTGTTGCAAATCATGGTCGAGCCATTCCTGCTCGACGGCAACCAAATCCAATCCGGGGTCAGCATTGGCATCGCGACCTACGAGCCGGACTGCTCCGGATGCCGAGGCGCTTCTCGCGCATGCGGACGTCGCGCTTTATCGGGCGAAATCGGAAGGCCGGCACACGTATCGGTTCTTCACCGGCGCAATGGATGCGGAAGTGCGTAAACGCGTGGCCCTGACATCCGAGCTGCATGCGGGGATCGCGGCGGACCAATTGTTCCTGGTGTACCAGCCCCAAGTGGATATGGAGACCAGCCGGCTCGTCGGACTGGAGGCGCTGGTCCGCTGGAATCATCCGACGCGGGGTTTGCTCTTGCCCGCCGAGTTCCTGCCTGCGGCGGAGCGCAGCGGCCTCATCGTCATGCTCGGAAACTGGATTTTGCGCTCGGCTTGCCGGCAAGCCAAGCAATGGCTGGATACCGGCGTCGCGGTACCTCTGCTGGCGGTCAATGTTTCGGCACTTCAGTTCAAGGCGCCTCGCGAGCTGGAAAACGAGATCGAGGCGGTGCTCGCGGAGACGGGATTCCCGCCCGGTTTGCTGGAAATCGAAATGACGGAAAGCGCGCTGATGGGGACGTTCGGACGGACACGACAACGTCGTCGAGCGGCTGCGCGCCCGCGGGCTTGAGGATCGCGATCGACGACTTCGGCACGGGCTATTCCTCGCTGCTCTACCTTCGGCGCTTTCCGGTCGATCGGATCAAAATTGCGCAGGAATTCGTCAAGGATATCGGCATCGATGCCAACGACACGGCGATCGTCAAGGCGTCGATCGGCCTGGCGCGAGAGCTGGGAATCGGAGTCATCGCCGAGGGCGTGGAAACGGCGGACCAGGTGCGATTGCTGCACCGGTGGGGATGCCGACAGGCACAGGGCTTCTACTTTGCCGCGCCGATGACGCCGGAAGATGTTCTGCCACTCCTGCGCAGCGGCAGCGTCATGCGCCTGTTGGCAGAGACCGGTCGCGGCGGTCGGGCGGCCGCCACGCCACACCGCCTCCATCGCACTCCCAAAAGCAACGCGTCGCGTTGACACGAATGGCTGGAGTCTTGACTACGCCGCGACCCCCACGCCCGTCTGGGTCAATCGCGTCGTAGTAGCGGACAGAGCGCTGGTCCGCTGTTCGTCCGGCAGCAGACGCGATCACGGACCGTTGCAAAGAGGGGACGCGGCGTCGGCGACGCACGCGAAGCAGGCACTCAACCTGCCGGATAGGTTGGGGTTGTAGCCGCGAAAGACACTGCCATGAACCGTCTTGCCCCGGCTGGCGACTAATCACCATCGCCCCCTTGCCACGGAGCATCACGATGTCCGAGAGCCGCCGCCAGATCGACGCGATGCTGTTCAAGCCGGTGCCGGGCGGGTTCATCTACCGGGCGCCCAACCCCTGGATTTTCGGCCGCGCCGACCATTACATCGTCAACGAGCAGCAGAAGGGCGATCTCCTTGGGATGCTGGTGGCGCCGCGCCCGTTGCTCAGGCTGACCGTCATCTTCGTCGGACTCCTGTTGTGGGCCTTGGCGATGGCAACGGTCGGTTGGGCCTTCTCAGGTCACGAGGATCCGACCGCGGGCGACGTGGTCATCATGATCGTCATGACCTTTGCGGCACTGTTCCTGGCCCTGCACTTGGCGTTGCGGCACAAGCTTCGCCGGATGCAGCCGATCCTTGCCGCCGCAACGCGCACGACCGCCGCTATCTCGCCGAGCGAGATCAGCGCCGCGATTAAAACGACAACGTCGTTCAAGAGCGCGATCATCGTCGTCGCAACGTCCGCCTTCGGGTGCGCCGCCCAGATATTCAGTCTCGTGGTCAGAAACCCGCGACATCCTCTGTTCAGTGACGTGCAGTCCAACCTGAGCATATTTCTTCTTATCCTCTGCGCCTTCTTGATGGTTCGGTATTCCGCTCTGGCGATCGGCAAGGTGCGTCAAACGCGAGCGATGGCGTAAAGACACCGGCAGCTGATGTCGCGATCCGTCCGGACACTTGCGACACCCGACGGTCAAAGTTCTTGATTTCACGCGAGGGCGACGGTCGAATTGCTGAGATCGCGAATCAGACTCCAGAGGAAGGCTGCATGGATGCCGGGAGACCCGCCCCCGCCAAGCGGGTGCAGATCCCAAGTCCCGAATGGGACACGACATCAAGCGCCATCCGGCGGGCGATGCGGTTGACGGCGGAGCTGAACAAGCTGTCGTTCGACGATGCCGCGAAAGTGCGAGACATATTCAGCGAATTGACCGGTCGAAAGGTGGACGACACGTTCATTCTCATCCCGCCTTTCTATACCGCGTACGGCTTGGATATTCGGGTTGGACACAAGGTGTTCATCAACCAGTGCTGCACGCTTTATGACATGGGCGGCGTTGACATCGCCGATCACGTCATGATCGGGCCGAACGTGAACATCATCACCACGATCATCCCCTCGAGCCGTCCCAGCGACGGGCTTACATCGAGGGAAAGCCGATCGTCATTGAAAAGAACGTTTGGATTGCAACCGGTGCCACCATCCTTGGCGGCGTTGTCGTGGGCGAAAACTCGGTGGTCGCAGCCGGAGCGGTCGTCACCAAAGACGTTCCGCCGAACAGCGTGGTGGCGGGTGTGCCCGCGAAGGTTATTCGTTCGCTCGAGGAAAACCCGGGCGCAGCGATGGTCTGATTTTCTGTCCGGTAGCGGACGTGATGACGGGCTGCCCTAAAGACGCGATGCATTCTCAGGCGATGTGGACATTGAGCAGCGCGAGCAGGGGCGAAAACTGAGTGGTCGCAGCCGGGGCGGTCGTCACCAAAGACGTTCCGCCGAACAGCATGGTGGCAGGCGTCCCGGCGAAGGTTATTCGTTCGCTCGAGGAAAACCCCAGCGCAGCGATGGTCTGATTTTCGTCCGGTAGCGGACGTGATGACGGGCTGCCCTAAAGACGCGATGCATTCTCAGGCGATGTGGACATTGAGCAGCGCGAGCAGGATGATGCTTGACGCAACAACTCCCACGGTGATGAGGGCCAGTGCCACGCGATTGGCTATCGCCGGTGAAATATCACGCTGCAACATGACCATTCGCAGGCCACAGGCAACATGGGTGAATATTGCGATCGGTCCTACCCAATAATGTGCGATCAGTCGGAGGTTGGAAAGGCTGACCAGCATGCTGTTGTTTGGGCGAATTAACCAGCCCCAATTCGTGTCGGTGCCGGCGTCGCGCGCCACAAAGACGGCAGTCATATGGGCGAGAAAATAAATCCCCACGAATACGCCGCTCATGGTCTGCACGGTGCCTGAGAAATCACTCGGCATGCTCATCCGCCGCCACGCCAGTGCGGTGCCGCTCACAATTTCAAAGCCGATCAACGCCAATAACATCGGTTGGACGATATCGTCGCGATAGACGTGGCGGACGGCATTCATGACTTCGATGTGGACTGGTCCGTTCCAGAAGCCGGTCACATGGTTCACAATGTGAGGCCCGACGAACAACAGCAGTATTGCGCAGGCCGCAAATGCCATGGGCAAGGGCCAGCCGGCGATGTCCGACCGGCGTCATGGCAACTGCCATCGCTGACTGACGCGCGGGCCTGACGAATTGGGGCCTAGCAGCATTATCGCTGCCGCCAGATCCAAAACGTTAACCAAGCAATCGGTATTGCTGAAGGCGTGTGCAGCGCGTTGGCGACATTTGCGATCTGACATAGAGCGCAGGGCGTGGCAGCTCAATGGGCGATGCTTCGGGCGCGGCGGTTCTCGGGATTTTCGGCCTGCGGTGATCCCAGCGTACGTCCAACCGCAAAGCTGACCAGCATCACGGCCAGCGCCAGCACGACGGACGCGATGACGCTGACCCAAACGATCGCGCCGTTCGGTGAGGCCGCCCGTAGGACGACAAGTTCGGAGGACAGCAAACCCAACAGTGACGGATAAGCCAGTGCGCACAGCGCGGGGATGACGAGTAACAGACGATGAAGCGATAGCGCGTTAAGCCCTAATAAGCCGTCGCGGTGCGCGCTCATCGGAGGCGATCCTCTCGCTTAGCACCGAGAACCCCACGCCCATTCATCCGTGTTTCTTCCCCAGATTTCGATACACACCAGCGGATGCATTTGTCATTGGGCGCTGACCGGCTTGCGCGTATCCGACATGGGCTGCTGTTATGCGCCGGTGTTGCGCACTGAGCATTCCGTGGCAGAATACGCCGATCTTGCTTCACAATGCTGGAAGGATCCGACATCGGTGATTTTGATTGGACGATGCAGCGAAAGCGTTAAGGCGATCGGCCATCGCCTGGGCAGCCGCCCCGTTTATCGCCAAGTCTATGAGCGGATTCGCGCCGAAATCCGTCAGGGCGGGCTCATCGCCCTAGCGCGCTCTGCTGCTCCGCGCGACGTTTGCAGCGGAATTGGGCATAGCGCGCGGAACGGACTTGTGACGGCGTTCCAAATGCTTGCCGGTGAGGGTACATCGCGACGCGCCGTGCGCGCGGAACCGTCGTCAGCGTAGTGCGCTGCCCAGTGTACCCAAGAAATCGAGGCCCGCAACGCAGCTCGCGCATACTGACACAGCGCACGGAACCATCAGTAAGCTGCCCGCACCACTACTCTTTCAGTCGGCTTGCCGGCGCTGGATGCGTTCCCCCGCAAGCAATGGACGCAAATCGCTGTGCGGGTGGCGGCGCGTCAGCTTGAGCACGAGCAGATGGTCAACCCCAATTTGTACAATGCAATGGGTTACGAGCCCTCTACTAGCGCGTAATCGCAATCTACTCCGCGGTCATCGCGCGGGATATTACGTGCTCCGCCTGACCAAATTCTGATCACCGCCGGCTTCCAAGGGGCCCCTCGGCCTGATCGTTCAGGCGCTGCTCAAGCCCGGCGCCAAAGTTTTGCTCGAGCACCCCGGGTATGTCTTTGCGCGCAATCTGCTCCGGCAGGCCCAGCTTCGACTCGTGGGCGTGCCATTCAGACGATGGAGGGTTCGACGTCGCTGCGGTGACCCGTAGCGCGCCTGACGCCGCGCTCGCGCTCGTGACACCCTCCCATCAGTATCCGCTGGGCATGACGCTTCCCATCGAACGCCGGCTCTGCATTGCTCGATTGGGCCGATCGCGAGCGCGCCTGGATTGTCGAGGACGACTACGATTGCGAGTTCCATCATCGCTCTCTTCCTCCGCTGGCTCTCAAGAGCTTGGATCGGGATGGACGCGTGCTTTACGCCGGGTCCTTCAGCAAAGTGCTCTTTCCCCGGGTTAAGGCTTGGATACCTTGTCCTGCCTGGTGCCGTCCCGCTGATCGTTTTGCCCGAGTTGCGCAGCGCAGCCCTTTCCGGTGCCTCCGATTCCCGCGATTTCAGAAAATCAGTGGAGTTGATTCCTATCGCAGGGCTATTTCGCTAGCGCGTCACTTCAGCCCCGCGCATGTGAACGCTCTCACACCGAGCGCCGCAAGCTTGCGCTCGTCGCGGCAATCGAGTTCACTCATGAATTGGTATTATAGAAATCCGTCTGCAGGACGGAGGAATGCATTTCGTCGCTCGGCTTCGCGGAGGCCTCGGTGATACCGAGATAGTCGAGCATTTGCGCCGGCAAAGCTATCGGGCCTGCATCCCTTTCCCGCTGCTCGCTCAAAGTCTCCGGCCACAATGGGCTCATGTTCGGATACAGCAACGTCACCGCAAAGGGCATGCCGATGTCGGCCACACGCCGGCTGCTGGGTGCGATGCAGGGGGTTCGATGACCGCTCCGGCTCAAAAGCCGGTGCGGCTCTTGATCGAGCGAAGTCATCAGCTGCGCATTCGCAACCCGATCAGCCCCACTCATCCACTCCACGCATGTTGGCAATCGTAATTGAACCAGATCTCGCATCCGCCCCGATGCTCACGACATTCGGCGATCGAGCGAATAGGCGCCGGCGCCGCAGGCGACGAATGCGAGCGAGCCGCCGACGATCGCCATGTTCTTCATGAAGTGCACGAGCTGGGCCGGATCGCCAAAATGCGCGTGGGCGATGAAAGCAGCGACCAGCGTATAGATCGCAAGAGCCGAGCGCGACGCACCGCGTCTGAAATCCAACGAGCATCAACAAGCCGCCGCCGAGCTCGATGATAACCGCCAGAGCGGCAAAAAGCGTCGCCAATGGAAGGCCCTGCCCTGCCATGTAGCTCACGGTGCCGGAGAAGCCGACGAGCTTGAAGTAACCGTACAGGATGAAGAGGGAGGAATAGAACAGACGGCCGATAAGCGCCGCAAGATCGCTCTGCTTTTCGAGCTTGATCATGATGACCCCTCGCTCTGCCTCGCTCGGCCCAATGTTACATCATCGGTCCGCGAATGTTTTGTTCCGTCCTGCCGCGCGTTGCACGGGCCGGGCTATTTTCCGATGAGCTTCCGCAGCGCATCGTTGATGCGGTCCTGCCAGCCGGGACCGCCCTGCTGAAAATGTTCGATCACCTCGCGGTCGAGCCGGAGCGTTACCTGCTCGCGCACGTTCGGCAAAGTGGCCGGCTTCGGCGGCGGCTCCGGCGCCTTGGTTGTCACCTTCTTAAATGCGGCTTCCGCTGCCGCGCGCGGATCGATGTGTCGCCGCGTTCGCTCGCCGTTCATTTCGTCGTCTCCTGTGTTCCGTTAATCGGGAATTCTTGAAATCCGCACTTTGAACGATCACTCACCGATATCGTTGAACCGCACGCACTCAGTGCCGGAAATGCCGCGTGCCGGTGAACACCATGGCAACGCCGTGGTCGTCTGCCGCCTTGATGACCTCGTCATCGCGAACCGAGCCGCCGGGCTGGATCACCGCGGTCGCGCCGGCTTCGATCGCGACCAGGAGACCGTCGGCGAACGGAAAGAACGCGTCCGACGCAACGACCGAACCTTTGGTCAGCGGCGTCGACAGGCCCGCCGCTTTGGCCGCATCCTCGGCCTTGCGCGCCGCGATGCGCGCCGCATCGACCCGGCTCATCTGGCCTGCGCCGATGCCGACCGTGGCGCCATCCTTGGCATAGACGATGGTGTTCGACTTGACGTGCTTCGCCACGCGAAACGCAACGCGCAGGTCGGCAAGCTCCGCCGCGGTCGGCGCCCGCTTGGTTACGGTCTTAATCTGCATCTCGTCGACGACGGCATTGTCGCGCGATTGCACCAATAGCCCGCCCGCGACCGATTTCACCGTGAGACCCGCAGCGCGCGGATCGGGCAGCGCGCCCGGCGAGCAGCAGCCGCAAGTTCTTCTTGGCGGCGACGATCGCGATCGCCTCATCGCTCGCCGCCGGCGCGATGATCACCTCGGTGAAGATCTCCGTGATCGCGCGGGCGGCGTCGGCGTCGAGCGCACGGTTCAACGCGACGATGCCGCCGAAGGCCGACACCGCATCGCAGGCGAGCGCCTTGCGATAGGCCTCGAGGAGGCTCGCGCCCTCGGCGACGCCGCACGGATTGGCATGCTTGATGATGGCGCAGGCCGCGGTGCGGGCGGGATCGAACTCGGCGACGCATTCATACGCCGCATCGGTGTCGTTGATGTTGTTGTAGGAGAGCTGCTTGCCCTGCAGCTGGCGCGCGGTCGCGACACCGGCACGAACATCGGGCGTGCGATAGAACGCGGCGGTCTGATGCGGGTTCTCGCCATAGCGCAGCGCCTCGGCGAGGCGGCCGCCGAAGGCGCGGAAATCGGGCGCATCCTCCTTGATGGTGGCCGCGAACCAGTTCGCGATCGCCGCATCATAGGCCGCGGTCCGCGCATAGGCCTTGGCCGCAAGCCGGCGGCGCAACGCCAGCGTGGTCGCGCCCTGGTGTTCCGACGAGTTCCGCAAGCACAGCGGCGTAGTCGGCAGGCTCGACCACGACGGCGACGTCGTCGTGGTTCTTGGCGGCGCCGCGAATCAATGCCGGGCCGCCGATATCGATGTTTTCGATGCAGTCCTCGAAGCCGCGCGCCTTTCGCCACGGTCGCTTCGAACGGATAGAGATTGACGACCAGGAGATCGATCGGCGCGATGCCGTGCTCCTGCATGGCGTGGACGTGCGCGGCGTTGCCGCGGATCGCCAAGCAGGCCGCCATGCACTTTCGGATGCAGCGTCTTGACCCGGCCATCCATCATCTCGGGAAAGCCGGTGAGGTCGGACACATCGACGCACCTTGAGGCCGGCATCGGCGAGCGCGCGCGCGGTACCGCCGGTCGACACGAGTTCGATGCCGAGCCCGACCAGCAGGCGCGCGAAATCGATCGAGCCCGGTCTTGTCGGATACCGAGAGCAGAGCGCGCGATATGCGGCGCAGATGTTCAGCCATGTCGTCGAGAACCACCAGAGTCGTGGCCGGACATGTCCCAGCCATCTACTCACGCGCGTGAAAGCGTAAAGACGAGGAAGCGCGCGAAAAGCGCAGCTCTGAATGCGTAACAGAACCCGAGGCGCCTTGCCAGTGCGACGTTCGATCTTGTCTACAACGGCAACTCGGGATCGGCACCGCGGCGCTGCTGCCGCGCGGGCGCCGCACCCTGCGGGATATGGGTGAAGGTCCAGTGCACGCGGTGAACCTCGCGCGCACGGCCGTAGATCACGATCTGCATGGTGCGGCGCGGACCGTCCTGGCCGGCGAGATAGACGCTTTCCTCGACCGCGACCTCGTCCTCGTGGGCATTGAAGTTCCACACATCCTTGTTCGGCAGCAGCAGCACGGCACCGTGACCGTCGGTGAGCCGATTGGCGCGAATCGCCGGATGCAGGTGAAAGCGCACCGCGAAATAATCCTCGGCGTCCTCGGGCAGTCCGCTCCCGGTCGCCGGCAGAAACACGTCCTCGCCGTCGAGCCGATTGCCGTCGGCCGACAGCGACACGAACCGCTCATGAATGATGCCGAACCGCTCGGCGTAACCGTCATGGGCCGCGCGCAGCACCGTCGCCTCCTCGTTGGAGTCGCGCGACACCGTCACGTCGGACGGCCCCTCGACGATCGGAATACCGAACAGCCGCTTGAACGTTATCGATTCGACAAAGCGGCACGACGACGTGTCGTTGAAAGTCACCGTCGAATGCGCGGCGGTCGCGCGCGCGACCTGCCGCCAGTTCTCGCGTCCGGCGGCGGGCATGCCGCAATTGACGATGACGCGCTGCTGCTTGTGGGAAAGCTCGAACGACAGGCAGCCCGCATGCGCATCGGCGCTCACTTCCGGCGGCGGCGGCGCGCCGGTATCCATCAGCAGGATGGTGCTGGCGGCGTCGAGGCGCTGATAGCCGGAATACGGCGCGTTCGCGACCGGCGCGCCGCGCGCATCGTCATAGGCGAGCACGGTCGCGAGCAGGTCGGTCGGCGTCGGCCCCATGCCGTTGAAGAGCGCGAAGGTGCCGTCGCCGTGGCGGAAGAACCGCAGCATCGGCATCATGCGGTCGATCGCGTTGATGATCGCCGGCGGCGGCGGCACGTTGCGCGCCGAATAGGCCTGGCTCAACGGCAACAGGTCGAGCAGAATCTCGACGATGACGCCCGGGTTGCGGCTGATGTGCCCGCCGTCGGGAAGGATCTGCCGCTCCACCTCGCTGACGAGCCGGCGCGTCGCATTGCGCAGATTGCGAATCTGTTTCGCCATGCACAGCGACGCGTAGACGATCGCGATTCGCGCCTGCAGGCGCGGGAGACCATCGCGGGTATCGTTCGCCGTGCTCCGCAAGAACCGGACTTGCCGCGTGAGATAGCGCAGGAAGCGGCGATAGAAGCGAACGTCGGCATCGTCGAGAATGACGGTCGCCTGGGAGATCCAGGACATGGTCCGCCGCGCCACGACCTCGGGCTGCCAGGCGATCGGGTGGCCGGAGCCCTGGAGCGTCATCCACTCGTCGACAAGCGCACGGGCGTTGGCGCGGGTGATCGTCGAATCGGCGGCGCGCAAATGGCGCAGCCAGCCGAAGCCGAACAGCTCCTCCGCCCATTCGTCGTTGGGCGGCACCATCTCGAACGGCGAGCGGCCGTCGCACACCACGATCTTGCCCGCGAATGCGAAGCGACCGCTGTAAATTTCGCTGGCGCGGGTCGGATCGGCGGTACGCAGTTCTTGAGGAGCAATGAGCAGGCGCTCGCCGGCCGTCGGCCAATAGATGACGCCGGCCAGGGGATGAACGATCGTTCGCCCCTTCAAAATGTTCAGTTTGCGTCGAAGCGCCAGCCAAGACAGCCGGGAACGGTCCGCGATGACAGCGCGGGACATTAAGGCTGGGCCCTCCTCTCACAGGCAATCCGTATACCGTTTGATAACATAACGAAGGGTAAGCAGGCCGCAAATCACGGGAAAATTCCGCAAAAATCAATAGATAGCGGTACCGCCCGTGCACGATGCGACCGGGCGGGCGCGGAACTTTTCGGCCTGATTTGGCTAGACCCGCTCGAGGCGCGCCGCGAAAAATCCGTCGAGACCGGCCATGCGGGGCTCCGGGTCGGGCCATTGGCTCGGCAGCGTGCGCAATTCGCCGCGCGCCGTGACAAAGCCGTCGAGCCCGGGAAGTTCCGACCCGCAGATGGGGCTGCGGCGGACGCGCTGATCATCCTCGAGCGCCGCCGCGATGATGTCCTCGCCTTCCTCGGGTTCGAGCGAGCAGGTGCAGAACACGATGGTGCCGCCGGGTTTGGTGAGATCGATGGCACGGGCCAGGAGACGCCGCTGCACCGCCGCCATCATCTCGATGTCATCCTCCGATTTTCGCCAGGGGATATCCGGATGCCGCCGGATGGTCCCGGTCGAGGTGCACGGCGCATCGACGAGCACCGCATCGAACGGGTCGGCCTGCCATTCCTCCGCCGCCGCGATCACCGTCTTCGCCTCGAGGTGCAATCTCGCGAGATTGTCCTTGAGGCGCGCCACGCGCGATTCCGATCGATCGACCGCAGTGACATCGGCGCCCGCGGCGGCGAGTTGCGCGGTCTTGCCGCCGGGCGCGGCGCACAGGTCGGCCACCGCGCGGCCGCGCAGATCGCCGAACAAGCGCGCCGGCAGCGCAGCGGCGGCATCCTGCACCCACCATTCGCCTTCGGCATATCCCGGCAACGACGCGACCGGACCGGAGGCCGCAACCCGCACCGAGCCGGTCGGCGTGACGCGGCCTTGCAGGCGCTCCGCCCAAAGCTGCGGATCGGATTTCACGGTGAGATCGAGCGGCGGCTCCTGGCTGTTGGCGCGCGCAATGGCACGAGCGACCTCCTCGCCATAGGTCTTGGTCCACCGCGCCAGCAGCCATGGCGGCGTGTCGAAATCGACCGGATCGAGGTTCGCGATGGATTCCTTGCCGACCCGCGCAATGCGGCGGAGCACGGCGTTGACGAGCCCGGCGAAGCGCGCATTGCGGCGGTCGCGCTGCACCAGCCGCACCGAAAGATCGACCGCGGCGTGATGCGGAATGTCGAGGAACAGAAGCTGCGTTGCGCCGGTAATCAGCGCACTTTCGATCTGCGGCGCATTGCGCGGCAGACCGCGATCGAGCATTTCGCCGATGAGGTGACGTAACGTTCCGAGCCGCCGCAGCGCCGTCGCGACGATGCGCCGCGCCAGCGCACGATCGCGTTCGGACAACTCCTTCAAGCCGGCATACTGCGCTCTTGCCGTCGAGTTGCTCATCGAGCGGCCGGTTACGGCGCAGCACCGCTTCCAAAACGTCGGCAGCAGCGCGCCGCGAGGCAAAGCCGGGCGGGTGCCCTTGCGCGGCACAGTTCAGGTCGCTCATGTGACGTTTGACGTCCAACCAGTATCGTCGCCGGTTGTCCCGACTTATCGACAGCCTCGCCCCAGGTTTTCAATTAGCAGGGAAATGCCTTCGCGCAACGCGCTTATTCATCGCATGCCGGCCTCGATCACTGTGATTATTGACAGTGCGATCAAGCCGCGCATCTTAAGTTCCATGAGCGCAAATGATCACTCCAGGACCGCAACCGGTCCCGACTCCGCTGCCTCGAACGCTGCAGGAGCGAAACCGCGCGTCCTCTCGCCCGAAGCGCAGCGCGCGCTCGCCGAAGCAGAAGCGCGCCGCGCCGAACTCGACCGCAATGCGACGGCGCGGCCGAAGGAAATCAACGGCCGTAACGGCCCGGAACCGACCCGCTATGGCGACTGGGAGGTCCGTGGCATCGCCACGGATTTCTAAGGCGCGCGCTGTACTAGCAACGCGCACTCAGCCTCAATCTGTGATTGATACGCTGTTGCCATTCGCCTACTGCTAAGTATACATAGGAATATGATCAGATTCGCCAGATCATATTCCTTGCGGTCGACGAGGGCCGGGATTGCCGGGCTGACGTTTGCGTGCGGCCTGTTCGCCGGGCTCGCCATCGGCTCCATCGTGCAGGGCCGATCGGCGCCCGCGGCGAAACAAATCAGCGCCAGCGGAAATCCAAGTCCCGGCAATCGCCGGCGCCGACCGCGCGCGGTCCGATCCCAGCGGCCTTGCCCGCGGACGTATTGCGGGTGATCGACGGCGATACCTTCGAGGCGCGGGTCCATGTCTGGCCCGGCCTCGACATCACCACCAAGGTGCGGCTGCGCGGCATCGACGCGGCGGAGCTGCGGGCGCGATGTCCCGCCGAGCGCGCCAAGGCCGAGGCCGCGCGCGACGCGCTCTCCGCGATGTTCGCCGAGGGATCGGTCGGGGTGTTCGATGTTGCGCTCGACAAATACGGCGGGCGCGTCGTTGCCGACGCGCGCACCCGTTCGATCGCGAACGTATCGAGCCGAATTGCTTGGGCGCGGCCTCGCCCGTCGCTACGGCGGCGGGCGGCGCGAAAGCTGGTGCGATTGATGGACCGCCGCGCCCGGATCGATCAGCGCGTCACGACCACCTGCGTGCCGTAGCCGACCCGTCCAAACAAGTCGCTGATGTCCGCGTTGTACATGCGGATGCAGCCGTAGGAGACGAAGCCGCCGATCGAGCCCGGCTGGTTGGTGCCGTGGATGGCGTATTGCCCGCCGTGCAGCGTCATCGCCGCGACGCCCATCGGATTCTTCGGCGAGCCGCCGGGGATGACCGCCGGCAGACTCAGGCTTGTCGTGGCGGATATCATCCGGCGGCGACCACGCCGGGCTGACGTACTTTCCGTCGATATAGGATGTGCCGCTCCATTGCTTTCCGAGGCGGCCGACGCCGACCGGATAGCGCAACGCCCGGCCATTGCCGAGATACAGGTAAAGCTGGCGCTGTTCGGTATGAACCACGATGGTTCCGGCCGAATAGGCTGCCGCCGGCGGCGACGAGTTCGCCGCGCGCTGCTGCCGGCGTCGTGCCGATCGAAGGATAAACGAACAACGCGGTTGCAAGCGCACAGGCAAGTCGCAGGCTTGTTTGCCTCAGCATCACGTCCCCCATCCCCCAAATATCCCAGTCCCCGGTTGCGCGGTCGCAACCTGAGCGCAACGAAACGATAACCATCCGGGCGCGTGACGCCTAGTCGTAAGGCGAAATCGTGGAGCGTTTGTAAAAACACTGTGGCCGCGCGGCTACAGTCATGCCCAAACAACGGTCATACGGGGGCGACACGGAACTGCCGCACCAACCTCTCTCGGTTTATCGGGCCGGAGTTCGATTGCGTGAGGAACGATCTTGTGGATTCGCGGTTGCCAGTGTGGTGCGGCCCGCGACCCTTCCCCCGTTACCCCCAGGCGCGGTCCCGCGCCGGGGCCCCGATCTCAGGGTCGGGGCTTCTTTCTGTTCCGTCCCGGTAAGACTGAATTGTCATTCCGGGGCGCCGTAGCGAAGCGGAGGCGAGCCCGAAATCCATTAACCACCGGTTCTATGGTTATGGATTCCGGGCTGCCGGGCCGCGCCGGCCCCCGGAATGACAATGAGGAGGTATCTACGCCGCGCCTTTGCGGTTCTGCCGGTTCTTGACGAGGTCGTCGACGACGCGCGGGATCGGCGAGCGTCGAGGTATCGCCGAGATTGCCGAATTCGTCCTCGGCGATCTTGCGCAGGATGCGCCGCATGATCTTGCCGGAGCGCGTCTTCGGCAGGCCCGGACGCGAACTGGATCAGGTCGGGCGAGGCGATCGGGCCGATCTCCTTGCGCACCCAGCGCCACGATTCTTGCAGCGCGTCCGTCGGCTCCTCGCCCGCCATCAGCGTGACATAGGCATAGATGCCCTGTCCCTTGATGTCGTGCGGATAGCCGACGACCGCGGCCTCCGACACTTTGGGATGGGCGACGAGCGCGACTCTCGACCTCGGCCGTGCCCATGCGGTGGCCCGAGACGTTGATCACGTCGTCGACGCGGCCGGTGATCCAGTAATAGCCGTCCTCGTCGCGCCGGCAGCCGTCGCCGGTGAAATATTTGCCCTTGATAGGTGGCGAAATAGGTCTCGACGAAACGCTCGTGGTCGCCATAGACGGTGCGCATCTGGCCGGGCCAGGCATCGGCGATGACGAGATTGCCGGTCGCCTCGCCCTCGAGCACCTTGCCCGTCGCGCATCGACGATCGCGCGGCTTGACGCCGAAGAAGGGCAGCGTCGCCGAGCCCGGCTTGAGCGTGGTCGCGCCGGGCAGCGGCGTGATCAGGATGCCGCCGGTCTCGGTCTGCCACCACGTGTCGACGATCGGGCAGCGGCCGTCGCCGACCACGCGGTAATACCACTCCCACGCTTCGGGATTGATCGGCTCGCCGACGGTGCCGAGCAGCCGCAGCGAGTTGCGCGGGTCTTCTTCACGGAGCGTCGCCGCCGCCCATCAGCGCCCGGATCGCCGTCGGCGCGGTGTAGAAGATGTTGACCTTGTGCTTGTCGATGACCTGCCAGAAGCGCGAGGCGTCGGGTAGTTCGGCACGCCTTCGAACATCAGCGTCGTGGCGCCGTTGGCGAGCGGGCCGTAGACGATATAGCTGTGGCCGGTGACCCAGCCGACGTCGGCCGTGCACCAGTAGATGTCGCCGTCGTGGTAGTCGAACACGTATTGGTGCGTGATCGAGGCGTAGACGAGATAGCCGCCGGTCGTGTGCAGCACGCCCTTGGGCTTTCCGGTCGAGCCCGAGGTGTAGAGGATGAAGAGCGGATCCTCGGCGCTCATCTGCTCCGGCGGGCAATCGGCCGGCACCGTTTGGCGACCTCGTCGTACCAGATGTCGCGGCCCGTCTTCATGGCGACGGCGCCGCCGGTGCGCCGGACGACGAGCATCGGGTCGACGCCGCCGGCTCTGCTCGAGCGCCTCGTCGGCATTGGCCTTGAGCGGAACCTTGCGGCCGCCGCGCAGGCCCTCGTCGGCGGTGATGACGAGCTCGACTTCGCATCCTCGATGCGGCCCGCGAGCGAGTCCGGCGAGAAGCCGCCGAACACGACCGAATGGATGGCGCCGATGCGCGCGCAGGCGAGCATGGCATAAGCGGCCTCCGGGATCATCGGCATATAGATGGTGACGCGGTCGCCCTTCTTGACGCCGTGCGCCTTCAGCACATTGGCGAAGCGGCAGACCTCCTCGTGCAGCTCGCTGTAGGTGATGTGGCGGGCGTCCGTTCGGATCGTCGCCCTCCCAGATGATGGCGGTCTGCTCGCCGCGCTTCGCGAGATGGCGGTCGACGCAATTGTGGGCGACGTTGATGGTGCCGTCCTCGAACCATTTGATCGAGACGTCGGGATCGAAGGTCGTGTTCTTGACCTTGGTGAAGGGCTTGATCCAGTCGATGCGCTCCGCCTGCTCGCCCCAGAATCCGTTCGGATCGCTTGATCGAGCGCTGGTACATCGCGTCGTACTTCGCCGCGTCGATGAAGGCGCGCTTTTTCCATTCGGCCGGAACGTCATAGATCTGGTCACCCATCTGCCACTCCTTGGCGCTTTGCGCGTTTCCTCGGGCATTATTATGCGCCCGGATTCCGAGCGCCACAAGCCTTCCCATGTCACACCTTGGTAGGTACCGAGTTGACCAAGCGCAAATCTCCTTGTGCTATGCTCTCAGTTCATTCGACCTCGCCGGCGACGGCGTCATTGGAGGAAAAGTGATGTTGAAAGTGAAGCTGTTGGCGCTGTGCTTGGCTCTGGGATTAGGCTGCGGCATCGGTCCGCTCGCTGCGCAGCCCGCGCCACCCGCGTCGGACGCCTCGCTGGCGGCGGCAAAGGCACTGATCGTTGCGATGCATGCAACCGATCAGTTCAAGGCGATCCTGCCCAACATCATGCAGGCACTGAAGCCCGCCGTCGTCCAGGGCCGGCCCGACGCGGAGAAGGATTTCAGCGTCATCGTGCCCGTCATCGTCGAGGGCATGACCGCGCGCGTCGATGAACTCGCCAATGATTTGGCCGGGGTCTACGCGCGCAACTTCACCGTCGACGAACTCAATCAGCTGGCGGCGTTCTACCGCAGCCCCGTGGGAGAGGCGCTCGTCGCCAAGACGCCCGCGATCACCCAGCAAAGCCTGGTGATCGGCCAGGCCTTCGGCCAGAAGGTCGCCGCCGAAATGCAAACCCGCATCGCCGAAGAAATGCGCAAGCGCGGACATCAGTAAACTGTGGAAGCACTACTACTCGGCGGCCTCGTTCGAGATCGGCTCGACGCCGATCACGAGCCGCTGGCCCAGCTCACGCAGCGCGGCAACCAGCGTGCTCAGCTTGGTCGGGTGCTTGGGGTCGAGCAGGCGCCGCGCCTCTT
>CAVPDZ010000025.1:0-44083 GCA_963702755.1 uncultured Alphaproteobacteria bacterium | reverse complement strand
GGCCGTGAGGCGTTGGGAACTGACGTATCGTCGCCCGTCGACCATGAGCTCGCTCGGGGCACACGCCGCCGAAATGATAACACTCGTGGCCGTCGACGGCTGGTTCGGATGCAGGGGTTGTGCTGCAGGGATGTTGGCGGAGGGGATGTCCCCATCTTTCTCCCCGACATTCCGTGCTTTAGAAGACGGCAGACGAGAGCTCAACGCAGCTTTGACATCGTCCTCTCCCTTCACAGGAACCGGCGGTGATGTCTCCGCCTCCTTCTGGATATCTGAAATGCGTACCCAAGCATGCGGGTTCTGTTCCAACCAACGTGGGCGATCCCTGATCGCCCGGCCGAGGTACAAACATCGATCCCGGTGGGTCGCGAAGAGATACCCCTCGGCCGTGCGGGTTCGATCGATCAAGACCGGTTTATCTTCCATGTTCGGCACTCCATACTCGAACTTCTGCGCGCGCTACGCGGGCGTCGACCAGAGCCGAATTTCGCAAATGTGCTCAGCGTAACCCTTCGGATGGGGAGCCAGCCGTAACGATCGCCCGATCCACGTCTGTCTGAGTGGCGAAATTATTTAGCGTTGAGCGACTTGGTCGGCACCCGTGGTGCCGTAGTCAGTTGCTGGTAGCCGTTTCTCGGGTGCGTCGAGCGTTGGCGTTCTCACGGGAGCGTCGCCAGTCAGCAGCCGCCTCTCGGGAAATCAGCGTGCGAGCGCCGATCTTGAAAGTCCGCGGCGCCTGCGCTTTGCGAATAAGAAGGTAGAATGTCGAGCATGAGGATGTTTAGCCGTTCGCAGATTCTCGACAGAGTAAGCGTCACAGTCGTCGGTTCCCCGCGTGTGGATTAGCTTCCGCGACAGCGGCGCGAATGGCGCGTTCGATATGTTCTAGGTTCATGGCCCGAACTCCCAACACCGGACAGCGCCGAGACGGTCGCAGCAGTTTACATGTTGCGATTTAGGAGGGGATCCGGCTCACGTCGGAGGTTCAGCGACATGGCAGCTCGTGATGAGCTGCGGCTTCGCTGGCGGCTTTCAGGCTGGGATTTGGACCCCTCAAACCTGCCGGGGGCTCATGTCCCCGAGGGCGACGCGCGCTCCAGAGTTGAAAAAACCACTAGCGCAAAAGACCTTAGATGTCAAGGCACTAGTACAAATCTGTACTGCCAGACTATCCCTGACCGCGTCCCCGTATCGGCACCACCTTCGCGTCGCCGGTGACATTTGACATGCAGAACTTCGCCCACGCATCCATCAGTCGGCGACGTCGATCGACCGCAGGCCCTCTCGCATAGGCCTCTTCGGTCTTGTCCTTGTTGACGTGCGCAAGCGCTAGCTCCGCAAGCTCTCTCGGGAAGCTGGTTTGCTCGCGGCACCAGTCGCGGAAAGCGCTGCGGAAGCCGTGGACCGTATAGCCGTTACCTATCGTCCCGCGTACCAATTCCAGCATCGCCATGTTCGATAAGGGTCGGCCCTGTTGCGCACCAGGAAACAGATACGTCGCTCTTGGTTGATCGCTCTAGAAGTTCGACAGCGCGACCAGAAAGCGGGACGATGTGCTCGCGCGCGGCTTTCATGCGCGTTGCCGGGAATCGTCCAGGTCTTCCTGCCAAGGTCGATCTCAGCAAACGTCGCGCCGAGCGTCTCGTTCGTGCGTGCGGCTGTTAGGATGGTCCACTCCAGCGCTCGTGCCGAAATGGAATTGTTGTTCCGCAGCTCGGCCATAAAAGCTGGCAGTTCGGCATACGAGAGTGCCTTGAAGTGTTTCAATCGTCCTGTAGTCTTCGCGCTTCCTTTTCTGGACCTTGGATTTAGCCGCCAGGAGGTGCTCCAGATTTCCGCCCCAGCGCGCCGGGTTTTCGCCGCTGCGATAGCCGGCGACCTTCGCGTAGGAAAGAACAGCCTCGATCCGCATCCGAACGCGGCTGGCCGTTTCGGGCGTCTTCTGCCAGATCGGTTGCAGGACTTTGAGCACGTGCGGAGTTTCGATTGCGGACACGGGCAGATCATTTATAGCCTTCGTCGCCTTTTCAAACGTGGCTCGCCACTGCGCCCGGTGCTTCGCATTCGTCCATTCGTCCTCGTGCTTTGCGATGTACTCGCGGGCAGCCTGTACAAATGTCGTCTCCTTCGCCTTCTCGGCGCGCTCGGCA
This sequence comes from uncultured Alphaproteobacteria bacterium, assembly GCA_963702755.1. Lineage (GTDB taxonomy): Bacteria > Pseudomonadota > Alphaproteobacteria > Rhizobiales > Xanthobacteraceae > JAJPKK01. Next base: position 41,933 of record CAVPDZ010000025.1, on the reverse strand, counting down.
GCTGTCCTGTTGCTCGCGCTCCGCCAATGGATCTTTACCCTCCGAGAGGGCCTTGCGAAACTCGCGAGCGCGCTCCCGAGCCTCGGCAAGCGTCCAGTCACGCAGTGAGCCAAGGCCGGCCCAGCGCGCCTTGCGATTGATCAGGTACCGAAAGACCCACGAGGCTCCGCTGCCTTTGATTTGAACATAGAGATTATCGCCAACAGCATGCGTGCCGCGCCGCTTTCGTAGCCCCTCAACCTCTCGGGCGCTCAGCCTGCGGACTATGCGGGGCACTCGAATCTCCTAACCTACAAACTACTCTACAGATAAGAGCCGGATTGCCCCGCACCACGGCAGACAGCAGGAGGATGAGCGTGGATTTGCACTCTAGGTTAATCAAGGGGTTGCGCACGCAAAGGGACGGCCACGCGCCGGTGTGCACGCCGGTAATAGGACCCCCTCTCCGCCACATCGCGGTCCAGCAGCTTCCGAACAAGTCCTAGAAACGCGAATAACTAAGCATCAATTGGGGACTTCTTGTCTGACCGCCGCGTGCGGCGACATGGCCGCGCGCGCCGGTCGGCGATCCCTTCCGGGATACGGTCATAAAGCGCCTGCTTGATATCGCCGATCGCCATCTCGGCGAACACCACCGGAAGGAAGAGATCGACCGGTCTTGCTCGCGGCGTTCCCGCAGGCTGCCGTCGACGGCGCACGCGACAAAGTGCAGTTGGACGCCGTCGTGGTTGAGGCAGACCGTGTCGTTAACGCAGACGCAGACGTGAAGCGCCTCGTCGGCCTGCTGTTTATCAAATACGAGCAAGACCGCGTACAGTCTGCTGCAATGTCTGGCCGCCAGAATCGGGTCCGATAGGCTGGTCCGCAGATCATGATCGCAAAAATACCGACGGGCGGACAGGGTCGGGCGTCTCAAATTGCCGAACTCGACCCCGGCTGGATCCGGCTGGCGGGAAGTCGAGCCGCTCTCTGACCGGCTGGAGGAAGCGAAGCGGGTAACGGTCATGCTGGTACGATGGAGCGGAGTCCATCGCGCTCGTGCGTAGCGGGAAACTTCTGAGTTCGATGGCTGTTGCTGACCGCTGCGCACTCCGCCTTTTTCCCATCAACCGCGTTCGAGCACTCTTTGCAGTCTCGTCGTTGCTTCATTCGAAATCGAGGAGTTCAGATCCTTGTCGATCGTGGTAGGCTGTGGCGCGGGATCGTGGGCGAGCCCCCCTCGGCCCCGAGGCTGTTACGAGGGGATCGTCTTCGGCTTCCTGGGCAACCCGCGAGCGGTCCCGTCGCTTTTCGAAATAGAAACTGCCTAATGTCGCGGATGATGAATCCTCGATTCCGTCAGGTGCGATGGAGATCACCAAGCGCGGACGGCGCAATTGTCTCGCTCGATGGTGCGTAGTCTTTGCCCGTCATGGCGGGGCGAAGTTCATGCGCCTGGGTCGGCAAGAACGGAGCCGGAAAGTCCACCCTGGTCCGCATCCTTGCTGCCGCGCTGAGGCCCGATCCTTCCCGACAAATCGCAATCGATGGCATCGTGCGCAAGTTCCCACGGAGCCGTACGACGCGTACTCCGGCTGGGTAAATTCGAATAACCACTTCCTCGAGGAAGTCGCACCTGGCGCGGAAACTTTTTCCGATTGTCTGAAAACCAGACGACGGAGAGATCCGCCGCAGCGTCGCTCCGGTTGTTTCGGTCATTCGAATCGTCGGAGGATGATCGAGGAGGCCGGGGCGGTCTGGCTCAGCTCGACTTTGCACCGGTCCTCCGCATGCAGGCTCGAGTTGCAGCGGTTTGCCGAGCGCCAGCCCGACCGCCATCGCCAAGGCGCTACGGCGGCGCTGCCGCGTGCTGATGCTCGATGAGCCTATGCCGGCATCCGGAGAAACGGTTCTCCACTGGTTGTTTGCTGGGCTCGAGCGATGAACTCGACGCGGACCCCGTTGACATATGCATCGGTCTCGAAGAGATCGTGAGCCTCGATACCGTCGCGACGAACTCGTGATGGCTGGATCGCCGCCGAGTCCGTGCGCGGTTCTTCTCGGGTCTGGGGATCCGCTCATGCCATGGCGGGCGATGTCGTGGAGAAGCCGCGACCCGTTCGTGCTCCGACCGGCGCGATCGGCTCGCTGAAAAGAAGTCGAGATCGACGGGTTGTCGTCTGCATGCGGGTACATCGTCTGTTTGGCGGGCCCACTGGCTAGTGCCGCTGAGGCAGCGGTTGCGAAGTTTGTTGCTTCGATGATGCGACGTGTTTCTCGGCGCGCGAAAAAGGCGCGAGATCAACAGCCCATCCGCCGCCATTGCCTCCGGCATCGGCATGGTGCCTGGCGAGCGGCGCCTCGGTCTCGTCATGTCCTTATCCGTGAGGGACAACATTCTGCTGCCGAGCCTCGATCGTCTGCACCGGATCGGGCATCTCGACAAACGACAGGGTGCCCGTCTCGTGAACGAGTTGATGGAAACGCTGGACATCAGGCCACGCAACCCGAAGCTTCGCGCCGGCGCACTGTCGGGCGGCAATCAGCAGAAGGTGATCATCGCCAAATGGCTGGCGCGGCGCGTCGGTGTTTTGCTCCTCAACGAACCGACCCAGGCGTCGATGTCGCCGCCAAAGCGCAAATCCATGCTTTGGTGGAGGATTTCGTCGCGCGTGGCGGTGCGGGCTGGTCGATCGAGCGATATCTCGAACTCGTGTTCTTATGCGACGCGATTCTTGCGGTGCGCCGCGGTCAGATCATCAGGCGATTCGATCGCGCGGCGGGGATCGAGGAAGTGCAGGTCCAGGCCGCAATCGGGGGATGACGATGGTACGCCTTGATCGGGCGACACTGTTCGGCGAGGCGCCGTTGATCACCCTCTTGCTGCTCTGCCTGTCACGGCCTTGTTGACGGACCGTTTTCTCTCGCCGCTCAACCTCACCACATATTGGTCCAGTCGTCCATCATGGCGGTGATTTCCATGGGGATGACGCTCGTCATTGTCGGCGGCGGCTTCGATCTCTCCGTTGGCTCGACCGCCGCATTGGCCGGATGTGTTGCCGCGCTGGCTATGGTGAAAGCTGGCATTGCGGCTGGATTTGCTGCCGGCATTGCCGCCGGCGCGCTCGTGGAATACGTCAATGGCGTCATCATCGCTCGCGTGGGCAATCCGTTCATCACCACGCTTGGCACGATGGTTCTTGTTCGTGGTGTCGTCTTTCTGATCACCGGCGGCGCGCCGGTGGGCGATGAAGGATTGCCGGCGGATTCCGGTGTTCGGCTCGGGAAGGTTTCTCGGCATCCACTACCTCGTGTGGGTGCCAGCGCTGCTTCTGGCACTCCTCAGCTTCGTGATGTCGAGCACTCCTTATGGGCGGCGCATCTATGCAACCGGGGGCGGTCGGAGGCGGCTTATCTCTCCGGCGTTCGGGTGACTGGATCATCGCTTCGACCTATGTGCTGTGCGGCGCATTCGCTGGGCTCGCCGGCGTCATGCTGACGGCGCGCCTGCAATCCGGCCAGCCGACGGCCGGGGAGTTCTACGAACTGACTGCGATTGCGGCGGTCGTGCTGGGCGGCGCCTCCCTGCAGGGGGGCGAAGGCACAATCTACAAAAGCGTAATCGGCGTATTCATCATGATCGTGCTGGGGAACAGCCTCAACCTGCTGAATGTCGATTCCTACTGGCAAAGGGTTGCGGTGGGCGGCGTGATCATTGCGGCGGCCGCAGCCGATCGGCTACGATCACGTCAATGAATTTAGGAGACACATGCGATGTCCAAATTGCCGTTTCGTGTGCTCGCTGCTGCGGCGATCGCTTCCGCAGCGCTGCTGTTGCCTCCTCCTGCGGCTCAGGCCCAGCAGATCACCATTGGCGTCTCGCTCGCCCAAGACGACAACCCGTTCTACATCGCGATGCTGCGCGGCATCCGCGCGCGTGCCCAGGAGCTCGGCTGGTCCGTGGTGGCGGTGTCGTCCAATGAGGACAAGCTCAAGCAGATCAACGGTGTGCAGGATCTTGTCGCGAAGGGCGTCAAGGGCATTCTGATCTCGCCGATCGACGCGGTTGGGGTCAATGCCGCCTATGACGCGGCCGCTCAGGCCAAAATCCCGATCATTTCGGTCGCCCGCGGTTCGTCATCGCCGAACCAGACGCTCCATGTCTCGATGGATGAAGCAGATCGGTCGCGACATCGCCGAATGGACTGTCAAACGTATCGGTGGTGACGGCAAGGTCGCGATGCTGCTCGGTCCGAGCGGCGCACCGACGTTTCGGAATTTGGCCGACGGATACACCGAGGTGATGGCGAAATATCCGAATATCAAAATCGTATTTCGCAGCGATGGTCCGCTGACCCGCGAGCGTGGCCTCAAGCAAGCGGAGGATGCGCTTGTCGCCAACCCCGATCTCAAGGCGATCTACGCCGCGAACGACGATGTGGCACTCGGTGCTACACAGGCGGTGATTGCCGCCAACAAGACCGGGCAGACCATCATCACCGGCATGAACGGCGTGCCGCCTGCGCTGCGGTCGGTCAAGGACGGCAATATGGCAATGACCGTCGAGCTCAATCCCGTCGAGTGGGGTCGGCTCGGCGTCGATACCCTCGCGACCTATTTGAAGGGCGACAAGGTCAACCCGCAGGTTTTCATCAAGCATCAGTTGATCGATTCCTCCAACGTCGATGCCAAGCTGCCCAAGACCTGATCGAGACTTGATTGAGGCCTGATCGCACGGGCGAGGGGAATCCGTTCGAGGCGTCGTTGCCCAAGGCTTCGTTGCCTAAGACAGGAGAGCATTGATGAGCAACGTTCAGGCCGCGCGCAGCCTGGCGGGTGCCGGCGAACCTGCCTCCTTCACGGCCGACCTCGCCGCCGCCAATCTTCATCCGCTGTGGGATCGCTTCAAATCGATCACGCCCGTAGAGCCGCGTGCCGTCGACAAGCCGATGTTGTGGCGATGGCAGGATGTGGTGCCGTATGCCGCCCGCGCTGCGCGAGAAGTGCCGATCGAACACGTCGAGCGACGGGCTCTCATCCTGGTCAATCCGGCCTTTGGCGGCGAGACGGTCACGACCGGCAACCTCATCGGCGCGTTCACGGTGCTTGAACCCGGTGACCGTGCGCGGCCCCACCGGCATACGTTTGCGGCGATCCGTTTCGCTGCCCAGGCTGAGGGGGCGGCAACGATGGTGAATGGGCGCCGTTGCGAGATGAATTCCGGGGATCTTATCCTCACCCCGCCGTGGTGCTGGCACGGCCACATCAACGAAAGCGAACACCGCACCGTCTGGTTCGATGCCGCGAACCTGCCGTTGATCCGAGCCTTGGACGCGAACTTCTTTGAGCCAGGCGATCCCAATGCGGCCGACTTCTGGCGTGGGGACGGCCAATCGGGACGGGATGCCCATTACCATTATTCCGGCGTCGAAACGCGGCGTGCCCTTGCGGAGACCGCGCCCGGTCCGGACCGGGCGCGCTCGCTGCGTTATGTAAATCCGGATACCGGAAAGCCCGCAATGCCGGCTCTCGACCTCTGGGCGGTTCGCCTCGACAAGGCGGTTCCGACGCGCCGCAAGCGCGCAACCTCCAATGCCGTCTGCCTGGTGGTGTCCGGTGCCGGCCGCTCGATGATTGGTGACCAGACGTTCGAGTGGCGCCAGCACGACGTTTTCACCATTCCGCACTGGACTTTTGCGAGTCACGAGGCGATTGGCGGTGATGCGGATTTGTTCGTGGTGTCCGACCGCGTGATCTATGAAGCGCTCGATCTATTGCGTGAAGAGATTGAATAGCTCGCGTGTGACAAGGCGGTTCGGGCGCGCGCCATGAACCGGCGGTCGGCCGTAAATGATCGCGAGGCAAGACCAGCAGACGGCATCGGCGCGCCCGTCTTGCGCCTCGAAGACGAACGGCTGCTACGCGGCAAAGGCCGCTACGTTTCTGACATCGATATCGTCGGTGCCTTGCATTGCGCCTTCGTCCGTTCGTCCTACGCTCACGCTGTGATCCGCAATATCGATATTTCCGATGCGTTGAAGGTGCCTGGTGTCGAGGCGGTTTTGACCGGCGCTGACCTCACGGCTGACGGTGTCGGCCCGATGAAATGCCTTTGGGCGATCCGGTCTCATGATGGCCGGCCCATGGCCGAGCCTCCGCGCTGGTCTCTTGCACGAGATGAGGTGCGCTATACCGGAGAACCCATCGCCATTGTGGTCGCTACGACCCAGGCCGAGGCGCTTGACGCGGCAGAACGAGTGATCGTCGACTACGAGCCACTCCCCGTCGTGGTCGATGCCCGCAGCGCAGTCGCCGCGGGAGCCCCGCAGCTTCACCCCTCATCCCCGGGAAATGTCTGTTTCGAATGGCGCCGCGGCGACGACAAAGCCGTTGCGCAACAATTCGAGGCCGCCGCGCACGTGACGCGGATCGATCTCGTCAATAATCGGCTTGCTGGCGCCGCCATGGAGCCGCGCGCTGTTGTCGCCGATCCGCAGCCGGACAGCCTCACGCTCTACAGCTCGACGCAGGTGCCGCACCACATTCGCCGTTTCGTCGCCGAGCAGCTTGGGATCGCAGAGACCGCAGTGCGCGTCATCGCGCCCAATGTGGGCGGCGGCTTCGGCTACAAGGGCAAGCATTATCCGGAGGAGACAATTCTGGCCTGGGCGGCGCGGCGCCTCCAGCGTCCGGTCCGTTGGACGGCGAGCCGAAGCGAGAGCTTCACATCCGATTATCAGGCGCGCGATCACGTCACGCATGCCGAACTTGCCCTCGACCGGGACGGGCACTTCCTGGCGCTCCGGGTCAGGACGCTCGCCAATCTGGGCGCGTATGTATCGACGTTCGGCGCGGCAATCCCGAGTGCGATTTACAGCTCGCTGCTCGCCGGCGTCTATCGCACGCCAGCCGTCAGCGTCGCCTGCACCGGCGTATTTACCAATACGGTGCCGACCGACGCGTATCGAGGCGCGGGACGCCCGGAAGCATGTTACGTGCTTGAGCGGCTCGCCGACCGAGCCGCGTCCGAGCTTGGCATCGACCGCGTTGAGCTCCGGCGCCGCAACCTCATTCCGCGTCAAGCGATGCCTTACAAGACGCCGATCGGCCCGACCTACGACTGCGGCGACTTTCCGAAAGTGTTTGAGCACGCACTCGTTATCGCCGATCACGCCGGGTTTGAGGCGCGCCGAGCCGCGTCCGCGCGCCGCAGCTGCCTGCGTGGGCCTCGGCATCGCCTGCTACGTGGAGTCGTCGGGTGTGGCACCCTCGCGTTTCGCCGGTCAGCTGGGCGCACGTGCCGGATTCTTCGAGCAGGCAACGATCCGAGTCCAGGGCGACGGAACGGTTGTTGCGATGCTAGGCACTCACGATCATGGCCAGGGGCACCCGACGACAATGGCGCAGATCCTGGCGTCGAAGCTCGGCATTCCGCTCGCCAAGATCAAGATCGTAGAGGGCGACACGGAGCGCGTGCCCTTTGGGACCGGCACCTTCGGCTCGCGATCGATCGCGGTCGGCGGATCGGCGCTCGCCGGAGCAGCCGGTAAGATCATCGCCAAGGGCTGTAAGATTGCCGCACATTTGCTGGAAGCTTCGCCCGACGATGTTTCATTCGCGAACGGCCGTTTTGCCGTTGTCGGCACCGACCGCATGGTTGACATCGCTGCAGTAGCGCGGGCGGCCAACATTCCGCACCATTATCCGCTCGAGAGCGTCGAGCCCGGATTGCACGAAACCGCCGCGTACGATCCGCCGAATTTCGCGTTCAGCAACGGCGCGCATCTGTGCGAAGTCGAGATCGATCCGGAACTCGGCACGGTCGCGGTTGTCGGCTATTGGGCGGTCGATGACGTCGGAACCGTCATCAATCCGATCATCGTCGAGGGCCAGCTCCACGGCGGCGTCGCGCAGGGCGCGGGGCAGGCGTTATTCGAACGTTGTTTCCATGATTTGGAGACCGGACAATTGTTGACCGGCTCTTTCCTTGATTATGCTTTGCCGCGCGCTGCCGATCTCCCGGATTTCGTCTCTGCGTTCGACGAGAGCACGCCTTGCACGCACAACCCACTGGGTGCCAAGGGCTGCGGGGAGGCTGGCGCAATCGCTGCGCCGGCAGCGATCGTGAGTGCCGCCCTTGACGCATTGCGTCCGCTCGGCATTTCGGACATCGAGATGCCGCTGACGCCCGAGCGCCTCTGGCAAGCCATGGCGACTGCAAGACACAAGACGGCTATCAGGTGATCGCCTTGCAAGCGACCGATGCATCCAACGTCAGAATAAGCATCGGCGAGGAATGCTGCGAATATTGACAGACCTCGCATTGGGGCCTCTGATTCAAACCAATGGCTCTGTTGGTTCAGGAGTGACACGATGCTGCAGGCCGCTGTTCGCGCTCCGGAAGGAAATCCCGCCAGTCTCGCTCTCCTTTATCGTCAGCAATTCGAATTGTGCCGAGTGAAGCGCGGCGAGACCGTCGCGCTTGTGAGCGATCTCACGACCCGGCGCGAATACATTCAGGCTGCATTCGCTGCTGCCGACGAACTTGGCGCTGACATCTATGAGATGTGCGTCAATGCGGTGCCGTCCTGGACCAAGGTAGGCGTTGCCACGATCGGCAAGTGCAAAGGTACGCTCGACGCCGTGCGCGCTGCCGATATCGTCGTCATCTTTCACGTTCCGCTGTTCACCAAATGGCTGAAGGAGGTGATGGATGGCGGCACCCGCGTTCTCATGATCATCGATGCGCCGGACGATCTTCACCACCTCAAGGCCCCGAAGGGCCTCAAGGAAGCGGTGAAGCACGCCCATACGCGGCTGTCCAAGACCCGCAAAGTGCATGTCGTGAGCGACGCCGGCACGGACTTTACCTACACGTGCGGCGAATATCCGGTGATGAGCCAATGGGGGTATGCCGACGAGCCGGGCCACTTCGACCACTGGGGCGCGGGACACGTGCACACGTTTCCCAATGAAGGCACGGCCAATGGCATTGTCGTTTTTCAAGCCGGCGACATCGTCATCCTGCCGTACTGCCGTTACGTGCACGACCCGGTGAAGCTCGAGATTCATGACGGCTTCATCACCAAGATCGAAGGCGGGCTTGACGCCAAGTTGATGCGCGACTGGCTGACCGACAACAAATCTTCGGCCGACGACCGAGATCCGTTCGCCATTTCGCATCTCGGCTGGGGTCTTAATCCGCAATCGTTGTGGTACGGCATCGCCCTCAATGGCGATGAACCGGAACGCAGCCGCGCTGCAGCCCGTACCTTCCCGGGCAATTTTCTGTTTTCGACCGGCCCCAATACGCAAGGCGGCGGCAAGCGCAACACGCGCGGCCACTACGATGTGCCGATGCGCGACTGCACCGTCATTCTCGACAACGAAGTGGTGATCGAGAAGGGACGCATCATCGATCCGGCGATGATCGTCGCGCGGGAGCCTCGCTAAAGGCAAGAGCGTCCGCACCCACGCGACCAATTCGCCATCATCTTCGCGACCTGGAATGGAGATCACCGCCGCGACGTGATTGACCCCGACAATCCCCTGGAGGGCCTTGCAGGCCTTCAGGAGCGGGCACCTTGCCTCCGAGGCTTGACGGTCGGCCCGTCTGCGGAGGCGTCATTTCCGTGGTTGATTGAAATATCTCAAGTCGGGCGGCGCCTGATCCTTTTTGGCGGGCATCAGATTGCCGTCTCCGCTCAGGTAATAGACTTCCTTGCCGATCCCGACATAATTGTTCCCCTCTTCGCAAACATTTTCGACCCAGTCGCGATCCCCGGGCTCGCGACGGAAGCTCTTCTTTACCGTCCATGGCTGCGTGAACGCGTCGTCGATCGTCGTCACCTCATCGTGAAACAAGTCGTTGTTCGTTTTGTCGCGATAGAGCCGTTCCTTTACGATCGTCGCATTGTTTTCGTGAACGGGCAGTCCGCTTTGATCCATGGCGCGCGGACCCTTCATATGCCGGGTCTCGACCTCAAGCACGTCATATCGACCGTCGCCATCGTCATCGATCCATTTTCCGATCGAATAGCCAACGAAGGCCGGCTCGGTGTTGGGTTTAGGCCAATGAGTGAAATCGCGGCCGTCAGTGTAAATGCGACGCGGCATTGCGCTTTCGAACATGATGTAGGTGAGCTTCGGCAAGATAACGAACTCGAACGGAAAGATCGCCGTCATCACCCGCGGCATTCCGGCCGGAAGGCAACGGTAGCGGAGATCGTTACCCTGTCCGCCGGCGTCTTGGTCGGCGATGCTGGCTTCGAAGATTGCCTGATATTCCGCGGTGAGAGGCGGGTTTTGCCCGCGGCGAGGTGGCTTGGTTGGGTCCCATCGGTTGCCGCCGATCACCCGCCACCAGCCAGACCAGTCGGGATATTTCGATTCGTCGAACGCGAAGGCCCCGCTACTGGCGGCGCTCAAGAACACCGCCAGCACCAGGGGTCGCATCAGTTTGCAACAAAGCATCGGCGTTTCCTTCCCGAAGATTTTAGCAGTTGGTTATTCTTGCTGGTGCTGCACGCCTGCGTGACCCGGCTTCAATTCAGGCTCACTTGTTAGGCAGCGCGAATACCCACAGCATAGAGCCGCCGTCCGGGTTCTTCATCTCCGGAACGAGCGTTGCCAGCCCCTGGCCGGAACCGGAGCCGTTGCCGGTGGCGACCGCAACGTACTGCTTGCCGTTGACGCTGTAGGTTACCGGGAAGCCGTTGACCATGTTGTTCGTGCGGACCTGCCACAACACTTTGCCGGTCGCGTCGTCGAGTGCCTTGAAATAGCGATCAAGGTCACCCGAGAACACCAAGCCGCCGCCGGTCGGAAGCACCGCGCTGGTGCTCGGCGCGCGCTGCCGGTACGACCACGCGGTCGACCGATCGGCGAGCTTGATGGCATCGACGCGGCCGATATTGCCGTCGCTATTGGGTACCTTCGTATGAGCGAATACGGCGCGGCCCCCGCCCGTATAGGACTGCCCTGGGGTCGAGTGGCGAGGGCGTCGTGTTGGAACAATGCTCGTTGAGCGGCATGAAGAGTGTGCCGGTGCGCGGATTGTAAGCGGTCGCTGGCCAACCGCGACCGCCCATGGATGGATGGGCAGGTCAAGGTGGTCTGGCCGATGTGCGGGATCGGACGCGACGTTGATGGTCTTCTCGCCGGTCTTGGGGTCGATCGCGGCGACCACGTTCTGCGGCACCGTCTCCTTGTGCCACAGCCACTGGCCGTTGGTGCGGTCGATCGCCTCGATGATGCCGAGCTTCCCGGCTGTGACTACCGCCTTGCGGGTTTCACCGTTGACCGGCAGGTCGACCAGCATACGTTCGTAGACGTAGTCGAGGTCCCAGGTGTCGTCTTCAAGGTGCTGGTGGTACCATTTCATTCGCCGTCTCGGGATCGATCGCCAGTGTGGAGTCCGATACATGCGCGTTACTCTTGAGGCCCGGCTTTTTGGGTATCGTACCGCGCATTTCGGCGATCCACGGATAGGGCTGGCCGGTGCCGTAGAAAACAAGACGCTGCTCCGGATCATAGGTGCCGGCAATCCAGGCCGATGACCCGAACCGGCTTTCCAGCGGCAGGCCGTTCCAGGTGTCGAAGTTGGGTCACCCGGATGTGCAATGGTGTTGACGCGCCACAACTCGGCGCCGGTCTTGGCGTCGTGGCCGGTGATGAAGCAGCCGCCAGGCTCGGCGTTGCCGCAGCCCGTCATGCCCTGAATGATCTTGCCGTTCACCACGAACGGGCCGCCGGTATAGCGCCAGCCCTTCGTCCAATCTGCTGTTGCATGATCCCATAACAGCTTGCCTGTCTTGGAATCGAGCGCGATCAGATGGGCATCTGTCGTGGCGGCGATCAGGCTTGCCTTCGAACATGGCCATGTTGCGCTGAAGAAAGATTGGGCGTGGTCGCAATCAGCCTTTCCGGAAGGTCGCGCTTGTACTCCCAGATCAAATCGCCAGTCGCGGCATTGAGCGCCTGGATCTTGTTGGCGTAGTTGAAGAGAAACAACACCCCATCGTGAACGATCGGGGTCGTCTCGGTGGCGCCGGGCGTCATCGACCAAGTCCAAGCGACCTCGAGGTTCTTGACGTTGTTCGTGTTGATCTGATCGAGAGGGCTGTAGCCATAGCCGTCATATGTGCGCCGCCACATCAGCCAATCAGACGCTGGCGGATCGCGCAGCATGGCATCGGTGACGGGCGTGAGATTGCGGCTCGGTTCGGCCGCCTGCTGAGCGAGCATGGGCGGGTGGCGACTAACGATGCCGCCAGCACCAGCGTGGACGACCTCCGATTACGGTATGCCGTCATTGTTTCCTCCCGTTTTTTTAAACGTACCCGATAGTGTTCGGCTGCGCCCTCGGACGCAAGCGCCATCCGCTTGATGGCAGTCACTGTTCGCGGCTCCGGCCACGGCCAGAATCTTCGCCGGCGAGGTACCAATGACGGTCTTGTGCCTGCTGGCTCGGGAGTGCGTCTGTATCGCCTCTCGACATGGAAGAGCGGCGTCGCCGACATGCTGCGCGATCACCCGTTTCCCGGGGTGCGGTCCCCTGGCTCTTGCAGGCGGCCAAGCTGAGCCGGTTCAGCGATGCGCTAGGTCCACCGCCATCCGCCCTGATTAACGAGGAATTACCTCGCCCATCGCCCGGATGCGATGTGCCATCGCGCCCATGATGTGGAGCGAAAAATTCGGGACCTCATCGACCATGAATTTGACCTTGCGTTGGTCGATGATCGATACCTCGGCATCCTCTCTTACGCGCGCCGTCGAGGTGCGTTGAAGACCATCTATCATTGCCATGAAGCCGAGCGCCTCGCTCGGCCCGCGCCTAGAACATCTTTTAGAGCAGTGTCACTGTGGGTCGCCTCTGCTGCACGGGTGCGGCAAGCGAAAACTACGGATTCATATTGGCAGTCAAATGAGCATCCCAAGCGCAGTAGATGAGTTGTTTGGCCTCGACGAAGACGGCCTCACGCAGTTGCGCGAGGCCTGCCTTGCGGCAACCCTCGACCGTATCTTCGCCGCGCACCCCTACTATCGCCGCGTGTTCATGGCGGCCGGCATCGGCCGCAGTGATCTCAGGACGCTTGCAGACATCGCGCGCCTCCCGATCACGGCCAAGGCCGACTACATGGCAGACCCGCAAAGCTTCCGGCTGGGTCCCGAGGGCGCTGCCGACGACGAGGAGACTGTCGTCTGGGACGTGATGTACACGACAGGCTCGACCGGCGCCCCCACGCCGTTCGTTTCGACCGCTTACGACTTCGTCAACATTCTTGCGCTCAATCGCAACATGATGCGGCTGCGCGGTGTCACTGCTGAAGACTTCGATCCTCAACCTGTTTCCGCTGACCAAGTATCCGCATGGTGCCTTTCCGCGCGTGCTGCACGCGGCATCGGTCTGCAACATTCCAGTGATCTCGGCCATGCCAGGCCGCGTCAATGCTCGTCGGCGTGACATCAGCAACGAACTCGACGAGGTGGTCGCAATCGCCGTGCGCGCGCGGCCGACGATTTTCTCGGGGCGTGCCGTCTTATATTCACCGGATGATCGGCCGCGCTGAGGAAATAGGGGCGCGCCTGCCGACCGTGCGGCTCGTGTTCGTGACCGGGGAGGGGTTCGGCGAGGAGGCGCGCGGTGGCCTGATCAACCGGCTGAAGCGTCTGGGTGCATTGGACCCGCGCGTCAGCGTCTCCTATGGGGCGACCGAGATGCAAGGCGGCATGGTCGAATGCACCCACCGCTCCGGCTACCACAATCCCGCGCCCGACCAGTTCCTGTTCGAGGCCGTCGATCCAGAGACGCACAGACCCGTGCCCGACGGCGATGAGGGTCTCATTCTTCTCACCCATCTCGACCGTCGCGGCACGGTCATGCTCCGCTATGCGCTCGGCGATGTGGCACGGTTGACGCGGGTGCGCTGCCCACACTGCGGCGCGTTGACCGAACGCTTGATCAGCCTGCCGCGGCGAATCGATGATCTCGTCAAGATCAAGGGGATGTTGGTCAATCCTCAGGCGCTGGTGGATGCCGTACTGGCCGGGCCTGCTCTGATCGATTTCCAAGCTGTGATCGACAAGGAAAATCCGAGCGATCCGCTGTCCATGGATCGGCTGCGTCTGCGCATCGTGCCGGCTGCTGGTTCCGATTTCCGCGCTCGACGCTACGCTTGCAGCGCTCGTGCAGCGTGCGATCGGCGTTACGCCGGTCGTGGAACGGACAGCGGCCGACGATCCGCTGTTGGTCGGGCGCGGCTGGAAGGCCAAGCCGATCGTCGACTTGCGCAAATAAATTTTACGCCGCGCCGGCCATTCCCATGTAGAGCCGCGCGACCCGTTGGTCGTCGAGCAGCGTCTGTGCGCGGTCCTGCAGGCTGATGCGGCCGAGCTCCAAGACATAGGCGCGATCCGAGGCTGCGAGTGCCTTCTTGACGTTCTGCTCGACCATCAGGATGGCTTTGCCGGCGTCGGCCATGCGGCGCACCATGGCGAATACTTGGTCGACCATCCGCGGCGCCAGCCCGATTGAAGGCTCGTCGAGCATGATGACTGCGGGATCCATCACCAGCGTGCGAGCGATCTCGAGCATGCGCTGCTCGCCGCCGGAGAGGCTCGCGGCGTATTGCTGGCGGCGTTCGGCGAGCACGGGGAACATTGCCTCGACATGCGTGATGCGCTGCACCAGCAGGTCACGGTCCTCGATCAGGTAGCCGCCCATCGCGAGGTTCTCGGCGATGGAGAGCTTTGGGAATACGGTATGGTCCTGCGGGATGTAGGCGAGCCCCTGCCGCAGCAGCCGATGCGGAGGCAGGGCGAATACGGACTTTCCGGCGAGCCGCACCTCGCCGTGGCGTTCGCGCGCCATGTTGTAGATGCCTCTCAGCACCGTCGACTTTCCCGCCCCGTTCTGGCCGATCATGGTGACGACCTCGCCGGCATCGACCGTGAGATCGATCCCGTCGACGATGAGCCGACCGTCGCCATAGCCGACCTTGAGGCCGCGAACGTCGAGAACTGCATCGCTCATCCGAGGTATGCCTCGATCACCTGAGGGCTCGCTTGCACTTGCGCAGGTGCCCCCTGCGCCAGGACGCGTCCCTGATGCATCACCACGATGTGCGAGGCGAGCGACATGATGAACTCCATGTTGTGTTCGACAATCAGGAACACGATCTGTCGCTCGTCGTAGAGCCGTCGCAGAAAGTCACGCAGGGTGACCAGCAGCGTGGGGTTGACGCCGGAGGCGGGCTCATCGAGCAGCAGGATGCGCGGCCGGGTCATCAGCACGGAGACGATCTCGAGGAGGCGCCGCTGGCCGTAGGAGAGGGCCGATGCCGGCCTATCGGCATGGGTTTCGAGATTGACCAATGCCAGCAGCCGCCGCGCCTCAGCCAGAATGGCATCGCGGCTGCGCGTCCTGCGAGTTGCGCATTGAGCAAGCTCGGCGCCCAAGCGCTTGTCCTGCGCGGCAAACAGCACGTTATCGAGGCAGGTTTCCCCGGCCAGCACACGGCACTCCTGGAAGGTGCGCGAGATGCCCAGGCGGGCGCGGCGGTGTACCGGCAGCGTCTCGATGCGCTCGCCCGCGAGGCGAATGGTCCCGCTGTCGGCGAGCTGACGGCCGCAGATCACATCGAACAGCGTGGTCTTGCCGGCGCCGTTCGGTCCGATCAGGCCATAGATGCCGGCCTGCGTGATCTCGAGCGCCACATCGTCAAGGGCGACGATGCCCGCGAATGACTTGCGGATGCCCGCAATCTCAAGGATGCCGGACATCTGGAGGATTTTGCAGCGGGCCAGTTGCGGTGAGCCGGCGAGCGAGTGTGGTGGCCAAGCCGCATACCCCACGCGGCGCATAGAGCGCCAGCAGGACCAAAATGGCGCCGAAGGCGACGAGCCGCAATTCGTGAGCGACCCGGAGCGCCTCGGGTAGCGCGATGAACAGGACCGCGCCAACCAACGGGCCGAGCAGAAATCCCGCGCCGCCCAGGATCACGATCACGACGAGGTTGATGCTCTCCAGCAGTTCGAAGGAGAGCGGCGCGGCGGCACGCAGGAACGTGACATTCAGGGCGCCGCCGACGCCGGCGATGGCAGCCGAGATCGTGAAGATCACCAGCTTGTGGGCGAAGACGTCGACGCCGCGGGCAGCGGCGACCGTCTCGTCCTGAAGGATCGCCGCCAGCGAGCGACCAAAATCGGAGCGGACGATCAGGTACTGGACGGTGAATATCGCGGCGAACACCGTGAGCGCCAGCCAGTAGAAGCCCTGGGGCCGGCGAAAATCGACCACCATCACCCCGAGATCGAGCGGTTGCGGGCGCGGGATGCCGGGCAGGCCCTCGGCGCCCCCGGTCAGCCAATCGAGATTGTTGAACAGGGTGTAGAGGATCACGCCGACCGCCAAGGTCACCACGATGAAGAAGTGGCTGCGGAGCCGCAGACAGGGTAGGCCGACGAGGAGGCCAACGGCCGCCGCGACGAGTGCACCGGCTGTCAGTGACGGGACGAAGCCGGCGATGCCGTTCTTCATCAGCAGCGCCGCGGTGTAAGCGCCGACGCCGGCGAACCCCATATGGCCGAGCGAGACCAGGCCGGTATAGCCGAACAGCAGGTTGAGGCCGATCGCCGGCACGGCATAGCAGAGCGCGAGCGTGAGAACATGCAGCCCGTACAACTCCCCGGGTGCGATGACCGGCAGGAGGTAGAGTATCGCGAACAGTCCTATCACGCCGATCGTGGCAAGCCGCGGCTGCATCTCAACCCTCGCCACGCACGCGCACGCCGAACAGCCCCCACGGCCGGATCAGCAGCGTAAGGATCAGCAGGCCGAACACAACGGTGTCGCGAAAGTCGGTCGGGATGAACAGCGTGGATACCGATTCCACGATGCCGATCGCCAAGCCTCCGATCACGGCACCCGCCACGCTGCCCATGCCGCCGAGCACGATGGCCGTCAGGGCTTTCAGCAGCGGCAGGTCGCCCATTTGTGGGAAGATCAGGAACAGGGGCCCGAGCAGCGCGCCGCCGAGCGCCGCCAGTGCGCCTGCGATCGCAAAGGTCAGGAGGAAGATGCGGTTGGTATCGATCCCCACCACCCGCGCGGCATCGGCATTCTGGCTGGTGGCGCGCATCGCGGTGCCGAGCCGACTTCGGACAAGGAACAGATAGAGCAGGGTTACAGTCGCGGCGACGGTGCCAATGATGATGACATGCTGCTGCGTAAAGCTGAGCGGGCCGAGCCGCACGATCGTCTCTGCGGTCGGAATCCGCATCTGCAGCGCGTTCGGCCCCCACAGCGCGACCACGCTGTTCTGTATGACCAGGATCAGGCCGAGGGAGGCGACGATCTGCATCTGCATGCTGTGGCGTAGTGGCCGGAACACCGTACATTCCAGGGCCGCTCCCAATGCGGCAAGGGCGAGCATCGACAGTGCGACCGCACCGGCGTAGCTGCCCGTCAGCTTGAAAAAGGCGAAGTGGCAGAGATAGCCGCCCAGCATGAACAGCACGCCATGCGCCAGGTTGAGCACCTGCATGACGCCGAAGATCAGCACCATCCCGAGCGCCACCAGCACATAGATGGCGCCGATCATGGCCCCGTTGATGATCTGCTCGAGCAGCGCCGTTGGCATCACCGCGTCAGCCGCCGCCGCAACCGGCCTTGTAGGCGTCCGGAAACACCACGCTGCGGGTGCCGTTCTCGCACCATTGGGTAATGTAAACGGGCGGCGATGCCTGATTCGTGGCATCGAACTTGATCGGCCCGATCACGCCTTGGGTGGTCAAGCCCGCCAGCGCATCGCGGATCTTTTTGCCGTCGCTGACGGTGCCGGCCTTGGCCATTGCTTCGATCGCGACATTCACGCCGTCATAGGATTGTGCGGCGAACCCGTGGGACTCCTCGCCGAAGCGCGCCTTGTAGGCGTCGTTGAAAGCTTTGATGCGTGGCGTCGGCAGGTTGGGGGGAAATGCGTTGTACTGCGCCATGCCGGCGAGATACTTGGCGTTCAGCCGATCCAGGAACCGATTGGAGCCCATGGCCAGCGTGCTGATGAGATCGACGTTGAGACCGGCGTCACGGATTTGCTTGATCGCCAACGCGCCGGGCTCCTCGTCCATCAGCAGCATCACCGCTTTGGCGCCGGAATTGCGAATATTGACGACGTGACTTGAGAAATCGATTTCGCCGACGTTGAAGTAACCGACGTAGCCTAGGGTGATCGACTTTGGCAGTGCGGCACGCATGCCCTTGATGCCGCCGCGGCCGGCATCGTTGTTCCAGGCGATAAAGGCGAGGGGTGACAGGTCACGCGCGGCCACGTACTCCGCCAGCGCTTTGGTCAGCTGATTGTTCTCAGCGTTGATGCGGAACAGATAGGGGTTGCCTTGCTCGGTCAGGTTCGGCGCGGTCGGCACGGTAATGATCAGCGGCATTTGGAAATCGGCAGCGATCGGTGCCTCGGCGCGGCCACGGGACTGCAAAGCTCGCCCAGCACGACCGGCGTATTGTCGATGGTCGCGAGCCGCTGCATGGCCGAAGCGCCCTCGGCGGCATTGCAGCGCGTGTCATACACCTTGAGCCGCACCTCGTAGCTCTTGCCCGCGATCTTTGCGCCACCTGCCTTGTTGATGGCGTCCACCGCCAGCTGAAAGCCGTTCATCTGGAATTTGCCGGGCGCAGCCAGCGGGCCGGTCTGCGCGGTCACGATGCCGAGGGTCAGCGTGGCGTCCGCGGCATCGGCAGGTGCGGCAAGGCTTGAGGCCGCAAGCGCGATGGCGGCCAGAACAGAACGAGGCTGAGCAGACATTGCTAGCTAGCTTCCTTTTTGGGCCCCTGCGCGAGCCCATAAACTCGCAGCGCATTGTCGCGAAGAAAAAGCTGCTTGGCCTCAGCGTTGAGGTCAAGCGCGTCAATTTCGTCCATCGTGCGTTTGAAGGCCAGCACGGGATAATCCGTGCCGAACAGCACTTTGTGCCGCCCATAGGTGTTGAGATAGTGCGTGAAGCTCGCTGGCCAGTATTTCGGGCTGTGAGCGTCGGAGCCGATGAACACGTTCTCGTGCTTCCAGGCCATGGCGATCATCTCGTCGTGCCAGGGAATGCCGACATGGATGCCGATTAGTTTGAGCTCGGGAAATCGCAGGCGATATCGTCGAGATAGATCGGCCGACCGACGCTGCGCAGGGGACGTTTGGCGTAATAGACCAAAGACTGGCCGACCTGCATCTGGATCGGCACGTTGAGCTCGCAACACTTGGCATAGAACGGATAGTAGCGGCGGTCATTCGGCGGCAGCTCGAACCAGTGCGGATAGGTGTGGGCGCCAATGAAGCCCAGCACCTTGACCGCGCGCTCGAGATTGCGCAACCCGGTCATCCCTTCGGTCGGATCGATGCCGGCGAGGCCGCAAAAGCGATCAGGATACGCGGCGACGGCCTCGGCGATCCACTCGTACGGCATGTGCCACGCGCCGGGTGTACCTTCCTGTCCAAGCTTGCACGCCACCAGGAACGCACGCTCGATGCCTGCGGCATCCATTTGGGTGAGCATCTGTTCAAGCGTGACGGACTGCACGTCTTCGGACGCGCGTCCGATTTCTTGGTGTGAAATTCGCGCATCCAGGGCGGGCGCGCCGCGACGATCTGCGGAGTGAGCGGATTGACCACGACGTCGATAGCACTGGTCACGGTATCAACGCCTCTCAGCTCACAACTCTTCGGGCAATCGCCCGAGGCCGGGGATCGTCCATGATCCGGGTCCTGTAGTCCAGGTGGGAAGTTAGTTTAACGTCGGCATATGCGCCAGCATGGTCGGTAGAGCCGACCTGGCGCACGTAGGAGGCCGCCGTCCAGCACCGAGTGACCGGCAGCTGGTTGCACTGATCGACTATCGATTTTTCATCGTCGCCCACGGCCTCGCCTCCCGGTCCTTGGCCTTGAAGGCAGCGATGCTGTCCCGGTAGCTATCGGTCATGGCGATATCGTCCCAGCCGTTGAGGAGGCGCATGCGGCGGACCGGGTCGATCTGGAAGGCGTAGGTTCGGTTGCCACACACGATCGTCTGCTGTTCGAGATCGACTGTCACCGCAAGCTCCGGCGTCTCCGCCAGCGCTTCGCGAATCTCGGCGGCCTCGGCGTCGGTGACGATTGCTGTCAGCAGCCCGTTTTGCACTGCATTGCCGGAGAAGATATCGCCGAACGACGGCGCAATGACGCAGCGCACCCCGTAATCATGTAGCGCATAGACGGCGGATTCGCGCGACGAACCGCAGCCGAAATTGCGGGCGCCTACGATCACCTTGGCGTTGCGCCAGACCGGTCGGTTGAGCGGAAAGTCCGGCTCCTCGCGTCCATCGGCGTCGAAACGCAGGTCTTGAAACAGAACCTTCCCGAGGCCCATCGCCCGGGTCCATTTCAGATAGCGCGCCGGAAGGATTTGGTCGGTGTTCAGATTGGCTTGCGCGATCGGACAAGCCGCGCCGGTGACTTTGGTGAATTTCTCCATGCGCCGGCCTCCACGTCCTATGTCGAACGCCCCGCGAGCAGCGGCCTTACGTCCGCGAGACGGCCATTGATGGCCGCAGCCGCCACCATCGCGGGCGACATCAGATGGGTGCGCGCGCCCGGCCCCTGCCGGCCGCGGAAGTTGCGGTTGGTGGTCGAGGCGCAGCGCTCGCCGGGAGCCACCAGATCGCCGTTGATGCCGACGCACATGGAGCAGCCCAATTCGCCCCATTCGAGACCGGCATCGCGGAAAACCCGATCAAGGCCTTCGCCTTCGGCTTGGCGCTTCACCAACGATGATCCTGCGGAAACGAGCCCAGGCACCTTGCTCGACCGGCCGGCAAGCACGGCCGCTGCGGCACGCAGGTCCTCGATGCGGGCGTTGGTGCAGGAGCCGATGAACACGCGGTCGACCGCGATCTCCGTCAATTTCCGTCCCGGCGTGAGGCCCATGTATTCGATTGCGTCGCGCAGATATTTGGCGCGTGCTTCGTCCGGTTCGCGCGCCGGATCGGGCACGCTTGCGTCGATCGGCAGCGCGTCCTCTGGACTGGTGCCCCAGGTCACCATCGGCGCGATGGCGTCGGCATCAAGGCTCACCTCCTTGTCGAACACCGCGCCGTCATCGCTGGCGAGTTCGGACCACGCCTCGACGGCGCGGTCGAAGGCTGATCCGCTCGGCGCATACGGCCGCCCCTTGAGGTAAGCGAACGTCGCTGCATCAGGGGCGACGAGACCACAACGTGCGCCGGCCTCGATCGCCATATTGCACAGCGTGAGCCGGCCTTCGATCGAGAGGGCGCGGATCGCCGCGCCTGCGAATTCGAGCGCGCAACCGGTGGCGCCGTCGGTGCCGATGCGCGCGATGATGCCGAGAATGATGTCCTTGGCGGTCACGCCCGGCTGGCTTCGCCGCCGACCGTCACCCGCGCCAGCCTGGGCTTCTTCTGCCAGATCGTTTGCGTCATCAGCACGTGGGCCACTTCGGAGGCGCCGATGCCGAATGCATAGGCGCCCAGCGCACCGTGGGTGGAGGTGTGACTGTCGCCGCACACGACCAGCAGGCCCGGCAGTGTCAGCCCCTGTTCCGGCCCCACGACGTGGACGATGCCCTGGCGCGGGATCGTCGACCCCGAACAGCCTGACGTGGTGACGGGCAGCATTCTCGTCGAGCTGGCGCACCATCCGGGCAATCTCGGGATTGGCGATATCGTGCCGCGAACCGCGCGTCGGCACGTAATGGTCGGCAACTCCGAAGGTCAGTCCTGGCTCGGCGACGGCGCGGCCGCGCTCGGCAAGCTTCCCGAAGGCGTGGAACGATCCCTCGTGGACATAGTGCCGGTCGACCCAAAGGAGCGAGTCGCCGTCCTCGCGTCTGACGATCTCGTGGGCGGCCCAGATCTTGTCGATGATGGTTTGAGGGCGAGATGAATTCATTGCGTTACCGTGCGCTGCAGCACGACTTAATATGGAGGCCTGCCGAGGCCGATGTTAGTCTAGGTTTCACTTGGCAGGAGGGCTTCTGATGTCTGGTTCGTCTTGGCATATCAACCGCCGGCGGTTCATGCAGACCTCAGCGGCCGGCGCCGCCGTTGCCGTTGCGCATCCAGCCGTACTATGCGCCCAGCCCGCTGCCGTCAAAGTCGGCGTGGTACACCCGGTTTCGGGCGCGCTGTCGTACTCGGGCCAGCAGGGCCGCCTCGGCGCCACGATTGCGATCGAGGAGATCAACGCGGCGGGCGGTATCAAGTCGCTGGGCGGCGCGAAGATCGAGGCGCTCCTCGGCGATGCGCAGTCGACGCCCGAGGGCGGCAATGCCGAGGTCGAAAAGATGAATGCCGCGGGCGTCGCGGCGGTCGTCGGCGGTTATGCCAGCGCGATCTGCCTGTCGGCGAGCCAGACCGCGGCGCGCTATGATCTGCCCTACATCGTCGATGTCGGCGTGGTCGACAGCATCGTGACGCGCGGGCTGAAGAACACGTTTCGGTTCGGGCCCGGCTTCGGCGTCATCGCCAAGACCGCGCTCGACAATCTCGTGACCCTCAACGAACAGGCGGGCAAGGTCGCCAAGACGGTCATGATCGTGCACGAAGATTCTGCGTTTGGTGCCGGCCTCGCCAAGCTCCTCAATGCCCAGTTGCCGGAGCGCGGCTTCCAGGTGCTGGAGACCATCTCCCATCCCACGCCGACGCGGGACTTCAACAACGTCGCGCTGAAGATCAAGGCGCAAAACCCGGATCTCGTCATTCCGGCCAACTACTATAACGAATACGTGCTGCTGGCCCGCACCATGCGGCAGCAGCGCCTGCGACCGAAAGGGATCTATTCGGTGCTTGGCGGCGCGGCCTCGTCCTATAAATTCGTCAAGGAATTTCCCGAGGCCGCGCAATACATCATGGATTGCAATCATTGGTTCGATCCGAAGAACCCGAAGGCGCTCGCGCTCAAGCAAAAAGTGGAGGGGAAGGGCGAGTTCTACACTTACGAAGTCTATATGAATTACTCCTGCATGCTGCTGCTCGCCGATGCGCTTGAGCGCGCCGCGAGTGCCGACCGCGCGAAAATCATCGACGCACTGGAGCGCTCGGACTTCGCCGGGCACGTCATGCCCTACGGCCCGACCAAATTCGTCAACGGCCAGAACCAGGGCGCGGCGCCGGTCAATACCCAGGTGCTTGCGAACGACATCCAGGTGATCCTGCCGGCGGCCTTCGCTTCAGCCAAGGCCGTGTTCCCGATGCCGCCGGTCTGACAGGGCAAGAGCCGGCGCGGGCTGCCATGCCGTCTACGGCGATCCTGATCCCGGCAGTCCTCAACGGTCTGATGACCGGCGCGGTCTATGCCCTGATCGCACTCGGGCTGACGCTGATCTATGGCGTGCTTGCATATCATCAACTTCGCCCACGGCGCGCTCCTGACCGCGGCGATGTTCGCGGCCTACTTCGCCTACAAGGTCATGGGTCTCGACCCCTACGTTGCGGCGCTGTTGCTCACGCCGCTGTTCTACCTCGTCGGCTACGGCCTGCAGCGTTTCGTCATCGGCCCGGCCGCGCACGGCGATGATCGCAACATTCTCCTGATCACGCTCGGCCTTGCAGTCGTCATCGAGAACGCGCTGCTGTTCGCGTTCCGCGCCGACACGCGCACGATCGATGTGCCGTACGGGTTCGACGTCGTCGAAATCGGCCCAGCGTTCATCGCGGTGCCGCGCGTGGTGGCCTTCGGCGTCGTCATGGTCGTGGCGCTGCTGCTGTGGCTGATCATGCGATGGACCGATACCGGCAAGGCGATCCGCGCCGTGGCAAAGGAGAAGCTCGGCGCCGAACTCTCGGGCATCGACGTCGCGCACATTTATGCGGTCACCTTCGGGCTCGGCACCGCGTGCGTCGCAATCGCCGCCTGCCTTCTGCTGCCCACTTACTACGTCAATCCCGGCGCCGGAAACGCCTTTGTGCTGCTGGCCTTCACCATCGTGGTGCTCGGCGGCATGGGTTCGGTGCCGGGCGCGCTTATTGGTGGACTGTTCGTCGGCGTGGTCGAAAGTGTCTGCGGGCTCTATCTCGGCGAGTCGCTCGGACAAGTCGGCATCTTTATCCTCTTCATCGCGGTGCTGCTGGCGCGGCCGAGCGGCCTGTTCGGCGAACGCGCGTGAGGTCGCTGGTCGCCGATCTTTGTCACCGTGGCGCTGCTGGCGGCAGTGCCGCTCGTGACATCCTCGAACGCGGTCCTCAATTTCCTGGTGACGGCGCTGTTGATCGCGCTGGTTGCCCAAGGCTGGAACCTGCTCGGCGGCTACGGCGGGCAGTATTCGTTCGGTCATGCCGCCTTTTTCGGTACCGGCGCCTATGCGACTGCGATTTTGCAGGTGCGGTACGGCGTCAATGCCTGGCTGGGGTTCGCGGCGGGCATCGCGGCCGGCGCGCTTGTCGGGGCTATCATCGGTGCCCTGAGCTTCCGGTCCGGCCTGAAGGGCTCCTACTTTGCGTTGGTCACGCTGGCCTTCGCCGAGGTGCTTCGCATCCTCGCCAGCGTCGCGCCGATCACTGGCGCCGGCGTCGGAACGCTGCTCAAGCTTGATATGCGGCCGGAAGCCTTTCAGTTTCAAAGCCGGGTGCCGTTCTATCTGATCATGCTGGCGCTTGTCGGCTTCTCGCTCTTGCTGACGCGCGCCATCGAGCACCGCCGCATCGGCGCCTATCTCGTCGCCATCCGGGAAAACGAGGAGGCCGCGAAAGCGCTGGGCGTGGACACGTTTGCGGTCAAACTCGCGGCCATGACGATTTCGGCAGCGCTCGCCGCAGCAGGCGGCTGCTTCTACGCGCAATATTTCATGTTCGTTGACGCCGGCATCGCCTACGGCCCCTGGATCTCGATTGAAGCCGTCCTGGCGCCCATCGTCGGCGGCGTCGGCACCGTCTTTGGACCGTTGCTGGGCGCACTTGTTGTGCGAACGCTCGGCGCAGCCTCCAAGGTCATCACCGGCGATGCGCCTGGTCTTGATCTTGTCATCTACGGCGTCGTCCTGATCGTCATGGTCGGATTTGCGCCGCGCGGCGTCGCCGGGCTCCTCGCGCGACTTGCTCCGCGCGCGCTGCGTGCCGAACCGGAGCGCCGCCGTGGCTGACAGCGCGCTGCTCGCGGTTGACAATATTTCCAAGAGCTTCGGCGGATTGCGCGCGGTGGATGGCGCGTCGCTGCGCGCACGGGCTGGCAGTATCACCGCACTCATCGGCCCGAACGGCGCCGGAAAGTCCACGTTGTTTGCGATCATTGCCGGGTTTCTGCGGCCGGATGCGGGCCGCGTCGCTTACGACGGCGCCGACATCACCGGCATGCCGCCGCACCGACTGGCGCGGCGCGGGATCGCGCGCACTTTCCAGATCGTGCAGCCGTTCGCCGGCCTGACCGTGCGGGAGAACATCGCGGTTGGCGCGCACCTGTCATGTCCGGCGCGCGCCGACGCGCTCGCCGCAGCGGGTGATATTGCCCGCGAGGTCGCTCTTACGTCGCAACTGGATCAGCCGGCCGCATCGTTGACCATCGCGGGACGAAAGCGGCTCGAGCTCGCCCGAGCACTGGCGATCCGGCCGAAGCTTCTGCTGCTCGATGAGGTGCTGGCCGGCCTCAATCCGTCGGAGGTCCGCGACATGGTGCCGGTCATCCGTGCCATCGTCGACCGTGGCGTCACCATCTTGATGATCGAGCACGTGATGCAGGCCGTCATGAGCCTCGCGCAGCACGTCTACGTCCTTGCGGAGGGGCGCATCATCGCCGACGGAACGGCGGAGGTGGTCGCCAGCAATCCGCGTGTCATCGAAGCCTATCTCGGCCACAGTGCGGCCGGCCGCGTGGCCGCCATGGTGCGCCATGGCTGAGCAGGCTCTGCTCCGAGTCGAGTGATCTGTACGCGGGCTATGACGCGACCGAAATCCTTCGCGGCATCGACTTGACGGTGAATGCCGGCGAGATCGTCGCCGTGCTGGGCTCGAATGGCGCCGGCAAATCGACGCTCAATCGCGCCTTGTCGGGCGTCATCCGACCGTGGCGAGGCGACATCTGCTTCAAGAACGTCCAGATCGCGCGCGAACGCCCCGCGGCGATCGTCGCGCGCGGTCTCGTCCACGTGCCTGAGGGCCGCCGCATCTTCCCCAACATGACGGTTCGCGAAAATTTGGACCTCGGCGCCTACCGTCGCGCCCGCGCCGACCGCGCCGAGAACCGCAGCCGTGTATTTTCAACATTCCCGCGTCTTGCCGAGCGGCAGCACCAGCAGGCCGGCACGCTGTCCGGCGGGGAGCAGCAGATGCTGGCCATCGGCCGGGGCCTGATGGCCGAGCCGGAGCTTCTGATTCTCGATGAGCCGTCGCTCGGCCTGTCGCCGTTGCTGGTGGAAGAGCTGTTTGCGCTCATCAAGACCATCAGCATGCAGGGCATCGCCGTGCTGCTCGTCGAGCAAAACGTCGTCCAGAGCATCGAGCTGGCGCATCGTGCCTATATCCTCGACAATGGCCGGTTCGTGCTAGAGGGAAGCCCAGCGGAGCTGCGCGACAATCCGGAGATCAAGCGCGCCTATCTCGGAATGTAGCCGTGGGGACGTGAAATGGCCGATGTCGAAACCTTGCGCGCCAGGCTCGCCCGCAAACCGATCGTGGTGGCGCCCGGCGTCTACGATCCCTTCACCGCGCTGGTCGCGAGCCAGGCCGGATTTGCGACGCTTTACGTCTCGGGCGCGGCGATCGCCTATACGCGGCTGGGGCGCCCCGACATCGGGCTTGTCGGCATGACCGAGATCGCCGAGACGGTGGCGCGAATCCGGGAGCGCGTCGACGCGCATCTGATCGTCGACGGCGACAACGGCTACGGCAACGCCCTCAACGTGGTCCGCACGGTCCACGAATTCGAACGCGCCGGCGCCAACGCGATCCAGCTCGAGGATCAGGACTTTCCCAAACGCTGCGGCCATCTCGACGGCAAGGCGCTGATCCCGGCGGCCGAAATGTGCGGCAAGCTGCGCGCCGCGCTCGATGCGCGGCACTCGCGCGAAACCCTGATCATCGCCCGGACCGACGCCGTCGGAGTCGAAGGCTTCGAGCGCGCCATCGAACGGGCGGCCATGTACCGCGACACCGGCGTCGACATGCTGTTTGTCGAGGCGCCGAAAACACACGACCATCTGGCCGCATGGTCGCCGCTTTGGGCGGCACGCTGCCGCTGATGGCGAACATGGTCGAAGGCGGCAAGACGCCAGTCCAACCCGCCGCCGAGCTCGAAGCCCTGGGCTTTGCTCTGGTGATCTTTCCCGGCGGCATCGTGCGGGCGCTCGGCCGCATGGCGCGCGACTATTACGGTTCTCTTGCCGCGACCGGCACCACCGAACCCTTCCGCTCGCGCATGCTGGATTTCGATGGGCTGAATGCGCTGATCGGCACGCCGGAGATGATTGCGCTCGGCCAGCGTTATGAGCCGCAGGCAGCGGACAAGACCGCGGGCCTTCAACAGTGAAGCCGCTCGATCCGGTCACACTCGCCGTCCTGAATGGCCGGCTTGTTCAGATCGCCGACGAGATGGATGCTACCCTCTATCGCTCGGCATTCAATCCCATCATCGCCGAGGCGCACGACGCCTGCCACGGTCTCTATCATGCGCAAACCGGCGCGACGCTGGTACAAGGCACGTCCGGCCTGCCGATCTTCGTCGGCGCGATGGCGTTCGCCGTCAAGGCGGTGATCGACAAGGTGGCGCGCGACGGCGGCCTCGCCGAAGGCGACACTTATTTGTTCAACGACCCTTATGACGGCGGCACGCACCTCAACGATTTCCGCCTGGTGCGTCCGCTGATGCGCAATGGCAACGTATTCGCCTGGATCGCTTCTGTCGGGCACTGGCTCGACATCGGCGGCGCCGTGCCTGGCAATTACAACCCGAAAGCAACGGAAAGCTTCCAGGAGGGAGTTCGTATCCCGCCGGTGAAACTCATGCGCGCCGGCACGTGGCAGCAGGATATCGTCGATATCCTCGCGGCGAATTCGCGTGTGCCGCAGTCCAACTGGGGCGATCTTAACGGCCAGGTCAACGCGCTCGATCTTGGCGAGCGGCGCCTGCACGCGCTGCTCGACGAATACGGCGACGACACCATCGCGGCAGCGATTGCGGCTCTTTCGGCGCGGGCGGAGCGGCTGATGCGCGCCCACATCGAGGCGCTGCCGGACGGCAGCTACGCGTACGACGATTTTCTCGACAATGACGGCGTTACGGACAGACCGCTGCGCATCGCAGTCGATCTCACCATCGCAGGCGATCGCATGACACTCGACTTCTCGCGCTCGGCTCCGCCGTGTGACGGGCCGGTCAATATTGCGCGCTCGACCGCAATCGCGAGCTGTTATGTCGCGCTCAAGCATCTCTTCACCGACGTCCCGGCGAATGCCGGTTGCCTCGCGCCGATCGACTTCATCGTCCCCGACACGACGTTGCTTGGTGTCTCGGCGCCGCGGCCGGTGGCCGGCTATACCGAGACCATCCTGCGCGTCATCGACGTCATCTTCGGCGCCTTCGCCAAAGTGGCGCCCGAGCGCGCCAACGGCAGTCCGTTCGCGACCATCAACGCGCTGTCGCTTGCGGGCTGGCGCAAGGACCACCGGCGCTGGATCATGTTTTGTTTTTTCGGCGGCGGCCTCGGCGGCAATCCGGAGAGCGACGGCCTCAATCACAGCAACAACCCGATCTCGACTGCGACCATTCCGCCGGTAGAAATCCTCGAGTCGCTTTATCCGGTGATGTTCACGCAGTGGGCGCTGCGCCCCGACTCCGCCGGTGCGGGCCGCCATCGCGGCGGGCTGGGCGCAATCTATGAAATCGAGGTGCTGGCCGAAGAGGGCGCCGAAGCATTCCTGATCGGCGAGCGCGGCAAGTATCCGCCGTTCGGCGTCAATGGCGGTGGTCCGGCCGCGCTCAATCGCTTTGTTTATGACACCGACGCCGGCGAAACGACGCCGCTGATGGTGTCCAAGATCACGGACATCAAGCTTCGTCGTGGCCAAAAAGTCCGGCTGGAAACGCCGGGCGGAGGGGGCTTCGGGGATCCGGCGGAGCGTGAGCCCGCCCGCGTCCTGCGTGACGTCCGGCTCGGCTATGTCTCGCGCGAGGCCGCGCAGCGCGACTACAAACTCGCCGTGCGCGAAGACGGCGCGCTCGATGATGTCACCGCGAGAATGCGCACCTGAGCATGACCTCGCACAGCGTCATCGTGGGGGTCGATGTCGGCGGCACCTTCACCGATCTTTTCATGCTCGATTCGGCTGGCGGCACCTTTCGCACCGCCAAGGTGCCGTCGCAGCGCGGCGATGAATCCTCAGGTTTCCTCAATGGACTGATGGTGTTCGGCGGCGCCGCCGGGATGAGTTCCATCATTCACGGCACCACGGTCGGCACCAACACGCTACTTGAGCGGCGCGGCCCGAGGATTGGGGTTATCACCACGCGCGGCTTCCGCGATGTGCTGGAGATGCGGCGCCGCGACCGCCGCCGCACCTGGGGGCTGTGGGGCGACTTCGTTCCCATTGCCGACCGCGACATGCGGCTCGAAGTCGAAGAGCGCACGCTTGCGGACGGAACCATCCGTGCCGCGATCGATCCGGCGGAGATCCGCGCTGCGGCGAAGGCTTTGCTCGATCGCGGCGCGGCGGCGGTCGCGATCACCTTCATCAACGCATACGCCAACTCCGAGAACGAACGCCGGGCAGCGGCGGAAGTGCGCATGATTTGGCCCAACGCTTTCGTCACGGCTTCGCACGAAGTCCTGTCCGAGATCCGCGAATTCGAACGGTCGTCGACGGCGGCGCTCAACGCCTACCTGCAGCCCGTCGTTGGCTCCTACATCGGCAAGCTCGAGCAGGCGCTCGCCGCACAGAACTTTTCCGGCGGGCTTCACATCGTCCAGTCGAACGGCGGCATCATGTCGACGGAGACAGCACGGAAGCTTCCGGTACGCACCGCGCTCTCCGGTCCGGCCGCCGGGGTGGTTGCTGGCGCGGCGCTCGCCAAGGCCGCGGGTTTCGACAACATCATCACATGCGACCTCGGCGGTACTTCGTTCGACGTTTCGCTCATCGCATCCGGCAGGGTGGCGGTGGCGGCGCAAACCACCGTCGATTTCGGCCTGGTGATCCGCACGCCGATGATCGAGATCACCACCATCGGTGCCGGCGGCGGCTCGATCGCGTCGGTCGATCACGGCGGCCTTCTCCAGGTCGGCCCGGAGAGCGCCGGCTCGGTGCCGGGGCCTGCCTGCTACGGCGCCGGCAGCACGCGACCGACATTGACCGATGCTCAAGTGGTGCTGGGCCGCATTAACGCCTCCCGCCCGCTCGGTGGCGCATTGAAGGCGTTGGACATCGGAGCGGCCGAGCGCGCCATCGCCGCGCATGTGGGCGAGCCGCTTGGGCTTTCGGTCACGCACGCCGCCGCCGCCATCGTCCGCGTTGCTGAAGCCCGCATGGCCGGCGCCGTCCGGCTGGTTTCGATCGAGCGAGGGCATGACCCGGCACGCTTCGTGGTCATGCCGTTCGGCGGCGGCGGTGCGCTGCATGCCGGGGCCCTTATCCGGGAGATTGGCCTTAAATGTGCGCTGATCCCGCGCTTCCCGGGCATCACGTCGGCGCTGGGCTGCGTGGTGGCGGATGTCCGGCACGATCTCGTGCAGACGCTCAACCTGATGCTCGACGGAATCGACTCCTCGGCGCTCGCGCGCCGGATGCTCGCGCTTGCACGCGAAGCTCTCGATGTCGTTGCCACCACGAACATCCCGGTCGAGGAGACGCGCGTGGCGTATGAGCTCGACATGCACTATCTCGGCCAAACTCACGCGCTGGCGGTCCCGCTCGAGATGACCGCTGACGAACGACCCGGTCTCAGCGAGGGCGTGATCCGTCAAGCGTTTGAGGCCGCCTATAAGGCGTCTTTCAGCAATTTGTTGCCCGGAATAGCCGTGCGGATCGTATCGCTCCGCGTTTCTGCGGTCGGGCGGAGGCCAGCCTTTGATTTCACGATGTTCGCGCCGGCGCCATCGTCCTCGATCAGCGCGGCGCGGCTGGGTACGCGTCCGGTCTGGTTTGATGGGGGCTGGCGCGATGCGGAGATCTTTGCGCGGCTCGATCTGCCGGCCGGCGCCGCGATTGCGGGGCCCGCGGTCCTCGAACAGCCCGACGCCACTACCGTGATTGAGCCAGGGCTCGTAGGGCGGATTGATGCTCTCGGCAACCTGATCGTGGAGCCGCAGCCATGAATACACAGACCGCAGCCCTCATTCTCGGGGATTTGCAGAACGACTTCCTGCATCGCGATGGCGCCTACGGCCGTGCCGGGGTGACCGCACCTGCTATCGCCGCCCTGCCGGGCAAGCTCGCGCCGCTCGTCGGCAAGGCACGCGCTCGCGGCATGCTGATTGTCGCAACCCTGTTCACGCTGGTACCGGGCCGCATCGGCGAGCCGATCATGTCGCCGCACCTCAAAGCGCTTCGGCCTTTTCTTGCGAAGGGCGACTTTGCGCCCGGCGCGTGGGGTCAGCGGCTTGTCGACAGTCTCTCGCCCGCCGACATTGCCGTCGAAAAGGTCGCCTATTCGGCATTCCACGCCTCGCGTCTCGAATGGGCGCTGCGGAAATGCGGCATCGAGCAACTCTACGTGACCGGGATCGTCACCAACGGCGGCGTCGCCTCGACGGTGCGGGACGCGCATGTGCGCGAATTCGACTGCACCGTGCTCGACGACGGCTGCGCGGCCTTCTCCGAGAGCCTTCATCGTGCGGCAATTGACGGCTTGCGTCCGGTGGCGAAGATCGCGACCATTGCCGAGGTGATGACGGCGCTGGAGTTTTAGGTGCGACCGATAACGGTTTGCGTCCTCGCGGCGGCTACTCTGATCTGCGCGACAGTCGTCGGGGGGCGCGCGCCTGCGCGTGCCGATGACTTGCCGCCGAGGCCCATCAGGCTCCTGGTCGGCGCATCGCCCGGCGGCACCACCGACACCATGGCGCGCGCCATAGCTCAGCCGTTGTCGACCTCGCTGAACCGGCCGGTGCTGGTCGAGAACCGACCGGGTGCGGGCGGCAATCTCGCCGCTGAGGCGGTTGCCAAAGCCGCGCCTGACGGCAGCACGCTGCTGGTGAGTTTCACGAGCCACACCATCAACGCGACGCTTTATCCGTCGCTGCCCTTCGATCCGGTCGCCGATTTCACTCCCATCAGCATGATCGCGACGGTGCCGAGCCTGCTGGTCGGCAACCCCAAAGTGCCGGCCCAGGACCTGACGGCATTGATCGCGCTCGCCAAGGCCAGGCCTGACACCCTGACGATCGCGATCGGCGGCATCGGCTCGTCACTGCATCTCGCCGGTGACCAGTTCAAGATGATGGCGGGCATCAAGATGCTCAACGTCCCCTACAAAGGCACCGCGCCCGCGCTGACCGACGTGCTCGGCGGTCAGGTCGATTTGATGTTCATCAGCGTGGTGACCGGAACCGCCCAGGTCCGCGCCGGCAAGCTTCGCGGATTCGGGGTCACCAGCGCAAACCGGCAGACGACCTTTCCGGCGCTTCCCGCCATCGGCGAGGTGGTTCCGGGTTTCGTTTCCGAAGCTTGGTTCGGCGTCCTGGGGCCAGCCAAGCTTCCCATCGAAGTCACCGCAAAGCTCAATGCGGCTGTCATCGCCGCTCTCAGTGATCCTGCGATGCAAGCTCAGCTTGGACGCGAAGGTGCTGTGCCTGCGCCCACGACGCCCACTGCTTTCGCGGACTTCGTTCGCGCCGACATCGACCACTGGGCAACGATCGTCCGTCAGTCGGGCGCGCGGCCCGATTGATCCGACATAGCTCAACAGGCCCTGGTGTGGCTGCGGTAGCCGTGACGCCGACAGCAGTGACCGCGCGTACCTGCTGACTGGCTACATCAGTTTCAGACGTGCCACCCGATCCGCCGTTCTCGGTCCGGCCGTCCCGGCAATTGCAGTTCTGCGTGAGGTGTGATCTCAACCAGATGACTGAGTGAAATTGGAAACGAGAAGCGGCGATGGCGGGCGCACTCACGGTTGAGAAGATCGAGACTTTCGTCGTGGGCCTGCCGCTGCGACGGCCGCATTTATGGGCGGGGCTTACCTCGGCGGTGGGGCAGGGCTATGTGGTAGTCAAGGTCCGCTTGAACAACGGCGTTGTCGGCTGGGGCGAGACCCAGACGATCCGGAGCTGGGGCGGCGACGACAGTGCGCGCTACGGCGAGAGTGCCAAGACGGCCGTGACCGTCATCCATGATTTCATTGCGCCGGCACTCAAGGACGTCGACGTTCGGCAGTTCGAGAATGTGCATGCGGCGATGAACCGCGGCGTGCGCGGTCATCCTTATGCCAAGGCGGGCGTCGAGGTTGCGTTGCTGGATGCCGTCGGCCACGCCTTCAAGTTGCCGGTCTATCAGCTCCTCGGCGGCCGCGTGCGTGCGCGGGTCGCGCTCGCCCACAGCATCGGCCTCATGGACGTCAGGGATGCCGCCGCGGAAGCGGCGCAGGTTGTCGCGGAGGGGATCGGCACCATCAAGCTCAAAGTCGGCATCGATCCGGAGCGCGATGTCGCGGTCGTCCGCGAAGTCCGCAAGGCGATCGGCCCCGCGGCCAAAATCCGCGTCGACGGCAACCAGGGATACCGCGCGTGGCCGGAGGCGCTCGCGACCATCAAGCGCATGAGCGAGTACGACATCGCCTATGTGGAACAACCGGTGGATGGCATCGAGCAGATGGCCGAGCTGTCAGCGCGCTGCGACATTCCGCTCATGGCGGACGAAAGCGCCTGGACGGAACATGACGTCACACGCATCGCCAAGGCGAAAGCAGCGCAGTATTTGTCCGTCTACTACACAAAGCCTGGAGGAATGTGGAAGGCAAAGCGGCTGCTCACCGTCGCCGGTGCGCACCGCATGATCACGGACATCAACGGCTCGGCGGAGATGGGCGTCGGCAACGCAGCCAACTTGCATCTTGCCGCCTCGGCGCCGGAAATCGCGCTGCCAGGCACGATTCCCGTTACCTCGACCGCGGAAATCGTGCGCACGAAAATCGCGGGGCACCAGTATCTGGACGACATCATCAAGGAGCCGTTCGTCTATGCAGACGGTTGCCTTGAAGTGCCCGACGGCCCCGGTCTCGGCATCGAGGTCGACGAAGCAAAATTGAAAAAATACGCGATGAGCTGATCTTTCGTCGCGGCCTCCGACGGATCGGAGGTTCGGAGGGAGGAGAGACGATGAAGCGGCGAGACTTCATCAGGGGGACGCTGGCGGCGGGCAGTGCCGTCGCTGCCCACGCCTTCACCGCCCGGCGCGCGTCGGCGCAGGCGCGGGCTGATCTCTTGCTCGACGTTGCAGAGAACGGCCCCAACAGCCTCGACTTTCACGTCGTCGGCGCCAATCGCCCGGTCTACGGCGTGGTCTGGAACGTTTACGATCGCTTGGTCACGTTCGGCGTCACCAAGGACGCCAACGGCAACGACTATTACGATCCGCGCAACCTGCAGCCCGAGCTCGCCGAGGAGTGGGATTTGCGGGACATGTCCGTAACGCTGAAATTGCGCAAAGACGTGACCTTCGCGGACGGCACGCCGCTCACCGCCAAAGACGTGAAATGGTCGTTCGACCGCTGCATCGCCGTCGGCGGCTATCCGAAGTCAGCGGTGGCGCCGGCCTCGCTGGTCGACCGCCAGCAGTTCGTTGTCGTCGATGACCATACGTTCCGCGTCGACTTCATCAAACACGACAAGCTAACGATGCCCTATCTCGGCGTGCCGCTGTTCGGCGTCTACCACTCCGAGCTCGTGAAGAAGCACGCGACGCCCGAGGACCCCTGGGGCCTCGAATGGACCAAATTCAACACCGCGGGCACGGGCGCCTACCGCATCGAGAAATGGACGCCGGGCCAGGAGCTCATTTACGTCCGCAATGGTGCGTGGAAGTGCGGTCCGCCGCCGAAGCTCCGGCGGATCGTCAATCGCGTCGTGCCGTCGGCGGGCATCCGCCGCGCGCTGATGGAGCGCGGCGATTTCGACATCTATCTCGACGTGCCTGCCAAGGATGCCGCCGAGATGGCGGACATCAAGCACCTGAAGATCGTCGGATCGCTGATGGAGAACAGCGTTCAGCACATCAGCATGAACGTGAAGATGAAGCCGTTCGACAATCTCAAGGTGCGGCAGGCCGTGGCCTACGCCATCCCTTACGAGGCCATCATGAAGGCGGCGATGTACGGCCGCGCGCGGCCGCTGTTCGGCGGCCCGGACCGGGTGACGACGCCCGAGTGGCCGCAGCCCCATCGCTATGTAACGGATGTCGCAAAGGCAAAGCAGCTGCTCGCCGAGGCCGGCTACCCGGACGGATTCGAGACCACATTGTCGTTCGACCTCGGCAACGCGGCCGTCAACGAGCCGCTCTGCGTACTTTTGCGCGAGGGGCTCGCCCAGATCGGCATCAAGGCGACGCTCAATCCGCTGGCGGGCGCGAACTGGCGCGCCGTTTTCACCAAGAAGCTGCTGCCGCTGCAAAACCAGATGTTCGGCGGCTGGTTCAACTATCCTGATTTCTTCTTTGAAGTCGTCTACAGCGGAACGGCCAACACGATTTACAACACCATGGCGTACGACAATGTGGAAATGGACAAGGCGATCGAGACCGCGCATTACACGACCGATCCCAAGGTCTACGACAGCAACGTCGTGCGATTCATTCAATTGGCGTTCGATGATGTGCCAACCATCCCCCTGTTTCAGCCGTTCCTCAACGTGGCGATGCAGCCCAATGTCCGTGGCTACCGCTACTTGTTTCACCGGCAACTCGATTACAGGCACATTGCGAAGGCCTGAGCTTGGTCATTCCGGGGCGCCCCCTCCCTTCCCTCCCCCGCAAGCGGGGGAGGGAAGGGAGGGGGTGAACCCGGAATCCATAGCCCCTGCTGCGGAGTATGGATTTGGGGCTTGCCTCCGCTGCGCTGCGGCGCCCCGAAATGACAATGGCCGGGTCGGTTTGCTGCGTATTGCCGGGCGGCTGCCATGAAGATCATCGCGCTCGAGGAGCATTTCATCATGCCGGCCGACCGGGACAATCTCCCGATCGGCGCGCATCGCGGCAGCGACCGCGAGCTGCGAACGGGAATCGAGATCGGACCGGGACTGCTCGATCTCGGCGAGCGGCGGATCGCCGCGATGGATGCCGCCGGCATCGACATGCAGGTGCTGTCGCTCAATCAACCGGGCTGCCAGGCGCTGGAGGGCCCGGCCGCGATAGCACTGGCGCGAGACTCGAACGACCTGTTGTCGGATGCGATCAAGACGCGCCCACGTCGCTTCGCCGGCCTTGCCGCCGTCCCGACGTCCGATCCCGCCGCGGCCGCCAAGGAATTGGAACGCGCCATCACCAAGCTCGACTGCAAGGGCGCGATGATCAACGGCCACACCCAAGGGAGCTTCCTCGACGACAAGAAATACTGGCCGATCTTCGAATGCGCGCATGCGCTGGGCGTGCCCATCTACCTTCACCCGCGCGATCCGCACCCGGACGCGATGAAAACTTACTTCGCCGGCTGTCCCGAGGTCGCCTATGCGGCCTGGGGCTTCGCGCTCGATACCTGCAGCCATTTCCTGCGATTGATCTGCGCCGGCGTGTTCGACGCCTATCCGAAGCTCACCTTCATCCTCGGCCACATGGGCGAGGGCCTGGCGTTCTGGGTGCATCGCATGGACGACCATACCCAGCTCGCGGCGGCGCGCCGCGGATTGAAACGGACCTTCGCCCAATATCTCACCGAGAACCTGGTGATCACCTGCAGCGGCAACTTTTCCACGCCGGCGCTCATGTGCAGCGTGATGGCGCTGGGTATCGATAACGTGCTGTTTGCCGTCGACTGGCCTTACGAGTTCGAACGTCTATGCGACGAAGTTTTTGCGCGAGCTGCCGCTCAGCGAACATGACAAGGCGAAGATCGCGCATCTCAACGCCGAGCGCGTCCTGCGCTTGTGAATTTTGACTAAAGTTTCCATGAACAGATAACGTAGGGTGGGCAAAGCGCGGACTTGTCCGCGCGTGCCCACGTTGGACGCTACGGTGGGCACGCTTCGCTTTGCCCACCCTACGATTGGAATATTGGCTGATGTCGTCAACCATCGAGGCGAGCTAAGACCGCATGCGATTAGGCGTGTATTTCGACGGATTTGTTGGCATGGCCGACATGCTCGCGGCGGCGCGTGCTGCGGAAGACGCCGGCGCTGCGAGCGTGTGGTTTGCCCAGCACATGGGTTACCGCGAGGCGTTCATGTGCGCGGCGGCAGTGGCCGGCCTGACCCGCAAGGCGAATGTTGTCCCGGTCGCCATCAGCCCCTATCTGTGGCCGCCGCTGCCTGTCGCCATGTCGATTGCGACCATCAACGAGCTTGCGCCCGGGCGGGCCATGCTGGTGGTCGCCATCGGCAACCGGCTCAATCTCGCGGAGTCAGGGATCGAGCCAGCAAGACCGATCAAGGTCATGCGCGAATATGTCGAGGCCCTGCGCAGCCTGCTCGCCGGCCAGTCGGTTCAGCT
This sequence comes from uncultured Alphaproteobacteria bacterium, assembly GCA_963702755.1. Taxonomy (GTDB): domain Bacteria; phylum Pseudomonadota; class Alphaproteobacteria; order Rhizobiales; family Xanthobacteraceae; genus JAJPKK01. Next base: position 4,339 of record CAVPDZ010000025.1, on the reverse strand, counting down.
CGACGGCGAAATCACCAAGCTCCGCGGCGCGCACATGAATTTCGAGAAGGGCGCCGCCATTCCGATCCTGGTGGCCTCGACCGGCCCGCAGATGCTGCAGCTTGCCGGCGAGATCGGCGATGGCGTGGTGCTCTCGACAGGTCTTACGCTTCCCATGACGCGACAGTGTCTGGATCACGCTGCAGCCGGCGCGCGGCGCAAGGGGCGCGATCCCGCGGCCGTCCGCAGTGTCGGGTTCGTCAATCTCGCCGTCTCGGAGGACGGCAAGTCGGCGAGAAAAGCGATCCTGCGCAAGCTCGCGTTTCTGTTTCGCAGCAAGGGCCATGCCGAGAACATAAAGTCATCCGGCCTCGCCATCGATCATGAAGCCATTATTGCAGCCGTTGCGCGCCGCGATCTTGACGGCGCGGCGGCGCTGCTGCCGGACGAAGCGGCGTCGGCATTCGGCGTTGCCGGCACGCCGCGCGAGTGCCGCGACCGCCTGCGGGATTACCTCTCCGTCGGCCTCGACGATCCGGTGATCGAGATGTCGTCGGAGAGCGCCGAGGCGCGCCGGCTCGCGCTTGAAGTGGTGAGGGAAGTCGCGGGATCGTAGCGCGGTCACCCCACCCGGATCAGCTCGTCGTTCGGGCTGATCATCCCGGTGATCGGCGCAAATCCGGTCGGCGTGACGCGATACATGTCCTCGACGTGGAACCCCATCCGGCCCGGGATCATGTAAAGCGGCTCCATCGTGAACGTGATGTTGGGCTCAAGGATCACCGTCCGCGAGTCTGTGATGTAAGGCTCCTCGTGGATCGTCTGACCGATGCCGTGGCCGAGAAACCGCAGCGTCGGCTCGATGCCGCGGTCGCGCAAGAAGGCGACGTAAGTCCGATAGAGGTCGGCGACCGCGGTGCCCGGCTTCAACATCGCCTTGCAGCGTTCGCGGGCGCCGATCATCACATCCCAAATCTTGCGCTGCTCGTCGGTCGGCTCGCCGACGACCGCGGTACGGGTGACGTTCGAGCGATATTGATCCATGTCGCCCAAAATTTCGACGCGGATGACGTCGCCCCGCTCGATCACCTTATCGGTCGGCGTGCAGTTGGTGATGCCGCTGCGAACGCCGGAGCCGACCTGGTATTTGAGGCTGTCGCAACCGCCGGCCATCATCTTGTCGGTGATGATCTGGCCCACCGCTTTCTCGGTCATGCCGGGGCGAATTTCACGCAACACCTCGCCGGCGACGCGGTCCGTGAGCTGGCCGACCCTGGTGAGAAGCGCGATCTCCTCATCGGTCTTGACCATGCGCGCCGTGAAATAGAGTTCGCTGCAAGGAACGAAGCGCGCGTGCGGCAGGCGCTCGCGCAGGCGGATGTAATCCTTGGCCGGCATGTAATCGAGCTCGATCGCGACCCGGCCTGACGCGGCGCCGGCCTCAGCCAGGGCGTCGGCCAGCACGTCGGCGGGGTCTTGCGCGAACTGATCGTAGGCGCGGATGTCGGCAAACCGCGACCGCTGGCGCGCGAGGTTCTCTTCCACGCTGACGACGATCTGCCTCGCGAAGGCGTCACCCGCAATCACCGTGATCGTGCGGCGAAACCGGTTGATGGCGTGACTGGGAACGGCGAAGCCCGCTGTGTACGTCACGTTGTCGGGGGAGAGCGCCACCAGCGCGTCGCTGCCGCTTTGCTTCATCGCCGCGCGCAGCCGGGCGATCACTTCGTGTTCCATTCCAGTCCCTTCTCGACGCGGACGCGGCCCCGCTGGGTGCTGGGGCCGTCCGATGTTCGAGAGGGAGCATATGTTATGCGGACGTTTCCGTCTCGCGTAACGCCCGCGCCTCACTGGGGTCGTGCAATCGCGACAGCCGCCGACGCACGGCAGCCGGGCGGTCATCGCCGGCGGCCTGGTAGAACACCGAATAGCGCGCAAGAGTTGCAGCGAACGCCTCGGCGTCAGCAGCCTTGGCGACCTCCAGCGCGTCGAAGCCGGCGCGCACCAGGAATACGAACTGATCGCGCAAAATCTGCCCGGCCGCGCGCAATTCACCGCGAAAGCGATAATGCTCGCGCAGCAATCGCGCCTGGCTGTAGCCGCGGCCATCCTTGAAATTCGGAAACATCAGCACGACGGCGGCGAGTCGATCGAGATAGGGCGCGAGCTCGGCGACGCGTCGGTCGTTCGGCCACAGCACGCCGACGGGTGCCTCGCGGCGGAGAATCTCGTCAGCATCGGCGAGGAACCGCGCGGCAGGCACGATCACCGGCACGCCGTCGGGCAAGGGCGCGTCGTCGAGGACGCGCACGAAACGATCGGCCGTGACGCGGCCATTCCTAATGAGCAGCATAGACGCGCTCCTTGAACGGCTCGACGCCGAGCCGCTTGACGGTCTCAAGAAAAGTCTCGCTGGGCCGCTCGCGCAGTTCGACGTAAGCGGCAACGACCTCCTCGATCACGTCCACGACCTGGGCATAAGGCACCGCAGGTCCGAGCAGCGCGCCGAGCTCGGCATGCTCGTCGGCGCGGCCGCCCAGCGTGATCTGGTAAAACTCTTCGCCGTTCTTCTCGACGCCGAGAATGCCGATATGGCCGACGTGATGATGGCCGCAGGCATTGATGCAGCCGGAAATGTTGATGTGCAGGCGGCCGAGATCGCGGGCGAGGTCGAGGTCGCGGAAGCGTCGCGTCAGCTCCTGGGCGATCGGGATCGAGCGCGCATTGGCGAGGCTGCAATAATCGAGGCCCGGGCAGGAAATGATGTCGGACACGAGCCCGACATTCGGGGTTGCCAGTTGCGCGGCATCGAGCGCGCGCCACAGCGCGGGCAGATCACGCTGCGGCACGTGGGGCAGCACCAGGTTCTGCTCGTGGCCGACCCGGATTTCGCCGAACGAATAGCGGTCGGCAAGATCGGCGATGACATCCATCTGGTCCGAGGTGGCGTCCCCCGGCGTGCCGCCTTCCGGCTTGAGCGAAAGTGTGACGATGGCATAGCCCGGCACTTTGTGGTTTGTCACCGCATTGTCGAGCCACGCATTGAAGCGGCGATCGGACTTGCGTAGCGCGCCAAGCTCCGACGGATTGTCATCGAGCCGCGCGTAATCGGGATAACGGAACCGCGCCGCGACCTCGGCGATGACTGCCGGATCGAGCGCCAGCGGTCCGTCCTTGATGGTCTGCCACTCGGCATCGACTTCGCGGGCGAACGCCTCGGCGCCGAGCTCGTGGACCAGAATCTTGATGCGCGCCTTGTAGATGTTGTCGCGCCGCGCGAATTGATTGTAGACGCGCAGCACCGCCTCGACATAGCTCAGAAGATCGCGCTTGGGCAGGAACGGCTTGATCGTCTTGCCGATGAACGGCGTGCGGCCAAGTCCGCCGCCGACCGACACCTCAAAGCCGAGTTCGCCCGCCCCATTGCGATGGAGCCGCAGCCCCAGGTCGTGGACTTTGACCGCGGCGCGGTCATGCGCGGCCGCAGTGACCGCGATCTTGAATTTGCGCGGCAGAAACGAGAATTCCGGATGCATCGTGGTGTGCTGGCGCAACAGCTCGGCCCAGATGCGCGGGTCCTCGATCTCGTCGGGCGCGACGGCCGCCCATTGGTCGGTCGTGATGTTGCGCACGCAGTTGCCGCTTGTCTGCATGGCGTGGAGGCCCGCGCTTGCGAGGTCCGCGATGGCATCGGGCAACTGTTCGAGCTTGATCCAGTGGAACTGGATGTTCTGGCGCGTGGTGAAGTGACCGTAGCCGCGGTCGTAGCGCCGCCCGACCTCGGCGAGTTTGCGCATTTGCGCCGACGACAACGAGCCGTAAGGGATCGCGATCCGCAGCATATAGGCGTGCAGCTGGAGGTAGACGCCATTCATCAGCCGCAGCGGCTTGAATTCCTCCTCGGTCAGTGCGCCGGAAAGCCGGCGCGCCACCTGGTCGCGAAACTCGGCAACGCGCTCGGCAACGAAGGTGCGGTCGAATTCGTCGTAGAGGTACATGTTACGGCCCCGCCGCGATCGGCAACGGGATGGTCGGGCCCATCCGCCGAATGAGTTCGCGAAGATTGGCAGGCTCGGGACGGCCACGCGCATCGAAGCGCACCGGCGCCACATAGGCGCCGACGGCGGACAGATCGTCAGCGACCGCCGCCGCCGACCATTCCGTCGCGGCCGGCGCGGTCGTCACTACAGCGGCGTGATCGAGATCGGTCGCCCAATTGCCGTCAACAGTTCGATAGATGACGGCGCCGTCGCCAAGCCGGTTGCCGTCACGACAACCGGACCTGTGATCTTCATCTTCTGTTGCAACGGAGAAGTCATGCGACGTGCCCCTATCTCAGGTGGAGGAAGTGACGATCCGT
>CAVPDZ010000024.1:0-44253 GCA_963702755.1 uncultured Alphaproteobacteria bacterium | reverse complement strand
CGCGCCCGGCGTGATTCGAACACACGACCTTTGCCTTCGGAGGGCAACGCTCTATCCAGCTGAGCTACGGGCGCGGCACACAGTCTTTACCCGAATGGCCCGCTCTGAGCAACCGAAGTCCGAGCCTCGCAACGATCGGAGCCCGACCCATGGCCAATCGTCCACTCACCGGCATTAGAGCATGCGTGTTCGATGCTTACGGCACGCTGTTCGATTTTGCGACCGCGGCGCGCGGATGCCGCGACGTGCTCGGCGACGATGTCGATCGGGCTGAGCGCGCTGTGGCGCGACAAGCAGCTGCAATACACGTGGCTGCGCGCCGCCCAGGGTCGCCACGCGGATTTCTGGCAGGTGACGGGAGATGCGCTCGACTTCACGCTCGAGGCGCTCGGTCTCGCGCGTCCGGGACTGCGCGAACGCCTGATGCAGCTCTATCTTGCACTTGCGCCGTTTCCGGAAGTTCCCGCCGTGCTGAAGACGCTGCGCGCCGCGGGGATGAAGACCGCAATCCTCTCGAACGGCACGCCGGCGATGCTCGATGCGATCGTCAGCGCGGCCGGGCTCGGTCCGCAGTTCGATGCGGTGCTGTCGGTCGAGGCCGTGGGCGCTTTCAAGCCCGATCGGCGGGTCTATCAGCTTGCCGTCGATCGGCTCGGCTGCGCCGCGGATGCGATCGCGTTCCAGTCATCCAATGGCTGGGATGCCTATGCCGCGTCGGCTTTCGGCATGCGGGTCGTGTGGTGCAATCGCTACCGGGCGCCGCGGGAGCGCCTGCCCGGCGCACCCGATTACGAAATCACGACGCTCGCCGAACTGCCGCCGCTTCTCGGCTTGCCGGCCGTGGGGTGACGCACCCGAACACGAACTGCAGTTAGACCAGCTGTCGCCCGTCTCGTTTCGCGATCAGCGCCTCCAGCGTCGCGATGGTCGAACGATCGGCACAGCCGTCGACGCGGGCGGGGCGAAAGTGACGCTGGAACGCGGTGACCACCGTGGTCGTGTCGGCATCGTAGATGCCGGTCTTCTCGATGCCGTAGCCGTAGTCGCGTAATGCCGCCTGCAATTCCGTCACCTCCCGGCCCTTGGCTCCGGGGCCGAGCGCCGCGGTATCACTCGGCGGCAGCGGATCCACCCAGGCGCCGATGCCCGCTTCGGCGAGCCGCGCCCAGGGAAATTTCTCGCCGGGATCGCGCTTGCGCCACGGCGCCACATCGGAATGGGCGAGCACGCGGTCCGCGCGGATGCCGTGACGCACCACGATGTCGCGACAGAGCTCGATCACCGCGGCGATCTGCACGTCGGGAAAATCCGGATAGCCGAAGCTGTGCCCCGGATTGCCGATCTCGATACCGATCGAGCGCGAGTTGATGTCCGTGGTCCCTTCCCACGACGATTTGCCGGCGTGCCACGCGCGCCGCGTCTCGGGGACGAGCTGGAGAATATCGCCGGTCTCATCGACCACGTAATGCGACGACACCCGTGCCGACGGCTCGCACAGGCGTTTGACCGCGTTCGCGGTCACCGTCATGCCGGTATAGTGGAGAAGCAGAATATCGACCTTGAGGTCGGGCGCCCGTTCGCCGTGATTGGGCGAGGGCGTGACGCGGTTCACGAACCGGGAATTGGGCGTGAATTCCTCCATTGCCGCAGCGCCGCCCGTCCGCGCATTTCCTCAATGCACCGCGTATGCGGCGAGGAATGTCCGCACGGCAATCCGCACGACCTTGCTGATCTGCTCCGAGTTTGGCGGGCCGCGGAAATTGAATAGCACCGGCTTGAACATCGTCGACTGGCAGGAATCCATGAACTGCGCCGCCGCGATCTCGCAATCCTCGACCTTGAGCACGCCGGCCTCGTGCTGCGCGCGGATGTAGGCGGCAAGCGTCGCGATCCCGACTGCGGGGCCGGTCTCGTAGAAGATCTTGCCCATCTCCGGCATGCGATCCGCAATCGCGATCACGGTGCGAAGCGCTGAGGACTTTTCGTAGCTGCAAAGAAACTCGATATAGGCAACGCCCAGGCGGGTCAGCACCGTCCCGACGTCATGATCCTCGTGGTCGAGGTTGAACAGGCTCTCGGCGTGCGCCGCGCATTCCATCTCGACGATAGCCGCGAAAAGTTGCTCCTTATTCGTGAAGTAGACGTAGAGCGTGCCTTTCGACACGCCGGCGGCGCGGGCGATATCGTTCATGCTGGCGGCATCGAAGCCGTTCGCGAGGAACACCGTCCGAGCACCCTCAACGATCTGCCGGCGCTTGGCGCTGTCCGGGCTAGCCTGAAGGGCTTGGGCAACTTGAGCCTGAGCGTTCATCTGTTCGTTCCCCTCATCGCCGCGAAGCGCAATTTTCCAAGTGATTTCAATTGGATCGTCGGATTATCCGAAAGGATAATGACCGAACGGTTCGGTCACTATTGACTTCGTTTGCGCAGGCTGTATGTATATTGACCGAACGGTTCGGTCAAGGACGTTCAAAGAAGCTTATCATGAATGGAGCAAGCAATGTATCGCGATGCAGATACGGCTTTTCCGCACCCCACGCTTTTAGAATCCGATGCCGGACAACTTTTGCCGGAAGGGGGCGCCGGAGGTGCCCCAGTGATGTTCGCGCCATTTCCAATTCCGGTGCAGCCGCATTCGGAAATGACGGCGGACGGGATTTTCTCGACATCCGCGCGCCCTCGGCGACGCCGGCTGCTGGCGATCGGGGCGGCGCTTGCCTTCGTCCTCGCGGTTGGCGGCTGGTATGGCGACCACTGGTGGACCACCGGCCGCTTTGTCGTCTCGACCGATGACGCCTATGTCCGCGCCCATAACACGACGCTTGCGTCAAAGGTCGCGGGCTACGTGGTCAGCATCCCGGTCGAGGACAATGCGGAAATCCGCGCTGGCGACGTGATCGCGACCATCGACGACGGCGATTATCGAATCGCTGTCGACTCCGCGCGTCGAAAAGTCGAAACGCAGAAGGCGACGATCGATCGCTTCTCACGGCAGATCGTTGCCCAGCAGGCGAATGTCGAGCAGGCCAAGGCGCAGTTGGTCTCGGCGGAAGCTGCCTCCAAGCGCATGCAGGCCGAATACGATCGCCAGCAGGCGTTGGCGGCCCGACAATACGCGAGCCGGCAGATTCTGGAGCAGGCCGAAGCCAATCGCGACCAGGCGGTCGCCGCCGTGCAAAGTTCGCAGGCAGCGCTCGATGCAGCCGCGGCCAATGTCGCGGTGCTCAAAGCCCAGCAACAAGAAGCCACTCACACGCTCGGCGAACTGCAGACCACGCTTGCAAAGGCTGAGCGCGACCTGTCGTTCACGGTAATCCGCGCGCCGGTCGATGGCGTGTTCGGCAATCGCGCGGTGCAGACCGGCGACTTCGTGCAGACCGGACAGCGGATCGCGAGCCTCGTTCCGCTCAATGAGGTCTACATCGACGCCAACTTCAAGGAGACGCAGCTTGCCCGATTGCGGCCCGGCCAGCGCGCGTCGATCGCCGTCGACGCACTGCCCGACCACAATCTCGAAGGTCGGGTGGCGAGCTTGTCGCCGGCGTCGGGCGCGGTGTTCTCGCTGCTGCCGCCCGACAACGCGACCGGCAACTTCACCAAGATCGTGCAGCGCCTGCCGGTGCGCATCGCGGTGCCGTCCGATGTTGCCGCCAAGCGGCTGCTGCGCTCGGGCATGTCGGTCGTGGTGAGCGTGAACACGAAGGCCGAGGAAGTCGCCGACCGCGGCGCAACTCCGGCTCGGACGGCGAGGGTCGAGATCGCGCGCTAGTCGCCAACTCGCCAACTCTGGTCGTCAGGTGGAGTGACATCCATGGCCGCCGCAGTTTCCGCCGCTCTCCCGATTCCCGTGGATCGCGCCGCGCCGGTTCCCAGCGCCGCACCGCTCTCGGCGCGCCGGCTGTTCGCCTTCCTCGCCATGTGCTTTGGCATGTTCATGGCGTTCCTCGATATCCAGATCGTGTCGTCCTCGCTCAACGAGATACAGGCGGGCCTGTCGGCGTCGGCGGACGAAATCCCCTGGGTGCAGACGGCCTACCTGATCGCCGAAGTCATCGCGATCCCGCTCTCCGGTTTCCTTTCGCGGGCCCTTGGCACGCGCATCCTGTTCGCGATCTCCGCCGGGGGGTTCACGCTTGCCAGCGTGATGTGCGGGATGAGTTCCTCGATCAGCAGCATGATCGTGTGGCGCGCGCTGCAGGGATTCATCGGCGGCGGCATGGTGCCGACGGTGTTTGCCTCCGCCTATCTGATTTTCCCCGGTCCGCGCCAGAAGCTCGTCGCGCCGCTTATCGGCCTGATCGCCACGCTCGCGCCGACCATCGGGCCGACGGTCGGCGGCTATTTGACCGACGCTTTGTCGTGGCACTGGCTGTTCTTCATCAATGTCGTCCCCGGCATCGTCGTCACGGCAGCATCGTTCATGCTGATCGATTTCGACCGGCCTGACTTGGGATTGCTGAAGAACTTCGACTGGTACGGCCTCATCTCGATGGCGGGCTTTCTCGGCGCCCTCGAATACGTGCTCGAGGAGGGGCCGCGCTGGGATTGGTTCGAGGACGAGACGATCCTCACCTTCGCCATCGTGTCGGCGGTCTCGGCGATATTTTTCTTCGCCCGCGCGCTGACGGCCCGCGCGCCGATCGTCGATCTGGGCGCGTTCCTCAACCGCAACTTCTCGGTCGGCAGCCTGTTCTCGTTCGTGCTCGGGATCGGGCTCTATGGCCTGACCTACATCTATCCCGTCTATCTCGCGCAGGTGCGCGGCTACAACGCATTGATGATCGGCGAGACGATGTTCGTCTCCGGTGCGGTCATGTTCCTGTGTGCGCCGATCGCCGGCCAGCTCAGTGACCGCCTCGATCCGCGCCTCGTTCTCAGCTCCGGCTTCCTGTTCTTCGCGCTCGGCACCTGGCAGATGACTTACGTCACGCCCGACTGGGATTTCTGGGAGCTGCTGTGGCCGCAAGTGTTCCGCGGCATCGGGTTGATGTTTGCGATCGTGCCGGTGACGAATACGGCGCTCGGCACGCTGCCGCCGGAGCGCGTCAAGAACGCGTCCGGCCTCTTCAACCTGATGCGCAATCTTGGCGGCGCGATCGGGCTTGCGACGATCAATACGGTGTTCAACCACCGGATGGATCTGCACCTTGATCGCCTTCACGAGGCGATCAACGGCGCAAGCGTGCCGGCGGTCGAGACGCTCGCGAATCTCGCGGCGCGTTTCCCCGGCTCGGATGCGGCGGACATGGCGCTCAAGCAGATGATGGCGATGGTGCGGCTGCAGGCGGCGGTCCTGAGTTATGCCGACCTGTTCCTGATGATGACCGTCCTGTTCGTTGCGCTCGCGGGCTTCGGCGTGCTGATGCGCCGGCCGCAGAAGATCGAAGGCGGCGGCGGTCACTGAGTCCCCGCCCCTCGGCAACGCTTCTTTAAGTTTAACCGTTGTTAAGTGCAGGGAGCACGTCGGGGCGCCGAGCGGGCGGCGGAACGCATTGATGCTCCTGGGGGCCGATGGTATCCGAAATTAGTGCTGTCATTTCCACGGGTTCGGCCGCACCCGGCCGAACAGCGGCGGTTGCGTTCCGCTTTGCGCGCGCCGCGCGCCGCTTGCAATGGAGCCGCGCCATGACGGCGCCCGAGCCGCCGCGTTCGCAGTCGCCATCGCGGCACGTTCCGGTGCTGCTGCGCCAGGTGATCCAATACCTCGCGCCGCATGACGGTGGCGTCTATGTCGACGGCACTTACGGGGCCGGCGGTTATGCAGCGGCGCTCCTCGCGGCCGCGGACACCCGCGTGATCGGCATCGATCGTGACCCGACCGCCATCGCGGCCGGCGCGGCGCACGTCGCCGCGGCGGACGGCCGCCTCGTCCTGGTCGAGGGTCGTTTCGGCGCGCTCGACCAGATCGTTTTGGAACAAGGCATGGCCGACGCGAGTGTCGATGGCGTCGTGCTCGACCTCGGCGTTTCCTCGATGCAACTCGACACGCCGCAGCGCGGCTTCTCGTTCCGCCAGGATGGGCCGCTCGACATGCGCATGGGCGGCGACGGGCCCTCCGCCGCCGACGTTGTCGCGGCCGCCACCGAGCGCGATCTCGCCGACATCATTTTCTTGCTCGGCGAGGAGCGTCACGCCCGTGCCGTCGCGCGCGCGATCGTTGCGGCCCGCCGGGAACAGCCAATCGATACCACGCTCGCGCTTGCCGGCATCGTCGCCAGGGTGGTGCGCGGGCGGCCCGGCGATATTCACCCGGCAACGCGCACGTTCCAGGCCTTGCGGCTCTTCGTGAACGAGGAACTGCGCGAACTCGTCGAAGGTCTCAGCGCTGCCGAACGCATCCTCAAGCCCGGCGGCCGGCTGGTGGTGGTCTCGTTCCACTCGCTTGAAGACCGCATCGTGAAGACGTTCTTCGCCGCGCGCAGCGGCACAAGCGGTGGCTCGCGTCACCTGCCGGAGGCCGTGCCGGTGCCGGCGACCTTCAACGTGCTCACCCGCCGTCCCGTCATCGCCGACGATGCCGAGGTGCGGGATAATCCGCGGGCGCGATCGGCGAAGCTGCGGGCGGCCGAACGGACCGCCGCACCAGTCGCGACCGCGCCGACGCCGGCGCTGCCGCGCCTGCCGACGCTTGCCGACGTCATGGGGAATGAATGCGGTTCATTCACCTCATCGTCGTTGCCGCGCTCGTGGCCGCCGCCGTCGACGTCTACAAAATCAAGTTCGAGTTGACCGTCCAGGCGGAGCGGGTCGCGAAACTCCGCGTCGAGATCAGACGCGAGCACGACGCCATCGCGGCGCTGCGCGCCGAATGGGCGCAACTCGATAATCCGGCGCGCATCCAGGCGCTGGCGCAGCGCCACCTGCAGCTCAAGCCCATGGATCCGCTTCAGATCGAGCCATTCGATCACCTGCCGGAGCGGCCGCCGCCACAGGACGATGGCGTCGCCAAGGCGGGCAACGACAGCGAGCAAGCGACCGGCAGCGTCAGCGGGACCGCGGCGAACCGTGCCGCCCTGCACCACTCCGGCTGCGTCGTCAACGACCGCCACGGACTCAAGGTGACGGGATGAGTACGCCGGCTAATCCAGCTGCGCCTACGCCGCCGTCCGTGCCGTGGCGGAGCCGGTTCATGCAGTCGCTGCTTTACGGCAAGGAGGTCGACCGTCCGGCCAAGACCCGGGCCCGGCTCGGCACCGCCGCGCTCGGATTTACCATCATCTACGGGATCATCGCGATACGCCTCGTGCTCTATGCGGTGATCCCCGACACCCACACCGTGCGCCGCAGCGGCCAGGACGCGCTCGCGACCGCGCGGCCCGACATCATCGATCGCAACGGCGAAATCCTGGCAACCGACCTCAAGACGCCGTCGCTGTTTGCGGAGCCGCGCCGCATCATCGACCCCGACGAGGCGACCGAGCTTCTCGCCGGCGTATTGCCGGACCTCGACGGCCGCGAGGTGCGCGACCGGCTCGGCTCGCGGCGCGGATTCGCCTGGCTCAAGCGCGATATCTCGCCGGCCCAGCAGACGGAGGTGCACCGGCTCGGCATCCCGGGCATCGGCTTCCTGACGGAGAACAAGCGCATCTATCCGAACGGCAACGAGGTCTCTCACGTCATCGGCCACGTCAACATCGACAATCAGGGCATCGCCGGCATCGAGAAATGGCTCGACAGCCATGGTCTTGCTGACCTCCATCGCGCCGGCTTTGCGACCGATCGCGAGCAGGAGCCGGTGCAGCTCGCGACCGACATCCGCGTGCAGCATGCGCTGCGTGACGAACTGATCGCGGCGCGCGACAAGTTCAAGGCGGATGCCGCCGCCGGCATCGTGCTCGACGTGCGCACGGGCGAGATCGATGCCATGGTCTCGGTGCCGGACTACAACCCCAACAACCCGCGCGAGGCGCTCGATCCCAATCGCATCAACCGGCTCACCACCGGCGTCTACGAGATGGGCTCGACCTTCAAGGCACTGACCGTCGCGATGGCGCTCGATTCCGGCAAGGTCACGCTCAATTCAAGTTTCGATGCGCGCGGCTCGCTGCGCTATGGCCACTTCAACATCAGCGACTACCACGCGCAGAACCGCGTGCTCACGGTGCCGGAAATCTTCACCTATTCGTCCAATGTCGGCGCGGCCAAGATGGCGCTGCGCATCGGCATCGAGGAGCACAAGGCTTTCCTGAGGAAAGTCGGCCAGCTCGACCGGCTGCGCACCGAGCTGCCGGAAAGCGCCGAGCCGATCGTCCCGAAGAACTGGGGCGAGATCAATACGGTAACGATTTCTTTCGGTCACGGCTTGTCGGTCGCGCCGCTGCAGGCGGTGATGGGGGTCGCGGCGCTTCTCAACGGCGGCTACCTCATTCCGCCGACCTTCCTCAAGCGCAGTCCCGAGAAGGCCCGCGCGCTCGCCAAGCGCGTCATCAAGCCCGAGACCAGCGTCGCGATGCGCTACCTGATGCGGCTCAACGCGGAAAAGGGCACGGCGACACGCGCTGACGTCAAAGGCTACTACGTCGGCGGCAAGACCGGCACTGCCGAAAAGGTCATCAACGGCCACTATTCGAAGACGCGGCTGATGACGGACTTCATGGCAGTGCTGCCGGCCGACGAGCCGCGCTACCTCGTCCTCATCATGCTCGACGAGCCAAAGGCGATCCCGGAGACGCACGGGTTTGCGACCTCCGGCTGGAACGCGGTGCCGGTCGCCGCCAAGCTGATCGCCCGGATCGCGCCGCTCCTCGGCCTCGAGCCTCGCTTCGACATGCCGCCGGCCGACAAGCTGCTGCTCGCGTCGGCAAAAGACACGCGGTAGCGCCCCAAAGCCGCGACGGCTCCCAATTTCCCTGTTTTTTCAGAGCGATAACTGCGCCGTCATGACAGAGAGCGCGGCCGGCGCAGGCTTGGTTAATTTTTTGTTTACGCGCGTGAACCTTTGACGGACCGGCAACGTCTAACCAGGAAAGGGCGTCAAACAGATATGAGGCGGGGCCATGTCGCGGGTGTTGAACCACTTTTTCGTCGTTGTCGTTGCTTTCGTCTGTATCGCCATCGGCACGACCATCGCATGGTCGAACTTGGCGGGTCCGGCGACTGCTTATGCGAGCAAGGCCGACTTCGACCGGGCCTTTGCTGATGCCTTCGCCGGCCAGCGCGAGTTAAGTCCGGTCGTGCGCGAGAAGCTGCGCAGCGCCGGTTCGGTGCTCCTCAAGTCATCGCCGGTTGCCGGCGTCAATCGCGAACACAAGACGGGTCGTTTGCCGAAGGTCGGCGCGATCCCGGCGCCGAAGGCATCGACTGAGCCGCTCGCCGACTGTGAGCCCCTGGCAGCCTCGTTTGCCGATCCGGTCCTGGGCCGCATCATCGGTCGCTGTTTCGTCTAGCCTCAATCTTTCAAAAGAAGAGCGCTTGGTGCCCGCGGCTTCGCGGGCATCATCATTTTTGCAGCCCCGCAATTACAAACGACTACCGCCCGCTGAGTTCGTTGATGCGGACTTGGTAGGCGTTGCTGATGCAGGACTTGTTGGTGCCGCAACTGTTGCGGTCGGCGAGCCACGCTTTTTCATCGTTCTCGAGGTTGACCTTCTGTAGTCCCGACAGGTTTCGCATCCGGTTTGCATAGTCGACTGCGAGCGCACGATCGAGCGCGGCAAGATTTTCGTCGGAGCAGATCACGGCCTCGGTCGGCAACAGATTGCCGGTGCAGGCGAAGCTTGGCTTGAACGAATTGCGGTTGGGCGGCGTCGGCGCGGGGCCAAGTTCGCTGATGCGAACCTTATAGGCGTTGGCAATGCAGGACTTGTTGGTCCCGCAGCTGTTGCGTTCAGCGAGCCATCTCTCCTCTCCGCTCCTGAGCGCGCTCTGTTCGGCCGCCGTCGCGTTCCTCATCCTCGCTGCGTAATCCGCCGCCAGGGTGCGATCGAGGCCCGACAGCGTCGCGTCCGAACAGATCACGGCTTCGGCCGGCAACAGGTTGCCGGTACAGGCGAAGCTTGGCGATTGCGCCAAGGCTGGCGTCGCTCCGATCAGAGCCGCAACTGCGGCTCCCAGCAAAGCGGTCGCGATGCAGAGGTTTTCCTTCGTCATATTGGAATCTCCCCGGTCAATCTTCGAATCGGCCTTCCGCAGGACAGGTGTCCCGCACTGAGGCCTGGCAATCCCGGGGGTTCTACCGCGAACCTGCCGCGGTGGGAACCGGCGGCAAGGCGCTTTGACCGCGTTGCTGCCGGAGCAAGCTGCTATAAGCGGAGCGATGGGCGGGCGCCCGATTTCGGAGTTCGAACGACCCCATGCTGCTGCGCGATCTTCTGCCCGGCGATGCGCGTTACGACGCCCGGTTTGGCGCGTTCGACATCGTCGGACTGACCGCCGACAGCCGTGCCGTGAAGCCCGGCTTCCTGTTCGCGGCGGTGCCGGGCACCAAGATGGATGGACTGTCATTCGTGCCTCAGGCGATTGCGGCGGGAGCGGTCGCGGTTATGGCCGAGCGCCGGCCTGCGGCGCCGTTGCCGGAGGGCGTCGCCTTCGCCGAGGTCGCTGATATGCGCCGTGCCCTCGCACTCACGGCAGCAAATTTCTACCCGCGTCAGCCCGCCGTGATCGCGGCCGTGACGGGCACCAGCGGCAAGACCTCGGTCGCGGCCTTCACCCGCCAGATCTGGGCTGCACTCGGATTGAAGGCGGCAAGCATCGGCACCATCGGCGTGGTGACGCCGACGCGCGAGACCTATGGCGCGTTGACGACGCCCGATCCGATCGAGTTGCACCGCCTCGTCGACGGCCTTGCCGGCGAGGGCATTACCCACCTCGCCATCGAAGCGTCCTCCCACGGGCTCGACCAGCATCGGCTCGATGGCCTCAAGGTGGGTATCGCGAGTTTCACCAATCTGAGCCGCGATCACCTCGACTATCACGCGACGCTCGAAGCCTACCTCGCCGCGAAGCTCATCCTGTTCGAGCGCCTTGTCGGGGCCGACGGCACAGCCGTCATCGAGGTCGATCATGACTTCGCCACGGAGGTGGTGGATGCAGCACGGCGGCGCGGATTGCGCATCGTCGACGTGGGGCGCGCGGCGCGCGGCATCCGTATCGTCGATTGCACGGTCGAGGGATTTTCACAGATCCTGACGATCGCGCATGAGGGGAGGGACTATCGCGTGAAGTTGCCGCTGGTCGGTGCTTTCCAGGTGGAGAATGCGCTGGTCGCAGCCGGTCAAGCGATTGCGGGCGGCAGCGAACCGGCGCAGGTCTTCGGTGCGCTCGAAGGTCTCGTCGGTGCCAAAGGTCGGCTCGACCTCGTCGGACAAAAGGCCGGCGCGCCGATCTTCGTCGACTACGCCCACAAGCCCGATGCCCTCGCCAAGGCGCTGGAGGCGCTCCGGCCTTACGTGAAGCGTCGCCTCATCGTGGTGTTCGGCGCCGGCGGCGACCGCGATGCCGGCAAGCGGCCGTTGATGGGCGCGGTCGCCGCGGAAAGGGCCGACGTCGTCATCGTTACCGATGACAATCCGCGCACCGAAGATCCGGCGGCGATCCGCGGCGCGATCATAGCTGCCGCGCCCGGCGCCCGCGAGGTCGGCGACCGCAGCGAAGCCATCACCCAGGCCATTGCGGACCTCGCGCCGGGCGACGTGCTGCTGATCGCCGGCAAGGGACATGAGACCGGTCAGACCATCGGCGGGAAAGTCATTCCCTTTAGCGATCATGAGGCGGCGGCGCGGGCGCTCAAGGGCAAGGCGGCTTACGGAGCGCAATCATGACGGCGCCGCTGTGGACTGTCGGCGCGATCGTTGAGGCAACCGGCGCCGAGCGCGCCGGCGCGTTGCCGGAGACGATCACCGGCATTTCGATCGACAGCCGCTCGATCAAAACAGGCGAGGCCTTTTTCGCCATCAAGGGCGATACCCTCGACGGCCACGACTTCGTTGCGGCCGCGCTCAAGGGCGGCGCGGGCCTCGCGGTCGTCGCGCGGGACTCCCTCCACCGCATCGGTCACTCCCTTCCCCGCGTGCGGGGGAGGGTTGGGGAGGAGGAACTCCAGCGCAGGGACACGCGGACAGGCCCCCTCCCTGACCCTCCCCCGCAAGCGGGGGAGGGGAAAGGCACCGTCGCCGCCGGGGAGAGAAAAGCTGGCGTTGCCGTCGGCGAGGGGCAATGCCGCGATGGAAGTGATCGCTCGGTCGCAGCCGATGCGCCGCTTCTCATTGTGGCCGACGTGCTTGCAGCGCTTGGCGACCTCGCGCGCGCGGCGCGTGCGCGCTCGCAAGCACGCATCGTCGCGGTGACCGGTTCGGTCGGGAAGACATCCACCAAGGAGGCGCTGGCATTGGCGCTGCGGTCCGACGGCGAAACCCACGCTTCGACCGCATCGTTCAACAATCACTGGGGCGTGCCGCTGTCGCTCGCGCGCTTGCCGCTGTCAGCGCGTTACGCCGTGTTCGAGATCGGCATGAATTATCCGGGCGAAATTACGCCGCTGGTGCGCATGGTGCGCCCGCACATTGCGATCATCACTGCGATCGAGCCGGTGCATCTTGAATTTTTCGACTCGGTTGCCGCGATCGCCGATGCCAAGGCGGAGATCTTTCTCGGCCTCGAGCCGGACGGCGCCGCCGTGATCAATCGTGACAACCCTCACTACGAGCGGCTGAGACGACACGCGCGAGAGGCCGGCGTGCACCGGATCGTGAGCTTCGGCGAAAATGCTCGGGCCGACGCGCGTCTCGTCAAATGCGCGCTTCAGCCCGACTCCTCGACCGTCGAGGCGAAGATTCTTGGGCTTCCGGTGACCTACAAGATCGGCGCGCCGGGTCGCCATCTCGTCATGAATTCGCTTGCGGTGCTGGCCGCCGCGCATCTTGCCGGCGCCGACCTCGCCCGCGCCGCGCTCGCGCTCGCGCAGCAGGCACCCGCCGCAGGCCGCGGCACGCGCATCGTCCTCGCGTTGCCGGAAGGTCCGGCGCTGGTCATCGACGAGAGCTACAACGCCAACCCAACGTCAATGCGCGCCGCGCTCGCGCTCCTCGGCCAGGCGCAGACCGCGCCGGGCGGCCGCCGCATCGCCGTGCTCGGCGACATGCTGGAACTCGGCCGCACGGCCGAGGAGCTTCACGCCGCGCTGGCCGAGCCGATCCGCGACAACGCGGTCGATCTTGTCTATTGCGCCGGGCCGCTGATGGCGGCGCTGTGGCAGGCGCTTCCCTCGACGGTGCGCGGCGGTTATGCGAGTAGCGCGGTCGAGCTTGAGCCGCAGGTCGTGGCCGCGGTTCGCAGCGGCGACGCCCTCATGGTCAAGGCCTCCGCCGGGTCTCGCATGGGGCCTGTCGTCAAAGCGTTGGCGCGCCGCTATTCCGACAACCCGGCGCCGGCAGCGGCGCAAGCGCAAGGTTGATGGCATGTTGTATTGGCTGACCGATCTGTCCGACCAGATCTCCGTCTTCAACGTGTTCCGCTACATCACCTTTCGCGCGGTCGGCGCCACCGTGACGGCGCTCATCTTTGTCTTCCTGTTCGGTCCGGTGATCATCACCAAGTTGCGCATCAGGCAGGGCAAGGGCCAGCCGATCCGCCCCGACGGCCCGCAGTCTCACCTCGTGACCAAGAAGGGCACGCCCACCATGGGCGGGTTGATGATCTTGTCGGGCCTCATGGTGTCGACGGCGCTGTGGGCAAACCTCACCAACGTGTACGTGTGGGTCGTCGTGGGCGTGACGCTCGGGTTCGGCCTCATCGGCTTCTACGACGATTATCTGAAGGTGACGAAGCAGACGCACGCCGGTTTCTCCGGTCGCACGCGCTTGCTGATCGAATTTGCGATCGCGGCGGTCGCTTGTTACGTGATCAAGACCGTCGGCCACTCGCCGCTTTCGACGTCGCTCGCCTTTCCGTTCTTCAAGGATCTGCTGCTGAACCTCGGCTGGTTCTTCATCATCTTCGGCGCCTTCATCGTGGTCGGCGCGGGCAATGCCGTGAACCTCACCGATGGCCTTGACGGCCTTGCCATCGTGCCGGTCATGATCGCTGCAGGCAGCTTCGGCGCCATCTCCTGGGCGATCGGCAACGCGGTGTTCGCCGAATATCTGCAGGTCAATTTTGTCTCCGGTGCCGGCGAGCTTGCGGTGCTGTGCGGCGCCATTCTGGGCGCGGGTCTCGGCTTCCTGTGGTTCAACGCGCCGCCGGCGTCGATCTTCATGGGCGACACCGGTTCGCTGGCGCTCGGCGGTCTGTTGGGCACTGTCGCCGTCGTCACCAAGCACGAGGTCGTGCTCGGCATCATCGGGGGCCTGTTCGTGCTCGAAGCGGTCTCAGTCATCATCCAGGTGATGATGTACAAGCTCACGAAGAAGCGCGTTTTCCTGATGGCGCCGATCCATCATCATTTCGAGCAGCTCGGCTGGACCGAGCCGCAGATCGTGATCCGGTTCTGGATCATCGCCGTTGTGCTGGCGCTCGCCGGCCTCTCCACCCTCAAGCTGCGGTGACAGGCGCGATGATGATTGCGGCTGCCGCCTCGTCGTTCGTCCCGCCGATTTACATCGTGCGTGATTTGCGTCGGTCCGTTGCCCGCGGCGTAATGCATTCTTCTCCCTCCCCCCTTGTGGGGGAGGGTCGGGGTGGGGGGTCGGGCGGTTTTGGCATGGCTGTGCCACACCTCTCGACCCCCACCCCCGACCCCTCCCCACAAGGGGGAGGGGAGAAGAGGCGTAACTCTGAAATGTGGCTCGGCACTCCCTGGAAGTCAGGGAGGGATGGATGATCCCGATCACGACTTTTGCCGGGCGGAAAGTCGCGGTGTTCGGGCTTGGCGGCTCGGGGCTCATCGCGGCGAGCGCGCTGTTTGCCGGCGGCGCCGATGTCGTCGGGTGGGACGACAGTGCGGAGCGCATCGCCAATGCGGCGAGCGCCGGCGTTCCGGTCGCCGATCTGCGCGAACTCGATTGGTCGAAGATCGCGGCGCTGGTGCTGGCGCCGGGCGTGCCGCTGACCCATCCGTCGCCCCACTGGTCGGTTGGGCTTGCCCGCGCCATGGCGGTCGAGGTGATCGGCGACATCGAGCTGTTCTGCCGCGAGCGGCGCGCGCACGCGCCCAACGCGCCGTTCGTTGCCATCACCGGCACCAACGGCAAGTCGACGACGACGGCGCTGATTGCGCATCTGTGCGCGAGCGCTGATTTCGACACGCAACTCGGCGGCAACATCGGCACCGCGATCCTGTCGCTCGCGCCGCCGCAGCCCGGCCGCATCCATGTGATCGAATGCTCCTCGTTTCAGATCGACCTTGCACCGAGCATCGATCCTTCGGTCGGCGTGCTCCTCAACGTCACCGAGGACCACCTCGACCGGCACGGCACCCTTGCCCAATACGCCGCGGTGAAGGAGCGCCTCATCGCCGGTGTCCAGCGCAACGGCACCGCGATCGTCGGCGTCGACGACAACTGGTGCCAGGCGATTGCCGACCGGGCGGAGCGCGTCGGCACCCGCGTTACGCGCGTGTCGGTGCGCCAGCCGCTCGCTTACGGCATCTATGCGGAAGGGGACCGCGTCTTCCAGGCGACCGGCGGGACCGCGCGCGAGATCGCTTTGCTTGGCGGCATCGGCTCGTTGCGCGGCCGGCATAATGCGCAGAACGCGGCCTGCGCGACGGCCGCTGCGCTGGCTCTCGGTCTCGATCTCAAGACCATTCAGGCCGGCTTGCGTTCGTTTCCTGGGCTCGCCCACCGGATGGAGGAGGTCGGACGCAAGGACAAAGTGCTGTTCATCAACGATTCGAAGGCGACCAACGCGGATTCCGCTGCTCAGGCACTGGCGTGCTTCAGCGATATCTTCTGGATCGCGGGCGGCAAGGCGAAGACCGGCGGCATCGCATCGCTGTCCGGTTTCTTTCCGCGCATCCGCAAGGCCTATCTGGTCGGCACCGCAGCCGCGGATTTCGCTTCGACGCTCGACGGCAAGGTCGACCACGCCATTGTCGAGACGCTCGATCGCGCCGTCGCCGAAGCCGCGCGCGATGCCGAGGCCTCGGGCATCGCTCACCCGGTGGTGCTGCTGTCGCCGGCCTGCGCGTCGTTCGATCAGTTCGCCAATTTCGAGCAACGCGGCGACGTTTTCCGCGGCCTCGTGCGCAAGCTGCCCGGCGTCATCCCGCCGGCGCAGTAGGCGTCACACCACCTTCACGCTGACGCGGTGGATCGACATTGCGCCAGCCCTCAACAACGGTTGGCGACAAGCGCGACAGGCGCGATTCCGTGCTCAGCTCTCGAGGCCGGTCGGCACCGGCTTGTTTTCGCTTTCGAGCTTCATGCCGGCGCCGGTCGCCATGGTCTCCATCAGGGTCGGCAAAGTCCTTGGCGAGATAACCCTCGGGGTCTGGCCTTCAACAGCGCCGCGCCGATATGGGCCTGCAGCATTTCGCGGGTCGCGGCGGTGACCGGCATCGGCACATCCATCTGTCGGGCAAGCTCGAGGCCGAGGTCGAGGTCCTTGCGCAACAGCTCGGGCGTGAAGGTGGTGGTCCAGTCCAGATTGACCAGCGCCGGCGACTTATAGGCCGTGAACATCGAGCCCATGACGCCGTTGTTGAGGAAGGCGAGGAACGCGTGCCGCGGCACGCCCATCTTGTTGGTCAACAGCGTGATCTCGATCAGGTTCTCGATCACGACACCGAGCATGACGTTGTGGGCGATCTTGCAGATGCGGGCGAGTTCGCCGTCACCCACATAGGAAACGCCGCGCGGGGCGAACACTTTGATCATCGGCTCGGCGACGCGGAATGCCGGTTCGGGGCCGGATGCCACCGCCGACAGCTTGCCGGCATTGATGACCTTGGCATTGCCGCTCACCGGGCAGCACAGGAAGCTCGCGCCGCGCTCGGCGAGCCGCTTGCGGATGTCGGCAGATTCGTCGACCGCAATGGTCGAGCAATCGATGAACACCGGCGGCACTTTGTTCGCGCTGCAGACGCCGTTCGGGCCGAAATAGACCTCTTCCAAGTCCTTGCCGGTCGAGACGATCGCGAACAGCACGTCGACGCCGGCAAGATCGCTCGGCTTGTCGACGATCCGGCCGCCGGATTTGGCAAGCGGCTCCGCCTTGGCGCGGGTCCTATTCCAGATCGAAACGTCGTAGCCGGCCTTGAGCAGTCGCTGGGCCATGGGAAAGCCCATGCGCCCCATGCCGATCCAGCCAATCTTCTGTGCCTTGTCCGGCATGATCCTGCTCCTTTGCTTTCACGCAGTTACCACGGCCGGGTGACGCCCGCCGCGATTTTCAAGGCGGTTGCGGTATCACAGGGTTCCAGGAGCGGCAACGGCATCGCGGCATGTCGGTCGCGCCGGGTTTTGCTGCAATACCGACGCAAACGAAAACCGCGCCGACACGGTTCCTCCCAACTTTTGCCAACGCCGAACGGACAATGATGCGCCGGCGATTTCGTGCGCCGGCGCTCCCTTCACGTCATTGCAATACGGGGGCGAGACGGCGTGGTGACGCCTTAAAGGAGATCATTTTCATGACAACTCGTTTGCCTGCCATCTTTTGCTCCACTGCCCTCTCGATCGCGCTCGCCTCCGCAAGCCTCGGCCTCGCTCCCCGCCCGAGCAGAGGAGCCGATCACGCTTACCGCCCGGCTCGCCCATTCGGTCATGAAGAGCGGCGACCAGGCGCCGAACTACCTCCGCATCGGGCTCAACGGCTGCAAGCCCGAGCCTAACGCCAACCGCACGCCGGTGAACGTCGCCTTCGTCATCGACCGCTCCGGCTCGATGGAAGGTGATCGCATTGCCCAGGCCCGCGGCGCCGCCATCATGGCCGTGAGCCGGCTGTCGCAAAACGACATCGCCTCGCTCGTCATCTTCGATGACAAGGTGGACGTGATCGTGCCGGCGCAGAAGGTCGCCGATCCCAACACCTTCATCGATCAGATCCGCCGCATCGACACGCGCGGTTCGACCGCGATCTATGCCGGCGTCCGCAATGGCGCCGGCGAAGTGCGCAAATTCAAGGACGACCGCCATCTCAATCGCGTCGTGTTGCTGTCCGACGGCATGGCCAATGTGGGACCGAGCCAGCCGGCGGATTTCAGTGCGCTCGGCAAGCAACTGCTGGCCGAGGGCATTTCGGTCTCCACCATCGGGCTTGGTGCCGACTACAACGAAGATCTGATGCTGCAGCTTGCCCGCGCCAGCGACGGCAATCATGCCTTCGCCAGTTCGCCCTCGGACCTCGTCCAGATTTTCAACCGCGAATTCGATGACGTGCTGTCGTCCTGCGCGCAGATGGTCTCGATCGATGTCGACATGAAGCCAGGCGCCCGCGTCGTCCGCGCGCTGAGCCGCGACGGCAACGTCGAAGGCGAGCATGCGAGCTTCCGGCTCAACCAGGTTTATGCCGCGACCGAGCACTATGTCCTGTTGGAGATCGCCGCCGATGGGAAGCCGACCGCCGAGGACCAGAACTGGGGCAGCGTCCGCGTCGCCTACACAGTCCCCGCGACCGGCGAGAAGAAGACGATCGATGCGCCGATCCACGGGCGCTTCAGCCAGTCTGGGGCCGAGGTGACGGCGAGCGCCGACGCCGCCGTGATGGACACCGTCATGGAACAGGTCGTCCGCGAGCGCGCACGACAGGCAATCGTGTTGCGCGATCAGGGCAAGCTTGAGGAAGCGCGGAAGCTCTTCGAAAGCAATCAAGCGGCGCTCAGCGCCTACCTTGCGATCACCCCGACCCCGTCGGCCAATCTGTCGACGCTGCAGCGCTCGTACGCGACTTTTTCCGCCAGCAGCGCGTTGAGCGCGGCACAGTGGAACGCGAACCGCAAGCAACTGCGCGAACTCGATGCGCGCAACCCCGTTGCGCCCGCTGCAGCGGCTGCGCCGCCGCGGTTCTGACGACGGAACCGTCCCCGGCGAAGCCCTTCGAATTTCGCTGGAAATCGCGGCGGCGTTCGGCATAGTGCCGGCAGTTCGAGCCGGCGCTGGCCGCCGCGATCGTGGAGCTGGGGATGCGTCTTGCAAGTTACATTGCCCATGGGCGCGCGAGCTATGGCGCGGTGGTGGGCGATGGCGTCGTCGATCTGCGCATGCGGCTGGGCGGTGGACGATATGCAACGCTGACCGATGTCATCCGAGCCGGCGCGCTCGACGACGCGCGCGCCGCGGTCGCCGGCGTGCGGGCGGATTTCCGCCTCACCGAGATCGAGCTATTGCCGCCGGTGCTGACGCCGGAAAAGATCCTCTGCATCGGCATCAACTACGCCAACCGCAATGCCGACTTCAACGATCCCAATGTCCCGAAATATCCAAGCATGTTCTATCGGCACCCGGGTTCGCTGGTCGGCTCCGGCCAGGCGCTGGTGCGCCCCAAGGTATCGCATCGAGCTCGATTACGAGGGCGAGATCGCCATGGTGATCGGGCGCGAAGGCCGGCACATCGGCAAAGGCCGCGCGCGCGATCTCATCGCCGGCTACACCCTGTGCAACGAAGGGACGGTGCGCGACTGGATGCGCCACGGCAAGTTCAACGTCACCCAGGGCAAGAACTTCGACAAGACCGGCAGCATCGGTCCCTGGATCGTCACCGCCGACGAGATCGATCCGTCGCAGCCGATGCACCTCACCGTGAAGCTCAACGGCGAGGTCACCCAGGAGGACAACACCGCGAACATGATCTTCTCGTTCGCGGACCTCATTGCTTACGTGACGACCTTCATGACCCTCAAGCCGGCCGACATCATCGTCACGGGCACGCCGGTCAAGCTCGGACCGCGCACGGATCCGCCGCGCTGGCTCAAGCCGGACGATGTCGTCGAAATCTCCTCGCCGGAAATCGGCGTGCTGACGAACCGCGTCGCGGACGAGGAGTAAGGCGCGGCGTTAAGATCATGGTTCGTTCGCAGCTTCGCGGGCGCACGCGGATGTGATCGACTGCCGCTGCAAAAAGTGCTTTATCCTGTCGCTTAGCCGTCACCGAACACGCCCACAACCGCACTTTGGCGGGGGATCATTTCAGCCAAGGGCGTGCGACAAACCCTGGGCGGCATTGGAGGAAGTCACATGCTCAACTTCAAAAGCGCGGTGCTCGGCGCCGCCGGATTGGCGCTTCTGCTGACGGTTGGCACCGCTTCGGCGCAAGCTCCGGCACGCGTGCGCGGCACGATCGAGAAGGTCAACGGCAACACGCTCGAGGTCAAGACCCGCGAGGGTTCGACCGTCACTGTCCATCTCACGGACAACGCCCAGGTGAGCGGCGTCACGAAAGCGGCACTCGCCGACATCCATCAGAATTCCTTCGTCGGCATCACCGCAATGCCGCAGCCCGATGGCACCCAGAAGGCGCTCGAAGTGCACATCTTCCCGGAAGCGCGCCGCGGTGCCGGTGAAGGCCATCGGCCATGGGACCTCGTGCCGCAAAGCACCATGACGAACGCGAACGTGGAAGTACTCGTGACCGGCGTCGATGGACCGATGCTGACGATGAAATACAAGGACGGCGAGAAGAAAATCCTCGTGCCGAAGGACATTCCGATCGTGCTGTTCGTCAACGGCGACCGCGCCGATCTCAAGCCCGGCGCGAAGATCTTTGTCGCCAACGGCACCAAGAAGCCCGATGGCAGCATCGAAACCGGCGGCATCAACGTCGGCCGCGATGGTCTGACGCCGCCGATGTAACTGCTGTCGCATTCGCCGCGTTTCCTGCGCTCGCCCGGCCTCGGCCGGGCGAGTTTATTTTTGGTGTGCCGCCCATCTTTTGGCTGCCGCTTGCGACGCCAGCGCGATTGCTCCAATGTCGCGCGCGCCCATCACCGGGCGAGGAGCGCTTCATGTCGACAGGCCCGCGGGTCGGATTGTTCGTCACCTGCCTTGTCGACCTGATCCGCCCGATCGATCGCGTTCGCGGCAGCAAAGCTTATCGAGGACTCCGGGTGCACGGTGGATGTGCCGCGGCAGACCTGTTGCGGCCAGCCGGCCTTCAACTCGGGCGACCGCGCCACCACGCGCGCCATTGCCGAGCAGGTGATCGAAGCCTTTGCGCCGTTCGACTATGTCGTGGCGCCGTCCGGTTCCTGCGCTGGCATGCTCAAGGTCCATTACCCGGAGCTGTTTCGCGGCGATCCCAATTGGGCGCCGCGCGCCGATGCTTTTGCCGCCAAGGTCTACGAGCTGGTGTCATTCCTCACCGATGTGCGCGGCGTGACCCGCGTCGCGGCAGAGCTTGCCGCGACCGCGACCTATCACGATGCCTGCTCGGGCCTTCGCGAACTCGGCGTGCACGATCAACCGCGACGCCTGCTCGCGACAGTCGCCGGGCTCAAACTCACCGAGATGCGCGACGCCAATGTGTGCTGCGGCTTCGGCGGGACGTTCTGCGTCAAGTACCCGGACATCTCGAACGCCATCGTCGCCAAGAAGACGGCGAACGTGGTCGCGACCGGTGCCGACCTCCTGCTCGCAGGCGATCTCGGGTGCCTGATGAACATGGCGGGCAAGCTGCAACGCGACGGCGCCGCGGTCGAAGTGCGCCATGTCGCGGAGGTGCTCGCGGGAATGACCGGTTCGCCCGCGATCGGCGCGCCCGCCGCGGCGCAGGCGAGGCCGGACCATGAGCCAGGGACCATGAGCCAGTTGGCGACGTCATCGAGCTTCAAAGACAACGCCAAGGCCGCGCTCGCCGATCCCGAGCTGCAGACGGCGCTGAAATTCGTCGAGGTGAATTTCATCGCGCGGCGCCAGGAGGCTGCCGACCGGCTCCCGGAATTCGATGCGCTGCGCGACTCGGCCCGCGACATCAAGGAGCACACGCTCGCTCATCTCGACCTCTACCTCGAAGCCTATGAGCGGCGCCTCACCGACGCGGGCGGCCATCTGCATTACGCTGTGACCGCCGAGGACGCGCGGCAGATCATTCTCGATATCTGCCGCAAGCTCGGCGCCCGCACCGTCACCAAGGGCAAGAGCATGGTGTCGGAGGAGATCGGCCTCAACGATTTCCTGTCGGCAAACGGCATCACGCCGGTCGAGACCGATCTCGGCGAGTACATCATTCAGCTGCGCCACGAAGTCCCTTCCCACATCATTGCGCCCGCCGTGCACCTCACCAAGGCGCAGATCGAGGAGGATTTCCGCCGCGTCCACACGCATCTGCCGGCCGATCGCAATCTGGTCGAACCGACGAGCCTTCTCGCCGAGGCGCGCGCGGTGCTGCGGCAGAAATTCCTCGCCGCCGACGTCGGCATTACCGGCGCGAACTTCCTCGTCGCCGAGACCGGCACCTCGGTGATCGTCACCAACGAAGGCAACGGCGATCTCACCCAGACGTTGCCCAAGGCCCACATCGTGCTCGCGTCGATCGAGAAGCTGGTGCCGACGCTGGAAGACCTGGCGCAGATGCTGCGCGTGCTGGCGCGCTCGGCGACCGGGCAGGAGATGTCGGTCTACACCACGCTCTCGACCGGACCGCGCCGCGGCGACGATCCCGATGGGCCCGGCGAATATCACGTGGTGCTGCTCGACAATGGCCGCTCGGCGATGCTCGCCGGTGAATTCCACGACATGCTCCGCTGCATTCGCTGCGGCGCCTGCATGAACCACTGCCCGGTCTATCACGCGGTCGGCGGACACGCGTATGGCTGGGTCTATCCGGGCCCGATGGGCGCGGTGCTCACGCCGAGCCTCATCGGCATCGATCAGGCCGGCCATCTGCCCAACGCGTCGACGTTCTGCGGTCGTTGCGAAGAAGTGTGCCCGGTGCGCATTCCGCTGCCGCGCATGATGCGCTCGTGGCGCGAGCGCGAATTCGAGCGGCATTTGTCGCCCGCGACGGTGCGCTCAGGCCTGGCGTTCTGGGCGTTCTTCGCCAAGCGGCCGCGGCTTTACGGAATTTGCGCAGGTATCGGCGCGCGGTTGCTGGCACTGTTCGGTCGGAGTCGCGGGCGGTTCCGCTGGCTGCCGCTCGCCTCCGGATGGACGCGCTTTCGCGATTTTCCGGCGCCTGAAGGGGCGACATTCCAGGCGCAATGGAAGGCGCGCGAGCGTGCGGCTGCGACGCCGGCCGCGCCGGGTAGCGCCCGATGACGCCGCGCGATCTCGTTCTCGCAACCATCCGCCGCTCGCTGGGCGTCACCGGCGCAGAGGCGCCGCGCCAGCTCGAAGTCGCAACGCGCCTGACCGGACATCCTTCGGGAGTCGTGCCGCAGCGCGGACAGCTGCCGCCGGCGGAGCGGCTCGCGCTTTTCATGCGCATGGTCGAGGCCGCCGCCGGCTCGGTGGAACGCGCCGCCGACGGCACCGATGTGCCGGCGGCGGTCGCTGCATTTCTGCGCCGCTTCAACCTGCCGATGCGCGTGCGGCATGGCGACGATCCGCGCCTCGCGGCGCTGCCATGGAGCAATGCGCCGACGCTCGAGGTGAGCCGCGGCAAGTCGGACGGCAACGACCTTGCCGCCGTGTCTCACGCCTTCGCCGCGGTGGCCGAGACCGGCACCGTGGTCATGACGTCGGGCGCCGACAATCCGACCACGCTCAATTTCCTGCCCGATGTGCATATCGTCGTGGTCGACGCCCGCGACGTCACGTCGGACTTCGAGGCGGCGCTGGCGCGGTTGCGGGATCATTACGGCGTCGGCGGCCTGCCGCGCGCCGTCAACCTGATCACCGGTCCGTCGCGCTCCGCCGACATCGAGCAGACGCTCATTCTCGGCGCCCATGGTCCGCGCAAGCTTCACGTCATCGTGGTCGGCGAGCCGACGTAGCCCGCATGGAGCGCCGGCTTTTGCCGGCGCGCAATGCGGGGACGCTCCCGCAATTTGGCCAGACCGTCCCGGATTACGCTTGCGCTTCATCCGGGCTACCGTCTTCGTAAACCACTTTTTTTGAGGCTTCTGCCACCGGAAAGCCTTAAAATGCGCCCCGATACCGCGGGAACAAAAGCTGTTCGATCTGGCCGGGGGGTGAGGTCATCATGGCTCGCAAGTATTTTGGTACCGATGGCATTCGTGGCCGCGCCAATGGCGTGATCACGGCGGACTTGGCGCTGCGGGTGGGGCAGGCGGCCGGCGTCGTGTTCCGCCGCGGCGACTATCGCAATCGCGTCGTGATCGGCAAGGACACCCGGCTCTCCGGCTACATGATCGAGACCGCGATGGTGGCGGGTTTCACGTCGGTCGGCCTCGACGTTCTGCTGCTCGGACCGATCCCGACGCCGGCCGTCGCCATGCTGACCCGCTCGATGCGCGCCGACCTCGGCGTCATGATCTCGGCCTCGCACAATCTCTATGACGACAACGGCATCAAGCTGTTCGGTCCCGACGGCTACAAGCTGTCGGACGAGGTCGAAGTGGAGATCGAGCAGCTGATCGACGGCGACCTCTCCAAGAAGCTCGCCAAGTCCAATGGGCTGGGTCGCGCCAAGCGCATTGACGGCGTGCATGATCGCTACATCGAGTTCGCCAAGCGTACGTTGCCGCGCAATCTCTCCCTCGACGGCCTGCGCGTCGTCGTCGACTGCGCCAACGGCGCCGCCTACCGCGTCGTGCCGGAGGCGCTGTGGGAGCTTGGCGCCGAGGTGATTTCGATCGGCGTCGATCCCGACGGCTTCAACATCAACAAGGATTGCGGCTCGACCGAGCCGGAAGCGCTGATCCGCAAGGTCAAGGAGATGCGCGCGGACATCGGCATCGCGCTCGACGGCGACGCCGACCGCGTGGTCATCGTTGACGAACGCGGACGCCTGGTCGACGGCGACCAGCTCATGGCGGTGATCTGCGAGAGCTGGCACAAGGACGGGCGACTGACGAAGCCCGGCGTCGTCTCCACCATCATGTCCAATCTCGGCCTCGAGCGCCGCCTTGCCGAACTCGGCATTTCGTTGCTGCGCGTGCAGGTCGGCGACCGCTATGTTCTCGAGAAGATGCGCGAGCAGGGCTACAATCTCGGCGGCGAACCGTCCGGGCATATCATCCTGTCGGACTACACCACGACCGGCGACGGCTTCGTCGCGGCGCTGCAGGTGATGGCGGTGGTGAAGCGGCTGGGCCAGCCGGTGCTCTGCCGTATGCCATCGCTTCGAGCCGCTGCCGCAAGTGACGAAGAACGTGCGCTATCGCAACGGCAAGCCGCACGAAACCGACAAGGTGAAGTCAGCGATCGCAAGTGCCACCGCGCGTCTCAACGGGCAGGGCCGCCTGATCGTGCGGCCGTCCGGCACCGAGCCGGTCATTCGCGTGACCGGCGAGGGCGACGATCCCTCGCTTGTCGAGGAAGTGGTGGACGGCGTCGTCGACGCGCTCACCGAAGTCGCGGCCTGAAGCAGCGAAGCTGCCGCGTCTGGATTGGCCTGTAGGGTGCGCAAAGCGCAGCGTTCGCACCGTCGCGCGATCGTGGCGCGCTTTATCGTGCGCGAGTCGATCGATCGGCGAAATCGGATATCACTGCATTCTGTGGCGTCATGCTCCGCGTACGCGGAGCATCCAGTAACCCCTGCGCCATCGGAGGAACGAACGCCGGGTCCACGGTCGAAATTCAGGGGTTACTGGATCGCCCGGTCAAGCCGGGCGATGACGTCGGCATAACTGAACCTCTTAATAAAACGTTTTCGAAATTATTTTCGAAGCCGCCGTTTCGAGCAGTCTAAACTCGTTGATGTTGCACTCGCGACACGATACTGCGTGAAAAAGATAATGATCATGGTGAAAAAGTAAGGTTAAGCCTCCCTTAGGAATTGGCTGGCATCGTTCCTCCGTCGAACCAACCGGCGCCCTGTATTGGCGTGCTCCGGACAAGATCGGAAGGATGATGTCATGAGTAACTGCAAAATGCTCGTGCTGGCGAGCGTGGCCGCCGGCCTCTCAGTCACCGCTGCCAATGCGGCGGACCTTATTCCGCCGCCGCCGATCGTGGCGCCCGTTCCCGTGGTGCCGAATTTCTCAGGCTGGTATTTGCGCGGCAACATCGGCTTCAGCAACCAGCAGGTCGACTCGCTGGCACTGCAGCCGCTGCCGCCGGAATTTGCGGGCGACAGTATCACGCACCCATTCTTGAATTTCGATGCCGCGCCGCTGTACTCGCTTGGCGCGGGCTATCGATTCAACAACTGGTTCCGCGTGGACGCCACGGGTGAATATCGCGCCACAGCGAACTTCCACGGCCAGCAGGTCGAACAAGGCGGCGCTCGACGCTTCCCGACGACTACACCGCGCAAAAGACGGAGTGGCTGTTCCTCACCAATGCCTATATCGATCTCGGCACGTGGTGGTGCGTGACGCCGTTCATCGGCGCCGGTATCGGCGCGTCGCGCAATACCATCTCCAACTTCATGGATCAGGGCGCCGACTCAGATCGGGCGCGACAATCCTCAGCACCACCTACTTCGACACGCGGGTCGAAGTGGAACTTCGCGTGGGCGTTCTACGCTGGTCTCGGCTATCAGGTGACGCCCGGCCTGACGCTCGAAATGACTTATCGCTACGTCGACCTCGGCAAGGCGACGACCGGCACGCCGCACGCGTTCGACGGCACGTCGATCCCGACCAGCCCGTTCGTGTTCAACAACATCACTTCGAACGACGTGATGATCGGCATGCGGTGGAATCTCGGCGAGCCGATCGCCCCGGTCGTGCCACTGGTGCGCAAAGGCTGATCCCAGCCACAATCGTTAACGCCTGAAGACGGCGCGGGTTAACTCCCGCGCCGTCTTTGTTTTGCCGGATCGTCGCATCGGAGCGCGGGCGTCCCGCCCGCTAGTGTCGCACTTCGGTTGACGTGCCAACTGGCCCCACCGATGCGGGCGGGACGCCCGCGCTCCGGGCTAACGCTCCATTAAGGTTAATGGGCGAAAGTCTTTCCATGTAGCCGGAGGCATGAATGCGTTTCCTGGTTTGTGGATTGGTGCTGCTGGCAGCTTCGGCTTCGCCGGCTTTCGCGGGCGACTTTGGTGATCTGCTGTTGCGCGGCTCAGCGCAGCCGGCGGCCGATCCGCCGAATTATCCGCGCTGGGCGGGCATGTACGGCGGCGGCCAGGTCGGCGCCGATTTCGGTGGCGTCGATTTCAGTGGTGCGCCCGGCGGCATCGATTGCCAACATCATTGCGCAACTGGACGCAAACTGCACCAATTGCCTGTGACGAAATGCCTCAGCTGCCGAGGCTTACGTCAGACCGGCGCCAGCGTTCGGCGGGTTTGTCGGCTATAACTATCAGATTGACGATGTTGTTGTCGGCTTGAGTTTAATTTCAATTGGGCCTCCTATAGCGGCCAAGCGCATCGAACTCGACAGTTCCGCAGTTATTTCGTAAACGCGTCAACGGGCGCATCGTATGACGCCACATTCAATGTGACGGTAGGCACCGGGGCAACTGTTACGATTATGCGTTACGGAAGTGCTCGCGGCGCGTCTCGGCTGGGCCTATCGAAAACTTTCTTCCTTATGGTTTCGCGGGTTTCGGTTGCGCAGGTCGATACAACGCGTACTTGCACCAACGTGCGTTAACCGTGCAGATGTGACGCCGACGGCGTCCACTCCCGGACCGCCTCAGTCCGGTTTGGCCTGCCTCGACCTCGGCGCAACCTACGCTCAGGGCGACAGCAGCCACGGCAAATATGTCTTCGGGTTATCCTGTCGGCGTTGGCATCGATTCATGCTGTCACGCAGCATTTCTTTTTGCGCGGTGAAATCGAATATCTTCAGCTCGGCGCGCCCGGCGACATCAAGCTGAACACCTCAAGCGTGCGCAGCGGCGTTGGAGTGTAAATTCTAAGCTCCGCGCGGTTTCTGCAGGCGTATCGTGGGTGCGCTAGCTCTAGCGCCGATCGTCGACACGGCGCCTTTGCGTATCCCTCGCCCCTGCCCCCACTTCGCGCTTGACGCCGACGGCCGCCCTTCCATATGTCCGGCAGCGGGACACCCCTCCCCACCGAGGGGCGCCTATCTGGAAGGGTAGACCAATGACGATCACGATGCCCGGCGTGCGGCCGGCTAATCCGCACTTTTCGTCCGGCCCCTGCGCGAAGCGCCCCGGCTGGAGCCTCCAAGTCCTTACTGACGCCGCTCTCGGACGTTCGCACCGCGCCAAGCTCGGTCGCGCCAAGCTCAAGCGCGCGATCGATCTCACCCGCGAGGTGCTCGAGGTGCCGGCGAGCCATCGCATCGGCATCGTCCCCGCATCCGATACCGGCGCGGTCGAGATGGCGCTGTGGTCGCTGCTCGGCGCCCGCCCCGTCACCATGCTGGCATGGGAATCGTTCGGCGAAGGCTGGGTCAGCGATGTCCTCAAGGAGCTGAAGCTCAAGGACGCGACGGTCCTCAAGGCGGGCTACGGCGAACTGCCGGATCTCGCCAAGGTCGACTGGTCGAGCGACGTCGTGTTCACCTGGAACGGCACGACGTCGGGCGTGCGGGTGCCGAACGGCGACTGGATCGCATCCGATCGCCAAGGCCTCGCCATCTGCGACGCGACCTCCGCCGCGTTTGCCCAGGCGCTCGACTGGGACAAGCTCGATGTCGCGACCTTCTCCTGGCAGAAGGTGCTGGGCGGCGAAGCGGCTCACGGCATGCTGGTGCTGTCGCCGCGCGCGGTGGCGCGGCTCGAAATCCCACAAGCCCGCCTGGCCGCTGCCGAAGATTTTCCGATTGACCAAGGGCGGCAAGCTCAACGAAGGCATCTTCGAAGGCGAAACCATCAACACGCCGTCGATGCTGTGCGTCGAGGACTATCTCGATGCGCTGCAATGGGCGAAATCGATCGGCGGCCTCAAGGCGCTGATGGCGCGCGCCGATGCCAACACCAAGGTCCTTTCGAACTGGGTGGCGCGCACGCCGTGGGTCGAGTTTCTCGCCGCCGATCCCGCCATCCGCTCCAACACCTCGGTGTGCCTCAAGGTGGTCGACCCCGCGGTGACCTCGCTCTCGCCCGATGCCCAGTCGGCATTCGCCAAGGCGCTCGCCGGTGCGGTCGAGAAGGAAGGCGCCGGCTACGACCTCGCGCACTATCGCGACGCGCCGGCAGGCCTGCGCATCTGGTGCGGCGCGACCGTGGAGGCGGCCGACGTCGAGGTGCTCACGCAGTGGCTCGACTGGGCCTTCGCCAAGACCAAGGACGCGCTGCCCAAGGCGGCGTGAACGCGCGTGCTCCCTTCCAATAACTACATTTTTCGGCCCCTCCCCCGCTTGCGGGGGAGGGTCAGGTAGGGCGCCCGTCCGCAACTTCGTGCCGTGGAGCGTGCCCTCTCCCCAACCCTCCCCCGCAAGCGGGGGAGGGGAACTAGAAAGCGGACCGCGGAGAACTCTCTGCTTGAAACTTCACTGACCCGCATTTGCAACTTCATCGACCCGCGGCTTATCGACCCCTAGTTCGGCGCCGCGCAACTCTTCGACAGGCAACACCATGGCTCCTCGCGTTCTCATCTCCGATGCGCTTTCCCCGGCGGCGGTCCAGATTTTCAAGGACCGCGGCGTCGAGGTCGACTTCCAGCCTGACCTCGGCAAGGACAAAGACAAGCTCGCCGCGATCATCGGCGACTTCGACGGGCTTGCGGTGCGCTCCGCCACCAAGGTCACCAAGAAGCTCATCGAGCGCGCCGACCGCCTCAAGGTGATCGGCCGCGCCGGCATCGGCGTCGACAATGTCGAGATCCCGGCGGCGACGGCGAAGGGCATCATCGTGATGAACACGCCGTTCGGCAATTCGATCACGACGGCCGAGCACGCCATCACCTTGATGCTCGCGCTCGCGCGCCAGATCCCGCAGGCCGACGCTTCGACCCAGGCCGGCAAGTGGGAGAAGAACAAGTTCATGGGGGTCGAGATCACCGGCAAGACGCTCGGCATCATCGGCTGCGGCAATATCGGCTCGATCGTTGCCGACCGCGCCCTCGGCCTGAAGATGAAGGTGGTCGCCTACGATCCGTTCCTGTCGCATGAACGCGCGCTCGAGCTCGGCGTCGAGAAGGTCGAGCTCGCCGAACTCATCAAGCGTGCCGACTTCATCACGCTTCACACGCCGCTCACCGACAAGACCCGCAACATCCTCGAGCGCCGAGGCGCTCGCCGCGACGAAGAAGGGCGTGCGCATCATCAACTGCGCGCGCGGCGGCCTGGTCGACGAAGTCCGCGTTGCGCGCCGCGCTCGACTTCGGCCACGTCGCGGGCGCGGCCTTCGATGTATTCATCGAGGAGCCCGCCACCGCCAATCCGCTGTTCGGGCATCCGAACGTCGTGTGCACGCCGCATCTCGGCGCCGCGACCAACGAAGCGCAGGAGAACGTCGCGCTGCAGATCGCCGAGCAGATGTCCGACTACCTGCTGCGCGGCGCCATCGCCAATGCCGTGAACTTCCCCTCGATCACCGCCGAGGAAGCGCCGCGGCTCAAGCCCTTCATCACGCTCGCCGAGAAGCTCGGTTCGTTCGCCGGCCAGCTCACCGAGACCGGCATCACCAAGGTGCAGATCGCTTATGACGGTCACGTCGCCCGCATGAACACGCGCGCGCTGACCTCTGCCGCGATCGCCGGGCTGCTGCGGCCGATGCTGCAGGACGTCAACGTGGTGTCCGCCCCGCACGTCGCGAAGGAGCGCGGCATCGCGGTCGAGGAAACGACGCGGGAAGGCGAGTGCGACTATGAGAGCCTCATCACCGTGACGGTGACGACCGAGCGCATGAACCGCTTCGTGTCCGGCACCGTGTTCGCCGACGGGCGGCCGCGCATCGTCAACATCAAGGGCATCCGCATGGACGCCGAGTTCGGCCCGACGATGCTCTACATCACCAACCTCGACAAGCCGGGCTTCATCGGCCGCTTCTCCTCGACGCTGGGCGAGGCCGGCATCAACATCGCGACCTTCCATGTCGGCCGCGAAGCGCCGGGCGGGAACGCCATTGC
Organism: uncultured Alphaproteobacteria bacterium; assembly: GCA_963702755.1. Classification (GTDB taxonomy): domain Bacteria; phylum Pseudomonadota; class Alphaproteobacteria; order Rhizobiales; family Xanthobacteraceae; genus JAJPKK01. The sequence continues at coordinate 13,385 of CAVPDZ010000024.1, read as the reverse complement.
ACTCATCGAGGTGGACGGCGAAGTGCCGCCCGACGTGCTCGCCAAGGTCCAGGCGCTGCCCCAGGTGCAGCAGGCGAGGCCGCTGCGATTCTGATCGGCGGGCACGGAGGCATTCCGACAGCAAGGCGGGCGGTCGCTTGCATGGCGGCGGCGGTTCTCGATCGGAACAGGGAAAGTTTCCCTGAGAACAGGGAATTTCTCAGGGAAAATCAAAAATCGGGGCCTCCCTGCGGTCGATGGTGATGAAATCGCCCGCAACTGAAATGACTTGCGAAGTTTTCCCTGCGGCAAAGACCAGGGAATCGGGCCGCCATAACAGCGAAAGCGTGGAAGGCCTCATATCGCCAAACTGCGGCGCCGCAAAATGCCATCGGAAAATCTCCTTGCTAATAGTCCTATTTCATAGCATAATAGTCCTATAAGCGCAAAGCGCACGATAGAAGGGTGCCGGGCGTTTGAAGTCCCCGCGCCGGGGTCCCCGCACCGCCATGGCCCGAACGGGCCATTGCCGAAATGGCCCGCTCGGGCGAAGCGGCCGGCTGCGTCTTCCTCTACTCATGAATCGGTCCAAGCGACCGTCGGTCCAGGAACGGAGGACGCCATGACCACCACGACTGCCGGAGTGACCGGTGCCGCTCTCAAGCGCGCCATCGAAACGCGTGACGGGCACATGCTTGCGGACTTCTACGCCGAAGACGCCGTGTTGCGCATTGTCGATCACAACAATCCGCCCAGCCGGCCGCGCGAGGTCAAAGGCCGATCGGCCATCGCCACGTTCTGGGACGATATCTGCGGGCGCGTGATGACCCACAAGGTCGAGACCAGCATCGCCGAGGGCAATCGTCTCGCCTTCACGCAATCCTGCGCCTACCCCAATGGCGCGAAGGTGTTTTGCGTCGGGGTCCTGGAACTGCGAGGCGGCAAGATCGCGAACCAAACCGTGGTCCAGGCGTGGGACGAATAAGATCGCCAGACGCGTAGCCGAGGAGCTGTCGCAGAACGCTGTTGGTGATTATCGATCGGAGCAGCACCAATGACCATCATCTACCATGAAGGCTGTCGGCGGCTTCAGGATCAGTTCGACAGCCGTCGCATTGCCGATCGGCTTGAACAGGTGACGGCCCGCAAGGCCTTTACGGACGAGGATAAGGCCTTCATCGAGAGCCGGATCTTTTTCTTTCTCGCAACCGCGACCCGCGACGGATATCCGACCTGCAATTTGAAAGGCGGTCCGGCGGGCTTCGTGCGCGTCGTCGCGCCGGATGAGCTTGCCTTTCCGGACTATGACGGCAACGGCATGTTCCTGAGCCTTGGCAATATCGCGACGAACCCTCAGGTCGGGCTGTTGTTCATCGACTTTGAAAAGCCGAAGCGGCTGCGCGTCGAGGGTGTGGCGTCGGTCTCAACCGATGATCCATTGATTCAGCACACCGTTGGTGCACAATTGATGGTGCGCATGCAGGTGCGGACCATTTTTCCAAACTGCCCGCGTTATATCCCGAAGATGAAGCTGATCGAGCCATCGATCTATGCGCCACGGGAAGGTTTTGATGCGCCGGAGCCGGCCTGGAAAAGCTTCCCGGAATTCAAGGATTCCGTTCACCCGCGGCGGACGACTTACAGCGGGGTTGAAAAGTAGCCACTTGAGGAAGGAGAAGCACATGATTGATCTTGTCCAAACGACAGTTGAGGCAACACCGCGGCGCGGTTTTTTGCGGCGGATTGCGGGCGTAATGGCGCTTGGGGCCGCCGGAGCTGTACCCGCGACGTTGCCGGTCCAGGCTGCGGCGGCGCAGGCCGACGGGCCGGATTGGCCGGGAGCGCTGAAGGGCCGCCATCGCCAGGTGGTCGATGCCTACGACATCAATTCCGGCTTCCCGCTCGCATTCGTCCACACGTTCCTCCTGCCGAACGAGTCGGCGACGGCGGTCCTCGTTCTGCGCCACGGCGCCTTTCCGATCGCGCTCAACGATGCCATGTGGGCAAAGTACAAGATCGGGGAGTTGTTCAAGATCACCGATCCGGAGACGAAGGCGGTCGCGGTGAAGAATCCGTTCTTTCACCCGAAGCCCGGCGTCCTGGTCGTCGATGACATGGCGCTTGATCGCCTGTTGGCGAAAGGCGTGATCGTCGGCGGATGCAACATCGCGCTGCACGTCCAAAGCAAGATGCTCGCCGGCAAGGCCGGGGTGAGCGCCGAGGAGGCGGCAAAGGAATGGGCCGCCAACGTCATTCCTGGCGTCACCATCATTCCGTCAGGAACATGGGGCGTGAACCGCGCGCAGGAAGGCGGCTGCACGTACTGCGCCGGGGGCTGAACGGCGCTCCTGATGTTGTGACACGGTAGAGGCGGCCCGGTTCGTCGATCCGACGCGCCGGGCCGGCGCCGACATTCGCGCCGTCGATAACGCGATAGCTCTTCTGGGCCATCCTTTCGGATTTTGAAGGACATCGCCGCAGGCCGTTCGCTGCGCGCGCGCTCTCGCCGACGGTCGCTTGCACCACGATGAATTTCTGTGACGGATTGCGCGGCACGCGATATCACCAATCGATTCATACCGGCGAATCCCCGAGGAGTTGTTCTCCATGCCGCCCTGGCCCAGCACCGTTGTGCTGAAAGGCACCCGCGCGCAGCTTGAAATACTGTCGCAAGCCCATTGCGACGCGCTGACCGCCGCCGTGCAGGACGGCGAGCTTTGGCGGCTGTGGTACACATCGGTTCCTCCTCCCGACAAAATGAAGGAGGAGATCGAGCGTCGCCTCAAGTTGCGCGAACAGGGGATGATGTTGCCGTTCGCGGTGATCGATCTTGCCACCGGCGAGCCGGTCGGCATGACGACCTACATGAACATCGACGCAGAGGTCCGGCGGGTGGAGATCGGATCGACGTGGTACCGGCGGTCGGTGCAGCGGTCGTCGCTCAACACCGAATGCAAGCTTCTGTTGTTGCGCCACGCCTTTGAAGAGCTGGATTGCGTTGCGGTCGAGTTCCGCACGCATTTGTTCAATCACCAGAGCCGGCGCGCGATCGAGCGGCTCGGCGCGAAGTTCGACGGGGTGCTGCGAAATCACATGCGCATGCGCGACGGGACGCTGCGCGACACCTGCGTCTACTCGATCATCGCCGGCGAATGGCCCACGGTCCGCTCGCACCTGACCTGGCAGCTCGAGCGGCCGCGCGAGCGCGCCAAATGACGCTTATCCGCCGACAGCCAGTGGCGCGCTCGTTGGCGCCGGCAGAAGTTTTGTCGGCGGCGGCAGTTCGAGGATCGGCGCGCCGCGCGAGGTGAAATAATCCCACGCCTTCTCGTGACCGAGATAGACAAAGGGACCGACCACGAAGGCGAAGGCCGACAGTCCTGCGGCCGTGGCGACGTCGCGCACCACGACATAGTTCACGGTGAAGTCAATCACGGTTGCGATCGTCCGGAACGTGACGGTCTTGGCCAGCGCGCGACTGATCGTGAATCCTGTCCGGGGTCCCGCAGGCGCCTTTCCATTGCGCTGCCCGGGAAGGAGCGCGGCGACATCGACCGCGCTTTCGACGTCAGGGCCGAAATAATTCCAGGCGGTTTCGTGAGCCAGATAGAACAGGGGGCCGGTCACCAGGTTGAAGGTTGACAGTCCTGCGGCGGTCGCGAATTCACCGATCACCACGTAGTTCGTGGTGAAGTCGAGGGTCGTGACGATGATCCGAAACGTGATGGTCTTGGCGATCGCCTGCTTGATTCCGAGCGCGGCAGGGGCTGTCGCCATTTTATTGGCGTCCGCCGGTTTGGCAGCCGCGGGTGCGTTCGGTCGGTTGATGGCAGAGTTGACCACCGGCCGTAAACGCCGCCCGAGCTTCGGGAGATACTTGGGCGCCAGCACCGCTGCGCCGCCGATGACGATGCCCGGGATCAGAGCCACCTCGAACAAGGCGACGCCTGCCAGCACCGTCAGCCCCAAAGTGATAGTCGGCTTCATGACGTTGTCCTGAGCTTGGTCGTGAACCCGGCGGCCGAAATATAAGAGGCCAGGGCTGCACGTTACGCAAGGTCAGGGATGACGATGACAATCGTGCGACGATCGATTTCGGAGCCATCGATCATGCATGGCGGGCAAAAAAAGAACCCCGGCCGGAGCCGGGGTTCTCGTTGGATTAGTCCTCGTCAGTTGACGCGGTCATTGTCCATGTAGGCGGCGCTCCGTTGGGCCCGGAGTTCTCGCGGGGTCGCCATGGCCTGCTCACCGGTGCAGGTGTCGGTAAACAACACGCCACCCTGTGCCAGGTACTGCTTGGTGTAGCAGGTGCAGGCATTCTGGGCCTGTTGCGGCTGCCTGGAGACTCGAGCCTGCTGAGCCCGGAGTTCGTCGAGGGTCGCCATTGCCTGCTCCTTCGCGCAGTTGTCGGTGAACACCACGCTGCCGTCGGGCTGATACTCCTTGGTGATGCAGCTGCAGGGCGCCTGGGCCTGCCGCTGCGTGTCACCGGAGCGTAGTTTGCCGGCGGAGCGTACGACGGCATACGTCTGACCATACGACGGAGCGAAGGTCTGAGCGTAAGTCGGCGTGTCGTCCGAATCATCCGAAATCGTCCGTATCATCGCTCGAGTTGTCGGCGTCAGCGAAGGAGTAGCCGCCGATCCACCAGTGCGGGTGCTTGTGCCACCAGAACTTCTGGTGATGGTGTGATTGAAGGCGTGGTGGTTGTGGTTGAAGTGGTTATGGGCGAAGTGGTGGTTGCCCTGGTGATGGCCGCCAGGATGATGAGCGAAGCGGTGCTGATTGCCGAAGTGATGACCACCGAAGTGATGACCACCGAAGCGATGCCCACCAAAATGATGGCCGCCGGCAAAGCGATGGCCGCCAAAGTGGTGGCCGTCCGAAGCGATGACCACCGAAGTGGTGACCGCCAGCGAAATGATGACCGCCACGTCCGGAATGGAAGTGGCCGCCGCCGTGACCACCGAAGTGATGGCCGCCGCCGAAGTGACCACCGCCGCCATGGCCTCCGCCACCATGACCGCCACCGCGCGCGAACGCATCGGTGCCGATCAACATGCCCGCCGCCAGGGCCGCAGCCGCAGCGAGAGCAAACACTATCTTGCGTGAAAACATTTTTACTCTCCTCGGTTACCGTCCTGGATATCGAACGGCTTGTGGCCATTCGTCGGGGGGTATCTCGGGGAGGTTCAACGAATACTTGCAATCCGAGAGTGAACCTGCGCCGCGCGAACCGCGACACGCTGCTCTTAAAAGGGGCCGTTTTGCGCAAGTAATGGTCTTCTTATTTCGTTTGGATCGGGCTTATGATGGCTTTCGTTGCGCGGAATATGCAATTTGGAGAAATTGATAAATGACGCCGCAGCAGGCCGATCTTGTCCGGACGTCGTTTGACGGGATGTGGTCGATCCGCAACCAGCTGGCCGAACTCTGTTACAGCCGACTCTTCGAAATCGCTCCCGATGCGCGCGGTTTGTTTTCCAAAGATGTCGACATGGAGCGGCAACGGCTTAAGCTTATGGACATGATGGCGGCGATCGTCGGCACGCTCGACCAGCGTGATTTGTTTCACTCGCTCGTCACCCACTCCGGTCGCCAGCACGCAGGGTTTGGCGTCAGCCCATCGCACTATGCCGCCTTCGGCGAGGCCTTGCTGTGGAGTTTGGAGCGGCAACTTGGCGACGGGTTCACCCCCGAATTGCGCGAGGCCTGGGGTGAGCTTTACGCCGATGTGCAGGACGAAATGATGCGGGCCGGCGTACAGAAGTAAGACGCAAAAATCGAGGTTTGGTCCGCGTCGTTACTTTTTCCCTTGCATTAGTCGTGGATGTCTGGGCGCGCCCGCTGTAAAAAAGTCAATTTCAATCGGCGTGTCCTGCGTCGTGCCGCGACCGAGCGCGAATTGACCGACGGGACCTTCGACGTGGAATTCGATCCCGTCATCTTGGCGAACAGATCGATGTCGGTCGTCCCGATCGCACATCCACCGAGCCCCATGTCGGTCGCGATCAGGTAGAGCGTTTGCATCAGGACGCCGACATCCTTCAAGATGAGGGAGTAGGCGATTGAGCTATACTTCCACGAGACGCGGCCGAAGCGCGCCGCGATCGTGATCAGGATCTGCGGTGGGGCGGGCGCAGCCATTGCATATGTGGCCCCCATCAGCAGCGCGCCGAGCTTTTCGCTCTGCACGGCGATCGCGACCAGCGCGTGGTCGCCGGCATCGTAATGATAGAAGCCGCGGGTGAGCCCCTCGCATCTGTCGACCGCGAGATAGAGTTCGAGCTCGTATTCGGCGCCGGCAGAGGGATAGGGCCGCGTGGTGTATTCGATGCTCGGACCGCCGTCGCCGAGGTCGGCCGTTTGTTCCGATCGCGACAGGACGCGCGCGGCGCTGTCGAGAAATCGCGAAATCTCCGCGAGCGTAATCGGCTTGCCGTCATCGAAGCTGCGTGTCGAATGGCGTTCGCGCAAAATCTTTGCGAGTGGCGAAACTGCCGGCGAGGGCGCGTCCGAAAACTGGCCCAAATCGATTTTCTTGCCCTGCCAGTGCGGCCGCACCGCGGGCAGCGGCGGCATGACGCCGGCGTACGGATAAACGCCGCCGAGCAGGTTGGCGTGGCGGCCTTGCGTGCTGCGCGCATGAAACAGGAGATCGTGAAAGTCCCACGTGACGAGGTTGTCGTCGCCCTCGCTCATGCGAAGGCCGGCGTCGCCGGCGGCGGTGATCTTGAAAAGAATTTGGCAATCCATCAACAGGGCGAGAAGCTCGGCGCCGGGGAAGCCCTCTTGTTTGCGAAATTGGCCAAGTTTCTGGGGAGTCGACAGCATCGCGATCGCGGCGGCGACCTTTGGATCGCAGATCTTGAACAAGGCGCCGGCGCGCGGCGATTCCAACACCATCTCGCTGCCGCGTCTGCGCATGTAAGCAAATCGCGACAGGACGAGAACATCGGCACTGCCGAGCTTGAATACGCGGCCAATAATCGGCAAGTTGCGGTTCGATGACGACGACGTCGTCGTTGCCCCGCGCGCGACGCAGGCCGTATTCGACGAAACCATGCCGCGCCAAGCGATGGACCAGGAGATCGATCTCCTTGTCGACGCTGCGACGGCTTGACGTGAACGACGCGAGCGGCAGCCCGGTGCGAAGGTCTTGCGCACGCTTCGCCGCGGCTGCGCTGAACGTGCCCAGGCTGACGGCATAGCCATCGAACGACGCAGCGAGTTCTCCGCCGGCGCGCGTTTCGAGCGTGACGTGACCGCTGAGCCGGGCGGAGAGGATTGGCGGCGCAGCCCGCCGCGACTTCGTTGCGGGGGCGCGCAAGCTGATCCTCAGGTATGGGGATGAGCCGGATTGAGTTCGTGTTCCGGCAGCGGCCGGTCGCGCAATCCGAGCTTGACGGGAACGTCGAACAATCGGCCCGGCGCAAAGCGGCGATAGAAATGCCGCAGTCCCGGAACGACCACGCGAACCACCGGCACCTCGATGTCCGGGCGCGTCTGGTCGAGAACGAGGAAATCGAGGCCTTCGCGCTTCGCGAGATTGACGCACGCGTTCACCTGCTCGCGCGTGTCGAGACTGCCGAACTTCGATCCGAAGCCGCCATGGACGATCGGCTGGTTGCCCGGCGTCAAGAACGGATGCTCCTCGATGCGCAACGGCGTCGAGCCGTCGAGGCTCGATTTCTCGCCGCTTCCGCCGCCCATGAGGCCAATGGACAGGAACTGGTTGAGCTCGGTGAGCGTACGAAGGAGTGCAATCCGCGGATCGAAGTGCGCCCCCGATCCGAACTCGATATTTTCTTGGCCGTTCTGCATCCAATGCAAAATCGCCACGAAGGTCGGAATTCCAAGGTCGCTCGTGACGTCGAGCACCCAGAGCCGACGTCCGGCGTCGGCAAGCTGGGCTTGCAGATCGCGGACGTAGGAATTATCGAAGCGGGTGAGGTCGACTTGGGGCCGCTGAAGACGGTTGTACCACCAGATGCTGTAGGCATCGCGCTCCACGAGCTCGAGAAAGCCCTGGACGATCGCCTCCGCGAGCGTGTTGCCCGCCGAGCAGCCATTGGAGTTGTGGGGATGGCGCCGGGTCCCCGGTAGAAGAAATACAACAGGCTCGTCGGAAGATATTTGAAGCGCTCGTCGCGCAACGACCACACCGGCGACCATTCGATCTTGGCCGACGGGTCGAACGGAGGCGGCACGACGTGCTCGCCCTCGGCCGGCGGCGATACGATTTGCTGGCGGAATTGCGCCTCGCTGAACAACTGAACCTCGTTCGGGAGGATGGCTTCGCCCGGCGCAAAGTCCGTGAACCGCCGCGTCACGCTGATCTCGTCGCCCTGATAAATCCCGGAGTAGCGCTCGATCGCCTCCATCAGCGCGCTCGCTTCGCCCTGCTCGGCGGTGCTGCCTTTGCCAAAGCTGCCGCCGCTCAGCCCGGCCCTCAGTTCGTGAACCGACATGGCCGGTGCAGAGAAATTGTGGGACGCAAAGAAGTTGGTGTTCATCGGCAGGTCGGCTTCGATCCGCTCGAGACGCGAGACGACGCCCGTCAGCGGGCTTACATGCTTGCGAAAACGCGCGACCGTCGCCCGTGGCGAAACGGTGCGATAGCCGCCGCTCGACATGACGAGCTTGTGGCCGGTGCCGAGTTCGATCGGGACCGGCTTCCGTCGTCGGGTTCTGCAGCTGCTTGCGGCCGCAGTGCGGACATTGCGGGCGCGCCGCCACGTGATGCTTCACGATGGTTGCGCCCGAGAGGTCAAGGCTGATGATGTGATCGCGCAAATCGGTGCGGAAACCTATGGCGATCGCTTTCGCGATCTCGATCGCCGCAAGCTGCAGTCCGCTCTCGCCGAGCGGGCGCCGGGCAAGTGGCGACACCACAACACGCGTCGCGCCTCGCCGCGATCGAGCATGCCCCTGACCTCGCGATTGCGGATCATGCGACCGGACAGGCAGGTCCAGCATGCGCCCTTGCCCGGCCTGAACACCGGGCCGACCAGCGGAAAGACGCCGGCGGGCTGCACCAGCAGCCAGGGCGTACGGTCCGCGAGATGCTGCTGGTTCAATTCCGCGAGGCGCCGCTCGAGATAATCGTTGACGAGCGTCACCGTGAGGTCCGCCTCGCGTTTGACCACACGGCCCCAGTTCGCTCAGTGCGGCGCCGAGCGCCTCCGCGCCGTCGACGTCGATCGACTGAATGCGCACACGGCAGTCGCGAAGATTATCGCCGGCCGTTTCCGAGCGGGAGGCCGAGGGTCGCCCAATAGCCCGCGGCGGGGCCAGTCGCCGTATGCGATGTCGGGATGACGACATAGCGGCGGTCGACCAGCCGCTTCAGGGCTTCTTCGATCCTGTCGGTCGGAAAATCCTGCCCGAGATCGCGAATGAGATCGCGAACGCTCTTGCCGCCCTTGCCGATCGCTGCGGCAAGCGCACAGTAGAGTGCGCCGTGAAGAAAGAACTTCCGATCCTCGGAATAGAGGCAGACCGCATCGGGCAGCAGATAGACGCTGAAATTCGGCGCGAACTGCGGAATGGCTTTGTTGTCTTGCCGCTTGGAGCGGGTTGCCCGATGGCCCATCATAATATGTGCACGCGCGCCTTCGCGCTATCATTGCGGATCGCTGCCACACGCGGCGCTCCGATCGGCCGAAGCGTCCGCTCGCCCGCTGGGCGCGTTCAATGCGCTGGAAACTTGGCGATCCTACTCCATCCGCCGCACGGTAGCCCGCGCATTTTCGCGCAGACCACGCACCAAACAATCAATAGTCAGGCCGGGTCGAACCTCGTCAACCCGGCCATCGCGACTGACGTCCGTCAACCCGCAATCGGACTAGCACGCCCAGGTGCAAGCACCCCAAGATATGCAGCAGCTTCCGCCGCCGCCGCAGCCCCCCCGCATCCGCCGCAACCTCTACCGCCGCAGCCTCTGCAGCCTCTGCCGCAGCCTCTGCCGCCGCAGCCTCTGCAGCCGCCGCACCCCCGAGCGAGTTGTACGCCATTTCGCACGGGTCCAGCGTTCTCCTTGTCGAAAGCATAAAAGGTCGACAAGCTGACGTCAGAAATCTCTTCTTCACCGAGCGTGATCTGGGATGCGATGTTACGCGCCGCCGGTACATCGGACGCAGGCGCTACCGCCGCTGCGGACGCGCCGCCTGCGAGTGTTAACGACAATCCTGCGGCTCCCAACACCGGTACCGCCTTCGTCCCACGCTTTCTTTTCGAAACTCGCTTCGCAACTGGCATAGTCTGTTTCCTCCATGCCTTGTCATAAGTGCCGCATCGACCCACCGACGCCTTTGGTACGCCTCGCAAACGTACAATGCAAGGCTATGCCTAGCGCGGTGAGGTGTAGGCTCGCGCAGGGAGATAACATGATCAATTATCATGGCCGCTTCGTCTGGTACGAGCTCCTCACGACGGACCCGAGGGCTGCCGAGGCCTTCTACGCGAAGGTCATAGGCTGGGGCACGCAAGACGCGACGACGCCCGCTCTCGCCTACACCGCGTTTACAGCTGGACGGACCCCGGCGGCTGGGCTCATGGCGCTGCCGGAGAATGCGAGGCGAACGGGCGCGACGCCGCGGTGGTTCGGATATATCAGTGTCGATGATGTGGATGCCGCCACCGACCGGCTCAAGCGTCTTGGCGGCGCAGTGCAGGTCCCGCCGATGGACATCCCCAACGTCAGTCGCATGTCGATCATCGCCGATCCACAGACGGCAACGCTTGGGTTGGTCAAGTGGCGCAATCCGGGCCAACGGCTCGCCGAGCCGGGCACACCGGGCCACGTAGGCTGGCACGAGTTGCTCGCCACCGACGGGGAGAAGGCGTTCGCTTTCTATCGGGAGCTTTTTGATTGGCAAAAAGCTGAGCCGACACCGGTCCGTCAGACACGTATCACTCGTTCTCCGCCGGGGGGCAGACGATCGGCGGCATATTCACGAAACCGCCGACGGTGCCGGTCCCGTTCTGGCTTTACTACTTCACCGTAAGCGACATCGAAGCGGCGGCGGAACGCGTAAGGGCTGGCGGCGGGGAGATCCTCGATGCCCTCGCTCGAATTGCCAGGCGGCAGCTGGATCGCCCGATGCTCGGATCCTCAGGGCGCCATGTTCGCGCTGGAGGGAAAGCGCAGCCCAAATGCGATCGGATATTTTGCGCCCGCCGCATCCCTCGGTCGGAGGGTGCGTTAAAAGTTGGTGTTCAGGCGCAGGTCTCGATACGCCTGAAGCTTTGCGAACTACTCCGCCCACGCGACGCGGCTCCCCTCGACATAAGCGATGTCGCGACGAAGGCATGAGTAGGCCGGGTCGAACCCGTCGAACCCGGCCGTAACGCGTCGGTCAGCGCGATCGAAGCTTTAGCACCATCGGCAGGCGCCCCACGACAGGCAACAGCCTGCGCCACAGCCCCAGGCGCATCCGCCACAGCCGCGGCACCCGCCGCAACCCCGACATCCGCCGCAGCCTCGGCATCCACCGCAGCCTCGGCAAACTCCCCAGGCAAGCTGGGTGCCGGCGCGTTGCGATGCCGTGTTCTCCGTGTCGAAGACGTAGAACGTCGCCAAGCTGACGTCGGAGATCTCTTCTTCACCAAGAGTGATTTGTGCCCCCGGCGCGATGTTTCGCGTCGTCGGCATATCCGCTGCGGGTCCACTGATCGCGTTTGCGGATGCGCCTCCTGCCAGTGATAGAGTTAAACCGGCAGCTCCCAACACCGGTACAGTTTTCGTCCCACGCTTTCGTTTCGAAGCTTCCTTCGCACGTGGCATTGTCTTCTTCCTCCATGCCTTTCGCAAATGCCGGACGCCCACCGCGGACGTTCGTACGCTTGGCGTGAGCGCCTGGCAAGATCGGTTGCGCACGCTGCGTGCATGCCACACTTCGGTCGCATGAGTGGCCCGACCAACAACGCAATTTCGAAGTATCGAGTTCCTTGGAGTCGCGATCAACAAACTCGATCTGTGATAAATCTCATTGTCGTTTTCGCGCGGCCCGAACGCGTGGGCTGGCAGGAGTTTTCGCTGTCGACTGTGACCTGGCATTTGAATACTACCGCGAGCTTTTTGGCTGGCAGCCGACAGATGCCGAGAGCGGTCCAACCGGACCTTACCGGCTGTTTTCCGTCGGAGGGCTGGCGATCGGCGGCATCTGCACCAAGCCTTCGATGGCCCATTTGAAATGCCGGGCGGCTTGGATTGCCCGTACGGATCCGCAGGGCGCCATGTTTGCGCTGGAGGGAAAACGTTGGGCAGGCCGGTTATAAATCACGCCGAAGTTTGATTGTTATCAAACTTAGTATTGATTGCTCGTGCGGCAAAACTGCCCGCGAACGTCATTGCCTGAAAGTTACTCGTAAAATGTCAGTCACACCTTTCAAGGGCGTCCCGCAGGGCCCGGCGATCCGCGCCCTTGATAATTGGGGGGTGGCCGGTTCAACGCACGGCAAGATGCACCAGTTGCTCAGCGACGAAGAGCGCGCGCGGCTGGCCACGATCGCTTCGATCGTGCGGTTGGAAAAAGGGCACCGAGATATACCGCGAGGGAGACCACGCGGAGGCGCTGTTCAATATTATCGGCGGCGTCGTGAAAGCCTGCAAAAGAAATCCCGACGGCTCGGAGCATATCCTCGCATTCTGGTTTCCCCAGGACTTGTTCGGCCTGTCGGAAGATTCGTGCTACGTCAGCTCGATCAAGACGCTCACACCGGTGACCGCCTATCGCATTCCGGTCGCGGCGTTGCGCGGGCGGCTCTCGACAAGCCGCTGTTGGAATTCCATCTCATCGTCAAGCTTTGCTACGAGCTCCGCCAGGCCCAGCGTCATGCGTTCATGCTTGCGCGCACGCGCACAATTCCGAAGTTGACGATGTTTCTGCAGATGCTGGAGGAGATGCAGGCTGCGAACGGCGAGCCGACAAACGAAATCTACCTCCCCATAAATCGCTCAGACATCGCGGAATACATCGGCACTTCGCTCGCAGCCGTGAGCCGGGCGTTCCACACCCTCGCCGCCAAGGGCATCGTTCAAACCCGAAACCGAAAGCACGTGAAGATCATCGATCGCGCGGCTTTCGACAGGCTCGCAGGAAACGTCATCGTCGGTGGACAGGTGAGCGTACGGGAAAATCCAAGCTGCTGACTGGCGACTGCCGTAATGCACGGCAATGCTCGTTCGAGACCGCGCCCCGCAACGGCACGAAGGTCGCCTGGCGTCCGGCACAGGCCGACGCGAAGGGTTCCAGCGGCTTAAACTCCGCGATCTCGCCATCCCGCGGTCATGCCATCACCCGATTCCCGTGATTCCTGCCATGTCGGGTTGGGGAATCCGTGAACGTGAAAGCCGCGCCGTGGCCGGGACACCGCAGCGGCCGACACAAGGGGGGTTT
>CAVPDZ010000023.1:0-36621 GCA_963702755.1 uncultured Alphaproteobacteria bacterium | reverse complement strand
GTTTTCATCTGTGGACTAGAACGATTTGCATGAGGAAATCCATGGCGTGGACCTACCTGATACTGGCGGGATTATGTGAAATCGGCTGGCCCGTCGGCTTGAAACTGGGCGGAATCGAATCCGTCGCGCGTCTGCTTTGGATCGGCTTTGCCATCGCCTGCATGGTCGTGAGCGGCCTGCTGCTGCTGCTGGCACAACGCGAGATCCCGATGGGGACTGCCTATGCGGTCTGGACCGGTATCGGTGCGGTCGGCGCGTTCACGGTCGGGATCGTGGCGTTCGGGGACGCGAGCACGGCGATGCGCTGGGCATCGGTGGGCTTGATCGTCGCGGGCATCGTCGGCTTGAAGTTGGCCTGAGCACAACGACGGTGCGCGGATGCGCCCCCACAATCGCCTGCTTGAGGGCGGCGCATTCATCTCGCTACCCGCGCCACTCGAAGCTCCGATGAATTCGCCGCACCACCCTCCCCGCAGGCATACTGCTGAAAGGTCGGCCGCCCTTGAGTTCCCAATCGCCGCACGCCTGCCGGTTTCAACGGCAAATGATCTCGCTTGGATGGCGGCGCCGGGCTCTTGATCGGAACAGGGAAAGTTCCCCTGAGAACAGGGAATTTCTCAGGGAAAATCAAAAATCGGGGCCTTCCCGCGGTCGATGGCGATGAATTGCCCTGCGGTTGAAATGACTTGTGCAGATTTCCCTGCGGCGAACATCACGGAATTGAACCGCCATAACAGCGAAAGCGTGGAATGCCACATATCGCCAAACCGCAGTGCCGCAAAATGCCATCGGAAAATCTCCTTGTCAATAGTCCTATTTTATAGCACAATAGTCCTATTGGCGCAAAGGTGATGCCTGGGTGAAAGGTTGGCACCCATCGTCCAAGCACGGCTGCGCCGAACGCAATGGCAATTGGTTCGAGCAACCGAGTGGCGGTCTGATCGTCACGAGCAGCGCGTTATCGGCCGTCCATCGCGATCTGATCGTCGCGCTTGCCGCCCGGTATAAATTGCCCACGGTCTACTTCGAACGCTTTTTTGTGGCTGGCGGCGGACTGATCTCTTATGGGCCGAATTTCGGCGAACAGTTTCGTCGCGCAGCGAGCTACGTTGATCGCATCCTTAAGGGAGAGAGCCCTGCAGACTTGCCGGTGCAAGCACCGATCAAGTACGACCTGGTCATCAATCTCAAGACGGCCAAGGCACTCGGTCTCGCGATTCCGCAGTCGATCCTTGCTCGCGCCGATGAGGTGATTGAATAAGGCCCTTACTTCCGCAAGGAGTTCTGGCGATGTGCACACTGCCAGGGTCATCTTAAGCCGTTGGCCACTACCGCTGCTCGCGACAGCCTTAGCGCCCAATGGCTGGCCTCCGCGCGCCGAGCCCGCATGGTCTCAAACGCGTCGCTTCCGGACTCATGCAATGCAACGGAGTCGGTCGCTGAGATCGCCTTGACCCGGTTCCAGTGCGGGCAAGCGAAGGTGCCGACCACATCGCAACGCGCGCAAGCCGACCTCAGCGAGCGACGTCCAATCATCTACTCGCCATCATCTCTGACGCGCCGCCGTTCGTTGACGCGACTCTTCGCAAAGCGAAGCGAGAATCGCGCGTCTTCGGTCGTGACGAAGTAATCCTGGTAACCCGCACGCGCGACCGGCTTCATCGCGGCGGTGTCGAGCAAGCCGTCCTTTATGAAACGTTCGTCGATGTGAATACCAACCACCTGACCGAACACGACAAATCGTGACGCCGGATTACCATCGATGTCGATGAGCCGCACAGTCTGCAACCACTTGCATTCGAGGGCACAAGGCGAAGCACTCACCCGCGGTGGCTTGACCATGATTGACGGCGCGGCCTGAAGGCCCGCCACTTCCATCTCGTTCACACCGCGCGGATGGGTCCAAGATGTTTCTTTCATCTGATCGCGTAAATCCCAAACCGCGAGATTACAAACGAACTCCTTTGTTTCTTCGACAAATTCCAGGGTGTCCTTGCGACCGTCGCTTGCGAACATCACCATCGGCGGGTCACTGGATACGCTGTTGAAGAACGAGTAAGGCGCGAGATTGATCTCGCCCTTCAAATTCATCGAGCTGATCCAGCCGATGGGTCGCGGCCCGACGATGGCGGTGTAGGGGTCGTGCGGCAAGCCGTGATTTTCTTCCGAGGCTCGTAGAACATTCGGAGCTACCGCGCTGGTTTGAGGCCCAGGACAAGGTATCGAATTGGCTCGGTTCTATTAAGATACTTGGCGCGACTGATGCCTGGGCGAAAGTCGGGCACCCATCGACCAAGCAGGGGTACGCCGAACGCGGTGGCAATAGATCCGAGCAACCGAGCCGAGGTCATCCATGCCCGAGGCTCGCATCGTCTCAACGTTTCTGCACTGAGAGCTGCCGTGCCGTTGCAATTCTAGGGACGCGAAAGGGGCCAACATCGAACGCTGTATCACTTAATGCTTCCGCCCCGCCGGATAGATCGGTTGCGTCGCGTTGGGTTGGCGATTGTTCGCGATTGTTGGGCCAGCGCCTCGATGGCAACCTCAAGAAAGGCGCGCACCAGCCGGATACGCACTGACGCTCTATTCCAAATGAGCCCCAACCGCCTCCCAAACCGATTGTCAGGAAGTGGGAGTTTCACAATCGAAAGGCCCTCGGGCCAAGGCGGAGCCCAATCGTGCATCAGGGCGACCCCCAAGCCTCTGATCGACCATCACCGCAATCGCCTCAAGCGTATCGAGTTCGAAGCGGTCATGCGGCCGAATGCGGGCTTGGCGAAGATACCCTTCGACCATGCGCCCGACCCAGGAGTTGCGGCGCGGCCGAATAAACGGTTCTGACGTCAAGAGCGCGTGCGGGTCGCGACGTCGCATTCCGGCAGGCGCCACGACGATCAACCTCTCCTCGCGCAGAATTCGCCAGTCATAGGCCTTGGGAATTGCAAATGACGGCTGCGGGATGATTGCAGCGTCGAGATCACCTTCAAGCATCTGCTGATAGAGTTCGCCGCCGTTGCCGCTGACGATATAGACTTCGATCTGCGGATACTTCCTCGTCAGCAATCTGAGAATGCCTGGGAGAAGCCCCGAAGTACTGGAGCCCGTTGCGCCCAACCGCAGTTGTCCCGAGGGTTGATCATAGAGCGCGGCTGATTTGAGATCGCGGATATTGGCCAACACGCCGCGGGCGCGGTTCAGAATAGCGATGCCGGCCTCGGTGGGCTTCACCCGCTGGCCGGACCTTACGATAAGTCGGGTGCCGATATCAGCCTCAAGGGAGTGGATGCGCTGGGCCACGCCAGCAGCCGTAATGTTGAGCCGGCGCGCGGTTTCCGCAATCGAGCCGTTATCGATCACCATCACAAAGCTTTCGAGGAAGCGGCTCTCCATGGCAACAAAAAATATATTCTGAAGTCAGAATTAGCAATATTGCATTATGGTGCCGAACGGCGGCAATTATAGCGGCATGGGCCTGGTTCTCAGCAACCGCTGACATACAACGACCGCACCGTTTTAACGACGTGTTTGTTCACCACTGACGGCGCAAGACCATCTTGCGGCGAGCGACGGAGGTTTACCGATGACTCCCGAGAACAAGTTTGACCGCGACTTAAATAATTCCGAGATGGGGCGGGCTAATATCGACCGGCGCACCTTGCTGGGCATCGGCGCCACTGCTGCCGGCCTCGGCCTGAAAATGCCGAGCGCCGCCGCAGCAACGGCTCTAAATACGTCGACGCGCATCGATGCTTACACGCATTTTTCCTCAATGAGATTTTTTGAATTTACCGAGCAAGAAGGAGCCGGAATCCCTCTCGCCGCGTCCGTGTACACCCACCTGCCGACGCTATTTGACGTGAATGAACGGCTGAACTTGTTGGATCGGAATGAAATCCTTGTGCACGTCCTAGTCCCGGTTCCGTGGCTGGAAGCTTTCCCCGCCATTGCCAACGACCCCAAGCTGGCGCCTCAAGCGGCTCGTCTGATGAACGACGAACTTGCAGGGTTTATTGCAAAAAAGCCTGGCCGCTTTCGCGGTGTTGCACTGCTGCCTACCTTGGACCAGGACGCAATGCTTGGCGAATTGCACCGCGCAGTGAAGGTGCTTGGCTTCAGTGGCGCCTACCTGCCGGTCGGGCCCACGGTGAAGCGGATGGACCACCCTGACTTCGAGCCGCTCTACAAGGCCATCGTCGACCTCGACGTCGCGCTGTGGCTGCACCCGTCGAGGCCTCCGGTCCCCGAATATGTCGACGAAAGGGCGTCGCGCTTCTTCGAGTGGCAGATCGAGGGATGGTTGTCCGACACCACCTCGGCGATGTTTCGCATTGTTTTCGCGGGCGTATTCGATCGCTATCCAACTATCCGCATCATAACGCATCATGCTGGTGGCATGCTCCCGACATCGGCCATGAGGGCGGAGGCGATGTGGGCATTATTTGCATCCACCGGCGCCGCGTTGCCTACCACGATATCAAAGCCCTATATCGATCACTTTAGAAAGTTTTATTGCGATACCGCCGCCTTCGGATATGCGCCGAAGGTCATTGAACTTGCGCTTGATTTTTTCGGTCGGGAGCGGGTGCTGTTCGGCACAGACGCGCCTTTCGATGCTACTGGCGGTCAATATTTCACGCACGAAACGCTTCGCACGCTCGGCGATATACAGATGTCGTCACAGACGCGGGCAGCGCTGCTCAATGGCAATGCCAAGCGTATACTAAAGCTCGGATAGCCAAGCCTTCGTTGGGTTAAAGGCGGCTGTCCGAAGGATCATCGCCTTGCGGCCTGCATTCCCTGCGGCAAGGTCAGGGAAAACGCGCCCACCGGATCAGCGCCCGGAATTTATGAAAAATCGCGCAGTGTTCGCCGTGCCGTTGCAAGGCTCGGCGTCTTCCAAGCCAGCAAAATTTGACGAGTGCAAGGCGCCGCGTTTGATTCGTGGGACCCCAGTCCCAGTTGATGGTCGCGCAGACAATACGGTCCCGGCAGCCATTTGGGACTGAGGCATCATGACGTCAGTTCATCCCGCTAGCACTATAGCGCGATCGAAGGAGATCACGTCCAAAGAGCAACGCCGGAGGACTTGGCTATGAGCCAGGTGATCATTCAGTCGAGATTGGCGCGGCAGATCGCGTTGACAGTATGCGATGTGTCTCGTACCCATCTCGGTGCTCGCGCAAGACGCCTATCCCAATAGGGCGATCAAGATCATCGCTCCAGTGGGACCCGGCAGCGTCGCTGATCTGGTGCCGCGTTTCATCGCCGCAAAGCTGGCCGACCGATGGGGCTATCCCGTCTATGTCGAGGATCGGCCTGGCGGAAATACCAACATCGGCGCCGAAGACGTAGCTCGGGCCGAGCCGGACGGGTACACCTTGCTCGCCGCGCCAGCGACGACGCTTGCAGTCAATCCAAGTCTTTTCCCGAAGCTGACATTCGATCTCACGGCCTTCGTACCTATCACGGTCCTCGCCATTGAGCCCAACGTGCTGGTCGCTCACCCCAAGCTGCCGTTCTCGACCGTGCAGGAGTTGATTGCATTCGCCAAAACGAATCCGGGAAAGCTGACCTACGCGTCGCCGGGGACCGGCAGCTTGCAGCACCTGAGCATGGAACTGCTGGCGTCGAAGAGCGGAATTGCGCTCCTGCATGTGCCGTACAAAGGCATGCCGCCGGCCGTCAACGATGTGATGGCCGGCCACGTCGACTTGCTATTCGATAACCTCGGCAGCTCCACTCCACTGATAAAGAATGGAAACCTGAAGGCCATCGCGGTCGGCAGCGGGCAGCGCGATGCGTTCCTGCCCGAGCTGCCTTCTGTGTCAGAGGCGGTTCCGGGATTCCTCTCCGTCACCTGGTTCGCCATCGTGGCGCCACCCAGGACTCCCGTGGGGATTGCCGAAAAGCTGTCTGCCGCAATCACCGAGATTCTCAAGACGGCTGATGCCACGGACCGCTTCCGCGATCTCCATGCGACGCCGATCGGGTCATCGCCTGCCGATACGGCTACCTTCTTCGCCCAAGAGCGAGAGCGTTGGCGCTCGGCCGTCTTTTCGGCAGGGATCAAGGTCGAGTAGAGCAGGGGATTGCACGTTTGAACTCCGCTGCGAAGCGCTCGACGATTCCGGTCGCCATCGTCGGAGGCGGCCCGGTCGGGCTGGTGCTGGCACTCTTTCTCGACCGATACGGTGTGCGCTCGGTGCTGTTCAATTCCGAGGATGGCCAGCGGCAGCACCCCAAGGGCAGCACGCAGAATGCGCGGACGCTGGAGCATTTCCGGCGCCTCGGCATCTCGGAGCATGTGCGCCGACTGGGCTTACCGGCCGATCACCCGACCGATGTCGCCTACTTCACCCGCTTGAATTCGTGGGAGCTTGCGCGCATTCGCATGCCGTCGGAGGCGGAGAAGATGCGCGCCGTCGCCGCCGCGCCGGCGACTGATCAGGTCCCGGAGCCGATCCTGCGGGCGAACCAGATGTATGTCGAGGGCTTCCTGCTTGATCACGCCCGCACGCGGCCTAACATCACGCTGCGGTTCGGCTGGCAGGTCGACCGCGTTTCAGTCGACGCGGACGGCGTTGCGGTCGAGGCGGAAAGGACCAGCAGCGGAGCGCGCAAATCCTGGCGCGCCAGCTACGTGGTCGGCTGCGACGGCGGCCATAGCTTCGTGCGCCGGATACTCGGCGCTCACTATCGCGGTTTCGATGCCCTGCAGCAGCAATACATGGGCGGCCGGATGATCGCCTCACATATCCGCGCGCCCTCTCTTGTCCGCAACGTCCTGCGCGATCGTCATGCCTGGCAGTATTGGTCGGTGACGCCGGAAGCCCAATTGATGCTTGCCTCGCTCAACGGGCGCGACGAGTTCCTCGTGTTCAGCCAGCCGACAAATCCGGAGCAGGCGTCCCATGACGCGACCGTCGCGACCATGGTGCAACGCGCAGCCGGGGTCGATGTCCCGCTGGAGATGCTCGGCCATCGGCCATGGACTGGCGGGGTGGCACTGGTCTCAGAGCGCTTCGGCGAAGGCCGCGTGCTGCTCGCCGGCGATGCCGTGCATCTGTTTACGCCGACCGGCGGCTTTGGCATGAACACCGGCATCGACGACGCCGCGAATCTCTCCTGGAAGCTCGCGGCTATGGTGCGCGGATGGGGTGGCGCTGGTCTGCTCAACTCATACGAGATCGAACGTAAGCCCGTCGCCGTGCGCAATACGGTTGCTGCACGAGAGCTTGCGAAGCGAAACGGATCGATTCCCACCTCACCCGCGATGGAGGAGGATAACGCCGAGGGCGAGGCCGCCCGGCGGCAAGTTGGCGCTCACCTGTCGACGTTCGGCGAGGCCTTCGCGTCTATCGGTCTGCAGCTGGGCGTGCGCTACGATAGCTCGCCCATCGTCGTCGCAGACGGCGCGCCGCCGGCCGACGACTTTGCGCGGTACACCCCATCGAGCGCCCCTGGCGGACGCGCACCGCATATCTGGCTGGACGAGCAGCGCCGACGCGGCAGCTCACTCTACGATCGCTTAGGTATCGGATTCACATTGCTCAGGCTCGGTGGTCGCGCCGCCGGCAGTGCGATGCTCGAAGCTGCGGCGCGCCGCCGCGGCATTCCGCTTGACGTGCTCGATCACCCCAGCGAGGCAGCGCGCGATCTTTACGAGCGCGATCTGGTGCTCATTCGTCCCGACCAGCATGTTGCCTGGCGGGGCAACCAGCCGCCCCATGATCCCGATATGCTTTGGAGCAAGTTGGTCGGTGCCGCGTAGCGTGAGCGAATGCGCGTACCCCTCCATGTGATGTTTGCGATATCCCGCGATCTTGTCTCGCGCCAACCCGCGACACGCCGTGACCGTTAGTGTGATGGGCGGCGGATCAAAAGCGTCTACGCCCATCTTCGACGGGTTAGGGGCGCGCGACTGCTGCTTGTGATTTCGGCGCCTTGTCTTCCCTACGATCATCGAAATTCAGCGCAATATACTCTACGATCGGCCCAGGTCCGATCCAGCATGCCGCAACCCCAACAGAAAATTCGCTTCTGTGCGAGCGCCGACGGCACGCGCATCGCCTATGCGACGTGCGGCTCGGGACCGGCGCTGATCTGGGTGCAACATTGGATTCATCATCTGGAGCTCGATTGGGAGAGCCCGATCTGGCGTCCATGGCTGTCGTTGCTGACGAGGCGCAATACGCTCATCCGCTATGACTGGCGGGGCTGCGGGCTGTCCGATCGAAACCGCGTGCGATTTTCCTTCACCGGGTTCGCAGAGGACCTGGATGCGGTCATCGCTGCCTCGGGCGTCGATCGCTTCGTGCTGTTTGCGATGGGAGGGACCGGCGGAGCCATCGCGATGCACTACGCGGTGCGCCATCCGAACCGCGTCACCCACCTCGCGCTTTATGGCTGTAACACGCAGGGTGCCTTGGCAGGCGCCCCGACTGTCGAGCAGGAGGCTGAGGCACAGGCACGGCTCAAGGTCTACGAACTCGGCTGGCCGAACGAGAATCCGGGCTACGGCCAGTTTTGCGCATTGCTGCATATTCCCGACGCAACGGCCGAGCAAAGCCGCTCATTCAACGATCTCCTGCGGGAAACCGCCTCACCGGCCAACACTGTCGCATTGCTGAACGCGTATCTGCGCACAAACGCGGAGGGCGTGGTGCCCGAGGTCCGCTGTCCGACGCTGGTGATGCATTCGCGTGGCGATTCCATCATCCCTTTTGATCAGGGCCGCAGCGTTGCCGCACTGATTCCGGGAGCGCGGTTCGTGCCGGTGGAAAGCCGCAATCGCATTCTCCTGGATACTGAGCCGGCGTGGCAGCGGCTGGTCGAGACGTTCGACGATTTTCTACCGCCGCACTCTTCCGGAAGTCTCGCCCTGCACGCACTCAATGACCTCACGGCACGCGAGCGAGAGATCCTTGAGGTCGTGGCCGAGGGCCTCGACAACCACGAGATCGCTGCGCGGCTCGTCATCAGCGAGAAGACCGTGCGCAACCATGTTTCGACTATCTTCAGCAAGCTCCAGATAAAGAGCCGCGCCCATGCGGTGGCCCTCGCTCGCGACGCCGGTCTCGGAAGGGGCGTTCGCTGACCCTGCGGGCCGGCTATCCGGCGTTGAGGTCAAAGGGAGTCGTCCGGAGGACGATCGCTTTGCGTCCGCAGTTCACGGAATAGCTGCCTGCACTGCTGCAAGGATCGGAGAAACTCGCCGCGGGTCGGCGCCCGGAATTTATGAAAATCGCGCGATATTCGAGGCACCGCCATGGCCCGAACGGGCCATTATCGAAATGGCCCGCTCGGGCGAAGCGGTGACTTGCGTCTTCCTCTACTCATGCGGCCATCGGTCCAAGCGACCGTCGGTCCATAAACGGAGGACGCCATGACCACCACGACTGCGGGAGTGACCGGTGCTGATCTCAAGCGCGCCATCGAAACGCGTGACGGGCACATGCTTGCGGACTTCTACGCCGAGGACGCCGTCCTGCGCGTTGTCGATCACAACAATCCGCCAAGCCGGCCGCGCGAGGTCAAAGGTCGAGCAGCAATCGCCACGTTCTGGGACGATATCTGCGGGCGCGTGATGACCCACAAGGTCGAGACCAGCATTGCCGAGGGCAATCGTCTCGCCTTCACGCAATCCTGCGCGTACCCCAATGGCGCGAAAGTGTTTTGCGTCGGGGTCCTGGAACTGAAAAGCGGCAAGATCGCGAACCAAACCGTCGTCCAGGCATGGGACGAATAGGAGCATTGGACGCGTAGCCGGAGAGTTGTCGCAGAACGCCATCGGGCGATCATCGATTGGAGCGGCGCCAATGACCATCATCTATCATGAAGGCTGTCGGCGGCTTCAGGATCAGTTCGACAGCCGTCGCATCGCCGATCGCCTCGAACAGGTGACGGCGCGCAAGGTGTTCACCGACGACGACAAGGCCTTCATCGAGAGCCGGATCTTCTTTTTTCTCGCGACCGCGACCCGCGAGGGGTATCCGACCTGCAATTTGAAAGGCGGTCCGGCGGGGTTCGTGCGCGTCGTCGCGCCGGATGAGCTTGCCTTTCCGGACTATGACGGCAACGGCATGTTCTTGAGCCTGGGCAATATCGCGACGAACCCGCAGATCGGGCTGTTGTTCATCGACTTCGAAAAGCCGCGGCGGCTGCGCGTCGAGGGCGTGGCGTCGGTCTCAACCGATGATCCATTGATTAAACATACCGTTGGTGCACAATTGATGGTGCGCATGCAGGTGCGGGCCATTTTTCCAAACTGCCCGCGTTATATCCCGACGATGAAGCTGATCGAGCCGTCGATCTATACGCCGCGGGAAGGTTTTGATGCGCCGGAGCCGGTCTGGAAAAGCTTTCCTGAATTCAAGGATGCGGTTCATCCGCGGCAAAGGACCTATGGCGGAGTTGAAAAGCAGGTCACCTGAGGAAGGAGAGAGCACATGTTTGATCTTATCCAAACGACAGTTGAGGCAACACCGCGGCGCGGATTCCTGCGCCGGATTGCAGGCGTTATGGCGATTGGGGCGGCCGGCGCCGTGCCGACCTTGCAGGTGCAGGCGGCGGCGGCGCAGGCCGACGGGCCGGATTGGCCGGGAGCACTGAAGGGCCGCCATCGCCAGGTGGTGGATGCCTACGACATCAATTCCGGCTTCCCGCTCGCATTCGTCCATACGTTCCTCCTGCCGAACGAGTTCAGCGACGGCGGTCCTCGTTCTGCGCCATGGGGCCTTTCCGATCGCGCTCAACGATGCCATGTGGGCAAAGTACAAGATCGGGGAGTCGTTCAAGATCAACGATCCGGAGACGAAGGCACCCGCGGTGAAGAACCCGTTCTTTCACCCGAAGCCCGGCGTCCTGGTGGTCGATGACATGGCGCTCGATCGCCTGCTGGCGAAAGGCGTGATCGTCGGCGGCTGCAACATCGCGCTGCACGTGCAAAGCAAGATGCTCGCCGGCAAGGCCGGGGTGAGCGCCGAGGAGGCGGCCAAGGAATGGGCCGCCAACGTCATTCCGGGCGTCACCATCATTCCGTCGGGAACATGGGGCGTGAACCGCGCGCAGGTAGCCGGCTGCACGTACTGCGCCGGAGGCTGAACGACGCTCCCGCCTGATGTTGTGACACGGTAAAGGCGGCCCGGTGGGCAATCCGAGCGCACCGGGCCGTTGCCGTCGTTCACCCCCGACGACGGAATCTCTTCTGGGCCGTCCTCTCTGATTTTAAAGGACGTTGCCGCCGGCCGCTCGCTGCGCGTGCGCTTTTGTCGATCGCCCATTGCGCCACGATGAATTTCTGTGACGGATCGGGCGGCACGCGATATCACCAGTCAATTCATACCGGCGAATCCCCGAGGGAGTTCTCCATGCCGCCCTGGCCCGGCGCCGTCGTGCTGAAAGGCACCCGCGCGCAGCTTGAACTGCTGTCGCAGGCGCATTGCGACGCTCTAATCGCCGCCGTGAAGGACGGCGAACTTTGGCGGCTGTGGTACACCTCGGTTCCGCCGCCGGAAAAAATGAAAGAGGAGATCGAGCGCCGGCTCAAGCTGCGCGAGCAAGGGACGATGCTGCCGTTCGCGGTGATCGATCTTGCCACCGGCGCGCCCGTCGGCATGACAACCTATATGAACATCGATGCGGATGTCCGGCGGGTGGAGATCGGATCAACGTGGTACCGGCAGTCGGTGCAGCGGTCTCCACTCAACACCGAGTGCAAGCTCCTGCTGTTGCGGCACGCCTTCGAAGAGCTGGACTGCGTTGCAGTCGAGTTCCGCACCCATTTGTTCAATCACCAGAGCCGGCGCGCGATCGAGCGGCTTGGCGCGAAGCTCGACGGGGTGCTGCGAAATCATATGCGCATGCGCGATGGGACGCTGCGCGACACCTGCGTGTACTCGATCATCGCCGGCGAATGGCCAACGGTTCGCTCGCATCTGACCTGGCAGTTGGAGCGGCGGCGCGACGGCGCCGAATGATTCTTATCCGCCGACGGTCAAAGGCGCGCTTGACGGCGCCGGCAGAAGTTTTGTCGGCGCGAGTTCAAGGGTGGGCGCGCCGCGCGAGGTGAAATAATCCCACGCCTTCTCGTGGCCGAGATAGACAAAGGGACCGACCACGAAGGCGAAGGCCGACAGTCCTGCGGCAGTCGCGAGGTCGCGCACCACGACATAGTTCACGGTGAAGTCAATCACGGTCGCGATCGTCCGGAACGTAATGGTCTTGGCCAGTGCGCGACTGATCCGCAGTCCGCCCGGGGCGGGCGTCTCTCCGTTGCGCTGGCCGCGCAGCAGCGCGGCGACATCGACATCGCCTTCGACGTCGGGGCCGAAATAATTCCAGGCGGTTTCGTGGGCGAGATAGAACAATGGACCGAACACGAGGTTGAAAGTTGACAGACCTGCCGCGGTCGCGAATTCGCCGATCACCACGTAGTTCGTGGTGAAGTCGAGGGTCGTGACGATGATGCGAAAGGTGATGGTCTTGGCGATCGCCTGCTTGATTCCGAGCGCGGCGGGCGCCGTCGCCATTTTGCTGGTGTCCGCCGGCCGGGGAGCCGCGGTCGCGCTTCGCCGGTTGATGGTGGAGTTGACCACCGGTCGCAAGCGCCGCCCAAGCTTCGGCAGATATTTGGGCGCCAGCACCGCTGCACCGCCGATGACGATGCCTGGGATCAGAGCCACCTCGAACAAGGCGACGCCTGCAAGCACCGTCAGCCCCAAAGTCATAGTCGGCTTCATGACGTTGTCCTGAGCTTGGTCGCGAACCCCGGCGGCCGAAAGATAAGAGGCCAAGGCTCGACGTTACGCAAGTTCAGGGATGACGATGACAATCGTGCGACGATCAATTTCGGCGCAATCGATCATGCACGACATGCAAAAAAAGAACCCCGGCCGGAGCCGGGGTTCGCGTGATCGCTTCGCGTCAGTCGACGCGTCATTAGTTCATGTAGGCGGCGCTCCGTTGGGCCCGGAGTTCTCGCGGGGTCGCCATGGCCTGCTCACCGGTGCAGGCGTCGGTGAACAACACGCCACCCTGTGCCAGGTACTGCTTGGTGTAGCAGGTGCAGGCATTCTGGGCCTGTTGCGGCGGCCTGGAGACGCGGGCCTGCTGAGCCCGGAGTTCGTCGAGGGTCGCCATTGCCTGCTCCTTCGCGCAGTTGTCGGTGAACACCACGCTGCCGTCGGGCTGATACTCCTTGATGATGCAGCTGCAGGGCGCCTGAGCCTGCCGCTGCGTGCTCACCGGCGAATAGTTTGCCGGCGGAGCGTAGGACTGACCATACGACGGCGCGTAGGTCTGAGCGTAAGTCGGCGTGTCGTCCGAATCATCCGAATCGTCCGTATCATCGCTCGAGTCGTCGGCGTCCGCGAAGGAGTAGCCGCCGATCCACCAGTGCGGGTGCTTGTGCCACCAGAACTTCTGGTGATGGTGATTGAAGGCGTGGTGGTTGTGGTTGAAGTGGTTGTGGGCAAAGTGGTTGCCCGGGTGATGTCCGCCCGGATGATGAGCGAAGCGGTGCTGGTTGCCGAAGTGATGTCCACCAAAATGATGGCCGCCGAAGATGACCGCCGAAAGCGATGACCGCCGAAGTGGTGGCCGCCGAAGCGATGCCCACCAAAATGATGGCCGCCGGCAAAGCGATGACCACCAAAGTGATGGCCGCCGAAGTGATGACCGCCGCCGCCGAAGTGATGACCGCCGCCGCCAAAGTGACCGCCGCCATGGCCTCCGCCGCCATGACCGCCACCGCGCGCGAACGCGTCGGTGCCGATCAGCATGCCCGCCGCCAGGGCCGCAGCCGCAGCGAGAGCAAAGATTACCTTGCGTGAAAACATTTTCACTCTCCTCGGTTTACCGTCCTGGAAATCCGAACGGCTTGTGGCCATTCGTCGGGGGGTATCTCGGGGAGGTTCAACGAATACTTGCAATCCGAGCGTGAACCTGCGCAGCGCGAAGCGAGACGCGTTGCTCTTAAATGGCCATTTTTGCGCAAGTATTGGTCTTCTTATTTCGGTTGGATCGGGTTTATGATGGCTTTTGTTGCGCGGAACGTGATGATTTGGAGAAATTGATAAATGACGCCGCAGCAGGCCGATCTTGTCCGGACGTC
Organism: uncultured Alphaproteobacteria bacterium; assembly: GCA_963702755.1. Lineage (GTDB taxonomy): Bacteria > Pseudomonadota > Alphaproteobacteria > Rhizobiales > Xanthobacteraceae > JAJPKK01. Next base: position 22,508 of record CAVPDZ010000023.1, on the reverse strand, counting down.
GTTTGACGGGATGTGGTCGATCCGCAACCAGCTGGCCGAACTGTGTTACAGCCGGCTATTCGAAATCGCGCCGGATGCGCGCGGTTTGTTTGCCAAAGACGCCGACATGGAGCGGCAGCGGCTCAAGCTGATGGACATGATGGCGGCGATCGTCGGTACGCTCGAGCAACGCGACCTGTTTCACTCGCTCGTCTCGCACTCCGGTCGCCAGCACGCAGGATTCGGCGTCAGTCCATCGCATTATGCCGCCTTCGGCGAAGCTTTGCTGTGGAGTTTGGAACGCCAACTCGGCGACCGGTTCACCCCGGAATTACGCGAGGCCTGGGGTGAGCTTTACGCCGATGTGCAGGACGAAATGATGCGGGCCGGCGCCCAGAAATAAAGACCAAGCGACAAAATCACCGACTCGTCACGCCGGCGCTTGTCGCGGGCATCCATGTCTATTCTTTTGTTTCTGCAGGCCCTTTTTTCCCCTCCCCCGCTTGCGGGGGAGGGGAAAAGGAAGTGGATGCAGCAAGGAAGTTGGGATGGCCGGGCATGGCTGGGACGAGCCCGGCCATGACGAAGCGAAGCCGTCACGAATTCAATCGGGCGTGTCCTGCGGTGCGCCGCGACCGAGCGCGAATTGACCGACCGGGCCCTCGACGTGGAATTCGATTCCCGTCATCTTGGCGAACAGCTCGATGTCGGTCGTTCCGATTGCACATCCGCCGAGCCCCATGTCGGTCGCAACCAGGTAGAACGTTTGCATCAGGACGCCGACATCTTTCAAGATGAGAGCGTAGGCGATCGAGCTATACTTCCATGAGACGCGGCCGAAGCGTGCCGTGATGGTGATCAGGATCTGCGGCGGAGCGGGCGCAGCCATCGCAAATGTGGCCCCCATCAGCAGCGCATCGGCCTGTTCGCTATGCGCGTTGATCGCGACCAGCGCGTGATCGCCGGCGTCGTAATGATAGAAGCCGCGGGTGAGCCCCTCGCATCGGTCGACCGCGAGATAGAGCTCAAGCTCGTATTCGGCACCAGCGGACGGATAGGGCCGCGTGGTGTATTCGACGGTGGGACCGTCGTCGCCGAGGTCGGCCGTTTGTTCCGACCGCGACAGGACGCGCGCGGCGCTGTCGAGGAATCGCGAAATCTCCGCGAGCGTGATCGGCTTGCCGTGATCGAAGCTGCGCGTCGAATGGCGTTCGCCCAAAATCTGTCCGAGCGGCGAACCTGCCGGCGAAGGCGCGTCCGAAAACGGGCGCAGGTCGATTTTCTTGCCGTGCCAGTGCGGCCGCACCGCCGGCAGCGGCGGCATGACGCCGGCGTACGGATAAACGCCGCCCACCAGGTTGGCGTGGCGGCCTTGCGTGCTGCGCGCATGAAACAGGAGATCGTGAAAGTCCCACATGACGAGGTTGTCGTCACCCTCGCTTACGCGGAGGCCGGCGTCGCCCGTGGCGTTTATCTCAAAAAGGATTTGGCAATCCAGCAGCAGGGCGAGAAGCTCGGTGCCCGGGAAGCTGTCTTGCTTGCGAAGTTGGCCGAGTTTCTGCGGTGTCGATAGCATCGCGATCGCGGCTGCGATTTTCGGATCGCAGATCCTGAACAATGCGCCGGCGCGCGGCAATTCCAACACCATCTCGCTGCCGCGTCTGCGCATGTAGGCAAATCGCGACAGCACGAGGACATCGGCGTTGCCAAGCTTCGGAATGCGCGGCCAATAGTCGGCGAGCTGCGGTTCGATGACGACGAGGTCGTCGTTCTCCCGCGCGCGACGCAGGCCGTATTCGACGAAACCGTGCCGCGCCAGGCGATGGACCAGGAGATCGATCTCCTTGTCGACGCTACGACGGCTTGACGTGAACGATGCGAGCGGCAGTCCGGTGCGCAGGTCCTGCGCACGCTTCGCCGCTGCTGCGCTGAACGTGCCCAGGCTGACGGCGTAGCCGTCGAACGATGCAGCGAGTTCTCCGCCGGCGCGCGCTTCGAGCGCGACGTGACCGCTGAGCCGGGCGGAGAGGATGGGCGGCGCAGCCCGCCGCGACTTCGTTGCGGGGGCGCGCAAGCCGACCCTCAGGTGTGGGGATGAGCCGGATTGAGCTCGTGTTCCGGCAGCGGCCGGTCGCGCAATCCGAGCTTGACGGGAACGTCGAACAATCGGCCGGGCGCAAAGCGGCGATAGAAATGCCGCAGTCCCGGAACGACTACGCGAACAACTGGCACTTCGATGTCCGGGCGCGTCTGATCGAGCACGAGGAAATCGAGGCCTTCGCGCTTCGCGAGATTGACGCACGCGTTCACCTGCTCGCGCGTGTCGAGACTGCCGAACTTCGATCCGAAACTGCCATGGATGATTGGCTGGTTGCCCGGCGTCAAGAACGGATGCTCCTCGATGCGCAACGGCGTCGATGCCGTCGAGGCTCGATTTCTCGCCGCTCCCGCCGCCCATGAGGCCGATGGACAGGAACTGGTTGAGCTCGGTGAGCGTGCGCAGCAGTGCGATCCTCGGATCGAAGTGCGCCCCCGACCCGAACTCGATATTTTCCTGGCCGTTCTGCATCCAATGCAAAATCGCGACGAAGGTCGGAATGCCGAGGTCGCTGGTGACGTCGAGCACCCAGAGCCGGCGTCCGGCGTCGGCAAGCTGGGCTTGCAGATCGCGGACGTAGGAATCATCGAAGCGGGTGAGGTCGACTTCCGGCCGCTGCAGACGGTTGTACCACCAGATGCTGTAGGCATCGCGCTCCACGAGCTCGAGAAAGCCCTGGACGATCGCCTCTGCGAGCGTGTTGCCCGCCGAGCAGCCATTGGAGTCGGTGGGGGCGGCGCCGGGACCCCGGTAGAAGAAATACAACAGGCTCGTCGGAAGATATTTGAAGCGCTCGTCGCGCAACGACCAGACCGGCGACCACTCGATCTTGGCCGATGGATCGAACGGAGGTGGCACGACGTGCTCGCCCTCGGCCGGCGGCGATAGGCTTTGCTGGCGGAATTGCGCCTCGCTGAACAACTGAACGTCGTTCGGGAGGATGGCTTCGCCCGACGCAAAATCCGTGAACCGCCGCGTCACGCTGATTTCGTCGCCCTGGTAAATCCCGGAATAGCGCTCGATCGCCTCCATCAGCGCGCTCGCTTCGCCCTGTTCGGCGGTGCTGCCCTTGCCGAAGCTGCCGCCGCTCAGCCCGGAACGCAGTTCGTGGACCGACATGGCCGGCGCAGAGAAATTGTGGGAGGCAAAGAAATTGGTGTTCATCGGTAGGTCGGCTTCGATCCGCTCGAGCCGCGAGACGACACCAGTGAGCGGGCTGACGTGCTTGCGAAACCGCGCGACCGTCGCCCGCGGCGAAACGGTGCGATAGCCGCCGCTCGTCATGATGAGCTTGTGGCCGGCGCCAAGTTCGATCGGGACCGGCTTCCGCCGCGGGTTTTGCAGCTGCTTGCGCCCGCAGTGCGGACATTGCGGGCGCGCCGCCACGTGATGCTTCACGATGTTCGCGCCCGAGAGGTCGAGGCTGATGATGTGATCGCGCAAATCGGTGCGGAAACCGGTGGCGATCGCCTTTGCGATCTCGACGGCGGCAAGCTGGAGTCCACTCTGGCCGAGCGGATGCTGGGCAAGTGGCGACACCGCGACACGGCGCGCCTCGCCGCGATCGAGCATGCCCTTGACCTCGCGATTGCGGATCATGCGAGCGGACAGGCAGGTCCAGCACGCGCCCTCGCCCGGCCTGAGCACCGGTCCCACCAGGGGAAAGACGCCGGCGGGCTGCACCAGCAGCCAGGGCGTACGGTCCGCAAGATGCTGCTGGTTCAATTCCGCGAGGCGCCGCTCGAGGTAATCGTTGACCAGCGTAACCGTGAGGTCGGCATCGCGTTTGACCACGCGGACGCCGAGTTCGCTCAGCGCGGCGCCGAGTGCTTCCGCGCCATCGACGTCGATCGACTGGATGCGCACACGACAGTTGCGAAGATTATCGCCAGCCATTTCCAGCGGGAGGCCGAGGGTCGCCCAGTAGCCTGCGGCTGGGCCGGTCGGCGTATGCGATGTCGGGATGACGACATAGCGGCGGTCGACCAGTCGCTTCAGGGCTTCTTCGATCTTGTCGGTCGGAAAATCCCGTCCGAGTTCGCGAACGAGTTCGCGAACGCTCTTGCCGCCCTTGCCGATCGCCGCGGCAAGCGCACAGTAGAGTGCGCCGTGAAGGAAGAACTTCCGATCCTCGGAATAGAGACACACCGAATCAGGCAGCATATAAACGCTGAAATTCGGCGCGAACTGTGGAATGTCTTTGTCGTCTAGCCGCTTGGAGCGGGTTGCCCGATCGCCTGTCATAATGTGTATGCGCGCGCCTTCGCGCCATCATTGCGGATCGCTGGCGCGGGCCTCGCTCCGATGGTCTGAGCGTCCGGTAGCCCGCTAAGCGCGTTTCAACGCGCTGGAAATTTGGCGACCCTACGCCATCCTGGATGCACGGCCGCCCGCATCTTCGTGCGGACGACGCGCCAAACAAACAACAGTCAGGCCGGGTCGAACCTCGTCAACCCGGCCATCGCGACTGGCGTCCGTCAATTCAAAATATTTTAGCACGCCCAGGTGCAAGCGCCCCACGATATGCAGCAGCTTCCGCCACCGCCGCAGCCCCAACCGCATCCGCCGCAACCTCTGCCGCAGCCTCTGCAGCCTCTGCCGCAGCCCCTGCCGCCGCAGCCTCTGCAGCCACCGCACCCCCGAGCGAGTTGTACGCCATTTCGCACTGGTCCGGCGTTTTCCTTGTCGAACGCATAAAAGGTCGACAAGCTGACGTCAGAAATCTCTTCTTCACCGAGCGTGATCTGGGATGCGATGTTACGCGCCGCCGGTACATCGGACGCAGTCGCTACCGCCGCCGCGGACGCGCCGCCCGCGAGTGTTAAGGACAATCCGGCCGCTCCCAACACCGGCACCGCCTTCGTCCCACGCTTTCTTTTCGAAACTCGCTTCGCAACTGGCATAGTCTGTTTCCTCCATGCCTTGTCATAAATGCCGCATCGACCCACCAGTCTTTGGTACGCCTCGCAAACGTACAATGCAAGGCTATGCCTAGCGTGGTCGGTGTCGCGCGATTCAAGCTCCTACAGCCAAAGTGACGCTCACCAACATGTCGCCGGTGCATCGGGTTCCTGGATTTTGACGGCCGCATCGTCGTTTCCGGCGGCCTCGCTCCTGACGGCATGGAAGCGGCGGCCACTTCCGTTCTTGTGTCTGCTCTGCCCTGTCTTGTATCCAGGCCAAAACGACTTCGGCGGCATCAGATACCGTAGCGGTTTGCAGGCTCACAGGGACATAACATGATCAATTATCATGGCCGCTTCGTCTGGTACGAGCTCCTCACGACGGACACGAGGGCCGCCGAGGCCTTCTACGCGAAGGTCATAGGCTGGGGCACGCAAGACGCGTCGACCCCCGCTCTCGCCTACACCGTGTTTACAGCTGGGCGGACCCCATCGGCTGGGCTCATGGCACTACCGGAGAATGCGAGGCAAATAGGCGGGACGCCGCGGTGGTTCGGATATATCGGCGTCGATGACGTGGATGCCGCCGCCGACCGGGTCAAGCGTCTTGGCGGCGTAGTGCAGGTCCCGCCGATGGACATCCCCAACGTCAGTCGCATTTCGATCATCGCCGATCCGCAGATGGCAACGCTCGGGTTGGTCAAATGGAGCAATCCCGGCCAACGGCTCGCTGAGCCGGGCACACCGGGCCATGTAGGCTGGCATGACTTGCTCGCCACCGACATGGAGAAGGCGTTCGCTTTCTATCGCGAGCTTCTTGACTGGCAAAAAGCTGCCGCCGACACCGATCAGTCAGACGCGTATCACTCGTTCTCCGTCGGAGGGCAGGCGATCGGCGGCATTTTCACGAAACCGCCGACGGTACCGGTCCCGTTCTGGCTTCACTACTTCACCGTGAGTGATATCGAAGCGGCGGCGGAACGCGTAAGGTCTAGCGGCGGGGAGGTCCTCGATTCCCTGCTTGAATTGCCAGGCGGGAGCTGGATCGCCCGATGCATCGATCCTCAGGGCGCAATGTTCGCGCTGGAGGGAAAGCGCAGCCCAGACGCGATCGGATATTTTGCGCCCGCCGCATCCGGTCGGCGGGTACGTTAGAAGTTGGTGTTCAGCGGCAGCTGTCGATACGCTTGAAGCTTTGCGAAATGCAACAGCAGACCGAACACGAGGCGGGTCGCGAGGCCACGGGCGATATGATCATCGTGCTTTATGCCGATGACTTCATCGTCGGGTTCCAGCACGAGGGCCAACCGCGGATATCCTCACGAATTTTACTGGCGCCTGCGCCCCCTGATCTCGGTCGTCTCATAAAGACCGACCGGTGCGAAATTGTCAGTCAGCAATTCGCCGGTCGTTACATTGGGATTTACGGCCCGTTTTTGTACAAGGCGCGGCAGTGGATAGCGAAAATGATATTTGCCCTGCAACTCAACGGCGCGCTGCGCCAGAGTTTCCGATTCCGGCGCATGCCTCGACGTCGCCACCATGATCACCTGTATGCCTACTCGGGTCTCGGGGACAGGGTAGACGTCGACAGTCGGAAATACCGCGCGCAAGGTCACAATCGTTGATGCGTTAAGCTTCGTGTTGCCTAGAATGTTAAGGGCCACAGCCCCACCTGGTGTCAGACGCTCGTTGACAAGCGTGTAGAACTCCCGGGTGAGGAGATGGAACGGTACGCCGATTTCCCGGAAGGCATCCAACACGATTAAATCATAAAGTTCCTTGTGACGGTTGAGGTAAACCCGTCCATCGCTGTCAACGAAGCGGACCCGGGCGGTCTCTTGCACGCCGAAATATTTCTTGGCAACCGCAATCACTCCGGGATCAAGTTCGACAACATCGATTTGCAGGTCCGGCATGGCGCGGCCGAGATAAGTCGAGACGACACCGGCGCCGAGGCCGACCATCAGGATCCGCTTGACCGTCTCGGGATACACGAGGCTGACCGGTATGGTTTGTGTATATTCAAGCTGCATGTCGTCGGGGTCTTTGAGATTGATCGCGGATTCGAGATAGTTCTCACTACGGTGTCTGGTGGACATTGCCAGGATCGAACCGCGCTTGTTGACGAAAATTTCGTTGTACTCGGTTTCGACGTGAGCGACGCGCCCGTCGGGCCGCTTGAGTATTTCCGCGCGCACAGTTTCGTCAAAGAGGCTGTCCGCCCAAGCGCCGGTCGCGGCGAGCGCAACCACAGCGAGCGCAGCGGACACCACGATTTTTGCGACCTTACCCGTCTCAAGTTGCGCAAGCCGCTTGATCACGAAGTTCTTCGACTGCGGGGCGATCACCGCTGGGCAATCCGTGACCGCAGACGCGCGCAGCCGCTTCCCCCCAGCACGGCGAGTTGCCGCAAAGTCCCCTTGGTGCCGCGAAGTCGTCATAACCCACCTGCAAACCCGATCAACACAATCACCATATGCGGTCCAACAAGAATGCAAAGCCCCTATGCGGCCACATCCTAGACGGTCCGTTCGAAATGCCGGGCGGCATCTGGATCGCCCGATGCACGGATCCGCAGGGCGCCCTGTTTGCGCTGGAGGGAAAACGCAACGTCGCCGCGATGGGATATTTCGAGCGCGTTCCCTCGCGCGGCCGCCGCGACGGCTGAACAAAATTGAGCGGGGCGCTGCTGCGCGCGGCTCGGAAATTTCAGATCTGGAAAGCAAGAGGCACCCGGGTTGCCCCGGGTGCCTCTCCGACTTCAGTGGATAATCTCACGCTTTACTTGCAACCGGTAGCGGCGGCGAACCGGGTGTCGTGCGGATCGCGCTGATCCGGGCTCGCCTGAGCAAAGCGGCTGCTGTGTGGATCGCGAGAGTCGTCTTGGGCGAACCGGGCATTGGCGGGGTCGCGCGAATCCTGGGCGAACCTGGCATTGGCGGGATCGCGTGCATCCTGAGCGAACCGGGTGTCGTGCGGATCGCGCTGATCCGGGCTCGCCTGCGCAAAGCGGCTGCTGTGCGGATCGCGGGAGTCGTCTTGTGCGAACCGGGCGTTGGCAGGGTCGCGCGAATCCTGGGCGAACCGAGCATTGGCGGGATCGCGTGCATCCTGAGCGAACCGGGTGTCGTGCGGATCGCGCTGATCCGGGCTCGCCTGCGCAAAGCGGCTGCTGTGCGGATCGCGAGAGTCATCTTGGGCGAACCGGGCGTTGGCGGGGTCGCGCGAATCTGGGCGAACCTGGCATTGGCGGGATCGCGTGCATCCTGAGCGAACCGGGTGTCGTGCGGATCGCGCTGATCCGGGCTCGCCTGCGCAAAGCGGCTGCTGTGCGGATCGCGGGAGCCATCTTGCGCGAACCGAGCGTTGGCGGGGTCGCGCGAATCCTGCGCAAACCGCGCATTGGCAGGGTCACGCGAATGCTGGGCGAACCGGGCGTTGGCGGGATCGCGCTGAATTCTTGCGCAAACCGAGCGTTTGCGGGATCGCGCGAATCTGGGCGAACCGGGTGTCATGCGGATCGCGTTGGTCGGTGGCCTGTGCCACCTGGTCGGCGCACTGCGCGTAGACCGGCGCCGACGCGAACAGCGCGAAAGCGATGGCGGCGACTGCAACGGTCGACATCAGTATTTTCTTCGAGGTCACGTTAATCTCCCTTCTTGACTTGGTGTCTGTAAGTCTTGATGTGCTCGGTTTCCCGTAATCTTGACTCGTAATCTGGCGCTTCATCGCCCGGGAGACCAGTTATAAATCAGGCAGATGTTTGATCGCTATCAAACTTGATATCGATTGCTTGGTGCACATTGCGCTCAATGTTCATTGCCTGAAAGTTACTCGTAAAATGTCAGTTACACCTTTCAAGGGCATCCGCGGCCCGGCCATCCGCGCCCTTGACAATTGGGGCGTGGGCGGCTGACGCACGGCAAGATGCACCAGTTGCTGAGCGACGAAGAGCGCGCGCGGCTGGCCACGATCGCTTCCATCGTCCGCTTCGAGAAGGGCACTGAAATATACCGCGAGGGAGACCACGCGGAGGCGCTGTTCAATATTATCGGTGGCGTCGTGAAGGCCCACAAAAGAAATCCCGACGGCTCGGAGCATATCCTCGCATTCTGGTTTCCCCAGGACTTGTTCGGGCTATCGGAAGATTCGCGCTATCTCAGCTCGATCAAGACGCTCACGCCGGTGACTGCGTATCGCATTCCGCTTTCGGCGTTGCGCAGCCGGCTCTCGACCGATCCGCTGTTGGAATTCCATCTCATCGTCAAGCTTTGCTACGAGCTCCGCCAAGCCCAGCGTCATGCCTTCATGCTTTCGCGCACGCGGACGATTCCCGAAGCTCACGATGTTTCTGCAGATGCTGGAGGAGATGCAGGCGGCGAACGGCGAGCCGACCAACGAAATCTACCTCCCGATAAATCGCTCCGACATCGCGGAATACGTCGGCACCTCGCTCGCGGCGGTGAGCCGGGCGTTCCACGCTCTCGCCGCCAAAGGTATCGTGCAAACGCGCAATCGAAAGCACGTGAAGATCATCGATCGCGCAGCTTTCGATAAGCTCGCGGGCAACGTTGTCGATGGCGGACAGATGAGCGCGCGGGAAAATCCAAGCAGCTGACGTGAGCAGGCGGCGGCGGTACGCGCGGCGACGCTCATTCGAGACCACACGGCTCGCAACCCACGAAGGTCTTCCGGCGTCCGGTAGAGGTCGCTCGCGGCCGGTTCCGGCTCAAACTCCGCGATCTCGCCATCTCGCGGTCATGCCATCACCCGAATCCCCGTGATTCGTGCCAAGCTGGGTGCAAGTGGGGTGGGGAAATCCGTAAGGGCGCAAGTCGTGCGGTGGCCAGGACACCGCGGTGGCTGACGCAAGGGGGATTTTTCGGCGTGCGCGTAAGTAAAATCGTGAGCATGCGGGGGCACTCGCCCGCGATACGGGCAGCCCCTTGTGGGAAAAGCGTTTTCAGGCCAAACGTGCGGCGGGTCGTCGGCCGGGGCCGGCGTTGCGGCCGCGCCGGCGTCATGTCGCGCGCGGCGATTGCTGCAAGGTGCGCCATGGCGAATGTGGTGGTCGTCGGTTCCCAATGGGGCGACGAGGGCAAGGGCAAGATTGTCGATTGGCTCTCGCAACAGGCGGACATCGTCGTCCGCTTTCAGGGCGGGCACAATGCCGGCCACACGCTGGTCATCGACAGCACGACCTACAAGCTGTCGTTGCTGCCGTCCGGCGTGGTGCGGCCCGGCAAGCTGTCGGTCATCGGCAACGGCGTGGTGCTCGATCCCAATGCGTTGATCGAGGAGATCACGCGGCTGAAGGGCCAAGGCGTCGAGGTCACGCCGGAGACGCTGCGCATCGCCGATAACGTGACGCTGATCCTGCCGCTGCACCAGGAACTCGACGCCCTTCGCGAAACCTCCAATGTGCGCACCTCGATCGGCACGACCCGGCGCGGCATCGGACCGGCCTACGAGGACAAGGTCGGCCGGCGCGCCATTCGCCTGATGGATCTCGCCGACCTGCCGGCGCTGGGCGGCAAGATCGACCGGTTGCTCGCCCATCACAACGCGCTTCGGCGCGGCCTCGGCATCGCCGAAATCGAACCAAAAACCGTGTATGACCGGCTGGCGGCGATCGCGCCGCAGGTGCTGCCGTTCATGGATTCGGTCTGGTCGCTGCTCGATCTCAAGCGGCGCGAAGGGAAAAGAATCCTATTCGAGGGTGCCCAGGGGGCGCTGCTCGATGTCGACCACGGCACCTATCCGTACGTGACCTCGTCGAATACCGTTGCTGCCCAGGCGGCGACGGGTTCGGGCATCGGTCCCGGCGCGGTCGGCTACGTTCTCGGGATCAGCAAGGCCTACACGACGCGGGTCGGCGCCGGGCCGTTCCCGACCGAGCAGGACAACGAGATCGGCCGGATCATCGGCGAACGGGGCCGCGAATTCGGCGTCGTGACCGGCCGCAAGCGTCGGTGCGGCTGGTTCGATGCCGTTTTGGTGCGGCAAACGGTCCGCACCGGGGGAATCGACGGATTGGCCTTGACGAAGCTCGATATTCTCGATGGATTCGACGAGATCAAGGTGTGCGTGGGGTATCGATTCGACGGCCGCACCATCGACTATTTGCCCGCCGGGGAGCATGCCCAGGCACGGGTCGAGCCGGTCTATGAGACGATTGCCGGTTGGGAAGCGCGGACCGCGGGGGCGCGTTCCTTTGCGGAACTCCCGGCCCAGGCGATCAAATACGTGCGGCGGATCGAAGAATTGGTCGGTTGCCCGGTAACCCTGCTCTCAACGAGCCCGGAACGGGAAGACACGATTCTTATGCGAAATCCGTTTGAAATATAATACAATGGCGCTTGCCGCCCTCGGGGGCGCGGAGAACCTATGGCCGATTACTATCCGTTGATCGCCAAGGCCGTGAGTGGGCTTGAGAAGAGCACCGCCGACCAGCGGCATGCTTTGTACGACCGCGCGCGCCAGGCTTTGATCGCGCAGCTGCGCGGCGTCACGCCCGCGCTCTCTGAATCGGACATCACCCGCGAGCGGCTCGCTCTTGAGGAGGCGATCCGCAAAGTCGAGGCTGAAGCCGCGCGCAAATCACGCAGCGATCCGCCCCCGCCGCGGGTCGAGCGGCGTCCGGAACCGCCGCCGCCGGCGCGCGCGCCAGGAACCGCGTGCCGAGGCTGCACCCGTTTCGTCGCGCCGCCAAGATCGGGCCGCGACGCCTGCGCCAGAAGAGTTCGCAGAGCCCGAGGCGAAGCCCGAACCGCGGCGCGAGTCGCGTCCGTCGCCCGATGGAATTCCGTTCGCCGCGGCCCGGCCGGCCCGCAGCCCCGCTTTCGGCCGCTGCCGTCAAGGCACCGCCGCGTCCGGCCGACGACGAGCCCGAGGACGAAGACACGCACGGCGAGCCGCCGCCCGCGGCCGCCGGCGGCTCCGCACGGGTCGAGCGCACGCGCTGGAGCCCCGGCGGCGGATCGTCGATCTCGACCAACGGGCTCAAGGGTTTTCGCGACGTTGTCGCCGATGCGGAGAGCCTCGGCGCCGCGACCAGCCAGACCGCAAAGAGCGTCCGCGCTGCCTTCCAGACTGCGCCGGAGCCCGAGCTGGAACGAGCCGAAACGCGCATTGAGCCGCGCTTGCCCCGGCGCGGCGAAACCCGCACCGATGCGCGCGGGGATGTCACGGATTGAGCCGCGCAACGAGCCTCGCAGCGAGCCGCGGGGCGGCCGGCGCGGCGAACCGCGCTTCGAACAGCGCGTCGAGCCCGAACCGGAGCTGCCGCGCTCTCGCCGCCCATCGCCGCGCGATGTCGAGCGCTTCATCGACCGCGAGCCCGAGGAGGAACCGGAGGAGCGGTTCGAGCCGCGTGCACCGCGCGGTGGCAAACGCGCGCGCGCAGCAGAACCGGTTGTCGAGCCGCCGCGTTCGCGCCGCCAGCCGCCGCGAGCGCCGCTTGACGAGCCCGATGATGAGCCGGTCGACGCCGCGGACTTTGCCGATCACGGAAATTACGACGGCGCCCTCGAGACCGAAGTGCGCGCGCCGTCGTCCATGGTCCGCCAGGAAGACATCCGCGCACGGACACCCCCGCCCCGCGCCGCCAAGGCCGACCGCAAAGGCTTGCCGGAGAAGTGGCCGGAAAAGCAGGACAAGCAAAAGAAGGGGCAATGGAAGAAATACGCGACCCTCGCGCTCGCCGGCATTCTGGTGCTGGCGGTCGCCGGCGTCGCGGTGTGGAAGGGACCGGGACTGGTGTCCTCGTTCCGCAGCGTGCCGACGTCGCAGCGCTTGACCGACGCGCAGCCGGCAGCCGACGGCGGATGCCAACAATAATCGCAAGTTCGGCGGCCGCGTCGGGGCGGACGCCGGCAACACCTATACGCCGCAGAGCGCGACGGGAAGCGCGCTCGTCGCCCAGAAGGTCGTGCTCTACGAAGAGGACGAGAACAATCCGGCGGGCAAGCGGTTCGAGGGAACGGCGGCGTGGCGCACCGAAATGAGCGCGCCCTCGCCCGGGCAGCCGGCCGAAATGGTCGTCCGCGCCGAAGTGGAAATTCCCGACCTGAAGACAACGTTGCGATGGTCGCTGCGCCGTAACACCGACAAGCAATTGCCGGCGAGCCACACCGTCGAGGTCATGTTCACCCTGCCGTCGGATTTCGCCCACGGCGGCATTTCGAGCATTCCCGGCATCCTGATGAAGCAGGCGGAGGGCACCCGCGGCATCCCGCTCGCCGGCCAGGCAGTGAAGGTCACCTCGACCTACTTCCTGATCGGCTTGTCGTCGGTCGAGAACGACATGGCGCGGAACGTCCAGCTGCTGAAGGAGCGGGAGTGGTTCGATATTCCCGTCGTCTACAACGACGGCAAGCGGGCGATCGTCGCGATCGAAAAAGGCACCCCCGGCGACCGCGCCTTCGGCGACGCCTTCGCCTCCTGGAAGCAGTAACACCCTCCCCTGAAGAGCTTTTCACCTCCCCGGAGGGTGGACGGCCGCAGGCAGTCCGGGTGGGGGTGGCAGCGTCGCCACAAATTTCAGCCGAAAGTAAATTGCAGCGCCGTCACCCCACGCCCGGACCGCCTGCAGCGGTCCGACCCTCCCCCTTCAGGGGAGGGTGTAGCGTTAATGCGCGGCGACGGCGGGGGAAGCCGCGTGGGCGGGCGGGGCCTCCATGGCGGCGACCCGGTTCTTGACCGCCTTCTGCACCTTCTCGAAGGCACGCACCTCGATCTGGCGGACGCGTTCGCGCGACACGCCAAACTCGGCGGCGAGATCTTCGAGCGTGACCGGCTCGTCCGCGAGACGGCGGGCTTCGAAGATGCGGCGCTCGCGCTCGTTGAGGACCTTCAACGCGTCGGACAGCGCGGACCGGCGGTTGTCGAACTCCTCCGACTCGGCGAGCGGCTCTCCTGGCTGTCCTGGTCGTCGACAAGCCAGTCCTGCCACTCGCCGGAATCACCGTCCTCGCGGATCGGCGCGTTGAGCGAGGCATCCCCGCCCAGCCGGCGGTTCATGTCGATGACGTCCTGCTCGGTGACGCCGAGGCGCTTGGCGATGATCTGGACCTGGTCGGGGCGCATATCGCCTTCGTCCAGCGCCGAGATGCGGCTCTTGGCCTTGCGCAGGTTGAAGAACAGCTTCTTCTGATTCGCGGTCGTGCCCATTTTCACGAGCGACCACGAACGCAGGATGTATTCCTGGATCGACGCCTTGATCCACCACATGGCGTAGGTAGCCAGCCGGAAGCCTTTGTCGGGCTCGAAGCGCTTGACCGCCTGCATCAGGCCGACGTTCCCCTCCGAGATGACCTCGGAGATCGGCAGGCCATAGCCGCGGTAACCCATGGCGATCTTCGCCACGAGGCGCAGGTGGCTCGTCACCAGCTTGTGCGCGGCGATGCGGTCGCCATGCTCGCGCCAGCGCTTGGCCAGCATGAATTCTTCCTGCGGTTCCAGCATCGGGAACCGGCGGATTTCGTCTAAATATCGGGAAAGGCCGGACTCGGCAGTGAGAATCGGCAACGAAGCGGCTTGGGCCATGACAGCGCCCTCCTTACAGTTTTGCCCCCTGACGCGGCGGGCAGCGGCTCTGACGCTCAAGAGAGCCGGCAGAGCCGGGGATGTGCGGCGATCGCGAACTCGATCGTGCACTGGACCATACACGCCAGATCAGGACAAAACCATCGCCCGGGGGTCAATTCACCGTGACGCCGCTGTGACCCGGCGTCGCTGATGCGCCTAGTCCTTTGTTATTAAAGGACTATTCCCTGCCACTTGTCGGAGCCTGTGCAGAAAACGCAATCAAGGCGCGATCGTTCCAGCCTGAAGCGATTCGCGAAGTCTGGCGAGATCCGGCGGCAGCGGCGAGCGAAATGTCATCTCTTCGCCAGTCGCCGGATGTTCGATGGTCAGTAGATAGGCATGCAAGGCCTGTCTTGCAAGTTCCCCCAAGGCCGCGCGTGCGGGAGGCGACAGCAAGGCCGCCTTAGTCTTGAAGCCGGGGCCGTAGACGTCGTCGCCCATCAGCGGATGGCCGATCGCCGCGAGATGGACCCGGATCTGATGGGTGCGCCCGGTCATCAGCCGGCAGTCGAGGAGGCTCGCGACCGGCTGGCGGGCGCCCGGCGGGTAGCGCTCCAGAACCTCCCAGTGAGTGACGGCCTCGCGGCCGCCCTCGCGCACCGCCATCCGTTCGCGGGCTTGCGGATGCCGGTCGATCGGCTTGTCGATCGTGCCCTTCGGCCGGTCCGGCGCCCCCCAGACGAAGGCGAGATAGCCGCGCCGCAGCGGCCCGGTGCGGCCATGATCCGCGAACTGGGCGGCGAGGGCCTGATGGGCGCGGTCGTTCTTCGCCACCACCATCAGGCCGGTGGTGTCCTTGTCGAGGCGGTGCACGATGCCGGGGCGGCGCACGCCGCCGATGCCTGAGAGGCTCGCGCCGCAATGGGCGATGAGCGCGTTGACGAGCGTGCCGGTCCAATTGCCCGCCGCCGGATGGACGACGAGGCCGCGCGGCTTGTCGATGACGATGATGTCGTCGTCCTCGTAGACGACGGCGAGGGGAATGGCTTCGGCCTGGGGCTCGGCAGGTTCGGCGGCCGGGAGCGTGACCGCGATTTCATCGCCCGCATTGACGCGGTGGGCCGGATCGCGGATCGTGCGGCCGCTGATCGCGACGTGTCCGGCCTCAATGAGGGCTTTGAGGCGCGAGCGCGACAGCTCGGTGATGCGGGCGGCCAAGGCACGGTCGAGCCGCGCGCCGGCCTCATCCGCCGCGACGGTCTCGACCCGGGCCTGCGTTTCGCTCATGACCAAATCCGACAACGGCGATGACGAGCCGCTGAGCCCGGCACAGGCGCAGATCGTCGCCAAAGTGCGCTGGCTGATGCTGATTTCGGGTGCCGCGACGATGCTCGGCATCGCGGTCGTCATCACGGTCATCGGCTATCGCGTTTTCCGCAGCGGGGGAAGCCCGCCGACCGGCGCCGGCGACCTTGGCGGCGCGAACGGCCGGATGATCGAGGCGACGGCGCCATTGCCCAAGGGCGCCCGCGTGCTCTCGACCGCGGTCGCCGGCGAGCGCATCGTCGTCACGCTCGACATCGGCGGCGCGGTCGAAATCCGCACCTACGACGCCCGCACGCTCCGCCCCGAGGGCCGGATGCGCTTTACCGAAGAGCCGTAGCCGGAGGGAGCCGGAGCGAGTAGCCGGAGCGCGGGCGTCCCGCCCGCCAAGGGCGCCGAGGGAGCTTCGCCTTGCGCGGCCCCAGGTTCGGAGCTAAATCCATCCTCCAGCGATTTCGCGACGTCACGCTCCCTTCGTCTAGCGGTCTAGGACGCGGCCCTCTCAAGGCTGAAACACGGGTTCGATTCCCGTAGGGAGCGCCAAAGTCGGCCAATCCGCTCTACTCGGCCGCGATGCTCGCCCAGCAGGTGATCGCACTGCACACCGAACTCCACCGGCCGAAACGCTTTGTAGATCTGCGCCGCCATCACCTCCTGCTGCTTTAGCGTCAGCCCATCGGCTTTGATCTGCGGGTCGGAGACGTTTCGGATCGCCAGCCAGCGCGGCGCGCTCTCCTTCATGTCGGAGGCAACCAGTCCAAGCACCGCGTCGCCCATTTCGGAGACGTCGCCAAGTCCTTGCAGCTTGAAGTGATTGTCCGAGGTATCGAAGCCGAAGAAATCGGTGGTGACGACAGAGGAGCCGAGCGCGGTCGGCGGCACGCGGACGATCTTCGGAAGACGCGTGTTGTCTTTTGGAAGCTGCTGCGCATTTGCCTTGAACAGCGACCGCGCGACAGCGAAATGCGTCGTCTTCGGCGGCACGCTGGTATAGTGCGCCTTCGCGAATGGCTCCTTCTTGAATTTCGCGGTGCAATCGAAGCGAACGATAGGGCTTACGATCACATCGCCGACTTCGAACTCCTTGCCGATGCCGCCGGCGGTACCGGTCGTGATCACCAGTTTTGGTCGCACTTCCTGGATGATCTGACGCCATACGTCGATGTTCGGCAGTTGCGGGCCGTCCTGCGACATATGCAGAGTCCGACTTGAAGACGACGACCGATTTCGTGCCGATGGTGGTCGTCCAGTAGGCGCCGAGACGCTTCGCATGAAGCGCCGGACACCCCTTTGCGCATTTTCTCGGAAATGCTCGCGAAGTTGTGGGTGTAGGAGAGGTAATCGTTACGGGAATCTTTGCCGGGCGTGAGCACGCGGCTCAATGCGTGACCTTCGTCGACCGTCCATGTCACGACGAGCACATCCGCATGAGGCAACGGGCTGTTGCTCTTGCGGCCAGGTGCGCGACCCGTCTTAGGCGCCAGTCCCTTCGGCCAAGGAACATCGATGTATCGCGACAGGCCGGTCGCCGTGCTGAACGCCATGAACTGCAGGCCGGCCGGGAACTCCAAATCGAAAGTCGATGATCTCGCGCTGAAAATCTTCGCTCGTGGCGGTTGGCTTGGCGGCCCGCTCATTCGCAAACGTCATGGCGGGCGGTGGCTGCGAAATCGGGTCAAAGCCGATGTTTCTCTCGAACCACTTGCGGTCTGCGCGCATGACCCAACTCCGTCGGCGGAAGCCTAGAAATCATAGGGGCCCGATCGGTGTTCTTTGTGTGAGCCAAGTCACATATGTTTGCAGGCTTTAGGTGTTGACGGCAGGCGATCTTCATCGCGCTAGTGACGTTGAAACGCCCTGTTTAGGACCGTGCATCTCGTCACCCCACATCGCGCTCGTGCAATTGCCGGAAGGCTGACGGTTAGATCACGGCAAGGTCATCGACTTTCGCGGTCACGACGACACGGCGGTGACAGGTCGCGAGCGACATTGCGGCGATCACTTCGCCGCGTCGCACCCCCGAATCCGAACCGGTCTCCCGCATGGGAGCCAGTGTAACTGGCTTGTGCCAAAATTTCAGCGCGCGTTGTGCGTGCGTTTGTCGCTTCAGCCGTGCGGCTGCGCGAGCATCTCCCGTTGATCTCCGCCGGGTGTGCACAGCACCACCCCGAGCCTCAAGCGCGTCGCGATCGAGTTTGATAAATTGCTCATCGCTTGGGTGAACATCGGGTCGAGCAATCCCATCACATGAGCCACGACAGTCGCGCGGACGCGGAGGCCGGCAAGCGTTGGCTCATCCTTGCGGTCCTGTTCTTGGCTCGGACTGCGATGGGATTCCAATTTCAGTCGATCGGCGCGCTTTCCTCGTTCCTGGTCGCCGAACTCGGCATCGACTATGCGCAGCTTGGCCTGCTTATCGGCTTCTATTTGCTTCCCGGTATTGCCATTGCGTATCCCGGCGGACTGTTAGGCCAGCGTTTCGGCGACAAGCGCATTGCGCTGCTGGGATTGGCGCTGATGGTGTTGGGTGGAGCGATGGCGAGCCTCTCCGGCGATTATGGGACGCTTTTGTTTGCGCGATTGGTCAGCGGCATCGGCGCCGTGCTGCTCAATGTCCTGCTGACCAAGATGGCGACTGACTGGTTCGTCGGCCGCGAGATCGGAACTGCGTTGGCCATCCTCGTCAGCAGTTGGCCGATCGGAATCGGCCTTGCCCTGGTGGGCTTGCCCTGGTCGGCCGGCACCTTCTCCGTGCCCGTTGCGTTCGGTGCAACGGCGGTCGCGGCCGCTTTGTCGTTGGTGCTGGTCGGCATTGCCTACCACGTTCCGGCTAAATCCTCCGCGCCGCCGCCGTCGGTGAGCGCGACGCGAATCGGCCTCTCGGCACGCGAATTCGGGCTGGTGTCGCTGGCAGGCGGAATTTGGACTTTGTACAACGTCGGCTACATCATCCTCGTAAGCTTCACCCCGTCGCTGCTCATCGCACGTGGCATGTCCACGGGCGAGGCGGGTTTCGCGGTCAGCCTTATCGCATGGACGATCGTCCTCACGATTCCATTGGGCGGCGTGCTGCTCGATCGGATTGGTCATGCGACGGCGATGATGACCGCGAGTTTTGCGGCGTTCGGCCTCGGCACGATGATTCTGCCAACCGCGCCATCCTTTGCGTTGATTGCCGTCCTGGGCATCGTCGCGGGCGTTCCAGCCGGCGCGATGATGGCGTTGCCAGCTGAGGTGCTGCGTCCGGAAAGCCGTGGTCCGGGGATGGGCGTCTTTTTTACCTGGTACTACGTCGGAATGGCTGTGTTGACGCCCGCGGCTGGTCTCGTCCGCGATCTCACCGATCAGCCCGGGGCACCCCTGATCTTAGCGGGATCCTTGGAGATCACAGCAATCGCAGTCTTGGGCCTGTTCCGCGTCTTTCAGCATCGATCCGGACTTTTGCCTTCATGATCTCGTTGCGCCCGTTGATGAGATCGAAGCCAGAATTTGGGGCTCATCGCGAACTCGCGCAGGCTTCATCGTGGATGCTCCCCAGCGTGCCGCACCAGCATTGCCTCCATCACAGTTTTCAGAGCGTGGGTGTCGGTGGTGATGATCTCCCACAGGATGGCGTCGTCGATACGGAAGTATTCGTGACGAATACGATTGCCGATGCCTTTGATCTGTGTCCAAGGCTCCGTCGGGAAGTCCGCGAGCCAGTCGTCGGGAATGTGTCGCACCGCTTCCGAGATGGTCTGAATAGCGTACGCGGCCGCACGGCGGACAATCGGATCATTCCGAAAGGCCTCCAACGTCGTCCGCACCTCAATTCCGTGCAAGATTGCGATTTCAGCAAGGCAGTCCCGAATGGCGATCGTCGGGTCCTTCGGCATTACGAGACCCGAATGGCGTCTCGCTCGATGCTTTCCTTCATGAGCGGATGAAGCGCATTCCGCGTGGTAATGGTAACCGGGATGCCAAGTGCCTCGGAAATTTCGTCTTCGATTTGCATGAGGCGGAACATGTTCGGGATTTTTGTCTCTGCGTTGTAGTCGATGAAGAGATCGAGGTCGCTGTCTGGTCGCTGCGTGCCAACCGCCCGGGAGCCGAAGACGAACAGTCCTGTCGCGCCGGTTTCGCGCAGCGCGGCATCATACTTCCGAAGGACCTCGATCGAGAGCAGCTTGATTCATGGGCTGCCATATTGCCACACCACCGGCCGGAAAACGAGGCTGGCAGCGAAAGCAACGGCGTATCCGCGCGAGCAAGGTCCGATGACGACCTGCTAGGATGAATCGCGCAGCATCCTGCCAGGGAGGTTCGGCCATGACGACGTCAGCACCTCGCGACTTTGATTCCTGCGACGCTGGAGCGTGCAAATCCGCGGGCAGCGTTTCCATCTCCGATGTGTCGCGTCGTTTGTTTCTGGGCGCTTCGGCGACGGTCCTTGGCGGCGCCGTGATTGCGCCGCGCGCAAGCCGCGCGGCGATCGTGCGCACCGACGTCGCGAGTCTGCCGCCCTACGGCAACGGCACGCTGCAGCCGGGCATTCGCTCGCGCATGATTGCCGGCGTGAACGGCATGTCGGTGCACGTGCTCGAGGCCGGCTACGAGACGCCGGGGCGGCCGGCGGTGTTGCTGCTGCACGGTTTTCCGGAGCTCGCCTACAGCTGGCGCAAGGTGATGCCGCCGCTGGCGGCGGCCGGCTATCACGTGATCGCGCCCGACCAGCGCGGCTATGGCCGCACCATCGGCTGGGATGATGCTTACGACGCCGACCCCGATCCGTTCCGCACGCTCAACATGGTGCGCGACGCGGTCTCGCTCGTCTATGCGCTCGGCTATCGGCAGGTGGCGGCGATCGTCGGCCATGATGCCGGCGCCCCGGTGGCGTCTTGGTCGGCGCTGGTCCGCCCGGACATCTTCCGCTCGGTCGCGATCATGAGCTCGCCGTTCGCCGGCGCGCCGGCGCTGCCGTTCAACACCGCGAATGGCGCGGCGCCGCCGCGGCCCGCGCCGACCGACGATGATCTCGACGCCGAGCTCGCCAAGCTGCCGCGGCCGCGCAAGTATTATCAGAACTATCAGCGCAAGCCCGGCGCCAACGAGAACATGCTCCATGCGCCGCAGGGGCTGCACGCCTTCTTTCGCGCCTACTACCACTACAAGAGCGCCGACTGGAAAGGGAACAAGCCGCATCCCCTCAAGGCGCGCACGGCCGAGGAGCTGGCGCAGATCCCGACCTACTATGTGATGGATCTCGACAAGGGCATGGCCGAGACGGCTGCGGCCGAGATGCCGACGCCGGCGGAGATCGCCGCCGCCAAGTGGCTCACCGACGAGGAGGTCGGCGTCTACGTGACCGAGTACAGCCGCACGGGCTTCAACGGCGCGCTGCAGGGCTACCGCGTGCGCCGCGGCTCCGATCCGAAAAGCCTCGCCGAGCTGCGGACGTTCGCGGGCCGCACCATCGACGTGCCGTCGATGTTCG
Organism: uncultured Alphaproteobacteria bacterium; assembly: GCA_963702755.1. Classification (GTDB taxonomy): domain Bacteria; phylum Pseudomonadota; class Alphaproteobacteria; order Rhizobiales; family Xanthobacteraceae; genus JAJPKK01. The sequence goes on along the minus strand of CAVPDZ010000023.1, from coordinate 1,201 downwards.
TCGGCGGCAAGAGCGACTGGGGCGTCTACCAGACGCCGGGCGCGGTCGAGAGCATGCAGAAGAGCGCCTGCACGCGGATGGTCGGCTTCCACCTGATCGACGGCGCCGGGCATTGGGTCCAGCAGGAGCAGCCCGAGCAGGTGACGAAGCTGCTGATCGCCTTCCTGCAGGACCAGCGCTGATGAGTGAATCGTCACGCAGGTGAGTTGAAATCACGACCAAGGACCCCTCCGATTACTGCGGCGATTTCGAATAACGTTTGAGAAATTCCGCGCCAAAGCCGTGTGCGTTGATAAGCTCGTTGATCTTTTTCACGCTGTTCAACATGTCGGGGTCGCCACGTTGTTAGCGATTTTTACCAGCGCGGCTTTGCTTTCTTTGGCGTTAGCGCAACTCAATCCCGTAGTGCCGTAAGGACAATGTCTCCAGGGGGACATCATCAGAAACGCGACGTTTGACTCGACAATATTTGCGCTGGTTCGCCCGCTGCAACTTCAATTGTTTCAGTGAACGATGGCGCGGTTAGGCCCGACTAACGCAAGAAGAGCCGTATCGGAAGCGGGCGGTAAATGCCCGGTTTGGTTCGGTCCCTTTTTGAGCGAGCGTGCCTGGCGACCGACATTGAACAATTTCGGGCAGTTGCGCGACCAATTGGACGACAACCGTGGTCGATCTCGCCGCGCCACCAGGGCGGAGATCAAAACCCCTTGGAGCAAAGTTATGCCGCGAACCGTCGTGATTTTCGAGCGCCTTGCCTATTTGTCTATCTTTCTAGGCGTGTTAGCGGCTTGTAATGGTATTTATCAAGCCAGTCACCAAGGCCTAGATGCTTTTAACATCGACCTGGTCGGTGCGGGCGGCTTGGTGATCACTGCCAGCTGCATGATCGACGCAGCGCTGATCTTCGCAGCGGCTCGCCGGCGACAGAACTGGGCAAGATGGGTCTATTCGGTCCTGTTGGCGCTCGCCGTCGTGCAGGAAATTGTCACGGCCGTGCGGTCTCGAGACATTATCGGCTTCGATCCGGGGACCTTGCTCGGGGCTGCCTCTGACATCGCGGCGATTGCCTCCATCTATTTCGCGTTCTCCCGACCCAGCAATTCGTGGTTCCGAGCGCAAAGCCCAGCTGGCGAAGCTGTTGCGCCGATCCAAGGCCAGTATCCTGCTCAATGATTGCATCGCTCGCGACAACCCGACTGAC
>CAVPDZ010000022.1:0-355743 GCA_963702755.1 uncultured Alphaproteobacteria bacterium | reverse complement strand
CAATCGCAGATGAACCGCGCGGGCAGCGATCGTGGATGATAAGTTTGCGAACTGCGCTTGAAGCCGACGGTTGGTACGCTGAAAATTGCATAAAAGAGCCGACCCACGGCAGCCTTGATGCACGTCAAGGCTAATACCTCCTTTCATGGTCCGCTATAGCGGTCAGCGCAACGTGGTGATGCGCGTACCTGGCGCGGCATCTGGAGTGATCGACGTGAATATCGCTACCGACGCAAACTTGGTTCCACATCCGTTGCCGGCCGATCAGCTTGTTTTCATCGCGCCACCGATCTCTCCCATTTAACGTTCTCCACCACGGCGGATTTGGAGCCGATCGACGGGCTGATCGGCCAGCCGCGCGCGCTCGACGCGATCGGCTTCGGCACGACGATCGACAAGGCGGGCTTCAACCTCTTCGCCATCGGCCCCACCGGCGCGCGCATGCAGGAAGCCGTCAACGCCTTGCTGGCCGACGACGCGCGACGCGCCGCAGCCCGCCCGACTGGGTCTATGTCAACAACTTCGCCGCGCCGCACCGGCCGATCGCGATCGCGCTGCCGGCCGGCCGCGCCCGCGTTTCAGGCCGCGATGCACAACCTGATCGACGACCTCGGCATCGCGCTGCCGGCGATCTTCGAAAGCGAGGACTATCCAGAGCGCCGCGGCCGCCATCGAAGAATCGATCCAGAAGAAGAAAGGAGAGGCCTTCTCCGCGCTGAGCGACAAGGCGGCCGCAAAGGCGATCGCCATCCTGCGCACGCCGGTCGGCTTCGCCATGGCGCCGGCGCGCGACGGCAAGGTGGTGCCGCCGGACGAATTCAACGCCTGGCCGGAGGCCGAGCAGCAGGAGATGCAGGCCGCCATCGAGGAACTGGAAAAGGACCTCGAGGACACCTGCGCGCCTGCCGCGGCGGGAGAAGGAGCAGCGCGATGCGGTGCGCGCGCTCGACCGCGACACCGCGCAGTATTGCCATCGCCCAGTCGTTCGACGAAGCCAAGGCCGCGTTCGCCGACCTGCCGACGGTCGTCAAGCACATCGAGGCGGTGCGCGCCGATCTGGTCGAGAACCTCGCCGCTGTTCGTCTCAAGAGCGAGGACGGCGAGGGCGAGGCCGGCAGCTGCGGCCCGGCAGCCCGTTCGACCGCTACGAGGTCAACGTGCTGGTCACCCAGACGACGACGCCGCAGGGCGCCGGTCGTCGAGGAACTGCATCCGACGCTCGGCAATCTGCTCGGCCGCGTCGAGTACATCGTCGCTGCAGGGCGCGCTGGTCACCAATTTCCGCCTGATCAAGGCCGGCGCGCTGCATCGCGCCAATGGCGGCTGATCCTGCTCGACGCGCGCAGCCTGCTGATGCGAGCCGTTCAGTTGGCCGGCGCTGAAGCGCGCGCTGCGGCGCGGCGAGATCGTCATCGAGGACATCGCGCGGTTCATCGGCCTCACCACCACGGTGTCGCTGGAGCCCGACCCGATCCCGCTCGACGTGAAGGTCGTGCTGTTCGGCGACCGCATGCTCTACTACCTGCTGGCCGCGCTCGATCCCGAGTTCGCGCAGCACTTCAAGGTGCTGGCCGATTTCGACGACGACATCGCCGCGCACGCCCGAGAGCGAGGCGATGCTGGCGCGGCTGATCGCGTCGCATCGCGCGGCGCGACGGCTTGAAGCCGCTCGACCGCGCGGCGGTCGCGCGCGTGGTCGAACACGCGGCGCGCGCTGGCCGACGATGCCGGCAAGCTGACGCTGCTGGTCGAACAGCTGCGCGAGCGCTGATCGAGGCCGACCATTGGGCGCGCGAGGCCAAGCGCGAGCGTGATCGCGCGCGCCGATGTCGAGCGCGCGATCGCGGCGCGCATCCGGCGCGCCGGCGCGCCTGCGCGAACGCAGCGCAGGAGATGATCCTGCGCGACATCGCGCTGATCGACACCGCCGGCAGCGCATGTCGGCCAGGTCAACGGCCTGAGCGTGCTGAGCTCGGCGGCTACGCGTTCGGCCAGCCGACCCGCATCACCTGCCAGGTGCGGCCCGGCAGCGGGAAGATCGTCGATATCGAGCGCGAGGTCGAACTCGGCGGCCCGCTGCATTCCAAGGGCGTGCTGATCCTGTCCGGCTTCCTGGCCGGCCGCTACGCGCTGGACACGCCGATGTCGCTGTTCGCCAGCCTGGTGTTCGAGCAATCCTATGGCGGCGTCGAGGGCGACAGCGCGTCGTCGGCCGAGCTTTACGCGCTGCTGTCGGCGCTGGCCGAGGTGCCGCTGCGGCAGGACCTGGCGGTGACCGGATCGGTCAACCAGCACGGCGAGGTGCAGGCGATCGGCGGCGTCAACGAGAAGATCGAAGGCTTTTTCGATATCTGCGCCGCGCGCGGCCTGACCGGCACGCAGGGCGTGCTGATCCCGCAGGCCAACGTGCAGCACCTGATGCTGCGCGAGGACGTGGTCGAGGCCTGCGCCGCCGGCCGCTTCGCGGTCTAGCCGGTCCGCACCATCGACGAGGGCATCGCGCTGCTGACCGGCTTGCCGCCGGCGAGCGCGGCGCCGACGGCGCCTATCCGGCCGGCAGCGTCAATCGGCGGTGGAAGATCGGCTGCGGGCATTTGCCAACATCCGCCGCATTTGGTCATCAGGCCGGGCGCGCGCTGCCGATACCTGCCATGGCCATGAGGCCGCCGCAATTCAAACGGCTCGTGCTCGGGATGCAGCCGAGCACCGCCGACCGCACGCTGCAGCTTGCCGTCGAACTCGCCGACCTTCTTCAGCTCGAACTGTTGGGATTGTTGCTCGAGGAGATGGATCCGCAACACCTCGCCGGAATTCCGTTTGCGCGGGAGCTTCGGCTGCCCGGCGGCATCTGGCAGCCGGTCGACGTCGACCGGCTCACGCACGAGCTGGAGGTGGCTTCGCGCAGCGCCAAACGACGGCTTGCTCAAGCGGCGGAACGTCTTTCCCTGCCGCATGAATTCGAAGCCGTGCGCGGCGCGGCAGCCGAGACGATCGCCGCCATCGCCCGCGCGGGCGACATCGTTGTGGTCGGCGAGCCTGCAAGCCCTGCTGACCGTGCGACGCGCCAGTTTTCGTCGCTTGTGGAGGCTGCCTTCCATTCGAGCCCGGCGACCATGTTTGTGCCCGCTTCCCTTGCCCGCACCTCGGGCCCCATCGTCGCGATCTCGACAAGCGAAGATGATGCCAGCATCGCGGCCGCGGCCGCAATCGCCATGGCCGCGAAGGAACAGCTGATCATCGTTGCGGCCGGCGAAGATGGAGAGGAAGGCGCGCTCGACAAACTCGCGACCGAAACCGGCCTTTCCGTCAAACGCATCGCCGCCGGCAAAACGGCGAAGTCCGCAAGCTCAGCTCTGCTTCACGCCCTGCACAAACTCGACGAGCGCCTGATCGTCGTGAGCCGCGAAGCCGACGGCAACGAGCGCGCCATGACCATTGCCGCCGCACGCCGCACCGCCGTCCTGGTGGTCGAACCCACCGATGCGAAGGGGCGCGATCGCATATGACAGCGGTTCACCTCTCCCCTTGCGGAAGAGAACCTGCCCCGGACTTAATCGCGGGGTTCAGGTGACGTCCAGCCCCGCAAGGCATACCTGCGCTACGTCATCTCTCACATCGAAGCTGACGCCAAGGTTCCCGTTGTCGGCGATAAAACCATCTTGGGTTATTGCTGGGCATGAGACTCTAGTCCGACAATGTTCGGGTTTTGTACGCAAATGGCGCGCCCGAGAAGATTGTAACTGCTGACCTCCTTCGGAGAGCAACGGAGTATTACACCTCATCCCGAGCGTTTTGGTCACCGCAGAAGGGAATCTCCGATCCTATTGTCTTACGGACCAGTGGTGAGATGCTGTGTCCCTAGTGTGCCCCCAACAAAAGCTACGAGTTGTATCTTTTTAGCAACCATAAAGGCGTCATATTGGACGAACTGGCCTTTCCTGGCGCGCCCGAAGAAATTCGAACTCCTGACCCCCAGATTCGTAGTCTGGTGCTCTATCCAGCTGAGCTACGGGCGCTTGCCATCGGCCGGTCAAAGCCGGCGGGCGGGGCATAGCTATAGGCTCTTTCCGGCCTTGGCAAGGCGGCCGAATTGCCGGCTGCCGAGCCCCCGCCGGCTGCTCGCATCCTGCTTTGACGATCCGTCGCCGCGCCGGGCGTAGGGCGCAATAGCGAAGCGTATTGCGCCGTTGGGGCGTGGACCGGCGCAATACGCTTCGCTATTGCGCCCTACAGTTCGGCGGCTTGGGAAGGCGTGGCACGCCGCTCCGGTTTGCCGCGCGCGGCCGCCCCGCCCTCGCCCCTACGCCCTTGCGCGTTCGTCGCGGCGGGCGGCGAGGGGGATCGGCTGGTCGGGGATCTTGATGCGGAAGGTCGCGCCGAGGGGGCCGGCGACGAGGTCGATCTCGCCGCCATGGGCGCGCACCAGTTCGGCCGCGATCGCGAGGCCGAGGCCGGAGCCGCCGGCGCGGGTCGAGCCGTGGAACGGCTCGAACAGGTGCGCCCGCGCCGCGTCGGGGACGCCGGGGCCGGTGTCGGCGACCTCGATGACGACGACGCCGCCCTCGCGCCGCCCGGAGATGCGGATCTGGTCGCGGCGCGGGTCGTTGAGGCCGCGGGCTTCCAGCGCCTGCATGGCGTTGCGGACGAGATTGACGAGAACGCGCAGCAGCTGGTCGCGGTCGGCCTCGATGATGAGGCCGCGCTCGATCGACGTGATCCAGCCGACCGGCGATTCGGGCGTCAGGCCGAGGGTGTCGCGCACGTCCTCGACCATGTCGGCGAGAGCGACCGGGCGGCGGTCGGGCGCCGGCTCCTGGGCGCGGCCGTAGGACAGGGTCGCCTGGCAGAGGTCGATCGCGCGCTCGAGCGAGCGCATCAGCTTCGGGGCAAAGCGCTGCACCTGCGGATCGGGAAGCTTCGCCAGCCGGTCGGAGAAGAGTTGGGCCGAGGCGAGGAGGTTGCGCAGGTCGTGATTGATCTTCGACACCGCGAGGCCGAGCGCTGCAAGCCGCGTCTTCTGCGCCAAGGTCGCGGCGAGTTCGCCCTGCATGCCGGCAAGCTCGCGCTCGACGAAGCCGATTTCATCGGCGCCGCGATGCGAGACCATGATGCGCGCCGGGTTTTCCGGCTCGTCGCTGAACGCCATCATGTTGGCGGCGATGCGATAGAGCGGGCGGACGAACAGGTAATGCAGCGCAAAGTAGATGAGCGCCGCCGTCGAGGCCGAGATCGCGATCGAGACCAGGAGCACGTTGCGCGAATAGCGCAGCATCGCCTGCCGCAGCGGCCCCTCCTCCAGCACGACCTCGACGAACTGGCCGCCCATCGGCGCCGGCCCCACGGCGCGCAGGAGATCGGTGTCCTTGACGAACAGCAGCGTCTCGAACGCCTCGACGATATCGTGAAACGCCATCATGTCGCGGATGTCGACCTGCTGGCGCACCTCGTCCTTGAGACCGGTGAAGGCGAGCAGGCGGCGCTGCTGGCCCATCTTGAGCGCCAGCGCCCGCGCCCCGATGCTGTCGAGGATCTGCTTCGAGAGGTCGTCGGGAACCTCCGGCGCCGCGGCGAAGACCAGCGCCGCGGTGTAGGACGCGGCGAGCTTGTTGCCGATCCAGACCAGGCGGAAGTTCGACACCGACGGCACGTAGAACACGATTTCCGCCAGCATCATGAACAGCACGGTCAGGATCAGGAGCTTCGCCGACATGCCAAAGCGAATGCGCGGCCGCGGCGGCGCGGTCGTCACAGGTGGCGGGTCAGGGTCGCGTCGTGTCAGCACCAGCTCGTCTCAGCCCTTGCGGTTCAGCCAGCCGGTCAGCCGCCGCTTCCGCGTGTGCGCGGCACCAGGCGCAAAGAAGCTCAGCGCCGCGCGCTTGTTGATCTCCCCGAACGTCGGGTAGGGCACTGCCACCTGCGCCATGCCGCCGATGTCGATGCCGTGCTCGATGGCGAGCGCCCAGGCACCGATCATCTCGCCGGCATGCGCCCCGACGATGGTAGCGCCGAGGATACGACCCTGTCTGCCGGTCACCACCTTGACGTGGCCGCGCGTGCGGCGATCGGCCTGGGCGCGGTCGTTGTCGTGATAAGACCAACGCAGGACGTGGATATCGTATCCCTTTGCCTTGGCCTCGGCGTCGGTCAGGCCGACGCGGGCAATTTGCGGGTCCGTAAAGGTCACCCACGGGATGGCATCATAGCGCACTTTGGCAGGAGAACGAAATAGCACCTCCCGAATGACGATTCCGGCATGATACTCGGCGATATGTGCCGACATCATGGCGCCCGCAGCGTCCCCGATGGCATAGACCCGCCGGTTCGAGGTGCGCAGCCGGGCGTTGACGACAATGCCGCCGTCTGCCTGTTTGATGTGCGCGTTGTCGAGGCCGAGGCCGGCAATCCGCGGAACCCGGCCGGTTGCGACCAGGAGATGGCTCGCCGTGATGGTCTCGGTCGCCTCGCGGACGGTGACGGCGATCAGGATGCCGTCGGCGCTTTCCTTGACCGAGGTCACCGCCGTTCCGTCGCGGATCGCGATCCCCTCGAGGGCGAGCGCGTCGGCGACGATCGCCGCGCACTCGGGGTCATCGGCCGCCCAGCAGGCGCCCCGCTTCGATGATGGTCACCGCGGCGCCGAGCCGCCGGAAGGCTTGCGCGAACTCAAGACCGATCGGGCCGCCGCCCAGCACCACGAGATGCGTCGGCACGGCCGGCAGATCGAACACCGTCTCATTGGTGACAAAAGGGGTCTCGTCGAGGCCGGGGATCGGTGGGATGGCGGGCGCCGACCCGGTAGCGATGACGAATGTCGGCGCCCTCACCTCCGTAATGCCATCGACCGCGACGCGGTCGCGCGCGACGAACGACCCCGTCCCCGCGACGACCTGCACCCCCGAGCCGCCGAACCGTTCCTTGGCAACGTTCGGTGCGACGGCGGCGATCGTCCGGCGCACATGCGCCTGGACGCGGGCAAAATCGATCTGCGGCTTGGCGTCGATGCCGAGCGGGCCGGCCGTGGCGCTGTCGTGGGCGCGCTGCGCGGCGGCGAGCAACGCCGTCGCCGGCACGGTGCCGTAATGAAGCTGGTCGCCGCCCATCTTGTTCTTCTCGATGAGCACGACCGACGCGCCGATGGCGCTGGCAGCGCCCGCGATCATGAGCCCGCCGGCCCCGGCTCCGATCACGCAAATGTCCGGCGTCAGCACTTCGGCCAAGCCTGCCTCCCAAGCCCGCTGTCCGCCAAGGTGCTGCTCCGCCGCGCACCGAAGCGCTGATCGCAATCTGCAATCGGCGTTGCTTATACACCATCCGCGTGCACGTCCCGCGCCGCGCTTCAGAAGCGTTCCAAATCCGGTCGCGGCAGAAATTCGCAGGTGGCGAATCTGCGCCGGGCACACTAAATTGGTCCGGCGGGGCTGCTGGGTGCGTCAGGAGCCTTATCCCCGGGGCCTTATCGATCCTTAAGGGAGCTGTCCCTGGCCGGGCTCGTGGGCTCGGACATATGGCGCCCACCTACTTTCGTAGGGAACCCGGGATCGTCGCTCCAACGGCCTTGGTGGCTCCGCACTTTATCCCATGGCAGACCAGGACAATTTTGTCGCGGCCCGCAAAGCCGAACTTCGTCGCGAAGCCGTCGCGCGGCGCGATGCGCTGCCGCCGGTCGATCGCCGAATCGCCGCGGAGGCGATCGCGGCGCGCGGGCTGCCCGAAGATCTCGCGGCCGCGGCCGGGGCGGACGCGACCGTCTCGGGCTATACGCCGCTCAAGAGCGAGATCAATCCGCTGCCGCTGATGCGGCGTCCTCGCCGATAACGGCGCGGGCTCTCGCGCTGCCGGTGGTGGTCGGCCGCGGCCAGCCGCTGGTGATGCGCGCGTGGTCACTCCACGCGCCGCTCAAGGCCGGCGTGTGGGGCATCAGCGAACCGCTCGACGATGCGGCCGAAGTGTTCCCGGACATGCTCATCGTGCCGCTCCTTGCGTTCGACCGGCACGGCCAGCGCATCGGCTATGGCGCCGGCTATTACGACATGACGATCGCGCAGTTGCGTGGGATGAAGCCCGTTGTCGCCATCGGCATTGCCTTCGCCGCGCAGGAAGTCGAGAGCGTTCCGACAACCGCGCGGGACGCGCGCCTCGATCTCGTGCTAACGGAACGCGAGATCATCGACTTCAGGACCTGACTTCGTGCGAATTTTATTTATCGGCGACATCGTAGGACGCAGCGGGCGCGCCATCGTGGTCGAGCGCCTGCCCGCGCTGGTGCGCGACTGGAAACTCGATTTCGTGGTCATCAACGGCGAGAACGCCGCCGGCGGCTTCGGCATCACGGAAACGATCTACAACGATCTCGTCAACGCCGGCGCCGACGCCATCACGCTCGGCAATCACTGCTGGGACCAGAAGGAGGCGCTCGTCTTCATCGAACGCGCGCCCCGCCTCATTCGCCCGGTGAATTATCCGAAGGGCACGCCGGGCCGCGGCGCTGCGCTGATCGAGGCGCGCAACGGCGCGCGCGCCCTCGTCGTCAATGTGATGGGCCGGGTGTTCATGGAGCCGCTCGACGATCCGTTCGCGGCGATGGAGCGCGAAGTCGCCGCCTGCCCGCTCAAGACCGGCGCCGACTTGATCATCGTCGACGTTCACGCCGAAGCATCGAGCGAAAAGCAGGCGATGGGATTTTTCCTCGACGGCAAGGTGAGCCTCGTGATCGGCACGCACACCCATGTGCCGACGGCCGATCATCAGGTGCTGCCCAACGGCACCGCGTTCATGACCGATGTCGGCATGACCGGCGACTACAATTCCTGCATCGGCATGGCCAAGGAGGAGCCGCTGACCCGGTTCCTGCGCCGCATCCCGAGCGGCAAGTTCGAGCCCGCGCTCGGGCCGGCGACGATGTGCGGCCTCGCGATCGAGACCGACGATGCGACCGGCCTCGCGCGCCGCGTCGCGCCGGTGCGCCTCGGTCCGCGGCTTGAAGAGGCGCGACCGCCGTTCTGGGACAGTGCTGCGCCGGCCGCCGCCATGCCCGCCCCCGGGCTTGTCAGCCGAGGACGATAGGGCCTATTCAGTCCGCGGCGGACATCCCGTCGCTCGCCGAATGCTTTCCCAGCGAAACGCAAGGAAGGGAAATCGTCTGCGACGAGACGCGGCCGGTCAGCCGCTGCAGGCAAATCGTGAACGGAGTGCATCATGGGATCAGGGGTCGGCATTCGCCAGGTCGGTTATTACGATTGCGCCGGCGGCGGGCAGGTCGTGGTCGAGAACAACATCGCCTACGTCGCGCACATGCATGCTCCGCACGGCACTTCGATTGTCGACGTGCGCGACCCCAAGAACCCCAAGGAGCTTGCGACCATCAGCATGCCGCAAGGCGCGCACTCCCATAAGGTGCGCTACGGCAATGGCGTCATCGTCGTCAATCACGAGGTCAACTTCGCCGACAAGCGGCCGCTGCCGGCGGATTTCCGCGGCGGCTTCGGCGTCTACGACGTGAGCACGCCGGCGAAGCCGCGCCTCATCAAGCGGTGGGAGTCGGCCGCGGGCTCGGGCGTGCACCGCTACGATTTCGACGGCCGCTATGCCTACATGTCGCCGACCATCGAAGGTTATGTCGGCAACATCGTCATGATCTTCGACTTCAAGGACCCCGCGAACCCGGTCGAGGTCGGCCGCTGGTGGATGCCGGGGCAATGGACCGCGGGCGGCGAGAAGCCGACCTGGGACAAGACCGCCCATCGCTGCCACCACCCGCTGCGGCTCGGCAATCGGCTGTTCACGAGCTACTGGCTCGGCGGCTTCGTCATCCTCGACATCGATGACATGACGAAGCCGAAGCTCGTCTCCGGCCTCGACTGGTCGCCGCCGTTCTCGTGCCCGACCCACACGGCGCTGCCGATCCCGTTCGCGATCCGCGGCCGCCGCTACGTCCTCGTCGCCGACGAAGACGTGCAGCGGCCCGAGGAGGCGCTGCCGGCGTTCATGTGGATGGTGGACGTGACCGACGAAAAGCGCCCCGTTCCGGTCGGCAGCTTCCAGGTCGAAGGCATCGAGGGCAAGCCGCGCACGCCCCTGATGACCGGCTCTCACCAGCCCTGCGAGAAGGTCACCGGGTCGGAAATTCCCTGCGCCTGGTTCTCCCACGGGCTGCGGGTGATCGACATCTCCAATCCGCATTCGGTGCGCGAAGTGGCGCACTTCATGCCGGATCCCGCGCCCGGCGCCGATCGCGTCCAGAGCAACGACGTCACCGTGGACGACCGCGGCCTCATCTATCTCCTCGACCGCATCCGCGGCCTGACGATCACGGAGCGCGTTTAGCGGCCGCCGTTCTGCTGGGCTTTGCGGCAGAGACCGAGCGGGTGGCCTTGGGCTTCGGCCATTCGCTGTCGCAGAACGATTCGACCGCCGATTTGACCGCGGCGGTGATGACCGCGCGGTGCTCCGGCGAATTCATCTGGAGTTCCTCGTCGCGATTGATGATCGAGCCTGCCTCGAGCAGCACCGCGGGCATGTGGGTGTTCTTGAGCACCTGCAGCGCATCGTAGCGGTAGACGCCGGCCTCGGCGTCGACGAGTTCGCGCCGCTTATGGCCCATGAACGCCTGCGTGTACTGGCTCGCGAAGGGAACGCCGCTCTCCTTCAATCGCAAGCCGATAAGTCTGCCGAACTCCATACTCGCCTTGAGGTTGGGATTATCTTTGGAGACGAACAGCGAATAGCCCTTGAACCGATCGCTGAAATAGCTCGGCCTTCCCTCGTACTCCCATTTTTCGAGGAATTGATCGGGCACCGAGTCATGATGGATCGACAGGAACAAGTGCGGCAACAGGTGATTGGCGGCGGCGACGCGCTTGACGAGGCTCGGCCGTGCCGGACCATGGGTCACGAGCAGCGTGGTCTTGGTGAAGCCGTCGTCGATCAGGCTCTTTTCGATTTCCTTCGCTTGGCGCAGATTGAAATCGTACTCCCCCGCATTGCGCGCACTCAGCGCGCCGTAAACCTCTTCGGAGTGGCCCACGTCCACAACCATGCGGAACTGCGATCGGTCGCAGGCCGGCGCTTCGGTATTCTTCGCGACCTTGCTCGCCTCGGCGGCCTTGTTGCTCTCCGGCAGCCCCTGCCCCGAGGCCGGCGAGCGGCATGAGAGCGGCGGCAGCGATCACAATCGCCATGACGTCACGGCTCTGCTTCATCAAATGGTCCCCCTTCCCGGTTGCGCCGATCGCGTCGTCGATCGTCTCATGGCGCGATCGTCTCATGGCGCCGTCATCTTATTGGATAGTACCCGGCCCTCGCCGCCCCCGAAATCATTGAACTCATAATGCCACCACTCCCGCGCGTAATTATGGAATCCTTCGGCCAAAAGAGCGCGCCGGAGCTTGCCGCGATTGGCCCGCGCATCGGCGGAAATGCCTGAACTTGCCGTCGAACTGAGGTCCGAAAAGCAGTCGTAGGCGGTACCGAGGTCAAGGCTCGATTCCCGCGCCCGCTGCTCGAAAGGACCATCACACCGCCCCCCGCTGGAGGGTGTCGCATCGCTATCGCCCTCCCTCACGAGGCCGACATCGATCGCGATGCCGAGCGAATGCCTCGAATAGAGCGAAATATACCCGAGGGCGAAGAGCCGCGATTTGTCGAGATTGGGGTAAAAAATGGGCTTCATCGTGTCGCCGCCGCGCGATCTTGACCACACCACGAAGGCACGCACCGCCTGAAGCGGCCGGTAGCAGTCATAGACCTTGAGCGCCAGGCCTTCGGTGGCAAGGCGCGCCTGCGCGCGCGCCAGTGCCCTCGCAACGCCGAGCCGCGCCATGCATTCGGCGCGCTCGTAGCCCGGCACCACCTGCCCGGTGAAATTGAAGGAGGTGGCGTACCGGATGTCCTGGTGGATGCCCGGCGCGATATCGCGCAGACGGACCAGGCCCGCGGGCATCATCTCCTGGCTCCAGGAGCGAGGAGCGAGCGGCGCCGTCAGCACGACGAGGAACGCACCGAAGCACGCGCGCGCCGTCGCCGAATTGATCTGCGCAACGCGCGGCATTGGCAGCGCGAGCCTCAGCCCCATGAGTGCAGCGCCATGCGGCTATCGTCCCCGGCTCTGCCGCCTCACGCGCCCTTGGGCGCGCCGAGATTTTCTTTCAGGAATGCCAGCGTGCGACTCCACGCGAGGTCGGCGGCGGCCTTGTTGTAGCGCGCGGCGCCGGTGTCGTTGTTGAAGGCGTGCTGGGTGCCCGGATAGATGTAGATCGTGTAGCGCTTGTTGTTCGCCTTCAATGCCGCCTCGAAGGCCGGAATGCCTTTGTCGATGTTCTCGTCGTTCTCGGCGTATTGCAGCAGGAGCGGCGCCTTGATGGCCGCCACCTTCTCCGCCGGCGGCTGAACGCCGTAATAGGGAATGGCCGCCGCGATGTCCGGGCTGTCGGTGGCGAGCCGGTTGACGACACCGCCGCCGAAGCAGAACCCCACGGTGCCGACCTTGCCGGTCGATTCCGGATGCGTCGCGAGGAACGCCGCGCCGGCGACCGCCGCCGCGATCATCGCTTCGCGATCGGTCTTGTTGTGGAGTTCGCGCGCCTTGTCCTCGTCGTCCGGCGTGCCGCCGTTGACGGACAAGAGGTCGGGCGCAAGCGCGAGAAAGCCCTCGGCCGCAAGCCGCCGCGCGACATCCTCGATATGCGGGTTGAGGCCGCGGTTCTCGTGGATCACCAGCACCGCGGGACGCTTGCCCTTGTCCTTGGGCCGCGCGAGATAGCCGCTGATCTTGCCTTTCGGGGAATCGTAGGAGACGCGATCGATCGCGAGCCGCGCATCGTCCGCCGCGACGATCGCGGCCTTGGCGTAGTCGTTCTGCAACAGACCGACCATCGCCGCTGCTGCCGCGGCGGTGCCGGCAAGTTCGGTGAGCCGGTCGAGGAAGGCGCGCCGGCTCATGCCGCCGTGGGTGAAATGATGGTAGAGATCGATGATGCGTTGATCCATTTCGTTTCTCCCGTTCGTTTCTCCGGTTCGTTTCTCGCGCGCCCGCAACGTTTATCCGCAATCGATTCGCAGGCCCGAAAAGCCCCGCGAAAAGCTCCGCGAACCCGCCGTCGCGACGCCATGGCGTCATCGCAAAAGTTTCGCTATGTCGAACGGGGATTGCTTGAGGCTGAGGGTAGCATGAAATCTTCTCGTTCGCGATTTTTCCCCGTTGTTTTGTTGGGTCTCGCCGCGCTGGGGCTGCTTGCGCCGCCATCGCGCGCCATGGCGCAGACGTTCCCGTTCGGCCGCGAGTTGAAGCTCGACGTCAATCCGATGCGCGGGTCGAAGAAAGTCCCGATCATCGAGATCGGCGACCGCGGCGAAGCGGAGATCGACCTGTGGTGCAACACCGTCAAGGCGCAGCTCATCGTCGCCGCCAACACCATCACCATCATCACCGGCGAAATGACGTCGCGCCAATGCGCTCCCGACCGCGCCCGCGCTGACGACGACCTCCTCGCCGCGCTCAACCAGGTCACCAACTGGCGGATGGAGGACGTCTCGCTCGTCCTCACCGGCGGCTCGACGTTGCGATTTCGGATCCAGACGAATTAGGAGCCCTTGCTTACCGGCGAAAGCTCGATCCATACATTGCCTACGCGCGAAGGAACGGCTCGCCAAACGGAGGTCACTTCCGTCTTCTTCAAGAGCTTGGGTCTGATTTCCGCGTGCACGCCGTTGGCACTGGGAGTGACACGCTTCGGGCTTCGGGCGTAACGCCCTCGCCGCTCGCACCAATCGCTGACGCCGATCGGTAACGCAGCGCCAGGCGATTACCCTCGCCGATAGAATGCTCGCTCATCACCACAGCCGATCAAGCAAGTTGGGCGGTTCAGTACGACAAGGGCGCGCAATCAGTCTCTGTAACAGCTTTTAGCTGGCGTTTCAAAAATTCGACCTAACATCACATCAACCATCCTTTAGCTTCTCGATAGTCGACAACCTCTTCCAGAGCTTGCTTCGACGTAAAAACCTGCCGTACTTGGTACGTTCCCAAAAACAGCGCGAACCGCCCCCGAGAGCCAACGCATTCTATTCATCGCGTCAACTTAACGGGCTCTCCGTCGGTCAGGGCTTTCCGACGTGCCCATCGTAATAAAGATAAAGATACGTGTGTATCATCGTCACTGAATCTTCAATCACTGCTCATCTAGTGAAATTGTAGGCTCACGAGCCAGACACCCGATCCTTCACTTCGGTCCGACCCACCGCGTGCGATTGTACCAATCGAACTTCAGTGAGTTGTCGTGTTCCAAATTTTGGCCTGCGGTTCCTTCGCTCCCCATGACCACGTCGCAAATTCGCGCTTAACCCCTTGATATAGTACGTTCACAATCTCCTGCGGAAGCTTGCCTTTAGCATAACTCATCGAGTTCCAGTACTGCCTCGATATCCGCATAATTTGGCAGGCGTGCCTTTTCCGCTCGATCGAACGTACCGAGTGCCTCAACCGCGATAGATGATGAATGCTTACGCGTGTATTCGGCCACAGCCTTCAAAGCGGCTGGACTGATCCGCGCCATTCGAGAACGCCGCCGCGATGCAGTAGGCAGCATCTTCGATGTCGGGGCTGTCGCGCCTGACATCCGGCGGCATCGTTCGCTGCAGGTGCTCGGGGAGAATCACTCCGCTCTGCAATTTCTAGAAGCCGATCCTTCCGAAATGCCCGGACGCGCAGTGCATTTCTCCATCAGACGGTCCAAGATTCTTAGCGCCGCCAGCGCACTTCCACGCGCTTGATCAACACCGCCTGTTCCTCAGTCTGCTGACGGTGCCGGGCAATCTGGTCCTGATCATTCTCGAAGATCGAAACCGAGTCCGGTTTCCATGGTCGATGCCGATCCGCCAGCGTGCGCCAAGCCCGCAGCGCGGCGTCGGCCGGCCCCGGCACGGCCTCACCTTCAAGCCAGCGCCGCACCGTTCACGCGGAAACCCCGAGCAGTTGCGCCGCTCGGCTGGCGTCAATTGCAAGGCCATCTACGATGCTCGTTCAGTTCCTTGGTGTCCATAAGCTCAAACTTATATTCGACAAATGACCAAATGCAAAGGTTATATTGTCTCATGCCGGACAGTGGTGCAAAATTCGTGATCTTTGCGTCTAAACTGCCGCGCGCTTGCGTGCATCGCTGATCTCTCGATCTGCGCCAGCCGCGCGCAAATTACGCGTCCGCGAGGATGCGGGTCGCAGCGTCGTCGCCCGCCTTGATGGCGCCGGTGAAGCCGCCGAAGCCGGCGAAGGCGGAGGCGAGGTAGAGCCCTGGAATTGCGGTCGTCACGGATCGGTCGATGCCGCGCCAGATCGGGCCGGTCGGCGGGAGCGGCGCAAATCCGTAGATCGCGCCGCCTGGCGTGCCGAGGTAGCTGTTCATGGAATGCGCGGTGTTGAACACCGCGGCGACGACGTGGCGCGCGAAGCCCGGAAACTCGCTTGTCGATCGCGGCTGCGACGGCGTCGCGCCATGCCGCGCGCTTGGCGTCGGAGGCGTCCTGGTCGAGCCCGGTCCAGTTGTCGAGGCGATCAGGGCCGACGACCGACACCGGATAGGGCGGACCGCCGAGCCCGGAATCGATGGCGGAGAAATTGACCGCCGTCATGATCGGCGCCTCGTTGCCCGGCGGCCCCGCGAGGAGCGCCGCGCTGCGGCGATAGTCCGCAAGCTTGCGCATCCACGACGGCAACAGGAAATTCGCGAACGTCCGCATGCCGACTTCTGTCGGCGGGATCGAAAGGCCGTAGGTCGCCGAGAACACCGAGATCGACAGTTTGCGTGTCGCGTAAGGTGCCGCAAACGATGCGCGTGCCGGTTCCGGCAGCATGTCGGTGACCGACGCCGGCGCCGCGTTGGCGACGATGACGGGGGCCGCGTGCTCGATCGCATTCTCGCCGCGCCGATCGGTGTGCGTCACGGCGGCGGCGCGGCCGTTGCGGTCGAGGCGGATCGCGATCGCCTTGCGGCGCATCTGCACGTCGCCGCCCGCGGTCTTGATGGCGCGCGCGAGTGCGCTGGAGAGGCGTTGCGAGCCGCCCTTGATGAAGCGGCCGCCGGAGCCGAGGTAGCCGCCCTGGGCGAGCGCGAAGAACACCCACCACAGCGTGTCGGGATCATCGTGATAATAGGCGAGATTGGCCGCGAGCGCGCATTTGACGGCCTCGTCGTCCCCGAAGGCGCGATCGAACACATCCGTCACCGACGATCGCCAATCGCGCAGCAACGGGCGAAGCTTCAGCGCCGCCGCGAAACCTTCGCGCGGATGGCGCAAGGCTGCGCGCCCGCTCCCGAGCGCGCCGAACCCCGTGGCGATCGCCTCGGCATCGCGCAGCACCGCCTCGATCCCAGCCTTTGCGGCGGGAAAGCGCGTCGACAGTGCCGCGCGCGCCGCCGCAAAGCCCTCGGGCAGGACGAAGGGCGCGCCCACGGGGCCGCCGCGCACCTCATAGAGGCCGCCGGTCGGCACCCACTCGACGGCATCGAGCACGCCGGCGCGCGCCAGCACGTCGTGCTTCGGGTCGCGCGGATCGCGCGCATCGCTCGTCGCGTGCAGCCCGGCCTCGATGATGAGGTCGCCCGACTTATAGGTCGATGCCGCGCCGCCGACCGAATTGCCGCGCTCGAGGACGAGCGTCTTGCGGCCGGCACGCGCGAGGAGCGCGCCGGCGGTCAGTCCGCCGAGCCCCGATCCGATGACGATGACGTCGTAAGAGTCCGACAATCGTATCTCTTCCGATGCAAAAGGGCGGCCTTGCGGCCGCCCCATGCTAGCTTTGATCTCCCCATTGCAGGGAGGAGAACAGCACCGGGATTTAGAAGTCCATCCCGCCCATGCCACCCATCCCGCCCATGCCACCGCCGCCCGGCATCGCCGGCATGGCCGGCTTGTCCTTCGGCACTTCGGCGACCATGGCCTCGGTGGTGACGAGGAGGCCCGCGACGGATGCCGCATCCTGCAGCGCCGCGCGCACCACCTTGGCCGGATCGATGATGCCCTTCTCGACCATGTCGACGTAGTTCTCGGTCTGGGCATCGAAGCCGAAGGTCTCGGACTTGTTGTCCATGATCTTGCCGACCACGATCGAGCCCTCGACGCCGGCGTTCTCCGCGATCTGGCGGACCGGAGCCTCCAGCGCCTTCAGCACGATGTTGATGCCGGCCTGGACGTCGTGGTTGTCGTTGGTGATCTTGCCGACCGCCTTCTTGGCGCGCAGCAGCGCAATGCCGCCGCCCGGCACGATGCCTTCCTCGACCGCGGCGCGGGTGGCGTTGAGCGCGTCTTCGACGCGATCCTTCTTCTCCTTGACCTCGACCTCGGTCGCGCCGCCGACGCGGATCACCGCGACGCCGCCCGCAAGCTTGGCGAGACGCTCCTGGAGCTTCTCGCGGTCATAGTCAGAGGTGGTCTCCTCGATCTGCGCCTTGATCTGGTTGACCCGGGCCTCGATGTCGGCCTTCTTGCCGGCGCCGTTGACGATGGTGGTCTTCTCCTTCTCGAGGATCACCTTCTTGGCGCGGCCGAGCATCGCGACGGTGACGTTCTCGAGCTTGATGCCGAGATCTTCGGAGATGAGCTGGCCGCCGGTGAGGATCGCGATGTCCTCGAGCATCGCCTTGCGGCGATCGCCGAAGCCCGGCGCCTTGACGGCGGCGACTTTGAGGCCGCCGCGCAGCTTGTTGACCACGAGGGTCGCGAGCGCTTCGCCTTCCACGTCCTCGGAAATGATCAGCAGCGGCTTGCCCGACTGCACCACCGACTCCAGCACCGGCAGCATCGCCTGCAGGCCGGAGAGCTTCTTCTCGTGGAGCAGGATGTAGACGTCCTCAAGCTCGGCGATCATCTTCTCCGCATTGGTGATGAAGTAGGGCGAGAGGTAGCCGCGGTCGAACTGCATGCCCTCGACGATCTCGACCTCGGTGTCGAGCGACTTCGCCTCCTCGACCGTGATCACGCCCTCGTTGCCGACCTTCTGCATCGCCTGCGCGATCATCTTGCCGATCTTGCTGTCGCCGTTCGACGAGATGGTGCCGACCTGGGCGACCTCGGCGGACGAACTCGACCTTCTTGGAGCGCTTCTCGATGTCGCGGACAACGGCCGCGACCGCGAGGTCGATGCCGCGCTTGAGGTCCATCGGGTTCATGCCGGCGGCAACCGACTTGGCGCCTTCGCGGATGATCCACTGGGCGAGGAGCGTTGCCGTGGTGGTGCCGTCGCCGGCGAGATCGTTGGTCTTCTGGGCGACCTCGCGCACCATCTGCGCGCCCATGTTCTCGAACTTGTCGTCAAGCTCGATCTCTTTTGCGACCGTCACGCCGTCCTTGGTGATGCGCGGCGCGCCGAACGACTTGTCGAGAACGACGTTGCGGCCCTTGGGGCCGAGCGTCACCTTGACGGCATTGGCGAGAATATCGACGCCGCGCAACATCTTGTCGCGGGCTTCGGCGGAAAATTTTACGACTTTGGCTGCATGGATTCCCCCTGACCTTACGCGATGACGCCCATGATGTCGGACTCCTTCATGATCAGGAGTTCCTCGCCGTCGAGCTTGACCTCGGTGCCGGACCATTTGCCGAACAGCACCTTGTCGCCGACCTTGAGGTCGATCGGAATGAGCTTGCCGGACTCGTCGCGGCCGCCGGGACCGACCGCGGTTATTTCGCCCTGCTGGGGCTTCTCGCGCGCGGTATCCGGGATGATGATGCCGCCGGCACTCTTCTGCTCGGCATCGATGCGCTTGACGACCACGCGGTCGTGAAGGGGTCGGAACTTGGTTTTTGCCATTGTGACCTCGTCGCCGCGCAAGGCGCGGACTTTTGGCTGGAATTCGAAAGGGCGGGGCGCTAGCACTCGATCAACACGAGTGCCAAGGCACGCGGGAAATATGGCGTCGGCCGCGCAGAGTCAAGCATCGCGCGAGATATGACGACGGCCAGGGCGGCGGACGGGCGCTTGGCGACTCCTTTGCTGCGTCCGCTAGAATGCGCGCGGGTCTTGGACGCGCCTGAAGGCTTGCGATGTCGCAACGTTCGCCGTGGTGGATGCCGGATGTCCATGCCGACCGCCGGCCGATGTTGCGGGCGCGCGGGCGTATCGTCTCCGCACTCCGCAATCACCTTGAGGAGCGCGATTTCGTCGAGGTCGAGACGGCGATCCTCCAGCGCTCGCCTGGCAACGAAGCCCACCTCCACGCCTTTGCGACCGAACTCGTGGCGCCAAGCGGCGCCCATTCGCGGCTCTATCTTCACACCTCGCCGGAATTCGCCTGCAAGAAGCTCCTCGCTGCCGGCGAGCGGCGGATTTTCGAATTCTCCCGCGTATTTCGAAATCGCGAGCGCGGTGCCTTGCACCACCCGGAATTCACCATGCTGGAGTGGTATCGCGTGGGCGAGCCCTACACCGCCGTCATGGACGATTGCCTGAGCTTTCTCCGCATCGCCGCCGAGACCACCGGGACAAAAGCTTTGCCTTTCGCGGCCGCGCCGCCGACCCCTTTGCCGAACCGGAACGCTTGACTGTCGCCGAGGCTTTCGCGCGCCACGCCGGCATCGATCTCCTGGCGACGCTCGACCATGGCACCGCCGATCGCGATGCCTTCGCGGCGCAGGCCAGCGCCGCCGGCATCGGGCTTGGCCATGACGACACCTGGAGCGATATTTTCAGCCGCGTGCTGGTGGAGCGGATCGAGCCGCATCTCGGCAATGGCCGCGCCACGCTCCTGACCGAATACCCGGTGGTCGAGGCCGCGCTTGGCGCGCCGGAAGCCCTCGGACCGGCGGGTCGCCGAGCGCTTCGAGCTCTTCATATGCGGCGTCGAACTCGCCAACGGCTTCGGCGAACTCACCGACCCCGACGAGCAGCGCCGCCGCCTCGAAGCCGAAATGGACAAGAAGGAACGCCTTTACGGCGAGCGTTATCCGATCGACGAGGAGTTCCTGGCGGCGCTTGCCCGGATGCCGGATGCCTGCGGCTGCGCGCTCGGCTTCGATCGCCTGGCGATGCTCGCCACCGGCGCCTCCCGCATCGACCAGGTGATCTGGACGCCGCTGCCCGGCGACGATTAGGATTCCGCCGTAGCCCGGATTGAGCGAAGCGAAATCCGGGGGAGTGAGCTACGAGGTCCGACCCCGGATTTCGCTTCGCTCAATCCGGGCTACGGGAGCTGCGAACCCCCGTCCCCCATGAACCGATCGCGCCGTCCGGCCGACCAAACGGCAGGAAATCGGTACGTCAGGGGACGCATCATGCTCGATTCGCGGAATGCAGTGTGCGTGCGCGGGCTGCGCAAGAGCTTCAACAAGCCCGCCGTTCGCGACATCGATCTCACGATCGGCGCCGGCGAATTCTATGGTCTGCTCGGGCCGAACGGTGCCGGCAAGACCACGACGCTGCGGATGATCACCGGCCTGATGAAGCCTGATGCCGGCAGCATCAATATTTTCGGCGTCGATGCGCTCGCCGACCCGCGCGCCGCCAAAAGGATGATTGCGTGGCTGCCCGACGAGCCGATGCTCTACGACAAGCTCAATCCGCTCGAATACCTTGAATTCGTCGCCGGCCTGTGGGGCATCGATGCGGCGACGGCGCAGCATCGCGCCCAGGAACTTCTCGAGACCCTCGAGCTATGGGAGCATCGCGCCGAACGCTGCGAGGGCTTTTCGCGCGGCATGAAGCAGAAGGCGGCGCTTGCCGGCGCGCTGATCCACGATCCGAAGCTTCTCATTCTCGACGAGCCGCTGAGCGGCCTCGATGCCGCCATCGCCCGCCAGGTCAAGAACCTGCTGCTCGAGCGCGCCAAAGGCGGCTGCACCATCATCCTCACCACCCATGTGCTGGAAGTCGCGGAGCGGCTGGTCGACCGCATCGGCATCATCGACCAGGGACAATTGATGGCGGAAGGCACGCTCGATGACCTGCGCGCCCGCTCCGGCCGGCGTGATTCGACCCTTGAAGATGTGTTCCTTGGCCTTGTCGGTGACCGCCAGAAGCCGACCGACGGACCTTTGGGGCTTGCGGCATGACCCCGGGATCGACCCTCTGGCTGCTGCTCCAGGAATTTCGGCTGCAACGCAAGAGCGCCGCCACGACCAAGCGGATGCTCATTATCGCCGGCGGCCTGTTCCTTTTGCTGCATGCTGCCGCGTTTCCGCTCGCCTTTGCGATGCAGTCGATGCCGGCGATCCCGCACGGCGACGAAGTGTTGGTCTATGCGGCAGCGACTGCCGCTCTTCTTTTTCTTCTGCTGACCACGATCTCCACCACGCTCATCAGTGTCGTTCAGGCGATCTATGGGCGCGGCGACATCGACCTGTGGCTGTCCTCGCCGCTCGCGCCGCGCTCGATC
Source organism: uncultured Alphaproteobacteria bacterium (assembly GCA_963702755.1). GTDB lineage: Bacteria > Pseudomonadota > Alphaproteobacteria > Rhizobiales > Xanthobacteraceae > JAJPKK01. The sequence goes on along the minus strand of CAVPDZ010000022.1, from coordinate 334,384 downwards.
GTCCTCGTGCGCGTCGGCGCGATTGCCCTCAAAGCATGTCTGGGGTGGGCTCTGTTCGCGCTGCCGTTCGCGGATGCGTTCGGCCTCGTGGTCGCGCCCAAGTGGTTCGGGCTCTATCTCGTCGTGCCAAGCCTTGCCTTGTTAGGCACCGGCGTAAGCCTCGTCCTGGCGGTCGGTCTCTATCGGCTGTTGGGGCCGCGCCGCACCCGCGTTTTTGCGCAAATTCTTGGGGCAGTCATCGGCATGATGGCGATGCTGCCGCAATTCTATAACTTCGCGTCGCGGGAGCAGAGCGCAGCGGCCACAAAACAGCTCGGCGGCTACTTGAGCACGATTGCCTGGCCGGCTCTCGACAGCTGGATCTGGCTGCCGGCGCGTGCGCTGATGGCCGAGCCGTTTCCCGTGGCCATGCTCGCGATCGTCTGCTTCGGCACCTTCGCGCTTGCGGCCGTTGGACTGGCCAGCTGGTTCGTCGCCAGCATGGTGGGCGCGCAAGGCACCAGCAAGGGAAGCCCCCGCAAGACCACAGTGCGCCGGTTCAATACTGCGACCCGTGCAGCGATGCGGCGCAAGGAGATCAGTCTCATCGCCCGCGATCCCTGGCTCCTGACCCAGGTTCTGCAGCAAGCCGTTGCGTCCCTGCCGTTCGGCATCATGATCTGGCGCTTCAGCGCCAACGGCCATTCGCTTGCGTGGGCCGTGATGGCGCCGATCGCCGGCGGTCTCGCCGCCGCTCTCACCTGGCTGACGGTTTCCGGCGAACGCGCGCCGGACCTCCTTTATGCCGCGCCGGTGCGCCCGTTCGATGTGCTGCGCGCAAAGTTCGAAGCGGCACTCGTTCTGATCGCCGCCGCGATGACCGCGCCGATTGCAATTGCCTGGCATGTCGATCCCTGGCTCGGGCAGGTCCTGCTGTTCTGCTGCACCGGCGCCGCGATCTCCAATGCGCTCCTCGAAATGCGCTATCCGGCGCCTGGCCGGCCGAGCGAATTCAATCAGCGCCGTCGCGAGAACTGGGGCCTGGGCTGCTCGAAATGTTGATCGGCCTCGCCTGGGGCGGCACGGCGGCAGGCATGATGGCGAGCGGCCTGTTCGCCTTCGTCGGCCTCGCCCTCCTCGCACTCATCATTTTGCCGATGTACCTCTCCTGGCGCGAAACCACCGCGGCACTTGCGGCATAGTCGGGGCACTGCTGCGACGCGGGCATGCCTTCACACGCTGCCCGATCCAGTCGATAAGAGCGGTGGCCGCGCTGGCGCGCCAACTTCGCCGGAGAGACTGATGACGGCCAGAACCCTGCGCAGCGTTGCGCAGCTGCGCGACGCCGGTCTGGTGCCGGCGCGCGAGGTCAAGGCACTGACGCAGGTGGCGACGCGCTATGCGGTCGCGATCACGCCGGCGATGGCCGAACTGATCGATCGCGACGATCCGGCCGATCCGATCGCGCGCCAGTTCGTTCCCGATCCGGCGGAGCTCGAGACCCGACCGCCCGAGCGCGCCGACCCGATCGGCGATGATGCGTTCAGCCCCGTCACCGGCATCGTGCATCGCTATCCGGACCGCGTGCTCCTCAAGCTCGTGCATTCGTGTCCGGTCTATTGCCGGTTCTGCTTTCGCCGCGAAATGGTCGGCCCGAGCGGACGCGGCGGGCTCAACGCGCGTCAGCGCGAGGCGGCCTACGCCTATATCCGCGAGCATCCGGCCATCTGGGAGGTCATCCTCACAGGGGGCGATCCGCTGGTATTGCCGCCGGCGCGACTGCGGGCGGCGATGGCGGCGCTTGGTGCGATCGACCACGTCAAGATCGTGCGCATCCATACCCGCGTGCCCGCGGTCGCGCCCGAGCGCATCTCCGCCGCCATGGTCGCGGCGCTCACGGTCCCCGGCAAGACCACCTATGTGGCGCTCCACGCCAACCATCCGCGCGAACTGACATCCGCCGCGCGCGCCGCCTGCGCCCGCATCATCGATGCCGGCATTCCGATGCTGAGCCAGTCGGTGCTGCTCAAGGGCGTCAATGACGACATCGACACATTGATGGCGCTGATGCGGGCTTTCGTCGAATGCCGGATCAAGCCCTATTACCTCCATCATGCCGATCTCGCCCCCGGCACCGCGCACCTGCGGACCTCGATCGAGACCGGCCAGCGATTGGCGGAGGAACTGCGGCGGCGCGCATCCGGCCTGTGCCAGCCCGCCTACATGCTCGACATTCCGGGCGGCGCCGGCAAAGTGCCGATCGCGTCGAGCCATGTTCGGCCGTCGGCGGGCGACAGCGCGTACGAGGTTCAGGCGGATGATGGCGCCTGGCGCCCCTATCCGCCGCGATAGCGCTTCCAAATTTTAAGCGATTGTAGGGTGGGCAAAGGCACGCTCTCGCGCGCCGTGCCCACGCGGAAGGCTTTCGTGGGCACGCGCGGCTTCGGTGGGCACGCTTCGCTTTGCCCACCCTACCGAACCTTACCGTCGGCTCACCCCGGAACGATGGAGACCTCGCGGCCGTCGGCGCCGTCGCCGAACAGGCGCAGCCGGTAGAAGTGCGCATAGCGGCCGCTGCGCGCCAACAACTCGGCGTGACGGCCCGACTCGACGATCGTCGCCCTTTTCGACCACGTGGATCATGTCGGCCTGAACGATGGTGTGCAGGCGGTGGGCGATGACGAGCGTGGTGCGGCCCTTGATGAGCTTGGTCATCGCCTCCTGCACGTAGCGCTCGGATTCCGAATCGAGCGCCGCGGTCGGCTCGTCGAGCAGGATGATCGGTGCATCGCGGATCAGCGCGCGCGCGATGGCGATGCGCTGGCGCTGGCCGCCGGAGAGTTGCGCGCCGTGCTCGCCCACCATGGTGTCGTAGCCGGAGGGGAATGCCGAGATGAATTCCTCCGCATGCGCCGCACGCGCCGCCGCCGCGATCTCGGCATCGGTTGCGCCCGGCCGGCCGAGCCCGATGTTGTAGCGGATCGAGCCGTGGAACAGGAAAACGTCCTGGCCCACATAGGCGATGTGGCGGCGGATCGAATCCGGCGACACGTCCGCATAGTCCTGGCCGTCGAGCCGGATCGCGCCGCGCTGCGGCGAATAGAGCGCCAGCACAAGATTGAAGATCGTGGTCTTGCCGCCGCCGGACGGACCGACGAAGGCGGTGACAGCGCCCGGCTCGGCGTCGAACGACATGCCGTCGAGCACCGGCGTGTTGGGGCGGTAACCGAACGACACGCGGTCGAAGGCGATGCGGCCGCGCTCGATCTTCACGTCGCGGCGCGGTGTGCCCGTCTGCGGATCGGGCGCGTCCAGGACGTCGAACAGGATCTGCACGCCGGCGAGCGCGTTGTGCAACTCGATGTTGAGACGGGCGATGCGCTTTGCCGGCTCGTAGGCGAGCAGGAACGCGCTGATGAAGGACACGAACCCGCCCGGCGCGCCGCCGAGCACCAGCACGTGATAGCCGCCGTACAGGAACACGAGGCCGATGGCGACGCCGCCGAGCGATTCCATCAGCGGCGTCGAACGGTTCGACACCCGCGCGAGTTTGTTGGACGCGCGCTCGACCTCGCCGACGCTCTGGTAGATCTGCCGGCGCGCGATGTCCTCGAGATTGAAGGCCTTGATGACCTTGAAGCCCTGGATCGTCTCCTGCATCGTCTTGAGGATGTCGGCGCCGCTGCCGTATTGGGTGCGGGTGATGGCGCGCACGCGCTTCACCAGCTTGCGCACGGTCAGCACCGCAGGCGGCATGACCACGAGGCCGATGAGCGACAACAGCGGCGCCTGCCACACCATGACGATGATGAGCGCGACGAGCGACAGGAGATCGCGCCCCAGCGTGTTGACGATGAGGTTCAGCGCCTGGCTCGCGGCGCCTGCCGCGAAAGTGATGCGCGCCGCAAACTCCGACGAGTGGCGGTCGGCGAAAAAACTGACGTTCTGTGCCAGCAGCTTGTCGAACAGCCGCCGCTGATTGTGCGCGAGAATGCTGTTGCTGATGCGCGCCAGCATCACCGCCTGCCCGTAGGTGGTGAATCCCTTGATGGTGAAAATCACGATCGCTGCGACCGACACGACCGCGACGCCCTGGAAGCTCCGCGCCACGTAGGCTTCGTCGAGGCCGTGGCCGATGAGCCAGGCGGCGCTCGCCGTGCACGCCGCGCCCACCGCCATGAACGTCAGCGCGATCGCATAGGCGCGCCAATGGCTGCGGGCATGCTCCGCCAGCAGCCGCCGGATCAAGGCAGGCGAACCGTTCGGATCGGCAAAGAAGCCGCGCCCCCAACGAGACAACATGCGGTTCGGTCCGAGGCGCCCCCCGCGCCCACCTTACGGCTCTACCGGACAAAGCCTGCAATGTCTACGCATTGCCGCCCCAAAACCGGCATTTCGCCGCGAGAATGAGCCTGTAGCCCGGATGAGCCAACGGGTCCCGCCTCCGGCGGGCCCGATGACAGGCTCCGCGATATCCGGGAACAGCGTTTCAGCCTTTCGATCTGCCATTCCCGGATATCGCTGCGCTCATCCGGGCTACGTCCGCGGCGGCTACGCCTCCCCGCGGCGGCGGAGCCATTCGACCGCGGGCAGATTGATGTTGAAACGCGCCGCCGTGCGTTCCACGAAGGCGGCGGCGGTGCGCGCCATCTGGGCAAAATCGATCTTTTCGTCGAGATCGACGGCGACGCCCCGCCAGACGACGTAGCTGCCGAGCGCGATCGCGACCGCGATCAGCACGTAGACGACGGCGAGCGCAATCGGGATCTTGACCCCCATGGCGGTGCCGGCAAAGCCGGCCAACCGCAGCCCCGCCACGGCGCCGATCACCGCAAACATCGACACCGCCCGGCTCTGCCGCGTCGTGCGCGGAAAGCCGAGCAGCGCGAACGCCATCACGCCGAAGGCCAGCGGATAGAGCGCGCCGTAGATGCGGTCGTGCATTTCGACGCGGAACTGACCCGGCGACTGTTTGAAGATCGGGTCGTTCGGATCCGGGAACGCGAGTTCCCAGAGGTATTTTTCGCGCAGCCCGATATTGGTCTGCGGCGCCGGAGCAAGCCGCGTCAGGTCGAGCGCGTATTGATCGAACACCACCATGGTGGGGTCGCGCTCCTTCGGTCGGCGGCGCTGCACGTTGCCGTCGCGCATGATCAGGAACGAGCCGTCATTCTTCTGCACGATCTGCCCGTATTCGGCGACGATGGTCGATCGTTCCTCGGGATTGCGGGTGTCGTCGATGAAGATGCCGCGGAACTGGTTCTCCGCCTGCCGCTCCCGAATATGAAAGATCATCCCCTGCTCGACCTGGGTGAAGGCGCCGGGGCGGATGATGTTGGAGACGACGTCGGTCCTGACCTTGGCGAACTCTTCGCTCATGTCCCGCTGCAGCTTCGGCGCGAGATAGGCGCCGATGTAGCCGACGAAAACGGCGACGATTGTGCAGACCACCAGCACCGGCCGAAAGACGCGCCGCGGCGAAATGCCGGCGGCGTTCATGACCACGAGCTCGGAATCGCCGTTGAGCTTGGTGAGGGCGTAGCAGACCGCGATGACAAGGGCGATCGGCGCGATCACCAGCATCAGGATCGGCACCAGCAGGCTGGTGATGCGCAGGAACACCAGGATGGTCTGGCCCTGGTTGGTGATGAGATCGACCTGGCGCAGGATCTGGGTGATCCAGATCACCGCGGTAAGATTGATGAGCACCAGCAGGAACGCGCCGATGATGGTGCGGAAGATGTAGCGGTCGATCGAAGCCATCGGCGATGCGGGAACCCCGGTTCGGCCCCAATTGGGGCGGCAACGCAGTTATATCGCGGCCGCCGCAGATGGCACAGCCGCATTTGTGGGCCTCTCGGGCCGCCAATTAGCATCAATGCCGGTGCGATGGTAAGCTCGGGCGAATGCAAATCACAAGTGCAAATCAGAAGCCCAGTGCAAGTCAGGACCTAGCATGAACGTCGCCGCCGCCCTTCCGACTTATGACGTCGTCACCGAGGATGTGGAGTATCTGCGTACGGATGGTGCGACTCTGCTGGCGCGGCTCTATCGGCCGCGGGGCGCGGGGCCATTTCCTGCGGTCGTCGGCGTGCATGGCGGCGCCTGGACGAGCGGTGACCGCCTCAACAACGAAATTCTCGACCGCGCGGTGGCTGCGGCCGGCGCCGTCGTGCTGGCGCTCGATTTTCGCCTTGCGCCACAAGCGCCCTACCCGGGCTCGGTCGCCGACATCAATTACGGCATCCGCTGGCTCAAGGCACGGGCCGCGAGCTTCGACAGTCGCGCCGACTGGGTTGGCGCCGTTGCGTCATCGAGCGGCGGCCACCAGCTCCTGCTCAATGCGTTGCGGCCCGGCGATCCCCGCTATGCCGCCATGCCGATGGCGGAATCGGTCGACGCCTCGCTCGCCTACGTGGTCGCGTGCTGGCCGATCGCCGATCCGCTCGCCCGCTACCGCATGGCGAAGGCGCGCGGAATCGATCGTCTCGTGAAGAGCCATGACGATTTCTTCCGCGGCGAAGCCGCCATGGCCGAAGGCAATCCGCAATTGCTGCTGGAACGCAGCCTCGCAAACGGCGAAAAGCTGACGTTGCCGCCGCTGCTGGTGCTGCAAGGTACGAACGACGACAACGTGACGCCGGACATGGCGGAAAAATTCGTCAGCGCCTGGCGCGCCGCCGGCGGTCGCGCGGGTCTTGAGATTTTCGAGGGCATGCCGCACGCGTTCGTGACGCGCGAACCTGAGTCAGTGCATACAAAGCGCGCCGTACGGCTGGTGATCGATTTCGTGCGGAGCCGCGGCGGGACAGTGTAAACTTCGTCGCGCGATAAAAATTTCGGAGGAAACATGCGGGCGCTCCTTGCTGTTGTCGCCGTCGCCTTGTGCGCTGCGCCGTTCGCCGTGCGCGCGCAGGAGTATCCGACGGGCCCGATCCGTTTCGTAGTGGCGTATCCCGCGGGCGGCCCGAACGACATCATCGCGCGGGTGATCGCGCCGAAGATGCAGGACATGCTCGGCCAGCTGATCATCATCGACAACCGCGGCGGTGTCGGCGGCGTGATCGGCACCGACGCGATCGCAAAATCGAAGCCCGACGGCTACTCGATCGGCACCTCGAGCTCCGGCGCGCTCGCGCTCTCGACGGTGATGATGGAGAAGATGCCCTACGATCCGCTCAAGGATCTGGCGCTGATCTCGCTCGTCGCCAAGGTGCCGCAAATCCTTTCGGTGTCGACGGAGCTGAAGGCGAACAGCGTTGCCGATCTCGTCGCGCTCGCCAAGGCGCGCCCGGGCGCCATCAACTATGCCTCGACCGGCGTCGAAACCATGCCGCATGTCGCGGCGGAGCTGTTTCGCATCAGCGCCGGTGTCAACGTCGTGCACGTGCCCTATCGCGGTGCGGCGGCCGCGGTGAACGATCTCGTCGGCCACCAGGTCCAATTCATGTTCGCCGACGTGCCGGCGATGCTGCCGCAGATCCAGGCAGGCACGGTGCGTCCGCTTGCCATCGCGGCGAACGAGCGATCCGCGGTTCTGCCCAATGTTCCGACCTTCGGCTGAAGTCGGCTATCCGCAGGTCGTTGCCGAAAACTGGTACGCCGTGTTCGCGCCCGCCGGAACGCCGCCGCCGGTCATTGCCCGCCTCAGCGCCGCGGTCATGGCCGCGGTCAAATCGCGCGACGCCGAAGACAAGCTCGCAAGCCAGGGCCTCGTCCTCATCGGCAGCACGCCTGCGGAATTCGAAACCTTCCTGCGCGGCGAAATCGCGAAATGGGGCAAGGTCGTCCAAGCCGCCGGCATCAAGGTGAATTGAGAGCGTAACTGGTCATTCCGGGGGCCGAGCGCAGTCGAGGCATGCCCGGAATCGCATACTCCTCGGTCGGTCGTCTCATGGATTCCGGCGGCTCGCCTGCGCTTCGCTCCGGGGTTCTGGATGCCCCTTTCCGGAATGACGCTCCTTCTTCCTTACTTCGGCGTCCTGCCGAAATAACGCAGGTCGGGCGGGGCCTGGCCTTTCTTCGCGGGCATGAGCAGGCCGTCATGGCTCAGCATGAAGCTGTCCTCGCCGATGCGGATGTGGCCGTTGTCCTCGGCACATTTCGATTCGGCCCACTGCGGTTTCGCCTGCGCGGTGCGGCGGTAGGACTTCGTCACCGTCCAGGGATGCGTCAGCGCGTGGTCGAATAGCGTGATCTCGTCGCGCAGGATGTTGGCGTCAGTTTTGTCGCTGTAGATGCGCTCCTTGATGACGGTCTCGTTATCCCGGTGAAGCGGCAGCCCGGTGCTGTCGAGCGTGCGGATGCCGCGGAAGCCGCGGGTTTCGATGGCGAGCACGTCGTAGCGGCCATCGCCGTCCTCGTCGATCCATGTGCCGATGGAGTAGCCGGCGAGCGTCGGCACGATCGTCTCCGGCCAGCTGCGCCCGTCTGTGTAGATGCGGCGAAGATCGTTGAGAAAGCCGAGCATCATGTAGCGTGGTGTCGGGGTGGATGACGATCTCCATGGTCGAATAGACGTTCATCATGCGCGGCATGCCGGGCGAATAGCAGGCGTAGTCGCGGTCGAGGCCGGCGCCGCCGTCGCGCTGGTCGGCGAGGCTCGCTTCGTGGATCGCCTGATATTCCGGCGTGAGCGGCGCCTGTTGGGCCCGGCCTTCGGATTTGTGCGGATCCCAGGACGGATTGCCGGAGACGCCGGGCACGAACAGGCGGACCCATTGGCCGCGCCAGTCGGGATATTTCGCCTCGTCGAAAGCACGAACGCCCGCGATGGTAGCGCCGAGCGCAACCACGAGCGGCGAGCGCGCCCATCGAACTACGGTAAAGCATGTGCGTTCCCCACGATCGCGCCACGCAGCGGCAGCATGCTACACCCCGGGCGCGGCATTGTGGAAGGCAAGGATGTGAACTTGGATTCGAACGTGGAAGAGGCCCCTCAGGAGATGCCCGCCGAACATCGAGGGGCTGCGCGATTGCGCGATCTTTTCGCCGGGTCGCGTGTTCCTGGGCGGAGTGTTCTTTGCCGCCGCAGGACTTGCGTGGATCTTGGGTCCGGGGCTCGCGCACTCGCCCGCCGGCTTGATCGTGATTGGCTTTGCGGTCGGCGTTCCCTCGCTCTTGAAGGGCATCGGCCTCCTGCAGCAGGCGTCCAAGAAGGGCTGCTATTTTCGCGCCGGTACTGACGGCATCGAAATCCGCCTTGGCGTGCGCGGCCCCTATGGCGTGATGGTGCAACTTCTCCGCGGCGTCACGGCGATCGCCGCGAGCCCCGACAGCTTTGCCGCGCGATTCCCCGGCGATTGGGTGAAGTGGGACGGCGAGTCCTACGTCTATCGCTTCCGCTGGTCCGAGCTTGCAAGCTTCCAGAACATGGGTCCCAACCGCACGCTGTTTCTCACGCTGCGTTCCGGCCCGTGCCTCTCGGTCGCCCGCTTCTATTTCACCGAGAAGACAATGTTCATCACCCAGCGCCTCGAATACATCGTCCACCACGTGCAGCGCGCCGGGCAAACTTCTCCTCCCCCAGCCTCGTAGCCCGGATTGAGCGGAGCGAAATCCGGGACGCGTTTGCGAGATCTGACGTGCTGGCCGTTCCCGGATTTCGCGATGCTCAATCCGGGCTACGGACTGCCGAGAATCACAATCCGAATACGTAGAGCACGGTCGCGTTACGCTGTTCCTTGAGTTCGGGCGTGTTGGCGATCTGCGCGCTTGCCGGTCTGCGTACATGCCGGACGCGATCGCGATGAATTGCCGGCCGTTGGCTTCGAACGTCATTGGCGGGGCGGAGAAGCCGGAGCCGACATTGGTCTTCCACAATTCGTCGAGCGTCGTGTCGTCGATAGGCCGCGACGGTGCCGTCGGCCAGGCCGAGGAAGATCAGGCCGCCGCCGGTTGCGAGCGTGCCGCTGTTGTTCGGATAGCGCAGGTGGATCTTGTTCTTGATCGCGCCGGTCAGCGGATCCATGGCGACGAGTTGCTTTCGAGCCGCTCGGTGGTCGAAAAGGTGCCGCCGTTCCAGCCCTTCGCCTTGGAGTGCATCTCGGAGTCGAGCTTGACGTCGTGGCAGCCGTAGAGCGCCGGGATATAGAGCAGCTTCGTCCGCGGATTGTAGCTCGACGGCCAGAAATTGTTGCCGCCGAGGATGATCGGGCAGACTTTGCGGACGCCGTCAGCGTGGATTGGCGACGCCGGAATAGGGCTGCAGGTCCTTCGCCGGATCGTAATCGATCGGCCGGCCGGTCTTCTGGTCGATGCCCTTGGTCCAGTTGATGTTGTCGAGTAGGGCTTGGCGACGAGGATCTGGCCGTTGTGGCGGTCCATTGTGTAGACGAAGCCGTTGCGCGCTGAATGGGTGATGAGCTTGCGCGGCTGGCCGTCGACCACGGCGTCGATCAGGATGTGGGTGCCGACCTCGTCGAAGTCCCATTGGTCGCCGGGCGTGTACTGGAAGTACCAGTTCATCTTGCCGGTCTCGGGGTCCCATGAAATCGCGCTGTTGGAGTAGAGATTATCGCCCGGCCGGTAGGTCGGATCGAACATCGGCACCGGATTGCCGGTGCCCCAGATGGTCTGGTTGGTCTCGGGGTCGTAAGTGCCGGTGACCCACATCGCGGCGCCGCCGGTCTGCCAGGCGTTGTTCTTGTCTTTCCAAGTTTCGCTGCCGGGCTCGCCGGGCGCCGGCACGGTATATTTGCGCCACGCGATCTTGCCGGTCGCCGCATCGAGCGCCGCGATCCAGTCGCGGATGCCGGCGCCGCTGTTCGCCGCGCCCACGATGATCTTGTCCTTGATGGCGAGCGGCGCGGTGGTGATGACGGCGTTCGGCATTGTCCGGGAACGGTCGGTCTCCCACACCACCTTGCCGGTCTCCTTGTCGGTCGCGATCACGCGCCCCGGACTGTTGGCGGCGGTATGACGAGATTGCCCCACAGCGCGGCGCCGCGGTTCTGCCGCTGTTGCTCCTGCTTCGGGTCCATGCGCCACACGATGCGGCCGGCATCTCCGGAGGTGGCGTCGATCTTGTAGAGCACGCCCCAGGAGTCGGTGATGTAAAGGAAGCCGTCCTCGGCGAGCGGCGTCGCCTCGTTGAATTCGTTGCCGCTGCCGCCGCCGAGCGGGATCGCGAACGCGAGCTTCAGGTTCTTGACGTTGTCCCGGCTGATGCGCGCCAACGGCGAGAAGCGCTGGCCGTCATAGGTGCGGTGGTTCATCAGCCAGTTCTGCGGCTCCTTGTCGGCGTTGACGAGCCGCTCGGGCGTCACCTCGGCGGCGAACGCCGGAACAGCCATCGCAACGGCGCCGAGCAGCGCGCCACCGATCGTACGAATGCATGAAGCCGTCATCGTCGCCTCCTCCCGTCTGTCTTGTGGTTGGCTAAAGGCTACGCGATCACGCCACACGACAAAAGGTGGTCGTCGGTCGGCATATGAAATCGCGGCATCCCTTTTGTGATGGCATCAAGACAATCTCCGAGGGCTTGACCGGGCGGCCGGTCCCAGCCATTCACGGTCGACGGACTTGGCATGCTGCTTCACCAGGCGCGGCCGGCCTTTCATGCCTGGTTCGGCGTCATGCCGGAGGTGACGGCAGAGTTGCGCGCCATGATCGAGGCCACGCTTTAGCTTTCGGATTTTCATCAAGGATCGCCAATGGCTGATTTGCCGCTGTTTTCATTGGACGGACGCGTTGCTCTCGTCACCGGCTCCTCGCGCGGGCTTGGCTTTGCCATGGCCGAGGGCCTCGCCGAAGCCGGCGCGACGGTCGTGCTCAACGGCCGCAATGCCGACGCCGCGCATGCGGCCGCCGAGAAGCTGCGCGGGCGTGGCTTGCACGCGGAAGCGACGCCGTTCGATGTCACCCAGCACAATGCGTCGCAGGCGGTGGTGGAAGCCATCGTCAAGCAGCTCGGCCGGCTCGATATCGTGATCGCCAACGCGGGCCTCATCCATCGCGCGCCGCTTGATTTCGTGGACCGCCGCGGACTGGGACAGCATGCTCGCGGTGAACGTGACGTCGTGCTTCTTCCTCGCCCAGAGCGCTGCCGTCGCGATGCGACTGCAAGGCCATGGCCGCATCATCTTCACCACGTCGATCGCGTCGATCCTCGGCCGTGCCAGCGTCCACGGCTATGTGGCGGCGAAAAGCGCGCTCGCCGGCGTGACGCGCTCGCTTGCCGCCGAGCTCGGCGAATTCGGCATCACCTGCAATGCCATTGCGCCGGGCTATTTCGAGACCGACCTGACCGGGCCGCTGTTGGACGACCCGAGCTTCGTTTCGTTCGTCAACGGACGGACCACGTTGGCGCGCTGGGGCAAGCCGCGCGAACTTGCCGGCGTTGCGATCTTCCTCGCATCGGAAGCCGGCGCCTACGTCACCGGCCAGCAGATCGTCGTCGACGGCGGCTTCACCACCACGATGTAGCGCAGACGATGTAGTGCAAATGAAAGCCTCGCAGATATTCGACCTTTCCGGGCGCGTGGCGCTGGTGACCGGCGCGTCGAGCGGGCTTGGCGTGCGATTTGCCGAAGTGCTCGCCGCCAACGGCGCGGCCGTCGGTCTCGTGGCGCGGCGCGCGGATCGCATCGCCGCCGTGAAGGCCCGCATCGAGGCGGCGGGCGGCCGCGCGGTCGCCGTCGCAGCAGACGTGCTCGATCACGCCGCCATGGTCCGCGCGTTTGACGCGGTCGAGGCGGCATTCGGCACCGTGACGATCCTCGTCAACAATGCCGGCGTCGCCCACGCCAACCGCGCGATCGAAATGTCCGAAGCCGAATGGCGCCGCGTCATCTCCACCAATCTCGACGCCGTGTTCGCCTGGGCGACCGAAGCGGCGCGGCGCATGCTCGCCGCCGGCAAGCCGGGCGCGATCGTCAACATTGCCTCGGTGCTGGGCTTCGGCGTGTCGAAGGGCACGATTGCCTACGCGACCGCCAAGGCCGGCGTGGTGCAGATGACGAAGGCGCTCGGCCTCGAGCTCGCCTTCAAGGGCGTTCGCGTCAATGCCATCGCGCCGGGCTGGTTCGTGACCGAGATCAATCGCGAATACCTCGAGAGCGAGGCCGGCGCCAAAGCTCACGCGCGATATCCCGGTCGGCCAATTCGGCAAGGACGGCGACCTCGACGGTGCGCTATTGCTGCTGGCGTCGGATGCCGGCAGCTTCATCGCCGGCACCACCATCGTGGTCGACGGCGGCCAAATGGTCGCGCTGCGAGGTTGAAGATGGATTTCACGCTGCCACCGGAATTCGAAGACATCAGGCTGCGCACGCGCGCCTTTGTCGAGGAGCACGTGCTGCCGCTGGAGCGCGACCGCGCGAACTTTGCCGAGCACGAGAACATTCCGGACGAGCGCCTCGCGCCGGTGCGCGCGAAGGCGAAGGCTGCGGGGCTGTGGGCGCCGCAATCGCCCAAGGAATTCGGCGGCATGGCGCTGCCGATCGTCGCCTGGGCGGCGATGTATGAGGAGGCGGCGCGCTCGATCTTCGGTCCGCTCGCCTTCAACTGCATGGCGCCCGATGACGGCAACATGAACCTGCTCGCGCGCGCCGGCACGCCGGCGCAGAAGGAGCGCTGGCTGCGGCCGATCGTCGACGGCAAGGTGCGCTCGTCCTTCGCCATGACCGAGCCTGCGCCGGGCGGCGGCTCCGATCCCGGCATGATCCGCACCCGCGCCGAGCGGCGCGACGGCAAGTGGGTCATCACCGGGCGCAAATGGTTCATCACCGGGGCGGACGGCGCCGCGCACTTCATCCTGATCGCGCGCACCTCGGACGATGCGCGGCGCGGCCTCACCGCGTTCCTGTTCCACCGCGACCAGCCCGGCTGGCGCATCGTGCGCCGGATCGGGATCATGGGCCCGGAAGAACACGGCGGGCACTGCGAACTCGAGTTCACCGGGCTCGAAGTCGAAGACGACAACGTGCTGCTGTCGATCGGCGACGGCCTGCGCGTCACCCAGACGCGGCTCGGCCCGGCGCGGCTCACCCACTGCATGCGCTGGCTCGGCCAGGCCAAGCGCTGCATGGAGATCGCCCAGGACTACGTCAACAACCGCGAAGGCTTCGGCATCAAGCTCGCCGACCGCGAGAGCGTGCAGATCAAGCTCGGCGAGGTCGCCCACGCGATCCAGATCGGCCGGCTATTGACCATGCACGCCGCCTGGAAGCTCGACCAGGGCGACCGCGCGCGCAAGGAAGTCTCCATGGCCAAGGTCCACGTCGCCGACACCCTGCACAAGGCGGCCGACGTCGCGATCCAGCTCAATGGCGCCCGCGGCTTCTCCAAGGACACGATCCTCGAATGGATCTACCGCGCCGCCCGCTCGGCCCGCCTCGTCGACGGCGCGACCGAAGTCCACATGATGGTGCTTGCCCGCTTCATGCGCGAAGAGGGCCGCGACTTCTGGTCCTGGGGCGCGGGCAATCAATGAAATCTTAAGGGTTTGAGAACGTAGCCCGGATCAAGAGCGGCGCGAGCCGCGCGAAATATGCGGCTGCGCGCTCTCGGTTCAGCAGACCGTCATTCCGGGCGCCCGTGCGGCGAACCCGGAATCCATACTCCTCGGCAGTGGTTATGGATTCCGGGCTCGCCTTCGCTTCGCTACGGCGCCCCGGAATGACGAGGCACAAGACTTCGACGCGACCGACCCGCGCGGCAATTTCGTGTTGCGGTGCATCCACAGCGCGCGGCAGAACAAAATTGACCCACCCGTGTTGAAATGTCAGCCTTCACGCGGGTCTGCCAATGATTATATCCCTCACTGGACCTGCGGACCGGCCGCCTGGGCCGCGTCTTTAAGAACAGGCCGCGGAGACTGCGCAATGCCGCTCACTCCCGTCAGCCTTGACGACAAGTACGACCTCACCAAGGAACGCGTCTTCGTCACGGGCTTCCAGGCGCTGGTGCGCCTGACGTTGATGCAGAAGGAGCGCGATCGCCGCGCCGGCCTCAATACCGCAGGCTACGTCACCGGCTATCGCGGCTCGCCGCTCGGCACGCTCGATCAGCAGTTCCAGCGCGCCTCTGCCATTCTCACCAGGAACGACATCAAGTTTCATCCGGCGACCAACGAAGACCTCGCCGCGACCGCGCTCTCCGGCTCGCAGCAGGCGGAGTTGCGCGGCGAAGGCAAGTTCGATGGCGTGTTCGGCATGTGGTACGGCAAGGGCCCGGGCGTCGACCGCTCGGGCGACGCCTTCCGCCACGCCAATTTCGCCGGCACCTCGAAGCACGGCGGCGTCATCGCGCTGATGGGCGATGACCACACCGCGGAATCCTCCACCACCGCCCACCAGTCCGAATTCCATTTCGTCGACGTGATGATCCCGATCCTGAACCCCGCGGGCGTTCAGGAGATCATGGACTACGGCCTCTACGGCTGGGCGATGTCGCGCTTCACCGGCGCCTGGACCGCGCTCAAGTGCATGCACGAGACGGTCGAATCGACCGCCGTCGTCGACGGCAGCCTCGACCGGGTGAAGATCATCATTCCCGAAGACTTCGCCATGCCGCCCGGCGGCCTCAATGTCCGCCTCGGCGACACGGTGCTCGGGCAGGAAGCGCGGCTGCACGACTTCAAGCGCGACGCGATGCTGGCGTTCGTGCGCGCCAACAAGCTCAACCGCATGATCTGCTCGGGCGGCCCGCACCCGAAGATCGGCGTCATCACCGTCGGCAAGAGCTATCTCGACGTTCGCCAGGCGCTCGACGAACTCGGCCTCGACGAGGTGAAGTGCAACGACTTCGGCCTGCGCCTCTACAAGATCGCCTGCCCGTATCCGATCGGCCGGCGCGACCTGATGGAGTTCGCGGCCGGCCTCGATCTCATCATCGTGGTCGAGGAGAAGCGCTCGCTGATCGAGGTGCAGGTGCGCGAGGAGCTTTACGGCACCGCGAACCAGCCGGTCTGCATCGGCAAGAAGGACGAGCAGGGGCAATGGCTGTTCCCGGTCAAGGGCGCGCTCGATCCGAATGACGTCGCGATCTGCATCGGCGATCGCCTGCTCAAATACGTGCGCAACGACGACCTCGCCGCGCGGGTCGCGCGCCTCAAGGAGGCGCAGCGCGCGCTCGCCGCGACCGAGGATATCGCGGTGCGCATCCCGTACTTCTGCTCGGGCTGCCCGCATAATTCCTCGACCGTGGTGCCCGAGGGCAGCCGCGCCTATGCCGGCATCGGCTGCCACTACATGGCCCAGTGGATGGACCGCAACACGTCGGGCTTCACCCAGATGGGCGGCGAGGGCGCGAACTGGATCGGCGAGGCGCCGTTCTCCTCGCGCAATCACGTCTTCCAGAATCTCGGCGACGGCACCTACAACCATTCGGGCTCGCTCGCGGTGCGCGCCGCGATGCAGGCCGGCGTCAACATCACCTACAAGATCCTGTTCAACGACGCCGTCGCCATGACCGGCGGGCAGAGGAACGACGGCAACATCACCGTGCCGCAGATTGCCCGCGAGATGGCGGCGGAAGGCGCCAAGCGCGTCGTCGTCGTCACCGACGAGCCGTGGAAATATCCGTCCGGCACCAAATGGCCCGAAGGCCTCACCATCCATCATCGCGATGAATTGCAGGAGGTGCAAAAGGACCTCGCCAAGGTGCCGGGCTGCACCGTGCTGATCTACGATCAGACCTGCGCCGCGGAAAAACGCCGCCGCCGCAAGCGCGGCCAGTTTCCCGATCCCGACAAGCGCGTCGTCATCAACGAGCTCGTCTGCGAAGGCTGCGGCGATTGCGGCGTGAAATCGAACTGCGTGTCGGTGCAGCCGCTGGAGACCGAATTCGGCCGCAAGCGCACCATCGACCAGTCGAGCTGCAACAAGGATTATTCCTGCGTGAAGGGCTTCTGCCCGTCCTTCGTCACGGTCGAGGGCGCGAAGCTCAAGCGCGGCAAGGGCGTGGAGTTGCCGAAGGAGCAAGCGCCGCCCGAGCCGACGCTTGCCGGCGATCAACAAGACCTATGACGTCATCGTCACCGGCATCGGCGGCACCGGCATCGTCACCATCGGCGCGATCCTCGGCATGGCGGCGCATCTCGAGGGCAAGGGCGTCGGCATCATCGACATGGCGGGCCTTGCGCAAAAGGGCGGCGCGGTCGCAAGCCACATCCGCTTCGCCAAAGAGCCTGACGATATCCACGCGATCCGCGTCGCGGCGCGCAGCGCCGACCTCGTGCTCGGCGGCGACATGGTGGTCGCCGGCACGCGCAAGGTCCTCGCCGCGGTGAAGCCCGGCACCACCGCCATGGTGATCAACCTCGCCGAGATGCTGCCCGGCGAGTTCACCCGCAATCCGGAATTCTCGCTGCCGACCGAGCGCCTCAAGCGCACCATCGCCGGCCTCGCGGGTCCGCGCCCACAGCCACTTCATCGATGCGTCGCGGCTTGCGACCGCGCTCCTCGGCCAATCGCTCGGCGCCAACATGCTGATGCTGGGCTACGCCTATCAGCTCGGCGCGCTGCCGGTGTCGGCGGAGGCGATCGAGAAGGCGATCGCGCTCAACGGCGAAGCGGTCGCCATGAACGTCGCGGCGTTCCAGTGGGGCCGCCGCGCCGCGGTCGATCTTGCCGCGGTCGAGGCGCTGGCGCGCCCGGCGCCCGGCACCGAGGACAAGGCGCGTGCCCTGTCCGGTTCGTTCGACGAGATGGTCGCGCGGCGCGTCGATTTCCTCACCGCCTACCAGAACGCCGATTATGCGGCGCACTACCGGCGTCGCGTCGACGAGGCGAAAGCCGCCGAAGCCGCGCCGGGCGCCGGGCAAAACCGGGTTCGCCGAGGCGGTGGCGCGCTATCTCTTCAAGCTGATGGCCTACAAGGACGAGTACGAGGTCGCGCGGCTTTATGCCGATCCGGCGTTCCTCAAGCAGGTGACGAACGAGGTCGACCCGGTGTCACCCGAGCGCGGCCTGCGCCTCACCGTTCCATCTCGCGCCGCCGCTTCTCGCGCGTCATGACAAGACCACCGGCGAGCCGCGCAAGATGAGCTTCGGCCCGTGGATGCTCGGTGCGTTCCGCCTGCTCGCGAAGTTCAAGTTCCTGCGCGGCACCGCGCTCGATCCGTTCGGCTATGACCGCCGAGCGCAAGACCGAGCGGCAACTCGTGCGCGACTACGAGGCGCTGCTCGACGAACTCATCGCCAAGCTCGCGCCCGAGAACCACCACATCGCGGTCGGTCTCGCCGCGATCCCGGAAAAAATCCGCGGCTTCGGCCACGTCAAGCAGCGCCACCTCAAAGCCGCCAAGGCCGACGAAGCCGCCCTGCTGGAGCAGTTCCGCGCCGGCACCACGCCCCTCCTCAAAGCCGCGGAGTAGCCGGGGCTCTCGTTATTTATCCCGGATCGCGCGAGGCGAAGCCCGAGTCGACTGCAACACCAAGTCGTCATCCTGAGGAGGCGCGAAGCGCCGTCTCGAAGGATGGCCACTTGCTCCGTCGTGCCTATTGCCATCCTTCGAGGGCCGCGCAAGCGCGGCCACCTCAGGATGACGTCGGTAGTTGTGGCGCGCAGCTAAATTTTGCGCGCGCTCGCGTCGATACGCGGCTCAATTCGCCTGCTTTGCCTCACTCGCCGCAACTCACCTCAATTGGCCTCACTTCAACTCGACGGTGAGCGGATTGTACGAGTAGAGCCACTGGTTCCGGTCGGCGCCCTCGTTGCGGCGGGCGAATTGCGCGCGCATCTCTTCGACCGAGCGCAGATGGAACAGGTGCTTGTTCTCGGTCGATTGCAGCACCACGCGCGCGGTCCGTTCGACGCGGTTGCGCTGGTAGAGGTCGAGCGCTTCGGCGATCGAGCCGGCCTGGCGCAGCGCGCGCGTGAGCACCGCGCCGTCCTCCACGGCCATGGCCGCGCCCTGGGCGAGGTAGGGCAGCGTCGGATGGGCGGCATCGCCCAACAGCGTCATGCGCGGCGTGCTCCAGTTGCGCACCGGCGGACGATTGAACAGCGACCAGCGATAGCACTCGTTCTTGTCGGCGGCATCGATGATGGTCTGGATCGCCGGGTGCCAGCCGACGTAATCGGCCTTGAGCTGCTCCCATGGCAGCTTCAGCGTCCACGATTCTTCGGCGGCCTCAGCCTCGATGATGCCGACGAAGTTCAAGAGCTTGCCCGCCCGGATGTAGTAGCAGACGATGTGGCCGCCCGGCCCCATGAAGACCGACATCACCTGCTCGAGGAACGGCTTCGGCAACCGCTCGACCGGCACCGTGACGCGCCACGCCGCGTCCCCGGTGTAGGTCGCCGGGACTTCGCCGATGATCTTCTGCCGCACCACTGACTTCAGGCCGTCCGCGCCGACGAGGATGTCGCCGCGCACGGTCCGGCCGTCGGCAAGCGCAAGCTCGACGCCGTCGCTGTGCTCGGTGACGCCGGTGATCCTGCTGTTGAGGTGAACGACGTCGGGTTTGAGCTCGCGCGCCTTGGCCGCCAGAATCTCGTGGAAATCGGCGCGATGAGCCTGGATGTAGGGCGCGCCGTGGATGCGCTCGTGCTCTTCCGACAGCTCGAAGCGCTGGATGACCTCGCCGGTGTCGTGAAGGCGGAAGACGTAAGCCCCCGGACGCACGCCGACCTTGCGGATCGCGTCGCCGACGCCGATGTCGTCGAGCACATGCATCGAATTGGCGCTGATCTGGATGCCGGCGCCGACTTCGCCCAGCGCCGGCGCCTGCTCGTAGATGTCGACGTCGAAGCCCGCCTTCATGAGGCATGAGGCGCAGGCGAGCCCCCCGAGACCAGCCCCCGCGATCAAGATTTTTGGATCCGCCACCTTGTCCTCCGAAATTTCCTCGGATGCATACAGCGAATCCGCCGCGACTTTGCAATGCAGCCGCGCATGCGTGGTCTACGGTAATCGCTTGAAGGGTGTGCCTCGGAAAGCGGCATCGCGCCCGGCTCGAGGCGTCATACCAACCAGCAAAATTCGTGACCCCTTTGCTTCGTCATGGCCGGGCTCGTCCCGGCCATCCACGACTTACTTGCGGAAATACCGAAGGGAAGACGTGGATGCCCGCGACAAGCGCGGGCATGACGAGTCAATGATTTTGTCGCGTGGTGTTACTTCTTCAACTGCTTCCACGGGTCTTTGACGGCGGCGAATTTGTCGAACTCGACGTTGTAGAGTTCGCCGTCGACCCGTTCGACCCGCCGGATATAGATGTCCTGGACGATGTCGCGGGTGTCGGGATCGATCATGATCGGGCCGCGCGGGCTTTCCCACGCCATGCCTTTCATCGCGGCGATCAGCGCGTCGCCGTTGGTATTGCCGCCGGTCTTGGTCAAAGCCGCGAAGATGAGGTGAAGCCCGTCATAGGCGCTGACGCCGACATGATCCGGCCGCAGGCCGTTGCCGACGCGCTTGAAGCCCTCGACGAACTCCTTGTTCATGGCTGACGGGTGCGCGGCGGAATACTGCAACGCGGTGACGATGCCGAGCGTCGGGTCGCCCATCTGATTGAGCACATCGTCATCGGTGATGTCGCCGGTGCCGATGACGCGAATGCCGGACGCATTCATGCCGCGCTCGACGTATTGGCGCAGCAGCGGTCCCGCGAGCCCGCCGGGCACCCACACGAACAGCGCCTCCGGCTTCGCGTCGCGCGCGCGCTGCAGGAACGGGGCAAAGTCGGGATTCTGCAGCGGCACGCGCAGCGAGGCGACGATCTCCCCGCCGCGCGCCTTGAACTCCTCGATGAAGGCCTTTTCGGTCTCGAGCCCCGGCGCGTAGTCCGACACCAGGTGACGACGCGCTTTAACCCGTTCATGGCCGCCCATTGCGCCATCGGCACGGTGATCTGCGGCTGCGTCCCGAACGTCCGCACGATGTAGGGCGAGCGCTCGGTGATGATCGACGTCGACGACCCCATCACCACCTGCGGGATTTTCGCTTCGGTCGCGAGCGGCGCGACCGCGAGCGCCGTCGGCGTCGGATTATATCCGAGCAGCGCCACGACCTTGTTGTTGACCACCAGTTCCTGCGCGATGCGCTTCGCCTGGTCGGGCACGCCGCCGTCATCGCGGACGATCACCTCGACCGGCCGGCCGGCGATGACCGCAGGATTGCGCTCCTGGAAGAGCTTTACGGCCGCAAGCATCTGTTTGCCGTTTTCCGCGAACGGCCCGGTGATGGGCGCCGAGAAACCGATCCTGATCGGCTGCTGGGCGTACGCCGTCGTTCCGGCGGTTGCGGCCAACAGCGCCACGACGACTGCGGCGAGATGAGCTTTCGAAGACATCAATGCTCCATTGGAATGACGGCGCGCCGCGGTCGATTCACCAGCCGGGCTCGCGTTGCGTGAGCGGATTGTGCGCGCCGGCTTGCGCGGGTCAATCGCGAGGCGCGGTCTAAATCTCGCCGCCGGATGCCCATTGCCAGGGCAATAGGAATTTATTGACAGATAATAGGATTTTTCCTATGATTATTCCGATTATCCGCAGGCAGGCGCGGCCGTGCGTCGGGACGCTGGTCCGAGGCATTTCGGGAGCCGGCCTGCGCCAGACCGAAGGACGAAAATGACCCGAGCAACGAAACGCGGCTCCTACGCTGTCGGCAAAGGCAAGCCGCCGGTGCATACGCAATTTCGCAAAGGCCAGTCCGGCAATCCCGGCGGCCGCCCGCGCGGCGTGACGGCTGGGCGTGCCCAGACGCTCGCGCTCGAAGAGGCCTATCGCGTGATCACTGTGAAGGACGGCAAGGACATGGTGGCGTTGCCGGCGCTGCAGGCGATCTTGCGCAGCCAGATCGCGCTTGCCGCCAAGGGCAACGGCCCGGCACAGCGGGCGGTGATCGCCATGGTGCAGGCCCTCGAAGACGGTATCGAAGCCAAGACATTGGAAGCCAAGACGTTGGAAGCCAAGACGGCGATCGAGGGGACCGCGCCGATACCGCAGTTCGAGCAACTATACCGACGCCGCCCGGCGGGTCGCGTTCCTGCTGCAGCTCGCCGACCGCGAGCAGCTTGCGAAGGAGGGCTCGACGCCGAGCTCGGTGTCAGGCGGCAAGTTCACGACGTGGACGGAACTCGCCGGCGGCCAATTCGACCGGCCCGATCCAGGACGAGGCGGCGGCCCACCGAACGCGCTCCCCGATGATGCAGCGTCATCTCCCTCCCCCCATGTGGGTCCCCCTGTGGGGGAGGGTCGGGGTGGAGGGTCGTGAGGTCATGGATACTGAAGGGCGACATCCGCGCTGCGACATTCGTGCGAAGCGACGCCAATGCGCCTTTCCCAGAGCGTTCGCTGTTATGAGGAGGTGCCCTCGCGTGCAAATCATTAAATTGCCGCGCGATCCGGTCATTGCATGCGCCGCCGGCATGGCATATTTCGCCTTTCGCTGATAATTACCCTGTTCTCAGGGAAAGTTTCCCTGTTCTCGCGAAACATGCGCGTCGCGGCGACCGACGCACGCCTGCACCGCCTGCCGAATTGGGCCATGAACGACGTCAGCACACCGCAAGCCGCCCGCTCTCATCGGCCGGCCGATCACCCGAAGGTCGCCGCGGGCGCCGTCGGCGTGCTCATCGTCAATCTCGGCACGCCCGATGCCACCGATGCGCCGTCGGTGCGGCGCTATCTGCGCGAGTTCCTCCACGACAAGCGCGTGATCGAGGAAGACACGCTCGTCTGGAAGCTCGTCCTCAACGGCATCATCCTGCCGCTGCGCCCGCGCCGCAAAGGGCTCGATTACGAAAAGATCTGGAACCGCGAAAGAACGAAGTCTCCGCTCAAGACCATCACCCGCTCGCAGGCCGAGAAGCTTGCGGCGGCGCTCACGCGGCGCGGCAAGGCGGTGGTGGTCGACTGGGCGATGCGCTACGGCAATCCGTCGATCCGTTCGCGCCTGGCGGCGCTCGCCGCGCAAGGCTGCGAGCGCATCCTGATCGTGCCGCTTTATCCGCAATACGCCGCAGCGACGAGCGCGACCGTGTGCGATGAAGTGTTCCGTGTCCTGATGCAGATGCGCTGGCAGCCGGCCGTTCGCGTCGCGCCGCCTTATTTCGACGATCCGGTCTATATCGATGCGCTGGCGATGTCGCTCGATGCCCATCTCAAGACGCTGTCGTTCGCGCCGGAGGTCATCCTCGCGTCGTTCCACGGCATCCCGCAGGACTATTTCGACAAGGGCGATCCGTATTACTGCCATTGCGCCAAGACCACGCGGCTGCTGCGCGAGCGGCTCGGCTATGACGACAAGCGATTGATGATGACGTTCCAGTCGCGCTTCGGCCGCGCCGAATGGATCAAGCCTTATACCGACGAGACCGTGAAGGCGCTGGCAACGCGCGGCGTCAAGAATCTCGCCGTCATCACGCCCGGCTTCTCCGCCGATTGCCTCGAAACCCTCGAAGAGATCGCGGGCGAGAACGCCGAATATTTTCATCACGCCGGCGGCGAAAAATTTACCGCGATTCCGTGCCTCAACGACAGCGACGGCGGCATGCAGGTGATCGAAGCCGTCGTGCTGCGCGAATTGCAGGGTTGGGCGTAGGCGGGACAGGTGCAATCAACGTGTACCGGAATGCGTGCAAGGACGGGCGTCCTCTCCGTGTTTCCCTTTCTCCGCGCTTCCTTTCCCCTCCCCCGCAAGCGGGGGAGGGGAAAGGGAGGGGGCTCACTCCACGGCACGAACTTGCGGACGGGCCCCCTCCCTGACCCTCCCCCGCAAGCGGGGGAGGGGAAAGAAACAGCGTCGCGCCCACGTGAAGCCGTTGGCCGCCCGCACCTAATATCCCGTATCCCGCGGTAATCCTGCCCAGCGATGAACCTGGCGCAGCCTGAGCCGCACAAAACTCCGCAGCAATGAAAAAGAAAGCGCGACATCGTATGCAATCGGCGCGGCCTGTTCCGGCGCGGCCAAGACCGGTAAAATGCCGCATCGTTCAATGACGTTCTAGCGAGGCAATTATGTTCGGCGGATCAGACGTATTTGTCATCATCATCGTTTTTCTCGCCATCCTCACCGTCTTCCTTGGCGTGAAGACCGTGCCGCAAGGCTACAACTGGACCGTGGAGCGGTTCGGCCGTTACACCAAGATGCTGACGCCCGGGCTTAACCTGATCGTGCCGTTCGTCGACCGCATCGGGCGCAAGATGAACGTGATGGAGCAGGTGATCGACGTTCCGGAGCAGGAGGTCATCACCAAGGACAACGCCACCGTGTCGGTGGACGGTATCGCGTTTTACCAGGTGTTCGATGCCGCCAAGGCGAGCTACGAGGTCGCCTCGCTCGAGCAGGCGATCGTCAAGCTCACGATGACCAACATCCGCTCGGTGATGGGCGCGATGGACCTCGACCAGATGCTGTCGCACCGCGACGAGATCAACGAGCGGCTGCTGCGCGTCGTTGACGCCGCGGTGTCGCCGTGGGGCATCAAGGTCAACCGCATCGAGATCAAGGACATCGTGCCGCCGGCCGACCTTATCCAGTCGATGGGCCGGCAGATGAAGGCCGAACGCGACAAGCGCGCCGAGATTCTGACCGCCGAGGGCCAGCGCCAATCCGCGATCCTCAAGGCCGAGGGCGCGAAGCAGGCGCAAATCCTCGAAGCGGAAGGCCGCCGCGAAGCGGCCTTTCGCGACGCCGAAGCGCGCGAGCGCTCCGCTGCCGCCGAGGCCAAGGCCACCGAGGTGGTCAGCACCGCCATTGCCAATGGCAGCGTCTCCTCGCTCAACTACTTCATCGCCGACAAGTACCTGCGCGCGCTGACCGAGATCGCGCATTCGCCGAACCAGAAAGTCATCATGCTCCCGCTTGAGACAACGGCGGTGCTCGGCACGCTTGGCGGCATCGGCGAGATCGTGAAGGCGACATTCGGCGGCCCGCCCAACGGCGGCGGCCATGGTCCCGATGGCGGCGGCTACCGGCCGCCTCCGCCACGGCCGTCACCCATCACCGGCCCGGCGGTCGCGTCGCCCGGCCAGATCCCCCCGCCGAAGCCGTCGGCATAAGAGGCAACGCACATGGTCGCGATCCTCGAATTGCTCGGCGCGTGGAACTGGTTCGTCGCCGGCGGCGTGCTGCTCATCCTCGAAATTTTGGCGCCGGGCGTGTTCATGCTGTGGCTCGGCCTCGCGGCCTTGCTCGTCGGCACCATATCGCTGCTCGTCGATTGGTCGTGGCAGTGGCAGTTCGTGGCCTTCGCTGCATTTTCGATTGCGGCGATTCCGTTGTGGCGACGAATTGCGATGCAGGTCGGCGCGCCGACCGATCAGCCGTTTCTCAACCGCCGCGCCGACGCCTTCATCGGCCGCACATTCACGCTGGAAAAGCCGATCATCGACGGCAGCGGCACGCTACCGATCGGCGACACCATCTGGCGGATCACCGGCGCCGATGCGCCGGCCGGCAGCCGCGTCAAGGTCATCGCCGTCGACGGCACCGCGCTCCAGGTGGCGTCGATCAAGTAATCTCGTAGCCCGGATGGAGCGAAGCGCAATCCGGGAAAGGCCTAGCGTAATCCGGTAAAGGCCTATCGAATTCTGGGAAGCCGCCCCGGATTACGCTTCGCTCCATCCGGGCTACGAGCGGTGATCCCTGATCACGCCACGCCGGCGCGCAACAGATCGTGCATGTGGAGGATGCCGGCGGCGTGTTCGCCGTCGACGACGAACACCACCGTGCGCTTGAGCGAGTTGAGAAGTTCGAGCACTTCGCTCGCAAGCTGGTCGGGGCGGACCGTGGTCGGTCCGCGCGTCATGACATTCTCGACCGGCGCATCGAGCAGATCGGGCCGCATGTGACGGCGCAAATCGCCGTCGGTGATGATGCCGACGAGGCGGCCGGCGGCATCGGTGATGCCGACGCAGCCGAACCCCTTGGCCGACATCTCGACGAGCGCGTCCGACATCAGCGTGCCGACGGGCTTGAGCGGCATCTCGGCACCGGCATGCATGAGGTCGCGCACGAAGGTGAGCGCGGCGCCGAGCCGGCCGCCGGGATGAAGTTCGCGGAAGTCGAGCGCGGAAAAGCCGCGGCTTTCCAGGAGCGCGATCGCCAGCGCATCGCCGAGCGCGAGTTGCATCAGCGACGAGGTCGTCGGCGCGAGATTGTGCGGGCAGGCTTCGCGCGTCTGCGGCAGCATCAGCACGACGTCGGCGGCCTGGCCGAGGCTCGACGCCGCCTCTGACGTGATGGCGATGAGCCCGATCCGGAAGCGGCGCGAATAGTCGATCAGGTTCTTCAGTTCGGCGGTCTCGCCCGACCACGACAGCGCAATGATCACGTCATCCGCGGTGATCATGCCGAGGTCGCCGTGGCTCGCCTCGGCGGGATGGACGAAGAAGGCCGGCGTTCCGGTGGAGGCGAGCGTCGCCGCGATCTTGTGGGCGATGTGCCCCGACTTGCCCATGCCGCTGACGATGACGCGTCCGCGGGCATCCCGGATCATTCCCGCCGCCGCCGTGAACGCGGAGCCGAGCGCGCCTTCGATGGCGGCCGCGAGCGCCGACAGGCCGCCCGCCTCGGCATCAAGCGTGCGCAGCGCACACGCGATGAGCGCCTGGTCTCCGGGCGGGGCGTCGGGGCTGCGCATCTTCAGGTCCAGACCGATCGGTAATCGTTTCCGCGGGCGATTCCCTCGTTTAGCACGACCCGCCGAAGGCGACGACGGGACGGTGCTAACGCGTTGTTAACCATAATCCTTTTATTTCCATTAACCAACCTTCGGCCGGCGTCGAGGACATTAGCCTGTGCAGCGGCTTAGCGATCTCAATCGCGCTGCGACCCTCGTTGTCGTCGCTGCGGCGGCCTATGCCGCAACGCCTGCCGCGGCGCAGACATTTCGCGATCCGGGACTCATCATTTCGCCGACGCCGGGCTTGTTGGACTCCGGTGCGATGTCGCCGCGCCCGGGCGTCGGCGGCGCTCCGGCGGTCTTCGGCGTCCCGAAGTTCGAGGTACCGACCTACGGCAACGCGCCGGGCTACGGCGCCGGTTCGACCGGGTTTGTCTCGAACGGCGCGCGCCGCAAACGGGGAAAGCTGAAGCCGGGCGCATTGCCCCCGATCGTGCAGGTCGTCCCCGGAACGCTGCCCATCGCGCAGCCGCCCGGCATCGCGCCGAATGCGCCGTCCGGCACGCCGGGGTCGCGCCCGATACCGCAATATTACCGGCGCGGCGCACCGCCGATCGATCCGCCGGAGAGTTCTGAACCGCTGCCGCCGGTGGTGCTGCCGCCGCGCCGCGCCGTCGTCGACCCCGCGCCGTTCGATCAGCTCGGGCTGCGAGCCGGCTCGTTCCTCATCAAGCCCGCGGTCGAACTGAGCGGCGGCTACGATAACAATCCGGCACGCATGACGCCCCCCAAGGGCGCACCCGAATTCATGGGCGCGGGCGAACTCCTCGTCCGCTCCGACTGGGAGCGCCACGCGCTCAACGTCGATGTTCACGGCAATTATCTCAGCTATGGCGCAAACTTTCCGGGGTCGCCGGTATCGCTCGCCCGGCCGTCGTTCGATTCCAAGGCGGTCGGCCGCATCGACGTCAGCCGCGACGATCGCATCGATCTCGAAACGCGATTTCTGATCGGGACCGACAATCCCGGGAGCCCCAACATCCAGGCGGGCCTGACCCGCCTGCCGGTCGTCGCGACCGTCGGCACCACGTTCGGCTACGAGCACGATTTCAACCGCTTCGGCATCATCGCCAAGTCGACCTTCGACCGCAGCGTCTGGCAGGAGTTGACATTCACCGACGGCACGACGGGGAGCAACGCCGACCGCAACTACGACCAATACGGGGTGTCGCTGCGCGGCAGCTACGATCTCCTGCCCGGCATCAAGCCGTTCGTCGAGGCGAGCGCCGACACCCGCGTCCACGACATGCCGATCGATGACACCGGCGCGGCGCGCGACTCGAAGGCTGGAACCGTCAAAGCGGGCTCATCGTTCGCGTTCATCGGCGCGCTGACGGGCGAGGCATCGCTCGGCTGGACGCAGCGCGTCTACCAGGATCCGACGCTCCCCAATGTGAGCGGCCTCGTGTTCGATTCCTCGCTCATCTATCTGGCGACGCCGCTGACGACCGTGAAGCTCACCGCGGTATCGGCGACCGGCGAACTGATCGTGCAGGGCGCGTCCGGCGTGTTGCGGCGCGACTTCGGCCTGGAGGTCGATCACGACTTCCGGCGCTGGCTGACGGCGATCATCAAGCTCGGCTACGGGGCCGATACCTATTTCGGCCTCGATCGCTTCGACAACCGCTTCGCGGTCAGCACGTCACTGATCTACAGGTTCTCGCGCACGGTCTACCTCAAAGCCGAGTATCGCCACGAATGGCTGCGCTCGACGGTCGGCTCGGCCGACTACAATGCCGACGTCGGGTTGCTCACGCTGCGCTTCCAGGAATAAGCGAAGCAACCAAGCGCGGCCGCTGGCGCAAACTTACTTTGCGGCGGCGCGGCTTTGGTCGTCGACCATGTAGACGTCGCCGATCAGCGACTCCTGGACCCACGGGATCTGCTTGCCTTTGGTCTCGGCGATGACGTCGGTGCGAACGCGCCGGAACATGTCGGGCAGCGCAATCTTCGGTGTCGGCAGATGCTTCAAGAGCGCCGTCGTGAACGGGCTGTGCGCACCGGTCCCGTCCTCGGCGACTTTGCCCGGCGCGGTCGCAAACGCGATGTACATGCCTGCCGACACGTTGGTATAGCCGGACAGTCCCACCGAGGTATCGAAGCCGCGCGTCGTTGCGGTCTGGCTTGCGAACGGATCGTTGCGGCAGGCATCGAGAAAAACGATGTTGGCGCGGCCCGGATCGTCGAGCGGCGACAGGATCTGATCCATGTCGAACATCTCAAGCCCGGCGGTCCTCTTGTCGACCAGCTTGGCATCGGTCGGAACCAAATAGTTCCGGCCGTCAAGCTGGATGCCGTGTCCCGCGTAGTAGACGACAGCGACCTGGGCGTTCGACACCTTCAGGAGGAAATCGGAGATCGTCCGCCGCATGCCGGCATAATCGAGATCATAGCCATCGATCACCTGAAATCCGATTTGGCGCAGCGTCGCCGCCATCGCGCGTGCGTCATTGGCCGGATTGGCGAGCGGCTTGCCTTTGTAATTGCTGTTGCCGACAACAAGCGCGACGCGCCGCGACGTTGCCTGGACGGGGGCAGGCTTGGAGCTCGAGGCTGGCGTTGAGATTGGGGTTGGTTTTGAAGTTGGGTTTGGGCGCCGGCGCCACCGCCGTGGTTTGCGTGGTTTGCGTCGGCGTTCCGAGGACCACGAGCCGCGCCTTCGCCGTATCAAAAGCCCATTTGCTGTTGTCATAAGTCATCAACGACGGCAAAGCCACGGCGGCAGCGTAATCGGCCCGCGCCTGCGGCAGATGACCCGCCGCTTCGTGCGCTTGTCCGCGATTGGTGTAGGCGGCCGAATAGTTGGGGTCGAGGCGAATTGCCTCGGTGTAATCGGCGATGGCTTTGTCGATATTGCCCTTCCTGCGGAACATCGACTCCGCGGTTGTTGAATGCGACCGCGACTTTTGGATTGAGCGCGATCAGCCGTTGTAGTCTTGTATTGCGCGATCGATATTCCCTGAAAATTCGTATGACGCGCTCGACCGATGTACGCATCGATGGAAGCGGGATCGAGCTCGATTGCCTGGTCATATTCTCGGATGGCGCGAGCATAGTCCTTCTTCTTGTACCACGCGTAGCCCCGCTGAACATACGCGAAGGTATATTTCGGATTGATGGCGATGGCCTGATCGAAATCCGATATCGCGCGATCGTAGTCGGCTCTCTCCGTGAACGTGCGCCCGCGAGCCGACGTGGGCCTCCGCGTATTTGGGGTCGAGGTTGATTGCTTGATCATAGTCCTGGGCGGCGCGAACATAGTCCTTCTTGTTGAACCAGACGACGCCCCGCCGGTAATAAGCTTGAGCGTATTTCGGGTTGGCCTGGATCGCCTGGTCATAATCGGCTGCAGCGCGATCGTATTCCTTCTTCTCGGCATAGATATTGCCGCGGTTCACGTAGGCGATCGCATTCTTGGAATTGGCAGCAACGGCGTCGCTGTAATCTCGCAGCGCGCGGTCATAGTCCTTCTTGGCATACCAACTGTTGCCGCGATTGTTGTACGCGGACGCGTATTTCGGATCGAGCGTGATCGCCTGATCAAAGTCTTTGATCGCGCGGTCATAGTCTTTTTTGGCATACCAACTGTAACCGCGATTGTGGTACGCGGACGAGTACTTTGGATCGAGCGCGATCGCCTGATCGTAATCCGTGATCGCGCGGTCATAGTCCTTTTGAGATTGCCATGAAGTGCCGCGGTTGTAGTACGGGGTAGCCCATTTCGGACTCAGCCGAATTGCCTCGTCATAATCGGCGATCGCTTGCTGATCGTTCCCTTTCGCGTGCCAGGCGACGCCGCGGTTGCGATAGGGCAAGGCAAACTTCGGATCGAGTTTGATCGCTTGGTCGAAGTCGGCGATCGCGCGGTCGTTATCGCCCTTGTTCAAGTAGGCGGAGCCGCGGTTGTTGTAGGCGATGGTGAAATTCGGATCGAGCCGGATCGCCTGATCGTACAGGCCAATTGCCCGATCCCAGTCGCCTTTGTCGGCCCAGATGAGGCCAATGTTGCTGATTGGCACGGCGTATTTGGGATCGATCGTGAGTGCTTCGTTGTAGTCGGCGAGCGCGCGATCGACGTTGCGCTTGCTCTTCCACGCGTTGCCGCGATCCTTGTAGGCAGCCGCATTTGTCGAATTGAGGCGGATGGCCTGATCGAGGTCGGCGATGGCGCGGTCGTTATCGTTCTTGGCGATATAGGCCTTGCCACGGCTGTGGTAGAGCGCCGCGAGAGTCTTCCCGGAGAAATTCCCGGAAGCGATCATGTCTGAGCACGCCGCAATGTCGGCGTCGGGCGGCGCGCCCTGGCCGCAGTTCTCGGCCGCCAGGGCCGGCGCCACGTTGAGCAGGATTCCAAGCGCCCCGGCGAAGGCACTTACGGCCCAAGGCCGGGGAGCGCGCGCCGGGCGATCACGCCGGCCTCGACGAAGCATGTCCCGGCATCTTGCCACAATCGATCGGTTGCAAGATCGGACAAGACGATCGAAACTGAGATTGAAATTGTGCCAAGACATCTGTTCGATCCGAATAGTGGAATGCATCTTAGTCGAAGAGGCGAATGCAGAACATCCTTTTCATTTTCGTCATCAGCGTGAACCAAGTTGCTAGCTCGTGCGACGAATGCATTCGATATTGCTGGTCAGGCGCCGGTCCTCTATGCTGATCCTTGTGCGCAGGCGGGATGCTCAGTGAGCGCCAGGTCGGTTTGCGGTTGGAACCAAGGCGGGAGGTTTGACATGGTCCGCTTCGCATCTTGCGCCGCCGCCGCGCTGATCTTTCTCGGTGCACCGTCACACGTGTACGCGCAAGCGGCGGGCAATCCTCGATCAGGCCGACCCGCCGGACACGAAATATGCAACCGGCGACCTCGATATGGACGCCGCGGCCCAGGCCTCGTTTCCGGTCGCGCCCCAGTTCCGCGCGTTTCTTCCGCTGTCAGTCGATCTGTCGTTCCGCATGCCAAAGGTCGGCGACCAGGGCAACGCCAATTCCTGCGTAGCCTGGGCGCTCGGCTATGCCGTCCGCAGCTACTATTCCGTGGCGCTGGAAAATCGTGACAACAGCCGGCAGGAGAACATCCCCAGCCCGGGCTACATCTACAACGTCGCGAAGCAGCTTGCGAACGCGAAGAAGTGCGACAACGGCTCGAAATTCGAATTCAACGTCAAGGTGCTGCAAAAGGGCGCCTTGTCGTTGGCGGATTATCCCTATCACGCTTCCGATTGCGACGGCGCGCCTGCGCCGCAGATCATCGCGTCGGCAAAGGATTTTCGCATTCGCGGCGCGCGGATGCTCGATCATAAGAAGCTCGACGACATCAAGGGCGCGCTGGCGCAGTCGAACCCGGTCGTCATCTCCTTCAGCGCCGACAATGCCTTCATGCAGCATCGCGGCGCCGGCGTCTTCGCCAACACCGTTGCCGACAAGGCGTCTGCCGGGTGGCACGCGATAGCTGTGGTCGGTTACGACGACCGCAAGCAGGCGTTCCGCCTGATCAACTCATGGGGAACCGGGTGGGGCGACGGCGGCTATGGCTGGGTCGGCTACAACGCGCATTATCAACCGGATTCGTTATGCCGCGATAATCGATGTAGCAGCGCCGCCGCGCCGCGTCGCCGAACAAAGGCCGCCAGGACCGTCTCCCGGCCCGCGACCAGCACCGCCGCCCCGCCCCATGCCAGATGTCGCCCCGCCGCCTCCTGTGCCATCCTTTACGTCGCCCCCTCCGGTCGCCGACGTCAATCCGCCGCCGGGTCCCGGTCCCTCGCGCTGGCACCGCAACCGCCCTGGCCCAGCGGTGGTCGAGATTCAACCCGCGCCGCCCCCGCCCGGTCCACGGCCTTCGCGCCGGGAACGACCTATGCCGCCGGTGGCCGACGTCGATCCTTCACCGCCCCCGCCCGGTCCACGGCCTTCGCGCCGGGAACGACCCATGCCGCCGGTAGCCGAGGTCGATCCTTCACCGCCGGCGCCAGTTCCGCTATCGGACAATCCAAGTCTTAGCGACCTGAACAACCTGTCGTGCGCGCGGGTCAAGGTGGAAAAGCAGGATGACCAGAACGTGCTGTGGGGGTTCGTCGCCTCCAAAGGCGACCTCGCCTTCGTCCGGCGCTTGGCGGCCGCAATTCCCAACACCGCGATCGGCAGGATCGGCGTCGCGCCGTGGCCGCAATGCGAGGTGCTGCAGACGCTCGAGACCGCGCTCGGCAACCAGGATGCAGCGCAGATCGATATCGGCCCGAGCAATCGGCTGCATGCCGGCGACACCTTGCGCATCGCGATCCAGCCGCCATCGCAGATTTCGTTCCTCTACGTCAGCTACATCCAAGCGGACGGATCGGTGGTCCACCTCGTCCAACCGGCCGGCATCGCGCCTCAGCCGACATTACCGGGAGAAACGCTTATCTTCGGCGACGGCGCGCAAGGCCGGGACCTCTTCACCATCGACGCGCCGTTCGGCCGCGAACTCATCATCGCAATCACGTCCCGCAGCCCGTTGTTCGAACAGCCGCTGCCGGACCGGATGACCGACCGGGAATACCTGTCGGCGCTCCGGGGCGCGCTTTCCTACAAGCCCGATCCCAGCTTGCCCGATCGCGAAGTCAGCGCGTCAATGATGGCATTGGTGACCCGACCGAGGTAGCACGCCATGAATTGCATATTGAACCGCATACTCGTCCTCTGCCTGATGTTGGTCGCCTGTCTTGTGCTTCCTGCCGTCGAGGTCATCGCCGCGCAGGCCACGACCACGGACATCGTTTGCGCCCTCGATCCCCAATGCAAGCGCCCGCTGACGCGCGACATCAGAGGCGTCACGGTGACGAAGGGCCCGAACGGCGAGGACCCGCTCTCGGTCAATCTCTATGTGAACTTCGATTTCGATTCCGCCGACCTGACTTCGGACGCGCGGATCACGCTCGATCGTCTTGGCTATGCGCTGGTCGACGACCGGCTCAAGAGCTTCTCCTTCATGATCGAAGGCCACACCGACGCAAAGGGCAGCGACGACTATAATCAGAAGCTGTCGGAGCGTCGCGCCGAGGCCGTGCGGCAATATCTGACGGCACAGTTCGGCATCGACGCGAACCGCCTCGCGGCGCGCGGGTTCGGCAAACAACGGTTGTTTGACCCATCGCGGCCCGAGGACGGCGTCAACCGTCGCGTCCAGGTTTTGAACACATCTGTCGGGGCATCCCGGCAAGGGCGTTAGTGAACGGCGGGCGGACAGTGAGCCGGTCCAGCCGAGCCGCGATTTCAGATCGCTCGGTAGCGCGGGAGCGATCTCGTCGCAGGCAAGCGCGCAGGCGACGTTGGTGGCGTCGAAGCCGATCTTGCTGCCGCAATCGAAGCCGCAGCCTTCGGAGGCCTGCGCTGCGACTGAAGCATGAGGCCGGAGGAGGTTTTGACATGGCTCGCTTCGCATCCTGTGCGGTCGCAGGCTTGATGCTTTTCGCACCGTCAGCGTTGCACGCGCAGGTGGCGGGCGTCGGTGATCAGTTCGATCCACCGGATACGGAATATTCGACCGGCGCGATCGAAATGGATGCTGCGGACGTAGCGACGTTTCCGACTGCGCCGCAGTTTCGCGCCTTTCTCCCGGTCTCGGTTGATCTTTCGTTCCGCATGCCTGCCGTCCGCCACCAGGGCAAGGCGAATTCCTGCGTCGCCTGGGCGACCGCCTACGCCGCGCGGAGTTATTACACGGCCGCGCTCGAAAACCGAGATGTTGAATTGCCGGAGAACCTCCCCAGCCCGAACTTCGTCTACGCGCTGGCCCGGCAGATCTCGAAGTACGAGGCGTGTCACAAGGGTTCCAGCTTTAAGTCTACGCTCGCCGTACTCAAGAAAGGGGCGCTGTCGCTCGCACAATACCCGTATTCTGATGCTGACTGCGACACTGCGCCGCCACCTCAGGTCGTCGCGACGGCGAACGATTTTCGGGTGCGCGATGCACATGTGATCAATGTTGCACGACTTGACGACGTGAAAGGTGCGCTGGCGCGATCGAATCCTGTCTACATCGAGTTCAATTATGACAATGCTTTCGACAAACATCGCGGCGCAGACGTATTCACAAACGCGGTTGTCGTTCCCAAGGCAGACAGTTGGCACGCGATGGCCCTCGTCGGCTACGACGAACGCAAGCAGGCATTTCGGCTGATCAACTCGTGGGGTAGCGGCTGGGGTGATCATGGTTACGCCTGGATCAGCTACGAGGTCTTTTCCAAACGCGTGCGGTTCGCCGCGACGCTCGATGTAGCTGCTTCGCGGCCAAAGATTGCCAATCTGAGGCCGCGACCGCCGGCTCCGGCCCCTGCGCCGAGGCCGGCGCCTGCGCCCGCTCCACGGGTGGATATAACGCCGCCACCCGCGCCGTATCCGTCGCCGCAACCGTTCCGTCGACCGCCGCCGGCGCCGAACGAAAGCCCGCCCGCGCCAAATCCGCCGCCGGTAACGGACGTGAATCCGCCGGGACCTGGGCCGAGGCCATTTCGTCGACCATTGCCGCCGCCGATCGTGGACGTGAGCCCGCCTGCGCCGGGGCCGGTGCCGCAGCCTGGACCATCGCCTGGTCCGCCGCCGTCACCTGAGGTCATGCCGGGCCTTGCCGCCCTCGACAGCCTGTCGTGCGCGAAGGTCATCGTGCAGAAGCGCGGCCAGCAAGACGTGCTGGAGGGTTTCGTCGGTTCAGCCGCTGATCTTGCTTTCGTCAATCGCATCGCCGCCGCAGTGCCGAATACCGTCGTCGGCAATGTGGAGGTTGCGCCGTGGCCTCAATGCGAAGTCCTGCAAACGCTTGAAAGGCCGCTCGCCGCGGCCGATGCCGCGGAGATCGATACCGGTCCAAGCGCCTTCCTGCGCGCCGGCGACACGTTGCGGATCGCGGTCCAGCCGCCGTCGCAGATCACGTTCCTCTACGTGAGCTATGTGCAGGCGGACGGATCGGTCATCCATCTCGTCCAGCCGACGGGACTGGTGCCGCAACCAACTTTGCCGGGGGAAACCCTGATCTTCGGCGATGGCGCGCAAGGTCGCGACAGATTTACCGTCAATGCGCCTTTCGGCCGCGAGATGATTATTGCGGTGTCCTCACGCAGTCCCTTGTTCGACGCGCAGCTTCCCCTGCAACAGACCGAGCGCGAATACCTGACCGCGTTGCGCCGCGCGCTCGCCTACAAGGTCGATGCCAGCATGCCCGACCGGGAGGTCAGTGCGTCGGTGAAGACGATCGTGACCAGATCGAGATAGCCGCCACCGCGGCCGAAGGACGGCCGTCGCGTCCAGATTTTGATCTAGCCGAGCAGTGACTTCAGCTCGCTGCGGAGCGCGGGCGCGATGTCGTCGCGGGCGAGCGCGTAGGCGACATTGGCGGCGAGGAAGCCGATCTTGCTGCCGCAATCGAAGCTGCGGCCTTCGAACTTCAATCCGTAGAACGGCTGGCGTTCGGCGAGACTAATCATCGCGTCGGTGAGCTGGATTTCGCCACCCGCGCCGCGCGGCTGGCTTGCCAGGATGTCGAAGATTTCCGGCTGCAAAATATAACGGCCGGTGATGATGAGGTTCGACGGCGCCTGTTCGCGCTTCGGCTTTTCGATCATCGCAGTGATTTCGAACGCCGGACCGTGAGCCTTGCCGACGCCGACCACGCCATAGCTGTGGACGCGGTCCATCGGGACTTCCTCGACGGCGATGACATTGGCGGCGCCTTCAAGGCTGCGATAAGCGTCGATCATTTGCGCCATGCAGCCGCGCTGCGCCTGCACCAGCACGTCGGGCAACAGCAAGGCGAACGGCTCGTGGCCGACAAGCTCGCGGGCGCACCACACCGCGTGGCCGAGACCGAGCGGCTGCTGCTGGCGTGTGAAGCTCGTCTGACCCGGACCCGGCAAGTCGCGCTCCAGGAGTTCGAGTTCGGCACGCCGATTGCGCTCGGTCAGCGTCATCTCAAGTTCGAACTGCCGGTCGAAATGGTCTTCGATGACTTCCTTGTTGCGGCCGGTCACGAAGATGAAATGCTCGATCCCGGCGGCCCGGGCCTCGTCGACCACGTGCTGGATGAGCGGCCGGTCGACCACCGGCAGCATTTCTTTCGGCATGGCCTTGGTTGCGGGCAGAAATCGGGTGCCGAGCCCGGCGACGGGCAGGATGGCTTTGCGGAGAGGCTTCATGAGGTCCGTTGCGGCGGGTGGATCGGAGAATACATAAGTCGCGTTTGAACCCGGCGGTCCATGCAAAAGTTCCTGCACAGCGAATAATCATGGGCGCGGACGCAAGTCCACGGCGAAAAGACAGCCGGAAACAGAGGCCTCTGGAGCATGATTTTGCCCTATTGTCCGTCGTTAACAATCCCTCAACGAGTTTCGGATGCCATTGCCGAGTGAGCGCGGTGGGCACGCCCAGGCGGCATGATCGGGGAGCTCGAAATGCGTAATGCCAAATGGACGATCGGCGCGGTTTGCGCGATCGGCGCCTCGGTATTTGGCGCCGCAGGATCGGCCGATGCCCAGGGTCTGGGCAGCCTGTTCCCCTTCCTCAATCCGTCGTCGCCGCCGGCAGCGACCGGTTCCGTCGCCAATCCGAGCGCGCTCGGGACGCAGGAATGGAGCGGGCAGTCCGGCAGTTCGGGCCATCCGCTGATGACCTCGCAGGCGATCGTCGCCGCCGCGTCCGATTTTCCGAACTGCCTTGAGAGGCTGTGGCCGGACGCGGCGCGTCGCGGCGTCACCCGGGCGACGTTCGATACCTATACCCGCGGCCTGACGCCGGACCTGCGCATCATGGACCTCATGGATACGCAGCCGGAGTTCACCAAGGCCTTCTGGGAATATCTCGATCTGCTGGTGAGCGACAACCGGATCAAGGAAGGCCAGGCGATTCTCGCGAAATATCGCGACACCTTCGACGCGGTGGAAAAGACCTACGGCGTCGATCGCCACATCGTGACGGCGATCTGGGGCATCGAGTCGAAATTCGGGAGCATGATCGGCGACCGCCCGGTGATCCGCTCGACGGCAACGCTTGCCTGCGTCGGCCGTCGGCAAGCCTATTTCCGCGACGAATTCCTCGCCACGCTCGAAATCCTCAATCGCGGCGATGTCGCGCCCGATCGCCTGAAGGGCTCATGGGCGGGCGCTTTCGGGCCGACCCAGTTCATGCCGACGTCGTTCAAGAAGTACGCCGTTGATTTCGACGGCGACGGCCGCCGCGACGTGGTCGATTCGATTCCCGATCTCATTGCCTCGACGGCCAACAACCTCAAAGTCGATGGCTGGGTCGCGGGCGCGACCTGGGGTTACGAAGTCAGGCTGCCGGCCGAGTTCAATTACCTCCTCGCCGACAGCAGCAAGTGGAACACGCTCAAGGAGTGGCAGCATCTCGGCGTGGTCCGCGCCAACGGCAAGGGGTATCCGCGGCCGAACGATCGCGCCTACCTCTTCGTTCCGACCGGCGCCAATGGGCCGGCGTTCCTGATGCTCAACAACTTCCGCGTCCTGATGAAATACAACCCGGCCGAGGCCTACGCGCTCGCGATCGGGCATCTCGCCGACCGCATGCGCGGTGATGGGCCGATCGTGACTGCCTGGCCGCGTCAGGAGCGCGTCCTGTCCAGCGCCGAACGCTACGAACTGCAACAGCTTCTGGTCCGCCGTGGATTTGATATCGGCGGCGAGCCCAACGGCCGGATCAACGCGAAATCCCGCAGCGCTCTCAAGGGCTTCCAGGTCTCCCAAGGCCTTGTTCCCGATGGTTTCGCGACCGCCGAGATGCTGGAACGCCTGCGCCAGCCCTGAACAAATTCGTCGCTGCGGGAACCAGGCAGGCCGGTATCGGGTTCCCATCCGGGTTGAAAATCGGCGTCTGACCTTCAATCCGACACGTTATTCGTGGTACAAAAGAGCCTGTTTTGCAGTCGAGCCATGTGCCGGCTGCGCGCAATAGGATTGGTTCGATGGCCCGCGGCATTTTTTCACGATCGCTGACCGTGGCACTGTTGATTGCGGCCGAAACGGCCGTGGCCGCGACGCTCGCGGCGGTGACGACAGTACCGGCCTCGGCGCAGTTTTTCGATGACCGTTTTCCGTTCCAGTCGCGCCGGCAGCCGCGCGGATTGTTCGACTGGTTCGGGGGCGGTGGATCTCAGCAAGAAGCGCGGCCGGCGGCGCCGCAAGTCGATTACTCCCGCGCGCCTGCGGCGAAGCAGCTCGATCCGAA
Source organism: uncultured Alphaproteobacteria bacterium (assembly GCA_963702755.1). GTDB lineage: Bacteria > Pseudomonadota > Alphaproteobacteria > Rhizobiales > Xanthobacteraceae > JAJPKK01. Next base: position 295,616 of record CAVPDZ010000022.1, on the reverse strand, counting down.
GGCTGAAGCCGCGGTGCAGACCCACGTCATGGTGTTCGGCGACGCCATGGCGGATTGGCTCTCTTATGGTCTCGAGCAGGCCTACGTCGATACTCCCGAGGTCGGCATTCAGCGACGGCATCGCACGCTGTCGGGTTTGATCCGCACCGAAGTGCGCAACGATCCGCGCGGCGAATACCCCGATTGGCCGCAGACTGCGCGCGAGATCATCGCGGCGCAGAAGCCCAAAATCATCTTGATGATGATCGGCATCAACGACCGCCGTCAGATTCGCGAAACCGCGCCGGCGGCTGTGACGCCTCCGACGCCGGTGGCACCCCCCGGCTCGCGTGGAAGGCCCGCGCCGCTGCCGCAAGACGCCGAACTGGAAAAGGCGCCCGAGAAGCAGGCCGCCGACCCCATTCCGCCCGGCGGCAGCCGCACCTATGAATTCCGTACCGACGCGTGGGCGGACGCCTATATCAAGCGCATCGACGACACCATCGCAGCGCTCAAGACATCGAACGTGCCGGTGTTCTGGGTCGGCTTGCCGCCGCTGCGCGGCCAGCGCGCAACCGCCGACATCACGTTCCTCAACGATCTCTATCGCAGCCGCGCTGACAAGGCCGGCATCATCTACATCGACGTGTGGGACGGCTTCGTCGACGAGGCCGGCAACTTCGCTCAGTTCGGTCCGGACGTCGAAGGCCAGACCCGCCGCCTGCGCGCGGGCGACGGCACATACTTCACCCAATTCGGTGCGCGCAAGCTCGCCCACTATGTGGAGCGCGAGCTGCAGCGCTGGTTGACGGTCCGTCCGGTGACCGCTGCCCTGCCCGGCCCCGAAGAGACTCCCAAGGTCGAAGCGGCGGCGCCGGCGAACCAGAAGGGCAAAGCGGACAATGCCGCGGAGCAAGACGCGCCCGCTGTCGGGTCCGACGCTGCCGCTCCTTGGCGAGAGGGCCGGCGAAGCCGACGAACTGATGGGCGCAAAGGTCCCGCACGCGATCGCCGATGCGATGGCCGCGAAGGTACTGGTGAAGGGTGAAGCAGTCCGCGCGCCTGCCGGACGCGCCGACGATTTCGCCTGGCCGCGGCGTGATGTTGCGCCGACCGGGTCCGATCCCGTGGTTGCGACCACCGATCTGCCGATGACGCCGATGCAGGAAAAGCCGTCGGCGGTCGCCGCGGCGCCCGGCACGCCGGGCGCCGAAGGCACGAAGACCGCCGCTGCCGCGGAGCAGGCGCGGCCCGTGGTGGTGCGCCGTCAGCGATCCTATGCCGACTCTTACTATCGTCCCGACCAGCGCGGCTATGGCGGCTATGGCGGTGGGTGGGGCGGCTGGGGTGGTGGTGGTGGCGGCTGGGGCGGCGGCCTCTTCGGCGGCGGACGCTGGTAGCGCGAGTGCCGCCAACGACGCGCTGAACGCGCGCCGTTATTTCGGCAGGGTCGTTGATCCCATCAGGAACTTGTCGACGGCGTGTGCGGCCTGACGGCCCTCGCGGATCGCCCACACCACCAGCGATTGGCCGCGGCGCATGTCGCCGGCGGCGAAGACCTTCCCGACCGAACTCACATACTGATTGGTGTCGGCCTTGACGTTGCCGCGATGATCGAGCGCAAGGCCGAGCTCTTTGATCATGCCTTCGTGCACCGGATGCACGAAACCCATGGCGAGCAGCACAAGATCCGCGGCGAGCTCGAATTCGGTGCCGGGGATCGGCTGAAATTTGCCATCGCAGCGCACGCAGCGCAGGCGCTTGACGTGGTCGTTCTCGCCGATGAACTCCTGGGTCAGGATCGCGAAGTCGCGTTCGGCGCCTTCCTCATGGCTCGATGACGTGCGCAGTTTCAGCGGCCAGTCGGGCCAGGTGAGCGCCTTGTTCTCCTTCTCGGGCGGCTTCGGCATGATCTCAAAATTTGTCACCGAGAGCGCGCCCTGGCGGATCGATGTGCCGATGCAGTCGGACCCGGTGTCGCCGCCGCCGATCACCACGACGTGCTTGCCGCCGGCGAGGATCGGCTCGACGCCGTCCTGCGACTCGTTGCCGATGCGGCGATTCTGCTGCGGCAGGAACTCCATGGCGAAGTGGACGCCCTTGAAATGGCGACCCGGAATCGGCAGGTCGCGGGCTTTCTCGGCGCCGCCGGTCAGCACCACGGCATCGTGCCGCGCGACGATCTCCGCGGCTGGGCGATCGACCCCGACATGGACGCCGCAATGGAAGCTCACGCCCTCGGCCTCCATCTGCGCGATGCGCCGGTCGACGTGGTATTTCTCCATCTTGAAGTCCGGAATGCCGTAGCGCAGCAGCCCGCCGGGCTTTTTTTGCTTCTCGTAGACATGGACGTGATGGCCGGCGCGCGCGAGTTGCTGGGCGCAAGCGAGGCCGGCCGGACCCGAGCCCACGATCGCCACCGACTTTCCGGTCTTGGTCGTCGGCGGCTCCGGCTTCACCCAGCCCTCTTCGAACGCGCGGTCGACGATCGCGCATTCGATCGTCTTGATGGTCACCGGATTGTCGTCGATGTTGAGCGTGCAGGACGCTTCGCATGGCGCCGGGCAGACGCGGCCGGTGAACTCCGGAAAGTTGTTGGTCGAATGCAGGTTGCGCGAGGCTTCCTGCCACGCACCGGTGTAGACGAGATCGTTCCAGTCCGGGATCTGGTTGTTGACCGGACAGCCGGTGTGACAATACGGGATGCCGCAGTTCATGCAGCGCGCCGCCTGCCGCCGCGTTTCCGGCTCCGGCAGCGGCAGCACGAACTCACGCCAATGACGAATCCGCTCTTCGACCGGCGCGTAGTCGCGGTCGTTCCGCTCGAACTCGAGGAAACCGGTAACCTTGCCCATTGCGGTTAGACCTGAGCGGGTTCTGTTGTGATTAGGTTAAATACCCGCATCGTTACTCCGCCGCCTGCATCGCGGCACGTTCCTTGGCCAATTCGGCCAATGCCCGCCGATATTCCACCGGCATGACCTTGCGGAACTTGGGCCGATAAACATCCCAGTGCTCGAGAATATGCGCGGCGCGCCGCGAACCCGCAAAGCGGGCGTGACGCGTGATCAACAGGTGCAACCGCGCCGCATCGTAACGCGTCAAGTCGGAAAGAATCTCCACGCGCCCGTGGCCGTCGAGATCGCCCGCCTGGTGATAGACGCGGGCGTTGAGGTCTTCCTCGTCGATGACCGGTTCGAGATCAACCATCGCCATGTTGCAGAGCGTCGGAAACGCACCGTCCTCGTCCAACACATAAGCGATGCCGCCCGACATGCCCGCCGCGAAGTTGCGGCCGGTCTTGCCCAGCACGATGACGATGCCGCCGGTCATGTATTCGCAGCAATGGTCGCCGGCGCCTTCCACCACGGCGATGGCGCCGGAATTGCGCACGGCAAATCGCTCGCCGGCGATGCCGCGGAAGTAGCACTCGCCCGCGATCGCGCCATAGAGGACGGTGTTGCCGACGATGATCGATTCTTCCGGCACGATGCCCGAATTCACCGGCGGACGCACGATGATGCGGCCGCCGGAGAGGCCCTTGCCGACGTAATCGTTGCCCTCGCCCTCGAGCTCGAGCGTGACGCCGCGCGCGAGCCAGGCGCCGAAGCTCTGCCCGGCGGTGCCGGTCAGCTTGACGTGGATGGTGTCGTCCGGCAGGCCGCCGTGGCCGTAGCGCTTGGCGACCTCGCCTGACAGCATCGCACCCGCAGCGCGATCGGTGTTCTTGATCGTGGTCACGATCCGCACCGGCGCGCCGCGGTCGAGCGCCGATTGCGCTTCGGCAATCAGCTTGCGGTCGAGGATATCCGCAATCTTGTGATCCTGCGATTCGCACTTGTAGATCTTCACGCCCGACGGCGCCTCGGGCTTCAGGAACAGCCTCGAGAAATCGAGCCCATTTGCCTTCCAGTGCTCGATGACGCGGCGCTGGTCGAGCATCTGCATCTGCCCGATCATGTCATCGAACCTGCGGAAGCCCATCTCGGCCATCAACTCGCGGACTTCCTCGGCGACGAAGAAGAAGAAGTTGATGACGTGCTCCGGCTGCCCGGTGAAGCGCTTTCGCAGCACCGGGTCCTGGGTCGCCACCCCGACGGGACACGTGTTGAGATGGCACTTGCGCATCATGATGCAGCCGGCGGCAATCAGCGGCGCGGTCGCAAACCCGAACTCATCGGCACCAAGCAGCGCGCCGATGATGACGTCGCGCCCGGTGCGAATGCCGCCGTCGACCTGCACCGCGATGCGGCTTCGCAAGCGATTGGCGACCAGGGTCTGGTGAGTTTCGGCAAGGCCGATCTCCCAGGGCGATCCTGCATGCTTGATCGAGGTGAGCGGCGACGCGCCGGTGCCGCCTTCGTAGCCGGCGATGGTGACGTGATCGGCGCGCGCCTTGGAGACGCCCGCGGCAACGGTGCCGACGCCGACTTCGGACACCAGCTTGACCGAGACCGCGCCCGCCGGATTGACGTTCTTGAGGTCGAAGATGAGCTGGGCGAGGTCTTCGATCGAATAGATGTCATGGTGCGGCGGCGGCGAGATCAGACCGACGCCGGGCGTCGAGTGACGCACCTTGGCGATGGTCTTGTCGACCTTGTGGCCGGGCAGCTGGCCGCCTTCGCCAGGCTTTGCCCCCTGCGCCATCTTGATCTGCATCATGTCCGAGTTGACGAGATATTCGGCGGTGACGCCGAACCGGCCCGACGCCACCTGCTTGATGGCCGAACGCATGGAATTGCCGTTGGGCAGCGGCTTGAACCGGTCCGCTTCCTCGCCGCCCTCGCCGGTGTTCGACTTGCCGCCGATCCGGTTCATGGCGATCGCAAGCGTCGTATGCGCCTCGCGCGAGATCGAGCCGAACGACATGGCGCCGGTCGCGAAGCGTCGCACGATCGTCTCGGCCGTTTCGACCTCATCGAGCGGAACCGCGGCACGGCCGCTCTCGGCGGCGGCCTTGATGCGGAACATGCCGCGGATCGTCAGCAGTCGTTCGGACTGTTCGTTCGAGACCTTGGCGTAGGCGCGATACTGGTCGCGCGAATTGCCGCGCACCGCGTGCTGCAGCGAACCGACCGTCGCCGCCGTCCACACATGGTCCTCGCCGCGCACGCGATAGGCATATTCCCCGCCGACGTCGAGCGCGCCGCGATAGACCGGCGAATCGCCGAAGGCATCGCGATGGCGCCGCACCGACTCCATCGCGACCTCGTCGAGGCTGACGCCTTCGATGCGCGTCGCGGTGCCGGTGAAGAACGTCTTGACGAAGTCCGACTTGAGGCCGACGGCGTCGAAGATCTGCGCGCCGCAATAGGACTGATAGGTGGAGATGCCCATCTTGGACATCACCTTCAGCAGCCCCTTGTCGATCGACTTGATGTAGCGCTTGACGATTTCCTTGTCTTCGAGCTTCTGCGGCAGCTCGTCCTTCATGGCGATAAGCGTCTCGAAGGCGAGATACGGATTGATCGCCTCGGCGCCGTAACCGGCGAGGCAGCAGAAATGATGCACCTCGCGCGGCTCACCCGATTCGACCACGAGCCCGACCGATGTCCGCAAGCCCTCGCGGATGAGGTGATGGTGGACGGCGGCGCACGCCAACAATGATGGAATCGGAATGAGGTCGTTGCCGGCGCTGCGATCCGACAAGATGATGATGTTGATGCCGTCGCGCACCGCTTGCTCGGCACGCCGGCACAGTCCGTCAAGCGCCGGCGCCAGCCCCGCGGCGCCGTGGTCGGCAGGCCACGCGGCTTCCAGCGTGAGCGACTTGAAATGGGATTCGCTCACCTCCGAGATGGCGCGGATCTTCTCCAGGTCGTCGTTGGTCAGGATCGGCTGGCGCACTTCGAGGCGCTTCGTGGTCGACAGGCCTTCGAGATCGAACAGGTTCGGCCGCGGCCCGATGATCGAGACGAGGCTCATGACGATCTCTTCGCGGATCGGATCGATCGGCGGGTTCGTCACCTGCGCGAAGTTCTGCTTGAAGTAAGTGAAGAGCAGCTTCGGCTTTTCCGACAGCGCCGAGATCGGCGCATCGTTGCCCATGGAGCCGATCGCCTCTTCGCCGGTCGTCGCCATGGGCGACATCAGGATCCGCAGGTCCTCCTGGCTGTAGCCGAAGGTCTGCTGGCGATCGAGCAGGCTCAGGTTGGACAACGCCGGCCGCGTCAGCGACTGCGGCAGATCCTCAAGCACGATCTGCGTGTTGCGCAGCCACTCCCGGTACGGATGACTGCGGGCGAGCTTCGCCTTGATCTCGTCGTCGGGAATGAGGCGGCCCTCGACGAGGTCGACGAGCAGCATCTTGCCCGGCTGGAGCCGCCACTTGGTGACGATCTCGTCTTCCGGAATCGTCAGCACGCCCATTTCGGACGCCATGACGATGCGGTCGTCGCGCGTGAGCAGATAGCGGGCCGGACGCAGGCCGTTGCGATCGAGCGTCGCGCCGATCTGGCGGCCGTCGGTGAACGCGATCGCCGCCGGGCCGTCCCACGGCTCCATCAAGGCGGCGTTGTATTCGTAGAAGGCGCGCCGTTCCTCGTCCATCAGCGTGTTGCCCGCCCACGCTTCCGGGATCATCATCATCACGGCGTGCGCCAGCGGATAGCCGCCCTGCACCAGGAATTCGAGCCCGTTGTCGAAGCACGCGGTGTCCGACTGGCCTTCGTAGGAGATCGGCCACAGGCGGCTGATGTCATTGCCGTAGAACGGCGAACTTGCCGACGCCTGCCGCGCCGCCATCCAGTTGTTGTTGCCGCGCAGCGTGTTGATCTCGCCGTTGTGGGCGATCATGCGGTAGGGATGGGCAAGCGACCAGGTCGGGAAAGTGTTGGTCGAGAAGCGCTGGTGCACGAGCGCGAGCGCGCTCTCGAAATCGGTGTCGTGGAGATCGGGGTAGTACGAGCCGAGCTGGTCGGCGAGGAACATGCCCTTGTAGATGACGGTGCGGCAGGAAATCGACACCGGGTAGTAGCCGGAGGCGCTCCGCTCCCGCCGGCTGTAGAGCCGACCCGAGATCGACTTGCGCAGAATGTAAAGCCGCCGCTCGAACTCTTCCTCGTCGAGGTCGCGGCTGCCCTTGCCGATGAACACCTGCTGATGCACCGGTTCGGTCGGCTTCACCGATTCGCCAAGCGATGAATTGTCGGTCGGGATGTCGCGCCAACCGATGAGCCTCATGCCCTCGCGCGCGATCTCCTCGGCGTAGACCTTGTGAATCTCCGCACGCCACGCCGTGTCGTGAGGCATGAACAACGCGCCCACGGCATATTCGCCGGGCGGCGGCAACGTCATGCCAAGTTCGCTCGCTTTGCGAACGAAGAACTTGTGCGGGATCTGCACCAGGATTCCGGCGCCGTCGCCGGCGCGCGGGTCGGCGCCGACCGCGCCGCGATGCTCGAGATTGAGAAGGATCGTCAGCGCGTCTTCGACGATCTGGTGCGACTTGCGGCCCTTGATGTCGGCGATGAAGCCGACGCCGCAGGAATCCTTGTCGAGCGCGGGATCATAAAGGCCACGCGCCGCCGGCAGGCCGGGGTCTGCCGTATCGTTGCGCGGAATTGAAACCGATTTGAGTTCGCGCGAATCCTCACCGACGGCGCTCGGCGCCGCGGCTTGCGGTCGGACGTGATGGCCTACAAACGCGCCCATGCGAACCCGCCTCGTTCTCCGGCTCACTTGACCGGTCGGCGCACCCCCCCTTCAGCGCCGCAAGATGGCGTGCGCTGTGACCCGAAGGTTGACTATGTCAAGCAGGCAGCTTTGTCGCCAGCCGCTTTTGTGCGCACTGCGTCGCTGCTCGTTGGCTGCCCGCGCTATGCGCCCAATCGCCGGCTGCCGTTCTTCGCCGACGGTCGCTCACCTGGGAACGCTGTCAGCCAAACTGGGACAGCATTGCTGTCCTAACTCTACATGCCAAAATTCTGACACGGATTCAAGGCGCGAGCACAGTAAAATTACGAACTTCGGAATTTTTTTCTGCGCGAAGCCTCTCGGTTCTGCCGGGAGCGCGGCGGATCGTCCGCGAATTGTGCGCGAGGGATTGCGGGCCGCTCGCAACTGAACGAAAACCGCCGTCGGGCGCAAACGGCGGAGAGCGGAGGTCCGGAACCTGATGGAGTTCGCAAGCGACAATGCGGCGGGCGTTGCGCCGGCCATCATGGAGGCGATGGCGCGCGCCAATACGGGCCACGCGATCGGTTATGGGGACGACGCCCTGACGCGGCGGCTCGAACGACGCTTCTGCGAACTGTTCGAGCGCGACGTCGCGATGTTCCTGGTCACGACGGGCACGGCCGCAAACGCGCTCGCCCTCGCGCAATGGACGCCGCCCTGGGGCGCGGTGCTTTGCCACGCGGAAGCCCATTGCATCGTCCACGAATGCGGGGCGCCGGAGTTCTATGGCTCCGGCATGCGCCTCGTCGGCCTTGAAGGGGACGGCGGAAAGCTCGTGCCATCGGTGGTCGCCGCCGCCCTTGATCAGCATTTCGGGCTGCGCCCGCACCAGATCGTTCCGGCCGCACTCAGCCTCACCCAGGCGAGCGAAGCCGGCACCGTCTACCGCATCGATGAGATCGCGGCGCTGACCGACCTTGCCCATGCCCGGGGCATGACGGTGCACGTGGACGGCGCCCGCTTCGGCAATGCGGTGGCACGGCTTGGGATGACGCCAGCCGAGGCGACATGGAAGGCGGGTGTCGACGTGCTGTCGTTCGGCGCCACCAAGGGCGGCGCGCTCGCGGCGGAGGCGATCGTGATTTTCGATCCCGCGAAGGCCGAGGCGATGGCGGAGCGCCGCAAGCGCGGCGGCCACCTGATCTCCAAGCACCGCTTCATCGCCGCACAGTTCGAGGCGTTTCTCGATGGCGGGTGCTGGCTCGATCTCGCGCGGCACGCCAACGGCATGGCTGATCGGCTGGCCAAGGAACTCGCCGCGATCGGGTTGCGGCCGCAGTGGCCGGTCGAGGCCAATCTGCTGTTCGTGTTGCTGCCGCAACGCATGCACGACCATTTGGCCAAGGCCGGCGCTCACTACTACGTCATGGGCACGCACCACACCCATCCGGCGACCGTGCCGCCGCAACCACATCCTCGCCCGCCTCGTGACCTCATTCGCGACGACCGCGGGCGATATCGAGACATTCATCGCGACGGCGAGGCAGGCGCAATAGGCGCAAATGCAAAAAGCGCCCCGGATGGGATCCGGGGCGCCTGGTCTGCGCGCGGCGTGCTTGCGTTAGGCAGCGACCTTGGTCTCGATGACCTTGCCGTTGCCGGAGCTGATGCGGATGGTACGGGGCTTCATGGCCTCCGGAATCTCACGCACCAGATCGACGTGCAGCAATCCGTTCTGGAGTACCGCGGACCTTACCTCGACATGATCGGCGAGGCGGAACACGCGCTCGAATGCACGAGCAGCAATGCCCTGGTAGAGCACTTCGGTCTTGGGGGCCTCAGCTTTGACCTGCTTCTCGCCCTTCACGGTGAGCGTATTTTCCTTGGCTTCGATCGAGAGCTCGGACTCCGAGAAACCAGCAACCGCGATGGTCACCCGATAGGCGTCATCACCGGTGCGCTCGATATTGTAGGGCGGATAAGGCGACCCGGTGCCTTCGAAACTTGACGACTGGTCGAGAAGCGAGAACAGCCGGTCGAAGCCAACGGTAGAACGATAAAGCGGGGAGAGATCAAACGTGCGCATGGCATATCCTCCTTGAAGCGACATGCAGAGAGTCCGCCCGTAACGGGCCGGACAGGATGTGTGCAGCCAGGATTGGCCTGCACGACCAATCATGTAGGAGGCGATTTCATCCGTTCAAGAGCCCTCCCGGGGAACCGTTGAAATGGTGCAGGCGGCATGCGGTTTCCATTTGAGCGCAGCCGTCGATTCCGTTAATCGATCAATGGCGGACGACGGCTGCATCGGCCGCACGCCGCGATGTGGCCCGCCTTGTTCGCATGAAGCTCCTCTCCATTCCTGCCAACCCGGTGCCGGAAGGCGTCGTCACCGGCATGTTGAAGACGCCAGACGGCGCCTTGGTCCGGTTTGCGCGGTGGCCGCCGCCGCAAGGCCGCAGGGGGACCGTTTGCATCTTCCAGGGCCGCACCGAGTTCATCGAGAAATATTTCGAGGTCGTGCGCGAACTCAACGCGCGCGGCTTTGCGGTGGCGACCCTCGATTGGCGGGGCCAGGGCGGGTCAGAGCGGCTGTTGCGCGACGCGCGTAAGGGCCACGTGACGAACTTCTCCAAATACGCCATCGACCTCGATACGTTCATGAGCGAGGTCGTTCTGCCGGACTGCCCGCCGCCGCTGTTTGCGCTGGCCCATTCCATGGGCGCTTCGATCCTGATGCGCGCGGCCTCCTCCGGCCGGCGGTGGTTCGACCGCATGGTGCTGATCGCCCCCATGATCAAGCTCACCAACATCCGCCTGATATCGGTGGCGCCGCCGCTGATACGGACCATGCGAATTCTCGGCATGGGCAGTTCTTATGTGCCGGGCGGCAGTTCTCTCAGCCCATCATTGATGCCGTTTCTCAATAATCCCGTCACGTCGGATCCCGTCCGGCACGCACGGACGGCTGCGATCCTCAATACCGAGCCGGGGCTTGCAATCGGCGCCCCGACGGTCGCCTGGCTCGACAGCGCCTTCAACGTCATGACCGAGTTCTCGGTCCCGAGCTTTCCGGCCAAGTTGCGCCAGCCGCTCTTGATCCTGGCATGCGGACGCGACCGTCTGGTCTCGACGGCCGCAATCGAGGATTTTGGTGCGCGGCTGCGGGTCGGCTCCTACATCATCGTTCCGGGAGCACAGCACGAACTGATGATGGAACAGGACGTCTTCCGCGAGCAGTTCTGGGCCGCCTTCGACGCCTTCGTGCCCGGAACACCTGCGTTCTGATTGATCCGGCCTCACGGGCCGGCCAGCCCGCCCAGGTTCCGTTACGAATTCAGCACGGCGAGCGCCGCCGCATGGACGCGGCGATCGCCGGCCGCGACGATACGGCCGCCGGCCTCCGGCGGATCGCCCGACCACGTCGTCATGATACCGCCGGCCCCCAGGATGATCGGGATCAGCGCCGCGACGTCGTAAGGCTTGAGCTCGGTCTCGATGACGAGATCGACATGGCCGGCCGCGAGCATGCAATAGGAGTAGCAGTCGCCGCCGTAGCGGGAGAGCCGAACGGCTCCCCTCGACCTTGCCGAAGAGGGCGCGATCGGCGTCGTTCATCAGACGGGGGCTCGTCGTATAGAGGACCGCCTCGCCAAGCGCCGCGCAGGGCCGCACCACCAGGGCACGATTGCCCGCGGGGCCGTGGTAGTGAGCGGCGAGCCGGTCGCCGCTGAAGCGTTCGCCGATGAACGGCTGGTGCATCATGCCGAACACCGGCTGGCCGTTGCGGGTCAGCGCGATCAGCGTGCCCCACGCCGGCATGCCGGAAATGAATGACTTGGTACCGTCGATCGGATCGAGCACCCAGACGAACTCGGCGTCCGGGCGTTCCGGGCCGAACTCCTCGCCGAGGATTCCGTGCGCCGGGAATTTCTCGCGGATCATCGCGCGCATCGCGAGTTCGGCGGCCCGGTCCGCGGCCGTCACGGGGTCGAACGCGCCGCCACGGCTTTTGTCCTCGATGCTCAGGGTGGTGCGGAAGAACGGCTTGATCGCGTCGCCGGACACGGTCGCGAGTTCGTCGATGAACGCACCAAAGTCTACCGCCGCCATCCGGCCTCCGGCTGTTGAGCGGCGAGTCCTATATACCGATTCCGGCTGGCGCGCCCGCCGCCGGCACGACATCCAGAACATTCGCCCGCTGCAACGATGGAGTTGGGAGCCCCGGAAGGACCGCGGCAAACCGAATGCACGATTCACAACTTGGGGCGGCGACTTTCCAGCGGCTCTGGCGCCATGCGGTTATCGCATACCTGGGGGCTCTCGATAATCCCTCCTCACCGCGGTGCTCCGGGCCGCGATGTCACGCTCTTTGTCGCGCCCGGTTTGGAGGCCCGGGGCCTCTAAATACGCTATTGATTTATAACAATATTTTTGGGATTTCGGAGTGCCGCCAGGAACAAGACAACCGTGGCGAGCGGCCGGATTTGATGTGCGCAACTTCGTCGGGGGAGACCCCGGCCCGATCCGAGCACCATCCGCCCCCTTGCTTTTTGTGCGGCGCGGTGGCATGTTTTCGCAGTGCGGTAGCGCTCACGCGTTACCGCCGCCCTCCTTGGGCGTTTCCTCCCTAGACTTGGGCCGCTGGCAACAGCGGCCCATTTTTCTTATGGCGCGGATTTTTCCGGCGCGCGTTATTCGCGGATTTCGGTTTCGGAAGTCTTGCGCTGAAACGTTATTCAGCGGCAGAGCGGTAAGGCTTCAGTTCATAGAGCGCGATATCGTTCAGTTGGTCCGCCAACGATTTCCAGGTCGGCAGCTACCGAGGCAAAGGTCGCGGAGCGTTCGAACCGCCGCTCATCCATGTAAAGCCCGCGATTGATCTCGAGCTGAACCGAATGCAGGCCCGCGGCCGGGTTCCCGTAGTGCTCGGTGATGAAGCCGCCGGCATATGGCTTGTTGCGGCTTACCGAATAGCCGCGCCCGCGCAGCACCTGCTCGATGGTGTCGGTCACGGCGCCGACGCAGCTCGTGCCATAGCGATCGCCGATGACAATGTCGGCCCGCGGACGCTCGTCCTTCGGACCGGCCGCCGACGGCATCGAGTGGCAATCGACCAGCACGGCCGCGCCGAACTCGCGATGAACGCGGGTCACGAGCCGCCGCAGCGCGCGATGGTAGGGCTTGTAGAGGCCCTCGATCCGGCGAAGCGCGTCATCCACGGGAATGCGCTGGTCGTAGATCTCCTGGGCGTCCCCGACGACGCGGGCCACCGTGCCCAGCCCGCCGGCGACGCGCATCGAACGTGTATTCGCGAATGACGGCAGCCGCCCCTCGAACATCCGCGGGTCAAGCTCGTAGGGTTCGCGGTTGACGTCGACGAAGCAGCGCGGGAAGTGCGCGCGCATCAACGGATGGCCGCGCCGGACGACGCCCGCCAGCAACTCATCGACGAAGCTGTCTTCCGACCGTCGCAGCGTCGGCAGGTCGAGCCGGGCCGCGGCCAGGAAGGCACGCGGATAGATGCTGCCACTGTGAGGAGAGTTGAACGCGATCGCTCCACGGATTTCCGCGGGCTCGAGTACTTCGAAGGGCGGGTCGAACTCGTTGATCTGCACGTTCATCCACTCGGTGGGGCGGCGGCTACTCCCGCTTTTACGTCCCGGCAGAGACCAGGGGAAGAAGGTTCGTGTCGCGCAGCTCACTTTTATGCCAATTCACCGCATATTTACCAAGAGCATTGCTTATGGAAAGCTATGATTTGGGGCCGAGGTGTCGCATCGGGCGGTACCCGCCCGAAGCGGGCTGGCGCGGGGCATGACTACTAAAATCCTTCTCGCGGAAGACGATACGGATATGCGGCGCTTTCTCGTCAAAGCGCTGCAAAACGCAGGCTACGACGTCATTTCCTACGACAACGGGTTGTCCGCCTATCAGCGGCTGCGCGAAGAGCCGTTCGAACTGCTCCTCACCGACATCGTGATGCCGGAGATGGACGGCATCGAGCTTGCCCGCCGCGCCGCGGAACTCGACCCCGACATCAAGATCATGTTCATCACCGGGTTTGCCGCCGTCGCGCTCAACCCCGATTCGTCGGCGCCGAAACAGGCGAAGGTGCTGTCGAAGCCGTTCCACCTGCGCGATCTCGTCACCGAGGTCAGCAAGATGCTGGCGGCGTGAGGCCGCGGCGCAAACGCACCGCCACCGCTCCTGAATTCCCCCACACTCGATCTTCGTCTTGCTGATCTCTTGCCGCGACCGGCGCGAGCCGATATAGCATCGCCGGTCCATCCGGGCGCGTAGCTCAGCGGTAGAGCACTACCTCGACACGGTAGGGGTCACAGGTTCAATCCCTGTCGCGCCCACCATCCGCCGTCATGATTCCGACTTCGCCGCCAGCTTCACCGTCAGTCGGCGGACGAAAACGATGGAGGCGGCGCGCCGTGGCAGTTGCATGACGCGAATCGTCATCGAAGAGGACCACTTCCTCAAGATCATACCGGTCGTGCTCGATCCCGCGACGCCGGAGCCGCACCGCCGCGCCGTGGCGGACTTCTTCGCGCATGACGAGCCTGATTTTCTCGGCTGGTGCGAACGCCTGCAGCAACGATTGCCCGGGCTTTATCCGGCGACCGTCGAATTCGCGGTCGACGAGGCGGACCTTGCGGCGAAGTCCGTCGACGCCGACGGCATCGTGGTCGAGGGTTTCCGCGTCGACGACGCCCTGCTCGCCGGCGCATCCCGTCTCGCCATCGTCCACAAGTTCGGCACCATCACGACGAATATCGACGCTGCCGCCTGCGCGCGCCGCGGCGTCGAGGTCGCGACGCTGCGCCGGCACGTCAACATCGCGGTCGCCGAGCAGGCCTGCGCGTTCCTGCTGGCGCTCGCGAAGCGGATCGGCGAACTCAACGGCGTTGTCGAGGAGACGGCGCTGCGCGCCGCCGGATACAAGGTGCGGCCGCGTCAATCGCGCTACATCGGCTACTCGAACTTCGCCGGCATCACCGGGCTCAGGACCGTGTTCGGCGCAACGCTCGGCATCATCGGCTTCGGCGAGGTTGGGCGCGAAGTGGCGCGTCGCATGCGCGCCTTCGAGATGGACATCGTCTATTTCCAGCGGCGCCGCGCCGATGGCGCCGTCGAGCAGGAATTCGGCGCGCGCTACCTGCCGCTCAACGACCTGATGGCGCAGGCAGACTATATCCTGGTGCAACTCCCGCTCACCGAAGAGACGCGCGGTCTCGTTGGCCGCGAGGCGCTTTCCCATCTCAAGCCCGGGGCAGCGCTGATCGACGTCGCCCGCGCGGAATTGATCGACCGTGACGCGCTGATCGCTGCCCTCGATGCAGGTCGCCTCGGTGGCCTCGGGCTCGACGTGCTCTACAGCGAGCCCACCGATCCCGCCGAACCGCTGCTGCGCTATCGCGACCGCAACGTCATTCTGATGCCCCACACGGCGATCGGATCGCGCGCAAACGCGCTGCACGATGTCGAAACGCTGTGCGTCAATCTCTGGCGCGCCATCGCCAAGCGGCACTCTTCACCCGTCCTTGAGAGGAAGAGGTGAAGTTGACGACGAGTGGACTGCCTCAACTCTCAATTCGCTCGCAGGCCGGTCGCGGCGACGAGGTCGCGCCACTTGTCGATTTCGCGGCGAATGCGCGCGCCGAGTTCCTCAGGCGTCGAAGGCTCGCTCTCCATTCCCTGCGCATCGAGCGCAGCGATGGTGTCGGGTGCGGCGAGCACCGCGGCGGTTTCGCGATTGAGCCGCGCGATGATGGCGGCCGGCGTCGCGGCCGGAGCGACGATTGCCATCCATAGCGACGCTTCGTAGCCGCGCAGGCCGGCTTCGTCCAGCGTCGGCACGTCGGGCAGCGACGCGGAGCGGTGCAGGCTCGTGACCGCGAGCGGGCGCACTTGTCCCGACCGAATGAACGGCAAGGTCGGCGCGAGGGTGCCGAACTGCAGCTCGATGCGTCCCTCGGTGAGGTCGAGCACGGCCTGGCCGGAGCTGCGATACGGCACCTCGGTCAATTCGACGTGGGCCATATGCGCGAAGAGGGCGCCGGCGAGATGAGCGAGGCTTGCGGGACCGGCCGAGGCGTAGTTGAGCGCGCCCGGCTTGGCGCGCGCGAGCGCGATCAGCTCGTCGACCGATTTGGCCGGGAGGCGAGCGTAGACCGCAAGCACATAAGGCGCGGCGCCGATCATGCTGACGGGAGCAAAATCGGTGATCGGATTGTAGGAGAGGTTTGAGTTGAGGCTCGCGGCAAGCGCGTGGGTACTCAATGTCGCGATCCCGAAGGTGTAGCCGTCCGGGGCTGCGTGCGCGAGCGCGTCGGCGCCGATGCCGCCGCTCGCGCCGGAGCGATTGTCGATGATGACTTGCGCACCCAGCCGCAGCGCAAGCTTCTGCGCCACGATCCGCGCCACGATGTCGGTCGAGCTGCCGGCCGGGAACGGCACGATCAGCCGCACCGGCTTCTCCGGCCAGCGCGCGGCCGCATCCTGGGCGCGCGCCGGCGCCGCCAAGGCCAGCACGACCGCCAGCACGACCGAAATCCCGAATACGAGACGCAGCATCATTTGCTCCTGCGCGCACTCTAGAACGTTTGGCCGCAGTGCTTAATTGGAAAAGCGGGGCACGTCACCGCCAAGGGGGCGCGGGCCGCATGTTGGGAGACTTTTGCCATGAAGATCGCGATCGTTGGTGCCGGCAACGTCGGCAAGGCGCTTGGGTCCAAGCTATCGGCCAAACATGAAATCACGTACGCCGTCCGCGATCCTGCCAAAGCCGCCGGGACGACCGGCCACGGCACACAAGTGGTGCCGCTGTCGGCGGCCGCTTCGGCCGACGTGCTGATCGTGACGACGCCGTACGAGGCCGCGGTATCTGCGCTGAAGGCGTGCGGCAATATCAACGGCAAGATCGTGATCGACGCCACCAACCCGCTGACCCGCGGCCCGACCGGTCTGTCGCTCTCGCTTGGGTTCGATCGCTCCGCGGCGGAGGAGATCGCGCATCAGGTGCCGGGCATCAGGCTCTACAAAGCGTTCAACCAGACCGGCTTCGGCAACATGGAGCATCCCGAGCGGTATGCGACGCAACCCGTCATGTTCGTGGCCGGCGATGATGCAGCCGGCAAGACGACGGTGCTCGGCATCGTCGCCGACGCCGGCTTTGCTGCGGTCGACGCCGGCCCGCTCGAGCGCGCGCGTCTCCTCGAGCCGCTGGCGATGTTGTGGATCAGCCTCGCCTTCAGCGGCTTGGGCCGCGATTTCGCCTTCGCCCTCGTCAAGCCGACGAAATAGCCGAAGCAGCGTGCGATCGGGCGGCGACTACGCCGCCTTCTTCTCCAGATCGTGCTTCCACTGGCCGAGGCTCGCCAAGCCGTTCATGCGGGCGCGATGGGCGAAGGCGCGTTGCGCGGCGGCGGCGTTCTCGGCCTTGCCGGCCCAAGTGGTCTGCGGCGCATGCTGGAGCGCACGGCCGTAGGAGAACGTGAGCTTCCACGGCAAGCCGCCGGCGCGGTTCATGGCGTCGAGATGCGCGGTCGCCTCTTCGTCGGACTGGCCGCCGGACAGGAACGCGATGCCCGGCACGGCGGCGGGCACGCATTCCTTGAGCATCTTCACCGTCTTCTCCGCGACCTCCTCGACGCCGGCGCGCTTTGCGGCCTTCTTGCCGGAGATCGCCATGTTGGGCTTGAGCACCATGCCTTCGAGCGCGACGCGATTGTAGAACAGCTCCTGGAACGTCTCCTTGAGCATCCACGTCGTCACCGCGACGCAGCGGTCGATATCGTGGTCGCCGTCCATCAACACTTCCGGCTCGACGATTGGCACGATCTGCGCCGCCTGGCACAGCGCCGCATAGCGCGCCAGCGCATGGGCGTTGGCGTGGATCGCGCTGTAGGTCGGAATGCCGGCGCCGATGTCGATCACCGCGCGCCACTTCGCGAAGCGAGCGCCTTGGTCGAAATATTTCGGCAGGCGGTCGGCGAGCTTGTCGAGGCCGATGGTCACGAGTTCGTTGGGGCACTCCGGCAGGGGCTTCGTGCCTTCGTCCACCTTGATGCCCGGAATCGAGCCGGCCTGCTGGATGAGCTTGACAAGCGGCGTGCCGTCCTTCGCCTTCTGCCAGATCGTCTCGTCATAGAGGATGACGCCGGAGATGTTGTTGCGCATCGCGTCCATGGTGCGGAACATCATCTCGCGATAGTCGCGCCGGTTATCCTCGGTGTTTTCGACGCCGATCGCGTCGAAGCGTCGCTTGATCGTGCCGGTCGATTCGTCGGCGGCGAGAATGCCCTTGCCGGGCGCCACCATGGCGTTCGCAACCTTGTTCAATTCGGCGAGGTTCATCGGCATCGTCTCCGTTATGCGTTTGGGCGCTGGCCGCCGTCCCTAATGTTGGTAATTCTCAATGAATTTAGGTGGTTCGCAAGACCTCGACGCCCGGCAGCGCCTTGCCTTCCATCCATTCGAGGAACGCGCCGCCCGCCGTCGAAACATAGGTTAAGCGGTCGGTTGTTCCCGCCTGGTTGAGGGCAGCGACCGTATCGCCGCCGCCCGCGACCGAAATGAGCTTGCCGAGCGATGTCAATTCGGCAACCGCCTCGGCAACCTCAACCGTGCCGTTGTCGAACGGTTCCATCTCGAAGGCGCCGAAGGGGCCGTTCCACACTAGCGTCTTCATCCGCGCCAGCACCGATACCACCGCCTCGATGGTGCGGGGACCGATGTCGAGGATCATCTCGTCGGCGGCCACCGCATCGACCGCGGTGACGCGGGACGGGGCAAGTGCTTTGAACTCCTTCGCCACCACCGCATCGACCGGCAGCACGACTTCGCATTTTTTGGCTGTCGCGGTAGCGAGGATCTCGCGGGCCGTCGGTGCGAGATCATGCTCGCACAGCGACGTGCCGACCGTTTTGCCCTGCGCGGCGAGAAACGTGTTGGCCATGGCGCCGCCGATGATCAGGGCATCAACCTTGCCGACGAGATTGCCGAGGAGGTCGAGCTTGGTCGAAATCTTCGCGCCGCCGACAATCGCCGCCACCGGCCGCTGCGGCGCGCCCAGCGCCTGTTCCAGCGCCTCAAGCTCGGCCTGCATCGTTCGGCCGGCGTAGGCGGGGAGCTTGTGGCCAAGCCCCTCGGTCGACGCGTGGGCGCGGTGCGCCGCCGAGAAGGCATCGTTGACCCAGACATCGCCGAGCGCTGCAAGCGCGGCGACGAACGCCGGATCGTTCTTCTCTTCGCCGGCGTGGAAGCGGGTGTTCTCGAGGCAGAGGATGTCGCCCGGCTTCATCGCGGCGACGGCAGCTTCCGCCGCGGGTCCGATGCAATCCTCGGCGAATGCAACCGGGCGCTTGAGCACCTTCGCGACAACCGCCGCCACCGGCTTGAGCGATTGTTTCGGATCGCGGCCCTTGGGCCGGCCGAGATGCGACAGCAGGATCACCTTGCCGCCCTTGTCGGCGATCTCGGCAATGCCGGGAGCGACGCGCTCGATGCGCGTCGCATCGCTGACCTCGCCCTTCTCCATCGGCACATTGAGATCGACGCGCAGCAGGACGCGCTTGCCGTGCAGGTCCGCGCCGTCGAGTGTGCGAAACGCAGCCACGTTAGGACCAACGCTCAGATGAGCTTGCCCATCGCGACGGCGGTGTCGATCATGCGGTTGGAGAAGCCCCACTCGTTGTCGTACCAGGACATCACGCGCACCAAGGTGCCGTCGATGACCTTGGTCTGATCCATGTGGAAGATCGACGACCGCGGGTCGTGGTTGAAATCGATCGAGACGTTGGGCTGCTCGGTGTAGCCAAGGATGCCCTTGAGCTGCTGCTCGGCGGCGCGTTTCACCGCGCTGTTGATCTCGTCCTTGGTGGTCTTGCGCTTGGGCACGAATTTGAAATCGATCACCGAGACATTCGGCGTCGGCACCCGGATGGAAACACCGTCAAGCTTGCCGTTGAGTTCCGGAAGAACGAGGCCAACCGCCTTGGCCGCACCGGTGGACGTCGGGATCATCGAAATCGCCGCCGCTCGGGCGCGATAAAGGTCCTTGTGGAACTGATCGAGAGAAGGCTGGTCGTTGGTATAGGAGTGCACGGTGGTCATGAAGCCGTGCTCGATGCCGACGGCGTCGTGCATCACCTTGGCGACCGGCGCGAGACAGTTCGTGGTGCAGGACGCATTCGACACCACAAGGTGATCCTTGGATAGTTTGTCGTGATTGACGCCATAGACCACCGTCAGGTCGGCGTGGTCGGCAGGCGCCGAAACGAGAACGCGCTTCGCGCCGGCATCGAGGTGTGCCTTGGCCTTGTCCTTCGAAGTGAAAAGACCCGTGCACTCCAACGCGATGTCGACGCCGAGCGCCTTCCACGGCAATTCGGCCGGGCTCCTGATCGCGGTCACCTTGATCGGACCGGTTCCGCAGTCGATGGTATCGCCTGATACCTTGACCTCGCCGGGAAACCGGCCGTGGACCGAGTTCGAACCGCAACAGATGGGCGTTGGTCTCCGGCGGTGCGAGATCGTTGACCGCCACCACCTCGATGTCCTTGCGTCCGGTCTCGACGATGGCGCGCAAGACGTTGCGGCCGATGCGACCGAACCCGTTGATGGCGACGCGAACTGGCATTTCCGGCTCCTGGCTTAAGCGACTTGATAGCAATCAGGTATGATTGTCGGGGTCCCAATTCCATGTGCGGTCGGAGATCGGCGACCGCGGTGCTCAATTTTGCGGCGTTGATATCACGGGGTTGATATCACATGGACGCCGGGTTTCCAGACCCGACTTCAGCCTTCGGCAAGTTTGGTCAATGCGGCCTCTGCGACCTTTTCCGCGGTAATGCCGAAGTGGCGATAAAGATCCTTGTAGGGGCCGCTGGCCCCGAACCCGGTCATGCCGACAAAGACGCCGTCCGAGCCGATGATGGCGTCCCAGCCCTGCCGGATCGCAGCCTCGACCCCGACCCGCACCGGCGCTTCGCCGATCACCGCCGCGCGAACGGCAGGCGGGGCATTCGCCAGCAGTTCGAAGCACGGCACCGAGACGACGCGCGCGAGGACGCCCTTTGCCGCGAGGAGCTTATGCGCCTCGACCGCGATCGCGACTTCGGAGCCGCTCGCAAACAGCGATACCAGCGGATCGCCGCCGACGGCGGGCACAAGTTCGTAGGCCCCGTTGGCGCAGCGGTTCTCGGCTCGTCGGCGCGGTCCGCAGCTGCGGGAGATTCTGCCGCGTCAGGGCGAGCGCGCTCGGCGCGTGGCGTGACATGAGCGCCAGTTCCCAGCATTCGGTGGTTTCCACCGCGTCGCACGGCCGGAACACGAGGAGATTGGGGATTGCGCGCAGCGCCGCGAGGTGCTCGACGGGCTGATGGGTCGGGCCGTCCTCGCCGAGGCCGATCGAGTCATGGGTGAGCACGTGAATGACGCGCAAACCCATCAGCGCGGCAAGGCGGATCGCCGGCCGGCAATAGTCGGAAAATACCAGGAACGTGCCGGAATACGGAATGACGCCGCCATGCAGCGCCATGCCGTTCATGGCCGCGGCCATGCCGTGCTCGCGGATGCCATAATGAATGAACCGGCCGGACGGATTGGCGGCGGAGAACGCCGCCATGCCCTTGGGGCGCGTGTTGTTCGAGCCGGTGAGGTCGGCCGAGTCCGCCGATCATCTCCGGCACCGCCGCCGTCAGCGCTTCGAGCGCGAACTCCGAGGCCGAGCGCGTCGCAATCTCCTTGGGCGCAGCGGCGAGCTTTTCCTTGAGGCCGCGGACCGCGGCCGCGAGCGCCTGCGTCGGCAGGTCGCCGGCGGCACGGCGGCTGAACTCGCTCCGCCGCTCGGGCGCAAGCGCGTTGAGCCGCCCGTCCCAGGCGCGCCGCGCGGACTTCGAGCGCTCGCCGGCGGCACGCCAGGCATCGCGGATATCCGCCGGCACTTCGAAGGGCGGCGACGTCCAGCCGAGCCGCGCGCGGGCGCCCTTGATCTCGTCGGCGCCAAGGGGAGAGCCGTGCGCATCCTTGGTGCCGGCCTTGGTCGGTGCGCCGAAGCCGATGGTGGTGCGGCACGCGATCAGGCTCGGGCGATCGTTGGCCTTCGCCCAGGTGATGGCGGCGGCGATCGCCTCCGGATCATGGCCGTCGATCCTGGTCGCGGCCCAGCCGGACGCCTCGAAGCGCTTCACCTGGTCGACGGAATCAGCGAGCGACAATGGCCCATCGATGGAAATGCCGTTGTCGTCGAAGAGCACGATGAGCTTGGCAAGGCGCAGGTGCCCGGCGAACGCGATCGCCTCCTGGCTGATGCCCTCCATGAGGTCGCCGTCGGACGCGAGCACGAAGGTGTGGTGATCGACCACGTCGGCACCAAACTCCGCCGCGAGGTGGCGCTCCGCGATCGCCATGCCGACCGCATTGGCAAGGCCTTGGCCGAGCGGCCCGGTGGTCGTCTCGATCCCCGGAGCATGCCCGTATTCCGGATGGCCTGCCGTCATCGACCCAAGCTGGCGAAAACGCTTGATCTCTTCGATGGTCACTCCCGGATAGCCGAGGAGGTAGAGCACCGCGTAGAGCAGCATCGAGCCGTGGCCGGCCGACAGCACGAACCGATCGCGATCGGGCCAGCGCGGATCGGCCGGATCGAATTTGAGAAAGCGGGTGAACAGGACGGTGGCGACATCGGCCGCCCCCATGGGCAATCCCGGATGGCCCGACTTCGCCAGTTCGACGGCGTCCATGGCGAGCGCGCGGATCGCGTTCGCAAGACGATCGTGCATGGCACGCGACGGCGCTGCGGCGTCGTGTAGCGTTGTTGCCGCGGCAGGCGCTGCATCCATCGATTGGCTCACGTGATCAGAGTTTGCCCGCGTCCAGGATCACGACGCCCGCCGCATCCTCGAAGGCCGCGGATTGCTTAGCACGTGAGCCTTCCGAGTCAACGAAATGGGCACCACGCAATCCACACCTGAATGCTTGCAAACTGCGGATAGCGCGACCGTTTTCGTTGACGCCTGGTCGACAATGCCCCTAAGCTTTTGCCGCAATCGTCTGCGAAGCAAGCGAGCGGCTGGCCGCGATTTCTCGGTCAGTCCGGGCAGAGTGGGGCGATGAGCGATACGAGTACGGTCGAGCAGGCGGTGAAGCGCCTCATGAGCGCGTTGGATTCGCTCGACGCCGCAGTCGAGCTGCGGCGCGAGGATGATCGCCAGCGCGAGACGCTGGGCGAACAGGTCCATGCATTCAATGTCGACCGGGCACGCCTCGCCTCCGAACTCGACGGCGTCGCGGCGCGTTCGCGCGAGCTTGAGACCACCAATCGCGAAGCGGCCCGCCGCCTCGATGACGCCATGAACGTGATCCGGGCCGTGATTGCCGCCAAGGAGCACTGAAATCCTGCGTATGTGTAAGAGAGTTCAGCGATGCCTCATGTCAGTGTCACCATCAACGGCCGCCAGTACCGCATGGCGTGCGACGACGGCCAGGAACATCATCTCGGTCGCCTCGCCCACGATCTCGACCAGCGCATCAGTCATCTGCGCGGGACCTTCGGCGAAATCGGCGACATGCGGCTCACGATCATGGCCGCGCTGATCCTCGCCGACGAATTGTCCGAGGCGCGCCAGCGCATGCGCAAGGTCGAGGAGGAGTTCGCCGGCCTGCAACAGTCGCGGGCCGCTGCGACGAATCAGGCTCAGAGCATGCAGGAGGAAGTGGCGGCAGCCATCGACACCGCGGCCGAACGCATCGAGAAGGCGGTGAGGCTGCTCGGCGAGCCGCGCGAAGAGAAGCAGGCGGCGCTCGGCTGATGACACGCGAAGGACTTTTAGCGGGAAACGACTTCCTGACCCGCGCGAAAGCGCTGCTGCCGGGCGCACGACGCAGCGCCGACAAGCTCTCGCATCACAACGCGCTGCTGCGCCTCAAGGCGGCAGGTTTCGCGCCGGCGGTCGTTTTCGATATTGGCGCCTACCGGGGCGGCTGGACGCAGGTCACGAGCGAAATCTTCCCCGAGGCCACCTACGTGCTGTTCGAGGCTAATGCCGACAATGTGGCGCACCTCACGCCGCTGCCGCATCGTCATTTCATCGTCGCGCTCGCCGCCATCGACGGGGAGAAGACGTTTTACTTGCCGCGCGACGCCGACGTGACCGGTGCCTCGCTCTATGTCGAGGCTTCCTCGCATTATGCCGGCGACAAGCTGGTCGTGCGCCCGGTCTCGACAGCCCGGCTCGATACCTGGGTTGCCTTGCACGATCTGCCGGCGCCCGACCTCGTCAAGCTTGATGTGCAGGGGGCCGAACTCGATGTCCTCGCCGGCGGCCCGCGGTCGATTGCTCATTGCCAAGCGCTGATCGCCGAACTCTCGTTCGCAAGCTACAACAAAGGGGCGCCGCTCATCGCCGAGGGCATGGCGCGCATCTCAAGTCTCGGCTTTTGCTGCGCCGACATCTGCGGCCTTCATCGCAATCAGGCCGGAGGCGTGCTGCAAGCGGACTTCCTGTTCGTGAGGCCGACGCTGTTCGAGGCGTACTTCGCGCAGGTGCCGCTCGCCTGACGAACTATCCTTTAGCCTGATGTCGCGCCGGACGCGCCGCCGAAGCAGCCGGTAGCCTTCCGCGCTTTCCGTGGGCTGCCATCGTCGTCTCGATCCATTCGGTGACCGCCTTGATCCGTTGCAGGCGCCTGAGGTCCGGGTGCACCAGCAGCCATACCTCCCTGCTCAGCACAGGGACCGGGCCGCTCAGCTTCGTCAGGCCCGGTGCGCGGTCTCCGATGAGGCAGGGCAGGATCGATTTGCCGAGCCCCGCCGCGATGGCATGCACGACCACATCGGTGTCGTTGGCGAGCAGAGCCGGCTGCGGCTTGTCTTCCCGCTTCATTTCCTCGGATATCCGCGCCACATGCGGTAGCGTCGCCATGCCTTCCTCGAAACCGATCCAGGCCAGTGATTTCGCGTTCTGTCCGGTCGGTCCGTAGACGGCGAAATCGAACGTCGCGATCCGCCGGGCAATCGCGCGATGATCACGATCAGGCCGTGCAAGGCGAATGGCGATATCGGCTTCGCGTTTGCTGACGTTGAGATTTCTCGGGTCCGCGATCAGCTCCGCTGTTATCAGCGGGTGCGCCGCGCGAAGCGCGGAGAGCGCTGGGATCAGAAGGCGGTTGATGAGCCAGGGCGTCGACGTGATGCGGACCGATCCCGACACGCGGCCGTCCGCCCCTGCTGCGGTGCTCTTCATCTGGCCGATTTCCATCTCGATTTGTTCGGCATGCGCCACGACGCGAGAACCGCTTTCGGTCGGCACCAAAACTCCGGCATCGCGGTAAAACAACTGCGATCCGAGCGATTGCTCAAGCCGCGCGATGCGCCGCGCAATCGTGGTCTCGTTGACGCGAATGCGTCGCGCTGCTTCGGCAAGCCGACCTGCGCGGGCCGTCGCCAGCACGTAGCGCAGATCATTCCAGTTGAGGTCCTGCATTTTTGCAGTCTCCTGCGACAAGAATCGCGATGGAATTGCAATCTTGCATCCCCTAGCACGTTCCGATGCCACCCCGCTCGCACACCGCGATGCGCTGCTCCCTGCAGCATTGCGATGCGTCGACTGCGATCAATTGCCGGAGGAGTAGCAGGATGTTGCCCACGCGCCGCGCCGTTCTGGCTGCTGCCGCATCATCGATAGCCGCGCGCAGCGTCGAGGCTGCCGGCGGCGGCGCTCCCGCGCGAGACATCAGAGCCATCGCCTTTGATGCCTTCGCCGTGTTCGATCCGCGATCCGTCTCTTCACTTGCTGACGAGTTGTTTCCCGGCAAAGGCGCCGAACTCACCAATATCTGGCGCACGCGCCAGTTCGAATATGCGTGGCTGCGCGTCCTGTCGCAGCGCTACGCCGATTTTTGGCAAGTCACCTCGGACGCACTGATCTACGCGGCCAAGACTTTGCGTCTCGACCTTCCCGAGGACAAGCGTGCCCGCCTGATGCAGGCCCATCTTGAGCTTAAGCCTTGGCCGGACGCGGCCCACGCTTTGCTCACGATGAAGCAGGCAGGGTTGCGGCTCGTTGTCCTGTCGAACTTCACGCGCCAGATGCTGCAGGCCAACGTGGCGAACTCCGGCATGGAGGGCATGTTCGAACTTCTGCTCAGCACCGACGCGGTGCAGACCTTCAAACCTGACCGGAGGGCCTATCAGCTCGGAATTCGACGCGCTGGGGCTGGGGCGCAGCGAGATCCTGTTCGTGGCATTCGCCGGGTGGGATGCGGCGGGCGCAAAGTCCTTTGGCTACGAGACGTTCTGGACCAACCGCCAGAACCTTCCGGTCGAGGAGCTCGATTCGCGTTCCGGATTTCATCGGTTCCTCGCTGGCCGACGTGATGAGCGTCTTGCGAATCTGAGCCGCGTTTTGGTCCGATCGGTGCGATCAAACCATGCTTGCATTTGACGCTCCTCGCCGCCATGGTCGCAGTCATGGACGATCGCGCGCAAATATCTCGCCGCACTGAAAGCCTTGCATTGCCGCACTGCCTCGATGGCGAGGTGCGTCACGACTGGACGCGCGCCGAGGTCGAGGCGCTGTTCGAACTGCCGTTCCCCGACCTCATCTTTCATGCCCAGCGCATCCACCGCATGCACTTCGATCCGCGCGAAGTGCAGGTCTCGACACTGCTGTCGATCAAGACCGGCGGCTGTCCCGAGGACTGCGCCTATTGTCCGCAGAGCGCGGACTACCGCACCGGCGTCAAAGCCGAAAAGCTGATGGACACCGCTGCGGTCATTGCCGCGGCACGTGCCGCGAAGGACGGCGGCGCGAGCCGCTTCTGCATGGGCGCGGCGTGGCGCTCGCCCAAGGAGCGCGATCTCGACCAGGTCTGCGCCATGGTCGAGGGCGTCAAGGCATTGGGGCTCGAGACCTGCGCGACGCTCGGCATGCTCGATCGCGATCAGGCGCAGCGCCTGAAGGACGCGGGCCTCGATTTCTACAATCACAACCTCGACACGTCGCCGGAGTTCTACGGCGAAATCATCACGACGCGGACCTATCAGGATCGCCTCGACACGCTCGATCATGTGCGCTCAGCCGGCATCAATGTGTGCTGCGGCGGCATTGTCGGCATGGGCGAGGCGCGCGCCGACCGCATCGGATTGATCGCGACGCTCGCGAGCCTGCCGGTGCACCCCGAGTTGGTGCCGATCAACCTGCTGGTGCGGGTCGAAGGCACGCCGCTCGGCGATACCGCGGCGCTCGATCCGTTCGAATTCGTGCGCACGATCGCGGTTG
Source organism: uncultured Alphaproteobacteria bacterium (assembly GCA_963702755.1). Lineage (GTDB taxonomy): Bacteria > Pseudomonadota > Alphaproteobacteria > Rhizobiales > Xanthobacteraceae > JAJPKK01. The sequence goes on along the minus strand of CAVPDZ010000022.1, from coordinate 268,725 downwards.
CCCGCATCGCCATGCCGGCCTCGATGGTGCGGCTGTCCGCCGGCCGCGAGGACATGAGCGAGGAAACCCAGGCGCTCTGCTTCATCGCCGGCGCGAACTCGATCTTCTACGGCCCGAAACTCCTCGACGACGCCCAATCCGGAGCGCGGCCGCGATCTTGCGCTGCTCGACAAGCTCGGCCTTTATCCGATGCGCTGAGCGCGCCTCACTCCGCCGGGGCGTTGATCGCGACCGCGAGGGCGTAGCCCGCCCAGACCGCAAGCAGGCACAGCGCTACTGACGCGACAATGTAGGCGCCAGCGCGAAACCACGCGCCTTCCTGGAACAGCGAGAGCGTTTGCAGGCTGAAGGCCGAGAACGTCGTGTAGCCGCCGCAGATCCCGGTCATCACGAAGAGCTTGGCATCGAGCGGCACATCGAAGCGGCCGCCGGGTCCGGTGAGCGCGAAAAACAATCCGATGACGAACGATCCCAGGATGTTGATGAGCAGCGTGCCCCACGGAAACGCGGCGCCGAACAGCGCCGTCGCCACGCCCGTGCACCAGTGGCGCGCCATGCTGCCCAGTGCGCCGCCGACCGCGATCCAAACGTAAGTCATCGAGGCTCCTTCCAGCCGCGGCGACTTTGGAACGGCGGCGGCGGGGATCGCAAGCCCATAGTGTGGGCTCGCCAAGCGAACTGCATATGAGCCGGCAGCATGGCATTCGATGCGGGCCTCAGCTCTTCTGCGCGAGCCGGAATCCGATCAGGACGATGGCAAAGCCGACGAGTTGAATGGCACTCGGCACTTCGCCGAGCGCGAAGTAGCCGATCAGCAGCGTGAGGCCGGGTACCAGGGCCGGAAACACCGCGGCCCGCGACGGCCCGAGAAACACGACGGACCGGGCGAACAGATAGATCGCGAGCGGCCCGGAAAAAATGCCCTGGGCGATCGCCTGCAGCAGGTTCTCGAGCCATCCCGCCGCGATGATGTGGCCGAAGCCGAACACGACGGCATGCACCGGCAGATAGAGGAGGGTCAGCGCACTCACGACCGCGGTGCCGCGCATCGGCTCGATGCGCCACAGCCGCAGCAAGGTCGCGAACACCGAGAACATGAGCCCGGCGGAGGCGAAGGCCATGTCGCCGATCAGCCCGGTCGCGCCGATCGTCGCGACGCCCTCGCCGCCGATCACCGCAACGCCCGCCACGATGATGATCGCGCCATAGATGCGGATCGGCGGCGGCCGGTCGTTGACGACGAGGGCCGCGAGAATAAGCCCCGCGACCACCGCGACGGACGGCTGAATGACGGCGCCGTGGCCCAGCGGCACCGCCAGGAATCCGGCCGCGCTGACGACGGCGAGCCCCGGACCACCCGTCACCGCCAGCACGATGCCGTGCCACCAGCCGATGCCGCCGAGCTTGCGCACGCCGGCATGCAGCACCTGCGGCAGGAACACGATGCCGGCCCAGACATAGCGGTGCAGCGCGATGTCGAACGGCGTGAGGCCGATGCCGATGCCGTGGCGCGCGGCGACGAAGCCGCCCGCCCAGGACGCCGCGGCGCCGACGCCGCAGGCAATGCCGAGGAGGACGCGTCTGCGATCAGGCGTCGTCGATTTTGGCGTCGATCTTGGCGTTGCGGTCACGCCGCGCGGCGGCTCGCGAGGAATTCGCCCATGCGATCGAGCGCCCGCAGGATGTTCTCGGTCGAGTTGGCGTAGGAGAGGCGGACGTAGCCCTCGCCAAGCACGCCGAAGTCCGGGCCGCCGATGATCGCGACGCCGGAATCTTCGAGGAGCGATGTCGCGAGCGCCTTCGCCTTCCAGCCGGTCCGCTTCACGTTGGGGAAGGCGTAGAACGCGCCCTTCGGCGTCGCGCAGGAGATGCCGGGCAGGCGGTTGAGCCCGTCGACCACGACTTTGCGGCGCCGGTCGAACTCCGCGACCATCTGGTCGACCGCGTCCTGCGGCCCCGTGAGCGCCGCAAGCCCGGCGTACTGGCTCGGCGCGTTCACGCAGGAATGCAGGTTGACCGCGAGCTTGCGGGCAAGGTCGTAGAGCTTGCCGGGCCATACCGCATAGCCGAGCCGCCAGCCGGTCATCGCATAGGTCTTGGACCAGCCGTTGAGCAGGATCAGCCGGTCGCGGATCGATGGATAGGACAACAGGCAGACGTGCGTTCTCGCCGTCGTAGACCATGTGATCGTAGATCTCGTCCGACATCACGGCGACATCCGGGAAGCGCTCGAGGCCCGCGACGAGCTTATCGACCTCCGCCTTCGGCGTGACGCCGCCGGTCGGGTTGGCCGGCGAGTTGAGGATCAAGAGCCGTGTCTGCGGCGTGATCAGCGCGAGCGTCTCGTCGGCCGAGAACGCAAAGCCGTTCTCCTCGCGCACCGGCACCGGGATCGGCCGCGCGCCGGTGAATTCGATCATCGACCGGTAGATCGGGAATCCGGGATCGGGATAGAGGATGTCGACGCCCGGCTCGCCGAACATCAGGATCGACATGAACATGGTCGGCTTGCCGCCCGGCATGATCATCACTTCGTCCGGCGAAACGCTGACGCCGAACCGCTTATGCAGGTCGGCGGCGACGGCCTCGCGCAGCGGCAGGATGCCGGTCGCCGGCGTGTAGCCGTGATGGCCGTCGCGCAACGCCTTCACCGCGGCTTCGACGATAAAATCGGGCGTGCGGAAATCCGGCTGGCCGATGCCGAGATTGATGATGTCGCGGCCCGACGCCGCAAGCTGCGTCGCCCGCGCCAGCACCGCGAATGCGTTTTCCTCGCCGATCCGATCGAACGCCGCAATGGTGCGAAGCATGATCCGTCCTCAACAGTTGCGCCGGCCAACGGGCCGTACAGTTTAGTAAAGTCCCTGCCCGTTCATCGCAACAAGGCGACTGCGTAGGGTGGGCAAAGGCGCGTACTTCACGCGCCGTGCCCACGCGGAGAGATCCGACGTGGGCACGCGCGGACGAGTCCGCGCTTTGCCCACCCTACGATTTAGGATTGGGTACGACCGCGGGAAAAAGCGGTCGCGGTTGGTCCATTCGGCAATCGCGTTGTCGCGCACCCATTGCGCGAGATCGTCGTGGCGCACGAGCCAGGCGTCGGAGAAGCCGCCGATGTATTTCAGGATGCGGTCGACCATCGCCGCCATCAGCGGCCGGCCGCCGAAGTGACAATGGACGGTGACGTTGAGGAAGGACGTCGGCTCGTTCTGGTAGAGATAATCGAACGTATCCTTGTAGACCTCGTACCAGTCGCGCGGATTGCCGCGCAGCACCCGGTGGTCGGCGAAGTCGCTGTGCGGCAGCGCCACGATGGTGCCGTTGCGGTTCTTGGCACAGAACGGCAAGTCGATCTGGTTGTAGTCGCCATACCACAGGAAGCCCGCCGCGGTGACCAACTCCTCGGTGCGGGCGGTGGACGCGAGCACCGGGCTGAGCCAGCCCTTGGGCGGTTTGCCGGTAATCTTCTTGAAGATGTCGACGCAGCGGCCGATCAGCGCCTCTTCCTGCTCGGCATCGAGATAGGCGAGGATGTTGTCCTGCGTGTCGGAATGCGCGGCGATCTCATGCCCCGATTTGAGCATCTGCTCGGCTGCATCCGGCGCAAGCTCCAGCGTGTGGGCATTGGCGACGAAGGTCGCGGGCGTCCGGTTGGCATCGAGGATCTTGATGAGCCGCCACACGCCGGCGCGCACCCCATAGGTGCCCCACGTCATGGCGGCGCGGTCATGGGTGCCTTGCCGCAGCGACGTGGTCTGCACCGAGAACGGCGGCCCCTTGTCCCCCGACCAGGTCTCCAGGAGACACGTGACCGCGACTGCGATGCGCGCGTTGTTCGGCCACGTGAAGCCGCGATTCGATTTCACCGTCATAGGAGCGTTCCACCCTTCGATGCTTGCCGAGACGAGGCGTCCTCATAGCAATCGGCTGGGCGCTTTGTCTGTAACCTCATCTACTGGCGCCCGACGCGTCATCCCAATCTCATCCACCGCCGTCGTCGCCCGGCTTGACCGGGCGACCCAGTAACCCCTGTCGTTCGATTAGCCACCGCATCGGTTCAGTCGTAGCGCGGGGGTTACTGGATGCCCGCTTTCGCGGGCATGACGGCGGCGGAGTGATCTGTAGCTTCCGCAAATGCGACTGCGGCGTGCTTATTGCGGCAGCGACGTTGCGTCGCAACATGGCGGGCCTCGCGGCGCCACTGCCGCCATCGCTGCGGAGCGCCAAAAGCTTAGCGTTTTACAAAGTTTATCGTGGCAGGGACTTCTGTGCGCTCATTTGATCCTGCGCAAAGGCGCCATGCCGCCGACGGGGTACTGACGCCTCGACAAACAGGCTGGAAGCCCTCTAAGAATAGCTCCAAAAGAGGCTCCGAGAAGAGTTCGCACGATCACTCTGGCTGGCCGGGAGAGCCGACCCAATGGACTACAACGCGTTTTTTACGACTGCCCTCGACCAGTTGCGTAGCGAGCGGCGCTACCGGGTGTTCGCCGATCTCGAACGCCTCGCCGGCCGGTTCCCCCATGCGAAGCATCACACGCCGCACGGCGCGCACGACGTCGTGGTGTGGTGCTCGAACGATTACCTCGGCATGGGCCAGCATCCGAAGGTCATCGGCGCGATGGTCGAGACCGCGACCAAGATGGGCACCGGCGCCGGCGGCACCCGCAACATCGCCGGCACCAATCATCCGCTGGTCGAGCTTGAGCGCGAGCTCGCCGACCTGCACCGCAAGGACGGCGCCCTCATCTTCACCTCGGGCTACGTCTCGAACCAGACCGGCATCGCCACCATGGCGAAGCTGATCCCGAACTGCCTCATCATCTCCGACGCCTTCAACCATAATTCGATGATCGAAGGCGTGCGCCAGTCCGGCTGCGAGAAGATCATCTTCCGCCACAGCGACCTCGGCCATCTCGAAGAGCTGCTCAAGGCCGCGGGCCCCGACCGGCCGAAGCTCGTCGTGTTCGAGAGCCTTTACTCCATGGACGGCGACGTCGCCCCGGTGAACGCGATCTGCGACCTCGCCGAGCGCTACGGCGCCATGACCTACTGCGACGAAGTGCACGCGGTCGGCATGTACGGCCCGCGCGGCGGCGGCATCTGCGAGCGCGAAGGCGCGATGGAGCGGGTCGACGTCATCGAAGGCACCCTCGCCAAGGCGTTCGGCTGCCTCGGCGGCTATATCACCGGCTCCACGGCGATGATCGACGCGGTGCGTTCCTATGCGCCGGGCTTCATCTTCACCACGGCGCTGCCGCCGCCGGTGTGCGCGGCTGCGACCGCGGCGATCCGCCACCTCAAGTCATCGAACTGGGAGCGGGAGCGTCACCAGGACCGTGCCGGCCGCGTCAAGTCCGTGCTGGCCGCCGCCGGCCTCCCGCTGATGCCGAGCGAGACCCACATCGTGCCGGTGTTCGTCGGCGATCCGGAACGCTGCAAGGCCGCCAGCGACCTGCTGCTCGAGGAGCACGGCATCTACATTCAGCCGATCAACTATCCGACCGTGCCCAAGGGCACCGAGCGGCTGCGCATCACGCCGTCGCCCTACCACACCGACGAACTGATCGACGCGCTCGCCGAATTGCTCGTCGACGTGTGGGAACGCCTGGAGTTGCCGCTCAGCAAGCGTCCGCTCGCCGCAGAGTAACGCGCGGCACGAGCCGCCTTTTCTGGCACGACCCAACTGACTTTGGCTGAAGCCGCGCGACCGTCGCGCGGCTTCGTCGCGTTCGCGTCTCGCCCGCGCCACTGCGCTGCCTGCCTATCGTCCAATTGATTAAGCGTTCCTTCCGCGACGCCGGCGAGATCGTAAATGGCGATGAACCGGATTTCGTTGGTCCGTTTAGCGGTTTCGCCGCGTTTTTCTTTTATGGTTCATGCGGTGGATGGCGAGGACAAACGACAATGGCAAGCTCTTTGGCAGGGTTGCGGGCGCTCGCGCGCCAGCAAACGCCGGGCAAGCGCCGGCCGTTCCTGCGCGCGCTCGCCGACACGTTGCTCGATCCGTCGAGCGAATTGAACCCCGATCAGCGCGAACTGCTGGAAGGCGTCATCGACACGGCGCTGGGTGCGGCCGATGATTCGGCACGCCAGGAATTCGTGGCGCGGCTCGAAGATGGTCCGTCGATCGCCCCGCGTGAAACTGTCGCGGCGCGCGCCGCCGCCCGTCCGCTCGACCAGGTCATCAATCTCATCGCCGTCGGAAATCTGCCGCTGCGCGATGCCGTCATCGAGCTTGCCGATGCCGACCGGGTCGTCGACCTCGCGATGTTGATGTGCGGCAGCATCGGCTGCGACGGTTTCATCAGCGACCTCGTCGCGCCGAACGAGGAGCCGCTGATGCGCACATGCCGCGCCGCGCTTCTCGACCTCAACGCCTTCTCCGCCGTGCTTGCGCCTGCGCCGCCGCCACCACCCTCCGTTCTCCGCCGCCGATGTCGGCCGCCTGCTGCGCGCCTACCAGGCCCTCCCCGCCGCAGCCGACCCGGCCGGGCAGGAACCCGAACCGCAGCCGCAAGGCCTGCGTCGCGCGAAGTAGGCGCGCCAAGTAGCCGCGTGCTTCCGCTTCTCTTGGCCGCGCCAAGCATCTTGCCGACGTATGCCCTCATTCCGTCTTCCTGAGGCGCGAGCGCAGCGAGCCTCGAAGGACGACGGCCCGGACGTCGCCACATACGCGCTTGTTGCATCGCCGATGCCGATCATCCTTCGAGGGCCGCGCTGCGCGCGGCCACCTCAGGACGACGGAACACCGTGGGCGCGCTGCCGACCCGATTTATGAGACGAGGAGGTTGCGCTTGGGGCGCATCCGCTGCCCGGACGCGCCTTAGTAGCGGTGACTGATCGGGAGTTCCTCGGCCGGGAACAAGGTGATGACGCGGCAGCCCTTGTCGGTGACGACGACCTCTTCCTCGATGCGGGCGGCGGAGTAGCCGTCGGTCGCCGGGCAGTAGGTTTCGAGCGCGAACACCATGCCCTCCTTGATCTCGGTCGGATGGGTCAATGAAATGACGCGGCTGATGATCGGGCGCTCGTGCAGGGCGAGCCCGAGGCCGTGGCCGAACTGCAGGCCGAACGCGCTCATTTCGTCGGGGAAGCCGAACTCCTCGGCCTTCGGCCACACGCTGCACACCCGGTCGGTGGTGACGCCGGGCTTGATCAGCTCGATCGCGCAATCGAGCCATTCGCGCGCCCGCTTGTAGGCATCGTGCTGCACCGGCGTTGCGCGCCCGACATTGAAGGTGCGGTAGTAGCAGGTGCGATAGCCCATGAAGGACTGCAGGATATCGAAGAACGCCTGGTCGCCCGGCCGCAGCATGCGGTCGGTGAAGTTGTGCGGATGCGGATTGCAGCGCTCGCCGGAGATCGCGTTGATGGCTTCGACATCGTCGGCGCCGTTCTCGTAGAGGAACTTGTTGACGATGGCGACGATGTCGTTCTCGCGCACGCCCGGCTTCAGCTCCTCGTAGATCAGGTGATAGGCGCCATCGACCATGGCGGCGGAGCGGTTCAAGAGCGCGATCTCGTCGGCCGACTTGATCTCGCGCGCCTCGAGCATGACCTGCTGGCCGTCCTGCACGTTCAGTCCGGCCTTCTGCAGCTCGAACATCATCGGCGGCTCGATGATGTCGATTCCGATCGGCATGTCGGCGACGCCGGCCTGGCGGATGAGCGACGCGATCTCCTCGGCATGCCGCTTCATCAAGCCGAACGATGGATTGACGGTGCCGCGCAGGCCGATCAGTCCCGCCTTGCAGTTCTCCGGCGCAAGCCACGGCGCGTAGAGCTTGTGATGGATGGCCGCGGAGCCGAAGTCCCACAGGATCGGCTCGCCGGTGCGCGTCAGCAGCGCCCAGCGGGTGAGCTTGTCGCGCTCCCATTCGCCGATCTTGGTCGAGGTGATGTAGCGGATGTTGTTGACGTCGAAGACGAGGAGCGCGCCGAGCTCGGACTTGTCCAGCGCCTGTTTCACGCGCGACAGCCGATAGCGGTGCAGGCGCCGATAATCGACCCGTTCCTCGAAGTCGACCGCCATGGTTCCGAGCGCCGGCAGCGCGCGGCCCCAGTTGAAGCGCGGATTGATATCCTCGGCGCGGATTTCTCGCATCTTCTGGTCCATGATGATCTCCTTGGAATGGCAATCGGCCGTCGCCGGATTTGCCAGCATTATATCGGGTGCAGGGCGGATTTGCGGAGCGTAATCCGCCTCGTAATCCGCTTGGGCGAGGCTCGGTCAGTGCCCATTGGCAAACGGGGAAAGCCCCTTGTTAATGGTTCATCGGCATTGTCGCGGCTGTCGCTCGCATCAAGCGAGAGCGCTGTCAAATCCTTGATTCTGGTCAAAGCGCATCGCGACGAATGCAGCCATTTCGATCAATGCCATGAAAACCAAAGATTTTATTGTCGCGGAACGCCCGAAGCTCGCAGCGATCACCAAGCACCCGAAGGTCGACACTGCAGATTACGAGCGCCGCCTGCAATCGATGCAGGCCGCGATGCAGTCGATCCAGCAGGCCTATCTCGGCACGCCCGAGCGCGCCGTGGTCGTGCTCGAAGGCTGGGACACTGCCGGCAAGGGGGGCATCGTGCGCCGGCTCGGCTGGGCGCTCGATCCGCGCAGCTTCAAGGTCTATCCGATCGCCGCGCCGCTGCCGCACGAGAAGGGGCGGCACTATCTGCAGCGCTTCTGGGAGAAGCTCCCGGAGCCGGGGCAGATCGTCGTGTTCGACCGCTCGTGGTACGGGCGCGTCCTCGTGGAACGCGTGGAAGGGTTTGCCACCAAGCACCAATGGCACCGCGGCTACCAGGAGATCAACGAATTCGAGCACATGATGATCGACGACGGCATTCGTTTGGCGAAATGCTTCCTGCACATCACGCCGGCGGAGCAGGTCCGCCGGTTCAAGGACCGCCTCACCAATCCGCTCAAGCGCTGGAAGCTGTCGTATGAGGACTTTCGCAATCGCGCGCGCTGGGGCGATTACGAAGTCGCGATCGAAGACATGATGGAGAAGACGTCAACCAAGCACAGCCCGTGGTTCCTCATTCCGGGCAACGACAAGCCGTTCGGCCGCATCGCCGTCTTCACGATCCTGACTGACATCCTGGGGAAGGGGCTCAGCCTGAAACCGCGCCCGCTCGACCCCAAGATCACCGAAATGGCGCAGCAATTGTTCGATTTCAGCTAGCCGGCTGCGCAATTTCATTCCGCCCGACCCTCGCTTTCGCCCATTCCTAACACTGCCGCGCCAGCGCCTAAGCTTCAAAATAGCATCGCTGCGGCTTTGCCCGTAGCCGTCACGCCCGGTAAATCGGGAATCTCGGCGATGATGCGCCCATCGATCTCCTCTTCCACTTCAATCCTCAGCATGAGATGAAGCCTGCGAACATCATTTGCTTTCCCCTTCTGTTCTTACGCTCGTACGGCCCGCGCGGATTTCATACTTCGTGACCGCTACTCCTTGCTGGCGGCGCGGATGATCGCTGACCAGCGCGCGACGTCGCTTCGCACGAGATCGGCGAGCGCCTGCTGGCCTCGCTGGGACCGGATCGGAATATCGCAGCCGAGATCGGCCATGCGCTTGCGCACGGTGTCGTCGTCGAGGGACTTGTCGAGCGCCGCGCTGAGAATATCGAGAATAGGCTTCGGCGTGTCTTTCGGCGCGAACAGGCTGTACCAGGCCGAGACCTCGAATTGCGGCAGGCCCGCCTCCTTTGCCGTCGGGATTTCGGGCAGCGCCGGATGACGCTCCGCCGTTCCGATGGCGTAGACCTTGATGGTGCCGGCATGGAATTGCTGCACGATGTCCGAGATCGGATCGCACATATAGTCGATCTGGCCGGCGACCATCGCATTGATGGCGGGAGCCGTGCCGTTGAACGGCACCATCGTGGGCTTTGCGCCCAGCACGGTATCGAGCAGCAGACAGGTGAAATGCGAGATCGAGCCGACGCCGGCGTGGGCAATGTTCAGCTTGGAGGAGTTCGCGCGCACATACGTGATGAACTCGGCGAGATTGTTCGGCGGAAAATCCTTTCGCGCCACGATCAGCACCACCTGGTCGACAACCCGGCCGATCGGGGCGAAATCGGCCTCGGGCCGGTAGGCCAGATTGGGATAGAGGGCGACGGACGCCGCATGGGTGCCGAGCTGCCCCATCACGATGGTGTAGCCATCAGGCTTTGCCCGCATCGCCCGCGTCGCGCCGATGGTGCCGCCGGCCCCGCCGACATTCTCGATGACGATCTGCTGGCCGAGTGCCCGCGACATGGCGTCGCCGATGATGCGCGCCGTGACATCGGTCGGTCCGCCGGCACTGAACGGCACGATCATCGTGATGGGACGCGTCGGAAAGGTCTCGGCTCTCGCGGCCCCGCAGGCGACCGATACCGCCACGGCGGCAAGTGCGAAAACCACGCGCATCATCGTTTGACCTGCCCCGCATCCGTCCGGGATCGCGACTTTACCTCTGCGCGATGCGCGGCGTCCCCGCGTTGCTACCGCAAAATCGAAATTTTTTCTTAACAGGCTGGCAACCATATTTAGGCAGACCGTTGAGGCGCATTTGCGGGGGGTCCAGCCATGGTTTCACGCGTCGAACGAACGCCCTTTGCCGTTTGGTGGTGGACGATCGACCGGCTGATGCTGCTGGCCATCGGCGCGATCATGCTCGGCGGCATCATCCTGTCGCTGGCTGCGAGCCCCCCGGTCGCGGCCCGCCTCGGCCTCGATCCGTTCTACTTCGTCCATCGCCATGTGCTCTATCTCATCCCGGCAATCGTCGTCATGCTGGTGACCTCGATGCTGACCCCGCGCCAGCTGCGCCGCGTCGCGCTCGTGGTCTTCGTCATCAGCTTCATGATGGTCGTCGCGACGCTGTTCTTCGGCGCCGAGGTGAAGGGCGCCCGGCGCTGGATCGTGCTTCTTGGCATCAACATCCAGCCGTCGGAATTCCTCAAACCCGCCTTCGTCGTGCTGATTTCGTGGCTGTTCGCCGAATCCGCCCGCAAATCCGATGTGCCGGCGACGACGTTCTCGCTCGTCCTGCTGGCGTCGGTTCTCGGCATTCTCGTGATGCAGCCCGATTTCGGCCAGACCATGCTGATAGCACTGGTGTGGGGAGCGCTGTTCTTCATGGCCGGCATGCGGTTCATCTGGGTGATCGGGCTCGGCGGTACGGCGATCGTCGGGCTCGCCGGCGCCTACGCGACGATCCCGCACGTCGCCAAGCGCATCAAGCGCTTCCTCGATCCCGCCTCCGGCGATACGTTCCAGGTCGACACGGCGGTCGAATCGTTCTACCGCGGCGGCTGGTTCGGTCGCGGTCCGGGCGAGGGAACGGTCAAACGCATCCTCCCCGACAGCCACGCCGACTTCGTGTTTGCGGTCGCGGCTGAGGAGTTCGGTATCGTGCTGTGCTTGGCGCTCGCGGCGCTGTTCGCCTTTATCGTGTTGCGTGCGCTGTCGAAGGCGCGCCGCAATGACGATCCGTTTTCGAGCTTTGCGATCGCGGGCCTCGCGATCCTGTTCGGCGCGCAGTCGGCGATCAACATGGCGGTGAACCTTGCGCTCATTCCTGCCAAGGGGATGACCCTGCCGTTCATCTCCTACGGCGGTTCCTCGATGATCTCGCTCGCGTACGGTATGGGCATGCTGCTCGCCTTCACCCGTGAGCGCCCGCGCACGGCGCTGTTGCCCGCGCCGCGGGCTGCCATGGCCGGAGGCCTCGCCTGATGGCGGAACGAAGCGGCGCGCCCTGCGTCGTCGTTGCCGCGGGAGGAACCGGCGGCCACTTGTTTCCGGCCGAGGCACTGACGACCGCGCTCAAGGCGCGCGGGGTCATCGTCGACCTCATCACCGACGAGCGCGCCACCCGCTACGGCGATTTTCCCGGCCGCGCCACCCACACCGTTCCGAGCGCGACCTTTGCAGGGCGCGATCCGGTCAGCGTGGTGCGCACGACGCTGCGGCTTACGCGCGGCGTCAAGCAGGCACTCGGGCTGTTGGGCCGATTGCGGCCGGCCGCGGTCATCGGCTTCGGCGGCTATCCGACCATCCCGCCCGTGCTCGCCGCCTGGCTGCGACGCATTCCGACGATCATCCATGAGCAGAACGGGGTGCCGGGCCGCGCCAACCGGTTCCTCGCGCCGCGGGCGCGGGCGATCGCGACCGGCTTTCCCGGCGTGTTCGGCGACGATCCGCGGTCCGCGGCCAAGACGACCCACACCGGAAATCCGGTCCGGCCGGCGGTGGTCGAAGCGGCAGCGACGCCCTATCCCGATGCGACTGGGCCGCTGCGCATCCTCGTATTCGGCGGCAGCCAGGGCGCGCGCATCATGGCGGACATCGTGCCGCCGGCGATCGAACTCGTGCCGCTCGCGGTGCAGGCGCGCCTCACCATCACCCAGCAGGCGCGCGAGGAGGACCTCGAGCGGGTGCGGTCAGCCTATGCGCGCACGGGCGTCGCCGCCAACGTCGAGCCGTTCTTCCGCGACCTGCCGCGCCGGATGGCGGACAGCCACCTCGTGATCTCGCGCTCCGGCGCCTCGACCGTCGCCGAGCTGGCAGCAATCGGGCGGCCTGCGATCCTCGTTCCGTTGCCCCACGCCCTCGATCAGGATCAGCGCGCCAATGCCGGCATGCTGGAGCGGGTCGATGGCGCCGTGCTGATGGACCAGACGCGCTTCACGCCGCAGCGCCTTGCGAGCGAAATCGCGCGGCTCGCCGCCGATCCGCAGAAGCTTGCCGCCATGGCTGAGGCAACGCGCCGTCGCGGCATCCTCGACGCCTCTGACCGGCTCGCCGATCTGGTGCTGCGGGTCGCGGGAATTGCGGCCGCGCCTCGCCCCGCCGCTTCGCCGGCCGCAGCCACGCCTGTCGCAGCCGCTTCGTCGTCTGAGGCGCCTCCGCCTCCCGCTTCCGAGGCGCCGCCGCCTTCGGTCTCCTCGCCTCCGGATCCAGCTTCAGCGTCTCCGGTTCCGAATGGCCGACCTGCTTCACCCGCATCACCTCAAGATGCGGCGCCAGCCGCAACCGCTTCGTCTGCGGATACTTCGCCAGCCTCGGCGGCTTCACCCACTATTGCCGACGCGGCGCCAGTTTCTTCCCCTCCCCCGCGTGCGGGGGAGGGCCAGGGAGGGGGCCCGTCCAACGAGTCCGTGCCGCGGAGCGAGCCCCCTCCCTGACCCTCCCCCGCACGCGGGGGAGGGGAAAGGGGCGCAGAGAGAAATGGCGAGGCGCGCAATGCTGTAGCAGCGGCACTGAGATGTGCAGGCTGCCGCAGCGATCAACAAGATCGCCACACGCCGCCGCATCAAACGCATCGCCACTCCCCGCCGCGAACGCTCAAAGCCGCTCGCGCGTGCCGCGGCACCGATGCTCCGCTATAGTCGCGGTGATTTGCCGGGCGGAGACCGCCATGCCCAATCCGAAGCGCAAGCTTGCGTTCGTGCTCGCGGCGAGCGAGCACGGCACCATGATCGTGTCGCGGCTCGATTACCGCATGTCGAGCCCGTCGCTCGGGGTCGGCGTCGGCTACCAGGTGCTTGAATTCGGCGCCTTCGATGCCGACGAAGTGGCAATGGCGCTCACCCTCCTGGAGCTGCGCCGGAATTATTTCGGCGCCGGCGTGGTCGCGATCGACGGCGGCGCCAATGTCGGCGTCCACACCATCGAGTGGGCGAAGCGGATGACCGGGTGGGGGGAGGTGCTGGCGGTCGAGGCCCAGGAGCGCATCTACTATGCGCTCGCCGGCAATATTGCCATCAACAATTGCTTCAACGCCGTGGCTCTCAACCTCGCGATCAGCAACAAGCCCGGCGTGCTGATGGTGCCGCAGCCGAACTATCTTGCGCCTGCGAGCTACGGCAGCCTGGAGCTGCGCCAATCGGCGAAGACCGAATACATCGGCCAGCCGGTCGATTATTCGGAAGGCAAGCTCGCGTCGCTGCAGGCAATCAGCCTCGATGCCCTCAACCTTCCGCGCATCGACTTCATCAAGCTCGACATCGAGGGCATGGAGATGGAGGCGCTGGAGGGCGCCGAGGAGTTGGTGGCGCGCCATCGGCCGGTCATTTTGGTGGAGGCGATCAAGAGCGATGCGGCAAAGATCTCGGCCTGGCTCACGAGCCGGGGCTACGCGATCGCGCGCGCCGGCATCAACATGCTCGCCGTCCACAAGTCAGACCCGATCCTTCCCCACGTTCCGCAAGACCGGATCGCCGCGGACGTTGCCGCGCCGGCTCCAGTGTGATGTCCTGCCGGCATGGCGTTTGATGTCAGGCGGCTCGCGGTCGCCGTCTGCGGCTTTTGCACCTTCCTCAACCTCTATTCGCCCCAGGCGCTGCTGCCGGCGCTCGCCCGCGAGTTCGGCGTCGGCGCCGCCGACATCAGCTTGCTGGTCACGGCCAGCACGCTAGCGATCGCGCTGACGGCGCCGTTCACGGGCGCGGTCGCCGATGTGCTCGGACGCAAGCGCCTGATCGCGACGGCGATGTTCGCGGTCACGGTGCCGATGGTGGCGATAACGGCGGCGACCGACGTGCAGACCATGGTCGTCTGGCGCTTCGTCCAAGGGCTGCTGCTGCCGCCGATCTTCACGGTGACGCTCGCCTATATCGGCGACGAATGGCCGCCGCCCCAGATCGCGAGCGTCGCCGGCATCTATGTGTCCGGCTCGAGTCTCGGCGGCTTCTGCGGCCGCTTCATTCCCGGGATGCTCGTCGATGTTGTGGGCTGGCGCGGCTCGTTCCTCGCGCTTGCGGTGCTCGTGCTCGCCGGCGCCGTGCTGGTGGTGTTCAAACTGCCGCCGGAGCGGCGCTTCGTGCGCTCGGAAGGGCTCGTCGCCTCGGTCCGCCAGATGCTGCGCCATTTGCGCAACCCGCAGCTCGTCGCGACTTACGCCGTCGGCTTCGGCGTGCTGTTCAATTTCATCGCGATCTTCACCTATGTGAGCTTCTATCTCGCGGCGCCGCCGTACAATTTCTCGCCGGCGCTGCTCGGCGCGCTGTTCTTGACCTATCTCGTCGGCACGTTGCTGACGCCGCTCACCGGGCGCGGCGTCTCGCGCTTCGGACGTCGCGCCTTGATGATCGGAGCGATCGGCGTCTTGGCCGTGGGGCTTGCCCTGCTGCTCGCGCCGCCGGTCTCGCTGATCCTCCTCGGCCTGACCCTATGCGCCGGTTCCGGCATGATGTGCCAATCGATCTCGACCGGCTACGTGACGGCGACCGCGACCTCGGGCCGCTCGTCGGCAATCGGTCTCTACGTCAGCTCGTTCTACATCGGCGGCAGTGTCGGCGGCTTTCTGCCCGGGCTCGTGTGGGAGAGCGCGGGCTGGCCCGCGGTCGTCGCGCTGTCGGCCGTGATGCTAGCCGTCATGGCCGCGATCGTCGCACTGGTCTGGCGCTGACCGGCGATGATCAACAGCGGTCGCTTACGAAGGTTTGGCGTCGACTGCGCCGACGGTGAGCAAAGTTTGCCCAAGCTCCCGCAGGGATTCGTCCGGAACGCGGAACATCAACGCGGCGCCGCCGGTCTCGAGCATGAGGAACGTCTCGTCATCATCGTTCTGCCCGACATTGATGGCTTCGAGCGGCAACGGGATCGCGCCGCGCGGCGGACGAGAAGTGCCAAGCTGAGGCTGCAACCGCCGTGCCTCGCCGTTCAGCGCCAGCAGAACGCTGACGAGGTACTGCACGTCCTCGGTCCGCAGGCAGATGGTGACGGGAACCTCGTCCGTGCGCACGATGCGCAGCGCGATCGCCTCGCCGTTTGCCGCGACCTCCCCGTCGACGTGAACGACGAAGGGCGGGCTGCCCTGCGCATCCTCCCTGCCCTGCGTTTCCGTGTGCGCGGAAGCGCCGCTCATTTTGCGAGTTCGCAGAATCTACCGGCGTCGGCTTGCTCGATCGAGCGACCGCCGACCGACTGCCACCACTGATCGAGCGCCGCCCGCCGGCACGGCAGCCGCACGCTCATGCCGCCGCAATATTTGATCCAGGCCGCGAAGCGATGCTCGGGCACGGCGATCAGCACCGGAATGTCCGCCGCGACCGCCTGCTCGATGAGATCGATGAGGCCGCGACCCTCTGCTTCGAGCTTGCCGAAGCGGTTGAGGATGACGACATCGGCGCCGTCCCGGATCGCGGCCGTAATCGCGCGCGCGATGTCGGCGATCCCGCCCGGGTCGAGCTGACATTGATGTCGGCCGTGGGCCCGATCATGGCCGAGACTGACCGCCTGCTGATTCGACAGCATGACGGCGTCGAGGCGGTCATCCTCGCGCTGGTGCGGGCGAAGTTGCACGATCCCCGCGGGGCGCAAGCCCGCGCGGCGAAGGTCCGCGGCAAAGCCGAGCAGCAATCGGTCCGGATCGTCGTCGATCCCATAGGCGACCGCCGCAAAATCGCATTGCGCGTCGAACATCACGCCCCTTGGAAGCTGAACTGCCGTCATCGCTATATCCAATAGGATATATCGTGAGCGCGCCCACTGGCAATCGAATTGTCGCGGCGACGGCGAACCCGGTCAGATATCGACGATCATGCCGTCGGAGGCGGTTTCGTGGGTGATGGCGGAACCGCGGCCGAGCATGTCTTCGCTCATGTGGGTGATGATCAGGCGCTTCGGCCGGATCAGCGGCAGCTTGTCGACGAGTTGCAGGTACGCGAGGTGCAGCGGAACCGGCTTGTCGTAGACATAAGCTTCCGAGACGAAGAGATCGGCGTCGCGGCCGACCTCGATCAAGCTGTCGGTCCATTCGGTATCGCCGCTGAAGGCGAAGACCTTGCCGTCGATCGTCATGCGATAGCCGTGGTAGGACTCAGGCGGCGCCCCATGACGCACCAGCACCGCGCGGATATCGACATCCTTGAACCGCCACGGCGCCGCCGGCGTGATCTCGACGAGCGAGACCTCGAACTTCTGCGCCGTGCGTGAAGAGCCGGCGAATGCTGTCTCCATCAGCCGCGGAAACCACTCCTTGAGCGGCGGCGGGCCGGCGATGGTGAGCGGGCGCGTGCGCCTTGCCACGAACTGCGCATCGAGCATGAAGAACGGCACGCCGCCGCAATGGTCGGCATGGAAATGGGTGAGAAGGATCATGTCGATCGCGTTGCGATCGATGCCAAGGCGCTTCATGGCGACGAGCGAGGATGCGCCGCAATCGATGAGAAAGGTAGCGCCGCCGCCCGTCACATGGAGACACGTGTTGAATTGCCCGCCCGATCCGAAGGCATCACCGCTGCCGACGAATTGTAGCCTCATCTCTCATCCTCTCTGATGCGTTGAGCGTTTCACTCACTCCGTCACGAGGCCAACCCGTCGGATGGACATAGCGCCGAATCGCGCTTTGCCCTCCTGAGCACGCTAGCTTAGCGGCTATCGGGCGAACAGCCGATCACAGTCTGTTGCGATGGAAATGGTCGTGCGTTGGTCCAGCCGCGCCTTGTCAACGTGGCGCGATTTTGCTGGATTGCAGACGCGATCGGGCAAGGAGACGCGCGTGGTTCCGTTTTTCGTTCAGATCAAATGCCACCTCGGCAAGTCCTATGCGGTCGCAAACGCGCTCGCGGACTCCGAGATCGCCTCCGAAATCTATTCGACCGCGGGCGACTTCGATCTCCTGGTCAAATTCTACGTCGAGCCGGGCACCGACATCGGGCATTTCGTGAACGAGAAGGTGCAGACCATCCCCGGCATCCAGGACACGCGGACCATCATCACCTTCAAGGCATTCTGATTTCCGCCCGTCCCCTCCCGTCATTCCGGGGCGCCGCGAAGCGGCGAGCCCGGAATCCATGGACACGGACTGCGGAGTATGGATTCCGGGCTCGCCTTCGCTTCGCTGCGGCGCCCCGGAATGACACGCTGCGGTCACCGCAACTTGCGGCGGGCCTGAAGGCCGAGCTGCCGCTCGCGCCAGATCACGAAGAGGCCCGAGGCCGCCACGATCGAGGCGCCGGCGTAGACGAACCAGGTCGGGATCTCGCCGAACAGCAGATAGCCGAACAAGAACGCCCATAACAGCGAGACGTAATCGAACGGCGCGACCAGCGACGCCGGGCCGTAGCGATAGCTCTCGGTGAGCAACAGGTGCGACAGCCCGCCGATCACGCCGATCGAAATCAGCGCGACGAGATCGGCCGGGTCTGGCGTCACCCAGGCGAACGGCAGCGAGACGAGGCCTGCGAGGGTGCAGATCAGCGAGAAATAAAACACGATCGAGGCCGTGGTCTCGCTGTCGGTGAGCCGTCGCGTCTGGATGACCGAGCCCGAATTGGTGAAGGCCGCCGTGACCGCGCAGGCGGCGCCGATCGTGCGCGAGGTCGAAATCGACGGCAAAATATCCGCCGATGTCGAGATAGGGCCACAGCATGACGACGACGCCGACAAACCCGACCGCGACCGCCGACCAGCGATAGATGCGCACGCGCTCCTTCAGGATCAGCGCGGCGAGCGCGACCGTGATGAGCGGCGCCGCAAACGAAATCGCGGTGGCGTCAACCAGCGGCAATCGCGCCAGCGAGGCGAAGTTGAGAAACATGCTGGCGACGCTGATGAGACCGCGGGTGAGGTGTCCGAGCGGACGACCGGTGCGCACCGCGGCCGCGAGTTCGCCGCGCCATGCGTAGATCGCGATCACCGGCAGGATCGCGAAGATACTGCGGAAGAATACGACCTGGCCCAGCGGAATGCGGTCGCCGAGATAGCGCACCAGCGCCGACATCACCGCGAACAGCAGCACCGACAGCAGCTTGATGGAAATCGCAAGTCGCAAATTCATTGGCGGATATGGCGGAGGAGAAAACGAAAGCGCCGCGCACGGCGCAACGCGTCATGGCACGGCGCGCGGCCTTGCGCTAGCACGCTGCGGGCAACCCTTCCATGGCGTGGGAGCCCCACGAGCCCTATGGGAGCCCGGAATTGTGGGCTTCAGCAGATTCCACAGCGTTTCGGTGCGCGCGGCAAAGCCATGGCGGCGAAAGAACGCGCGCGCCGCGTCGTTGAAGTTCCACACGCCGATCTCGATCAGCTTGATGTTGCGCTCATCCGCAGCGGCGCGCACCGCCGCGAGCAGCGCCGTGCCGACGCCATGTCGTCGGTGCGCCGGCCGCACGCTGATGTGGTGGAGGTGGACGAGGTCATAGGCGTAGCAAAACGCCAACTCCGGCCGCCGCATGACTTCGGCAAAGGCGTAGCCGGCCGGCGCGCCATCCACCTCGGCGACGAGCAGGAGATTGTCTTCCACCTCGAGCAAGAACGCGAATTCGCGCTCCGGAAATGTCTCGGGTCCCGGCGCCTTGAACAGCCACGGCACCGCCGCGGCATGGATCGCCTGCACGTCGGCATTGAGCGACGCCAGCAGGCTGGCATCGCCCTTTTCCGCTCTGCGGATGACGGTCTCCATTCGCATCCCATTTTCACGTCATCGCCCGGCTTGACCGGGCGATCCAGTAAACACCTACCGGGGATACTGGATTGCCCGGTCAAGCCGGGCAATGACAATAAGGGACGCTGACCGAGAAATTTCGCCAGTTCGAATCGCTAATTCAAATCGATAGCACTTTCGATCCGACTGCCGTTCTCGAAGCGGCTGCCGTCCATCCGGCGAAGCGCTACGCCGTCGACATGCGGCTTCGCGAGCGAGCGCAGGCATTCGATGAACACCTGGAGCGCGGCCGAATTTTGCCGCCGGCTCGGGTAGTAGAGGAAGAAACCGTCGGTCGGCGGCGGTGCGTAGTCCTCGAGCAGCGGCACCAACTTGCCCTTGGCAATCAGCGGCGTCACGCAGTCGAGATGGCCATAGTGAACGCCGACGCCGTCGAGCGCCGCGCGGGTGGCAAGATCTTCGTCATTGACCACGACCGAGCCTTCGACATCGACTTCGATGACTTTGCTCGCCTCGGTGAAGCGCCACGTTTGCAGCGCTCCGCCGGGAAACCTGCGGCGGATGCAATTGTGGGACAGCAGATCCTGAGGCACGACGGGCGAGCCGCGGCGCGCGACATAATCGGGCGAGGCGACCGGCAGAAATCGCATGCCATCCATGATGCGCACCGCGATCATGTCGCGATCCACGCGATTGCCGATGCGGATGCCGGCATCGAAGCGCGCGGCGACAATGTCGGTGATCGCGCCATCGACGGAAATCTCGATCGCGATCTCCGGGTACCTTTCGAGAAATTCCGCCAGCACCGGCGCCAGCACCTTGCGCGACACCGGCGGCGCCACGGTGATGCGCAGCCGCCCGGCGGGCTTGTCGCGGAACGCGTTGACCAATTCGACAGCCTCTTCGATTCCGACAAGCAACGGGCGCAGGCGCTCGAGCAATTGCTCGCCCGGCTCGGTCAACGACACGCTGCGCGTCGTGCGATTGAGCAACCGCACGCCTAACCGATCTTCGAAGGCACGTATCGTCTGACTGACGGTCGTGGTTGAGACATCGAGATGCGCCGCGGCTCTGGTGAAGTTACCGTGATCGGCGACCGCCACGAAGGCGTTCATCTCGGCGAATTCGTTTCCGCGCATGGTGCTCCATGATGCTGATCCATCGCCGGGTGTTATCTCGTGCTGCATTGCAGCGAGTGCAAGTGCTGGGCATGAACAAAAATCTTGCAATCATGACGGGCGTTTCATCGATGGGCCGCAGTTCTGCCATCGCTGCGCTCGCGACGAGTCGCACTCCTTAAGATTCGCGTCATCTGGGCAACAGATCAGTTAAATCTCCGTAGCCGATTATTTCGCTACTGCGAAAGCGCCATCCCGATTTGCAGGCGTTTTTATTCCGCGCGATCGCGCCATCTGTGGTGAGCCGGATCGCTCTGCAACGAATCACCTTCGCGCAAATCGGCCGGCATCGACCGGAGACATCGTGTCCCCGGACTGGTTTCACGAAGGAGAATGATCATGTCCATCAGGACCAAGGCTGTGGCACTCGCCGTCCTGCTCGCCGTTGCGGCACCGACGTTCGCGTCGGCGCAAAGCTACCGCGACTATCCGCGTGGAAGCACCACCGGCCCGTACTATCCGAGCAACCCGACCTATTATGGCCGCGGTGATTTCAGCGCGAACGGGAACGCCGGGCTCGGCAGCGCGCTTCAGGCCGGCGCCGGCCAGTAACACGCGGTTTGACTGTCGTTCAGTTAGCCGGGACGAAAATCGGCCGGTCGGTAGACCGGCCGATTTGCGTTTGGGGCAATCGTAAAACAAATCGCAGCGTTTCAGAACAATTCGACCTCTCTACCATGAGCCTTGCAATGGCCGCTTGCGCTCGCCGCGCCGGAACGCCACGATGGACGCGGCATTCATGAGGTGCGCAGATGCGGGCTCGCGTGTTGTCGATGATCGGTGCCGGTGCCGCGATCATGGTTGCGGGGCTGGGCATGGCCGCACCCTATCGCGCCATCTTCGTTGACACGCGCGCGAGCGCCATTCCGGTCGACACCGAACTCGTGATTGCGGTCGATGTCTCCAATTCCATGGATCCCGAGGAACAGGCGCTGCAGCGCGAGGGCTACATCGTCGGCCTCACGTCGCGCGAATTCCTGCAGGCCGTCCGCAACGGCAGCCACGGCAAAATTGCGATCACCTATTTCGAGTGGGCCGCGATCACCGACCAGAAAATCCTCATCCCTTGGCGGCTCATCGACGGGCCGGAGACCGCCGACGCCTTCGCCGACGAACTCAAGCGCGCGCCCTATCGCCGCGCACCGCGCACCTCGATCTACGGCGCGCTGCAGTTCGCCAAGCCGCTGTTCGACACGAGCGGTTACGGCGGACTGCGCCGCGTGATCGACGTCTCCGGCGACGGCACCAACAACATGGGGCCGCCCGTCACCATCATGCGCGACGAAGTGGTCGCTGCCGGCATCACCATCAACGGCCTGCCGATCATGCTCGACCGTCCGTACGGCCGCGGCACCGACATTCCCAATCTCGACGTCTACTACGAGGACTGCGTGATCGGCGGCCCCGGATCGTTCATGATCGCGATCCACAACCGCGAGCAGTTCAAGGAGGCGACCCGCACCAAGCTGGTGCAGGAGATCGCCGGCGGGCCGCCGGCAGCACGCGTGCTCCCGGCACAGGCAAGGCCGCGGGTCTACTGCTCATGAACCCCGCGACCACGTCGCTGCGGCTCTTCGCGGCGGTCGCCGTGCTGCTCGCACTTGCGGCCGGGACCGCGTCGGCTCAAAGCCTGCGGCCGTGGCGGCATGGCGCGCTCGAGGCGAAGAGCGATGCCGGCATTCTGTTCATGGCAACGAAGCGCGAGCTTGCGAGCAAGCTCGGCCTCAAGCTCCAGTTCATGCAGTTCAAGAACGACACGATCGCACTCAAGGCGCTGCTCGCGGGCGAACTCGACAGCTTCGAGGGCGGTGCCGCCGGCGCGATGGTGGCGGCGAGCCGCGGCGCCGACGTGAAGATCGTCGGCTGCAATTGGCTTGCGGCTCCGCACGGGGTCTATGCGCGCCCCGCGATTGCGAGCCTCGCGGAACTCAGGGGCAAATCGGTTGCGGTTTCGGCGCCGGGCTCATTCCCGGAAATTTTGGCGCGGATCGCGTTCGAGAAGGTGAAGATTCCGCTCGCGGATGTGAAGTTCGCCGCCATGGGATCGGACACCGACCGCTACAAGGCGCTGATCGCCGGCGTCGTCGACGCCGCCGTCATCACCAACGAGTTCGAGCCGCTCGCCGGCGCAACGCCGATCCACAACCTCGCGGCGGCGACCGACGCGATGCCGGATTTCATCCGTACCTGCATACAAATGACCAGCAAGGTCATCGCCGAGCGGAATGAGGACGCGGCGCGGTTTCTCGCCGCCGAGATCGATGGGCTGCGCTATGCCATCGGTCATCGCGATGACGCCATCCGCATTTCCCATGAGATCACCGGCACCAAGGCGGACGACCCGCGCGCGGCCTTCATCTACGACGCGGCGATGCGCGCGAACGCGGTGCCGCTCGATCTGCCGGCGCCGCTCGCCAAGCTCGACTACATGGAGAAGGAGCTGATCCGCTCCGGCGTGCTGGCGAAGCCGATCGATGTCGCGAAGATGATCGATACGCGACCCCGCGATGCGGCACTGACGCTGCTCGCGCAGTGAGGAAATTCGGGATATTGAATCGCACCTGCAAAATCGTGCCGCCGTGCTGACGAGGTGCCGATGATCAAGAAGCTCGCCGTTGCCGTCGCGCTGCTGGGCCTGCTCGGCGCGAGCGCGCGCGCCGCGGATTATCCGACCCGGCCGATCAACCTCGTCGTCGCGTTCACGCCGGGCGGGCCGAGCGATGTGCTTGCCCGCATCATCGGCCGCAAGCTCGAAAAAATTCTCGGCCAGACCTTCGTCATCGACAACCGCCCGGGCGGCGCCGGCAACATCGCCGCCGAGACCGTGGCCCATGCGACGCCTGACGGCTACACGCTGCTCATGGGCAACAACGGGCTCCTTGCCACCAACCAGAGCCTGTTCAAGAAGCTCAATTTCGACGGCGAGCGCGATTTCGCGCCGATCAGCCTGATCGGCTCGCAGCCCAATATCCTGGTCGTCAATCCGAAGCTCGGCATCACCTCGATGGCGGAACTGATCGCCTACGCCAAAGCCAATCCGGGCAAGCTCAACTATGCCAATTCCGGCTTCGGCGCCGCCGCCCATCTTGCGGCCGAGCTGTTCAAGTCGGAGGCCAAGGTCGACATCGTGTCGGTGTCCTACAAAGGAGCGGCGCCGGCGCTTCAGGATTTGATCGCCGGGCACGTGCAGCTGATGTTCGCGACCTCGGCGTCGGTGATCGGCTTCATCAAATCCGGCACCTTGCGGCCGCTCGCCGTCACGACGATCAAGCGCTTCTCGCTGATGCCGGAGCTGCCGACCGTCGCCGAGCTGGGCTTGCCGGGCTTCGATGCCACCACCTGGCACGGCCTCGTCGCGCCTTCCGGCACGCCCGCGGACATCATCGCGACGCTCAACCATGCGACGGTCGAGACGCTCGCCGATCCAGACACGCTGCACCAGTTGCACGACCTCGGCGTCGAGGTCGGTGCCAGCACGCCGCAGGAATTTGCCGCCTATATTCACGCCGAGATCCCGAAATGGGCCGCGGTCGTAAAGGCCTCGGGCGCACAAGTGGAATAGGTTGAGCAGCGGCGCGAGTTAAAGACAAAGTTCATCTGCAGAGGGGGGACACATGCCGGATAGTCTCGCGACAGCGCGCGAGGAAGTTGCCATCGCCAATCGCATCCTTGCGAATGAAGGCCTGCTCGATGCCTTCGGGCACGTCAGCATGCGGCATCCGTCGAACGCGGAGCGGTTCCTGATCTCGCGCCACCGCGCGCCGGAACTCGTCGACGCCGGCGATATCGTCGAGCTCAACCTCGACGGCGAGCCCGCGGTGCCGACCAATTTCCGGCTCTATGGCGAGCGCATCATCCACGCCGCGATCTATCGCGCGCGCCCCGACGTCAACGGCATCTGCCATCACCACGCGCCATCGGTGCTGCCTTACGCAATCGCGCGCGCCGAACTCAAGCCGGTCTACCATCTCGGCGCGCTGATGGGACCCAAGGTGCCCTATTGGGACAGCCACGACGAATTCGGCGACACCGCCCTTGTCGTGGTGACGCCGGAAGAAGGCGCGTCGCTCGCGAAGGCGCTCGGTCCCTATTGGATGATCCTGATGGGCCGGCACGGCGCCACGGTCGCCGGCGCATCGCTGCGCGAAATGGTGTTCCGCACCATCTTCTCGGCGCGCAACGCCGAATTGCAGACCCAGGCGCGCCTGGTCGGCGGCGTCAACGCCTTGAGCGAGGCCGAGGCCGCCAAGGCCATGGCCTACAATCTGCGTCCCGCGCCGATGGAGCGGGCCTGGGACTACTGGGTCATGCGCCTCGCGAAGAAGGAGGGCGGCGCGGCCGCTGCTGCCAAAACAACGCCCGCTCCGTCAGCGCCGAAGGGCAGAACTCGCAGACGCACGCCGGCACGCAAGGGCACCGCGCGGCCCACCTCCAAAGCACGCAAGCCACGATGAGGAATTCTGATGGCCGCCCGATCGACTAGCTTTGGCATCTCGGGTGAATGCGTGACCTCAAGGTTCGCTTGAAAGCCCGGGTGTATATGCTATTCTAGTTAGGATGACTAGAACTCGAAAATCATCGCCGACCAAAGCCTTCCGGGCGAAGGCCGCGCTTGCGCCGCGGCGGCCAATGGATATTGCAGGACGCAAAGGCGCGTTTCAGCGAACTCGTGCGGCGTGCGGGCACCGAAGGTCCGCAACACATCACCGTACACGGCCGTGAGGCGGTGGTCGTGGTCTCCGCAGACGACTTCCGTCACCTCAAAGGCGATCTCAGCGGCGCGGCGCTTGTCACTGCAATGCAGGCATCGCCTTATCGCGATCTCGACATTGAGCCACAGCGCATGCGCTTGCCCGTGCGCGACGCCAAGCTGTGACGAGCTGGCTGCTCGATACCAACATCTTGTCGGAGCTCCGCCGGCCGCGACCTGAGCCCAAGGTCGTTTCTTTTGTCGCTGCCCAACCACTGGAACGCCTTCACGTCAGCACCGTGACGTTCGCTGAAATTCGGTTCGGCATCGAGTTGCTCGCCGCCGCAGGACGGCGATCCGAGCTCAATGATTGGCTCGCCCATAAGGTCAGGCCGATGTTCGAGGGGCGGGTGCTTGCCGTCACGGAGGAGGTGATGTTCAGGTGGCGCGTGCTGGTTGAGGAAGGCCGCAAAGTTGGTCACACATTTTCGCAGCCAGACCTCATCATTGCCGCTACCGCGCTCACGAGCGGTCTCGTTGTCGTTTCCCGCAATGTCGATGACTACACGATGGCGCGGGTACCGATTTTCAACCCTTGGACCGAGCGGGTCCCCAGACCCTGCGGGACCTGACTAAGAGTCTGATGAGTAGGGCGCTCCGTTTCCAGCGTACGCTCAGACGGAAGCTCAGCCGCCCCTCCGGATGCGGAACACCAGCACGTCGCCGCGTCGCGCTTTGTCCTCGAGCGTATCGCCGGTTTGGCGAACCAAATGCGGAATATCGATCGCGGCGAGCGGATCGGTGCACTCGACCACCAGCACCGCGCCGGGCGCGAGGCGCGACAGCGCCTTGCGGGTGCGCAACTCCGGCAGCGGACACTTCAGTCCGCGCAGGTCGATGGTGGTTTCGTCTGTGCCTGAAGCCATGGTCGCTCGCGTGCCGCGCTGACCCGACATATAGTCGAGCCTCGGAACTCCGTGCCAGTCCCCACGGCACCAACCTCGGCGGCCTCATGACCGACAAGACCATCGCCCGCATCGCGGATTATGCGCAGAGCCTCGACTTTGCGGGCCTGCCGGATGCCGTCGTCCACGAGTGCAAGCGGCGCCTGATCGACACCTTCGGCTGCGCGCTCGCGGGCTTCGACGAGGAGTCGAGCCGGATCGCGCGTGCCGTGGCCTTGCGCTCCGAGGCCGCGGGCACCGCGGCCGTGTTCGGCACCAATCGCCGCGCGCTGCCCGAGCTTGCCTGCTTCGCCAATGGCGTTGCGGCGCGGTGTCTTGACGGCAACGACACGTTCCCGGGCGGCGGCGGCCATCCGAGCGGCATCTTTGCCGCGGTGCTTGCGGCCGGCCAGGCAGCCGGTGCTAGTCCGCGCGAAATGATTGCCGCAGCCGTTCTCGGCTACGACGTGCATCATCGGCTGTGGAAGGCGTGCAACGCGATCCGCAAGGGCTTCGACCATCCGATCTATTCCGCGGTCGCCGCCGCCGCGGCGGTGGCCAAGGTGCTGCGCCTCGATCGTCCCGCGTTTGCCAACGCCATCGCGATCGCGGCGACCGCAAACCTGCCGCTTGCGGTGACGCGGCGCGGCGCGCTCTCGATGTGGAAGGGCTGCGCCGAACCGCATGGCGCGAAGAGCGGCCTCTTCGCCGCCGAGCTCGCGCAGCAAGGCATGAGCGGACCGGCGCTCGCGATCGAAGGCGCCATGGGTCTGCGGGAATTTTTTGAAGCTGCCGAGCTGGCGCCGTTTCCGAACGAGGGCGGGCGCTACGCGATCCTTGATGCCGACATCAAGTTCTACGTCACCGAATATCACTCCCAGGGCCCGCTGATTGCTGCCCTCAAACTGCGCGAGCAGGTCGGCCTCGACAATATCGCGGCGATCACGATCGACACCTACGAATTCGCCTATCGCGAGATCGGCTCCGGCCCCGAGAAATGGCGCCCGCTGACCCGCGAGACCGCCGACCACAGCATGCCCTACATCGTCGCCGCGTCGCTTCAGGCGGGCGCATTCAGCGAGGACATGTTCGCGCCGGAGCGCTTCACCGATCCGAAGGTGCTCGCGCTCGCCGACAAGATCACGATCCGCGAAGCCGACGACATCAATCGCGATTTCCCGGCCAAGCTGCGCTGCCGCGTCGGAATGACCACCACCAGCGGCAAGACCGTCAGCGCCGGCGTTGACTACCCGCACGGCCACCACCTCGACCCGATGTCGGATGCCGAAGTGGAAGCAAAATTCCGCGACCTCGCGTCGCGCAAGCTCTCGCCCGCGAAGGTCGACGCGGCCCTCGCCGCGCTGTGGGCCTTCGACAAGGCCGCCAGCGCCGACGCCATCTTCGATGCGGTCATCCTCGGCCGAAGCTGAGTTATCGCTTCGCGTCTTCGAGGATCATTGCGGCGCCCTTTTCGGCGATCATCATGGTCGGCGCGTTGGTGTTGCCGGACGTGATCGACGGCATCACCGAAGCGTCGACGACGCGCAGGCCGTCGAGGCCGAAGACGCGCAGCCGCTCATCGACAACGGCGAGCGGATCGCTCGCGAGCCCCATCTTCGCGGTGCCGACCGGGTGAAAGATGGTGGTGCCGATGTCGCCGGCGGCCTTCACGAGGCTCGCGTCGTCGTTACCCACCGCGGGTCCCGGCAGGATCTCCTGCGGAGAGAACGGGCGCAGTGCGGGCTGCGCCGCGACGCGCCGCACCACGCGCAGCGAATTGGCGGCAACGCGGCGATCCTCTTCGGTCGCAAGATAGTTGGGCTTGATCGCGGGGGCTGCGGTCGGATCGGCGGAGCGCAGCCGCAGATGGCCGCGGCTCGTCGGCTGGACATTGCACACGCTCGCCGTCAGCGCCGGAAACGTGTGCAGCGGTTCGCCGAACCGGTCGAGCGACAGTGGCTGGACATGGAACTGGATATTCGCGCGCTCGCGCGATGGATCGGAGCGGGTGAAAATGCCGAGCTGCGACGGCGCCATCGTCAACGGCCCGCGGCGCAGGAAGGCATATTGCAGCATCATGCCGATGCGGCCGCCGAGCGAATGATAGGTCTCGTTGAGCGTCTTCGCGCCCGAAACCTTGAAGATCGACCGCAGCTGCAGGTGATCGTGCAAGTTCTCGCCGACGCCCGCGCGCTCGAGCACTGGCGCAATGCCATGCTCGCGCAGCTCTCCCGCCGGCCCGACGCCCGACAGCAGCAGCAGATGCGGCGAGCCGATGCTGCCGGCGGCGAGGATGATCTCGCGTCCCCGCGCGCGCCGCGCGATGGCGCCCGGCATGCCGCCGCCATGCCCAGCCGCAATCGTATCGCCTTGGCGCCAGCGCACGGCGACGGCGCGGCGGCCGTCGAATTCGATCCGCTCCGCAAGACATCCCGTTTCGAGACGCAGATTGGGACGCGAGAGCACCGGCTTGAGGAAGCCGCTCGCCGCCGACCAGCGCCGTCCGCGCTTCTGGTTGACGTGAAACTGGCACGAGCCCTCATTGTCGCCGGAATTGAAGTCGGGGATCGGCTTGATGCCGGCTTCGGCCGCAGCCGCGCGGAACGCTTCGAGCAGCGGCCAGCTCACCCGCGGCGGCTCGATCCGCCATTCGCCGCCGACCGCGTGGCACGCGCTTGCGCCGAGGAAGTGGTCCTCGTGGCGCATGAAAAAGGGCAGCACGTCATCCCAGCCCCAGCCGGTGAGGCCAAGCTGGCGCCAGTGATCATAGTCGGCCGCCTGGCCGCGCATGTAGATCATGGCGTTGATCGATGACGAACCGCCGATCACCTTGCCGCGCGGATAGTTGAGGCTGCGCCCGTTGAGGCCCTCCTCCGGCTCGGTCTTGAACATCCAGTCGGAACGCGGATTGCCGATGGCGAAGAGATAGCCGACCGGAATGTGAAACCAGATCCAGTTGTCGCGACCACCGGCTTCCAGCAGCAGCACCCGCTTCGTTGAATCGGCTGAGAGACGGTTCGCCAGCACGCAGCCGGCCGAGCCCGCGCCGACAATGATGTAGTCGTAGTCGCCGTCGATGGTTTCGACTGTGGTGTTGCTTGTTGTGGAGTTGCTCATCGCGTCACTTTGCGTTGTCGTTCGCGCCGGTGCAACCGCGCCCGTTCAGCCCTGACCAAGCCGGCGCACTGCGCCGCGCATCGTCGCGCCGA
Organism: uncultured Alphaproteobacteria bacterium; assembly: GCA_963702755.1. GTDB lineage: Bacteria > Pseudomonadota > Alphaproteobacteria > Rhizobiales > Xanthobacteraceae > JAJPKK01. The sequence continues at coordinate 239,313 of CAVPDZ010000022.1, read as the reverse complement.
TCTCCGCAATACGGGATCGCGGCTCGTCCGGTTCATCGTCAGCGAGGTCGAGGCCGACTGTCGTCACCCGCCCATTGGCGACACCATCGACGACGAGCTGGATGCTGCCGAGCGGCAACCGTTCGCCGACCTTGATGCGGTGATGCAGATGCTTGGCGAACCAGTCGGCGAGCGACATCGTCGCCTCCTCCGGCGCAATCGCGAGGCCATAGATTTCGCCGAGCGTTGCGAGCGTGACGTCGCCCGATACGAAGAAATCGCCGAGCAGTCGCACATCCGGGGCGGCGGGCGGCGGCATGTCGACGAAAAAGCGATCGAGCGCCTTGGCCTTTTCCGGCGGCGCCAAGAAGTAGGCATGATCGCCTTCGCGGATGTCGCCCGCCTCCGCTGCCGTCAGCACGTGCTCGTCGCGCACCACCAGCATCAGCTTCGCCCATGACGGGCGCAGCCGGCGCCGCAGATAGGGATTGTTGCCGCCGATCTCGTAGCCGACCAGCTCCTGTTCGAGCTGGCCGGGCAGATCAAGTTCGACACGGCGCGGCGCCGGGTCGCTCCCCGGCAGCGCGATGTGCAGGCGATGTGCCGCGAGCGCGATGGTCCAGCCCTGCACCAGAAGCGACACCAGCACGACGACGAAACCGATGTCGAAAAAGACCTGCGCGTCGGCCATGCCGACCAGCAATGGAATCGCGGCGAGGAAGATGCCGACCGCCCCGCGCAACCCGACCCACGAAATGAATGTCTTCTCGCGCCAGGAGAACCGGAACGGCGCAAGGCAGAGAAACACCGCGAGCGGGCGGGCGATGAACATCAGCGTCGCCGCGACCGCGAGCGCCGGCACCGCGTGCTCCAACAGCCGCTCCGGCCATGCCAGCAGCCCGAGCAGGACGAACATGACGATCTGGGCGAGCCAGGTCCCGGCGTCGAGGAAGACGATGATGGAGTTGTGGGCGCGCGTCGGCCGGTTGCCGACGATCAGTCCCGCGAGATAGACCGCGAGAAAGCCCGAGGCATGGAGCGCCTGGGCGATGGCGAACACCACCAGTGCGCCGGTGGTGACCAGCGGCGCGTGCAAGCCTTGCGGCAGGCTGAGGCGGTTGAGCGCCGTGACAAGCGCGCGGCCGCCGATGAGGCCGATCAACGCGCCGCCCACGGCTTCGACGCCGAGTTCCTGAAGCACGGTCCACCAGCTCTCGTCGGGTGCGAGCAGGAAACCGACCAGGGCGAGGGTCAGAAAAATCGCGAACGGATCGTTGGTGCCGGATTCGATTTCGAGCGTGGCGCCGACGCGCGGTCGCAGCCGCAGGCCGCGGGTGTGGATCAGGAGGAAGACCGCGGCGGCGTCGGTCGAGGCGACGACGGCGCCCACGAGGAACGACGGAACCCAGCCGAAGCCGAGCATGTAGTGCGCCGCCGGCGCCGTGAGTGCCGCCGTGAGCAGGACGCCGATGGTCGCGAGCACGAGCGACGGCGCGAGCACGCTGCGAAAGGTCGCAAAGCGGGTGCGCAGGCCGCCATCAAACAGGATCAGCGCCAACGCCACGGAACCGACGAGGTACGTCGTGTGGACGTCGTCGAACTTGATGCCGCCGGGTCCCGATTCGCCGGCCAGCATGCCGATAATGAGAAAGACGAGGAGCAGCGGAGCGCCGAACCGCAAGGCCACGAGGCTCGACAGGATGCCCGCGAGCACCAGCAACGCCGCGAACAGGATCATCAGGCTTACGGTGTCGAGTGCCGCCATTCGCCTTGATCGCCCGTCCGGCCCAGCAAGGCAACCCTCGATGTCGCGGGTCATTCGGGGCGCAGATTGACTTGGCGCGGTGGCCAGCATCGGCGACCCGATGGCGCTGCATGTTGCTGGTGCTGCGTTTCGCAGCCGCACTTTCTTTTCCCCTCCCCCGCTCGCGGGGGAGGGTTGGGGAGGGGCATCACTCCACGGCACGAAGTCGCAGACAGGCCCCCTCCCTGACCCTCCCCCGCACGCGGGGGAGGGGAAGAATAGGAACTTGTTTCTCGCACGCACTCTCGTTCGCCGACGCGCCCCGCAGGCGATGTCGCGACGGCCGAAAGGGCGGTTTTCATTGGCTCGCGGCTGGATTATGGTCCGCCACCGCCCCCATTCGGGAAGGACGCATCATGGCGCAAAAATTCACTCTCAACGTCAACGGCAAGGACCATGTGGTCGATGCCGATCCGGATATGCCGCTGCTCTACGCCTTGCGCGACGACATCGGACTGAACAATCCCCATTTCGGCTGCGGCCTCGCGCAATGCGGCGCCTGCACCGTGCAACTCGACGGTCAGCCGATCCGCACCTGCGTGACGCCGGTCTCGGCGGTCGGCGGCAGCAAGATCGTGACGCTCGCCGGCCTCGGCACGCCGGAAAAGCCGCATCCGCTCCAGACCGCCTACATCGAAGAGCAAGTGCCGCAATGCGGCTACTGCATCAACGGCTGGATCATGACGGCCGCCGCGTTCCTGCGCGACAAGAAGAAGCCGACCGACGACGAGATCAAGGCCGCGCTCGAAGGCCTGAAATGCCGTTGCGGCACGCACATGGGCATCATGCGCGCGGTCAAGCGCGCCGCCGAGATGATGGGTTGAGGGAGGGTGCCATGACGAAACACGACAATCCCGCGACCTTCTCTCGCCGTGCTCTGCTCCAGGGTGGCGGCGCCCTCGTCGTTTCGATCGGCATGCCGATCGGCCTCGACACGGTGCTGGCAATCAGCGCCGCCCATGCGGATACGGCGGCCGCGGCCAAGCCGCCGCTCACGCCGGACCAGCTCTCCTCCTACATCGCCGTCAACGGCGACGGCACCGTTGCCGCCTACTTCGGCAAGATGGACATGGGCCACGGCCTGTTCGTCGCCATCGGCCAGATCGTCGCCGAGGAACTCGATGTGCCGTTCAAGGCCGTCAAGGTCTACATGGGCGACACCGGCACCAGCGTGAACCAGGGCGGCGCCTCGGGTTCGACGGGCATTCAGCTCGGCGGCAAGCAGATGCGCGTTGCCGCCGCGGAAGCCCGCCGCGTGCTGGTCGAGATGGCCGCGGAGAAGCTCGCGGTTCCGGCCGCCGACCTCACCGTGATCGACGGCGTGGTGCAGGCGAAGTCCAATCCGGCCAAGAAGGTGTCGTACGCCGAGCTGATCGGCGGGCGCTACTTCAACGTCGAACTCGCCTGGAACAAGCAGTTCGGCAACACGCTCTATGCGCCCGGCAAGGCCGAGCCCAAGAAGCCGTCCGAGCACAAGGTCGTCGGCCAGCCGATCAAGCGGGAAGACGTGGCGCCCAAGGTCTTCGCCCAGGAAGACTTCGTCACCGACATGAAAGTGCCCGGCATGGTGCATGGCCGGATGATCCGGCCGGCGGTCGCCGGCAGCGTGCCGGTGAAGGTCGACGAAGCGTCCATCAAGGACATCCCGGGCGCCAAGGTGGTGTGGCAGGAGGGCTTCCTCGGCGTGGTGGCGGACAAGGAGTGGGATGCCATCAAGGCCATGCAGAAGCTCAAGGTGGAATGGTCGAAAACCACGCCGCCGTTCCCGCCGCAGGCCACGCTTTATGACGTCATCCGCAAGTCGTCGGTGCGCAAGCGCGTCGTCGAGAAGGAAAACGGCAACGTCGACGAGGCCTTCCGCTCCGCCGCCAAGGTGATCGAGGCGGAATACGAGTGGCCGTACCAGTCCCACGCCGGCATGGGCCCGGCCTGCGCGCTGGTCGAGATCAAGGACGGCAACGTCACCTGCTACACCGGCAGCCAGAAGTCGCACTTCGTCCAGCAAGGCATTGCGGCGACGATCGGCGTGCCGCTGGAGAAGGTCCGCGTCATCTGGAAGACCGGACCGGGCTCCTATGGCCGCAACGACGCCGACGACTGCGCCATGGACGCCGCCGTCCTCGCCAAGGCCGTCGGCAAGCCGGTGCGGCTGCAATACATGCGCGAGCAGGGCACCGGCTGGGACCCGAAGGGTCCGGCCTCGATCCACATCGCCCGCATGGCGTTCGATGCGGCCGGCAACATCACGGCCTACGAGTTCACCAGCAAGGGGTTCTCGCGGGTCGACGTCGACACCAACGGCGGCAAGCCGCCGGATACGCTCGCCGGCCAGACTCGCGGCGTGCAACTCGCGTCCGGCGACGGCTTCGGCGTGCCGGCGGAATCCTACGAGTTTCCCAACAAGCGTTTGGCGTGGGAGACCGTGCCGCCCCTCCTCGACCGCGCTTCGCCGCTGCGGACCTCGCACCTGCGCGATCCGGTTGGGCCGCAGATCCACTTCGCGAGCGAATCGTTCATCGACGAAGTGGCCGCAGCCCTCAAGGTCGATGCCGTCGCCTTCCGCCTCCAGCACGTCAAGGATCCCCGCGACATCGCGGTGATCAAGGCCGCGACGGAAAAGTTCGGCTGGGTGCCGCGGCCGTCGCCGCAGCGCCAGACCGGCGTCCACGTCACCGGCCGCGGCATTGCCTATGCGCAGCGCAACGGCACCCGGGTGGCGGTGGTCGCCGAGGTCGACGTCGACCGTTCGACCGGCAAGATCCGGGCGCGCCGCTTCGTCGTCGCCCATGACTGCGGCCAGATCATCAATCCGGACGGCCTCGCCCATGCGATCGAGGGCAATATCGTGCAGGGCATCAGCCGCACGCTGTGGGAAGAGGTCAAGTTCAACGACAAGGCCGTCACCACGGTGGACTGGATCACCTACCCGATCCTCGACATCACCGAGACGCCGGAGAAGGTCGAGTCGGTGCTGATCAACCATCCGGAGATCGCGTCGTCCGGTGCCGGCGAGCCGTCGATCCGCCCGGTCGCGGCCGCGATCGCCAACGCGATCTTCGACGCCACCGGCGTGCGCATGCGCCGCGTGCCGTTCTCGCCCGACCGCGTCAAGCAGGCGATGTCGTAAGCGAGCAGCGCAGCGACGACCGCTGCGCCGGCGTAACGATTGATGGGGCCGGCTCCCTCGGGGCCGGCCCTTTTCATTACGGCCAGCGTCGTGATTTATGCCGCGTGGCTTTCGTCTTGCCCGCGCCCTGTGCCGGGCATGCCACGTCTTGCGGCGCTGCCGGAGACTCGATACGGCGCCTGGATGGCCCCCGACAAGCGCGGCCAGGAACATCGGCTGGAGAGCGTGTCTTGGACCTACTCGAAGCGGCGGTGATCGGCACCGGCTGGTGCGGCGGCATCCGTTCGGAAGCGCTGTCGCGCTCGGCGCTGTGCAAGAAGCTGCACATCTGCGAAATCCGCCCCGACCGCCTCGCCGAGGTGAAGGCGCTCACCAATCCGGCGACGGCGACGCTCGACTATCAGGACATCATCAAGAACCCCGCGATCAGCGTGGTCTATGTCTGCACCACGCCGGAGCACACGCACTTTCCGATTGCTCGCGACTGCCTGCGCGCCGGCAAGCACGTGCTGCTCGAAAAGCCGATCGCCATGGAGCTGTTCGAGGCCGACGAGCTCATCACCATCGCCAGGCGCAACAACCTGAAATTCACCATCGGCTATTCGCAGCGCTTCAACACCAAGGTCGCCTACGCCAAGAAGAAGATCACCGACGGCACGCTGGGCCGGACCGTCTCGGTGATGGTGAGCCGGCACTTGAGCCGCAGTCTCGGCAAGAAGATCGCAAGCCGCGTGCGCCTGTCGCCTGCCGCGATGGAGTCGACCCACGACCTCGACTTCGTGTTCTGGCTGCTCGAGCCGGCGAAACCGGTGCGCGTCTATTCCCAGGGCGCCTACGGCTTCATGAAAGACGTCAACGGCTCCTACGACGTCATGTGGACCACCGTCACCATGGACGACGGCACGCTGGTCGCGATCGGCGGCGGCTGGAACCTGCCGCCGAGCTATCCGAACTACTGCGCCACCTGGATCGAGATCACCGGCACCGAGGGTTCGCTGTTCCTCGACGACACCCAGCGCGACAACTGGCTCAACACCGTCGCCGAGGGCACGCGCTTTCCGATGTCCACCATGCCGGGCGAACAGGTCGATCACGTGTTCGCCGGCCAGATGGGGCCGGAGACGCTGCACTTCCTCGAATGCGTCATGCGCGACCGCGAGCCGATGGTCTCGCCCGAAAGCGCGCGCCGCGTGATGGAGTGCTACCTCGCCGCCGATCTCTCCGCCGAAAGCGGTGAGCCCATCGACGTGCCGCTCAACAACCAGTCCCTCGCCGCCGTCCAGGACCTCTACAAGAAATTCCGCACGCCGGTGTAGCGCGCGTTCCACGAACGGACTCGTAGGGTGGGCAAAGGCGCGTCCTTCACGCGCCGTGCCCACGCGGGAGGGTCGTACTCACGGGGAGAGACCGAACGTGGGCACGCGCGGACACGTCCGCGCTTTGCCCACCCTACGCACACTCGCTCTCCAACCCTCCGCGCCGTCATCGTCCGGCTTGACCGGACGATCCAGTAACCACCGGATTATCCGGGGACGCACTCTCTGCTCCAACGGACAGGCCAGTGCGTACTGGATCGTCCGGTCAAGCCGGACGATGACGTGGCCAGGCTGCGGTGATCGCAAAAATGCGTATGGCCGCGACGGGCGCGGCCATACGACAAAGAAAAGCGGTTCCCGGATCAGACTTCCCGGATCAGAAGCGCGAGGCGACGCCTTCGAGGCCCATGACGTGGGCCATCGAGCGGACCTCACGCCGCTGGTCGTCGTCGAGCCGCATGATCAGCGGCAGCGCGGCGTATTTCAGTTGGGCCACTTCGTTGCTGTCGGGATCGACGTAGGCCATCGCGCCTTGCGGCGTGCGAACCGGGCTCGTGGTCGCGTTCTTCGCGTAGGAAATATTGCGCAGAGCGGACTCGACCGCCGGCCACAACGGCTCCTGGTCGGGCGTCAGGTTGAGCCGGCGCTTCATGCTGGCGATCTGCGCCTCGTTGAGGACGCTGTTCGGCTTGGCGCGGCGCGGCGCGGGTTTGGCTTCAGCTTTGGCTTCCGTCTTCACCTCGGCCTTGGCCACCTGCGCCTTGACCGGCTCAGGCGTGACCGACGCGAGCTTGTAGGGGGCCTGCGTCTCCGGCGAGACGGACGCGACGCTGTAAGTGGATTGCGGCTTCTGCTGCGGAGCCGGCGCCGGTTCGGCGGACGCGACGTTGACGACGCTCGCGGTCGAGGCGACGCCGGTTGCCGGATAGAACGGGAATGGGCTGAACAGGGTCTGCTGGTCATCCGGTCCGATGATCGGAGAGTTGTCGACCAGAACGGCCGGCGTTTGCTCGACCAATGGAAACCGCGAGGCGACCACTTCCGCCGGCGTGGCTCCAATGAATGCGACCGATTCCGAAGCGCCCTGGGTGCCACGGGCATTCATCCCGGTGACGACACCTGCAACGCCGGTAACCCCCAGCACCCCAACGCAACCCAATACCAAGGCACTCGCACGACCCATGCCGGCGTCCCCCCGCTAACCGTCCCACATGCGAAATTGATCGCAAACAAAGTTTAATTAAGGCTAACCGGGGGTGAAAAATGGATTGCTAAAAAAAATCCGGCTTATGGTTAATGTTCCCGACAAATCAACGCGTTGGCCGTCGCTTTGGGCGTTACCTCCGTACCGTTTGACGTCGCGAATGTAGCCCGGATGAGCACAGCGACATCCGGGAAGGCCCCTCAATTTGGATAGGCTTGCCCCGGATATCGCTGCGCTCATCCGGGCTACGGAATCTACATTTGACGCCCCGTCGCCGCCCTTTTCCGGCCACCCGCCGCGGCCCATATTTGGTTAATGGCGAATCCCCCCGACGACCGTAGCGGCAAGCCGTCAAACAAGCCGCCGAAGAAGGCGAAGGACCCGGCCCGGCCGACCCGCGCCAAGGCCGCGCGGGAGCATTTGCCGCCCATCGCCCCGGCGCTCGCCGACCTGCTCAATCCCGCCATCAATCGTGGCGAGGCCGGGGTCGGGTCGCAGACCGGTCTCGACGTACCATCGGGCCTCAAGCCGCCGGCCGACAATTCCCGCGACCGCCGCGCCGACTTTGCCGCCGCCCATCGCGCCCGGGAATCGACGCCGGAGGGATTCAAGGAGCGGCCCCAGACGGGCTACGCAAGTCCGGGCTATGCGGGTCCCGGCTACGTGGGCAAGGCGCCGTTCGGCGACCTGACCAAGGTCGGCCCCGGCGAGATCGACCCCGACCTTGCCCGCGCCTGGGGCATCACCGATGACGCCGCATCGTCGGATGCGATCGGGGACGAGGTTCCGGCCAGCGGGCCCACGGGCAAGCGGCGCCGCAATGCCCTCGCCGAAGCTGGCACTCCTGGCATCGCCGCCACCGCCCAGGCGCTCGAATCGCTGCTGCGCGAGGGCCGGCCCGAATTCCGCGAACAGCCGTGGGTGCCCCATCGCCCGCCGCGCCCGGAAAAGTCCGAGGGCGGCCAGAGCCTCGTCATTCGCTCCGACTTCGAGCCCAAGGGCGACCAGCCCCAGGCGATCGACGAGCTGGTCGAGGGCCTGCGCCGCAACGACCGCACGCAGGTGCTGCTCGGCGTCACCGGCTCCGGCAAGACCTTCACCATGGCGAAGGTGATCGAGGCGACGCAGCGCCCGGCGCTGATCCTCGCGCCCAACAAGACGCTGGCGGCCCAGCTCTACGGCGAGTTCCGCAGCTTCTTCCCCGACAACGCGGTCGAGTACTTCGTCTCCTATTACGACTACTACCAGCCCGAAGCCTACGTGCCGCGCACCGACACCTACATCGAGAAGGAATCCTCCATCAACGAGCAGATCGACCGCATGCGCCATTCGGCGACGCGCGCGCTGCTCGAGCGCGACGACGTCATCATCGTCGCCTCGGTGTCGTGCATCTACGGCATCGGCTCGGTCGAGACCTATACGGCGATGACCTTCGCCATCAAGCAGGGCGAGCGCATCGACCAGCGCCGGCTGATCGCCGACCTCGTGGCGCTGCAATACAAGCGCACCGGCGGCGACTTTTCCCGCGGCACGTTTCGCGTGCGCGGCGACATCGTCGACATCTTCCCGGCGCACTACGAGGACCGCGCCTGGCGCGTCAATCTGTTCGGCGACGAGGTCGAGTCGATCGAGGAGTTCGATCCGCTCACCGGCCACAAGACCGACAAGCTGAAGTTCGTCAAGATCTACGCCAATTCGCACTACGTGACGCCGCGCCCGACGCTGCTGCAGGCGATCGCCGGCATCAAGCAGGAGCTGCGCTTCCGCCTCGATCAGCTCAACGCGGCGGGCCGCCTCATCGAGGCGCAGCGGCTCGAGCAGCGCACCCTCTACGATCTCGAAATGATGGAGGCGACCGGCAGCTGCGCCGGCATCGAGAACTATTCGCGCTATCTCACCGGCCGCCAGCCCGGCGAGCCGCCGCCGACCCTGTTCGAATACGTGCCCGACAACGCGCTGGTCTTCGTCGACGAAAGCCACGTCACCATTCCGCAGCTCGGCGGCATGTATCGCGGCGACTTCCGCCGCAAGGCGACGCTCGCCGAATACGGCTTCCGCCTGCCCTCGTGCATGGACAACCGGCCGCTGCGGTTCGAGGAATGGGACGCGATGCGGCCGCAGTCCGTCGCGGTGTCGGCGACGCCGTCGGGCTGGGAGCTCGACCAGTCGGGCGGCGTGTTCGTCGAGCAGGTGATCCGCCCGACCGGCCTCATCGATCCGCCGGTCGACATCCGCCCGGCGCGCACCCAGGTCGACGATCTCGTCGGCGAATTGCACGCGGTGGCGCGCGCCGGCTATCGCGCGCTCGTCACCGTGCTGACCAAGCGCATGGCCGAGGATTTGACCGAATACCTGCATGAGCAGGGCATCCGCGTGCGCTACATGCACTCGGACATCGACACCATCGAGCGCATCGAGATCATCCGCGACCTGCGCCTCGGCGCCTTCGACGCGCTGGTCGGCATCAACCTGCTGCGCGAGGGCCTCGACATTCCCGAATGCGCGCTGGTCGCCATCCTCGACGCCGACAAGGAAGGCTTCCTGCGCAGCGAGACCTCGCTGATCCAGACCATCGGCCGCGCCGCGCGCAACGTCGACGGCAGGGTGGTGCTCTACGCCGACGCCGTCACCGGCTCGATGGAGCGGGCGATGGCCGAAACCAACCGCCGCCGCGAGAAGCAGGAGGCCTACAACACCGAGAACGGCATCACGCCGGAAAGCGTGCGCAAGGGCATCGCCGACATCCTCGACAGCGTGTACGAGCGCGACCACGTGCTGGTCTCCGCCGGCGGCGGCGAGGCCGGCGAGTTCGGCGAAGAGATCGCGACCATCGGCCACAATTTCGAGGCCATCATCGCCGACCTCGAAACCCGCATGCGCGAAGCCGCCGCCGACCTCGACTTCGAGGAAGCCGCCCGCCTGCGCGACGAGATCAAGCGCCTGCGCGCCACCGAACTCGCCGTCATGGACGACCCGACCGCGAAAGGTGCCCCGGCCCGCTTCACCCTCCCCTGGAGGGGGACCCACTCGTGGGGCAGGGTCGGCCGCCGCGGAGAGCGGCGGCCGGGGTGGGGTGCACGGCCCCGCCACCCGCCGCGACGGCCCCCACAAGCCCAACCTCGACCAAATGGGCCCCGCCATCGAATCGATCCCGCAGTCGCGGCCGCGCTCGTCGCTCGGGAGGCCGGGAATGCGCGGGGGGTTTAAGCGGCGGGGGCGGTAGCGCGGCGAGGTGCGAAGTTGAAGCGTCTTGAACCAATTTCCCCCGGCGAGATTCTGGCCGAGGAATTTATGAAGCCGAATGGCATCAGTCAGAATTGATTGTCGCGAGACATCGACGTCAGTCCCGCGCGCATCAATGACATCGTTCATGGCCGTTCTGCGATCACTGCTTCCATTGCGCTGCGCCTCGGAAAGTACTTTGGGACAACGCCCGAGCTATGGATGAACCTGCAATCATCCTACCGACTGCGTCTCGCGCGGTCATGACTGGCCGCAGCTTAAATTTCGACGCGCATCGACCCCGCCGCGCTTTGAACCCTTTTCCCATTCCCGGCGACAAAGAGGCACGGGTGGCTCAGGTGTGGTTCGCGTCGCGGTGCTCTCGAAGGCCGTCGTGCCGACTGTAGCTACCCGGCCGGTCAAGGTGCGGCGCATTGCTGCGACGCGACCCCACCGTTCCTTTTGCATGCGCCGCTGGCATTCCGGCGGTCGCTCGCTTTTCCGCGGCAGCTATTGGCGGCGTCGGCCGCGACGTTCCAGACATTGGCGGCAGCCGTTGCAATCGGCGTGAGAGATCGCCCTACGTCACCGGCGGGCGGGTCAGGCCGAAATGGGCGAGCAGTTTGACGAAGGCTTCGAGCCGTTCGCGGCGGTAGGCCTCGACGTCGCGCGCTTCGTAGTCGAGAAAGCCCTTGCGCGTCCGCAGGCCGATGCGGCCCTCGTGCATGTTGCGCTCGACGATTTCGGGCGCGGCGTAACGCTCGTTCGCGAGCGCGCCGGTGAGATAGCGGCTGGCGTAATAGAGAATATCGCCGCCGCCCCAGTCGATGAATTCGAGCATGCCGAGCACCGCAAAGCGCAGCCCGAACCCGTATTTGATCGCCTTGTCGATGTCGTCGGCGGTCGCGACGCCCTCCTCCACCATGCGCGCCGCCTCGTTCATGGCGAGCGCCTGGATGCGCGGCACGATGTAGCCGGGCCGCGCCGCGCACACGACCGGCACCTTGCCGATGCTCTCAAGCAGCGCCTTGAGGCGAGCGACGACGGCGGGGTCGGTCGCAGCGCCCGGCATCACCTCGACCAGCGGCACCAGGAACGCCGGGTTGAGCCAATGGGCGTTGAGAAAGCGCGCGGGCTCGGCGACTGCGCCGGCCAGGTCGTCGACCAGAATGGTCGAGGTGGTGGACGCGATGATCGCGTGCCGATCGGCCGTCGCGGAGGCGCGCGCCAGCACCTCGCGCTTGAGATCGAGCCGTTCCGGCACGCATTCGAAGAGCACGGCAGCGTCGCCGAGCGCGCGCCGCCGCCGCGCGCTCGCGGCGTGACCGTGACGCGCGCGGCGATCGTTTCGCACCGCGGCTTCGGCAAAGAGGCCGAACTGCGCCAGCATGGCGAGCGTCGAGCGCACTTCCTCCATCGCTTCGCCGGCGATGCGCGCGAAATCCTCTTCGGCGCGCGCCTTGACGTCGACCATGCGTGACGTTGTGGCCGGCGTAGGCAAAACAGACGGCAATGCCGCGCGCCATCCGGCCGGCGCCGAGGCAGGCGATCGGCGCGCGGGCCGTCACCGAAACCCCTCGGCGAGCAGCGCATTCGAGGCCGGCGGGATCGAGATCGCCGAGACCGAGGCTCTTCAAGGTGCGGCCGGTCGCGAGGAAATCCTCCCCGCAGATCGCGCTGCCGATCGCGAGAAAGGCGCGCGCGAGCGGCGTCGCGACGCCCGCGCATGCGCCCGCCGACACGAGAAACGAGAGCCCGATAGCGAACATCTTCCAGCATGTAGCGGTGCGTCGTGAGCACGATGTGCTCGCGCCAATCGCCGGAGTCGGTGAGCTTGTCGTGGGAGCCGCGGCCGTACATCCATTCCTCGCCGTCGCGCGCGTAATGGTTCGCCAGCGGAAAATGCGGCGGACCGAACCCGAACGCCTCGCGCACGGCGATGCGCTCGCCGTCGAGCGCGTCGGTGACGCGGCGCACCGCCGGCTGGGTGCCCTCCTTGTGAATGTCCCAGCGCGCGAAGTGCTCGAGCGGCGCGGCATTCATGATGATGAGCGGCGGGTGGATGATCGGCCCCGCATTCATCAGCGCGCCCGACAGCGCATTGCCGCAGGGCTCGATGACGCCCGGGAATGCGCGGCCGATGACGGCGAGCGCGTGCTCGCTCAGCCGCAACGGCAGCACGCCGGTCGGCAGCCGCTTGGCACGCACCGTGATCGCGACCTCGAAAGGACCATGCTTGCGCGCGAGCCATGGCAGCGTGCCGGTCTCGGCGAACGCGACGTCGGCGCGGTTGCCGGCCGCGCGCGCGGCTTGCGCGAAAACCACCGAGCCGAAAGTGCCCGGCGGCAGAAACACCACCTGCCCGTCGGCAAGATGCGGAGCCACCGCACGCGCGACATCGGCCTGCGCCGGCGCCGGCACGGGGCAGACGATGAGTTCGGCGCCGCGCACGGCCTCGGCAATGTCCGCCGTGATGAGCGCGGGCCGCGCCTCGTGCCGGCCGCGAAAATCCTTGACGATGATCGACCCGCCCGCCGCCCGATGCGCCGCGACCGCATCGCGATCGCGCCGCCACAGGCGCACCTCGTGGCCCGCCAGCGCAAAATCCCCGGCCGCGGCGAAAGACCCGTTTCCGCCGCCGAGGACAGCAATGCGCATGACGGCTCCGTGCGCGAGTTCGCTACAGCTTCAGTTTGCGCTTGCGCTGGCCGAGCGTGCGCAGCCGCAACGCATTGAGGCGGATGAAGCCGGCGGCGTCGCGGTGATCGTAGGCGACCGCGCCCTCCTCGAAGGTGACGAGGTCCTGGTCGTAGAGCGAATAAGGGCTCTGCCGGCCGACCACGGCGACGTTGCCCTTGTAGAGCTTGAGGCGCACGTCGCCGGTCACGAATTCCTGGCTGCGGTCGATCGCGGCCTGGAGCATGTCGCGCTCCGGCGCGAACCAGAAGCCGTTGTAGACGAGCTCGGCATATTTCGGCATCAGCTCGTCCTTGAGGTGCATGGCGCCGCGATCGAGCGTGATCTGCTCGATGCCGCGATGCGCGGCGTAGAGGATGGTGCCGCCGGGCGTCTCGTACATGCCGCGCGACTTCATGCCGACAAACCGGTTCTCGACGAGGTCGAGGCGGCCGATGCCGTTGGCGCGGCCAAGCTCGTTGAGGCGCGCGAGCAGCGCCGCCGGCGACAATTTCTTGCCGTCGAGCGCGACCGCATCGCCGCGCTCGAACGCCACGGTGATGTAGGTCGCCTTGTCGGGAGCGTTTTCCGGATCGACGGTGCGCGAGTAGACGTAGTCCGGCACTTCCTGCGCCGGGTCTTCCAGCACCTTGCCCTCCGAAGAAGCGTGCAGCAGGTTGGCATCGACCGAGAACGGCGCCTCGCCGCGCTTGTCCTTGGCGATCGGGATCTGGTGCTGCTCGGCGAATTCGATCAGCCGCGTGCGCGAGGTCAGGTCCCATTCGCGCCACGGCGCGATCACCTTCACGTCGGGCTTGAGCGCGTAATAGGTGAGTTCGAAGCGGACCTGGTCGTTGCCCTTGCCGGTCGCGCCGTGGGCGACCGCATCGGCGCCGACTTTCTCCGCGATCTCGATCTGCTTCTTGGCAATCAGCGGCCGCGCGATCGAGGTGCCGAGCAGGTATTGGCCTTCGTAGAGTGTATTGGCGCGGAACATCGGAAAGACGTAGTCGCGCACGAATTCCTCGCGCAAATCCTCGATGAAGATATTCTCCGGCTTGATGCCGAGGAGCAGCGCCTTGTCGCGCGCGGGACCAAGCTCCTCGCCCTGCCCGAGATCGGCGGTGAAGGTCACGACCTCGCAGCCGTAGGTGGTCTGCAGCCACTTCAGGATGATCGATGTATCGAGCCCGCCCGAATAGGCGAGCACCACCTTTTTCACATCACCCTTGGCCAATGCGAACCTCCTGGCGCCACGCGGCGGAACACGCCGCAAAATCGGCGCGGACTATAGGGCGAACCGACGCAGGCGCAAGCCGATCGTCGCCGTTGTCATGCCCGCGAGAGCGGGAACCGGCCTTCTGAGTTCGACTGCGGCTCCTCGCAGCTCACCAGCGCACCCCATCCCATCGGCCGTCATGCCCGCGAAAGCGGGCATCCAGTAACCCCAGCGTTCGAATTCGAATGAGTGCCTAAACTCGCGGTCGGTGGTTACTGGGTCGCCCGGTCAAGCCGGGCGACGACGGGCCGGGGGAGCGTCGGAAGTGTCTGATCCAAAGCCGAGGCATGCAGCGCGCGCCTCGAGGTCACCCGCTTAAGTCGGCGCCCATCACTCCTTCGGGCGGCGCTTGCGGACGACCTCGTCGCTCGGCTGCAGCGTCGACCCGTCGAGATACTCGTAGTCGACCATCACGCCCTTGCCGTCCTTCAGGCCGGTGTGACCGACATAGACGCCGAGCGTCGATTGGTGGTCGAGGGCGCGGAAGGTGATGTCGCCCGACGGCGTTGCGACCGGAAGCCCCTCGAACGCGGCCACCAGCGCCTCGGTGTCCGTCGAGCCCGCCTTGGCGATGCCGGCGGCGAGCGACTTGATGGTGATGTAGCCCATGATCGACGAAATGCGCGGATAGTCGTTCCAACGCTTTTGATAGGCCGCGAGAAATGCGAGGTGCTCCGGCGTCTTGATCAGGTACCAGGGGTAACCGGTGACGTACCAGCCCTCGGGCGCGTCGTCCTTGAGGGCGTCGATGTATTCCGGATCGCCGGTGAAAACGCCGACGACCGTCTTGCCGGTGAACAGCCCGCGGGTTGCGCCGGCGCGGGCGAACCGGACGAGATCGGGCCCGAACAGCGCATTGTAGATCGCGTCGACCTTGGCATCCGCCAAAGCTTCGACCAGCGGGCCGGCATCGACCTTGCCGAGCGGCACGGCGAAGTCGCTCACGAATTCGACGTCGGGCTGCGCCTTGCGCATCAATTCCTTGAAGGACGCGACCGACGATTGGCCGAATTCGAAATTCGGATAGACGAGCGCCCAGCGCTTGCGCTTTTGCGCAGCCGCGTACGGCACCAGCGCCGCCGAATGGCTGTAGGTCGAGGCGCGCAGGCGGAAGGTGTAACGATTGCCGTCGTCCCACACGAGCTTGTCGGTCGTCGCCGCCGTTGCGAGGAAAAACGTCTTGTAGTGCTTGGCGAAATCGGCGACCGCCAATCCCACATTGGACAAGATGGTGCCGGCGAGAACGTCGACCTTTTCATTGAGCCGCAGTTCGGCCGCGACCCGCACGGCGTCCGCCGGGTTGGCATTGTCGTCGCGCTGGATGATTTCGAGCTTGCGGCCGAGCACGCCACCCGCGGCGTTGATCTCATCGACGGCGAGATCGGTGCCCTTGCGATAGGGCACCATGTTCGCCGCCATGATCTTGTAGGTGTTGATATCGCCGATCTTGATCGTGGCCTGCGCGAGCGCGACATCGTCGGCGCCGACCGTGAGCGTGATGACGGCGAGACTGAACAAGACGGCCGAGCTGCGCATGTCGGAGTTCTCCGCGCGGTGATCCCGCGATCTAGCTTTGTGATATCAAAACTCGCACCGCATTGAGCGGCCTCGTAGGGTGGGCAAAGGCGCGCTCTTCGCGCCGTGCCCACGTGGAAGCCTCGCGGTGGGCACGCGGAGCCTGTCATCGGGCCGGCCAAAGGCCGGACCCGGTGGCTTTGCCCACCCTACGATTGGTCTCATGGACTTGGTCAACTAAGCAGCCGTTGCCGCTTTCTGTTCGGCCTCGATCAGTTCTTCCACCATCCGCCGCATCCGCTGGACCCCTGCGTCGAGCGCAAGCCTCAGCCGCCGTGCGTTCGGCCGCTCGTTCTCGTTCCGCTGGATCGCTTCCAGGATGTCCTTGTCCTCGTTGAACGCGATGCGAAGCTGCGCGCGCATCGCCTCGGTCGTCGCCGCATCGGTCGGGAAATTCTTCACCACCTGCCAATAGTCGATGCAGTTCTGCTCATCGACCGGCGTGAGGAAATGGCACGAATACATCTGCAGGCAGTCGCTGCGATTGCCCTCGGGCGCGCCGGTGCCGACATCGGCGCTGCCGAAATCGACCACCGCAATGTTGGGCGCGTCGTAGTGGTAATACTGCCAGCGATCCACATTGCCGGCGAACTTTCCGAACTGCGCGAAGATCGGCACCGCCGGCGAATCGAGCGTCCACCGCCACGTCACGAGCTTCTTCGGGGCGGTCCGTTCATTGTGAACCGGGATGTCCTCGCCGGACGCGCCGCCGAGGCTCGAGAGATGGACGAAGCTCACATGGGCGGGGTCGCAGAGATTGTCGGCGAGGCTCAGATAATTGCAGCCGATCGCCAGCGCGTCGCCTTCGAGGACGCTGTATTTCGGATCGCGAGAGGCCGGCAGATCGTAGATTTCGCTCGGATTCGCGAGCGCCGGATCGCCCATCCAGATCCAGCACAGGCCAAGCTTCTCGACGATCGGATAGGCTCTGACGTCGGAACGCGGCGGGATCATCGGCTGCCCCGGAATGCGGATGCATTTCCCGCTGCAATCGAAGGTCATGCCGTGATAGCCGCATTCGAGTGCGTCGCCCTTCAGCTTTCCGAGCGAGAGCGGCGCGAGCCGGTGCGGACAGGCATCGTCCAGAGCCGCGACGTCGCCGGTCGAGGTGCGGTAAAGGCAGACGAGGTCGCCGAGGATGCGGCGCTGCGTCAGTTCATGAACGACCTCGCGCGACCACGCGGCCGGATACCAAGCGTTGCGGACAAAAGAATCCAAGTGTGCCTCCATCACGAATGCCCCGGCGACATGCGCGAAGGCACCTGCGTTTGACATGATCTGGCCGGCAGCGTCGAAGAATGACGGGTTTGATTCACGTTCGCAAGGCCGGCCCCGCGGCTCCACGTTTTAAGACCGATCTTGTCGTAGGGCGCGTGCGCCGCGGCGAGTCCGTTGCAGAAGCCAGCGATATTGCGGAAGATTGCCGGGTTGTGTCGATGCGAGGGATGCCTCATGAACCGACGGAACTTCCTGAAAACCTCCGCCGGACTAAGTGCATTGGCTGCCGCGGGCGGATTTGCCACGCCGGCAATCTCGCAGCGTGCGGCGGCGCGAACGTTGCGACTGGTACCGTACGCCGATCTCGCCAACTTCGATCCGATCTGGAGTTCCGCGTACGTTGCGCGAAACGCCGGGCTGCTGGTGTGGGACATGCTGTATGGCGTCGACACCACGCTCACGCCACGGCGTCAGATGGTCGAAGCCGAAGAACTCTCCGCAGACGGATTGACGTGGACTTTTCGACTGCGGCCTGGGCTCAAGTTTCACGACGGCGAACCGGTCCTCGCGAAAGACGCGGTGGCGAGCATCAACCGCTGGGCGGCGCGCGAGCCCATGGGCGGCATGATAAAGGCGATCGAAAACGAACTTGCGGCGATTGACGACCGCACGTTCCGCTGGGCTTTGAAAAAGCCCTATCCCAAAATGCTGCTCGCGCTTGGAAAGCTGGTGACGCCGTGCTGCTTCATTATGCCGGCGCGCATCGCCGCAACGGATCCGTTCAAGCAAATCAAAGAATATGTTGGCAGTGGGCCCATGCGCTTTGCCAAGAGCGAATGGGTGCCGGGTGCGAAAGCGGTGTTCGAGAAATTCGACGGCTACGTGCCGCGCCAGGAACCGGCATCATGGCTCGCCGGCGGCAAAAATATCGTGGTGAATCGCATCGAATGGATCACCATTGCTGATCCGGCGACTGCCTCCGCTGCGCTACAGAACGGGGAGGTCGATTGGTTGGAGCTTGTTCTTCCCGATCTCGTGCCGGTCCTTCGGAACAACCGTAACCTGACGACAGCGATAAATGATCGGCTTGGCGTCGTCGGTGCGCTGGCGATGAACCACTTGCTCCCGCCCTTCAATGATCAGCGGGCGCGGCGTGCGATCCTGATGGCCCTGAGCCAGGAAGACTACATGCGCGCGGTCCTCGGCGACGAGGACAGCCTTTGGAAGCCGATGCCGGGGTATTTCGCACCCGGCGTCCCGCTTTACAACGAGGAGGGCGGCGAAATTCTCAAAGGCCCCCGCCGACCGGATGTTGCCAAGAGGTTGCTGGCTGAAAGCGGCTATGCGGGGGAGCCGATCACCCTCATGGCGGCACAAGATATTCCGAACCACAAGGTCTGGGGTGACCTCACGGTCGATCTGCTCCAACGGCTGGGGGCAAAGGTCGACTACGCCGCCGTCGATTGGGGCACGCTCATTGCGCGGCGGTCGCAGAAACTGCCACCGAGCCAGGGCGGATGGCATATGTTCATCACCGCTCTTTACGGTGTCGACTGTGCGGACCCGACCAATCGGTTTTTTCGTGCGGACGGCAATCAGCCAAATGGCTGGGCGAACAGTCCGCAAGTCGAAGCTGAGGTCGCTGCCTGGTTTGACGCAACGAACGCCGACGAGGAAAGGACAGCCGCTCGCCGACTCAACAAGGCCGCGCTCGACTACGTCGTGTGCGCGCCGCTCGGTGCGTTCCTCCGGCACCACGCTTGGCGCAAAGAAGTCAGCGGCATCAAGCCGGCACCATTCGCCTTGTTCTGGGGCGTCAACAAGAGCGCGTGATCTTCCAAGCTCGTTCGCGCCGCCGGCAAACGCGACTCAACTCACCATGTCGACGCGGCCGTTTGCGAGGTTGTAGACCGCGCCGACCACGCGCAGCTTCTTCGCCTCGACCGCCTCGCTCAGGATCGGCGTCGCCGCCTTTACGGCGGCGACGGTCAGAACGACGTTCTGCTTGATCGCATTGAGAAGGGTGTCGCCCGGCTGATCAAGCACCGCCTTGACGGCCGGCGTGAGGGCTGTGACCAGCGAGGGCAAGTGCCCTGGCAGGGTCGTGCCGTTCTTGATCGATGAAATCGCGGCGTCGACCGCACCGCAGGCGTGGTGGCCGAGCACCATGATGAGCGGAGTGTTGAGCACCGCGACCGAGTACTCGAAACTCGCAGTCACGTCGTCATTGAGCAGATTTCCGGCGACGCGGCACACGAAGAGGTCGCCGCGGCCCGCGTCGAACGCGTATTCGGGAGCGATGCGGGAATCCGCGCAGCTGAGCACGCCCGCAAACGGGTTCTGTCCCTTGGTCAGCGCCTCGCGCTCATGCTTGAAGTCGTGGCGCCGTGGCGATGCCTTCGACATAGCGCTCGTTTCCCTTCATCAGGCGATCGAGCGCCGCATCGGGCGACAGCACGTTTTCCGGCTTCGGCGGCGCTTTCGGCGCCTCCGCGGCGTGCGATCCTGATACCGCCAGGCTGAGTGCCGCACCGCCCGCAAGCTTCAGAACGCCGCGCCGCGCGATCGGCGCCGACAACTCACGATTTCCGCTATCGCAAAGATGGCACATGAGCATCTCCAGAAAAGTCCGCTAGCGCGTAACGGCGGCAACCCGATTGCACGGGTGCTACATTCTAGAGCATGTTCCTTGAGACAAATTAAGCCGTCGTTATCGTGCTGGGGAAAATCTCGTCCGGCGGTGTTACGACGCGACCGCACTTCCTACCGCGTCGGCGATCGCATCGTCACACGACTCTTACGGCGTACGAACGCCGCCGCCTCAGTTCTGTTTCGCTTCTTTCTTGATCGATCCGACGTGCTGCGACGCAGCGTCGTCATTCTCTCGGCCGGCGACGCTCACGGCTTGGCCCGTCATCAGCGATTCGGGCGGGTTGTCGATGACCGAGGCGTCCGCCGCGACGCCCGACAAAATTTCGACTTCGCTGCCGAGATTGCGGCCGACCTCGACTTTGGACATGTGCACCTTCCCCTCGCCGGTCAGCAGCGCCACTTCGATGCCGCGCGGCCCGAAGAACAAGGCGGTCGCCGGAACCCGCAGGACGTTCGGCTTGGTGTCGAGATGAAAATGAACCTCGGCAAAGAAGCCCGGCCACAGCTTGCCGTCGGGATTGTCCGCTTGCAGCTCGACCAGTGCCGAGCGCGATTCCATCGCCACCGAGTTGGACGTGGTCGTCAGCGTCGCCGGGAAGGTCTTGCCGGGGTATTGCGGCAGGACCAGCGACGCGGTGAGTCCCGGCTTGAGCTCGCTCAGGAACGCTTGCGGCACGTTGACGTAAATGCGCATCCGGTGGATGTCGGACACGGTGAAGAGCGGCCGTCCTGAATTGCCGCCGGCAGCGACGAGCTGACCGATATCGATGCCGCGGGACGTGACGACCCCGTCGAACGGCGCGACCAGCTGATTGAACGATTGCAGCGATTCGAGCCGCGCGACGTTGGCCTCGGACGCCTTCACCGCCGCGGTCTTTGCCTCGCGATCGCCGACTTTTTCGTCCTTGGCCTGCTGCGAGACGATATTGCGGGTGGCGAGCGTCTCCCAGCGCTCGGCGGTCACGTTGGAGAGCTGCAAGTTGGCCCGGGCCGTGGAGAGATCGGCGCGCGCCTGCGCCAGCTGCTGATCAAGATCGGGCGTGTCGATCAAGGCCAGCACCTGACCCTTTTTCACCCGGGCACCCATGTTCTCGTACCACTCCCGCACGTAGCCGCTCGCTCGCGCGAAAATCGATCCGGTGTAGAACGCGTCGAGATTGCCCGGCAGCACCAGCTCGTCCTGGCCGGTCGCGCTCTTCGGTGTCACGACCGCGACGGTCGGGATCGCCTGGCGGTCGGTCCATCGCGTGATTTCCTGGACGCCTTTGGCGCGATTGGTGATGCCGATGGTCGCCGTCGCGACGGCGACGAGGGCGACCATCCCGCCCGTCACCAGCAGGCGGCGGGGGCTCACATTTTTCGGCGTGTCATGCGGTTGATCAGCTTCGGGCATCATGGCTCGCTTCAGGTTTGCGGCGAAAGGGCCAGTTGAGGTTCGTCGGCGGTGACTTTGGCGACGTCGTGCCGATGGAAAATGCTGAACAGGATCGGCACGAAGAACAGCGTCGCGAGCGTCGCGAACAGAAGGCCGCCGATGACGGCGCGGCCGAGCGGCGCGTTCTGTCCCGAATTCGATCGCCATCGGGACCATGCCGATGATCATGGCAAGCGCGGTCATCAGCACCGGCCGCAGGCGGGTGCGCCCGGATTCCATTGCGGCCGTGACCGAATCCGCGCCGGCGGCGAGCCGCTCGCGCGCGAAGCTGATGACGAGAATGCTGTTGGCGGTCGCAACGCCCATGCACATGATGGCGCCGGTGAGCGCCGGCACCGACAAGGTCGTGCCGGTCACGAACAGCATCCAGACGATGCCGGCGAGCGCCATCGGCAACGCCATGATGATGATGAAGGGATCGAGCCAGGACTGGAAGTTGATGACGATCAGCAGGTAGATCAGCACGATCGCGAAGGCGAGGCCGAAGATGAGGTCGCGATAGGAGGAGTCCATCGTCGCGACTTGGCCGCGCATCACGACGCGAACGCCGCGGCCCCAATCGGCCCGCGATTCATCGAGAATCCTCTGGATGTCGGCCGTCACGCCGCCGAGATCGCGGCCCTGCGTCGTCGCGAAAATGTCGATCGCCGGCTGAATATTGTAGTGGGTGACGACGGCGCTCTCCGGCCCGAGGTCCATGGTCGCCAGTCCGCCGAGCAATTGCAGCGACTTGCCGGGCACGGTGATCGGCACGTTCTTGAGGCCGTCGAGCGTGTCGATCCGGTATTGCGGCGTCTGGACGGACACCGCGTAGGACACGCCGTTCTTGGTGTTGAGCCAGTAGGTCGGCGTCGTCTGGCTGCTGCCCGCAAGCGTGTTCTGCACGGTCGAGGCGGCGTCGTGCTCGGTCAGCCCGACCATCCCGGCGAAGGTGCGGTTGAAATCGACATTCAACGCCGGCGCTTGGAATGCCTGCTGCAGCCGCGGGTCCGCGATGCCGGGCACATGGCTGATCTTGGCCAGGAGATCGGCGGCGAGCTTGCGGTTGTCCAGCATGCTCGGGCCGGTGATCTGCACGTCGATCGGCGCGGGCGAACCGAAGTTCAGGATCTGGCTCACCATGTCGGCGGGCAGGAACGAAAACGTCGCGCCGGGAAATTTGCGCGGCAGCCGCTCCCGCAGCTGCTTGACGTAGTCCTGGGTCGGCGGTTCCTCCTCGCCGTTGAGCGCGATCAGAATGTCGGTGTCGATGACGCCGATGGTGCCTGAATTGCCGTAGGTCAAATTCATGCCGCTGTTGGGCAGCCCGATATTGTCGACCGTGCTCAGGATCTGATGCGGCGGGATGACGTCGCGGATTTCCGTCTCGACCTCATTGACGAGGCGGTTGACCTCTTCCACCCGCGTTCCCGGATGGGCGCGGACGTGAAGCCGGATCGACGGGCTTTCGATGTCGGGAAAGAAGTTCTTGCCGAGGAACGGCACGAGGCCGAACGACAGCACCGGCACCAGCAGGAACACCGCGACCGCGACGCGCCGATACCGGAGCGCGACGGTCAGCAGTCCGAGGTAGATGCTGCGGAACCGATCGAACCCGCGTTCGAAGCCTTGCTGGAAGCGCTTCGCGATGTTTGGCCGCTTGCCGCCTTCTGCGTGACCATCGCCGCCGTGACCATCGGCGCCGTGTCCATGATGCACCTGGTTGCGCAGCAGGAAGTACGCCATCGTCGGCACGAGCGTGCGCGACCACAGGTAGGACGCGATCATCGCAAAGACGACGGCCTCGGCCAGCGGCCGGAACAGGAAGCCGGCCACGCCGCCGAGCGTGAACATCGGCACGAACGCGATGCAGATGCACAGCAGCGACAGCGTCGCGGCGACCACGATCTGCTCGGCGCCGTCGAGGATCGCGGTCTTGATCTCCTTGCCCTGCTCGAGGTGCCAGTTGATGTTTTCGATCGTGACCGTCGCCTCGTCGACCAGCATGCCGACCGCGAGCGCGAAGCCGCCGAGCGTCATCACGTTGATGGTCTCGCCCAGCGCCGACAGCACCGGCAGCGCGGCCAGAATCGACAACGGGATCGAGATCGAGATGATGAGCGTCGAGCGCCAGCTGCCGAGGAACAGCAGGATCATCAGGCCGGTCAGC
The DNA here is from genome assembly GCA_963702755.1 of uncultured Alphaproteobacteria bacterium. Taxonomy (GTDB): domain Bacteria; phylum Pseudomonadota; class Alphaproteobacteria; order Rhizobiales; family Xanthobacteraceae; genus JAJPKK01. The sequence goes on along the minus strand of CAVPDZ010000022.1, from coordinate 215,677 downwards.
GCGGCGGCAATGACGCCTTCGCGGACCACCGACATCATCGAGTCCTTCACGAAGCCCGATTGATCGTTGACGATCTTCAGCTCGACGCCGGCCGGCAAGGTCTCGCGGATGCGCGGCAGCAGCTGTTTGATGCCCTCGATGATATCGAGCGTCGACGCCGACCCGGTCTTCAGCACCGTCATCAGCACGCCCTTGCGCCCGTCCAACTGCACGACGTTGGTCTGCGGCGGGCTGCCGTCGTGGGCGTAGGCGACGTCGCGCATGTAGACCATGGCGCCGTTCACCTGCTTGATGGGCAGGGTGTTGAAGTCGAGGACCCGACCGGGCGAGACGTTGAGATTGACGGTGTACTCGTAGCTGCCGATCTTCTCGGTGCCGGCCGGCGTGATCAGGTTCTGGACCGAGAGCGCATTGACGACGTCCTGCGCCGACAGGCCGTAGGAATGCAGCGCGCGCTGATCGAGATCGATCTGCACCTGGCGCGGCATGCCGCCATAAGGGTTGGGCAGCGCGGCACCGGCCACGTTCGTGAGCGGCGGCCGGACGAAATTGCTGGCGAGATCGTTCAATTCGGTCTGCGACGCCGTCGGGCTCGACAGCGCGAGCTGCAGGATCGGCACGCTCGATGCGTTGTAGATGACGAGCTGCGGCGGCGTGATGCCCGGCGGCAACTGCTTGAGAATGGTCTGCGAGATCGACACCACCTGGGCCTGCGCGGCGGCGACGTTGACGCGCGGCTGGAAGTAGATCTTCACGATGCCGAAGCCCGGCACCGACTGGGACTCGATGTGCTCGATGTCGCTGACGGTCGCGGTCAGCGCGCGCTCATAGATCGTGACGATGCGGCCGGACATGTCGTCCGGCGGCAATCCGGCGTAGGTCCAGATGACGCTGATGACCGGAATGCCGATGTCCGGGAAGATGTCCTTGGCGGTCTTGATCGCGGACATGGTGCCGAGAAGCAAGACCAGGATCGCCGCGACCACGAACGTATAAGGCCGCTCGAGCGCGACACGAACAATTCCGACCACCGGCTAGACCCCTCAATGAGCCCCAGACGCGAGCGGAGCGCGGCCGCGGATCGGCCGACCATAGGCAGACCGACCCCGAACGCGGATGCCTTTCGCCGCCCGCGTGCCTCGCGCGGACGGACGATCTTCCGTGTTCGGGCGTTCTGCCTCTCCACTCTTTGATGGGGTGACGCTAACCACTTCGCCGCAGTGCACAAGACGATGTTTCATCACGTCTCCGTGCAACAATTAGGCAGTGTTTATGAAGATTTAATGCTCTTTGCAATTGCCGCTCGGCGTGGCTCGACTGGCCGGCGCCATTTTCCATTGCGGCAATGCACAATTTGCGAAGATGCGGTAATTGGTGCGGCATATCCGCCGCATATCCATATGCACGGACGAGCGGGCCGTATGCGGTCCGCTCAGACGCCGTATGCGCTCGCGCGACGGCGAACTCGGGAACTTTCGCTAGCTCGCCAAATCGGCGTGGATCACGTAGCGCCACGGGCCGGACACGATCGAATCGAATGGCCAGCACGTCGCGAGCGCGAGATGGCGGCCAGGCGCCGCCGCATCGATGCCGGAAGCATCCCACTTCACGACGTCGGTGTTGGTGACGCGGAAGCGCAACGTCGCGCCGTCGCGACGATGGACCACGATCTCGTCGCCGAGCACCACGTCGCGCAAAAACGCGAAGTGCGTGTCGCGATGGGCCGCATAGACGGCGGTGCCAAGTTCGCCGGCCTCGGGCGTGCGCGCCACGTGCCCCGGACCGAACGCGAGCGCCTGCCCGCTTCCGCCCGCAAGCACGATCGCGTGCTGGCGGAGCCGCGGCACTTCGATGCGAGCGACCGGCCAAGTGTCGGCCCACGACCACGGCTTCACCACGTTTCCCGACGCGACCTCGGCGGCAAACGCGCGCTCCAGCAGTATTTGCGCGAGCCAGGCTTTGGCGTGGATGTAAAGCCCATCGCCGACGAGCCATAGCCCGGCGGCAAAAAGTAGGGCGGCCGTCGCGACTTGGCGCGACGACCGCCCCCGCAATGACGGCGTGGCTGTTGGGGGGACCGCCGTCATTATCTCCTCAGTGCGCCGTGTGGTGGCGGGGGGATCGGCGGATCACGAGGAGAATTGCAAGCCCGAGCAGCAACAGCCCGGCCAAGAACTTCAGTTCGGCATCGGTCGCGGTCTTCGGCAACACGACGCCGTTGCCGCTGGTGACCGCGACGGCGGCAGCGACCTTGGTCGGCGTCGCCGTGCCGCTGTTGTCGGCGCGCCGCTCGTCGACCTGGGGCTGGGCGCGATCGAGCGCCTTGCGCTCGCCGCCGAACACCTTGTCGAACTCCCAGCCGGCCGGGAGATTGAGCGGCAGCTCGGCACGCACGAGGTGCGCGCCCGCAGGCCGCGCCGGCGTCTTGTCGACCGCGACGAGGCTCGTGAGCCGGCTCACCAGGTGATGATCGAGCGCGAGCGCGAGGATGCGCTGGTCGGCTTCGGTCGACGGCAGTTGGTTGAGCCGGCGCGCCATCTCGGCATCGGTGATCTTGCGCCGCGCCCACAGCTTCGAGAGACCCGCGCCTTCGGCGGCCTTCGCGACCGGCAATGCCACGCTCCACGGCTTGCCGCCGATGAGGCCGGCGATCTCGAGCGTGCCGTCGCTGCCGGCAAGCTTTGCGACCATCACCACCGGCTCGCCGCGATAGAGATCGGGCAAGACCTCGGGCGCGGCGTCGAGCGCGCCGGCGGAATAGCTCACGGCAAGGCCGGTCACTGCCGGGCTTTCGAGCTTCTCGATCAGTTCGCGCATGCGCTCGGCAACCTGGTCGACCGAACCGATGTGGGTGTAGGTGCCGCGGCCGATCTCGGCGGCGCGCGTCATCAGGAAGCTGTTCGGGTGCCGAGCCGATGCCGACCATGAACACCCGCGAGCGCCCGCGCATCGCCGCGATGGTGGCGAACAGCTCGCCTTCGTTGCCGATCTCGCCGTCGGTCAGGAACACGACCTGACGCAGCGCCGGCGACGACGCATCGCGCCGATCGGTGAGCGCGGCTTTCATCGGCGGCACCATCTCGGTGCCGCCATGGGCCTCGAGCGCCGACACGAACGCCCTGGCGCGTGCGACATTGGTCTCGTTCGCGGCAACGGTATCGTCGAACAGCTGGTCCATGGTGTGGTCGAAGCGGATGACGTTGAAGCGGTCGTTCGCGGTCAGGCGGTCGAGCGCAAACAAAAGGCTCGCCTTGGCCTGGGCGATCGAGGTGCCGCCCATGGAGCCGGAATTGTCGATCACGAACACCATCTCGCGGGCCGGCTTCTTGTCCTGCGCGGCGGCGATGAGCGGCGGCGTCACCAGGGCGAGCACGTAGTCGGCATCGCCCACATGCTCGCGGAACAAGCCGACGGCAGGCGCGGCCGCCGCGGCAGGCTCCCAGGTCAGCTCGAAGTCGCGGTCGGCCGGCACCACGTGCGCATCGAGCCGCACGACGCGCGCATCGTCCGACGGCGCATCGATCGTCACGGCGTGATGCGGGCTCTTCACGTCGCCCAGCGGAAAGCCGGCGTTGAGATGCACGGTGACGGCGACCGGATTGGTCGGCGGCTCGAGCGCCGGATCAAGCACTGGCGCGGCGATGCGATCGCGATCCGGCACCGGGTCGCTGACGCGACCCCAGCCGCCGGATCCGAAGTCGACGGTCTGCGCGACCGGCGCCGGGCTGTAGCGCGGCGCGACCACGAGCGGCACCCGCAGCGAGGAGACATTGCCCGAGCGGTGCACCGGCTCCTGGTATTCGATCTGGACCACGACCGTTTCGCCGGGTCCGATATTGGCGACCGAGTTGGTAAAGATGTTCGGCCGCTCCTGCTCCATGAGCGTCGCCTTGCGGCCGGCGCGCTTGGCCTCCTCGTAGATCGCCTTGGCCTCGACGCGCTCCTTGATCTCGCCGACCACGATGCGGTCGCCGATCACCATCTTGAGCGTATCGACCGCGCCGCCGTCCGGCAGCGGATTGACGTAGACCGCCTCGACCCAGTTCTGCGTCGGATTGTTGAACATCTGGGTGACGCGACCGCGCAGCGTCGGCCCGGACACGGTGATGTCGACGTCGGTCGCAAGGCGCGGCGCTTCGACATAGCTCTCGCCGTCGCGCAGCAGCAGCGTGCCCATATGGGCGTCGGCGAGCGACGCCACCGCCGGCAGGCCGGATCGCGCGCCGGCACCACGCACGCCAAACGTCAGCGCGGTAACCGTTGCAATCGCGATGGCTAGCGTGACGGCGACGCCCGCCGTCAGCGACAACCGGCGCGCTGCCTCGCTTTGGCCAAGACTTTGCTCTTCAACCGCGGTCTCCATGATTTGCCCTCCTCCGTGTCAAATCATTCCCGCCGTTTGCGAACTATGCGGGTGAGCTACGTCGGAGCGTGAGCGTCAGTTTCGAGCTTGTTTGGTCATTTTGCGCCGCCGACCGTCTTGTCCCGTCCTCGAATGTGCGGGTATGTGAGGGGTTGTGCGGGTCAGCAGCTAAAGATTGTGCAGAGCGGTCGTGAGCGAGGAATTTCCGTCTGATGAGCAGGCCCGGCTGATCGCCGAGCGCGTGCGCGAAGAGCTTGCGCGGCGCCGGCTGTCCCGCAAGGGCTTGGCGGCAATGGCCAAAATCAGCATTTCGACGCTGGAAAAGGCGCTGTCCGGCCGCCGCCCCTTCACCCTGGCGACGACGATTCGTCTGGAAGAAACCCTCGGCGTCGGGCTGCGGCCGCCGCCCAATTCGACTCAAGGCCGCGACGGCGTGCGGCTCGCGCCGGGCGAACTCGGTTTTTACTCGCGGCCGTCGGTGTCGGGCATCGAGGGCGACTACGTGACGGTGCGGCCGTCGTTCGGCGACCGCAGCGCGATCTACGCCTATCGCATCGAAATCGCGTGGGACGACAAGCGCTCAAGCCTCGTCTTCCGCGAATCCGAGCGGCTCGATGTGGCGTTCACCCAGGTCGGCACGGTGTCGGTGCCGAATCAGTCCGGCCACATCTACCTGATCACCAACAGCGGCGGCCAATACCGCATGATCATCGTGTCCCGCCCGACCATCTCGGGCGAGATGTACGGCATCCTCACCACCTTGCAGGTCGGCCGCGGCTCGCAGCTGATGCCGGTATCGACGCCGGTCGTGATGGTGCCGCTGAAGACGATGCGCGAGGTGCGCTACGGCCAGATCACCGCGCCCGACCCCTTCCACGCGCTCTACCGCAAATACCTCAAGCGCGCCGTCGACGATCAGTTCGCCGTCTTCCTGCCGGTGTGACGCGCAGATCTACTGCGTGTCGCCGCGGTAGAACCAGGAGCGGAGGATGCCGCCGTTGTCCGGCTTGCGGCGGCGTAGCGGCTCGTTGCTCGCTTCGGGCTCCGGTCCGGGATCGTCAGGCGCGTGGCCCGCAAGCGGCTCCGGTCCATCGGCTGAGGCAGGGTCGGCAAGCGCTTTCGCCGGAAGCGGCGGCGCGACAGGCAGGCGCTCGGTTGACCCCTGCGGCGGTACGACAGCCGCCTGATTGGCGATGTCCGCGAGCTTGATCTCGGTCTTGCCGTCCGGTTTAGCCTCCGTCTTGGCCTCCGCTCTTAGTCTCTGCCTTGGCCTCGGGCTTTGCCTCGGCTTGAACTTCGGGCAAAGCGTCGAGCTTATCGCCTTCATCCCTGTCTTTGCGATCTCGGCCGTCCGTCGTCGCCGCCGGTTCAGGCTGCGGCTCGGGCTGCACCTCGATGGCAGGGCGCGCGGGCGGGGCGACCTCTTCGATCAGCGGGCCGCGCGGCGACAATTCGGCGAACGGCACGCGCCATTGAAAGGCGTCGAGCCGGCCCGTCACCGGCGACACCGGCAGCCAGGTTTCGGAGACGAGGCCGTCGGCGGTCCACGCCGGATCGAGGGCAGCATTGACCGCGCGCGCCATCCATTCGCGGGCGCGGCCGATGTCGCCGCGCTCGGCTTCCTCGATCCGTGCCATCAGGGTCGCGACCCGCTTGGTCGGCGTCGCGAGCAGAGGCGCGAGCACGGTCCGCGCCTCGGCGAATTCGCGCGCGTCGAGCGCGGCTTCCGCGACCGCAATCGCGCTCTCCACATTGCTCTCTGCGAGCCGGCGCAGCGCGCGCATGCGTACCAGCCGGTCGCGCGCGGAAATGCCGGGAACGATGTCCGCATAGGCTGCGGCGAGATCGGGATGCGGGCTCTCGCGCCACGCCGTTTCGAGGATGCGGCCGGCGCGGCGGCGCTCGCCCGCTTGCGAGAGCAGGCGCCCTGCGAGCGCCGCGGCCGGCACCAGGCCCGGCGCGAGCTTGACGGCTTCGAGCGCAAGTTCGCGCGCCGACGCGCGGTCCTCGTTCTCGAGCGACAGCGCCTGCGCGGTCAACAGCACCGCGCGCTGGCGGCGGAACGTATCCTTGTCGACGAGCCCGCCCTTGCGGTTGCGCTCGAGCGCGTCGAGCGCGCCCGACCAGTCGCCATCCATGCTGCGGAATTCGAGCGCCGCCTGGCCGGCCCAGGCGAGCGACGGCGAGACGCTCGCGGCATCATCGGCAAATGCCCGCGCCGCCGCCCTGTCATTGCGCCGCCGCGCCTCGATGAAGAGGCCATGCAGCCCGAGCAGCTTGGTATCCGGCCGCTCCACCATGGTGCGGAAGGTCTGGTCCGCGCTCTCGCGCTCGCCGGCCAGCTGCGCGGTCTGCGCCTGCAGCAGCAACAGCAGCGGTTCGCGGGGCACGTAGCGCGTGGCGTCGGCGAGATAACGCCGCGCGGAGCGCATGTCGCCGGCGCCGATCGCCACCAGCCCCTTGGTGATGGCGTGCTGGCCGCGCGTGGCGCGGCGGTGCGATCGCGCCCGTCCGAGGCGACGCGGCGCCCGCAGCACCATGAGCACGATCGACCACAGCAAGATCGCGAGACAACAGATGAGCGCGACGACGCCGATCAGCACCGCCATCGACGTGTCGGCGCGATAGCCAAGCCAGTTGATGGTGACTTCGCCGGGCCGGTCGGCAAGCCAAGCCGCCACGAAGGCAAATGCCGCCGTGACGGCCAGAAATACAGCGGTGCGAATCATCGCGGCGCGGCGTCCGCAGCCTCACCGAGACTGATGAAGGCATTATCGGCCAGCTTGCGCGCCGCCTCGACCGCGGCCACGTGGGCGACCGCCTTCTGCCGCCACGCTTGCGTCAGGTCGCGCGCCGCCGGCGGCAGCTTGTCGAGGTCGGCGATGGCCGCGGGAATGTTCTGCCGCGCGATATCGACCTCGACCTGCCCCGCCGGACTGCCCGGGCTGTCGCTCGGCACGGCGCCGACCGGGCGGATGCGGACCAGCCGCTCGGCGCCCGGCCTGCAGCCGTTCGAGATAGCCACCCTCGCGATTCTCGGGCGCTGCGACGCGCGCGACCTCGGGCATGAGCGCCGACAGCTCGCGCAGCAACTGGTTCGCCGGCGGCACGCCGGCTTCGGCGAACGGTTGCAGTGCCGCCAGTGCCTCGGGATCAAGTCCGAGGCCGCGGGCGACCGCGAGTTCGGTGGTGAAGGGATAGCTGCGATCGACCGACCGGCGAATGGCAGCGGCGAGCATGGCAACGCGCAGCGGTCGCTCCGCCGCGAGCGCAGCCGCGGCGGCGGACTTGTCGGCGCGCTCCTGCACGGATTTTTCCGCACCCTGCTGCGCGGTTTTGAGCGTGGCGGCGAGGCTCTCGACGACCGCGACGCGGGTCGAGAGCGCCTCGATCGCGGCGCGCTCCTGCTCCGATTGTGCCGGATCCGGCTGCGCTGCCTTCAGCGCCGCGACGGCGCCCTCCAGCGCCGCGAGACGCGACGAAAGGCCGTCGACGGCGGCACGGGCGTCCGCCGCGGGCGCCGTGTCCTCGCCGCCCTTCTTGGTCTCGCCGGGTTCGCCGAAGCGACGAATCGCAGCCGCATTGTCGCGAACCTGGCCCTCGAGCTCGTCGAGGCGCCCGGCCAGCGGCCTGATCGCCGATTCGAGCGTCGCCAGGCGATCGCCGAGCGACGTGTCGACTGGTGGAACGGGCGCCTCCTTCGGCGCGCTCTCGACCTTGACGAGGCGCGCCGCAAGATCGTCGATCCGCGCGCGGTCGCCGGTCGCCGCCGCAAGACGAGCGGCGTCGTTGCGCTGTTGCGTTTCGAGGCTCGCGACGCGGGCGCCCACCTCCTCGTTGCCCTTGAGAATGTCGGGGCTCACGTAGACCCACGCGGCCGCGACGACAGCAGCCCCGACCAGCGCTCCCACCAGCGCCGCGCCAAAGCCGAGTGCGGCATTCGACCGCGGCCGCGGCGCCGCCGCCTCCGGGCGGGCGTCGGTTTGATGGGGTGGCGGCTGCGGGGGCTCTGCGGGTGCAGCAGAGGCCGCCTCGCTGGTGTCCGAGGATGAGCGCGGCGCCTTTGCCGGGCGCAACGGCACTTCGACTGCCTTGCCCTCGATCGTCGGCGGTTGCCGGCGGCGCGACGGCTCGTCAGGCTTTGCGTTTTCGTCCTGGTTCGCCATTGCAATCTCCAACCTCGCGAAACACAAAATACTGCGCACCCTGGTGGGGCAGCAATGCAGCTTGCAGCAAGTCTGCTCGGCTCAAGTCTTGTCGGCTCAAGTCTGTCCGGCTCACGTCTTGTCGTTATCGTGCTGCGGTCCCGACCAGATCCAGGAGTGCCTGTTCGGTGGGCACAGCGGCCACTTCAACGGCCGTGGCGCCTGCGGCCAAAAGCGGCGCCGCGACCTCGGAAGATAGGCAGAAGTGTTTGAGATTTGTTACTGAAACATCAATCCCTCCGGCAGTGGCGGCGGCGAGATATGCCGCCGCACTGCGCGCCGAATAGTGTAGCACCGCGTCGACCTCGCCGTCCGCCAACGCCCTGCGCACGGCCGGGTCGAAGCTCGTGACCATCACCGAGCGATAGACGACCGCAGTCTCGACCGCAATGCCGTGCGTGCGCAAGGCGCCGGCAAGATCGCCGGCCCGCTCGGCGCCGGCAAGATAAAGAAGCGGGCGGCCCGATGCCGATGGATTGGCCGCCACCAGCCGCACCAGATCGTCGAGGTTGCCATCGGCCGAGCGCACGATCGCGAATCCCGCCGCTTCCGCCGCGGCCTTAGTGCGCGCGCCGACGACATAGGCCGGCAAGCCCACGACCTCGGCAAACCGTCGATGGCCGCGCGATGGCCCGCACCGCATTGGCGCTCGTCAACACCACGGCCGCCCACGGCCCGTCGCCGAGATCGGCATCGGCAATCGCACTCGATGCGCAGCAGCGGCATCGTGATGACGTCGTGGCCCCGCGCGCGCAACGTGGCGGTGGTGCGCGCGCTGTCGGGCTCCGGTCGCGTGACGAGGATGCGCATTATCCGGCGGCAAAGAAGTCGGACGGCGCGCGGCTCTTGAGTTCGCGGCCGGCGTCGCGGCCGAGGAGCGCTGCATCGGCGACGCTGCCCGCGCGCGCGGTTTCCAGCGCTTTGCTGCCGTCGGGGCGCAGGATCATCCCGCGAAAACTGACCGCGCCATTTTCGATGCGCGCATGGCCGGCAATCGGCGTGCGGCAGGAGCCGTCGAGCACCGCGAGGAAGGCGCGCTCGGCACTGAGCGCGATGAGCGTATCGGGATGATTGATCGCGGCGACCGCGTCGCGGGTATGGACGTCGCCCTCGCGCGTTTCGATACCGATGGCGCCCTGGCCGACCGCCGGCAAAAAATCGTCGATGTCGAGCACCGCGGTCGCGGCATCGGCGCGGCCGAGCCGCTTCAGCCCGGCGTAGGCGAGGAGCGTCGCATCGACGACCCCGTCATCGAGCTTGCGCAGCCGCGTTTCGACATTGCCGCGAAAATTCACCACCGCAATGTCCGGACGCAGACGCTTTACCATGGCCTGACGCCGCAGCGACGCGGTGCCGACGATCGCGCCCTGCGGTAGATCCGCAAGCCGCGCCGCCTTGCGGCTGATGAAGACATCGCGCACGTCTTCGCGCGGCAAGCACGCGGTCAGCACGAGGCCAGCCGGCAGCACCGTCGGCATGTCCTTGCTCGAATGCACCGCGAGGTCGATCGCGCCGTCTTCGAGCGCCTGTTCGATCTCCTTGGTGAACAGACCCTTGCCGCCGACTTCCGCGAGCGGGCGGTCCTGGATCGCATCGCCGCTGGTGCGGATGGTCACGATGGTGATGGCGTCTTCGGCGACGCGATGGGCGGCGGCAAGCCGCGCGCGCACCTCCCGCGCCTGAGCGAGCGCCAGCGGGCTGCCACGTGAGCCGATACGCAGAAACGCCGTCTGGGATTGCGCCATGGGACCCTGCAATGCTACCCGGTGCCGCCCGGGCCTCACGGTCTTAAGCACCGCTTGCAAAAATGCAAACCGCCTGGCGGAACCATCATGCTCGTGCTGGGAATTGAAACCACCTGCGACGAAACGGCGGCGGCGGTCGTCGAACGCTTCGACGACGGCACCGCCGCGGTGCGCGCCAATCTGGTGCTGTCGCAGATCGAGGAACATGCGGCGTTCGGCGGCGTCGTGCCGGAGATCGCGGCGCGGGCCCACGTCGAAGCGCTCGACCTCATGATCGCGAGCGCCATGGCGGAGGCGCGCACGAGCTTCCAGGCCCTCGACGGCATCGCGGCGGCGGCCGGACCGGGCCTGATCGGCGGCGTCATCGTCGGCCTCACCACGGCGAAGGCGATCGCCATGGTGCACGAGAAGCCGCTCGTCGCGGTCAATCACCTCGAAGCGCATGCGCTGACCGCGCGCTTCACCGACGAGGCGCAGTTTCCCTATTGCCTGTTCCTCGTCTCCGGCGGCCACACCCAGATCGTCGCGGTGCTCGGGGTCGGCGATTACGTCCGCCTCGGCACGACGCGCGATGACGCCGTCGGCGAGGCCTTCGACAAGACCGCGAAACTGCTCGGCCTCGGCTATCCCGGCGGCCCGAAGGTCGAGGAGGAAGCCGCGCGCGGGGATCGCGGGCGGTTCGCCCTGCCGCGTCCGATGATCGGCCGGCCCGATGCCGATTTCTCGTTGTCGGGGCTCAAGACCGCGCTGCGGCTCGAAGCCGAGAAGATCGCGCCGCTGTCGGAGCAGGACGTGGCCGACCTGTGCGCCTCGTTCCAGCTTGCGGTCGTCGAAATGATCGTCGATCGCCTGCGCCATGGACTGCGGCTGTTTCGACAGAAGTTCGGAGCGCCGACCGCGCTGGTGGCGGCCGGCGGGGTCGCCGCGAACCAGGCGATTCGCGACGCGCTCCTCGACGTCGCCTTGCAGGATCAGATTGCCCTCATCGTGCCGCCGCCATCGCTGTGCACCGACAACGCCGCGATGATCGCCTGGGCCGGCGCCGAGCGATTGGTCTACGGCCTGTGGGATTCGCTCGACACCGCGCCGCGCGCCCGCTGGCCGCTCGATCAGGTGACGAAGCCCGCGGTGCGCGAGCGCGCGGCCACACCCGCGGTCGAGGCGGCGGCCGAGCCTGTCGCGGCGAAGCCTGCGTCGAACGAGGCCCGAGCCTGTCGCGGCGAAGCCTGCGGTCGAGGCAACCCCCGAGTCTGCCGTGCCGGCCGCGGTCGCACCCGCGGTGGAGACAAGACCGGAACCGACCCGGCAACCGCCTCGTCACGTGCGGATGCGGCTGCCGAACCCGGCGCGCCTCTACCGATGCCAACCGCAGTCGGTTCTGCCGCTGGCCACGACGCGGCGCCGCCTTCTCCCTCCCCCCTTGTGGGGGAGGGTCGGGGTGGGGGGTCGGGAGGCGATGGCACAGTAGTGCCACATCTCGCGACCCCCACCCCCGACCCCTCCCCACAAGGGGGAGGGAGAAGACGGGCGGCACCGCGGCTGCAACCGATTTGCTCTCGACCGGATCGGAGCCATCCGAGGCGACTGCCTCGCTGTCCGCCGAAAATGCCGCGGCGACCTCAGCCGAAATTGCGCAGGCAGCGCCGGCCGCAACGGACGCCGCGACTTCGGCTGAGACTGCCGCGTCAGCGGCAGCAGAAGCTGCCGCACCATCAGCAGAGCCCCCGACGCCATCGGCCGACAGCGCGGCACCGAACGAGCCCGCGACGGAATCGGCGCCGGCCGATACGCCACCCGCGCAACCATGATCGCCGACCGCATCGCGGTGATCGGAGCAGGCGCCTGGGGCACCGCGCTTGCCAATGTGATCGCGCGGGCCGGGCGCACGGTGACACTGTGGGCCCGCGACAGGGGCGCGGCAGCCGAGACCATCACATCTCGCCGCGAAAGCCCGCATTTACCGGGCGTGCGCATCGACGAGCGCGTCGCGATCGCCTCGCTCGCCGACGCGCGGCCCGAAGGCGATGCCATCCTGATGGTGGTGCCCGCGCAAATGCTGCGCAGTGCGGCGGCGCAACTCGCCGGCGCGCTGCCGCCCGGCATGCCGGTCGTGACCTGCGCGAAGGGCATCGAGCGCACCACGCGGCAATTCATGACCGAGGTCGTGGCGGAATGCCTGCCCGATTCGATTCCTGCGATCCTGTCCGGGCCAAGCTTCGCGAGCGATGTGGCGCGCGGGCTGCCGACCGCCGTGACCCTTGCGGCCGCGGACGAGACGATCGCGCAGATGCTCGCCCGCTCGTTCGGCTCGGCAACGTTCCGCCCCTATCACTCGACCGATGTGCGCGGAGTTCGAGATCGGCGGCGCCGCCAAGAACGTGCTTGCGATCGCCGCCGGCATCGTGAGCGGCCGCAAACTGGGTGCGAGCGCCGCGGCGGCCCTGACCACCCGCGGCTTTGCCGAGCTGGTGCGGTTCGGTCGCGCCTATGGCGCGCGGATCGAGACGCTCACCGGCCTGTCAGGCCTCGGCGATCTCATCCTCACCAGCACCAGCCCGCAGTCGCGCAATTTTTCGCTCGGATTGGCGCTCGGACAAGGGCAAACTCCGGATCATGCGCGTCACTCCGGCCAACTTGCCGAGGGCGCGTTCACGGCCTCGGTGCTGATCGAAATGGCGAAGGATCGCGGGATCGAGATGCCCGTCGCGGCTGCGGTCGCCGCCGTGCTCGACGGCAAGCTCGGCATTGACGCTGCGATCGAGGCGCTGCTGACGCGGCCGTTGCGGGCGGAGGGATAGGCGATGAACTATTGGCTCATCAAATCGGAACCGGAGGTGTGGTCCTGGGACCAGCAGGCGAAGAAGGGCGCCAAGGGCGAGGCCTGGACCGGCGTGCGCAATCACACCGCCAAGCAGAACCTGATGAAGATGAAAAAAGGCGACCGCGCCTTCTACTATCACTCGGGCGATGAGAAAGCCGTGGTCGGCATCGCCGAGGTGATCCGCGAGAGCTATCCCGATCCGACGGCAGCCGCCGGCGATCCGTGGGTCGTGGTCGACGTCAAGGCGCTGGAGCCGTTCGCGACGCCCGTTACGCTCGCCGCCATCAAGGCCGAGCCGAAACTGAAAGACATGATCCTGGTCAAGCAATCCCGCCTGTCGGTGCAGCCGGTGACGCCCGCGGAATGGAAGATCGTCTGCGCCATGGGCGGCGTGAAACCGTGAGGGGAGGAGACGTCATGCGTGTTCTTTTCTCGTTGAGCAGCCTGTTGCGCGCGGGCGTCATCGCTTCTGCTCTGGCGGGCTCTTCGGTCCCCAGCGCGCCTGCGGACGCCCAGCCAACTTCGGCTCCGCGCTGGGAGGTCTTTGCAAATTGCGCGGCGGCCTACGAGGCCAACTGGCAGAGCCGCATGCAGAGCCGCGCGCCATCGATGAGCTCGATGATCAAGGAAGAGTCCGACGCGTATCGGCTCGCCGCCATCGGCTATTTCGAAAAGGACAAACAAGTCTCGAACGAGGAAGCGAACAAGGTCGTCATGGTCCACCTGGGCGCCAACGTCGAGCGCTTTGTCGCGATGGATAAAGCGGGGACGCTGGAAGCCTATATCGACGCCTGCCCGCAACTCGAGGATCCGAATTGAAAATGGGATTGGTGTCGTTGGCGTTGAACGTTGCAAAGTCGCGTTGGGTTCGCACCGTGGCCGTACTGTTCGGTTGCATCGCCGTGGTGGCCGCATCGCCGCCGCCCGCACACGCCGCGGACAATGCGCTGGCGGAGAAGGGCGCGCAGATCTACGAGGATCGCTGCTCCGCGTGCCACGGCGAGAATTTGCGCAACACCAGCGGCGGCTGGTCGTTCGATCTGCGGCGCCTGCGCCCGGATGAACACGACCGCTTCGTGCAGTCGGTAACCAACGGCAAGGACAACATGCCGTCCTGGTACGGCGTCCTCAAACCCGAGGAGATCGACGCGATCTGGGCCTACATCCGCGCTACCGTCGATAAGTAACCCGATTGTTGGGCTGAGCTTTTATTCCGATAACCTGCGGCAATCACGCTATCGGTATACGTTCTTGCGATGGCCAACGCCGACAACCAATACGACCTGCCGCGGATCCTGCAGTTCGCAAACGATGCGGAAATCGCGTACGCGATAGCGCCACAGTCCGAATTTGTCGTGTCGGAGCGACTTGCCAAAACTGCGAGGATTGTCCGCCTGAGCGATTTGCTCCTGCATATACCTGAATATCTCTGATCGAATCGCGGCGGTTACCCGATTGAGATCCCGGATCGCCCGAGGATCGTATTCAATTGTCCAGTCCAAGGCTTTCCGCGCTTGCTCGGCGGTCAGTGCCGGTTGACGATCGCCGAGGCGTTCGACCGCCATTTGAATGTCATCGAGGTCTTCGATGCACGCCTCGATGAGTTCCCGCGCAAAATCACTCTCGGACAGGCCCCGGCTCTTCGCCAGTTCAGCGAGCCTTTCTTCGATTTCGGGCTTCAGAGCAACGGAAATCATCATTTCACCTCTTAATCTCATGTGGACATAACAGTACCTGTTATGCAATCCCGCTTGACGACGCCTCACTCCGCTTTGAGGTTCGCGTTGCGCACGATATCGACCCGTTTGTCGAGTTCGGTGCGCGTTCACCCTTCACGCTCCTCGGCCGTGCTACCTTTGGCGGCGATGCTGAGAGAGGCGGTCCGGTCGGCGAATTCCCCCGAGGCGACCACGGCGCGGATGTCCACCGAAAGACGTTACGGAGCCAGGATGCGGACCGGGCCGCGCGGCCACGCTCGTTGCGAGCGCGGCCGCGAGCGCCAGGACGGCAAACGGCCGGATGATCAGGCTTGTCCGGATCGATCGCTGTCTCAATTCGGCTTGGCGCGTTGGGAGCGGATGTAGGTCACGAGGCCGTTCCACGGGCCGTTGACCTTCTCCCAGGACGGGCGCGCCTTCATGTCCTTCATCCAGCGCGCGACGTTCGGATAGCGGCTGATGTCGAGATCGACCCAGTCGGTGATCGAGACGTAGGCGGCGCCGAGATAGTCGGCGATCGTCGGCTCGGGGCCGCACAGAAACTTGTTCTTGGCGAGGAAGTGATCGTTGAGGATTTTGAAGCGCGCTTCGGTCTGCTCCTTGGCGCGGCTCACGACGTCGGATTGCGTGGTCGCATTGGTGAAGCCCGCGCCGGGTACGGTCTGGGGATAGACGACGCCGTAGCCGAGGTCGCGATAGAAGTGGGTGTTGAACCAGTCCATCACCTCGTTCACCCGCGCCCTTGCCTTCAAGTCCTGCGGGTAGAGCGGCGAACGGGTTTTCTCCGCCAGGTATTTCAGGATCGCGGAGCTTTCGGTGAGGAGAAACCCGTCATCGTCGAGGGTCGGAACGCACTGGTTCGGATTGATCTTGGCGTATTCGGGTTTCTTGTGCTCGCCTTGAAACAGATCGACTTTGACGATTTCAGCCGGCGTGCCGCTCTCGGCAAGAAACAGAAGAATGGGACGCGAGGTGGTCGAAATCGGATCGAGATAGACTTTCATGGATTTCCTCCTCGAACATCAGATCGGCGACTGCGGGGGACGCGTGCCGAATTCAAGCGCGTCAGCTTGTACTGATTTGGTCGGGCATTGTCGATTTCGACGGAATGGATTCGTCCGCGGGACCGCCACCGCATCGCCGGTAGTGGGCGTTCGCCCCGGATGCGCGTGTCCGCGCGCCAGCGCCCGCGCGCGGTCGCGTCATGCAATCGAGGATTGGGACGATCGACACTCCCGCGGTGCGGCCAGCCCGGCGAGAAAGCAAATCGTTAACGGTGGCCGGGACAAGCTACCCAATGACCGCCGCCGACCCCTCGGCGTTCACGTTTTTAGTGGCCGGCTGCGGCGATTTCTGCCAAGTAATTTCCGCCAAGTGTTGCGTGCAAACTACAGCAGGAAGACCGGATTCCGATCACAATGGCGGTCATATTACGCGACAGCATTTTCCCGTCGGGTTGATTTTACCTCCGTCATCAACGGGTCACGCCACGCGATGACAACCTCCGGGATAGCTGCCGTGTCGGGAACGGCCATGACTCGAACTGCCATGACTGGATCTGCCATGACTCGATGGAGCGTCGGCGATGTACCTCGGGGTTAAGTTTTCTTGGCGTCATTTGATGCTGGCCGGCGTCTCCGCCGGCCTGGGCATCGCCATGGTCAGCCAGACCGAAGCGCGGGCGGCCCGCCACGGCCCGGCCCACGCGGAGGCCAAGCACGCTGCCCACGGTCCAATCCATGGCTCCAACTACAAGCCGGACTACGCGGAGTTCGTGATCGACGACAACACCGGCCAGGCGCTGCTGGAACTCAATGCCGACGAGCCCCGCCATCCGGCGTCAGTGACGAAGATCATGACGCTGTACCTGCTGTTCGAGCAGCTTGATGCCGGCAAGCTCAAGCTCAATTCGCAGATCCCCGTTTCGGCTCACGCCGCGGCGCAGCCGCCGACCAAGCTTGGCATCAAACCCAATCAGACGCTCAGCGTCGAGGACGCGATCGGCGGGCTTGTCACCCGTTCGGCCAACGATGCGGCGGCCGCCGTCGCCGAGGCGATCGGCGGGACCGAGGACGATTTCGCCAAGCTGATGACGCTCAAGGCGAACGCGTTGGGCATGACCCACACCATCTACGTCAACGCCTCGGGTCTCCCCGCCGACGAGCAGATCACGACCGCGCGCGACCAGGCCATTCTCGGCCGCGCGATCCATGATCGCTTCCCCGGCTACTACAAGTATTTCTCGGTGCTCTACTTCCGCTATCACGGCAAAGACATCCACAATCACAACGGCCTCCTCGGCAATGTCGAGGGCATGGACGGCCTCAAGACCGGCTACACCGAAGCGTCCGGCTACAATCTGGTGGCGTCGGTTCGCCGCAATGGAAAGCACATCATCGCGGTGGTGCTGGGCGGCAAATCAAACGGCGCGCGCGACACTCGCATGCGCCAGATCATCGAGGATCAGATCAAATTCGCGTCTACGACGCGGACCGCGCCGCCGACGCTCGAGCTCGCAGTAGCGCCGAACGCACCCAGCGCCCCGGCGGCGACTGCTCCCGTGCCGGACGCCGCGCCCGCGAGCACGGTCGCCGCCCAGCCGGCTGCGGTCGATCCGCCGAAGGCGCCCGATCCCGCGACCGCACCTGGCCCGGCTCCGAGCGCGAATATGACCTTCGTCGGCCAGCCGCGAAACTTCACGCTCGCAAGCCATGATCGCAAGGCCGTGACGGACGAGCAGCCGAAGGGCACGCGGCCAAGGCGGGTCGCACTCGCAAGTGGCTGCGGTCCGCAGCTCACGAAGGCATCAGCACTGAGAGGCGCGCGCCTTGCAGGCGACGTCGGTCCCGTGCGGGGGCCGATCGTTCAACTGACCGGCGTTCCAGCCGGTCTGCGCAGCCATTTCCGGACGGGCAGCAACACCGCGAGCGCGACGGCAGCGACCACCGCGCCCACATAGAACGTGCTGCCCGGACCAAGAGCATCCCAAAACATCCCGGCGACGACGCTGGCACACAACTGCGCCACGCCGGACACAAGGTTGAAGATGCCGAACGCGGTGCCGCGCCGGTTCGCCGGCGCCGTGTCGGTCACCAATGCGGCAAGAAGGCCCTGGGTGATGCCGAGATGCAATCCCCACAGGATGACGCCGATGGCGAGAGCCACGACCCCGGCGGCAAGCGCGAGCACAATATCGGCGATCACCAGGACGCACATCCCGACCACCAGCAGCGCAGCCCGATCCATCCGATCGGACAGCGCTCCGACAGGATAGGCGGACAGCGCGTAGACGACATTCATCACCACGTAAACCGCCGGGACCACCATCAGCGATAGGCCGACCGATTGCGCGCGCAGCACCAGAAACGCATCGCTGAATCGTGCGAGCGTGAAAACGGCGCCGATCGCAATCACCGCCCAGCACGCCGGGCCGAGGTAGCCCAACTCACCGAACTTGAGCGGCGCGCGGGTGCCGCCCGCGGCCTCGTGTTCCGCGGGCTCGCGCACAGCAAAAATGATCAGGCCGAGTGAGACGAACGCCGGCAGGACGGCGACCCAAAAGACCAACGTGAACCGATCGGCCGTGAGCCACATCACAGCGATCGCGATCAGCGGTCCGAAGACGGCGCCAACCGTATCGAGCGATTGCCGCAGTCCGAAACTCGCGCCGCGAACCTCCGGCGGGGTGAGGTCCGCGATCAACGCGTCGCGCGGGGCCCCGCGGATGCCTTTGCCGACGCGATCGATGAACCGCGCGACCACGACCCAGCTGACGGCCGAGGCAAGCGGAAAGATCGGCTTGGTGCACGCCGAGAGGCCGTAGCCGAACGCCGCCAGCGCCTTGCGTTTGCCCAGGAGATCGCTGAGCGCGCCGGAGAAGATCTTGACGATCTGGGACGTTGCCTCGGCGACGCCTTCGATGAAGCCGACCGTCAACGCCGAGGCGCCGAGCACGCTGACGAGGTAAACGGGAAGCAGCGAGTGGATCATCTCCGAGGAGATGTCCATGAACATCGATACGAAGCCGAGCGCCCACACGCCGGCGGGGATGGTGCGCCAGCTTGACGTGGCGCGCTGGCCATCAGCCGTCACCGATGCTCCCGCTGACTCTGCGCGCGCCGGCGTATCCATCTGATCCTTGCGGACGAAACATCATCCAAAGCAGCACCGATGCTCAGACATGCCTTGATCCGCGTCAACGGGAACGCCACATGGTTGAGACACAAATTCCGCGTCCGGCGCCGCACGGTGCGGCGGGCCCGTCAACGACTTCCACCAAGCCCCGAGGCTCTCGATCATGACCGTCGCCGAACATCGCCCGCATCACGACGGCCACGACCCGCGCCATCATCACGGCGATGGCGTCGCAGTCGCGAACGCTCCGGAGGCGGGCAAAGCGCGGGATCCCGTTTGCGGCATGACCGTCAACATCGCGACGGCGAAGTACCACACCACGCACAACGGCACGGACCACTACTTTTGCAGCGCCGGCTGTCAGACGAAATTCGGCGCCGACCCCGACAAATACTTGAAGCCGCGCGCACCCGCGCCGACGCCGCCCGCGCAGCCGGGCGTCATCTACACCTGCCCGATGCATCCGCAGATCCAGCAGCCGAAGCCCGGCAGCTGCCCGATCTGCGGCATGGCGCTGGAGCCGATGGGCGCCGTCGCGGACTCGGGGCCAAGCGCCGAACTGATCGACATGACGCGCCGCTTCTGGATCGGTGCGGCGTTGGCGGTGCCGACCATGATCCTCGAAATGGGCGGACATTTCCCGGGCCTCAACCTGCACCACTACATCTCGCCGCAGGCCGCCGTGTGGATCGAATTCGTCCTCGCGACGCCGGTCGTGCTGTGGGCCGGCTGGCCGTTCTTCGTGCGCGGATGGGCGTCCGTCCGCAACCGCTCGCTCAACATGTTCAGCCTGATCTCGCTCGGCATCGGCGCGGCGTATCTCTACAGCCTGGTCGCGACCTTCGCGCCAGGTCTCTTCCCTGCCGGGCTGCGGCAGGAGGGCGGCATCGTCGCCGTCTACTACGAGGCCGCCGCCGTGATCACGGTGCTCGTCCTGCTCGGCCAGGTGCTCGAACTGCGCGCGCGCGAGCAGACCGGCAGCGCCATTCGCGCGCTGCTCAATCTCGCGCCGAAGACCGCGCGGCGCATTCGCGACGGCGGCGACGAAGAGGTGCCGCTCGAGGAGGTCCACATCGGCGACCGGCTCCGCGTCCGGCCGGGCGAGAGCGTTCCCGTCGATGGCGTCGTGCTCGAAGGCAGGAGCGCGGTCGACGAGTCGATGGTGACCGGCGAATCCATGCCGGTCGAAAAGGAGCCGGACGCCAAGGTCATCGGCGGCACGATCAACGGCACCGGCAGGCTCGTCATGCGCGCCGAGAAGGTCGGCGCCGACACCATGCTCGCGCGCATCGTTCACATGGTGGCCGAGGCGCAGCGCAGCCGCGCGCCGATCCAGCGCCTGGCCGATGTGGTGTCCGGCTGGTTCGTCCCGGCCGTCATCGCCGTCGCGGTCGTCGCGTTCGTCGCCTGGATGATCTTTGGACCGCCGCCGGCGTTCGCCTATGCGCTTGTCGCCGCCGTGTCGGTGGTCATCATCGCCTGCCCCTGCGCGCTCGGACTGGCGACGCCGATGTCCATCATGGTGGGCGTCGGCAAAGGCGCGACCGCCGGCGTGCTCATCAAGAACGCGGAGGCGCTGGAGCGGTTCGAGAAGGTCGACACGCTCGTCGTCGACAAGACCGGAACGCTGACCGAAGGCAAGCCGCGCGTCGTCGCGATCGAGGCCGCCGAAGGCTTCGACGAAGCGACGGTGCTGTCGCTCGGCGCGAGCCTCGAACGATCGAGCGAGCATCCGCTGGCGGCCGCGATCCTTGCCGACGCCAAGCAGCGTGACATCGCCCTGCAGGAGGTGAGCGATTTTGCCTCCGTGACCGGCAAGGGCGTGACCGGCCGCATCGCCGGCCGCTCGGTTGGCGTCGGCAACGCCGGCCTGCTCCAGGCGCTTGGCGTCGCCGAGCGCCGCTCTCGAAGCGCGCGCCGACGCGCTGCGGCAGGAGGGCGCGACCGCGATGTTCGTCGCCGTCGACGGAAAGCCCGGCCGGCATCATCGCGGTGGCCGATCCGATCAAGGCGACGACGCCGGCGGCGCTGGCGCGGCTGCGCGCGGACGGCATCCGCATCGTCATGCTGACGGGCGACAACCGCACGACGGCACAGGCCGTCGCGGCGAAGCTCGGCATCACCGAGATCGAAGCCGAAGTTCTGCCCGACCAGAAGAACGCCGTGGTGCGGCGCCTGCGAAGCGAAGGCCGCGTCGTTGCGATGGCGGGCGATGGCGTCAATGACGCGCCGGCGCTCGCCGAAGCCGATGTCGGCGTCGCGATGGGCACCGGCACCGATGTCGCGATGCAAAGCGCCGGCGTCACGCTGGTGAAAGGCGATCTTGCCGGCATTGCCCGTGCCCGCGCCTTGAGCCGGGCGACCATGAGCAACATCCGGCAAAACCTGGTGCTCGCCTTCGTCTACAACATGCTCGGCGTTCCGCTCGCCGCCGGGGTGCTTTATCCCGCGTTCGGCCTGCTGCTCAGCCCGATCGTCGCCGCGGCAGCGATGAGCTTCAGCTCGGTGTCGGTCATCGGCAATGCGCTGCGGCTGCGCTTCGCGCGGCTATAGCTGATCGCGTCCGGCGCTTCCGCATGATCACTTGATCATCGCCATGGCGCGCTCGAGACTTTCCCGCATGCGATTGAAGGAAACCGAGAGCGAGGAGATCTCGTCCTTGCCCGGCTTGATGTAAGGCTTGACGTCCTCCTCCCCGAGGCTGACCGCATTCGCCATCGCCGACACGCGCTTGACCGGCTTGATGACCAGAAAGTGCAGCAGCAGGTTGAGGATGATGAAAACGATGGCAAAGATCGCGACCAGGATTCCGAGAAAAAGATAATAGGCGTCGTGGGCGATCTTGAGCGGAACCGCCATCGGCACGGACAGAACCTGCGCGCCGATCGTTTCATTGAGCTTCCAGCCGAACCCGTTCACGGTTCCGTAGGTCTGGGTCAGCACCTCCGGTGCCGTCGCGGGCGTGCTGTGGCAGCCAAGGCAAGCCTGGTCGTGGATCGCGATCGGTCGCGCCAGGTTGAGGGTCCGGCCAACCGGCGTATCGCGCTCCGCGATAAGCTCCATATCCGCGGGCTCGTTGCGGAAGTGGTTGATGATGTCGGCTTCCCAGTCCTGGGCGCGGTCCGAAAGGTTCGTCGGGTTTAGCGCGGGCTCGCGGTAGGTGTAGCCGGGGAAAGTGGCCTGCACCGACTTGAAATTCTTCTGCGCGGCATAAGCGGGCACGGTTTCCGCAACGAATTTGCCGTCATGAACCATGGGCAGCAGCGGCACCAGCTCGCTGGTCGTGTAGGTGCGGATGGCATTGGCCGCGGTCATCATGAGGCGCGCATTCTGCAGCACCTGCTCGCGGGCGTTTTCGGCGAATACCCGATCGAGCACGACGGCCGCAATGAGATAGCCAACGGCGATCGCCGCCAGGATCGCAAGATTGAACTTGGCTCTCAGACCCATCGATCCCCTCCGGTGCAGTTCCGTCCCGGACTTCCTACGGCGCCCGCGGCTCGGTTGCAATTGCGACAGGCCTCAGTTGGAACAATCTCGCGAAGGCGCAAGTTTCCCGCGTCCGCGACAGGCTGACCGCTAGCTTTCGCTTTGCGGCCCACATAAACTAGGCGCATACGATCACTGATGGGCAGAGTTCGAGTTTCTAAAAGGGCCGATCGCCGATGGGCGACCATATTTTCATATGCTTTTCATCCAAAGACAAAGACGCCGCCCTGGAAATCGTCGATTTTCTCGAACGTGAAGGCCTCGAATGCTGGATTTCGCTGCGCGATGTTCCTGGCGGCCATAACTATCAGGAAACGATTATCCACGCGCTCGAGCGCGCCAATGGCATCGTTTTTCTTTTCTCGCACGCCTCGTCCGAGTCGAGCGAGATCAAAAAGGAACTGTCGGTCGCCGCGAGCCTGAGCGTGCCGGTGTTCCCGCTGCGGCTCGATCCGGTCACCCCCAAGGGCGCCCTGCGGTACGAACTCGCAACGCGTCAGTGGATCGACATCTTCGAAGATCGGGATGAGGGGCTGGCCAGGCTCGTCGAGACGATCCGCTCCAAGATCCACAACAATTCCGTGCCTGACCCCGAGGCGGGCGCGGAGGATTTGCAGCGAGTCTCGCGGCGCCGCGCATCGCCGACGTCGTCGTCGAGCCGCCGCCGGCCAAGAAGAGAACGCGCGTGCGCGCGCCGATCGTTGCTCCCGGAAGCCGCGAATTCGAGGCGATGCGGTCGCTGTTGGCGCGCCACATCGGTCCGATTGCCAAAATCTATGTGGAGAAGGCCGCGACGCAGGCGAAAACAAAGGACGATTTCTGCGAACGGCTTGCTGCCCACATCAGCGCACCCGCGGATCGCACCGCGTTCCTCAACGCGGCGCGGGCGCAGCTTGCCTCAAAGGCGTAGCTGTTACGTCAGCATGTGATCGGCGTGGTCGATCGCACCGCGGACATCTCGATGCCGCCGCTCAGAACGAGCCGAACATCGTGCCCAGCACGATGACCGCGATCAGCGCGAGAATGGCGCTGACGATCCCGACCATGACGATGTCGAAATAGCTCTCGCGATGGG
Source organism: uncultured Alphaproteobacteria bacterium (assembly GCA_963702755.1). Taxonomy (GTDB): domain Bacteria; phylum Pseudomonadota; class Alphaproteobacteria; order Rhizobiales; family Xanthobacteraceae; genus JAJPKK01. Next base: position 192,127 of record CAVPDZ010000022.1, on the reverse strand, counting down.
TCGATCCGCAGACGGCGAGCAGCGTCACCACCGCGCCGTTGTGCGGCAGGATGTCGAGCGTGCCTGACCCGATCACGGCGACGCGGTGCATCAGCGCCGGACTGAGGCCGGTTTGCGCGGCGATCATCATGTAGGTCTGCCCGAGCGCGTCGAGCGCGATCGTCAGGCCGCCGGAGGCCGAGCCCGTGAGCGCCGCGAGCACATTGGTGGCGACGGCGAGCGAGACGAGCGGGCCGCCTTCGATGCCCAGCACCCAGTCGCGCACGATAGCAAAGGCCGGCAGCGCCGCGATCACGGCGCCGAATCCGACGAGGCTCGCAACGCTCACCGCCGGCAGCACCGACGCGTTGGCGCCCGAGTCCATGCTCTGGCGCAGCGCCGGCAAGCGGCCGCGATTGGCGAGGATCGCGGTCACGATCGCCGCGGCAAGCGCGACCACCACGGACCAGACGCCGGCCACCGCCGACAGCGACGTGCGGCCCCAGCGCTCCTCGGCCAGGAACGAGAAATCGAGCCGCGGCAGGATGACGAGCGACATCAGCAGATTGACCACGATGACGACGATGAGCGGCAGTGCGGCGAGGAAGATCGGCGGCACGGCGTCGCCGTGCTGCCCGCGGTGGATCTCGGCGGGATCGAACTCGCGCGCCGTCGTGGCGCGCTCGCGCACCATCTCATCGTCGGCGGCGGCATCGACGGGCACCGGCGTGTCGGCCCCGTAGCCCTCGCCGGCACGGCGCGCTGCGGCTTCGCCGCGGGAGAGCCACCACAGGCCGAAGCCCAGCATGATCAGCGCCGCGATGATGCCGAGGCCGGGCGCGGCAAACGGCGTCGTTCCGAAGAACGGCATCGGGATCGCGTTCTGGATCGACGGCGTGCCCGGCAGCGCCGACATGGTGAAGGTCGAGGTGCCGAGCACGATCGCCGCCGGCATCAGCCGGCGCGGCACCGCCGCCGCGCGAAACAGCGCCTGCGCCATCGGCGCGAGGACGAAGAACGCCACGAAGAGGCTCACGCCGCCGTAGGTGACCAGCGCGCCGGCGAGCACCACCGCAAGGACGACGCGCCGCTCGCCGAGGCTCCTGGTCATGAAATCGGCGACGGCCGTAACCGAGCGGCTGTCGTCCATGAGTTTTCCGAAGATCGCGCCGAGGAGGAAGATCGGAAAAAACTGCGCGAGGAAACTCGCCGCGCTTTCCATGAAAATCTGGGTCCAGTTGGCGAGCAGCGGCTGCCCGCCGAACAGCGCCGCGACGAGCGCCGCGGCCGGCGCGAGCATCAGCACGCTCCAGCCGCGAAAGGCGAGCCAGATCAGCAAACCAAGTCCAACGAGGATGCCTAACAGACCCATATTCCGAGACCTCGTGGCAGTGATCAGGTGACCCAGGGTTGTCGCCGCCGCCCTCGTCAGCACTCCGCCAGCAGCACGTCCAAATCGGTGGTGGAGCGCTGGCCGATGTCGTCGGCATGCTCGGCCAGAAATGCGGTCGCGGCGTGCCGCCCCTCGTCCCGCAGCATGGAGACGAAATCCCATTCGGCATTGAGCTTCGACGAGGCGCCGTACTGGGCGAGCACGTCGGTCATGATGCGATGCGTGCGCATCCGCGCCCACCGCGCGCCCTCGCCGGTGCCGGGATCAGCCACCTGGCGCAGCAGCGCCATCATGCGGAGCTCCTTCATCAGCGGCGAGTTGAAGGAGATTTCGTTGAGTCGATTGAGGATCTCCGAAGCCGAGCGCGGCATCTCCGCTCGCTCGCGCGGATTGATCTGCACGAGGATCGTGTCGCGCGCATCGCTCTCGCGGATCAGGGGCGTGATCGTCGGATTGCCGGCGTAGCCGCCGTCCCAGTAGGCCTCGCCGTCGATCTCGACCGCGCGGAACATGGTCGGCAGGCAGGCCGAGGCCAGCAGGACGTCGGCGGTGATCTCAGCGTTGCGGAAGATGCGGCCGCGGCCGGTGCGCACATTCGTCGCCGTGATGAACAGCTGGATCGGCGAACCGACGAGGCGCTCGAAGTTGATGCTTTCCGCCAGGATGTTTCGCAGCGGATTGAAGCCCATCGGATTGAGGTCGTAGGGCGACAGCACGCGCGACATCAGGTCCATCGTGAGATAGGCGGGCGATGTGTCGAGCGTCCAGCGCCCCATCATCCGATCGAAGAATGAGCGCTGCAGCGGACTGAAGGCGGCGGCCCGCGACACGCGCTGCCAATATTCTTCGAGCGCCGCGCGGGCACCGTTCGCACCGCCTTCCGTCCATCCGTCCGCCAGCACCGCGGCATTCATGGCGCCGGCCGACGTGCCCGAAATCGCGACGATGTTCAGCCAGGGCTCTTCGAGCAATCGATCGAGCACGCCCCAGGTGAACGCGCCATGGGAGCCGCCGCCCTGGAGCGCCAAGTCGACAGGGACGGGTTCTCGCGCAACCTGACTCACCAAAGCCCCCTTCCCTCGACACGCCGACAGCATCCAGCGACAGCGATGAGCCGATGAAGAACGAGCGCTGCAGTGGACTGAAAGCGGCGGCCCGCGACACGCGCTGCCAATACTCATCAAGCGCCCTGCGGGCACCGTCCGCACCGCCTTCCGTCCATCCTTCCGCAAGCACCGCGGCGTTCATCGCGCCCGCCGACGTGCCCGAAATCGCGACGATGTTCAGCGACGGCTCCTCGAGCAATCGATCGAGCACGCCCCAGGTGAAGGCGCCATGGGAGCCGCCGCCCTGGAGCGCCAAGTCGACAGGGACGGGTTCTCGCGCAGTTGAACTCACCTGAAGCCCCCGACCTCGATACGTCGTCGTCAGCTAAGCGACCGCGTTATAACTTACCTTCCCTGCGAGGGACGGTTATCACCATGGCTCGGGCCGGGTGAGCCATCGCATATTCTCCGGATCGTTTCGCTCGCGCGATGACCGCGATGATGAAGAAGGCAAGCGCCAGCGGCGCAAACACGCTCGCAGCGAAATAGGCTGCGACCGACACGGCGGCGCGGCCCCAATCCAGACGATAAATCAGGAGTTTGCGCCGATCAGCCGCGAGCCGACGTAGGATCGTCTCACCAGCGCGAACAGGCTGCCGCCGGTTGCGGCGCCGAGGAGGTAGATGACCGCAGCGATCAACGCGAGCGGCGCCCGGATGCTGAAGCCGAGAAACGACATCGTCGTCATTTCGAGATTCTGGAAGGCGAAGATGATGATGGCTGCAACAAACAGCACGATGATTGCGATATGAAACCAGCGCATGGCGAGCCTCCCGTCAGCGAGTGATCACGCTCCCGCCACACAGGCCCGCGGGCCCGTGTGGCGCCGGAAGTATACCGCTGCGTGGATCGCCGTCACGCGGTGGCGGGTCGATTCCGCAAGCCGAAGCCGAGGCCGATCCAGCCGACGCCGGCAAAGATCAGATCGATGCCGAGGAACATGCCGAGAATGTAGAGGCTCGAGACCGGCCAGTGCGCCAGGATGATGATGCCGAGCAGCAGCGTGATCGCGCCGGACAGCACGATCCACATCCACGGGATGCCGGTCTTCACGCTGAAGCCGAGAATGATGCGCATGATCCCGGAGACGACGAGCGCAATGCCGAGAATGAGCGTCAGCACCGCCGCGGCCATCAGCGGGTTCTCGAAGGTGACGAAGCCGGCGACGATATAGAGGACGCCGAGCAGGAGCCACAGCAGGAACTTGCCCCAGCCCTGCATCTGGAAGGCGTTGATCACTTCGGCGACGCCCGCGATCAGCATCATGACGCCGACCACCAGCACGGTCGCGACCGTCGCCAGCACGACACTGCCGAGCGCGATGCACCCGGCGATCACATAAACGACGCCGAGGGCGACGATCCACCCCCATTTGGCGTGCAGTGGGGCAAGTGTGGTCGAGGCATCGGCGGGTCTCGAAGCTTCTGCCATGGTCGACATGTGCGTTACTCCGGCAAGGTGCAAAACCATCCGCAGCGATCGTAGTCCTGCCTGACGGCACCGGATAGTTCTGCGACAATCAAAAATATTTGCAGTCGGAGCCCCTGCTTTGCCATGAATCAATTCGTTTCGATTTGACGTTTTCCCGCTTTTTGTTTCAGCAAAGGGCTAGTTATCCACCAAAAAACCGGCTTAGCCGCCGAGATAAGCCGCCTGGATCCGGGTCATTTGCCAGATCGGCGGACGCGCCGGACAGAACCACGGCGCCTGCTTCCAGCACATAGGCTCGCCGCGAAATTTCGAGCGCCAGCGCGGCATTCTGCTCGACGAGCAGGATCGCCAGGCCGGTCCGCTTGTTGAGCGCCACGAGCGTGTCGAACATCTGCTCGACGATGATCGGCGCAAGCCCGAGCGAGGGCTCGTCGAGCATCAGCAGCGTCGGTCGCCCCATCAGCGCGCGCCCGATGGCGAGCATCTGCTGCTCGCCGCCCGACAGCGACCATCCGCTCTGGCGCCGGCGTTCGGCAAGGCGCGGAAACAATTCGTAAACGAAGTCCGCCGTCTCCCGGCCGCACGTCGGCGCCCGACTGGGTCGCAGCTCCCGCCACGAGATTTTCCGCGACCGTCAGTCCGGGGAAGATGCGGCGGCCCTCGGGCGCGTGAGCAAGCCCGAGCCGCACGATGTCTTCGACCGGCAGCCCGTTGAGCCGGCGGCCGTTGAAGCGACACCGTTCCCGCTTTGGGACGCACGATGCCTGAGATGGCGGAGAGCGTCGTCGTCTTGCCGGCGCCGTTCGCCCCTACCATGCGCGACGATTTCGCCGCTGCTCGACGCGTCAGCGACACGCCCTTGAGCGCATCGACGATGCCGTACGCGACCGAGATGCCCGCAAGCTCAAGCATGACGGCGCCGTCCCGAGATAGGCCTCGATCACGATCGGATCGTTCTGCACCTCCGCCGGCGTTCCTTCCGCGATCTTGCGGCCGAAATCGAGCACGGTGATGCGATCGCTGATGTTCATCACGAGGCGCATGTTGTGCTCGACCAATAGCAGGGTGATGCCGCGGTCGCGCAGTTTCGAGATGGTCGCGACAAGGGCGACGGCCTCGGTCGGATTCATGCCCGCAGCCGGCTCGTCGAGGAGCAGGAGTTTTGGCGCCGCCGCAAGCGCACGGGCGATCTCCAGCAGGCGACGCTGGGCGTACGGCAGCGTGAGCGCCATATCATCGGCGCGCGCCCGCAGGCCGACAAAATCGAGCGCCTCGCGCGCGGTCTCGGTGATGCGCCGCTCGGTCTCGCGATTGCGCGAGTTCCGCAGCAAGATGTCGAGAAACCGGCCGCGCCGCCCCATCGCCGCGCCGACCTTGACGTTGTCGAGCACGGAGAGGCCCGCGAACAGCCGGATGTTCTGGAACGTGCGCGCGAGGCCCCTCGGCCGCGATCCGGCTCGGCCGCAGCCTGACCAACTCAGCGCCATCGAGCGTGATCGAGCCGGCGTCCGGGCGGTAGGCGCCGCTCACCGTGTTGAGAAAGGTCGTCTTGCCCGAACCGTTCGGCCCGATCACCGCATGGATGACGCCGCGCCCAACGTCGATGTCGAGCCGATCGAGGGCGACGAGGCCGCCGAACCGGCGCGTGACGCCGCGGCCGCGCAGCAGCGTCGCGTCGACGGCGTCCGTCATGCGTGCCGTACGCGCGCGACGAGCGCCGTCAGCGATCCGACGATGCCGCCCGGCGCGAGGATGATGACGGCGATGACGCCGACGCCGTAGGCGACGAGATAGATACTGGCCGACCGAGCGAAAGAATTCCGGCAGGAACGTCAGCAGCAACGCGCCGACGACGGCGCCCCCCACCGAACCGGAGCCGCCGATGATCAGCATCGTGAAGAACAGGATCGCCTGCTGATTGGTGAACGAATCCGGGCTGACGTAGTGAATGTAGGAGGCATAGAAGCAGCCGGCGATGCCGGCGAACACCGCCGCCAGCACGAACGCGATGATCTTGGTGCGCACCGTGTCGACGCCGCCGAGCTCGGCCGCGATCTCGCTGTCACGCGTCGCGATCATGTCGCGACCGAGCCGCAAGTCGCGGACGCACCACGCGACGATCATTGCAAAGCCGAGCAACGCGATCAGCAGGTAATAATGCTGCACGTGCCCGACCGGCGCGAACGGACCGAGGCTGATGCCCGGGATGGCGCGCAGCCCCGACGAGCCGCCGGTCACCGGCTCCCAATGCAGCAGCACAAGCGCGCACGATCTCGCCAAAGCCGATGGTTGCCATGGCGAGATAGAAGGTGCGCAGACGCAGCGTCGGTAATCCGAGCCCGAGGCTCGCCACCGCCGCGAGCAGCGCGGCGATGAAGGGCGTCGCGATCCACGGGACGCCGGCCTTGGCGGCGATCGCCGTCGCATAGGCGCCGATGCCGTAGAACGCGGCCTGGCCGAAATTCACCTGGCCGGTATAGCCGGTGACGAAATTGAGCCCGATGACGACGACGGCGTTGATCAGCGCGATGTTGACGACCTGCAGCGCATAGCCGTCGCCGAGCGACATCGGCAGCACGACGACGGCAGCAAGCAGCACGAGAACCGCTGCGCGATTAGACCCGCTCATCGGAGGTCTCGCCGAACAGGCCGCGCGGTCGTAGCCAAAGCACGGCGATAGAGATTCACGAACGCATAGGCGTCGCGATAATCGGACGAGATGTAGCGCGCCCGAAGCTTTCGATGATGCCGAGCGCAAGACCGCCAACTACCGCGCCCGGCAGACTGCCGAAGCCGCCGACAACGCTCACGACGAATCCCTTGAGGCCGAGGGCGCCGCCCATGGTTGGCTCGGCGAGGAACATGGGCGCGACCAGCAGTCCGGCGATCCCGGCAAGCACCGCGCCGAGCGCAAATGCCGTCGTGATGGTGCGCTTGACGCGGATGCCGACAAGGCGGGCCATCGTCAGGTCCTGCGCCGTCGCCCGCATCAGCACGCCAAACCGCGTGCGCGTCAGGAAGAACCATTGCGCCAAGAGGATCACGCTCGTCACCGCCAGCACGGAGGCCTGATGGCGCGACATGACGACCCCGGCAAACCGGAACGGCGGGCCGACGACCGGCGACGGCAGCAATTCCGGCAGCGGCCCCCACACGATGATGGCGAGGTTCTCCAGCACGATCCCGACCGCGATGGTCGTGAGGATGACAAGGAACGGCGGGCGCCCGCGCAGCGGGTAATAGGCGATCACCATGAACACGATGCCGATCACCGCCATGGCGGCGATGGTGACGAGCCATGCCATTTCGATCGGCAGCTCATGCTGCACCGCGCCGGTGAAGCCGATGAACGCGCCCAGCATCAAAAGCTGCCCCTGGGCGAAATTCACGATCTGCACGGAATTGAAGATCAGCAGCAGCCCCAGCGCCACCAACGCATAGATGCTGCCGAGGACAAGGCCGTTGACGACAAGCTGAAGCATCGCGCTAGCGCAGCACCCTTAAGCACGAACTGATCGAGCGGTCATTCCGGGGGCCGAGCGCAGCGAGGCAGCACGGAATCCATACTCCCCGGCGGTGGTTATGGATTCCGGGTTCGCCTTCGCTTCGCTCCGGCGCCCCGGCAATGACCACCCTAAAACCCCGGCTCCTTGATGAGGCCGACGAGCTCCGGCGTTTTGCCATTGATGCGGTAGACGCCGAGCATGTGGGTGAGGTCGCCCTTAGCGTCGGCGGTGTAGGAAATCAGCATGCCCTGAAAGTCCTTCACGGCAGCAAGCGCATCGCGGATCGCGGCGCGGTCGCAGCCGACCTTCTCGATAACCTGCTTCAACAGATGCACGCTGTCGGCATAAGACACCGTGAAATTGTCGGCCGGCACCTTGTAGCGATCGAGTACCGCCTTCGACCATGCCTGGATCTTCGGATCGGTCGAGGTCTGCGGGATCATGCCGCCGAGGCCGTAGGCGCCGTCGGCTTCGCGCGCGGGGAGATTGTTGAGCATCGTCTGCGCGACCGTGCTCGAATTGCCGATCTTGAGAAGATCGCTGCCGAGGTCGCCGAGCTGGCGCATGACGATGGCGACGTCGCCGGGCCAGCCGAACATGATGATGCTGTCGGCACCATTGTCCTGGATTTGCAGAATCTTCCGCCGACACATCCTTGTCGGTCGGCGCGTAGGATGTCGCCGCGACCGGCTTGAGCCCCATGGACGCGAGCTTGGCCTGGATGCCCTTGGAGGCGCCGAGGCCGTAGTCGTCGGCGACGACGATGATGCCCGGCTTCTTCTTGTGCAGCGTCTCGACAAGATAGGTCGGCACGATATCGGCAATCTGCCCGTCGTGGACGTGGGTGCGGAACAGCCACGACACACCCTGAACTCGTGATCTGCGCGTTGGTCGCCCCGACGATGAACGGCACTTCCGCCTTCTTGATCAATTCCGTTGTGCGCGAAGACGTGCGGGCTGATCATCGATCCGAAGATGACAAGCGGCTTCGTCTCGATCACCCGGTTGATGGCGTTGACCGCATCGGTGCTGGAACCGCCGGTATCCTCGACCGTGAGCTCGACTTTCTGCCCAGCGATCCCGCCGGCCGCGTTGATCTCCGCGAGCGTGAATTCAACGCCGTTGCGCGCCTGAACGCCCAACAGCGCGACCGGCCCGGTCAACGCCGTGGTCAGCCCGAACTTGATCGGCCCCGTGCATGCCGCGGGCTCGGCCGACGCCATCGTTGCGAGGCCAACGTGCAGGGCTCCGACGGCGACCGCGCATAGGAAAATCCGAGAGGACAGTTGCGGAGGGAACAACCCTCGGTCGATCCATCAGTTCCTCCCCACGTGGCCAAGCAAATGCCAAGCAAAAACGCGCGCGGCTTTGAATGCAATTTCGGGACCAAGATTGCGCGTCCCGGCCGAAATCCGAGGCTGACGGCCCCGGATGTTCGTTGGCATTCTTCCGCGCTTCAAGACCGCCCGCGGCCAAACTCGCCTTGCTGAAATAGGACTATTATGATACAGATAGGACTACATAAATGCAAGAGCGATGTTGTGCAGAGCGCTCCGAATTTCAAAGGTGCGGACAAAATGATTTGCGATTTTCTCCCCTCCTCACTGCGTTTCGCTGTTCAGAACGATCGAATTCCCTGCTCTTTCGGAGGGGCGTTTACCCAACCCTTTGAAGCGGCGCGGTTATTGGTCGAGCCATTCGGCCGGCGCAGGGCAGAAAAAGAGTTTCCCTGATATTTTCCCTGTTCTCAGGGAAAGTTTCCCTGTTTTGTGTCTCACCACTGGGGTGCACGTCAGCCTTCGCGCGCCGCGATTTTCGCGGTTCGTAACGAACCCGCGGCCAACCGCCGCGCCGCGCCGGGCTTAAAATCCCGGCGCGCGCTCGAGCTGGTCGAACCAGTCGAAGCCCATTTCCTTGACGATGCGGTTCGAGATCACGATGAGGCGCGCCTCGTCGGTGGCGTGGGCGTTGAAGTGCTGGTGGATCGTGAACGGCGGCACGTAGATGAAATCGCCGCGCTGCCATTCGAACTTGCGCGGCTCGTCCGACCATTCCCATTCGAAGGCGTCGATGCAATCGAACTTGAGGTCCCAGTGGAGGTCGTAGCCTGAGCCCTCGACGCAGAACAGCACCTCCTCCCACATATGGCGGTGCTTGCCGGAGCGCTCGCCGGGTTTGAGGAACTGCATGTAGGCTTCGACGCAGCGCTCGCGCGTGTTCATCTTGTGATGGACGAGGTGCTTGATGAGCCCGTCCGGCGAGCGCTCGAACGGCATGTCCTCGGCGCTCACCACGTTGGGGAGCTGCTCGTACATCTTGCGGAATTCCTGCGAGGCGAGGATGTCCTCCACCCGCAAGGTGCCGGTCTTTGAGCCCACATGGGCGAAGTCGCGTTCGTCGAGAATGGTCATGTCATGTCCTCGTATCCACCGCGGGCTGGCACCAAACTCGGCACCGTCATCTCCCGCTTCAAGCCGGGGATCCAGTACCCCGCAGCCTTACGATTGATGGAAAACACCGGGGTTACTGGATCGCCCGGTCAAGCCGGGCGATGACGCCCGGCAGAGATTGTCGCGTCACAGATCATTCGGCGGGCGGAAGTCTTCGTGGCCGGGCGTCGCTTCGTTGGGCGGATAGGACACGATCTTCTGGAACAGCAGGTGCATGAAGAGGAACAGCGGCTTCGCCTTGAAGACGAGGAGGATCGCCTCGTTGTCGGGATCATCGTTGAAGTGCTGATGCACGCTCGCGCACTCGACGATCATGATGTCGCCGGCCTTCCAGTCGATGCGGCGGCCGTCGTGGATGTCGTGGCCGCGGCCCTTGAGCACGTAGAACACCGCGCTGTTGAGATGGCCGTGCTTCTGGCCGTAGGCGCCGGGGGCATAGCACTCGATGTGGGTCTCGATCGACTGCACCACGTTCGCGGCTTGCGGGCTGACGACGTGCTTGCCGTAGAGCGCGGGGCCGCCTTTCCACGGATGATTGCGCGACGAATAGACCCGCGGCTGCTCGAGCAGCGACTTGTAGACGTCGCTGTAGGTGCCGGCGAGCTCGCGCACGAAGGTGCGCTTGCGCGACCAGCGCTCCCACTTGCCTTCCTTGTCCTCGACCGGCGGACGGTTGTGGCCCTGGCCCGGCGCTTGTTCGTAAAGACCCGTCATGCTGTCCTGAACCTCCTGCGGTCAGATGAAACCAAGCGACGCGCGCAGCGCCGGAAAGTAGTCGCCGAGCAGCGATTGCGGCCAGGCGACCGCCAACAGCTTCTGGAACAGGCCCCAGCATAACAGTGTCGTCGCCGCCGCGAAAACCGCGGACGGCAGCGCGCGTTCGCCGAAGCCGAAATGCATGTAGGCGAACACGAACACCGCGATCGCCGGGATGAAGCCGATGAGCGCGACGAGCGCCATCAGGCCGACAAGCCACAGGAAGTAGACCGTCGCGCGCGTGCGCATCGCGCCGGGCGACATGCCGTAGTAGCGGTCGCCGAAGGGCTCGTGGCCGCCGCCGACGGCAACGCCGCCGTCGACATTGCCGCGCGCGACCTGCTCCTTGCCGAACAGCTCGTTGATGAGGTTGAGGCTCGCGAAGGTCAGCGCCATGTAGCACGCCGTGAGCGGCACCGGCTTTGCGACCGCCGGCCAGTCGGACGACAGCGCGATTGCCGTGAGGATGAAGGCGATGACCGCGATGGTGAACGCCGCCGACGCCGACAGCCGCAGCGGGTGCGAGCCGATGTGGCGCAGCTCGGAGACGACGCTTTTGACGATCTCCGACAGCGGCCGGTAGAGCGCCCAGGCGACGAGAAGAAGGATCGCCATCACCACCGGGCGGCCGAGCCATGCCCAGCCCATGAGCGAGTTCGAGATGTAGAGATAGCGCTCGAACGTGCCGCCGATGACGATGCCGAGCACCATCGGCGGCCGCGGCCAGCCCTGCCGCTTCATGATCCAGCCGACGACGCCGAAGATCATCAGCGAGAACAGGTCGCCCCAGTCGTGCGAGCCCTCGTAGGCCGCGACGAACACCAGCGACAGCACGATCGGCAGCAGGATTTCCGGCCGCACCGTCGAGATGCGGGCGAGATACGGGCAGAAGACGAGGCAGATCATCGCGCCGATGACGTGGGCGAGCGTCAGGCTCCACACGATGGTGTAGGTCACGTCGAGCTGCTTCGTCAGCATGTCCGGGCCGGGGGTGAGCCCGTGCATCAGGAAGGCGCCGAGCAGGATCGCCATCGAGGCGCCGGCCGGCACGCCGAAGGCGATGGTCGGCACGAGGTGGCCGCCCTCCTTGGCGTTGTTGGAGCTTTCCGGCGCGATCACGCCGCGGACGTCGCCGGTGCCGAAGGTCTCGGGATTCTTCTCGGTGCGCTGCGCATAGCCGTAGGCGATCCAGTCGATCACCGCCGAGCCGATGCCCGGGATCGCACCCAAGGCCGGTGCCGAGAATGCCGCAGCGGAGCACGAGCCACCAATTCCGGATGACGTCGCGCACGCCCTCCCACTGGCTCGACAGGTTGATGTTGGCGGCGTGATCGCCGGCGATCTTCTTGCGCGCGACCGCGAGCTCGCACAGTTCCGGCATGGCGAAGAGGCCGAGCGTCGCCGGCACCAGCGGCACGCCGTCGTAGAGGTAGAGCGTGTCGAAGGTCCACCGCAGCGTGCCGCTCTCCGAGCGCGAGCCGATCATGGAGATCATCAGGCCGAGCGCGGCCGCGGTGAGCCCCTTGAGCGGCGCGCGGCCCGACAGCGTCGCCACCATGGAGAGGCCGAACAGCGTGAACGCGAGGAGTTCCGGCGAGCCGATCGAGAGCAGCACGGGGCGCAGGATCGGGATGCTCAGCGCCAGCACGATCGCGCCGATCAGGCCGCCGCCGAGCGAGGCGGCAAAGCCCGCGCCGAAGGCGCGGCCGGCCTCGCCGTTGCGCGCCATGGCATGGCCGTCGATCACGGTCGCCGCCGCGCCGACGTGCCCCGGCACGCCGAACAGCACCGCGCTGATGAAATCCGACGACGTGACGACGGCCGCCATGCCGAGCAGCAGCGCCATCGCGGTGTGCTGGTCCATGTTGTAGGTGAACGGGATCAGCATCGCCATGCCGACGATGCCGTTGAGGCCCGGCAGCACCCCGATCGAAAGGCCGATCAGCACGCCGAGAAGCAGGATGCGCGAGGCGGGAAGGCTCGAGCAGCAGCGTCAGCGCATGCCAAGCCATCGATGCCATATCAACCGGCATGCCGTTTCCTCGCCCGTGGTTCCTCCGCCGGCCTCGACCGTCTTGATGCGGCCGGCAGCGCGCGGGCGGATGTATCGCCCCGATACCGTGAGCGTCATAACACGCGCCGCCTGCGCCGTCTTTCTTGCTTACATCGCCCGCCCACCGTCAAGCCGCTGCGACTGCACGTCTTCGCGCCGCGCGTGGCATCGCAACGCAAAGCTGCTATTTTGCGCCGACACATGCGCCGGCACCGGACGACGAGAAAAGCGAATACCGGCGCGGAGGAAACTGAATGGCGTTTCTGAAAAGCTGCAATCTAATTACCGTCGTCCAGAGGAGCCCGCAAAGCGGGCGTCTCGGATCGTCATCCTGAGGAGCCCGCAAAGCGGGCGTCTCGAAGGATGGCCGCTTGCGCGACCGTGCCCGTTGCCATCCTTCGAGACGCGCCTTCGGCGCTCCTCAGCATGACGTCCGGTGTTGGTTTGCGGGCGCTCGCAGTCGCGGGCGCGGCACTCGCGCTCGCGTCGGTTGCGCGGGCGCAGTCGCCGGCCGACTTCTACAAGGGACGCAACATCGATCTTTACGTCGGCTACAGCGTCGGCGGCGGCTACGACCTTTATGCGCGCGTCCTCGCCCGCCACATGGGCGGACACATCCCGGGCAAGCCCACCATCATCGTCAAGAACATGGAGGGCGCGGGCAGCCTGCGGCTTGCCAACTGGCTCTATCGTGTCGCGCCCAAGGACGGCGCGGTGTTCGCGACCATCGGGCGGGGCACCGGGTTCGATCCGCTGCTCGGCCAGACCGCGGCGCAGTTCGACGGCACCAAGTTTACCTGGATCGGCAGCGGCAACAGCGAGGTCAGCGTCTGCGTCGCCTACGCCGGCGGCAGCGTCGCGAAGTTCGACGACCTGTTCACCAAGGAGATGACCGTCGGCGGCACCGGGCCGAGCGCCGACACCGACCAGTTTCCGAAGATCATCAACGGCGTGCTCGGCACCCACATGAAGATCGTCAACGGCTATCCGGGCGGCAACGACGTCGTGCTCGCCATGGAGCGCGGCGAATTGCAGGGCCGGTGCGGCTGGTCGTGGTCGAGCGTGAAGTCGACGCACGGCAACTGGATCACCGAGAAGAAGCTCAACGTCCTGGTGCAGCTCTCGCTGCACACGCACCCGGAACTTCCCAACGTGCCCGTGGTGATCGATCTCGCGAAAAACGAAGAGGAGCGACAGATCCTGACGTTGATCTTCGCGCGCCAGGCGCTGGGCCGGCCCTTCCTTGCCCCGCCCGGCATCCCGGCCGATCGCGCCGCGGCGCTGCGTCAGGCCTTCTGGGACACGATGGCGGACCCGGCCTTCCGTGCCGACGCGGAGAAGGCGCAACTCGAGGTCAATCCGGTCTCGGGCGACGAGGTGCAGAAGCTCGTCGCCGAGATCTACAAGACGCCGCCCGAGGTCGCGAAGAAGGCCGCGCAAATGCTCGCGGTGAAGTGACGTCTGTGTTTTGTGTCGATCGCACCTGAACATAACGATGCGTCATTCCGGGGGCCGAGCGCAGCGAGGCAGCCCGGAATCCATAACCCCGGCCGAGGAGTATGGATTCCGGGCTCGCCTCCGCTTCGCTACGGCGCCCCGGAATGACGACCCAAAGTTGGAGCAGCAATGACCGCAACCACGTCGATTGAAACACCCGCGTCGTCGGCGCCGTTCGATTTCGGGCCGTTGCTCGCGACCGGCTTGCCGGCGCCCGCGGCGAAGTGGAACGGTTTCCCGAAATACAATTTCGTCGGCGGCCACAACGATGCGGAGCAGGTGCCGCTCGACGGGCTGGTCGCCGCGGCGAATGCGGTGCTCCGGCGCGAGGGCCGCACGCTCGCGAATTATGGGCTCGAAAGCGGCCCGCTGGGCTATCGGCCGCTGCGCGAATTCCTGGTCACGAAGCTCAAGCGCGACGCCGGCATCACCTGCACCGCCGACGAGATTCTCCTGACCTCCGGCTCGCTGCAGGCGATCGAACTCATCAACGGCATGCTGCTGAACCGCGGCGATACCGTGCTGGTCGAAGAGGTCACGTATTTCGGCTCGCTCAATCGGCTCAATCGGCTCGGCATCAATTCGATCGGCGTGCCGCTCGACCGCGAAGGGCTGCGCATGGATGCGCTCGCCGCAGCGCTCGATGATCTCAAGCGCCGCGGCATTCGCCCGAAATACATCTACACCATCCCGACGGTGCAGAATCCGACCGGCAGCATCCTCAGCGAGGAGCGCCGCCGCGAACTGCTGCGGCTCGCCGAGGCGCACAACGTGCCGATCTTCGAAGACGATTGCTACGCCGACCTGATCTGGGACGGCAAACGACCGCCGGCGATCTACGCCATGGCGAAGAACCGCAACGTCATCCATATCGGCTCGTTCTCGAAATCGATCGCGCCCGCGCTGCGGGTCGGTTTCATCGTGGCGGATTGGCAGGTGCTCGCGCGCATGCTGCCGCTCAAGACCGACGCCGGCTCCGGTGCGCTGGAACAGATGGTGCTCGCCGAATACTGCGCGCCGCATTTCGCGACCCACGTGCCGGAACTGGCGCGCGCGCTGCGGCGCAAGCTCGAGACGCTCATGGACGCGCTTGCCGAGCAGTTCGGGACCGCAGCCGAATTCGACGATCCGAAGGGCGGCATCTATTTGTGGGTCAAGCTTCCCGACGTGGTCGACACGCAGAAGCTCGCGCAGGCGGCGCTCGCCCAAGGCGTCGCCATCAATCCGGGCTTCGAGTGGTCGCCGGACCGAAGCTTCGGCCGCAGCCGCATGCGCCTGTGCTTTGCCAATCCGTCACACGATGAGATCCGGCAAGGCGTCGCGGTCCTTGCCGAGGTCTGCCGGCGCGAGTTCGGCGTGCCGAGCCGCATCGCGAACGTGCAGGCGACGCGGTCGTCGTAAAAAAATCGCGGCGGCACGCGATCACGCGTCAAGGCGAACACCGAACGTGTCGCCTATCGGACCTGCGCGATCACATCGCGGTGATGCCGCCGGCATTCGTACAGCATTCATAGTTTGGCCCTAAATAAGGCGCGTACTGTGAGGGCTCTGCCAAGAGTTTGGGGGGACGATCCGAGGGCCGCGGTCATGCGGCCCGCGAATGCGTCCCCATGCGGTTTGTAGCGCCGCTCAACCAATCCTCCGGTCGCGCACAGTCAACTGCAGTTCGGATTGTCACATCAAGAAGATGGGAGCTTCGTGATGGCCCAGAATGAGTTTGAGTTCGTTAATCCAATGTCGGCGGCGCCGTTCGTTCATGCGGAGATCTTAGACTTCGCGAAGAAGCGGGTAGAGTCGTTGCTCGCGGCCCAAAAAGAGATGGTGCAGACGCTCGAAGGCATCCATCAGAACCTGTTCACGCACGTCAAAGCGGAAAACGCGCTGGCCGCCGAGTTCATCAGCAAGATCGGCTCGGTCCGGTCGGTTCCCGAAGCGACCTCGGCCTACCACGAGTGGGCGAGCCGCGAGATGGAACTGTTCGCGGAAGACGGCCGGCGCATGTTCGAAAACGGCGAGAAGCTTCTGCAGGCGAGCCGCAAGATGTTCGTGAACGGCATGAGCGGCCAGGCGAGCTAATCCGACGTCCGGACGCATTCGGCTCCGCTGCTGCGCGTGACCTTGGCGGTGACGGCCTGATTTGTGTCGTGTCGCGTAAAGCCTGTTGTTCGAGCGTAGCGTCACACGTTGTGGGCGCGGCGCGGTCGGCCTCGGCCGGTATGCGCTGCGCCCATGCTTTTTGCCGGCGTGAATTCGCGACGCGCGGCGGCGTCAGAATTGCGTGTGCAAGCGGACTGACATGACCGAGACCGGACCGCGGTCGCGGTTGTAGGCGGGATTGACGATGAACTGATAATCCGCCGTCGCCTTCCAGGAGCCGATCGGCAGGCTGTAATAGGTTTCGAGAATCTGTTCGGGGCCGGGATGCGGCAATTGCCCGTCGCCGACGAGGATGCCGAGGCCGCCCGCATTGAGATAGGCGATGTGGGCGCTGGTGATTTGATTGACGACGCCGGCGATGCCGATCGTGTCGCCGTCGCGGCCCCACAGCTTGCCGTTCAACGACGCGCCGAGCGAGGCAGTGCGGTCGACGTCGGTGAATTCATAGGCCTCGACGTTGCCGTCGGCATAGCCGACGCGGCCGAACACGCCGATGTTCGGCACGATCTGCTGCTCGACGTTCAGGTTGACGCCCGGCCGGCTGGCGTAGCGGCGCACGGCGGCGGTTGACGGCGTGGTCCCGGTCGCATCGGCGAGCAGGATGGCGTCGTCATAGCGCCCCATGCGGCCGCGGTTGACGAAGCCGATGACCGCGATCTTGCCGGGCTGCCCCCACAGCTCGTGCCGATGCTCAAGCTCGGTGACGATCTCGAACTGATCAAAGGTCGGATCAAGCCGCTCGTTGTTCGGGACGATCGACAGGTCGAATAGGCCCGCGCGCAGCGCCCAGTGTCCCTGATACCACTCGGCCGTTGCCCCGTAGCTGTACCCCCACGAGTTCGCCGCGTAATCGAAGGTACCGGCGTCGACCAGCGTCCAGTTCATGAAGTCGTTGCGGGGGTCGTGGGCGTAGCTGATGGTGTCGAAGATGTCCGACGGGCTGAACTTGCCGACGGTGATCACCAGCCGGTTCGCGGTCTGCGAGCCGGCGAACTGATTGATGTCACCCGCGACCTTCTGCGATTCTCCGCCCAGATCGATGGTCTGGCGCACGAACATGCGGGGCAGGCGGAAATACGGATAGGTCGAGCCGACCTTGTAGGCTTCGCCGCTGGTGAAGCCGGCAATGCCCAGCGTGTTGCTGAGGCCGAAGCCCTGGTCGATTTCCGGATCGATCCACAGCTCCGCGCCGGACCATAGCTTGCGGCCGATGTAGAGCGTCGCGTCCCAGGTTTCGCGGCCTTGATTTGGATCGAGGCTGTTGGCGCCGCGATAGGGCGCGCGGAACGGCGGAGTGAATTGACTGACGTAGGTCGTCTGGCCGTGGATCGCCCAATCGCCGGAGTCGAAGGCGGTGAGGCCGAACGGCCAGTTATCCGACTTCGAACCGTTGTCGAAGAGTTTGTAATTCAGTCCGGCCCGCACTTCGTGGGTCGCGAGGTCAGAGGTGATGTTCTGGCCGCCGAGCGGAAAGCTCGCGCTGGCGTTCCCGTATTGGGCATAGAGATACTCGGCCTTCACGCTCCAGCCGTGACCGACCGGCGCTTCGATGCCGGCGCCGACCGTCCAACCGAGCCGTTCCCGGAACACCGTCTCCTGCGTGCCGGGCACCTGCACGCCCAATGCACCGGGATTGACGGCGGTGCGGGTGAACTGCTCGCTCGTCCAGGCAAGGCCGCCGGTGACGTAATAGAGCCAGTGGTTCACGTCCAAGCCGAGCCGGCCGCGAACAGTGCCGAACATCTCGACGGTGTCACCATAAGTGACCGCCCCGACAGCCGGCGTGCCGAAGCCGCCAATCGCGCTGAGAGTGGTCGGGAACGACACGTCCGCCTCGACTCCGACCACGAGCCGGGACGGAAACATGTAGTTGTATCCGCCAGCCAAGCCGGCGAACTGGCTGCCGCTGCCGTTAAATCCGTTGAACGGCTGAAACAGGCTGAAGGTGCTTGAAATGTCCGGCCCGCCGCCAGGCTGGGTCGCCGTCCAGGATGACCGGCCGCCCGCCACGCCGATATGGCCGCCAACGTAATATCCGGTCCAATTCCAATTCGCCGGGGTTGTGGCGGCCGCATCCGCGGCCAGCGTTCGCTCCCCGCCTAAGAATCCAAAGATTGCCGGCGCCAAAACCGCAATCGGGACCCCCAGACGATGGCGCGACAATTTCCCCATGGCGCAATTCTATGCTCGACACTGGCAGCCGCGACAACCGAGGAGGCCGCTGCAATGGACAGAAAGAACCAAACTCCTCAAGTGCATGCGCATATTTCCGTTTTATGACACCCGTTTGCATCAGCCGCTCTCAACCCCCTCCCGCGAGACCGGGAATTGGAACGCCAAAGGTTTGCAGGATCAGAATGAGGTTGAGACCGAGCACGACCGCGCTCCCGATGATCGCCGCGGCATTGGTCAGCCGGCTGTTGGCGAAGTCCCCCATGATGTCCCGGCGGCCGGTAAACATCAGGAGCGTGATCATCGGCAGCGGCAGCGCGATGCTGAGCACGACCTGACTGATGACGAGGGATCGCGTCGCATCGGCGCCGAGCCCGACGACGACAAACGCCGGTATCATGGTGACGAGGCGACGGATGATGATCGGGATGCGGAAGCCGACGAAGCCCTGCATGATCATCTGGCCCGCCATGGTGCCGACGGCAGAGCTCGAAATCCCCGACGCGACGAGCGAGATCAGAAAGGCCCCGGCCGCGGCGCCGCCGAGCAGCGGCGTCAGCGTGTGGTAGGCGGTCTGGATCTCGGCGACGTCGCTGTGCCCGGCGTGGAAGGCGCTCGACGCCATGATGACCATCGCCATGTTGACGAGGCCCGCGACCGCAAGCGCGATGACCACTTCTTCGTTGGAGAAGCGCAGCACCTGCGCGCGCTCCTTGTCGTTGAGCACGGGCGTGCGGCCCTGCGTCAGGCTCGAATGCAGGAAGAGGGCATGCGGCATCACGGTCGCACCGATGATGCCGACGGCGATCAACAGCGCCTCGGCATCGGCGATGTGCGGCACCACCGAATGATAGGCAACGGCGCTCCAATCGACCGGAGCGATGAACATCTCGACGAGGTAGCAAAACGCGATGATCCCGACGAGCGCACCGATGACGAGTTCGATCGGCCGGAAACCGTAAGCTTCGAACATCAGGATCGCGTAGGTGATACAGGCCGTGACCACCATGCCGGCAATGAGCGGCATGTGGAACAGCAACGACAGGCCGATCGCTCCGCCGAGAAACTCGGCGAGATCGGTCGCCATGGCGGCGGCCTCGCTCACGACCCACATCGCCCACACCACCGGCTTTGGGAAGCTGTCCCGGCACATCTCGGCGAGGTTTCGCCCGGTGACGATGCCGAGTTTGGCGGAAAGCCCCTGAAACAGCATGGCGATCAGGTTCGCGACGATCACGATCCACAGCAGGGTGTAGCCATATTTGGCGCCCGCCTGGATGTTGGTCGCGAAGTTGCCGGGGTCCATGTAGGCGATCGAGGCGACCACCGCAGGTCCGACGAAGACGAGACGCGCCAAGAAGCCGCTGCGCCGGCCGGACAGGATTTCGCGCGCGGTCGCGACCGTGCGCTCCGTCAACGCGCGGCGGCGCCCGACGCGACCCGCAACCGGAAGACCTAAGGCCGATGCCGCAAGCGGCCCCGCGCTCTCCTCCGATTCAGCGGCGGAGGCTGCGGCATTGACGGTCGAGTGTCGTTCCGGATGTAGCATAGGCTACAATATGCGTTCGATGCATCTATAGTCAATGACGCCTACAAGTTACATCTGGGTCCACACTTTGACCTTAGCGCACGAATATGCTTCCGCTCGCACACTGCGGAAGCAGGAGAAGGCATGGCGGCCAGGGCTGCACCCGACAAACCGGAAAAGATCGACGGGCTTCCGGCCGAGCTGACCCAGGCGCGCCGCTTCGGCAAGACGCGGTCAGCTCAGTCCACGGCATTGCTGGAGGATTACGTGGAACTGATCGCCGATCTTCTGGCGAGCGCCGGCGAAGCGCGCCCGACCGATATCGCACGGCGGCTTGGCGTGTCGCACGCCACCGCCATCAAGACGATCTCGCGCCTGAAGCGCGCCGGCATGGCGACCTCGCGCCCGTATCGGGGCGTATTCCTGACCGAAGCCGGGACCGCGCTCGCGCAGCGGGTGCGGGCGCGCCATCGCCTCGTCGTCGACGTGCTGCGCGCCCTTGGCGTGCCGGCGGAAGCCGCCGAAGCCGACGCCGAGGGAATCGAGCATCACGTCTCGGAGACCACGCTCAAGGCCTTTGCCCGTTTCCTGCAGTCGCGCGAAGATTGATTTCTCCCCTCGCTGGTCGGGGGCGAGGAACGAACAGGCAATCGTCCATGCAGACGCTTGATGATCGTCTCGACTGGAGTTGGCGGGGCAACGCCGTCGGCCTTGGATTGAGCCGCGCAGGGTCAGGCCGCAAGGTCTTGCTTCTGCCGGCGTTGAGCTCGATCTCGACGCGCGGCGAGATGCGGCCGCTGCAGGAGCGCCTGGCCAACGAATTTGCGACTGTCGCGGTCGACTGGCCGGGTTTCGGCGATCTGCCGAGGCCCGCAGTGTCGTGGTCTCCCGATGCCTATCGCGCATTTCTCGCCGATATGCTGGCGCGGGAACGTCCATTCGCCACCATCGCGGCCGGTCACGCTGCCGGCTACGTGCTGGCGGCTGCAGCCGACAACCCATGGCACTACGGGAAGACTTTGCCTTATCGCGCCGACGTGGCGAGGTCCGTTGCCCACGGTGTTCGGTGCGCGCCACAGCGCTTTCGGACGCATCGCCCGCGCCGGCGACCTTCCGGTGATCGGCGCCGCGCTCTATCGCCTCAATGTCAATCGCTTCATGGTGCGCATGATGGCGCTGGGCCACGTCTATCGCGATCCAACCGCGCTGCCGCAAAGTCTCCTTGAGGAGAAGCTCGCGGTGACGCGGGCCACCGGCGCGCGCCATGCCTCGATTCGCTTCGTTACTGGCGAACTCGATCCGATGCAGAGCCGTGACGAATTCCTCGCCGCGGCGCGACGCGTGCGCGAACCGATCCTCGTCGTCTACGGGGCCGAGACGCCGCCAAAGTCGAAGTCCGAAATGGAGGCGCTCGCGCTGCTGCCCAACGTCCGCGCGACCGTGCTGCCCGCCGGCAAACTCGGCGTTCACGAGGAATTCGCTGCCGAGACAGCCGCGGTCGTGATGCCGTTCCTGCGCGAAGGATGACTATTCCGGATTGATGTGCGCGACCTGCGCGGCCTCTTTCCAACGCTGCAGTTCGCGCGAAACGAACTGGCCAAACTCGGCCGGCGTGCCGCCCGCAGGCGTGATGCCCTGTTCCTCGAAACGCGCGACGATCGCAGGCTCGCGGATGATGCGGTTCACCTCGGCATTGAGCCGCTCGATGATCTTGTCCGGCGTGCCCGCGGTGGTGAAGAGGCCGCTCCATGCGACCGCCTCGAAGCCTGGGAAGCCGCTTTCGGCAACAGTCGGGAGATCGGGGAAATGCGGATCGCGTGTGAGGCTTCCGGTCGCAAGCGCACGCAATGCCCCTGCCTTCACCTGCGCGACCGATGCAATCTCCGACATCAGCGTGAACTGGACTTCTCCGGAGACCGTCCCGAGCACCGCCGGCGCGCCGCCGCGATAAGGCACGTGCTGGATGTCGATCCCGGCAAGTCCGCTCCACAGCGCCACCAGGAGATGCCCCTGGCTGGTTGCGCCGGGTGTGCCGTAATTGAACTTGCCGGGGTTCTTCTTCGCGAGCGCGACGAATTCGGCAAGCGTTTTCGCCGGCACCTTGGGATTGACGAGGAACAGCAGCGGGCTCTTGCCGATCAGCACGACCGGCGCGATGTCGCGCTCGGTATCGTACGGCAGCTTGGCATTGACGACGGCGTTGACCGTGTGGGTCGTGAACGCCATCAGAAGCGTGTAGCCGTCGGGCGTGGCCTTCGCGACCTGATCGGTGCCGACGATGCCGCTTGCCGCCGGCTTGTTCTCGATAATCACCGGCTGGCCGAGCGCCTTTTCGAGATCGGGCTGGATCAGACGCGCGACAATGTCGTTCGCGCCGCCGGCCGCGAACGGCACGATCATGCGGACGGGGCGGGTTGGATAGGTCTGCGCGATCGCTGCGCCCTCAAGCGCGGTCACGAGTACGAACGCCGCGAGTGCAGCAAATACGCATCGCATGAGTGGCTCGTGCGTGACGCCCGCGCTTGTCGCGGGCGGTCGTGTCTCTTTGACGGTCAATCGCCACGACTCGTAGATCGTCCGATCGAGCCCAGCCATGCCAACGCAGCACGAAGTCCATCCTTACAATCAATGCTCCACTTCTTGCACTTGTGATATCGACATGCCTCGAAAAATCAATCGCGGCCGACTAAAATCCGCAGCGCGAAGGAGCCGATCATGCTCGATGTGACCAAGCCGCAGACCTACAACGCTTACGACCGCCCGCACGCCGATCTTCGCGAGTTTCTCGACCGCATCGAGAAGGCGGGCGAGCTGATGCGCATACCCGGCGCGCATTGGGACCTCGAGATCGGCACGCTCGCCGAGATCGTCTACCACACCAAGCCCGAGCCGCCCGCAATTCTGTTCGAGGACGTGCCGGGATATCCGAAGGGCATGCGGCTTCTCTCCGGCGCGACCAATTCATCGAAGCGTCTCGCGATCACGCTCGGGCTGCCGGTGCCCAACAATCCCCTCGACGTGGTGCGCTCCTATCGCGACCGCATGAAGACCCACGCCCCCATTCCGCCGCGCGTCGTCGCCAAGGGCGCGGTGACGGAAAACATCGACCGGGACGCCAACATCGACCTCCTGAAATTTCCGGCGCCGCGGCTGCATGAACTCGACGGCGGCCGCTACATCGGCACCGATGACCTCGTGATCATGCGCGATCCGGAAGAGAACTGGATCAATGCCGCGACCTATCGCTGCATGGTGCAGGACAAGAGCCGCGTCAGCCTGTGGATGTCGCCCGGCAAGCACGGGCGCCAGATCCGGGAGAAATACTTCCGTGCCGGCAAGCCGTGCCCGGTGCTGATTTCGTGCGGCCACGATCCGCTCCTGTTTCTTGCCGGCGGCAACGAGCTGAAGTTCGGCCTCTCCGAATACGACTACGCCGGCGGCCATCGCGGCGTGCCCTATGACGTGGTCCTGAGCGAGGTTCACGGCCTGCCGATGCCGGCCCACGCCGAGGTCGTCATCGAAGGCGACATGGTGGCCGACGAGACCGCACGCGAAGGCCCGTTCGGCGAGTTCACCGGCTACTACGCTTCAAGCCCGAGCGAGCAGCCGGTGGTGCGGGTGCGCCGCGTCTATTACCGCAACGACCCGATCCTCGGCATCGCGTCACCGATGCGGCCGCCGTCGGACTTCTCGTTCAGCAAGTGCGTCATGAAGGCCGGCATGATCTGGGACGAGGTCGAGCGCGCCGGGCTGTCCGGCGTGCGCGGCGTGTGGTGCCACGAATTCGGCGGCGCCCGCATGTTCAATGTCATCGCCATCAAGCAGGCTTATCCGGGCCATGCCCGCCAAGCCGGCATGCTCGCGGCATCGAGCCAGTCGGGCTCCTATCTCGGCCGCTTCGTGGTGGTGGTCGACGAGGACGTCGATCCGACCGACATTTTCGACGTGATGTGGGCGGTGTGCACGCGCTGCGATCCGAAAGAGGACATCGAGTTCTTCAAACGCGCGTGGTCGACGCCGCTCGACCCGCTGCTCGATGCCAAGAGCTCGACCAATTCCCGCGCCGTGATCGACGCCTGCCGCCCGTTCGAGCGCCTCAAGGATTTCCCGCCGGTCGCCCGCGCAAGCGCGGAACTCGTCGAGAAGGTGCGGGCGAAATTCGCGGGGATCTTGGCGAAGCTCTAGCTGGGCGAGCGCTACTGTAGCCCGGATTGAGCGAAGCGAAATCCGGGGCCAGCGCTGCCAAGACGCGACCCCGGATTTCGCTTCGCTCAATCCGGGCTACGGTCTCGGCTTCACATCGTCACGACGAGATATTCGTCCTCGACGCTGACTGGGAACGTCTCGGCCACGTACGGACCCTCGACCAGCCGCGCGCCCGCTTCGACGTCCACCTCGAAGCGGCGCACCTGGATGCGGCGCGGGTCGCACCAGGATTTGCCGGTGCGGATGTCGTATTCCCAGGCGTGCCACGGGCAGCGGATCACTTCGCCGATGCGCGAATAACAATATTCGCCGGGCTCCTTCGACGACACGAAGCCGGTGAGATGTCCCTTCGACAGCGGGCCGCCCTGGTGCGGGCAGCGGTCGGACACCGCGAAGAACTCGCCGCCCAGATTGAAGATCACGATCTTGCGGCCCTTGACCTCGACGAGCTTGCGTCCGCCGGGGGCGATCTCACGCACGGGAGCGACGACGTATTTTTCCATTGTCTTCGGTCCTGACTTTTGTCGCGGCTATTTGTCTTTCTCGCCGTAGCTCGCACGCGAAATGTCGGGCACGGGAATGCCGTCATCGATTGCCTTGCAGCGGATGTCTTCGGCCTTCGCCTTCTTTTCGGCCAGCGCCAGCACCGCCGCAATCGAATCCCGCGGGATGAAGCAGACGCCGGTGTCGTCGGCGACGACAAGGTCGCCGGGCTCGACGCGGACATCGCCGATCTGGACCGAGCCGTTGATCTCGATCGTCTCGAGCCGCCACTTGCCGGTCACCGGACTGATCTCGCTCGACCACAACGGATAGCCGACCGCCCGCGAATGGGCGATGTCGCGAATGCCGCCCATGACGATGGCGCCGGCTTCGCCCTGGCGCTTGCCGGTCTGGGCGGAAATGCCGCCCATGTTGGAGATGCCGGCGACGCCCTGGATCACGAGCACGTCGCCCGGCGATGCGAGATTGTGGGCCTCGAATTCCGCCATGCGATTGACGCCGGCGCGCGCGCCGCTGAGCGGATCGATGCGCTGCAACACGTTGCGCAACGTCAGCGCCGGGCCGACCATCGTCGTGCCGGCAATGGTCGGCCGCAGCACCGATGCGCCGATCACGCCGGGCGGGAGGCCGAGTTCATCCATCGCGTCCGAGATGACGCCCGTCGGGTCGCCGATCGCCTTGAACCGCTCGACGGCGTCGGCCGGCGGGCGAGGCACGGTCATCAGGCGGATCCGCTCCGCCGCAATGCGGCCGGTCAATCGCTTGTCGTTTTGGGCGTTCACGGGTGTCCTCGCTCAATCTCAATCGAGCCGGATATTGGCGGCGCGAATGATGCGCGACAAGCGCGCGGTCTCCTCGTTGAGGAATTGTTTGAAATCCGCGGGACCCAGCGCCGCGATCTCCGCGCCCTCGTCACTCAATCTCGCGCGAATTGCGGGATCGTGCAGCAGGTCCTGCATGGCGCCGCTGAGCCGGACGATGATCGCGTCCGGCGTCTTCGCCGGCGCCAGCAGGCCGAACCAGGTGCCGGTCCGATAGTCGATGCCGCCCTCCTGAAACGTCGGCACCTCGGGCAACAGCGCGACGCGCCGGTCGGAGGCGATGGCGAGCGCCTTGAGGCTGCCGCCGCGGATCATGCCAAGCACCGGCACGACGCTCGAAAACAGCACCTGCACCGAATTGCCGATGACGCCGAGCGCCGCGGGCGCGCCGCCACCATAGGGCACGTGCACCATCCGGACGCCGGTCAGAGCCATGAACATCTCGGCTGCGAGATGCGGGCTCGAGCCGGCGCCATAGGACGCGTAATTTAAGTCGCCAGGATGCGCCTTCGCATAGGCGATGAAGTCCGCAAGATTTCCGGCCGGCACCGTCGGGTTCACGACCAGGACCGTCGGAACATTGGCGATGAGCGCGATCGGCGCGAGATCGGTTGCGGGATCGAACGGCAGCTTGCGGTAGAGCGTCGGGTTGGCGGCGAGCCCGACGCTCGCCATCAGCAGCGTGTAGCCGTCCGCCTTGGCGCGCACCGCGGCGAGCGTCCCCACGTTGGTATTGGCGCCCGGCCGATTGACCGCGATGAAAGACCCTCCCAGCCGCTGCGCAAGTCCGTCGCAGATGATCCGTGCGATGAGGTCGGTGCCGCCGCCGGCGGCGAACGGCACGATGATTTCCACCGGACGCGTGGGATAGGCATCTTCGGCCAGCGTGACGCCTGGAAGAGTTGAAGCAACAAGTAGGGTGGGCAAAGCGAAGCGTGCCCACCGTTGGCGCGCACCGCGTGGGCACGCGCGGACAAGTCCGCGCTTTGCCCACCCTACGCAACGCGCGAAGGCTGCCTGCAACTCGCCTCTCCAACGCCCGCCTTGTCGCGCATCATGTGCCCCTGTACCCTCCCACGCCCTTCCAACACGGAACCGCATCCATGATCGACTTCTACATGCTGACGAGCCCGAACGTGCAGAAAATCTTCATCATGCTCGAAGAGCTCGCGGTGCCCTATCGCCCCATCAAAGTCGACGTGTGGAAAGGCGAGCAGTTCAAGCCGGAATTTCTGGCGATCAATCCCAACGCCAAGATTCCCGCGATCGTCGATCACGAGGGCCCGGGCGGCAAGCCGTATACCGTCTTCAAGTATCGGGCGCGATCCTGATGTATCTCGCCGATAAATTTGGCCGCTTCCTGCCGACCGACATGGCAAAGCGCTACGATGTCATCCAGTGGCTGATGATCCAGCTCACCGGCGTCGGACCGACCTTCGGACAAGTGGTGCACTTCAGCCTGTTCGCGCCGCCCGGCAACGATTATTCCAAGGGCCGCTACAAGAGCGAGATGCTCCGCCTCTACGAGCTCCTCGAAAAGCGCCTCGGCCAATGCGCTTATCTCGGCGGCGATGATTACTCGATCGCCGACATCGCGACGTTCCCGTGGACGCGCAACCACGACAACTTTGGCGTCAAGTGGAGCGATCATCCCAACCTCGCGCGGTGGTTCGACGCGATCTCGGCGCGGCCGGCCGTCAAGAAGGCGATCGACATCGTCGGCGCGGTCCAATCGCACCGCGAAAAGGCGTCGGACGACGACAAGGACCGCTTCTTCGGTCGCGGCCGCTACGCCCGGGCCTGATCGCAATCGAGCGCGCATGCGCCGAAGGACAAGGTGGAGGGCGCGATGAATCTTCCGACCCATGGCCGCTTCGCGTTCAGCGCCTTGCCCAGCCGGCCGACCTACTCCTGGCCCGGCGGCAAGCGGCTCGCCATGTACGTCGCGGTCAATGTCGAGACCTTCGGCTTCGGCATGGAGATCGGCACCGTGCTCGGCAATGCCCTGCCGATGCCCGACCACCGCAACTGGTCGTGGCGCGAATACGGCAACCGCGTCGGCATCTGGCGGCTCCTCGATCTGTTCGATGAGCTGGAGTTGCCCGCGGCGCATCTCGTCAATTCGTATCTCTACGATACCCATCCCGAGGTGTGCGCGGCGATCCGCAAGCGCGGCGACGAATTCGTCGGCCACGGCCGCACCAATTCCGAGCGGCCCGGCGCGCGGCCCGAGGAAGACGAGCGCGCGCTCATTGCGGAGGCGACGGAAGCCATCGCGCGGCATGAGGGCAAGCCGCCCGGCGGCTGGATGACGCCGCTGATGTCGCCGAGCAAGGTCTCGCTCGATCTCCTGAAGGAGGCCGGTTACCGCTATTGCCTCGACTGGCCGATCGACGATCAGCCGTGCTGGCTGCAAACGCGATCGGGACCGCTCCTCAACATCCCCTATCCGATCGAGCTCAACGATTACGTCGTCATTTGCCAGCTCAATCAGGACGTCGTGCAATATGTCGACACGGTCGTCCGCCAGTTCGAGGAGATGATCGAGCAGTGCGAGAAGCAGCCGCTCGTGTTCTCGATCTCGCTGCACACCATGATCTCGGGCCAGCCACACCGCATTCACGCGTTGCGCCACGGCCTGCGCCGGATCCTGGCGCATCCGAAATTCGATCGCGTCTGGCTGACGCGGCCGGGCGATATCGCAAGCTATTGCGAGAGCCTGCCGCAGGGGACCATTCCCGCCTGATCCGCAGCCGAAGGCAGAGCGTTCGGCGGATCGCCTGCGCTGCGCGGCTTTAGCGCGGTGCCAGCAGGATATCGGCCATGTAGCCGGCCTGCACGGCGAACATGTCTTCGCCGGTCACGATGGTGCAGCCGCGCTGCCGCGCCGCTTCCAGGAGCGGCGTCACGACCGGCTTGGTGATGAGGTCGCCGACGACCGCATTCGCGTCGAGGCGCGCGACATCGACCGGCAACGGATCGGTCGGCTTCATCCCGGCGGGCGTTGCATTGATGATGATCTGGCAGCCCGCAGGATCGGCGATTTCGGCGGACGTCACCGCCGTGCCCCGCGGCGCGAGCCGCCTGCACGAGATCATTGCGGCGGTTGGCATCGACATCGGCGACCACGAGACTCGCCGCCCCGGCCTCGATCAAGGCGAGGGCCACCGCCGAGCCCGCCCCGCCGGCGCCGACAACGAGGGCGCGCTTTCCGCGCGGCTCGCAGCCGGCGCGTTGAAGCGCCGCGACCATGGCGGTGCCGTCCGTCATGTCGCCCGTCCAACGGCCGTTCCTGTCGGGACGCAGGAGATTGACAGCGCCGAGAATGCGCGCGCGCTCGGTCGTCTCGTCGCAATGGGCGAGCGCCGCAAACTTGTGCGGCATCGTGATGACGATGCCGTCGATGTTGCGCACCTTTTTCGCCGCCGCCATGACGGCGTCGAAGTCCGCGGGCGCGACATGCAGGGGCACGCAGATCGCGTTGACCTTGCGCGCCTGAAATTCGCGCGTCAGGCCGGCCGGCGACTTCGTCTGCGCGACCGGATCGCCGATGATCAGGTGAAGCCGCGTCGCGCCATCGAGGAATTCCAGCATGACATCCCGTTCGGTGATAAGGATCGCGGGAAACGCTCCGAGCGGCGAGACGAGAGGATCCGATGCCCGGCTACCCGTTGATCGACATCTATTGCCACATCTACCCGGAGAAATTCTTCGAGGAAATGACCAAGGTCTCGCCCCAGACCCAGAACCTGGGCAAGCGGCTGCGCACCATCACCAAGCTGTTCGATCTCGACGAGCGGTTTCGGGAGATGGATGCGTTCGGCGACTACCGGCAGATCATCTCGCTCCCCAACCCGCCTATCGAGGATATCGCCGATGGCGCGACCGGCCTCGCGCTCGCCCGCGTCGGCAACGACGCCATGGCGGAACTGTGCGCGCGCCATCCCGACCGCTTCGCCGGCTTCGTCGCTGCGGTGTCGCTGACGGACGTCGAAGGCTCGGTGGCGGAGGCCTCGCGCGCCGTGACGCAGCTCAAGGCCTGCGGCATCCAGGTCTTCACGCCGCTCGCCGGCCGCCCGCTCGATGAGCCGGCCTTCGCACCGATATTCGCGGCGATGGCCAAATTCGATTTGCCGATCTGGCTCCATCCGGCGCGCACCGCGACCATGACGGACTATGCGGCCGAGGCAAAGTCGCGCTACGAGATGTGGTGGTGCTTCGGCTGGCCCTATGACACCTCGGTTGCCATGAGCCGGCTTGTCTTCGCTGGCCTCTTCGACCGGCATCCCGGCATCAAGATCATCACTCACCATTGCGGCGGCATGATCCCGTATTTCGATGGCCGCGTCGGTCCCGGCCTCGACGTGCTCGGCGCCCGCACCAGCGGCGAGGACTATTCCAAGGTACTGCCCTCGCTCAAGCGGCCGCACCTTGAGTATTTCAAGGAATTCTATGGCGACACCGCCATGTTCGGCGGCAAATACGGCATCCCCTGCGGCCTCGATTTCTTCGGCGCCGATCACATCGTGTTCGCGACCGACACCCCGCTCGGCCCGATCGCACCGACCATCGAGGTCATCGATCGGCTCGACATCGACGACGACGCGCGGCGGAAGATCTATTGCGGCAACGCGGAGCGCCTGCTGAAGCGGAAGCTGAGTGATGAATTCTTTGTGTAGCCCGGATGAAGCGAACGCTTAGCGTGTCGCGAAATCCGCGGCGAGCCTATGATGAAGCGCTGACCCGGATTTCGCTTTCGCTTCATCCGGGCTACGAAGCGGCGTTCCTACAGCGCCGCGAAATCGATCGGCTTGGTCCGATCGAGCGTCCGACGCACCGGCGGCAGCGGGTATTTGAGCCCGGTCGCGCAATTGAAGAGGACCACGCGCTCGTCGCGGCCGATGCGGCCGTCGGCGAGGCTCTGCTTGTAGGCCGCGTAGGTCGCCGCACCCTCGGGGCACAGCAGCAATCCCTCGCCGCGCGCGACTTCGTCGATGGCCGCGGTGATCGCCGCGTCGGTCACCGCGATGGCGAAGCCCGCACTCTCGCGCACCGCGCGCAGGATCAGGAAATCGCCGATCGCCTGGGGAACGCGGATGCCGCTCGCGATGGTGTGCGCATTCTCAAACCGCGTGGCGTGCTCGGCGCCCGCCTCGTAGGCGCGCACCATCGGGGCGCAGCCGGCGGCCTGCACGGCGATCATGCGCGGACGCTTCGCGCCGATGAAGCCGATCGCAGCGAGTTCGGCAAAAGCCTTCCACATGCCGATGAGGCCGGTGCCGCCGCCGGTCGGATAGAAGATCGCGTCCGGCATCTCCCAGCCCAGTTGCTCGGCAAGCTCAAGCCCCATCGTCTTCTTGCCCTCGATGCGATAGGGCTCCCGCAACGTCGAGACATCGAACCAGCCGGCCGCCGCCTTGCCGTCGGCGACGATCTTGCCGCAGTCGTCGATCAGGCCGTTGACGCGGTAGACCGTAGCGCCCTGCAGCTCGATCTCGCTGACATTCACTTCCGGCGTGTCGTCGGGACAGAAGATGGTGCTCCTGATCCCGGCGCGGGTCGCGTAGGCGGCGAGCGCCGCGCCGGCATTGCCGTTGGTCGGCATCGCCAAGTGCCGAATGCCGAAGGACTTCGCCATCGAGACGGCGAGCGCAAGCCCGCGCGCCTTGAACGAGCCGGTCGGCAGGCGACCCTCATCCTTGACGAGAAGTTCGCCGCCGCCGAGCTGTCTCGCGAGCTTTTCGAGCCGCACGATCGGCGTCATCGCCTCGCCGAGACTGACGATGTCGGCCGTCCGACGTACCGGCAGCAGCTCGCGGTAGCGCCACAGGTCGCTCGGGCGGCGCGCCAGCGCATCCTTGGTCAGCGCCGCCCGCACCGCGTCGAGGTCGTAACGCACGAGCAGCGGCTTTCCGGCGCGCGAGAGGTTATGCGCGACGTCGGCGGGGTAACGCTCGCCGGTCAATGCGCATTCGAGATGGGAAACGAAGGTCGGCCGCTCGACTGTCAGGTTCTCGTCACAGCTCAAATGGCACTCTCCACGAATTGCGATAGACTTCGGCGTGACCCCCACAAGGAGCCCTGTCATGAGGAAGAAAGCAACCATCGTGCTGGCCGCGGTCTTGGCGCGGCGCTCATGTTTTCCAGAGCCGCCAGCGCGCAGAACGCGGTCGGCTTCTCCAAGAAGAACTATAACTACTCCGAATGGGCCAAAGGCCGCTTTTCGGAGGCGGTGACCGTCACCTTCGCAGGACCCGCCAGGATGATCTTCCTTGCCGGCGTGGGTGCAGAAGACGAGAACGGCAAGCCAGGCGACATCAAGTACAAGGACGATTTCATCGCCCAGTGCAAATACGCCTACGATAAGATCAAGCGTGCGCTGGATAAGAACGGCGCGAGCCTCAACGATGTCGTGAAGATCGTGAGCTATGTGACCGACATGCGTTATCAGGCGGACTACGGCAAATGCCGTTCCGAGGTCTTCGGCACCGTCCCGCCGCCGGCGCACACGCTCCTCAATATCGTGCAACTGGCATGGCCAGGCATGCTGCTCGAGGTCGACGCGACCGCGATGGTCGCGGGGAAGTGAGCTTCGGCGATCACCTCCCCCTGGAGGGGGGAGAGCCTGCCCGGACTTGATCCGGGGTCGTCCGCGCGCAAGCGCGGGCGGGAGGGGGTGGCAGCGCTTCAACATGCTCCGCGCCGGATTCGCAGCGCTGAATTTGCTGAAGCGCTGTCACCCCACCCCGCTCGCTTCGCGAGCGACCCTCCCCCTCCAGGGGAGGGTGCAAAATCTCAATGCCCCGTGGCGAGTGCGGCGAGCTTGCCGGGATCATCCGGCAAGGCATTGCCGCGCCAGACGATGTGCAGATCGGGGCGGACCAGGATGAGGTCGTGGCCGTAAACGTCGCGGGCGCGCTCGTCGATGAGGTCGAGCTCGCGATAAGGCGCGCCCTGTGTCGCGAAGGCCCGGCCGAGGGCGGCCGCATCGCCTTTGCCCGCGAAGCGCAGCAAGGTGTAGCCGTGCCCGTAGCCGACGCGGTCCTGCACGGCGGTGCCGTCCTTGAGCCAGACGTGGGGGAGCCGCGTCCCCGGCCACGTGCTCGGCACATATTCCATGAATTCGTGCGGCGGCCCTTCGCCGGGTTCCTCCGCGATCAAGGGTGAGCCAACGTAACGGTAGCCGAGTTCGGCGCCCGTCATTTCGTTGGTCTTGCGCTGCTCGACTTCGGCGACGGCAGCAAGCGCGGCGCGCGCGGCCGCGCCCTCGGGCGTCGCATCGCGGATTTCCGGCCGCCACATCGATCGCCATTTGCGCCGGCCGGTCGAGGCGAAGCGCGAGGCGGCCACATTGCGGTCGCCGATTTGGCGGCGTTCGATCTCGTAGGACTTCAGCAGGTTCGGGCCGCCCCAGCCGGCGAGCGTCGCGGCCAGCTTCCACGATAGGTCGATGGCGTCGCCGCAGCCGGTGTTCATGCCCAACCCGCCGGTCGGAATGACGAGGTGCACGGCGTCGCCTGCGAGGAACACCCGCGAGCCGCTGCCGTAGCGATCGGCGAGGAGCAGATTCTGCCGCCACGGCGCGCAGTGGATCATCTCGAACGGCAGCGGCATCGACGATGGTCTTCCTGAACTGCTCGACCATCGCGGCGTCGCTGTCGACCACCGCATGCAGGGTGAAGTGCTTGGTCGAATCCTGCAGGATCAGGAAGGTGTGCTGGCCGTCGGCCACGTGATAGTGACGGCCCTTGCCGATCGGGATGCGCTCGTAGAGGTCATCGCAACGATAAAGCCCCTGGCGCAGTTCCAGCAGGTTGCCGTCGCCGGTGAGCCCGATGCCGAGCTGCTTGCGCACGGGGCTTGCGCCGCCATCGCAGCCGGCGAGATAGCGCGCGCTGATGGTCGAGGTGGTGCCGCCGGCGCGCACGCGCGCCGTCACTTGGTCCGGCGCTTCGACAAAGTCGAGAAGTTCGGTGCCGTAGCGAACCGTGACGCTCGGGAGCGTCTCGGCGACCGATTTGAGGAACGGCTCCAGCGTGTATTGCGAAATGAGCTGATAGGGCTCGAGCGGCATCTTGTCGTCGGTCGAAGCCGCGATCAGCCGCTTGGCTTCGGCGACCGACGGGTAAGGATGGTGCATCAGCGGCGGATCGACGATCGACGTGACGACAAAGACGTCCATCGGGCAGTGCGCAGGCAGCCCCACCGCGCGAATGCGGTCGGCAAGACCCATGCGACGGTAGATCTCCATCGTGCGCGCGTTGCACCGCTCCATCTTCGGCAGAAACTGCGGCGCGTCCTTCTGCTCGACGAGCGTGCAGCGCACCCCGCGCATGCCGAGATCGACGGCGAGCGTCAGCCCCGTCGGGCCCCCGCCGACAATGAGAACATCGGTATCAACCATGCAAAACCTCTGAAGCGGTAATCATCCTTCGCGCCGCGCCGCGCCCAAGCGCCTTTTTCAAGACATCGGGCACGGCCACGCAAGCAGCCATCCTTCGAGACGCGGCCTGCGGCCGCTCCTCAGGATGACGTCGTAACGTTTAGGCCGATGAACTTGCCGATGTCATCAGGATAAACCCGTAGACCTCGCCCCCGAAATCAGCAGGCCTCATCCCAAAGCAAGCGGTGCGCGGCACGCCAGGACGGACGCGACATTTCTCATTGGAGTGCAGCGAGCGCCGGCAGCACGCCCTTCACGAACAGGTCGAGCGAGGAGAGCGATTCGTCTCGCGTCATGTCGCCGAAGGCAAATCGGCACAAGCAGTAATTGGCACCGGTCGCCTTGATCTCTGCGATCAACCGATCGCGCACGACCTCCGGCCGCGCCGCGATGCCAAAACCCTGCGCCTGAGCCTCCTCGAAGCTCGACGGGTAGGCGGCGTTCGCCGGCCGTGTGCCATGCAGATCGAACAGGCTGAAGAAGCTCTGATGCCAGAGCGCATAGGCGCGCCGCGCGATGGCGAGCGCCTCGCTGTCCGTGTCGGCGACCACCACGAAGCGGTTGATCGCCAGAAGCGGCATTTCGGCATCGCCATAGGAGGCCCGCCACACGCCGCGATAGCCGTCGATGACGCGCGTTGCGCCTTCTGCCGCGAGATTGATCACGACATTGATCTTGTTCTTCGCGGCCCATTCGACGCCGTTGGCATTCCAGGCGCCGTACCACAGCGGCGGATGCGGGCGCTGCACCGGCTTCATCTCGACGGGAATCGATTTGAAGCGGAAGAACTTGCCTTCGTGGTCGAGCACGTCGCTCGCGAGCATCTTCAGCACGACGGCAGAAATCTCGAAGTAGCGCGCCTGTGCCTCCGCCGGGTCGATGCCGTAGTAGGCGATCTCGTGAGGCGAGGCGCCGCGACCCATGCCGAACTCCAGTCGGCCGCCGCTCATCTGGTCGAGCATGCAGATTTCCTCGGCAAGCCGCAGCGGATGATAGAGCGGAAGCTGGTACACCAGCGGGCCGAACCGCAAGCGCTGCGTGCGCTGGGCGATCGCGGCGAGAAACAGGTTCGGCGACGGCGCCATGCCCAGCGGCGTCGCGTGGTGCTCGGCGACGTGATAGGCATGAAACCCCGCCCGGTCATAGGCCTCGATCAACGCAAGACGGTTGGCATAGTGCTCGGACAGCGGCACGCGGCCGCGGTCGAGATGATCGAAGACACCTATTTTCACGGGATTGGTCCGGTACTCGAGAGGAAGGAAGAGATGGCGAAGGCGATCCGGCGTGTGGTGACAGGTCATGACCGCGAAGGCAAGGCGATCGTGCTCTCCGACGGTCCGGCGCCGAACGTGCGCCAGCGGTCATCGGGAATCGTCTCGACGCTCGCCTGGGTGACCGACGAGGCGCCGGCCGACATCGCCGGTACCGCCGACCGTGCCGACCGCGATATCGCCGTGGCGCCGCCGCCATCGGGCTCGATTCTGCGGATCGTGGATTTTCCGCCGATCGCCGCGGGACCCGCCGTCGATCACGCCAACGTCGCCCGCGAAATGGGTCTCGACGAGAAACACGGCGGTGCGCCGCCGCGCCACGCCTTCACGCATCGTACGCGCAGCATCGATTACGCCATCGTGCTCGAAGGCGAGATCGACATGCTGCTCGACGACAGCGAGGTGCACCTCGCGGCCGGCGATATCGT
This sequence comes from uncultured Alphaproteobacteria bacterium, assembly GCA_963702755.1. Classification (GTDB taxonomy): domain Bacteria; phylum Pseudomonadota; class Alphaproteobacteria; order Rhizobiales; family Xanthobacteraceae; genus JAJPKK01. The sequence continues at coordinate 156,426 of CAVPDZ010000022.1, read as the reverse complement.
CGTGCAGCAAGGCACCAACCATGCCTGGGTCAACAACGGGTCCAAAACTTGCCGCATCGCCTTCGTGCTGATCGATGCCAAGGAGCCGCCGGCTTGGACGCAGTCCCGCTGACGAGAAGACTTGCCCCGAAATAGTTGGAGAATGAACAGGACCATGAAGATCGCGATTCCCGACGACTACCAGGACATGGTGCACAAGCTCCAATGCTATGGCCTCATCAGCCACCACGATGTGGTGCGCTATCGGGAGCCGGCGGCGAATTTCGAGGAACTGGTAGCGCCGCCTCGCCGATGCCGACGTGGTGGTGGCGATCCGCGAGCGCGTGGAATTTTCCCGCGCCTTGCTCATGCGATTGCCCAAGCTCAAGCTTCTCGCCCTCCTCGGGCGCGGCGCCGCCTCCATCGATTTCGCGGCCTGCACCGAACTGGGCATTCCGGTGGCGACGGGACAAAGCAATTCGCCGGTGGCGCCGGCGGAACTCACGATCGCGCTGATCGTGGCGTCGCGGCGCAACATCGCGCTCGAGGCCGAACGCATGAAGCGCGGCGACTGGCCATGCACGCTGTCGCACCGGCTGCGCGGCTCGACGCTCGGGATTTTCGGCCTGGGCATCATCGGCTCCATCGTCGCCGCGGCCGGACGCGGCCTCGGCATGGAGGTGCTGGTATGGGGCCAGGACAATTCGCGGGCGCGGGCGCGGGAGGCCGGCTATCAGGTCGCTACCGACAAGGCCGACTTCTTTTCGCGTGCCGACGTGCTGTCGCTCCACATGCGGCTGCGACCCGAGACGCGGGGCATCGTCGGACCCGAGGACCTCGCGCGCATGAAGCCGACTGCGCTCATCGTCAACACCGCGCGGGCCGAATTGATCGCGCCCGGCGCGCTTGTCGACGCGCTCCAGAACGGCCGGCCCGGATATGCGGCGGTCGACGTTTACGAGAAAGAGCCGGTCACCGGCGGCAATCATCCGCTGCTGAAGATGCCGAACGCGCTGTGCGTGCCGCATCTCGGCTGGGCCGAATGGGATAATTTCGAACTCTATTTTCGCGAAGCTTTCGAGCAGATCGTGGCGTTCGAAAAAGGCGAGCCGCTGCATCTCGCGAACCCGGACGTCAAACCGCGACGGTGACCGCAATGGATCGATCGACTATAGCGGCCTATGACGGCGACTCCGCGGCCTATGCCGAGGATTGGCACAGCCAGCCACCCCCTGAGGACCTTCATCGGCTGATCCGAGAATTCTTCCGGCCGGGGATTACGGCCGACATCGGCTGCGGCAGCGGCCGCGAGGTCGCCTGGCTCGAAGCCAATGGATTTCCGGCGGTCGGTTACGATGCCTCGGCCGGATTGCTCGCCGAAGCTCGCGCGCGCTATCCGGACCTCAAGTTCGAGGCCGCGGCTTTGCCCGAGTTGGCGGGGATTGCGGACGACACGTTCGATAACGTGTTGTGCGAGACCGTGATCATGCATCTCGCTGCCGACGCGATCGCGCCGTCGGTGCGCCGGCTCGCGGCGATTCTCAAGCCCGGCGGCATCCTCTACCTGAGTTGGCGCGTGACCGCGACGGCCGACGAGCGCGACCGTCACGGCCGGCTCTACGCCGCTTTCGACAAGACGCTGGTGGTTGAGCCATTGTCGGGCGCGACGATTCTGCTCGATGAGGCGGCGATCAGCGCATCATCCGGCAAGCTCATCCATCGTATCGTGGCGAGGAAGAACTAGCGGAGCGCGGGCGTCCCGCCCGCATTTGCGCGCGAGACGCGCGCGGTCCGATACTGTTGGCCATGAACCTGCTCTCGATCCAATCGCATGTCGCTTATGGCCATGTCGGCAATTCCGCCGCGGTGTTCGCCCTTCAGCGGCTTGGTTGCGAAGTCTGGCCGGTTCACACCGTGCAGTTCTCGAACCACACCGGCTACGGCTCCTGGACTGGCGAGGTGTTTGCAGCCGACCATATCGCGAGCGTGGTGGATGGCATTGCCGCGCGCGGCGCGCTCGCATCCTGCGACGGCGTTCTGTCCGGCTATCTCGGTTCGGTCGCAACCGGCGAGGCGATCCTTGCCGCCGTCGGCAAGGCGAAGGCCGCGAACGCCATGGCCTCCTATTGCTGCGATCCCGTCATCGGCAATCGGGCGCAGGGCGTGTTCGTGCGGCCCGGCATTGCCGAATTTTTGCGCGATCGCTCGGTCCCGGTCGCAGAGGTGGTGACGCCCAACCATTTCGAGCTGGAACAACTCGCCGGACGTCTTGCGCCTGGCCGCGCCGAGTTGCTCTCGGCAATCGACGACATCCACGCCCTCGGGCCCGCGCGCCGTCCTCGTGACCTCGGTGCGCACCGACGAGACCCCCGCAGGCATGCTCGATGTCGTGGCGTCCGATCCGAACGGGCAGCATCTCGTGCGCACCGAACGCCTCGCGACGCCCGCAAACGGAGCCGGCGACCTCATCGCCGCCCTGTTCTTCTTTCATTATCTGCAAACCGGAGATGCGGCGGCGGCGTTGGCAAATGCAGCGTCGGCCGTCTTCGCGGTGCTGCGCCGGACCGCGGCCGCCGGCTCCGCCGAGATGCTGCTCGTCGCGGCACAGGACGAACTCGTCGCGCCGTCGGAATTGCTCGTGCCGCAGCCGCTCGATCTTTGACAAATCGGCTGCGCTCCGCCACATCGGCCGCCATGGCCGAACCGTCCGTCATTCCCATCCAGCATCTCGATCTCCGCGTCGCGCCGTTCGACTGGCCTTTTGCACGCGAGCGGCGTGCCGAGATCGAGGCGAATTTCGCCCGGCGCCAGCGCGCGGCGCCGAAACTCTGGAACGGTCGCGTGCTCCTGATGCGAAACGTCGCAATTTCCGGTGACACGCTGCGCGGCGATTGCTTCGAGACCGGCTTCGCCGATTTCCTCGCCTGGCGCGATTGGGATTTTGCGGACCGTTCGGTCGCCAACTGCTTTTCCTTAGGCGCGCTCAAAGCCAGCGACGGCGCTTATCTGCTCGGCGTCATGGCTGCCCACACCGCCGCAGCGGGGAAGATCTATTTCCCGGGCGGCACGCCGGACCTTTCCGACGTGCGCGACGGCCGGCTTGATTTGGAAAAGAGCGTCGCGCGCGAGGTTGTCGAGGAGACCGGGCTCGAGGACGCAAAGCTTTCGCCCGGATGGCACGCGGTCGCCGACCGGCAGTACGTCGCGCTCATCAAAACCATCGAGCGTGCGGAGACCGCCGACGCGTTGCGCGAGAAAATCATGCGTTACCTTGGGAGCGAGGACGAACCCGAACTCGCGGATATCCGCATCGTCCGCTCGCCGCGCGATTTCGATCCGATGATGCCGCCCTTCATGACGATCTACCTCGCAGACGCTTTCAACCGGCGCTAGCTTTGCGCCAAGCCCAGGTGCGGTATGTTGCTTGCCGCGCTTTGCTGGACGCGCATCGTTGGAGGGTCTCATGAAGATGATTACGTTTGCCGCGACGACGGCTCTTTCGCTCCTGGTAACTGTCGCGGGCGCGCAAGCCCAGGCGCAGAGCGGCGGCTTTGAGAAGAAAAACTACAACTATGCCGAATGGGCAAAGGGACGCTTCTCCGAAGTCGTCACGGTCAAGGGCGCCGGCAAGACCATTTATCTCGGCGGCGTCGGCTCCGAGGACGAAGACAGCAGCCAGGGCGGCGTCATCCGCCACCTCGGCGATGTGGGAGCGCAGTGCCGCTACGCCTGGGACAAGATCAAGCGGCTGTTGGCAAAGCATGGCGCGACCTTCGAAAACGTCGACAAGGTGGTGACCTACGTGACCGACATTCGCTACTTCGCCGACGTCGGCAAGTGCCGCGCCGAAGCTTTCGCCGGCGCGTCGCAGCCCGCGGGCACGTTTCTGGTCATCACCGCGCTCGCCTGGCCGGGCATGCTGATCGAAATCGACGTGACGGCAAACACGGCGAACTGACATCGATTGGCGGCGTTGGTGAGGGCGCGGCCGCCCTACTTCTGGCAAGTCGGGCAGAAAAATGTGGAACGGCCGTTTTGCACGATGCGGCGGACGGTGCCGCCGCAGCCCGGGGTAACGCAGGGTTCGCCTTCGCGGTCGTAGACGCGGAAGTGGTGCTGGAACAGGCCGAGTTCGCCATCGGTGCGGCGATGATCTCGGAGCGACGAGCCGCCGGCCTTGATGGCGTCATTGAGCACGGCTTTGATCGCATCGACCAGTGCCACCGCCTTGTCGTTGGGCGCGCCGCTTCGCGTCGCGATGGTCGACGCGCGGCGCTTCGGCGACAGCCGCGCCCGGTGCAGCGCTTCGCAGACATAGATGTTGCCGAGCCCGGCGACGGTCTTCTGGTCGAGGAGCGCTGCCTTGAGGCTCGTTTTCTTGCCGGCGCAAGCCTCGGCGAGGAGACTTGCATCGAACGCGTTGCCCAAGGGTTCGGGACCGACCTCGCGCATCAATGGATGATCGGCCAATTCGTTGCGCGGCACGATCAGCATCAGGCCGAACCGCCGCGGGTCGTTGAACGTGACCGTCGCACCTGACGACATGTGAAAGACAACATGGTCGTGCGCTTCCGCGGCCGAGCGCGGATGGTGAAACTTGCCGGGCGTCTTCGTTTTGTGTTCGTGCCCGACCCGGAACGAGCCCGACATGCCGAGATGCATCAGGAGTACGTCTCCCGAGGAGAGGTCGGCGGTGAGGTATTTGGCGCGCCGCCCCAGTCCGGTGACGGTGCGTCCTTCGAGGCGCCGCACGAAGTCCTTCGGAAACGGCCGACGCAGGTCGGGACGGCGCGCCTCGACCCGCACGAAGCGGGCCCCCGTCATCACCGGTTCGAGCCCGCGCCGCACCGTCTCGACCTCCGGAAGCTCCGGCATCCGCGCCCCGCCATCAGATGTTCACCTTGTCGGGGGATTTGATAGCGCCTCGCCGACGGGGACGCTATGGTCCGGGCCACGGAGAACACCATGACGGACGGCACCACGACGCATTTCGGCTCGCGTACCGTCGACCTCGACGACAAGCAGGCGATGGTGGACGACGTCTTCCGCACCGTCGCGCGGCGCTACGACCTCATGAACGACCTGATGTCCGGCGGGCTGCACCGCGTCTGGAAGGACATTCTGGTCACGATGCTCAACCCGCCGCGGGACGATCGCCCCTTTGCGGTGCTGGATGTGGCGGGGGGCACGGGCGATATCGCGTTCCGGATCGCGGAGCGAGCCGGCGCCGGCACGCGGGTCACCGTCTGCGATATCAATTCGGACATGCTCACGGTCGGACGCGAGCGCGCCGACGAGCGCGGGCTCGATGGCCTCGTGACCTTCACCGCGGGAAATGCCGAAGCGCTGCCGTTTCCTGATCGCCGCTTCGACGCCTGCACCATCGCATTCGGCATCCGCAACGTGCCGCGGATCGATCATGCACTTCGCGAAATCCATCGGGTGCTGCGGATCGGTGGCCGGTTTCTGTGCCTTGAGTTTTCCTCGGTGGACGTGCCGGGCCTCGATGCGCTCTACGATTTCTATTCCTTCAACGTCATCCCGCCGCTTGGCCGCGCGGTCGCCGGCGACGCCGAGGCCTACCGCTATCTCGTCGAATCGATCCGCCGCTTTCCGCGGCCGCAGGCCTTTGCTGACATGATTACGGCGGCCGGATTTCGCCGCGTCAGCTATCGCACGTTGACCGGCGGCATGGTGGCGATCCATTCGGGATGGCGGCTCTAGGCCGGCGGGATCCGTGATCTCGGCTTTCGCGCATCTTGTCCGCCTCTCCCGCGCCAGCTTCGTGATGGCCCGGGAGGGCGTGTTCTCGCTCGTCGATCCGACGCCGCTGCCGCCGCCCGCACGCCTTGCGGTCCGTGCCGCGCGGCTCATCGAGCGACCGGCCGCTGTCGCGAATGAATATCGGCTGTCGACAGCGCTGACGGCGCTCGGTCCGACCTACGTAAAGCTCGGCCAGTTCCTGGCGACGCGCCCCGACGTGGTCGGCGTGACGTTCGCCCGCGACCTCGAGCGGCTTCAGGACAAGATGCCGCCGTTCCCCCAGGCCGTCGCGGAGACCGCGGTTGCTGCTGCGCTCGACCGCGACATCGCGGTTATTTTCGTGTCGTTCGGGCCACCGATTGCAGCAGCCTCCATTGCACAGGTGCATCGCGCCGTGATCGACCGGCGCGGACGGACGACGCGACGTTGCCGTGAAGATCCTGCGGCCGGGAATCGAATCGCGGTTTGCCTCCGACATGGCCGGTTTCGATTTCATTGCGCATCAGGCCGAGCGCTTCTCGGCCGAAGCCCGGCGTCTGCGCCTTGTCGAGGTCGTCAACACGCTGGCGCGCTCCGTCGCCATGGAGATGGATCTGCGGCTCGAGGCGGCAGCGCTGTCGGAGATGGCGGAAAACACCAAGGACGATCCGGATTTCCGGGTGCCCACGGTCGACTGGGACTTGACCGCGCGCAACGTGCTGACCCTGGAATGGATCGACGGCACCCCGCTCACCGATCGCGCGGCGCTCGTCGCCAAGGGCTTCGATCTTGCCCAGCTCGGCCGCGCCGTCATTCAGACCTTCCTGCGTCACGCCCTACGCGACGGCTTCTTTCATGCCGACATGCATCCGGGCAATCTGTTCGTCGATCACGCGGGACGGCTTGTGGCGGTCGACTTCGGCATCATGGGCCGGCTCGGCGCGAAAGAGCGCCGGTTCCTCGCCGAAATCCTGCTCGGATTCATCACCCGCAATTATCGGCGCGTCGCGGAGGTGCATTTCGAGGCGGGCTACGTGCCGGCGCATCATTCGGTGGACAATTTTGCCCAGGCGATCCGCGCCATCGGCGAGCCGATCCACAATCGCGCCGCCGAAGACATTTCCATGGCGAAGCTGCTGACGCTCCTGTTCGAGGTTACCGGCCTGTTCGACATGCGCACGAGGCCTGAACTGCTGCTGCTGCAGAAGACCATGGTGGTGGTGGAGGGCGTGGCGCGCTCGCTCGATCCCCGCCTCGACATATGGACCACCGCCGAGCCGGTGGTGCGTGAGTGGATCGGTCGCAATCTTGGCCCGGCGGGACGGCTGGAGAGCGCTGTCGCCGGCGCCGGCGAGGTCGGCCATTTCCTTGCGGCCGCCCCGGGCCTCCTGACCCGGGCGGCGCGGATCGCCGAGCAGATCGACGCGGCGACACGTGATGGCCTGACGCTCGCGCCCGAAACCGTTGCTGCGATCGGCGAGGCCGAACGCCGCCGCACCCGGTGGCGCACAGTCGCGCTGTGGCTGATCGTCATCCTGCTGGCGTGGATGGTGTTTTTACGATGATGGAGCGTTGTGCGGCCGATAATGGGCCTTGTCTGATATAAGTATGCGCAAGCGTACCCGCTTTATGCCCTCGATTGTGTTGGCGACCTGAATGACTGCGAGCGATCATCTCCAACTTGCCAGCCGGCGCATCCTGCTCGTCATCGGCGGCGGCATCGCGGCCTACAAGTCGCTCGACCTCATCCGACGGCTGAAGGAACGTGGCGCGACGGTGCGGGTGGTGATGACCGCCGCCGCGCAGGAGTTCGTCACGCCGCTCGCCGCGGGAGCGGTTGCCGGCGAACACGTCTATACGGAGCTTTTCGATCAGCGCACGGAGTTCGACGTCGGTCACATCCGGCTCGCGCGCGACACCGACCTCGTGATCGTCGCCCCGGCAACGGCCGATCTGATGGCCAAGATGGCGGGCGGTCATGCCGACGATTTGGCCTCGACGGTCCTGCTGGCGACTGACAAGCCCATCCTGATCGCGCCCGCCATGAATCCGCGGATGTGGGACCACAAGGCGACGCAGCGCAATCTTGCCCGGCTGACAGCGGACGGCGTCGCGGTTGTCGGACCTAATGCAGGCGAGATGGCGGAGGCCGGCGAAGCCGGCGCCGGGCGCATGGCCGAGCCGCTGGAAATCGCGGCGGCCGCGGCGGCGTTGTTTGCGGGAAGCAGTGCGCTCGCCGGACGGCGCGTGCTGGTGACCGCCGGCCCGACCCACGAGCCGATCGATCCGGTGCGCTACATCGCCAACCGCTCATCGGGCAAGCAGGGCTTTGCGATCGCGCAGGCAGCCGCGCGCGCGGGCGCCGCGGTGACGCTTGTCGCCGGTCCGGTCACGCTCCCCGATCCGCCTGGCGTCAAGGTGGTCAAGGTCGAGACCGCGCGCGAGATGCTGGCGGCGGTCGAGGCGGCGCTGCCGGTCGACATCGCGGTGTTTGCCGCCGCCGTTGCCGACTGGCGCGTCGCGGCGGCGGGCGAGCAGAAGATCAAGAAGGGCCCAACCGCGCCTGCGCTCGCGCTTGTCGAAAACCCTGACATCTTGGCGACGATCGCGCATCGAAAATCGCAGCGGCCTTCGCTCGTGATCGGTTTTGCGGCCGAGACCGAGCATGTCGTGGAGCAGGCGCGCGCCAAGCTTGACCGCAAAGGATGCGATTGGATCATCGCCAACGATGTCTCGCCGGCGACCGGCATCATGGGCGGCGATCGCAACACCGTCCATCTGATCTCCCGCGAGCGTGTCGAATCCTGGCCTGAGGCGGCGAAGGAACGGGTCGCGGACATGTTGATCGCCCGCATCGCGGCAGCATCGCCGCCAGCTTCGCGATGAAGTCGCGATGACGGCAACGTCAGCAGTGAAGGTGCAAATTCTTCGTCTGCCGCATGGCGCAGGCCTGCCATTGCCGTCCTACCAGACCGCGCATGCTGCCGGGCTCGACCTCGTTGCCGCCGTTGAAGCGCCGGTCACGCTGGCGCCCGGTGAGCGCGCGCTGGTGCCGACCGGCATTGCAATCGCGCTGCCGGAAGGCTTCGAGGCCCAGGTGCGCCCGCGCTCGGGGCTTGCGGCCCATGACGGCGTCACCCTCCTCAACACGCCGGGCACGATCGACGCCGATTATCGCGGCGAAATTCACGTGATCCTGATCAATCACGGGGCTAAGCCGTTCACGGTGACCCGCGGTCTTCGGATTGCGCAGATGGTCGTCGCGCCGGTCGCACGCGCCGCCGTCGTTGAGGTGACATCGCTCGACGACACCGCGCGCGGCACTGGCGGGTTCGGTTCGACCGGCAGGTGAGCCGTCCGCCACACCCTGGTTATCGGCCTGCCCGCCGTCACGCCACAGGCGAAGCGGGCTCCGTCACTGGCTCCGCGATCAGCTTCGTTTCACTCGGCGCCGGCCGTGCCGGCGGCGGCGTTTTGGTCAACAACTGGCACAGGTTCGACAGCGTTTCGCGAAGCTTGTGACGATGGACCACCATGTCGACCATGCCGTGGTCGCGCAGGTACTCCGCCTTCTGAAATCCTTCCGGCAACTTCTCGCGGATGGTCTGTTCGATCACGCGCGGCCCGGCAAAGCCGATCAGCGCGCCGGGCTCCGCGATGTGGATATCGCCCAGCATCGCATAGGATGCCGTGACGCCGCCGGTGGTCGGATTGGTCAGCACCACGATATAGGGCTTGCGCGCTGCCCGCAGACTTTGCACCGCGATGGTCGTACGCGGCAGCTGCATCAGCGACAGAATGCCTTCCTGCATGCGCGCGCCGCCCGAGGCCGCGAACAGGATGAACGGGGTGCGCTTGTCGACGGCGGTGGTCAGGCCTTTGATGATGGCCTCGCCGGCTGCCATGCCGAGCGAACCGCCCATGAACTCGAAATCCTGCACCGCGATCACCACCGGCAGGCCGTCGAGCCGGCCGAAGCCGAGCTTGATCGCATCATTCAATCCGGTCTTGGCACGCGCGTCCTTGAGGCGATCGGCGTAGCGGCGCTCGTCGCGGAATCGCAGCGGATCGACTGGCACCTCGCTCACGCCGATGTCGAACCAGGTCTCGCCGTCGAACATCGACTTGAGGCGCGGCGTCGCGCTCATGCGCATGTGGTAGTTCGACCCGGGGATGACGAACTGGTTCGCCTCGACGTCCTTGTAGAACACGAGTTGCCCGGTGTCGGGGCATTTGATCCACAAATTCTCCGGCACATCGCGCCGGTTGAGGAAGCTGCGGATTTTCGGCCGGACGACGTTGGAGATCCAGTTCAAGCCGTTACTCCGCCGCCTGCTGGCGCCCGCTGCGCACGCCTGCCGCAAGCTCGGCGACGAGCGCCGTCACTGCGGGCACCGTCGCTGCCGTGGCGTGGCCCTGCGCATCGAGGCTCGCGCGCAGCTTCTCGACGAGGGCCGAACCCACAACCACCGCTTCGGCGCCGGCTGCAATCGACGCTGCGCTTGCGGCATCCCTGACGCCGAAGCCGACGGCAACCGGCAGATTGGTGTGGCGCTTGATGCGGGTGACCGCATCGCGCACGCGGACCGCGTCCGGCGCCGCCGCGCCCGTGATGCCGGTGATCGAGACGTAATAGACGAAGCCCGAAGTATTGGTGAGGACGGTCGGAAGCCGTTTGTCATCGGTCGTCGGCGTTGCGAGACGAATGAAATTCAGCCCCGCCTTGAGCGCCGGGAGACACAGTTCCGTATCCTCTTCGGGCGGCAGGTCGACGACGATCAAACCATCGACGCCCGCGGCCTTTGCATCGACGAGGAAGCGGTCGACCCCATAAATGTAGATCGGATTGTAGTATCCCATCAGTACGATCGGTGTCGCGTCGTCGCTTTTCCGAAACTCCCGCACCAGGGCGAGTGTCTTCGCCAAGCTCTGGCCGGCGTGCAGCGCCCGCAATCCTGCCGCCTGGATCGCCGGCCCATCGGCCATCGGATCGGTGAACGGCATGCCGACCTCGATCACGTCGGCGCCGGCTTGCGGCAGCGCCTTGAGAAGGGCGAGCGAGGTCGCAGCATCGGGATCGCCCGCCATGACAAAGGTCACGAGCCCGGCACGCCCGGCGCCGGCAAGCTCGGCAAATCTGCGATCGATGCGCGTCGTCATCCGATCTTTTTTCCCAAATGTTCGGCGACGGCGAAGATATCCTTGTCGCCGCGGCCGCACATGTTCATCACCATCAAGTGCTCCTTGGGCTTCGTCGGCGCAAGCTTGATGACCTGGGCGAGTGCGTGCGCGGGCTCGAGCGCCGGGATGATGCCCTCGAGCTTGCAGCACAGCTGAAACGCATCAAGCGCCTCGTCGTCCGTCGCCGACAGATATTTCACGCGTCCCATGTCGTTGAGCCACGAATGCTCGGGGCCGATGCCCGGATAATCGAGACCAGCCGAAATCGAGTGGGCTTCGTTGATCTGGCCGTCCTCGTTCATCAGCAGGTAAGTGCGGTTACCGTGGAGCACGCCCGGGCGGCCGCCGGCAATCGAGGCCGCGTGCATGCCGGAGCCGAGTCCGTGGCCGGCCGCTTCGACGCCGTAAATCTCGATTCCCTTGTCATCGAGGAAGGGGTGGAACAGGCCCATGGCGTTCGAGCCGCCGCCGATGCACGCGACGAGCGAATTCGGGAAGCCGCCCTTCCGCCGCCAGCATCTGCTCGCGGGTCTCGCGCCCGATCACCGATTGGAAGTCGCGCACCATCATCGGATAAGGATGCGGGCCGGCGACGGTGCCGATGCAGTAGAATGTGTCGGCGACGTTGGTGACCCAGTCGCGCAACGCCTCGTTCATCGCATCCTTGAGGGTCTTCGAGCCGGACTGCACCGGCCGCACCTCGGCGCCGAGCAGGTTCATGCGGAACACGTTGGGCTTCTGCCGCTCGACATCGACGGCGCCCATGTAGACGACGCATTTGAGCCCGAACCGCGCGCACAGCGTCGCGGTCGCAACGCCGTGCTGGCCGGCGCCCGTCTCGGCGATGACGCGCGGCTTGCCCATGCGCTTGGCCAGCATGATCTGGCCAAGCACGTTGTTCACCTTGTGCGCGCCGGTGTGATTGAGCTCATCGCGCTTGAAATAGATCTTCGCGCCGCCTGCGCCGCCGGTCGCCGCGGAGATGTCGCGCAGATGAGAGGTCAGTCGTTCGGCGAAATAGAGCGGCGACGGTCGGCCCACATAGTGCGCGAGATAACCGTCCATCTCGCGCTTGAACTCAGGATCATCCTTGGCGGCCGCGTAGGCTTTCTCCAGCTCCAGGATCAGCGGCATCAGCGTTTCGGCGACGAAGCGGCCGCCGTAGATGCCGAAATGGCCGCGCTCGTCCGGGCCGGTGCGATAGGAATTGGGTTCGAGAATGGTCATGGGATCGTGTTCTATCGCAAATTCGCCGCGCGTCGGCTTTCGGCGGCGCCGCGCGCGGCACGGACGAAGGCACGGATACGGTCCGGGTCCTTCTCGCCCGGGGCGCTCTCGACGCCGGAGGAGACATCGACCCCGCCGGGCCGCGCGATCGAGATCGCTTCCGCGACGTTATCAGGATCAAGCCCGCCCGACAGCATGAACGGCACTCGCGGGTGCAGACCCGTCAGCAGACGCCAGTCGAACGGTCTGCCAAGGCCGCCCGGCCGCGTCGCGTCGCGCGGCGCCTGGGCATCGAAAATGATGCGATCGGCGACCTCGGCATACTCGGACACAGAGGCGAGATCGCCGCGGGTCTTCACCGCGATAGCCTTCATCACCGGCAGCCGGAATCGCGACTTCACCGCAAGCACGCGTGTCGGGGCCTCTTTGCCGTGGAGCTGCAACATATCGGGTGCAAGGGCCTCCACGATTTCGGCGAGCAGGATATCGTCGGCGTCGACGGACAATGCCACTTTCAGGGCTCGACCTTTGACGCGCGCACCCAATGCTCGCGCGTTCGCCGCGTCGACGTGTCGCGGCGACGGCGGGAAAAACACGAATCCCACCATGTCGGCGCCCGCATGGAGCGCGACATCGAGCGCTTCGGGGGTGCGCAAGCCGCAAATCTTGATCAAGACCGACATCTCAAACCTTTGGGGCTTTCTACATCGGCGCGCGGTGTTTGTCTTTCGCGGCCGCAATGGCCGGGCGAGGGAGCGTCGCGCCGGAAAATAACCCCGCAACGACCGATAGATCGCGGCGATCTGTGGCGATTTTGCGCTTATGCCGCGGGCGGCCGGTTAACCATCGGGCTGACGGTTAGCGCGTTGCGGTCGCGCGGATTGGCCGCGCGCCGATGGCGTTCCAGTTCGGCGCGAATCACGTTGTTTTCCGCCGCAAGGCGGGTGCGAGCCCGGCGCCATCGACCCTGCCTGAGCCAGGTCGCGGCGCCGCCAATCAGCACGCCGGCGATCAGCACAACAAAGCAGACCGCGTAAAGCGGCACTGACAGTGCAAACGCGGGGTCGGACGCGTTGAATGGGTCGAACGAGACGACAACGGGCGCACGGTTCGCAAGCGCCCAGGCGACCAGGATGATCGTCACCGGGATCAGGATAATGGCGCGAAGCAAATTACGAAACATCCGGCGCTCGTTCGATGGCGGCAGCCTGCCGCGCTTTCATACCAATGCGGATGCGCGGCACTATTTTCAATGTCCGGGCCTCATCGTGCGGCAGTATGTCGGCGCCCCAATAATCCCAATCGTTCGACGTGATCAAGGCAATCGGTTGCGCCGAAGCGCGGTGCGGCCGCCCGCGGGCTATATCCGATTGAGCCGCTCGCGCATTTCCTTGCCGGTCTTGAAGAACGGCACCGACTTTTGGTCCACGGACACATGCGCGCCCGTGCGCGGATTACGGCCTGCGCGGGCAGGCCTGTTCTTCACCGAGAACGCTCCGAACCCGCGCAGTTCGACACGATCGCCGCGTGCCAACGCCGCCACGATCTCACCGAGGATCGCGTTGACGATGTTTTCCACGTCGCGCTGATAGAGGTGAGGATTTTGCCCCGATATGCGCTGAACCAACTCCGATTTTATCATGTGGTGACGCCGCTCCCGCCATAGGCCGCGCGCCGGCGACGCGCTCTCTCATGCGCGTCTATCGAACAAGGCCCCAACTCTGGTCAACCGCCGTTCGAAGGGTGCCAAAGCGATAACATGCCGTCAAGATTGAGTTCTTCGAAAGTGTGCAGCGCACCGGAGCTTTCAAATGTCTGCACCAGCGACGCAAGGCCAACACTATCGAGCACCTTTGCGACAGCCAAATGAAGAAACGACAGATCACCAATTCGCGAATGCAGGCGCCAATCCCGCACCGGCAGCTTGGCATCGATATGATTTGTCTTCGCCAGCCAATCGATGGCGTCCCGCTCGCGTCCGAGTTCGTCGACGAGCTTCACCTCGATTGCCTGGCGGCCGGTGAACACGCGGCCGTCGGTTACCCGGTCGAGCGCCTCGCCGTCGAGCTTGCGGCGATCCTGCACCAAGCCCTTGAACCAGGCGAAGGTGTCGAGCACCAGCGATTCGATCGCGGCCTGCGCTTCGGGACTCGTCGGCTCGACGCCGTTCGGCGCGGCTTTGAGCGGTGACGATTTGATGGACTCGACCTTCACGCCAACATTCTTGAGCAGGTCCGTCACGTTCGGAAGCTGGAACAACACGCCGATCGAGCCGACCAGGGATGTGTTCTGCGTAAAGATGTGATCGGCTGCGATGGCAGCCATGTAGGCACCCGATGCCGCCACGCCGTCCACCACCACCACGGTCGGCTTTTGTTGAGCGACGCGGCGGAGCGAAGTCGTAGAGCTCCTCGGAGCCGGCAGTGGTGCCGCCGGGACTGTCGATGTGGATGATCACCGCGCGGGTGTTGCTCGACTCCGCAAGGTTCTGCAGCGCCCGCGCGCGCTCCTGGTCCTCACGAATCAACCCGCGAATTGTCACCCGCGAAATCTGTGGCGTCAGCGGGCGCGCGAGCGGGCCCGACAATTCGGCGCTGCCGCGCGTGAGTGCCGCGATCACCACGACGCCGATGATGGCGATCAGAACCGCAAGGACGCGCCAAAAGGTAAGCTTGCGCCTCATGCGCCGGCGATCGACGATGTAGTCGGTATCAAGCGACATGGTCATTCTCCGAGAGATGATTCGCGGCGGACGGTGCAGCCGCGACAGGTCGCCGTCAATGACGCTGACGAAACGGCCGCAATTGTGGCAAACGAAATCCGAATGGCGCCATCGACCGAACGACCGTTGACAAATGCGCCTGCGGCGCTTGATCGCCGGCGAAAGCTGTGACCATTTCAGAAGTCCCCGCTCGCAACGGTCAAGACGCGGCCGCGCGGCTGGGGTGAGAGACGAGGCCCGCCGATGAGCACGAATTTCGTCGACCGTCAGGTCATCGCCGATCTCACGGCGAAAATGCTGCTTGAAGTGGAGGCGGTACGGTTCATGACCGACAAGCCTTTCATCTTCACCTCCGGCTGGGCGAGCCCGGTCTATACGGATTGCCGGCGCCTGATCTCATTTCCGCGCGTGCGCCGGACGCTCACCGATTTCGGCGCATCGGTCGTCATGCGCGAGGCGGGCTTCGAGCAATTCGATGCCGTCGCGGGAGGAGAGACCGCGGGCATCCCGTTCGCGGCGTGGATGGCTGACAAGCTCGACCTGCCGATGCTCTACGTGCGCAAGAAGGCGAAGGGCTTCGGCCGCAACGCCCAGATCGAAGGCGACATCTCCGCGGGCCAGCGCATCCTGCTGGTCGAAGACCTCACCACGGACGGCCGCAGCAAGGTCAACTTCTGCAACGCGCTGCGCGAGGCCGGCGCAACCGTCGACCACATCTTCGTGTTCTTCTTCTATGACATCTACCCTGAGGGCCGCAAAATTCTTGCCGACCTCGGCATCGCGATGCATTGGCTCGCGACCTGGTGGGATATCCTGCGGGTCGCCAAGGCGTCGAACAAGTTCGAACCGAAGATGCTCGCCGAGGTCGAGAAGTTCATGCATGACCCCGCCGGCTGGTCGCACGCCCACGGCGGCGTCGCAACTGCGGCCGCAGAGTGAGAAAGTTCGTAGCCCGGATGAGCGCAGCGATATCCGGGACATCAGTACCTTTGTGGAAAGCTGACCCCCGGATATCGCTGCGCTCATCCGGGCTACGACGAACGATTGAGGTCGCGGCGCCGACCGAGCAGTTCTGGAGCGTGAGTAATGGAATTCGATAATTCGTTCGAGGTGCCGTTGCCGGTTGACGATGCCTGGAAGGTGCTGATGGACATCAGGCGGATCGCGCCGTGCATGCCCGGCGCGGAACTGACCGAGGTCGTCGACGACCGCACCTACAAGGGCAAAATCGGGGTGCGGCTCGGGCCGGTCGCTCTCGCGTTTGCCGGAACCGTCAAGTTCGACGAGATCGATGACGCCGCCCACACCGCCCGCGTCGCCGCGCAAGGCAGCGATGCGAAGGGCCGCGGGGCCGCGAACGCGACGGCGTCATTCCACCTCGAGCCGGCGGGTAGCGGCACCAAGGTGCTGGTTCACACCAACCTGACGCTGTCGGGCGCCGTGGCGCAATACGGCCGTGGGGTCGGGATCATCCAGATAACGGCTGGGCAAATCATCACGCAATTCGCCAACAATCTGAAAGCCCAGCTCGCGCAAACGGGTGCGCCCGCGGCCGCCCAGGCCGCACCGACCCCGATGCCCGTTGCCCCGGCTGTTCCTGCGACTTCCGCGGCCGCGCCGGCCTCAGCGCCCTCGCCGGCCGCAAGCCCATCACCACCCCCGGCGCCGCCGGCTCCGGCCGCCAAGCCGATTTCGGGGTTTTCGCTGATGGCGAGCGTGCTCTGGCAGGCGATCCGCCGGATGTTCGGGGGCGGGTGACTGCCATAACGGCGCTGCAATTTCAGGCTGATTTGCGGCTGTGGTGGGAATCGACGAGCTTTCCCGCGGGGATGCCGTGGAAAATTCGTGACTTTCTCTAGAGCCATGCATCGGATGATCGCTGGGGGTGGGCCATGAAACGCATTCGCATTTCCTATTTTGCAGTGGCGCTTGCGGCGACGTTGGCATCGGCTGCAAGCGCTCGCGCGGCAGACTGCCGCGACAACGGCAGCTTCGAGAGCTGGCTTGGCCGTTTCAAAGCTGAAGCCGCGGCGCAGGGCATTTCACGCCGCGCCATCGAGGCGGCCTCGCCCTACCTCGTCTACGACCAGCGGATCGTCAACATTGACCGCGGTCAGCGCATCTTCACCCAGACCTTCCTCGAATTCTCCGGCAAGATGCTGCAGCCCTACCGGATGACGGAGGGCCCCAACAAGATCAAAAAATATCAGGCGATCTTCGAGCGGGAGGAAAAGCAATACGGCGTCCCGGCGGCGGTCATTACTGGGTTCTGGGCGCTCGAAAGTGATTTCGGCGCCGGCATGGGCAAGGACAATTCGCTGCGCTCGCTGGTCTCGCTCGCCTATGACTGCCGGCGCGCGGACATGTTCCGCGGCCACCTGTTCGATGCGCTGCGCCTGATCGAGCGCGGCGATCTTGCTCCCGCCGAAATGATCGGCTCGTGGGCAGGCGAACTCGGCCAGACCCAGATGATGCCGTCCGAATACTACAAGTGGGCGGTCGACTACGACGGCGACGGCAAACGCGATCTCTTGCGCAGCGTGTCGGACGTGATCGGATCGACCGGCAATTACCTTGTGAGCCTCGGCTGGAAACGCGGTGAGCCATGGCTGCAGGAAGTCCGGGTGCCGGCGAAGATGCCGTGGGACCAGGCCGACCTTTCGATCCAACATACCCTCGCCGAATGGTCGCAATGGGGGGTCACCCAGGCGGACGGCCACCCGTTGCAGAAGCGGGACCTCAAAGCCTCGCTGGTCCTTCCCATGGGCCGTTTCGGGCCGGCATTCCTGGCTTACGACAATTTCCAGGTCTACCTGAAGTGGAACAGCTCACTCGTCTATGCGACGACCGCCGCCTATTACGCGACCCGACTCGCGGGAGCTCCCGCAATGCAGCGCGGCAACGGTACGCCGCCCCCGCCGCTCTCATTCGAGCAAGCGAAAGAACTCCAGCTGCTGCTGATCAAGGCCGGCTATGACGTCGGCGGCGCCGACGGCAAGCTCGGCCTGTCGTCGCGGGCCGCCACGCGGGCAATGCAGATCAAGCTCGGCATGCCGGCGGATTCCTACCCGACGATCGAACTCCTCGATCGTATGCGCGCCGGGCGTTGATGCCGGCGGGAGATATTCCCGCAGCGCAGGGATTGGGGCTGGACAGCGGCAACTTCGCAGCTAAGTAAAGATCGGACGGCGCGTTATGCCGTCTGATGTCGTTGCTTGCCTGTAACCGGCAGCCGAAACGCCGGCAGGGCCGAGGAGACGTTGCATGGAGAACGGCCACGGTCGCGCGTGGAGCTGGTGGTATTTGCTGCTCCTGCTGCAATTCGTGCCGACGTTGTGGGTCCCCCTCTACAACTTCGACGAACCGCGCTTCATCGGTCTTCCGTTCTTCTACTGGTTTCAGCTTGCACTGGTGATCCTCGGTGCGGCCGTGACCGCCGTTGTCTATTTCGCAACCGAGCGAACCAGCTGAAGACGGCGCACAGGGCAAGTCAGCAAGAGCGCAGTACGTGGCTAGAAGCGGTCGAGGATCCGAGGAACACAAAGGATGGAACTGAACTGGGTCGCGCTGACGGTCTTCGTGGCGCTGTTCCTCTTCATCACCTGGCTGGGTTTTGCCGCCGCGCATTGGCGCAAGGGTGATCTCGACCTGCTCCACGAATGGGGCCTCGGCGGCCGTCGCTTCGGCACGGTAATCACGTGGTTCTTGGTGGGCGGCGATCTCTACACCGCCTACACCTTCATCGCAGTGCCCTGCGCTCGCATTCGGGGCCGGCGCGATCGCATTTTTCGCGGTGCCGTACACGATCATCATCTATCCGCTGTTGTTCATCATCTTTCCGCGGCTCTGGCACGTTTCGCACAAGCACGGCTACATCACCGCCGCGGATTTTGTCCGCGGCCGCTTCGGCAATCGCTGGCTGGCGCTTGCCGTCACCGTCACCGGCATCGTCGCCACCATGCCCTACATCGCGCTGCAGCTCATCGGGCTTCAGGTCGTGATCGGCGCTTTGGGAATCACGGGTGAGGGCATCGTCGGCGATATCCCGCTGATCATCGCCTTCGTCGTCCTTGCGGCCTTCACCTACTCCAGTGGATTGCGCGCCCCCGCGGCGATCGCGGTCGTGAAAGACGTATTGATCTATCTGACCGCCTTCGCGGCCATCATCGTCATCCCGATCCAGCTCGGTGGTTTCGACAAGATCTTTTCCGCCGTTCCACCCGCGAAGCTGCTGCTCGCGATGCCGCCGCCGAACTCCACCGGCGCTTACAGCATCTACGCAACCCTTGCGCTGGGCTCGGCGCTGGCGCTGCTGCTCTACCCGCATTCGCTGACCGGGATCCTGAGCGCCAATAGCGGACACGCCGTGCGTCGCAACGCGGCGCTGCTGCCCGCCTATTCGTTGATGCTCGGTCTGCTGGCGCTGCTCGGCTTCTTTGCCATCGCGGCGGGCGTCGACAAGCTTCCTGAATTCCAGGAGGGCTTCCGTCAGTTCAAGAACAACTTCGCGATTCCGGCGCTGCTGTTGCACAGCTTCCCGAGTTGGTTCGTGGGCATTGCGTTCGCTGCAATCGGGATTGGCGCCCTGGTGCCGGCGGCGATCATGTCGATCGCCGCCGCCAATTTGTTTACGCGGAACATCTACCGCGAATTCATCAATCCGAACCCATCCGATCGGCAAGAAGCCCAGATGGCGAAATGGGTGTCGCTCGTCGTCAAATTCGGCGCCCTGGTGTTCATCATCTTCCTGCCGCCGGCCTACGCCATCAATTTCCAGTTGCTCGGCGGCATCTGGATGATCCAGACGGTTCCCGCGGTGCTGATCGGCCTCTACACCCGCTGGCTCAATCCGTGGGCGCAACTGGTCGGCTGGGCCGTCGGCATGATCTCAGGCACGTGGCTTGCGTGGCTCGTGAACCTGACGCCGAGTTATACAGTCACGCTCTTTGGCCATTCCTTCCCGGGCTACATCGCCGTCTACACGCTGATTCTCAACCTCGTCGTCGCGATCGGCCTGACTGCCGTGATGAAGCTCGTGGCGCGCGAGGAACCGGCCGACCAAACCGTGGCCGCCGACTATTACGCCTGAGGCGCAGGCGAATCCTATCGCTTCAGCGCCTCGAGTTCGGGGAAAGGTTTGTAGTCCGCCGCCCCGCAGGTGTCCTTGACCAGGGTCGTGACCGTGGCCTGGCCCGGCTGCGAGGCCGGGTCGATGAACTGATCGAAACGCCCCGACGCGAACACCGCCATCATCTCGCGGCTGCCGGTATAGCGGCCGTCGCTGTTCTTGGCATTGAGACGGACGCAGACGACATATCGGTTTTGCGGGCCGATCGGTTTGAGGGCCGGATCGGCAATGGAGGCATCGCGAACATTGGTCGGATCGATGAGGTAGGGATGGAGCGCGGCCAGGATATCGGTCCTGTAATTCTCCGGAACCACATTCAGCCGGGCTTCTCGCGCCTCGTACGTGTGCGATCCGAGCGCTGAACAATCCGCGAGCACAGCCGCCAGGATGGCTGCTCCCGCGAAAGCCCGGATGGGCCGGTCAATGGCCCCGCTCATCGAAGATTCCCCACGGGCGGATCGCCCCCGCGGCCGCCCGATCACCCTCATACCGGTGTCTCACGAACGCGTCATCCGCTTTTGGCATTTTACCGCATCCTCGTGAATGGCGAAGCGCGGCCCGGAATGCTATTTGCAGGCGATGTTGACGAAGCTCCAGGTTTGGCGCGATCGGCGCGGTAAGCTGTCGCTGTTGCGCATCGCAACGCTCGCGCTTCTGCTGGCGCCGGTCGCGAAAGCGCTATGGGACGCGGACAGCATCGTCCACGGCGCCCGGCCGATCAACGACCTCATCCACCGCGCCGGCTTCTGGATGCTCGTCTTCATCCTGGCAACGCTTGCGGTGACGCCGATGCGCCGCATCACGCGGTTCGGCTCGCTCATCGATGTGAGGCGGATGCTCGGGGTCGGGGCGTTCCTCTACGGCGTCGCCCATATTTCGCTCTATACCGCCGACCAGATGTTCGACCTGACCAAGGTCGCGAGCGAGATCGTCCACCGCATTTACCTGATCATCGGATTCACGGCGCTGATGGGACTTGCGGCACTGGCTGCCACCTCGACCGACGCGATGGTGCGCCGTCTCGGCGCCCGCGGCTGGCAACGCCTTCACACCCTCGTCTACATCATCGGCGTGCTGGCGCTGATCCACTACTTCCAGCAGACCAAGGCCGACGTCAGCGTTCCGACCTTCACCGCCGGCCTGTTCACGTGGCTGATCGGCTACCGCATCATGACCAAGCGGTGGGCCGGGCGGGGCGAACTCTCGACGCTCGCGCTCGCGGGACTTGCGGTCGTGGTGGCGGCGCTGACGGCGATCGCCGAGGCCATCGGCATCGCCATCGTTTTCAACGTTTCGCCGCTGCTCGTCCTGCAGACCGATTTCGAGTTCGACGTCGACTTCGACATGATCCGGCCGGGTTGGCTTGTGCTCGCGGCGGGCCTTGCGGTCGCCGCGCTCAATTTCGTCTGTGCGCGGCTGGTCAAGCCGCGGCGACAAGGCGGACGGCAGGAGGGGCATCAAGGCCGCCAGGGAGCGGGTCAGGCCGCGAAGGAGCCCGAAGCCGCGCTCGCGTCGGCACCGTAGCTGCGTTCAGCGACCCGCTTACCTTTCCGGCGAAATGTGATGTGCCACAGGGGATTACGGAATACCCCGCATTGACCACGCCGCCCTCTGCCCTTACATCGCCCCAACATGGCCCTGCGCGACATCCTCATCCTGCCCGACAAGCGGCTTCGGCTTGTCTCCAAGCCCGTTGCCAAGATCGACGACGGCTTGCGCAAGCTCGTCGAGGACATGTTCGAGACGATGTACGAAGCGCCCGGCATCGGCCTCGCCGCCGTCCAGGTCGGGGTGCCGTCGCGCGTCGTCGTGATGGATTTGTCCAAGCGCGAAGAGCACGCGGAGCCCAAGACCTTCATCAATCCGGAAATCGTGTGGCACTCGGAAGAGACCTCGCCCTACGAGGAGGGTTGCCTCTCGATCCCCGACGTCCACGAGGACGTGACGCGGCCGGCGCGCGTGAAGGTCAAGTACATGGACCTCGAAGGCAACGCCCGCGAGGAAGAAGCGGACGGCCTGTTTGCGACCTGCATCCAGCACGAAGTCGATCACCTCAACGGCGTGCTGTTCATCGATCACATCTCCAAGCTCAAACGCGACCGCATCGTGAAGAAATTCACCAAGGCGGCAAAGCGCGCGGAGCAAGAGACGTGATGCCGCGGGAGTCTGCCACGATCCGGCTGTTCCGCGCATAGGCCACCGAATGCCTCTCCGCCTTGTCTTCATGGGAACGCCGGACTTCGCGGTGCCGACGCTGGTCGAGTTGGTCGGAGCCGGGCACGACATCGCCGCGGTCTATACGCGTGCGCCGCAGCCGGCCGGGCGCGGAATGGAGTTGCGGCCCAGTCCGGTCGAGCGTGAGGCGCGGATGTTCGGCCTTGAAGTACTGACGCCGAAATCGCTGCGCGCGCCCGAAGCCGCAGACGCATTTCGCGCCCACGAGGCGGACGCAGCCGTGGTGGTCGCCTACGGCCTCATCCTGCCCAAAGCCATTCTCGAGATACCGCCTCTCGGCTGCTTCAACCTGCATGCGTCCGCGCTGCCGCGCTGGCGCGGCGCCGCGCCGATCAATCGCGCCATCATGGCGGGCGACACGGCGACCGCAGCGACCGTGATGCGAATGGCGGAAGGCCTCGATACCGGACCGATCGCCCTTGCCGAGCCTATCGCCATTGGCCCCGACATGACCGCGGGCGAACTGCACGACGAGATGGCGCGCCGCGGCGCTGACGTCATGACCCGCGCACTCGGCGCGCTCGAGCGCGGATCGCTGCAACTGACCCCGCAGGCCGAGGATGGCGTCACCTACGCCGCCAAGATCGACAAAGGCGAGACGCGAATCGACTGGTCAAAACCGTGGAAGACGGTGCACGACCATTGCCGCGGCCTGTCGCCGTTTCCGGGCGCATGGTTCGAGGGGCCGGATGCCGGCGGCCGCATCAAGGTGCTGCGCACCACGCGCGGCGAGGGGACCGGAGCGCCCGGCACGGTTCTCGACGACCGGCTCACGATCGCCTGCGGCGACGGCGCCGTGCGCATTCTCGAACTCCAGCGCGCGGGCCGCCAACCGATGAAGGCGGAGGAGTTTCTGCGCGGCAGCCCGCTTGCCGCCGGCACGCGCTTGGCGTGATAACCGACGCGGAAACGATTCGATGCCGCGCTACAAGCTCACGATCGAATATGACGGCGCGCCGTTCGTGGGCTGGCAGGTCCAGGACAACGGCGTGTCGGTCCAGGGTGTGCTGCGGGATGCGATCGCCGCGTTCTGTGGCGAAGCGGCCGATGTGCGCGGCGCCGGCCGCACCGACGCCGGCGTCCATGCGTTCGGTCAGGTCGCGCACATCGATCTATCGAAGGCGTGGGACACGGACACGGTGCGCGACGCCATCAATGCTCACCTGCGGCCGCACCCGATCGCCGTTCTCGAAGCGACCCTTGCGGCCGACGATTTCGATGCCCGCTTCTCCGCACGCCGGCGCCATTATCTCTATCGCATCGTCAACCGCCGTGCCGCGCTCGCGCTCGATGTCGGCCGGGCGTGGCGGGTGCCGCGGCCGCTCGATATCGCGGCCATGCAGGAGGGTGCGCGACACCTCCTCGGCCACCACGACTTCACGACTTTCCGTGCCGCCGAGTGCCAGGCGAAATCGCCGATGAAGACGCTCGATCGCTTCGACGTGGAACGCGAGGGCGACGAGGTCCGCATTTTCGCCGCAGCGCGCTCATTCCTGCATCATCAGGTGCGATCGATGGTCGGATCGCTGGTGCAGGTCGGTGACGGCAAATGGCTTCCCGACGACATGGCACTGGCGCTCGCGGCGCGCGACCGCAAAGCGTGTGGTCCTGTCGCGCCGGCCGACGGGCTTTATCTCGTCCGGGTGGATTATTGATGAGCGCGCCGGCGGCATTCGATGTGCCGCAGGTGTTCGCCCGCGCCCTCGCGCTCCATCAGGCCGGCCAGTTGGCGGAGGCTGAGCGGCTTTATGCCGAGATCATCGCGGCTGACCCCTGGACATGCGGCGAGCTTGCACCTTCTCGGCGTACTGAAGTTCCAGCGCGGCGATGCCGTGGCAGCGGTCCGGCAGTTCGACGCCGCGCTCGCGCTCGAACCGGCCAATGCTTTCGCGCACAGCAATCGCAGTGTCGCGCTTGCAGCGCTCGCCCGGTTCGACGAGGCGCTGGCAAGCTCCGACAAGGCGCTCGCGCTCAAGCCGGACCACGCCGAGGCGTGGTCGAGCCGCGCGGCGGCCCTGTTCGAACTCGGGCGTTTCGACGAGGCGTTGGCAAGCGCTGAACGGGCGATCGCGCTGAAGCCCAATCATGCTGATGCCTACGCCAGTCGCGGCAATGTGCTCAAGCAGCGCGGCGCGCTCGAAGAGGCGCTCGTCGATTACGGCAAGGCGATCGAGCTCAACCCGACATTCGTGCGTGCCATCATCAACCGCGCGGTGGCGCTCGCCGAACTGCGGCGTTTCGATGAAGCGCTCGCCGATTGCGATCGCGCGATCGGGCTAAATCCCGGCATCGCGGAAGCCTTCAACAACCGCGGCAATGTGCTGTACGCCTGCGGGCGCCTCGACGAAGCCTTGGCAAGTTTGGATCAAGCCATTGCCCTCAAGCCCGACTATGCGGATGCCTACTACAACCGAGGCAACGTGCTCGCCGACCAAGGCCGCCTCGCCGAGGCCGAGGCGAGCCATGCCAAGGCGCTCTCGCTTGCTCCAAGCCACGCCGGCGCGCTCGGTGGCTAGGCCGATTGCGCAAGCCGACTGTGCGACTGGTCGCGGCGCGACAAGATCGAAGCGGAGATGCGGCGTCGCATTGCAGACGGCAGCGCCGTTATTCCGCCGCTGACGCTGCTGCGATATTGCGATGACGAGGCGCTGCAGCTTGCCTGCGCCCGACGCTATGCTGCTTCGCGCATAACGACTCCGCCGCAGCCGCTCTCACGCGGAGTCCAGCCGGGACGACGGCCGCATCCGGCTCGCCTACCTCTCGGCGGACTTTCGCCAGCATCCGGTCGCCCAGCTCATGGTCGAGCTGATCGAGCGGCATGACCGCGCCCGCTTCGAGGTGACCGGCGTCTCCCTCGGCCCCGATGACGGCAGCGCATTGCGTGCACGGCTCATCCGCGCCTTCGACCGTTTCGACGACGTTCGCGCGATGAGCGACCGCGCCGTCGCGACGCTGCTCCACGAGCGCCAGACCGACATCGTGATCGACCTCATGGGCTACACCCAGGGCTGTCGGCCGCGCATTCTTGCCCATCGGCCGGCGCCAATCGCCGTGAACTATCTCGGCTATCCCGGCACCATGGGCGCGGACTTCATCGACTACATCGTTGCCGATGCGATCGCGCTGCCGTTCGAGCGGCAACCGTATTTCACCGAGAAAATCGTCCACCTGCCCGACTGTTTTCAGGCGAATGGAGCGCGCGAGGAAATTCCGCCGCCGCCGACCCGCCGCGAGGCCGGACTGCCCGACGCGGGCTTCGTGTTCTGCTGCTTCAACAATCACGCCAAGATCGCCCCGCCGGTGTTCGACGTCTGGATGCGGCTGCTCGCTCGCATCGAAGGCAGCGTGCTGTGGCTTTCGCAGGCTACCGCAGCGACGGCTGCCAATCTGCAGCGTGAGGCCGCAGCGCGCGGCATCGATCCGGCGCGCCTCGTGTTTGCGCCTCGCACCCAGCATTTTGCCGATCACCTTGCCCGCCACCGGCTCGCCGGCCTCTTCCTCGACACGCTGCCTTACAACGCGCACACCACCGCAAGCCGACGCGCTGCGTGCTGGACTTCCCGTGCTGACGTGCCGGGGCCACGCCATGGCGGGACGCATCGCCGCAAGCCTTCTCCATGCCGTGGGGTTGCCGGACCTTGTGACCGCAAGCCTCGACGAGTACGAGGCACTTGCCTTGCGTCTCGCACGCGATCCGACGCAACTTGAGAGTATTGCAACGCGACTCCAAGCCAACCTTGCGACCGCGCCGCTGTTCGACATCGACCGCTTCCGTCGCAATATCGAAGCGGCCTACACGAAAATGTGGGAGACTGCGCAACGCGGCGAGCCTGCGCAAAGCTTCGCGATCGCTTCGTGACGGAGGCAATTTGAGTGAGCCGGTTGGCAAGGATTCGGCTCTGCTCACGCGTTGCACCTCTCATCCGTCACCCTGAGGCGTGAGCGAAGCGAACCTCGAAGGGCGACGGCCGAGGCATTGCCGCGAGTTCGCGTGTGACCTCGCCGCGGCCGATCATCCTTCGAGGGCCGCGCCAACGCGCGGCCACCTCAGGATGACGGATTTGGGTTATTTCTTCGGCGAAGTCGTTGTGTGCCGGGACCAGCAAATGCGACATCAACTCGGCCGCGGCGCGCCGGACACATTGCGCGCCGCCTCGATCAGCTCCCACAGCCGCGGCGGCGAGAGCGGCAGATCGCGCGGCTCGACGCCGAGCGGGCGCAAGGCGGCCGCAACTGCATTCGCGATGACGCCGCCGACGGGAATGATGCCGCCTTCGCCGGCGCCCTTGGCGCCGAGGGGATTGTGCGGCGCCGGCTTCTCGGCCAGCGCGACGGCGCGCACCGCGGGAAAATCGCCGGCGGTCGGCATCAGGTAGTCGGCGAGCGAGCCGGTGAGCAACTGGCCCTGGTCGTCGTAGATGAGATGTTCGAGAAAGACGCCGCCAAGGCCCTGCACGATGGCGCCGACCGCCTGGCCGTGCAGCATCGCCGGGTTGATGATGCGCCCGACATCTTCGACCGCGACGTAATCGATGACCGCCACATGGCCGGTGCGCGGATCGACCGCGACGTGAGCGGCATGAGCGCCGTAGCTGTAGGTACGGTGCGGACTCCCGTAGACGCCGTCGGCCGAGAGGGTCTCGACCTCTTGCGCCAAGACGGTGAGCGGCAGCGCGGGACGCCCGGCGGCACGCGCCGCGCCATCGGCGATCTTGACCTCGGCCGGGTCGCAGCCGAGCCGCCGCGCGGCCGCCGCGCGGATCAGGTCGCGCAGCTTCCCCGCGGCATCGAGAATCGCCGAGCCGCCCATCACGATCGAGCGCGAGCTGTAGGTGCCGAATCCTTCCCGCAAGAGGTCGGTCGAGCCGTGAAAGACGCCGCGAATTCGCTCGATCGGCATTTCCAGCGCATCGGCGGTGATTTGGGCGAAGGCGGTCTCGAGCCCCTGGCCGTTGGCCGACGAGCCGACAAACACCGTGATCGAGCCATCACGCTCCAGCGTCAGTCGCGCCGTTTCCTTCGGGCCTGACGCGCCGCCTTCGAAATAGCAGCCGATCGCGAGACCATGATAGCGACCCTCGACCAGGGCGCCCATCAGCGTTGCCTTCTCCGCCCATCCGATTTCCTTGAGGCAGCGTTCGAATGTCGTGCGGTATTCGCCGCTATCGGTCACCGAATCGAGGTCGAGTTCGACGACCTTGGCGAGCGACCACGGCATTTCGGCTTCGGTCAGGAGATTGCGGCGGCGGAATTCGACGCGGTCGATGCCGAGATCGTTGGCCGCGAGATCGAACAGGCGCTCGCGGCAGAAGTCCGCCTCGAATCGGCCCGGCCCGCGATAGGTGCCGGACGGTGTCTTGTTGGTGACGTAAAGCAGCGCCTCCATGCGGATGTTCGGCACGCGATAGGGACCGGATAGAATCTGCGCGGTGTTGCGCGGACCGGTCGCGCCGTTGGTGCGCAAATAAGCCCCGACGTCGGCCGCGGCGTAACCGCGGAGCGCCAGGATCGTGCCGTCGCGCTCGCAGGCGATCTCAAGTTCGCATGCGACATCGCGGGCATGGTTGGTGGCGATCAGATGCTCGCGACGGTCCTCGATCCATTTCACCGGCGCGCCGACGAAGCGCGCGGCAAATGGAATCAGGAAGTCTTCGGGATAGAACTCGCCGCGCACGCCGAAGCCGCCGCCGACGTCGTTCTCGATGAGCCGGATCTGCTCCTCGGCAATGCCGAACTGCTTTGCAAGGATGCGACGATTGGTGAATGCCACTTTCGCGGCGCCGTAAAGGGTCAGCTGCTCATCCGTCCAGGCCGCCACGAATCCGCGTGGCTCCATCGGCACCGCGGTGTGGCGCTGCACCGTGAAGCGCTCACGCCGGGCGTAAGCCGCGGCGCGAAACGCGGCATCAGCGTCGCCCTTCACAGCCGTCAGGGTGCCGGCGTGATTGGAAGCGGTCGCGGCGAACAGCACCGCGTCGCCGCGCTTCGCCGCTTCGCGGTCCGCAATCACCTGGAGCGGCTCGATGTCGAGGACGACCATGTCGGCCGCGTCTTCTGCCGTGGCCGCGGTTTCGGCCACCACGACCGCGACGGGCTCGCCCACATAGCGCACGGTGTCGGTTGCGATGACCGGCTGCTCGAACGGCTTGAAGCAATCGAGCTGTTCCTGGCGCAAGGGAATGGTCGGGATCGATCCGATGTCGGCTGCCGTGATGACCGCGCGAACCCCGTCTCGCTTCAGCGCGGCGGCACGATCAATGGCGCGGATGCGGCCATGGGCGATCCCGCTGCGCACGATCACAGCATGCAGGAGCCCCGGCGGACTCACATCGTCGACATATTGCCCTTTGCCGCGCAGGAACCGCAGATCCTCGATGCGCTCGATCGGGCTGCCGATGTAGGAATTGGCCGGGCGGGTGCGGTCGGAACTCACGGAATGCCTCGGCGCCGTCAGTCGATGCGGGCGCCGGAGAGCCGCACGACGTCTTTCCATTTCGCGCGTTCGGCCTTGGCGAAGGCGGCGAATTCGGCGGGTGCCATG
The DNA here is from genome assembly GCA_963702755.1 of uncultured Alphaproteobacteria bacterium. Lineage (GTDB taxonomy): Bacteria > Pseudomonadota > Alphaproteobacteria > Rhizobiales > Xanthobacteraceae > JAJPKK01. Next base: position 127,671 of record CAVPDZ010000022.1, on the reverse strand, counting down.
GGCGCCGGCTCGGCGCCGACCGCCTCCAGCGATGAAACGACGTCGGGCATCTCCAGAATGGCCTTCACCTCGGCGGCGAGCCGGTCGATGATCGGGCGCGGCGTGCCGGCGGGAGCATAGAGCCCCTGCCACGCGGTCGCCTCATAGCCCGGCAGCGTCTCGCCGATGGTTGGGAGATCGGGGGCAGAGCGGACGCGCTGCGGCGTCGTCACCGCGAGCGCGCGGACGGTGCCGGATTTTGCCTGCGGCCACGTGGTCGTCATGCTGTCGATGGCGAGATCGAGGAAGCCGCCGATCATACTGTTCATTTCCTCGGCGGTGCTGCGGAACGGAATGTGGGTCATCTGCGTCCCGGTCGCCGCCTCGAACATCACCACCGAGAGATGCGAGGACGTGCCGATACCGGAAGAGCCGTAGTTCGCCTGTCCGGGCCGCGCCTTGAGATACGTGACCAGCTCGCCCACCGATCGCGCCGGCACTTTCGGATTGACGAACAGCAGGTTGGGCAGCCGCACCAGCAACGAAATCGGCGCGAAATCGCGCTCGACGTCGTAAGGGAGCCGCGTGTAGAGCGCCGCGTTGATGGCATTGGTGCTCGCCGTCCCGATCAGCAGCGTATAGCCGTCGTTTGCCGCCTTGGCGACGAAACCCGCGCCGATGGTGCCGCCGCCCCCGCCCTTGTTGTCGACCACGAACGGCGCGCCAATCTTTGCCTGCAGGCGTGCCGCGATGAGGCGCCCGATCAAGTCGGCGGACCCGCCGGCGCTGAACGGCACCACGACCGTCACCGGCCGTTGTGGCCAGGTTTCCTGGGCTTGCGCGGCAAACGACACCAGCAGGATCGCCGCCACCAGAAGCTTCCGCATTCGCAAAGTGTCTCCGACCGCCTGTCGCGGCGCCGCGCGACGATATACCGGACGACAGTCGGTCAGGCGACTTTTCGCTATGCCGTAATGTTGCAATTGCGCTGTGCGATTTGCGCCCTATTTCAAGGGCCTGACCGTCGGTCGGGGTCTTGAGGTTGGGCTTCCCGCGGTTGACAGATGGGCGCCGAGCCATCATAAGGTTCGCGCGAACGCGGGTCGGCAACGGCCCGCGCGCTGTTTGTTGTAGGCCCAGTGCCCACGACGACTGAGCAAAACCCCGATCGAAAGAAGCCGATCCGGCCGCGCTGCGACCGTGCATCGGGTACGAACACGAGGAAGAAAGATGTTCGCGGTCATCAAAACAGGCGGCAAGCAGTACCGCGTTGTCGCCGAGGATCTGCTTGAGGTTGCCGAGTCGAGGGCGAGCCGGGCAGCGTCGTTGAATTCGGCGAGGTCTTGGCGGTGGGCGGCGATTCGCCGCTGGTTGGAACGCCGACGATTGCCGGCGCCACGGTCGCGGCCGAAGTGCTTCACCACGGGCGCGGGCCGAAGGTCATCGCCTTCAAGAAGCGCCGCCGCAAGAATTCGCGGCGCAAGCGCGGCCATCGCCAGGAATTCTCGCTGGTGCGGATCACCGAGATCCTGACCGAGGGCCGCAAGCCGTCGCAGACCCCGCCGCCCCGGCCGAAACGGCAAGCAGCACCGAAGCCCGCCGAAGCGGCCGACGCCGCGGGCTGAAATCGCAGCTCCGTGCTCTCTACAATGTGAGCGCGGATTGTCACGAATTCGAACGAATGACGAAATAGAACGGAGACCATCATGGCGCACAAGAAAGCAGGCGGATCCTCGCGCAACGGCCGCGATTCCCCGGGCCAGCGCCTTGGCGTGAAGCGTTTCGGCGGCGAGGCTTGCCTCGCCGGAAATATCCTGGTGCGGCAGCATGGCACGAAGTGGCACCCGGGTAACAACGTCGGCGTGGGCCGCGATTACACGCTGTTTGCGTTGATCGACGGTCGCGTTGAGTACCGTACGAAGGCCAAGGGCCGCACCTATGTCTCCGTCGTACCGATGGAGGCTGCGGCCGAGTAGACGGTGGATCACATCAAGGTCCGCCGGAACGTCGATCACCCGGTGGACCTTCAAGGTTCGTTCAAAGGGGGGCCGGCGCACCGGCCCCTTTTTGATTTTAAGAGCCGAGGAACCCAGCCGAGGAACTCATGTCGCTGATCGACAGACCGCTCCGGGAGACTATCGCCGCCACTCAAGCCCTGTGCTTGAGACCGAGAGGCTCGTGCTGCGCGCGCCGCGGCACGAGGACGCCAAGAGCCTTGTCGCGATCATCAATGACCGTCGGATCGCCGAGAAAACCGGGCGCATCCCGCATCCCTATACGCTCGACGACGCCCGCGACTGGATCGATGGCGTCATGGCCGAGGGGACCGCGTCATTTCTCATCACCGCCGGCGGCGAAGTCATCGGCGGCTGCGGCTACGAATTGAGAAACAGCGTTCCGGAAATCGGCTATTGGATCGGCGTGCCGTTCTGGGGCAACGGCTATGCGACCGAGGCTGCGCGCGCGCTCGTCGACTATGCCTTCGCCGATCACTTCTATGCAGCGCTGATCTCCGGCGCGCTCGTCAGCAATCCGGCTTCGCGGCGCGTCCTGGAGAAGTGCGGCTTCGAGTGGACGGGCGTCAGCCTGCTCCGCGTCCGCGCGATCAATTCCTCGGCGCCGCTCGATCGCTTCCGCCTGGAGCGAAGCGCCTGGGCCTCGCTCAAGGCGCGTGCCGTGCCGCCGAAACGCAAGCCGCCGCGGCGCCCCGAGCGCTGATCAAGGACGTTCCGCGAATAAGGCTTGCTCAGCGGTTCTCCGGCGCGGCGGCGCTTGCCGTCGGCCGGAACAGCGCTTCGAGCTTTTCGACCAATACCGGACCGAAATGGCCCTGCGGATTGGACGGCGCGACGTGATCCATCAGCTCCCAGCCGCGGATCAGCACACGGGCATGTTCGAACGCCTGCTGGAAGTCCGCGCCGGGCAGCATGCTCTGCTTGAACAGGGCGTCGCCGAAGTAAGTCCATTCCCGCTCGGGCGCGCACCCGAACGAGGTGCTTCTCGCATCGGCTGCGGTCATCACGATGGTGTCGTCGTTCGCAAGCGGGGGCACGAATATACCGGAATAGCAGGCCGACACGATCACGATCCGGTTCTTGATGCCTTCGGCGTCGAGCGTGGATGCGACCTGCTGCGGGGTCAGTTCGATCATCGGGCTGCCCGGCAGCTGCAGCGCAAAGCCGCCTTGGCCGCCATGGGAGGTCATCAGCAGGAGCAGGACATCCTCATCCTTGTCCATCGCTTCGCCGACGGCGTGCGCGGCGGCGGCAAAGTTCGCCAGATTCGCGAGCGGCACGTTCGCGATCGTTTCGCGGTGATTGATGAGGCGGACCACATGGTCCTTGATCGGCAGGACATTCCCGATCTGGGCCAGCGCACCGTCGAGCTCCTTGACGAAAACGTCCTGGTCGGCCCAGCCGGCGACACCGATGACGTAGACGTCGGTCACGCCGTCGGTTTGCGGGGCAAGTCGATCAGCTTCGGCCTTCACCAGCGCGCCCTGCGACTGCTCGATTCGCGACGCCTCTTGGGCTGACAGCTTCGGCGCGCTCGGCGCCTGATTTTGGGCCTCCGCCTCGTAGCGGGCGCGCAGGTACTCCCACCAATTGGCGTTTCGGATATCGAAGTCGCGCGCAATGAATACGGGCGCGTGCGGCACCACCGTGTTGACGACAAAAATCGCCATCACCACGGCGGCAACTCTGGCCGCGGCGTGAACCCGCGACTGCGCTTCGAGGCTGCGCAGCACGCACACCATGGCGCCGAACCACCACACGATCTCGAGGACAAAAATCGCGACGGTCGCGATCACGACAATCCGATTGTCGGTCCATCCGAGCGATGTCGCGAGCAACGGCAATCCGAAGCGGACCGGGGCGGCTGTCAGTCCCGCAACGATCAAGAGCACGATCATCGCCGAAAGCGCGGTGATGCGGCCGGTCGGCCGCACCAGCAGGCCGGCGATCACCAAATCCAGCGCCAGCCACGCAACGATTGCGTTGAGGCCGTACGGGTTGAAATTAGGTGCCGAACCGGCCTCGAGATACTGAAAGGCGATCCGGACCGCGGCGAGCAGGATGGCGAACCCAAGGAGCGTTGCGAGCCCGACGAGCGGAGGCTCGGGCGTCGTGCGCCAAATACCCGCCCGCGCAGCAATCTTCAGGACCGACCACACGCCTCGCGTTCTCCGACGGAATTGGTTGAAGGCCGGCTACCCCGTTGCCGGATTTCCGCACTATATCAGGAACGAATTTGCCGGCCACCGCATCGAATTGGACCATGGGATGCGGCCCGGCGACATGGATCGCAAGAGACTGGATCGCAAGAGATGAAATTCCTCGACCAGGCCAAGATTTACATCCGTTCCGGCGACGGCGGCGCGGGCTGCGTCTCGTTCCGGCGGGAGAAGTTCATCGAGTTCGGCGGACCCGACGGCGGCGACGGCGGCCGCGGCGGCGACGTCGTGGCCGAATGCGTGGACGGCCTCAACACGCTGATCGACTATCGCTACCAGCAGCATTTCAAGGCCAAGACCGGCGGCCACGGCATGGGCAAGAACCGCTCGGGCGCCGGCGGCGCCGACGCGGTGCTCAAGGTGCCGATGGGCACCCAGATTTTTGACGAGGATAACGAGACGCTGCTCGCCGACCTCGACGAGTCGGGCGACCGCGTCGTGCTCGCCAAGGGCGGCAACGGCGGCTTTGGCAACGCGCACTTCAAGTCCTCGACCAACCGGGCGCCGCGCCGCGCCAATCCGGGCTAGCCGGCGAGGAACGCACCATCTGGCTGCGTCTCAAGCTGATCGCCGATGCCGGCCTCGTCGGGCTGCCCAACGCCGGCAAATCGACGTTCCTCGCCGCGGTCAGCGCCGCGCGGCCGAAGATCGCCGATTATCCGTTCACCACGCTCCATCCGCAGCTCGGCGTGGTCGCGGATCGACGGCCGCGAGTTCGTGCTCGCGGATATTCCCGGGCCTCATCGACGGCGCGCATGAAGGCGCCGGCCTCGGCGACCGCTTCCTCGGCCATGTGGAGCGCTGCCGCGTGCTGCTGCATCTCGTCGACGGCACCTGCGAGCATGCCGGCAAGGCCTACAAGACCGTCCGCGAGGAACTCGTCGCCTATGGTCACGGCCTCGCCGAAAAGCCGGAAATCGTGGCGCTGAACAAGGTCGATGCGTTGACGCCGGAGGTGATCAAGGAGCAGACGGCCCGCCTCAAGCGCGCCGCCAAGAAGACGCCTCTCGTCCTTTCCGCAGCGACCCGCCAGGGCGTGCCCGAGGCATTGCGCGCCCTCACCCGCGTGATCGATGCGGCAAGCGAGGTAACGGAGCCCGCCGTGGATGCCCGGTGGGAGCCGAAGATCGCCTAGCACCCTCGCCTGGAGGGTCGGACCGCCGGAGCTCCAGGGTGGGGTAAGGCCGCGCAAATGCTGCGCAGCAAATGGGATACAGCCTTGGTGCCGCGCGCAAATGTTGCGCAGCAAAATGCGGTACGGCCCTCACCCCCCGCCGGCTGGCGCAAGCCGATCCACCTCCTGGGGATGTATTGCCCCGGCCTGGCGCTGCCTTCCCCGGAAAAGCCAATGGCGCAAAAGGCATTCGGTAGCTATATTTAGCGGGGTGGAGCGCCTGTAAACTGGCTGTTTACCAAGAACAGCTCCGCTCTTTCGCAACAAGCACGCGAACCGACCTGCCGCAGGGCGGGCGGCTCATCTTTTTTTCTGGTGCCAGTATGAATTCCAACCGAACGGACCATATCCGCCTCACGTCGCATCCGGAGCCGGGCGGAAAAGCGCGATTTCCGATTCATTGGGGCGCAGCAACGGCACGCGAGCGTGGACCGATCATCGCGACGGTGTCGCGGCCGCAGCATCGTAACGTCATCGGCTCTCACGGCGGCTCCTATGCCCTCTACCGTGCGCTTGCAGTGTCCGCCGGCGCGCTCGATCCGATCCGCCGGCCCGACCTCACGAACACGCATCCGGCCGCGAACATCGGTCCGTTCCCGCAATGGTCGGAGCCGCGGCGCATCGTCTCCCTCGATCCATGGGGCCATCTGGTCGCCGATACGTTCAAGCGCGAGATCGCGGAGGGCGAGGACATCCGCCCGACCATCGCGGTGACGCGGGCGCGGCTCGATCTTATCGAGATGCGCGATGCGATCCGCGCCGGGCGTCTGAAAGCCGATGGCGTCAATATCCATCAGAACGGCAGCGTGTCGGTCGTGAAGGTCGCGATCGATCCGGTCTGGTATCTGCCCGGTGTTGCCGAGCGATTCGGCACCACCGAGACGCAGCTGCGCCGCGTCCTGTTCGAGCAGACGGCGGGCATGTTCCCCGAGCTGGTGACGCGGCCCGATCTGCATGTGTTCCTGCCGCCGATCGGCGGCACCACGGTCTATCTCTTCGGCGACGTCAGCAAGCTTGCCGATCGCACGCACGCAAGATCGCCTGCCGCGTGCACGACGAATGCAACGGCTCCGACGTGTTCGGCTCCGACATCTGCACCTGCCGGCCGTATCTGATCCACGGCATCGAGGAGTGCGCCCGCACGGCGCAGGACGGCGGGCTCGGCGTCATCGTTTATAACCGCAAGGAAGGCCGCGCGCTCGGCGAGGTGACCAAGTTCCTGGTCTACAACGCGCGCAAGCGCCAGGACGGCGGCGACCGCGCCGCGACCTATTTCGAGCGCACCGAATGCGTCGCCGGCGTGCAGGACGCGCGCTTCCAGCAGCTCATGCCCGACGTGCTCCACTGGCTCGGCATCGCGCCGCATCGACCGCTTCGTGTCCATGAGCGACATGAAGTACGATGCGCTGGTCGTCGCAAGGGCATCGAGATCGTCGAGCGCATCCCCATTCCCGATGAATTGGTGCCGCCCGATGCGCATGTGGAAATCGATGCCAAACGCGCCGCGGGCTACTATTCGCCCGAACCGCCGAAGGACCCGGCTTCGTCGGTCGGACGCCCGCTCGAGAAGTACTGATGGGTCGCCGTGCGTTCTGAGACCGACGCCGCGCTCTCGCTCCTGAGCGCTGCCGCGGTGCGCGAGCGCGCCCACCGCATGCTGGAGGCGGGCCTTGCCGATCGGCTGCCGCACTTCCGCGTCGATCTGCGGCGCCTGGACGATGCGGCGGCTTTGACCATCGCCATCACCCGCGACGCCTATCCCGATCTCGCCATTCCGTTCCATTCGCGCTGGCGCCATTTCGTTGTTGACGGCGTGGACCGTTGGGCCGCGCGCGCCGACGCGGTGAAATGGAAGGACGCGGCGGCACGGGCGCGCGCCGAATTCGACCTCGCGATCGTCAGCGTGCTCCTTGATGCCGGTGCTGGTGCGCAATGGCGCTACCGTGATCGCGAGGGTCGCGCCATCGGACGTTCGGAGGGCCTCGCGATCGCGAGCCTCGATATGTTTTGCAACGGGCTGTTTTCGAGCGATCCGCACGACCCATTGCGCGCCGATGCCGCAAAGCTCGGCGCACTTAGCGACGACGATCTTGCCGACGGCTTCCAGGCCACGGCGACAAATCCGTTGGCCGGCCTTGCCGGCCGCGCTGATCTGCTGCGCCGCCTCGGGCGAACGATCGCGGCGGCCCCGGCGGTCTTTGCCACCGGCGATTCGGCGCGGCCGGGCGGCCTCTATGACCATCTTGTCGAGCGCAGTGCCGGCGGCCGGATCGCAGCAGCAGATATTCTCGCGGCTGTGCTGCGATATTTGGGGCCGATCTGGCCGTCCCGGCTGACGCTCGGAGGCATTCCGCTCGGCGATTGCTGGCACCATCCCGCCATCGTGACCGATGACGCGACGAACGGGCTCGTGCCGCTGCACAAGCTCTCCCAGTGGCTGACCTATTCGCTGATCGAACCGCTCGAACGCGCCGGGATCACCGTCACCGATATCGATGGCCTCACCGGACTTGCGGAATATCGCAACGGCGGCCTCTTCATCGACACCGGCACCCTCGTTTTTCGCAATCCCGACGAGGCGCGCCAACGCCACACTGTCGATTCGACCGTCGTGGTCGAATGGCGGGCACTCACGGTGGCACTCCTCGATCGCCTGGCTGGCCTGGTGCGGCAGCGGCTGGGCCGTACCGCCGAAGAACTGCCGCTTGCGCGTATCCTGCAGGGCGGCACCTGGGCGGCAGGCCGCGTCCTGGCGCAAAAATTGCGGCCCGATGCGGGACCGCCGATCACGATCGAGAGCGACGGAACAGTCTTCTGACGAAGGATCATGCGATGATGGAAGGCGTCACGGTCGTCACGCATCCGCTGGTGCAGCACAAGCTGACTTTGCTGCGCGACAAGTCCCGTCTCCACCAAGACATTTCGCGAACTGTGCCGCGAGCTTGGCATCCTGATGTGCTACGAGGTGACGCGCGACCTGCCGCTCGACCGCGTCGAGATCGAGACCCCGATGGCGCGCATGCTGGCCCCGCGCATCGCCGGCAAGAAGCTCGTGTTCGCGCCGATCCTGCGTTCCGGCATGACGCTCGTCGAAGGCATGCTGGAGCTCGTGCCGGCCGCCCGCGTTGCCCACATCGGGCTTTATCGCGATCCGGAAACGCTCGTCGCCGTGGAATACTATTTCAAGGCGCCGCTCGATCTTGCCGAACGGCAGGTGATCGTCATCGCGCCGGTGGTCGCCACCGCGAACACCGCGGTTGCCGCGGTCGACCGGCTCAAGGAGCGCGGCGCCCGCGACATCCGCTTCGTCTGTCTGATTACGGTGCCGCCCGCACTCGAGCGTTTGCGTGGCATCCATCCCGACGTGCCGGTATGGACCGCGGCCGTCGACGAGACCCTCGACGATAATGCCTACATCATTCCGGGTCTCGGCGACGCCGGCGACCGCGCCTACGGCACCCGGTGAGTTAAGACGCGCGCTTGAACAGGCGCGAATGGGCGTCGAGCAGCGTCGTCGCGAATCCCGTGCCGTCGGCGATCATCTCCCGCATGAGCGATAATGGAGTGGGATACGGCGTCTCGACCTCGCCCACCACGGAATCGAAGTCGCGGCGCAGCTCCGCATCGAACTTGCGCGCGAGTTGCTGCATGCGGTGGTTCTCCAGGAGGCAGGTGATGTGCAGCTGCTTGATGCCCCGATTACGGGCTGCAAGCAGGACGCGTTCGAGCAACTCAGTTCCGACACCATGGCTCTGCCACGGCCGTTCGATGCTGAACGCGGCCTCGGCTTCGCCGGCGCCGGGATTGAAGGGCCGCAACTCGGCAGCTCCGCGCGGCGCGCCGTCGGCAATGAACCCGTAAATCACGTTTGGCGGATTCGAAGGCATTCGCCGCATGGCGACGAATAAAAGAGTTGGCGACCGCGCCACCAAAGCGATTTCGGCGGCTCGCCGGGTCAAGCCGCAGCAAATGATCGGCGTAAGCTTCGATATCGGCCGCCCACAACTTACGGACAGTGCCGTCGACAGTTACAAAGTTCATCCGTACCTCCGGACTTTTTGTCATTGGTTCTCAATGTGTTGATTGCCCCCGCAGCTGATTCGGGGTCGTCATATTGCATCGCAGCAAAAGATGACCCGATCAAGAATGCAGATGCCTAAATTTTGGTGCACTGCGAAATGGAGATAGGTCCTATTCGGAAGCGGGACGCAAATTGAACGATGATTCAGAGCATGTGCTCGGCCGCCTAGGCTGACTATTAAATGAATCGCGGTAGCCGTGTCGTGCGGCACGAAATTGGCATAGCCCGCTGCCAATCAGGCGCGGCATTTGCTTGATGTAGCAACCGGTATGTAGAAACCGGTTGCCGCGCCGGTCGCATCCCTGTAACCGGCGGGCTCCCATCCCGTTGCGGGTTCCCGCCTTCGAGTAGCATGTCCGACACCATCTCCGCCCGCTATGCGGCCCTGGTCGCCGCCGGCGAGGTCGAGCGCGATCCAGCCCAGGTGGCGGTCGTTGCACGGCTGGCGCGCCTCAACGAGCAACTCGCCACCCATCGGCTGGCACGAAAGTCGTCCTCGCTCGGCTGGCTGTTCGGCCAGCGCACGACGGCGGAACCCGATCTGAAAGGGATTTACATCTGGGGAGAGGTGGGCCGCGGCAAGACCATGCTGATGGACCTGTTCTTCTCGACCTGCCCGGCCAAGCGCAAGCGGCGGGCGCACTTCCATGAATTCATGCTCGACGTCCACGATCGCCTGAACGGCTACCGCGCCAGGCTGAAATATGGGGAAATTCCGGAAGCCGATCCGATCCATCTCGTGGCCGCCGATCTGGCGAACGAAGTCATGGGTGCTGTGCTTCGATGAATTCCATGTGACCGACATCGCCGATGCGATGATCCTGGGTCGGCTCTTTGCCCGCCTGTTCGAGCACGGCGTCGTCGTGGTGGCGACCTCCAATGTCGCGCCGTCGGACCTCTATCGCGAAGGGCTCAATCGCGCGCTGTTCCTGCCGTTCATCGATCTGATCGAGCGTCGGATGGATGTCGTGCGGCTCGAGGCGCGCACCGACTTCCGCCTGGAAAAGCTGATCGGGATGACCGTCTGGCATGTGCCTGCTGATAAAGCGGCCAGAGCGGCGCTCGACGCGGCCTGGCAACGTCTGACAGGCGGGCGGGACGGCAAGCCATCGACCTGATCGTCAAGGGTCACCTGCTGCACGTGCCGCGCGCCGCCATGGGTGTGGCGCGGTTCGGCTTTCATGATCTTTGCGAGAAGCCGCTCGGCGCTGTCGATTATTTGCGCATCGTGCACGAATTCCACACGCTGATGATCGACTGCGTGCCGGTCATGACCTACGACACGCGCAACGAGGCCAAGCGCTTCATCGCTCTCATCGATACGGTCTACGACGCCGGCGTGAAACTCCTCGCCTCCGCGGCCGCCGAGCCGAGCGCTCTCTATCGGGCGGACGAGGGGTACGAGGCCAGCGAATTCAAGCGCACCGCGTCGCGCATCATCGAGATGGGCTCGACCGAATATCTCGCTTCGCCGCGTGCGCGCCGCCTCGCGGTGACCGGCTCGGCGGCGGGAATCGTGGAGACCTAAGACCAATGCGCGCATTGTCGGCGAGGACGATCGCTTACGGTAGCGGGCACCGCCTTTGGTCGACTTGAATGGCAGGTCTGAAAGGGTTAACACCCCGAGGGCCGGTCGTTCGACGGCATTTCAAGGATTTCTCATGGCGCGCAGCAAGATTGCACTGATCGGCGCCGGACAGATCGGCGGCACGCTGGCCCATCTCGTCGGCGCTCAAGGAACTCGGCGACATCGTCCTGTTCGACATCGCCGAAGGCATCGCCGCAGGGCAAGGCGCTCGACCTCGCCGCAATCCGGCCCCGTCGAGGGCTTCGACGCCAGCTATCTCGGGCGCCAATTACTACGCGGCCATCGCCGGCGCCGACGTGGTGCATCGTCACCGCCGGCGTGCCGCGCAAGCCCGGCATGAGCCGCGACGATCTGCTCGGCATCAATCTCAAGGTGATGGACGCGGTCGGCGACGGCATCAAGCAATATGCGCCGGACGCTTTCGTCATCTGCATCACCAATCCGCTCGACGCGATGGTCTGGGCGCTGCAGAAATACTCCGGCCTGCCCGCAGCACATGGTCGTCGGCATGGCCGGCGTGCTCGACTCGGCGCGCTTCCGCTATTTCCTCGCCGAAGAATTCAATGTTTCGGTCGAGGACGTGACGCGCCTTCGTGCTCGGCGGCCATGGCGACGACATGGTGCCGCTCGCTGCGCTATTCGACGGTCGCCGGCATTCCGCTGCCCGATCTCGTCAAGATGGGCTGGACGACGCAGGCGCGGCTCGACGCCATCGTCGAGCGCACCCGCAACGGCGGCGGCGAAATCGTCAATCTGCTGAAGACCGGATCGGCCTTCTATGCGCCGGCCGCCTCGGCGATCGCCATGGCCGAAAGCTATCTGCGCGACAAGAAGCGCGTGCTGCCCTGCGCCGCCTATCTCAACGGCGAATATGGCGTCAACGATCTCTATGTCGGCGTGCCGGTCGTGATCGGCGCCAATGGCGTCGAGCGGATCGTCGAGGTCGAGCTCGACGGCGGCGAAAAGGCAGATGTTCGACAAATCGGTCGCTTCGGTGCAGGCCTCGTCGAGGCCTGCAAGACGATCAACCCGGCCTTGGCGTCCTAGGCGAAGATCGTCACGGCGGATGCGGAGGCGGCTGAAGCGAGGCTAAGCGACAAAGATCACCATTTACGCGTCAGCCAACCGATCGCCGGTTTTCTGCGCCTCCGTTCACCGTGAGTGGTGAGGCACGATGAATATTCACGAATATCAGGCCAAGGCCGTTCTGAAGGAATTTGGCGTGCCGGTCTCGCGCGGCGTTCCGGATTCGCGGCGCCGGAAGCGGAGAAGGCCGCCACGAGCTCGGCGGCCCGGTCTGGGTCGTCAAAGCGCAGATCCATGCGGGCGGCCGCGGCAAGGCCGGTCGGCGTGCAAGCGTGCGTGCAAGTCGGCTCGCAGGACGTCGACGCGGCGAAGCCGCGCCGACATGCTCGGGCACACGCTGGTCACGCGTGCAGACCGGCCCGCAGGGCAAGGAGGTCAACCGCCTCTATATCGAAGACGGCTCGGCCATCGAGAAGGAATTCTATCTCTCGCTGCTCGTCGACCGCGTCACCTCGCCGCGTCGCCTTCGTCGTCTCGACCGAAGGCGGCATGGACATCGAGGAGGTCGCGCATAAGACGCCGGAGAAGATCGTCACCTTCTCGGTCGATCCGGCGACCGGCATCATGCCCCATCACGGCCGCCGCGTCGCGCAGGCGCTGGGGCTTGACGGGCGATCTCGCCAAGCAGGCCGAAGCGCTCGTGACCAAGCTCTATACGCGCCTTCGTCGCCAAGGACATGGCGATGCTCGAGATCAATCCGCTGATCGTTCGACCAAGGATGGCAAGCTCATCTGCCTCGACGCCAAGGTCGGCTTCGACGACAACGCGCTCTACCGCCATCCCGACATCGTCGCGCTGCGCGACGTGACCGAAGAAGACGCGAAGGAGATCGAGGCCGTCGAAATACGACCTCACCTATGTCGCGCTCGACGGCACGATCGGCTGCATGGTCAACGGCGCCGGCCTCGCCATGGCGACGATGGACATCATCAAGCTCTATGGCGAAGAGCCGGCCAACTTTCTCGATGTCGGCGGCGGCGCCACCAAGGAGAAGGTCACGGCGGCCTTCAAGATCATCACCGCCGACCCGCACGTGAAAGGCATTCTGGTCAACATCTTCGGCGGCATCATGAAATGCGACGTCATCGCCGAAGGCGTGATCGCCGCGGTGAAGGAGGTCGGCCTCGAGGTGCCGCTGGTCGTGCGGCTCGAAGGCACCAATGTCGAGCTCGGCAAGGAGATCATCGCGACATCCGGCCTCAACGTGATCGCCGCCGACGACCTCGACGACGCCGCGCAGAAGATCGTCACAGCGCCGTGCAGGGAGGCCGAGCGTCATGTCGATCCTGATCGACAAAGACACCAAGGTCATCTGCCAGGGCTTCACCGGCAAGAACGGCACGTTCCATTCCGAAGCAGGCGATCGCCTATGGCACCAAGATGGTCGGCGGCACCTCGCCCGGCAAAGGCGGCACGACGCATCTTGACCTGCCGGTGTTCGACACCGTCGCCGAGGCGCGCGACGCGACCGGCGCCGATGCCAGCGTCATCTATGTGCCGCCGCCCGGCGCGGCCGACGCGATCTGCGAAGCGATCGACGCGGAGATTCCGCTCGATCGTCTGCATCACCGAGGGCATTCCGGTGCTCGACATGGTGCAAGGTGAAGCGCGCGCTGTCGCGGCTCGAAGTCGCGCCTCATCGGGCCGAACTGCCCGGGCGTCATGACGCGGCGAATGCAAGATCGGCATCATGCCGGGCAATATCTTCAAGCCCGGCACGGTCGGCATCGTCTCGCGCTCCGGGCACGCTGACCTATGAGGCCGTGTTCCAGACCACCCGCGAAGGCCTCGGCCAGACCACCGCGGTCGGCATCGGCGGCGATCCGGTCAAGGGCACGGAATTCATCGACAGTGCTGGAGCTGTTCCTGGCCGACCCGGAGACCAAGTCGATCATCATGATCGGCGAGATCGGCGGCGGCGCCGAGGAGGACGCGGCGCAGTTCCTCAAGGACGAAGCCAAGCGCGGACGCAAAAAACCGATGGTCGGCTTCATCGCCGGCCGCACCGCGCCGCCCGGGCGGCGCATGGGCCATGCCGGCGCCATCATTTCCGGCGGCAAGGGCGGCGCGGAGCCAAGATCGAGGCCATGGAATCGGCGGGTATCCGGGTTTCCCCCTCGCCGGCGCGGCTCGGCAAGACGCTGGTCGAGCTGCTTAAGCACTGAAGCTGGGTTCGCTGGAACTCTTTCGAAAATCAACGGCTGGCAGTGGCGTCTTAAGCATCTGCTCGTAAGGCTTTTGACCCGTCACTGTCTGCAAAGAATGACATCGAATTCCACTGTTACCGACTCAACCCTGACGTAGCCGAATTGTGAAGCCGCAACGGCTACCTAAATAGTGTACACAGGCGTCACCCTGCTGGAATGGCACGATTCGTGCGCGTCTCTCCGACCGGGCCAGGGGCAGAACCTCGAGTTGACGACTTGAACCACGCCAGGACCTCCGGCGTGGGCTACGACCTTTCAGGATAACGCCATGTCACGCCAGGACGCGAATGCGGCTTTCGCCCCACCTCCTTTCTCTATGGGGGCAATGCCGACTATGTCGAAGAGCTCTATGCCCGCTACGAAGCCGACCCGCAGGCGGTCGATGCGCGAATGGCAGGCGTTCTTCGCGAGCCTCAAGGACGAACCATGGCGACGTCGACCAGAATGCGCCGGGGCGCGTCCTGGCAGCGCGCCGACTGGCCGCCGCTGCCGCACGGCGAACCTCGTCGGCGCGCTCGACGGCGATTGGTCGGAGACCGAGCGGGCGATCGGCGACAAGATTCGACGCCAAGGCGCCAGGAGAAGGGCGTCGAGCTCTCCGCCGCCGAGGTTCAGCAGGCGACGCGGGACTCGGTCCGCGCGCTGATGATGATCCGCGCCTATCGGATGCGCGGCCATCTGCATGCCAATCTCGATCCGCTCGGCCTCGAGCCGCCGCAAGGACCACGAAGAGCTGCATCCGTCGATCTATGGATTCACCGAGGCCGACTATCGACCGGCCAGATCTTCCTCGACCATGTGCTCGGGCTCGAATTCGCCACGCTGCGCCAGATGCTCGGCGATCCTGCAGCCGCACCTATTGCCAGACCCATCGGCTTCGAATTCATGCACATCTCCGATCCGAGCAGAAAGCTGGATCCAGGAGCGCATCGAAGGCCCCGGCAAGGAGATCAGCTTCACCCGCGAGGGCAAGCGCGCGATCCTCAACAAGCTCGATCGAGGCCGAAGGCTTCGAAAAATTCAGCGACCTCAAGTTTACCGGCACCAAGCGCTTCGGGCTCGACGGCGGCGAATGCGATGATTCCGGCGCTGGAGCAGATCATCAAGCGCGGCGGCGCCCTCGGCGTGAAGGAGATCGTGCTCGGCATGGCCCATCGCGGCCGGCTCAACGTGCTCGCGCAAGTGCTGGCGCAAGCCGCACCGCGCCATCTTCCATGAATTCAAGGGCGGCTCGTCATCGCCGGACGACGTCGAGGGCTCGGGCGACGTGAAATATCATCTCGGCGCCTCGTCCGATCGCGAATTCGACAACAACAAGGTCCATCTGTCGCTGACCGCGAACCCGTCGCATCTCGAGATCGTCGATCCCGTCGTGCTCGGCAAGACGCGCGCGAAGCAGGATCAGCTGGCGCGACGCCCGAGCGACCGCACCTGCGCCATGCCGCTCCTGATCCACGGCGATGCCGCGTTCGCGGGCCAAGGGCGTCGTCGCGGAATGTTTCGGCCTGTCGGGCCTGCACGGGCATCGCACCGGCGGCTCGGTGCATTTCATCGTCAACAATCAGATCGGCTTCACCACCTATCCGCGCTACTGCCGCTCTTCGCCGTATCCGTCGGACGTCGCCAAGATGATCGAGGCGCCGATCTTCCACGCCAACGGCGACGATCCGGAAGCCGTGGTGTTCGCGGCCAAGATCGCGACCGAATTCCGGCAGAAATTCCAGAAGCCGGTCGTCATCGACATGTTCTGCTATCGGCGGCATCGGGCACAACGAGGGCGACGAGCCCATGTTCACCCAGCCGTTGATGTACAAGAGCGATCCAGGCGCATCCGACGACGCTCGAGATCTACGCGAAGAAGCTCGTCGCGCGAAGGCGTGCGTCACCGACGGCGAAGTCGAGAAGATGAAGAGCGACTGGCGCGCCCGGCTCGATGCGGAGTTCGAAGCGAGCCAGAGCTATCGCTCGAACAAGGCCGATTGGCTTGACGGCCGCTGGGCCGGCTTCAAGGTCGCGGACACCTCCGACGATCCCCGGCGCGGCAACACCGGCGTCAGCCTCGCGGTGCTCAAGGACATCGGCGCGAAGATCACGGTGGCGCCGCAGAACTTCCACGTTCATCGCACCATCGCGCGCTTCCTCGAAGCGCGGCGAAAGGCCATCGAAACCGGCGAAGGCATCGATTGGGCAACGGCGGAAGCTCTCTCGTTCTGCTCGCTTCTTCTCGAAGGCATCCGCGTGCGCCTTTCCGGCCAGGATTCCGAGCGCGGCACCTTCTCGCAGCGCCATTCGGTGCTGATCGACCAGGAGAACGAGAACCGCTACACGCCGTTCAATCACATCGCGCCGCAGCAGGCGCGCTACGAGGTCATCAACTCGATGCTCTCGGAAGAAGCCGTGCTCGGCTTCGAATACGGCTATTCGCTCGCCGAGCCGAAGGCGCTGACGCTGTGGGAAGCGCAGTTCGGCGATTTCGCGAACGGCGCCCAGGTCATCTTCGACCAGTTCATTTCTTCGGGCGAGCGCAAATGGCTGCGCATGTCGGGCCTCGTGTGCCTCCTGCCGCACGGCTATGAAGGCCAGGGACCGGAGCATTCCTCCGCGCGCCTCGAGCGCTTCCTGCAGATGTGCGCCGAGGACAACATGCAGGTCGCGAACTGCACGACGCCGGCGAACTACTTCCACATCCTGCGCCGCCAGCTCAAGCGCGAGTTCCGCAAGCCGCTGATCCTCATGACGCCGAAGAGCCTGCTGCGCCACAAGCGCGCGGTTTCGCGGCTCGACGAGATGGGCGAGGGCCGCTCGTTCCACCGCCTGCTGTGGGACGATGCGCAGCTCGACGCCCGCGCCGCAAGCGAAGATCAAGCTCAAGCTCAAGCCGGATGCCAAGATCCGGCGGGTCGTGCTGTGCTCCGGCAAGGTCTACTTTGATCTCTACGAGGAGCGCGAGAAGCGCGGCGTCGACGACATCTATCTCCTGCGCGTCGAGCAGCTTTATCCGTTCCCGATGAAGGCGCTGGTGCAGGAGCTGTCGCGCTTCAAACAGGCCGAGATCGTCTGGTGCCAGGAGGAGCCCCAGCAACATGGGCGCCTGGCACTTCGTCGAGCCCTATATCGAATGGGTGCTCGGCCAGGTGGGCGGCAAGTGCCGGCGCCCGCGCTACGCCGGCCGGCCCGCGTCGGCTGCGACCGCCACCGGACTTATGTCCAAGCATCAGATGCAGCTCAAGGCGCTGCTTGAAGAGGCGCTGCAGGAGTAGCCGCGCGACGACGCGCCGGCGCACCTCTTCCGAATAATCCCGACAGGACGACGCCTCATGACCGATATCAGGGTCCCCACTCTTGGCGAGTCGGTAACCGAAGCGACCATCGGCAAGTGGTTCAAACAGCCGGGCGACGCGGTCGCGGTGGACGAGCCGCTGGTCGAGCTCGAAACCGACAAAGTGACGATCGAGGTGCCGGCTCCGGCGGCCGGGGTATTGGCGGAGATCGCCGCGAAGGATGGCGAGACCGTCGCGGTCGGGGCGCTGCTGGGTCAGATCAATCCGGGCGCCGGCGCAAAGCCCTCCGAGCCGACCAAGGCAGCGCCGCGCGGCGGCGAAACCGGCCGCGCCGCCTCCTGCGGCGCCGCCACAACCCGCTCCCGCGGCGCCCCCGAAGGTCATTGCCGCCGATGCGCCGCTCGCTCCATCGGTCGCAGGCTAGCGTGCAAAGTCCGGCATTTCGCCCGCGACGGTCCCGGGCACCGGCAAGGATGGCCGCGTTTCCAAGGGCGACATGCTGGCGGCGATCGAGCGCGCCGCGGCAGCGCCGATTCCGATCGCGCAACCCGCCGCCGCGGTGCAGGTGCGCGCGCCGTCGCCGGCCGATGACGCCGCGCGCGAGGAGCGCGTGCGGATGACGCGGCTGCGCCAGACCATCGCGCGCCGCCTCAAGGATGCGCAGAACACGGCCGCCATGCTGACGACCTTCAACGAGGTCGACATGACGGCGGTGATGGCGTTGCGCGCCCAATACCGCGACGTGTTCGAGAAGAAGCACGGCGTGAAGCTCGGCTTCATGGGCTTCTTCGTGCGCGCCTGCGTGCAGGCGCTTGAAGGAAATCCCTGCCGTCAACGCCGAGATCGACGGCAGCGACATCATCTACAAGAACTACTACCACCTCGGCATCGCGGTCGGCACCGACAAAGGCCTCGTGGTGCCGGTGGTGCGCGACTGCGATCAGAAGTCGCTCGCCGAGATTGAAAAGCAGATCGCGAGCTTCGGCCGCCGCGCGCGCGACGGCCAGCTCAAGATCGAAGAGATGCAGGGCGGCACCTTCACCATCACCAACGGCGGCATCTACGGTTCGCTGATGTCGACGCCGATCCTCAACGCGCCGCAGTCCGGCATTCTCGGCATGCACAAGATCCAGGAGCGGCCCATGGTGGTCGGCGGCAAGATCGAGGCGAGGCCGATGATGTATCTCGCGCTCTCCTACGACCACCGCATCGTCGACGGCCGCGAGGCCGTGACGTTCCTGGTGCGGGTGAAGGAGTGCCTGGAGGAGCCCGCCCGGCTGGTGCTGGATTTGTGAAAATCGTCTGCCTGATCTTGAAAAAGACCAGAGAGTTGAAGCGGACCTAACTCATGCCCTCCTACGATCTCGTCGTCATTGGCACCGGACCCGGCGGTTATGTCTGCGCCATTCGCGCGGCGCAGCTCGGCATGAAAGTCGCGGTGGTCGAGAAGGACAACACCTTCGGCGGCACCTGCCTCAACATTGGCTGCATCCCATCGAAGGCGATGCTGCATGCGTCCGAACTGTTCGAGGAGGCCGGCCACTCCTTCGGCAAGATGGGCATCAAGGTCGGCACGCCGGCGCTCGATCTTGCGGCGATGCTCAAGTTCAAGGACGAAGGGGTCGACGGCAACGTCAAGGGCGTGGCGTACCTCTTCAAGAAGAACAAGATCGAGCCGCATATCGGCGCCGGACGGATCGTCGCCCCCGGCAAGGTCGAGGTGAAGGCCGCCGACGGCAAAACAACGACGATCGACGCCAAGGCAATCGTTATCGCGACAGGCTCCGATGTCGCCCGCCTCAAGGGGATCACGATCGACGAGAAGCGGATCGTGTCCTCGACCGGCGCGCTGGTGCTCGAAAAAGTGCCGCAGCGTCTACTCGTCGTCGGCGCCGGCGTCATCGGCTTGGAGCTTGGCTCGGTGTGGCGACGGCTCGGCGCGCAGGTAACCGTCGTCGAATTTCTCGACCGCATCGTGCCCGGCATCGACAATGAGATCGCCCGCTCATTCCAACGCCTCCTGGAGAAACAGGGCATCGCCTTCAAACTCGCCTCGAAGGTGACGGCGGTCGACACCAAAGGCCCGGTGCTGAAGGCAAGCGTCGAGCCGGCGGCCGGCGGCGCAGCGGTCGCGATCGAGGCCGACGTCGTGCTCGTCGCCATCGGCCGCGTTCCTTATACCGATGGCCTCGGTCTCGAAACTGTCGGCATCAAGCTCGACAATCGCGGTCGCATCCCGACGAACGACCACTACGCCACCACGGTCCCCGGCATTTACGCGATCGGCGACGTCATTGCCGGGCCGATGCTCGCGCACAAGGCGGAGGACGAGGGCATCGCGCGTCGCCGAGATCATTGCCGGAAAAGCCGGGCACGTGAACTATGACGTGATCCCGAACGTCATCTACACGTTCCCGGAAGTGGCCATCGGTCGGCAAGACCGAGGAAGAGCTCAAGGCCGCCGGCACCGCCTACAACGTCGGCAAGTTTCCGTTCACGGCCAACGGTCGCGCCAAGGCCAATCAGCAGACCGACGGTTTCGTCAAGATATTGGCGGACGCCAAGACCGATCGCGTGCTCGGCGTTCACATGATCTCGACGGATGCCGGCAACATGATCGCGGAAGCCGCGATCGCAATGGAAATGGGAGCGTCCGCTGAGGATATCGCGCGGACCTGCCACGCTCATCCGACCTTGTCGGAAGCCGTGAAGGAAGCGGCGCTCGCGGTCGACAAGCGCGCGATCTCAATATGACGACGAAATTTTAAACGCGAATTGCGTGCCAGTCGTACAGGCCTGCCCCCGGATCGGGTCCGGAGGCAGGCCGACTCCCCCGTCGTTGGAAGGACGTCGCGATCAGTTCTGGCCCATCAGCAACGGCGTGATGCGCTGGACGGCAACGCGACGGTTGACGCGCTCGGGTCCGTCGGTCGGGACTTTCAGGAACTGCTTGCCGTAGCCCTGGGTCGTCAGGTTCTCCGGCGGAATCGCGAACTGGTTGGTCAGCGCGACCGCCACCGACTTGGCGCGGCGATCCGACAGCGACAGGTTATCGACGTCGTTGCCGACCGCGTCGGTATAGCCTTCGACCAGGAACACCTCGCTCGGATTGCGCTGCAGCGCCCGACTGATGCCCTGGGCGACGAACGCGAGCCGATCCATCTGATCCGGACCGATCTCCCACGACGCGGTTTCGAAGTTGACCGAATCGATGTCGACGCGCGGCATCAGCACGCGAAGTGGCTCGCTGTAGCGGATTTCGTCGAGCGAATAGCGGCGCTCGAGCGGCATGACGGGCGGTGCCGCCAAGGTGAGGTATACGTCCTCGGCTGTCGCGAGGGCGAGGTCGCGGACATAAAGCTGGCGCGGGATGCGCACGACGGGCGGCGGCAGCTCGACATAGAAGCCGGCGAAGCCGGGACCGCGGGGCTCGAAGGTATTGTCGATGATGATGATGTCGCGGCCTTCGGCGTCGCGGCGCATGCGGCGCAGCAGCCTGCCATTGGCGTCGACCTCGGTTACGATGCGCGTGCCGTCGGGCCGCAGCGCGATCGTGATCGTGTTGTTGCCGCGGTGCTCGACGTTCACTTCGCGCGCATTGAACTGGAAGCGTTCCGCTTCGTTGTGGCGGATGATGTCGTGGCCGCCTTCACGAATGATGGTGCGGTCGGCTTCGCGGATGACGGTGCGATTGCCTTCCTTGATCTCCTGGCGCTCGCCGCGGATCTGATCGAGGTGACGGGGCGCCGTCTTCGGATCGAGCGGGACATTGGCGACGACAGGAGCCGCCGGCCGCGCTGCCGGCGCTGGGCCGGGAGTAGCGACAGCCGGACCGGGACGCACGGCAGGCGCGACGGCTGCCGGACCTGGACGGCGCGGGGAGGTGCGGCCGCGGCCGGTCCCGGATGAACAGGCGGAATGCCGGCCGCGGGAGCCGGGCCCGGACGTGCCGGTGGCGTTGCGGCGGCCGGGCCGGGATGAGCAGGCGGCGTTGCGGCAGCAGGACCCGGATGAACTGGCGGAATACCTGCGGCGGGCGCCGGACCAGGATGTGCCGGGGGCGTTGCGGCGGCTGGCCCAGGATTGCGGGCGGGGTCGCGGCGCGGACCCGGATGTGCCGGCGGGGTTGCCGCGGCAGGACCCGGATGCACGGGAGGCACCGCGGCCGCAGGCGGATGAGCTGGGGCGCAGCAGCCGCGGGCGGATGCGCCGGCGGCGGAGCGGCAGCGGGCGGATGGGGCGGAGCCGGCGGGCGCTGTTGAGGTGGCGCGGGCGGCGGTTCTGGCCGGGCTTCGTTTCGTTGGGATTGGGCGCCGGCGGAGCCTGCGCCAGTCGGACGGCAGGCTCGACTGCTTGCGCGCGCGATGCGTGCGGCGCTGCCGCGACAGCAACAACGGCAGCAGCAAACAGAATTGATGATCGGGTCATGCGGTCTCTCGCCCCTTGAGTCTTTGTGGTCTCGATCACGCGCCGGTTGACGATTCACGATCCGGGCGCCAGCGCTCAGGCGCACCGAGAAACCGCCGAAATGATGACAGCGCGATTCCACCGATCGAGAATCGGGATGCGCCGAATGGCCACGCCGGAGCGAGCGCCGTCGCCCGAGGTAAATTGGCACCTTGACGGAAATAGCCGAGATTCACGGGAGTTTTACGCCAGCCGATCGACCATCATCTGCTTGATCTCGGCGATGGCTTTCGCGGGATTGAGGCCCTTCGGGCAGGCCTTCGAGCAGTTCATGATGGTGTGGCAGCGATAAAGGCGGAACGGATCTTCGAGGTTGTCGAGCCGCTCGCCGGTTGCCTCATCGCGCGAATCCATGATCCAGCGATGCGCCTGCAACAGCGCCGCCGGACCGAGATAGCGGTCGCTGTTCCACCAATAGCTCGGGCACGACGTCGAGCAGCACGCACACAAGATGCACTCGTAGAGCCCGTCGAGCTTGAGCCGGTCGTCATGGCTCTGCGGCCATTCCTTTTCTGGCGTCACCGAGACGGTCTGCAGCCACGGCTTGATGGAGGCGTGCTGCGCGTAGAAGTTGGTGAGATCGGGGACGAGATCCTTGACCACCGACATGTGCGGCAAGGGATAAATCTTCACCTCGCCTTTGATGTCCTTCATGTCCTTGGTGCAGGCGAGCGTATTGGTGCCGTCGATGTTCATGGCGCACGAACCGCACACGCCTTCGCGGCACGAGCGGCGAAACGTGAGGGTCGGATCGATCTTGTTCTTGATCCAGATCAGCGCGTCGAGAACCATCGGACCGCAATCGCCGAGATCGACGTGATAGGTGTCCAGCCGCGGATTGAGTCCGTCGTCCGGATTCCACCGATAGATGCGATATTCCCGCAGCTCGGTCGCATTGACCGGCGCCGGCCAGTTCTTGCCGGGGGTCACCTTCGAGTTTTTCGGAAGCGTGATCTCGACCATCGTTCGATCCGTCTCTTATCCTCAGTATTTCAGGGCGCGTTCACGCTTCGATCAGACTCTCGCGACGCTCGATGCCGCTCAGTACACCCGCACCTTGGGCTCGATGTACTGCACCTCGTTCGTCATCGTGTAGGTGTGCACCGGACGATAGTCGATCGTCACCTTGCCGGTCGCCGCATCGAGCCAGGTCAGCGTGTGCTTCATCCAGTTCTTGTCGTCGCGCTCCGGATAGTCTTCGCGCGCGTGGCCGCCGCGGCTCTCGGTGCGGTTGGCCGCCGCATCCATGGTGACGACCGCCTGCGCGATCAGGTTGTCGAACTCCAGGGTCTCGATGAGGTCCGAATTCCAGATCAGCGAGCGGTCGAATACCTTGACGTCGCCGACGCCGCCGAGCACCTGGTGGATGCGGTTTCGAGCCTTCCGCCAGCACGTCGCCGGTACGAAACACCGAGCAGTCGCTCTGCATCACGCGTTGCATGCGCAGTCGCATCTCGGCAGTCGGAGTCGAGCCGTCCGCGTAACGGAACTTGTCGAGGCGGGCGAGCGGCTTCTCCGCGGAATCCTTTGGCAGCTCGGCATGCTTTTCGCCGTGATCGATCAGCTCGGCACAGCGCAGCGCCGCGGCCCGCCCGAACACGACGAGATCGATCAGCGAGTTGGAGCCTAGCCGGTTGGCGCCATGGACCGACACGCAGCCGGCCTCGCCGAGCGCCATCAAGCCGGGGACGATGGTGTCCGGGTTGCCGTCCTTCTTGGTGAGGACCTCGCCGTGATAATTGGTGGCGATCCCGCCCATGTTGTAATGCACGGTCGGCAGCACCGGGATCGGCTCGCGCGTCACGTCGACGCCGGCGAAGATGCGCGCGCTTTCGGAAATTCCGGGCAGCCGCTCGTGCAGCACCGCGGGATCGAGGTGGTCGAGGTGAAGGAAGATATGGTCCTTCTCCTTGCCGACGCCGCGCCCCTCGCGAACTTCGATGGTCATGGCGCGGGAGACGACGTCGCGCGACGCGAGGTCCTTGGCGGACGGCGCATAGCGCTCCATGAACCGCTCGCCCTGGGAATTGGTGAGGTAAGCGCCCTCGCCGCGCGCGCCTTCGGTGATGAGGCAACCGGCACCGTAGATGCCGGTCGGATGAAACTGGACGAACTCCATATCCTGGAGCGGCAGGCCGGCGCGCAGCACCATGGCGTTGCCGTCGCCGGTGCAGGTGTGGGCCGAGGTGCAGGTCAAGTAGGCGCGGCCGTATCCACCGGTCGCGAGGATCGTCATGTGGGCGCGGAAGCGATGGATGGTGCCGTCGTCGAGCTTGAGCGCCACCACGCCGCGGCAGCGGCCCTCATCCATGATGAGATCGATGGCGAAATACTCGATGAAGAACTCGGCCGAATGGCGGAGCGAGGCGCCGTAGAGCGTGTGCAGGATGGCATGGCCGGTGCGGTCGGCGGCCGCACAGGTGCGCTGGGCCGTGCCCTTGCCGTAATGGGTGGTCATGCCGCCGAACGGGCGCTGATAGATCTTGCCCTGCTCGGTGCGCGAGAACGGCACGCCCCAGTGTTCGAGCTCGATAGACCGCGGCCGGAGCATTGCGGCACAGATATTCGATGGCGTCCTGGTCGCCGAGCCAGTCCGACCCTTTCACGGTGTCGTACATGTGCCAGCGCCAGTCGTCCTCGCCCATGTTGCCAAGGGCCGCGGAAATGCCGCCCTGCGCCGCGACGGTGTGCGAGCGGGTCGGGAATACCTTGGTGATGCACGCGGTCTTGAGGCCCGCTTCGCTGCAACCGACCACCGCGCGTAGGCCGGACCCGCCGGCCCCGACCACGATCACGTCGTAGGTATGGTCCTCGATCGGATAAGCGTGCCCGTTGATCCCGGGAGCGCCATGTCCTGATCCGTTCGTGGCCATCAACTCACACTCCGAACGACAGCTTGAGAATCGCGTAGATCGAGATCGATCCCACGGCGATGGCGAAGAAGGCGTTAAGGATCAGCAGCACGTATTTGGCGCGCTCGCTATGAGCGTAATCCTCAATGACAACCTGCATGCCAATGCACATATGGTAGGTGATCGAGATGATGAAAAGCAGCATCACGATTGCCACCATGGTCGAGCCCAGGATCTGGGCGACGGCGGCTTGGTTGTGGCCGATCAGCGAGACCATGATCACCACCGCCGCGATGGTCAGCGGGATGTTGGCGATCGCGGTCAGCCGCTGGCGGATGAAATGCTGCGTGCCGTACTTTGCCGACCCGTAGCCGCGCACGCGGCCGAGCGGCGTGCGCATCGACGTCGAATTCATTGGCCAGCCACCCTCACCGCAAGCCCCCCATAAGATAGCCGCCGACGAACCAGAGGATGATCGTCAGCGCGATCGAGCCGACCAGATTGGCCCGCGCGAGCCATTCGCGCTCGGCCGGCCCGAACCCATGCCCGAAATCCCAGATCAGGTGCCGCACGCCACCCAGCATGTGGTGAATGAGCGCCCAGCTATAGCCGAACAGCACGATTCGTCCGATCCAGCTCGAAGCCGCCGTCTGGAATGTCGCGTAGGCGTTGGGGCCCGATGCGGCGGCCGTCAGCCACCATGCCAGCAACACCGTCCCGATATAGAGCGCGCTGCCGGTGATCCGATGGACGATGGACATCATCATCGTGAGCATCGGCCGATATATTTGGAGATGCGGCGACAGCGGTCGCGCCGCGGTGGATTTGGCCTCTGCCATATGTCCAACCATAAGAATTCGCGATCGCTTCCTTCAAGCAGATGCAATAGGTAAGCGCAATGGCGACCTTGGCATAACTGTGGTGTCGACTGGCATAACGCCAAGCAGGCGAGGCACTTAGCGCCCCCATGCTTGCCGCCCTATAGAAATCTTATAGGGGAGGTCGGACCTCGTCGTCAGAGCGGAATCACGGCCCAGTAATCGAGGTCCAGAATCACCGCGGGATCGTAATCGGCACCGGTCTTGTCGGGGAAATCGGCACAGGGCTGGTTCTTGGTCGCGACGAGGCGCAACCGCAGCGCGCCGACATCATTGCGACCCGGCAACGCCGCCCGCTCGATCACCTGCGACCAGGCAAACACGGTGTCGCCGGCGAACAGCGGCGCAACATGGCGGCCGCCGTTGATCGCCGCGATATGGAAGGCGTTCGCGAGGCCGTTGAACGACAAGGCGCGCGCGAGCGACATGACGTGTCCGCCATAGATGAGGCGACGGCCGAACCGGCCCTGTCCTTCGGTGAACTGGTTGAAGTGCACCCGCGCCGTGTTCTGGTAGAGCCGGGTCGCGATCTGGTGCTCGGCCTCCTCGACCGTCATCCCGTCGATATGATCGATCCGTTCGCCGGGCGCATAATCGTTGAAGCATTGCGCGCTTCCCGCCAGCGCCATGTCGTAGCCGTCGCGCCGCAACGGCGGGCAGGGCCTTGCCGATGTCTTCGGCCGCCACGGCCTTCGGCAGCGGCGGCACGAGTTCGCCCGGCGCCGGAGCGGCCTCATCGCGCTTGCGCACCATGACCCAGCGCACATAGGAGAGCACCGCATTGCCCGACTGATCGAAGCCGGTGGAGCGGACGTAGACGACGCCCGTCTTGCGGTTCGAGTTTTCCTTGAGACCGATAACCTCCGATGACGCCGACAGCGTGTCGCCCGCATAGACCGGCTTGAGAAACCGGCAATCGGCATAGCCAAGATTGGCCACCGCATTGAGCGAGATATCGGGCACGGTCTTGCCGAAGATGATGTGGAAGACCAAGAGATCATCGATCGGTGAGTCAGGGTATCCGATCGCCCGCGCGAATGCGGCCGACGATTGGACTGCGAAGCGCGAGCCATAAAGCGCGGTGTAAAGAGACGCATCTCCCGCCGTGACGGTGCGCGGCGTCGCGTGCCGAATGACCTGACCGATGCGAAAATCTTCGAAGAAATTGCCGGGATTGTTCTTGGTCATGATGCTCTCTCACCGCGTGCTCGTGCCATCGCGCAGCGCGCGCAAACTCCCGGCAGGCCAAATTAGAGCGCATTGCGACCACGAGGGCCAGCGGCATGAGAGTCCGTAGGTGTTTCGAATGCCCGTAGTCACGAGCGCGTGAGTTTGGCGGCGCGGAGAAACCCGCGCGCTGATCCCCCGTAACTGGACGCGACGATGAAAGCAGTCGTCGCATCGTGGCCGCGGCCCGCCGGGTCCGGCATCACCCTTTCTTTGGAGTTTCAACAATGTCTCGACGTCTCAGCCTCGTTACTGCCTTTGCTCTCGCCACCGCCGGCTTGCTGGCGAGCACCGCGTTCATTCCGACAATCGCGGCGGAGAAGACCGTGAATGTCGGCGGCGCGCCGATGTATCCGTCGAAGAACATCATTCAGAACGCTGTCAATTCGAAGGATCACACGACCCTCGTGGCCGCGGTGAAGGCGGCCGGACTCGTCGATACGCTGCAAGGCGCCGGACCGTTCACGGTGTTTGCGCCGACCAACATGGCCTTCGGCAAATTGCCCGCCGGCACTGTCGAAGGTTTGGTGAAGCCCGAGAACAAGGGGACGCTCACCAAAATTCTCACCTATCACGTCGTTCCCGGCCGGCTGACCGCCGCCTCGCTGATGAAATCCGTGAAGGAGGGCGGCGGCATGGCCCATCTCAAGACGGTCGAAGGCGACGCCCTGATGGTCGAGCAACCCGGCCCCGGCCGCCTGACCGTCACCGACGCCAAGGGCGACGTCTCCACCATCACCATCGCCGACGTGCTGCAATCGAACGGTGTGATCCATGTGGTCGACACCGTGCTCCTGCCGATGTAAGTCCGCGGCAGGATCGCGCCGGCCGGTTCAGCCCCCGGCCGGCGCACATCAATTGGCGTTGTTAACGCGTTGCCTCCCTGCGACACCCGCACTATGTGCAGTGAAGCCGTTTCGGCGCGAGAGTTGTCATGACCCAAACGACTATTGCCGCTCGAGCTGACGACATCGGAACGGCGCTGCCGGCCGTCCGGCCGGTGATCCATCCGTTGTGGGTGCGCGTCACCCATTGGATCAATGCGCTGGCCATGTTCGTGATGATCACGTCGGGCTGGCGCATTTTCGATGCGTCGCCGCTCTTTCCGTTCACGTTTCCGCCGGCGATCACCATCGGCGACGGCCTCGATGGCCTGCCGGGCGCACTTCTCTGGCATTTCGCCGCGATGTGGCTCCTCGTCGTCAATGGCGTCGTCTACATCATGCTCGGCATCGTCACCGGGCGGTTCCGGCAAAAGCTGCTGCCGATCCGGCCTTCCGAAGTGGTGCGCGATTTCATCGCTGCGGCAACCGGCAAGCTGTCTCATAACGATATTGCGGTCTACAACGCGGTGCAGCGGCTCCTCTATGTGGGCGTGATCCTCGCCGGCATCGTCGTCGTGCTGTCGGGCATGTCGATCTGGAAGCCGGTGCAATTCCAGGAGCTCACGGCGCTATTCGGCGGCTACGATGCGGCGCGCTTTGTCCACTTCTTTGCCATGGCGGCGATCGTCGGCTTCCTGTTGGTGCACGTGGTCCTCGCGATCATTGTGCCGAAGAGCCTGCGCGCCATGATCATCGGCCGTTGACGGAGGCGCGCGATGGCGAAAATCCGCAAGACCATTCCGGGCGTCGATCCGAAGCTCCTCATCAAGGATGCGGCAAAGCTTTTGCCCAATCCGTCGCGGCGGCTGTTTTTGCGCGGCGCGACGAGCCTCGGCGCGATTACGCTGCTGACCGGCTGCGATATCGTCGATGAAGACACGGCCGGCAAGGCGTTGTTGGCGGTGTCGCGCTTCAATGACCGCGTCCAGGCGCTGATCTTCAATCCCAACAAGCTTGCGCCGACCTATCCGGAGAGTGCGATCACGCGGCCGTTCCCGTTCAATGCCTATTACGACGAAGAGGACGCGCCCGAGGTCGACGGCGAGGCCTACAAGCTGGAGGTCGGCGGCCTCGTCGAGAACAAGAAGTCGTGGACGCTAGAGGAGCTCTACGCGCTGCCGCAGGAAAAGCAGATCACGCGGCATATCTGCATCGAGGGGTGGAGCGCCATCGGCTCATGGACCGGCACGCCGCTGCGCGATTTCCTCAAGCGTGTCGGCGCCGACCTCACCGCCAAGTACGTTTGGTTCCAGTGCGCGGAGGGCTATTCCAACACGATCGACATGCCGACCGCGCTCCATCCACAAACCCAGATGACGTTCAAGTTCGACAACGAAATTTTGCCGCGCAAGTATGGGTTTCCCATGAAGATCCGCATCCCGACCAAACTCGGATTCAAAAATCCGAAATATGTGATCGGCATGCACGTCACCAACCAGGACCTCGGCGGCTATTGGGAAAGCCGCGGTTACAACTGGTTCAGCGGCAGCTGAGCCGCAACCAGCGAGTCATGGCCGCGCTTGTCGCGGCCATCTACGTCTTGCTTGCGGCTCCTGATCCGATGAAAGGCGTGGATGGCCGCGACAAGCGCGGCCATGACGATGGATGAAGTGCAATTGGCGGCCGCGTCTTGCCAATCGCGCGGTCACGCTCTAGCACTCCGCGCCGACGCAATAATTTGAACGAGGCGCGCATCATGGCCACCCACAAACTTCTGCTGCTCCCGGGCGACGGCATCGGTCCCGAGGTCATGGGCGAGGTGAAGAAGCTCATCGCGTGGCTCAACAAGCGCGGGCTCGGCTCGTTCGAGACGGAGGAAGGTCTTGTCGGCGGCGCATGCTACGATGCGCACAAGGTCGCCATCACCGATGCCACCATGGCGAAGGCGCAAGCGGCCGACGCCGTGATCTTCGGCGCGGTCGGCGGACCGAAATGGGACGCGGTGCCGTTCGAAGCACGGCCCGAGGCCGGGTTGCTGCGGCTGCGCAAGGACCTCGGCCTGTTTGCAAACCTGCGTCCGGCGATCTGCTACCCGCCGCTCGCCGACGCGTCGAGCCTCAAGCGCGAAGTGGTGGACGGGCTCGACATCATCATCGTGCGGGAGCTGACCGGCGGCGTCTATTTCGGCGAGCCGAAGACCATTACCGATCTCGGCAACGGACAGAAGCGCGCGGTCGATACCCAGGTCTACGACACCTACGAGATCGAGCGCATCGCGCGGGTCGGCTTCGAGCTTGCGCGCAAGCGCCGCAACAAGCTGACGTCGATGGAAAAGCGCAACGTGATGAAGACCGGCGTGCTGTGGCACGAGGTCGTCAATCAGGTGCACGCGCGGGAATTCAAGGATGTGCAACTGGAGCATCAGCTCGCCGACGCTGGCGCGATGCAGTTGGTGCGCTGGCCGAAACAGTTCGACGTCATCGTCACCGACAACCTGTTCGGCGACGTGCTCTCAGACGTCGCCGCCATGCTCACCGGCTCGCTCGGCATGCTGCCGTCGGCGTCGCTTGGCGAGGTCGATCCCAAGACCAAGAAGCGCAAGGCCCTCTACGAGCCGGTTCACGGCTCGGCGCCGGACATTGCCGGCAAAGGTCTCGCCAACCCGATCGCCATGCTGGCGTCGTTCGGCATGGCGCTGCGCTATTCGTTCGGCATGATCAAGGAGGCTGACCTGATCGACGCCGCCATCGCCGCGGCACTCGCACGTGGCCTGCGCACCGCCGACATCAAATCGGAGGGGACCAAGGCCGTGGGCACCGCCGAGATGGGCGACGCGGTGATCCAGGAAGTCGAGCGACTGACGGGGTAACGAGCGGCTCGGAAACGTAGGGTGGGCAAAGCGCAGCGTGCCCACCGCTTGGCCTAACGTGGGCACGCGCGGACAGCGCCCGCGCTTTGCCCACCCTACGCGTTACACGCTTCGATTATCGGCAGAAGCCCGCGAGATCGAGGCAGCTCGGGAACGGATTGCGGATGCTCGTGAAATTGTAATCGTTCTGGAACCGGGAGAACGGATCGCTGGGCGGATACGCGTAGTCGAGGAAGTGCTCCTGATGCGTCTTGGTCTCGGTTCCCGGGTCGAGATAGGAGCGCCGGCGCACCGTAACGCGCGTGGGCGGACGATTCATCGCCACGTCGTTCGACGGGGCACGACTTCGGCTTCTTCTTCGCCGTCGTGGTCTGGCCCGTCGTCTGGGCGTTGGTCTGCCCCGTTGTCTGGGCCGCGACCGGGCCGGCCGTTACGGCCAAGCTCAAGGCCGCAGCCAAGGCAGCAATGGTAATCCTATGCGCGGACATCTCACCCCCACCAAAACCTTGAACAATAGAACTCGAAATAGTGTAACCCGGAACCAGCACGCGCGATAGGTATGGCGGAGGCTTTATTTATCGCAAAAAGCGTGTGTTAAGCGACATAGCGATACCGTAGCGGGTCCCTTGAGGGGACTTTTGCTCTGTCGGCGATGTTGAATTGACTGGCATTCCCGACTAGAAGCGCGATTGCGTTGCACAAATACTTTGCCTGACAGCAGGCTTTCGGAGAATCGAAATGGGTTTCAAGGTCGCCGTGGTCGGCGCCACCGGCAATGTGGGCCGAGAAATGCTCGAAATCCTGGCGGAGCGGTCGTTTCCGGCCGACCAGGTTGTCGCCATCGCGTCCCGCAAAAGCCAGGGCGTGGAGGTGTCCTTCGGCGATAAGACCCTCAAGGTCAAAGCCCTCGAACATTTCGATTTTTCGGATGTCGACATCTGCCTGATGTCGGCCGGGTCGGCGGTGTCGAAAGAGTGGTCGCCGCGGATTGCCGCGCAAGGCGCGGTGGTGATCGATAACTCGTCATGCTGGCGCTACGACGCCGACGTTCCGCTGGTGGTGCCCGAGGTCAATGCCGATGCCCTCAAGGGCTTCCGCAAGCGCGGCATCATTGCCAATCCCAACTGCTCGACCGCGCAGCTTGTCGTCGTCCTCAAGCCGCTTCACGACCATGCCCGCATCAAGCGCGTCGTCGTCGCGACCTATCAGTCGGTGTCGGGCGCCGGCAAGGAGGCCATGGACGAACTGTTCAGCCAGACCAAGGCCGTCTACACCGCCGGCGAGATCGAAACGAAGAAGTTTCCGAAGCGCATCGCCTTCAACCTGATCCCCCAGATCGACGTGTTCATGGAGGACGGGTACACGAAGGAAGAGTGGAAGATGACGGCGGAGACGAAGAAGATCCTCGATCCGAAGATCAAGCTCACGGCGACCTGCGTGCGCGTGCCGGTGTTCATCGGTCATTCGGAAGCGGTCAACATCGAATTCGAAAATCCGATCACCGCCGACGAGGCCCGCACCATCCTGCGCAATGCGCCCGGATGCCTCGTCATCGACAAGCTCGAGCCCGGCGGCTACGTCACGCCGTATGAATGCGCCGGCGAGGACGCGACGTATGTGAGCCGCATTCGCGAGGACGCAACCGTCGAGAATGGACTCTCGCTGTGGTGCGTGTCCGACAATCTGCGCAAGGGCGCGGCGCTCAATACGATCCAAATCGCCGAATGTTTGATCAACCGCAAACTGATCAGCGCCAAGCAGAAGGCGGCGTAAGCGCGCCGGACCTGTGATCCCAGTCGGAGGGCTGGATTTAGTCCGGCCTTCTGGCCTGTCATCAGTGACATCGCGCTGCAAACCGACGTGAGGAGGTACCATTGACCTCGCCCGCCGGGCCGATATGTGTGCGCCGACAGCGCACATGGAGACGGCGGGTGGCTTTTGATCTCGCCATTATCGGTGGCGGCATCAATGGCTGCGGTATTGCGCGCGACGCTGCCGGACGCGGACTATCAGTGCATCTCTGCGAGATGGACGATCTCGCCGGCGGCACCTCGTCGCGCTCCACCAAGCTGATCCACGGCGGCCTGCGCTATCTCGAATATTTCGATTTCCGCCTGGTTCACGAGGCGCTGGTCGAGCGCGAAGTTTTGTGGCGGATCGCGCCGCATATCGTGCAGCCGCTGCGTTTCGTGCTGCCTTATCGCGCCGGCCTGCGCTCCCCCTTCATGCTTCGCGCGGGGCTTTTCATCTATGACCATCTGGGTGGACGCAAACGGTTGCCGCCGACCCGCGTCGTCGACCTTGCGCGTGACGACGTTGGCGCGCCGCTCAAGCACGGCCTGTTCTCCACCGCGTACGAATATTCCGATTGTCGCGTCGATGATTTCGCGGCTGGTGATCCTCAATGCGCTGGATGCCGCCGAGCACGGCGCGACGATCCGCACACGGACAAAGGCGGTCGCGGCGACGCGCGCCGGCGATCATTGGCAAATCACCCTCGAGGACCGCGGCCAGCGCGAGGTCATCGCGGCGCGCGCGCTGGTGAACGCGGCCGGGCCATGGGTCTCGCAAGTGCTCGCGTCCTGCGTTGGCTTCACCGGGCGAGAGCATGTGCGCCTCGTCCAGGGCTCGCACATCGTGGTGACGCGGCTCTACGATCACGATCGCGCTTATCTGTTTCAGAATGCCGACGGGCGGATCGTCTTCACGATCCCATATCAGGGTCGCTACACGCTGATCGGCACCACCGATCGCGATTTCACCGGCGATCCCGCCCGCGTGGCAGCGAGTGACGACGAGATCCGATATCTCTGCGATGCGGCCTCCGACTACTTTGCGCGTCCGGTCGCCCCCGATGACGTGGTGTGGAGCTTCTCCGGCGTGCGTCCGCTTCACGACGACCACGCGCGCGATCCCAAGGCCGCGTCGCGAGACTATGTCCTGGAACTCGATGGGGCGGCCGGCGACCCGCCGCTGCTGTCGGTGTTCGGCGGCAAGATCACGACCTACCGCCGCCTCGCCGAAGCCGCGCTCAAGCGCCTCGCGCCCTACCTGCCGAAGACGCAGCGCCGGCGGAGAGGATGGACTGGGCGCAGGCCGCTGCCGGGTGGCGACATCGCTGTCGACGGCCTCAGCGCGTTTGCGGCCGCGCTCGGGACCGAATTTCCATTTCTCGCGCCCGCCCACGCCTATCGCCTCGCTTCGACTTACGGCACGCGGGCGCGGGTCGTCCTCGCCGGCGCCCGCATGGCCCGCGATCTCGGCACGACCTTTGGATCGACGCTCACCGAAGCCGAGGTGAGCTACCTGATGGCGCACGAGTGGGCGCAGACGCCCGACGACGTGCTGTGGCGCCGGACCAAGCTCGGCCTGCGCTTCTCGCCGGATGAGACCGAACGGCTTGCGCGGTTCATGGCGGACGCTACCGCACCGGCAATGCCCGCGCGCTCGGAGGCACGGGCGCAATGAGCGCGACCGCCGGATACGTGCTCGCCATCGACCAGGGCACGACGTCGTCCCGCGCCATCGTTTTCCGCGCCGATTGCTCGATCGCTGCGATTGCCCAGCAGGAGTTTCCACAAGCCTTCCCGCAGTCCGGCTGGGTCGAGCACGATCCCGAGGACATCTGGCGCACGGTGCTGGCGACTGCCCGCGAGGCTATCGCCAAGGCCGGCCTCGCGCCGCGCGACATCGCGGCGATCGGCATCACCAACCAGCGCGAAACGACCCTCGTCTGGGACCGCGCCACCGGCAAGCCGATCCACAACGCCATCGTTTGGCAGGACCGCCGCACCGCCGCCGCCTGCCGTGCGCTCGCCGATGCCGGCCACGAGGCAGTGATCGCCGCGCAAACCGGCCTGCTGCTCGATCCTTATTTCTCCGCAACCAAGATCGCGTGGCTGCTCGACCATGTGCCGGGCGCGCGAACGAAGGCCGAGCGCGGCGAGCTTGCGTTCGGCACCGTCGATTTGTTCCTGCTGTGGCGTCTCACCGGCGGCGCGGTCCACGCAACCGACGCCACCAATGCGTCGCGCACCTCGCTCTACGACATCCATGCCAACGCCTGGAGCGAAGACCTGTGCGATCTGTTCGGCGTGCCCCGGGCGATGTTGCCGGAGGTGCGCGATTGCGCCGCCGAATTCGGCACCACATCGCCGGAATTGTTCGGCGGCGCGATCGCGATCCGCGGCATTGCCGGCGACCAGCAGGCGGCGCTGATCGGACAGGCATGCTTTGCCCCCGGCATGGTGAAATCGACCTACGGCACCGGCTGTTTCGCCATTCTCAACACCGGGTCGAACGTCGTCGCGTCGCAGAACCGTCTTCTCTCGACCATCGCCTATCGGCTTCGCGGCAAGACCGTTTACGGCCTCGAAGGCGCGATCTTCGTTGCCGGCGCGGCCGTGCAATGGCTGCGCGATGGGCTTGGCATCGTGCCATCGGCGGCGGCGACCGGCGAGATGGCGGCTGCCGCGGATCCTGGCCACGAGGTCGTGCTGGTTCCAGCCTTTGTCGGGCTCGGCGCGCCGCATTGGGACGCCGAGGCGCGGGGCGCCCTCTACGGCCTGACGCGCGCGACCGGGCCGAACGAGCTTGCCCGCGCGGCGCTCGAGAGCGCGTGCTTCCAGACCCTCGACCTCGTCGAAGCGATGCGCGCCGATTGCGCCGGCGCAGCCGGCGTCGACGCCATGGCCAATGTCCTGCGCGTCGACGGCGGCATGACGGCGTCCGACTGGACGATGCAGCGCCTCGCCGACATCCTCAGCGCGCCGGTCGACCGGCCCGTCGTCATGGAGACGACAGCGCTCGGCGCCGCCTATCTCGCCGGCCTGCAATCAGGCCTTTACCCCGAACCTCACGAATTCGCCTCGCGCTGGGCCCGCGACCGCCGCTTCACGCCGGCGATGGATGACGCGACGCGCGGCGGCAAGGTCGCCGCCTGGCGCGACGCGGTGCGGCGCACGCTGAGCCGGGGGCAACTCGTAACGTTGTGACCGTTGCCGTCAGCCGTCACTTGCGGCATGCTTTGGAGCCGCCGCGCTGCAGCCAGATAGATCAAGAGCTGCCGACGCGATGCCGCGATCGAAAGGGTAGACGTATAGATCGGTATCGCGATCCCGCGGTCCTGGCATCGAACCTGAATTATCAGGTCGAGCCCAGCCCACAGCACAGCGAAAGATCACCCAGATCCGTACCTTGCGAAAATGCGGCAATAAATAATGCGGCTATCGAGCAGTGTCGACGGTTACCGCTGACAGATGTCCTCCCCACCCCAATGAATGACTGTCTTCCAATGCTCTACATCGGTCCACCATACGAACGTCGCCTGCCGCACACAACAGCGTGACGACCACCACCGCCAACGAATATCGCCAAGCTGACGCCTGTGCCAGCTTGTAAACCGTATCCGACAGCCCGTAAACACCATGCGCCGAAACCAAGTTACCACTGAAACGAGTGACTGCATCCAGCGACGCCGAACGAATAGGAACAACAAATATTCACCCCATTCCTCGGTCGACGTATGTAAGAACCTCATAAAGCGATCGTAACTCCCACAAACAGCAATGCGGGCACGATTAACGACAGCCAGAGCTGACCGTCGCCTCGCGATCTCTCGCAGACGAGTAACGATCGGCGGATTTGACTTCGCCCGCGCCCCCGTCTCTTCCCGCTTCCAGTGCCCGCTCGCGTGCGGCCTCGGCAAGCCGCTCGGCCTCCGCTTTTCGCCGCGCATTCGGCATCCAACTCCGTGGGTCGGCGCGGAATGTCCGCGGCTTCATCCTCTGACCGTCTGCCGCGAGTCGTCGCTTCCGCGAGCTGCAGCGCTGGCCGGTGCAACACCGAAACGATACCCGGCTCGCCGGCGAGCGGCATCGGGCGCGCGCAACGCCTTGGCGATCTGGCTGCAAAAAGCCTCGATCGCCTCGCGCACCGCAGTCGAATTGATGTCGCTGTGCCGATACTTGCGCCAATCGATCCACTGCCGTGTGCCGACGATCGACAGCACAGGATGATTGCGCCACTCGCTTTCGTTCTCGAGCGCCGGCACCGATACATAAAGCATCGGGAACACGAGATCGGAGCGGCCGAGCGCCTTTTCGCGGGCGAGAAACGACTTGAACTCCAAGCGGCAATGACTGCTCAGGATCACCCTCGGCGTAATCATCGGAATGAAAAACGCCGATTGGGCGATCGCCTCCTTGATCTCGGATTCCCACAGCCGGCCCGGCGCGATTGCGGCCCGATCCTGCCACAGCCGGAAGTTTTGCCGGTTGCGGCCGAGCTGTGCGCCGAGCTCGCGCTGGATCGCGTCGCGCAATGCCGACAGCGCGCCCTGCGAGCCTTCATCATCGTCGCGCGAATAGCTAAAGAAACCGACGAGTTCCGGAAGGTCGGCCAGCGAATTCATCGATCAGCACCCAAGAGCGCGGAGAGGAGGCAACGCCTCGTGATGTTTACGTCAACTCCGGCTTGGGTGGAAACGTGACCATCTGCGTATTGCGCGACGACGGCAAACTCACTTCCAGCGCTGCATCGCCTGCCGGTGCAGCGACTCCGGCGGAAGCTCGGCGAGCTCCATGCGGACGCCGTTCGGATCGATGATGTTGGAGAGGATCGCCTTTGTGCCGCTGTTGATGATCTCGCCGACGTTCGCTCCGCGTTGCTTGAACATCGCTGTGGCCGCGGCCATGTTCTCGACGTGCACGCCGAAATGATTGATGCCGGGCGGCCGCTGCGCATTGGCGGGCAACAGTTCGACGAAGGTGTTCTGGCTGATCTGCACATAGACGAGCTGCACCTGGCCCGCCGGATTGGTCACCCGGAAGGCCTCCGGAAATCCCATGGTCTTGGTGTAGTACTCGACCGCCTTGTCGATGTCGGGCACGCTGAGCGCCACGTGATTGAGCCCGACGATCCCGCGGTTCTCGGTCAGGCTTTGGGCAAATGCGGTGGCCGCAAGTCCAACGGCGGCACCGGCGACGAAGATAGCAAGACCGCGCATCATAACCTCCCATGTTTTCGCTTCAGTGATTTCGCCCCACGAAGCTGCGGGATGCAGCATGACGCATCCTTGCCGCGGCGCGCAAGCGCGCTCTGGTTGGCTTCTGACGGTTACGGCGCACCGTGCTGGGCGACCCACGCCTCGACGGCGGGCAATTGCTGCGCGATGAAATCGGCCGCCGAGGTGATGCGTTCGCGGGCGCGCGCGGCGACGGCGCGGCTTCCCGAGGTCGCGTGGGCGGGCGCGAACTCATCGAGTGCGACGGCATGGGCCGTATCGGAAAAATTCGCGAGGAGATTTGCGACGAAACGCTCGCGAAACGACGGGCCGAGGCGCGTCGAAAGCGCCTCGAAATGCTCGCGCACGAATCGCCAGGCAAGTTCGCGATGCTCCGCGGCGACCTCTGAGATCAGGCTGCCGACCATGTTCGTCGGCAATTCGTCGGTAAGGGTAAGCGCAAGGGTCGCCGTGGCGAGATCGGGATCGAGGGCGGCGGCCGCAGCCGAGTAGTAGCGATTGCGCTCCTCGGCATTGGTCGCCTTCCGGGCGCGTGCCAGCAGCGTATCGTAGGTCGCGCGATCGGCGGCACGGCCGACAATGTGCGTGATCGGCGCCCGCAAATTGGTCGGCAGCGTCGTCGGATCGGCGAGGAAATCGGCGAAGCGGTGTTTTGCCTCGGCGATGATCGCTTCGTCGTTGAAATCGCCGAGCGCACCGATGAGCCGCGGCCGCAGCAGCGCGTGATCGGCGTTTTCGTCCGGCTTCGGGTCCCAGCCAAGCTGAACGAATGCGGGCCGCAGCACGCCACGGGCATAGGCCGCGAACGCGACCCGCTCGGATCGGTCCCGCTCCAACTGATCGATCCGCGCAAAAACGCGCAAGACCTGCTCGTCGATCGCCCGGCTGTCGAGGCTGACAAGGCGCGAGGCGAGACCGAAATAGGTCTCCGGCGCGGCGTTGCCGGCCTCGACCAGCGCCCAGTTGTCGGCCAGGAGGTTGAGCCGGTCGGCGGTCTCCATGTGGTCGAGCGCCGTGATAAGGGCGGCAAAGCTCGCATCGTCGTAGAGCACGCGAAAGTAGCCGACGTCGCCCAGGTTGAACTTGACCGGCGTCCCGCAGCGGCCGCCGTCGAGGACGGTGTTGCCGTCGAGGACCACCGTTGCCGGCGGCAGCTCCGCCGGGGCTGCCGTAGACGACCGGCACTTTCCAGCGCAGTTCCTTGGGCTCGGGATCGTGAATTGTGAAACGCGATTGGACGAGCGCGATGCGCTGCCGGTCCGCCGCGCAGGTCGCGCGCACCTGCACCAGCGGGACCCCAGGCTGTTCCGTAAACGCCGCAGCCATCTCCGCCACGGGACGGCCGGAGGCCATCTCCAGCGCACGCCAGAGGTCCGCGGTCGTGGTGTTGCCGAGCGCATGCCGGCGCATGTAGGTGCGGATGCCGGCGGCGAAGGTCTCTTCGCCGAGATAGCTCTCCAGCATGCGGATGAGCGCCTGCCCCTTGACGTAAGTGATCGAGTTGAAGGCGGCCATCGCCTCGGATTCGTTCGCGACGGGATGCTGGATCGAGTGAGCCGTGCGCTGGGCGTCTTCGGCCATCGCGCGCTGCTTGCCGGCATTGCCGTTGAGCCAGGTCTGCCAATCCGGGTGCAGGTGCTCGCCGGCTTTGGCCTGCATCCAGCTCGCAAAGCCCTCGTTGAGCCAAATGTCGTTCCACCACGCCATGGTGACGAGATTGCCGAACCACTGATGCGCCATCTCATGAGCGAGGACGGCAAAGATGCCGCGTCGCGCATCGGGCGCATTGCGCGACGGATCGAACAGCAGGCGGCCCTCGAAAAACGTGATGCCGCCCCAGTTCTCCATGGCGCCGCCGAAGCCGCCGGGAACCGCGATCAGGTCGAGCTTGGGCAGCGGATAGGCGATGCCGAAATAGTCGTTGTAGTAGCGCAGCAGGTCGACCGCGCTGTCGAGCGCGAAGCGGCCTTGCGCCGTCTTGCCGCGCGTGGTGACGACTCCGATGGTGACGTCGTCGACCTCGGCGGTGATGCGCTCGAGCTCGCCGATGGTGAGGACGAAGAGATAGCTCGACATGCGCGGCGTCGCCGCGAAGGCGATGCGCTTGAGGCCATCGCCGGCCGCTTCCTGCTCGACGATCGGCATGTTGGAGACCGCCAGGAAATGCTCGGGGACGGTGGCGGTCAGCGCGAAGCTCGCCTTGAAGGCAGGCTCATCCCAGCTTGGAAAGACGCGGCGCGCGTCGGTCGGCTCGAGATGCGATGACATCATGCGCTTGCGCCCGTCGCCGACGGGGTAGTCCACAACGAACAAGCCCCGGCCGAAACGATTGATGCGGCCGGAGAAGGCGAGCGATAGGAGATGGCGGCCGGCGGCGAGCGGCTGCGGGAAGGTAAGCGTCACCGTCTGCGCAGCCGCATCGAATGCGATCTCCGCGCTCGCGATCTCGTCAAGCGATGCCGTCTCGATCGTGAGTTCGAGCGCATTGAGCACCAGCCGATCAGTCGGCTCCAGTACCTCGATATGGACCTTCTCGCGGCCCTTGAAGGCGAGCTTGTCGAGATCGGGCGCAAGCTCGATCTCGTAGTGGAGCGGAACGACGGTTTTCGGCAACTTGCCGGGCGTCGGCACGAAGTCCGGCAAAGTCTCGGCCGCCGCCGCTGTGGTGAGCGGGACGATGAACGCAACGAGCGTCGCGACGAGGATTGCAGTGGCGCGGCAGCGGCCGGCGAACGTCACGGTTTCTTGAACTCGATCTCGCCCGGCATCACCTGCGGCTCACTGGTGATCCGGCGGATCGGTTCCCATACCTCGGTGTTGCCCGCCATGTCGGTCGCCACCGCCTTGTAGCGGAACGTCCCGTTCGGGTAGCCGCTCGGAATGATCCACACCGCGACCCAGAAGAAGTCGGTCGGACCTTCCGGATTGCCCTGCGACACCGGCGGATGACCGCCGTAATAGCCCTTGACCGTCTGCCCATCCGGAAGCTGCACGTCGAGGCTCTTCAGTCCCTTGTCGTCAAGCACCTTGCCGCTCGCATCGCGGACGCGGAAACGGAATACGACCTTCTCAAGATGCTTGAACTGATTGTTCAGAACGCAGACCGGCCCGGGCGCCCCGACCTGGGCGCCGCGCACGATATCGCCGTCCAGAAACAGATGGTCCGCCTGCGCGGTGCCGGCGAGCATCGCCGTCGCAATGGCAGCCATTATCGCGGTTTTCATGGGTGACCCCTCCCGGCCGAAGCTCGGCCGCGTTCGCATTTTCTTGCACGAACGATGATACGCGCGGGCGCTATCTTTGAAGGGCGATCCACCAGCACCCCTCACAGCAGATCATTAAAAGTTTCGACTGTCAGGCCTGCCTGTCGAATGATCGCTCGAAGTGTTCCGGGCTTCAGATCGCTCCCGGAATGGCAAGGGACCGACACAGTGCGGGCGGGATTTCCCGGTAGGTCAGCACATGGTGACTGCCAACGATCCGATCGACCACAAATCCTGCTCGTACGAGCGCCCTCACGGTATGCCTTCCGTTAACGGCGGGTAACCGAGCAGCGGCCATGCTAAGGACAGAAAAAAGAGAGGGGAGGGGGGGAGGAGAGGGAGAGGGAGGGGAGGGGGTGAGGGAGAGAAAGGTGAGCGAGAGTAGAGCGGCGAGGTCACTCGGCGAATAGGTTCAGGTGCAGCGTGAGAGTCGCATCGGCGAGGTTTTGTGTCAATCCAATTAGCGCGCGCCGAACGAACGACAGGAGTGGCAGGATCCTGAGCTCCGCAGCGCGTAGCGGCCGGCCGAGCGTCGACCAGGGCGGATCGAGCGAGCGAATCGGCCGGTCGCTCGGACCGAGCGACAGCCGCAGGCGAATCGAGAGCATAGGCACGACTGCGAGACCGCCTCGAAGTCGGCACCGACCGGCGGATCCCTTCGCCGCCAGTCGCGCCGCCGTGCGGTAGCCGATCAGCCTCTCGGTCGACGAGATAGCGGCGACGATCACTGCGGCGAATTTGCGTGATGTGCTCGAACTGGGCGTGCGATCGGCATGGCTCGCGCCTCGGGTTGAGATGACCGCCGCGAGTAGCCGAGCCTCCTCGAGAAGCTGGAGACCGTATGGGCGACCTCGTGGCCCGCGCACGCAAAGTAGCGAGCTTGGCGGGCTCTCGACACCCACTCAAGGCCGCCGGATCGCCCATCGTCGCCGGCTCGACGAGCGCGCGAGGCCGCAACGAGGTCGGTCGCCATCGCCACGGCCGCCGACCGCCGCCTCACGTCGCACGCGACCCGCGGCAGACCAGCCCTCAGTCATCGAGACCACGCCCGATCGTCGAGGAGCGATACCGTGATCTCGTGCACGGCGACAATCCCGCCGCGCCCGCCGTCCTCGCCTCGACCCGCGAAACGATGGCCAAGCTCATCGAGCTTCGCGCCGAAACGCCATCACGAATTGCTTCTGCGGTCGTCTGGCGAAGCGCCTGCTCTCTCGGTGTCGCCCCGGTCTTACGACGCAATTCCGGCAGGGCAGGAACCAGCACGGTAAATCCGCCGCCTTCCTGCGGTTCAAGAACGATCGAAAAGCTATAGTTGTCCGGCATTGACGGATTCTCCTTGCTCGAAAGCTTATCCGACAGTGCCGACTAAAGCATCTCCAAACCGCTCCTGGATTTTAACCCGGCGACGCGAATGGGTTCGAGCCTGAGGGCGGCGGGGTGTTCACGTTGCTTTGGACGCAGCGCAGCAGCGCCGGCAGCATTTGCACCGTATCGGTCAGATCGAAAGAGAAGTTCTGGGACGCTGCCGCGACGCGAAGCAACTCGCCCTGCATGAACGACTTGAACAAGGGCGCGCTGTCGGCGAGCGGCACCTCGACTTCATTGTTGGTAATTGCGACCGCCGTCCCGAGGTTGGGCGAATTGCCGTCGACAGAATACGAGATCGGATATGACTGACCTTTTGTCAGCACCCAGTTCGGATTGGTAAGCCCCATGCTCCAGGTGTAAGTCCGCGAAACGGCGAACGCGAGCCAGATGCCGCTCTTGTAGCTCGCAGACGCGGCGCAATGATTGAAGGTGCCGTTGATCGAATAGGCGGCGCCTTGCCAGTTTCCGATATTGAACGTGTAGAGCGTCACCGGCGCGGCGGCCGCAGGGGGCGTGCCGGTGGACGGCGGTGTCGTTGCCGGTTGGGCGCGCGGCGGCGCCGCGTCCGGCCCTTGGGCCAAGGAATGGCCTGCCGACACCATCACGACTGCGCAAGCGGCGACAAATGTAATCGAGCGCATGGTTGCCCCCGGTGCGTTCTCTTCCCGACACAGGATCATTTCGCATGTTCGGGGCGATTTCAATGGGACTGCGTTGCAGGTCTTTGCACTGCAGTGAGCCTGTCACCCTCGCTCCTTGATCCACCACTCCAAAGAATAGGTCCCCGTTTGCGCGTCGAATGCCGTCAGCAACTCGCGGCACAGTGCCGTCAGCGTCTGCTCGAATTTCCAGGGCGGATTGCAGATGATGACGCCGCTGCCGGCGAGGCGCACGCCGTCGAGGGGCTGCTGCAACAGTTCGCAGCACAGCGTCGGCGGATTATCGGGCCGATAGCGCAATCGCAATTCGCGAATGCCCGCCCGGTCCTTGAGCGGATACCAGGCCAGGAAAATCCCGCTGCGCCATTTCCGGATCCCGGCGTTGAGCGCGTCGGCGAGCGCCGCGAATTCGTCGGGCCGCTCGAACGGCGGATCGATCAGAACGAGGCCGCGCCGCGGCGTTGGCGGCAGCAGCGCGCCGAGCGCCTCATAGCCATCGCGGCGATGCACGGCGATCCGGTGGTCGTCCTCGAAATTTTCCCGCAGCAGGGCCGCGTCGTCCGCGCGCAGTTCGCAGGCGGCAAGGCGATCATCCTCGCGCAGGAAGGCCTGCACGATGGCCGGCGAGCCCGGATAGCACCGCAAGCCCGACGGATTGAGGCCGCGCACGAGATCGAGATAGGCCTGAGCCGTCGGAATGGCTTTGTCGATGACGCGGCCGATGCCGTCCTGCGCTTCGCCGGTCTTTTGCGCTTCCTCCGCCGTGAGGTCGTAGAGGCCGGCGCCCGCATGGGTGTCGAGGACCGTGAACGGCCGCGGCTTCGAAAGCAGGTGTTGAAGCAACAGCACCAGCACCGCGTGCTTGAACACTTCGGTGTGGCTGCCGGCGTGATAGGCGTGACGGTAGTTCATCTCGGGAAACGAAGCGCTCTCATGAAACCGTAATTTCGTATATTTAGCTCACGGCGGGGATTGGGCTACGGAGGAAATGTTCTCGTGGGGAAGTACCGGATCGGCGTCGATACCGGCGGCACGTTCTCGGATTTCGTGTGCCTTGATGA
This sequence comes from uncultured Alphaproteobacteria bacterium, assembly GCA_963702755.1. Lineage (GTDB taxonomy): Bacteria > Pseudomonadota > Alphaproteobacteria > Rhizobiales > Xanthobacteraceae > JAJPKK01. The sequence continues at coordinate 83,548 of CAVPDZ010000022.1, read as the reverse complement.
GGCGACCGGCGCGATCACCATCACCAAGGTGCCCTCGACGCCCGACGATCCGTCGCGCGCGATCCTTCAGGGCATCGAAGCGTTGATTGCCGGCGGCGTTCGCGCCGGGGATATCGGTTTCTTCTGTCATGGCACGACGGTTGGCACCAACGCGCTCCTCGAAGGCAAGGGCGCGAGAACCGGGCTGCTCGTCACCGAAGGCTTTCGCGCCGTCTATGAGGTCGGCGAGCAGGCGCGGCCGTATGGGCCGGCCCTGTTCGACGTGATGTACGACCGGCCGCTGATGCTCGTCCCCCAAAGCCTCACCGGCGAAGTCATCGAGCGCGTCGACTCGCGCGGGCGATACGCTGCGCCCGCTCGACGAGGCGGCGCTGCGGACGACGGTGCGCAGGCTTCGTGCGCAGGGCGTTGAATCGATTGCGGTGTGCCTGCTGTTTTCGTTCCTCAAGCCCGAGCATGAGGAGCGCGTGCGCGCGATCATTGCTGAGGAACATCCCGAGTGCAGCGTCTCGCTGTCCTCCGAAGTGCTGCCGCAGATCCGCGAGTACTACCGGCTGAGCACCACCGTCATCAACGCCTACCTCGCGCCGATGCTCGCCCGCTACATCGCCAATCTCGACCGCCGGCTGACCGCAACCGGAATCGCGACGCCGCAGAAATACGTGATGCAGTCGAACGGCGGCATGTCGACCTTCGCGGCGGCTGCGCGCAAGGCCGTCACCACGGTGCTGTCGGGTCCCGCGGGCGGCGTGACGGCGGGCGTTGCCGCCGGCCGCGCCGGGCACACTCCCAATCTCGTCACCTTCGACATGGGCGGCACGTCGTGCGACGTCGCGCTGATTCGCGACGGCGAGCCGGCGATCGCGAGCCGCGGCAAGATCGAAGGCCGCGACATCGCGGTGCCGATGATGGACATCAACACCGTGAGCGCCGGCGGCGGCACCATTGCCCGCGTGAGCAGCGTCGGCACGCTCGAGGTCGGCCCGCAAAGCGCGGGCGCGGTGCCGGGCCCCGCCTGCTACGGCCGCGGCGGCGAATGGCCGACGGTGACCGACTGCAACCTCGCGCTCGGCTATCTCTCGGCCGACAACTTTCTCGGCGGCCGCATGCAGCTCGATGTCGGCGCGGCGCGGCGCGCGATCGAGGAGAAGGTGGCCCGTCCGCTCGGAATGTCGATCGAACAGGCCGCCGAAGGGATCATCCGCATCATCGACGTGAAGATGCAGGAGGCCATCAAGGCGATCTCGACCATGCGCGGCCACGATCTGCGCGAGTTCATGCTGCTGGCGTTCGGGGGCGCCGGGCCTTTGCACGCGAGCCGCATCGCGCGCGAACTCGGGCTCGCGGGCGTTATCGTGCCGCTCTATCCGGGCGTGTTCTCGGCGATCGGCCTGTTGATGGCCGACGTCAAACACGATTACGTGCGGTCGCGGATGACGCCGCTTGCCGAACTCACCGTCGAGGCGATCGAAGCGATGTTCGCGCCGCTGGAGCACAACGCGATGGCCCAACTGCGCCAGGATGGGTTTGCGCCGGACGCGATCCGGCTCGATCGCGCCCTCGACATGCGCTACGCCGGGCAGGGCTACGACGTCGCCATGGCGTGCGGTGCGGACGAGCTTCGCGCCGGCGGGCTGATAGGGCTGCGCAAGAACTTCGACGAACTGCATCGCACGATGTTCGGACATATGGCGCCGGATGAGCCGGTCGAAGTCGTGTCCTATCGCGTTCGCGGCAGCGGACTGGTTTCGCCGCCGCCGGTGCCGACGTTCGCGCCGACGGGCACGCCGCTCGAAGCCGCGCTGCGCGAACATCGGCCGGCGTGGTTCGACGGCACCCGCGTGTCCTGCCCGGTCTATCAGCGCGAACGCGTCGATGTCGGGCTGACGATCAGCGGCCCGGCGATCCTCGATCAGTTCGACTCCACGACGGTCATCGCGCCAGGCCAGTCGGCGCGGGTCGATGGCGGCAAGAACCTCATCATCACGGAGGCTGCGCCGTGACGGTCGATGCCATCGATCTCGAAATCGTCAAGGCGAGCCTGTCCGGCATCGTGCAGGAGATGCAGAACTCGCTGTTCCGCACCGGCTTCTCGACCATCGTGCGCGAATCCCAGGATGCCTCCTGCGCGCTGATGAACGCCAAGGGCGAGGTGGTGGCGCAGCACGTCGTGCTGCCGCTCCACATCGGGGCCTTTCCGGCCTGTTGCGGCGCCGTGCTGAAGGCGTTCGGCGATACGATCGCGGAAGGCGATGCCTTCCTCATCAATCATCCCTACCAGGGCGGCAGCCCGCACGCGCCGGACATCGCGGTGCTGACGCCGATCTTCGTCGGCGGCGCGCTGTTCGGTTTTTGCGGCAGCATCGCCCACAAGAGCGATATCGGCGGCCCCGTTCCCGGAAGCTGCTCGGGCCAGGCGCGCGAAATCTTCAACGAAGGGCTGCACATTCCGGCCGTGCGCTACCACAGCCGCTTCACCGCGCTGAGCGACATCGAGCGCATCATTGCCGCCAACAGCCGCACGCCGGAACTCGTGCTCGGCGATATCCGCGGCCAACTCGGCGCCTGCCGGCTCGGCGAAGAGCGCGTCGTCGCGCTCGTTCGCAAGCATGGCGCGGACAAAATCCTCGCCTGCCATGACCGGCTATTCGCGGAAGCCCGCGCGCGGGTCGCTGCAGCGGTCGCAAGTTGGGCGGACGGCCGGTTCGAGGCCGAACGCTTTGTCGATGACGACGGCATCGAACTGGAGCGGCCGGTTCGCATTCACGTCGTTGTCGACAAGAGAGGTGACACAATCCGGTTCGACTTCAGCGGTTCCGCCGATCAGACCCGCGGTCCGGCCAACATCCGCCCGCCCTTGGTGGAGGCGGCCTGCGCCTACTGCCTGATCTCGCTCATCGATCCGCGCCTCTACGTGTGCAGCGGGCTGTTGCAAAGCTTCACGGTCGTGGCGCGGGACGGCAGCGTGCTCAATCCGCGCTTTCCGGCGCCGGTCAACACTTATAATCCGACCGTCCATGCGTTGGTCGATGCGATCTATGCGGCGCTGAGCCACGTCGCGCCGCAGCGCGCGCGTGCGGACGGCAGCGGCAGCCGTTCCATCATTCTCGGCGGACGCAACACCACGAGCGGCCGCAACTATGTGCAGTATGAGATCGTCGCCGGCGGCGCCGGCGCGCGCGCCGGCAAGGACGGCGCCTCGGGCATTACGGTCAACCAGAGCAACGCGCGGATCGCCCCGGTCGAGATCATCGAGTCGGAATTCCCGACCCGCGTGCTGCGCTTCGAACTGATCCGCGATTCCGGCGGCGCGGGGCGCACGCGCGGCGGTCTCGGCATTCGTCGCGATTACCTCAACCTGGAAGATGCGCGGTTTTCGATCCGCTCCATGCGCCACGTCATTGCGCCGAGCGGCTGCGGCGGGGGAGCCGATGGCCGCCGCGGCGACATCGTGATCAATCCCGATCGCGCGGATGCGAAGCGCTTGCCGACGCGCTACGCCGACTATCCGCTGAAAGCGGGCGACATGTTCCGGCTTGATACGCCGGGCGGCGGCGGCTTCGGCGATCCGCGCGAGCGCGCCGCCGACGCCGTGCTCGCCGACGTGCGCGAGGGCTATGTCTCGGTCGCGTCGGCTGCGCGCGACTATGGAGTGGTGGTCATCGAGACGGAGCAAGGGTTCGAGGTTGATGCACCCTCCCCTGAAGGGGGAGGGTCGGACCGCCGGAGGCGGTCCGGGGTGGGGTGACAGCGTCTCAACAAACTCTGCGCGGATGATGTTGAAGCGCTGCCACCCCCTCCCGCTCGCGCTGACGCGCGAGCGACCTCCCCCCTCCAGGGGGAGGTGAAGGATGGAAAGGGAGGACAAATGAACGACAGTATCGAAACGAAAGTCACACGCACCGGGGTGATCGGGCTCGGCGCCATGGGGCTGCAGATGGCGCGGCACATGGCGGCCAAGGGATTTGCGGTTGCCGGCACCGATATCGATGCTGCGGCGGTCGCGCGGGCCGAGACGCACGGCGTGCGCCGCTGTGCGAGCGCGGCCGAAGTCGGCGATCATGCCGAGGTCGTCGTCGTGATGGTGGCAACCGACGCGCAGGTCGAGGAGATCGTGCGCAGCTCCGGCCTCCTCGATCGGCTGCGGCCAGGCGCCGTCATCGCGATTGCAAGTTCCGTCGCTCCGGAGACCTGCCGCGAGCTTGCGGCCCTCGCCGCGACCCGCAATGTCGGCGTCATCGACACACCGGTCGTGCTCGGTCAGGAGGCCGCGAACAACGGCACGCTGACGGTCTACGCCGGCGGCGAGGAGCGCCACGTCAAGCGCGCGACGCCGGCGCTCGCGGCCTTCGCTCGCGAGATCATCCATGTCGGCGCGGTCGGCGACGGGCAGATCGCGAAGACCTTGAACAATCTCCTGCTGTGGGCGTGCATGTGCGCGAATTTCGAGGTGCTGACGCTCGCAAAGAAGCTCGGCACCGACGTGCCGCGCCTCCTCGCCGCGCTTCAACGCGGCAGCGGCGCCAACTGGTCGCTGTCACGCTGGGGAACCGGCACCGGCAAATGGGCCGAAAAGGACATGGATGTCGCGCTCGAAATCGCTCAGGATGCCAAGGTGCCGATGCCGCTCGCCGGGTTGGTCGACCAACTGGTCAAGTCGATCAACCAGGACAAGATGAAGGCGCTGATCGCCTGAGCGGCCGAAACCAAGAATGATTGCGCGACCCTGTCGCGACCGGGAGGACCATCGCGCATGACGCGGAAATTCTTCTCCCTCCCCCTTGTGGGAGGGTCGGGGTGGGGGGTGGGGAGATGGCACCGACGTGCCTCAGCTCGCGACCCCCACCCCCGACCCCTCCCTACAAGGGGGGGGAGAGAGTTGGCGCCTCGCTGGCTGCGTCTGCTGCGGTCTTTTTGGCGGAGTAATCCATGCGTCGACGTCTTGCTGCCGTGGTTCTTGCGCTCGGCCTCGCGGCGCTGCCGTCGGTGCGGCGACCGCGCAGCAAGCGCCGCTCACCAAGCTGCGCGTCGCCTATGACGGGTTCTCGATGACGAGCGCGCCGTTGCAATATGCGGCACAGCGGGGAATCTTCCGCAGGTTCGGCCTCGATGTGACGCCGGCATTCGTCGAAGGCGGCTCGACCCTGACCCACGCCGTCGTCGGCGGCTCGGTCGACATCGCGCAGAACGGCTATACGCCGGCGGCGGCCGCCGCCGTGCAGGGCGCCGACATCGTCTTCATCGGCGGCATCGCCAACTCGCTGCCGTTCCAGCTTGTGGTGAAGTCCGCGATCACCGACGGCAAAGCGCTGAAGGGCCAGGCGATCGCCATCAGCCGCTTCGGCTCGTCGACCGATCAGGCCGCCGAATTCGCGCTAAAGCATCTCGGCCTCACCCGCAGCGACGTCAAGATCATGCAGCTCGGCGGTCCCTCGACGCGCATTGCCGCGGCGATGAGCGGCCAGATCGCCGGAACGCTCGAGCAGTATCCCGACACGGCGGAGATCACCAAGCACGGCTTTCACGTGCTGGTCGACGTCACCGATGTCGCGGTCGGCTATCCCAATACGTCCTACGTCACGAGCCGCGCCTACCTGAAAAAGAATCCCGACGCGGTGAAGCGCTTCCTCATGGCGATGGCAACCGCGATCCATGAGTTCAAGCACGACCCCGACGGCGCGGTGCAGCTCGTGCAGACCTTTCTCAGCGTCAAGGATGCGGCGAGCGCGAAGGCCGCGTACGAAGCCTATCTCAAGGTCTATCCCGACGTCCCGCGGCCCTCGCTCGGCGGCATTGCGCTCGTGCTCGAAACGCTTGCTGCGACCGAGCCGAAGGCAAAAACGATGAAGCCCGCCCAGCTCGTCGACACCTCGGCGTTCGATGCGCTCGAAAGCGAGGGGTTCTTCACCAAGCTCCTCGCCGCCGGACCATGACCGGCCGTACCAAGCTCGAAGCGCGGGGCGTGCGCCTCGCGCACCGCAATGAGCGCACCGGCCGGATCCTCACCGTGCTCGACGGCATCGACCTCGATGTGCGCGAGGGCGAGCTCGTGTCGATCGTCGGCCCGAGCGGTTGCGGCAAGACCACGTTCCTCAATGCGGTCGATGGGCTTGTCCGCATCGGCGCCGGCGACATCCGCGTCGACGGCAAGCGCGTCGAAGCGCCCGGCCCGGACCGCGCCATGGTGTTCCAGCACGACTGTCTGTTTCCGTGGCGCACGGTCGAGGCCAACATCACCTACGGCCTCGAACTACAGGGCAAGCTCCGCCGGCGCGAGATGCGCGAGCGCGCCCGCGCGTTGGTCGATCTCGTTGGGCTCTCGGGCTTCGGCGACCACTACCCGCATGAACTGTCGGGCGGCATGCGGCAGCGGGTCAACATCGCCCGCGCACTGGTGATGGAGCCGGCGCTGCTGCTGCTCGACGAGCCGTTCGCGGCGCTTGATGCCCAGACCCGCGAGTTCATGCAGGTCGAATTGCTGAAGATCCTCGGCCGCGCCAAGGCGACGGCGCTGTTCGTCACCCATCAGATCGGCGAGGCGGTGCTGCTGTCGGACCGTGTCGCCGTGTTCTCGGCCCGGCCGGCGCGCATCCGCGAGCTTGTCGCGATCGATCTGCCCTCGCCGCGCACGCTCGCGCTCAAGCATACCGTGCCGTTCGTCGAACTCGAGCGCCGCATATGGACGCTGATCGAGGACGAAGCTCGCGCCGGCGCGACCATGTCGGCGGCGTGAGGACGCGATGGACGCGGTGCCGACAGCAGAGGAGCGCATGCCACCCGCCGCGCGCCACGTGATCGCGCCGGACGAGGACGCGGCGGCGCGAGCGACGCCGTGGCAGCGCTACGAGAACACGATCCTCGGCGCGGTTGCCGTGATCATATTTCTCGTCATCTGGGAGGGCGTCGTCGACTTCGGCTTGATCAATCCGTTGTTCACGAGTTCGCCGAGCCGGATCGCTGTTGCAGGGTACGACCTCTTCGCAAACGGCACCATCTGGCGCGACCTGCAGGTGAGCGGCCTCGAATTCTTCGCGGGCTATGGCCTTGCCGTCATCGTCGGCGTGCCGCTCGGCATCCTCATGGGCTGGTATAGCCGCGTCAACGCGGTGCTCGATCCGTTCGTGTCCGCGCTCTACGCGACGCCGCGCATCGCCCTGTTGCCGCTGGTGATGATCTGGTTCGGCATCGGGCTCCTCTCCAAGGTCGCGATCGTGTTTCTCGGCGCGGTGTTTCCGATCCTCGTCAACACCATCACCGGCGTGCGCACCATCAATGCGGATTTCATCAAGGTGGCGCGCTCGTTCGGCTCCAACGACTGGCAGTTCTTTCTCAAGGTCGCACTGCCGTCCTCGGTGCCGCTGCTGCTCGCCGGGCTTCGCCTCGGCCTTGGCCACGCGTTGATCGGCATCGTGGTGGGCGAGATGTTCGGCGCGACCGAAGGCCTCGGCTTCCTCATCGCGGTATCCGGTGCGCGCTTCCAGACCGACCGCGTGATGGTCGGGATCATCATCATCGCCGCCGCCGGCATGGCCATGACGGCAATCCTGCGCGCGATCGAACGCAGGTTCGAGCGCTGGCGGCCGGATGTCAGCGGGTAAGACGCACTGCCGCTACGCGGACAGCACGGCGCGTCAGAAACCCCGAATTTTTCCCTGAGAACAGGGAAAATAACAGGGAAACTCATTTTTACGACGGTAGCATGGTAAGTTTTCACCAATGCGTTCACGGGCTTGCCCGGAAATTCAACGAGCGCGGAACAGGGAAGTTTCCGCGAGAAAACAGCGAATATTGAAAGCGGTATATTTGCGGGTATTTATCATCATCGATTGAGCTTTCGTTTTTTGCGGGATGAAAACAAATAACGATAGCATTAATAGGAATATAGTCAATATCATTGATGGAGCCGGTCCGCAGCCCGCGAGCACTCATTACCCACACGCGACCAAAGCGGGAGTTTTTGATCCTCATCAAGTGATGCACTGGTTTCTTGGTTCATATGAATACGGCCCGCTTCGCCAGCGCCGATACCTTAGCCCTGGAAACTCCCGACAATGCTCAACACCACGAAGATCGTATTCATTGGCGCCGGCAGCGTGTCATTTGGGCTCACGCTGTTCCGCGACATCTTTTTCGGCGAGAAATTTGCCGGCAGCACGTTGACCCTGGTCGATACGAATACCGAGGCGCTGGCGCGCATGAAGGCGCTCGCGGAGCTGCTTAACCGCAAATCGGGCGCTGGTCTCACGATCGAACAGGCCACCGATCGTCGTGCCGCGCTCGATGGTGCAGGCTTCGTGCTCAACGCGACGGCGATCGACCGCAATCGGCTATGGAAGCTCGATTACGAAATCCCGAAAAAATACGGCATTCGCCAGTCGCTCGGCGAAAACGGCGGCCCGGGCGGCCTTTTCTTCACGTTGCGGACATTGCCGATGGTGTTCGACTTCGCGCGCGACATGGAGGAAAAATGCCCCAAGGCGCTCCTCCTCAATTTTTCGAATCCGGAGAGCCGCATCGTCCTCGCGTTGGGCAAGTACAGCAAGGTGTGGGCAGTCGGCCTTTGCGAGGGCCTTTTCAATGCGCGCGACGATATCGCCCATATCATGGAACTCGGATCGGAGGAGATCGACGTCTGGGGCGCCGGGCTCAATCATTTCCAGTGGTTCACGCAAATCCGCCGGCACGATACCGGCGCTGATCTCTATCCGCTGCTGCGCGATAAGGAGAAGCTGCATGACGCGGCCTACCGCCCGCTGACGCGCCGGATGTTTCACGCTTTCGGTCTGTGGCCGACATGCAGCGACGATCACTTGGGCGAGTATGTTCCTTACGGCTGGGAAGCCAACGAGCACGGCTACGACTTCGATCATGACGAGCACTACCGCGCCGATTCGCTGGCGACGCTCAAGGGCGTGCTCGCAGGCTCGATGGAAATGCCGTGGTGGTGGGAGAAGCCGTCAGGGCAGCGCGGTGCGGCCGTGATTGCCGGCGTCCTCCACAATCAACGGCGGTTCATCGAATCGGGCATCGTCTACAATCAAGGCGTCATCCCCAATCTGCCCGCCGAGCTTGCGGTCGAAGTCCCGATCGTCACCGATGCCGCCGGCGTCCATCCGGTGTCGCTCGGGCCGTTGCCCGCGCCCATCGCCAAATTGCTGTCGGAGCAGGCGGGCGTGCAGCAACTCGCGGTCGACGCCGCTGTCCGCGGCTCGAAGGAACTGGCGATGGAGGCGCTGCTGATCGATCCCGTGGTCAGCTCCACGGTCGCCGCCGAAAAATTGCTCGATGAGCTGTGGGAGGTGAACCGCCCATATATCCGCGCGTGCGTGTGACATCCCGCGCGGCCCCCTGAGGACTCGCGGCGGATCCAATTGAGCCCGGACTTCGCGTTGTTCCGACTTCATCCTTGCTTTCCGCGCCTCTACTCGCCGGCTCACGTGCTGAGTCAAACGCATCGCTTCGAACGCGTGACTTCAAATGCGCCGCTGGCGCGGCAGTTCGATCGGCAGAAATTCGACGCCGGATTGCTGAACGGGCTGCGGATAGAGCTTCATCAATTCCATGACCTCTTTCGGCATGCCCACTTTGACCGGCAGGCCGAGCTTGAGTGCCTCGTCCGCCGTCAATGCGTAGTCGTGGGTCCAGTGCCCGCCGGCAAGCTTTGCGGCGAGGGCCTCGGCGGCGGCCTGCTCCATCCGCGGGGTGAGCAATTCCACGGCGCCTTGCTTGACCTGAGCAAGTGCCTTCTCGGCGACGTCGGCGAGCACCAGCGTGAGGTCGAACACGCCCGCAACCGGTTTTGAATCGCGAGCCTTGACGATGCTCGCCGCCGGAAGGCCCGCGATCTGCGGGTCGATCGGGCCGAGCACCGAGAACTCGCCAAGCACAATCTCGTCGGCTGCAAGCGCGATCAGCGTTCCGCCCGACATCGCGTACACCGGCACGTAGACGGTGACCTTGGCCTTGTGCGCTTCCACCGCGCGCGCGATTTGCATCGCCGCCAGCACAAGCCCGCCCGGTGTGTGGATCACGAGATCAATCGGCATGTCGGGCGGCGTATCCTTGATCGCCGCGATGATCGTCTGGGCATCCTCCAGATCGATGTGCCGCGCGACCGCGAAGCCGAACAGGCTCCGCTTCTCCTGGCGATGGATCATCGTGATCACGCGCGAGCCGTGGGATTTCTCGATGGCGCGAAGCGATTGCGCGCGGCGCACGGCATACCATCGGCCCGTCAGCAGCGGCTGCAGCACCATGAACACGAAGACGATGAAAAAGAGCGACGAGAGATCAAATGACATGGCAAGGCCTGCGCTCACGCCGCAACGACGTCGCGCTCGCCTCGGTATGCGGCTGCCGCGGAGCGTAACCCGGAGAGGATTGCGGTGGAACTCTCATCATCAGTTCCGAGTCGAGCGGGCGACTAATTCGATAATCAACTCGCATCACGTGTCGGGAACCGCGCAGTGCAATCAAGCACGGCGCATCCGCATGTCGGCGATCTCACGCAAACGGTAAGGAGGGAAGCATTTCCGGCGCGAGTTGTGACCTCGAAGTCACAGATCAACAAAAAGTTGTCCGCGCGCAATTTGGTCCAATTCCATTCACCATTTTCGCCGATTGTGTCCGCGGGGGAATAGGCTTGGAGGGTTCCATGCGCAACATTGCGCTTTCGGTTGCTGCGGCTGCGTCACTGGCCGCGAGTGTGTTGAGTGCTTCGGCTGCGGACATCGCGCCCGCGCCGCGCTATGTGCCGCCACCGCCGCCGCCGATCTTTGTCTACAACTGGACCGGCTTCTATGTCGGCGGCAACCTTGGTGGTGCCTGGGCGTCAGGCACGCTGACGGACAACTTCACCGGCGCCAGCCTCAGCGACAGCAAGAGCGGCTTCCTCGGTGGCGGCCAGATCGGCTTCAACTACCAGATCACCAATTGGGTCATCGGCGCGGAGTGGGATTTCGACTGGACGTCGCTCAACGCCTCGCAAACCGGCGGCTTCGTGACGGGGAGTGCGAATACCAACTGGATCACGACCGTCGCAGCCCGCTTCGGTGTCGCCGCGGGCAGCTGGCTGTTCTACGGCAAAGCCGGCGGCGGCTGGGTCAACAATAGCGCGACCGTGACCAACAACATTACCGGAGCCTCGCTCTCCTCGTCGAACACCAACAGTGGTTGGCTTGCGGGCGCGGGCATCGAATACGGCTTTGCTCCCAACTGGTCCGCGAAGATCGAGTACGACTATCTCGGCCTCAACACCTGGAGCTTCAACTCCACGGTGTTTGCGCCGGCGGCCGATACCTTCAGCGTGAGCCGCAACATTCAGATGTTGAAGGTCGGCGTGAACTACAGGTTCTGACGTCAAACATCGAAGTTTCCCACGACAACGAAAGCCCCGGTCCGCCGGGGCTTTTTTCTAACGCACGACGCGATCGCGATTAGCGAAAAACCGCGCGGCGAAATTGCGCGGATCACGCACGCAGTTGCGCGCAGCGTTGCTGCAGGAAGCGCCGCACCGCCGGATCAGCCTCGAGCCCGATCGCCCGCGCGTAGGCCGCTTCTGCGGCATCCACGTCGCCGGTCTGTCCGAGAAGGCCGGCGCGCGCCGCCCAATACGGCTGGTACTCGGCCAGCCGCACATCGCTTGCAAGCGCATCGAGCGCCGCCAACCCGGCGGCCGCGCCGTCGGTCTGCGCAACGGCGATGGCGCGGTTGATCGCCACCACCGGCGAGTCGGTGATGGCGAGGAGCGCATCGTAAAGACGGGCGATGGCAGCCCAGTCGCTTGCGCCCGAGAGGCGGCGCGCCGCGTGCGCCGATTGCACCGCCGCCTCGAGCTGATAGCGGCCGACCGTGCCCATGCGGCTCGCCGTTTTGAGCAGCGCTTCGGCTTCGGCGATCAGGGTCGCGTTCCACGTGGCGGGGTCCTGCTCGGCGAGCGGCACGTAATCGCCGGACGCATCGCGCCGCGCGGCGCGGCGCGCTTCCGCATGCAGCATGAGCGCCACGAGGCCCAGCGCCTCCGGCTCCTCCGGCAAGAGCGTCGCCACGAGGCGCCCGAGCCAGATGCCCTCCTCGGCGAGGTTGCGCCGCCGCGTCTCGGTACCGGCAGGGTCGGACCAGCCTTCGGCAAAGGCGGCGTAGATCGCGGCGAGCACGGCGTCGAGGCGCGGTGCGAGCTCGGCGCGCTCCGGCACCCGGAACGGAATGCCGGCCTCGCGGATCTTGCTCTTCGCGCGCACCAGCCGCTGCGCCATGGTCGCGGGCGAGATCAGGAACGCCGACGCGATCGTCGCCGCGTCGAAGCCGAGCAGCGTCTGCAGGATGAGCGGGGCGCGGATCGCCGGATCGATGGCGGGATGGGCGCAGGCGAACATCAGCGCCAGGCGATCGTCGGGGATCGCCTTGTCCGCATCCTCCATCTGAGCGAGTTCCTCGGCAACGAGCCGCAGGTGGTCCGCGGCCTCTTCGCCGGTGTGGCGCCGCCGCGCCGCATCGATCAGCCGGCGCCGCGCGACGGCGGTGAGCCAGGCCTCCGGCGAATTCGGGGATGCCGCGCGCCGGCCAGTCGGCAAGCGCGGCCGCGAAGGCATCGGACAGCGCGTCCTCCGCTGCCGCGACATCGCGCGTGCGCGCTGCGAGATAGGCGACGAGCTTGCCGTAGCTCGCCCGCGCGACGGCCTCGGCCGTCGCGCGGATCTGGTCGGCATCGGGCATCTCCGCCCTCCGAGTTGCACTCTGCGCGCCCCGCCTGAAGTGATGTGTCAAGAACTTGAAACCTTCCCGGCCCGTCGTCGCCCGGCTTGACCGGGCGATCCAGTAACCACCGATGCTGCGAAGCGGACGCCGCCTAACCTACACGGATAGCTTGGTGGTTACTGGATGCTCCGCTTTCGCGGAGCATGACGTGGAGCGGGGGATCGCGGCGTCAGAGCCACAAGGCGCGCCCGCACTACATCGGCCAGATGGGCCGCACTTCCATCGCGCCGTGGCCTGCGCCCGGACAGCGCGCTGCCCAGGACAGCGCGGTGTCGAGATCGGGCACCTCGATCATGTAGTAGCCGCCGAGTTGTTCCTTGGTCTCCGCGTACGGGCCATCGAGCACCTGCGTCTTGCCGTTCGTGACACGCACGGTGGTGGCGGCGCTCGAGCGCTGCAGCCGCTCGCCGCCGACGAGAATGCCGGCCTTCTTGAGCGCTTCCGTATAGGCCATGTAAGCGTTGTGCATCTGGTCGAGGTCGGCCTTGCTTGCGGCCTGCGCGGCGGCTTCGTTCCCGTAGATCATCAGCAGGTACTTCATGGGTTGTCTCCGTGGTCCTGATTGCGACGGTGATGGCAGCGGTCATGGCAGCGGTCATGGCCTTGCCGCCACGATGACGTTCGAGCGGGGCCGAATTCGACAACGCAGCCGAAAAAATCTCGCCGTCACGTCAAAAGATTCGAACGGCCGAAAACCGCTCGTTTTTCCCTGAGAACAGGGAAAATAACAGGGAAAGGCAAAAATCGCCCTTCCGCCGACGCATGGCTACGCGATTCTTGCAATGTCGCCAGCGGCGTAGCTCAAACCGGGGCAGCGACCGGAGCCCGCGAAACAGCGAATCTCAGGGAAATCTTTGCGGCACGTCATGAAAGCGTCTCTTCGGGTCATTCGGATGACTATATTATAGGACTATTCCTCAAGGCGTCAATCGAAGATCGGCGAGGTCTCCGCGTCGCGTCAGTTGCGCGCTTCTCGAATCTCTCGATTCACGCGGCCGGGTGGCGGACGCACGAATGTGATAAATATTGGACCTCGGCCCAATGCCTGTATCCGCAGGCAGCGACGAGGTGCCGTGCGGCACGTTCCGCCGACCCGTCCGCGGCGAGCGCGGGAAGCCGGCTTCCGAAACAGAGGCCGCTTCGGTTATTGCAGAGTTCCGGGAGTGACTCATGAACAGCTTACGCAGAAATTCTCTGGCAATTCTTTTCGCCGGCGCAGGTTTCCTGCTGTCGCAAGCGTCGACTCAGCCCGTCACGGCCCAGCCGGCGGCGACCCCAGAGAAGGCAGCGCCCAATCGCATCAAGATCGAATACATCGAGCCCACCTCCGACCAGTTCAAGGAAACCGCCGCGCAGATCAAGCAAGTGCGTGGCCTCGAGACGATGCAGCAAATTCTGAGCCCGCTGATTCTGCCCGAGGATCTGACGATCCGCACCAAGGAATGCGGCATGGTCAATGCCTGGTACAACCGGGAAGACGGCAAGCCGACGGTCACGATCTGCTACGATATGCTGGACGGGTACCTGAAAAACCTGCCCAAGGAACCGACGCGCTCCGGCATCACGCCGCTCGATGCGGCCGCCGGTCAGTTCTTCTGGCTTGTCACCCACGAAACCGGACATGCCGTGTTCGACCTCTTCCGCATCCCGCTCATGGGACATGAGGAAGATGCCGCGGACAATTTCGCCACCTACATCATGCTGGCATTCGGCAAGGAGCGCGCGCGCCGGCTGATCGGCGGCTCCGCCTGGGCTTATCGCCAATACATCATGGACTATCGGAATGATTCCATAACGAAGCTGCGACTGGCCGCCTTTGCCAGCGCCCACAGCCAGCCCGAGGAACGCTTCTACAACCAGATATGCATGGCCTACGGCGCCGACCCGGTGACGTTCGGCGATCTGACCGAGGACGGATGGCTGCCGTCTAGTCGGGCCAAGACCTGCCGAGAAGATTTTCAAACCTTGAGCTTCGGCTTCCGGACTCTGATCAGCCCGCACATCGACCGGGAGATGGCGCAACGCGTCCTTGATACTACTTGGCTCCCGGCGACGAGTTCAGTGCCTGCTCTGAATCGACAGTAAGCCGAGCCGGCTCTCTGAACGTTAGCGATAGCTTCCAGCTTGCGGCTCTTGGCGAGCGTCGATACGCTCGCCCGAGAAAACTTCGACGTTGGTCGAGACTGGGAAAAGGGAGACTCGCGCCGTGATCCGCCGCATCCTGAGCACGTCTGTCCGCATCGCGATTGTCGGGTCCGCGCTGGCGACACCCTTGATGGTGCGCGAGGCCAAGGCGCAGACGCCGCTCACGATTCCCCCGGGCCTTCCCGAATGGACCTTCAACATCCCCGACAAGGTTCAGCCCAGTGCCGTGAAGCCGGCAGGCATCGTGCGGGCGCCGGGCAGCGCCAAGGACTACGACTGGGCCAAGGTCGCGGGGAATGCCAATCCGCCGGACTGGTTTCCCGATGAGCACCCGCCTGCGCCGCGCGCGGTCACCGGCGGCGAGGGAATCCGGTTTGCCTGCGGCTCGTGCCATCTGATGTCCGGCCAAAGCCACGCGGAAGCGGCGGACATCGCCGGCATGCCCGCGGAATACCTGATGCGGCAGATGGCCTACTACAAGTCGGGCACGCGCAAGGACGACGCGCGCATGGGGCCGATCGCGAAATCCACGTCGGACGAGGACATTCGCCAGGCCGCCGAATATTTCGCCGCGATGAAGCCGCGGGTGTTCGTGAAAGTCATCGAGACCGCAACGCCGCCGAAGACATTCATCGCGACCGCCGGCCGCCATCGCCAGCTTCATCCCGACGGCGGCACCGAGCCGATCGGGCATCGTATTCTCGAAATCCCTGAAGATCCGTATCGCACGGAAATCCGCGATCCGCATTCCGGCTTCATCGCCTATGTGCCGCCGGGCAGCATCGCCAGAGGCGAAGCGCTGGTCAAAGGCGGCGAGTCCGGCAAGACGGTGCCATGCGGGCTCTGCCACGGCGAAGCGCTGAAAGGCCTCGGCGAAGTCCCGCGGCTCGCGGGGCAGCAGCCGCTTTATATCGCGCGCCAGCTGTTCGATATGCAGTATGGCTCGAGCGCGGGGAAAGCCGCGGAGCTGATGAAGCGGGTCGTCGCCAATCTGTCCGAAGACGACATCATCGCGATCTCCTCATATCTCGGCTCGCTGCCGCCGCAATGAGGATTGCGCGATAGGCAACGCGGCGCTCGCGCCGATAACCTGCGCCCGGCCAAGGAACCGCGGGTATCAGAACAGCAGAATCTCTACGTCAGACGCCATAGCACTGCGCTGATCATCCGAAAATTCCTTGAGCCGTGCGGCGTCCGGCGGAAGCGCCTTTTTAATGGCGTCGGCGACGGAGCGCGTTGCCGCCGTGTAGACAAATCCGATTGACCCCGGAGGTCCTTTCTTTGCGGCCGGCAACTCGGTGAAATCGGAATAGATGGAATTGGCAGCGTAGCCTTTCTGTAGCAGGTCGCGCTCGATCTCGAACGCGATTTTCTTTTCTCCGAGTCAGAGTAAACGATGACCACGGTCGATTTTATTTTGTTGTTTGTATTCGTGGCGCGCGACGGCAGAGCGACGTCTGAAGTTTTGGCTAGGGCGATGATGCCTTGATCCACGTGGTCGATCTCCGTTTTGAGATCAGTGAGTATTCCCTTGATCTCCGCACCCTGATTTGCGAACGCCTGTCGCGTCGCCACTCTGGCGCTGACTTCGAACGTGCCTCCTTTGAACCTGAAATCGGCAAAAATCGGCACCGCGAACAAAAGCGCACCGAAAGCGAGAAGGACCGCAAGCGCAGTCGAAAATCCGGGCTTGAGGAAAATGCACACGAAACCGATTGCAAGCAGAACGCCGCCGCCAATCATCGGACCGATGCTGATGAGATCCCAGCTCATGACTGTTTATCTCCCGCCCATCGAGAGGAGGTGAGTGTAATTCAAAGGCTTAAAGCCCGCGCCGCTTTGTATTTCTCCAACCCGAAGGGTTGATTTTTATCAGCTCCGATCGAGCGTCAGCCGCTCACCGAGCGAATTGTCCAGAAATCGCTCGCGAGGGTGGAGCGGATCAAATACTCGTAGGGCATCATGCAATAGCCGTTGAGGCCCCAGTCGTTACCCCAGGAGTTGCGGATGATGAACATGCGCTTGGTGTCATCATATCCGACGGCGACGACGCAGTGGCCGCCGAGCACGCTCTCGCCGGAGGCCGGGATCGGGACGATCCCGGTCTGCGCGACGGTGTCGCTTTCGAAACTGTCGTAGACGGTAAATCCGAACACGAAGGGATAGCCTTCGGCGAGGCACCCCTGCATCTGCGTCAACACTTGAGCGACGCGGGCGTAGGCGGTGACAAGGTCCTGCGTGGCGTCGGTGTAGGCTGCCGCCGGCGGCTTCTTGGCGAATTCCGAAACGTCATACGGCCAATCGGTTTCGGGCGGCGCCCCGAGCGTCGCGACGGATTTGATGCCGTCGCGAACCTGGGCACCGGCATCCTGATTGACGGTGCCTTCCATGACCCTCTCGTTGTAATAGATGAAGAGCCGCGACGGCGTGAACTCCTTGTTGCCCTGCTTGCGCTGATCGAATTCGATCGCCGCGGCGATGCCATTCGCCGTGCAGCTGCCGAGTTGGCCCTGATTGTAGACCGGCGGGCATTCCGAGCGCAGATCGACGGACGTCGGCAGGCCCTTGCGGAAAGCGGATGAGGGGCGCGGCATATAGATAGTCGCGCGCGTCGGGCAGCTCGTGAACCCAGCCATATCCGCCGTGGCGCGAAGCTTTGCGAACCGCAAGCTTCGCCAGCGGATCGGAACCGTTGCCGGCGTGCGGTCTGCGAGCGGGCGCGTGGTGTGGTCTCGTGCGCGTTGCCGTCGCCATGGTGTCAGTCCCTCCCTGCGCATGCGGCATCGATCACGGCCCAGGTTGCGATTACGCTCGCCGCCGTCGTAAACGCGCCGTATTTCGCGTAGATTTCGCCGGCCTGCTGCTTGGCGGCGTCGATATTGTTTGACGGATTGGATATCTGCGGATCAGAGGCGTTGCGGATCGCAAACCATTTCAGGTTTTTCAAATCGCTCAGGGCATCGCCCACCATGGCGTCGCCCATGTCGCACGCGCGCGCGCCGGAGCCTTGCAGCTTGTAGTGATCGGTCAAATCGTCGAACCCGAAAAAATCCGTCGTGACGACGGTGTCACCGGCCGAGGCCCAGATTTTCGGGACTGAACGTGCACCCTGGATGCGGGCTGCATTCACCTTCGTCAATGCGGGAGCGATCGCCGCAAGTGCCCCCGCGGGCAGTGCCGATGTCGCGTAGGAATTGCCGTGCCATGATTTATCTTTGAACTGCGTGACGCAATCAAAGCGCGTGCGTGCGGCAATCACGACGTCGCCCAATGCGACGTCGGTGCCGATGCCGCCTCCGGTGCCTGTGGTGATGAAGACTTTGGGATTAACGGCGGTCGCGATTTCGACCATCAACTGCCGGACCGGCGTTGCGGGTCCGTCGTAATCGAGATGCAGCCCCGATTTGAAAAGAAGAACGCGGGCCTTTCCGATGCGGCAGGGAAAATAAAGCCCCAGACTGTGATAGTAGCGCGCCATATCCGGCGTGGTGTCTTTGAACGGCGCGCGGGCTCCCGTGACGAGAGGGATATAGGAGGCGACGTTGTGCCGGTATTCGTACCAGTGCGACGGCAGATAATCGGGCGTCAGCAAAGCCGCGAGGGCCGCGGCCTCGGCTGCCGTCCACGTCACAACGACCGCGTCATAGCCGTGGAATTTGCTGAGGTCGTCGGTCTCGGCGGGCGCCGGATCGAGCGGGACCGCGACCGGCTTTGAAGCGTCCGGCCAGGGCACGGGACTTGGCAGCCGGCCGGTCGAGCTCGTCAGCGCCCCTGCAAGCTTTGCGGAAACAAATCGCGCCTGAGGAAATTCAGGGTCGTAATTGAGAATGATGTCATCGACATCGACGCTGCCCGCCATGAGAGAGCCCAGCCGCCTAATACAACTAAAGATAGATAATCTATGACAAAACAATCTAAAATTGCAAGCATGATATTACCGCGGCCTTTCGGATATGGCGGTAGGAATAGGACTATCATGGTCGAGGACAGGCCATGGGCACCGATCTTGTCAGCCGTTGCTGAGGAAAGGTGCCGGGGCTCTGCCAAGGAAAACTGTCGCCGGATCGGATGTCTTGGAGGCGCAATCGGCCGTTCGCACCAAAAATCAGTGGGTGAGGTGGCTCACATGCGGGCCCCGGCACCTATGGCAGCATGCGTGTCAGAGACGGATGGCGTCGCGAATGGAGAAAGCTCGGTCGCGGCATCATGCGGAAACAGGTTGGCATCCTCGCCTGCAAGCTGAGGAGGTAACCATGAGGAGCTTCATTCTTAGCGCGACACTGATGTTTGCACTGGCGGCTGCCGCCGCCGCGATATCGCTTCAAGTCAATCACGCGCCGCCACGCAGCCCGATGGCCGCCAATAATTGGTCGCTTCTCGATTGATTGGTGACGACCCGAAACTCGACCACGGCGCAACAACTCGCGGCGCCCGAGCAGTGTCTCGGGCGCCGCCGATGATAAATCCAACTGAGCTTTGAGCGGCACGCAGGGCTGTTGCGCTCCGACACCGCCGACCCCTGCGCGTCGGGTCATGGCGTTGTTATGTAGCGGCATGGGCGGCGAGTGAAGATCAGACAGTGTCATGGAATTGAACGAGGAAGATGCGGCCGTAATGTATGCGCGTGCATGCCGGTCATGGTACGGCCAACGGGCGTTGAAGGTCGTCAAACAGCAGATCAAGCACCTCAAACACAATAGGGACCCGCGTGGCGTCGAGGCGTGGTCGCGGGTCGCGGATAAATTGGCCCATATGAAGCAGGCGCCGGCGCTCGAAGACGGCAAGCTCTACTAATCGCCCGAAACGTAGTGGGCGGGCCGCACGCTTTTCAGCAATTCGAAAATCGCCGTCGAGCATTCGTTGAGCACCACCAGGGAAATGATCGCGTCCATGCGCGGTGCGTTCTTCTGGTAGAGGTGGTCGACGATCATCCGCCATGCGTCGCCGGTCGCCCCTTTGGCCTTGCGCACGGTTCCGACCTGCATCTTTTCAAGGTGCAGTACCAAACAGCGCTCGAATTCCGGTCGGGACAACATTTGTCTACACAACACAGGCGGGCGCCGACAGCGGCGCCAGCCACATCATAGCCTGCCAGCGAAGCGCAAAGCTATCAGCTCTTCGTTACGCCCGCGCGACACGTGGCCACGCGTTCGCGAAAGCGACGGCCGCGAAGCGTTGACGCGCCACATCGGTCGTGGTGAAAGCAGAAGCAGGATGCATTCGGCGGCCGGAGAGTTTGCGTCCGGTGCCGAACGCGGGGCGAATTCCGAAGATCGGCAAGTTCCAAACATTGGCAAATTCCAACCATTGGAGTGTGCACCCATGCTTCGAAGACTTTGCTTGCTCTCCGCAACCCTCGGCCTGATCGCCGTTACGCTCTACCCCGCGGCATCCGCCGACGACATCAAGCTCCCGACCGGCTATCGGCAGTGGCTCCATGTCAACACCATGGTCGTCAGCAAAGACAGCCCGCTCTTCGATGCGATCGGCGGAATGCACAATGTTTACATCAATTCGGTGGGAGAGGCGGCGCTCAAGAAAGGCGGGGCTTATCCCAACCGGACCGTGTTCGTCTCCGACGTCCATGAGTTCACGGTGGCCGACGGGTCTTACGTCGAAGGCGCGCGCAAAGGCACGGCGGTCATGGTGAAGGACGCGAAGAAATATGCCTCGACCGGCGGCTGGGGCTTTCAACTCTTCGCCGGCGGCGATGCGGCGAAGCCGATCGTGACCGACGCCACCAAGATGTGCTTCGAGTGCCACACGCCGAAAAAGGACCAGGATTACGTCTACTCGACCTACATCCCGTGAGCGATGCGGGGCTGGGCCGCGCGTGTGCGGTCCGCCGGCGATGTTTCCAACGCAACATTCTGCCGTCCGGCTTGACCGTCACGCAGCAACGGACGGCACGACATTCGTGCCGACTAATCTCACCGGCGACTTGTTGGCAAGGTCGCCGGTGTGATCGTAGGTCGCCATTAAATCGTCGACGATTTTGTTGAACGCGGCCCAGTCGGTTTCGCGGAAGGCGTGGTTGCGCACGATGAAGGACGCGCCGGCATAAAATTTTTCATATTGCAGGTGCCGGCCGGCGAACTCCGAGCCCACCATGTCCCAGGCGAGCTTGAACAGCTTCATGCGGGTGACGGCATCGCTCTGCGGCGTCTGCCAGTAGGTCTCGAAGTCGCGCGCGAGATCGGCATCGCGCATCACCGAGATATTCGCGGGCATCTGGAACACGCCGCCGCCGCAGAGTTCGCGCAGCTCGTCAATGAACTTGCTGTAGTTTTGCGTGCACCATTCGAGCGCCGCATACATCATCCGCCGGTTGAAGCAGACGTAGCCGCCGCCCGGCCATTCCTCGAAGGCGTTGATTTGCCCATTGACCATGCCGGCGATCATCGCCTCGTAAGACGAAATCCTGCCGAGCGCCTCGCGCACCGCCGGCACCTGATCGGCGCCGGTGGCGAAGGCGACCTTGCTGCACAGGCCGACGAGAAGGCGCATCTTCGACCAATAGCGAACATTCGACTGATGATTGCCGAAACAGTGGCTCGGCGTCTTCACATAGATGTCGCGCGCGAGGAGCGCGTCGCCGTGGACGAACACGCGCTCCCACGGCACCTTGACCTCGTCGCACAACAGCATGCTGTCGGTTTCGTCGTAGCGATAGGACAGCGGCGAGTCGAATTCCGACGTGCAGCCGGGCTCGAACGGCTGGCGCGACCACAGTTTCAAGCCCGGCGCGTTGCAGGGGATCGCGCAGGTGATCGCCTCGTTCTTCTGATCCGGCGCGAGCGGCAGCAGGTTGCCGATCCAGATTTCATTGGCGAGGACGGCGCCGGTCGCCAGCATCTTCATGCCCGAGATGACGACGCCGGAATCGTCCTCGCGGACGACGCGCAGCGTCGGCACCGGAATATTCTGGCGCTGGTAGAACTCCGGATTGCGCGCGGCCTGCGGCGGCAGCACCGCGTAAACGACGTAGAGATCGTTGTCGCGGGCGTAGCGGTAATAGGCGGAGAGGTTGTCGGGGCGTGCAAACGGCGCCTTGAGCTCATCGAGCTTCATGACCATGCCGGTGATGAACGAAGCGACGTGGTCGGGCGATCGCCCGAACATGCCGTGCGTCAGTTCGGCGATGCGGCGGTGGCCCAGCATGCGCCGCTGCAGGTCGTCGCGCGATGTTGCGCGCAGGAAGTAGATCGAATGCCGCCCGCCGTCCTCCTCGTAGGTCATCACCTCGCGGTTCGCGGGGTCGGCCTTCATGTCGTAGATGGACGCCACGGTCTGCGCGGCATTTCGGAATGCCGGGTGGCGCGTGACGTCGTCGACGCGCTCATCGCCGATGTAAATGACGCGGCCGTCGCGCAGCAATTCGATATGCTCTTTGCCGGTTCGCAGCATGCGCCTTCCCTCCAGGCACGCGGCAATGCTTCAGCGCCGAAGCCGGTCCGCGCACCAAAAATAACGCCGCCAAAGGTCCCGGCGCCGAACGGAGGCTCAGGACCGATCTTTCGGCCTGGCGCGCGGCGGATCGTAGATCGTCAAAATGACCATGTCGTCCGCGCCGAGATTCCGCAGCGAATGCTTCTCTCCCGCGCGGACCTGGCACACCGTGCCTGTTCGCACCGGCGACGTGCTGCCGTCGATGGTGATGTCGCCGGTGCCGCTCAGGAAATACAAGAGATGGCTCCAGGGCTCGATGTGCGGAACGGAATGGTCGCCGGGCTCGAGCCGAACAAGCTCGCAACTATAGGCCTTGGTATAGGCGTCGTCGGTCAGCGCCTTGAACTCAAAGCCGCGGGCGCCCGGCAGGCCGCGCAAGTCCTTCCAACCTAAATCGTCGACCGAGAACACATTGGCCATGTGACGCCTCCGTAGCTCGTCGCCATTTTGGCGCGATTGCCCGCGAATGCCAGCGCAATCGCGGGCGAGGAGGTGCTCATTCTTCCCTGCGGCGGGGGCACTACCGAATATCGCGCGGCACGTTCTTCCCCCTCTCCCCTCGCGGGAGAGGGTCGGGGTGAGGGGGCGGGCCACACGAGAAACGCCGAATTTGTTGCACGCCCCCTCGCCCGCCCGCGCTTGCGCGCTGGCGACCTCTCCCGCGAGGGGAGAGGTGAAAAGCAGCGCACTCCATAAACTCGGTCTTGCGCACTAACGAGCGCGCAGAGCTGCAACTCTCACAGCGAAGCCAGATAGCGCGCGATGGCCTCCCGCTGGGCGGGTGAAAGCTCCTGCATCATCTTCACCATGTCGGCGTTGTTGGTGCGATCGCCGTCAGCGAAGTTCTTCATCGCGTCGACAAGATATTCGTAGCTCTGGCCGGCGAGCCGCGGCGCCGGCAGGCCGCCGACGAACTTCGGCTGGTGACAGATCTGGCAGCGCGCCATTCCGGGCGGCTCGGGAACGGCGGCCACGGGCGTCGTCCGCGCCGGCCAGGTCTTTTTCGAGAAATATTGCGCGACGGGGCGCAGGTCCGCCTGGGTCAGCCCCTTGGCGAACACCACCATGATCGGATTTTCGCGATCGCCGGCGCGATAATCGTGCAGTTGCTTGACGATGAAATATTCCTGCTGACCCCAGATGATCGGGGTCGTCGCATTGACGGGCTCGCCGTTGGTACCGTGGCAGGCGGTGCACACCTGCACTTTGGCCTCGATGTTCTCGGCGGCATCCATCGGCGCGACGAGCGCGGCCGAGATCACCACAGCGCCAAAAACACTCCAAAAGTGATTGCTTCCGATCATGCTTCCCCCCTGGGCCAGGTTGTGTGCGGCCCCATGCGATGAACGCGCCGGAACCTGCCTAAGACATGCCGCAGCGGGGCTTGCGGCGCAAGCCCTCGGGGGCGGGGTTTTCATTTTGCGCCGCCGCAGGTTGCGTCCGTCACTAGCGGGGCAAGCGGTGGCGTTTACGGGTTTGGCGGCAACGATTACGCGCCCGATCGGAAAACGACGCTCAGATTGTTCGCCGGCATCGGCACGGTCTCGGCCAGCGCAAAGCCGTGACGCGCGGCGAGTGCGGTGACGTCGGCGAGATCGCGTATCCCCCATTCGGGGTTGCGTGCGCGCAGCGACTGGTCGAACTCCACGTTGCTCGGCGCGGTGTGACGGCCATCGATCTTGTACGGGCCGTAGAGATAGATGACGCCGCCTGCCGCAAGCGTACGGCGCGCGCCCGCCATCAAACCTTCGCTGACGCGCCACGGCGCGATGTGGATCATGTTGATGCAGACGAGCGCATCGGCGCGCTCGACCGGCCACGGCTCCGCGGTGGCATCGAGGAGAAGCGGCGGCAGCAGATTGGCGAGGTTGGCGTCAGCTTGATGCGCGGCGATGCTCGCGAGCGAACGCGGCTCGATATCGCTCGGCTGCCAGCGCAGCGCCGGCAAACGCTGCGCGAAATACACGGCCTGCTCGCCGCTGCCGCTCGCGAGTTCGAGGACAAGCCCTTGAGCCGGCAATACGCGCCGCAGCACCTCGAATATCGGGTCACGGTTGCGGACAATATGCGGGAGATAGAGACGCGGATCCGTCGTTTCGGGTAGGCGGCTGTCGGGCATATTTCGACCCCTCAACTACTTCTGAAGGTCGGCCAGCTGGAACACGAACGCCTTCCCGCTGACGTGACGTCAGTTGATCGAGGCCTGATTCCGCTGTAGCGTTTATGTGCCTCGTGATCTCAGCAACGTAGGAGGCAAACGTGCCGGAAGCTACCGTCAACGTTCGCTATATGGTCGACGATGTCGACGCCGCCGTAGCATGGTACACGACGCACTTCGGCTTCACAGTTCTCACGAATGCCGCGCCGGCATTCGCGGACGTTGTGCGTGGATCGCTGCGCCTACTGCTCAGCGGGCCCAAAAGTTCGGCGGGTCGTCCGATGCCTGATGGCGAGCGTCCCGGTCCGGGCGGCTGGAATCGCATCCACTTCATCGTGAATGATTTGCCGGCCGAGGTCGCGCGGTTGGGTGCCGCCGGTGTGCGGTTCCGTAATGAGATCGTCACCGGTCCGGGCGGGTCGCAAATCCTGCTGCAGGACCCGGCGGGAAACCTCGTCGAACTTTTCCAGCCGGCTGCCCGCTGACAGGCCGCATAGTCGATAGATACCAGCGCTCAGAGCGCGAGGTCAGAACTTGATGTGAACCGACGGTGACGGAGACCCGAAGAGGCCGAGCCTCAGGGCTTCTCCGTCCCGCCGATCTTCAAAGGTTACCCGCGGACCGCGATGGGATATTTGCCGACCGGTGATTTGCCAATCGGCGCTTTTCCGATCGGAGCCTTGCCCATGATCGGCACCGGCGGCGGCGGCTCCTTCATGGGCATATCGGCGGCGAGCGCCGCGCTTGCCGGCAGAAGCAACGACAGGACCACGATACTGATGTGTTTCATTGTACAACCCCTCGACTACTGAACACGGCGGGATTGTGCGTCGTTGCAGTTACATAACCGTTAACCATGCCGACAAATCGCGCGGCGGCTCGCATCGGTATCAGGGCGGGGAACACCTCGCGCATCACGAACGCCGCACGTTGAGCCAGCGGCGCAGCGCGACCATCGCCCAGACTGCTTCGACGAGGCCGAACGGCCAGGCGCCTTGCAGGAAGCCATAGGCGGAGCCGAGTGCGCACGCCGCCGCAAACGCCAGCACGAACCAGGGGCTGCGATCTTCGAGCGCGTAGCAGACAAGCATCGCCGAGACGGCGAAGAGGCCGAACAGAGTGAGAGCATCCATCGAAACGAAGTTGATGGAATCCCGACGCAAAGCTCAAGAGCTTTGCGCGACGGCTGCCAAAGCAGCCGCGCGACGCCGGCTTCGTAGCGCCAAGTCCGAAGCGGTGACCGGCGACCGTCAAGTCCGCGCCGCGGCTTACTTCGCGCCCTTCTTCGCGCGCTCTTCTTCCGCCTTTTCCTGAACGCGCGCGCCGGCGAGGATGCCGATGAGGGCGTGATTGCCCTCGTGACAGGCAAACTCGTAGATCGGCTCGTCGCTCTTCGTCATCGGGATCGCCGCCGTCCATGGCCGCGTCCACATCGTCGGATCGTCGACCGTGAATTCATAGAGCAGCGTCTTGTCGTCGGTGCGCGTGAAGCGCTCGATCACATGAGTGTGGGCGCTTGATCCGGGGAAGCTCGTCTCGCGCTTGAAATTGGTGGTGTCGACAACGAGCGTGTCGCCCTCCCAGTGGCCGCGCGAGTCGCCCTTCCACTGGCGCATGCTGATGTGCGGCCGGCCGTCCAGGGGAACGATGCGGGCGTCGTGGATCATTTCGGTCAGGATCCCGACGTATTCCGGAGTCTGGAACATCTGGAAATTATTGTTGTACGGACCCGGGTGCATCGGCGGCCCGGCGTTGAGCCCCATGAGGCACCGCTCCGACAGCGTGCGGTCTTCGTATGAATCGGCGGGCGAACGCCCGAGCTGGTTCGCGCGCGCCCATTCGGCACGCTGCGCCGCGCGCTTCTGTCCCTCGGCCGTCAAAGCGGGGAAGCGACCGTCAGGCGGATCGACGATCAGCGAGGTGCGCCGCGTCCCGACGATCTTGTTGCCGCGGTCGTACCAGAACTCGTTGTACGGAATGACGCCGCGCGCCGGATAGTCCAGGCCGCCCTTCTCGGGATCGATCAGATCGCGGTTCTGGCGGCGATTCTCGTCCTTTTCGAAGTTCGCCGCTTCCTCTTCGGTGAAGAAGGCCTTGGTGCCGAGCGACTTGGGTCGCTCCATCGGCGTGATGGTGCGGAAATCCCACACGCCCTGCAGGTCCGGCCGGCCGTCCGGCATGCGCGGCACGCTCGACGTCTTGGCGGCAGCGGTCGCCGCAGGTTGCGCGGATTGCGCAGCGGCCAGTGCCGGCGCGAGCAGCGCCGTCGCACACACGATCGCGAGAGTATCCACCGAAGTGAGAGATCGACGGTTCATGGGATCCTCCTTTTTCACTGGCCTTCATTTGCGCGGCTGCTTGCTCAAGTGCCCGTACATCAGTTCTTCCACGAACTCGACGCACTTGAATTCCAGGAGCTGCGCATTCTTTTCCAGGCGACGGTAGAGCGGCATGCTGATCTTCCACGGCCGCGAAAACACCTTCGGGTCCTCGATGGTGGCTTCGTAGCTGAGCGCGTCCGGGGTCAGCGGCGTGTAGCGCTCGATCACGTGCAGCGCATCGCTGTGGAAATCTCCCGCCCGGTCGAACCACGTCTCTTCGTTCAAATCGGTCACGTCGACGACGAGCGTGTCGCCCTCCCAGTGGCCGACCGAGTGTCCCATCCAGCTGTCGGCCGGGCTCTTCGGCGCCTTGTCCATGTAGATGGTGCGCATGGCGCCCGCATACTCATAGGCCATCAGGATGGCCTGCGGTGTCTGGATGATCTGGAACGGATAGGGCATGTAGGTCGCCCGCGGCACGCCGGGCAGATAGCACTTGATCTCCGGATCGGCGGTCAGGCGGTTCGCGAAGTTCTCTTTCTTCTTCGCCGCCGCTGCCGGCAGGTAGGGAATCTCGCCGCCTTCGACGACGCCGAGCCCCGCGGGAACGGCGCCGACTGCTCCGAGGGCCACGACCACGTCCGGGGCCTGCCGCGTGTTCCTGGAGATCCCAGTTGGCCGAGTTGAGCGACTGCCAGATGCCGTTGATGTTGGGTTTGCCGTCCGGCGTGCGCGGCGCCTTATACGATTGGGCGTAGCTTGCGGCCGCAACCAAGCCGACCAGGAGCACGGCCACCAAGGCGGTTGCAGCATTCGCGCATCTCGCGCCTCTCGACCGATGTTCCATCCGAGCCTCCTCGCCAGATCGCCGCCCCGCATTTCCTGCAGGTGCAGACTGCTTTGCGGCTAGCTTTGTCACCCCGGTGGCGCAAGTCAATCGCTTTCCCCGCGGTCGGTTCACGGATTGGCGCGTACACACTCAAAACGAGCGATTGCGCAACGCTGGCAACGCGTTTTCGAGCGGGTCCCCGGATTGCTACGATAGACCTGCAAAATAAGATCGATCTCCAACATGAGGGAGGGCCTGATGAGAAGACAATTGGCGGCGGCCGTGTTGTTGGCCTCGTCCGCGCTCATCATCGCTCCGGCGCTTTGTGCCGAGTTCCGGCGCACGATCGACGGCACCGGCAGCGCCTGCCGCTCAAGCCGCCGCCAATGCCGACCGCCCGGTCCGCACCACCATCAAGGACCTGATGGACTCGATCATCGATCCGTCGGCGGATGTGTTGTGGGGTGCTGCCGGCACCGTGGTGGATGAAAACGGCATCCGCGACCTGCTGCCGAAAACGGATGATGAGTGGCACGATGTACGTCGCGCCGCTGTCCGCATTATCGAGGGCGGCAATTTGCTGATGATGCCCGGCCGCGAAGCGGCTCCTCCCGGCACTCCATCCGATGCGCCGGGGGTCGAGTTGGAGCCGCCCGAGATCACCGCGCTCGTCAAGAAGAACCAAGCTGGCTTCGATGCTTTCGCCGGTGCGCTGCAAGCTGTCGGTGTCGAAGCTTTGCACGCGAGTGAAGCGAAAGACACCGATGCGTTATTGGAGATCGGCGCCAAAATGGAGGAGGTCTGCGAGAGTTGCCACCAGACGTTCTGGTACCCGCAGGCGAAGGTCACGCCGCCGCGCAAGTGAAATCGATTTGAGATCGCTTAGCCGGCCTGGCGGGCTTCGAGCCCCGCCGCCCTCACCCGGAACGCTTCACGACCGGCGGCACAGAGCGTCGCCAGAAGGCCGAACGCCAGCACCTGCCATGCCGGCGGGACGTCGACCTCCAAAATCTTGAATGTGAAATTGTAGCCGATCGTCTCGATCGGACTGAAGCCGCGGCGTCCCCACAGAAAGCCCGCTTCGAGAAGCGCCGTGAAAAGGCACATTGCCAACGCGAGTAACGTCAGCGCCTTGACGTTGGCACCCAGCCGATAGCGGGCGAGCACGCGCCAGGCCATCAGCCAGACAAATAGCCCCGTCAGCATGTACTGCTCGGTGTAGGTGCCGCGCGCGAGCACGACATGGAGGATGGCGAGGGCGCTGATGACGTAGGTCGTGGTGTGCAGCCGCTGCCAGTTCTTCGCGCCCATATAGGCGATCGCCGCATCGACGGACGTCGCCCCGAGGACGATGAGGCCGATGGTGGAGAGCGTCGCCAGGATCAGCGTCAGCCGCGTGACGTCGTTGATGATGAACGCAAAGTCCCAATGCCGGAAGGCGAAGTAGATGATGATGTGCGCGATCGTATAGACGAGCGCCGACACGCCAACCATTCGCCGCACATCGACGAGCGCCGGCCAGCGAAAGATCACGATTGCCGGCGTGACCGCCAAGGCCATCAGCAGGATCACGGTTGCCCACACGCCCGACCAGAAGGTCAGGCCGCCAAGTACGATCGGCGCGGCGGTCCCGTACTCGCCGGTGGCGACGAGATAGGCGGTGCGGATCGCCGGAAACAGCATGAGCGCGAACGCGCTCGCCTTGAGCCAGGAGAACCGGCGATTCCTGTCCTCCCATGGCCAGATGAATTTCACGGCGCTTCCTCGGAATGGCTTGGCCCGCAGGCGTCGGATCGAGCTTATGTCAAGGACGCGCGGCGATCCAGCGTCGTTCGTGCGAAACGGCGAGGCGTCCGTGGGGTGCGCAAAGCGCGGACTTGTCCGCGCGTGCGCACCGTTGCCGCGCCCATGGTGCGCACGGCGGAATGACCGAAAGTGGATTTTGCGCAATCGCCTCGGCCGCCCAACGGGTCCGGCCTTCGGCCGGCCCGATGACAAGCTTTCGCACCCTACAGAAGTGCATCAACCTCAATGCTTTGACGGGGTTTCCCGATCGGGGATAAGCTTTGCGCCAGCTCTCGCCAGCGGCGAGAAACCGAAGCCCGCCGGGAAGGGAAGCACGATGAACAGCACAGTTTCGCTTGCTGAACTCGACAAGCGCATTGCGATCGTTCGCGACAATATTCGGCAGTTGATTGAACAAGCCGCCGCGCAGTCGGGTGCCGAAGACGAAGATCGCAACGCCGATCGCATTGCGCGGCAAAACGAAGAACTTGACCGCCTGATGAAGCAGCGGGACGCGCTCGCGAAGAAATAAGCTCGCTCCTGCTTCTGAACGTTACTGCACCGCGCGCCAAACGCGTCGTCGTGCAACGCACGAGCAAGCTATCGGTCAGTTAGGCGCAGACAGTTCCACCGCAGCCGGCGCCGAATGCTGGATCGTTGGCGGCGCGGTGCAAATTGGGCTCGACCGTCGCGACGCTGTCGCCGAAGCGCTTGCGGTAGACCTGCAGGTTCTCCATGACGCGCTCGACGTAGTTGCGGGTCTCGGAGAACGGAATGCGCTCGACCCAATCGACCGCATCGACCTTGGGATCGCGCGGATCGCCGTGCGCGGCAATCCACTGCTCGACCCGGCCGCGGCCGGCGTTGTAGCCGGCGAACGTCAGGATGAACGAGCCGCGGTAATCCTGGAGGAGGCCGGAGATTTCGCCGGCGCCAAGCTGGGTGTTGTAGGCCTTGTCGGACACGAGGCGCTTCCAGTCGTAGGAAACGCCGAAGCGTTTCGCCGTGTCGCGGCCGGCACCTGGCGTTACCTGCATCAGCCCGGCCGCCTTGGCGGCCGACATGTCGGCCTGGTCGAAGCCGCTTTCGGTGCGCACGATCGAGTAGACGATGCAGCGATCGAGTTTCGCGCCGACCGGCTTGTAGTCCGGCACGCCGATGTCCGGGAACGCAAATTCTTCCATCGGCAAGCCGCGCGCCAACGCCGCCTTGCCGACGAGCAGCATCGCCTGGGCATCGTTGTAACGGGCCGTGAGCTTGCCGACGCCGGCAATCACGGCGCCGTCGTGGCTCTCTTTGGCGAGGTCTGAGACGAACGACATGGCGAGGTCGCCCTCGCCCATTTTGTAGAGCATCTCCGCCGCACGCACGATTTCGTTCGTGTCGCTCGTGGCGGGCTCAGGGGTCGAGCGCAGCTCCACGAGTCTCATCGATGCCAAGCCGCGCGCGGGCGAGCTGGCCATAGTAGGCAGTCGGATAGCGGGCGGCAGCCTCGTATTGCGCGCGCATCTCGTCCGCTTGACCCAATGCTTCGGCCGCACGGCCGCGCCAGTAGGCGGCGCGCGCGAGGACCAGCGGATCGGTCTGGCCGTCGTCGATATGGGCAAAATGCGTGAGCGCGGTCGTCGCATCGCCGAGAAAGCGCAGCGCAATCCAGCCGGCCATGAAGTGAGTGTCGGCGCGGTAATAGGGATTGGCCGGCGGCGCGGCGTCGCGCGCCACTTGATAGGCCGTCATCGCATCGCCGATGTCGAGGAGCTTGCGCGCGAGCAAGCGCCGCTCGCGCCACCATTCGTCGGTGTCCTGGCGCGACAGGTCCTCTTGCGATGCCGCGAGCACCAGCTTGGCCGCGCCGGCAACGTCGCCCTTCGGCGTCACGATGCGCCCTTTGACGTTGGAGCCGGGGGAATCGTTGCGCAGCAGCCAATGCACCCGGCACAGTGCATAGCCCAAATCGCCGCGGGCATCGGCGCGAACGCCATCGAGCAGCGATCCGCCCTTGCCGGCCTTGGCCTCGGCGGCGGTGCACGCCTTCACGATCGCGACGTGATCGTCGCCGGCGTGTTTCGCGGCGCGGGTCGCCGCGGCAAAATCCTTGGCGCCGATGCGCCGGTCCATCCGCGCCACATGGTCTTCGCGAGTCAGCACGTCGGGGAAGGCGGCGAGCACTGCGGTTTCGAGTTCGGCCGACAGCGGCTCCGACTGCCACACCGCGCGAACCTCGCTCTCGGCATGGGCACGGTTGCCCTCGGCGATCTCGATGCGGGCGAGCACCAGGCGACCGATGGCGCTGGTCGCCTCGTTGCCGATCAACTGCCGCACCGTCGCGGCATCGCGCCGCTCCTGCCACAGCCGCGCCTCGGCGCGCCGACGCATCATCGGTATGCTGGGCCATTCGGGATTGGCGGCGATGAAATCGAGGTAGCGGCTCAAGCCCGCGTCGCTGTCGGAACGGCGCAACTGCGCCCACTCGACGAGCTTCACCGCGACCGGATCGCTGATCGATGCGGCGAGCGCGGTTGCGTCTTTGCCCTTGCCGTGACGGCCTAAATCCAGCGCCTGCTTCGTGATGATGAGATCGGGCGAGAGTACCGCCGGCGCACCATCCTCGGTGGCGGGCTGCTCGACGACGTGCTTGTGGTGTTCCGAACCCTTGACCTTATCGCTGTTCTTATCGGCTTCCTTTTTGTGGTCCTTGCGGCCCTTGTGATGCTCCGCTTCTTTGTCTTCCTTGTCGGCTTTGTCGCCCTTGTCACCCTTCTTGTGCGACTTGTGGTGGTCCTCGGACGACGCCGATTTGTGCTTGGCCAGGCCTTCGCCCGTGCCGAGTACCGCGACGGCGGAAGCCACGAGCCACACCAGCGAATGCTGGCGCAAATGTCGGAGATAACCCTCACTGCGAGGGAGCTGATTTAGGCGTTGGCCGCCGACGAACTTCCGAGGCTTCATAAAACATCCTCGTGTCGAGATACGCGCCGGGTCACGCGTAAACCCAGAAGTTTTCCCCCAAATTACAGACGGGGCGATTGTGTCCGAAGTGAGTTGGCCGGGCTTGGATGGGGCTTCCAGGCGACGGTGTGGATTGGGCCGGAGCTGCTGCGGGAATTGAGGGAACCGACTGATTCAAATTAATATAATTGCGCGCTGCGCTGCACCAAAAGTTTCGTTCTCCGGAAGGGCTCGGTCGACAATACGGTAAGACACCGGAGCGTCCGGTAATCCGCGGCGGAAAACCGGCCGTGCCAAAAGGCCGAAACCCGTGGTTACTGGGTCGCCCGGTCAAGCCGGGCGACGACAGGATGGAATCGGCGTTGGAAATAGGTTGCCAGCACTGGGCTCTTTACTATTGCCGACGCAGCAGGCTGAATGCGCGTCGCGGGGGCAACCCGCATTAACTGCTGCGGCTCAATTCGTTAACGCGTCCCGCAATTCGCGTCGCGCTCGCATTGCGTGCTTGCCGAGCCTCGCCCCACGCGCAATGTTGCCGGTGCGCATCCTTGAGGCGAGGTTGAGTTGGGTTATGGCTTGCTGCCGCGAATACATAGCGCCGGCTTTGCTGTCCGCGCTTGTGGGCGTGGCGGTGGTGGGGCTTGGCGGCTGCAGCAGCGCCATTCCCAAGGACGACGACGAAAAGGTCGAAACCGAAGTCGCCGTTCAGGTCGGCAAGGTGATCAGAACCGACTTGAGGGCGCGGGTCGAGGCCTACGGCATTGTCGAACCGGAGCCCGCGAAGACAGGGCAGCCGGGCGGCGGCGCCAAGCTTGCGGCTCCGATCGCCGGGATCGTCGCGGCAATCCGAGTCGGGGAAGGCCAGCGCGTCGCGGCGGGCGATGTCGTCGTCGTACTCGATGACCGAATTGCTCAGGCGGCGGTCGACAAGGCGCGGCATGCGTTGGTGTTTGCCCAGCAGGTCGCCGATCGCCACAACAGCCTCGTCGCCTCCAACGCCGTGTCGATGCAAGCAAAGCAAGAGGCGGATCAGCGCCTCGCCGCTGCGCGCGCGGAACTCGCCTCGGCACAGGCCGCCATTGCGCAGGTGCAACTCGCCTCGCCGCTCGACGGCATGGTGGCGCGCATCAATGTCCAGCCGGGCCAGTCGGTCGACCTCAATACCGTCGTGGCCGAGATTGTCGACCTCAAGCGTCTCGTCGCAACGGTCCATGTTCCGGCCGAGGAGGCCGTGCCGTTGAAGGTCGGCCAGACGGCGGAGATTTTCATTACCGGCAATGCCAAGGCCGCGACGACCGGCAGTGTTTTGTTTGTGAGTCCGTCGGTGGACCTGAAGACCGCCGCCGCCCCGGTGCGGCTGGTGCTGCCGGACGATTTAGGATTGCGGCCGGGTCAGTTCGTGCGCGCCCGCATCACCACCGAGGAATTGAGCGGCCGACTTGCGGTGCCGCGCGAGAGCCTGGTGAAGGCCGACGACAAGACGGTCATCTACGTGGTCGACGGCGACAAGGCGGTCCAATTGCCGGTCAAGACCGGGCTGCGCGACGGCAACCTCGTCGAAATCGAGGCCGAAGGTTTGAAGGAGGGCGACACCATCGTGACCGTGGGTGCCTATGGCCTGCCAAAGGAAACGAAAGTGAAGATCACGAAGCCTTAAGCTGCAAACCAAAGTAAGTGCTGATGAGCTTCAATCTCGGACAGTTCGCCACGCGCAACGCGACCGCCATCACGTTCATCACGATCGTGTTGTGCCTTGCGGGCGTTTACGCGGCGCTGCGGATGCCGTCATCCGTATTTCCGCAAACGAACTTCCCGCGCTGCGTCATCCTCATCGATAACGGCGTCATGCCGGCCGACGAGATGATGGCCACCATCACGCGGCCGATCGAAGAGGCGATGAAAGACATTCCAGGTGCGGTGTCGGTGCGCTCCGCCACGGGCCGCGGCTCGGCGGAAGTCAACGTCTTCTTCAACTGGCAAGTGGACATGATTCAGTCCGAGCTTTACGTCAACAGCCGCCTCGCGCAAATCCGAAGCACTCTTCCGGCAACGGCGACCGCGGTCGTGTGGCGCCTGACGTTTTCGGCGTTTCCCATTCTCGGCGTCAGCCTCACCAGCTCGACGCGCGACATCACCCATCTCTGGGAAATGGCCCGCTACGACATCAAGCCGCGATTTCTGCGCGTCCCCGGCGTGGCGCGGGTCGATCTCGTCGGCGGCCGCACGCCCGAATACCACGTCATTATCGACCCGATGCGATTGAACGCTGCGCGACTGAGCCTGGCGCAGGTCACCGACACGTTGGTCAAGACCAATCTGGTGGCGTCGAGCGGGATGCACGAGGAGGACTACACGCTCTATCTCACGGTCGTCGACGGCCGCGTGCACGACATCGACGAGATCGAGAACGTGACGATTGCGGTGGTCGACGGCCGCGCTTTGCGGCTGAAGGATTTCGCCCGTGTCGAGCGCAGGCCGGAACCGGTCTTCAACATCGTCACCGCGGACGGGGTCAATGCCGTTCTGCTCAACATCCGCAGCCAGCCCGACGGCAGCACGGTCGAGATCGCGGATGGCGTAAAGAACGTGATCCGCTCCCTGCAAAAGGAGCTGCCGCCCGATGCGAAATTGGCATTTTTCTACGACCAATCGTTGCTGGTCCGGGCCTCGGTGCAAAGCGTCTGGGAAGCGATTCTCTTCGGCCTCATCCTGTCGGTCGTCATTATCTTTTTGTTTCTGAAGAATTGGGGCGCGACGCTGACCGCAATCGTCGTTATCCCGGTGACGGTGCTGATAACCGTGGCCGCGATGCGGCTCGCCGGCTTGAGTTTCAATTTGATGACGCTCGGAGGCATCGCGGCGGCGATCGGGCTGGTCATCGACGATGCCATCGTGGTGGTCGAAGCCATCAGCGCCAAGATCGCGGCGGGCCTTCCCCGCGTAGAGGCCGTTCAGTCAGCCATCAGCGAAATCTTCCGCCCTCTGGTGGGATCCACGCTGACGCCGGTGGTCGTGTTCATTCCGCTGGCGTTTCTCGATGGGGTCACGGGCGTCTTTTTCCGTGCCCTCGCGCTGACGATGGTCGTATCGCTCATCACCTCGCTCGTGTTGGCGATCACGCTCACGCCATCGTTGGCGGCATGGTTCATTCGCGAGCGTCGCCCTCGCGAAGGCGCCGCTGCGCATGACGTGGATGAAGGCGGGTTCCTGTTCCGCCGCATCGTGCGTCTCTACGAAATCGTCATGCGATCGGCGCTCCGACATCGGTGGTTGACGTTGGCCGGTTGCGGTCTCGTGGTGGCCGCGGGCGTCGTTCTTTACGGAAAGCTCGCGACCGACTTTCTGCCGGAGATGGACGAGGGCGGCTTCGTCATCGACTATCACACGCCATATGGAACGAGCCTCGCCGAGACCAACCGCCAACTCTTGCAGGCCGAAGAAATTCTGCGCGCGACGCCCGAAGTGGAAGGCTATTCGCGTCGCACCGGGGCGCGGCTGGCGCTCGCCATCGCCGAGCCCAACACCGGCGATTTTCTGGTCAAGCTCAAGCCCGACCGGCGACGGCATACGCAGGACGTGATCGCCGAACTGCGCGCGAAGTTCCGCGTTGCGATCCCCGGGACCATCTGGGAATTTCCCGGAATTCTGAGCGACCTTATCGGCGACCTCACATGGTCGCCGAACCCGATCGAGGTGAAGGTGTTCTCGACCGACGCCGAGCTTTTGAAAAAGACCGGTCCGGACATCGCCAAGCAACTCGGTCAAGTCAGAGGCGTCGTCGACGTGTTCGACGGCCTCGTGTTCACGGGGCCGACGCTGAGCCTGCGCGTGCGCTCGCTCGGCTCGCAGCGCTTCGGCCTCACCACGAGCGACGTGGCGGCCGCGGTCAACACGGCCATGCTCGGCCAGATTTCATCAAGCGTGCTCGAGGGCGATCGCATCGTGAACATCCGCGTGCGCGTGGATGGCGCGAGCATCGAAGAAGTGGCGACCCTGCGCGAATTGCCGTTGCGCACCGCCGACGGCAGCCTGGTGAAGCTGTCGCAAGTCGCCGACGTGGTCGAGACCCCGGGGCAACTCGAACTGCGGCGCGAGGATCTGCGCCAGAATATTGCCGTGACCGCGCGGCTCGAAGGCCGCGATCTCGGCAGTGCCATGACGGAGATCCGCAACAAACTGGCTGCAGAAAGTCCGTCGTCGCAGGGGATGATCGAATTCGGCGGGCTCTATCAACAGCAGCAGGAGTTGTTTCGCAATCTGCTGATGGTCCTGGCGATGGCGGTGCTTCTCGTCTTCATTGTGCTGCTGATCGAGTTCGGCTCCTTCCGCGAACCTGTCGCGATCGTGTTCGGCGCTTTGCTCGCGTTGTTCGGCACGATTGCCGCCTTGTGGCTCACGGAAACGACGCTGAACGTCGTTTCATTCCTCGGCGCCATCATCGGTGTCGGCATTGTCGCCAAGAACGGCATTCTCATGCTCGATCTCGTGGGCCAACTTCGCGCCGAGGGCCTGAGCGTCGAAGAATCTCTCGTGCGGTCCGGGCGGCGCCGCCTCCGCCCGGTTTTGATGACGTCGCTCGCCGCAGCGCTTGGAATGTTGCCGCTTGCCTATGGCATCGGCACCGGCGCCGATATGCTCAAACCGCTGGCGCTCGCGGTAATTGGCGCGCTGTGTTTTTCGGTGCTGCTGTCGCTCATCGCAACGCCGGTCGTCTTCTCGCTGATGAGGAGGCCGACACCGGTATCCCAGCCGGGTGCCAGCGGACAAGCATAACTCCCCGTCTTCAGGCGAACCTCTCGACCGTTCCAATCTGCTGGACAGCGACTGCGTCGTTGATGAATAATGCGCGCATAAGAATATCAGTTGGCGTTGTGGTCCTCGCCAGTTGTCAGGGTCTTCTGCCTGGCGGCGGGCAGCAGGGAGGAAAGAGATGCGCATTCGGCTTCTGAAGTCGATCGGAGCATCGTGTGCGCTCATCGCGGCGCTCGGTTTTTTGAAGCCGGCGGCGAGCATTGCGCAAACGGCCGATGCATCCATGAAGTCTCCGGGCGTCGCCTCGGCATTGCGGACGCCGTGGGGCGAACCTGATTTGCAAGGCATTTGGACTGACGAAACGGACACGCCGCTTCAGCGCTCGCCGAAATTTGCTAGCCAGGAATTTTTCACCGAGGCGCAGCGGGCGGAACTCGACAAGGAACGGTCGTCGCTGCTCGGCCGCAACAAGCGCGTGGAGCGCGGGACCGAGCTTGACGTCGCCGGCGCCTACAGCGCCGTGTTCATGTCGATCAAGCGCACCGGCGCGAGGACGTCGCTTGTCGTCGATCCGCCCAATGGCCGGATTCCGGCGGTGACGCCGGCGGCCCAGAAGATTGCTGCGGCCGACCAGGAATTTCGTCTGGCGCTGTTGCAGGCGACCGAGACGTGCAGAACCAATAATTCAGTGGCATGCAGCGGCGGCAAATACGATCCGACGCCCTCGCCGCGGCGCGCGGAGCGCGTTTCGCGCTACAACACGGGTCGCATGAATCGCCACGATGATCCGGAGGATGGTTCGCTCGGGGACCGCTGTCTGACCGGCGGACTGCCCGAGTTTGGCACCGCCTATGGCGGAAGCTTCCGTCGGATCGTGCAGACGCCGGGCGGCATCTCGATTTTCTATGACGTCGGCCAAGGACAGGTTTGGCAGCGCAACATCGTCATGAATGGCAGTCCCCATCTGCCGGCGAGCATCCGCCAGTGGTACGGCGATTCGCGCGGCCACTGGGAGGGCGACACGCTCGTGATCGACGTGACGAACTTCAGTCCGAAGACCGATTATCGCGGCTCGCGCGAGAACCTGCATCTCGTCGAGCGGTGGAGGCGTACCGGGCCGGAGTCGCTCGAGTATGTTGTCACCATCGAAGATCCGACGGTGTGGACCAAGCCGTGGACCGCGAAGCAGGAATTCGCCCGGCAGAGCGATCGGCAGAACCGGCTTTATTACGAGCCGCGCTGCGTCGAAGGGAACTACGGCCTTCCGGGAATCATGCGTGCGGCGCGCGTCGAAGACCTTGCTTTTGCCGAAGGACGAGGGCCAAATCCGGCAACAAAAGACAACGCCACGGACTTCGTCGGCGTAGAAGAAGATCCGCTGCAGTAACACCTGCGCGGACCAAGGAGGCTTTAATGCGGGAGCGCTCGTCGAGCGCGATACTGGTTGCCACCGTCGCGGCAACCGTCGGTGCCGTCATTTCGGTGTCTCACGCGCCGGCGATGGCTCAGGACTCCATCTCTATCGGCGACACAGGCGGCGTCCTCGTTGAAGACGCCGTGGGGGGAGCCCGATCTGCAGGGCATCTGGACCGACGAGTTCGACACGCCGCTGCAGCGGTCGCCGAAATTCGCGAGCCAGGAAGTGTTTACCGAAGCGCAGCGCGCCGAATTGGACAAGGAGCGATCGGCGCTGTTGCGGCGGGACAAGCGGGTGGAGCGCGGGACCGAGCTTGATGTTGCCGGCGCCTACAACGCGCTGTTCACCTCCCAGAAGCGCACCGGCTTGCGGACGTCGTTGATCGTCGATCCGCCCAATGGCCGGCTTCCGCAGCTGACGCCCGAAGCCGCCAAGATGGCGGCCGCCGAGCGGGCATTTCGCCTTGCCCTGCTGCAATCGACCGGGACGTGCAAGAACAAGTCCGTAGCCTGCGCCGGCGGCACGTACGATCCGACGCCCTCGCCGCGGCGCGCCGAACTTCCGCCGCGCTACAACACCCAGCGCATGAATTGCCACGATGGTCCCGAAGACCACTCGTTGCCGGACCGCTGCCTGACCATCGGGCTGCCCGAGTTTGGCGCCGCCACGGGAAGCTTCCGGCGGATCGTGCAGACGCCGGGCGGCATCTCGATCTTCTACGATGTGGGCCAAGGCCAAAGCTGGCAGCGCAACATCGTCATGAATGGCAGCCCCCATATCCCGGCCGCCATCCGCCAGTGGTATGGCGATTCGCGCGGCCACTGGGAAGGCGATACTCTCGTTATCGACGTCACGAACTTCAGCGCGAAGTCCGACTATCAGGGTGCGCGCGAGAATCTGCATCTCGTCGAGCGCTGGCGGCGGACTGGGCCGAAAACGCTCGAATATGTCGTCACCATCGAAGATCCCACGGTGTGGACGCGGCCGTGGACGGCCAAGCAGGAGTTCACCCGGCAGAGCGACGAGGAAAACCGGCTTTACTACGAGCCGCGCTGCGTCGAGGGCAACTTCGGTCTGCCCGGACTGCTGCGAGGCGCGCGTCTGGAAGACCTCGCGTTCGCCGAGGGACGAGGTCCTGATCCTGCGACCAAGGACGGGGCCACGGATTTTGTCGGCGTCGAAGATGATCCGTTGCAGTAAGATAACGCAGTGAGATAACAAAGTTGAGGGAGGTATCATGCGCGACCGCTACGCAGGCTTAACGATGTCAGTCGCCATTGCCGCGGCCGCGGTGAGCGCGGTTGTTGCCGTGGCAATCGCGCCAATCCCGGCGCAAGCCCAGGAGCAGCGGCCGCCCGCCCGCGTCGAGGGCAAGCCCAACTTCAGCGGCATCTGGCAAGCCAACAACGAAGCCAACTGGGATTTGCAGGCGCACGCGGCGCGGCCCGGCGCGGTCACCCAGCAGGGCGTCTATCCGTATGACTACGCGCGGGTGCCGGCGGCGCCGGTTCTTGCACTCGGCGCTGCAGGCGGGGTGCCGGGATCGCTCGGCGTCGTCCAGGGCGACGGACAGATCCCGTACAAGCCCGAGGCGCTGCAGATCAAGAAAGAGAACGCCGAGAACTGGATCGACCGCGACCCGGAACTCAAGTGCTATCTGCCGGGCATCCCGCGGGCGATGTACCTGCCCTATCCGTTCCAGATCACGCAAAGCACCAACAAGATTCACATCGCCTTCGAATTCTCCAATACGGCGCGCACGATCCACATGGACAAGGTCGAAGGCCCGCCGGACGACACCTGGATGGGCCACTCGGTCGGACGCTGGGACGGCGACACGCTCGTCGTCGACGTCGGCAACTTCAACGATCGCAGCTGGTTCGATCGTGCCGGCAATTTCCACAGCGATGCGCTGCACCTCGTCGAGCGCTTCACATTGAAGTCCCCGGACATCATCTGGTACGAAGTGACGATCGAAGATCCCAAGGTCTTCACGCAGCCGTGGCGGATCGCGATGCCGCTTTATCGTCGTGTCGAGCCGAACATTCAGCTCCTCGAGTTCCGCTGCAACGAATTCGTCGAGGAGTTCATGTACGGCAATCTGCGTAAGCAGCCGCTGGTCAAGCACTGGGAAGGTGAGACGATGAGCGTCGACATCACCCGAAAGGTGCCGCCCGGCGATGCGTTTTATCAGTGGTACGGTAGGTAAGGGCGCCTGAGGTTAACTCAGGATCGTTGAGCCGCCGCGGGCACGGGCGCCATTCTGATTTCAATGCGCGGCATGGAGAGAATCATGCGAACGAATCTCGCGATAGCAGTCTGTATTGCCGGTCTTGCGACGGCCGGATGGTCGTCGTCGGCATCGGCACACCACGCGTTCGCCGCCGAGTTCGACGCGAACAAGCCGGTGAGTTTCAAGGGAACCGTCACGAAGATGGAGTGGGTGAACCCCCACACCTGGCTGCACATCCAGGTGAAGCAACAGGACGGCACCACGGAAAACTGGGCGATCGAAGCGGGCACGCCGAACGTCCTGTTCCGCCGCGGCTTCACCAAGGACTCGCTGGTGCCCGGCACGGAGATCATGGTTGACGGCTATCAGTCGAAAGACGGGAGCCACCGCGCCAATGGCCGCGACCTGACCTTGCCGGACGGCCGCAAGCTGTTCCTCGGCTCTTCCGGCACCGGTGCGCCGTACGAGCTGACGCCCGCGGCCAGGGGACGCAGTAAGCAAAACGACTGAGCCCGCGTCTCGTCTGACGCGCCTGGGCCCGCGATCGTCTTCGACGGGGTTGGAATGTATTTCCTGAATTTCTTCGAGCGCCTGTCGGAATCCTCGTGGAGCGTCGCGCTCCACGAGTCGGAGATCGCTTACTCCATCATCGAATCAAGCCACGTGTGGTCGCTGTGCCTGTTCTTCGGCTTGACGGTGATGTTCGACCTGCGCCTCCTCGGCTGGACCATGCGCAAGGTGCCGGTCTCGGAGTTTGCCAACCGCGTGCTGCCGTGGACCATTGCGGGCTTCATCGTGATGGTCATCAGCGGCACGCTGCTGTTCTACGCCATCCCGCTGCGCTCGTATCAGAACCTGTTTTTCCGCGGCAAAGTGATCATGATGCTGCTCGCGGGATTGAACGTGTGGTTGTTTCACTCGCGGGTCTATCCGGGCGTCATCAAGTGGGATCTCGATCCGATACCGCCCAAGGCGGCGAGGATTGCCGGCGCCGTTTCACTTGTTTTGTGGATCGGCGTCGTCGTTTCGGGCCGGATGATTGCCTATAACTGGTTCGATTGCGATCGGCAGCCGCAAACCGCGCTGATCAATTTCCTGACGAGTTGCGTCCCGAGCGAAGAGGCGGGGAACTGATGTCGCTGCTGCCATTCTTTCAGTGGTGCTACCAGACCGGGATCGGCGAAGGGATTCGCAATTCGACCTGGCTGTTTCCGGTGATCGAGGCTTTCCATCTCCTGGGTCTCGGATTTACGGCGGGAGCGATTTTGATCGTGGATTTGCGCCTGTTCGGCGTGGGCCTGCGCAAGCAGCCGGCCGCACAGCTGTGGGCGTCGACGCGGCCGTGGCTGATCGGCGGCGTGATCGTGATGTTCTTGTCGGGTATCCCGTTGTTTCTCTCCGAATCGATCAAGTGCTATTACAGC
This sequence comes from uncultured Alphaproteobacteria bacterium, assembly GCA_963702755.1. Classification (GTDB taxonomy): domain Bacteria; phylum Pseudomonadota; class Alphaproteobacteria; order Rhizobiales; family Xanthobacteraceae; genus JAJPKK01. Next base: position 41,330 of record CAVPDZ010000022.1, on the reverse strand, counting down.
TTTCCGTTCTGGGTGAAGATGACCTCGCTGTTGCTGGTGCTGATTTTCACCTTCACCGTTCAGCGCCGCGTGACCCAGACGAGCCTCACCGCCGATCAAGTGCCGCTCGGCCGAGTGATCGCAACCGTGTCGCTTGTCCTGTGGTTTGGCGTGGCCTGGGGCGGACGCTGGATCGGATTTTCGTGACCTCTGCGCGGTGAGTTGACCGCCGCACTCGCGGACGGTGCCCGCCGGGCGTTCCCGGAGTTTATGCTCTTCGGTCCTTGGGGCTATCGAAGCGGCAAGTGAAAGCCGTAATCTCGATCAACATATCGAGGCGGACGCGATTCGACGCGGAGCACTTTCCATGCACAGAGCTCTCGTACTCATGGTGCTTGCAATAGGTCTTGCCGCTTGCGGTCCGATCAGCACGCTGACGGAGGGCTTCAAGCAGGCGAAGGCCGTTGAAACGGATCTGGAGCAATTTACGGGGATGAAGCCAAACGTTGGATTCAACTGGAACAATGGCCGGCTGACGTCGGTCAACGTGACCTTTCCGCGCGTCTATGACGGCAAGCCATTGACCGAACTCGCCGCCGAGGTGCGGTCAACCGTGGCAAAAGAATTCAAGCAGACGCCCGAAAATATCGTGCTTGCCTTCTCGCTAGGCAAATAACGCAACGACGGAAACTCATGGCTCGCTGCGAACGGCATCTCATCGCGAAATCGGCTGTGCGACGGCTCTGACGGCTGTCGCAATCACAGTCGCATTGCTTGCCGCCGTCAGCATCAGCAATCTCGGTTTTATTATCCCCGCAGCCGCTCAGTCCGCTGCTCCCAAAGTGGCTCAGCCGGCTGCGCCGAAGAAATCGCAGGCGAACCTCATCAAAGACGCGCAGGATAAATATAACGACGCATTGGATGCGTTCGAGTCGATCTTGAGCGAGCGGCGCGAGCAGATCAAATCGAAGCAGCTGCCGAACTTGCCCGGACAAGCCGTCTATCTCGCTCGCAACAGCATGATGAGCGCGTACAAGGATCTGACCGACGTAGTTCCCGCCAAAATCGGCAGGCCCAATAAGTACGGCATTCCTCCGGCTTATTTCGACGCCGACAACGAGCGGCTGCTCGACGACTATCTCGCGCTCTTCGCCGTCATGCAGGCGCCCCCTGCGAAGGCCCAGAAATCCGATACGCCTTTCAAAGACGTGGTTGATTTGGGAACTGCCATCGCGCGTGCCAAAGGCCTCGACGCGGATTCAGCCGAAGTGGCAGGCCGCATCAGCCTGGGCATCTTCTTTGCCGAGACGAACGGCAATCAGAACATGGGGAATGCGCGGTCGAATACGTACAAGGGAAGCTTCCAGACAGGAGAATCCGAAGACCAGAAGGGGCGACGGAGGTGGGCGGCCATCAAGCCGCTGATTGCGATGTTCGATCCCGCATTGAATGCGCGTGACGACCGCGAAGAAGCGCGCGTCGGCGGCTCTGACCATCGGTTCAATCACTGGACCGCGGTGAGAGACGGCCTCATGAACGCGCATGCGGACCTGTTCGTGCAAATCCCCGCGATCATGCAGGTCCTGCCGGACCCGATCGATCAAATGAAGTTTTTCGAGCTGATCCAGATCATTCCCGGTCCGACCAAGGCGGCGCTCAATTCCGACAACCTTGCCGGTCACAAGATCTCCGATCCGACGATCATGAGATATCTGCGCAACAACAGCGTTTTCGTTTTCGGGCAAGCGGACAGGGCCAAGAAAGTTGCGACCTTCCGCGAAGTTCTCGATGGCATGTGGCTCTTCAACGAAAAATTCGAGCGCGCACTGTCCAAGTTCGATGAGATCAAGGCCCAGCAGAAGGGGTGAAAATTCGCCCCTTCGAAGGCCTTCCCGACGATCGATCGATGCGGGAGCGCCCGGCGAACCGGGACTACCCGCGACGCGTGAAACGCGCTATTTTCCCGGTAAAACGTCAGGTATCGGTAACCCCGGTCCGAAAAGAACACCGTGGAGGAGGCTTCATGCGCGATCGGTTCGCTCACTCGACACTCATGATCGGCGTCGCCGCGGCGGCGCTCAGCTTCGTCATTTGCAGTGTCGGTCACCGGGGCGTCAGCACAAACGCCCGCGCCGTCAGACCCGGCACTGAAAACACCGTGGGGCGAGCCCGATCTGCAAGGCATTTGGACCGACGAGAATGACACGCCGTTCCAGCGCTCGCCTCGATTTGCGAACCAGGAATTCTTCACCGAGGAGCAGCGCGCGGAATTCGATCGCCTGCGCGTACAACGGCCGGGCCGCGACGGTCGTGGCGGACGCGGCAGCGAGCTCGACGTCCAGGGCGCCTACAACGCCGTGTGGGGAGGTCTGAAGCGCACCGGCGTACGCACGTCACTGATCGTCGATCCGCCCAATGGCCGCATCCCGTCGATCACGCCGCAAGCAGAGAAGAATGCACAGGAGGATCGCGACTTTCGTCTGACGCTGATGCGGGCGACGCAGACGTGCAAGCTGCAGCTGCCCGGCTGTGCCGGCGGCAAATTCGATCCGACGCCCGCCACGTTTCTGCGCGATGCAGAGCCGCCGCGCTACAACACCGCGCGCATGAACCGCCATAATGCGCCCGAGGACGGCGGGCTCGCAGACCGTTGTCTCACGATCGGCTTGCCGGAATTCGGCGCCGGCAATGGCGGCGGCAGTTTGCGACGGATCGTGCAGACGCCCGGCGGCATCGCGATCTCCTATGACGTGGGTCAGGGCCAAGGCTGGCAGCGCAGCATCGTCATGAACGGCGGCCCGCACTTGCCCGCCAACATTCGCCAATGGTTCGGCGACTTGCGCGGTCATTGGGAGGGCAACACCCTCGTGATCGATGTCACGAATTTCACGCCGAAGACCGATTATCGCGGTTCGCGCGAGAACCTGCATCTCGTCGAGCGCTGGACCCGGACGAGCCCGACCAAGCTCGAATACGTGGTGACCATCGAAGACCCGACGGTGTGGACGCAAGGCCTGGACCGTCAAGCAGGAGTTCACCAAGCAGAACGAAATGGAAAACCGCATCTATTACGAGCCGCGCTGCAACGAAGGCAACTTCGGCTTTCCCGCGATGATGAAGGCCGCGCGGCTTGAAGACCGGCTGTTTGCCGAAGGCCGCGGCCCTGATCCGCTGACCAAGGACAATGCGTCCGGCGGCGCCGACTCCGATCCGTTACAGCAGTAGCCTGCGGCAAAGCACATCGCAGCCCATCGCGCCGCGTGCGTGAGGAGTTCTCAAGCACGCGGTGCTGACTTCGCCATCGCTGCCGCCGACGGCACAGACGCAGCGTCGGGCAGTCGGCGGCATTCCAAGACAGAAGTCGTGCCTAAAACCTACGAGCGTCCGGCGCTCCGGAAGTTCCTCGCGGCTTTTCCGGCAGCGTCGAAGGTCGAGGCCGCATCTTTCGCCGACATCGCGACAGTTGTCTCGATGTGGGAAAGACTGCCGCCACCCGCTGCCGCCAGCAGGGCGGTCGCTGCGGCCTTCTCGTCAGGGAACTCGCCGATGGTCAGCCAATCATGCTGACCAAAGGTCAGGTACCAGCCGATGAGCTTGCCTCCGGCGCTCTTGAAGAGCTGGGAAACCGCTTCCTCACGATTTTCGGGTTTCGCCAGCATGCCCTTGACGGCATCTGATGTGAAACGGCCACGCGAGATGTAAACCGCCATGGTTTCTCTCCCAAATTAGATTGTGGCTTGTGTCGCCCATTTGGGGCGCGCGATGTTACTGCCGTTGTCTTTTTGGGTGCAAGGAAGCGGTCATCACAATTTGCGGCGCGGCGCTGCCTGTGCTGCGATCAATGTCAGGTAAATCACGTGCCGCGGCAGCGTCGAGAGCCGGCGTTGATGCCGGCAAATTATCTGCCATCATCGATTGGACTGACGAGAGGATGGGCCGATGAGCCGCATTCGCCTGTGCCGCGATGACGATCGCGATACCATGCTGGCGATTATCAATGCCGCCGCCGAGGCTTATCGCGGGGTGATCCCGGCCGACCGCTGGCATGATCCTTACATGCCTGCAGACGAACTCGACGATGAGATTGCCGCCGGCGTCACGTTCTGGGGCCAAGAAGCGGATGGCCCGACGGATGGCGTGGCGAATGGCGCGACGGAGGGCGCGCTCGTCGGCGTGATGGGCCTCCAATCGGTGCGCGATGTCGATCTCATTCGGCACGCTTACGTGCTGCCCGGCAGTCAAGGCCGCGGTGTCGGCGGCGCGCTGCTGCAACACCTGCGGCGCGCGAGCACGCGGCCGATGCTGGTCGGCACCTGGGCTGCCGCGGAGTGGGCGATCCGCTTCTACCAGCGCCACGGCTTCGTGCTTGGTTTCGCCGGAGCGCAAATCCGCGCTCCTCAAAACCTATTGGAATATCCCGGACCGGCAGATCGAGACCTCGGTCGTGCTCGCCGATCCCGCGGACGCCTGATTGGGACTCTGAATACTGCCTGCAGTTTTTCAGAGTTGAAAAATGGGCCGGCGCCTACTCGCGTGCATGGAGGGCTTCGACAATCGCGAGCGCGACGCGCGGCGCGATTGGATGCGGGCAGGGATTGCCGTCAGCATCGCACATGCCGATGCCGATGGTCATCACGCGCTCGATCTTCTGCGCAATCTCGGGGCTGATGTCAGCGCGGATCGGGCCCCATGGTCCCGGAAGCGCTGCCGCGGTCACGGCGCCTGCCCCTCGCAGCAGCGCGCCGGCGCGGTTATCGAAGCCTGCCGTCGCGAATTCCCCCCGCATGTCTGTGTAAGCCGGCAGCGTCAGCGCCCGCTGCAGCCCAGCCAATGAGCCCGCAAACAACCATTTCAAATGTCTTTCGGATGCAAAGGTAAACGAGGAACGAGATCGAGCACACGAGCGTCAGGAGCGCGAATACGGTCAGGTACCAAAACGTGAGGTCGACAACGAACAAGTTACCCCCCTTGGAGCGAGAACCCCTTAGAGACCATCTTGCCGCGCAAGGTGGTCAACCCCCGAAATCTTCAAGCGAAATTGGAATGGTCCGGCGCTCGTGAGTCTACCGGGAGCCTATAGTCGGTGTCCAATGGCCCGCAGGGGCCAGAACCGAGAGCCGGTCTAGTGCTCGCGGCCGACCAGCGCTGCAGCGGCGGCCCGGGTCGGCAGGTCAAGCTTGAGAAGAATGTTCGCGACATGCCGCTTGACGGTGTGATCGCTGAGCCGCAGCGTCTCGGCGATCGCGGCATTGCTCAGGCCGTCGGCGACAAGTCCCAGCACTTCGCGCTCGCGGCTGCTCAGCGTCTCAAGCCCTGCGGGCTTCGCTGTGCGCGGCTGCGGCTCGAGATGTTGCTCGGTTGCGACGGCGAGCAAGTGGAGCGTACCGTCCATCTCCTCGATGGGATCGTCCTCGCGGTCGACGAAATGCAAGCCCGATCCCGGGACGAGATCGCGGACGATCGCGGAGACCAGCACCTCGCCCGCTGCCGCGCGGGCCGCGATCCGCTCCGTGATGCTGAGCGCGAGCCCGGTGACGCTATCGTCGCGAATTTCGACCTCGCCGGTATGCACGCCCCCGGCAAGACGCAATTCAAGGGCGCGGCCGCGTCGCGAAGCGCAACCGCGCACCGCACCGCGCGTATCGTGCCGTCGAAGCGGGCGCTGATCTGGTCGCGGCGCCGATCAAGTGACCGCCGTGGCGCGCGATCGTGTCTGCGGCGATTTCGCGGAGGCGATCGACGCGCTCCTTCCATAGCCTATCGCCGGCAGAGGCCACGCCCGTCAACCGCGCCACCATCGAGCGTCGCCAGAATGCGATCCGGGTTCGGCGCAGGACGCTGGCCGGTGAGAAATTCCTCGATCTTGTCGACGACGCCATCGATGTCGCCGGTCCAGATCGGATGATCGCGGCCGGGCAACTCAACAAACCGGGCACCGGGAGATCTTTTGCGCGAGGTAACGCCCGCCGGCGATCTTCACGCGCGCATCGTTGCTGCGGTGGATGACAAGGGTCGGGACCCGGATGCTCGCGAGAGCGTGGCGTACATCGATCTGCGCATTCATGCGGGCGAGCGTGATGGCGGCCGACGGGCTGACGGAGAGTCGTTCGAAGCGACCCCACCACGCCTTGAAATGCGCGTCATCGACCAGGCCCGGCGCAAACGAGGCGAGCGAGGCGCCGCCTCCCCATGTCCGCTCGGCGTTGTTGATGAAATTGGCCAAGGCGTCAGGCCCAAGCACCCAGGTGTGGAAATGGGCGTAGCCGCCATAGAGCACGAGCGCCCGCGTCCGCTCCGGGTAGGTTGCCGCGAACAGGATCGCCATCGGCGCGCCTTCCGAAGCCCCGAGCAACGCCGCGCGGCCGCTGCCGGCCGCGTCCATGACGGCGCGCACGTCGTCCATCCTGGTTTCGAGGCTTGGCAAGTCGCGGTTGTCGACCCGGTCGCTCAGGCCGGTGCCGCGCTTGTCGAACTGGATCAGCCGCGTGAAGGTCCCGAGCCGTCGCAACAAGTGGCTGTAGCCCGGGTCTTCCCAATGCACGTCGAGGTTCGACAGGAAGCCGGGCACGAAGACGAGATCGATCGGGCCATTGCCAATCACCTGATAGGCAATGCGAACATCGCCGCTCTTTGCATATCGGGTCTCGGGCGAGGTCATGGGGTCCCCGCGAGATGATCAATAAGGTCAGTCTAGCATGGCAGCATCGGACGATGATGCTCGAAGTTGGGGCTGTCTCAGCCTGGGGTTGGGAGATCCGGACCCCGCATCTTCGCGCCACCGAGAGGTAGCGAGCCGCGCGATCGGATGACCGTCACTCGGCGATCGCCTATAGTCGCACGGTCCGCGCCGAAATCGGCGAGGGCATTGACGCGAATGGATCGCGGGGGGATCGGATGGTGCGGACCAACGCTTGCTTAGTCATCGGAACGGCCGGGCTCAAAGGCCTTGCAATCGGCGCGGCTGCTTTCGGCGCGCTCTGCCATCGACGTCGCTTTTGCCGCCGACGCCGCCAACGGCAAGCGGCTCGCCGAGCGGTGGTGCGAAGCTTGCCATGTGGTGACCGCAAGCCAATCCCAGGCGAGCGCCGACGCCCCGCCTTTTGAAGAAATTGCCAAGCGGCCGAATTTCAACGAGACGGGCCTCGTTACATTTCTCCTCGATCCTCACGCCAAGATGCCGAACATGAATTTGTCGCGCATCGAGGCCGGGGACATTGTGGCGTACATCGCCACCCTGAAATAGGTCGGCTGTTCCGAAGAGAATTGTGGCGGGGGCGCCTTTTCGGTGGCGCTCTGTCGGCGTTTTCAAGCGCCCGACGTCGGGACCATTTGCGCCAAAACAATCGATATCAAGTTTGATATCGATCAAACTCCTGCGCTTTTGAAACTGGCATTGTGACGCACCAATCACCAGATTACAGCTGGGATTACGAGACGCTAACGTTGAATAGGAGATTAACGTGACCTCGAAGAAGATACTGATGTCGACGGTTGCAGTCGCAGCGATAGCCTTTGCGCTGTTCACGACCGCACCGGTTTACGCGCAGTGCGCCGACCAGGTGGCGCAGGCCACCGATCAACGCGATCCGCACAACTCGCGGTTCGCCCAGGACGCACGCGATCCCGCAAATGCCCGGTTCGCCCAGGATGATTCCCGCGATCCGCACAGCAGCCGGTTCGCACAGGACGACTCGCGCGATCCGCACAGCAGCCGGTTCGCCCAGGCGAATCCGGACTCTCGCGATCCGCATGACGCACGCTTCGCTCAGGCCAACCCGGATGCCCGCGACCCGGCAAATGCTCGGTTCGCCCAGGATGATTCCCGCGATCCGCACAGCAGCCGGTTCGCACAGGACGACACGCGCGATCCGCACAGCAGCCGGTTCGCACAGGACGACACGCGCGATCCGCACAGCAGCCGGTTCGCGCAGGACGACACGCGCGATCCGCATAGCAGCCGGTTCGCACAGGCGAATCCGGACTCCCGCGATCCGCATGACGCACGCTTCGCTCAGGCCAACCCGGATGCCCGCGACCCGGCAAATGCTCGGTTCGCGCAGGATGATTCCCGCGATCCGCACAGCAGCCGGTTCGCACAGGACGACACGCGCGATCCGCACAGCAGCCGGTTCGCACAGGACGACACGCGCGACCCGCACAGCAGCCGCTTCGCGCAGGCGAGCCCGGATCAACGCGACCCGCATGACTCGCGGTTCGCTGCCGCCGCTGGATGTAAGTAACAGCGCCAGGGACAATCGCTGTTAGGGCAAAGAGGCACCTGGAGCAATAATTCCCGGTGCCTCTTTTTATTTCTTCGCTATCTATTACGTGTTTATACGAAATTTATGGAACGCCGGTCATTCGGGTTATAAGGAGAATGGCTTCGAGTGAGACTTCGTTGCCGCGTTGCAGCAATCAAGCGGGCATCGTGTCGGCGTGAGAACCGATCGCAATGACAAGGCGTTCACCAAGCAGACTGACTGGCTAAAAAAACAGCGCGAAACCGGGGTCAAAACCGGCGCGGCGCCGTAAGTGGGAGGACAACAATGAAAGCGACGCGCCGCGCCTTCATGCGAGCCGCTGGATGGACGATCCTCGCACCGGCAATGGGCGCCGGTCGGCTGGCGTTTGCCGGAGCCCCGATTTCCGAACAATCCTGGCAGCACGGCATCGCACTCTTTGGCGATCTCAAATACGCCGCCGGCTTTCCGCATTTCGATTACGTCAATCCGTCAGCGCCCAAAGGCGGTGCTGTGCGACAAAGCGTCACCGGGACCTTCGACAACTTCAACCCGGTCGTCGCCGGATTGAAGGGGCGGCTCGCGGCAGGCACGCGATATATCTTCGAAAGATTGCTGGCACCCGCTCTCGACGAGGAGTTCCTCGGCATATGGCCTCATCGCCGAGGCGTTGAAGGTCCCTGAGGATCGTTCCTGGGTTTCATACCGGCTGCGCGCCGAAGCAAAATGGCATGATGGCCATCCGATCACGGCGGATGACGTGACCTTCTCCTTCGATGCGTTCAAGGCCAACAATCCGCGGGTTGCGAACTACTACAGCCATGTGATCAAGGCGGAGCGCACCGGCGAGCGCGAGGTGACCTTCGTGTTCGATCGCTCGGACATCCGGGAGTTGCCGCAGATCGTCGGCGACCTCACCGTGCTGCCCAAGCACTGGTTTGAAGGTGCCGACAAGAAAGCTCACAAGCGCAATGTGGCGGAGACGACGCTTGAAGCGCCGCTCGCGTCCGGTCCCTACCGCATCAAGTCATTCGAGGCGGGCCATAGCGTCGTCTTTGAGCGCGTGCCGGAATACTGGGGCAGGGCCCTCAATGTCAGCCTCGGGCGCGACAATTTTGATGAGATCCGCATCGACTATTTCCGCGACACGACGGTCGAGTTCGAGGCGTTCAAAGCCGACCAGGTGGATTGGCACATCGAGAGCAGGGCAAAAGTCTGGGCGACCGGCTACGACTTTCCCGCCGTGCAGGAGCGGCGCGTAATCAAAGAGGAGTTTCCGATCCACAACAGCTCCACCATGCAGGCCTGCGCTTTCAACCTGCGTCGCCCGAAATTTGCCGATCCGCGGGTTCGCCAAGCCTTCAACTGGGCGATGGACTTCGAGAGCATCAACAGCCAACTCTTTTACGGACAATACACCCGGATCGCGAGCTACTTCGACGGTACCAAGCTCGCGTCATCGGGAGTGCCGCAAGGCCTCGAGCTTGAAATCCTCAACTCGGTCCGGGACGAAGTGCCTAGGGAAGTGTTCACCACGCCTTACACCAATCCGGTCTATGGAACGCCGAATGCGGCGCGCGCCAATCTGCGCGAAGCAACGCGTCTCCTGGAATCGGCGGGCTATTTGATCCGCAACATGCAACTCATCGACAAGAAGACGGAAGAGCAGTTCACCGTCGAGTTCCTGTCGCCCGATCCGAGCTATGAACGATTTTTCCTGTTCTATGCCGAAAATCTCAAGCGGATCGGCGTCGCCGTCACCATCCGTGCCGTCGACGATGCCCAGTATCAAAATAGGCTGCGCCAGTGGGACTATGACATCATCGTCAATTCGTGGTCGCAAACGCTGACGCCCGGGAACGAGTTGCGCGGCTATTTCGGCAGCGAGGCGGCGGCGACGCCGGGCTCGCGCAACTCCGTCGGCATCAAAAATCCCGCGGTCGATGCGCTGATTGCCCGCGTGATCGCCGCCAAGGATCGCGACGAACTTAACGCCGCCGCGCGCGCGCTCGATCGCGTCCTGTTGTGGAACCACTACGTGGTACCGCAATGGACTTACACCAAAACCCGGATCGCGCACTGGGATCGCTTCGGCAAGCCCGACCGGATGCCCGAATTTGGGCAGCCGGCGTTTCCGATGATCTGGTGGTGGGACGGTGCGCGCGCGGCGAAAATTTCGCGCCTGTAAAGGCCCGCAGATGATCGGCTGATCGGCGCAAAGCCGAAAGATCAGGTGCTCGCGCCGGTGCCGGTGCGCTCCTTGCTGGAAAACATCTGCGCGCCGGACCGGGTCAACGCCTCGCTCTCGGCAATGAAGCGCTTGGCGTCTTCGCTCGCCATCTCCCACTGTTTCTTGGAGAAATCCTGACAGGCGGCGGCCGTATCGGTAAGCGAGCGGGCCGCCGTCAGCTTTGCGCCCAAATCGGACAAGAGTTTTGCTTCGGCCTGCCAGCGGTCGAACCACCGGCGATTGGCGTCTTGGAGCTTTTCCATGAGGGCGGTCTGCGCCTTCACGAATTCATTGAGGCCTTGCTTGCTGAAGCTGGCCATTTCCGACATCGGGTTGAATGATTTCTCGTCACGCTCGGTGTTTGACGCCATAGCCGCTTTCCCCTTTGCGATGTGAAGAAATAAACTCTCTAATCAAGGGAATTTTATGGGCATTGACGCATGTCAAAACAGCGCGCCGATTCTATCGCCGCGCGCGCCAAGCGGTCTCAAGGCACCGCCTCGCTAAGAAGAGGACCTCGTAGGGGTAAAACCCTGACGAGGCCCTTCTGCGGCTTGCTGGGGGGAGGGGGAATGCCGCAGCAAATGGAAAAATACCCAAGAAATCTAAGCGCGCTTTGATCCAGATCAAAAAATGGGCGAGGCAGCGGGCCGAGGCGTGCGCTGACGTTCGAACCCTAGACGCCTACTCGGCGGCTTCGCGCGCGGGGATGACGGGCGTGATCGGCCGGGCGCCAGCGTGATCGCTGCCGCTCGCGCCGGAAAAGCGTGCGTAGAGGGCCGGCAGCACCAGGAGCGTGAGCAGCGTCGCGCTGATCAATCCGCCGATGACGACCGTCGCCAGCGGCTTCTGCACCTCCGCACCGGTGCCGGTCGCGACCGCCATCGGGATGAAGCCCAGCGAAGCGACGAGCGCGGTCATGACGACCGGGCGCAGTCGCGTCAGCGCTCCGCGGAAAATCGCCTCCTGCGTCGGCACGCCCTCCGCCACGAGTTGCCCGATGAAGGTCAGCATGACGAGGCCGTTGAGCACCGCGACGCCCGAGAGCGCGATGAAGCCGACCGCGGAGGAAATCGAGAACGCCATGTCGCGCAGCCACAGCGCCGCAACGCCGCCGGTGAGCGCGAGCGGTACCGCGGTGAAGACGAGGAGCGCGTCCCGCCATGAACCGAGCGCGGCCAGCAGCAGGAGGAAAATGAGCGCGAAACATGCCGGCACCACCAGAGCGAGCCGGTGGCGCGCCGCGGTGAAATTCTCGAACTGTCCGCCCCAGGTGAGCCAATAGCCGGGCGGCAGCGCGACCTCGCGCGCCACCTTCGCCTGCGCCTCGCCGACCGCCGAGCCGAGATCGCGGCCGCGCACGTCGGCGGTGACGACGACCCGCCGCTTGCCGTTCTCGCGGCTCACCTGGTTCGGTCCTTCCGACACGTTGAAATCGGCAAGCACGCGCAGCGGAATGGTGACGACGTGTTCGCCCTGCGCCGAAGGCGGCAGCGGAACCGGCAGGTTCTTGAGCACCTCGATATTGTTGCGCAGCACGTCGGACAACCGCACGACAATGTCGAAGCGACGATCGCCCTCGAACACCACCCCCGCCGACTTTCCGCCGACGGCGATGCCGATGACGTCCTGCACGGCATCGAGGCTCAATCCGTGACGCGAAATCTCCGGCTTCTCGATGGCAATCTCGAGGACCGGCATGCCGGTCACGTCCTCGACTTTGACCTCGGCCATGCCCGGCGTGCGCGCAAGCACCGCGGCGATCTGGTTCGCGGCGCGCAGCATCGGTTCGAATTCGTCGCCGAACACGCTCACCGCCAGATCCTGGCGCACGCCCGCGATCAATTCGTTGAAGCGCATCTGGATTGGCTGGGAGAAGCTCACCTTGTTGCCCGGGCAGCCTCGCCGCCTCGCTCGCGAGCGCACTGACAAGCTCGTCCTTCGGCATTGTCGGATCGGGCCACGCCTCGCGCGGCTTCAGGATGACGTAGGTGTCGGTCGCGCTCGGCGGCATCGGGTCGGCGGCGAGGTCCGGCGTGCCGCCGCGGGAAAAGACGAAAGCCACCTGCGGGAAGCGGCGCAGCATGTTCTCGTTGATGAACTGCATCGCCTGCGATTGCGACAGCGACGTGCTCGGAATGCGCTTCACCTCCATCACGATGTTCTTTTCGTCGAGCAGCGGGATGAATTCCTGGCCGAGGCGCGTGAACAGCAGCGCCGCCCCGGCGCAGAGCACAATTCCCGCGGTGATGGGCACGAACGGCCGGCGAATGACGAAGGCCAGCGCCGGCCGATAAAGTGTCTTGAGGCCGCGCACGAAGGCATTCTCGTGCTCGTCCACGCGTCCGGTCACGAAGATCGCGATCATCGCCGGCATGAAGGTGAGCGAGAGGACGAAGGCGGTGGCGAGCGCGACGATGACGGTCAGCGCCATCGGCTGGAACGTCTTGCCCTCGATGCCGGAGAAAGTCAGCAGCGGAACGTAGACGAGCGCGATGATGCATTGCCCGTAGACGGTCGGCTGGATGACCTCGCTCGACGCCGCAGCGACCGTGTCGAGGCGCTCGTCGCGGCGCAGCACGCGGCCAAGTGCGCGCTGGCGCTCGGCAAGGCGCCGCAGGCTGTTCTCCGCGATGATCACGCCGCCGTCGACGATCAGCCCGAAGTCGAGCGCGCCCAGGCTCATGAGGTTGGCGCTGATCCTGAGCTCCAGCATGCCGACGGCGGTGATCAGCATGGTGACCGGAATGACGAGCGCGGTGATGACCGCGGCGCGGAAGTTTCCGAGCAGCAGCAGGAGCACGAGGATGACGAGCGCGGCGCCGACCATGAGGTTGGTGGCGACGGTGTGGACCGTGGCGTCGACCAGCTCCGTCCGGTTCAAGACGGGCCGCGCGCGGATGCCCGGCGGCAGCGTCCGGTTGATTTCGGCGAGCTTGGCGTCGGCTGCGGCCGCGACGGTGCGGCTGTTGCCGCCGACGAGCATCAGCGCGGTGCCGAGCACCGTCTCGCGGCCGTCGATGCTGCCGGAGCCGGTCCGCAAGTCGCGACCGATGGTGATGTCCGCAACTTCCCTGACGCGAATGGGGATGTCGCGATGCGCCGCGACCACGATATCGCCGATCTCGGCAAGCTTTTCGACCCGGCCGGTGGCGCGCACCACGTAGCTCTCGCCGAAGCGCTCGATGTAATTGGCGCCGCGCGTCGAATTATTGGTTTCGATCGCCGCAACGAGCTGCGCGACCGAAAGACCGAAGCCGGCGAGCTTCACCGGATCGGGCTCGACCCGGTATTGCTTGACGTAGCCGCCGATGGCGTCGGCGCCGGCGACACCCGGGACGCTCTTCATCTGCGGGCGGATGATCCAGTCCTGGATGGTGCGCAGGTAGATGAGCCGGGAGAGATCGTCGGTGAGGCGTTCGCCTTCGGGCGTCAGATAGGAGCCGTCGCTCTGCCATCCGGGCGCGCCGTCGCGCCGCGCCGCGGGCGGCGGATCGTAGTCGACCGCCCACCAATAGACCTCGCCGAGCCCGGTCGAGATCGGCCCCATCTTCACGTCGACGCCGGGGGGCAGGCCGCTTTTGGCGTCGGCGAGGCGTTCGGTCACCTGCTGGCGCGCGAAATAAATGTCGGTGCGGTCCGCGAATACGGCGGTGACCTGGGCAAAGCCGTTGCGCGAGAACGACCACGTCTTCTCAAGCCCCGGCGTGCCGGCAAGCGCGACCTCGATCGGAAACGTCACCTGCTTCTCGACTTCGACCGGCGACAGCGCCGGCGCGAATGCGTTGACCTGAACCTGCACGTTGGTGATGTCGGGGACCGCATCGATCGGCAGCGCGGCGATGGCAAATCCGCCGGCGATCGCAGCCGCCAGCGTGACCACGAGGACGTACCAGCGACGGCGGACCGAAAACGCCAAAATCCGTTCGATCATGGTCCGATCAGTCCTCGGCTTGCGCCTTGGTGAACTCGGCCTTCAGCGCGAACGTATTGGTGACGGCGACGATCTCGCCGGTGCGCACGCCCGCCTGGATTGCGCTCACACGTTCGTCGTTTTCGCCAAGCTCGACCTCGCGCCGCTCGAAGCCCTCTTTGGTGCGCACGAACACCACCTTCGACTTGCCGATGGTCTGGACGGCGCTCGCCGGCACGACGAGCGGCGCCGCGCGCTGATCGATCTCGACGGTGCAATGGACGAGCGAGCCCGGGCCGCCAATTGCCGTCGGCGTTGGCGATCTCCGCCACCACGCGGGCGGAATGGGTTTCCTCGATCGAGCATCGGGCTGATGAAGACGAGCTTGCCGACGGCGCGGTAGGCCAAGCCGTGGGCGGCCACCGATACGGTCTGGCCCTCCTTCACCAGCGGCAGATCGGTCGGGCTCACGGCAAGCTCGACCCACACGCGATCGAGGTTCGCGACGGTGAACAGTTCGGTCTCCAGGTTGTCGCGGCCGACCGCGGCGCCGAGATCGACCTTGCGGTCGACGATGCGACCGGCGATGGGCGAGCGGATCTCCTGCCGGCGCAGATTGACTTCGGGCTCCTGCGGCAGCGCGGCGATCTCGGCGGCCGTCACGCCAAGCGCGAACAGCTTCTGCCGCGCGATGTCGAGCTTGATGTTGGCTTGCGCCGTCGCGCCGCGGGACTTCAGCAGCTGCTGTTCGCTGGCGACGCGCCGATCGAACAGCGCCTTGTCGCGCTCGTAGAGATCCTTTTCCAGATCGGCCGTCAGCCGCGCCGCGAGATATTCGCTCTTGGCGTCGGCAACCTGGCGGCTCTCGAGCACCGCGACCACTTCGTCGGCGGCGACAGGGTCGCCGAGTTTCTTGCGCAACTCCGACACGATGGCCGACAAGCGCACGGCGATGCGCGCGATCCGGTCGGCGTGAGGCACGATCGTTCCCGGCACGGCGATGCGATGGGAGAGCGTGCCGTCCTCGACCGCTGCGATCTCGATGCCGGCGGTCGCGATTTCCTCGGACGTGAGCTTGATGGTCGAGGGAACGGCGTCAGCCGCGTCGCCCCGTGCGTCCGTTGCGTGTTCGTCGGCTTGCCGTTCGGAACGGGCGTCGTGATGGCCGCCGCCAAGGCCCGCGGTGGCGCGCAGCATCTGCGGTATCTGCGGCACGAAGCTCGCAATCGCGATGCCGCAGGCAAGCGCGATCATCGCAAGAGATAAACGTCCAATCATGAGCCGACTTGGTCGATTTGGCGAAACTTGCTGGGATTGTACGGCACACATGGCGCCGCGACGATGGTCAGGGAATCGATGCGCTGCCTTATAGTGGGGGGGACTATAGGCCGGTCAGTTCGGGGAATGACAGAGGACGCCAAGCATCGACGCTCTTTCAAAAAGACCGACGCCATTCGTCGACCGCACCAAGGGCGCTGTTTCGCATCCGCATTCAGACAAAAATGACAATTTGGTCCCTTTATTCCGCAAGCGCGGCGATCAAGTTAACCGGCGCGGGGAATCGTCTTTGCGATTCAGGAGGAAGGATATCCAAGATGAACGAAACCGCGACGCTGCCAGCCCGTGCCAAGTCACAGCAGGTGCAGACGACAGACCGTTCCGCCGCGACCAAAACCTATACCGTCGGCAGCTATCTCGCCGCCCGGCTGTCGCAGATTGGGCTCAAGCACCATTTTGCGGTCGCCGGCGATTTCAACCTCGTCTTGCTTGACCAGCTGTTAACGAACGACGAACTGGAGCAGGTCTATTGCTGCAACGAGTTGAATTGCGGCTACAGCGCCGAGGGATATGCCCGCGCCTGCGGTGCGGCCGCGGCGATGGTGACCTTCAGCGTCGGTGGACTGTCCGCCATTAACGCGATCGCCGGCGCCTACGCCGAGAACTTGCCGGTCATCCTGGTGTCCGGTGCGCCCAACACCAACGATCGCGCGACGGATCATCTGATCCACCACACGCTTGCGACCCATGATTGGTCGTACCAGTGGGAGATCGCCAAAAAGCTGACCTGTGCCGCCGTCAGCGTCACGTCCGCGGTCGATGCGCCGCATCAGATCGACCACGCGATCCGCACCGCGCTGCGCGAGAGGAAGCCGGCGTATATCGAGATCGCGTGCAACATCGCGTCGGCACCGTGTGCCGCGCCGGGCCCGGCGAGCGCGGTCCTTGCCGAAGAGCCGAGCGATCCCGCGAGCCTGGAAGCCGCCATCGCGGCGGCCGCGAAGTTTCTGAGCCGCAAGAAGAAGCCCGTGCTGCTGATCGGCAGCAAGCTGCGGGCAGCAGGTGCGGAGAAGCAGGCGATCGAGCTCGCCGACGCGCTCGGTTGCGCCGTAACGGTGATGGCGGCGGCGAAGAGCTTCTTTCCCGAAGATCATCCGCAGTACGCCGGCATCTATTGGGGCGAGGTCAGTTCTCCCGGCGCGCGCGAAATCTTCGACTGGGCAGATGCCGTAGTCTGCATCGGGACGATCTTCAACGACTACTCGACGGTCGGCTGGACCGCGATGCCAACCGGTCCCAGCGTGTTGACCGCGGATCAAAACCGCGTTCATTTCGACGGCTACGATTTCGGTGGCTTCAAGCTGCGCGACTTTTTGTCGGGCCTTGCCCGCAAGGTCGAGAAGCGTGACGCGACGGCCGTTGAATATAAGCGCATTGCCACCGCGCGTCCGGCCGAGCGGCCGGCGCCGCGCGACGCCAAGCTGATGCGGGTCGAAATCGTGCGGCAAATCCAATCGCTGGTTACCGGCAACACTACGGTGATCGCCGAGACCGGCGACTCCTGGTTCAACGGCACGGCGCTGAAGCTGCCCAACGGTGCGCGCTTCGAGATCGAAATGCAGTGGGGGTCGATCGGCTGGTCGGTGCCGGCGACCTTCGGCTACGCGGTCGGCGCGCCCAACCGGCGCGTCATCGCCATGATCGGCGACGGCTCGTTCCAGCTCACGGCCCAGGAAGTCGCGCAAATGATCCGGCGCAAGCTGCCGGTCATCATCTTCCTGATCAACAACCATGGCTACACCATCGAAGTCGAGATTCATGACGGCCCCTACAACAATATCAAGAACTGGGATTACGCCGGCCTGATCCAGGTGTTCAACGCCGAAGACGGTCGCGGGCGTGGCATCCGCGTGAAGACCGGCGGGGAACTGGCCGATGCGATCAAAGTGGCGCTCGCCAATCACGATGGGCCGACGTTGATCGAATGCGTCATCGATCGCGACGACTGTTCGTCCGACCTCATCTCCTGGGGCCGCCAGGTGGCCATCGCGAATGCGCGGCCGCCGCGGCCGCAATAACGCGCGACAGCGCTCAAACGTGAAAGCGCGCGCTGATGCCGGCGCGTGCCTTTTGCTTCGGGGGACGGCGCCGCTTGCGCCTGAGCGGAACCGGTTCCGCGCGCCTCGGATCACGGCCGAGACGCGGCCGGTTTCCCTCCGCCCCGGACGGCGTTACAGTCTGCATCTGCCGGAACCGTGATCGCCAGCCATGCAGGAGACCTCCCGTGGCCCAGATTGATGCCGCCAACAGCTTCGTCCCGGTGATCGACATCGGGCCCTATTTCGCCGGCACCGCCGACGGCAAACGCAAGGTCGCAGCAGCGCTTGGCCGTGCGTGCCGCGAGGTCGGCTTCTACGTCATCGTCGGACACGGCGTCGACCCAACACTCGTCGATGAGGTCGAAGCGGTGTCGCGGGAGTTCTTCGACCTGCCGCGCGATGAAAAGATGAAGCTGCACATCGGCAATGCGCCCGGCGTCGGCTATGCGGCCGTCGGCGACACCGCGCTTGCCTATACGCGCGGCCAGGTCGCGCCGCCCGACCTCAACGAATCGTTCCAGATCGCCAAGGTCGACGTGACGGACGATCCCTATTTTCAGAGCGAAGCCGCGCGCGGCCTCATTCCGCGCAATCGGTGGCCGGAGCGGCCGGCGGCGCTGAAGGCCCTGTACACCAAATACTACTTGCGGATGGGCGCGCTCGCCGCCGATCTGATGCGGCTGTCGGCGCTCGCCCTCGACCTGCCCGAGAACTACTTCGACGACAAGATCGATCGCCACATCAGCCGCCTCAACGTGCGGCTCTATCCGCGGCAGGAGGTTGCGCCTTTGCCCGGCCAGCTGCGCGCCGCGGCCCACACGGACTACGGTACCGTCACGATCCTCAAGCCCGGCGATACCGTCGGCGGGCTTCAGGTCGCGGACGGGCAAGGAAACTGGCACGACGTTCCGATGATCCCGGGATCGTTCGTGATCAACCAGGGCGACCTGATGGCGCGGTGGACCAACGATCGCTGGCTTTCGACGCTTCATCGCGTCGCCAATCCGCCGGAAGACGCCAAGGGCGGGTCGCGGCGGCTCTCGATCGTGTTCTTTCACCATCCGAATTACGATGCGGGAGTGTCGTGCCTGCCGTCTTGCGTAGGTCCGGGAGAGACCCCGGCCTATGAGCCGATCACGGTGAGCGACTACTACAGCTTGAAGAAATCGCAGCAGCGCATGGCGCGGGAGAAGGCGATCGAAGCCGCGGCGAGCTGATCGAGGCCCGAGCCTGGTCGAGTACAAATTAACGGTCGAGGGCAAAGTCCCGGCCACTTGTCTTTGCGCTGGCCCACACCAAATCGACACTGTTACACGATCGCCACATCAGAGACGTTCCAGTCTCCCATGACGGGAAAGGGGTTTCCCGCCGCCGGCAGTTTTGATATCGTTGAGCAAAGGCCTTATAGGTCTCCAATGCTGTGGTTTAGAGCGAACCGGGCTAAGTTTGCGTGGCTGGCGTTCTTTGCGCTGACCTGCCAGCTCGTTTTGTCGTTCGGCCACGTTCACGTCGGCAAATTCAGCAGCAGTTCGACGGTATTGGCGGCCTTGGCGCCACACGCCGTTGATGCGTCCGCGGGTGCGAACCCCTCTGCTCCGCCGGAGCAGCCGAAGGCGGTTACGGACGAATTCTGTGCGATCTGCAACAACCTCAAGCTTGCAAGCGCGCTCATCGTTCCGGCGGCGCCGGTACCGGTTCCGCCCATTTCATTTGTTTATCGATTGCGATGGTCGACAGCGGCAATTGAGCCGCCATGGTTCGATCACCCCCTCTTCGATGCACGTGGTCCCCCCGAAGCCTGACCTGCGGGTGTGATCGGCTGCGTTGATCGCACGTATTGCGGTTGAAGCTTCCCCAGTCACGCCCCGGAGGTGTTCGGCGACTGCTGCGATCTCGCAGCTAACGGGGACTTAAATACGGGCATCGGGGAATTGAATGTACAGGGCCACCATCAGGCGGAGGGCAGCAAGGCGGGGCTTGCTGCTTGGCGCCTCGGCAGTAGCAATCATCGCCGCGGGCGATTTGGGATTTGCTCAAGATCAGAGCAAACCACCCGCGGCTGCACCCACGACGCCGGCTGCACCCGCCACGCCGCCGGCGAGTTCGCCGGCAACGCCCGCGGCGCCCGCAGCGCCACCCGCCGAGACCGAACCCGGCGCCACGACAATTCCGGAAATTACGGTCACGGCGCCGAAGCCCGCCGCTGCTCCCGCGAGGACTGCGGCGCGACCCGCGCCGTCGGCGCCCGGCAGGAAGGCCACGCCGCCACCACGCCGCGCAACCGACCGCGCAGCAGGCGGCGGCGACCGCCGCCCGCCAATACAACCAGCAAATTCAGACCTTCGACCAGCAGCGGGCGGCCATCACTCCGCCGACCGGCACCTCCACCGAGACCAAGACCCAGCAGGACATCGAGAACCTGCCGCAAGGGAGCAATACGCAGCCTCGCGACGTCTTTCTGCAATATCCCGGCGTGAGCCAGGATTCCGCCTCATCCGGAGACTTTCACGTCCGCAACGAGCACGCCAACGTGCAATTCCGGGTCAATGGGATTCTGCTGCCGGACGGCGTTTCGGGCTACAGCCAATTCCTCGACACCACGTTCATCAAAAGCATGACCCTGATCACCGGCGCCCTGCCGGCGCAGTATGGTCTTCGCACTGCGGGTGTTCTCGATATTACGGCCAAAAACGGTGCGGAATTGCAGGGCGGCAATATCGGGGTTTACGGCGGCAGTCGCCAAACCTTTTCGAACTACTTCGAATATGGCGGCGTGAAGGATAATACCGAATATTTCGCCGTCGGCCGTTATTACTCGAGCGGCCTCGGTCTGGAAAACACGTTTAATGGCCTCAACGCATTCCACGATCATACCGAGCTTGGGCGGTTCTTCTCCTACACGTCGACGGTGCTCAACCCTGAGAATCGCATCAGTACGATCACCGGCATGTCGGTGCAGCGCTTTCAGATTCCCGATACTCCGGGGCAGCCGGTCAATACCGGCGGATTTTCCGGCGTCGGCGGCGCGCCGTACTCCGCGTTCGGCCTGACCAACGGCAACTCGCTCAACCTCAATGAGAACCAATACGAGACGAACGCATTCGGCGTGGTGGCCTGGCAGCATTCGGGAGGCGATGTCGACGCCCAGCTGTCCTACTTCTCACGCTACAGCAGCGTGCATTTCGTTCCTGACGTGCCGAACGACCTCCTGTTCAACAATGTCGCGACCGACGTGTTGCGAACGTCGTTGCTCAACGGCGTTCAAGGCGATCTGGCCTACAAGGTCACGAATGTTCACACCATCCGGACGGGATTTGTCGCGAGCGGTGAGCAGACGCAGGTCAAGAACCTGACGACGGTCGAGCCGCTCGATTCCGCCGGCGATGCGATCGACAACCCAACCAACATCGCCGATGGCGTCAACAAGTTCGGCTGGCTGTTCGGCAGCTACATTCAGGATGAGTGGAAGGTCACCAGCAAGCTGACGCTGAACACCGGCGTTCGCTTCGACCAGATGGTGCAGTTCGTCGACAAGAACCAAGTCAGTCCGCGCTTCAACCTGGTCTACAACCCGTTCTGGGGGACGGTCTTCCATACGGGCTATGCGCGCAATTTCACGCCGCCGCCGCAGGTGCTGGGTCAGGTCTACCAGGCGCAGTATTTCAACAATACGACCAACCAATCGGCGGTCGGCAACTTCGGACCCATTCTCCCCGAACGGTCGACCGTGGTCGATGCTGGCATTACCCAGCAATTGCTGCCGCCATGTCCATCAGGGACCGGCGGGCTGTTCTCCAAGACGCCCGTTGCCGGCACCAATTGTCCGGCGTTGGAGGTTGGCGTCGACGCCTATTACAAGCGCGCGACCGATCTCCTGGACGACGGCCAGTTCGGGCAGGCATACGTTCTCACGGCATTCAACTACGCCAAGGCGGAGAACTGGGGCATCGAAGCGAAGGCCAAGCTATCTGTCGGCCACTTCACCGCGTACACCAACTGGGCGGTCGCCTATCAGCACGCAAACACAATCGTCTCCAATCAGTCGTTGTTCACGCCGGACGAATTGGCATACATCGCGAACAATTGGGTCAACACCGACCACTCGCAGACGGTGACCGGTTCGGCCGGCATCTCCTATCTTTGGGATCGCGGCACGAACGCGTGGTACGACGGCGCGAAGATCAGCGCGAGCATGATCTACGGCAGCGGCCTGCGTCAGGGCTTTGCCAACACGGATCACCTGCCGGCCTACGGCCAAGTCAATCTTGGCCTGTCGAAGGAATTCAAGGACGCCGGCTGGGATGCGAAGCCGGTCACGGTGCGCTTCGACGTCGTCAATCTCTTCGACACGATCTACGAGATCCGCAGCGGGACCGGTATCGGCGTGTTTGCACCGCAGTTCGGGCCGCGCCGCGGCTATTACATGGGCATCTCGCAAAAGCTTTGAGAGGGTTGACGATGATCAATGACACGAGCATGTGCCGCTGCTCTAGAACGGTTCTAATCGGATCCCTGTGCGCGCGATCGGGAACTTCTGGCAATTGACTCGCGCCATCACCTACCGCTGCTGAACGATATTCGAGCAATGCAACGCAACCTAACAAACTTGTAAGGGAGGTCAGGACGCAGCGGTCAAGGAATTGCTGCATTGAAATGTCACATGTGCATTCGGCGATGGCGAACGCGCTTGCGATTTTCATGCAACTCTGTTTGATCGTGTGAAAGGCGTCGTGGCAGAAATGGAATGTTTCTAAATCGCATGCGACGTAAAGGCCCCTATACTATGCCACGCAATGGAAACGCCCGCTCAAGCAAAACCGCTGGATATGTTTTGTCGGCAGTTTTGCTCGGTGCCGGTCTAGTCGTCAGTTCGATCGCGGCGCACGCTCAGACGCCGGCGGCGAGGCCGCCTGCGGCCGCGCCGACCGGTCGCGCCCCCCGCTCCCGTCGCGCCGCCGCCCGTTGCCGCTCCGGGCTCCGCTCCTTCGGCCGCTCCGGCTCCTTCGACCGCGCCGGCCGCGGCAGCGCCATCCGCGCCGCACCCGCAGCGCCATCCGTTGCGCCGACGGCTCAGGCACCGGCCGCGGCGCCTGCCGCGCCGGCGGCTTCTTCGCCGGCCTCGCCCGCCGAAGCTGCGCCTTCGCCTACGCCGCCCGCCGGCCCAACGGAAGTCGCCCCCGCCGAGCTCCCGCGCGACCTGACGCCGTGGGGCATGTTCATGTCGGCCGACATCATCGTGAAATTCGTGATGATCGGTCTTCTCCTGGCGTCGGTGCTGACCTGGACCATCTGGCTCGCCAAGACCCTTGAGCTCGTGTCGGCGCGGCGCAGCCTTGCGCGCGCCCAGACCGCGCTCGCAGCGGCACGCACGTTTGGCGAGGCCGCGCGTAACGCCGCCCCCCTCAGTCGGCATGTGGCGCTGCTGATCCAGGCGGTCGAGAGCGAGCTGCGCCGGCTCGGCGAGGTGCGCGACGCCGAGGGCCTCAAGGAACGCATCACCGCGCGGTTCGAGCGCATCGAAGCCGGCGTCGGCCGGCAGATGATGCGGGCGACCGGGATCCTCGCCACCATCGGCGCGACGGCGCCGTTCGTCGGCCTGTTCGGCACGGTGTGGGGCATCATGAACAGCTTCATCGGCATTTCGAAGCTGCACACCACGAACCTCGCGGTCGTCGCGCCCGGCATCGCCGAGGCGCTGCTTGCCACTGCCTTCGGCCTTGCGGCCGCCATTCCGGCGGTCGTGATCTACAACATGTTTGCGCGGTCGATCGCGCAATACCGTGCGCTCTATGCCGATGCCAGCGTCGAGATCCTGACGCTCGTCAGCCGCGATCTTGGCCCGCGGGCGCAGCCGGTCGAAGACCGGCGCTACCCGGCGGCCGTGGTGCCGGGCGGAGCCCAGCGATGAGCGTTCGCCTCGACCACGGCGGCGACGCCATCGACGTCGTCCACGAAATCAACGTGACGCCGTTCATCGACGTCATTCTGGTGCTGCTGATCATCTTCATGATCGCGGCGCCGCTTGCGACCGTTGACGTGCCGGTCGACCTGCCGACGTCAAACGCCCAACGGCAGCCGCGCCCGGACCAGCCGATCTTCCTCACCGTCAAATCCGACCTGTCGCTGTCGCTCGGCGACGCGGCGGTCTCGCGCGGCGAGCTTGCAGTCCTCGCTCGATGCGCTGTCGAAGGGTGACCGCACCCAGCGCGTCTTCCTGCGCGCCGACAAGACAGTGCCTTACGGTAGCCTCATGGACACCATGAACCTGCTGCGCAGCTCGGGTTATCTCAAGGTCGCGCTGATCGGTCTCGAGGAGTAACTGCGGTGCGGTTCGCGATGACATATTGGACGGGTCACCGCGCCGAAGCGTTGCGCTGGACCTTGTGCTTTAGCGTTGTCGTGCTGGCCCATGTGGCGGCAGCCGCCTATACCTTGATGAGCCGTTCGGAAGCGTCGGATTTCGATGCCGGCGCGGCGGTGGTGCTGCTCGAACTTCCCGAAACGCCGGCGGCGCCGATGACGCCGCCGAACGATTTGACGCCCGGGCCGCCCCAGCAGGAGAGCGAGGCGACCCCGCAGCCCAAGGAAGAGACCAAGCCTCCCGAAGAGGAAACGGAAGTGGCGCTGCCGAAGCCCGAGCCGCCGAAGCCTGAGCCGCCGGCGGAGCAGCGCGTCGCAACCGCGATGCCGTCCGTCGAGATGCCGGCGGTCGCGCCGGCGCCGCTCAACGCCGGTGCCCAGGTCAAGACGCCGCGCCAGGACGTCATTCGCTGGCAGAGCGCGCTCGCCGCGCACATCGAGCGCTTCAAGCGTTACCCCGCGGAAGCCCGCGCCCACGATGAACAGGGCACCGCAACGATCGCCTTCACCATCGATCGCCAAGGGCACGTGATGACGAGCCGCATCGTGCGCAGCTCGGGGTCTTCGGTCCTCGATCAGGAGACGCTGGCGATGTTGACGCGCGCCCAGCCGATGCCGGCGCCCCCGGGCGACGTCCCCGCGAGCGGCCTGTCGTTCATCGTCCCGGTTCGCTTCAACATCCGGTAAGCATGAACGCGAAAGAAGCTTGAGCCAGACGACTCACGCTTCTCATCGAGAGCAGCAGCATCTTTGCCGCCTCAGCGCCGGCGCCGATCACCAAATATCCACGCCTGCCAGATTTGTGACGTGGGCCTTGTCTCCTACAGCGATGATGTGGAACAGCACCGCAGGCGCCTTGAACGTATACGCGCCGGCCGCATCGGTTTTCCCGCTGGCCAAAACCGCGTAGTCCGAGCTCGCCAGCACCTGCACGTCAACGCCCCTCGCCAGTTCGCCATCGGAGGTGATCGTCCGGCATACGATCTCCTCGCCGCTCATTCTCTTGCACTGAAGTCGCAGAGTATGAGCCTCAGCGATCGTTGATGAAACCAAGATCGCGACAGTGGCGAACAATCCCAGCATCTTGCACATTTAAAGTCTCCTCCCTCGCGCGGCGGGTCAGTCCCGCAGTCGTCGATGAGTTGAGACAGTATTCATTCTGAGTTCGCGCTCATTGACGCAAGTCAACGGTTTGCGCGAGCGGACGGGAATTCCTGAATTTCATGAAAACAGCGATCACACATTAGGTCATCGCCGGGCGTTGCAGTGTGCGACGATGACGTCCGAAGATTGACCTTCGTCAATGCGGCAACGGCTCTGTTCGCTGAAGCGTGTCGGTACGGAGCGCAAGACATATGGCCAAGCGAAGCATTTGGACCGCTCATCCGCATCTGGCATGGGCGATGTGGGGTCTCGATGAGATGGAAGCGACGGTGGCTTCGATCGAAAGCCGCCTCCATGGCCGTGCGGACGTTCATCCCGAGGCCCACAGCGCGGTCGCCGAGATGCGCTCTGCGCGGGACGCTTTCCGCACGTCGATCGAGGAGCACGCGCACGCGGATGAAACGGCCTTCGCGCGCACCAAGGCCACGTTGGAGGGCCAGTGGGCTGTCTTCGAGGACAGCGTGAAAGACTATCTGCAAACGGTCGGCAAGCAGGTGACGGAGCAAGAAACCGTATTCCGCGCGCGGGCCGATGCTCAAAACAAAGCTTGGCAGCACGCCATCGACAAACTGCACGAAAGCGCGGCGAACCTCGCAGCGGATTCACGCGGCGACCTCGAGGCCGCGGTCAAACGCCTGGAGGCCGAAGCCAATGCCGCGAAGGCGAGGCTCGATCGACTGAACCAGGCCGAAGACGCGTCATGGGAAGCGATGAAATCGGCGCTGATGGAAACGCGGGCCACCCTGGGTCGAACCCATCAAGCCGTGCTCGACGCTTTCAAGCGCACCGTTTGAAACGTCGCAACTCCTCGCGGGCGTTGACCAAAATCAAGGCCGCCTGCGCCATTCGACAATAGAAACGCAACAAGCGCCTTAAAAATTCTGGCGCGCGGTCATAGAGGGAGAGAACTCGATGTCTGAACATCATAAGCATCAACACATGGTAATGGTGGTCGGCTCTGGCGCAAACATCGACCAGGCCATATTCAATGCAGTCGCCGGAATGACGGACCCGCAAGGGCATCACAGCAGTCTCACCTTCGATGCGTTCGAGGTCGTCAATATCAAGGGCACGATCTCCCACAAGCCGGGCGACCACGGCACCCCGGCCCATATCCAAGTGACGCTTCAGGCGGTGGGGTCACACGCGAAGTAAGGGGACAGCGAGCACCATGA
Source organism: uncultured Alphaproteobacteria bacterium (assembly GCA_963702755.1). Lineage (GTDB taxonomy): Bacteria > Pseudomonadota > Alphaproteobacteria > Rhizobiales > Xanthobacteraceae > JAJPKK01. The sequence goes on along the minus strand of CAVPDZ010000022.1, from coordinate 14,892 downwards.
AAAGCGCTGCCATCAGACAGCCTTTGCGGAGACTGTTGTATGGATGCGTCAGCGCTGTCCTGGTGCTCGCGCCGGTACCGGCCTTCGCCATGCATATTGCCGAGGGCATTATCACGGGCTGGCCGGTCCTGGCTTATACCTTCTGCGGAATTTTGCTGATGGCCATCGGCACCCAGGGGATCAAGACCTTTCAGCGCAAATTCCCGGATCGCAAGCCGCTGATCGGCATGGGCGCTGCCCTTGTCTTCTTCATATCCCTGATTCCCATCCCGGCATTCACCGGCACCACGTCGCACCCCTGCGGGACACCTTTGGTTGCCATCCTGCTGGGACCGCGGGTGACCTACGCGCTGACGGGGATTAGCCTCATCTTGCAGGCGGCATTTTTTGCGCACGGAGGATTTGGCACCTGGGGCGCCAATCTGATGGCCCTCGGGTTTGTCGGTGGAACGATCGGATGGTCGGCATTCCAACTCGCCAGGCGAATGGGTTTGCCGATCGTGTTCGCGGGTTGCGCCGGCGGACTCCTCGGCGATATCGCGACCTATGCGTTTTCCGGCATCGTGCTGGCAACGGCGCTCGCGACCGCGCCACACCCGCAATATGACTTCCTTACCTATTTGACCGTGATCTATTCGGCCTATGCCCCGATCCAGATTCCAATCGCGATCGGCGAGATGCTGATCACCGGCCTGGCACTCCGTCACGCGTTGCTGCAGCGTCCCGAAGTCTTGGAAGACCTCAATGTGTGGCGATCCTATGCGGCGGCCTAGCGCAAACGTTGGCGGCGGCGTGGTTCGCCATCGCTGTCAGCCTCGCTGTGCCCAACGCTGTCGCGCAGGCACCAACCCCAAATGGGCCAGCGTCATCCGAGGCCCGTTCGGGCCGTTTTGTTGGAATGGATCAATCGATCAACGTCGATCTCGCCGAGAAGGCCGGCGTTCCTGCGCGCAAGCCTTACATCAATGTCGAGGAATGGGGTGATCTGTGGAATCTCATTCTGCTGTTCGGCGGCGGCGTATGCGGCTTTGTCGTCGGCCGCTATTGGGACCACATTTGGGGCCGACGTCGGGCGGCCTGAGCCGCGGCACTGTCGATACACCAGGGCGGCGATGTCGGCAGCCCGCGGAAGGCGGCAGCATGTGAGCGGCCAGTTCTATTCCTACCGTCTCGATCGGATGATCGAGGATTACCAGAATGCCGGCATCCAGGATGGCTGGCACCATTGGGACGCGCGGCTGAAACTCTTGCTGCTCGTCGTTGCGATCGGGCTCAATGTCGTCGTCGCCAACGCTTGGCTATCCGCGGGCCTGCTCGCGGTCAGCCTCGTCTTCATTGTGCGCTCCAAGATTCCGTTCCGCCTGTTCGCCATTTTCTTCCTGGCGCCGGCATGGGCGACGCTTTTGGTGTTCGTCGGCTTCTCGGTTGGATTTGGAGTGCAGCCGATATTGTCCGTTGGCCCCGTGACGGTCTACCGCGAAGGGGTGGCGCTGGGCATCAGTGCAGCGCTCCGCGTGGCGTCGGAGATGTCCTGGATTGCCGCGCTCATGCTGACGACGCCGTTCCCGCAGCTGCTCGAGGCGCTGCATTTCTACCGGCTTCCCGCGGTGCTGATTGGCGCCTTCGCGATGGCGTATCGCTATGCGTTTCTGTTGGCTGACGAATGCTACCGGATGATTGCCGCTTCTCGAGTCCGCGGCGGCCTCAACACATTCTTCCGCAAGATCGAAAGCCTGGCGATGATCGTGGCGCAGGTCATCATCCGCGCCTATGACAGGGCGGCCCGTCTGCAACAGGCCATGATGACACGCGGCGCCGATTTCGCCGATGCCAACGGCCGAATGGCGGTTGCTGTCGACGCGGAGATTGCGGAAGCGCCAAGCTCCCCTCCCGATCGCCACTACGATTGCCTGATGCCCTCTACGGGGATTTCACCTGCGGCGCTCGCCTTGGAATGCCGCAACCTTTCGTTCGCCTACAAGCGAGGCGGCGCGCGCGTGATCGACGACCTCACTCTGTCGGTCGCGTGTGGCGAGGTGATAGCGCTATGCGGCCCCAATGGTTGCGGCAAGTCGACCTTCCTCAAGCTCGTTACTGGGGTGCTGAGACCACTGTCGGGAGAAGTCCGCCTGCTTGGCATTCCGTCCGATCAGGCACGTCGCAACGAAGCGTTTCGGTATGTGGGTTTGCTGTTCCAGGACCCGAACGATCAGGTGTTCTGCACCCATGTGCGTGAAGATATCGCTTATGGTCCGCGCAACCTGGGTCTCGATCGCCCCACGATCGATAAGGTCGTAACCGCCGCAATGGCGCTCGCGGAGATCAGCCATCTCGGCGCGCGTTCGGTCCACCAGCTTAGCTTCGGAGAGATGAAGCGCATCGGCCTCGCAGGGCTGATCGCCATGCGCCAACCCCTGATGCTGCTCGACGAGCCGAGCGCCTATCTCGATCCCGCCGCCACCAGACAGCTCCTGCAAATCGTCAAAAGATTGAATGCCGAATACGGCTACACCTTCATCGTCGTAACCCACGACATGGAGCTCGTCGCCGAACTCGCGACGCGAGTCCTGATCATGCAGGACGGGCGGATCGTGGCGGACGGCAAGCCGCGTGATATTCTCACCAATCAAGCCCTTCTCGCGAGCGCGCGCCTCGAGCCCCCCACGCTGACGAGGATGTTCTCGGAATTGGGTCGAACCAGTGGGGCGCCGTCTGACATCCCCCTGACCGTTGCCGAAGCCAAAGCGCTGCTGCATGACCGTCGCGCTCCGGAGGAAGGACCGTCGCCGTGACCGCCTCGGGTTTCAAATCTGTCCGTTATTGCCGGCAAGTGCCTTTGCGCGGCATTCGCTCAATCGACGTCACGCCTTCATCAGCATCGCCTGCGCTCGCGACGGCGTTGTCGCGCGCGTACCGCTGAACCAGCGGTGCAGGCGATCGAGATAAAGGTAGACGACGGGCGTCGTGTAGAGCGTCAGGTATTGGCTGACGATCAGGCCGCCGACGATGGCAAAGCCGAGCGGCCGGCGGATCTCCGAGCCGGTGCCGGTCCCGAGCATCAACGGCAGGCCGCCGAGCAGCGCCGCCATGGTCGTCATCATGATGGGCCGGAAGCGCAGCAGGCAGGCCTGGTAGATCGCTTCGGCCGGGCTCATGCCCTGATCGCGTTCGGCGACGAGCGCGAAATCGATCATCATGATGGCGTTTTTCTTCACGATGCCGATCAGGAGGATGATGCCGATGATGGCGATCAGGCTGATCTCGTAGCCGCCCGCCTTGAGGGTGAGCAGCGCGCCGAGACCCGCCGACGGCAAGGTCGACAGGATCGTGATCGGATGGATGTAGCTCTCGTAGAGAATGCCGAGAATGATGTAGACCGCGACGATCGCGGCGAGGATCAGAAGCGGCAAGGTCGAGAGCGATTCCTGGAAGGCCTGCGCGGTGCCCTGGAATGTCGCGAGCACGCCGGCGGGCTTGTTGAGCTCGATCTCCGCTGCCTGGATTGCGTCGAAGGCCTCGCTGAGCGCCGCGCCGAGCGCGAGGTTGAACGAGATCGTCACCGCCGGAAACTGGCCCTGATGGCTCACCGTCTGATAGCCGGTCTTGCTGGTGTCGAGCTTGACGAGGAGCGACAGCGGGATCGGCTGCCCGGTGACCGGCGAGTTGATGTAGACGTGCTCCAGCGCTGACGGGTCTTCCTGCAGCTCCGGCTTGATCTCCATCACCACGTGATACTGGTTGAGTTGGGTGAAATACTGCGTCACCCAGCGCTGGCCGTAGGCATCGTAGAGCGTGTCGTCGATCAGCTGCGGCTGGATGCCGAAGCGGCCGGCGGTGTCGCGATCGATGGTGAGGACCGCGGTGGTGGCATTGGATTGCTGGTCGGTCGCCACGTCGCGGAGCTGCGGCAAACCTCTCAGCTTTTCCAGCATGCGCGGCGCGAACTCGCCGAGCTCGTCAAGGTTCGCGTCCTGGAGCGTGTACTGGAATTGCGAGCGCGCCGGACGGCCGCCCATGCTGACGTCCTGGGCGGCTTGCAGGAACAACGTCACGCCAGGAACGCGGGCAAGCTGCGGCCGCAGCCGGTTGATGATCTGGTCGGCGGTGGCGCCGCGCGCGTTGCGCGGCTTGAGATTGACCCAGAAGCGCCCGGTGTTGATCGCCTGCGAACCTCCGGTCACGCCGACGCAGAACGCGACGTCCGCCACGTCGGGGTCCTTGCCGATGATGTCCGCCAGCGCCTTCTGGTGCTCCAGCATGGCCGCGAAGGAGATGTCCTGCCGCGCCTCCGAGATGCCTTGCACGTAGCCGGTGTCGGCTTGCGGGAAGAAGCCCTTCGGCATCGTCACGTAGTAGTAGACGGTGGCCCCGATCGTCGCGAACAGGACCAGCAGCATCAGCGGCTGGTGGCGCAGCGACCATTTCAGCCCGCGGTCATAGGCGGCGAGCAGCCAGTCGAAGAACGCTTCCGATTTCATGTAGAGCCAGCCGTGCTGGGCGTGCTTCGTGTCAGTGAGGTAGCGCGAGCACATCATCGGGGTGAGCGTCAGCGACACGAATGCCGAGACCACGATCGCCATGGTGACGACGACCGCGAATTCCCGCAGCAGCCGCCCGACGATGCCCGCCATGAACAACAGCGGAATGAACACCGCGATCAGCGAGATGCTGATCGAGATGATGGTGAAGCCGATCTCCTCCGATCCCTTCAGCGCCGCGGTGAAGCGGTCCATGCCGTCTTCGATGTGCCGGTAGATGTTCTCCAGCATCACGATGGCGTCGTCGACCACGAAGCCGACCGCGATCGTCAGTCCCATCAGCGACAGATTGTCGATGCTGTAGCCGTTCACGTACATGAGCGCGCAGGTGCCGACGAGGGAGAGCGGCAGCGTGACGCTCGGGATGATGGTCGCCCACAGGTCGCGCAGGAACACGAAGATGATGCCGACCACGAGGACGACGGTGAGGGCGAGGGTGAACTTCACGTCCTCGACCGACGCCCGGATCGGCCCGGTACGATCGATCAGGATGGTGACGTCGATGCCGGCCGGCAGTGCCGCCTGCAGCCGCGGCAATTCGCGCCGCAGCCGGTCCACGGTCTCGATGACGTTGGCGCCGGGCTGCTTGAAGATCACGAGCAGCACGCCCTGCTTGCCGTAATGCCACGATGCGATCTTCATGTTCTCGGCAGCATCGACCGCGATGCCGATGTCCCGCACCTTGATGGGCGAGCCATTGCGGTAGGCGAGCACGAGATCGTTGTAGGGCTCGGCGCGCAGGAGCTGGTCGTTGTCGTAGATAGTGAAGCTCTGCGCGGCGCCGTCGAACAGCCCTTTCGGCGCGTTGACGGTGGCGTTGGTGAGCATGCTGCGCACGTCTTCGAGGCTCATGCCGAGCGAGGCGATCTTCGCGGGATCGACCCGGACGCGCACCGATGGCTTCTGCTCGCCGGTGATGTTGACGAGCGCAATGCCGGGAATTTGGGAAAGCTGCTGGGCGAGGCCGTTGTCGGTGTAATCGTCGACGAGCGTCAGCGGATATCTGTCCGATTCCACGAACAGGTTCATGATCGGCGCGTCGGCCGGATTGACTTTGCGGAATGTCGGCGGCGTCGGCAGGTTCTTCGGCAACACGCCGCCCGCCGCATTGATGGCGGTCTGGACGTCCTGGGCGGCACCATCGATGTTGCGGTTGAGGTCGAACTGAATGACGATGACCGAGATTCCGAGGCCGCTCGTCGACGTCATCTGGGTGACGCCGGGAATCTGCGCGAACTGCCGTTCCAGCGGCGTCGAAATGCCCGATGCCATGGTCTCGGGGCTTGCGCCGAGAAAATTGGTGGTGACCTGGATGGTCGGGAAATCGACCTGCGGCAAGGCGCCGACCGGCAGGAACGGATAGGCGATCGCACCGAGGATGAAGACCGCCGCCGTGATCAGGTAAGTCGCGATCGGGCGGCGGATGAAGGGCTCGGAGATATTCATGGCGAGAGCCGCGAAGAGCCGTCGGCGGTTCGCTCCGGCTCTTTCTTACTTCCCGGCATCATGGTGACGGCGACCTTGCCGCCGGGCCGGATCTTGAACTGGCCGTCGACGACGACGCGCTCGCCGGCCGCAATGCCGGACTCGATGACCGCGAGGCCGTCGCGGATCGCGCCCACCTTGATGACGCGCCGTTCGACGCTCTGGTCGGACTTGACCACGTAGGCATAAAGCTCGTTCGGTCCGCGTTGCACGACCTGCGCGGGGACGGCGACCGTGTTCTTTCGCAGCGCCAATTCGAGCCGGGCATTGACGAACTGGCCCGGCCACAACGCATCGTCCTCGTTGGGGAACGAAGCCTTGAGCCGCAGCGTGCCGGTCGCGGTGTCGATCTGGTTGTCGATCAGAAGGAGCGTGCCCTCGCCGAGCCTGGTCGTGTTGTCCCGGCTGTAAGCGGTGACCTTGAGCGGCGCCTGCTTCATCGCGGCGGTGATGTTTTGCAGATAATCCTGCGGCAGCGAGAAGATGACGGCGATCGGCTGCACCTGGGTGATCACCACAAGGCCGGTCGGGTCACCCGCATGGACGATGTTGCCTTTGTCGATGAGGCGCAAACCCATCCGGCCGTCGATCGGTGAGGCCACCGTCGTATAGCTGAGCTGGGTCGCCGCGTTTTCGATCGCGGCTTTGTCGGCCGCGACCGCCGCGGTCAACTGGTCGACGCGCGCCTGGGTCTGGTCGAGCACCTGCTGGGTCTGGAAGTTCTTGTCGATCAGCGTCTTCGCGCGGACCAGATCCTTTTGCGCAGCGACCAGCATCGCCTCGTCCTGGGCCTTCTTCGCCTGGGCCTGATCGAGCGCCGCCTGGAACAACCGGGGATCGATCTGCGCCAGCACGTCGCCCGCATGGACGAACTGTCCCTCGGTGAAGCGGATGTCCTGCAATTCGCCGTCGACGCGCACGTGAACCGTGACGCGGTTGAAGGCCTGAACGCTGCCGAGGCCGGTCAGATAATCGGAGACGTTGCGGGTTTCCGCGATGGTCGCGACCACCGGTATCGTTGCCGCCGGGGGCCGGGTCGAAGCGGTTGATGAAGGTTCGTGGACGAAAAAGTGCCAATAGGCGGCTGCGCCAAGTGCCATCAGCACCAGCACGCCAAGCCAAGCATATCGCCGAGACATGAAGCGCGATCCTTGTTTCGAAAAGCGCGACCCGCCGCGCCGGTTCACATGGCGCAGCGCGGGCTGGGCTGGCCCGCAACGCGCGGGCGCAGTGATGGCGCTAAACGAAAGGAGGTCCGCGTGCCGGGTAGTTTGGCCACGCCGTCGACGGCGGCTTGGCATCGGCGACTATGAATTCGCTAACGCGGGCATAGACTTCGGGCAGCGCGAGCGCATGCGCGACCGGCAGCACCAGCGCGCCCACGAGGCTGAGCGTGCTGCACACCGCGCAGAAATCGCGGCTCAGGGGGCCGCGATAGGGATGCTCCGGAGAGGTCGGGCCGGCAGGTTGCTCGGGGCTTTCGACCGCTGCGGTCGCGCCCGCCGGGAGGTAACGCTCCAGATGGACGTGACCAAAGGTCAAAACCATCTGCACCGCCAGCGCCATCAGCGCCAGCTGCGCACCCCAACGGATCTGCTTCCGAATCCAGCTCATGTGCACAACCAGACGGCATTTTAATTGGAACCGTGACGGAAATAAAGGCGATTTAGCCAGGAATGGGGCGCCGGCGTGCAAACCAGCTCCGCGCCGGGGCAAGGCAATCGAGCGACCTCGGAGCGGGAAACTGGTAATTGCCTCGCTCACAGGACGTCGAAAGCAGGACGTCAAAAGGGGTTTTGCCGGTGCTGACCATTCATCGCGACAACTCGCCGTCCGTTCGGATCACCGACGCGCCGGGCCTGCCCGACGGGGCGATCTGGCTCGATCTGTTGAACCCGACCGCGGATGAAAGAGCGTTCGTGGAGACTCACGCCGGGGTGCGCGTTCCCTCCGTCGAGGCCTTGAGCGAGATCGAATCGTCGAGCCGGCTGATTGCGGAGAAGGACGTCCTCTACCTCAGCACGCCGGTTGTCGCGAGCACCGATCCGCTCGACCCGTTTCTGTCGCCGGCGGGCTTCGTTCTTTCCGAGAAGCGATTGGTAACCGTCAGGTTCACGGAGCTTTCGACGTTTTCCGAAGTCGCCAAACGGGTCGAAGCCGGTTCGGATATCCGTACCAGCGCGGCGGTCTTCATTACATTGCTCGAAGCCATGGTCGATCGCGGCGCCGACGTGCTCGAGCGCCTCGGCAGCGAGCTCGACAAATTGTCGAGGTCGATCTTCCGCGGCGATCTCGAGAGACGCCAGCACACCGTGCGCTCCAATCGCGTGATGCGCCGAACCTTGGGTCCGTCGGGACGATCGGGGATCGCATGTCCCAGGCGCGCGACGTTCTTCTCGGTCTCGGCCGCATCGCGTCGTTTGTCGAGCGGCTGCAGGTGCCGTGGATCGGGGCCGACATCCGGCAACGCCTCGCATCCGTGTCGCGCGATATCACCTCACTCGATGATTATCAGGCGCATTTGTCCGACAAGGTTCAGTTCATGCTCGATGCGACGCTCGGGTTCATCAACATCTCGCAGAATGATTTGTTCAAAGTGCTCACGGTCGTGTCCGTGATCGGCATCCCTCCGACGCTCGTCGCGGGCATCTACGGCATGAACTTCAAGATCATGCCGGAGCTCAATTGGGCCTGGGGATATCCGTTCGCACTTGCGGTGATCGTTCTCAGCGCCGTCCTGCCTTACCTGTGGTTCAAATGGCGCGGCTGGCTGTGACGGGCTTCAGTTGCTGATGCGTCGCGTTTAATGCGTGATCCCCCACGGATCGTATTTCTCCTTGGGGTCGGTATGCGCTTGACTGCCTTGGGCCTCAATTCGTCTGTTGGCCGTCGCCCACAAGCGGCACCTTGGTGCATCTCACCGTCAACTAGCCTCGACAACGTCCGTTGGCATTCCGAAGATTGACTTGGGTATCTCCTGATTGGGTGTAATCTGGGCTATTGGCAATTTTTTCGCGACTGTGATCCGCAAAGCTAGAGTATTTGTCGGAGTGCCAGCGATCTCCTTCTTGGCGATTCTATCCTGCAGGATTCGAAGCAGTTCCTGAGTACGGATTCAGCGGATCGCGCCGGCGCATCAGGTCAGGATTTCCTCTAATATCTCTCGATCACTGCGGATCGGTCTCGGAATGTTGATCTCATCTTGCTTTTTGAGTCTGGCCACCAGTGCCATAGCGCGTCAATTCGCTCTTCGAGGCGTGTCGTCAAACGCATCGTGGCTTTGTAGAAGCCTGTAAGCCCTTCGCGTCGGCAGATCGATCTGAAATTGCGAAAGCGGCGGGCCTATGTCGGGGCACGAAGCCGAAACGGTAAGGGATCACCCGCGACCCGGACATGCAATGTCAGCCAGCGCGATTGGAGACTTTCTGGCGTCAAACAGATAATGCCGAGCTTGCATTCGCCGAGAACCTTTTCGAGTTCCGCCCCCCATCTGGCGCCGGCGTGTATGTCATGGTCCGACATCCACACTTGGATGCCGTGAAAGACGTCCGGTAGCCAGTTCTTAAGTGCGCTCGCAACCGCCCTGCTGCGATCCCCTGACCAGCTGATAAAGACCTTCATTGGGACCTTCTCCGGCGCATAAGCAGAGTGATCCATTTCGCTTGGGAAGTTCTATAGCATGGAATTGAACTTGTTTTAGATGCCGTACTACGTCGCCGAATTCACACGGGATACGAAGGTTAAAGCGACCTGCTGAAACTCGCGCGGCAGTGGCGTCTGGAGATGGCTAGGGCAGCTTCGTCGCCCAGTACTCCAGCAGGTTTGCTGCGCTTGAAAGCGGATGCAGTCCGGATATCCGGCCGTTGAACACGTCTTGTCCGACCATGAAGGCTATTCGGCCACCAGGATAGCTGGCCGGCGGGATAAGATCAGGGCCATCCAGTCGTCTTGTAAATTCAGTCGCAATGATAGTGGCCTCGGTTTGATACTGTGCGCCGAACTCAGCGTGAAGTTCGCGAGACATGCGCGTCAGTTCGGCGCTTCCGCGCTCGAACTCTTGCCTGCGCTGTTCGTCCGTACTGAGCTTCGCCAATCGCGCGCGATGGTCCTCGAGAGCCTGGGCGACGCTCTTGTCGTAGCGTTCTTCCACCGTGCGCCAGTTTCGCGCGACGGACGCGGCGCGCTCGCGCAGTTCTGCATTGGTCAGTCCTGCCAGCGGGCCTCGCTCGGCTACTCCGCCCTGAAGACCAAACAGCTGTGGGACGAAATAGACCGCCAAAGCTCCGGACGCGACAATTCCCGCAAGCGCAATCGCGGCTGCTTTAAGCGGAAGCCTTTTGAAGCGAAAGAAAGCGTCCTTTAGGACTTGCGTTGCCATTGGGATGACACATCAGCGAGCCGTTGGCTGGCGGAGGGAGTGTCCTATAACAAACGTGCATATACGTACATAGCTGTCTTCTCCTGTCAGCAACCCCTTGATTAACCTAGAGTGCAAATCCACGCCCGTCCTTTGCTGTCTGCCGTGGTGCGGGGCAATCCGGCTCCTATCTGTGGAGTAGTTTGTAGGTAGGAGTTTCGAGTGCCGCGCATCGTCCGCAGGCTGAGCGCCCGAGAGATTGAGGGGCTGCGAAAGCGGCGCGGCACGCACGCTGTCGGCGATAATCTCTATGTGCAAATCAAAGGTAACGGAGCCTCGTGGGTCTTTCGGTACCTAATCAATCGCAAGGCGCGCTGGGCCGGCCTTGGCTCACTGCGTGATTGGACGCTCGCCGAGGCTCGGGAGCGCGCTCGCGAGTTTCGCAAAGCCCTCTCCGAGAGAAAAGATCCATTGGCGGAGCGCGAGCAACGGACAGCTGCCGAGCGTGCCGAGAAGGCGAAGCAGACGACATTTGTACAAGCTGCCCGCGAGTACATTGCCAAGCATGAGGACGAATGGACGAATGCCAAGCACCGGGCGCAGTGGCGAGCCACGTTCGAAAAGGCGACGAAGGCAATAAATGATCTGCCCGTGTCCACAATCGAAACTCCGCACGTGCTCAAAGTCCTGCAACCGATGTGGCAGAAGACGCCCGAAACGGCCAGCCGTGTTCGGATGCGGATCGAGGCTGTTCTTTCCTACGCGAAGGTCGCCGGCTATCGTAGCGGCGAAAACCCGGCGCGCTGGGGCGGAAATCTGGAGCACCTACTGGCGGCTAAATCCAAGGTCCAGAAAAGGAAGCGCGAAGATACGGGACGATTGAAACACTTCAAAGCGCTCCCATACGCCGAACTGCCAGCTTTTATGGCCAAGCTGCAAAACAACAATTCCATTTCGGCACGAGCGCTGGAGTGGACCATCCTGACGGCCGCCCGCACCAACGAGACGCTCGGCGCCATATTTACAGAGATCGACCGCGGCAAGAAGACTTGGACGATTTCCGCGACGCGTATGAAAGCCGCGCGCGAGCACATCGTCCCGCTTTCTGATCGCGCTATCGAACTTCTAGAGCGATCAACCAAAAGCGCGCATCTGTTTCCTGGTGCGCAAGAGGGCCGACCTTTATCGAACATGGCAATGCTGGAATTGGTGCGCGGGATGATAGGTAATGGCTATACGGTGCACGGCTTCCGCAGCGCCTTCCGCGACTGGTGCCGCGAGCAAACGAGCTTCCCAAGAGAGCTTGCGGAACTAGCGCTGGCGCACGTCAACAAGGACAAGACCGAAGAGGCCTATGCAAGAGGGCCTGCGGTTGATCGACGTCGCCGACTGATGGATGCATGGGCGAAGTTCTGCATGTCGGATTTCACCGCCGACGCGAAGGTGGTGCCGATGCGGGGACGCGCTCGGGGATAGGCAGTACAGAATTGACTATTGCCTTGACATCTAAGGTCTTTTGCGCTAATGGTTTTTTTGACTTCTGGGGCGCCCGTCGCCCTCGGGGACATGAGCCCCCGGCAGATCAGGATAGTGTGATCTGAGAGCCGCCGACGCAGCCGCCGCCCTACATGGGCGGCCATGGCGCCGAACCTCCGACGCGAGCCGGATTCCTCAAATCGCGATGCTGCCGCGCCTTTTGGCGCTGTGCGGCCTATGGAGTTCGGACCATGACCCCGGAACAAATCGAACGCGCCGTTCGCACAGCTATTGCTCAAGGTAATCTGCAAGCGCCAATGCAGGATTGCGATGCCTACTCGGTCGAGCAATTTTGCGAACGGCATAACATCTCACGCTCGACCTTCTACGTTCTTGTGCGCGCCGGGCAGGGTCCTCGCACGTTCAAGATTGGCGCTCGCACGTTGATTTCGCGAGAGGCCGCGGCTGATTGGCGACGTTCTCGTGAGAACGCCAATGCTCGACGGGCTCGAGAAAAACTGCTCGCAATTGACTGCGGCACCACGGGTGCCGACCAAATCGCTCAACGCTAAATAATTTCGCCACTCAGACGAGACAGTCCATCGGGCGATCGTTACGGCTGGCCCTCCCCATGCGACGGGTTACGCTGAGCACATTTGCGAAATTCGGCTCTGGTCGACGCCCGCGTAGCGCGCGCAGAAGTTCGAGTATGGAGTGCCGAACATGGAAGATAAACCGGTCTTGATCGATCGAACCCGCACGGCTGTCAAACGCCACCCGGAACTGCCCCCTTTGCGTCATGAAGAACTGCCCCCACCTGGTTCATGTCGTCGGTTGAAGGTTGGTTCCGCCGGTCGACGGACAGAGGGAGGCGGAGCCGACCGGAGGCCCGTCGCCGACAGGCGGCTTAATAAGGCCGCTCTTTCGCTTTTCGCGCAGCCGGTAGCTGTCGCCGCGAATGGTCAGCACGTGGCTATGGTGCAGCAGGCGATCGAGGATTGCGGTCGCCACCACCGGGTCACCCAATACCGATCCCCATTCGCCGACGCCGCGATTGGAGTGACCAGCATGGCGCCGCGCTCGTAACGGCGGCTGACCAGTTGGAAGAACAGATGCGCCGCGTCCGGCTCAAACGGCAGATAGCCGAGTTCGTCGACGATCAGCAGCTTCGGCTTGGCATAGTGCGACAGGCGCTCCTCGAGCCGCCATCGGCATGCGCCTTGGCGAGTTGCGCCACCAACGTCGTCGCCGGCGTGAACAGCACGGTGTAGCCGGCGACGATTGCCTCGCGTCCGATCGCCACGGCGAGATGCGTCTTGCCCACGCCCGGCGGTCCGAGGAACAGCACCGCCTCGCCATTGGCGATGAACCGTCCGGTGGCGATCTCGCGCACCTGCGCCCGGTCGATCGACGGCTGCGCGCGAAGTCGAAGCCGGCCAGGTCGCGCACGAACGGGAAGCGCGCCAGCTCAAAGCTCATATCGATGCGGCGCTGGTCCCGCCGGGCGATCTCGCGCTCGCAGAACAGCGCCAAGCGTCTCCGCGATCGTCAGGTTCCGCCGGCCGGCCTCGTCGATCAGGCTGTCGAGCTGGTCGCGCAAGGCGGTCAGCTTCAGCGCCGGTTCAGCATGGCGATCAGTTGATTCATTGCTTTCTTTCGCTCATCAGAAGCTCCCGCCGATCGCCGCTTCGTATTCGGCCAAGCGGACGCAACAACGAGGGCGATGGCTAGACGACGTCGGCACCGTGGTGCCACGTCCCGGTCGGCGGACGCGCCATCGCGACCGGCAACACCGGCGAGGTGGCGCATCGTCGATCCGCAGACGGCGACCCTCCGTTGCTTGTGGACGGCAACCTCGCGCCCGCCATGGCGGATGCGCACCGCGCCGGCCGCGACCGTCACCGCGCACCCGCTCGCCGATCAGCCGCCACGGCACCGAGTAGGTGTTCCTGTCCACCTCGACGGCACAATCGGCGCCGACGCCGCGAGCAGTTCGCGCGCCGTCATGAACGGCGGAACGCCCGCCGAGCGGCCTCAACGGCCGCGCCTCGTCCCGCTCAAACCGTGCGAGCGGCGTCTCGCCGGTCGTGCCGTGCATCCGCACATCCGCGATCTCGCGGGTCCAGGCTTCGAGATGCGCCTCCATCGCCTACCAGGTCGCAAAGCGAATGCCCGGCGATCGCATTCCTCTTCACGTAGCCGACGCCGCTCTCGTCTTGCCCTTCGTGCGCGCCCGATACGGCGCGCAGGCGCGAGGACGGAACCCCCAATGCTTCGGGCGAACGCGTGCAGCTGGGTGCAGCACCACTCCGGCTCACCGGGTCATGATGCAGGATCAGCGCCCGCGGATTGTCCAGCAGCACTTCCTGCGGCACGCCGCCGAAGGCGCGGAACGCGCTCTCCAGCCCGTCGAACCAGCTGTCCTGCTTCTCGTGCCCATACGCGCGCACATGCAGCCGGCGCGAGTAGCCGAGCGTCGCCACGAACAAGAAACCTTGACTCGCGCCGCCGATCTCGACCCGGCGCTCGCCGAAATCGATCTGCAACTGCTGCCCGGTGGCGTCTCGAACCGCATCGTCGCACGCGCCGCGGCCTTCAGCGCCGCCGATAGCGGCGCACTGCGCGTTCCACCGTTCGCAGGCTGACCACGACGCCTTTCTCGGCCAGCCAGTTCCTGGCGCACCACGTCGGCATTGCCGGGATGGCGACGAACCGTCTCGCGCAGCCAGACATCACAATCCGTCCAGCTTCTTCGATCGCGACGGCGAGGAACAGCCTCGCACCGCCCGCCGCCAATGCGTCACCGTGTTGCGCGCACAGCCAAGCTCCGCCGCGATCCGCTTCACCCCCATCCCAGCGCCTTCAGCCGCAGCATCGCCGACACGTCGTCCGGCGCCTTCATCATCTGCCCCCGTGGATCACTCCACGATGGGCTTTCCGTGATTCGCTCCTCGTTCATTTGCTCTCTCCTCAGCTATCCAAGGAGGGGGCAATTCCTCATGGCGCCGAGGGGGCAATTTTCCATGGCGCGCGACA
>CAVPDZ010000021.1:0-26961 GCA_963702755.1 uncultured Alphaproteobacteria bacterium | reverse complement strand
CACTCCTTGATGCTGTCATCGCCCGGCTCACCGGCGATCGCATGACCACCGGCCGGGGATACTGGATTGCCCGGTCAAGCCGGGCAATGACAAATGGAGGGTTAGCGGAAAAAACTTCGCTACGCGCCCTTGCTGCGTTCGACGATGCGCAGCACGTCGGTCATCATGCGATTGAGCTCGAAATCCTTCGGCGTGTAGATGGCGGCGACGCCGGTTTCCTTGAGCGAGGCGGCGTCGTCCGGCGGGATGATGCCGCCGACGACCACTGGCACATCGTCGAGCCGGCCTCGCGCAGCCGCATCACCACGTCTTTGCACGAGCGGCATGTGCGAGCCCGACAGGATCGACAGTCCGACGACGTGCACGTCTCTTCGCGCGCGCGGCGTCGACGATCTCGGCCGGGGTAAGGCGAATGCCGTCATAGACCACGTCCATGCCCGCATCGCGCGCGCGAACTGCGATCTGCTCGGCGCCATTGGAATGCCCGTCGAGGCCAGGCTTCCCGACGAGAATCTTGGCCGGCGACCGAGCTTCTTCGTGACGCGGTCGACCTCGGCGCGCAGGTCGTCGATCCCTTGGCAATCGTTGCGCGCCGCGTGGACACGCCCGTCGGCGCGCGATACTCGCCAAAGCCTTGGCGCAGCACCTCGCCCCATTCGCCGGTGGTGACGCCCGCCTTCGCGCAGGCGATCGATGCCGGCATGACATTGCGCCCCGGCCTTGGCGACGCGGCGCAGTTCGTCGAGGGCCGCTTCCGCCGCTTTGGCGTCGCGCGCCGCGCGCCATGCCGCGAGCTTTGCGATCTGCTCGGTTTCGACTTCCGGCGGCACCGTCAGGATCGCGCCTTCGCCCGCCGCGAGCGGCGACGGTTCGGTCTCGACAAAGCGGTTGACGCCGACCACGGTCTGCTCGCCGCGCTCGATCGCCTCGACGCGGCGGGCATTCGCTCTCGACGAGCTGGGATTTCATGTAGCTGTTTTCGACCGCCGCGACCGCGCCGCCCATCGCGAGGATGGCGTCGAGTTCCTGGCGCGCTTCGCGCTTGAGCGCGGCGACTTTGTTCTCGATCTCGGTCGAGCCCGCAAAGATGTCCCCGTATTCGAGAAGATCGGTCTCGTAGGCGAGGATCTGCTGCATGCGCAGCGACCATTGCTGGTCCCATGGCCGCGGCAGGCCGAGCGCCTCGTTCCAGGCCGGCAATTGCACGGCGCGGGCGCGGGCCTTGCGCGACAGGGTCACCGCCAGCATCTCGATCAGGATGCGATAGACGTTGTTCTCGGGCTGCTGCTCGGTGAGGCCGAGCGAGTTCACCTGCACGCCGTAGCGGAACAGGCGCTGCTTCGCATCGGTGATGCCGTAGCGCTCCGCCGTGATCTCGTCCCACAGCTCCGCGAACGCGCGCATCTTGCAGAGCTCGGTGATGAAGCGCAGCCCGGCATTGACGAAGAACGAGATGCGCCCGACCACGTCGCCGAACTGCGCCTCGTCGACATTTCCCGACGCCTTTACCGCATCAAGGACGGCGATCGCGGTCGCGAGCGCGTAGGCAAGCTCCTGCACCGGCGTCGCCCCCGCCTCCTGCAGGTGATAGGAGCAGACGTTCATCGGATTCCACTTCGGCATTTCCTTGGTCGTGAACAGGATCACGTCCTTGGTGAGCCGCATGGAGGGTCCGGGCGGAAACACGTAGGTGCCGCGCGAGAGATATTCCTTGATGATGTTGTTTTGGGTGGTGCCGGTGAGGTCCTTGCGCGACGCGCCCTGCTCGTCGGCGACCGCGATGTAGAGCGCCAGCAGCCAGGCCGCCGTCGCGTTGATGGTCATCGACGTGTTCATGGCGGCGAGCGGGATCTGCTCGAACAGCGCCCGCATGTCGCCGAGATGGCAGATCGACACGCCGACCTTGCCGACCTCGCCCGCCGCCAGCGGTGGTCGGCGTCGTAGCCGGTCTGGGTCGGCAGGTCGAAAGCGACCGACAGGCCGGTCTGGCCCTTGGCGAGATTTTTGCGATAGAGCGCGTTCGAATTCCGCGGCGGTCGAGTGACCCGCATAGGTGCGGATGATCCACGGCTTGTCGCGCTTGCGCGCGGCGCCGTTCGAGGTCTCGGTCATCTGGCGTCTCGCGTGGCCGGCATTGTGCAATGCAGCACGTGCGCCTTTGCCGAGCAAGGGGATTTTGGCGATGTAGCCCGGATGAGCGCAGCGACATCCGGGAACACCTTTTCACCTCGCACGGATTCGAATGCTTCCAGCTTTGCCCCGGATGTCGCTGCGCTCATCCGGGCTACGGGCCTGCGCCGGCGTCCCTGTCAGGTGATCTCGCCCAACTCACGGAACGACCGGCGGGTGATATTCGAGCGTGTAGGCGAGCGCCCAGAGCAGGAAGAGCACCAGCGGCAGGTGCACCATCAGCTGCAGGAAGGTGAAGCCGACGAGGTCGCGGGCGCGCAGTCCCAGGACGCCGAGCAGCGGCAGCATCCAGAACGGATTGATCAGGTTCGGGCAGCGCTTCGGCGGCATTGTAGACCTGCACCGCCCAGCCGAGATGCACGTGGAGGTCGTTCGCGGCCTGCATCACATAGGGCGCTTCCAACAGCCATTTGCCGCCGCCGGACGGGACGAAGAACCCGAGGATCGCCGAATAGACGCCGATGACCAGCGGATAAAGGTGCTGCGTCGACAGGCTGACGAAGGCGTGGCTGATCTGATCGGATACGGTGATCCCCGCGCCGTTCTTCGCCTGCGTCAGGATCGCGGCGATCGAGCCATAAAGCGGAAACTGGATCAGCACGCCCGCGGTGGCCGGCACCGCCTTGGTGACGGACGCCAAGAACCGCTTCGGCCGCCAGTGCAACAGCAACCCGGCCATCACGAAGATGAAATTGTAGGTGTTGAGGTTGGAGATCGCGAGGATCGCGCTCTGGCGGGAGAATTCATAAACGAGCCACCCGGCCGCAAGCAGCGTCGAGGAGAATGGTCAAGAGCGGCGAATATTCGAGCCAGTCGCCCGGCTTTTGCGGCGGCGGCACCTTGATCGCGTCTTCGTGCGAGATCTCGATTCCCATGGCTTCCGCCGTCATGGCGGCGTGCGGTCCCGGCGCCGACCAGATCGCGATCGCAATGGAAATGACAAGCAACACGCCGGTGATCACGAACGATTGCCACAGGAAGATCGTTTCGGTGAACGGGATGACGCCGGTGATCGCGAGCAGGCTCTTCGGCACGCTGGCGGGATTGGCCTGCAGCTGCGCGGCCGATGAGGAGAGCCCCATCGCCCAGGTCGCGCCGAGCCCGAGATAGGCCGCGGCGCCTGCCGCGCGATAATCCATTCGCAACTCGCGCCGCTCGGCGAGCGCGCGGACGAGGAGGCCGCCGAGAATGAGGCTGAAGCCCCAATTGAGGAGCGAAGCAATCATCGCCGCGGCGGCAACGAGCCCGACCGCGCCGGTCCCGGTTTTCGGCAGTCCGGCAAGGCCACGGATCAGCTTTTGCGCCGGCGTCGAGGTGGCGACGACATAGCCGCCGATCACCACGAACGCCATTTGCATGGTGAAGGTGATCAGGCTCCAGAACCCGTTGCCGAACGCTTCGCTCACCGCGAGCGGCGTCGCGCCGTTGACCATGGCACCGAGCGAAACCACGACGACGGCAATGGCGACGAAGATGAAGGCATCGGGAAACCAGCGTTCGGCCCAGGCCGTGAAGGCAATGGCAAGGCGGACCAAACCGCCGTCTTGTGGGCTCGTGTTCGGCGGGACGCTGTGCGCTGTGGCTGCCGTTGACATCGCCGATCTCCGGAAATCTGCCTTGTCAAGATTTCGATGGTTGGACGCGACTAGCAAGCGTAGCGTTCCCTGCCATCGCAGCAAGCCCGCTCTCGCAGTTTGACGATGCCTCACCGGGGTGCTGTGCACATAGGTGCTATCCGGGCCTCGCAAAATTTGACCGTGCCGGGTGGTCCAAACGGAGATACCGCGCGGCAGTTTGAGGTGATTTTCTGAGAAAATCTCTGTCCGCCCTTTAACGCATCAAATATACTCAATGCCGGACTGGCAAAAGACAGGAGAATACCGAACAGGAGGATTGGCATGAATGCGCAGCGCCGAAATTTCATCGTGTTGGCGGCATGCCTCGTAGCAATGACAGTGTCCGCCTTGGGACAAGACGGTCCTGCGGTTCGGCCGATCGCGGGCGCCCCGTCCATTCCGGATTTTTCCGGCTTATGGGTCCATCCATTCTGGCCCGGCTTCGACCCGCCGCTATCGGGCCCCGGGCCGGTGGTGAATAAGTCGCGATTGCCGAGCGGCGCCGGCAACAGCAATCAGTTGGTCGGCGATTACACCAATCCGATCTTGAAGCCTCAGGCCGCGGAGACCATCAGGAAGTACGGCGAAATATCGAAAGCCGGCATCACATTCCCGACGCCGGCAAACCAATGTTGGCCTCAGCCCGTGCCCTATATTTTTTGGACCATCGGCGTACAGTTGCTCCAGCAGCCTAGACAAGGTCACCATCCTTTATAGCAATCGAAATATGAGTTTCGTCAGGTCCGGCTGAATCAATCGCATCCGGCACAGATGACGCCGTCATGGTATGGCGATTCCGTCGGCCATTACGAAGGCGACGTCGCTGGTGATCGACACCGTCGGGATCAAGAGCGAGCGGCCGTTTGCCATGCTCGACATCTACGGCACCCCATTCACCCCAAATCTGCATGTTGTCGAGCGTTACCGGCTCATCGATTACGAGGCCGCGGTCAAAGGACATGAACGGAGCCGGACGCAGAACGTCTATATTCCCGTCAACGATTCCGGATTGATCGTGGACGCCAATTACAAGGGCAAAGGTCTCGAACTCGAATTCATCGTCGAGGATGACGGTGTCTTCACGATGCCTTGGTCGGCAACCATGACGTATCGTCGCGCGTTGGGAAAATGGCCGGAATTCGCCTGCGCTGAAAACATACGCGAATACTATTACAAAAAGGACTCGGAAGTGCCGCGCGCGGAAAAGCCCGATTTCTGAGCTTTGTTTGTTGATTGTCGCGTTATCAGCTCGGCAAAAGTGTCAGGCCGCGCATAAAGGCGTCAGTAGGGCGTGCGCCGCAACCGCCCGATCTCATCAAGGCGGGCCCGCAAGCAAGCCTCGACGGTCTGCGGCCGCCATCGCCGCGTCAATAGCTTTGTTGGGACGATCCGCGCCAGCCGCAATTACAAGCGGCCTCTGACCAGCCGACGATGAAAATGAGGATCACGGCGCCGACAACCGCGGTGATGATCGGGCCGACCCAGGCGCCGCCGATCGGTGGAAGTCGCAAGACGCCCCACAGCCAGCCGCCGATCACACCGCCGATCAGGCCGATGATGATGTCGCCGATCAGGCCATAGCCGCTGCCTTTCATGATCACCCCGGCGAGCCAGCCTGCGACGGCACCGACGATCAGCCAAATGATAAAGGCTTCCATGACGACTTCCCTCCCGGCCGCAAGCCGCGGCGCCCGCATTCCCGCGGGAATGAGTGCAAGTCTCATTTACCGGATTCGGTGAGGAATGTCAGCTACGCCGCGGTCGTTGTCCGCAGCGCCGGAGCGACCGCGATCTCCGCCATCGCGCGCCGCGCAACCAGCGCAGCAACGACGATGGCTGCGACAAAACCCGTGGGCAATGCGACGAACGGGAATATCAGCACCAGCAAGCAGGCGACGGCGACGGCGGCAATCTCGTAGGGGAGAAAGCCGTCGCGCAGTCCAAGCTTGATCAGGAACGCCAGCGGGATCGCCAGCACCGGGAAATCATAGATGTAGAGGTAGGGCGTCGCGAGCAGCGCCGCGACGCCAAGCGCCGCCGCTTTGATCTCGCCGGGCACGCGCTGCCGGTTGAGGAGAATGAGCGCGATGGTCGCGCCGACGACCAGCAGCGCTTGGGCGATGAATGCGGTCGTCATGCTGCCGCCGAGCCAGCGCAGGACGCCGAACAGGCTTTGCAGCTTGTTGAGGCCGGCGCGGCCATCCTCGAACACCGCGGTGGAGGTAACGGGCATCCATTCGATGAAGGCGCGCCAACTGTCCAACCCGAAGGCGGCGACGGAGGCCGCGACCAGCGCGGCCGCGGTTGCGGTCGCCGTGGCGATGACGCGCCAGCGTCCGTCGAACGCCAACACCAGGGGAAACAGGATTCCGAATTGCGGCTTGTAGGCGAGAAGGCCGAGGCAAATGCCTGCGATGAGTGGCCGGCGCGTGAGGTTCACCAGGATGCCGCCAAGGAGCGCCGCGGTGAGGAAACCGTTCTGTCCCGCCGATATGTTCCAGATCACGCCTGGAAATGCGCAGGCGAGGACGATGCCGAGACGCTCGCCGATGATGGCCCGCACGGTCGCGACATAGATCGGCAGCGTGACAGCGAGCCATACGATCTCGGCGGCAAGGTAGGGCAGCGCCGGCGAGTGCCACCGCCACGAACAGGAAGGTCGGCGGATAGTGCCAGCCGTAGTAGCCCTCGAAATTGTGGCCGACGGCGGCGACTTCGACGTCGCGATGCAGCGTCCAATCATAGGCGGCGGCAGCGTGGCCTTCGCGGGCGAGCTTGCCGCCGGCCCAGACGTTCACGAAGTCGTTGGCGATGATTTGGCCGGAGCCGTCGACGAGCCAGAAGCCCTGAAGCGTGCTGCCGGCGAGGAAGACTGCGTAGGCGAGTGCGAGGGCAAAACCCGCAAGCTCGAGCGCGTGGCGAATGTCGCGCGGCGGGGCCCCATGGGTGAGGTCGGATGAGGTCATCAGGTGGCCGGGCTCAATTCCGGTCACCATGCAAGGCGTCTGCTTGCGGAACTGTTAAGGGCGCCGGGGATTTATTGCAGTGCAATATCGGCTGGGGCATAATGCCCCTCGGGTTTTTCCGCCCGCGTGCCCCCTGGAGGCGCCGCATGTCCGCAGTCGTCGAATTGAAAACGGCTCCGAAAGACCTCTACGCCATCGGAGAAGTGCCGCCGCTCGGTCATGTGCCGGCCAAGATGCACGCCTGGGCCATCCGCAAGGAGCGTCACGGCCCGCCGCTGACGTCGATGCAGCTCGAGGTGCTGCCGACCTGGAGCATCGGTGAAGACGAAGCGCTGGTCTACGTGATGGCCGGCGGGGTCAACTACAACGGCATATGGGCGGGGCTCGGCACGCCGATCTCGCCGCTCGACGTTCACAAGGTCCCGTATCACATCGCCGGCTCGGACGCGTCAGGCATTGTCTGGGCGGTCGGCAGCAAGGTGCGGCGCTGGAAAGTCGGCGACGAGGTGATCGTCCACTGCAATCAGGATGACGGCGATGACGAGGAATGCAACGGCGGCGATCCGCTGCTGTCGCCCTCGCAGCGCATCTGGGGCTACGAAACGCCGGACGGCTCGTTCGCGCAATATTGCCGCGTGCAATCGCGGCAGCTGATGCCGAAGCCGAAGCATCTCACCTGGGAAGAGGCGGCCTGTTATACGCTCACGCTTGCGACCGCCTACCGGATGCTGTTCGGCCATGCGCCGCATACGCTCAAGCCGGGCGACAATGTGCTGGTGTGGGGCGCCTCCGGCGGGCTTGGCGTGTTCGGCGTGCAGCTGTGCGCCGCCTCGGGCGCCAACGCGATCGGCGTCATCTCCGACGAGTCGAAGCGCCAATACGTGACCGAGTTGGGCGCCAAGGGCGTCATCAACCGCAAGGATTTCAAGTGCTGGGGCCAGATGCCGAAAGTCGGCACGCCGGAATATGATGCCTGGGTCAAGGAAGCGCGCAAATTCGGCAAGGCGATTTGGGACATCACCGGCAAGCACGACGTCGACATCGTATTCGAGCACCCGGGTGAGCAGACGTTCCCCGCGTCCTGCCTGGTCGTCAAGCGCGGCGGCATGGTGGTGTTCTGCGCCGGCACCACCGGCTACAACCTCACCTTCGATGCGCGTTACGTCTGGATGCGCCAGAAGCGGATTCAGGGCTCGCACTTCGCTCATCTCAAGCAGGCGAGTGCCGCCAATCAGTTCGTGATCGACCGCCGCATCGACCCCTGCATGAGCGAAGTGTTTACCTGGGAGAAGATCCCGCTCGCCCACGAAATGATGTGGAAGAACCAGCATAAGCCGGGCAACATGGCGGTCCTGGTCAATGCCCCCCGCCCCGGCCTGCGCAACTTCGACGACGTCGCGGAGGCCGCAGCGGGCGGGTAGGGCCCACCGCGTACTGCCCAGAGGCCGCGACCGCCCTTCGCGAAATTTCCAAAGGACCGTCCATGGCACGCACCGATGCGATCGTGCTCGGCGCCGGCATTGTCGGCGTCTCGGTCGCGCTGCATCTCGTCAAACGCGGCTTGGCGGTGGTCCTGATCGACCGCGGCGATCCCGGCCAGGGCACCTCCTACGGCAATGCGGGAATCATCGAATCGAACACGCTGTTTCCGCCGCCGTTTCCGTCGCGCTGGTCCGCCCTGCTGCGCATCGCTCTCAAGCAGGCGCCAGAAGCGGATTATCACCCGTCGTTTCTAGCGAACGTCGCGCCCTGGCTCCTCGCCTATCGCCGAAATTCGAAGCCCGAGGCGCTGATGGCGACCATGCGGGCGATGCGGCCGATGTTCGCCCGTGCCGTCGTCGAGCACGAGGCGCTGATGGCGGAAGCGGACGCCGCGCGCTATCTGCGCCACACCGGCTGGCTCAAGCTTTACCGCAGCGAGCAAAGCTTTGCGGGCACGGCGCGCGAGCGCGCGCTCGCCGCCGAACTGGGCATGCCGCAGCGCGTGCTCGATCTCGACGCGGTCCGCACGCTCGAGCCTGCACTGGCGCCGGTATTTCGCCATGCCGTGTTCTGGGAGCAGGCGGCGAGCATCTCCAATCCGCTGGCGGTCACGCGCGCCTATGCGGCGCGCTTTGCAGCGCTGGGCGGCATCATCGCCAAGGCCGACGCCATGACGCTCCGCCGGTCCGGCACGGCGTGGCGGATCGATACCGCGGCGGGTGCGATCGATGGCGAGACGGCCGTGGTTGCGCTCGGGCCGTGGGCGCCGGATCTGCTCGGTCGCCTCGGCATCAAACTGCCGCTCGCCGTGAAGCGCGGGTACCATCGCCATTTCCGCGCGCGCGGGAACGCGAGCCTCGGTCGGCCGGTGCTCGACGCGGACTACGGCTATTGTCTTGCCCCGATGGAGCAGGGCATCCGCGTCACCACCGGCGCCGAATTCGCGCCCCGCGACGCGCAACCGACGCCGACGCAGCTCGACCGCGTGACGCCGGCGGCCTCGTCTCTGTTTCCGCTCGGCGAACCGGTGGAAGCGACGCCGTGGTTGGGCGCGCGGCCCTGTTTTGCCGATTCACGGCCGGTGATCGGACGCGCGCCGGGGCAGGGCGGCTTGTGGCTTGCGTATGGTCACGGCCATTCCGGCCTGACGCTCGGACCCGCGACCGGGCGGCTCATCGCCGAGATGATGACGGGTGCGACGACGTTCTGCGACCCTGCGCCTTACCGGGCCGAGCGGTTCGCCGGTGCCTGAACCGGTTCAGCCCGCAGCGCTAATTGACTGTCGTCGTCGCTGTCTGGCGCACCTTATAGAAACGCAGCACGCGCTGCGCGGTGGCCATCTGGAGTTTATTGAACTGCGCTTCCAGAGCCTTGACCTCATCTTCGGTCGCCGGGACGTCTTTAGCGCGAAGCCGTACGATGAGCCGGCTCGTCGGAAACGAAAAGCCGAGCGATTTGATGAGAATGAGCACCAACTCGTGGCTGCCTTGCAGGAAGGCGCGCTCGACGGTCTCGATCGGCATTCCGCACAGCGTGGCAAGGGCGACCACGGTTTCCTCGAATTGCCGTCGCTTCGCAAACGAAGCAACGCATTTCTCGTCGAGCTTTCCCGATTGCTGCAGGCGTTTCGATCGTCTCCTTCGCGGCTTCGAAATCGATTGGTTCGCTGTGCTGGTCGGATTCCAAGCCGATCTGTTCGAGCACTTCGGCGATGTCGGCCGAAAGATGCGGATGGGCGCCGGCGAGCCGTTCCCTGACCGCGGCGCTCGCCTGGGCGAACAGTTTCCGAAACTGGCCGCGCGGCAAATCAGCCCGTAGTCCGACGATCTCGGAGAGACGTTCGTCGTCCTGCGACCGACTCACCAGGACATCGAAGCCCCGCTCCGAAAACTGAGCACCAGCGTTTTGGGCGGTCGAGCGCACCACCCGCTGGTCGCCGCGCTCCACCAGCGCATCGGTCAAGGTGTGGCCGAGCTCGGCGCGGGTGGATATCGCCAGCAGGTGATCCTGGCTCTTGGTATTGATGATGGCGAGCAGCTCTTGGTCGCCAAGGCGTTGCGACTGGGCCAGCACCGGTCCCGCGACGGCGATGTCGTCGTCGGCGCTGAGCGTTTCGATAACTTGCTTCGGCGCATTGGCGATCGGGGCCATGCGGCGCGCAAGTGCGGCGCGCGCCCGTGCCTCAATGCCGTTGGCAAGGCGGGTGATGACGTCGCCGAACACCTCTACGTGTTCGTCCGTGTACTGGTCGGCACTATCCACGAAAAGGTCGGTGACCCGGCGGAGGGCGGCGGTGCGACGATCGCCGTCGCGGCTGTCGATTGCCGCCTCAAGATCCGCGATCAGCATTCCGGCGTTTGCCATTCTGGTAAAGCCTTCGTCAAAAATGTCCTCGATGGCGCCTGACGGAGCTGGCGTGATCGACTTGCCGGATAATCGAGGCCGATACCCGATCGCGCCGGCTCCAGCACCGGATCCACGTCAAACGATCTGGGGCGGTAAGGCGATAATAGAGCGCAAAAATTGCAATTGACTTAACTTGTGGCCCGCAAGGTGTGTCCAGCAACCGCATCGACGTGCGGTTGCTGGACAATACCTTTACGTAAAGTCACTCGCCGCTGATGGTCCTGACAACCGCGTCGGTCGGCCGATTTGTCATCATCGGCAGCTTGTTTTCCTTGAGCACTGCTTCGTCATATTCCGGCAGCGTCACGAGGGTGCCCTTCGGCACCATGTGCACGACCTTGAAGCCGTTCTTCTGCAGCATGCCGAGAATTTGCGGCAGTTCGGTCGCGGTCACCTTCTGGAAGTCGTGCATCAGGATGATGCCCTTGCCGAGCTTCTGCAATTTGCCGGTCAGGGACTTCAGAAGTTCGTCGGGCTTCTTGATCTTGAAATCGAACGAGTCGATGTCGGTCGAGAAGGTGGCGATGTTTCGCCCACCGAGATAGGTCATCATCTCCGGCGGGTGCCGCAGATCGGGGAAGCGGAAGAACGGGGCGATCGGCGCGTCCGCCATCATGTGAACGGCGCTTGCGCCTTTCTCCATCTCGTCCCTGGCGGCGTCCAAGCCGCCCTTCTTCACCGCGGCCTGCAAGTCCGCATGAGACCACGTGTGGCTGCCGACGGTGTGGCCTGCTGCCAGCACCATCTTGAGAATTTCAGGATGATAGGTCGCATGCTTGCCGATCGGGAAGAAAGTTGCACGCAAGCACTGGTCGGCGAGCGCCTTTAGCACCGCCGGGGTATTTCCGGGCCACGGGCCGTCATCGAAGGTCAACACGACTTCGTGGTCGCGCAGGAAGTCGTAGCTCTTGAAATGCTGGGAACCGAAGCCGGGACCGCCGGTGGTATCGATCTCGACCACGCGAGAGACGCCCATGGCGTTGGGATTGGCGCAGGCGACGGGTTTCGACACGGGGGCAGGGCCGAGGGCAGGGAAGGCTGCGCTCGCGGCCGCGGGAGCGGCCTTGGGTGGCTGTGTCGCGGTAGCGGCGGGTGGTGTAGCCGCGGCCTGTGCCGGCGCCGCCATGGGAGCCGCAGCCTTCGGCGGCGCGGCTGGTTGTGGCGCTTGGGCAACAGTCGTCGGCGGTGGCGGCAGAGGCGCGGCCGCAGGCGGCGTCACCGGAGTCCCGAGTTCCACCGTCTTGAAGGGCGTCGCTGAAGGCCGTGCAGGCCCCGCCGGCTCGACAGGTGCCGCAGCGGTCTGGGGCGTTGGCTCCCCCTGCCGACCCTTCAGCCAGCCGTTCTGAACGACGCCGTAAGCTCCGGCAGATATGACCGAAATCGCGACGAGTGCTCCACCCGCCAGAATTTGTCGCTTCATGTCAGGTCCTCAAATTACTGGACATCCCGAGCATGCCGCTGGCCGCCCCGTGCGGCTCGTAATGCGAGATGGCCCCCCGTCCAATCGCCCATTGCGCATCAAAGCCCTCGGCAACCAAGGGCTTTCCACCGGCATACTACCCGTGTTTCCGTCGATAATCCAACAATCTCATGGCAAATTCACCGGCTATCGATAACGATTTCGATAGCTGGGTAGCGCCCCCTCCAGCGCCAGCGGCGCTGCCTCATAGACGGCGCGAGCAATGGCGCGCGCGACCGTCTGGGCGGCGGCGTTGCCGACCGCCGCAAGCGCGAAGGCGAGTTCCGTATCGAGGGGGCGTCGACCGGTCGCGGCCGCAAAGACCACATCGCCGTCGAGCGGCGTATGGACCGGATGAATGGCAAGCGCCAGGCCATCCTGAGCCATGACGGCGAGATGCCGGGTCTGCGCCTTGGTGAAGGCGGCATCGGTTGCGACGACGACGAGCGTCGTGCTGATCCGCGCCGCGCCCTTGGTGCGGGGTTCGAGCGCCTCGGCCGGCACCGTTGAGGGAAAGCCATGGCCGCCGAATTCGGCGTTCCGCTCGAAGGGCGCGGCCCAGAACCATGGGCCATCGCCGACGACGACGCTGCCGACGGCGTTGACCACTGCGAGCGCGGCGACCGTGG
The DNA here is from genome assembly GCA_963702755.1 of uncultured Alphaproteobacteria bacterium. GTDB lineage: Bacteria > Pseudomonadota > Alphaproteobacteria > Rhizobiales > Xanthobacteraceae > JAJPKK01. The sequence continues at coordinate 14,213 of CAVPDZ010000021.1, read as the reverse complement.
TCCCGTTATCGAGCACGAACGACGCCGACCCGATGCCGCCCTTGAAGTTCACCGTCGTCGCGCCAAGACCCGCGCCGACGCTGCCCAGACCGAATTCCTCGGCCGCATTTTCCGCGGCCGTGTAACCCAACTCCCGATATGGCGGATAGCGGTCCCACGACTTGTCGCCGCCATTGAGAAGGTCGAACATGATCGCCGCGGGCACCAGCGGCACCCGCGCGCTGCCGATCGCGAACCCGCGCCCGATGCTGCGCAGATAGGCCTGCACGCCACCGGCGGCATCGAGGCCGAGCGCCGATCCGCCGGACAACGTGATGGCATCAATGCGCTCGACGGTGCGCGCGGGATCGAGCAGGTCGGTCTCGCGCGTCCCCGGCCCGCCGCCGCGCACGTCGATCGAGGCCACGACCGGATCATCGAACACAATCGCCGTAACCCCTGAGGCGAGCCGCTGATCGTCGGCATGGCCGACGCGGATGCCGGGGACATCGGTGAGGAGATTGCGGCGGCCTGGGGTCATGGCGGTGCGATGGAGTTGCGGCAGCGGAGACGATTTTGCCCTTAACGTCAATTGCCATGCGGAACCGCCGGCGAACGCCAAGTGCGTGACTGCCGGAGCCGATGATCACATCCGATCACGTCATTGTCGCACCCAAGGCCCGCGCCTTGCGCGCCGCGTGAGCTTGGCGCATCAAGGCGCGGGACATCGAGATATGACCGCCGACGTTTCGATCTTTGCCGCGTTGCTCGCCGGAGTGCTGAGCTTTCTGTCGCCCTGCGTGCTGCCGCTGGTGCCGCCTTATCTCGTCTATCTCGCCGGAGCTTCGCTCGAACGGCTCGCTGACGCCGAATCCGAGCCGGCGGTGCGCAAGGAAGCGGTGTTTGCGGCACTGCTGTTCGTCGCCGGCTTTTCCACCGTCTTCACGGCGCTCGGCGCGAGCGCGAGCGCGATCGGGGCGCTGATACAGGCGTGGTCGGCGGAACTCGGCATCGTCGCCGGCATCATCATCATTATCATGGGGCTGCATTTTCTCGGGCTGACGCGCCTCGACATCCTGTTGCGCGAAAAGCGCGCCCGCATGCCCCATCCGGTCGGGCTTTGGGGTGCCTATGTGATGGGTCTTGCCTTTGCCTTCGGATGGACGCCGTGCATCGGGCCGATCCTCGCCGCGATCCTTGCCGTCGCGGCATCGAAGGACACCGTGGCGCGCGGCGCGATGCTGCTCGCGGTCTACTCCGCCGGGCTCGGCATTCCGTTCATTCTCGCGGCGCTTGCCGCCGAGCCGTTCGCCGCCTTCCTCGCGAAGTTCAAGCGCCATCTCGAGCTGGTCGAGAAGGCGATGGGCGGGTTGCTCGTGCTGACCGGTATCGCGTTCCTCACCGGCTTTCTCAGCGAGGTCAGCTACTACCTGCTCGAATGGTTCCCCGCCCTGGGCAAGATCGGGTAGGGCGCTGAAGTAACGTCTTACATTAAGTTGGCCATACTGAAGCTCGTTTTGAACTGCAGCGCATAAACCGCGAGTTGATCGGGGCGGCCGTCCAATAAAAAAGGGACCCCGCGAGGTGGTTTGCCAACTGTAGCCCGCATGAGCGAAGCGACATGCGGGGAGGGCGGTGCAATGCGCGGAGCGGTCGCTCCCGGATGTCGCTCCGCTCATCCGGGCTACTTTCAGACTCCCAGAAGCGATATGCGGGGAGGGCGGTGCAATCGCTCGGAGCGGTCGCTCCCGGATGTCGCGGAGCCTGTCATCGGGCCCGCCGGAGGCGGGTCCCGTTGGCTCATCCGGGGTACTTTCAGAACTCCCGCCTACTTCTTCGCGCCCTTGAAATAGCGCAGGTCGGGCGGCGACTGGTCCTTGCGCACCGGCATCAACAGGCCGTCCGGGCTGAGGAAGTAGGCGCCGTCTCCGATCTTGACCATGGCGTTGTCGACCGCGCAGGTCTCCTCGTGCCACGCCGGCCGCCGGTCCGCATTGCGCTTATAGGTCCGGTTTTTGGTCCACGGATGGGTCAAGGCGTGATCGTACGACGTGATGTCGTCGTGCAGCAGATCCTTGTCGTTCTTGTCGAGATAGATGCGCTCCTTGATGACGGCTTCATTATCTTCGTGGAACGGGATACCGGTGGCGTCGTAGGTGTGGGGCGCACGAATGTATCGGGTCTCGACCTCGAGCACGTCGTAGGTGCCGTCGCCGTCCTCGTCGATCCATTTGCCGATGGAGTAGCCGTTGAACATCGGATCCGGATCCTTCGGCCAGTCGCGACCGTCGGTATAGATGCGCCGATAAAAGTCGTTGACGTGGCTGATGAGGATGTAAGTGGTGTCCGGCGTCGCGATCACTTCCATCGGGTCGTAGGCGTTCATCATCATTGGCATGCCCTGGGGCACGCAATACCAGGACGGAACGTTCCCGGGGCCGCCGTTCGCCATGTCGGCGAGGTTCGCCTCGAAGACCTTCTGATACTCAGGCGTGAGTGGCGCTTTCTCGTTGCCGGGGGCCCATCGCGGGATGAAGGTGCGGAGCCATTGGCCCCTCAGGTCGGGAAATTTGCCGCCTTCGGCGAGGGCGCCGGCGGTGCCGGCGAAAAGCGCCGCGACCGCGGCCAACGCGGCGATCGAACCACGGCAATACATATCACTCCTCCCTAGACAGGTCGGCAAAGCCTGAGCAGTTATTATTTATTGAGCCTCGCGCCTTCGTTTCAAGAAGGCGCGACGCTCGAAGCTCGGCGCGCGATGCTTACGGCTTCTTCACGACGATCGGGCCGCCGCTCTTGAACTTGATCTTGTTCACGTTCCAAGCGCCGCCCGGGGCACCGGAGCGCAACGGCTCGATGGTCATCTTCAGTTCGTCACCCGGCTTGAGCGACTTGCTGGTCCAGCCATCGCGGGCGAGCGCGCTCGGGCTGCCGCCTTCGAGATTCCACGCTTCGCTGTTGCCGTCCTTATCCTTGATCTCAAGGATGATGAACGAATGCGGGCTCGTGTACTTGTACTCCTTCACCACGCCGGTGACTTCGACCGGGTGTTCCTGGTCGAACATCGCGAACGAATGATGCGCGGCGACGGCGCCCGTCAACGCAATAACCGCGGCGCCGGCGAACAACGGAGCAAGATAGCCTTTCATCAGCATTTCCCCCTTTTGGGTTCTTCGATTGCCCATACCGAGGGGAACGAGCTCCCGCCGGGCGGCAACTTCGTCAACAAAAATACACGAGTTGTTGGGCGGCGAGAAGAGGGCATGCGTGGGATGAGGAAAAGGCGCGGCGCAACCCAGCCCGGCCCGCAAAAGAGGCAGCCCGTTTAAGAAATATCAATGCCGATCTTCCCGAAATGGCGGTTGGCCCGCATCATCGCCAGCGCCTCGCCGATGTCCGCCAGCGGAAAAGTACGGTGGACCGGCAACGTAAAGGTGCCGGCCTCGACTGCCGCCCAAAAGTCGGCGCGCATCGCCCGGTTGATATCGCGGACCTCGTCCGGCGTCCGGGTGCGGAAAGTGACGCCGATATAGTCGATACGTTTCAAGTGCGTGCAGGTCGAAGTCGAACTCCCCCTTCATGCCGCCGAGCCGCCCGACGTTGACGATGCGGCCGAGGATCGCCGCCGCGGCGAGATTTCCGTTGGCGACCGAGGCGGATACGAGATCGATGATCACGTCGACCCCCTTGCCGCCGGTCGCCTTCTTGACCGCTTCGGGCCATCCGGGGTCGGTGGTGTCGAGCGCAAGATCGCAGCCGAATTCGCGCAGGCGCGCGCGGCGTTCGGCATTGGTCGAGGTGCCGATCACGAGCGACGCGCCCACGAACTTGGCGATCTGCATCCCCATGAGGCCAACGCCCGCACTCGCGCCCTGCATCAGCAGGGTTTCGCCGCGCTTGAGGCGGCCGGCCGTGACCACGGCGTTATGCATGGTGCCCAGCGCGACCGGGAAGCAGGCCGCCTGCACGAAAGTCATGTTGTTGCCGGGAATGCGGTGCACCCGGCCAAAATCCGTCACCGCATATTCGGCGATACCGCCCGCGACCGTCGCCATGACGCGATCGCCCACGCGGATGCCCGCAACCTCGCGGCCGACCGCTTCCACCTCGCCGGCGCATTCGAGGCCGATCGCCGTTCCGGGACCGCCGCGTCCGCCGTGCCAATGGCCGGATGCGACGATGAGATCGGCGCGGTTGAGGGTCGACGCGCGGACCCGGATCAGCACCTCGTTGGGCTTCGGCTCCGGCTTGGGGATATCGCGAACCTCGACCCCGGTCTCACCCAACACTGCGGCTTTCATTTCGGACGTCTCCTACGCAATTTTGTGCGATGAACGATGATATCGCATCCTAGGCGCGCGCCGTGCTCATGTCCGCTTGCGCCTGCTGCGGATGACGACGCACCGGCCGTGCCGTAAGATAACGCATGTCATCCCTCCCGATTCTGATTGCCGGCGGTGGACCGGTCGGTGTCATCGCAGCGCTGGCCCTCGCGCGCCAGGGACTTGCCGTTCACGTCTTCGAAGCGGACGATCGCGTCAACGACGCGCCGCGGGCCGCCACTACCCACGCGGCGACGCTCGAGATGCTCGACGATCTCGGGCTGGTGGAGGAGGTGACGCGGCGCGGCCTGATCGAGCCGAAATTCCGCACCTGGGACCGCGCCTCGGGCGAAATAATCGCGACGTTCGACTTCGGCGTGCTCGCCGGCGAGACCCGCTATCCTTATGTGGTCCAGTGCGAGCAGCACAAGCTCAACAATCTCGTGATCGAGCGGCTAGCCGCTTTTCCTCATGCCCGCTACGACTTTTCCTCGCGCGTTACGGCCGTGCGGCAAGACGATCGCGGCGTCGCGATCGATGTCGAGACATCGGATGGGGTTCGTCAGGTCAAGGGCGCCTACCTGATCGGTGCCGACGGCGGCCGTTCCACGGTCCGCAAGGCGCTCGGCATCGAGTTCGAGGGCTATACCCATCCCGAGCGCTTTCTCGTGCTCGACGACGCCCTTCGACTTCGGGGCGATGTATGACGGCTGCTCGCGCAATTATTTCTCCGATCCGCAGGAGTGGTGCGCGCTCTTCAAGGTCTCCGGAGATGACGGCAAAGGCCGGTTTCGCGTGGTCTTTCCGACACGGAGCGGGGAGAGCGAGGAGGAAGCGCTGGCGGATGACACGGTCGATCGCCGCCTCCAACGTTTCTTTCCAAAGTCGACGCGATACCCGCTGTTTCACCGCAACATCTACAACGTCCATCAGCGCGTGGCGGCGTCGTTCCGGCAAGGCCGGGTGTTCCTCGCCGGCGACGCCGCCCATGTGAACAATCCGCTCGGCGGGCTCGGGCTCAACTTCGGCATTCATGATGCGGTCGAGCTTGCCCGCCTGCTGGGACGAGTGATGCGGGATGAAGCCGCGCCGGACTCGCTCGATTTCTACGACCGCTTCCGCCGCCCGCTGAATGTGGAATACGTGCAGCAGCAGACCATCGCCAACAAGAAGCGCCTCGAAGAGAAGGATCCGGACGTGCGCGCCAAGGCCAACGCGGCGTTGCGCGCAACCGCAACCGACCCTGCAGCGCACCGCGCCTATCTCCTGCGCGCCTCGCTGATCGAGGCGGTGCGCAAGCAGTCGGCCGCGCAGACTTGATTAAAACTCAAGGTGCGGCCACGGCGTGCGCTTCCGATCCGGTCGGCTGCGGGACGCGAAACCAGGCGACGTAGAGCGCGGGCAGGAAGATCAAGGTCAGGACGGTCGCGACCAGCAATCCGCCCATGATCGCATAAGCCATCGGCCCCCAGAAAATGGTAGGCGCGATCGGGATCATGCCAAGCACCGTCGAAATCGCCGTCAGCATGATCGGACGAAAGCGCGACATCGCGGCCTCGATCACCGCGTCCCAGATCGTCTTGCCCTCCGCGCGCTCGGCCTCGACCTGGTCGATGAGGATCACGGCGTTGCGTGCGATCATTCCGAGGAGCGCGAGAATCCGAGGATCGCGACGAAGCCGAGCGGCTTGTTGAACAGCAGCAACGCGGCAACGACACCGATCAGGCCCATCGGGACGACGCTCAGCACCAGGAAGAGGCGGCTGAAACTCTGCAGCTGCATCATCAGGAACGTGATGGTGATGAACAGCATCAGGGGGATCACCGCATAAACCGAGGCCTGCGAATACGCACTTTCCTCGACCGTCCCGCCCACCGCGATGTGGTAGGACTTCGGCAGGCTGTCATCGAGCTTTGCGACCGCGGGAGACAGCGCGGCGACGACCGCCTCGGGCGACGCACCCGGGATCACGTCGGCCTGGATCGTGAGCGTCGGGACGCCATCGCGGCGCCAGATCAGAGGAAATTCCTGCTCGAAATCCAACGTCGCGAACTGGCCGAGCGGAACCGTGCGACCGTTGGCGAGGGGAAATTGCAGGTTGCGCAGCGTCGACAGCGACAGCCGCTGCTCGTCGGTCGCCCTCATGACGACGTCGACGAGATAGATGCCGTCCCGCACCTGGGTCACGGGCACGCCGGACATCACCTTGTTGAGCACCGCGGCGATCGACTCCGAGCTCAAGCCGAGAAGCCGCGCCTGGTCCTGGTCGATGCGGATTCGGACCTGCCGGGCCGGCTCGATCCAATCGAAATTGATCCGCCGCGCGCGGCCATCGGTGGCGACGACCTGGGCAAGCCTGAAGGCGATCTCGCGGACCTCGTTGATGTTCGGGCCGCTGACGCGATACTGCACCGGCCAACCAACCGGCGGACCAAGTTCCAGGGGCACGATGCGCGTCACCGCGCCGGGGAAGTCCTCGGCGAGGACGCGCTCGAGTTTTGCGCGAAGGCGCTCGCGTGCACCGATGTCTTTCGCAATGACGACGAACTGGCTGAAGAAATCATTGGGCAGTTCGACGCTGAGCGGCAGATAGAAGCGGATCGCGCCGCGCCCCACATTCGTGCTCCAGCGCGCGACGTCGGGATCGTTCTTGAGGATCGCGTCGAGCTTTGCCGACGCATCGCTGCTGGCGTAGATCGATGCGCCCTGCGGCAGCCGCAGATCGATCAGCAGTTCCGGCCGGTCGGACGAGGGGAAGAACTGCCGGGGCACCGACGGCAACGCCAGCAGGGCGAGGACGAAGCACGCGAGGGTCACCAGGATGGTGAGCCATCGCATCCGCATCGCGGCGACGAGCACGCCGCGAAAGGTGCGGGCGACGAAACCGGGCTCGGAAGGCTGTTCGGCCTGGGTTTCGCCAGCAGCACGACGCCGAGAAGCGGAATGAAGATGACCGCGACCAGCCAGGACGCCAGCACGGCAATGCTGACGACGGCGAAGATCGAAAAGGTGTATTCGCCGGCGGCGCTCTTCGCAAAGCCGATCGGCACGAAGCCGGCCATCGTCACGAACGATCCGGTCAGCATCGGAAACGCCAGCGTCCGGTAGGCGAAGGTCGCCGCCTGTTCCTTCTCGTCTCCGGCCGCGAGCCGCATCGTCATGGCGTCGATGGTGCTCATGGCGTCGTCGACCAGCAGCGTCAGAGCGATGATGAGCGCGCCGAGCGAAATCCGCTGCAGATCGATGCTGACGGTCTCCATCACAGGAAACACGATCGCAAGTGTCAGCGGAATGGAGAGTGCGACGATCGCGCCGGCGCGCACGCCGAGGCTGATGACGCTCACCGCCATGATGATCGCGATCGCCTGCCACAACGACTCCATGAACTCGCCGATGGCACTGTCGACGACCGAGGACTGATTGGCGACGAGCGTCGGCTCGATGCCGATCGGCAGGTCGGCGGTAATCTCGTCCATGGTGCGTTGGATGTTTCGGCCGAGTGCCAGGATGTCGCCGCCGTCCCGCATGGCGATGGCGAGACCGATGGCCGGCGTGCCGTTGACGCGGAACATCGGCTGCGGCGGATCGACGAAGATCCGCCGCACATCGGCGATGTCGCCCAATCGCAGGAGGCGCCCGTTCGACGCGATGTTGATCGCGAGAATGTCGAGCTCGGAGTCGAACGCGCCGGAGACCCGCAGCGAAATCCGCTCGTCGCCCGTCTCCAACGTGCCGGCCGGGCTGACGGCGTTCTGCGCCTGCAGCGCCGCGATCAAGGCGGCGCGGTCGATTCCCAATCCGGCGAGCTTTTCGGTCGAGAACTCGATGAGGATCTGCTCGTCCTGGGCGCCCAGAATCTCGATCTTGGAAACGTCGCGGATCTGCAGCAGCCGGGTGCGGATTTTCTCCACATAGTCGCGAAGCTCGCGATGAGTGAAGCCGTCGGCGGTGAAGCCGTAGATGATTCCGAAGGTGTCGCCGAATTCGTCGTTAAACCCGGGTCCGACCACGCCCGCGGGCAGCGTGTGGCGAATGTCGGTCACGCTTTTTCGCACGTGGTACCAGATGTCCGGCACTTCTCTCGCCGGCGTGCTGCCCTTGAGGGTGACGAATATCGTCGTGACGCCGGCGCGGGTGAAGCTGCGAAGGAAATCGAGGTTGGGCGTCTCCTTGAGCGTCTGCTCGATCCGTTCGGTCACCTGATTGAGCGTGTCGTCGAGCGTCGCGCCGGGCCACGCGGCCTGCACGATCATGGTCCGGAAGGTGAAGGCCGGATCTTCGTTTCGCCCGAGACGAAGATACGAGGTCACGCCGCACGACGACCGCCACGAGCATGAGATACACCACGAAGGAGCGATGCTTCAGCGCCCATTCGGAGAGGTTGAACCGCATCACGGCTTGCCCAGCAGACGGATTTTCTGGCCGGGGTGAAGCGCCTGGGCCCCCGCGGTCACGACGATGTCGCCGGTCTCGAGGCCGCTCGAGAGCGCGACCGTCGCGGGATTGTGGCGCAGCACGTCGACCTTCCGCAGCGACACGGTGAGGCTCGACGGGTCGACGACCCAGACCGCGGGTTGTTGGGCCAATTCCGTCAGCGCCGACGCAGGAATCTCGATGGTCGGAGTAGTGTCGAACTGGACGCGCCCGATGACCGTCGCGCCGAGGCGCATGGCTGCCGGCGGATCGGTCAGGCCGACCTTGACCTCGAAGGTCCTGGTGACGGGATCGGCCTGCGGTGCAACTTCACGGACGCGCCCGATCGTTGTCACCTTGGGATCGTCGGTGAGCGTCACCTCGACGTTCGGATCGTGCGGCGCCGACCGCAACACCTGGCCCGGCACATCGAACACCGCATCGCGCCCGCCCTTCGGGGCGACGCGCACGATCAATTGCCCGGCCTGGACCACTTCCCCGGGCTCCGCCGCGGTGCCGATGACGATGCCGCCCGCGTCCGCTTTCAGTTCGGTGTCGCTGACCTGGTCCTCGGCGATCTTCAGCTGCGCTTGCGCCGAATCGAGCTGGGCCTGCGCGGTATCGCGGGTCTGCTCTGCGCGCTCGTATTGGACCCGCGACGCGACGTCTCGCGCGAGCAGGAATTTCTGGCGCTCGTAGTTGTTCTGCGCCTCGGTGAATTGCGCCCGCGCCGCCGTTACCGCGGCCTGCGCGGCACGCAAGGCGTTGAGTTCGTTCTGCGGCTCGAGTTTCGCGATCACCTGTCCGGGCTCGAACTCGATCCCCGGTACTGACGCTGCGTTCGACCATCCGCCCTCCGATGCGAAACGACAGTCGGGTCTCGTTCTCAGCTTCGATGCGTCCGGTGTAGGTGAGGGTTTGGCCGACGTCGCGCTTGACGGCCGTGATCGTGCGAACCGGGCGCACGTCGGGCGTTTGCGCTTTGTTTTCGGGCGAGCACGCCACGAGCAGTGCCGCCATCGCCAGAGGCGGCAAGCCTCGCGATCCGAGCGCAGACACCGCCCGAAGGCGCCAGCCGCATACTGATCCACGCGCGCGCGTCCGCATCGGCTCCTCCTTGGAGCGTGATTATGAAAGGTCGCAGGCCTTTCGGACAAGATCATGCTCGAATTTCATGAAATCGAAGAACGTGAGCGCCAAATCGATCAGCGCCACGCCAGCAATGCCATGAACATGATTGCGAGTACCAGAAGCGCGAGACTTGCTGCCGGCCATTGCCTGAGTGCGCTGTCGATACCCACGAGCTTCTCGGCAACTGCGACGGCAACGGTTCGTGCTCCTCCGACCCACGCGATGATGATCTTACTCGGTATGCCGGCGAATCGAAGCGTTCCTCGCCCTATGAGTATGGCGACCACGCCGCCGAGCAGGATCGGCCACAGCGCCGATAGCACATCGAAGCCAAGCGGATTCGGCATGGTTTGAGGTGAGACGGAGAGAAACGACTGCCAAGGCATAAGCCCGAGCAGCAACGAGCACAACGCGAGGACGAGCGCAGCCGCTTCGCTGACGCGCGATACGGGCGCACGCAGCGCAATCGGCCCGTCCCCCGGCACCAGCGCGTGGGCAAGCACCAGCAGCACGTAACTGCTCGTGAAGATTCCTCCCGCCTGGATCGTGAGCGCCCACCACCACTGCGCGCTCCCGCTCGCCGCATCGAGCAGCAATCCTTTCGCAAGGTAGCCGGCGCTCGGCGGCAGTCCCATCAGCGCAGCGCCGCCGACGGCGAACGCGAGCACGCTGATGGGGAGAGCACGGGCCGCGCCGGCAAGTCCCCCAATGCGGTCGTGGCCCAGGGCCGCGTAAATCAATCCGGCGGCCATGAACATGGCGGCCTTCGCGGTCGCATGGGACATCGCCTGCAGGATGCCGCCGGCCAGCGCTCCGCCGCTGCGCAACTGGGCCGACACCGGATCGAACGCGAGCGGAAACATCAGGAAGAGGTAACCGAGCTGCGCCAGCGTCGAATAGGCGATGAGGAGCTTCAATCGCTCCTGTCGCAACGCAACGACGCTGCCGAACAGGATTGCCGCCGCGCCGAGCGAGGCGAGCAGTTGCGCCGCGGCCGCACCCGGCAGCGCCGGCATCACCTGGAACCACAGCCGCACCACGATGAAGAACGATCCCTTCACGACGAGCGCCGACAGCGCCGCGCTGGCTGCCGCCGGCGCGCCCGCATGAGCGGGAGGCAGCCACAGATGCAGCGGGAAGAGCGCGGTCTTGGCGAGGAGGCCTACGGTCATCAGCGCGGCGGCGACGATCGTCGCCGGCTCCGCCTGAAGGCGCTGCGACAGCAGAACGATGTCGAGCGTGCCGGAGGTGCCGTAAAGGAGCGCGGTGCCGACGAGATAGAAGATGGAGCCGAGCAGCGCGAACAGGAGGTAGCGCAGCGCCGCCTGCAGCGTTTCCGCGCGGCCGTCGAGCGACACCAACGGCACCGCGGCGAAGGTCAGCAGTTCGAGAGCGACGTAGAGGCTGAACAAATCCCCGGCGACGAAGACGGTGTTGAGCGCCGCCCACACCGCCAGCAGCAAGGTCCAGAACGCGAAGGGTGCGCGGGCCTCGGTCACGCCGGCAGGGGTGCCGAAGTCCGCGCGGGCGAAAATGCCGATGGCGCAGATCACCACGGCCGCGATCGCCATCATCACGGCCGACAGCCCATCGGCGCGGAGCGCGATGCCGAGCGGCGGCGCCCACTCCGCCGAGAATATAGACGAGCGGGGCCCCGGTTCGCAGCATGACGACCAGGATCGCGGCGGCGATCGCGAGACCGATCGGCATGGTCGAAAGCGCAAGGCGCTCGACCCATCGTCCTCCAGCCGCGAAGGCGAGCAATATGCCGACGACGGGCACGACGATCGCGAGCACCAGCAGCCATCCGCCGATTGTCGCCGTTCCCAAAAGAGCAGCCGGATCGGACGTCATGCGTCGGATGAATCGCTGCGCGCGTCCGCCGCGGCTGTCCGCGCGGAGCGTGGTCGTGCCCGTTGCCTGGAAGAGCTGCAGCAACAATGCAATTGCGAGCGCGGTGGCGGCAAAGGCGACCACCATTCCGGTGATGACAAGGGCCTGCGGGACCGGATCGCCGCCAAACCCCGCCGCCGCGCCCCGACGTGCGACGACGCCGAAGAACAGGAACACGCCGGCGCCGACGAGATTGAAGGCGAGGATTTTGCGCAGCGGCTGCGGGTCCGTGAGGAGGCCGAAGAGGCCGAGCCCCACCGCGAACGCGCCGCATAGCCCGAACACGGTTGCGGCGCTCATTGACCGGGCTCCCGTGCGGGCGGACCGGCGAGGAGTAGGCCCAGCGTTGCGGCGACGGTCAGCGTCATCGCGACTTCGATGACGATGATCAACGGCTTGGCGTACGCGACCGGATAAGCGAGGAATGCGTCGCCCAGAAACAGCCCGCCGAGACCCACGGCCAGAAACACGGCCGGCCCGGCGATCAATACGAGCCGCAATGATCGGCTGCGCACCGTTGGCGCATCCGCGATCCGCGCCATCATGACCAGCACCCACATGGCGGCGAGAATCGTGCCCCCCTGGAATGCGCCGCCGGGGTTGTTGGCGCCTTCCCATAGAATGTAGATGCCCGCGACGATCCCGATCGGCGGCAGTACCTGCGCGAGAAATGAAAGCGCACCCTGTGGGTCGGTTTGACGGAGCGGTGTCGGACGCCCGCCCCAGAAGCGATCGGGCGCAAGCGACCACACCCCGATCAGCGCCAGCAGGAGAACGACCTTCTCCAGCAACGTGTCCATCGCGCGGAACGCGATCAGCACGTTGGTGACGGGATTGCCGAGGTCGGTGGCGGCGGCGTTTTCAGCCGCAGCGGGCGCCAGCGTCGGCGCAGGATCGGGCAACAGCAGGACTGCGGCCGCGAGCGCGACGGCAACGGCCGCGGAGAGGAGCGCCGCCGCGAAACGGAAGGCGACACCGGGCTTTTCCGCCGCGGTCGACACTTCGCTTGTGCGCAGCCGGAGCGCGGCGCCAAGCAGCAGCGCGCCCGTCAGTCCGCTGCCGATCGCGCCCTCGGTCATCGCGACATCGATGGCATCGAGGCGCACCCAGGCCAGCGTCAGCAACAGGCCGAAGGTCACGAAGCGGACGACCGCAGCGAATAACTCGCGCGCAATGATCGTCCAGCCCGCCGCCGCTGCTGCGAGTGCGGCGACGACGCAATCAAGGACAAAGTCGATCGTCATGTCTGCGACTCGTCGCGACGCGCCTCGCGCGCGATGAGCTGGGCAGCGGTCGCCCCTGCCAGTTGCACGAGCAGCCAGATCACGACGAGCTTGAGCGCATCGAGCGGCCCGCTACGCGCGGCAGCAAACCAAGCACGATGAGGCCGAGACCGAGATTGTCGGCCTTGGTGAGTGCGTGCAGGCGGGTCAGGGCGTCGGGAAAGCGCAGCAGCCCGACCGTGCCTGCCATGATGAAGAATGCGCCGGCCGTGACCGCGATCATGGTGAAGATGTCGACGGCGATGCTCATGCGCGCTCCGCCGGCACGCGTCCGCCGAGTGTCCGCGCGCGACCCTCCGATCACGAAGGCGACCGAAGCAAAGGCCGCAAGCAGCGCCAGCACCAGCGCGACATCGACCAGCGCTGTCACGTCGGACGCCGCGGCCATCAGCAGCAGCGCCGCGATGCCGCCGGTGCCGAGAAGTTGCGCTGCCATCATGCGGTCCGCGCGACCCGGGCCTCGCAGGATACGAAGGAGGCCGAGTGCCACCATCACCAGGACGAAGCACGACGACCAGAGGAGAAAATCAGCCATCGTGCCGGACTCCAATGGCTTGCGCCAAAAGTCGCTCATCTTCGGCAAGCAGCGTCGCGATCGGTTGCTCGACATCCAGGCAATGGATGACGATTGCACCGCCGTCATCGGGTCCGGCGGGGAGGGTGCCCGGTGCGAGACTCGTCAGCGCGCAAAACGCGTTCAAGGCAGGACCTGCTGGAAGCCGCGCCCGATAGACGACGAAACCGGGCCGCAGCGGCAGCCGCGGATCGAGGGCACGCCATGCGACGTCGAAGCCCGCGACGATCGACTGGCGAAAGAAACGAAATGCAAGGCGTGCGAGCGCTACGGGCGCGAGCCGTGCACCGCCGGGCGGCAGCAGGCGCAGGCTCGCCCAGGTCGCGGCGACGATCGCGATGATGCCGGCTGGCCGGTCAGCGGGGTCGCGGCCGCCGACAAGGATCAGCCAGAGCGCGAGGAACGCCACCGCTCGCCAGATGGCAGCGCGCCACGGGAAACCAGCAAGCCCCAGGTGCGTCACAGGCCACGTCCGATTGTTGGCACAAAGTGTGATCTACCACGCCCGCGACAGCGCCCATTGCTCAGTCGCCGAAGCTCCGGACCGCCACGCCGTCGACGAGGCGCCGCGGGATCGCTCTCCAAGCGGGCCGCGACAGGGCTAACGCGTGAAATACG
>CAVPDZ010000020.1:0-12435 GCA_963702755.1 uncultured Alphaproteobacteria bacterium | reverse complement strand
CGGGATCAATCAGGTCCCTGCCCTCGACAATGCCGAGCGTGATCCGACCAAGAGCGTGTTTCTTGTCGCTGACGATCTGCCGCGCATCCGCTCACCCGTACCGCAGTTGCTCGGCGACAGCGCCTGGGCGGAAAATCCACGCTCGCAAACTCTCCGCCTAATCTCCAACGTCCGCATTACGTCGGTGGAGGGTGACAACGTCCGCGCGACGGCAAATTTTATTGTCCATCGATCGCGCATGGAGCGGATCAGCACATTTGTGGGCCAGTATCGTTACGAGCTCATTCGCCACGGCGGGAGCTTCAAGATCGCCGAGCGGCAGGCCATCCTTGCGCAAGACACCCTGCGCGCCCAAGGCATCATGAGTATCATCCTCTGACGCGGACTTGAGGCCTCGAAATCGGCGGCCTGGTCACTTCAGGGACTCACAGAGCCCGAAATCCGCAACCATTGGCCAGACCGCACGCTCGCAACCTAAGATTGTAGTCGCTTTGGTGACGATCCGCTCACTTCGGAGGTTCGTCCGATACGTGCGCGGAGACGATGCGCCAGCCCTCAGGCATGCGAACCCATGTCTGGCTTTGCCGGCTCGTCACGCCGGAACGATCCGATTTCGTATTGGTGACGGCGAAGTCCCTGCCGAACGTCGTGATCCGGGGCTGCCGCCGCGTTCGTTCGATGCCTTTGATGTTGCGGGCCTGGCGAAATTTCGAGATTGCCGCATGTCCCACCAAAGTCCCGTTGGGGCCATAGCGCAACGTGAAAGGACTGTTCCAGAACAGCCGATCGATCGTATCGAGATCATTGACCGCCAAAGCTCTGTCGTACGCCTCGGCAACCGCTGCAACCTCAGCGACGACTTCGGGAATGTTTATGGTCATCGTCATGGGGTCTCCTTGGGGATATTGACGGTGGGATTGGGGTGCGTCGCAAAGAGCGCGATCGAAATTGGTGAAGAGCGCGATCACGATTTACAATGGCGTGTCGCAACGGGCCGCGGCAACACGGAGTGCGCGAATTCAACCATCGCTGGCGGATGACACGCGTGGAAGAGCCCATCGCCACGGGCCCCGTGACGCTTTCAAGCAAGGCACATGCCTCGAATGCGATTATGACAGTATCGACTGAGATGCCTGATCTGCGGGCCATCGCTTACTCAATTTTCCCGCTGCGTCCAGACTTATGGCCGTATACAGTCTGGGTTACGGGCGAGCTCTCCACCAGGACTTGATAATGAACGATCTGCGCACCCCTTGCGGGCGATGGGTCGATGAAGCGCAAGGCGTCGTCAGCCGCGACGCCTTCGTCAGCGATGACGTTTATCGGCTGGAACTCGATCGGATTTTCCAGAGAAGCTGGGTTTTCCTTGCCCACGAGAGCGAATTTCCCGAGCCGGGCGACTATGTCGCCCGCACGCTCGGACGGGCTCCCGTGCTTGTCGTGCGCGGCAACGACCGCTCGGTCATCGCAATGCTGAACAGTTGTCGCCATCGCGGCGCAAAAGCTTTGCCGCTCCGATGCCGGGTCCACGAGCCGTTTCGTCTGCCCGTATCATGGGTGGACCTATGACCGCAGCGGTGCGCTGGTCACCACGACATTCGATGCTCACATGCCGAGCGGAATGGACTTCGCCCAGTGGGGCCTCGTCCGCGTACCGCGGGTGGCGACCTATCGCGGTTTGGTGTTCGGCAGCTGGAATGCCGATGTCATCGACCTGGAGAGCTATCTCGGCGATTTCCGCTGGTACATCGACTGCTACTTCGGTCGGACGCCTTTGGGGACGCAGGTCCTGGCGCCGCCGCATCGCTGGCGCGCCAAAGCAAATTGGAAGGTGGGCGCGCTGAACTTCATCGGCGATAGCCAGCACGTTTTCACCACCCACATCGGGCCGACCACGCTCAATCCCCTGCGCTCGGCGAGGTCCGGCTTCACCAAGGTCGCCGACCGCAGCGTCCAGATCATCACGGACGGAGGGCACGGGTGCACGCTCAGCTATTTGAGCGCCGGCATGAATGACGAGGCGTACCAGACGCATGATCCCGTTTTGTCGGAAATTACGCCAAAATGCTGAAGCCGGACCAATTAAGGGCGCTGCATCATCTGCGGGTCGCCGTCGGCAATATCTTTCCAAACCTCTCGTTCATCGAAACCCAGGCGGGCGTCGGCGAGAAGGCACTGATCATACGGCAATGGCATCCCGTCAGTGGTTCGGAGATGGAGATCCTGAGCTGGGTGCCCGCCGAGAAGGAATTTTCCGAAACCTACCGGGCGAATGTTCTCGGCAGCGGATTTCACAATTTCGGAGTAGCCGGCGTATTCGAGCAGGACGACATGGAACTCTGGGTCTCGGCCACCAGTGCTGCCGACAACGCCATCGCGCGACAATATCCGTACAGCTTCCACACGGGTTTGCCGCCGTTGAACAAACCCGTCGCGGATTATGAAGGTCCCGGCCGCGCGTACCGCCCGGTTCTGGCGGAAGTGATCCAATTCGAGTTCATGCGGCACTGGGATCGCGTGATGACGGCGAACTGATGCAGCACACGGCACGCCCCGGCCCGACCACCACGTCAACGGTGGATGTCGATAACGACACTTATCTCGCGATCCAGCGCTTCCTGTACCGCGAGGCGGCCATCCTCTACTGTCGCGATTATCGCGGTTGGTTATCTCTGCTGACGGACGACGTGATTTATCGCGTATCGGCGCAAGTCAATCGCGATGCCGATGTCGGCCCCCTCTCCTATGCGATCATCGATGAGACAGCGGCTCGGCTCAAGGCAAGGTTGGAGCAGGTCGCCAACGCGAAATTGACCCATGCGGAAAATCCCCCGACTTTGACGCGCCGGATGATCTCGAATGTGCTCGCTGCCTGCGGCGGCCGGGACAACGAATTCATAGTGACGTCCAATCTCCTGATTTTTCGGACGCGCCCCGAAATGCCGGAAGGCGCGCTTTACGCAGGCGAGCGCACCGACATCCTGCGTCGCGTCAACGGCCCGCTTGCTGATCGCACGGCGCGAGGTCGTGCTCGATCATGCCGTGCTCCAAGGAAACGTCAGCACGCTATTTTGACGGTCTCACGGATCGAGCACTCCCGGGCGTTGATGGCTGAGAGGGAAAAATGGACGCGATCAACAGCAGCAAGAAGGCGCGAATTGCGCATTTCTCGGGACCGACGGCAACGATCCAGAACACACCGCCGCTTGTCACCTCGAACAAGGCGCGCGCTCAAGCACGGGCTCGCGCCGCTCAAGGCGGCGGATGGCAGCGCCGCTGAAGCACGATCCGCTGCGCGCGCAACGCTTGGCGGCGCCGGTCAAAGTCTATGTCGAACAATTCTCGGCTCATCCGCTCGAGCGCGACGCGGCAGAGCTTTATGGTCCGCCGGATGGCTATATCGATGTCGACGGCGTCTTTCACAAAGAGCCAGCGGGGCCGAGCGATAAGCCGGTCTATGAGGTCGAGCTCAAGCCAGAGGATGGGCTCTATCCGCTGCCCTATATGGCGCTCCAGGCCGACGGCAAGCCATGGGAAGAAGAATGCGCCGTGGCCTTCGGGCCCGATGAGACAGGCGCGGCAGGGCTTCTTCCCCGATGGCTCACGCAGCTTCGAGGACATCGACCGCCTGTCGATCGACTCGAAGGCAAGGCCAGCACGATCTCCTCGAGGCCGAGGTCGATTTCTATCGCCTGTTGCCGCCGGGCGGATATCGCAAGGGCCTACCGGCGGCGCTGCGCACCGATGTCGGCGAGGGCGATATTCCTCCGGAGACGCGCGGCAAGGATTTTTTTCCCTACAAGCCGCGCCATCTGGCCGCGTCGCCGCCGCGTCCGGCCCTCGCGCAGCGCGACCAACATGGCGCAACGCGCTGATGTCGAGCGGCAAATATGACGGCGCGATCTTTACGCAGGGAAGCCCGGCCGGTGAAGAAACCTCGTATTGGTTCAACTTGCTGATCGACACGACCTTGCCGATTTGCGGCAATGCCGCGCAACGGCCGCAAGGCCAGATGAGCAATGACGGGCCGCAAAATATCGTCCACTCGCTCGACTTCATTAGCTCGCGCATCTGGGCCGATGAGGAGGGCACGCAATCGCGCTGGCGTCGTCGTGCTGCAGGAACAGCAGGCCTTTGCCTCGCGCGAGGTGGCGAAGGTCGATGCGCGGCCTGGCGGTTATCTCGCGACCGGCGGCCATGGCGGCATCCTCGGCGGCATCAGCCATAGCGGCCGGCCCGCGCTGCTCTATGTCCCGGCTTACAAGCACACCTATCTGTCGGAGGTGAACACCAGCCGGCCGAACGCGCGTGAAGGCGTGCGCGAAGGGCGCCGCAGGGCATCGAAACTTCGAGGTCGCGATCAAGGCCGCGCAATGGCGAGATCTTGCCGGACGCCATTCCCTCGGTGTCAATCGTCAAGGACGGCGGCTATCTCGGCGAGGATTTCGGCGACGACCCGTCGCTCGAGCTCGATCTGATCTCCTCGCTCGAACACAAGCTCGGCCTCGGCCGGCTGTCGCGGTTCGTCATCGAGGGTCAAGTGCCTTACGGCTCAATGTCCTCGCAGGCGCGCCAGAAGTGATGGAGAAGGCCGCATTCAGCGGCATGCCGGTGGCGCAGGTCGGCCGCGGCGCGCCGAGGGCTTTCCGATCCACGGTTTCCTCGCCGGCTCGAACCTGACGGCGACCAAGGCGCGGCTGTTGCTGATGGCCTGCCTGATGAAGTTCGGCGCCTGCCGCCGGCCGAGGATCCCGACAAGCCGACGCCTGCGGAGATCGCTGCGATCGGAAGGCGGTCGCGCAATATCAGTCGGTCTTCGACACGCACTGAGTGCGGACCACAGCCGAGCAAACGAACTGCGGTTTCCACCGCAACTTCTGACCGTCGTCGCTTTCTCGAGGCGATGAACAAGAGGCCCCGCGCGGCCCGCGGCGGCGGCTCGCATGGTTGCCGTTGAGAAAGCCGTTCGGCTTAGCGGCAACCGACGAGCTGGCATGAAAACTGCCTGCACAAGGTTTCCGTAGCTGACGCGCTTCCAAGCGAAATACGCGACGACGGTCTGGTTTCGTTTCGCGCAAAACGGGAAGTGCGTGAACCGAGGAGATTGGTGCCGATGGCAGTTCTCCGGCAACGCGCCGCTTCCCTTCTCGTGTCGATCGCGGTCGTCTCCTTCGCGCTTACGACGTTTAGTGATGCAATCGCCCAAACCAAGAGCGGCGCCCGGACGCTGCTGGTGGCTGAGCCCGGGCATGGCGCGGCGACGCTGCCATTCTATGCTGCCATCGCAAAGGGCTTCTTTGCGGAAGAGGGATTGGACGTCAGGATGCTGACGGTCGACGGCGGCTCCACCCATACCAATGCCGTTCTGAGCGGACAGGCTTTTGCTTTTGTCGGCGGTCCCGAGCACAACGCGTTCGCGAAACTCAAGGGAGCGGAATTGCGTGCCGTGGCAAATCTCAATGATCGTGCCACGGCTTATCTCGTCGCCAAGAAAAACCAGGGTCCATCCCCGGGACAATCGATCGCCAGCTATATCCGCGGTAAAACCATCGGTGTGAGTTTCTTCGGGGGTACTCCGAATTCGATTCTCCGTTATTTGTTCGCAAGGTGGCATCTCGATCCAAAAACGGATGCGACCTTCAACGAAATGGCTTCGTCGGCCGTGCTGGCCAGCGTCAAGGCCGGTGGATCCATCGTCGGCGTCGCGCCGGAGCCGTTCGTCACCCAAGGGGTCCGAAGCGCTGTGTGGGATGAGCCGATTTCAACATCCCGAAGGAACTGGGGCCTTATACTTACACAACACTCAATGTTCGGCTCTCCTCAATCCGCGATGAGCCCGAGACAGTTCGCAGATTTGTCAAAGGCGTCATTCGCGGGTTGAAGTTTGCCCAGGAAAACCGCGAGGAAATTGCGCTCATTGCCAAGAAAGAATTTGCAACAATGTCGGCCGACGACTTAAAGGCGACGCTCGATCGCTCGTACGCTGATGAGGCCTGGAGTTTCGACGGGACGGTGTCTCAACAGTCTTGGGACACGGCCAGCGCCGTCGTACTGGAGGCAGGCATCCTCAAGCAACCCGTAGCGTTTGATGAAGTCATCGATATGCAGTTCGTCCGCGCGCTGAAAGCAAAATCATCGCAATAGCCGACGATCCTCCGGCGTCCGCCGATGTCAAAATTCCCGCAATGTGTCGCGTAGCGTCGAGTGTGTGTATTCCGTTCGCACGAGGCCGCGGCGCTGGAGCGCCGGTACCAGACCGTCGGTGACCTCGGTGATGTAACGACGGTTGATGTGGAGAAACGGTTGCCTGATCAGGAAACCGTCTCCTCCCACTTCCGCCATGATCTCGCCCATGCGGTCGGCGACCTGGTCCGGTGTTCCGATCAAATCCACCCCGCCTTTACCGCCCTCGCGGGCAAGCTGTCTCAGCGGCTTGTTGCTGCCGTATTGCGCGAATTTGGCAAGCATCGTCGACTTGCCGTTGGTCGTGAGAGGCGGCAGCGGCTTATCCAGATCAAACTGCGAAAAGTCGATGTCGGTAAGCGCGCTGATGTGACAGAGCCGCAAGTCGATGTACCGCTGGGAAGCCAGATGACGCTCGTTGATGGCGTGCGCCTCCTCTTCGGTTTCTCCCAGCACCGGCGTGAGTTGAAATAGAACTTTGACGTCGTCCGGATTCCGACCGAAGCCTGCAGCGCGCTCGCGCACGTCGTCCCGGAATTGCTTCATCGCCTTGACGCCGTTTGCCGTCGCAATCACCGTGTCGGCATGTTTGGCGGCGAATGCGCGTCCTCGCGGCGATCCGCCGGCTTGGAAATATGTCGGCCGTATTTGCGGCGAAGGAGCTGTGTTGAGCGGACCTCGACACTTGTAGTAAGAGCCGGCGAAATTGATGGGCCGGACCTTCGCCCCGTCCGCGTAAGTCTCGGTCTTGCAATTCATGACGATCGCATCCGGATCCCACGAACCGAAGAGCTGGTTCACGACATCCATATATTCCTCGGCCATTTCGTAGCGAAGATCGTGCTCCGGTAACCGGTCGAGCCCAAAGTTCTGCGCCGCCGCATCCTCGCCACTCGTTACGATGTTCCAGCCGAACCGGCCTTTTGCGATGTGATCGACCGTGCAAGCCAATCGCGCCAGCAGAAATGGTGGGTAGGCCAGCGTCGACATGGTCGCCACGATGCCGAGATGCCGCGTCTGTGTACCAATGACCGCGGCGAGCGGCATTGGGTCGTGTCGCGGTGCGTTCACCGAATGCTTGAGGGCATGCGTTGCATCGTTGCCGTAAGCGTGCGGAACCATGAGGGTGTCGGCGAACATGATGCAGTCGAAGCACGCACGCTCCAAGGCCTGCGCGAACTCCACGTAAAAGTCGCCTGACCACGGGCTGCCGCCGCCGGCACACATTGGATCGAGCCATTCGTCGACGCCAAAAAAAGTGAACCACGCGAGATGGAATTTCTTCGGATCCATGTGATTGAGGCTCGAGCGAAAAAACAGCGGAACCGAGGAGAGCCGCCGCCTAAACAATAAGCAAAAAAGATGCCACCCCGCAGAGGCGGGCCAGCTCAATGCGAATGGCTTCCACGGCCAGCGTCGCGATGGGCTGCCCCGACGAGCGCGTTGACGTCGGCAATCCCCTGCTCGTTCAGAAAAATGGACAGGTCGTGCAAAGCCCGCGGCAGCGCGGTGGGATCGACATAGTTGACCGTGCCAAACGCGACCACGCGCGCGCCTGCAGCCATGAATTCGATGACATCGCGAAAGTCCGAAACGCCGCCCATTCCAATGATCGGTATCTTTACGGCACGGTACACCTCCCAAACCATGTACACCGCCATCGATTTGATGGCGGGTCCCGACAACGAGCCGATCTTGTTGCCGATGATGGGCTGTCCGGTTCGATAGTCGATGCACATCGCCCGCGGGGCATTCACCATCGATATCGCGTCGGCGCCCGCGTCCTCGACCGATTTTGCAACCGCGGTCAGCGATGAATAATCCGGTGCGAGCTTGGCAAAGATCGGAACTCTCGATCGTGCCTTGGCGCGTTTGACGACACTGTGCGCGGCTGTCGGATCATAGCCGAAATCGAGACCGCCCTGCTTGATATTCGGACAGGAAAGGTTGAGTTCGATCGCGGCAAAGATGTGCAGGTCGGAACACCGCTCGACGATGTCCACATATTCGTCCTCGGTACGGCCAATAACGCTTTGAATGATCGGCAGCCGCAACGAGCGGAGAATCGGCACGTCGTGAGCGAGGAAGTGCTCCCAGCTGTTGCACGGGATGCCGACCGAGGTGTGCAATCCCGCCGGCGTCTCGTGCAAGCGTGGTGCGGGATTGCCCGGCCATTTGTACGCGCGAATGGTCTTGGGCACCAAGCAGCCCATGACGTCGACCGGAAAGAACTGACTGAACTTGCCGTGATGGCCATAGGTGCCGGAGCCGACCGTCAAAGGGTTCTTCATCGCAATGCCGGCAATGGTCACCGCGAGATCAGGCGAGGGCATTGACGACCTCCCACGTCTGGAAGACCGGCCCGTAGTGACAAACCTCGCGCCATGCGTATTCCTGTCCGGTCCGGTCGGTCGCGACCCGGATGACGCAGCCGTGGCAGTCGCCGAAGCCGCAGGCCATCTGCTGTTCCATCGCAATCTCCGATGGGATGCCGGCGCGATCCGCGAGCAAATTGACGGCCCGCGCGAGCCTGTTGGACCCGCAGACGTAGATGGCGTCGAAGGCAACCGCCTGCATGCGCCTTGCGAGATGATCCGTCACCAGTGGCGTGTCGGCATCTTCGTCGGTGTGTGTCGTGACCGGGAAATGATACGCGGCGAAGACATCGGTTGCGACGAGGTTCGGCCGGGTCCGCGCGCTTAGAAATCCGTGCACCTCGATATCCCTGCCGGCAGCGGCATCAACCAGCGTCGGCAGGGCGGCGATGCCGATCCCGCGCCCCACGACGCCAATTCGCTTCGCCCGGTCGGGAATGGAGAAGCCGTGGCCGAACGGTCCGATAATGTCGCAGCGACCGCCTTCGAGAATGGTCGTCGTCATCAGACGCGTGCCTTCACCCAAGATCTTGTAAGCGACCTGCAGTCGCCGCCGATCCTTGCTCACACGGTAGACGCTGAAAGGTCGTCGTAGAAACGGAGATAGCGAGCCTTCGATGCGAATATTGACGAATTGACCGGGAACGAGCGACCCGGCGATCTCCGGCGCGTCAACCTCCAAGAGCCAATAATCGCCGGTCAATGGGCGATTGCGGGTGACGGGGGCGAGCAGCTGATGCACGGCCTTTTACCTGCAGTGACGACGGATGCGGCTCATGCGAGGTCCGCGACCTTCTGCACGTTCTTCATGGCATGCAGGCGCACGATATTCTCGACACGGTCGGGATCGCCCTTGCGCAGCGCATCAATGATCTTGCGATGCTCGAGGCCGAAAATCTCAAGCTCGCGCGTATCGGCATAATAAAGCCGATAGTAGGGCCGCAGCATGATGCGCATGCGTTCGGTCTGCTGCATCAACAGCCGACGTCGGCTGAGCGCGGTCAGATAATTGTGGAAGTCGTCATGGGCCGACATCCATCTGGCGAGATCGTCGGAGACGCGCTCCATCCGCTGCTTCAGCTGCTCGAGTTCCTCGAGTTCGGCCTTGCCGATATGTTCGAGCGCGACCCGCGCGGCGAGGCCCTCGAGCGCGGCGCGCATCTCGATCAGCTGGATCACCTCGTCGCGGGTGAATTCGGCAACCGACGCGCCGCGGTTGGTGAAGATCATGACCGCGCCGTCACCCTCGAGCCGGCGTAATGCATCCCGCACCGGCATCCGGCTGATTCCCAGCGCCTCCGCGACCGCTTCCGCCGGCACGCGCATACCCGGCGTCAGTTCGCCCGACAGGATGCTGCGCAGGATGTATTGGTAGGCCTGTTCGACCGGAGACTGCGTCTTGTCGAAAAACGCCTGCAGCGGCAGCGGCGCGCTGGCGAACATCTCGCCGCCGGCAATGGCTCGCTTCGGAGAGGATTTCAGGCGTTCGACGCGAGGCACTGCTCGATCATCCTATAGTAGACGTTGCTCATCGCCACGAGATCGGAAACAAGCACGGTCTCTTCGTTCGAATGAAACTGGTCGACTTCGCCCGGCCCGAGCATGACCGCCTCGATCCCCGATCGCGACAGGTATCCGGCGTCCAGTGCGAAGTTACAATAGAACTGCCCGGGCTCCGGCTGGCCGGCGGCGGCGAAGGCGCGTTGCAGCTTGCGGACAAGCAGGCTCTCCGGGGGCACTTCGTTGGGATACATGATCGGGCCGCGGGCGACCTCGACCGTCCACGGCCCCGGCAGAACGGTTCGCTCGCAAATCTCACGATACGCCGTATCCGGATCCTCACCGGGCAGCAGTCGGCGATCGTACGTAATCCGCACCTCATCCGGCACCGTGTGCGTCGCCTTGGGCGCGCTCTCGATCGCGGTCGGCGTCAAGGTCGCCGCTCCGAACTGAGGGTGCTCGGTGTTCCAGAGGCTGAAGGATGCGAGCAGGGCTGAGAATCTGCTGGGCTCCGGTGATTGCATTGATGCCCTGCCAGGGCACCGAACTGTGCGCCGTGCGACCGCGCACGAGAACGTCGAGATCGATCCGTCCTTTGTTGCCGATCGCTATGCGATTGTCCGTTCCGATGCAGACGATCGCGAGCTTCGGTTGACACTCCAGCAAAGGCAACGCTGCCGCCAACGCGTCGTGCCGGCCGGTTTCGCCCGAGGTCAGCAACAGGATCGACAGCCTCCGCTTGAGAAGTCCCTGCCGCGTGGCCTCTGCTGCGGCCGCGAATGCCGCCGCGAGCGCGCTTTTCTGTTCGGCGACCCCGCGCCCGCGTACGGCTTCGCCTTTTTGTGTCTGCACCAAGCTCGCGGCGAAGGGGTCGATCATCCGCCCCGCCGGATGCGTCATTGCGTAGGTTACGAACAGAAGGGAGTGATCCGATGCCGGCCCGAATTCGACAATGAGATTTCCCATCGCGTCGAACCGACAGCCGCCACCGATCTGTCGGGCAATCGGCGCCGCGCAGTCGCGGATGAAGCGAAGCACCTGCGGGTCTTTCTCGAGAAGCGCGGTCTGTTCGCTCGGAAAGCGAACGAAATGTTGCAGCCATTCGACGACCTTCCCGTTGCTAAGAAAGCCGCGTGTTGCCGCAACCCGATCCATCGACCAGCCGCTCCCTGAGGCGAAGTGTTGCAAGATTCCGCTTGCGCAAATTGGATACAATAATACTGTAATCCGATCAACCGTATTGGTTGCGCAGCGCGAGCTTTCGAAATGCGAAGGCGGGCGTTGGAGGGTACAAGTGAGGGCAGCTGACGGAGTAGGAACCCATGCGCTTCCTGTTGAAATGCCTCGTTATCGTCGCATGCTGCAGCGGCGTTATGACGCCCGCTGCGCAGGCCCAGACCGCCGTGCGCTTCCTGCTCGATTGGGCGTTCCAGGGGCAGCAAGGTGCTTTCACGCTTCCGGCAGATGACGGCACGTTCAAGAAGCTCGGTCTGAACGTCACTGTCGACCGCGGCGTTGGCTCGGGCGATACCGTGACAAAAGTCGCGAGCGGCGCTTATGACCTCGGCTATGCCGACCTGAACGCAATGATCCGCTTCAACGACCAGAACCCGAATCAGAAATTGATCGCGGTGATGATTGCGCATGACAAGGGAACCACCGGCCTCGCCACGAAAGCGAGCAGCAGTATCAAGTCGCCGCGCGATCTCGTCGGCAAAAATTGGCGTCTCCCCTGGGCGACGCCAGCCGGCAATTGTTCCCGCTGTTTGCCAAGATCAACGGCCTCGATGAGAGCGACATCCAGTGGATCAATGTCTCGCCCGAACTACGCGAGCCGTTGCTACTGCGCGGACAAGCGGATGCGATCAGCGGCGATGTTCCGACGGTGATGCTCAACATTCGGGCGCTCAATATCCCCGAATCAGAGATCCGGATCCTGCCCTATTCGGAATTCGGTCTGCAGGTCTACGGCAAGGCCATCGTCGTCAAGCCGGCGTTTGCGAAGAACAACCCGGAAGTGGTGCGAAATTTCATCCGGGGTGTGGTTCACGGCATGAATGCGCTGATCACCGACCCGGACGCGGCCGTAGCGTCAGTTAAAAAACACGACCCACTCGTCCTGCCCGACATCGAGAAAGCGCGCATCAAGATGACGTTCGACTATGGGGTGCTCACGCCGAACGTCCTCGCCAACGGATACAGCCATATTGATCCGGCGAAGTTGCAGGAAATGCTCAAGCAGATTGCCGAGGGCCTTCAGCTCAAAGCCGTACCTGCGGCGGACGAGGTCTACACCGACGCCTATCTGCCGCCGCGCAGCGAGCTCAAGGTGGCGAAGTAGCGGGCGGGCGAATTCGGAGCGCGATCCGCGGTTCTC
>CAVPDZ010000019.1:0-118442 GCA_963702755.1 uncultured Alphaproteobacteria bacterium | reverse complement strand
CGGTTGAGAAGGTCGAGACCTTCGTCGTCGGCCTGCCGCTGCGACGGCCGCATTTGTGGGCCGGGCTCACGTCGGCGGTGGGGCAAGGCTACGTGGTCGTCAAGATCCGCTTGAACAACGGTGTTGTCGGCTGGGGCGAGACCCAGACGATCAGGAGTTGGGGCGGCGACGACAGTGCGCGCTACGGCGAGAGCGCCAAGACGGCTGTGACCGTCATCCATGATTTCATTGCGCCGGCGCTCAAGGACGTCGACGTTCGGCAGTTCGAGAATGTGCACGCAGCGATGAACCGCGGTGTGCGCGGTCATCCCTATGCCAAGGCGGGCGTCGAGGTCGCGTTGCTGGATGCCGTCGGTCACTCCTTCAACTTGCCGGTCTATCAGCTACTGGGCGGCCGCGTGCGCGCGCGGGTCGCGCTTGCCCACAGCATCGGTCTCATGGACGTCAAGGATGCGGCCGCGGAAGCGGCGCAGGTAGTCGCGGAGGGGATCGGCACCATCAAGCTCAAAGTCGGCATTGATCCTGAGCGCGATGTCGCGGTTGTTCGCGAAGTTCGCAAAGCGATCGGCCCCGCGGCGAAAATCCGCGTCGACGGCAATCAGGGATACCGCGCGTGGCCGGAGGCGCTCGCCACCATCAAGCGCATGAGCGAGTACGATATCGCTTACGTGGAACAGCCGGTGGACGGCATCGAGCAGATGGCCGAGCTGTCGGCGCGCTGCGACATTCCGCTCATGGCGGACGAAAGTGCCTGGACGGAACATGACGTCACACGCATCGCCAAGGCGAAAGCAGCGCAATACTTGTCCGTCTACTACACAAAGCCAGGAGGAATGTGGAAGGCAAAGCGGCTGCTCACGGTCGCCGGCGCGAACCGCATGATCACGGATATCAACGGATCGGCGGAGATGGGCGTCGGCAACGCAGCCAACCTGCATCTAGCCGCCTCTGCGCCGGAAATCGCGCTGCCAGGCACGATTCCCCGTCACCTCGACCGCGGAAATCGTGCGCACGAAAATCGCGGGGCATCAGTACCTGGACGACATCATCGAGGAGCCGTTCGTCTATGAGGACGGTTGTCTTAAAGTGCCCGACGGCCCCGGGCTCGGCATCGAAGTCGACGAAGCAAAATTGAAAAAATACGCGATGAGCTGATTTTCGCCGTCGCGGCCTCCGCCGGATCGGAGGTTCGGAGGAGGATAGACGATGAAGCGACGAGACTTCATCAAAGGAACGCTCGCGGCCGGCGGTGCCGTCGCTGCTCAGGCGTTCGACGCTCCGGCGCGTGTCCGCACAGGCGCGAGCAGACCTCTTGCTCGACGTCGCAGAGAACGGCCCCAACAGCCTCGACTTTCACGTCGTCGGCGCCAATCGCCCAGTCTACGGCGTGGTCTGGAATGTCTACGACCGCCTGATCACGTTCGGCGTCACCAAGGACGCCAACGGCAACGACTATTACGATCCTAGAAACCTGCAGCCCGAACTCGCCGAGGAGTGGGATTTGCGGGATACGTCCGTGACGCTGAAACTGCGCAAAGACGTGACCTTCGCGGACGGCACGCCGCTCACCGCCAAAGACGTGAAATGGTCATTCGACCGCTGCATTGCCGTCGGCGGCTATCCGAAGTCTGCGGTGGCGCCGGCCTCGCTGGTCGACCGCGAGCAGTTCGTCGTCGTCGATGACCATACGTTCCGCGTCGATTTCATCCAACACGACAAGCTGACGATGCCCTATCTCGGCGTGCCGTTGTTCGGCATCTACCACTCCGAGCTCGTGAAGAAGCACGCGACGCCCGAGGACCCCTGGGGCCTCGAATGGACCAAATTCAACACCGCGGGCACGGGCGCCTTCCACATCGAGAAATGGACGCCGGGCCAGGAGCTCATTTACGCCCGCAACGATGTGTGGAAGTGCGGGCTGTTGCCGAAGCTCAGGCGAATCGTCAATCGCGTCGTGCCGTCGGCGGGCATCCGCCGCGCGCTGATCGAGCGCGGCGATTTCGACATCTATCTCGACGTGCCTGCCAAGGATGCCGCCGAGATGGCGGACATCAAGCACCTGAAGGTCGTCGGCTCGCTGATGGAGAACAGCGTCCAGCACATCAGCATGAACGTGAAAATGAAGCCATTCGACAATCTCAAGGTCAGGCAGGCCGTGGCCTACGCCATCCCTTACGAGGCCATCATGAAGGCGGCAATGTATGGCCGCGCGCGGCCGCTGTTCGGCGGCCCGGACCGCGTGACGACGCCCGAGTGGCCGCAGCCCCATCGCTATGTAACGGATGTTGCAAAGGCAAAGCAGCTTCTCGCCGAGGCCGGCTACCCGGACGGATTCGAGACCACGCTGTCGTTCGATCTTGGCAATGCGGCCGTCAACGAGCCGCTCTGCGTGCTTTTGCGCGAGGGGCTCGCTCAGATCGGCATCAAGGCGACGCTCAATCCGCTGGCGGGCGCCAATTGGCGCGCGGTTTTCACGAAGAAGCTTCTGCCGCTGCAGAACCAGATGTTCGGGGGCTGGTTCAACTATCCTGATTTCTTCTTTGAAGTCGTCTACAGCGCAACGGCCAACACGATCTATAACACCATGGCGTACGACAATGCGGAAATGGACAAGGCGATCGACACCGCCCATTACACGACCGATCCAAAAGTCTACGACAGCAACGTCGTGCGATTTATTCAACTGGCGTTCGACGATGTGCCAACGATCCCCCTGTTCCAGCCGTTCCTTAACGTGGCGATGCAACCCAATGTCCATGGCTACCGCTACTTGTTTCACCGGCAGCTCGATTACCGGCACATGGCGAAGGCGTGAGCTTGGTCATTCCGGGGCGCCCCCTCCCTTCCCTCCCCCGCTTGCGGGGGAGGGAAGGGAGGGGGTGAACCCGGAATCCATAACCCCTGCTGCGGAGTATGGATTCCGGGCTCGCCTCCGCTGCGCTGCGGCGCCCCGGAATGACAAGGGCCGGGTCGGTTTGCTGCGTATTGCGGGGCGGCTGCCATGAAGATCATCGCGCTCGAGGAGCATTTCATTATGCCGGCCGACCGGGACAATCTCCCGATCGGCGCGCACCGCGGCAGCGACCGCGAGTTGCGCACGGGAATCGAGATCGGACCGGAGCTGCTCGATCTCGGCGAGCGGCGGATCGCCGCCATGGATGCTGCCGGCATCGACATGCAGGTGCTGTCCCTCAATCAGCCGGGCTGCCAGGCGCTGGAGGGCGCAGCCGCGATAGCACTGGCACGAGATTCCAACGATCTGTTGTCGGACGCGATCAAGGCTCATCCGCGGCGCTTCGCTGGCCTTGCCGCTGTTCCGACCGCCGATCCCGCCGCGGCCGCAAAGGAGCTGGAGCGCGCCATCACCAAGCTCGGTTGCAAGGGCGCGATGATCAACGGCCACACTCACGGCAGCTTCCTCGACGACAAGAAATACTGGCCGATCTTCGAGTGCGCGCATGCGCTGGGCGCGCCGATCTACCTTCACCCGCGCGATCCGCATCCGGACGCGATGAAGACTTACTTCGTCGGCTATCCTGAGATCGCCTACGCGGCCTGGGGCTTCGCGCTCGACACCTGCAGCCATTTCCTGCGATTGATCTCTGCCGGCGTGTTCGACGCCTATCCCAACCTCACCTTCATCCTTGGCCACATGGGGGAGGGCCTGGCGTTTTGGGTCCACCGCATGGACGACCATACCCAGCTCGCGGCGGCGCGCCGCGGATTGAAACGGACTTTCGCCCAATATCTCACCGAGAACCTGGTGATCACCTGCAGCGGCAACTTCTCCACGCCGGCGCTCATGTGCAGCGTGATGGCGCTCGGCATCGATAACGTGCTGTTCGCCGTCGACTGGCCCTACGAGTTCGAACGTCTATGCGACGAAGTTTTTGCGCGAGCTGCCGCTCAGCGAACACGACAAAGCGAAGATCGCGCATCTCAATGCCGAGCGAGTCCTGCGCTTGTGAAGTCTCGGATAACGATGCCATCAGCCAAAATGACGTAGGGCGCGCAGAGGGCAACATGCGATTAGGCGTGTACTTCGATGGTTTTACTGGCATGGCTGACATGCTCGCGGCGGCGCGTGCTGCGGAGGATGCCGGCGCCGCAAGCGTATGGTTTGCCCAGCACATGGGGTACCGCGAGGCCTTCATGTGTGCGGCGGCAGTGGCCGGCGTGACCCGCAAGGCGAGCGTCGTCCCGGTCGCCATCAGCCCCTATTTGTGGCCGCCGCTGCCCGTCGCGATGTCCATCGCGACCATCAATGAGCTCGCGCCCGGACGGGCCATGCTGGTGGTGGCCGTCGGCAACCGGCTCAATCTCGCGGAAGTCAGGAATCGAGCCCGCAAAGCCGATCAAAGTGATGCGTGAATATGTCGAGGCCTTGCGCAGCCTGCTCGCCGGCCAATCGGTTCAGCTTGATGGCGAAATCACCAAGCTTCGCGGCGCTCACATGAATTTTGAGAAGGGCGCCGCCATTCCGATCCTGGTGGCGTCGACCGGCCCGCAGATGCTCCAGCTTGCCGGCGAGATCGGCGATGGCGTGGTGCTGTCGACCGGTCTTACGCTTCCCATGACGCGACAGTGTCTAGATCACGCTGCAGCCGGCGCGCGGCGCAAGGGGCGCGATCCCGCGGCCGTGCGCAGCGTCGGCTTCGTCAATCTCGCTGTCTCGGAGGACGGCAAGTCAGCGAGAAAAGCGATCCTGCGCAAGCTCGCGTTTCTGTTTCGCAGCAAGGGCCACGCCGAGAACATAAAGTCATCCGGCCTCTCCATCGATCATGAGGCCATCATCGCAGCCGTCGCGCGCCGCGATCTTGATGGTGCGGCGGCGTTGCTGCCGGAGGAGGCGGCATCGGCGTTCGGTGTTGCCGGCACGCCGCGCGAGTGCCGCGATCGCTTGCAGGATTACCTCTCCGTCGGTCTCGACGATCCGGTGATCGAGATGTCATCGGAAAGCGCTGAGGCGCGCCGGCTTGCGCTTGAGGTAGTGCGGGAAGTCGCGGGATCGTAAGGCTCGTCACCCCACCCGGATCAGCTCGTCGTTCGGGCTGATCATCCCGGTGATCGGTGCAAACCCGGTCGGCGTGACGCGGTACATGTCCTCGACGTGGAACCCCATCCGGCCCGGGATCATGTACAGCGGCTCCATCGTGAACGTGATGTTGGGCTCAAGAATCACCGTCCGCGAGTCCGTGATGTAAGGCTCCTCGTGGATGGTCTGGCCAATGCCGTGGCCGAGAAACCGCAGCGTCGGCTCGATGCCCCGGTCGCGCAGGAAAGCGACGTAAGTCCGATAGAGATCGGCGACCGCGGTGCCCGGCTTCAACATGGTCTTGCAGCGTTCGCGGGCGCCGATCATCACGTCCCAAATCTTGCGCTGCTCGTCGGTCGGCTCGCCGACGACCGCGGTGCGAGTCACGTTTGAGCGATATTGATCCATGTCGCCCAGGATTTCGACGCGGATGACGTCGCCGCGTTCAATCACCTTATCGGTCGGCGTGCAGTTGGTGATGCCGCTGCGGACGCCAGAGCCGACCTGGTATTTGAGACTGTCGCAGCCGCCGGCCATCATCTTGTCGGTGATGATTTGACCGACTGCTTTCTCGGTCATGCCGGGGCGAATTTCCCGCAACACCTCGCCGGCGACGCGGTCGGTGAGTTGGCCGACCTTGGTGAGAAGCGCGATCTCCTCATCGGTCTTGACCATGCGCGCCGTGAAATAGAGCTCGCTGCAAGGAACGAAACGCGCGTTCGGCAGGCGCTCGCGCAAGCGGATGTAATCCTTGGCCGGCATGTAATCGAGCTCGATCGCGACCCGTCCTGACGCGGCACCCGCCTCAACCAGCGCATCGGCCAACACATCGGCGGGGTCCTGCGAGAACTGGTCGTAGGCGCGGATATCGACGAACCGCGATCGCTGCCGCGCCAAGTTCTCTTCCACGCTGACGACGATCTGCCTTGCAAAAGCGTCGCCCGCAATCACCGTGACCGTACGACGGAACCGGTTGATGGCATGACTGGGAACAGCAAAACCGGCGGTGTACGTCACGTTGTCGGGGGAGAGCGCCACCAGCGCATCGCTGCCGCTTTGCTTCATCGCCGCGCGCAGCCGGGCGATCACTTCGTGTTCCATTCCAGTCCCTTCTCGACGCGGATCGGCCCAGCCCAGTGCTGGGACCGTCCGTTGTTCGAGCGGGAGCATATGTTATGCGGACGTTTCCGTCTCACGTAACGCCCGTGCCTGACTGGGGTCGTGCAATTTCGACAGCCGACGGCGCGCGGCAGCCGGGCGGCCATCGCCGGCGGCCTGGTAGAACACGGAATAGCGAGCAAGAGTTGCAGCGAACGCCTCGGCGTCCGCAGCCTTGGCGACCTCCAGCGCATCGAAGCCGGCGCGCACCAAGAATACGAATTGATCGCGCAGAATTTGTCCGGCCGCGCGCAATTCGCCGCGAAAGCGATACTGCTCGCGCAGCAATCGCGCCTGGCTGTAGCCGCGACCATCCTTGAAATTCGGAAACATCAGCGCGACGGCGGCGAGCCGATCGAGATAGGGCGCAAGCTCGGCGACGCGTCGGTCATTCGGCCACAGCACGCCGACTGGTCCCTCGCGACGGAGAATCTCGTCAGCATCGGCGAGGAATCGCGCGGCGGGCACGATCACCGGCACGCCGTCGGGCAATGGTGCGTCGTCGAGAACGCGCACAAAACGATCGGCCGTGACGCGGCCATTCTTAATGAGCAGCATAGACCCGCTCCTTGAATGGCTCGACGCCGAGCCGCTTTACGGTCTCGAGAAAAGTCTCGTTGGGCCGCTCGCGCAGTTCGACGTAGGCGGCCACGACCTCCTCGATCACGTCCACGACCTGCGCGTAAGGCACCGCGGGTCCGAGGAGCGCGCCGAGTTCGGCATGCTCGTCGGCGCGGCCGCCAAGCGTGATCTGGTAAAACTCTTCGCCGTTCTTCTCGACGCCGAGAATGCCGATGTGCCCGACATGATGATGGCCGCAGGCATTGATGCAGCCGGAAATGTTGATGTGCAGGCGGCCGAGATCTCGGGCGAGGTCAAGGTCGCGGAAGCGCCGCGTCAGCTCCTGGGCGATCGGGATCGAGCGCGCATTGGCGAGGCTGCAATAATCGAGGCCCGGGCAGGAAATGATGTCGGACACGAGCCCGACATTCGGGGTTGCCAGTTGCGCGGCATCGAGCGCGCGCCAGAGCGCCGGCAGATCGCGTTGCGCTATATGCGGTAGTACCAGGTTCTGTTCGTGGCCCACTCGGATTTCGCCGAACGAGAAGCGGTCGGCGAGATCGGCGATGGCATCCATCTGGTCCGAGGTGGCATCGCCCGGCGTGCCGCCTTCCGGCTTCAGCGAGAGGGTGACGATGGCGTAGCCAGGCACTTTGTGGTTCGTCACCGCATTGTCGAGCCACGCATTAAAGTGGCGATCGGACTTGCGTAGAGCGGCAAGCTCGGGCGCGTTGTCGTCGAGCTGCGCGTAATCCGGGTAGCGGAATCGCGCCGCGACCTCGGCGATGACTGCCGGATCGAGTGCCAGCGGTCCATCCTTGATGGTCTGCCACTCAGCATCGACTTCGCGGGCGAATGCCTCGGCGCCGAGCTCGTGGACCAAAATCTTGATGCGCGCCTTGTAGATGTTGTCGCGCCGCGCGAACTGATTGTAGACGCGCAGCACCGCCTCGACATAGCTCAGGAGATCGCGCTTGGGCAGGAACGGCTTGATCGTTTTGCCGATGAAGGGCGTGCGGCCAAGCCCGCCGCCGACCGACACCTCAAAGCCAAGTTCGCCCGCGCCGTTGCGATGAAGCCGCAGTCCGAGGTCGTGGACTCTGACCGCGGCGCGGTCATGCGCGGCCGCGGTGACGGCGATCTTGAATTTGCGCGGCAGAAACGAGAATTCCGGATGCATCGTGGTGTGCTGGCGCAACAGCTCGGCCCAGATGCGCGGGTCTTCGATCTCGTCGGGCGCGACGGCTGCCCATTGATCGGTCGTGATGTTGCGCACGCAGTTGCCGCTCGTCTGCATGGCGTGCAGGCCCGCGCTTGCGAGATCCGCGATGGCGTCGGGCAGCTGTTCAAGCTTGATCCAGTGGAACTGGATGTTCTGGCGCGTGGTGAAGTGACCATAGCCGCGGTCGTAGCGCCGTCCGACCTCGGCGAGTTTGCGCATTTGCGCCGACGATAACGAGCCGTAAGGGATCGCGATCCGCAGCATATAGGCGTGCAGCTGGAGGTAGACGCCATTCATCAGCCGCAGCGGCTTGAATTCCTCTTCGGTCAGTGCGCCGGAAAGCCGGCGCGCCACCTGGTCGCGAAACTCGGCAACCCGCTCGGCAACCAGGGTCCGGTCGAATTCGTCGTAGAGATACATGTTACGGCTCCGCTGCGATCGGCAACCGGATCGTGGGGCCCATCCGCCGAATGACTTCGCGGAGATTGGCAGGCTCGGGTCGTCCGCCCGCATCGAAGCGCACCGGCGCCACATAGGCGCCGACGGCGGACAGATCGTCAGCAACCGCCGCCGCCAACAATTCGGTTGCCGCCGGCGCGGTCGTGACCACGGCAGCTTGATCAAGTTCGGTCGCCCAACTGCCATGGACTGTTCGGTAGATGACAGCACCGTCGCCAAGCCGATTAGCCGTCACGACAACTGGACCCGTGATCTTCATCTTCTGCTGCAACGGAGAGGTCATGCGGCATGCCCCTATCTCAGGCGGAGGAAGTGACGATCCGTCGGAGATGTTGTGGTAGAACGTATTGCTATACAGGAGCGTATTTGGCGCGTGAAATAGAAAAATCTTCTTCTCTCGGATCGGATGTTTTCAGAAGAATTGCGCCGCAATTCGGATCGCAAACGTGACGATTATTTCGCCTTGGGGCCTGTTGCGGGCCTCTCTGATCTCCATGGTATAATCGCGTGCTCATCGTGAGTGGCGCCGATTAATCGAGCGCTACCATTTGATGCGGATGGGCAACTGAGGAGGATCCGATGAAACAGATCTTGCTGGCCGCGGTACTTTCCATGTCAGCAGCAACAGCTTTCGCGCAGGCGACCGCGCCTGCGGCCGCGCCGTCTTCGAGCTGCGAATCTCAGGCTTCAGACAAGAACCTTCACGGCGCCGCTGAAACAAGCTTCGTCAACAAGTGCAGACGCGATGCACTCGCCGCTGCACAGGCCGCTTGCGACAGCCAAGCCACGGACAAGAAGCTTGCCGGAGCTGCACAAAAGAGCTTCCTCACCAAGTGCAAGAAGGACGCGCAAACGGCGGCGACGAAAGAGGCGCAGACGGCTTGCGATGCGCAGGCGGCTGACAAGAAGCTCGCGGGCGCCGCGAAGACGAGCTTCAGCAAGAAGTGCGTCACCGATACGCTCGGGATCTGAGCGCGAAGACAATTTACTTTCAAGGCCGGCAGGTCGACGAAACGGGACACGACGTGTCCCGTTTTTATTTTTGCGTGGTTTTCGCCGCCGCCAATCCTTCGATTTCCTTCAGGAGCTCAACCGGCGTCGTTGCGCCATCAAGAAGCCCTTGGGCGCGCTGCAATAGGCGTGTCGTTGTTTCGACGCCGAGCGCGGGCGCGATGAATTGGTGAAATTTGGTTGTGACGGCGCCGAGATCAAACGGCCGAGCCGTGTCGCCGGGCACGTCGGTGACGGTGCGCGTGTGCCGTCCCGACGACGTCGTCACTTCAACGCGCGCCGGCCACTGCCGCGGATATTGCGCGAGCAGCGCTTCGTCCGCGTCGATCGAAATTCGCGCCATGAACGCGCGGATGTGCTCGGGGACTTCGCTTGGCGATTGAGCGACGTCGAAGGCATCGCGTGGGGAACGTGCCGCGACCGCAAGTCTATAGGGCAAACTGGTCAGGAACGACGCGCGATCGCCGACCACGACGCCGTGGTCGATCATGCGGCGATGGGGCGGCAGCACGAACGCCTTGACCGCCGTGATGGCGTCGGGCGCGACGCCTTGATCGATGATTTCGGTTAGCGCTTGGGTCGCGGCAATGGTCTGGCGCGCGGCGCACCACGCCTTGAATGCCGTCTCGTCAAGGGCGAACGTTTCGCCAAGCGCGGCGGTCAGCGACGCGGCGTCCGGTTTGATGTTGAAGACGTTCGGCAGAAAGGCCCCATCGAGGAGTCCAACGTCAGCGGTAAAACCTGTCCGCGCCGCGAGCGCGGCGGCTAGTCCCGATTGAGCGGCCTCGCCGATGGCGAGCCACCGCGATGTCGTTGCCGCATTGTGGTGCCCAACGCCAGGCGCCGAGCGTGTGAGCGCCAGCGCCAGTGCATGGCCGGTCTGGTGAGGGCCGAGCCCGAGAAGCCGCGACGCCACGGCAGCGACGCCGATCGGGGTCGCGAAATAGGTCGGCCAAATTCCGCGATAAAGGACCGCCGGCCCATCGATGGCGCGGCCGAGCCGGATCATCACCTCGTAGCCGGCAAGCGTTGCGGCTGCGAGCGCCGGCGGTTGGCTGACGCCAAGCGACGCCGCAATCGTCACGGCCGCCGGCACCACGATCGCGCCCGGCGTGATCATCGCACCGAGATGAATGTCGTCGATCTCGCTGAGCCGCGCGAGCGCGCAATGCATCGCGACGTCGCCGCGAAGCTTTTCCATCGGCGGCGAGTGCGGGCCGTCAAGGGTGTCGCGCCAGCGGACCAGCGCTGCCCCTTCGTTCGTATGCAGCCCCGCCACCCACGCACCGACAGCGTCGATGATGTGGAGCGCCAGCAGGCCGCGCAACCGCGGCGGCAGCTGCACCTGTGCGACGAACGCGCCGAGTTGCTCAAGGGCCTTCATGGGGGTCATGTAGCACGGCTGCGCTCAGCTCACGTCGCCCGGCACGCGCGCGGTAGCCCAGTCATTATTTGCCCGACCAGCAATGTCGGATGTACCACCGGAAAGTCGGCCACTCACATCTTGCACCGGCGGCTTAACGGGGGTTTTAGGCAATTCGCATAAGCAGTGCCGCAACAGGTAGCGGTTCGCAGGATGCGGCATGGCGGGGGCAGTAAAACAACTAG
Source organism: uncultured Alphaproteobacteria bacterium (assembly GCA_963702755.1). Lineage (GTDB taxonomy): Bacteria > Pseudomonadota > Alphaproteobacteria > Rhizobiales > Xanthobacteraceae > JAJPKK01. Next base: position 107,388 of record CAVPDZ010000019.1, on the reverse strand, counting down.
TTACGACTTCCGAAAATTCGGAAGCGACGTCATCGGGTCTCAATTCTGCAATTCTGCTGCGCAAATGGCAGGCAGCGCGCCCAAACAATGGAGCGCTGCCGGCGTATGAAGATGTTGCGCTTGGCAGCTTAGGTCGCCTTGCGGACTATCTGGCTGTGGTCCAAGGCGACGTGCCGGAACGCTTCCGGTTCTTGCGTGGCGGACGCCGCTTCAAGGAAGCGGTCGGAGCCGAGGTCGCAGGCACGCAGGTCTCGGCTCTGGTCGGTGACTTCGCCAAGCCGATTATCGACCTCATCTGCCGGGAACTCGTTGCCGGCGCACCCGTGTCTTCACGAGCCCACCAGGCGTGCGAAGGCGTCGTATCGACGTTCGAGATCATTGCGCTGCCGCTGGCGTGCCGGTGGGGCGCTCCGCTGATTGCGGTTTACGTTCGAGAACTCGGCGCCAAATTCAACCTGCTCGGCAGTCTCTTTCGCGCGACAGACGAGGGTATGATTGCGCTGTCTGCGGTTCGCGATGCCGCCGAGCGAGGTCAGTGACTTTCGGATTATCGACTGCAATGCTGCGGCGGCACGTCAATTGCGGGTGAGCGAGAGCGATCTGCGATGGCAACGTCTCTCCGAAGCCGCGGGTGGCCTCTTTGCCGCGCCGATCATCGAACAATTCGTCGCCAGTCATCTTGACGGTGCACGCCGCCAAATCGAAATTGCCGCGCCCTACGGCAGCGCGGTCGTCGCGATCACCCCGGTCGGCGAACTGCTGTCGGCGACGTTCACCGATATCCGTGGCATCAAACAACGGGAAGTTTCCTTCCGGTTGCTGTTCGAGAGCAATCCGGTGCCGATGTGGCTTTACGAGCCGGAAGCCTTGAAGGTCATCAAGGTCAATGATGCGGCGGTCGCCCATTACGGCTACAGCCGTGAGCAGTTCGAAAGCATGACGCTGTTCAACCTGTGGCCGCGGGACGAGTGGGAACTTCAGGGCGAAGTTGCCCGGGCCGTGAGGGATTTCCATAAGTCGGATCGGACATGGCGGCACATCAAAGCCGACCATCGCGAGATCGAGGTTCTGACTTACGGTCGCGAAGTCAATTTTGGCGATCGACGTGCGATCCTCTTGACCATCCTCGATGTCACCGAGCGAAAGCAGGCTGAGGCCCGGATCGCTCATATGGCGCATCATGACGGCCTGACCAATCTCGCCAACCGCGTGATGTTTAACGAGAGATTGACCGAAGCGATCGCCCACATTCGCTGCAACGGCGAAAGTCTCGCCGTTCACTGCATCGATCTCGACCACTTCAAGACGGTGAACGACACGCTCGGTCATCCGATCGGCGACAGGCTGCTTCGAGCGGCTGGCGGAGCGCATGAAGGCTTGCCTGCGCGACACTGACCTGATCGCGCGGCTCGGCGGCGACGAGTTCTCGATCGTCCAATGGCCGATCGCCGGACCGAACGACGCCGACATGCTGGCACATCAACTCATCGAGGTCGTCAGCCGGCCTTATGAACTTGATGGCCAGGAGATCGTCGTCGGCGCAAGCATTGGCATGGCGCTCGGTCCTGCTGACGGCGACACCGCGGAGACGTTGCTGCGAAATGCCGACATGGCCCTCTATCGCGCGAAGGGAGCCGGTCGCGGCGACGCCCATTTCTTCGAAGCGGAAATGGACCGGCAAATTCAGGCCCGGCGTGGCTTGGAGCTGGATTTACGAAAAGCGCTCGGTAACGATGAGCTTGAACTCTACTACCAGCCTCTCGTGAGATCTCGAGACCTCCGAGATCTGCGCATTCGAAGCCCTGCTACGCTGGCATCATCCGACGCGTGGCGCTGTCCCTCCTGACGAATTCATTCCGATCGCAGAGGATATCGGCCTGATCCCTGCGCTTAGCCACCTGGGTGCTTCGTACCGCCTGCGCAGAAGCGACGAAACTGGCCGGATACGGTCAAGGTCGCAGTCAACCTGTCGCCGGTTCAGTTTCGCACCAAGGGCTTGGTGGAGTCGGTGGTCACGGCGCTCGCGCATTCAGGCTTGAAGCCCGGGCCGGCTGGAGCTTGAAATAACCGAATCGGTGCTGCTGAGCGAAACCGAAGCCAATCTCGCCACGCTTCACCAGTTACGTGAGATCGGTGCGCGGATTTCCCTTGATGATTTCGGGACCGGCTATTCGAGCCTGAGCTATCTGCGCAGCTTTCCGTTCGACAAAATCAAAATCGATCGCTCCTTCGTACGCGACTTGGGCTTGCGCCCCGACAGTATGGCGATTATCCGTGCAATCGTGGGGCTAGGACGTAGCCTCGATATGGCGACGGTCGGCCGAAGGCGTCGAAACCCAAGAACAACTCGAGCTTTTGAAAGCTGAATGTTGCACCGAGGTGCAGGGATTTCTGTTCAGCGCACCTCGTACCGGCTGCACGCATCACAGGACTGCTGCCACGCTCTCTTGCTGCGGCAGTTTCGGCATGACCCGGTCGATGAACTTACGCAGCCCGTCCATCATCGGGTGGAAGTGCAGCATCAGCAGTTCGATTCCCAAGTCCCGGTAGCGGTGAATTCGATCAGCGATGATCTCCGGCGTGCCGACAAGGCCGGCCCCAAGCGCGAGCGCCGGCACGAGGGCGATGCGGCTCGTCGCTCCGTAGGCCTCCAAGGCATCGGCTTGTGCCTCCGCCTCGGCGACCGTGTCGCAACAGATCATGTGCGTGCTCAGGCCGTAGCGCAGCTTGCGACCGTACGATCGCGCCGCTTCGTCGAGATCAGCCACGTCGCGGGCGACGCCGGCGATGTTCTGTTCGAAGTTGCGATAGCCCGGCTTATAGGCCGCGAACCAAACATCGCAGTGTTTCGCAATGCTGTCCTTGCCGGGGCCTGAGCGGCTCGCGGCATAGAGCGGCGGGTGCGGACGTGTCCGTGGTGTGGTCGGCAGCCGACCGTTTTTGAAGCGGAAGAATTCGCCTTCAAAGGTGAACGGAGTTTCGGTCCACAGCCCTTTCACGACCCTGACGAATTCGTCGAGGCGGCGGCCGCGGACCGCGGCATCGTCCGACCACGAGCCGTTGCCGTAAATATCAAACTCCTCCGCCCACCAGCCGTTCACGATGTTGATCGCAGCACGCCCTCCGCTGATGCGGTCAAGCGAGGCGCCGAATTTGGCGACGAGTTGCGGCAACACAATGCCGGGATGCACTGCCGGCATGATCTCGATGGTTCGCGTCTTGCGCGGCGAGCGCGGACGCCAGTATCCAGGCGTCGAGATCAGGTCCAAGATAGCGCTGGGCAATCAGGGTGCTGCCGAACCCGGCGCTTTCCGCCTCCTGCACGACATCAAGCGCAAAGCGGTAGGAACTCGTCGGGCCCCTCGCCCATTCCCGGTGTGCTCAATTCGGTGATCGCCTCTTGCATTCGCGGTTCCGGGCGAATGGTGTGCGGCAAGGGCGTCCAGAATTCCAAAGCGCATGCTGATGCCGTCAGGTCTGCTTGAAGCAGGGTTTCACGTTTCGACGCTCGTGCCGCGCCAACGCAGGAGATAACTCTCGGCTTTGAGGAACAGGAAATTGATCGCAAACCCCAACAGGCCGAGCGTGAAGATGCCGGCGAACATCTCGGGCACGCGGAAGACGCGCTGCATGTCGAGAATGAAATAGCCGATCCCGCTGCTGCCGGCGATCATCTCGGCCACGACGGCAACGATCAGGGAAATACCGAGGCTGATGCGCATGCCCGTCAAAATGCTGGGCAGCGAAGCCGGCAAGACGATCGACCATAACGCGCGTAGCCACGATACCCCGAAAGTCCGGCCGGTATCGATCAACACGGGATCGATGCCGCGCACACCGCTATAGGTGTTGAGCAGGATCGGAAATATGCACGCCAGAAAGACGACGAAGATCTTCATCTCGTTGTCGATGCCGAGAAACAAGATGGCAACCGGAATGTAAGCGGAGCTCGGGATAGGCCGAATGAACTCCGTGATCGGTTCGAACAGCCGATAGACGAACGGAATGCTTCCCATCAACAAGCCGAGCGGCACGGCGACGAGCGCGGCGAGCCCAAAGCCCACACCGATGCGCCACAAGGTCGGCCCGAGGGACTGCAACAATTCGCCACCGTTGATGTTCTGCACCCAGGAATAGGCGATCGTGCTCACCTTGGGCATCGATACCGGATCGATCCATTTCTCCGTCGAGGCGATCTGCCACAACAGCAGGACCGCAGCGATCAGCAGGAAACCGGGCCAGCGCTTCGCCATGTCTGCCTCGAACTCGATCTCACGCCGGTGAGACGCTTTTTTCCTGGACGAAAATGCTGGCGAACAGCTTCTGTCGCAGCTCGGTAAATCTCGGATCAGCGCGCGTCACGATCTGATCCCGCGGTTGCGGAAGGTTGATCGGCACGTCGTCGCTGATGCCGCTGCCGGCGCGCCCAAGGGAGATGATGCGCGTCGAAAGGAACACAGCCTCGTCGACGTCGTGGGTGACGAACAGGATCGTGATCGGCAATTTCTGCCAGATCCGCAGCACAAGCTCCTGGAGGATCGCCCGGGTCATCGCATCCACGGCCGAGAACGGCTCGTCCATCAGCAGCACGTCGGGCTCGCAGATCAAGGCGCGCGCGATACACACGCGCTGCTGCATGCCGCCGGACAGCTGATAGGGATGATAATCCTCGTAGCCCTTGAGACCGACGAGATCGATATATTCACGGCAACGCTCGCGGGCCTCCTTGAACGATACCGAGCGTTGCGCGCGCAAGCCGAATTCGACATTCTCGATCACGGTTCGCCACGGCAAGATCGACTTCGTGTATTGCTGGAAGACGTAGATCATGCCCTTGGGAGGGCCTTTCACCGCGCGGCCATTGAAAAGGATTTCGCCGCCGGTTGGCGTCTCGAGTCCGCTGATAAGCTTGAGCAGCGTTGACTTGCCGCAGCCCGACGGGCCGATGATCGACAGGAAGCTCCGCTTTTCGATCATGCAGGACAGACGATCGAAAACGGTCAGAGGACCGCCCTTGGACTGAAATGTCTTGCCGAGCTCGCGCACCTCGATGATCGGCTGAGCCCGGACCGGCCGCTCCTGCGCGGACGAAGACGCGCCACCGATCGGCGCGCTTATGGTCTGCTTGAAGTTCATGATCTCGCACCGGTGATCGGCATGGCGGTGCCTTTGTCAGTCGAAAGTTCCGCCTTGAAATGCTTCCACAGCGCGGCGTATGCATCATCGAAGCCGGGAGCGAGATAAATCTCGAACACGTTGCGCGGGCGCGACAGCGGCACGCGGTAGCATTCCTTCACGCGACCGGGACGCTTCGTCATCACCACGACCTGATCGGACAGCGTTATCGCCTCGACCAGATCGTGGGTAATGAAGAGCATCGTCATTTTTCGTTTTTGCCACAGCTCGAGAAGCTGATGGTGCAGCATCATGCGCGTCTGCGCATCGAGCGCGCCGAAAGGCTCGTCGAGCAGGATGACGTCAGGTTCATAAATGAAGGTTCGCGCGATCGATACGCGTTTCTGCATGCCGCCCGACAACTGCGAAGGATAGCTGTGCTCGAAGCCAGCGAGACCGACGGTGTCGATCCACTCCATCGCCCGCTCAAGCCGTTCCCGTGCCGGCACGCCTCTGACGGCGAGCGGAAATTCCACGTTCGCGAGCGTCGTGGCCCAGGGAAAGAGATTGCTGTCCTGGGTGACGAAACCAACTCCGGCGTTGAGACCCCTGACTTCCTGGCCGTTGCAAAGGGTGCGTCCGCTCGACGCATCGAGAAGTCCGCTGACCAGTCGCAGCAATGTGGTCTTGCCGCATCCTGACGGGCCGACGACGGTCGTGATCTGCCCTTGCGGCGCGGTCAGGCTGACGCGGTCCAATGCCAGCAGAGTGCCGCCATCGCTTTCGAAGCCGAGGCTCACCTGGTCAAACTCGATCGCAGCAGGTGTTGTCACCATGCTGGCCGCGTCCCCTTCGACGTAAGCGGGGGATCGTGCGGATTTGACGAACATCGAGACTTAAGCCACGGTCGTTGATCACATCAGGAACTTGTTGGTCCAGATTTCGCCCTCGGCGGCCGTTGGCGTCGTCTTGACCGTACGCATGTTCTTGGCGACCTTGATGCCGTTCTCCCACATCGATGTCGTCATCAGGCCGCCGCGCGGGAAGCTTATGCGGTCGCGCTCCATGGAGCGGACGATGGCACGTCCGTCGATCTTTGGAAACTCGGCCTTGAGCATGTCCAGCGCTTCGCCGAAGTTCGTCTGGATGAAGTCATTGGCCGCGCCGATCGATCTGGCGATGCCGCGCACCGCTTCGGGCCGCGCGCTCGCGAATTCCGGTGGGAACGACCAGGACGGTGTAAGGAAAGTCCTTGAAGGCAGGAATTTCGGTCGCAAAGCTCAGGTAAAACTCCCCGATGCCCTCAAGCGCGACCTCGTCGGCATCCGGGGCAGAGCCGACGATGACATCGACCTGATTTTCGCGAAGCGCGGCGATCCGCGCGGCGCCGAGACCGACGGCGAGCAATTTGAAATCGCGCTCGTCGATGCCATAGAGCGTCGCGAGGTATTTCATGAATTGCGCCGGTCCGCCGCCGATAGTCGAGACGCCGATGCGCGCTTGCCTCAGGGCCTTGACCTTATCGACAACCGGGTGATCGGGACTGATGCCGGCTTTGCTCATCCAGTCCTTGCGGGCCGCCATTTGCATGGCGAGGCCGCTGGTGAATGCCGCGACAATCATGGTTTTGATGCCTTTGTCCCAGGCGATCAGCGGATCGCTCGACGTCACGCAGGCAAAATCGACCTCGCCGACATTAAGCGCGGCCATCGCGAGCGGGCCGCCCTGAACCAACTTCAAGCTGTAGTCGACGCCATTCGCCGCCCACAGATCACGCCGCTTCGCGATGTAGAGCGCGGAGAACGACAGGCCAGGCGCCGAGCAGACCCCGCGTCCGGGCGTCAGCCCCGGTTTGGACTGCGCCAGCGCGCGCCGCGAAGCGCCGAATGGGCTCCCGGCCGCAAAGGCCAAGCCAGCGCCCATCGTGCGGATCAAGTCTCTGCGCTTGAGCATGGCGTGCTCCCCTCTGTTTCGATCATGCGGCTGACAATGCTTGTCGGCAGGGCCTCGCAAGGATGATGCCATTTTTCGTCACAACTGAACCGTCGCGCCTTCGATATGGCGCCAACGGACCAGCCGTCGTTCGAGCCAATTAAGGGCGTAATTGCTCAGGAACACGATCAGGATCAGGGCCACGATCCCGGAGAACAGGGCCGGCGCATCGTAGGTCTGCGATGCATAAAGAATGAAATGGCCGAGGCCCTCGTTGGAGCCGATATACTCGCCGATCACGGCGCCGATCACGGCGTAGGGCACCGCGGTCTTGAGGCCGATGAAAATCTGATGGGCCGTCGACGGCAGGATCACTCGGCCGATGCACTGGCGCCACGACGCGCCCATCAGGCGGGCGAGCCGTACCAGCTCCTCATTGAGATTGAGGAGGCCGGAATAGGTGTTGAAGAACACAAGAAAGAAGGAGGCGAGGACGACAACCGCGACCTTGGACGAGATTCCAAGCCCCAGCCAGACAATGAACAGCGGCGCCAGCGCAATTTTCGGAATGCTGTAGAGACCGATGATGAAAGGCTCCAGCAGCTTTGATAGGAATTTGGAACGACCCAGAACGAAGCCCAGCACAAGTCCGACACCCGCGCCGATCGCATAGCCGATGGCAATTTCGGTCAGGGTGACAATGATGTCGCGGTGGAAATCCGGATCGAGCGCGAGCTCGACAAGTTTCGCACCGACAATCGACGGGCGGCTGAAAAAGGCAAGGTTGCGGTCGGATACGCCAAACTGCCAGAGGGTCAGCAAGGCCGCGATCAGACAGAGTTGAGCGAGAACAAGACCCGCGCGCCGCCAGCCCGACTTGCCCATGATCGACAAAGTACCTGCAGGCATCGCGATCGTCTCCACGCGCCGCCGCTAGCGGATGCTCCGCGCGTACAGCGAGCCGGCCTCATCCTTGACTTCGTAGACGCGAATCGAGAAGCCGGGACAGTTGACGCCGCGGCCGTCCGACAAGCGAAACGTGAAAACGTGCTGGCGACATCGCAGCATCGTGCCGTTGCCGACCAGATCCGCATCCATGAGCGTCGCATTGAGATGCGGGCATGCGCGCTGAACGCCACGGAACCCGGTGTCGGTCTTGAAGATCAGAATGCTGTCTTCGCCAAAACGCGCGCGCGCGGGGAACTTGCCCGAAACAGGATCGATCCCGTCGAGCTTCTGCCATTCCGCGTCCGCAACAGGCGGCGCCGTGAATGACGACGCGTCAGTCATTTTTTCTCCGTGCGCTTTCTCTTCATCTTCCGCAAGCGCGGCAAACGATCACGCAGCCAACGGGCGGCGCTGCGTCACCTCTTGCAACCGCGACAGCAGAAACGACCGATCGAGCCGCATGATCAAGAGCCCGATCTGCATCGTGAATGGCTGATCGAGGAAGCAGCCATAAAGCGCTTCCATCCCGGCGCGCAGCGGCAGGCCCGACCGGGCCAAGACTTCCCGGAAGATGCCTTGCAGCTCGATCGCCTTCGGCAGGTCGAGGCGTTCGGAACTCGCGAGTTCCCAGGTGGTGGTGGAAAGGGCATCGGCGAGCGCGGCGAGAAATTCGATCTGCGCGTCGCTGAGCGATGACGCCTTCGCGGGCACGTGGTCCTCGGCAATCTGCAGGAACCAATTCTTTTCGTCCAAACCGCGCGAGAAATCACAGTCGAACCGACGGCCGCGCTTGAATGTCATGACCGGCACGATCTGCCGATCAGCGTTTCGTGTTCGGTTGAAGCAATCGGTGAGTTCGAATTCGCCCTCTTCAACGCGGAACACGGTGATATCCGCCGGCATTCCGGCCGCGAGACTTGCCGGCGCGATCATCAAGCGACAGCGCCTTCGCCGGCAGTTCTGTCACCCGCTCGATGACCTGCTGCAACGACAAGCCGAGCCGGAGCGTCAAGCTCATTACGTTCGCGAGGCTCTTTGCCGGCCGCACCACATTGAACTGCTGCAGATCAGAGCTGATGGTGTGCGGAACGATATCTTGCGCATACGCCTTTTCGGCGACGTCCCATGAAAAGTTATATCCGCCGAAACCGAGATCGAAGAGCACGCCGCGCCGCTGCGCGTCACGCACCTCCGGCAGCACCTTTCCATCGCGATCGATCACCTGGCCGAGATTGCCGTGGTAGATGTGCGTGATCAGGTCGCCCTTCTCGGCGATCTTGAACGCCTCAGGAGCAAGCAGGCGCGTCGGATTCTGAAGCTGAAACTCGCCAATATGCATGTAGAGCGGCAGACCGAGAATTTCGGAGAGGCCCTTCGTCAGTTTCAGCGTGCCGGTGCCGTAATTGCCGATGGCGTTGCATTTCAGATAGCGAAGCCGGTTCCGGTGCTGCTGGGCGAAGTCGAGCCAACGCGTGACCGGAACATTGCCCAAGGTGCGGACGTCGCCCTCGATGAAGTTGAGGCCGAGAAGACCCATCGGACGAATGAACGGGCCGACGTAAAGATCGGTTTCGAGCGGGTCCATGATCGCCACGAACTCGTCGAGCGTGTCGATCCCAGGGCCCCCGGCCTCGACAAACGACGTCACGCCTTGATACACGCCGACGCTGTCGGGGTCAGAGAAGCCGAGCGTGCCATAGGCGTGGACGTGAATGTCGATCCATCCGGGCGAGAGATAGCAGCCGGCGAGATCAATGATCTGTGCTTGCGGAGCGACGGGAGCCTCGCCGATCGATTGGATTTTCCCGTTCGCGATCGCGACATCTGCGACGCGATCAATACCGAGATGCAAATCGATCACGTGGGCATTCTTGAGGAGCAGTGGCGGCTCGCCTTCGTGTTCGAGATTTGGGGACATCGTCACCTGTCCTATCGCAGCATCGCGTCGGATCATCGCATCGCTCGCGAAACGAAGGATAGCGCCGCGCCTATTTGCAGGCAAACGATATGCCAACCGATATGGCAACAGCTGGCATCCCGAGAGCTCTCGCCCCGGTATCATCCGGCAACATAAGCCACACGCAACTCCTGCTGGCACGGACGTGCGAATCCATTGGCCGGCGATCGCATCTTTTTATCGGCCAGGGCTTCGGAATATTGTGCAGATCACGTCGTGAGCGTCTCGAGATCGAGAATGGCTGTCTCATGGAAGGGAACCGCGTCATGAGCGAGTTGGTCTAGATGGAGCCCCATCGTCCGATTGCATTGGGCATCGCGGGGCTCGGCCTTGCCGGCGCATTCATGGTCCGTGCCGCTGTCGCCCACCCCGGATTTCGCCTGGTCGCCGGGGCCGATCCGCTCGCCCGGCCGCGCGAGGCGTTCGCCCGCGATTTCAATGCGCGTACCTATGCTGACTTCACCGACCTGTGTCGGGATGCGAATGTCGAGGCGATCTACATCGGCTCGCCGCATCCGTTTCATCCCGACCAGGCCATCGAGGCTTTGCGCCACGGCAAGCATGTCCTTGTCGAAAAGCCGTTGGCGCTAAATCTCTCCGACTGCGACCGGGTGATTGCGGAGGCCGACAAGGCGGGCGTTGCGCTGATCGTCGGCCACACCCACGGCTTCGATATCAATGTCATGGCCATGCGTCGTCTGATCCGCGGCGGCGAATTCGGCCGGCTCGGAATGATGGTCGCGCTCAACTACTCGGACTTCCTGATGCGGCCGCGCCGTCCTGACGAGCTTGTCACCGCCAAGGGAGGCGGCATCACCTTCAACCAGGTCACCCACCAGATTGAAATTGCGCGCGTGCTGGGCGGCGGCCTCGTCCGCAGCGTTCGCGCCTGCGCCGGAAGCCTCGAACCAACGCGGCCGACCGAAGGACACTGCTCGGCGCTCTTGGAGTTCGAGGACGGGGCTTCGGCAACACTGGTATTGAGTGCTTACGATTTCTTCGACAGCGACGAATTCCACTATTGGGTCGCCGAGAGCGGCACCGACAAACCGCGCGACCGGCATGGCTCCTCGCGTCAGACCTTGGTTCGGGATGCATCATCGGAACCGGATCGCCAGAAGGATCTCGGCTACGGCGGTCGAGACCTGCCGGTCGACCAACCATACCTGCCGCACTTCGGCGTATGGATCGTGACCTGCGAGCGGGGCGACCTCAGGTTTTCGCCCAACGGCATCACCGCTTATGGCGTCGACGGCGTCCGGGAGATTCCGGTCGAGCGCGGTTCGGGCCGGCCGGGGCACGGCGACGCGCTCGATGCACTATGGAAAGCGGTCCGCGAGGCGGGGTCCGACTTCCATAGCGCGCGCTGGGGCAAGGCAACCTTGGAAGTCGCGCTCGCTATCCTGCAGTCGGCAAAGGAACGTCGCGAAATCACGCTCCAGCATCAAGTCGCCTGCGCGGATTAGATTCAAAGTCGAATCAGCTAGGCCTCGTTCAAGCCCTGAGCGCCGAGGATCACGGCGCGCTGCGGCGCAACATTACAATCGCCGACCGGTGTCTTTGCGACAGGATCGTGCGCAAACCTCTGACAAGCTGGCTGATTTTCCGGCCCTGTACGGTTTGTGGCCCGGCTTCACATTCCTGTAACGTCCCCTTATAAAGTATCGCACAAGTGCTTCGGTCCCTGCACGACGAGGTCGAGAGGGCGTCCCTTTGAACGCTCATGTATCGCAAAGTGGCTGGCCCGCCCTGGTGCTCAACGCAGATTTTCGTCCGTTGAGCTATTACCCGCTGTCGCTGTGGTCCTGGCAGGACGCGATCAAGGCCGTGTTTCTTGATCGCGTGAACATCGTCGCAAATTATGAAAAGGCGGTGCGCAGCCCGAGCTTCGAGATGCTGCTGCCGAGCGTCGTTTCGCTCAAGACGTTCGTCAAACCGTCGACCAATCCGGCGTTCACCCGGTTCAATGTTTTCCTGCGCGATCGCTTCTCCTGCCAATATTGCGGCGAGAACGACGATCTGACGTTCGATCACCTGCTGCCGCGTTCGCGCGGAGGGCAAACCACCTGGATCAACGTGGTCGCGGCCTGCTCGCCGTGCAACCTGCGCAAGGGCAACCGGACACCGCATGAGGCCGCAATGTTTCCGGCGCAGATGCCCTTTCAACCCACCGTGCACCATCTGCATCGCAACGGCCGGCTGTTTCCGCCGAACTACCTCCACGAGAGCTGGCTCGACTATCTCTACTGGGATAGCGAACTGGAGCCCTGAGCTTTCCAACACAGCAAGAGCGGCGCGTTCGTCGGCGATTCACTGAGATTGCTTCGCAGAGAAATTCCGCGCGCCTGTACGTTGCAACGCATCAATCGGAATGTAAGATGCTCGACACTGCACGCATAAGAATGCAGTGCTGGGAAGGGGAGGAATTTCATGAGGACGTTCGTCGTCGCCGCGCTGGCGTTGCCTTTTTTGCAAGGCGCTGCGCTTGCGCAGACTGCAGGTAATCCCGCGGCCGGAAAAGCTTACTGGGACCGGGAAGCGCCGCGGGTCACCGCCTGCCGCAACTGCCACGGCACCATGGGGGAAGGCGGCTTCGGCCCCGACCTCGCCGGTCGTGGATTGAACGCCGCGCAGTTCGCGCGCGCCGTTCACCAGCCGTGGGGCATCATGCCGGCCTTTGTCGAAAGCCAGCTCAACGAACAGGACGCCGCCGATCTCGCCGCGTACTTCGCATCGATGCCGAAGCCAGCCGAGCCCGGCAAATGGCGCGTTGCGGTCCCGGCCAATGCACCGGCTGGACAGGCTGCGCTGATCGAGATCGGTTGCGGCCAATGCCATGGCGCGACCTTCAACGGGCCGCGCACCAACATGGGCGCGGTCAGCATGGACTACGAGTACTTCGCCAACCTGGTTTACAACCACACGACCGCGATGGCGCCTCACCGCGCCGCACTCGGCTCCAACGCGACCAATCTCGACATGGGGAACTATGTGCAATCCCGCTTGTCGGGGGAGACGCTGCGCTCGATCTTCGCCTGGGCCCACGACGACATCGGTGTCCGCGTTCCCTTGACCGGTGTCCTCAGCAAGGGCGACGCCGGGGCGAACGGGACGACTTATGCGCTTACGGTCACGAATGGCGGCTTGCAGGGCAAAGGCGTGACCGCAGAGGGCGTCAAGATAAGCCTCGCCATTCCGGCCGACACGACCGTGGTGGCCGCGACCGGCACCGGATATCAGGGTGTTCAAACCGACGAAAAAACCAAGGGCAGCGTCGCGGTCTGGCAATTGCCAAACGCTGCACCGAAACAGCAGGAACGCCTCTCGATCACGCTGTCAAAGCCCGCGACGGCTGCGGCCAACTTGCGCGGCGAAATCCGCTGGGTAAAGCCTGCGCCAAAGTCCGGCCCGAATAACGACGTCGTCGCCATCGCGCCCGCGCCGCTGTAAAGGCCGTTGCTCGCTGCGGCGCGGCGCATGAAGCGCCGCGCTCGCGATCCGCAGTGAATTTGTTGTCAGAGGTGCTTCAACGCCGCGTCGCGTGCGCGGCGGCGATCGGGCGCGTTGCAGCTTCGGCCATCGCCGCACCCAGCAGTTTGGCGAGGCACGCATAGCCCCAATCGTTCATGTGGAGCTGATCGGGCGAGAGAAAGGCCTCGAACGGCAAGCTGTCGGCATCGCGCCACGCATGCATTACCGCGAAACGTGGAAACAGATCGACGCCGCGCTTCGTCGCCTCGGCGGCAATGAGGGCGACCATTTCGCTGGCATCGGGCTTGGCAATCACCTTCGGCGCATACTGCGGATCGACCAAGACCACATCGGCACCAAGGGCGCGCATGCGGGCGATCCCATCTCGAATGACATCGTCCACCGGGCCGAGGGGATTGTCGCGCAGCACGGCGTTGGTACCGACTTGCCATAACACGACGTCCGGCTTGTCGGCCGCGGCAGCCGCATCGAACCGCGCCAGCATGTCGGACACTTCCTCGCCATTGACGCCGCGGTTGATCACCCAGATCGGATGTCCGGGAAAGCGCTCGCGCAGATTGGCTTCGAGTTGGTTCGGATAGCTCGTCGACGGCGTGCTCGCGCCGGCACCGGCCGTCGACGATGAGCCCAGCGCCATGATCGTTACCGGCAGTCCCGTGGCGATGCGCCTGCCCATGCGGTCAAGCGTGCCGGAAAACCGCGCGAGTTCCGGCCGTTCACGACAGGCGTAGCCGGGCCGATCAGCATCCGCCGAAGCCGGAAGCGAAAGACTTGCGGCCAAAAGACTTGCGGCGAGAAGTGCAAGAGCTGCGGGGAAGGCAAAACGCATCGACAATGAGCTGCGGGTATCCATACGCTAACGAGTGGCTTTTTTCTCCGGCGTTGTCAATTTCGCGCCGTTGACTATGACTTTGGCGAGCAATCGCCCGAGGCAATCATGCACCTTCTCGGCGACATCGGTATTACGCGTTGCACCATAAAGGTCGAAAATACCGCTTTCATTCCACCGCTTCATGATTGAGAACCGGTCGAACAGCACGGCGTCCCGCTGCAGTGCAATAATCCTCATAGCGTCAGCATAGGCGCCGAGCGCCAGCATCGCCTCGGTCCGCGGGCTGTACTGCATGTTCATGAAGACGACGTCGACCATCGCCGCCTGGAGCGTATCGACACCGTCGTCAAGAGAAATGCGGAACTCCTCCGGATCGATGCCGCGAATAGCGTCAGCGGTGCCGGTCTGCCAGATCACGAGCGCCGGCTTGGACTCGGCAATGATGTGATCAAGCTTGCTTTCCATGTCGGAAGCCGTGTCGCGGGCCTTGGCATACGTCGACACCTTGACCGCAACACCGGGCAACATCGCGCTGAGCGCGATCTGCAATCGCGTCGGATACGCGATGCTGGTGCCGGCCGGCCCGTTGAGCTCGGATGAAGCACTGCCCAGCACCGTGATGTCGAGCTTCTTGTTGGCAATCGCCTGAGCGACGTGCGGCAATGCAAAATCCGGCTCGACCGACCCGGCAGCCGTAATGCACTCGTTATTCTCTTTGGCGGACACGGCGCCAAAGGTCAGCACCCAGATGAGCGCCAGCGCTAACGTTCTTCTCATGCCCCGCCTCCCGCGAGGGTTGCGCTTGGCGGACCGATACCCGGCCCGGGGCGCGATCCGGGACTTCGTCCTTCTATGCGTTTGTACCATGAAATCATGGCCGCTGTCGCAACCATTAAGACGATGCCTAACAGACTGGTACCGATCTGCATGCCGACGCTCTCGTTGACGTCGACCAGGACGAAATGAGCGGCAAAGGACAGGAACACGCCGAGGCAGAAGATTTCAAGGGAATGCTGGCCGCACAGAATGGCGGGGCGCAGCCAGATCGACCGCAGGCCGGGCCAGTCGACGGGCACCAAGCGCACCACGAGAACCGCGAGAGCCGCAAAATGCGCAAAGCGCAGCACATCAAGATTTGTCTTGTCGATCGGATACATCCAATCTTCCAGAAAGCGCGGCACCATTCCGTCCAATCCCGGGACGTACCAGGTCAAGGCGATGGCGAACGCAAAAAGGAGGTAGATGACCGCGATCACCATGGTAATTCGCGCGTTGATGACGAACGCGAGCTTCTTGGTGCCGCCAAGCGCGCACCATGCGCCGAATACGAACAGAAGCTGCCACGCGAACGGATTGAACACCCAAGTGCCGTTCGGATAGGCCGGCAAGTTCCAGCCGAAATACCACGTCAGCATATAGAGCAGCACGGACGCGCCCAACGCGACCACGGGCTTGCGCAGCATCAACCACAATACCGGCGGAAAACCCGCCAGCAGCACGATGTAGAGAGGCAGCACGTCCATGTTGGCGGGCTTGAACTTCAACAGCATCGCCTGGACGAGCGTGACGTCAGGCTGCTGGAGAAACTCGAAGATACCCATTTCTTCGCCGTACAGCGGGTTTTCGAAGCTGCGCGATACGTAGGCGATTTCGGCCATGTAGATCGCGAACAGGAAGATGTGGGCGACGTAGATTTGCCACGCGCGCTTGAGAATGCGCGCGCTCGCGACCACGGTTCCATGCTCGCGCATCGCCCGGCCGTAGACGTAGGCAGCCGTGTAACCTGAGATGAAGACAAAGATCTCGGTGGCGTCGGAGAAGCCGTAATTGCGGATCGTGATCCAGCTCACGATGTTCGATGGAATGTGATCGAGGAAAATGAGCCACAGCGCGAGGCCTCGAAACAAATCGAGGCGCAGGTCGCGCGGCACGCCCTTGACGGCCGGCACGCGCGCGCTCTGCGCGGCTCCGGCCGAGGCGTCCGAAATGAACCGATCGGAGAAAAACCGTCTCACCTGGCGACCGAATCCCCTCCCATTGCGCGCGCCGCGCCATTGGTGGACCCGCCGACGGATTGGCGCAAGCGGCCGCGGCGTCGCCGGACGATGAGACCATCGTAGGGGGGCTATTCATGGCCGTTGCGCCGATCTTGGGGAACTTGTTCACTAGCCGACACAGGGATGAAATGCTATTCCGCCGATTTGAAGACGATCATGTCCAGCTATCGCGCCGTCACTCGCCATATCGAGGTCAAGGTCTCGCCTCGCTTCATGCCGGAACGCTCGTCGTCCGAAAAGAGCTATTATTTTTGGGCCTACACCGTCGAAATCAGCAACCGCGGCAAATCAACGGTTCAACTCAAAACCCGCCACTGGCGTATCACCGATGGCTTGGGGCGTCTGCAAGAAGTGCGCGGGCCGGGTGTGGTGGGCGAAGAGCCGGTGCTCGAGCCCGGCGCCTCGTTTGAATACACGAGCGGCGTCCCGCTGCCGACCCCATCGGGCTTCATGGTGGGCACCTACGGCATGGTGAGCACCGACGGAGAGCATTTCGACATCGACATTCCGGCGTTTTCGCTCGATGGTCCGGACACCAAGCGCACCCTGAACTGACATCCTCCGAGTCATTCCGGCGGCGGCGGCATGGTGAACCACAGGACGGCCGTCAGAACCACATTGGCGAGAGCCATTGCCGCGACAACGGCAAGCATCGCCCCCGCTCCGTACCGGTCCAGCACCATCGCTGCTGCAGCCGGAGATAACGCCTGTGCAAAGAGGCCGAACAGCGCGAAGCGGCCGATCAAAGTGGCGTAGCCCGCGGGCCCGAACAACGCGAGCGGCATCACGCCGCGAGCTATCGACCAGATGCCGTTGCCGGCGCCGTAAATAACGACGGCAGCCCCGATCATCGGCGCCGCGACTGCCAACAGCAAAACACCTGTTCCCATGAGCGATTTCGCCGCGGCAAGCGTCCAGATCGGATGATACCGGCTGCCGAACGCCATCTCGACCACGCGCGCTCCGACCTGGGCCGGACCGACCAGCGCCCCGAACGCGACCGCCGATGCGAGATCAAGCCCGCGCGCTTGCAGGATCACGAGGAGGTGCACCGACATCACCGACGCGACGGCGCCGCCGAGTGTGATCATGATCGCGAATAGTGCGAATGAGCGCCGCTGCAGCGGGCTGAGAGTTCGGGCGGGTGGCTTTTCCCTGGTCTCGATGCCGGTTGCCGGCTTGGTGACGCGTGGCATCAACGCCAGGTGAAGCGGCAGCGCCAGCACCAGATGCAAACCGGCATAGACGAAGCAGACGCCACGCCAATCGAGCGCTCCGAGCAGATATGCCGACAATGGCCAACAGACCGTGCTCGCAAATCCGCCCCACAGCGTGACCGACACGATGGCGCTGCGCGCTTCGGACCCATACGCGCGGCCGAGGGTCGCGAAGGCCGCATCGTAGAGGCCGCAACCCATGCCGACGCCAATGACGAGCCACGCCAACCCGTAGACCGCGAGATGATGGGAGAGACCGAGCAGCGCGAGCCCGAGGCCGAGCAGTATGGAGCTTGCGGCGAGAACCGGCCGGCCGCCCCGCGTTTCGATCAGCCGCCCTATTCGCGGCGATGCTGCGCCGGCGGCAAGGAGCCCCAGCGACAAGCCTCCAATCACGATCGAGATCGGCCAACCGGTCTCGGCAGCAATCGGCTTCGCCAATACAGCGAGGAGATAGTACGAGGAGCCCCAGGCGAGAATTTCGGTGACGCCCAGCGCCGCAATGACGGTGCGCCGACTTGGCCTGGCCGCGACGGATGATGCGGCCGTCACCCCCGGTCCACGGCATCGACCTCGGCGGGCGCGAAAACGTACTTGCTGTTGCAGAACTCGCACGTCACCGAGATCACGCCGTTCTCGACCATGTGATCGCGATCGTCCTGGGAAAAGCTCTTGAGCATGTTGGTCACGCTGTCGCGCGAACAGGAGCACTTGGATTTAACATCGGAGGCGCGAAACACGCGAACGCCGTGCTCATGAAACAAGCGGTAAAGCAGCCGCTCGCTTGAGATCGCGGGGTCGATCAGTTCCACGTCCTCGACCGTCGCAACAAGCGCCTGCCCTTCGACCCAGGCATCGTCCTCCGGGACCTGATGAGGCTGAACGCCGGCCGGCGCGTCGCCGGGATCGAAATCCCTCGTCCGCATCCGCTCCGCCTTCTTTGGCAGGAACTGGAGCAACAGCCCGCCGGCACGCCAGCGATGGCGCGCGCCGTTCGCCGATGCGCGGATTTCCTCGGCAACTGCAAGACGAACCTTCGTCGGTATCTGCTCGGACCGCATGAAATATTCGTGTGCGGCGTCTTCGAGGCTGCCGCCGGAAAGTGCGACCAGCCCTTGATAGCGGCTCATATCCGGGCCCTGATCGATCGTCATCGCGAGATGACCGCGGCCCATCAATTCGCCGACAGATTTGGCGGATGAGCTGACCGCGGCAGCATCGAACTGCGCGCAGGCTCTCACCTGACCGGGGCTGCGATAATCGACCACGATCATGCGGACCGGGCCGTCGGTCTTGGTCTGCAGGATGAAGCGGCCGTCGAACTTGAGCGAGGCGCCGAGCAGCACCGTCAATACGATGGCCTCGCCCAGCAATTTCGAGACGGGCGGCGGATACTGATGACGGCTGAGGATATCGTCGAGGGCAGGCCCAAGGCGCACGACACGGCCGCGCAGATCAAGGGGCGCAACCTCGAACGGCAGGATCGTGTCGTCGGCCGTATCGTCAGCAGGGGCGCGAGAGGTGAGCCCAAGATCGGTCATCGCTGGTCCGCGTCCAGGCACCAGGCCAAGATGCCCTTCTGGGCATGCAGGCGATTTTCAGCTTCGTCGAACACCACGGACTGCGGTCCGTCGATCACCTCATCGGTGACCTCTTCGCCGCGGTGTGCAGGCAGGCAATGCATGAACAGCGCATCGGGTTTCGCCTTCGCCATCAACGCGGCGTTGACCTGGTACGGCTTCAACAAATTGTGACGGCGCGCGCCGCTGCGATCGCCCATGGACACCCAGGTGTCGGTGACGACGCAATCCGCGGACTTGACCGCCTGCTCGGGATCTTTGCCGATCCGAATGTCGGCACCGGACGATTTCACCCAATCGAGCAGCGGCTTCTTGGGCGCGAGCTCCGGGGGCGTGGCCACCGCAAGCGCGAATTCGAATTGCCGGGCGGCGTGCATCCACGATGCCAGCACGTTGTTGCTGTCGCCGGTCCACGCCACCTTGCGGCCGCGGATCGGGCCACGATGCTCCTCAAACGTCATGACGTCCGCCATGATCTGGCACGGATGCGACCGCTTCGTCAGGCCGTTGATCACGGGAACGGTGGCATGGGCCGCAAGCTCGAGCAGCATCTCGTGCTCGAGAGTGCGGATCATGATGGCGTCGACGTAGCGCGAGAGCACACGCGCCGTATCGGCAACCGATTCGCCGCGGCCGAGTTGCATTTCCTGGCCGGTCAGCATGATGGCTTCGCCGCCGAGTTGGCGCATGGCAACGTCGAACGACACCCTCGTCCGGGTCGAAGGCTTGTCGAAGATCATCGCCAGCGTCTTGCCGGCGAACACGTCATCCGCCCGCCGCCGGCCGCGTTTCTTCATGGCGAGGCTGTCCGTGAGGATCGCGCGCAGTTCCTCCGGCGCAACATCGGTCAGGTCGAGAAAATGGCGGGGTGCTGCGCTCACGGCCTCACCTCGGCAGCGGCCTTCTTTTCCCGCTGCGCGCGCTCAAGGCGATCGGCGGCGCGGTCGATGCGATCGATCGCCTCGGCGATGTCCGGCTCCTCGATAATGAGCGGCGGCAACATCCGCACGACATTATCGCCGGCGGCGACCGCGAGCAGTTTCTCGGCGCGCAGTGCATCGACAAGCTCGCCGTTCGGACAGACGGCGGCGAGGCCCAGCAGCAGGCCTTCGCCGCGCACGTCGGCAACGACGTTCGGATGCCGATCCTTGATCTCGGCGAGGCGCTGGCGGAACAGGATCGCGCTGCGTCGTACCCGGTCGAGAAAACCGGGCGCCAGCACGATATCGAGCACCGCATTGCCGACCGCCATCGCCAATGGGTTGGCGCCGAATGTCGAACCGTGCGTGCCGGCGGTCATCCCTTTGCCGGCCTCGGCCGTCGTGAGGCATGCCCCCACCGGAAAACCGCCGCCAATCGCCTTGGCGATTCCCATGACGTCCGGCGTGACCCCGCAGCGCTGGTAGGCGAAGAAGCTGCCGGTACGGCCGACGCCGGTCTGAACTTCATCGAAGGCGAGCAGAAGACCATTGCGGTCGGCGAGTTCGCGCAAGGCGCGCAAGAACGGCGTCGGGACGACGCGCACGCCACCCTCGCCTTGGATCGGCTCAATCAGGATAGCAGCAGTGTCGGGTCCGATCACGGCCTTCACGGCTTCAAGATCACCGAACGGCACCTGGTCGAAACCTTCGACCGGCGGTCCGAAGCCTTCGAGATATTTCTTCTGGCCGCCTGCTGCGAGCGTCGCGAGGGTGCGCCCGTGGAAAGCGCCTTCGAACGTGATGATGCGGTAGCGCTCGGGATGGCCAGACACGTATTGATACTTGCGCACCACCTTGATGACGCACTCCATCGCCTCGGCGCCGGAATTGCAGAAGAACACCAAGTCGGCGAACGTCTCCGCGCACAGGCGCTCGGCAAGCCGCTCGGCCTGAGGAATGCGAAAGAGGTTCGAGACGTGCCAGACTTTGCTGGCCTGCTCATTCAGGGCGGCAACGAGATGCGGGTGGGCGTGGCCCAAGCCGTTAACGGCAACGCCGCCGGTGAAATCGAGATAGCGGTCGCCATTCGTCGCATAAAGCCACGGAGCCCTCGCCTCGCTCGAAAGCGAGGTCGACGCGCGCATAGGTCGGCAATAGGTGTGAAGTCACGACACGGCCCGTAGGTTCGTCCATTCTAGCGTCGGATTGCGCGGAAAATAAAATGTGCCGCCTCACCGGGCGGCACAGAGCAATAATGTATTGCGCGCGCATGCTGTGGTCAACACGTGCTGCGCGCGATTGGTAGTCGGCACGCGGGCCGGCTCGCCCGGCTGCTGCAGACCTTCCGCCGGCCGCGTGTGGTGATCTGTTGTGGATTAATCGGCTCGATTGACCATCCGCAGGTCGGAACATGTGGACGAGCCGCCGGCCGGACTCATGGGGACTCTTGCGCGGGAGTCACGCCATATAGTAGCGTCCCTTCGCGTTAGTACGATATCTCGTGCGGCGGACAGTTCTCTAAGTTCAATCGGAGCGGAGCATCTCTGGCTGCGAGCTTTGGGCTTGCCGGGGAGCATGGATGGATTTGCGAATCTCATCGCACCGCTCGGGGCAAAAGGATGGTGGCTATGAACTGGACTGACGATCGGGTTGAACTGCTGAAAAAGCTCTGGGGCGAGGGGTTGTCGGCAAGCCAGATCGCAGCAGAACTCGGCGGCATTTCGCGCAATTCGGTTATTGGCAAGGTACACCGGCTCGGCCTGTCCGGGCGCGCCAAATCACCCTCGACCTCGGTGCCGCGGCAACGCAAACCGCGCGCCCACTCGCACATGATGCGCATTGCCCGGCCCAGCATCCGCGGCAACACCGCGCTTGCGCCCATGCACGTGTATGAGACCGAACTCGAGCCCGAGCCCGAGTTGATCGAAAACATCATTCCGATGGGACAGCGCTGCACGATTCTGGAGCTCAGTGAGAGCAAGTGCCGATGGCCGATCGGCGATCCGAGTTCGCCGGACTTCTTTTTCTGCGGCGGCAAGACGATCGAAGGCCTGCCGTATTGCGGCCACCACTCGCGGATCGCCTATCAGCCGAGCGCCGATCGTCGGCGCGACCGGCGACCGGCACGCGGGTAGTTTCGCAGCGCTTGGTAGAGCCAATGAAGCGCGCTGCGGCTACGCCGTCTTCACGAAGCGGTCGTTGAGCGCGTAGCCGGCGCCGCGCACCGTTCTGATCGGATCGGCGGCGCGGCCGCGGTTGAGCGCCTTGCGCAAACGGCCGACATGGACGTCGACGGTGCGCTCATCGATATAGACGTCCCGGCCCCAGACGCGATCGAGCAGCTGCTCCCGCGAAAAAACGCGTCCGGGATTTTCCATCAGAAATTCAAGCAGACGGAATTCGGTCGGTCCCAGCGGCACGTCGCGGCCGCCGCGTGCCACCCGCTTCTTCTCGCGGTCGAGTTCGATATCGCCGGCAGCAAGCACGCCGGCAACACGCTCGGGCTTCGTGCGTCGCAACAAGGCGCGCACCCGCGCCAACAGCTCCGGCACCGAGAACGGCTTGACGATGTAATCGTCGGCCCCTGTCGCGAGCCCGCGAACGCGCTCCGTCTCCTCGCCGCGTGCCGTGAGCATGATGATCGGCAACGACTGGGTCTCCGGGCGCGCGCGCAAGCGGCGGATCAGCTCGATCCCGGACAGCCCCGGGATCATCCAGTCGATCACCGCGAGGTCCGGCGTGTTCTCTTTGAGCTTGAGATCGGCTTCGTCGCCGCGCACGGCGGAATTGACGGCATAGCCCTCCGCCTCGAGATTGTAGCGCAGCAATAGCGTCAAGGGCTCCTCGTCCTCGACAATCAGGATGCGGGCCGACATCGGTTCCTCTTGTTGAAGGCCTTATGGGATCAGGTTCGGTACGGCACGTTGGTGGTACTGGTGTTATCGCCCTTCGGCCGTTCGTCCGGCAGCGGGCGACCTTCCACCATGTAATAGATTGTCTCGGCGATGTTGGTCGCGTGATCGCCCATGCGTTCGATGTTCTTGGCGACGAACAGCAGGTGGATGCACACGCTGATGTTGCGCGGATCCTCCATCATGTAAGTGAGCAGCTCGCGAAACAGCGAATTGTTGACGGCGTCGATCTCCTCGTCGCCGCGCCACACCGCCAACGCCTTGGCCACATCGCGGCGGGCGAAAGCATCGAGCACGTCCTTGATCTGCGTCAGCACGAGGTCGGTCATGTGCTCGACGCCGCGCATCACCTTGGCGAGGTTCAATTCGGTATCGAGGACTTCGACGCGCTTGGCGATATTCTTGGCGAGGTCGCCGATGCGTTCGAGATCGTTTGAAACGCGGAGTGCGCCGACGACGTCGCGGAGATCAACCGCCATCGGCTGGCGCCGCGCAATCGTCAGAATTGCTTTTTCCTCGATCTCACGCTGCAAGGCGTCGATCTTGACGTCGGCGGCGATGACGCTTTGGGACAAGGACGTATCGCGTCGGCTGAGCGCGTCGACGGAATCGCCGATCAGGCGCTCGGCCATGCCGCCCATCTCGGCGATCATGCGCGCCAGCTCCTGGAGATCGGCATCGAATGCCTTGATCGTATGTTCAGTCATCGCCATGGATGCCTGCGCTCCTTGCTCGGTCGCATTCGGATCGTCGCGGCTTCCGGATCAACCCCGGTTCAGCCGAAGCGTCCGGTGATGTAGTCCTGGGTCCGCCGGTCTGCCGGCGACGTAAACATCTTGCTCGTCGTATCGAACTCAACCAATTCGCCGAGATACATAAAGGCCGTATAATCGGAGACGCGCGCGGCCTGCTGCATGTTATGGGTCACGATCGCGATGGTGTAATCGTCCTTCAGTTCGTCGATCAGCTCCTCGATCTTGGCCGTCGAAATCGGATCGAGCGCCGAACACGGCTCGTCGAGCAGGATCACCTCCGGGCGCACCGCGATGGTGCGCGCAATACAGAGGCGCTGCTGCTGGCCGCCGGACAGGCTCAAGCCATTAGCCTGAAGCTTGTCCTTGACCTCGTCCCAAATCGCGGCGCGGCGCAGCGCCGACTGAACGCGCTCGTCAAGGTCGGCGCGGTTGAGATTTTCGAACAGGCGCACCCCGAAGGCGATGTTTTCGTAGATCGACATCGGGAACGGCGTCGGCTTCTGGAACACCATGCCGATGCGTGCCCGCAGCAGGTTGAGGTCCTGGTTGGGACTAAGAATGTTCTTGCCGTCGAGAAGGACCTCGCCGTCTGCGCGCTGAGCGGGATAGAGATCGTAGATGCGATTGAGCGCCCGCAGCAGCGTCGACTTTCCGCAGCCCGAGGGGCCGATGAACGCCGTCACGCGGTTCTGATAAAGTGGCACGTTGATGCTTTTGAGGGCCTTGTTCCCTCCGTAAAAGAAATTGAGATCGCGGACCAGGACCTTTTCCACGAGCTTGCCAGCCGGATCAGCCGCGAGACCGGGCGAAGCCGGCAACGACGGCGGGGGGACGAGATTTACGCTAGTCATTAGCTCCATGACGACTTCCCAAAGCGCGCGCCGTGATGCTCAGCGCTAATACTGCGAACGTGATGATGAGCGCGCCGATCCAGGCGAGCTTCTGCCAGTCCGCATAGGGGCTCAGCGCGAACTGGAAAATGACGACCGGCAGGCTCGCGATCGGTCCGTTGAGATTGCCGCTGAAGAACTGGTTGTTGAGCGCCGTAAACAGGAGCGGCGCGGTCTCGCCGCTGATGCGCGCGATCGCGAGCAACATGCCTGTGATGATGCCGGCGCGCGCGGCCCGGTAGGCGACATGGCGGATGACGTGGGCGCGCGGCATTCCGAGCGCTGTCGCAGCCTCGCGCAACTCCTTCGGCACCAGCAACAGCATGTCCTCGGTGGTGCGCACGACGACCGGAATGACGATGATGGCGAGCGACGCCGCTCCGGCCCACCCGGAGAAGTGTCCCATCGGCGCGACCATGATTTCGTAGATGAACAGACCGATCACGATCGACGGCGCGCTCAGCAGAATGTCGTTGATGAAGCGCACCACCGTGGTCAGCGGCGAATAGCGGCCGTACTCCGCCATGTAGGTGCCCGCAAGGATGCCGATCGGCGTTCCGATCGCGACGGCTAGCCCCGTGAGCAGGAGGCTGCCAACGATGGGATTGAGGAGGCCGCCGTCCGAGCCGGGCGGCGGCGTCATCTCGGTGAATACTCCGAGCGACAGTCCGCTGAACCCTTCGTAGACGAGCGCGCCAAGGATCATTACCAGCCAGCCGAGCCCGAACAGGGTCGCGCCGCCCGACAGCGTCAACACGATGCTGTTCTTGAGACGGCGGCGCGCATAAGGGTTCATGTCGATCACCCCGCCCGTCGATCGAGTCGCATGAGCAGCAACCGCGCTGCGGCGAGCACGACAAAAGTGATGGCGAACAGGATGAGGCCAAGCGCAATGAGCACCGAGGTATAGAGGTCACCTACGGCCTCGGTGAATTCGTTGGCGATGGTCGCCGAAATCGTGGTCGCGGGCGCAAGGATCGACGTCGACACTTTGTGCGCATTGCCGATCACGAAGGTCACTGCCATGGTTTCGCCGAGCGCACGCCCGAGCGCGAGCATGACGCCGCCGATGACGCCGGTCCGCGTATAGGGAAGGACCACGTGGCGCACGACTTCGTAGGTCGTGCAGCCGATCCCGTAGGCCGCCTCCTTGAGCACCGGCGGAACGGCTTCGAAGACGTCGCGGGTGATGGACGTGATGAACGGCAGCACCATGATCGCGAGGATCATGCCGGCGGTGAGCATGCCGATGCCATAGGGCGGTCCTTCGAACAGCGAGGACAGCACCGGGACGTTCTCGAATGTATCGATCAGAAACGGCTGCACCGTCCGTTGCAAGAACGGCGCGAATACGAACAGTCCCCAAATGCCGTAGATGATGCTCGGGATGCCGGCGAGCAGTTCGATGGCAATGCCGATCGGCCGGCGCAACCACATCGGGCACAGTTCCGTCAGAAACAACGCGATCAGCAGGCCGAGCGGCACCGCCATCAGCATCGCAATGAATGCGGTGACCAGCGTCCCGTAGATCGCCGCGAAGGCCCCGAATTTTTCGGTGACCGGATTCCAACGCTGGTCAACAAGGAAGTCGAACCCGAAGGCGCGCAGCGCGGGTATCGCACCGATGAAGAGCGACAGAATGACCCCGCCCAGAATGACGAGCACCAGCACTGCGGTCGCAAGCGTGAGGTAACCAAACAACGTGTCCGTCGTCTGCAGATGACGGTACATGCGCGACTGCGACTGTCGGCCTGCCGTCGCCGCGGCGCTCTCAGGTAGCGCGAAATCGGTCACGCTTTGCCTCCCGGGCTCACGCATATCCAGCTTTCCGGCTTTGGCGCCAACGGTCGATACCGCCACTCAACCGGCGCTGAAACCTTTAAACAAGCTGGATTTAACAAGGTCATGTGGACAAGTGGTGCCGGCCCGATGCAACGGAGAGTTGCCCGGGCCGGCAACCTTTTCAGTGCGCCATGAACAGCGGCTTGCCGCCGGCATCCTTGATTTCTTTCGACCAGAGGCCCTCGACGGACGTCACGACCTAGGCGGGCATCGGTACGAAATCAAGGTCCTCGGCCATCTTGCCGCCCTTCGCGTAAGCCCAGGCGAAGAACTTGAGGGCCTCCGCGGCGGCCGCCGGATCCTGCGGCTGTTTGTGGATTAGGATGAAGGTCGCCGCGGTCATTGGCCATGAGCTCGGCGCCCGGCTGATCGCTCAGAATGACGCCATAACCCGTCACCGATTTTCCCAATCGGCGTTCGCCGCCGCAGCCTGGAAGGTCTCGGAGACCGGCGCGACGATCTTGCCCGCCCTGTTGATCATCTTGCGTAGATCAGCTTATTCTGCTTGGCATAAGCGTATTCGACGTAGCCGATCGCGCCTTTGGTTTGCGCTACGTTAGTCGCCACGCCTTCGTTGCCCTTGGCGCCGATGCCGACCGGCCACTCGACTGCTGTCGCCGATCCCACCTTGGTCTGCCAGTCGGGACTTACTTTCTGAGAGTAATTGGTGAAATTGAACGTTGTGCCGGAACCGTCCGAGCGGTGCACCACGGCGATGGCCTGCGGTGGCAATGTCACGCCCGGGTTGAGTGCCTTGATCGCGGCATCATCCCATGACTTCACTTGACCAAGATAAATCTTGGCGAGAGTTGTGCCGTCGATCACCAGGCGCCGGGAGCAACCCCGTCGAGGTTGACGACCGGAACATGCCGCCCATCACCATCGGGAACTGGACCAGCCCGCTCTTATCAAGCTCGGCTCCCGAGCAGTGGCGTGTCGGTTGCGCCAAAGACGACGGTCTTGGCCTGGATCTGCTTGATGCCGCCGCCAGACCCGATCGATTGATAATTCAACCCGATATTGGTCTCTTTCTTATAGGCATCGGCCCACTTGGCGTAGATCGGATAGGGGAAGGTGGCTCCGGCGCCGGAGATGTCGGCCGCCATTGTCATTTCGGTCGCGATTACCAGCGCGCCGACGGCCATCAGAGTTTTCGAAACGTTTCGAATAATGTTCACGTGGCCTCTCCATGTGATGTTCGCCGAAACAGATATCGCGCGGCCCTTGGACAGGCGCTTATCTGCCGATCGGCTTTGCGGTTTTCGTTGGCGGAGCTCAATGCAAGACCGCATAAGGAAATGCAGGCTCCAGGGGTACAGTGAGCGGTTGTTACGCACCACTTGCCCTAGCCTGACCGCACCATCCTGTGTGTTTTCGCGGCCGTCCGGGCAGACCCGTCTTAGGCCGGTGACGTCATCGTTGTATGTCAACTAGATGACAGGTAAATGACACAGACATCCAACTGATCTATCGAGCTATTTCGGCTGTCTTTGGTTTTTGCACCAGCGGCAGCCGGAAACTGAAATTGGCGCCTGCGCCGGGCGTGCTTTCGATCGTCAGACGCCCGCGATGGCGGGCGAGAATATGCTTGACCAGCGCAAGGCCAAGACCGGTTCCCCCTTGGGCGCGGCTCTCGTTGATATCGACCCGGTAGAACCGTTCGGTGAGACGCGGCAGATGCTCGGGAGCGATACCGGGGCCATAGTCGCGCACCGACACAACGGCATCGCGCGCATCCTCGGTCGGCGGGATCGCAGGCGAGCGTGATGTCGACGCGTTTACCGGGCGCGCCATATTTGAGTGCGTTCTCGATCAGGTTTTCGAACACGCGAAGCATCTCGTCGCGGTCGCCGGGCACCACGAGCGGGCTTTTGGGCGCGGTGATTCCAAGCTCCACTTCGCGGTCGTGGGCGAGCGGCGACAGGCCGTCGACCACCTGGCGGGCGATCGCAACAAGGTCGATCGGGCTGTCGGGGTGGATATGGGCCTTCTGTTCGATTCGCGATAGCGACAGCAGGTCGTCGATAAGCCGCGCCATGCGGGTCGCCTGCACCTTCATGATGGCGAGGAACCGGTCGCGCGAGGGGGCGTCGTTGCGGGCCGGCCCCTGAAGGGTCTCGATGAAACCGGACAGCGAAGCGAGCGGCGTGCGCAGCTCATGACTGGCATTGGCGACGAAATCGGCGCGGATCTCCTCGACCCGGCGCAACGGGGTCAGATCGCGAAACGTCAACAAAACGAGCCGGCGATCCTCCTTCGCGGTCTCGCCCGGCATCACCAGCGGCGTGATCGTCGCCTCCCACCAGCGGTCGGTCGGCACGCGCTGAAAGAACTCGGTGCGGCAAACCTCGCGACGGGCAGCGACCGTCCTGATGGCTTCGAGCACATCCGGCACCCGCAACGCGAACGAGAGCGGCTCACCGCTGAGAATTCCGGGTGCGATCTGCTGGACGGTTCCGTTGAACGCGACCACCAGGCTGTCTGTGGTAAGCGCGATCGCCGGTTCGGGAAGTGCGGAAATCACGGCTTCGACCCAGCGATCGGCGATCCCTGGCCTCGCGCTTCGACCAAAATTCAAGGTCTCATCGACCCCCGGCACGACCGCCGCCCGCACCAACACGGAGAGCGCGATCACGGCAAAGCCGATGATGGCCGGCACAATGCCGAGGCCGCCGAATTGCTGGAGGACGATGAAGATGATGGCCGCAACCAGCAGCACCGGGCGGGCCTGGGCAAGCCGCGCCAACAGCCCGGCCTGCGGATTTGCCGCAGGCAACGAGATGTCGCGTCGCTGTTCCTGAATAGCCATTAGGTCGCCCTAAGCCTCAACCCGGTCCTTTTAGCGCCGCGCGGATGTGGTCGCCACCAAGCATGACGCACTATGCGACGCCGAAGCGATGACAATCCTATGACGGTCGGACCGGCGCCCGGTCGCCTTCGCTGTTGCCGAGCTTTGCGCCGCGCGGCGCGCGGAAGGTCAGCCACAGTTCCCGAATGCCCAGGATGACAAGCGAGATGGCGAAGGGAATGAGATAATAAAGAAGGCGGAACAACAACAGCCCGGCAACAAGGTCCTCGGTGTCGAATTGCCAGAGGGCGACCAGCATGGCGGCGTCGAACACCCCGAGGCCGCCTGGCGAGTGACTGGCGAAGCCGAGCAACGTCGAGGCGACGAAGATAACCGCCAGGCTGATGAAGCCGATGTAGGGCTCATCCGGCACCAGCATGTACATGGCGGCGGCGCAGCATGCGAGGTCGACGATGCCGACCCCGATCTGCATCAAAGTGTGAGGCCCGTTCGGCAGCGTGACCTCCCAGTCCTGCCGGCCGAAGGCGCGGGGGGTCTTCCAGACCCAGGCCACATAGGTCGTCAACACGCCGAGGATCGCAAACGCAAAAATGCGATTGACGAAGGGCGGCAGCTGATCGATCGCGGAGGCTGCCTGCGGTGCGATGGCAATTCCGAGCCCAAGCACGGTGGCGTTGCCAAGCCAGAAGGTGAGCCCGGCGATAAAGCAAACCTTCGCGACATCGATGGCCGACAAGCCATGGGCCGAATAGATGCGGTAGCGCACCGCGCCGCCGGTAAAGGCGCTGGCGCCGATGTTGTGGCCGACCGCATAGCTCGTGAACCCGGCTAGCGCCGCGACCCGATACGGAAGGTCGGCGCGGCCGATGGTGCGCAGCGCGAACAGATCGTAGAGCGTCAGCGTGAAGTAGCCCGCAGCAACAAAGACGGCCGCTCGCGCCACGTCGTGCTTTTCGACCGCCTCGACGGCGTCGAGCACGTCGTCGAAGTTGATCTGTCGGAGCATTTTGTAGAGCACCACCGCCGCGACGGCGATGATCGTCACGCTGAGCAACATCCCCACGCGCGCCCAGCCGATCCGATTGTCGAACGCTTTGAGGAAAGACTGAAAGCCGCCGCCCATATGTGCTTGCGATACGTCGTTCATCGAAAAACCTTAGCGCGGGCCGTCATTTGCATAAAAGCAGATTTCCTTAAAAGGACATTTGGTCGCGTCCGCGGTCTCGCATTTCTCATTTCTCGCCGGCACTCGGACTGCCGCAGCGTCCCTCGCGCCCAAAGCCCCCTGCCCAACTTCATTCGATCTGATAGAATCATTTAACCAGACGCGCCGCCATCGGTATTGCGGCAGATTCGACGGGAGGATGCGATGAATTCGGATTTTTCGATGGTGAGGCGCGACGTTATCAAAGCGGCGGGGGCGGGCCTTGCGACGAGCCTGCTCACAGGCGCAGCGCAGGCGCAGACGCCGGCACAGGGAGGCGCCGAATTCTGGACCGCCGAATACACCGCCAAGAAGGGGGATGTATCGCTCGTTGTGTATCGCAAGCGCCTCGGGGCGCCGACGGCCGGCGAAGCGGCGAAGCCGGTGCTCTTTCTGGTGCATGGCTCGTCCAATGGCGCGCTGTCGAGCTACGACCTGCACGTGCCGGGCAAGGCCGAATACTCGATGATGAATGTGTTCGCGCGGCTCGGATATGACGTCTGGACCATGGATCACGAGGGCTACGGCAAATCCTCCCGTACCTCAGGCAACTCCGATATCGCAAGCGGCGTCGAGGACCTGCGGGCGGCGGCGCCCCTCGTCGCGCGGGAAACCGGACGGGATAAATTCTACTTCTACGGCACCTCCTCGGGCGGAATTCGCGCCGCTGCGTTCGCCCAAGCGGAGCCACGGTGGGTCGACCGGCTGGTGCTCTCCGCCTTCACCTACAAGGGCGAAAACGCGCCGACGCTGCAGCAGCGGGCGAAGCAGCTTGAGTACTACAAGACCCACAACACGCGGCTGCGCGACCGCGCCATGATCGAATCGATCTTCACGCGCGACGGGCTCGCCACGAGCTATGATCCTGCGGTTGCAAAGACGCTCGCCGACTTCGAATTGCAATTCGGCGACCAGGTGCCGACCGGCACCTATCTCGACATGACCTCGAAGCTGCCGCTGGTCGATCCCACCAAGGTGGTATGCCCGGTCCTGATGCTGCGGGGCGACCACGACGGCATCTCGACCAACGAAGACCTGCTCGACTTCTATCGCCAACTGCCGAACGGCGACCGCGAGTTCGTCATCCTGCCGAACATCGCCCACAGCATCGGTTATGCGAAGAACCGCCACATGGCGTGGCACGTCATGCAGTCGTTCCTCACGATGCCGCCGCAGGTCTCGTCGTAGGGCGGTTACGCCTTTTCGTCCTCGATCGAGTTGCGCAAGATACCGATGCCCTCGATCTCGATCTCGATGACGTCGCCGGCACGCATCCAGGCCGGCGGCTTGCGGGCATGGCCGACACCCGAGGGAGTACCGGTGAGCAAAAGGTCACCGGGCTCCAGCGTCATTCCTTGCGTCGCGTAGACGATGGTCTCCGCAACCGGGAACATCATGTTGTTGGTGTTGTCGGACTGCATGACCTTGCCGTTCAGCCGGCTCTCGATCTTGAGGCCCTTGCCGCCGGGGGGCAGCGCGTCGGCGCTGACGAACCACGGTCCGATGCTCCCCGTATTGTCGAAGTTCTTTCCCATGTGCCACTGGGTGGTGTGGCGCTGGAATTCGCGGATCGAGCCCTCATTGGAGCAGGTGTAGCCCGCTACGCAGGAGAGCGCATTTTCCATGGTCATGTGCTTGGCGCGCTTGCCGATGACCGCGACCATTTCCGCCTCGTAGTCGAAGGTCTCCGACGCGCGCGGTCGCATCAGCGGGTGATTGTGGGCCACCACGGAGTTGAGCCCGCGCATGAACAGCGTCGGGAATTTCGGGATGTTGTTGGCGTTGGGGCCTTCCTTGACGTGATCGAGATAGTTGAGGCCGAGGCATACGATCTTGCCGGGATGCGCCACCGGCAATGCGTAGGTAATTCCCGCGAGCGGACGCTTGGCCGCAGCCGGCGCGCGCTTTGCGAGCTCGGCGAGCGGCTTGAGGTCGCCGTTATGCTGCTTGAGCACGGCACCGAGGTCGTTCGGCAGCTTGGGATCGACTGCGTTGAGGTCGATAACCTGGTCGCCTTCGATGAAGCCGAGCCGCGGCCCGGCGTCCGTGGTGAACCCGACGAGTTTCATGGGAAATGTCCTGCTTGAAATGATGCGCTGTTATTTCACGAAGGTCTTGCCGGTGATCTTCTCCAGGTTCTTGTAGTAGATCTTCTCCTTCACATCCTTCGCGAGATCGAGGCCGTCCAAAATCCGCAGCGTCTCGCGGATGTAGCCGGTGCCTTTTTCCGGATCGAACGGACAATCCGAGGCGAACACCACCTTTTCAGTCGGATAGAAGGCAAGTCCGCAGACGGTCGCGGCGTCGGCGCCGAACACCGCGGTGTCGGCATAGAAGTCCTGCTTGAAGTAATCGAGCGGGCGCTTCTTGAGGCTCTTGCGCAGGCTCACGTAGTCCTCGTCCGACGTGCGGGTGCCGAGCTGATCCCACCCGGGTCCGATCCGGCCTTCCAGCATCGGCACGATGCCGCCGAAATGGTGGACGATGACCTTCAATTTGGGATGGCGATCGATGACCTTGGAGAACACGAGGCGCGACATCGCGGCTGCGGTCTCATAGGACCAGCCTAACGTCCACCAGATCTCGTAGAGCGATTTCTTCTCGTCGACGTAATCCGCCCGCTCGGCGGTGCGCGCCGGATGAAGCCAGATCGGCTTGTCGAGCTTCTCCATGATCGACCAAATCTCCTCGTATTGGGGACGGTCGATCGGCGTGCCGTTGACGTTGGAGTAGAGCTGGATGCCGCAGGCGCCGAGTTCTTTCACCGCGCGTTCAGCCTCCTTGACGGCGCCGGCCGGGGAGGCAAGCGATACCTGGGCCACGAACCCCGGAAACTCGGGGTGCTTGGCGACGATCTCGGCAAAGTCGTCATTGATCAGGCGGCACAAGTGGTCGACCTCGCCCGGCGCGGCGAAGTTCTCGATCGGCGGCATCGGGTAGGACAGGATCTGGGCGTAGTCTTTGAACAGGCCGACGATGCGGCGCCGCTCGTCGAGATCATAGACGCAGGGCACGCCGCGCATGCGCTTGCCAATGTCCTTGCCGGCGCCGGGCATCTTCTCCACGGCTTCGAAGAATTTCTTCGGGATGAAATGGGTATATGCGTCGATACGCATGGACTGTCCTCCAGGTTGTCGGGGACCGGCCGCGGCAGGCAGCCGGGAAAGCGTCAAGCGTCGCCGCGAAGGGCCACAGCTGGCGTCGCGCTGTCAAGCGCTGCCTCGCCTGGAGCGCTTGTCGCGCTATGTCTTTGGCGCAGAGTTCTTGGGCGCAGAAGTCTGCTGGGCGGTCTCGCCCTCGTCCTCCATGACCATGCCGGTCATCGGCTCGATCCAGGTGAGATGGCTCACCACCTTGGTCACGCCCGGCGTGTTCTCGGCCAGCACTTTGAGACCTTCGCCCTGGGCCCTATCCAAAATGGTGCCCCACAATTCGACGACGCCGTTCTTGACCACGACGTCGATGAGGGCGACCGGCGCCCACACCTCTTTGTGGAACGCGGCCAGCAGTTGCTCGCGGATCGCGCTGTCGGACTTTGCCGGCGCCGGCGCTTCGCGCCCGAGGCTCGCGAGCGCATGCAGCAGATTGGCGCGGCTCACAATGCCAACCACTTGCGTCCCCCGCACGACCGGCAGCCGCTTGATGCGCCGCCGCTCCATCACCCGCACCACCTCGTCAAGCGGCGCCGACTCCTCGACCGTCACCGGATCGCGGGTCATCACGTCCTCGACCTTGCGGCCGTGTTCGCGCACATATTCATCGGCGAGCCGCTGCGGGCCGAGCAGGATTTCGAGCCAGCGCGACCGCTTGCGCTCGGTGCCGGTCTCGGCGCGCCGCAGGAAATCACCCTCGGTGACGACGCCGACCAGCGTGCCGGTCGAGTCGATCACCGGCAGGCCGCTGATGCGCTTCTCCAGCATCATTTGGATTGCATCCTGGATACTCGCGTCGGGCGTGACCGAGATCACCCGGGGAGACATGATATCGCCGGCTTTCATCTGCTGCTCCGGTTTTGCGAAGTCGAAACCAAATCAATTCTCGATTTTCTTGGTCACGCGTTCCTTCCACAGATCCCAGGTGCGCGCCTCGTCATTCTGCTGCTTGTCTTTGAAGGCGCCCTCCTCGGCGGAGATGAACTTGATGGGGCCGCCGAGACCGTGGGCGATCGCGAGTTCGCGGGCGTTGACCTCGGTGTAGACGGCACGAAGCACCGCCTGCTTCACGTCCTTGCCGACCACCACGTCGCCATGGCCGCGCATCAGCGCGACCGGCTTGTCGCCGAGCATCGTCGCGAGCGACTTCCCGAGCGTCGGATTACGCACCAGGAGGTCGGTAACCGCTTCGACATCGCGGATTTCCCAGACCGGGACGCCCTTCCATAGGAAAGATGCGGTGTGCATCATCGGCCGCAGCGGCACTTCGGTGACGCTGAACGGCACGACCGTCGGCGAATGGGTGTGCACGACGGCGTTGACGTCCGGCCGCGCCTTGTAGACTTCCCCATGGATGAACCGCTCGATGAAGATGCCGCGGCCCTGACGATCGATGGGGTTCGAATCGAGGTCGAACTCCATGATGTCGGCGGCGGTCACCCGCGCCGGCGCGATCGAACGGGACATCAAATAGCGATTGGGGTTGCGCGGGTCGCGGATGCTCACGTGGCCGTAGGCATCGACCACGCCCTGGTCGGCGAGGATGCGGCTTGCGGTCGCAAGGTCCTCGATCGCGGCGGCGATGTCAGGCGCCTGCGCCGCCGCGGGAGCCGTCGCTGCAGTGACGACGATCCAGGCGGCGGCTGCCGCAAAGCCGGAATAGTGCATAGCGCCTTCCCCTCCCGATCCAGGGCTTGTTCAAGCGGGCAGCATAACAGCCGCCACGCCACGAACCAGCGGACGTCTTCCGTTTACGCATGACCGTGCCGGAAAGGTCTGCACCTTTTCAGCGTCATACGCTATGAGGCGGTTATGCATGGCGAGATGCCCCCCTCTGCTCCGGATGAAAATCCAAAGGATTCCCTTCCGAACTTGGGACCGGACAAGCACGCTCGCGTCGAGGGGAGGGGCATCCGGGGGGCGATGAAAACATCGCGTTTCGCCGAAATCGTCCTGCCGGCGAGCGGGGTCGTCATCGGCATTGCGCTGATCCTCGGACCGTTCATCGCAACCATGGTCCGCAGCGTCATCTATTGGGATGACGCCGGGCCGGCGCTCTCGGGTGCAAATTTCAGCGCACTGTTCTCCGATCCGCGGTTCTATCAGGCGGTCGGCAACACGGTCATCTGCGGACTGGGCGCGACGGCCATTAGCTGCGTCCTCGGCTTTGGCCTCGCCTTCATCGTGTCGCGCACCGACATGCCGGGACGGCGCTGGTTCGAAGTCTTCAACCTCGTGCCGTTCTTCCTGTCGCCCTATGTGGGCGCGATCTCCTGGGTGTATCTCGCGGCGCCGCACAGCGGCATCCTGAGCCGGCTCCTGAGCGATCTCTTCGGCCTGCCCGCAGACCTCATCCCGATCTACGGCGTCGGCGGCGCCACGTTCGTGCTGTCGCTGTTCTACACCCCTTACGTCTATCTCTTCGTGATCGCGCCGATGCGGCAGATGGATCCTGCGCTGGAGGATGCCGCCCGGGTGCACGGCGCCGGGTTCTGGACGACGCTGCGTCTCGTCACCGTGCCGCTGCTGTTTCCGGCGCTGATGTCGGCGGCGCTCATCGTGTTCGTGACCAGCGCCGGGCTTTTCGATGTCCCGCTGGCGCTGGCGTCGCCGCGGGGCGTCCGCACCATGCCGACCGAGATTTTCGGTCTTGTGCAATATCCCGTCCGACCTCGGCCGAGCCGCGGCGTTCGGCGTCGTGGTGATGGTGGTGACGATCCTGATCACCGTGCTGCAACGTCGCTACATGGATCGCCGCCGCTTCGAGACGGTGAGCGGCAAGGGCTATCGACCGCGCATCATTGCCCTGCGGCGAGGCGGGCGCGCAGCCGCGCTCGCGCTGGAGCTGCTGTACATCGGTTGCGGCGTGGTGCTGCCGGTCATGGCGCTCCTGATGGTGTCGTTCTCGTCGATCTGGACCGGCAAGCTCACCGCAGCCACCATGACCATGCATAATTTCGAGTACGTGCTGTTCGATTACGCGCTCACGCAGCAAGCGATTTTGAACAGCCTGTCCCTGGCGATCGTGGGCGCGACGGCGGGCGTCGCCATCAGCGCGTTGCAGGCCTATTACGTCAATCGCCGCGCCCGCAGGCGTCGTGCGTTGATCGACGGCATCCTTTCGCTGCCGCTCGGCATTCCCGGCATCATCCTCGGCCTCGGCTTTCTGATCCTGGCAATCCGCACCCCGCTCTATTCGACGCTTGCAATTATCTTGATCGCCTATGTCGCGCGGTTTTTCCCGTTCGCGACGCGCACCGTCTCGGCGATGGTGCTTGCCATCAATCCGGAGCTCGAGGAAAGCGCCCGCGCCAGCGGGGCAAGCTGGCTCCAGACCATGCGCCATGTGCTGCTGCCGCTGCTGATGCCGGCCATCGTCGCCGCCTGGCTCATGCTGTTCGTGATCTTCATCCGCGAGCTCGGCGCCACCATTCTGCTCTACGCCCAAGGCACCGAGACCATCAGCGTCGCCCTCGTCGTCCTGAGCGAGCGCAGCTTCGGTTTCGTCGCCGCGCTCGCGGTGGTCCAGCTTGCGCTGCTCCTGCTCGCGTTCGGGCTGTTCCGGGCGACGCGCGCCTCGTTGCTCCAGGCTTGACGGAAAAATCCCGTGGCATTCGTACGCGTCAAGGAATTGCGCAAACGGTTCGGCGAACTTGTCGCTGTCGACGGCGTTTCTTTCGAGATCGAGCAAGGCCATACGCTTGCGCTGCTCGGGCCGTCGGGCTGCGGCAAGACGACGATCCTGCGCTGCCTTGCGGGTCTCGAAACCGGGGATAGCGGGTCGATCACGATCGGCGACGCGCCCATGTTCGACCGCAGCGCGGGCATCGACCTCAAGCCCGAGGAGCGCGAACTCGGCATCGTGTTCCAGTCATACGCGGTGTGGCCGCATATGACGGTGGCCCAGAATGTCGGCTTCCCCTTGAAAGTGCGCGGCATCGGCAAGGCGGAGATCGCGGCCCGCACCGGCCGCGTACTCGACATGGTCGGCCTGGGCGCCGTGCGCGACAAGCCCGCGACCGCGCTTTCGGGCGGCCAGCAGCAGCGTGTCGCGCTCGCCCGCGCGCTCGTGCACGAGCCACGACTGGTGCTGTTCGACGAGCCGATGTCGAATCTCGATGCCCAGCTCCGTGCGCGCATGCGCATGGAGTTGGCCGTGCTGCAGGAGCGCCTCGGCTTCACGGCGATCTATGTCACCCATGACCAGGCGGAAGCATTTTCGCTCGCCGAGACGGTCGCCGTGATGAACGCCGGTCGTGTCGAGACCATCGGCGACCCGCGCAGCGTCTTCGCTCGGCCGCAGACGCCGTTCGTCGCCGAATTTCTCGGCCTCAACGTGCTGCGCGGCAAGGCGGTGCGCGCATCGCCGTGCGGAGACGGCGCCTTTCTCGTCGATGTAGCCATCGCTGATGGCGTCCGTCTTGGCGGCACGCTGCGTGGCGGACGGCCGGCGGAGGGGGCAAGCGTGCTCGCCTGCATCCGCAAGCACCATGTTGCGGTCAAGAAGAACGGCGGAACGGTAGCGCGTCCCGATGGCGCGGAAGCGCCGGTGTGCAGACGGTCAGCGGCGTCGTGCGTGCCGCGTCGTTTCTTGGCCTCGAGGAGGAATTGATCGTTGCCGTCGGCGGCGTCGAGATCGGTGCCATCCAGCCGCCCCGTGGACTGCATGCGGGGGAACCCGTGACGATCACGATGGCGGCGGAGGATTGCATCGTTTTCGTTGCCGACGGCGTTGCTGCCGGAGAATAATGGCCGCAAACCAGGGAGGATCGCGATGTCCCGGCTGCTCCAGTCCGTGCTGCTTGCTGTTGTCCTGATCGCCGGCGTCGCGCGTTCTGCTTCGCGCAAGAGCCGCCGGCACTCCAGGGCGCGTCACCGGAGGAAAAGGCGCGCCTCGCGACGCTCATCGATGCCGCCAAGAAGGAGGGCAGCCTCGCTTATTGGGATGTCGTCATTCAGCCCGAGACCAATGATGCGCTGACAGCGGCGTTCCGCCGGCATTATGGCCTGCCCAACTCGTTCGCCGTCCACTATCAGCTGTCCGCGACCGCGGCCCTGGTGACGCGGGTCGAACAGGAGATCAACGCCAACCGCGTGACGATCGACGTCGCCGCCGTCGGCTCGCCGCCGTGGGTGTTCGAGCGCGCCGCGGCGGGCGAT
Organism: uncultured Alphaproteobacteria bacterium; assembly: GCA_963702755.1. GTDB lineage: Bacteria > Pseudomonadota > Alphaproteobacteria > Rhizobiales > Xanthobacteraceae > JAJPKK01. The sequence continues at coordinate 68,614 of CAVPDZ010000019.1, read as the reverse complement.
GCCCTCGAGTACGATTCGCCGCAATATAAATACTACGCCGACGTGATTGCGCGCGGCCTCGGCAAGAAGGGCGTGTTCGCCTTCAACGGTGCCTATCTGTTCGTGCCGATGTGGAGCACCGATCAGCTCAAGTTCGACGGCAAGTCATGGAAGGACGTGATCAATGCGGTGCCGCCGGGGCGCATGAGCATCGGCGACGTATCGAAGTCCGTCGCCTACCTTTCGACCTATGCCGGACAGCGCGAAGTGCTCAACGCGGACTATTTCAAGTCCGTCGCCAAGATGAAGCCGTCGTTCCTGATCCGCTCCGAACAGATTGCCGGTCGCCTCGTCACCGGCGAGGACTTGATGGCCTACTCCGGCATGCCGACCCGCGCGTATCAATACAACCAGAAAGGCGGCAAGCTGAAATTCATGCTGCCGGAGGAAGGCGCGGTGCTGTTGCCGCAGAACATGTTCATCCTCAAGAAGGCCCCGCACCCGAACGCTGCCAAGCTCTGGGTCGATTTCGTTCTCTCCGAAGAGGGCCAAACCATCATCGTGAAGGGCGAAGCCATGGTATCGGGCCGCAGCGGCTTCAAAAGCCCGCTGCCCGAATACGCACCGAGCATCGACAGCCTCAAGCTCATCAGCGTGGACTGGCAGGCGCTGACCACGCCCAAGCTCAAGACGCTCCGCGACGAGTGGACCGCGATCTTCAATCCTTGAGACGCGCAGGGTGGACAGGACCAACGGATCCGAAGGCTGGCCGGCCCGTGGGCTCCGTGAGTACGCATGCGGTTAAGCGCACCTCACCCGGGCCACCCGACTTATTTGCCGCGGAATGCGTTACAATAGGCTCTGCCGAAGCCTGATGCCGGCGAGCAGACGGTGCCGTGCTCGGATGAGACGATGGAGCAGATGAACTTTCAGGCCCCAGAACAGCCAACCAGGGCGCAGCGGTTCGCGTTTATCGTCGCGGTCCTCCTGCTATTCGCCGGGGCGATCTTCATGCTGACGCGCTTTCTGCCGGCGTTGGCCTGGGCGGTCGTGCTCGCGATCGCCACCTGGCCGCTCTTTGTTTTCGTGCGCCATCGTCTCGGACGCAACACCGCGGCTGCGGCGATCACCGTGCTCATCGCGCTCGTCATCCTCATTCCGCTGGGGATCGCCGCGATCCAGGCAGTGCACGAGGCGCGCGGTCTCATCGTTTGGGTGATCGAGGCGCGCAAGGAAGGCTTCGCGGCGCCCGCCTGGATCAGCGGCCTGCCCATGGTTGGGCCCGCAATCGCCGACTGGCTCAACACGCATCTCAAACCGGAGAGCAATCCGTTCGAATTCGACCAACATCAGCTCGCTCACGGAATGGGGCGGCATGATCGGACGGCAGGCGGTGCGGCGCATCACCACGCTCGCCTTCGCCTTGCTGATCGTATTCTTCGTGTTCCGCAACAGCGACTCGCTCATGCAGCAGACCCGCGCAGTTGCCGATCGCCTGTTCGGACCGAAGGGATATGCGCTCGCGTCCGTGGCGGCGCTTGCGGTCCGGGGCACCGTCGACGGGCTTCTGCTGGTCGGTCTCGCCGAGGCGATATTGCTCGGCGTCGCCTATGCCATCGCCGGCGTGCCGCATCCGGGATTGTTCGGCGTCCTGACCGGCCTGTTGTCCGCAATCCCGTTCGCCTCGCCGCTGGTTTTCATCGGCGCGGGGCTTTGGCTGCTGGCGCAGGAGCAGATCGTCGCGGCCATCGGACTCATCGCGTTCGGCACGCTCGTCGTGTTCGTCGCCGATCATTTCGTCCGTCCGGTCCTGATCGGCGGCTCGACGCGGTTGCCCTTCGTGTGGGTGCTGCTCGGGATCCTGGGCGGCGTCGAGAGCTTCGGCCTGTTGGGACTGTTTCTCGGCCCCGCGTTGCTCGCCGTCCTCATCACCTTGTGGCGCGAACTCGCGCAGCCCGTGGAGCGCGTCGCGGTCTGATCGAGCGCGGCGGCCTCAGCCGCGTGTGCGAGGTGCCAACGCCTCTTCGGTGCGCGCAAAGCGCTCCGCTTCTGCCGCGTCTTCAGGGGTGTTCACGTTGAAGAACGGGTCGAACGGTGTCGCCGGCCATTCGACGGCGGCAACGCCGTGGCGCGACGCCCAAAGCTCGACCTTGCGCACGCCTTCATCGACAATGGCGCGGCGCATTTCCTCGCGCAGCGACACCGGCCACAGCCCGACCACGGGATGCATCCTGCCAGCGGATTTGGCGCAGGCGAGCGGAGTGCCTGCGGCCTGTCGCGCCGCGTGCAGGCGCGGCACAAGATCATCCGGCAGAAACGGACAATCGCCTGGCGCGCTCACGAGCCACTCCGTCGCGGGACTGTGCTGCGCGGCCCAATCGAGGCCCGACAGAACGCCGGCGAGCGGCCCCGCGAAATCCGGCACGCTGTCGGCAATGACCGGCGCGCCGAAGCCCGCGAATCGCCCCAAATCCCCGTTGGCGCTGATGATGACGTCGGTGCAGGCCGGCCGCAGCCGCGCCAGCACACGGTCCAAGATCGCAACGCCCCCGATCTCGATGAACGCCTTGTCGCCGCCGCCCATGCGGCGCGCAAGCCCGCCGGCCAGGACAAGGCCGAGCGTCGCGGGATAGGTCGTCTCATCCGATGGCAGCATCACGATCGCGAACGTCGGGAGGAACGCCGGATTTTACGACGCGGCCCAATGACTTGTCAGGCCGGTCGCGCCGACTATAGTGCCGCCCCTAAATCGCTGCGGCCGCACTTTCCTCTCGTCTGTGCATGGTCGCAGCGCCGCGGACGGAGGGATGGCCGAGTGGCTGAAGGCGCTCGCTTGGAAAGCGTGTATACGGGAAACCGTATCGTGGGTTCGAATCCCACTCCCTCCGCCAGGACAAGCAATTCTATGGGCATTTTCGTGAGATTTTCGCAATTTACCCACAAATGTTCCCACAATAACGCTCCCGCTATCCTGGATCAGATCGAACCCTGCCTCTTAATCAGCGGGTCCAAGGTTCCAGTCCTTGTGCGCCCACCAATCAAATCAATAGCTTAGACACGAAACGAGTTAGACCAAAAAGGGTCGTGTCCGCGCTGTGTCCGCATTAACATTGCCGCTCGGACAGGGCGCCCCGAAGTTTGGGCAGATTATATGCGAGACCGTGGGCCACGCTTTAGAGCGGCGGTCCCCGATCGTGGTCGCTGTCGGGCCGGCGTTTAGACGAGGCACGAGCAACCGACGCGGCCCTTGCATCATCCATAGCATGGCAAATGGGAGCGGCCTCCCGCGATCTGCATGCCGCCGATATTCCGCGGTTGTCTAACTTGCGCGCCCGGGGGCTCATGGGCCGCACGGCATGATGCTGAGCGCGACGGTGCGGAACAACGCCCGCTCGGGACAACTCGAGGGTAGGTGTATGCGAATGCGCGCAGTGTGCTCGATCACCCGCGCGCCGATCTTGATCAGGCGTTGCCTGATCGTCGTGAACTCAGCCTTGGCGAGCGGGCTGGTCTGCGGGATCGCGGCGCGAACGGCATGCATCAGCCAGAACGCAGCGGTATGGAGGATGAGCCGGACCTGATTGGCCGTCGCGCTGTGACACGACATGCGGTCTGACGCCAGTTGCGCCTTGTGCAGTTTGATCAGGTTCTCCATCTGCCCGCGCTGGCAGTAGACATTCTCGTAAAGATGCTGGGCCGAACCTTTGAGCGAGGTGACGACATATCGGATGTCAATCTCCTGGCGCATGCCGGTTGCCGTGCCCTCTTCGGCCGTCCGGCTGCAACGAACACTCCAGTCGCGCCACCACCTTGCGCGGACGATCCCAGCTGCCGGCCTGATAGAAAAAGCTCGCATAGGTGCGCAGCTTGGTCTGATTGCCCCTGGCATGATGGAAGCGCAGATTGTCGGCGGTCTCGGCCACCAGCGCATCGAGCGCCGGATTGCCGGCGAGGCCGAAAATATAGTCGGTGCCGTCGCTTTCCGCCCGTTCCATCTCCTCGACGCGACCGTAATGACTATCGCCCCGCCACACGATGCGGGTGTTCGGCCAATGTTTCCGCAGGCGCTTGGTTACGTGCTTGATGACGGTCCTCACCTCCGTGCCCTTCGGGGTGCGCGCCGGACGAAGGATGGCCACAACCGGCGTGCCGCTCGCAACATGATAGATGTGCATCGGTGCAAAGCCGCGCTCATCGTGATGGGCGTTCCAGAACGCAAGCTGCTGGCCGCCATGGGCCGCACAGAATGTGTCGTCGATGTCGAGGATCTCAAGCCTGCCAGGCTTCACGGTGGTGCCGAACTGGTCAATGAGAGCTGCACACAGCCGCGCCGCCTCGGTCTTGCGCGGTGCATTCTCGAGGCGGGACATGGTCGATTGCGAGGCCAGCGCTGCGCCGCTCTCCGGACAGCGCCCGACCGCAAGCTTCATCAAAGGATCATGGCGCAGCCGATCGAGGTCGTTAGCATCTTCATAGCCGCAGGCGATCGCCGAGACCCGCGCCATCACCATTTCGAACATCGCATGTCGGATGTGGTCCGGATCGCGGCGATCGGGCATCGCGTCCGCAAGCCGCCAGCATACACCGACCGTGCGCTCCGCCTGTCGCAGCAGCAGCAAGCCACCATTGGAGGATTGGTTGCCGCCGTTGAAATCAACTGTGAGTTTCTTGCGGCAAACAGATGGAAGGTCGAAAGGAAGCAGCGTATCGTCGGTCATGGCGGCTGTGGCGCGCGGTTGATACGCGAAGCACTTTGTCGGAACAACGATTTGCTACGTGAATCGCTCGTTTCTCGCCACCGTCGCCATACAAATCCTCACCGTCGTGCCTAATCCAGGCTTCTGTAACGGGCCGTTGTTTGTCAATCCCTCTTTCCACTTGCGACATCCTTCGCCGGGATTTTGCTTCTGTCCGGGGTCGGTGCGAAGACCGCCACCTGATGGGGTTCAAAGAGGATAGGTCGGCCAATCTAGGGTGAGCGTGGTCTGTTGCCACGACCCGGATTGCGGCCTGACCTGATCCAGCGTCCCGGCGTCGGGACCTCGCTTCGGGAGGCAGGTGTCGTGCCCCGCCCGAAAGCCCTTTGTCGTTTCCCCTTCTTTTTTTAGGCCAGATTCCTTTGTTCGACCGCGGCGGCCATTCCTTCATCCCGACCTCGGAATTGAGGAGCGTCGCGCGCAGGCCCTGTCAAGGATGGCCACTTGGCCACCGAAGGCTTGTCCTTGATGGCGCCGAGCACGACGCTACGCTGGCTGGGTCGTGAACGTCGTGCCATCGACGAGCATCCGATGCATGATGACGGCGAGCTTGCGGGCGAGCGCCACCGTGGCTTTCTTCGTACCGGCCCGCTTGGCGATCCGCATCGCCCAGCTCTTGAGAGCCGTGCAGCCCTTGACCGGCCTGGTGATGATGATGTGGGCGCTTTCGTAAAGCATCGCGCGCACCGAGGCGTCGCCGATCTTGGAGATACGACCGATGCGGTCGGTTTCGCCCGATTGATATCGTGTCGGCGTCAGGCCGAAATGGGCCCCGACGGTTTTCGATGAGGTAAATCGCGCCGGGTCGTCGATCGCCGCCGCATAGGTCAGCGCCACGATGGTGCCGACGCCCGGCACGGACATCAGAAGCCTGGCACGCACATCGCTGCGCGCCATGGCACGCAGCCGCTTCTCGAAACCGTTGAACTCGCGCCGCAGCGTGGCGCGCACTGAAAGCATCGCGGTCGCGATCACCTCCAGGCTCGGATGGCCTTCGACAAGTTCGCGGATGCGCGCTTCAAATTGCGTCGGCGCAACTTTGCCAATCTTCAGTCCGAAGCCGCGCAGAACGCCGCGCAGGCTCATTTCGACCTCATGAAGCGCCTTCTGCACCAGCTTGCGCGCGGTCAGCATCGCGCGTGTCTCTTGTGCTTCCATCGATTTGCAGTGGACCGGACGAAACCAGCCCAGGCGCATCAGTTCGGCAATGCCCTGCGCATCCTTGCGGTCGGTCTTCACCGGCATAATCTTGAAAGCGTTGCGCACGTGCCGCGTCTCCAAAAGTTCGACCGCAAGCCCCGCATCGCGCATCGCCGCATAGAGCCACTGCGATAACGGTCCTGCCTCCAGTCCGATCCGCGTCAGTTCCAACGCCACCGACCCAAACCAGGCGATCAGCGCCTCCGGCTCGCTCGCGACCCTCGCTTCCCGTACAATTTTGCCACCCCCGTCGATCACGCACACGTGCGAAACTTCCAAAGACACGTCAATTCCTGCATAGTAGCTCATGGTCGTCCCTCGATGATGCTTGGAGCTGGCTGTGCCAGATCTCCGTTGTTTTGACACCATCAATCTGAGGGACAACTCCTTATCCGCTAACTAAAACAGCCGCCGGGGCAGGCCCGTTACCCCATCTAGGCGGCAGACTTGGTTGCCGATCCGGTTCGCAAGGTCGGGCTGATGGACATCGCCGCGCGTCCGGTAGGATGTCAGGATTCATTTGTCTCGACGTCAACCTCCACTAGCGCCGTGCCATCGTCGGCACCTTCGGGCCACAAGATACTCATCCACTTCTCACTTGCCATGAGCACTCTCAGGTCGTCATCGAAGGCAGGCCTGATGGTAGTCAGAAGCTCCATTGGCTCCGCGCAAACGGGACAGATGCAGGCGTCTTCGTTCATACTCAATTTTTGGAACGCCACGGCCTTGCGTCGATTAATAAATGTCAAACGTCGCCCGCTCGCGGTTCAGAGTTTCCGAGCACCAAGGTGCAATGTGGCGGCCTTCACACCGTGTCGCCAGGGCCGTCCTTGTCATTTCATTCGACGACCGTGGAAGTAGCCCTTGTTGGTGGTGTTTTGTTTGATGTTGGCAGTCTCGCCCTGCTCGGCGATATTCTCGGGCTGCCGATGCTTGATCGAGGTATCTTGGCGAACCTCGGGATCTGCGCCGGTCCCTTTCTTGCTGCGATTGGCGGGTGGTACCTTCGGCATATGGCTTGTCATCGAGATATCTCCTGGAAGCTCGCGATCAAAGGTCTATCGCAATGCGTTGCCGCTATGGCCGCAGGCCGCCTCTTGGACCATCGTTCAGTCGGTGCTTTCGTTCGCAGGTCCCAATGCGGGGGTGACCGCGGCCGAAGGGAAAATCAACTTCTATTGATTCCCCTCTCTGCGAGGAGCTGCGATAGTTGCTTGCGGGCGTAGAACGCACGCGTTTTAACTGAGCTCGCGGGTATTCGTACGATCTTGGCCACCTGCTCCACGGACTTTTCGTGGTAGTAGATGAGGTCGATGATTTCGCGGTGTTTCGGGGAAAGCAGCGTGGTTACGCATGTTCGCAGAATTGCGCTGCTGTCTTTCTTTTGGAAGGCAACCTCGGGATTGTCGGACGGGTCCTCGACGGCAGCTACCTCTTCGCCATCCAGGTCGTGCTCCTGCCGACGCCTGAGTTCCGAGAGCGCCTTGAATCGCGCGATCGCCAAAAGCCACGTTGAAGCCGAGGATTGTGCTCTAAAGCTCCCGGCATGACGCCAGACCTCGATAAACGTGGCACTGACGATATCCTCTGCGACCGCCTGGTTTCGGACGTGGCGGAGGGCGAACCGGTAGACCTTCAGATTATGGCGCGCGAACAGGACCTGCATTGCCAGCCTCTCACCGGCGGAAATACGTCCGACTAGCGCTTCGTCTGTTGCGCTCGTAGCCGAGCGCAGATGCGCGCGAGCAACCGCAGTGTGGATAGCGTGGTCGAGTTGCATTGGGTCCCCCGTGCCGCCGTCCGCCGCTGGCCGAGCAACTACAAAGCCGAGGCTTTTTGCATGCTCAGGGGGGGTGGGGCGCACTTCAACGCGCCAACAGCTGTTTGGTTCCCTATAATTTTACCGGGAAGCCGCAGCATCCTTTCCGAAGATGCATGACGTGAAGCCGTCCCCCTCGGGTCGCGTTCGGACGAGAAGCATTTCCAATAAATGGCCGGCTAGGTCGATTTAGCGCGCGCCTCCGGGTCGTCGCGCGCCAAGGGCGTCTCGTCCGCGAACGATTTTTACGCATCGCGCGAGAACGCGTCCTTTCACGCGGGCACGCTGTTCGGCAAAAAGGTCGCGTGAGTCACCGACACTGTCGTTCCGGTTGGCCTAGCCAGTGTTTCTACCTGTGCCCCGAACTGCTGAGCCAGTGCTTTGACGATACTCGTACCCAGCCCATTTTTCTTCGGAGCAAAGACGCCGTCCGAGCCGCCTACGCCGTTGTCGGTAACCGAAAGTCTCCAATCCGACCTCGCCGTATCATACCTGACTGTTATCTCCGCACCACTCTTGTCATGGGGGAACGCATGCTTGAGGGCGTTCATGACAAGCTCGGTAACGATCAATCCGAGGCACTCAGCCTGACGAGGAGGGGTGCTTCCACCGTCGCAGCATACCGTCAGCGATATCGGACGAATGTCACCGATCATTGCCGTTGAAAGAACCCCACATAGCTTTGACAGATACGGCGCCATTTCCACGGACCCCAGGGCGCCCGACGCGTGAAGGTATTGCTGCACGGCTGCTATGGATATGACCCGCGAATGGGCATCTTCCAGATGGAGCCGCGTTTCCTCCGATTGCACCCTCCGCGCCTTCATCAGAATGATGCTCGCAATTATTTGCAGGCTGTTCGCGACACGATGCTGCATTTCCTCGAGCAGCACCACCTTCTCGTTTAAAAGCTTCTCTATGCTGTGTTCCAAAGCGCGTTGCTGTGTGATGTCCTCAATCCCGAGCAAGATATTCGTTTCAGCGCCTCCGTCATAGAACACCTGTCTCGCGTTCAATCTCATGATGCGGCGCCCCACGAGCGGAAATTCATGGTCGACCTCGTAGTCCTCCATCACACCATGCTCCGGGACTATCTTCTCCAACAGCAATTTCAGTTTTGGGATATCCCATTGGCCGTTTCCCAGTTCCGAAAGGAGTCTGCCCTGGGTTTCTTCCGGCATGACTTTGAAGAATGAGTAAAACGAACGGCTCGCCGCTATCACGCGCAGGTCTTTATCGAATACCAAAACAGGCTCGCGAACAGTGTCCACGATGGCCTGGGCGAGCGTGCACGCGTCTTGAACGTCAGTGAATTGCTTGCGGAAGTTGTTGAGTTCCATGTGAGCCTCCGCATACCCGCAGCGCCGGTCTTATCACCCGAACGTTCTAAGCATCCGGGATGGGGATAAGGTTCACTCCGGCGGCGAACGCGAAAATTCGCCCCCCCCCAACGACAGCAAAAATAGACCCCGGTCAGTGCGGAGTCTGATCAATTTTGATCTGTTTTCAAACAAAGACAGTGTTAGTCTTCTGTTCCGAGGCGCCAACCGAGCGCGTTGCGCCATTGCCGCACAAAGATGCATCACCCCATCCGGCTTTGGTCAAGCAACCCAACGCAGGGTTCGTCAGGCCGGTTGATGGAGTTCGCAACATGAACATGTCGGGAGAAAGTCTCCTTGTCATATTGATAGTAGGTATCGTCGCAGGATGGCTGGCAGGCCAAATCGTGCGAGGCACCGGATTCGGGATCGTTGGTGATCTCATCATAGGCATCATAGGCGCATTCATCGGGGAATGGCTGATGCCCCAAATCGGCATTCATCTTGGTACGGGCATCGTCGCCGCCATCATCAACGCAACGATTGGTGCGCTCCTCCTCCTTCTCATCATAAAACTCGTGCGCGGTGGTGGTCGCTTCGGTGGCGGCTGGGGGTGGGGTAGACGCTGGTGATCCGGCGTCGGAAGCGGCGCGTTGGCGCGAATACGCCAAAGCGCCAACCTGTGGCGAGACGCAAGCGGTCATTTGAGCCCAGGCAATTCCTCGCCAAAGTGGGGGACGGAAAGACCATTGCTAAATATCAGAAGGGTCAAGTTGTCTTCTCGCAAGGCGAGGTCGCTGACGCGGTGTTTTACATTCAAAAGGGAAAACTCAAACTTACGGTGGTTTCCGAACAAGGAAAGGAAGCCGTCATTGCCATTTTGGGGCCGGGCCATTTCTTTGGCGAAGGATGCCTGAATGGTCATGCACTGCGCGTCGCAACGACCACGGCAATGGAAGAGTGCATCATCACGCGTCTGGCGAAAGAAATGATGATTACGACAATCCACAGCGAACCTGACTTTTCCGAAATGTTCATGGCGTATTTGTTGGCACGCAACAGTCGAATTGAAGAGGACCTTGTCGATCAACTGTTCAACTCCAGCGAAAAGCGTCTTGCTCGGTTGCTCCTGCTCCTTGCCAATTTCGGCAAGGAAGCGAGGCCCGAGCCGATCGTGGGAAAGATCAGTCAGGAAACGCTGGCAGAAATGATCGGCACGACACGAGCGCGCGTGAGTTTCTTCATGAACAAATTCCGCAGATTGGGATACATCGACTACAATGGGCATTTAAAAGTACATAACGCGTTGCTGAATGTGGTCTTGTACGACAAGCCGGAGGGGGGCGCGGGCGATTTGCCGGGGCGGCGCGGTGATGGGGAACGCGCAGTATCGCGGCGTCCCCTCAAATGACGATCGCAATCGGGACCATTTCAGCGGTCCCGACGAGATGCTTTTTTTGCAAAATGAGGGGGATTCTGCGATGTTCACATATGCTCAGTGCCGCGCGATCGCCAAACAGAAACTCGCGCAGGCCGAACACGATCCAGAGAATCGTCGGCGCCTCATTGCCGCGGCCAACGGGTGGCTATTGCTCGCGAGCAGGTTGAACGAAGGCACAACAGCGGCGCCGCCTGAGGAACCCCGCTAGAGCACAGATCAAGCAAGCCCGCGGCACCCTCAGCGCGGTTCCACAGTCGGGATCGCCGCCGGTTCTTCTGGTAGCTTGTTTGCCCGCAAGAGGCACGCCACAGGAATCGCGGCTCATGGCGCTCTTGTGACCCGGACAACTGGCTGACGCCTGCAGGCTCATCAGTCCAATGGACGGTCAGCTTGTCTGCGGCTGCTTCTTGGCGGGTTCCAGTTCTCGCTGCGCTCTCTCTGCACTGCGAGGCTCGCCGGATTGCGGACCTTGATCCAGGCTGGATGCCGCCCGGAGCGGTAGGGCGAGTCGATACGCTTGGAGACGATTCCCTCCGCGCCGAGCTTACAAGCATGAGCAAAGACCACGGGGCCCGGCTCAGCGATGTGCTCGTTGAGCAGGATCGCCGAGTTTCTTCCACGGAGCAGGCGGGCAAGCGCATCCTTCCGCTCAAGCAATGGATGTGCTCGGAGATCTGCTCCATCAAGCTCGATGAGATCGAAGGCGTAGAGTACTGCCACGCTGTTTCCATGGCGCAGTTCATCGAAGCGCGACAGCCCATCAGGGCCGATCACGGCTGCCTCGCCGTCAATCGTGAAGCTATCGGCTTTGAGTCGCTCCGCAGCGGCGGCGATCGCTGGGAACCGACCGGTCCAATCATGGCCGTTGCGCGTGAACAGACGCACCTCGTCGCCGTCCTTGCGGACGATCATGGGGCAGTCAAGCCACCGTCCAGTTGTGGTATGCTTCCCGCCATGACACGGAAGCCGAGCCCAAAGTCTGACGAGTCCAAAAAATCAAAACGCGAGGCAGGACGCGAGGTCAAAACCGAGCAGCGGACCAAGGCGTTGAAAACGACACTCAAGAAAGCTGCCGATAAAGACCCACCCAAAGAGCCCGAAGGGCGCGAAGATTGATGGTGAGAGCGGATCAGATACTCGCCCATCTGTTGAATGCGCCCATCAAGCCACCGGTTCGCGGAAGGCGCACGTCATGACAAAAGACGAAATCGGAAGTTTGTTCGTGAGAAAGTTCGGGTTGCTTCAAGCCCCTGGGGTCGCGCTGATGAAGCAACTTGCCAAGCGCACTCGCGAGCTACGAGGTGAAAACGAATTGGTCGATAGGACCGCCATAATGGCCGCCAATGAAATTTTTCCCTCTGAATTTAAGCCTGCTCAGTACGCCGGTCCGCCGACGATCGATGTTCTTCTTGAGGCGATCGATAAACTATAGAGGTAATGCCATCAGCCTCGGAGGCGGCCGCTATCCTGTGATTGGCGTAGTGGCGTCTTTCGGCAATGTTGATCCGAGGACACCTCGACGTGAGGCGCACCTGTTCAATGGACTTGATCGTTGGCTTGCCTCAACGCAGCGGAAAGCCCTTCGCGATCGATGCCCTGATCTACGAGCCATTGGTCGTCGTTCTTGCTGCAGTACCGACACACCCCGTCAATCATTACTTCAACGTGTTTGGGATCTTGCTCGACGGGGACAAGCACAAGAAAGGCGCGCGGAAACTCGCTATCGGTAAAGACCGCATCGCAACACGCGCAAGCTGAGTATTCCGTCAGCATCACGTTCAACCATCTCGAGATTGCCGACATGCAGAGGCCCGCATGGGGATCGCCGTCCTTTGCCTTCGCGATCCAAGTGGCACGATGCTTGTAACGCATGACGTGCACGCGGCATTCTACATGCGAGGGCTCGACGAATCGGCGGATTTCTTTATCTGCTGGCACGGCGCGTCTCGCTTCTACCTCTTCGCGTCCGCTGTCCCGCGAAAGACCGGCCGCCGGTTTACTGTCCGTGGCTTGATCGATAAGCGCTCCGATGCAGTGGCAGCCGGCCATTCAGAGGAACGGCCGTTACCAAACGCATACCAATAACGGCTTCAAGCCGGCTGGACTTTGAAACCCGGCCGGGCTTCGGATGAAATCCAAAAACGGGGGTCAGATCTTTCTTTGGATGCCGGTCTTGATCAATTCTGTCGTCGCAACTGTCATCCTCTGAGCGATTGCCGCGAGTTCCTGAGCCTGTCGCGAGAGCGTTTCGAACTGCTGGCGCAGATGCTCGCTGGTTAGGGCAAAAAATTCCGCCGGCGACTTCACGCTCGACAATTTCTTGGCGTGCTCAACCGCAGCGTTGATATTGAGGTTGGTAAATTCAAGAGCCTTGGTGCTGTACTCCTGAACACCCTTGAAGGTCGTCGAATAGACGTCCTTCATCTGGTCGGTTGCTTCGCCGGCAACAGCGCCCATCCGTTCAAGATCGTCTTTCGTCTGTGCGGCGGTCTTTTCTAAGACATCACCGAAAAGCGGTCGCACGTCAGCAGGGTTCGGCGCTTGAAATTGAGGGTTTCCGCTCATGGTACTCTCCTTGGGGCACGAATGTAATCCGGCGAGTGACCCACCACGATCGTCGGATCGTCGCCGCTTTGCGGCGAACTTGGCCCACAACGGCGCCAACCGCACATAAGTCTTTTATGTTGCAGTGCAATGCAGCAAAGAGCCGGCGGCGCGAATAAACATTTGAAGAGGTCAGAGCTTTGCAACTCGAATCGCGAGATGGGTCTGACCGCGACAGGCCCAGTATTCCAGCGCTGCCGCCGCAGGCAGAGCTACGCGATCAAAGTAGGCTATTGCGTGCAGGTGATTGTCCGACCCGCAGTTAGGCGAGGCGCGGACGGCGATGTTCTATCAATATGGCTCGGTGCGGTGTCCTTCGTGCAAGTCCTCGATGCGGCTGGTCACCATCGTGCCGGTTGATGCTGTCGTCACCAAGCTCACATTTGCATGCCGGTATGCCCCATGCGCGAGTTCCCGCGTCTTCGTAATCCGCAAACCGCTACCCGAGTTGGATATCCCGATCGAGCTAATCGCGTGCGAAGCGGGTGCCTTGTCGAGCCAATCGATCTCGCCGCGTTGCCGGCCGAAATAGCGGCGGCTACTCCGATCGGCTGCACGGCCGCATCGATCCCGACTGATCGCTCAACTTAAAGAAATTCCCGGGCACGTGGGGAACCCGACGGTGCCTGCGTAGTTATGGTAGTGAGGCAAAAGAGGCGGATGACGTCGCCCCTGCCTAGGATCGCTCGCAAAACACGGCCAATGACGCCCGAGCACTAGCTTGCTCGTCTGGGCGCTTCACCTACACGTCCGCGAAGGAGCGCCCATGGAAGGGGCCGGCTACTTGCGTTCGCAAGCCGAATTGTGCCTGCAAATGGCTCGGGCGATGAGCGACCCTCATGCGGCCGAAGGTCTCCGCGCCGCTGCGGGTAGATATTTCGCTCGCGCCCTTGTGGTCGAAAGTCCGGCCCCAACAGCCGAGCAGGTTTTCTCGCCTCGCGCACATGCTCGAAAATCCGGGATGCCCCGCTATTTCTTTCGAGCCGACTTCAACGGCCTCAGCGTGACTGAAGATATCGGCGAAGAGTTCTCCACGCTGGAAGAAGCTGAACTTCACGCCGCCACTGTCGCCAACGAACTCGCTCGCAAGTCGCAAAGGGTCACCGTCTCTGTGCTAGATGAGAACGGCACATTGGTCGCGAAAGCAATGGGCACATGGCCTTCGGCCGAGATCTCCCGTTAGCTTGGTCTCTGCGGCCCGAATGATTTGGACTTCGGTCCTTTTCGAAGCGGCGATTGCGGCACCGCGGCGAGGCATTCTGCATAATTGACGGCCGGCGGATCGGAGAACCGGTCGCCGACGGATTGATTTCGTCGGCCCCTTTTCACGATCACATTGTCCAAATCCGGTGTATCGTCACGTCCATTGTCGGCAGCTACCCCCCGGGCGCCGACGACTGAGAGATAAATACGCTCTCGCCCGTGCGACCAAGAAGGAAGCACGGCCATGGAAAGATTTGTTCACATCCAGAATCTCATTCACTATCGGAAATTGTTAGCGAGGACGACTGACGAATTGGAACGCCAACGCATCCTGAAGCTGCTGGTGGAAGAAGAGACAAAAGATCGGCCTTCGCAACCAACGGAAGAATAGCTCCACGGCGCGGTGAGGTTGGCTGCGTCGAAGAAGGCGGATGCGGACTGCGCGAACGCTTAGGTTGTCGTAGTCCATTCCCGCCAGTGTGTCGGACGCACATCTATCGACTGCTTGGTCTCCGCGTTGGTCCATCCGCCGAGAGTGCGGCGGCATGGAGATACGAGAGCATGTGTCCCGGCGGCATCGATCACCGCAAGTTCAAGCTCGCGGTCGAACGGAGCGTTCGATATCGGGTGCCAATCCATGACACTATCTGGCTTTGGGCCGCCCCGCCCAGCATTGATCTCCGTCAATTCAGACGACCATCCAACAAATGGCGCTGCACCGCGTTATGAGTGGCCGGCGGAAAGAAAAACTGTTAGCTCGCTCGGCTTCGATCATGGTTTCAGCGGCGCGACCGTCTTTGGGATCATTGGGGCGTCTCGCCCACCGTATCTGCCGGCGATTAAGGCCGAAGAGGTCTTCAATCTCCACATTGTCGGCGCGCCGATCGTTCCGCGAATGATCGTTGGAAGCCTAATCTCGCATTCGGGATGGTCGGCCGAATCCGCCAGCAGCAGGCCTGCCGGTCGATCGGCGGAAATTGAGCCAGGGGATTGACCGTCCTAGACCGGCGGCCGGCGACGGCGGCTTCCTCTCCAGTATTTGCACGACAACGATTTCTAAAACAGCAGGGCGGGCCCGCACTCCCGGGGAACGCGCAGGCCGAAGCCGATTGGACTGCGAAACGGTCACTGCAACCACTTCGGCGTGGGCCCATTCTTTACTTGTGAGCCTGTCCCGAGGCATTCGATCGCGCTCGGAAACGGCCCGGAACCCAGCTTGCCCCACTCGTCCATCGAGTACCAGCCGCACTTGATCCCGCGAATATCAGATTGCACGATGTTGACGTAGTAAGGAACGAAATAATAATTCACGCGATCACCTCCATAGGTCCGAGTTCCGTCGAACAGTTTACATATGGGGATGATAAGATCGATTGTAATAGACTGACGATCTCTGGCGCCCTCCGGCGCGGAGAAGCAGATTAGCGAAAAAACTTGATCGTGATCTCGTTAGGCAGGCTCTCAATTGCTTCTTGAAAAATCCCAGTGGCCTCTGCAAGTTTAGCGGTGTCGAAGCTGATGCTTATTCCGCAACCGTCGCAGACCAGTCGTTTATTGCTTTTCAAAAATCCAATCGTCTGTTGAAGATCGCACCCGCATTTTGGGCATTGAAAGCTGATTATGTTCGCATCTACATTTGGCATCGTAACCTCGGTTCTGCGAGCAGTCGAGTCCCGCGGGCGATTGAGCCGGAGTGCGCAGCGTCAATTGCGACGGCGATTCGCCGTGCTCCCCGCTTGGCAGCGCGCTATTTCGACGCTGAAATCCTGCACCAACAACCGGACGGCGTCCTGCACCGTTGTCATGAATTGGGCCGGGAAAATAATAGTCGAATTCTTTTCAACGGAGATTTCCGCCATCGTCTGGAGCGTGCGTAGCTGAAGTGCCACGGGATGCTGCGTGATGATGTCAGCCGCTTGACCGAGCTTCACAGCGGCCTGATATTCCCCTTCGGCGGCGACAATCTTCGCGCGTCGTTCGCGCTCGGCCTCAGCTTCTTTTGCCATTGCCCGCTGCATGTTGTCGGGCAGTATGATGTCCTTGATCTCGACTGCCGTTACCTGGGTGCCCCAAGGCTCGGTGTGACCATCGATGACGTTCTTGATTTGCAGGTTGATGCTCGCTGTGTCCGAGAGAAGCTGATCGAGGCTGAATTGCCCGACGACGTTGCGCACCGTGGTCTGGCTTATCTGGTTGATCGCATTATAAACATTTTCGATCACAATGACGGCATTTTCCGGATTGGAGATGTGATAGTAGGCGACCGCGGCAATATCGATCGATACGTTGTCCTTGGTGATGATTTTTTGCGATGGAATCTGCATCGTGACGGTGCGTAAGGAAACCCGTGTCATCTGCTGAATCGGAACGAAAACGATCGTGAGGCCCGGTCCGCGCACCCCTTCGAATCTTCCGAGAAAAAATACGACGCCGCGCTCGTATTGCCGCAGCACGCGAAGCGATACGAAGAGATAAATGAGCACCGCGATGCCGATAATCTCGAGAATGACGATCCCGCTCATGGCGTCACCATTTGGTTGTCTCGACCGCTTCGACTGACGTTCCCGCAAACCGATATACGATTATAACGAGGGACGTTGCCGACGCCCTAAATACGGTAGTTATCGGCAACGCCATCGTCCGTCGCACAGGAGGCTAGAAATCCATGCCCCCGCCGGGCGGCATGGCAGGCGCCGCCGCTTGCTTCCTCGGCATTTCGGCCACCATGGCCTCGGTGGTGATGAGCAGGCCTGCAATCGACGCCGCCCCCTGCAGCGCGCAGCGCACGACCTTGGTCGGGTCGATGATGCCCTTGCTGAGGAGATTGCCGTATTCGCCGTTCTGGGCGTCGTAGCCGTAATTGTATTGATCCTTGTCGAGGATCTTGCCGACCACGACCGCACCGTCCTCGCCCGCATTGACGGCAATCTGGCGCGCCGGCCAGGACAGCGCCTTGCGGACGATGTCGACGCCGGTCTTCTGGTCGTCATTGGCGACGCGGATCTTCTCGATCGCCTTGATCGAGCGGAGCAGCGCGACGCCGCCACCCGGCAGCACGCCTTCCTCGACCGCGGCGCGGGTCGCATGCATCGCGTCGTCGACGCGATCCTTGCGCTCCTTCACCTCGACTTCGGTCGCGCCGCCGACGCGGATCACCGCGACGCCGCCCGCGAGCTTGGCGAGACGCTCCTGGAGCTTCTCACGGTCGTAGTCCGAGGTGGTCTCCTCGATCTGCGCCTTGATCTGGGCAATGCGGGCCTCGATGTCGGCCTTCTTGCCGGCGCCGTTGACGATCGTGGTGTTCTCTTTCTCGATGATCACCTTCTTGGCCTTGCCAAGCATGGCGAGCGGTGACGTTCTCGAGCTTGATGCCGAGGTCTTCCGAGATCGCCTGGCCGCCGGTCAGGATCGCGATGTCCTGCAGCATGGCCTTGCGGCGGTCGCCGAAGCCCGGCGCCTTGACTGCAGCGACCTTGAGGCCGCCGCGCAGCTTGTTGACCACGAGCGTGGCGAGTGCCTCGCCCTCGACATCCTCGGCGATGATCACCAGCGGCTTGCCGGTCTGCACCACTGCTTCGAGAAGCGGCAGCAGTTCCTGCAGGCCCGACAGTTTCTTTTCAGAGATCAGGATGTAGGCATCCTCCATCTCGACCCGCATCTTGTCGGCATTGGTGACGAAGTAGGGCGAGATGTAGCCGCGGTCGAACTGCATGCCCTCGACCACGTCCAACTCGGTCTCGAGCGACTTTGCTTCCTCAACGGTGATGACGCCCTCGTTGCCGACCTTCTTCATGGCCTCGGCGAGGAAGCGGCCGATCTCGGCGTCGCCATTCGCCGAAATGGTGCCGACCTGAGCGATCTCCTCGTTCGAAGTGACCTTCTTGGAATTGGCCTGAAGGTCCTTCACCACCGCTTCGACGGCGAGATCGACGCCACGTTTCAAATCCATCGGGTTCATGCCGGCAGCCACCGCCTTGGCGCCTTCCCGCACGATCGCGTGGGCGAGCACGGTCGCCGTGGTGGTGCCGTCACCGGCGAGATCGGAGGTCTTGCTCGCGACCTCGCGGACCATCTGGGCGCCCATGTTCTCGAACTTGTCCTCAAGCTCGATCTCTTTCGCGACCGTCACGCCGTCCTTGGTAATGCGTGGCGCACCATACGACTTGTCGAGCACTACGTTGCGGCCCTTGGGACCGAGGGTCACGCGCACTGCGTGGGCGAGCGTCTCGATCCCGTGCAGCATCCTGTCGCGCGCATCGACCGAAAATCTAACTTCTTTGGCAGACATTTTGGTAACTCCTATTGGTCATCTTTCGCGTGCGACATTTTTCCGCCGCACTCACAATGACGTTGAAACTCTTGGAAAGCGTTACGCGGCCTTTCTCTTGGCGCCGGTCTCGATCAGTACCCCCATGATATCGCTCTCCTTCATGATGAGGAGTTCGGCGCCGTCGATCTTGACCTCGGTGCCCGACCACTTGCCGAACAGCACCCGGTCACCGACTTTGAGGTCGATCGGAATGATCCGCCCGGCTTCGTCGCGCCCGCCGGGCCCGACGGCGATGACCTCTCCCTGACTTGGTTTTTCCTTGGCAGTATCGGGGATGATTATGCCGCCAGCGGTCTTGTCCTCGGCATTGATGCGCTCGACGACAACACGATCGTGGAGTGGACGGAACTTCATTGGTGCCTCCCTTAATCTTTGATAGGCGATTTGGTTTGTCTCACGCACCCAGCCGCAGCGCGTCGCGTGCGGCCAGGAAGTCGGCGAGGTTAATTTGTATGAGCGCGCGCGAAGCAATCGTCGACGCGCATCACCGCAGGTCTGCTGCTTTCAGGCTACCGAGCGTATCAGCGCAAGCTTTCGCAACTGCCGAATCGGCTTTTTCGCTGCCGGGCATTGTTGCCCAGCCGCCTTTCTCGATGAACGTCCCGCGATCCCATGCATAGCTGATTTTGTTCAGCTCGGTGAGATTTGTGGATGCATTGGCCGCCTGGCGAAATTGTTCGACGCAGATCGGTGCAAGAACGGCAACCACGGCCAACTCGGCCCGCTCTTTTGCAACCTTTTCGGCAGTGCTTCCAAATGTCCATCCGCCCCAGCCGAAGCCGACGATCATCGCTGCGACAGCGCCAACGCCGCGCCTTGCAAAAGACGAGTGAGAGAATCGCCTTGCAGGATTGCAGGTACTTCCATGACTTTCACCTTGAAATGAGAGGCACCGCAATCGGTAATCGGTGCGCGGGCGCGCGGAATGCGGATGCCGATTGCATCCCCACCACGACCGCTATTTTTTTGAGTATTACTGTGCCAGCCGATGACGCCACCGCTGCCACTGCAGAGAGCGGAGATTTCGGTACGTCCCCGTTTTTTGGGCAGCTCTCAGACAAGCGCTACTTGCCTCGTAACAATGTGGGGTGTCGATCATTAAAGCGCAATGGCGTTCGACAAATCAATCGCACCATGTTGATCAATCGCACCATGTTGGATGTGGCCAGAAGGCCGGCTGGCCTCGATCGGTGCGTAAGCGACGACTATGTCAGAGTTGATCATTGACGCTGAAGATCTTCTTGGTTGAGAACGGCAGCCCGGCCCGGTCGCGACATGTCCATTTCACCTCTCCCCGATAGCTGCGATGGGAGGAAACACGGGCCGGGACCGGCTCACGCTCACTCACCGTCCCGACGGTCCCGCCGCATGCCTGCCGCTGCTGCCAATCCCGGCTCGCGGCTCGCCCACTGGGGCGCGGGATGCCCCTCCGCAACTACGATCAACGTTGGCTACCGTCCCGACCAGGAATGTGCACCACCTCATGAACGGTGTGGTTGGCCGGAGCGTCAAGGCCGACGCCCGACAACATAATTGACTCCCCAACGCGGGGCATCTCCGCGAACTCAAAAACGCCGCCAGAGCCGTCCGTCGATGGGTGGCCAACGAATACAGTACAAGAGACCGCCATCTGATCCCCCTTCGGGAGAGCAAAGAATACACCAACAAGGAAAGGGCGGCGAGACGGGCGGTTCACTCGGGCGGTTCACTCGGCATCATGGCCGGTAGAATACCATCAGCCGAAACCCATCGGCTGCGATGAGAATTTCCGGGGGTCTAAAATGTCGTCCGGCGTTTCTTTTACAGCTACCGTCAAAGATCGGCCCTGATCGGTTTCACCGCCGCCAAAATAAATCCTAGACACACTTCCCGTACGCCTGAGGTACGCCACTTGATCGAGATTCACGTCTACGGTCCCGCCGTCCACTTCTGTAAGTCGCTTCCAAAATGCCATGTTGGTCTCCACGGTTGAGTGCCGACATTGTAGCCGATCTCGTGGGTCTTGACGGAGAGACCGCCCTCTGCACGCCAAACCCGAAGAATTACGCAGACCCCCGTGACTGCGTAGCCGCTGCCACCGGCAACGCGGGCGTGCAGGTCGGGGTCTGAGGCGCCTGCGTAGGTTTCGGCGTCGGCGAGCATGACCGCGGCCGGCGTCTGGTCGGTCGCTTGCGGACGAAGGGCGGAACTGTTTAGTCCTCACCTTCTTGAGGGACGTCCGGCAGGGACGCGCCCGTGGCCGAGGACCGGTTCATGAAGATTCGTGCGGGTTACGAGATTTCCTATGACTGTCCGCAGCCGACGCCAATGATCTTGACACTGAGCGTCCATCCCTCACGCATTCCCGATCTGCTGACCTGGGATCGCATGCGGCTCGATCCGCCCATCCCAGCCAACACCTATCACGATGGCTTCGGTAATTTCTGTCACGTGATCCGCGCCCCCACGGGCCGGCTGACGCTGTCGACGGACTTCCTCGTGCAGGACAAAGGCGAGCCTGACGCGACGGCTCACCAGGCGAACCAGCACGCGCTAGAAGACTTGCCGGTAGATGTGCTGGTCTACCTGCTAGGTAGCCGCTACTGCGAGACCGATCGGCTCTCAAATACGGCGTGGTCTCTGTTCGGGCAGGTTCCGAAGGGTTGGCCGTTAGTGACGGCGATCTGCAATTATGTCCACGATCGCATCGCGTTCGGTTATGAGCACGCCAGCCCGACCAAGACAGCGTGGGACGCTCACACCGAGCGGCGCGGCGTGTGTCGGGACTTCGCCCACCTCGCCATCACGCTTTGCCGCTGTATGAACGTTCCGGCGCGCTACTGCACCGGCTATCTCGGCGACATCGGCGTGCCGGTCGACGATTCGCCTATGGATTTCAGCGCTTGGTTCGAAGCCTATCTCGGCAGCCGCTGGTACACGTTCGATGCCCGCCACAACAGGCCGCGCATCGGCCGCATCTTGATGGCACGCGGGCGCGACGCCACCGATGTAGCGATCGTGACCTCATTCGGCCCGTGCACGCTTGCGAGCTTCAAGGTAATCACACACGAGGTCACATCGGCTGGTCATGCGGGTCCGTGATGCACCGGTGCTGACGAAGTCGCGCTGATGTCGGAGACGGGATTTGTCGACCAACAGATCCCTGCTGCGCGGCACTCTCGCCGACCTGAGGTTTTCTCCGCATTTAGTTTGATCTTCCTGTTGTTTTTGAGTTCCCGCAGCGCCATGTAGCCATGCAGCGGCAAGCCGGTTTTCCCTCAAATGACAGCCTGGATGCGTTGGTGTGCGTCCCTGCTGCCGTCGGGTCCTGCACCGCCGGCTTAAGAAGGAACAACACGTGCAGTTCTCGTCCGCGACAACAATGTCGATCAGGCCCTCAAGGTGCTCAAGAAGAAGATGCAGCGCGAAGGCGTTTTTCGCGAAGCTCCGTCGCCACTACGAGAAACCGTCCGAAAAGAGAGCCCGGGAGAAGGCGGAGGCTATCCGTCGCGCCCGCAAGCTCGAAATTGCAGCGCGAGGGTCTACTACCGATAAAGCCCCGAGTTGCCCCTGGGAGCCCGGGCTCCACTGCTTCGAGCGAGCAGAAAGCGGCGCCCCGCGTCCGCGCTGCCGCGAGTTCATAGTCATTCTCGTGCCATCTTGCATGGCTGACTCCTTGATAGTCGCATCTAAAGAGATCGGTGCGGCGAGGGCCCGATCGCTAGAGCAGTCACCGCTTTTTTTGAGACCGTGGTGACGGGCGGGCCTGGGATAGGAGGCGTCGCCTGCTAAACAGTATGGCCCGGATCGTAGCCGCCCTCGGGAGGCATATCTAGCTTTTGGCGTCGCGTCATCTTCGCTGCCTGCAGGTCATTGGAACCACGAGTGCCACCGAGACTCGCTTGCGCGATATCGTCCTCGGTGAGGCGATCAGCTTCACGTTCTGCTGGATTCGATTAGCTATGGGAGCGAGCGCGGCTGGCGGGAGGCATTAAGCGTTAGTCCGACCGGGTCGCACTGCCGTTACCGCGCCGGCAATAGGCGCCGTAGCAGACAAGGATCTCGAGGCGATCGCCATTCGCCTGCCCCCACTGCGGTGCCGCCGCCCACACGATATTTAAGCCACCGGATGGCATCGAAATCCGCTGCGCCGAGTGCTCAGCCTGGACGGTATCGGTCGGCAGCCGGGACCTGGCCGCGGCTGATTGGAATCGGCGGCCGACGATCCCGATGATCCGGGCGGCGGAGTGAATCTGCGGGCTGATGGTGGCATCCTGGCCTCTTCAGGCAGGAGCCGTAGCCGATCAGCCGGCGATCAGCTCACGAAGCGGCGAGGGTTCTTCGCAGGCGCGCGATGGCGCCGGGCAGGCCGCGCACCTTCATGATCCGGCCGGTGGTGTCGTAGTCCTCGGAGAGCACGCGCGCGTTCTCGTACACATCGCCGAGCAGCCCCTGCTTCGCGTACGGCAGCACGATCTGGTCCTCCACCATTGCAGCTTCGAAGAACGCGATGATCATCTCGCGCAGCGCGGCCACGTCCGCGGGTGACTTCGCGGAGAGGAGGATTGCGTCGGGGTACTTCGCGCGCAGGGCGGCGCGATCAGCCTCGCTCACGCGATCGATCTTGTTGAGGAGCAGGCGCGACGGGACAATCTCCGCGCCGATCTCGCGCAGCACGTTGCGGCTCACCTCGAGCTGCGATTCGTACGTCGGATCGGACGCGTCGACGACGAACAGCAGCAGCGACGCCTCGAGTGCCTCGGCAAGCGTGGATCGGAACGACGCGACGAGATCGTGCGGCAGCTTCTTGATGAACCCTACCGTGTCCGAGACGAGCACGCGCGGCTTCGTCTCCGGCTTCAGTGTGCGCACCGTCGTGTCAAGCGTCGCGAAGAGCTTGTCCTCGACCAGCACCCCGCTGCCTGTGAGCGCACGCATGAGCGACGACTTCCCTGCGTTCGTGTATCCGACCAGCGCGACCCGTAGCTGATCGCTACGCGCGGACCGACGCTGGTCGTTGTCTCGCTGGATATCCTCCAGTTGCTCTTTCAGCTCCGCGAGGCGATCACGGATCTTGCGGCGATCAAGATCGAGATCGGACTCGCCCGCGCCGGAGCCCTGCCGCCGCTCCCCTGCCGATGACTCCCGCAGGCGCGGCGAGACGTACTTCAACCGCGCGATCTCCACCTGCAGCCTCGCCTCCCGGCTGTGCGCATGACGATAGAAGATCTCCATTATCACGCCAGTCCGATCGAGCACCTGCGCACCGGTTGCACGCTCGAGGTTGCGTGCCTGGCTCGGCGAGATCTCGTGATCGACGATCACGAACTCCGGCTTCGGCGGCGCCTCCGGATCAGGCTCGGTCGGCGGGGCATCCGGCTTCTTCCCGTCGGCGTCCTCAAAACGCTCGCGGGCCTTCGACTTTTGCAGGATTGCCATCGATCCGACGACGCCTGTCCCGCCGGTGATCGCCGCGAGTTCAGCAAGCCGCCCCTTGCCGAGCACCGTCCCGCCGTCGATCGCGTCGCGCTTCTGCGACATCGTGCCGACGACCTCGTAACCGAGGGTCTTCACTAGACGGCCCAGCTCATCGAGGCTCGCGGCGTGCGCGACGTCGTCGACGCTCGGAACCTGGATGCCGACGAGAATCGCTCGCGGCACGAGCGGTTTAATTTCCATGATCGAGGAGGTAACACGAATCAATGCGAAGGTCTCCTCATGACCTGACTGGAGCAGGCGCCCGACGATCCCGCTGCTGCGCGTCGCCTCACTGAAGACCGCGACAGCCCATTTCTGACGAAGTCATCGTTGGTGCTCTCCGGCCGATGGGACTACACGTAATTAGGTCCGGCAAATGTGAACGGCGGTCTCCTAGTCGTAGTAGCCATGTCCGCTTTCGATTGTTTGGATTTAGGGAGTCAGCCTCAGTGGGCTGTCGCCTGGGGTGAGGTGGTGCGTTCGGGATTGCCTACGTCGTTCTCCTTGCGTGGAAACTCTAGGCGGACCACCGTGGTGGGGGTCGTAATGGTGGACTGGGAAAGGATCGCTCAGGAACGCCAAGCTCATCATATTGAAGAGCGGGAAGCCATTCTTCGAGTACCCTATCGTCGTGAACAGCCCGACAGATTTTGCTGAAGAGGCCCGTGATGGCTTCCGTACCTGTGCCATTGGTCTGGCGGCACCTGGCGAAGCGTTGGAATAGGGGAGCCGGTGAAGGCTGGTGTCGTGGGGTGCGCGTGCGGCTCGACCGCAAAGCGACTTCCATCTGGCTGCTCGTCGTCCTCGGCGTGCGCGAGGACGGCCAGAAGGTGGTGCGCCAGGCCTCAGTGCTCTCGCCGCCCATGCTCTTGATCGCGGGCAGCACTTAGGGTGCGCAGCGAACCACGGATCACGGGCGCAGGAATTGAGGAACTTTTCGACCTTGCCATTCATTCAGATCGCGCTCTCAAGTTTAGCCGCGTGTGCAAAGTTCTCTTGCCGCCTGGTCAGATCACCGCGGGCCGGTGTTGGCCGACTTGGGATCGAGCCGGATCGCCGCGGGTCGCGGGCGGAAACCGCGATGGCTGACGGCAGCAATGAAAGGCGGCAAGTCCGGCCGCCGCAACCCGCGCTGGATGAGATCATCGAGGACGGCTTTAAAGACAATTCAGGGAGAGCTTACTCGGATCTATGGGAAGTCCCCTGATGATGCGGCCGTGCAGGCTGATTGGGACAGCGTTTCGGAGATCGTGGCGCGCATGGACTCGCTGGTGGATCGCTGCATCGCGCTGGCCAAATTTTTCAAGACGGAGAAATCAGGGCGCTATTATGTTATGGGACGCCTGTCCTTAGGGAGAACCGTCCACACCCACTGATCGAGACCCGGCCGCGCTCGCACAAAGTAACTCGATGCCCTTGTATTCCATGCGCTCCACACGATGGCCGAAAGGCGTGCGGCAGCGCATGCAAGCCGGTGATCTGCGGCATTGGCGCCGCGCCGCTTCACAGGGTGCTCATGCCGCCACCCACGGCAAGACGCGGACACCGCTTCCAACACGTCCGCCATCTCAGCGCTCGCACCAAACCGCTCGACCAACACGGCAAGCCTGTAGCGGCCCAGGCGCGGACACTTGTAGCCTCCGAGCCGCACGGCCCCGGTGGTTTCTCATCACACCGGCCCGGACGCATCTCGCTCTTAGGGCCTGGGGGGCGGGCTACGCCTTATCAAACTTCAAGGACACATCGTCATCTAACAACAAAACCGGGTACGTGCCGACATGGTCCTCGCACAATAATTCACACGCTATGTCGACTGGTGGAGTACCTTCGCCGGCAAATTCGGCCAAGCGTCGTTGCCGCGACGCAATCCGTTTGCTCGCAATATCCGCCACCGACCCACCTTCGTTCCGACGTGTTCCCCGACGCGATTTGTGATAACGGTAGCTGATGCCAAACAGGGGCAAACAATGACGACGAACCTAGTTGAACTATTCATACTTTTGAGTTTCTGTCCTTATACCTGTACGCTTATCATAAAGGTGCTGCAAAACACGCATCGCGGCGCTGTCGAGAATGGAGGCCAAGATTGATCTGCTGCTGAAGCAATCCGGAATCACTTTCGAGCCGTACGAGAATGTGCCGCCGAATATCGTGGAGCAGGTGAAGAAAGGATACCGAGCCGGTGCTGTTGGGCTGTACCGAAAGTCGACCCGAGCAAGTCGCAAAGATGCTGACGCATATGTAGAGAAGGTCGGGGAGCGTGCCGGCGCGCTCCCGGGTATCGGCTTTTGGTGACCACAGCCACCAACGCGCCGTCAGCCCAAGCAACCTCCATTTCGCCCGAACCGGCCACCGCTCTCGGCGCCCCTGTGGGGGAGCACCACAACCGAATCGACCTCCACGGCCCAGTAGAGCCACCGCACCCCACCCAACCGTCCAAAATCCGTGACGTGCTTTTTTCCGTTAAGCCTTTGCGTTTGGCGCAAATCGGCAACAGCAGGGGTCAGAGCGAATTTATGATCTGCATCAATGCCGCACCGCTGAGTTGCCTTATCGTTGCAAAGCTTGGCTGGAGTAGAAGCCAAGTTTTGCGGCTCCAGACCGAACGGCTTTCCGAACATCGTCGCTGCGATCTGGGCCGCTGCTGTTCGACGACAGTTCGCCCAACGAGGCTCACTAAAACCACCGCATGGCCTCTCCCCTTCCAAAATCCGTGACATAGATTCACTCATCTTGACGCGGGCACCCCCCCATTAATAGGGCGTCGCCGCAAACGACGGCCATGAACTGACCATACTTCGTACCATTGCTGCTCGCCTGTCTTGATCGGGATCAAGGCACGTGCCGGTCAAGCATTGGCATATATTGAGCAAACGAGGCCCACCGTCTCTGTCGGGAGCCGCCAGACATAGGAGCAAGGCGATGGAAAGCGCGACGTTTCGGAAATGGCTCGCGGAGCATGGTTGCCGGTTCGACACGGACCAGGAGCAGCGCGGTACAGGCCATGCGAACGTGACGGTTCATCGTCAAGGCCGCAAGGCAGAGGTGCCGCTGGGCGGCCCGCACCAAATTCTTGATGCTCGCATCATTCGTACTGCGTGTGAAGAATTGGGCCTCGATTGGTCAAAGTTGCCGGGACCAACGAGTTGAGTGTGAGACGCGTAGAGAAAGCTCACAATCAACGACAGCGATCGAAATGCATTGCGGCTGATCGGCCAGTGAGATCGTTCGGACGTGAGGCAGAGAAGCCCGTGCCAATATCAGAAAAACTTACGGTGACCGTTCTCCTCACAGAGGAGCATCTGCGTAAAATGATTGAGGATCATTTCCTAATGGAAAATGAGTTAGGTGATCGGGTCAAGGTCGCACGCATCGTGCAAAAACTCTTGGACGGGGCTTTAGGCCTCCCGGACAGGCCGTGGCACGATTGGGATGACTGGGTGAAGGGACTTGAATGACCGCCGCAACTGATATGCGAGACCGCAATTATGGATCGGGAATGATGTGAAGACAGGAGAGCAAGATGGCGAACTGGAAAAGGCTGACGTTGACGGATGGTCCATCGGTAGACGTGAACATCGACTATGTCTCCCACATGAGAGCGGGGAAAGGAGGGACCACGGTCTTTTTTGTGTGCAGCAAAAACGATGATGGAAAAACAATGTGGGTAGACGTTACGGAAACGCCTGATCAAATACACAAGGCAACACTCGTATTTTGAGACACTCGGCGTTGCGTACTGCTTCGCTCATTCACCCCAGCTGTATCGGCCTTCTCCGGCATGGCACTCGTGTCGGCCGACAGTGGCCGAGCCCCAAATCCACGATTGGAGGGGTCGGGCTCACTCGGCCCAATAGAGCCACGCCACCCCGCCCAATCGTCCAAAATCCGTGACGTGGAATTTTCTGGCCCTTCTGCTTTCCGGCGGGCAGCGTGCCGCCGCCGGAAACACAGCGTTGGGCCGGGGCGCAAGGTACCGAGGCGGCCTCAGTGATCGGCTCGTTTTTCAATAAGCTCAGCTAAACGGAGCCATCGTTCGGCTTCGACCAGGTTGAACGCCTTAACTCTGGGATCAGCGGCTTGGGTCGCACGGGCGGCACACTCCGCCGCCTGCGTGCGGTACCATTCAGATTTTTCTTGTTTGTTCAGAGAACGGGCCAACCAGAGCAGCCGCTTCCAGCCTCTCCGGTGGAGGAGTCCTAGCTCTACTGTTGACTTTTGGAATGCGCAGTCTTCGACTGATCGCGTGCCATTTCTGATTGCTGCTGAGCCTTCGTGGAATGTTCTTTACCCTTGGAATGTTCATTTTTGCCGTGAGCATCGGCGGCAGCGCGATGGGATTTTGCTGCGGATTCGTGATGTTCCGCCGCTTTATTGTGTGCGTCTTTCATGGATTCTCTCTTGTTGCCCGGCTAGTTGCGGGGATCACAGAAGCGACCTCGATAGTGGCTGGAGGGAGTTCTAAATGCGCAGTGCCTGCTGGTCGCTACTCTTGACTTCACTTGTTCCCCCAGCGTACGCCCGATTTCCCGCGCGCTTACGCCGTCTGGCGCAGCCGCAACATCTGCCGCAATTGCCGCATGGTCAGCTCTCTTCTGGCCGGCATCAATGCCCTCCTCGTTGATCGAGGGGGCCTGTTGCCCGAGTCGCTGACCCGCAAAAAACACCGCCACCACCGCAAGGGTGGCCGGCTTCAAACAGGAATGGTGGCCGGATCTATTTCGGAATGGGGCCGGCTTCAAATCGGAATCCCGGCCGGCTTCACGTCGGAACACCCGGCCGGATTAAATCGGAATCCGCAGGAGTGCGGCGAACCGCACTTTTCTCGCGGCGGCGTCACTTTGATATCGCTCAACGCAGCACCGCCGGTCTGTGGCATCCTCGCTGCCATGAGCGACGAACCAAAAGACGTACGGCAGTGCCCGCAATGCGAGGGGACGATGGCGCTCGTCCGTGTCACTCCGAAGATCGGCGGTCTGCCGGAACTCCGGAGCTACCGATGCAGGGACTGTGAAGAGGTGATCACCGTGGAGTTGCCGTGACCTCGGCGCGGCCGTGCGTTTAGAAAGCAGCCGCCGCGTTAGGCGAGTGCCAAAATGATCGTTAGCCAGATCGTCCCGCAAGGTTCATTATTCATCTCAGCTTCGACGCGGAGGCGCACTGGCGAGAAGTCCTTCGCGTTAGGGGAGCCCTCCTGTGGATTCGAAACAGTATCGCGATTTCGCGCGCATCTGCATCGATCTTGCAAACAGCACTTCCGCGGATAAGGAGATGCAGCGTGCGCTTTTCGATATGGCGAAGGCTTGGTTCGCTATCGCCAACGAAACAGAAGCCCGCGAGCAAATGCACCCCGGCTTTGCGGGCGACCCGCGCGGCGAGCGAAGCAACACTCAACGCTGACCGCTTTTGGTCCCCTGAGCCGTAGGGGTCAATCCTCCGGCCGAAAATCGATTCTCTCACACTCCTGACATTGAAACAGACGGACGTGACCGGGTTCCGTTACACGAGGCAGCGCGGTCAGGGCGATCATTGGCTTGCCACATCCACCACATCGCGGCGCCTCGCGCTGGGGCGCCAAAGGCTGCTTGACCAATGCCATACTCCCCCTCCTGGCGGGAGCACTGACCTGTCTCTCAGCCGTCGACTGCCAAGCAGGCCGATGTCGACGGTAGCCGCCAACGCTTCATCCGTCGATTTGTTCCAAGTTTTTAGAACAATTTTAGCGGATGTTGCACCAAGCCACCATAGGACGACTCACCTGCCGCCGGCAGTGAGGTCGGTTGCTGTATCGTCATTAACGGCCTTGCCTAGGCGGTCGGTTTCCGTGACAGCGCGCCGCCTTCCAAGTCGTCGGCCAATTGGCTCAGCGATTGCTCATCCAATCGGTTCCAAGCGTCGCCAAGCTTTTCACGGTCACCGGTGCCTTTGCCAAACTGCGGCCCATAGATTTTACGCAAGTCGCCGATGACCAAATCTTCGAAGTGCTGCGGATAGGGCGCACGAATGAAGCCATCCATGAGGGCCTCCGGATTTAGGTTCCCAGCCCCCCATGATAATGCGCGCATCATCGATGCACCGCTGTGCAAAATTGATCACATCTACTGCCGACTTCCGCGGCGCGACGCACGCGGGCTCCGGACTGCCGGCAAATGTCGCGGGCCTCGGTGCCGTGGCGCAAGGCGGCGGCCTAACAGCAGGCCCAGGAAAAGCCCAGTCTGCCGGTGACCGAGCCGCGGGCCTACCCTTGCTTTGCGCCGCGTCGGAATCATTGCGACGCGGCGCTGTCGCAGCGGTGGTCGGGATTGGCGGCCTCCGATAATGCCTATTCCGGGAACCAAACGGGGGGCGAGTCAGCGGCTATTCCAGTTCTCGCGTCGCGCCCTCTGCACCGCGATCGCCTCCGGGTTCTTGCATTTGATCCAAGCCGACTAGCGCCCCGATCGGTACGGTGAATTAGCTCGTTTCGACAAGATACCCTCGGCGCCGAGCTGGCACGCCTCAGCGAACACGGTCGGCCCGTTGGCGAAGATATGATCGTTGAGCAGGATGCCGGCTTTGGAGCGGCGTAGCAGCTTTGCCAGGCTTTTTCGCTCGATCAGAGGCATGGGGCGCAGATCTTCGAACTCGGCACCGCCTACAACGAGGTCGACGAGCTGGCTGTAACGGATCTCTCGTCGCCGTTTGCGCGCGCCTCGCCCCTGAGAAAAAAGCCCCGGTGTTCAATTTTGGACAGCGCCACTCTCGATGACGGTCGCAATATACCCCTGCGCGGCGCTCTCCCCGGACCTTCCCCCCAAGGCCCATGGGCGCTGATGCGAGAGCCCCGGATTGCGGCGCCCCCGTGGTCGGGGCTCCTTTCGTCACCGACAACAAACGAATTATCGAGCCGACAAAGAGGACCTGATCGATCAAGCCAAGGTCAAAGAGCTTGCTAATTTTGCAATAGTCTCACGGGAGAACGCCATGATGAGCGACTGGTTTGTTCCGCCGATTGTTATACCAGCAGCCTTTGTCCTCGTTATCGTCGCACTTGCGTTTTATCGCATTTTCGTCGGTGCCTGAAAGGACCTCTCTGCACCAGTTTTTTGGTACTGAATCACTTTCGGCTTTGATCAATTTTGATCAGACTCAGGCTGAAAGCTTGTGCCATCTTTCGCACACCTCCCGGAGATGGGAGTTTGCGTACCATTCCGTTTTATTTCGACCAAAGGACCACTCCACCCCTATGATCGCCGCGTTTCATCCCCATGTGTAGTCCTTGTTTGAATGATGCACATTCAGATGATGCTTTAACAATATTTTGGAGATCATGCTCATGAACACGGCAACCCCGAATACCGCAACGGCGAGCACCGGGACTACCGCGGAGACCAAGCAAATCCTTCTCAAGGATATCAGCGAGAAGTGGGGCAGATTTTCCGAGCAGGAACTCGCCGCGCTCAAGAACAGGGACGACCTCGTCACCCAGGTCGTCGCAAAGTACAGCATCGACAAGGCGCAGGCGCAGCGCGATGTGGACGCCGTAATGAAGGGCCGCCACATCTGATCCAGACGCAACGTTGAGGGGCCGCCTGTCGGCGGCCTCGTTGTTTTGTCGACTTTCATTGCGGAGTAACCGAGATAGCCCAACGATTCGCACCCCCATAGTCGTGGCTCGCGGGAGCTGTGCTTCGGGATGTTGCGCAGACGCTCTATTAGCGATTGGTAGGCGTCTAAAATTGATGCGGACGTTACGCAGCGCATTTCTTCTAAATGTGCTCTAAGATAAAGGCTCTCAAAATGAGCATGAGAACGACTCGCAAGACCATCACGTTCGCCAAACCTTTCTCGCTCAAGGGCGTGGGCCGAATTTTGCCGGCGGGCAATTATGAAGTCGTGACGGACGAAGAGCTGATCGAGGGATTATCGTTTCCCGTCTATCGCCGTGTTGCGACGATGATGCTTGCGCCGACGCAATCCCGAAATAGGTCTTCGGTCGAGATGTTGACGATCGACCCGCTCGATCTCGCTTCGGCGGTGGAGCGCGACACATTGGCGTTAAAGTCGGTGTAGCGTCAGCGCCGTTACACGGCAACGGCCGTCCGCAAGGCGACAAAGCGACAAACATGGCGATCAATTTTCCCAACCATAGCCGCAGCTACGATGCGACGCGGCGCGCAGTTCGTTTCTGGGGATACGACCTCTCAATGGAGTGCTCGTTCTTTGTGACGGCGGATGCGCTGAAGCGGATTCAGCCGGATCTGTCGACTAATGCGGACGATATTCTCCGGGCGTATGACATTAACCGCGATCGCATCTGCGCCGCCGCCGCGAGGATCTATGTCAGAGGCACACGAGGCTCTTATGATTTGAACGCTGCTGACGTTTGACGTGGTACCTTGATCTCTGCGAGTCACGGTAGGAGGCTGGCCAGAGCCGCTCTGTGATGGATCGCGCTCTAGCTCTAGGCGGCCGAGCCCAATGCGACGACCTGAGCCAACGGAACGTACAGGCGTCATCATGGAGATCATCTTCGCGGTATGCTTCTCGTGAACCCAGTCCGCCGCTCTACGGGTCATTGAGCGCTGGAACGCTGCGCTGGCAGTCGGCCGCGGCACGCTGTGGTCGCCGACGATTTGGGCTGCGCGCTGATTGCCGGCATGCCATGGCTCGACGTCCATTGTCCCGGCTGCCAAACGAGCCGCGCAATCGATATCGCGCTACCCGCGGTTCAAAGAACGCCATTCGAACCGCCTCGCGTCGTCATGAAATTCGGCACGGTCGCACAATCAACCACGGCGCGGATATGCGATAGTTGGGAGCGCACTCAGATCGCATCGGCACGAAGAGGGCGCGCTTCGATTAGCGCGATCCTGGAAGATGGTTCATGTCAACCGGCGCCGCAACACGAGCGAACCTTCATGCGATGCTCGATGTTGCTGTGAAGAGCATGAGCGAGCGTGCGACCGGAGTGGCGACGTCAACCAACCAACGCTTGGCGGCGATCGAACGTCTGCTGCGCATTGCTGAGGGGCCCAAAAAACGTCCGTCCGACCCCGCCGATGTCGTGCGTGCGCATGACGCGCGGGCGGCTCTGTCGCTCGCGGCGCCGTTCTTGGAGCAAGTGACGGTGCATTCATGGGGCCGCGTCCGTGCGAGGGCGGCCAAGCTGGTTATTCGCATCGATCAGCTCGGGCCCGAAGGAGAATAGAAAAGGGCGGCCTCGCGGTCGCCCTTCCCTTGAAGCCTATGTGATCCCCGGACGACATCGGCCTCGCCCGAACACTCCTCGACGACTATTTCGATCAAGTGATCAATTTTGCACAGACTGATGGCCTGGACCGCTGCAATGTCAGTGTGAGCTGCCCAAAAAAACGGAGACCTACCGGAGTTCTCTGTTCTCACGGCTGCCACACGATCACTCGAAAAATGGACGCTCGTTTTCGGATGCAGTCAGCATCCGCGCTTGTGCGCCTCTCACGAAAGGCATCGGCCATGCAAGTTCCCTCAATGCTGCACGGAGAATCCCTGACCCGTCTGCTGCAAGGAATGGCCCTCGGAGCCATTGCGACTCTTGTTATCGGGTTTTCCTGGGGCGGGGTGGTCACCGGCACAACGGCCAACCGCATGGCCTCGGCGGCCGAGACCAATGGAAAGATGTCTGTCCTGGTTCCGATATGCGCCGCCCAGTTCTTGGCTACTGACGGTGCCGTCGCCAAGCTCAAGACGACGCCGTACAACCATGACGATGTCGTCCGCGAGTTCGTTAAGAAGGTTGTCGACACCGACATGGATTACAGCTTCGCCAGAGCTTGCTCAACGGCGGTCGATGCCTCTCTTGCCAAGACTGCGGCGAAAGACTGAACCGCGTCGAGGTATCTCGCCCCTGATGGCGCCATTGCTACGCTGGCGCCTCGCGCGCTTAGATCGAGCTTGGCCTTGCCACGAGCCTCAACCGACCGGGCCGCGTAGCGGAACTTCCGCGTCGTATTTTGATGGAACAGACTAACTAAATTGGCGTTGCCTTTTCGGACGGGCGGAGGCTCTTTGGAGCTCGCTGTGAGTAACGCCCCCTTCGACTTTGCCTCCCTCAAACCAGCAACGCCGAGCAATGGCTTTACCCCCGCCTCTCGCGAATTAGTCCGCCGGCAGGTTTCCACCCTCGCTTCTCTGCACCTCCGGTGTGACCACTGCCGCGGCAAACTCGGGCAGCGCGTGCGTCGCTACTGGCGTATGCGATTTTGTTCGGCGACTTGTGTGGCGGCATACCAGCATCTGCTGGTCGAAGAAACCAAAGTAAAAATACAACGTCTGCATTTCTCTCTCACTGCTTGATACCGGTCGCTCGACGAAACCGAGGGTCATCCGGCCGCTCCAACCTGCGTTGTGCATCACAGCAAGTCTTGCCGCCGAGGGCAGATATGGGTCGATGCTGTCGAAAAAGGGTTTGCGGGCTGGACCTGACGATGATTCCTAGCTCTTGAGTGACCGCGGGATGATTCGGCGATGATGGGTCGGAAGGAACGAGACCAGGCCAGCTTTTTCTTCGAGTTTCGGCTCGATGACATGGTGCCAAAGGACCACCTGTTGAGGCGGATCGACGTTTTCGTGACGTCGGCGCTCAGTGACCTGCACAGGCAGTTGCGTCCTTTCTATAGCGACACGGGCCGTCCTTCGATCGATCCGGAGCTGCTGATCCGGATGCTGATTGTCGGTTACTGCTACGGCATTCGATCTGAGCGGAAGTTATGCGAAGAGATCAGGCTCCACCTCGCCTACAGGTGGTTTTGTCGGCTCGATCTTGACGATCCAGTTCCCCACCACTCGACGTTCTCTGAGAACCGGCTGAACCGATTTCGCGAGAGCGACATCCTGCGTCACATATTCGAGCGCGTCGTCATTGCTGCGATGGTGATCGGCCTCGTCAAGGGCGAGGGGTTTGCCGTCGACGCCAGCGTCATGGAGGCGAATGCCAGCCGCTATCATGGCAAGGCACCCGACGAACTCGATTGGACCGAGAAGCAGCGGCAGAAGCCGCCGGTGGCAGAGTATCTATCGGCGCTCGAAGCCAACGTGGCCGCGGAGGGCGATGCTGCCAATGATGGTGACAGCGATGGGGCCGGGAGCGGCCGTTCGGAGCGCAAACCACCCAAGGTAATCTCGCCGTCGGATCCGCAATCTGCGTGGACGGCGAAAGCCAACAAACGCGTGCAATTCGGCTACGGGTTGAACTACCTGATCGACATCGAGAACGCCGTGATCATCGATGTGGAGGCGACGCCTGCTCGCACCTACGATGAGGTTGCAGCAACCCAGACAATGCTTGATCGAACGGAACTCTGTTTCGGTCTGAAGCCGAAGCGGCTTGCTGCCGACACCGCCTATGGGACGGGCAAGTTCCTGGGCTGGTTAGTCAAGACGAAGAAAATCACCCCGCACATCCCGGTCTGGGACAAGAGCGATCGGCAGGACGGTGTGTTCTCTCGCTCCGACTTTCGCTGGGACCGAAAGCGGGGGGTCTACATTTGCCCCAACGGCAAGCTGCTGCGGACTACTGGCACGGTGCATGACGGACGCACACTGCGCTTCCGCGCATTAAAGCGCGACTGCGACGCCTGCCCGATCAGAACGAAGTGCTGCACCACGGCGGCAGCAACATCGCACGAGATCTCCACGAGGACGCCCGCGATGTTGCTCGACGGCGAGCCAACACAAAGGCATTCGCCAGATCACGGGATGAACGAAAGCGGGTCGAGATGCGTTTTGCGCACCTGAAGACCCACCACGGGTTCGAACGAATGCGGCTCAGGGGCCTCTCGGGGGCCCGCGATGAGTTTCATCTCGCCGCCATCGCACAGAACCTCAAAACGCTGGCACTTCGTACTATCGGGTCGACAAGGCGTCGCCCATCCATCGCCTGACGTTGCCAAGACCGGAAGATCCCCCCAAACTGAAATCGAAACCGCCCACCGAAGGACGTTCAAAGCGAAACGTCGACTTTTTCGACACCATCGGTCATCTTCGCCCGTGCGCGACATCGCCACTGGCGGCGCTTATCCCTCGATAGCCGCCGTCACGGGCACCGTTCTGTTTGGCGGCCTCGCCATTGAATGGCGCCGCAATAATGGCTACCGCGATCAAAAGCGACTGCGCAATCTCCTGATGAGCTGAAGCTGAATCTCGGTAGAAACACCCACGTCAGATCTGCTCTAACAAGACATCGAGATCCAAAGTGGAGCGGTGCCCGAGATCCGATGCATGGATTTCCAAAAAGACTTGCGCAGACCTTCGCCCCTCATCGCGCAGAATTGAGAAGAATTCCCATTCCGCGTTGAGCTTGGAGGAGGCGCCGAGCTCGGTCAGCATCTCGCTCGCGACGCGGTGGATACGCATGCCAGCCCATTGGGCGCCCTCGCTGTTGCCTGGATCGGCAACTTGCCGAAGCAAGGCGATCATGCGCAGCTCCTTCAGCAGAACCGCGTTGAAAGACACTTCGTTTAGTCGGTTGAGAATCTCTGAAGCGGAACGCGGCGATCTTTCGCGATCAACCGGATTGATCTGAACAAGAATGGTATCC
Organism: uncultured Alphaproteobacteria bacterium; assembly: GCA_963702755.1. Lineage (GTDB taxonomy): Bacteria > Pseudomonadota > Alphaproteobacteria > Rhizobiales > Xanthobacteraceae > JAJPKK01. The sequence goes on along the minus strand of CAVPDZ010000019.1, from coordinate 31,949 downwards.
TGTGATTTGCACTCCCGAATAAGAGGCGTGATCGTGGGATTGCCGGAATAGCCTCCGTCCCAGTAGGGCTCGCCGTCAATTTCTACAGCCTGAAACATGGTGGGTAGGCAGGCCGAGGCGAGCAGCACGTCCGGCGTAACAGCGTTATTCTTGAACACGTGACCGCGGCCGGTCCGGACATTGGTTGCGGTGATGAAGAGCTTTATGGGTGCTCGCGACAGCCGCTCGAAATTTATTGTTTCAGCCAGAATTGCACGCAATGGATTGTTGCCTATCGGGTTCAAGTCATAGGGCGACAACACGCGAGAAATGATGTCCATTGCGACATAGATAGGCGAAGAGTCCAGGGTCCAGCGGCCGAGAATCACATCGAGCGGTCCGCGCCGCAAGGGACTGAAGCGAGCCGCCTCGGATACGCGCCTCCAGAAATTCTCCAGAGCGATTCGGGCACCCGCGGCCCCGCCTTTGGCGTGGCCATCGACAAGCACTGCGGCATTCATCGCGCCCGCCGACGTGCCGGAAATGCCATCAATTCTAAGCCATGGCTCCTCTAGCAGACGTTCGAGCACGCCCCATGTAAATGCCCCATGCGAGCCGCCACCCTGCAACGCAAAATCGACAAGGATAGGATCACGAGTGACCCCGGCTTTACTTGCTTCTTTGGCCATTAGCTCTCACAAAAATAGGATCGAGCCGACCGTCGCCAGCGGGTACTCGCACCGGGCCGGTTAGAGATCGACAGTTCGAGCCGATAGGCATGGGCGAGGGTTGTCTATTTGAGCGGCGAGTTGCAGCCAACGCTGAGCAATGTCCATGAGGGCGAGCTTGCACACCGGGTCGGCAACCGAGTGAGCCGCCTTGATATACTCCTCAGCCCGCGCTCGAAATTTGTCGCCGGTCATTCGACACTCCGGTCTCGTCCTGGCGGACGATGCTTCAACAACGACGCCACCCAGCACGCCGCAACCTCCACCCCCGCAAAGTAGATAGACACATGAACCGTTGGGCGATTCTCGCGTCTTTTTGCCGGCCAGATTGTAGAGCGATCGCGTTGTAGGTCCGGTTGTGGGTTCCATACCCAGCATGCACGTTACGCCCGTCATGAATGCGAGGCTGTGCAAAATTGATCACCTCTGCCCGTCCATCCCGAGCGAGAGAAGCCAACCCAGCGAGCCAGATCGGAAACAGCATCCGAACGATGCCACCCACGAGCAGAAGCTCCCGAATATCGTGATTGGAACTGCCCAATCCCCAGTGATTATGGACGCGCAGGATTGTCCGAGACCGGCTCGACTGTCGCCGAGGTCGAGCCGGGATTGATGAGCAACGCTGCTAGAGGTTCTCGACGCGCCCCATAAGACTGCGCAGAGCGGAGCTAGCCGCTGCGGCCTCGCTTGTCGGTCGGCCCTCCAATGTCTCGCGAGCAATCTCACCAAGCTTGGCCTTTGCAGTCGCAAGGTTCGCCGTGGTCATCGTGATCCCCGGCGGTGGCTGGAGCGCGCGGCGCAAATTCGGTCGGTGAGCCGGACGGCCGCGGGATTTCCTGATGCGCCACTGGTGCAAGCGCCATGATAACCAACGTAATAATATTAAGATATGCTTTCATGATGTTCTCCTTTTGATTATTCACAAGGCGGTGACCTGTGTTCTCCTTCTCTGGTTGAGTGATAGCTTTCCGATGCGCGCACCGCGCGGCACAGGCCACAGCCGCGATACGATGCACCGCATCACCAGGGGCTCGTCGGCGCTGATTTCGAGCGCGGAATCTTCTTCTCAACAGCAGCTGTCTGAGACCCGGAAGTCTCGGGGTAGTGCAATTAATAAAGCAAATCTCGTCGACTCCGCACATCGCGTTTTCACGTGCGCGAATTAGGAGTTGTCCGGTGGTTAGCCGCCGGTTATGAGGCTGGCGCCTCGGCCAGCGAGCCGACGAATTGTTCGAGCCTGCGCAGCGACGCCGCAAACACGAAAGACAACCGGGGTTCTGCCCGGCAGCCTTTCATTTAATCGAAAGTTGTGGACGACTATTAATGGGGCCTGTTATCGATTGTCATGTCGATCGCGTGAAGTCAGATGCGGTTGGATACGGTTTTCCGTCCGAGTGCGGTACCTGTGCCTGGGCAGCGCTCTGTGCTGAGGCTGGCGCCGTAGCCCAAAGAACGGTCACAGCCAAAGACGCTATGCCAAGAGCTAACATCAAACGGTTCAGGTTCGAATTCATTTTAATCTCCCGGGTATTTGACGATCAAAATCTTTAGTTCAAAGGTAGTCCAGATCAGTTTTTGCAGGCACCTCCATTGTAACAGTATTTGCGAGCAGACCCAATTTATCGCGTTAGTGGTATCTCTCGATCTTGCCGTTGAAACAATCGTGAACCCGATTGTTTTGAGCACTGCGAATCCGTTAAATCTGCAAACGGCGCTGGATGCGGATGTTCGATTATGAACTGATTGCACACGATGAGGCGGTCCCAAAGCATGCCCGCGGAATCCTTGCTTGTAGCGGAAACAACCGCCAAGCTACTCAGCATGAGCGAGCAAATGGTCATTTTCATGAAGTGTCCCCGTAATTAAATCGTGGCCGATAGGCTCGTTCTCCTGATCAACGCTTGCGCCACCGACGCCGCCGGTAAATCGTGTTGTCGAATCCAATAATGCGTGCCCCTTCGGCAACACAGCTGCCGACTACGCAACGAGTAAATGGGAGGTGGACGATGTAGGTGGGAGAGCCGAAGCAATCCGGCACCCCCCTGCGGCAATTTGGCTGGCCGAGGAGGTTATTCGCCTGTCATCACTCCGTTGCACGGCATTGTGTCGGTGTGGCGGGCGGCGGGACGCGAATTCACTAGGTGTTACGGCACGGCAATGGTAGTTTGATAAACAATCGAGCTGATGACCTTGACTAGGTGCTGCCTAAAAAGCAGCGACGTTCCGAAGTCCCAGCTTCCAAGGAAAAAGGCAGCTGATGCGGCGCGCCATCCAGGGCTGCGTGGATCATGGCGGCTGTGGTGATCGCAGGGGCCTTTATTCATGCAGTCTCACCTGGATACGCAGACGCTTAGGCAAGTCGCAGCTTAGGCGGGGAGTAAAAGTGCGACAGCAAATCCGACGGCCGCCACGACGCGCGGTAGCGTGGCGTCCACGACGGGGAGCGAAACTAGTTTGAGGGCGAAGGTGCCGACGATGGGTGAAGATCATGGGTCGGCTGGCGACTGCTGATTGGAGCGCGGCGGCCAATCCGGCCTCACCGGTTATCTTTCGGAAATCCGGCGGTTCCCGATGATGGAGCCGCACGAAGAGTTCATGCTGGCCAAGCGCTGGCGCGAACACGGCGACCACCAGGCGGCGCACAAGCTCATCAACAGTCATTTACGCCTCGTCGCCAAGATCGCCAGGGGCTATCGCGGCTACGGCCTGCCGACGTCTGATCTCATCTCGGAGGGCAATGTTGGCCTGATGCGGGCGATCCAACGCTTCGAGCCCCAAAAGGGCTTCCGCCTTGCCACTTATGCCATGTGGTGGATCAAGGCCTCGATCCAGGAATACATCATGCGGTCCTGGTCGCTCGTCAAAATGGGCACTACCGCGAATCGAAAGAAGCTGTTCTTCAACCTGCGCAAGGCCAAGAGCTGCATCTCTGCGCTGGACGAAGGCGATATGCGCTCAGACCAGGTGAAGGCGATCGCCAAGCAGCTTGGCGTCGCCGAGCAGGACGTGATCGACATGAACGGATGGCTCAGCGGGGATGCCTCCCTCAACGCACCGATTGGCGTGGACGGCGATTCCGGCGAATGGCTCGACTTGCTGGTTGACGAGGGTGTCAGCCCGGAGACTGCGCTTGCCGCGAGCGACGAGCTCGATAACCGTCGCAAGGCGCTCAACTTGGCGTTGTCCGTGCTCAACGATCGCGAGCGGCGCATCTTCGAGGCGCGTAGAATCGTCGACGATCCGATCACGCTGACCGAACTCGCCGAGGAGTTCGGCATCTCGCGTGAGCGCGTGCGTCAGATCGACGTGAGCTCGTTGGAGAAGGTGCAGAAGGCGGTGAGGAACCGCGTTGCCACGACCAATACTCCGTCGCTTCTGCCGATGCATTAGCTTTCTACTCTCTCCCGCGGTGCAGGAAGCTGCCGATCGGCGCATCGCTGAGCGCGTTTGCAATCGAACCGTTCCGCGTCGGTGTGATGTATTTTCCGTTCCGCGACTGCTGTGGGTCAAAAATGCCGTTCGGCGCGCACTGAGAATACGACTGCTTCCCCCACCGGGCGACCTGTCCGTCAGGCGCAGCTGGATATTGAGAAATCGGGACACGCGGCAGTGAGAGAGCGAACACGGGTTGCTGCGAATATCCGAGCCGAACGTCCAGCAATCTGACGCTCTCAGCGACCCGACCCGCCCGTCCGCCGTTTGCCGCGCTGACGCCGAGGCGCGAGGTTTGCTCAGCGCCATCTTCGCCGAGTTATCCGGCCCTTCCGGCGTGGATTGCCCGACGGCTCGTCCAGACAGGGAACGTGAGCATGGATCAAGTTGGGCATTTACCAGCCCAGGACGGGCCGTTCGCCGAATTGTTTCAGCAACATCAAGCTGATCAACAAGGCCATCGAGGCGATGCTCAGAGCAATCCGCGCTCAAAAAGCGAGCGGCGAGAAGTTGAAATTCACTTCACGGATTTTAAACGGGCTCTATTGGGCCGTGGACGGCGGTTGGTTGGCGAGTACAAATCGAAGCCCGGTAGCGCCGGACTTCAAACGTCGGATCAGATGGCTTTGTACATGCCAACCTTAACGGATTTGGTCGTCGCAACCGTCGTCTTCTGAGCAATTGCTGCGAGTTCCTGAGACTGCCGGGACAGTATTCCGAACTGCTTGCGCAAGTGATCGTTGGATACCGCGAAGAATTCCACCGGCGATTTCACGCTCGATAGCTGCTTGGTGTACTCGACCGCAGCGTTGGAGTTCACCTGAGCGAATTCGAGGACTTTGGCGCTGTAATCCTGAACCCCCTTGATGGTCGTCGAATAGGTATTCTTCATCAGATCGGTCGCCGCGCCAGCGGCCGTGCTCATTTTTCGTAGCCTTCAGTTGGATTGGCGTTTGCCGTCATGGCATTCGTCCTTTGAGGCGGTGAGTGACCCGGCGAGTTGCCCTGCGCGGTCGTCGATATTCCTGCCGATTGCGCATACTCTCCATGGCACTCGGCGTGAACCACCCACATAGTCATTAAATGGTGCAGCTCAATGCGGCGTTGCTGCGAGCGAGGCAATAAATCTTCAATGGGCCGGTAAATCGGCCAGATTCTCGGTAGCTGGGAACGTGCGCGAGATCAAAATGGAAGCTGATGGAAGTGTACCAAATTGCTCAGACTACCTTCTACGCCTGAAGCATTGTTGAGGAGTGTTGGTGCGCTGAGCGCATGTGGACCGGTTCATCCGAACCCAACATGTTGAGCTTGGCGGTCGCCTTTGGTTTGGCGTTTAGGGGAACACAACGATGTTCTATCAATACGGCTCGGTGCTGTGCATGTCGTGCAAGTCGTCGATGCGGCTTGCCACCATCGTGCCGGGCGAAGCCGGCATCACCACGCTCACGTTTGATTGCCGATATCCGCCATGCGCGAGGTCACGCGCGTTCGTGATCAGGAAACCGCAGCTTGGGCAGAGCGCACTTATCGATCTAGCCGCGTGCGGACCTACTGTGAAGTGGAAGTCGAACGGACCCGGGGTCGTCGGCCCGATCGTTTCATTGAGACTGTGCAGATCGGGTGTTCCACGTCTACCTTGATCTGAGGTCAAGGGAAAGCCAATGCGACTGATGCGCGGAGAGAACTGAGATGACAAATAAACCAACGGTTCCCAATGACGCTAAAGAGACCGCTGGCGTCAGCCATCCCGGCATGATGGGCGATGGCACCGAAGAGCAAAATCTTGACGAGCCCGGCAATCCGGCAGCGCGCATCAAAAAGGATGAGGTGGATGCCGCCTTCGGAAAGAAGAATCCAAAGAAGTAGGGACCCGCGTGCCGACATCTACTCCTCATGAAAACGATATCGCTCGCGGCAAGCGCGAGCGCGCGCGCCAAGAAAATGCGCTCGACGAAGCCCTCAAGAATACCTTTCCGGCTTCTGATCCGGTTTCAGTCGAGCAGCCCACACCGCCCGCCGGCGACCGCGACAGGGTAGTGCGCGATTGACGGTCTTCGGCGAATTGGCGGGCTCACTCGATGTAAGTGTGCTTATGACCTCACCATATCACGCGGCTTGTTCAAGCGCGTGATCGGTGAAAGCGGTTCGGTCGTCGGGCTCGGCGCCCCCCTTACGCTCGCCCAAGCCGAGACAAATGGTGAAGGCACCGCAGCACGTTGGGCCTTGCCGTTGGCGCCTCGCTGAACGACTTGCACGCCGTCTCTGCGGACGACATCGTGAAGGGCGAGCCGGACTTCGCGCCAACGCATCCCGACCTCGGCATTACGATCGACGGCTATGTACTTCCGAGGAGTCCCGCAGTGGTATTCGCGGCCGGCGAAGAATATCATGTGGCGCTTTTACACGGCGACAACGCGCGCGAGTGCGTTCCAAACCAAGTTGTCGGAAGGAGCACTCATCGTCGCGGATAATGTGCTCTATCCGGATTTCGGTTCCAAGGACTATTCAGATGCGCAACGTGCTCTTGGGTTTCGCCGGCTTGACCGTTGTGGTTTTGGGCGCGCTCGGGGGTGTGTTGGCGTTTAATGCGCCCGTGAAGCCGCCGCCTCTGGCCTCGATCAGCGGACCTTTCGCCGACGTCGATTTCAGCGATTTGCCAGCGGTCCAAACCTATGCAGCGCGCGACCGCGCCAAGCTCGGCTATCGCGTTTATGAGGGTGGCGGCGAGCAGGTGGTAGTATTGATTTATGGCTCATCAGATGACGGCGCCGGCATGCATCCGCTCGCCAAGGCGCTCCGCGATGCCGGCGCGTCGGTTTACGTGCCGATTCTACGCGGCCATGGCAATTTCGGGCGTAGCGGCGATATCGACTATATCGGCCAGCTTGAGGATGATCTCGCCGATTTCGTTGCGGTGCTGCGGCCGCTCCATCCCAACGCCAGCTTTTCACTGATCGGCTTTTCCTCGGGCGGCGGTTTTGTTCTGCGCGCGATCGCTACTCCCGACGAGAAGCTTTTCGATCGCTTCATCATGATCTCGCCGGCTTTGCCGCAGGGCGCGCCGACCATCCGCCCCGATACCGGCGGCTGGGTCTCGGTGGCGAAGCCGCGCATCATCGTGCTGGCAATTCTCAATCGCGTCGGCATCGACTGGTTCAATGGGCTTCCCATCGTCGCTTTCGCGACTTCGCCCACGGCTCCGAATCTCACCGGCGTCTATTCGTTCCGGCTCGCGGTCGATTTCGGCGCGCCGCGCGATTATCTGACCGCGCTTGGACGCAGCAGGAAGCCGGCCGCACTCCTGGTGGGTGGCGCCGACGAACTGTTCTATCCCGATCGCTTTGCACCCTTGTTCGAGCCAGTGCGGCCCGATCTGCACATCACCATCGTTCCTGGCATTGGCCACATCGGAATGAGCGTAGCGCCGGCGGGTATCGCCGCCGTGCGAAAATCTTTCCTAGACCTGACGGCGCCCGCCCGTGAATGACCGCTTGGGCCATCTTCGCCCGTCCGCCGCATTGCCACTGGGCACCTTACCCCTCGACATCTTCCGTCACCGGCATCGTTCTGCACGGCTGTGTCGGGCCACAACTTGCCATCGCGGCCCTGCCAGGCGTTGCAACGCTGCCCAAGTCGAGGTGTGACCGGCACCCGTCCGGCCAGCGCGCTCTCCGGGATTGTGCTATTTTCCGCGAACCCTGAACGCAGGTGCTGGCGAGTTGCGCGTAGACGGCGCGCGGCCGGGGAATCCCGGTTCAGCAGCACCAACCCGAAGAGTATCGGGTCTGGGCGTGCCGAACAGCCAAACAATTGGAGAAATATCATGCAAGCGCTCGGCTGGAGCATATTTGCTCTCTTAGTCTTCTTGGGCCTTTTCGCGATTTTGGGGAGCTTTTTTACTGTAAGCACCGCCCAGGTCGCCGTAATCACCAGATTCGGAAAGTTTCTTCGTATCGCCAATCCTGGGTTGAACTGGAAATGGCCGTTCGTCGATAGCGTGACTGGCAGGGTGAGCTTGCGTGTCAATCAGATTACATTGACGATGGAGACCAAGACTAAGGACAACGTGTTCGTCACCATTCCGATTTCCGTGCAAAATCGGGTCCGCCCCGAAAACGTTTTCGATGCCTACTACAAGCTGTCTGATCCTGTGCAACAGATTCAAGTCTTATGTCGAACAGGTCATTCTCGGCCATGTTCCTGGCATGACGCTGGATGAAGTGTTCGCAAGCCAATCGGGAATTGCCGCGGCCGTGAAACAGGAGCTGGATGCCGACATGACGGCGTTCGGATATGAAATCGTCAATGTGTTGGTCACCGACATCGTTCCCGATGCAAAAGTCAAATCGGCCATGAATGATATCAATGCGGCGCAGCGCGAACAGGTCGCCGCAAACGCTAGGGGCGAGGCCGAGAAAATTCTCGTGGTCAAAAAGGCCGAGGCTGAGGCAGAAAGCAAAGCTCTTCAAGGGCAAGGCATTGCAAACCAGCGGAAGGCCATTATCGAGGGGCTCCAGGGCTCGATTGAACAATTTCAGCGGGTTGTCGGAAATGCCACCACTTCGGAAGTAATGCAGTTGGTGCTGGTGACTTAATATTTTGACACACTCAAAACCATTGGTGAAAGCGACAAGACCAATACACTTTTCCTGGCGCACTCTCCCGGAGCTGTCAAAGACATTTCTGATCAAATCATGCAATCTATGTTGGTCGCGGACAGAGCGAAGACCTGATCACCCGGCCGCGGCTGCACGCCAGACCTTGATCTTCTCGTCAGCATCTTCGGCACGATGTTTGCCCAAAGCGCTTCGACGCCGCCCAGGAAAGCTAGGAGAGTTCGCCATGGCGACATTCACCTGGATCGCTACCAACACCTGGCGGGACGAACGCATGGGAAACCACCGCGGACTGGGTTAATCCCCGTCGAACTCAGTCACCCGACCGCCGCCGAGTTCACCACCGCACCAGGAGCCGATTATCTGGTCAACAGCTCCAATTTCTTCACCATCAACGATATTGGCGCTGGCGGGACGGCCATGCCGAACATCGCCAACTCGTTGACCGTCAGCGATGTGCAGGCGACGCTGCTGTTTGCCGACGGGGTGCACTCGACATCGCCACTACTCTTAGCGTTAGCGGTCTCCTCGATCTGGGCACGGTGGACACGTTGGGCTTGGGCGGCTCCACGCTGTCGATGGGCAGTTCCGGCGCGGCCGGCGGCACCATCACGCTCTCGTCATCCGGCCGCATCGAAGGCGGGGTTGGCGACAGCATCCAGAACCTGGGCACTTCGCCGACCGAGATCTCCGGCTCCGGCACCATTCCGGCTAACGAGGGCATATTCAACATCGGCACCGGCGTGCAGATCGCCTCCACCGGCGCTGTTAACATGACATTCTCCATCTCCCCCCACGCGACGTTGTCGTTTGCGGACGCGGTGGGCGGCGGGACGGTCGTCTTCTCCGCCAACGGCGGATCGGGCGTGCTGGACGTGAGCGACCTGTCGTCGTTCAACCCGACCGGGATCAAGAACCTCAACATCGGTGTGGGCGCCAATACCGAAACCACGGTGATCGACTTCATCAACGCGGGCACCGACGCGACCGCGACATTGAGCAACCAATCCGCCACGGGCGCCACGCTAAGCGTCTTCGCCGATGGCACCAGCTATGCGATCCCGCTGATCGGCAATTTCACCAGCGTGGCGGGCGAGCCGGGCAAATTCGTCAACGTCAATTATCTGTCGGACGGCGTCGGCGGCACCGACGTCTTCCTGACCGATACGCCCTGCATTGTGGCGGGCACACGAGTCTCTAACGTCCAGAGGCGAGGTCACCGTCGAGAATTTAGTTCAAGTCCTTCCACTGGGCGACGAAGGCGGCGGCTTCCGCGATCAGCACCTGGGCCAGCATTCGGCGGGCGCCTTCACGGGCAACTTCAGTCAGTGGATCGTCGACCGCTTCAGGCTGACGGAACGGGGTGACGGTGGTATCTCTCGACATGGCGTATCGCTCCTTTCGGGAGGTTCTGGCAGGCTCGATACCCGCCTCGATACGCCGCCTTCAATCAAACGTCGTCACCCAGATTCCCGCATAGCTCTGTCGAAAGGGGGATGGCGAATGCGGCCGTCCCCCTTTCTCAACCCGGCGAGGCGGGCAGCCGCGTGATCAGCGTACAACCTTGAGATTTTCCGTCGAGCCCGGGTCGCGGTTTCCGGATCCCGAAGACGCGCGAACCCGCGCATGGCGCATATCGACATGCAAATGTGAATGTGTGACGCCGGCTTCGTCCGGCACAATAGTGATCAGCCGCATCGAGGACCTGCACGACAGACACAGCACCGAGCCATACTGATAGAACATTATCGGCTCCTCGCTCACCCGGCCTCCTCTTTAAGACGCCAAGAGTATGTCGAAGACGGCACGCAAAACGAGTTAACCCCGCTATTCAACCAGGATGCGTTACTTTGATCTCAGCAGGCATTTCGATACGACCTTTGCCCCTTCCTGGTCCGGCAAATTTGGAACAGATCACGCACCCAGATCGGCGGCTCAGGCCGAAATCGAACGTAAAGAGGAGCAATTGAGCCGCTCAACCTTTTCAAAGGCTGTGCGAGCGGGCCAGCGTGAGTTTATCCCTTTGGGGGCTGAACCTGGATGCCAAGGATCGAAAGCTTGTTGAGGATAAGCAACAAGGCCAGACCCACCACAACGACTGATAGTCGCTTGATAAGGGGGCGCGGATTACCAATCAGCATCATCAATATCGCCGGAAGCGTGGGAACAAAGACGAAATCGAGCCATTGTAACGATTCGTCCGCTGGGTCGAGTGCGATATCCCCAAATGGTATAGCAAACATCAACGCAAGAGTAGCATTATATAACAACCATATACTCAAGCTATCAAGTGTAGACATGTGCAATAACCATTTGAGAACTCCAAACATGACCAACAGCGCGATTGCATTCACAACAATGAGTATTAAATAATCTGCCAACGCATAGCTTGGCTTCGTCATATCTACAAATATGATAAGTACGGGATAAAAAAGAACATGGTATGAAATTATACCCAATACCGCCGCCAAGCACATTGAAAATATCGACAACCGCTTATTGTTATCATTGCCGGTCCGCTCAAAACGACTGCCGATTGCTATCGATGTGCAAAAAACGACGAAAGAGATTGCGATAGATTGCCCTCTCGGAATGCTGACCTGAAGGAACCCGAAGACCTGATTCCAAAAGCTATGTGCGAAGTCGATCCAATGATCGATCAGCCACCGAGCCCAATCAGCGAGTTCAATCACCCCCTTCAGCCCGGTGAACACCGTAATCGCGGCCCCGCAAATCCCGAACCAATTCAATCCCTGGTACTTGAGAGCGGACAACACCCGTTTCGAGATCGGGATAGGCGTGTCCGGCTTCGCCAGTTGCCCAACAACGGCGGCCCGAATGTTTTCCCGATTGTTGATCGGCTCCGTGTGCAGGACATCAAAGGGTGGCGGAATTTGTCTTGTAATCGATTTCCGAGGACCGAACGGGAATCAGCTTGCGGTCGGCATGGGCTCGGCCCGCTTCTGACCGAACCCAATCGGAGTTGATGGATGTGGGCGACCAAATGACGATAACGGCTCGCGCCTTGGCGAGTTCGCCAATGATCACATCCCGGAATTCGTCGCCGCTCTGTAAATCGTTGTCCCACCAAACGGCGTAGCCGTGAGATTCAAGGAACGCCGAAAGCTTGGCTGTCTCGATCCGGTCGGTCTTCGAATAACTGATGAAGATGTCGGCCATCCCGCCAATTGCCCCGATCAACTCTTGGCGTCATCCACTGCCGGTACGGCGTTGGTAATTGCCATTTACATTCTCTAATTTTGTTACACACAATATCACTGATTCGCCGATGCCCTGAACATCCAAAGGATCAAACGTCATGCCCGCCTTGCCATTAAAATCAATGTCGATTGAGAAACTCTTTCAACTGCAATCCCAGGTCGAAGCCGCGTTGACCGCAAAAGTGGTCGAAGAGCGGCGCGAGCTTGAAACTAAACTCGCTCATCTCTCTCGTCTTGGCGATGGCCATGCCCGCCCTGGTCGTCCTCGCGGTGCGCTTCGTGGGACCATTGTTGCCCCGAAATACCGCAATCCCGAGAATCCTCCCGAAACTTGGGCCGGTCGGGGGCTGAAGCCGCGTTGGCTGACAGCCGCATTGAAAGGCGGCAAGACACTTGAAAATTTCGCGATTGGTGGAACGGGAAGGCAGCAGCGAAAAAGGTGCCGGCAAAGAAACGTGGGCGGCCTCGCAAAACAGCATAGAACCTACAAACTTCTTGGTTCCAGGCGTCAGTTGCGAATGAAGAGACTGGACGATGCCATAGGACAGGATCGTCCGCTAAAAATCATTTTTCATTTTGCCCTTCGATGCCTTTCTGTTGGCTGCTTCCATCCCCAGGCAAGTATATAAATTTATGTAGCTCGGGCTCTTGTCCAGCTTGGTCTCCCAGGCACAATTTGCCTTGTCGCGCCTCGTAAATTGAGACCATTCTTTCGTCATCATCTCCCGAGCAACTTTTTCGTTCACCACACACTGCTTGATGTTTTCCGTCGTCGGATCGGTCTGGTCGCGGCAGGTCGGAGCATAGTTTAGATTTGGGATTCGATCCACGGAAGCAACAAGGATTAGCTGTGAGCCCAAGAGGGCCGTTGAGATGGAGAAGGGCATGATGCGTCTCCGAGTTCAGCCCCCCGCAGGTTTCAAAATACTCTAAGTTGTCGTTAGGTTCGACCCTTTTATGTCACGCTCGTCGAGGGATTTAGCGGTCAGATATTAAGACCTGGTTATGCCCGCATTGCCTGGTGGTCGGTCACGCCAAAAAGTGCACTGCCCGGGCTTCAAATCAAATTCCGTGATTGCCCAGGCGGGTAGCGGCCACACTCCAGTCACTCGCTCATCTGGAGCGATTTTGGCTTTGACGATCTCCTCGGCCCTTTTTGGATCAGCTTCGGCAACAACATAGGCACAGACGCGGGGCACTCCATCACCGAACCGTGGAGCGGTAACGCACACGAGTTGTCCAGCGACCGGTTCCAATTCGATCATGCTCAACACCAATCCGCCAGCTTAATCGCCGGTCAATGTGGCTGCTGCAAAATCATCCGGGCTACCACCTAACACCGGTTCAGTGCCAATCGTTTCCGCTCTTATCCAACACTTGCGCCCGGTGGCGATCAGATAAAGTCAATGTCTGGCCGCAACGTGATGTCTCGGTTTGATTGTGGCAACCTCAGCTAAGACGTTCCGCGAAATCTAGGAGGACATTTTCGTAAGTTTCTTGTTCAGCTTTCGTTAGATCAAATTGCTGACTTGCGATTTGTGTATTAAAATAGACATGGACATCTCCAGTTTCAAAGACGTTGAACGTCATCTTGCCTAGACCCTTTGGTCCACTGCCCTCAAATGCTGCGGTAGCAATTGAGATGCCTGGACTGCCGGGCTTCGCCAGAAAGGTGAATGTAACGCCAAGTGGTGCCAACTTCTCGTTTAGCGACTTAACGGCCGCATCGATTGTATCGGCGTCCTTAGTCCATTTCTCGCGTAGTTGTTTCAACTGTTCCTTCTTAGCTTTATCGGCATCCGCCGCCGCCATACTGGCGCGTGATGCGGCTTCGTTGGCGGCCTGCCTTTTCTTTAGCATTTGTTGGATGCGTTCATCGATTGTCGGCACGTTACCATCCTCCTGGCTCGTCCCCAAAGGCGAGAAGCGTTCTGACCTAAGCCCTTTGTTTCATCCGCAAAAAAAGAAGCCCCGCCTTGCGGCAGGACTTCTCTGTACGCCCGGTACTGACGCAACTGTCCGGCGACTCTCGGTTGGTCGGCAGCGCATCGTGCTGACGACTAACTGAGACGTTGGACCTGCTGCCCGGGAATTGCGGCGACGCAAACTCCGATCAAAAGCGCAAGAGCAATGGCCGTGAGAATGAGGGCGAAGATCATGGCCAGCTTAATATCGCGGCCGTTTCGCCTTCGCCTTGATCCATATCAACCCAGTGACCGAAGAAGCGGGTGCTCTGTCATGCCGCCGAAGAAGGGTGTTGTGCGCGAAATGCAGCAGCCGCGCAAAGTAGCCGAAGCAGCTGCATCCAGGGGTCACGGTTTCGACGCCGATTCACACGCCCGCTTGCGATCCTGGTCCCTACGCTCTTGGTCTTCGAGGTGCCAAGCAACTTCCAGCCATTCACGCGCAAGGTCTTCAAATGCGGTCTTTACCTCAGGATCGTGAGTCGCCGCAGCGTGGTTCAAGCACAAAGCGGAATCGGCCCGATACTCGTCGGCCTTGATGCTCATGTGGCTAAGCTTGCTGTTTGCTAAGCGTGCTGGTCGGGCGGATCATTCGACGCCCGCAGCTTAGCTTCTTCTTCGGCAATCAGCCGCTTGATCGTTGCTCGTTTGAGTTCATCGGCTTCAGTGCACGACGTTCAGACGAGCTACTGCCTTCATATCGCGGCCGTTTCGCCTTCGCCTTGATCCATATCAACCAGCGGGCGAAGCGGCCTCGCTTTGTCATGCCACCCAAGAAGGGTGTTTGCGCGAAGTGCGGGAAAGCGGCAGGTGCCCGCCAGAGTCGCCGAGGCACCAATTGCTTTTTGTCCCGTGTCCCGGACCCTAGGGATTTCAGCCCTGGGACAACGTCTTCGGCAACAACGCAGCGAGCATTCCCCGCCAGTGTGCCGAATTGCTCAGACGGCATTTTTGACTTGGACCACGATCCAACCGGGACGGGGGCCGCCCGCGAGTGGAGGTCCATGATGAACGAGTTCATTAGACGCCAAAATGTTGAGCGTTATCATCGTCTTCTCGAAACGGTAATAGACGAAACCCAGCGGGAGCAAATTCTCACCTTGCTCGCTGAGGAAAAGCAAAAGCAAAGGGACGCTGGCGACACCGGGTCATGTAGCCCGTAGTACCTGAGCGACGGCGCGAGGCCCGCGCCGTCGTCAAGTCACGCAAGATCGCGCCACCCCTCTCCCGATGGAGCGAAAGTGGCCTAGGCAGTCATTGTTTTGCCCCGTATCTCATGGCCTACGGATTCCGGTCCCGGGACAGGCGTTGCTCGGCGGCAAGCGCGACCAGTGGCCTTCGTTCGAGCCCCTGGGCCCATCCCGCTGATCTCCGGACACCGCACCCGGCCTAGTGGGGCAGGCTTGAAGGGGGCTGCGGATTTTCCGAATTGGTGTTCAGACCGCCCGGGCTGGACTCCGACCAGAGCCGAGGGTTCAGCAAATTTCCCCCGGAAGTGGCCGCTCTCGCCGATGGCTTCAGCGCGATCCCGCGACGCTCGTTGCCCCGGGCTTTTTTCACGGCCGCGAAGCCACGTTTGGTAAGTTCCTTGCCGAACACGGGAGCCACCTGGGCGGTAAAGCCGCTCCGCTCGCACCACGCAGAGTAGGAATCATGTAGTGCCTTGACCGGAGTCTCGATGGTTGGAGATGATGTGTCACAACAGGTCTCCAACCACTGGCCGAGGATGTCATTGTCTTCACGGTAATCCCGGGTCGCCATTGCACCTGTTGGGGCGGCTGGAGGCCGGATTCCTTCCACGCCGCATAACCGTCCAATGCCCAATTTAGAATCCCGGGCAATTCCGCTTGGAGAAGATCGGGGAGTTTCTTATTTTGTTTATCAGCGGGAATACTAACGGGAAACCGTATAACCTGATTCGACGCCAAATCGCATCATCGCTGCCCGTCACCAACGGCAAGTCGTTAGTTACCAGCCATAGTTTGAATGTCGGCTCATATTCAAAAAACTCTTTGTATAGGAAGCGACATTTGATACGGTCACCGCCGGTTATTAATTTAGTTTTTGCTTCGGCAAGATGTTGCCCGCGTTCCCCTTCAGAAGCGACAACTAAGTGTTTCCGGTAGAGTGAGGCGAGATCATTGGTTTGATTAAAGCCATTTTTAGATTCCATTAAGGTTTGCATCGGCAGGGTTGCCGCGTAGCCGCCGAGCAAACGAACAAGTGTTTGGACAAACGTTGTTTTGCCATTCGCCCCACAACCGATGAGAAGAAACAGACATTGTTCCGTCGTCAATCCCGATAGGCTGTAGCCAACGGCTCGCTGAAGAAACGAAACCAGTTCGGCGTCATCCTTAAAAATTTGGTTGAGAAATTCAAGCCATCTCCGGCAGGTCGCCGCTGGATCAAAGGCGGCATTGATTTTGTTCGTCACAATCGCTTCGGGGGCAGCACCAACGGAGCGGGTATCCGGATTAAGGATGCCGCCGTTTGCGCATCCCAGGAGAAGCGGATCGGCGTCAAAGGTCGCGAAATCTTTCCAAAGCTTGGAGCGGGATAGCTCCACCGTCGCATTGATCCGGGAGCGGCCAAGCAAGGATTTCGTGGCCTTGGCTTTTTGGGGGAATTGGACGGTCAAGGCATCGGCCATTGATTGCAAGAATTCCTTTGCCGTCCCTTGAACCTTCTCTTCCGGCTCAGGCGTGTAAAGCTCGTGATCTCGCCGGAACCATCCTCCCCTGCCGCTGTAGATCAGGTCCGATTTGTGGGCGGCGGCAAAAGCGTCGGCGGCCCCGGCATCACTTAGGCAATGGTCGTCGATGGTGGTGCTCGGCCTTTCCGGGGCCACGTCCAACCATCTGCAGATCGTCTCGGCCAACTCTCTTGCCAATGTGATCGGCCAGTCCGGAAAAGGCCGAAATCGGTTCGCCCCGCGCCAACCGCTCAAATGTTGTTTCGACGGTGTTGATGCGATCCTCGACTTCACGGTCATGGGCGGCAGTGGCGACCGTTAAAATCAACTTCTCAACTTCTTTTTTCTCCCAACCGGCTTTGGCGAGACATCCGGCCACGCACAGGGCCAAGTCATGGCGTCGGTTCTCGTCCCAATGCTTGAGAAGGCTGGTGCCAATTGCGAGGCTTAGGGCCGCTGTCACCAGTTCCGCCCATGTCGACGGTCCCGGTTCTTCGGCGATCTCGAACGCGATTGGCTCCCCCGATTGATGTATGGAAGGTGGGAAAACGGTCTGGTGTCCATTGCCCCGCACCTCGACAATCGTCCCGACGTCCTTGGCCACGAATGCGACCTTCCCTTCCGGTGACAGCACCGTGTAAAGCCAATGACTGCTCGGCCGCGATTTACGACCAAAGATGCACCGGGTTGGCGGTAAAAGGTGGGGAGCCAGGGCCAGGGCCGCGTCAGTGTCGATGTCGATATCCACCAAGCCACTGGAGGCGTCACCGAGCACCACGCCGATATTCAGCGGGGAGGTGCCGAAGAGTTCCCCGACTTCTTCGGGTGCAATCCGCAGTTTTTGCCAATCATTGATTGTCGGTCGTTTGGACCTGAAAGTCACCGGGATTGGTGTCCACTTCCTATCGATGTATTGTTTGGCGTCGGTTCGTGGGTCATAAATACAAGATGAGCTATCAGATTGTTGTAATGGTACGCTAGTCAATATCTTTACTCCTGTTATTTTTTGTCGAAACGAGCCAGCCGTCTGAGTCACGGCTGGTTTTTCACCCCAAAGTTACCTGGCGAGTTCGAGCGGTCGGTCTGGCACGGCCACATGATTATGGTATCTTTCATTCACAATGCAGCGAATTAAACCGGCCTTGGACAGCCCATTTCGCGATGCCAGTATGCGCAAATGCTCGAAGCTCGCGGCATCGAAATGAACGGTGAGACGTTTAGTCATTTTATCAATCTCCTCTTTGTTTTAAGTCTCCCTTCTATTTATGTCGCTCAGGTGCCAAATCGCCGCCAAAACGCCGCACATCACCACTTTTTTTCACATGATGGAGGCAGTGGAGGGAGAAACATAACTTTCGCCAATATCGATATGAAGGTAATCAAAGAATTTATCCTGGCAACAGTTTAGCTATCTGCCTCCACTCCCTCCATCGCATCCACCGCCCGAAAGCGGCATGGTGGCGTGGGTGGGAGGGGATGCCAAAAGCCTACCGCTTAGAATTCACGATCCAACCAGAATGCCGTTGTTCCGGAACCGGGCTCGGCATTTGTTTGATCGGATCGAAGTCGGCGAGCAGCCGCCGCAACAACTGGCTTCGGGTTAGGTCTTGCGATTGACAGTAAGCATCGACCCTGTGAAGCGTTTCAATGGGCAACCTAAAGGACGCCGTGGCGACAGTGGTTGCGCTGGGAGACATATCCATAATTGTTTTCCTCTAAAAGCATGGTCCAACAACCCTAATTTGAGCGTGGCCTAACTGTAGTATTTATCAATATCATGGTTTATTGATTGATAGCATATATTACCACAACTAGGCCAAACAGGCAAATGAATTAAAACCCCGTTTTTGTATCGTCCCCATCAGGTGGGAAAGTGGGTTGTCGGCTGAAAACTCGGGATTTTCAGCTCGACAATTTGGATTAGCCTGAAATCAGGGAGCGTAATTCCACAATTAGGGAATAACCAGGATTTAATGAACGACGATCACGGATGAGTAACGCCGTGTGTCTCGGCTGGTGGTTCGCGCGCGGAATGGCGGTTCTGGGCATGATGGCCGTGTCGAGACTGGGGTTAGATTTAACGGCTTCAGCGCGACAAAACCCTAAAAATGACTACAAAAAATTTGGTTTTTCCCGCGTCCCGAACCGACTTGAGCCGCTTATTGCGATGATGAAAAATAGGATCCTTCGCATGAGCTTGTCGGGAGGTCCGAGACGATGCTGACCGGGTGGTAGCCGCTTGAAGAACCGTTCATCTTGGAATGCTCCCACGGCGCAACCCGTATTCAATCGCCGTCACGCCAGCCAACGCCACAATGGCGAACGGCTCGGCGGCGGTGCGCAGTGGAGGCAGGCTGACAGAAGAAGCCCCGACCACGCAGGGACGCGGCCAGGGCTCCCGCATGGTCACCCTCGGGGCTATTTGGGGGAAGGTGGGTGTGCCACGCATTTACGTCGACTCATTGCGCGGCAGATTGTTCCCTCACCGGCAGGGCCGCCGCCTTGAGTGTGACGCCCCTAACCCGGCGTGTTAAGCTGACCGCGTTGCTTCGGGCATCCCTGTCGGGACGCAGTGCCCGACGCTCCGTCTTGCACATCATCGGGGCGTCGGGTTCCCCTTCATGCGAGACTGCCCCGGAGCCGAACTGTAGCCGAGGCATTTTCGTCGGCGGCACACGCTGGCGACCCGAAAATCACTGGCTTATCCTTTAAAGACATCAGCGTCGCGAACCGCCATTATGCGCCCGTAGCTACCGGCCGATCCTTCGACGGCCAAGCTGCAATTTGATTTGGGCCGGGCAATAGGCTCTCCGAAAAACCTCAACCGGGTTCCCGTCAAGATCGAAACGGACGCCGTCATCGGGGACGTTTATAATTGCATAATTTTGCCCGCCCCTGAAGACCGTTAAGAAGGCGTCCAGGTGAGGGGAGGAATCTGCATGTCGTCTGAAACGTCAGGACACCTGCTTGACGACGAGGCGGTGCTACGCCTCCTCGAAGAGGAAGTAAAAAGTGCGGGCGGGCAAATGCAGTGGGCGCGGCCGAACCGGTGCCCATCGGTCCACAATCAATCGGATTCTACCAGACGACAACGCCTCACGCAGCAGATCATCTCTGCCCTTGGACTGAGGAGAGTCCTGTTGCCGAGCAAAAATGATTTGGTGAAGCGTCTGAGGGAAGAAGTGGCTAAAGCTGGCAGTCAATCAGAATTTGCTCGCCGCACCGGCCTCGACCGAACGTATCTAACTCATGTTCTGAACGGCAGAAACCCAGGGAATGAAATCGCCAAAGCCCTCAACGTCACGAGAGTCGTCCGATATGCCCCGGAAAGGAAGAAGGGCACTGGTTCCAGGTCCCATCTCAGGTTATTCAATGACGTTTGAGCAACGCATTTAGACGGTCGATTTCCGTTTGCTTCGCCGCAATCTCCTCCTTGGCGTCAATAAGTGTGCTTTTCAAGTCGGCCAAAGCCATGTTCAGGTCTGCTATCTTCGACTTCAATGCGGCGGCATCGAATGCAAGGTCGTTCACCAATTTTAGTGCCTTGGACGCTGTGGCAAGTGCCGCTGCAAAATCAGCCATCGTTATTGCCTCCCACCAATTTCGCCTTGTCGAAATGCGGCATCGGGCGTCTCACGCCCGAACTCGGATAGCACCATCAGCGGGCGAACGTTCTAGACTCTCCATTGGCTTCGCGGAGTGCCGTCCGCAATCGTAGCGACGATCATCATGTCGTTGGGATCGGGGTCTGCATGCAGCCCATGATCCGCCTAAACCTACCGGCCGATATCCTTCGACGGCCAGTCTTCAACCGGGTTTCGACGAGATCATGGATTTGGCAACGGGGGTCAAGTTGGGATCGCATTTAGTTAAGGACCGCCTGTCCTTCTCAGGCAGGTCTGGTCGTTGGGGTGAAGCGGAAATGCTGATGACCCCCGCGAAACGACGCTGATGAGTTGGGCGCGGTCGCGCGAGTTATTTAGGTGGCTAGGCATTCGGCTTCCAGAAGTCACGGATGAGTAGCAAGAGGACACCGGCGAGTGCCCCACTGCTAAGGACCAGCACGGGCCAATCCGATCCTTTTGCGACGTATCCGCCGAGTAGGAAGGCACAGAACGCGGCCAGGAGAAGCTGTGCTGTTTTCGATGAGGCCGATATCCGATTTTTCTGTTCCATCCCCCACTATGCCCGCTGACACCGGTGATTCCAAGCGCGGGTCAAGACGGCTAAAGTTCGGACTGACCCACTACCGGAGAATCTGTTCAGACAACCGACCCGCTAGCAATTCTAATGGCTGCTCCAAATCGAAAATCCTATCCGCTGTCCCAAGGCTCGCCGCTCGCGGGCTAGGGACACTGGGACAGGGGTTTTTCCGGTTTCTGTCCATGCTCGTCAGGGCTTTCCATCGTCCGCAAACGAAGTCGCCCGCTTTCGCGCGACTAATCCCCGGGAGCCTAAAGCTGCAATAGGAGTGCACATGGCCGACTTCGGAAGATTTGTCGTGTTCAAACCCGTGTCAGATGGCTTCGTTTACCGGGCGCCAAACGCTTGGCTGTTCGGTAACAGAGACCACTATTTAGTGAATGAGGCCCAGAAGTCGGAGATTCTCACAATCATCACGTCATCGAGCCGGTCCGTGTTGTGGCTCGCCGGCATTTCTTGGATCACAATGTCACTTTTGCTGGCGGCTGGCTCGTTGCTGCTGGCGCATATTTCCGGCTTCCAATTCCGGGGCGTGAGCGTCGTGCTGCCGATGATTATGATCGTCGTTTCGGCTTACGCCGCCATGCTCATTTCCCGCCGATTGCTGCTGTTCCGACTACGGCCGACACTCGATACTCTGACGCCCTCAAACGAGCGGATCACGAACCTGGAGGAGCGCCAAGCCATAGCAATGGCCGCGACTACCGCGAAGCTTTCACCGGCAAGACGAAGAGTAATAAGGATTGCTAGCGCCGTGGCGGTGGCTGGAACTCTTGGCTCGATGATCTCGCGAACGGTCGATGCATATGAAGTCAACCACTCGATGCTGCTCGCACTTTACGACGCCAACGCAAATATTTTGGGGCTGCTCAACGTTGCCGCAATTGTCGCCCTAGCATTTGCATTCCGGTACTATGGGCGTGATGAGAACCGGACATAATATTAGCTTTATCGTCGTGATTTTCGCTCCCGAACGCGAATAGCACCATCAGCGACCGAACGTCCTGAAAATCTTCATTGGCTTCGCGGAGTGCCGTCCGCAATCGTAGCGGCGATCACCATGTCGTTGGGATCGATTCGGCTTCTCCTGCAATGTCCATGATCTTGCCGAAGCTATCGGCCGATATCCTTCGCCGCCCGATCTGCAACTCGATCTCCGCTGGGCCATAGGCTCTCGAAAGCACCTCAACCGGATTCCCTTCGACATCGAACCGCACCGCATGATCGGGCGAGTAGTTGACGATGAAGCCGGTTGTCCGACCGAAAAAAGTAATTGTTGGCGTCCTTCCGACAACCGCCAACGCCTGCCCGGCAAACGTCACCGGTGGTTGCGACGGATCGAGAGGAATTTTCAGCCACCGCTCCGGTCCCCCGGTGATGCCACACATTGTTATGGAGGAGGGCAGTTCCTGGCTTCCGCACAAGTAGCCATGGGGCTTGAACGACGCCCGCCAAGCGGCTTCGCGGTCGGCAGCGGCCCTTCGGCTGATCTCGTCGAGGGCTTCGGTAGTCTCGCTAACAGCGCCCTGGACAATGCCCTCATCCACCTCCAGGGCGGCGGGCAAGGCGGTCAGGATCATTCTTGACGACGGGGAGTCGATATCGCCGCCACACACCGCATCGAGGCGCCGTGTCCCTTTGTCGATGTTCTTAAATCCGCAGCGGCGAGCCAATTCGCTTCGACGAATTCCGAGTTGCTTCAATTGGGATTCGATGAGGTTATGAATTGGCAAAGGGCAATGGGTCATTTAGTGTTATGCATTCAGCCGGGCCGCTCCGGACAGAGATAAAAGACATTCAACCTTTGGCTAGATGAGGAATTCCTTTTCTATCACAGCCCGTCGTTTTTCCACCGGCATGAAACCAGTTTCAGTGAAAAGCAAATCATGGATATCGTGCACGTAACTAACTACTGAGCAAAGCAGCCGACCGGTGTGCCCGCTCGACTACTGCTTTCAGGAAAACGCGGATTGTTACATCGATCTCGCGACCGCGATGCGAATGGCCTACTCCGGAAGCCATTTTCCTCATCGCTACACGAGCGACATTGGGATTGCATTCGACCTGCTCCACTTGTCGGCTGTCATGATGTTGACGTATCGCACAAATCAGCATGTCGCGTCACTTAACGGGAGTTCAATTGGACTTCCTGGGCTAGCGCCCCCGCTTTTAGAGTTAGGAGAACTCGTTCCAAAGTGGGGTCTTTAGCACATTCATCATCTACAAGGGCACCACGCAATATGTGGTCAGTGATCTCAAATCCAAGCGCGCGATACGCTTCGAACTGTGATTTAGTGAAACCTTGTTCGATCGTGCTTTGATGTGGAAAGTCCAAGTGTGCCTCCGCATAAGCACGGATCCCCGCACTCTCGACACCATGATATCCGGCCTTAATATATAGTATTAAGCCATTCCTTCCGTGACCATCTGCTGCACAATAGTCGATCTCGCCTATGGCATGATAATCATGCCCGGCGCCGATATCGTTGCCATCCCTCGGGCGCTTTTTGAGCTTCTCAAGGCCGTCAAACCGTATCGACACACCTAGATCGATGGCTATTTTGCGGACCGCATTACCTAAATCTTTGAAGGAAACATTGGGATCGCATCCGGCGTCACTTATCACGATGAAACGGCAGCGACGACGAACCATCTCATAAAGACCTAGATTCTCGAAATGTCCACCATCCGAGAGGCAGACATACTTTCGATCGTCAGTCGTAAGGCTGAGTGCCTCCTCGACTAGCGGCACAATTGCGAACCTCGGCCCTTCCTTTTCGCAGCTGGCCTGGCCCGATGGCCCGGGATTTGCGAGCCACCATCCGAGCCGGACGTTGAACAATGACATCAGGAACGACGTCATAGGCGACGAGTTGTAACCCATGTTGGGGTTGGCAGCCGCTCCAGAGATAGCCATAGCGGTGCCAAGCGAAATGCCCGTCTCTCCTCCGTATGTCCCGCTATGTCGGTAACCCAAGCAGCTGCAGCCGCAATGAAGCGGGCTAATCGTGAATGGCTCCGCCTTACGTTCTTGCCACGCCAACCTCGCTGACGAGACGACGTTGAGTGCGACGTTGATGACATGGAAAGGCCGCCAGTTCCCCTTTTCGACCGGCGACCAAAGCTGATGCATTCGCGGGTTGTCGGCTAGGTCGAAATCCGCTGAACCGATCCGGCATTCGGTGTCGTGACGCGCCGAGGAATGCCCGAATGAGCCGGTTCCGGTAAAGCGCGTGCAAGGAAAACCGATTGATGTTGATAAGGCATGATGCTACTACGCCAATCACCAACGAAATCACGAACGCCGGCAGAAGTCGGGTCAACATGGCAGGGGTATTAGCGACCCACAGATCGGGCGTCTTACCTAGTTGCCTCAACAACGTCGTGCTAAACAACAGCTGATCGATAGCGTAGCCAGTCCCGATTACAATCGTCGCGATGAAGATAGCGCCTGCGACCGATAGTATTGTGCTAGCCAAGTGCTGCCGGACGCCTTCAGGATTACCGATAGCTGGCAAGAAACTACTTTTGCTGAAAATTGCCGTGATAGCTTCCCGATAAGCCCACGACCGCAGGCAGGGCGTCCTTGAGGCGCCGCAGGAAATCGGGGGTCGGCACTGCGTTGCTTCCAAAATAAACGAGAAACGTCAAAATCAACCAGACGATCGCAGCGGCTAGCAACCATCCTGAGGCGCGACCAAACCATTCACGATCCGCATCTGATCCGGGCTTGTAGCTGCTGATCCCGACAAAGAGCGTGCACGCGATCAGTTGAGACATCAATACCCACGGCACACCTAGCACTAGATGTTGAAATGGCTCCGGAATTGGACCGATACCCTCATCGGAAATCATTAAATAGAAAAATAGACCCAGTCCAACGAGTGAGCCGTACACGGCTCCCGACGTTGCCCACGCTAGCAAGTCGAAGCAATTCCGTATTGACCGCCCAGCGGTAATCCAGCCGGCACCATAAATAAATAAACCGATCGCTGCCCCGGCGCTCATGTATGATGTATAATAATATTTCGGAACATTCAACTCCGACTTTTCGTACATTCCCACCTCACACATCGATACAAATCCGATTTTATGAGCGTGATCCTGCTGGCAACGCAACAGAGAAAGGCCGGTAAGATCCGAAGCCAAAAAGTGGACCAAAAACACGGCGGACAAGATCGACCAAAACATCGCGCCCTGCAGAAACTGGGCTTGCGTAGGACCCTGGTCCCCTGGTGGTCGAGACGATGGTTGATTTCCGACCATCCAGGCCAAGGCGACGATGAGACTAAACATCCCCGCGATGAATGAACCGATTTCGCTCGCGATTTTGATATAAATAGTCCATCCATCCAACCCGAAGCTCCAGTGGGGCGTCCACTCCGGTGTTATGCCCCAGACAATAGTCCAGTTAGAAGCAAGACCCATGATCTTCAGCAAGAGAATTATCGCTAAGACCATCGGCAAGATCACAACCCAATTAAGGATTAGATTACGTAGAGCAAGTGCGGTTGCCGCCCAGGTATCGGCCGATGCGAGGCCAATTCTTGGAGTCAAATAGTTGGTATATGACCGAAGCCACCCAAGCTGGGGCGGCTCGACGTCAGCACCACCTGGACGCCCCGTCAAACTAGCCCAGATCTTTGGAAACGGCTCCGACAACCGCCAAGCCGACAGCCAACTCCCGATGTATCCCCCGCCAGATACGGTGGAGAGATAATGAAATTGGGAAAGCAGGGATTGGACAGGGTCAGGTGGCGGCGAATTCCGTGCCTCTTGGACCCGAGCGGGCCGCGAAACAGCCAAGGCTTGGATAACCCCAAGCGCGAAAGCGGCGCTTCGAATTCCGCCACCGGAAAGACAGAGTGCGGCTGAATTCAACTGGTTCAACGCCACGCAAAGGTTAGTCCCAGTGTGCTCCTCTTTCAGATTAGTGTGGTGGATTTCGTTGGCCTCGTGCCGCAGAATTTCTTCCGTGCTCAGGGGCATAGTGTCCACCCATGATAAGCATCATGCTGCTCCAAATATCAAAAAAAGCATCTACGACATTGATTACGATCAATGGGCTTCTGTACCTCGTCTGCAACACGCACCTGTGGCGCCCGCCCAAACCGTTGTCCCAACTCGGCGAGCTATAGGGGGTGGGACACGGGGACAGAGCCAAACCAACGCAGCCAATGCCTCAATCGCCTCGATGATGCAACTCATCGATGCGGATCATGTTGTTCTCGGGAATCGTCTCACCGCTTTCAACTGGCGGCAAAGCCCGCAAACGCAACCGTCCCGCCTCACTTTTGCTGATGCCAAGTGTCGTGGCGACTTCCCGAACCGTCATTCCGGCTTGGAAAAGTTCCGTGGCTTGGGCCAGCAATGGCGGCTTCAGATCACGGGTGGACCAACGAATGCCACTCGCGTCCCACCGGTTCGAGTGCCGCCTCGAACGGCACGACGGCCGATCCATCCGCTCGGTTGCGGAGTTTTTCAATATGAACTTCAAACCGCGCCCCTTGCTCCGTCGAATAGTCATCGGGTCGCCGAAGCGCGATCACCGTGTCCAAGGCATCCTCCCGCCGCGAAGTGCCACGTTGGCGGCCGTTGGTTCCGGCATGATGGACAAGCAAAACGGCGACGCCCCTCCGGCGAAGTTTCAGCAGCCAATTTTGCATTGGAATCCAGGCGTCCCCTGCACTTTCGCTGCCTGTCGTGCAAAGCGTTGAAAGATTGTCCAGGATCAGCAAGGTCAACACCGTCGAGCAATGGCTCCAGGGCACGTTGCCCTTCGAAGCTGCCAACATCGATTCCGCTTTCAACGCTATCAGCGGCAAGAAGTTGAAATCCATCATTGCCGATGGCGTCGCCGAATTCGGATGCAAGAGCCCGGAGCCGCTCCTGCAACGCGACCAATGGCATCTCGCCATCGACGAACAGAACCTTGCGCGGCTTCGGTGCCGACCAACGAAGCAACGGACTTCCACCGGCCACCGCCAGTCCAATCGAAAGACTCAACCATGACTTCCCCAAGCCCCTCGGCGCATACAGCATCGCCAAAGATCGCTCCGGCAAAATCGGATCGAGCAACATCTCCCGGGCGGGATGTCCAAACCCAGGAAGTCGTTCAATCCGACTGCTTGCAGCACCGGCCGCTTCGGCACCGGGGGCGGCGACGATTGGGGGCGGCGGCCAAGGCAGCAATCTCTTCAGGAAATTTTGCATCATGCTGCCGGATACCAGGATCGAAGAGCGGCGGCCTGTTGGTCGGGCTCCGCCTGAATTCGGTAGATCGATTGCCGTTTCAGTCCCGTCGCTTTGGCAATCGCCGATACGCCGAGCCCCTGCCCTAGCATTTGCCGGACAAGACCGAATTGTTCGGGGGTGAAGGTTGGCTTCCGACCCCGATACTTCGACCCGTCGTCAAATGCCCTGGCGTGATCGATTCCGGCCCGCTGGGCCGCTTTGGTCACTTCGGCCTGGGCCTGGGCGGTTGCGGCCATAAAGCCAATCAGTGCGTCTCTTACGGCGGCCTGCATCGGCATCGTTGGTGGTCCCATCGAACGAAAGGCGGTTGATGACGGTCTGGACCCGGACCTGGCGGCGGATGAACTCTCGAACGGTGTCGGTCACGTCTTGGTAGTTGCGGCCGAGCCGATCAATCCACCGGACGAGCAAGGTGTCGCCTTCGCGGAGAAGGTCGAACAGCCGTCTGCCCTCCGGCCGCTCGCACAGGCGGGTGGCGATGCCCGACACGCCATGGTCGGCGAGAACGAGATCAGGCTTGAATCCAGCTTGCTCCGCCTGGGTCCGCTGATGCTCCAGCGTTTGGTCCAGGGTGCTGACGCGACAGTAGAGGATCGTCTTCATCGGTTGATCTGTGGTGTCCGCAAAGGTGGTGTCCGGCTTCGGCAGTGTCCCCAAGGTCAAATCGACCCTTGCGGATAGGGTGTCTTCGGCCCGCTCTTGCGGCTGGTCCCCTGCCCTATAGCGCTCTTGCGGTCACCTGGGCGTTCAGGCCTCGGCCTTGGCTTTCGGCCACACAATCATATAATGGTCACATGACCATAATTCAAGAAAGGCTTCGGCACCGATGGCAAAGAACGCGGAACTTTCGTCGGACCCCGGCGTCTTGGTCACCGTCTCGGAATTGGGTGAGATAGCCGGGATCGACACCGATACCGTCAACAACTGGCTCCGTCGCGGGATCATCAAACGGCACTCAATCGGGGGACGGCAGCTTCGGAGCCGATTGTTTTCGGCAGAACAAGTCTACAAAGCGGCGATCATCAACGAGTTGGTCCGCTTGGGCCTCCCACCCTTCGCCGCATCTGAAGCGGTCAACGAACTCTGGCGGCAATGGAATGCAACGGAGGTGCAGCAAGGCAGAAAACTCTATGCCCTGGTGTCGCCTCGCGAATGGAGCGGGTGGAGAGTTCAGCTATGCTGGCGACGGCAATCAGGAGGTGCCCTATACGGGCTCGGAAGAGCCAACTCCCCACCCTCTCCGATTGAGCTACCCGAACAGGCGGCGATCATTATCCCGATATCGAATTTGTTTTCGACGGTTGCAGAACAACTAGGAAAAATAAAGTAATTATAGAATTTGGTCCCGCTTTTCGATGTCCGCAGCTTTATGGAGAGTCGCGTCATATATTGTACGCCTTTCCTTCGAATGCCCGTTGGTCGAGGCGATGGACCCTAAAACAACCGAAACCCACGGAGCCGAACCCGCTAGCTAATCCACCTTCACTAACTCAAGCTGAACAACGCTCGTTAAACCAGTCATCGGAACAAAGATGGCCGGTGATGTCGCTATCAATTTGTTACCGTCAACACGGGCATAGAATACTCGATTGGTTCCGTTGATAGCTTCATTCGACGCTGCATCAACATGGACGGTTATTTTAATCCCATCGGGCGTCTGGTCGGATCGGTCTCGTATTTTCCGGTGTAGGCCCCATGAGACTTCATTTGAGAAGCGGCTTCAGCATCCGTCATCGCAGCAGCAGCCGGGAGCTTTTCGGGTGGAGTCAACGAACATCAGCCAAAACCGGGTTGGCGTGTATCCGCTGTAGCCGCCTGGATGCTCTCCCAGAGGATAGCTGGTTTTATCACCACTGGTCGCTTTGAAAGAAACGAGTTGCCACGTCCCGATAAGCTGGTCCTTTGTCGTTACCTGTTGTGCTTCGAGGGTGCCGATATCGCCGTCGCTAAGCCGCTCGGACTCCCGCCGGATTCCGAAAAACGCTCTCATCCATACCTCCCTCACAAGACGGTACCGGCCGCTTGGGGACTTCAATTCAACCTAAATACGCTTTTCAGCAAAGCTTTGATCTTCGGCCTCTGTTGCGTGTGTGGATGCTGGAGAATAGGCCACATGAGGATCGCGGCCAATGCAGCTATCGCCGTAAGTGAACGGCTTCTGTGTTTCAACATTAATCATTATTCCAACCGGCTCCTCTCGCAGGGTGCAGCGGAGCGTCGTTTGAGCATCCTTGGCAATCGTTGAAGTCGTCGGAAAGATTGGGGAAATCGTATGCATGCCAAGTGTCCGGATATTCGATCATCTTCACATCCTTGGCACTCACTCGAAGACGCCCGAAGTAGCTGCGGCAAGGTTCAATCGGCACGTAGTCGTCAGAAATTCCGTGGAAAATTCGGATTGGATGGTCGCTGACTTCGGTATCCCCCATGAATGTCATGTTGCAAGTCGGATAGAGGGCGATGTAGGCGGCTTAATAAACCCGCCCTGAATTCACATTTTTTGAAATCGTTTGAGACTTGCATACAGAGCCGCTTGGCCGCCTCTTGAGAACCCAATAACGGCGATGCTGGTCGGGTTAACCCGTGGATGAGAGGCCAAGATATCAAGACTGCGATAGATATCCAAAATCATGTTGAGCCGACCCAGTTGCGACTGATCGACGACGGTGCTGACAATTTCCTCGTCCCAGGCGAACAAATCCATAGCGAAGCTTGAAACTCCCATCTCCTCGAACTGCCGGTCCCAGACATCGGTGTTTGCGTTGTGTCCGCCCGAACCGGCCACAATGATCACAAGAGGAAGACGCCCGGTTCCCTGTGCAACCCTCAAGGAACCCGCAATGGTCGTTGGCTTCCCATAGGCATCACCCTTTCAAAAACTGTTGATCGGAAATCGTCAGAGTCTGTATCGGAATGGCCTCGACCCGGGCCGGAATTTCCCTGGATAGACCCTCGGCAACAGCCGGATGCACCATTGCAAGCCCGAACAGCACGGCTGCCGTCCACTTCATACTACCCTCTCTATCTCAATTGTTTGATGCGACCACCGTTCGCCAAACCGGCTATCTTCGTGGCCGCAAACTTGGTGAGGTTACATCGAAAAGTCTGCCGTCTGGAAGTCCCATTCCAGGTCAATCGCTCATACAAAGAGCGAGAAGAAAGTCCACGCCCTGTTGTTGCTTAGGGAGGGACGGACGGACGCGGGAGAGACGGACGGATACAGGATCGCGAAGGCACCAATTCGGAACAAGGGTTCTGGTAAGATCACTTACTCTCCGTAACTCGGCATCGCAGACAATCTGACTTTGCTGTTGCGCTGTGACGATGGCGTGTCGCAATAGGACTTCCACGCCCTCTCGAATTGGTCACGCATATAGCCCCGGGCGGACTTGTCATTGGCCCCACGCTTCAGTGGCCAAATCGTCTTGGGGCGGATACCGAATGGCTTCAGCATGTGGGCAAGCTTACGCTTGGTCAGCCCGCCCATTGCTCGTCAGGTAGCTCATTGAGACTGGTAGTCAACGTTTCCCCTGATGCGGTCGGCACGCTCCCGATTGAAGATGTCGCGAGTGTCGCGCAGCAACATCACGCCTTCGTCTTCCGATTGCTGATCGGGACGCGTAAACGCGATTGCGGCCTCGCGAGCCTTTATGCCCCATGCTGGTCCGCAAGCATCAGCGATGCTGAACAGAACACGCCAATTGTCCCCAACGCGGTTGTGTAGTTTCTCAGGCATCGGCGGATTGTGGTCAAGCTTGACCTGCCGTGACCAATCAAAGACGAACTGGTAAACCGTGTTGAAGTCCACGGTTTGTTCGGCGGATAGTTCGTCAAATCGCTGCAATCTCGCGCCACCTCCGCTGGCGCACGTCCATGTCAATCACTATGGAACGACGCAATAGGGCTGAAGGAAGTGGCGTACTAATCACGGCCAGGGCCACCGGCGTAAAGGTCGAGAATTTGCGGCGCACACCACTGTCCACGCGTTCGTATGTATCGGTCTCGACGGTGCCCCCAATTGAGACCAGCCGTGAGCACCCGATTTCGAGGCAACTCCAAATTGTCACCTTCATCCAACAGAAGCATGGGTGATCAGTATCGATTGCGCGAAAAAACGAAGCAGGCGAAATGTGATCAGCCCTTTCGGCTTTCAACGCGAGTTTGCTGATCACGTCCAGAGTGACAGTCTTACCGCATCCACGAACGGGGACCGCAAAACCAGGCGAGGCGTACGGCCGAATTGATTATAGACATGCGTGTGAATAATCCACGCGCAATGGCAATGCGCTGATGCTCTGTCAGATGCATGTGCCGTTCTAGCATATGGCAGACCAAATCGAGCGAGTGATATTCGTGCGCCAGCATCACCGATGGATGCGCTGGCAGATGTATCGGCCGACGTATCCCTTAGGCCAGCCAAGATGGTCGGCAGATCGTTCCAGCTCAGCCGCTTTCGGGTGAGTTGTTCAATGATCCGCTGGCGGAATTCCTCGATCTCTTTGACACTCGTTGCGGCGCCGAACTTGGTGTGAAGGTCGCGGACGGCCTTCAGTGAAGGAGTCCGCCGACGCATCAGGTTCCGCCTACCCGCCAGGATGCTCGGCAGGTCGCCCCATGTCCGCTTGTTCTTCACGAGCAGGTCGAGAGCAACCGTCGCGCGATTGCGGCCTCATGGGCGCTGTCGCACCCGACTTGGCGTGCAGGTCGCGTACCCGTCTGTCCAGTCGTTCGGCCATAGTCTCACCCTCTCAGTAGCGTCACACCTGCCACAGTTAAACGAAATCAAGCGCTTAGCTCGGCCGAACCGTCAGGGGAGCGTCACGGTATCCGTCACAGGCGACACGACATCCGACACACGA
>CAVPDZ010000018.1:0-579172 GCA_963702755.1 uncultured Alphaproteobacteria bacterium | reverse complement strand
CCCCTGTTTCAGCCGTTCCTCGACATTGGCGATGTGGGTCCCCAATGTCCGTGGGCTACCGCTACTTGTTTCACCGGCAACTCGATTACAGGCACATTGCGAAGGCCTGAGCTTGGTCGTTCCGGGGCGCCCCCTCCCTTCCCTCCCCCGCAAGCGGGGGAGGGGAAGGGAGGGGGTGAACCCGAAATCCATAGCCCCTGCTGCGGAGTATCGAATTCGGGGCTTGCCTCCGCTGCGCTGCGGCGCCCCGAATGACCATGGCCGGGTCGTTTGCTGGTCTTGCGGGTGGTTGCCATGAAGATCATCGCGCTCGAGGAGCATTTCATCATGCCGGCCGACCGGGATAATCTCCCGATCGGCGCGCATCGCGGCAGCGACCGCGAGCTGCGAACGGGAATTGAGATCGGACCGGAACTGCTCGATCTCGGCGAGCGGCGGATCGCCGCGATGGATGCCGCCGGCATCGACATGCAGGTGCTGTCGCTCAATCAACCGGGCTGCCAGGCGCTGGAGGGCCCGGCCGCGATAGCACTGGCGCGAGACTCGAACCACCTGTTGTCGGATGCGATCAAGGCGCACCCGCGTCGCTTCGCCGGCCTTGCCGCCGTTCCGACGTCCGATCCCGCCGCGGCTGCAAAGGAATTGGAACGCGCCATCACCAAGCTCGGTTGCAAGGGCGCGATGATCAACGGCCACACCCAGGGGAGCTTCCTCGACGACAAGAAATACTGGCCGATCTTCGAATGCGCGCATGCGCTGGGCGTGCCCATCTACCTTCACCCGCGCGATCCGCATCCGGACGCGATGAAGACTTACTTCGCCGGCTATCCCGAAGATCGCCTATGCGGCCTGGGGCTTCGCGCTCGATACCTGCAGCCATTTCCTGCGATTGATCTGCGCCGGCGTGTTCGACGCCTATCCGAAGCTCACCTTCATCCTCGGCCACATGGGCGAAGGCCTGGCGTTCTGGGTGCATCGCATGGACGACCATACCCAGCTCGCGGCGGCGCGCCGCGGATTGAAACGGACCTTCGCCCAATATCTCACCGAGAACCTGGTGATCACCTGCAGCGGCAACTTTTCCACGCCGGCGCTCATGTGCAGCGTGATGGCGCTCGGTATCGATAACGTGCTGTTTGCCGTCGACTGGCCTTACGAGTCGAACGTCTATGCGACGAAGTTTTTGCGCGAGCTGCCGCTCAGCGAACACGACAAGGCGAAGATCGCGCATCTCAACGCCGAGCGCGTCCTGCGCTTGTGATCTCAGATGAAATCCCGAAGCAATCAGATGACGTAGGGTGGGCAAAGGCGCAATGCACGACCGAGCTTGGGATGATCGGAGCTGCCGCGCCGTGCCCACCGTGGCATTCGCCGGGCGCTATGGTGGGCACGCTTCGCTTTGCCCACCCTACGATTTGAGTGGTGGCTGATGTCATCAACCACCATGAAGTGAGTTAAGACCACATGCGATTAGGCGTGTACTTCGATGGATTTGTTGGCATGGCCGACATGCTCGCGGCGGCGCGTGCCGCGGAAGACGCCGGCGCTGCGAGCGTGTGGTTTGCCCAGCACATGGGTTACCGCGAGGCTTTCATGTGCGCGGCGGCAGTGGCCGGCGTGACCCGCAAGGCGAATGTTGTCCCGGTCGCCATCAGCCCCTATCTGTGGCCGCCGCTGCCTGTCGCCATGTCGATTGCGACCATCAACGAGCTTGCGCCCGGGCGGGCCATGCTGGTGGTCGCCGTCGGCAACCGGCTCAATCTCGCGGAGTCAGGGATCGAGCCCGCAAGACCGATCAAGGTCATGCGCGAATATGTCGAGGCCTTGCGCAGCCTGCTCGCCGGCCAATCGGTTGAGCTCGACGGCGAAATCACCAAGCTCCGCGGCGCTCACATGAATTTCGAGAAGGGCGCCGCCATTCCGATCCTGGTGGCGTCGACCGGCCCGCAGATGCTGCAGCTTGCCGGCGAGATCGGCGATGGCGTGGTGCTGTCGACCGGTCTTACGCTTCCCATGACGCGACAGTGTCTGGATCACGCTGCAGCCGGCGCGCGGCGCAAGGGGCGCGATCCCGCGGCCGTCCGCAGTGTCGGGTTCGTCAATCTCGCCGTCTCGGAGGACGGCAAGTCGGCGAGAAAAGCGATCCTGCGCAAGCTCGCGTTTCTGTTTCGCAGCAAGGGCCATGCCGAGAACATAAAGTCATCCGGCCTCGCGATCGATCATGAAGCCATCATCGCCGCCGTTGCGCGCCGCGATCTTGACGGCGCGGCGGCGCTGCTGCCGGACGAAGCGGCATCGGCGTTCGGCGTTGCCGGCACGCCGCGCGAGTGCCGCGACCGCCTGCAGGATTACCTCTCCGTCGGCCTCGACGATCCGGTGATCGAGATGTCATCGGAGAGCGCCGAGGCGCGCCGGCTCGCGCTTGAAGTGGTGAGGGAAGTCGCGGGATCGTAGCGCGGTCACCCCACCCGGATCAGCTCGTCGTTCGGGCTGATCATCCCGGTGATCGGCGCAAATCCGGTCGGCGTGACGCGATACATGTCCTCGACGTGGAACCCCATCCGGCCGGGGATCATGTAAAGCGGCTCCATCGTGAACGTGATGTTGGGCTCAAGGATCACCGTCCGCGAGTCCGTGATGTAAGGCTCCTCGTGGATCGTCTGGCCGATGCCGTGGCCGAGAAACCGCAGCGTCGGCTCGATGCCGCGGTCGCGCAGGAAGGCGACGTAAGTCCGATAGAGGTCGGCGACCGCGGTGCCCGGCTTCAACATCGCCTTGCAGCGTTCGCGGGCGCCGATCATCACGTCCCAGATCTTGCGCTGCTCGTCGGTCGGCTCGCCGACGACCGCGGTGCGGGTGACGTTCGAGCGATATTGATCCATGTCGCCCAAAATTTCGACGCGGATGACATCGCCCCGTTCGATCACCTTATCGGTCGGCGTGCAGTTGGTGATGCCGCTGCGAACGCCGGAGCCGACCTGGTATTTGAGGCTGTCGCAGCCGCCGGCCATCATCTTGTCGGTGATGATCTGGCCGACCGCTTTCTCGGTCATGCCGGGGCGAATTTCACGCAACACCTCGCCGGCCACGCGGTCAGTGAGCTGGCCGACCCTGGTGAGGAGCGCGATCTCCTCATCGGTCTTGACCATGCGCGCCGTGAAATAGAGTTCGCTGCAAGGAACGAAACGCGCGTGCGGCAGGCGCTCGCGCAGGCGGATGTAATCCTTGGCCGGCATGTAATCGAGCTCGATCGCGACCCGGCCTGACCCGGCACCGGCCTCAGCCAGGGCGTCGGCCAGCACGTCGGCGGGGTCTTGCGCGAACTGGTCGTAGGCGCGGATGTCGGTGAACCGCGACCGCTGGCGCGCCAGGTTCTCTTCCACGCTGACGACGATCTGCCCCGCGAAAGTGTCACCGGCAATCACCGTGATCGTGCGGCGAAACCGGTTGATGGCGTGGCTGGGAACGGCGAAGCCCGCGGTATACGTCACGTTGTCGGGCGAGAGCGCCACCAGCGCATCGCTGCCGCTTTGCTTCATCGCCGCGCGCAGCCGGGCGATCACTTCGTGTTCCATTCCAGTCCCTTCTCGACGCGGACGCGGCCCCGCTCGGTGCTGGGGCCGTCCGATGTTCGAGCGGGAGCATATGTTATGCGGACGTTTCCGTCTCGCGTAACGCCAGCGCCTCACTGGGGTCGTGCAATCGCGACAGCCGCCGACGCGCGGCAGCCGGGCGGTCATCGCCGGCGGCCTGGTAGAACACCGAATAGCGCGCAAGAGTTGCAGCGAACGCCTCGGCATCAGCGGCCTTGGCGACCTCCAGCGCGTCGAAGCCGGCACGCACCAGGAATACAAACTGATCGCGCAAGATCTGCCCGGCCGCGCGCAATTCGCCGCGAAAGCGATAATGCTCGCGCAGCAATCGCGCCTGGCTGTAGCCGCGGCCATCTTTGAAATTCGGAAACATCAGCACGACGGCGGCGAGCCGATCGAGATAGGGCGCAAGCTCGGCGACGCGCCGGTCGTTCGGCCACAGCACGCCGACCGGTCGCCTCGCGGCGGAGAATCTCGTCAGCATCGGCGAGGAATCGCGCGGCGGGCACGATCACCGGCACGCCGTCGGGCAAGGGCGCGTCGTCGAGGACGCGCACGAAACGATCGGCCGAGACGCGGCCATTCTTAATGAGCAGCATAGACGCGCTCCTTGAACGGCTCGACGCCAAGCCGCTTGACGGTCTCAAGAAAAGTCTCGCTGGGCCGCTCGCGCAGTTCGACGTAAGCGGCAACGACCTCCTCGATCACGTCCACGACCTGGGCATAAGGCACCGCAGGTCCGAGCAGCGCGCCGAGCTCGGCATGCTCGTCGGCGCGGCCGCCCAGCGTGATCTGGTAAAACTCTTCGCCGTTCTTCTCGACGCCGAGAATGCCGATATGGCCGACGTGATGATGGCCGCAGGCATTGATGCAGCCGGAAATGTTGATGTGCAGGCGGCCGAGATCGCGGGCGAGGTCGAGGTCGCGGAAGCGTCGCGTCAGCTCCTGGGCGATCGGGATCGAGCGCGCATTGGCGAGGCTGCAATAATCGAGGCCGGGGCAGGAAATGATGTCGGACACGAGCCCGACATTCGGGGTTGCCAGTTGCGCGGCATCGAGCGCGCGCCACAGCGCGGGCAGATCACGCTGCGGCACGTGGGGCAGCACCAGGTTCTGCTCGTGGCCGACCCGGATTTCGCCGAACGAATAGCGATCGGCAAGATCGGCGATGACGTCCATCTGGTCCGAGGTGGCGTCCCCCGGCGTGCCGCCTTCCGGCTTGAGCGAAAGTGTGACGATGGTGTAGCCCGGCACTTTGTGATTCGTCACCGCATTGTCGAGCCACGAATTGAAGCGGCGATCGGACTTGCGCAGCGCGCCAAGCTCCGACGGATTGTCATCGAGACGCGCGTAATCGGGATAACGGAACCGCGCCGCGACCTCGGCGATGACTGCCGGATCGAGCGCCAGCGGTCCATCCTTGATGGTCTGCCACTCGGCATCGACTTCGCGGGCGAACGCCTCGGCGCCGAGCTCGTGGACCAGAATCTTGATGCGCGCCTTGTAGATGTTGTCGCGCCGCGCGAATTGATTGTAGACGCGCAGCACCGCCTCGACATAGCTCAGAAGATCGCGCTTGGGCAGGAACGGCTTGATCGTCTTGCCGATGAACGGCGTGCGGCCAAGTCCGCCGCCGACCGAGACCTCAAAGCCGAGTTCGCCCGCCCCATTGCGATGGAGCCGCAGCCCCAGGTCGTGGACTCTGACTGCGGCGCGATCATGCGCGGCCGCGGTGACCGCGATCTTGAATTTGCGCGGCAGAAACGAGAATTCCGGATGCATCGTGGTGTGCTGGCGCAACAGCTCGGCCCAGATGCGCGGGTCCTCGATCTCGTCGGGCGCGACGGCCGCCCATTGGTCGGTCGTGATGTTGCGCACGCAGTTGCCGCTTGTCTGCATGGCGTGGAGGCCCGCGCTTGCGAGGTCCGCGATGGCATCGGGCAACTGTTCGAGCTTGATCCAGTGGAACTGGATATTCTGGCGCGTGGTGAAGTGACCGTAGCCGCGGTCGTAGCGCCGCCCGACCTCGGCGAGTTTGCGCATTTGCGCCGACGACAACGAGCCGTATGGGATCGCGATCCGCAGCATATAGGCGTGCAGCTGGAGGTAGACGCCATTCATCAGCCGCAGCGGCTTGAATTCCTCCTCGGTCAGTGCGCCGGAAAGCCGGCGCGCGACCTGGTCGCGAAACTCGGCAACCCGCTCGGCAACCAGGGTGCGGTCGAATTCGTCGTAGAGGTACATGTTACGGCCCCGCCGCGATCGGCAACGGGATGGTGGGGCCCATCCGCCGAATGAGTTCGCGAAGATTGGCAGGCTCGGGACGGCCGCGCGCATCGAAGCGCACCGGCGCCACATAGGCGCCGACGGCGGACAGATCGTCAGCAACCGCCGCCGCCAATAATTCCGTCGCGGCCGTCGCGGTCGTCACTACAGCGGCGTGATCGAGATCGGTCGCCCAATTGCCGTCAACGGTTCGATAGATGACGGCACCGTCGCCAAGCCGGTTAGCCGTCACCACAACCGGACCTGTGATCTTCATCTTCTGCTGCAACGGAGAAGTCATGCGACGTGCCCCTATCTCAGGTGGAGGAAGTGACGATCCGTCTGAGAGGTTGTGGTAGAACACATTGCTATATAGGAGCACGTTTGGCGCGTGAAATAGAAAAATCTTCTCCTCTCGGCGCGGATGTTTTCAGAAGAATTGTGCTGCGATTCGGATCGCAAACGTGACGATTATTTCGCCTTGTGGCCTGTTGCGGGCCACTCAGCATCTCCATGATATAGTTCGCTTGCTCATCGTGAGTGGTGCCGATTCTTCGTGCGCCACCGATTGATGCGGATGGGCAACTGAGGAGGAATCCGATGAAACAGATCTTGCTGGCTGCGGTACTTTCCATGTCGGCAGCAACAGCTTTCGCGCAGGCGACCGCGCCTGCGGCCAGCCCCATCTCCAAGCTGCGAATCTCAGGCGTCAGACAAGAACCTTCACGGCGCCGCCGAAACGAGCTTCGTCAACAAGTGCAGACGCGATGCACTCGCCGCGGCACAGGCTGCCTGCGACAGCCAAGCCACGGACAAGAAGCTTGCCGGCGCCGCACAAAAGAGCTTCCTCACCAAATGCAAGAAGGACGCGCAGACGGCCGCGATGAAAGACGCGCAGACGTCGTGCGACGCGCAGGCGGCGGACAAGAAGCTCGCGGGCGCCGCGAAGACGAGCTTCAGCAAGAAGTGCGTCACCGATACGCTCGGGATCTGAGCGCGAAGACACTCATCAAGGCCGGCAGCTCGGCGAAACGGGACACGACGTGTCCCGTTTTATTTTTGTGGGGTTTTCGCCGCCGCCAATCCTTCGATTTCCTTCAGGAGTTGGACTGGCGTCGTTGCGCCATCAAGAAGGCCTTCAGCGCGCTGCGACAGCCGTGTCGTCGTTTCGACGCTGAGCGCGGGCGCGATGAACTGGTGAAATTTGGTTGTCACTGCCGCGAGATCGAACGGCCGGGCCGTGTCGCCGGGCACGTCGGTGACGGTGCGCGTGTGCCGTCCCGACGGCGTCGTCACTTCGACACGCGCCGGCCACTGCCGCGGATATGTCGCGAGCAGCGCTTCGTCCGCCTCGATCGAAACTCGCGCCATGAACGCGCGGATGCGCTCGGGGACTTCGCCTGGCGATTGACCGACGTCGAAGGCCACGCGCGGCGACAGTGCAGCGACCGCGAGCCTGTACGGCAAACTGGTCAGGAACGACGCGCGATCGCCGACCGCGACGCCATGGTCGATCATGCGGCGATGGGGCGGCAGCACGAACGCCTTGACTGCCGTGATGGCGTCGGGCGCGATGCCTTGATCGATGATTTCGATCAGCGCCTGGGTGGCGGCGATGGTCTGGCGCGCGGCGCACCACGGCTTGAATGCCGTCTCTTCCAGGGCGAATGCTTCGTCAAGCCCCGCCGTCAACGCCGCCGCGTCCGGTTTGATGGTGAAGACGTTCGGCAGAAAGGCGCCATCGAGGAGGCCAACATCCGCAGTAAAGCCCGCCTGCGCCGCGAGCGCGGCGGCTAGTCCCGATTGAGCGGCCTCGCCGATGGCGAGCCACCGCGACGTCGTTGCGGCATTGTGATGCCCAACGCCGGGAGCCGAACGCGTCAGCGCCAAGGCAAGTGCATTGGCAGTCTGACGAGCGTCGAGCCCGAAAAGCCGCGACGCCACGGCAGCGACTCCAATCGGGGCCGCGAAATAGGTCGGCCAAATTCCCGCGATAAAGGACCGCCGGGCCATCGATGGCGCGGCCGAACCGGATCATCGCCTCGTAACCGGCAAGCGTTGCGGCTGCGAGCGCCGGCGATTGGCTGACGCCGAGTGCCGCCGCAATCGTCACGGCCGCCGGCACCACGATCGCGCCCGGCGTGATCATCGCACCGAGATGAATATCGTCGATCTCGCTGAGCCGGGCGAGTGCGCAATGGATCGCGATGTCGCCGCGAAGCTTGTCCATTGGCGGAGCGTGCGCGCCGTCAAGTGTGCCGCGCCAGTGCAGCAGCGCTGCGCCTTCGTTGGTATGCAGTCCCGCAATCCACGCGCCGACCGCGTCGATGACGTGAAGTTCCAGCAGGCCGCGCAACCGCGGCGGCAACTGCACCTGTGCGACGAACGCGCCGAATTGCTCAAGGACCGTCATGGAGGTCATGTAGCACGGCCGCGCTCAGCTCACGTCGCCCTGGCACACGCGGGCCACCTGCCCGCGCGCCTTTTCTGAAACGGCCGCGAACCGTAGCGGTGAACCTCACCGGCTCGCGTCGGCCACCCGGTAGACGCCGCGCTCGAAGGCATCGTAAAGCGCGAGGGCTTTCCGATCGGCGAACGGCAGGAACTGCATCATGATTACGCCGGTCACTCCACGCGTCGGATCGAGCCAGTAATAGGTGTTGTTGATGCCGCCCCAGCTCAAGCTTCCCGCGGAACGCTTTCCCGGTACGCCGGCGGTTGTGATCAGGAAGGCGAGGCTCCACTTGTCGCGCCCGTCATCGACGAAAGAGAAATCGTCGCTGCGGTCGCGAATTGCGCTCTTCAAAGCCGGAACGCCGAGCGCGCCGATTTCGTTCTGCTCCATCAGAGCGATGCTGGCGGGAGAGACGATGCGGGCGCCGTCGAGTTCGCCGCCATTGAGGACCATCCGCGTGAAACGGATGTAGTCGCTCGCGGTCGACGACAGGCCACCGCCGCCGATCGGGGTGTATCCGGACACCGGCGGCTGGACCGAATCCCTCGCCCATGAGCCGTCCGGCTGACGCCGATTGACCGTCACGAGGCGCGCCTGTTTGTCCTGCGGCACGAAGTAGAACGTGTCGGACATCTTGAGCGGTGCAAGGATGTGCTGGCGGAAATAATCCTCCAGCGGCTGGCCGGAGATCCGCTCGACCAGGCGGCCGAGCCAATCGGTGCTCGTGCTGTAGAGCCAACGGTCGCCCGGTTCGAACACCAGCGGACCGACCGCAAATTGGTCGCCCGGACGCGGCTTGAAGTCGCGCGTGGTCGGATCGGTGAAGCCGTAGCCGAGCCCCGAGGTGTGGGTGAAGAGATGGCGGACGGTCATCGTCTTCGTGGCCGGACGCACTTTGTAAGCGCCCGACGCGGGGTCAAACAATTCGACGACCGAAAGCTTCGCGAACTCCGGCATGTATTTCGCGACCGGATCGTCGACGGCAAAGCGGCCCTGCTCGACGAGTTGCATCGCGGCGGTGGAGGTCACCGCCTTGGTCATCGAGGCGATGCGGAACAGCGAGTCGAGCTTGAGCGGGCGCTTTGCTTCGACATCGGCGAGGCCAAACGCACCCTGATAGAGGACGTTGCCTTTGCGATCGGCGGCCATCGCCACGACGCCGGCGACGTCCCTGCGTTCCACGGCCTGACGCAGCGGTTCGTCGATCGAGGAGGATTGCTGCGCCTGCGCGGAAAACGGAATCGTCGCCGCCGCGCCGCCGAGTAAAGTGATGAACTCGCGCCGTCTCATCGGGTCATCCTCCTCTGATTGGATCACGTCGGACCTGATCTCATGTTTTTGCGATGGGTAAAGAGATGCCCTGCACGGATTAATGCTTTGCAGCAGGGCGAGCGATCCATAACACGTGCAGCAAGCCCGCTCCACGGCGTAACGTATTGTGCGCGAAAATCTTTTCGGCCCATCGCGATTGGGCTAACGCCCATTTTGTCAGCTTGAACTCTATGCGAGCGTGGTTGTCTCCCACTTACCGCATTACCGCGCTACGGACCGGCTCGCCATAACCGCGTCCGCCTCGCGGCTAGTAGTGATCCGCCTCAATCGCGAAGACTGATGCCAAACGTGAGCACCGTGCCTTCGTTACCTGTTTCTTAGCCTTCCGGCCGCAATTTGCGATTTTGGTCGTATTTGCAGCACAATTTCGCTGCAGAGAATCGTTGCGTATACCTAAATTTGAGCCGGAAATTGCGCGGCGCCGGCGAATTTGAGATAATTGTACGGCGGCACGCAATCGGCGGCCCGACGCGACAGCGCAGATCGGCTGGACACCATGGACGCTGACTTGATGCCTTCGATGGATCCGTTCCGGACGCCCTCGGCCGGCGGATGGCGATTCACCGCCATGCTCGGGGCCGTGGCCATCGTTTTGTCGGCCGGCATCCTGTCGTGGATCCTGGTCACGGTCGCGGACATGAAGTCGAGCGTGCCGTCACGCTCGGTCGATCTGGCGCGATACTATGCGCCGCAGTCTACGCAACCTCAGGAGCGCATCGCCGAGAGACCGGCGCCATCGCCGGCGGATACGCGAAAGCCGACACAATTGGGCGGCTCGGCCCGGCATCGCGAGCTGGGTCGACGATATGCACGCTCTCGGAACGAGCCCATTCGGGCAGCAGGCGTTCCTTGGTCCGTCGCCGCTTGAATTCCGTGACACGCCCGCTGCGACACCGCCCGCGTGGCAACCCGAAACGACGGCGCAGGCCGCAACCCAATCCCCGGCGCGCACGGCGTTGACCGAAACGGCCCCGCCTTCAGCGGCTCCG
The DNA here is from genome assembly GCA_963702755.1 of uncultured Alphaproteobacteria bacterium. GTDB lineage: Bacteria > Pseudomonadota > Alphaproteobacteria > Rhizobiales > Xanthobacteraceae > JAJPKK01. Next base: position 568,538 of record CAVPDZ010000018.1, on the reverse strand, counting down.
ACGGACCGCCCGGCGTCCATTCCGCCGGCGGACAATGCGGCGATCGCCGCAGCACCACCTGCAGTTACCACGACACCGCCTGCGAACGTGGCGGCGGTCGAGACGGCACCGGTCGAACACGGGCTGCCTCCGCCGATGGCGCATTCACGGCGGCTTGCGCTCGCGCATGAGCCTGAGGTGCGGACATTCCGTGTCGTGCCGACACACCCGCATAAGCCCGCGGTTGCGGCAGGACGGCCCACCTACACCGAGAAAGTCGTCGAGCAGGGCGATTCCGGCGAGCTGAAATTCCACTATCGGCGCCGCGCCTGCACACCGGGCCACATGGTCGACGTTTGCTACATGCCGGCGGAGAACCGCCGCTCGATCGTCGTCCAACGGTACTGAGTCTACACGGCTGTCTGCCACAGTGTAGTCCGGACGCCGCTGATCGGGTCAGCTGCGCCATCTCGCAAAGTGTGTTTCGAAGCGCCGCACGATGGCGTTCAGCGCAATTGCCATCGCGGCAAGCACGCCGACGAGCCCGAACAGCTTGGTCGGATCGAAATTCTGCGTGAACAGGGTCGTGAAATAGCCGATGCCGGAGATCGACACGTAGAGTTCGGCTAACAGCACGCCGAGCAGCACGCCCGACATGCCGAGCCGCATTCCGGCAAAAAAGCTCGGCACCATGTGCGGAAAAATGACGTGGCGAAAGATCTGCCAGCGGCTCGCGCCCATGGAGCGCGCGCTCGTGAGCAGGATCGGCTTGAGGTTCTGCACCCCCGCCACCACCGTGACGATCACCGGAAACACCCCGTGGGTCACGCCGAACGCGATTTTTGATGCCGCTCCGATACCAAAGAAGAGGATGAAGAGCGGCAGGATGGTGACCTGCGGGATGCCGTAGAGCAGCAGCACGATCGGGAAAAAGCTGCGGCGCGCGAACGGCTGCAGCCCGATGGCAAGTCCGATCACAAGTCCGACAGCGACGGCGATCACGAACGCGACCGCAAGCTCGAACAAGGTGAGTTGCAGCGCCGCCGGGATGCCGCGGGTCTCGAACAGCGCGCCGAGCGAGGCGACGACTTGCGACGGTGGGGCGAGAAAAAGGGGATCGACGAAATAGCGTGCTGCGATCTCCCAGACACCAAACAAGAGCGCAATGACGGCGAGCCGCGCGACCCACGGTCGCCGCGCCACATAGTGCATCGCCAACGAATATCGCGAAGGCGAAACTTGCATCAGTTCCACTTTCCGCGCGCTTCGAGCGTCGACACGATGGTGTTGAGGATCACCGCGATGGCGATGACGAATACGATGTAGGCGAACATGCGCGCCATCTCCATCGATTCGGCAAGCTGCACGATGTGATGACCGAGGCCGGCGAGCGAGGCCAGGACTTCGCTGCCGATGATCGACAGCAGCGCCGTCGTAAATCCCATGCGCAGGCCAGTGAGGATCACCGGCAGCGCCGCCGGAAGCAGGACGTGGCGGAACAACCGGTAGCCGGACGCTCCCATCGATCGCGCCGCCATGACGTAGAGGCGATCGACATTGCCGAAGCCCGCGATGGTGTTGATGACGATCGGAAAGAAACTGATCGTCGCGCCGATCGCGATTTTCGAGGCGGGTCCGAGCCCGAAGAACAAGATGAACAACGGCAGGAACAGGATGATCGGGATCGAAAAGAGCGCGGCGAACAGCGGCTCGAACACGCGGATCGCGTAAGGCGAACGGCTGATGAGGTAGCCGAGCGTGACGCCGCTCGGTGACGGAAATGGCGAACGCTGCCGCAACCTCGCCCAATGTCGTCTGAAGGTCGCCGATGAATTCACCGGTCCGCAAGATCTCGATGAAATTGTCGAAGACCGCGATCGGATTGGGCAGCAACAGCTGGTTGACGCCCCAGCGCGTTGACGCGAGATACCACAACACCACAAGGCCGACGAGAAAGCCGACCTGCACCAGGCGGCTCATCAGCGCGTCGCGATTGCGCCGCGACGGCTTCATATCGCACTCGCGCCGCGGCTGGTCGCGTTCGCATCGCCGGCTTCGGAAGTTGCCGCGCCGAGGCCGGATTGCAAAACCGCCTTGCGGATCTCGTCATGCAGCAGCGCATAAAGGCGATTGCGCAACTCGGTGAATTTCGCCGAGGTGACGAATTGCGGCTTGCGCGGGTGAGGCTCATCGATTGCGATGATCTCCTTGATGGTGCCCGGCCGCGCCGAGAACACGGCGACGCGATCCGCCAGGAACACCGCCTCGCCCAGGCTATGGGTGACGAACACGATGGTCTTGCCGCTCTCGGCCAGCAGCACCGAGAGGTCCTCGCCGAGAATCATGCGGGTCTGCTCGTCGAGCGCGCCGAATGGCTCGTCCATCAGAAGAATCGGCGTCTCGAGACTGAGCGCGCGGGCGAGCGCGGCGCGTTGGCGCATGCCGCCCGAAAGCTGGGAAGGATAGTGCTGCGCGAAATCCTTGAGACCGACTGCCGCGAGCGAACGCGCCGCGCGCGCCGCGCGTTCGGATTTCGTCACGCCCTGGAAGGTCATGCCGAGTTCGATGTTCTCGATCACCGTATTCCAGGGAAAGAGCGCGTTCTCCTGGAAGACAAACGCGATGTCCTTCGGCAGCGGTCCAGCAACGGTCTTGTCCATGACCTCGACCGCGCCATGCGAAGGCGCCATCAGGCCGCCGATGACGTTGAGCAGCGTGCTCTTGCCGCAGCCCGACGGGCCGATGAAGCACATCAGCTCGCCGCGCATGACCTCGAGCGAGGTGTCGGCGAGCGCGCGCACAAAGCGCGTTTCGCCGACTTCGCCGAATTCATGGGAAACGCTTCTGACTTTGATTGCCGCCCCGGCCATTCCACCACCTGCGCTGCCCCGCGCTTGTCATGTTTGCACAGGTCGCGCGCAGGAGCGAGCGGCGCAACTGCCGCGGGGCGGCGACATCGAGGAAGCGTCAATTCTTCGGTAGAAACGCCTCGGTGTAGAGCTTGCTCATATCGGGCTTCGTCGGCAGCGAACCCATTTCCACGAACGAGCGGGCGAGCACATCGAGCGCCTTGGGGTCGAACCGCCCGGTGCGGTTGAAAACCGGCATGATCTCGTCGTAGTTCGCCGCCGCGACGGTGTGCGAGACCTCGGCAATCCGCATCGCGGCAGCGATGGTCTCATCGCGGTGGTCGCGCATGTATTGCACGCTTTCGAACCACGCTGCGAGGAAGCGACGGGTGGCATCGGGGTCGCTCTCAAGAAACCCCTTGCGAGCGAACAGCGCATGGACATGAAAATCCGGGATGCGCTCGCCGAAGCGCACCAGGATGCGACCGGTGCCGTCCTCGACAAGTCGAAGCACCGTCGAGCTTTCGGTCACGACACCGTCGACTTGATGCGTCTTGAGCGCCGCCGCCTGCGCGGTCGTGGTGCCGAGCGGCGCGACCTTGATGCCGTTGCTGCCCCAACCATGGGCGCGCGACAATTCCTGGGCGAGCCAGTACGTGAGCGACCCCGTGCTGGAGCAGCTCACGGTGCGTCCCTTGAGATCGTCCTCGGTCTTGACGGGGCCGTCCTTGCTCACGACGAGCATGATCGTGCGCGGCGCATCGGCGATGGCGGCGACGGCGACCATCGGCGCCCCCTTCTCCTCGAAGGCGATCGTCGGTCCGCCGGCGAGCGCGAAATCGATGGCGCCAGCAGTCATGGCCTGCACCAGCCGCGCGTCGCCGCCGAAGCTCGCGAGGTCGAGATCGATGCCATGCTTTTTGAAGATCCCGGCTGCGATCCCGATGTCAGCGGCCATGAAGGCAAAGTTCTGCGCTTGGGCCTTGCCGACGCGGACCTTGGTTTGCGCCTGGGCCGGTCCGACCAGCAACGCCGCTCCGACCGCGATTGCAAAAGCCGTCATTTTCCAGCGCACGTTCATCCTCCTTTTCCGGCGGCAGCCGCGCAAACTTGTCTGTGTCGCTTAGATGACCAACTTGCGAAGCTCGCCCGGTGCCGATGCAGCCCGGCGATGCACTTCAGCTGCTCGACCACCTTCGATTTTTTCTGCGCGGCATTGTGCACAAAACAGTTGCTGGCGCCACGGCTGCCGACCTGAGATCGTAGATGTTCACTGGCGAGAGCAGTGTTGTTAACGCCTCGCAAAAGTGAAAGAAGAATTTCGTCGCAGGCAGTCCCGACCGCTTTGCAAACTCACCCGAACTATGCGCAATATCCCCGAAAATAAGGTCGGGGCTCACCGACGGACACGACGGCCGCCCGGCCGCAGCATCTCGGAAATCGAGAGTGGAGGAGCACTAATGAAACTAAGGCATAGCTTGTATCTCGGCGCGGCGGCGGTGGCCCTCGCGCTCGCGCTTGGGGTCGCACCGACCCCTGTCAGCGCGCAGCAAAGCGCTCCGGTGAGCATCGGCGCGACCGACATCGGCGGCGTGGTCACTGGACCCAACGGTCCGGAAGCCGGCGTGTGGGTGATCGCGGAGACCACCGATCTGCCGACCCGGATGAACAAGACCGTCGTGACCGACGATCAAGGCCGCTACGTGATTCCCGACCTGCCGAAGGGCAAGTACGTGGTGTGGGCGCGTGGCTATGGCTTGGTCGATTCCGCCAAGACGCCGTCCGAGCCCGGCAAGATCGTGAACATCACGGCGGTGCCGGCCCCGAACGCGGCCGCAGCGGCCGAGTACTATCCGGCGATCTACTGGTTCGCGATGCTCAATATCCCGGGCAAGGACATGTTCCCGGGCACCGGCCCCAACGGCAACGGCATGGCTACGGTCATGAAGAGCCAGCTGCAGTGGGTCGACCAGATGAAGACCAACGGCTGCTACGCCTGCCACCAGCTCGGCAACAAGGCGACGCGGACGATCTCGCCGACGCTTGGCTCGTTCAAGAACTCGACTGAGGCATGGGAGCGCCGCATCCAGTCCGGTCAGGCGATGGTGCAGATGGCCGCCGCGATCGGCCGGCAGGACCCCAAGATCACGATCGCCAATCTCGCCAACTGGACCGACCGGATTGCGGCCGGCGAATTGCCGTTCGCCAAGCCCGAGCGCCCGCAGGGCGTCGAGCGCAACGTCGTAGTCACGCAGTGGGATTGGGGCGATGCCAAGTCCTACATGCACGACCAGGTCTCGACCGACAAGCGCAAGCCGACCGTGAATGCGTACGGCGACCACTTTGGCGCGACGGAAGAGAGCGCCGACTGGTTCCCGGTGTTCAACGAGAAGACGAACACGCCGTCCAAGGTCAACATGCCGACCCGCGAAGCCGACATGGAGTCGACCAAGAACAACACCATGGCGCCGTCGCCGTATTGGGGCGAAGAGGCGATCTGGGACAGCAAGGCCAGCATCCACAGCCTGATCATGGACGAGAAGAAGCAGGTGTGGTTCACCTCGCGCGTCGGCAAGCCGGAAAACCCGGCTTTCTGTCAGGCTGGCTCGGACCATCCGTCCGCGAAGGCGTTCCCGCTCAAGGAATCGACCCGCCATCTCGCGGTCTATGATCCGAACACGAAGACAACGAAGCTGATCCGGACCTGCTTCAACACCCACCACGTCGTGCTGGCGGAAGATCCCGACAACACGGTGTGGGTGAGCGCGGGCGGCCCGCAGCAAGGCGCCATCGGCTGGGTCAATCGCCGCATCTGGGAAGAGACCGGCGACGAGGCCAAGGCCCAGGGCTGGGCTCCCGTCATCATCGACACCAACGGCAACGGCAAGGTCGATGACTACGTGCAGCCGAACCAGGCGGTCGATCCGACGAAGGACAAGCGCCTCAATGCCGGCCTGTACGGCGTTGGCGTCAATCCAGCGGACGGCACCGTGTGGGGCGCCGTGCTCGGCTATCCGGGCTACGTCCTGCGCTTCGACCCCAAGACCAAGCTGTCGGAAGTCTACAAGCCGCCGCTCCCGGGCTTCGGTCCGCGCGGCTTCGACATCGACCGCAATGGCGTCGCCTATGTACCGCTGTCGAGCGGCCATCTCGGCGCGTTCGACCGCCGCAAGTGCAAGGGCCCGCTTAACGGCCCGAAGGCAGCCGAAGGTGAGCTGTGCCCCGAGGGCTGGACGCTGACCCCGTTCCCGGGACCGCAGTTCAAGAACGTCGCCGAGAGCGGCAGCGCCGAGGCGAGCTACTACACCTGGGTCGACCAGCAGAACACGGCCGGCCTTGGTAACAACGTCCCGATGGCCACCGGTAACGGCAACGAGTCGCTGATGGCGCTCGTCGACGGCAAGTGGGTCAACATGCGCGTTCCGTATCCGCTCGGCTTCTTCGCCAAGTGGATCGACGGCCGCATCGACGATCCGAATGCCGGCTGGAAGGGCCGTGCGCTGTGGTCGACCGACGGCAACCGCACGCCGTTCCATCGCGAGACCGGCAAGGGCACAACGCCCAAGATCGTCAAGTTCCAGGTCCGGCCTGACCCGCTGGCACACTGAGGCGGCGAAATGATTGGCCGGGTCCACAAGACCCGGCCCGCTGAATGCCCGGCTTCGGCCGGGCATTCTTTTTTGCAGGGTGCGCGGTAAAACCGCCTGCCATTCTTGACAGACAGCAGCAACCTAAATCGGCTGGGTTTTTGCGTGCGGATCAACCCGTCCGTCGCCGCGACGGCAACGGGCGCTCGCGCCGCACACGCTGCTTACGCGCGAGATCGGCCGGCTTTTGCGCCCGCTCGGCGGGGGTCATCAGGTCATAGCGGACGCCGCTAGGCATAACCACATAGCGCGAAACGATACGCAGCGTGCCGCCCCTGTCGGGTTCGCCTTCGACGATCAGACGGGTGCCCACTGGAAAGCGGGACGGCAGGCGAGACTGGATCGCCATGGAGAACTCCATCGGAAACTTAGGGAAGCACTAACGCACAGTGAAGCACTGCAGCTACGACAGTAAATTGACGCAGGACAAATCACGCCGAAAAGCACGCACGCAACAACTACAACTCGCCACCACGCGGCTGGTTTCGCGTGCGGGCCGGACGCAACCCGTTCAACTGCCGCCGCCCTCCGCCCAGGATGCAGGCTCGCGACCTTCTGGAGGACATGATAGGAAAGCTGCGTGACAGGTGAATGTCGGATATGAGCGCACCACTGAAGACCATTGAGGGGTTAGGCGACATCGCCGCCATGATGCGGACGATCGGCGTCAATGCCCGCGCTGCCGGCCGGATCCTGGCGGTGGCGTCCACGGCGGATAAGAACCGCGCGCTCTCGGCCATGGCAGAGGCCGTCCGAGCTGCGGTCGCACCAATTCTCGCCGCCAACAGTGAGGATCTCGCGGAAGCCCGGAGAGCGGATTCAACCGGGGCCTTCCTCGACCGGCTCACGCTCGACAAGAACCGGGTCTCGGCCATAGCCGACGGCATCGAGCAGATTGCCACGCTTCCCGATCCGGTGGGCACGATCATGGCGGCGTGGGACCGCCCAAATGGCATGCGCATCGAACGGGTCCGGGTTCCGCTGGGTGTCGTCGGCGTGATCTACGAAAGCCGCCCGAACGTCACCGCCGACGCCGGCGCGCTGACGCTGAAGGCCGGGAATGCGGTCATCCTGCGGGGCGGTTCGGACAGCTTCCGCTCGTCGCGCGCGATCCATGCAGCGCTCGCCAGGGGCCTCGCTGCCGCCGGCCTGCCGGAGACCGCCATCCAACTGGTGCCTACGCGGGATCGTGACGCCGTCGGGGAGATGCTCGCCGGTCTCGATGGCGCGATCGACGTGATCGTGCCCCGCGGCGGCAAGGGTTTGGTCGCCCGCGTGCAATCCGAAGCGCGGCTGCCCGTCTTCGCCCATCTCGACGGTAACTGCCATGTCTATGTGGACGGGACCGCCGATCTCGCCATGGCGCAGGCGATCGTTCTCAATTCAAAGATGCGACGCACCGGCGTTTGCGGCGCGGCCGAGACGCTGCTCGTCGACCGCGCGGCGGTCGGCGACCCACCTCGCGCCGCTCGTGCGCATGCTGATCGAAGCCGGCTGCGAGGTGCGCGGCGACCGCGATACCCAGGCCGTCGACCGCCGCGTGAAGCCCGCAACGGCTGATGACTGGAATACGGAATATCTCGACGCCATCATTGCCGTGAAGGTGGTCGATGGCGTCGATGACGCGATCGCCCACGTGGAGCGGCACGGCTCCCATCACACCGATGCGATCGTGACGGCCGATCAGGCGGCAGCGGAAAAATTCCTGGCGCGAGTCGATTCCGCAATCGTGCTCCACAATGCCTCAACCCAGTTTGCCGATGGCGGCGAGTTCGGGTTCGGCGCGGAGATCGGCATTGCCACCGGCCGGTTGCACGCGCGCGGTCCGGTCGGGGTCGAACAACTCACCACCTTCAAATACCGTGTCCGCGGCGCCGGCCAGACTCGTCCATGAGAATGGGCTTTGAGGCCCGCGCTGGGCGGGGAGTCTGACCGTCAATGTCGACGCAACGCCGCGCTCCCCGGCCACGGTGAAATATGTCCGCACCGTCTGCTCCACCGCGATATCGCATTCCGACCCATGCGCCCGGCCAGCGCGTCGGCCTGTTCGGCGGCACGTTCGATCCGCCCCACGAAGCCCATCTTGCCGCCAGCCTCCTCGCGATGAAGCGACTGGCGCTTGACCGCGTGTGGTGGCTGGTGACGCCGGGTAATCCGCTCAAGGACACGCGCGGCCTCGCGCCGCTTGCGGATCGGATGGCGGCTGCCACCAAGATTGCCCGTGATCCCCGGATCGAAGTGACCGGCTTCGAGGCCGAAATCGGCGTGCGCTACACCTACGATACGATCCGCTATCTCGTTTCGCATTGCACCGGCGTCCATTTCGTCTGGATCATGGGCGCGGACAATCTCCGCAGCTTCCATCGCTGGCAGAACTGGCGCGGCATCGCCCGGCTGGTGCCGATCGCTGTCGTCGATCGCCTCGGTCCGAGCCTCTATGCCTCCGGCAGCGTCGCCGCCCAAGCCTTCCGCCGCGACTGCATCCCGGAACGCGCGGCTGCAACGCTGGCGACGCGGCAGCCGCCCGCATGGGTATTCCTCCACGGCCTGAAGTCGCCGTTATCCTCGACGGCGCTGCGCGCGGCGCGCCACGCCCAAAAAGGCGCTCTGCCCGACACTCTGCCAAAGGGAGGCCTCGAGGCGTAGCTAAACTGACATTCGATTCAAATATACAGGCTGGCGTTTGCCGACGCTGAACGCCTGCGTTTCTCGCCCGGCAACGAAAACCGGTTGAAACTGTTAACAAGTTGCACATATCCTGTGCGTGCGGCCCCGGGCAGGGTGCCCGGGACGGTGGAACCGAAAGGAAAGGGCCTCTGTCCACAGTTGCAATCTCGCGGACCGGCGCCAGCCGTTCACCCGCCATCGTCTCCAAGGTGCGTCCTGACGCCAACGAGACGCTTCGTATCGTCCTCGCTCGCCTCGACGACATGAAGGCCGAGGACACCACCACCATCGATCTTCGCAACGATTCCTCGATCACGGATTACATGGTCGTGACGTCCGGCAGGTCTAACCGCCATGTCGGATCGGTCGCCGATCGTGTGCTCGAAGATCTCCGTGAAGCCGGTCTCACCGGCGTCCGGGTCGAGGGCATGCCGCATTGCGATTGGGTGCTGATCGATGCCGGCGACGTGATCGTCCACGTCTTTCGGCCGGAAGTCCGCGAGTTCTACAATCTCGAAAAGATGTGGGCACGCGGGCGGTCCGGAGCACGCCGCACGGCCTGAAGCGCGAACGAAAAGCCGCACGGACTTTTCGAACGCCAACGGTTTCGAAGACGCCCGAACCCGGGAGTTCGAGGCATGCGGGTAGTGATTGCCGCGGTCGGCCGGCTCAAAGCTGGCCCGGAACGCGGGCTCGTCGAGCGCTACCGCGATCGCGCCGGCAAGCTTGGACGGCCGTTAGGTCTCCGCGATATCGAAATTGTTGAGGTCAGGGAAAGTCGCGCCCGCGAGGCCGAGCGCCGCGCGACCGAGGAATCGATTGCGCTCGCGAATCTCATGCCGGAGGGGGCTGCCGTCGCGGTGCTTGATCCAGGCGGCGAGAATCTCACCAGTGAAGCTTTTGCCGCCCGGCTGGGTGCTTGGCGCGATGACGGCCGCGCCTCCTTGTGCTTCGCGATCGGCGGCGCTGACGGCATGGCCGCAACATTGCGCGCGCGGGCCGATCTCCTCATTTCGTTCGGCGCCGCAACTTGGCCCCATCAGCTGGTGCGAATCATGCTGCTGGAGCAGATTTATCGGGCGCTGACGATTTTGGCCGGCCACCCGTATCATCGCGAATAGTGCCGGCCGGATTAGGTCGCCTGGGTTTCGCTCAATTAGTTGTTGCAATATCGTCGCCCATGGCGTGATGCTGCCCCAATTCCTATCCAACGTGGCTCTGTCGGGGCGCCGCCCACGGTAGCGCCATCTTTGAGACCCGGATCAGGTCTAGTGCCGGAAACAGCGGCGGAAACAATGATGGCGGGTGTGGACGCGCGGTCAGCCGAGCGCAGTGCGATTCGCATCGCGCTGATTCGGCAACCCTGCGCCGCCGTTTCTGCGGCACTCGTCCTGGCGTGCGGGACCGCATGGGCCGCCGAGACCCAGCGCCTTCCGCCGAAACCCCCTCCCGCGATCGAGGCGATCAAGCAGCGCGACCAGGAACTCGAATCGGTGCGCACCGAGCAGCGCAAGGCGACCGAAGCCGAGCAGAAGCTGACGCGCGAAAACGATTCCCTGATGGAGGAGCGGCGCAAGCTCAACGAAAGTCTGCTGGAGACCGCCAGCCGAATCAGGAAGGACGAGGAGCAGATCGCCACCAGCGAAATTCATCTGCGGGAACTCGACTCCAGCGAAGCCGAGATTCGCCGCTCTCTCGATGGCCGGCGCGCCCTCATCATCGAGGTACTGGCGGCGCTGCAAAGGATCGGCCATCGGCCGCCCCCGGCGGTTTTTGCCGGCACCGAAGACGCGATCGAGTCCGTGCGCACGGCCATCAGTCTTGGCGCGGTTCTGCCGGAAATGCGGAACGAGGTCAGACAGCTCACGGTCGAGCTTGCCGACCTCGCGCAGGTCAAGAAGGAGCAGGAGACCGGGCGCACCCGGCTGACGGCCGAACTCGCGGACCTCGGAGCGGCGCAATCCAACATGACGGCGCTCATCGCAGAACGTCAGAAGCGCCAGGCCGAGCTTGAGCAGGCGATTGCCAGCGAGCGCCAGCGCGTGCTCGCCCTCTCGCGCCAGGCCGATAGTCTCAAAGATTTGATCGGAAAGCTGGAGCAGGGGCTCGAAGGCGGCGCACGGAATCCAAAGCCAAATCCTCGTCCGAACGAGGAGGCGAAACCGGCCACCGAGCAGCGCCCCGCAGTCGCCATGCTGCACGATCCGGCCCGGATGGCCCCGGCAGTTGCCTTTATTTCCGCCAAAGGCAAGCTCGCAATGCCCGTCAGCGGTGTCAGAGTACGTGAATTTGGCTCATCTGACGGCATGGGCGGCAACGACAAAGGGATCTCGGTCGCGACCCGGGCAGGGGCCCAGGTCACGGCGCCGAGCGACGGTTGGGTGGTCTATGCCGCACCGTACCGATCCTACGGACAACTCTTGATCCTGAACGTCGGCGGCGGGTATCATGTCATTCTGGCGGGCATGGAACGGATCACGGTCGACCTTGGCCAGTTCGTTCTCAATGGAGAGCCGGTTGCAGTGATGGGAAGCGGCACGCAAGTTGCATTAGATGCTGCGGCAAGCTCCGCGGCTGCGGGTCCGGCGTCCCCGACAAATTCGTCTCAACCGGTGCTCTACATCGAGTTTAGGAAAGACGGCACCCCGATTGATTCCAATCCGTGGTGGACGGCAACCGAAAACGAAAAGGTTCGTGGATGATGCGCAAGACTACTCTGGTTCTTCTCGGCGCCGTTGCAGGTGCGGCGGTCACCCTGGTCGCGGTCGAGGCTCAGCCCTCATGGCTCTCCTGGGTGCAGTTCGGCTCGAGCGCGAAAGCGGCCCAGGCCGACACCTACCGCCAGCTCAACCTGTTTGGTGACATTTTCGAGCGGGTTCGCTCGCATTACGTCGAGAGGCCCGACGACAGCAAGCTTGTCGAGTCGGCGATCAACGGCATGCTCAATGGGCTCGATCCCCATTCGAGTTACATGGACACCAAGAGCTTCCGCGATATGCAGGTGCAGACCCGCGGCGAGTTCGGCGGCCTCGGCATCGAGGTCACCATGGAAGACGGGCTCGTCAAGGTGATCGCGCCGATCGACGACACCCCTGCCGCCAAGGCGGGCGTGCGTGCTGGCGATGTCATCACCCATCTCGATGACGATCCGGTGCAGGGCCTGACCCTCAATCAGGCCGTCGAGAAGATGCGGGGGCCGGTGAACACCAAGATCCGGCTCAAGGTCATGCGCAAAGGCAACGATGCGCCGATCGAAATCGCCATCATGCGCGACACCATCCGGGTGCGCTCGGTGCGCATGAAGATCGAGGGCGATGATGTCGGTTATATCCGCATCACGCAGTTCAACGAGCAGACCACCGACGGCCTGAAGAAATCGATCTCCGATATCATCGCGCAGATCCCGGCCGACAAGCTCAGGGGCTACGTGATCGATCTGCGCAACAATCCGGGCGGTCTGCTCGATCAGGCGATCACGGTGTCCGACTCATTCCTGGAGCGCGGTGAGATCGTATCGACTCGCGGCCGCGACCCGGACGAGACCCAGCGCTACAACGCGCGACCGGGTGACCTCACCAAGGGCAAGCCGGTGATCGTGCTCATCAACGGCGGCTCGGCCTCGGCATCGGAAATCGTCGCCGGCGCTCTTCAGGATCACCGCCGCGCGACGCCTGCTCGGCACCCGCTCGTTCGGCAAGGGGTCGGTGCAGACCATCATCCCGCTCGGCTCCGGCAATGGCGCGCTTCGCCTGACGACGGCGCGCTATTTCACGCCGTCGGGCCGATCGATCCAGGCGAAGGGAATCGTCCCGGATGTCGAGGTTCTTCAGGAGGTGCCCGAGGAAATGAAGGCGCGGGCGATGGAGACCAAGGGCGAATCCTCGCTGCGCGGCCACCTTAAGGCGGAAGGCGACGAACAGGGCGGTTCGCAATCCTACGTCCCGCCGGACGAAAAGGACGACAAGGCGCTCACCATGGCGCTCGAACTCCTCCGCGGCAGCAAGTCCAATCCGGCGTTCCCGCCGAATCCGAAGTCGGCAACGCTGCCGAACTGACGGCTTCGCGACTCCAAGTTTCAACCCGGCGGCGTTCGCGCCGCCGGGTTGTTTTTTGCCCGCGAGGATGCTCCGGGACCGGGCCAGACGAGTCCGGACCGCAGGGGAGTTGGCGCTCGCGCGGATTCTCCATGCTAGACTCGAAGGCGTGATTCGCGAGGCGGCGCGCCGTGATCCCCAATGACGAATTGAACGCTCCATTGGGCGTGAATCGGAAACAGCCACGAAAGCGGCTGCCGGCGGCACCTATCGTCGCCGCGGCCCTAGGCATCGCAATTTCCGTATTCCTCGGCTGGAGCCTGCTCCACACCGACCCCCTGGGCGGCGAACCCATGGTGGTCGTCAATGCCGGGCTGAAGGCGGTAGGCGGGACAGAACAGGGAGCAGAAGCCTCGAAGCCTGAAGGCGACGCTCCCGTGCGCGTGGTGCCTGCGGCCGTTTCGCGGCCGCCGGCGCGAGAGCCGGGCGGTACGGACGACAAGGCGCCGGAAAAGTCCGGCGGCGAGCATGTCGTCACCATCATCGACGGCAAGAGCGGCGCCCGTCAGGAGGTCAGAATCCCGTCGGCCAGCGAACCGGTACCCAGCGCCGCGGCCGGCGGCAGCGACACCCAGCTTATCGAAATGACAAAATTCGGACCGATCCCGCGCGTCGGTGCCGATGGTCTGCGCGCCGCCCAAGCCTATGCGCGGCCCTTCCAGGCCAAATCGAATTCGCCCCAGATCGCGATCGTCATTGCCGGTCTTGGGATTTCGAACAGCGTAACGACCGAGGCAATCAATAAGCTGCCGGGCGCTGTTACTTTCGCGTTCGCGCCGTATGGAGCAGAACTCGATCGTATCTCGGGGCGAGCACGCAGTCTCGGGCACGAAGTGCTGCTCCAGGTGCCGATGGAACCATTCGATTATCCGGACAATGATCCGGGTCCACAAACGCTCCTCACGACCACAACGCCTGAGCAAAACGCCGAGCGCCTCCAATGGGCGATGAGCCGGTTTCAAGGCTATGTGGGGATCGTGAACCAGATGGGCGCGCGTTTCACCGCGTCGGAAATGTCGTTCTCGCCAATCCTGCGCGAAATCGGCAAACGCGGGTTGATATACGTGGATGACGGCAGTTCGCCTCGCAGCTTGGCGGGCCAGATTGCCGGCGGCAGCAGCCAGCCGTTCGCCAAGGGAAATGCGATGATCGATGCGGTGCCGTCGGCGGCGGAAATCGATCGCGCCCTGGTGAAGCTTGAAGGCATCGCGCGCGACACCGGCCTCGCGGTTGGAGTTGGTTCGGCGCGACAGGTGACGATCGAACGCATTGCCTCGTGGGCCAAGGGCGTCGAAAGTCGGGGTTTCACGCTGGTACCGATCACCGCAGCGGCGGCGCGCGGCAAATCGAGCTAGACCACCGCTAACCGTCCGAGTGGGCTCATGAGAGCAAGCCGCTTTGAGGATTTGCCCTATCGCCCCTGCGTCGGGCTGACTGTCATCAATCGCGCCGGCCTCGTCTTCATCGGCCGTCGCGCCTCCGGTCCCGAACATATTGACGAAACCCATGTCTGGCAGATGCCGCAGGGCGGGATCGACGACGGCGAGGACCCGTGGCCCGCCGCCTTGCGCGAGCTTTACGAGGAAACCAACATTCGCTCGGTCGAGAAGCTCGGCGCGATCGACGACTGGCTGACTTACGATATTCCCCGCGAGATCGTCGGACAGGCCTGGGGCGGGAAGTATCGGGGCCAGTCTCAAAAATGGTTCGCGCTGCGCTTCACCGGCGAAGATCGCGAGATCGACATTGCCACTCCCGGCGGCGGCGCGCATGAGCCGGAATTCATCGCCTGGAAATGGGAGCCGATGAAGAACCTGCCCGACCTCGTGGTGCCGTTCAAGCGTGCGACCTACGAGCGCGTGGTCCGGGAGTTCTCCCGCTTCGCCGGCGCGTAAAGATCCTCAGCCGCCGAGCCCGAGCGCGGTCTTGAGCATGCCGAGCTGATCGAGACGTTCGCGGGCCTTGTCGCGGGCAGCGTCGGTCTGCGCATCGGCCAAATCTTCTTGCGCATCCGTAATGGCGTCGGCGATCGCGGCGGCATCGAAGTCCGACGCGAACACGGCCTGCTCGGCAAGCACCGTAAGGCCGGTCGGTCCGGCCTCCGCAAAGCCGCCGTGAACCACGACGCGGTTCGGTGCTCCCTCGCCGTAGATGGTGAGGATGCCGGGCTTCAACGTCGCGATGTAGGGCGCGTGGCCGGCGAGAACGCCGAAGTCGCCCTCCTCGCCCGGCACGTCGACCTGGGTCACTTCGCCGGAAAAGACGAGCCTTTCCGGCGAAACAAGCTCGAAGTGAAACCTATCCATGGCAGCCGTCTCGATGTCGCGTTACGCGGCCTCGGCCGCAAGCTTCTTTGCCTTCTCGACGGCCTCGTCGATCGTCCCGACCATGTAGAACGCGGCCTCGGGGAGGTGGTCGTACTGGCCATCGCACAGCCCTTTGAAGCCGCGGATGGTGTCGGGAAGTTCGACGAACTTGCCCGGCGAGCCGGTGAACACTTCTGCGACATGGAATGGCTGGGACAAGAAGCGCTCGACCTTGCGGGCGCGCGCGACGGTGAGCTTGTCTTCTTCGGAAAGCTCATCCATGCCCAGGATCGCGATGATGTCCTGCAGCGCCTTGTAGCGCTGCAACACTTGCTGGACTTGACGCGCGACCTGGTAATGCTCGTCCCCGACGACGAGCGGCGACAGCATGCGCGACGTCGAGTTCGAGCGGATCGACGGCCGGATAAATTCCCTTTTCGGCGATGCCCCGTGACAGCACGGTGGTGGCATCAAGGTGGGCGAACGACGTCGCCGGTGCCGGATCGGTGAGGTCGTCGGCCGGCACATAGATCGCCTGGACCGACGTGACCGACCCTTTCGTCGTGGTCGTGATGCGCTCCTGCAGGGCGCCCATGTCGGTTGCGAGCGTCGGCTGGTAGCCCACCGCCGACGGGATGCGGCCGAGCAGTGCCGACACCTCGGAGCCCGCCTGGGTGAACCGGAAGATGTTGTCGACAAAGAACAGCACGTCCTGGCCCTGGTCGCGGAAATATTCCGCGACGGTCAGGCCCGACAGGCCGACGCGGGCGCGCGCGCCGGGCGGCTCGTTCATCTGGCCATAGACGAGCGCGCACTTCGACTTCACGTTCGGATCGGGGTGGTGCGGATCGGCGTTGACCTTGGAGTCGATGAACTCGTGATAGAGGTCGTTGCCTTCGCGGGTGCGTTCGCCGACGCCCGCGAATACCGAATAACCGCCGTGGGCCTTGGCGACGTTGTTGATGAGTTCCTGAATCAGCACGGTCTTGCCGACGCCGGCGCCGCCGAAAAGGCCGACCTTGCCGCCTTTGGCGTAAGGCGCAAGCAGGTCAACCACCTTGATGCCGGTGACCAGGATCTGCGCTTCCGTCGATTGCTCGGTATAGGCCGGCGCCGGCTGGTGGATCGGTCGCCGTATCTCGTACTTCAGCGGGCCCGCCTCATCGACCGGATCGCCGACCACGTTCATGATTCGCCCGAGCGTGCCTTCGCCGACCGGAACCGCGATCGGCTCTCCCGTATCGGTCACCTCCTGGCCGCGCACCAGCCCTTCCGTCGTGTCCATCGAGATCGTGCGCACGGTCGATTCGCCGAGGTGCTGCGCCACTTCCAGGACCAGACGGCTGCCCTGGTTGCTGGTCTCGAGGGCGTTCAGGATCGCCGGCAGGTGCTCGCCGAACTGCACGTCGACGACGGCGCCGATGACCTGGGTGATGTGTCCAACTTTCTTGGCCATACGTGGTCCTCGTAGGTGGGAATGGATGCGCGGCGGCTACACCGCCTCGGCACCCGAGATGATCTCGATCAGTTCCTTGGTAATCATTGCCTGACGCGTTCGGTTATAGGTCAGCGTCTGCCTGCGGATCATGTCGCCGGCGTTGCGCGTGGCGTTGTCCATCGCAGTCATCTGCGCGCCGTAGAAGGAGGCCATGTTCTCCATCAGGGCGCGGAAAATCTGCACCGAGATGTTGCGCGGCAGGAGTTCCTTGAGGATGTCCTCTTCGTCCGGCTCGTATTCGTAGACCGCGCTGGCGCGATCCGACGCGACCTCGGGAAACACCGCAGGAATGAGCTGCTGTGCGGTCGGTATCTGGGCAATGACCGACTTGAAGCGCGAGAAGAACAAGGTGCAGACGTCGAAACCGCCGGCGTCGAACAAGGCAACGATCTTGCGACCGATCGCGTCGGCATTTTCGAACCGGATCTGCCGCACCGAGCGCAGATCGACGGTTTCGATGATGCGACTCTCGTACTGACGCTTGATCTGGTCATAGCCTTTGCGGCCGACGCAGAAGAACTTGACCTCCTTGCCCTCGGCGATGAGCGCATTGGCGCGCTCGCGGGCCAGCCGCACGATCGCCGAATTGAACGGACCGCACAGCCCGCGCTCTCCGGTGCAGACAAGGAGAAGATGGACCTGATCGGAGCCGGTGCCCGCCAGAAGCCGCGGCGCGCCGGGATTGTTGCCGATCGACGCGGCGATATTGCCAAGCACCCTTTCCATGCGCTCGGCATAGGGACGCGAGGCCTCTGCAGCCGCCGTGGCGCGGCGCAGTTTGGAGGCCGCGACCATTTGCATCGCCTTGGTGATCTTCTGCGTCGCCTTGGTCGCGGCGATGCGGACGCGCATGTCCTTGAGGCTGGCCATGATCTCGGTCTGTCGTGATCTCGGTTTCTTGCGACTTATGCAAAGGTGTGGGCGAACGCCTCGACGACGCCCTTCAGCTTGGCCGTGGTGGAGTCGCTGAGATCGCGGGCGTCGCGGATTTCGTTGAGGACATCGGTGTGCTGGCTGCGCAACACGCCAAGCAGGCCGTCCTCGAATGCCCTGACCCGGGCGACCGGAATCGGATCGAGATAGCCGTTGACGCCTGCGTAGATGACGCAGACCTGCTCCTCCATCTTGAGCGGCGAGAACTGCGGCTGCTTCAGCAACTCGGTCAGCCGCGAACCGCGGTTGAGGAGACGCTGGGTGGTGGCGTCGAGGTCCGAGCCGAACTGGGCGAAGGCCGCCATCTCGCGGTATTGGGCGAGTTCGCCCTTGATGCGCCCGGCAACCTTCTTCATCGCCTTGGTTTGCGCCGCAGAGCCGACCCGCGACACCGACAGGCCGACGTTCACCGCCGGGCGGATGCCCTGATAGAACAAGTCGGTCTCGAGAAAGATCTGGCCGTCGGTGATCGAAATGACGTTGGTCGGAATATAGGCCGACACGTCATTCGCCTGGGTCTCGATGATCGGCAGCGCCGTGAGCGAGCCGGCACCGCGATCGTCGTTCATCTTGGCGGCGCGTTCCAGCAGGCGCGAATGCAGGTAGAAGACGTCGCCCGGATAAGCTTCACGGCCCGGCGGACGGCGCAGCAGGAGCGACATCTGACGATAGGCGACGGCCTGCTTGGATAGGTCGTCATAGATGATGACCGCGTGCATCCCGTTGTCGCGGAAGAATTCGCCCATGGTGCAGCCGGCGAACGGCGCGAGGTACTGCATCGGCGCGGGGTCCGAGGCGGTCGCGGCCACGATGATGGAGAACTCCAGCGCACCCTGCTCCTCCAGCACCTTGACGAATTGAGCGACCGTGGAGCGCTTCTGGCCGATGGCGACATAGACGCAGTAGAGCTTGATCTTCTCGTCGCCGGTGGCGTTGAGGGGCTTCTGGTTGAGGATGGTGTCGAGCGCGATCGCGGTCTTGCCGGTCTGCCGGTCGCCGATGATGAGTTCGCGCTGGCCGCGCCCGATCGGGATCAGGGCGTCGATCGCCTTGAGCCCGGTCGCCATCGGTTCGTGCACCGATTTGCGGGGAATGATGCCCGGCGCTTTGACGTCGACCCGCTTGCGCTCGCTCGCCTGGATCGGACCCTTGCCGTCGATCGGATTGCCCAGCGCGTCGACCACGCGGCCGAGCAAGCCCTTTGCCCACCGGCACGTCAACGATCGCGCGGGTGCGCTTGACGGTCTGGCCTTCCTTGATCTCCCGGTCTTCGCCGAAGATGACGATGCCGACGTTGTCGCTCTCGAGGTTGAGCGCCATGCCGCGGATGCCGTTCTCGAACTCGACCATCTCGCCGGCCTCGACGTTGTCGAGACCATAGACGCGGGCGATACCGTCGCCGACCGAGAGCACCTGGCCGACTTCCGAGACTTCCGCCTCCTGACCAAAATTCTGGATCTGCTCCTTGAGGATCGCGGAAATTTCTGCGGGGCGGATATCCATCAGCCGACCTCTTTCATGGCGTGTCTGAGTGCATTGAGCTTCGTGCGAAGCGAGCTGTCGACCATGCGGCTGCCGAGTTTGACGACAAGGCCGCCAATGATCGAGGGATCGACCTTGACGTCGACCCGAACATCTTTTCCGGTCACGGCGCGCAGCGTGTCGCGGAGTTCGGCAAGGCGAGCGTCCGACAGCGGCTCGGCAACGGTCACCTGAGCCGCGACCTCGCCCTTGTGCCGCGCCACCATATCCATATAGGCCCGGATGATATCGCGCACCGCGAACAACCGCCGGTTCGCGGCCACGACATGGAGAAATCGCGCTGCGATTCCGCCGATGCCGACTTTGTCGAGCACCGCGGTCAGCGCCTGCGCCTGCGCGGCAGACGAAAACACCGGACTGCGGACAAGACGCGCCAAGTCGGGGCTTGCGCCAAGCAAACCCGAAAAAGTGTTCAGGTCGGCGGTGACGGAATCAATGGCATTCGATTCGAGCGCGAGCTCGAACAAGGCCGTTGCGTAACGACCCGCCATTCCGGAGACGATCGGATTTTCTGCAGCCACGCTATCGCCCGCAATGCGCCCATTTCCACCGCTCCAACGCCTGCTGGATCGAGGCGCAAGCCCTTGGAAATGATGGAGATTTTTGACTTATCAGGAGCGCCGGGATCGGCGCCGCCCAGTAAAATCGCGGGTTTGCTAACACGGCAGCCGTTGCGGTGCAATACGGCGTTGTTCCCCGCACTTGCGAGTCGAGAGCGAACCAGTAGGCAAACGTGTCGTTGAGCGATGCACCAACCGGTGCGCTTCTTACGAACCAGGGCGGCCAAGCTGACGGAACGAAGTCAGCCTGATTGGTCTTGCCACCAGCGCACGACTCCCGGATGGTGCGCGATGTCCGCACCAAGCGGCCTCGCCGTTGCGAGGATCATGAGCGCGCCGTCGCGAGACGATCATGAGTGGATTGATGGGAGGCTTGAAGCGGGGCGCCGCGCGGCTGCGTGATGAAGCCGTGTTTCTTTCCGGCGCCATGCGCACGCTGCGGCGCACGTCGCCGATCGCCCGCCACCCGACCCGCATCTTTCCCGTCGTCATTGACGAGCTCGCGGAGCGCTATGGCGACAAGCCGGCGCTCGTCTCCGACCGTGAGACCCTCACTTATCGGGAACTGGCCGAGCATTCCTGCCGCTATGCGCGGTGGGCGCTGGGGCAACGAATCGCCAAGGGCGACGTCGTCGGCCTGATGATGGGAAACCGGCCGGAATATGTGGCGATCTGGCTCGGCGTCATCCGAGCCGGCGGCACGGTCGCGCTGCTCAACACCAATCTCGCAGGACCGGCGCTCGCTTATTGCATCGACATCGTCAAGCCAAGCCACCTGATCGTGGCCGCTGATCTCATCGATACGCTTGCCTCAAGCAATACCTACCGCACGACTGCGCCGCGGCTCTGGATGTTTGGCGAGGCAAAAAAGCGCCGGCGCTTCGGATGTGCCGCGCCTCGACGAGGCCGCCGCGGTACTCGACGGGCGTCCGCTCGCGATCGCTGAGCGGCCGGCGATCACCACCGAGGATCAGGCACTCTTTATCTATACTTCCGGTACCACCGGTCGTCCGAAGGCGGCGAACATCAATCATTTCCGCCTGATGCTCGCGAGCGAGGCGTTTGCGGGCGTACTCAATGCCGGCCCCGACGATCGCATGTACGACTGCCTGCCGATGTATCACACGAGCGGCGGCGTGGTGGCGACGGGCGCAACGCTGTTCACCGGCGGGACCGTTTTCATTCGCGACCGATTTTCGGCAACCGAATTCTGGAATGACGTGGTGCGCCATCGCTGCACGATGTTCATGTATATCGGTGAACTGTGCCGCTATCTCCTCAACACCCCGCCGCAGAAGAATGAGCGAAACCATAGCTTGCGCATCTGCTGCGGCAACGGATTGCGTCACGACATCTGGGACGAATTCAAGACGCGCTTTGCGATTCCGCGCATCCTCGAGTTCTATGCCGCGACCGAAGGCAACCTCGCGCTGTTCAATTTCGAGGGCAAGCCCGGCGCGGTCGGTCGCATTCCCTGGTATCTCAAGGCGAACTTCCCCACGCGGATCGTCCGCTTCGACGTCGAGAAAGAACTGCCGGTGCGCAACGCTGCGGGTTTCTGCGAAGAAGCGCCTCCCGGCGAAGTCGGCGAGGCGATCGCACGGATATTCAAGGACCCCTCGAAGCCGGCAGGCCGTTTCGAGGGTTATGCCGATGCCGGACAAAACGGCGGCAAGGTCCTTCACAATGTCTTCGAGCCCGGCGACACCTGGTTTCGCTCCGGCGACCTGATGCGCCGTGATGCCCAAGGCTACTTCTATTTTGTCGATCGCATCGGCGACACCTTCCGTTGGAAGGGCGAGAACGTCTCGACCACGGAGGTTTCCGAGGCGTTGTGCACATTTCCCGGAATCACCGATGCCAACGTCTATGGCGTTGCGATCGCCGGCCGGGAGGGCCGCGCCGGCATGGCGGCGATCATGTGCGAATCCGACATCGATCTCGTCGCGTTGCGCTCGCATCTTGCGGCGCGGCTGCCCGACTATGCACGCCCGTTGTTTCTGCGCATCCGGCATGAGGTCGACGTGACCGCGACCTTCAAGCAACGCAAGATCGATCTGTTGAAGGATGGCTTCGATCCGGACGCCGTGCGTGATCCTATCTTCTTTGACGATCCGACGCGCGCCGCCTATGTGCGTCTCGACGGAGCGCTCTATCGCCGGATCGTCGCAGGAGACATCAGATTGTGATTGCGGGCGAGCGATCTGCCGGTGCCGCGTTGCCATCCGCCGCCGACGTGGTTGCCTATTGGCGCGCGCTCGGTCCGGACCGATGGTTCGCCAAGGATGATGATATCGACACTGAAATCCGCAACAAATTCCGATCGCTTCACGCGGCGGCAGCCAACGGCTTGCTGGCCGGTTGGGACGATAACCCGGAGGGAGCGCTTGCTCTCCTCATCGTGCTCGATCAATTTCCCCGCAACATGTTCCGCGGCAGTCCGGCCGCCTTTTCAACTGATCCGCTTGCCCGTGCGGTGGCGGATCGCGCCATTGCCTGGGGCTTTGATCTCAAGATCGCGCCTGCCGAGCGCATCTTCTTCTATCTTCCGTTCATGCATTCGGAGGATCTTGCCGACCAGGAGCGCTGTTGCGAACTCTGCCGCGTCTTGGGAAATGAAGAGCAAATCGACTACGCGAAGAAGCATGCCGATATCATCCGCCGCTTTGGTCGCTTCCCTCACCGCAACACGGCACTTGGCCGCGTGACCACGACCGAAGAACAGGCGTTTCTCGATGGCGGCGGATTTGCAGGATAGCTGACATGACGACCGCACCCGACTTTCATGGCGTCTTCCCGTATCTTGTGTCGCCCGTTGACGGCGACGGCCGCGTCAAGACAAAGGTGCTGCAAACGCTCGTCAACGATCTCATCGGCGCGGGCGTGCATGGGCTGACGCCGCTCGGCTCGACCGGCGAGTTCGCCTATCTCGACCGCGGCCAGCGCGCCGCGATCGTGCAGGCGACCATCGAGGCAGCGGCACGGCGGGTGCCGGTCGTTGCCGGCGTCGCTTCGACCGCGACCGCCGACGCGGTCGCCCAGGCGCGCGATTATCAGCGCATGGGCGCCGACGGCATCCTCGCGATTCTCGAAGCGTACTTCCCGCTGAAGGATGCCGAGGTCGAGAGTTATTTCCGCGCCATTGCCGACGCGGTCGACATTCCGGTCGTGCTCTATACCAATCCGCAATTCCAACGCAGCGACCTGTCGCTCGACGTCATTGCTCGCCTCGCGGCGCATGAGCGCATCCGCTACATCAAGGACGCATCGAGCAATACCGGCCGTCTGCTCTCGATCATGAACCGTTGTGGCGAGAACATCGCCGTCTTCTCGGCGTCGGCCCATATTCCGGCCGCGGTCATGCTGATCGGCGGCGTCGGCTGGATGGCAGGGCCGGCCTGCATCGTTCCACGGGAAAGCGTGCGGCTCTACGATCTCTGCCGCGCCGGCGCGTGGCCTGAAGCGATGACGCTGCAGCGCCGGCTGTGGCGGATCAACGAGGCGTTCGCGCGCTTCAATCTCGCGGCCTGCATCAAGGCGGGCCTCGAACTGCAAGGCTACGACGTCGGCAATCCGGTCCCGCCGCAGCCGGCACTCTCGGCAGAGGAGCGGCGCGCGGTCGCGGCCGCGCTCCAAGCGGTCGGGCATTAACGCGATTTTAAGCCTTCCGGCCGCTGCTCCACCCTCGCGGAACCAGGACCAACCGAAGCTTAAGCCCGGACCGTTAAAGTCGGGGTGCTTAAGCCGGGAGGTGGGCAAGACGGTCGAAACTCAGCCGCAAAGAAGCGGTGGTTTCGCCGGGTGTGCATTTGGGCGCGAGGTCCGGAATTGCCGGCGCGCAAGTTGCCGCTCTCTTGCGTGCCTGCGGATCAGACGTTTTGACCACGGAGGCCGGATTTGACCTTGAGCGAAGCCATCGGTTCGTCACGCACGGTACTCGGCGGTCTCCTCGGCCGCCTGGCGTCGTGGCGTGCCGACGGCAGCGACCGGTCAGCCGCTCAGCGCATGGCCGGCGCGGCCTTCTTCATCCGCGTTGTCAGCGCCGGCATCATTTACCTGAGCCAGGTGCTGCTGGCCCGCTGGATGGGCCGCTTCGAGTTCGGCATCTACGTCTATGTGTGGGCCTGGGTCGGCTTCCTCGGCATGGCCTGTCCGCTCGGCATCCCGTTCTCGACCCAGCGATTCATTCCCGAGTACCGCACGCCAGGCGATCTTGATGGCTTGCGCGGCTTCCTCGCTGGAAGTCGGCTGGTGTGCTTCATTCTCGGCACGGCGGCGGGCGCCGCGGTGGCCGCGGTCGTTTACGCGCTTACCGGCCACATCTCGGCCTATTACGTCGTTCCATTCATGATCGCGAGCCTGGCGCTCCCGATCTTCCCGGTCGGCGGCGTACAGGATTCGACATCGCGCGCCTTCAACTGGATCGACCTCGCGCTGGTGCCGGGCTTCATCAGCCACCCGCTGATCATCCTCGCCGTCGCCAGCACGATCTATTTCGCCGGAGGCACGCTCACGGCGGATGTGACGCTCGCCACGGCGTGCGTTGCCCTGTGGGTCGTGATCCTGGTGCAGTTCGTTTTGCTCAACCGACGCCTCAAGGCGAACGTCGCACCCGGGCCGCGGCGCTACGACGTGGCACACTGGCTCAAAACGGCGCTGCCGACTTTTCTGGTCGAGAGCTTTTTCCTGCTGCTCACCTATGTCGATGTGTTGATCCTCCAGCTCTATGTCGGCCCCGAAGAGATCGCGGTCTATTACGCGGCAACCAAGACGCTGGCGCTGATCAACTTCATCTATTTTGCGGTGAGTGCCGCGGTGGGCCACCGCTTCAGCGAATATCATTTCGCCGGCGAGCACGACCGCCTCAATGGGTTCATCGCCGATGCCATTCGTTGGACGTTCTGGCCGTCGCTCGCGCTCACGTTCATTCTGTTGGCACTGGGCAAGCCGATCCTGAGCCTGTTCGGGCCAGGCTTTGCTTCGGGCTATCCGCTGATCTTCATCATGGCGATCGGGCTCCTCGCCCGCGCCGCAGTCGGTCCGGCCGAACGACTCCTCAACATGATCGGCCACCAGAAGATGTGTGCCGCGATTTACGGCACCGCCTTTCTCGTCAACCTCACGCTGTGCGTGCTCCTCATTCCGCATTTCGGACTGACGGGCGCCGCGATCGCGACGGCATCGGCGGTGCTGACGGAATCGACCTTGTTGTTTGTCATAACCAAGCGCCGGCTCGGACTTCATGTGTTCATCTGGGGCGGCGGGCGTTGAGCCATGCTGGCGCCGGCTGCGAGCAGCACTCTCGCCGACGTTTCGCTCAAGGCGGAGCGCCGGCCGCTTGCCGCGCTCGCCGATATCGTCGAGCCATGGCGCGCGCTGTGCGACCGCGCGGCGGAGCCCAACGTCTTTTATGATCCAGCCTTTGCCTTGGCCGCGGCGCCCGTCTTTGGTCGCGGCGTCGAGGCGATCCTGGTTTGGGATGCCGCGGACCGGCTGATCGGCTTCTTCCCGTTTTCCGTTGCTGCGCGCCGTTACGGGATCAGGCTTGCCGCTGATCTTGGGGTGGACCCACCACTTTGCGCCGCTCGGCACGCCGCTTGTCGATCGCGATTTTTGCGACGAGGCGGTTACGGCCTTCTTCACTCACGTTGCACGAGATAACGCGCTTCCGAAGCTCTTGCTGCTTCCTCTCCTCAACGAGGGAGGCTCGGTCGCGTCAGCGCTGCGAGCCTCTTCCATCAAGTGCGCTGCGTTTGATCGCCATCAACGCGCGCTCCTCGCGCCGACCGGCGACCGCGCGACTTATCTCGAAAACGCCATCAGCGCCAAGCGGCGCAAGGAACTTCGCCGGCAGCGCCATCGACTCGCCGACGGCGGCTCGGTCGCATTTTCCGTGGCGCGGGAGCCGAATGAAATACGCTGCGGCGCTCAAGGATTTCCTCGCTCTCGAGGCCGGCGGCTGGAAGGGTCGCGCCGGCACCGCGATCACGCAAAATCCCGCCATACGTCGTTTCGTCGAATCTGCCGTAACGGCACTCGCGAACCGCGGCAGCGCCCAGGTCGCGCAGCTCCTGCGAGGCCCGCAACCGATCGCCAGCGCAATAACCCTATCGAGCGGATCGCGGCGCCTGGGGGTGGAAGATCGCATATGACGAGAGCTTCGCCGCCGCTTCGCCGGGCGTGCAGCTTTATTTCGATCTCACCACCACATTGCTCGCCGATCCCGCGATTTCGTTCGTCAATTCCTGCGCCACGCCGGATCATCCGATGATCGATCATCTGTGGCGCGAACGCCTGTCGCTGGGCGACTGGCTGGTTGGCCTTACACCAGCCGCACCGTTCGATCGCGCTTGCCGGCTTGAAACGATGCGTCGCCGCGCGATCGCACTGATGCGGGCCGCGCGCGACACCGTCAGCCGCGGCCTGCGGCGACGGTAACAAATCAAATCGATTGATCGCTTCCCAGCTGCTCCGCATCACGTCTTCGGCAGCAGATTGGCCTTCTTGATGACGTCGTTCCATTTTGCGACGTCGGCCTTGATGGTGGCGGCGGCGGCTTCTGGCGAGCTCGGCTGCGGATCGACGCCCTGGCGCCTGAGTGCCTCGGCGATATCGGGCGATTGTAGCGCCGTCCGCAGCGCGCCGTTGAGTTTTGCCACGATGTCGGGCTTCGCGCCCGCCGGCATGACGAGCGCCGACCAGAAATCGACCTCCGCGCCCGGTACGCCTGCTTCCGCGATCGTCGGCACATCGGGCAGGTGATCAATGCGGTGCTCGCTCAGGACCGCGAGCGCGCGCACCTTGCCGGCGAGAATGTGGGGCTCGACGCCCGAGAGCGTACCCACCAGCAGGTCGATGCGCCCCTCCATCACATCGTAGACCGATTGGGAGGTGCCGCGATAAGGCACGTGGGTGAGTTGGATGCCGGCTTGCTTCTGGAGCAGTTCGCCGGCGAGATGCGCGATCGTCCCGACTCCCGCCGAGGCGAAGGAGAGCCCGCCGGGCGTGCGCCGCGCCAAGGCCACCAGCTCGGCGACACTGCGTGCGGGGAGCTTATTCGCCGACACCAACACGAACGGCGAGCTGCCGATCATTCCGACCGGGGTGAAATCCGTCACCGGATCGAACGGCAGCTTCGGGCTCACCGCCGCGATGGTCGCGTGCGAGCTCGTGTTGGCCATCTCGATCGTATAGCCGTCCGGCGCCGCGTGAACCACGGCCTCGCTGCCGATGATCGTGCTTCCGCCGACCCGATCCTCGACAATGACCTGCTGCCCCAGCAGTTCGGTGAGCTTCGTCGCCAGAATGCGTGCCGTGTTGTCGGACACGCTGCCGGCTTGAAACGGCACGATGAGATGGATCGGCCGCTCCGGATATTGCGCGGCCCGCGCCGGCATTGCGCAAGGCAGGGCCGATGATGGCGAGCAAGAGAGCGATACAGGGGGTTCGCATGGCTTGCACTATATCACCGATCCGATTGCCGGCGCACAGTTGTCATCGGCCTCACACGATCCGCTCGGCTTGTTCCAAGCTGCAAATCATCGCGGCGCGCAGCAGAAATTCGCGGGCGAGCTTCGGATCGTCGGCAGTGCGCCGCAATTCGTCGTGATTTCTGCGTCGTGCAGCGGGATCGGCTTCGGTCAACAACTTCTTGTTGCGGATGGTCTGCGCCTGGACGTGTTCGATCGCAATCGTGCGGCGTTGGCGCTCGTAGCGGTCGAGGACGGTGTCGTCGGCATCACCCCGAAAGATCGCGGCAAGCTTGCCGCCGAGGTTCATGGCATCGTGAACGCCGCTGTTCATGCCCATGGCTCCGATGGGCGAATTCACGTGGGCGGCGTCGCCGGCGAGGATCGCGCGGCCCTTGCGAAAGGCGGTCGCGACCCGTTGATGGATGACGAACAGGCGTGCCCCGCGGATGTCGTACGGCCGACCAGCCGGAAGGAAGCGCGCCATCATCGCCTCGCAGTTCTCGGCGCTGAGCAGCGCCGCCTCGTCGGCGTTGGGATCGGTATGGAAATGGACGCGCCACACCTCCGGCGGGCCGGCCCAATGAAACAAATTCATCCATTCGCCCGGATCGGAAATGTAATTGCGGTGGCTGAACCCGTGCCGGGCAAAATCATAGGCCACCGTGATGTTGAGCGTGCGGTCTGGGTAGGTGAAGCCTTCGAACTTGATGCCGAGCGATTTGCGCACGCCACTGCGCGCACCCTCGGCACCGACGAGATAGCGCCCGCGGACCGATCCAGGACTGCCGTCGCGCGCGGTGAAGTTGGCCTCGATCCAGTCAGCGCCCTGCGATAGGGACACGAACGTCGTCCCCATGCGCAGGTCGCACAGTTCGTGGGCGGCTGACGACGGCGAGCGCTTCCTCGCACACCTTGAGCCGTTCGCATTGCAGGACGAACGGAAAGCGCGTCGCGTCCTTGATCAGCGCATGATCGAATTCGGCAATCACTTCGCCGCGTTCGCGGTCCCAGTATTGGAAGGTCGGCGCTCTGAGGCCGCGCGCCTCCAGGCGCTCGTAGAGGCCGAGTTCGGCGTACATTTCGAGCGTCGCCGGATGGTTCGATCCGGCGCGATGCATCTGTGAGCCGAATTCTTCCGCCGTCAGCGCTTCGAGGAGCGTGACCGGCACGCCGCTCTGCACGAGCTTCAGCGTGAGGATGAGGCCGACCGGGCCCGCGCCCACGACGATGACGCGGTCGTCCTTGCCGTGCCGCGCCATCGCAGTCTTCCGCGCGGGCGCCTATCCGCGGTTCTGGGTGGTCACGTTGAGGAGCGCCGGCGTCCCCCCACGGACGGCTTCGAAGGCGCGGCGCAGCGCAGGCATCAGCTGTTCGGGCGCGGTGACCTTCTCGCCATGTCCGCCGCAGCACTCTGCGACCTTCTCGAAGTCCGGCGCCGGATTGAGTTCGACGAGCGGCATCGAGTTCGCCTTCGCGGCATGACCCTCCGGATAGACGTCGCGGGTCGCCTGGCGCACCGCATGCCACGCGCTGTTGTTCGCGATGATGGTCAGCGTCGGCAGTTTTTCGGCGCGGCCGACATAATGATAGGCGAGGGGATTGCCGAAGTAGTAGGAGCCGTCGCCGACGGCGGCGATCACCTCCCGATCCGGCGCAGCAAGCTTGGCGCCAAGCCCGCCGCCGAGCCCGAAGCCGAGTCCGCCGGCGAGGCTCGAGCCCGAGATAGCTGCGCGGCGTCGTGAGGTCAAGGCCGCCGACCGGCAATCCAAGTTCGTTGACGATGATCGCGTCCTTGGCCTTCAACTCGTTGACGCAATGGGCGAGATAGAGCGGATGGATCGGGCTCTGGTTCTTGACCTGGTCGATCATCTTGGCGCGCCTTGCGAGCATCTCCTCGCGGAGCTTCGCAACCGCCTTGCGCCGCGCCTCGATCGCGGCCTCTTTGCCCTTCGTGAGTTCGCGCAGCGCCGCGCGCAGCAGGCCGAAGGCGGCGAGCGAATTGCCCGTCACCAAAAGGTCGGCCTCGAATTCGCGGAACGGATAGCGCGTGAACAGCGGATCGGGTCCGAGGCAGATCACCTTGGCCCCGGCCTTGAGCGGATTGAGCCGCGGAATCCACGGCACCGCGCTGTCGAACACCGCGACCACATCTGCTTTGCCGAGATGCGCTCCGGCATCGAAGCCGAGACACATGGGGTGATCGGTCGGCAGGCTCACGTCGCGCGCCTCCGACTGCACCACCGGAAGCGCGAAATCCTGGGCGAGCACTGCGAGCGCGGTCATCGCCTCGGGCGTCCGGCCGGCTGAGGACGTGAGGATCAGCGGGAACTCCGCCCGCGCGATCAGCGCCGCGGCTTCCTCGATCGCCTGCAGCGACGGTGCTGGCGCGCTCGCGCCGAGGGGCCGGATGGTATCGCGGCGCGGCGTCGTCTCGGGGTCGGCCAGCACTTCGCGCGGCAGCGTGAGGTAGACCGGTCCGCGCGGTTCCGACATGGCGATGATCGAGTGCGCGGTCGACCACCGACGCGACCGGCTGGCCGGCGCGCAGTTCGTAGTCCCACTTGACGAATTCGCGCGTGAGACTGCCCTGGTCGAACATCTCCTGTCCCCAGTGGATCGAGCGGTTGCGCGAGGCGGCGTGGCCGGTCTCGGTGAGCGGCGTTCGGCCGGCGCCAAGGATCACCGGAACATTGTCGCGGGCGGCGTTCATCAGCCCGCACACCGCGTTCGCGGTGCCGACCGTCACGTGCACCATGACCATGGCCGGCTTGCCGCTGACCCGGTAGTAGCCGTGCGCCATCGAAACCGCGACGTTCTCATGCGGCACCGTGATGACGCGAGGATACTTGCGGTTCGTGCCCGGATTTCGCGACAGCGCCTCGATGATCGGAGCAAAGTCGGTGCCGGCATTGGCCAGCAGGTACTCGACCCCGCGGTCGGCGAGGCGGCTCAGAAAGGACTCGGCGGTCATGCGCGAACGGCTGTCGGTCACAGGGCATTTCCCTTGGATTTGAGGTGGGTCAACGATGAATGGCGGCGATACTACACCACGGCTTTCGGGAATCCGATTCGTCGCAGCCAATTAAATGCGGGGACGAGCAAGGCTCGTAGCCCCTTCCGGGCGGCCTCGAATACGATGTACATTTGCCGGCGCACGATCCGGCAATCACCGCGGCCGCCGTTTCGACGCCGGCGGTTTTTTTGATCCGCAGGTGAAAAGTCGCGGAAAAAGGCAATTTCAGGGAGGCACCATGTTGCAACGGGGTGCAATCAGCGCAGTTGCGGTCGTCGCGGCGTTGGCGACCATGCTTTTTGATGCGCAGGCGTTCGACGACGCGAAATATCCGGACTGGAAGGGCGCCTGGATGGGCGGATGGACGCGCCGGCTGCCGGGGGTCACGGGCCAGCCGTCATACGATCAGACGAAATCCGATGGTCGCGGTCAGCAGGCGCCGCTGACGCCCGAGTATCAAGCCGTCCTCGAAGCTAGCCTTGCCGACCAGGCCAATGGCGGCCAGGGCAACGATCCGCAAATGACCTGCCTGCCTCCCGGCATGCCGCGGATGATGATCGGCTACTACCCGATGGAAGTCGTCATCACACCGGGCACCACCCACCTGTTGATGGAGCACATCCACAATTTCCGTCGCATCTTTACCGACGGGCGCGACTGGCCGGCTGAGATCGAAGCCTCCTTCGCCGGCTATTCCATCGGCAAGTGGGTCGATAGCAAGGGCACCGGACGCTACGATGTGCTCGAGGTCGAGACCCGCGGCTTCAAAGGGCCGCGCGTCTTCGATTTCGACCGGCCTGCCCTTGCACAGCGACAACCAGACCATCGTCAAGGAGCGGATCTATCAAGACGAAAAGAACCCGGACATCCTTTATGACGAGATCGTCACCTACGACCACGCCCTGACGCGTCCGTGGGTCACGACCAAGAACTACCACCGCGACCCGAACCCGCAGCCGGTCTGGCGCGAATTCATCTGCGCGGAAGACAATCCGTGGACCAAGATCGGCAAGGAAAACTATTTCCAGAGCGCCAACGGCGTCTTGATGCCCACCCGCAAAGACCAGCCGCCGCCGGACCTGCACTATTTCAACCTGACAACCAAGCGAGCGGGCGACTGACGACGAGGACCGTCCGAAGCTCGATCGAGCAACCGTTGCCGGTGCGCGGCAAGCGCCGGGCCGGATGCGTCGGATGAACCCCGCGGTGTCCAACGGTCCCTCGCGCCGCGATGTGATCAAGCTTGCGGGCGCGGGGGCGCTGGCGTTGAATTCCCGCATGTCGGCAGCGGCCCAGACCACGGCAGATCAAGGCAACGCGAGCGGCTTCCCGAAAGGCTTCCTGTGGGGCACCGCGACCTCCGCCTATCAGATCGAAGGCGCCTGGAACGAAGACGGCAAAGGCCCGTCGATCTGGGATCAATTCACGCACACGCCGGGCAAGATCCGAAACAACGACACCGGCGACGTCGCCAACGATCACTACCATCGCTACAAAGACGACGTGCAGCTGATGACGGCGCTCGGCGCGCGGGCGTACCGTTTCTCGATCTCCTGGCCGCGCATCTTTCCGCAAGGCCGGGGCGCCGCCAATACCAAAGGGTTGGACTTCTACAGCCGCCTGGTCGGACGAGTTGCTCGCCAACGGCATCGAGCCTTTCGCGACGCTTTATCACTGGGACTTGCCGCAGGCGCTGCAGGACGCCGGCGGCGGATGGGAATCACGCGACACCGCGCAAGCCTTCGGGGATTATGCCGGCTACGTCGGCGAAAAGCTCAGCGATCGGGTCAAGCACTTCTTCACGATCAATGAACTCTTCACATTCGTCGAATTCGGCTATGGCACCGGCATCTTCGCTCCCGGCCTGAAGGTGCGGTCCCGCGCGCCTCAACCAGGTCCGCCATCACACGGTTCTCGCTCACGGCCTCGCGGTGCAGGCCATTCGCGCCAAAGCGAAACCGGGGACCAAAGTCGGGCCCGCGGAGAACATCACGGCGGTGGTGCCGGTCATCGACTCCCCCGAGAACATCGCTGCCGCCGAACGCGCCACGCGCGAGCTTAACGCCGGCTATCTCACCGTCATGATGGAAGGGCGCTACACCGACGCTTTTCTCGCGGCCGCCGGCGCGAACGCGCCGCGGTTCACCGACGCAGATTTGAAGATCATCGCGAGCCCGCTCGATTTCGTCGGCATCAACGTCTACACGCCGCTCTATGTGCGCGCGATCGACCGAGCGCCGGGCTACGAAGTCGTGCCGTTCGCCAAGTCCCATCCGCGGATGGCGTCGTCCTGGCAACTCCTCGGTCCCGAGGCGCTCTACTGGGCGCCGCGCCACGTCCAGAAAGTCTGGAACGTGAAGGAAATCTACATCACCGAAAACGGCTGCGGCGCCGCCGACGAGCCTGCCGCGGACGGCGCCGTCTACGACACCGACCGCGTCATGTTCCTGCGCAACAATCTCGCGATGCTGCAGCGCGCGACGTCCGAAGGCGTCCCGGTGCGCGGCTATTTCCTGTGGAGCTTGATGGACAACTTCGAATGGGCTGACGGCTACGGCACCCGCTTCGGCCTGACCTACGTCGACTACGCCACGCAGAAGCGCACGCCCAAGCTCAGCGCCAAGTATTATGCCGACGTCATCCGGCGCAATGCTTGGTGAGGCGCCAGATAACTCCTGAAGTCAAAACCCACGCACAACCGTTCGGTTGATATGGTATTGATTGTAACGCTTATCATAAGGAGTGGAGGCAATGGTCACCCGATATCGTGCGTTCCGAACACAGCTTGTCGTTGGGTGCATGTGGGCGGCCATTAGTCCCGTCGTCGCTGGCGACGTAACGCCGGAGCGTCTCGCCAATCCCGACCGAGAGCCGGGCAATTGGCTGATGAATCACCGCTCTTATGACGCGCAACGGTATTCGCCGCTCGACGCCATCAACAAAACCAATGTGAAGTCGCTTAAGCTCGCGTATGCGGTCGCGATCGGTGGCACATCTGCATACGAGAACCTGCAATCGACGCCGCTTGCGGAGGACGGCTTCCTCTACGTCGTCGATCAGTGGGGCGTGGTCTACAAGATCGACGGTCGCTCCGGCGACGTCGGCCGCATCTTGTGGCGCATGGACCCTGGACAAGAAAAGTTGGCGTTGGCCAACCGAGGCGTCGCGCTATGGGGCAACTATGTGATTTCAGTGGCGAGCTTCCCGCCGCGCGTCTTTGCGATCAACAAGGACACCGGCCGCGTTGCCTGGGAAGTAAATATGCATGACGGCCAGGACCCGATAACGCTGACCGCCGCCCCGCTCGCGGTGAAGGACAAGATCATTGTCGCCGCGTCCGGCGGGGATGGCGGTGCGCGCGATTGGATCGCGGCTCTCGACGCTGCAACCGGAAGAATCGCATGGCGGAAATACGTGATCCCGGCACCCGGCGAACCCGGCAGCGAGACCTGGAAAGATAAGAACAACGCTTGGCGGACCGGTGGCGGCGCGATGTGGGCCACCGGTTCTTATGATCCCGCCACCAATCAAGTTCTCTGGGGCACCGGCAATCCTGTCCCGTGGTTCAACCCTTATTTCCGGCCTGGCGACAATCTCTATACGACCAGCCTGATTTCATGGAACGCCGATACCGGCAACATGAACTGGTACCACCAATACACACCCGGCGATATGTGGGAGTACGATGAGGTCGGTCCCCATATCCTGATCGATGGCGAGATTGCGGGGCAGCCTCGGAGCATCATTGCCCATGCAGCGCGAAATGGCTTCTTCTACAATTTTGAGCGCTCCAACGGACAGGTGCTGTTCGCCAAGCAGTATGTTGCCAAAATCAACTGGACCAAGGGAATCGACCAGAAAACAGGGAAACCTCTCGATTATGATCCCAATAGAGACGTTCAAGTCTACTCGGGACGACAAAACTTCACAGCGGCTGAACCTACGAAGGAAATGTGTCCGGCGCTGATAGGCGGCAACAGCTATTTTCCGCCTTCATACAGCAGGAAAACCCGGCTGATGTACTTCGCATCTCTGGCGACGTGCGGCGAAGGCACGATGGACCCAGAGGCCGTCAAGAAGGGACTTATGTTCAATCCCTCATGGAAGTGGCACGTGCGCAGCGAGTCCGATCTGATGGTGGCGGATCCACTCACGGGCGATGTTAAAATTCGAACGCGTTCAATCTTTCAAAATGTCAGCGGCGTGGTCACGACCGCCGGGGGATTGGTGTTTACTGCTTATGTGGACGGAACCGTCGCCGCCTACGATGACGCCACGTTGGATGAGGTATGGAAAATCAACGTGGGCACTGGGTTCAACGCTCCGCCGATCACGTTTGAGGCGAATGGCAAGCAATTCATAGCAATCCTGTCAGGTCTGAGCAGGCCCACTGCGCAGCGTAACAATCTGACGCCCGAACTGCGCGATCAGCGCAATCAGACGATGCTATTTGTGTTTGGCCTTTAACTCGCGGGAGCGCAGCAATGCGCCCACCGTAGATTAATGGAAGTGCCGCGGCTGAGCTTTCGCGCGCATTGCCTGCTTCGGGTCTGACTCGGCTCCGACGCCAATTTGGCACCTTCCGCGGGGTGTCTGCTCGCCAGTGCCGCCGCAGCCCAAACCCCTGCTGGCTGTGCCTCTGATGGGGGCGTGTTGTCCGTACTGACATCGTTCACGGCAATGCCGAGCGCCTTTGCGACCGCGACGATCCATGTGGCATAAGGGCGCCGCAAATTTGAAACGGCGGCCACGCGCATATGATTCATCTCGACAACATCGGCAAACAGAACGGCCGGCAGATCCTCTTCATCGAAGCGTCGGCGGCGCTCCAGAAGGGCGAGAAGGTCGGCCTCGTCGGTCCTAACGGCGCCGGCAAGACGACGCTGTTCCGGATGATCACCGGCGAGGAACTCCCCGACGAGGGCCAGGTGGCCGTCGATCGCGGCGTCACCATCGGCTATTTCAGCCAGGACGTGGGCGAGATGTCCGGCCGCAGCGCGGTGTCCGAGGTGATGGATGGCGCCGGCCCGGTGAGCACCGTGGCTGCCGAGTTGAAGGACTTGGAGGCTGCCATGGGCGATCCGGAGCGAGCGGACGACATGGAGAGCATCGTCGCACGCTACGGCGAGGTGCAGGCGCGCTTCGAGGAGCTGGACGGCTACGCGCTGGAGGGACGTGCGCGCGAAGTCCTTGCGGGCCTCGGCTTCAGCCAGGAGATGATGGACGGCGACGTCGGCGCGCTGTCGGGCGGCTGGAAGATGCGCGTCGCCCTCGCCCGCATCCTCCTCATGCGCCCCGACGCCATGCTGCTGGACGAGCCGAGCAACCACCTGGACTTGGAGAGCCTCATCTGGCTGGAGGAGTTCCTCAAGGGTTACGAGGGCGCGCTGCTGATGACCTCGCACGACCGCGAGTTCATGAACCGCATCGTCACCAAGGTGGTGGAGATCGACGGCGGCGCGCTGACGGCATACTCCGGCAATTATGAGTTCTACGAGCAGCAGCGCGCGCAGAGCGAGAAACAGCAGCAGGCCCAGTTCGAGCGGCAGCAGGCGATGCTCGCCAAGGAAATCAAATTCATCGAGCGCTTCAAGGCGCGCGCCTCGCACGCAGCGCAGGTGCAGAGCCGGGTCAAGAAGCTGGAGAAGATCGACCGGGTGGAGCCGCCCAAGCGCCGCCAGACGGTGTTTTTCGAGTTCATGCCGGCGCCGCGCTCCGGCGAGGACGTGGCGAGCCTGAAGAACGTGCACAAACGCTACGGCAATCGGAGCATCTACGACGGGCTGGACTTCGTGGTGCGCCGCAAGGAGCGTTGGTGCGTCATGGGCGTCAACGGCGCGGGCAAGTCCACGCTGCTGAAGCTCGTCGCGGGCGCGACGCATCCGGACGACGGCACGGTGGCGCTCGGCGGCAGCGTGAAGATGGGCTACTTCGCGCAGCACGCCATGGATCTGCTGGACGGCGAGCGCACGGTTTTCCAGTCGCTCGAGGACCAGTTCCCGCAGGCCGGACAGGGCTCGCTGCGCGCGCTCGCCGGCTGCTTCGGGTTCTCCGGCGACGACGTCGAGAAGAAATGCCGGGTGCTGTCGGGCGGCGAGAAGGCGCGCCTGGTGATGGCGAAGATGCTCTACGACCCGCCGAACTTCCTGGTGCTCGACGAACCCACCAACCACCTCGACATGGCGACGAAGGAGATGCTCATCACGGCGCTGTCGCAGTTCGAAGGCACCATGCTGTTCGTCTCGCACGACCGGCACTTCCTGGCCGCGCTGTCCAACCGCGTGCTGGAACTGACGCCCGAGGGCATCCACCAATATGGCGGCGGCTACACCGAGTACGTGGCGCGCACCGGCCACGAGGCCCCCGGCCTGCGCAGCTGATGGTCCGCTTCACGCGACGATCGCCATCAGGCATTGATCGTGGCCGGAAGCCAATGCCCGCGCTCATCACGTCATTCGGCCGGGACACGTAACATTTCTTGCAACGACACCCAAGCCGGCGCCGCGGCCGCAGCGAGTAGATATCGAATCATCATATCCCTTGCATTGCGCCCAGCATCCGGCGCGTGGCGGACGCGGCATTCTCCTTAGCTACATTGGTGTATCCGATCATGAGCCCATTGTAGCCGGAGACTTTTAGCGAGCAGCGGGAAAGAGAAGCAGGACCAATCCCTTTCCGGCGCAGATGCTCGACGATCTCGGCATCGCCAAAGCCTCCGCGAAGCCAAGCGACGAAATGCATTCCCCCGTCCTGCAGGTGGACTTCCACATGCCGCCTCATTGTCGACTCGATTGCCGCAGCGAGCGCCTTGCGACGCTCGGTGTAAAGGGTTCGCATCCGGCTGAGGTGGCGCGCGAAATAGCCTTGCGACATGAATATCTCAACCGATTTCTGAACCGTGATCGGAGGAGCCGGAAGGGCTGCACTCACGACGCGGGCAAAACGTTCGGCGACAACGCTCGGCAGGACAAGATATCCAAGCCGCAGCCCGGGAAAGAGGACCTTGCTGAAGGACCCGGCGTAAAGAACGCGTTCACCGCGATCCAAGCTCTTGAGCGCTGGCGGGGGAAGACCACGGTGATGGAACTCGCAGTCGTAGTCATCTTCGACAATCCAGGCCCGCTCGCGATCGGCCCAGTCGAGCAGTGCAAGCCGGCGTTCGACCGGGAGCGTCATGCCCAGCGGATACTGATGCGAGGGTGTGACGAGCGCGAGCGCGGCATCGGGTGCGACGCGCATCGCCGCGGCAACGTCGAACCCCCCATCGTCAATTCGCACGCCCACCAGCCGAAGCTGCGCTTGCGCTAGCAGATTGCGCGCGAAGACATATCCCGGGTCCTCGACCCAAACCTTGGCGCCGGGCTTGAGCAGGGCGGCAATGACGAGGCCAAGGGCTCCCTGGAATCCGGCGGTGATCAGGATCTGATCGGCCGAGCATGTGATATCCCGCGCGATTTGCAAATAGCTCGCAATTGCGCGCCGCAACGGCTCGTAGCCCATGCTGGCGTGCAGATTGGGATTGATCATCTGCTCGTGATCGAGCGCACGCGCTGTTCGCACGGCGGTCTGCGTCCATAGCTTGCGCGGGAACGCATCCAGGGCCGGCAAGCCGACCTGAAAGAGCAGCGGTGTCGGCGCGCGAACGGTTCTGTCCTGTTTATCGATTTCCACCGGCTCCGGCGTGGACCTCGACTTCCGGGCGCGAGGCAGCGCAACACTGACAACGGTTCCGCGCGCACCGGCGCTCGATGTGTAGCCCTCGCCGGCGAGCATCTGGAACGCCGTCACGACCGAGCCGCGCGCGATACCCAATTCGATTGCCAAGGTGCGCGAGGACGGCAGGCGAGCCCCGGCGGCGAGCCTCCCCGAATAAATTCTCGGAGCGAATGCGCTGATAAACCTGGCGATAGACGGGGAGGTTGTCCCGGGACGACCGAATGGCGGGCTTTCGCTGCATGGTCCAATCGAATTCGCAAATGATGGACCTTTTGTCTAGACCAACGCGGGCTATCCTGCGCCCCCATGAAGGTGCGATACCCCGCCGCGATACAGAGGCTCATGTCGGACGCGCGAAAGCCGGTAAGCGCACAGATTCTGCGGTGGGCGCAGCGGACGCCCGTCCATACGTTCGTCATATGCCCGCTGCTCGTCGTTGCATTCGAGCTCGCGCTTGGCCGCGGCAGGCTGACCGTGACCCCGTGGGGCGCTCCGCTGCTGGCATTGGGGTATCTGCAATATCGTCTCGTCGGGAATTACCGATTGCCTCGTGCCGGTGGGACCGCCGGCATGGATGCAATGCCGCAGCAGATCCTCGCGACCGGCCCATATCGCTACACGCGCAATCCGATGTACCTCGGACACCTCATCTTCATGGTGGGGCTCGCGCTCACGTTCTGGTCGTGGTTTGCACTCGCTCTGCTCGTCGCGCGTGCAATCTGGTTTCAGCAGCGGGTTCTGCACGACGAGAGGCGTCTCGAACAGGTTTTTGGTGGTGAATATTGCGCATATCGGGCACGCGTGAAGCGATGGATCCCGTTCGCATTGTGACGAGAAGCAAACGCGTGAAAACGAAGGAGAAGAGCGGTGAGCCAACGTAACGTTCCCGCTGTTTCAGCGATCATAGTGTCGCCAGACGCCTCCCGCGGCGGCCTATTGGGGTTGAGCGCGGTATCGCTTCATCGGCTCCTGCTTGTCATCCCGGCGCTGTGCGCGTTGGCTTATCCGTCACTGTTGAGTTTCTCGTCCTCCGGCCTTGTCCTGATGCACGGGTCGGACCTCGCCGGACGGCGCGATTGTTTGGGTCAGCGTGATCGCGGCCCTGACACTGGCGCTGGCGGTCATGCTGGTCGGCTTTGTCGCTGCGCGAGCGCTCGGAGCGCCGCACGCCGGGAGACCCGAGAGACTTTCGCGCCCGATGCGTTGCTCACCTCGTGTTTGCCACGCCGTCGCTCTATGTGGGGTTCAATAATGTTGCGGGCGTGCTGCACGCGCCTTCAGCGGTGCCAGTCGCATGGCTCATCTTTTGGACGCTGATGGCGATGATCGTCCTGCTGGGCTCCAGGTCGTCATCGGCAGCATCTGCCATATCGGGCGTCGGGCATCGCCGACTGGCCGTTGCCCATGGCGTTTCCGCTCTCGCCATCCTGCTGCTGTTCGTGGGGCCTCATATTGCGAACCATCTGGCCGGCCTCTGGAACGGACCGGTGCACATTGAAATCATGAATGCCGTGCGCCGCGTCTATCGCGACGACATTGTCCAGCCAATGTTGCTCATGTTGATCGGCTTTCAGATTCTGACCGGCACCGTGCTGGTCGGGCGGCGGCTGAGAATGCCGAGTGATTTCCTCGGCACGATACAAACCATGAGCGGCGTATACGTCGGCGTCTATTTTCTCGCCCATATGACGGCGGTGTTTGCTGCGCGCTATGCCGGCACCGATACGAATTGGAGCTGGCTCACGCGCCC
The DNA here is from genome assembly GCA_963702755.1 of uncultured Alphaproteobacteria bacterium. Lineage (GTDB taxonomy): Bacteria > Pseudomonadota > Alphaproteobacteria > Rhizobiales > Xanthobacteraceae > JAJPKK01. Next base: position 528,512 of record CAVPDZ010000018.1, on the reverse strand, counting down.
CCACGACAGCATGCTGGTTAGCCTCTCCAATCTCCGCCTGCTCGCGCATTACTGGGTGGGGCCGATCGCGATTGTCACCCACGTCGCGTGCGGCCTGAGAATGGTCTTGTTGCAACACGATACTTCACCGGCAGCAGCCAATCGTCTCGCACTGGCCCTCATGGCCGTGGGAGTCGTTGTCTCAGCCGTGATTCTGGCCGCACTGCTCAACGTCCACGTCGCATGAGAACCCTCGATACAGGTCGTCGCCAAGGCCTTGCAGCCGCGCCCGGGCCGGGAAAAGCGAAGGTCGGCATCCGCCGATCGGGCGATACGCGGGAGGATCAAACAATGACCATGGTTCGAAACGCATTCACTTCGTCCCACGCTGGGGTTGCCGTTGCTGCCGCCCTGATTTCTGCGGTTGGGACGTGGGGCGCAACGCGGCTTGTCGAGACGTCTGCGGCGCAGCCCGGTGCCGGGGCTGCCGGCCCTCTCTTCACCCAGCCGCTCGCTGATCTACCGGGACGCGAGGTCCGCATCAGCTTGCTGGATCGGGAGCCCGGAAGCAGCAGTGCCAGGCACCGCCACCCCGGACATCACACGTTCGGATACATCATTGAGGGGACCTACGAGTTTGGAATCAATGGCGAGGCCAGCCGCACCCTCAAGGCCGGAGAAACATTTTACGAGCCCCCCACCGCGGTTCACACCACGTCCAGGAATCCGAGTGCAGACAAGCGCACAAAAATTCTGGTCTTCATGGTCGCGGATCAGAAAAATCCGAGCACGGTCGCCGAATAGATTACATCGACGGGCGATGCGCTCCAATTTGCAGTTATCCGCAAATGCCGATGTGATCGCCAACTCCTCGCTTTCAAATCAACCGCATCCCCTTGAAGCTCGCGTGGCCCTGCTTGCCGACGATGATGTGATCGTGCACGGCAATGCCGAGCGGCTTTGCGACCGCGACGATCTGCTGCGTCATCTGGATGTCCGCCTGCGACGGCGTCGGATCGCCCGACGGATGATTGTGGACCAGGATGACGGCCGTCGCGGAAAGTTCGAGCGCGCGCTTGACGACCTCGCGCGGATAGACCGGCGTGTGGTCGACAGTCCCGACCTGCTGGACCTCGTCGGCGATGAGTTGGTTGCGCTTGTCGAGGAACAGGACGCGAAACTGCTCGCGGTCGGCGAACGCCATGCTGGCGCGGCAATAATCGAGCACGGCCGACCAGGATGACAGTAGCGGCCGGCTTTTAACCTCGCCGCGGGCGAGGCGGCGCGCGGCGGCCTCGACCACCTTGAAATCGGTGATGGTGGTTTCGCTGATGCCGTCGACCTCGGCGAGGCGTTGAGGTGGCGCGGCGATCACCTCGGCGAACGAGCCGAACCGCGCGATCAAGGCTTTGGCGAGCGGCTTGACGTCGCGCCGCGGCAGCGCGCGGAACAGGACGAGTTCCAGGAGCTCGTAGTCGGTGACGGCCTCGCTGCCGGCCTCGCGAAAGCGCGTGCGCAGGCGGTCGCGGTGGCCGAGGTAATGCGGCGGGGATTCGGCTAATCCCGTGTCCCGCCCGCTCTGCTTGCGATCTCGCGCCATGCCGGTTCCACCCGCGCGCAGAATCTCCACGCACCCACCATGGCTGCAACCGGCTACCGTTTGCAATCGCCGTCAGGCAATTCGACGGTAAGATTTGTGCATTCAGGAGAGTTTGTAGGGCGGCCGGTCGAGGCCGCTGGGCGACAGGGTGAAGATCTCGACGCCGCTGTCGGTCACGCCGACGGTGTGTTCGAACTGCGCCGAGAGCGAGCGGTCGCGGGTTACGGCGGTCCAGCCGTCGGACAGCACCTTCACGTGGGGGCGGCCGAGATTGATCATCGGCTCGACGGTGAACAGCATGCCGGGCCGGAACACCGTGCCCTCGCCGGGCCGGCCGACGTGAACAATGTTCGGCTCGTCGTGGAACAGCCGCCCGAGCCCATGGCCGCAGAAGTCGCGGACCACGCTCATGTGCTGCGCTTCGACGAAGCTCTGGATGGCGGCGCCGATGTCGCCGGTGGTGGCGCCCGGGCGGATCACGGCAATGCCGCGCATCATGGCGTCATAGGTCACGTCGATCAGCCGCTCGGCCCGCCGCGGGATCTCGCCGATCGGGTACATGCGGCTCGAATCGCCGTGCCAGCCGTCCAAAATCAGGGTGACGTCGACATTGACGATGTCCCCCTCCTTGAGCGGCTTGTCATTGGGAATGCCGTGGCAGACCACGTGATTGATCGAGGTGCAGGTCGACTTGGTATAGCCGCGATACATCAGGGTCGCCGGCTCGCGCCCCATGATCCATGGCGAACTCGAACACCAGCCGGTCGATATGGTCCGTCGGCACGCCGGGCCCGATCTCCGGGACCAGCATATCGAGGCATTGCGCCACCAGCTGGCCGGCTTTGCGCATGCCGGCGAAGGCCGCGGGCCCGTGGAGCTTGATCTGACCGGTTTTGCGGAGCGGCGCGGTTGCCGCATCGACGTAATTCATCGACGTCCCTTGGGAATCGAGGCCCTGCCTCGAGCCCCAGACTGACCCCGAATGTAAGGGGTCGGTTGCCCGACGCAAGCCGGAAGAAAGGGCGGACAGCGATGCGCTATAATGGGCTCTAGTCGAACGGGCGGCGTCGTTAAGGAACAGCATGACGGAAGCGGAATTTGGCGCGCGGGCCCCGAACCGGTTCGATCGCGTCGATCATGGCCATGACGAGCCGCATGCCGGCCAATTGGGCCGGGCTCAAGCTCGCCATGGCGCTGCGCAAGTTCGTCACCATGCGGATGGAGCCGGACGGTGCGCTCGATGTCGAGCGATGGGGCCTGCGCCTGCGGCTCCATCCCCGCGACAACGGCTGCGAAAAGAACCTGCTGTTCACGCCCCAGTTCTACGAGCCCGAGGAGCGGGCGGCGCTGGCCGAGGCGATTACGGGGGCCACCGCGGCGGGCCGTCCATTCGTGTTTATCGATATCGGCGCCAATGTCGGGCTGTTCTCGCTCTTTGTCGCGGCAACGGCGCGCGCGGCCCGCATCATCGCGATCGAGCCGGAGCCGGGGAACTTCGATCGGCTGCGGTTCAATGTCGATGCGAACCGGGGGCTGCCGATCAAAGCTTTGGCGCTGGCGCTCGGGGAGCGGGAGGGCGAAGTCGCCATCGTGCTCAACCGCCGCGACCGCGGCGGCACGCGCATGGCGTCACCCGGCGCGTCGGGTGCCGTCACGGTGCGATGCCGCCCTCTCGTTGACGTCGTCAGGGAAGAAAAGCTCGCGGCCATCGACGCTCTGAAGATCGATGTCGAGGGCGCCGAGGACAAAGTGCTGGCGCCCTATTTTCGCGACGCGCCGCCCTCGCTGTGGCCAAGTCTCATCGTGATCGAGGATTCGCGGGCGGAATGGTCGGTCGACCTGTTCGCGCTCCTCGCGGCCAAGGGTTATGTGGTCGCGGCGCGATCGCGCCAGAACGTGATGCTGCGCCGGCCTCAATCGGCGATCGGCACCGGCGCTGCCACGGCGATCTCGGCGGCGGAAATGGCGCAGCGGTAGGCGTAGGCCTCGACGCCCGCCGCCCGCGCCTTGTCGAACGCCGCGCCGTAACGCGGATCGATATCGCGGGCGAGCGCGAACCGATCGGCGGAGCCGATCTGGATCAGGAACAGCATCACGGCGCGGTGGCCCTCCGCTACCACGCCGGCAAGCTCATCAAGATGCTTCGCGCCGCGTGCGGTCACGGAGTCGGGAAACTCGGCAAGGCCTTTCGCGCGCATCAGGTGCACGTTCTTGACCTCGACATAACAGGGCGGCCTGCCGTCCTGCTTCAGCAGAAAATCGACGCGGGAGTTGCGGCCGTATCGCACTTCCCGCTGCACCGAAGCATAGCCGCGCAGTTCCGGGATCGCGCCGGCCACGATCGCGGCGGCGACAATGGCATTGGGGTGGCCGGTGTTGACCCCGACAAGCTCCAGGCCCGAGCCGAGATCGACTTCGGCGAGCTCCCATGAGTAGGGCAGCTTGCGCGCGGGATTGCTTGACCGCGAGAGCCAGACCCGTGTGCCCGGCGTTGCGAGCCCCGTCATGGCGCCGGGATTTGCCACATGAACGGTGATTTCTTCGCCGTCGGCCAGCACCACGTCGGCGAGAAAGCGCTTGTAGCGGCGCACCAAGGTCGCGGGCAGAAGCGGCGAGGGAAAACGCATCGCGTGTCGCAAGGAGCGAGGAAGTGGGTTCGACGTGGTCGCGCCAGTCTCTACCAGCCGCGGTCAGCGCAGACAAAGCCGCCAAGATGCATGCAACCAGCGCAGTTGCCATGCCACGGCGCACAGCTCGCCGGGCGGCCGCATTGACCCTCCAATCGGCGTGGTGTTAGGGAAACCGATGCCCTCGTTCAGCCGCCGCCGATGAAACTTCCCGCCTTCGAATATGCTTGTCCCGCGACCGTTGCGGAGGCGGTGACGTTGCTCGCCTCGCGCGACGACGCCAAGGCGCTCGCCGGCGGCCAGAGCCTCGTGCCGATGATGGCGTTTCGCATCGCTTCGCCGTCTCTGCTCGTCGATTTGCGCAAGCTGACCGACTTGCGGCGGATCGAGGTCACCAAAGGCGGCGTCGAGCTCGGTGCCTTGGTGCGCTGGCGCGACATCGAGGACGATGACCGCCTCGACACGGCGCACCCGCTGCTCAAGGCGGCGATCGATCATGTCGCGCATTACCAGATCCGCAATCGCGGCACCGTGGGCGGCAGCCTTGCGCACGCCGACCCTGCCGCCGAGATGCCGGGGCATTGCCGTTGCCTGCGATGCCGAGATCGACGTGATGGGAAGCGGCGGGGCGCGCACGATCAAGGCCGACGATTTCTTCATCGCGCCGTTGATCACCGCGCTCGCGGCGGACGAGATTATCGTGAGGGTGCGATTGCCGGCCTGGCCGGCGTCGCGGCGCTGGGCCTTCCAGGAGTTTTCGCGCCGGCGCGGCGATTTCGCCATGGCCGCGGCCGCGGTGTTCTACGACATTGGCCCGGACGGCAAGGCCCACAATGCCCACGTCGGCGCCATCGGGGTCGCCGACCGGCCCTTAAGGCTCGCCGCCGCCGAGGCCGAGATCAACGGACGGCTGGTCGACGTGGCGGTGAGCGAGCGCGCCGGCGCTGCCGCGTCGGCATCGGTCGATCCCAAGGCCGACATCCATGCCAGTGGCGCGTACCGCAAATCGCTGATCGGAACGATGGTCGAACGGGCCCTGCAAAGCGCGAGCAGTCGAGCATGACCGTACGTTTCGAAGTCAATGGCAAGCCGGTGACGGTCGAGGTCGAGCCGCGGATGACGCTCGCCGACTGTTTGCGGCACAAGTTGCGGCTCACCGGCACGCATGTCGGCTGCGAGCATGGCGTGTGCGGCGCCTGCACGATTCTGGTCGATGGCGCCGCGGTGCGCGCCTGCCTGATGCTCGCCGTGCAGGCCGAGGGCAGCTCGGTCGTGACCATCGAAGGCCTGTCGAATGATGAAGCGCTCACGCCGCTGCAGGCTTCGTTCCGGCGTCATCATGCTCTGCAATGCGGCTTCTGCACGCCCGGCATGATCACCACGGCCCACGCGCTGCTCAGCGAGGAGCCGGACTGCGACGCCGACCGTGTGCGCGAGGTGTTGTCCGGCAACATCTGCCGCTGCACCGGCTATATCTCGATCGTCGAAGCCGTGCTCGACGCGCGTTCGGCCTACAAGAAGAGCGCTCCATGAGCGCGCGCCCCGCTGAGCCCCGCCGCGGGCTGTCGCAGCGATGAAAGCCGCGTCATGAAGAACACCTTCATCGGCAGCGCGGTCGAGCGACGAGAGGATTTGCGCTTCGTCCGCGGCCGCGGCTGCTATGTCGACGACCTTGCGCCTGAGGGGCTGCTTTACGCGGTCATTCTGCGCAGTTCGGTCGCGCACGGCCGCATTCGCGGGATCGATGCTGCGGCCGCATTGAAGATGCCGGGCGTCCACGCGGTCATCACCGCGCGCGATATGCCGGGCGGTCCGCCGGTCATCGGCATGCGGTTGCAGCCGCTGCCCGAGTTCAAGCCGTTCGAGCAGACCGTGATCGCGGACTCCAAAGTGCGTTACGTCGGCGAGCCGGTCGCGGTGGTGCTTGCCGACAGCATTGCCATTGGCGAGGACGCCATCGAGCGGATCGCGCTCGATATCGAGCCGCTTCCGGTGGTGACGAATTGCGAGACGGCCGCGCGCGATGACGTGCTGCTGTTCGATGCGCAAGGCACCAACCGTTCCCTGACATTCGTGGCCCGTTGCGGCGACGCCGACGCGGTGTTCCGCACGGCGCCCTATGTGCGACGCGAGAAGCTCCGCACCGGGCGGCACTACGGTCTCACCATGGAACCGCGCGGCGTGCTCGCCGAGTGGGATGCGGCGGCCGGCCGCCTCACGATCTCAGGCGCCGCCAAGGTGCCGTTCTTCAATCGGCGCATTCTCGCAAAGCAGATCGGCCTGCCCGAAGGCGCCATCGAGATGATCGAGAACGACGTCGGCGGCGGCTTCGGCGCGCGTGGGGAATTCTATCCCGAGGACTTCCTGATCCCGTTCGCGGCCCGCCATGTCGGACGTCCGGTGAAGTGGATCGAGGATCGCCGCGAAAATCTGATGGCGATGAACCATGCCCGCCAGGCCGAGGTCGACGTCGAGATCGCCTGCACCCGCGACGGCAAGATGCTCGCCCTGCGCGGCCACATCGATGTCGACATGGGCGCCTACATGCGGACCAACGGCGCGGTCGGCGCGCGCAACATCGCCCAGTTCATGTCGGGCCCGTACAGCATCGCCGACGTCAACATCGACGTGTCGCTGTGGATGACCAACAAGACGCCGGTCGGCACCTATCGCGGTCCGGGTCGGTTCGAGACCGATTTCTTTCGCGAGCGGCTCCTCGATATCGTGGCGAAGGATCTCGGCATCGACCGGGTCGAGTTTCGTCGCCGCAATCTCATTCCGGCGTCGGCCATGCCCTGTCCGGTCCCGACCATCACGCCCTTCGAGTCGAAGGACGAGCTCGACAGCGGCGATTACCAGATCACGCTCGACCGCTGCCTCAATGAAATTCGCTGGGCGGAGAAGGCGAAGCTGCAGGGCCAATTGATCGATGGCCGCTACCACGGCCTCGCGATCAGTTGCTTCATCGAGGGCGGGGCCGCCGGTCCGAAAGAGACGGCGCGCCTTGAAATCGAAGCCGGCGGCGCGGTCGCGGTCTACATCGGCTCGTCGGCTGTCGGGCAAGGCGTCGAGACCGTGTTTGCCCAGATTGCCGCCGATGCCCTCGAACTTCCGATCGAGCGCATCAGCGGCGTCCATCACGGTTCGACCGCCTATGTGAGCGACGGCTACGGCGCCTATCATTCGCGCTCGGTCGTCATGGGCGGCTCGGCGCTCCTCGACGCGACCAAGAATTTGCACGAGCTTATTCGAGGCGACCGCCGCGAAGCGGCTGGGCTGCGCGCCGGCCGATATCAAGATCAGCGAAGACCGCGTCATCACGCCGGATGGCAAGACGCTCACCTTTGCGGATTTTGTCGGCCTCACCGCGGAAGGCATCTTCCTCAACAAGAAGCACACCTACACCTATGGCGCGCACGCGGCGCACGTCACCGTCGACGCGCGGGTCGGGGACGTGCGCATCATCGATTACGTGACCGTGGTTGACTGCGGGCGCATCATCAACCCGATGACGGTCCGCGGCCAGGTGATCGGCTCGCTGGTGCAGGGTCTCGGCGGCGCGATGCTCGAGGACTTGCTCTACGATGAGCAGGGGCAGTTCCTCACCGGATCGCTCGCCGACTATCTGTTGCCGACCGCGAGCGACTTTCCCAACCTCCGCAGCATCATCACCGACGAGTTCCCCTCGCCCATCAATCCGCTCGGCGCGAAGGGCGCGGGCGAAGGCGGCATCATCTCCGCAGGCGGCATCATGGCGAACGCGGTCGCCAATGCGCTCTCCTCGTTCGGCGTCGAGCCGCGCGAATTGCCGCTGACGCCGTCGCGCATCTGGGAAATGGTCGAGGCCGGGCGCAATGGGCACGCAGCCCTTCGTTGACGAAGCAATCAACCGGACAATAAATTCGTCCTCGAGCCAATTGATCGCGACAAGAGGAGTTCACCCATGAGCGTTGCACGGCATCCGCGGCCCAAGGAACTGGTGGGCGTGCCCATCGAGGATATCTTCAATCGCTATGTCGGCCGCTTTCGCGACCGCAAGCCCGACTGGGCGGCCTTCGAAGATGCAAAAGTCGAGGGGTTCAAGCGGGCCCAGCATCGCTTCATCGGCGCCGGCGGTTCGGGCAAACACGGCGACCCGACCGTGATCCCGGCCGGCAACTTCACGCTTTCGATCATGTATGTCGAGCCCGGCCAGGGCAACGCCGCCCACACCCACGAGGTCGAGGAGTGCTTCTTCGTGCTCCAGGGATTTCTCGACGTGTTCGTGGAGGATGAAAGCGGCAAGCGCCTCACCACGCGCCTCGGCCCGTGGGAGTGCATCTCGTGCCCGGCCGGCGTCATCCACGGCTACCAGAACGACAGCCTGGAGCCGGTCTACTTCCAGGTGATGCTCGGCCGCGGCAAGCCGGAAACCATGGGTTACGCCGACGAGGAGCTCTACAAGCGCCGCGCCGCGCACCTTGAGGGCGCGAAGTAGCGAAGTAGCGAAGTAGCGAAGTAGCGAAGTAGCGAAGTAGCGAAGCTTAGCGTTCCCTCGGCGATGGAAGCGAAATGGCGCGCGTTTCTCGCGCCATTCACGCTGGCGTCAGGCTCGCGGGCGTCGCGCCTTAGTCCGCGCGCGCCCCGGACGCCTTGATCACCGCGGCCCATTTGGCGGTCTCGGCCGCCATGAACGCGCCGAAGGCGTCGCCAAAGGCGGTCCCCGGCTCGGAGCCCAACTCGTGAATGCGGGCGGCGACATCGGGCGCCTCGACGGCCTTCTCGATCTCCGCGACCAATTTCGCTCTCACGGCCGCCGGCGTTTGCGCGGGCGCGACGACGCCGACCCACGAGGTGGCGTCGAATCCGGTCAAGCCCTGCTCGCTGACCGTCGGCAAGTCGGCAAGCGCAGGCGGACGTTTCAAGCCGGCGTTTGCGAGGGCGCGCACTTTGCCGCTCGCAATTTGCGGGAGACTTCCCGGCAGAAGATCGAAGAACATCTGGATGTGGCCGCCGATCAGGTCGTTCATGGCGGGTCCGGTGCCGCGATAGGGCACATGGACGATGTCGACTTTCGCCATGGTCTTGAAGAGCTCGCCGCACAGATGCGGCGTCGACCCATTGCCGGCTGAGCCGAAATTGACCTCGCCGGGATGTTTGCGGGCGAAAGCGATCAACTCCTGGACGTTGTGCGCCGGAATATCGGGGTTGACCATGAGGACGATGGGCGCGATTGCGAACAGCGCAATCGGCGCAAAGTCCTTGGCCGGGTCGTAGGGCAGCCCCCTCACGTACAGCGTCTGGTTGACGACCAGCGGACCCGGCGCCGTGAACAGCAGCGTGTAACCATCGGGCTCGGCCTTGGCGACCGAATCCGCGCCGACATTGCCGCCGGCGCCGGTGCGCGTCTCGATGATGAATTGCTGGCCGAGATTTTCGGAGAGCTTTTGCGCCATGAGCCGCGCGAGCACGTCAACCGACCCGCCGGGCGGAAACGGGTTGACGATGCGCACCACGTGGTCGGGGAAATTCTCCGCCGCTGCCGCGCCACCGCAGAACAGGAGGGACGCTAGTGCGAGCCACGATGCGAGCGCAGCGGCAACCCGGCGGCAAAAGAACATGCGCAAACCCCTTGTCATCTGCGGTCGAGGCTACGGTATTCGCGCCACACGTGCCAGCTTCGCTTTTGTCGCAACCGCACCCCGGCCCGACCGAAGGCTAATCTTGTCAGTCCACGGCGGTCGTCTTACGACAAAGCCGCAACTGCCTGTCAAAACGCCCGAGGAAATGCCCATGTCCAAGCTGCGTCTCACCTTCGCCTGCGGCCCCTATGATCGCACCCAGTCGTTGCGCGACGGCACGCTTCAACCGGACGGCATCGACCTCAACTATCTGACGTTGCAGCCCGCCGAGATTTTCTGGCGCATGCTGCAATATCGCGAATTCGACGCCTCCGAGATGTCGCTGTCGAACTACACGACGCTCGTGAGCGAGGGCAAGTCGCCGTTCATCGCCATCCCGGTGTTTCCGTCGCGCGTCTTCCGCCACGGTTACTTCTTCATCAACGCCGACAAGGGCATCAAGTCTCCCGCCGACCTCAAGGGCAAGCGCGGCGGCGTTCCGGAATTCAGCATGACCGCGGCCGTCTACATGCGCGGGCTGCTCGACCACGAATACGGCGTGAAGCCGAGCGATGTCGAATGGGTGCAGGGCCGCACCGATCGGCTGGGCCGCAAGCTGCCGGCGAACATCCGCCTCACCCAGGCGCCGGCCGGCACCGAACTCGGCGACATGCTCGAACGCGGCGAGATCGATTTCCTGATGACCGCCAACAACCCGCTGTCGTTCCGGCGCGGCAACGCCAAGGTGCGGCGCCTGTTTCCCGACTACGCCGCGGCGGAGAAGGATTATTTCCGCCGCACCCGCATCTATCCGATCATGCACACGGTGGTGATCCGCCGCGATATTTACGACCGCGATCCGTGGGTGGCGCAAAGCCTCTACAAGGCGCTCTGCACCGCCAAGGATCGCTGCTACGCCCTTCTCGGCGAGCAGGGTTCGCCGAAAGTCTCATCGGCCTGGCTGCAGCCGCTGCTTGAAGAAGAGCAGGAGATCATGGGCGAGGACTGGTTCCCCTACGGCATCGAAAAGAACCGCCCGAGCCTCGAGGCGCTGTTGCAATACACCCACGAGCACGGCTTGACGTCGCACCGGGTGAAGATCGAGGACCTGTTTGCGCCGAGCACGATGCGCGACATCCCGCTCGGCGACGGTCAGCAGATTTAGCGTCGTTGCGATCTGGCCCGCAGGCCTCCCGTTTTGCCCGCGCTTTCCAACTCATCGGCCGCGGGATTCGCGCCGGCGGATCCGCGGGAGATCAGGCACGTCACCATGGTTACAGCGCCCGATTTGCCGTCCGATGTGCGCCGCGCGCTCGACAATCTTGGCCACGGCGTTTCCCGCAATGCCATTGCCGAGCGCGTGACGGCGCAGTCACTGACATTTCGTGCCGGTGGCGGATCGCGGACGATTGCGACCCGGGACGATGCCCTCGCCTACGCATTCGCACGAATGCCGGCGACCTATGCTGCGGTGATCTCGGCACTCGACGCGTTGCGCAATATCGAGCCCACGTTCGCGCCGCGCACTATGCTTGACGTCGGTGCCGGCCCGGCGACCGCGGCCTTCGCCGCAGCACAGGTGTTCGCGCAACTCGACGATATCCGTCTCCTCGATGCGAATGCCGCACTGCGCGACCTTGCGCTTGCCTTAATGGCGGACGCCGATAATCCCGTGCTGCGCCGCGCGAATTACCAGCAGGGCGACGCGCTCAAGATGCTCGACGGCATTGCGTCGGCTGATCTTGTCGTCGCTAGCTATATGGCCGGCGAGTTGGCCGCGAGCGAACGCGAGCAGCTTGCGCAACGCCTGTGGAACGCCACGACGGGGGCGCTCGTCATTGTCGAGCCCGGGACGCCCGCAGGCTACGCTTGCGTTCTCGAAATTCGGTCCGTGCTCATCGCCGCGGGCGCTCACGTGGCGGCGCCGTGTCCGCATGACCGCGCCTGCCCGTTAATTCCGCCCGATTGGTGTCACTTCAGCCGCCGCCTGCCGCGTCTGCGCGATCATCTGCGCGTCAAGGCCGCCGAGGTCCCGTTCGAAGACGAGAAATTTTCCTACGTGGCGCTGACGCGCACGCCGCCGCGCGGCATCGATGCGCGTGTGCTGGCGCCGCCGGAGGTTCGCAAGAGTGCGATCCGCACCAAGCTCTGTACCGGCGACGGCCTTGTCGTTGACGTCACGCCGCGACGCGACACGAAAGCTTACCGTGCGCGTCGCGCGTGGCGCTGGGGTGACGAGGTCACGCGCTGACGCGCGGACATCACGCGGCTTTGGGGAGCGGCTTCACATCGCGTCGTCGCGCCGAAATGGCCGAGCCGTAGTCGTGGACTGCTCCATCCTCGATGACGAATCCGCGTCCTTCCAGGGCAACGCGCAGGTTCTGGCGGGCGGTCGATTTCAGGGGGTCGACCCAAACGACCACCAGACCTTCCGGCGCGAGAAAATCCACCAGCCAATCGAGCGTCGTTTCGAGGGCCCTGAACGTGCGGCCCCGCCAATCGACCAACGCGATGTCATATTGGTTGGCGGCCCGGCCGCAGTTCGCGGTCGACGCCACCCGATCATAGCCGCGTCGATTGAGCTCGGCGGTCAGCTCGAGGCTCTTCGAACCAGCCACAATAATTCGTTGCAGCTTCGAGCAACGCGACAGCGCAATCATCGGTTCGATAATACGATCGCCTGGCGAAAGGGTATGAGAGTGGGTCATGACGGCACCAGTTTGAAACTCCAAGAATACGTGCCGTGTAAATGACCATAAGGTCATAAAAAAGCGAGAAGGCGCGGAAGCGAAAGTTATATGAACGGCATAAAACCAACCTGCAAAATTCGCGACCCCTTCGCTTGGTCATGGCCGGGCTCGTCCCGGCCATCCACGACTTACTTGCGGAAACACCAAAGGAAAAACGTGGATGCCCGCGACAAGCGCGGGTATGACGAGTTAAAGACTTTGTCGCTTGACATGATCTATCACTGCGCTGGTCTTCGGTGATGCGAGCGCAACACCGAGTATTTATGACATTCATATATAGCCGCGCATCGCTCAATCTCGTTTCTATATGGCATTCGAACGCATCTTATGGTGCGGCTCATAAAACCGCTCGCGAAGAGCGATTTGCTTTCATTGAGCAGGCCGCCCGAGGAAAACACCATGGCGAGTATCGGTCGCTACGTTTCAAAGCTCGCGGGCTACGCGCCCGCAGTGCCGACCCCGTTCGATGATCAAGGCGACGTCGATAGCGCCGCCTTCGAGACATTCTGCGACCGGCAAATTCAGGAAGGGGCGACCGCGCTTGTCGTCTGCGGAACGACCGGCGAGGCGCCGACGCTCAGCATGGAGGAACATCGCACGCTGATCCGGCTGGCGGCTGGTGTTTCGTCGGGCCGCGTTCCGGTGATTGCCGGCGCTGGCTCGAATTCGACCGATCATGCCATCGAGCTGACGCGGGATGCCGAGGCGAGCGGCGCCGATGCCGTGTTGTCTGTCGTCCCGTACTACAACAAGCCGACGCAGGCAGGCCTCTATGAGCATTTCCGCATGATCGCTCAGTCGACCGGCCTCCCGATCATTCTGTACGACGTGCCGTCTCGAACCGTGTGCGGCCTCGGCGATGATACGGTGTCGCGGTTGGCGGAGATGCCGCAAATCATCGGCCTCAAGGATGCCACTGGCGATGTGACCCGGCCGCCACGGCTGCGCCCGCGCGTCGGCAAGGATTTCCGGCTGCTGTCGGGCGATGATGCAACTGCATTGCCGTTTCTTGTTCAGGGCGGGAACGGCTGCATCTCGGTCACCTCCAACGTGGCGCCGGGTCTCTGTCGCAGCATGTACCTGGCGTATAAACAGGGACAGATGCAGCGCGCCCAATCATTGGCGCATCACGTTGCACAACTGACATCGGCCCTCTTCCGGGAAACGAATCCCGCGCCGGTCAAATACGCGCTGAGCCTGCTCGGCCTGATGGCCCCTAGCGTTCGGCTACCCCTCGTCGAGCTGACCGACCAAACAAAATCCGAACTCGCGCATGTCATCGCGCAGATGCGCGACGAGCACTCGGAATATCTGCTCGGCAAAGAGTGTGGACCGCTGCAGCGGCTCGCACGCGGCCACGGATTAACTTCGCGATATTCTTCGCATCACCGCAGAGTACCAGCATGAAAAGACAACAGATACGACGGGCGGTCATTCGGGAGTGGATGGCGCTTCCGCGCGACAAACGGCAAACGAAGGAGCAGTCGGCGGATTTCGCCGCCAAGGCTCTGCAGCGCCACGCGCTTCCTCGCAGCCGCCGCGACCCGCAGAGCGTCATGATGGACTGGTTGATGCCGCGCACCGGGCGACCGTGACGCGGCAGGCGGCGGCGCAGCGATAGTTCTCGCCTGAGCGCCGTGCGCGCGGCGCCTCGGCAGCCCCGCGCGCGACAGCAGCAAAGGGCGTATCAGGGAACGTCCATCCCTTTGCGCTTGAGGACATCCAACGCGGCTTGGGACCGCAGGAAGGTCACCAGCGCACGTGCGTCGGCGGCGTCCTTGGCCTTGGTGGCGATGCCTGCGGAGTACGGGATCTGCTTCTGCAGTTCCGCCGGCAACTCGCCGAGCACATCGATGCCGGCAATCGGTCGCAACTCGGCAACCTGCTGCACGCCGATCTCCGCCTCGCCGGATGCGATCGCCGCGCCGACCGGACGGCCTTGCGCAATCACGGCCTTGGCCTTGACCGCGTCGGCAATGCCGAGTTTCGCTATCACGGTCAGAAAATGCTGGCCGCTGGCGCCCTGGCTGTAGCCGACGGTCTTCGCCGCGAGCAGCGCGGCCTTGAGCTTGTCCGGCGTGCTGATGTCGGGCTTCGGCGCGCCGGCCTTCACGGCGACGCCGATCTTCGAGATCATCAGCAGGGTCTTGCCGTTGCCGGCCACTTCGCCGCCGGTGGCAAGCTCGTCGACGACCTCGGTGTTGGTGATGACGAGGTCCGCGGCGCCCTGTTTCACGTCGGCCGTGATCGCGGGTCCGCCCTTGAAGCTGATCTTCACCTTGTTGCCGCTGGCGCTCTCGAACATCGGCACCAGCGTTCCCATGACATCCGGCAACGGACCACCGCTCGCAACCACGGTGATTTCGCCGGCATTCGCCGCAGCGCCGGCAACGAGCGCGCTCAAGCCGCTTGCCACCGCGACGGCGGCAAACCTCGACCATGCATTCATGACAACCTCCCTCCATGACGGTTTGTGCAGAGGGCCCGATTACACTCCGATCCTCGGCGTTCTTCAATGTCCTCCACGCCCACTCAACCGGAGCACCGCGGTCAATTGAGTCAGCTCCGGATCGTGGAATTGAAGGACGATCGGCGGCGCAGTAGCATCGCGTCTGTTCACCGGGGGCATCGTGAAATCACGGGATGTCCCTGTCCGTTACCATTCCGCGACCGGCCATTGCGCGCAGGCTGAATACTGGAGACCATTTATGGATCGTCGCGATTTTCTCGTCCAAACGAGTGCTGTCTGCGGGGCAACCGTCGCGTTCGCCAACTCCAGGCTTGGCCAGATGGCCTTCGTAAATTCAGCGCTCGCCGCCGAGGGCGGCAACGGGCACGCGAGCAGCTTGGAGCGAAAGCTCTCGGAATTTGCGCTCTCGATCAGTTATCAGGACCTGCCGCCGGATGTCATTGCTTCGGCCAAGCGGGTTCTCCTCGACACGCTTGCATGTGCTTTTGGCGCCGTGGGTAACGAACCCGCGACCATCGCGGAGAAGACCATCCGCAAGACGTACGGCGAAGGAAACGCCGCAACTATCATCGGGTATCCGCTCGCGGCTACCGTCGAAGGCGCCGTATTCGTCAATGGCGTGCTCGTCCGCTCGCTCGACCTGAACGACACCTACATCGGCACCGATCCCCTTCACCCGAGCGAAGTGCTGCCGACGGTGCTGGCTCTCTGCGAGGAAGGCGGCCGAAGCGGGCGCGATTTCATCGAGGCATTGGTCGCCGGCTATGAGGCCGGCATGCGCGTCAACGACGCGGTCTCGTTCATGGAGCGTGGCTTCCATCCGCTGTGCGCTGCGTCCTACGCGACCCCTCTTATCGCCGGCAAGGTGTGGGGTTTGCGGAGCGAGGCGATCGCAAATGCGGTCGGGATATCGGCCGCGCGCGGCTTTACCTCTTTTGTCGTCAACAGCGGCGCCATCAGCATGATGAAAGCGATGGGATTTGCCGCCACCGCCGCCGACGGCATTTTTGCCGCAAGGCTCGCTGCGGAGGGCTTTACGGGCCCGTCCGATACGCTCGAGTGGGTGGCATCGAAGATAAAACCTGCGCAAGCGAACCTCGCGTTGGACCTCGATCTGGCCCGATACCGGCTTCCCCGCGTGGCGTTCAAGCGCTTTCCGATTCAGGTCGAGTTGCAGGCTACGGCGGAAGCCGGCGTGCTGCTGTCCACGAAAATCAAGGACCGCGCCAACGACATTCGGGAAATCACGGTCGAAACGTACCCGGGAATCATCGAGCGCGTTGCCGATCCGTCGAAATTCCGCCCGGAGACCAAAGGGACGGCCGATCACAGTCTTCCGGTCTGCCTCGCGATGGCACTTCTCGATGGGGATGTGACGGTAGCGCAGTTCGAGAAGGAGCGCTGGCAGGCTCCGGATGTGCTGGCGCTGGTGAAAAAGATGTCGGTCAAACGCGGTGAGGCCCTGATCGCCAAACTCCCCAAAGGGCGCGGCGCCAGCGTCGAGATCGCTTTGACGAA
Organism: uncultured Alphaproteobacteria bacterium; assembly: GCA_963702755.1. Classification (GTDB taxonomy): domain Bacteria; phylum Pseudomonadota; class Alphaproteobacteria; order Rhizobiales; family Xanthobacteraceae; genus JAJPKK01. The sequence goes on along the minus strand of CAVPDZ010000018.1, from coordinate 511,968 downwards.
TGGTCAACTCATGCGTGAGACGGTCGAGATTCCCGAAGGCGACGCGCTGCGACCGCTGTCCCGCGCATCGCTGGAGCGCAAGTTCATGAACTTCGCCGTTCCGGTCGTTGGCCGCTCCGGCGCGGAGCGCATCGTGTCCCTTGTGGATCGGCTCGATGAATTAAACGACGTGCGCCAATTGACGCACGCCCTCAAAGGAGCCGGGAAACAAAATCCGGCCTGATGCTGTCAACTGGTGGCACGCCCGATCGACAGCGGGTGAAACCGGGCCGTCGCCGGCCTCCAAAATCTCATGAAATTGAAGGCCCGTCTTCGCCACGGCGACTCGCGCGCGTTTGAAACGGGCTGCAATCATGAATGACGTGGTGACGGCTTAAGTCTCGTTACTTCAGCGCGCGCGCTTTTTCCTCACTGACGAATACATCCTCGCCATGGCGGACCTGCCGTCGAGATGCGGCGTTCGATCGCAGCGCGAAACGCCAAGCTGGACGGAAGTTAATGCGCGGGACAGGTCGGCTTAACGTTCGCCCGATTATTCGAACACTCCACGAGCGCGCGTCGCGCCTCGCAAATGGAGAAAAATGTATGACGCACGTTAATGAAAAACTCGCAGGCAAATTCGGCGTGCGCCGGATCGCGCTGCTGGGATCGGCTGGCTGTCTCGGCATCGCGGTGCTCGCGGCCGGCGCCGGCCTGCAAACGACCTTGCCGTCGTCCGGGTGGATGTCCTCCGCGATCGCGGCCGAGACCGCCGCGCAGCCGCGGGGATTTGCCGACATCGTCGAGAAGGTGAAGCCCGCCGTCATCTCGGTGCGGGTGAAGCTTGATGCCGTCGCCCAGACGAGCGCAGGCGAGGACGATGTGATGCCGTTCCGCTCAGGGCTCGCCGTTCGAAAAATTCTTCCGTCAGTTCGGCTTCAAGGATGCGCCCAACGGCATGGGCGATCGCCAGGAGCGCTTCGACTCCCGCGCGCCGCGGACGGCAGCCGAGGGATCAGGCTTCTTCATCTCCGCTGACGGCTATGCGGTGACCAACAACCATGTGGTCGAGCATGCCAAGACCGTGCAGGTGATCACCGACGACGGCAAGACACTGTCGGCGAAGGTCATCGGCACCGACGCCAAGACCGATCTCGCCCTGATCAAGGTCGACGGCAACAACTTCCCCTACGTGAAGTTCGCCGATCGCGATCCGCGGATCGGTGACTGGGTCGTCGCGGTCGGCAATCCGTTCGGCCTCGGCGGCACCGTGACGGCTGGCGTCGTGTCGGCCCGCGGCCGCGACATCGGCTCGGGCATGAATGACTTCATCCAGATCGATGCGCCGATCAACCGCGGCAATTCCGGCGGCCCGACCTTCGACATGGACGGCAACGTGATCGGCGTGAACACCGCGATCTTCTCGCCGTCGGGCGGCTCGGTCGGCATCGGCTTCGACATCCCGTCGGATACGGCGAAGCAGGTGGTGGCCCAGCTCAAGAAGGACGGCCACGTCACCCGCGGTTGGATGGGCGTGCAGATCCAGCCGGTGACGGCGGAGATCGCCGACAGCCTCGGCATGAAGAAGGCCGAAGGCGCGCTCGTCGCCGAGCCGCAATCCGGCAGCCCGGCCGCCAAGGCCGGCGTCCTCGCCGGCGACGTCATCACGGCGGTCGACGGCCATGACGTGAAGGACGCGCGCGATCTTGCCCGCAAGATCGGCGCAATCGCACCCGGCACGTCGGTGAAGCTCTCGATCCTGCGCAAGGGCGAAGCCATGACCCTGTCGCTCACGGTCGCCGAGATGACGCAGCAGCGTCAGGCCGATGCCGGCGATCAGAGCACGCCGGACAAAGGCACGCCTCGCCTCGGGCTCACGCTCGCTCCGGCGAGCGATGTCGGCGGCGCGGGCGATCAGGGCGTCGCGGTCACCGCGGTCGATCCCAATGGACCGGCTGCGGAGCACGGCATCAAGACCGGCGACGTGATCCTCGATATCGCCGGCAAGAAGGTCTCGAAGCCGGAAGACGTGCGTCGTGAGCTTGCCAGCATGAACAAGGATGGCAAGCACACCGTGCTGATGCGGGTGAAGACCGGCGACGACACGCGGTTTGTCGCGGTACCGCTCCGCAACGCGTAACACGCAACGGCAGCCCGCTGGTTTTGCCAGGGCGCGCTTAAGTCGCTCCGGCATCGCTCCCTTTCCAGCGGGCGGCTCCGGGGGGCGGGATATCCCGTCCCCCAATCCACCTTGCCGCGCGCAAAGCGTCTCGACGTCTTCGCCGCGGCCGCGACCGGAGCAGGCACATGCCTTTGCAGCTCTTGTGCTCCCAAGACCAAGAACACCGAACGGGCATCATGACCCAATCGACAGAACCTTGCCCCGCGTGCGGGGGCCCCATGATCCTGATCGCCAAGATCAGGCGCGGCCTTTCCAATGACCTGTACGTGTTTCGCTGCAAGCTCTGCGAGACGACAGTCAGGAAGGCCGTCGACGGGACGGCGGAAAAGCCTGCGCGACCGACCTAACGGCACGCAGCTCCCTGGACGGACGCGTCACTCCTTGACGTACTTCGTCACGCCCCTGACCGTGGCTTCAGCGGTGAAGATATTTCCGGCGGCATCGATGGCGATTCCCTCGCCCATGGCGCCGTCCGGAGAATTGGTTTTGTGCGGCGGGATGAAGATCGTCACCTTGCCGTCTTTCAGGCTGCCGATGCGGATGCCCTTGAGCCAGCCCGGGTGGCTCTTGGGCGTCGATTTCGGAATCGGCGGCGTAAAGCACGTCGTTGCCGTCGATGGCGATCCCGCTGACGCGGCTGAACTCCCGATATTCGCCGAGATACTTTCCGTCCTTGGTCAAGATCTGAATGCGGTGGTTGTGCCGGTCGGCGACGATCAGCCGCCCCTGCGAATCGAACTTGATCATGTGCGGCGTGCGGAACTCGCCCGGCCCCGTTCCGGTCTTGCCGATGGTGCGCAGGAACTTGCCGTCCTTGTCGAACACCGAGATGCGCCCGACAAGATTTGGGTCTTCGACGTTGGTATGGCTCTCGGCGACGTAAATGTCGCCATTGGCGGGATCGGTCACGACGTCGGTCGGTTCGGTCAAGGCTTCCGGCGGATTGCCTTTCACGCCGGGCTTTCCGAGCGTCATCAGCACTTTGCCGTCGGGACTGAATTTGACGGCGACGCTGCCCTTATGTTCTTCGCCGGGAAACTTCTTGATCTCCTCGGCGCTCGGCACGCGCGCGTCCGTCACCCATACGTTGCCGTCGCGATCGACATGGATGCCGTGCGGCCACACGAACATGCCGCCGCCGAAGCTTTTGATCTCTTTTCCCGACTCGTCGAAATGATGGACCGGGTTCGCCTTGGTGCCGAGACAGCCGGGCGCTGTCCCCGGCGAGCAACGGTCCGTCGCCCATACGGTCTTGCCGTCGCGGTCGATGGCGACGCCATTCGAGCCGCCCCACGGCCTTTGTTCCAACGTGAGCTGACCCCAATCGCGGATGACGCGATACGGATTGGCGCCGCTGTTCACCGGCGCCACGTCCGCCGTCTGAGCCTGCGCGCCTTGGATGGCGATCAACGCGAGAACCGCCGCAGACCAGGCTCCTCGTGAAAGTACAATTCAACATCGCAGCACTCCTTTTGCAAAAAGTCATGGCCGACTTGCCGGCATACGCCTTCCTTCGCAGCAAGGCGTACAAAGAAGGCGTTATGCCCGAGCGCGGCAGCCGTAGCGCTACGGCGCGTTCAGCAGCTGGCGACAGGCCGCCGGCAGCTCGGACATTTTCGGCCCCGCCCGGGGGTTCGACCGCGTCGAATTGATCACGACGTTGTTCCAGCGATCCAACTCCTTGCTGTGGCAGCCATCACCGGCATCGCGCGGCGGCTGCGGCTCGCACTCCGGAGTGTCGGGCGGGCAGTGGAGACGGACATGGAAGTGCCAGTCGTGCCCCAGCCATGGCTGCACCTTGCGCAGCCACTCGCGATCGGTACCGGCTTCGCGGCAGAGCGCCTTCTTGATCGCGGGGTTCACGAAGATGCGGGCGACGCGCGGATCCTCGGCCGCGGCCTTGATCAACGCCAAGTGCGCCGGCGTCCACACCTTCGGGTCGACGTCCTTGCGATTATCGGCGACCACCATTGTCGCCATCATCTCTTCGCGCTCTTCTCTCGTCAGTTCGTGCGCGGGCATGGGCGTGAGCCAGATATCGGCATCGAGCCCGACCTGATGGCTGGTATGTCCCGCAAGCAGCGGGCCGCCGCGCGGTTGCGACATGTCGCCCAGAAGAAGCCCGCGCCAGCCGATGGTCGTGCCTTTGTCGGCCAATTCTTCGAGGAATTGGATCAGTTCCGGATGGCCCCAATTGCGGTTGCGCGAGACGCGCATGACTTGCCAGCTCCGGCCGTTGATCGGCAATGCGACCGCGCCCGCGAGGCAGCCCTTGGCATAGAACCCGAGCGGACGCGCGGGTCCCGCCGAAGGGGTTGTCTTGCGGGCGAACAGCTCCTTGGCCGGCGTCTTGGGACCGTCGGGCTTGGCTGAGCGGCGGCAACGGCTCGGGATTGAGGGTGCCCTTGTCCTGCGCATGCGCCATGCCCGGCATGAACAACACGACAGCGCATGCCGCGAGTACAGCGGCGGCTCGCCCCTTCCCTGCGAAAGGCGACGGCGATGTAATAAAAAGCATCATGGGGGCCAGTCTGATAGAACCTTCGGGGAGCAATCCGAGCCTATCACTTGAACATGTCAAATGTCTCATAAGAGTTCGCGCGCGTCATTTCCGGGACGACGGGGAGTTGAGGAAAAGTCGTTCGGCCGCCGCACACAAGGGAGATTTCAACATGAACCGCATTATCTTGGCTCTGCTGGCCTTGTTTGTCGCCGGCGCGGCGCTCGCCCAGGAGCCGCCGCTCAAGACCGGGATCGACGGCACCTTTGCGCCGCATGCCTTTCCGAATCTGTCGGGCGGCATTCAGGGCTTTAATGTCGACCTCGGCGCCGAGCTGGCGAAGCGCCTCAATCGCAAGATCGACATCGAGGCAACGCAGTTCTCCGGCCTCGTCCCGGGGCTGCAGGCCGGCACCTATGATTTTCTGATCGCGCCCGTGACCGTGACCAAGGAGCGCGCCGAGAATCTCCTGTTCACCGAGGGCTATCTCAACACCGATTACCTGTTCGCCGTGCGCAAGGACGCGCCGGAGATCACGAGCCTCGAAGGCTTCAAGGGCAAGGTCATCGCCGTCAACAAGGGCGCGGTCTACGATTCCTGGGCGCGCGAGCTTGCCGACAAGATCGGCTGGACCGTGGAGTCCTACGGCACCAACACCGATGCGGTGCAGGCGGTGATCTCCGGCCGCGCCTTCGCCAACGTCGCCGGCAATACCGCGGTCGCCTGGGCGGCGAAGAGCAATCCCGCCATCAAGCTTTCCTTCAACTATTCGACCGGCCTCGTGTGGGCGATGCCGGTTCGCAAGGACCGCGCCGACCTTCGCAACCAGCTCGACGCCGCGCTCGAATGCATCAAGCAGGACGGCACGCTGGCGCGCCTGCACGAGAAATGGTTCGGCACCAAACCCGCGCCGGGCTCCGCCGCCGCCACCATCTATCCGGGCTACGGCGTGCCCGACATGCCCGGCTACGATCCGACCCCGCACCAGGCGAAGTGCTCGTGAGGCGATGGAGAGACTCGTGCGCGTAGCTCCGTAGGGTGGGCAAAGCGCGGCGTGTCCGCGTGTGCCCACGCGAAAACTCGCCAGCGGTGGAGCGCTCGCTTTGCCCACCCTACGAGCTTCCTGCCCATGACGTCGCCCTGCAAACCGATCCTCGTGGTGCGGGGGCTGCGCAAGGCGTTCGGCGGCACCGAGGTGCTCAAGGGGATCGATCTTGCGGTCGCGCCGCAGGAGCTTGTCTTCATCATCGGACCGTCGGGGGCCGGCAAAAGCACGTTCCTGCGCTGCCTCAACCGGCTGGAGGAGCCGACCGGCGGTTCGATCGAGGTCGACGGCGTCGATCTCCTCGATCCGAAGACCGACATCAACGCCATGCGCCGGCGCATCGGCATGGTGTTTCAGGCGTTCAACCTCTATCCGCACATGACGGCGCTCGGCAATGTCACGCTCGCGCTGCGCAAGGTGCTGCGGCTTGCGGCAGACAAGGCCGACGCCGCCGGGCTTGCGGCGCTCGATCGCGTCGGGCTCGCCGACAAGGCGCGCGCTTACCCGAACGAACTCTCCGGCGGCCAGCAGCAGCGCGTCGCCATCGCCCGCGCCATTGCGCTCGAGCCCAAGATCATGCTGTTCGACGAGCCGACCTCGGCGCTCGACCCGGAACTCGTCGGCAGCGTGCTCGCGGTGATGCGCGACCTGCAGACGTCCGGCATGACCATGGTGGTGGTGAGCCACGAAATGCGCTTCGCGCGCGAGGCCGCGCACCGCGTCGTGTTCATGGAGGCGGGCCTCATCAACGACGAGGGGCCGCCGGAAAAGATCTTCGGCCCCGCGGCAAGCCCGCGGGCGCGCGCGTTCCTCGCCGGCATCACCGGGCGCGAGCCGTAAGCGGCGATGGACAGCTGGTCGCTCTTTCTCGACACGTTCTTCAAGCGCGAACTCATCGTGCGCTACCTGCCCGACATCCTCAAAGGCATGGTGGTGACGGTCGAGATCGCCGTGCTCGTGGTCATCACCGGCATCGCCGCAGGCCTTGCGCTGGCGCTCGCGCGCAGCCTGCATCTGCGCATCGTCAGCGTGCCGATCGTGATCTTCGTCGACATGGCACGGGCGCTGCCGCCGCTCGTGCTCATTCTCATCATCTATTTCGGCCTGCCCAATGTCGGCATCGTGCTGCCGAGCTACGCCGTGCTGTGGCTTGTGCTCTCAGCCATCCTCGCGGCTTTTGCCGAGGAGATCTTCTGGGCCGGCATCCTCTCAGTGCGCAAAGGCCAATGGGAGGCGGCGCGCTCGACCGGACTTAGCTATGCCGGCGCGCTGTTCTACGTGGTGCTGCCGCAGGCGGTGCGGCTCACGGTGCCGCCGCTCACCAATCGCACCATCGTCATCACCAAGAACACCGCGCTCGGCACGCGTGATCGGCGTGCCGGAAATTCTCAACCAGGCGACCACCGCCGAGGCGTTCTCGCTCAATGCGACGCCGCTGATGATGGGCGCGATCGCCTATCTCGTGCTGTTCGTGCCGGTGGTCATCGCCGGGCGCTGGATCGAGGCGCGCTATGCGTGGAGGCGCGCCTGATGCGCGAGATGGCCGAGCAGTTCTTCAACCTCGACATCATGTGGCAGGCGGCGCCGTTGATCCTGCGCGGGCTTGGCATGACCTTGCTCATCTGCGCGGCGGTGATCCCGCTGGGCCTCGCCGGCGGCCTCCTCGTCGCGCTCGCGAGCGGCGCCCGCACGCGCACGGTGCGGGTCGCGGTCGCCGTGCTGGTCGATCTCTTTCGCGCGATACCGCCGCTGGTGCTGCTGATTTTCGTCCATGCCGGCCTGCCGTTCGCCGGCCTTCGCCTGACGCCGTTCGCGTCGGTGTGCGTCGCCTTCTTCCTCAACAATTCGGCCTACTACGGCGAGATCTATCGCGCCGGCCTCGACAGCGTCGGCGCCGGCCAGCGCGAGGCCGCGCGCTCGACCGGGCTTAGTGCCTCGCAGGCGATGACCTACGTCATGATCCCGCAGGCGGTCCGCAACGTGCTGCCGGACCTCGTCTCCAACACGGTCGAGGTCGTCAAGCTCACCTCGCTCGCGAGCGTCGTCGCGCTGCCGGAAATGCTCTATTCCGCCGACATGGCGCGCTCGGTCACCTACAATCCCTCGCCGATCGTGCTCGCGGCGCTTGATCTATCTCGTGCTGCTGTGGCCGGTGGTGCGATTCATGAGCCGGCTCGAGCACCGGCTCGGCGGATGAATGTGACGGTCTGCGGGGCGAAGAGGAAATCGAAAACGATCGGTATGCGATCGCGAGCTTCCTGCATCGATATCGCATGTCAGCGTCATTTGACTGGACATGTTGACGCCGACAGGTCGCTGATGGCAGTTCGCCGGATGCCTTCCGGCAACGACAAGTTTTGTCAGATTTTTCGTTTCTAACGTCAGGTTTTTCCTGACTTCGCGTGAAGCGTCAGCAATCAAGCACGCTTCCGCTTATTGATTTTACGAACGATTGCGCGTGCGCTGCGCGATGATTTTGATTTTCACTGCAGTCTGCGGATATTCGCTCACTTTGCGGGCAAACAATAGGTTTAAGACTGATAGTGAATTTTGTGTGCAGGCAACGCTTCGGCGTCCTGGCGTAAGAATATCTGGCGCAGCCCAAATTCAAACCGCGGTGCCAGCGATCAATGCCAAGAGTTCGATCCAACATTGGCGCGCTGTCGCGCGCCGAGACACGCATCTAGGAAACAACATGGCTCAAGAAAATTCAATTTCGTCCCGCCTCGCTTTTGTGGGCATTGATGAGGCCACGCGGGCAGCGTTGCGCGAGCTCCAGCCGCTGGTCATGAAGGAGCTCCCGGGCATTCTCGACAGCTTTTACGCGCAGGTCTCCCGCTTCCCGGAAACCGCTCGCTTCTTCTCCAATCAGGCGCACATGAATCGGCGCCAAGCAGGCGCAGATCACCCACTGGGCGACGATCCTGCAGGCGACCTTCGACGACACCTATGTGCGTGCCGTTTCGAAGATCGGCGACACCCACAACCGCATTGGCCTCGAGCCGCGCTGGTACATCGGGGGGTACAGCGCACTCCTCAGCGGACTGTTGCGCGCGGTCGAGGTCAACATGGCGGAGGGTTGGTTTGGCGGCAAGGCGACGCGCGAGCGCAAGGCCGAACTGCAGACGGCATTGGTCAAGGCGGCGCTGCTCGATATGGATTTCGCCATTTCGGTGTACCTCGAGCGCGCCGAAGCTGATCGCAAGGTCGCGGAAGCGAAAGCCGAAGCTGACAAAAAGGCCGCTGAAGAGAAGGCGGAAGCTGAGCGCAAGGCGGCGATGACCAAGCTGGCGGACGAGTTCGAGCGATCGGTCGGCAACATCATCGAGATGGTATCGTCAGCGTCCACGGAGCTTGAGGCCGCCGCCAACACGCTGAGCAAGACGGCCGATACCACGCAGCAGCTCTCGACGGTGGTCGCCTCCGCTGCGGAAGAGGCCTCGGCCAACGTGCAGTCGGTGGCCTCGGCGACCGAAGAGATGACGGCCTCCGTCAGCGAAATCAGCCGTCAGGTGCAGCAGTCGAGCCGCATCGCGAGCGAGGCCGTGAAGCAGGCCGAGGCGACAGACGAACGGATAACGACCTTATCGAAGGCCGCCGGCCGAATTGGCGATGTCGTCAAGCTGATCACCTCAGTGGCCGAACAGACCAACTTGCTGGCACTCAACGCGACGATTGAGGCTGCCCGCGCCGGCGAGGCCGGCAAGGGCTTTGCGGTGGTGGCTCAGGAGGTGAAGGCGCTTGCCGCTCAAACCGCCAAAGCAACCGAGGAAATCAGTTCGCAAATCGACGGCATGCAGACGGCGACGAATCAGTCCGTTGCCGCGATCAAGGAAATCGGCGGCACCATCACTAAGATCTCCGAAATCGCCGCGACCATCGCCGCGGCGGTCGAAGAGCAAGGCGCAGCAACCGGAGAGATCGCCCGCAATGTCGGGGAGGCCGCCAAAGGCACCGCGCAGGTCGCCACCAACATCACTGACGTGAAATCGGGGCGCAAACGAGACCGGCTCGGCTTCGGCGCAGGTGCTCTCATCCGCGCAGTCGTTGTCGACCGAGAGCAGCCGCCTCAAGCTTGAGGTCGCAAAATTCCTCAATAGCGTTCGGGTTGCCTGAGCGCGGTGACAACCCGGACCGGGTCCGTGCCAAAAACCGTGCGGCACGGACCCTTCCCAGGCAGACACATTCGCATGTCAAACATTGTGACGTTTCCGACTATGCCCCGAAGCCGGCGGCAACCGGCGCCGGCCCTCAGCCTGGACGGCGCCGCTCTCAACATCGCCATCACCAAGGGATTCGAGAACATCCGTTATGGCGTTGCCATGCTGACTGATCAGCTTAAGTCCCAAAAGGACCTGATCGCCGGAATTGCCGCCGTGTTGGATAGTTTGCCGGACGGTCCCGGCCGGACGCAACTGCGCGAACAGATGCTCACAGTCGATACGCAGATTGCCGAGGCGTTCGCTCTCTGCGGCGCAGTCGTCGACGCGTCGGCGGCGGAAGTTCGCTGACCGATCCGACAGGTGTTGCAAACCTCACAAGGAGGGTGGCGGCGCCGGTTCGCTCGATCGCCGCCCCGTGTTTGAATGATACGAATTGATTTCAGTCGGCTCCGCTTCCTCGTCGTCGAAGACAGCGCCCCAATGCGACGGATTATGCGCACGATCCTTCATGGTTTCGGGTCGCGCGACGTCTATGAAGCAGAGGATGGCGCCTCCGGCCTTGAGGCGTTTCAGCACTATTCGCCTGACATCATCATCACCGATTGGGTGATGCCGGTGTTCGATGGGATCGATCTGACGTCGGTTATCCGTCAACCCGACTCGAGCCAAATCCCTACGTGCCGATCATCATGGTCACGGGACATACCCAGCGGAAGCGGGTCATCCAGGCACGCGACGCCGGAATAACCGAATTTCTCGCCAAGCCGGCGTCTGCCAAAGCACTCTATCAGCGAATATTGAGTGTTATCGCTGCACCACGTCCTTTCATCAAGGCTCATGCATATTTTGGCCCTGATCGGCGCCGTACCAAGGGCGTCAATTATGCCGGTCCCGAACGGCGTAAGACGCAAGCCTCTGAAATTCATCGTGGCGACATATTTGAAAAAGTGAAAATGTGAAACGCAACGAAAGGCTGCCGTTGTTGGGCGACACTGCTTCGTTGCGGTCGAGGGCGGAGCCGCACGGCAATGTTTTCGCGGGCAGCAAAATTTGCTACCACCCTCGCATGAAAGGTGGCGCGCGTTCTCGCCGCGAGATTTCGTTGCAAGGGAGTAGCCATGGAGATCAAGACCGCAGGCTCGGCGCCCTCGCGCCGCATGTCCGCCGATTTATTCACCGGTACGGTGTGGCAAGACCCGATCATCGAAGCGCCGGCGCCCTCGCGCATCCGGGCGGCGCGGGTCTCGTTCGAACCCGGCGCGCGTACCGCGTGGCACACCCATCCGCTCGGTCAGACGTTGCACGTCGTCTCGGGCCTGGGCCGGGTGCAGACCTGGGGCGGCCCGATCCGCGAAATCCGCCCCGGCGACAACGTCTGGATCCCGCCGGGCGAGAAGCATTGGCACGGCGCGTCGCCGGCCAGCGCGATGGTTCACATCGCCATGCAGGAGTCGCTCGACGGCAATCATGTGACCTGGCTCGAGCACGTCACCAATGAACAATATGGCGGGCCGGTGAGCGCGTAAGCCCGCGTCCTGACCGTCATATTCCCGGCGGAACATCGACCGCCGTGGGGGGCCGCAATGCGCGCCCGATCCTGCCGCAGCATCAGCGGCCGGGGCTCCCCGGGCTCAGGTAATACTGACGAACCCTTGACCGCTCTGTGCCAGGAGTCATTGCGGGCGCCCCACCGGTATAGCTGGGATTTTGAACGCATCCGCCACCATTGAGCCGCTCCGTCGACGCGGCGCATTGTGCGAACGTGCGGAAGCTGCAATCACGGCCTCCTTCGGCTCTCGCGAGCCTGCACCACTCATGATCGTCTGCAATTGCCCCTGTGCGCGGGGAAACGAGCGCCGCTGCCAGCGCCGTGACAACCAAGATCAATTTGCGCATTTCGTTCTCCTTTCCTCAATTCGCATGGGGCACCGCCAGTGTACGCCAAACAGCGGGGATTGCGCAGCGAAAACAGTCCTCGCTGTGACAAACACGATCAATGGCTGCAGGGCATGGTGATCGGGTTCAACTCGACGCCGGCCCACGTTATGGCATTTCAGCGCGAACATCCCTGCTGCATCGAAACGGCTAAGGCCGTGGCCAGCTAATAGACGATCAGACAACTCGCCGAACAGCGCGACGCGCGGTACACGCTTCTCGCCGCCGAGCGTCTCGGAATAACTCGAGGCGCCTCTGCGACTTTGTTGGAGCGCCGGCAATGGGTTCCCTCGAGAGTGTCTTGATGTGGTGCGGCATCGGCGCGTGCGTCGTTCAGTCCGGACTGTTCTCCGGTCTCAATCTCGCTGTCTTCAGCCTCAGCCTGTTGCGCCTGCAGCTTGAGGCCGATGGCGGCGGTGTCGACGCCGCGGCTGTGCTTCAACTGCGCAAAAACTCCAACCAGGTCTTGGCCACCGTGATCTGGGGCAATGTCAGCACCAATGTGCTGCTGACGCTGCTCTCGGACTCGGTGCTGGCGGGACTTGGCGCATTTTTCTTTTCGGCCTTCGTCATCACCTTGTTGGGCGAGATTTTTCCGCAGGCTTATTTTTCGCGCAACGCTTTGCGGATGACGGTGCGTTTCCTCCCCTTCCTGAAATTCTACCTCGTTGTGCTGTATCCCCTGACCAAGCCCACCGCGATGCTGCTCGACTGGTGGCTCGGGGTCGAAGGCATCTCTTATCTGCGTGAGCGGGATATCCGGTCCTTGATTGCGCGCAGCGCGTCAGGCGGCGTTGACATCAGCCGGCTGGAAGCCACGGGCGCACAGAACTTTCTCGATCTCGACGACGTGCCGGTCTGCGACGAAGGCGAACCGATCCATGCTCAGAGCATCATCAGCCTGCCGATCGCGAACCAGAAATGCGTGCTGCCAAAATTCGAGCGATCGCCCGGGGATCAGTTCCTTCGGCAGGTTGATGCCTCAGGCAAGAAATGGGTGATCGTGACCGATCTTGGCGGCGAGCCGGTATTCGTGCTCGACGCTGACCATTTTTTGCGCGACGTGCTGTTCGACGAACTCGATCAGAATCCGAACACGTATTGGCATCGGCCGATCGTCGTGCGGGACATGCAGACCCGTCTTGGCGACGTGATCGGCCGCATGAAAGTTGCACCCGAACGGCCGGGCGACGACGTGATCGACAACGACATGATTCTGGTCTGGAGCACGGAGAAGCGGATCATTACCGGAGCGGACCTTTTGGGTCGGCTGCTCCGCGGCATCGCGACGGTCGAACCTTCGCAGCTCGAGAGACGGACGGTGAGCCGGCGTCGAAGGACGATCGCGTTTGTCAGGGAGCGCGGCCCCTGCTCTCCCCTGCCCCTTGTGGGGAGGGGTCGGGGGTAGGGGTCGCGAGATATGGCACTTCGATCGCGCAACTTCTCGACCCCCCACCCCGACCCTCCCCCACAAGGGGGGAGGGAGAAGATGAATAGTTTCACTGCGGCTGAAGGTTGAGCGCCTTGGCGAGCGTCGCCATCGATGCCTGCTCGGCAATGACATATTTGCGGAAGTCCTCGACCCCCATGATCATCGGGTCGACGCCCTGGGCGGCAAGCTTCTCCTTCACCGCCGGCTTTGCTTCCGCAGCGGCCACGGCCTTATTGAGCTTATCGACAATGTCGCGGGGCGTGCCGGCAGGCGCGAACAAGCCGATCCAGAAATTCAAATCGGAATTAGGGTAACCGGCTTCGATCGAGGTCGGCACGTCGGGCAGCGCCGAGGCGCGCTGAGCGCTGCTCACGCTGAGCGCAACAAGCTTGCCGGAGTTGATGAAGGGAAGCGCTGAGGAGAGCGGCGCGTAATAGGCATCGAGCCGGCCGGTCATGACCTCGGTCAAAACCTCGGGCGCGCCACGGAACGGAATGAAATCGCCATCGAAACCTGCGACCAGGCGAAACTTCTCCATCGCAAGGTAGACCGGCGTGCCGATGCCGGCCGAGCCGTAAGTGATGCGGTTCTTCTTGGCGTAGGCGACGAAGTCCTTCAGCGTGCGGATGTTCTTCGATGGCGTCACCACAAGCACGTTGGGCAAGTTGCCGAGCGGCGCGACCGGCGTGAAATCCTTGATCGGATCGTAATGCGCATTGGCGACCGTGAACGGCGAGACCACAAGCGCCGAGGAGTGAGCGAGCAGCGTGTAGCCATCCGGCGGCGAGGTCGCGACCGAACGCGTGCCGATGGTGCCGCTCGCGCCGGTGCGGTTCTCGACCACGATCGACTGGCCGAGTTCGGCCGCGACCTCCTCGAGGACGATGCGCGGCACGATATCGACGGCACTGCCCGCCGACAGCGGCACGACGGCGCGGATCGTTTTCGTCGGATATTGCTGCGCAAGCGCCGCCGAAGCGAACAGCGATGCCGCGACCAAACCTAACAGACGCAACTTCATCTCGACCTCTTAGTCCAGCTGGATCTTGGCCGCGCGCGCGACCATCAGCCATTTTTCGCGTTCCTTGGCGAGAAATGCGCCGAATTCCTCGGGCGTTTCGGGCTTCACATCGACCGAGAGGCGATCGAGCGCGGCCTTCACCGATGGCGCATCGAGGCTCTGGTTGATGCCGGCATTGAGCTTGGCGATGATCGCGGGTGAAACGCCCGCGGGCGCCACCATGCCGGTGAACGATTCCGATACGAAACCCGGGATCGTGTCGCTCAAGGTCGGGACATCGGGAATGCGCGGGTTGCGATGGTCGCTCGTCACCGCGAGTGCGCGTAGCGAGCCGGCCATCACCAGCGGCAGCGACACCGCCGGATTTTCGAACGTCATCTGCACCTGGCCGGAGATCACGTCCTGGGTCGAGCTGCCGCCGCTCTTGTACGGCACGTGCGTGATGTCGAGGCCGGTCCGCAGCTTGAACAGCTCGCCGATCATGTGCGGCGGCGTGCCGACGCCCGGCGTCGAATAGCTGAGCTTGCCCGGATTGGCTTTGCCGTAAGCAATGAGTTCCGCGACCGACTTGATCGGCAGGGACGGCGTCACCACCAGGATGTTGGACGTGGTGCCGACCAGCGCGACCGGCGTAAACGCCTTCGCCGGATCATAATCGAGATGCGCATAGACCGCCGGATTGATGCTGAGCGTCGAGGTATTGGCGAACAGCAGATTGTAGCCGTCGGGCTCGGAAAAGGCGGCAATGCGCGCGCCGATGCTGCCGCCGGCACCGCCGCGGTTCTCCACCACAAGGGTGTGGCCGAGGATGACGCCGAGCTGTTGGGAGATGATCCGCCCGATGACGTCGGCCGGACCGCCCGAGGCAAACGGCACAACGACCTTGATCGGCTTGGTCGGATAATTCTGGGCCGCCGCGCGCCCGCCGACGGCAAACGTCGCGGCCAGCGCAAGGGCAGTCCGCCGTGTGATGGGAGTCGCGGTCGCGCGCATCAAAACGTCCTTCAGTTGCCGGCGAGCAATGTCTCATCCACGTATTTGTGGAGATCGCCCTTCGGCATGGCACTGAGTTCTTCGCCTTCCACCATGATGTCGAGGATGGAGCGCAGCGCCTCGTCTTCGAGCTTGCCGCTGCGCGGGAAGGTGTCGGGATTCTTGACGATAAGATCGTCGTAGGTCTTGGCGACCGCTTCGGGCGAGACCTTCAAATCGGCCGCCAGCAGTTGCTCGGCCTCCGCGCGATTATTCGGGTCATGCAGCCACGCGACGGCGGCGAGCCACGACTTCACGAACCGTCGGCCGACATCCTGCTTGGCCTTGAGCCATGCGGTGTTCGTGACGAAGCACACGAAAGGAAATTTTGGTGCCACTTCGCGGAAGCTGCCGAGCACGGCAAAGCCTGCGCTCGCCGCCGTATAGGATTGCGGCGGCACCAGCCACACCGCATCGAGCGCGCCGCCCTGCAGCCCGTTGAAGATCTGCGCCGAGCCCTGGCCGGCGACGAGATCGTAGTCCTTCTCGCCCAGACCATGGGCCTTGATGAGACGCCGCAGCAGGATGGTCGATCCCGACTTGATCGACGACGTGCCGACCACCTTGCCTTTCAGCTCGGCGATGCTCTTCATGCCTTTGCGGCCGACCAGCAGCGCCGGATGCGTCGACATCGACACCATGCTGATGCGCACATTGGTGCCGCCGCCCTCGTAGAACGCGATCGGGGCGTTGCAGGTGTTGTGCATGATGTCGAGCGATCCGGCCGCGACCGCCTGCATGCCGGGCGACACGCCGATCGACAGCGTGTCCATCTCGATGTTGTTCGCGGCGAAGAAGCCCTTCTTGGTCGCGACGACCCCCGGCCACACCGTCGCGGTGGGCGACACCTGGCCGAACGACACCTTGTCGGCCGCCGATGCCGGCGCGACAAGCCCAAGACTTGCCACAGCGAGGGCTGCAAGCGATACGGTCACGCGAGACCCCGGGGCGCGGCCCTGCGGCGCGCGCGAGCCCATGAAAGATTTGCAAGATTCGGCCAGCGTCATGCTTTCCCTGTAGCAAAGTGCCGCGCCGGTGTCTCTGCGGCGACTTGGCGGAGCATACCTGACATTTGCGGAGGGTTACCGCCGGCGCCTGCCCGATGCGGCTGACGCGGCCTTATTGGATGACGAAGGGCCGCATTTGCGGAGTCACAAATTCTTCGGCCTTTTTCGGCTTCATACCGGCGTAGCGCACCATCATGTCGACCACCGCCTGCCATCTTGCGAGCTTGATCTGGTAGTCCCAGCCGATCAGCGGCATGTTGTCGAGGATCGAACGGTCGATCTTGATGTAGGCGGCAATTTCATCGCGCGCCCGCCCTTCGTCGGCGTGAAGATAGTCGATCAATTCCTTCATCGATTTGATGAAGCCGTCGATCACTTGCGGATTGGCCTTCACGAACGAGCCCTTGGTGAACCACCAGCCGAGCGGCTGCTCAGGGATCGCCTCGACATAGTTCCAGGACAGGACGCGGCCGCCGGTCAGGCGGAGCTGAGTGGTGAAGGGATCAACCGGAACGACGGCATCCACGTGACCCGCCTTCAGCGCATTGCCCATGGCGGCGAACGGCAGCTCGGAGAACGACACGGCACTCGGATCGACGCCCGCTTTGTCGAGCAGCATCTTGACGGCGATGGTGTTCTGCGTGCTCAACCCGCCGACGCCGATCTTCTTGCCGCGCAGATCGGCGAGCGTCTTGATGGGCGAACCTTCGACGACCTGGATGCTCGCCGAATCGGGGGGCGCCGCGTGCGCAACCTCGTCCTGGAATATCGGGACGAGGTCGAGGCCGCGCTCCATGGCGATCATGCCGATGCCGGGAATCGAGAGGAGGACGTCGATCGCGCCGCCCTGCATCGCCGGGATCAACTCGGCACCGGTGTTGAACATGATGAGCTTCGCGTCGATGCCGTTCTTGGCGAAGATGCCGCGCTGCTGGGCGACCCAGGCATCGGTTTGCGCAGCAATCTTGAGCGTACCGACCCGCAGCGGCACCAGCGGCTTGTCTTGCGCGACACTGGGCGCCGTCATTGCCAAAAGTGCCGCGATGACCGCCGCGACAGAAGCTCCGCTTGCCTGACCCATGTGTACTCCTAACGAACAGGCGCCACCACCAAGCGCCGCCAATAAGCGCCACCGACAAACGCGTCCGGGCGTTGCACTTCGAAACTCAGCTCACCTGAGGTTCGGGAGCTTGTTGCCTTGCCGGCTCAACGGCCGGCACAGACGCAGGAGCCGGTGCGTCCTCGGCCTCCGCCTGCGGCTCGCGCTCGGCAGCCTCGCCGCCGCGGGCGTGAAGTTCGCACCATCGCCGCCATGCCACGATCGCGACGTCCGGCCGGAACAAGCGCTCCGGCGGACAATCCATCGCTTCGACGATGAACCCGTCCTCCCAGCGGTTCAGCATGATGCGATGGAAGAGGCGGATGTAGGTCCAAATCCGCAGCTTGAACCACAGCGCGGCAAGCCCCGTCGCCGGCTTGACCGCGATCTGGCACATCAGATGATGGCCGTCGTCCACGGGCGTGAAAAATTGATAATCGTGCCAGTTCTTGTGGCCGACGTAGAAGACGCCCGGCAGGCGCGCCATTCCGACGATCACCTGCCCGCCCGCTTTGCGCCAGAAGCCGTCGCGCGGCCAAGTGCCGACGCCGGGATAAGTCTGCGGACCAAACACCGGCTTGCTCAGGCGGCGCAGCCATTTGCCGTCCTCGCTCGGCACCATGCGCACGTCGGTCTGATAGCCGGGGAACAGGCGGAAGAATGCGAACGGCGTGCGGCGGTGAAGGTAGCGCGCATGCGCCTCGTCGACCGCGTTTTCCATCGCATAGCGCCAGTCGCCCTTGCGCAACTCGATCATCGGAATGACGACCGACTCTGGGCTCAGGAATTCCTCGGGGACGTCCTCCTCGATCGGAGGCGCCGGAGTGTCGCCGACATAGACCCAGATGATCCCCGCCCGATCCTCGACGGGATAGGTTTTGATCCGCACCCCGGCCTTGCCGCAGATCGGCGAATCCGGGCCGTCGGTGAGCGCAGCGACGAGCTCGCCGTCCGCAAGCCGGTACGTCCAGCCGTGATAGATGCAGGAGATCGTTCCCGGAAATTCCCGGCGGCCGGCCGAGAGCGGCACACCGCGATGCGGACAACGGTCATTGAGCGCGCGCACCTTATTGCCCTCGCGCACGAGGACGATCTTCTCCCCCACGACCTGAATGGCTTTCGGAGCCTGCTTCAGCAACCTGGATTCGAGAACGGGGTACCAATAGTTGCGGAAGCCGCTATTCGCCGCCTCGTAGCGGGGCCAACTGCGATAAGGCGAGGGGCCGCTCGCGGGTTCGCGTTCTTTCATGATGCTTGCCTTGCGTGACTGTCGAATTGTGGGTTGCGCCCGATTGACGCGTCAAGTCTAATCCTGCCGCAGCGCTGGATGAAAAAGTGCCGATCCGCGGCAAAATGGACCTTGCCTTCGCAATGGAATTCTCATCTCGGTTGCGGTCGTGCGCTACGACATCGTTTGGGTGAGATTCCTGGCTTGGGTGAGATTCCTGCGCAAGGCGCGCCGCAAACGATCGCACGGAGATTGCAGTTCGCCGTGATTAAGAAACCCGACCGCGGCAGCGGTCGCACCGGACAAGTGGTCATGAGAACATTCAGGATTGTTTTTGCTTCCGCCCTGGCCGCGTTCCTTGCGACCGGCGCGGCGCGCGCCGCCGAGCTGACGCCGATCAAGGTCGGCGTCCTCAAGATTGCGGGCCTTGCGAACGCTTACGCCGCCAAGGTCGAGAAGATGTTCGAGCGCAATGGTCTCGACGCCACGCTGGTGGAGTTTCGTTCCGGCGTCGAGGCGGTCGCCGCACAGCAGTCCGGCGCGATCGATTTCGCCCTCACCATTCCCGGCACGGCCATGGTGGCGAACGAGCGCGGCTTCGAATTTCTGGCCGTGTTCCAGAACGAGATCGTCAACGACCACGGACCGGACTCGGGCTCGGTGCAGGCGCTGGCGGCGTCAGACATCAAGACCCTCGCCGATCTCGTGGGAAAGAAAGTCGCCACCGCGCAGTTTTCGGGGCAGCAGACGATCGCCGCCCAGTTCGCCATGCGCAAGGCCGGCGTCGATCCGACCAAGGTGCAACTCGTCGAGATCCCCTATCCGCGCCAGCCCGATGTGCTCAGAAGCAAGCAGGTCGACGCCATCATCACCACCGAACCGTTTACGACGCAGCTCATCACTTCAGGCGTCGGCCGCGTGCTGAGCTGGCACTATGCGGAGGCGATGCCCGGCGGGCCCCTTGGCGTGTGGTGGGCGAAGAAGGCCTACATCCTCAAGAACCCGGACGTGGTGGCGAGGTTCAACGCCGCGATCAAGGAATTGATCGATTACATGAATGCGGACAAAATCCGCGCGCGCCGGCGCACCGTCGAATTCACGGGCCTCGATCCGGAGCTTGTGAAAGACATGCCGCCGCTGCGGCTGAACTACGATGTCGATCCGGCCAAATGGCAACACGCGATCGACCTCATGACCGACGCGAAGGTGCTGGAAAAGCCGCACAAGGCCGACGAGTATTTTGCCGAGCAGCTCAAGGCCTACATCAAGCACTGACGCCGGTTCGCCCCTTTGATGGCAACACGGTTTGACGCGCGGCGAACGGATTCTGCTGCAATCATTGCAACGCGGCCGGATGTATCGCGCGGCCGGCTTGTGCGCTGAAGCCAAATTAAGCTTCAGCGCACATCGCGTCGGTCCATTGTCTCAGCTGCCGTATCGATACCGGGGCTGCTGATACGGGGCAGGAGGTGCATCGTACTCAGGAGCCGCCGGCCGAGCGTAATAGGCCCTCGGATAGTAGGCCTGGGTGGGCCGATATGAGGGGTACACCGGCCGCTGGTAAGACGGCGGCGGCGTCTCATAGTTGCTGTCCTCGGAGTTGTCGTCCTGGTCCTCGTCGGCCTGAGCAACCGGATAGTTGGGTTGTACGGGTCGGTACGCCGGATAGGTTGGATAGGTCGAATAGGTCGGCTGCTCCGTGTATTCGCCCTGCCACTGCTGGCAGGAGTAGTAGCACGGCCGATAGTAGTTGCTGTACTGCCAGCGGTTCCAGTAGCCCCAGTTGTGGCCATAACGGTAGCCGCCGTGATGACCCCAAAAGCCAAAACGATGTCCACCAAAGTGATGGCCGAAATGGCCAGCGAAGCGATGCCCACCGAAGTGGCGACCAAAATGACCGCCGAAGTGACCGCCGAAGTGACCACCACGGAAATGGCCGCCACCGAAATGACCGCCACCGAAGTGATGACCGCCAAAGTGGCCGCCGCCGAAATGGCCGCCGCCAAAGTGACCACCACCATGGCCACCACCATGGCCACCACCGAAGCCGCGAGCCGAAGCTGACGCCGGCGCAAATGCGGCCATCCCGACAACAGCGATGGCCATCACGATCGAAGACGTTTTCATTTTGCTCTCCTGACTGCTTGTGTGTCTCACTTGCATTAGTCAGGACCGCGCACGCTCTTGTTCACCCTCGCCGGCTGTGATTTGTGACACCGTAGGTCCAATGGCGATCAACCCGCAGATCGAATTGGCGGCCGGCAGCGGCGATGCGCACCGCGGGCGCGAAGACGAGCCCGGCAGCATCATCGCAAGTGATCGGTTCTAACTGCGATCGGGCCGGGCCCTGCGACCGACCAGAAACATCGCAAAGCCGAGAGCGCCGAGCACGGCCATCACGGCTGCCATGCCGCCGGACGCCCGAAACCACCACGCATTGACCCGCTCTCGTTCGGCGGCCTCCGACAGGATGACGGGTGCGACGGACGGCACATCAACATACTTGATGGCCACTTCAGACCCCGGAAAGCCCGGTGTCTCGCGGACCTGACGCGCAAACGGCTTGCCGGTCGCGGCGTCCGCCGAACGGGTTCGGCCGGCCTCGTCGACCCATTGGATCGTGACGCTCTCGATGCCGGCCGCTCTGCGTACCGTCGCTTGTGCGTCGTGACCGGTCGCAAGCACAAGCTCGCGATTATGTCGCTCGACGGTGACACCATACAAATCATACACCGAAGCCCCCAGGACCACTGCTGCACCCAGCCAAGAACGCCGCAGAAATATCACGTCGCCCTCCTTAGGCTGCGCACGCGAGTGAGCTGACGGGTTGTCTTGCCGAGCTAGATCGGCGCTTTCGATGATTGCAACCGTGCGATCCCCGATGCAGTCTAGCGCAAAATCAAAGCTTGAAAATTTCAGGAGGACCAAGGTGCAACGGATCGGGCTCCTTTGCTTCGCCGCGTTCTTGGTCTTTTCGAGCGGCATTGCCCGCGCCCAGATTTCCGACGACGTGGTCAAGATTGGCGTGCTGACCGATCTTTCGGGCCCCGCGGCCACCGCAACCGGCCCGGGCTCGGTGGCGGCCGCGCAAATGGCGGCCGAGGATTTCGGCGGCACGGTCCTCGGTAAGCCGATCACCGTCATTTCCGCCGATCACCAGATCAAGCCCGACATCGCTGTCGGCATCGCCCGACAATGGTACGACCGCGCGCAGGTCGACCTGATTGTCGACGTGCCGGTTTCCGCGGTCGGCCTTGCCGTGCAGACCGTTGCCAACGACAGTAAGAAGCTCTTCATCACCCATTCGACCGGAACCGCCGATTTCCACGGCAAGTTCTGTTCGCCCTACACGATCCAATGGGTTTTCGACACCCGCGCGCTCGCCGTCGGCACCGCGCAGGAAGTGGTGAAACGCGGCGGCGATACCTGGTTCTTCCTCACCGCGGACTACGCGTTTGGACATTCGCTGGAGCGCGACGCCTCGCAGGTGATCATCCAGAATGGCGGCAAGATCGTCGGTGCGGTGCGCCATCCATTCGCGACGCCTGACCTCTCGTCATTCATCCTCCAGGCCCAGGCCTCGAAGGCCAAGATCATCGGACTTGCCAGCGGGCCGCCTGACAACGTCAACGACATCAAGCTCGGTGGCGAATTCGGCATCTTCCAGGGTGGCCAGCAGATGGCGGGTCTCTTGGTGCTGATCACGGATGTGAACGCGCTCGGCCTCAAGGCGGCGCAGGGGCTCCTTCTGACCACGTCGTTCTATTGGGACATGGACGACAAGACCCGCGAATGGTCGAAGCGCTTCTTCGCCAGGATCAATCGGATGCCGACGATGTGGCAGGCCGGCGTCTATTCGTCGGTCATGCACTATCTCAACGCCATCAAGGCGGCAGGCACCGACGATCCGCTCAAGGTCGCAGCGAAGATGCGCGAAACACCGATCGAAGACGTCTTTGCCCGCAACGGCAGGCTGCGGGCCGACGGCCTCATGGTCCACGACCTCTTCCTGGCGCAGGTCAAGAAGCCGGAAGAGTTGAAATATCCGTGGGACTACTACACCATTCTCACGCGGATCCCGGGCGACCAGGCCTTCGGTCCCCCCGATCCCGCTTGCTCACTGGTCAAGAACTGACCGCGGCCGGCGTCAAACGGATGGCCGGGGTTCGCCGACTTTAAGAACGGCAGGATTAGCTCCGCGCGCGACGGTTGCGGACAGGCCGCCGCTGACGGCCGCGGGCGCTTTCTCGCGCAACTTTCGCAACGGCCTCATCTCACTGGACACCCGATCATAGAGCGGCTCGTAGTCATCCCATTCGGTGTTGAAAGCCCGATCCAGCATGCGCGTTCCGAGCCCGTAGTTGCCGGTGTATCTGGCGTGATGAAGCGAGTGATACGTGGTGGTGGTGAGGACCTTGCCCACCCATCGATTGAAATCCTTTGATTTCAATTCAAAATTGGCGTGGCTGAAGGAATTTATGACGAGATATCCGACGTACCATGCGGCTACGCCGAACAATTGAGGCTTGCGAAGCGATCGACGACCGCCAACACGCCGAGAAGCCCAAGATCAAACACCAGCTTCTCAGTGAACGAAAAAGAGATCGCGGTGAGCCAGCTGTTCAAATGGCTCCTGTGGTGCTCCACATGGATCCAGTGCAGCGCGCGCAAGTGAAAGGCGCGGTGCGAACCATAGTGCCAGATTTCAGCCCAAGCGGCCGTCGCCAGCAATGAATACGCAAACGACGCGACGCTTCTTTCTTCGAAGAAGCCGAGAAACGCAAAAGCGAACAAGATCACGGCGTGAAGCGGGGCATGCAAGGAGTTCTTCAACTCCCTCCGGATCTGTTGATCGCTGATCGGCAAATCGTAGATGACGCGCTCGCAGATTTTCCATTTGTTCCGCGCTGCGAGGTACCAGAACAACGCCATCGCGTGGCCGAGCACGGCGACCAACAGCAGAACGGCAACTTCCGGTCCGGTGATCGACATTTGTTTGAGCCCAACGTTCCTCCGAACACTTTGATTAGTCGTGGCACAAGGCGGCGCGGTTCACGCGCCGTAGCCGCTTAGTCGCGGGCCACGTCATCGGCACATTGCGCGTGTTGCAACGCGCCTACAAAGCGCGGCCGCAACCTGTGAACTGCCCTGCCTGCTTCGGCGACCAATCGCATGAAGCCTCGCGATCCTGCGGCGGCAATCGGCGAGGGACCAGCAGTGTCGAACCTTGCAGCGCGCGAGAATAGGGGTCCAATCGAAACGGCATCGTCGGGACGGGCGGCGCGGCGCCTTGCTGCCGCGGCCCCCCGGCGAACTGGCCACGGCCGCCTTTCGTCGACGCATGAAGCAAGCACCAAAGCGCCCACCATCGATATTGCGCTCTGTGGGGACGGGCATATGCTCGAATGCGCTCAGCGTCTGCGATATGAAGTCTACTGCCTCGAGCTAGCGCGGCAATCTCCCCATGCGGACCATGACTTGAAGACCATAAAGGATGATCTCGACGCCTTCGGACATACGTTCGTTGCGGTCGAGGACGGAGAAACGATTGGGACGCTGCGCACGAATTTCTCGACCGAAGGACCACTGGGCGCCTTCGAACAGCTCTACGGCATGAGCGCTTCGAAACATCATCCGGACCGCACTGCGATTTGCACAAAATTCATCGTCAAGAAATCGAAGCGAGGAAGTCTAGCCTTCTACAAGCTGATAGTCGCCTGGCTGGATTACATCACGACCAGAGGCGCGTTGGAGTGCTACATCGATTGCACGCCGAATCTGGTGCCATTTTACGAGAGGTTCGGCTTTACGCGGGCGGCGGGCGCTCCGTTCTGTCATCACGAGAACGGACTTTCCTTCCCGATGATGCTGAACCTCGCGCAACACGGACGCAGCTTGTGTGAAAGGTTCGGCGCAAGCGATTATCGCAGAACGACCGGCTGACGCTCGTCGTCGGATCGGGTTTCCCGCTCACGCACCACTGAAACCAACTGCACCGCGGACGGGATCGCCTCGATAACCGAATTTGTCCAAGTACCACCCCCAGCGGCGGCACACCTCCTCCCTTTCGTCGTCCGACATCAGGTGGTGGTGGGCCTTGTACGCGGCTCCTTCCGAGAGGCGCGCCTCAAGGCACGGCCGAATCCGTTCGAATGATTGCAGATCAAGCTGTCGGTAAATCCGTTCAATTTCGGCGACCGGCGAGCGAACCAAATCTTCGTATCGCACCTGGCAGTAGTTTTCGACGGGAATCTCCGACAGCTGGGTGAAAAAATCACGGTACAGCAGGTCCATGGTATCAAACACGTATTGCTCAATCGCCGGAGCGCCGTTCGGCAACGCGCCGTAATCCGGCTTCTGGCAGCCCTGGGTGTCATAGAGCGCCCGCCAAAGCCGGATGGTCGATGAATAGACATCACAAGGATGCCGCACAACGTGGATGAATTTCGCGCCGGGAAACATCTGTCGCAGCAGATGCAGTCGCGCGGTGTGGGTCGGCGATTTCAGGATGAGTTGTCGTGTCTTGCCGGCGCATTTTGCTCTCCGGTCGCCGAGAAAACTCACCCGCTTCAGGAACCGCAACAGCCCGGTGCGCCAGGCCTCGACTTGCTCCGGTGTTGTCTCAGTCATGTTTAGGAATGCGTGGCCGACGACGCGGTGATTTGGAAATATCATGGCCTCGTAGGGCGAACCGAGACCCAAAGCCAACAGCGCAATCTCGTCTTCCTGCGGAAGGTTCCATCCGACCAGCATATTGTCCATGGGCCGGTTGGTCGGCAGCAGAAAGGCAAACGCTCGTATCAGCCAACCGAACGCCAAAAATTGCGCCGGCACGACACACTCGAGCGTGCTGGGCGCCACGAAATCGTCGTCGAGGGCAAGCAACTCGTGAAGATGCGTGGTGCCGGTGCGCCAATGGCCGATAATGAAGATCGGCGGTCTCTCAAGAACGACCGCGTCGATTTGTTTTGCGAAAATGATGGCCTCGATGGCCTTCATGACCGAATTGTTGAGCGCGTATATCAGAGCCAGCAAAGCAAGCGGAACGCGCGACGGCGAAACAGCGAAACGATTGCGCGCGAAAAGCCGCAGCAAAACCGAGGTGGTCATTCCGTGCCATAATCTGAAAGCATAGAACGGATAGCTGTTGCGATGAACCGCCGGCATGGCCGTCCGCCCCTGTTCGCGATCTTCAATCCAGGGTTCGACGAAAGCGCGTGACTGCGGTCGTCATAGCGAGCAGCATCAGGGCGGCAAGCCAGGCGACATCGGTCTGCAGGTCGGCGAGCGTCGATCCTTTGAGCATTATGGCACGCACGATCCGCAAGAAATGGGTGAGCGGCAAGCTCTCGCTGATCCACTGCGCCCAAGGCGGCATGCCAGCGTACGGAAACATGAATCCGGACAGCAGGATATTCGGCAGAAAGAACATCATGACCATTTGGACCGATTGCAGCTGGCTCTGCGCGAATGTCGAGAACGTGTAGCCGATCGACAGGTTGGTGGTGATGAACAGGGTCGTCAGCACCGCGAGCAGCGCCAAGCTGCCCAAAATCGGCACGTCGAACAGGACGACGGATGCGCCCAGCACCATGGCGCCCTGCAGGAAGCCTACCAGGACATAGGGGATGATCTTGCCCAACATGATTTCGACCGGGGCTAGCGGCATCGCGAGCAGGCTCTCCATGGTGCCGCGCTCGGCCTCGCGGGTGAGCGACAGCCCGGTGAAGACAAGCATCGTCATGGTCAGAATGGTACCGAGCAGCCCGGGCACGATATTGAGCTGCGTCGAGCCGGCCGGGTTGTAGCGGCGATGCTCGCGGAACTCGAATGCCGGCAGAGCGCCTTCCGGGATCGCGTGATCGTTCTCCAGTGCCGACGTGATGACGTCCTGTAGAGCACTGAATGCGGTGGCGACCGCTACCGGATCGGTCGCGTCGGCGACGACCAGCAGCGACGGACGATCGCCGCGCCGGAGAGCGCGCTCGAAGCCTGTCGGAATCTCGAAGCCAAACAGGATCTCTCCCGATGCCAACAGCCGATCCAGCTCGTCGACGTCGTGGACCTGGCGCGCGACGTGGAAATACTTGGTGTTCTGTAACGCCGCCAGGATCGACCGGCCGACGTCGCTGTTCTCCTGCAGCAGCACCGCGGTCGGCAGGTCCCGCGGGTTGGTGTTGATCGCGTACCCGAACAGGGTGATCTGCACCAGCGGAATAGCGATCATCGTAGCGAAGGTGATCCGGTCGCGCCGCAGCTGCAGAAACTCCTTGATGACAATGGCGCCGACACGCCGCCAGAATGCCGTCCACGAGGGTGCCACGGCGCTCATTGGAGGCGGCCTTTCGCGCCCGTCATGAGTTGGATAAACACATCCTCGAGCGAGGGCGCCGTGCGGGTCCAGGTCAATCTCGGATCGGCGCGAAAGACTGCGATCGCGGTCTCGAGCGCGTCGGCGTCGCGTCCGCAGACATGCAGGCTGCTCCCAAATGGCGCCACCATGTCGACGCCGGCGGCTCCGCTCAGTGCCGCCGCCAGCGCGGAAAGTCCGTTGCCGGTCACCACGTAGGTTGCGAGTGTCCCTTGCCGGATGACGGCATCGACGGTGCCCTGGGCGAGCACCCTGCCATTGGCCAGATAAGCAATCTCATGGCAGCGCTCGGCTTCGTCCATGTAATGGGTCGAAACCAACACCGTGAGTCCGTCGTCAGCCAGCGTATGGATTTCGTTCCAAAACTCGCGCCGAGCGGTGGGATCGACCCCGGCGGTCGGCTCATCGAGCAGCAAGAGCTGCGGGCCAGGCAGCGTACACGCACCGAGCGCCAGACGCTGCTTCCATCCGCCCGATAGCGAGCCGGCGAGCTGGTCGCGGCAGCTTTCGAGACCAATCCGCGCGATCGTCGCACGCGCCGCTGCGACGGGGTCGGCAAGCCCGTAGATTCGCGCGACGAACTCCAGGTTCTCGCGCACCGAGAGATCGTGATAAAGGCTGAAGCGTTGGGTCATGTATCCGACGTGGCGCTTGATCTTGCTGGTCTCGGTCGCGATATCGAATCCGAGGCATGTACCGCGCCCGGCGTCCGGGGTAAGCAGCCCGCACAGCATGCGGATGGTCGTGGTCTTGCCGGAGCCGTTGGCGCCCAGGAAACCGTAGATCGCTCCACGTTTAACCTGCATCGACAGGTCATGTACCACCCGCCGCCCGTCGAACGACTTGGTGAGGCCCTCTACCGCTATGGCGATGTCGGCTGCGGCGATCGCGGCGTCTGCGATGTTGCGGTCCGCGGTGCCGGCGTTCGCGATGCTCGGCGGTGCGACATCCGTCGCGGGCGTCATCGCGCCGCCTCCCGCCTTGCAAGAGCAACACGCAGCGGCTGGCCGACCCGCATCAGGTCGGGCTGGTCCGGCCGCGCCTCGATAAGGAACACGAGCTTGGCACGCTCCTCCAGAGTGTAGACGACCGGCGGCGTATATTCGGCCTTTTTGGAAATGAAGCTGATACGCGCCGAAATGTTGGATGCGCAACCGTCGCATGTCACCATGATGGTGTCGCCCCGCGCGATCTGCGGCACCAGGGCCTGTGGCACGAAGAACCGCACCTTGACGTTGCCGGGTGGGAGAAGGGAAATCACCGGCCGGCCAGGAGGTATGACCTCGCCAGGCCGGAAATAGACCTGCTGCACGGTGGCCCCAGCGGGCGCGAAGACGTTCCGTCGCGTCAAACGGGTTCGCGCCGAGCTCAGCCGTGCTTCGGATTCGTTGAGTGTTGCGCGTGCATAGTCGTAGTCCTTCCGCGACCCGACACCGCTCTTGAGAAGCTCCTGTGCGCGATTGAACGTCTGTTGAGCATTGGCGAGGGTCGCCTCGTCCTGCTGGACGGCAGCCTTCTGCAGGTCGGAGTCGACCGTGAACAGTGGCGCCCCCGGCGTAACCGTGTCGCCCTCGCGGACCGAGAGCGTTTCGACGCGGCCTGGTTCATCCGGACCCACAAAGACGAAATCGGCCTCGACCCAGCCCTGAAAGGTCGGCGGCTCGGTCGGCTTGGCTTGCCATGTTCCCATGGCCACCACGCCGGCGGCGGCCAACGCTATCAGCACGAATGAGCGAGTTGTCATTGGTGAGCACCGTTGGCTTTTGGGCGTGCCGCGGCCCTTGCGGTCGCGCGATTTCCTTCTTGTGGTCGCGAACGCCGTCCCCCAGGTTCATGAGCGAACGAAATTGCCTTGCGCGTGGGCGCGACATTGTAGACGGGTTGAACCGATTTTATCGTGGCGCCGACTTACGTCCGGATGGATGGCGCGTCTTGCGGAGCAACACATGTCGATTCGTGCTTCGATCTTTGCAGCCATCGCGCTTGCGACCTTTCAGACGAGTGTGGTTTGTGCGCAAGACAGCGGCAACTATCCAAAGATGGTGCGGGAGGGGTTCGGACTGTCCCGCGACGCTGTCGACAGGCTGGAAGCGTCGCTGCAAAGCAATCCTGACGATCTTGCAGTTCGGACAAAGCTTCTCGGCTTTTACGCTCGTGGCGCGATGAAGATGATCGGGCATGAAGCGACCATCGCAGGACGACGACGTCACATCTTTTGGCTGATCGAACATCATCCGGAATCCGAGGTGACGGATCTTTCCGAGGTGACGATCGATCGCGCTGGCCACGCGCTCGCCGATCCAATCGGATACGAGCAGGCCGCGACGCTATGGATAGAGCAGACGCAGCAGCATCAGGACTCCGCTGTGATCCTTAGTCACGCTGCCAGGTTCTTCCAGCTGTCCGACAAAGAACGTGCTATCGCCTTGCTCAAGCAGGCGCGTCGCGCCGCGCCCGACAATCCCGAATATGCAGCGCATATGGGTTACGTCTACGCGCTCGCCATTCTTGGCGTCGAGATGATCAATTCGAACGGTCTTCCGATGTCCCAAAACGTCGCCGAAGCGCAGGGCGATTTTGCAAAGCGCGCGATCGTCGAAGTGAGGAATTCGTCGGATGCCATTGTAGCAGGCGTCGCAGGCAGGATCATCGGCGAATATGGACTCATGCTTACCGCCTTGTCCCTTCGGGCCGGTAAGCAGACGATCGACTACGTTCCCTTGTCTGAAGAATTTCTAGTTAAGGCTCAGGCGCTCGAACCTGCCAATCCGGTGTGGCCTTCAACACTCGAGCAACTTCGTACGCTGCGATCGGAGGCAGGTCAGCCGAGATAAGGCGTGGTTCGCCTTATCAGCATGCAGCCGTAGCAAGTAATCGTCGCGACAGGCCGCAAAACACGAATCGTTTCTTGGCACCGCTTTCTGGTCGGTGCTCCGCTTCAATGCGCCACGGTTCGGGCTCAAGGTGTTGCCGGTGGAGCTTCCGACACAGTTGTGGCCCGTCGATTGGCGACCGGCCTTGGCCCATTAAGAACGGCAAGCAAACGTATCCGAGGACGACCGGGCGATTGCCGTCGATTGTGGCCAATGTGCTACAGCCTTGGCGGGGCGCCATCCGTTAATATTGAGCGCATATCGATCGCGGACGGGGGGCGAACTTGAGGGCTTTGATCGGCGCCGGACTGGCGACAATGGCATTTGCCGCAGGTCAGGCGACGGCGGCCGACATGCCGCTCAAAGCGCCGCCGCCTCCGCCCGCGGCCTATTCATGGACAGGCTCGTATGTCGGGGCAAATCTCGGCTTCGGTGTGGCCCGCGACCCGAGCTCACTGTCGTTTCCGGTCGTCGGTTTGCCGGGAGGCGGCGGCCCCGAGTTCTTCAGCGCCCAGCCGCGGGGCGTGCTGGGCGGCCTCCAGGCCGGCTACAATCTTCAGCTTGGCCGGTGGGTGGTCGGCGTCGAAACCGACATCCAGGCCAGCGGACAGAGCGATTCGCACACATGCCTCGACGCAATTGCGTCGCGGGCGCAACGGGGCTCGTCAAGCAGGAGATGCCGTGGCTCGGCACGACGCGCGGCCGTATCGGTTACGCCGCAGGCCCGGTGCTGAGTTATGTTACCGGCGGCGCCGCCTATGGAGAAGTGCGCTCCACCATCAACATCAACGACACTGGCTTCACAGGCGATGCCGGGACGCTGACCCTGTCCTCGACCCGGATGGGCTGGACCTTGGGTACCGGCGTCGAGATCGCACTTGCGGGCAACTGGACCGCCAAAGCCGAATATCTCTATGTCGATCTTGGCAGCCAGAGCGGCACCGCGACGCTTACGCCGGGCGGCACGACCTCCGTGTTCAACACCCATTTCCAGGAGCAGATTTTCCGCGGCGGCGTAAACTACCGGTTTGGCGGCACCGGCGCGTTCTGGCCGCAGCCGACGAACTGGAGCGGCTTCACGATCGGCGGCAACGCCGGCTATGGCCTCGCCCGCGATCCGAACGCGCTTGCCGTCACACAAGCTTTTCCCGGGTTCGTTGGGTTCGACGAACGGTTTGATCTGTCGCCGCGCGGTTACCTGGGCGGCGGGCAGGCCGGCTACAACTGGCAGATCGCCAGCTGGGTGCTCGGCGTCGAAACGGACATCGAGGGCAGCATACAAAAAGACAGTCAGACCTGCATCGGCGGATGCGACCTGGTCAATGCAAATTCTATTATATCGGTCGAGCAGAAGCTGACATGGTTCGGCACGACACGCGCCCGGCTCGGCTATGCATTCGGTCCGTCGCTTATCTACGCCACCGGCGGCGTCGGCTATGGCACCGTCAAAGATCAGGTCAAAGATGTGACAAACGGCTTCCCGCTCGTCACATTCGACTTCAACCATACGCGCGTCGGCTGGGCGGCCGGCGCCGGCATCGAGACCAAGGCCGATATGTTCGGACTGCTCGGTCCCAATTGGACGCTGCGGACGGAATATCTCTATCTCGATCTCGGCAACGTTAGCGACAGCTTCGCCTATTTCGGCGTGCCGTTTACGATGAGCGGCTCCGTCCACGAACACATCTGGCGCACCGCGCTGAACTATCGATTCGGCCCCTGAGTTAGCCGAAGGTAGCCGCATCGCGAGCGGCCGTTTCGAGACCACAGAGATACGATCGGATGACGTGATCGCGTCGTATGAGCGGATGAGTTGTAGACAGCTCTTTGGTGTTCGGCCCGCTCGGACACTGGCTTCTTGTCGAAGAATATCACGTTCGCCTTGACGCTCCTGCCAATTGAAGATGCCGGTCGGCGGACTCATCAGGTGTAGAAATCTAAGTTCTCGAGCAGCCAGCGGCGCATGGTTTCGCCGGCCCGTCGGCATTACCGTCGGATTTGCGTTTATGCGATGCAAAGCCGCCCACGTCCGCTCTCGGGTCCTGAGCTGACAGATCGCCCTGCCGAGCTAAATCGGCGCTTTTGACCCGCTCCGGACGTGCGTCGACCGAAAGGGTATTCGAGAAACCGTCGGCAACTCACAGGCTTGCATTTCTCATTTCTTCTTCCCGTTGAGTGCCGGCAGAAGAAGTTTCAGAAGCGCTTCATCGGAGAAAGGGTTCTGACCTGAGATCAGCTCGCGATCTTGAAGGACGTAGCTCCCCCATGGAGCGACCACACTTACGTCAGCGCCCGCCGTACGCAAAGCGAAGTCCGGGTAGAAGAGAACCTTACCACCGATCTCAAGAGGCTCCCGCTGCTGTTCTTCCGCTGTCGAAAAGATAGTCATCTTATATCCAGAGTATATCCAACCTTGAGCCTTCGTCCGCGCTCCGGCGACATCGCCCGCCGTCAACGCGGCGACCACCTCCGTCGAGTTTGGAAGAGCCGAGAGCAGTGAAATCGGGCCATGGCAGAGCACGGCCGTAGGCTTGGATGCGGTATGAAAGTGTCTCATCACGGTGCCAGCGTCGGGATCATCGAGAAGATCTATCATCGGGCCATGGCCGCCGGGGACGAAAACAGCGTCATATTGATCTAGGTCTGATGCGATCACATCCGATATACGAGTTGGATTTTTGAGCCCAGTCAGACTGTCGCGAAATTTTAGATAGTCCTGAAGCTTAGCCTCGTCCCCACCGAAGAACTGAGCTATGGCTGAATTGACATCCATTTGCGGCGTGTTGCCTTTAGGGTTTGCGAAGGTGATTTCGTAGCCTTCCTTCATCAGAGCACGAACCGGAACCGTAAGCTCGTTGAGGTAGTAGCCAGCACCCGCATAAACCTTGCCATCTTTCAAGGGCAAGCCGTGACCGCTCGACACTAGTACCAGGACTTTTCCTTTTGTTGTCATTTTGCTCTCCTTGTTGGGATACATTCTACTCGCCGCCAAACTTTCAGTCCGTCGAATACGAAAGGGAGTCTTCCATGAGTTAAGTTCAAGTCGAACAGACCGCGGCAGGAAGGATTTAGCACCGGGACCTTATCACGGTTGCCGACGTATCCAACGGTTGGCTCGATATTACGAAAAAAACGTCTTCGGCGATTGGAGATGAAAAATGAAAGCAACTTGGCAACCGAACAAAAAGCAAGGCGAGGTCATAAAGCGGAGCGACCTGCCTGATAGTGTCTTCGCTTTTCCCAAGCAACGAAAGGAGCCGCTTACAGACGCAAATCACGTCAGGGACGCTATTGCGCGTTTCGATCAGACAATCGACGTTTCAGACGAAGATCGCGAGCTGGCCTTTGCCAACATTAGGAAGGCTGCAAATTATTATGACATCGACATGACAGAGACGGATTGGACCCAATTGGCAGAGTTCCCCATACCGGCCGGACGTCAGAGGACCGTAAGAAATCTGCGCGTAAGGCTGCGGCTACACGCAAGAAACGTCAGCACGTGGAGCGGTAAACGGCAACACGGCTCCTCATGTCCAAATGATGTCGTTTACATGGAGCGCCGCACGCTGCTAGGTGCGGTGTTTAGGCGCTAAGAGACGTGCCGCTGATGTCGGTCGACTTCGCTTTTTTTGACCGGAGGCGGCCATCGGTTGAATTTCATTTATCGGTTGACTTTCATTTTAACGACTTCCAGTCGGCTGCCCTTGAATGGATAAGCTCGAGCCTTGCAATCGTTGGGCGGCGCGTAGCGCGGCGATCGCGGGCGTTAGCTCAGCGACTTCTCGGCCAGGGGAACCGTGCGGCCAGCGACCAGTCCCCGTATTTTATTTCTTGGTGCATATTGTGCCGCTCGCATGGGATGCCCACTCTACCAAGGTTGCCGGATTGAGATCTGCACAAAGTCTTCGTGCCTCGCTGAGGGAGACCGATGGAGTTGACGTCTGCGACGACGAGCTATCACCGTATGGCAGTTGATGGTGTCGGCATCTTCTATCGGCAAGCCGGTCCGAAGAACGCACCGACGATCGTTCTCCTGCACGGGTTCCCTTCCTCCTCGCGCGAATTCGATTCGCTCATTCCGCTCCTTGCCACACGATACCATGTAATCGCACCGGACTTCCCCGGCTTCGGCCAGAGCGACGCCCCGCCGCCGTCATCCTACATCTACACCTTCGATCACCTGGCCGAGACGACCAATAGTTTCCTGAAGCAACTCAAGATCGAGAAATGCATCTTCTTTCTTCATGACTACGGCGGTCCAGTCGGCTTCCGCATCATGTTGGCGAATCCCGAGTGCGTGCAGGCTCTCATTATTCAGAACGCCAACGTCTATCAGGAGGGCCTGGGCGCCAAGTGGGCCGGTATCGCGCAGTATTGGTCCGACCCGAACGGGCATCCTGAAGTGTTCGATGCGTTCGTGTCATACGCGGCAACTGAACAACGTCATACACTCGGGACCTCGCGTCCGGAGCGTTATAATCCGGACACTTGGGCGGATGAGTATGTGCACCTGTCGAAGCCGGGCCAACGCGAAATTCAGGCCGCTCTGCTCTACGACTACCGAACCAACGTCGCTTCCTATGCGGCGTGGCAGGCGTGGCTGCGCGAGCACAAACCGTCGACTTTGGTTGTATGGGGCCGGAACGATCCATCGTTTATCGCGCCTGGAGCCCAAGCGTTCCACCGCGATCTACCGGAGGCCGAAATACATTTACTCGACGCCGGCCATTTCGCCTTGGACGAGAAGAATGATGAAGTCGCCGGTCTCGTTCTTGCGTTCTTGGCCAAACGTCTGTCTGAAAGATCGGTAGTCGATCAACATGGGAGCGGTTTATGAACAAAGTACAAGTCGGGCAGGAAACCTATGAGATGCCGCCGCAGGATGGGTTTACCGTTGCGCACTTTCTTACCGTCGCCGACGTCGAGAGATCGCTTCGATTTTACGAAACGGTCTTTGGAGGTCGCGTTCTGAGCAGAGGCGACAGCAGCGGCGCCCCGGGGTACATCCAGATCGCGAATACGTGGCTCCTTGTTAACCCCGGCGGCGGTCCGACACCCGACAAGCCGTCGGTAACGCTCAGCGTCCCCGCCAATCCCGATCTAGTGAGCAGCTTTATGAATATCCGCGTTGCCGATATTCAAGCGTGCTATAAACTTTGGCGAAGTCGAGGAGCCGAGTTCATCACGGAGCCGAAGCCCAAGTACGGTGAGACGCGCTGCTACATTCGCGATCCCGATGGCTATATTATAGAAGTTGGGCAAAGCAACCCAGGTGTTGCTTACGGCTAAGCAGCAGGACACGTGAAAGCATCCATGGTGGCGCGTACGCTCTCGGTGAGCTGACCGGTACGGGCCCGCCACGCTATTCGACCTTGCGGCCGTTGAGACTCTGACAGACAAAATCTAGCAGATACGCGGCTTCGCCGACGGAGAAAAGCCGGCCGGCTGCCAAAAGAACGATGCCGCCACCGAGCGCCTGAAGCACCGCCGGGTTCAGGGAGGTGGTAATTGCCCCGATCGAAAAGCCGCTGAGCCAGACCATAAAGAGACCGAAGACTACGGGATCCATTCCAGTACGACATTTAATGCGCGTCCCACCGAGTTCCTCGACGAGTTCTGCCCGAAGTTGCGTCTGGAACGAATTGCGGTAGCCGATGCGCTTCTCGATAGAGAATGACCTGTCTTGGACGTTTCCCCTGACAACTCGACGCGAGGAAATCTGATCACGGAGTTGCACGACGCATTCCGCAGGAGACAGCGGCGATAGTAGATCGATCGTGCTCATATGAACCTCCTCTCGGTTCACACAGTTGTCGAATCATGGAGTTGCCAAGTTCATGCGTCAGGTTGGGAATCGACCATGAAGGAGCGTCGGCATCATGATTTAGGCTGCAGCGGATAGTTGCCTGGGTCATCGCGACGCCCGCGGTGGGTCGCTTAACGGGCGCGCGACCTCAAGCGTGACGGCTTCAAGTCCGATTGTCCGCAGAGACGGTGCGGCGACCCGCCTTTAAACGCGGCGAGGGCCCCCGATTGGTCCGTCCGCTATCTCGCGAACAAAATTGCAGCGCCTCGATCACCGGGGGCATGTTGCAACTCGTATTTGTCACACATGTACTTTCGACAAAGTGTGTTGCCCATCACGTCTCCAGAGGTCGTCCCCGAGACCAATGAGAACAGGGCTATCCCCGCCCTTCCATTGGCAAACCGGAGACGACCATGACGACCATGACGACCATCAAGATTAAGGCCGCAGCAGCCATCCTCATCACGGGGCTGCTGGCCGCCTGCTCACCCACCCAGGATATCAATATGGCGGAGGAGGCTACCGCGCATTTCCACGAGATGATGTCGGCGGGGCAGTTCGAACAAATCTACGCGCAGTCCGACGACAGCTTCAAGAAAGCGACGACAGCCGAGGACATGACGCGCCTCTTCTCCGCCGTCAATCGCAAGCTCGGGGTCGTAAAGACTTCCGGGAGCAACGGATGGAATATCGGCTACACGCCATTCGGAACCTCTGTCACGCTGCGTTACACGACCCAATTTGAGCGTGGCACCGGCGCCGAGACATTTGTCTACCGGGTTGCCGATGGGAAGATGCGACTGGCTGGTTACCACATCAACTCGAATGCGTTTCTTACGAACTGATCCTGACTGCCGCGCAGCCTCACTTAATCACCTCGGCTGCGCGCCCAAGCAGCATCGGCCGGACGGCGAGGCCAAGTATCTTCGCGGTTTTGAGGTTGAGGACGAACTCGAATTTACTAGGCGGGTCAACTGGGGTGTCGGCAGGCTTCGTACGCGCAGAATTGAGAGGAGGGCCGCTTCTGGCCCATTTGAGACCACCGAGACGTGATGCCCCTACGACTGCTTCCGGGCGGTGAGCGTATTCAAATTTAAGCGCCGGGAATCTCCTTCTGACGGGCAAGCGCGCCCGGGATCACCGAAATCTCAATTTCGCAAGGCTTTATGAACGGGCCGCCGCGTCGGCCGGCGATCAATCGACCGACCAGCCACGGACACCGGGACTGTTGTCAATATTCGCTGACCTTATCGCCGTCTCCGTGTCGTCGTAAGAGCCAGGAAAAGCGTCATGGTCGCGGTGGGGCGACATCGACGAGATGCCCGTCAGCTGTCCCTCGGTCGACACTGCTGTCGGTCGACACCACTTGTCTAAATAGGACTATTATGATAGTAATAGTCCTATGACAATGCAAGTCCAATATTTGGCCGGGATCGTGCTTGCCGCTTTCGGCCTGCTCGCCTGTTTTCTTCCCTCAGGTCGACGGCGCGGTGGCGGACCATTTGCTCCTAACTCGTTGGCCGGCGGGCCTTATCGATCGAGCTATGCAATCGGCGCGGGCCGAAAAAAGTGTTTCCCTGTTATTTTCCCTGTTCTGAGGGAAAAATTCCCTGTTTCGTGTCTCACTACAGGGGTGCACGCCACGGCCCTTTTTGGGCCTCCGCTTTCGCTGGCACACGCCCCCGGCACGGCCGCGTTTGTCGTCGGCGAGCGGCGCGGCGATCGAAGTCGCCTCGATGATGTCGACGTTACCGCGGCACGCGCAGGCGGCGGGCGAGGAACGCGCCGCCGTGGCGCAAGCCCTCCTCGTCGATGCCGTGGCCGACGGCGGGCGACAGATGCCATTCCGTCGGAATGTCGATCGCCGCCAGGGATTGGGCTGACAGGAACAGCGCCTGCGCCGGGATGAGATCGTCGCGCGCGCCATGGACCAGTAGGATCGGCGGCCGTCCCTTGATGTCGCCCTTCACGGCCTCGGATCCGCTGCCGTCCGGCAACACGAAAATTCCCGAGTAGCCGACGATGGCGGCGGGCGGCGCCGCGCGCCGCAGCCCGACGTGGAGCGCCATCATCGTGCCCTGGCTGAAACCGACGAGGGCGAGTGCGCTCGGGGGCACGTTGGTGCGCTTGAGTTCGTCGTCGATGAAGCGGTCAAGCACCGGCGCGGCCTTGTTGACGCCGACCCACCGCTCGTTGTTTTCGCGCATGGTGAGCGGAAACCATTGCCGCCCGGTCGGCGCCTGGGCGCAGCGATCGGGCGCGTGCGGCGAGACGAACGCGGCATCCGGCATGAGGTCCTGCCAGACGCGGCCGAGCTCGATGAGATCGTTGCCGTCGGCGCCGTAGCCGTGGAGAAAGATGACGAGCTGGCGCGCCGGTCCTCGCGAACGGGGCGCGAGCCGCGGGCCGGTGAGTTCTGCGGCCATCGATCCTCCGCCTATTTTGCCGCCGGCGCCTGTGCCGGCGCACCCTCGCGTTGCTTCACGGCGCGATAATAAGACCACAGCAGCCGCGCCGCCACTGCGCGCCACGGCCGCCACGGTTCGGCAAGCGTTACCGCTTCCTTTGCGTTCGGTCGGGCGGGAAGTTCAAGGGCAAGCCGCGCCGCTTCCTGCAAGGCGAGGTCGCCCGCAGGCCAGGCGTCGGCGTGACCGAGGCAGGCCAAGAGATAAATGTCGGCGGTCCACGGGCCGATGCCATGGACCGCGCATAGCGCCTGATGGGCGGCGTCAGCCGGCAGATCGACGAGGCCGTCGCAATCAAGCGCGCCGCCGGCAATGGCCTTGGCGATCTCTTTCAGGGCCCGGATCTTCGGCGCCGACAAGCCGAGCCGGGCCAGCCGGTCGGCGCGCGCCCGAATCAGCGCCTGCGGCGTGAACGGATCATAGGCGGCGGCAAGCCGCCCCCAGATCGCGCCGGCGCTCGCGGTCGAAAGCTGCTGGGAGACGACGATGTTCGCAAGTCCCGCATAGCCGCCGGGCCGGCGTCGCAGCGGCGGCATGCCGGCGATCGCAAAAATTGGCTCAAGCCGCGGATCGGCCGCAATCAGAGCGCCAAGACCATTTGCGAGATCGGCTTCGCTATCGATGCGGGGGGACATCGGGGAATAGCAAGCTTATCCGGGTAAGGTGGGGGTCAATCCGTTGAGCTTCGACGATCTACCACGTTCCGCCGCGCGTGACGCGCGAATGACGGGGCCCATCTATCGCTTTGCCCCGAGTCCGAACGGATATCTGCATCTCGGTCACGCTTTCTCGGCAGCTCTCAATTTTACCATGGCGCGGCGGGACGACGGCCGCCTGCTGCTGCGGATCGAAGACATCGATCGCACCCGCTGCCGCGTCGAATACGAACTTGCGATCTACCAGGACTTGGGCTGGCTCGGCATCTCGTGGGAGGAGCCGGTTTGGCGCGAGTCCGCCCATTTGGATACCTATCGGTCCGTGCTGTCGCGGCTCGACGCCATGGGCGTCCTCTACGCAAGCTTCGAGAGCCGGACCGAAATCAGCCGCCTGGTCGCCGCGCGCGAGCAGCTCGGGCCATGGCCGCGCGACCCCGACGGCGTGCCGCTCTATCCCGGCAACGGCAAGCATATGTCCCTTGCCGAGCGCAAACGGCGCATCGCCGCCGGCGAGCCCTATGCCTTGCGCCTCGACGTCGCGCTCGCCACGGAGCTTGCGGCGGAGCAGGCGGGCGGCGCGGCGCTCACCTGGATCGAGACCGGCGCCGGCCCCAAGGGGCAGACCGGCACCATCCCGGCCAATCCCGCCGTGTGGGGCGACGTCGTCCTTGCGCGCAAGGACGTGCCGGGAAGCTATCATCTCTGCGTCGTGGTCGACGATGCGCTGCAGGACGTAACGCATGTGGTGCGCGGCGAGGATTTATTCGAATCGACGAGCCTGCATCGCTTGCTTCAGGTCCTCCTCGATTTTCCACCGCCGGTCTATCATCACCACCGGCTGATCCGCGACAGTGCCGGCCGGAAACTGTCGAAGTCGACCGCGGCGACCGGGT
This sequence comes from uncultured Alphaproteobacteria bacterium, assembly GCA_963702755.1. Taxonomy (GTDB): domain Bacteria; phylum Pseudomonadota; class Alphaproteobacteria; order Rhizobiales; family Xanthobacteraceae; genus JAJPKK01. The sequence goes on along the minus strand of CAVPDZ010000018.1, from coordinate 472,281 downwards.
TGCGCGAGTTGCGCGCAGCCGGAGCGACGCCGCGCGAAATCTGGCGCTTGATCGGGATCGATGCGGCGCGCGCCTTATCCGACGGGTAGTCGCAACGTCGCCGACCGTTCGGACCTCGCGCCTGTTGGTTCCGGGAACCGCTTCATGGCAAGGTGCGGCCGGGCACGGAAAAGATGGCCAAGACTGGGTCCGAAAAGAAAGCAAAGCGTGTGCGCCGCGAGGATCGCGCCTTGCGTCGCCACGTGAAGGCCGCATCCCCATCCGCGGCCAAGACGGCTTCGAAGTCCAAGCGGAGGGCAAAGCGGAAGGCAAAGCCTGTCTCCGAAGCGCGCTCCGCCACTTCCCCGCGCGTGCTCGAAGCCGTGCTCGCGGCCTTCGCGCATGATGTGAGGACGCCGCTCACCGGCATCCTGGCGCTGAGCGAACTCCTTGCGACATCGGGACTTGGCGAGCGCGAACAGCGATGGGTCGCGGCCATCAAAGACGCGGCCGAGCACATTTCCGAGGTCACCACGCTTGCCATCGAGGGCGCCCGTGTCAGCCGGATCCCGCTGCAGCGCCAGCCGTTCGAACTGCCCGGTTTTGTCGCCGCCGTTGCCGCCTCGCTCGCGGCGCGGGCCGAAGTCAAGAATCTCGCCTGCGAGACCGACATTCCGTCGGACCTGCCGGAGCAGGTGACAGGCGCGCCCGCCCAGCTGCGCACCGCCCTTGAGAACCTCATCGCCAACGCGGTGAAATTCACCGAGCGCGGCCGCGTCGCGCTGAAGGTCGAAGCAACCCCGCTCGCGCGCGCCAAGGTGCGATTGACCTTCACGATCGAGGACAGCGGCATCGGCATGAGCGCCGCTGAGCTCAAGCGCCTGTTTCGCCCCTTCGCCCAGGCCAACCGTGACGTCGTGCAGAAATTCGGCGGCGCCGGGCTCGGGCTGGTGCAGGTCCAGCGCCTCGCGCGGGCAATGAATGGCGATCTCAAGGTCGCGAGCACGACCGGCCGCGGGTCGACCTTTCGCTTGTCGGTCGTGGTCGATCGCGCGTCGCCCTCGGAACGGCGACGGCTCACCCGCCGCGAACGGGGCGCGCGGTGCGGCAACGGACACGCTCCGGGTTCTGTGCGTCGAGGACAACCCGTTCGGCCGCGTGGTGATGAACGCGATTCTGACCGAACTCGGTCATCGCATCGATTTCGCCGGCAGCGCCGAAACCGCGATCGCGGCGATGGCCCAAAAGGACTTCGACGTGGTGCTGATGGACATCACCCTCGCCGGCATTGACGGTTTCGAAGCGACCCAGCGCATCCGCGCGCTGCCCGGCGCCGCCGCACAGGTGCCGGTCATCGGCATTTCCGGCCGCTCGGGATCGACTGCGGCAGCGGCAGCCCTTACGGCCGGCATGCAGGCCTACCTTGCGAAGCCCGTGAGCCCGCGCGCGCTCGCAGACGCCCTCGCGCGCGTGCAACGAGTGCGCGACGCCGCGCAGGGTGAGTAGAGTCTGCTCAGCTTTGCCGCTGTTCGCGCTGCGCCCAGGCTAGCGCCTGCTCCAAGCGGTCATTGCCCCAGAACAATTCGCCCGAGGCCGTGGTGAAACTCGGCGCGCCGTAAATGCCGAGCGATTGGGCCTCGTCGGTCGCGTCCCGCAAGGCCGCCTTGGTCGCGGGCGCATCGAGCGCGGCAAGCGCCGCCTCGGCGGCGGCGGCATCGATGTCGCGCAGGATCGCGGCGAGCACCGAACGATCCGCGATCGGGCGGCCATCGGCGAACTGCGCGCGGAAAACTGCACGGGAAAAAGCGGGCCGCAGCGTGTCCGGCAGCGCAGTCGCGAGGCGCGCGGCGTGGAGGCTGTTCTGCGGGAAGGGATCCGGCGGCACCGGCTTCGGCAAGCCCAGCGCCGCGCATTGGCGCTCCATGTCGCGCCACATGTTGCGACCTTTGGCAGGAAAGATGTTGAAGGGCGATGTGGTCCATCCCTGCGCGGCGAAAATCGGACCGAGCAGAAAAGGCCGCCACACGACCGCGACATCCGCCGCAGCAGCGAGCGCCTCGATCCGCTCGGCCGCGAGCCAGGAGTAGGTCGAAGCAAATTCGTACCAGAACGTCAGCGCAGGTTTCATGGCGATCGAATGCTTGAAGCGTTGCGATGGTGCGATGGATGGAGCGACGCTCGATCAGTTCTTCGGCATGAGTTCGATGAGGCGCGCCACCATTTTGCTCGCCGGGTCGACCAAAGGATCGAGCACCGTGAAATGATTGGCGCCGGCGATCTCGCCATAGCGTGTCGCCGTCCCCGCTTTCCCCCATGCGTCGACGATGGCGCGGCTTTGGCGCAGGAATTCGCTCGATTCGAGCGCGCCCGCGACCGCATCGAGCGCGCCGCTGCGGCGCCGGCCACAACAGCGGCGAGATTATCCGCGCGCGCTCTTCGTCGAGGCGAAAATCCACGTTCATCGAGGTCGCGATCAAGGGCACGAGGTCGAAGACGCCGGAGATCGCATAGCCCGCAGGCACGAGATCGCGCGGCGCCTTCGCATCGAGCGCGGGCCAGTCCGTCGCCATCATGGCAGCGGTGAGGTGGCCGCCCGCCGAATGGCCGAACACCAGCATGCGTTTGCCGTGCCGTCGCCACAGATGCAGCAATGCGCGGCGCATCTCGTCGATGATGTCGGCGATGCCGACCTGCGGACAGAGATTGTATCCCGGCAACGCGACGTTGATGCCGTGGGCATTTAGACCCGCCGCCATATGGCTGAACGAGGCGGGCTCGAGGCTTCGCCACCAGCCGCCATGGATGAAGACGGCAAGCGGAGCATCGGGCGCGGCGAGAAAGAGATCGATCGTTTCGCGCGGGGTCGCGCCATAGCTCATGTGCAGATGGCGACCCGACGCCATGCGCGCGCGATAGGCTTCGGCGTCCTTTGCCCATTTAGCAAAAATCTGGGGATATTCGGGCACGCGCGCCCGATTGTTGTATTCGGCTTCGTAATCGATTTGCGGCATAGGGCACCTCGCCGGCCGCAGACTGCGGCAACGACACACAAGCGGCAAGTGACAATCGCGCGGGCTTGCCGCCGAAGATGCGTCGTGGAATCCTGCCGCAGCACCGGCGTTCGCCCTACGAACTTTCCCCAATTCGCGGATATCTGACAGGACTTTGCCGATGTCGCTTGCTTCACCGCCGACCGTCCCGCTCGATCGCCGCCAGTCGGCGACGGCGCTCACGATCGCGCGCGGCACCCAGCGCCTGCTGCTGGCGCTCGGCCTGTCCTGCGTCGCCGAGATGCCGCTGATGTCGGGCCGGCGCGCCGATCTCGTTGCGCTCGGCGGGGACGGCGAAATCTGGATCGTGGAGATCAAGTCATCGGTCGAGGATTTCCGCGCCGATCAGAAATGGAGCGATTATCGGCTGCATTGCGATCGCCTGTTTTTTGCGACCGCCGCGCACGTTCCGCTCGATATCTTCCCGGAAGATGCCGGGCTCATTCTCGCCGACGGCTACGGGGCGGAACTCGTTCGCGAAGCGCCGGAGCATCGGCTGCATGCGGCGACACGCAAGAGCGTCACGCTCGCCTTTGCCCGCGCGGCGTCGCTGCGCCTGCAGGCGGCCTGCGATCCGCAGGGCCCGTACGCCATCGAGTTTTAGCCCACCCTACGGATTTGAAGGGGCGCAACCCTCAGCGCGTGAGCGGCGCGAGCAACGGCGCGCCGTTGTTGGCCGGCACGGCGCGCGCGGTGATCAGGGTCTTCGCGACGATGTCGTAATAGCCCATGATGGCGATGGCATCGATGACGCCGTGCTCGCCGAGCTTCGCCATCGCGGCGTTGTAGATGTCGTCACTTACGTTCTTGTCGCGATAGAGCGCCATCGCAAAGTTGTAGAGCGCGGCCTCGTCATCCTTCATGCCCTCCGGTCGCTTGCCGGCCGCGAGATCGTTCGCGACTTTTGCCTCGAGGCCGCCCTTGAGCGCGAGCGGATAATGGGCCGAGAACTCATACTGCTGCGTCCATTCCCGAGCCGTGATCAGGATCGCGAATTCGCTGAGCCGCGGCGGCAGCGAGGTGTTCCACCGCACGTAGTCGGAGATCGCCTGCAGCTTCGGCGCCAGGGTCGGATTGCGGATGTAGACGCGATAGGGCGCATTGGTGAACTTCGCGTTGCGCGGCGGCAGCGCGATGCTGTCGGCCCACGCTTTCTGTTCGGGCGTCAGTTCGTCAGCGCGCAGCGGCGGAAACCGGACATTGTCTTGCGCAGAGGCGCGATAGGGCAGAGCCAACGTTGCAGCGGTGATGACGACGGCGGCGAGCAGATGTTTCATAAGGTTTCTCCGTTGATGCGTAGATTTTTGTGCCACGAGTTTTGTTGAGAGGACGAGCCTTGCATGAGTGTACGATCCGGCGCGTCGGCTTGTCTCTTGAATAGGCGCTTCGGGATCGGCGCCGTGACGGTCGACCGCTCTCACTTCTCGCGCGCGAGCGCGGCACGCGCGCATTCTTCGGCGACCTTGACGTAGCCGCGGACGGCGGCGTTGCCGATCACCCAGGGGTTTTCCTCGCCCGGCTTGCGCGTCGCCATCGCCGGCAGCTTGGTCTTGCTGCCGTCGAAATTGGTGTGATTGGCAATCAACACGTCGGCGCCGGCCGTCGGCGACGATGTCGCCGAACCGGGCGGCAGAGGTCGGCATAGGTCGCGAACCGCTCGCGAGAATGGGCGAAATTGAACCCGGTGCCACCCCACTCCGCAACGAGATGCGGCTTGCCGTTGTCCGTGACCGGAACCAGGACCGAGAGGGTGCCCAGCGTGTGGCCCGGCGTGAGATAGAGGGTGAGCGTGGTGTCGCCGAGCGTGAGCTTTTCGCCGTCGGTCGCGACGAGATCGCGCTTCGGCTTCGCGGCAATGCGTGGGCTTTGCTCGACGAGGTCCCAGTCGGCCGCCGACAGGATGATGCGGGTGCCGAAGTGGTCCTGCAGATATTTGGCGCCGCCGACGTGGTCGCGATGGCCGTGGGTCACCACGGCATATTTGATCTGCGCCGGATCGAAGCCGAGTTTCTTCAATCCGCCGACGATCTCGTCGGCGACGGAGTAATCCCAGATGGTGTCGAGGAGGATGATGCCGGCGGAGGTCGTCACCGCCCAGGCGGAATATTCCTTCTCGCCGACGAAGTAGAGATTGTCGAAAACCTTCACCGGCTCGACGTGAAATTCCGCGGGGTCCGGCGCGGCCGCTTCGAGGCCGCCGGTGATCGGACCCGGCGCCGGAGCAATACAAAGATTGTGAAAGATGTGGCCGTGGCTCTCACCGGCTGCGGCCTGCGCTGCGGCGACGTGAGCCTCGGCGCTTTCTTTGTCTTGGGCCACCGCAGCCGCACTCGCGAGTGTCACCCCCGCGAGCAACCCAAGGGCAAGCGATCTCATGGCGTCCTCCTGTCGTGGCAGTGTCAGATCTCTTATCGTCGGAGCTTAGCGAAGAAGACGCGGAAGCGGAATTGCGCGCCTGCCTCAGGCCGCATCTTCATTTCGCGATTTCGGATGGGCTTCGTTCGAACTGCATGTTGAGGCCGTAGCGGTCAACGAGCCGCCAGCTCATGCCTTTCATCATCTGAGTGATTTCGCCGGCGCGCGCGTCGTCGAGAGCCTCGATCTGCGCGTAACCCGCGTTCTTGCTGAAGAGCTCGCTTTGCGCCGGCAAGGACCTCCATCTCGAAATCCTCGACGTCGATCTTGATACAGATGGTGCCGCCGCGAACGTCGATATCGTCGTCGAGCGTGACGACGTCGACCGCATAGCCGTTTGCGCTCTCAGCCGTGAGCTTCGACAACCCGATGTTGTCGGCGCTTCCGGGTGTGAGAAATGACGTGCCCGCGCGCGCGCCGGCGGCGCACGGGCGCGCCTGCACGACGCCGGCGAGGCCGTTGCGTTCAATGTTGGCGGTGAGCTGCGCGAAGTTGCGTCGGTCCGGCTCATAGGCGATGACGCGGCTGACCGCGCCCGATCGCCCGACGATGCATGAATAAAGACCGATGTTGGCACCGACATCGATGAAGAGTTGCGGGCGATATTCGCGGCAGGCCGCGAGCATCATCGCAAGCTCGCGCCACTCCAGCCGGTTGATCGCCGTCTCATAGCCGACAAGCTCGCGCGGATCGACGACGAAGTCGGCGCCGAGATAGCGGCAGGCGATCGATGACAGATCGCGGCCGCTCGAATGAGCGAGCCAGCGATGCAGGCGCACGCGTCGCTTGAGGACGGAAGTTCGGAACTTTCCCGCGAACGGCCGCCGGATTGGCAGAGGGACAACCATTATCGAGATCGGCAGGCCATGCAAAAACTCCGTGGACTGCGAACTTACACGGTCGCGCGCGGCGCCGGAACCGGCATGCTCACTTAGTCGGCGCTGCGTCACTGGGCGGTGAGGCCGCCATCGACAGCGAGCACCTGGCCGGTGATTGACGCCGCCTCCGGGCCGGCGAGGAACACCACGGCCGCCGCGACCTCCTCCGGCGTGACGAAGCGACCCGACGGGATGCGCGCGAGCATGCGGGTTCGCGCGGCAGGATCGCTCAGCATCTCGGCGCGGGAGGGGGTCAGCACGGTCGCGGGCGCGACGGCGTTGACGCGAATGTTGTGGCTCGCCCATTCGATCGCGAGCATCCGCGTCATCTGGATCAGCCCGGCCTTGGCGATGCCATAGACCGCGCGATCGGCGATGCCGGTCAAGCCGTGGGTCGAGGCGATGGTGACGACCGAACCGCCGGTTCGTTGTGCGATGGCGTGGCGGCCGAATTGCTGGGTGAGAAAGAACGTGCCGGTCAGGTTGACGTTGATGAGCGCGTCCCAGTCCTCGCGCGTCACTTCGATGGCCGGGCGGATCAGCGCGCGGCCGGCATTGTTGACCAGCACGTCGATACGGCCCAGCGCTCCCGCGGCGGCGGCGAAAGCCGCCGCGATGCTCTCCTGCGATCCGAGATCGAGCGCGATCGGCACGACCTTGCGGCCGCGCAGGTCCGGCTCGCTCAGCACGTCGTGGAGGTCCTCCGCCCTGATCTCGGTGACTGCAAGATCGTAGCCGGCCCGCGCCATGGCGAGCGCGATGACGCGTCCGATGCCGGTCGACGTGCCGGTGACGAGCGCTGTCGGCATCTATTTCTCCGCCGCTTCGTCGAGCGCGACCCATGTGCCGTTGCGCGCGCTCGTCGCACAGGCTTCGGCAAACGCGAGGTCGCGAATGCCCGCGGCGAAATCGGACGGCAGCGGCGCATCAGCCACGAGATGGCGCAGGAAATCCTCCCAGCCGACGCGGTATGGGTTGGGATAGGGACCGGCGCTTGGCGCCTCCTGCCAGCGGGCGCGATAGTCGATGTTGAGATCGGTGACCGGATTGAATGCTGCGACCTTCGGCGTATCCGCGAGCGCCTGGGTGTAGCAGCGGTGCAGTCCCGCGACGGCGGAGCCCGTGCTGCCGTCGATCTGGAACGTGAAGAGATCGTCGCGCCGCACCCGCGTCGCCCACGAGGCGACGATCACGCCGGTCGCGCCTGACGCAAGCTCGACCAGTGTCGTCGCCTGATCCTCGACGTCGACCGCGTAGGCCGCGCCGGCCTCGTCGACCCGTTCGGGCGCGGTGGTGGTAGCCATCGTGACGATACGGCGGATCGGTCCCAGCATGCCTTCGATCAGATAGCGGAAATGCGGATACATATCGAGCATGAGCCCGCCGCCGCCCGCTCTGCGGTAATTCCAGCTCGGGCGCTGACAGGGTTCGCCGAACCCGTCGAACACCCACCAGCCGAACTCGAGACGAAAGCCGGTGATGCGGCCGAAGAAGCCCGCCTGCACCAGCGCGGCAAGTTTGCGCATGCCGGGCAGGTATTGCTTGTCCTCGACCGCGCCATGCTTGAGCCCGTGCGACGTCATCGATTTGAGGAGCGCGCGCCCCTCGACGACGGTCGTCGCGACCGGCTTTTCCGCATAGATGTGCTTGCCGGCAGCGATGCCCTTGGCGAGGGTCGCAGCGCGCTGATGCGTGGCGGCGGCATCGAACAGAACCTCGAATGACGGATCAGCGAGGGCCTTGTCCAGATCGGTTGTCCACTCAAGGCCGCCATGCTCCGCGGCAACCGCCGCGAGACGCGCCTTGTCGCGTCCGACGAGAATAACCCGCGGCACGATCCGATCGGGCCCGATCGCAAGTCCGCCCTCCTGTCGGATCGGCATCAGCGCGTTGCGCAGATGCTGCGTCGAGCCGATGCGTCCCGTCGCCCCATGAAGGATGATGCCGATCACACGCGTTGGCATTTGAGATTCCGGCGAATTGCGATGACCCCGCGAAGTTGACGGCGCCCATGATAAACTGGCGTTCGCCGCTCGGCTGCATCGCTCAGCAGAGCGTCCGGGGATTATCGTGCCTCGCCATATCGTCTGCCTCACTTTCGATTTCGATACCATGTCGGGCTTCATCGCGCGCGGGCATGACCACGCCGACGCCGTTGTCGCGCGGCGAGTTCGGCGCGCGGGCGTCAACGCGCATCCTTGGCTTTCTGCAATCGCGCGGCATCCGCGCAACCTGGTTCACGCCCGGCTTTACCATCGAAACCTACCCGCGCGAATGCGAGGCGGTGGTGAAGGCCGGACATGAGATCGCCCACCACAGCTGGGCTCATGTGCCGCCGGCCGACATGGATCGCGAGGCCGAGGAAGCTGATCTCGAACGCGCCAACGCCGCCATCCAGCGGCTCACCGGGCGCCGGGCGCGCGGCTATCGCTCGCCATCATGGGACCTCAGCGCGAATACGATCGACCTCCTCGTCAAGCATGGCTTTGCCTATGATTCGAGCCTGATGGGCGCGGACTACTGGCCTTATCGGGCGCGGCGTGGCGATGTCGCGCAACTGGGCGAGGCCTATCGGTTTCGGCGAAGAGACGACATTGATCGAGATGCCGATCAGCTGGTCGCTCGATGATTTCCCCCATTTCGAGTTCATGCGCACGCCGCAATCCGTGTTGCCGGGACTGCAATCGGCCCGCAACGTGATGGACAACTGGCGCGACGAATTCCACTACATGAAAAAATCGGTCGACTGGGGGATCCTCACCTACACCATGCACCCCTACGTGATCGGCCGCGGCCATCGCATGCTGGCGCTGGAGACGTTCGTCGATGCCATTGGCCGTGACGGAGCCGTCTTCATGACGATGGAAGATGCTGCCGAGGAGGCGCGCCGGCGGTTCTGGCCGGCACTGGCACAAGCGCGGGCGCCCATATAGAACTTCGCACGTCAGGGGAATTCATGGTTGCCGCCACGGTCGACGTTCATGCTCATGTGCTGAGCCGCGAGGCGGTCGACCTCATCGGCCGCGAAGTGCCGCAGGCCGCGCTGAAGCTCACGCCGGGCACATGACGGCGGCGACGTTCTTGAGGCGGGCCGCGTCACCTACAAGGGATTTCCGCGCGGCGCCTGGGATATGGAAATGCGGCTGACCGACATGGCGAAAGCCGGCGTCGCCATGCAACTCCTCTCCAACACGCCGTTGACCTTCCTCTACGATATCGATGCGGAGGCGAACGTCGCAGCGGCGGCTATCCAGAACGATTTCATTGCAACGCATGTGAAGGATTATCCCACCCACTTTTACGGCATCGGCACGCTGCCGCTGCAGGCGCCGGAGCGCGCGGCCGCAGAACTCCGCCGCATCATGACGACATCTCGGTCTTTCCGGCGCGCAGATCGGCACCAACGTCAACGGCCGCAACCTCGACGATCCGGCGCTTGACCCCGTGTGGCGCGCCGCGGACGAACTCGAGGCGCTGATCATGGTGCATCCAAATCATGTCGCCGCGGCTGAACGCCTCGGCAGCTATTATCTGTCGAATTTGATCGGCAATCCGCTGGAGGTCACCATCGCTGCGGCGTCGTTGGTGTTTGGTGGTGTTGTCGCGCGCTATCCCTCCATCCGGTTCCTTCTCGTCCATGGCGGCGGCTTTGTGCCCTACCAGATCGGCCGCCTGATGCACGGTTGGCAGGTGCGTCCAGAGCCCAAGACACACCTGCGGCAGCCGCCGGACGCCGGATTGCGGGGCTTGTGGTTCGACACCATCACGCATTCGAGGGAGCCGCTCGAATTCCTGATTTCCAGCTGGGGCGCGTCGCAGGTGGTGCTTGGCAGCGATTATCCCTATGACATGGGCACGCTGGAATGCGTGCGTCAGGTCGAGGCACTCGCGATCGACGAGATCGACAAGATCACCATCCTCAGCGAAGGTCCGCGCCGGCTGATCAGGAAATCGTGACGGCCGGTCCGGGAAGCCAGCATGAGGAGTTCGAAGCGTGGCTGACATCGTTAGCGTCCGGACGGACGGCAGGATCGCCGTCATCACGATCGACAATCCGCCCATCAATGCGATGAAGCAGGAGGTGCGGGCAAGGCTCCTCGATGCCCTGGCGCGGGTTGGCGGCGATGCTGCCATCGACGCCATCGTCATTCTGTGCGCGGGGCGCACGTTCGTCGCCGGTGCCGACATCACCGAATTCGGCAAGCCGCCGCTCTCGCCGACCAGCATCGACGTGATCGACGCCATCGAGGCCAGCACGAAGCCCATCATCGCCGCGATGCACGGCACTCCTCTCGGCGGCGGCCTCGAGCTTGCGCTCAGTTGTCATTTCCGCATCGCTGCGCCGGGCACACGACTCGGCCTGCCGGAGATCAAGCTCGGCATCATCCCGGGCGGCGGCGGCACGCAGCGCCTGCCGCGTCTCGTCGGCATGGACAAGGCCATGACGATGATCACTGACCGGCGAACCGATCCCGTCATCCGAAGCGCTCCAATGTGGGCTGATCGATGCCATCGCCGAGGGCGATCTGGCTGACGCGGCGATCGCGTTCGCGCGCCGTGTCGTCGCCGAGAAACGACCGCTGATGCTTGCGCGCGACCGCGAAGAAAAGCTGGCGCCGGCGCGCGCGGATCTCACCAAGTTCGACGTCGCCGCCGCGAGCTATACCAAGCGCGCCCGCGGCCAGAACGCGCCCGCCGCCGCGGTCGAAGCATTGCGATGGGCGCTGACCTTGCCGATCGCCGATGCGCTCAAGCGCGAGCGCGCGAAATTCCTCGAACTCGTCGCCGGCGACCAAGCGAAGGCGCAGCGGCACATCTTCTTTGCCGAGCGCGAGGCCGCCAAGGTGCCGGACATCGCCGCGGCAAAGGCGGTTGACGTCAAGCGCGCTGCCGTGATCGGCGCCGGCACCATGGGCGGCGGCATTGCCATGTGCTTTGCCAATGCCGGCATCCCGGTCGCGTTGATCGACGGCACCGCGGAGGCCCTGACGCGCGGGCTCGAAGCGGTGACGCAAAACTACCGTGCGACTGCGGCACGCGGCCGGCTGTCGGAGAGTGAATTGAAAGCGCGGCTTGATCGCATCACCGGGTCGACCGACATCGGCGCGGCTGCGGACGCCGATATTGTGGTCGAGGCGGTGTTCGAAGACATGGGCGTGAAGCAGAAGGTGTTTGCCGATCTGGATCGCATCGCCAAGCCGGGCGCCGTCCTTGCTTCCAATACCTCCTATCTCGACGTGAACACGCTGGCGCGGAGCGTAGAGCGGCCGCAGGCGGTCGTTGGGACGCATTTCTTCGCGCCGGCGAATGTCATGCGCCTCGTCGAAGTGGTGCGCGGCGCCGCGACCTCGCCTGAACTCTCGCGACGGCCGTCGCCGTCAGCCGCAGGCTCGGCAAGATCCCGGCGGTCGTCGGCGTGTGTCACGGTTTCGTCGGCAACCGCATGCTACGGATACGATTGGTCGAGGCCGAACGCCTGTTGCTCGAAGGTGCCTTGCCGCAAGACGTCGATAGTGCCTTGACCGATTTCGGATTTCCCATGGGCCCGTTTGCCATAGCCGACCTTTCCGGGCTCGACGTCAGTTGGCGCATGCGCAAGGCGCAAGGCCTCACTGCTCCGATCGCCGATCAGCTTTGCGAGCGCGGCCGCTACGGACAGAAAACCGGGCGCGGCTTCTTTCTCTACGAGCAGGGCTCGCGCACGCCGAAGCCCGATCCCGATGTCGAGCGTCTCATCGTCGACACGGCCGCGCGGCTCGGCATCGCGCGCGCCGCCATCGGCAAGGACGAAATCCTCGAGCGCCTGCTGTTCCCGATGATCAATGAGGGCGCGCGCATCCTCGCTGAGGGCATCGCGCGTCGGCCGGGCGACATCGATGTGATCTGGGTCTACGGCTACGGCTTTCCGGCATACCGCGGCGGCCCGATGCACTATGCCGACAGCGTTGGGCTTCCGCGCATTCGCGACCGTCTCATGGCGTTCGCGCAAAAGACCGGCGACGAGCGCCATCGCCCGGCGCCATTGGTCGAGAAGCTTGTCGCCGAGGGCAAGGGCTTCGCTGAATTGAACGCGTAGTTAGGTTGCGCATCATCAGTCGATGCCGCATCAGGCGCTTTGTGATTCGCCCAGTCGAGGTTACAAGTTAAGGTGAACGAATCAGCTACGCGAGGGTTGATGCGGCAACACGCAGTGGATGTGAAACGGCGATGAAGAACTCGAAAGCAAAAAGCCGTGCACCCATTCTGGCGGCGGGCGGCATTGTGTTGCGCGGCGATCGCAGGCCGCACATCGCCCTTGTGCAATTGCGCAAGCTCGATGCTTGGGTGCTTCCCAAAGGCAAACTCAATGGCAAAGAGGATGCTATCGCTGCCGCGCGACGCGAAGTGCTCGAGGAGACCGGCTATCGCGTCTCGGTGCATGAATTCCTGGGCGCCCTCGCTTACGAGACCGCGGGTCGTCCGAAGGTCGTGCAATTCTGGCGCATGCAAGCGCAGGGCGACCCCGTCTGCGAGCTGATGGACGATATCAGGGCGATGCGCTGGTTCACGCTGCCGGAAGCGATCCGATGGCTGACCCATCCGCGGGAGCAGGTTTTTCTCGCCAACGTCGGACCGATCGCGATCAAGGCGGCGACGCGTCCGACGCGCAAGCCGCTGAGCAGAGCAAAGCCGGTTCGCAAGCGACCGGCTAAGCCGGCTCCGGCCTTGGTTGCTGATGCAGGGCAATCGCAAGTTCGATCCGCGCGAGCTTGTGCAGCCGGTCTCGTTCTCAGTCCGATCTCGTCGACGTTATTCCGCCGATGTACGACGTCGGCATTGCGCCGTCGGACTTGCCGTCGGTGACGGCGGCCGCTCCGCTTGTGACGCCGCTCGGTCAGCCGCTCGTCGGTTCAGCGGGAACCGAGGGCGCCAGGCAATTGGTCAAACTGGCCTGGACTTGGTTTCGCCATCCTGCACTTGCCTATCGCCAGACGCAGGATTGACGCTGCCGATCGGGGTCAGCGTTTGCTTTGCAGTTCGCTGCTTATCGCTCTGCCGCCGACGCGACCGCGCGCGAGCTGTCCCAGACCTTCTGCATATTGGCGTCGAAGGCGCGGTCGTCCTTGCGAAGCTCGGCAAAGACGGTGCGGGCACGTTCATCGGCGAGAATATCCTCCGTGCCGCTCTCGATGCCCTCGATGATGCGCGCAGCAATCTCCGCCGGGCTTGATTTCGGCGCGGTCAGTCCGGCGGTCATGTCGGTATCGATGTAGCCGGCATAGACGCCGATGACGCGCGTGCCCTGCGCGCGCAGCTCGAAACGGACGGCCTTGGTCAGCGACCATTCGGCCGCCTTCGATGCGCAATAGGAGCCTTGCATCGGCGCGTTGAAGAAGCTGACGACGGAGAGCACGTTGACCAACACGCCGCCGCCATTTCGTTCGAGCACCGGCGCGAAGGCACGGCACATGGCGAGCGTGCCGAAATAATTTGTTTCCATTTCAAGCCGTGCGTTGTCCGTCGACGCAGCGCCGAGCGCGGGCGTGAACGCTGCGACGCCCGCATTGTTGATCAGGATGCCAACGTCGTGACAACGAGCGGCCGCCGCCGCAACTTGTCGGGCGTCAGTGATATCGAGTTGGACCGGCTCGATCACGCTTCCAGCCGATACGGCTTCTGCCTTGCGCGACGCGGCATAGACCTTTGCGCATCCGGCATCGCGCAGCGCGTTCACGAGCGCGCGCCCAAGGCCGCGATTTGCGCCCGTCACGAGCGCCGTCGAGCCGCTGATCTTCATACCTGGAGTCACGTTATTACTGTTCCTCGCGGTAGATGTCCACGAGCGCCACTGTCAGCCCTGGCGGGTCGAGAGCAATTTCGCCCTCGCGCACGATCCGCGTCAGGATCGTGTCCGCTGCACTGCGGGCGTGGTGAATGATGCAGAGGCTTGTCCGGGTCGACGATGAGGTAATGCGCGACGCTGGGAAGGCGAAAATAGCCGGCAAGCTTGCTGGCGGCATCTATGTGCCGCGAGGACGACAGCACGTCAACCACCACGACAGCGTTCGGCACGTCCGAGCGCTGAGGGTGGCAGCTTTGGTTCGCAGTAGATGAGCGCATCCGGCTCATTGGCCGTCGTTTCGTCGATGCGGACGTCATTCCGTCCGGCAACATATGACACGGCAAAGCGGCACGCCGGATCCCGTTCAACAACGCAGCCTGAACAGCGAATTTGATTTCGGCATGAACGGCCCTTTCAGGCGTCATGGCATGGATGATCCCGTCGAGCAGTTCGAAATCGCCCGGGCTGACCTTCGGCCCAGGCGAGGTACTCATTCACCGTCATGCGATTCTTCGGCAAGGGGATCATGGCCGAGATTTACCATCGCCCTGTTCATGATGCCATGGAACGTCATGCCGATAGGGCAGTCGCCGTCGTCCGAACGTCTGCAAGCCGATGAACGCACGATGCTTTTCGGCTCCGGACAACATCATGAACAATTTGGCAATCATCCGGCCGGAGATTCACAAAGGGTTTAACAAATTTCTGACAAATTGAGTTGGCTGGGTAGCCGGTATCGGGGGGACCGGCAGCTCGGCCGCGCCTCACGGGGGCTTTGGGAAGGGATCCCAAAGTCGGTGGGGAACCAAATCTGGGTTAAATCGCAGCAACGAAAACCAGCGGACGGTCGCAGTGCGAACTCGCTCCTGACGAGGTAGGACCATGAGAACAACTATGACCGCCATTGCCGCCGCAGGGGCGCTCGCGCTTGCGACGGTCTCCATGCCCACGACTGCGGACGCCTATTGCCGCGGCTGCGGCGTCGGCCTCGGCATCGCGGGCGGCCTGGTCGCCGGCGCCATCATCGGCGGCGCGATCGCCAACTCGGCCCTATCCTGCCTATGCGGTCGCGCCGGGCTATGCACCGTATCCCGCCTACGCAGCGCCGGTTCCGGTCGCTTGCCCAGGCGGCTATTGGGCGCGGCGCCCGCTGATGGATCAATGGGGCAACGTAGTCGGTTACTCCCGGCCGCGTTTCTTCTGCCCATGATCTGACGCGCACAAAAGTTCCAGTTCGAATTCGCAGAGCTGGCCGGCTGGACAACAGCCGGCCAGCTTCTTTTTTTGTTGTCAGCAGGTAACGCGCGTTTGCTGCGATGCGGGCGCATTTTGTCACAGCGCGACTGATAGAAATCACAATTGGATTCGGCAACCGCCGCCACATCTCGACATTAAGCGCAGTGGAGCGAAGGACCGCGCGCACGATGCGCCGCGCTCGCGCCGCTGGCGGAATGACGGGAGTACACCATGCGTGGACATCTGATTCGACTGAGCGCGATCCTGTTGGGATCGACCGTCTTGCTGGCAACTCCGGCCGCGGCGTTTCCAGGCGGGCACGGCGGGGTGGTGGCGGCGGCGCACATCGGCGGCGGTGGGGGGCGGGCACTTGGCGGCGGCGGTGTGCATGCATCGGCGGTGGTGGCGGAATGCATATCGGCTGGTGGTGGGATGCACATCGGCGGCGGTGGCATGCACATCGGTGGCGCGCCATTTGGTGGCGGCATGCATGTCGGGGGGCCACGAATTGGCGGATTTAGTGCGCCCCACATCGGCGGCATGCACGTCGGCGGGGTGCACGGCATTCCGCACGTAGGCGGTCTCGGTGGTGCCCGTGTTGGCCACGTCGGTGGTATCGGCGGAAGAGTTGGCGGTTTGGGCGGCAGAGTTGGCGCACTGCATCATCCGGGCATAGCCGGCTCCCACATCGGGGCACACGGACCCGCACTTGCACACGGACCGAACATTGCGCACGGCCCGAACTTCGAGCATCGCGGGCCGGCCTTCGGTCACGGTTTCGCGAACGAACGTCGCGGGCCGGCATTTTCCCATGCACCGCTGACCACCGGTGCCGCAGGCGCGATGGCGATGGCAGCGCACCACCGCGGCCAGTATGAGTTCGGGCGTCACGGCGACTGGCACGTCGGCAACGAGGCACGATTGGTGGCGGCACCGCGGCACCTTCGGCTGGGCGGGCCCCGTGTTCTGGCCCTACGCCTACAACGACTTCTATGACGACGTATTCTGGGGCTATCCCGGTGACGGATTCTGGGACTACGGCTACGGCGATCTCTATGCCGGCCTTTTCCCCGGCTACGGTTACGACAACCTGCTCGATTACCTGCCGTATGCCGGTACGGCGGCGATCGTAGCGCCCGAGACCTCGGGTGCGCAGGGCCCGATCGCGCAAGGAGAGCCCACCGGTGGCGGCGGCTTTGCCCCGTTGTGCACCGACACGAGTTCGCAGGGCGAAAACGCGCAGATTGCCGGTCTACCGATCGATCGCATCCAGCAAGCGATTGGGCCGGACGCGCAGCAGCAGGCTGACCTGAATGCTCTCGCCAATGCTTCGCAGCAGGCGGCGCAGATCGTCAGTGCGGCGTGCCCAAGCAGCGTCAGCTTCACTCCGATCGGCCGCCTCGACGCCATGCAGGTTCGCCTTGAGGCGATGGCCAAGGCGATCGACGTGATCCGCGGACCGCTGGACACGTTCTATGCAAGCCTCACCGAAGAGCAGAGGGCGAGGCTGAACGCGCTGGGCGGTTCACCCGAACAGCAGGCGGCACGAGAGCAGCAGGTCGTGCGGCGTTGCAACGCCGTCACTGCCGCCACCGAATGGCCGACGGCGCAGATCGAAAGGATGGTTCGTCCGACCGCGGCGCAACAGAGCAAGCTTGACGCGCTACGCGACGTTATGGTCGACGCCGCCCATCGCCTGGATGCAGCCTGCCCGACGCAATTGCCGGTCACACCGCCGGCACGCCTTGCGGCCGATGCCGAGCGCGTTCAGACGATGCTGCAGGTCGTCGACAACGTGCGCGGAGCCGCAGCTTCGTTCTACGGATCACTCAGTGACGAGCAGAGAGCGCAGTTCGATACCATCGGACGATCCGGCGTAGCCGGGCGCTGAGCGAAAATCTCGCGTCCCAAACGACACGGCCGGCCATCAAAGGCCGGCCGTTGCGTCAGTAGCAGGAGGCGCTCAGTTCATCGCCAAATCCTTGCGGCGCGCCCAGCCGGTGACCGACATCTCGATCATCGAAAAGACGACATAGAGGCCGACGCCCATCGCCGCGAGGACGAGGAGCCCGGCGAACACCAGCGGCACGTCGAAATTCGAACTCGCGATCAGCATGAAATTGCCGATGCCGCGGTTCGACGCGACCGTTTCGGCAATGACCGTGCCGACGAATGCCTGCGTGATCGCGACTTTGAGCGAGGCAAAGAAGTAGGGCGCCGCGCGCGGCAGGCCCACATTGGTCAGGATATCGAGCGACGTCGCGCGCAGCGAACGCATGACGTCTTCGAGCTCGGGCTCGGTGGTGGCGAGCCCGGTCGCGACGTTCACCACCACCGGAAAGACGCACAGGATCATGGCGGTGAGAATTGCCGGCACCGTTCCGGCGCCGAACCACAACACGAAGATCGGCACCACCGCGACCTTGGGAATGCTGGAGAAGCCGACGAGCAGCGGGTAGACGACGCCATAGGCGAGCTTGGACGAGCCGATCAGGATGCCGAGCAGCACGCCGATGGCGACCCCGATCGCAAAGCCGACCAGGGTCGTGAACAGCGTCTGCGACGCGTGCGGCCAGATGGCATCACGGCGCTCCCACAGCGTGTCGACGACCTCGCTCGGCCGCGGCAGCACCACGTTGGATACATGGAAGCCCCAGCACAGCACCTCCCACAGCACGAAGAATCCGATGATGAGGACAGCCGACGCGATCTGACGCTTGGTGTCGGCATTCATCACGCTGCCTCGCGGGCGCCGCCGGTCGCGAAGATCGCGTCGCGCAAATTCTGGGTGAGCGTGACGAACTCCGGCGAATACGTCATCTCGATGGTGCGCGGGCGCGCGAACGGCACGACGCGGTCCTCGATGATGCGTCCGGGCCGCGATCGCATGACGCAGATGCGGTTCGCGAGATAACCGGCCTCCTTGAGATCGTGCGTGACGAGCAGCACGGTCGGCCGGCGGTCGAGCCACAGGTTCTGCATGATCGACCACAGCTCCTCGCGCGTGAACTGGTCGAGCGCGCCGAACGGCTCGTCGAGCATGAGGAGCTGCGGGTCGTGGATGAGCGCGCGGCAGAGCGAGGCGCGCTGCATCATGCCGCCGGACAACTGCCACGGATACTTGTCGCCGAAGCCCGCCAATCCGACTTGGGCGAGCAGCGCCTCCGCCCGGTCGCGAAACTCGTTCTTGCGCCGCGACCGATATTGCGCGCGAAACGGCGGCACGATCTTGAGCGGCAGCATGACGTTGTCGCGGATCGTCAGCCAGGGCAGCAGCGTCGGATTCTGGAACGCCATGCCGACCCGCATCGCCTCGGCACCGACCTCGCGTCCCGCCACGAAGACGATGCCGCCGGATGCACGGATAAGCCCGCTCACCAGCTTGAGGATGGTCGACTTCCCGCAGCCGGACGGGCCGACCAACGCGACGAAGTCGCCCTTGCTCATGCGCAGGTTGGTCGGCGCGAGCGCGTGCACGGCGCGCTCGCCGGCGCCATAGGTCACGATGGCATTCTCAAGCTCGACGAACGCCTCGCCTTGGGTCTGGACGCGAGGATCGTGGACGTTCATGCGGCACTCTCGCGCGGCAGCGATCCCGGTCCTTCGAGAATTGCGGCCATCGTTTCGTCGCCGTGGCGCACGCGCGGGGGCGGCATGCGTTGGATCGCGTGCACCGAGCGGCCCCAGCCCTTGGTGTCGGGCATGAGCGTGCGGTCGCGCATGACGAAGCGTCCGCGCACCAGCGTGTGGAGCGGCAGGCCCGTTACGCCGCGCCCGTGCCAGGGCGTGATCTTGGAGCGCGACTGAATTTTGCCATCATCGATCGTCCAGCGGCGAGTGAGATCGACGACGGCGATGTCGGCGTCGGCGCCTGGGGCGATGACGCCCTTCTTCGGATAAAGCCCCCAGACCTTCGCGGGATTGGCGGCGCTCCATCGCACGTAGTCGCAGATCGAAAAGCGGCCGCGCGCGACCTCGGTCAGCATCAGCGGCATTTGCGTCTCGACGCCCGGGAAGCCGCAATCGACCGACCAGATATCGTTTCTCGTCTTCTCCTCCGGCGCGTGGGGCGCGTGGTCGGTCGCGATCATGTCGATGGTCCCGTTGGCGAGCGCTTGCCACAGCGGGGCCTGATGATGGGTCTCGCGCACCGGCGGATTGACCCGGATGATTCCGGCGAAGCGCGCGTAGTCGTCGGACGAGAGCATCAGGTAATGCGGACAGGTTTCGCCGGTGATGTCGACGCCGCGCGCCTTGGCCTCGGCGAGCGGCCGCAACTCGTCGGCGGAGGAAATGTGGAGAATGTGGATGCGCGCTCCGGTCCACTCGGCGAGGATCGCGGCGCGCGCGACCGCCTCGACGGCGACGACGGCCGGGCGCGCGGCGAGATGGGCAAGCGGATCGCGCCGACCCGCCGCCGTCATTCGCGCTTCGCGCCGCGCCATGATCGAAGCGGTCTCCGCGTGCAGCGAGATGCGCTTGCCGGTCGCGGCCACCACCTCGAAGCCCTCGAGCATCGCTCCCGTCGACGGCGACGGGATGTTGCCGAACGTGTTGCCCATGTAGAGCTTGAAGCCGATCACGCCGCCGGCGACAAGGTCACCCACGTGCTCGATCGTGTTCTCGCCGAGGAGGCCGTAGAGGCCGAAGTCCACGTGCGCCGCCGCCGCGGCCATCGCATGTTTCTCGGCAAGAATTTTGCCGGTGCCGGTCGGCGGAACGGTGTTCGGCATGTCGAACACCGTCGTGACGCCGCCGAACGCCGCGCCGGCGGTGCCGGTCGAGAAATCCTCCTTGTGGGGGTACCCCGGATCGCGGAAGTGCACATGCACGTCGATCGCGCCGGGGAGAACATAGAGATCCGATGCGTCGAGCGTTTCCTTCGCCGGCGGCATAGCTTCGGCGGTACCCACCGCAATGACGGCACCATCCTTGATGGCAACGCTCGCAGGTCGCGCCGCATCGGGCGACACCACCGTGCCGTTGGCGATGACGAGGTCGGCCGTGATGGTCATGTGCCTCTCACAACATTGCCCAGCCGCCATCGACCGGGAGATCGACGCCGGTGATCTGGCGCGAGACGTCGCTCGCAAGAAAAAGACACGCGTTGGCTACGTCGGCATCGGTCGAGACGCGTTTGAGGGCATATTCGGAGGCGTGTCGCTCGCCCGCCTCCTCCGCCGTAATCCCGAGCCGTCGCGCCATGTCGGCGCACACCTTGTCGCGAAAACGCGGGCCCTCCACCATGCCGGGCGCCACGCAGTTGACGTTGATGTTGTGAGGTCCGGCCTCCAGCGCAAAGCTTTTGGTGATGCCGCGCAGGCCCCACTTGGACGCCGAATAGGCCAGGCGGCCGGCCCGCCCGCGCATGCCGAACGTGCCGCCGACGTTGACGATCTTGCCGTAGCGCTGGGCGATCATGATTGGGAGCGCCGCCCGTATGGTGTTGAAGCAGCCCGTCATGTTGAGATCGACGATAGCGCGAAATTCCTCCGGCGTCGTCTCGATGCCCGATTTGCCGACCGGCCCGGAACCGCCGGCCACGTTGACCAGGATATCGATCCGTCCGCCGAAGGCCGACTGCGCGGCCGCCGCCGCTTTCGTGCATTGAATCGCATCGGTCACGTCGCAGGCGGCGATGATCGCCTCGCCGCCGGCGTCGCGGATGTCTTGTGCGACCGGCTTGATGGCCGCGATGTCGCGGCCGATCAGCGCCACCCGGCAGCCCTCCGCCGCGAACGCGCGCGAGACCGCAGCGCCCATGCCTTTGGCGGGCCCGGTGATCAGCGCGACGCGGCCTTTTAGCGCGAGGTCCATGGTCGATCAGCGATCCGGCTTCCTCGTGAGGACCATTAGAACAGGGTCTTCGGCAGTTCGGCGGGCGGCGGCAGGAATGCGCGGGTAAAAATTTCATCCTCCTTCGGCGTGCGCGGCAGGCCGTTCGCTTCGACCAAAATCGCGATCGCGCGTTGCAGGCGCGCGTCGTCGACGTTGCCTAATCCGATCTTGGCGATCTCGGGATGGTTCATCTCATCCTTCAGTGTCGCCTCCATCCGCTCCAACTCGACGTCGAACTTGATCAGCGGCTCGCGCTTCACCACGGTCTGAACCGCCATCTTCGGGTCCTTGAGCGAATCGATCACGCCCTTGTTGATCGCGCGCACGAAGCCGCGCACCGCCTCGGGGTGCTCCTTGACGAGCTTCTTCGAGACGATGAGGCCATTGGAATAGAGATCCATGCCGTAGTCGCCGTAGTTGATGAAGCGGATCTGCTTGTCGGGATCGATGCCGATCAGCTTGGCGCTGAAGCGGATGGTGTTGACGTAACCGAACGCCCCGTCCACCTGCTTTTGCATGAGCATTTGCTCGCGCAGGTTCGGCTGCATGTTGGTGATCATCACCTTGGAGCAATCGATCTTGGCCGCCTTGCAGAAGGCCGGGAACAGCTTGAGTGCGCCGTCATTGGCGGCGCCGCCGAGCGTCTTGCCTTCGAAATCCTTCGGGGTCTTGATCGCGCTGTCGGCCCGCACCGCGATCGTGAAGGGCGGCCGATTGTACATGACGTAGACGGCGATCGGCGCTTCCTCTGGACGCTTCGAAGCAAAGTCGATCAGCGCGTTGATGTCGCCGAAACCGACGTCATAGGTGCCGCTCGCGACCTTCGGAATGGGCGTCGCCGAGCCATCGCCCTGGTCGATGACGACGTCGAGGCCCTCCTCTTTGAAGTAACCCTTGTCCTGGGCGACGAAGAAGAAGCCCTGCGGCCCCTGGTACTTCCAGTTGAGCACCATCTTCAATCGCGTTTCGGCTGAAGCGGAGCCGCAAAGCGCCGCGACCATGAGCGCAAGACCCGCTCCGAACGCGGCTGCGGCGCGACCCTGTCGAATGAAATCCATGTCGGTCTCCCGTTGCGTCGAGACGATGCTATATTTCTGAGCCACGGACGCCCACGATCTACGCAGTCATCCGGAAGCCGTACCGCCGATTTTCGCGAGTTTCTCCTGAAATCGGAAAAGCAGCCGGCCAGCCGGCCAATTTTTTAGCAATGATTATGCCGGAAGCCCCCGCCTGACCATTGCCGAGCGAGGCTGATTTCAGGCTCTCGTGTTGCCAAAAAGGCATCGCTCTTGCACCATCTCCGAAAGCGCTCCCTACGAGGCCAGCGGTCGAGACTGCCATGCGCCATACGCGAATCCTTGAGTATGTCGACACGGTCGCCCGCACCGGCTCGATCCGGCGCGCCGCCGGCCGGCTCAATGTCACCGCGTCCGCGGTCAACCGCCGGATCATGGACCTCGAGGCCGAACTCGGCGCGCCGCTGTTCGAGCGCAAGGCGCGCGGCGTGCGGCTCACCGCCGCCGGCGAGGTGTTTGTCCGCTACGTTCGCGAGCAGGGCGCGGAACTGGAACGCGCGCGGTCGCATATCGAGGATTTGCGCGGTCTTCGCCGCGGCACCGTGCGCATTGCCTGCAGCCAGGCGCTGGCATTCGATTTCCTGCCGCGGATGATTGCGGAATTTCGCGCGCAGCACGGCCAGATCGATTTTGACGTGCGTGTGCTCGATCACATCAACGCCATCGCCGAGCTTGTGAATTACGGTGTCGATCTCGCCCTGGTGTTTCGGCCGCCGCCCGACGCTGCCGTGCAGTCGCTGTCGGCCATCGAGCAGCGCCTCGTCGTATTGATGGCCGAGGATCATCCGCTGGCGGAACGCCCCACCGTACGGCTGCGCGATTGCGCGCGCTATCCGATCGTGCTGCCGGACCGCAGTTTCGGCGGCCGCCAGCTTCTTGAGGATGTGTGTGCCCGCTCAAGCCTTGAATTGCGGATCGTCGGCGAATCGAATTCGTTCGAATTCCTGCGCGGTCTGGTGCGGCACGCGGGGGCTCTGTCATTCCAGGTCGAGATCGGGACGGAGGGCAGCGCCAGCCCCGGTGTCGTCGTCCGCGCCATCGACGGCCGCGACATTCCGCGTGCCAAGCTGGTGCTCGCTCAATTGCGGGGCCGCAACCTGCCGCTCGCAAGCGCGGTGTTCGCCGAAGAATTGGCGCGGGCCCTCGAGAAGAGAAGCTGACCGTCAACTGGTCAACCTGTCCGGCCGTTCCCTCACATCAATTCGCGGACCGCGGTCGCGGCGGCAATGACGTGGGGCGGCAGGACGAGGTGCTCGACCACCGCGACGAGCGCGAAGAAGATCACGCCGAGCAGCGTCAGCGCCACGAGGCCGCCGAACAGCAGCGCCGTATCCATGCTGCCGTTCGCAATCAGCAGCAGATAGCCGAGGCCGCCCTGGCCGCCGACGAACTCGCCGACCACCGCGCCCACCACGGCGAGGGTGATCGAAATCTTGAGCCCGGCAAAGATCGACGGCAACGCGTTGGGCAGCCTGATCTTGAAGAAGGTCGCGAATGCGCCGAGCCCCATCGACCGCGCGAGATAGATCTTCTCAGGCTCGATGGCGGCAAGCCCCATGGCCGTGTTGATCACCACGGGGAAGAACGCGATCAGGAAGGCGATGAGCACCTTCGGCATCAAACCGAGGCCGAACCACACGATGAACAGCGGCGCGATCGCGACCTTCGGGACCGCCTGGGACGATACCAGCAGCGGATAGAGCGTGCGGGCGAACGGCGGCCACAGGAAAATCGCGAGCGCAAGCGGAACACCGATCACGATGCTGAGCCCGAAGCCGAGCGTGATCTCCCAGGTGGTGGCGATGCTCTCCTGCATCAGCACGCCGGCATTGAGATACATCGACTCCGCGATCACTGACGGCGGCGGCAACAGGAACACCGGCACATGCAGCAGCCGCGTCGCCGCTTCCCAGATGATGAGGATCAGGACGATCGAGCCGACCGGATAAAGCACCGAGCGGATGCGCTCGTGAATTTCCCCGCTGGACCAGCGCGATCTGGCAGCGGCCTCATCGGGCTGCGTCGCTACCACTTGGCCGGCGGGTTCGCTGATGTTGGTCATGCCAGCACACTTGTGGTGCGCTCGTGCAGCACGCCACGAGCCAGGAACAGGTCAAGAATCTCCCGGCTCAACGCGGCGAACTCGGCGCCCTCGCGCATGGCGAGCGTGCGCGGGCGCGGCAGGTCGATATCGAGGATGCGATCGATCTTGCCCGGACGCGGCGTCATCACGATGACGCGGTCCGACAGGAACACCGCCTCCGAGATGCTGTGGGTGATGAACAGCACCGACATCCGCCGCGCGTTCCACAGCGCCTGCATGTCGAGCACGAGCTGATCGCGGGTGAGCTGGTCGAGCGCGCCGAACGGCTCGTCCATCAGCAGATATTCGGGCGAGTGAATGAGGGCGCGGCAGATCGACACCCGCTGGCGCATGCCGCCTGACAGTTCGTGCGGATATTTGTCCTCGAAGCCGGCGAGCCCCACCGAGGCGAGAAGGTCGCGGGCGCGTCGCGCGGCGGCGCGGCGGTCCATCCGGTGCGCCTCCGCCTGCAGCATGACGTTGCCGAGCGCGGTGCGCCATTCGAGCAGGACGGGGCTCTGAAACACGATGCCGATGTCGGTGCGCGGGCCGTCGACGGCGTGGCCTTCGATACTCACGGTGCCGCTCGATGGCGGGACGAGCCCAGCCGCGATCATCAACAGCGTGCTCTTGCCGCAGCCGCTCGGTCCAAGCACCGACAGAAATTCACCGCGCTGTGCGTCGACCGATACGTGGTCGAGCGCGCGGACGGCGCCGTCCCGCGTCGAATAGACTTTGGTGAGGTCCTGGATCTGCAGATTGGCCTCGCGCTAGGCTTGAGGCGGCACGTATTCGGCGCCCGTGGGCACGAACTCGTTGGTGTAGAGCGTCGCCGGGTCGAGCGGGGTGGTGACGCCGCCATATTGCTTGAGGACGCGCACGGTTTCGACCCAGTCGAGGTCGGCGGCGTAACCGAGCGGCTTGCCGGCGGTGTTGGGCGTCACCCAGGTTCGCCACGAATACTCGAGTTCGCGCAACGCGATCGCGGGGTCGATCGTGGACGAATATTTCCGCGCGATCTCCACCGCCTCGTCGGGATTCTGCCGCGCGTAAAGGAATCCCTTGATGGTCGGCGGCACGAAGGCGCGCACCAGTTCCGGATCGCTCTTGAGGAGATCGTCGTGCACGATGATGCTGTTGCTGATGGCGACCACGCCCTGGTCGGCATACCAGAATACGCGCGCCTCCCGCTTGCCGCGGATTTCGACGTTCGGGACGTAGCTCTGGGCGTAGCCGGCGATTGCCGGCACCTGGCCGCTGAGCAGCGCCGGCGTCGACGCCGACCGGATCAAGGTTCACCACCCGGACCTTCGCGGCATCGATGCCGGCACCCTTCATGAAAGCCGGGAACTGCTGGAACTGCGAGCTACCCGCGGTGATGGCGATGCTTTTGCCTTCAAGATCCTTCGGCACTTTGATGTCGGAATCCGCAAACGTCACCACGGCGCAGGGATTGCGGCGGTAGATGCTGCCGACGCTCTTGAGCGGCATGCCCTTGGCGACGCCGAAGCCGACGACGAAGCCGTCGGAGAATCCGAATTGGGCGACCTTGCTGGCAACAAGTTGCGCGGTGCTGCCCGATCCCTTGCCGGGCGTCATCTGCACATCGAGACCGGCGTCGCGATAGTAACCCTTCTCCTTTGCAACCATGAACCCCGTGTTCGGGCCCTGGTAAATCCAGTCGAGCAGCAGGGTGACGGGCTTCATCGCGGTCGCGCCGCGCGCCCGCTGCGCCGAGACGGGGAGGGCGAGCGCGCCAGCAGCCAGCGCCGATCGCTCAAGGA
Organism: uncultured Alphaproteobacteria bacterium; assembly: GCA_963702755.1. Classification (GTDB taxonomy): domain Bacteria; phylum Pseudomonadota; class Alphaproteobacteria; order Rhizobiales; family Xanthobacteraceae; genus JAJPKK01. The sequence goes on along the minus strand of CAVPDZ010000018.1, from coordinate 446,120 downwards.
ACTTCCGTCGGGAAACCGCCTTCGTCATGACGTCGCCTCGCATGATCCGGTGAATGAATGCGTACGAAAAAACGGCGCTCCGGGCCTTCTTTCGCGCCGTTCCGGGCGCGTTGCCCCGCTAAATCAACATCCCACGGCGCTACCGGACGGTCAATCTGGAGCGGGCGCTCCGCCCAAGACGGTGTCGGGCAAGATTGCGTGTCGAAGCCACATTGCTATCCTTAACGTGCTGGAGCGCTGACGCCCAAACCCGACCGCCGAGAATGCAAGGAGCGTTCCAAACGTCGCATCATGTCGCAATCCCAAACCATTCATCTCGCCGCCGACCTGTCGTTTCTTCACACCGACTATCTCTGGCGCATGCCGGGATCGTGGATCGGCTATCCGTATTATTCAACGTCCGAATTCTACGAAGACATCGCCCGCATCGCGTCGCGCGGCGTGATGGACATGCTGTTCTTCGGCGACACCGGCGGAACGCCCGAGGATTTCGGCGGCAGCCATGAGGCCGTGGTGCGCTACGGCGCCAAATGGCCGCGCCACGACATGTCGCCGATGATCCCGCTGATGGCGAGGGCGGCCGAGGGTGTCGGCTTCGCGCTCACCATGTCGACGACCTATCATCACCCGTTTTACGTCGCTCGCCTCTTCAACGCACTCGACCATGTGACACGCGGCCGCATCGCGTGGAACGCGGTGACGTCCGCCTACAAGAACGAGGCGGCGAATTACGGCTTCGATGTCATGATGGAGCATGACGAGCGCTACGAGCGCGCCCAGGAATTCCTCAAGGTCGCGTGCGCGCTGTGGGACAGCATCGAGCCTGACGCGCTCGTCGCTCGATCGCGAAGCGCGGATTGTTTTGCGATCCGGCCAAGGTTCACCGCATCGATTTCCGTGGCCGCTACTTCAACGTGCGCGGGCCGTTGCCGGCGCTGCCGTCACCGCAGCGGCGGCCGGTGATCATCCAGGCCGGCCTGTCAGGTCCCGGGATGCAGCTTGCCGCGGACTTTGCCGACTTGCAGTTCTCGACGCGGCGCACCTTGCCGAGCATGCAGCAGCATCGCGCGGCGCTCGACCAGAAGCTCGCGAGTGCCGGGCGCAGCCCGCGCGACATCGGCATCTTGTGGTCGGTCCGCGTTCAAGTCGCCGATTCGGAGGCTGCGGCGCAGGAGATGGAGCGACGCTACCTCGCGGCGATCCCGCCGCAGGCGGGCCTGGTCGAGATGTCGGCGCAGTACAACGTGGATTTTTCGGCGGCGAAGCCCGGCATGCGGCTTTCCGATTTTGCTGATGCCGTCGCCGAGCAGAAGGGCAATCTCGGAAGTTTCGAGGAGTTGCTCAAGACCGTCGATCCGAAGCAGACCGTCGAAGAGTTCGGCCGCCGTTTCCTCCTCGACCGCATCCTCGCCGTGTCCGGCCCGCCGAAGGCGATTGTCGACCGGCTTGAGGAGCTTCACTTCGGGACCGGCGCGAATGGCGGCTTCATTCTCGGCCGCGGTTTTTCGGCCATGGACAATATTCGCGAGTTCGTCGAGTTCGTGGTACCGGAGTTGCAGCGGCGTGGTTTGTCCAAGACGAAGTATGCTGGACCGACGCTGCGCGAAAACCTCAATGGCTGAGGCGAGCGTTACCGAATGAGCACTCCTGAAGGCAACGTGCCCGGCAAGACCATCGATGCCAAGGCGTTCTGGCGTGCGATCGGCAATCGCGCCACCGGTAGCACCGTGGTGACGGCGCGCGGGCCTGACGGTCCGGCGGGCTTCCTCGGACTTTCGGCAACCCACGTCTGCGCCGACCCGCCGCTGATGCTGGTCTCGATCGACAAGCGAACGTCGGCACTTGCGGCGATCGTTGCGGGCCGCCACTTCGCGCTCAACTTTCTGCCGCGCGAGGCTCAGGACATCGCCGACACGTTCGGCGGCAAGGGTGAACGCAAAGGGGCCGACCGCTTCGAGAGCCGGCAAATGGGGAACGCTAACGACAGGAGCGCCGGTGCTCTTGTCTGCCGTCGGCGCCATCGACTGCACGCTCGAAGAGACGATCGAACGCCACGGTGTCGTCATCGCCATCGGCCGCGTCGTCGATGTGCTTGATGGCAGTGCCGCCGCGCCCCTGGTCCACTTCCGCGGCCGATATCTGGATTAGTCCGGGAACGGTGCTCAATCTTTAAGCAGTCCGTAGGGCGCAATAGCGAAGCGTATTGCGCCGTTTCGAATTCCCGGCGGCGCAACACGCTTCGCTATTGCGCCCTACGGTAAAATTCACCACCACGCCTTGTCGAAACTGTTTCCCTTGGGCCCACGACTTGCATAGACAAGCACGTTCCCGACTCCCAAGCTGGTACCGCGGGGCCACCGCGGTCGCCGCGCCACCTGCGTAGCCGTCACAAGGGCGTTTCATGTCAATTCTTGTCGGCCTCCACCACGTCACCAGCTATCGCTACGACCGCCCCATCAGCCTTGGCCCGCAGGTGATCCGGCTGCGTCCGGCGCCGCATTGCCGCACGCCTATCAAAAGCTACGCGCTCAAAGTCCTGCCGACCGAGCATTTCGTGAACTGGCAGCAGGACCCGCACGGCAACTGGATCGCGCGCTACGTTTTTCCGGAAAAGACCACCGAATTTTCGGTGGCGGTCGATTTGGTCGCCGACATGCAGGTCATCAACCCGTTCGACTTCTTCGTCGAACCCTATGCCTACGAGTTTCCCTTCGCGTATCCCGATGACCTGCGTCACGATCTCGCGGCGTTTCTCGAGCCGGAGCCGGCCGGGCCGTTGCTCAAGACTTTCCTCGCCGAAATGCCGCGCGCGCGCGCCAACACGGTCGACTATCTCGTCGCCCTCAACGCCGACCTTCAACGCCGCATCCGCTACGTCACGCGCATGGAGCCCGGCGTGCAGACGCCCGACGAGACCCTCGAACTCGGCTCGGGCTCCTGCCGCGATTCGGGATGGCTCCTCGTCCAGATCCTGCGCCATATCGGCATGCCGGCACGGTTCGTGTCGGGATATCTCATCCAGCTCCGACCCGACCTGAAGGCGCTCGATGGTCCCTCGGGCACCGACCACGACTTCACCGACCTGCATGCCTGGACCGAGGTCTACATTCCCGGCGCCGGCTGGGTCGGCCTCGACCCGACCTCGGGGCTTCTGTGCGGCGAAGGCCATCTCGCGGTCGCGGCGACGCCGCACTATCGCACGGCGGCGCCGATTTCCGGCGGCGTCGAGCCGGCCGAGGTGGACTTCTCGTTCGCGATGCGCGTGTCGCGCATCGCCGAGGCGCCGCGCGTCACCTATCCGTTCTCCGATGCGGCGTGGGCGGCGCTCGATGCGCTCGGCGAAAAGGTCGACGCCGATCTCCTCGCCCAGGACGTGCGCCTCACCATGGGCGGCGAGCCGACCTTTGTATCGATCGACGACTACCAATCGGCCGAATGGAACACGGATGCGCTCGGGCCGACCAAGCGTGCCCGCGCCGACGATCTCATCCGCCGGCTGCGCGCGCGCTTCGCGCCGGGCGGGTTCCTGCATTACAGCCAGGGCAAGTGGTATCCCGGCGAGCCGTTGCCGCGCTGGGCCTTCGCGCTCTATTGGCGCAAGGACGGGCTGCCGATCTGGAATGACGAGAGCCTGATCGCACTCGAAGGCCGCGACTATGGGCCGACCGCCGACCAGGCGAAACGCTTCGCCGAAGGCGTGGCGGCGCGGCTCGGCATCGGCCGCGATTTCGTCATGCCCGCCTATCGAGGATCCGGTGCGGCGGATGCTCGATGAAGCCAACCTTCCCGACAACATCGACCCGCGCGATCCGCGGCTCGAAGACGCGGCCGAGCGCGGGCGCATGATGCGCGAGTTCGAACGCGCAATGACGGCGCCGACCGGCTTCGTGCTGCCGGTGCAGCCGGCGAACGCGCTTGCCTCGCGGGCGAGCTGGTTCAGCGAGCGCTGGCCGCTGCGGCGGCGCCATCTGTTCCTGATCCCGGGCGATTCGCCGATCGGCTTTCCGCCTGCCGCTCGAATCGCTGCCCCATCTGCGGCCGTTCGAGCAGCCCTTCACCGGTCCGCTCGATCCGTTCGTGCCGCGCAATCCGCTGCCCAATCCGGACATCTTGTTCCAGCGCGTGCATGACCGCTTTGTCGAGGCCGAAGCCGAGGAGACGCAGAGCGAGGCCGAGCGGCACTTCGCGGAGATCAGGCGCCGCGAGGTTGAGCGCGCCAAGGCCGCAATCCCGGTGCGCACGGCGCTCACCGTCGAGGCGCGCGATGGCCGGCTCGGTGTTTTCATGCCGCCGGTGGAGCGCCTCGAAGACTATCTGGAGCTTCTCGCCGCGGTCGAGGCGACCGCGGCGGACATGAAGGTTCCGGTACACGTGGAGGGCTATCCGCCGCCGTCCGACCCTCGCACCTATCACATCAAAGTCACGCCCGACCCCGGCGTCATCGAGGTCAACATTCATCCGGCGGAACGCTGGCGCGACGCCGTCGCCGTCACCAATGGCATCTATGAAGACGCGCGGTTGTCGCGGCTCGGCACCGACAAGTTCATGATCGACGGCCGCCATACCGGCACCGGCGGCGGCAACCACGTCGTGCTCGGCGGCCCGACGGCGCCCGACAGCCCGTTCCTGCGCCGGCCCGACCTGCTCAAGAGCATCGTGCTCTACTGGAACCGGCGGCCGGCGCTATCCTACTTGTTTTCCGGCCTGTTCATCGGCCCGACCAGCCAGGCGCCGCGCATCGACGAGGCGCGGCACGACATGCTGCACGAATGCGAGATCGCGCTCGGCCTCGTGCCCGGGAAGGGCGCGGCGCCGCCACCGCCCTGGCTCGTCGACCGCTTGTTCCGCAATCTCCTGGTCGACGTCACCGGCAACACCCACCGCGCCGAAATCTGCATCGACAAGCTCTATTCGCCGGATGGCCCGGCTGGCCGGCACGGCCTCGTTGAATTCCGCTCCTTCGAGATGCCGCCCGACGCCCGCATGAGCCTTGCCCAGCAACTGTTGCTGCGGGCGCTGGTCGCGTGGTTCTGGCGTGAGCCGCTCGCCGCCACCATGGTGCGCTGGGGCACGGCGCTGCACGACCGCTTCATGCTGGAGCATTTCGTGTGGCAGGATTTTCTCGATCTTCTGGAAGAACTCGGACGCGAAGGCTACCGCTTCGACCCGACATGGTTCGATGCCCAGCGCCAGTTTCGTTTCCCGCTCTATGGCGAGGTCACCTACGGCGGCGTCCGCCTCGAGCTGCGCCACGCGCTCGAACCGTGGTACGTGCTCGGCGAAGAGCCGCAACAAGGCGGCACCGCACGCTTTGTCGATTCCTCGGTGGAGCGCCTGCAGGTCAAAGTCGAAGGCCTCACGCCCGACCGCCACGTCGTCACCTGCAACGGCCGCCGCATGCCGCTGACCTCGACCGGCCGCCCCGGCGAATTCGTTGCCGGCGTTCGCTTCAAGGCGTGGTCGCTGCCGTCAGCGCTCCACCCGACGGTGCCGGTGCACGCGCCGCTCACCTTCGACATTCTCGACCGCTGGAGCCACCGCTCGCTCGGCGGCTGCGTCTATCACGTCGCCCATCCCGGCGGCCGCAATTACGAGACCTTTCCGGTCAATTCGTACGAGGCCGAGGCGCGCCGCCGCGCCCGTTTCCAGGACCACGGCCACACGCCGGGCTTTGTTACGAAGCATCCCGGGAGAGGAGCGCTCGACCGAACATCCGGCGACGCTCGATCTGCGGCGATAGGAAGGATCGCGTCTCAACAATCACCGCCGCGTAGGGTGGGCAAAGCGTGGACATCGTCCGCGCGTGCCCACGGCGATCCCGATGGTGGGCACGGCGGATCGAATGTCGGTGCGAACCTCGCGAGGTCGCGGCCGCCCAACGGGTCCGGCCTCCGGCCGGCCCGATGACAAGCTTTGCCCACCCTACCGCGTGTGATCCTCTCCGACGACCCGCAGCCGTAAGCTTCCGATCAGTTCGGCGCGGGCGGCTTCGGCCTCCTCGATGGCGGTGGCCGTGAGCTTGGCCGTCGCGGTGTTCGATCCGAACACGACGATGCCGCCGATGACGGCGGCGATCGACGCGACCATGGCCGCCGGGTTGAACGCGACGATGCCGAGCAGGGCGACGACCATCCACACGGCACCGGCCGTCATCGCGATGCGCGCCGCCACGATCATCTTGCGACACCGCTCGGCGGTTGCCGCCAGTTCCTCGATTTTTTCCTCGATGCGCGTGATCTCGGCCCGAGGATCGCCATCCTCGAGCGGGAATTCGTCGGCGATATCGGTGCCGGCTGTCATCGCACTGTCACTCTCACAAGTTGGGCGAGTATAGCAGAGGAGCGCCGTCGCGGATTTGTGGCCCGTATTTCGCATGACGGGTCGTTGCAACAAATCGCCCCCTACCTAGACGCCGCGCCACCGCATATTCTTCACCCGCCATGTCCGCCCTCCTTGATTCGGCCCCCGGCGAGGCTGCCGACGTCATCGCCCAATTGCTGGCGGACTACCGCCCCTTGCCGGGCGTCTACGACGAAATGATGAGCGATGACGGGGCGGTGCGCGCGCACTGGCACGAATTGCTGGGCGGGCTTGCGGCTCTCGGCCGCGAGGAGCTTGGCCGCCGGTTTGCGGCCACCGAACGTTATCTGCGCGAATCCGGCGTGTTCTATCGCGTCTACGAGGATGAGGAAGGCGTCGAGCGCGGCTGGCCGCTGACGCCGATCCCGCTCGTCATCGAGCCGTCCGAATGGACGCATTTGCAGGCGGCGCTCACCGAGCGGGCTCACCTGATCGAAGCGGTGATCGCTGATATCTACGGCGACAAGAATCTGTTTCGCGAGAGCAGGCTGCCCGGCGCCTTCGTGGCCGGTAGCTCCGAGTTCATGCGCCCGCTGGTCGATGTCCCGCCGCCGGGCGGCGCGCATCTGCGCTTTTACGCCGTCGATATCGCGCGCGGCCCCGATGGCCGGTGGTGGGTGCTGCGTGACCGCACCCAGGCTCCGTCCGGCGCCGGCTATGCGCTGGAAAACCGGCTTGCGGTGACCCACGGGATATCGGACGTCTATCGCAACCTGCGGGTTCACCGCCATGCGCCGTTCTTTCAGGATTTGCAGGCTGAGCTTTCCAAGCTCAACAAGCAGGATAATTCGCGCGTCTGCGTGCTGACGCCCGGACCGATGAACGAGACTTATTTCGAGCACGCCTATCTCGCGCGCTATCTCGGGTTCCTCCTTGTCGAGGGTGCGGATTTGACGGTGCGGGACAACGGCGTCTTCATCCGCACCGTTTCGGGTCTGAAGCGCACCGAGGTGCTGCTGCGTCGGCTTGATGCGGACTTTGCCGATCCCCTGGAGCTCAACGCGCGCTCGCGCCTCGGCGTGCCAGGCCTCGTCCAGGCGGTGCGCGAGGGCAAGGTGGTGATGGCGAACGGCCTCGGCAGCGGCGTTGCCGAAGCCCGCGGCCTGCTGGCGTTCCTGCCGGCGCTTGCGAAGTCTATTCTCGGGCGCGATCTCGCGATGCCCAACATCGCCACTTGGTGGCTCGGCGACGCCGCGGTGCGCGAGGCGATGACCGGGCATATCGACGAGATGGTGGTCGCCTCGGCGTTCAACGACGATCTGCCGAGCGAAATTCTCGGTGACGGCGTCATCGGCGCCGATCTTGGGCCACGGCGACGACGTCGCATCCTGCAGGGGATCGAGGAGCGCGGCGTCGACGTCGTGCTGCAGGAAGCGGTTCGGCTCTCGACCATGCCGGTCTGGCGCGACGGCAAGCTCGAACCGCGGCCCTTCATCCTGCGGGTGTTCCTGTCGAAGCACGGCAGCGGCTGGTCGGTGATGCCGGGCGGTTTCGTGCGCATCGGCGATCCGGACGACATTTACGCCATCAGCCTGCAACGCGGCGCGCTTACCGCCGACGTCTGGGTTCCGTCCAAGGCGGCTTTTGTCGAAACGACGCTCCTGCCGACGCCCGACAGCGTCCAGATCAAACGTGCATCCGGCACGCTGCCCAGTCGTGCCGCCGACAATCTGTTCTGGCTCGGCCGCTATGTCGAGCGCACCGAGGCGACGCTGCGCCTCGTGCGCGCGCTGCTGGCGCGCATGATGGAGAGCGATCCGTCGCCGCAGGATATCGAGGCGATCACGTCGCTTGTGCTCTCGTGGGAGGCGGTGCCGGAGGACTTGCCGGTATCGCGGCCGGTCGCGATCGCGCGCGCGGTCTTGCTGCGCGGCGATCATTTCGGATCGGTGCCATCGCTTGCGAACGCGGCGCGCAACGCCGGTTCGGTCATTCGCGATCGGCTGTCGCCGGACACGTGGCAGACATTGACCCGCCTTGTCGCGACCTGCGAAGCGCCGCTCGGCGGCTCCGATTTCGAGGCCGCGATGTCGGAGCGCGTCGAGGCCGCGCTGCGGATCATCGCCTCGTTCTCAGGGCTAGCCCAGGAGAACATGACGCGGCTTGGCGGCTGGCGTTTTCTTGAACTCGGTCGCCGCATCGAACGCGGCATCGCGACCTGCCGGTTCGTGCGCCAGTTCGGCGCGCGGCTCGGGCGCAGCCTCGATACGCTGCTCGAGTTGTGCGACAGCCGCATCACCTATCGGCAGCGTTACTTCATGGTGCCGGCGCGGGCGCCGGTGGTCGACCTGACCTTGCTCGATCCATCCAATCCGCGTTCGGTCGCCTTCCAATTCGACCAGATCGAGCAGCATCTCAACGCGCTTCCCAACATGCGGCCCGACGGCCGGCTGTCGCTGCCGCGCCAGATCTCCATGGCGACCGTCACGAAACTCCGCACGACGGATGCCGCCCGGGTCGATGACGCCCTCATGGTGACGATCGAGACCGCGCTGATGCATCTCTCCGAGGTGATTTCCAGCGACTACCTCGGCCGCAACGAGCCGGTAGAGGCGCACGAGGAGCTGCCGGCATGATCTACGACGTGCGCCAGACCACGACCTACGTCTACGACAGCGCCGTAACCCGCGCGCGACACGTGCTGCGCCTCGTTCCGGTGGCGCGCGAACGCCTGCGCATCACGGCGGCGATGCTCGACGTCGATCCGGCGCCGACGCAACGGCGCGAAGCGACCGATTTTTTCCGCAACCGCACCACCGTGATCGAGCTCGAGGAGCCGCACGAACAGCTCACCGTGAGGCTTGCCGCGCGGATTACCGTTATGCCGGTCGACGCGATCGACATGGATGCGACCCCGCCGTGGGAGACGATCCGGGCCGAGACTTATGCGAGCGAGGACATCGGTCCCGAGTCGCCGGTGCATTTCATCTATCCCAGCCGTCAGGTCCCCCTCGATCCTGAAATTCGCGATTATGCGCGCGAGAGTTTCGCGCCGGGCCGGGCGATACTGGCCGGTGCCGACGATCTGATGCGGCGGATCAAGCGCGACTTCACCTATGAGGCTGGTGTCACCACGGTGACGACGACGCCCGCGATGTCGTTCGCGCTGCGGCGCGGCGTCTGCCAGGACTTCGCCCATATCATGATCTCCGGCCTGCGCGGCCTCGGCATTCCGGCGGCCTACGTCAGCGGATATCTGCGCACGGTGCCGCGGGCGGGCACAGCGCGTTTGGAAGGCGCCGACGCCATGCATGCGTGGGTCATGGTGTGGTGCGGCGCCGTTGCCGGATGGTGGGGCCTCGATCCGACCAACGCGCTGATCGCGAGCGAAGATCATGTGACCCTCGCGATCGGCCGCGATTATGCCGACGTCGCTCCGATCGACGGCGTCGTGCTGGCCTCCGGGCATCAGAAGTTGAGCACCGCCGTCGACGTCATTCCGATCGAGGGATGAGCGTGTTTGCACCTTGTAGCCCGGATGAAGCGGAGCGCAATCCGGGGACTATCGTGCCAATCGGCAAAGTGCCTCTCCCGGATTTCGCTGCGCTCATCCGGGCTACGAACGTCCCGTGCAGCGGCCTTTCCGGACTTCGATCGGCTACGCCTCCCCGATCAGTTCGCGCCGGCGGAGATCAAGTTCGGCGGCGTAGCGGCGCAACGCGTGGGATTCGCTCAACAGGCCCAGCACCCGGCGCGAAGCCGGCGAGTCAACGACGGCGAGCACCTCCGCCTCGGTGCGGTCGAACACCGCCAGCGCGTCCCGCAGGTTCATGCTCGGCGTCAGCATGTCGTCGCGATGGCGGAGGATTTGAAACAAGAACGCGCTGTCGACGAGCTCGGTCGCATGAGCTTCGGCGACCATGACGAGGCCGGCATAGCGACCCTCCGGGTCGGTCGCCACCACTTGCCCCGTCGACCCCGGTGGAAACACTTCGCGGAACGCCGCGACCGTGGTCTCGGCGCGAACGGTCGGCACATCGCGGCGCATCATTCGTCCGACGGTGAGATCGCGGATCCAGCCGACGTCGGCGGCGCTGCGGATGGTTTCGCCTCGCAGATGGAAGCGCCATGTCGCGAATGAATAGCCGAACAGCTCCCGCGTAATTTGCGCCGACACGATCACCGCGACCATCACGGCGGCGGTGAGCCACAGGTTCCCGGTCATTTCGAGGGCGACAAAGATCATGGTGAGCGGGCCGCCGATGACCGAGGCGGACAACGCGCCCATGCCGATCACGGCATATATGTTCGGATCGAAATAATAGCTCGGCGACACCATGTTGATGACGGTCGCAAACAGCTGGCCGGCCGTTGCGCCGAGCAGCAGCGAGGAGAAGAACAGGCCGCCGCGGAAGCCGGCCCCCAGCGACACGATCGACGCCAGCGCCTTGAGGAGCAGGATCGTCGCGACCCGCATCAGGGGAAGATCGAGCAGGCCGGCGAGGTACAGCGCCCCGTGGCCGGACGACATCACTTCCGGCGAAACCAGCGCCATCGATCCCACGACCACGCCACCGAGCGCGGCGCGCAATGCCGGATGCTTGATGCGGAGCATGACAGATTCGCACAGCGCGACCCCGCGCATGACGGCGATGCCGAACAACGCCACCAAGAAGCCCAGCAGCGCGGCGACCGCGATGTCACGGCTTGTGATCGTCCCGATTTGCGGCACCACGATGCCGAGGTGGTCGGGCTCGAGCGCGCTGGAAATCAGATAGCCGAGCAAGGCGGCGATCGCGACCGGCGCCAGGCTCGTTACCGAATAGTTGCCGATGACAAGCTCGAACGCATAGAACGCGCCGGCAAGCGGGGCCCCGAATGCGCCGGCGATACCCCCGGCGGCGCCGCAGCCGACCAGTATCCGCAAGTCCGCACGTCGCAAGCGGAACGCGCGGCCGATACGGGAGGCGATGCCGCTGGCAAGCTGCGTGTAACCGGCCTCGAGGCCGACCGATGCGCCGACACCGCTCGACCACACGGTCTGCGCCGCGACGATGATGCTGCCGGTGAGCGACATGCGGCCGCCGTGAAGGGCATTGGCTTCGATCGGATCGATTTCCCGGTTCGGACGACGGATCGCAATCGCCAGCGCCGCGAAGCCGAGCACGATGCCGCCGAGCGTCGGCACGAGGAGCGCCGGCGCCGGATCGAGCGACGTGACCGACGAGAGATGCTCGCCGAACCGCAGGCCGAACAACAAGCTGTGAAGGAGGTCGACCGCCGCCGACATCATTGCCGTCGTGACACCTGCGGTGGCTCCCACCAAGGCGCCGAGAACGACGAGGCTCGATTCGCGGGCGCGCACGAAAGCGCGCAGCCGGTTCGGAACCTCGAATTCGACCAGCAGATTCTTCAACGCACTGTTGCCTCAATGGCGACGGCACTAATCGCAACCGCTTCAACGACGAATCTTACGCTCCGCGCACACCGTCATCAACGCGAGGCGTGAGGGTGCGGTCATCCAACAGAAGTTATCTGAATAAACGGTGCAGATGTTCAATGTGCCCAGCCAGGCAAAAGCGTCCCGTTTCATGTCTTATGGCCGGGACATGTCGCTAGCATGATAGGGAGACGTTAGACTGCGCCCGCCCCGTTGCCGCCGTGGGACTCTGCGATCAAATTCCAGACGCGGTCGACGATGGCCTGGAATTTGGGGCTGCGTTTCTCCTGCAAGGTGCGAGGGCGCGGCAGGTCGACGTCGATGGTGCATGTCAGGCGGCCGGGGCGGGCGCTGAACACCGCAATGCGATCGGCGAGCAGGACAGCCTCGTCGATCTGATGGGTGATGAACAATACGGTCTTGCGCGTTTCGGCAACGATGCGCAGCAGTTCCTGCTGCATCGCTTCGCGCGTCAGCGCGTCAAGCGAGGCGAAGGGTTCATCCATCAACAGAATGTCGGGCTCGTTGTTGATGGCGCGGGCAAGGTTGACGCGCTGGCGCATGCCGCCCGAAAGTTCGTGCGGATAATGGCCTTCGAAGCCGCCGAGGCCGACCAACGAGATGATGGCGCGCGCCGCGCGGGCCGCCATCGCGCGCGGGGTGCCGCGCAGTTCGTTGCCGAAGGTGACGTTGCGCAGCACCGTGCGCCACGGAAACAACGAGTCGTGCTGGAAGACAAAGCCGCGATCGGGACCGGGCCCGGTCAGCGGGTGGCCCGACAACAGGATGGTGCCGCCGCTCGGTGTGTCGAGGCCCTGGACGATGCGCAGCAAGGTTGTCTTGCCGCAGCCACTTGGCCCGACGATGGCGAAGAACTCGCCGGCCTTCACGTCGAAGCTCACGTCATCGAACACCAGGAGCTGATCGTCGCGGCGACGAAAGACTTTGCTCAGTCCCGCGACGCGCAACTTGATGTCGGGCTCTTGCACAGTCATGGCCCCATCAGCCTTCCGCCACCGCAGGCTTCCAGCGCACCAGACCGCGCTCGAGCTTCTGGACGAGCCAGGTGAGGAACACGCCGGCTGCGGCAAGGCAAAGGACCGCTGAGAACAGGGTCGGCACGTCGAAGGTCTGGCCGGACACGAAGATGAGATAGCCAAGCCCAGCATTGGCACCAAACAATTCGCCCACGACGACGCCGACGATCGCGCGGCCGATCGCAAGCCTGATACCGGTGAGAACAAACGGCAGCGCCGCCGGGATCATCACCTTGCGCACGATCTGGTGCTGGCGGCCGCCGAAAGCACGGGCCACTTCCAGATAGTGGGCATCGACGTTGCGCACGCCGGACGCGGTCGAGATCACGATCGGAAAAACCGAGATGAGAAACACGACAGCGATCTTCGAGCCGATCCCGATGCCGAGCCATAGGATCAGCAGCGGCGCGACCGCCACCAGCGGCGTCGCATAGAGCGCGTTGAGATAGACCTCGGTGTAGTCAGCGACCGTGGTGCTGGCGCCGATCAGGATACCGAGCACGATGCCGACCGCCGCCGCGAGCAGCATGCCGTAGAAAATCGCGGTGAAACTTGCGGCGAAGTGGTGCTGCAACTCACCTTTGCGCGCAAGATCGACCGTTGCCGCGAGGACATCGGACAGCGGCACGAAGAACAGCTTGTTGGTCAGCACGTAGCGGCCAAGCAGCTCCCACGAGATCAGAACGATCGCAAGCGAGATCAGCGGCCGCCAGAATCGCGGCCGGGTCATGAAGCGCAAGATTGCCGCCGCAACCGACGGCCGGCTCGCCGCGGAGCGTCGATCCGCCGCGGTCTGAGGGCCCCCCTCAGCGATCCCCGGCGCGGTCATCGCACAGTCGCTTCATGTTCGCAGGAGAATTGGCGGCCGTGCGGCGAGAGAAGCACGAACGTCATGCCGCACCTGTGCGGCTCGTCTCAAACGAACAAGTAACTTTCACAACAAGCTCCCGACGGGGGGCGGAGTCTACGTCGCCCGCAGACCCGTCAGGACTATTTCAGCCGGCCGCCGCGAATGTCAAATGGCCGGCACCGGGCGCGGCCCCGTGACGCCCCGTGATCGCAGGGCCAGAACCGCAAAGAAATTGCGCGGATCCGTCCACGTTGCCGCACTCGTCCAGCCGGCGGCGCTCGCGTGGCTGAGGAACGCTTCGAGCGTGTACTTGTAGCTGTTCTCGGTGTGGATCGTTTCGCCGCGACGAAACTCGATTGTCTTGCCGCCGACATGCACCTTCTGCCGCGACTTGCTGACGAGATGCATCTCGATGCGCCGCCGGTCCTGATTGTAGAAGGCGCGGTGACAGAACTTGGCGGGATCGAAGTCGCCGTCGAGCTCGCGGTTGATGCGCGTCAGCAGGTTGAGGTTGAACGCCGCGGTAACGCCTGCCCGGTCGTTATAGGCGAGCGTCAGCACCTCCGGATCCTTCACGAGATCGATGCCGATGATGAACAGCGCGTCCGGTCCGAGGATCGCGGCCGCGTGATGGAGCAACGCGTTGGCCTCGTGCGGCTCGAAGTTGCCGATGGTCGAGCCGGGAAAGAAGCCGACGCGGGGGCGCGTTCCGATTGCCGCGGGGAGCGCGAACGGTTGCGTGAAATCGGCCTCGACAGGGAGCACGAGCAAGTTGGGCCGGTCCTTGCGCAACTGCGCCGCCGTGCCGGCGAGGAATTCGCCCGAAATATCGACGGGCACATAGGCTGAAATCTGCGGCGCAGCGTCGAGGAGGATACGCGTCTTTGCCGCCGAGCCGGCGCCGAATTCGATCATCGCGGCGTCGGGCGGAACGAGCGCTGCGATCGCATCAGCGTTGGTCTTGAGGATGCTGATCTCGGTGCGTGTCGGATAGTATTCCGTGAGCTTGGTGATCTCTTCGAACAGCTCCGAGCCGCGCTCATCGTAGAAATACTTTGGCGGCATGCTTTTCGGGACGGTCGTCAGTCCCGTCAGCACGTCGGTCGCAAAACCGCGGTTGTTTTCCGCGTCATCGAAGACGCGCGCCTTGCGGACGTGAACGTTCATGCGCTTTCTCCGATCGACAGGGGTTGCAGCTTGTGAAGCGCTTAAGCGGGGAAATCGGCGAGGCGGAGCCCGGTGAACTGCCATCGGGCGGTGGGGTAGAAGAAGTTGCGGTAGCTTACGCGGGCGTGTCCCGGAGGCGTTGCAAGCGAAGAGCCGCGCAGCACCATCTGGTTGACCATGAACTTGCCGTTGTACTCGCCGAGGGCGCCCTCAGGAGCGCGGTAGCCCGGATAAGGAGAATAAGAGCTGCGGGTCCACTGCCACACGATCCCGAACGCGTCCTTCAACTCGCCAGCACGCGCCGCGACTTCCCACTCGGTTTCGCTTGGCAGATGCTTTCCGGACCAGCGCGCGAACGCGTCGGCCTCATAATAACTCACGTGACAGACCGGCAGTTCCCCGCTCACCGGATGAAGGCCGGCGAGGGTAAAGCAATGCCAATCGCCATCGATGCTGCGCCAATGGCCGGGCGCCTCCCAGCCCTCCGCGGCAACCGTGGCCCAGCCGTCCGAAAGCCAGAGTTCGGGACGGCGATACCCGCCGTCCCTCATGAACGCGAGCCACTCGCCGTTCGTTACGAGCTGACGGGAAATCCGGACCGGACCCACCAGCGCGCGGTGGGCAGGGGTCTCATTGTCAAAGCAGAAGCCGCTCGTCTGATGGCCGACCGTGTGAATGCCCTCAGGCAGCGTGCAATCGCCATCGTCGTCCTGTGCGCTATGCGGCCAGCGCCAGGTCTCATCGTAAGCAGGCGCTGTCGGGTTCTCCGAAAACGCGTGCAGGATGTCGGTCAGCATCAGTTCCTGGTGCTGTTGTTCGTGATGAAGCCCAAGTTCGAGGACGGGCGTCAATCGGGCAAGAACGTCCGGCGCGGCATTGGCAAGGAGCGCCTCGATCGCGGCGTCCACATGGGCGCGATAGCGCCCAACCTCTGCGGCGCCGGGCCTCGTCACGAGGCCGCGCTTTGGCCGAAAGTGGCGCGGGCCGGCCGCGACATAGTAGGAGTTGAAGAGAAACGCGAAGCGTTCGTCATAGCGTCGGTAGTCGCGCACATTCGGGGCCAACGCGAATTGCTCGAAGAACCACGTGGTGTGCGCCCGATGCCACTTGATCGGACTGGCGTCCGGCATCGACTGGATGACCTGGTCCTCCGCCGTGAGGGGCGCGGCGCGCGCCTCGGTCTCGCTGCGCACGGCACGATAGGCTTGCAGCCAAGCCTGCCCGACATTCGGACTGCGATGGTCTGGCCACAGGGCGCGATGAGCCGCTGCAGCGTCCGGCGCATCAGATTTGGCCGCCAGGACGGGTGTCATGCGGTCACATTCGCAATGATAGAATTCGCTTCTTGCGGAAGCCCGCTCACGCGACAGCGCACCAAAGACGCCCCATGATGGCCTCGATGCGATGAGCGCACTTCGTCGGCTTTCCGACATTCGTTTCGCTGAGATTGGGATAATACATGGCGGAGCATGATCGAATCGCCCCCGAAAGGCATCGAAACCGCGCTCGGTTGAACTGGCGCAAGGTTTTGAAAAGTTGCAAACTTCTCAAGCAACATGCGCGGAAAATCAAATCAACATAGGCGCTATCCGCTCAAACGAAGGTTCAAGACGCCCGGTTCCGTCAAATAAGTGCGTGCCCGCTTTTTTGCAATCCCTCCAAATGCCACATGGACGCCGTTCCCGCTCCGCCACCCCTTAACCATGCGCAGGCTCAGCGGATCGTCTTTGGCGTGCTGCTGCCGGTCTTTCTTGGCTCGCTCGATTCGACAATCCTCGCGAGCGCGCTTCCGACCATCGGCCGCGATCTCGGCGACGTGCATCTCCTGCCGTGGTTGATCACCGCCTATCTCGTCGCTTCGACCGCGGTCACGCCGCTCTACGGCAAGATCAGCGACATCATCGGCCGCCGCGTCACGTTGATGGCGGCGATCTCGATCTACATCATCGGCTCGCTGTGCTGCGCGCTTGCGCCGAGTCTTCTGCTGCTGATCGTGGCTCGGGTGATCCACGGCATCGGCGGCGGCGGTCTCACCTCGATGGGTATGGTGGTGCTTGGCGATCTGGCGGCACCGAAAGACCGCGGGCGCTATTACGCGTATTTCTCGTTGACCTATACGACGTCGGGCGCATGCGGCCCGGCGCTCGGCGGGTTCATCGCCCAATATGTGCACTGGTCGGCAATCTTCTGGCTCAATATCCCGCTTGGCCTCACTGCGCTCGCCATCACGTCATCGCGGCTGCGCCTGCTGCCCCGTTTCGACCGGCCGCATCGTCTCGACTTGATCGGCGCCGGCTCGATCATGGCAGCGAGCATCGCCTTCATGATGGCGCTGACTCTCGGCGGCAAGCAATATCCCTGGACCTCGCCGCCGATCCTCGCGCTGTTCGCGATGGCGCTTGGTGATCGGCGTCCTGTTCGTCATCCGGCTTCTCAAGGCGCCCGAGCCGCTGATCCCGATCTCGATCCTGGCGGACCCGGTGGCGCGTTGCGCGCTCACGCTCAACACGTTCGCCTGGGCCCCGATCATCGCTCTGAATATCTTCATGCCCATGTACCTGCAGAGCGCGCTCGGGCTCTCGGCCAGCACCGCCGGACTTTGTCTGATGGTGGTGATGGTCACGGTGAACGCGAGCGCAGGGTTCACGGGGCAGTGGATCGGCCGTGCGCGGCATTACAAGCGCCTGCCGATGCTCGGCCTCGTTATCGCCATCGCAACGCTCGTCATCATGGGCTTTGCGACGAAGTCGCTGTCCGCCGGGCCGATCGAGGGCCTACTTGCCATGCTCGGGCTTGGCTTCGGTCCGGCCGCACCGCTCGCCATGGTAGCGCTGCAGAACACGGTCGCCGCGCATCATCTCGGCAGTGCCGTCGGCACACTCGCATTCATGCGCAATCTCTACGCCACCATGTTGGTTTCGCTCTTCGGCGCCATTGTCCTATCCGGCACTGACCTCACGTCGGCCCCTGGGCCAGCAGCAATCCCGGTCGAAGGGTTCAGCCGCGTCTTCTTCGTTGCCGCGTTCAGTATGGTGATATCCCTCGCCGCGCTGCTGCTCATGGAGGAGAAGCCGCTGCGCACCAGCCAGGCTGCCGAGACCGCCACAGCGGCCTGATGCGCGGCATTGCATCGTCGCAATGTGTTGCTATGGTTCCGCTCGCATCCAGACAAAACGGGAGATTCGCATGAGGGGTACGAATAACTCTGCTTTGCCTGCGTTCGTGGCGCTTGCCGTCGGCATGCTCGCCGCGACCCCGAGTTTCGCAGCCGATCCCAAAGGGACATGGCTGACCGAGCCGGGAAGTTCGCGCATCCGCATCGCGGACTGCGGCGGCGCGCTCTGCGGCAACATCGTTTGGCTGCGTGAACCAAACGATTCGGCGACGCGTCAGCCGTTGCTCGACAAGAACAATGCCGACGCCACGAAGCGCGGCCGACCGCTGATGGGCGTCACCATCGTCATCGGCATGAAGCCGTCGGGCGCGGAGAAATGGTCGGGCCAAGTCTACAACGCCGAAGACGGCAAGACGTACACCGGCCACATCACCATGCAGGGTACGAATGCGCTCAAGCTCGAGGGCTGCGCACTCGGCGGATGGGTTTGCAAATCGCAAACCTGGAGCCGCGTGAACTAACGAGGCGTGCGCCAAAGCATGACTTGGGCGAGATGCGCACGCGCGAGTCCGTGCGTGCGTACCCTACATTTCCTCGCGCTTCAAAATTCCTCCAACAGCCGCCCGTAGCCGTAGACGCGGTCTTCGATGCCGCAGTGGCGCAAGGCGTGCCAATAGGCCACGGCATTGACGGCGAGCACCGGCTTGCCGAGCCAGCGTTCGGCTTCGGCGGCGATCGCAACCGTCGGCAGCGCTGTGCCGACCTGGAGGACCGCGTCGACGTCGTCGCCGTCGAGTTCGCGCAGCGCTTTGCGGATGTCGTCGACCGGGACCTGGGCAATCATCCGCGGCGTCTTCACCGCGAGACCTTTCAGCCGGACCACATCGATGCCGGCTTCCTGTAGATAGGCGCGGACGATCTCGTCGCCGCGGGGCTGGTGCGGCGTGAGCACGGCGATGCGTCGCGCGCCGAACGCCTTGAGTGCCGCGAGCGCCGCCGTGGAGCCCATGGAAATGCCGACGCCCGCCCGCTGCTCAAGCTCCGCCTTGAGTTTGTCCGCAGCCGCGACCCCGCCCCAGAACGTCTCCAGCGCAATGCCGATGATGAGATGGTCGAGGCCCGCGGTCATGATCTGGTCGATCGCGACCGTCATGCCCTCGCGCATCATGGCCATGTGCTCGAAGAAGGCCTGCTCGCTGTTGAGCGGCCGCTCCACGATGGTCGAGCGCCCGGTATGGTTGGTGACGCCGCGCGGCCGCAGCATCTCGCATTCCGGCTGCACGGTGGTGTTGGTGCTCGGCACGACGATGCCGATGCGCTTTCGATATCCGAGCGTGTCAGGCACGCGCCAGCTCCCCTAATTCATCAAAGATGATCGACGTTGCCACGTCGCCACGCGGCTGCGCAACGGGCCGCAGCGTCGAAGCTCTGCGCGCCACGCGGTTCAGCGCACCATCAGCACCAGCTTGCCCTGCAGATGGCGACCCTCGCTGACGCGATGGGCCTCGGCGGCGTCCGCGAGCTTGTAGGTACGGATCGGCGGCGGCCGCACCGCGCCGGCCTCGAACAATGCCACCATGCGCTCGAGGTGGGCGCGGTCGCGCGCAACCAGCGGGCGCAGCGTCTGCACGTCGCTGCGCGGCGGCTCGAACCCTGGCGGAGCCGGTGCGATCCAGACCAGCCGTCCGCCCGGCTTGAGCACCGTATAGGACCCCGGCCGAACGGCGCCGCCGACCGTGTCGAAAACGACGTCGCAGCCGGACACCGATTTGGTGAAGTCCTCGGCGTTGTAGTCGATCACGCGGTCGGCGCCGAGGCTCTTCACATAAGGATGGTTGCCGGCGCTCGCCGTCGTGATCACGGTCGCGCCGATGTGCTTCGCGAGCTGGATGGCATATCCCGCAACACCGCCTGCGCCGCCCTGGATCAGGATAAGCTCGCCCGCTTTGAGGTGCGCGGTGTCTTCGAGCGCCCACAGCGCGGTGAGGCTCGTCAGCGCCATCGCGGCCGCCTCGGCATGGCTGAGGCGCGCCGGCTTCTTGGCGATGATGGCGGCTTTGATTGCGATCTTTTCCGCGTAGGCGCCCTCGATCCCCTGATCGGTCACGCCAAACACCGCGTCGCCAATGGCAAAATCCGTAACCCCGGCTCCGACTTCAGAGACAAGGCCGGAGAAATCGCGGCCCAGAATGTGGGGAAACTTCACCTGACTGTAGGTGCTGCTGCCGACGCGCACCTTGTAGTCGGCGGCATTCACGCTGGCGGCGTGAATGTCGACCACTACTTCGCCCGGGCCCGCCTTGGGGTCCGGCGCATCGCCATAGCGCAGCATCTCCGGTCCGCCATGTCCCATCAGCAGCACTGCCTTCATGGATTTTTCCTTCGTCTCAACCAGCAAAATCGTCCCTCCCATAGCACGAGCTTGCGGGGCCAGCGATTCCATGAAACCGATGCTCTACATCGCGTAGGGTGGGCAAAGCGCGGACCTTTCCGCGCGTGCCCACGTCGGCGTCCATGGTGGGCACGGCGGACCAACGGCATTGCTTAACGTGATATTCCACGGCCGCCTTTGCCCACCCTACGCAACTACGCAACAAGCTACGCAGGACAGCGAAAATGAATCTCGCCGAACAGGCGCTGTTTCCCGTCGGTCAAACACACAACGGTTCGACAGCATTCTTCACAGCGCGCGGGCCGGTCGCGCGCGACGCATTCGCGCGCGCAGTGCTCGCGATTGCCGGCGATCTCGCGGCCCTGGGCATACGCCCCGGCGACAAGGTGCTGTTGCGAATGACGAACGCGGTGGAATTTGCCGCGGCCTTCCTTGGGACCGTGTGGGTGGGCGCAGTGCCGGTCCTGCAGAATTCGCAGTTCGGGCGGAGCGAAATCGAGCACGTCGTCAAACTGTCCCAGCCGAAGGCGATCCTCTACGCATCCATGCCTGCCGATGATGAGCCGGCGGCGCAGCTTGCGCCGCGTGCTGCGCGCGCGATCGTCACCGGAAGCGGGCTGCGCCTGCCGTCGGGCGCGGGCGTGACGCAAGGGGCAACAGGCGATCCGCGGCCCTTCGATGCCCAGCCGGATGACGTCGCGTTCATCGTGTTCACCTCCGGCACGACAGGGAAACCGAAAGGGGTCGTCCATGCGCATCGATGGCTCGCGGCGCTCGGCGACAGCAACCGCGCCCGGGTGCCGCCCCTGCCCGGCGACGTGGTGCTCGCGACTGGCGAATGGAGCTTCATCAGCGCGCTGGGGCACAACGTACTGTTTCCTCTGCGCAACGGCGTTGCCGGCTCGATCATCGAGGACCGCGCCAGTCCCGAGCGCATCCTCGCGGCGATCGCGCGCGACAAGGTCACCGTGCTCCACAGTGTCGCGACGCTTTATCGGCGTATCCTCGCAAATCCCGGCATCGAGAACCGTTACGACCTTTCGTCGCTGCGCGGTGCGAATTCCACCGGCGAGCCGCTGGAAGATTCCGTGCGCGAGGAATGGGCGCGTCGTGTCGGCTGTCCGATCTGGGAGCACTACGGGATTTCCGAAGCCCAGATGGTGCTGGGCGACGGGCCGCGCACCCCGCGGCGCGCGGGCTCCGTCGGCATCTCGTGGGGCGCGCGCGCCGCGATCCTCGGCCCCGATCTCTCGCCCTTATCGTCCGGCGACATCGGCACGCTCGCCTTCGATGCGAGCTATCCCGGTTTTTTTCTTGGCTATCTCGGCGACGAGGAGCGCACGCGCGCCGTATTCCGCGACGGCTGGTTCGTCACCAGCGACCTCGCGCGGATGGATGAGGACGGCTACGTCTACATCCTCGGCCGTGCGGATGATTGCTTCAAGAGCAAGGGCGTACTGATCGTGCCGAGCGAGATTGAAGGCGCGATCCTGGCGCTCGGAAGTTTCGCGGAGGCGTGCGTGTTCGCAATCCCCGACCAGGAGATCGGCAACCGCATCGGCGCCGCTATTGTGCCGCGTCGCGGCAGTGCGGACGGTGCTCACGACCGCGACGGCCTCGCCGCGGCGCTCGCCGGCACGATCGCGCCGTTCAAGCTGCCTCACCTCGTCGTGGCGATGGACGAGCTTCCGAAGAACGCCAACGGCAAGACCCAGCGCAGCGACGTGGCCCGGCTCGTTCTGCACGGGTGAACCAGCCGCGCCACCGGTGATTTATGATCCGGCCGGGTGCGTGCCGATCAGGTTCCAGCGGCCGCCTTGCATCTCGATGACATAGACGGGCTTGAGCGCGTCGCCGTTCTTGCCGATGGAAATCGGCCCTTCGAGTGCCGGATAAGGCGGCATGCTCCGCAGCACGTCGCGGATCGCGGTGCGCTCGGCCGCGAGCTTGCCGGGCTCGCCGGTTGCTTTGGTCTCTTTCAACGCATAGGCATAGAACTGCACGATGTCGTAGGTCGCCGCGTCGAACTGTGATGCCGCATCGTGCTCGATGCCGGCCGCCTTGGCGCGCTTGACGATCTCCTCGTCGAACTGCTTGGCCTTGGGGCTCGTTCCCGCATAGAACGTCGATGGGATGACGGAGCCGTCGCCGTCGGCGCCCATGTGTCGCGCCAACTCCGGATCGCCAACGGTTGACCCCGCAACGATGCGGCCGGTGACCCCTTGCCGGCGTAGCTCCTGGGCAAGCCGCACCGCAGGCTCCGGCCCCGACCCGACGCCGATGAGATCACTCGGCATGCCCTTGAGCTGTGACACCTGGGTGGCGAGGTCGAACGCCTGGGTCTGAAAGGTCACGCTGCCTTTCACGGTGGTGCCGAACTGCTTCATGACGTTTGGCAGGACTATTTCGCCCATCGTCTTGGAAATCACGTCGTCGGTTGCGTAGGCAATCGCCGCGGTTGCTGTCGGATACTTTCTGTCTTGCAGCGTCTTCATGACTTTGACGAACATGTAGCCTTCGTCGGACGTGTTGCGCATGCCGTAAGTGAACGGCTCGGCGAGCTTCGGCGCGGAGGAGGCCATCGACATCGTGACGATACCGATGCGCTCGCCGGCGGGAAACGCCACGCGGCACTCAGCCGAGCTGAGCGGCCCGATGATCGCCATCACTTTGTCGTCCTCGGCAAGCTTGCGCAAACCGACGACGGCCTGGTCGGGCTTGCCACCGGTGTCGAACGACACGAGCCGAAGCTTCTTGCCGCCGATCCCTCCCGCCGCATTGATTTCATCGATCGCGACTTGCGCAGCAATTTCGCTGGTGCGCGACAATGTTGCGAACGGCCCCGCCCGCGAAGGCAGATAGCCGATCAAAAGCTCTTGGGCGTTCGCCGGCCCGCCGAGAGACGCGTCCACCAAAGACGTTGCGGCAAGGGCGAACAAAAAGCCCTGGAGTTTCGCCTTCATAAATCTTCTCCTCTCATGCGTTCAGCGGCCGCACGGCCGTCGTTCGTCACCCATTTGCCCCGACGCGTTCGTCGGCGCGGCCGAGATAAGCATCATGCAACGACGGGTCGGCGCGCAACACCGCGGGATCACCCTCCATCACCTTGCGGCCAAGCTCCATCACGTAGGCCCGCGAAGCGATTTCAAGCGCCTTGTGGGTATTCTGCTCGACGAGGAGGATCGCGAGACCGCGCTCGCGATTGAGCGCGCCGATGAGGGCGAATACCTCGTTGGTCAGCCGAGGGCTCAGACCCAATGAAGGCTCGTCCAGCATCATGATCGCAGGGTTGGCAAGAAGGCCGCGCCCGATGGCCAGCATCTGCTGCTCGCCGCCGGACAAGACGGACGCGGGCATGTGCCGCCGCGCGGCGAGATTCGGGAAGCGTGCGTAAACATCTTCGATCTCGGCTTCGACGGCGTGCATGTCGCCGCGGGTAAATGCGCCCATCAATAGATTCTCGTGCACGGTGAGTCCGACGATGATGCGCCGCCCTTCCGGCACCAGCGCGAGGCGATGACGCACGCGACGGCTCGGCGGCCATCGGGTGATATCGATGCCGTCGAGCATGATCCGGCCGCCGCTCGCCGGAACGAGACCGAGCACCGCTTTCAGGAGCGAGGACTTGCCCGCGCCGTTGGCGCCAAGAACCGCGACGATCTCGCCGGGCGCGACCGCAAGCGACATGCCGCGCACCGCTTCGACGCGGCCATAGCGCACGCTGACCTCGTCGAGTTCAAGACGCATGGCGCTGCTCGGACGGAATCGCGGTCGCGCTTAGCGGCGCGGCCGGAGCTGGATCGGCGCCGAGATAGGCCTCGCGCACGGCGGCATCTTCGCGAATGCGCGCCGGCGGCCCCTCGGCGATCTTGCGGCCGAAATTGAGCACGACGACGTGCTCGCACAGCGCGCCGACGAAATGCATGTCATGCTCGACGACGAGGAGCGTGATGCCGCGCTCGCCGCAGATTGCCGCGAGGTGCTCGCGCAGCGCTGCGGTTTCGGCGGGATTGAGCCCGGCTGCCGGTTCATCGAGCAGCAACAGGCGCGGCTTCGCCATCAGCGCCCGCACCAGCTCGATGCGCTTTTGTATGCCGTAGGGCAGATTTCGCACGGTCGCGCGCTCGTAGCCGCCGAGGCCGGCGTCGGCGAGGGCCGCGCGGGCCTCCTCACGCCATCGATTGCCGGGCATCAGATTGACCGGCTGGAGCACGCCGCGCCAGCCGATGTTGCGGCAATGCTGACCGACCAACACGTTCTCGAGCGCGGTCAGGTGCGGCATCAACCTGATGTTCTGGAAATTGCGCGCGATGCCGTGGCGGATGCGGTGGCGCGACGGAGTTTTGGTGATATCGATGCCGTCGATCAGGATGCGACCGGTATCGATCGGATACATGCCGGTAATCAGGTTGAAGACCGTCGTCTTGCCGGCGCCGTTCGGTCCGATCAGGGCGGTGCGAGAGCCGCGGGGGACGGAAAAACTCAAATCCTCGACCACCCGCAGCCCGCCAAAATGCTTGGCGATGGTGTCGACCGTCAGGATCGGCTCGCGGGCGGTCACGCGCTCTGCTCCTTGCGCCCCGCGATGGGATCGCGGGCAAATCCCAACAGCCGGCGCAACTCGCCGCGATCGACAATACCTTGTGGCCGCACCGCCATCACCACGATGACGATCGCCGCGAACAGCACGTAGCGCCATTGGGCACTGCCGCGCAGCAGTTCCGGCAGGATGGTAAAGGCGGCGGCGCCGAGAAGCGGACCCAAGATGCTCTGCGTGCCGCCGAACAGGACGAAGAGCACGATCGATATGCTGAGCGACACGCCGAAATACTGCGCTTCGATGTAATTGAAGTGATGAGCGTAAAGTCCGCCGCCAATGCCGGCGAGCATCGCGCCGATTACGAACGCCGCCACCTGGAACGCGCGGACATTGAGACCCATCAGGTCGGCGACGCGTTCGTCATCGTGGACCGCGGTGATGGCGATGCCGAACCGCGTCGCGAACAGCAGGCCGACGAACAGCACCACACCGACGGCGAAAGCGGCGATCGCGCCAAAGCCGATGAAGCTCGATACCGGATAGCCGGCGGCGCCGCCGACCACTTCGAGATTGAGGATGGCAGCGCGTACGATCTCGCCCACCGCGAATGTCGCAAGCGCGAGATAGATGCCCCGCGTGCGCAGCACCGGAATGGCGACCGCGAGGGCCACCGCGCCGGCAGCAAGCGCGCCGAGCGGTATAGCCACGAGCGGCGGAATCGCGGAATTGTTGCTCAGGTACGCCGCGACATATCCGCCGATCGCCGCGAAGCCAGCAACGCCGAGATTGAGTTGCCCGGCCGCGAGCGGCAGGAACGCGGCATAGGCGTAGACCACGTTGATGGCGAGCAGCACGAGGATGCCCTCGATATATCCGCTCATGCCCGCGCTCCGGTCTCGGCGGCACCGAACAATCCCGTCGGTCGCACGATCAGAATGAACAGCAGAAGCCCGTAAACCGAGATGTCGACGAAATCGGCGCCGAACGCGTTGATCGACAACACTTCCGCAAGCCCGATGATGAGGCCGCCCGCGATCGCGCCCCAGACGTTGCCCATTCCGCCCACCACCATGGCGGAGATGCCTTTGAGGCCGAGCACCTCGCCCATGAACGGCTGCACCTGCCGGTAGTTGAGCGCGAACAGGATGCCGCCCAGCGCCGCAAATACGCCGCTGACGGCAAAGACGAGCGGAACGATGCGCCGAATGTCGACGCCGAGGAGGAGCGCAGTGTCGGAGTCCTCCGCGATGGTGCGAAGCCCGCGCCCAATGCGCGTCTTTGCCAGCACGAGCGACAAGGCAAAGACCAGCCCGATCGCGCACAGAAGACCGGTAAGTTGGGGCAAACTGACGACAAGGCGGCCGATCTGCCAATCGGGCGCGGCAAACAGGCGCGGCATGGTCTGCAGCTCGGAGCCCCAGTAGACCACGGCAAGGTTCTCAAACAGGATGAGGAACGCCATCGAGGACACGAGCGGCACGAATTCACTCGCCTTGCGCATCCAGCGCCAGGTGAAAAGCTCGACAACAAGCGACGCCGCGGCGCCCACGATGATCGCGGCCCCCGCAGCAAGCGGCCATGGCAGCCCGTCATGCACCAGGGCCCAGGTCACCATGCCGCCGATCATGAACAGACCGGGGACGCTGAAATTAAGAAACCGCAGAACCCCGATGCTGAGAGTCAAAGCGACCGCGACCATCGCGTAGATGGCACCGAGCATCACTCCGTTGACGATCTGCTGAGCGAGAATGGCTAGCCCCTCAGTCCGAGTAGATGACGCCTGTGACGATAGGCAACGCCTTGTCGGTCGAACGTTGCCACACCGTCACCGGCTCGCAAGGGCAATTTGCAGGCCACCCTCCCCTGGAGGGGGAGGGTCGGACCGCCGCAGGCGGTCCGGGGTGGGGTGACAGCTGTGCAATTTTTGCGGCGCCGCAGTTGTTGCACTGCTGTCACCCCCTCCCGCTCTCCCCCCTCCACGGGGAGGTGAACCCGGTCACGCGGACGCATCGAGAGCGGCGGCAGGCTCGCTCTCGACCGCGCTCACGTAATGCATTGCCTTCCGCGAGCCATTCACAAGCGAACTCGCGGCGGCGCTCAATGCCAGGAACGTCCGCGCATCGAGCACGCCGAAGAACAAGTCGTTGATGGTGCGGATTTCCGCAGCGAGCCGATCGAATTTGAGGCGGCCGGCTGGAGCAAGGCTCAGCAGAACACCGCGACGATCTTGCGGATTGGGGCGCTTGAGCAGCAATCCGAGCCGCGCCATCTTTCCGGTCTCCGAGGCGATGAATGCGCTCGACACGTGCAGCGACTGCGCAACCGCGCCGACGCTGACGCCGCTGTCGCCCTGAAGATGGGCGACGGCGGCGAGGACGCTGTATTGCGGGCCGCTGATCCCGATCCGCTGACCCAGATGGCTGCGGACCATTTCCATGCGGGTCGCGACGGTGAGCAGGTCGTTCACGAGCGTGCGAAAGCGGTGATCGGTGCCGCGCTCCAGAAGCGCGGGACAGGAGGCGGTCAGGGGAGGCCCCCACCCACCCCGTCCGCCGTCGCGAACTGCGTCTGCTCGGGATTTCTTCGTCCGCGTCGCCGCACGCGCGGTCCGCAGCTTAGAGATTGACATATCCGGTGTCGCCGAGCAGCGAGGATTCGACCGGAATATGCAAGCTGTCGTGCACGGCGTTGTAGAACTTCCAGAACCCGACCACGCAGGCGAGTTCGACGATCTGCGGCGGCGTCAGGTGCTTCTTGAGGCGTGCCAGCAGTTCGTCGGGCACCGAGGTCGGGTCTTCGGAGGCGGCGCGAACGTAGTCGAAGCAGGCGCGCTCCATCTCGTCCTTGGGCTGGTAGTCGCCGGTGATGATGTCCTGCAATTCCTGCTCGCCGAGGCCCCAGCCTTCGAAGCCGAGTTCCTGCGGCTTCTTCAGCATCGCGCAGCTGTGCGCCGTGCAATAGGCGCAGCCGTTGGTCGCACAGGCGACGGCCGCAAGCTTGCGCTTGAGCAACTGATCAAGCGTCGAGGACGGATCGCGCATGACATTGCTGTTGAGCTTCCACAGCGTTTCCGCGATCTCGGGACGGTGCGCGTAAAGCTTCAGGGCATTCGGCAGAAAGCCCATCCGCTTCTTGTAGGGCTCGAGCACCGGCTTCAGGCGCGGATCGAAGTTTTCCTCGCGGACATACGGAATGAACGGTTCGGCTTCGACCAGAACTTTCGGCTTGGGAGGGGTGACGGCGTCCATGATCGCTCCTTGCGATGATTGTCAGAGATAATCTGAAAGCTTCACCGTGCCCCAGTTGCGGGGCCAGGCACGTTCGAAATCGGCGGCGTCGTGGCGCGACTTGATGGTGGCGTCGATGCCCATCTTGCCGACGATCCGCCAGGGATATTGCCCTTCGAGCGGCCGCGCCGAAGGATCGTAGGGCGAACCGCGCGTATTCGGCACGATGATGATGTCGCGCGCCGGATCGCAGCGCGTCGCGATCGCATGATAGACGTCGCCGGGATCGTCGAGGTTGGTGTCGGGCGACACCGCCACCACGAGCTTGGTGTTGAGCCAGGGCGCGCCCATCGCGAGCATCAGCGCATCGTTGACCATGCCGTCGCGCGGATAGGCGAACTGCAGGATGCACGACAGCGCCGCGCCCCAGGTCGGGAAGCGCACGTCCTTCACATCGAGGCCGATCTCGCTCAGGCGATTGTAGAGGACCGCCTCATGGCAAAGCCGCGGCAGCGGCTGATGGTCGGTCTCCGGCGTGGTCTGGTGATTGCGATAGATCGGGCGATCGCCGCGCATGGTGATGGCGGTGACTTCGACCTCGGGCAGATTCTCGAAGTGCGGCAGGTGGTACATGGTCGGCGAGGTGACGTCGCCGACCTTGAAGCGACCGTTCAGGTTGATGCGCGCCTCGACCACGATCTCGGCTTCGGCCGGCACGTTGATGTCGAGCGTCTCGCAGCGGACCATCTCCACATCGCGGTCCATGATGGTGCCGACCATCTCCATCTCGCCCCACGCGTCCATGTGCAGGCCGGAGAAGTTCGCCATGATCTCGTAGGCCGGCGGCACCCCGAACACGAACGCGATCGGCATCGTGTCCATCCCGAGGTCGAGATATTTGCGCATGATGACGTGCGAATGCGGCGTCACGAAACTGATCAGGCCGCGCCGCGGCCCGACGGCGTGCGTGCCGGCGTGACAGGAATTGTAGAAGCCGGTCTCCGGATCGCGGATGATGTTCATCGCGGTGATGTAAGGCGCCGCGTCCTTGGCCTTGTGGAACGGAATTGGCAACTCGGTCCAGTCGGCCTCGTTGTGAAGCTTGATGACCTCTTTCACCGGCCCGGTCTTGACGACTTTCAGTCCGCGGGGCGGCTGGCGCAGCCGATAGGCGAGGGTGCGCAGATAGTTTTCCGGCGTCGCCCCGAGCGCGCGCGCCTGCGAGCGGCGGTTCTTCACCAGGATGTCGCAGAGGCGAAAACCCGGCTTCTCGATGATGTTCTCGAACAGGATCGGCTGGTCGCTTTGCGCCGAGAGCGCGCCGATGTCGTCCATGTGCACCGGCTTGGTGATGCGGGTCACGATGTCGGCGTTGGTGGCGAGATAGCCGCGCAGCGAGGCGTCGACTGGCTTCCCGGCGGGAGGCGGAAGATGGCTGACTGCAAGCGCCATGCTTTGACGGTCCAGGATCGACGGTCCGGAATATGTGAAAGAAAATTAGTTAAGTTAATTTAACGAGTTAACATGGCTGTCGGGCCGGTGACTTACAGTGATCAGCCGAAGCGCAGCATGGCGGTGCGAACCTTTTCCATGAAGGCCGTGCGTTGCGCCTCGGTCGCGACGTTCATATGATAGAGGGCGTAATATTGCACGCGCGCGCGGCCACCCGTGAACCAGCGCAGATAGCGTTTCACCATCTTGCGCGGCGGATCGGCCATGCCGAGCGCCATCCAGCGCGGCCGCCCGTAGGTGACGATGCCGGCGATGTGCTTCAAGTTTCCGAGCATCGGCTTGACGTGCGCCGGATCGGAAAGATCGAACGCGACACCCGGCATGATCATGCGATCGAGGAACCCCTTGAGCATCGCCGGCATGCCGAAGCACCAGGTCGGAAACTGCACCACCAGGGCTTCCGCGGTGGTGAGGCGCCGAATGTAGTCTTCAAGACCCGCCTGGTTCCGGCTTGTGTCGTGGTAGTGCCGGCGCGCCTCCTCCGACAGCACGGGATCGAAACGCTCGGCGTAAAGGTCGAGGAGATCGACGTCGTGCCCGCCGGCGCGCAATCCCTCGAGCGCCTTCGCCCTGATTGCAGCGTGAAAGCTTTCCGGCAACGGATGGCAGTAGAGGTAGAGCACTCGCATTTTCGGGCCGATCACCTATCGAATTTGCGCGAAAAAAGTGTCGAGGTGGCTGGAACTTATGGTCTGGTTTGTCGATTAAAACACACTGCCGGTGGTTTGAGCCAAACTGAAACGCCTGCAACAGATCAACTCATGTGGTCAATTTAGTTCAATGAAGTCCCGGAACACCGGTGATGGACAGGTCCAGTCAAAAACTCGATGGGCAAGCCAGACTCGCAATCGCGCGTCATTTGCGCGCGATCAACGAGGCCGCGAGCCCGCAGGACATTCCGGCCGAATTGCTCGAAATCCTGCGGCTGCTCGATGACGGCAGGGAAAATGCCGCATCGCAACCGGCGACGGAAGCAGGCGGCGGGGACAGCCCATGCGCTCGCCCGGATCAAACCGCTGGCCGCGGTCCGCGACGCGGACCGGACCCGAGCGATTAGAGGATCGCGAGCACGGGTGCTCTCACGTTGGTCAGGCTCCGATGATCGCCAGGGCCGGCAGGCCCTGCCGTGTCCCTCAACCTTGGCGGTATTGCGCGTTATGATGTGATTGTACGGCTCGCTGGGCGTCGCCATGCCCCTGGAGGCGCCTCAGCACAGACTGCCTCTGTCGGGCGGCGAAGCCTCCTGACCGACCCGCTCGGGAGAACGTTCATGTGGCCAAGCTCATCGCCGTCGTCCGTCGTCAATGGGGCGGCCGGCATGATCATTGCGGCCATCGTGGTCTTGGGGCTCTATGCAGGGCGCGACCTACTCATTCCCTTGGCGCTTGCGGGTTTGATAAGCTTCGTGCTTTCCCCCTTGGTCCGGCGTCTCGTTGACTGGCACATTCCCCATGGGGTGTCGGTCGCGCTCGTTCTTACCATTCTGATCGGGCTTCTCGTTGGCGGCGGCGCCATCGCCGGGCGCGAGGTGACGCAGCTCTTGGAGGAATTGCCGAAGCACGAAAGCAACCTGCGCGATAAGGCCCGCTTCCTCCATGATGAATTCGGAGGCTCGGGCGTTTGGCAGCGGGCGGCCGCCACCATCCGCAGCATCGAAGCCGAGGTCCGCGAGCCGAAGTCCGGCAACGAGCCGCTCAAGATCGAGGTAGCTTCGAACACCAATTCGCCACTGCTCACGTTCTTCGAATACACACGCTCATCCGTCCCTTCGCTTGTCACCGGCGCACTCGCGCTGCTTCTCACACTGTTCGTCCTGCTTCAGTACCAGGACCTGCGCGATCGGATGTTGCGCCTGATGGGGTCAGCCGAAATCGGGCGCTCCACTCAGGCTCTCAACGAGGCAGGCGAGGATCTCGCTCATTATCTCCTTCTGCAATCCGGGCTGAACGCTGGCTTCGGCCTGTTCGTTGGCGTCTCCCTCTGGATCATCGGCATACCGAGTGCGCCGCTGTGGGGAGCGATCGCGGCGCTCATGCGGTTTGTGCCTTACATCGGGTCCTTTCTTGCGGCCGCCTTCCCAATAGGCCTCGCCGCGATGATCGATTCGGGCTGGTGGATGGTCGCCGAGACCGCCGCCGTCTTCGTCATCGGCGAGCCGATCGTGGGCGAACTGATCGAGCCCCTGCTGTTCGGGACCCAGACGCGGCTCTCGCCGCTTGCGGTCTTGCTCGGGGCGGCGTTCTGGACGCTGTTGTGGGGGCCGGTCGGACTCGTGCTGGCGGTGCCGTTGACCCTGGCGATTGTCGTGATGGGACAGCACATCCCGCACCTCGATTTCCTGCGGGTGCTGCTCGGCAACGAACCAGCGCTGGAGCCGTGGGAGCAGCTTTATCATCACCTCCTAGCCGGCCGCCCGAGCGAGGCCGCCAAGGACGCCGACCGCTGGATCGATGAGCATACCTACCGGACCTATCTTGATGAGGTGGTGACTCCCGCCCTCGCGCTTGCATCGGAGGATCAGAAGCGCAGCGTTCTCGGCCGCGAGCAAATGGACGAGTTGAACGACGCGCTTGTCGAATACGTCGATCTCGTGAAGGAAAGCCTTGAGGTCACCGGGGAGCAAGAAACCGCGAGCGCGAATGCCACCAATCGGCAGGGCAACGCGATCGTCATCGGGGGGCGGGGAAGTCTCGATGTCACCGCGGCGGCATTGATTGCCGAAGCGATCCGTTTCGAGGTGAAAGTTCCGGTGCTGTGTCCATCGTCGAGCGGCTTGACCGGCATCAGCTCAGTCGCCAAGGAACGCCCCGACGTCATCGCGCTCGTCTCGGTCGGAGCCGTAACATCGGCACAGCTCGAACTGCTGCTACGGCGGTTGCGGCGCACGTTCCCGCGATCGCCGATCGTCGTCTGGCATCAAGACCCACGCAACGAAACGGCCGACACACATCAAAGCGATAGCCTGCGCTATGCTGGTTCAGCCTCGGCGGTCATCGATCTCGTCGGCAGAATGGCTGGCGAACGCGCCCACGCTTCCGCGCCGGTGCAACTCGAAACAGCGTCCGGCGCGTAAACTTGGGACGCTCCTTTGTTGAGGATTGGTTTGGCGTTATCGCGAAGTCGATTGGCGCGCGAGCAACCAGCCAAGCAATGCGGCACCGCTGAGCACGACGACGAGGTTGGTGCGGCTGCCGTGACGGATCACCTCCGCCGCACGGCCGATCGTTTCGTTTGTTGCGCCTTGCGCGGTCGTGCGCAGTCCGCCGATCAGTTCGTCGACCATCGGATGACCGAGCGACGGGTACTTCAATATCTTGGCCAGCAGGAACGACATCGGTTCGATGAGGTCACCGGCGGAGGCGGCGGGCATGGGCGAAAGAGCAGCTGGCTCGGCGGCGGAGATTTCCGGATAGGCCCGCGCGGTATCCATTGTTGCCGCACGCGCAAGCGCATCGACGTCCGGCATTGATCTCGGGGAGACATCGGGGGCCGTGCGCCGCTCGATGCGAGCGATCTGCTCTTCAGGGCGGCGGCGGTCGCGAGGGCCGCGGTCGCTATGACGAGCACGGCCGCGACGACGCCGAGGCCGGCAAATGGGCCATAGGTTTCTGCAGTAAAGCGATAAAGGGCGATCAGCCCGACAGTCGCTGCCAAGGCGCCGGTGAAAGCTGCCAGCCCTCCCAACACCGCGATTGCCGCGGCTTCCCGGGCGACATGCTTGACGTGATCGGTCGCGAGCTCGACCCGCTGCTCAACGTTGAGCTTGATGGCCTCGATCCGCGCCGGCAGATCAAGGCCGAAGAGCTTGAGGAGACGAAAGAGAATCAACGCCGCCGTCCCACCAGGCCGATTAGTACGCCGACGAGCAGTGCGCCCGCCATTGCACCAAGCGGGTTGCGACGCGCCATGTTTTCGAGCTCCGAAGCGACGGTCTTGGCTTGCTGCGAAGCGGCCGCCGCCATGTCGGCACTGCGGTCGGCCAAGTCGCTCGCCGCGTCACTGACCTGGCTCGCGATATTTGCCGACACCTCGCGGGCGGACCGCGCGGCTTCGCCGCCTGCCTGCGCCATGAACTTCGCGAGGGTATCCTTGAGACTGTTGAGGTCGGCGCGCAGAGCCTGCAGATCCGAGTTGGCGGAATTCATGGCTTCGCTCGCGGCGGAGCTGATGGCGTCCTTTCCCCGCGAGATGGAATTGGAAACGGAAGAGCTCGCGCCGCTCGATCCGCCCCGCGATTTTTTGGTTTGGCCGCTCGCGGCCATGAAAGGCTGAGATTCAGAACGTGACGATTTAGAACGCGACCCGGTCGTTTCCATGTCACACCTCCTCAATTGCCGCTGCGTCATCGAAGTATAAATCGCTTAAAGCGCAGTGGGCCGACCGGCGAGGCCGGCCCACTGATTACGCAGCAAGCTATACTAATGCCAAAATAGCGCTATCAGGATGATAATGGGAATCGGAACGCCCAAGAGCCACAATAGTACGCCTTTGCCAAAGCCCATTGGTCTCCTCCATCGAGTAGGTCCGGTCGCCGCAAGCGAGCCGTGTCTCATCGACCTCACCAACTTGCGATCATGTTGATCGGTTCCGTTCGCGGAACATGAAGGACACTTAAATTGGAGTCGAAATGAAGCGGGCCACGACTATCGTCATCGGCTATTGCTATCCAGACTGACGGAGCGAAGGACAGCAGCTGTGACGACTGAGTTTAAATCTCTCATGCCTCGCGCAATCGATCCTTTGGAACCAAATCCGCGCCAGAAATGTTGTGCCGTCGGGCTGACGATACGCGTCGCGGGCATTAGCCAAAATGTGGCGCGTTCACCTTCTCGCTACGCACCCCTAGCAATGCAGGATTTATCATGGTTGATCGGCTGTCCGATCCAGCTTTCGAAGCGCGGAGTCTCACCTCGGCCCGCGGATGGTATGTTCGTGTCGTTTGGCCGCATGGCGGATGCGAGCACATTCCGGGTTTCACCTCTGAGCGCGAGGCTGTTCGCTGGATCGAGCAAAGAGCGAAGGCGTGGCTTTCCGAGCGAAACACATCGGCTATGCGTCACACCGCCACGTTCACGTCGGCAGGGTTCAAGTCAGGTCGGCCACGGGCTCGGCGCGAGGCATGGCAAAGCGCATTGAAGACTATGCCCTGATCGGCGACTGCGAGACCGCTGCTCTCGTCGGGCGCGACGGTTCGATTGATTGGCTGTGCTGGCCGCGCTTCGATTCCGGCGCGGTCTTTGCGTCTCTGCTCGGCACG
Organism: uncultured Alphaproteobacteria bacterium; assembly: GCA_963702755.1. GTDB lineage: Bacteria > Pseudomonadota > Alphaproteobacteria > Rhizobiales > Xanthobacteraceae > JAJPKK01. The sequence continues at coordinate 411,283 of CAVPDZ010000018.1, read as the reverse complement.
CCCGAAAATGGCCATTGGATCATAGCTCCGACTGACGCCGATGCGCGGGTGACGCGACGCTATTGCGGCAATACGCTGATTCTGGAGACGGAATTCGAAACGCGCGACGGGGCTGCAACCCTCATCGATTTCATGCCGCTGCGCTTTCAGGAGGCGGAGGCGCGCCGAACCAGTCATCTGGTGCGAATCGTGCGCGGCCGGCGCGGCGCCGTCGAAATGGCAACCGAATTCACGCTGCGCTTCGACTACGGCGCGATCGTTCCATGGATCACTCGCAAAGATGCCGATGCTCTTGTGGCCATCGCCGGCCCGGACATGATCGTGTTTCGATCCACTGTTCCAATCGAGCCTGAAGGCTATCGGCATCAAGGCAAATTCTACGGTCGAAGCCGGCGCCGACGTCATCTTCTCCATGGGGTACGGGCCTTCGTATCAGCCGCCGCCTGATCCCATCGACGCGCTCGCTGCGCTCAAGGCGACCGAGCAGTCCTGGGAGGAATGGTCGAGCAGCTGCCGCGATTTCGGCATGCATTCCGACAAGGTGAAGCGCTCCGTCATCACGCTCAAGGCCCTGACTTATCGACCCACCGGCGGCATGGTGGCCGCACCGACGACGTCACTGCCGGAAACGCTCGGCGGGTTTCGCAACTGGGACTACCGCTATTGCTGGCTGCGGGACGCGACGTTCACGCTGCTCTCGTTGATGACATCGGAGTTTTATCAGGAAGCCGCCGCGTGGCGGAGCTGGCTGCGGCGCGCCGTCGCCGGCGATCCGGCGCAGGTCCAAATCATGTACGGCATCGCCGGCGAACGGCGGCTCGATGAGCTCGAAGTGCCGTGGCTGGACGGCTATGAAGGGTCGAAGCCAGTTCGCATCGGTAATGCGGCGGCGGGACAGCTTCAGATCGATATCTACGGCGAGGTGCTCGACGCACTCTATCAGGCGAGCGCTTCGGGTCTTGCGAGCAGCAGTTCGGACTGGGACCTGCAGTGCGCGCTCGTGGAGCACCTTGAGACCATCTGGCATCGGCCCGACGAAGGCATCTGGGAAGTGCGCGGCGGCGCGCGGCACTTCACCTATTCGAAGGTGATGGCGTGGGTGGCATTCGATCGCGCCATCAAAAGCATCGAGAAGTGGGACTTGCCCGGACCAGTCGAGCGCTGGTGCGGTGTTCGCGACCAGATCCACGACGATGTCTGTCGCAACGGGTTCAATGCCGAGCGAGGGGCATTCGTCCAAAGCTACGGCTCGGACCACCTCGATGCGAGCGCCCTGCTCATCCCGCTTGTCGGCTTCCTCCCGCCGACCGATCCACGGGTACTGTCGACCATCGATGCGATCCAACGCGACCTCATGGAGGACGGCTTGGTCCTGCGCTACCGGCCGGAGCAAGCCGACGATGGCTTGATGACGCAAGAGGGCGCGTTCCTCGCCTGCAGCTTCTGGCTCGTCGACAATCTCGTCATGGTAGGGCGTTATGACGAAGCGCACGAAATGTTCGAGCGCCTATTGTCATTGTGCAACGATGTCGGGTTACTTGCCGAGGAGTATGACCCGCGCGCGCGGCGCATGGTGGGCAACTTTCCCCAGGCGTTCTCCCACATCGCACTCGTCAACTCGGCGAGCAATCTTTTCCATTGGTCTCACCGCGAAAAACCGATGGCACGCCGTTCCGCGACGCATCTGGATGAAGCCAAAAAAATCGATATTGAAGATGCCTTGAGTAGCCGCGGCTGAGCGGGTTCCGGTCTGGCCGAATGACCTCAGGTCGTCATGCCCGCGCACGTCGCGGGCACCCACGTCTTTAATCTCTCCCTCGCAAAAAGAAGACGTTGTTGGCCGGGACAAGCCCGGCCACGACGGAACGGTAGTTCGAGACATTTAGTCCAGGAACAAAAATACGTTCCTGTTTGTTGCGCCGAGCGTTTTATTAATTTTCAATGTTTGTGCGCCGCAAACAGCGATGCTGAAATATTTTCGATTGTAAATCCGGCACGAAACCGGGGAACAAATCAAAAGGGTGCGGCGTTTTTCCGGCACTGTGTTGTTCGTGCGAGGACAGAGACCTCGTTAACGTGAAAAATGGAGAGAGAATGATGTGGAATAAATTTGCGCTTGCTGCCGCCGTTGCGGCGACCGTGACCGGCGCGGCATACGCGCAACAGCCCAGAACCAATCCTCCCGCGGCGACGACGGGTGTTGCGACAACCGCCCCGGCTGAAGCGCTCAGTGCCATCCCGCAGAACGCGCGGACTGTCTCCAACTGGTACAAGCAGGACGTCTATGATCCGTCCGACACCAAGATCGGCGAAATCTATGACGTGCTCGTCGGCCAGGATGGTCGGATCGAGGCGTTCATCGTCTCCGTCGGCGGCTTCCTTGGCATGGGCGAGAAAGATGTAGCCGTCCCGTTCAACGCCGTCCACTCGGTCCAGAAGAACGGCAAGTGGTACATGACCATGAACGCGACCAAGGACGGCTTGAAGAGTGCCCATGGTTATCGCTACGACAAGGACAAGGCGACGTGGGTTCCGGCGTAACAGCGTAAGCACGTTCAAATAACAAACGCTGCATGTCTGCCATCTTTGCCCTGCCGTGACGTACGGCAGGGCATTTTTTATTTTGAGCGTTGGCAATCCGATTTGTGCCCGCCGATTTTGCTTCTCGCGGCGGGGTCAGACCATGCGGCGCTGCCGTTTGCTTCGATCGTTCGGCAGCCCTGCCCGCTGGCGCAAGCCCGCAATCATCGCCCGCAATCCGCCATCAGGCGATGACGTGCGGCCGGCCTGCTCGCGGATGCATTCGTGAATGAACGCGAGTTTTCCGATCACCGAAGGGCCGAGCACGAACGGGTAAAGGTCCGGCATGCCCATGCTGCGGTTGATTGAATTGACCGCGAAGGTGAGCGGCAGCCAGCCCTCGATGATGCGGTCCATATCGACGTCGAGGGGATCGAAATCGATCTCGGCTGCGAGCCCCTTGGACAACTTTGGCCGCACGGCGAGGCCGAAAGCATTCGCGGTCTCCAACGTATCGACCATATGGAAATAGTGCGCCCAGGTCTCGGCGAAGTCTTCCCAGGGATGTGAAGACGCGTAAGCGGAGACGAAATGCTCCGGCCAATCGGGCGGCGCGCCATTCGCGTAATAGGCCTGCAACGCGGCGCCATAGTCGGCGCGATCGTCGCCGAACATCTCGCGGCAGCGTTCAAGCCGCGGAGAATTGGCGATCAGCCGCCCCCAATAATAATGCGCGATTTCGTGGCGAAAGTGACCGAGCAGCGTGCGATAGGCCTCATCCATCTGGTGCCGATGCCGCTCCCGTTCGGCGTCATCCGCTTCGGCAAGATTGATGGTGATGAGCCCGTTGTCGTGCCCAGTCATCACCGACCCGGCGATGGCCGGAGCAGCCTCCAGGAAATCGAACGCCAAACCGTTCGGATCGTCGGCACGCGAAGCAAGCGGAAGCCGCAGTTTGATAAGCGTGTAGAACAAGCGATGCTTCGCCGCTTCGATCAGACGCCAACGCCTCAGATTGTCTGGTCGCCGAAAGGTTGGGAATGACGCGATTGTGCCGGCAGGCGACGCAGAAGGGATGCGGATCGTCGGAGGGGATCAGCCAGTTGCAGACGTCGTGAGCCGCGTTGCCGCAAAAGCGATAGTGGCCGGCGCGCGCCGCGAGCGCGATCCACTTATCCCGGTCTTGCTTTAGCGCCGTGACGGTCTGGCGCTTGGGCAGATAGCCGAGCTGGGCCCCGCAGCTTTCGCACCGGGTGTTTTCGAAAAAAAGCGGCTGACCGCAATTCTGGCACTCGAAAAGCTTCATGACGTTTCTGCCGCAAAACGGCGATTGATGGCCCGAAAGAACGATCGATCGGTTAGGAAAGTTGCGGGCCTTAGAACAAAAATTAAGTCACGTACCGGTTCGTGTGTGGCGAAACCCCGCGTGGCAACCGCACGGGAGGCGCACCGGGGCGCGCGAGGCCGGCACATCGGTGACGGCCGCCCGCATGTGAGCCGCGCGATAGTAGGGGTGATAGCGCGCGGCGAGCTTCTCCATGTGCGCCATGTTGTCGCGCACATAGGCTTCCGCCGTCGCGATCATCTCCGCCTTGATGGCGGCTTCGTCGATCTTGGTGAGAACTCGCTCGTCCATCACCACTTCGCCATTGACCAGCACTGTCCGCACCGCATCGGAATTGACTGCGTAGGCGAGTTGCTGAATTGGCCGGTACAGGGGAATGAAGCCGTAGTCCTCGCGATCGAGCAGAACGAGATCGGCTTTCCTGCCGACTTCGATCGCGCCGATTTCGTCGCCGAGTCCGGTCGAGCGAGCCGAGCCCAGGGTCGCCATCTCGAAGGCTTCCTCGGCGGTGACCCAGGTCTCGTAATCCATGTCGCCGACCCGGTGAATGAGGGCAGCAACGCCGAGCGACCGCAGCATGTCGGCGCGATCGGAGGTCGAAGTGCCGTCGGTGCCGAGCGCCACGTTGACGCCCGCGCGCTTGAGATCGCGCACCCGCGCGATGCCCGAGCCGAGCTTGAGGTTCGAGAGCGGATTGTGGGTGATGGAGGCGCCGCGGGCGCCGATCAGTTCGATCTCGCGGTCGGTCAGCCAGATCGCGTGATTGAGGGTGAAGTGCGGCGTGAGCACGCCGAGCGCCTCGAGGTGCTCGACGATGGGCCGGCCGTACATCAGTTGGCCCTGCACCGCCTGCAGCTTCGACTCGAGCGTGTGCGTGTGCACCGGCAATCCGCGCGCACGCGAAATCTCCGTCACTGCCTGCAGCAGTTCGTCGGTGCACCACTGCGGGCCGACGGGCCCGAGAATGACGCGGATGCGGCCATCGGCAGCATTGTGCCATTTGCCGGCGTGGCGCTCGAACAATGCGAGATGCTCGCGCCACGGCACCACAGGAAGCGTCGCGAGGTCCGCCCTGATCGCGGGGTCCATCAGGTCGTCGAGCCACGGCAGTGATTCGAGAAACTGCCGGTCCGACATCGAGGTCGTGAGCGCGGCGCGCAAGCCAAGATCGCGATAGGCGCCGGCGGCGCCGTCAAAGGCTGCCGTCTCCGACAGCCGGTTGATCAAATCGTCCTGCACCGTGGTGACGCCGGACCGCACCGACTCGATCGCCAGCAGCATGGTGCGCAGATAGTGCGTGCGCTCCGGCAATGGCTTGAGCGCGAACGGCGGATATTTGTGGAGGATCCAGACCTCGAGCGGCAGCGCGTCCCAGAAACCCTGGGCGAAGCTTTCATTGGAATGGGTATGAGCGTTGATGAACCCAGGGATCACGATGCGCTTGCTGGCATCGATCACCCGCGGATCGCGCGCCGCGACGCTCTGTTGCGACAGGAGGTCGTTGCCGATCGCAGCGATCCGGTCACCCTCGATAAAAATATCGGCGCGATCGAGATGGGATTGGTGCGCCCCCGGAATGACGTAGCCGTTTCGGATCAGGATGGAAGCGCGAGTAGACGAATTCAGACATCACGAGACTCTGGTGGCATTCACTTTGCTCTGCGTTATCCGGAGAATTGTTGCAATATCAATGATTACCTTGTGCGTCTCGCTCAATGCAGATGTGACGGCCGCGATGCGCCCGTGCTCAGAAAACATGATGGCCGGGACGAGGCCCGGCCATCACGGATGGCGAACGCTGGCGCGATCGTCGCAGCCGTCAGGTCACCGAGCCGACGATGCCTTCGAGCAGATAGTTCGTCTGCCACAGGATGCCGTCGTAAAGGCCCAGCGTCTTTTCGATCACCACGTTGCCTTTGTTGTCCTTGAGCGGGCCGACGAAGATCGGCTTGCCGACCCTGAGTTCCGCGATCGCCGCCGCGACCGCCTTTCGCGCCGGCTCGGTGGCACCCGCCCCGAACGCGGTGCTCTTCACCATGTCCTTGTCGTAGCCGCCCTCGTTCACGTTGGGAAGCTTCTGGCCCTTGCTGATGAGGTTCGCGTAGCTCGTATAGACGGTGCCCCATTTCAGCTCGGCGCCGGTGATGAAGCCCTTCGGAGCAAGCGAGCTCTGGTCGGCATTGTGGCCGCAGGTTTTGACGCCGCGCGCCTCGGCACGTTCGACCACGACCTTCGGACTGTCGACGTGGCAGGCGATGACATCGCAACCGGCATCGACCAGCGCGTTGGTCGACTTCGGCCTCGCGCACCGGCAGCGCCCAGTCGCCGGTGATGATGAGGCGCACCTCGGCGGCGGGATTCACTTTCTTCACGCCGACCAGGAACGAATTAACGTTGCGCAGCACGAGCGCGATCGGCTTTGCGGCGATGAATCCGATCTTGTTGCTCTTGGTCGAGAGGCCCGCCGCGATGCCGTTCACGTAGTGGGCCTGATCGAGGTAGCAGAAATAGCCGCCGGCGTTGGCGGGATGCTTGCTCTTGTCCCACAGCGAGGTCGGATGACGGAATTCGACGTTGGGATATTTCTTCGCCATGTCGATCATGAACGGATCGAAATAGCCGAATGAGGTCGGAAAGATCAGCGTCGCGCCGTCGAGCTTGATCATCGACTCCATCGACTTCGAGACGGCGTCGGTCTCGGGGACATTCTCCTCTTCGATCACCTTGATCCCGGTGTCCTTGAGCGCTTTCGCGGCGACCGCATGGGCCTGATTCCAGCCCCAATCGTCGCGCGGCCCCACATAGATGAAGCCCACCGTGGTCGCAGCGAGCGCCGGGACGGCGCCCGTCGCGATCAGCGTTCCGGCCGCCGCGCCACCGAGAAGGCCGCGGCGGGTAAGCTCGAAGTTTCGCATATGTCTTCTCCTGTCGATAGCTTACGATTGTTCCGCCCGATCAGGGGCGGTTGCGGTCCCGGCAAGTGCGGACGATCCTTGCTGTTGCCACTCGGCGAGCCGGAGCGTCCGGAGGTCGAATTGATCGCGCGTGCGCGCATAGCCGTCGCCGCCGAGGCGGCCGATGGCATCCATCTTGCGCTGGTCGACGTATTTGGTTTGCGGATCGACGGCGTCCTCGCGAACGAAAACGCCGAGGACCTTGCCGAGAATGATCTCGCGGGAGCGCCCCACCTCGAGCGTGAGATAACGTCGGCATTCGAGCGCCGCCGGCGCCTCGGCAAGGCGCGGACAGCGCACATGCGTGCCGGCCACCGGTGTCAGGCCTGAAAGCTTGACCTCGTCGGTGCCCGGCGGGAACGGGATCGCGCAGACGTTCATCGCCTGAAGCAGCGCATCGTCGACGATGTTGACCGTGAATTCTTCGGTGACGCGCACATTCCAGGCGGTGTCCTTGAAGCTCATGTCGTCGTTGTTCTCGACGCCGATGGCAACGATCGGCGGGTCTGCCGACAGGCAATTGAAGAAGCTGAACGGCGCGGCGTTCGCGCGGCCCTTGGCGTCGACGGTGGTGACGAAGGCGATCGGCCGAGGAATGACCGTGCCGATCAGGAGCTTGTAGCAGTCGCGCGCGGACAGCGTGGCGAGGTCGAAATGGCGATGGGTCATGCGCCGGCCTTCCGGCGCGGGGCAAGCGGGATGCCGGATTTCGCCCGGTCGACGTCACCGGCGTAACGCGACAGGACCGCGCCGAGGTCGAGGTCGCCCGCACGCTCGCCGATCAGCGCACGCTGCTCGACCGAACCGATGTGGTGGTCCATCAGGGCGGTAGCGGCCGCGGCGTCGCCGCGCCGCAGCGCGTCGATGATCTCGCGGTGCTCGTTGACGGCGCATTCGGAGGAATGCGGCCGACCGTAGAGCGCGAGGATGAGCGAGCAGCGCGAGACGACTTCCGAGATATAGCGCACCAGCAGCCTGTTCCCGGACATCTCGGCGAGCTTGATGTGGAACTCGCCGGCGAGCCGGATCGCGACGCGCGGATCCGCGTGCGCCTTTGCCTCCTCCCGGATGTGACCTTCGAGATCGGCGCCGAACTGCGGCTTCCAGTGCGCGATGACCAGGCGAATGACTTCGCGCTCCAGCGCGCGGCGCACGTCGAAATCCTCCTTCGCCTCTTCGAGAGACGGCCGCGCAACCGTCGCCGTGCGCTTGCGGCCGGCTTCGATCAGACCTTCGTTTTGGAGACGCGCCAGTGTTGCCCGCGCCAGCGTGCGGCTCATGCCGAACTCGCGGCCGATGACGTCTTCGGGCAGGCGCGTGCCGGGCGGCAGCGCCTGCTCGATGATGGCGCGGCGCAGGGCCTGGTAGGCCGTGTCGGCGCGGGAGGGCGTCTTGCTCATGGGTCAGGTCTCGGCGTCATGAAGCGCATACAAGATGGTGGAAAACAAGTATGCAAGATGCAGTAATTTTAGGCTGACGCGCGCCTTTTTAGTGGCACTTTTGCCCACGATTTAGCCATGCGCGAGACTTCCTCACAGCCGAAATCGCCTGTATTTATCGAACATGATGCCCGCGCGGCGATGATCGTCGCGCGGACGCGATACCCAGCTTAGATCGCAAATCATGTATACAAGATTGGCTCAAATCTAGTCCTGCTCAATCTAGTCTGGAGGTCGGACCATGGACGCTGAGACCGTGGTGACGTTGAAGCTCAATCAACAGCAGCTCGAGTTGATCGATCGAACGATCGCGCGCGGCGTCGCGCCTGATCGCGCCGCGCTGGTGCGGCTCGCCCTGCGCGAGTACGCCGCCGCGCATGCCCCGATCGTCATTGCCGCGGGCACCGACCGATGAGCGGCCGCCGCACGATTTCCGAATGGATCATGGCGCCGGGCACCGGCAAGGCGATCGAGCTTTTGCAGGGACAGATCCTGCGGGTCGAGCAGGTCGAGGGCGGCCAGTGCGTCGATTTCAACTGCTTCAACCTGCACGACTACAAGGAATTCATGCATTGCGGCCGCACCCGCACCGTGCACGGCTTCAACCCGTCGCAAGGCACCTTCATGTGGTCGGCGCCGCCGCGCGAACGCGCCATGCTCTACATTCTCGCCGACACCTATGGCCGCAACGACGTGCTGTTTCCACGCTGCAGCGCCTACGTCTACGAAAGCGCCTACGGCTTCGACGTCCACACCAACTGCCATGACATCCAGGCTGAAGCGCAGCGCGAATACGGCCTCACGCCCGACGATGTCCACGACAGCTTCAATCTGTTCATGTGCACCGAGGTCGCGCTCGACGGCCACGCCACCATGACGCGGCAGAACACCAAGCCGGGCGATCACGTCGACCTTCTGGCACTGATGGACGTGCTCGCGGTCCCCAACGTGTGCGGTGCCGATGTCATGCGCACCAGCAATTTCTCGCTCAAGCCCATCAAGCTCACGGTGTTTGAAGCGACACCGGCCGATCTCGCCGCCGTGCCCAAAGTCCCAGTGCTGAAGAGCCAGCGAACGCCGAAGGATTTCCGCAATCCCACGATCAAGGCCGACCGCGCGCTGCGGCGCGACCCCGCATACGCGCCGGAATTTCCCAACGTGCCGATCGTCGTGAGCGAACTGCCGGTCGCGCTGACCGCCGAAGAGCTGGCGCTGCTGCGCAAGGTGAAGCTCGACATTTACGGCGATGATGACGCGGCAGCGCTGCGGGATGTTCTGTTCTCGTGGTGGGAAGAGCGTTTTCTCAACGCGCACTCCGGGGCTCCCGCGATCGACGCTTGAGTCGCGACGGGGCGACCGAAAATCCCATCGCTCAACGTCGCGGCCGCGCCGCACCGATCGGCGCCCCGCCGCCGACGCGAAACCGCGTTGCGCCCGCAAACGCCCTGCGCTATTCGTCGCGGTCCAGGGGCGTCGTTTCTCGGCGCGTTCGCCGAGCGGCGTGAGGTCGCAGCGTTTTGAATTGCGATCGGCGTCGCGGGTCGGTATCCGCTTGAAATCGCCAAAATTTGGATTCAGGTGTCGTTTGGAACCACAACGGAGGCTCCGATGAGATTGGTCGCCGCGTGCGTCGCAATTGTCCTCTCCACCCTCGCGGCAGTCGCCGCCGAGAGCACGGAGACCGTGAAGTACGCGATCACGCGCAACGGCTACAACATCGGCACGCACACCATGGAGCTGCGCCGGAACGGCAAGGAAGTCACGGTCAGGCAGCTGACGTCGATCGAGGTGAAAATCATCATCGTCGTCTATCACTTCGAGCAGAAGGAAGAGGAGCATTGGGTCGACAACCGCCTGGTGTCGATGGATTCCGTCGTCGATGACAACGGGACGCCCCACAAGCTCGAAATCCGCCTGAAGGACAACATGCTGGTCGTCACCGGTGACGGCAAGACGCGCCAGGTCAGCCCGACGATGATGCCGGCAACGCTGTGGAACGCGGCGATCGTGAAGCAGACCAACGTGCTCAACGTGCGCGACGGCACCAACATGAAGGTCACCGTCACCGACATGGGAAGCGAGGACATCACTGTCCGCGGCCGACCGGTGAAGGCGCATCGCTATCAGATCAAGGGTCCCTTCACCCAGGACGCCTGGTATGACGACAAGGGCAACCTCGTCCAGGCGATGTTCGCCGGCTCCGATGGTTCCGACATCTACTGGCAAATGATCTGACGATCCGCGCGACGCGGCGCCGTTCACTTCGGCGCCGTTCACTTGGGCTCCGGCGGCGACGCCGATCGCGGCAACGAAATGATCTCGATGCCGATGCCGGGCAGATGCAGGGCCCTTTTCGCGCCGGCGACGGCGGCGTCCGCCATCGCGGCATGGCCTTCGGCGGTCGGGTGCAAGGCCCCTCCGTAAACCGCCGACAGCACGCCCCAGGTGGCGTCATGAATGTCGCTTGGCTCCATCGTCAGTGAAATTCCCTGCGGGAACGTCATGGCGGCGAAATAGCTGTCGTTGGGCGTCCGCACCCAGCGGGCGCGCGGCGCATAGGCGCGGAAATCGTTCACCGACAGATTGCAGACCATCGGGTCGTTCGCACCGTCGACCGGGCTTGCGGTGAAGCTCTTGCCATCGGTGAGGAAGCACTCGCGATCGAACGGCGGATCGGTGTCGGTGCGGGCGCAGAAGCCGTGGGCGGCGAACGCGGCCTGGTGTCCGTCGACGAAGGTCATGGCGTCCGACGGGCCGGCGCACGCCTCCTTGCCGGTGCAGGTCGCCAAGGCCTTGAGCGCCGGCAGGAACGTGTTCTGCACGAACGCCGCCGTGTTGCGCATCCGCCCCGCGTCGGCACCGAAGGCGGGATGGACATCCATGCCGGCGCGGCCGCCCGGACACGGTCCGCCCTCGGGGTTGAGCGCGGGATTGCCGTAGGAGACGAACACCACCCGTTCGAGATCGTTGCCGACCAACGGTTTGAGCGTTGCACGCAGGCGCACGAAATCGGCGGGCAGCTTGCGCTCGAGCGTCGCCTGCGCGGTGGCAACGGGCGAGATCACGCCGAGGCGGCTGAACAGGTCGCGCTCACCACTCGCCTCGATCATCACGTCGGCCACCAGGCCGGAAAAATTGATGTCGTTGGCGCCGACGGTGAGGAATACGAGATCGAGCGGACGCGCCGCGCCGCCGCGCCGGGCGCGCTCGAGCAGGCTCGTCAGCTCGTTCAATTGGCCGGGCGTCGAACTCGGACATAAATTGGCGCCGCAGTAGAGTTCGCGGCTGCGCCGCCCGTTGAACAGCCCGTCACCGATCGTTGCGCCGGTGCAGGCGAGCGGCAGGAACGTGACGGCGGCATGCGGATTTTCGATCGCGAGTTCGAGCGCGGCCCGCAGTTGATAACCGTAGAGCGAGCGATGGCAGGCGCCGTACATCCAGCGCGCCGAAAGTTTTGCCCAGGTATCGAGGCCGCTTCCCGGGCCGCCGGCACCGTCGCAAGAACGGTCGCCGTGAAAACCGACCCGGCTCGGCCGAAAATATTCGGAGCTGCCGGATCCGAGAAAGCGGCGGAAGCAGAAGCCGTCATCGGTGAGCGCGACCGGACGGTCCGGATTGCCGTCGCCGGATGCAATCGAATTGCCGAGGCCCGCGATCAGAAGATCGCGAACCGCGATCTCTCCGCTGGCGCGCCGCAGCGGCAACCCGGGCGCCGCGATGTCGGCGGCAACTTTGCTCGGCTTGCCGTAGCGCACGCGAAAGGTGACCGGCATCGCGCAGTCGACGTCTTCGGCGAATGGCTTGGCATCGCTGTCTTCGAAGCTCCAGGTGCACGTGGCGCCGGGCGGAACGGTGCCGTTGAGCCGCGCGGTCACGCGATGATCCGCCGGATTGAGATAGCTTTCCTCGACGCCGTCGCGCTGGCATTGGTCCGCGATCCGCCCGACCGCGTCGATGCACAATCGCTCCACGACGTCGCGCGCCCAGCCGCGTCCGTCGGTCGCCGTCTCAAGCGCCTGCTCGGTTTCAAGGACGGTGCGCCCGCGCGCCGCGTCCACGTGGCGCAGGAAATCATTTTCGCTGCGGAACAGGCGGAAGCGGTTGGCGACCTCCCAATCGATCGCGACGCCATCAGCGGGCTCGATTGCCGGCGGCGCGGGCGGCACCGGCAAGTCGGCCGTGTCCGCCGGCGGTGCTGCGGGTTCGGCCGGCGCTGGCGCGGTCTGCGCGGGTGCGGCCTGCGCGGGTGCGGCCTGCGCATGCGCCTGCGCGGTGCGGCGCTGGCGCGGCCTGCGCGGGCGCGGATGGCGGCAGCGGAATGGGCGCCGGCGGACGCGGAATGGGCTGAGCGCCGGCAGGCGCCGCTGCCCAAATCGCAACCAGCACCGCGGTCGCCGCAACAATCAAACGAGGCAAGCTCAGCATCACAATCGACTCAGCATATGAAACAAGTCAGCACCGGAAACATCGTGAGCAAACAACGTGCCGAAGACCTGGCCGCGACAGAGCCGCGCCAGAAGGACCGAGCGCCGGGCTTATGAGCCCGCCTCGTGGCCACACGATGACATGCGCCGGGCCCACTACTGGCCGCTGACGCCCGTAGCGGATGCCTTCGTCTTGAAGCACCTTGCGTCGTCTTGGCCGGGCTTGTCCCGGCCATCCACGCCTTGCTTTGCACGAAGCAATCTAAAAGAAGCGACGTAGATGCCCGCGACAAGCGCGGGCATGACGACCAGCGGTTCCATCAGATCCGAAATACGCGCTATCGCGACCAGCTTCGATATCGGTTACGCCGGCACGAGCAGATAGGTCTGCTGGTCCGCGGTCAGGTCGCGCAGCGCAGCGCCGACGCGGTCGGCCGGGAAATCCGTCGGGAATTCCTTCGCATAGCGGCCGCGGCAGGTGATCTCGAGGCGATCGCCCGCGAACGGCCACGGATCAAGGCTGTAGGTGCGATCGTCCACCTTCCGCAGCGTGATGGTCGTATCCTCTTCGGCGCTCATCGGCACGTGCACGTATTCCTGCACGCCGCGATCGTTCGCGTGGCGGAGATGGAAATAGAGCGACATGGTGTCGAAGAACTGCAGCTGCTTGTAGTTCTGGAAGAGATGAGGGTCGGCGACCCAATCCCGCGTCGCCGGCCGTTCGCCCAAGGTCGACTTGAGGTGGGACTGGCGCGTGTTCTCGTTCGCCAGCATCGCGTCGATCATGGCGCGCTGCGTGTCCGCAACATCGATCGACGTCGTCGTCTGGGTCCGCGCGATGAATTTGCTGAAGCCGTAGCGCCCGTTGTAGAGGCCGACCGTGTGCATGCTGGACAACAGTCCGCAATACGGATTGTGCGCCTCGTTGAAATCGGGCGAGCCGCGGTTGGTCTTCACGAGATCGGGGATCGGCGTCTTCACCATGATGTAGGGCAGCCGCGTATCGGGATCGATCGCCGGGTTGCGGTCGTAGGTGTCCCAGCCGCGATCGTGGTTCTCGACGACGTAGACGACCTCGGGAAACGGCGCCGGCGACTCGAAGCGGTCGTTGCCGAAGGCGCGGGCCATCTGGCCGCACATCGTGGTGTGCTCCAGCATGGTGTTGACGAAATGCGGTTCGCCTTGCGGCGCGGTCTGGCACATCATTGATGGACTTCCTCTTATTTCTTCAACCCGGCGGCGCGGGCGGCCTCGCCCCATTTTGCGGTCTCGCTGACCAGGAACCTGGCGAATTCGTCAGGCCCGCCGGTCAGCACATCGAAGCCCTGCCGCCGCAGAGCGGTTTGGACCTCGTCTGATTTCAACGCTTCCGCGGTCGCCTTGGCAAGCTTGTCGACGATCTCGCGCGGCGTGCCGACCGGCGCCATCAGCCCGAACCAGATGCTGGTGTCGAAATCCGGCATGCCGGCTTCCGCCATCGTCGGCAGATCGGGCACGGCGCTCGGCCGGTGGTCTGCGGCGGTCGCAAGGGCGATGAGCGCGTGGGACTCGACATGGGGGAGCACGGAAGAGGCCGGCGAAAACATCATCGCGGTGCGCCCGGCAATGAGATCGGTGACGGCCTGCGGGCTGCCTTGGTAGGGCACGTGCACGATCTTGATGCCGGCGCGGGTTGCGAACAACTCGGCGGCAAGATGCGGCGCGGTGCCGACGCCGGTCGAGGCGTAGAGAATTTCGCCGGGCTTCGCCTTGCCGAGCGCGATCAGCTCCTTGACGCTTTTGACGCCGGTCGAGGGATGCACCACGAGGATCACGGGCACCCGCGTCGCGAGCGCGATCGGCACGAAATCCCGCACGATGTCGCTTGCCGGGTTGGCGGCGATCGCCTGGTTGGTGAGATTGGCCGAAGAGCCGACGAAGAGCGTGTAGCCATCCTTCGGCAACCGCGCCGCGTATTCCGCAGCGAGGCTCGATCCCGCGCCGGGCTTGTTCTCGACCACGATCTGCTGGCCGAGGATCTGGCTGAGCCGGTTGCCGACAACCCGCGCCGTGATGTCGGCGGCCGCGCCCGGGATGAAACCGACCACGATGTGCACCGGCCGGCTTGGGTAATCCTCAGCGCGCGCCGGCGCGGCGAAGGCCATGAGCGCGGCGAGCGAGATGTGCGCCGCGAGTGACGCGAAGGTCGATCGGCACAACAGGTTCAACATGGGCCGTCCTCGCTTCGTCTTCTTCTTCGCGGCCGGTATTCGATCGGCGTCACTCGCGCCCCCGGGGCGTTCGCCACGATACGCAATCCGCCGGACTCACGCGACCACGCCGCGGCCAATGCGTCCGTTGGAGTGCACCCCTGAGATGAGACAGGAAACAGGGAAACTTTCCCTGAGAACAGGGAAAATATCAGGGACAGTCAAAAATCGGCCTTCGCCCCACGCATGGCTCGCCGATTTATGCAGCACGGCCCGAGAGCTAGCCGGAGCGAGCGCTGCGTCGAGGCGCAGCGGAACAGCGAAAGGTGAGGGAAGCTCGAAATTCGGGCACAGACGCCGGTTCGGAGGGCCATGAGGATGGTTCTTTCGAACGATTGACATCGAATGGGATGATTATAATATAGGACTATTCCTATAAGTACAACCGATAAATTAGGTGCAGCCGCATTGCTCCATCCCCGCGGATTATGCGTGCTTTGACGTCATGCAGGCGTTGGCTGCCATTAAAACTTATAATTCACCCCAAGCCGGACCACGTTGAAGTCCTCGGTGGCGGTTCTCGGCGGGGCAGCGGGCAGAATTGATGCTTGCGGATCGGAGGGATTCGAGATGGGGAGCGTTATCGGGTGGCTGCTGGCAGCCTTCGTCTTCGCAGCCGGACTGATCGGGCCGCCAGCCGCGAGACCCGCGGCTGCGGCCGAAAACGCGGGTGCTAACGTCAACGGGCGCAATGTGAAAACAGTATTCCATGCGGCTGGAATGTTCCGCATGCAGGGCGCCCGGCAATGGATTGAAGAAGGTGACAACGGCCGCAAATTTTCCTTTGAGGAGCAAAGCCGCGACGACTCGTCCGTGGTCCTCTTCGACGCCGACCGCAACTTTCGCGTTCGGCTCGACCTGAAACAGCGGGAGATTTTGCTGGCGGTGGGGAATGGTCAGTTTTCCCCGTTGTACTCGATTGCGAGGGCAACGGCCGCCATCACCCCGCCTCGCACGGCGGAGCAAATATGTGCGGCTGCCATACAGGGCAAGGTGGCCTGGAACCGGGCTGGCGACAAAAATTGGGAGCCCGGCAACCTTCGACGGCTTTGCGAGAGCACGGCCCTCGTCGATGCGGCCATCGAGTGCTTTCGGCGCGAAATCCAGAGCAACGACGATTGGGACCGCGCGATCAGGACCTGCACCGAAGGGCGGCATGAGGTCGAGGTGCTCTACGTGGTACCGAAGGACAAGCAGGCAAGACCCGACATTGAAAAGGCGCTGGCGGCCATCATGGCGGTCACTCAGCGCCATTATTTTGTGGCGCTCGGTGTCACCTTCAAACTGAAAACACCTTTGGTGCAAGTCCTCCACATTGACGAACCGAGCGAGACCTTCAAGAAGGAGGGCACGATGCTCGAACGCTGCTCCAAGTTGGCAAAGAACGAGTTCAAGGCAGACTACATGTACAAGGAGAACGCCGTCATTTGTTTCTTCGAGGCCGACACCGCGTCGGCCGGAGGTGCCGGCAATCTCGTGGGACTGCCGATCTGGGTATGGGGGCCAGGGTATGAGCAGTTTCGCAAGGATCCCTCAGCCGATCTGTCGAAGGTCTTTGTCCTCGGCGCCATATCGCACGAGATGGGGCACGCTTTTGGGCTGTTGCACACCGAAGATGCCCGGGCCTGTTTCAAAAAACACGGCGTCGATCTGGGAACGCTGCCCAAGCTGATCATGCAAGACAAGAATGACCCGCATCACACCAGTGTCTATGACGTGCCGTTCCACGCCCAGGAAAAGCGCCTGATGCTCGACCCGGACTACTTGCCGGACTGCCGCCCATTCATCGACAATCGTCCGCACGCGAGCTGGCACTTGCGCAACCCGCTGCCGTCGCGTAATGCCGGGGCACCGTCCGCTGCGGCGCTCCCTGTCGTGGCTGCACTGCCAGCGGCCAATCCGACCGCGACAGTAACCGGCCGCAATGTCAAAATGGTCCGTTATGCCGCCGGGTCGTTCCGCATGACCGGGATGAAGCTGTGGGTGGAGGAAGACGGCAAAGGCGCAACCAAATTCCGCTTTGCGGAGGAGGACCGCGACGACTCGTCGGTCGTTCTGTTCGACCCCGGCCGCAACTATCGCATTCGAGTCGATCTGAAACAGCGCCAAATTCTGTTGGCGGTGGGGGCATCCCAATTCTCGCCCTTGTACCCCATCACCGACGCATCCTCGATCGAGGGCGGCAGCAGCACCGGGACGGCACCGTAGGTGACCGTCATTGAGACCGTGGCCGGCCGACATCATGCGTCCGCCGGATGCCGCCGCGCTCGGTTTACCACGCTGCGGGCTGGTGGCGGCATCGGGGCCTTGCCGGTCGCGCTGCTCGCCGGTTCGGGTCCGAGCCGTCGCCGATGAGCTAGCGATTCGGGGGTCACCTTATGTCGTCAGTGGCAACGGTGTTTTCACAATCATTCTTCCACGGCACGCGAGCCGATTTGAGAGCCGGAGACCTGATCGTCGTCGGCTATCAATCCAATTTCACGGACGTTCAGCCGCTGTCTTGGGTTTATTTCGCGGCCACGCTGGATGCGGCGATCTGGGGCGCTGAGCTGGCCGCCGGCGACGGACGAGAGCGAATTTATGTCGTAGAGCCAACCGGGCCGATCATGGACGATCCAAACCTGACGGATAAAAAGTTTCCCGGCAATCCAACGCTTTCATATCGTTCCCGCGATCCGCTGCGAGTCATTGCCGAAGTTACGAAGTGGCAAGGGCATTCGCCTGAACGGCTGCAACAAATGAAGGAGAATGTCGCCCGCGCGAATATGGAGGGTACCAATATCATCGACTGATTGGTTGGGATCAGACCGTAACGCCTGCATGAGCACACCGACGCGACATTGCCGAGCGCAGGGCTTCTGTCCACTTCTGGTTCACAGGCGGCTGTCGCAGCAATATCCGCAGTCAGTCAGTTTGCCGCTCGAGAGCGGCCGCAAAGCGCGTTGCACCGAAATGGTGATGTGGCCAAACGCAAACGTCGCGCCGCTCATCGGGCGTTTGACAGAGCGCGTTGCTGCCATAGCGACAGCAGGCGCACACAATCATCGACCGAGAGTCCGCCGTACGAGTCGGTCAGGACAACATCGCGCCACAGCGGCGAGTCGGTGAACTCCTTGACTGCGGTGGCGAAACGGGTCCTGTGGGCCCTCTTCTCGTTGAATCCGACCCGCCGGCGCAGCGGGACGAGATCGTCGTTGACGACGGCAAAGTCGCTCACGTCCGTCCATGTCCAACGCCGATCGCGGTACGTCATACGCAGGGTCAGGCCGTTTCCATCGAGCGCCAGCTCAGAAGCGCCCGGAACGATCATCACAGCAGCGGCGACCGTGCTCACGGAGAAAATTACGGCGCCGAACCACCCGACGACGACGTGCCGGCTGCCGGGCTCGATGATCCAATCGATGGCGCCGACCGTGAACCCTGCTGAGACAGCCATAAACGTCAGCCATTTCAGCCTGGATACCGCGAGCCTCACCGGGCCGGGAAATTGCGCGAGGAGGGTGGAGACGCGGTCCATGCGGGCTCGCCATTGGGACGCGGATGAGCAAAGGCTCGCATCTCTGCTGGCCTCTCGCCACGCCTACTTGACCGCGCGGCTGGCCGACGCAGCCCGCCCGTTTAGAACCGGTACGCGAGGCCGCCCTTGACCATGTTGAGCGAGGTCACCGCGCTGCGCAGCGGCGAGGAAACGCGCCGGCGGGCGTGGCGTCGGTGACGCTGAACGTGGCGGTATTGAAGTTGATGTAGTCGTATTCGACCTTGGCCGACCAGTGCGCGAGGAACCGCCACTCCACGCCGCCGCCGACGGTCCAGCCGTCGCGCGTATCCGCCGGAGGTGGTCGTTCCCGCCAATGCGCCGGCGGGGGTGTTGGTGACGGCCGTCCCGTTGAAATGCGCCCAGGCCCAGCCGCTTTTGGCGAACAGCAGCCAATTGCTGTTGAGCGCATAACCGAGACGGCCGGTGACCGTAGCAACCCAATCGACCGAACTCAACTCGTGGGCGATGTCGCCGTTCACCGCGCTGACGTCGATCGCCGTGCCGCGCAAGTTGGCCCAGGTGTAATCACCGTCGATGCCGACCACGAAGTTGCTGATCTGATAATTGAAGCCGCCGTAAACGCCGCCGAGCACGCCGCTGTCGGGGACCGGGTTGAGCACGGTCCCGGGCGGGAATGCGGCGCCGGGATTGTTGGTGACGATGGTGATTTGCTCGCGCTCCCAGCCTCCGCCGAGTTCGCCGCCGAGATAGAAGCCCGTCCAGCTCGGCGCTACATAGGCGACGGGTGGAGCTTTCAGCGGCATGTCGGCCGCCAAGGCATCGATGGCCGGCAGTATTGTTGCAGCGGCAACTGTCGCGACGAGAAGTTTGCGCATGGTTCCCCCCTCTCCAACTCGACCTCAGCCTATACCCACGTGACCGAAAGTTGAAATTTTCGCGCGCTCTCGTCACGACGATTTCTGCAAACATTTCAGGGGGACTGCGCGGGTTGGCGCAGAAATTCCGGAGCTGTTGCAAGTCTGCCACAGACCCGCCCATGGCGGGTCGGAAACGACGAACTCGAAGATCTGGGCGGACGGTTCGTTTTCGATGTCGCGCGTTGTCAACTACGATTGGTAGCTGCGCGGCATCGCCAAAATAGCAGCGGTGGCTTCCGAGCCGAACTCCACCGCGATGGTTTGCACTGCCATCTTGCCAACACCTTAAGAGCATTCCCGCCATTTGCTCTAGTTGATTACCAAGCTGACAGTGCAATTTCGGAATTGTTGTGCGCGTCGACGAAATCGCCGCGTCAGTTTGTTTTAGGATCGCTGCACCAAAGACGACTGTCGAACGGAGGATAACCCCATGCTTCGGAAAGGTCTGCCGCTTGTCGCCGCCCTAGGTCTCGTCATCGTCAGCGTGCCGAGCGCGAGAGCTGATTTGTGTTTTCAATACCAGAAGACCGGCGGCGGAATTCTTGTCGCACAAGGCGCGACGCTTCCCGCTGTCAACACGTGCCAACCGTTGGCGATGTACGAGGCGGCCACGGGCGGCCTTGCAGGCGCTGCAACCGGCTCGATCTGCACCGACGGTACCAGCGACTCAACGGTCGTCTATCACTACACGTACAATGGCTGTACCGGAGATTACTACGAGTCGGGAACCTGCCGGCTTCAGTTGAACGGAGACGGCCAGCACCCCGGCGACCTCCCCACGGGCAGCAGCACCTGCCGCATAACGTTAGGGGGCGGTGTCTTTTACCTTGAAATTGACGACCTGCACCTTTGGTACTGCGACGGCTCGCAGGCATCCTTGCGGGTGCCCGGTGGCGGAGGAGGACAGTGTTTTGCTGGAGGGCGGCGGCGCACCAGTCCCACAGTCGTGCCGAGGGGGCCAGGCAGTACGGCGAGGTAACGGAACTCTGGTTGCAGAGAGCACCAAGCTCTCAGCCGCGCGGCGGGCCGGTCGCGGGATCGGGGCGCCGGCGGTCGCGCTGATCGCCGGTGCGGTTCGAGCCGCCGCCGGTGAAGGTCAGCGATTGCTGGAAGCGGATGTTGTCGGCGGTCGCGTCCTTGCCCGTGGGGAGCGAGGTCGCTTCGAGCTGATAGAGGCGCTTGTTGTAATAGAACAGGGCGACGAGCGATCGGCTGCGGTCGGTGCCGAGGATGCTGAGCTGGCGCCCGTAGACCTGGCTCACCCGGTGCGGAATATCGACTTTGATTTCGCCGCTCCGGCTCACCGCCTTGATGGCATGATCGATGATCGCGTTCTCCGTCAGGCTGCCGGCGGCGAAGTCGACCACCGTCATCTTGAACACGCTGTTGCCCTGCGCGACCGCGTAGACGTGCGCGGTCGCCGTGCTGCCGTCCGCGGCCTGGTAGGTCGTGGTCTCGACCTTCGGTTCGGCTGGAAAGGAGACGGTGAAGGAATCATCCGGATAGCTGTATTCCTTCCAGGTCTGCGCAAAGGCGGTGCCGCTCGCGATGAGCGCCGCAAGGACGATAGCCAACAAACGCATATCTATTCGCTTTCTCAATCATGTGAGGAAACCGCGCGAGTGTAGGCAATTCGCCTGCGCCTCAAAAGCAAAAAGCGTGCGGGCTGATTGGCGGCGTAGCGCCGTAGCCTGGATGGAGCGCAGCGACATCCGGGGCAACCTGTCCGCATGTTGCGCATGCTGCAAGTTCGTTCCCGGATGTCGCTTGCGCTCCATCCGGGCTACAGTGACATTCGTCCAGCGAGGCGCCGATGTTCGTCACTTTTTTCCATGAGCTGAAATCCGCCGGCGTCCCGGTGACGCTGCGCGAATATCTCGTGCTGATGGAGGCGATGGAGAAGGATCTCGCGTCGCGCCGGGTCGAGGAGTTCTACTATCTCTCCCGCGCCGCGCTGGTGAAGGACGAACGCAACCTCGACAAGTTCGACCGCGTGTTCGGTCACGTGTTCAAGGGGCTCGCCCTTCTGAGCGACGCGATCGAAGCGGAAATCCCGGTGGAGTGGCTCAAGAAGCTCACCGAGAAATATCTGACCGAGGAGGAGAAGAAGCAGATCGAGGCGCTGGGCGGCCTCGACAAATTGCTCGAGACCTTGCGCGAGCGGCTGAAAGAGCAGAAGGGCCGCCACCAGGGCGGCAGCAAGTGGATCGGCACCGGCGGCACCTCGCCGTTCGGCGCCTATGGCTACAATCCCGAGGGCGTGCGCATCGGCCAGGACAAGAACCGCAATTTCCGCGCCGTGAAGGTCTGGGACAAGCGCGAGTTCAAGGATCTCGACGGCGACGTCGAACTCGGCACCCGCAACATGAAGGTGGCGCTGCGACGCCTGCGCAAGTTCGCGCGCACCGGCGCGCCGGAAGAGCTCGATCTCGACGAGACCATCCGCGACACCGCCCACAAGGGCTATCTCGACATCCACATGCGCCCGGAGCGGCACAACGCCGTGAAGGTGCTCGCCTTCTTCGACGTCGGCGGCTCGATGGACTGGCACATCAAGCTGAGCGAGGAACTGTTCTCGGCAACGCGCTCCGAGTTCAAGCACATGGAGCATTTCTACTTCCACAACTGCCTCTACGAGCGGGTGTGGAAGGAAAACCGCCGTCGCTTCGACCAGACGATCCCGACCTGGAATGTGCTGCACACCTATGCCCACGACTACAAGGTGATCTTCGTCGGCGACGCGTCCATGAGCCTCTACGAGATCGTGATGCCCGGCGGCTCGGTGGAGCACATGAATCCGGAACCGGGACAGACCTGGATGGAGCGCGTGACGCGCACCTATCCGGCCTGCGTGTGGCTCAATCCGGTGGCGGAGAGCCAGTGGGAAAACACCCAGTCGATCCGCGCCATGCGCCAGCTCATGGGCGGCCGCATGTTCCCGCTGACGCTTGAGGGCCTCGACAAGGCGATGCGCGAACTGGTGCGGTAGCTCCATAACGTCATGCGTGCCCTGAAAATGGGCGGAGCCGCGGCCACGGCCCGACGCGAAGCCGCGCGTCGGCGATCTGGCCTGTGTTTTGCATTTTGCCGCTGGCATGGACCTCAATACGATCACCGACGTCGTGATGCCGCGCGGACGCGCCGATTTGCCATCGTGGCAGGCGGGCGATGCGTGGCTCGGCGGCGGGACGTGGCTCTATTCCGAGCCGCAACCGGCGCTGCGCCGGATGGTCGACCTGACTGCGCTCGCCTGGGAGCCGATCGTCCGCACCCGGACAGCGGACAAAAGCGGGATCGAGATCGCGGCCACCTGCACCATCGCCGGGCTGTTTGAGTTCGCATCGCAATCCGACTGGCCTGCGGCGACCCTCATTACTTCGTGCTGCCGCTCGCTGCTCGGCTCGTTCAAGATCTGGAACATGGCGACCGTCGGCGGCAACATCTGCATGGCGTTGCCGGCAGGCCCGATGATTTCGCTCGCGACGGCGCTCGACGCTGTCGCCACGATCTGGACCGCGGACGGTGCGACGCGCACGTGCGGGATCAGCCGACTTCGTCATCGGTCCGCGCGAGACCGTGCTGCAATCGGGCGAGCTTCTGCGCGCGATCTCCATCGACGGCGCGGCGCTGCGCCGTCGCTACGCCTTCCGCAGGATTTCGCTCAATCCGCTCGGCCGATCCGCTGCGCTGCTGATCGGAATGTGCGATCCGGCAACCGGCGGCTTCACGCTGACGGTGACGGCCTCGACCCCCAGGCCGGTGCAAATTTCTTTCGCGCAGATGCCGGACGAATCGGCGCTGCGCGCGAGGCTCGCCGAGACCATCCCCGACCGTCACTATTACGACGATGTGCACGGCACGCCCGAATGGCGGCGTCACGTGACCCATCATTTCGCGCAGGAGATCCGGCGCGAACTTGCCGAGGCGCCGGCGTGACGATCCGGGTCAATGGCCACGCGCATCAGGCCGAGCCCCGGCCGGGCCAATGCCTGCGCACCTATTTGCGGGAATGCGGCTACTTCGGCGTCAAGAAAGGCTGCGACGCCGGCGACTGCGGCGCCTGCACCGTCCACATCAACGGCAAGCCGGTGCACTCCTGCCTCGTGCCGGCATTTCGCGCCAAAGGTCGCGAGGTGACGACGATCGAAGGGCTGTCCGGCGGCAACGGCCTTCATCCGGTGCAGCAGGCCTTTCTCGACGCGCAAGGATTCCAGTGCGGCTTCTGCACGGCCGGCATGATCATGACCGCCGCGAGTCTCACCGCCCGGCAGCGGGAGAATTTGCCGGAGGCGCTCAAGGGCAATTTGTGCCGGTGCACCGGTTATCGCGCGATTGCGGATGCGCTCGCGGGTGTGCGCAATGTCGACGGCGAAGTAGCAGACGGGCCGATCGGCACGAGCGTCGCGGCGCCGGCCGGTCCGCGCATCGTCACCGGCGAGGAACGCTACACGCTGGACGTTGCGATCGAGGGCCTGCTGCACCTGAAAATCCTGCGCTCGCCTTACCCGCACGCCTACATCCTCGGCATCGACAAGGCGCCGGCGCTCGCCATTCCCGGCGTCCATGCAGTGCTGACCTATGAGGACGCGCCGCCGCGACATTTCTCGACGGCGCGGCACGAAAATCCGCGCGACGATCCGTTCGACACGCTGGTGCTCGATCGCACGCTCCGCTTCATCGGTCAGCGCGTCGCCGCCGTCATCGCCGACAGCGAAGCTGCGGCCGAAGCCGGCTGTGCCGCACTCGTCGTGCGATACGAGCAGCGACCGGCGGTGCTCGATCCGGCGAGCGCCATGCGCGCGCGGCGCGCCCATTGTCCACGACAAGCCGCGCGAGAGCGGGATCGCCGATCCGCAGCGCAACATCGTCGCCGACATCCACGGCGATATCGGCGACGTGGCGGCCGGCTTCGCCGAAGCCGCCGTCATCCATGACGGCACTTACGAGATCCAGCGCATCCAGCACGCTCATCTCGAAACCCATGCCGCCATCGGCTGGCAGGACAACGCCGGCGTGCTGCACATCCGCTCGAGCACCCAGACGCCGTTCCTCACCCGCGATGCGCTGTGCGCGCTGCTCGATCGCCCGCGCGAATCGGTGCGGGTGTTCTGCGATCGCGTCGGCGGCGGCTTCGGCGGCAAGCAGGAGATGCTGGTCGAGGACATCGTTGCGCTCGCCGCATTGAAGACCGGTCGCCCCGTCAAGCTCGAACTGACGCGGCAGGAACAGTTCACGACGACGACCACGCGGCATCCGATGCGCATCAAGGTGAAGGCGGGCGCGCGCCGCGACGGGACATTGTCGGCCATTCAACTCGATGTCCTCTCCAATGCCGGCGCCTACGGCAACCATTCCGCGGGAACGCTGTTTCACGCGTGCGGCGAGGCGATCTGCCTCTATCGATGCGCCAACAAGAAGGTCGATGGGCTTGCGGTCTATACCCACACCATGCCCGCCGGAGCGTTGCGCGGCTATGGCCTGAGCCAGGCGAACTTCGCCGTCGAATCGGCGATGGACGATCTGGCAAAGAAGCTCGGTCTCGACCCATTCGCGTTCCGCCGCCTCAATGTGGTCCGGCCCGGCGATCCGCTGGTGTCGACAACGCTCGAACCCGACGATGTGGAATTCGGCAGCTACGGCCTTGATCAATGCCTCGATCTCGTCGAGCAAGCGCTGCGACGCGGTGATTCATCAACGCCGCCTTCGGACGAATGGCTGCGTCGGCACCGGCATGGCGATGGGCATGCTCGACACCATTCCCCCACACGGTCATGTGGCCGAGGCGCGCATCCGGCTGTGCCCGGGGGGCGATTACGAACTTTCCGTCGGCACGGCAGAATTCGGCAACGGCACGGCGACCGTCCATCGCCAGATCGCCGCCGCGGCGCTCGCGACGACGCCCGAGCGGATACGGCTGCGTCCCTCCGATACGCAGGTGGTCGATCACGATACCGGCGCATTCGGCAGCACCGGCACCGTCGTTGCCGGCACTGCGACGCAGCGTGCGGCAGAAGCGCTCGCGGCCAGGATCGTCGCCATTGCCGCGCGGCACGCCGGCGCCGACGCTGCAGCGTGCCGCCTGGAGCGCGACGGCGTCGCGGTGGGCGGCTCGATCGTGCCCCTCGCCGAGATCGCGGCCGCGGCCGGCGGCGTCGCCCTTGAGGCGAGCCGGTCGCTTCGACGGCACGCCGCGCTCGGTCGCCTTCAATGTGCAGGCCTTCAAGGTCGCGGTGCATCCGGTGACGGGCGAGCTTCGGATTCTCCGCAGCGTCCATGCAGCGGATGCCGGGACGGTCATCAACCCGGCGCAATGCCGCGGACAGGTCGAGGGCGGCGTGATGATGGCGATCGGCGCCGCGCTTTATGAAATCGATGTCGGTCGACAAGCGCGGTGCGATCGATAATGCGACGTTCCGCAATTATCACATTCCCGCCTTTGCCGACGCGCCGCGCACCGAGGTCTATTTCGCCGCGACCCGCGACCGTCTCGGACCGCACGGCGCAAAATCCATGAGCGAAAGCCCCTTCAATCCGATAGCGGCCGCGCTCGCCAATGCGATCGCGGACGCAACCGGCGTGCGTTTCTACCAGACACCGTTTCGTCCCGACGTGATCTATCGGCCGATCTTCGAGCGGGTCACCGAAAGCATGCCGCGCGAGATCGCCTGAGCCCCTCGACTTCCGACATCGGCGCCCGCACAGTCGGCCGCCCATTCAGGAAGCTCGGGAGGTGAGTTCATGTTCGAATACAAGACCGTGCGCTGGTCGCTGCAGGCCGCAGCCGCATCGGGAGAAAAAACCATCGGCGTGCTGACGCTCGCCCGTCCCGAAGCGCTCAATGCCATCGATGTGCGCATGCGCATCGAACTCGACCTGCTGCTCGACCAGATCAGGCGCGACGATAGCATCCGCGTCGTCATCATCACCGGCGAAGGCCGCGGGTTCTCCGCCGGCGGCGACCTGCGCACGGAAGCAGGTCCGCTCGGCGCGCTCGACGACGATCACGATTTCGGGTCGTTCGGCGCCTACAAGGAGCTTGCCAACTACTTCTTCAACGACCTGCGCCACGTCGTGATCCAGCGCGCGATCCGCAAGCTCGAAACCCTGCAAGCGGTGACGATCGCGGCCATCAACGGTCCGGCCGTGGGCATCGGCCTCGAACTCGCGACCGCCTGCGACATGCGCTATGCCTCGGATCGCGCCCGGCTCGGCGAGGTCGCGGTGCCGGCCGGGTTCGTGCCGGAATTGGGCGGCGCCCGCAATCTGCCGAAGCTTGTCGGCATGGGGCGCGCCATGGAGATGATCCTCTCGGGTGAGATCATCGATGCCGCCGAAGCGCAGCGCATCGGCCTCGTCGAGCGCGTGTTCCCCCATGACAAGCTTCTGGAGGAGGTCTTCAAGATCGCGGACAAGATCGCGGCGGCGCCGTTCCTGTCGGTGCGGCAGGCGAAGGCGCTGGTGCGCCGCTACTGGGATCACAATCGTAGCGACGAGGGCGCGCGCGCCGAGCTCGATGCGGTCATGGAGATCACGCGCACCCAGGATTGCCGCGAAGGCATCCGCGCTTTCCTGGACAAGCGGCCGCCCGCCTATCGCGGACCAAGCTACGGCGGCTGATCGAGCCGACGTCGTCGCGCTGCAAACAGATTGGAACCACCGCGGTGGACCGTTGGGTGTTTCGGCGCCGGTGGCTATGCTAAGAATGCGAGGCCGGCGGGCATTCGCGCCGGCTGACGGACAATCTCGTTCTCACCCCTGCCCCTGCATTCGCATTGTGGAGTCGCTGACATGTCCACCTATAACATTCTGATCCTGGGCGCCTCCTACGGCTCGCTGCTCGCCTCGAAGCTGATGTTCGGCGGCCACAAGATCACGCTCGTCTGCCTGCCGGCGGAGGCCGACCTCATCAACGCCGAAGGCTTTCGCGTGCGCATGCCGGTGAAGGGGCGGCAGGAGCAGGTCCTCATCGACTCGCGCAAGCTGCCGGGCAAGGTCACGGCGGCGGGTCCCGCCGACGTGAAGCCCGCCGACTTCGATCTCGTGGGGCTTGCGATGCAGGAGCCGCAATACCGCTCCCCCGGCGTGCGCGAACTCCTCGACGCGGTGGCGAAATCGCGCAAGCCGTGCATGTCGATCATGAACATGCCGCCGCTGCCGTATGTCCGGCGCATTCCGGGCCTCAATGCCGACAGCCTGAAGGCCGCCTACACCGATCCGAGCGTGTGGGACAGCTTCGATCCGGCCCTCGTCACGCTGTGCAGCCCCGATCCGCAGGCCATTCGCCCGCCGGAGGAGAAGGTCAATTTCCTCCAGGTGACGTTGCCGACGAACTTCAAGGTCGCGCGGTTCGACTCGGACGCCTACACCGCGATCCTGCGCAAGCTGCAGGACGACGTCGAGGCGGTTCGCTTCGATACGCCCGAAGGCAAGATCGAGCTTCCCGTCAAGCTCAAGGTGCACGATTCGATTTTCGTGCCGCTCGCGAAGTGGGCGATGCTGCTGTCGGGAAACTATCGCTGCGTGACGCGCGATGCGGCGCGCACCATCAAGGAAGCGGTGCACAGCGATCTCGAAGAGTCGCGCTCGGTCTACAACTTCGTGCGCGATCTCTGCATCAAGCTCGGCGCCAAGCCGGACGATCTCGTGCCGTTCGAGAAATACGCCGCGGCGGCGCAGGGACTGACCCGGCCCTCCTCGGCGGCGCGGGCGCTGTTCAACGGCGCGCCGAACATCGAGCGCGCCGACAAGCTGGTGCAGCTCATCGCGCTGCAGAAGGGCCTGCGCCATCCCGTCATCGATGCGAACGTCGCGCTCGTCGACCAGCGCCTGGAGATGAATCGCAAGAAGGCCGCGTGAGCCTGCGCGGACTGCGCTTGAAGCGCGCAGCACAGTGTTTTTCGTACATCAATGATTTAGCCAGTTCGGTGTCATGCTCCGCGAAAGCGGAGCATCCAGTAACCACCGCGCGCGCGATGCAGCGAAGCCGTACCTCATCCGCATTCACGTGGTTACTGGATCGCCCGGTCAAGCCGGGCGATGACGAGTGCTAAGAGGTGATGACAAGTGCTAATAAAAGTAAGGAAGGGAGACGCCCAATGAAAATTCATTTCGCCGGCCGCGCCGCCTCGGCTTTCGGCGCCCTCGGCTTGTCCGTCGCGGCCACGCTTGCTGTCGTGGCGCAGGAGCAGCGGCCGGCCGCGCCGTCGGCGATGGCGCCGCCGACGATCGCGCCGCATCCCTCGACCCAGGAGGGAGCCCATCGCATGACGTTCGAGCAGGTGGTGGCGATGGAGCAGTCGCTTTCCAATTGGGGCCGCTGGGGCAAGGAAGACGAGCGCGGCACGCTTAATCTCGTCACGCCGAAGAAGACGATGGAGGCGCTCGCCCTTGTGAAGGACGGCGTCGTCGTCTCGCTCGCGCACTTCGCCAACCTCGACAAGACGGTCGACGACTTCAACTTCGGACCGACCAAGCACGAGATGTGGTACGGCGCATTGGGCCCGCCGAAGCCGGGCGAGACGCGCGGCGCGCTCGACACCATCAGCTACGGCCTGCACGACGGCACCAACTCGCACATCGACGCGCTGTGCCATTACACCATCCTGCGCGAGGGCAAAGTGGTGGTCTTCAACGGCCATCCGTCGGCAACGCCTGAGGGTTGTTCGGCCAACGGCATCGACCGCATGGGTCCGGGGGTCGTGACCCGCGCGATCCTGGTCGACATGCCGCTCCTCAAGAACGTGGAATGGCTCGACCCGCGCACGCCGATCTACCCCGAGGATCTCGAGGCGTGGGAAAAGTTCGCCGGCGTCAAGATCGGCAGCGGCGACGCCGTCCTCATTCGCACCGGCCGCTGGGCCTTGCGCGCCGCAAAGGGGCCGTGGCTGCACGCGCGCGAAGGCGCGGGTATCCACGCCTCGGTGATGCCGTGGCTCAAGCAGCGCGACATTGCGGTGCTCGCGAGCGATGCCGTCAACGACGTGCAGCCGTCCGGGATCGTCGGCGGCTCCGGCGAAGCGGCGATCCGCCCCGTGCATCTGATCTCGATCGCGGTCATGGGGATGCCGCTCGTCGACAACGGCTACTTCGAGGATGCGGCCAAGGAAGCCGCGGCGCGCAAGCGCTGGGAATTCCTGATGTCGCTGCAGCTTACGCGGCTGCAAGGCGGCACCGCCTCGAACTTCAACGCGCTCGGGATTTTCTGAAGCGGTCGGGCGTCGTGGCCGGGCTGATGCCGGCCGCGACGCCGTAAACTTCGCCCGCACGAGTGTCTCGACCTTCGGTCGTCATGGCCGGGCTTGTCGCGGCCATCCACGTTTTCTTTCAGTGTCGACGCAAAACGCAGGCCCGGCCATGACGACGGCAAGATGTTTTGACGCACTCGGAACCCCGTCCAAACCGTGTGCGCGTTACGAAACGCCGAGCTTCTTCTGCAGGCTCGTCGAGGACGTCGTGTATTGGAACACGAGGCGCTTATCGGGGAAGATGTAGTGGTAGGCCTTCTGCGCCATCAGGGCGGCCTCGTGGAAGCCGCACAGGATGAGCTTGAGCTTGCCGGGATAGGTGTTGATGTCGCCGATCGCGAAAATGCCGGGGACATTGGTCTCGAAGGCGGCGGTGTCGACCGGGATCAGATCATCCTCGAGCGTGATGCCCCAGTTCCCCACCGGACCGAGCTTCATCGTCAGTCCGAAGAACGGCAGCATGGCGTCGCACTCGACGCGGTAAGGATCGCCCTTGTCGGGCTTCGCGTGCGCCGCGCGGAGCACGCCGCTCTCGCCTTCGAGTCCGGTCACTTGGCCGAGCATCAGGTCGATCTTGCCCTCCGCCACCAGCGCCCGCATCTTGTTGACGCTGTCGGGCGCGGCGCGGAACTGGTCGCGCCGATGCATCAAGGTCACGCGCTTTGCGAGTGGGGTGAGGTTGAGCGTCCAGTCGAGCGCCGAGTCGCCGCCGCCGACGATGAGCAGGCGCTTGTCGCGAAACCGCTCCATCTGGCGCACCGCGTAGAATACCGAGGTGCCTTCATAGGCTTCGATGCCGGGCACCGGGGGACGCTTGGGCTGGAACGAGCCGCCGCCCGCAGCGACCACGATGAGCTTCGCCTCGAACACTTTGCCCTGGTCGGTCGTGATGCGAAACAGCGGTTCGCCGATGCGCTCGATCGTCTCCACCATCTCGCCGAGATGAAACGTCGGATTGAACGGCGCGATCTGCTTCATCAGCGACTCGGTGAGGCCCTGGCCCGAGATGATGGGCAGCGCCGGAATGTCGTAGATCGGCTTCTCCGGATAGAGCTCGGCACACTGGCCGCCGACCTTGTCGAGGATGTCGACAAGGTGCGCCTTAATGTCGAGGAGGCCGAGCTCGAACACGGCGAAAAGTCCGCACGGGCCGGCGCCGATGATGAGTACGTCAGTCTTGATAGGTTCAGGCATGCGTTGGTCTGGCCGTCGAAATCACGAATGTCAGGAAAGATGCCAGCCGCGAGGGGCGGACGCGGGGAAAAAGCGCTTTTGGCGACAAAATGCAAGGGCGGAAGCGCCGATAAGAATGAATTGGGCGTCAAAGCGTTGGTTGTTGAAATGGATTTGCGCGCGGCAGGCGCGGGCCGATCCGGCCATTCCGGCGGGAGTCACGCGCGACGCGGCGATCCGATTGAAATCGGCTATCCGAATCGGCGTCGGGGCAGCGGCGGCGGAGGGTAGCGCCCCAACTTCAAATGCCAGTAATTCCAGGATTTTCGATCGATGATCCCGGGCGGTGCGTGCTCGAGGGCCTCGCGAAAATCGTCGTCGGTCAGATAGCGGCGGATGATCTTCATATCCGCCGGCGTCGCGTACGACATGGCGTAGGCCAGGAATTGAATCGGATCAGCCAGCGCGACCGCCGGCGGCTCAAACCACACGACGCGACGTGCAACCCTCTCGGTATCCGGATTGAGCGGGATCGAATTCATCAGTCGAGCTTTTGCTGATCGTCGCGGGCGATGCCCTCAATAACGGGAAGCCGATCGAGATCGACGGCTTTGACGGCTTCTCTAAGGTGCACTTTCACTTCCTCGGGCAGCGTGTGCAGGTTGCCATCGTCGAAGAAGCATAAAGCCTTGAGCGTAATCTCGGGATTAAATTGCGTTCCATAAATTGCCCTTCCTGCCCCAAGCGCAGTGGGCAGATCGACGCGCCCATCCTCAATCAGCGCGTCGATGTCGATATAGTCCTTCGCCTCGGCTCTCTGTTGGACGACAGCGGCTTTCATCCCAGCGAGGTCAAGCAGTGACGCGACCTTGAGCGCACTGTCGGGCGCGACATGGGGCGTTTGGAGACGCGGGATTTCTGGGAGGCCGAAGAATGACACCTTCACGGCTCCGTTTCGATTGACAATGCCGGATAGCGTATTGGGCCCCTGCTGCGTGATTTCCGCCCCTTTCATGAACGGCATCCGCCTCAGCAGATTGCCGGGATCGAAATCAAGATCTCCGAAGAAATCAAAGTCGAGGGAATTGCGGTGACCGAGATGAAGGGCAATGGCAGTGCCGCCGTAAAGCACGAACTCGGCTGGGACGCCGGCGAGCTCATCCCATAGCTGCCGCTGTGGTGGCGGCAGAATATCAAGCCGCGGAGTGAATTCACGTCCTCTGTCCATGATTTGTTCTAGCACAGCGGGCTTAACGAGAGAATCCTCCAACGTGCGCCGGGCGTCAGCCGGCGCACGAACTCCGAACGTACCTACGGCATTTTTTGCTGCGCGCCTCGGCGGGGCGCTTCGGCGGACGAGGGGCGTTGTCGCGTCCCTCGTCCGGCATGCGATGGCCTCAGTGCTTGCCCGGGTAGAGCGGGATGAAGCCGTCCCGGTTGGGCATCTTCACCGCAGCAAGGGTCTTGGCGTCCATCACGTCGTTCTCGCCGATGATCCCGTTGAGTTGCAGCACATAGGCCGAGACGGCGTAAACCTCGTCGTTGGTGAGGGTCTTCGGCTCGGTCCAGGGCATCGCCCGGCGGACGAAGTCGAAGAGCGTCGTCGCATAGGGCCAGTAGCTGCCCACCGTCTTCACCACCGGGCCTGGGCCCGTGATCTGCCCGCCGACGAGCCGCGCGTTCGGTCCGCCCTGGCCCTTGTCGCCGTGACACAACGCGCATTTCTGCGCGTAGACGATGGCGCCCTGGGCCGGCGTGCCGCTGCCCGGCGGCAGGCCGACGCCGTCCGGGCCAATGCTGATGTCCCACGCGGTGACATCGGCCGGCGAGACGGGTTTGCCGAAATGCGGCCCGTCACCCGCGCTCGCCGCGGCGATACCCAACACGAACCCCGCCGCGAGCGCGGCGATTGCGGCGGACGATACGCGCTTAGACGTACACATTGGTCACCTCGCCTTTTGCGCTGACGCCCCAGCTGGAGACCAGGTTGCAGTGCTCCATCGGGAATGCGTTGACGTTGGGCGACACCTTGGGCGCCCCGCGTTCGGCCATGAATGCCGCCCGGCTCGGTTGCAGATTGCCGGCCTCGTCGGTTGCGCGGCTCATGAGGACGGACGGCGATCCATCCCAATTCCACGGCATGCGGAACCGCGTCAGCGCCTTCGACAGCACCGGCGTCTGCAACGCCGCTTCCGCCCAGCTCTTGCCGCCGTCCGCTGACACGTCGACCTTGCTGATGCGACCGTTGCCCGACCAGGCGAGGCCCGAGATTTCGTGGAAGCCGGGATCCTTCAGCGCCATGCCCGGCGACGGGCTGCTGATGAAGGACTTGACCTCCTGCGGATAATAGAACTGCCACGCCTTCCCGCTCGGCAGCAGGATCGTGTAGGCCATGGTCTCGTTCTGGGCCATGATCGGCGCATCGACGATCTTGATCCGGCGCAGCCATTTCAAGTTCATGTTGCCCTCGTAGCCGGGCACCAGCAGCCGCATCGGGTAGCCGTTGGAGGGATTGATGCGTTCGCCGTTCTGGTAGAGCGCGATCATCGCATCATCCATCGCCTTCCGAACCGGGATGCTCCGATGCATGGTCGGCGCGTCGGCGCCTTCGGCGAGGAACCACTGCGCTTCGGGGTCGACGCCGACCTCCTCGAACAATGTCGAGAGCTTGACGCCGGTCCACTCCGCGCAGGAGAGGAGGCCGTGCAGCCCCTGGACGTTGGCCTGGATGGGGTCCTTCGAATACATCGGCGCCGAGTTGCCGCCGCACTCGAGGAAGGTCACGCGCGACACCATCGGATAGCGATGCAGCGCTTCCATGGTGAAGACCATCGGCTGCTTCACGCGGCCATGGATCAAAAGCTTGTGCTTGTCGGGATCGATGTCCGGAAAGCCTTCGCGGGCGATGACGAAGTGCAGCCCGTTCGGCGTGATGGTGCCGTTGAGGAGATGATGCGGCGTGCGCGCCGCGCTGCCGCGCGGCTCGAGCTTCGGGTTGGTGAGCGTGCGCACCGTCTTCGCTTCGAAGCGGGACGGCACGCCATAGGCCGGGATCGGAACGCCCGGACCCATGCTCCACGGATCGTTCGCGAGCGGCTCGGCGGCGGCGCCGGTGATGGCGCCGGCGGTGCCGACAGTTGCGGCGCCGGCAATCGCCGCGCCGTGCGTGAGAAGCATCCGGCGATCGAGCAGGCCGTTACCGGCGACCCGCTCCGCGGACATAGTTCGACTGTGTTTTCGGGATGTAGCCAAGTTTTCCTCCCATCGGAGTGATGCGCGCGGCGTACCCACCGGTCGCCACGCTGCGAGGGAATGCTGCGCTAGAAATGCGGCAGTGTCCAGGTCGCGCGCCATGCGGCAACGCGCGAGTGCAACTGCGTTAGTGGATGCCCGAGATGACCGCTGACGGGCTGTTAGCAGTCATCCTCGCATGGCCCGCTGAAGGACCGAACCGGCCTTTCCGGACGTCTCGCGGCGATGAATTGACCTGCATCAACATGGGACGCGCTTTGTCGGCTAAGCCCTTTCGGCCCATCGGGGCATTCCCCGGAGTCTGAGCGTAGGAAAAAGCGATGTCGACGCGACGAGAGTTCATGCAGTCCCTTCCGTCCGCTGGAGCCGCTTTCGCGGTCGCCGGTCATGTTGTCCTCAGTGAGAGCTCCGCGCATGCCCAACCATCCGCCCCGTTGCGGGGGCATTTCCATCCCAAAGGCAAGGCGCCGTCGAGGTACACGCTGGATGTGCTGAAGCAGGCCAGCAGCGGCTTACCGTTCGCCGACACGAGGGACTTCGAGGAGCAGAAGAGAGGGCTTATTGCTCCCATGACCGACCTCAAGATCATGGCGGACGCCGGACACGTCGCCTGGGACATGGAGCGATTTCAATTCTTGGACAAGCAGGACGAATTCGACAGCATTCATCCCTCGCTGCTTCGTCAGTCCAAATTGAACAACAATTATGGGCTCTACGAGGTAATCCCGGGCATCTATCAAGTCCGCGGCTTTGACCTGTCCGACATCACGTTTGTCCGCGGCAAGACCGGCTGGATCGTTTTCGATCCGCTGATTTCAACAGAACCTGCACGGGCGGCATTGAAGCTGCTGCAGCAGCATGTTGGCCAAGGTCTTCCCGTCTCGGCCGTCATCTATTCCCACACCCATGGCGATCACTGGGGCGGCGTGCGCGGCATCGTCGATGAGGCGGATGTGAAGGTCCGGGAAGGTCCCCATCATCGCTCCCATCGACTTCATGGACTTCACGGTTTCCGAGAATGTCTATGCCGGCAACGCCATGAACAGGCGCCTGTTCTTCCAATACGGCCTGCTGTTGCCGGCGAGCCCGCACGGCTATGTCGGTCAGGGCCTCGGTCAGGGCGTATCGTCCGGCGCGACCGGCCTGATCGCACCCACCCGCTACGTCGAGAAGGCGATCGAAGAATTCGAGGTCGACGGCGTCAAGATGATCTTCCAGAACACGCCGAACACCGAAGCGCCCCGGGAGATGAACACGTATATCCCCGACATGAAGGCACTTTGGATGGCAGAAAACGTCACCTCAACGTTGCACAACATCTACACGTTGCGCGGTGCCCCGGTTCGCGATCCGTTGAATTGGTCGAAATACATCGGTGAGG
The DNA here is from genome assembly GCA_963702755.1 of uncultured Alphaproteobacteria bacterium. GTDB lineage: Bacteria > Pseudomonadota > Alphaproteobacteria > Rhizobiales > Xanthobacteraceae > JAJPKK01. The sequence goes on along the minus strand of CAVPDZ010000018.1, from coordinate 375,886 downwards.
CGCTTTACCGCTTCGGAATGGAAGCCGAGGTCATGTTCGCCTCCCACCATTGGCCGCGATGGGGCAACGAGCGGATTCAGGAAGTGCTCCGCGGCCAGCGCGATCTCTACGCCAACATGAACAACCAGGTATTGCACCTCGCCAATCAGGGCGTCACCATCAACGAAATTCACAACGTCTACGAGGTGCCGAGGGGTTTGCAGAACAAGTGGTTCTGCCGCGGCTATCACGGTTCTCCGCAGCATAACAGCCGCGGCGTCATTCAACGCTATCTCGGCTTTTGGGACTGCAACCCGACAACCCTCATTCCGCTGTCGCCGGCCGACTCCGCCCCGCTCTACGTCGAGATGATGGGCGGCGCGCAGAAGATCATGGCCCGCGGGCAGCAGCTGCACGATGAAGGGAAGTATCTGCTCGCACAGGAAATCGTCGACAAGCTGGTGCAGGCAGAACCGCAAAATCAAGCCGCCAAGGACCTGCTGGCCGACATTTTCGAACAACTGGGATACCAGCAGGAAAATCCAGGCCTGCGGAACAGCTTCCTTGCCGGGGCCTACGAACTGCGAACAGGAATTCCGGAGGGGGCGACCGCCAACTCGAGCAGCCCCGATGTGGTGCGGGCGATGTCGACCGAGTTATTCCTCAACTTTCTCGGCATTCGCATGGACAGCCGTAAGGCCGAGGGCATGCGGTTCACGATCAACCTGATCACGCCGGACAACGGCGAGAAATTCATTGTCGAACTGGAGAACGCGACGCTCACCAACATCAAGGGTTTCCTCTCCCGCAGTCCCGACCTGACCCTCACAATCAATCGCTCCGATCTGGAACAGACCATGATGGGAGCAAGGACGCTCGATGCTCAGATCGCCGACGGAACCGCGAAAGTCGACGGCGACCCACGCATCTTGAAGCAACTCGCCTCGACCATGGTCGACTTCGATCCGCGCTTTGAGATCATGCCCGGAACAAAGGCCAAGCGATCCGAGGTTGCCCATGCCGATCCCTACGAGGCCGTTCCGCGCCGGACCATCGCGGAGTGACGACCCTGAGCCGCTCGCGAGGGCTACCGTCTGAGGCTCATACCGCATCGCTACCGCCCCCGAGCCTAACTCCAGACGGCTCACGAGCTTCAAGTCGACACGCGTCGACAGCCCCGCGAACAACGTCGGTCCGTGGCCCGCGAGCCTCGGATGCACCACGAACTCGTACTCGTCGATCAATCCCAGCTCCGCCAACGCCAGCGGGAGCTTCACGCCCCCCACGAGCAGGCCCTTGCCCGACTCCCGCTTCAACTCCTGAACGGCCTTTCCCAGATCATCGCCGCGCACGAGTTCTGCGTTCCAATCGACCCGGTCCAAGGTGCTCGACACGACGTACTTCTTCGCCGCGTCGATCGTCCGGGCGAAGGGCGCCATCCACTCGGCCATCCAATCAGGCCTCACTCCCGTCTGCGCCGGCGGCCGCCACGCCGCCTCCATCATTTCGTAGGTGACCCGGCCAAAAAGGAGGGCATCAGCCTGCGCGAGGTTCTCAGCCGCGTGGCGATGCAAGTCTTCGTCTGCGATCATCACACGGTGATCGCAGCACCCGTCCAATGTGACGTTGATGGAATATCGAAGGGGTCGCATTGGTCAGCGTCCCTGGGCTCTCTGCGATCGCGCGACGTCAGCGGCTCGGCAATTTGGAGAAGAAATCCCAGACCGCGACGGGCGAGTCCAAGTCCTCGCCTTCGAGCGGCATGGCGTGTCCGCCGTTCTGAACCGAATATAAAATGACCATGGGGGTACCGTCTTTCACCCAGGTCATGCTGTCGACCGTGGTTCGCCCGCCTTTATGCGGCAGCGTCGCAAGCTGCGGTGCAGCCGTTATGCCCAACAGCTTGGCCCAATATTTCGCGGTGTCTTCGCTGGAGAGCACGTTGCCGAGCTGTGCGTCGCCCAGATTCACCATGCCGCCGCGAAACGGATTGATCGGGTCGGCGGTGCCGTTGACGATCATTACCGGGATCGGCTTGTCGACTTGGCCGCAATCGAGATTTTCCTTCACCGGAACGCTGGCCGAGATCGCGGCGACGCCGGCGAAATCCTCGGGGTTCTCCAGCGCCAGGCGGTAGGCGAGCTGTGCGCCGTTGGACCAGCCGGCGGCGAAGACGCGCTTCCGGTCGATCGCATGCGCCGTGACCTCGTGGTCGAGAAGGCTTTTGATGAAACCGGCGTCGTCGATCTTGAGCCGCTTGGAGGAAAATGGCGAGCCGCCGCGGCAATCGTTCCAGGTATTGTCGAACCCTTCCGGATAGACGACCAGGAATCCGTGTTTGTCCGCCAGCGCGTCGAATTCGTAATTGGAATATTGGCGCATGCTCGCGGCATCGCCCCCTGACGGATGCAGCACGAACAACAACGGTGCGCCTGGCTTCAACGTTTTGGGGACATATTCGATGAAAGTTCGCTCCCGGCCTCCAATCATGCCGGCGTAATGGGTCGCGTCACCCATCGGCTCGGCGGCGACGGCGGTGGCAACGAGCGCCAACGCGGCGGCGATCGTCCAGTGCGGCATTGTGATCTCCGCCATTTTCGCGGCTCCGTTTCAGGCACGCCTACCATATCAGCGCCGCGAGATCCGCGCGCCAATTTGAATGCGCGACATCAATGGACAAAGCTCGGGATCAGCCGCCCAAGGCATGACGTGCCGTGTGCCTTGACGCTGCGGCCGTGCTAACTCGTTCGGGCACGACGCGGGAGATTTGTATGACCTCGACATTTGCTCAGCTCGGCGGTGCACGGATCGGCTTCGTCAACGCGACTTGGCCGTTCGCTCAGCTGTCAGCAGATCGCGACGCCATCGCGCTGCGCTGCCTGTTCAAGTTTACATTTCCGCGCGACAGCATCACAAAGTTGGGCCGCTATCGGGGCTTCACCTCGAGCGGCCTGCAGATCGAGCACACCGTCCCGCGCTACCCAAGGTTCATGGTGTTCTGGACGTTCAGCTTCGACGCGCTCAAGGGAGAACTGGAAGCGCTCGGCTACACGGTGCGCGATTGACCCGCGGCTAGCGGGCAGACATCACACGAGCTGAACAGGCAGCCGAGCAGCGAAGATGACGGCCCTCCGGCGTATCGGCGCTCAGTCCGAACCCGGCATTCTTAACGGTCTCAAATCGTCGTTGATTTACCTTCCGGCACGCCAACAAATCCTGGTTTGCCACCGTAAGCCGGACCAGCGCACTTCCGCGATGGGCCAAAGCTCGACATTCCAGCCCTCTTTCCAATTTTGTGGGAACATAGTATTAGATGAGTTCCGAGCTGCCAGCAAGACGTGCCGATGTCCTGTGAAATCTAAAGGCAGCGCCGGTGCCCACGGCGGGCAAGCATTCCCAAGAATGACAATACTACGGCGGCTCAGGGTCGTCTGCGGCATCGTCTCGCAGCTTTAGTGTCTTCGGCGCGCTGTTTGTTGAAACTATTACCGACATGCAATCGACAATTGGCGGCAATGCCAGAAATTTATCCTAGGGTGACACGCGTTCAACATTCAGAACTTGAACAGACGCGCGAAACAGGGTCATCGTCTGCGCCAAACACGCCAAAGCTACTAATGGGTGTGGCCAACTTGTTAATCGCGAACTCGCGGATGCAAATCGAGGCGGCGGAGCGGGCAAAGAAAACTAATGACGGGCATGGCGCGCAATTTGTGCTCGGGTGGCGGCTGTATCCGAACAAGGATCATCTGCGCCAGGGCGGCGAGGTGTGCATTTCCTGCGGGTGAGGAAGCAGAGCAAAGCAGATTCCACGGGCTTTAACACTTTTTGGTCCAAATGCTCATAAAGGAGATGTTAATATGCCCCTAGCTCCAGCTACAATTGGCGTTTTATCGAGCATTAAATGCGAAGCTCCATTCAAGATTGCATTTGAAGCGGCATTTCAAGCGAATTTGAATGTCCCTTTCGTAAGGCCGGTATACAAGATAACTTGGGGTACGCTCCCGGAAGTTTGCAGGGGGCAATGACGTTCTTTAACACTGCGCCGAATGTCGTGGGGTGTATAGTTACTATTGGAGGAAATATAGTATTTAACGCGGCTAACGCCTACGGAATTGCAAATCCTGGAAGCAGACCTTTTTTATCACTGGTGGGCACGGTTCCGGTAGCGCCGCCTGCGATATCCCCGTTGAGTTGGGGAGGTGTAAGCCTAGAGAGCTTTGCAAATAATCAGAAACGGGTTGAGTATTTGAGGAACAATGGATTTTCAAACGCTAATAATCCTTAGTTTATATCGCTCGATTATAATAGCAATTCTGCTATGAGCGCAGCTGAATTGACGGAAACTGGACGCGGACTTCTAACCTCTACCCACAAGATGTAAACCCAACGCCGGTGGATGCGATGCTCGGTGGAGCTAACAACTCGTCTGACTATGCAACCTCTGTGACGCAGATCGTTAATGGGGCAGTAGTTGTTAGCGCTGATCCATACTTTAACGCTACAAGATCAATACTTATTCAACAACTCAATACCTTCGTTGCCAAAAATCTTGGAAGTCCCCCCCAGAATCCTGGAAATTACGTTCTTTATCCATTGTACAATTATGCAAACGCCGCTGGGACGCCGCCCACTCCTCAGCATGCAGCGTTAATGGGACCTAAATTAGAGGACGCTATTACAGTGCTAGGTATGCTTGCGGCAGCGGCAGTCAATAGCGCTGCCCCGCCTGGGGTATCATTTTTGAAAGTGCCACTTGGTCCTGCTGTAGCTTTATGAATGTGCTAGGATAGTGCGGAGGACCTGATCTACTCAGAGCACTTTCGTGTTTAGAGCACGTTCGTGCAGTGCACCGTGAGTGGAGAGACGAGACGGATCGGACCCGGGGAGCGCGCTGATACCAACGGCTGTTGAATTGGCCGCAAATTTCACATTCTGGCGACTCGATGTCGAAAGCCAGATATGCGCCCTTTTCCCGACCTTCGATTTTGTGCTGGCGGTCCGTCGTAGGGCTCAACGCCCAAGACCGAGCAAGTCCCACCCGGACGGTCGGGCGACCAATCCGTTATGGCAAAAGTTGCATCTCCACTAGTTGCAACCCCGATTGCCCGCGCATGGCGGTCCGGCTCGCATCGTCTCCTTTCGGGCCGCCTCGGGCAGGATTGCTTTCTGCCTGAGTCCCGGAACCGGACCATGATGGCCTGGTGACACGGTAGCGCTCGCCACCCGGAAGCCCGACTGAGCCAGTTGGTTGCTCCTCAAGCCCGCTTTGGTTTCTGCTGAGAGCGCACCGGGCGCGCCGCAGTCCGCGCCGACGTATTCAATGCAATGGCGGCGCGAATGAGCGCCTTCAACGCCTTTTCATCGAGCTTGTCGCCCTCGTGGATATCGATCGCGCGCCTCGTGTTGCCTTCGAGGCTGGAGTTGAAGAGGCGCGACAGGGTCCTCCAGCGACGCGCCCTTGGCGAAGGTCAGCTTCACGACCGCCTTGTAGGTCTCGCCGGTGCAGATGATGCCGGCGTGCTCCCACACCGGAACGCCTCGCCACTTCCACTCCTCGACCACGTCGGGGTCGGCCTCTTTGATGAGCGCCCGGACACGCGCGAGCGTCTTGCCACGCCAATCGCCCAGTTCCGCGATGCGCGCGTCGATCAGCTGAGAAGGAGAGGTGCTTGTCTGCGACTCGCTCTTCTTCATGCCCGCTTCTCCTCAGCCGTGCCGCAGCTTTGCTTTGAATTGTGCCGACGGCCTTCAGTCTGTCCGCGCCAAGACCTGCTCCAGCTTTTCGAAGAACATTCGCCACCCGCCCTTGGCGCCCCCGTAGGCCTGCTTCTGATCCGGCCGGAAGCCCGATTGCTCCATGCGCAGGTGGGTCCCCGTGCTCGTCGGGGTCAGAGTCCAGGTGACGACGCTCTCAAGATCGAAGGCCGACCAAGTGTAAGACAGCGTCTTGTTCGGCTCGATGACCAGCACCTGACAGTCGACGACGATGTTCACGTCAGGTCGAGGGCTCCGTCGCAGATTGAAGCGATGCCCCACGAGCGGCGCGAAATCGTTCGTCATCAGCCACTCCTCGATCAGGTGCGGTTGCGTGAGCGCGCGCCAGAGCTTTTCCGGCGGAAAAGGGAACTCGCGTTCGACGACGACGGTGCGCGTTTCGGTCGATGGTTCGTTCATGGGTCCGTCACGGTCAGCGCACGCGCAACGGCGGACGTCGGCGCTCGGCAATCGCGCTCGCGCAAGGGCGCCTACCAGCGCGCCAATTGCGTGATCTGAATGAGGTTGCCGCAGGTGTCGTTCAGCTGGGCGATGGTCGAACCGGTCACCTCTGTCGGCGGCATGGTGAACTCGGCGCCGCGCGCTTTGATGCGCTCGCAGTCGCCCTTGATGTCCTCGGTGAAGAACATCGTCGCTGGCTGGCGCTGCTGGAACAGGGCCTGCTGGTAGGCCTTGGCCGCCGGATTGTTGTTGAGCGCGAGCTGCAGCTCGGTTCCATCCGCCTCTTCGGGCGAGGCCACGGTCAACCAGCGGAACGGCCCATTGCTGAAATCGGCCTTCTTCGTGAAGCCCAGCACGTCAGTGTAGAAGCGCAGAGCCTTTTCCTGGTCGTCCACATACACGCTGGTCAACTTGATCTTCATTGGTATCCCCTTGGGTATCCCCTTGCGTTTGCGACATTCGCGGTGGACGCCGCGTCATTTTGATGACGCGTCATTGGTCCATTCGTTTCAGCAGATCTTCGAGATCGTCGAATTTGCGTTGCCAGAAGCCGGTCATCTGGCTGGTCCAGTCGATCAACGGGGCCAACGCGCCGAGCTGCGCGCTGTAATGCGTCTGGCGGCCTTCGTGGCGGTCGCGCACCAGCCCGGCCTGCTTGAGGACCCCGAGATGCTTGGAGACGGCCGGTTGCGAGATCTTGGCCCGCGCCGTCAGCGCCCCGACCGTCTGCTCTCCGTCGCGGCACAGCCGTTCGAAGATGGCCCGCCGCGTCGGATCGGCGAGTGTCCGGAACAGAACATCATGGGCCTTCGGCATCGCGACGCATAACTCGCTGGCTATGGATATGATCCATAACCAACGGGCTATGTGTTAGTCAAGCGGGAACGCTTGCATCGCTCCAGCCCTCAAGGCTCGCCGGCGAGCGGGCCAAATGCCTTCGGCGGCCGGCGGTGCTTGGTGCCGGCTTCATAGGCCGAGGCGATCTCGATCAGCACCGCCTCCGCGAACGGCCGCCCCAGGAATTCCATGGCGACGGGAGTTTGATCGGGTTTCGGTCCATCCAAGCGGCTGCCGTTCGGCTCGCTCGGGTCCGGGACGCGATCGTAAATCACGCGGGTGAAGCCGGCCGGCACCACGATCGCCGGCAAGCCGCTCGCCGCGCTCAAGTTCACGGCCCAACTGCCGCCGGCGCTGCGAAAGGTGTCGAGATCGGTCTTGAGGCTGGGCTCGCCCGGCACGAGATCGGGATTGGACATCTTCGTTCCCGCCTTGATCACACGCGGCTCGACGCGGGAGTTGTAGACGGCGGCAACCCGGCTCGGATAGACGAGCGGCGCCGGGATCGTGGTATAGACATAGACGAGGGCGTCGAGATTATTGTCCGCCATGACCTTGTAAAGAATGCGCTGCAGGTTGGTGATGCGCAGCGTGTGCGTGATCGCGTCCGGCGTGCCGAGCGTTTCCGCCTTGGCGCCAAGCGCAAATCGCAGCCAGTCGTTCTCACCGGCAAAGGACTTCGTGGTGTACAGATCCTCCACGCTGCGAAATTTCGTATCGCCGCGGTCCTTCAAATAGAGATCGAGCGCGTACCTCGCTTCGATGCGTGGGTTCTGGGCCGCGATCATGCGCAAATTGACGCCGCGCGCGCCGCCCGGCAGGAGCTTCGGATTACCAGCAATCGCCGCCAAGTGGTCGATCGGTTTGACGCCGGCGGGAATTGCCAGCGGGAAGGTCTGGGTGAAGAAGCTCGGCTCGTAGGCGGTCATGATCTCGGCAATGGCGCCGCTGAAATCGAGCGGATCGACCAGGGTCGCGCCGAGACTCTTCATGTCGGCAAGCGCCTCGTTGCCGATGCGGATGTTGTCGCGGTCGGCGATGGACGCCTCGATCATGAAGTCGCGCACGACGCCAAGCCGCTTGCCGGCGAGCGAATGGCGGCCGGCGTAATTCGAATAGACGACCGGCGGCCGGCCGTGAGCGATGGCCGTGACGAAGTCGCGCGGATCATCGCCGGCGAGCACTTCGAGCAGCGCCGCCGTGTCCTCGACGGTGCGGCACATCGGGCCGCCGCGGTCGCGCGAGAACGTCAGCGGCACGATGCCGGCGCGGCTCACCAGCCCCTGCGTCGCCACCATGCCGACCAGCGCATTGAGCGACGACGGATAGCGCACGGACCCCGTGGTATCGGTGCCGAGCGCGCAGATCGCGAGGTTCGCGGCGACCGCGGCCGCCGAGCCGGCGCTGGAACCGCCGGTGATCCGCTTGGTGTCATAGGGATTGCAGGTCTGGCCGCCGAGCGTGCTGCGGCCGATGCCCGCCGGCGCATATTCGTCGAGATTGGTCTTGCCGAGGATGATTGCGCCGGCCGCGCGCAGCTTTGCCACCATGGTGGCATCCTTCGGCGCTTTGTCGTTGGCATAATCGGCGATGGCGCCTGCCGTCGTGCGCATATCGACGGTGTCGTAGTTGTCCTTGATGGCGATCGGGATGCCATGCAGCGGCCCGACGAAATTTCCGGTTCGGGCAAAATACTCGTCCTGCGCCCGCGCGGTTTCGAGGGCGTCGAGCATCTTCGGGTCATTGTCGGCGGGATCGGTCTTCGAGCGTTTGCCGCGAATGTTGAGCGTCAGGTAGGCGTTCACCTGGCCGGCGTTTTCGACCGGGGTTATTTCGCCGAACATGAGGCCGGTGGCCGGATCGACTTCGCCTTTGACGCAGGTGCCGTTGTAGGCCGCGATGCGTTTGAAATAGAGCTGGACGAGTTGCTCCGCAGTGATCTCTTTCGCCCGGATCGCACGGTGCACGTCGCCGATCGTCGCTTCCTCGAGGTGAAACCGCGGCGCAGCGGCGGCGTTCGGCGCAGGCGCGAGGTGGGCCGCGCATAGCGCCGCCGCACCGAAGCCGAGCAGGGTGATTGTCGAGCGAAGGCTTCGCGGACGCATGACCTCTCCCTCCCAAAAATGAGATTTTCAGGAGGGTATGCCGCCGGCATTGCGAGTCAATTCGCATTCCGGGCAGCCATTTGCGGCAGGCGCGGTGTGCTTGCGGTCCGCTGACCTGACCATCGGACTTCAGACGACATTTCGAGCGGCACTGAAATATCTGTTGACGGCATGCCCTATATTTCTATATTCGTTGAATTATAGAAATGCGGGAGGCTGGCGTGGAGTGGACGCTGACGAACTTCGTCATTCAGGTCATCACCGGGATTCTGGGCGGACATGCCGCCGCGATCGCCGCCAAGGAGCACAGCTTCGGTGCGGTCGGTCACACCCTCACCGGGCTGATCGGCGGCGCATTGAGCGGCTTCTTCCTGCAAACCCTGGCGAGCACGGTGGTGACCGGCACCGGCAGCTTGAACGAACCGAGGATGGTTGAGGTCGTCATTCTGCAAGGCCTGACGGGAGCCGTTGCCGGCGCGATCGTGACGCTCGCCATCAGGCTTCACCAAACATGCGCTCGACCACCACAAGTCGAACAAAGGCTGACCATGGAGAAACCGGATGCCGTCGCGGCCCTGGCCGCTCTCGCACAGGACAATCGCCTCGATGTGTTCCGCGTGCTGGTGCAAGCCGGACCCGACGGTATGGCGGCGGGCGCCGTCGCCGACGCGCTCGATCTCGCCCCCAACACCCTCACCTTTCATTTCGATCGCCTGCGTCAGGCCGGCCTCGTCACCGTGCGCCGCGAAGGCCGCTCGATGATCTATGCGGCACGCTTCGAGACCATGAACGCGCTGCTCGGCTTCCTCACCGAAAATTGCTGCGGCGGCGCTGCGGAAAAGTGCGCGCCCGCGACCGTGTGCAAGCCCGCGCGCCCCAAGCGCAGCAAGGTCACTGCCTAAAGGAGGCCCGCCGTGCCGGATCGCCCCTACAACGTTCTGTTTCTTTGCACCGGCAATTCCGCACGCTCGGTCATGGCGGAGGCGATCCTCAACAAATTGGGCGCCGGAAAATTCAAGGCCTACAGCGCGGGCAGCCAGCCGAAAGGCGAGGTGCATCCGCAAACGATTGCGCTCTTGCAGAGCCTCGGCTTCGACACCTCGGGCTATCGTTCGAAATCATGGAGCGAGTTCGCGAAGCCGGGCGCGCCGCCGCTCGATTTCGCCTTCACTGTCTGCGACAACGCCGCGAGCGAGACCTGCCCGGTATGGCCGGGCCAACCGATGACCGCGCATTGGGGCGTGCCCGATCCGGCTGAAGCGAAGGGGACACCGGCCGAAATCGCGCTCGCTTTCAGGGATGCCTATCGCATGCTGCATCAGCGCATCGGTATTTTTACCGCGCTGCCGCTGCGCTCGCTCGATCAGCTCAGTTTGCAAAAGAAGCTGACCGAGATCGGCCGCACGCCAAGAGCATGAAGTTTCCGCTCGCGAAACGCGTGGCTGCCGAAGGCCTCGGCACCGGCCTGCTGGTCGCGACCGTCGTTGGCTCGGGCATCATGGGCGAGAAGCTCGCCGGCGGAAACGTGGCGCTCGCCCTCCTCGGCAATACGCTGCCGACCGGCGCCATCCTCGTGGTGCTCATTCTCGCGCTCGGCCCGATCTCGGGGGCGCACTTCAACCCGGCGGTATCGCTGGTGATGGGGCTGCGCCAGGAGCATCCGTGGCGGGAATTCGTCCCCTATGCGATGGCGCAGATCATCGGCGGCTGCGTCGGCACGCTCGTCGCGCATGGGATGTTCGATGCGCCCCTGCTGCAGCTCGCGGTCAAGGCGCGCACCGGCCCCGCGCAATGGTTTGCGGAATTCGTGGCGACCTTTGGCCTGATCGTGACAATTCTCGCGGTTTCTCGCTTCCGAGCTGACGCGATACCGGTCGCGGTCGGTCTCTACATCACGGCCGCCTATTGGTTCACGGCCTCGACGTCGTTCGCAAACCCGGCGGTAACGATCGCACGCGCCTTCACCGATAGCTTCGCCGGCATCGCGCCAGGCGACGTGCCGATGTTCATCGTCGCGCAGTTCGCGGGGGCGCTGACAGGTCTTGTCGTGATGAGATGGTTCTTCAATCCTGCGAAGGCGCCGGTCACGCCCGCGATTGACAATCGCGCCGTCAATTAGCCCGCCGTCGCAAGAGATAGGTAGTTTCACGCTGTGGATAACGCGCCGCGGATCACGCCTGCCGTGACGGGGTCGTGACGACGAGGCCGTCGAGCGCTTCGGTCACCTTGATCTGGCACGACAGGCGCGAGTTGGGCCGCACGTCGTAGCCGAAATCGAGCATGTCCTCTTCCATCGGAGAGGGCGGCCCGGTCTTCTCCCGCCAGGCCTCGTCCACATAGACGTGGCAGGTGGCGCAGGCGCAGGCGCCGCCGCATTCGGCCTCGATGCCCGGAATGCCGTTCTTGATGGCTACCTCCATCACGGTCGCGCCGGGTTCGGCTTCGACGGTGCGGGATGTGCCTTTGTCGTCGATGTAGGTGATCTTGACCATGAGCGCCGCGTCTCGAAATCGCCGCAATTCGGCGGCGCGGCGCATCCTATATCCGCTGGATCGGCGGTGCGCCAGCGTCCGCGCCGAATTAGCGCGCCGGATTAGTCCGCTCGTTGAGAAGGTCGGCGATGGCGCGCCGCGCGTCGCCGACCGCGGCAGCGACGCGGCTCAGCGCCGGAGAGAGATCCGTTGTCTCCCATGCGGCTCGTTCCAGAGCCTCGGCGGCGGCCGCGACCTGCCAGGCGCCGATGCCGCGCGCGGAGCCGATCAGCGTGTGGGCAAGGGTGGCGACGACTTCAGGCGGCGCGTTGGGGAGGCGCGCCAGTGACAGGGCCGACTGGCGATCGAACAGTTGCAGGACCTCCCGCGCGACCGCGGGGTCGTCGAGCGTCATGCGCGCCAGATGTTCGGCGTCGATGGCGAGGGCGTCGGACCGCGAGGCATCCCTTACCTCGCCGCTGAGTTCAGCCATGTTTCTCTCAACCGAAACGGGATTAGGGGCCCGCCGCATAATTTCGATATACCCACAACAATTCCCTAATCGTGCCGCGGGCGCTCAAATACCGCCGGCTGGTTAAGATTTCGGCCTTTTCTCCGGTTTTGTGTCAGCCGTCGTGCCCGGGCGAACCTCGCCGAGCACCGCATAACCCTTGTCGGTCAGTCGGCAAACCAGCCAGTCGGGCTTGGTGGGGTTGTGGAACCACGGCTCAGCCCAACCGTGCTCGATGCAGGCCTGGATCGTGCGGATCGGAACTTCGCGGCCGTCGCGGTCGAACAAGGGCAATTTCCCGCCCGGTTCCGCAAGTCCGCGCTGCAAATATCGCCTTTGCGGCTCGGTTGGCCGCAACGTTGCCGCAATATTCTCGTGTTGTTCGGGCACGAGCGAAAACTGCTTTGTGGTGGCACTGGGCGTCGCAGGCGTCCGGTCGTGGGGCCTCAGGCTGCAGTAACGCCAGCGCTAATCATGGCCAAGTTGTGTCAATTCGCGCGCGTTAACCATAACACCTGTTAACGATGATTAAAAAGAGGTTGAGAATTGCTTTCATTAACGCGGGGTAAACGGGTAAAATATCTTGCGTTGGGGTGGCTTAGGGGGATTGGTTTCCACCTTCTCGACACCGTAGATCACCCGACGGGGCATAGGAGATCGTTCGATCGCCTATGTGCATCGTGGGTAGCGTAGTTTTGTGAGGCGACGAAACCATGGCGATCTATTCGAAGAAGAGCAAAGACCCGACCGAGGTCGCGCTTTCGGCGATCCAGGATGCGCTCAACATTCGCGACGCTGACGCCAAAGCGCCGCCTGTGGCGCCGCCGGTGGGGAACGGCGCGGTCGCTCCGGAAGTGCCGAGCGAGGGCAGGCGCCGCGGGGGGCGCGCCGCCCGAGAGGCCGTGCTCGATGCAGCGGTGGCGCAGCCCGGCCGCGACGACATGGTCGAGGCGGCGAACGACGATCGCGAGTCGATCGGCCTCATCCTGCAGTCGCTGCAACGTCGCCCGTCGCGCACGCCGTTCATCATCGCGACGCTGTTCGCGGCGACCTGGGCGATCAGCGCGCTCGGGCTGATCTACGGGTTCGGCGGCCAGATCCACAGCCTCATCAGCGATGGCGGCAGCGCGCTGCCCACCATCATCGCCCTGATCGGCGCCTTCGCGGCCCCGATCGTGTTCTTCTACGCGCTCGCCAACATGGTCGCCCGCTCGCACGAGCTGCGTATCGTTGCCAACTCCATGGCCGAGGCGACGCTGCGCTTCGCCGAGCCCGAGAGCATCGCGCGCGATTCGGTGGTCACGGTCGGCCAGGCGATCCGCCGCGAGGTCGTCGCCATGGGCGATGGCGTCGAGCGTGCGCTTGCCCGCGCCGCCGAGCTTGAAACCCTGGTCAACAACGAGGTCGCGGCGCTCGAGCGCGCCTACAACGACAACGAGTTGCGCATCCGCAACCTGCTCGACGGCCTCGCCCAGCAGCGCGAGACCCTGGTCGGCCAGGCCGAGCAGGTCCGCAACGCCATCACCAACGTGCACCTCGACCTGTCCCACGACATCACGTCGGTGAGCGAGCTCATTGCCGAACGCGTCAACGAGGCGGCGCAGCGCATCACGCGCTCGCTTGCCGAAAAGGGCGAGCAGATCACGGTCGCGCTCGGCACCGCCGGCGACACCATGATCGAGCAGCTGAGCGAGCGTGGTACCGATCTCCTGGAGCGCCTCGAGCGCACCAGCGACGACACCACCCACGCGATCGACTCCGCGAGCGAACGGCTCACCTCGAGCCTCAATTTCAAGTCCGACCACCTCAACGAGCAGTTCCTGGCGATCGCGACCAATCTGCAGCAGTCGCTGGCGACGAGTCTCGACGACGCCGTCGACGGCTTCTCGCAGAAGAGCACCAGCGTGCTGGAGAACGTCGAGGTCCGCACTCGCGAAATCACCGAGTCGCTCTCGGACCGCTCCGAGGCGGTGTCCCGCGCCTTGATCGACACCACCGGCCGGCTTGCCGAGACCATCGTGCTGCGCGCCGACGAGGTGAACAATTCGCTCAAGACGACCGGCGAATTGATCGTGCTCGATCTCAGCCTGCGCGGCGGCGACATGGTCTCGAAGCTCGAAGAGACCGGCAACAAGATCACCGAGACCATCATCTCGCGCAGCGATTACGTCACCCAGCACTTCGGCAGCAACGCCGAGGCGCTCGCCGAATTGATCACGTCGCGCAGCGACATGATGCGCGACATGCTGGCTTCGCGCCTGCAGACGTTCGAGGACATGTTCGTCCATAACGGGACCGAGCTTGCCGAACGCATCAGCCGCGACAGCGGGACGCTCGGCGACCTCATCACCCGCCACCTGTCCGAGTTCGACCGCACCGTCAAAACCCAGGGCGGCGAGATCGTCGAGAACTTGAGCCAGCGCACGTCGGACCTGCAGGTCCTGATGCGCGACTACCTCGACGGCTTCGATTCGCGGGTCTCGACCAAGGCGATGGAGATCACGACCTCGCTCGACCACCGGCTCGCCCGGTTCCAGGAGGTGATGGACAATCGCTCGCAGAGCCTGAGCGAGAACTTCCAGTCGCACGTCATCGACATCGCGCGCGTCGTCACCGACGGCGGCCGCGACGTCGTCGAAGCGATCGAGAGCCGCATCAAGGACATCACCACGCGGGTGGTGACCCAGGGCGATGCGCTGACCGATACGCTGGTGGCCAAGATCAACCAGGCCGACGGCACCCTCACCAATCGCGCCACCGAGATCGCCAACGCCCTCGACACCCGGCTCAAGCAGTTCGAGGAGTTGCTGGTGCTGCGCGCGGAGAAGGCCGCCCGCGAAAGCGAGATGCGCATGGCAACCGCCACCGAGGCGCTGGCCGAACGCACCGAGACCGCGGCGCGCGAAACCGAGATGCGCATCGCGGGCGCGACCGAACTCCTCTCCGGGCGCGCGAATGCGCTCGCCCAGGAGACCGAGACGCGCATTCTGTCGGCCGTGGACTCGCTTGCGGGTCGGACCGACACCGTCACCCGCGACGCCGAGATGCGGCTGACGGGCGTCACCGAATTGCTTGCCGGCAGGGCGGATACTGTCGCCCGCGAAACGGAACTTCGGATTGCGACGGCGACCGAGTTGCTTGCGGCACGCGCGGAAGCCGTGGCCCGCGAGGCCGAGCTGCGCCTTGCGACCGCGACGGAAACGCTTCTCAGTCACAGCGATGCCATCGCCCGCGAAATCGAGGCGCGGACGACGACCGCCTCCGAGTTCCTGGCAAATCGCATCGGCAACGTCTCCCAGGAGATCGAGTTGCGCACCAACGCGGCGGCGGAGTTCGCGGCGATGAAGATCGACCGCGTGACGCACGACATCGAAGAGCGCACCGGCGTTGCCCTGGAGCTTGCCACATCGCGCATCTCGACCGCAGCAGAGGAACTGGAGTCGCGGGCCGCCGCGGCCGCTGCCGGGGCGTCGATGCAGGTCGAGAGCGTCACGCACGAGCTGGAAACGCGGGCCGCCGCGGCGGCCGCCGGGGCGTCGACGCAGGTCCAGCACGTCACCCAAGAGCTCGAGACGCGCGCGGCCGCAGCGGCTGCCGAGGCGTCGATGCACGTCCAGAACGCCACGCAGGACTTGGAGACGCGCGCCGCCGCAGCGGCCGCCGGGGCGGCGACGCACGTGCAGAACGTCACCCAGGATCTGGAGACCCGCGCGGCGGCTGCCGCCGAGGGCGCGGCCATCAGGTTCCAGAACGTCACCCAGGAGATGGAGGCTCGCACCACCGCTGCAGCCGACGAGGTCTCGCTCAAGGTCCACGGCGTCACCCAGCACATCGGCGCCCGCGCGATCGAAGCCGGCAACCTGCTCGTCGAGCGGACCGCTCAGATCACGAGCGAAGTCGAGTCGCGCACCACCGCGGCGACCGACTTCCTGGTCGGCCGCATCGGCTCGATCACCGGCGAAATCGACGCCAAGGCCCGCACGGCAGCCGATGTCATGCACGCGCGCAGCGAGCAACTCGTCGAGGCGATCACCAGCAACACCGCCGAGGCAAGCCAGCGGCTCACCGAACTCGCCAATTCGGCGAGCACCACGATCCGCACCAGCACCAGCGATATCGAACGCACGCTCAAGCAGAACGCCTCGGAAGTCGAGCGGACGCTGCTCGGCGTTTCCCAGGAGGTCGCGCGGACCTTCGTCGGCAAGGCGGACGAGGTCACGACCGCGGTCCGCCAGCGCTCGAGCGAGCTGTCGCAACTGCTCGACGAGAAGAGCAGTGGCCTGATCGCCGCGATCGCCAGCAAGGGCGGCCAGTTCTCGGTCGAGATCGAGAAGGCGGCGACCAGTGCCACCAAGGCGATCGACACCAAGGCGTTCGCCTTCGCCCAGTCGATGATGGACAACAGCAACGAACTCGCCCGCATCATCAACGACGCGAGCGTGACCGCGACGACCATCGTCAGCCGCACGCTCAAGGATCTGCAGGACACCACGAAGACCTCGGTCTCGCAGGCGACCATCACGGTGGCACAGGCCCTCAAGGACCTGCAGGAAACCGCCAAGACCTCGGCCTCGCAGTCGACGACCTCGGTCGCGCAGGTGATCAAGGATCTGCAGGAGGCCGCGAAGACCTCCGCCGCGCAATCGACGAGCACGGTCACTCAGGCGATCAAGGACCTGCAGGAAGCCGCGAAGACCTCGAGCGCGCAGTCGACGAGCACGGTCTCCCAGGCCATCAAGGACCTGCAGGAGGTCGCCAAGACGTCGACGTCGCAGGTGACCTCGACCTTGGCGATCACCTTGAAGGACCTGCAGGAGACCACGAAGACCTCGTCTTCGCAGGCGACGACTGCGCTCGCGCAGACGTTCAAGGAGCTGCAGGACGCGACGAAGGCCACCGCTTCGGTGGCGAGCTCGACGCTGGTGCAGACGCTGCGGGACGCCCAGAACTCGACGCAAAGCGCGATCGAGGAATCGAAGGTGACCGCGACCGCGGCCGTCTCCGAGCTCCTCGAGACCCACAGCATGCTGCGCGCCGACACCACCTCGCTGTTCGAGAAGCTGCGCGACGCCAACGGCCTGCTGCAGGAGGTGCTGGGCGGCGCCCAGACCAATCTGCACTCGATCGAGCAGATCCTGTCGGCTCGCGTCGCCGAGTTCGTGTCGACCGTCGGCAAGCTGTTCGAGAACGCGGACGGCATCACCGGCAAGGTCGAACAGCACGTCAGCAACTTCTACGGATCGACGTCGAAGGTGCTGGGCGAACTCAGCGAGCTTGCCGTCCAGTTCGACGGCCACGGCAAATCGCTCGCCGAGGCGGTTTCCGCGCTCGACCAGAGCAACAAGGACGCTGCGGCCTCGGTCGGCGAGCGCAAGAACGTGATCGAGCAACTCGCGAGCACGGTGAACAACCGCACCGACGAGCTCGACGAACGGCTCAAGCGCTTCACGACCCTGCTCGACGAGTTGCTGCATGCGGCCGAGGATCGCGCCCGCGATATCGCCCGCGTGGTCGCCGACGCGACCTCGGAAGGCGCGCGGACCATCGCGGAACAGCACGAAAAGGTTCGCGAAGCGAGCGAAGACCAGGGCAAGCGCACGCTCGAGGCGCTGCACGAGCTCTACGAGCAGGTGTCGAACGAGAGCAAGGGCCTGTTCCAGCAGAATGCGTCGGAAGCGCACCAGCTGCTGCAGCAGGCGACCGAGCGGTTCTCGGAGATCATGCAGTCGATGCGGCAGATGTCGATCGACATGCAGTCGGAACTCGAGAATACGCGGCAGGAGTTGCGTCGCGGCGTCCTCGAACTGCCGGAAGAGACCGCCGAGAGCACGGCGCAGATGCGCCGGGTGATCGTCGATCAGATGGAGGCGCTTGCCGAGCTCAACCGCATCGTCGCCCGTCATGGGCGCACCATGGATACGGTCGGCGCGGAAACCGCCCGTCGCCAGCAGCGCGAGGAGGCCGTCCCCGTGGCCGCCGCTTCACGTGGCGAGACGGCACGGCGTTACGAGGCCGCGCCACCGGCCGGAGGCGCACAGCGGGGTCGTGTCGAAGCGCCGCCGGTCGCTCCCAACGGGAGCAATGGCCAAGGCCGCGGCGGCTGGATCTCGGATCTCTTGACCCGCGCTTCGAACGACAGCGCGCCGCCGCCGGCCCAGGGTGGAGGTCGCGGCGAGGCCTATCCGCCGCAGCGCCCGGAGGCGACGCCGCGGAGCGAGGATCGCAACGTCCGCCACACCATCGAGTTGCTCGATTCGCTGTCGGTCGATATCGCCCGCATGATCGATCACGATGCGGCGGCGGAGTTGTGGGAGCGTTACAATCGCGGCGAGCGCAACGTGTTCACCCGGCGCCTCTACACCATGCAGGGCCAGAAGGCGTTCGACGAAGTGCGTCGGCGCTACAAGGGTGACCGCGAGTTCCGCCAGACCGTGGACCGTTACATCGGTGAGTTCGAGCGCCTGCTCAACGAGGTCGCGCGCGATGACCGCGGCCAAGTGGTCGCGCGCACCTATCTCACCTCGGAGACCGGCAAGGTCTACACCATGCTGGCCCACGCGGCCGGCCGCTTCGAGTAAGGTCCCCGCGCGGCGCCGGGATGCCCGTCGCCCTCGCGGTGCGCAGTGAGCGCTGGCCGATTGCCGGCGCTTTCACGATCAGCCGCGGCGCCAAGACCGTCGCCGAGGTTGTCGTCGCGGAGTTGACCGACGGCACGGTCACGGGGCGCGGCGAGTGCGTGCCCTATCCGCGCTATGGCGAGACGGTGGCGGGCGTCGCCGCCGCGATCGAAGGGCTGCGGGGCGCGATCTCGCAAGGCCTCGACCGCGCCGCCTTGCAGCAGGCAATGCCCGCGGGTGCGGCGCGCAACGCGCTCGATTGCGCCTTCATCGATCTCGAGGCGAAGCGGAGCGGGCGGGCGGCCCACGACGTGCTCGGCGTCGCTGCGCCCGAGCCGCGGCTCACCGCCTACACGATCTCGCTCGGGACTCCAGACCAAATGGCCGCCGCCGCTGCCGCAGCGGGACGGCCGTTGCTGAAGGTCAAGCTCGGCGGTGCCGGCGACGGCGAACGGATCGCCGCCGTCCGCCGCGCCGCCCCTCGGGCGGAACTCATTGTCGATGCCAACGAAGCCTGGGACCCGTCGAACCTTGCCGCAAATCTTGCTGCGTGCGCGGCGGCGGGCGTCACCTTGATCGAGCAACCTCTGCCCGCGGCGGACGATGCGGCGCTCGGGACGATCGCGCGCCCCATTCCGGTCTGCGCCGACGAGAGCGTTCATGACCAGGCGTCGCTCGCGGCGCTTGCCGGCAAGTACGATGCGGTGAACATCAAGCTCGACAAGACCGGAGGCCTGACCGAGGCGTTGGCGCTGGCGACGGCGGCACGGCACATGGGCTTCGACGTGATGGTCGGCTGCATGGTCTGCACGTCGCTTTCCATCGCGCCGGCAATGCTGGTGGCGCAGAGCGCACGCGTCGTCGATCTTGACGGTCCGCTGCTGCTCGCAAATGATCGCCCACACGGCCTCCGCTACGACGGCAGCATTGTCCATCCGGCCACGCGCGCGTTATGGGGGTAGCGATCGCCGGCGCGGAACTTTAAGTCGAGACCTTTCGTCACAAATCTTCCTTGCGCGGAATGAATATTACCTTCGGGGATTGATGGAGAAGGAGACATGCGCCGCCCCCAGCTGATGCTCGCATGCGTTGCCGCGACGATCGTGATTGCGACGTCGTCCGCCGGCGCGACCATGCGCATCACCGGTGACCGCGGCGGCCTCCTCGTGTCCTACGCGGCGCGGTTCCTGGAGGCGCGCGTCAGCGGCGAAAAGGTCGTCATCGACGGCCCCTGCTACTCGGCCTGTACGCTCGCGATCGGGATTCTGCCGCGCGACCAGGTCTGCGTCACGCCAAGGGCCGTGCTCGGATTTCACGCCGCGTGGCGCCCGAATCGGGCCGGCGCCAAAATCCAAGCCACCGAGGCGACGCGCGCCATGTACGACGTCTATCCTCCCGACGTGCGCGACTGGATCGATCGCCGCGGCGGTCTCACGACGCACATGATCCTGCTGCGCGGACAGGAACTCGCGAACATGGTGCCGAGTTGCACGACGCCCGCGGTACCTGCGGCAGCGACCGCACGCGCGCGCCTCAACGATCAGCGCAACGACAGCCCGGTCATGCGCGAAGCGCCTCGGCGTGCCACTTACGCCGCCCGCCAAGCGCGATGACAAACCCGGCCGCCGCGATCGCCGCCATGGCGAGATAAGCGAGGCTGGCGAATTTCTCCACAAGTTCGCCGGACAGCGCCATTGCGGCGGCAAAGGTGATGCCCTGCAAGCGCGGCGAAGTCGCCCTGGGCGGTGGCGCCGCGACCGGCGAGGCGCGCGAGCACATGCATCGCGCCCACATGCGTCGCGCCGAATGACAGCGCGTGAAGGCATTGCAGCGCCGGCAGCAACGCCGACCGGCGGATCGAACGCCATCGCGGTCCAGCGCAGCACGCCGCCAAGCCCGCCGAGGAGAATTGTCTCGATCGCGCCGATGCGCATGATCAACCGGCCCGAGACCGCAAACAGCAGGATCTCGGCAATGACGCCGATCGCCCACAACAGGCCGATGGTGGTGCCATCGAGACCGGCGGCGCTCCATTGCAGCGTGACGAAGCCGTAGAGCACGGCATGGCTTGCCTGGACGAGGCTCGCGCCGAGCGCGACGGCAACGAACAGACCCGATCTCCATAGCGAGCCCGTGGGCACCGCTGAAACCTTCGCTGCCGCCGCGGTCTCGCTCGGGCGCGGCAGCAGCAGCGTCGCTGCGGCCGTCAGCGCCATGGCGCCGGCAAGGGCGAAGGCGATGGGCGCTGCTCCAAATCGAGCGAGAAACATGCCGCCAGCCATGTTCGCGAAAATGAATGCCACCGATCCCCACAGCCGCACCGGGCCGTAGGCAAGCCCGCGGGCATTAAGGCCGCGCAGGCCGTAGGCATCGCCCAGCGGCAGCACCGGCGCGGCGACGATCGAGATCGCCACATAGGCCGCGAAGATCGCCACAAACCCGCGCGCACCCGCCATGACCGCGTAGCCCGCCGCGGCAAGGCTTGCCGCCATCGTCAGGGCGCGAAGCACATCGAAGCGGCGATCCACCAAGCGCGTCACCAGGGGCACGGTGACGATGCGAACCACCATCGGGGCCGCGAGCAGGATGCCGATCTCGCGCGCATCAAGGCCTCGGCTCGACAGCCAGGCCGGCAAATAGGGCATCTGAATACCGCCAAAGGCGAAGAAGGCTGCGTAGAAAACAGCCATTCGCCGTGCGAATCCGTCGCCGCGCGCTATCCTGAAAGGAAATCGAATCACCTGCCGCTCCGCCGCCTCCTACTATCGCCTCCTCGCTCGAGCCCGCTATGCCTGCAGCCCTTGCACCATCCGAAATACCCTCCGAACCGCCGGCTGACATTGCGCCGAGCGAGACCGATTTCGAAACGATCCACGCTGCGCTGCTGGCGTCCGAGCGGGGCCGCTGGTTTCTCGCCGAATATGCCCGTCGCAACCGCCACGCCGATACCGCCCAGGTGCTGGCGGCGATCGATCGCCTGGTTGCGGCGGCGCAGGCGGATGTCGAGCTGCGGGCGTTAGCGGACGCGATGCCGGCCGAAACAGCCGCGGCGCCGGCTGAGCCGGTGCAGAGCACGGTGCAAGAGGCGCTGCAGGAGCCGCCACAGGAGCCGGTAAAGAGTTGGTGCAGGAGCCGCCGGTCGACATCGAGCGGTTGCGTGCGGAACTCGCCGACATGGCGAACGCGATCACCCGCGCGAAGTCGGAAATCGCTGCGATGAAGGCGGCAGGTTCGCAAGCGGACGGCCGCAGTTCGGACGCGGCTGTTGAACTCGACGGCCCCATCGGCGAGCGCGCGACCGCCAATCTGCTCGGCGTTGCCGAGCAGGTCCAGGAATTGGCCTGGAGCCTGCGCGAGCAGGGGACGGATGAGCGCCTCTGCGATCGGCTTGAACGCTGTGCGAGCGACATCTATGGCGCCTGCTCGCTCCAGGATTTGACGGGGCAGCGCTCGCGCCGACTGCTCCACGTGGTGCGCTATCTCGAAATCCGCGTCCGGGCAGCGAACGGTCTATTGGCCGCGAACGCCGCCGATCCGATCGCGGAGCGTGACGTCGCGCCACCATGGCCGTGCCACCTCCGCCGGATGTCCACGACGCCGCAGGTCGCCTCGCAACCGGAATCCGCATTCGAGCCGCCCGCCGATGCCGATGCCGGCGATGAGATGGTGCCTGCATCTCAAAGCGAATTGGTCGAGCCATCGCCGGCGACACAGCTGCCGGCGCCGCCATCGGCATCGCCCGAGATCGAGGCGTCCGCTGCAGGCTTGCGCGCCTTCGCATCAACCGTGATGGCGGAACTGCGCGAGGCGACGGCGGAGGATGCCGCTGAACCGGTGCTGGAAACACGCGACGAGACGGTTTGCGAATCGCCGGCATCCATCTCGCCGGCCGAGGTTCCCGCGCCGGACTCGTCGTTGACCCCTGCCGCAGTTGAGACGCTCTCGCCTCCTGCGGAAGAAGTTCACACCTCCGGACAGCCGACTCATGACGCGGCGATCGATGCTGCCGCTCGCTCCGGCGGCCGAAGCGCCACCCGTCGCCCCGCCCACTGAATCTCCGTCGGTCGCCCCGCCCGCTGAAACGATGTGCGGCCGCTGAGCCAAGCGGCGAGCACGAGGCCTCAGCGGCGTCCGCTGAGCCGCCGAAACGCGAAGACGCGACGGCGCCGCAAAGCGATCTCGTCATGAACCTGTTTGCCGATGTGATGGCGCTGAGCGAGGAAGAACGGATCGCGCTGTTCACCTGACCGGCGCCGGGGCGCCCGCGCACTTCAGGCCACGAGGCGCGCAAACAGTTCCGGGTCGACATTGCCGCCGGACAGCACCACCACGGCGGTCTTGCCCGTGACATCGAGCTTGCCGGCGAGCAATGCCGCCAACGCGACCGCGCCTCCCGGTTCGACCACGAGCTTGAGCTCGCGAAACGCAAAGGCGACCGCGCGGCCGACTTCCTCTTCGGTCGCGGTGACGCCGTCACCGACGAGAGTGCGGTTGATCTCGAACGTGAGCTTGCCGGGACTCTGCGCCATCAAGGCATCGCAGATCGTGCCGGTGAGCGACGGATTGCGCTCGCGCCGGCCGCTCCTGAACGAGCGCACGTGGTCGTCGAAGCCCGCGGGCTCTGCCGTATAGATGCGCGCCGCCGGCGCGCGCGCCTTGACCGCGAGGGCGATGCCCGCCGTGAGGCCGCCGCCCGAGGCGTTGACGATGACGCAGTCGAGGTCGAGGCCGAGCCGCGCCATGTCTTCCGCGATCTCGCGGCCGGCGGTGCCTTGCCCGGCGATGATCAGCGGATCGTCGTAGGGCGGCACCAGCACCGCGCCGCGCTCCTCGGCGATCCGGCGCGAGATCGCCTCGCGATCCTCGCGCTCGCGGTC
Organism: uncultured Alphaproteobacteria bacterium; assembly: GCA_963702755.1. Classification (GTDB taxonomy): domain Bacteria; phylum Pseudomonadota; class Alphaproteobacteria; order Rhizobiales; family Xanthobacteraceae; genus JAJPKK01. The sequence goes on along the minus strand of CAVPDZ010000018.1, from coordinate 352,270 downwards.
ATAGAGCACGACCTCGGCGCCAAGCGCCGCCGTGCGCTCGCGCTTCGGCCGCGGCGCGTCGCGCGGCATCACGATGACGGCCGGCATGTCGAGAAGCTTCGCCGCCGCGGCGACGCCCTGCGCATGGTTCCCCGAGGAAAACGCGACGACACCGCCCTGCCGCTGGGACGAGGCAAGCGTCGCGAGCTTGTTGTAGGCGCCGCGGAACTTGAATGATCCGGTCCGCTGCAGCGTTTCCGGCTTGAGAAACACGCGTCCGCCCGTGAGCGCTTCGAGGACGGGCGACGAAATCAGCGGGGTGCGCAGGGCAACGCCGGCGAGCCGCGCGGCGGCGGCATCGACATCGGCCGCCGTCGGCAGAGCAAGCGGTTCCTGCGAATTGGCCATCGATGAAGCTAGCGCCGCCCGACCGGCGGGTGCAAGGCCGTTGTGGAGGCGACGAGGGAACGGGCTCTAAGCGGCGGCCTGCGCGGGGATGGTCTCTACTTCGTCGCCGCGCCCCATGATTTGCGTCCAACGGATGACCTCGAAGCGGCCATCGGCATGCTCGGCAATGGCCGTGCAGCTTTCGACCCAGTCACCGCAATTGACGTAACGGATGCCGAATTTCTCGTGGATCGTCGGATGGTGGATATGACCGCAGATGACGCCGTCGACGTCGTGGCGCCGCGCTTCCAGCACCAAGGTCTTCTCGAACTCGCCGATGTAGTTGACGGCGTTCTTCACCTTCTGCTTCGCCCACTGCGACAGCGACCAGTAACCGAAGCCAAGGTACCGGCGCAGATCGTTGAAGATGCGATTGACCACGAGCGCGAGCGTGTAGGCATGGTCGCCGAGATGGGCAAGCCAGCGCGCCTGGGTCACGACGAGGTCGAAATGATCGCCGTGGATGACGAGATAGCGGCGCCCGTCGGCAGCCTCGTGAATCACCTTTTCGACCACTTCGATGCCGCCGAAATGGGTGCCGTAGTAACCGCGCAGGAACTCGTCGTGGTTCCCGGGCACGTAGATCATGCGGGCGCCCTTGCGCGCCTTGCGCAACAGCTTCTGCACTACGTCATTGTGAGCTTGGGGCCAATACCAGGTCGCGCGCAACCGCCAGCCATCGACGATGTCGCCGACAAGGTAAATGGTATCGGCATCATGATAGCGCAGAAAATCGAGCAGCATTTCGGCGCGGCAACCGCGAGCACCGAGATGGACATCGGATATGAAGAGGGTGCGATATTGCCGCGTGCCTTCTTCAATATCCATCCATTGCCCCGATATGCATTTGATGAGTCTCGATCTAGGTGATTTGTATTGCGGTTGGATGACGGCGGTCGTCACCACAGTGTCATCAGTGCTCCCTATCGTTTGAATGATGACTGATTTGGCCCTTGCAGCCGCCGCGTTCTGCGGCATCACGTTTTCCCTGCATATCATCAGTATTTTAGTTGCCGGCTCGCGCTGCCGGCCGCGATCGCAGCCGGCGCCGTCTCACGATATGGCGCCGGTGAGCATCGTCCGACCGCTGTGCGGCCTCGACAACTTCCTGGAAGAAACGCTGCGAACGTCGTTCCTGCTCGCATATCCGGAATTCGAGCTGATCTTCTGCGTCGCCTCGCGGCGCGATCCCGCGATCAAGGTCGCAAAGAAACTGATCGCGGAATTTCCAGGCGTGAACGCGCGCCTCCTGATCGGCGACGATCGGATCAGCCAGAACCCGAAGCTCAACAACTGCGCCAAGGGATGGCGCGCGGCCGCGCATGATTGGGTCGTGATTGCGGACTCCAACGTGCTGATGCCGCGCGATTACCTGCAGCGCTTGTTTGCGGTCTGGCAGCCCGATACCGGTCTCGTGTGCTCGCCGCCGGCGGGCTGCCGGCCGGACGGGCTTGGCGCCAATCTCGAGTGTGCGTTCCTCAATGCCTACGAGGCGCGCGCGCAGTATCTGGCGGACACTCTCGGCTTCGGCTTTGCCCAGGGCAAGACGATGCTGTGGCGGCGCGACGTTCTCGACGCCGCGGGCGGCATCACGGCCCTCGGCGCCGAGATCGCCGAGGACGCCGCAGCAACCAAGATCGTGCGCGCCGCGGGCCTGCGCGTGCGGCTCACCGATCGGCCGTTCGATCAGCCGCTCGGCCGTCGCGGCCTGATGGAAGTGTGGCGGCGGCAGACCCGCTGGGCGCGGCTGCGGCGCGCGTGCTTCCCGTTGTTCTTCCTGCCGGAGATTTTAGGCGGCGCCTTCTTTCCGCTGGTCGCCGCCGGCTACGCAGCCTTCGAAGCCGGCATTTCCGTCGCAGCCGTGATCGCGGCGGTCGGGGCGCTGTGGTACGGCGCCGAGACCGCGTTTGTTGCCTTCGCGCGCTGGCATTTCACGCCGCTTTATCCGCTCCACGCCATGCTGCGCGACCTGCTGCTTCCGGTGCTCTGGGTCGACGCCTGGGCCGGTTCCGACTTCGTCTGGCGCGGCAACCAGATGAGCATCGCGACCGACAGCCCCGCCGCGTAACTGCCATCTCGTCGTCGAATTGCGGCACCTAGCCGAGGCGCGCGCCTCAGCGGGTCGCCCACGACATTGACACCGTCTGCTACAATGCTCCCCGCGTTTTCGGGAGCAGACCATGATCCGCAATTCAACCAAGACCTGGGGCTGGCCCTCGATCGCGCTGCATTGGATCGGCGCGGTGCTGATCCTGATTTTGCTCGGCCACGGCTGGTGGATGACGCATCTCACGCCACGGCCGGATCGGCTTGCCAATTATGCCGCTCATGCGGCGATGGGATACGACCTCTTGGTCCTCCTGGTGCTGCGCTTGTTGTGGCGCTGGATGAATCCGGTGCCGGCGTTGCCCGGCGAGATCAAACCTTGGGAGCGCATCGCGGCCCACATCAGCCACGCCGGTCTCTACGTCTGATGTTTGCGACCACCATCGTTGGCTGGATGTTGGCCGGCACCATGCGAACCCCGCTGCAGCAGGACCTGTTCGGCATCAAGTTTCCGCTGATCTACGTCAACGCGGATCGGGCCGCGCATGAATTGTGGGAGGACACTCATCGCGTCCTTGCCTACGTCCTGCTCGCGCTTGTGGTGGTGCACGTCGCGGCCGCCGTCTGGCATCACTTCATCAAGCGCGATGTCGTGCTCACGCGCATGGTCGTAGCGAAGCCTTGAGACGGATCACGCGGTGACTGACAGCGACCACGCCAACCGGCGGTCGTAACCTCGGCTTCTTCTTCGATGCCGCGGTCGCGCGCGATCCCGACAAGATCGCGATCATCGACCTTCACGGCGGCGAGGAGCGCGCGCGCACATATCGCGCGCTCGACGCGCGCATGGACCGGGTCGCGGCCATGCTGGCGCGGCTCAAGATCGCGCCTGGCGAACGCGTCGGCATGGTGGTCGGCAACCGGGTCGAGTTCATCGAATTCTTCTTCGGCGCGATGCGCGCCGGCGCCATCCCGGTGCCGATCAACACCCGCCTTGCGGCAGACATGCTCCGCTACATCCTGCTCGATGCGGGGTGCGCGGGCGCGCTGATCGATCCGCGCTGCCATCCGCAGGCGCTCGCGATCGCCGCCGAGGCGCCGTTGCGCGTCCGGCTCGTGCTCGACGATCCTCGGCCGGGATTTCTCGGCTTCGAGGAGGAAATGGCGCGTCCGGCCGCGCCGGTCGCGCCGCCGCCGCTCGATGACGACGCCCAGGCGTTCCAGCCCTACACCTCCGGATCGACCGGCCGTCCCAAGGGCGCCATCATGACCCATCGCGGCATGCTCTGGTATGTCGCGCACAACCAGCGCCATTGGCCGGCCTCGCCCGATGACCGCGGCCTCGTGGCGCTGCCTCTGTTCCACAAGAATGCGCTGCGCGGCACGGTCAAGCCGATGCTCTACGCGGGCGGTTCGTTCGTGCTGATGCCGGCCTACGAGCCGACGTCTTACCTGCAGACGCTCGCCAAATACCGCTGCACCTACTCGCGCGGCGTCGCCGCGGTCTTCACTTTGGTGTTGCAACACCGCGATCTCATCGGTCAGCTCGATCTGTCGGCGCTGCGCGGATTGACCATCGGCTCGGCCGTCGTGACGCCCGAACTGCTCGACGCCGTCGAGCGCGCGCTGCCCGGCGTGAAGACCTCCGAGAGCTACGGCCTCACCGAGGGCGGCAGCCCGTTCCGGCCGCCGCTCGACGGCCGCAAGGTGCCGCGCGGTAGCGTCGGCACGCAGGCGCCGGGGATCGAGGTCAAGCTTGTCGATGCCGACGGGCGCGAACAGCCGAATTTCGGCGAATTGCTGATTCGCAGCCCCTACGTCTGCCTCGGCTACCACAATCAGCCGGAGATCACGCGGGCGAAGCTCAAGGACGGCTGGCTTGCGACCGGGGACGTGTTCTTCAAGGACGCCGACGGCTTCTACTATTTCAAGTCGCGCGCCGACGACATGTTCAGCTGCGGCGGTGAGAACATTTATCCGAAGGAGGTCGAAAATCTCCTGTTCGCCCATCCCGACGTGGTCAATGCCGTCGTCGCCCCGGTGCCGCACAAGGTGAAAGGCTTCGCGCCGGCCGCCATGGTCGTGCTGCGCGACGGTGCGCGCGCGAACGGCGAAGACCTCAAGGCTTTCTGCATCGAGCGCGGGCCGCTCTATTCCCATCCGCGCCACGTCGCCGTGGTCGCGGCGCTGCCGCTCAACGGCGCCGGCAAGATCGACCGCGCCGCCGTGCAGGCGCGCCTCGCGGCTCTTGTCGCCCCTTGAGGGCGAGGTGAAGATGCAATGCTGAACATTGCCGGGGGTGTGTCGATGCTGCCTACGTGTCTTGTCGGTTCCTACCCGCAGCCGGAATGGCTGATCGATCGGGCGAAGCTCTCCAAGATGGTGCCGCGCATCCGCGCGCAGGATCTGTGGCTGGTGCCGGCGGAGCATCTCGAAGCGGCCCAGGATGATGCGACCATTCTCGCCATTCGCGACCAGGAGCGCGCGGGGCTCGACATCATCAGCGACGGCGAGCAGCGGCGCGAGAGCTATTCCAACCGCTTCGCGACGGCGCTTGAGGGCGTGGACGTCGACAATCCCGGCATGGCGCTGAGCCGCATGGGCCGGCCGCTGAAAGTGCCGCGAATTGCCGGGCCGATCCGGCGGCGCGGCCCGGTGGAGGTGCGCGACGTCAAGGTGCTGCGCGCCAACACCGAGCGCAAGATCAAGGCGACCATGCCGGGCCCGTTCACCATGAGCCGGCAGGCCGAGGACTCCTATTATCGCGACGAGGAGGCCGTCGCGGCGGCGTTCGCCGACGCCGTCAATGCCGAGATCAAGGACCTGTTCGCGGCCGGCGCCGATGTGGTGCAGATCGACGAGCCGTGGATGCAGCAATACCCCGACCAGGCCCGCGCCTACGGGCTCAAGGCGCTCAACCGCGCGCTCGACGGGGTCACCGGCACCGTCGCGGTGCATCTCTGCTTCGGTTATGCGGCCGTGGTCTATGACAAGCCCACCGGGTACTCATTTCTCGCCGAGCTCGAAAATTGCAAAGCCCAGCAGATATCGATCGAGGCCGCGCAGCCGCACCTCGATCTCGAGGTCTTGAGAAAGCTGCCCTCAAAGACCATCATTCTAGGGGTGATCGATCTTGCCGATCCCGCAATCGAGACGCCGGACGTGGTGGCAGGCCGGATCCGTGGGGCGTTGGCCCACGTGCCCGCAGAGCGCCTCGTGATCGCGCCCGATTGCGGCATGAAGTATCTTCCGCGCGAGGTCGCCTTCGGCAAGATGAAAGCAATGGTGGACGGCACGGCTATTGTGCGACATGAAATCGGCGCCGCCCGGTAACGTTCAGGAGAAAACTCCCATGCCTTATGTAACGGAAAAAAATCTGACCGACGTCGTGCTCCAGCGCTGGACGGCCGTGCCTGACCCGCGGCTGCGCCAGGTCATGCAGTCGTTCATCAAGCACGTCCATTCGTTCGTGCGCGATGTCCAGCCGACCGAGGCCGAGTGGGCGACGGCGATCGATTTCCTGACCCGGATCGGCAAGAAGTGCGACGACAAGCGGCAGGAGTTCATCCTGTTCTCCGACGTCATGGGCGTGAGCATGCTGGTCGATTCCATCAACCACCGGCTGCCGACCGGCGCGACGCCGACCACCGTCGAGGGGCCGTTCCATGTTCCGAACGCGCCGGAGTTCGCCGACGGCGGCAACATGGCGGCGCAGTGTCCGGGCGTTCCCTGCTTCATCACCGGCACCGTCAAGGGACTCGACGGCCGCCCGGTCACCAATGCCAAGCTCGACCTGTGGCAGACCGACGGCGAGGGCCTTTACGAGGCGCAGCGCGACGTCACCGAGCCGTGGATGCGCGGCCTGTTTCACACCAAGGCCGACGGCTCCTACGTCATCCGCACGGTGGCGCCGATCGGCTACTCGATCCCGATGGACGGTCCGATTGGCGAACTCGTCAAGCACACCGAGATTTCCGAGATGCGCCCCGCGCACATCCATTTCTGCATCGAGGCGCCCGGCTATCACCGCGTCGTCACGCACCTCTTCCAGCGCGGCTGCCCCTACATCGAGACCGACGTGGTCTATGGCGTGAAGGAGCCGTTGATCGTGGATTTCGTCGACAACCCGCCGGGCAAAGCGCCGAACGGCGAGCAGATCGCGACGCATTTCTACACGATCCGCTACGACTTCGTGCTGCAGCCGCAAGCCGCCGCCGCAGCGGCCGCGTAACACAGCGACGCGGTCGCAGTGGTCCGTAGCCCGCATGAGCGCAGCGACATGCGGGAAGGAACGCGAAGCCCGCGAAGATGATCGACGCGAGCCGGACATGGCGTAGCCCGCATGAGCGCCGCGACATCCTGGAAGCTGGCGAAATAGGCCACTTGATTCCCGGATGTCGCTTCGCTCATCCGGCTACATGCGATAGCGCTGGGCACGCGCGGCGTTTGCCGCGCTTTGCCCACCCTACGGCGCGTTTGCTGACGGTGCGCTGCGCTACTGCAGCGCCATCAGGATCTGTTCGCAGATCAGGCCGAGCTCGATCTCGCGGAGCTGGCAGCGCATGCGGCGCAGCCAAGTCCGCAACTCTTCGTGCGCTCGATCGCCGGCGTGATGGTCCATCTCCGCGAACGAGAAGCGTTCGCGCGCGATCAGCGATCGGGTCGCGGGACTGAGCACGGGAATCTCGAGCGACACCGCAATCGTGCTGGCATGCGCGAAGGTCGTGCCATGCGGCAATCCCTTGGCGACGAGGAGATTGCGTACCGGCAGCAAAGCCGTTCCCTTGAACCGTTGCCGTAGCCACCCATAAGCTTTGGCCGTATCCGGGTCAGGGTCGATCATGAACAGGATCAACGGTTCGATCGAGCGACGGCGCGCCTCCGCGAACAGGTTGATTTTGCTTGCGACCGTGAAGAAGCTCTTGAACGCGCGATAGCTGACGTCGATGACCTTGACCATGGTGTTGTCTTCGAGCAGGCCGTCGAAGAGCTGCATCTGGCCTTGCACGTCGTCGATGTTGGCGATCAGCGTGTGATCGGGCAGGAAGTCCGACAGCCGCGGTCCTTCGTCGGCGAGGTCGACGGCAGCGAGGGGACGACCTTCCGCGAGGTAGTGCTCGGCCAACAGGCGGGCGAGCAGCGTCTTGCCGACCTGGCGGCTCGGCGAGCACACGATGTAGATCGGAGAGGGGCCGCAATTGCCGGCCTGCGCCGGCACGATCGGAGCTTCGTATTGAGCAAGCTCCGCCTCGCTGCTGCCGGCGTCGCTCGCCGGCGCAGCGTTCACGGTTTCGCCGGCCATCGTGCTTACGAAGCCTCGGCGATGGGAGCGACCGCACGCGGCTTGGAGATCGCCGCCTCGCGCGGTTCCTTCGGCCCGATGAGATCGACGAGGCGCACGCGGTCATATTCGGCGAAGACATTGCCGAGCCAGTGCCGGACGTAGCCGCGCAGCACGAACGAGTTCGATGCCGGCGCGCCGCTCGCTGTCTTGTCGGCGATGAACGTCGCGAACGGCACGGCGGAGACTTCGACCTGCTCGTAGGCCATCTCGCTGAGCTTGGGCACGCCGATCTCGACCGCATCCTTGATGCGATTGAAGTACGAATTGTAGGTGCGCTCGTCCCAGTCGAAGAAGTTCGTGTTGTTGATGAAGTTCTTCACCAGGAAGTAGCGCGCATCGACCAGGAACTTCGAGGTTTCGGCGATCTCGTCGAGCGACGCGATCGACGGTCCGAGAATGTGAAAGACCGCGAAGGTGAGGTCGCTGCGCTTCGCCATGTCGAGAAATCCGATGTCGCGCAAGGCGCCGAGCGTCGGCGACATCAGGCCGGCCCTGATGTCGATCAGCGTGATCTGTGCGGCCGCCGATTCGATGGTGTCGAAGATCTTCATCTGGTCCGACACCGACGTGACGTCGACGACGTCGGTGATGTCGGGATAAAAGCGCTTCAGCGTTCCCTTCGGGCACTCGGTATCGAATGCGCGGGTCGCGATCTTTCGAGAGGCGAAGTAGTCCAGCAACGTACGCGAGACCGTCGTCTTGCCGACACCGCCTTTGTCAGCCCCAACCAAAATTACAGCTGGTCTTGCCATGACACTCCCCCTCACCAACTCCACTGCAAGCAGTGTTGGCGGGCGCAGCGACAAATTGATGGCGCAACAGGAGCGAAGATCGAGCGAAGATATGGAATCTCGCGCGCGCATTTTTTCTCAGGTGCAGAAGCACCGCCGCGCGCACGACGATCGCGCGGACGCGCAAACAAATCAGCGCGCGACACGGTGCGATGGTGTGCGTCGCGTGAGCGCGAACCGGCTCGAGGAGAGGCGTGCTTAAGCGAGTTCCGCGCGGGTGATTCGGTCACGCGCGGAGCTGGACTTGCAAGACCAGGAGTTACGCAACGCGCTCGCGTGTTGCGATTGATGATGGAGGTCATGTGAGTCGGTGCCGGCTGCCTGTCATGATCAACGTCGGCCCGTCGACACATAAGCATTGATGGTACGACGATGCGAGGGCGCTGCGTTCGACCATCGCCGATCATCGGGAACCACGGCGTGCGGATTACATTCGAGGCGTGTCGTCGACACCGGGCGAACAGCGCGCGTGAAGGTCTCGCTCGTGCCTGGCAGCCGCTCGATTGCCGCACGGATGCCGTCACAGGTCCGCGGGAACGGTCGCGGCCGTCAACCGCACTCTGCCCACAGCACAGTCCGGCTGGGGGGCCTCGGAGTTTGGCGATTCGCAAAAGAAAAACGCGGCCGATCCGTCATGGATGCGACCGCGTCTGGAAAGGTAGGCCGGTGGTCGGCCGTCGATTTAAAGCACCGGCGCATTCGCTCCGGCGCTGCCCGCCATTAATGTCCCGCAGCCACCAAGCTGACCTCGGTGCGGCCGCCATTGAGCCGCTTGATATCGTTGACGAGGGTCTCGGGGTAGGTCAGCGACGGCACCAGGGGCGTCTTCAGGCCCATGTAGTTCGCGACGTCGGCGATGAACAACGTGCAGTTTATCCCGCCGGCCGTCCAGACCGGGGAATGCGCCTGCTTGTACTTGATGTAGGCAAACACCTTCCGCGCATCCGCGTCGCTCAGATAAACGCGATAGCTCGCGGTGAGATAATCCTCGTCAAGGTCGCCGTAGCTCTTGCCGGTTTCGGACGGCACCGGAAACACGTGCCCGATGATATAGGGGATCACGCTGTCGGTCGCGGGATGCAACCCGGCCACCTCGACAGAGCGGACCTTGCCGTTGGCGTCGAGACGTCCGTACCAGAGGAACGCGTGGCCGTAGCTCGCCGCGGTCCGGGCACGGAAATCAACGAAATAACGATTTGCCGTCGAGACCGGCGCCTGCGACCGATGCGTCGAAGCTGCCGACACGTGCTGCGGCGCGCGCTGCGCATGCACATGTACTGCCGGCAGGGCTTCGGCGGGCGCATCGGACACCGCTGCGACCTGATCGGACACCGCTGCCGTGTGAGTGACCTGCACCCCCTGAGCGTGAACTGGCGCGACATAAGCGGCGGCTAGGAGTGCCGCGGCGCAAAGGCCTGTCGCTGTGCGGGCTGAAAGTTTCGACCTGTCCTGCATAACCAGAGTCCTCCGAGATTCTTGGAAAGTCTTTGGAGGTTATTTAATTCGGACCGTTTCCCCCGCGGTCCGCACCCCTCGCGATCGGAACTCGTTACGCAGATCGCTTGGGAAGAACTTCGATAAGAGACGCTTGACTCGACAAGCGCCCCGCTGCTTGTGTCGGGGGCTTGATGTGAAAAACCCCGCTGCGCCCCCCGAGTCCTTTCAAGAGGCACAAGCGGAAAGTTCTTCACTTCAACTTCGGCGCACCGCGGAGCCGGCTTTAGCCGGCTCCCGCGCGACGAACGATCAACCCTTCGTGTAGATCGGGCCCTTGCCGATCGGAGCCTTGCCGATCGGAGCCTTGCCAACCACCGGAGCCGGCGGTGGCGGTTCTTTAGTCGGGAAATCGGCTGCGATTGCTGCGCCCGCGAACGCGAACGTAGAAGCCGCTACGAGAAGGAGTTTGCTCATAGTTCATAGCCCCTGATTGCTGTTACCCTCATTATGGCTGGCGGGTTACGCAACACCACCGCCGCCAATAAAGCCTGAACTAGCACCGTTAAAACTAGTGTAAAAAAGCCACAGCGGAATTTTTTTGGAGCTAACCATGATCGGGCTACCGCGCGGCGCCGATGGCTCTTTCGGAAAGTAACGTGAATTCAAAAGGTTAAATCTGTTAACGGCGATGAAAAAAATGCATCTTTGGACTCACTTTCGCGACGGTTTTTGATCGCTTGAGCCTGTGAATCATCCCCACGTGGCGACAGATTGCGGCCGACTCGCGGCACGGGTTCTTTCCAGACAGCACACCAACGACGTGCGCCGTTGCGGACTCAGCGCGCTGTCGGTATTTGAGAACCAGTTTTCGCCGATTGACCTTGATCTCGGCCCGCGATTCAATCGTCACTGCAAGCCGCCGTCCGCGGCGGCCGAGGTCCCATGAGCAACGTCAATCCCAATCCGTTCACGACGCGCCCTGAAATCGAAGGCACTTTCGGGGTTGTCACCTCGACTCATTGGATCGCGACCGCGGTCGGCATGGCCACGCTTGAAAAAGGCGGCAATGCCTTCGATGCCGCGTGTGCGACCGCCTTCACCCTCCAGGTGGTCGAGCCGCATCTCAACGGCCCGGGCGGCGACGTGCCGGTGATCCTGTTCGACGTCCGCAAGGGCGCGGTCGAAGTGATCTGTGGCCAGGGACCGGCCCCGGCCGGGGCGACGATTGCCCACTACCGTGCGCTTGGTCTCGACATGATGCCGGGCACCGGCCTCCTCGCCGCCTGCGTGCCCGGCATGTTCGACAGCTGGATGATGCTGCTGCGCGATCACGGCACCATGCGCGTCGCCGATGTGATCGCGCCGGCGATCTTCTACGCGCGCGAAGGCCATCCGCTGGTCGAGCGCGCCAATGCCACGATCGCGACTGTGGAAAAGCTGTTTCGCGAGCATTGGCCGACCTCGGCCGCGGTCTATCTGCGCGACGGCAAGGTGCCGCCGACGGGCACTTTGTTCACGAATCCGGCGCTTGCCGACACCTACGCGCGCGTGCTGCGCGAATGCGAGGGCGGCAGCCGCGAGGCCGAGATCGAGCGGGCGCGCAAGGTGTGGTCGCAGGGCTTCGTCGCCGAGGAGATCGACCGCTTCTGCCGCACCCAGGAGATCATGGATACGAGCGGCGAACGCCATCGCGGCGTGCTCACCGGCGAGGACATGGCGCGTTGGCAGGCCACCAAGGAAGCCCCGCTCACCTACGATTACGGGCGTTATCGCGTGTGCAAGCCGGGACCGTGGGCGCAGGGGCCGGTGATGCTCCAGCAGCTCGCGCTGCTCAAGGGCTTCAACCTTGACGGCCTCGATGTTGCCGAGCCGGAGTTCATCCATCTCGTGGTGGAGGCATCGAAGCTCGCCTTCGCCGACCGCGAGAAATTCTACGGCGATCCGGATTTTGTCGAAGTGCCGATGGAGACGCTGCTGTCCGACGCCTACAACGCCGAGCGCCGCAAGCTCATCCATCATACTGCCTCGCTTGAGCTGCAGCCCGGTTCGGTCGAAGGCTTTGGCGCCGTCGTGAAGCTCCGCCGCGCCGAGGGTACGCGCGAAGCGGTCGGTGCCATGGGCGCCGGCGAGCCGACCGTGGGGCGCGTCGGCGAAGTCCGCGGCGACACCGTGCATTTCGACATCATCGATCGCGCCGGTAACATGGTGACGGCGACGCCGTCCGGTGGTTGGCTGCAGTCCTCGCCGGTCATTCCCGAACTGGGTTTCGGCCTCGGCACCCGCGGCCAGATGTTCTGGCTCGAGGAGAACCATCCGGCGTCGTTGGCGCCCGGCAAGCGGCCGCGCACGACGCTGTCGCCGACACTCGCATTGCGCGATGGCGAGCCGTATCTCGCCTGGGGCACGCCCGGCGGCGACCAGCAGGACCAGTGGACCGCGCAATTCTTCCTGCGCCACGTTCATGCCAAGCTCAATCTCCAGGAGGCGATCGACGCCCCGGCCTGGCATTCCGAGCACTTCCCGATCTCGTTCTGGCCGCGTACGGCGCGCCCGGGCGTGCTGGTGATCGAAAGCCGCGTACCGGCGGAACTCGCGTAAGGACTTGGAGCAACGCGGCCATGTCGTCGAAGTCGGCCCGGCCTGGTCGGAAGGCCGGCTGCACCGCCGCCTCCCGCGATGGCCGTCGCCGCAAAGCCGCCGCCAATCCGCGCGGCATGCAAGGCTACGCCGCCGGACGATGAGATTGCGGCGCACGCTCGCGCGGCATCGGAATCTGATTTGTTCCGGGCTGGCTTTTCTTCCCTCCCCACAAGGCTGGGTGATCGTATATGACCGTGCTTGCTCTTCTCCCTCTCCTCTCGCAAGAGAGGGTCGGGGTGAGGGGCGCGCCTCATAACGAGAGCGGAGTTGGTGCACGCCCCCTCCCCGCCCTCGCTGACGCGCGGGCGACCTCTCCCGCGAGGGAGATTGAAAGAACCGCTGCGCATCCGAGGGCCCCACAGGAAGGAGGGCGGACAACAAAGGGAGTACGCGTGATGGGCGAGGTCAGCCTCGTCGACGTATCGAAGCGATTTACGCTGCGGATCGGCAACGATCTGCATACGGTCAACGCCTTGTCGCGGGTGAGCTTCACCGTGCGAGACGGCGAGATCGTGTCGCTGATCGGGCCGTCCGGCTGCGGCAAGACCACGGCGCTGCGCGTCGCCATGGGGCTTGAGCATGCGAACAGCGGCCGCGTCACGGTGGACGGGCGCGAGGTCAAGGGCTGCGGCTACGACCGCGGCATGGTGTTCCAGCACGCCGAGCTGTTGCCGTGGCTGACGGCCATGCAGAACGTGATGTTCGGGCTCGAGATGAAGGGCCTGCGCGGCGCGGAGCTGCGCGACACGGCGATGCGCTATCTCGATCTCGTCGGCCTCGGCGCGTCGAAGGACCGCCGCCCGCATCAATTGTCCGGCGGCATGCAGCAGCGGGTCGGCATTGCCCGCGCGCTCGCGATCGACCCCAAGGTCTTGCTGATGGACGAGCCGTTTGGCGCGCTCGACGCCCAGACCCGCGAGACCATGCAGGACGAGCTCCTGCAGATCCACGGTCGCACCCGCAAGACCATCCTGTTCGTCACCCACGATCTCGACGAGGCTGTGCTGATCGCCGACCGCGTCGTGATCATGCGCGACGGCCGGGTGCAGGAAATCCTCGACGTGCCGCTGCCGCGTCCGCGCGATCTCGAAGCCGCCCGCGGGACCAAGGAATTCGCCGACACGCGCTACCACGTGTGGAAGGCGCTGCATGCCGAGCCGACCGCGTCGGCGACGCCGACGTTGCATTGAGCCGGGGCGCGCGAATGGCGGATATCAGTAATACCGAAGTCCCTGCGACCGACGCGCAAGTGCCGGAAAGCGCCGCGCCGCGCAGCGTGCCGCGCTGGGTCATCACCGCGTCCTCGCTCGCGGTTCTCCTCCTCGTGTGGGAATGGTTCGGTCGCGATATCAACCCGGTGTTCGGCTCCTATCCGAGCGCGATTGCACAGGCATTCTGGGATCTTGCGAGAGATGGCAAGCTTGAAGCCGCGACCTTCGAAAGTCTGCAGCCGTTCCTCGTCGGCTACATCGCGGCGATCGTGCTCGGCGTGCCGCTCGGGCTCATCATCGGCCGTTATCGCACGGCGGAAGCAGCGCTCGGCATCTACGTGACGGCCGGCTACGCGATGCCGCTCGTCGCCCTTGTGCCGCTGCTCGTGCTGTGGCTCGGCATCGGCTTCATGGTGAAGGCCGCGGTGGTGTTCCTGATGTCGGTCTTCCCGATCTGCATCAACACCTGGGTCGGCGTCACGGCCGTGCCGAAAAGCCTGATCGAGGTCGGCAAGTCGTTCGTCGCGCCGAATTCGGTGATCCTGCGGCGCATCGTGCTGCCGGCGACGCTGCCCTACATCATGGCGGGCATCCGCCTCGCCGTCGGCCGCGCCGTGGTCGCCATGGTGATCGCGGAATTCTACACTGCCATCTCCGGCCTCGGCGCGATTATCATCAATTCCGCCAACAACTTCGACACGGCAAACATGTTCGTGCCGATCGTCGTGCTGATGGTGCTGGCGATCGGGCTGACGAGCCTCATCGGCTTCGTCGAGCGCCGCGTCGCGCCGTGGCAGGCCGAGATCGCCGGCCGCGAACGGGAGTAACCATTCGTTCAGTCGTAGACCGTGTCGACGTAGTGTTCGGAATCGACCACCGCTTCGATCACCGTCGGACCGTCGGCGGCGAGCGCCTTTGAAACGGCTGCGGCAAGCGCATCGGCGCTGCGCACGCCCAGCGCGGGCACGCCGAAATAGTGCGCCGGCGGCTCGCGGTAGTCCTCGGCCTGCAGCTCCGTGCCGTAGAGCGGGAACTGCCGGCGGATCTGCTTCACCTTGATGAGGGCGAGCCAGCGGTCGTCGAGCACCACGATCGGCAGTGCAAGGCCGAGGCGCTTTGCCACCGCGACCTCGCCGCAGGTCATCTGGAAGCAGCCGTCGCCGATGAGCGCCACCACCGGCAGTTCGGGCCGGGCGAGCTTTGCCGCGATTGCGGCAGGCAGGCCGAAGCCCATGGATGACCAGCCGTTGGTGATCTGGAACGATTTCGGCGCGTGCGCGGTCCATTGGCTGGCGATCTGGTGCGTATGCGCGCCGACATCGAAGGCGAGGATGCCGTCGCGCGGCAGCGCGGCGCGGACCGCGTCGATCGCCGCATGCGCGGTGAAGGATTTCGATGCCGGCCGCAGGGCGGCCTGGAACATGCGACGGTGCTCGGCAAGCGCCGCGTCCGTCCAGCGCATTGCCGGAGGCGGGCATCGCGGCAAGCCGCGCGAGGGATTGATCGAGATCGCCGGTCACCTGGTGGACGAGCTTGACCGAGGGCGCAACGTCGGCCGTTTCGATGTCGACGTGGAGGAGCGGCGCGTCGCCGATCCAGGCTTCGTATTCGACCTCGATGGTGTCGTAGCCGAGCCCGACGATGAGATCGGCGGAGCGCAGGAAGCGACGCTGCACCTGCCGGCATGCGCGCTCGATGCAGCCGAGCGACAGCGGATGATCTTCATCGATCATGCCCTTGGCCATCGTCGTGGTGGCGAAGGGGAGGCGATGTCGCTCGACCACGCGGCGCAACAGCGCCGGATCGGCGACCCGCATGGCCGAGGAGCCGAGCACGGCAATCGGCCGCCTGGCATTCGCGATCAAGTCGCCGGCGCGGGCGAGAGCGGCGTCAGTGAGGCGGCGCGATCTTCTCGGGCGAGGCGGCCGGCACAAGAGTTCTCGCGCCGGCGCGAGCGCGACGTCCTCCGGCAAGTCGAGATGCACCGGCCCGCGCGGCTCGGTGAGCGCGAGGCGGATCGCGGCGTTCACGGTCTCGACGATGCGGCCCGCTTCCAATCGGAACGAGCCTTTGGTGATCGGCGCAAACAGCGCATGATGGTCGATCCACATCTGGATGCGACGGCCGAGCTGCTCGGTGTTGAGGTTGCAGGTGAGGGCGATGAGCGGCGAGCGATCGAGCCAGGCACAGCCGACGCCGGTCGCGAGGTTGGTCGCGCCCGGGCCGAGCGTCGCGATGCAGAGCCCCGGCACGCCGGTCATCCGCCCGCTGACATCGGCGGCAAAGCCCGCCGAGCCTTCATGGGCGGTGAGCACGAAGGCGATGCCGCCTTTGCGCATCGCCTCCATCAGCGGCAGCACGTTGCCGCTCGGAATGCCGAATCCGCGCGCGATCCCGGCCGCCTTCAAAGTCGCGACGATCAGATCGGCATTGTTCATAGGATTTTGCCTCGCGCCGGTGGGGCCGACTTCTTATCGCGGATCGCGGGCAAACGACAGTCAGGCGGGGCAGGGCTCGATCTTTGCGATCTCCACTTCGAGACGGAGTTCGATTTCCGCCAGGACGCCGTCGAGCATCGGATCGCCTGAGCCGTCCTTGAGTCACGGCAACCGCAGCCTTGAGCCGGCCGACGGTGTCGTGCCCGAGGCCGCCTTCGAGGAGGCCGATCTTGAGCGAATTGAGAGCATCGAGCGCCGTGCGACCGCGCGCGACCGCGCGGCGGCGCCGCTCACCGGGTTCCTCGATGCCCTGAAGCGCCATCAGTATATCGATGCCGCCGATCGACCGAACGCCGGTGTTGGCCGTTGGCGAGGTCGCCGATTCCCCCTCGCCGAGCGTGAAGCCGTCCGAGCCGCTGCGGCGCACCGACTTGCTCGACGTCACCCCGCCGGCGCCATTCGTTCGCTCGACCCGCATGAAGCTCTCCCATCGACCCGTAGCCCGGATGAAGCGAAGCGAAGTCCGGGAACAGCCTCGCTAATGGCAGCTGCCGACCCGGATTACGCTTCGCTTCATCCGGGCTACACACAGTTCCGCAGCATGGTTAACGCCCGGTAAATGCCCGGCAATTGTTGCCCAGCAACGGCAAAGCATGCCACGCCGCGCCTTGTCCTGACCCTCGCCTCGATTGCCGCTTTCGTAATTATTTCAAGGGTTTGCAAAAAATCCCCGGAGTGGCACGCAACTCGCTTCACTTGGACCCGGCAGCGCGGCACGCGGCAGGCGCTGGGGTGGGGACGAGCGATGCCGGTGACAGGTTGGGATGTTGGTAGAGCAACGCGGGCAAGTGCGAGGGCGGTCGCGTGCATCGTCGCGGCCGTCCTCGCGTTCGCGAGCTTCGCTCCGGCCGACGCCGCCTCCCGCATCAAGGACCTCGCCAATATCGAAGGTGTGCGCGACAACCAGCTCATCGGCTATGGGCTCGTGGTCGGCCTTCAGGGCACCGGCGACACCATCAACAATTCGCCGTTCACCAAGCAGTCGATCACCGCGATGCTGGAGCGCCTCGGCGTCAACATCCGCGGGCAGAATCTCAGTCTCAAGAACGTCGCCGCCGTGATGGTCACGGCGAACCTGCCGGCATTCTCGACCCAGGGCACGCGGATCGACGTCACCGTCTCCGCCCTTGGCGATGCCAAGAGTCTGCAGGGCGGCACGCTCCTGGTGACGCCGCTCCTCGGCGCCGACGGCAACGTCTATGCGGTCGCCCAGGGCTCGCTCGCGATCGGCGGCTTCCAGGTGCAGGGCGAGGCGGCGAGCATCACCCGCGGCGTGCCGACCGTCGGCCGCATCGCCAACGGGGCGATCATCGAGCGCGAGATCGAGTTCGCGCTCAACAGTCTGCCCAACGTTCGCCTCGCACTGCGCAATTCCGACTTCACGACGGCGAAGCGCATCGCCGCCGCCATCAACGATTTTCTTGGCGCTGCGACGGCCGAACCGGTCGATCCTTCGACGGTGGCGCTGACGGTACCGAAGGAATACGCCAACAACGTCGTCGCGCTTCTCACCGAGATCGAGCAGCTTCAGATCGAGCCGGACCTGCGCGGCGAAAATCATCATCGACGAGCGCTCCGGCATCATCGTGATGGGTCGCGACGTGCGCGTCTCCATGGTGGCGGTATCGCAGGGCAACCTGACGGTCACCATTTCGGAGACACCGCAGGTGAGCCAGCCGGCGCCGTTCTCGCGCGGCCGCACCGTGGTCGTGCCGCGCACCAAAGTCGGTGTGCAGGAGGATGGCCGCAAGCTTGCCATCGTGCCGGACGGCGTGTCGCTGCAGCAACTCGTCGATGGCCTCAATGCGCTGGGCATTGGCCCGCGCGACCTGATCTCCATCCTGCAGGCAATCAAGGCCGCCGGCGCGGTCCAGGCCGATGTCGAGGTGATGTGATGACGGCGCTTCCGCTCGATATCGCCCAGCTCGTGGTGCCCTATGGCGCGACCCCGCGCGTTCGTTCGAACGAGGCATCGGGCGACCGCACCCGCGCCCAGGCCAATGATTTCGAGGCGATGTTTCTCTCCTCGATGATGCAGCACATGTTCACCGACATCGGCGACGAAGGCCCGCTCGGAAATGCGAAGGGCGTCGGCGTGTGGCGCTCGATGCTGACCGACCAATACGGCAAGGCCTTCGTCAAGGCCGGCGGCATCGGCATCGCGAACCAGATCTACAAGTCGCTCATGGCCCACAAGGCTGCCGCGGCGACGACCGCGAAGGTGAGCTGACCATCTCCGCCATCTGAAAGGAATAGCAACCATGCGCGACTCGTCTGCCGCCCCTCGCGTCGAGCCGCCGCTGCGCGCCACGTCGAGCCCGGCCGCGCCTGCGGCGCCATTTACGCGCAACGTCCCGCCGCCGGCGCAATCGCGAGGCCGGCCTCAACCACAAGCTCAGCAGCAGCCGAAGGCGCCGCCGCAGCCACAGGTCCAGCCGATCACCACGGAGGCCGAAGCCCGCGCTGTGACGGCGGAGATCGAGAAGCTGATGACCGAGCTGTGCGGGATCGTCGAAGAGGAGACCGCGCTGGTGCGCGGCGGTCGGCTCACGACGGCGGCCAAGGTCGCGCAGCGCAAGACCGAGCTTGCCCGCGCTTTCATGGATCATGCGGCCCGGCTGCGCGCGAGCACGCGCTTTCTTGCGACCGCAACGCCGAGCCTGCTCGATACGCTGCGCCAACAGCACGAGCAGTTCCGCGCCCATCTGCAGATCAACCTCACGGTGCTCGCGACCGCGCGCGCCGTATCCGAAGGCATCTTGCGCGGCGTCGCGACCGAACTTCAGAAGCGATCGACGCCGACAACGTACGGCGCGACTGGCCGCGCCTACGCCCCGCCGCGCCGCGCAGCCGCGCCGATCGCGGTCAGCCGGTCGTTGTAGGCGGCTGCAAGGAGTACGCATAGGGCGGACTTGCGGCGCGTGCGCACCGTTACGTTCGCCGTGATCCACGTGGCGGTGCGAAAGCGGTGGACGAACGCGCCGATACGCGGCCTTCGGCCGCGCTTTGCCCACCCTACGTGTTCGGATTTGCGCTCGTCATTTCACCGCGCATCGCGGCATCACTTCTGCGGGCGGTTGAAATATTTCAAATCGGGCGGCGCCTGGTTCTTCTTTGCCGGCATCAACAGTCCGTCGGCGCTCAGGAAATAGTTTTCCTTGCCGATGCCGACCTGGGCGTTGCCGCTGGAGATGTAATATTCCGGCCATTCGGCGCGCAGATCGGGATTATGCACGTATTTCTTGTCGACGATCCACGGATGCGTCAACGCGTGGTCGATCGTCGTGATCTCGTCATGGAGCATCTTCGGATCGGCCTTGTCGAGATAGATGCGCTCCCGGAAGATCGACTGATTGTCGAAATGCAGCGGCAGGCCCAATTCGTCGTAGGCGCGCGGTCCCTTGAAGCCGCGCGTCTCGACCTCGAGCACGTCGTAGCGGCCATCGCCATCTTCGTCGATCCACCGCCCGATCGAGTAGCCCGCATAGGTCGGCTCGAACTCCTTCGGCCAATCGCGTCCATCGGTGTAGATACGGCGGAAGTGGTCGTACATCCCGACAAGCACGTAGGTCGCATCCGGCGTGATGACGAACTCCATGGGGATGAAGGCCATCATCATGTGCGGCATGCCGGCGGCGCGTCCCAAGGTGGTCGGAAAGTTGCCGAGGCCGCCTTGCGCCTGATCGGCGATGCTCGCCTCGAGCACGGCTTGATATTCGGGCGTCAGCGGCGCCTGCTGCCCGCGCCCCCACGGCTTGGTCTGGTCATGGGAGGGCTGTGTGCCGGTCGGAACGGAGAACCGCATCCACTGGCCTCGCCAATCAGGGTACTTCCCGTCATCGGCCGCCTGCGCGCCGCCGATCATCGCGGGAACGGCCAACAGCGCGATTGCGATCGCCAAAGCCCTGCCGCGATTCAGCATGATGACCTCCCCGATATTTTTCGATCGCGCGCAACCCCGAGCAACACGCATTTCTCCGACGGATGAGTGAGGATACACGTCCTCCAAGCGCACGCAAAGGTGGCGCGGCGTGCGTCGACAAAGCGTGAAATCGATTAAAGCACTGACGATGGCCAGGCGCCGCCGCTGCCCGCGCGGCGCCGATCGGTTCGATCGAACGATGAAGGATCAATTCGTGATGTGGGCCGTTTGCAGAGACTGTGCGAACATCGCGTTGAGGGCGTCTGTTATCGCCTGGGGGCTGCTCGCCGTGTAGTAGAAGCCGGGCGAAGCACAGGCCTGCAATGCCGTCGGGATGTTCGGAATGATGGCGTTGACCGCAAAGTCTTCGCCGTTGGCAAAGTTCGTCGCGTTCTGAATCGTCTGATAAGGGATATACAGGACGGCGATCGTTATCCCGCGATTCTTGAGTGGCGTGCAGAGGCTTGAGTCCAGCACTGTGGCTTGGTTGCTGCCGGCCCAGCTGCCGCTCCATTGCGTCTGGGAATCCTGCGCGCCATCGGTGATGAGAAACACGTATGGCAGCGGGCTCTTTTTGGTCCCCGTGCCGACTGACGTAATCAAGTTGTTCATGCTCGGAAAGGCGTTTTCGAAATGCGTGCCGCCTGATCCCAGGGATGCGTTGTTACCGGTATCCAACAGAGTCGCCAACTGCGCGGCCGCGTAGTTGATCGTGCCTTGGCTGCTGGCTGATCCGTTCAGCTTGGTGGTCAAGGGAAAATACGAATAAAGATACTGGATGAACGGATAGAGCCCGACCTGGAATTGGTTGGTGACCTTTTCACTGTTGACGGCGGTTTGCAGCAGCGCGTTCACGGCGTAACCGACGGCGTCCGCGCGCAATTGGATGCACGCGCTCGTTCCAGGTGTCGGGCAGGAGGTGACAGGCGTGTTGGCCGTATTTCCGGCGGTTCGCGACAGAGAGAAGCCTTCACAATAGCCGTTGGTATTGTACTTCTGCTCGTTGTTGGGGCAAGCGCCCTGCGTCGTGAAATGACAGGCGAACGTGCAGCCGTTCGGATAGAGGGTGTAATTGTCCGGGTTGATGCTTTGCAGCCGCGTCTGCTCGGTGGCTGTCGACGGGAAGCTCATCGACCCGGACACGTCGAGCATGAGGTAGTAGTTGATGTAGATCGGCATGCTGCTCGACGACGTCGACTGACCCGTCAGCGATATGTTCTTGGTGCCGAAGATCCCCATGAAGTAGGTCGGCACCGACGCGGTGAATTGAACAACCGAGGCAAGGGTCGTGCCGGTCTTCGTAACGGTCGCGGTAACCTGCAAATTGGTAAAGCCGGTCTTTCCGTTCAGGTTGCCGTTGAACACATTGGTCGCTTCGGTCACGCCTACCGACACCGAGCCGTTGCCGGTCATGCTCATGGCGGCGTTATAGCCGGCGGAATTCTGTGACACTGCTGCGAGGCTTGCCGAATCGGCTGAAGCCTGCAGCTCGTTCCGGATCATGGACCCGCGGGTATAGTCGACGCCCACGCCGACCAGCATGACGATGGGGATGAGCGTCAGAGAGAACGTGATCGCGACGTTGCCGCGGCGATCACCGCAAAACTGGGCGAGCAGGCTCCGCCAGGAACCTTCTGGGCGCGAGTGTTTCATGATCGAAATTAGCTAAAGTGCGAAGCTTGCTAAAATGTGAAACGCGCGGGCGAATTTCCTCGGTTTGTGAGTGCATTAACCGGTTTGCTGCGGTTTGATTTATACAAAGTAACTCCTAACCAAACATGAGCGCTGCGGCGCCTGCAGGCGCAACCCCTGCGGGTCTCCGTGAACCGCTACGGTGGGTGACGCCACTAAAGGTGGATATTTTTCGTCTGAGGAGCGAGCGGTGACCCGCAACCCGATCACGTTCGTGCGTGTGGCCCTGGCTCTGGCCGTAGGCGTTGCCTACGACTTGACGGTATTTCTCGACGCCTATCCCTACAACCAGCGCTCTCAGCACGAACTCTATAATTCCGGCAGCAGTGGTTTGTTGATCGCTATGTTGATTCCGCTGGTGTGCGCCTTCCTGCTGGATTTCAAGGTGCTGCGTCCCCGCGACGATGCACGAGGCGCCAGCGACCGCGTTGGCCTGTCGGCGTCGCTCGACTCGCTCGGGCTCCTCATTCCCTGCGCGATCATTCTCGCCGTGACATTGACGCACACAATCGTTCTCATCCATGACACGGCAATCGATCCGACGACGCATAATCTACTGCCAATCGAATATATCTTCGTCTGGATCATGGTCGGCGTTCCCGCGATCGCCGGATCGATGCTGGCGCGCGGCGTCTGCTGGACCATCCGTCGCCTGATGCCGCAGTGATGCAACAGTACTCCCGGGGGGTCACACTTGCTTGGCAGGGGACGAACTGGGGCGCGTACGAGAGATGTCCCTCTTTCGCTCCGTCGGCCACCCATGTAGCCTGACGTCAGAGCTGCCCGGGGACGTGCCGCGATCCCTTCTTTGCGATGGCGGCGCGGGCGCCGGCGGCGGGCAAAGCTTACAATTATGCGCAGATCGATGCCGCCAGCGGTGATGCTTCGCCGCAAGCGTGCGGAAACTTGGCCGTGTTTGGCCGCTTGGGAGCCGCGACCACCGTCCATAAACAAAGACCTTTTGCCGGGATCAGCCAGGAGAACCACATGAAAGCGAGACACGCGCTCGCCGCGGCCTTTGCCGTTGCGATCATGGCTACCGGAATTCCCGCAGTCCGGGCCCAGAACAATCCGATCGTGATGAAGCTCGCCACCGCGACGCTCAACGATGGACAGCACCTGTGGATGAAGATCTTTGCCGAGCGGATCGAGAAGAAATCCGGCGGCCGCATCAAGGCCGAGCTTTACCCGGCAAGCCAGCTTGGCTCGATCCCGCGCATGATCGAGGGTACGCAGCTCGGTTCGATCCAGATTTTCAACGCGCCGCCCGAATTTTTCGTCGGCGTCGACCCGCGCTTCGAGCTTTTGAGCGCTCCCGGATTGGTGTCGAGCGAGCAGCAAGCCATCAAGCTCGCGACCGACCCGGAATTCGTCAAAGCGTTCCTGGCCGTCGGCGCCAACAAGGGGCTGATCGGCGTGAGCATGTTCATCGGCGGCCCGGCGGCGTTCGTGACGCGCGCGCCGTTCCGCACTCCCGCGGACATCAAGGGCAGAAAGATCAGGGTGTTCGCGTCGCCATTCCAGATCGACCAGATCACGCGGCTCGGCGGCACCGGCGTGCCGATGACGCTTGCCGACGTCATGCCGGCTCTCCAGCAGGGGACGATCGACGGCTCGCTCGGCAATGTCGGGTTGTTCTCGGCACTTCGCTATTACGACGCAACCAAATATCTGAACGAGACGGGTCAGGCGTTCGTGTTCGAAATGGCCGCCATGAGCAAGCGATGGTTTGATCCGCTCCCCGCGGACCTCAAAGCGATGATACTGGAGACGGCAGCAGGAGGCTGGTCTGGAGGTCAACCCCTGGGTGATCGGCTTCCTGGCAGAGCAACGCAAGGTGTGGGTCGACAAGGGCGGTGAGCTCAATGTGCTGTCACCTGCCGACAAGGCCGACGTGATGGCGAAGGTCGGCGCGGTCGGCGACGACATCGTCAAGACGAAGCCGGAGCTCAAGCCGCTGTGGGACCAATTGCACGCCGCAGTGAAGCGAAGCCTGTAACCGGGCCGTCCGTGCGAGGGTGACGGGGGCTGACTGGGAGACCAAACCGGCGATGGCTGACTGGGGAAACTTCTTTGTTGCGGAGGTCGGCGCCTCCGCAGCACTGGCGGGACTGATGGCGGTCGCGATCTCCATCAATCTCGCGCGCATTCTGGCCTTCCCGCAGCTGCCGCCGCGCGCCGCTGAAGCTCTCATGATGCTGACCGGCGCTCTCATCCTTGCGAGTTTCGGGCTGATCCCCGGCCAGCCGATGCGCGTGTTCGGCGCCGAGGTGGTGGTGATCGGTCTCGTGATGATGGCGGTGACGATCTACAACCAAATGCGATCGATCCCGCAGGCCGAAGGCCTGACGCTGTTCAAGAAAAACATGCGCGCCGTCGTCAGCGCGGCTGCGACGATCCCGCCGGTCGTCGCGGGCATCCTGTTGATGATTGGCTTCGAGAGCGGGCTCTATTGGCTGGCCGCCGGCATTTTGATTTCGCTCGCGGCCGGCGTGTGGAGCGCCTGGGTGCTGCTGATCGAAATCCTGCGCTAGCGCATACGCGGTAGAGCAAGACAGCGAGCCACGCCGCGTCTCTGCGGCATGGCGCCTGTTGCTTCGCGGTGGACTTCGTCGCGAGCGCGCCGATCAGGCGGGCTCGCGGTCCTTGGCCAGTGCCGGATAATCGGTGTAACCCTTGGGACCCGGCGTGTAGAAGGTTTGCGCGTCGGGTGCGTTGATCGCCGCACCGGCTTTCCATCGCGCGATGAGGTCGGGGTTCGCGAGGAACGGCCGGCCGAAGGCGATCAGGTCCGCTTTGTGCGCTTCGAGATCAGCTTCAGCGCGCGCGGCGTCGTAGCCGCCGGACAGGATCAGTGAGCGCTTGAACTCGCGGCGGAACATCTCCTTTACCGATGCCGGCACCGGCGGTGCGCCCATCGGGGAATGGTCGACAAGGTGGACATACACGAGCCCGGCGGCATTGAGCGCGCGAGCGAGATAGGTGTAGTCCGCTTCCATCTCGGGATAGACGGGCATGTCGTTAAACACACCGAACGGCGAGAGGCGCATGCCGACCTTGTCCTTGCCGATGGCGGTGATCGCGCCTTCGGCGACCTCAAGGACAAACCGCGCGCGCTTTTCGATCGAGCCGCCGTAAGCGTCGGTGCGCTGATTTGAATTCGGCCGAATAAACTGTTCGAGCAAATAGCCGTTCGCAGAATGCAATTCCACGCCGTCAAATCCCGCGGCGATGGCGTTCTTCGCCGCCTGGACATATTCTTCGATCGCGGTCTTGATATCCGCCGCGGTCATTTCCTTCGGCGTCGGCGGCCTCATTCCCTCAGCATCCGTATAGATTTCGCCCTTGGCAGCGACCGCCGACGGCCCGAGCACGACCGCGCCCGGCGGCAGATTGATTGGATGTCCGATCCGCCCGGTGTGCATCAACTGCACGAATATTTTTGCGCCACGCGCATGAACGGCAGTGGTTACGTGCTTCCATCCGGCCACTTGAGCGGATGAAAAAATCCCGGGAATGCGCGGATAGCCTAATCCGTTCGGCGACGGTGATGTCCCCTCGGTGATAATCAACCCGGCTGATGCGCGCTGGCTATAATACTCGACCATCAGTTCATTCGGAACGTTGCCAGTCGCCCGATTTCGGGTCAGCGGCGACATCACCAGATGATTTTGCAACGAAAGCGCACCCAATTTGGCGGGCGAATATAAAAGCGACATGACTTCCCTCACAAGGCTCCGCCACGACGGCGGCCAAGTTGCACCTAGTCGTAGCTGGTGCGGTGCAGCGAAGTTCACAAGCTGCGCAGTTCCGCAGTTGGCGCATGGCAGGGTTTAGCGCTGAGGCATCGCAGGCGGCGCACGCAAAGCATTGCCTCGTTTTTAATCTCCAAGTGACCTGATGCGATCAATTGCGTTGCATCACGCATCGCCTTTCCGTCGTCATGCCTACGCTTTTCGCCGCTTGTCGCGGGTATTCTTTTTCCCTCCCCCGCATGCGGGGGAGGGGAAAGAAGTGGATGCAGCAGGAAAGGCGTGGCGGCCGGGACTAGCCCGGCCATAACGATGAGAGATAATTCAAAAGCGAACGGAATCTGTTGTCGTTCGTGCCGACTAAAAATCGGGGTTATCCGCGCGCGGCACATCCGATTCCTTATGATAATAATATTCCTGGATATTCTCGGCGCACACCTGCTCGTCGAATTCGCGAAAGCCGCGGCCGTAGGTGATTGTCGCGGACCATGGCATCGTGAAGACCCCGTCATCGTCGACCGTGAATGTCAGCTGCAGGTGCTTGCCGCGATAATTCGGATTGATGTCGATCGGTAGGCGGAAATTCTCCTTGGTATCCCGCGCGATTCCTTCTTTCGCGGTTTCATAGTCGAGCAACCGAAACCGTTCGACGATGTGAAGCGCGGGCGAATAAGGCGTGCCGTAGACGTCGACCATGGCGTACGGCCGATCGGTCCTGATGCCGATCGTGTCGATCACCAGCGTGTCTCCTTCGTAGTGACCCACGGCGTCGCCATACCAGGACGGCGTCACATTCGCCGGATGCTGCGCGTTCAGGCGAACCTGGCGAAATTCATGATCGGGATTG
The DNA here is from genome assembly GCA_963702755.1 of uncultured Alphaproteobacteria bacterium. Lineage (GTDB taxonomy): Bacteria > Pseudomonadota > Alphaproteobacteria > Rhizobiales > Xanthobacteraceae > JAJPKK01. Next base: position 325,664 of record CAVPDZ010000018.1, on the reverse strand, counting down.
CTGTAGAGGATCGTGACCTTGTCCGGCTGCTGCAGGATCTGCAGACCGAACGCCCAGAACAGATACGGCAACGGATGCGGCCAGCATTGGTTGGCGGGCGTCGGATAGGTCACGCCGGCGCGCGAAATCTCGCCGAATTTTTTCACGACCTGTGCCGCCTGCGGTTTCAGAATCGGATTGGTGTAATCGCCGACGAGCTGGTCCCAGTTGCCGGCGCCGTCAGGGCGCCGCGACCGGTTCGTCACTGGGCCCGGTCCCGACGCCGGCGGCTCGAAGCCAGGCAACGACGGATGTCGCCACACGCCGGAGAAAGTGGGGATCGATGCAGTCGCGGCACTTTTGCCGGGGTCGGCCCCACCGGGCGCGGGCGACCTTGGCGCAGTCGTCTGCCCCGAAGCGATCGATACGACGGCCGCGAACGCGAATGATGCTGTCACCGCCGCCATCGAAACAAGGTCACCCCGCGACCCCCTCATGCGATTCTCCCGTCCAAGCTCCGTGTCATCCGGCACGGCCCTTTGTTGTGCATCGTATAACACACTGGAGGATCGAATACCCCGACGCGGCAACTATCGCAGTGATCATCGCCGACGAGGAAGAGAGATGGAGTTTATACTCCATCATCTCCCCGTTCTCATGAAAGCTCGTCGGCGGGAACCGCAAAGCTCGCAGGCCGCTCGCCGCTTTGCCATCGTTCCCACATGGTGCGATAGGCGGCTTCCATGTGGCGCGCGAATCTGGCGCTATCGAATACTGGCGCGGTCGAGCGGTTGCGGGCGAGCTTCGCGCGCAGTTCGGCGAGGAGCGCGGGCGTCGTGGCAAGCTGCAGGGCCATTGCCTCGTAGTCGGCGAGATTCGCAGTGACGAGCTCCGGCAGGCCAACCGCGGTGAGGAGACTCGATGCAACCCGGCCGGCAAAGCAGTTGCCGGTTGAGGTCAGGACCGGGAGGCCCGCCCACAGCGCGTCATTCGCAGTCGTGTGAGCGTTGTAAGGCAGCGTATCGAGGAAGAGATCGGCCAGGCGATGGCGCGCGAGATGCTCATCGAGTCGATCGAGCCGCGGCGCGAAGACGAGACGCGAGGGATCGACGCCGCGTTCGGCGGCGCCGCGCTTGAAGTTCTCGGCGATGGCATCGTTCGCGCCGGATAGCCACAGCACGCTGCCCGTCACGGCATGCAGCAGCCGCATCCAGATGTCGAATATCGCGCCGGTAATCTTTGTCGGATTGTTGAAGCAGCAGAAGACGAAGCCTTCGTCCGGCAGGCCGGCGTCGCGCCGTGACGGAGTCGCAGGTGCGATGGACCGGGCCGTATCGCACGCCATGAAGCAGTCGGGCAGATGCACGATGCGCTCGCCGTAGAAGGGTTGGCGCTCGAACGGCAGAACGATGCGGTCGGCAACGATGTAGTCGATGAAGTCTCGCCGCCATGGTGACCGGGTAGCCGAGATAGGCGACGCTGATCGGCGTCGGTCGGTGGGCGAGGATGGCCGGCCGATGCCCCAGCGTATAGCCGGCAAGATCGACGGCGATATCGATGCGCATGTCCGCCATAAGCATCGCCGCCTCGCGATCGCTCATGGTGTTGACGTCGTGGAAGCGGTCGAATCCGGCAACGAGGCGCTGGCGCAGGCTGCTGCGGTCGTCCGGCCCGAACGAAATTCCGATCACCTCGAAACGGCTGCGGTCATGCCGCTCGATCAATTCGGGGATCAACTGGCCGACGGGATGCTGGCGAAAATCCGGCGAGAGATACGCGACCTTGATGCGCTCGTTCCGCCAAGTTTCCCCGGTGACGATCGCCGGCGGCGGGTAATCGATCTTGTTGTCGATATAACGCTTGGCGCAGGCAAACTGGAGCGCCTCGTCATCGCTGTAGCCGACGAGGATGAGCGGCGGCACGATGGACGGACCGTCAGCCGCGCGACGGCATGCCTCGGCGCGCAGTTCGTCCTGCCGTCGCCAGTCGCAGAGGCCCGCGGCGCATTCGATGATGCCGCCGAATGCGTACGGATGGTCGGGATCGATCGCGAGCGCGCGTTCATAGCTCGCGGCCGCTTCGCCGACACGCTGCAAATGCTTGAGCGTATGGCCCCGGCCGCTGAATGCATCGGCGTAGTCGGGCTTGAGCGCGATGGCACGATCGAGGCTTGCCAGCGCGGCGTCATGACGATGCATGTCCTGGAGCGCAAGGCCGCGATTGTAGTGGGCGAGCGCGCTTCCCGGCCGCAGCGCGAGGGCGCGGTCGTGGCTCGCGATCGCCGCATCGAATCGCATCAACGCCTTCAGGGCATTGCCGCGGTGGCTCCAGGCGTCGGCATCGTCGGGCCGCAGCGCGAGCACGCGGTCATAGCAGGCGAGCGCCTCCTCATGCCGCTTGAGTGCGGAGAGCGCGTTGCCACGATTGGTAATCGCATTGACGTGATTGGCATCGAGCGCCAACACGCGGTCGTAACAGGCGAGCGCCTCGAACGGTCGCTTGAGCTCTTTCAGCGCAATGCCGCGGTTGTTGAGAATGCCGATGTCGTCGGGGCGCAAGGCGAGCGCGAGATCGCAGGTTGCGAGCGCCTCGTCGTGGCGTTTGAGGTCGCTCAGCACCACGGCGCGGTTGTTCAGCGCCTCGAAGTGGCCGGGCATGAGCGCGAGCGCCTGCTCGCAGCTTTGCAATGCCTCGTCGAACAGTCGTAAGCGCCTGGAGCGCGAGCGAGCGGTTGACGAAGAGATTAGCCTCGCCGGGCGCGAACGCCAGCGCCCGGTCGAACGTCGTCACCGCCTCGGCAGAGCGGCCGCGGCGATATTGGACGAGTGCGAGAAGATGGAGCGCGTCGACATGGGCCGCTTCGACGGCGACGATCGCGCGGCACAGCCGTTCCGCCTCGACAAAGCGGCCGGCGTCGTTCGCCGACTGCGCCCGCCGCAGCGCCTCGGGCAAGGTCAGCGTCTCCTGCGGCATTGGGGCCCCCCGATCGTCAGCTCATTGCGCGTCACGCCACCGCAGGCGTCGCCGCCGGCGCTTCGCGTGGCGCGAATTGGGAGGAGAAATCGCCGCGGAACACGTAGGGGCCGACATGGTTCAAGCGGCTCGCGAGGTCGGCCCAGATTTCCCCGCCCATGTCGGTCCAGCGCTTGCAGAATGCAAAATCCTCGCTGAGGTAGGTGCCTGCGTCATCTACCATGCAGTCGAACAGCGCATATTTGTTGGCGCTCGGCGCATCGAGCGAATGGTCGCGGACGTAGCGCAGGTGCGGATAGTGGGTGCACATCCGCTCGATCGCCGCGCGGCGAATCATCAGGAAGCCGGTGCCGGCATATCTTACCTTGACGAAGCCCGACTGCGCGGCGACTGCATTGCGGTCTTCGACCTCGTAGACGTAGTGCAACGCCGCGGCGGGGTCGGGTCGCCCGGCGGTCGCCGTATCGTGGACGCGCTGCCAGTCGATGCGCTTGATCGGGTAAACGCCGGCACACATATCCGCCCCGCAAGCGATGAGGCGCAGCACCTGTGCCGGCTCGAAGCCGATGTCGGCGTCGATGAACAGGAGATGCGTCGATTCCGGGTCGTCGAGAAACTGCGCGACGAGGCTCGCGCGGGCGCGCGTGATGAGCGCGTCCGCATCCTTGAACAGGATTTTGAGCTCGATGTCCGGCGAAGCGCGCAGGACTTTCTGCAGCTTGAACATGGAGGCGGCATAGACGACGGAAAGCTGACCGCCGAAACACGGTGTCGCGACAACCAACTGGATCTTGTCCGTCATTTCGTCACCTCTGGCCCTCGCTATATCTGAGTCGCGGCGGCCGCGCTTTTCGGGATAAAGCTGCCTTGAATCACGCTCGGCTCCGATCGGAGGCATTCGCGCGGGAATCAGCACCAGCGTTTAACCATATTCCCTAACGCCGATTTAATGCCCCTGTGCCAAGGCTGGCCGCGAGGCCTGGAGTCCCGCTCGGGTCCAGGCCGGCTCAGCCAGGAGGCGGGCATGGACGCGGGTCTTTCAATCAAGCCGGTGGCCGGCGTAGCCGTGACGGACTACGCGCGCCCGACCGCGTCCGCGACCGGCGGTCTTGCCACGACCGAATTGCCTCCTGCACAAACGGTGACACCGGTCGCCGGCGCGGCCGCTGTCCGTAACGACCCGGTGCAAGCGGCGAACTCCGCCGATTACCTGACCCAAAGCGTCACTATCGACCCGCAAACGCGCGAGGTCATCTACCGGATGATCGACTCGCGCACGCGGCAGGTCATCAAACAGGTGCCGGACGAGACGCTGCTGCGCAATCGCGCCTACTCCCAGGCGATCGCAAATGGGGCAACGCCGTTCCAGGCGGAATCAAAAGCCGACCTCGAAGTTTAAACGTCCGCAAACGCGGCCTTCGTGCATTTACGACGGTCGGCTCGGGCGGCCGATCGCAGGCGCGGAGTATTGACGCCTGGCTAATGCGTAAGATTTCGACAACCAAAGAAGATTTTGGCGCCAGCAATTTTCAATTAACCACGTTTTTTTACGGGCCATTTCATGGGGCAATGAGAGGAAGGTCTGCTCGATCCGATGATCGGGGCACGCAAACGCCAGTACGGCAATCGACCAGAAAGGTTCGACCATGTCTGATATTACGCTCTCCGCCGGCGTACGGCAGAACCTCCTCGCTCTCCAGAACACTTCAAAGCAGACCAACGTCGTCAACGAAGCATTGGCGACCGGCAAGAAGGTGAACTCGGCCCTCGACAATCCGGCGAGCTTCTTCACCTCCCAGTCCCTGAGCAATCGCGCATCCGACCTCGGCAGCCTCCTCGACTCGATCGGTCAGGCGGTGCAGACGCTCAATGCCGCCGACCAGGGCATCACCTCGCTGACGAGCCTCGTGCAGTCGGCGAAGTCGATCGCGACCCAGGCCGAACAGGCGACCAAGGGTTCGGTCAGCTACACCAACGTCACGGGCTCGGTCGCGATTGCCGCGGACCGCACCCAAATCACATCGGCCGCGACCGTCGCCGCAGCTGACACCGCCGACAACAACCCCTCGGTGAAGGGCTCTTACTCGATCAACCTGACCACGCTCGCCGGCGCTTCCGACGGCAACACGCTGCAGCTGACGGATGGCACCACCACCGCCACGTTCCAATATCTCACCTCCTCTACCGAAACGGCCACAGGCAGCGATGTCGGCTTTACCAACGCCGCTACGTTCAAGACTGCCCTTACCTCTGCATTCGCCAACGCAACGGTCTCCGGCACCGCCACCGTCAGCATCCAATCGGCCGGGGTCCAGGACTACACCACCAACTACACGGCGACTGGCACTGCCGCTCTCACCGGATTGGGGAGTTCGACCACCGCCGCCAATGGCGACGTTCTGACGGTCGGCGACGGCAGCCATACCGGAACCTTCCGCTATGTCACGACCGCGGGCGTTGCCGCGTCCGGAACCTATTCCAACGCAGCGGATCTCGCCGCGGCCATCAACGACGCGAACTCGGTGGTTTCGAACGACGTCACCGCGTCGAGCGCCACCGGTGGCTACCTCCAGCTCGATGCTGCCAAGACCGTGACCATCAGCACCGGCGGCACACTTTCGACCGACCTCGGGTTCTCTACCAACACCACGACCGACAACTACAATGCGACGCTTGCCGGTCTCAGCGGCTCGCTGACGGTGCAATCCGGCAGCGACACCGCCAATACGCTGACCTTCGGCACCGGCAACGGGCAGATCTCGACGCTTACACAGTTGTCGACGGCCCTTGCCAGCATCACTGACATCACCGGCTCGGTCACCGGTGCGAGCAAGATCAACTTTGCTCCGCAAAGCTCCGCGAACGTCAATGTCGGTGGCAGCGCCACCATTCTGACCGCGCTCGGCCTCGCCGCCGGCACCACCACGCCGACGTCGACCGTCGCGACGGCGAACGCCACCCGGACAAGCCTGCAGGATCAGTACAACAACCTGCTCACGCAGATCGACCAGCTTGCCGGCGACGCCTCGTACAACGGCGTCAACCTGCTCAATGGCGACAACCTGAAAGTGACGTTCAACGAGACCGGCACGTCGTCGCTGACGATTGCCGGCGTAAACCTCAACTCCACAGGTCTCGGCCTCACGCAGATCAGCGGCACCGGGTTCCAGGACAACAACGTCATCGACAAGACCATCACGGGCCTTAACACCGCGCTTGATACGTTGCGCGGCCAAGCTTCGGCGTTCGGCTCGAACCTGACGACGGTGCAGACTCGCCAGGACTTCACCAACAACCTGATCAGCACGCTGCAGACCGGCTCCGATAACTTGGTGCTCGCCGACACCAACCAGGAAGGCGCCGACCTGCTCGCCCTGCAGACCCGCCAGCAGCTGTCGACGACAGCGCTGTCGTTCTCGAACCAGGCCGATCAGGCGATCCTGAAGATCCTCTAATCGCGGTTCATTGGCTGAACCACCGGCGGCGGGGCCAAGGCCCCGCCGCTTTGCTTTTGTGCGTTCCACAATCGAGGCTTAAACCGTCAGCCGCTTTTCGCGGGCTGCTCCGCAACCAGTCATTAACGTTTTGGCAACGGATCGTTAATTATGTTGCCCTCCGGCGTTGCAAGTGGGCGTTGCAAGTGGCGTTTCATCGCGCAATCCGGAGAACAACATGAAACGGACCTGCCTCGTCCTGGGCGCGTTGCTTTGCAGCAGCGCATTCGTGCCGGCCAACGCCGCGGATTTCAATTACAACTGGCCACCCCAGGGCCAGAACTTCTATCCGACGACCGCGTTCTGGACCGGCATCTATGTCGGCGCCAATATCGGCCTCGGCTTCCAGCAAGCGAGCTTTGCCAATTCGGTGGGTGGCTGGAGCAGCAGCCTTGAGACCCATCCGTGGCTGGGCGGCGGCCAACTCGGCTTCAACTATCAGGTCGGTCCGTGGGTGTTCGGTGGCGAGGTCGATGTCTCCGCGATCGGCCGCCTTTCGGCGACGCCCGACGCCGCCGGATTCGCTTTCGGGATCAGCCCGGAATGGACGACGACGGCCACCGGCCGCATTGGCTATGCCTTCTGGCGCGCCCTGATCTACGGCAGAGCGGGCGTCGCTTTCGCCAACGACGACGGCACAATCACCGTTCCGTTCAATATCGTCGGCACCCCCACCCACACCGCTTTGATCGGCTGGACTGCGGGAATCGGCATCGAATACGCCATGGATCAGCATTGGTCGGTCCGGCTCGAATACGACTATCTCGGATTCCCGGACCAGACCCTCAATATCTCGTTTCCCAACCTCGCGACCGCGAGCGGCAACTACACCCTCGACATTCAATCCATCACCCTCGGATTCAATTACCGATTCTGAGCAACCGGAAGCGGGGCTGCGATGGGCCAGCTGATTTCCGGCCACGCTCTGAAGGCCGCGGCCGCGGACTATCTCGGCGAGATCGAGGCGCGCGGCGCGCAAGGACTTGGCATATTCGACAAATGGTTCCTGCGCACGGCCGCGCGGCTCGCCACCTTTGATCTCGCCCGACCGTGGGAAGACGCCGTTCGACAAGAGGTCGAGCGAGCCCCGGCGCAAAGCCGCGGGCTCGAATGGGATTTCGCGCGGCTGCGGCTGTTCCTCGATCGTTGGCGCCAGGGGCGATTCGTCAGTTACGAAGACCGCCAGCGATCGCGACCGCATTATGCGCCGAAATACGGCACGGAATTCGGCGTGGATGTGCTGCTGACCTGCCAGGGGGCGCCGTTCCCGCTGCGCTGGCGCGGTCTACCGCTCATGAAGACCGTGTTCGATTTTGCGATCTATCCGCAGCTTCTTGCCGATGTTCGTCCGCAGTCGATCTTCGAGATCGGCTCCGGATCGGGCGCGAGCGCGATCTGGCTCGCGGACCACGCCGCGATGATCGGAATGCCGTGTCACGTATATTCGGTCGACCGCGATCGGGCGAACACCAACCATTCGGGGGTTACGTTTTATCAGGGCGATTGCGCACGCCCGGATACCTTATTCGAGGCTGCGGTCCTTCAGTCCGCTCCCCATCCGTGGCTCGTCGTCGAAGACGCACATGCCAATGTCGCGGCGGTGCTCGCCCATTTCCATGGGTTCTTGCACGCGGGCGACTACCTCTACGTCGAGGACAGCGAGATCAAGCGCGATGACATCGCGCAGTTCCTGTCCGGTCGCGACGGCTGTTACCTCGTCGATACGCGATACACCGACTTCTTCGGACGCAACGCGACGGCGGCCCTCGATTCCATTTTTCTTCGTACGGATCGCTGAAGCGATCGCTCACGCGAGCCGATCATCTCAGCGACGGAGCAAAATTCATGACCTCTGATTCGCCGTCCCCGACCGCAGTGACTCTGGGCGATCCCGTTCCCGGGTTCACCACCCGCACCATTACCGGCGCGTCGTTCGATCTCTCGGTCGCCGCCGGCCGCTGGATCGTACTGTGTTTCCTCGGCACACCGGCGGACCCGCGCGCGAGCCGGGAGCTCGCGCAGCTTCTCGAGGACGCGCACCTGTTCGACGAGGACCGGCTCTGCGTCTACGGCATCTTCACCGCGCCGCCCGTCGATCCGTCGCTGTTCGTCGCCCTCGGTACCCGCGCCTTGGCTTTCTTTGCCGACTATGACGGCGCGATCAGCCGACTCTACGGCGCCCTCGGGTCGCCGCGGACCGTGGTGCTCGATCCGATGTTGCGCGCGGTCGCCAACATTCCCTGGGATTATCCGCAAGGTCATGCGCAGTCGCTCCGCGCCCTGCTCAGAAGCCTGCCTTCGGTCGACGACCAAGCCGGCGTCGCGATGTCGGCGCCGGTGTTGATCGTGCCGCGAGTGTTCGATTTCGCGCTGTGCGATTTCATGATCGACCTCTTCGAGAAAGTCGGCGGCGAGGACTCCGGCTTCATGCTCGACGTCGAGGGCAAGACCGCAACGGTGGTCGATCACCGCCTCAAGCGCCGCAGCGACCTCGTGGTGGCGCTGCCGGAGCTGCGCGAAGCGATTCGCAGCCAGATCGTGCGCCGCCTGGTCCCCGCGGTCGATCGTTACCTCCAGTTCCAGGCCACCCGCATGGATCGCTACATCGTCGCTTGCTACGACAGCGGGGTCGGCGGCCATTTCCATCGCCATCGCGACAACGTCAACGCCGGCGCGCAGCATCGGCGTTTCGCGGTGTCCATCAATCTCAACCGGGATTTCGACGGCGGCGACGTGATGTTTCCGGAGTTCAGCCGCAAGGTCTATCGCGCGCCGACCGCCGGGGCGGTCGTGTTCTCATGCGGCGCACTGCACCAGGTGACGCCGGTGACGCGCGGCCGGCGATACGCGTTTCTCGCGTTTCTTTACGGTGAAGCAGACGCAGCGCTGCGCGAAGCCAACAATGCGAAGCTCCATGAAAATGAGCTGCGCTACAGCGGGTTGCGCGACCATCTTTACCCTGACCGGGCCGCGTAGCTGATCCGGTTGCGATTTCCGCTCACTGCATCGCAGTTGAATTTACGGCGCAAACGGGAACTATCCGCGTTCATTAACCTTCGCTTAATCCTTTTTTTACCGATCATTAGGGTTACCGAAGGATTATCAGGCGAAACCGCTCGGTCGAGCGGGCAGTTTTACATCTCAGAGGATCGTCATGAGTGATATTACGCTCTCGACAGGGGTCCGACAGAACCTTCTTGCGCTACAGAACGTGGCTTCGCAGATGACGACCACGGACAACCGTCTGGCGACCGGCAAGAAGGTCAATTCGGCGTTGGACAACCCGGAAAGCTTCTTTACATCGCAGGCCCTGAACGACCGCGCGACCAGCCTCAGCTCGCTCCTCGACTCGATCGGCCAGGCGGTGCAGACGCTGACTGCGGCAGATCAAGGCATCACCTCACTGACGAACCTCGTCCAGTCGGCGAAGTCGATCGCCATTCAAGCCCAGCAGGCCACCAAAGGCACCGTCAACTACACGAACATCACAGGTCTGACTTCGATTGCCGCCGACCGTAGCCGCACCAGCTCAGGCGCGACCGTCGCGGCCGCCGACGGCAGCGCGACCGCGTCGGTCAAGGGCTCCTACTCCATCAACCTGACCTCGCTCGCCGGCGCTGCCGACGGCAACACGCTGCAACTGACGGACGGTACAACCACCACGACGTTCCAATATCTTACTTCCTCGACCGAAACGGCCACCGCCGGCGATGTCGGCTTTACCAACGCCGCTACGTTCAAGACCGCCCTTACCTCTGCCTTCGCCAACGCGACGGTCTCCGGCACCAACACCGTCAGCATCCAAACAACCGCGGTGCAGGACTACAGCACCAACTACACGGCGACCGGCAGTGCCAATCTCACCGGATTGGGCAGTCCGACATGCTGCCGTCAACGGCGACGCCCTCACCGTCAGCGACGGCAGCCACACCGGCACGTTCCGCTACGTCACCGGCACGGCGAATGCCGCCGCCGGCACCTACACCGATGCGACGTCGCTCGCTGCCGCCATCAACAATGCGAACTCGGTGGTTTCGAACGACGTCACCGCGTCGAGCGCCACCGGTGGCTACCTCCAGCTCGATGCTGCCAAGACCGTGACCATCAGCACGGGCGGGGCGATTTCGACTGACCTCGACCTCACCACCAACACGACGACCGACAACTACAACGCGACGCTTGCCGGTCTCAGCGGCTCGTTGACGGTGCAGGCCGGCAGCGACACCGCCAACACGCTGACCTTCGGCACCGGCAACGGCCAAATCTCGACGCTCACCCAACTCACGAGCGCGCTGGCCGGCATCACCGACATCACCGGCTCGATCAATGGCACGGGCAACATCAACTTCGCGCCGCAGAGTTCGGCGAACGTCACGGTCGGCGGCAGCGCTTCCATTCTGACGGCGCTCGGCCTTGCCGCCGGTACCACGACGCCGGCGTCGCAGGTTACGACACCCAATGCAACGCGCAGCAACCTCCAGAGCCAGTTCAACAACCTGCTGACGCAGATCGACCAGCTTGCCGGCGACTCCTCCTACAACGGCGTCAACCTGCTCAACGGCGACAACCTGAAGGTGACGTTCAACGAGACCGACACCTCGTCGCTGACCATCGCCGGCGTGAAGCTCAATTCGGCCGGGCTTGGCCTCACCCAGATCAGCGGCACCGGGTTCCAGGACAACAACGTCGTCCAAAGCACCCTGAACACTCTCAACAATGCGCTCGGCACCTTGCGCAGCCAAGCTTCGACCTTCGGCTCGAACCTGACCACGGTGCAGACCCGCCAGGACTTCACCAACAACCTGATCAGCACGCTGCAGACCGGCTCCGACAACCTGACGCTCGCCGACACCAATCAGGAAGGCGCCGACCTGCTCGCCCTGCAGACCCGCCAGCAGCTGTCCACCACCGCGCTTTCGATGTCGGCGCAGGCGGATCAGGCGATCCTCAAGATCCTCTGAGGTCGCGTTCGCCTCTCGCTCGTCGCCCTCGGGCACTTTTTCGCGGCCGCATCGTTTTGATGCGGCCGCGTCGTTTTGGTAAAGTCCCGACCGTTGCGGGCCGCGAACGGCCCCATTGGAATGAGTTGGGGATGGAAATGGCCTCAGGGAAGATGGCGGGCCTCGTACGGCGGCGCGCCGCACGGGTTATCTTCCGAGGCGCCGCAACCATCGCCGCACTGCTTGCCCCGATCGCCCTTGGCCCTGCCGCCGCCGAAACCGCTTATCCGACCCATGCGGTGCGCATCATCGTTCCGTACGGTGCCGGCGGCATCGCCGACACCACGATGCGGATGATTGCCGACAAGCTGACCCAGAAGCTCGGCCAGCAATTCATCGTCGACAATCGCCCCGGCGCCGGCGGCATCGTCGCGGCCAAGGCGGCGGCAGGCGCGCCGGCCGATGGCTACACCTTGCATCTCACCGGTAACGGCAGCGCCGTGTCGGCGGCGCTGTTCAGGCAACTGCCGTACGACGTGCTGCGCGATTTCACGCCGATTACGGTCACCGCATTTTTCGATCTCGTCCTTGCCACCAAGGGCAACGGATCGCTTGCCAGCGTCAACGATATCCTCGCCGCGGCGCGCGCCAATCCCGGCAAGCTCAACTTCGCGACCATCGCGCCCGGCAGCACACAAAATCTATCGGCGGAGCTGTTCCGCAACATCGCCGGCATCAATGTCGCGCTCGTCACATATCGCACCACGCCGGAGCTCATCACCGGCCTGCTGCGCAACGATGTCCAGGTCGGCTTCGAGTACTATGCCGGCCTCAACGCGGCGGTGCGCGAGGGCCAGCTCAAGGCGGTGGCGACGACAGGCAGCCAGCGCACGCCGAGCCTCCCCGGAGTGCCGACCGTCACCTCGAGCGGCCTGCCGGACTATGTGGTCGAGAGTTGGAATGGACTCTCCGCTCCCGCCGGCGTTCCCAGCGACATCATTCGCTTTCTCAATCGGGCCGTGAACGACGTGCTCGATCTGCCCGAGGTGAAAGAGAAGGCGCGGATGTTCGGCATGGATGCGCGGGGCACGACGCCCGAGGAGATGGGCGCCCGCATGCGGGCCGATGTCGCGCGATGGACCGCCATCATTGCCAAGACCGGCATCGAGCGCCAATGATCCATGACCGACCTCGGGCAGGAGCTGATGATGTGGGAGAAACAATGAAATGCCGGACGGCGTGACGCTCGATATCGCCATCGCAACCTACGGACACACCGCCGCGCTCAAGGACGGCAGCGTGCCGATCCAAGGCGTGACGCCCAATTTCATCAACGTGGTGCCGATCATCGGCGCGTTCCGCCGCATGGTCCGCGACGTCGAGTTCGACGTCTGCGAGATGGCGCCGACGACCTACATGATCGCGCGGGCGCGCGGCGCGCCGTTCATCGCGCTGCCGATTTTCGTGATGCGCCGCTTTCACCACGGGGGCTTCGTGGTGCGGCCGGACGCCGGCATCAAGGTGCCGAAGGACCTCGAAGGCAAGAAGGTCGGCGTGCGCGCCTATTCGGTGACGACCGGGGTGTGGACGCGCGGCATCTTCATCAACGAATATGGCCTCGACTCCTCCAAGGTCACCTGGGTGGTCGACGACGAGGAGCACGTCGCCACCCTCGAACTGCCGCCGAACGTCATTCATGCGCCGGCCGGCAAATCGCTCGCCTCGATGATGGCGAGCGGCGAATTGCAGGCCGGCTTCACCGGACCTGCCGGCATCGGCCGCGCCGGTCCGCCGACCGGCGACTGGGAACGCGGCGGCCAGACGCCGACGCAGACCTACCCGGAACTCATCGCGGATGCCGCCAACGTCGAGGCGGATTGGTTCCGCCGGACCGGCATCTATCCGATCCACGGCACGATCGTGATCAAGGACGAGGTGCTGGCGAAGCATCCTTCGGTCGGGAAGGCGCTGTTCGATGCCTTCACGGCTGCGAAGGCGCCCTATCTCGAACGGCTCAAGGCCGGCATCGGCAGCGCGCCGGAAGACGTGCGCTACCGTTCCTTTGCGCCGTTGATGAGCGACCCGCTGCCCTACGGGATGGCGGCGAACGCCGCGAGCATCGACGCGCTCATCACCTACTCGTTGCAGCAGGGCCTCATTCCGAAACGCCCCGCGGTGCGCGATGTATTCTTCGATCCGAACGCCTGATCCCCGTCTCCTGATCCCAATCATCTAATTCAATGTCCATCATCGATATCCATCCGCACGTCATCTCGACCGACACGGTCCGTCATCCGTTGGCGCCGCTCGGCGGCACCCAATCGACGTGGTCGCGCGACCGGCCGACGCCCTACGAAGCGCTCGTCGCCGCCATGGATGCGGCCGGCGTCGCCAAAGCTGCCGTCGTGCAGGCCTCGACGGCCTACGGCCACGACAACAGCTATGTCGCTGAAGCGATCGCGGCCTTCCCGCAACGCTTCACCGGCGTGTTCTCGGTCGACGTGTTGGCGGCCGACGCGGTCGAGCGCATGCGCTATTGGCTGGCGCGCGGATTTTCCGGAATGCGGCTCTTCACCACCGGCAGCACCATGCCGGGCCAGCAGACGTGGTTCGCCGACCCGCGCACCTATCCGGCCTGGGCGTATGCTGCCGAGGCCGATATTCCGGTGTGCATGCAGATGACGCCGAAGGGATTTCCGGAGCTGCGCGCCCTGATGGATCGCTTTCCCAAGGTGCGCATCATTCTCGATCACCTGGCGCGGCCGACCCTCGTCGATGGCCCTCCCTACGCCGCCGACGCCGAATTTTTCGCGCTTGCCGACTACCCCAATGTGTTTCTCAAGGTGACGCCGCTCAACGTCAGTCCGGAAAGCTGGGGCAAGGCCACTCCCGAAAGCTTCTTCGGTGCGCTGATTGCGCGCTTCGGCGCTGCCCGCATCGCCTGGGGCTCGAATTTCCCCGCGACCGCCGGCACCCTGTCGGATATTCTTGGCAAGGCGCAAGCCGCTTTTGCGTTCGCAAGCGCGGCCGATCGCGAGGCGATTTTCGGCAAGACGGCGCAGATGCTGTATCCGAAGCTCGCCGATGAGCGCCGCCGATCGAGGACCTCATGACGCTCGCCACCAGTTCCACACAACCGCTGCGACTGCGCACGCTGCTCGCCGAATATCCGCACACCGCGGCGTTGCGGCGCGGCGAGATCGCCTCGCCGCGCGTCACCTTCGACTTCAAGGACATCGAGCCGATCTTCGCCGGCTTCAAGGCGATGGTGCGCCGGCAGGAGTTCGACGTCTCCGAGATGGCGATCGTGACCTACCTGATCGCGAAATCGTTCGGCAAGCCGATGGTGCTGCTGCCGGCGGTGATGACCGGGCGCATCCAGCATGCCTGGGCGATCTACAACGGCGAGCGCGGCACGCTGCGGCCGTCCGAGCTTGCGGGCAAGCGGGTCGGCATCCGCTCCTTCACCACGACGACCGGCGCATGGCTGCGCGGCATGTTCGCCAACGATTACGGCCTCGACCTCGAAAAGGTGCACTGGATCACCTTCGAGGATCCCCACGTCGCCGAATATCACGACACCACCGAGCGCGCACCGCCCGGCAAGAAGATCGTGCCGATGCTGCTCGACGGCGAGCTTGATGCCGTGCTCGGCGAGCGCTCCGACGATCCGCGCGCCAAATCGCTGTTCGGCGATCCGGCGCAGGCGGCCCAGCAGTGGTACCAGAAGCACCACATCGTGCCGCTCAATCACATGGTGGTCGTCAGCGCCGAACTCGCCAAGTCGCGGCCGGACATCGTCGAGGAGGTCTACGCGCTCCTCAAGGAAGGCAAGCGGCGCATGAAGCCGGCCGAGGGCCCTGACACGACGCCATTCGGCGTCGAGGCGTGCCGCCCGGCGCTCGAACGCATCATCGACTACACTGTGCAGCAGCGGCTGATCCCGCGCCGCTTCACGGTCGACGAACTGTTCGACGACACCACGCGGAAGATGAATTGACGCCGACGAGATCCTTGCCCGCCGAACCCAGCACGCAGGAAACCTCTTCTCCCTGCCGCGCCGGCGCGCGAGGTCGTGTACCGGCACTCCGTGGTGGTCCGCGTCACCCATTGGCTCAATGTGCTGTTTCTGACCCTGCTGCTCATGAGCGGGCTGCGGATCTTCAACTATCATCCCGCGCTTTACTGGGGCGACTATGGCTATCGTGGCGTGCCGTCGGCACTCTCCATCGAGGCCATTCAAGACCCGGAGACCGACGACGTGGTGGGCGTGACCACGGTTGCGGGCCATCACTTCATCACTACGGGCGTGCTCGGCGTCTCCGCCGGCGACGACGGCCAGCCGATTGCGGCGGCGTTTCCAAATTGGGCGACGCTGCCCGGCGGCCCGGGGTTGGCGCTCGCCCGCGATTGGCATTTTGCTGTCGCGTGGCTGTTCGTGCTCAACGCAATAGCCTACCTGCTGTTCGGTCTTGCGAGCGGGCATTTCCGCCGCGACATGGTGCCGGCCGCCAACGAGCTGAAGCCGCGCAGCCTGCTCGCGGATATCTGGAACCACCTGCGCGTGCGGAGGCCGCGCGGCGAGGCGGCGCGGCGCTACGGCATCCTGCAAAAGCTTGCGTATCTCGTGGTGGTCTTCGTGCTGCTGCCGCTGATGGTTCTGACCGGGCTCACCATGTCGCCGGCCGTCACTGCCGCGGTGCCGTTCCTGTTTGATCTGTTCGGCGGGCGGCAATCGGCGCGCACGATCCACTTCATCGTTGCAAATCTGATTGTTCTGTTCGTCCTCATTCACGTCGTCATGGTGATCTGGAGCGGCCCCTTCAATGCGATGCGGTCGATGATCACCGGCCGCTTCGCGATCCGTCCGGAGCGACAGCCGATGAGCCAACAGTCATGAGCCGCCTGATCTCGCGCCGCACCTTCGTGGCTGCCGGTTCAACGGCGGCGGCGAGCCTCGTTGCGGGTTGCGATCCGATCTCGAACGCGCCCCTGCTGCGCCCGATCCTCGATTTCGGTGAGATGATGTCGCTTCACGCCCACCGATTGCTGCTCGCCGCACAGCCCCTCGTGCGCGAATACAGCGAAGCCGACATCAGCCCTGACTTTCCGCCGAACGGCACCGAGCGGCCCGCCGGCATGCTGTACTTCCAGCAGGTGATGACGAACTTTTCGGGGTTTCGCCTCACCGTCGACGGTCTCGTGGAACGGCCCTTGTCGCTCAGCCTCGACGAGATCAAGGCGCTGCCGGCGCGCACCCAGATCACCCAGCACAATTGCGACGAGGGCTGGACCGCGATCGGACAATGGACCGGCGTTCCGCTCGCCCATCTCCTGCGAACGGCCGGATTGTTGCCCGAGGCGCGTTATGTCGTGTTCCACTGCCTCGACGAAATGGTGCGCACGCCGGATCGCAGCGGCTTCTATTACGAGAGCCTCGATCTGTTCGACGCGATGCATCCGCAGACGATCCTCGCCTACGGCATGAATGGCCGTGCGCTGCCGGTCGCGCACGGCGCGCCGCTGCGCCTTCGTGTCGAGCGCCAGATCGGCTACAAGCACGCCAAATATGTTGCCCGCGTCGAGGCCGTCGACCGTCTCACCCGCTTCGGCAAGGGCAAGGGCGGTTTTTGGGAAGATCGCGGCTACCAATGGTATGCCGGCCTGTGATACGTGCTGCGCCGGCCGAAGATGCCGGCATTTTGGCAAACCGTGACGTGAAGGCGACCTGGCAATGAAGCTCTGCCGTTATGACGACAATCACATCGGGATCGTGCGCGGGCGCAACGTGCACGACGTATCGGCGATCCTCGATGCGCTGCCGCCGCTGCGATATCCGCTGCCGTTCGGCGACCCGCTGATCGCCAATCTCGGCGCGCTGCGCGAGCGCATGGAGCGCCTCGCCGACGCCGCGGCGCCGCGGCCTCTCGAATCGGTGCGGCTCATGAGCCCGGTCGCCACTCCGTCGAAGATCATCGGCACGCCCGCGAACTATCATGCGCATGTGGAGGAGGCGCGGCGCGACGCCGAGATTTCCGTCTACAACGCGGGCCGCCAGCGCAGCATCGAGGAACAGGGGCTATTTCTCAAAGCGTCATCCTCGCTGGTCGGGCCGTCCGAAGGCGTGACCGTCCGTTTCCCGGATCGCCGCACCGATCACGAGGCCGAGCTTGGCGTCGTCATTGGCCGCCGCACCGGCCCGATCGCCGAGGCTGATGCGCTCGCCGTCGTCGCCGGCTATGCGATCGCGCTCGACATGGTAGTGCGCGGCAAGGAGGACCGCAGCTTCCGCAAGTCGCCGGACAGCTACGCCGTGCTCGGCCCCTGGCTCGTCACCGCCGACGAGGTCGGCAGTCCGGATGCGCTCGATTTCAGCCTGCACGTGAACGGCGAACTTCGCCAATCCGCCAACACGCGCGAGATGATCATCGGGATCGCGCGCCAGATCTCATGGGCGTCGTCGGTCTATACGCTTTACCCGGGCGACATCATCATGTCCGGCACCTGCGCGGGCGTCGCGCCGGTGAAGCCCGGCGACGTCATGACCCTGTCGTTCGAGCGCATCGGCGAGATGACGGTGCCGGTCAAATAATGTCGCGAGGTCGCCGACGCTCGGTTGGGGCTGCCAAGCCTTTGGGCACGTTGCCGCATTGCGGCCGCCGATCTGTTGCAAGCTTGGCCAACCGTCGCCATTCTAACCGCACCGCGACGGGCGCGGCCGGTCGGTCCCATTTATGAAACGCAAGATTGCAGCCATTATGGCTGCCGATATCGCGGGCTACACCAAGCTCGTGGCCGAGGACGAAGAGGAGACGCTGCGGCGCCTCGAGGCCTACCGAGAGGCTTTCCGGGATTTTGTCGCGCGTGCGTCGGGCCGCATTTTCAATACCGCCGGCGACGCGGTGATGGCCGAGTTCGCGAGCGCGGTCGACGCGGTACGCTGCGCGATCGATCTCCAGGAAAGCCTGCGCGCCCGCAATCTCGGCTATCCGGCCAGCCGGCAGATGAGCTTCCGCATCGGGATCAGCATCGGCGACGTGGTCGAGCGCGACGGCGACCTTCTGGGCGATGGCGTCAACGTCGCGGCGCGGCTCCAGGGCCTCGCCGATCCCGGGGGCCTGTGCGTGTCGCGGACGGTGTACGAGCAGGTCGGGAGCAAGCTGACGGTCAAGTTCATCGACATCGGCGAGCAGCAGGTGAAGAACCTGCCGCTGCCGATTCATGCCTACGTCGTGGCACTCGGGGCGCCCGACCGTCTCCCGGCTTCGGCAAAGTCGCCGAAGCGTGTTGCGTCGCTGTGGCCGGTTGCGGTCACGGCGGCGAGCTTGGCCGCGATCGCGGCCGTCGTCTTTCTCTACCATCCGGATGACCAGCGTCAGGGGCTCATCGGTCCCCCAACCCCGCCTGACGTGGCGGGCACGGAGCCGTCCAAGGGTGCGCCGGCGCTCGTCGCAGAGCAGGTGCCCTACATTTCGGACCGCGAGCGCATCCTGATCCGCGACACCTACATGCCGGCGCCGGATCACAAGGCGTTGGCGATCAGCGCATATGAAGCCGGCTACAGCGTCGGCCAGAAGGATGACGAAGCCGCGAGGGCCGCAGCGCTCGCGCAATGCCGGCAACTCACCGACACGATCTCTGCAGGGACGCGTTGCTCGATCTATGCGGTGGGCAATACTGTCATTGCGCCGAACGCCCATCCGGCCATGCCGCGGCAACCGTGGCTGGTGCGCGATCCGTCGATCGAGACGCCGTTCGATCCGGACAGGATTCCGATCGCGAACGATCGGTTCCTCACGCGTCTCCAGAAGGGCTATCGCAACGCGCGCAAGGTCAAGGTGGCGGCGCTCTCGACGTTTGGCCGCGGAGCTATGTACGCCGCGCAGGCAAATGTCGATGAAGCCGTGCGCCGCGCGCTCGAACTTTGCGGCATCCGCTCGCGGTTTCCGTGCATCATCCTCGCGGTCGACGACAACTTCGTCGTGCCGATACCGACGACTCGCAAGATAACGGGCTTGTTTTATCCTTCCGTAAGCACCGCAATTGCAGCGAACGCGCGCGAGGACGTGGAGCGGCGTCTGCAAAGCTCGACCGGCGGCTGGAATGCGATTGCGGTCGGCGCCGCGCGCCGCCCCGGAATGATGCTCAAGGCCGCATCCGAGCAGCAGGCGATCGACGGTGCCCTCGCCGAATGCGCCCAACAGGACCGCGACTGCCACGTGATCGCCCTTGGGCCCTTTGCGGTCGAGGCCAAATAAGCGCGACAGGTAAGTGCGATAAGTTAAGCAAGAAAAGATGCAGCCACCGGGCGGCGCGCCAAAGCCTGGGGTGGGGGCGGGGCCAAGCCCGGTTGGACGCCCGATGACTGCACACACGCGAATCTTGCATTGGGGATCGAGCGCTGCAGTGACGGCGGTCACATTCCGGTCGATTGCGCCGACCGATCGCCGCGACTGATCCAACCGCGACGACTGATCGTGGCAGAAAAATAAATGGCCGGGACAAAGCCCGGCCATTTGCACCACGTTGGAGAGCGTCGGTTATTTCCGCGCGCGAATCTGGCTCCATGTCGCCGGCCGCAAATTCCCCGGCCACGCCGGCCCGAGACACCGCACCATCTCGGCAACCAAACCCGCCGGCGGGAAGTTTGCGAGCGCCTGACGCAGGCGCAGCAGCACCTCCCGCGCGTGTCCGAGGGCGATGGCAAAAGGCATCGCGACTGCCTTGCGGATCGCCGCGATCCTGACCGCCGCCGATGCTCGCCGCGGCCTGACCCGACGGACCGGCCGGCATGCCATGAAGAACATGATGCCGAGGAAGGCAACGCTGATCAGGAACGGAACGAACCTCGCCGGAGCGTCAGGCGCGATCGGCTGAGTGCCGAGCGTCCCGCGCGCAACCCCGAGATCCGCGTTGATCGCAACCGGCGTCGGGGCGAGGTTTTCGATTGCCGGCGTCCAGGCACCATCGGCACCCTCGCGATGGAGGATCACGCCGAGGCGATCATCGAGGCTCGCGATCGCGCGCGTGCCGACGGTCCCCGACGCGAGGACGGCAAGCACGGCCGCCTGTGGGCTGGCGGCTTCCGCCGGCGCAAGAGACTTCGCAACGAAGCTGCGGTGAATCCAGTTTCCGTCGCGCGTCTGCGTCTCGGTGACGACCGCGTCGTCGCTGTTGCGCACATAGGCGGTGGTCGCGGTGTCGTGGACGACGGTCGCGTCGAGCGCCTTGGCCATGAAGGCCCTGACCGCCGCGAGCGAGGGCAGCGTGGCTTGAGCTTCCTCTTGCGCTTCACCTTTCGCGGCCACTGCCTCGATGGCGCGGGCGCGCAGCATTTGCGGCCACATCTCGCGGAAGAGCGCGTGTGACTGGAACATCTCCGCGCCTTCGAGCCTGCCGTTGATGGCGAACACGGCCCCGATGATGCGGTCGTTCTTTTTCGCACCGGCTGCCAGCGCATCGACGTAGTGCTTGGCCGCGCCGACCAGCGCGGTGCTTTCAAGCGCGAGCGGCAGGCTCGTGCGCCACGTCGACGTCCGCGCCTTGAGCACGGTGTCGGAGTTGAGGTCGCGCCGGTCGAGGTCGGCCCAGCGGTAATCCTTCGGCGTCTCCACCGTCTCGCCCAAGGCGCGGGAGAGCGAAACGCGCGTCGAGTCGATGTCCCACCACACCGCCGACTGACGCAGCCGCGTCATCGGTTTGGTGTCGGACGCGCTGACCTCGAGCGCCAACGTGCCGAGATGGCTCGGCAGCATGCCGACGGGCTTCAAGGTGTCAGGACTTTCGCCGTCGCGGGCCGTCGAGCGAAACGGATCGATGCAGAACGTCGCAAGCGTGATCGGGCCTGAATGGGGCGGCAGCAATGTGCCGAGGCCGACGACCTGATCCTGCAAGCCGCCGCGCAGCATCGTGCCGGCCGCAATGAACAGGCTGCGGTTCGAGAAATTCTCCACCGTGATCGGGTCGCCGCTGTCGTTCCAGCGGACCTTGGCCTGTCCGTTGTTGACGGCCTGGTCGAGGGTGAGCGGCGTCGCGCCGGTGCTGTTGCCGCGGACGAAATAGACGGAGAGATTGTCGTAGCTCACCGGCGCGGAGACGATGGGATCGGAAATCGCGGGCCCCATCAGCGCCGCCAGTGACACAAAACTCGCCGCCAACCGACAGAATGTCTTCATTCTTCGCTCCTTGTTGTCGGGCCCCGCAAAATTACGGGTCGTGTGTGACCGTGCGCCAAAGCTTGCGCACGGGAGGAACGGACCCACGCAAAAATCTCGACCGCAGGTCAGACGAAGGCACACGACTTAAAAATCGTTCGTGGCCTTGCCGCGATCCCGCAACGGGAACCGGCAGCAGACACGCGGCGGCGAGTGTCCGAGTCGCAGAGGTATTGGGTGATTGCAGCGAATGAATGGCGTGAGATCGCGTTGATGCGCAGCGAAGATGAACGAGGAGTCAGACAAAGTGCGGCGTACGCCATGCGGGCGGCGGAATCAGCCTGCCAGATAGGCACCGCGGACGTGCGGGTTGTCGATCAGATCGGCGCCGCTTCCCGACAGCGCCATCGATCCCGATTCGAGAAGATACGCGCGATCGCACATCTCGAGCGCGGCGAGAGCGTTCTGCTCGACCATCAGGACCGTGGTTCCGGCGTCGCGAATGCCGGTGATGATGTCGAATGTCTGCTCCACGATGTTGGGCGCAAGCCCGAGCGACGGCTCGTCGAACATGATGAGCTTCGGCCGCGACATGAGAGCGCGCGCGATCGCAAGCATTTGCTGTTCGCCGCCCGACAGCGTGCCGGCGGGCTGTTGCCGCCGTTCGGCGAGCCGCGGGAACTGCGCGAACATGCGCTCGAAGTCGCGCGCGATCTCGGGCGCGTCGGTGCGGCGATAGCAGCCCATCTCGAGATTTTCCGCGACCGTCATGTAGGGGAAGACGTGGCGGCCCTCGGGGCAATGGGCGATCCCGCGGGAGAGGATTTTGCGCGGCGAGGCGTTGGTGATGTCCTCCCCGTCGAAGATGACCTTGCCGCTCGCGACCGGCACCAGTCCTGAAATCGCCTTGAGCGTTGTTGTCTTCCCGGCACCGTTGGCGCCGATGAGGGCGACAAGCTGCCCGCGCTCGACGGTGAGCGAAATGCCCTTCACCGCCGTCACCTTGCCGTAGCGGCAGACGAAGTCGCGAAGCTCAAGCACGCTTTTTTCTCTGCCCGAGGTAGGCCTGGATCACTTCCGGATTGTTCTGGATCTCGGCCGGCGATCCTTCGGCAATGATGCGCCCGTAATTGAGCACGACGATGCGGTGGCAGACTTTCATGACCATCGGCATGTCGTGCTCGACCAGCAGGATGGTCACGCCGGACGCGCCGATCTTCTGGACCAGCTCGATGAACCGCGCGGTCTCGGACGGATTCATTCCCGACACCGGTTCGTCCAGCAGCAGCATCGATGGCTTCACCGCGAGCGCCAGCGCGACGCCGAGCAGCCGCTGCTCGCCGTAGGGCAGGGTCCCGGCCAACTCGGAGGCCCGATGTTCAAGCCCGACGAAGCGCAAGATGTCGTGAGCGAAATCGCGCAGTTCTTGCTCGGATTGCTTCTCGCGGGGCGTCCGCAGCAGCGTATCCCACAATGCCGAGCGGCCGCGGCAATGCAGGCCCGTCAGCACGTTCTGGAAGACGCTCGTGT
Source organism: uncultured Alphaproteobacteria bacterium (assembly GCA_963702755.1). Lineage (GTDB taxonomy): Bacteria > Pseudomonadota > Alphaproteobacteria > Rhizobiales > Xanthobacteraceae > JAJPKK01. The sequence continues at coordinate 302,594 of CAVPDZ010000018.1, read as the reverse complement.
CCTGGAACACGCTGGTGCGCTGAAAGGTTCTGACGAGACCGAGCCGGGCGATCTCGTGGGGCTTCAATCCGTTCAGGCTGGTGGAGCGATAGCGCACCTCGCCCTTCGTGGGCTTGAGAAAGCCGGTGATGACATTGAACGCCGTGGTCTTGCCGGCGCCGTTCGGTCCGATCAGGCCGACGATTTCGCCGGCGCGAACCGAGAACGTCATGTCGGCGATGGCAACGAGGCCGCCGAAATGCACGGCTCACGTGCTCGACCGACAAGACCGTCTCTGCGCTGCCGGTCGTCATTCGTGCACCTTCGAGCCCGCCGCCGAGCGCATCGTGCATGGGCTTCGCCCGCTTCCATTGCGCCGCATAGCGCTCGATGGCCGGCACGATGCCTTGCGGCAACAGAAAGACGATGATGATCATCAGCGCGCCGTAGATCATCCACTGCACGGCCGGCGCCGCGAACGATCGCAGAAACACCGGCAGAAAGCCGAAGATCACGCCGCCGACGATCGGCCCCGCGAGCGTGCCCTTGCCGCCGGTGATCACCATGATCACCATCGTCACCGTGTAGATGAAGAGGAAGATATTGGGATCGATGATCTTCACGTAATGCGCGTAAAGGCTGCCGGCCGCACCCGCCATCGCCGCGGAAATGACCGCGGCCAGGACCAGGTAGCGCGTGACGTCGATCCCGACCGACGTCGCCAGCGGCTCATTGTCCTTCAGCGCCGCCATGGCGCGGCCGGCGCGCGAATTCACCAGGCGCTGGATGATGACGTAGGAGACGATCCCGACGATCGCGACCAGAAAATAGTAACTCGTCTTGCTCCAGAATTCGTATTCGCCCAGCCCCGGAAGCCACAGCGTGTAGGGCGGAATGTTGTTGAGCGCGAGCGGCCCCTGGGTGAGCTCGACCCAGTTCAACGCGACGAGTCTCGTCACTTCAGCGAAGCTGATGGTGACGATCACGAAATAGGCGCCGCGGACCTTGAACGAGAGCTTCCCGATGAGGTAGCCGCACAGTCCGGCAATGATGATCGCGATGAAGAAACCGACGACCGCCGGCCACGGCTCGTGCACGACATGAAACCCGCCCGGCAATTCGACGTCGAAGCCCAGCGTCGTCAGCGCGCTCGCATAGGCGCCGATGCCGAAGAACGCGACGTGGCCGAGGCTGAGTTGCCCGGTGTAGCCGAGCAGCAGGTTGAGGCTCATCGCGGCGATGATGAAAATGCCGGTCGTGATCGCGATGTGAAGGAAATACTGATCCAGAAGCCAGAACGGAACCGAGAGGAACGCGAGCGCCCAGAGCAGCGGCCAGGCGCGTTTCATCCGGTGCGCTCCGCCCGCGTGAACAGGCCGGTCGGCTTGATCAGCAGCACGACGATGATGATCAGGAAGCCCATGGCGTCGCGATAGCCGGACGAAATGTAGCCGGCACCAAGCTCCTCGACGAAGGCCAGGATGAATCCGCCCAACGTGGCGCCGGTGATGTTGCCGAGGCCGCCAAGGATGACGATGGCAAAGGCTTTCAGCGAGGCCATGTCGCCCATGGTCGGCGTCACCAGGAAGACCGGGCCGAGCAATGCGCCGGCGGCAGCGGCGAGGCTCGAGCCGATCGCGAATGTCGCGGTGTGGATCGCGCGGATGTTGCACGCCCATCAGCGCGGCGGTGTCGCGATCCTGGAACGTGGCGCGCATGGCCTTGCCGAGCTTGGTGCGATTGATCAGGAGATTGGTGCCGACGATCAGCGCGCAGGCGACGACCAGCACGAAAAGGCGCAGCCACGAAATGAAGACCGGGCCGAGCTGCAGCGGCGCTTCGGGAAACGGTGTCTTGATCGCCTTCGACACGCCGCCCCAGTAGAACAGTTCGGCGTTCTGCATGATGATCCAGGCGCCGATCATCACCAGCATCGTCGTATCGATGTCGGCGCCTTGCAGCGGCCGCAGCAGCACCAATTCGATCAGCGCCCCGAGCACGCATCCGGCCAGCACCGCGACGATCAGCGCCAGGAAGAAATTGGCGCCCGACGTCACCTCAAGAAAGAACACCGCGTAGGCGCCGAAGGCGTAAAGCTCGCCATGGGTGAAATTGACGACGCGCATGATGCCGAAGATCAACGTCAGGCCGATGCCCAGCAGCGCATAGGTGCTGCCGAGGATCAGTCCGTTGGCGAGATGTTGCAGAAGCTCGTTCACGCTCGTTCCGTCGACATTGAGCGGATAGCCACGTCAAGAGCTCGTAGGGTGGGCAAAGCGAAGCGTGCCCACCGTTTCGTCTCGTCCCTGGCGCGGACGGTGGGCACGCGCGGACACGTCCGCGCTTTGCCCACCCTACGGTCTGTGCCTCAAGGCACGCCTAGAAGCTCGGCTTGACGATGTGTCCGTCTTTGATCTCCACGACGTAGATATTGGCCATGTTCTGGCCGCTCTCCCGGCCGGCGGGTCCCTCTTTGCCAAAACGGATGTTGCTGTTGATGCCGTGCACATCCACTTTCCACAGCGCCGCCTGGATATCCTTGGGATCGGCCTTGCCGGCGAGCTTGAGGGCTGCCGCGATGGTCATCATGCCGTCGAAGCCGCGATGCCCTTCGGTCAGGCCGGCGATGTCATAGCCGCGCTTCTTCCACTCGGCGATGAACTGCTTCACGACTTCGGGGTTCGGCGACAGCTCGGGAAACCACGGCGCGAAGAACAACGTGTAAAAGGTGTTGTTGGTCGCCGCGACGCCGGCCTGTTCGATCAGCTGGTCGGGCGATGACGACGCGCTCGCCACGATGATCTTTTGCGGCAGCTGCAGCGCATAGGCCTGCTTGAGCAGCAGGATGAGCTGCTCGACCTCCGTCGTCACGAACAGCGTATCGGCGCCCGAGCCTTTGATCTTGGCGAGCTGGGCGCTCATGTCCTCGGCGGTGGCATCCATGGTCTCGCGCATCGCCGTCGAGATGCCGCGCTTCTGCAGCAGCTCGCTGAAGGCCTTGGCGTTGCCGAGACCCCAGTCGTTGTTGACCACGAGGAACGCGACCTTCTTCATATGGAAGTTGTCGACATATTTCTCGAAGGCGGTCGCGAGCATGCTGCTGGTCGGCGCCGAGCGAAACACCCACGGATTGCCCGACGTCGTGATCTTGTCCGACGACGAGGTCTCCACCACCATCGGCACGCCGTACTCCATCAGCTTCGGCATCACCGCGAGCGTGAAGTTCGAGCCCCAGGCGCCCATCAGCACCGGCACCTTGTCGCGGACGATGAGCTTTTCCGCCGCCGCCGCCGCTTCGGTCGGATTGCTCTTGTTGTCCTCGACCACGAGCTCGATCTGACGCCCCATCACGCCGCCGCCGGCGTTGATGGCATCCGCGGCAATGCGCGCGCCGTTGAGCACGAAGTTGCCCGACGCGGCCACCGCGCCGGTCAACGGCTCGATGACGCCAACCTTGATGCTGTCGGCCGCTTGCGCCGGGCACGCTCGCCAGCCCGAGACCGGCCGCGAGCAGAACGGCAAATGATTTCATCGTCATGATTAAAGTTCCTTCGTCCGGTCAGGCGGTGTGGGTCGCCGCCTGCAGATCAAGAAGACGCTGGTCCTGATAGCGCGGCCGCTCGGGCCGCGGCTTCGACAGCAGCGTCTGAATGGCACAGGGCTTGTCGGAGTTGTTGTGAATGTCGTGATAGACCTCGGCGGGGAGCGAGATGAGGTCCCATTTGCCGAGCTTCGCCGAGAACGTCTCGCCGTTCAAAAACACGTTCACGGTGCATTCGCCCTCGAGGATGAAGAACGTCTCCTCGGTCTCATGACAATGGACCGGAATGCGGTTGCCGCCGGGCATGGTCTGGATCGACATCGTGAACGCGACCGGCTGCACGGCGTTGCTCTCGGTGTGGTCGACCGATCCGGACGCGCCGATATAGCGGCGCTGGCTGCGCGCAAATTTCGGCTCGATCTTCGTCTCCAGGCCGAAGACATTCCAGTCTTCGCGACGATCGGCATAACGCGCGATCCGGCCACGCATTTCCTGTTCGAGCGACATCGCACTCTCCTTGTTCTTGAGGGCCGCGCGAGGGCTTCGGCACGAAACGCGCAGCACGCGGGAAAGATTATGCTGTTCCCGTTCCGCCCCGTCAAACGGGCCTCACATCGAGAGCAGCGCCTGCTGGGTCGCGGTGTCCTTCATCAGGTCCGCCATCGGCCCGTGCCATTTCACCTGGCCTTTTTCCAGGACATAGGCGCGGTCGGACACGAGCGCGGCGAAATGGATGTTCTGCTCCGACAGCAGCACCGAGAGGCCTTCCTTCTTCAGCGCGGCGATGGTGTTCGCCATCTCCTCGACGATGACCGGCGCAACGCCCTCGGACGGCTCGTCGAGCAGGACCAGCAGCGGATTGCCCATCAGCGTGCGTGCAACCGTGAGCATCTGCTGCTCGCCGCCGCTCATGTGGGCGCCGCGCCGGTTCGGCATGGCGCCGAGATTGGGGAACAGGCGGTAGAGCTTGTCGGCGTCCCATTGCGGCGCGGGCTTGCCGTCGGGGAAGCGGCGCGCCGTCTGGCGGCCGATGTCGAGGTTCTCGGCGACCGTAAGGTCGGAGAAGATGCGCCGGTCTTCCGGCACGAAGCCGATGCCGCGCCGCGCGATCTCGTAGGGGCGCAGATGCGAAATGTCCTCGCCGCAGAACCGCACCATGCCGCGGCGGCGCGCCAGCAAGCCCATCACCGCCTTGATGGTGGTCGATTTGCCGGCGCCGTTGCGGCCCATCAGCGCCACCACCTCGCCGCGCTCGATCCGCAGCGCGAGGTCGAACAGGATGCGCGCCGCGCCGTACCAGGCGTCGAGGTTTGCGACCTCGAGCATGGGCGCATCGTGAGCAGGGCGCGTGCGCTGGTTCGGGCGACGTCATGTCGGCGCCGCGTAGGTCTTGCCGGTGCCGAGGTAGACCTCCTGCACCTGCGGATTGCGGCGGATCGATTCCGCGTCGCCGTCGGCGATCAGCGCGCCGCGCGCGAGCACGACGATGCGGTCCGCATAGGCGAACACCACGTCCATGGAATGCTCGGTGAACAGCACCGAGATGCCGCGCTCGGTGACGAGCCGCTTGACGAGAGCGATCATGTCGACGCGCTCGCGCGGCGCCATGCCGGCGGTCGGCTCGTCCATCAGGAGAAGCCGCGGATCGTTGGCGAGCGCGATCGCAAGCTCGACGCGCTTCACGTCGCCGTAGGCAAGCTCGCGGCAGGCGCGGGGCGCAGCCTCCGCCATGCCGACCTGCGCCAGCAATTCCAGCGCGCGCGGGCGATGGCGCACGGCGAGCCGCCGGCCGAAGCGGTAGATTTCGCGGTGGTGGCTCGCGAGCGCCATCTGCACGTTCTCGACCACCGTCATCGAGCCGAAGGTCGCGGCGACCTGGAAGGTGCGGCCGACGCCGAGCCGCGCGATGCGGCGCGGCTTCAGCCCCGCGATGCTGTTGCCTTCGAGACGGATGTCGCCATCGTCCGGCCGCAGCTGGCCGTTGATCATGTTGAAGCAGGTCGATTTGCCGGCGCCGTTCGGTCCGATCAGCGCCAGAAACTCGCCGCGGCCGACCTCGAAGCTCACGCCATCGACGGCGCGCACGCCGCCGAAGGATTTGTAGAGGCCGCTGACCGCGAGCACGCTCATTTGGCGCTCCGTCGCGCGGCGAGCCGCTTCGTCGCAAATCCGACGATGCCGCCCGGAAACACCAGCACCAGCACGAGAATGATCGCGCCGAGCAGCGCGTGCCAATACGCCGTCTGGCGCATGATGGTGTCTTGCAGCACCGCGTAGATGCTGGCGCCCGCGATCGGCCCGCCGAGCGACTCGAGCCCGCCGAGCAGCACCATGACGATGCCGTCGATCGAGCGGCTGACGTCGATCGTCTCCGGCGAGATCGAGCCCTTGGCGAACGCAAAGAGGCCGCCCGCCACTCCCGCGGCGGCGCCGGCGATGGCGAAGCCAAGCCAATGCACGCGCTTCACGTCGATGCCGATGGCCTCGGCGCGCAACGGCGAGTCGCGCCCCGCCCGCATGGCATAGCCGAACGGGGCGAACAGAATGACGCGCAGCCCCACGACCACGATCGCTGCCGCGGCGACGCACAGGAGATAGTAACGCCACGCCACGTCGAACGGCGGCGTCGGCCAGATGCCGAGCACGCCGTTCGAGCCGCCGGTGACGTCCTGCCACTGGAACACGATCGACCACACGATCTGCGCGAAGGCGAGCGTCAGCATCGCGAGATAGATGCCCGAGAGGCGCACCGCGAACCATCCGAACAGCAGCGCGCCAAGCCCGGCCACGACCGGCGTTGTCGCGAGCGCGGCAAACATCGGCGCGGAGGAAAATTTCACCATCAGCGCCGCGGCGTAGGTGCCGAGCCCGAAATAGGCGGCGTGGCCGAACGAATGCATCCCGCCCGGCCCCATGATGAAATGCAGGCTGACGGCAAAGATCACCGCGATCAGCACATCGGTGCCGAGCACCAGCGTGTAGGGCGAAAACGATTGCACGCCTGCGAGCGCGACAAGGCCGACCAGCACACCCGCTGCCGCCGTCTTGAGGAGGGGCGATGCCGGCCGCAGCGGATCTTCCGTCGCAGCAGCGGATCGCGCGGCGATCGGGATGCCGCCGAGAAGGCCGTGCGGGCGCACGATCAGCACCACCGCCATGACGATGAATTCGGCGACGAGCGTCAGCTTGGAAAAGTTGATGTCGAAGCCCGCGACGTGGACGACGCCGATGCTGATGCACAGCGCCTTGATCTCGGCGATGATGACGGCGGCGAGATAGGCGCCGGGGATCGAACCCATGCCGCCGACCACCACGACCACGAATGCGTCGCCGATCACGCTGAGGTCCATGGCGAGGCTTGCCGGCTCGCGCGCCAGCTGCAGCGCGCCGCCGAGGCCGGCGAGGAATGAGCCCGCGGTGAACACCACCGTGAACAACAGCGCCTGGTTGATGCCGAGCGCGCCGACCATCTCGCGGTCCTGGGTCGCGGCGCGCACCAGCCGTCCGAACCGCGTGCGCGCGAGCACGAGATGGAGGATGACGAGGACGATCGGCCCCATGGCGATCAGGAACAGGTCGTAGCTCGGAAACCTTCGGCCGAGAATTTCGACGGCGCCGCGCAGGCCCGGCGCCCGCGGTCCGAGCAGATCCTCCGGCCCCCACAGCCACAGTGCCGCGTCGTTGATGATGAGCACCAGCGCGAAGGTCGCGAGCAGCTGGAACAGTTCGGGGATGTGATAGATGCGCCGCAGCAGCAGGACTTCGATGAGCGCGCCGAGCGCCGCCACGGCGAGTGCCGCGACGATGACGCCGCCCCAGTAGCCGAGGCCCGCCGTCGTCGCCAGCGTGTAGGCGAGATAGATGCCCACCATGTAGAGCGAGCCGTGGGCCATGTTGATGATGCGGGTGACGCCGAAAATCAGCGACAGGCCCGCGCCCACGAAGAACAGAGCCGAAGCCGCCGCGAGCCCGTTCAGCGCCTGGATCGCAACGGACTCGAAGCTCATGTCAGACGGCAGAAATCATAAGGATGATTGCCTATCGCGTAGGGTGGGCAAAGCGCAGATGGTCCGCGCGTGCCCACCATGCAGCGCCGCGGTGGGCACGCGCGGACAAGTTCGCGCTTTGCCCACCCTACGAGCCACGTTTCGCCGTCACCTGTCGGCTGGACGCAGCTTTGCGACCTCGGCGTCGGACGGCAGCACGCTCGCGCCGTCGACATACTTGGAGTTGACCATGATGGGCTTGCCGTCCTTCAACGCGAGTTTGCCGACGTAAGCGCCCATGGTGGCTTGGTGATCGCTGGCGCGAAATTCGAACGGACCGAACGGGCTGTCGACCTTCAGCCCCTTGAACGCAGCGACCACCTTCTCGGTATCGGTCGAGCCGGCCTTGGCGATGCCGGCGGCCATCGACTTCACGGTGACGTAGCCGACCACGGAGCCGAGCCGCGGATAGTCGTTGTACTTCTTCTGATAGGCGGCGAGGAACGCTTTGTGCGCCGGCGTGTCGATTGCGTACCAGGGATAGCCGGTGACGAGCCAGCCGACCGGCGCTTCGTCCTTGAGCGGGTCGAGGTATTCCGGCTCGCCCGACAGCAGGCTCGCGACGAAGCGGTTCTTGAAGGTGTCGCGGGTGTTGCCCTCGCGCACGAACTTGGAGAGGTCCGGCCCGAACAGCACGTTGAAGATCGCGTCGGGCTTGGCGTCATCGATCGCCTGGGCGATGGCGCCGGCATCGACCTTGCCGAGCGGCGGCGCCTGCTCGGTGACGAACTCGACGTCCGGCTGCGCCTTCTTGATCATCGCCTTGAAGTTCTCGACCGCCGACTGGCCGTATTCGAAGTTCGGATAGACGAGCGCCCAGCGCTTCTTCTTCGCGGCGATGATGTCGGGCATCAGCATGGCGACCTGCATGTAGGTCGAGGAGCGCAGGCGATAGGTATACTTGTTGCCGTCCTGCCAGGTGATCTTGTCGGTCAGCGGCTCGGCGGCGAGGAAGAAAACGTGCTTCTTGCCGGCGAACTCGGTGACGGCGAGCCCGACATTGGAGAGGAACGTGCCGGCGATAAGGTTCGTCCCTTCGCGCGTCGTGAGCTCCTCGGCAACGCGCACCGCATCTCCTGGATTGGCGCCGTCGTCGCGGATCACGAATTCGAGCTTCTTGCCGAGCACGCCGCCCGCGGCATTGATCTCCTCGATCGCAAGATCGATGCCCTTCTTGTAGGGCTCGAGAAACGCGGGCGCGGCCTTGTAGCTGTTGAGTTCGCCGACCTTGACCGTTTGCGCGGCGGCGGGAAGGACGAAGGCGGTGGCGGCAAGGCAGGCAATCAGCAAAGGGGTACGGAATTTCATGAATGGGCTCCGCAGGTCGGCCGGATCAAAGGCATCCGGCGAACGTCGTCCGCGCAGTGTCCGCCCGCGACCCGAGTTGTCAAGCACACAAGGACGGCACCCACGGACGGCATAGCGTCACGGTGATTGCAGAGGTGGGCGGCGATTTCAATACTCAATATCGCAGGCCGTCATTCCGGGGCGCCGGAGCGAAGCGGAGGCGAGCCCGGAATCCATGAACACCGACTGCGGAGTATGGATTCCGGGTTCGCCCTGCGGGCGCCCCGGAATGACAGCTTTGCTGCGGAATGTCCGCTCTGCACCGCGAACCACTCTTTTACGCGAAGGCCCAGCCTTTGAGGCCGAACGCGACCGCGAGCATCCGTGTGATGAAAGCGCCGGCCATGGTGATCACGACGCCGAGCCAGATTTCCTCGGGCTGCAGCCGCTCGGCTTCCCATCCGAGGAACAGCGAGAACGCCAAACCCCACGCCACGGCGATTTCCGGATAAAGCTCGCCCCGCAGGCTCGCGATCTCGCGATCCTGCCGCAGCAGATCGCGGATCAGGCCGCCGAACGAACTGGTGATGCCGGCGGAAATCGGTCCCCACAGCCAGAGCGGCTGCACCGACGTATCGAGCACCACGACCACGCCGACCACGAGAAACGCGGCGAGACCCATCGCGTCGAAGATTTCGATCAGGTGCGTGCCAAGATGGCGGCGGGCCTGCAGCGATTGCACCACGCGCTGCTCGCCAACCAGCGTGATGATCCTGAAGAACGCCATGCCCAGTCCGACCGTGATGAAGACCGTGAGCAGAGGCACCGGATCGCGCACGATCCCGAGCGGCTCGCGTTGGACGAGAAGGTCCCGCACGACGCCGCCGCCGAGCGCCGGGAGGCTCGCGAGCACCAACGCGCCGAACAGGGTGTAACGGCCGGCATAGGCAAGGACGACGCCGGACAAGGCGAAGGCAAAGGTGCCGAGCAGCGCCAGCGCCCGAAACCAGTCGGTGTCGAGCGTCTGGTGGATGAGGATCGGCAGCGCGTAGGTGTCGGCGATGGTCTGGAATTCGCCGCTGTCCTTGATCTGATCGATTGCGGCGTTGATGCGCGCAACCATGGCGGGCGTCTGCGAGACGCGGCTCAGCATGAAATGGATGTCGGTCGAAAAGAGGAGCGGATGCTCTTCGGTCTCGCCGCTCTTCTGCGTCCGCCAGGCGACGGTCGCCGCGACGATCCGGTCGGCGATGAAGCCGTCGACCCGGCCCGCAAGAAGATTTCGCAAGCTCTCGCCGTCGTCGCCGGCCCTGACGATCAGGTCGCTGTGCGCCGGATCGGCGATGAAGTCGTTGACCCGCGGATCGGCATAGGTGAAGCCCGCGACCACGCCGAGGCGGAAATGCTGCTTCACGAACATGTCGAGCATTTCGGGGATGGTCGAGAAACGATACCGCCGGCTCGCGCCTTTTCGCACCGTGAGAGCGTCGGTCTCCCGGCGATAGGGCTTCGAGAAATACGCGTAGCGATCGCGCTCGGCGCTGTAGGTCGCACCCGCCGCGATGTCGGCCTTGCCGGCGGCGAGCGCCGCCAGGTGATCTTCCCACGGCATGTCGGCAAGGATGAATTCGATGCCGAGAATGCGCCCGATCGCGCGTTCGATCTCGACATCGAAGCCGGTCAGGACCGGAACGCCGCGCCGATACTCGCGGTATTGATAGGGGTCCCAGGGATACCAGCCGCCGCGCAATGTCCGCGGGTCTTGCAGACCCGCCTGCGGCGACGCCGGCGATTCAGCCGCGCCGGCCGCCGCCGTCGACGCGAGCCACGCAAGGCCCGCCAGCAGGACGGCGCAGACGAGAGAAGTGATGCGGTCAGGCACTGGCCTCCAACACTCCCCGGCGCAATCTTGCGCGTGCAGATCTGCGCTTCTTCTCCCCTCCCCCTTGTGGGGAGGGGTCGGGGGTGGGGGTCAGGAGATGAGGCACTACGTTGCCGTAACCTCGCGACCCCCCACCCTGACCCTCCCCCACAAGGGGGGAGGGAGAAAGATGCGCCGCGTCACGCGCAACGATCCTTTGATTGTCCCGGCCGCATGTCACTTGCGGTCGCGCGCGCGGTCCATCAGGGATTTCTCCTGGCCGCCGTCGATCTCGATCTGGGTGCCGTTGACCATGTGCATCAGCGGCGAGGCGAGCATCACCACGAGCGCCGCGACTTCGTCGACCTCGGCGATGCGTCCCATCGGGATCGATGACGGGGCGAGCTGGTTCGCCTGGTCGTAGCTGAGCTTCATGTCGCGCGCCATCGCCTTGACGAGCCCGTCCCAGCGCTCGGTGCGCACCGGCCCCGGATTGACAGCGCAGAAGCTGATGCCGTGCTTGCCGTATTGCCCGGCGAGCGACATGGTGAGGTTCTGCCCGGCGGCATTGGCTGCGCCCGGCGCGATCTCCCAATAGGACGGCTTGACGCCGTCATTGCCGATCAGGTTCACGACCCGGCCGCCGCCCTGCTTGACCATGATCGGCAGCACGTAGCGCAGGCAGCGCACATAGCCCATGAACTTCAGTTGCAGCGACTGCGCCCAGTCGGCTTCGGTGAGATGTTCGAGTACGCCGCCCGGCGAGGAGCCCGCGTTGTTGACCATGATGTCGACGCGCCCGAGCGCCGCGTGCCCCTTGGCGATGAAATTCTTCGCGTCCTCGTCCTTGGTGAGATCGGCCGCGATGCCGACGATCTTGCGCCCGGTCTCCTTGGCGATCTCCGCTGCCGCTGCCTCGATCGCATCCTTGCGCCGCGAGCAGATCGCCACATCGACGCCCTCGCGCGCGAGGAGGCGCGTGATGCCCTTGCCGATGCCCTCGCTGCCGCCGGTGACGAGCGCGGTCTTGCCTTTGAGTTGAAGATCCATGGCGGCCTACTCCTTCATGATGCGACACAGCGAAAAGCGGCGCGCCGGAGGGCGCCGCGCGGCACGCTATTGCAGCGAAGATCGGCGGGCAAGGCGCGCCGCCGGGATGCAGCCCTTAGCTGGTCATGATGGCCCTCGCCGCGTCCCCCACGGCCTCGACGTTCTCGCCGCAGTCGAGGAAGGCGACGATGCGGCACGGGCAGCCCTCGAGGCCCTCGTAGCGCCACGGGAACGCGCCGATGAGCGCGCGCTTGTTGAGCATCAACTCGATGTCGCCGCCGAGGTTCTCGGCATGCAGCAGGCCTTCCTGGAACGCCCAGTTGTGGAACGGGAAGATGTCCGAGACCACTTTGCGCCCGGACTTCTTGTGCACGTACTCGAACGTGCCGAAGAATTCTCCCGGCGTCTTGCCGTGCTGCTTGGTGAACTGCGCGGCGAGGTCCGGGCGCATGTTGCGGATCGACGTGTTCATGGCGTGGTCGCAGGAGCCGGTGTCCATCGCCCACCACTTGATCTTCTTCTTCAGCATCCACTGCAGCGTGTCGAGGTTGGGGCCGGGGTGATAGCAGAAGTATTTGACGAGGTCCTGCTGCGGCCGGCCCTCGTAGTGGCGATGCCAGCCGGTGTGCAGCACCAGGATGTCGCCGTCGCGGATGTCGGCGCCCGCGCGCTCGATGATCTCCGGCGTGATCACCGACCAGTCTGAGACCCATTTGGAGATGTCGACCACCACGCCGCGGTTGACGAGATAGTCGAGCGGCAGCGAGGCCATGTCGCCTTTGCGGTTGTCGGTCGCGTGCATGGCGCCGTCGAAATGCGTGCCGACGTGAAGCGCGGTGTCGATGCGCTGCGCCACGATCATCTGAGTCTGGAGGTTCTGGGCGTAATACATCTTGTTGCCGGCGTACCCGACCCAGCCGGGCGTATGGACGTTCATCACGTGGCTCATATCGATGATCTTCATTGGCGCCTCTTGGTTGACCGTAGCCCGGATGAAGCGAACGGTTGCGTTCGCGTAATCCGGGGAAAGCATCTCCGCGGGGAAGCGGTTTCCCCGGATTGCGCTTCGCTCCATCCGGGCTACGGTTTGCATAGCCGACTGGAAAAGGGAATGCGCCGATGCAATGGTGCGCCCCTTTGCGAGGGAAAAGGACGGCAAGATGAAGTTGACCGGAGGGCAGGCGCTGGCGCGGCAGCTCGTCTTGGAGGGCATCACCGACGTGTTCGGGATTCCCGGCGTGCAGCTCGACTGGGCGGTCGACGGCTTGCGCGAGGTGAGCAACCGCATCCGCTACATGGTGCCGCGGCACGAGCAGGCGGCCTCCTACATGGCGGACGGCTATGCGCGCACCACCGGGCGCATTGGCACGTTCATGGTGGTGCCCGGACCGGGACTGCTGAACGCGATGGCCGGGCTCGCCACCGCCTACGCCTGCAATTCGCGGGTGCTCGCGATCATCGGCAACATCCACTCCGGCGCGATCGGCAAGGGCTACGGCCTCCTGCACGAGGTGCGCAACCAGGCGGCCATTCTGGGCTCCGCCACCAAGTGGCAGACGGCGGCCGCGACGCCGGCTGAAATTCCGGCGCGGGTGCGCGAGGCCGTAAAGCAGCTCCGAACTGGCCGGCCGCAGCCCGTCGGGCTCGAAATCGCGCCGGACGTGCTTGCGGCGAGCGGCGAGGTCGAACTGATCGATCCGCCGGCCGGCGAGGAGGCCCGGCTTGCGCCTGATCCCGCCGCGATCGAGCAGGCGGCCGCGCTGATCGAGAAAAGCGAATTCCCGGTGATTTACGTCGGCGGGGGCATTCTGGCGGCGGGCGCGACGGCAGCGCTCCAGGCGCTCGCCGAGCAGATCGGCGCGCCGGTGGTAGTGAGCGAGAACGGCCGCGGCGCGATTTCGGATCGCCATCCGCTCGCCCTCAATTCGCTCGGCGGGCGCGCGGTGTTCGGCCACGCGGACGTCGCGATCATCGTCGGCAGCCGCTTCGCCGACACCATGACCGGCGCGCCGTCGTGGCAGTCGCCGGGCCTGAAATACGTCTGGATCAATGCCGATCCGGCGACCTGGGCGCCGCCGCGCAGCGCCGCCGTCGGCATCTGCGCCGATGCGAAGCTCGGCCTCGAGGCGCTCGCGGCCGCGTTGCCGCGACGCCAGCCGCGCGCGCCCGATCTCGCCAAGGTGCGCGCCTGGGCGAGCGAAGAGGCACGCCAAGCCGAGCCGATCATGGCTTACCTGCGCGCGCTGCGAGCGGCGATCCCGGACGACGGCATCCTGGTCAACGAGTTGACCCAGGTCGGCTATCTCGCGCGCTCGATGTATCCGGTCTACGCGCCGGGGACCTTCATCACGCCGGGCTACCAGGGCACGCTCGGCTACGGCTTTCCGACCGCGCTCGGCGTTGCCGTCGGCAATCCGGATCGTCCGGTCGTCAGCATCAACGGCGACGGCGGCTTCGGCTGGGCGATGCAGGAGCTGGCGACCGTGCGCAAATACGATCTCAAGGTCGCAGTGGTCGTGTTCGCGGACGGCCACTTCGGCAACGTGCGCCGCCTCCAGGAGGAACAGTTCGGCGCGCCCTACGCGTCGGACCTCAAGAACCCCGCGTTCGATCGCCTCGCCGCGGCCTTCGATGTGCCTTACGCGCGGGCCGACTCAGCCGAAACCTTGCAGCGCGTGCTACAAGGCGCCCTCAAGGAGCGAAGCCCGATCCTGATCGAGGCCCCGGTCGGATCGCTGCCGAGCCCCTGGGGCCTGATGCGCCTCCAGGGACGATCAGGCAGCGCCCCGCCGAATCCGTTTCAAGCGGTGCGGTAACGAGCGCTACTCGTTCTTGCCGCCGATCTGCTTGAGCTTGGCGAACACCGCCTGGACGTCGAGTTCGCCGCCTTCCTTTTCCTTCTCCGGCTCGGCCTCGGCCGCCGGACGGACCGTCGTGACTTCGGCCGGCAGCAGGGTCGCGCCCATGTCGGGCTCGACCGGCTTTTCCTTGGCGGCGCGATGGACCTCGAAATCGAGGTCGATCTGCGAGCACAGGCCGAGCGTTACCGGATCCATCGGCTGGAGGTTCGCCGCATTCCAGTGGGTGCGTTCGCGGATCGACTCGATGGTCGACTTGGTCGTGCCGACGAGCCGCATGATCTGGCTGTCCTTGAGCTCCGGGTGATTGCGCACAAGCCAGAGGATCGCGTTGGGGCGATCTTGGCGGCGCGACACCGGCGTGTAGCGCGGCCCCTTCTTCCGCGCCGGCTCGGGCAGGTGCACCTTCGAAACCGCGAGCTTGAGCTTGTAGTTCGGGTCGGCCTCGCCTTTGGCGATCTCGTCGCGGGTCAACTGACCGGCAACGATCGGATCGCGCCCGATGATGCTCTGGACGCCCTCGTCATCGGCGATGGCCTTCACCTCGAGCGGGTGCAGCTTGCAGAAATCGGCGATCTGGTCGAACGTCAGCGCGGTGTTCTCGACCAGCCAAACGGCCGTCGCCTTGGGCATCAGAGGCTGAGTCGACATGATGAAATCTCCTTGGCTCCGCCCGCCCTGGGGGCGAAGTCTGTTGCGTCGAAAATGACGAGAATACTCCAATATAGGCGCGCTGCCCTGCGAAGCGCAACCCGCAGGTATGAAAATATTGGTGATCGATTGACGAGAAGTCCTTGACGAACATGGATAAAATCGAGCGCCGCGGGTGGCGGCGGTGGTCGGCCGTGGCGGCGGGCGTGGCAATTTAACGCCGCTTGAGAAACATTTCTGTTAGGCAAGCTCGCAGGCTTGACAGTTGCCCCAGCGAAAAACCAAATCCACTCCAGATGCCCGCGTTGGCCCGTGCAAGGACCTAATCGCTTGAACCAGATGTCTTCGCCCTCGCTCAACAAGCCGCCGCTCAAGGTGCTGCTGTGCTCGCCGCGCGGTTTCTGCGCCGGCGTGGTGCGGGCGATCGATACCGTCGAGCGCGCGCTCGCCATGTACGGCAAGCCGGTCTATGTCCGCCATGAGATCGTCCACAACCGCTACGTGGTGGAGAGCCTGCGGCAAAAGGGGGCCGTGTTCGTCGAGGAACTCGACGAAATTCCCGACGAGAACGTGCCGGTCATCTTCTCCGCCCACGGCGTGCCGAAGTCCGTCCCGGTCGATGCTGGGCAGCGCAATCTTCTCGCGATCGACGCGACCTGCCCGCTGGTGACCAAGGTTCATCGCGAGGCCGAAATCCATTTCCGTCGCGGCCGCGAGATCATCCTGATCGGCCACGCCGGCCATCCGGAAGTCACGGGCACCATGGGGCAGTTGCCGGCCGGCGCGGTGCGGCTCGTGCAGACCGCGGAGGAAGCCGCGACCTTCGAGCCCAACGATCCGAGCAAGCTCGCCTATGTGACCCAGACGACGCTCTCGGTCGACGACACCGCCGACATCGTCGCCGCGCTCAAGGAGCGCTTCCCCCACATCGCCGGCCCCCACAAGGAAGACATCTGCTACGCCACCACCAATCGCCAGGAGGCGGTCAAGCGCGTCGCCCCGGTGGTCGATGCGATGATCGTGGTCGGCTCGCCCAATTCCTCGAACTCCCAGCGGCTCAAGGAAGTGGCGCTGCGCAACGGCTGTCCGCATGCCGAGCTGCTGCAGCGGGCCGAGGATATCGACTGGAGCAAGTTCGGTGCGATCGGCCGGCTTGGGCTCACCGCCGGCGCGTCCGCGCCCGAGGTGCTGATCGAGGAGATCATCGACGCGTTCGCGGCGCGCTATGAGGTCAGCGTCGAGACCGTGTCGGCGGTCGAGGAATCCGGGATCTTTTTCCCGCTGCCCCGCCAGGTGCGCGGCAGCGAAGCAGCGGCCGAGTAGCCCCTCCGGAACATGGCCGTCTACACCGACGTCAGCGACGAGGAACTTCAGGAGTTTCTCGCCGGCTACGACCTCGGCACCCTCCTCGCCTACAAGGGCATTGCCGAGGGCGTCGAGAACTCGAACTTCCTTCTGCATACGTCGAGCGGCTACTTCATTCTCACGCTCTACGAGAAGCGCGTCGCCGAAGCCGACCTGCCGTTCTTCCTCAACTTGATGGAGCATCTCGCGGCGCGGGGGCTCACCTGTCCGCAGCCGGTGCGCAACCGCGCGGGCGATGCGCTCGGGCGCCTTGCGAAGCGCCCCGCCGCGATCGTAACGTTCCTCGACGGCATGTGGATCAGGCGGCCGAGCGCGGCACACTGCGGCGCCGTCGGCGCGGCGCTTGCGCGGCTCCATCTCGCCGGCGCCGATTTCAAGATGAAGCGCGTCAACGGCCTCTCGGTCGAGGGCTGGCGGACGTTGTTCGAGGCGGCGCGGACGCGCGCCGACACCGTGCAGCCGGGACTGTGCGCGGCGATCGGGGATGAACTTGTTCATCTCGAACGCGAATGGCCGCGCGATCTGCCGCAAGGCGTGATCCACGCCGACCTCTTCCCCGACAACGTGTTCTTCATCGGGAACAAGCTGTCCGGCCTGATCGATTTCTACTTCGCCTGCACTGACGCCTTCACCTACGACGTCGCGATCTGCCTCAACGCCTGGTGCTTCGAGCCGGATCACGCCTACAACATCACCAAGGGCCGCGCGCTGCTCAACGGCTATCGCGGCGTCCGCCCACTCGACGAGGCCGAAATCGCCGCGCTGCCGATGCTCTGCCGCGGCGCCGCGCTGCGCTTCCTCCTGACCCGCCTCGTCGATTGGCTGGAGGTGCCGGCGGGCGCGTTGGTGAAGCCCAAAGATCCGCTCGAATATTATCGCAAGCTGCGTTTCCACCAGGCCAACAACAGCGCGCGGGACTACGGCATTGGCTGAGGAGACAGCAGCAAGCGGCCGCGTCGTCATTCACACCGACGGCGGCAGCCGCGGCAATCCCGGTCCCGGCGGCTGGGGCGCGATCCTGGAATGGAACGGCCACCGCCGCGAACTCAAGGGCGGCGAGGCGCACACCACCAACAACCGGATGGAATTGCTCGCCGCCATCATGGCGCTGGAAACGCTCAAGCGACCCTGCGTGGTGCAGCTTCACACCGACAGCCAGTATCTGCGCCAGGGCATCACCGAATGGATCAACCGGTGGAAGCGCAACGGCTGGCGGACCGCCGACCGCAAGCCGGTCAAGAATGCCGACCTGTGGCAACGGCTCGATACCGCCACCGCGCCCCACAAGATCAGCTGGCATTGGGTGCGCGGCCATTCCGGCCACGACCTCAACGAACGCGCCGATCAACTCGCCAACGAAGCCATGGACGAGATCATGGCCGGCGGCAGGGCGGAGACGTAATGCGGAGTTGATTTTTCGACCCTCCCCTGGAGGGGGAGGGTCGGACTGCCGAAGGCAGTCCGGGTGGGGTGACAGCGCTTCAACAAACTCGGCGCCGAATGTGGTTGAAGCGCTGCCACCCCCTCCCGGCCGCTGACGCGGCCGACCTCCCCGCTCCAGGGGGAGGTGAACTACGGAGCGGCAGACTCAGAGTTGCTTCAGCAGGGCGTCGGCGCCCGAGGTTTCTGCCTTGCCGGGCGCCTCTTCGATGTTCAGCTTCTTCACGACGCCGTTCTCGACCAGCATCGAATAGCGCTTCGAGCGCAGGCCGAGGCCGCCGGCCGAACCGTCCATGGTGAGGTCGATCGCCTTGGCGAAATCGCCGTTGCCGTCCGCCAGGAACTCGATCTTGCCTTCGGCGCCGGTCGCATCCTTCCACGCGTTCATCACGAACACGTCGTTGACGGCGGTCACCGCGATGGCGTCAATGCCCTTGCCCTTGATGGCAGCGGCGTTCTGCAGGAAGCCGGGCAGATGGTTCTTGTGGCAGGTCGGCGTGAACGCGCCGGGCACCGCAAACAGCACTACCTTCTTGCCCTTGAAGACCTCGTCCGTGGTTTTCCAGCCCGGGCCTTCGGCCGTCATCACGCGAAACTTGCTCTCGGGGATTTGGTCGCCCACCTTGATGGTCATGATCAGTCCTCGTCTCAGTCAGGGTTAAGAAAACGAAGGCATCCGCCACGTGCCCGGCGCTGCGGCGGCGTTCGGGCGCGCAACTTACAGCATTTTGCGCAGATGTGAATTCCGCCGCGTGCGGGAGCGAGCGAAGGGCGCGCGCGATGACCGCACCTCCTATTGGAGGTCGGCGGTCACCTCGATGGCGTGCGATCCTGAGACGAGCGTATAGCGCAGGCGCGCATTGGCGCCATCGACGCCGGGCGGCAGCCCATCAAGCTCGAAGGAAAAACGGCGCGGACCCGGCCCGGCGATGGGCTCCGGCACCGGCAATGCCCATTGGTCGGTCGGGCCTTCGACGAACAGATCGAGCGGCGCGCCCGCAGGCGCTTCGACGTCAACGACAATGCGGGGATGCGGCGTCGCCGCCTCGCGCTTCACCGCACGAACCGTGAGCGGGCCGGCCTCGCCGAGGCGGACCGGCTTCGGCACCGAAGCCTCTGCCGCCGCGAGCGTCGCATCCTGGGGGGAGGGCCCGCGGGAGAGCGCGAGGGTCGCGGCGCCGACGGCCGGCATGCACAGCTTCTCGCAAATGGCAAAGTCGAGCTTGAGACGCAGCGTCACCGGGCGCGTCGGGTCTTTGGGCACGACGCGCAGCGGCAACACGACGGCGCCCTTGTAGCCGATCGACGAGCCGCCCTCGTCGGTGAAGCGGTGCGGCGCCGGCCACAGCACGGTCACCCACGACACGTTGTCGGATTTGGAGAAGTCGAAGGTGGGCGGCACGCCGCTATCACCGGGGTACCGCCAATACGTCTTCCATCCGGTGCCCAGGCGAATCTCGACGCCGGCACGCAACGTTTCGC
The DNA here is from genome assembly GCA_963702755.1 of uncultured Alphaproteobacteria bacterium. Lineage (GTDB taxonomy): Bacteria > Pseudomonadota > Alphaproteobacteria > Rhizobiales > Xanthobacteraceae > JAJPKK01. The sequence continues at coordinate 283,034 of CAVPDZ010000018.1, read as the reverse complement.
TCGCGCCGGCGTTGCTCCCGGCGATGAGCCGCATCGACGCCCGCGCGTCGCCGTCCCACCCGGAGGCGTCCGCGGCGCGCACCTCATGGAGGGGCCAGATGATAAAGAGAGCGCCGGCCGCTGCCGCGGCAAAACCCGACTGTCGCATGGTCGATATAATCATGACGGATTGTTTAGTGAGCGCGGTCGCCGGGGGCCATTGAATTCCTCGTGAGAGGCCGGCGATGCCGCATTGCCGTTGCCGCGGGAAGAGATTACGTTTTTGGCATGAAGAAAGAGGAAAAGTCGAAATCCGCTCCCATCGAGGCGCCGCCGCGCCGGACGAAGAGGGGCTCGTCCCGCGGTTCGCGCAAGAGCAACCGCGGCTATCTCGACGGGCAGATGCTGATTGCCATGCCGACCATGCGCGACGAGCGCTTCGCGCGCACGGTCATCTACATTTGCGCGCACTCCTCGGAAGGCGCGATGGGCATCGTCGTTAACCAGCCGGCGGCGAACATCCGGTTCCCCGACCTGCTGGTGCAACTCGAAGTGATTTCGGACACCGACCGCATCCAGTTGCCGCGGAGCGCCGACGCCGTTCAAGTCCTCAAGGGCGGCCCGGTCGAGCCGGGGCGTGGCTTCGTCCTTCATTCGAGCGATTTCTTCATCGAGAATTCGACGCTGCCGATCGATGAGGGCGTCTGTCTGACGGCGACCCTCGACGTCCTCAAGGCGATCGCCCACGGGGACGGTCCCGGTAACGCACTTCTTGCCCTGGGGTATGCGGGCTGGGCGCCGGGCCAGCTCGAGACCGAGATTCAGGACAACGGCTGGCTTCATTGCAGCGCCGACCCCGATCTGATTTTCGGCGGCGATGTCGACGGCAAGTACGACCGCGCTCTGAAGAAACTCGGCATCCACGTCGGCATGCTGTCGAGCGAAGCGGGTCACGCGTAGCGGCTGCCGCGTGGGCGCACGGGGTCGCGCTGTGCCAGCTCGCCACGTTGATTTCACGGCATGTCCGTTCGCTGACATCCGGTTTCCTGCCTACTTCTTTTTTTTCTTTGCCGGCGGCGGCGCGGGGTGGGCACTCGTCAGCAGCTCGTGGGCCTGTTCGGACGACATCGGCTGGCCGAACACGAACCCCTGAGCGAATTCACACCCGAGTTGATAAAGCTCCACGGCATCGGAATTCGCTCTCGGCCCCTTCGGCCACGACATCCATGCCGAGATCGTGGGCAAGCCCGACGATCGAGCGCAGGATCACCGGCCGGGTGCCCTTTGCATTGGTGCGAACGAACGACTGATCGATCTTGATGGTGTCGAAGGGAAAGCGCTGCAAGTAGACGAGCGAGGAATGGCCGGTGCCGAAATCGTCGAGCGCAAGGCCGGCGCCGAGGTCGTGCAAGCGCTTGAGGATCTGGGCGCCCTGCTCGGGATTTTCCATCACCACCGACTCGGTGAGTTCAAGCTTGAGCGTGCCGCGGGCAAGGCCCGAGCGCGCGAGCACGCCGCGCACGTCGTCGATCAGGTCGTTCTTGAGCAGTTGACGCGAGGACACGTTGACGCTTGCAAACAGCGGCACGCGGGTGCGCACCGAGCGTTGCCAGATGGCAAGCTGGCGCGCGGTGCGCTCCAGCGCGAACAGCCCGAGATCGCTGATCAGTCCGATCTCTTCGGCAATCGTGATGAATTCCGACGGCGACAGGCGGCCCATTTTCGGATGGTCCCAGCGCGCCAGCGCCTCGAACCCCGCGATCGACCGGTCCTCCAGCCGCACGATCGGCTGGTAGAGCAGCGTGATCTCCTCGCGATCGAGCGCGCGCCGCAGTTCCGATTCGAGCGTCAGCCGGTCGGTCTTGCGCGCGCGCATTGCCGGCTTGAAGACCTCGAAGCGGTCGCCGCGCGAGCGCTTGGCGACGTACATCGCAAGCTCGGCGTCCTTGATCAGCTCCTCGGCCTTGTTGGACTGCGCTTCCGGCAACGCGATGCCGACCGAGATGGTGAGAAAGATTTCCCGTCCATTCAACGTGATCGGCGCCCGGATCGCTTTGCAGACGGTCTCCGCGAACGCGACGATGCGATTGGTGTCGCGCTCGGACATCAGGATGAGGCCGAACTGGTCGCCCGAGAGCCGCGCCAGCGTGTCCTGCGATTTGAGCAGGCGGCCGAGACGGCGCGCGAGCGTGAGCAGGATCGAATCCCCGACCGCCATGCCGACGGAGTTGTTGACCTGCTTGAAGCGGTCGAGGTCCATCACCATCACGGTCGGCCGGATCTCCGGATTGGTCTTGGCGAACGCGAGAACGCCCCCGAGCCGATCGATGAACAATTGCCGGTTGGGGAGCCCCGTGAGGTTGTCGTGGACGGCGTCTTCGAGCATTCGCTCTTCGGCGATCTTGGCGTCGGTGACGTCGGTCAAGGTACCGACGAGACGGACCACTTCGCCATCCGAGCCCACCACCGGCCGCGCCTTCATGGTGAACCACAGCGAATGGCCGTCGCTGGTGCGCATCCGGAAATCCTGCACCAGACGGCCCCGACGTTGCTCGATGGCGCTGTCGAGCGCCGCGCGGAAGCGATCGCGGTCGAGCGGATGAAGCACGTCGACCCAGCGCGCCGCCGGACCTTCCAAAGCGCCGCGCTTGAGGCCGAGCGCGTTCTCGGTCTCGGGGCTGGTGTAGACCTTGTCCGCCGATACGTCCCAATCCCAGATGAAGTCGCCGGCGCCGGTCAGCGCGAGCGCCCGGCGTTCGACGTCGCTGACGATGCCGTGGGTGATGCCGCCGGCGAAGGCATGCTGCATCACCGTGAAGCCGATCAGCATCACGATCAGGACGAGGCCGCCGAGAAGCGCCGGCGCCACGATGTCATTCGTCACCCAGCCGACGATGGCGAAGCCTGCTGCGAAGACCCAGGCCACCAGCAGGAACCAGGTCGGGATCAGCAGGACCGCGCGATCGAACCCTTGTGACGCGAGGTAGATCACGAGGGCGAAGCCGGCGCCCGCAACGAACAGCAGCGACAGGCGCGCGATGCCGGACGCAATCGAAGGGTCGACCACCGCGACCGCGACGAGGGCGCCGAGGAACGCAAGCCACCCGATCGCGATGTGCGAATAGCGCACATGCCAGCGATTGAGGTTGAGGTAGGCGAACAGGAACACGAGCAGCGTCGCCGCAAGGATCGCCTCGCCGGACGCGCGCCAGATCCGCTCGGCGCCCGCCGACATGTCGAACACTTTGCCCCAGAAGCCGAAATCGACCCCGATGTAGACCAGCACGGCCCAGCCCAGCGCGGCCGCGGCCGGGAACATGAAGCTTCCCTTGACGACGAAGAGAATGGTGAGGAACAGCGCCAGCAGCCCGGCAATGCCGATGACGATGCCATGATAGAGGGTGAAGCTATTGACCTTGTCCTTGTAGGAGTTCGGGCTCCCACAAATAGATCTGCGGCAGCTTGCTGGTGCGCAGTTCGGCGACGTAGGTGATGACCGTGCCGGGGTCGAGGGTGATGCGGAAGATGTCGGCGGTCGCGCTGTCCTGACGATCCGGGCGGTCGCCGGCGCTTGGGGTGACGTTGACGATGCGCGACTGTCCGAGGTCGGGCCATAGGATTTTCGAGCCGACCATCTGGTAGTGCGGCACGACGATCAGCCGGTCGAGCTGCTCATCGCTGGAATTGGCAAGCGCGAACACCGCCCAATTGGTGCCGGCCTCGCGGGCGCGCACTTCGATGCGGCGGACGATGCCGTCGGTGCCGGGCGCGGTCGAGACCTGGATGCGGTCGCCTTCGGTCGTCGTCCGCTCGACCGCATCGGTCAGATCGATCGCGGCAACGTCGACGCGCACGTTCACGGCCTCGACGGCACGAACCGGAGACGCAAACGACAATATAAATAAGACGGCCGCCCCCACGGCAGCCTGCAACAGCCTCAAGCGGCGCCCCTCCGTAATTGCCCCCACTCGCAACGCCCCGATCGCGCCAGAATACCGGCGTGGCGGGATAACGATACAAATTTGCGTCATTTCCACGACAATTCGTCGGCATGCGTCCCGGCCGCCGCCGCGATGCGGAAGCTACTCCCAGCCCTCAAAAAGCGAAAGCATAGAAAAATCAATCTGTTAACGCGCGTGACGCCGATACCGGTCGCCTCTAGGCGATGAGGGCAATCTTGCCGATATGCTGGCCCGTTTCCATGCGGGCATGGGCCTTGGCGGCTTCCGCAAGCGGGAAGGTGCTGTCCATCACCGGCCGGACCTTGCCGGCGGCGAACAGCGGCCAGACATTGCGTTCGAGCGCAGTCGCGATCACGGCCTTGTCCGCAACGGCACGCGCGCGCAGCGTCGAACCGGTGTGATGAAGCCGCTTGAACAGCAGGCGGCGGAAATCGACGTTGGCGCGGGGCGACGCTTGAAAGGCGATCTGCACGATGCGGCCTTCGACAGTCGCCGCGTCGTAGTTGCGCTCGATGTAGTCGCCGCCCACCATGTCGAGGATGAGCTGCGCGCCGGCGCCGCCCGTCGCGGCCTTGGTCGCGGCGACAAAATCCTCGGTCTTGTAGTTGACGGCGACGTCAGCACCGAGGCGCCGGCACGCGTCGCACTTCTCGGCGCTTCCGGCGGTGGTGATGACGCGCGCTCCGAACGCCTTGGCGAGCATGATCGCGGTGGTGCCGATGCCCGAACTGCCGCCATGGACGAGCAGCGTCTCGCCGGCCTTGAGCCCGCCGCGCTCGAACACGTTATGCCACACCGTGAAGAACGTTTCCGGAATCGACCCAGTCTCGGCCGCGCTGAACCCCGTCGGCCAGGGCAGCGCGTGGGTTTCGTGGGCGACGCAATATTGCGCGTAGCCGCCGCCGGTCACGAGCGCGGTGATGGCATCACCCGCTTTCCACCGCTTGGCCCCGCTTCCTGTCGCCACCACCGTCCCGGCGATCTCGAGCCCCGGGATGTCCGAGGCCCCGGGCGGCGGCGGATAAAGGCCCTGGCGCTGCATGACGTCGGGCCGGTTGACGCCGGCGGCCGCGACCTTGACGAGAATCTCGCCTTCGCCCGGCTGCGGTACCGGTCGGTCCGTGGGAACCAGCATCTCGGGTCCGCCAGGAGCCTTGATGCCGATGACGGTCATGGTGGCGGGGATCGAACTCATGTGATCCTTCAAGGTGATGGGAATTGCCGAGGTGGTTTAGTCGCCCGCGGTCCGGGTGGCAACGGCGTGTGACAAGGGAGAGCCGTCCCGCTATTTTCCGTCACGGCGAGGACGCAAGCAGATAAAGACGGAGCGGATGATGCCAGCCATCGACGACGACGACCGTCCCAAGAAAAAGCTGGTCCACGAAATCGGCCAGGACCTCGCATTGTTGTCCATCGAGGAACTCGGCGATCGCATTTCGCTCCTCAGGGAGGAGATCGCCCGTCTCGAAGCCGACATAGCGCGCAAGCGCGCCACCAAATCCGCCGCCGACACTTTCTTCAAGCGGTAAGGTCAGTTTTTAAGCGGTAGGCCGTGCAGCCGCGCAATCCGGAGCGGCATCCGGTACGGCAACCGTTAAAATTTTCAAAAACTTTAGCGGTATTTACGAGCTGTTAAGCTTTCTCGTTCATTACATTAATCGTCCATTCTGTGGACACCGAGTGGCTCCTGTCCACTCTGTTTGACGCCTCCCTGTTATCACTTGAGCCGCCGGCAACGGCGGCTCTTTTTCTATTTTGCGCCCTCGGCATCAACATTTCTTTCAAACCGAGGGGTTTTAGACCGGTCGCCTTGTGCCAAAACGGCTCAGCGCTTCGTTCACGTGATTGCTTGGAAACTATCGCCGACGGATTTGGCGGCACCGGCTGGACAGAACCGCCGGTCGGAGTCATGCTTTACGCGTTGTGAGGCGTATCCATGTCCGATAGGTCGGTTGACGAGTTGCGGCCGGTTTCGTTCGGCGAAAAACTGGCGGCGTCGCAGAATTTCTCGCAGCTCTTCCGAGACGGGATGAAACTCGTCGAAGAAACGGCGGCCTACCTCGATGGCCCCGGCCGCCAGGAGTTCGCGGCGGCTCGATCGGGCATCTTCCCTCGGCTATGCGACCGAAAGCATGCGGCTTACCACCCGCCTGATGCAGCTTGCGTCCTGGCTATTGCTGCACCGCGCGGTCAACGAGGGCGAAATGTCGCTCGCCCAAGCCAACAAGGAGCGCATGAAGGTCAAGCTCAGCTCCGACGAGCGGCCCGACGATGCGAGCCTGCGGCTGCCGGAACGGCTGTGCGAATTGATCGCGCGCTCGAAGAAGCTCCAGGACCACGTGCGGCGCCTCGACGCCACCATCCATGCGCCGGTGCCGAGCGTGCCCGGCAATCCGCTGGAGAACCAGCTCGTCGTTCTGCGCGCTGCGTTCGAGCGCCGCTCCGGGTGATCAGCCCGAGCGCTCGCCCTTCGTCGCCGCGCGGAACCGGCTATTTCTTGACGCCGAGACCCGAGAACCTCTTCTGGAAGCGTGACAACCGGCCGCCGCGGTCGAGCAGCTGCTGGGCGCCGCCGGTCCACGCCGGATGGGACTTCGGATCGATGTCGAGGTGCATGGTGTCGCCCGGCTTGCCCCAGGTCGAGCGCGTGGTGAACTCGCTGCCGTCGGTCATGATGACCTTGATGGTGTGGTAACCCGGATGAATGTCTGACTTCATGGCTCACGCTTTCGGCGCCGCCAGGCGGCGCGCCTTGCTGTCATTGTGAGAGGTTGCGGGGTCTATAGCCCAGCGACTGAGACGATACAAGGCCAGTCCGCCGGCGGTCCCGGCCGCGACGTTTGCCCAGTTGTCAGCGCGGTCGCGGCGCGGCATTGTCCGCGCCAATTGAGCGGGGGGAGGGCGGTCGCGAGCGGTTTTCATGAGCGTTATGTCGAAATCGGAAGTGCCGGCGGCTGTGCCGGACGTCGCCGCACCCGCCAAGCCCGCGGGGCGGCGCAATCTCAAACCGCTCATGGGCCTGATGCCGTTCGTGGCGCGCTACAAGGGGCGTGCGGTCGCGGCCATCATTGCCCTCGTGATGGCGGCGGTCGCGACCCTGGCGGTGCCGATCGCTGTCCGGCGGATGATCGATTACGGCTTCGACCCGCATCGTGTCGGCCTGATCGACGAATATTTCGCCGTCATGATCCTCGTGGTCGCGGTCCTCGCCGTCGCGAGCGCGATGCGCTACTACCTCGTCACGACGCTTGGCGAGCGGGTGGTGGCCGACCTGCGCGACGCAGTGTTCGCGCACATCACCACCCTGTCGGCCGCCTTCTTTGACACGGCGAAGAGCGGCGAACTCATCTCCCGCCTCACCGCGGACACCACACAGATCAAAGCCGCCGTCGGCGCCTCGGTGTCGATCGCGTTGCGCAACCTCGTGCTGTTCCTCGGCTCCGCCGTGCTGATGGTGGTGACGAGCCCGCGCCTGTCCGCATTCGTGCTCGGTGCGATCCCGATCATCGTGTTGCCGCTGGTCGGGTTCGGTCGCGCGGTGCGCCGGCGCTCGCGGACGGCCCAGGACACCCTTGCCGATGCGTCCGCCTACGCGGCCGAACTCATCGGCGCGGTGCGCACGTTGCAGGCCTTCACCAACGAGAAGCTCGCGAGCAGCCATTTTGCCGGTGCCGTCGAACGCGCCTATCAGGCCGCCGTCCAGTCGACGCGCGCGCGCGCCGCACTGACCGCGGTGATCATCTTCCTCGCAGCAACAAGTGTCGTCGTGGTGCTGTGGGTCGGCGCGCAGGACGTGCTGCGGGATCGCATGACGGCCGGAGCGCTGAGCCAGTTCGTGCTGTTCGCGGTCTTTGCCGCGAGCGGTCTCGGCCAGCTCAGCGAGGTGTGGGGCGAACTGTCGCAAGCGGCCGGCTCCGCCGAACGGCTCGGAGAAATTCTCAACGTCCAACCCGAGATCGCGGCGCCAAGCCATCCGACGCCGCTGCCGACGCCGCCGCGCGGCGAGATCAGGTTCGACGCGGTCCGGTTTGCTTATCCGACCCATCCGAACGCAACCGTGGTTGATGGCGTGAGCTTCAGCGTCGCCGCGGGCGAGAAGGTCGCGATCGTCGGCCCGTCCGGCGCCGGCAAGAGCACGATCTTCCATCTGCTGCTCCGCTTCTACGACCCGAAGTCGGGAAGCATTTCCTTCGACGGCGTGCGGATCGCCGATGCCGATCCGGCCGCCCTGCGCGCGCGCATCGCGCTGGTGCCGCAGGACACCGCGATCTTTGCCGCGACCATCGCCGACAACATCCGGTTCGGCAAACCGGACGCGAGCGCGGCCGAGATCGCGCGCGCTGCAGAACTCGCGGCGGCCTCCGAATTCATCACGCGGCTGCCGCTGGGATACGACAGCGTCGTCGGAGAGCGCGGCGTGACCCTCTCCGGCGGCCAGCGCCAGCGCATCGCCATCGCCCGCGCGATTTTGCGCGACGCGCCGCTGCTGCTGCTCGATGAGGCAACGTCATCGCTCGATGCGGAAAGCGAAACGCTGGTGCAGGCCGCGCTCGCGCGGCTCATGCAGCAGCGCACGACGTTGGTGATCGCGCACCGCCTCGCCACGGTGCTTTCCTGCGACCGCATCCTGGTGATGGACGACGGACGCATCGTCGAGGAAGGCACCCACGAGAGCCTCGCCGCCAAGGGCGGCCTCTACGCGAGACTGGCACGGCTGCAGTTCCAGGGCACCTGACGACCACGTGACGACCGCGGTCCGGTTCGCGCTGCACTTCTACGCTTGCGGCCGCCAGATCATCCGATAGACCGGCGCGCCTGATCGGGGATTGGCGTGCTCGCCCGCAATCGCAAAGCCGTGCCGTTGATAGAAACGGACGGCGCGGACATTGTCCTGGTTGACGTCGAGGTCCAAGCCGGACGGCGCGATGTGCTTGGCCGCATCCATCAGCAAAACCGCGACCGGTGAGCCCCAGGCCTCAGGAGCAACCACGATCTGGTCGAGATAACCGGTCCGTGGATCGACGGTGACAAATCCGGTCATATGCCCGTCGGTCTCGGCGACGGTGATCGTCGCTGACGGCACGAGCTCGTCGCGCCAGCGCGCCCGCCACCACGCGAGCCGCGCCGTGAAATCGATGTCAGGATAAGCGATCTGCCACGTTCGCCGCCAAAGCTCGATCGCGGCGTCTTCGTCGGCCGGATCGTAGGTGCGTAACGCGACAGCCGGCGGCGTCACCGCTCCGTCAGCTTCAGTTCAAGCCGACGATTGCGGCGGTACGCCTCCTCGGTGTGGTCGGGATCGAGCGGCTGGAATTCGCCGAAGCCGGCGGCAACGAGCCGCTGGGGCGACACGCCCTTGCTGATCAGATATTGCACCACCGAGATCGCGCGGGCAGCCGACAGCGACCAGTTGTTCGGGAACTGCGGGCTTGCGATCGGTCGGATGTCGGTGTGGCCGTCGACGCGCAGCACCCACGGGATCTCCGCCGGAATCTGGCGGTCGAGATCGAGGAGCGCGCCCGCAAGCTTGTCGAGTTCGGTGCGGCCGTTCGGACTGAGCACCGCTTGACCGGTGTCGAAGAAGACTTCCGACGGGAAGACGAAGCGGTCGCCGACGACGCGGAAGTCAGGTCGGCTGCCAAGGATTTCCCGCAGCCGGCCGAAGAAATCCGAGCGATAGCGCGACAGTTCCTGAACGCGCTGCGCGAGGGCGACATTGAGTTTTTGGCCGAGATCGGCGATGCGGGTCTGGGAGTCCTTTTCCTTCTTCTCCGAGGCATCGAGCGCCCCCTCGATCGCCCTCAACTGCGAGCGCAGCGCGGCGATCTGCTGGTTGAGAAGCTCGACCTGCGCCAGCGCCCGCGTGCTGATGGTTTTCTCGCCGGCCAGCGCCCCGGAAAGCTGCGCAACCTTCCCTTGCGATTCCTCGAGCAGGCTCGTCGATCCGGTAACGTTTGCGGCCGCCGCCTTGACCTGATCGCGCTCGGTTTCGGCGGTGACGAGGCTCGCGCGGAGCCGCGCGACCTGCTCTTCGAGATCGACCTTGCCGGTCTTTTCCAGCGACAGCAGGTCGTTGAGCTGGGCAATCTGGACATTAAGCCGGTTGAGCGCGGTATCCTTTCCGGAAACTTCCTGGGACAGGAAGAATTGCACCACCACGAAGATCGTGAGCAGGAAGATGATGCCGAGCACCAGGGTCGACAGCGCGTCGACGAATCCCGGCCAATAATCGACGGTACGCTCGCGGCGGTTACGCGCCATTGCCATACACTCAGTCCCTGTCTGCCGGCGCGCGCGCCAAAATCTCGAGCAGGCGCCGGATTTCGCGATGCTGCACCGCCTGGGCGTCAACCCATTCGCGGATCAATTGCTGCTCGCTTCTCATATGGTGCACGAGGCCCTGAATTGCCTCGGCGAGATTGGCCATTGCGCCCGTCGCGGCCCTGCTGGGTCCGCCTTCGCTCATGACGTCGCGCAATTGTTCGATCGCGGCGTGGATTTCGCCCGAGGTGTTGGCTGAGCGCTGCGGCGTCGAAGGCTCAGCTTCGGCGCCAAGGTCGCGCACGGTGGTCGCAAGCCAATCCTCAAGATCGGTGTAGAAGCGGTTTTGCGCCTGGCTGCTCTGGAGGTCGAGGAATCCGAGTATCAGCGATCCGGCCAATCCGAACAGCGAGGAGGAGAACGAAATTCCCATGCCGCTCAACGGCGCTGCGAGACCGTCTTTGAGAGCGTCGAACAATTGCACTCGTGTCGCCGCCGACTTTCAGCCCCTTGATCACGTTGCCGACCGATCCGACCGTCTCGATCAGGCCCCAGAACGTGCCAAGCAGGCCGAGAAACACCAGAAGACCCGTCATATAGCGCGACATGTCGCGGGCTTCGTCGAGCCGCGTCCCGACCGAATTGAGGAGGCTTTGCATGGTCGGCGAGGAAATCGCCATGCGGCCGACCCGGTCGCCGAGGATCGCCGCCATCGGGGCGAGCAGCACCGGCGGCCGCTCCACCGCAAGTCCTGGATCGGCCAGCCGGAAACTGTTGACCCAGGCGATCTCGGGGAAGAGGCGCGTCACCTGGCGGAACGCAAGCCAGATTCCGATCAGGAGAACGGCGATGATCAGCCCGTTCAGGAAGGGGTTGGCGTTAAACGCATTCAGGATCTGCTTGTAAAGGACGACGATGAGCAGCGCCCCGAGCGCCAGAAATACCAGCATCCGCACCAGGAAAATCCTGGGCGAGGATACTTTGAAAGGGTCGATATCTTGATGTGGCCGCAGCATACTGGTCCCGCTCATGCCATCGTTCCGCGCACATTGTGGCGCCGGTGGGACGAATTGATCATACGCAAGTCATGCGACGCTCGCCACAACAGCGAGCAGGTTTGCGCGGGATAGTTTGCCAAACCTAGGCGCGCGTCGCCTTCAAGGTCTCGAGCAGCTCCCGGTGGATGAATTCGTTGCCGGCAATGATCTGCTTTTTAGCAAAAATGCCATCTTCGCCGTCGAGATCGGTAGCATAGCCGCCGGCTTCGCGAACCATCAGGATTCCGGCCGCCATGTCCCACGGCGACAGGTCCCGCTCCCAGAAGGCATCGAACCGGCCGGCCGCGACCCACGCAAGGTCAAGCGCCGCCGCGCCAAATCGGCGCAGCCCGGCGACCTGCTCCTGCACCGCGCCGAACTCCCGTCGAAACAATGCGAGGTCGCCGCGGCCGAGGTGCGGCAGCCCGCACGCGATCACGGCATCCGACAGCCGCCGCCGCGCGGCGACCCGCAGGCGCTGGTCGTTGAGGAATGCGCCTTTGCCACGCTCCGCCGTGAAGAGTTCCTCGGTCGCGGGATTGTAGATCACACCGGCGACGATCACGCCCTCGCGTTCGAGGCCGATCGAGATCGCGAACTGCGGGATGCCGTGCAGGAAATTGGTCGTGCCGTCGAGCGGATCGACGATCCAGCAATGTGATTTGTCCTCGCCCGCCTGCGCGCCGCCTTCCTCGCCGAGAAAGCCATAGCCCGGACGCGCCTTGGTGAGTTCGGCCTGGAGAATTTCTTCCGTGCGGCGGTCGGCGGCGGTGACGAAATTGCCCGGCCCCTTCAGCGAGACCTGCAAATGCTCCACTTCGCCGAAATCGCGCTTAAGGCTGCGGCCGGCCTTGCGGGCCGCGGCGGTCATCACATTGAGAAGGGCGGAACGAAGCATGGATCACGCGCTGATGAAGGGTCCCGCGTTGGCGCGGGCGCGCGTGGTGTGCATGGCGCGGCGAGCGCCGTCAAGCTATCGGCGTGCTCAGGAATGGGGCGGTATGGCCGAGATGAACGGGCGGGCAGCCTTTTCGGCAGCAGCGCGCACCTCCGGCGTCTGTTGTCCAGCGAACGCATCGAGGTACGGGTCGCCGTTGCCGCCGGCCTTGGCGATCAGGTGCCACTTGATCGCTTCGGTCGGATTTTGGGGCGCGCCACGCCCCATGGTCAGGATGCGCGCGAGGCGATTCTGGGCGATCGGGTTGCCGCGCAGCGCCGCCTTGCGAAACAGCACCGCCGCCTGCCGCTCGTCCTTGGCGACGCCGGTGCCATTGAACAGCGCGATGGCATATTCGACCTCAGCGTCGGGATATTCGGCAAGCGCGGCCGCGCTCAGCAATTTCGCCGCCTCGACCGGATCCTTCGGGACGCCCTTGCCCTCCTTGTAAAGGCTCGCGAGTCCGTACTGGGCCTCGGGACTTCCCAAGTCAGCCGCCATCCGGAACAACTCCGCGGCACGCGCGAAGTCCTGCGGAAACTGAAGCCCTTCGAGATAAAGGAGGCCGAGGTCATAAGCCGCCGCCGGATGGCCAAGCTTCGCGGCCGCCGCGAACAGACGTGCCGCCTCGCCGCGGTCCTTCATCCCGGCGCGGCCGGAAATATTGAAGATCGCGAGCGCAAACATCGCATCGCGATCGCCCCGCTCGGCCGCAAGCTTGTACCACTTGGCCGCCTGAGCATCGTCGCCAACCACGCCAAGCCCGTTGGAATAGAGTTCGCCGAGCAGGGTCATGGCGCGCGGATCGCCCTTTTCGTCGACCCGCTTGGTGGCCTCGGCGAAGGCGGTCAGGAAGTAGCCGCGCTGGAAGGCACCGTAGGCGAGGTCGGGCTCATGGCTGCTCTTGACCGTCGGATTGACCGCGGCAGTCATGGTGGGCTTCGGCGTATGATTGATGTGGGGCTTAGCGGCCGCAGGCGGCGGCCTGGCCGGACTTGGCGCCGCGGGCTTTGTCGCGGGCGGCACGAGGTCGGAAGGCGGCGACGATTGGGCAAACGACGGCGCGGCAACGAAGGCTGCGACGACGAACGCCAGCACGGCGGCCGAGCTACGGTACGGTATGGAGCGGCGAGTCGTCATGCGGCCGGCTCCGCGACTGCGAGCCGCGCCGCGGCGTCCGCCGTCGCCAATCTCAATCCGCGCGGATCGTCGAACACCGCCGATCCGACGGCGATGAAATCGGCGCCCGCCGCGGCGAGAGGCGCGATCTCGTCGAGTTCCGCCGCATAGGCGACGCACGGGATCTCGAACACCTCGGCCCACCACGCCACGCGATCGACCAACGACTTCGAATGAGGGCCGATGACCGTCCGCGTCCGGCTCGCCGAACATCACGTAATCGGCGCCGGCCTCTCCGCAGACCATCGCGTCATGGCGGGTGACCAGGGCACCGGCGCCGGCGATATAGTTTGGCTTGAGACGCGTCAGCGCTGCCTTGAGGGCGTCGGGACCCGCAAGATGCGCGCCGTCTGCTCCCGCGCGCGCGACGATATCGGCGCGGCCGTCGAGAAGCAGCGCAGCGCCTGCCCCCTGCACCGTCGGTGCCAACTCCTTTGCAATGTTGATCATGCCGCGTTCATCGGTCGCCGGCAGGCGCAGCAATACCGCGGCGACGTCGACCTCGGGCAGCGTTTCGGCGAGGCGGCCGGCCACGCCTTCTACGGCCTCGCCGACCGGCGGGGTCAGAACGTAAAGGCGTGGCGCCGTTGCGGTAACTGGCCGTGAAGTCATAGGGCGTGAATGCTGCCTTAATTCGGCAAATTGGCGGCACGAACGACCATATCCGACCCGTAGGCGTAGATAAGCCGTGGTCCTTCAAATAATCCGAAAATCGTTAATACTTAACGAGAGGTGCCTGAGAGGTGTCCAGGCGCTCCGCTCAGCGGCCGCGGTTGCTCTCCGGTTCAAGGTCGATCGCCAGCGCTTTCATCACCCGGTTGTGCATGATGTAGGTACCGATCAGCACCGAAAGTTCCAGAATCTCGCGGTCGTTGAAATGGCGGCGCACTTCGCCGAACACTTCATCCGGTACTGAGGTAGCGAGCGTCATCGCTTCGGCATAGGCGAGAGCGGCGCGCTCGCGGGCATCGAACAGGTTCGTCGCCCGCCAGTCCTTGAGGGCGTCACATTCGGCAAGCGTCATGCCCTCGGCAACCGCGAGGCCCGGCACGTGCTGGGCGAGCACGTAGTCGATCCCGTTGAGATAGGCGATGCGGATGATGACGATCTCGCGCAGCCGGCCGCTGAGCACCGTCTTCCACCGCACGGCACTGTTGTGGTCGAACCACGTCTCGGCCAGCGCCGGATTGTGCAGCAGCAGCTTGTAGACGTTGAGAAGCCCGCCGCGGCGGCCGGCCTTGATGCGGCCGATCGCCTCCGCAAGCTCGGGGTGATCGGCCTCTTCGATCAGTGATATGCGCGCCATGCACTTGGATCCAATCGATTGGCGTCAGCGCGCCTCGGCCTTCTTCGGGCCGCCCGGCAGCGTGTGATCGAGCCAATCCACCAAGACCTTGGCGATGGCGTCGCTGTTCTTCTCCAGCATCATCATGTGGCCGTTGCCGTGGATGCCGACGTCCGGCAGCCGCACGTAGGTGCTCTTCACGCCGGCCTGCGTGAGATAGCGGACGGTGCAATGGTCATACGGCGCGTGGTAGGACGCCTCCGAAGTGACGACCAGAATCGGCGTGTTCTGGAGATTGACGAGCTTGCGCGCCGGCTCGGCCTGCGACCAGCACAGCGCAAAGTCGGGCTTCTCCGGCTTCTCTTCGCGCACGAATTTCAGCGGCGAGGATTCCGTCACCGGCGGATCGTAGGTGAGCGGCACGTCGACGAGGCCGTAGGCCTTCGTGCGCGGAGCGTCCACGAACCAGTCCGGCGCGCCCTTGAAGTCGAGATCATGGGCCGGCGGGCCGTTCGGCTCGATCGCGACGATCGCCTTCACGAGCTGCGGCCGCTTGTCGGCAATCGGCCAGACGAATGCGCCCGACTGCGAATGAATGAGAAGGACCGCGGGACCGATGCGATCGAGCAGCGCGACGGCGGCGTCGCGATTGAGGGATTGCTGCAGCGGGAACTCGACCAGCGATGGAAATTGGCTCGCATAGAATTCATCGAAGGCGGGATCGCCCGGCTTGCCGTTCCCGGGCCACTGCGTGTGCAGATGCGCCTGCGGCCAGAGATTGAACCGCTCCGGCGCAACGAAGCGCTGCTCGAGGCGGGTAAGGTTCGAGGCGCCGACCGGTCCGTTCGCCTGCGACCATTGCGCCGCGCGGCCGCGCGCCACCTGATCGACCACGTAGACGGCATAACCGCGACGCAGGAAGTATTGCGCCCAGCCCTCGCGTCCATCCGGCGTGCCGGTGAAGTTGGTGCCGGTCTGGCTGCCGCCGTGGATCATCACCACCGGATAGGGATGGGCGAGGCGCTCGGGAATCTGGAACTCCACATACATGTGGCCGACCATCGGCGAACCCTCGATCTTCGGATCGATCGCGCCGCCGACGTAGAACCAACCTTGCTTTGCGATGACGAGCGGCCCGCTCTGGGCGTCGGCTGCAGCGAGGGCGGCGAGCGTTGCGCCGGCGCCGATCAGCGCGGTCGCGGCCGTCCGCAAAAGCCAGGCGATAAGACGAGATGGGCGGGCCATGTGAGTTCCTCCACTGCAAATCCGGGCGGAGCCTGACGACCGCCTCGCCGAGCGTCAAGGCCGGCGTTATCTCAGCTCGCCGATCAGCTGCAGCAGCCGGCGCTTGTCGTCCACATCGCGCGCGAGGTTCGCAGCAAACGTGGCGCTGTCGGCGGCGTAATCATCGGGCTGGAAGACGCGGCGCGCGAGATTGCGGTAATTCTCGCTGGTCGCGGCGGCGAGACAGGCGGCGGCGAGCTTTGTTTTGACGGTGGGCGGGAGCCCCGCCGGCGCCGACAGCCCGCCGAAGCTCGTCGGCGCGACCGCAAAGCCCTGCTCCTTCACGGTCGGAGTGTCGGGCGTCGCCGGGTTACGGTGCTCGGCAAACAGGCCGAGGATGCGCAGGTTGCTGCCCGCGGCGGAACTCAACACCATCGCGCCGAAATCAAGCTGCCCGCCGAGCACCTGATGCATCACGTCGGCATCGCCTTTGAACGGGATCGCGTTGAATTCGACCTTCGCGACCTGGGAAAATTCGGTCATCGCAAGATGAGGGATCGACGCAACGCCGAGATGGCCGTAAGTCACGACGCCAGGCTTCGCGCGCGCGGCGGCGACGAGTTCGCCCACGGAGCGGAACGGCGAGGCCTGGTTCACCACGATGACCATTTCGTTCTTGAACGCCTGGCACAGCGGTTCGAACGCCTTGAGGTCGTAGCCGGCCTGCCGGTTCGAGAGCGGCACCACCGTCATCGACACCGCGGCGGTGAAGAGCAGCGAATAGCCGTCGGGTGCGGCTCGCGCGACTGCGGCGCTGCCGATCGCGCCCGTTGCACCCGCCTTGTTGACGACGATGAAGCGCTGACCGAGTTCAGCGGAAAGGCCGTCGGCGAGCGCGCGTCCGAGCAGATCCGTCACGGCGCCCGGCGAGAACGGCACCGTCACCTCGACGGGCCGTTGCGGCCATTCCTCGCCATGCACCAGCGAAATCGCGGCGCTCGATCGTCGCGGCAAGCATGGCTGCCGCAAAGGCGGCGCTTCGCTTTACGCCCATCGCATCCTCCCAAGCGCGCGACCGGCTGCACCGACGGCATGGTCATCGTCGCGCTTGGGCGTTAGACTATCACCATGAATATCCATCAGCACGGCCATCACGACGATCATGATCACGGCTCGGAGTTGAGCGAGATGCAGGTTCGCGTCCGCGCGCTCGAGACCATTCTGACCGAGAAGGGCTATGTCGATCCGAAGGCGCTCGACTACATCGTCGATGCCTATGAGAACCGCATCGGCCCCCATATCGGTGCAGGCATCATCGCCAAGGCGTGGACGGACGCCGACTTCAAGCGGCGGCTGATCGAGGATGCGACGGCGGCGGTCGCGACGCTCGGCCTTCCCGCTCGCTCGACGCACCTGATCGCAGTGGAGAATACGCCGCGGCTGCACAACATGGTCGTGTGCACGTTGTGCTCCTGCTATCCGTGGGACGTGCTCGGCCTGCCGCCGGTCTGGTACAAGTCGGCGCCTTACCGTTCGCGCGCGGTCATCGATCCGCGCGGGGTGCTTGCCGATTTCGGCGTGACCTTGCCGGCGGACACTGAAATCCGGGTGTGGGATTCGACCGCGGAGACCCGCTTCATCGTGGTGCCCATGCGGCCCGCCGGCACCGACGGCTGGTCGGAAGAGAAGCTCGCATCGATCGTCACCCGCGAGTCGATGATCGGCACCGGCCTGCCCCGCGTTGCGGCGCCCTAACGCGCATGTAGCCCGGATGGAGCGGAGCGAAATCCGGGGCGGCGGCGCAGCTCGCGGCGTGAGTGGAAGAGGTAGTCGAGCATCCCCGGATTTCGCTCCGCTCCATCCGGGCTACGCGCTAACGACGCGACGAGTCGCCCATCCGGGCGCGCTCGCATTATCGCGCGCGCTCTTTCAGGTACTCGATGACATCGGCGCGATCCTGGGGATTGTCGAGCTTGTAGAACATCTTCGTGCCGGGCACGAGTTCCTGCGGATTGGTCAGCCATTTGTCGAGATTGGCTTCGGTCCATACGAGATTCGATTTCTTCAGGGCCGGCGAATAATTGTAGTCGGGCACCGCGCCGGCCTTGCGACCGACGAGGTCTCTGTGTTTTGGGCCGACGTCGTTCTTGTCGAGCGAATGGCAGTCTTCGCAGCCCTGATACACATCCTCGCCACGCACGACGTCGCCTGCGGCATATGCCGGGCCGAAGCTGACCATGATCGCCGTCGCGCCGACCGAGCCGATCCTGGCGAGATGATACGTGAGGGCGCCGCGTCGATGGCGCTCGTTGTTAACAATGGTCATGGCCTTCTCCTGCTTGCGTGAACCGCTGGAATGCGCAGGAGACTCAGGCGCCCGAAGATTTATTCCCGCAGGAGCGACCGATTTCTGGTTTCGCGCGAGCGATCGTTACCCGCAAAATTTTTTATCGGCTCCGGGAATAAACGGCGCCGTTGTCCGATCTCGGCCTAGGCAGCTGCCGAGGGTCGCGATGACCTTGGGGAGCATCGGGCCCGAGAGGAGATAGGAAATGAGCGAATTCGATAACGACAACGATATGAACCGTCGCAAAGTCCTCGAATGCATGGCCTGGGTCGGCACCGGCGTGCTGTGGACGGTGTGCGGCGGGGTCCCGCGGTCGCTGGGCATCGTGGGCGAATCCATGGCGCAGGAAGCGCGGGGCTTCTCGTTCCTGCAGATCAGCGACAGCCACATGGGCTTCGACAAGCCGGCCAACCCCAACGTGAAGGGTACCCTTGAAGCCGCCATGGCCAAGGTCAATGCCCTGCCGTCCAAGCCGTCATTCATGATTCACACCGGCGACATCACCCATCTGTCGAACCAATCGGAGTTCGACGACGCCGATCGGATCATTTCGCAGTCGCGGCTCGACGTGCATTATGTGCCGGGCGAGCATGACCTTCTCGATCCCGATCAGAAATTCTATCGCGAGCGTTATGGGCGCGGCACCAAGGGCGCCGGCTGGTACAGCTTCGACGCCAACGGCGTCCACTTCGTCGGCCTCGTCAACGTCGTCGGCCTCGCGGACGGCGGGCTCGGCAATCTCGGCAACGAGCAGCTCGAATGGCTCGAGAACGACGTCAAAGGCCGCTCGGCCTCGACCCCGATCGTCCTCTTTGCCCACATCCCGCTGTGGACGGTCTACCCCGATTGGGGCTGGGGGACGAAGGACGGCGCGCAGGCGCTCTCCTATCTGAAGCGTTTCGGCTCGGTCACCGTGCTCAACGGCCATATCCACCAGGTGATGCAGAAGGTTGAGGGCAACGTCACGTTCCACACGGCGCGCTCGACGGCATTTCCGCAGCCCGCGCCCGGCAGTGCGCCATCGCCCGGGCCGATGCGGGTTTCTGCCGACAAGCTGCAGACGACCCTCGGCATCGCCGACGTTACGTTCAAACAGAACGAACAGCGGCTTGCGATCATCGACACGCCGTTGCAAAGCTGAGTGCAGGAATGCTCGCCCGGCAGCAACAAGATGCGCCGACGGCGTATTGGACGGCCGGGAACGGAATGATGACCCGTGACGCGAAGGTCGACGAGGAACGGGCGCGGCGTTTTCGCGACGCCGCGCTGCCTCATCTCGACGACGTCTTCACGCTCGCGCGCTATCTCATGCGCAATGCCGCGGATGCCGAAGATGCCGTGCAGGAATGCTATCTGCGGGCGCTACGCCATTTCGACACTTATCGCGGCCCGGCGATGAAGCCGTGGCTGCTGACGATCTTGAGGAATGTTTGCATGGCCGAGTTTGCACGGCGCGGCAAGCAGGAGACGCCCGCCAATGAACCCGAGGACGAGGCCGCGCCCGAATTGGCGCCGTTGTGGCAGGAACCGCACGCCTCCCCGGAAACCGAACTGCTGCGGCAGCAGGACGCCAACACGATTCAGCGACTGATCGCAGGACTGCCGCAGCCGTTCCGCGAGGCCATCGTGCTGCGCGAGATCAACGACTTGTCATATCAGGAGATCGCCGAAGTCGCCGGCGTGCCGGTCGGAACGGTGATGTCGCGGCTCGCCCGCGCGCGATCGATGCTGCGCTCGTCCTGGAATGCCGCTGAAGGAACCACGACATGAACTGCGCCGAAGCCGAAATCATGCTTCATGCGCTGATCGACGATGAACTCGATGCGGTTCATACGCGCGAGGTCGAAGCGCATGTCGCGAGTTGTGCCGGGTGTGCCGAAAAGCTCGCCGCCTTTCGCGCGATGAGCAGCGCCATCGGCGCCGCGAGCCTCAAAGAAGCCGCGCCCGCCGCGCTTCGCAGCCGGATCGAAAGCGCGCTGCCGTCGCCTGCCGTCCCGATGACGGCCCGGCGGAAATTGGTCCAGCCGACCCGGCGAACGTTCTTCGGCGGATTTGCGCTGGGTTCGGCGCTGTCGGCCGCGGTCGCAGCGAGTCTCGTGATCGCGGTCTTCCGCGGCGATCAGGACCGGTTCGTGGCGAACGAAGTCGTGTCCGCGCATATCCGCTCGCTGCAACCCGGACACCTGACCGACGTCGAAACAAGCGACCAGCACACGGTCAAACCGTGGTTCAACGGCAAGCTCGACGTCGCACCGCCCGTCATCGATCTCACCGCGCAAGGTTTCACGCTGCTCGGCGGCCGTCTCGACTATGTCGATCGCGAGCCGGTGGCCTCGATCGTCTATCAGCGACGCAAACACGTCATCAACCTGTTCGTCGCCCAGCGGCTGGGGGCGAGACAGGTCGGCGCGAAGGTCGAGACGATCCAAGGCTACAACGTCCGCCATTGGTCGGAAGACGGTCTCGATTTTTGGGCCGTAAGCGACATTGCCGCGCCCGAGCTTGATGAATTCGCCCAGAAAATCTCGGCGGCACTGCGAACGCCTGCATAAGGTTCGTGAGCAAAGCTTCGTAGACCGGCGGCGCTTGCTCGGGTCCGGGAGTGTAATTCGATCGCATTTTATGGATCAAATCTCTTTTAACTGTAGTCGGTCGACCTCCAACAGCGGCATCTGACGCAGGCCATTTCAATACGCGCTGTTTTAATTTCAAAAGCGACCGGTGCTCGTTTGAAATCATCAACAATCAAATCGGGTCGCGGGTCGTCCCGACGTTTTTAAACAATCGATTAAGAACGGGTTTGTTGCGCGAATGTTACCGCGCTATCTCGGACATTTTGACTGCGAGTTGAGTAGATGAAAACGATAGTTCAAGCCGCATTGGGCGCACCGTTCCAAAAGTACCTTGCCGACGAGAAGGGCAACCTGTCGGCGATCTTTGCCCTCACCCTGGTTCCACTGGTCAGTCTCGTTGGCATGAGCGTCGATTACTCCCGGGCGAACAAGATCAACACGGCGATGCAAGCCGCCGCCGATGCGACGGCGCTGGCAATTTCTTCGAACGCGCCGAATCAGACCGCGTCCCAGCTGCAATCCAGCGCCCAGAGCTTTTATACGGCGCTTTTCAACGACCCCAATGTGCAGTCTCTCAACGTCACCGCGACCTACACCAACTCCAGCAGTTCGCAGGTGGTCGTAGCCGCTTCCGCGCAAATGAAGACGATGTTCATGAGCATCGTCGGCTTGCCGAACGTCAATATCGCGACCTCATCGACGACGACTTGGGGTTCGACGCGGCTGCGCGTCGCACTCGTCCTCGACAACACCGGCTCGATGAGCCAGTACGGCAAACTGACGGCCCTGAAGACCGCGACTAACAACCTGCTGACCCAGCTCAAGAACGCGGCGACAAATAATGGCGATGTTTATGTTTCGATCGTCCCATTCGTAAAGGATATCGCCGTCGATCCGATCAACTACACCCAGAACTGGGTCGACTGGACCGATTGGAACGCCAACAACGGCACCTGCACCAACAGCGGCAACAACTGGGGATGGGGGTGGGGCGGTGGCTCGTCGACCCAATCCAGCTGCAATGGAACCTGGGCCGCGGCAAACCACAATACCTGGAACGGCTGCATCACCGACCGCGGCGACTCCAACGCACCGGACAGCGGCAACTACGATACCAACGTCGTCGCGCCGACGACCAGCATCGCGGCGACGCTTTTCCCGGCAGAGAATTACTCGTCCTGCCCCGCCGTCGTGATGGGACTGAACTACAACTGGTCGAGCATGACGACGGCGATCAACAACATGAGCGCCAACGGCAATACCAACCAGGCCATCGGGCTCGCCTGGGGCTGGCTGTCGCTCGTCGGCGGCGGGCCGTTCACCGTTCCGCCGATGGCCTCCGGATATCAATATTCGCAAGTCATCATCCTTCTGACCGACGGACTGAACACCCAGGATCGCTGGTACACCAATCAGTCGTCCATCGATGCGCGTCAGCAGATGACCTGCACCAACATCAAAAATTCCGGCATCATTCTGTACACGATCCAGGTCAACACCGACGGCGATCCGACGTCGACCTTGCTCCAGAACTGCGCGTCCGATTCGAGCAAGTTCTTCCTGCTGACGTCGGCGAACCAGATCATCACGACCTTCAATCAGATCGGCACCAACCTGTCCCAGCTGCGCATTGCAAAATAGACCGCGCCGCTTCGGCGAACGCGAAAACGCCAGCCCGACCCGGCCACGCGGAAGTCGGCTCGCGCATCGCGGTGCAGGGCCGGTTTCTGCGCGCCGCTGAATTCGTGATAGCGTTTGCTTCCAAGTACGCGGTTGCAGGGACATCAGCCAATGAACGGCGTCCACGACATGGGCGGCATGCACGGCTTCGGCAAAGTCGAAGCGGAGGCAAACGAGCCGGTCTTTCACGCCGCGTGGGAAGCGCGCGTGCTGGCGATGAACCGCGCGATGGGCTCGCTCGGGAGTCTGGAACATCGACATCGGCCGTTTCTCCCGTGAGAAGCTGCCGCCCGAGGTTTATCTCGGCAGCAGCTACTATCGCAAATGGGAGCTCGGGCTCGAAGACATGTGCGTCGAGTTCAGCCTCGTGGGCGAGGACGAACTCGCGGCCGGCCATGCGCTTCGCCCGGCCAAGCCGACAAAGCGGACGCTGACGGCGGCCGACGCGCCAAAGCTGCTGTCGCGCGGGGATTTCGCGCGGCCCGCACCGGCGCCGGCAAAATTCAAGCCCGGCGATCGCGTGCACACCCGCAACATCAATCCGGCAAGCCACACGCGCCTGCCGCGTTACGCACGCGGCCATGTCGGGACCGTCGAGCGCGTGCGCGGGTGCCACGTATTTCCGGATGCGGTGGTTGCCGGCAAAGGCGAGGACCCGCATTGGCTCTACACCGTCGTGTTCGACGGGCGCGAACTGTGGGGCGAGGACGCCGATCCGAGCGTCAAGGTCTCGATCGAGGCCTGGGAGCCCTATCTCGAGCATGCGCGCTGAAGGTCAGGCCGCGATCGATTCCGCTGCGGCGGAGCGGGCCACGCGCTCGGTCCCGGGCATTCCCGCGGATGCCGGCGGCCCGGTATTTCGCGAACCGTGGGAGGCGCAGGCCTTCGCCATGGCTGTGGCCCTGGAAGGGCGCGGCCTGTTCACGTGGGGCGAATGGGCCGCGATGCTTGGCGAGGAGATCAAGGCCGCGCAGCATGCCGGCGATCCCGACACCGGCGAGACTTATTACCGTCACTGGCTTGCGGCGCTGGAGCGCATGGTCGCCACAAAAGGCGTCGCCGATCCGGCGCTCGTCGCGCGCTACCGCGACGCATGGCATCGCGCGGCAGAGCGCACGCCGCACGGCACGCCGATCGAACTCAGTTCGCGAGACTTCGAATCGAACTCGTGAAGCTGTGCCACGCTGATCCGAGCGAATCCATCACGCCGGGCCCGTTCGCCGGCGCGCCCCACGACGGCGAGTTGGACGCGGTCTGCGGTACGCCGCCGGTGCCGGCAATGACACGCCCGCCTCGCACTTTGCCACTCGATTTGTGACCGATCACCATCGCCCAGAACACCTTGTAGCGGGTGTTCTCATTGCGGGAGACGGCGACCCCGATGATGTCGGCATCGCCCAGCAGCAGATTCTGATTGTGCCCCGGCGAGTGCTGCCACATCCGCAAAGTATCGGGCCAGGTCTTGGTGCCCGCCGCGATGTTCTCGCCGGCGGAGTCCGTGCCCGACCCGGCGATCCGCGTATGAAAGGATCCCGCGACGTCGTGATCCATGATGCCGGTCGAAGCCATGGCCTTGGCCTGCCGTTCCGCGACGGCCGTCAGGTTGGCATCG
The DNA here is from genome assembly GCA_963702755.1 of uncultured Alphaproteobacteria bacterium. Lineage (GTDB taxonomy): Bacteria > Pseudomonadota > Alphaproteobacteria > Rhizobiales > Xanthobacteraceae > JAJPKK01. The sequence continues at coordinate 258,958 of CAVPDZ010000018.1, read as the reverse complement.
ACTTTGACGGGCTTTAGTCCGTGTTCGCGCCGGTACTGAGAGATGAGCGCGATGATGTCATCCTCGGCGCGCGCCGGCAGTGCCGCACAAACGGCAGCAAATACCAGCGCGGCGATGACCGCTGATTTCCGTTCCCCCATCATGACCCCCGCTCATTGCGCGGCCCGCCGCGCAAACTCACATTCCCCTTCAAGACTTCCAAAGCGCCGGCGGCTCAGTCGGCCTTGGCGCCGGAAAATTTGACGACCTTCGCCCATTTCTCGGTCTCGGCGGCGATCAGGCTGCCGAATTCGACGGGCGAACCCGGAAGCTCGGTCGTTCCCATATCGGCAAGCTTGGTCTTGATCTTCGGTGCGGCAAGACCGGCATTGGTCGCTTGGTTGAGCTTGGCGATGATTTCGGGCGGCGTGCCCTTCGGGACGCCGAGGCCGTACCATTGGCTCGCCTCGAAGCCGGGCAGAAATTCATCGACCGCCGGCACATCCGGCAGGGCGCGCGAGCGCTCGGCTGTCGTCACGGCGAGGGGACGCAGTTTGCCGGCTCGAATGTATTCAAGGGTCGCCAGCATCGGCGCGAAATAAATCTGCACCTGGCCGCCGACGAGGTCGGTCAATGCCGGCGCCGCCCCACGATACGGCACGTGCACGAGGGTGACGCCGGTCATCATCTTGAAGAGTTCGCCCGACAGGTGGGACGCCGCGCCGACCCCGCCTGACGCCATCGTGACCTTGCCCGGATTGGCGCGCGCATATTCGACGAATTCCTTGAAGGTCTTGGCCGGGACCGACGGATGAACCGTCATGATGTTCGGCTCGCGGCCAAGACTCGCGACCGGCTCGATGTCCCGGATCACATTGAAGTTGAGGTGCTCGTAAAGCGTCGCATTGATGGCGTTCGCCGCGCTGACGAGGAGGAGCGTGTAGCCGTCGGGCGACGCCCTCACCACTGCCTCGGTGCCGATATTGGTGCCGGCGCCCGGTCGATCTTCGACCAGGAACGTCTGGCCAAGTTCATCGGAAAGCCATTGCGAAATGAGGCGCGCGATGATGTCGGCGGAGCCGCCGGCGGCATAACCGACGATGACCCGCACCGGCCGCGTCGGATAGTCGAAGGCGCGCGCGAATCGCGGCAGGCTCGGCACCGCCGCAGCCGCGACGGCGGCCTGCAGAAATCGGCGGCGACCAAGGCTGCTTGCAATCCCCAGCGTTAAACCCCGAACGTGTTCCACCCGACCAAAAACCCCGCTTGTCGCAATCTATCGATCGCGACGTTAAGGCGAAAAATAGGTCAGAATGTGAAGAATACGGCCGGAATCCGCAAACGGAGGGACCCCTCCACGGAAACTGGAGCCGCGCACCGCGGCTCAATTTGCTGGCGGTGCTGCTTCCGCGGTGTGGATATGCTCGGGGCGAACGCCGATGCCGATCACGCGCGCCGGAATGCCGCGCAAGGCCGGAAACCACTCGAACAGCTTGAGGATCGCGGGCGGACGGGGCCGCGCGGTCCCGGCCAGCACCGGGCTGATCACGTGGTTCTGGATGACGAGCTGAATCCGTTGCGTCACCTTGGTCGGCCACATGCGCCGCGCTTGAACCGCGGCGAGGTGATCCGTGGTCAAGGTGCGGTTGCGCAGCGGATCGGCCAGGATATTGGCGGCGGCGACGGCATCCTGGATCGCGAGGTTGATGCCGACGCCGCCGATCGGCGACATGGCGTGCGCGGCGTCGCCGATGCACAGCAGGCCCGGCCGGTACCACCGGCGAGCCGATCGACCGCGACCGTGAGCAGCTTGACGTCATCCCAGCTCTTGAGCTCGTCGACGCGGTCGCCAAGCCACGGCGACGATGTCGAGGACCATGCGGCGGAATTCGGCGATCTCCCGCTTGCGCAGTTCGCCGAGCGAGCCCTTCGGGATGATGTAAGCGCACTGCCAATAGTCGCCGCGGTCGAGCATGATGAAGATGCGGCCGGCCTCGATATGGCCGAACGCTTCGGTCGACGTCGCCCTGCTTGCGCGAAAGCCGCATCCACAGCACGTCCATCGGCGCACCGATGTCGTTCACCTTGAACCCGGCTCGCTCGCGCACGGTCGAGTGTCGGCCGTCGGCGCCGACGACGAGATCGGCCCTGATCTCGACGGGACCGTCCGGCGCCTGTGGCCCTAAGGCCGACGACACGCCCGTCCGCCTCGATGAGGTCGGTCGCGTCCGCCTGCATCAGCAGATGGAAGCTCGGCATAGCGAGCGCCGTGCGCCGGCGAGGAAGTTCAGAAAGTCCCACTGCGGCATGAAGGCGATGAACTTGCAGACGCGTCGGCAGGCCGCTGAAATCCGCCATCGTCACCGCCGTATCGCCGATCTGCCCGGAGAGCTGACGCACCTTCGTGGTGCGGCTGGGCAAGAAATTCGTCCAGCAAGCCGAGCTCGTGCATCAGCTGCAGCGTCGAAGGATGGATGGTGTCGCCGCGGAAGTCGCGGAGAAAATCGCGTGCTTTTCGAGGACCACAACGTCGACGCCGGCCCGCGCCAGCAGGAACCCCAGCATCATGCCGGCCGGACCACCGCCGACGATGCAGCAACGTGTCGAGAGTGTTTTGATAGCCATGGCCATTCACCGCGCCCGCTCGTTCCAGGCGGGTGAGCGATTGTGCCGATTTCGCCCTGATTCGGAAACGTCGAAAGCCAATCGTGAAAACGCGATCGTGAAAAAGAGGGCGATTTCAGCTCTTTGGCGCCCCGGGACACGTCCGCTCGCGAATTCCTCACAAACGCTTGAACCTGTTTGACGCCTCCTCCGACGAATGATCACGACCCGTTCAAAAAACCAGGACGGACCCGAAAACAGAGGAGAGATCAAAATGTTGTCCCGCAATACTTTCTTTGCTCTCGCCGCGGCCACCCTGGTGGCGGGCACTTTCGCTGCAACAGAGGCTTCGGCCCGCGGCTTCGGCGGCGGTGGCCACTTCGGCGGCGGCGGCCATTTCGGTGGTGGTCGGCGGCGGCCATTTCGGCGGCGGCCATTTCGGCGGCGGTCATTTCGGAGGTGCACGGCACTTCGGCGGCGGCCATTTCGGCGGCGGCCATCACGTCGCGAACTTCGGCGGTCGGCACTTCGGCCACAACTTCGGCGGCCACAACTTCGGGCACAACAACGTCGCCCACCACAACTTCGGCAATCACAACTTCGCCCACAATAATTTCGCCCACAACCACATGGGCAACCACTTGGGCAACCACAACCACATGGGCAACCACAACCACATGGCCTTCAACCATCACGGCCAGAAGTTCGGGTGGCACAAGCACCCGCACTGGTGGATTGGCGGCTACTCGTTCGCCGATGCCGACCCGAGCGATGACTCCGACGATGATACGACGGACACCAACTACACCGCTCCGAGCTATGCGTATAATACCCCGGCCCCCTATTCGCAGCCGGCGAACTACACCCAGCCGCAGCAGTATCAGCAGGCTCCGCAAAATCAGCAGCAGGCCCAGGCCCCCTGCACCTGCCTGACCAAGGAGTATCTGCCGGAGGGCGGCGTCCTGTTCAGCGACAACTGCACGAAGGAACAGGCGATGGCGACACCCGAGGAGCTGAAGGCCCAACAGAGCCAAGCTTCCAATCAAAGCAACTCTCAGAGCAACTAATTGATACGTCTCAACCTGAAACCCCGGCTCCGGCCGGGGTTTTTTTATTGCCTACACGCCGTCCGCGCCGCCGTCGGCACGGGGATCGTGGGCGCCTTCCAGCATGCCGGACGGGTGCAAAATCACCGCGCCGGCATGGCCCATGATGTCGGAATGTCGCTCCGGGATCACATCGACATCGTGTCCCGCGGAGAGCAGGCGGTCGGTCAGGTTGCCGTCGAACCCTTCCTCCATGCGCAAATTGGTTACGGCCGAGCCCCAGGTCCGGCCGAGCAGCCAGCGCGGCCGGTTGATCGCCTCATCAAGCGGCTGGCGATAGAGCACGTGACGGGTGAACAGCGCTGCCTGGGTCTGCGGCTGGCCGTCCCCGCCCATGGTGCCATAGGCCATGACACGCCCATCGCGCAGCACGGCCATGGCAGGATTGAGAGTGTGGAAGGGCCGACGGCCCGGGGCCAGCGTATTGAGGTCGCCGCGATCGAGCGAGAAGCTCGCGCCGCGGTTCTGCATCAGAATGCCGGTTGCCGGCAGCACGCACCCGGAGCCGAACTCCCAATAGATGGATTGGATGTAGGAGACCGCGATGCCCGCAGCGTCCGCGGCGCCCATCCAGATGGTGTCGCCGTCGCCTTTCGTCGGAGGCCATTTCGCCGCCTTGCGGCGGTCGATCTTCAGGACCTCGCCGTCAAGAAATGCGGCGTCGAGCAGCGGCTCGAGGGGGCGCGGCAACCGGTCGGGATCGGTGATCACGCGATCGCGGACGCGAAAAGCGCGCTTCGTCGCCTCGACGAGACCGTGGATGTGGTCAAACCCCTCCGCCTCGTGGACGCGGAGCCGCGCGAACAGCGCGAGCACCATCAGCGAAGCAAGCCCCTGGGTCGGTGCCGGCGTGTTGTAGAGCGTGCCGGCATCGATCGTGACGCTCAGCGGGTCCGCGACCGTGGCGACGAGGCGCGCGAGGTCGGCGCGCGTGACGGGGCTGCCGATCCGTTCGAGGTCGGCGGCAATCTCGCGGCCGATATCGCCGCGATAGAAGTCGTCGAACCCTGCATGGGCAAGCTGTTCGAGCGTGCCTGCAAGCGCCGCCTGGCGCAGGAGCGCGCCCGTCTCAGGCGGCTTGCCGTCGACAAGAAACGTCGCCGCGAACCCCGGCACGTCCTTGAGTTCGGCGAGTTTTTCACGCGTGAGCCGCGCCTGGCTGCGGGTGACCCGATAGCCCTCGCGCGCGTGCCGGATCGCAGCCTCGAAGAGTGACGCCAGCGGCAGGCGTCCCCCTTCCGCGCGGGCAGCCTCTTGCGCCAGGATCCAGGCCGCGACGGCACCGGGCACGGTGAGCGCGGCGAGCGGTCCGCGCTCTGGAATTTGATCGCGGCCGTGCTCGCGATAGAAGTCGATGCTGGCATTGGCGCCGGCGCGACCCGCACCCATCAGCGCCCGAATGCGGCCGGAGCTCTGGCGGATCAGCCAGAACCCGTCGCCGCCGATATGATTCATGTGCGGATAGACCGCGGCGATCGCCGCGGCCATGGCGAGCATAGCCTCGATCGCGTTCCCGCCCTCGGCGAGGATCGCGCGTCCGGCTTCGACCGCGGCCGCATGGGGCGCCGCGACGACGCCGCCACGGTGGCCCGCGCTGTGCAAATCCATCCGGGTCAGCCCACCGCGGTCTCGACGAGCCCGCGCTTGCGCAGCAGCGCATCCGCGGTCGGGAGGCGGCCGCGGAATGCGGTGTAGGCCGCGCCGGGTTCGCGGGAGTTGCCGGCCGCCAGGATATGGTCGCGCAGCCGCGCGGCGGTCGCCGGATCGAACACGTCGCCGATTTCCCGGAACGCTTCGAAGGCGTCGGCGTCGAGGACCTCCGACCACATGTAGCTGTAATAGCCCGCCGCGTAGCCGCCGCCGGCGAACACGTGGAGGAAATGCGGCGAGCGATGGCGCATCCCGATTTCCTCCGGCATGCCGATTTTCTTCAGCGTTTCAGCCTCGAATGCAGAGGGATCGAGATGATCCGCCGACGGCAGCAGGTGATATTCGAGGTCGACCAGCGCGGAGGCGACGTATTCGACGGTGGCGAAGCCCTGGCCGAACGTCCGCGCCGCGATCAGCCGGCGCAGCAGGTGTTCCGGCATGGGTTCGCCGGTCCGATAATGTCGGGCAAAGCGACGCAGCACCTCGGGCTGCTCGAGCCAGTGCTCGTAGAGCTGGGACGGCAGTTCGACGAAATCGGTGGCGACGCTGGTGCCGGAAATGAACGGGTAGGTCACGTCCGACAACAGCCCGTGGAGCGCCGTGGCCGAATTCATGGAAGAGGGTCCGGGCATCGTCGAAGGAGAGCAGCGTCGGCTCCCCGTCGCCGCCTTTGGCGAAGTTCATCACGTTGACGACGAGCGGCCGGATATCCTCGTCGAACTTCTCCTGGTCGCGCAGCGTGGTCATCCAGGCGCCGCTCCGCTTTGACGATCGGGCAAAATAATCGCCGAAGAACAGGCCTTGGAAACGGCCGCCGGGGCCGGAGACCTCCCAGACCCGGACGTCCGGGTGCCAGACCGGAACGTCGTGAACTTCCCGGAACGACAGGCCGAACAGCCGGCGGGCCGTATCGAACGCTGCCGCGATCATGTTGTCGAGCGCGAGGTAGGGGGCGATTTCGGCGGCGTCGATGTCGCAGCGCGCCTTGCGCAGCTTCTCGGCGTAATAGCGCCAGTCCCAGGGCGCGAGGGTGAAGTTGCCGCCCTCCTCGCGGACGAGGTCCTGCAGCGCATCTCGATCGGCAAGCGCGCGCTTGCGCGCCGGCTCCCAGACGCGGTCGAGAAGGTTCGCGACCGCCTCCGGGCTTTTCGCCATGGCGTCGTCGAGCCGATGATGGGCAAAGCTCGATGAGCCGAGCAATTTCGCCCGCTCGGCCCGCAGCGCCACGGTTTCGGCGATGATGGCCTTGTTGTCGGTCGCGCCCCCGCCGTCGCCGCGGGCGATCCAGGCCGTGTAGGCCTTTTCGCGAAGATCGCGACGCGCGGAGGATTGCAGGAACGGCTCGACGCTCGAACGGGAAAGGGTGATCGCGTGCTTGCTCGGCAAGGCCGCGTTCTTCGGCGGCAGCCCTTGCTGCCACGCGGGCGGGCTCGCTCAAGCCGGCAAGATCCTCCTCGCTCTCGAGGACGAGCGCATAGGATTGCTCGTCGGCGAGCACGTTCTGGCTGAAGGTCGTGCCCAGAAGCGCCAGCCGCTCGCTGATCTCGGCCATGCGGCGCTTCGCCTCGGCGGGGAGCCCGGCGCCGGCGCGGCGGAATCGCGCCTCATAGCGTTCGAGGACGCGGGCCTGCTCGGGGTCGAGGCCGAGCGCGCCGCGGCGATCCCACAGCGCCTTGATTCGCCCGTAAAGCTCCGCGTTGAGCTCGATGCGGCTGCGATGGGCGGCGAGGCGCGGCGACATTTCGCGCTCGATCGCCCGGATGGCATCATTGGTGTGGGCCGAGGCAAGGGCGTGGAAGATGTCCGACACCCGATTGAGGCTGCGCCCGCTTCGCTCCAGCGCGGCGATCGTGTTTTCGAAACTCGGAGGCGCCGACGCCGTGGCGATGGCCTCGACCTCGGCAAGATTCTCCGCCATGGCGCGGTCGAACGCCGGACGGAAATGCTCCGGCCTGATCCCTTCAAACGGCGGGGTGTCGTAGGGGGGCACCCACGGCTGGAGGAGAGGGTTCGATAGCGAATCGGTGCCGCCGAGCGCGGCAAATGGGGAGTTCATCAGCTGATCGTCCTGGCCAATAGCGTTCTGATGGAAGAACCGCTGGTTCATTAATACCCGATCTCAGATACTGCCCCGGCTTGATCCTGCAACCTATTTCGTAGACATTCGCGGCGAAAAATCAGGACCCCCTTCATGTCGCAGACTTCTTCATCCGCACCGCGCCGCATCGTCTGGGAGAGCGTGATCACGGTGCTGAGCGCCGCCGTTCTGATCAGTGCCGAGGTGTTTGGCGCCGCGTTCGCGGGCGGCTGGGCGCTCGCAAGTCTCATCGGCCTCGGCGACTACGGCATCTACACGCTGCAAGTGATGTTCTTTCTGCTCGGCGTCGCCGTGATGATCGGCTTCGTGCGCAACGCGATGCGAGTCGAGCCGTTCACCGCACGTCGATGACAGCTTTCTTAAGCGGCGCTTAAACAACGCGGGAACGATTTTCTATTTTTTTTGTTCTGAAGCGACGGAGCGCGGCAAAAAAACTTGCGTGCTCCGCGGAAATAACATATCTGACCAATGCCCAATTTCGCACGTGCCTGTGGCCGTGTGTCGATCGGTGGGCATCCGGACAAGAGGCCGGACAGCCGCCCGGAGTGAGATCCAGATGTGCGCGAGGTAGTCGCAATCATCCGGGTTGTTTGAGCTCCGAACACTTGATCGGCAGCCGGAGGCGAAACCGGCGCACCTCGTTCTCCACGAGGGACGCGGCTTAAAGCAACGACGGAGCGGGCTTTTTTGGTCTCTGCCGGTTCTCCACCAACCGGCTCGGGCTACCGAAGAGGCTTGTTCATCATTGCCGCGCGTGCGGATCGGGGACCTCCCCAGATCCAATCCAAGGCAGCATTTGCGGATCGAGAGATCTCTCGTCGGCGCGTCCCCATCGCGCGCCGGTGAGTCCTCGAAAATTCGCATCTCATGCGGAGCGGCTTGCCGCTCCTCTGGCCTATTGGGGAGAGCGCTATGACCGAGCGCATCCAAGAGTTCCTGCGCAACCGCAAGGACGACGGGCCTTGCCTCGTCGTCGATCTCGAGATCGTGCGCGAAAATTATCGGGCCTTCGCTCACGCGCTGCCGGACACGCGCGTGTTCTATGCGGTGAAGGCGAACCCCTCGCCGGAAGTGCTGAGCTTGCTGGCGAGCCTCGGTTCCTGCTTCGACACCGCCTCGATCGCCGAGATCGAGATGGTGCTCGCGGCCGGCGCGACGCCCGATCGCATCTCGTATGGCAATACCATCAAGAAGGAGCGCGACATCGCGCGCGCCTTCGCGATGGGGGTGCGGCTGTTCGCGGTCGACTGCAAGGCGGAGGTCGAGAAGATCGCGCGCGCGGCTCCGGGCGCGCGGGTGTTCTGCCGCTTCCTGTTCGACTGCAGCGGCGCCGAATGGCCGCTGTCGCGCAAGTTCGGCTGCGATGTCACCATGGCCGTCGACGTGCTCGAACATGCTCACCGTCTGGGCCTCGAGGCTCATGGCGTGTCGTTCCACGTCGGCTCGCAGCAGCCGCGGACCCAGGCCTGGGACCAGGCGCTGAAGTCGGCGGCGGCGATCTTCCGCGCCTGCGCCGAGCGCGGCATTTCGCTCGCGATGGTCAACCTGGGCGGCGGCTTCCCGACCCGGTACCTCAAGGACGTGCCGACGGTGCAGGCCTATGGCCGCTCGATCTTCCGGGCGCTGCGCAAGCATTTCGGCAACGCCATTCCGGAGACCATCATCGAGCCGGGTCGCGGCATGGTCGGCAACGCCGGCATCATCGAGGCGGAAGTCGTGCTCGTGTCGCGCAAGAGCGAGAGCGAGAAGGTCCGCTGGGTCTACCTCGACATCGGCAAGTTCGGCGGTCTCGCCGAAACCATGGACGAGTCGATCCGCTATCCGATTCGCACGCCGCGCGACGGCAGCGAGATGGGACCGTGCGTGCTCGCCGGGCCGACCTGCGACTCCATGGACGTCATGTACGAGAAGACGCCCTACGAGCTGCCGGTCAGCCTGGAGATCGGCGACAAGGTCCTGATCGAGGGCACAGGCGCCTATACGACGACCTACGCGTCGGTCGCCTTCAATGGCTTCGCACCGCTGAAGGCCTACCACATCTGAGGTCGCCGCCCTGCCGACGCCCGACCGGGTGATCGCCGCGGTCGACAGCACAGCTGATGCTCGCGGAGCATCTCCGTAGCCGGCGCGGCCGGCTACCCGTTCAACAATCGATCTCGATTCCTGCCAACGCTTCGCCTCGGCGGAGCATGGGAAGATTTGCCATGGTTACGATTCGTCACGAACAAGCGACCGACATCGCCGCGCGCGAGGCGCTCCTCGACACGGCCTTCGGCGAGAGCCGGTTCGCCAAATCCTCCGAACGCCTGCGCCGCGGACGGCTGCCCGCGGACGACCTGTCGTTTGTGGCGACCAGGAACGGCCGCCTCATCGGCACCGTGCGGCTGTGGCACATTTCGGCGGGTCCGGACCGGCCCGCGCTCCTGCTCGGCCCGCTGGCCGTCGATCCCGCGCACCGCAACTGCGGGCTCGGCGCCGGCTTGATGGAGCGCGCCATTGGCGATGCCAAGCTGCTCGGCCACCGCGAGATCCTGCTGGTCGGCGATCCAGCCTATTACGAGCGATTCGGGTTTTCAGCGGAGTCGGCCGGCGGCCTGTCGATGCCGGGACCGTTCGAGCGCCACCGCCTGCTCAGCCTCGCCCTCGTGCCGGGCCTCGACGCGGCGCCCGCCGGATTGATCCGGGCGACCGGCCTGGCGGCTCCGCGGCTCGCGGCGCCCGTCAGATGGCGCGGCCCAGCGGCGCGCAAAGGCGCGGAAGGTCACCGGCCTGTCACACGCCGCTTGATTTAAGAGGGCATTTATCGTTTTCACGTCGCGGACCTCGCGTCCGCGACGTGGGTTGTTGTTTCCCGGGGTTCCGCTTCCCGCATCTGGAGTGACTGGTGATGACCGAGACGCTCGTTCACGGCCGTATCGATGGCCCCATCGTGATGATCGGCTTCGGCTCGATCGGCAAAGGCATGCTGCCGCTGATCGAGCGCCATTTCACTTATGACAAGTCGCGCTTCGTGGTCGTCGATCCCAACGACACCGACCGCGAGATTCTCGATGCGCGCGGCATCCGCTTCATTCATCAGGGGGTGACGCGGGAGAACTATCGCGAGCTCCTGACCCCGCTGCTCACCGCCGGCGGCGGTCGCGGCTTTTGCGTGAACGTGTCGATCGAGACTTCGTCGGTCGCCATCATGGAACTCGCCCGCGAAATCGGCGCGTTCTACATCGACACCGTGACCGAGCCGTGGCCGGGCTTTTATTTCGATCCCAAGCTCGATACTGCGGCGCGTTCGAACTACGCGTTGCGCGAGACGCTGCTTGAAGCGCGCCGCCGCAACCCGACCGGGATCACCGCGATATCGTGCTGCGGCGCCAATCCGGGAATGGTGTCGTGGTTCGTCAAGCAGGCGCTGATCAATATCGCCCGCGACGTCGGCGCAACGGTGCCGGCGCCGCGGAGCCGCGAAGATTGGGGGCGGCTTGCCATGACTCTCGGCGTCAAAGGCATCCACGTCGCCGAACGCGACACCCAGCGCGCGCGCAACCCGAAGCCCGTGGACGTGTTCGTCAACACCTGGTCGGTCGAGGGCTTCGTGTCCGAGGGGCTGCAGCCCGCAGAACTCGGCTGGGGCACCCATGAGACCTGGATCCCGGAAAACGGGCGTCGCCACGGCAAAGGCTGCCAGGCCGCGATCTACCTCTTGCAGCCCGGCGCCAATACGCGCGTGCGCTCCTGGACGCCGACCCCGAAGGCGCAATACGGCTTCCTCGTCACCCACAACGAATCGATCTCGATCGCGGACTATTTGACGGTGCGCGACGGCGACCAGGTGATCTATCGCCCGACCTGCCACTACGCCTACCATCCTTGCAACGATGCGGTGCTGTCGCTCCACGAGATGTTCGGCCGCGCCGGCGTGGCGCAGGATAGGCATCACATCCTCCGCGAGGACGAGATCGTCGACGGCATCGACGAGCTTGGGGTGCTCATCTACGGCCATGCCCGCAATGCGTATTGGTACGGCTCGCAGCTTTCGATCGAGGAAGCCCGCAAGCTTGCGCCCTACCAGAACGCGACCGCCCTGCAGGTGACGTCGGCCGTGCTCGCCGGCATGGTCTGGGCGCTCGAAAACCCGGAGCGCGGCATCGTCGAATCCGACGAGATGGATTACGCCCGCTGTCTCGAAATCCAGCGGCCCTATCTTGGCCCGGTCATCGGGACTTACACCGACTGGACGCCGCTCTCGGGACGGCCGGGGCTGTTCCCGGAAAACATCGACACGTCCGATCCGTGGCAGTTCCGCAATGTGCTGGTGTCGTGGTGACGCAGCAGCTGTTGCGCGTTACCGCAACGGAGAGAGTTCTGGCCTCGGATGGGCGTTGATCACGTCATCGTTGCAGCGCTTTTCGCCGGCGGTCTGGCGCAGCTGGCGAACATCCGCCTCCGCCTCCTGTAATTCCGGCTGATAGATGACCGTGTTGACGACGCTCGAATTCGGCGCGCGCCATCAGGCCGCGCAACTCCGCCGCCTTGGATTCGGAGGTCACCAGCCGTTTCCTGATGTCCTCGCAACGGAGATATTGATACTTGCCCGGCTGTACGAACGGATCGCCAAAGGAATTGGACATGCTCGAGCAGCCGCCAAGGACCGCCGGCAAGGCGGCCGCGACAATCATCGTTGCACCGAGCGTTGACTTCATCGGCTCCCCGGCCGCCCGGCCTGTCGGCCCACGCATGCCTCTGGCCGAACAAGCAAATCTTCGAACTGGATGTTATCCAGCAATTCGTACGAAATCATGCCGCGTCAAGGGGCTCGACGTCCTTGTGGGCCACCTTGACCGCAATTGCGCTTTTATTAACTGGGTGTAAGGTCGCGCCCTCTTTTTCCGGGGCGCTAACAACTGCATGGCTCGCGACCAAGTCGACATGACGCCGATCGAGACGCGCGACGAACTTGTCGCGTGGTTCGCGGCCGGCGAGAAGCCCCGCGAGCGCTTTCGCGTCGGCACCGAGCACGAGAAATTCGCCTTCACGCTGTCGGGCCACCGGCCGGTCCCTTATGACGGCTCGCGCGGTATCCGCGCGCTGCTTGAGGGGATGCAGTTGCTGCTCGGATGGGAACCCATCATGGAAGGGTCGAGCATCATCGGCCTTTCGGATGTGACGGGGGGCGGCGCGATATCGCTCGAGCCCGGCGGCCAATTCGAATTGTCCGGCGCGCCGGTCGCGACCATCCACCAGACCTGCTCCGAACTGATGGCGCACCTCGCCCAGCTGCGGGAGGTCGCGGCACCCCTTGGGATCGGCTTCCTCGGTATCGGAATGACGCCGAACTGGAGCCGGAGCGACATGCCGACGATGCCCAAGGGGCGCTATCGGATCATGACCGCCTACATGCCGAAGGTCGGCAAGCTCGGCCTCGACATGATGTACCGGACCTGCACCGTGCAGACCAATCTCGACTTCTCGTCGGAAGCCGACATGGTGAAGAAGCTGCGGGTCTCGCTCGCGCTGCAGCCGGTCGCGACCGCGTTGTTTGCCAATTCGCCGTTCACCGAGGGCAAGCCGAACGGCTTCCTGTCGTTCCGCTCGGAAATCTGGCGTGACACCGACAATCACCGCGCCGGCATGCTGCCCTGGGCATTCGAGCCCGGCATGGGATATGAGCGCTGGGCCGACTACGCCCTCGACGTGCCGATGTACTTCGTCAAGCGCGGCGATCGCTACATCGACGTGGCCGGGCGCTCCTTCCGCGATCTCCTCGCCGGCAATTTGTCCGAACTGCCGGGCGAGCGCGCCAGCGTATCGGATTGGGCGAACCACCTCTCGACGATTTTCCCGGAGGTGAGGCTCAAGCGTTATCTCGAGATGCGCGGCGCCGACAGCGGTCCGTGGCGGCGGCTGCCGTCGCTGTCGGCTTATTGGGTCGGGCTTCTCTACGATGACGCCTCCCTCGACGCCTGCTGGGACATTTGCAAGGCCTGGACCACCGAGGAGCGCCAGAAGCTTCGCGATGACGTGCCGCGGCTCGGCTTCAAGGCCACCATCGGCGGCCGTGATCTTCTCGCGCTCGCGCGCGAAACACTGGCTCTGTCGCGTGCGGGCCTCGCGCGGCGCAAGCGTCAGGACCCCTACGGTGCCGACGAGACCCGCTACCTCAAGCCGCTGGATGAACTCGTCGCCCGCGGCGAAACCGCTGCGGAAGAGATGCTGCGGCAATTCCACGGCCCCTGGGCCGGCTCGGTCGACCCGATCTACGACGAATACGCGTATTGATGAAACGAACTTGGCCGGGCCAAGGCCCAGCCAGTCCAATGAAACGAATATGGCCGGGCACGAGGCCCGGCCATTCCCGATCGTCGCGGCGGTCGTCAGGTGCGCGCGATCAGTTGAAGCGTGGCGCGGTGCAGCCGCCGCAGACCCACGGATAGGACCAGTCCGCGACCTTGCCCTTGTTCGCTTCGACGTAGGGGCTCCAGGCTTTCGGCGGCAGCGGCTTGCTCTGGTAGACGATCGCGAACTGACCGTCGGCCTGCACTTCGCCGATCATTACCGGCTTTGCCATGTGATGGTTGCTCAGCATGACCACCTCGACGCCCGACGGCGACTTGACCTTCTGGCCGATCATCGCCTGGCGAACCGCGTCGACGTCGGTGGTGCCGGCCTGCTCGACCGCCTGCACCCACATGTGGAAGAGAATGTAGGCGGATTCCATCGGGTCGTTGGTCACGCGCTTCGGATTCTTGGTGTAGGAGCGCCACTTGGCGATGAACTCCTTGTTCTCGGGCGTGTTGACCGACTGGAAGTAGCTCCATCCGGCGAGATGACCGACCAGCGGCTTGGTATCGATGCCGGCGAGTTCCTCTTCGCCGACCGAGAACGCGATCACCGGGATGTCCTGCGCCTTGACGCCCTGATTGCCGAGTTCCTTGTAGAACGGGACATTGGCGTCGCCGTTGATGGTGGAGATCACCGCGGTGCGCTTGCCGGCGCTGCCGAATTTCTTGATCGCGGCCACTTCGGTCTGCCAGTCGGCGAAGCCGAACGGCGTGTAGTTCTCCATGATGTCTTCGTCGGCGACGCCCTTGGTCTTGAGGAAGGCGCGGATGATCTTGTTGCTGGTGCGCGGATAGACGTAGTCCGTGCCCTCGAGCACCCAGCGTTTCACCGATCCGCCGTCCTTGCTCATGAGATATTCGACCGCCGGGATCGCTTTATTGTCGGGGACCGAGCTGCCGTAGAAGATGTTGTAGGAGGCTTCCTCGCCTTCGTATTCCAGCGGATAGAACAGAAGGCCGTTCAATTCCTCGAACACCGGCAGCACGGACTTGCGCGACACTGAGGTCCAGCAACCGAACACGGCGGCGACCTTGTCCTTGCTGATGAGTTCGCGCGCCTTCTCGGCGAACAGCGGCCAGTTGGAGGCCGGATCGACGACCACCGGCTCGATCTTCTTGCCGAGCAGGCCGCCTTTGGCGTTCACCTCGGCGATCTGCATCAGCATGAGATCCTTCAAAATGGTCTCGCTGATCGCCATCGTGCCCGAGAGCGAATGAAGGATGCCGACCTTGATGGTGTCTTCCGCGCGCGCGTCGTGAGTTGCCGCGCCGAACAACAGGAATGGCGCCGCCAAGGCACCAAGCCAGGATCGTGATGCGTGTCTCATGTGCTGTCCTCATGTTGCGGTCGCGGTGCGGATGCGTCGCCCGGGGCTCCGGCGGTGTCGCGCTACGATGCCCGCGATCGCGCACAGCCTGCCCGGCAATCCCTGGCCAGCCGAGAGCCGCAGCGAAAAAATAGCGAGGCTCCAGCGAATGCGGCGCGATTTAGGGACCGGGCGCGCTCCGCTGCCTAGAAGTTGAACCGGTTGGGGGCTTCGGCGGGAAGCGCTGCATCAACTCTAAGCAGCGGCAGCGGTGGACGGGCGCGATGAGTCCAGGTGCTTCCATTTCGAAGGAGCCAGTTTTCGCCGCGGATCGCGGTCCAGTTTCGAGGCGAACGATAATTGCTTCATTGTTTCAATGGCTTGAAGAACGGCGCCTGATTTTAGCGGGGGAACGGCCGGGCGACGGCGCGCGGCTTGCTTCACTTGGGATAGCTCGTTCACGCCCGCCGCGATGGCACGACGTAAATGCAAATACCGCTAATTCTCGACCAGACCGCGGAGCAATCGCTGACCTCTCAGCTCGTCGCGCAATTGCGCGACGCGATCAAGCGGGGGCGCATTGCGCGCGGCATGAAACTGCCGTCATCGCGTCGACTGGCCGAGCAGCTTGGCATTTCGCGCAACACCGTCGTGCGCGCCTACGAAGAGCTGTGCACCGAAGGCTACGTCGAGGCACGCCCGGCCTCATGCGTCGCGGTTGCGGCGACGCTGCCGGACGGCGTCGTGCTGCCGCTCGACGCAGCACCTGGGCTCCATCACGATTCCGGCAATGACAGCGTGGAAATGCCGTTGCCGGCGGCGCAGCCGCGCTGCCCGGACCTCGTCAATCGCAATCGCAGCCGACTGTCGTTCGATTTTTTTCCCGGCCGTCCCAATGCCGGACTGTTTCCCATCAAAACGTGGCGGCGATTGATGCAGAACTGCCTGTCCCACGGCGGCGCGGTGGGACTGACGCAGTACGGCGACCCGTCGGGTTTGATCACGCTGCGGAGTGCCATCGCGAGCCATCTCGCGGTGACGCGCGGGATCGTCGCCGAAGCAAGCCGCATCATCATCGTCAGCGGCATCCAGCAAGGCATTGCTGTCGCGGGTCGGCTGTTTCTGTCGCCCGGCAAGGCCGCGGTCGTGGAAAGTCCCGGCTATCAGGGCGCCGTCGCCGAGTTCATGGCGTCGGGCGCCGACGTCACCGGCGTTCCGGTCGACAATCACGGGCTCGTTTCCGCGGAGCTGCCGTCGCGCGATGCCGCGCTCATCTATGTGACGCCGTCGCACCAATACCCGACGGGGCGCACCCTTGCCGCGTCGCGCCGCACGCGCCTCATCGCATGGGCGCGACGGCACGGCTGCTACATTGTCGAGGACGACTACGATTGCGATTTCCGCTACGAGGGCTCGCCATTGCCCGCCATCGCGGCGATGGCGCCCGACTGCACGATCTATCTCGGCACGTTCTCAAAATCGCTCGGTGCCGGGCTGCGGCTCGGCTACATGGTCGTGCCGGCACCGATCGCGGAGGCCGCGCGCACTGCGAAAACTGCTTCTCGATAATGGCAATCCCTGGCTCGACCAGGCCGTGTTCGCCGAGATGATGCGCAGCGGCAGTTACGCCGCGCACCTGTCGCGAATCCGGCCGCAATATCGCGAGCGCCGCGACAGTCTGCTGGCGATGCTGCATCGCTATTTCGGCCTCGTCGACGTAAGCGGCGAGGATGGCGGGCTGCACGCGTTCTGGCTGCTGCCGCCGGACTTTCCCGACGCGGCGACGGTCGAAGCGCTAGCGCGCCGGGTGCGGGTCGGCGTTTATGCCCTTGCGAACGCTGGCGCGCAGGATTTGCGCGACACGGTGCTGTCGCGCCGCGGATTGGTCCTCGGCTATGCGTCGCTGACGCCGAAGCAGATCGAAGAAGGCATCTCGCGGCTGGCGAAGGCGATCGAGGAGGCGATGCCGCGCCGCGCGGCCTCGCCACGCGCGCCGTCATCTGCGCTGCGAAGTTCGTTCGCTCCGCCCGCCAGCTCGCCGCGCGAAACGGCTGAAAATCTGGCTCCCAACAATCGTCAGCCACCGGCTCTACAGGGCCGCGTGCAACCTCGGGCAATGTCGCGGAAGTATCCGAGCCCGCAGGGCAGCACCGACATGCCAGTGCTCACGAGCATCTATCGCTATCCGATCAAGGGCCTGAGCCCGCAGCCGGTCCCGCGTGTCTTTCTGACCGCGGGAAAGCCATTTCCGTCCGACCGCGTCTTTGCGCTCGCCCGGCCCAACACGCCGATCGACATCCAGGCGCCGAAATGGGCGAAGAAGGGCATGTTCGTCATGCTGATGCTCGACGACGCCCTGGCGCAGGTGAAGACTCATCTCGATGTCGACACCATGCAGTTCACCATCATGCAGGGCAATCGGCAGATCCTGATCGCCAATCTCGACGACGAAGGCGACTGCGCCAATATCGAGGAGTATTTTCATCGCCTCGTGCCGACGCTCCGCTCGGCGCCCCGCCTGGTGCGGGCGCGGGGCGGGCACTTCATGGACAAGCCCGACAACGTGCTGTCGCTCATCAATCTCGCCACGGTGAAGAGCCTCGGCGAGCAGTGGGGCTACGACATCAACCCGCTGCGCTTCCGCGCCAATTTCTACATCGACGGCGCCAAGCCGTGGGAGGAGTTCGACTGGATCGGCGCCGATCTGCGCATCGGCGGCGCGACCTTCCGGGTCGAGCGGCGCAATGGCCGCTGCGGCGCCACCAACGTCAATCCCGACACCGGCCGTCGCGATCTCGACATCCCGGGCTCGCTGCGCGCCGCCTTCGGCCACAAGGATCTCGGCGTCTATCTGTCGACACGCGAATCCGGAACCGTCGAGGCGGGCGATGCCGTCGAAGTGCCGCGCATCGACGGCGGCATGCAGGTGCCGATCGCAGCGCGCCCCGCGGCGAACGGCCATCGACGGTTCATGTGCCGCGGCTGCTACTTCATCTACGAGGAAGCCCAAGGGCTGCCGCAGCAGAGCATCCCGGCAGGCACCGCGTTCGCCGACATTCCGTCGGGCTGGCGCTGCCCTGACTGCGGCACCGAGAAGACGACGTTCCGTCCTTATGTGGATAGCCCGGAGCCCGCGCCGGCCCGGCCGTGATCCGGACGTAGCTCGGCCGATTAGGCAGCCTTCGCCAGTTCGGCTACCCGTTCCCAGGTGGTCGCGGCGAAGCTCGGGCGCGCGGTCATGCGATCAAGCCAGGACACGAGGTTCGCATTGTCCGCCGTCAACAGCGTCCATTCCGGCGTTGCAGCGAGGAAGTCGAGCTGCGGCGCAACCAGGAGATCGGCGAGCGTCACCTCATCCGCGGCGAAGTAAGGCTTGTGGCCGAGCAGGCGCGAGAGCTCGTTGAAGACGACGTGCGCCTTCGGCATGGCCTGGGCGATGGCCGTCTCGTCCGGCTGCAATCCCATCAACCGCGGCCCGACGATACGATGGAACGCGATCACGTTGCCGACGCCTTGGAAAATGTACCAATCGCAGATGTTCATCACCTGATCCATCCGCGCGGCGGCCCTGGGATCGGCTGGCGTCAAGGCGGGACGCGGCAGGACGCGATCGAGATAGCGCAGGATCGCCTGCGTCTCGTAGAGCATGAAGTCGTCGTGTTCGAGCACCGGCACCCGCCCGAAGGGATGGCGGGAAATATGCGGTTCGCTGCGCGCCGTGCCGGGCGCAACCGGCGCCAGCCGAAAGCTTGCGCCTTTTTCCAGAAGGGTCGCCAGCACCGATCGCCCGTACGGGCTGCCGGGAACGCTGTAGACGACAAATTCGGACATCACGATCTCCGCAAAGCTTTTCGTTGTAGCGCGCGGCAGCGCGCGGAGCGATTGAGCTGCGCTTTTCGGGCGGCGACCAGCTATTTCAGTTCGGTCATGACCGCGCTGCCGGCGTCTCTGATGAGAAGTTCCGTATGCGCGCGGTTGCCGCGATTGAAACGGACGTCGCCGAACTTGTATTCGTTGAGCGTGTTTTTGCCGTCCGGTGTCGTCGATTGCAGCGCGGTATCGTCTTCGTAGACGACCACGACATCCTTGTCGTGAAAGTGCATCGGCGTCGGCTCGCCGAGATTCCAGCGATAGCTCCACACGATGACGCGACTGTCCTCGAAGAGCTTGGTGACGCGCGGACGCGGGAAGGCGTTGGGGTAACCAGAATTGTTGGCGTACGAGGCCGCCGGATGATCCTTCAGGGCGATGACGACCGTGCGCGCTCCGGCTTCACCGGGCGTATCGCCCTTGTGGCCGAGCACAGCGGTCCCCTTCTTGGAGAGAGAAACGGCGACGAAGTCGTGCTCCGCCGGCGGCAGAGGCGCCGTCGTGTCCCACACCGTGACGCGCTCGTTATCGATGATCGGCTTCGGCGCTTCGGCGAACGCCGAAGCATTCGTTGCGAGAACGATCAGAATGGCGGCGGAGAATGTTTTCATGTTTGACCCTCGTCGACCAACCCGATCTAGCGGGCTCGATCCGACCGGGTCAACCGTCTCGCCGCGACATGCGACAACGCTGGCATCTCGAAGTCGCAACTCGCGAGCGCGAGAGGTGTTGGGAACTTCCCGTGTATTCGACCGCCTTGCGACTATCGCCGATGCTAGCCGGCCAGCCGCACCGGCGCACCTTGTGCCCCTGTCGTCGCTCGAAGCGCCGCGCCGTCGAGCGAGCGGCGCACTTCGATCGTGGCGGCCGCGAAGGCGACCCCTGCCGGAGGCGCGAACGCGAAGCCGTGACGACCGCCAATCCCCGCACGCTCCAGATCGGCACGGTAGCAGTTGGCAAGGGTCTGCCCGATCAAGCGGCCATCAACATAGATGTCGAGACAGACGGGAGCGTCGGGATGGTCCGTGTTCTGCGCCCAACCGGCGATGCGATCCGGTCGCACAACGTCCACATGGCCGCGCAGCGCACCGATTTGGGTTTCGCGCTCCGGCGAATTGAGCCCCGCGCGAGCGGCGATGTGCCGCCGCGCCGCTTCGACCGCGTGACCGTCGCCGCAGCGCGGGGCGCAATAGCGGGCAAGCGGCGCCGGGCTATCGGGATAAAGCATCCGGTACTCGGGCGCATTATGGAACATGGAACGGCTGTCGTCGTCGACGAAACTTTCCGACAGCGCGCCTTCCGCGATGATCACGTCATGCTCTTCAAGCTCGAGGTGGAAGTACTCCACCTTCTCGATCCTTTCCGCCTGGACGATGGACGCGCCGTTGACGAGGTCGCGCGCCTCGATCAACACGCCTTCGAGATACATCGCGTGGTGCGGCGAGATCCACAGGTCGCGGCAGGGCACATTGTCATCCAGCGCACCCGCCTTGATGCAAATCGGCAGGATGTCTTTGCGCCCCATGACGAAGCGGCCGCCGTAGCTGCGCCGGCCGATCCATTTGATCGGCCGCAGCTTGCCCGACGCTGTCGTGACCGCATCACCGATCGCCAGGTCTTCGACCGGCACATCGCCGCGATCGGTCCGGATGAGCGTGCCCCGGCAATAGCACGGCGTCGCGTTTTCAGTAATCTCGGTCCCTGTACCGGCAGCGTCGGCCGCCAGATGGAAATAATCGCCGGCGAAGCTTTCGGCGGGATTGAAGTTCAACGTGTAGGTATTGCTGCCTTCGGTGATCGTCAGAACGTTGGTCGAATAATTCATGTCGGCATGGCTGCCGGCCACGTTGGCGATCGACGTCAGATCGATGGCGTCGCCCGAGATGAAGCCGTCGATGGTGTTCGTCGGCATTGATCGTGCCGTCGATCTCCAGCGTCGGATCATTGGCAAAGGTGATCGCGCCCGTACCGGCGGCATTGGCATTGCCGAGCTCCAGCGTGCCGGCGTCGATCGTGATGCCACCGCTGAAGGTGTTGTGGCCGCTGAGCGTGACGGTTCCTGCGCCGTCAACGACCACGCTTCCCTTGCCGCCCGTACCGTCGCTGATCGTGCCGCCGAAGGAGGAGCGCTTGTCGACGTTGGCGAAATCGTCAGCACATGCCCGTTGAGAACCACCGACGTGGTGTTCGACGCGTCATCCGACAACGACGTCAGTTGATTGTCGGCGCCAAGCACGAGTCCGGCCGTCTGTCCGTCCACGGCGCCACCGACGCGGCCGAGCGTGATGCCGCTCGAATCCGCGATCGCATTGGCGACGCCAAGCGTCAGTGTGCCGGCTTCGACATACGTCGCGCCAGTATACGTCTGGACGCTGGCAAGGTGACGTTGGCACCACTGGCGTTAGTGTTGGCGCTGTCGTCAATGTCCAATGAGCCAGACAGCGTCGGCCCGGTGCCCATTTCCTGGCCATCGCTGATGACGCCGTAAAAGTACCGCTCACATCAGCGCCTGTTGATTTTGATCGAAAACGATCAAGCCGCCGGCATCGGTGATATTCTCGTTGACCGGTCGGCAGGTTGGCGGTGGTGATGTCCAGCGTCGAGCCCGTCTCCACTACCGTGCCGCCGGAATAAGTGTTGTTCGTGCCGGTGAGTTGCAGCGTGCCGCCGATCAGATGCAGTTCGCCGGTGCCGGAAATCGCATTGGCGAATTGGCCGCCGCCGCTTTGCGCGAATTGCAGCTGGCTCGTGCCGTTAAGAACGATTCCGTATGTGCTGGCGTTGAACTCGCTGGCCGCCACGCGAAGCTGGGCGCTGTTGTTGACGACAATGGTGCTGCCCGGCGACCAGCGCGATCTTGCCGCCGCTGAGATCGAACAGGCCAGAGCCATCGAAGGTTAGCGCGCCGGCAGTCGCTGCACCGCTTTCCGTGATCGTGGAGCTGAGTGTCGAGCTGAGATTGTTGGTCGTGTCGCCGATGGTCAGGGTATCGCCGGTAGCTATCGTGATCGAACTGTTGTTGCCGTCGCTGTTGAGCGCCGTGATTTGATTATTGGCATTGATGGCGAGGTTGGCGGTCGCGAGGTTCTTCGTGTCTTGCAGTCAGCAGGCCTTGCGCGTCGGCTGATAAAGACGTTCACCGCCGACAAGGTCAGCGTGCCGGAGTTGACGGTTATCGAGCCCGCGATTCGCTGCTGACAGCGCTTATCGTCAATGTGCCCGGTGCCGGCGAGGTTCAGCCCGCCGGACCCGGTGATCGCCGACGAGATCGTGCTGCTGCCGTTGATCGTGATGTAGGCCTCCGCGGTTCCGAAGGCCAACGTCCCTCCGGTCAGGCCGGAGCCCGAACCGCCGTTGAGGATCAGGCCGGCTTCATTTGACGTCGCCCAGTGTCAGAACGTGTCCCGTCCCGACGGTGATGTTGAATCCCTTCTGGAGGTTCAGCGCATAGGCTTGGGCATTGCCGGAAAGTGAAACGTTGGCGCCTTGTTTAACGACGCTGGTGCTCGTGGATGAAGTGATGTCCGTCGCGTAGCCGGTGAACGCCGGTGAAGCCGCCGGGCCGTAGGTCGCGAAATCGTAGGGATTGTACTCGAAGTCGCCGCTGTCGATGACGATCCATGGCGCGCGATGCCGTTGGTGAGCGTCGGCGCATTGCCGGCGCCCGCGGAGATCGACACCATTGCTCCGCTGGAGCCAAGCGCCGCCGCTCGACAGGACTTGATCGCTTGTCGCGCGTCTGTTCGATGCCGGCGGTGAATGTCCGTTCGTCGAGTTGACCGAACCTTTGCCGACCGTCAGTTCAGACGCCGCCGTCGATCTGCGAACGAGCCGAAGGTCACAGCGCCCGCGCCGCTGCCGGAGAGGTTGCGAATTGGTGATGGTCAGATGTTCGGTCGTACGTCCGGTCAGCGCGCCCGAGAAGGAAGTCGTGTAGCCCATCGTATCGAACGTGCTTTTGCCCCGCAGGAAAATTCGATCGCTACGCGATGTGAACGAAGCGCCGGTCTGCAAGGTGCCGCCATTCAGTTCGACCTGACCGATCTCGTTCGCCGAACCCGTGGTATTGCCGATCGCGGCGTCGCTCGTGACGCGGACGGTCGGCTTGTTGGTATTGCCGATGATCAAGTTGCCGAAGAAATCGGGGCTGGGCGTCGAAAGGATCAGGACACCTTGATTGGAAGAGTTGTCGTCGATCGTGAAATCGGAAAAGCCGGTGGCATTGCCGATGCCGTCACCGTCGACGCCGAGCGAAACCAGCGGTCCGTTCAGCGTGACGATATAGCCGTTGACATTGATGGTCGCGACTTCGCCGCCGACTGCGATCGGCCGGCTGGTAGAGAATGTCGCGGTTCCGCCGCCCGAGGTGGTGCCGATCTGCAGCGTCGGATTGCCTTCGGTAAGGCCGTTGAAAACGATGCCGTTCGCAGCCTGGACGTCGGTCTTTACCGTCGCTTGATTGTACGTGTAGCTGCCCGGCGCGGCGCCCAGCGACGCGTCGCTGGCAATGATCAGCGTGCCGGCGAGAAGCGAGGTGCCACCCGTATAGGTATTGTTGGCGTACTCGAGCGTGACGGTAAAGCTTTTTGTCGGCGCCGAGCTGCAAGATGAAGCCGGTATTCGGCGTGCCGATGATGATCGGGTTCGCCACCGTCCCGGCATTGATCTCGGTTATGCCGGTGAAGGTGCCGTTGCCGTCTAGCGCGCCATTCGCCAGGGTGCGTGTTACTAATGACGCTGCTGATAGTAATATTGTTGCGAGAGGATAAAACCCGGCAATTGATAAGCGTGCACCGCGCCCGTGATATTCGGTAACGTCGTGGTGTTGCTGCCGGTCAAATTCCATTGGGTCGCGAGCGCGATATCGCCCGGCGACAAGTAGGGAAGCCCCTTGCCGCCGTTGGCATCGCGATAGGCCGCGGCTTCGAGGAAGTCCGAATAAAAGCCGGTCATCTTGTCGAGACCGGGCGTCGAGGCGCCGATGGCGCCGGTGATGTTGCTCGCCGTCGTAAAGAGCTTCGAACTCTTGTTCTTCAAAATGCTGTATTCGAGGCCGCGATAGGGATCGTTGGTCAGTTCTGTCAGCAACGTCGGAATGGGCGAGCCGGTCGCATCATTGACGGTCTGCGGAACCCCGTCATTCAACGGCAGCAGCAGGTTGTTCGACTGCATCGTTGCGAAAAACTGGGCTTCCGTCAGGTTCGAATAATTGGCGACGACGTCGACAAAAACGTCCGGATCGCTCGCGCCGTAGATCGAGTCTTCCAATGCCGTGAAGGTGTGGTGTCCATCGAGCAGATAGAGCTGGCCGTTCGGGCCGATGACGACGGGTTCGATATCGGTGAGCAGGTTCGCTTGCAGTTCCGACGGCGTCAGTAGATCGAAGCCGGCAGTCTTCTTCCCGACCTCCGCGAACCCTTCATTCATCTGCGTCGGCGCGATCAGATCCACCGGAACGTAGTAGAGCGCGAGCGGCCCCGCCGCGATCTCATCGTCCGCGGTCGTGTCGCTCGGATAGGCTTGGAAATCCGCTGCCGTCAGCTGGCTCATGCCATCCCTCCGCAAGAACTCGTGGAGAGCAGGACATCGTCAGCGAGACCCATCACACGCTCCACCGCTACAAAAGCGGCGCAAGGTAAATGGGTGTGGCTAACAGTTATGTGACAAGCGGGTGACATCAGCACATTGGAGTGCCGATATTTTTCGCAATTGCTCCAAATAGTTGTAGCTCGCTCGTGCTTCACTCGGCATTTTCTTTCTCATCTTCGACGAGTGCGGCCGCTTCGGGATTGAGCGCCTCCGCCTCGTGCAAGGGCTCGGACAGCGGCTCCGGCTCGACGCGGCGCGCGAAGGCGAGATCGCGACCGGCGGCGATGCCTTCGGATTGTTGGAGCGCAAGGCGTTCGAGATCGCGGGTACGGATGTAGTCCGCGACTTCGACGGCGCGATCGTGCTCCATGCCGAGTCCCTCCAGCGCGGCACAGCCGAACTCGACCGCCGACTCGAAAGTCTCGCGGATCTCGTAATCGACGCCCTTGGTCAGCAGCTCCAGGCTGTGGCGGCGATCGAACGATCGGACGTAGAGCTTCACGTTGGGAAACTCGGCGCGCACCAATTCCACGATGCGATCGGTCGACTCGCGGCGATCGACGCAGACCGCCACCAGCCGCACCTCGGCGGTGATCGCGGTACGCAGCACGTCGAGGCGCGCGCCGTCGCCGTAATAGACCTTGAAGCCGAAGCGGCCGGCATTCGTGATCATCTCGGGATCGTTGTCGATGGTCAGCACATCGACGCCTTCGGCCAGCAGACATTGCGACACGATCTGGCCGAACCGGCCGAACCCGATGATCAGCGCCGCGCCCTTGACGCCGCCGAGGTCATCAGCCTCCGGGAGCCGCGCGCGGGCGCGCCGCGCGAGCGCGGTATCCGTCAGCGAGGCGACGGGCGGTCCCATCAGCATGGTGAAGGCCGCGATCGCCGAGAACAGGCTTGCTTCGGACGGCGCCAGCGCGCCGAGGGAAGCACCGAACGGGATCAGCACGTAGGCAAACTCCCCGGCTCCCGTCAGCACCGAGCCGGCGCGCAGCGAGTTCGCCGGGATTGGGACAGGTGGCGCGAAACAACGCCGCGACGATGCCGGCCTTGAGAGCGGTGATGACGATCGCCGCGACCACGATCAGCACGATGTTGACGACCACGACATGCATGTCGATCGACATGCCGACGCTCATGAAGAACAGCGCCAGCAGCAGCCCGCGGAACGGCTCGATATCGGCTTCGAGTTCGTGGCGATAGTTCGAGCCGGCGAGCAGCACGCCGGCGAGAAACGCGCCAAGCGCCATCGACATGCCGGCGGCCTGCATCAGCGCCGCCGACCCCAGCACGACGAGGAGCGCCGCCGCCGTCATCACCTCGCGCGCGCCGGTGGACGCGAGGAGCGCGAGGAACGGATTGAGCAGATAGCGGCCGGCGACCACGATGGCCGCGATGGCGAGGCCGCCGCGCCCGACCGCAAACAAGGTCTCGCCCGCGGTCGTCTCATGGCTGCTGGCGCCGGGCGCGAGCAGCGGCAGGAGCGCCAGCAAAGGCACCACGGACATATCCTGGAAGAGCAGGATCGCGAACGCACGCTGCCCGTAGGGCTGCTGCAAGTGACCGCGATCCTCCAGGATTTTCAGCGCGATTGCCGTCGCCGACATCGCAAGTGCGAGACCGGCGATGATCGCGCCGCGCCAGTCGGCAAGCTTGAGGGCGAAGGCAAGCGCACCGAGTGCGGCTGCGGTGAGGACGAGCTGCGCGACCCCAAGTCCGAAGATCGCGCGCCGCAACGCGAGCAGACGGGAAAACTCAAGCTCGAGGCCGATCAAGAACAGAAGCAGCACCACGCCGAGCTCGGAGACGGCGGTGATCGTCTCGGGCGCCTTCACCAAGCCAACCCCGGACGGGCCGACCGCTATTCCCGCCGCGATATAGGCGACGATCGTCGAAAGTCGGGCCACGCGGGCAAGCGGCACGCTCACCACCGCGACCGCCATGAGGAGGAGCGGCAGCAGCAGGATGCCCAATCCACCGTGCAATTGATCCATTACGCCTTCCTGTTCGTGTCCGCTGATGCGCTCGATGTATATCCGTTCAGAAAACCTAGTGCTCACGGCACTTTGTGCAAGAACGTTGGCGGATAACCAATGCCGACGCTCGCTTCAACGCAGTCGATGAATTAAGATCGCGTGCGGGGCGGGCAAAAAATCCAGGACACGAGATGATTCGCGTCGTAGCCGCGCTTGTCTCGGTAATTGCGGCGTTGATTTGCGGCGCCCCGACGGCCATCGCACAAGTGGGATACGACCGGCGTGGCGCCGATTATCTGAGCTTTCAGGTGCGCTCGGGCGATCCGGCCGTCTGTGCGGGGCGATGCGAGCGCGACGCGCGGTGCCGCGCGTGGAGCTTCAACTATCCGACGGCGGAGCGGGTTGCGGTCTGCTGGCTGAAGAGCCAGGTGCCGTCGCGAACCGAGGACAGCGGCAGCGTATCGGGCGTGCGCGGCACCGGCGTCATCCTGCCCCGCACCGTCGCACGGGAATTTTCCATCGATCGCGTCGGCGGCGATTTCCGCAATTTCGAAATGGCGCCCGATCCGAGCGGCGAAGTTTGCCGCGGCGCGTGCGAGACCGACCTGCGATGCCGCGCCTGGACCTACGCGCGGCCGGGCTATAGCGGCCCCAATGCGCGCTGCTTCCTCAAGGACCGCATCACGCCGCCCCGCCACCGCGCCTGCTGCATTTCCGGCGTGGTCAGGTGAAGCTCGGGGCCTGATAACCGGTGGGATGACCGCCTTGTGATCGCGCGACCGGCGCGCCACATTGATCGTGCCGTGAATACTTTATCCGATTGGTTCGAACAGGCCCGCCTCGCCGCGCTCGCACTCGCGGACTACGGCAACAATCTGCTGACGCCGACGGTGCGGCTCGGCATCACCGGGCTCTCGCGCGCCGGCAAGACGGTCTTCATCACCGCACTTGTGCACGGCCTCGTGCGCAGCGGGCGCTTTCCGGTGTTCGAGGCGCTCGATGAAGGCCGCATCATGCGGGCGCGCCTGGCGCCGCAGCCCGACGATGCCGTGCCGCGCTTCGACTACGAGAGCCACGTCGAGGCGCTCGTCAAAGACCGCATCTGGCCGGAGTTGACGCGTCAGATCAGCGAACTGCGGCTCATCGTCGAATTCCAGTCGCGCTCGGGCGCAATGCGCGAACTCGTCGTCGACATGGTCGACTACCCGGGCGAGTGGCTGCTCGATCTGCCGCTGCTCAACCAAAGCTTCGAGGCATGGTCGGCGGACAGCATAAGGCTGTCGCGCGAAGAGCCGCGAGCGCAGATCGCGGCGGCGTGGCACGCCACGCTGGCAAAGCTCGATGCCAACGCGCCCGCGCAAGAGACCGATGCCATCGCGGCGGCGCGGCTCTTTACCGACTATCTCGTCGCATGCCGCAATGAACGTTACGCCATGAGCCTGCTGCCGCCCGGGCGCTTCCTGATGCCCGGCGATCTTGCAGGCTCGCCGGCACTCACCTTCGCGCCGCTCGACGTGCCGGCGGATGGCGATGCGCCCGACGGCTCGCTATGGGCGATGATGCGGCGGCGCTACGAGGCCTACAAGGACGTGGTGGTGCGCCCGTTCTTTCGCGATCATTTCGCGCGGCTTGATCGCCAGATCGTTTTGGTCGACGCCCTCGCAGCGCTCAACGCGGGGCCCGAGGCGGTGCGCGATCTCGAAAGCGCCTTCACGTCGCTGCTCGATTGCTTCGAGATCGGCCGCCGGACATTCCTGAGTTCGCTGTTGCGGCCGCGCGCCGATCGCATTCTGTTCGCCGCGACCAAGGCCGACCACCTTCATCACACCAGCCATGATCGGCTGGAGGCAATCCTGCGGCGGATGGTCGATCGCGCCGTCGCTCGCGCCGGTGTCGCGGGCGCCTCGGCCGATGTGATCGCGCTCGCGGCGGTGCGCGCGACGCGCGAGGCCGAGGTGCGGCAAGGCGGCCGGACGCTGCAATGTATCGTCGGCGTGCCGGCGGCGGGCGAGCGGGCAGGGGGCAAAAGCGGCCAGGTATTCGACGGCAAGACCGAAGTCGTGATCTTTCCCGGCGAACTTCCCGCCGATCCGGACGCGCTTTTTACGGCGGGTGCGGCACCATTTCGCGGGCTGACGGCAGCCGGCGCCGAAGACAGCGATTTCCGTTTCGTGCGATTTCGTCCGCCGGCGCTCACGTCGACCGGTGACGGCGCGCCTTCGCTACCCCATATTCGGCTTGATCGCGCTCTGCAATTTTTGATTGGAGACCGGCTCAAATGAACCGCCCCCACCGGCCTGCGACATTCCGCGTCGACGACCCTGCCGTGGTCCTGGCCCCGATCGAGGAGCCGCGCCGCAGCGTACCCGGGGTCAAAAGCGTCCAGGCGGGCGAGACCGATGTTTCGCTGCCGGTCGTGGCGCCGTTGCCGCGGCGGCGACGGGTGCCCTGGGCGACGGCGTTCTGGGTTTCGGCCGGCGGTCTCGTATTGCTCGCGATCGGTCTCGGCACTGCCAATCTGATCTCCGACCTGTGGAGCCGCGCCGGCTGGCTCGGCGGCCTTGGTGCCGCGCTTGCGGCTGTTGCGGCGGCCGCGCTTGCGGTTATTTGCGTGCGCGAAGTGCTCGGCCTCGCGCGGCTGGCGACCATCGACGCGATGCGCACGCGCGCCGTCGATATTCTCGCCAGCGACGACCGCGCGGCCGGCCGCACGCTTGGTCGCGAACTCATTCGACTAACGCGCCGCATGCCGCGGCTCGCGCGCGCCCGCGCCCGGCTCGAAGATCACTTCGGCGATATCATCGACGGCGGCGATCTCGTCCGTCTCGCCGAGCGCGAACTGATGGCGCCCCTCGACGAGGAGGCGCGGCAGCTCGTCGGTGCGGCGGCGAAGCGCGTATCGGTCGTGACCGCCGTGAGCCCGCGGGCGGCCGTTGATATGCTGTTCGTGCTCGTCACTGCGCTCGGCCTGCTGCGACGGCTTGCGCTGCTGTACGGCGGACGGCCCGGCTCGCTTGGGCTGCTGAAGCTGTTGCGCCACACCGTCTCCCACCTCGCACTGACCGGCGGAATGGCCGCGAGCGACAGTTTGATCCAGCAGGTGATCGGCCACGGTGTCGCCGCCAAGGTGTCGGCCCGCCTCGGCGAAGGTGTCCTCAACGGGCTCCTCACCGCGCGCCTCGGCCTCGCCGCCATCGAGGCCACGCGCCCGCTGCCGTTCGTGGCATTGCGCCAGCCCTCGCTCAATGATCTCGCCGGCTCGCTGTTGCGCGGCAGCGACAAGCCCGCACCGGTGGAAGCTCTGCAGGATCAGAGATAGCGAGCCGATCGCCTTCAGGTCGCCCGCTCGGAGACGTGCGGTGGCCCGGCGTGCACCTCGTGTGCACCTTTGAGGCGTTCGGCGAGCCGATGCAGGGCCTCATCGCGGCAGCCCTGCGCCTCAATTTCGGCAACTGTGGCAATAACATAATCGCGGTTCGCCCCGGATCGGCCATGACCCTGGCGTACGAGATGAAGCTGGCGCTCGAGGTCGAGCCGCCCGGCATATTGGGGATGACTGCGATCAACGAGATAAACGAGCGCGCTCGCTTCGCCGCCGTCCGGGCGCTGCGGTGTCGCGGCGAGAGCGATGCGGCGATGGGACTCCAAGTAAACCTTGGTCACCTGCTCGCGCGCGCGCAGATACGCAATGGTCGATTCGGCGTGCCCTGCCGCGACCCGGTAGGCGATACCGCGGCAGGCGCCGCCACGGTCAAGGCCGAGCACGAGGCCCGGCTTTTCCGGCGTTCCGCGATGGACGAAGGAATAGACGCAGAGCGCGCGGTGCAGACCGATGAGCCGCGCCGGCGTCCGTTCCACGTACGCGAAGCCCGGCCGCCACATCAACGAGCCATAGCCGAACACCCAAAGTTCATCGTTGGCGCCGGGCTCGGAAAATTGCATGAACGTGACCTGCGAGGCGGGGAAAACGTTTCCTCGCCTAACAGTCGGAAGGGGGCGAGGCAACATCGGGGCGGAAGCAAGGAGAGCGCGTGAGCAGAGAAATGGGTTCGCGATCGCCGCGGCCATGGCTTATTGCCGTGCCGACGGCGGGACTTGTTGTCCTTGGCCTCGCGTGGTCGGGGTTCTGGTACTACGCATCGAGTCGCGCGGAAGAGACGATGACGGCGTGGCGCGCGCGCGAGGCCAACGCCGGGCGCATTTACGGCTGCGACAACGCGCAGTTCGGCGGCTATCCCTTCCGCATCGAAGTGGCCTGCGCCGATCCGTCGGTCGATGACCGCGCGACGGCGCTGTCGATTCGCGCCCAGCATCTGGCGGCGGTCGCGCAAGTCTGGGACCCGACGCTGGTGATCGGCGAAATCGAGTCGCCGGTTACGATCGCGCCGCTCGGCGGCACGCCGACCACATCCATCAATTGGATGCTCGGCCAAGCGAGCTTGCGCGGCGTGCCGGGCGCGCCGGAACGGCTATCGATCGTCATCGAAAGGCCGAAGCTTGAATCAGTTCCCGTCAGCGGGTCCGGGCCGCTGGTCGAAGCCAGTCATGCCGAATTTCACGCCCGCTTCGCCCCGGAGTCGACTCCGGGTCATCCGGTCGTCGATCTCGCCGTCGATTTTGCCAGCTTGCGGTCGCCGGCACTCGGTAAACTGGTCACGACGCCGACCGATGCGCAGGTCGTCGCGGTGCTGCGCGGCGCGCACGACATTACGCCGAAGCCGCTCGGGCAATGGCTGCGCGAAATCCAGGCCGCAAACGGACGGCTCGACGTCACGACGGCGCGATTCAAGCAGGGCGACCTGATCATCGACGCGGCGGGCGCGCTGACGCTGACGCCGAACGGCACGCTCAACGGCAATCTTGCGCTTACCGTCGTCAATTTCGACAAGCTCGTCCCGCTGCTGGGCATCGATCGTGCGATCGCCCAGGCGGTGCCGGCGAACACCCTCGCGCTTGTTGCACCGAGCCTTGATCGCATCGTACCGGGCCTCGGCAATGTGCTGCGCGGTGGCGGCGGCAATGCGCGCACCGCGAGCGGCGCCCCTGATGCAGGCGGCAGCGGTGGCGCGAGCGGCAACGGTGGTGCGAGCGGCAACGGTGGTGCGAGCGGCACCAATAGTGCAGGCGGCAACAGTGGTGCGCCCAATATCGCGGTCGCGGCGGCAGCGCTGGGAGGGCAACGCACCGAACTCGAAGGCCACGGCGCCCTCAAGGTGACGCTGCGTCTCGACAACGGCAACGTGTTTCTCGGGCCGCTCAAGGTCGCGCAGGTGCCGCCGCTCTTTTGAGGCTCAATCCCGCTTCGGGATGCCGGCCTGCTCGATCACGCGCGCCCACTTGGCAATGTCGGCGCGCATCCGCGCCGTCATCTCCTCCGGCGTGCTGCCGCGCATCTCGAGGCCAAGCGTGCGCGCCCGCGCCTGAACATCGGGCGCCTGCAACACCTCGTTGAGCGCGCGGCCGAGGACCGCGATGACCGACGGCGGCGTGCCGGCCGGCGCGGAAATCCCGTTCCAACTCACCACCTCGTAACTGAGGCCGCTCTCCTGCACCGTCGGGACGCTCGGCAAATAGGTCGAGCGGGTCGGGCCGGTGGAGGCAAGGACGCGAAGCTTCTTGTCGTCGATGAGCCCATAGATGCCGGCATAGATTTCAAAAGCGATATCGACGTCGCCGCGGA
The DNA here is from genome assembly GCA_963702755.1 of uncultured Alphaproteobacteria bacterium. Lineage (GTDB taxonomy): Bacteria > Pseudomonadota > Alphaproteobacteria > Rhizobiales > Xanthobacteraceae > JAJPKK01. The sequence goes on along the minus strand of CAVPDZ010000018.1, from coordinate 226,758 downwards.
GAATGGCGGTGGCCATGTCGCTCGACGTCCGAAACGGCACGACCGTCGCATCGATGCCGGCGACGCTCTTGAACAATTCGGCGGCGAGGTTCTGCGTGCTGCCGGGATTGATGGTTGCGATGTTGAGTTTGCCCGGATTGGCGCGAGCCGCACGAATGACGTCTTCGACCGAGTTCAACGGCGAGCCGGACCTCGTCACGATCAGGAGATCGAAGAACGAGGTGGTCGACACCGAAGCGAAGTCGGAGAGGATGTTGAAGGGCAACGATTTGAACAGCGACGCGCCGATGGCGTTCTGGTTGCCGGTCATCAGCAGGGTGTAGCCGTCGGCGGGAGCGGCCGCGACCGCCTTGGCGGCGACAATGCCGCCCGCGCCCGGCCGGTTGTCGACGACGAATTGCTGCTTCAGGCGCGCCGACAATTTATCGGCGACGATCCGATGGCCCACGTCGGCGACACCGCCGGGTCCATAGGGAACGACAATTTGCACGTGCCGATTGGGGTAGTCGGACTGCGCCTGCGCTGGTCCGTGAGCGAATGCTGAGACTGCCGCGACGACGCTGACGAGGAACAGCCGGCGCGCCACCGAGCCACTTAGGTCCAACATGCAAGCCCCTGACCTGTCGTCGTCCGGCTTGACCGGACGACCCAGTAACCACTGGCCTCTGATTTATGCACCAATCAGTTCACGTGTGACACAGGGAACACCGGATGCCCCGCCCGCGTGGGGCATGACATCTCGCAACAGGATCGAGTGATGAGGTCACCAAACGACAAAGCCGCGAGCGGTATCGGCTCGCGGCCTCATCGTAGTAGCGCTATCGGATAACTCAGTAATCCTTCAGCAGGCGCTCGATGTAATCGAGTTCAAGCTGCGGCCTCGACGTTTCGCCGTAGCGGCGGCGCAGCTCTTCGAGGATGCGACGTGCCCGTTGGGCATCGATCTCGCCGGGCACCTTCACGGTGGTGTCATCGCCGTAGTCGCGACCACGCAGCGGGCGGCCGAGAGGATCGGTGTCCTGCTGGGCGCGCGCCGGTCCGAGGCGACCGGGCTGGCCTTGACCAGGTCCTTGCCCCATCTGCTGCTGCAGCTGCTGGGCAAGACCGCGGGCGCCGCGGCGCATGGCGTCGAGTGCCCGGCCCTGGCCGTCGACGGCGCGGTCCGAGTTGCCCTCGCCGAGCGCGCCTTCGGCATCGCCCATCGCGTCGTCGGCCTGGCCGAGGTCATCGCCCTGGCCCGGTTGACCCTGGCCCTGCTGGCCTTGTTGACCCTGCTGGCCCGGCTCCTGGCCCTTGTTCTGGCCCATCCCGCGCTTCTTCATCTCCTCGAGAAGCTTTTTGAGCTGCTCGCGGAGCGCCTGCTGGTTCCCCCGCAGATCGCTGAAGGCGTTCGGATCGCCCTGTTGCCCCTGTTGGCCTTGCTGCCCCTGTTGGCCTTGCTGACCGCGTTGCCCGCGCTGGCCTTGCTGACCACGTTGGCCGCGCTGCTCCTGGCCCTGACGGAATGTCTTGTCGCGCAACTGTTGCTGCTTGCGGATCATGTCGCCGAGCTCGTCGAGCATCGACATCATCTCGTCGTCGCCATCCTGGCCCATCTGGCCCGGACGCGCCATCTGCAGGTTTTCCATCATGGACTGCAGCTCGTCGAGCAACTGCCGCGCGGCGTCCTTGGCACCGGAACGGGCAAGCTGCTCCATGCGGTCAAGCATGTTCTGCAGATCGCGCGAGCGCAGCTGGCGCGAATTGGGATCGAGCGGCCGCGCCATTTGCGGGTTCTTGCGCAGCTGCTCGGCGAGCGCCTGCATGAACTGGTTCATGGCAGCGCGCAGCTCTTCCATCAGCTTCTTGAGTTCTTCGTCCGACGCCCCGCGCTCCAGCGCCTGGCGCAATGCATCCTCGGCGTTGCGCAACCGCGCCGCCGCGTCGGAGACGTTGCCCTCCTCCAGCATGTTGGCGAACGCCCACATCTGCTGCACGACGTCGCGCAGTGCGTCGTCGTCCCTGGCTTGCGACAGCGCCCAGAACAGCGAACGCAGGCCGAGATAAGTGCCGAGCTCAGGCGTGAATTTGTCCGGCGCGATAGCAAGGGCATCGAGCGCGATCAGCACCTTGTCGCGCGACTCGGCGTCGAGCGCGAGCTCGCGCCGCTGCTCGACGATGACGCGCGCCAGCGGCTTGGTGAACGGATGCTCCGGCAGGCGGAACTCGTGCGATGTGCTGGTGCCTTCGTTGTTCGCCTCATCGCGCGCGACCAGCGTCATCGACACTTCGGCGCCGGCCCAGGGATGATCGCTCAGATCCTTGATGGTCTGACCGGCCCCGTTCTTGACGCGGGCCTGGGGAAGGCTCAACGGCATTTCAGGCGGGCCATAGAGCGGACGTTTGCCGTCAACCTCGCCCGTCTTCGCGCCCTTGAGAGCAAAGATCGCCTTGGCTTCGACGACGCCGTAGTCGTCTTCCATCTTGTAGTTGAGCTTCAGCGCGCCGCGGGCCTCCGCTTCGGGATCCTTGGCGAGCGCGATCACCGGCGGCTTGTCGGGAATCGAGTTGAACGCGTAAGTGAGTTCGTCGGGCAGGCCATGCACCACCGCCGTGCCGCGATCGGTGACGATGAAGCGGCGTTCCTCGGTGCCCGCGGGCGCCTGCTGATGCTGGTCGCTTCCGATTTCGGTGACGCCGCCCGTGGTCGCAACGTCGAACTCGACCTTGCCGCTGGAGCGGACCACCAGGATGCTGCCGGCAGGTACCGACACGGCCGCGAGGGACGTCTGGGCGCGCTCGCCCGGACGCATGCCCGGCAGGATCACCGGCGGCTTCTGCGTATAGTTCGGCGGCGACACCCAGGCATCGAGCCGGAAATTCGCCGGCACGACGACGCCTTGCCAGTCGAACGCCGCAGTAATACGGCGCATGCGTTCGCCTCCCGCCGCAATGAAGGTCGCAACCGCGAGGATCAGCACCAGCGCGCGGAACGCCATGGGATCGCGGAGATCGAGACGCGGTACCGGCCGCCCCGCCTTGAGGCGTTTGGCAGCGAGCAAGGCGCGCTCCACGTGGGCGCGCCAGAGCGCGGTCGCCCACGGGTCGGATTCCGGCGTCGCGAGCGTATCGCCGATCGTGGTGGCGGGACGATGAGCGAGCCCGGCATTCCGGTCGAGGCGGCGCAGGCCGTCGTTGCGCGTCGGGAAGCGGACCGTCAGCAGCGGCACGGTCGCGGCCGCGGTCAGCACCAGGAAAGCAAACAGGACGATGGCGCGGGCGAGCGGCGGCAGCCAGAGCCACAGCCCAAGCCACGACACCACCAGGAACAGACCGATCGCGGTTGCAATCGTCGCGAGCGGCGGCCACAGCCGTTCCCAGAGGGTGATCCATCGCGCCCGGGTCAGCGCGCGTTCAAGCATCTCGCCGGCCTGTCGCGGGCGGGAGGCGTCAGAAACGTCACCGTTATCGGTCAAACGATTCTCCTGAAAGGGACAAAGCTATCTTCACATAAATACATAAGAACACAAACGGTTTGACGTGAGTGCGCGGCCAAAATGGGGCCTTGGTTTGGTAACAGTACGCCGCCGGCCCCGGCCTCGGTCGCAAAGGCCCGTGAGATCAGTTATTTAGTCATAAGCCAGTCCGGCATGCGATCGCTGCTGATGAGGTCCGCAACTTCGATTCGCGGCCGCACGATCGCAACGCGATCCCCGTTCACCAATACTTCAGGAACGAGGGGGCGGGTGTTGTAGGTTCCGGCCTGCACCGCCCCATAGGCACCGGCAGTCATGATGGCGAGGAGATCGCCCGGCGCCACGGCCGCCATCTCCCGGTCGAGCGCAAGATAATCGCCGGTTTCGCAGACCGGCCCGACCACATCGGCGACCATGCGGCCCGCGCCCGGCGCCGGCTCCCGGACCGGGATGACGTCGTGGTAGGCCTCATACAAGGTGGGCCGGACCAGATCGTTCATGGCCGCGTCGACGATGACGAAGGTCTTGGACTTGCCGCGCTTCACGTAAATGACCCTGGTCACCAGGATGCCGGCATTGCCGACGATGAGGCGCCCGGGCTCGAGGATCAGCCGGCAATCCAGCGCTCGCATCGCGCGCTTGACGACCTGGGCATAGGCATCCGGATGCGGCGGCGGCTCGTTGTCGATCTCATAGGGAATGCCGAGACCGCCGCCGACGTCGATGTGGTCGATCATATGCCCATCGGCCCGCAGCGTGCGCGACGAACTCCGACAGCAACGCGAAGGCGTTCTCGAACGGTGACAGATCGGTGATCTGGCTGCCGATGTGCATGTCGACGCCGGTCACCCGCACCCCCGGCAGCTTGGCGGCGTGGGTATAGACCTCCCGCGCGCGGCTGATCGGGATGCCGAACTTGTTCTCCGCCTTGCCGGTCGCGATCTTGGCGTGGGTCTTGGCATCGACGTCCGGATTGACGCGCACCGAGATCGACGCCTTGCGTCCCTTGCTCGCCGCGATCGTCGAAAGGAGGTCGAGCTCGGGCTCGGATTCGACGTTGATGCAGAGAATTCCGGCATCGACCGCCGCGGCAAGCTCGTTTGCGGTCTTGCCGATCCCGGAAAACACGATCTTCTCCGGCGCAATGCCGGCGGCATGCGCGCGGGCCAGTTCGCCGCCCGACACGACGTCGGCGCCGGCGCCGAGTTGGGCGAGCGTCTTGATGACGGCCTGATTGGAATTCGCCTTCATGGCGTAGCAGACGAGTGCCCGCACGTCGGCGAAGGTGCCGGCGAAGACCTGGTAGTGCCGCGTCAGCGTCGCGGTCGAATAGCAATAGAACGGCGTCCCGATCTCGGCCGCGAGACGGTCGAGGGCGATCTCCTCGGCATGGAGCAGGCCGCCGCGATAGGTGAAATGGTGCATGATTTCGCGCGTTCGAACGATTGAGCGGCCTACTTGATCTTCACGTATTTGCGCAAATTGTGCGCGCCGACGTCTGCCGCGTAGATATTGCCGGCGGCATCGGCCGCAATGCCGGAGGCGGACGTTCCCAACTCGACCTTATCGAGGTCGGCCGGATCGGGAATGAAGGCGGTGAGCGCACCGTCTTTGGCGTTTCCGATGACGATTCCGCGCAACTCGCCTTTCTTGCGCTGCCGGATCGCGGAACGAGGCGCCGACATAGATCGTATCGTCCTTGCCGACGAAGACCGAACTCGGCTGGCCGAACTGATGCCACGCGGCAATGAAATTGCCGTCCTGGTCGAACACCTGGATGCGGTTGTTGCGCCGGTCGGCGACGTAGACCCGCTCCTGCGAGCCGCCGATGAAAATGTCGTGCGGCTCGTCGAATTCGCCCGGGCGCCGATCCTTTGCGTCCCCACGATTTGATGAAGCGGCCATCCTTGGCGAATTTGACGATGCGTCCGGTGCCGAACTTGTTGGGCTGATGGCCGTCCGACACGAAGATGTCGCCGTTCGGGGCAATGGCGACGCCGGTCGGCCGATCGAACGTATCGCGGACCGTTTCCGGCAACGCCTTCCTTGCCGAGCATCATCAGCACCTTGCCGTCCGGGCTCAGCTTGAGGACTTCCTCGCCCATCAGCACGCCATCTGCGTTCTTCGCGGACATGCCGAGGACGGTCGCTTCGTCGTTCACGTCGCTCGTCCACAGATTGCCGTCGCCGTCGATGGTGAAACCGTGGGGATAGGCGAACAGTCCCGCGCCGAAGCTTTTGAGCAGCTTGCCGGACGGATCGAACTCCAGGATCGGCGGGTTGGCGGCGCCGCGATTGATGCAGGTCGCGTGACCCGGCGGCACCGTGTTGAAGCAGCGGTGGAAGACCCAGATGTTGCCGTCGCCGGGCGACGTGCACGCGGATCACCTCGCCCCAATGTCCGCCGCCCATCTCCTTGGGCAGCGTCGGCCAGCCCTCGACGAGGCGATACGGGTTCGGCAACTCGGTCGGCTTAGGGAATTGCTGTGCGAGCGCTGCGGTTGCCGACGCGGTCGCCACGACGGCGCCGGCGAGGAGCGCAAGTCTCGCGCGATCTGAAATCGACATCCATGGCTCCCGCATAGTCTCGTCGATCGAGGCTGCCGGTTTCTACGCCCCGGACGGAAGCAATCGCAAGCCATTCGCGACGCATCGTTCGTCCGACCGTCGCGCCGCAAGTGCCTGCGGTCGCGCCCGCGCTGGCGACGGGATATAACTCCGCCATCATAAATCGCCGCGGGAGCGCGCCTCATGTTTCGCTCGATTTCATCGCGTTCAATCTTGATTGCGTCATCGATGATCGTCGTCGGCGCCGCGCTTATGATCGGCGTCCCTTCGGGCGCACGGGAGAGCGATCTCGATCGCGTTCTCCAGGTCATCGCCGGCAAGAAGTTCGTCGACCTCACCCACAGTTTCGGACCGGACACGCCGGTGTGGTCCGGTTTCGGACAGGCCAAGATGACGCCGGCCGCCGACCCCAAGACCCATGAGCCTTACACGATCCCGAAGGATGGCTTCCGCACCACCTTCTACGAGATGGTCGGCCAATACGGCACCCATGTCGATCCGCCGGCGCACTTCGCCGAGAACGGCATCACCATGGACAAGATCCCGCTCAAGCAGATGATCCTGCCGCTCGTCGTGCTCGACGATACGCCTTACATCGCCAAGGAGCCGAACCATGCCTTCTCGGTCGCCGATCTCATGGCGTGGGAGAAGACGCATGGACGGGTGCCCAAGGGCGCGTTCGCGGCGCTGCGCACGGACATGTACAAGGACTGGGACACCAACCCGGAGCGCTTCAAGCGCAGCGAATTCCCGGCGTGGTCGCTCGCGACCGTCAAGTTTCTGATCGAGCAGCGCGGCGTCACCGCGATCGGCCATGAATTGATGGACACCGACACGACCGACAAGATGGAGTCGGAGACCTACATCCTCCAGCAGGGTCATTTCCAGATCGAGGTCATGGCCAATCTCGATCAGGTGCCGGCGACGGGCGCGATCATCGTGGTGACGTGGCCGAAGGTCAAAGATGGGCTCGGATTCCCGGCGCGCGCGTTTGCGATCGTGCCGTAGCGCTTGGCTTCGTAACCGTCGCCTGGCAATTGCGGGCGGGACGCCCGCGGTCCGTCATCCGCCGGGTTTGCCCCATGGGCCGGGGGCGCCGCCGGGCGGCGGCCCGGCCGGCGCGCCGAGATCGATCGGAGGCCTGTCGGGGAGGAACGGACGCTGCGGCACAGATGGCGGCGGTTCGGCGGGAGCCGGCCCCCACGGGCCTGCGCCGGGCGGCGGCTGATCGGCGCTGCCTCCCCACGGACCCTGTCCTGAACCTGGCTCGCCGGATTGCATGTCCGGCAGCGCCTCGGTCTGCTGACCGTCGTCCGGCGCGGGCAACGCCAGCGGGCCCGGATCGTGTCCGCCCATGAGATCGACCAGCTTCTTGATGCGCGCTTCGATCGGCGGGTGAGTGGAGAACAAATCCGTCCACTCTTCGCGCGGATTGTCGACGCACATCTCCATCACCGCGGAGGTCGCCCCCTGCAATTCGCCGCGGCCTTCGATCTTGCGCAGCGCCATGATCATGGCGTCGGGATTCTTGGTGAGCTCGACCGAGCCGGCATCGGCCAGATATTCGCGCGAGCGTGACAGCGCGAAGCGGATCAGCAGCGACACGAACCACGCGATCGCGACCAACCCGATTGCGATGACGATGGCGATGCCATTGCCGCCCCGCCCACGGTCGCTGTCACTGTCCCCCGAACGCCGGCCGCGAAACCGCTGTAGAACCACAGCCGGAAGAACATCTCGGCAAAGAACGCGATGCCGCCGGCGATGACCAGCGCGATCACCATCAGGCGCACGTCGCCGTTGCGAATGTGGGTCAGCTCGTGGCCGAGCACGGCCTCGAGCTCGGCATCGTCGAGCTGTTCCAACAAGGCCGTGGTCACCGTGACGGAATACTGCTTTTCGTTCATGCCGGTCGCGAAGGCATTGAGCGCGTCGCTGTCCATCACCTTGAGCTTGGGCATGGTGATGCCGCGCGAAATGCAAAGGTTCTCGAGGAGATTGTAGAGGCGCGGCTCCTCGGTGCGGGTGACTTCGCGGCCGCCGGTCAGGCCGTCGATCATCGACTGATGGAAGTAATAGGCGATCGCGATCCACGCGATCGTGCCGATGGTCGCGATCGGAAAGGCGCGGATCAGGTCGTACCAGGCTTTGCGCAGCAGGAATTGCAGCGAGGCATTGTAGCTCATCGCCTCGGCGACGAGCGCGCCCGCATAGACCATGACATAGACAAGCAGAAAGAGGCCGATGAGCAGCAGAACCGAACGACGCTTGTTCGATTCGATGTGGCTGTAGAGCCCATAGGCCGCCATGGTTCAAATCCGCTTCATCAATTCGGGCGCGCTCGGCGAACGCGAAACCAAATGGAAGTCGCAGCCCGCAAGTTCCGGGTTCATCTGCGCTTCGCTGCGGCGCCGTAGAATGACCGCCTAGAACTTCACCTGCGGCACTTCCTGGACCGTCTTGCGCTCCTCGCCGAGATCGAAGAACTGCCGCGGCGTGAATCCGAGCATGCCGGCGAACAGCGCCGCCGGGAATTGCTGGATGCGCGCATTGAACTCGCTCACGGCATTGTTGAAGAAGCGGCGCGCGGCCGCGAGCTTGTTCTCGATGTCGGTGAGCTGGGCCTGCAACTGCTGGAAATTCGTGTTGGCCTTGAGGTCCGGATAAGCCTCCGACAACGCAATGAGCCGGCCGAGCACGCCGGACAGCTGGGTCTCGGCGGCAGCCTGCGCCTGCGGACCTTGCGACTGGGCGGCGATCGCCATGTTGCGCGCCTGCGTCACCGCTTCGAGGGTGCCGCGCTCATGCGTGGCATAGCCCTTCACGGTTTCCACCAGGTTCGGAATGAGGTCGTGGCGCTGGCGAAGCTGGACGTCGATGTCGGCAAACGCCTGGCTTACCCGCTGCCCCATGGAGACGAGGCTGTTGTAGACGCTGATGACCCACAGCACGACGACGACGATCACGCCGAGGACGATCCAGCCGGTAGTGGACATGATGTGCTCCCTGATGGCGGTACGATTTGAAGCCGGGCGCCGCTTCGCAGCGTTTCTGCGCCGGATCATAGTCGGGCTCGGGTGAGAAATCGCGTGCTTTTTGTCGTGCGACGGGCGCGAAGATGTCATTTTGGACACACCCCGCAACTTTATCGTCAGCCTCCCAGTCTGTTCTTGATTTCTCGGCGACGCGGTCGACAATTTGCGTGCCGGGATAGAGGAACTGCATAGACCGGAGATCGGAAGACAAGGCTGCGTGACAGCGATGTGATGGCCGGGGGGCGTCGCATGAAGATCAAAGACGTTGCGGGTCTCGCCGTAGCGGTGCCGGTGGTAGTTCGCGATGATCGGCCAGGTCGCGGCGGCGGCCAATTCCAAATCGACGACGGCGTACAATTGCCGAGCGCCAGACGCACCTTACAAGAACTACAACTGCCTCGACGCCTATCTCGGCGACGATTTCTTCACGCGCCTCGTGAACTACTATCGGCTGGAGTGGGGCCACGATGCCGCCCCGACCGATCCGAAGGCACCGCCCTCGCATCGCGACGGCTGGCCAACGACGCCGCAGTCGAGCCCACCCTATCCTTTCACCGAATGGCCCTATGGTGGCGCGACATCGATCGGCGTGAGCCGACCCAATTCGGTCGACAGTCCATTGATGGCGGCGCTCGCCAACACCGCCCTCGGCAAGGCGATGAGCGACGCGCACATCCAGGTCTATGGCTGGATCAATCCGGGCGCGAACCTCAGCACCAGCACGGTTCAGCCGGGCGGCAATTTTCCGGCGGCGTACATGTACACGCCGAACACGGCGACGCTCGATCAGGCCGTCGTCTACATGGAGCGCGTTCCAGACACGGTGCAGACCGACCACATCGATTGGGGTTTTCGCGTCTCCGGCATCTACGGCGAGAACTATCGGTATACGACCGCCTATGGCATCGCCAGCTACCAGTTGTTCGGCCACAACCTCGTCAACGGCTACGATTTTCCGATGATCTATGGCGAACTGTATTTGCCGCAGTTCGCGCAGGGTCTGGTGCTGAGGGCGGGGCGCTTCATCGCCATCCCCGATATCGAAGCGCAGCTCGCGCCGAACAATTACATGTACTCGCACTCGATGAGCTACGCGCTCGACAACTATACCAACCAAGGTGTTCTCGCGACTTTGGCCGTCACCAAGAATTGGTTCGTGCAGGCCGGCGTCGTCATCGGCAGCGACACGGCCGCGTGGCGTTGGGGTGAGACGGTCGCCAACCCGTTTCCTAATCCAGTCTTCCCCGGCACCACGATGCCCAGGGACCCGGGCGCGCGACCCTCGGTCACCGCTGCCATCCGCTATCAGAGCGACAGCGGCCGTGACGCCTTCTACCTCACCGCCAACGGCATCAATAATGGAACGTGGGGCTACGACAACCTTCAATGGTTCGGCGGGACCTACTATCACAAGTTCAATGATCAGTGGCACCTCTCGTTCGAGGCCTACACGCTCGGCCAGCGAAACGTATTGAACGGCAGCGGCAACAATGCGCTCGCCAACGCCATCATTGCCAACAACGGATATCCCTTCACCCTCGCCAACGGCTTCAATTTCAATGCGCCGTTCTTCGCCCAGTGCAATCCTTCCCAGGTGACCTGCACGGCGCAGTCATATGCCGCGCTCTTTTATCTGAACTACAAATTCTCCGCCCTCGACAACATCTCGCTGCGCGGCGAGTTCTACGACGACATGGAAGGCCAGCGCACCGGCACCAAGACCCGCTATCTCAATTGGGCGCTCGGCTGGCAGCACTGGCTCTCGCCTCAGGTCGAACTCCGGCCGGAGATCGCCTACTACCATTCGCTCGACGCCAATGCGTTCAACGGCAACTTCAATGCAGTGCCGGCGTCCGCGGGCGGCGGGATCATTGCACCGAACAAGAACTTCGAATGGATCGCCGCCATGGATTTGATCTGGCACTTCTAGCGCTGGCTGCATGCTTAGTGCTGGTTGCACCTCGCATGGGTTCCCAAGCGTCGCGCATCGGGATAGCCTTTCCGAGTCGAACTCGCGGGTAGGTTTTGCACTTTCGGGCAAGCGAGCGCGCCATGGCACGCAGGAGCTGCGCGATGAAAACTCAGGTCACCCGGCGTCGGGCGTTGGCGACTGGTTCCGCGTTCGCGTTGGCGCCGTTCGGCGCGAAAGCGGCTGAACGCGAAACGGTCGGGATGCAGCTCATTCTGGCGACCGACGTGTCCGGCAGCGTCAATCCCTCGCGCTACAAGACCCAGCAGGACGGCTATGTCGAAGCGCTCGGCGATCCGCGCGTGCTCGGCGTCATTCACGAACTCGACCCGCCGGTCCTCGCCATCACCTTCATTGCATGGTCGCGCGACCAGGAGATCATGGTCCCCTGGACGCGGGTCGAAGACGCCAAATCGATGGACGGATTCCGCGACCGCTTGAAGAGCGCGCAACGTCCGCCGATCGGCATCAACACCTACATCAGCAGGGCGCTGTTGTTCTGCGACCGGCAATTCGACCGCGAGTTCGCCGGCGGGCGAAAGGTGATCGACGTGTCGGGCGACGGCGATGACAATCAAGGCATCGCCGGCCTTCGCGACGTGCGTGACGCGCTGGTGGCGAAAGGCGTGATCATCAACGGCCTCCCGATCATCGTGAAACCGCCCGAGTACATTTTCCCGCCGCAACCTCCCGAGGGCCTCGATGTCTACTACCGTCGGCACGTTGTCGGCGGCCAGGGCCACGTCCTCATCGAATTGGTCGGCTTCGATAATTTCAAACAGGCGATCCTGCAGAAACTCCTGCTCGAGATCGGATGAAGGTTTTTCAGGACCGAAATTTTGTTCCTTGGTGCGCACACCCGCAAAGCCGCGGTGGTCGCAGGCTACAATATGGGAGGCGGCAATGTTGAGAGACGACAATGGAGACGGCGGCGGTCGACCCGGCGCGCCGCGCAATGTCCTCGGTGACAAGCTTGACGTCTGCTCGATCAAACCGATGACCGGGTTCTTCAGGGACGGCTGCTGCGACACCAGCCGAGAGGATGTCGGCAGTCACACCGTCTGCGTCGTCACGACCGCAGCCTTTCTCGAATTTTCAAAATCGCGCGGGAATGATCTTTCGACGCCGATGCCGGAATACGGCTTTCCCGGCCTCAAGCCCGGCGACCGCTGGTGCCTCTGCGCACCGCGATGGCAGGAGGCCCTTGAGGCGGGCCAGGCGCCCCGCGTCGTGCTGCGCGCCACGCACGAAGGCGCGCTCGACCACTGCTCGCTCGCCGACCTCAAACGCTTCGCGCTCGACCTCGCCTGAGCGGCCTCATTCGCGGCTGCTGCCGGCGACCGAAACCGCAATCGGACGCTGGCCCCCTCGCGTCCACATCGGCGTCGACCAAGGCCGCTCTTATCGCCTCGTTGCCGTCGCGCCGTTCAACCGCCGTTCAGAAATCGGGTTTGTTTGCGATCGGAACCATCGATTCGGTGCCCGGAAACCATCGCGGGTTTTCGGCGCAGACCACTTCGGGAAACTGGTCTCTGTTCGGGATGTAGGTCATCGTTGCGGTCCACGGCGTCGTGAAGACGCCTTCGTCTTCGATGGTCAGGTGCACTTGCAGGAACTTGCCGCGGTGCCTGCTGAAGACGTCGCCAGCGAACAACCAGTTCTCGTTTTTGTTCCTCTCGATCGCGTCCTTCACGTCGTCATAGTCTCGAAACCGATAGCGTTCGATGACATGCAGCTTTTCGGTATAGGGTGTTCCGAACAGGTCGATCATCGCGAACGGCCGATCGGTCTTGACGCCGACGGTATCGATCACCAGGGTGTCGCCCTCGTAGTGACCGACGGAATCGCCGAACCAGGACGGCGTCAGCGGCTGCGGGTGAGGTTCGTTGAGCCGCACGCGGCGCACTTCGTGGTCCCCGTGGTACAACAATATGATCTCGTTCGGCCGCTGAATGAGCTGCACCAAAAATTCCTTGAAAATGAACGGCACCGGTTCGGGCCAACACTGGTTGGCCGGATTGGGAAACGTGATTCCGGCGAGCGACATTTTGCCGAGTTTCTTCACGACCTCCGCCGCCCATGGCTGCAAGATCGGATTGGTGTAGTCGCCGACCAACTGATCGTAGTCGCTCACGCCCTCAGCCGTCGGGGGAATAGCCTGCGAGCCGCTGGCGCTGCCCGGCCCCTGCGGCCACCGCGACCGGTTCGTCACCGGCCCGGGCCCCGATGCCGGCGGCTCATACCAGGGAAAGGCCGGGTGGAACCAAACGCCGGAAAAATCCGGAATCGTTGCAGCGTGTGCACCGTCTTTCGCCGCCGGTCCGGCAGGTTCGCCGAAAGCTGGCAGCACCAATACTGCGAACAGCGCGGACGTCACCAGAGTCGATGCTGTGTTCATGAAGGGCCCCTCCTCTTTTGAAGAGTGCGCCGCCGCTGCCGGTCCGCCGTACGAAATGAGCCGCCGATGTCGACAATTGCCCGCTTGTCCCGGCGGCACGGCTGCGCCGACGTGACAAGCGGGGACACCGCGGATTGGCCCGACTTCACGGATGCTGACAACATCCGCGCGACAACCATCTCTTCGTCGTGAAGCCTGCGCCCGCCGGGGGCCCCAACGCCGCCTTTAAATTCACAGGACCTCGGCACGTCCCGCTGGCGGCTCGCGACCTCCAAGCTACACCAACCCTCGATGCGAAGGAAGATATCGCGACGCCCGCGCATGATGCGCGTTGAGCTCGTTCGCATTTCGCCGTGGATAATTCCCCTGAACCGGCGTCCGTTGGAGGCCGATCGCGGCTCCCGCGCCAGCATCTATTCGCAAAAGCTATAGCCACATCGAAAAATAGAACTATCTGGCTATATCCCCAACCCAACATGATTTGCCGGGGTTGCGGTCGCGCGTCGTTCCGACAGCGCATGTCCCATCCGCGCGGCCCGGTCGTTTCCGGGTCGCCGCGATGTCGCGTGCGAGGAGCGGCGCCGTCGCGCGGCGCGCAGCGGGTGGGAGCAGATCATGGTGTCATTTCGAAAAACGGCGTTTGCCGCCTCTGGCGGCAACCAATCGGCATTGCGCTGTCAGCGGCTGGTTCTAGGCAAAGTGGCGGCGCGGCTTTTCTTTTCGGCGGCGCTGCTGGCTGGATGGCACGCGACAGTGCACGCGGCGGGCGGCGACATGCCGACAAAAGAGCCGGCGCTGACGATGCCTGCGGCATCCGCGCCGCCGACGCCGGCTGCGTGCCGCGGTCTTCAGGACTTCTTCCTGACGGACTGTCTGCTGGCCTGGTATGGGGTCCGCCTCTACGGCACGATCGATGTGGGCTACGGCTATCAGACCCACGGGGCACCGTTCAGTCCGTACTTCGTCACCGGCGCTTCCTATTTCCTTCAGAAGATGAATAGGAGCCCGATGTGGAGCATTGCGCCCAATGGCATGGGTCAGTCGAACGTCGGCGTGCAAATCAAGGAGCCGATCGGTTCGGGTCTTTCGTTTGTCGCCCAGCTCGAAGCGGGGTTTGATCCGTATTCGCTCCGCTTTGCCAATTCGACACAGTCGGTGTTCGAGAATGCCGGCATCCCGGTCAATCAACAGAACACCAACGGCGATGCGAGCCGGGCGGGGCAATTCTACAATTCGGTCGGGTTCGTCGGCATCAGCTCCGATGTCTACGGCACCTTGACGGTCTTCCGGCAAAATTCGCTGACGACCGACGGCGTTGTTGCCTACGATCCGATGGGCGGCGCATACGCCTTCTCGCCGATCGGCTTTTCCGGAACGGTCGCCGGCGGCGGGGACACTGAAAATTCCAGATACAGCACCGCGGTGAAATACCGTGTCACGGTCGGCGGCGTGCGGGCGGCCGCGCTCTGGCAATTCGGCGGCTACGACCTGAACAACGGCTCGAACGGCGCCTGGGGCGCTCAGCTCGGCGCCGATCTCCACCCCGGCCGCGGCACGCTCGCGTTCGATGCCATCGTCGGCCACAACAAAGACGCTGTGAATCTCACCCTCAATGGAGCCCCGACGAACACGGCGGGGTATCCGATCGGGTCGATGCTGCCGCAGACCGTCACCGCCACGCTCTCGGACAACACCAACGTCATGGTGCTCGCGAAGTATACGCTCGACCGGCTGCGGCTCTACGGCGGATACGAGTGGATGCAATTCGCGCCGCCCAGCGATCCGTTCACCGTCCCGGGCAGCGGCTTCACGGCGGTCAATGGAGATTTCGTCTGCCTCGGTTGCGCCACCGCCACTGCCGGTACCAATATCGTCAGCACGGCTTACAGCGCGAGCGCCGGCTTCAAGGACAAGATCCTGCAGGTCGTCTGGGCGGGCGCGCGATACGACATTACCGACACGGTCTATATCGTCGGCGCTTACTATCATTACGATCAGAACAACTTCGCAGCGAGCGCCGCAAACCTCGCTGCTTGCGACATCGCCTCGACCAACAAGAACTTCTGTGCCGGCACCATGAACGCCGTGTCCGGCGTCATCGACTGGAGGTTCGCGCCCAAGTGGGACACCTACATCGGCACCTTCTATTCCTCATTCAACGGCGGGCTCGCCAACGGCTATCTTGCGCGCAACAACCTTGCCACCACCGGCGGGGTACGTTTCCGCTTTTGATGTGAATTCAAATCTGCAGACCAAGGTCAGCCACCTCAGCTCGCGAGCGGCTGGCCGTCCGGACGGCAGCGGACGGACGCATCCGTCCGTCGCGGCACCGGCCTAGGGACGCTGTTCGAAGCTCGCCCAGAACGTGGTGCTCGCAATCGGCTTGCTGGTCCGGTCGAGCATCGGGCGATCACTTTCGATGAGAGCGAATTCACGGCTCAACATTGTCTTGATGTCGATGCCGTCATTGAACCAGCCGCGTTCGACGGTCGGAACGGCGCGCAAGTCATTGTTGAGGATGAACAGGCGGCCCTGCGGCTTGATCACGCGACGCAGGCGCGTCACGTCCTCGGCCGGATCGGCGCAATGCTGCAGCACCCAGACGGAGATCGCTGCATCGCTGCGGAAGCCGCGATCGATCAGCGCGTCGAGCATGGTCGGCGCGCAGCAGGAGAAGCGATCCGACTGCACGTAGATGACGGCCAAGGCCCGCATGGATGGGCTGATATCGACACCGATCACGCGACAGCCGTGTCGTGCGATCAGTTCCTTCGCGAGGCGGCCGATGCCGCAGCCATAGTCGATCAGGATCGTGTCGGCGGTGATTTCGATCGACTTGGCGATGAGGTCGGCGACGTAAGGCGTTTCGATCCGCCAGCGGTTCTCGGTCGTTGTTCCCTCCGGCGTCAGAATGATCCGCATCGCCGAAGGGATATCGTTGACGATAAAAAACGCGCGGATCGTAGGTCGCTTGCATCGATCTTGACCGTTGAGCTGGAGTTTTGATGCGCTTTGAGCGGCATCAGTTCGATTTGCTTACCCCGTCAGGAGGAAATGGGCTTATAATGTATAATCGTAGAAAATACCTCTCTTACGAGGCCGGCGAGGCCATCCGTATCAAGGGCACAACAGGAGGAAAAGATGACTGCCCTGAAAATTTCAATTTCGGTGCTCGCGATCGCAGCGGTATTGGGCACTTCGGTGGTGGCCCAGGCACGCTATTATCGGTACGGCTACCGTCATAGCTACACGCCGCACTACTCCGGCTACTCGGGCTACTCGGGCTACTACTCCAATGGCGGCGGCGCTTCGCGCGCGATTTCACGCCTGGGCTACGACGGCCGCGACTTCAACGGCCAATCCCGCGGGGGCTCGGATGCAGGCGCCTTCGGCGGCGGCCCGGGCAACTAGTTCCGTTACTTCGCCGGCGCGCCACCGTGAGGTGGCGCGCGACGCGACACGCTACACCTATAGCCGGCCGAGCTATCGCTGCGTGATCCGGACCCGCCTCGATGACGGCAGCGTGCGTTACTACAACCGCTGCATCGAGAGGTCGTACAGCGAGAGTGACAGCGATGCTGAGGACGACACTCCGCCGCCGTCATACCGGCAGCCGATCTATCGGCGACCTGTGGCCTATCCATCGTATGAGCAGCCGCCGGTCTATCCGCCGTCCGAGCAGCCGCCACCCTTCCGAGGGCGGGGAAGCTGAACCCGAAAAAGCGACCCGCATGGCGCTCCCGGCGCCATGCGGGTACGAATGCCAACGATGAACCGCCACTCGCCTCCGGCGGCTGTCACAGCGGAGGGGATGCTGATATAGGGATGTTGCTTTCGTGCTTGAGCACGTGGGCGGGGAATGCAATGCGTTGCTTGGAAGACGGTCTTGTTGCTTGCGCTTGTATTGAACGCATCAGCCGCGCGCGCCCAGGAAGCCGTAAGTGCCCAAGCCATGCTGCCGTACTGCGTGGCGGCTTTGAAGCCGGACACGCAAAGCTCCATGGGCGGTCGCTGCCTGGGAATTATTGCGACTCTCTCGTTCGTGAGCCGCGTGCTTCCCGACAATCTCAAGTTCTGTCATCCGAATACGGCAACGCCTGAACAGATTGTGCAGGCGATCAGCGGCTTCATGGATGCAACTCCGGACTCGGTCGGCCAGGATTTCCGATTGATCGCACTCGCGGCCATGCGCAACAAATGGCCGTGCCAGGACTAGAAATTCTATCGCCGTCAATCTTGCCCAAACCGGTGCGCGGACGGCGCCCGCTTACGGCCCGCTAACCACGAAGACACCTCGCTAACCACGAAGACACCGGAGTGCCGGGTTCGAGGCCGCCCGCATCATACGCCTTGAAAGCAACACATCTCAGGCGCCATATGTAATGCGCGTTGTGGCGAGCCGCGTGTACGGATTCCAGTCAATCGGTTTCTGGCTTGCCCTGTTCCAATTTAACTGACAGCCCAATCACGCGGGGGTGTCCCGCACCACCCGCGACCGCGGCGCCGGAGGCTATGGGCCGCCGCGCTGCCAATTCGCATAATAGAAAGCTTGCACTTGAGTTCTTTTCATGATTTCGGCCTCGCCGAACCGATCACGCGCGCACTTGCCGAAGAAAAATACGTCACCCCGACTGCCATCCAGACCCAGCACGATTCCGCTCGCCCTCTCCCGCCGCGACGTCATCGGCATCGCCCAGACCGGCACCGGCAAGACCGCCGGCGTTCGCGCTGCCGATCCTGCATCACCTCTTCACTCACAGGCGCCGCCCGGAGCGCAAGACCTGCCGCGTCCTGGTGCTCAGCCCGACGCGCGAATTGTCGGGCCAGATCCTCGATAGCTTCAGGACGTACGGCCGCCATGTCGGCGTCAGCGCGGCGCTGGTCATCGGCGGCGTATCCGATGGGCGCGCAGGTACGCGCCTTGCCAACGGCGTCGACGTGCTCGTCGCGACGCCCGGGCGCCTGCTCGATCTCGTGCGCGAGCAATGCGCTGCGGCTCGGCGACGTCGAGCATCCTCGTGCTCGACGAAGCCGACCGGATGCTCGACATGGGCTTCATCCACGACATTCGCAAGATCGTCGCCAAGCTTCCCGCGCGCCGGCAGACGTTGTTCTTCTCGGCGACGATGCCGCGCGCGATCGCCGAACTCGCCGAGCCACATGCTGCGCGACCCGGCCAAGGTCGCCGTGACGCCGGTCGTCTCGACCGGCGACCGCGTCGAACAGCGCGTCATCCGCGTTGATCGCGCGCGCCAAAGCCGGCCGTGCTTGCGAAATCTTGCAGGACGAACAGGTCGACCGCGCCCTCGTCTTCACCCGCACCAAGCATGGCGCCGACAAGGTCGTGCGCGGCCTCGCCAAGGCGGGAATCGCCGCGGCGGCCATTCACGGCAACAAGTCGCAGAATCAGCGCGAGCGCGTGCTCGACGCCTTTCGCAAAGGGACGTTCGCACGCTGGTCGCGACCGACATTGCCGCGCGCGGAATCGACGTCGACGGCATCAGCCATGTCGTGAATTTCGATCTGCCGAATGTGCCGGAGACCTATGTCCATCGCATCGGGCGCACCGCGCGCGCCGGCGCAGCGGGCACCGCCATCTCGCTCTGCGACGGCCGAGGAACTGCCGTTTCTCCGCGCTATCGAGAAGCTCATCCGCCGGTCCATTCCCTTGACGGACGAGCGCTCGGCGCCGGCGCAGCATCATCGCCCGGCTGCACAGGGACAGGCACCCGCAAACGAGAAGCACCCGATCGCGAAACGGAGCAGCCAGCCTCGCAGCGGCGCTGGCAAACAACATCACCGCAATGCGCAGGCGGCTCCCGGCAAACAGCATCACCGCGAAGCGCAGGCGGCTTCCGGGAAACAGCATCACCGCGACGCGCAGGCGGCTCCCGGCAAACAACATCACCGCGACGCGCAGGCGGCTTCCCGGCAAACAACATCACCGCGACGCGCAGGCGGCTCCCGGGAAACAACATCACCGTGACGCGCAGGCGGCTCCCGGCAAACAACATCACCGCGACGCGCAGGCGGCTCCCGGCAAACAACATCACCGCGACGCGCAGGCGGCTCCCGGCAAACAACATCACCGCGACGCGCAGGCGGCTCCCAGCAATCGACATCAGCACAAGCAACCCCGGAATGCTCCTGCCGGCGTCGCCGGGCTTGCATTCCTAAAACGCACTGCCCGCCCGGCTCGCGACGAAGACCTCCGCGGCCTGGGTCAGGGCGGCGCAAAAGGCTGATGCTGGCAAAAGATAGCGCGAAGACATCGTGACCGAAGCGTAGCTGCTTTCGCGTTGCCCGTCGTAAGAGGCTAAGAGCTTCGGGCCGAATTCGTGAGTTTCTCAAGCGCAGAAAGGATCAAACCCATGCGCATTTACATCTTCAAATCCCAAACTCGGGAGGGGCTTCGCGCCTTCGCGGCGATCCGGCTGGCAGCAAGCTACCGCAGCAGCATGGACCTGGACCGCCATCGGCGTGGTCAGACCCGAAGCTGATCCTCCTCACAAGTTTTCGCGCGTGTCGATCGAGCGGGCGATTGGCGGCGATGGCTTTCAGCTTTGGCGATTAGAGCAAAAGCGGAAGCATCCGCCTGATTCGCTTGACGTCACCACGAGGTCTCTGATTGCCCTGGGCCGGGTAAGCATGCTGCATTGACCCAAAGCCGGGTCCGGCATAAACGTGGTAAGCCAAGTTTTCAGTCTGCCTTGCCAAGCTCTCCTTGATCGGATCGCTCTCAAGTCACCTCTCAAAACTCGGATTTTAGTGCGTCGCGTAGCAGATGCGTTCTGTCGACTAGCAAACAGTTTAAGGAGAAATGACGATGCCCAGTGGCACCGTGAAGTGGTTCAACCCGACCAAGGGATATGGCTTTATTCAACCGCAAGGGGGCGGCAAGGACGTCTTTGTCCACATTTCCGCGGTGAGAGAGCCGGATTGAGCACCCTCAATGAGGGACAGACGGTTCAATACGAAATCGTCAGCAATCGCGGCAAGGAATCTGCTGAGAACCTTAAAGTCGGATGATGATTTGATCCGGCGGGCCGCGCCTGTGCGCGCGGCCTGAGCGGGGTTGGTGGACCCTCTCTCATTATCCTGTTGTCGTTAGAGCGAAGGCTCCGACATCGTCCAGCAAATCGTTGGTCTTTGTTCCGAACGGTGCGTTCAGCGCCGTTCGGGATGTGAATTGACTCGCACGCGCTCGCGCGAGCGCGAAGCCTCTGGCATCGCACCTGACCTGTAGCAATCCGTCTGCACGAATTTGCGTCGCCGATAGCGTCGTCCATTGGTGCCGTCGAGCCGTGGTGCGTCGCGGCGCAACGACGGCAATTTTGACGGACGGTGGCAGCCCACCGGCCCTTGATAACCGGCGCGGGTCGCAACAGGATGTCCAGGACGTTTCGTGAAGCCACAGCGCAAATCACGGTATCGCCGGCGGCTTCCGTCAATTGCTGGGGCAGCCACACGGTTGGCTGATCTGACGGAGAACTTCGATGCATTATCCGGCCTCGATGGGTGCAGTGGTACTGGCAGCCGGACTGCTGGCGACACCGGCGAAGGCCCAGGTGGTCGATTTCAGCAAGTATCCCGACTTCAAAGGTCAATGGGATCGCACCGGTCCGCCGAATAATTGGCGCCAGCTCAGCGGCCCGCCTCCGCTGACGCCCGAATACCAGAAAGTCTACAATTGGAGTCTCTCCGAGCAGCGTGCCGGCCGACCCGGCAATTGGCCGTCGACCTTCTGCATGCCGGAGGGCATGCCGGCGATGATGAACCTCTATAATCCGATGGAGATCATCATCACGCCGGAGACGACCTACATCCTGATGAGCCACAACAACGATGTGTATCGGCGGATTTATACCGACGGCCGCGATTGGCCGGCGGAAGCCGAGCGCACGCTCGTCGGCTACTCGATCGGCAAATGGGTCGACGAGACCGGCGACGGCAAGTACACCGCGCTCGAGGTCGAGACCCAATTTCTGCGCGGGCCCGCGCGCCTATGAAGCGTCAGGCATTCCCTTTCACGAGCGACAATCAGACCGTCATCAAGGAGCGGTTCTATCTCGACAAGGCCGACCGCAACACGATCTATGACGAGATCATCGTCATAGATGGCGCGCTGACGCGGCCCTACGGCAAAATACAGAAGGCCGTGCGCAACAAGAATCCTCATCCGGTCTGGCTCTTGGAGACCTGCCCCGAGGACAACATCTGGATCAAAATCGGCGACGAGGCCTACATCGTAACGCGCCAACGGCAAACTGATGCCAGCCTACAAGGATCAGCCCCCGCCGGATTTGAGTTATTTCGGGCGATCGCGGAAATAGCGCGCAAGTTGCGCCCGTGACCGCGAACGAGAGGGCGCTGCCGGTCTTCCAGCGGGAGTAAGGCTGTCTTGGCGTGGCGACATCAGCGACGACGGAAGCGGCCAAAGGCTATCGTCCTCGCGATCGTTGTCGCGTCGTGTATGGTGTTGTCCTCGACAGGGCACAGGCGGAAGACTATCCGGCGCGGCCGGTCCGCATCGTGGTCGGCTATGCGGCGGGCGCGTCGGGCGACATCACGGCGCGCATTCTGGCGCAGGCCCTGAGCAAGCATTTCAATCGGCAGTTCACGATCGAAAATCGCCCCGGCGCCGGGAGCAATATCGCTACCAGCTATGTGGCCCATGCGGCAGCCGACGGCTATACGCTGCTCCAGGCATCGGTCTCGAACGGCATCATTGCGGCGACCCTGCCCAACCTGACCTATGATCTCGCAGAGGATTTCGCGCCGATCACGCTGTTTGCGACGCTGCCGAATATTTTGGTGGTCAACGACGAGATCGGCGTTCACAGCGTCAATGATCTGATTGCGCTGGCGCGCCTGCGCCCGAATTTCCTGTCGTTCGGCTCGTCGGGCGTCGGCAGCGGCTCGCATTTCTCCGGCGAGCTTTTCAACGTCATGGCCGGCATCGCCATCCAGCACGTGCCCTATCCGAGCACGGCGCAGGCCGCGACCGATCTCCTGGCCGGCCGCATTCACGTGATGTTTTCGCCGGCATCGACGGTGCTGCAGTTCGTTGCCGAACGCCGGCTGGTGGCGCTCGCCTCGACCGGCGCGCAGCGCGCCGGCGCCGCCCCCGAGCTCCCGACGATCGCCGAAGCCGCGCTGCCAGGCTACGACACCTCGAACTGGTATGGCCTGCTGGCTCCCGCTGGCGTCCCGCGCGACATCGTTGTTCGCCTCGCCGAAGCCTGCAACGAAGCGGCCCAATCGCCGGACGTGACGGCGCCGCTTGCGCTGCAGGGCTTCGACACCCTGCAGGGCAGCCCCGAAGCGTTTGCGGACTTTATCAAGGCCGACATCGCCCGCTGGTCTCGCGTCGCCGTCGCAGCGAGCTTGAAAAAATAGATTGCTTGCCGCGCCGCTATTGGGAAGCGCGTGCGGCGGCCTTCAGGATGGCGTCGGTGTCGGTCAGCCAGACCTTGTCATCCTTCTTGAGGCGCTCGAGTACGCGCCTCAGCGCGGCCGCTCCATCGGGCGTGCCGATCACGAACGGATGGATTCCGATGACCACCGTGGTCGCTTCCCGCGTCGGATCGGCGCGCGCCTCCCTTGCGAGCTCCAGCACGTAATCAAGCCACAGCGCCTCGATCTCGGCAGGCGACTTCATCCGCGCCAGAAACTGGCCCATGTCGACCGTCGGCGTCGGGTAAGGCAACAGCGTGAGCGCGCCGTCTGGCGTCTTCAAGCGCGAAATGAAATCGGAATCCATCTGGTCGAGATTGTAGGTGATGCCCTCGGCGGCCATCGCCTGCATGGTGTCGCCGTTGGAATAGACGCTCGGTGACGACCAGCCGGTCGGCCTGATGCCCGTGGTCGACGCGATGACATCGAGTGTCCGGCGGATATAGTCTTTCTGCTCGGCGACCCCGCGCCCGAGCGGCAGGATGTCGTTACTGTTGTTCATGCCGTGGGCGATGATCGGCGCATTGGGATGGGTGGCGCGGAATTCCTTCCACACCGAAGGATAGGCGCGAAGGAACCCGGCGTTCAGCACGATCGTGAGCGGAACATCCAATTCCTTGAACAAACGGCCGACGCGCAGGTTGCCCAAAGTGATCGCGTATTGACGGAATGCCTCGTTCACGAGATCCGGGTTGCGG
This sequence comes from uncultured Alphaproteobacteria bacterium, assembly GCA_963702755.1. Taxonomy (GTDB): domain Bacteria; phylum Pseudomonadota; class Alphaproteobacteria; order Rhizobiales; family Xanthobacteraceae; genus JAJPKK01. The sequence goes on along the minus strand of CAVPDZ010000018.1, from coordinate 203,179 downwards.
CTCGCGAGGTCGGGGCGGAAGACCGGGCCCTGGCCGAAGCCGAAGACTTCGACAAAGAGGGCGAAGCTGACGGCGACCTTCCTGCCCTCGGGCCATGAGGCCACCGGGACCGGCTGGCGAGGAAAGCCGGTGACCAGGTCGGTTCCCTCCTGCGCGAGAGACGCACAGGGCAGGTGAGCGGCGAGCAGCAGCCCGGCGGCCAACGCGGTCGTCAGGCTTTTCCGCGTCACCACGTCGAGCGCGGCCCTAAGGTTCACGGCAGGTCCGCCAAACTCTTTGCCCCAGGTCCAGGCGTGATCAGCATCGGCCATTGGTGCGAGCCGAACGGCACTTGCGGCGGCAGCGTCACGGCGATCTTGCGCTTGGCGTCCTCCTCGATGATGGCTTGGCGCGCATCGCCGCCCATCAGTTCGTAGTCCATCAGGTGATAGTTGCCGAAGAACGCCGCGCCCACCGATCGATCGGCGATGATGCGGGTCAGCGAATCCAGCATGTCGTCCGGCGTCGTCGTGAACGAGACCGTCTCGATCAACATCAGCCGGTCATTGATGGCCTCCGGCCCGAAAAACTGCGCCAGCACGCTGAACAGGATGTTGTTCTGACGGGCGACGTAAATGGTGTTGCTTGCCGCATAGGTCTTGTCCCAATCGGCGCCGAGCATCTGCTTCCATTCGCCGATCACATTCATCCAGTGGGCAACCTGGGTTTGCGCCGCCCAGGCGATGTTTTTCTTCAACAGCGGCGATTGTTTCCTGGCAAATGCATCGAGCGCGTCGGCGGAGATCGCATTGCCTTCGAGGCACGCGTCCATGAAGGCGATATTGTTCTGCAGAATGGCGCGGTTGTTGGCGCGCCAATCATCGCGCATCGCGGTCGCATCAAGGCCGTCGAGCGCGGATTGCATCCGGTCGCGGTACGCGGCGAGCGAGGCGCGCCAGCTCTGATCCTGCGGACTATTCAGATAGGGAACCACCACCTCGGCCAGCGCCATGGTGCTGTGGCCGACGGATTTCAGCAGCTGATAGACGATCGGCACCTGCGGCGCCTCGAGCGGCGGCATGCCGGGGCGATAGAGGATGAAGCGACCGCCGGCGCCGGAGAATAGCCCGAGAATGAGCGGATGCTGGGCGAGGATGTTCTTTTTGAAGATCTGTCCGGCGTCGCTGTAGAGCTCGAACATGGTCGTGTTGAGCTGCAGGACATTTTTGGTCCCGACGTCGGCCGGGCTCGCGGTCTGAACGCCGACGATCTCCTTGAAGTAGGACGGGATTTCGGCGGTGTTCGCAACGTCCGATCCTGCGACGAGGAATGACGCCAGAAACATGCCGCACGTCATCGCTGCAAGGGTTCTCATGAATACCTCCCGATACGAGGCCACGGGTTGCGGTGCCGCGCCCGCAGGCGCTCACACAAAGCGAGGCGCATACATTGAGGCCGCTCGAAGCAGTGAAAACCAGAATCTTGAAGGCCAAACTACTTTCTTCGGTTATGAAAGGATTAACGAAGCGAGACCTTGGCCATAGGAAATGATGCGGTCGACGGCAGCTCGACTTCGCCTGCGCATGTCTTCGGCTGCAGTGCGAGTGGATCGGCTATGATCGCGCTTGATCGAGATCAAGGAATGGGTTGCGCTCACGCGGTGATCTCTGCTCTGACGATGGCATCGATCGACCCATGGGAGGAATCCAGAAATGCGTCGCAGTACTCTTCTCGCCCTGCTCAGTTCACCAATGCTGGTTGCACTCGCCGCTTCCCTGCCGGCCAGCGCGCAGTCGGCCATGACTGAGCAGGAAGCTCATGCGATTGCGGTCGACGCCTATCTCTATTTCTATCCGCTGATAACGATGGACATCACGCGCAAGCAATCAACCAACATCGAGCCCGGCAAGGAGATCGGCAAGGGTCCGATGAACATGTTCGTGAACATTCCGGCGTATCCGCCGGCCGATGTCAAAACCGTCGTCAGGATCAATTTCGACACCTTGTATTCAATCGCCTGGCTCGACCTGAACAAGGAGCCGATGGTCGTCTCCGCGCCAGACACCGGCGGCCGTTACTACCTGCTGCCGATGCTCGACATGTGGACGGACGTGTTTGCCTCGCCGGGCTGGCGAACCACCGGCACGCAAGCGGGCAATTTTCTGGTAACGCCGCCCGGATGGAATGGCGTCGTCCCTTCAGGAATGACGCGCATCAGCGCGCCGACACCGTTGGTTTGGATCATCGGGCGAACCAAGACCGACGGTCCGAAGGACTATGACGCCGTCCACAAGATACAGGCGGGCTACAAGGTCACGCCATTGTCGGAGTGGGGAAAAGCAGCGACGCCACCCACGGTGACCATTGATCCTGCGGTCGACATGAAGACGCCGCCAAAGCAGCAGGTCGACACCATGCCGACTGGAAAGTTCTTTGCCTACGCCGCCGATCTTCTCAAGGTCACTCCGCCGCACCTCACCGATCAGCCGATCGTTGCGCAATTGAAGAAAATCGGAATTGAGCCCGGCAAGAGCTTTGACCTCGACAAGGCCGATCCGGTCATTCGCAGCGCCCTGGCAACGGCTCCCGAGGACGCACAGCGGCTGATGGCCTGGAAGATGCCAACGCTTGCGCGCGTCGCCAATGGCTGGTCGATGAACACGGATACGATGGGCGTCTACGGCAACTATTATCTCAAGCGGGCGCTCGTCGCCCAGTTTGGCCTTGGCGCGAACCTGCCGGAAGACGCAATCTATCCCGTGAATCTCTTCGATGAATCCGGAAAACCGCTCGAAGGATCGAACAAGTACACGCTCCACTTCGATAAGGGAGGCACGCCGCCGGTCGGCGCTTTCTGGTCAGTCACGCTTTATGACGCGGACGGCTTTCAAGTGGCTAACCCGCTCAACAAGTTCAACGTCGCCAGTTGGATGCCGTTGAAATACAACGCCGACGGATCGCTCGACCTTTATTTCCAAAACGAGAGCCCCGGCCCCGACAGGGAAGTGAACTGGGTTCCCGCCCCGAAGGGCGCATTCAACCTGCTGCTGCGCATGTATGCCCCGAACATGGATGCGCTGACCGGAAAGTGGAATCCGCCGCCGGTGACGCGCGTGCAATCGACCCCAACCCTGGGCGGGCAATAGGCTCATTCTCCTCGCGGCGCTCACCGCTCGCTGCGAACGACGGCGACGCAGGTGATGTCGTCGGACTGCGGTGCGCCTTTCGCGAACTCGGCGACGCGCGTGACGACGTGCTCGACCACGCAGCGCGCGGGCTGCCCGCGCATTTCGAGCAGCGTCTGCTCGAGACGCTCCATGCCGAACAGCGCGGACTGGGTGTTTTCGGCTTCAGGCACGCCGTCGGTATAGAGGAACAGCATGTCGCCCGGTGCGAGCGTGATCGATTGCAGCCGATAGCTGATGCCGTCGACGATCCCGAGCGGAGGACCGGAGGTCTGCAAAGGCTCGAATGCGGTCGCACCTTTGCGAAGGAGCAGGGGCGGATTATGCCCGCAGTTGCAATAGGTCATCGTGCCGGACGGCACGTCGAGCACGCCGCAGAATAGCGTTGCGAACATTTCCTCGCGATTGTTCGCGACGAGGAGTTCGTTCGCCGCGTTGACCTCGCCTTGCAGGTCTTCGCCGGAACGGACCACGAGCCGCATCACCGTCTGCGTGATCGCCATGAACAGCGAGGCGGGAATGCCCTTGCCGCACACGTCGCCGATCGTGAACACAATGCGGCTTCCGTCGTCGAGCTTGACGATGTCGTAGAGGTCGCCGCCGACTTCGCGCGCCGGCACCATGTGGGCGAACGTATCGAGCTTGCCTTCGGCGAAGTCGCTCGACTGCAGGCTCGGCAGCATGGCCCGCTGAATGGCCGCGGCGCTCGCCATCTCGGCCTCGTGCGCGCGCCGCTGTGCGAGTTGCGCGGCCATGATCCGGTCGGCGACGATGAGGCGATAGCTGATCGTCGCGACGAGCGCCGCGAATGCGGTCAGCAGCGGCTCGACCAGCGGCACCGCGATCGCGTGCCGAAACGCAAACGTCGCGCCTACGGTCCAGAGCGCCGCGATGCCGAGGAAGGCGAGCGAAGCTCCCCGGGGCCCGAGCGTCAGCGCGGCGGCGACAGCAAGTGCCGCCAGTATCAACGATGCGATGCCCGTGGCGGTGCGGCTGAATTCGATAAGCGCGTCGCCCCGCAGCAGGTTGTTCACCGCCGTCGCCTGCACGTAAACGCCCGATATCGAGTCGCGGACGAATGTCTGCCCAGCCGCGGGCGTTGCGCAGCGCGCAGCGCTCGGCGCGCGCTCCTTCCGGCGCGGCAGCAAATCGCGCCGAGGTTATTTTGCGATCCTCGACGTCGAGCACGGTGCCGATGAGCACGACCTTGCCGTCGAAATGACGGCGGAAGAAATCCTTGTCGTCCTTCTCGACGCAAGCGTGCAGGTCGGCGAGCGAAAAGGTCGGGATGTCGCCCGCGCCGCCCGCGAAGTTCAGCGTGATCGTGTCGGCGACGGCGCCCGCGACCTTCGCCGATGGCGGCTCGCCGCTTGCGCGTGTGGCAAGCTCGGCCGGCATCGAGGAAACGCGCTCGCCGTCGACCGTGAATGCGAGCGGCATGCGCCTGATGACGCCATCGGGATCGCTGTAGACGTTGAGCGCGCGGATGTTGCGTCCGAACCCGACCGCGGCGCGCTGGCCGGGTGACGGCAGCACCGGATTGTCCTGATGCTGGACCTCGCCGAGCACGACCTTGCCGGCGCGCGCGCCGAGGGCGATCGCCCGCAGATAGTCGCGGTCGAAGCCGCGCAGGCGGGCGCCCAGGGTTTCGTCGCCGAACGGCACCGTCGATTGCTCGATCGAGGTCGGGAACACGACGTCGAAACCCACAACCTTGGCGCCGCCCTCGATGATCGCATTCAGAACGCGGCCGACCTCCGGCGTCCAGGTGACGCTCGGACTGCCCTCGAAGGGCGGGGTCCGAAAGGTCTCTTCGTCGAGTGCGACCACGACCGTGGGCGAGGATGCCGGCGGATGGAGGTCGCCGAACGCGTACCACCGCAGCATCGTCAGCACGTCGATCGAAAAGCCGCGCAACCCGTCGACGACGGGTGAGGCGGCCACGAGACCCGCAGCGAGTGCGATCAGAACGCCGATGGCCGCCGCACGCAGGCGAACGCGATCCATCGACGCTCAGCGGCCGGACAAAGTTATTGGAAGCGCAGCAAGCGGCTCACGACCGGCGCCGGGCCGGACTTCGCCTTCGCGTCGATCTGGAACGTCATTTTATGGCTGCCGATGCTGGCATCATAGATCGCGCCGCGGGTGAGACTGACGTTGATCTTGGCGAGATCGTAGAAACCGGCGGCGGCGATGGTGTCGTCGATCTTGATTTCGTGGCGTTCGCCGCGCCGATCGGTCCGCTCAATGAGGAGCGTGCGGTCGTTGCTTGCCAGCACTTTGGGGAGCTGGACCAGCGGCGCCCGGGCAAAGAGCGTCGGTTCGATCTCCGAACTCTGAAGCCGGAATGCGCTCGCCGCGCTTTTGCTCGCCTGCTCTTTGCTCAATCGAATCTTGCCGCCGTCGCAGGCGACCTTGGCGCGGACGACCTGGCCGTCTTGGACCTCGCTGCGTTCCGAGCCCACGGTGACGGTGCCGCCGGTGATCGTCTCGTGTTCACAGGACTTGAGGTAGCTGAGCACGAGGACATCATGGGGCTCGAGCTTGATCACCTGGCTTTTGCCGACATAGTCCATGAATTCGATGTCGGCGGTGGCGCTTTTCACATCCTCCACCACCGCGGTTGGGACCGAAGGTGCAGGAGCGCGCGCGGACGCTTCGATCGCAATCGCGAGAACGCCAGCCACGCTGGCCGCGACGAACGTTTTGAGCACCATTCGCTGGTCTCCGTCGGCTGGAAAGCTTTTCCGAAGCACATCTGACAACTGGCGAGGAGTTCGCATAGTCGACCGGCCGCGTCAAACGGTTCGCGAGAGCGTGCCCGGAAACAGTCTTTGCGTCCAGTTATGATGCGTGCTCAGTTTGAGTGAGCCCACCGCCGAGGAAGAGTTGGGCGATGCGGGGGTCGGCGAGGATTCTTGGCGCCGTATCCTCGATGCGGGTCTGGCCCTGCTCCAGCACAAGCCCATAGTCGGACATCTGCAGCGCGTACTTGGCATTCTGCTCGATCAGTAGGACGGTGACGCCTTTGTCGCGGAGCGCTTTCAGAATGGCGAACACTTCCTGCACCATCATCGGCGACAATCCGATCGATGGCTCATCGATCAAGACAAGTTTCGGATCAAGGAGTAGCCCGCGGGCCACTTCCAGTATTTTTTGCTGACCGCCCGATAGCGTCGAAGCCTGTTCGTCCGCCTTCTCCCGCAGCATCGGAAAACGCCGCATGATTGCATCGATGCGGCTCGCAAGCATGGTGTGGTCGCGAAGGGAGGTTCCACCGAGCTCGAGATTGTGGCGAACGCTCAATTCGGGAAAGATGTTACGGCCTTGTGGGATATAAATCGCGCCGGCATCGAGAACTTGTCGCGGCGAGAAATTGGTGATGTCGCGACCTTCCATCGCGACCATGCCCGACCGGACTGGCAGCAGGCCGAACACTGCTTTGAACATCGTGGATTTGCCGGCTCCGTTTGGTCCGATTACGGTCGTGATCGCCCCACGCCGCACGCTCGCGGTGATCCCGTTGAGTATGGTCATTTTGCCGTAACCGGCAAAGACCTGATCGAGGACCAGCAGAAGTTCGGAGTTCCCCCATCGTCAATGCCCGAGATATGCGTCGATCACGATCGGGTTGCGGCGAATGTCTTGCGGCGCGCCCTCGGCGATGATGCGTCCTTCAGCCAGCACGACGATCCGCGTGCATAGCGCCATGACAAATTCCATTTGGTGCTCGATGACGACGAACGTGGCCTTGCGCTCGGTGTGGTAGGTTTGCAATCGCTCGCGCAAATTCGTCAGCATCGTCGGGTTCACGCCGCCGGCCGGCTCATCGAGCAGGACGAGGCGCGGCCCGGCCATGAATGCCATCGCGGCGTCGAGCAGCTTTTGCTGTCCGTAACTCAGTGCACCAGCTTGCTCGTCAGCGAGATGCGAGAGCTTGAAGAAATCGATCATGCGGTTGGCGGTCTCGCCGAGCCCGGCATCGGTGCGCCCTAGCAGGCGCGAAACCATCGAACCCTGATGCTCTTGGCCGGCCAGGATCAGGTTATCGCGAACGGTCAACTGCGAAAACACTTGCAGCAATTGAAAGGTCCGGCTCACGCCGAGCCGGTTGAGGTCGCAGGGCCGCATTCCCGTCGTTCGACGACCGTCAACGCGAACCTCGCCGCTGCTCGGCCGCAATTGACCGAGCACGCAATTGAACAGCGTCGATTTTCCCGAGCCGTTCGGCCCGATGATCCCCAAAATCTCGCCTTCGTGCACCTCGAACGACACGTCGTTGACCGCGGTGACGCCGCCGAATGATTTCCGCAAATGAGACACTTCGAGGACCGCGCTCATGGCGCGGTCACCTCGGCGTGCGACGTCGGCGCCGACCGATCGCCTCGCGATACCCGCTTCAGCCCGCGCTCGATCAATCCGAAGATCCCGGACGGGCAGAAGGCCATCATCGCCATGACCAGCCCGGCATAAATGATCAGGTAATAGCCTTGCGCGACGCGCATCCATTCCGGCAGCAGGATCGCGACGAGTGCGCCGACGAACGGTCCAAAGAAGTATCCGCTGCCGCCAACGATCACCATCAGCAGCAGATTGAACGACATGCCGAGCGCAAACGAGCCCGGCTCGATGAACTGGACCAGCGGCGCATAGAGGGCGCCGGAGAGACCGCCGAGACTGGAGCCGATGGCGAAGGCAATAAGGGTGTACCGCCGCGTGTCGAGGCCGAGGGAATCGGCCCTGATGGGATTCTCCCGCAAGCCCACGAACGCGCGGCCCCACGGCGAGCGCAGCATCCACCACGTCGCAAGCGATAGGACGGCCAGCGTTCCGAGGCTAAAGAAATAAAAGCTCAGCGGCTTCGCCGTCGACCAGCCAAAAAAATCCGGGCGCAAAATGCCGTTGATGCCATAGGTGCCGCCGGTCAGCCATTCCTCGTTGCGCAGCACCAGGAACACCAGCGTCGTGAACGCGAGCGTAACGAATGCCAGGTAGTGATGCTGAACACGCAGCGCCGGATAGCCGAGCATCCAGCCGATGGCGAAGCACAGCACGCCTGCCGCAACGAACGCCAGCGCAAACGGACAGCCGGCTTGCGTGAGGAGAGCCACCGTGTAGGCGCCGATCCCAACGAAGGCGCCTTGCGCCATCGACACCTGGCCGGCATAGCCGAGCGTGAGATTGAGCCCGATCGCCGCAATCGTTAGAACGGCCCACATCGAGAGCAGATATATGCCAAACGGCTTGAGAAAGAACGGCGTTGCGACGGCAAAGCTGGCCGCGACGATCGCCGCGAAAGACGCGAGCCGACTCACACCGTGCGCTCCTCGACTCGGCCGAGCAGACCTTGCGGACGCAGAAGGATCACCGCGACCAAAATCAAGAGCGGGAAGGCCCCGCGGTATTGTGACGAGATATAGGCCGCCGACAGGTTGTCGAGGATGCCGAGAATAATGCCGCCCAAGATCGCCCCGCGCACCTGATTGAACCCGCCGATAATGGCGGCGATAAAAGCTGCGATTCCGAGCGTCTCGCCGTTGCTGAATTTGGCCAGATATATCGGGCTGATCAAGATCGAGGCGATGGCGACGAGCACGGCATTGATCAGGAACGTGTAGAGCACCATGCGCTGCACCGGAATTCCAAGAATGCGCGCCAGCGTCGAATTTTGCGCGGTGGCCTGCATGGAGCGGCCAACCCGCGTCTTGTTCAGCAACAGATGCAATGAGCCAACGGTGACGACGGCAACGGCCAGAACCGCAAGACTTTGCGTCGAGATCACCGCACCGAGGATATGAATGTCGCTCGCTGGTACCAAGTGCGGAAACGGTTGTGCCTGGGAGCTGTAAAAATCCTTCACCATTTCCTTCAGCAGCAGCGACAGCGCGATGGTTGAAATAACCAACGGCAGTACGCCGTAGCGCAGCATCGGATCGACCACGATGAACTTGAACAGGACGCCCAGCACTGCGATCGAGATCGCGACTCCGATCAACGCGGCCAGCCAAAACGGTGCGCCGAGATTCATGCACGCCAGGATGAAGAACGCAGGCAGCATGACGAACTCGCCCTGGGCGAAATTTATGGTCTGCGAGGTTTGCCACAGCAGAGTGAAGCCGACCGCGATGAGCGCGTAGATCGCGCCGGTCGCGAGGCCCGATACTAGAAGCTGCACAAAGGAAGCCATCGGCTCGATTCCTGGGTTCGCCCGCGCACCTCAGTCATGCCTGGCGGTTCGCGGCAGGCATGACACTTCGGGACAAACGGCTGGCTATTGGCCGAGCTTGGGCAGGATCTGAACAATCTTTTGCTTGCCGTCGACGACTTCGCCGAGAAAGCTCTCACGGTCGATATCACCGTTCTTGTCGAAGGTTGCTTCCATCAGCACGCCGGGTTCGTCCTTCGGCGAGATCGTCAGCCCGTGGAGGGTCTGCGCAAACAACTTGCTGTCGAATTTGCCGAGTTTTTCGGTGACGTATTTGATGAAATAGACGGCGGTGTATCCCTTGATACCGTTGTGATCGCAAACATAATTGAAGCGCTTCTTGAAGCGCTCGGCAAATTGCTGCACGGCGGGGATCGGCGCATCGACGGTCAAGCCAACGTGGCCGCGCACGCCTTCCGCCGCGCCCTGCGCGAGTTCGATCACCTTTTGGCCGAGTAAGGTGGTCTCGCCGATCAGCGGCACTTTGATGCTCTGTTTCCTGGCTTCTCGCAGAAAGCGCGCACACTCTTCTTCGTTGAGATAGATGAAGATGGCATCGGCGTTGGCGGCGGCGATCTTAACGACGTCGGCGGAGAAATCGACTTGACCCGATTCGGTGGAGACGTCGGCCACAACCTTGATGTTGCGCGCTGTCATTTCCTTCCTGAAGGTGTCGCGCCCACCTTTGCCGAAATCGTTGTTGACCCACACGACCGCAACCGACTTGGCTTTCACACCATCGCGAATGTAATTGGCGATCTTCGGCATGCTGAACTGCTGCCCGAACGAAGTGCGAAAGACGTAGGGATCATTCTTCTGGGTAATCGCCGCAGCTTCGCCGCCGACGATCTCGGGGATTTCGGCTTGCTGTGTGAGCGCCATGTCGACCACCACCGAGCCCGAGAACACCGGACCGAGAACGACGTAAGGGTTGTTGTCGAGCACTTTCTGAATCTGCGCGCGCGAGATGCCGGCATCACTCTGACTATCGAGCAGCGGCGTTTCGATCTTGCGGCCGAGAATGCCGCCCTTGGCGTTGATTTCTTCAACAGCCAGCAGCACGCCGTCGCGGAAATTAGTGCCGGACACGGCGCCTGCGCCCGACAACTCGAGAACGGCCGGAATATACACGGTCGATTGCGCGTACAGCGGGGTCGCGAACCCGAGACCGGCCGCAATCGCCGACGCAAATAGCCCTATACGACACATGGGACCCCTCCCTCTTCGTAATATATGCGACCCATTGGGTTGGGCCTTTTCTGTAAGGCGCGCGATCCTTGAACCGCAGAAGCGCGCTGATAGCTCGCTCGGCGTACTAAGTCGATCGTACGAGGTCAACAGCCGTTAGCAGAAGGCCTCAGGTGTCGAACGTCGCCATGATTTTTGCGCGCAAATCGGAAGTGATTTCGGGCATCACGCCGAACCAGGCCTGGAATGCCGGCCGCGCCTGATGGAGCAACATTCCGAGTTCGTTCACCGTAACATTGCCGCGCGCCCTCGCGGCCGCGAGGAACGGTGTTTCCGGTGGCACGTAGATAAGATCCGACACCAGCGTCTGTTGCGGGAGCCTTTCGAGCGAAATGTCGAGAGGCGGTTTGCCGGTCATACCCTGATTGGTCGCATTGGTGAGCAAAGCGACGTCGCTGATGGCATCACAACGCCTCTCCCATGGGATGGCCTTGATGATGGATGGGTTAAGATCTTTGGCAAGCTGATCCGCCTTTCCGAAAGTCCTATTGATAATCCGGATTTCCTTGGCCCCGTGCTCGATCAGCGTAACGAGCAGCGCCCGCGCCGCGCCGCCACCGCCGAGGATGGCGATCGGGCCGGTGTCAGGCTTCCACTGCGGTGCGACTTCGAGAAGACTCAGATAATAGCCGTTGCCATCATTGTTGGTGCCGGACATCCTGCCGTCGGAATCGACCACGATGCAGTTCACCGCGCCGATGCGCTTGGCCGTATCTGTCAAGCTATCGACCATCGTCATCGCTAGTTGTTTGTGCGGCATCGTGAGGTTGCAGCCTCGGAAGCCCAGTGCCGGCAGGCCGCGAATGGCATCAGCCAGACTTTCGGGTCGCACGGCGAGCGGCACGTAACGTCCGTTGAGCTTATATTTCTCGATCCAGTAGTTGTGCAGGATCGGTGAGCGCGACTGGGCGATCGGCCAGCCCATAACCCCTGCAAGCACAAAATCGCCAGTCACTTTTCGTCTCCGTTCCACGCACAATACGGCGTGTTGTGACCTACCGCGCGAATTTGAACAAGCGGTTGGGTGTTTCCCAAAATAGAGCGCGCCGGTCCGACTCGTTTGGAAACAGCCTTCCCGCAAGCTCCACCAGCGGACCATAATCCTGCCGTTCCCGGGCCCGCAAAAATGGCCAGTCCGACGCCCACATGCAGTTGTCGATCGTGAAGGCATCGACGATGGCGTGCACGTAGGCCCAGCAATCCTCGAACGGATAGGGCAAGCGCGTGAATTTGGAATAGCCGGAGATCTTGACGCTGACCCGCCCAGTATTCGCCAACCGCAGCATTGCTGCGAACGCTGGCTGGTTGATACCCGCCGACGGCGTCGGACGCGCTGCATGATCGATCAGCACCTTGACGGGGATGTCACTGATCCGCTGCGCATACGCCAGAAACTGATCGTGCTCGACTTGCAGATCGAAGAACATGTCGAGATCGGCCAACCGTTTCATCAGGCCGGCGCAATCCTTGTAATAGTCGTTACCGTGGAATGTCGCATTGATCGCGGCGCCGACGATCCCCTGCGCCTGGAAATTTCTCAGCGTCGCAATGTCGGCATCGAGATCAATTATGGCGATACCCTTGAAGCGTCCCTCTCCATGCTCGATCGCATCGAGCATGCAAGAGTTATCGCTGCCGTAACCAGAATTGGGCTGCACCAGCAGAGCATGTTTGACGCCATAACTCTTGATCACCTGACGCAGTTGGGTAGTGGTGCCGATCTCTTGGCCCGACGGTTTGTAGGCGATGCCGTGGTCGTACGGAAAGCTAACCGGATCGAAGACGTGCACATGGCAGTCGATCTTCGCTTCGTCAAAAATGCCCATCGAGTTGAAGTGTCAATCTGACCGGCCCTAATCAGGCGATCCAGCTGCGAGGTTCATCGTAAAGTCAACTGCAGCATGATCTGTTAGTCATTGGTTGGCAAGTCGAAGATCGTAGTGGTCCCACTAGGCGCCCCGATCCAACACCACGTCCCGCTGTCAAGACGGCCTCTCAATTGATTGGAAATCAAGGACTGATGTTGGAAGCGGCCGCGGTGGCGCACCGCCACATGTTCGACTAGCATTTCGGCAGCGATTGCGAGCGGCGGCTGACCGATGATCGATATTTCTAGCGGCGACCCCCGTGTCGATGAGTTCCTCGCCGAAGACTATGTGCGCATCCGAGGGATGTCGTCGCGATTTGCCGCCGCGATCTGCGGGTATCTTGTCGCGCAGCAAAGCAGCCGCGGCATCACCGCGGACCTTTTGGAGATCGGCACCTTCGAGGGCCGCTTCTTCATCGCCATGGCATTGCTGCTTGAACCGGGCGAGCACGCCCTCGGCATCGACGTATTCACCTGGCCGAGCCCCGCGGTCTACGATCATCTGTTGGAGAATTGCGCGGCCGCCGGGCTTGATCGCGCAAGCTATACGGCCTGGAAGGCCGACACCCGCCATCTCACGCCGGCCGACTTGCGCGCCAAGCTGCCGAGCGGAAGCGCGCGCTTCATTCATATCGATGGCGAGCATACGCCCGAGTGCCTGAGTTAGGACCTCGCGCTCGCGCACGCGGTCATGCACCCGCAGGGCGTGTTGGTGCTCGACGACATGCTGCATCCCGGCTACCCGACCCTGATCACGACGGTGCTCGCCTATCTCGAACGGAATCCCGAGATGCGCGTGATGTGCATCATCGATCGCGAGAGCATCACGGCGGCGGCGAAATTCGTGATCTGCCGCGCGGCGTGCGCCGAGGCCTATCAGCGCGACTTGATGGACCGCTTCAAGCCGTTCCACTACCTGCTCGGCGCGAACATCATGGGCCATTTGGCGCTGGTGCTGACGCCCGATCCGACGCTGCCAAACCTAGAGTAAGAACTCGCGTGGGTGCCGGACGCGGGCAAATTCAAGGGCGAAGTGGTCTATTCGATCCGCCCATTGTAAAACGCGCTCTCGTCCTTAAAGGATGCCACGTCTTTCTTGCAGCAGCTCGGTAAGCAAGGCGTGGATGGCCGGGACAAGCCCGGCCATGACGACATGCAGGTGGTTTAACGCCGCCGCAATCCGCTCTCAGCCCGTGATCATCCGCAGGAGCACGCGATCCCTGCGAACGAAATGATGATAAAGCGCGGCCGCGATGTGCAGAGCCGCAAGGCCGGCAATGGCAAGGCCGAGCAGCTGGTGGACGACGAAGAGTTGCTCGGAGAATGGCTGGTTTCGAGGCCAGATGGGCGGCAGCTCAAACAATCCCAACACGATGATCGGCGCGCGATAGGCGGAGGTCGCGATCCAACCGATGAAAGACTGCGCGATCAGCAGCGCATAGAGTGCCCAATGCGTCGCATGTGCGACGAACTGTTGGAGGCGCGGAATATCATCCGACAGCGGCAGCGGCGGGTGGAATAACCGATAGCCCAGCCGAACGATGACCAAAGGGAGGATCACCGCTCCGATGGAGCGATGCAAATTATAAAGCGCGTCCTGCAGTGATCCCGGCGCGATGTTCACCATCGCGACCGCGAGCGGGATCGTGGTCAGCACCAGCGCCGCCGTGATCCAATGGAGCGTGCGTGCCGTCAGGCTGTAGGCGGCGATCTCCTCGGCCTCAGAAGTCCGGCTTCTCGGCGCGTGGAACATCGGTGTCGGTGCGGTCATAGTAATATTGGTGGACGTTGTCGGCACAGACGGCTTCGCCCAAGAAGCCGGGTCCCGGCACATAGGTCATGGTCGCGGTCCATGGCGTGGTGAAAACGCCCTCGTCTTCGATTGTCAGGTGGACCTGCAGGAATTTGCCCCGGTGGTTGCTGTAGACATCGCCGTTCATCAGCCAATTTTCTTTTTTGTTCCTCTCGATGGCATCTTTCACGTCGTCGAATTCACGCAGCCGATAGCGTTCGACTACATGCAAAGACTTCGTATAGGGCGTGCCGAACAGGTCGATCATCGCGTAGGGCCGATCGGTCTTGACGCCGACAGTGTCGATCACCAGCGTATCGCCCTCATAATGGCCGACCGAATCCCCGTACCAGGACGGCGTCAGCGGCTCCGGATGGCGATCGTTGAGGCGCACGCGGCGCACGTCCGTGCTCGGCGCGGCGTAGATGATCACGACCTTGTCCGGCTGCTGAATGAATTCGACATTGAATTGCTTGTAGACGAACAGCATCGGCATCGGCCAGCACTGGTTGGACGGATTGCCGTAGACGATGCCGGCGAGCGACATGTCGCCGAACTTCTTCACGACCTCCGCCGCCCACGGCTGCAGGATCGGGTTGGTGTAGTCGCCGACCAACTGGTCGTAGTCGCTCACGCCTTCGACGCCGGGCGGCAGGGGCGGAACCGCGACCGAGCCGGACGCGTCGCCGGGCCGTTGCGGCCAGCGCGACCGGTTCGTCACCGGGCCGGGGCCGGATGCCGGCGGCTCGAACCAGGGAAAAGCCGGGTGCATCCAGAGCCCGGAAAAATTCGGAATCGGTGTGTCGCTGTTCGTTGCGCCGCTGGCAGCGCCAGTCCCTGATGTTGCCGCCTGCCCCAGGGCAGGCGTCGCGATCACCGCTGCCAAAACCGCGAATAGAGGGAAATTCCGCCGCCGGCGCATGCTGACCTCCCCATGTGATGGTCATCCATCCGAGATCACAAAGGGCCTCCGATGGATATGGTTTTAAAAATATTTTCCCGCAGTCACGACTCCCGATACTCCGACACGATCGCATTTTTGCGCAGCGCGTTCGCATTCACAAATAAAAATCTGTTTCGTTTGGTCATGGAAAAGGCCGCCGACGTTTAGTCCAGGCCTTTAGTCCAGTCCTTTGACCAGCGATTTGATCCGGTCGGCGTCCGCCGGCGTTGCCGGATTATAGATAACCATGCCGAGATCGGGCCGGCCATCGACGGCAAAAGCCGAATATTCGAGCGCGATCAGCCCGACGCGCGGATGCCGCGCAAATTTGGGGACCTCGCCATAGGTGGTGCGGACGTCATTGTCGCGCCACATCTCCGCGAATTCGGGGCTCAGCCGGCAGAGGTCATCGACCAATGCTTCAACGTTCCTCGCAGCTCCGGCTCGTGCAATGTCCGCTCGGAACGCCGCCACCACAAACCGGGCATCGCTCTCCCAATTTGCCATCGCGTTACGAACGCGGGGATTACAGAAGACGAGGCGCAGGCCATTGCGTTGCTCTGCCGGGATAGACTCAAAGTCAGCCAGCACCGCGGACGCGGCGCGGTTCCAAGCGACGATGTCCCAAGTGGAAGTCTTCACATAGGCCGGGCTGAGCGCGAGCGCGTCGAGCACGCGTTGCAGTCGCGGCGTAACGTGCGTGGCGGCTTGGTAACGGACTTCGGGGGGCCGGCCGAGGCCGAGCAGGAACAGGTGTTCGCGCTCGACATCCGTCAGCATCAGGGCGTGCGCGATTTGATCGAGGACGTCGGCCGAGGGTGCGCCGCCGCGTCCTTGTTCGAGCCACGTGTACCAAGTTGCGCTGACGTTAGCGCGCTGAGCCACTTCTTCGCGCCGCAGTCCGGGCGTCCGCCGGCGTGCCGATGCAAAGCCCATCGCCGCCGGATCGAGTTTGGTGCGGCGATCCTTCAGGTACGTTCCAAGCAGGTTGTCGTTTGCTAGCGGCATGCGCATCCTGTCAGGCATTATACCAGGATAACATCACGACTTTACCGGGATGGTTCGCGAGCCGATATAGCCTCTCGTACGCGTCGCCAACAGTGGCTTGGCCGTCGTAACGACGAGGAAGACCATCACGGTGAACATCGATCAGACCCGCACTTTTATGCTCGGCACTCACAGTGTGCAGCGACTCGGCTACGGTGCGATGCAGCTCGCAGGCCCCCACGCCTTCGGGCCGCCCAAGGATCGCGCCGCGGCTCTTGCCGTGCTGCGCGCGGCCATCGCGCGTGGGGTGAACCACATCGATACCAGCGACTTCTACGGGCCGCACGTCACCAACCAGTTGATCCGCGAGGCGCTGCATCCCTATCCCGACGATCTCGTCATCGTCACCAAGATCGGTGCGCGGCGCGGCGACGATGGTTCCTGGCTGCCGGCCCTCGCGCCCGCGGAGCTGACCCAGGCCGTCCATGACAATCTGCGCAATCTGGGCCTCGAGGTCCTCGACGTGGTCAACCTGCGCAGCATTTTCGGCTTTACCGAACCCGCGGAAGGTTCGATCGAACCCTCGCTCACGGTGTTGGCGGAACTCCGGCGCAAGGGCTTGGTGCGTCATATCGGGCTGAGCAACGCCACGCCAGCGCAGATCGCGGAGGGACGGCGCATCTGCGAGATCGTTTGCGTACAGAACCACTATAATGTCGCGCATCGAGCGGACGACGCCCTGATCGACGACCTCACCCGCGATGGCATCGCCTACGTGCCGTTCTTTCCGCTCGGCGGATTTCGCCCGCTGCAGTCGTCCGTATTGTCACGCATCGCTCAGCGCCTTGGCGCGACGCCAAGGCAGGTCGCGCTTGCCTGGCTGCTTCGTCGCGCACCGAACGTCCTCCTGATTCCCGGCACGTCGTCTCCCGCCCATCTGCGCGAGAACCTGGCGGTTGATGAACTTGTTCTGCCCGACGAGGCGATCGCTCAACTCAACGCGATCGGAAACAAGGCGAGTGTGCAGTAGACTAAGGTGCGGTCGGGGGAATAGCGGCGATATCAGTCGGATCGAGATGATGCGTTGCCACCGCCAGCACCAGAACAGCGAGCAGGCCGACAATCGAAATGGCACTGACGAGAGCAAGGTCCGACCAGGGTACGGTCGATTGCGAAGATTGAGGTCTAGTGGCCTCGCTCGACGAACGCGTTGTGATTTCGTTACGCATCGGCATCACACGGGCCTCCATGGCAACCCTCCCAGCAACGTCGCAGCGACATACTAGCGATCGTCGCGGAAGACCGGTGTGAGCGGCGTCACGTTCGAGACGGCGCCATCAACCCTCGCGGCTCATTCCGATGCGATCGCTCGTTCCGGATGCCACTCCTCAATCGGTCCGCGTCGCCCCGCCGACTTGCACAGCGCGCACCGCTCGGTCGGCGACCCGACATCGCGCTGTCGTTGTGAGGACAAGAAAAAGATCGAAAATGGCGAACCGACGCAAGCCGAGCCTGGTGAAGCGACTGGGCGTTCTCTAAACAATCGGGCGGGCTTAGTGGCGGAGGCCCGTTCGAGCCGAACCTATTGAACGTAGACATATTCAGCAGCAGAGGAAGCCATGAAGAAAACTCCGTTCTTAATGATTGCGATCGGAATGCTTGCTGTCGCAGGTGGCGTCGCAGTTGCGGCGCAAAACCGGTTTGCCCTGACGGTACCGAACGGCCTCTCGTTCTCCGAGATTGAAGGATACGACACCTGGCAGACGGTCGCGGTGAGCGAGACACAGGGCAGCGTGAAGTCAATTCTCGCGAATCCCGCGATGATAAGCGCCTACAGGGAAGGTGTTCCGGGCAATGGCAAGCTCTTCCCGGAGGGTTCGAAGATCGTAAAGATCGAGTGGTTCAAGAAAAGGAACGCGGAGTTGCCTTACTTTGTGGAAGTACCGGACGCGCTGAAAACGGTCTCCTTTATCGTCAAGGACTTCAGACGATTCCCGAACACGCATGGGTGGGCATACGCCCAGTTCGGTTACGACCCGGCGTCCGATAGCTTCAGCCCTTCAGTCACCGGCGCCGAATGCGGGTATGCGTGCCACACGGCCGCGGCCGCCAAGGATTACATTTTCACCGCATATCCCCGAAGATGAGCGGCGACAGTTCGCGACTTGACCGCCGATAGATCATCGGAGTCCTGAAGGCATTTGTCGCCTCCAATAGGCTAGTTCGCCCGTGTTCCAATATAGAGACCGCGGCCCATCAGGCCTTTTTCGTCGTGAATGACGTCCATTCCGGCAGCCTTAAAAGCGGACTGCTGTTCCTCATTGGTGAACAGCCCCATTTCATGATGCTCGGTGAAATGCTCGACGCGTTCCACCGTTCCAACGAGGTAGTGGAAGGTCGATTTCACGAGGTGGTCATCCCGGACCCAATCGACCATCCGCACGATCTTGATGTCCGGCTTGTCGACCAGGTTTACGCCCGGGGCCTGCGTCTTTGGCTTCCAAGCCTCCGGCGAGAAATAAGGCTCGACGATCAGTACGCCGCCCGGCTTCACGTGCCGGGCCATGTTACGGATCGCAAGCGCAAGTCGCTCGCTCGTCCGCACATAGCCAATCGAGCTGAAGAGCGAGACGACCACGTCGAATTGACGCCCGAGGTCGAAGTCGACCATGTCGCCGCGATGAAACGAAATGCCGGGGTTCCTGGAGCGTGCTATTTCGACCATGCCCTGCATGATGTCGACGCCTTCCACCGCGTAGGCGTCTCGCAGGAACGGCACGTGACCTCCGGTGCCGCACGCTACATCGAGCAGAGCGTTTCCGGCCGACTTTTTGTGGGCAGCGATGATTTCAACAAGGCGAGCGCTCTCCGTCTTGTAGTCCTTCCACTCATAAATCGCGTCGTAGAATTGCACCGAGTTCGCAAACATCGCATCCGCATTCCGAGGTAGCCAGCTAGGGACCGGTGGGTCCGCATCCAGGAATTGATGCGAACCTGCGATGCTGATTTCGCCATCGGCAAAATCCTTGAGCCTCTATTCACTTCGCCGGCTTGGCTTCATCCGTTGCGGCTCGGGTCACTTGGGGCACCGGGGTATTCGCCGGGAGCCAACTGATATCGTGGATGGGTTTTGCCATGTCCTGGTCGACGTGCGGGGTGATCAGAGTGCGCATTGCAAAGGCCAGCGTCTGAAAATCGTCGCGGCAGGTCTTCGCCCGCGACTCCGGCAGCCAATCGTCCTTGACCAGCCCGGCGAACGTCACCGGGTCGGCGCCGTAAGCCAGGCACAGTTGATTGTAGAAGCGCTCCTCGGGCTGAGCGTGGGCGCTGGCAAAGCCGATCGTATACATCTTCGTCAGGCGCTTGCTCTGATCGTCGGACACATACGCATGATACGACCAGGCAGAGCCGTTAATGAGCCGGCGCGCCCGCTCCTTGCCGAAATGCAGCATCATGTAGGTGGCGAAATTGTCGGCGGCATTTTCCTCATGTCCCATGATCGGCATGTGGAAGATGTCGAACATGGCATGCCCGGTTTCGTGGGTGACAAGCCAGAAGAACTGGCCGGCGGCCGCGTCTTGCCGGGTGATGCCTTCAGGCGTCGTGTCCTTCGGCAACTTCTTGATGTAATCCGCCACCATGTCGTAGCAGATCGTGACCGTCGGCTTGCCGTCTTCCCGATTGTACCAAGCGTTCACGAAGCCGCATTCCTTGGCCCGGAGCGTCAGGTCCTCGGGCAGAACAAACGGGCCCAGAAGCTCCTGCATGCCCTCGAGCCCGCGCACTTCCTTGAGAAGAGCAGCGGTCTCCTTGAACTCATCGGATTTGGGATCGAGGTACTCGATCTTGACCCGATTGGGGTAAGCCTTTGCGGGCGCCGTGGCTGATTGGGACAAGGCCGGCTGGGTTGCCGCCAGCTGCGAGAGTACGAAACCGGCGGCGGCGGCGACAAATGCCAGGAAATTTCTTGGTAGGCTTTCCATGGGTGACTCCCGCGCTTGTTGCAAATGATTGGAAGCGGCTTCTGCTTCGAGAGCAGACTTCCA
This sequence comes from uncultured Alphaproteobacteria bacterium, assembly GCA_963702755.1. Lineage (GTDB taxonomy): Bacteria > Pseudomonadota > Alphaproteobacteria > Rhizobiales > Xanthobacteraceae > JAJPKK01. The sequence continues at coordinate 182,927 of CAVPDZ010000018.1, read as the reverse complement.
ACTGCTTGGAGAGCTTGAACGTCGTCCGCTGCAGATCGTTAACCTTGCGACGGACGATCGTCCGGTTGCTCTCGAACCCCATCCGAAGGCGATATTAAACCGGGAAGCGATGAGTGAACATGGCCAAGAACAATAACATTTTTATCAACTTCGCGTGTTGGACCATGTTCGAACAGCTTATCGTCATTGCTCAGATTTGTCCGCAGGGCGTGAAACGGGTCAAGCGCCGTCGCGCCTAACTGCGCGCTCAGAGGCGCGTTTACCAAGTCGACAGCTCGGACGTGGACAGACCTGTCGCCTTGGCAACGAATGACAGGTCGACATAGCTGTCGACCTTCGTGCCGTAATCTTCCTTCACCCAGCCGAGCTGATAGAGCTCGCGCGCCATCGCCCTGATGTCTTCGACATTGGTCCTGAAATTGTATTTCAGAAAATCGCGCTCCTGCATCGCGATGACGGGCGCCGGGAGCTGAGAATATTTGGTCTCGAGCTCGATCTGCTTCTCCGGCTTGTCCATGAATGTCTTCATTGCCTCGACATGCGAATTGACGATGCGCTGCACGAGTTCTCGCTTCTGCTGAATGAGCTTTTTCGAAACGATAAATCCAACCTCCTGCTTCCCATAGCCTTTGCCGAAGAGATGAAGATAGAGCGTGCCGTCTCCCCTGTTGATGGCAATCGCGCCGAATGCCGAAAGGGTCATGATCATGTCGACTTCGGCCGCTTCCAAGGCCCGCGGGTGATTGGGAAATGGAATGTTGGCGACTTGCACGTCCTTTTCCGGATCGATCCCGATCGACTTCAGATAGATTGACAGCTTTGCATGTTGAAGCGATCCCGTCGGCACGCCGAAAGAGAGCGGCTTTCCCGTTTTCTTGCGGTCCATCGCAAGCTTGCTCAGAGCGGCGCCGTTGCCGGCTTCGACATTCAATCCCTTGCGCATCACAAGGACGTTGTAACCTCCAGCCCAGCCGCAAATCCACGAGACGGGGATTCCCTCGCTGATGGCCCTGATGAGGTGCTGCGTCGTCGTGTTGCCGATGTCGAGCTCGCCTTGATCAAGGGCGAGCAGCACGGCGGTGCTGTCGCGAAAGTCTCTTACGTCGTAGACAAGATCGTAGCTCTTGGCGATATCGGGCAGGCTCGACCGCAACGCTCCGATCGCACCGATCTGGAGTCCGTCCCGCACGGTGTCGGCCGCAAAGGCCGGCAAGATCGCCCGCCCTTGCAGCGCGGTTGCGGTCACGAGGCCCGCAGACAATTTTCCGAACGATCGTCGCGACAGCGTACGCTTGATCATCTTTGGCTCCTTGACTTCGACACCTTGCATTTGCGGATTAAGTCATCGCTCAGGCTTGAGCGATCGCGGCTTCTGTCCGGACCGTATCGGTTACGCGGTCTCGCAGCGAGATGAACTCCGGCGATCCTTGAATGCCGTACGAACGCGGACGCGGCAGGCGGACGTCGACGATCTCATGAACGCGGCCCGGGTGGGCAGTCATGACGACGGTTCGATCCGACAGATAGATCGCCTCGTTGATATCGTGGGTGACGAGAACCACCGTCTTCCTGTTGCTCTCCCAAAGGTCGAGCAGAAAATCCTGCATGATGGAGCGCGTCAGCGCATCAAGCGCGCCGAACGGCTCATCCATCAAGAGAATGCCGGGATCGATCATGAGCACGGCGGCGATCGCCGCGCGTTGCCGCATGCCGCCGGAAAGCTCCGAAGGATAACGCTTGCGAAACTTCTCGAGCCCAACCTTTCGAAGCATCAGATCGACTTTGTCATCGATGACGTCTTTTGCCGTCCTGTTCGCCTTCAAGGTCAATCCGAAGGCAATGTTTTCTTCGACCGAAAGCCAAGGGAAGAGCGCGGTCTGCTGAAACACCACGCCGCGGTCGGGTCCCGGCTGTCGTACTTCCCGTCCATCGACCAGGATGCGGCCCGTGCTCGCCTTCTCGAAACCGGCAACCAAATTCAAGAGCGTTGACTTGCCGCAGCCGCTCGCTCCGACAATGGTGACAAATTCGCTGTCTCCGATCTCGAGGTCGACGTTGGAGAGTGCGGTCACGGTCCCGGTGCGCGTCTCGAAGGTCTTGCTGACGTCGGCAAGCTTAATTCTTCCCACTAAAGACCTCCAACTGGTTCCATTGGAGGACTCTGTTGCGGATGGCGACGATGACGAGATCCGATAAGAACCCGAGCGCACCGATGCTGATCATCGCGGCAATAACGACGTCGTTGCGATAGAACTGGTAGGCGTCGTTCAGAAGGTATCCAAGCCCGCTGCGCACCGCGAGAATTTCGGCGACAACCACGAGAACCCAGGCCACGCCCATGCTCAGGCGCAGGCCGGTCATGATCGACGGCAGCGACGCGGGCAGAATGACTCTGTCCAAGCATTTCGCGCCGGTTGGCGCCCATCATGGTCGCGGCCTTGTGCAAAATCGAGTTCATTTGCCGCACGCCGTGCGTCGTATTCACCACGCTCGGATAAAAGGCGCCCAGTCCGATCAGGAAGATTGCGGGCGCGTTGCCGATGCCGAAAAAGACCAGCGACAGCGGCACCCAGGCTGTGACGGGGATGTTGCGCGTGAGCTGCACGGTCGGATCGACGGCACGTTCGAAAATGCGCGATATGCCGATGAATAGTCCGATGATGATCCCGCTGATGGCACCCCAGGCGAAGCCCAGATACACGCGCCACAGGCTCGCAGCCACATGGTCGAACCACGAGCCGGAATAGCGGCCCGCGGCCTTGGTTGTTCCGGTGATGAGATCATACCAGGTGACGAGAATGTCCGATGGCGCCGGCAGAACCGACCGGCGATAGCCGCCCCACATCACGGTGAGCTGCCACAAGATCAGGATCGCCGCGGGAAGCAAAAAGGGAACGAGCGAATTGAGGATCGAATGCCACGGCAACACCCGTCTGGTCGCGGGGCGCGCGACATCCAGCTCGCTCAATTGCTCTCGATCGGACACTGGATTTGTCAATCGGATTCCCAGTTGGCGGAAGGCATCGCGTAGGTCACAGCGTCCGGCCTTGATCTAAAAAAAGCCGCTGGCTTTTCGCAAGTTTTCGGCCGAAAGAGTCTTAGCACACAGCGTCACTGCGGAGACTTCATGCCCAAAGAGATCATCACCTCGTCCTCGGCGCCGACCACCGGCTTCACGCCGGGCCAGGCAGTCTCGCCGCTCGCACAAGCCATTCGGTTCGGCAACATGCTCTTCGTCTCGGGTCAGGGCTCGCTCGATCCGCGCACCGGCACCGTCGTCGCAGGTGACATTACCGTCCAGACGCGCCAGACGCTCGACAACCTGATGAGGATACTCGAGGCCGCGGGGGCGACGACGAAGAACATCGTCAACATGCGGGTCATCCTGCGCGACACGGCCGATTTCCCGCGCTTCAACGAAACGTTCCGCGAGTACATGGCCGGCGAGAAGGTGACCCGCACCTGCGTCGGCGGCACGCCGCACCGCGCCGGCATCAATGTCGAGATCGACTGCATCGCCATGTTCGATTAAGCAGCCGAGGTGGCCCACGTCGAAGCCCCAGCGTCATCGATTGAACGAAGGCTTCAACCGCGCCGCGTGCGAGGGTCGCGAACGCAACTTCACGCTCGGCTGTGCCGCCGCTCAAGACCTTGCCGCCTTCTCCATCAGGCCTGCGGCGGGCGCGCGCAATCCTGCCTTCTCAAGACGGGGCAAAATTTCCCGGCCGAATCGATCGAGGCCGCCCTCGTAGTCGAGCCACGTCAGCAGGAAGCCATCGACCCCGGCCTCGGAGAGGTCCGCGAACAGGCCGGCGATATGGTCCGCATCTCCGACCAGCGGAAAACCGGCAAATCCGGCCTTCAAGGCGTAAGCGAGTTTCTCGGCTGCTTCGGGCGGCATCGATTTGGTGTCGATGGCATTATGCTTGATGATGGTCTGCACGGCCGCGTCGTCGCCGCGCGTGACGATGTAATCGTGGGCGTAGGCCTTCGCTTCCTCCGTTGTGTCCCTCAGCACGACGTAAGCCGACATCCAGATTTGGATCTCTTTGCCGAATTTCGTCCGTGCTTCGTTGCGGTAGTCCTCGACCTGCTTCTTGAGAGCGTTCGGCTCGGGGTTGTGCGCGGAGACAAAGGCGATGTCGCAGTTCTTTGCCGCAAACTCCCGGCCGCGCGGAGAACGACCGGCGTTGAGCAGCACTGGGCGCGCCTGCACGCCGTGCGGCTGGCTGAAACAGCCCTTCAAGTCATAGTTCGTGCCCTTGTAATCAAAGCTTTTTCGCTCCGACCACAGGCGGTCGAAGACGTGTATCCACTCCTCCGCGAGCTCGAACCGGTCGCTGTGCTCCTTCACCTCATATCCAAAAAGCTGCATGTCCGGGGGATACCAGCCGAGGACGAGGTTCATGCCGGCGCGACCGTTGGAGATGAGATCGACGGTCGCCTCCGCCTTGGCGACGAATACCGGGTGGTTGAGCGTGACATGCACCGTGCTGATGACGCCGATACGCTCCGTCACGGCAGCGACCGCTCCCGCCCACGTAAACGTCTCCATCAAATCGCCGCTGTAGTGGTCATCGCCACCGAACGACTTCCAGTGTGCCGCAGAGACGAAGCCCTCAAACCCGAGCTTTTCGGCTTTTTGCGCCAGCCGCACGTTGGCATCCCACGTGCAATGGAAGCGATCGGGATGAAAGGTGAAGGCCGCGCCGTTGCCGTTGGTGGCGAAGACGCCGAGCTTGATGCGATTCTTGGAATCGCGGATGGGGTTCGGTTTGGGGGCCTTCAGGTCGGTCACTGTCGCTCCATCGTTTTCAAGCGAGCAGTGCTGAGGGGCTAACTCGGGCGTTCAAGTCGTTGCCTGTTCATGCAGCACCGCCTTCGCAGGTTCGCTTGAAGGGAAGCCAAATGCTGCATCCCATTCATCTGGGTCGTTGTCCTCGGCGGCACCCTCATAACTTCTTTTGAAGGGCGAGCCACAGCCGGGCCACCGCTTCCGTCGGTGATTGGCCCTTGGCCCCCTCAACGACGTCCAGAAGCTTGTTCTTTGCGTACCACTCGCCGGGCGCCGGGCTCGACAGTTCGAACGGCTGGCCGCATCCGTCGATCAGTTCGGTCAGCGTCGGGTAATAGACGAGATCTTCCTCGATGTTCACCGGCCAGCCTTGTCGCGCCTTGTCGGCATAAAACATCCGAACGGCCTCTTCGCGCCGAATGATGAGAAACTCATTGATGAAATAGCGTGCCTCGTTTCCGGTCGGCTGGCGGAAGCCCGCCGCTTTGAGCAACTTTGCAAGTTCGAAATTCATGGCTGAATGTCCTCCCGCCCGCTTGAGGATTTCAGCCCGAAGCTGGGAGTTAGTCCAGAGCATTGCTGCACGATCGCTGCTGCCGCCGCCCCGCCTGAGCGGCGTCGCATTGGGTGTTCATCCGAGGCGAAGCACCCCCCTCGCAGCACGGCGCCCCGAAGGCGGCGGCTCCCGGCGGCGATCGCGGGCGACGGTAGCTTTCCGGATCACTCCGCGGCGGCAGAACCAAGATCTTCGGCCGGCGCCGCAGTCGAACGACCTGCCTTTCTTCCCCGCACCCAGGCCTGCAGGCGGGCGAGGTAGAGATAGACGACCGGCGTCGTGTAGAGAGTAAGCACTTGGCTGAGCGCGAGGCCGCCCACCATTGAATAGCCTAGAGGCTTTCGCAGTTCAGATCCGGTGCCGTGGCCGAACATCATTGGAAGGCCCGCCAGCATCGCCGCCGCTGTGGTCATCAGGATCGGGCGGAACCGCAGCAGACAGGCTTCGCGGATCGCGGCAATCGGCGGCATGTTCCGATCGCGTTCCGCCCCGATGGCGAAATCGACCAGCATGATGCCGTTCTTCTTGACGATGCCGATCAGCAGAATGATGCCGATGATGCCGATGACCGAGAGGTCCATGTGTCCGAGGTTGAGCGCGAGCAGCGCGCCGACGCCGGCGGACGGCAATGTCGACAGGATGGTCAACGGATGGATGAAGCTCTCATACAACATCCCCAGAATAATATAGACGACGACAAGTGCCGCGGCGATCAGCACCGGCTCGCTCGACAATGACGATTGGAATGCCTGGGCATTGCCCTGGAATGTCCCGATGACGGAGTTGGGCACACCGATTTCGGCAGCCGCCCGCGTAATTGCGTCGACTGCCTCGCCGAGCGCTACGCCCGCGCTGAGGTTGAAGGTGAGCGTCGCCGCCGGAAATTGCCCCTGATGATTGATCACCAGCGGCCCGACCTTATAGCGATCAAAATCCACCAGCGCCGATAGCGGCACGGTGCCGCCGGTCAGCGGCGATTTGACATAGATGTGATCGAGGGACTCGAGGCTCACGGCCATATCCGGCAGGACTTCGAGGATAAGAAAGTAGGTATTGAGCTGGGTGAAGTACTGGGTGATCTGACGCTGACCGAACGCGTCATTGAGCGTGTCGTCGATCGCCTGAGGCGTGATTCCGAAACGTGCGGCCTGATCGCGATTGATGCTGACCTTGAGCTGGGGCGCCCTCGAGAGGAGATCGGTTCCTACATCCGCGATCTCCGGGAGAGTTCTGCATCTTGGTCATCAGCTTCGCCGACCATTCGGAAAGCTCTTGAATGTCGGGATCCTGCAAGGTGTATTGAAATGCTGCTCGGGCTACGCGCCCGCCAACCGTGATGTCCTGCGACGGCTGAAGATAAGTTGTCACACCGACAATCTTGGCAAGTTGCGGACGCAATCGGTCAATGACCTGCGAGGCATCGACGTCGCGCTCCTCGCGCGGCTTGAGGATGATGTTCAAGCGTTCGACGTTCGCGGGGGACCCGAAGCTCGGCCCGAAACTCGTGACGACCCCTTCCACTGCCGGATCGTTGAGAATGGTGCGATCGACTTCGGTCTCGAGGCGTATCATTTTCTGCGGCGAAACGTCCTGCGAGGCCTCGGCTATGCCGCTCAGCAGGTCGATGTCCTGGATCGGGAAGAAACCCTTGGGCGTGTAGTACATCATCGCCCCGGTCAGAACCATCGTGGCGAAGAAAACACCGAGCGTGATCGCCTGATGCCGCAGCACGACATCGAGGGTCGATCGATAGAACGACAGCAGTGCCTCGAAACCCGCTTCGACGACGCGATAGAGACGGCCGTGATGATGCGTTTCGGGTCGCATGAAGCGTGAGCAAAGCATCGGGGCAAGCGTCAGCGACACCAGCGCGGACACTGCAATCGACGCCGTGACGGTGAGGGCGAATTCGCGAAACAGCCGCCCGATGATGCCGCCCATCAACAAGAGCGGGATGAACACCGCCACCAATGAGCAGCTGATCGAGAGGACGGTGAAGCCGATTTCGCGGGCGCCGTTGAGCGCCGCCTCGAATGGCGCCTCGCCCTCTTCGACATGGCGGTGAATGTTCTCCACGACCACGATGGCATCGTCGACGACGAAGCCGACGGCAATCGTCAGCGCCATGAGGGAAAGATTATCGAGACTGAAACCCAGCACGTACATCATCGCGAACGCGCCAAGCAGCGCCAGCGGCACCGTAATGCCGGGAATCATCGTCGCCCAGAAATTGCGCAGGAACAGGAATACGACCATGACCACCAGCACGATCGTCAGTGCCAGCGTCAACTCGACGTCTCGCACGGAAGCGCGAATGGTTCGGGTACGGTCCTGCACCACCTCGACTTTGATCGCCGGCGGAATGTTGCGGATGAGGCGCGGCAGCAGCGCTTTAATTTGATCGACCGTCTCGATGACGTTGGCGCCGGGCTGCTTATAGACGACAAGCAGAACGCCGCGCTTGCCGTTCTGGAACGAGCCGATGGTGTTATCTGTCGGACCGGCGACTGCCTGACCGATATCGCGCACCCGGATCGGGCCGCCATTGCGATAAGCGACGATCGCGTCGTTGAATGGCTCCGCATCGATGATCTGATCGTTTGCCGCGATGGTGAAACTGGTATCGGCGGTATTGACCGTCCCCTTGGAAGCGATTGTGGTCGAGTTGACGAGCATCGGACGCACGTCTTCCAGCGTCAGGCCGGCCGCAGCGAGCCTCGCTGGATCCACCTGAATACGAATGGCAGGCTTCTGCTCACCCCAAATCTGAACCTGGGCAACACCGCGCACCTGGGACAGCTGCTGGGCCATGAAATTGTCCGCGTAGTCGTCGACCGTGATCAGCGGCAAAGTGTCGGACTGGGCGGAAAGCGTCAGGATCGGGGAATCGGCGGGGTTGACCTTCCTGTAGCTCGGCGGGGAAGTCATCGTCTGCGGCAGCGTCCTGCTCGCCGCCGTGATCGCTGCCTGGACGTCCTGGGCGGCCGCATCGATGTTGCGATTGAGTTCGAACTGGATGGTGATGGCGGTCGCGTTGAGCGCGCTCACCGAGGTCAATTGGGTGATGCCGGGAATTTGCCCGAACTGACGTTCCAGCGGCGACGCTACCGATGCCGCCATGGTCTCGGCACTCGCACCTTGCAGCGTCGCATTCACCTGCACCGTCGGAAAGTCGACCTGCGGCAGCGGCGCGACCGGCAAAAGCGGTATCGAGACGAGGCCGACGAAGCCGATCGCCGCCATCAGCAGCGACGTTGCAATCGGACGGTGGATAAAGGGCTCCGAGATATTCATTGTGAGTCCTTGACCGAGGCCCGACTGCTTGCTGATCAGGCTCCCCTAGCGTTTCCCGCCCACACATTAGCGCGTAAGGGACCGGCGCCAAAATGAAAAAAGTGTTCGTACGGTTATCTCAACGGCTTTCAGCTGGTCGCCTGCTTTGAACAACAAGCCAGGTGGCCGGCGTATGAAATCAGTCTTCAGCCAGGGCCATTCAGTTCGGTGCTGAAGGCACCGCGTCAAATGCGGGCCGACCCTCCCGGCAGAATCTCTTGATCAATACGGCTGAAGCATCTCGGAGCTCGTCGCGCGCCAGACGAGGGCGCGGCGTTCGACCAGATTCATCAACGCGTTCAAACTCATCATCAACGCCATCATGACGAGGAGCATCGCGAAGGTACCGTTGGTGTTGTAGGACGTGCTGTAATAATTGAGGCGATAGCCGAGCCCACTCGAGGACACCAGAAACTCGCCGACGATCACCCCGATCAACGCGTAAGGCAAACTCATCTTCAGGCCGCTGATGATCCAGGCGGCGGCGCCGGGCAGCATGATATAGCGAAAGATCTGGCGGTCGTTGGCGCCGACGAGGCGGGCCAGATCGATCAAGGCGGTATCGACGCTGCGGATTCCCGACAGCGTGGTGAAGAACATCAGAAAGAAAACGAGCGTCGCGGCGAGGACCACCTTCGATGCCATGTCGATGCCAAACCAGATCACCAGCAGCGGTGCCAGTGCAATTCGCGGCAGGCTGTTGAGGGCATTGAAGAACGGATCGGCGATGTCCGCGGCGAACCGCCATCGGGCAAACAGCACGCCGAGACCGATCCCGCCGAGGCTGCCGATGAGAAAGCCGCCCGCCATCTCCAATCCCGTCACCTTGAGATCGCGATAGAAGCCGGCGTCGCCGAAATCGTTGAGCAATATTTTCGCCACTCCCAGCGGACTGCCGACAAAGAACGGGTCGAACAGTCGACCGCTGCCGAACTGCCACACGACGATGACGATCGCGATGATCGCCATTTGACCGAGCACGACACCGCGACGGTATCGGCGCTTGGCCTGGCGCTGCGCCTGCGATTGATAGATTTCCGCGTCTTCGGATTTGGCGGTCATGATGCCGTGCCCGTGCGGAGCGCACCGACCTGGCGTTCGAGGTCAGCCCAAATCGCATCATAGAGATCGCGGAACGCGCCATTGTCATGCAGGCGAAAGACGTCCCGCGGACGAGGCAATGCAACTTTGTCGACGCGGACGATGCGGCCGGGCCTCGCACTGAGCAACACCACCCGGTCGCCCAGTCCGATGGCCTCATGCAGGTCATGCGTAATGAACACGATCGTGATCTTGGTCCGGTTCCAGATCGCGAGCAGCTGGTCCTGCAAGACGGTGCGCGTTTGCGCATCCAGCGGCCCAAACGGCTCGTCCATCAACACGACCTTGGGCTCATAGATCAGCGTGCGAATAATGTTGGCCCGCTGGCGCATGCCGCCGGAAAGTTCATGCGGATAGGCGGCTTCGAAGCCCGCGAGGCCCACCATGCTGATCAGACTCGCGGGCGCGATCGTTGCGCTCGGACGCGGACACGCCCGCGACCTGCAGAGGGAAAGCCACGTTGTCGATCAACGTGCGCCAGGGCATCAGATTGTGATGTTGGGTGACATAGCCAATCTCCCGGGTGACGCCGGTGAGTCGCTTGCCGTCGATCTCGACCGTGCCTTCGGTGGGCAACATCAGGCCGGAAATGACATTCAGGATCGTCGACTTGCCGCAACCGCTCGGTCCCACGAGCGTCACGAACTCGCCCGGCGCGATGTCGAGCGATATCGATTTCGATTGCCTTGACGATGCGGTCGCGCGCTAAGAACGATTTGCTGACATTTTTTAAGCTGAGCATCGCCGCGGGTCGTCGCCCCACTTCATCCCACTGCGGCGATGGCGTCGATCTCGACCATCAACTCCGGCTGAGACAGCCTTCTGACCTCGACCGTCGTGCTGGTCGGCATCGCATGCGAGTAATATTCCATCCGAATGTCGACATGCTTGAAATACTCGTCGATGTCCGTGACGTAGGTGTTCGTGCGCACCAGGTCTTCAAGTCTCGCGCCCGCAGCCTCCAGCGCGGCCTTGATGTTCTCCAGCGCCTGACGCAGCTGCGCCCCCATATCGCCCTTGCCGACGACGTTTCCGTGGCGGTCGCGCGACAATTGCCCCGAGACGAAGATGAGGCGCTTCGGCTCGACGCTGACGACATGCGAGTAGAGAACGCGGTTGTCGACGCGACGCACATGCAGCGCGTCCGGCTGGATATTACGACGATTGATCGACACGTTGATCCTCCGACGATCCGGTGTTCGCTAGTTCGGAAGATAATCGTAGGTCGCGATCTTGTCCCAGGCCACGGCGCTGGTGATGGCGCCCGAATCGATCATGAACTTCGTTGCTTTTGCCAGCGATTCCGGAGTGACCTTGCCGTCGCGCCGAAACATTGGCTTCAGCGTGTCGAGCACCGACACCAGCATATTGTCGGCGATGCCGGAGAAGCGGGCGCGGAGGATCGGAAGCTGATCCTTCGTCGGGGTGTCGCGAATGTCGGCGATCGCGGCGAGAAGAGCGCGGCAGAATTTTCGGACGATCTCCGGGTTCTGCTTGGCATAATCGGGGCGGACGTAAAGCAGCTCGAACAGGAAGTCATCGTAGGCGGGATCGACGCCAAGCGAGTTGTGCGTGAACATGATGGTCTTGCCGCGCTCGACCATCAGGTCGGTATTCGGGCTGGTGTTGCAGGCAACGTCGATTGCTCCGTTCTCGATGGCCGCGATCATCGACGGGCCGCCGCCGACGCCAAGAATTTGCAAGTCCTTCTGGGGGACCAAGCCGGCGCGTTTGGCGTAATCGACGAGCACAAGATAGGTGAAGGCGCCGGGCCGGGTGCCCGCGACTTTCAGTCCCTTCAAGGCCTTGAGCTTCTGATCGAGCGGGGTCGCCTCCGCAATGTTGAGCCGGGCGGCCACGGCTTTGTTCATGACGCAGTCGATGGCGTTGCGGTTGGCCATGTTCATGATCGCCAGCAACGGCTTGCCCTGCTCGTAGCTGGTCAGCAGCCGATTGGGCGTCGAGATCGTGAACTGCACGCTGCCGGCGATGAGCGCGTCGACATCGGGCCCGTCGCCCGAGGTCGAGACGATCTCGACCTGCATGCCCTCCTTGGCGAATATTCCCTTATCGACGGCAACGAATAGCGGCAGGAAGTTCATCCCGATGACGGGAATGGTCACGCGCAGTTGTGTTTGGCTCTGCGCCACCACCGGTAGAAGAAGGCTGAACAACAATCCGGCAGCCAAAGATCGAACTGTCATTAGAACTTCCTCGCGATTGTGGGAACGCAGCGGGCACCCGGCGCTCGATTAGATCGCACAGGAACGTTGTGAACAAGCGGTCGTCGGCCTCCGATGTCAACCGCGAAGAATTCCGGTCGGCACGTCAACGCGGATCGATCCGCTTGCTTGGGAGCCTTATCCCGAACTTCCGCTGGACCACGTCATTCGGCTTTATAGAATTGCTCGCGAGATTGGGGCGGCCCGCAGCCGGACGTGGTGTGCGCGGGAGCGGTGCCGCTCAGGGGCGACATGAGCGATATTAAGCGTGTGCTGGTGGTTGGGGGCGGCATCGGCGGCTTGACGGCTGCCACCGCGTTCGCGCAACGAGGCGTCGAGGTCGTCCTGATCGAGCGCCGGCCGGGTTTCGATGTGCCGGGGGTCGGACTTGGCCAGCCTGCGAACGCGCTCCGCGTCTACGAGGCGCTGGGAGTTCTTCCCGAGATATTGAAGGCCGGGTTCGCGTACGACCGCATGTGCATCTTCGACGCCAACCGCAGGCTGGTGGTCGAGCACAAGTTCCTGATGGGCGATGATGTGGTGCCTGGGACCTGCGCCTTGTCGCGTTTGCATCTGCACGAGATTTTGTTGAGCGCTGCTGAGCGTGCACGGTGTACGAGTGCACACCGGCCTGACCGTCACCAAAATCGATGACGAGGAAGACGGCGTGACGGTGACGTATTCGGACGGCCGCCGCGCCTCTTTCGATCTGCTTGCCGGATTCGACGGCATACGTTCGACCACCCGCCTTCATCTTGTTGGCACGGCCTTCGTGCCTCGCCCTTCCGGCTATGGAGGTTGGCGCGTGCAAGTGGCGCGTCCCGATTACGTCCGGTGCATGGAGTTCCTGATCGGCATCGGCGGCAAAACGGGTGCCATGCCGCTCGGCGATAATCTCATGTATGTCTTCCACATCTGTGCCGAGGCGCCAAACGCTGTTTTCAAACGCGAGGAGCTTCCGGATTTATTCAGAGCGCGGCTATCCGGATACGGCAGCTATGTCACCGACGTTGCCGCCGCACTCGATAAAGACTCAGACATCGTCTACAGCCCGATCGAGCCGATGCTGCTGCCCTGGCCGTGGTTTCGCGGCCGCGTCGTCCTCGGCGGCGATGCCGCGCATACGTTTCCTCCGCATCTCACCCAAGGTGCAGCCATGGCGGCCGAGGATGGATACGTTCTCGCGCGCGAAGCGCTCAATGACGATGTTCCGATTGACGAGCGCCTGATGCGATATTCCCAGATGCGCTACGCGCGCTGCGCCCTCGTATACACGTTCTCCTACCAATGGATGCTGGATGAACAATCTTCGCGGACGCCAGCAGAGCTCGCAGCGGCCCTGGCGGAGCTGAAAGTGAATGGCTCCGCACGATTGGCCGCAAGCGACCGCATTCTCGACAGTCGTATATTTTAGACGGCTTGATTATGTCGGCCGGGCCGTCGCGCCTCGCTGTTGGAGCCGGATGACGTTGGTCTTGGTGTTCCTTGCCATCTCGCTCAGTGGAGGCAGTATCACGCGATGGCCTCCGCCTTGGTATCGCCGACGTAAAAGTGCATTAGAAGAGACACGAGTTAAACATGACCTCCCTCACCACGGCTCTCGGTCGCGTGACGTTGAAGAACCCGCTTATTGCAGGTTCTGCGGAACATTTGATCGAGGTCGATGGAATTCGGCGCGCGCTGAAGGCTGGCGTCGGCGCGGTGGTCGTCAAATCGATCAATGAAACAGATGCCGGGCGCGATCAATTGCAGCGCGCCGAATACATGCTCCTCGACGCGCACTGGAATCCGGTGAAGTGGGGACCGGACGCGCCCGCCTCGGCCTTCGTCGCATGTCGCTCCGGTTTGACCCCGCAGCCGTTCGATCAGTGGCTGGAACAGACGGTGCAAATGGACCGCGAGGCGCGCGCCTGCGACTCCTACGCCATCGCAAGTCTCATCCTCGCCGATCTCGATGCCGCCGTGCGGATGGCGAAGCTGATCGAGCAGGCCGGCCTTCGCATCCTGGAGCTCAATATCGGCACGCCCTATGCGAGCCAGGCCAAAGGCGCGGTTTCGACCGAGCTCGATCCGGCCAACGTTTCGATGATTGTCTCGACGGTGCGGAAGGCCATTTCGCTCCCGCTGTGGGTGAAAATCACGGGTCAAAGCGAACGTGTCCCCGACCTCGCCGCCGCGGCATTCGCAGCCGGCGGCGATGCGGTGGTCATGGCGGGACGATCGTTGGGATTGATCCCCGATGTCGAGACGCTCGAACCGATGCTCGGCACGACGCTCGGCGTCGGCGGCTTCTGGAACCTGCCTCTGACCTGTCAGTGGCTGGCGCTGTCGCGCGCGAAGGTTGGCGCCGGGAAGCCGCTGATCGCCACGAACGGCGCACAAACCGGTCTCGACATCGCGCGCATGATGCTTGCGGGCGCGTCGGCCGTCGAGATGTCGTCGGCGGTGATGATCCGAGGTGCCGAGACGCTCTCCGGCGCATTGGCGGAGTTTCAGACGTATCTCGAGCGCAAAGGCCTCAGCGCAGCCGAACTGATCGGCGTGGCCGCTGACCGTCGGCGCCCCTTCCAGGCCATGCCGCTGAAGACCGACAACTGGAAGAAGTACGTCGCCACCTGACCGAGGGGCGACGGTTTGAACACGGGCGATCCCGCCGACCGCCGGGGAGAAAACATGGCGAAGCCGAACAAAGTCATCATCACCTGCGCCATTACTGGCTCGATCCACACGCCGTCGATGTCGCCGCATCTGCCGGTGACACCGGACGAGATTGCGGATGCCGCGATCGGCGCGGCGGAGGCAGGCGCGGCAATCGTGCATCTGCACGCACGCGATCCGCAGACCGGACGCCCGGACCAGTCCCCGGACGCGTTCGCGAAATTCCTGCCGCGCATCAAGCAGCGCTCGAACGTCGTCATCAACCTGACCAGCGGCGGCGCCGCGACCATGGCGGTCGCGGAGCGCGTCAGCCCGGCGCACAAGCTCAAGCCGGAGGTCGCGAGCCTCAACATGGGCTCGATGAATTTCGGGCTTTACCCGATGCTGAACCGCTTCAAGGAGTTCAAGCACGACTGGGAGAAGCCGTATCTCGAAGGCAGCAAGGACATCATTTTCCGCAACACGTTCAAGGATATCGAATTCATTCTCGAAACCTGCGCCGGCAACGGCACGCGGTTCGAGTTCGAGTGCTACGACACCGGCCATCTCTACAATCTGGCCCAAGTTCTCGATCGCGGGCTCGTGAAGCCGCCGCTGTTCGTCCAAACGGTGTTCGGCATTCTCGGCGGCATCGGCGGCCATCCCGACGACGTCATGCACCAGCGACGCACGGCGGATCGTCTCTTCGGCCGCGAGAACTATCACTGGTCGGTGCTTGGAGCCGGCAGAAACCAAATGCCCATCGCCGCGATGGCGGCGGCCATGGGCGGCAATGTTCGCGTCGGCCTGGAAGATTCCATTTGGCTCGGCGCGGGCAAACTCGCGCCGTCGAATGCCGCGCAGGTGAAAAACGTCCGCCAGATCATCGAAGGCCTCGGCCTCGAGATCGCCTCGCCCGACGACGCACGCGAGATGCTGGCGCTGAAAGGCGGCGATAAGGTGGGCTTCTGACCTGCCTGCGGTCGGCCGCTGGCACTTTGTACGATGAAAGACTTTTTGGGAGCGCGGCCGATATAAATTTCGAGATCGTATTTCGGTTTGATGGAATCCTTTTCCCCTCGTCATGCCCGCGCTTGTCGCGGGCATCCACGCCTTTCTTTCGATGTGTTTTCGATGACTCTCAATAGAAAGGCGTGGATGGCCGGGACAAGCCCGGCCATGACGACGTTGAGGTGCTTCAAGACGAGCCGAAACCGCTCCAAATCCGCAAAGCGATCAGCTCTTCACGAGGCGGCTTTTCTGCCGCCGACCATGCCGAGCTTGCGTGATATCTGCTGGCTGGCTCTCGTCAATGCATCGATGTCCGACTGTTTCGGCTTTTCGGGAAGGAATTGAATGGAGCCGACGATGGCGAGCGTTGCGATGCATGCGTCATGGCTGTCGAAGATCGGCACCGCGACCGCATTGAGGCCGAGCATCGATTCCCCCGGCGCCGACGCGTAGCCGCGCTTGGCAATGTCGAGCAATTGCTTCTCGAGCCGCTCCACCGAGGTGATGGTCTTGGCCGTCTCGGCTTCGAGCCGGTGCTTAAGAACACGCGCCTGGAACGGACGCGGCGCGAAGGCCAGCATCACCTTGCCCTGCGCCGTGGTGTGAAAGGCAAGCTCGCTGCCCGACCGCACGCCGATCTCGATCGGCGACGTGCTGTTGACCTTGGTCAGCACCAGCGCGCCGCGCGGCGTCATCTCGGAGAGGACGACGGTGTGCCCGAGGGCGTCGCGCAGTTCGCGCATCGGTCCTTCGGCGAGCTGCACGAGATCGGTTTCCGGCGCCAGCCGCGCCAGCAGGCGGCTCTTCGGCCCGATCGAGTAGCGGCTGGTGGCCGGATTCTGCGCCAGATAGCCGCGCTCGACCAGCGTGTGCAGATGGCGATAGACCGATCCCTTGGTGACGCCGAGCCGTTCGGCGATCTGCGTCACGCCCATCTCTTCATCGGCAAAGCTGACGGTCTCGAGCACGTCGATCGCGAGTTGGACCGAGCGCACCGTCCCGGCTGCGTCATCGTCGCGCATGATCATCGTGAAGTGTTTGCGATCGTGAAACACTATACGCGGTTGCAGAACGCAATCAAGGGAGCAAAGGCGATCGCGTCCTCGCTGTTCTGTCGGTCGGCGTTGCCGGTTGACAGACACGCGCGGACGGCGGTTACCCTCCAAATAAAAACAGCGTTTCGTATACGCGAACAGCAAAGAGGATCGCCTTTTCACGCCATGTCCGCGCCTTGAGGCGCGAAGTTTAGGCGATCGTCCAGCATTCGCCCGACTCCACGCACAACGTGGTGTCGGCGTGCCGGTGAAGCACGTGAGGGAGGCAGGGCATCGACGATGAACGCGCGTGACACGATCGACCGTCGCATCGACAGGCTGCTGCAGGGCGCCATCGACCCGCATGTGCACAGCGGGCCCTCGATCGCGCCGCGGGCACTCGACCACGTCGAATTGCTGCGGCAGGCCTCGGCCGCCGGGTTCGCCGCGGTGGTGACCAAGGACCACGACTATTCGAGCGCGATGACGACGGCGTTGATCCGCACGAATTTCCCGGAGATGAAGACCAAGATCTACGCCAGCATTGTGCTCAACAATGTCATCGGCGGCTTCAATCCTTACGCGGTCGAACACACCGCGGCGATGGGCGGCAAGATCGTCTGGCTGCCGACGCTTGCCGCAGAAAATCATCTTCGCTGGCAGGCGCAGTCCAAATGGACCCACCCCGCGTCGACCGAAAAAATCCGCCCGGCGGTGGGCATTCCCGTGCTCAATGCGGACAAGACGGTGCGCGACGACGTCAAAGAAGTGCTCGACGTCGTCGCCAAGAACGACATGGTGCTGGCGAGCGGCCATCTGCACATCAGCGAGACCTGGCTCATCTTCGAGGAAGCCAAGCGGCGCGGCGTCAAACGCATGGTCCTCACCCATCCCGAAGAAATCGTTCAAGCCACCATGAACGACGTGAAGGGGATCGCCGCCATGGGCGCCTATGTCGAGCACTCGCTGTGCATGTTTCTCGAAAGCTCGAAGTTCAGGATCGCCAATGGCGAGGACCTGCGCCGGCACATCGAGGCGGCCGGCGTCGATCAAACCGTGTTCTGCTCGGACCTCGGCCAGGTCGGCAACATGAGCCCGCTCGAAGGCTTCCGCCAGGGCATCAAGCTTTGCATCGACCTCGGCTACGACGACGACCAGATTCGCAAGATGGTGTCGTCGAACACCGCTCGCATGCTTGGAATTGAAGCTGATCTGCCGGCGCTGCATTGAGCCGCTGCCGCTTGTCGTGGCCGGCTGCCGACAATGAATTGGGAGGACTTGCATGTACGACGCCAGTGATCCCCGCGCGGCCCTGGCCGCGGCTCCGGCTGCAAAGCAAGCGGCGGGCGGACCTTTCGGACGCGCCGAATACATCCGCTTTTATGAAGAGCGGCCGCAGGAAGACGGACCGGCCGGCAAAACCTGGTACGGGCGCGGACAAAACTTCATCATCGCCGTCACCGAGCCGACCAAGGGCGCCGTCCTCGCGCGCGACGATCAGCCCGACGAATATGTGGTGCTGCTCTCCGACAAGAAGGCCGTGGTCGAGATCACCACGAAGGATGGCACCCAGCGCGTCAACGGCGGCTCGCTTGCCTTCGTGCCGCCGGGAAAATCGAGCCTGCGCGTGATCGAGCCGGGCTCGATCGTGCGCATGTTCACCACGCGCGCCACCGACCTTGCGGCCAAGTGCAGCAATGCCGCCGCCTATGCCACGGCCAAACCCTATGTCGCGCCGGCCGAGCCGTGGCCCGAACCCAAAGGCGGCTATCGGCTCCGCGTCTACAACCTCGATGTGCCTGCGGAGAAGGGCCGCTTCGGCCGCATCTGGCGCTGCACGACCTTCATGGTCAATTTCCTCGACTCCTTTCAGGGGCCGCGCGACCCCACCAAGCTCTCGCCGCATCATCACGATGATTTCGAGCAATGCTCGCTCGCGCTCGATGGCGAGTTCCTCCATCATCTGCGCTGGCCGTGGGGGTTGAACAAGAACTTCTGGCGCGCCGACGATCACGAATTGTGCGGCTCGCCCTCGATCGCCGTCATCCCGCCGCCGTCGATCCACACGACGGAAGCGGTCGGCCGCGGCACAAACCAGCTCGTCGACATTTTCTGCCCGCCGCGCGTGGACTTCTCGGAGAAGCCCGGGTGGGTGCTGAACGCCGACGAATATCCGATGCCGTAATCGGCACAGGCCTCGAAAAATCGATCAATGGAAAAGTCGATCACATGAGCTCTTCCGCAGCTTCTTTCCGCCAGCGCGTGATCGCGCGCGAGCCGCTGATCGGCACGTTCCTGAAGACCCCGACCGGCCATGCCACCGAGATCATCGCCGACGCTGGCTTTGACTTCGTCATCATCGATCAGGAACATTCGCCGTTCGACCGCACGTCATCCGACGTCGCGTTCCTCGCGGCACGGGCTGCCGGCATCCCTGCTCTGGTACGCGTGCCGGGCCCCGAGGCGATCCTTTCGGTGCTCGACTGCGGCGCTGCCGGCGTCCTGATCCCGCACGTTGCGAGTGTCGACTATGCGCGCAAGGTCGCGGCGCTCTGCCGCTATCGCGGCGGCAAGCGCGGCTTTGCCACCAGCACCCGCGCCGGCCGCTACACCGCCGTGCCGATGTGGCAGCATATCGCCGATGTCCGATGCCAACACGGTCGTGGTGGCGCAGATCGAAGATCCCGAGGCACTCGATGAGATCGACGCCATCGCCGCGGTCGATGGCGTCGATTCCCTCTTCATCGGGCGCGGCGATCTCACCGCTGCCTTCGGCGATGAATTGAAGGACCCGCCGGCCGTGCGCAAGGCGGTCGAGCGCATTTCCGCCGCCGCGCTGAAGGCCGGCAAGTCGATCAGCGTCTATGTCGGTAACGGCACCGAGGCCGCTTGGCTCAAGACGCTGGGCGCCAGCACCTTTGCATTGTCGTCGGATCAGGGCTTCCTGCGCCAAGGCGCGCTCACGGCCCTCGCCGAAGTGCGGGGCAAGCTTGGCCCACCGTCATAAGGGATTCAAACATATCGGCCCGCAGAGGCCGAACGCTTAATCAAAAGCAAGCACATGGGAGGATGACACAATGAGATCACGCAATGCCCTTGTGATCGCAGCGATGCTCGCGGCCTCGCCCGCGCCTCATGCCTCGGCGGCTGAAGCCATCAAGGTCGGATCCTCGCTCGGCTTGACCGGCTATGGCTCGCTCTCCGACAGCCACTGGCGCGACGGGCTCGAGCTCGCGATCGCCGCGATCAACGCCAAAGGCGGTGTGCTCGGCAAGAAACTGGAACTTGTCTACGAGGACAACAAGTCGACGCCGCAGGAGGCGGTGGTCATCTATCGGAAGATGATGTCGGAGGACAAAGTCGTCGCTTTCGACAGCGGCTGCATCTCCGCGGGCAATTTCGCCGCCGCGAGCTTCGTCACCAAGGCCAAGCTGCCGATGTTCCTCTGCTCGATCCTGCCGCGGCTGCCCGACGAGCAGAAGTGGGCCTTCAGCTTCCTGCCGCCGCCGAAGTTCGAGGTCGACTCCCGCTACGAGTACCTCAAGAACAAGACCGACATCCGCAAGATCGGCATTCTCGGCGATCCGAGCCCCTACGGCATGCTGATGCGCAATATCGCCGTTGAAGATGCCAAGAATTACGGGCTCGAAGTGGCCGCCAACGAGTCCTACCAGCAGGAAGACGCCGACTTCAGCGTCCAGATCGGCCGCATCAACGCCGTCGGCGCCGGCGCGATCATCATGATCGGCCAGGGCAACGCGGTGATCACCGTAGCCAACAACATCAAGCATCTCGGCCTGAACAAGATGCTGCTGCTCGGCAGCATCAATGAGAGCGATCTGCTGATCGAGGCGGGCAAGGTGCTGGGCGAGCAGTATCTTTTCCCCTCGCCCATGATCCAAGTGGCGGTCGACGACCTCCGCATGATCACCGATGCGAAGGCGCATGCCGCGGCCGAAGCTTTCATCACGCCGCTCAAGGCGAAATACGGCGACAAGCTCGACAGCTCGCAGGCCTCGCGCGCCTGGGATTCGATCTTGATGATGGCGCAGGCGATGGAAGCGGCCAAGACTATCGAAGGCACGGCGGTACGCGATGCCTTCGAGAAGATCGGCCCCTATGTCGGCGCTGGTGCGCCCTACGACTTTTCGCCGACGCAGCACGTCGGGATCACCAAGAACCCTTACCTGATCGCCTACGTGAAGAACGGCAAGTTGGCCATCAAATATGACGGCCGATAGCCGTCCGTTGCCGGCCTTGATCGAGGTCAACGGGCTTTGCGCGAGCTACGGCCATGTCGCAGCGCTGAGGCCCGTCGATCTTCGCGTCGAGGAAGGCGAGTTCGTCACGGTGCTCGGACCAAATGGCGCGGGGAAGACGACGCTTCTCCGCGCCATGTCGCGCCTCATCGCCAGCGATGGAAAGGTCAAATTCAAGGGCCGGGATATCTCCGCGCTGCCGACGCACCATCTCGCCAAGCTCGGCATCATCATGGTGCAAGAGGGACGCGGGCTCTTCGGCGAGATGACAGTGCGGGAAAACCTGCTGCTCGGCGCCTACGGCCTCGGCAATTCAAGCGCCCAGGTCGAGCGCCGCTTCGAACAGGTCTTCGCGCTTTTCCCGAATCTGCGCGAGCGGTCGGGCCAGATCGCGGCGTCGATGTCCGGCGGCGAACAACAGATGTTGGCGGTCGGGCGCGCGTTGATGGCGGGGCCCAAGTTGCTGATGCTCGACGAGCCATCACTCGGGCTCGCTCCCAAGGTTGCGGCGGGAATTCTCAATACCTTGGGCGAACTCAACCGCAACGGCCTCGGCATTCTCCTCGTCGAGCAGAAGGCGCCGCTCGCCCTCAAGCTCGCGCGGCGGGTTTACGTTCTTTCGTCGGGCAGCGTCCGCGCCGAATTGCCGGCGCATGAGATCAAATCGCACCATGACCTTGCGCGCTTCTATTTTCACTAAGCTCCGCGACTACGGTTACTTCACCGTCGGTGGCGCGGTCTTTATCGCGCTGCTGTTCGCCTTCGTCTTCATCAAGGGCGGCTATCTGCTCACGGTGATGCAGCTCGCGATGATCTACGGCGTGTTCTGCGTCGGGCTCAATTTCTTCATGGGCTATACCGGACAGGCCTCCTTCGGGCAGAACGCGTTCGCGGCGATCGGCGGCTACGGCACCGCGATCCTCTGCGTCGAATATGGCTGGGAGCCGGTGCTGGCGCTGTTCGTGTCGATGGCGATCGCCGGTATCGCCTCGCTCGTCGTCGGCTATCCGACGCTGCGCCTGCGCGGCCATTATCTCGCCATGGCGACCTTCGCGCTCGGCCTCATCACCTACGATCTGTCGGTGCAATGGACGAGCCTGACGCAAGGCTACATGGGCTATTCCGGCATCCCGCCGCTCGGCATCGGTCCGTTCACGGTCGAGGACGAGCGCATGAAACTCGTCTGCCTGATGGTGATCCTGGTGATCGGCCTCTGGATCTCCGGCCGGCTGCGCCATTCCCGCTTCGGCCGGGCGCTGCGCGCGATCTCGACCAGCGAACTCGGAGCCGCCGCGCTCGGCATCCGCATCTCGCAATACAAGCTCGCGGCCTTCGTCATCGCGGCGCTCTACGCGTCGGCGGCAGGCTCGCTGTTCGCGCACGTCGTCGGCTTCATCAGTCCGGAAGTGTTCGGGCTGCAAATGGTCGTGGTCACGTTCACCATGCTCTACGTCGGCGGCGTCGGCACCGTCCTCGGCCCGGCGATCGGCGCCATCATCGCTTCGCTGCTGCCCCAGATCGTCCGCAGCACCGGCCGCTTCCAGGACATTGCTTATTCCTTGGTCCTGCTCGTGCTGCTCATCTATGTGCCGAAGGGACTATCCGCGCTGGCCGGCATCGGCCGGCCGCGCCCTGTCGAATCGAAAGCCGGGAGCTGAGCCATGGCGCTCCTCGCGGTGCGAAATTTGACCAAGCGGTTCGCCGGATTGACGGCCAACAGCGACATCAATTTGGAGGTCCCGGAAGGCAGCCTGTTCGCCGTCATCGGCCCAAACGGAGCAGGCAAGACGACCTTCTTCAGCATGGTATCGGGTTTCCTTGCGCCGACGGCGGGAACGATCGAATTCGCCGGCGAGGACATCACCCATCTGCGGCAGGACAAGATCGCCGCGAAGGGATTGGTGCGCACCTTCCAGCTGGTTCAACTCTTCAAAGGCATGACTGTCGCCGAAAACGTCGAGGTCGGCTTCCACCTTGCGACCAAAGGCGGCGTGGCCGCAGCGCTCACGCGCCTCTCCTGGTTCCGCCGCCAGGAAGACGACGTGCGCACCAAGGCGCGCGAACTGCTCGCGTTCGTCGGCCTCGCCGGCCAGGCCGAGCAAGACGCCGAGCTGCTTCCCTACGGCCAGCAGCGCCTGCTCGAAGTCGCCCGCGCGCTTGCTGCAAAGCCGCGCCTGCTGCTGCTCGACGAGCCGGCGGCAGGCCTCAACGCGCATGAGACCGACGCGCTCGCTAACGTCATCCAAGAGCTCAACCGCCAGGGCACCACCGTGCTGCTCATCGAACACGACATGGCGCTGGTGACGCGCATCGCGCAGCGCATCGCGGTGCTCGATTTCGGCTGCAAGATCACCGAGGGAACGCCGGACGAAATCAAGCGCCATCCGGACGTCATCGCCGCCTATCTCGGCACCGAGGAGGCCGCGTATGCCTAGCACGGTCGAACTCATCCAGAGCCTCGTCAACGGCGTCGGCATCGGGCTCGTCTACGGGCTGATCGCCATCGGCTTCTGCGTCATCTACAACGCCAGCGGCATCGTCAATTTCGCGCAAGGCGTCTTTGTCATGCTCGGCGGCATGTTCACCCATGCGATGCTGATCAAGCTCGGCTGGCCGGTCGCCATTTCCGCCGTCGTCAGCATCGTTCTCGTCGCCTTCGTCGGCGTGCTGATACAGGTCCTGGTCATCAGGCCGATGTGGAAGCGCAAGGCGCCGCTGTTCGCGGTCATCCTGGCGACGCTCGCGGTGCAATTGCTGATCGAGCAGATCATCATCCTGACAATGGGCGACCAGCCGCGCACCTATCCCGATTTCACCCTCGGCGGGCCGTTGAAGCTCGGCTCCATCGCGATCGATTACCAGCTGTTCTGGATCTTGGGCTGCGGCGCGCTGATGGTGGTGCTGCTCACGCTGTTCTTCAATCACACCCGCGTCGGGCGGGCATTGCGCGCGTGCTCGCAGAACCGCGAAGCCGCGGCCTTGCTCGGCATTCCGGTCAACGCCATGCTGATGCTGTCGTTCGCCCTGAGTGCGGCACTTGGCGCCGCGGCCGGAATCCTGATCACGCCGACGCAATATACGGCCTACAGCGTCGACGGACCGTTCGGCATCAACGGCTTCATCGCGGCGATCATCGGCGGCTTCGGCAGTGCGCCGGCCGCGCTCGTCGGCGGCGTGCTTCTCGGCGTGGTGCAGTCCGCCGCCATCGTCGTGGTCGGCGCCGGCTACAAGAACGTCGTGGCGCTCACCATTTTGCTCATCGTGCTGCTGTTCTTCCCCCACGGCCTGTTCGGCGGACTGGGCAAACGCGCATGAGGCGCCCATCGCACGGCTGTCGCTGGAATAGGAACGCCGGGCATGACCACCCCGTCGACCTCGGCCCGGCGACACGCGAGCCTCCAAGGAGAATGGAATGCACGTCCTCTTGGTCTATGTTCATCCGGAGCCGACGTCTTTCACGGCGGCTTTGAAGGACACGGCGCTCGAGGCGTTGCGCGAGGCCGGGCACACGGTCGAGGTGTCCGATCTTTACGGCGAAGGCTTCAATCCAGTCGCCGGCCGGCATGATTTTCTAAGCGCCGCCGATCCGGAGCGTTTCCATTACCAGACCGAGCAGGGCCACGCGCACAAGACCGGCACGTTCGCGCCCGATATCGTGCGCGAACAGCAGCGCTTCATGCGCGCCGATCTCGTGGCCTGGGTCTATCCGATCTGGTGGGGCAACGTACCCGCCATTCTCAAGGGCTGGTTCGATCGCGTGCTCGCCTACGGCTTCGCTTATAGCGAGGGCAAGCGATACGACAGCGGCTTCTTCCACGACAAGAAAGGCATTCTCTGCCTGACCTCGGGCGGAACGCGCGAGCGCTTTTCGACGGACGGCGTTTACGGCGAGATGCATCAGGTGCTGTGGTCGGTGCAGCGGCTGGTCATCGAATATCTGGGCATGCAGGCACACGAACCGTTCGTCGCTTATGCAGCGCCGCGCGTCGATCAAGCGACGCGGGAGGAGTACCTGCAGGCTTGGCGGACGCGGATTTTGGAGATTGCCGCCGCCGCCGACGATCGCACCGCGATGCGACGGGCGTAGGGGCCAAGCAGCCGTGACCGACAACACATCATTGAGCGGACGGGTTGCCCTGATCACCGGCGGTTCGCGCGGCATCGGCGCCGCAGTTGCGCGCCGCCTCGCCGCGGCCGGCAGTCAGGTAGCGATCGGCTACCAGTCGCGCAGCGACGCAGCCGAAAGCCTGGCCGCGGAAATCACGCAAGCCGGCGGACATTGCCTGGCCGTGAAAGGCGACATCACCGACGACAATGATGCACAGAGGATCGTCACCGAAACCGTCGCCCGTTTCGGTCACATCGATATCGTCGTTAACTGCGCCGGTATCGGACCCTATCGTGCCTTGGGCGCCATGGACGCCGCGTTCGTTCGATCCGTCCTGGACACCAATGTGTTGGGCACGGTCCTGGTCACACAGGCGGCGCTTCCGCATTTGACCGCGCCCGGCGGCCGCATCATCAATTTTTCCTCGGCGCTGGCCTTCCGCCCCATCCCCACGAGTTCGGTTTATTCAGCCTCGAAAGCCGCGGTCATCACCCTGACCCATTCCTGGAGCAAGGAGCTTGGGCCGAGAGGCATCACGGTCAATGCCATCGCGCCCGGCGTGATCGAAACCGAGATGACCGCGACCATCCTTGCGGCGAGAGGCGCGAACATTGTCGCTGCGACGCCGCTTGGGCGCATCGGCCAGACCGACGATATCGCCGGCATCGCGCTTTTCCTGTGCTCCTCCGAGGCCGGCTGGATCACGGGGCAGACCATTGTCGCCGACGGGGGAATTACCTAAGACGATGACAGCCGCAAAGGGAACGTCGACGTAACCTCTTTGTAATTTGCAAATTGAGATCGCGGCGTCTGGCGACATAAATAATTCCGCGGCAGTCTGGGCAATACCGTAGGCCATTGTCGCAGGAGCGCCGCCCCTAAGGCGTGCGTCCATGTGCTGCTATCGGCGGCGGCGATGCATCGGTATGTTGCAAATGCGCTGATTGCCGCAACGAAGCGATAACATTCGGGCACGCGGATCGAGGAACTATTCGCCGGGCGGAGGATTCAATGAAGGACGTCGTTGTCATCGGCGCCGGAAAAATCGGCGCCACTGTCGCTGACCTGCTTGCCTCGACGAACGATTATCAAGTGACCTTGGTAGATCGCTCGGCAGACGTGTTCGATCGGCTTGACCGGGCCGGCACCCTCCGCACGGCGGTTGCGGATGTCGAGGACAGCGCGAAGCTGATCGATTTGCTCAATGGGAAATTCGCGGTGCTCAATGCCGGACCGTTCTATCTGACGACCGGGATCGCGGAAGCGGCGCGTGCGGCCGGCACCCACTATCTCGACCTGACGGAGGACGTCGCGCGGGCGCATCGTGTCAAAGAACTTGCCGTTGATGCCAGCAGCGCCTTCATTCCGCAATGCGGGCTTGCGCCGGGGTTCGTGTCGATTGTCGCTTTCGATATGACCAAACGTTTCAAGGTGCTCGACAGCGTCAGGCTGCGGGTTGGAGCGTTGCCTCAATATCCTTCGAATGTGCTCAACTACAATCTGACGTGGAGCACGGATGGCGTCATCAACGAGTATTGCGAGCCTTGCGAAGCGATCGTCAACGGGACGCGCCGCGAAGTTCAGCCGCTGGAAGAGCGGGAAGAGTTTTCGCTCGACGGCGTCATCTATGAGGCGTTCAACACCTCGGGCGGCCTCGGCACCCTGTGCGAGACCCTCGAGGGCAAGGTGCGCTCGCTCAATTACAAGACGATTCGCTACCCCGGTCATGCTGCCATCATGCGCGCGCTCCTCAACGACCTGCGCCTGCGCGATCGCCGCCCCGTGCTGAAAGATCTCCTGGAGCATGCGGTGCCGACGACCCTGCAAGACGTCGTCATCATCTTTGTCACCGTCAGCGGCTACAAGGACGGCGAATTGGTTCAGGAGACCTATGCCAACAAGATTTACAGCCGCGAGGTCGATGGCCGGACGTTGAGCGCCATTCAGATCACGACAGCGGCGGCCATGTGCGCCGTGCTCGATCTGCTCAGTGCCGGCGCATTGCCGCAGCGCGGCTTTGTTCGTCAGGAAGATATTGCCCTGAAAGTCTTTCTGGAGAACCGCTTCGGCAAAGTCTATGCCCAGCCGGGCACCGGCTCATCTCGACAGTTGGGAGGTTCGTGGCAATCATGAACGCCTCTGACTTGGTTCGACGCGAAGCGCTCGCCATCCTGACGCGGCTCGGAACACCGGATCGTGCATTTGCGCGCGAGGGACTCGCCGCTTCATCTCCTATCACCGGTGAGGTCATCGTCCATGTCCGCACGACGAGCGTGGGCGAGGCGGGAGATACGATCGGCCGGGCGGCACGGGCCTTCGAGACCTGGCGCTCGGTCCCGGCGCCGCGCCGCGGCGAGCTAGTCCGAATCCTGGCCGAGGAATTGCGGGCCGCGAAGGCCGATCTCGGCCGTCTCGTCACCCTCGAGACCGGCAAGATCATTTCCGAGGGTGAGGGCGAAGTCCAGGAGATGATCGACATTTGCGATTTTGCCGTCGGGCTGTCGCGCCAGCTTTATGGCCGCACCATCGCGACCGAGCGGGTCGATCACCGGATGATGGAGGCCTGGCATCCGCTGGGCGTCTGCGGCGTCATTTCAGCGTTCAATTTTCCGGTGGCGGTATGGTCGTGGAACGCCGCCCTTGCGATCGTCTGCGGCGATCCTGTGGTGTGGAAGCCGTCCGAGAAGGCGCCGCTCTGCGCGCTCGCGGTTCACGCCGTCGTCGAGCGCGCGTTGCGTCGATTTGGCGATGCGCCTGACGGCTTATTCGGGCTTCTCATCGGCGGCCGCGCGATCGGTGAAGCCCTGGTCGATGATCATCGCGTCGCTGTCGTGTCGGCGACGGGATCGACGGCCATGGGGCGTGCCGTCGGCCCGCGTCTCGCGGCGCGCTTTGCCCGCGCGATCCTCGAACTGGGCGGCAACAACGGCGCCATCGTAGCGCCATCCGCTGACCTTGATCTCGCCGTCCGAGCCATTGCATTTGCCGCCATGGGCACTGCGGGCCAGCGCTGCACGACGCTGCGGCGATTGTTCGTTCATGACAGCATCTACGACCGAATGGTGCGGCGGCTTTTGCCGGTATACGCGGCTGTCAAGGTTGGCGATCCGCGCGATCCGGACACCCTCGTCGGTCCGCTCATTGACGAACAGGCCTATGAGGGCATGCGGCGCGCCCTCGAAGAGGCGCATGAGGCTGGCGCCCAGATACACGGCGGAGAACGTCTCGCAGGGATCGGGCCAGACAGCGCTTATTATGTCCGGCCGGCGCTCTGCGAGATGCCGCGGCAGATTGGTCCCGTCCTGCGCGAAACCTTCGCACCGATCCTCTACGTCATGCGATATCGCGAACTCGATGAAGCGATCAGTTTGCACAACGCAGTCGCTGCCGGTCTCTCGTCCTCGATCTTTACCCTCGATATGCGCGAGGTCGAACGGTTCGTGTCGGCAACCGGTTCCGACTGCGGCATTGCCAATGTCAACATCGGACCGTCGGGGGCCGAAATCGGCGGTGCCTTTGGCGGTGAAAAGGAGACCGGCGGCGGCCGTGAGGCGGGCTCAGACGCGTGGAAGGCTTATATGCGTCGCGCTACGAATACGATCAACTTCGGGACGCAGCTTCCGCTCGCGCAGGGCGTGAGGTTTGACATCGAAGAATAGCCTTGCATCCGCATCGACCGGCCAATTGTTTTCGCGATCGCCTGCAATCCGACGCAACGCAGCGGGTGGGCCGAACTCATGGCCCACCCGCAAGCTTCACTCCGCGAGAAGCGTAATCAGCCGCCGCCGCCGTTCTGGAACGGCCCGGAGAATGGTGACCCGCAGCCGGCCGCAAATCGGGAATCATGCGGATCGCGCGCATCCGGGTTTGACTGGGCGAACCTGAGAGTTGTGCGGGTCGCGCGCGTCCGGATTGGCCTGCGCGAATTGCGGAATCATGCGGATCACGCGCGTCCGGGTTGGCTTGGGCGAACCGGGCGTTGGCGGGATCACGCTCCGCGACCCAGAAATTGGAATCCTTGTCGGCGAACCGCGAGTTGTGCGGGTCGCGCGCGTCCGGGTTGCCCTGGGCGAACCGGGATGCGTGCGGATCACGCGCGTCCGGATTGGCCTGAGCGAACCGCGCGTTGGCGGGATCGCGCTCAGCAACCCAGAAATTGGAGTCCTTGTCGGCGAACCGGTCGCTGTGCGGGTCGCGCCGATCCGCATCGCCGAGCGGTCCGGCTTGAGCGATCTGGCTATTCTGCTGCTTCGCCGCAGCAAATTGATCTGAGCACTGGGCGGAAGCCATCGTCGCGCCCCATGTCACAGCTGCAGCAACCGAGGCTGCCGACAGCAGGAGTTTCATATTCAACGTCATGATCGTTCTCCTTTCCCTTTCGCCACGTCTGCGAATTCAACCGCACGTGAGCAAAAGGCCTCCGCGCGGAACTCAACCTCGCGTGAGGAACCATCGCGGTGACCCTGATATGGTGAAGGAGCGGAGATTCTCTTGGTCGATATTGCTGCGTTCGACGAATATTGCGCTGATCGTCTTTGCGCGATGTGACGGTTCGGTCGCCGCTGGCAGATGATGGGAAACGCAAGATTGAACAAATGATGGCGTTTAGATTAATAAGCGCCAGCGATTAATCCAAATCGCGGCCTCGAGCCGCGCTGCGATAGGAAATGTGACGCCGGAACAGAAGTCTTCAGGCCCTCGCCGGCCTGGGCTTGTCGCGATGACACGGCGGCGCTAAAGCGAAATCGCCACCTGATTTTAAGCCATTGTGCGAGATTGCGGCCGTCTTGAACTCTGTTTCACCATATTGGAAGTCGTTGCGCTCACTCGCGCTGCGCCACTTGGTAGAGCTGCGACTATGCTTTCGGGTGACAGTCGCGGCGTTGCTGACGTTCGCGCTTTCCGAGTTGCTACATCTCCCGCTCGTTTTGTGGACGGTACTGACCGCGGTCATCGTCACCCAGCTGAGCGTCGGACGGTCGGTGAAGGCGACGGTCGATTACCTCATCGGAACCATCGGCGGCGCAGCCTATAGCGGCATCGTGGCCGTCATCATTCCGCATCCCACTGAAATCATGCTGTTGACGGTGTTGGCGGTCGCCATTGCGCCGCTCGCGCTGCTCGCGGCCGTGAAACCAAGCTTCGCGGTCGCGCCCTTTACGGCCGTGATGGTTCTTCTCGCGCCGTCGATTCTCCATGTCGGACCGATCGAATTGGCTCTCTATCGCGTGTTCGAGGTCGCGCTTGGCGGAGCCGTAGCGCTCCTCGTTTCGGTATTCGTCTTCCCGGCGCGCGCCCACGGACTGGCGATCGATGGCGCCGCCCACATGCTCGATCTCATCGCGCGCGCCCTGCGCGATCTTCTCGCCGGATTCAGGCAGGGTCTGGACATGATGGCACTGCATCAAATCCAGGATGGCCTCGGACAGGCCTTCTCGAAACTGGAAGCGATCGGCGACGAAGCAAAACGCGAGCGGATGGCGCTTCTCGCGGCGGAGCCCGATCTTGGCCCATTGTTGCGTACGCTTCTGCGCCTGCGTCACGACCTCGTCATCATCGGGCGATCCGTTATCGCCCCACTTCCGACGGTGCTAGAGGAGCGGCTGCTGCCGCACGTCGACCGCATCGGCGCGGTCGTGATCAGTCATCTGCGCGCCTGCGGCGACGCCTTGAGGGCGCGTCGCGGTCCGCCGCCGCTCACCGTCGTCGAATTGGAAATCGATCGTTACGCGGCGGAAATCGCCGCGCTGCGCCGGGAGGGAGTGACGCGAGACTGTTCGATCGACGTCGTCGAGCGCTTCTTCACGCTCGGCTTCGCGTTCGAGCAATTGCGCCAGCACCTCGTCGACCTCGAACGCTGCACGAATGAGTTGGCGCAGGTCCCACCGGCCAAAAACAAAAAATAGTTGGATTGCCACTCCGCATCATTGCGGCACGATCCTCGCGACCTTTGCCAACCGCTCCCACTTCTTGATTTCCTTCGGGATGAAATCGGCAAGGGCCTTGGCATCGCCGAATGATGCTGCGCCATGGGTATTGGCAAGGAACGTGCGGGTCGCGTCCATCTTCGAAATCTGCGCGAACCATGCCTCGAGGCGCGCGACGATCGGCTGCGGCGCACCGGCCGGCAGAAATGCGCCCCAAACCGGCGCGATGTCGAACTCGGGAATATTCGCCGCCTCGGCCATGGTGGGGATGTCGACGCCCGGCACCCGCTCGTTGATGGTGATCGCCAATCCGCGCAGCTTGCCGCCTTCAAGGAGCGGCGTGCCGGCGGTCGCATCGATGAACTGGAAATCAAGTTCACCGCTGAACATTTCAGACAGCGAGTTCATCGCGGTCCGATAGGGAATGCCGACCGTCTCGAGTTCCAGCATAGGTTTTGTAGAGTTCGGCGGATGCCAGCGCCGGCGGGCTGCCGTAGCCGTAGCTGCCCTTGGTGCCCTTGGCCTTCATCGCCGCGGTGAGCTCCGCGACCGTCTTCCAGCCGGACTTCGGGCCGCACCATCAGGACAAAGTAGCTCTTGTGCAGCATCGCGACCGGCGTGAAGTCCTTGATGGGATCGTAAGGCAGCTTCTTGAACTCGTACAAATTGGCTGCGTGGGAGGAGGTGACCGACGTGATCAGCAAGGTGTAACCATCGGGCTGCGCGCGCGCGACGGCTTCCGCGCCGAGCGAGAAGAGCATGCCGGGCTTGTTCTCGACGATGACCGGCTTGCCGCTGAGCTGCGCGAGCTTTTCGGCGTAGAAGCGCGCGACGACATCGCCGCCGCTGCCGGCGGGCAGGCCGACCACGACGTGGATTTCCCGCGTCGGATAGTTCTGCGCCTGGACCGCCCCTAATGTCGCGAGCCAAACGACCAGCCCGATGCAGAACGCGCGCATCGCGGGTCTCCTTGTCGGCGCGTTTTCAATGCGCCGGTTTGTCGAGAATGATGAGCGCATCGAGCGCGGTTGCTCCTTGTCCCTTGGCATGCACGACCAGCGGATTGACATCGATCTCGACGATCTCGGGCACCGTGCGCATCAGCCGGCCGATCGCCATGACGACGCGGGCCACGGCGTCGACGTCGGCGGGCGGCGCGCCACGGAATCCGGCGAGCAGCTTTCCCGCGCGTAGTTCCTGCAGCCCCTCGAGGACCCGCTTCTCGTCGGCATCACCCGGCACGAAATGCACGTCTTCCATCACCTCGACCCAGATGCCGCCGAGGCCGAGCATCAGCACCACGCCCCAGCCGGGGTCGCGTTTGGCGCCGACCATGAGCTCGATGCCCTTGGGCGACATCTTCTCGACCAACGCGCCGTCGAGCACGACGTCCGGCGCCGCGCGCTTGACCGACGCCATCATCGTATCCCACGCCGCGCGCAGC
Source organism: uncultured Alphaproteobacteria bacterium (assembly GCA_963702755.1). GTDB lineage: Bacteria > Pseudomonadota > Alphaproteobacteria > Rhizobiales > Xanthobacteraceae > JAJPKK01. The sequence continues at coordinate 150,500 of CAVPDZ010000018.1, read as the reverse complement.
GATGCTTCATCGGCGAGATTGAGCATCACGCCGCCGGCCTCGGTCTTGTGGGACAGCGCCGCGGCCTGCGCCTTCAGCGCCACCGGAAAGCCGACGCGCTTGGCGACGGCGACGGCTTCGTCGGCCGTGCGCGCGAGATCGCCCGCCGGCACGCTGATGCCAGCGGCAGCGAGCACCTTCTTGCCGATCCACTCGGGCTGGGCGCCGTTGCCCAATTTGGGAAGGCCGCCGATCGGCTCGTTTGAGGGCGTCGCGTGCGACCTCGCCAGCAGCCGTCCGTAATGGGTGTAAAGCGCGATGGCGCGCAGCATCCGATCCGACGATCGCGAGAACACCGCCGGACCTTCTTTCGCCGCCTCGATGACATCGGGGGGAAGCGCCCAGGTGTCGCCAAGCGCGACCAGGACTTTCGGCTTGGGGGAGCCTTCCATTCCCTTGCTGAAATTCCTGACCGTCATGCCGGCGTTGATCGGAAACGAGATGAACAGCATGCCGACGTTCGGATCGTCGATCAGCGCTTTGACCGCGACCGGCAGCCCTTCCTGCGAAAAGCCGGCCGTGACATCGAGCGGATTGCCGTAGTTGCCGTAGGACGGCAGCACCTCGCTCACGCGCTTGAGCGTCGCGGGCTCCAATTCCGGAATATCGAGATCGATATCTTCGGCAAAATCGTCGGTGAGCGCCACGAACGCTCCCGAGGCCGTGAGAATGCCGGGACCCTTGGTGGGCGGCGTCGGATAGCGCACCAGGATCTCCACCACGTCCATCAGCTCGTCCATGGTGCTGACGACGAGGGCGCCGGCGTTTTCGACCTGGGTGCGCATGATGGCGTAGTCGCCGATCAGCGCGCCGGTGTGCGACTGCGCGGCCTTGCGCGACTTCGCGCTGCGCCCCGGAAACATCAGCACCACCGGCTTGCCGGCGGCGCGGGCGCGGCGACACGCGGCGAGGAATGCCTGCGGCCGGCGAATCTGCTCGCAGTAAAGCGCGATCACCCGGGTCGAGCGATCCTCGGCAAGAAATTCGAGGAAGTCGGTCGAACTCGAGCCCGGCTTCATTGCCGGTCGAGATGACGTAGGTCAGCGGAATGCCGCGCCCATCGGTCGCGCGCTGGAAGTGGCCGAGCAGGCCGCCGCTCTGGCCGACGAACGCGACGCCGCCCTCGACGCCGCGCAGCGCCTCGCGCGCGAACAGCATGTGCAGCTGCATGCCGTCGACATTGTTGGTGATGCCGAGGCAGTTGGGGCCGACCACGGCAAGCCCGGCCTGTCGCGCGGTGACCGTGACCGCATCCTGCGTCGCGCTGTCGCCGACCTCGGCGAAGCCCGCCGCAAACACCATGGCCGAGCCGACTTTGCGCCGCGCACAGGTCTCGATCGCTTCGCGCACGCCGGCGGCCGGCAGCGTGAACACGGCGAGATCGACACCCTCCGGCAGTTCGTCCGCGCTTTTCAGCACGGTCCGGCCGTCGATCGGGTCAGGGCTGCGGCCGACCAGGTGAATGTCGCCTTGAAACTTGTTGAGCTTCAAAGCCTGCAGGATGACCTGGCCCGCGCTGCCGGGACGCTGCGAAATCCCGACAATCGCGACCGAACGCGGCCGCAGGAATCGTGCGACCGCTTTCGGTCCGCGTGCTGCTTCCGGTCCGCTCATGCCGCATCCTTGTCGGGCTGGAACAGGAAGAGATGCGTGCCGTCGCCGAGCGGATGCCAATAAGGCTTCACCTTGAGGCCGACTTTCAGCTCGTCTGCGGTGCAGTTGACGATGTCGGCAATGAAGTTGACGCCGACATCGAGCGTCACGCTGACGACCGCATAGGGCTCGGTGCCGCGAAACGCCGGCGTGCCGCGATGGGTGACGGTGTAGGAGAACACCACGCCCTTGCCGGACACCTCGTGCCATTCGATGTCGCGTCGCCGGCCGGTGAAGATGCTCACGGGGCGCGGGAAGTGCTGGTATTTGCCGGTCACCTTGCAGCGCTGAAGGATGAGCTTCTTCTGCTTCGTTCCCTCCCAGTAAGGCTCGGAGAAATCGAAATGCTTGATGGTGCGCTTGACGCTGAGCGTATCGTTCAGTGCCTTGGCGCCAGATGGATTGGCAGATGGATTTGCCATGTGTGCCCCCTTATTCCGGGACCAGCACCAGGGCTGCGCTCGTGCCCCAGTTGCGTCCGTAGTTGATCCAGCCGATGCCCGTCACCAGCGCATTCTTGGTGTTCTTGACCTGGCGCTTGCCGCCTTCGCCCCGCAGCTGCCGCACCGCTTCGACGAGATTGTGCGATGAGCACGCGGCCTGGCCCGCGGAAATCTGGCCGCCGCCGGTGTTGAGCGGCAGATCGCCCTTGTAGGAGAAATCGTGATCGCGGATGAACTGCACGCCTTCGCCGGACTTGCAGAATCCGAACGCCTCGAGCTGCAGCATGATGGCGATGATGAAGTCGTCATACGGGTGGAATGACGCGACGTCCTTGATGCCGATGCCGGCGGCGCCGAGCGCCTTCTTGCCGCAAACCTCGTGACCGCTCTTCGTCACATCGACGAGGTTCTCGCCGCCCTTGAAGTTGGTGAGCTCGGCGTAGCCGATCGGAATGATGCACTTGGTCAGGCCTTTTTCCTTGGCGCGCTTCCTGCTCATCATCAGCAGGCCGGCGGCGCCGTCGGCGCGCATCACGCAGTCGAGCAGCCGGATCGGATCGGCGATCATGCGCGAGTTCATGTAGTCGTCGATCGTGATCGGCACCCGCAGCTTCTCGCAGGCATTCTCGTTGAGCAGCGCATGATCGCGCTGCGTCACCGCGATCTTGCCGAGCATCCGGTAGTCGAGGCCGTAGAGAGCCTCGTAACGCCGGCTCAAGCAGACCGAAGGCACCGGGCGGGCCCATCAGTCCATAAGGCTCGGTCCATTCGCGCCGGAAGGAGTGGCTGTGGTCCGTCCGGTCCTCCAGCACATGCGTATCGGCGAACAGCAAAAACGCGACCTCGCACATGCCGTACTCGATCGCAGCCGCCGCGCGCGCAACGCACCCCGCCGCCGAGCAGCCGCCGGTGTGCACCTGCTCGCAGAAGCCGACCTCAAGACCGAGAACGTCGGCGGTCGTCTGCGCCCAGAACGGATTGGCCGCGCCGGTACCGGTGAGGCCCGCCATGACGAGACCGTCGATCTCGTCCTTGGCGACCCCGGTCTTGTCGAGGAGATCTTCGAGGATCTCGCCGGCCAGCACCCAGACGTCGCGATCGCTCTTCTCCATCACCTTGGTTTCGGCGTAGGCGACGATCGCGTGATCACGCAAGCTCATGATGCGCCCTCCTTTTGATTCTGATCATTCCGGCCGCACGCGAGGCGCAGTCTTGTCGAGGAACTGATTCAGCCGCGTGATCGATTCGGGGCTGCGGGTGTATTCGGCCACCATGCGCTCGAAGAACAGGCCGTCGTCATAGGACATGTCCTGAAGACGCGGCAGACTGTTGGTGATGGCGAAATTCGACAGCGGCGCGTTCTTGCAGATTTTCGCCGCGAGCTCCTTGGCCTTTGCCATCGCCTGGCCCTTGGGCACGACATACTGCACGATGCCGTAACGCTCGGCCTCGTCGGGCTTGAGCACGCGGCCGGTGAGCATCATGTCCTGCATGCGGGCAAAGCCGAGTAGCCGCGCGACGCGGACCGAGCCGCCGCCGCCGATGAAAATGCCGCGCGTGCCTTCAGGCAGGCCGAAGAATGCGGTTTCGTCCGCGACGCGAATATGGGCGGCCGCGGCGGTTTCGAGCCCGCCGCCGAGCGTCGCGCCATGCAGCGCGGCGATGAACGGAATGTTGCCGCGCGCCATCACTTCGAAAAACGTATTGCGATTGAACGGGAACGGAAGCCGCTCGGAGCGCCCGGTCTTCCAGTTCTCCGCCGCCCAGCGCAGATCGAGGCCGGCGCAGAAATTGTCGCCGTGGCCGAAGATGATGCCGCATTTCGCCTCTTGCCCGGCGCGGTCGATGGCCTCGCGCAACTGCTTCGAGACGGTCGGATTAAAGCAGTTGCGCTTGTCGGGGCGATTGAACCCGACGAGCGCGATCTCTCCTTCCAGCTCGTACGTGACCGTTTGCTCTTCGCTCATAAACTGCTCCTCGTTCAACGGGGCAAACCCAGCCCGCGCTGGGCAATGACGTTTCGTTGAATTTCGTTGGTGCCGCCGCCGATCATCCCCATGATGGCGTGCCGCAGCACCTGCTCCATCTCGCCGACGGGCGCGCTCTCGGAGTCTTCGGATAACAGGCCGCCGGTGCCGAGAATATCAAGGGCCGCCTCGCCGAGGCGCTCCTGCAACTCGGCCGAAAACACCTTGCCCATGGCGGCTTCGTGAATCGGGACCTTGCCGTCTTCGACGAGCCGCGAATTGCGGATCTGAAACTGACGCGCAACTTCGATATCGGCGGCGAGCGCGCCGATGCGATCGCGGATCACCGGATCGTCTCGCAAAAGCTTGTCACCGACCACCGCGGTCCTCAGATGTTGCACCAGATGCTCGAAGGCGCGCTCGATGGTGGCCATGCGGCCTGCACCGATCATCACGCGCTCGGCGGCAAGCGCGTCCGTTATCACCTTCCAGCCGTTATTGACACCGCCGACCAGATTTTTCGCCGGCACCCGCACGTTGTCGTAGAACTGGGCGCTGAAGGTCTTGCCGTAGAGGGCGAGGCTTGGCCGCAGCGTGACGCCGGGCGAACTGAGGTCGACCATCAGCACGCTGATGCCGGCGTGCTTCTTGGCCTCGGTATCGGTGCGCACCGCGAGCCAGATGAATTGCGCCTTGTCCGCGCCCGTCGACCATAGCTTTTGACCGTTGACGACCCACGTGTCGCCGTCGAGAACGGCGCGCGTGCGCAGCGCCGCGAGATCGGACCCCGCCTCCGGCTCGCTATAGCCCAGCGCAAAACTGCGCTCGCCGCGCCGGATGGCGGGCAGCCATTCCTCCTGCTGCTCCTTCGTGCCGTGCAGAAAAAGCGCCTGCGCGACGATCGATTCTCCGGTGCCGTGCGCCTGGCAGGGCGCACCCGCATTCGCCATCTCGGTGACAAACGCAATCTGTTCGGAGGCACTGCGGCCCTGACCGCCGAACTGCTTCGGCCAGCCGACGCCGATCCAGCCATCACGGCCCATGAGCTTCGAAAACGCGACGTCCCAGCCGCGTTCCTTGAACGGCTTGCGGCGATGGCGCTTCCCGCTTCTCCTCGGTCCAGTTCTTCGCGAGCCACGCCCGCACGTCGTTGCGGAACGCGGTTGCGGCTGATCCCATATCGTGCGCGGGGAGGCAGGACGTGCTGTTGGTCCCGCGCGATCCCAGCAACGAACCGGCGACATCCGCACGGGCGCCCGTGACGCCACCGAAGCGGGCGACATCCGCATGCACGCGCCGGAAATGCCGCGGTGCCTCGTGCTCCTCGGCATAACCAATGGCGCCAAGCGCCCGATGCGTCTCGAACGAGACGGCGCGCAACGCCGGGCCCGCGAATGCGATCGCCGATGAAACGAAAAACCGCCAGTCGGGATTATCGCCGTCGCGCGCTTCGGCGGCAGACTCGAGCGCAAGCCGCGCGCCGTCGAGGCTGATCAGGCAGTTGGCGAGCTTGTGCTGAACCGCCTGAAATTGCCCGATGAGCTGGCCGAATTGCTTCCTCACCTTGGCATGATCGACCGCAAGCTCGAACGCGCGTTCTGCGGCGCCGAGCGCGCGCGCGGCGCACACAAGCTTTGCCACCACCGCGATGTCGGCGAGGGCCTCGGACGGCACGCCTAGAAAAATTGCCGGCGCATTTTCGAACGCGATTTCGGAGAGAGGCGGCACTGCGAGACCGGGCGTGGCGCGCACCTTGAGGCCCGGCGCACTGCGGACGACCACGGCGGCGCCGCTCGGACTCTCGGTGAGAACGAGAAAATGCGTCGCCGCCTCGGCGCCTTCGACAAATGACACGTTTCCCGTCAGCGCATTGCCACGCACGGCGACACGGCCGGCGGCGCCGTCGCCATCAAAGGCCGCAAGTGCCAACGCAATGATCGCCTTGCCTTGGTGGATTTCTTCGAGCAAGGCGCGCGCATTGTCCGAAGGCTGTGCTGCAAGCGCGAGATTGGCCGCGACCGCGCCGAGCAGCGGCGCCGGGCAAGAGGCGCGCCCCAGTTCTTCGAACACGAGGAGGATTTCACGCACGCCGGCCTCGGTCGCATCAGAGCCGAGAGACGTGAGCCCCTGCCGCGCCATCGCCGCCCACAGCTGGGCAATGGCCTCGGCGTTTCCCGCATCCTCTACGGCTTTGTCGACTGGCCAAGCGGTCGCGAGAAAGTCCCGTACCGATCTGCGCAGCAGATCGCGCTCGGCATCCGACACGCCGCCTTTTTCTTTAAGCATTGAACCTACTTAGGCCCGAGACCGAGCCGGGAGCGTATTCACAATTGCGACCAGCGACAAGGTGTTCTCCGCGGGCGATAGCTGCCATGCAATTGGGTTTCATGCGTCGTTACGGGTGGTCTGCGACGCGCGGTCGGCGTCGGGGTCGCCGCGCTAGGCCGAGAGGCCGGCGAGCGCGATGTAGCGGCGCCGCTGCGCCGCGGCGTTGCCGAGCAACGAGGACAGCAGCATCGCCCGCTTGAGATAGAGCCCGATGTCGTGCTCGTCGGTGAAGCCGATCGCGCCGTGAAGCTGGATGCAGGCCTTGGTGACGGCGAGCGCGTCTTCCGAGGCCTTCGCTTTGACGGCAACGGCCATGGCCGGATCGATGCGAAGAGCATCGTTGTTGGCCGCCACCTGAAAGACCAGCGACCGCGTTGCCTCGACACGGATGTAGATGTTGACCGCCTGGTGCTGGAGCGCCTGGAAGCTGCCGATCAGCTTTCCAAACTGCTTGCGGATGCGCAGGTAGTCGAACGTCATCTCCTGCGCCTGCTCCATGACGCCCAGCAATTCCGCCGACAGCGCCATCAGCGCGAGATTGTGGAGCGCCTCGACGGCGTTGATCGAGTTGGACTCGGGCCGGATGATGTCTGCGGGGCTCTCGTTGAGCCTGAGAGTCGCAAGCTTGCGACCGTCGACCGTTGGCGCGGTTGCGAGCGTGAGACCGGGCGCGTCGCGGCTGACATAACAGAGCGCGGTTCCATCCTCCCCGCTGGCGCTGACGAGAAAGCCCGCGGCGCCGTCGGCGCAGACGGACACTTTCTCTCCGCTGAGGCGCGGCGCTCCGCTTTTTCCGGCGATCCTTGTGCGCGGGGCCATGGGATCATCGCCATAGCCGCTTTCCTCGAGTGCGGGCACCACCACGGCGGCGCCGGACATGACGCGATCGAGCATCGGATGGGGCGTGCGTCCCAACGCCAATCCGGCAGCCGAGATGGCGGCGAGGCCGATCGGCTCGCAGACGAGGCCGCGTCCGGCCTGCTCGACCACCAACGCGAGTTCGGTGAGACCGAGGCCAGGCCCGTCCATGGTCTCCGGGACAAGGATGCCAAGCCACCCGAGTTCGCCGGCCTCGCGCAACCGCGCCGGGTCGAAGCTTGGATCGCGTTCGCGAAATCCGCGCGCGACTTTCGGCCCGGCCGCCGCAACGAACTTCGCGGCGCTGTCGCGCAGCAGCGTCTGCTCCGATGTCAGATGCAGGTCCATGAATTGCAGCCGTCAGCTTGGCAGGTTCAGCACACGGCGAGCGAGCACGTTGCGCTGAATTTCCGACGAGCCGCCGTAGATCGTCGCGCGTCGCGATTGAAGAAACGGCCCCGAAATATCGACAAGACCGAACTCCGTCGCCATCGGCTCCGCGCGCGAAGCATCGCCGCCCGCCGCTTCGATCATGAGATCATTGAGCGATTGCAGGAGCTCCGATCCGACGATCTTGATGATCGATGATTCCGGTCCGGGGCTCTGCTCTCGATTGGTGAGTTCGACCGCATGGCTGAACAGCGCGGAGAGCGCCGTCACGTTGATGCTCGCCGCCGCAAGGCGATCCTGGAACGCCGGATCGGCGATGATCCCGGACGCGCGCGCCATGGTCTTGATGCGCTCCAGCGCCGCCAAGGAGAATTGCGGATTTGAGGTGCCGAGACGTTCGTGGCCCAAAAGGGCGTTCGCGATGCGCCAGCCATCGTTCAGCTTCCCGACCAAGTTTTCGGCCGGCACGACGACGTCGTCGAAGAACACTTCGCTGAATTCGTCGTCGCCGACGATCGTCTTGATCGGCCTGATCCTGATGCCCGGGCTGTGCAGATCGATGAGCAGGAAGCTGATCCCGGCATGCCGCGGCTGGGCCTGCGGATCGGTGCGCACCAGCGCGAACATCCAATCCGAATGATGGCCCCATGTGGTCCAGATCTTCTGGCCCTGCACGACGAAATGATCGCCCGTGAGCGTCGCGCGGGTCGACAGGCTCGCGAGGTCGGACCCAGCGCCGGGCTCGGAGTAGCCCTGCGCCCAGATCACCGAGCCCGCGATGATGGGCGGCAGGTGCCGCGCCTTCTGCTCGGCGCTGCCGAACTCCATCAGGATGGGGCCGATATGATTGAGACCTTGGACCGGCAGATGCGGCGCGCCGATGCGGGCCAGCTCTTCGGTCATGATGATCTGTTCGTTGAGCGTCGCGCCCATGCCGCCGTATTGCTTGGGCCAATGCGGCGCGATCCAGCCCTTGCGCGACAGCGTGTGATACCACGGCATCAGCTCGGCAGGCGGCGGACGCGCCGTGCGCCCGCGCAGCGAAGCCGGAAGATTGGCCTCCAGCCATGTCCGGATTTCCGTGCGGAATTCCGCTTCGGCAGGTGTGTCACGACGGAACATTACGACGAAATTCTTGCTGGGATATGGCGAGAGATTGAAGTCAGAGAAATCATATCGCGTGACTGAGGTGACGCAAGCATGCTGAGAAGTACGAATTGCAATAGCTGCATTGCACGACGAGGCTGCAGGGCGTCAGTTTCGTCTGGGCATTTCAAAAGGTCATTTTTGATAGTCATTCCGGGGGCCGAGCGTAGCTCGGCAGCCCGGAATCCATAACCCCGGTTCTTTCCGTTTTATTCCCACCTGCGGTATGGATTCCGGGCTCGCCCTGCGGGCGCCCCGGAATGACGCCGCGGAGTTTCTCCAAGCCTCATTCGACGCGGATGTTCGCGGCCCTTGCAACGGCGTTCCACTGCGCGCGCTCTTTGGTGAGCATCTCGCCGAACGCGGCCGGCGTGCCGATCTTGATGTCGGCGCCGAGATTGGCGAGCAGCGCCCGCGTCTCCGGCTGCGCGAGGCTCTCCCGGAACGCGGCGTTGAGCTGGTCGATGATGGCGGGCGGCGTGCCGGCTGGCGCCACCACGCCCAGCCAGAACGGCGCTTGCAGTTTGGGATAGCCCGCCTCGGTCGTCGTCGGCACGTCGGGCAATCGCGAAAAGCGCTCTGCCCCCGCGATTGCGAGCGGTCGCAGCTGTCCCGATTGAATGAAGGGCAGGCTGGTGGTGCTCGGGTCCGCCACCATCTGGACCTCGCCTGCAACAGCGGCGGCGAGCAGCGGCGCCGTCCCGCGGTACGGCACGTGGACGATGTTGGTGCCGGTCTCGAGTTTGAACATTTCGGCGAGCAGGTGCGGCGAGGTGCCGAAGCCTTGCGAGCCCCAGCTGATCTTTCCCGGATTGGCCTTGGCGTAGGTCACAAGCTCCGCCAGCGATTTCACCGGCAGGCTCGGATGAACGGAGATGATGCTCGGCGATTCGACGAGCAGCGCCACCGGCGTGAACACTTTGGCCGGGTCGTAACCGATGTTCTTATGGACCGCGGGGCCGCTGGTCAGCGAGCCGCCGGGCGTCAGCAAGATGGTGTAGCCGTCCGGGTCGGCGGCGGCCACGAGCTTGGCACCGACGCTGCCGCCTGCCCCGCCGCCATGGTTTTCGGTCACGATGCTCTGGCCAAGCACGGCGCCGAGCCGGTCGGAGACGATGCGCGCCATGCCGTCCGTCGGCCCGCCGGCCGGGAACGGCACGATCAATTTGATCGGCCGCGTCGGATAGGCCCGCGATTGGGCGTGCGCGGCATCAACAGCATGCAAAGCGCCCAAAACGCCGAACAAGCCTGCGAGGAGGGCTCGCGCCATCATCATCGTCGCCTCCCGTGTCGACATGCTCAGGCCATGCTTGCGCATTCTCTATATGCGCGCGGTTTCTATGGCCTGTCACTGACGCACCGGCTTTTGATCGAGCATGTCTGATCGGCCATTGGCGCCGAGCGTCCTCGACAATAAATCAATGTAGTGCCGAATGCGCAGCGGACTCAAGCGAGCGCGACTGTGATTCGATGACGCAAGGCTCGCGTGCGCGTCTAACATGAGCTGCGTGGCGACAGTGCCAAACGGGGATGAGGATCAACGGGATGGCCAAGCAACTGCAGGACCGCGTGGCAGTCGTCACCGGCGCAAGCAACGGGATCGGCCGGGCAATTGCCGAAACATTTGCGGCCGAGGGTGCAAAGACCGTTTTGGTCGCCCGCCGCGCCGAATTGCTGGACGAGGTCGCTGCAGGGATCCGCTCGCGCGGCGGCGAAGCACTTCCTGCGCCGACCGACATCACCCAGGAAGACCAGGTCACCGCGCTGTTCGCCAAGGTGACCAAGACCTACGGCCGTCTCGATGTCCTCGTGAACAACGCCGGCGTTGCGACCCACATCAACACCGAGGACATCTCGCTCCAGTATTGGCACGAGGTCCTCGATATCAACCTCACGGCCGCATTCCTGTGCTGCCGCGAGGCCGTCCGCATCATGAAGGGCCAGACGCCGCAGGGCGGGCGCATCATCAACATGGGCAGCGTTTCGGCCAAGACGCCGCGACCGGATTCGCTGCCCTACACCGCGACCAAGTTTGCCATGCAGGGCATGACGCACCAGTTGACGATGGACGGCCGCAAATACGGGATCGTGGCGTCGATCATCCATCCCGGTGCCACGCTCAGCTCGTTCACCGCGCGCCGCGGCCGGACCAAGGCGGGCCCGGGCGCGACGCCCGACGACTACGTCATGGCCGCCGAAGACGTGGCGAAAGTCGCCGTGTTGATGTCCGCGCTGCCGCCGGAAGTGAACCTCTACGAAGCGACGATACTTCCCAACAACATGCGCTCGTTCATCGGCCGCGGGTAACACGCGAAGAACGGCCTTTTGGTTTGGCAACCCTGCAAGAAGGAGAAGGACGATGACTGACCTCAAGGACAAGGTGGCGCTGATTGTCGGCGCCGGCTCCGGCCTCTCGGCATCGATCGCGCGGCAGTTCGCCAAACTCGGCATGAAGACCGCGCTCGCGGCGCGCAGCGTCGATGATCTTGCGTCGCTTGCAAAGGAGACGGGCGCGAAGACCTTTGCCTGCGACGCCTCCAAAACCGATGCGGTCAAGCAACTCTATGCCGACGTGGCTTCGGCGCTCGGCGACCCCTACGCCGTCGTCTACAACGCGAGCTATCGCACGCGCGGGCCCCTCGTCGAACTCGTTCCCGCCGAGGTGGAAAAGGCACTGGCGGTGACGGCATTCGGCGGCTTCCTGGTGGCGCAAGAAGCTGCCCGCCGGATGCTGCCGAAAGGCGAAGGCGTGATCCTCCTCACCGGGGCGTCCGCGAGCGTGAAGGGCTATCCGCAGTCTGCGCCGTTCGCGATGGGCAAGTTCGCGCTGCGCGGGCTCGCCCAGAGCATGGCGCGCGAACTCCAGCCGCAGGGCATTCACGTCGCCCATATCGTGGTCGATGGCGGCATCCGTTCAGCGCGGCGCCCCGAGGCTGCAGACCGTCCCGACGCCACTCTCGATCCCGATGCCATCGCGGCAAGCTACGTGTACCTGCTGCAGCAGGATCGCAGCGCATGGACCTGGGAAATCGAGGTGCGCCCGTGGGTGGAAAAGTTCTGACCGCGTCGGGCGGCGGCGGCGCGACCCGATCCGGTCACTCGACCTTCTGCATCTTGGAGTCGTGGATGACCTTCGCCCAGAGTTCGATCTCCGAGCGGATCATGGCAGCGAACTCTTCCGGCGTGTCGGTCTCTGCGGTGTAGCCGTTGAGGAACAGGGCGTCCTTCACGTCCTGCATGGCGATGATGCGGCGGACCTCGCGATTGAGAAGATCGACGATCGTGCGCGGCGTTCCCGCGGGCGCCACGAGGCCGATGAAGAAGGATAATTCCTGGTTTGGAATGCCCTCCTCTGTGAACGTCGGCACGTTCGGAAACGCCGGATCGCGCTTGCGGCTCGTCATCGCGAGCGCGCGCACCATGCCGTCCTTGATGAAAGGTGCGGCTGATGGCAGCGCATTGAATCCCATCTGGGTGTGGCCGCCGATGATCGAGGCCATGGCGGGCGCCCCGCCATTGAACGGCACGTGGACGATATCGAGACCATAGGCGAGCTTGAACAGCTCGGCGGCGAGATGCGCCGATTGCCCGGTCCCGGCCGAGGCGTAGCTGAATTTGCCGGGATTGGCCTTCACAAGGGCGATCAGCTCCTTCACGTCGCTCACCGGCAAATCGAGATTGACGGTCAAAACATGCGGCGAGACCGCCGTGAGCGTAATCGGCACAAAATCCTTGATCGGATCGTATTGAAATCTTTCGGTAGAAGCTCGGGTTAATGACGAAGCTCGACGTGACGAACAGAATAGTGCTGCCGTCCGGCGGCGATTTTGCGCCGGTCGCGCTCGCGACATTGCTGGCGCCGGACGGGATGTTCTCGACATAGAACTGCCCGCCGAGACTATCGGACAGCTTTTGCACCAGGATGCGCCCGAGGATATCGACCGAGCCGCCCGGCTGAAACGGCACGATGATGCGCACCGCGCGGTTCGGATAGCCCTCGGACCAGGCCGGGCGCACAGCGGCAAGCGCGACGGTCGAACTCGCGAGGCCGAGAAACTGGCGCCGCCCCACATGGCGGCCGTCTGCCTTTGTCATGCCGGTCCCTCGCTGTTGCAGGATTATGCCGAGGCGAGCCTACCTCAAGATCGAGCCGGATTGCACCGGTATCTCCAGATCAAGGAGGACGGCGAGAGCGAACCTGCAGCCACGCCACCGGTCGAATGCGAAATCTCCCGGCCCGGACGCTTGCGAGCATCGGGAATGCAAGCACGGTGGGTATTACGCGCATGGCCCCGGCAAGGAGCCTACGGTTTTTTCATCGATGGAGTTCGAGCGAAACTTGCTCCGCTTGCGCTCCAGGCGATTCGAGGTCGAACGATTGGCGGTTCCCCTTCGTCTCCACCGTCAGAAGGGCCGTGACGATATCGCCCTCGACCCTGGCATCAATCACGTTGCCTTTGATGCGGCCTGTGATTCGACCGCCGACGCGATGGATGCTCTCGAACCAGTCCCCCGCAAGCGTGTCTCCGTCCTGAACGAGATTGCCGCTGAGATCGAACTTGTAGGCGTCGCTGGCGCAGACCAGCTGAAGTTTCATGTGGGCGTTGTCGCGCTGGTTGACCACATAATTGGCCTTGCAGCGGACCCGCTCTTGGGTGCCGCCGCGCAGCACAACGACGCCACTTCCAGTCCATGCGCCGTTCAGTGGGGAGAACGTGCTCTGGGAATGCGCCGACGAAGCGCACACCAAGCCGAACACCAAGGCGCACAGCCAAATTCGAGAGTGGACGTTCAAACTCGGCCGCGACAAGGTCAACGCCTCATAATTCTAGCTTCATAAGGCAACGTCGGTTCGGCGACGCAGCCGGTCAATTACGAAAGCCATCACGCTCTCGGGCGACTAACCAGCCTGCCAAAGTCGCGGGCTTTGGCCCTCGTGGCCCTCTCGTCGGATCGACGCGGTTTTTCTGTCTTACTCTTTGTGACCTCCGCAGGGACCACATCGGAAGCGGCGCGACGCTTCCTCTTCCATCTCCTTGGCCAGACGCAGCTTTCTCAGGCGCTCCGTCTTCTCGCGAGCGGCGTCTGCCTCGTGTTCGTGAGGCGACGGGGCTTTCTCGTGGTTGCTCTGGGCCGACACCAGAAACCCGACGATTGTCTCCTCGCCGAGAGCTTTGCAGGCCTCCAGCCTATGAAGTCCCTCAACGAGGACAAATCGATCTTCGTCGCGCCGAACCAGGATCGGGGTTTCTTGCCCAATCTCCAGCATGCTCTCGGCGATGTCGCGGACAGCCTCCGGCCTGAGTGTGGCCCTTCTTTTCACAGGGACATAGATTTTGGCGATTGGGAAGCTCTCGCGCTTGAGCATGGGCCTCACCTGTTCGTCCGTGATGCTGACGACCAGCACACTGGAAAATGTTGGCAACATGAAGTTGCGAACGCATCTGCACGCTCCCGCTACTACGTCCTTCGGGGGCGAACCAACATTCATCGTTGGATAACGGCGGGACAGACCCGCCGGTATCCACTGGCATCACGCCGACCAACAAGGATCCCGTTAGCGGACCTGGATCTTCACCAGCTTGGATGGCGGACGATAGGCCGGCACCCACACGGTCGGGCGCGAGGCCGCCGTATCGACTTTCAGATCACGCACCTCGTAATTCGACGGAGTCATATATTCCGTCGATTGCCCGGTATTCATGTCGATGCGATACAGGCGGCCGCTGCTGAAATCGTGCGTCCATACGATCTGGTTCTTGTCATCGGCGCTCGCGGAATAGGGCTCCGCGTAAGGCGCCGTGTAGGGCTTCGTCCCGTTCAGCAACGGATATTCCTTGATGACCTTCTTGTTGGGATCGAACATCAAGAGCTGGCCGGCGTAAAATTCGGCGGCCCAGAGGCGATCCTGTCCGTCGATCTGCCCGCGCCGCGGACCGGACATGGGAGTCGGCGTCAAATACTCGGCGTATTCGACCGTCTTGGGATCGAAGATGCCGATCTTGCCTTCCTGCCAGATGTAAAGATCGGTCCGACCCTTGGAGTCGGTATCGGTGTCGTAGATCCCCTTATTCTTCGGAATCTGGAAGGTCGTTCGTTTCAACTCTTCGCTGCTGGTGTCGATCTTCGCCAGATCGCCGTTCCGCTGCAAATTCCAGACATTGCCGTCCGCATCGAGACCAAACATGGCATGGCCGGCCGACCAGCCCATGAACTGGCCCGTCTCCGGATCGTATTTGACGGTCCCGCCATCCATGCCGACGATGACATTGCCGTGGCGATCGAATTGCAATTCATGCGCTCCGCCGCCGGGAGCGCCTGCGCGCGTATCGGCCTCGCCGGTCATGTTGCGGCTTTCGCGTCCCGCTCCTTTCGGCAGCGGGAAGGGCATTTCCGTGCCCTCGCCGGTCTTGATGTCGATTCGTCCGAGAACGTAGGAGAAGTGATCGGTGTAATAGGCATATTTGTCGTTCATGATGACGTCGTGCGGCCAGACGAACCGCCGATCGCCACGCAACATGTAGAGTTCGCGCTCGCCGCCTCTGGGAAGCGCGTATTCGGTCACGACGAGATTGGTGGAGGCCGCATCGGTCGGCCGCGGGCGTTGCTTGAACGGGATCTTGTCGGAGGAGTCCGGGCCGCGGATCGAGGTCAGATACTCGGCCAAGGGCTCGATGAACTGCTTCTGGCCGAAGGCATAGGTGCCCGGGCGTCTCCTGCTCGGCGGCACGACCCGCCATCTTCTTGATGACCGCGACCCATTCTTCCTTGGTCCGCCCGGCTTGCAGCGCCCATTGCAGGGTGTGGCAATTGCTGCATTGGGAAAACAAAACCTTTTGCCGATCGGTGCCGGGAAGGCCGGCGATGATTTCGGAGGCAGTCGCGTCCTCATAGGCGAGCGGCTTTGATTTCAGCGTGAAATCGATTCTCGCGGCTTTGTCTTTGGAAAGAGCGACTGGCTGGGCGGTGTGCTCGAAATCAGCTAATTCGATTGCAACCGAATAGGAGCCGGGCGCGAGATCGGACCAAGCCGGAAAGGAGTATTCGCCGGAGGCATCGGTGTAGACGGCGACCGTAATGGTGCCGTTGTCGCGATGCGCTCTGATCGGAATCCCGGCCAATGCCTCGCCGGTAGAAGACACAACCTTGCCGGCAAGAAGTGTCCCATTTTCAGCGCCAAAAGTGACGCTTGGCACCACCGAGGAATAGGCAGCTAATGGCAACAACCGCGAATGCCGTTCCAGCTAAGAGATTGGCTTTCATCGCAGTAACCCTTTCTTCGGTGTGACCTGACGCAGGCGTTGGCGTCTCCGGTGAATGGCCGTTTACGAAACCGAGATTACCACGCGGGCAGCGGAAGGGCGACAGTCCGTAACCCTAACCGAAGTGACCGATAGGAGCCGAAAAGGAGAGGTCGCCCTCAACCCAAGCGCCATCGGGCGAGTTGGCGCCCCCGGTTTCCCTTTAAACTCCGCCCAAGATAGGCTACTCGGCGCCCCGCGCCGTCAGGATTGCTGAATGCTCAATTCCGAAGAGCTTGAACGTTATGCGCGCCACTTGGTGCTGCGCGAAGTCGGCGGACCCGGCCAGGCGGCGCTCAAGCGCGCGCGGGTGCTGGTGGTCGGCGCCGGCGGCCTCGGAGCGCCGGCGCTGCTCTATCTCGCGGCGGCGGGCGTCGGCACGCTCGGCGTCGTCGATGATGACATGGTGTCGCTGTCGAACCTGCAGCGTCAGGTCATTCACGCGACCGGCGACATCGGCAAGCCCAAGGTCGCGAGCGCCCAGGCCGCCGTCGATCGCCTCAATCCTCACGTTGCGGTCGAACCGCATCAGATGCGGATGACGGCGGCGAATGCGCTCGACCTCGTGTCACGCTACGATCTCGTCGCCGACGGCTCGGACAATTTCGCCACGCGCTATCTCGTGTCCGATGCCTGCTATCTCGCGAAGAAGCCGCTGGTGACGGCGGCGGTCGGGGTATTCGACGGCACCCTCACCACCATCCGGGCGCACGAGACCGACCGCGACGGGCGGCCGAACCCGACCTATCGGTGCCTCTTTCCGGAGCCGCCGCCCGCCGGCACGGTGCCCGCCTGCGCGGAAGCCGGCATTCTCGGCGCCCTGACCGGCGTCGTCGGATCGATGATGGCCTTGGAGGTCATTCGGGAAATCGTCGGCTTCGGCGAGGGTCTGGTCGGCCGCCTTGTAATGCTTGATGCGCGCGCGATGCGCTTCGAGACGCTCAGCTATTCGTGGGACCCCGATAATCCGCTATCGGGCAAGCATCCGACAATCCGCGATTTATCCGCGCACGCGTGAGCCGGTGCGATTGGAGCGCGCCCAGCGCTTCGGCGCGACGGAAAACTCGCAAAGCGCTCAGTTGAGCGAACCGATGCGCTCAAGCTCGGTCGGATCAATAACCGTCAATCTCGCGCCGGACATATCGACGATATTCCGCTTGCGAAAACGACCGATAATGCGACTGACGTAAATCGGCGTGAGCCCGGTCGCATCTGCGATATGCTGCAACCGTAAGGGAAAAGGATAACTATGGTCGCGAATGATATTGCGCCGCGATAGCTCTTTCGTGAGATGCAGCAGCAAAAACGCAATACGCTCTTCCGCCGACCCTTGGCCGAGTACCGTCATTACCCGCTCCCAAAGCCCCGCATTGGCGACGCAGGTTTCCAGAACGGTGCGGGACAGCAGAGGATGATCCGCCAGACGCTCGGTCACCTCCGCGCGCTCAAATGCGCTGACGCTGATTTCCGTCAAGGCCTGGACGGAAACACGCATCTCTCCTCGAATGACAGCGAGCGGAGAAAAAAGATCGCCCGACAGCAGGAAATTAAAAATCTGCCGGCGTCCATCGGAAAGCTTTTTGTGGCGGAATGCCCAACCATGGCAAAGCACGTAAATTTGCCGCGACGGTTCGCCGTCGAGCACCTTATCGCCGACGCGGAATTGTCGAAATTCCTGCCACAGCGGCTTTTCTTTCAATGGCGATTTCGAATTCGGTGCAGTCAACAGCGTGCCGCAGAAGCCCGTCTCGCGCATCGGGCACGTTGCACATGGCCACTGGCTATTCGTCATTTTGTGTCTCTGGCCGGGTGCCGGTCGAGAGATTCTATATTCGATCGCGTTTCGATTTCATAAGATTTTAGCGGCATTCGGTTGGCTTAACCTTTGTTAAACGCGCAGACAAAATTTTAGGGTCAGCGCCTTATAACGACTGACGGAAACCTCTCAAGATGATTTCGAGCGGCTCAACGCCCTAATGATTAGCGGGACGTCAATTCTGAGAGGATGGTTGTTCGCGGTTGCAATCGCTCAAGGAGATGATTTTGGAGCTTGGTTCTTCCCTCAAGCGCGAACGACTTTGCCGCAGACTTACGTGCTCCCGGAATTTGTTCAAGGCCTGCCGCCCGAAATATAAGGAAAATACGATGAGCGCCGGCCAATCGATCGCATCCCGCTTGGCCTTCGTCGGCATGGGCGAAGTGACTCGTGACAGCGTTGCGCGAGCTTCAACCTTTGATTGTTGAGTCTGCCGCCTGCCAACCGCGATGGATTTTATCGGCAGGTATCGATGTTCCCAGAAACCGCGCGGCATTTCGGAGCCAGACCCATATGGACCAAGCCAAGCCGGCTCAGCTCAGGCACTGGGCGACCATCGCTCAGGCTACCTTCGATAAATCATATGTGCGAGCGGTCACCAAGATCGGCGAGACCCACAATCGGATCGGCCTTGAGCCATGCGGATAAGCCGATGAGTGTCCTGCGCTCAATCGGGCCGCTGTGCATAGCGATCTACCTTTCCAAATTAGGTACGGACGCCGTTTTCGACAAAATTGAGATCGGAAACGTCGCCGCGAAGAGTGCTTTGGAAGCCACTGTGCTGGTAGCGATCATGCTGCCGCTGCTGGCGTTTTTTTATGCGCCAAGCCGTCCGGATTCAAAAGCGAGGAAAAGGTCGTCGACGCAACGCAGGAGTTGGCGCTGCATCAATATGCGCTTGATCAGGCCGTGATATTTGCGACGACAGACGTCAGAGGCCGGATTACCTGGGCCAACGACATGTTCTGCGAGATCAGCGGGTACACGCGTCAGGAGCTGATCGGCCAGGACCATCGCATCCTCAAGTCCGATGCCCATTCAAAGGAATTTTTCCGCGAGATGTACCGGCAGATCGCGAACGGAAAGATTTGGCGCGGACAGCTTTGCAACAGAGCAAAGGACGGGTCGCTCTATTGGGTCGACACCACCATCGTTCCAAAACTTGGCAACACCAACAAGCCGATCGGCTATGTCGCGATCCGCATCGACATCTCCGCACAAAAGGCGGCCCGACAGGCATTGCGTGCGAGTGAACAGGAGGCGTTACGCAAATCAGTCCATCAACACGATCATCGCCAACATGTCGCAAGGGCTGTGCATGTATGACGACAAGCAAAGGATCGTCATTTCAGATCAACAATACGCGCGCATGTACGGGTTGTCGGCCGAAGACGTCGAGCCAGGAACCACGCTGCGGCAGGTCGTGGAACGCCGCGCGGCGACGGGGCTCTACAGCGCCGGACATCTGGCCGAGGAGTTCATCGACAATCGCATCGCTGCCGCCGCGGCTATGGCCCAGCAACTGGACACATTGAGCGACGGCCGCACCATCCTGGTGTCGCGGCAGATGATGCCGGACCATGGCTGGATCACTATGCACCAGGACATCACTGATATTCAGCGCCATGCGGCGCGAATTGCTTTTCTGGCGCATCACGATACGCTCACCGGCCTCGCCAACAGATCGTATTTCAAGGAAAACATTGAAAAGGCCGCTGCGGGCCTTGCGGACCACGGCGTGCCGTTCAGCGTTTTCATGCTCGACCTTGACGGGTTCAAGAAGGTCAATGATTCTACTGGGCCATGCGGCTGGCGATGAACTGCTGAAGCAGGTCTCTCAGCGCCTGCAGGACACGCTCGGCAAGTCCGACATGTTGGCGCGGCTTGGTGGCGACGAGTTCGCCATCCTCCAGGCTCGCCAGCGCACCGGCGATCCCGGTCACGATGCGTCCGGCGCGCAGCACGACGCCGCCCTGGGACTGGCCAATCGGATCGTCGACGTTCTCAACCAGCCGTTCGATATCGATGGCTCCAAGGTCTTTGTCGGCAGCAGCATCGGAATTTCGCTCGCGCCGCGCGATGGGACGGCCGCCGAAGACCTGTTGAAAAAAGCTGATCTCGCGCTTTACGAGGCGAAGTCGAACGGCCGCAATACCTACCGTTCCTTTCATCGCGGGATGATGGCGGCGGCGAACGAACGCCTCCGGCTTGAGGCCGACATGCGCCGCGGTCTCGAACGCGATGAATTTGAGTTGCACTACCAGCCGATCATCGAGGTTAGGACCCGCCGGGTCACCGGTGTGGAAGCCCTGGTGCGCTGGCGCCACCCCCAGGAGGGGCTGTTATCCCCGGTCCGCTTCATTCCGGTCGCTGAAGAGACCGGCCTGATCATTCCGCTCGGCGAATGGGTGCTTTATCAGGCGTGCAAGGATGCCACGGGCTGGCCGGCGCATATCAAGGTCGCCGTCAACCTCTCGGCCGCGCAGTTCCGCAAGTGCAACCTGCTCGAAGTCATCCTCTGTGCGTTGGCCCATTCGGGTCTGGCACCCCATCGGCTTGAGATCGAGGTCACGGAAACAGTCCTGCTGGAGCGGGACACCGAGTACCTCGTGCTGATGCACCAGCTTAAAAGTATCGGCGTTTCGATCGCACTCGACGATTTCGGCACCGGTTATTCATCATTGAGCTACTTGAAGCAGTTTCCGTTCGACAAGATCAAGATCGACCGTTCCTTCGTTGCCGATATTACTGATGAAGCCGAAAGCAAGGTCATCGTCAGCGCGGTCATCACCTTAGCCGTAGCTTGAACATGATCACGACAGTCGAAGGCATCGAGACCGACAGGCAGTTCCAAATCATCCGAGAGATCGGTGTGACGCTCGCGCAGGGCTATTTGTTCGGCTTTCCTGTCCCGAACGGGCGGCTCGATTTTGCCTCCAACGAAACCGCCGCCAGCGAAAGCGTTGTCGACGGAGCCGGCGCAGCGGCTTAGGCGCCTTTGAGCGATTGCAATGGAACGAGGGCAGCACGTGACCGTCCAGCAAAGCATGATCGACGAACTGGAAGCCGCAATCGCGCCAAGCGGCGTGGCCCGGCGTGCGGAGATGCTGCGGCGCGTGACGGACCTGTTTCTGCTGGGCTCAAGCCGATTCAGCGAAGATGAAATCGAGTTGTTCGACGATGTGATGGGGCGCCTCTGCGTCGAAATCGAAACGGCGGCGCGGGTCGCGCTGGCAGCAAGTCTGGCGGACGTTCCCAATGCGCCCCGACGCCTGATGCACAAACTGGCGCAGGATGATGCCCACGATGTTGCCGCTCCGGTGCTGACGAAATCGAACCGTCTCGAAGACGATGGGTTGATCGAGATAGCAAGGACCAAGGGTCAGGGACATCTTCTCGCAATTTCCAATCGCGACGCGCTATCCGACGCGTTGACCGACGTTCTGATCGAGCGGGGCGATCAGGCCGTCGTCGCTGAGCACCGTCAAGAACCCAGGCGCGCGGTTCTCGAAGTTCCAGCTATTCGGAACTTGTGACGCCTGCTCGGGCGCCGACGATCGATTGGCTGTCGGCATGTGGTTGCGCGCCGACATGCCGCGCCACCACTTGCTGCGATTGTTTGCCGAGGCTTCCAAGATCGCCCGGGTGAAACTGGAAGCAGCCGACCCGCGGCGCGCCACCGCGATCCGCGAAATCGTCGCCGAAGTCACCGACCGCATTCAGACAACGGCGCGGACGCAGTCCCGGGAGTATCAAATCGCCAGCGCTTTGGTCCAATCGCTTCATCGCGCCAATCAGCTTGGTAATGCCAAGCTGCAGGAATTTGCCGATGCCGGAAAACTTCACGAGACCATTGTCGCCTTGTCACTGATGTGCGATCTGCCGATCAGCGTAATTGAACGCAGTGTCATTCAGGATCGAGGTGAACTCGTCCTTATCTTGAGCAAGTCTATCGGGCTCGGCTGGGAGACGACGCGGTCGATCATCCTCCTGCGCGGGAGAGGGTGCGCGCCGAAGGACCTGGAAGATATGTTGGCAAACTTTGCCAAGCTGAAGCCGGAGACGGCCCAGAAGGCGCTGCGATTTTATCGTTTGCGGGAGCAGTCCACGGCGCACGCAATGAATTAAACCTGCGGGTATCAACGAACCGCAGTGTGGCCATCCATTGTGCGCGATGAAAAACCGAACCGTTGCGCGCCCCTCAACAGGCGCGCCGTATCGCAGCGGTCAGGCGTCACTTGCTCCAGGTGGCGATGACGGTTGAACCCTTCATCACCGACCATTTGTTCTTGTCGCCGGCGACGACGGTAAAGCAACTGGACTTGCCGTTCTTTCCCCACGAGGTGCAATAGCCGCTGTCATCGAGCTGCCAGGTGCCGTCCGACCTGGCGCCGCCCTTGCCGGACGGCGCGCGCTTGGCCTTGCCGTCCGCCGTAAACGTCATTTTGAATTTGACGCCGGAGGTGTGGAGGCCGTGAATGGCTCACCCGTGAAAAAAGTCGATTGGATTTCCGCAGGCGTGAGCTTGGTGGCAGCATTTGCCGCGCCAGCCGGAAGAAGAACGCACAGAACAATTGCCGGAACAACGAGACGCATCGCAGTTCTCCAATATGAGTTGCGATCTGAAAGTTATTATAGCTGAATTGCGCGAAAAATCACCGTCTTTCTGAACGCGGGCAGGCGAAGAGCAATGGATCGCATTGGGTCGGACCGCATTGCCTTGGCGTGGGCACGCATGACCTTGGGGCAGCCAAGCAAGGGCCTGACCTCGGTACCTCACGACGTCATGCTGTTGTCACAGCATCGACGGCATCACCCTGTCCGGCGGCCTGTGTCCGTCCATGAAGGAACGGATGTTGATGATGACTTTTTCGCCCGTTTCGGTGCGGCCTTCGATGGTGGCCGAACCCATATGCGGCAGCAGCACCACATTTCCGCGCGCGTGCCGAGCAGCTTGGGGTTGACGGCCGGTTCGTTCTCGAAAACGTCAAGGCCCGCGCCGCCGATGGCCCTGTTCGCATCATGCGGGTCAGCGCGTTCTCGTCGATCACCTCGCCGCGGGATGTATTGACGATATAGGCGGCGGGTCCGCAGCAGCTTCAGCCGCCGGGCCGACAGCAGATGGAAGGTCGCAGGCGTATGCGGGCAGTTGATCGAGACGATGTCCATGCGGGCCAGCATCTGGTCGAGGCTTTCCCAATAGGTCGCCTCCAGTTCGCTGTTCGATCTTCGGCGGCGACCTGCTGGCGGTTGTGATAGTGGATCTGGAGCCCGAAGGCGCGGGCCCGCCGCGCCACCGCCTGACCGATCCGGCCCATGCCGATGATGCCCAGTCGCTTGCCGCCGATGCGGTGGCCCAGCATCCAGTTCGGCGCCCAGCCGTTGCACTCCTTGTCGCCGGCCATGACGCGCGCCTTCCATCGAGCCGGCGCGGCACCGCCAGGATGAGCGCCATGGTCATGTCGGCGGTATCCTCGGTCAGGACGCCCGGCGTATTGGTGACGGTGATGCCTCGTGCAGCGCGGTCGCGACATCGATGTTGTCCACGCCGGTGCCGAAATTGGCGATCAGCCGAGCTGTTCGCCCGCCTGGCTCAACGTCGCCGCATCGATCCGGTCGGTGACGGTCGGCACCAGGACTCCGCTTTTTCCACCGCCTGCGACGAGATCGGCGTGGCTCATCGGTTTGTCGTCGATGTTGAGGTCGCGCGTCGAACAACTCCCGCATCCGCGTCTCGACCGTTTCGGGCAGCTTGCGGGTGACAATGACCAGCGGTTTGCGGCGGGTTGCCATTCGTCAGTCCCTGGTCGAGCGCCGATGTTCTTTACGGGCGCACACTCCCGTTGCGCTCCTGCCTCATGCTTCAGGTCGGTCCGCGCGGTCCGGATGGGTACGGCCGTTCAGCCCTCCTTAACGATCATCGCCGACACTTCGGCCGTGGGCGACAAGTCTGGGCAGGGTTCGGCCCATCTCTATCAGATGGGCCGATCAAGACAAAGCCTTCATGGCAAATGGGGGCCGCGCGAGCGGCCAACGGGGTTCCCGGGACGCGTGCAAACAGTGATGACGGCAGTTGATCCGAGACGCTTGGTTTGGGCGATCGCGCTGGCGGTGCACGTCTGCGCCGGCGCACCAATGTTTGCGGTTGGGCCGGCGGCGGCCGCGAGCGACCAGGCTGAGGGAAGCGGCCTTCCGCTGCCTCGCTTCGTCAGTTTGAAATCCGATCATGTCAACGTTCGCGGCGGCCCGAACAAGGACCAGGATGTGGCCTGGGTCTACACTCGCCCTGGCCTGCCGGTTGAAATCATCGCCGAATACGAGAATTGGCGGCGCATCCGCGACCGCGACGGCACCGAGGGCTGGGTCTACCACTCGCTGCTGTCCGGCAAGCGCATGGCCTATGTGACCAAGTCAAAGACCCAAACCGATCCGGTGCCGGTCCACGAAAGTGCGGACGCCGACAGCGCGGTGCGAGCGAGGCTCGAGCCGGGCGTGATCGGCGGCGTCAAGCACTGCGACGGCCACTGGTGCCGGTTCACCGGCCATGGATTTGATGGTTGGATCGAACAGGATCGCCTGTGGGGGGTCTACCCCAACGAAAAGGTCGACTGAGCCGCGCTTGCGCTGATCAGCGTTTTTTGGGCTTCAGGCGCACCACCACGTCGACGCGACTCACCTCATAGCCGTCAGGGATCTGCGGCAGATCGCCGATGATCGAGGTCGCGTCCGGAATGTCGACCAGATTGTGCTCGGTCTCGATGAAGAAGTGGTGGTGGTCCGAAACGTTGGTATCGAAATAGGTCTTTGAGCCATTCACCGTCACCTCCCGCAGCAGGCCAGCATCAGTGAACTGGTGGAGGGTGTTGTAGACCGTGGCCAGCGAGACCGCGATCTTCGCGCGGTTCGCCTCTTCATAAAGCATCTCGGCGGTCAGGTGCCTGTCGCCCTTGGCAAACAGGAGCCACCCCAACGCCATGCGCTGACGGGTCGGGCGCAGCTTGTGCTCCCGCAGCAAGGCGAGCACGTCGTGCCAAGGACACCCGTTGCGGTCCTCTAACGGACCACCGGTGAAGGAAACCTGGCCGACGCCGATTTGAGAAGACTCCATGGGCACTCAGGTCGTTAAGCGAGATCGTTTCATTTGCAATTATATCGATGGCGGTCGTATGTTGCAAGCGGATCGCATCCCGCGCTAGCGAAAACAGCCTACCTTCAAGCGATTCTAATTCCTTTGGAGCGCGGGGACAGGCGCCCTTGGCGGCTTTGCCGAGCCGAGTGGCGTGTGTTAGTGAGAGACCCCATATGAGAGGCCGCGCTGTTTCCTGAAGGCCCGTATCGGAAATGCAGAATTGTCGCTCCAGCTTCGAATTTGATGACCTGCTCGCGTGCGGGCGCGGCGAGATGTTTCGTCGGCGGCCCGCAACTGCCGTTGCCGCCGATGCTGATGTTCGAGCGCATCAGCGAGATCTCCGATCATGGCGGGGAACACGGCCGCGGGCTCGCCCGCGCGGAACTCGACGTGAAGCCGGACCTCTGGTTTTTTTCCTGTCATTTCAAGGGTGATCCGGTGATGCCCGGCTGCCTGGGGCTCGACGCCCTATGGCAATTGGTCGGGTTCTTCATGGGTTGGGCAGGGCTCGAAGGAAAGGGCCGCGCGCTCGGCCTCGGGCAGGTGAAGTTCTCCGGGCAGGTGCTGCCGACCGTGAAGAAGGTTGTCTACGGCATCGACATCAAGAGGATCATGCGCTCGAAGCTGGTCTTGGGGATTGCCGACGGCTGGCTGTCGGCCGATGGTTCGATCATCTATCGCGCGTTCGACATCAAGGTCGGACTGTTCCGCGATGTCGAGGCGCTGGCGCCGGCAGCGCCCTGAGCAATCGCCTCGGGCGGCGTCGGGAGGCGAAAAGCAATGAGACGAGTTGTGGTCACGGGGATGGGCATTGTCTCATCCATCGGCAACAACACGCAGGAAGTCCTGGCGAGCCTGCGCGAAGCAAAATCCGGCATTTCGCGGGCTGACAAATACGCCGAGCTTGGCTTCCGCTGCCAGGTTCACGGCGCCCCGACGCTCGATCCGCAGGAGGCGGTCGATCGCCGCGCGATGCGGTTCCTGGGCGGCGGCGCGGCGTGGAACCACGTCGCCATGGAGCAGGCGATGCGCGATGCCGGCCTCGAGGCATCGGAAATTTCCAACGAGCGCACCGGCATCATCATGGGATCCGGCGGTCCCTCGACCCGGACCATCGTCGAGGCCGCCGACACGACCCGCAGCAAAGGGCCGAAGCGCGTCGGCCCGTTCGCGGTGCCGAAGGCGATGTCATCGACGGCTTCGGCGACGCTTGCCACCTGGTTCAAGATCAAGGGCGTCAACTATTCGATCTCTTCGGCCTGCGCGACCTCGAACCACTGCATCGGCAACGCCTCCGAGATCATCGCCGGCGGCAAGCAGGACATGATCTTCGCCGGCGGCTGCGAGGAGCTGGACTGGACGCTGTCGGTGCTGTTCGACGCCATGGGCGCGATGTCGTCGAGCTTCAACACCACGCCTGAGACGCGCCTCGCGCGCCTATGACGCCGACCGCGACGGCTTCGTCATCGCAGGCGGCGCCGGCGTGCTGGTGCTCGAAGAGCTGGAACACGCCCGCGCCCGCGGCGCCAAGATTTATGCCGAAGTCGCCGGCTACGGCGCGACGTCGGACGGCCACGACATGGTAGCGCCGTCGGGCGAAGGCGCGGTGCGCTGCATGCGCATGGCCCTGTCGACCGTCAAGCCGCCGGTCGATTACGTCAATCCCCATGCCACGTCGACTCCGATCGGCGACATCAAGGAAATCGAGGCGCTGCGCGAAGTCTTCGGCGCCAAATGCCCGCCGATCGCCGCGACCAAATCGCTGACCGGCCATTCGCTCGGCGCGTCCGGCGTGCAGGAGGCGATCTACTCGCTGCTGATGATGAACAACGGCTTCATCTGCGAGAGCGCCAACATCAAGAACCTCGACCCCGCGATGGCCGACATGCCGATCGTGCGCGAGCGTCGCGACAACGTGGCGCTCGGCTGCGTGCTCTCCAACGCCTTCGGTTTCGGCGGCACCAACGCTTCGATCGCGTTCAAGCGACTGGACGCTTAAGGATAGGTGCCGTCCGAAAGTCCGATGAAAAGGACAAGACGAATTTTCTTTTTCGAGTGACTCCACCAGTGTCATTGCCCGGCTTGACCGGGCAATCCAGTACGCCGCAGCCGTGGTTACTGGATCGCCCGGTCAAGCCGGGCGATGACGGCATCGAAAGTAGTGACCTGATCGGAAGCGCTTTCGTACTTGATCCCTGACGTCCGCCACTGATCCCCGGGAGTTCCCTGATGCTGATGAAGGACAAGCGCGGCCTCGTGATGGGGGTTGCGAACGATCACTCGATCGCCTGGGGGATCGCGCGCACGCTCGCCGCCCATGGGGCAACGCTCGCCTTCACCTACCAGGGCGATGCGCTCGCCAAGCGCGTCAAGCCGCTCGCCCAATCGGTCGGAATGGATTTCATCCTGCCTTGCGACGTCGAGGACATCACCTCGGTCGACGCGGTCTTCGCGAGCCTCGGCGAGAAGTGGGGCAGCCTCGATTTCGTCGTCCACGCCATCGGCTATTCCGACAAGAACGAGCTCAAGGGGCTTTACGCCGACACCACGCGGGAGAATTTCATCCGCACCATGGTGATCTCGTGCTTCTCCTTTACGGAGGTCGCGAAACGCGCGGCGGCGCTGATGCCGCGTGGCGGCTCGATGGTGACGCTCACTTACAACGGCGGCCTGCGCGCTATGCCGAACTACAACGCCATGGGGCTTGCGAAGGCAGCGCTCGAAGCGTCGGTGCGCTATCTCGCGGTTGATTTCGGCGGCGCCGGCATCCGCGTCAATGCGATCTCGGCGGGGCCGATCCGCACGCTGGCGGGCGCCGGCATCAACGATGCGCGCTACATGTTCGCATTCCAGCAGCGTCACTCGGCGCTTGGTCGCGGCGTGACACTCGAAGAGCTGGGCGGCGCCGGGCTCTATCTCCTGTCCGATCTTTCCACCGGCGTCACCGGCGAAATCCATTTCGTCGATTGCGGCTACAACATCATCGCCATGCCGCAGCCCGACGCGCTGCGAGCCGAAGGCGAACAGGAATAGCGGCGCGGAAAAACGCCTCGCGTCACGCCGGCGCGGGGGCGGCAACGCCGAGGTAGGCTTTGCGCACGCGCGCATCCTCGCGCAATGCGACGCATGGGCCGCTTGCAACGATCGCGCCGTTTTGCAGCACGTAGCCGCGGCTGGCGGTCTCCAACGCGTAGCGGGCGTTCTGCTCGACGAGAAGAATGCCGACGCCCGCCCCGTTGATCGCACGGATGGTGCGGAAAATGTCCTGCACCACCAGCGGCGCAAGACCGAGCGACGGCTCATCGAGGCACAGCAACTGCGGCTCCGACATCATCGCCCGCCCGAGCACCAACATCTGCTGTTCGCCGCCGCTCAGCGTGCCGGCATTCTGCGACGTCCGTTCGCGCAAACGGGGAAACATCGCGAAAATTCGCTCCATCAGCGAACGCAGCCTGGCGGGGTCGCGGCGATGCTTGAAGCCGCCGAGTTCAAGGTTCTCGCGCACCGTCAGGAACGGAAACACGTGCCGGCCCTCAGGCACCAGGGCGATGCCGAGATTGGTGCGCGCGTGCGACGGCAATCGTCTCAAATCCGTGCCACGAAAGCGGATCGAACCGCGGCGCGGCGGCAGGATGCCGGCGACGGCGCGCAATGTCGTGGATTTGCCGGCGCCGTTCGCGCCGATCAAGGCGACGATCTCGCCGTCCGCAATTTCGAACGACAGGTCGTGGCAAGCCACCGCCTCGCCATAGGCGAGATCGAGATGTTCCGCGGCGAGGAGCGGCGTCATTGCAGCGCGCCGCCGAGATAGGCCTCGATCACGCCGGGATGAGCCTGGACCTCGCCGGGTGATCCTTCGGCAAGGTATTGCCCATAGTTGATCGCCAAGATGCGGTCGGCGACCTTCATCACGAGGTCCATGTTGTGCTCGACGAGGCAGAGCGTCATGCCGTCGCGGCGCAGCATTGAAATGCGATCGAGCAGCATCTCGACTTCCGCGCCATTGAGCCCGGCCGCCGGCTCGTCGACCATCAGCAGGCGCGGCGCCGTCGCGAGTGCACGCGCAATCTCGAGCATGCGCTGCTCGCCATAGGACAGTGCGCCGGCTTGAACGTGCGCGCGGGGTGCGAGCCCCATGAAGGACAGCAGGCGCGCCGCCTCCTCCCGGCAGCGCGCTTGATCGCGCCGGAATGTCGGGCCGTGAATGACGTATTGCCAGGACGGAATGTGGTGGTGGGCATGAAAGCCGGCCATGACATTTTCGAGCGCCGAGAGCTGCTTGAACAGCCGGATTTTCTGGAACGTGCGCGCGATGCCATGGCGCGCGCGCTCATGGGGCCGCAGCTTCGTGACGTCGCGTCCGCCGAACATGATCGTGCCGGCATCGGGCTGGTAGATGCCGCCCAAAAGGTTGAGCAGCGTCGACTTGCCGGCGCCATTGGGGCCGATGATGGCGAACACGGTTCCGGCTTCGATGGCGAACGAGATGTCGCGGACCGCGTGCACGCCGCCGAAGCTCTTGCGCAGACCTTCGGCGCGCAGAAGCGCGCCTGCGGGCAGCGCACGCGTCTCGGCTGCGGCAGCAACCGCGGACGTCACGTTGCGATCCCTTGCCGCATGACGGGTTTTCGCGGAGCGAACGCCAGCCGGACCGCCTGAACAATGCCGCCCGGAATGAACAGGACGACGAGCGTGATCGCGACGCCGTAGATCACGAGGCGCAGATCGCCGATGCCGCGCAACAACTCGGGCAGGACGGTCAAAAGAATCGCGCCGCAGACCGGCCCGATCAGCGTTCCGGTCCCGCCGACAATGACCATCGCCAGGATGATGAAGGATTCGGTGATGAAGAACGCGTCGGGCACGAGCGTGCCGACGAAGCTCGCATAAAAGCAACCGGCCGCTCCCGCGACCGCCGAGCCGAGGCCGAACGCGAACACCTTCCAGGCCGCGCAGTTGATGCCGAGCGAGGCAGCGGAGACTTCGTCTTCGCGGATCGCCGTCAGGGTCTCGCCGATCGGCGAGCGGATCAGCTGGTCGAGCAGGAGGTAGCTCAGCAGCGCAAATCCCGCCACGAGGTAAAACAGATTGGCGAGGTTATGAAAATCGATCGTCGGCAGCCCCGGCAACGCGAGCGCGGGCGGCGGCGCGATGGCGTAAATCCCCAGCGGTCCCTGGGTGAGGCTGATCCAATTGAGCAGCACCTGATAGGTGATGACGGCAAAGCCAAGCGACGCGATGGCAAGGTAATGGCCGCGCAGCCGCATCGCGAACAGCGACAGCACGATGCCCGCGAAGCCGGCCAACGCGACGCCGGCCACGAACGCCATCCAGAACGGAACACCAAGCCTCGTGATCAGAAGCGTCGAGGCATAGGCTCCGATGCCGTAGAACGCCGACTGCCCGAGATTGAGCTGCCCGGCGTACCCGAGCGTGAAGTCGAGGCCGATCGCCAGCATGACGTTGAGCGCGCAAACGATCAGGTTCGTTCGCCAATAGGTGTCGGGAAAGACGATCGGCAGCAGCGCTATCGCCACGACCGCGAGGAGGTATGCCGTGGGCCGGGCGAGCGCCGAACGCTGCGGACCCAGTGCCGGCTTCGCAGATTCGGCGCTAGACATTCTCGTCGCGCCGTTCGGCGATCAGCCCGGTGGGCCGCACTGCGAGCATCATCAGCAGCAGCGCGAAGACGACGATGTCGATCATCCCCGGCCCGAGATATTGCGTCGTAAAGCTTTCGATCAGCCCGACCAGCAGGCCGGCGAGGATCGTCCCCTCGACATTGCCGAAGCCGCCGATGATCACGATCGCGAAGGCCTTGACGATCACCGAAGTCCCGGCGAACGGCGTCAGCACCAGGACGGGCCCGAGCATGGCGCCGGCCATGCCCGCGAGCGCCGACGCGATCACGAACGTCAGCATGACCACCTGGCCGGGATTGATGCCCATCAGCCCGGCAGTCTCGCGGTCCTGCGAGACCGCACGCAGTGCCTTGCCGAGGAAAGTGAACTTGAGGAACGCGTAGAGGAGGCCGATGGTCAGAGCCGCGACCGCGACGATCAGCAAATTCTGGACGGTGATGAAGGTGCCGCCGAAGCGGATAACGTCGTTGCTGTAGGGCGAGTCGAACGCGTAAGGGATCGGACCGAACCAGGCGAGCATCGCGTTCTCGAGCGCGATGGACACGCCGATGGTCGCGATCAACGGCAGCAATTCGCTGCCCTTGCGCTGCAACGGCGAGAAGATGGCGGCGTTCATCAGCCAGCCGAGCACGGCTCCGACGGCTAGCGCGACGCCGATGCTCGCAATGTAGCCGCCGCCGAAATCGTGCACGAAGAAGTAGGCGGCAAATGCCCCGAGCGTCACGATATCGGCGTGGGCGAAATTGATCTGCACCAGCACGCCGTAGATCAGCGTGAGCCCGAGCGCCACCAGCACATAGAGGCAGCCAAGAACAACGCCGTTGATGCCCTGCTGCAGCACGATCGTCATGACGATCGGCCGCTCAATTCCACTTCAGCGCTTTCCACGACAGATCAGGCAGGGTCTCCATGTAATGGACGGTGTCCATCTTGTCGTTCTGGTTGGTCTTGTCGAATTCGACGCTGCCCGTCACGCCGGAGAAGTTCTTGGTCGCGGCGAGGGCATCGCGGATCGATTGCGCGTCCTTAGCCCCGCGCTTCACCGCATCGGCGATCAGCGCGATCTGGTCGTAGGCATGAGCGTTGAGGTGGGTCGGGTCCTGGTGATATTTCGCCTTGAAGGCGTCGATGAAGCCATGCACCTGCGCCCGCTGATCGGTCGGGTCGAATTGCACGATCCTGATGTAGCCGAGCGCCGTCTTGCCGGCCTTTTGCTCGAAGCCGAACGGCAGCCAGATCGTGCCGAGCTGGATTGCCTGCCCGCCGCCGCCTTTGGTCACGCCGGCCTGCGCGAGCGCTTGGGTAATCTTCAATCCCTGGCCTTCGAGCGTATAGGTCGGGATGACATCGACCTTGCCGACGCCCGCGATGCGCGTCGCGATCGCGGTGAAATCGTTGATGTCGCGCCCAAAGCCGATGTCGGCGAGGATCTTGCCGCCGAGCTTGGTGAAGGTGTCGTTGAACACCTTGGCGTTGCCGATGCCGGCATTGGTATTCTCGTAAAGCAGCACCGCGGTGCGGGCATTGAGCCGGTTGTAGGCGTTGGTCGCGATGTCGACGCCTTGCATCACCTCGTTCGGCATGATGCGGAAGGTCCACGGATTGCCGGGCTCGGTGATCTTGATCGCCGACGAGCCGGCGTTGATGAGCGGCACCTTGGCCTGCTCCATCAGCGGCATGATGGCGAGCGTCGCGTCGGAGCACTCCTCTCCGATCACCACGTCGGGCTTGTATTGCTCGAGCAGCCGCTTCGCCGCCTGGGTCGCCGGCAACGGGCTGCAGGCACTGTCTTCGTATTTCACCTCGAGCTTGTAGCCACCGACGCCCGCGGCATTGAGCTGCTCGAGCGCAAGCTCGATGCCCTGCTTGTCCTGCGCGCCGAAATAGGAGCCGGGACCCGAGATCGGCAGCAGCGCGCCGATCTTGATGACCTTGTCGTCGGCGCCGGCGCTCGCCGCTGCGGCGACGGCTGCGCAAGCGACAATGACGCCCGCAGCAAAACGGCGAACATGCGGTCTCATGGCTCCCTCCACGTCTCGGCCGGCCCGAGAATACCAGGGTTGATCCGGGGGAGTTAGCGGAGAGCCGCAGAAAAATCGGGCCGGCGCGCTCGCGGCAGACCCGTTACTTCGGGGCTTTCCGCGCCGCGAGAAGCCGCATTATGCGGTCGTGGACCAGTTTGGGGTCGTAGGGTCTCGCCAGATGCGGCCCCTCTTCACAGAGATCGCCGGCCGCGTGGGCGGCTCGCCGCGGGCTACCGGCGAGGATGACGTCGGCACCGGGCCGGTTGGCGCGAATCCATTGCGAGAGCGCAAAGCCATCCATCGCGCCGGGAAGATTGACGTCGGCGAGGACGACGTCGATCCTGATCTCTTTCTCGCGAAGCACCACCAGCGCCTCGTCCGCGCTCACGGCTTCGATCACCTTAAATCCGCATTCCCGTAGGTAATCGGCGATGACGGCGCGGATGAGCACGTCGTTTTCCACCACGAGCACGGTATCCGGCGCCCGTGCGGATGGCTCGGGGTTGCTCACGCTTCAGCCGTGACCCATCAACTCTTCGATGCGCCTGACGACCCGGTCGAGATCATAGGGCTTGCGGAAGAAGGCGTCGGCGGCGTCAGTCGCGTTGTCGACGGTGAGATCACCCGAGGCAATGACGACTTTCAAATCCGGACGCGTCTCGCGAACCAAATGCGCAAGCGCAATCCCGCTCATCTGGCCGTTCATCCGAACGTCGGTGAACACGAGATCCACGGGGATTTGACTTTGCAGGACGGTGACCGCCTCGGCCGCATTGGAGGCTTCGACCACGCCGATGCTGTGATCACGCAGTCGGTCGGCAATCATGAGCCTGATCAGAACCTCATCCTCGACGACGAGGACCGTGTGGGGTTTTTCTGATACCGCCGCGATGGTCAGCGGGACGACATTGCAACTTGCCATGAACAATCTGTTCCAAATTTTCAAAAAAAGTGCCCGCCGGCGATTTAAACGATCGGCAGCCTCTATGGTTCCTTGCAGCAAGTCGTTTTCCGCAACCGCTGCGATTAATACTTCTTAATCTTCCTGAACGCGTGGCTAGCGAACCTCGGACCGAGGTTAGCCGGCCGATTTAACAACGTGGCAAGGCTAACGTTGTTAAATCAGGCCATGTCCACTGCGCTCTCCGAGACGTTCCACCGGCGGAACTTTTCCGGCCGCAAACTGGCGCTGGCCGCGGTCATTGGCGTCGCCATCGCGTTCTCCTACGCACAGCGCCCGCTGACGGCGCCGATGCCCAACACGGTCGAAATCGCCGATATGACCTGGGTCGAGGTGCGCAGCGCCATTGCCCGCGGCTACACGACGGTGATCGTGCCGAGCGGCGGGATCGAGCAGAACGGCCCGCACATGATCCTCGGCAAGCACGACCGCATTGTCGGCTTTGCCGCGAAGCGGATCGCCACGGAACTCGGCAACACATTGGTGGCGCCGGTGATCCCCTACGTGCCCGAGGGCCGCTACGATCCGCCCGAGGGACATCTGCGGTTCCCCGGCACGATCGGGGTCAGCGAACAGGCGTTCGCGGAGGTCCTCGACGGCATCGCCCGCAGCCTCAAGGCCGGCGGCTTCAAGACCATCGGCTTCATTGCCGATCACGGCGGCAGCGTGAAGCCGCAGGCCGAGGTCGCGGCGCGGCTCTCCAAGGAATGGGCGGCGGACGGCGTCCGTGTCATCGACGTTTCCGACTACTACGCCGACGAGGCCGAAACGAATTATCTCCTCGCCCAGGGCGAAAGCCGAAGCGCGATCGGCCAGCACGCCGGGATCGCCGATACGTCGGAATTGATGGCGGTTGACCCCGAAGGGGTCGATCTCAGCCGGTTCGCCAACACGCCGTTCGCGCTCGAGTCGAACGGCGTCTCAGGCGATCCGATGCGCGCGACCGTCGAGCGCGGCCGCGCCCTCCTCGACATCAAGATCCAAGCGGCGGTGCGCCAGATCAGGGCGCAGGCGGCGGCAAAGTAGCCGCGCGCTGCGGTCGTTCCAGCAATTGCCGGAACGGATGGGCCATCTGGGCGAGGAAGCCCTGCGGGTAACCGGTTTCATCGAGCCCGTAGCGCGACGGCAGTTCGTTCGCGGGCATGCGGAACGTGCCGAACAGCACGTCCCAGATCGACAGCAACGAGCCGAAGTTGGTGTTGCCGCCTTCATCCGAATGGGTGTGATGCCAGCGATGAAATACCGGCGTCGCCACGACGTACTTCAGCGGGCCGAGCGTCCATTTGAGATTGGAATGCACGAAGGCCGCCGTCGTGGTGTCGAACGGCACCAGGAACAGCAGCACGGCCGGCGCGACGCCGAGAAACAGCATGACGGCGGCGATGAGAAACGAGCCGAGCCACAGATTCACCGGGTGAAACCGGTAGGCCGTGGTCCAGTCGATCTCTTCAGCCGAATGATGCGGCGCGTGATAGCGCCAGAACGTCGCGCCGTGAAAGATGCGATGATTCCAGTAGAGCAGAAAGTCCGACACCACGACGTAGACCGGCACCTGGGCCCAGAACGGCAGCCCCGCCAGACGGCCCACGGCCTTGCTCGATATAGTCGGCAATCTGCTGATGGGTCATCACGCCGGACAGCAGCGCCGCCCCGCCGATCATGAGGCTGATGCGCATGTAAGGCGCGATGAACGGCATGACCACCATGTAGCCGATGTCGGTCGCGAGCCCCGGATTGCGCCACCACGGTCGGCCCGGATTGCAGGCCTGGCTCGACAACAGGCTGAGCACGGTGAAGATCGCCGCGAACGCCAAGGCGCTCGGCAGGAAACCCCACACCGTCGTGGCAAGCTTCGTCGCGAGCGGCCACAAAAAATCGGCGAACATACCCATACTCCGGTCTCGACGGGAGAACGCTAAGCCTCGCGCATTAACAAAGCTTTGAACGTTTTCTGCCTGCGGCTTCGAATGATCGAGGAGCAGGTATGCGTCCCGCCTTGGCTGCGGATGGGGTTTCGCGCGGACCTGCGACGTAATATCTCTCGGCAGATGAACGCCCCCGTCGCTCCGCCAACAGCCCGCCCAAGCCTGCGCTGTCGGTCCTCGACCTGTCGCCGGTCACGAGCGGCGGGTCAGGCGCAGCATCGCTGCGCAACAGCCTCGAACTCGCACGGCTTGCCGACCGGCTGGGCTTTACGCGCTATTGGGTCGCCGAACACCACAATCTGCCGTCGGTCGCAAGCTCCGCACCCGACATCATGATCGGCCAGATCGCGGCGGTGACGGAGCACATCCGCGTCGGCTCCGGCGGCGTGATGCTGCCGAACCACGCGCCGCTCACGGTGGTCGAGCGTTTCCACATGCTGGAGGCGTTGTTTCCGGGCCGCATCGATCTCGGCATCGGCCGCGCGCCCGGCACCGACCAGGTCACGTCACTCGCGCTGCGGCGGCGCCAGGATATTCGCGACGATGACGATTTCCTCGAACGCTTTCAGGAGCTGCTGCTGATCGAGCAGCACGGCTATCCGGAAGGTCATCCGTTCCGCAACGTGCGCGCGATGCCGGCGGACGTGGCGTTGCCGCCGATTTATCTCCTCGGATCGAGCGGCTACAGCGCCGAGCTTGCGGCGATGATCGGCGCGCCGTTCGCCTTCGCCCATCATTTCGCGACCCACGATGCGGTCGCCGCCATGATGAGCTACCGCACCAAATTCCGCCCGTCGGCGACCCTCGACCGCCCGTACGCGATCCTCGGCGTTGCCGCGGTCGCGGCCGACACCGAAGCCGAAGCCGACCGGCTCGCCACCACCATCGATCTCAATTTCGTGCGCCGCCAGAAGGGCGAATATCTGCCGCTCGCGAGTCCCGAGGAGGCCGCCGCGTACCCCTACACGCCGATCGATCTGCAGCGCATCCGGCTGAACCGCGAGCGCGTCTACACCGGCACGGTCGCGACCGTGCGCACGCGGCTCGATCCGTTGATCGAAGCGACGCAGGCCGACGAGGTGATGGTCACGACCATGATCTACGACCATGGCGCGCGCATGCATTCCTACGAACTGCTGGCCCAGGCCTTCGGCCTTCGGCGCCGCACAGCCGCGACTGGCCGCCGAGGTCTAAGGCAGAGCACACCACAGGACGTCATCCTGAGGTGGCCGCGCTCGCGCGGCCCTCGAAGGATGGCAGCAGGCGGAGCAGAGCAAGCGGCCATCCTTCGAGACGCGCCTTCGGCGCTCCTCAGGATGACGACTGATGAGGATGCGGGGCCGTTGTTTCTGGGCCTTTTTCTAACCGCGCGTGCTTTCGGTGGCGCGGTTGCGGCGCGCGCGGCCGAAGTTGATGGACGCGAGGAAGCCGCCGAGCGCGCCCTTCTTCTCCGTGCCCGGATCGACCTGCGGCGCATCGAAGATCGTCGGCACAACTTCTTCCACCACCGGCTCGAGGGCGGCCATCACCCGCTCCGGCGGGAACGTGATGATGACCTCGGTGCCCTCGCGCAGTCTCGACTTGAGCGTGAAGGTGCCGCCGTGCAGTTCGATCAAGCTCTTGACGATGGGGAGACCGAGGCCCGCGCCCTGCTCCGCCGACTTGATGGCGTTCGAGCCCTGGCCAAAGGTGTCGAGCACGATCGGGATCTCGCTCTCGGGGATGCCCGGGCCGGTGTCCTTGACGCTGAGATACTGCCCGCCCGCCGCGGTCCAGCCGACCTTGAGCCAGATCTCGCCGCCCTGCGGCGTGAACTTGATGGCGTTGGACAGGAGGTTGAGACAAATCTGCCGCGCGGCGCGCTCGTCCGCCCACAGCCGCGGCATGTCCGGCTCGAACAGGTTATGGATGACGATGTTGCGGTTCGCGGCGCGCAGCTTCAAGAGGTGATGACACTCCTCGGCGACCTGGACCAGCGAGACGGCTTCCTCATTGAGCTCGTAGCGGCCGGCTTCAATGCGCGACAGGTCGAGAATCTCGTTGATCAAGCCGAGCAGATGCACGCCGGAATTATGGATGTCGTCGGAATATTCCTTGTACGCCGGCACGACATGGGCGCCGAACAGCTCGTTCTTCATCACTTCGGAGAAGCCGAGAATGGCGTTGAGCGGCGTGCGCAATTCATGGCTCATCTGGGCGAGGAAGCGCGACTTCGCGATGTTCGCGGCTTCCGCATGACGCCGCGCCTCGTCCGATTTCGCCTTCGCCTGCTCGAGTTCGCCGATCAGCGCATCGGTCTCGGCGCGCGCTTCGAGCGTCGCGAGGTTCGATTGGTAGAGGCGGTTGGCGAGCAGGCCGAAATAGGCGAGCGCCGTCAGCGCCAGTCCCGCCAGCACGTAGCCGTGCACGGTGCCGAGGAGGAGGTAGCCGACCGCCATCGCGATGGTGAGCGGCGCGGTCGTCGCGAACACCGCGATCGGCAGGCTCGACCCCAGCATGCTGGAGATCGCGACCACCAGGAGCACCACGAAGACGTTGATGATGTCGATGTTTGCGGTGCCGTCCGCAGGACGGACGAGGTTGATCATCCAGGCAAGCCCGAACAAGAGGTCGAGCACGACGAAGGTGAGGCGCGCGCGGCGCACCCGCACCACGCTCGCCGGCTTCGCCAGAAATTCCCGGCTCGCCAACATGCTGGCGAGCTGGATGATCAGCACTATCGAGGTCCAGATTGCGGCCCAGGCGATGCTCGACCAGAAGGTCGAGATGGCCCCGATCGCGCAGACGAGGAGGATGACGCCGAACGAGCCCGACAAGCGGTTCCTGGCGTATTGGCGCAACAGCTCGTAGTCGAACGCCGGCCGCGTTCCGGACGTCGAGGTCAGCCGGTCGCGCACCTCGCGCACGCGCATCGCCGCGACCCGCCGGTGCCGCGCTGCCGCCTTGTCGGGTCCGGCGGACGTGGCCAATGGATCGGTGGTCGCGAAACTCATCGTTACGCATGCGGTTAAAGAGGTTTTCAAGGTGGCGCAAAAACATTAAGAGCGTGCTTAGACGATCCTGGAAACATGTATCCATTATGGTTAATCGCGCGTAGTTCAGCCGCCGCGCGAACGCCTGAGGAGACCGCATGAAGCTCTATGACGGCGGTCGCGCGCCGAACCCGCGCCGGGTGCGGGTATTCCTTGCGGAGAAGGGGATCACCGTGCCGACGGAGCAGGTCGATCTCGGCGGGCTCCAGCAGAAATCGCCGGCATTCACCGCGATCAATCCATTGCAGCGGGTGCCCGCGCTGGTGCTCGACGACGGCACCGTGATCACGGAATTGATCGCGATCTGCCGTTATTTCGAGTGCCTCCACCCCGAGCCGCCGCTGTTCGGCGTCGGCGCGCTCGGACAAGCCGTGGTGGAAATGTGGAACCGGCGCGCCGAGCTTCACCTGCTGGTGCCGGTCTCGCACGCATTCCGCCATCTTCATCCGGCGATGCGCGAACTGGAGGTGCCCCAGGTCGCCGCCTGGGGCGAGGTCAACAAGCCGCGCGTGCTCGAATTCCTGGCAATCCTCGATCGCGAACTCGCCGCGCGTCCGTTCATCGCCGGCGCGCAGTTTTCCGTGGCCGACATCACCGCCATGATTGCCGTCGACTTCATGAAGCCGGCAAAGCTCGCCGTCCCGCCGGACCACCGCAACGTGCTGCGCTGGCACGCCGAAGTCGCGGCGCGCCCAAGCGCGGCAGCGTAGAGCGCTGCAGCGTAGAGCGCGGAGAAAGAACAGTCGCGATTTGAGTTGCGACTAAGCCGGCCACACCAAGGCAACTTTGTGGGTAGGTGTCCGCCGGACTGCGAGCGGGAACTACGCCTCGGTGTGGCGGTGGTAGACGTCGTCGAGGCGCTGGATGTCGTCCTCGCCGAGGTAGCTGCCGACCTGGACCTCGATCAGCTCCAGGGGAATTTTCCCCGGATTGGCGAGGCGATGGACCGAGCCGATCGGCACATAGACCGACTCGTTCTCATGCACGAGCTTCACCGCTTCGCCGACCGTGACCTCGGCGACGCCGCGCACCACGACCCAATGCTCCGAGCGATGGAAGTGCCGCTGCAGCGATAGCCGGCCGCCGGGATTGACGCAGATTCGCTTCACCTGGTAGCGCGAGCCGACGTCGTTCGTCTGATAGAAGCCCCACGGCCGGTAGACGCGCCGATGCTCCAGCGCTTCGGTGCGATTGCGGGTCTTGAGCCGCTCCACCAGTTCCTTGACGCGCTCGGCCTGGCGCTTGGCCGTCACCAGGACGGCGTCGGCGGTCGCGACCACGACGACATCCTTGAGGCCGACCACGGTCGTCAGGATCGACTCTTCCGAGCGGATCAGGCTGCCCGTGGTGTCGATGAGTTCGGCCGGCCCCTCGATCACGTTGTTGTCGGCATCGTGCTCCTGGACGTCCCACACCGATTGCCAGCTGCCGACGTCCGACCAGAGAAAATCGACCGGCAGCACCGCGGCATGCGCGGTCCGCTCCATCACCGCGTAGTCGATCGATTTGCGCGGCGCCTCCGAGAACGGACCTTCCGCGAGCCGGAAGAAATCAAGATCGGAGATGATGTTGGCAACGGCCTTCTTGGCCGCAGTTCCGATCGCCGGCTCGAACTGCGCGATCTCGCGCAACATCACATCGGCGCGGAACATGAAGTTGCCGCTGTTCCAGAGATAGCCCTCGTTCAGGTAGCGGGCCGCGGTCGCCTCTTCCGGCTTCTCGACAAAGGCCTCGACGGCGCGAACCGCCGAGCCGTTCGCCGGCGACTTCGGCCGGATGTAGCCGTAGCTTGATGCCGGATAGGTGGGCTTGACGCCGAAGGTGACGATGGCGCCGGCCGCGGCGGCCGGCAGCGCCGCCCGGCAGGCTTCCGCGAAGGCTGCGGCATCGGGAATGAGATGGTCGGCCGCCACCACGATCAGGATCGCGCCCGGATCCTGCTTGAGGGCGAATTCCGATGCCGCGGCGATGGCGGCCGCTGAATTGCGGCGTTGCGGCTCGAGGATGATGGTCGCCTCGATGCCGCGGGCGCGGGCCTGCTCGGCGGCGACGAAGCGAAAGTCCGAATTGGTGATGATGAGCGGCGGCGCGAACAGCTCATCGCTCGACACCCGCTCCAGCACCTGCTGGAACGTGGTCGCCGCGCCGATCAGCGGCACGAAATGCTTCGGCATCTTTTCGCGCGATATCGGCCACAACCTCGTGCCGGCACCACCGCACAAAACGACCGGAATCACGCGCTGGTCAGTCATGAAATTCAAATCCCCGCAGTGCGCAAAAGCCACTGGCGCAGCCCTTCACGTAACGCGGATTGCAGAATCCTTCAATGACGATAAAGGCGCGAAGGCGAGGCGTCAAAAGCGGTCATTCCGGGGGCCGAGCGTAGCTCGGCAGCCCGGAATCCATAAGCCCTGCTGCGGCGTATGGATTCCGGGCTGCCGCCGCTGCGCTACGGCCCCCGGAATGACGGCTGGTTCTGTTAACTCTTTACCACCTTCCACTCGATGGTTTCTCCGCCGCGGTAGACGATCGCCCGCTCGTCGGGCCCGTCGACCTTCACCTCGTCCGGCGCGACCCACGGCGTCTTTTCGAGGGTGATCGTCTCCGTGTTGACCGGCAGCTTGTAATGGGTCGCGCCGTTGATCGCGGCGAAGGCCTCGAGCTTGTCGAGTGCGCCTTCCTCCTCGAACACCTTGGCGTAGGTCTCGATGGCCACCGGGCTGTTGAACATGCCGGGGATGCCGTTGACGTTGACCTTGCGCGCATAAGGATGCGGCGCGGAATCGGTGCCGAGGAAATAGCGCGACTCGCCCGAGGTCGCGGCCTTGCGCAAGCGCATCGCGGTCGCGCGCGGTCTTGATGACCGGCATGACGTACATGTACGGCTTGAGGCCGGCGCCGAGCCAGTCGGTGCGAGTCAGGATGAGATGATAGGGCGTGATGGTGCCGCCCACTTGCGGCTTGGCGCTGCGCACGTAATCGACGCCCTCCTTGGATGAGAGATGTTCGAGGATCATCCGCAGGCCGGGGAACGACTTCGTGAGCGGGATCAGCTTGCGCTCGATGAACACCTTCTCCCGGTCAAAAATATCGACGTCGGGATCGACGACTTCGCCGTGAATGAGGAACGGCATGTCGATCTTCTCCATGCGCTCCAGCACGCGCGTGACATGCTTGAGGTCCGTCACGCCGGAGGCCGAGTTGGTGGTGGCATTCGCCGGATAAAGCTTGACGCCGGTGAACACCCCCTCGCGAAAGCCGCGCTCGACGTCGTCGGGATTGGTGTCGTCGCGCAGATAGCAGGTCATCAGCGGCGTGAAGGTCGAACCCGCCGGCCGGGCCGCGAGCGCCCGTTCGCGATAGGCGATGGCGTCGGCCGTGGTCGTGACCGGCGGTATGAGGTTCGGCATCAGGATGGCGCGGCCGAAATGGCGTGCGGTGAACGGCAGGGTCGCCCGCAGCATGGCGCCATCGCGCACATGCAGATGCCAGTCGTCAGGCTTGCGAATGGTGATACGCGTCGTCATCAAATGATCCCCTCATACCCGCGAACGCGGGGCACATAGTGTTCCAAGGCAGCGTCCTGGCGTCCGGTCACGTTGCAGGCGCCTGTAC
Organism: uncultured Alphaproteobacteria bacterium; assembly: GCA_963702755.1. Taxonomy (GTDB): domain Bacteria; phylum Pseudomonadota; class Alphaproteobacteria; order Rhizobiales; family Xanthobacteraceae; genus JAJPKK01. The sequence continues at coordinate 108,231 of CAVPDZ010000018.1, read as the reverse complement.
CAAAATCAATAATTTTTCTAATTTGTGGACAAAGGACGCGGCCTATTTCTCTCGACTTGGCGTTGCGGCCCGTGGGCTTTCCGTGTTCGAAGGGCAGGGATGAAGGATTTCCTGAGAGCGCAGCGGTCTCGCATTTCCAAGACCCGGACCTCCGATCATGGCCACAGGCCGTAAGCACGGACAGCGCTGATGCATGGCGGGTCTCCCGATAGCCCGGCGCCGCACGCGACGCCTCCCGATGACGCCGGGCTGGTCGGGGTCGGCCGGCTGTTGCGGCCCCGCTCCATCGCCATTGTCGGCATTTCACCTGAACCCGGCTCGTTCGGCGCTGCGATGCTCTCGAGCCTTCAAAGCTTCGAGTACCCCGGCACGATCCACCTCGTGAGCCGCAGCCGCAGCGAGGTGTTCGGTCGCTCCTGCGTGCCCACCATCGACGATCTGCCGCCGGACGTCGATCTCGCGGTGCTGTGCCTGCCGCGCGGCGGCGTGCACGACGCGGTTGCCGCGTGCGGGCGGCGGGGCATCGGCGGCGCCGTGGTCTACGCCTCAGGCTTCGCTGAGATGGGTGCGGCCGGATTGGCCGAGCAGGATGCGATCGTCGAGACCGCACGAGGCTCGGGCATCGCGCTGCTCGGGCCCAATTGCCTCGGCTTTCTCAATCATGTGGACGGCGTCGCCCTGTGCCTGTCGCTGCCGGAGCCGCGCCGCGACAAAAACCCCAGCGTCGGCTTCATCGCCCAGAGCGGCGCGATGATGCTCGCTGCGGCCGACGTCGTGCGCGCCAAGGGGATCGGCTACACCCACATCATCTCGACCGGCAATGAGGCCGTCGCCGGCGTCGAGGATTTTCTCGCCGAGCTGATCGAGGATGAGCCGACGCGCGTCATCACGCTGTTCGTCGAGCAGATCAGGCGGCCGCGCCTCTTTCTCGCGCTCGCGGCGCGGGCGCGCGAGCGGGGCAAGCCGATCGTCATGTTCCATTCCGGCCGCACCTCGGCCTCGCGCGCGGCAACGCTGTCGCACACCGGCGCGCTCGCCGGCGATTTCAAGATGATGGCGGCGCTCTGCACGCACCAAGGGGTGATCCTGGTCGACAGCTTCGATGAGCTGATCGACGTTGCGGCCCTCCTGGTGCGCTTTCCGCAACCGCCGACGGCGGGTGTCGGCGTCGTCACCAATTCCGGCGCGTTCCGCGGCATCACGTTTGACGTCTGTGGCGAGGCTGACCTCGCGGTGCCGCCGCTCGCCCAAACGACGCTCGATCGGGTCGGCAAGGAGATGCCGGGCTTTGCCATGACGGATAACCCGATCGATGTCGGGACCCAGCTCATCCGCACCCCGCAACTCCTCGGCATTGCGGTCGAGGCGATGCAGGACGATCCCGTCATCGGCAGTGTCGTTGCCGCCGTCGTGCTCGGATCGCGCCAGCAGGCGGTCGTGAAGGCGCGCGCCGCCTACGACGTCATGCGCGACGCCAAGAAGCCGATGGCCTTTGCCGCGATCGGCGGCGACGCTGCGCCGGATGAATTCTTTGCGGTCTTCGCCGATCATCAGGTGCCGATGTTCCGCTCGCCCGAACGGGCGCTGCGGGCCATGGCGCGGATGACCAACTACGGCCTCGCGATGCGGCGATGGAACGAGCGACCGGCTTCCGGCGTTCACGGGCGAGATGCAGTTGCGGCACCGCCTCTGCCGGCGAGCGGAACGCTGCCGGAGTACCTCGGCAAACAGTGGCTCGCCGCGGCAGGCATCGCGGTGCCTGACGGAGCCCTCGCGCGCACGCTTCCCGAAGCCGAGGCGATCGCGGCGCGGCTCGGCTATCCGGTCGTGCTGAAGGCGCAGGCTGCGGATTTGCCCCACAAGAGCGACGTCGGCGGCGTGATCGTCGGCATCCGCGACGCCGATGCGCTGCGCCAGGCCTGGGACCGCATGTACGCGGCGATTGCCGCGGCGCGACCCGATCTGCGGCTCGACGGCATTTTGGTCGAACGCATGTCACGTCCGGGACTCGAATTCATCGTCGGCGCCCGCTGCGATCCCGCCTGGGGCCCGGTCATTGCCGTCGGCCTCGGCGGCGTGCTCGTCGAAATTTTGGATGACGTGCGCCTGATGGCCCCGGACGTGACCGAGGCCGAGGTCGTGCGCGAACTTCACCGTCTGCGCGGCGCAAAATTGCTCGCCGGTGTGCGCGGCGCGCCGCCCGCCGATGTGGACGTGCTCGCCGCGATCGTCGCCAAGGTCGCGGCGCTGATGCGCGCCACGCCCGAGGTGACGGAGATCGATCTCAACCCGGTGATGGTTTATCCGCGAGGGCAGGGCGCCTGCGCGCTCGATGCGCTCGTGGTGGCGACACCGGCAAGCGCATAGGCCTCAACGTGGTAGGGTGGGCAAAGGCGGCCACGGCGTCGCAAATCTTGCACAACGGGGGCTCCGCCGTGCCCACGCGTCGCGCGTCACGCCGTGCCGGCGGCGGTGGGCACGCGCGGACACGTCCGCGCTTTGCCCACCCTACGGCGTAGAGTTCGACATCACGCGACCGAGCGCGCCGGCACTGGCGGCAGGTCCGCAAGCTCCGCCTCGTAGGCGGCATCCATGCGCGGCGTGAGGCCGTTCTTGGCGAGGGCCTCGGCGAACGTCCGGCGGATCGCCGCCGTCTCGTCGGCGTAATCGATCTGGTCGCCGCCGATGCGGCGGCTGATCCAGGCCTTCGGCACGCCCTGCGCGTTGCGGATCGAAACGACCTCGTGCTTGAAGGCGAGGTAGCGCGCCGGCGTGGTGCCGGTGTTGAAATGCTGATGGAGCCACATATTGGGCGGCACGATCATCGAGCCGACCTGCCATTCGTAGCGGCGCGGGCTCGTCGCCCTCGGGCCACATCAGCGAATAGCCTTCGCCGCTCAGGATGATGACGTGCGCGCCCGGTCCGTGGCAGTGCGCCTTCTTGTAGGTGCCGATCGGGAACTGGGAGATGTGGCTGTTCATCGAGCCCTTGGCCATGTTGAAGCGGATGTGGCCGCCGCCGGCGCCGCGCTCCTTCGCGGAGATCAGCGGCAGGTTGACCGCATCGGCGACGAAATTGGTCTGCAGCAGCAGACCCTTCTGCTCGCCCTTGTGCGCTGAAATAATCGGGCTCGCCGTTGAAGCGGTCCTTGAAATCGTGGCTCGTGCCGAACACGAAATCGATGTCCTCGTAGAGGTTGATCACCGGCGGCGCGTTGGTGACGGCGACGTAGCGCGCCGGCTCGCGGCCCGAGCCGTTGAAATGCTGGTGGTGGGTGTTGAGCGGGATCGCGAACAGCGCGCCCGCCTTCCACTCGAAGGTGATGCGGGCGCCGGCGTCGTTCCACACCGTGGTCGAGCCGCGCCCGTCGAGGACGAGGATCATCTCCTCGAACAGCTGGCGCTGCGGCGCGAGCTTGCCGGCCGGCGGGATCTCGCAGACGTAGCAATCGTTCGAGGTGCGCGAGGCCTCGTGGTTGATGAAGACGCCGCGGCCGCCGCGCCGTGCCCAGGGCTTGAGCTCGGCGGTGTGCAGGTTCGGCACGTAATGCGCGCCGATAATGTCGAGGCCTTCGCTGCGCACCCAACGCGTGTAGGGCGTGTCCTTCTCGGTGGCGAATTTTTTGGCGAGTTCCTCCGAAACGATGGCGTTCTTGGCCATTCAACGGCTCCTTGCATGACGGCGGCAGCGCTCCTGCATAGCGTCATTCCGCTGCGTCGGCAAAGCCCCGCGACGCATTCGCGGAGAACGAGTAACGGAAGGCCTCGCAGGTCTCAGCTCCCGTAAGGCTTGATGCTGTCGGCGACGGAATCGGCGATGTGTTCCTTGGAAATGATGCCGATGACGTCCGCGGCGCGAGGCCGACCGGACGCCTTGGTTACGATCGCCATGCTGGCGTGGCGTCGGGACATGCGGGTGACGACGTCGAACACGATGTCGTCCTGGCGCGCGATGGTGAAATCGTGCTGAGCAACGGCGCCGAGCTTCACGCCCTGGTAGCCCGCCTCGATCCCGCGACGCAGGCTCGTGTTGACGCGCAGCACGCCGCAGATGTGGGTGCCGCGGGTCACCACGATGTGCCTCAGCCCGCCCGTCTCGCCGTATTTGTTCAGGAACGCGGCGATGTCCGTCTCGGCGGGCAGCACCAGGACGTCGCGCGCCATGACTTCGCTCGCGCGCCGCACCAGGAACATGTTGGCGTGGAGCGCCTTCGGCACGAAATGCCGGCGGCCGACGAGCTTGACGGTGTAGATGTTCTCCTGCGACAGCAGCCGCCGAATTCCGATCGCGAGCGCGACCGCAACGATGAGCGGCATCACGAGATCGTAGTCCCGCGTCATCTCGAAAATCATCGTGACCGCGGTCATCGCGGCGCCGGTGCCGCCGCCGACCATCGCCGCCATGCCGATCATGGCACAGCCGGGGACCGTGACCCCATCGACCGGATGGATGGCATCGACCATGGCGCCGAATGCTCCGCCAACCGTCGCGCCCATGAACAGCGAGGGCGAAAAGATGCCGCCCGATGAGCCTGAACCGAGGCTGGTCGACGTCGCAAACAGCTTCGCGGCGAACAGCACCACAAGCAGCGCGGGCATCGTCAGGGTGTTGGCGAGGATCGCCTGGACGACCGCATAACCCACGCCCTCGACAAAGTAATGGCCGGTCGTGATCAGCAGGACGTAGATCAGCGTTCCGAGCATCAGCATGCCGATGACGTGGCGAAGGTGCGGATTGCCGATCCGCTCGAACACGTCCTCGGCCAGGCTCAGGCCGCGAATGAAGGCGGTCGCGGCAATGCCCATCAAGGCTCCGAGCAGCGCATAAAGCATCAGCGCCGCGAGCGATGCCGGCCGATCCGACGCCAGCAGTTCCGAGGGCACGTCGAACGCGGGCCGCACGCCGAGAAAAATGCGCCCGATGAACGTCGCGCTGCCGGTCGCAAGCGCCACCGGCAGGAAGGTGCGGGCGCTGAGCTCCGGCATCAAAAGCTCGATCGCAAACATCACGCCGCCGATCGGCGTGTTGAAGGTCGCGGCGATGCCGGCGCCGGCGCCGGCGGCGAGCAGCGTGATTCGCTGCCACGGCGCCATCCTGATGACCTGGCCCAGCGACGAGCCGAGCGACGCGCCGATCTGGATGATGGGCCCTTCGCGCCCGACGGCGGCGCCGGTGCCGATCGATATGGCGGAGGCGAGCGACTTGATCACCGCGACGATGGGGCGGATCACGCCCTCGCGGTAGTAGATCGCGTCCATGACCTCCGGGACGCCGTGCCCGCGGGCCTCCGGCGCGAAATTCGTCACCAGGAAGGTGACGCAGAGCCCGCCGATGACCGGCACCAGGATGATGAAGATGCCCCACGGGCTCGGCGGATCGAACAGATTGGCATCGTAGACGGTGGAAAACTTGCCGTAGAAGGCGATGTTGTGGATCACGCCGATCAGCATGCGAAAGAACACCGCGCCGAGGCCGGTGACGAGGCCGACCACGACTGCGAGAAGCGACAATCGGACAAGCCCGACGCGATGCGGCAGCTTGAATTTCATGAGACCCCTTTTGCGGCGCACAATATAGCGATCAACCTGGCGCGCAACGGAAACCAGACACGACCCGCGCGGGCGCCAGCCTTGCCTGGCGCGGACTTGACGAGGTCACCGCCGCGGCCACAATTGTTGGTGCTCACACACAACGCGCGGCCGCGGGGCCGCCGCAGCCGGTGGCCGTCATGCGAAATGGGAATTCCGAATCAATCGCCAGGCTGGTCGAGCCCGGGCGCGTTCATCGCCGGGTCTATGCGGACCCGGACGTCTTCGAACTCGAGATGGAGCGGATCTTCGGCCGTGCCTGGCTGTTCGTCGGGCATGCGAGCCAGGTGCCTAGCCCGGGCGACTTTTTCACGACCGAGCTTGGCCGCCAGCCGGTGGTGATGACCCGCCATCGCGACGGCACCATCCACGTGCTGTTCAACCGCTGCACCCACCGCGGCGCCAAGGTCGCGAACGAGCGCTGCGGAAATGCCGCGCGCCTCACCTGCCTCTATCACGGCTGGAGTTTCGATACCGACGGCAAGCTCGTGGCGGTGCCGATCCCGGAAGGCTGCGCCGCCGATTTTCGTCGCGAGGAGTTCGGCCTCGCGGCGGTGCCGCGTGTCGCGCAATACCGCGGCTTCGTCTTTGCAAGCCTCGCCGCGACCGGCGCGAGCTTCGAGGACCAAATCGGCCCGGTGAAATCGAACATCGATGACCTTGTCGATCGCGCGCCCGACGGTGAACTCGCGTTCGATCTCGGCATGCATCGTTACGCCTTCGACGGCAACTGGAAGCTCCAGGTCGAGAACGTGCTCGACAGCTACCACGTGCCGTTCAGCCACGCCTCGACGGTGAACAAGCAGGGCGTGCAGTTCGCCCGCCGCGAAGGCGACAAGGCCGGCACCCAGGTGGTGGAAGCAGACAAGAACCGCACCTCCCGGTCATGGAAGGATCGCCGCAGCTACATCGTCGGCAACGGGCATGGCTGGACCAGCAACACCGAGCTCGACGAGGGCAAGCGCTCGAGCCCGGCGTTCGACGAATACAAGCGGGTGCTGATCGAGAAGGTGGGCGCCGAGCGCGCAAACCACATCCTCACGCCGCGACTGCACAACACGCTGATCTATCCGAACGTGTCGATCATGGGGCTCAACATCCATGTGCGGGTGATCAAGCCGATCGCGGTCGACCGCACCGAGATCAACGTCTATCCGGTGCGCTTGCTTGGCGCGCCCGACGCCATGAACTTCGGCAACATCCGCCTCCTCAACGTCACCCATTCCGCCGCGTCCTTCGTGCAGACCGACGACATCGAGGCGTTCGTGCGCACTCAGAAGGGATTGCGCAGCCTCGCCACCGATTGGGTCGACATTTCGCGCGGGCTCGGCGACGAGGAGCCCGACCGCGAGCTTAACGCGACCCGCGCGGCCGCCGTGCACGAGATGTCGGTGCGCGCGCAATACAAGGCGTGGCTCGGCTACATGCGCGAGGCGGCGTGATGGCCGAGACGATGGCTTCCGCGGTGGCGACGCCGACGATGGGACGCGCCGCCGCCGTCAGCCGCGTGGTGTTCGAGGACTTTCTCTTCGCCGAAGCGCGGCTGCTCGACGAGCGGCGGTTCCGCGACTGGATGGCGCTTTTCACCGAGGACGGCACCTATTGGGTGCCGGCGGTGCCGGGCCAGGACAGCCCGTTCAACCAGGTCTCGCTGTTCTACGATGACCGCGACCTGATGAAGACGCGGGTCGACCGGCTCGAACATCCGCGCATCCACATCCAAACGCCGCCGTCGCGCACCGCCCATGTGGTCGGCAACGTCATCGTCGACAAAGCCGACGAGGCCGCCGGCGAGTACGTCGTCTCGTCGACCGTGATCATGGTCGAGTATCGCGACGACAAGCAGCGCCTGTTCGCCGGCCGGCAGACCCACCGCCTGCGCCGCAGCGGCGACACGTTCCGCATCGCGCAGAAGCGGGTCGACCTCGTCAATTGCGACGCGGCGTTCGAAGCGATCGCAGTCGCCGATTTAGTTAGAACCTGTAGCCCGGATGAGCGCAGCGACATCCGGGACCGCCAGCGCCCGCGGCAAGTTCGCCCCCGGATGTCGCGGAGCCTGTCATCGGGCCCGCCGGAGGCGGGACCCGTTGGCTCATCCGGGCTACGGCGTCCGGGCTAAACGTCAAAGACTCATCGTCCCTCGTACGCGGCCTGCAATTGCGCCAGGTCGATCTTCTTCATGCCGAGCATGGCACGCATGGCGCGTGAGGACTTCGTGGTATCGGGGTCGCTCATCATTGCCGGCAGGCTCGTCGGAAAGATTTGCCAGGAGAGGCCGAACTTGTCCTTGAGCCAGCCGCACTGGGCCGATTGTCGCCGCCCTCGGAGAGCCGGTCCACGTAATAGTCGATCTCCTTTTGCGTCTCGCACGGTATCTGGAAGGAGACCGCCTCGCTGAACTTGAATTGCGGCCCGCCGTTGAGCGCAACGAAGCGCTGACCCTCGATCTCGAACTCGACGACCATCACCGAGCCCGCAGGGCGACGGTGGATTTCGAATCCTTCCTTGCCGTAGTGGCTGACCTTGACGATCCGGCTGTTCTTGAAAACGGAGACGTAGTAGCGCGCCGCATCCTCGGCCTGCGTATCGAACCACAGGCATGGCGCGATCTTTTGCGTGGTCACCATTATTGGCCTCCTTTTCGCTGACGTTCTCGCGTGTTGAGTCCACTTAGCGAGCAGAATTCGATTCGAAGCTTTTTTCTCAGTCATAACCGGGCTCGTCCCGGTCATCCACGTGCGCCGACCTCGCCCGGCTTGCTGCCGGCGACGCGGCGCAAGCCCTCGCGTAGCGCTATCGCGTCAAGACGCTCCGCAAGACGACGGCGTTATTATGCGCTTCATCATGGGCCGCATACACGAGCGTCACCGGACCATGTCGGGCAAGCTCGCGAATTTGCGCGATCTGGTCGCGATGCTCGGTGAAGTTCCGCGGCGTAGCGCCTGCGGAACTCATCCCAGCGGACCGAATCGTGTCCAAACCATTTCCGCAATTCGTTGCTGGGCGCGACGTCCTTGAACCAGTGATCGACGGCGGCGGCCTCCTTCTTGAGACCGCGCGGCCAGAGCCGGTCCACCAGGATGCGCATGCCATCGTCCGGCGACGGTTCCTCGTAGACCCGCCTGATCTTGATCGCTCCTGCCGGAATCCGTGTCGCCATAGTGCTGGCTTTCGCGGTTGGATTTCAAAAGGTGTCTTTCTTCTCCCTCCCCCCTTGTGGGGAGGGTCGGGGTGGGAGTCGCGAGGTCTAGGCGAAGACGTGCCACAGCTCTCGACCCCCACCCCCGACCCTCCCCACAAGGGGGAGGGGAGAACGGGGCCTTGCCGCGGGATACAACATTTGGACGAACGTCAGGTTCCCGCCATCGGGCGCGAGACCAGAACCTTCCCCGAACATTGAAACCGCTTCGTTGCTATCGCGCTTGAGCCGCGACCCGCGATCCTGACTTAAGCCGCGCCCGCATCTCATCCGTGATCTGGTCGCAGCGGCCGATGCGGACGTCGTTGTGGCTCAGCGCATATTGCACGAATCCTTCGAGCGCCTTCAGGCGCGAGGGCTGGCCGGTCAGCTGGGGGTGCATCGCGATCATCATCATGCTGCCCGGTTCGGCATGGAGCACGTCGAATTCGCTCTTCCAGGTCGCCATCACCGCGGCCGGATCGCCGAGGCTGCGTCCGCCCAGGACCCCCGGGTGATAGAGATAATAGGCGGCGTCATCCATCACCCATCGCCAGCACAGTTCGACGACGTCGGTCTCTTTGCCGTCGATGGTCAACAGATAAGGAGAGTCGCTGTCGGCGAAGTTCGACGTATAGGTGAAGCCATATTCCTTGATCAGCTTCAGGGTGGTCGGCGTAACTTCGCCGACCGGCGAGCGATATCCTCGCGGCGCATATCCGGCGATGCGCTTGATCGCCTGGAAGCCCCGCTCCATCTCCTCGCGCTCCTGCGCCGGCGTCAGCTTGGTGACCCAGGCATGGGTGTAGCTGTGGTGCGCGATCTCGTGGCCATCTTTCAACAACGCCTCGACCACGTGCGGGCGCTGCTCGACTACCAGCCCCGGAATGAAGAAAGTGGTGCGGATGTCGTAGCGCCGCAGCAGGTCCATGATGCGCCAGACGCCGGTCTTCCAGCCGTAGGCGCCTTGCGACATCAGCACCGGCCGTTCGGCATAGGCGGGATCACGCGCCGTCCACATGGTCTCGGCATCGATATCGAACGTCAGGAACAGCGGGAAACCCGAACTGGCAGACACGGACATGCCTTCACCTTTCATCATGATTCAGAGAGTGCCGAGATACGACTCCTGCACGCGCGGATCGTGCATCAGTTCGCGGCTCGCGCCGTGCAGCACGATCTCGCCGTTTTCGAGAACGTAGGTTGTATGAGAAAGCGGCAGCGTACGATAGGCGTTCTGCTCGACGAGCAGAATGGTGAGGCCGCGCGCGTTGATTTGCTGCAGGGTCGCCAGCATGCGGTCGACCATCATCGGCGCCAAACCGAGGCTCGGCTCGTCGAGCAGCAGCAGGCGCGGCTGCGACATCAATCCGCGGCCGATCGCCAGCATTTGCTGCTGGCCGCCGCTCAGCGCCGCCGCCGGTGCGTGACGCAGCGGCAAGAGCTCGGGAAACAGCGCGAACACGTCGTCGCGGCGCGAAACCGCGGATCGGCCCATGCCGTGGGAATAGGAGCCGAGCAGCAGATTCTCGTCGACCGTCATCGCCGGAAAAAGCTGCCGATGCTCCGGCACCAGCGAGATGCCGCGCTTCACGATGGTCGGCGGCGCTCAATCCGGAGATCGTGCGTCCCTCGAACGTGATCGTGCCCGACCGCAGCTTGATGAGCCCGGCAATCGCGTTGAGCGTCGTGGTCTTGCCGGCGCCATTCGCGCCGAGCAATGTCACGATCTTGCCCTCGGGCACATCGAGGGAGCAGTCTCGCAAGGCGAGGATGCTGCCGTAGGCAACCGAGAGGCCGCTAACCGTCAGCATGACCTGGCGCCTCGTCGCGATGCGGCTTGCCCAAATAGGCCTCGATGACTTTCGGATCGGCAACGATTTCGCCCGGAAGGCCCTCGGCGATCTTGACGCCGTGATCCAGCACCATGATGCGATCGGAGAGATCCAGCACCAGCTTCATGGTGTGGGCGATCAGCAGGATCGTCACGTTGTGCCGGTCCCGGATCGTGCGGATGACCCGCGTAAGCGTGGTGATTTCGGAGGAGCTCAGTCCGGCCGATGGCTCGTCGAGCAGGATGAGCTTCGGTTCAAGCACAAGGCAGCGCGCAATCTCGAGAAGGCGTTGATGCCCGAACGGCAAGCCGCCGGCCCGATCGGCGGCAAGGTGCGCGATGCCGAGAAAATCCAACGCTGCGAACGCGCGATCCCGCATCGCTCGTTCTTCTTTCATCGCCCACGGCAGCGCCAGTGCCGACGATGCGAGCGGCCAGCGGAAACGGCTGTGGGCACCCAGCATGACGTTTTCGAGGACCGACAGCTCTTTGAGCACCAGGAGGTTCTGGAACGTGCGCGCCATGCCAAGGCGCGCGAGATCGTGCGGGGCAAAGGCCAACAGGTTCTTGCCGAAGATGCGCGCTTCGCCCTGCTGCGGCCGATAGAGGCGCGTGATCACGTTGAAGAGGCTCGTCTTGCCGGCGCCGTTCGGACCGATAATGGCGAGAAGCTCGCCGTCCTTCACCTCCATGTTGACGTCCGCGAGAACCCGATTGCCGCCGAACGACAACGAGATGCGTTCGAGGCGAAGAACGGCATCGTCGTCGCGAAGTGCCAGTGCAGCGGTCATCGCTTCGGCACTCCGCGCGCCGGCATCAACCGGCCGAGATTCAATCCGACGAGCCCGGCGGGCATCAGGACCAGGAACGCGAGCAGGACGATGCCCGTCAGCACCTCCTTGTATTCCGCGAAGGCCCGCAGAAATTCAGGCAACAGCGTCAATATGCACGCGCCGATCAAGGGACCGACGAGCGATCCGATGCCGCCGATCACGTTCATGGCCACGTAACTCATCGAGACGCCGAACGTGAAGGCGTCGGGATTGACGAAGCCCGAGGCCGCGGCATAGAGGCCGCCGGCAATGCCGCCGTAGAACGCCGAAATCGCGAAGGCGATGGTCTTGTAGCGGCTGAGCGAAATGCCGACCGATTGTGCCGCAAGCGGGCTTTCGCGGATCGCCATGAAGGCGCGGCCCATCCGGGTGCGGCGAATGCCCCACGACAGCCAAAACAGGGCAGCCGCGATAAGGCCGGTTGCGAGCATCAGCACTTCGGAGGTGCCGTCGATGCCGAAAAAATCGATCGGCGGAACGGTGATGCCGTTCGGACCCCGCGTCAGATCGATCCAATTGATGGCGAGATATTGCACGGCCTGGCCGAAGCCGAACGTCACCATGGCGATATAGAGCGGGCTCAAGCGCAATGCCGGAAGCCCGATGAGTATGCCGACGATGACCGAGAGCAGGGCGCCTGCCGGCAGCGCGGCGAGGTACGGCGCGCCCCAGTGCACCATCATGAGAGTCGTGGCGTAGGCGGAAATGGCGCCGAAGCCGGCATGCCCGATCGAGACGAGGCCCGCAAATCCCATGGCGATGTTCACGCCCATGGCGGCGATGGCGTTGATCATCATCATCACCGCGACAAAGCGGATGTAGTCGCCGCCCCACGCCATGGTCCAAGCAAACGCGATCACGACGACCGCCGCTGCGACCGCCGCTGCAGCGCGGCGCCCGGGCGAGACGACACCCAGAAGGCCGACGGCGAACGCGGCGGGTTGGCTCACCTGTCACGCCCTGTCCACGACCGCGCGGCCAAAGAGACCGGACGGGCGCACAAGCAGCAGCAGAATCAGCAGGACGAAAACGAGCACATCCTTGTAGGTCGACGTGACGTAGACCCCGATGAGGTTTTCGGCGAGACCGAGCAACAGGCCGCCGACGACCGAGCCCGGCAGGCTCGAAAAGCCGCCCAGGATCGCGGCGACGAATCCCTTGTTCGCGATGAGACCCATGTCGGGTGTGACGATGACCAACGGCGCCAGCAGGATGCCGGCGAGCGCAGCCAATCCGCCCGCGATCACCCAGGTCTGGGCAAAGATCGCGGGCACGCTGATGCCGACGATCGCCGCCCCGCGCTTGTTCTGCGCGGTGGCGCGCATCGCCCAACCCATGCTGGTGCGATTGAAGAGAAAGGCGAAGCCGATCAGCGCGAGGGCGGTCGCGGCGAGAACCATGAGGTTGAGCGCGGTGAAGCGCACGCCGAACAGCGTCATGCTCTCCATGCTCACGATCGGCGGGAAAATCCCGAGATCGTCGCCATGAAACGCCCGCACGCTGCTGCGGATGATCTGTGCCACCGCGGCCGTCGACAGCAGCACCGTGATGTGCGGCGCCCCGATGAGCGGCCGGAACGCGACGCGTTCGACGAGGAGCGCCAGCATCATGCAGGCGCCGGCCGAAATGAAGATCACGAGCACATAAGGCAGATGGAAATCGCGAAAGAGAACGAGCGCCAGCATTGCGCCGATCATCATCATCTCGCCCTGCGCGAAGTTCACCACCTGGGTCGCGCGATAGATGACGGCGAAACCCAGCGCGGTCAGCGCATAGATGCTGCCAAGGGTGAGGCTGTTGACGAGCAGTTGAGCGAACATGCGGCGGTAGTTTAGCGGTGTTCTAATCGGACGATCACGACGCTTCTTTCTCGACGTCATTCCGGGGCGCCGTAGCGAAGCGGAGGCGAGCCCGGAATCCATATTCTTCGGTCCGGCGTTCATGGATTCCGAACTCTCCTCCGCTTCGCTACGGAGCCCCGGAATGACCACCTACCCGTTCACGTCGACCGCTCAACCCTCTCATCCCTTCATGATGGGCGCCGGGCTTACTTCACGATCTTCCACGTCAGCGATTGGTCGACGGCGATGACTGTTGCCTGCTTGCTCCCCTCATGGTCCGTCGGCGTGAATGTGATCGGGAACAGGACCCCTGGATCGTAGTCTTTCATCGAATCCAGCGCCTTGACGAGGGCTGCGCGGGTCGGCTCGCCTTCGATGCGCCGGAGCGCTTCGGCGAACACCTTGAATACGCCGTAGCCGGCGAGGTCGTAGAGCGACGGGCGCGCGGCCGGCAAACCGTTCGGATAATGTTTGGTGAGGAGATCGCGATAGTGCGCGACCGGCGCCGCGGTCACGTCGTCTTCGGTATAGGGGAAGACCCACGGCGCGGCAAAACCGACGCCGGCGGGACCGGCGCCCTTCGGAAATAGCGGTGTGGTCGTTCCGCCGCCGCCGAACATCTTCGCCTCCAGGCCAAGTTCCTTGGCCTGGCGCACGATAATTCCGGCCTCCGCCGCAAACGACCACACGTAGAGGGCGTCGGGCTTTGCTTCGCGAATCCGCAGCAGCTGCGCGCTGAAATCCTGGTCGCCCTGGTTGTAGCGCTCGCTGGCGACGAGAGCGATGTTGGCCTTCTTGAGTTCCGCGGTGACCGTCTCAACGCCGCCGACGCCGTAGTCATTGCTGGTGTAGATGATGGCGGGCCGCCGGATGTGAATTTCGTTCACGGAATAATTGACGATCCGCTGCGCCTGCACGACCTCATTGGCGTAGATGCGGAACGCCGTCGGCGCGAACGGCACGAACAGGTTGCGATGCGCCGCGACCGAAGCCAGGAACGGGATCTTCGCGCGGTTGATGAGCGGCATGACGGGCAGGGTGGCGCCGGCATTCGATCCGGCGAGCAACGCAAACACCTGGTCCTGATCGATGAGGCGGCGGACCGCCGACAGCGCTTCTTGCGGGGTTCCGGCGTCGTCATAAGCGATGAGCCGCAGCTTCCGGCCCTTGATGCCGCCCGCGGCGTTGACCTCGTTGATGCCGATCTGGATGCCGTCGCGCTCGGACGTGCCGATGAGCGCTGTCGAACCGGTCATCGCCGCCCACATGCCAACGACGATCTCGGTCGGGCTCACGCCCGGCTCGGCCATCGCCGCGCCGCCGGCGAGCGTCAGCGCCATGACGAGCGATCCGGCGGCGAGGAGCTTCCCGACAGATGATTTGTTGCAACACTGCATGATGAAATCCTCGTTAGCGCATATTTCCTTCGTCATTCCGGGGCGCCCGCAGGGCGAGCCCGGAATCCATGACCACCGCTGAGGAATATGGATTCCGGACTCGCCTCCGCTTCGCTACGGCGCTCCGGAATGACGATACTCCTGTTCATGTTCACTGCTTCAATCAATCTCTGGTCATCGCTGATCCAGCTCGAGGTCGCACGACCGTCACGCGCGTGCACCGCCGTCGTGGAGCAGCTCGCCGGCACCGGAGCCGACGGCTGGCGTCGGCAGCCACCATTCCTCGCCGCGAACCGTCTGGATGTATTCCGGCCAGCGCAGATCGATCGGCGGCGCAAAATCCTTCGGCAGCAGCGGCGCCACCCATTTGTCGCCGCCGACCCCTCCGCCGGTGCGCTGGCGAAATTCATCGGTGGCGCGCGCCAGCACATCCGGTCGCGTCAACAGATCGATCATCGTCGCGGCAACGGTCTTCGCGCCGACGAAAATCCCGGGATCGATCGCGGCCGGCACGCCAGTGAGCGCATTGTGCGCCCAGGCGGGATAGCCGAATGACGTGTTCGGCGCTTTGAGCACCGGGACGGTCGAATGAATGCGCGTCGTCGGCGCGTGCCAGGTGTATTCCACGTAGTCGTCGGCGGCGAAATGCGTTTGCCAAGCCGGCATGGTGGCACGCAGCCGGCGATCGTTTTCCTGCGGTTCGATGATCCGCTCGCAATCGTCGATGAACGGACTATCCATCGGCGCAATGCCGAGGTTCTTCTGAATCTCGCGGGCGAAGCTTCGCGCGTCCTCGCCGAACTTCGTCGGCCCGACCAGCTTGAGGTTTTCGAACGCGACGTCCGCCAACGTGTCGTTGGCAAGGCCGACCCGCGTCTTCGTTACCCAGCGCACCGACACACGACAGCCGGTCATCGCGGCGACATGGCGCGCATTGCGCTCCAGCACGCTGTAAATCTGCTGCTGGATGCCGAGCGCCGATGACCGCCACGAATATTGGATCTGGCTGAAGCGCGGGGGCAGATTGTCCGAGGTCGCATCGCCGCCCGCGAGAATGAACTCGTTGAGCGTCCACGAACCGGAATGCGGAAACATCGCCTCCTTGGTGTATTTGGTCGTGGTGTACATCAGGCACAGCGCGTCGATCGCGCCCGGGCACCGCGCGGTGCCGTGCTGGTGAGTATTGGGCGGCAGCAGACTGCGGTCGATCCAGGTTTCCGGATTCACCGTCTCGAACGTGAAGACGGCGCTCCAATAGGCGCCGAAATGCACATCGCGCGTGACCGTGCTGAACGCCTTCGGATGATAGATGACGAAGGCATCGCAATTGTCGAAATAGCCTTTGGCGGCATGCACCGGCTTTGAGCCGCAGACCTTTTCGGCCGGCTCGCCGAAAAATTTCAGCGTGCCCTTGATCGCGTATTTCTCCATCGTCGCTTTGGCGGCGAGCACGCCGGCAAGCGCGGTGACGCCGAGCGCGGAATGCGGATCGGTATGGCCGGGCGCCCAAGGGTGAAGCCCTTTGCGCGGCGCGTGATAGGGAACGGCCTGCTGCGAATTGCCCGGCACCGCATCGTATTCGGCAAAGCTGCCGATCACCGGACCGCCACTTCCCCACGACGCCGCAAAGGCCGTCGGCATTCCGCCGGAGCCGCTCTCGACCTCGAACCCTTCGTTGCGGAGAAGATCGACATACGCGGCAGCAGACTTGTATTCGCGCCACGCCGTCTCGGCGAAATGCCAGATCTTGAGATGCAGATCGGAGAACCGCGCTTTTTGATCGTCGACCCAGTTCAGGGCGTAAAGCTTCTGCTCCGGCACATTGCTCATCGTCTGCGGTCCTCAACTCACGATAGCCGTCCGAAACGGATTCGCGGTGGCGCAATCGCCCGTCGATCGACTTTAGGAAATTGACCGATGACGTCAATCCGCGCGCATCAGCTCGCGCACGAAGTCATTCCGGGGGCCGTAGCGCAGCGAAGGCGAACCCGAAATCCATACTCCGCAGTCCGTGTTCATGGATTCCGGGTTCGCGAGCTTTGCTCGCGCCCCGGAATGACCCCTGGAGAAACGAAACGCTCTACGCCCTGCGCAGCCGCTCGATCTGCATCTTGGCGAGGAACGGCACCAGCGGATGCGCGCCCATGGCGACCATGGTTTCGAGATCGAGCGTGACCAGCGCCTTCTGCTGCTCGGGGGTGAGTTTGTAGTCTTTGGCAAAGCTCTGGGCGTCGGCGACGAATTTGCCTCGCGCCGCTTCCTCGTGCGCGAGGCGGTGCAGCGCGCTCGTGAGTTCGACAAGCTCGGGCTTGATCGACGGGTAGTGGGCGTCGTGGCGGCCCGGCGCGCCTGCGGTCCAGCCGAGCGAGGCGTAGTTGTGATGCCAGCTCGGGTCCATCGACACGATGTCCGGCTTGCGCTCGCCGAGCGCGCCGGCAGCACACGCCCAGCACCGCAGCTCGATATTGCCGGTGTCGTCGAGTTCGGCCTCGTCGAAGCCGATCAGTGACTTCAGCTTGCCGGCCGCCAAGTTGGCGAGGAGCCGGTTGTCCCAATCGAGCTCCGGGTTGGAGTAGCGGTTGGTGCCGGGGAAATGCGACATGCCGCCGCTCGCGAGGATCACCGTCTTCAGCCCGAGCGCGCTGACGCTGCGCGCCACCGCCTGGCCGAACGCGTAGCAGCGCTCCGGCGTCGGCTGCGGCGGCAGGTAGGCGTTGACGAAGATCGGCAGCACCGGATCGGTGAGGCCGAGATGGGTCAGCGGAATGCCGATGGCGTAATCGATGCGCGCGGTCGAGGTGAACGCCGGATCGAAGTTCTGCCGGTAAAGCTCGCGCACCAGCTCGAAGCCGATCTCGCTCGGCACTTTCCAATGGAACTTGCGGCCGGCGAACTCGCCGCTCGCTTCGCCGCCGACGTGAATCGTGAACGGCGGGGCGACGTTGTGAAAGAACTGCTCGGCATGGTCGTTGGAGAAGATGATCCACAGATCGGGCTTCATCGCCTTGAGCCTCGCGCCGATGTCGCGGGCGACCGCGCGCACCTTCTCGACGTTCGCCTTGTCCTCGGTTTCCGGCATGGTGAAGAACTGAGGCGCATGGGGCAGCATGGCGCCGCCGATCACCGTGGAATGCATCGTCGTGACCTTCCTGGTTCGTCGCGAGGTTATAGCACCGCTCACCCTCCCCTGGAGCGAGTTCACCCTACCCTGGAGGGGGAGGGTCGGACCGCCGAAGGCGGTCCGGGGTGGGGTGACAGCGCTTCAACGAATTCGGCGTTGAAAGTCCGCCGCAGAGTTTGTTGAAGCGCTGTCACCCCCTCCCGCCCGCGCTGGCGCGCGGGCGACCTCCCCCCTCCAGGGGGAGGTGATCGGGGAGTGATCGGGGAGGTGAACGTCACACCTTGGAGATTTCGAACATCGAGGGCGCGAACAACTCCTCAAGCGACAGCTTGCGGTCGACGAGGCCCTGCTCGAACAGATAGCTCGTAAGCGCCTCGAGATCCTTCTTGTTCTCGTGGATGCCGTAGCGCCAGAAGTCGGTGCCCATGGCGGCCATGGTCTCGCGGGTCTCGGCTTCGAGGAACGGCAGCGTCACCATCAGCGCGTTGACGTCGCAGAGGTCGATCATCGCCAGCGCCTTGGCCTCGCAGAACGCCTTGTAGACGCTGGTCGCGAGCCACGGATATTTCTCGAGCAGCGTCTTGCGGATGCCGACGAGGTGCATGATGGGGAAGAGGCCGGTCTTCTTGAAATAGGCCATCTCCGCCGCGCGCGTATCGGGAAACAGCCGCGCGATGTGGGGCTCGCCGCGCAGGAACGAGGACGGCGCGCGGGCGCTGAAAATCGCGTCAAGCTTGCCCTCGCGCAGCATGCCGTTGAGCGTCTCGTCGGGGCCGATCGGCTGGAGGTCGAGCCCAGGGATCGGCTTGAGCGGCGTGCGCTCGCTGCGCCCCGGCTCCTCGATCCCGCCGCTGCGCCAGTGGATGTCGGTCGGCGCGACGCCGTACTCGTGCTGCATCATGCCGCGCATCCAGACCACCGCCGTGATCTGGTACTCCGGCAGCCCGATGCGTTTGCCCTTGAGATCGGCGGGCGTTTTGATCCCCGCGTCGCGGCGGATGTAAATCCCCGAATGGCGGAAGATGCGCGACACGAAGGCCGGCACCGCCATGTAGGCCGAGGTGCCGCTCGCAACCGTGCGCATGTAGCTCGAGCACGACATCTCGCAGACGTCGAATTCCTGGTAGCGGAACGCGCGGAAGAAGATTTCCTCGGGATAGAGCGGCAGGAAGGTGACGTCGCAGCCTTCGACGCGCACCCGCCCGTCGATGATGGGACGCGTGCGGTCATAGTTCCCGCAGGCAATCGTAATCGGAATATTCGCCATCGGTCCTCCCCGGCGCTCAAGTGGAATGCAGCACGTGGCCGGGCGTCGCGCCGGCCGTCCCGATGACTGACACAACAGGGCGCCCCGCTGCAATGAGAGCCGTTGCGAGACCCGCGCCAATGCAGGCGGGCCATGCCCAAAGCGAAGGCGCAAGGACGCGCGCGCCTGCCGCAACTCGCGGCTTGCTGTGCGCCGCGCCGTCATCGATACTGCGAGGAGGAGCGCCGCATGTATCGCCGCACGATCCCTATTGCCCTCGCCGCCGTGTTGTTTGGCACGGCCTTCGCCATGCCTGCCGGTGCCGAGGAAACACTGACGCTTGCGATCGGGCAGCGCGGCAACTGGAATACGGCGGTGTCCGAGATCGGCGAACGTGCCGGCTTCTTCCGCCGCCACGGCCTCAAGCTCGACATTCTCTACACCGCGGGCGGCGGCGAGAGCCAACAGGCGCTCTTGTCCGGGGCGGTCGATATCGGCACCGCGCTCGGCACCATGGGCGTGCTCGGCGCCTATGCCAAAGGCGCGCCGATCCGCATCATCGCCGCCGAGACCACCGGCGGCGCCGACTATTGGTACGCGGCTGAATCCTCGCCGATCAAATCGCTCAAGGACGGCAACACCATTGCGTTCTCGACGTTCGGCGCCTCAACTCATGGTGTCGCGCTGACGTTCATCAAGGAGTACGGGCTCAAGGCGAGGCCGGTCGCGACCGGCGGATCGTCGGCGACGCTCGTCGCGGTGATGACCGGCCAGATCGATATCGGCTGGGCGGCGCCGCCATTCGGGCTCAAGGAGATCGAAGAGCACAAGATCCGGCTCCTCGCCCGCGCCAGCGATCTCCCCGTCGTGCGCGGCCAGACCATCCGCGTGCTCGCGACGCGGGCCGACGTGCTCGACAAGCGCCGGGATGCGATCGCGCGCTACATGGACGCCTACCGCGAAACCGTCGATTACATTTACAGCGACGATCCCAAGGCCATCCTGGCATTTGCCGAGGTCGGCGGCATCTCGCCCGAGATCGCACGGCGCACCCGCGAGATGTTCGACCGTCCGCAGCTCCAGCCCGACGAGATCAAGGGCCTCGACATCATGATGCCCGAAGCGGTGAAGCTGAAATTCCTCGCCGCGCCGCTCACGGCCGATCAGATTCGCGAACTGATCCAGATCCCGCCGCCCCACTGAGGGGATGCGCTACGCCAGCGCTCAGCCTTTCAGGATCGCGCGCAGCCGCTGCGGCGTTATCGGCAGCTGCGTGATCGCGCCGGGCATCCCGAGGGCATCGTCGATGGCGCTGGCGACGGCGGCACCGACCGCGTTGACGCCGGCTTCGCCCGCGCCCTTGAGGCCCAGCGGATTGAGCGGGCTTGGCGCATCCTCGGTGATGATCACGTCGAGCACCGGCACTTCGCGCGCAGTCGGCATCAGATAATCCGCGAACGTGACCGACAGCGGCTCGCCGCGTTCGTCGTAGCCGAACTCCTCGAGCAGCGCGCCGCCGAGGCCCTGCGCGAAGCCGCCGGCGATCTGGCCTTCGACCAGCCGCGGATTGACCGCGCGGCCGATATCGTAGGCGACGAGATAGCGCTCGACCGTGACGCCGCCGGTCTCGCGGTCGACGCGCGCCGACCGCGATGTGCACGCCATAGGGATAGGCCATGTGGTCCGAGTAGAACCAGCCTTCGGCGGCAAGGCCCGGCTCGCGATCGCCGCGCAGCGGCGATGACGGGGCGAGTGCCCGGGCGACTTCGGCAAGACTGATCGAAGAGCCGGCGCCATCGCGCGTGATGACGCGCCCGTCGATGATGTCGAGATCGGCCGGCCGCCGTTGCAACAACTGCGCCGCAACGCCCAGCGCCTTGTCGCGCACCTGCGAGGCGGCAATCCGCGTCGCCTCGCCCGTCATCACGGTGACGCGCGAGGCGAACGCGCCGACCCCGAACGCAATGCGGTCGGTCTGGCCGTGGGTCACGCGCACGCGCCTGGTAGTCGACGCCGAGCGCGTCGGCACAGATCTGCGCCACCACGGTCTCGACGCCCTGGCCGACCGAGGCCGCGCCGGTCACCACCTCGACCGCGCCGGCCTGATCGACATTGACGACCACCCCGTCGAAAGGGCCGAGGCCGCTCTTCTCCACGAACAGCGCGAGCCCGGCGCCGACCGCCTCGCCGGCGGCACGGCGCTTGGCGAGGCCGGCCTTCAGGCTCGTCCAATCGATCGCGGCGAGCGCGCGGTCGAGGAGGCGCGCGTAGTCGCCGGAATCCATGACGATGTGCGGTGCCGAGCGTCGAGAACGGGCGCGAGTATGGAAATTCCGATTTGTCGATGAGGTTGCGGCGGCGCAGTTCGACCGGGTCGATGCCGAGGCGCGCCGCGATCGCGTCCATCATGCGCTCGCGGGCAAAGGTGGTCTCGTACCGGCCGGGCGCGCGATAGGTGCCGCCCGGTGTCTTGTTGGTCAGGCGAATGCGGCCAACCGCGCGATAGGCCGGCACGCGATAGGGTCCCGGCAGCATGGCGGCGGCAAGGTCCGGCACGGTTGCGGCGTGGGTGCGCACATAGCCGCCCTGGTCGTGCAGAAATTCATCATCGAGCGCGAGGATGCGGCCGTCGCGGCTGACGGCGGCGCGCATGGCGTGGCGCTGCTGGCGCGAATGGTTGGCGGCGATCAAATGCTCGCGCCGGTCCTCGATCCATTTCACCGGCACGCCGAGGCGCAGCGCGGCGACGCACACCAGGACGTCCTCGGGATAAAGCTCGCCCCGGATGCCGAAGCCGCCGCCGACGTGCCCCTCATAGAGGTGCACCGCGGAGGCGGGGCGGCCGAGCATGCGGGCGATGTTGTCGCGGTTCCAGTGCGGCACCTTGGCGGCGCCGTGCATCTCGAGGATATCGCGCGAGGCATCGTAGCGCGCGATGGCACCGCGGGTTTCCATCGGCACGCCGGAATGCCTGCCGATGTCGAGCACAACCTCGACCACAGCGTCGGCAGCGGCTAAGGCCGCTTTCACGTCGCCGTAGCCTTTCTCGATGGTCGCGGCTTCGGTGGAGCGGCCGGGCTCGAACTCGCCGGGCGGCGCGTCAGCCGCAAGGATCGCCGGCAATTCCTCGATGTCGAGCGCGACAAGATCGGCCGCATCTTCGGCGACATAGGGATCGGCCGCGAACACCGCGGCGACCGGCTCGCCCACATAGCGCACCCGGTCGCGCGCCAGAATCGGCTGGCGATAGGCGGTGAGGCTCTCGATACCAGTCAGGCGAAAGCCGATCGGCGGAATGTCGGCGACGTCAGCCGACGTCCACACCGCCGCGACGCCGGCGAGCGCCAGCGCCGCCGAAGCATCGATCGAATTGATGTGGCCATGGGCGACGGGAGAGCGCACCACCCGCATGTGCAGCTGGTGCGGAAACGAGACGTCGCCGGCGTAGAGTCCGCGGCCCGTGACCAGGGGCCGGTCCTCCAGGCGCGGCACCGATCGTCCGACGAATCCCATCGGCTTGACCGCAGCCGTCATTCCGGGGCGCCGTAGCGCAGCGAAGGCGAGCCCGGAATCCATACTCCTCGGCAAGGGTTATGGATTCCGGGCTGCCGAGCTGCGCTCGGCCCCCGGAATGACGCGATTTCGTTCGTGTGCATTGTCTTCTTCCGCCGCCTTATCTCGCAGCTTGCGATGCGGCGCGCAACGCCGCGCGGATGCGCTGCGGGGTTGCCGGAATCTCATCGATCGAGACGTTGAAGGGCGCGAGTGCGTCGTTGATCGCATTGAGGACAGCGGCCGGCGCGCCGATGCTCCCGCCCTCGCCCAAACCCTTGGCCTTGGTGAGTGACGCGTCGGTCAACGTCTCGAGATGATGGATATCGATCGGCGGCACTTCGCGGGCCGTCGGGAGGAGATAGTCGGCAAAGGTGGCGGTCAGGATATTCCCGGTCTCGTCGTGCAGGATCTCTTCCAGCAAGGCGTTGGCGATGCCCTGGGCAACGCCGCCGGCGATCTGCCCTTCGGCGATCATCGGGTTGATGAGGCGCCCCGCATCCTCGGCGACCAGGAGTTTTTCCAGCGTCACCTTTCCGGTTTCCACATCGACCTCGACGATCGCCACGTGGCAGGCATTCGAGAACGTGCCGGCGGGATCGTAGCTCGCCGATTCACGCAGGCCCGGCGCCAGTTCCTGCCGGAAGCGGTGACTTCTGGTGATAGGCGGTGCGCGCGAGCGCCGGCATGGCGATCTCGCGATCGGTGCCGGCGACGCGGGCAACGCCATCGGCCAGCACGATGTCCTCGGCGGCGACTTCAAGGAGATCGCCCGCAACGGCGCGCAGCTTGGCGCTGACCTTGCGCGCCGCAAGGAGCGTCGCGCCACCGGAGATGACCAGCGAGCGGCTCGCAAAAGTGCCGAAGCCGTAGGGCGTGCGGTCGGTATCGCCGTGCACGACCTTGACGTGCTCGGGGGCAATGCCGAGCTCGTCGGCGACGAGTTGCGCAAGCGTCGTGCGTAGGCCTTGCCCGTGAGGCGACGCGCCGATGCGGACCTCGACGAAACCTGACGGGTCCATGGAAAGCTCGACGGTCTCCCAGCCGGGCGTGATCTCCATGCCGCGGGCCGCGAATGCCGGCGTGCCGTAGCCGGTGCGCTCGGAGAACGTCGCAATGCCAAGCCCGAGGTAGCGTCCGTCAGCGCGGGCGGCTTTCTGGCGGGCGCGGAACGCCACGACGTCGGCCGCTTGCGCCGCTATGTCGAGCGTTTCCACGTAGGTCGCTTCGTCGAACACGAGGCCGGTCGGCGAGGTGTGCGGGAATTTGCGGATCAGGTTGCGGCGGCGGATCTCGATCGCGTCGATGCCGAAAGCGGCGGCCGCCTTGTCCATCAGCCGTTCCAGCGTGAAGGTGATCACGGGGCGCGACACGCCGCGATAGGGCGCCATGGGGCACGTATGGGTTGCAACGCCGCGGGCGCGGCACGCATAGCCGGCGACCGTATAAGGCCCGGGCATCTCCGCCATGCCCATCAGCGGCTCGACCGCGCAGGTGATCGGGTAGCACGAGTAAGCGCCGATGTTGGCAACGATGTCGGCTTCGAGGGCGAGGAGGCGCGCCTCGGCATCGAAGGCGCCTTCCAGCGTGACGTACTGATCGCGGCTGTGAAAGCACGACGTCAGGTTTTCGCGGCGATCCTCGATCCACGCGACCGACGTCTTGAGCTTCCTGGCGAGCCAGGCGACGAGCACGAATTCCGGCCCGAGCGCCATTTTCTGCCCAAAACCGCCGCCGACATCGGGCGCGATGACGCGCAGGTCGGATTCCGGCATGCCAATCAGATCGGCGACGGCGGTGCGGACCAGATGGGGCATCTGCGTGGAGCAGGTGAGCGTGATGCGATCGCTCGTCCTGTCATAGGCGGCATGCGCTCCGCGCGGCTCCATCGGCGAGGCATTCTGGCGACGGGAGCGCACCTCGATCTTGACGCGGCGAGCCGCGGTCGCCGCCAAGGCCTCGAATTGTGGCGACTTGACCCGGCCTTCGACAATGACATTGCCGGGCGCCATCGCATGGACGGCCGGCGCGCCGGCCGCGAGTGCCGCCTTGGCATCGACCAGCGGCGCGGTTTCGGAGATCTCGACCGTGACAAGTTCCGCGGCGTCTTCCGCCGCCTCGCGACTGTCGGCGATGACGGCGGCGACCGGCTCGCCGACGAACCGCACCACCTCGGCGGCAAGGATCGGCTGGGCAATCGGGAGATAATTGAATTTATGCAGCATCGGCGCGATCGGACGCAGCGCCGCAACGTCGGCCGCCGTCACCAGCGTGACCCCGTCCGGCGCCAAAATGCGCGTAATGACGCCGGATGCGACGGAACTGCGTACAAACCGTATCCATTTCGCCGCTGCGAGATCGCCGGTGAACCGCCCTTGCCCGGTCACCAGGGCAGGGTCTTCGAGGCGCCGGATCGACCGTCCAACCCAGCCGGACGGTTTGGCGTGAGAGGTCATTGGGATTGCCTATCCGGCTGATTGGTTTTCGCAACTGCGTCCCAAATTAAGGGCTGCAGCGCGGCGCCGTCTGGCCTGGTGCCCATAAATGCGGCTGCCGCGAGACAGGGCGATTTCTGTTGCAGGTTGCCGGCTTCCCTCATGATATCGGTGGCCAGTTCTTGTTTTTTCTATTATATTTATATGCGGGTGGTGGTGCGGGGATTGGCATTTCAACAATCCAATATTTGCTGCGCCAGCAAGAACGGCAAGCGATGTCTGGCTTCGGCTTTGCGCATGCGAAGTGGCTGCCGCTCGTCGTCGCGCTCATCCTGGGCATGACGGCGGATGTCGGCGCGCGCGAATTTCGCGTCGCCGATACCCAGCCTCCTAATTATCCGACGGTCCGCGCACTGGTGAAATTGGGCGAGCTCGTTTCGGCGCGCACCGGCGGACGGCATGGCATTCGCGTTTTTCATTCGCATGAACTCGGCGACGAAAAGGACACCATCGAGCAAACGCTGTTCGGCGCCCTCGAGATGGATCGCGTCAATGTCGCGCCGCTCGGCGCCCTCATGCCGGAAGCCCAAGTGCTGTCGATGCCGTTCCTGTTTACGTCGATCGATCATCTTCACCACGTTCTCGATGGCCCCATCGGCGAGGAGATCCTTGCGAGCTTCGAGCGCCACGGATTGATCGGCCTCACCTTCTACGACTCCGGTGCGCGCTCAATCTATAACAGCAAACGGTCGATCCACACCGTCGCCGATCTGCTTGGCCTGCGCATTCGCGTCCAGCATTCCGATGTGATGTTCGAAATGGCGCGCGCGCTCGGCGCCATTCCCGTCGACTTGGCTTACGGGCAAGTGGAGATCGGGTTGGCGACGGGCCTCGTCGACGGCGCCGAGAACAACTGGCAATCCTACGTCGGCGCCAGTCATTATCGCTTTGCGCCGTTTCTCACCCTCACCGAGCACGCGATGCCGCCCGAGGTGCTGGTGATGTCGCCGCGGGCATGGCGGAGTCTGTCGAACGAGGACCAGGCGATCTTCCGTGCGTCGGCACGCGAGACAAGCCTCTTCATGCGCGAGCAGTGGAACACGCTCGAGAACCGCTCGCGACGGCAGGCCGAAGAGGCCGGTGTCAACATTTACTCGGATTTCGACCGCAAACCGTTCGAGGACGCAATGGGCGAGGTCTACCGCAAAGCCGGCAAGAACCCGGCGATCGCGATGCTGATCGAGCGGATTCGGCAAGTGAAATGACCGACAGGTAAAATGGGCTAACAAGTGAAATGGGCTAGCGGTTGAGGTAGGCTAGAGTGGCGGACCACGGCAGGTGGCGGAAAGAGGCAATCGAGTAACCGAGTGAAGCGCGCGCGTAGACCAGCAGGCGATCGGCTCATGTGATGGATGGACATCCCGTGATCGCCCTTGACCAGAGCCCCGCGTTCGGGATCGACGACCAGGAGCCGGTGCTCACATCTCGTCGCCGCCTCGAAGCGCTCGTGCGCCGTGTGCCGATCCGCTGGCGCATCGTCTCGATCGCGGTGGTCAACAGCGCCATCGTCATGATCTTGGCCGGGCTGATCTGGAGCGGCGCCAATGTGCTCAGCTCCGCCTGGAACGAGTTGCGCCGCGTGCGCGAATCCGATGCACTGCTGGCCTCGGTCGGCACCGATGCCGGCCGACTGCAAAGCCTCATTCATCAGTACATCAACGAACAGCAGCCGGAGATCTTTGCGGAGATCCTGCGGCGGCGCGAGGCTGTGCTCGGCACCTTGAAGGCGCGCGCCAGCATCGACCCGCTGCTGTCCAACGCGGTGCCGGACCTCACGGCCATCACCGAGCGCTTCCTCACCGGCTTCGAAGACCTGCGGACCCTGCAGGCGACCATCACCCGCACCTACGAAGAGGAGTTGCTGGCGCCGGCACGGCAGATGTCGGGGCTCTACGGCATCATCGAGAGCGCGACCGGCTCCAAGGATGCGCTGATCTTCCCGGCACTCGACAAATCGCGTGAACGATTCACGGCGATGTTGGTGGCCGTCAACGCGTACTACCTGTCGCTCGCTCCGGACACAGTCGAGGAGGCCCGCACCAATATCAGCGGCATCGAAAGCGCGATCCCGGTGATGGAGGACCTCGCCGACAACGACCTCCAGCGCTCGGCGCTTCAGGCCCTGCGGCGGCAGGCCGCCATGCTGCACCACGGCCTCGACAATCTGAGCGGGCTGTTCGCAAAGCAGGCGAGCCTGCTGCGGACCGAAATCGACGCCAACCAGGCCGCGATGACGGCAACGATCGACGCCATGTCGTCGCGCATGCGCGAGCGCGAGCAGGACGCCCAGACCGAATTCGACCGCAGCCTCGCCAACATCTACCGCGTGGTGGCGATCGTCGCCGTGTTCTTTCTGTCCGCGATGCTGCTCGGCGCCATCGTGGTGACGCGGAGCATCCGGCGGCCGCTGCTGCGCCTGATGACCTCGATGAACGAGATCACGCTTGGCCAGTACTCGTCGCCGATCCATGGCACGATCGCCAAAGACGAGATCGGCGATATGGCCCGTGCGGTCGAAATCTTCCGCGAGAACGCGATCGCCAAGGATCGGGCGGATGATGATCTGCGTGCCGCCAAGGAACATGCCGAACAGGCGCTGGCGGAACTGCGCGACGCCCAGACCAGCCTGATCGAGGCCGAAAAGCTTGCGGCGCTCGGAGGGCTCGTTGCGGGCATCGCCCACGAGGTCAACAATCCCGTCGGCATCAGCCTCACGGTGGCGTCGAGTTTCGCGCGCCGCTGCGAGCAGTTTTCCGAGGAACTCCGCCAGCCGCCCCTGCGCCGCTCGCGCCTCGACGAGTTCATCGCCACCAGCCACGCTGCGGCGAACCAGCTGGTCGCCAATCTGCAGCGGGCCGGCGAACTCATCCAGTCCTTCAAGCAAGTCGCCGTCGACCGCAGCCTTGCGGAGCGGCGCAAATTCGACCTCGCGGAAGCGACCGAACAGATTGTCGCGAGCCTGCGGCCGGCGCTGCGCAAGCTGCCGCTCCTGCTCATCGTCGACGTGCGGCCCGGGATCGCGATGGACAGCTATCCGGGCTCCTACGGGCAGGTGCTGACGAACCTGTTTCTCAACGCCCTCGTTCACGCTTTTCCCGACGAGCAGGCCGGCACGCTGACGCTGCGGGCCCGCGAACTCAACGCCAACGACGTCGAAATCACGGTGACGGACGATGGCGTGGGCATGACCGAAACGGTCAAGGCGCAAGCGTTCGATCCGTTCTTCACCACGCGCCGCGACCGTGGCGGCACCGGCCTTGGCCTCCACATCGTCTACAACCTCATCACCGGCAACCTCGGCGGCCGCATCACGGTCGAATTCCGCGCCCGGCCGCGGCACCACATTCCGCATTGTCGTTCCGCGGCAGGCCCGCAACGAAACGACGCCAACAACGGATCGCGCAAGTGTCCAATCAGGATGAAATACTGCAGATCGTCGACGATCCCGACGTCACGCCGGAGGTAGGACCGCGCTGGAAAGTCGCGGTCATCGATGACGATCCGGCGGTGCACGACGGCACCAAGTTCGCGCTCGCCGACTATCAGCTCAACGGCCAGCAGCTCGACATCCTGTCGGCGTTCTCGGCGGCGGAAGGGCGCGAAATGCTCGCCCGCAATCCCGACATTGCGGCGGTGCTGCTCGACGTCATCATGGAAACCGACAGTGCCGGCCTCGATCTCGTGCACTACATCCGCAATGCGCTCAAGAACGAGACGGTGCGCGTCATCCTGCGCACCGGTCAGCCCGGCCAGGCGCCGGAGCGCCGCGTCATCGTCGATTACGACATCAACGACTACAAGGCGAAGACGGAGCTCACCGCCGACAAGCTCTTCACCTCGCTGACCGCGGCGCTGCGCAGCTATCAGCAGCTCCAGCGCATGATGGAAACGCGGCGCGGCCTCGAAATCATCATCGACGCCGCGTCCACGCTTTACGATTTCCGGTCGATGCAGCGGCTCGCCGAGGGCGTGCTGACGCAGATCGCCTCGCTCCTCAACGTCGCCTGCGCCGGCATCCTGGTGCTGCGCGACAGCGCCGATGCCGGCGAGCACTTTTCGGTGCTGGCGGGTTCCGGCTGCTACAGCCGCTTCGTCGGCGACGAAAGCTCGACCGGCCTCGACGACGATCTGCGCGACGTCGTGCGCGAGGCGTTCCGCCGCCGCGATCACCAGTTCATGGCGCGCCGCTCGGTGCTCTACATTCGCACCGGCAGCGGTCGCGAGCTGGTGGTGCTGCTCGAATCCTCAAAGCAGCTCTCGGACACCGATCGCGCGCTGATCCAGATCTTCTCGAGCCGCCTGTCGGTCGCGTTCGACAACGTCATCCTTTACGAGCAACTCCAGCAGGCCAACGCCCATCTCGAAGACCGGGTGCGCCAGCGCACGCGCGAACTGGAGGCTGCCAACGCGCGCCTCTCCGCCCAGTGGAACCGGCTGCAGCGCGCCAACAGCTTCAAGCGCGAGGTGCTCGGTACCGTCGCCCACGATCTGAAGAACCCGCTTGGCGTCATCCTCGGCCGCACCGAGATGCTGACCGAGATGGTAAGCGGCGAGCCCTACTCTCCCGAGAACATCAAGTCCCAGATCGTCCACATTCGCTCGGCGGCCAATCGGGTGACGGAAATCGTCGACACCTTGATCTCCGATGCCATGGCCGATGCCCACGACATCGCCGTCAAGCGAGAGCCGGTCGACCTCGTGCGCCTGGTGCGTGACCTCGTCGACGCCAACCAGCAGCAGGCAACGCGCAAGCACCAGGTCATCACGCTGCGCGCCCAGGCTACGCTCGCCACGCTGTGCGATTCCGATCGCATGCGCGAGGCGATCGACAACCTCATCAGCAACGCCATCAAATACAGCCCGCTTGGCGGCCGTATCGAGATCACGGTCGAGGAGCGCGACGGGAAGGCCATCGTCCGCGTCGCCGACGAGGGCCCCGGCCTGTCGCCGGAAGATAACGCGCGGCTGTTCGGGCGCTTCCAGCGCTTGTCGGCGAAGCCGACCGGTGGCGAGACCTCGACGGGCCTCGGCCTTTCCATCGTCAAACGGATCGTCGACCTCCACGGCGGCAGCATCACCGCCGAGCCCGGCCCGGTCGGCACGAGCTTCATTATCGCGATCCCCTCCGGATGAACCACACGCAGCACATTATTGTCGTCGATGACGAAGCGGCCGCGCGGGAGATGATCGGCGACTACCTGCGCATGCACGGCTTTTCAGTGTCGCTATGCGACGGCGGCAAAAGCTTGCGCGCCGAGCTCGCCAAGGAGCCGGCCGATCTCATCGTGCTCGATCTCAATATGCCGGAGGAGGACGGCCTCTCCATCATCCGCGACCTCAAGCGGACATCTAACGTCTCAATCATCATGCTGACGGCGACGGCAAGTCCGATCGATCGAGTCGTGGGTCTCGAGATCGGTGCCGATGACTATCTCGCCAAGCCGTGCGAGTTGCGAGAACTGCTGGCGCGCGTTCGCTCGGTGCTGCGCCGGTCGGCGACTGTCGCTGCGGGCGTCGCGCCGCCAGCGGCGGCCGCACCGGAGCCCGCCAAGCCGGAAAAGAACATGGTGCGCTTCGGCACCAAGTGGCTCGACCTCGACGAGCAACTGCTCAAGGACGAAGAGGGCAACGCCCATCCGCTGACAGCGTCGGAATTCAACCTGCTCAAGGCATTCGCCGCCAATCCCCGGCGGGTTCTCACGCGCGAATCGCTGCTCAGGCTCGCCAATGCCCGCGATCGTGATGCTTTCGACCGCGCCGTCGATATCCGGATCATGCGGATCAGGCGTAAGATCGAGCCCGATCCCGCGCGCCCAAGCGTCATCCGCACGGTCCGCAGCGGCGGTTACCTGTTCTCGCCCACCGGGGAAAAGCCGGCGTAGGGATAGGCCGGTCCGCCCGCAAGGCCTGTTTAGGCCTCGGCGATTCGCGCAATACGGTCCGAAGCGCAGAAGCGCGTCCTGCCTATCTTTTCCGCAGCTCTCCCGGATTGTTTCGTCGGGCGCGGCCGCGACGAAACAATTGGCCCAAATTCGCCGAAATGTTTCTTCGCTGCACTGCGAAATGAAACAATCAGGGCAGCCGCGAAACCATTTTTCCCCGCCCACGTAGAACCAATGAAACAGCAGGCTGTTAGTTAAGAATTCGTGAACGGCGAATGCTGTCACTGGGGGAGGTGGGTATGCAGAACATTGCCGTAGCCGCGCTGAACACAAGCGTGCCGCCGCGCGTGCGTGGTGCCGCGACCGATGAAGCGCTGATGGCCGCGGTGGCGGCCGGCGAACAGGGCGCGATGCAGATCCTGTACAATCGCCACCGCGTTCGCGTTTTCCGCTTCATCACCCGAATCCTCGGCGATGCCAGCACCGCCGAAGACGTCCTCAGCGAGACTTTCATCGAGGTGTGGCGCAATGCGGCGCGCTTCGAAGGCCGGTCGACCGTCAGCACGTGGATCATGTCGATCGCGCGCCTGAAGGCACTCTCGGTGCGCCGTCGCCGCCGTGACGACGAGCTCGACGAGGAGACCGCCGAGACGATCGCCGACGAGGCGTTCACGCCTGAGGAAGCGATCCTCGACGCCGACCGCAGCGCTCACCTGCGCGAGTGCCTCGATCAGCTGTCGCCCGAGCATCGCGAGATCATCGACCTCGTCTACTATCATGACCAGAGCATCGACGAGGTCGCGGAGATCATCCAGGTGCCGCGGAACACCGTGAAGACGCGCATGTTCTATGCCCGCAAGCGGCTCGCGACGATGCTGACCGAGTACGGCAGCCGTTTCCACGCCACGAAGGCGGCCTGACAGCCGTCCCTGCCACGGCAGGGCGGCGGGGGCCGCTGCCCGTCTCATCCGACAAACATCATCCGCACAAGATCGTCGTATGGCCGCCATCTGTGGCGGCTATTGCATTTTCTTGACATCGATTGCCGTGCCGACCACGCTTCCGCGACGGAATCGATGGGAGGTCATCTCATGTTTCGCATGCACGTGAAATTGCTCGGTGCCGTGGCGCTCACGACGGCCCTCGTCGCAACAGCTGATGCGCAGGAGGCCAAGCAACCGGCGGCCGATACCGCGAAACCCATCGCAATTACGCCGGTCACCCAGGACATGCTCGACCGTGCCGCCGCGGACAGCAAGAATTTCCTGCACACCAACGGCGACTACACGCAGCAACGGTTCTATCCCAACAAGCAGATCGGCGTTGGCAACGTCGCGCGCCTGCGGCCGGCCTGGATTTTCCAGACCGAAGTGAAGGAAAGCCTGGAGACCTCGCCGATCGTGGTGAACGGCGTCATGTATGTGACGACCTCGTTCAGCCACGTCTATGCGCTCGACGCCAAGACCGGCGAGGAGCTGTGGCACTTCAAGCCCACGCTCGGTCCCATCACGACTTACTGCTGCGGCCCCAACAACCGCGGCGTCGAGGTGTACGAGGACAAGGTCTTCGTCGCCACCCTCGATTCGAAGCTGGTCGCGCTCGACGCCAGGACCGGCAAACCGGTTTGGCAGGTCACCATCGCCGATCCGGAACTCGGCTACAGCGAGACGATGGCGCCGACCGTGGTGAAGGGCAAAGTGCTGATCGGCACCAACGGCGGCGAATACGGCATCCGCGGCTTCGTCAAGGCGTTCGACGCCAACACCGGCAGGCTGTTGTGGACCTTCAACACCGTCCCGGAAAATTCGGTGGGGATGTGGGCCGAGAACGACGCGACCGGGCGCGACATGCATCGCGACATCCAGGCCGAGAAGGATCAGCTCGCGAAGACCGGCGATCCCTACCAGCGACTCGGCGGCGGCGTGTGGCAGAACCCCGCGGTCGATCTCGCGACCAACCGCATCTATTTCGTCGTCGGCAATCCCTCGCCTGATCTCGACGGCGCGCAACGCCCGGGCGACAACCTCTATACCGACTCGCTGGTCTCGGTCGATCTTGATACCGGGAACTACGTCTGCCACTTCCAATACATCGCCCATGACGTCTGGGACCTCGACGCCGTCAGTCCGCCGGTGCTGGTCAACGTCAAGGACAAGGCCGGCAAGATCATCCCCGGCGTGCTCCACGCCGGCAAGACCGGGCACATCTACGTCCATGACCGCAAGGATTGCAGCCTGATCCGCTTCTCCGACGCCATGGTGCCGCAGGAGAACATGTGGACCCTGCCGACCCCGCAGGGCGCCCGCATGCTGCCCGGCGCCAACGGCGGTGTCGAATGGTCGCCGATCGCAGTCGATCCGGGTCTTGGGCTCGCCTATGCCATCAACCTGCATCAGCCGATGACCTACACGGTCGAAAGCTCGCCCTATCCCGGCGGCAAGTTGTGGCTCGGCGGCGCCTTCAAGGTCATCCCGACCGAAGCCCAGGCCGGCAACATCACGGCGGTCGATTACAACACCGGCAAGATCCGCTGGCAGGTGAAGACGCCGCAGCCGATGATCGGCGGCATTCTCGCGACCGCCGGCGGCCTCGTCTTCGCGGGCGAAGGCAATGGCCGCTTCCGCGCCTACGATTTGCGCAACGGCAAGGTGCTGTGGACCTTCAACGCCGGCGCCGGCGTCAACGCGCCGCCGTCCTCCTACTCCGTCGACGGCAAGCAGTACGTCGTGGTGGGCGCCGGCGGCAACGTGCAGATCAACTACAAGCGCGGCGACACCATCATCGCGTTCACCGTCGAGTGAGGGACCGCGCTTGCCATCGGCGATGCGCGTAGGGTGGGCAAAGCGCGGACGAAGTCGCGCGCGTGTCCACCATGCTGCATCGCCCCGCGTGGGCACGCACGGACTTCGTCCGCGCTTTGCCCACCCTACTGGTCGCTCTTGCGATCGCGCTGCTGCCGCGCACGGGCTCGGCGCAGACCATCGAGGAGAAGGCGGCGCAGTGTGCCGCCTGCCACGGCGCGAACGGCATTCCGGCCGACAAGACATGGCCGGTCATCTGGGGCCAGCACCAGGGCTATCTCTATCTCCAGCTTCGCGACTTCAAGAGCGGCGCCCGCAAGAGCGACGTCATGGGGCCGATCGCCCAGGCCTTCGAGCGCGACGACATGCTGGCTCTCGGGCTCTATTTCTCGCAGAAGGCCTGGCCTGATCTGCAGCAGCCGCGCGCACCCGCGGCCGTCGCCGCCAAAGCCGTGACCGCGAACAATTCGATCGGATGCACCGGCTGTCACCAGAGCGAATACCAGGGCGAGGGCACGCAGCCTCGCCTCGCCGGGCAGAACCGGGCTTACCTCCAGCAATCGATGATGGATTTCCGCACCCGCGCGCGGGGCAATAATCCCGGCATGACGGACCTCATGCTGGCGACCTCGCCCGACGATATCGCGGCCCTCGCCGAATATCTCGCCGGTCGATAGGACCGCGGCCGGTCCGCTGCCTTATTGAGGGCGCGCGACGGCCGCGGCGACCGTGGTTTGCAGATCGGTCACCGAGAACGGCTTGGTCAGCACCCCGCTGATCAGCAATTCGAGGCCGTGGGCGCGCTCGCGCTGATCGGCAAAGCCCGTCATCAACAGGATCACGAGATGCGGGTAATCGCGCGCGGCGGCGAGCGCCAGCGCGATGCCATCCATCACCGGCATCTTGATGTCGGCGAGCAGAAGATCGAACCGTCCGGCCTCGCGCACCAGGACATCGAGCGCCTCGCCGCCGTCCGCGGTCGCGACCGCGTCGTGACCATCGGTGCTGAGCGCGCGCTGGATATAGCCGCGCAGCGGCGCCTCGTCTTCGGCAATCAGGATGCGCGCCATTGCAATCACCGCGACTGATCTGTCAGGTCCGCGCGGTTCAAGAACCGCACCGTGATATCGCTTACGTCGGACGGCGGGGCCGCCAGCCGCGAACGAAATTCGAGCGTTTGGCCCGGGCCAAGCGAAGCCTGCTCCGGCGGCGCCGTCCACGAGACGAGTTCGGCCCTGGCGGCGTTGCGGAGCGCGAAGCGCAGCCGCGGCACGGCCGCCGTCGATCGGGTCGTGTTTTGAATCTCGCCTTCGACAGTCAGCACCCTGACGCCATTCTGTTCGTCCTTCGCAAGGTGAACATTGGACAACGCCAAGCCGCGCAAATTGACGGCCAGTCCGATCATGCGAAAGAACGACGCCGTCTGCGGCATCATCCGCACGACATCCGTCCGCCAGATCAGGATCGCCAGGATCAACACGATCTCGACCGCGATGATGATCGGAACCGCTCGCAGTTGGAGGCGGGAGCCGCGCCGGCTGCGGGCGGGCGCGGACCGCCCGGCGGCCACGCTTTCGATATCGCGGCGCGGCGGCGGATCGGCGGCGAGCGCTGGCGCTGCTTTGACCGCCGGCGTCTCCTCGTGTGTCGGCGCCAGCGGCGGAGACGGCGAATTGGGGGCAAAATCGGGAATGCCCCAGTCGCCGGCCGCATCGTCTGCTCGTGGCTCGGCGCTAGGCCGGGTCGCCGACTTCAGTGCCGCGCCTGCGATGTCCTCGAACGCTGCCCCTGCGATCTCCTCAAACGCCGCTTCGAACGCGTCGTCCTCGGGCGGCGGCCGCGCTGCGAACCAGATCTCCTGGCACTTCGCACATCGCACCTTGCGCCCGGCGTCGCCGAGAAATTCGGGCTTGACCTCATAAGTGGTCTGGCAGTTGGGGCAGGCGATCAACATGGCCGGAACGAGCTTGGTCCACCGCAAACCATACCGTCAGTCCGTTAACGATTCGGAAACCATCGGGACGGGCATCGCCCGCCGCGATCAACCCGTCGCGGCGTCCTTGCGGGTGAGCGCGGCGAAATGGCCCCTGCTCTGCAGCCACGCCAGCAGCAGGAGTCCCGGAATGGCGGCGGCGGCGCAGATGGCGAAGAATATCGGCCATCCGGTCCTCACCACGATGAAGCCCGCCCCCGCCGACAAGTAAGTACGACCGATGGCCGAGAGGGCGGTGAGCAGCGCATATTGGGTCGCGGTGTACAGGGGATTTTTGCACAGCGCCGACAGGTAGGCGACAAAGATCACCGTGCCGACCCCGCTGGTGAAGTTTTCCGTCACGATGGCGAAGGTGAGCCAGCCGACGTCGACACCCACGATGGCCTGCCAGGAGAAGGTGAAGTTCGCGAGCGCCTGGATGATGCCGCCGATCCAGAGGCTTGCCGCGAGCGGGCAGGCACGCACGAGCAGTCCGCCGGCAAAACCGCCGATCAGCGTTGCCGCGAGGCCGACCACCTTGATGATCGACGCATAGACTTCCTTCGAGAAGCCGAGATCGATTACGAACGGCGCCGTCATGACGCCGGCAAGCGCATCGGTGAACTTGAACAGCACCACGAAGGCCAGCACCGTCGAGGCAATCAGCACCCCTTCGCGGCCGAAGAAATCGCGGAACGAACCGACCGCTGCCGAGAACAGGCGTTGGTACGAATTGCGCCCCTCGTTGAGCCGCGCCGCCACCGCGGACGTCTCGGGTTCGGTCGCGATGATGGTCGTGATCATCCCAATGACGACCAGCGCGGCCATGACCATGTAGCCGCCGCTCCACGCAACTTGTTTGACGAACCCCAGGAGCTCGAAGCCTTTGACGAGGTAGATCGCGCCCGCGGTCGACGCGAGCATGCCGATGCGATAGGCCGCGACGTAGGATGCCATGCCGGCGGCCTGCTCCGACGGTTCGAGGCTCTCGACCCGGAACGTATCGACGACGATGTCCTGGGTCGCCGACGCGGTCGCGACCAGGAGCGCCCCAAGCGCGACGAGCCACGGATTGGCGGCCGGATCGCAGAAGCCCAGAAACACGATCGCCGCGATCAACAACAGCTGGCTCAGCACCAGCCAGCCGCGCCGGCGCCCGAACAGCTGCGACAGCAGCGGGATGTCCAGCGCATCGACCAGCGGCGCCCAGAGGAATTTGATGGTGTAGGGCGTGCCGACCAGCGCAAACAAGCCGATGATGCGCAGATCGACCTTCTCCTCGCTCATCCACACCTGAAGGGTCGAGCCTGACAGGGCGAGCGGAAGACCCGACGAAAAGCCCAGAAACATCACAATGAGGACGCGGCGGCGCAGATAGACGGAGAGCATCTCCGCCCAGCTCGGCTTGGCCGCGACTGCCGCGCCGGCGTCCGGCTCGACCGCCGCCGTATCGGGAAACGAGGTCACGGGTGAGGTCCGCTCGCGACCATCACTCGCCCGCCTGCAGCTTCAGCGGCGGCGCAATCGCCTCCTCGGCGTCGCCGAAATCGAGCTGGTCGATGCGGCCCGCGCGCGCGCCGATCTTTTCGGACGAAATCAGGATCTGCCGCATGTCTTCCCCCGCCTGCCCATGGTGCTGCTGCAGCTTGAGCACGCGCTCCCGCAGCCGACCCACGTCCCCCATCATGCGGCCAACTTCGGCATGAATGAGGTCGGCGGCCTCCCGCATGCGGGCGTCTTTGAGGATCTGCTGCATGACCGAGATCGCCAGCATCAGGAGCGACGGCGACACGATGACCACGCGGGCGCGATAGGCCTTCTGCATCAGGTCATCGAACCCGTCGTAAAGCTCGGCGTAGACGGATTCCGACGGCACGAACAGCAGCGCCATATCCTGAGTTTCGCCGGGCAGGAGGTATTTCTCGGCGATATCGGTGATGTGCTTCCACACATCCTGGCGAATCCGCTGGCAGGCGCGCTGCCGCGCCTCGTCGGTCTTCGCTTCGCGCAGCGCCGTGACGGCCTCGAGCGGGAACTTCGCGTCGATCGCGAGCGGGCGCTGATCGGGGAGGAAGATCACGCAGTCCGGCCGGGTATTGTTCGACAAAGTGTATTGGAATTCGAACAGCCCTTTGGGCAATCCGTCGGCGATGATCGTTTCCATGCGCGACTGCCCGAAGGCGCCGCGCGCCTGCTTGTTGCCGAGCACATCGCGCAGCGAGGTCACCTGGCCGGACAGCTCGGCGAGATTCTTCTGGGCGTGGTCGATGACGGCGATGCGCTCGTGCAGGCTTTGCAGCCGCTGCACCGTCTGCCGCGTCGTTTCCTCCATGGAGTGTCCAAGCCGGGTCGAGACCGAGTCGAGCCGCTCCGCGACCACGCGGGCAAGCTCGGCCTGGCGGCCGCCCAAGCTTTCGCCGAGCGCCTGCAAGCGACCGGCGGTCTCGGCCTGGATGCGGGCAAGCTCGGCCATCCGTTGCTCCATGGCCTGGTTGCGGCGGGCCTCCTCGGCGGTCGCAGCCGCGCGATCGAGCGCAGCGCGGCGCGAGCCGCGGGCAACCAGCACCAAGATCGTACCCAGCACGGCCGCGGCGACCGCACCGAATGCCGCCATCGTCTCGCCGAGGCTGATGCCGAAGCCGTTGATGGTCAGGATGGTCTGGCTCATGGAGTTCCTCCGGACCCCTTGTAGCCGATTCGGCAACCGCGGCGGATCATTCAACCTTGAGGTTCGCGGCCTTCACGATCGGCCACCATTTCTCGGCTTCCGCCTTCTGCAAGGCGCCGAGCGCCGCTGCGGTCTGCTGCTCCCGCGGCGGGATTTCGAGGCCGAGATCAGCTAGGCGCTGGCGGACCGTGGCATCGGCAAGCGCATCGACCACGGCCGCGTTGAGGCGCGCGATGACCGCGGCGGGCGTCGCTTTGGGGACCCAGAGGCCGTTCCATACCGCGGCGTGGAGACCGGAGAGGCCGAACTCGTCGACGGACGGGATGTCCGGCGCCGAGGCGACCCGCGTTGGCGCGGTGACCGCATAGGCCCGGATGGTGCCGGAGCGCACCTGCGCCAGCGAATTCCACACCTGGTCGAACATCATATCGATCTGCCCGGCGACGAGGTCCTGCAAGGACGGCGCAGCACCGCGATAGGGCACGAATTGCAGCTTGGTGCCGGTGAGGTTCTCGAACAGGATACCGGCGACGTGCGGGATCGAGCCGATGCCGGGCGTGCCCGCCACCACCGGCCGCGGGCTTGCCTTGATCCACGCGATCAGCTCCGGCAGCGTCTTTGCCGGAACCCCGGTGCGCGAGACGATCAGGAACGGGTTTGACGGCAACAGCGCGACCGGCGCGAGGTCTTTCAGCAGATCGTATTTGAGCGGGAAGATCGCGCCGTTGATGACGTGGGTCGCGGTGTTGCCGATGCTCACGGTGTAACCGTCGGGCGGCGCCTGAACGACCCGGCCGACGGCGATGCTGCCGGTCGCGCCCGACACGTTCTCGATGATCAGCGGCTGGCCGAGCGAAACGCGCATCCGGTCGCTGAGCACGCGCAACAGCGCATCGGTCGGCCCACCGGCGGGGAACGGCACCACGACGGTGATCGGGCGATCGGGATAGGACTGCGCGCGGACCGGCGTGGCTGCGAGAACGGCGGCAGTCGCAAAAATGGCGGCGAGGGCAGCGGCAAAGCCGTGCCGCCATCGAATTGCGGCACCGAGCCGCCGGCCGTTCGATCGAGCTAACATCATGATCTTTCTATCAAAATCAAGAAACTGTGGTCACGATGGGAACCAGCACGCGACTGTCCCGTTGCCTTCCATGAACCCCGGTCGCGGGCGGCGCGACACATTATTGAGAGGCAGATACCAAAACGGGACGGAGGCTCCCATGCTCACCACCGCAACGCAATCGACCGAGCCGTCATATTTCAACCTCGTCATGGCGAAGAGCTGTTTTCGCCGCGCCGCCGTCACGCCGCATCCGAAGGCCGGCAGCACCTTGCGCGACCTTGGCCGCGATTATCTCGCAAAGGCCTGGACGACGCCCGCCACCCGCACTTTCGGCTGATTTCGCCATCGTCGTTGTCACGGGCAAGTCCATCGCCCGAACAAGTCCATCGCCCGAACGGCTTTGTCTCTGCCCAACGCATTTTTCGAATTTGATTGACCATTCACGCCGATCGCCGCGGACCAACGCGTCAACGAGTTCTCGATCAGCCGATTAATCATCGACCCTGCCTCCGCGAGAGACTGCCCTTCCACCGTCACTGGCGGCCGGTGTATCTTCGCAATCACTGCTCGTCGGGAGGGGCGGTGATCATCCGCGGGGACGTCGCGCCGCGATTGTCACGTCGCCGCACTGATTGCCGATCCCCGTCCAAGAGCTACAACACGATCTTGATGGCACGATCGGCGCGTGCGCCGGCCGGCTGACCTCAGGGAGGCGATCTATGCAGTACCGAACCTCAATCTGTGCAATTGCGCTGGCGACTGCGCTTCTCGCGGCGCCGGCCGTTGCCCAGACCGTCGATTTTGGCAAATACCCGGACCTCAAGGGTCAATGGGTTCGCCCGCCCGGCACGCCGAACAACTGGGTTCAGCTCGCGGGTCCGCCTCCGCTTACGCCGGAATATCAGAAGATCTGGGACGAGAGCAAAGCCGACACCAAGGCCGGCGGTCCCGGCAACTGGCCGTCGACCTTCTGCATCCCCGCGGGGATGCCGGCGATGATGAGCTATTACGATCCCGCCGAGATCATCGTCACGCCCGAGACCACTTACATTCTCATCAGCCACAACGACGACTCCTACCGACGGATCTACACCGACGGCCGGCAGTTCCCGGAGGAGACCGAGCTTACCTATGCCGGCTACTCGATCGGCAAGTGGCTCGACGAGGATGGCGACGGCAAATACGACGTGCTCGAAGTCGAGACTCGATTCCTCAAGCTGCCGCGCAGCTACGATATTGCGGGCATTCCGTTTCACAGCAACGGCCAGACCGTCATCAAGGAGCGGATCTATCTCGACAAGGCGGACCGCAACGTCCTTTGGGACCAGATCACCGTCATCGACGACGCGCTGACGCGGCCCTACGTCAAGCTGCAGAAGGCCACCCGCAATCCGAACCCGCGTCCGGTCTGGTTCTCGGAGGTGTGTTCCGAGACCAACACGCACGTGCGCATCGAAAATGAAAACTATTTCCGCAGCGCCGACGGCAAGCTGATGCCCTCGAAGAAGGACCAGCCGCCGCCCGACCTGCGCTACTTCAAGAAGGCGCAGCACTCCAACTGATGCGGCTGGTTCTGCTCTGGATGCCAGCACGCCATCAGGGGTATATGCAATCTGAAAATCGCCTTCAGTCGTCATGCCCCGCTTGTCGCGGGCTCCACGTCTTTCTCTCGATGTCTCCGTAAGGAGCGTGGTGGCCGCGACGCGTGGAACTTGCACAACCGACCGCCCGCCTCCGAAACCGCGCCGCCTGGGCGACCGTCGCCTTGGCGGTGTCGCGGTCGACCATGTAATTCGCCTCGCGCATGCGCTCGACCGGGATCGCGCCGACGAGCGGCGTGAGTGCGCGGCGCAGCACCTCGTCGTGCCGGCGGCGCGGCGAAATCAGGATCACGGCGTCATAGGCCGGGATCGCGTGCTTGACGTCCTCAAGCACCACGAGGTGATCGGCGGCAATGCGGCCGTCGCTCGAGAATGCCGAGATCACGTCGACGGTGCCGTCTTCAAGCGCGCGATACATGAAGGTCGGGCTGAACGATTTCTCTTCGGCAAACGCAAGGCCGTAAGCCATCTTCAGCGCCGCCCATTCGGGCCGGCTCAGGAATTCGAGGTCGGCACCGAGCCGCAGCCGCGGCGCGCGCGGCGCGAGGTCCGCGATCGTCTTGATGCCAGCAGCGCGATCCGCGCGCATCGCAAGCGCATACGCGTTTTCGAAGCCGAGCGCGCCGAGCACCGTCACCCCGAAGCGCTCGTCGAGCGCGCGCGTCAGCTCGGCGAGCATTACCTCGCGCGGCGGCACGTCGGTGCGTCCCAGCACGTTCGTCCACAGCGTGCCCGAGTAATCGACATAGGTATCGATGTCGTTGCCGGCGAGCGCGCGAAAGATCACGGCCGAGCCCAGCCCCTGCTTGATCTCGGCGGCATGGCCGGTTGCCTCGATCCGCGTCGCCATCAGGTCGGCGAGGATGAACTGCTCGCTGAAATTCTTCGCCCCGATGACGTATGCCGCCGACGGCGATGACAGCAGGGGCACGACCGCGGCCGCGGTCCCGAGCACGAGCGCGCCGAGCCCGACGCCGAGCCGCCGCGCGTCGCGGTTGACTGCCGCCGTCTCGATGAGGCCGAGCAGTTGGTCGACGACCAGCGCGAGAATGACCGCGGCGGCGCAGCCGACGAGAACCGAGATCCAATTCTCGGTCTGCAAGCCGGAGAAGATGAAATTGCCGAGGCTCGTCTGGCCGATCGTCGTCGAGAGCGTCGCCATGCCGATGGTCCATACCGCGGCGGTGCGGATGCCGGCCATGATCACCGGCGCGGCGAGCGGCAGTTCGACCCGGAAGAGTTTTTGGCGGGCCGTCATGCCGACCCCATCGGCCGCCTCGATGTAGGCGCGGTCGATGCCCTGCATCGCCGCGACGCCATTGCGCAGGATCGGCAGCATCGAATAGAGCGCGAGCGCGAGCACCGTCGGCAAAAAGCCGAGCGCCGGCACCGTGAAGCCGAACAGCGCGCCGGTCGCCGCCGAGAGCGCGAGCAGTAGCGGATAGAACAGCGCAAGGAGCGCGAGGCCCGGAATGGTCTGGATGAGGCTCGCGACCGCGAGCACCACGCCGCGCAGCCGCGGCCGGCGCGAAGCCGCGATCGCAAGCGGCAGCGCGATGGCGACGCCCACCGCAAGCGCGACCGCGCTCAGCAGCACATGCTGCGCCGTATAGCTCGGCAGGAGCGCGAGCGCCGCCGCGACCCGCTCATCCACGATGGCGTCTCCGGGCGGAAGGCCGCCGCCGCGCCCAAACACCCTCCCCTGGAGGGGGAGGGTCGGACCGCCGCAGGCGGTCCGGGGTGGGGTGACAGCGCTGCAACAAACTCGGCGGCGAATGTGCGGAAGCGCTGCCACCCCCTCCCGCCCGCGCTGTCGCGCGGGCGACCTCCCCCCTCCAGGGGGAGGTGATGGATTTCCGTGCCATCACTATGCTCGCCGCTGGATGTGTCACGCCCCTTCTCTCCCCAGCCCCTGCGGGGAGGCAGCATGCAGCAGCGCTGCGATGCGCTCCGCCTGGCGGCGCGGCACGGTCATGAGCGTCGCCGCCTCCTCGCCGCCCTGGCCGGCGAGGAGAGCGGCCGGCGTATCGTCGGCGGCGACACGCCCGCGGCTCATCACCACGATGCGGTCGGCGAGCAGCACCGCCTCTTGCACGTCATGCGTCACCATCACGGTCGTGATGCCGAGCCGTTCGTGCAGCGCGCGGTAGGCCGTCGCGAGCGTGTCGCGCGTGACGGGATCGAGCGCGCCGAACGGCTCGTCCATCAGCATGACATGCGGCCGCGCGGCAAGCGCGCGGGCAACGCCGGCGCGCTGGCGCTCGCCGCCCGAGAGCGCGCGCGGCGGGCGCGTCGCATAATCTTGCGGCAGACCGACAAGGTCGAGCAATTCGGCAACCCGCGCGGCAATATCGCGACGCTCCCAGCCGAGCAGCCGCGGCGTGGTGCCGATGTTTTCGCCGACCGTCATGTGCGGAAAGAGGCCCACCTCCTGGAACACGTAGCCGATGCGCCGGCGCAGCGACGGCGCGTCGAAGCTCGCGGTCGCCGCACCCTCGAACCGCACCTCGCCGCGATCAGGCTCGATCAGCCGATTGATGGTCTTGAGCGCCGTGGTCTTGCCCGCCCC
This sequence comes from uncultured Alphaproteobacteria bacterium, assembly GCA_963702755.1. Lineage (GTDB taxonomy): Bacteria > Pseudomonadota > Alphaproteobacteria > Rhizobiales > Xanthobacteraceae > JAJPKK01. The sequence continues at coordinate 64,589 of CAVPDZ010000018.1, read as the reverse complement.
GGAGGTGCCCACCAGCGCGACAAAGCTGCCGCTGTAGATCGCCAACGACACATCGTCGAGCGCGAGCCTGTTGCCCCCGTCGTGCGACTTCGAGACGTGGATGAGTTCGATGAGCGGGCTCGCGGGCATTGCATCGGTGCTCTAAGTGAATGCCCACAATAATGGACTTGTCAGGCGTCCGACAGGCTGGCTTATGGACACATGCCGACGCCACTCGATCTGCCGTCCGATCTGCTGCCGATCTTCGAGCAGAGCTATCCGCGCTTCTCCGACGGCGAATATGCGCGTCGCCATGACGGCATCGCGCGTGCCATGGCGGCGGCCGACGTCGACCATGCGCTGATCGTCTCGGCGCAGAACGTTGGCAATGCGACGCGCTGGATGACGAGCTGGCCCGGCACCGCCGAAGCGTTGCTGTTGTTCCGGCCCGGCGAACGCATGGTGATGTTCGTCGAGTACTACAATCACGTGCCGCTGGCGCGCGAGATCGCCCGCGCTACCGACGTGCGCTGGGGCGAGGAGCGCAGCATCGCGATCGCGATCGAGGAACTGACCCGTCGCGGCGCGCGGCGCGTCGGCGTGATCGGGCCGCTCGCCGGCCCGAAATGGAAGGCACTGGAGCAAAAGTTCGAGGTCGTCAGCCTCGATGCCGCCTATGTCCGGCTACGGCTCGTCAAATCCGAGGAAGAGATCAAGTGGATGCGCCTCGGCGCCGCGCTGAGCGATGCCGGCATGGCGGCCCTCGTCGCCGGCACGCGCGTCGGCATGACCGAGCACGAGCTCGGCGACATGATCGAGCGCGCCTACGTGCCCCATGGCGGCAGCACCGTGATCCATTTCATCGGCTCGACGCCGATGGCCAATCCGGCGCTGCACGTGCCGCGGCAGTTCACCTCGCGGCGCCGCATCGCGGCGGGCGATTTCGTGTTCTGCGAGCTGTCGGCGGCGTGGTGGGATTATTCCGGGCAGGTGCTGCGCGGCTTCACCGTCGAGGCCGAGCCGACGCCGCTCTATCAAGATCTCCACGCGACCGCCGAGGCCGCTTATGCGGCGATCACCGCGGCGATACGCCCCGGCGCGCTGCCGCAAAGCCTGGTCGACGCCTCAGGCGTCATCGAGGAGAATGGGTTCACCACCTGCGATGACCTCGTTCACGGCTACGGCGGCGGCTATTTTCCGCCGATCGTCGGTTCGCGTTCGCGGCCGGCCGGACCGATGCCGACGTTTCCGCTGGAAGAGAACATGTGCCTTGTCGTCCAGCCGAACGTGATCACCCGCGACCTTGCGGCCGGCGTCCAGGTCGGCGAGGCTATCCGCGTGACCGCGACCGGGTTCGAGCCGCTGCACCGCTTGCCGCACGGCTTGTTCCGCGCCGGCCAGAAGATTTGAGGGAGCGAAACATGAAACGGGCAGGCGCGCGCGCCTTGCAGTTCGGACACGGCGGCCTCGTCGCCGTCATTGCCCTTGCGTCGATGCTCGCGCTCCCCGTCCGCGCGCAAGCGCCGGCGAAAGTCTCGGTCGCGTATGTCGGCGTGGTGAGCGATATCGGGCTCTATCTCGCGGAGAAGAAGGGCTACTTCCGCGACGAAGGCCTCGACGTCGCGATGTCCCTCATCGACCAGACCAACCGGATGATCCCGACGCTCGGCACCGGCGATCTCGATGTCGGCTCCGGCACCATCGCTGCCGGCCTCTACAACGCCGTCGGCCGCGACATCGGGCTGCGCGTCGTCGCCGACAAAGGCTCGGTGCGGGACGGCTACGGCTACGAGGGCCTGCTGGTGCGCAAGGACCTCGTCGACAGCGGCCGCTACAAGGGCTTTTCCGATCTCAAGGGCATGACGATCGCGCTCGGCAGTCTCGGCAGCGGCAACGCCTCGGTGCTCAACGAGGCGCTCAAGCGCGGCGGACTGAAATTCTCCGACGCCAATGTCGTGACCATGCGGTTTCCCCAGCACCTCGTCGCCTATTCCAACAAGGGCATCGACGCGAGCATCACCAATGAGCCGACGATCACGCTCGCCGTCGAGCGGGGCGTCGCCGTCAAGGTCGTCGGCAACGACAAGATCCATCCGAAGTCGCAGACCGCGGTGCTGTTCTACTCAGAGAAATTCTCCCGCGAGCGCCCGGAAGTCGCGAAGAAATTCATGCGCGCCTACATCCGCGCGGTGCGCGAGTACAATGATGCGCTCATCGACGTGAAGATCGCGGGGCCGAACGCCGACGAGATCATCGCGACGCTGCAGCAGTACACGCCGATCAAGGATCCCGTGCTGTTGCGCAAGATCACGCCCGCCGCGGTCAATCCCGACGGCCGCGTGAACCTCGAGGGCATGAACATGGACCTTGCCTTCTACAAGGAGCAGGGCCTGATCCAGGATCGCAACATCAAGGCCGAGAACATCGTCGACCTGTCGTTCGTCGATGCCGTGGTCAAGGAACTCGGCCCCTACCGGCACAAGGCCGGGCAATGACGTCGCGTAAATGAAGCCGATGAATCAGTCCCCGAACGAAAAGCATTCCTCGACCGACGTGCTGATTGCCGGTGCCGGGCCGGTCGGCCTGGCGCTGGCGTGCGAGCTTGGCCGCTACGGCATCGACTGCACGCTGATCGAGAAGCGCAACGGTGCGCTCGCCGTCCCCAAGATGAGCGCAGTCTCCGCGCGCAACATGGAGTTCTGCCGCCGCTGGGGCGTCGCCGATGCGGTGCGCGCGGTCTGGCCGGCCGAGCATCCCGGCGATTTCATCTATGCCGAGACTTTGCGCGGCACCGAGCTTGCGAGGGTGAAGCGTCCGCCCATCGCCGAATGGGGCACGCTCGATTTCACGCCGGAAGGCGGCTGCCAATGTCCGCAAATCTACTTCGACCCGATCCTCGCGCGGCATGCAGCAAGCCTGCCGAGCGTGAAGTTCCGCTACCAGACGCGGCTCGACGACTTCACCCAGGGCACCGACGCCGTTCGCGCGCGCGTCACTGATCTGGCGACGGGCGCGACGGAACGGATCAACGCGCGCTATCTCGTGGGATGCGACGGCCCGGCAGGCATCGTGCGTGCAACGCTCGGCATCGGCCTCGGCGGCCAAGGTGTCGTCGCCAACAGCGTCAACATCTTCTTCCGCTCGCCGGCGCTCGCGTCGTTCCACGACAAGGGCTGGGCGCGCATCTATCGCCTGATCGACGCGACCGGCTGCTGGTCGGAGCTGATCTCGATCGACGGACGCGAGTTGTGGCGACTTACCGTGTTCGACGAGACCGCGGCCGCGCAAGCACCCGCGGCTGCGCTTGCGCGCATGGCCGGCGGCGAATTCCCGCACGAGATCATCTCCGTCGCCGTGTGGGAGCGGCGCGATTTCGTGGCCGAGCGCTACGGCGAGGGGCGGGTGCTGATCGCGGGCGACGCGGCCCACGAATGCTCGCCGACCGGCGGTCTCGGCATGCACACCGGCCTCGAAGAAGCGATGAACCTCGCCTGGAAACTCGCCGCCATGATCGAGGGCTGGGGCGGACCGGACCTGATCGCCTCCTACGAGACCGAACGAAGGCCGGTCGCGCTTACCAATGTCGCGCTCGCGACGGCAACCTACAACGTGATCCGCGGCATCCCGGGACTCGGCGAACTCTCTCAGCACCCCGAATGGCGCGCTGCGCTTCCGCGCATGTCGCCGACCGAGCAGCAGAAGATGGAGTACGCCTACGATCCCTCGCCGATCTGCATCGCGGATGCGGCCGCGCCGCGATGCGCGCGGCCGGGAACGCGGGCACCGCACGCCTGGCTCGATGGAAGCTTCGGCGCGCACTGCTCGACCCTCGATCTTTTCGGCAAAGGGTTTACGCTGCTGGCGTTCGGCAAGGACGATGCTCGGCAAGAGGCTGTGGCCTTCGCCGAAGCGGCGCGTGCGCGCGGCGTCCCGCTGCATGTCGCCGCGATCGCGGACGACGCCCTGGCGGCGCTCTACGGCAAGACGCTCGTCCTCGTTCGTCCTGACGGCCACGTGGCCTGGCGCGGCGATCATGGGACGGATGCGGGCGCCGTGATCGATCAGGTGCGCGGAGCGGCATCCGGCGCCGTTCGCCAATCGCTGCGCCCCGCCGGCGCAGTCGCGGAGGTGTGAGACATGAGCACGGCAACCGTCAAACCGATCGACACCGGCAAGGCCGCCGCTCCTGACGCCATGCGCGAGGCGTGGCGCCAGGCAAACGTGCGGCCGCTGTGGGAAAATCCGCTCGCCCACAATCAGAAGAAGGGCGCACCCAAGGCGCATCTCTGGACCTGGAGCGTACTCGGCCCGCTCATCGCCGATGCCATGACCATCACGTCGATGGCGGCGATCGAGCGGCGCGTGCTGACGCTCGTCGATCCCGATGCGCAGGGCAACACCGCCGGCACCACCACCAATCTCACCGCGGCGCTGCAAATCCTGATGCCGGGCGAGTCCGCGCGCCCGCATCGCCACTCCATGAATGCCCTGCGCTTCGTCATCGACGGCAGCGGCGCCGCGACCAAAGTCGACGGCCGCGACTGCCCGATGGAGGAGCGCGACCTCGTCATCACGCCCGGCTGGACCTGGCACGAGCACATCCACAAGGGCAGCGCGCCGATCGTCTGGCTCGACGCGCTCGATGCGCCGCTCCATCGCCATCTCGGCACCGACGCGTTCGAGCCCGGCCCGCCCCACGACGTACCGGACTACGCCGGCGACGCCGCCTTCGCGGTCCCCAACATGGTGCCGGAGTTCGAGGACGGCACGGCGGGCTTCTCGCCGGTGTTCCGCTATCCGTGGGCCGATGCCGCGCGCGCGGTCGCCGCCGCGCCAGTGTGGAAGGACGGCACGCGGCGGGTGCGCTACGCCAATCCGAAGAACGGCGGGCCCGCGATGTCGCTCCTCGACTGCTATCTGGTCGAGGTCGGCGGTGCCGAGACGATCCCTTATCGCACCACCAGCAACGCGGTCTGCTGCGTCGCCGAGGGCAGCGGCACGAGCCGCATCGGCGACGAGACTTTCGCCTGGGGGCCGAAGGACATCTTTACCCTGCCTCACGGCAACTGGATCACCCACCGCGCCGACGGCCGCGCGCGCCTCTTCATGGTCACCGACCGCGACGTCCTGCGCCGCCTCGATCTCCTCAAGGAAGAGCACGGCAACGCCGCGAGGTGATACCCGCGCCGCTCAGGCCTGATCGCGTGGCGGATGTCACCCCGGCCACGGCCGCGACCATCGATCGGCGCGCGCCACCTCGGCGACGGGGCGGCGGACCACCGGGCCGAATTTCCCCTGCGGATACCCGATCGGCATCATCGCGAAGGTCTGCACATCATCGGGAATGCCGAGGATCGCCTTCACCTCGTCCTCGCATCGGATGTGGTTGGTGGTGATGGTCGTGCCGAGCCCGAGCGCCCGGCAGGCGAGGACGATGTTCTGAACCGCGGGATAGATGCTGGCGCCGCGAATGCGCTCCACGTAATGCCGCTCCTGCGCATAGAGATCGCGAATATCGGGCGGCAAGGTCTCGAGCGGCGGCACCACCGGCTGCGTCTGGCAGGGGATGAGGATCACCGGCGCGTCTCCCATGTGGTCCCACAGGTAGGCGCCCGATGACATCATCTTCTGGAACTCCTCCTCGGTGACGTGCGGCGGCCGTCCGCGCGCCCGATACATCGCGCTCGCGATATCCGAAGCCTTGCGATAGACGGCGCCCAGCCGACGGCGCTGCCCTTCATCCCGCACGACCACGAACGCCCAGTTCTGCGCATTGCCGGCCGACGGCGCCCGGATAGCGGCATCGAGAATCCGCGTGATGACCGCTTCGGGCACCGGATCGGGCTTGAGCTTGCGTAATGCGCGCGCCGTGTGGATCGCCTCGAAAACGTCGATGTCAGCCACCGCGATTTCCCTCGGTCGTGTGGAAGTTAAAGGGTAGGATTTTGCCGTTTGTATTACTTCCCCTCCAGTGCGGCATATGTGCCTTCGGCGTAGACCGGCTTGCCGCCGAGCAACGTCAGCACGGAATGCAATTCGCCGACTTTCTCGGTCGGCACCGTCATGTAGTCGTCCGACAGCACCGCGAGATCGGCGTATTTGCCCGGCTCCAGCGAGCCGCGCTTGTCTTCGTCGAACGTGAACCACGCCGCATTCAACGTGTACATGCGCAGCGCTTCCTCGCGGGTCGGCAACTGCTCGGGGCCGCGCATTGGCGTGCCGTCGATGATCTTGCCGTCGAGCAGCCAGCGCAGCGACACGAACGGATTGTAGGGCGCGACCTGATCGGAATCGGTGCCGCCGGCGACATGCAGGCCCATGGCGAGCGCGGTCTTGATCGGCGGGGAGCGGCGCGATCCCTCCGGTCCCAGCACCTTCTGTACGATAACGCCGGAATAGAGCAGCCGATCCTGCACCGCCCAGCCCATGTTCAGCGCCTTCATGCGCGCGAGCGTTGCGTCCGAGGCGTTCTCGATGTGCGCGATCTGGAAGCGCAGCGGCGCGATCGGGATCTCCTTGTTCACCGTCTCGAAGCAATCGAGAATTTTTGCGGCGGCGCGATCGCTCGCGGCGTGCTGGTGCACGTTCAGGCCGCGCCCGGCGGCCCAGCGCACCACCTCGCAGAATTCCTCCCAGTCCTTGTCGGAAGGATTGTAGGGCAGCCCGACGGTCGAGCCGTCATAAATTCCTTGGGTCAGCGATTTGCCGATGCCGCGGAAGCGCAGCATGTCGTCGCCGAACCCCATCGGCGTCGACCAGGTGAGGATCTTGAAGTCATCAAGGGTGTGCTGGCTGTTGGATGACGCATGGAAGCTGACGCGCAGCGTCATCTCGCCCTTCTGCCACAGCTCTTGCACGGCTCGGAAATTCTCCGGCCGCATGCCGCCGCCGGGAAAATCGTTGATCGCGGTCATGCCGAGCCGATTGAGCTCGCGGAAATATTTGCGCGTGCCGGCGAGCTCGTCGGCATAGGTCGGGCCCGGGAATCTTGGCCGTGAAGAAATTGAACGTGCGGTTGACCCCGGTGAACACGCCGGTGAGTTGGCCGGCCGCATCCTTCTCCGCCTTGCCGCCCGGAATTTCCGTCTCCGGCGTCAGCTTCATCAGCTTCATGCCGGCAGGCGTGATCCACGCAGTGTTGTAAAGGCGCTGCACATAGACCGGCCGGTCGGGCGCCGCCTCGACAAGCTCCGCGACGGTCGGGCCGCGCTTTTCGGGAAACTGCAATTCGGTCCAGCCGCCGCCGATCTTGATCCAGGCGCCGGGCGGCAGCGTGCGCGACGCCTCGCGGATGAGGTCGAGGCCCTTGGCGAGGCTCGGCACGCCGATGAAGCTCAGCTCGACAGAAAACGTGAGGCCGGCACGCAGCGCGTGGATGTGGGAATCCATCAGCCCCGGCACGACCGTGCGCCCGCCGAGATCGATGCGGCGCGTGCGTGGATCGGCAAGCTTGAGCATGTCAGCATTGGTGCCGGCGCTCAGGACCTTGCCGTCGCGGATCGCAAGCGCCTCGGCGACCGACGATGCAGCGTCGAGGGTGACGATCTTGCCGTTCAGGAGCACCGTATCGGCGGTCTGGGTCGGCGCCTGCGCCTGCGCCCGCGCATGCGAGCTCGCGAGCGCCGCAACTGAAAGAACGGCGAGCACCGCCATCATGTTTCTCATTGGATTCCTCCCGATCGGTTTCGTTGGCTCGCACACAGCTGTCCAATCAGGCACAACCTTACCACTGTCATTGCCCGGCTTGAGTGACGTGCGCGCTCTTCTCCCCTCCCCCTTGTGGGGAGGGGTCGGGGGTGGGGGTCGCGAGATGGGGCACTTGGGTGCCATCGCCTCCCGACCCCCCACCCCGACCCTCCCCCACAAGGGGGGAGGGAGAAAATGGCCGGTGGTTGCTGGGTCGCCCGGTCAAGCCGGGCGACGACGGTCTCGGGATTCGGCGGTTATTCGACCAGCGCTCCGGCGAGGAGATCGAGCGCGGCGGCGGTGAAGGCGTGCATGTTTGCGCCTCGGTCGGCGCTGCCGGTCTCGATGGTGATCGCCCGCTCGCGTCGCGCCGACGAGGGCGATGCAGCAATGGCCGGCGGCATCGCCGTAGCGGTTGCCGGTCGGTCCGGCGGCGCCGGTTTCGGAGAGCGCCCAGTGTGCGGCGAAGCGCTCGCGGGCGGTGCGCGCCAGCAGCAAGGCATAGGCCTCGGTCGAGGGCCGCATGCCGGCCATGGCGGCCTCCTCGATGCCGAGCAGGATGCGGCGCGAGGCGCGGGTGTAGACCACGGCGCCGCCGAGGAAATAGGCCGACGCTCCGGGGACCGCCAGCAATGCCGCTGAAATGAGGCCGCCCGCCGCGCCTTCGGCAACCACAATGGTCTCACCGCGTTTCTTCAGATGCTCCCCCGCGTGCGACGCGCGGGAGAGAAGATCGGCTGAGAGTTGCGACATGGGATGTCCTGGTGAGTTAGTGATTTAGTGCGTTGGTGACTTAGTGCGTGAGTGATCTGGCACGTTGATCAAGCGGTATTGTCGTCCATCGAAAACGAGCCGGCAAACTGTTAAGAGAAACGGCCGTTCGGCCCAAACAAATCCGTGAAACCGTTGGCCCGATAGAGCCACATCGAGAGGAACCTGCCCGCGTCATGCGAACTTTGTTGGGCGATATCGGCGCAACCAACGCCAGGTTTGCTCTCCTCACCGACGGCACAATCGGCGCGATCGAATGGTTCACTGTCGCTGAGTACGCGCAGTTTGCCGATGCGCTGTCGACGTTCCTCAAGCGCTCGCCCGATCGATCGTCCGCCAAGGCCGCGGCTCTCGCCATTGCCGCGCCGATCAAGGGCGAGCGGATCACCATGATCAATTGTCCCTGGGTGATCGACGCCGCGGAGCTGCGGGCCAAATTCGGCTTTACCGACATCAAGCTGCTCAACGACTTCGAAGCGACGGCGTTCTCGCTCCCGCTTCTTGCCGGCAAGGATTTGGCCGCGATCGGCGGCGGCGAGCCGATGGCCCACGCGCCGCGCGCGGTGCTTGGGCCGGGCACGGGGCTCGGCGTCGCGGGCCTCGTCGTCGATGCGGGGCGACCGATCGTCGTCGCGAGCGAGGGCGGCCACGCAACCATGGCGGCGACGTCGGCGCGCGAGGAAGCCGTGATCGGCCTGCTGCGCAAGAAACTCGGCCACATCTCGGCGGAACGCGTGGTCTCCGGCGCCGGCTTGGAAAACCTCTACCATGCCATCTGCGAACTCGAAGGGGCGAACGCCCAGCTCCAGCACGCTGCCGACATCACGCGCGCCGCGCTCGACGGAACGTCGAAGACCGCAGTCGCAAGCCTCGACATGTTCTGTGCCATGCTGGGGACGATTGCCGGCAATGTCGCGCTGACCTTCGGCGCGCGCGGCGGCGTCTACATTGCCGGCGGCATCGCACCGCGCATTCTCGACTACTTGAAGCGCTCCGCGTTCCGCGCCCGGTTCGAGGACAAGGGCCGCTATCGCGACTATCTCGCCGCGATTCCGACGAACGTCATCGTGCACCCGGAAGCAACCATCCTCGGGCTGAAGTCCGTCGTCGAACGCGCGGGGAAATGAACCTCGAAATCATATAACTCGTAGGGTGGGCAAAGCGCGGTCGTGGCGCTCTGATATTCGCGCGGCCGACGGTCTGCGCGTGCCCACGCGCCTCGTGTGTATCGGTGGGCACGCTTCGCTTTGCCCACCCTACGATTTCGATCGTCACGCCATTTGCCCCAACCTCGCCCTGATCGCTTCGATGTCGGCGAGGGTCGGGAGGCCGGCTTCGTTGCCGAGATGCTGGATCTTGTGCGCGGCGGCGGCGCGGGCGAAATCGAAATGGGCTTCCCAGAGCTTTGGCCGGATCGGCGAGGTAGGAGTAGACATACGCGCCGTGAAAGACGTCGCCCGCGCCGCTGGTGTCGAGGATCCGCTCCGGCGGAACGCGCAGCGCCGGCAATGACCGCACCTTCCCGCGCTCGTCGTACCACAGCAATCCGTTCTCGCCGAGGGTCACGCCGCCGATGCGGCAGCCGCGGCCGCTTGAGGTAGTCGAGCATCTGCGGCGGCGACAATCCCATCTGTTCGCACATGCGCTCCGCCACCACGGCGACATCGATGAAGGCGAGCAATGCGTCGGTGTTCGCGCGCAGCCCGCCGCCGTCGAGCGAGGTCAGAATTCCCGCATCGCGGCACAGCTTCGCGTAGTGGATGGCGGCGTCCGGCTGATGGCCGTCGACGTGCAGGGCGCGGCAGCCGGCAAGATCGAGGTCCGGAAACGGGTGGAAATGAGCGTCATCGCGGCAGCGCACGATCGCGCGCTTGCCGTCCTTCGGCATGATGAAGGAGAGCGACGACGTATGCACGCGCCGGGGATGGACGAAAATGCCATATTTCGCGGCCATTTCCAGGAACATGCGGCCCAGCCAATCGTCGGCGATGGTGGTGATCAGGTCGGGCGCGATCGCAAGCTTGGCGCAGCAAAACGCCGCCGTCACCGCGTTGCCGCCGAACGAAATCGCATAAGCCGAGGCGACGTGCTTCTCGTCGCCGGTCGGCACGTGATCGGTGAGAAACGTCACGTCGATATAGGTGTGGCCGATGAAGAGCACTTGCATGGTCAGCGCTGCAATCGTTCGAGCGAGCATCCAATGTTATGAATTTTGATGTGGTCATTCCGGGGCGTCGCGAAGCCTTCGCGACGCCCCGGAGTTGACTCACATAAACGATCCGAGTGCGACCCGAGTTCCCAACGCCGGCGCCCGGGATTTCCCTTTGCGCGCACGCCTTCGCGCCTCCTCCGCTTTCGCCCGCCCTGCTTGCGCGAGCGGCCGATTCCACACATCTGAGAGGGCGGGGAGCGCCGGCGGTGAAGAACGTCGACATCGTCGGGCCGCGAAGCTGATATAGTCGCGCGCGAGAACTCATCCTCGATCGTCGGCGGCGCAGCGATAGCGATTGCGGTCGATGATCGGAGCGCCGGCAACCTGCCTCGAGGGCGGCGACCCGGACCAAACCTGACGGAAGGCGAGACATGGCGGATTTTCTGGGCCTGATGAAGCAGGCAACCGAGCTCAAGAGCAAGATGGAAGCGATGCAGGCCGAACTCGACCACATCGAGGTCGAGGGCGCGGCCGGCGGCGGGATGGTGACGGTGCGCATGTCCGCGAAGGGCGAGCTCAAGGGCGTCTCCATCGACCGCTCGATGATGAAGCCCGAGGAAGGCGAAATCGTCGAGGACCTGATCGTCGCCGCCCACGCGGACGCGCGCCGCAAAGCGGAGGCGACGTTGCAGGACAAGATGAAAGCGCTCACCGGGGGACTGCCGCTGCCGCCGGGCCTGAAGCTCTTCTGAATGACGACCGCTGAATGACGACCGCCGTTGCCGGGCCCGAGATCGAGCGCCTGATCCAGCTTCTTGCCCGCCTGCCCGGGCTTGGGCCGCGCTCGGCGCGGCGCGCCGCCCTCGCGCTCATCAAGAAGCGCGAGCAGCTGATGGCGCCGCTTGCCGGCCGCGCTCGAGACGGCGATGGCGCGCATCTCGATCTGCAAGCTGTGCGGCAATATCGACAGCCAGAACCCGTGCACGGTGTGCACCGATCCGCGCCGCGATCCGTCGGTGATCGTGGTGGTCGAGGACGTCGCCGATCTCTGGGCGCTGGAGCGCGCCCACGCCGTGAACGCGCGCTATCATGTGCTCGGCGGCACGCTGTCGCCGCTCGACGGCATCGGCCCGCAGGACCTGTCGATCGATGCGCTGGTGACGCGTGCCACGCGAGCGAGGTCAAGGAAATCATCCTCGCCCTCAACGCCACGGTCGACGGCCAGACCACGGCGCATTACATCACCGATCTCCTCGGCAATGCCGGTGTCCGCGTCACGCGGCTGGCCCACGGCGTCCCGGTCGGCGGCGAACTCGATTATCTCGACGAGGGCACGCTCGCCGCCGCCATCAAAAGCCGCACGCCGCTGTAGCCAAGCGAATTGTGAAGGGAATTGCGAAACCGATTATCGCCAATCGGAGTAGCGGCCGCGCTGCGAGTCCGCGGTCCTGCTCTCGTTGTAGGTCTTGAAGCCGTTGCCGGTCGCGATCATGTCGCCGGCGCGCAGCGTCGGGTCGGACTTGATGTCGATCTGCACGAGGCCGTACGGGTCTTTGCCGTTGCAGGTGCAGCCGGGCACGGTGGCCTTGCGGTAGGCGAAGGCCTGTTCGAGCCGGCTGTAGCGCATGCCGCCCGAATCGGCCGCCGCCTCGATATCGCCGCCATGGAAAATCTTGGTCTTTGCCGCCGGGCACATGGCGCTGCACATCTGCACCGGCGTCGAGTTGGCGGCCCCGGAGGTGATCGGGTAGTAGCGGCCGTCGCACAGGCGCACGCAGAACGCCCGCCCGCCGCTCGTGAAGCCTTCATTCGTCGGTTCGTCCCGCGACACGCCGTCGGCGCGCGGATCGAAAAAAGCAAACGGCGAGGAGGTCCGATTTTTTCCGCCGCCGAACAGGAAATCGAAAATGCCGCCCGCCTGCGCCGACGTTGCGAACGCGCAGAGCATGGCGCCCGCGAGAACCGCGGCCGAAAGACGGGAAACCTTGTGGGAGCAGCCAGATATCGCGAATTTCGTCATCGCATCCCCCCAGCATCAACGAAATCTCGCCTGTTAGTCGCGCCATCCCTAAAAAAGGTTCAAACGCGGAATTGGTCCCAGGATAGATTTCGTCAGATCCCGCTAATCAGGGGCGATTGTTTGCGCGGGTCTCCGACGATTTCGATTTGAGGGTGCTTGAGATCGCATCATCGGGAATTCACACCTGCCCAATTTTTTTGCGGTGTTGCCGATAGATCACAGACAATCGCCCAAGTCGTCGGACCATAATTTCATACCTGGAATGGGTGTGGGTTAGGAGGGCAAGTCCAATGAAAAACATGATCTTGCTTGTCGAGTTTGGCTGCTGCTGTAGCCGCATTCGAGCCCCCTTCTTCGGCTGCCGATTTGGCTCCGATCTATAGAGGAGGACCGGCGCCAATCGCTTACAATTGGACCGGCTGCTACATCGGTGCGCAGGGCGGCGCCGGCGCCCAGTTCGATTCCTTCACCGGCAAAGATGGCACCGGCGAATTCCTTGGCGGCCAAGGCGGCTGCAATTTTCAAATCAACAATTTCGTCGTCGGTCTCGAGGGCGAAGGCGTGTGGTCTGACATTCGCTCTCGCGCCGACCTGACCGTACTGATACCCGGAGGGCCTCGTCGGTCTCGACCGAGACCAACAAATCGTTCACGGATGTCTCGGTTCGGTTCGGCTACACGTTCTTCGACCGCACGTTGATCTACGGCAAGCTTGGCGCGGTGTGGACCTGGCAGAACTTCAACCTCGTCTCAAATGCGCCGGCCTCGATTACGTCCAACTGGACCGCCGGAGGAGTGCTGCTGGGCTTCGGATTTGAATACGCCGTAACCGACCGCTGGATTGCGCGGCTCGAAACGGACTTTCTGTTGTTCGATGCGGTTGACCCGACCTTTACGACAACGGGCGGAATTCTCCCGACGACACAGACCGTCAACTCCTTCGATATCCTGACGAAGCTCGCGATCAGCTATAAGTTCTACTAATTCCACTCGGCTGATCCCCAGTACCCCGATCTCCTTTCAGCGCCTCCTTCAGGCTCGACAAGGGAGATCGGGTTTGTATGCATTATCCATGGTCGTTGTTTGATCACTGCGCGCGTTTTGGGTGGAGCGTGTCAAAATCCGAAGGGACAGAGTTCATGCGGCAGCGGCGCGCTTGTTTGTTCTACTTTGCTTTCACTGACCGTCGGCCGACGATCCCCTATCCGGTCGCGTGCGGAGCAAAATACCTCTGCTGGATGTTTGGATAATTTGCACAATTTCGTGTGGTGTTGCGGATAAGTCACCCCGCGGATGGCGCAGAATGTTAGGAACTTTTGGCTCGAACATTGCGTGGGGAACATCATGAAGACATTTCTACTAACGGGTGCGGCGCTGACCGCGCTGCTGACTGGTTCGGCAATGGCGGCCGACATGCCCGTAAAGGCCCCGCCGATCTTCGCTTGCCCGACATGCAATTGGGATGGCTTCTACCTCGGCGCCAACGTCGGCGGCAGTATCGGCCACGATGCCACGAATGAATCAATTTCGCTGATCCCGCCCGGCGGGGGCGGGCTGGCGTGACAAATCCGATCGCCAGTTCGGGGTACTCGCTGTCGCCGGCCGGTGTGCTCGGTGGTGGTCAGCTTGGCTGGAACCGCCAGGTCGGCAGCATGGTCTGGGGTGTCGAGGGCGATTGGAACTGGGCGGGTCAGCGGGATAAGCTGCAGAATCAGAATTTTATCGCTTCGTCTGTGGTCGTGGCTCCCACCATTTTGAACTATAGCGATGAGCAGAAGATATCATGGCTAGCCACGGCACGAGCTCGCCTTGGATGGACGCACGACTGCTTCCTTTGGTACATGACCGGTGGCGCTGCCTTTGGTGAGGTCCAATCCAACTACGCCTTCCTCGGCGAACCAGTTGCCGGGCTGGGGTTTTCGGCCCTGCGGCCGGGGCCGCAAACTTTAGCACCACCAAGACCGGCTGGACCATCGGCGGCGGTGTCGAGACTTCGCTCTCGTGGTTGGGCATGTCCAACCATTGGTCGACCAAACTCGAATATCTTTACGTCGACCTCGGTAGTGTGAACAACAACTTCACCGTCCCGGGTGCTGTGGGGGCGGAACTAACTACGTCGTTTCAAGCAGCAGCAGCATCCACGACCACATCATCAGGGTCGGCTTGAACTATCGCTTCGGCGGTTAGGCACTTCGTTCCTGAAATGCGCGCCGCCCGGGTGCAGCAGCATCCGGGCGCGCGATTTTGTTTAGCAGATTTGCATCGGCGTGATAGGCGTCATAGCGATGTGATGAGGCATCGGGTTGCCTTGCATCCGATAGCGGCGCGCCCGTTTTCCCAACCTCGCTCTGCCGCCTGCCACTGTGGCTACCGCCGTTGCCCAGGCCTGTACGCGCAGTCGGCGCCAGCCAAACCAAATCGCTTCCTGCTCAGGCGTGCTCGCGCATTTCTGACCCTCGTCAAAGCAGTCCCACGATCGGGTAAGATCGGTCGCCGGGCGCTCCGAGGGATCGGGCGTGGCTCGGGATATGAACTGCAGGAGGCGAAAGCGATGTCGAGGCGAGAACCATTCTGGTCCGCAGGCGCGCGCGCATTGCACGCGGCGTTGCGCGGCGCCTGCCTCGCGCTGCTTGTCGTCGGCTCCGGCCCGAGCTACGCCGCCGAGCAGGCTTGCAGCGAACCCGCGACGCTGCGCTTCAACATCGTCGACAAGATCACGCGAAGTGAAATCGGCTTTACCGAAGGCCTGGAGGTCCGCGACGGCCGACTCTACGAAAGCACCGGCAGCGTCGATAGCAAAAGCGGAATCAATGTCATTTCGTTCGACGGCAAAGTGACCCGCCTCGTCGATCTCGGCACCAGCGTATTCGGCGAAGGCTTGACCATCCTCAACGATCAAATCTTCCAGCTCACCTGGCAGGAGCACAAGGTGTTCGTCTATGACCGCGCCGGCCGCCTCAAACGCGAGATGCACAATCCGCGCGAAGGCTGGGGTATGACGAACGACGGAACGAACCTGATCTTCAGCGACGGCAGTCCGTCGTTCTTTTACGCCGACCCGGAAACCTTTGCGATCCGCAAGTCGGTCTTGATCAGGTCTAACCAACCGGGCGAGATCTGGGACCTCAACGAACTCGAACTCGTGGACGGCCAACTCTACGGGAATATCTGGCAGACCCACACTATTGTGCGAATTGATCCCGTCACTGGATGCATCAATGGGCAGGCCGATCTGAGGGCGCTCTGGGAGGCGACAGATCCTGAAGAGAGGGGTCCGATCAACCCGCGGGACGCCGTCCTCAACGGCATCGCCTACGATCGCAAGACCGGCCTGTTCTACCTGACCGGCAAGCTCTGGAAGATAATGTTCTCAGGGCGCTTCACGGAAGAGCGGCGCACGATTGATCGTTCCCTCCCGGCAGATGAGCGCTAGCTGCGCTCCACTGCCTGGGCCGCCGTATCGAGCGCGGCCGCGATGAGCTCCGCTGCCGCTTGGTCGAGCGGCCCTCGCTTCAATCGAAGGCGCAGCGCGAACTTCAGGTTTTCGAAGCCTCGCCTGACGGGCGCAGGCGTGTCTTCGCGGCCGCCTTCGCCGGCCGGTTCCATGCGGGCGAGCAGCGCATCGATTGCGGCGCGGTTCGCGGTGATGAACGCTTCGCCCTCAGGCGTGATCCGGTAACGCTTGCGGCCGGCGCCCTCGCTTTCGACGGCGGTGTAGCCCATGTCCTCAAGCCAGGAGAGGGTCGGATAAATGACCCCGGGGCTGGGGCTGTAGCTGCCGCTCATGCGTTCCTCGATCGCCTTCATCAGTTCGTAGCCGTGGCGCGGCTGCTCGGCGATCATGGCGAGAACCAACAGGCGCAGTTCGCCGTAATCGAACAGCCTGCCGCCATGTCGTTCGCCGTGATGATATCGGTGATGTCTCCCGCGGCCGTGATCTCTGATCTCGTCGTCGGAATGACGATGGGGATGGGGGTGGTGTCTGTGATGATGATGTTTCATGTGTGGCGATATAGATCACGATATATCGAAAGTCAAGATATATCGATATCCGAGGATCCGCGACGGGTGGTCTGAGCGGCTCCTTCAATGAGAACACCGCTCAAGTCCGGCACGACGGACGGGTCAATGATCTAGGCTTCGCGAAGCCGCGCGAGTAACTTGCTCAGCCAGTACGACTTGAGGGAGGGAAGCCATGCCGCGACGATTGACCCCGCTGGTGATCGGTGCCTGTGCAAACGCTCTGGTGGCGGCACTGGCTTGGGCGCAGACCGCGCCTGAAGTCACCCTGACGCGCCTCGACTGCGGCACCTCGAGAGCCGCCGCCGCGCCCGACACCGGATTGAATTTCTCCGACACGTTCGGAACCAACATTCCGAAGATTCAACTCGTCTTCAGTTGCTATCTCATCAAGCACGGCAATGACTACATGGTGTGGGATACCGGCTTCGGCATGAATGCCGGCCCTGTCGCGCCAAAGACCAGCCTCATCGATCTGCTGGCGCAGGTGAACGTCAAGCCCGAGCAGGTCAAGTACCTCGGCCTCAGCCACTATCACGGCGACCACGTCGGCCAGGCGGGCTCGTTTCCGAAGGCGACGCTCCTGATCGGCAAGGGCGATTGGGACATCCTCAGCGGCCCGAAGCTGCCGGCATCAGTTCGTCGCCCACAGGGCGACGTCGTCAATCCCGAGCCGTTTGTGAATTGGATCAGCGGCGGCGGCAACGTCGAACCCTTGCTGGTGGACAAGGATGTGTTCGGCGACGGCACCGTGATCATGCTGAACACGCCCGGCCATACGCCTGGCCATCATGTGCTGCTGGTCAAGCTGGCAAGGACGGGTAACGTGATGCTCAGCGGCGACCTCGCGCACTTCCGCGAAAATTATGACAACAACGTCGTGCCCGGCTTCAATGCCAATCGCGCCGAGACCCTAGCGTCGATCGATCGCGTCAAGCAGATCGCGGCGAACCTCAAGGCGACCTTCATTATTCAACACGATCCGCGCGACGTTGATAAATTGCCGGCGTTTCCCGCAGCGGCGCAGTAGTCGCAATCAGCGAGCTTCGCTGTTCGGCGCTGACTTGACCGCAACGGTTGTCTCACCTGGAGTGACGGCCGTTGCCACCGTCGCCGGTGCCGATAAAAAAGCCGGGGTCGGGGCCTTCGGCCTTGGCCGGCACGATTTTCGCCATTTCTCGCACCGGTTCGCGGGCGAAGTCGCCTCGCACTTGTCCTGGAGCCGGTTGCGACGACAGGCTCCTAGCGGTTTATGGCGAGGCGGGAGCGCGTCGGCCTTATCTCCAACCAGCGATGAAGCCGCTCGCGAGTGCGACGACGACGACTGCCGCTACGCTGCCGTACAAAAGCAACACGTACTTGCGCCAAACAGAAAATGCCGCCTGATCCTCCGGCGCCCACGTCCTAAGGATTTGGAGTCGAATCTGGCGAGTCCTTGTATCAGATACACGAGTAGCAGTTGGCCGGGTCATTCTGAGCTCCATTTGCTCCAAAGTTTCTCACCCACCCACAAAAGGTTTGCTGCCGGTTTCTCTGGCCGCGGCCTATTCAATCGAAAGCGCCTTTCCGTTATCCGGAGCTAGCCAACCGGCCGCCAAGATTTCCTGAAACGGAGAGGCAAACATGCAAACGGTCGTCAACAGGAGACCAACAGCCGCGAAAATAATGACGACCGTTAAATCTGGGGTTCTTGTTGTCTGAGATATTTCGGACCGGTCGAATGGAATTATTGCTGTTGGCATCAGTTCTCCCTTCGTCACCTCGATATTTGCGCTTCGGCGAAATCGATGACTCCAAAATGCCGACAAAATTGTAGAAACGCCTTGAGCCTAATTAGGGCGGGAGGGCGATCCCAAGTACCGAGTCTGAGGTGAACGAGCTTTGCACGCCGTCCGAACTTGACAGCCCCCATATCGCCAAAAGGACGACGGCGACCGCAAGCATGGAGATTACGGCCAGCGCCGGCGCGTTCTGCGAGACAGGCTCTGGGCGACGGACCACGGCGCGGTCGAGCGTTGTCGGCATGTCTGGGTCTCTCTCCGGTAGACTCTGCTGTTGAAGCGCGGGAAAAGAGATGGCGGCTTCGCAACTTTGCGATTGCCGAAATGCGGCGTACAGCGCTTAGGTTAGCAATGATACGCCCGCTCATTTCCGTGGCGCCGATGCTACTGGGCCGATGCTCAAGATTTCGTCGTAAAGTGCGACCGCCTCGGCAACGCGTCCTTCGTAACAGGCCGAACGAGCGCGTAGCAGCGCCAGCCCGGCCTCAGCCAATATGTCCGAAGGCAGGTCTGCTGCTTCCCCATGGTCGTCGATCAGTGTGATGACTTTTGTCCCTTTCAGCGCGCAAACCTCGGCCAACGGGCCCGATTGCCAGGCGGCGCTGGCGACGTCCGATCCAACGGCGCAGGCTGCAAGAATGCCGGCAAGTACAATACTTTTCAGGGGAACGAGACGCATCGAACCCCCAATGGGTGTCGATCGCTTTGGCATGTTGGATTGCGCGTGTCCTGCTCGCGTCTTCACGACGATGCGCCTCTAGGTCGGCGGAGCTCGGAAGCTCCTCCCGCTGGATAGGCATCGGACGCGGTCGTAGGTTTCAGCGTCAGTAGTGCGTTAAATTCGCGTTACATCTTGCAGCTATACTGCAAAAAATGCAGAATTTGCGCCCGGGGCGGATGGCGCGTGTGCCCATGCGCGGATGGAGTATGAGGCGTGCCGCCCCGGAAATTCAGACTTTCGCTGCTGGCGACCCGCTTGGAATTAAGCGGTCCTGAGGGACCCGTCGATCTTCCAAACAAGAAGCTTGCCGGCCTGCTGGCATACTTGGCCTGTACTGCTCCCGTGCCGCAGCCGCGCGAGAAACTCGCGACTCTGCTCTGGGGCTCGCACTTCGAGACCCAAGCCCGGCAGAACCTGCGCCAGTCCCTTTTTCGGCTGCGCCGGATACTGGGCCAAGATGCTCTTATCGCCGACGGCGAGGAAATCTCGCTCGCGCCTGGCGTGGTCGATTGCGATGCGGCCCGCCTCGAGGCGCTGATCCGGGAAGGCAGCCGATCTTCGCTCGCGACCGCGGTCGACCTCTACAAAGACCACCTCCTGGCCGATGTGGCCATTCGGGAAGAGGCTTGGTCCGATTGGGTGGCCGGCGAGCGGCAGCGCCTGGAGGGATTGGCGCTCGACGCCATGGTTAGGTTCGGCGAGATTGAATTGGCTGCGGGTCGCGCTGATCGAGCGCTCGAAACCGCCCGTCGTGCGCTGGCGATCAATGATCTTCGCGAGGACGCCCATCGGCTGATCGTGCAAGCGCTCGGCGCCACGGGACGCAAGGCCGAAGCACTCAAACATTATCAAGGCCTCGTTGCTTTGCTTCAGCGCGAGCTGAAAACAGAGCCCGACGTGGCAACCAAGTCGATTGTCGCCGAGCTTCGCAGCGCACGGTCGCCGAGCAATTCGTCGAGCGCCAAGGAGCTCGCCAACTCGGTGTTCCCGCAGCCCGATCGACCGGCGATTGCGGCGCCCCCTGACAACATCAGCAGGGACGTTGAGGAGGTAGTGAACGCCGCGGACCTCGCGGAACAGAGCGAGGTGTCGGCAGCGCCGGTTCGCCCTGGCACCGCCGAGCGACGGCAGCTGACGATCATGGTTTGTAATGTGGTCAGTTCAGTGCCCTCTTCGGCACGCCTCGACGCCGAGGACATGCACGATCTGACTGTTGCTTTCCATAAAACGGTGACCGATGTAGTGGCGCGGTTTCACGGATTTATCGCGCAGTATCTGGGCGATGGCGTGCGCGTCTATTTCGGCTACCCCGTAGCTCATGAATATGACGCTGAGCAGGCAGTGCGCGCTGGCTTTGCTATTCTCGACGCAGTCAGCACGTTGAAGGCCGCGTCCGGCCTGACCCTTCAAGCACGCGTCGGCATAGCCACCGGGCTGGTTGTCGTCAGCGAGCGACCTGGGGCTGGCGACATACGGCAGCGCGTTGCGATCGGCGAGGCGCTAACGCTGGCGGCGCAGCTCCAAGTCGCGGCATCACCTGGCGAGATCGTGATCGCAGCCGGCACGCGGCACCTGGTGGGGCGGATGTTCGACTGCCGTGCGCTTCCTGTCATCGAGACGAATGGGCAACCCGTAAAGGCGTGGCAGGTACTCGGCGAGAGCTCCGGCGTTAGCCGGTTCGAGGCGCGGCACGCGGGTGCGCTTTCTCCGCTTGTTGGACGACAAGAGGAGATCGATCTCCTGCTGCGCCGCTGGGATCAGGCCAACATCGGCGAGGGTCGAGTCGTGCTGCTCTCCGGCGAGCCCGGCATCGGCAAATCGCGGCTTGCCGTCGCGCTTTGGGAACGTCTGGCCGGCGAGCCGCATACGCGCTTGCGCTATTTCTGCTCGCCGCACCACACTGACACTGCCCTTTCTCCGATCATCGGCCACATGGAACATGCCGCCGGACTGGTGCATGACGACACGCCACAAGCGAGGCTCGACAAGCTCGACGCCATGCTGGCGAAGACCTCGACCTCGATCCAGGATGCGGCGCTTTTTGCCGAGATGCTGTCGCTCCCGAACGATGGGCGCTATCCTCCGCTCGAACTGGCCCCGCAGCAGCGCAGGCAAAAGACCCTCGAAGCGCTCATGTCCCAGTTGAAATCGCTGGCACGCCAAAACCCGGTGCTGATGATCTTCGAGGATGTGCACTGGGCCGACCCGACGAGTCTGGAAGGGTTAGGTCGGTTGGTGAACCGCATCGGGTCCCTTCGGATGCTACTGATCGTAACGTTCCGGCCGGAGTTCGATCCGGCCTGGATCGGCCACCCGCACGTTACGGCCCTTACCCTCAATCGGCTGCCGCAGCGCGAAGTGGGCTACATTATCGACCGGGTCGTCGGCAACAAGCCTCTACCCGCGAGCGTCCGTCAGGACATCATCGCGCGCACCGACGGCGTTCCGCTTTTCGTAGAGGAGACGACGAAGGCGGTGCTGGAGGCGGAGAGCCAGGGCGCGACCGAGCACATGATTGCGGCGGTTCCGTCTGCGGCCGTCGCCGTCCCCGCGAGCTTGCACGCGTCGCTGATGGCGCGGCTCGACCGGCTCGGCACGGCCAAGGAGATGGCGCAGATTGGCGCGGCGATCGGGCGGGAATTTTCGCACGCGTTGCTGGCCGCGGTGATGGGCAAGCCGGAAGCGGAGCTGGGATCGGCGCTTGACCGTCTCATTGTGGCCGGTTTGCTGTTTCGGCAGGGCGTGCCGCCACATGCCACCTACCTGTTCAAGCATGCCCTGGTGCAGGATGCGGCCTATGGCTCGCTGCTGCGCGAGCCGAGACGTGCGCTTCACGCCCTTATCGCCGAGACCCTTGAAAGCCAATTCGCCGACATCGCCCGCAGCCGGCCAGAGTTGCTGGCACGCCACTGCACCGAGGCCGGGCTGACCGAGAAGGCCGCGAGCCTGTGGGGCAGGGCGGGACAGCGGTCGCTTGAGCGCTCGGCGTTCGCCGAAGCCGCAGAGCAATTTATGCGTGCCCTCGCCCACGTTGAGGCCTTGCCCGCTACGCCCGCGCGGCGCCGCGAGCAGATCAAGCTACAGGTCGCGCTCCTAACCCCGCTCGTCCATACCAAAGGGTTTGCTGCGCCGGAAACCAAGGCTGCGGCGGAGCGGGCACGCCTGTTGATCGAACAGGCGGAAGCGCTCGGAGAGCCTCCCGAGGATCCGCTGCTGCTATTCTCGGTCCTTTACGGCTTCTGGGCCGCGAACACTTTGGCATTCGACGGCGATGCAATTCGTGGTCTTGCGGCGCAGTTCTTGGCGCTTGCAGAGAAACACGGGGCCACCGTTCCGCTCATGATCGGGCATCGCCTCATGGGCGTTTCCTTGATGTGCACGGGAGACGTCGCGGAAAGTCGCGCGCACTACGACCAAGCGATTGCGCTCTATGATCCTGTCGAACATCGTGCGCTGGCGACCCGCTTCGGCAACGACACCGGAGCGGTGGTCCTAGGCTTCAGGTCGTGGGCTCTATGGCTTCTTGGTCACCCCGCGGCGGCGCTCAGAGACGCCGACGACGCCCTCAAGATTGCTCGAGAGATAGGTCAAGCCGGGACGCTGATGTTCGCATTGTGGCTTATCACGATACCCTACATCCTCTGCGGCAACTGCTCGGTCGCAACCGCACGAATTCCAAGAACTTTTTGCTTTGGCTGACGAAAAAGGGGCCAATCCGTGGAAGGCGATCGGAATGGCGCTCCAAGGCTGCGTATTGGCCCTGACCGGCAAAGCTGTGGAAGCAGTCCAGATGATCACCGCGGGGATCACCGCATGGCGGTCAACAGGATCAACCGTGGCGGTGCCATTCTATCTATCGCATTTGGCCGGGGCCTACGTGGAACTCGGCAAATTCGATGACGCTTGGCGCTGCATTGGCGAAGCGATGGGAATCATGGAAACGACCAAGGAAACGTGGTTCGAGGCCGAGGTCCATCGCGTGGCCGGGGAAATCGCGCTGAGGTCGCCGGAACCGGACGTGGTCAAAGCGGAAGCGTATTTTGAGCGAGCGCTCGCGGTTGCGCGCCAGCAGCTCGCAAAGTCCTTGGAACTGCGCGGGGCGATCAGCATGGCGCGGTTGTGGCGCGATCAAGGCAAGCGGCAGCAGGCCCATGACCTTCTCGCACAGGTCTACGGCTGGTTCACCGAAGGCTTCGACACGGCCGATCTGAAGGAGGCCAAGGCGCTGCTCGACGCGCTGGCCTGATAGCGGTGGCGGGGCCAAGCCGGCCGCGCTGACGCGAGATCGCCGCAGTGAAAGGGTCTCGCCGTGGCCCCTATTAAAGCGACTGCTCCAATAAGCGAAACCGTCAGTCGCCGTCCTGGTCCCGTTTCGATTGCAGTTGCTTCGCCAATTCAAACAGTCGCCGCCACGTCGCGCTCATCTCCTCGTACACCGCCTTGGTACCAGGATCAGGCGCTCGTTCGGCGAGCTCAGCGCAGGCTGCAGCCTGCGCGCGAAAGAATTCATCCTTCGACTGCACTCAATTCCGACGCCCCCGCTGGAATTAGATCGTGCAAAAAGAATTTGCGCTTAAAAACGCTACTGGAATCATTCAGAGCATTCACTGAGGTGCAACTATAGGAAAATCGAATACTATCGCTACTTTGACGAGTGCTAGGGATGCCAAAAGGCGATGCCTTGCGCAGCGCCCCAATGTGAGGAAACGCCCATGCGTGCACAACTTCTGACTTCGCTGTTCGCCGCCTTGGTTCTCGCGACCAGCGCCTCGGCCCAACAGCCGGTTGCACCCCCGACGCGGACCTTCATGAACAACAAGGAGATCATGGGCCTCGTCGAGAAGGCAAAGGCCGACCGCAAGGGCGACGCTCCGCTGGTCGCGGAGCCGATCCTTTCGCTCGCGCCCTATCGCGCGCAGCTCGAATATCGCCCAGGCATTTCGCCGGCCGCCGTTCACGAGAAGGATGCCGAGCTGATGGTCGTGCTCGAGGGCACGGGCGACATCGTCACCGGCGGCAAGCTCGTCAACGAGAAGCGCACCAACGCGAATAACTTGAGCGGCTCGTCGATCGCCGACGGCAACTCGCAGGCCGTCGTGAAAGGCGACATGCTGATCGTGCCGGCGAACACGCCTCACCAGGTCATTCCGACCGGCGGAGCGCCGATCGTCCTGATGACGATGCACGTACCTTATCCGCCGGCGAACTGGCCGCCGACGAATTGAGGGGATGCCGACTGAGGATGCGGCATCCATTTCTGCTCAATCATTCCACCATGAGCTTATTCCAAGCCGGCGTTCGTATGATGTGATCGAGATAGGTGAATGTTCCGCGCTCCCTGACCTCGGTCGCGGCGGTCATCACGCCGGTCATGGCCGCGCGAAACAGCGAGGTCGCCACGCTGATTCGCTTGACGCCGGCTTCGGTCAGTTCGGCGACCGTAAAAGATTTGCCGGGGATTCCCGCCATGAAGTTCACCGGCTTCGTCACGGCAGCACAGACTGCGCGCACCGCTTCGAGGTTCGGCAGGCCCGGAGCCATCAGCACGTCCGCGCCGGCGGCTTCGAACGCCTGCAGGCGGCGGATGACGTCGGCGAGATCGGTGTTGCCGTGAAGGAAGCTCTCCGTCCGCGCCGTCAGGACGAAAGGGAAGCCGGCCGAGCGCGCGGCCGTTGCGGCTGCGGCAACACGCTCTGCGGCGAAGTCGGCATCGTACAAGGGCTTTGTCGGGACTCGCGTTGCATCTTCGATCGATGCACCGGCGAGGCCGATTTGGGCCGCCAAAGCAATCGTGCGCGCGGCGTCCTCCGGTTTGTCGGCAAAGCAGTTTTCAAGGTCGGCGGATACCGGAAGATCGACAGCGTCGACAATCGCCTTGGCATGCGCCAGCGCTTCCTCGCGCGTCACTTGGCCATCCACCCGGCCCAACACGCCGGCTGCTGCGCCGGACGATGTCGCTAACGCGGGGAAGCCCAGTCCCTTAAGCAGTTTCGCCGAGCCTGCATCCCAGGCATTTGCGATCACGAAGCTTCCGCTGCCCGCATGCAGTCTGCGGAAGGTTTCGGCCTTCTGAGCGATCGTTTGCTGGTTGCTCATGATTTGATCCTTTCGAGGGTTGGAGATCGGCGCACCCGCTTTGGAGCGAGGCGCGCCGATCGGCGGAAGGTCAGTTGGCGATCGCGGAGCAAAGAGCACCCGACCCTTTTGATACGCTGCGGGCGGCAATGCGCTGGCTCGCAAGTTCCGAAACAACGAGGGCGAGGGCGAGAAGAATGGCCGCAACGATGCCCAATTGATGACCGCTGAAGGCATGGAGTCCTGCGGCCCCCAGAATGCCCGCCGTCGTCACGCCGAGATAGGTGCCCGACGTGTTGAGGCCAACCACCACGGGAGCGATCGACGGAGCCAGGGTGACGAGGCGGTGCTGTTGCGGAACGAGGATGCCCCAGCCGCACGCGCCCCACACCGCGATTGCGAGAGCCGCCGTGTAGACGTTGGCTCCGCTCCAAGGCGTGAGCGCAATATCAACGATCATCGTCGCCAACATCGCGATGATGACCCTGCGCGAGCCGATCGAGTCGATCAGGCGGCCGGCGAGCAGGTTGGATATCGTTCCTGCAAGGCCCCACATCACCAGGAGACCACCGATCATCGTGGCGTCGCCGCCGATCGCGCGGTCAAACACCACCGCGAAATAGGTATAGGGGATAAATATCCCGCTCATCGCAATCAGGGTGGTCGCGAGCGTCAGTCCGATGCGAGCGTCGGCGAGGGGGGCAAGGCGCTGGCGCAGCGTGATCGCGGGCGCCAGAGGGATTTCCGGCAGGAAGGCCCAGACGCCAAGGAACGATGCAGCGCCGAGAGCGGAAACGAAGGCCATCGTCCAACGCCAATCGGCAAGAGCGCCGATCACGGCGCCCGTCGGAGAGCCAAGGGCGGTGGCGGTCGTCAACCCTGCGACGATGACGGCGAGCGCAAAGCCGCGCCGCTCGGGTTTTGCCAGCATGGCGCCCGCGCCCATGGCGGTCGGGGAGAACGTCGCCGCGCCGATGCCCGCGATCACGCGCGTCAGGAGCGCAGCGCTGAAGGTCGGCGAGAACGCCGTCGCCAGATTGGCGACGACGAACAGGGACAGCCCGGCGAGCAAGAGGCGCTTGCGAGGCACCGATGCGGCAAGCGCGGCGATGGTCGGCGCCAGCAGCGCATAGGTGATTGCATAGGCCGTTGTCATCTGCCCGGCCGCGCCGATGCTGACGTCGAACGCCCGTGAGATTTCCGGCAACACGCCGGCGATGACGAAACTGTCGGTCCCCAGCGCGAACGTGCCGAGAGCCAATGCGAGCAGGCGCTTGTCCATGATGTGACTCCTCAAGAATGCGGCTTGCAAATCGGTTGCGTCATGAAACCTATCTGAATAAGTTTTATCATGCAACCGTTTTTTGTTGCATGATGAAACCGAAAATGCTAAAGCGATTTGTAACGGAGGTTCAGCGAGATAGGAGACTGCCGTGCAGCGGAAAAGCTTCTCGGACATGAACTGCTCGATCGCTCGGGCCCTGGATCAGGTGGGGGAGTGGTGGAGTTTGCTGATCGTGCGGGAGTGCACGCAGGGCTCAACTCGTTTCGCCGAATTCCAGGGTGCGCTCGGCATCGCCAAGAACATCCTGGCCAACCGGCTCGAGCGGTTGACGCAGCTCGGCATTCTTGAGCGCTTCCCGCTCGATGAACGCGCGAATGCCGACGGATATCGGCTGACGAAGAAGGGAGAGGAACTCTATCCGATCCTGGTCGCGCTCATGCAATGGGGCGATCGATGGGCAACGCCCAATAAGAAGCCGTCGGTCGCCCTCGTCGAGAACGCCACCGGCCGTTCGATCGAGGCGATCAAAGTGCGCGGCAAGGATGGCCGACCGCTGTCGTTTCGCGATGTCCGTTTCGCAGAAGGACCCGGAGCGACGTCCACCACGCGGACCGTCATCGAAAACCGCAATCGGCGGGTGCTGGGATCTTAAGCGCGCCAGGCGCATCGTACCGTGATCACCGGCAAGAGCGGCCCGCCTTCATGTAAGGCATGACGCGCGCCTACACCTTCGGCGGCACCTCGATCCGATCGAGAGCTTGAAGCGCGGCACGCTTCTGTGCCTCCCACGACGACATCGTGTGCGCTCATGTCGCCTCACGGTCCGGTCCGGTCCATCGCACGCCGGCGTGTTCTGGTTCAGTATTGCAACCTCGACGAACTCAGGAGCCGTCAGCGAACATTGACATGCATCAATGAGTGAGCGCGGCGAGCCCCGATATGGCATGTTCCGGAAGCCGTTGGGGACGTCCTCGTGCAGCAGCAACTCGGGAAATATCAGAAAATCGTCGAGCGTTTCGACGAGGCCATTCGCGCGAACTTGGGAACGATCACAAGGGTGGACCATCTCGCGGCCGCCGCCTGCATCAGCCAGCGGACCCTTCTGCGGGCGTTTCGCGTGGTTTGCGGCACGACGCCGTTCCGCTACCTGCGGGAGGTTCGTTTGGATGAGGCTCGGCTTCTGCTGTCATCGGCTGGGACGCCCGGCACCGTAACCGAGATTGCGGCGCGCTGCGGATTTCGCCGCCTTGATAGTTTTTCCGCAGGATATAAGGCGTCGTTCGGGGAACGACCCTCCGAGACAAGACAACGCGCCAATGACCATCCCCGCCGGTCCGCTCTGAGCGAACGAACATCGTGAGCCCAATTGCGATTTCCTTGGGGACCTTCGCGATCGTGCTCTAAGGAGCAGTTGTCGGCGACCTCCTCCGCAGGGGCCTTCCGAAGCATCAGTCGCAACCCGCGATGCTTTGGCGCCGGCGCGGTTCCCGCAAATTATCACCTTGTCAGGAAATGCCCGACATTATGATCCGGGTGTGCGCAAAACACTATTTAACTTCGCCACGTAATGATTGCTTCCGCGAAGATCGGAAGCTTGTGTCGGAACGAACGATGAGCCGCGCTGATATCCGATCCGATCAGTTGTGTGCTGGGGACATTTCTATGGCGAGTGGCGACCACCAATACACGCTTATGTTGGCCGAGAAGGCGCTGGAGAAGATCAGGGCGCTCGCTCTGCCCGCCGATCCTTCCGGATACGAGCTTTGGTACTCGTATGCGGCGGGATGGAATCCGGAGATGAACCGGCAAATCAACCGTGTGCTCGAAGAAAACGGATCGCTGCCGTTGAGCGAGCTTGGCGATATCTACGACGAGTACCTCTCGTCCTCGCGCCTCAACGCCCAGGCTGACCGCACGGTCACTGAAATATCCGGCGAGATCGATTCGATCGTCGGGATGCTCGGCGAATTTGTGGTGTCGACAGCCCGGGACCGCAACGATTGCGCAAAGGCATCTCAACGGTTGAGCCAGCCGGCCGATCAAGATTCCATTCGAGCGGTTGCCGACGCGCTGGTTCGGTCTTTGCGAGCGGTGGAGAACCGTCATGCCGCTCTTGAACAGCGGCTGACGATGGCAAAGCTCGAAATGGAGACGCTGCAGAAATCGCTTGCAACCTCGATGGTTGAGGCAAACCGCGATGCAATCACCGGGCTCAGCAACCGCCGGAGCTTCGATAAGGCGATCGAAGAAGCGTGCAGCCGGGCCGATTCGGGTTCCTTCAGCTTTTGCTTGTTGATGGTCGACATCGACCACTTCAAGAGCTTCAACGATCGCTTCGGCCACCTCGTTGGCGACAGCGTTTTGACGCTTGTCGCCTCGTCCCTCAAGCAGACCATCAAGGGCCAGGACATCGTCGCGCGGTTTGGCGGCGAAGAATTCGCCGTGATCCTTCCCGACACGACATTGCAAAATGCGGCCAAACTGTCGGACCAGATTCGCGAGCGCATAGCGGGCCGCGAACTTCGCAAGCGCTCAACCGGCGAGAGTCTGGCCGGATTACGGTATCGATTGGCGTCGCCGCGCACAGGTCCGGTGAATGGCCGCGCCAGATCATCGAACGTGCTGATTCCTGTCTCTACGAGGCCAAGCGCGCCGGTCGCAATTGCACCAGGCATGACGCCACGCTTCCGGCCCTGCAAGGCGATGCTGCGTAATCGGCTGACCGTTGGCGCTGTGCTCCGGTCAGGGCCTCGTCGCGCAATCGAAGTTATCGGCCTGAAAACGTTTCGCGGATCGATTGCATTCGACCCTCGGTCGAATTCGCAGTCATTCCTATGCCCTCCGGGCACGGACCAACGGAATTGTCCTGGATCTCACCGGTCACTTTGTCGAACTTCACTTGCCGACACTGACCGTGCTCGCGCCTGACGATAGTGCCGGACCCGTTCGCAGCCTCGGAGCGATCGAAACGCGCACTGGTCACGCCGTTCGTGCCGCTTGGGGTTGGAGCGCCGAGACGATCGCCGAGCAGAAAAAATGCCGCAGCCGAGAACACCGCCATAATACCGAGGGCGAACATCCATTCCCGGCGTTTTCTTGTCGTGCGCATTTATCCGCGATCCTAGGGCGATGGCTTTTTGTATCGCGTCACTGCTTAATACTCGCTTAGATAAACTCACCGAGCCCATTACCGGGGTGTGGGATCGTCTCCCGACCGCCCAGGCGATATTCGATCTGGTGCTGGACGTAGTCGGCGTTGCATCGCCTGCCGCGGCGATGAAATTTCGCTTTATGAGCAGACCCGCAGTTTCAGGACGTACCCTTTCATCAGCATTAGAGCGAGCCGCCACAAGCTGCCGACGTCCTGCAGTTGTTCTGGCTTCCTTCTTTGGCCAGGTGTCGACCCGACTCAGCCCTTCACCTTCGCAAACGAGGCCGACCGGTCGATGATCTCGGCGTTGCCCTTGCGACGTTCCGGGCCGGTGTAATTGATGCCCCTGGTCCGCCGCCGGTCCGGCCCGAAGTAACGCTTCGATTTGATGAAGGAGCGCGGGTTGATCACGATGTTGAGGATCCTCTGGTAAAGCGCTTTCGGTGAGAACGGCTTCGCCAGGAACTCGGTGACGCCGGCATCACGGGCCTCGATAACGCGGCTTTTTTCGGTGTAGCCCGTCAGCATGATGATGGGCACGAACGGATTCGGATTGGAGCCCGGTTGGCGGATCACGCCGGTCAATTCGAGCCCGCCGAACACCGGCATCACCCAGTCGGAAATGATGATGTCCGGGGCATAGTGCAGAAAAGCCTCAAGGCCGGCGGCGCCGTCTTCCGCTTCGTAGACATGGCGAGAGCCAAACCCGTGCAGGACGGTGCGCACGATGCGTCGCATCGGCGCACTGTCGTCGATGACGACAAATGTGAGAGCACCAAAATCGATTTGGACCATTGCGGCAGTGACCGTCAGGCGATGTGGCGCGGTAAGAGCCCACTCGCTGCGCGCCTGCCCAAGTCAGCTCGAACCGCGAGCGTCTCATGTCGCGTGGCCGTTATTCCCGTAAGGGGTTAATGAACCTGAGACACGCGATGTCAGGAAATGCCCTACGCAGTGAGGCCATCGCGGCGGTGCGCAACCGGTTTGATAATCGCTGCAAAGGGCAAGACCCGAGCGACAAGGGGCGGGGACGCCCCTCGATCGCCGGGGCTCAAACAGCTGAACACGCTGCAGCGCAGCACTTTGCCCAACGCGGGGAAGGCCCGCGCGGCAAATCGTGTTTCGTTATTTCTCGGATGCAGCCGGATGTCGTCCGGGGCGTTGAGGCAGAATAAGCAGCAGCAGGATCATCAGTGCCGCGATGATCGCGGACGCGATCGGGCGGCTTAAATCAAGACCGCCCTCATCCACGGGTTTATCGAGAAAATCTCCGACTGTAGCGCCCAGCGGCCGCGTGAGAATGAATGCCGCCCAGAACAGCAGCACCCGCGACACATTCGTTAGGAAATAGAGCCCTGCCACGATGGCGAGGGCTGTGGCGAAGACCAAGGCGCCCCCGATGTAACCGAGGCCGGTGTCGTCGGCCATCCAATCGCCGAGCGCGGTGCCGAGGGTCTGCGAAAAGGTGATGGCCCCCCAATAGAAGGCTTCGACCTTTGGCGTGCTGACGGTGTTCACCGATACGGTACCCTCCGAGCGGTACCACAGCGCGAGAATGATCAGCAGGCACACAAGGAGCAGCGTCGCACCTCCCGCATAGCCAATGCCAAGCGAACGATCTGCGAAATCGGCCATTGTCGTGCCGAAGGTCGTGGAAGCGACGATGGTTGCCCAATAGAGCGCCGAGTGGAATTTCTTCGCGATAATCTGCGCGATCACCAGCAAAACGAGAAGCACCAAGAAGAGAGCGGTACCGGCCAAGTAGCCCCAGTTCAATGTCATCGTGACGGTGTCGCCGCCAGTCTCTCCGAGTGTTGTGGCGAGAATCTTGATCGCCCAGAACCCGAGAGTGACCTCGGGCACCTTGCTTTCGCCGCGGCTTATTACGCTAGTCATAAGATCGCGCCCGATGCTTTGTATCGTTGCAATTGGTTCTACACCAGTTGCAAGCTTCTTTACGGGCATCCAGGCCGGCCAGAACTGGGGCGTATCGAGGCGCTTGCGATCACGAGCACGGCTGAGATTTGCGATCAGCTGATCTGCCTGCGCTCCGCGCCTATTGATTTCGGCACGCGCTATGCAGAAGGGCGGGAGCCAGCAACCGATCTCGCCAATGCTCCCCCGGTACGCAGAACTTCCCCCCGCGCGTTGCCGGATCAGCGCTTGTGCCCCCGCCGCTGGTAAGTTCGCCGCGCAATCCGGCAGCCCCAAGGTTGGCGCGTGGCGAAACCTTGGTTGTTCACAGCATGTGGAGAAGTCTTCCGTCGTCGCTCGCGGGAGCGCGCTGGTCGTCGGTATCACTCTGCCTTGACGCTCTTCGACAAGCTGTTGATCGCGTCGGCGCACTCGATGACCACGGCGGCGAACTGGTTCTTGGCGAGGCGTTCGGCGTTCCGCTCGTACATCTCGTCGACGATTTTGCGCCACGCCCGTCCCAGGAGCCGCTTCACTTTCTGAGCGGTTCCGAGACGGAGCCTCTCCAAGCGCAACGTCAACAGGCGCTCGAATTGAGCGCGGCTCATTCCATCATACACGTGAAAACAATGCCCCAGCCGTCAATAGGTACGACCGTAGGCTACGATCCAGCGCCAAACAACATGACCGCCTGCGGTTGATCGTCGCCCTTCCGTCACACGCGGAAGCTGCTATTTTGAGTTCCGGACTTCCTAGCCGGCATCAAATCAGTCGCTTCCTGTGATCCCTGCGCATGGAGTGCGTCGCGTGCTTCTGAATGATGAAGATATTGCCTTCGTTTACGCGAAGGCGTGCAAGGCGTGGTATGGCGCCAAAGCCCCCAAGGTCGTTGCAGACCAGATCAAAAAACTTCGGAAACGTGGTGACGAGAGCCGGTGTGGAAGCGTGGACGCGGGTTGCGTCAGAGCTGCCGCATCACCGCGAGCCGGGACATCGCGAAAGCGGCAAGCTGTATTGATGGTCTGGTGGTGCAGACCATGTTCCGCCTGCCGGCATCGCCATGCACAGCCAAGACACGATTTTCGCGGCGGCGGGCTATCGCTACCCGGGTAGACTGAACGGCACCGGAGCGTGCCCCCGGCCGGCGTCGAGGATTTACCGGTGCGCTCTCGGTGGGATTAGCCTCCTCGTGCAACCAGGCTTGGCGAGGCCGCCATCGATGCACGCGTCCGCAAAGGTCACATTGCAGCGGAACCGCCACGTTCGGCAATGAATTGAAAATCACCGACCTCGTGGTAAGGCCAGTCCATACCGGCACCCCGCGCCGAGGACACTGGATCATGATCCGCGTCATCAACCACCCGCTTCCCACAGGGAACTAGGTGATTTGCGCGGGGGTTGTCATCTATCTGTCACATACTCTCCACTGAGATTTTGACTGCGCCAATCCTTCAGTCGACGGCCCCGGTCCTCGCAGCTCCTGCATGAGGCCGGGGCTTTTTCTTTCGGCGCCGTTCAGTCCTCGGACACGCGCCTGCGGAGGAACTCTCTTTCGATTTCATCCGCTTTGGACTGCGGCGCGACAGTCGAGGTACTCCGGCGCGCACCAGGCGCACGGAGGGCTATCGCCGTCGTCGTCGATCGTGAGCCTTAAAGGCCCATCAGGTCCCGCCCTGACTTCAAAAGCGACTCTGCTGCATGCCTGCGTTACCGGTCCTAGTCGCTCTTGCTCTGCCTTTCGGGTGAGGACGACACCGCTTGTTCAGTCACGTCCTCGACGTGATGCAATAAAAAAATCAAATGGCCCTCTCCGTCATGTATCGGCGTATTTATGGGCTGCCAGTGGCGTTCGACGAACTGACCGCTGGGGTCCCGTATGTCATAGCGTTGCACCGCCATGGCGTGTGGCTGCCCGGTCTGGGCCACGGTTCGCAATGATGCGTACAAATTGCTCACACCATCGGCGAACTCGTCTTCAGGATTGTCCGGGAATATATCGAACAGCGACTTTCCGACGACATCGGCCCGGCTGAGTCAAGGTCGCGCTCGCGTAGGCATCGTTGATGTCAACGATCTGCAAACCGGGGCCGGGGTCCAAAAGCATGTATGGATGCGGCGATGAATCAAATTCAGCCTGAACCTGTCGCCTCACTCCTTCGAGAGATTGCCTTCGCCCGATTGGTAAAGCGTCGGCCCCAGCTGTCGTCGCGTGGGAAATTGCAAGCTCGCGCTTTGCCGACGACAACAGGGATTGGAGCGTGCGACGGAGATGCGGGTCGGTCGCCTCGCTCAAAAGTCTTGTAAAATGAACTACGTTTTGTTCGCAAATGAACGCCTTCATTTGCTGATCCTGCAAAGAGCCGTGGCGAGTTCCGCGAAGGACCTTGCCACGTCCAGTTGCGTCGTCAAGTCGCTGCAACATCGCCTGTGGCGGGGATCCGCCTTCGCTTTGACCACCTTTCCATGCCGATCCGGCTAGACCCGGGTCCGGGTTCGGCGCTCAGCTCGTCTGGGGGCGGAGAAAACCTTTCATCCTGAGCCCATCGCGCACGTTGAGGCTGAGCAGCGTCATGTTCGCCGCGCCCGCGACGAGTTCAAGCGCCTGTACCGCGTAGAACGCCGTATCGAACTCCGCGGCTCGCGCCTTGAAGGCAAGGAAGAGCGCGCACGGAATGAGAATAAGGATGCCGTTGGCGGCGATGAGCGGCATGCGCCTGATCTTCGCACCGATCGGCCCGGCCCGCCGCCCCTTTGCCAGCGCAAAGCCCGAGCCTCCGGCCGCCGCCAGCGCCGGAATAAGCAGCAGAAAGCCCCACGGTATCGCCGTTTTCACCGTCGTCACGACGGCGTGTGACGCGAACAGCTCGCTGGCGGCCGTCGAGAGCCAGAAGGTCGCGATCGTGAGCAGCGCGAGCGCACCGGCGACCGGATGGATAATCTTGGTCATGGCGTTTTGCCTCTCCCGCACGGCGAGCTACGCGACGCAGATGCCGGGCACTGCGACCTTGCGGAACAGGTGTGGAGACGCGACAGCGGAGGATGGATAGGCCGAGAGTTTCGCCCTGAACTCCGGGTGCGTGAACGCGGCGCGGAAATCGGCGTTCGTTTCCCAGACGGCATAATTCAAGTAGGTCGGTGAGTCGCCGATCGCGCGGTGAAGCTGGGTGGAGATGAAGCCCGGCTGGCGTTTCATGAAGGCGGCGTCGTCCGCCCAGACTTTGAGAAAGGTCTCTTCGTCCGCCTGATCCAGCGTAAACAGGTTCACCAACACCACGGGGCCGGCGTCGATCGCGATCTGGCGTTCGATCGGGAAGGCGGGGTCGAGAGGGCGCAGCAGTGACATGAAGGGCTCCCTTCCATTTGGTTGCATGATGTCGATATGATCTGATGCATACATACGAATTGACATCATAATGTCAATAGTGATCTATGGTGACGAATGAGAAAGATTAAACGAACGCCGGCGGGCGAAGCCCTGACCGACCTCATGCTTGACCTGTTCAGGACGGCGAGCCTGCTGTTGACGGCCGGCGATCGGCTGGTCGCGCCGCTTGGATTGACGAGCGCACGCTGGCAGATGCTTGGCGCGATCATCGCCGCCGAACGGCCGCTGCCGGCGGCGTGGCTCGCGCGGGCGCTAGGCGCCAATCGTCAAAACGTGCAGCGGATCATCAATGACCTGCACAAAGAGGGCCTCGTCGCCTTCGAGGTCAACCCGCATCATCGGCGCGCCCAGCTCATCGTGCTGACCGAGAAGGGCAGGCGGACCTTCGAGGCCGCGATGGACTTGCAGGGCCCTTGGGTCAACGGCCTCGCTGATGGGCTGTTGGTCAAAGACATCGACACGGTTCGTCGCGTGGTCACCGCGCTGCGAGGAAAACTCGAGGGCAATGGCGAACCTGACGAACGCGCCTAGCTGCTGGTGCAGCTTGCGTCGCTTTCAGCCGAAAGGCTCAGTTTCCTTAATCATTGATCGCGAGCCCTAGAAGGCTCTTCAGTGCGGTTCGGAACTCTGCTGACGCTATCATTGCAAAATCATGCCGCCCGTGACGGCTGCGCGGCAACCGAATGTCGCGCAGATCGCGGCACGTGCGCCGGCTTATTCGTGAAGCAGCGTTTGCCAGTTTGAAGGAACTGCTCCGGCCGGTCCTGGCGCCGGTTGATCCAACGGATGCGCGTGAGGCGTCTTGAGCTTCGGGCCGGCGAAGAATTCTTCCGTTCGGTAGTCGTAAAACCACCGCTCGCCCGGCTCGAAGCTCGTGATGACCGGATGCCCCGTAGCGACGCTGTGTTTCGATGCATGCTGGTTTGGTGAGCTATCGCAGCAGCCGATGTGACCGCATTCGGCGCATCGGCGAAGATGAAACCACCATCGTCGCGAAGCTAAACATTCGACGCAGCCTGTTCCGCTTGGCTCGGCCGCCGGGTTGATGCCATCCCTCTGGGACTTCATGGGCCTCTCTCTAGCCGTAAGCGATTCCCAGGGTTGCTTTGCCCAATCTCTATAATGTAGCCGTCGGGATCGCGAATGTAGCAGCGCGTCTCGCCGTATTTGGGCTTCGGCTCGGTGATGAATTCGGCTCCGCGACTTCGCCACAGTTCATAACACGCTTGAATATCCGCAACGCGGATATTCAGAAGCTGCTGACTTTATCGGGATCGGCGGGGACGTTGAGCGTTACCGTTGGTTTGTCGGGTGTCGGACCGCCCCCGACGTTGACAATGAGCCACGTGTTCGCGATCTGGAGGTAACCTGGCGCGCCTTTGCTGTCGCCTCTGCTGAGAACGCGGCCTCCGAACACCTTTTCGTAAAATCGAAGCGAACGTTCGACGTCGGCGACGACGATAAAGTGCGCGATGGAAATCCCATCCTGCGGCGGCATCTGATAGCTTTTTTGCCCGACTTGTACTTCGCTCATGGACGACTCCTGTTCGGATGCGGCGGATGTGAAGTTAAGAGGCGCATCGACCAATCTACCGATCGGTCAGACCGAATATTCTGCCAAGAACGCAAGAATAAGACTCGCGATCTCGTCGTTCTTCTCGTCTAAAGCGAAATGGCCGGCGTCGAGCAGGTGGATTTCGGCAACCAGGGGCGTGTGCTCGCGCAACCACGCTTGTCACGTCGGATAGGACGCGACAATCGTTCGATCATCGGAGAGGAGGCTACGCTTCGCTGGGGCGCTTGTCGATGAGATCGTCGATTGCATGTCCGGTAACGGACATATGCGACATGACACTGCATCGTTGGCCCAACAGCTCACAGATTATCGCGCGGCGATGCCTAGCAATGCATCGATCGAATATTTTCCTGCACCCGTAATGCACAACAGCAGGAACCCTCCCATAATGCTAAGATCCTTGTAAAATCCATCCAAACTCTCGACGTAATCTGCACCTTTCACGGTCCAATAGTGATGCCCGATAACAGCCGTTCCGAGCGTGTATAAAGCCATGAGTGCGGCCGAGGGCCGCGTGAAGGCGCCAATAGCGACCGCGAACGCGACCGGAAGCTCCATGAAGATGGCTATGATGGTCGCGAGTACCGGCGTCGGAACGCGAAGCTTCACCATTTGACTCACAGTGCCCGAATAGTCTCTCGCCTTTCTCCAGCCGAAAATCAAAAACAGTGCTGCAAGAAGAAGGCGCGCAGCGAGAATGACTGCATTGCTGATATCGTTTTCCATGGCGCTAGCCTCGTTCTCTGCTTTCGCTACGACGTTGAAACCGCAGATAATCAACGCTGCCGTAAGAGCCGCCCCGAGATGAGCCTCCGATAACCTATCGATTGTCCATCAACTTGAACACCTCGGTTGATGTCATAAACCTGCAAAATACTAACAGCGTTGGGCGGCTCGCCACACGCTGCGGGGGGACGACAAACGCGAGGGAGTGAATTAATGGTGACGGACTTGCGAGGGCTCCTGGCGGCGAATGAGCCGGCATCGACACCCCGGACTCCGACCGAGCCGATACCACGCCGTCGCGCCCAAGCGAGCGATGTTCGAAACGCAGGGTGAATTGCAATGATCCACATCTTATTCAACGGCGTCGGATGGACCGACATCGCGTTCACTCTCAACCGCATCGCGGTTGGGATGTTCTTCATGTTCTCCGGCTACCACAAGCTATTCAACGCCGAGCGTCACCGCGTGTTCGCGGACGAGCTAAGGTCCCTGCACGTTCATGCAATCGGGATTAATCAGTGGTGGGTGCCGCTCGTCGAGTTCTCCGCCGGCGGCGCCGTTGTCATCGGCCTCTTCGCGCCGCTCGCCGCGCTTGGGCTTCTTGCCATCATCATCATCGCCAGCGCGACATCAGGGCGAGAGCGAATC
This sequence comes from uncultured Alphaproteobacteria bacterium, assembly GCA_963702755.1. Classification (GTDB taxonomy): domain Bacteria; phylum Pseudomonadota; class Alphaproteobacteria; order Rhizobiales; family Xanthobacteraceae; genus JAJPKK01. Next base: position 26,700 of record CAVPDZ010000018.1, on the reverse strand, counting down.
AAGGCATTCAAGCCGATCGATCGAGCAGATCGGATCGATGATTGGCTCTATCTGCCGGAAACTTTGTATGCCTTCATGCTGATCATGGTCATCTCGGCCGGTGCCGGACCGTACAGCCTCGATGCAGCGATCTGGAGCCTGATCGAGCGCCGCTGATGCGAACACCCGTGATTGGCACGACGAGCGCGCCGGCAATTGAAGGGTTCGCGCTCGGTCGCGACGTCGCGGCCGTTGGATCGCCTCGTCGGCGCGCGAGCAGCAGAGCCGAAACTTCGAGCCCAGCGTCACGCTCGTTGACGCGACTTCGATTGCCTTATGAAAGCCACCGAGTACAAGGAAGGGAAAGGTCCACGTCCGGGGGTATTAGCAATGATCCACGCCACGGCCGCAGTCCGTGCGCTTGTATCGGCGGCGGCTTTTGCCGCGGCATGGACCCCGGTCGTGTGCCTCGGCGAAAACGGCAATGAGTTGCCGGCCCGGGCACCAAAAGAGTTGCCGGCCAAGGCACCAAAGGAGTTGCCGGCCAAGGCGACAAAGGAGTTGTCGCCCGAGTTGCTCTCGCTGTTGCGGCAAAAGAAAATGCCGAAGCATTCGCCGATCCTGTACGCATTTTCAAGGAAGAGGCGGAGCTCGAAGTCTGGAAGCAGGACACCACCGGACATTTCGCGCTGCTCAAGACTTTTCCGATCTGTCGGTGGTCGGGCGATCTTGGGCCGAAGTTCCATGAGGGCGACCGCCAGGCGCCGGAGGGGTTCTATACGATTACCCCCGAGTTGATGAATCCCAATTCCGCCTACTATCTCGCGATCAACACGGGCTTCCCCAACAGCTTCGACAAAGCGAACAGCCGCGACGGCACCTTTCTCATGATCCATGGCATCTGCGGATCGGTTGGTTGCTATGCCATGACCAACGAGCAGATCGCCGACGATCTATTCGCTGGCGCGCGACTCGCTCCTCGGCCGGCCGTCATTCCAGGTGCAGGCTTATCCGTTCCGCTTGACGCCGGCGAATCTGGCGCGGCATCGCACCAATCCGAACTTGGCGTTTTGGGAGATGCTCAAGATCGGCAACGATCACTTCGAGGCGACGCATCTCGAACCCAAGGTGGACGTGTGCAATCGCGCCTACGTGTTCGATGCGCAACCTCACGCCGAGTTCGCCGAATCCGCTCGTGTTCAATCCCACCGGCAAATGCCCCACCTTCGTCGTGGACCCTAAAATCGCACGGCCGGCGCTCAAGAAACAACGCGCCGATGAGGTCGAATACGCGCAATTGCTTGAAGACAACGCGCCAACCGTTCAAATCTACAGCGGACTGGACGGCGGGATGAACAAGGTCTTCGCCGGACGGTATCCGTTTCGAGTGCTGCTGGCGCAAGTGCAGCCATATGCATCGTACTGGCCGCAAACGTCACTGTTCCCGTGGGTCAATGACGGATCGCTGCCGAGCAGATGGTTCGGCACCCTGGCCGACATGGACGGCACAGGACAGGTCGTGTCGACGACGCCGGGCTACTTTTTTCCGGAATAGTCTCTGCTGGAATAGTTAGTGTAAAGCCAAAGGACAAGCACTGATCGGTCAAAACCGATAGTTCAGCCCCGCGCGCACGACGTGGAATGCGTTTTCAGAGTTAGGTTTAAAGATCGTGGTTGGCGCAATATTAAGCGGGACATTGAAAAACGGCGCCGCTACCATGGCGCCGATTTGATCAGAACTGCTTCAACAAACCACGCATCCAGACCGCCAAGCCCCAGATTGGCATGAGAAGCAAAGGTCCGACAAAAGCAAGTCCCCCGAAAAAAGCCAGACTGGTGTAAAATGCCCTCCTTGCACTGTTCCCGTCATCTTGTCCCTCAACGAATGCGTAATTGTTTGTCGGCTGGGCACGTTGATAATACACGGCGACGCGCTGACCGGTTCGCAGCTCCGGACACGAAATTCCATCTATCAAGTGCTCACGCCCATCAAATGACGCGCCCTCAATACGAAAAACATAATCAATATGACCATGGTTGGGACAGTCGAGATGCGACACGACACCCGCCGTCTTTCCAGGGTCCTGTAAAATATGCAATAGGCGCCATAGAGTTTTGATTTGACCCGTCTGGATCATCAAAGCCCCTGACACGCCAATGCACGCCAAATAGATTTGCCATTTAGGAACGGCCGCCAACTTGCCCGAGTTCGCGCCCATCGTCGTCTCCTTCTCGCGCGGAGAGGCCGATACATTGCATCAAAACTCTCACTCCCGAAATGCGCCCCTAGATAACCGCGAACATTCGAGGCCGCGACGCGCCAGCAGCCTACGAAACTAACGGGACGCACATCGGGATCGGCCCCGGTGCCTGGAAGTTTTCCGGCCTCGCTGGGATCGCGCCACTCTTCGTAGTTTCTTGATCCGATTGAACGTTGATGTCAGCTTCAACCGTCACCGCGGCGGTCGGGAATTTCACGGTATATCGAATTGTATCGATACCGGTAAAGGTCCGTCGTGGAAGATACATGAGTTCGATGCCGGACATCGTTCGGCCTAAGCATCCGGCCGTACCTCCATAGAGCTTGCGAACAGTCACGCTGCTCGTCCGCACGCAAACGAACCCGCTCATTGGTGGAACATCAAGATAAACTTCAGGCGCTTCTTTCGCGGCGCAATTCATATCAAAACGAGCGTATCCGCGAATTCTAACCTCATTCGGACTTTTCGTTGCCATTGTCAGATGCTCGGCGCGGCTGGGTGTCGATCCCATCAGCATCGTCGAGAGGGCGACGGCAGCCAGGGGCACCATGATGCGAAGGATAGATCGAATGTTCATATTGATCTCCCGACTGACGCCCAACGGAACTGCTTTAACGAAGGAGCCCACATTTGGCCGTCTCATCTTCCGCACGTCGCGCCTTCGTTGTTAGTCGTGTTCTTGGTCGAGAGGTTCAATCGCCTCGTTCGCTTTCCGGATGAACTCGTACAGAGGTGGCTACCGTGGTCTGCTGCGGGTCAATCGCTTCGCATCGATCGCGGGGGGAGCGCAGCCGCATCATGCCGAGGAGCGGACCTGCGCAGTGCCAATCGGTCCGCCCCGGAATCGCGCTTGGCGCTATAGGACTATTATGCTATATATAGGACTATATCGCAAGGAGATTCCGATGACGGTCTGCATCATCCGCGTCAGCAAATATTCGGCGGCAATGCCCTTCGCTGTTTCGGCCGGCAAGCTTCCCTCAGCGGGGCGGCGGGGCTGTCTCGCAAGCCTCGGCCACCATGAGCGAATTCGCCGAGCTATGCGAAGACCGCGGCCCATATTTTGAGTTTCCCTGTTATTTTCCCTGTTCTCAGGGAAAAACCGACCGGACTCAGGCCGCGTTGCGAGCCGCGCGCAGCAGCAAAACCGCATCTGCGGCAATGGTTTGCGCTCTCCGCGCGATGCCGCGACAGCGGACGCTGGACCTGGCGATGAAATTTGGTTAACAAATCGTTGGGGTGTGCGGCGGCATCCGGCAATCAAGATCAACAATGGAAGCCGCCGTTGGTAACGGGGACAGGCGATGGCGGCGTTCGGGCGCGGCGCGGCGGCGTGGCTCGGAAAGTTGACATATGCGGCGGTCGTTCTGGCGGGCTGCGCCCTTGCGGGGTGCACCACCGACGGATCGCCGCTTATCGCGGTCGGAGGTCGGAGCACCGCCACCGTCGCGTTCGAGTCGATCGACGGGCCGCCCGAGGCGGTGTTCCGCCGGCTGGTCCTTCAGCTCAACCAGGAAGCCAACGCCCGGCAGATCTCCGTGGTGTCGCGTGACTCGCCGGCGCAGTACCGCATTCGCGCTTATGTGGCGGCGCACAGCCAAGGCAAGCGCTCGACGCTCACCTGGGTGTGGGACATCTATAATGTCGATCGTCAGCGCATGATGCGGCTTGCGGGCGAGGTGCCGGCAGGCTCCGACCGCAACGCCTGGAATACCGCCGACGATCAGGCGATCGGCCGCATGGCGCGTGAGGGCATGGAGCGGCTCGTGGCCTATCTTGCCTCGCCCAACCAGCCCGGCGAGCCCGCCGCGCCGCCCGACCAGGTCAATCCGAACGTCGCGTTTGCGCCGGCCGACAGCGGCGCCTTCGCGTTCGCCGCGCCCTCGCGCTGACGAGCGCTGACCTTCACCTCTCCCCTCGCGGGAGAGGTCGTCCGCGCGTAGCGCGGGCGGGTGAGGGGGCGTGCCACAAACACAGTTCTCGTCATGTGGCACGCCCCCTCACCCCGACCCTCTCCCACGAGGGGAGAGGGAGCAGAGCACATCGTTAAAACCCGATTGCCTCGCCGTAAGCGGAGAGCCCTGAACCATCTCTGCTCGATCACCGCCCACGCCGCCGCCAAAAATCCGGCGGGACAACGAATTGTCTCGTATTGCCAGCGGCATGGCCTAGTTGATATGACCGCCGCGCCGGAACGTGTTGGGCAGGGTCCGGTAACGCGATGCGTCGGTGGCGACAGCGCGAATGCCCTGACATCCCGGTACGGCCGCACCCGCGGGCGATCGGTCAGGAGGCGTAATGGCGGCGGCGGGGACGAACGCAGCGATCAAGCTCGTTGCCGGCAACTCCAATCCTCGCCTCGCCGAGGCGATCGCGGCGCGGCTGCGCGTCCCGCTCGCGAAGGCCGTGGTCCGCCGCTTCGCCGACATGGAGATCTTTGTCGAGATCCTGGAGAACGTCCGCGGCGCCGACGTCTTCGTGATCCAGTCGACCTCCTATCCGGCGAACGACCACCTGATGGAGCTCTTGATCATCATCGACGCGCTGCGCCGCGCTTCGGCGCGCCGCATCACGGCGGTGGTGCCGTATTTCGGCTACGCCCGCCAGGACCGCAAACCCGGACCGCGCACGCCGATCTCCGCCAAGCTCGTCGCCAACATCATCACTCACGCCGGCGCCGACCGCGTGCTGACGCTCGACCTGCACGCCGGACAGATCCAAGGCTTCTTCGACATCCCGACCGACAATCTCTACGCCGCGCCCGGTGATGGTGCGCGACATCAAGGAGCGGTTCGACCTCTCCAAGCTGATGGTGGTGTCGCCCGACGTCGGCGGCGTCGTGCGCGCCCGCGGCCTTGCCAAGCGGATCGGCGCGCCGCTCGCGATCATCGACAAGCGGCGCGAGCGCGCCGGCGAGTCCGAAGTCATGAACGTCATCGGTGAGGTCGACGGACGCACCTGCATTCTCGTCGACGACATCGTCGATTCCGGCGGCACGTTGGTCAATGCGGCCGAAGCCCTTCTTGGTCACGGTGCGACAGAGGTCTTCGCCTACATCACGCACGGCGTGCTGTCGGGTGGCGCGGTCGCGCGCACGACGGCGTCGCATCTCAAGGAGCTGGTGATCACCGACTCGATCCAGCCGACGGAAGCGGTGCGTGTCGCCGCCAATATTCGCGTGGTGTCGATCGCAAGCCTGATCGGGGACGCCATCGGCCGAACGGCCGCAGAGGAGTTGGTGTCGAGCCTCTTCGACGACTGACGCGGCTCGCACGCGCCGTCATTCCGGGGCGCCGCAGCGACGGGGCGAGCCCGGAATCCATGACCACCGATCCGGGAGTATGGATTCCGGGCTCGCCCTGCGGGCGCCCCGGAATGACTGCTTTGCTGCGCGAACTGCTGTGCTACGGCGAAGACCCAGCCTTTGAGGTCGAACAGCGCGGTGATCGCCGACGACTGCGTCGATTGCCCCCCGCGCGGTCCTCTTGCGCGCCCCTGAGTCAACTTGTCGCAGTCATCTTTGTGGAAGGCGGAATCGGGCTCATTGCGCCTCCGCCGCGAATCCTCGATCACTTGCGGCGTCAAAGACTTCGATCGACAGGAAGTGCGGCGGCCCGGGCGGGCCGCTTATGATTCTGGCCGGTCAGTACCGCGTTGTCCGTGCGTCGAATTGCTGCGAACGGCGCTGGTGCGCCGCCCTCCCGTCATGCGTTCCCTCCCTTTCGGAGTAGCCCCATGTCGCTCGTGAACCTCTCCGAGGACAAGCAACCGAATCCGGTCGATGCGGTCGAGCGCCTGGCGACCGCCCACGACTGGTCATTCACCCGCGCCAGCGACGAAGAGGTCACGCTCCTCGTCACCGGACATTGGACCGATTATCAGGTCTCGTTCACCTGGATGCCGGAGATCGAGGCGCTGCATCTGGCCTGCGCTTTTGAACTCAAGGTCTCCGACCGCCGCCGGTCCGAAGTGATCGAACTCGCCGCCCTGATCAACGAGCAGCTCTGGATCGGACATTTCGACGTCTGGGCCGGCGACGGCATCGTCATGTTCCGCCACGCGCTTCTACTGAGCGGTGGCGCGACGGCCTCCGATGCGCAGTGCGAAACAGTCCTGAGCCTCGCGCTCGATGCCTGCGAGCGGCACTACCAGGCGTTCCAGTTCGTCCTGTGGGCCGGCAAGAGCCCGCGCGACGCCCTCGAATCCAGCATGTTCGAGACCTCCGGCCAAGCGTAGGATGCGTTCGTAGGATGGGTTTGCGTAAGGCAAACCTCCTCGCGAGCCTGAGTGATGGCGACAGCGAACGAGAAGTCTTTCCAAGGTCACGGGCTGCGTCGCCCTCGTCGGCGCCGGCAAGATGGGCAGCGCCATGCTGGAAGGCTGGATCGGGCTCGGCCTCGATCCCGCCCGCGCCGTGGTGATCGAACCGCAGCCGGCGCCTGCTGTCGCAGAGCTCGCGGCCCGCGGGCTGCGACTCAATCCGCCGCCGGACTCGATCAGGTCGGACGCCGTGCTGCTCGCCGTCAAGCCGCAGACGGCGCCCGAGGTCATGGCCGCCGTCGCCGAGCTTGTCGCGCCGGGGACCGTCGTCATTTCCATCATGGCCGGGCGCACGCTCGCTTTTCTTGAGCGAGCACTGCCGCCGGAGACCGCGATCGTTCGCGCGATGCCGAACACACCGGCGGCCATCGGACGCGGCATCACCGTCGCGGTCGCCAATCCGCGGGTGACGGCGGCGCAGCGCGCGCTCGCAAACGCGCTCCTTGCCGCGACCGGCGCGGTCGAATGGGTCGCCGACGAGGGACTGATGGATGCGGTGACGGCGGTTTCAGGCTCCGGCCCGGCCTACGTCTTTCTGCTCGCCGAAAGCCTCGCGCGCGCTGGCGAAGCCGCGGGCTTGCCGGCGCCGCTCGCCGCACGTCTCGCCCGCGAAACCGTCGCAGGCTCGGGCGAACTCCTCTACCGCTCTCCGCTCGATGCAGCGACGTTGCGCACCAATGTCACCTCGCCCGGCGGAACCACCGAAGCGGCGCTGAAAATCCTGATGGCGCCCGACGGTCTCGATCCGCTGATGGAACGCGCCGTCGCCGCCGCCACCCGGCGCGGCCGCGAACTCGCCGGCTGACGCTTCGGACTTGCAACATCGACTTCGTACGGGCAGTTCCGACGGCCTCAAGCGGCAGGACCCTGGAACGGGTCGCTGCAAAAGCCTAGATTGAAAGCCAGACCCTCCAAAGGATGTGGCTTTGCCACCTTCCCACACAGGAGCCGGCCATGGCACGCAAGCCAGCGAGACCCTCCCGCCCGCGCAGCACCGGCTCGGGCGAACCGCCGCGCACCGATCGCGAAAAGATCATCGAAGCCTTCATGGCCTTGCTCGGCGAGCAGTCCATTGAGGAGATCGGTTTGGCGACATCGCCGCGCGCGCCGGCGTCTCGCTCGTTCAACTGCGCGACGAATTCGATTCCAAGCTCCGCATCTATGCCGCTCACGTCAAGGCGATCGACCGCAAGGTGCTTGCGGGCGGCGATGCCGATCTTGCCGAAGAGCCGGCACGGGAGCGCCTGTTCGACGTGCTGATGCGCCGCCTCGAGGCGCTCGTCCCTTATCGTCCCGCGATCCGCTCGCTGCTGCGCTCGGCGCGGCGCTACCCGGGTCTCGCGCTCGCCCTCAATGCGATTGCGGTGAACTCGCAGCAGTGGATGCTCACCGCCGCCAACGTCCCGGCATCGGGACCGCGGGGCATGGTGCGGGCGCAGGGCTTGGCCATGCTGTTCGCGGGCGTGCTGCGGACCTTCGTTCACGATGACGACGACGGCCTCGCCCGCACCATGGCGGCGCTCGATCGGGCGCTCGCGCGCGGCCAACGCTGGGTGAGCTTCCTCGACGATCTGTGCAGCATCGTTCCCTGCCGCCTGCCCGGCATGCGCCGTCGGCGCGGACGCCGCTATCGCGACGAGGAGGATTTCGATCGCGATGCCGGCGAGGAGCCGATCCCGGTCTGAGGCAAGATCGTGGGCCTGAACTGGTCGGCGGCGTGGACGCGCTTAGGCCCGCAGAAATCCGAAAGCAGCATGCGCTCGCGGCGAAGGGGCTGGGCTACCGCCGTGCGCCAGTCCATAACCGCACGTGGGACAAGTGAATCCCAAGCTTCGACACACATCAGGCGCGGGTAAAATTCCTAACATTTCTATTGATTTCCCTGCCACCGCAGTATGTTAGAGTAAAAGGCGTGGTGTCCGCTGCCGCCACGACCACTGAATTGCCGGATTGCAGTCACGAACCGCGTCGGTCTACTGACATTTCTGGGGCCGTCTATTTGATCTGACCGCAAAGGGACGAAGTTGGGCACGTTCGCACTGAATATTGGGTACGCACTCATCGGGATCGCCGCGGTGGTGGCGGTATGGATCGTGTGGATGAAGCGCCGCGCGCCCAAACCGCGACCCTGGCTCGGGCTGCCGCGCGAATTGGAGGCGCTGCGGACCGATTTCGAGGAGTTGATCGACGGCGCGCATGCGGAGGCGCAACGGGCCACCAAGATCGGCGAGACTTTCGTTGCGGCACTCAAGCCGATCGACCAGGCGATCCGGGATTTCAAGAACCGCATCACGGAGTTGGAGAAGCGCGCCGAGGCGGGCGACCAACGGTCTTCGGAACTCGAAAAGCGGGCGGAGGGCGTCGAGAAGCGCTCGGGAGAACTGGAAAAGCGCGCCGATGGCGGCGAGAAGCGCCTGACGGAATTGGAGCGGCGCGCGGAGGCGGGCGAGAAGCGCTCGTCGGAATTGGAAAAGTCGGTTGCCGACCTGGAGCAGCGAATCATCTCCAAGCTGGAAGGCATCAACCGGGAACTGACCGCCATGGCGGAGCAATTGTCCAACGTCAAAGCGACGTTGGACCGCAGCATGGCGACGCACGAACAAACCGGCGACGACCTGCGAACCATCACCGGGACGCTGGCGGCGGTCCAGACGCACGCGACCGGCTTGTCGCAGCGCAGCGATGCGGCCGAGGCGAACCACACCCGGTTGTCGACATCGGCCGAATCGCTCGCCAAATCGGTGGCCGCGATCGATGCCTTCTCCAAGGAAACGGCGCAGCGGATTTCGACCCTTGAGCCGCGCGTCCTGTGGAAGATCGAAGAGCTTGCGATGCGGCTCGATTCGACGCTGGCCGCTCTCAATCCGCCGCCGGCCGGCGACGGGGTGGAGGCGGATCGTTCATTCCATGTCGTCGCCCAACCCGCTCCCCACGACGAAGAGCGGCAAGGCTACCGCCCACCCGGCAGCACGGCACTGACTGCCGACGTGCAAATGGGCAACACCTGACGACGGTTCGGCTCCCGAGTTGACGTGGATCAAAGAAGCGGCGAAGGCAGCCTCTAGCTTTGCCCAATGTCGTCTTTTGTCTACCGATGCCCGGCGACGGGTTTGAATGTTCAAGGCTGGCATGCGGACGAGGTCTCCCCGACCGAAGCAGACAGCTATTTCACCGTCACCTGCCTCGCCTGTCAGCGCATCCACCTCGTAAACCCCACGACCGGCAAGGTCTTCGGCACCGACAAAGGCGATGACTAGCTGGGCGACCTAGCGCCGCGTTCGATTCATCGTGATTCCGCCGTTCGGAGCGCGAGTGGAGCGTATCGAACGCGTCAGTACGTCTTCTGCGAACGGGCACGCACCTGCGGCGCGCTGTTGCCGGCGGCCCGACGATCGTTCATGTTAAGCGCATCACCGCACTCGCTTTCTCTCGCCGACGCGGAGGACACCATGATCGTGACCATCGTCACCTTTCAATTGTCTCAGCCGACCAGCTTGGCTGACATCACCAAGGTCTTCCGGGAGACGGCGCCGCGCTATCAGGGCATGCCCGGCCTCCTGCGCAAGAATTACTGGATGAGCGAAGACGGAAAGCGCGCCGGCGGCATCTATGTATGGGCGTCGCGCGCGGACGCGGATCGCGTCTACACGGCGGATTGGAAAAAGGCGGTCGAAGATCGCTACGGCTCGCCGCCGCAGATCGAATATCTCCATTCGCCGGTCATGGTGGATAATCGCGACGGCACCGTGAGCGTGGCGGCCTAGCGCGAGGGCGCGGGAGGCCGATGGGGTTTTACGGCGATGTGTTGCTGCCGCGCGTCTGCGATCTTGCCATGCGCAATCGCCGTTTCGTGCCGTACCGCCAGCGCGTCGTCGGATCAGCCGAAGGACGCGTGCTCGAGATCGGCGTCGGCTCGGGATTGAACCTGCCGTTCTACGGCGCCGCAGTCCACGACGTCATCGCGCTCGAACCGAACGCGCGGCTGATCGCAATGGCACGCCGTTCGCGACGGGCACCACGGATCGCCGTCGATTTTCTTCAAGGCTCGGCGGAATCGATCCCGCTCGATGACCGCAGCATCGACACCGTTCTCACCACCTGGACCCTGTGCACCATTCCCCACGCGGACGCCGCGCTGGCCGAAATGCGCCGCGTGTTGCGGCCGGCCGGCCGGCTGCTGTTTGTCGAGCACGGATTGGCACCCGACGAGCGGGTACGCTGGTGGCAGGATCGCCTGACGCCGGCCTGGCGCTGCTTGAGCGGCGGCTGCCACCTCAACCGCCCGATCCGGGCCCTGATCGAAGGTGCCGGGTTCCGCACCGAGCGAATTGAGATGGATTACATGCCAGGCCTGAAGCCGATGACCTTCATGTACGAAGGCGTGGCGCGGCCGTCCTGAGCCGAGATCAGCGAAAGGTTGAAGCCGCTCGGCTCCTGAATCGAAGCTTTCCGGGCGAAAGCACAGACCGCTTTGTGGCTTTCGGGTCACACCTCGATAAATCGATTCAAAATCGCAAATCCCTTCGAACCATCCGGCGCCCTCAGGACACTAAGCCAATAGGGGCATCTCAACGGGTGGAGGGGGAACATGCGCAACATTTCGATTTCGATCACCGCGGCTGTGTCACTGCTGGCCAGCGCATACGGGGCTTCTGCGGCCGATCTCGGCCGGCCCATCCCCTACATGCCGCCGCCGGCGCCGATCTTCATCTACAACTGGACCGGCTTCTATGTCGGCGGCAATCTCGGGGCCGGTTGGGCGTCGGGCACCATGACCGACAGCTTCACCGGTGCAAGCCTCAGCGACAGCAAGAGCGGTTTCATCGGCGGCGGCCAGGTCGGCTACAACTACCAGGTCTCCAACTTCGTGTTCGGCGCCGAGTGGGATTTCGACGCGACGGCGCTGAACGCGTCGCGGACCGGCGGGTTCGTGACCGCGAGCGCGAACACCAACTGGGTGACCACCTTGGCGGCGCGCTTCGGCGTCGCGTCCGGCAACTGGCTGTTCTACGGCAAGGCCGGCGGCGGCTGGGTCAACAACAGCGCGACGGTGACCAATAACCTCACCGGCGCGGCGGTGTCGGCATCGAACACCAACAGCGGCTGGCTCGTGGGCGCCGGCATCGAATACGGCTTCACGCCGAACTGGTCCGCCAAGATCGAATACGACTACCTCGGCCTCAACACCTGGAACGTCAATTCGACGGTGTTCGCCCCGGCCGCCGACAACGTCAGCGTGAGCCGCAACATCCAGATGCTGAAGGTCGGCCTGAACTATCGGTTCTGAGACTCATCGAACGTAATCTCGGTCGACGACTTCAAGCCCCGGTCCGCCGGGGCTTTTTGTTGGCGCCTGAGTGGATTCTCGTCGGTGCGACGCTATCAGTTGCTATTTCTCGATTTCGGCCTTTGGTCGGGGACCTTTCTCATTCCCAATGGACTACGGCGCTCCACCATCTGATCCCACTTGGCGTTTTGCTGATCATTCACAAATCCCAGCCGCGCGGAGATTTGCGCGGCCACCTCGTTGATGGCGTGCACTGCACTTCCGTTCCAGCCAGTGATCTTCGCTTCTGCCTTGGCGACGACGCATATGACCGCGACGAGATTGTCGGCGAAATCGAAGACCGGCGCTGCGATTGCATCGATGCCAGGGATGATCGCGCTCGGCACCCGCGCCAGCCGCCGCGAGCGAATTTCGCGAGTCATACTTTCGATCTCTTGATCCGAGGGCAGCGCTGTGCCGCGTACCCGCGCCGCCTTCCGTTCAGCCGTGACGAGCGGCATCGTATCCGTCTCGGGCAAATGGGCGAGGAAGGTGCGCCCGATCGCTGTCGTCAGGATCGGCAGCCTGGAGCCGATCCGGATGTTCATGGTGAGCCAGTGATCGCTCTCCTGCATTGCGACCAGCACCGGCCCGGTCTCGCTCCAGACCGCGGCTGTGACCGTCTGATTGATCTCATCGCGCAGCGCGGGCAACGCGTTGCAAACCTCCGCGACCGGATTGGTGCTGCGCAATGCCGCAAGACCGATGGCGATGGCCTGCGGCCCGAGTTGATAGAGCGCGGTGTCCGTCTCCTGTGACACCAGTTTGGCGTTCCGCAGGCTTCGCAGATACCGGTGAGCCTTGGCCCGCGCCAGCCCGGTCTCGGCGGCGAGCTGTTTGAGCGGAACCCTGCCACCTAACGCGGCGAGCGTGTTCAATATCCTCGCGGCGATTGTCACCGACTGTACGCCGCCGCGATCGATCCTCGTGGCTGCCTTGATTTTCCTTCTGCGCGTTTTCTTCATGACGACGGCTGCTCGAGTGACGTGCGACGGGGAAGGTGCCTTGACGACCTACCATTACGCAATACAGTACGTGTTACGCAATAATTCACAAGGGCAGGAAGGGAAGCCCCGAAACACGAGGGAGCGCGTCATGTCCGTCAAAGTGACCGTTGCGCCAAAAGGCATGGGCCTCAATGACTTCGTCGCCATGCAGGAAGGCTTCTTCCGCGACGAGGGACTCGATGTCGAATTCGACATGAAGACGTTCCGGGGCACGCAGAGCAGCTGGCGGGATTTGCAATATTTCGATCGCCCGCAGGATCGGCCGTTCGCGGAAGGCCGTTCCATTATTCAGGGCGCGTGCGCGTGGGGCAGCATCTGCAATGCCAGCGCCGGCATGGGGAAGTTCGTGCCCGATTGCTACGGCGTTTCGCCGTGGGGCATTTTCGTTCGCCCGGACTCGCACGATACGCAAGCCCGAGGACCTGAAGGATATCCCGATAGCGGTCGGGCTGCGCGCGGGAAGCCACTTCAACGTGCCATATCGGCTGGAGAACTACCTGCCGCTGGAGCACATCAAAACCGTGAACGTCGGCGGATTTGGAGCGCGTCTCTCAGCACTGCTCGACGGCGAGGTGGAAGCGGCGAGCTTGCTGCCGCCGCAGATCGATATGGCCAAGCAGCTTGGCCTGCGCCCGATCCTGGAGGATACGTTCCATACGATCTGGTGGGTGCCTGACGACATGCCCGCCGATGTGCTCGCCCGCTACCTCAGGGCGCTCGATCGCGCCGAAGATGCGCTCGATGCCGATCTCGGCAGATTTCTGCCGCTGTGGGAGCTCTCGATCCCCGCGGAATTCAAGGACCGCGAATGGGATTTCAGCAAATTCAGTCGCGGCGAACGATTCGTCTACGAACCCGTTCCACAGGCTGAGTTCGACGAAGTCATGCAGCAGGTCGAGCGCTGGGGCCTCGATCAGCATCTGAAAGAGCGGCAATTCGAGAAGTCTCGTCCCCTCATCGGCGAACTGACAGTTACGAACACGATCTCAGGGAGCGAAACGTGATCCGGACACCGATCTGCGACCTGCTCGACATCGAACATCCAATCGCGCTCGGCGGCATGGGATCGGCGACTTCACCTTCGCTGGTCGCCGCCGTTTCGCGTGCGGGCGGTCTCGGAGCGCTGGGCTGCCACTATCTGACGCCGGAGCAAATTCGCGCGCGCACGGAAGCCATACGGCGCGAAACCAACAAGCCATTCGGCCTGAACTTTCTCCTGTTCGACCTTCGCGACGACAGCTTCGAAATGGCGCTCGAACTACGGCCCAGCGTGATGCAGTTCGCCTGGGCGCGGCCAGATCAGGATCTGAAAAGCTATTTCGATCGCGCGCATCGTGCGGGCTGCAAGGTGACGCACATGGCGGGCGCGGTAGCGGAGGCCGTCCGCGCCGCGGAAGCGGGCGCGGATGTCATCATCGCGCAGGGCACCGAGGGCGGCGGTCACGTGGGCTGGATGGCGAGCATGCCGCTCATTCCCATGGTCGTTGATGCCGTTTCCCCAATTCCGGTCTTGGCGGCGGGCGGATTTGCCGACGGGCGCGGCCTCGTTGCGGCTCTCGCGCTCGGCGCTGACGGCATCCTGCTTGGAACGCGCTTCCTTGCCACCGAGGAATCGCCGCTCCATCCGAATTTCAAGCAAGCCATTGTCGATAGCGACGGGCACGACACGCAGTTGTCGGAAATTCCCGATATCGCCGCGGGGCTGGTCTGGCCCGGCGCCATGACGCGCTCGCGACGCAATCGCTTCATCGAACGCTGGGCAGGTCGCGAATGGGCGCTGCGGCAGTCGCGGGCCGAAGCAAGAGCGAAGCTCCAGGCGGCGCGCGAAACCGGCGACATCGATGAGGGCCCGCTCTCGATGGGTCAAGATGCCGGATTGATCCACGACATCCCGCCGGCCGCCGATGTCGTCACGCGCATCGCGCACGAAGCCAACGAAATCCTGGCGCGAAAGCTGCCGCGCTTTGTCACCGCGTCGTGAACCACCTCGAAGGAGGACTGCCAATGCCGAAGTTCATCATCGAACCGCACTTTCGACTGCAAGAATGGGTCGCCGAGGAAAAGGGCTACTTCAGGGACGAGGGGCTCGACTACATTTTCCGCGAGCTCGTGCAATCGAGCGATGGTCAACAGCACAACACCGCCACCAAAGTGGGTGCGTTCCAATCGATCGAGGCGGGACGCAAGGCGGACGTCAGCTGCGCCTGCCACTGGACCATCGGGGTCGCCGCCTCGTCAGGTCACGGCAAGCTGTTCGGCGAGCTTTATTCGGTCAGTCCGGCCGGCATCTTCGTTGCGCCTGAATCGGCGATAACCTCGCCCGAGCAACTCGCCGGCGTGCCGATCTCGGTCGGCTACCAATCCGGCAGCCATTACTCGACCGTTCAGGCGCTGGAGCAATATCTCAAGCCGGCAGAAATCAACCTGTCCTTCAACGACGGCTTGTTGTTCCGCCGAATGGAGCTCTTGCTCGAGCGCAAAGTCCCGGCGGTGCACCTCTTCAGCGGACCCTATTATTTCGCCGAGCAACTCGGATTCCGGAAGATCATCGACACGACGTTCATGATGGCGATGATGGTGCATGGCGATCCGGACATCGAGGACTTGAGAAAATATGCGCGCGGCCTCAAACGCGCCCAGCGCGACATCGATCAGCGACCCGAACTCTACACCCACTACTACAAGAAGGAGTTTCCGGTCCGTTGGCACGCCCAGATGGATACGAGGCGCTGGGGTCCGGGCGAGCGCATCGTGTTCGAGCCGTACACCAGGGAAGTCTTCAACGACATGATCCACTGGGTCGCCGATCACGGCATCTTCGCCGATGGGAATCTCGGGTCGAAGCGATATGATGACTCCGTTCTGAGGCTCGTGGGCTGAGCCAATCGGAGGCTCGCGGGCCGAGCCGAGGAGACATCCTGGTGAAGATTGCGGTGATGGGCTCCGGCGGCGTTGGCGGCTACTTCGGTGCGCGGCTCGCGAATGGCGGTGCGGACGTAACCTTTGTCGCGCGCGGCGCCCATTTGGCGGCGATGCGGGAGCGCGGCCTCGCGATCGAAGGCGGCGGCGCCGATCTCCACCTCCCGCGCGTCAACGCCGTTGACGATCCCGCCCGGATCGGCGTCGTCGATCTCGTGCTGTTTGCCGTCAAATTGTGGGACACAGAGGCTGCGATCGATCAGATCCGGCCGATAGTCGGGCCCAACACCACCGTGATCTCGTTTCAGAACGGCGTTCTCAAAGACGACGACATGGTGCGTGCATTCGGCGCCCCGCGGGTGATGGGCGGCGTCTGTTATGTCGCGACCTCGATTGCCCGGCCTGGCGTCATCGCCCGCACCGGTCCGCTCGAGCGCATGGTGTTTGGCGAATTCGACGGCACGTCGTCATTGCGCGCGCGACAATTTCTTGACCTCTGCCTGCGCGGCGGCATCAAGGCCGAACTCAGCCCACATATCCGCCGCGAGATCTGGGAGAAGTTTGTGTTTCTGGTCGGTCTCTCCGGCACCACGACCACGATGCGCACCACCATCGGACCGATCCGAGCGAATCCCCAGACCCGCGCCTTCCTGCTCGATGTCATGCGCGAGGTGGTCGCGGTCGGGCGGGCCCGCGGCGTCG
Organism: uncultured Alphaproteobacteria bacterium; assembly: GCA_963702755.1. Lineage (GTDB taxonomy): Bacteria > Pseudomonadota > Alphaproteobacteria > Rhizobiales > Xanthobacteraceae > JAJPKK01. Next base: position 10,186 of record CAVPDZ010000018.1, on the reverse strand, counting down.
ATCTCCCCGCCGACTACGCCGAGCAGCGGTTAAGCCTCGCGGATCAGGTCGCGTACGACATGACGTCGTCGATGCATCACGATCTCGAACGGGGCAACCGGCTGGAAGTAAATTGGCTGTCGGGCGCCGTCGTCGCGTTGGGCCGCGAACTCGGCGTGCCGACCCCGCTCAACCGTGCGATCGCCGACATCCTGGCGCTTCGCGCCGGCGGTCCCTCGGCTTGAGAACCGACATGGCGGCCATACCCATCCTGACCGTTCGCTCGGTTTCGAGCGTAGCCGTCTCGGTTCCGATACGGTTTGCGCTCGGCACCAGTGCGGCGACGGTGCGCGAGGCGCCACTGCTCCTGGTCGATCTTCAGACCAACGAGGGCGTGACCGGACGAAGCTATCTGTTCTGCTATCGCCGCAGCGGTGCGGTCGCGATCGCCGCCATCCTCCACGAAGCCGTCGAATCGATCGCCGGAGAGCGGGTCGCGCCGCGCGACATCGCCGCCAAGCTCGAGCGCCGTCACGCCTTGATTGGCGTCACAGGCGTCGTGCGGATGGCACTATCGGCGCTCGATATGGCGTTGTGGGATGCGCTTGCGGTCGCCGCCGGCGTGCACCTGGCAACGCTCCTCGGCGCGACGCCGAAGCCGCTGCCGGCCTACAACTCCTGCGGGCTCGGCCTCATGGCGCCGGAGGCGGCCGCCGATGAGGCGGAAAAGCTCATCATCGGCGGCTTTCGCGCCGTGAAGCTCAGGCTTGGTTATCCGACGCTCGCCGAAGACCTCGCCGTCACCCGCGCCGTCCGCCGCAGGCTTCCGGACTCCATCGCAATCATGGTCGACTACAATCAGGCGCTGACGGTGGCTGAGGCGCAGCAGCGCGGCCGCGCTCTTGCCGACGAAGGCATCTACTGGATCGAGGAACCGATCCGGCACGACGATGTGCGCGGCCTTGCGAAGCTCGCCGGCGAGTACGCCTTGCCGCTGCAGATCGGCGAGAATTTCAACGGCGCCGAGGCAATGGCGCAGGCGCTCGACGCCGGCGCGTGCGACTTCGTCATGCCCGACGCCGGACGCATCGGCGGCGTCACCGGCTGGATGCAGGCCGCGGGCGTGGCTGCGTCCCGCGACGTTCCGATGTCGTCGCACCTGTTGCCGGAAGTCAGCGCGCATCTGTTGGCCGCGACGCCGACGGCGCATTGGCTCGAATATGTGGATTGGGCGAATACCATCCTCACCGACCCGCTCGTCATTGCCGACGGGCTCGCACAGGTATCGGCATTGCCGGGCGCAGGGCTGAGGTGGAACGACGAAGCTGTGCGGCGCTACCGGATTTGAACGATCGCTAACGCGGGGATCGTGCAGAAGCGGAAAAAGGCCCTCAAGCTTCTTGCTCGCGCGATAGCTCCGCATTCAGTGTATGCCCACGGTCGCAACGCGATATAAAGGCGGTACCTCACAGGCTCAGGTTCGACCCATGAACGCGGCTCGGCTCTTGTTGTTCATCACATGCGCGGCGGCGGTCACTGCATCGTTTGCCGTGGCACAAGACGCGGCATCGACCTCGAAGCCTGCGCTTCACACCACTGCGTCACCTCCCGATTTATCAGGCACATGGGGCCGTCCTTTCCTGTTGTTTGAGCCGCCGGCATCAGGCCCCGGTCCGGTCATCAGCAAGATCCGGAGGGCCGATGGCAGCCAGATCTTCACCGCGATCGGCGACGACACCAATCCGATCCTTCAGCCGCGCGCCGCGGAAATTTTGAAAAGGAACGGCGAACGCGAGCAAAGCGGCATTCCGATTCCCAATCCGCATAACCAATGCTGGCCGGAACCGACCCCATTCACGGTGAACATTCAACTCGGCGTGCAGCTGATACAGCGGAAGGACGAGGTCATCCTGCTTTATCCCAGCGATCATCAGGTTCGCCATGTGCGCATGAACGTGCCTCATTCGGCGCATCCAACGCCCACCTGGCAGGGCGAAGCCGTCGGTCATTATGAGAACGACACGTTGGTCATCGACACGATCGGCCAAAAGATCGGGCCGCTCTCCATGGTCGATCGGTTTGGTACGCCCCACAGTGCGGCGTTGCACGTCATCGAGCGCTACCGGCTCATCGACGGGGCGCTGGCGCGGGACGTGCAGCGCCAGCATCTGGGCACCTACTTCGGTGTCGCACCGATGAGAAATGCCTACGGCATGGGCGATATCGATCCCGACCCGACGAAGCCGGGATTGCAGGTCGAGATCATCGTTGATGACCCGGTCATGTTCACGACGCCGTGGTCCGCGCGCGTCACCTATCGTCGGGCTAAGGGCGCGTGGCCTGAAGCCGTATGCGCCGAGAGCACACGGGCGGTTGGTTCATGGGTCATGGCCGTGCCCGAGGCCGAGAAGCCGGATTTCTGATCACGCGGACTGCCGACTTTTCAGAACGTGGCCATAGCGGCGAACGCTTTGGGAAACGCCGCGCCATCTAACGGGACGGTACCCGGCCCATGCCGGTGATCGCGGTGACCCGCCGTCAGCTGCACCACGCCCCAGGGCAGCATGATCCCGGGAACTGCATCGCCGAAGGTTTACAGGTTACTGGGAACCACTTAGGCTTCTTTGACGCATCAACTCATTGAGCATCGGCATGTTCTGCGCAACCACTCAGGCCCGGCGCCGAAGCACCGGCCTGGCGTCGCCGAACGCGAAGACCCGGCCGTCGAGGCGAGCACGAAGTAGCCGTGACCGGTGAGCGACGGCCGGATCTGCACGCCCGGTACCGGCTGGCAAGTCCCGATCCCGGCACGCTCCCGTAGAACGGGACGCCGAAGCTGAAGATGCCGCCGTCGCCGGCGACGAGCCAGTAGCCCGCGCCCGCCGGCGCCGTGGCCATCGAGATCACCGGCGAGTTGAGGTGGAGGTTGCCGGTGGAGCCGTGGAACCGCGCGTCGCCGAAGCTGAACACGCCGCCGTCGGACGCCAAGCAGCCAGTAGCCGTGACCGGACCGCGGTCGCGGCCATCGAGATGATCGGCTTGTTCAGGCGCTTGCCGCCCATCGAACCGTAGAAGCGCGCGTCGCCGAAGCTGAACACGCCGCCGTCGGACGCCAGCAACCAATAGCCGCGGCCCGACGGCGTCGGCGCCAGCGCGATGATCGGCGCGTTGAGACGCGTGCCCGGCCATGGAGCCGAACGAACGGCGCGTCACCGAACGGGAAGATGCCGCCGCTGCTGTCGAGGAGGTAGTAGCCGTTGCCCGAGTGCGTCGCGGCCATCGCGACCGCCGTGCCCTGGATGCGGCCCGCGGCGCTGCCGTAGTACGGCGCGCCCTGCAGCGCGTACACGCCGCCGTCCGCGCCCACGACCCAGTAGCCCTGCGACGACGCCGCGACCGGATGGGCGGCGGGTTCTGCGCCGCGCGGCACTGCCCGGCGGCAGCAGGTGAAGCGCGACCGGGCCCGCCGTGATGCGCGGGTCACGACGGAACATCGGCCACGGCGCCGCCGTCCGGGCGCCGGCATCGCGAACGACTGCAGCCGGCTCGTGTGGTTCGGCGTGTTGAACCCGGCGACGACGAGTCGCCATCCGACACCCGAACCGAAGTCGCCGACCGCGCCGGCGCTCTCGTGCGACTCGTAGCGTGTCGAGCGTCGTCATGATGGCGCCGTTCGACGCCGTTCAGCACGAAGTAGCCGAAGTTGTTGCCGACCGCCGACGTCGTTGTGGCCGTCGCCGTTCAGGTCGGCGATGATCGGCGACGCCGACCGGTCCCCCGCCTGCGAGGGGCTGAACGCCCAGAGCTGTGTCGCCCACCGCAGCGATCCGTTGCCGTTGTACGCGCGCACCCAACCGTCGGCACTCGACGTCGACGACCTCGGGGATCCCGTTGCCGTTGAGATCACCGAGCGCGGGCGACGACATCGTCGACCCGCTCGTCGCGACCGGCCAACCGGGCAGGCTCGAGCCGTCGTCGACGTGCCAGGCGAAGACCTTGTGACCGTCGGAGCGGTTGTAGAAGTTGCCGCCGCCGACGATCGACCTCGGGCCGCCCGTCGCCGTCGATGTCGCCGACGCGCCGGGCTCGACCACATGGTGTCGTTGAGCTGGTGCTTCCAGATCTCGTGGCAGTGCGAGCACGAGACGCGTGCTCGCCGGCGTCTACTCGATGGCGCGGAACTCGCCGCCCGACCAGTTGATCGCAGCCGCCGGCGGTCTGGTCGCCGCCGATGAAGATGTCGAGCCGACCGTCACCGTTGATGTCGTACAGCGCGGGCGACGACCAGACGGTGTCTTCGACGTTGTCGCTCATGATCTGAGTGGCAGTTGCGGTCGATCGCGTGGACGTGCAGGTCGAAGCCGCCGAACACGATGTCGGGAAAGCCGTCGCCGTTGATGTCGCCGATGGCCGGCGACGAGTACACGCCGTCGGCGTAACCGTCGGGGTGCGGATCTGTTGGTCCACATGTTGAAGTAGTCACCCGTCCGGTACACGCAGTGCAGCGAGCCGTTGGCGTTGTAGATCGCGACGCCCGCCCTGCTGATTCGGCAACCCACGTGGAGCCGAGTCCGACGACGATCTCCTGCTTGCCGTTGTTGAAGAGGTCGCCGACCGCCGGCGTGCTGTCGATCGCCGTGCCCGTCTGCTGCGGCCAGCCCGGCAGGTCGCGCCCGTTCGCGGCGTCGATGACGTGCAGCAGGCCGTCCTCGTGACCGATGACGATGTCCGGCCGGCCGTCACCGTTTACGTCGGCGATGGTCGGCGACGAGCTCCGGTCCCAGCCGCTCGAGTTGTCGGTCCACGACGGAGTCGTCGACACCGTCGACGCGCCCGCGCGGCTGCGCCGCGGTCAGCGGCGGCCACCGGCGCGACGAGCGCGACAGTCAGGAGTACGAGGAAGACACGAGTGCGCACAGGGTCGGCCCTCTTCTTCGCTGGTGCACCCTTGATATCGGCAAAGCGATCGAACCCGCTTGAAGCGGCGCCGTCGAGGCCGCTTCGGCCCGATATCGCCGACCGGCCCGGACCCGATTCCCGTCATGGCCGCTCGGTCGGACCTCGGGTCGCCGCACCGGCACGAAGCCGCGGAGAAGCGGGCGATACTCTCCCGCATTCGGAGGGACCGGTCTTGACCGACGACCACGTCGACATCCACAAACTCGCCGCCGAGATCGAGGCGGAGGTGCGCGCCGCCGGGCCGCCGGCGAGTATCCGCCCGGCTTCGAACGCGAGCTCGACCGGCTGTTCGACCGGTTCGCGCCGCCCGAGGTGAGCAACGACTTCGACGCCGCGCTCGAGCGCGCCGAGGACCTCGTCATCGTCGATCCGGTCATCCCGGTCGCGTCCCGAACAGCCCGGTCCTCGGCGTCGTCAAGCGCGTCGATGTCGAAGCTGCTCGGCTGGTACCACGTCTGGCTCGCACAGCAGATCACGTGCACTCGCGACCGCGATCAACACCGCGCTGCGCCTGCTCGGCGGCGCGCGTCGTCGAGCTCGAGCACGCCACCGGCGACATCGCCCGGGCGCGCGGCGTCGGGGCCCGGATCCCCGCCGTGCGCGACGACGGCGCCTGGGAGGCACCGGTGACGAACGCGCTGCACGGCTGCTCCGGGCCGCATCGCGCTCGTCGAGTGCGGCGACGGCGCGCTGCTCGGCGCGCTCGTGACCGCCGGCCTCGACGCGTACGGCGTCGAGCCGCGCGCGTCGGTCGCCGACGCCGCGCTCGGGCGCGGGCTCGAGGTCCGCATCGACGACGGCGCCGCGCACCTGCACGCCGTCGGCGCCGACCGCCCTGGGCGGCCTCGTGCTGCGCGGCCTCGTCGAGCGCGCACCGCTCGGCGAGCTGTTGCTGCTCGTCGACGCGGCCGCGGCCAAGCTCGCGCCCGGCGGTCGGCTCGTGGTCTGCAGCCTGCGGCGCGAGGCCTGGGGGCGCGACGCCACCGCGGCCGAGGCCGATCTCGTCGCCGGCCACCCGCTCCACCCCGACACGTGGAACGCGGTGCTCCCCGAACACGGCTTCGTCGACGTGCAGGTGCACCCCGCGGGCGCCGACGCCTACGTCGTCACCGCGACCCGCGCCGACGAATGACCGCGGTCCACCAGTTCGTCCCCACGCTCGCGCCGCGCGACGCCGTCGGCGGCCACTACCTCGCGGTGCAGGAGACACTTGCGCGCGGCCGGCTACCGCTCCGACATCTACTCGTACGAAGCCAAGGACGAGTACAAGCGGCTTGCCCGTCCGTTCACGTCGTTCGACGGGGTGACGCCCGGGCCGCGACCGACCTGGCTGCTCTACCACTCCTCGGTCGGCTCGCCCGTTGCCGATTTCGTCGCGGCCCGCGGACGAGCCGCTGATCGTCGACTATCACAACATCACGCCCGCGCCGTTCTTCGCCCGCTGGGAGCCGGCGCTCGCGGGCGCGCTGATGAAGGGGCGGCGCCAGCTCGCGGAGCTCGAGTCCCGCGCCGAGCTGGGCATCGCCGACTCCGCGTTCAACGCGCAGGAGCTGACCGACCTCGGCTACCGGCGCACCTCCGTCGTGCCGATCCTGCTCGACGTCGCCGCGCTCGACTCGGCGCCGCCCGACCCTGCGACCGCTCGGCCGGCTGTCCGGCGCGAAGACCGCCGGCGGCGATCGACTGGCTGTTCGTCGGCCGGCTCGCGCCGAACAAGGCGCAGCACGACCTCGTCAAGGCGTTCGCCGCGTACCGGCGCCTGTACGACGACACACGCGCGCCTCCATCTCGTCGGCGCATCGTCGTCACACCAATACGAGCTGCGCGCTGAACGCCTTCGTCGACGCGCTCGGGCTCGCCGACGCGGTCGACATCGCCGGCGGCGTCAGCGCGGCTGCGCTCACCGCCTACTACGAGACCGCCGACGTGTACGTGGTCGCGAGCGAGCACGAGGGATTCTGCGTCCCGCTGCTCGAGGCGATGCACCACCGCGTCCCGATCGTCGCGTACGCGGCGGCCGCGGTACCGGAGACGCTCGGCGAAGCCGGGCTCCTCCTCGACGCCAAGGACGCGTACACGGTCGCGACCGCCGTGCACCGTGTCGTGACCGACGCCGGCGCTGCGGAGCCAGCTCGTCGAAGCCGGGATCGGCGCGGCTGCGCGAATTCGACATCGACGAAGTCGAAGCGCAAGCTGCTCGACGCGATCGAGCCGGTCATCGGGGCGGCGTCGTCGAGGACCGCGGCAGTGATCGTCCACCAGTTCGTGCCCGACCCTCGAGCCGGGCGCGGTCGGCGCGCACACGCTGGCCGTACGCGACGCGCTGCGGGCCGCCGGACACACGTCCGACATCTTCGCGTCCGAGATCGATCCGGCGTGGGCCGATCGTGGCGCGCACCTGTTGCGCGACGCCCGCGGCCGCGCCGACGTGATCGTCTACCAGATGGCCATCGGCTCGTCGTCGCCGACGCGGTGCTCGCCCGCGACGAGCCGATCGTCGTCAACCATCACAACCTCACCCCGATGCGGTACATCGCGGGTTGGCAGCCGGTCGCCGCGCACGGCGTGGCGTGGGGCCGCGGCCAACTGCGGGAGCTGGCCGACCCGCGCCCGGCTCGGCATCGCCGACTCGAGCTACAACGAGCACGACCTCATGGAGGCGGGTTTCGCGCCGCACCACCGTCGTCCCGATCCTGCTCGACCTCGCCACCCTCGACGTCGAGCCCGCGCCGGCACCGGCGCGCACCGCGGCGCCGCGTCACCTGGCTGTTCGTCGGCCGCCTCGCGCCGAACAAGGCCCAGCACGACATCGTCAAGGCGTTCGCCGCGTACCGCCGGTTCCACAACGCCGACGCGCGGCCTCGCATCCTCGTCGGCGGCGGACGCGAGGACGGCTACGCCCGCACGCTCCAGCGTTTCGTCCACGCGCTCGGCCTCGACGACGTCGGTGACCCTGACGGGCGGCGTCTCGCCCGCCGAGCTCGCCGCGTACTACCGGGCCGCCGACGTGTTCGTCGTGTGCAGCGAGCACGAGGGCTTCTGCGTGCCGCTGCTCGAGGCCATGCACCACGGCGTCCCGATCGTCGCGTTCGCGTCGACCGCGGTGCCCGAGACGCTCGGCGACGCCGGGCCTGCTGCTCGACGTCAAGGACCCGTGCACGTTCGCGGCCGCGGTCGAGCGCGTCGTCGTCGATCGCCGCCCTGCGCGCGGCAGCTCATCGACGCCGGCGCGCGCCGGGTTCGCGACTTCGACCTGTCGCGCACCGGGCCCCGCGTTCGTCGAAGCCGTGACATCGGGGGCGTGCGCCCGCGGCCGCGTCATGAAGCTCGCGGTCGTCACCCCGCGCTACGGCACCGAGGTCCCGGGCGGCGCCGAGACCGCCGCCCGCCTCCTCGCGACCCGGCTCGCGACCCGCCCGGTCTTCACGGTCGAGGCGCTCACGACCTGCGCGCTCGACGCCGGTACGTGGGCCGACCACTACCCGAGCGGGACCACCGAGATCGACGGCGTGAGCCGTGCACCGCTTCCCGGTCGAGGGGCGCCGGAGCGCCGACTTCGACGCGCGCACCGATCTCGTCATCCGGCGCGGCCGGCGGGTCGACCGAGGCAGAACAACGGAGTGGATCGACGAGCAGGGGCCGGTCGCGCCCGCTTTGATCGACGCGATCGCGCATTGCGACGCCGACGTCGTCGCGTTCCATCCGTTCCTCTACCACCCCACCGTCGCCGGCCTTCCCCGCGTCGCCGCGCGCGCTCGTGCTCCACCCCGCCGCGCATGACGAACCCGTGCTGGGGCTGCCGATCTACCGGCCCGTGTTCGGTGCGGCCGCGGGCCTCGCGTACTGGAGCGAGCCGGAGCGGCACCTGGTGGAGCACCGCTTCGCGGTCGCGTCGAAACCGGCCGTCGTCGTCGGGCTCGGCGTCGACTCGGCCGACGGGAACGCCGCCGAGGCGCTCGCCGCGGTCGGGCTCGACGACCGCCCGTACCTGTTGTGCCTCGGCCGCGTCGACGACGGCAAGGGCGCGCGCCTGCTCGCCGAGTGCTTCGCCCGCTACAAGGACCGCCGCGCGCGGCCCGCTGCGGCTCGTCTTCGCGGGCACGATCATGAACGCGCCGCCCGAGCACCCCGACATCGCGACGGTCGGCGGGGTCGACGAAGCCGTCAAGTGGGGCTTGCTGCGCGGCGCGCTCGCGCTCGTCTCGCCGAGCGCGTTCGAGTCGTTCTCGATCGTGCTCATGGAGGCCTGGACGGTCGGGACCCCGGCGTTCGTCAACAGTCGCTGCGCGGTGACGCTCGATCACGTCCGGCGCTCGGGCGGCGGGCTCGCCTTCGGCAACTACGCCGAGCTCGAGGTCGAGCTCGACCGGCTCGGCGCGTCACCCGCACTCCGGTCGGCTCTCGGCCGCGCCGGCCAGGCGTTCGTCGACGGCCACTACCGCTGGGCCGACGTGATCGATCGCTACGCGACACTTCGTCCACGCCGTCGGCGTTCGAGCGGCCGACCGGCGTTAGTCCGTCGCAGCTAGCCGGCGGGCAGGCGGCACATGTACGCGAGGAAATAGCAGTCGGCGATCTCCGCGTAGACGCCGTGCTTCGGCCGCGACCTCGGCTTCGTCGAACGCCCCGTGCGCGAGCGACGCGTCGGCGAGGCTGAGCCCGTACGCGCCGGCGATGTCGAAGCCGCCGTCGCGCAGCAACCTCGACAGGTGCTCGTGCGTGTACTCCAGCTTGTGGTCCGGGTTCGACAGGACGTCCGCGCCCAGCTGCAGCTCCGTCACGCGCCGGTTCGGTGTGTCGAGACAGAACCAGCCGCCCGGCACCGAGCACGCGCCGCACCTCGCCGATCATCTTCTCGGCCTCGTCCTCGGTCATGTGCTCGATCGTCTGCCCGCTGAAGACGAGGTCGAACGACGCGTCGGGGTACGGCGCGAGGTCGACCATCGAGTGGTACCGGTACTCCACCGGACCCAGCCGCGTCTCCACCCGCGCCGACGACGCCATGTGGCCGTACAGGTCGTGGCGCTCTCCGCCGGGCAGGTCGACGATGGTCAGGAGCTCGAAGGGATACGGGTAACCCATCGTGACGAGCGCGCCGGCGTCCCAGGCCTGATCGGCGCCGCCGAGATCGAGGATCCTCGCCGCGCGCGGAGCATGCGCACGAAGTCGCAGCGCGATTGATGCAGCGAACGCAGGATGTGCCGGTAGGCACGTCGTTGCGGAGCTCCATCGAAGTAGCGATACGAGG
>CAVPDZ010000017.1:0-94501 GCA_963702755.1 uncultured Alphaproteobacteria bacterium | reverse complement strand
CGGTCCATCAGCTCGGCATGCCTTGCAATCTGGAGGCGATCTTAGCCGTTGCACGAAAATACAACCTACCCGTCGTCGAAGATGCCGCCTGCGCGATTGGTAGTCAGATACTGATAGGTGGGGAGTGGCAAGCTATCGGCCGCCCTCACGGGATCATCGCCTGCTTCTCATTCCATCCCCGCAAGGTTATCACCACCGGCGACGGCGGCATGTTGACGACCAACAGCGTGAAACTCAAACGCCGTTTTGACATGTTGCGGCAGCATGGGATGAGCGTATCGGACCGAGTGCGCCATGTGTCATCGAAAGTGACTTTCGAATCCTATGAGCTCCTTGGTTACAACTACCGCATGACGGACCTTCAGGCGGCGGTAGGGCGGGTTCAGTTGCGGCGGCTACCCGAACTCGTGACCGAACGGCGGACACAAGCCGCTTTCTACGGCGAGCTGCTGGCGTCGATCCCAGCGCTTGGGCTTCCTAGTGAGCCGCCATGGGCGAAGTCCAACTGGCAAACCTATTGCGTTCGCTTGCCGGAGAAGATCGACCAAAGAACCGTCATGCAAACCCTGCTCGAAGCTGGGGTGTCGACGCGTCGCGGAGTTATGTGCAGTCACCGCGAGTCAGCGTATCAAAAACGGGACTGGCGATGTCCTCGACCGGAATCAAGCCTGAATACGTATTGCAGGGAATGCGATCAGACCAGTTGTAAGCGTTTGCAAAACGGAGAGTTATTTTCAAGGATCGCGGCATTGCTCTCCCGCTATATCCTGGATTGATGCCATCCGAACAACGCGCAATCGCTGATCGGTTGCGAATGGCGATCCTTCTTGCCGACACAAATCATATTTTAAGCTCGCTCGATCGCACCGACGTTGTCTTCGCAAAGGAACGCTAATGCCAATTGCTCAGGACGTTATTTTAGCCGAGGGCGTGCAGATCTACCATCCGGCGCTGGTTAATCTCTACGGCTGCAAGATCGGCCATCAGACTAAGATTGGGGCCTTCGTCGAAGTTCAAAAGAACGCGACGATTGGCGCGAACTGCAAAATCTCTTCTCATTCCTTCATTTGCGAAGGCGTTACAATTGAAGATGAGGTTTTCATTGGTCATGGCGTTATGTTTATAAATGATAAACTGCCGAGGGCCACGAGCGGCGGGCAATTGCAAACCGAAAAGGACTGGAAGGTCGTTCCCACGCGCGTCGAACACGGCGCTTCAATCGGCACCGGTGCAATCATCATGTGCGGGGTGCGCATTGGCGTCGGCGCGATGATAGGCGCTGGCGCCATCGTCACACAGGACGTACCGCCGGTCGCCCTTTGCCGGCGTGCCCGCGTGAACTTATGCTCCGGCAAAAGATTGATCAGTCAACATGAGATATCTAGTGACGGGTGGAGCTGGTTTTATCGGCAGCCATCTGGTTGATAGGATATTAGCTGAGGGTCATGCAGTCGTCGTTCTCGACAACTTTGCGTCCGGCGCCATGGCGAATCTTGCCGACGCACGGCGAGTTTATCGCTTGGAAATCATTGACGGATCGGTTTTGAATCAGGATGCAGCCGACGGAGCTATGCGCCGCATCGATGTTGTGTTTCATCTTGCGGTTGAATGTGTACGCAAATCGCTAGGTGAGCCATTATCGAATCACGCCGTTAATGCCACCGGTACATTGAACACGCTTGAAGCGGCACGCCGACACCGCGTGAAGCGTTTTGTTTATTGCTCCTCATCGGAGGTCTACGGAGACAGCTCAATTGAGCCATTGATGGAAGATAAGTCGATGTGTGCGCCGACGACTGTCTATGGCGCTGCCAAGCTAGCCGGGGAATACTACACACTGGCCTATTGGCGCACCTACCGTTTGCCGGTCGTTGTGATCCGGCCATTCAATGCTTTCGGACCGCGTGCCCATCAGACCGGTGTGCTTGCTGAAGTAATCCCAAGATTTATCATCCGCGCACTCAACGGGCATTCGCCTGTCGTTTTTGGTGATGGAGCCCAAGGACGCGATTTCACCTACGTAACCGACACTGCCGACGGCATCTGGCGCGTCGGTCTACATCCCGATACATTGGGGTCGATATTTAACATCGGATGCGGACGCGCAATTTCGGTTGGAAAGTCGCCGAAACAATTATCCACGAAAGCGGAAGGAACGACCTGTCTATCGAATTCATAAGTGAGCGGCCTGGCGACATTCGGTGTCTTGCCGCGAATACAGCGAAGACCGCCGATATTGCTGGTTTTCGGCCTGTTGTTGCTTTCACCGACGGGATCCGCCGATATCTGAACTGGTTTCGCGCTCAATACCGGGATGCTTCGTCACTGCTCGAAACCCAGATCGTGAATTGGCGTTTGCCGCCAACCGACGACGGCGGAGAATTTAAATGACGCTGCGGTGCGGTGTGATCGGCCTTGGATACTGGGGCCCCAACATTCTGCGCAATCTCAGTATGTCTTCGTCTACTAGGTTGGTCGCTTTTTGCGACCTTGATCAAGCGAGATGCGCAACTTGGCCGCGCAGTATCCAACTCCTTTAGTTACACAGAATCCGAAGGACTTGTTTGATCGGCAATACATCGATGCAATCTTCATTGCCACACCGGTGTCGACTTACCACGACTTAGGTATGGCATCCTTGCGATCTGGCAAGCATACCTTTATCGAGAAGCCACTGGCCGCGAGTTCAATTGAAGCAGATAATTTAGTCCGCGAGGCGGAAAAGCGCCATCTTTGCCTGATGGTCGATCACATCTTCGTCTATAATCCCGCCGTTCGCAAAATGCGCGAGCTTGTCAAAGAGGGCTATATTGGCGACCCGTTGTATTATGATTTTCTGCGAGAGTTCAAACTCGGTCTTTTTCAGCATGACGTCAACGTTATTTGGGACCTTGTAGTCCATGACCTATCGATCGTTGATTATATTTTTGAGCAGAAACCCGTGGCAATCTTTGCTCAATCGCGCGCCCATGTCGCCGGTCAACCGGAAAACATGGCCTACGTCACCTGCATCTTTAATGGCTCGATGATTGCACATTTTCACGTTAACTGGTTGGCTCCTGTGAAACTCAGACGAACGTTGCTTGGCGGGACCCGCCGTATGATGGTTTATGACGACTTAGAACCTGATGAAAAACTTAAAATCTACGATCGCGGATTAGATCTACCAACTTCGCGTGAGGCTGCCGCCAGCCTCCAGGTTGGCTACCGACTAGGCGACATGTTTGCACCAATGCTTGACCGCAGTGAGGCATTGCGCAATGCGATCGAACACTTTGCTGACTGCATCAGCTCTGGTGAGCTCCCTTAACCGACGGTAATTGCGGACGGCGTGTCGTGAGCCAACTTGAGGCCGCCAGTCGTTCGTGCGCGGAAGGAATCCGCATTGCTATCGACTAACTCTCATCATCCAATATTGAGCATGTTGAAGTCTGCTCACCCGCGTCGGCGCAAGCAATAAACGGCAACGCGGCTATTCGCAATATCATCAGGCCGCTCAAGCGCTAGCCGCGCAGCAAGTTCATTGATCTTCGAGTTGTACTCCGGTTGACCCGGCGCGACGTACAGTGGATGGAACGCGCGTGCAATAAGGTCATAGGATCCGAAACCAATGTGACGTTCCAGCATAAAATAATCGTCGAGAAAACCGAGGATCTCCTGTGGTCAAAATCAACGTTATGCCACACTGTCGGCATCGCTTGCAGACCAACCGACTCTCGCAATCGATTAAGAGCCTCTCTGCCGTCGCGCGATCCCTCAATAAAGATATAAAGCCCGTTGGGACGAAAATTTGTGCAATATTGATCAGCGCTTGTTTCTGGGCATTCCAGTCAACCAGGTTGATGAGGCAACGCATCGTAATTGCAACATCAAAGAATCCGAATGCATTAGGATTAAGATCAAGTACATCAGCGACCGCAAATTTCCCGGAACGCGGAATTGTATCCCCTTCGGCTCTCGCTCGCGTGATCATCCCGTCGCTGTAATCTACCCCAAGGATTTCGTCGCAAAGAGGTGCTATCTGCTTCGTTGCAAAACCATTACCGCAGCCGATATCGATGACGCGCTTGCCCCTTGGCAGTATTCGTTTAACTGTCTCAATCTCGAGCCAACGCTGCCAGATATCAGGATGGGTAACTTGCGCGGGGTTGCATGAGGATTGGCCGCTCGGTCATCCCAAAATGTCTTCACTTCAGTCATCGTGCCGTTTTCCTTGCTTCTCGAAAGAGCAGGGTAGTTGAAGGCGGGAATCGCGCCCCCGACCGATTTCTCGATGTTATAGCGAGGTCGTTGCCGCGCTTCGTCCAGGGTCCGCCACAGGTATTCGCCGATGATGCCTAATGTCGCGATCTGCAAGCCACCCAAAACAAGGAGCACCATCATGATCGAAGTCCAACCCTCAATCGGTCCCTCAGTAAAGTAATTAATTAATACTACAATGGAATACAATCCACCGAAACACGCTACAGCAAAGCCGAGAACGGATATTAGTCTGATAGGGAAGTACGAAAAACCGGTAACTGAGTTATAAATAATTTCAGCTTCTTCCAAAAAGTCCAGCCAGAGCCGCCGCTTAGTCGCTCTTGCTTCTCATACAAAATCGCACGCTGGTCAAAGCCCAGCCACGCAACAGTCGCAAACAGGCTAATGTTTCGCCGGGTGCTGAACAAGGCATCGACAACCAATCGATCCGCTAAAAAGAAGTCCGCGCCATTTCGCGTTAAGATATCATTGTTCAATACACGAGCCATTGTGCGGTGGAACAGACCACTTAAAAGCCTATGCAAAGATCCCTGCCCAATATGCTGAGCACGTGTAGCCCAGACGACTTGAGCACCCGAACGCCAATTGGCTAGCAGTTGAGCAATAACCTCGGGGGATCCTGGAGATAGCCGCGATCAGGACAGCGGCATCGCCTGTGCTGTGCTCTAACCCGCAAATGCAAGCAATATGCGATCCGGAGTTTTTCGAACCGAATTGCCCGTACTCGCGGATCGGATTTGGAGAGTTGCGCGGCAACGTTGAACGTGCCATCTCGCGAGTGATCGTCCACAAAAATAAGCTCTAATGACACGTTTTCTTTGGTACCGATCTCACAAATGCGGTCGTACAGTACCTGGAGGTTGCCCTCTTCATTAAAACAGGGAACAACAACGCTGAGATCGCTCACGACTTTATCTCACCCAGCGATCGAATTGCATCAACGACGCGCTCTAGCATGCTCGCGGTTAGCTCCGGGTAGATCGGCAACGAAAGTGTGGTTTGCGCGAGGGCCTCCGAACAAGGGAGGTCTCCGGGAGCGGCACCAAGGTCCTTAAATCCTGGTTGCAGATGCACGGGAAACCGGTAGTGAATCCCTGTTTCTATTCCGACGCGACTTAAATTCGCCCGGACGCTATCTCGCTCCGGAATTCGAATTGCATATTGGTGGTAAATATGCTGACCGTCCGGAAAGGCTTTCGGGCGTACGATGCTCAGTGATTGCGGAATTGTTCCAAGCAGCCGATCATAGCGTGCAGCGACCTGTCTCCGCGCATTAATCCACTCACGCACCCGGCGTAGCTTTATGTTAAGTACCGCGCCCTGTATTCCGTCCATCCTGTAATTGAAGCTTGGATAAAGATGGACCCCGCGCTCAGTTTGTCCCCAATCTCGCATGATACGGACCCGCTCAGCAAGGGCGCCATCGTCCGTCACCACCGCGCCGCCCTCTCCAAATGCTCCGAGGACCTTCCCCGGATAAAAACTGAAACATCCGATCTTGCCGAGGGTCCCGGCCATAGCTCCTTTATATGTTGCGCCATGAGCTTGGGCAGCGTCCTCGATGACTGACAAACCATGGTTTTGAGCAATGCGGCAAATTGGATCGATGTCCGCCACCTGGCCATAGAGATGCACGGGCATGATTGCAGCAGTCTTAGGAGTAATGGCAGCTTCGATTTTACTGGGATCCATCGTAAACCGATCAGGATCAATATCCACAAATACTGGACGAGAGCCCGTATAAAGAATTGCCGCCGCGGTCGCGACGAACGTACTCGCTACCGTTATAACCTCGGCGCCATCACCGATGCCAAGTGCCAGAAGGGCCAGGTGCAGGGCACTGGTCCCCGAGTTTACGGCAACAACGTATCGCGCCCCTAAAAAAGTCGCGAACGATCTTCAAATTCTAGTACGGCGGACCCTAGACAGAAATCGCTTTTATCGATTACCTTCCTGGTCGCCGTATCAATTTCTCGCGGAGTGAGTCATTTTGTGCGCGAATATCCGAAAAGTTCACCGCCGCACCGGTCATCAAGAACTCCTTCGCTGAAGTACGCAAACGCCCCCTGCGGTTCGCCGGAACCCGAAATGCTAGCAGATCGCGGTGTCCGTTCAAGAGAGTTGTGCGTGCGAGCTTGTCGGTGGCGCGGCGAGAACATCGTAAAGCCGATCGGGATTTTCGGCGTGTTTGCAACAGCGCGATCGCGACGTTATGCTGATCGTAATCGATCCCCGTCGCCGAGCATGTGGGGGCGGTTCATTCGAATGGAACCGGTGGCGGGAGCGGTCATGGGCAATGTGTCGGGCATAACGATTTCGGCTCAGCTGAGGAACCTTGAGCGCGTCGCCGCACGGGCGTTTGCAAGCGCGGCCTTCCGCCTGTCCGGCGGCCGGTGCGGATCAGACCCGCGAATTGGGCAGCAAATTTTCACGAAGGAATTCGATTCGTCGCCGTTCGTGGCGCCAATACGGTCCTCACCTACGGGATTTACCTAGGTGCGCTGAAGTTCGTACAATACGGATGGGCTTTCGTAGCCGCTTTCGTTGCTGGGTTGTCGTTTCAAGCTCTGATGAAAATCAGAGTGGTATTTCGCAGTCGGATCACGACTGCTAAATTTGTCGGTATGCCGGCTATGCTGTTGGTTATTTCGGCTGCTACTTCGTCTTACTGCGCGCGTTGGTGGAGGTCGGAGGCGTACGGCCGTCGTTTGCACCCCTGATACTGCTTTGCTTCATGACGCCTGTCCATTTCGTGGTTTCGCGGCTTGTAATTGCTCCCGATTGGGTGAATGCGGCGGGGTCCTGAGGCTACCATCGTGGAGTTGTACGAGGTGTGCGTCAATTGTTTGGCTTGCATTCTTGTTCGGAATTATTGCCAACGCTGTGGTCGCAACCGGCGTTGAGCCGTGCTAGGGGAGAATATCGGGGTAGTTGAACACAAGCTTTCGAACCGGTAGTTCGAAGTCTAGCGTTCGGTGTGGAGGGGCCAAAGTCTATGTTGCAATCTGCGAAAGCCGATGGCCGCCCGGCATTGCGCGTCGGGGTCGTCGGCGTCGGCGTCATGGGCGCAAATCATGCGCGTGTGCTGGCCGAGCTTCCTGGCGTCTCGCTCGCCGGTGTCGTCGATCCGGACCGCAAACAAGCCCACTTCGTTGGTTCCACGCTCAGCTGCGCTGCTCTTGCTCGGTCGAGGAGTTGCTCGATCGCGGCGTCGATGCGGTGTCGATTGCGGCGCCGACCCATTTTCATCGCGACATCGCGCTCGCCTGCATCGCCCGCGGCGTCCATGTGCTGGTGGAAAAGCCGATCGCATCGACCGTCGCCGAAGGCGAGGAGATCATCGCTGCCGCGCGACGCGCCGGCGTCACCCTGATGATCGGCCACGTCGAACGCTTCAATCCGGCCGTCGCAGGCGATCGGTGAGGCGATCCGCAAGGAGGAGATTCTTTCCATCGCGATCACGCGCGTCGGTCCGTTTCCGCCGCGGATGTCGAACGTCGGCGTCGTCATCGATCTCGCGGTTCACGACATCGACCTGATCTGCTGGTTCACCGGCTCGAAGATCGTCGAGGTGCAGCCGCAGCTCTCCAACGCGGTCGCCGAACGCGAGGACATCGCGCTGCTGCAGTTCCGCACCGCCTCGGGCGTGCTCGCGCACATCAACACCAACTGGCTGACGCCGTTCAAAGCCCGCACCGTCCATGTCGCGACCAAGCGCAAATACGTGATCGGCGATCTTCTCACCCGCCAGGTCACCGAGTGCTATGGCTTCCGGCCCGATTGCAGCTATTCCATGCGCCACCTTTCGATGGGACACGCCGAGCCGCTGCGCGCCGAACTGATGGCCTTCATCAAGGCCATCAAGGAGGGCGCGCCGCCGCCGGTGACCGGCGAGGACGGCGTTGCGAGCCTTGCCGTCGCCATTCAGTGCCTTGATGGGCGCTCGGACGCTGTGCCTGCGCCGCCGTCGCCGCGACTGGTCAAGTCAGCGCAGCGGCGCGCCCGCTCGGCACTCGCCAAATCATAAATCAGCACGCTCGGATCGACAGCGCGCCGATCCCGCCCAGGGGCCGCCGGCCGGGTACTCGCATCGTCTGATGGGCGAACGCGGCTCTCCCAGCGCCGGTGTGGTAGATCAAAAACAGGTGCCTGCGCGAAATCAAGATCCGAAACGACGTGGTGCCGGCGAAATAACCTGAGGTCCCGATGACGTGACGCGCAGGACGGCAAGGCCGCGTTCATTGGTTCCGTCGCTGCGAAAACGAAGGATGCCGTCGACGCCGGCAAACCCCAAGCGGGCTGGTCAGCACCTCGTCAGTGATCGTGTCTTTGCGTCTTCGCCAAAGCGGCAACCAGCACGACCCCTTCATAGGCGAGCGCCGCTGCGCGCGGCGGCTCTTCGTGATATCGGCTGCGATATCGTGCGGCGAAAGAGCGAAAGCCTGCCGGATCCGGACCCGCGTACCAGGCGTCTTGAGCCAGCGGATTGGAGAAGACCTTCGGGTTGTCCCAGGATTGCGTGCCGAGAAGCACGGCCTGATGGAGATTGACTCCCGCCGCCGCAAGGGCCGCAACCACATCCATTGCATCGCCGCCATCGGGAATGAATAATGCATCGGCATGCATCGATCCTTGCGCGATGTGTTGCGCGACTTTGCCGAAATCCTTGGGGCTCTGATAGCGTTCAAGCGCCATCACGTCGTCCGCCGCCGCGCGAAACGGCATCCTTGAATGCCCCTTCGACCAACGCGCCGTAGTTGCTCGACGGAACAATTCCAATGAATGAGCGCTTTCGTTGCGAAATCGCATAGCCCACCACCCGATCGACATCGGCCTCGGGCAGATAGCTCAGCAGATAGACGCCACGAGATGCGACCTTGCGATCGGACGAAAATGCGATCACCGGCATCTGGTGCGCGTGGGCTACCTGAGCAACCGGCGGCACCTGATGCGCGAAGATCGGTCCCAAAAGGATCTCGGCACCTTCATCAATCGCCCGTTGGGCGGCGAGCCTTGCCGCAGGTCCGTTCCCAGCATCGTCCTTTATCAGAAGCTGAACGTTCGATGTGCCGAGTTCGGCTACTGCCATTTCGGCGGCATTGCGCATCGCCCGGCTTGCCGCGCCGACGGATCGTTAACTTCTACGAACTCTGTCGTACGCCGGCGCGAGCGACGCGCTTAACGTCCCAGAAAGAGTTAGGATAAGGCCAATTTTTAAGTCTCCGGAATCAGGGTCCGCGAGGCTCCTCCGCTCGCGCCGCGAATTGTCGGTGTGAGACCGATGGAGGCAACGAACGTTACTGTGACAGACGAGATAATGGCCCGGATCGCTTTCCGCCTCGACAGCAACGCGGCACTAATGTCAGCCTGAGACAACGGAACCTTCAACGGCATCTACAAATCTCTCTCCGACTAAAGGTAGGCAGGCGACCTGGTGTGAAGTAGGTTCTAGCGATTCCTCGCTGATCCGCGGACGGGCGAAAGTCACTGCGTCGATCGATGCCGAACTCGCTTCATCAAGTCTCCATTCGACCTAACGCGCGAACTGAGCATAGCAGATGTTGTGGCAATCGCACGGCCAATATCGGACGGGCGAAGCAAGACCACCGTGCCTAAAGCGAAGTTATGGACGACTGGCAAGTTAACTCAACCGGAATCCTGACCTCGCCATCGACTCGCACCGCTTCGAGCGCGAGACGATCGGTACAGTCCGCATCATGGCGCCGTTTGCGTCCACATCAGAATGAGGAAGATCACGGCACCTGGTCGTACGGTGCGGCGCAATCTGTCTGGCTTGAGCTTGCGACACGTATCTATTTGATATCTCCAATATGATTGTCCGTGACATCAAATGGGTTCGTTTCGTAGATTTGGCACCCCGACCAACGAGCCGAAGAATGAGCTCTTATCGCTGGCGAGCCGACCCGAGGGCAAACAGTGTCTGCACCGTCTGCCGCCATAAAGCGGCTTCGTATCTGCCGAGCCGATCCAGAACAGCGCTATCGAGATTCGCAAGCCGCAGAAAGCAGTGAGTCAGCGTTCGCGTCGCTGCGGCATAGTCATTTCTACGTTTCAATGGACTGACATCGAGCCGAGTCAACTTCGCCTCCTTGCCGCACCGCGCGAACGGTTGGCAGGTACACCGCGGCAGGCGATTGCTGGTCGCATTGTTCACGGGACGTCTCGCCCCGGTTGCGCAGATCAGCCAAGTTCTCCGCTTGTATCGAAAGAAGGTCGGTCTCGACCGCCGTGGCTCGACGAAGTCGCCACAGCAATGAGGCGAGTCGAAGCACCAGTTCCCGTTCGACGGCCGTTCGCGCATCATAATCCGCGATCACCGCCGCTTCGAAGGCGCGGTAATCCTCTGCATCCTCGACCCGTGCCACAACAGTCTCGGCGGTCAAACCGTGGCGAAAAGCATTGGCGCGCGATGACCGCTTTCCTTCCTCGGTTCTCGGCCCGGTGCTCCGTAGTGCGTTGCGACGGTTGGCCTCGATTTGCCGGAACGACGTCATGCGGAGGCACCCTTGTCAGAAATTGCATTCGCGGTGCTCCCGCGGCGTTGGCCGCTTGGTCGGTTTCGCCGGCGCTCCGAGGGCTTGTCGTCAGGTCGACCGCCGATGCCGCGTGTTTGTTGCCAAAGCCGTAACGCAATCGGCATCGGATCGATGCCGAACTCGGCCCACCACGCGGCCTCGTCACCCCGGCGATGGATTTCCGCGATGATGCACCCGGCACAGCGGTACGGTGAACTCGTCGCTCACCTTTCGGCTGATGGCGCGCGGCTGGGCGAAACGGATGTGGTGCGGCTCGCACGGCTGGCGCTCGCACACCGTGCACGGCTGCTTGGCGACAAAGCGAAGATGTTCCTTGTCCCGAAAGCGGCGCAGCTTGCCGTTACTGTTGTTGACTTGCTGAGTTGATGGAGCAGCATCTGATGTAGCCTGCCCTCCCGATGGTTCATTCGCCTGTGTCAGAGCGGTCGGCCCGTTGCTGGCACCCGACGCGACCAACATCAGCTATCTTTCGTTGCCGACGCTGAGTCGTCCGAGGGTTCAGCTCTTTCGAGCAACCCCATTCGGTTCCGAAATGCCGTTTCCACAGCGTCGGCGTCTTCGATAGCAAGCCGTGTTTTTCGCAATCAGCCCGCGGCTCGCCCAGGCAATGGCCGTTTCTGCTGACTTAAGACCCTCGATCTCGGCTACCAGCTTCTTCCGCAATGCCGCTGAAGCTTCAGGATCGAGGACCGGAGCGGAAGGCTTCGGGATGCGATGCAGCCGCTTGCCATTGTAACGGACAGAGGGCGTTGGCACGGCGTCAGCATGCCCATTTGCCTTGTGTGAATTGCCGGATGTCTCCGGTGATCCCTCGCTCGAGGTCGTTCCGAGGAGGTCGGGTGCATCGAGATCGTCTTCCCCGGCAATGCCGACGAGGGTGAACAGCGCGTAGCGCCGTGCATAGGTCAGCGCCGCGCCCATCTTATGCGGGGCCGCCGTATCGGCTGACCGGGCACACCGGCCAGTCGGACGACACCCATTCCCCGGAGGTGTGGGCAAGCACCGTGGTGAGGCGAATGAGCCCGGCCTCGTTGTCGATCGACGTCGTCTGCACGGTGGCAATTTCGTGCTTGCCCAAGGTCTTGCGGACGATATCGAGCCCGGACGACAGTGAGGCGTAGCGGAACGTGCGATCGCTCTCCCGCGGGAACGGGGACCGGATGGTGGCGATCAGCGACTTCTCCGGATTGGTGAGTTCGGCCTGGGCCTTCGCCAGCGCGCCGGCGATGGCGCCGATCGATTCACTGGACCGCTGCATGGCCAGCCTCCACCTCAAGGAGTTCGAAGCTGATGGCGCCTGATTTCGAGCGCTTGGCCCGAATGCCATGACCGATTCGCCTCCTTGGCATCCTCCGGCATCAATCCCTTGAGTTCGGCCTTGGCGCTCTCGTGCTGGACGAAGGCGGTCCGCGTCTCGCGAAACAACGCCGCGAATTCCGCCCAGGCATTGGAACCGGTCATGTCGACGATCCGCACCGCCTCGATCCGGGGACGCGGCGTCTCCGCCAAATAGAGGCGCGGCAGGTCGCCGCTCTCGACACAGCGCCAGAACTTCTTCTCCGCTGTCAGCAGGAGGTGCTGGTAGAGCGCGTCCGCCGGAACGGTGATCTCGACCCATTTGCCGCCGCCGGTGATGATCGACAGCACCGCGTGCCGTCGCGTTCGTCACCCACATGTTGTGCTGGAGCTGCGCCATGTATTTCTCGGCCGCGCCTTCCTCCGAGAACGACCACGGCAGCATGAACTTGGCCTCGAAGACGGCTCCGGACTGCTCGACCACGCCGTCGAGGGTTGCGGCCATCCACCGGATGACCGGATGCCGGACCCGCAGCTGGACGTCCTTGATCGCCTTTCCGGTCGTGCGCTCATACCAGAGCCGGTTGAGCGGCTCGGTGGCGACCCCGAGCTGGACGATGAGATTGTCCGAAAGGTCCTGCGGCTCGATCTCGCCGCGCTTCTCGCGCCACAGCCGGATGAGGGCCGGCTCGTCGTCGCCCATGATGATCCGGGCATCGGAACCGCCAATGAAGTGGCGGCGATCGGGGCGGTGCCACTGTTTGCTGAATTCCATGGCTCCTTCCATCAGTATTCGTTGCTTCCAACGCTGATCGTTGATCACGAGCTGATGTCAGATCCGTATCGGATCTATCGTCTATTAGATCATTTCATATGCGTATAATATATCAAATTGGCAAATGAAAGCCGCTTACGAGTGCGCAAATCAGGGCGGCCGAGCCTTCGCTGGAGGGCCGAAGATCTAGCGCGAGAGCCGGCTGGGGGTTGCCACGATCCGCCGCGCCGAGAGCGAGGCAGACCTTATGACGCAGCCAATGACTTGGCGGTGCGCCGAGCCTTGGAGGCGGCCGGCGTCGAGTTCATCGACGAGAATGGGGGAGGACCCGGCGTCGGTTGAAGAAGCCGGCCAAGAAACGCACGTGATCGCTGACGGATGAAGAGATCTGGGATGAGGCACCCGTGCGGGAGGTTCGGAATCCATGCCCTGATGGGGTGCGCATCCTCGTCTTCAATGATGACGCGTCGCCCGGACCTTGGTGAGCGACCTCAAATCGCAACTTGGTTCAGCGAACGAACTCGGCGCAGGCACGAAACGTAGTCTGCCTATTGGGTTCGTTTCGTAAAATGGATTGGGGTAGCCTACATCGTCGAACCGGCGGAAACAGCTATGGCTCAAACAATGCCGATTGCATCGGACCTGCCAAAATCTTCCCGCACAGCCGACGAACCGCCTAACCCGAGAGGTCTGCCTTACCCCAGATTTTTACGGTTTTCCACATCCGGCGTCCCCACGAGTTCCTTGCACGACAAACTTCAGGCTAACGTTGTCACTGGATGATTTGGAAGCCGGGGAGGAGACATGGCCAAGTTGATGTCGAAGTCGGAGCTCATTCAAAAAATTGCTGAGCAGCATCCGAACGGTATGACGCGGAAGGACGTCAAGGGCGTCATCGAGTCGCTTGCCGAGATAGGCTACAAAGAACTCAAGAAAACTGGAGCCTTCTTTGTGCCCGGATTCGCCAAATTCGTTGTCATCAAGAAGCCCGCCACGAAGGCACGGAAGGGCATCAACCCGTTCACAAAGGAGCCAACAATATTCAAGGCGAAGCCGGCTCGGAAGATCATCAGGGCTCGCCCAGTAAAGGCTGCCAAAGACGCGGTAGCGTAGCATTAGGATGACGGACCACGTGGTATGGTAAACCGGCTGCCTCCGGCGAGTGGTTCACTGCACTCCCTATCGCAAACGGTTGGTTCATATATATCGTCTAGTCGGTAGGTGCGGCGACAACGACTGAAGCAAGGGGAGCCGGGTCTGCCTCGCGAATTGATGAACGCGGCGCAGAGCAGGCCACGACTTCAACGCCGCGTTGGCTCACTCTTCAGAGAATGAACGCAGCTCTGGTTCTCGTCCTCGGGTACTGCAGAGAGCGTTCTGCTTGCCCTCACTAAGGAGTGAGCCGTGCAGAATAACCCAAAGGCGAGAATGCACACGCGCCAATCCAGACCGGCAGCATCGTTTGCTGTCCGCGCAAAGCGGTGGACGTCAAGTGTCGGGCGCCCCGAGCCGAAGAGTTCTCAAAACGCACGAAGAAACTATGAGCGGTATTTGGCGCTCGCCCGTGCTGAAGCCCTTGCCGGCAATACGGTCGCGGCAGAGAACTATTACCAGCACGCTGAACATTATTTCAGATCGATGTCCTCGGACCCAGGTGTGACGTCGAGACCTTATAGCGATAACCGTCGTGGCGCCGCGGCTGACCCGACCGCCGGGAGAGGCCGCGATCGAGAAGTGCTGGCCGTTGATCGAGACCAGACCGTGACGCAAAATCACTTCGTGTTTGGTTGAGACTGCCGCTCATCTGGTAGTAAATTGATTTAGGCGCCCAAAATGGCCGACTAGACCATTGAAGATTGCGGCTATCTCAGCAATTCCTGGATGGAGCCCGCAAGGTCTGAGCGGAAACGCGGCTGCGATGATGAAGAGAGCGATGCTCGCGGCATTGCTGTGCGCCGGATCGGCGCTGCAGAGCAGCGACATTGTGCACGCTCAATCCCGCGACTATCCGAGCAGACCGATCAAAATGATCGTGCCGTTCCCGGCCGGCGGTCCGACCGACGGCATGGCGCGGATCATCTCGGATCGGCTCGGTGCTGTACTCGGTCAGAGCATCGTTATCGAGAACCACGGCGGCGGCGCAGGCGGCAGCGTCGGTGCCAAGCTCGTCGCGGCGGCCGATCCGGACGGCTACACGATCCTGGTGACTCCCGGAGGGGCGCTGACGAGCGGCCCCGCCGTGCATAAGAACATCGGCTACGACCCTGCCAAGGTGTTTACGCCTGTCGGTCTGCTCATCGAGACGCCGCTCATCATTTGCGTCCACCCGGATTTGCCAGTGCAATCGCTGGCCGAGCTCGTGGCCTACGCCAAGGCCAATCCCGGCAAGATCAGTTGGGGCTCGCAGGGCTTCGGCACTTCGCCGCATCTGCTGGCCGAAATGTTCAAGCTCGAAACCGGCGTCAACATCGTGCACGTGCCCTATCGCGGGACGGCGCCGATGCTCGCCGCCATTTTGGCCGGGGAGATCCAGATAGTCGCCGACGCCAGCACCACCAGCCTGCCGCACCTGCAATCCGGAAAGCTGCGCCCATTGGCAATCGCCGGCGCCGAACGCTTTTCGCAATTGCCTGACGTGCCGACGATGCCAGAGGTCGGCTATCCCAAGCTGCAGGCGCCGTTTTGGCTCGGCGTGGTAGCACCAGCCGGAACGCCGCCTGCCATCATCAACCAGCTCAATGCAGCATTCCGCATCAGCCTCGATCAGCCGGAGACACGCGCGCGCCTCGCAAGTCTCGGCGCCGAGATCAAGATCGGCACTCCAGTCGAGTTCGGCGAGATGCTGGCCCGCGAACTCGCGCAATGGACCGCCGTTGTAAGGGCCACCAACATTAGGGTGGAATGAAATTTGCGGGATATGTTTGACTTTTTGCAGCCGGCAAAATTTCCCCGGTCGTCAAGGGCAGGTGGTTCCCAATAAGCCGCCGCCGCGGCCGGAGGCCGTGGCTTCCGAGTTTAGGCCATGAGGAGAACGTCTCGCTGGAGAATGCTACTCAAGGCCGAGCCGGAGCCAGCGATGATTTGCTGACAATCAGGGCACTCCAGCACTAAATAGAACAATGTGAGTCAATGAGTCGCACCGCCCAGGACCACCTTGGTTCCGCACGTTCATCCCGCCCGTTCCGCAGCGAATTATCAACGGGAACTGAGGAGATAGGCGGCCCTGACGTGGCCGTTACCTTTCCTGTTCCATGCGCAGGCGCCCCGACAGCTCCAGAGCGACCTTGACATTTCCCTATGCCATCCATATACCATCCATGTAGATGTTATGAGGATGGTGAAAGATGGCCGACAAAGTTGTTGACCTCAGGTCGAAGATACCTGAGAGCGAGAAAATCACGATCAATCTCGGCTATGTCGATCTGGGTCATATCGATCTTCTGGTGCAGGACGGTTTCTACTCAAACCGCACCGACTTCATCCGGACCGCAATCCGCAACCAACTCGATCGCCACGGCGAGGCGGTCAAGCAGTCCGTAGCTCGACAGCAACTCGACCTTGGTCTGCGCCGTTATAGTCGGCAGGATCTCGAGGCCGTGCGAGCGGCTGGAGAAACGCTGCACATTCAAGTCCTCGGACTTGCTGTCATTGCACCCGAGGTCACTCCGGAACTGGCGCGCGAAACCATTGCCTCCATTCACGTGCTTGGCGCCCTGCAAGCCAGCCCTGCCGTGAAAGCGGCGCTGGGTGATCGCATCCGTTAAACCGCCGTCGCGTTCCGCTGATCGCCGACGATCAAAGACTCGATGAATCCCTTCCGAGAGGAAGGGAAGTGCTCCCGCTTTGCGAACTTCACGCTGACAGAGGATCCCATGAACACACAATCGAAGATCGACATGATCGAGGCGACCCGCCTCACGCGACAAGGCCGGCTCAACGAGGCGATGGCTGTTTTGCTGCGAACGCTCCCCTCCGGGGCAGCGTCAAGCTTTGGCGGCGGCCAGAACCCGTGGGTGCACACGCCAGCCGACATGTTGCCGCCATTGTCCACGCCCCCTCATTTCAAGAATGCGTCCTTCGCCGACCAGCGACTGAGATCCCCATCCTGAAGCGCTGCGCGGGTTTCTCGGTCGTTGGGGAGATTTCGGCGCGCGCGGCCGGCTCGACGAACACGACAACTCAGGTGCTTCAATCCCCGTCCCGGAGGGAGCGCAGTTCGACGAGCGCGTTTACGCCAATGAGGCAGGACGTCGTGCTTACAAAATCTTCGTTCCGAGCGGATGCAAGGGCCAGGCGGTCCCCCTGGTGGTGATGCTCCACGGCTGCAGGCAATCGCCAAACGACTTTGCCGCCGGCACGCGGATGAACGAGTTGGCTGAGGAGCAGACTTTTTTGGTGGCCTACCCGGCGCAGGACCGGTCAGCCAATCCTTCCAGATGTTGGAACTGGTTCAATACAGACGACCAGCAGCGTGACCAGGGCGAGCCGTTATTGATCGCGGGGATTACCCGACAAGTCATGCGTGACTTCCCCGTGGAATCAGGGCGCGTTTACATTGCCGGCTTGTCCGCAGGAGGTGCCGCGGCGGCCGTCATGGGCTCGACCTACCCGGACCTTTATGCGGCCGTCGGTGTTCACTCCGGATTGGCATGCGGGGCCGCTCGCGACATACCTTCCGCCTTTGCCGCGATGCGCGGCGGGCCGTCGGGATCGCGCCACCCGGGTGCGCCCGCGGTCGCTATCCTACCATCGTGTTTCATGGTGACCGAGACAGGACCGTCAATTCCGTTAACGGCGATCAAGTCATCGCCCAGGCGAAGTCGAAGGTAACTCTACGAACCAAGATTTGCCGCGGCGAAACGCCCGACGGTATGACTTACACCTGCACCATTCATGCGGACGAAAATGGGCGACCGATGCTGGAGCAGTGGATCCTTCATGGAGCCGGCCACGCATGGTCCGGGGGCAGCGCTGCCGGATCGTTTACCGAGCCGCGCGGGCCCGACGCCAGCCGTGAGATGCTGCGTTTCTTCCTTCAGCGGCCCGCTCTCAATTCCGAAATCCGCGTAGTTTGGTGCACGCCGATTGCGGCACCTATAGACGAATACGCACAGACGCAACGTCATCACCGTTTTTGCAGAACGAAGCCGGCTGGGGTGTGGCTCTTGCCGCTCCATTCGTTCGCTCAGTATGGCCCAACGTTATGATATCGGCAGAACGAGCCCTAGTCGCCGCGATCTGGCAGAGCGAACAATCGGGCCTGGTCGGATTCACGGATAACGGGCTCCAAAGTGCCGATGACCTGAGATTGGTCGCTGGTATGCCAGTCGCGTGCGCGGATGTTCAACTCGGCAGTGACGGACGGACGAGTTTTAAACAACGCGCCATCGGACGCAGGAGAAAAGCGCTGCGGCGCTTGGCACCCCTCCGGAAATTGCCGGTGTTCCGTGACTGGCATGCGAGCAAAACAGGAAAAGAGACGGCGTTTTTTGCAAAACGAACCCTATTTGTTGGCT
Organism: uncultured Alphaproteobacteria bacterium; assembly: GCA_963702755.1. Classification (GTDB taxonomy): domain Bacteria; phylum Pseudomonadota; class Alphaproteobacteria; order Rhizobiales; family Xanthobacteraceae; genus JAJPKK01. The sequence continues at coordinate 76,094 of CAVPDZ010000017.1, read as the reverse complement.
AGCGGCAGAAAGGATGAGGACTGCGGCGAGTCCCAGCATGTCAGGGAACTGACCGTGTCGATATGAGATTGACGACCGCATTATCGAAAGTCTGGTTGTGGTGATTTCCCATACCGCCAAAGCGCCGTTTGGTGGTAGACGCCCCACTCAGGCGCTCGCATCGCCCGTACGATCTGCACGGTCTGCGTAAATATAGAGGGGCGCTGCGGTTCCCTCCACGACCTGCTTCGAGATCACGACTTCTGCAACGCCTTCCAGGCTCGGCAGATCGAACATGGTATCGAGCAGGATGATCTCCAAGATTGAGCGTAGGCCGCGTGCCCCGGTCTTGCGCTCGATTGCCTTTCTGGAGATCGCCAGAAGCGCATCCTCGGCCAGGGTTAGATCGATGCTCTCCATCTCGAACAACCGCTGATACTGTTTCACCAGAGCATTTTTCGGTTCGAGCAAAATGCGCTTGAGCGTTGGCTCATCAAGGTCTTCGAGGGTAGCGAGGACCGGTAAGCGCCCAACGAATTCGGGGATCAGGCCGTACTTCAACAGGTCCTCCGGCTCGACCTCGCGGAAGATCTCCCCCGTCTGGCGATCGTCGGGGCCTGCCACCCTGGCTCCGAAGCCGATCGACGTTGCCCGACCTCGCGCAGAAATGATCTTTTCTAGGCCGGAAAAAGCGCCGCCGCAGATGAATAAGATATTTGTGGTGTCGATCTGGAGGAACTCCTGCTGGGGATGCTTGCGGCCGCCCTGGGGAGGCACCGACGCAACGGTGCCTTCCATGAGTCTTGAGCAAGGCCTGCTGTACGCCCTCGCCTGACACATCGCGGGTGATCGAAGGATTCTCCGAACTTGCGGCTGATCTTGTCGATTTCGTCGATGTAGACGATGCCGCGCTGCGCGCGCTCGACGTTGTAGTCAGCCGACTGTAGGAGCTTCTGGATGATATTCTCGACATCTTCGCCGACATAACCGGCCTCGGTAAGCGTCGTGGCGTCGGCCATGGCGAACGGCACGTCAAGAATGCGCGCCAACGTCTGGGCGAGCAGCGTCTTGCCGGAGCCGGTCGGACCGATCAAGAGGATATTCAGTTTGGCGAGTTCAACGTCATTTTGTTTCGTTTGGTGATTGAGCCGCTTGTAGTGGTTGTGGACTGCGACCGACAGCACCCTCTTGGCATGGTCCTGGCCGATCGCATAGTCGTCGAGGACCTTGCAGATTTCCTTCGGCGTGGGAATGCCGTCACGCGATTTCACCAGCGAGGATTTGTTCTCCTCGCGGATGATATCCATGCAGAGTTCGACGCACTCGTCGCAGACGAACACCGTCGGCCCGGCAATGAGCTTGCGCACCTCGTGCTGACTCTTGCCGCAAAACGAGCAATAGAGCGTGTTCTTGGAATCGCTGGCGCCAGATCTGCTCACCCTTGCTCTCCGTAAATCGCGATGCTCGCCGCTCTTGTAGCATATCGCCCATGAGCTCCTTCAGCCCATCTTGTCGCGCACACCTCACAGGGGCGCAATTATCAGTGTCGCCCCGCTCCCTCGCGGCCCTGGCCGGGATCGGCTGCCCTTCTAGCGGCTAAGAGGTGGATTACGGATGCGATGGCGGCAGTTCATAGCGGGGCTTGCTGGCGCGACGGCATCGACGGCGAATCGCGGTGTCGACCGTGACCGCGCGGCGGCCGTGGACGATAGTTGTTCCCCAATCCGGCCAATCGAGCACCCGCGGCCCCTCCTTACGAGGCGCGGTTCTCGCCCGCCGAGCAATTGCGGTCAGCGACCTCCTCGAGATCCGCTAGACGGCGCTGCGAGGGTTGGCTACCGCCCCGGTTTCTTGGCGAACGGGCTGATCGCCGGTTTGCCCGTGCCCTGCGCAGCCTTGTAAGCCGAGACGCTGCGCTTTGGCTTGGACTTGTCTGCTTTCGGCTTCTTGTCATTGCCTTTAGACATGGCGATCTTCCTTTGGGGTCAGGTCGCCATGATCGCGATGAACGATCCCACGAGGCCGACCCGTACCCGTATCCTCAACTATGCGCCCTCTTCATGCGGTTAGATACGGCCTGATCAGATCGGGAGTCCCGTGGGCCTTCGCCCGTAGAACTCCGCAACTTGGACGGTGACGTCGGTCATCTTGCAAGCCAGCATCGACTGGCATCCGATCGCGCTTCGCACGCTTTGACACTATATTCGATGGTCAACCGGAGATTCGAAAATGGCACGCGGCACCGTGAATTGGTTAAATTCGCAAAAAGGCTACGGTTTTATTCAGCCTGAGAGGGGAGGCGGAAAAGACGTATTTGTCCATGTCTCGGCTGTTGAGAAAGCCGGCCTTAGCGGTCTGAACGAGGGACAGACCGTCGAATACGATGAGGTCCCCAATAAGGGCAAGACATCGGCGGAAAATCTTAAAGTGCACCGCTGAGCGAGCCTGGTGTACCTTCCGATCGGAAGCCTGGGGCAGCGCCTGTATCGACAGCCTTCCGCGTGAGGCAATCGGATCGAGGAAGAATATGCAGAAGCAAGCCGGCAAAAAGAAAGAGAAGTGCAAAAATTGCGAAGGCAAAGGCACCCTGAAGAAGGGAGACAGGATCGTGAAGTGTCAGCGGTGCGATGGGACCGGGATCAAGCGGTGACTGCACGGCCGCTGCGTAAGGACGAGCACCTCGGGCGCAGCATTCTGCGTTGGTTGCTATCTGTTGAAACTTCGACGGAGCAGTCTGCCAAGTCGGAAGGCGTGATCAGTCCAATCGCCTTTTGAAGAAGGTGGGGATGTTACCTCCCTAACATAACCAAGACCTGAAGCTGTTAGCGCGCTCTTGCTGCTGTGCGCAATCTCGCTGGAACCGTGCAAGTTGCAGTCACACCTTCGTTGCCCGGGCGCAACACGGCGACGGAAAACGCTCGATGTTCTCGACACCCGATGGCGGAACGGGCCCTCCATGGTATGAGATGTTAGGTTCAGAATCGGCGCCGACCGCCGAATCTGAGGGGGGCTCAATGAAGGAAATCGGTATGGTCCTTGCTGGTTTGGCAAGTGTGGTCGCCCTTACTTCGTCCGCGAATGCGGCCTTTTCTGGCTGCTTGTCCATTGCCGACCCGATGAAGCGTCTGGCCTGTTACGACAAGGCTGCCAGTGCTGCTGCGCATTCGGCCAAGCCCACGGTCGTGGACGCCGTTTGGAGCTACGCCCTCCAATGCGGTAGCGGCGACACCTATCGTCAAGGAGCCGCTCCAGTGAGGTCCGATCCGCGCTCTTGGTTCGAAGCCGAGGGCGGATTTTTTGGCGCTTTAAGAAATGTGCAGAACGCCGGGCCGACCGCACCGGCCACCATCTTGGCAGACCCCGTTCCCACTTCTCCTGGGTTCATCGGGCTCTACCAGCAGTCGACGGCAACCCCGGCCTCCAACGGTCCCCCGATAAATCTCGGCGGGGGCGCGAGCTTCGGGTGGGGTTATTGGCTGGACCCGCAGCATACGAGGGCCCTCGAAAGCAGCGCGTTCTTCGGGCTGGGCTATAGCAAGCCGCCGTCGGGGCAGGCCCTCACGAACAGCATTTCATCAATACGACCCCTGATGTGTTCGTTGGCCTGTTCAACGACACCACGACGGTAAATACCGGCGCAATCTGGGACCTGGTCTACGGCGTCGATTCAAACTACCGCATGACGGTGCCGAACTTTCCGTATTTTACGAACTTCGACGTCCTGCTTGGCTGGCGCTACGTGGGGCTTGACGAATTTGCAGCCTCGCCCAGCTCTGTTTTGAACCGAAATTACGAATCGGCACTCGGCCTGCCGGGTCGTTCAGCCAGCCGGTCGTCAATTCCTCAGCTCCCCGCTGGTACGGGATCTGGAATAATTTCGTCGGGCCACAGATCGGTTTCAACGCCGAACGGCATTGGGGAGCCTTCTGGATCCAGAGTGAAAACAAGGTGGCGGTGGGTGCCACGATCGAGCTGGGGACGGCTGGTCCGACCGTCCACAGTGCGACGGCGACCACGGGTATCTTTTGGCCGGCATCCCGCTGGCGGTCAATTCTGGTGCGGGAAGTGTTACCGGAGTTTCGGGCGGCACCGCCAATGTCAAAGCGGCGTTTACAGTGGTGCCAAGCGGCAACCTGAAGTTCGGCTATGACATCATACCCGATCAGCGATCGGTGACTTTGGCCTACAACTACCTCTACATGAGCGACGTCGGCCCGATCGCGACCCAGCTTCCGTCGCCCGCCATCACCAGGCAGGGGAACTACTTCGCGCAGGGGATCACTTTAGGCTTTAAAGAGAAATTCTGATGTGTCCGCCTGCGGCGGAAATATCATTGCCATAAGACTGGTCAGTTGTTGGTGTGGCTCCGACCGCCCAGTCGACGCCATTGACCGCGACCCAATTCAGAACACTAGTTGCATTGAAAGATCGACGTTGCCGCCAGCGTCGGTTCATCGACGAGATGGAGGAGCGGTCGCCTAGCTAAGAAATGGGAAAAAGCCGGATGCTGAGGGCGGTACTCAACTCATTAGCAACGCCTAAATCGACAATCATTCGACAACTAATTCGACATCGGCGAAAGTTTTCCAGTTGACGCCAACTGCCATAGCCTTGACCAAGCCGCCGCAAGGACGCCAGTTCCAGGAAGGGCGGGCGCCAGGAGGAAGCATGCGGGCGCATTCGCGGGGCCGCGCCAATGGCAGAGAAATAAGAACCATGACCACGCCACGGCAAATGCACCTCGGCGTGATGCTGCTTGCCGCCGGAAATCATGTCGCTGGCTGGCGGCTGCCGGAGGCGCAGGCCGGATCGGAGAACCTCGATCTCATTCAGCACATCGCGCAAACCGCTGAACGCGGCAAATTCGACCTGATCTTTCTCGCTGACGCCGTAAATACTAGCCCGAAGATGCACCCTTCGATGGTCGTCCGCTTCGAGCCGCTCACGCTGCTCGCCGCGCTTGCCATGACCACGACCCGCGTTGGTCTCGGTGCCACGGCCTCGACGACCTACACTGAACCCTACAATCTGGCGCGCGCGTTCGCGTCGATCGATCATCTCAGCGGCGGCCGCGCGGCTTGGAACGTGGTTACGGGTGCCTTCGCGGAGGCCGCGGCGAATTTTAGTCGCGAGAGCCATCCGCCGCATGAAGAACGCTACGCAGCCGCCGCTGAATTCGTGTCGGTGATGAAAGGGCTTTGGGACAGCTGGGAAGATGGTGCCTTGGTGATGGACAAGGCCAGCGGAACCTTCATCGATGCATCAAAGATGCATACGCTCAATCATCAGGGAAAGTTCTTTCATGTGAAAGGCCCGTTGAATCACACACGGCCGCCGCAGGGCTATCCCGTATTCATTCAGGCTGGCGCATCGGACACGGGGCGCGATCTTGCTGCATCAATCGCCGAAGTCGTTTTCACGGTCCAACAGGACTTGGAAGCTGCCAAAGCATTTGCCTCGGACCTGCGCACTCGCGCCGGAAAATTCGGGCGGAACCCGGCGCATTTGAAAATCCTGCCCGGATTATGCCCGATCGTCGCGCCTCCGAGATTGAAGCCAAACGCAAGCTCGCTCAACTTACCGAACTCTCTGACCCGGTTTCCGCGCTCAAAGTGCTGGCCGAGCGCTTGGGGCACGATCTCTCCGGGTATCCGCTTGATGGCCCCGTCCCCGAACTTCCCCCATCGACCATCATGCAAGGTCATGCGGTGACGCTCTCGGCGCTCGCCCGCAAACACAAAATGACATTGCGCGAGTTGCGCGATTATGCCGCCGTCGCGGCCGGACATCGCTTGCTGTGGGGAACGCCAGAGCAAATTGCAGACGGGATGGAGGAATGGTTCGTCGCCGAGGCCGCAGACGGTTTCAACATCCTGCCGCCCTGGTTTCCCGGAGCCTTCGATGACTTCGTCGATCTCGTCGTGCCAGTCCTCCAGCGACGAGGTCTATTCCGCCTGAATTACAGTGGTCGTACACTTCGCGATCACCTTGGGCTGCCGAGGCCGCCCCATCCCCTGGCACGGTCAAGCAGCGATCATCGTCAGACGAGCGATGCGCACGCGTAATGACATCGTAGAGAAGTGCTGCAGAGCAAGGCCCGAAAATGATGTCGAACACTCAATCACGTCATGCGAGCCAGTCAGCCAGATGCACAGAACTTCGTTGTGCGCCTTGGCCGTCTTTTGCGTTGCGTTATTGGCCGGCTCGATCGATGCAGCGGCGCAGGCGCAATCTCCGCGACGCGGTGACACGGCGATCTTCGCGCTCAGCGGAGATCCGACGTCGGTCAATCCCAATGTCTCGACGAATATTCCCGATCGGCAGATCGGCTGCATCATTTACCAAGGCCTCGTCGAGGTCTCCGACGATTACCGGATCCTGCCCCTGCTGGCGAAGTCATGGACCATCTCGCCGAATGGGCTTGTCTACGATTTTGCACTCAACCAGACGAAGTGGCAGGACGGCAAACCGTTTACCGCCGAAGACGTGAAGTATTCCCTCATTGAAGTGAGCGCAAAATACTCTTCCATCTTCGGTCCTGCCGGCCGTGTCATCGATACCATCGAAACGCCGTCAGCCGACCGCGTGATCATCAAACTGAAGCAGCCTTTCGGCCCGTTCCTGATATCGCTTGGCTGTATTCAAGGGGCCGCCATCGTGCCGGCGCATCTTTTTCGCGGCACCAACGTGTTGAACAATCCCGCCAACACGACGAGCCCGGTCGGTACTGGGCCCTTCAAGCTTGCCGAATGGCGGCGCGGCGATTTCGTCCGCCTTGCGCGCAATCCTGATTACTTCGAGCAGGGTAAGCCGTATCTCGACGGCATCATTGGCAAGATCATTCCGCAAGGTTCATCGCGGACGCAGGCGCTGCAAGCAGGTGAGATCGACCTGCTGCAGTTTCCTCCTCCCAACGATATCGCGGCTTTGGGCGCCAATGCCAAGCTCAAGGTGGTGGACAGTGACCTCGCACCGCTGTCGTCGCTCGCATTTTTTAATCTCGGCCGCAAACCGCTCGAAGACAAGCGCGTCCGTCATGCGTTGTTCATGGCAACGGACCGTGAATATCTTCTGAAGAACGCCTTCTTCGGTATCGGCAGCGTCGGGGAAATGCCGTTTCCGAACCAGATCGGCTGGGCAAAAAGTCCGGATGTCGACTATCGCAAAATGTATCCGTTCGATCCGGCGCGCGCGAATGCCTTGCTCGATGGCGCCGGGTTGGCGCGCGATGCCAATGGCCGGCGCTTCGCCCTGCACATCACGGTATTTGGGACCCAATATCCGGATCTGCAGCAGGCCGCGGTCGCCATGAAGAGCATGTGGCGAGCCGTTGGCGTCGATGTAACGATCGATGCTCTGGAGGACGCGACCTACGTCAAGCGGGTCTTTACTGACCGCGACTTCGATATCGCTTTGGTCACCTATACGAGCTACTCTGATCCGGCGCTCGGGGTGGTGCGAACGTTCTCGACGGCGACCGTCGGTCGCCCATTTGGCAATCCCTCAGGCTATTCAAACCCGAAAGTTGACGAGCTATTTGTCCAAGGTGAACGCGCGATCGCGCCGGAAGAACGTGGATCATTCTACCGGCAAGCGCAGGCGGTCCTCGCGGACGACCTGCCGGTGCTCCAGTTGCGCCAATATGTCGACAAGAATGTCGCCAGCAAGTCCCTTCAAGGTCTTTGGGGCAGTGCTCAAGGCAATGGCCATTGGGTTGACGCTTGGTTGTCGCAATAAGTCGACGCAACGGGCAAATGCGAGCGCTTGGCGGGCGCTAGCGGTGCTGAGGATGCGCATGCGGAGTGCGCGGGATGAAGCGGTACATCGTGGTCAGGCTCGCCTGGGCTGTTGTAACCGTACTTTCTATCCTGGTTATCAATTTCCTCGTCATTCATCTGGTACCAGGAGATCCAATTCAGGCCCTCGTCGGTGACGTTCCCGCGCCGCCGGAATACGTCGTTTCGGTGCGCCGCGATTTCGGTCTCGATCAGCCGCTTGAGATTCAGTTGCTGCGCTATTTCGCGAATTTAGCCCAAGGCAATCTCGGCTTCTCTTTTGCCAACCGTCAACCGATCCTCGAGCTTATACTGGATCGCGCTCGCTTTACCTTGCTCCTGATGCTTCCGGCGCTGACACTCGCGGCCGTCTTGGGGATTTGTCTTGGCATGTTTTCTGCGAGACGAGCCGGCGGAATCGCGGACGCCCTGGTGAGCGCGTTGAGCGTGCTCGGCTACTCGGTCCCAATATTTTGGCTTGGCCAGCTGTTGATCCTCCTGTTCGCGATCAAACTCGGGATGCTGCCGGCCCAGGGAATGGCTTCGCTGCGAGGGTCGCGCGCTGGAATCAGTTATGTCCTTGACGTCGGATGGCATCTCATTCTTCCGGCGTTGTGCGTCACGCTCTATTACCTTGCGGTGATCGCGCGCGTCGCACGCACCAATATTCTGCAAGCGCTTCATCAGGACTTCGTTCTGACAGCACAGAGCAAAGGCCTTTCGGAACGTCGCGTGCTGTGGCGCCATGTTCTGCCGAATGCACTCATTCCCGTCGTCACCGTCATCGGTTACAACTTCGGCCAATCGCTGACCGGCGCGATTTTGATTGAGAGCGTATTCGCATGGCCAGGGCTCGGCAGCTTGTTCATCGCTTCGATTGCGAACCGTGACTATCCGGTACTGGAAGGAATATTCCTGCTGACGGCCGTTGCGGTCGTTCTGGCTAATTTGATCACCGACCTGCTTTACTCGGTCATTGATCCCCGCATCCGCCTTCAAGATCGCGCGTATGCGTAGCTTCTGGCGCAAGTTAGCAACTCATAGAGTGGCATCGGCAAGTTTCGTATTCATCGTCCTTTTGGTCGTCACGGCTGCAGCAACAGGACTCCTCACAACAGTTGATCCAAACGAGATCACCGAAGAGGTCTTGCTGCCGCCTTCTCTGGCACACCCCCTGGGGACCGATGAACTGGGGCGAGACGTGCTCCTCGGAATCGCCTTCGGCACGCGAATTTCTTTGGCTGTTGGACTGTTCGCTGCCCTGGCCGCCACCTTTGTCGGTGGATTGATAGGCGCCCTTGCTGGATTTTATGGCGGCGCCTTCGACCTGCTCATCATGCGCATCGCCGAAATATTCCAGGTCGTGCCGACCTTCATCCTCGCAGCCGTGATCGTCGCACTTTATGGTGCGGGCCTCATGCAAGTGATTGTCGTCGTCGCGTTGCTGGCTTGGCCCCAAACCGCACGATTGATGCGCAGCGAGGTCATGCGGATCAAGGGACTCGATTTCGTGGATGCGTTGCGGTGTCTTGGACTAAGAGAGCCTGCAATTCTGTTCAATGAGATAATCCCGAATGCCCTCGGGCCAACAGTGGCGGTCGGTACCCTCATCGTCGGGCAGGCAATCCTTCTTGAGGCAGCCCTAAGTTTTTTCGGTCTTTCCAGCCCTGACACGATGAGTTGGGGGCGCATGCTCAACAGCGGCCAGCGGTTCCTTAACAGTGCGTGGTGGCTTTCGTTCTTTCCGGGGCTCGCAATTCTCCTGACGGTTCTCGCGTTCAACCTGCTTGGCGACGGTATTGGGGCAGCGCTCGATCCCCGTGGGGGCAAGGGACTACGATGACCATGCCGGCGTTAGTCGATGTCGAGCGCTTGCAGGTGTCCTATCTCACGCCCCGCGGAACGGTTGCCGCCATTTGTGATGCCAGCATCGAAATAGGGGCCGGAGAGGCGGTAGGTCTTGTCGGCGAATCCGGCTCAGGAAAATCGACGCTCGCACGCGCACTTGTTGGACTCCTGCCGCGGACTGCTCGAATCAATGACGGCCGCATCGTGATCGATGGACGTGAAGTAACCAGGGCGACGCGGCGGGAGTGGGAAGCGCTGCGCGGAAGTCCGGTCGCGATCGTCTTTCAGGACCCTCTCAGCTTTCTTAACCCGGTGATGAGAGTTGGGGCGCAGATTGCGGAAAGCGTTGCGCGACACGATCCGTCGTCCAACGTGGCGGTCCGCGTCACCGAACTCCTTGATGTCGTCAAGTTGCCGGCCGCCTGTGCCCGCTCCTATCCGCATGAGTTGTCCGGCGGCATGCGTCAGCGTGTGCTGCTCGCAATAGCACTAGGCTGTCGCCCTCGCCTCCTCGTAGCGGACGAGCCCACAACCGCCCTCGATGTCACGACGCAGGCAGAGATCCTTGCGCTGCTCGACGAATTGCGACGCGCCCTTGGCATGTCGCTATTGCTGATAAGCCATGATCTCGCGGTGGTGTCGAATGCTTGTCGCAGGCTCCACGTTATGTACGCCGGATATACGATCGAAGTCGGCGACGCGCAGATATTGTTCTCCCGTCCGGCTCACCCTTACACCGCGGCCTTGCTGAAAGCCGCAGATCTGGCGCGGGAGCCGGGCGGCCGATTTGCTTCGCTGCAAGGCGACGGCCGGAAATCCGAGCAAGGCTGTCCATTCTCCTTGTGCTGTCCGCGCGCAGTCGCGTTATGCAGTCAGCAGATGCCGGCAGTCACCGCACTTGGTGACTCCCAGATCGTCCGATGCTGGGCGCCCTCATGAACGATTCATCGTCGCCGCCGCCACGACCAGCCGATAGTGCGGTTCTCGATCTTGTCGGTATCAGCAAGTCTTTTCGCCGTACTACTGCCGCCCCAGTGCACGCTGTGAAGAACGTTAACCTGTCGGTCGGCCACGGTGAGACCTTGGCGCTCGTCGGCGAGAGCGGCTCGGGTAAGACAACGCTTAGTCGAATTGCGCTTTGCCTGCAGCGACCCGATAGCGGCAATGTTTTTCTATCAGGCAAATGCCTGACCGAGTTGGCGCCAACCCAGTTGCGCCAAGAGCGCATCCATATGCAGCCGATTTTCCAAGATCCGGCCGCATCGTTTAATCCGCGACGCACAGTCGAAGGTCTGCTTGGTCAAGCTTTACGCCATTCGCGGGATCGCACCGCTCGTGCGATTGCGCTTCTCGAAAACGTCGGACTGCGACCAGGCAAGAGCTTTCTTGCACGTTTTCCGCACGAACTTAGCGGTGGTCAACGTCAGCGACTTGCGATCGCTCGCGCGCTCGCTATGGATCCAATCCTCATTATCGCAGACGAACCGCTGTCCGGCGCTGATGTCTCAACCCGTGGTCAAATTCTCAATTTGCTCGCGGATCTCCAGCAAGAGCGGGGTGTCGCCTATCTCATGGTGACGCACGACATTTCTGTAGCTCGCGCCTTTGCACATAGAGTTGCGGTGATGATGTGCGGCGAGATCGTCGAAATGGGGCCGGCGCAACAGGTTCTTACCACTCCCACCCACGCCTACACGAAGGCGCTGATTTCGGCTGTTCCAGTTATCGGGAAAGCCGATACGGCCCTTCCTCGGGCCGCGATCGTGACGAAAAGTTGAACGGGAGCAATCATGATCCACCGGCCATCAAATCCCCGGCGGCGGTAACCCCCTCGGCAGCGCGGCAGCGGTCGGGGCCACTTCCTTGGCGGCGAGTTTCGCTGCTGCTGTACTCACTGCTCGGTACGGATCGACGAGACCAAACCCAAATTCGGTGTTGCGGCCGGATCGGCCGAGGTGCCGAGCAGTCGAAAACAGAATGGCCTCGAGGGTGGCTACCTCCATCTTCGGATTGCGTTCCAGAATGAGCGCCGCCACGCCGCTGACGTGGGCAGCGGCAACTGACGTCCCGGTGTCGAAGGCATATCTACCCCGCGGGGTCGCTTCAAGCACGTCGACACCGGGGGCAGCGAGGGCGATGTGAGGCCCGCGATTGGCGATCGGGAGAATCTGATCGTTTTGATCGACGGCCGTAACAGCGATCACATTCTCGTCGGCGGCGGGATAAAGCGGCGGCGAGGTTGGGCCCATGTTGCCGGCCGCTGCGATCAATACGACACCTCTATCGTGCGCCTTTTTCAGAGCAATTTGGAGGGCGGGGTCGTAGGGGCCCGCGAAGCTCATATTGATGATCCGGGCGCCGCTCGAAATGGCTCGCTCGATGCCGTTGATGATATCGCGGGTGGTCGCGATCCGGTGGGTATTCGCGGTGAATGCGCGAACGGAAAATATGCGAGCCTGCGGTGCCACTCCCAACAGCTTGCCGTGGGCAGCTATTGCGCCTGCCATCCCAGTACCATGCTCATCGGGCCGCCCCTCGGACTCATTTGCATTGACGATCGCCCCGCGCAGTTCGGGATGTGCCGCGTCGATCGGGGAGTCGATGACCGCAACCAGCACGCCTGTCCCGACGGCCATGCGGTGGGTTTCAGTCAGATGAAGCTTTGCAACGACATACTGAGGAACATCGCGGGACACCTGCTGTTGTTCCACGACGGCATCATTCTGCAACACGAATAAATAATTCGGTTGCGCGATACCGATCCCTTCGTTCTCAAATGCGCTGATAATGTCGTTGAGCCTTCCGCCGTCGCCGAGACGAAAATGAAATATGGTGCTGTCCAAGAACGTCAGTCTCTGGGAGCCGATCGGCGTTACCCCCAGGCGGGCGGCCAAGGCGAGCGCTCGCTGCTGCTTGTCGGCGCCGACGTGCACAAGCATTTCGTTGGGAATGAACCGCGTCTCCCCGCGCGGCGGAATGCCGGTGAAGCCGGCCTCGCCAGGAAACGGGCGCCGCGGAAGACCGTTACGAGCAAGGGCGGTTGGCCGAAATCGAAACGCTGTTGGCCGGCCCAGTGCGGGCGAAATAGTGGACCGCGCATGCCGGGCCTCGCGAACGAACGCATGTCGCGTCAGCCGAGTACGGGCCGCATGCCCGAAATGAGTGCGGCCGAAACGGGTGTGCCCGAAATGTGCATGACCGCTGTGGGCGGCACCACCACCCCAGTGTCGCGCTGAAACGCACGTCGAACTGAGCGCCAAAACAACGACGGTGCCTGCAAGAATGAGGACTAGATACCGACCGACCAAGGTGAGCTCCCGGTCTTTGATCGCAGAGCGACTTCGCCGGAAAGCACAAGGCTTCCTTCGAAGTCGGCGTTCTTCCCCTTGGTCGGAAATAAGCGCCGGCTAGTTCAAACTGGCGCTACTGTGATTTGTGACACAGAGCGCTTAGCGCTTCACGCGCTTTCGTCGGCTGCGGAAAGGGACCTGAAAACGAAAGGTGTTTGCGCCACCGGCGAGCCCCGCGAGTGCGCTCGACAGCGTTGCCTCGTCAGGACAGGCAAATTCAGGAGCTAGGCGGGATTGGAACGGGCTCCGCTACGAAAACTAGACTAAACGGCGGCCGCGAGTCGTCACGCTACCGCGGCTTCGGTAGCGCCGCCGCGCGATTGCCGGTCGAGGCGAAGGGTTAAGCAAAAGGCCGAACCACCGCTGCGCCGAAACGACGGCAACGGCGTGACCACCACGCTATAGCCGCGCTCAGCGAGCCTACCTCGAAGCCGCTCCGTCGAGCCTGACATGACGATGGTATTGTCGAGAGCGACTGCGTTGGCGGCAAGTCGGCAGGCATCGTCGAGACCGATCTCAATGCGCTGCGCTGCCGGCACTCGTTCACGTATGGCCGCTTTACCGACCGGCGTAAACGCGCTCGGCACGAACATGACCTCGCCGTGGCCAAGAGGGCAAAGGGCCGTATCCAAGTGATAGAATCGAGGATCGGCGAGTTCGAGCGCGACCACCTCGACGCCGAAAATTTCGGCGATTACCTCGCGCGCGGCCAAGCCGGAACGCGGCCCGTATCCGCTCCAGAAAAGGTTGCGGGTCTCGTCCCATACGCAATCGCCGGCGCCTTCGAGAACGAGCCCTTCCGGCAGTTTGGCCATTGCATCGATCAGTCCGCGCGCTTGCAGGCGCCGGAAAGCGGCCTCGTTATGCGCCTCTTCGCCGCAGCGTTCAGCATGGCGGAACCGCGACAGCAGCGCCTTGCGGTCGAGCACGACCGCTGCATTCGCCGTGAAAACCAGATCCGGAAGGCCGGCAGCCGGCGGAACGAGTTCAACCGCCGCGCCGAGGCCCGTCACGGTGCGATGAAGCCCCGCCCATTCCCGCCGCGAAGCGCTGACGAGTGTTTGGTTGTGACGGGCCCAGCTCTCCGGGTCCATCCACGGATTGATCGCGTAGGTGACGCCGAAATGCTCCGGCGCGCACATCAGAAAACGTGGCCTTCGCAGATAAACTCGCCATGACGAACCTCAGAGTTCATGCTGCGTGGTGAAGCGGTGCGCGCTCGAACTCGACGAACGACCTCTTCCAAGCGATCGAGCGCCCAGTCGAGATCGTCGCGCGCGATGATGAGAGGAGGCGCAAGCCGCACGACCGTCCGGTGGGTCTCCTTTGAGAGGACGCCCTTCGACATCAGGCGCTCGCACGACCTCGCGCGCGTCGCCGAAGCGAGGATCGATCTCGACGCCGGCCCACAAGCCACGTCCGCGCACTTGCTTCAGGACTGGGCTTTTGATCGCACCCAGACGTTCGAGCATGTGCGTGCCAAGCAGGCGGCTGCGCTCGACCAAGTCCTCGTCGCGGATGACGAGAAGCGCTTCGAGCCCGACCGCCGCCGCAAGGGCGTTGCCGCCGAAAGTGGAGCCGTGCGAACCGGGCGTAAAGACGTCCATGACCTCGCGGCGGGCGACGAATGCCGAAACTGGCAGTACGCCGCCGCCAAGCGCTTTGCCAAGCACCAGCGCGTCAGGCCTCACGCTTTCGTGGTCGCAGGCAAACCAGGCGCCGGTGCGACCGAGACCCGATTGCACCTCGTCAAGAATGAGAAGCACGCGATGGGCATCGCATAACCGGCGCACCCCGGCGAGCCAGCCCGCCGGGGGAACGATTATGCCCGCCTCGCCCTGGATCGGCTCTATCAGCACAGCCACGGTTTCCGGGGTAATTGCCCGCTCCATGGCGGCGAGATCGCCGAACGGAACGCTGCGGAAACCGGGCGTGAAGGGGCCGAACCCATCGCGGTAGTCCGGCTCAGACGAGAACGAGATGATGGTGGTGGTGCGGCCGTGGAAATTGCCGTCGGCAACAATGATTTCGGCCCGATCAGGTTGCACGTTCTTGACTCGGTAGCCCCAGCGGCGGGCTGCCTTTATGGCGGTTTCGACCGCTTCGGCGCCGGTGTTCATCGGCAGCACTGCATCGAGCCCCGTCACTCGGCGACAGTTCGGCCAGGAATGGCCCGAGGCGGTCGTTGTAATAGGCGCGCGATGGCACCGCGAGGCGACTCAGCCTGCGCCGTCAGCGCCGCGACGATGCGCGGATGGGCGTGGCCGTGACTTGCGGCGGAATACGCGCTCATCATGTCCACGTAGCGCCGTCCCGCTACATCCCACAGGTAGGCTCCCTCCCCACGAGCCAGAACGACGGGAAGCGGCGTGTAATTGCGCGCGCAGTATCGGTTTTCCAGTTCGATGGCGTGCAATTCGGTGGCGTTCATGGCGGTTCATCCTCACGCTCTGATCTTTATGAGATTCTTATAAGCATCGGGCGCGACCACGGCGGCGGCTGTGCACCTTCGCTGGCAGCGGAATCCGCTGTTGTAACAGCCGGCCGCGGCGCAAATCGCCGCGAAGCCGCGACGTCTGCATCGCCGACGACCGGCCGATCAGAACGATGTGCGGGATAGGAGTGCTTCGGGATAACCGTCGAACCGGCGGACCGGCCGCAAAGCGACATGGCTGACGATACGGGCGATGCCGAGGCCTGCCTCATCGATCAGGGTCGTGGTCAAGGCCTCGTAGGCGGCAATGTCCGCGCAAATGAAGCGGGCGATATAGTCGACCGCGCCGGTGACTTCCCAGCACTCGAGAACCTCGTCCAGGGCCGCAAGGCGACGTTCGAACCGGCCCTGATGGGCGTGCTTCTCCAGGACGATTTCGGCAAACACATTGACCGGGCGCGACAGCCGTCCGACGTCGATCACCGCCCGATATCCCGTGATGATGCCTGCCGCCTCCAAACGCCGGACGCGTTCGAGGCTCGCTCGCGGCGAGAGCCCCACCTGGGCGGCCAAGTGCTGGATTGTCGAGCGTCCGTCGCGCTGTAGACCCGCCAGTATCTTGACATCAATCCGGTCGAGTGCGGGGGAGCGTTTAGCCGTCATGGTGGTCCTGGTGCAAGGAGGGTACGTGAAGTCCCTCCTCATGGTGGCGCATCCAGCGGTGTGCGATTGTCGCACGCCGAACTCGTCCGGCGTTAAGGGCAACTATACTGCAGCCGCGCCCTTATCGGTGACTATACCACTGACCCCGAATAGCTCGTTATTCGTGCCGCTGCCGAGGCGCAGCCGAAACGAATTTTCCGCCCGGGCTATCGTCGCTCAGGGCGCATATTCCGGACGTTTCGGCGTGAACACGTCGAGATTGATCACCGGCTCATCACCGATCACTTCGCCCCAATGGGTGACGTTCGAGGGAATGACTACGAGTCCGCCAGGACCGATGTCGTGCACTTGGTCGCCGATGTGAAAGCGGATGCGGCCGGAGACGATATAGGCGATCTGCTCGTGGGGATGAGAATGCGGTTTAGGCTCGTGCCCGGGCATTAGCCGGTGCATCGCGATGGTCGCGCCACTGCCTGAAAAAGCCTTCTGCTCGACGCCCTTGCGGATTTCCTTCCACGCAGTTGCGCTCCAATCGATCTTGTGAATGTCCATGAGGATCCTCGCTATTTGGCGGAGCCGAGAAGGCCAGTCGGCCGGAAAAACAGGAATAGCAGCAATATAGAGAGTGCCGTGATGTTCTTGAATGCCGCGCCCAGAAACACGATGGCAAGCGCCTGGATGACGCCGAGCAAAATGCCGCCAGCGAGCGCGCCGAGCGGCCGACCAAAGCCGCCCACGATCGCCGCGATGAAGCCACTGATCGCGTAGGGAACGCCGAGATTAAAGGCGGTGTATTGCGTCGGGGTAATCAAGACCCCGGCGAGCGCGCCGAGGCCGGCGCTCAGCGCGAACGCGAGGGCCAGCATGCGCGACACCGGAATTCCCTGCAGCGCCGCGGCATCGCGGTCAATCGCGCAGGCGCGCATCGCCTTACCGGTCTTGGTCGACGAAAAGAACCACGCAAGCACCATGATCACTAGCGCCGACACACCAAGAATCCACAGAAACTGATAGCTGATCGCGAGCCCGGCCAGGCGGAGCGGGGGTTGGTCAGTGAACATCGGCAGGGTGCGCGGCTGGTCGCCAGCCACGATTAACGTCAGGCGTTCGATGACGATTTGTGCCGCAAGCGTCGCGAGAATCATCACGAACATCGCCGACTGGCGATCCCATAGCGGCCGCACGACCAACCGCTCGAGCACGATCCCGAACATCGACACTACGAGAATCGCGACGACGGCTGCCATCGCCAACGGCAATCCGAGCTTGACGAGCGCCGAATAGGTGACCATGCCGCCGAGCATCACGAACGCGCCTTGGGCGAAGTTCACGATGCCGCTCGCATTATAGATGACACAGAAGCCGATGCCGATCAGGCCGTAGATGCAACCGACGGCGATGCCGCTGACGATGGACTGGGGGATGAGTTCAGACATGATCAACCGTTCCGAGATAGGCGGCGATCACGTCGCGATTGTTGCGTACCTCCGCGGGCGTTCCTTCGGCGATCACCCGGCCGAAATCCAGCACGGCGATCCTATGAGCTACGCCCATGACGAGGCTCATATCGTGCTCGATGAGCAGCACTGCCGTTCCCGCTCCCGCGATTTTCGCCAGCACGTCGGCAAGCCGGCGGGTCTCTTCGCGATTGAGCCCGGCCGCGGGTTCGTCGAGCAGGAGCAGCTGGGGTTCGGCGGCGAGCGCGCGCGTGATTTCGAGAAGTCGCTTCTGTCCGTAGGGCAGCGTGCCCGCGGGCATATCCGCTGCGGCGGTGAGGCCCAGCCGCTCCAGGAGCGCCCGCGCGCTTGCCTCCACCGCGGCCTCACGGCCGGAACGGCCAGGCATCAGCGCGCCGACGAGACCGCCCCGGGTGTGGAGATGGCGGCCGACTTTCACGTTCTCCAACACTGTCAGGTCATCGAATAATTGCACCAATTGGAAGGTCCGGACGAGTCCGCGTTTCGCAATAATCTGGGGCGCAAGGGTGGTGATGTCTTCGCCCGCGAACAGCACCCGGCCGGCGCTCGGCGGCGAGAAGCCCGAAATAATATTGAACAGTGTGGTCTTCCCAGCACCGTTCGGGCCGATGATGGCGGTAATACCCCCCACTGGATTTCGAGCGAGACGTTGTCAAGCGCAACCAGTCCGCCGAACCGGCACGTTATGGCGTCGAGACGCAGGATGGTCATGCGCTCCGCCTTGCCCCGTAGCACAGCCGCGAGGCCGCCTGGCGCATAGATCAGGAGGACGATTAGGACCGCGCCATAGGCGAGATCCTGATATTCGTTGAACGTTCGAAATGTCTCCGGCAACAAGGTTACGATCAGCGCACCGAGCGCAGCGCCGGTTATGGTGCCGATACCCCCAATATAAAGCATGGTGAACGCGAGCACGACCATGTGCAGCCCGTAGACCTCCGGGCTGACGAAGCCAACGGCATGCACAAACAGCGATCCGGCAAGGCCGGCATAGAAGGCTGAGATGAGAAACGCCACGAGCTTGTAGTGTGCGACATCGATGCCCAGCGAGCGCGCGGCATCTTCGCTGCCGGCGATCGGCCACGAAGGCGCGGCCGAGTCGGGAGTGGCGGATGCCCGCCGACGCCAGCAAGCCAACCGCAGCGACAATCACCAGAAACACCAGCAAGGAGCGGTCAGACGCGACGGTCAGCTGCCAATGCCGAGCGGCGGGATACCGGAAATGCCCATATAGCCCTGCGTCACCGACCGCCATTGCACGGCGACCTCATAGGCGATCAGTCCGAATCGCCAGGGTCGCCATCGCGAGATAGTGCCCGCGCAGCCGCAGCACCGGATAGCCGACGACGAGCGCGCAGACGAGCGCGCCGCCAAGCCCGACTGCCGCAGCCGGCAGCGGCTCCCAGCCGTAGGTCATGGTCAGCACGGCCGACGCTTAGCCGCCGATCGCGGCAAAGGCATTATGACCGAACGACACCTGTCCGGCGTAACCCATGAAAATGTTCAGGCCGGTAACCAGGACCATATAGATGGAGGCGAACTGCAGCACCGGCGATCAGATAACCCCCGCGTCGACGAAAATATAGGCGACGAACGCCACCGCGAGGCCCCACAGAGAGCCACGTCGCCAGGTCGCGACGCGCCCTTAGCCCAAATAGTAGTGAACAAGTTCATCGTGCGAACTTATGGTGCGGGGTCGATTTCCGCGGCGATGGGCCGACCGAGAGCAGATAGGCGCGCCGGGCCAGCCTGAGACCAGCGGCGCTTTCTGCTCGACGAGGATAATGGAAGGCCCTGGCGGTTGAGGTCGCCGAGCTTCTCGAGGATTTCCTCGATGATGCGCGGGGCGAGGCCGAGCGAGGGCTCGTCGAGCAGGAGAATCTTGGGTTCGGCCATCAGCGCGCGGCCGACCGCCAGCATTTGCTGTTCACCGCCGGACAGCGAGCCTGCTGTCTGCGCGAGGCGTTCCTTGCAAGCGTGGAAACATGGCCAACACACGCGCGTGGCGGCGGGCATATTCGTGCTTGTCGTCGAGCAGGTAGGCGCCGAGCTCGAGATTTTCGGCGACCGTCATCGGCGCGAATATGCCGCGGCCTTCCGGCACCAGCACGATGCCCCGCGCGCCGCGGCCGCGCGGGCTGCGGCGTGGCACCTCGCGTCCGCGGAATCTAACTTGGCCCTGCGTCGGCACAACCCCATGATCGCGCTCATCAGCGTGGATTTGCCGGCGCCGTTTGGTCCCAATACGGCGACGAGTTCGCCTTCATCGACATGCAGATCGACAGGCGAAGGACCTCGACGTGCCCATATCGCGCCGAGAGGCCCTCGACCTCGAGGACCGGCGCGGTGATCACCTTGCTCTTAGCGCATCGAGGCAATCACTTGGTATCCACCACTTTGACTTTGCCGCCGATGATGGTGGCGAACAGCAAGGGTTTTCAGTGATCCCCTGATGATTTCTCGCGGAGATTGATAGATGCCGGTAGTGCCCTGAAAGTTGTCCGTGCTTTCCAGAGTGTCACGCAGCTTCGGGCCTTCGACTGACTTTGCCTTTCCGCGGCGGCGGCCACAAGCGTCATCGCGTCCCAGCCGCGCCCGGCCCAATTTGGATCGCGGTCACCTATACTTTGCGCGCCAAGGCTTCGAGGAATTTGCCGATCTCGGTCTTGAGGGGCTCTCCTCGGAAGCGCTTCATAGACCTGCGAGGGAGAGGCTACGAAGAAGAACTTGTCGCCCAGAACATCCGCCACTGGGCGGAATACGGCGATGTCCTCGAGGCTGGTCAGCATGATCATGTCGAGGTCGAGCTGCTTGATATTTTTGGCTGCAGTGAGCGTGGTGCCACCAAGGCCGATCTTGATGACTGCGCGCGCGCCGGCGGTGTACATCTTCTGGATCTGCACGCTGAGATCAGCGTCGTCTGTCTTGTACTGCTCGATGCCGACGATCTCGAGTCCGTAGTCCTTGGCCTCCTTTTCGGCCGCTGCCTTCTGCGCGTTGGCGTAAGGCGACGGATCGTGCAGCACGCCGATTTTCCTGATCTGGGTTTCTCTTCTGATATATTCGAGGCGCGTCTCGATCTCGAAGCGCGGCGGTGGAATCGTGGTGAAGGCCCATTTCACCTGATCCGGCTGCTGCGGCAGAATCGAGCACAGCACCATCGGGTTTCCGCGCGCGTGACCAGGGGCGCGGCCGCGAAATTTCCGGCCGATACGCAGCCGCTGGCAAACATCCGGACCCGGTCCGAACAGATCATCTTGCGATAGCGGTCACCGCGTCCTGCGGCTCCGAACGATTGTCCTCGACGACCAGTTCGACTTTGCGGCCATCATGCCGCCCTGGCGTTCAGCGCGGCGATCGCGACCTCGACCCCGTCGCGCCAGGCGCGATCAACGGTTGCGGCATAACCGGTGAATCCCGCCGACATTCCGATCTTGTAGGCTTCCTGCGCCCGCCGCCCGTGCTTGCGGACCGCGAGCGGCAGCCCGCCAGCGAGAAAGGATTTCACCGGCAACGATGATTCAATATCCCCCCGTGGATTTTTTGGTCGTTATGATTGCGCAGACTTGAGAGATCAATCAGTCGAAGATGAATTCGCGAAGTTTGGGGATCCCTAACCCTTCATAGGCGGTCGAGTTCAGTCTCAGCGAGATCGCCTTGGTGCACGCACTGAGCAGCTTGAGCTGCTCGGGATCGACTGGCTCGTGGACGTACTTGGTGGTCCCGACTATCGCGATTGCGCCGACGAGTTCGTTGTCAAATTCAAAATCGGCGCTGCCAGGCCGAAATCCCGAGCACGGTCTCGTCCATCGAAACATCGTAGAGCTGTTGGCGCATTTGCGTCAGCCGCTGCCGCAGCTTCGCCGGATCGACGATCGTGCGCGGAGTGAATGCCGGAACTTGCGCGCCAGAACGCGTTGTTGCTATCCGCCAGGCGCGAACGCCAGTGTTCACACGCCCCTGCGCCGAAGCATGTGCCGGCAGGCGGTAGCCGAGCCGCACGCGAGATCGTCACCAGATTGGGGCTCTCAACGACGGCATTGACGATGGCGTCGCCACTCGCCGGGGGCTCAGCACGACTGTCTGTCGCGTAAAATCGCGCAGCCGCGACATGTAAGGCTCCGCCAGACGCCGCAAATCGAATTGGTCGATGGCGGACTTGCCGATATACCAAGCTTGAGGCCGAGCCGGTAGGTTTCAGTCTTGGCGTCCTGATCGACGAAGCCGAGATGCTTCAGTGTCGATAGATGGCGATGCATCTTCGCCTTGGGTTCCCCGAGTTGGCGCGAGCACGGTGAGCCGCATTGGCTGCCCGGCCGCGGCCAGAGCCTCGATGATCTGCCCGGTGATCACCACCGACTGGATGAGCTTCCGCCCGGGGGCGTTCGTCCTCTTCGGTCTCGGCGAGCAAATCGGTCATGGCACCCTCCGGTCATTGCCTCAGCTCAAGCGCAGTCCGTGTTTCGCAGTGCGAAACCACGGTATCGAAAAATGCAACATTTGTCAAAAGCCCCTTCATCGCGGATCAGTATTGAACGCCATAACTCGCCTTCAAATGAGAAACAAAGTATCGTAATGAGGAACAGAGATCGGAACTAACATATGGCGCGCTATGCTTTGGCCGTTGACATTGGCGGCACTTTCACTGACGTCGTGCTCCGGGGCGCATCGGGTCAGACTTTTGTCGACAAGACGTTGACGACGCCCGACAACCTCGACATCGGATTCTTCCGCGCGGTCGACGCGGTATTGCAAAAAGCCCAGGCATCACCCGGCGACGTCACCGACGTCGTCGTGCACGCGACGACCGTCGTCACCAATGCGGTGATCGAACGTAAAGGTCCGGTGACGGCGCTGCTGGTCACCGAAGGCTTTCGCGACATCCTGACCATTCAGCGACGAACACCGCTATGAAATGTTCGATCCGCAGATCGAATTCCCGGAACCGTTAGTACCCGCGACAGCTGACCTTCGGCGTGCCGGAGCGCGTGCTAGCGAACGGGGAAGTGTTCACCCGCTCGATATTTCGAGGGCGCCGCGCTCGTCGACGAACTGCAGCGGAACGGCGTCGTCTCCGTCGCTGTCTCGTTCCTCAATCCTATGTCAATCCAGCTAACGAGCGCGCCATGCGCGACCTGTCGCGCGCCGCGGCATGTATGTCTCGATCTCGTCTGACGTCGCGCCGCAGATCCGAGAATATCCGCGCACATCCACCGTGCAATGAACGCCTACACCGCGCCGATCACCGGACCCTATCTCGACGCCTACGCGATGGCCTAAGAGAGCGTGGTTTGTGAACGATCCGCTGATCATGTTGAGCAATGGTGGCGTCATCGGCATCGAGGTCGCCAGCAGGTTTCCGGTTCGGATGGTGGAATCAGGCCCCGCTGCAGGCGCGCTCGCCGCAGCGTATTATGCTGAGGTGCTCGGTCTCGACCGCCTGCTGTCCTTCGACATGGGCGGCACCACCGCCAAAGCCTGCATCATCGAGGATCGTCACCGCTCGTGGTCGGCAATTTCGAGGTCGACCGCATCTACCGCTTCAAGACCGGCGAGCGGCCTGCCGATCCTGATCCCTCGGTCGATATGATCGAGATCGGTGCCGGCGGCGGCAGCATCGCATCGGTGAGCGATCTCGGCCTTCTGAAGGTCGGCCCGCAGAGCGCCGGTTCCACGCCCGGCCCGGTAGCCTATGGTCGGGGCGGCACAGGAGCCGACAGTCACCGACGCTGACCTCGTGCTCGGTTATCTCAGCGCCGACAATTTCCTCGGCGGCGACATGAAGCTCGACGGCACGGCCGCCGAACGCCAGCTCAACGAACTGGCGAAGGCGCTTGGCACGTCCGCGATCGAGGCGGCCGTCGGGATTTATCGCATTGTCGGCAAGTCAATGATGGCGGCC
Source organism: uncultured Alphaproteobacteria bacterium (assembly GCA_963702755.1). GTDB lineage: Bacteria > Pseudomonadota > Alphaproteobacteria > Rhizobiales > Xanthobacteraceae > JAJPKK01. Next base: position 52,665 of record CAVPDZ010000017.1, on the reverse strand, counting down.
GCCCGCGCCCACGCGGTCGACCGCGGCGTCGACTATCGCGGCCTACCGCTGTTTGCGTTCGGCGGAGCCGGGCCAGTCGCACGCCTGCTTCGTTGCCGAACTGCTCGACAGCCCCACGTCATCTATCCGCCGCTTGCGAGCGTGCTGTCGGCGTTCGGTACCCTGGTCACGCCGCCGCGTCTCGATCTGAGCCGCGGGGCGCCGGCCCGCGTTTCCGACTCTTGATTGGCATCATGCGGACGAGGTGCCGAGGCACCTCGCGGACGATGCGCGGACTGGTCTAGCCAGCGCAGGCTGTGATGTCGAACGAGATCAATTTCCGTTTCGGTGCCGATATGCGGTACTCCGGGCAGCAGAACGAAGTGACCGTCTGGTTCGATCACGACCCACGCGACGCCCGCGAAGCCACATGGTTGCGTGAAGCGTTTGAGCGCGCTTACGAGCGTCTCTACAGCCTGCGGCTTTCAGCCGTCGAGGCTGAGATCGTCAGTTGGCGCCTGGTCGCAACTGGCCAGGTGACGGCGAGAGACAGTACCCCGGATTTACCCGTCTCCCCCGGCGTGCCGAAGGGCAAGCGCCGTGCCCGCTTTGGGAGCCGCGATATCGAAACGCCGGTCTATGCCCGCCACGATCTCGCCCGTGGGCAGATCGTGGGCGGCCCCGCCATCATCGAAGAGCGGGAAACCACCATCGTCATCCTCCCGGGGTGGCGGGCAAAGGTGCACCCGACCGGATGCATCATGGCTTCCAAGGAGTAGCCGCCATGGACGGCATCGAGCTTGAAATTCTGTGGAGCAACCTCATCAGCATTGTCAGCGAGCAAGCGAAGGCCTTGCAGCGCATTGCCTTTAGCCCGGTCGTCCGCGAAGCCGGAGACCTCGCGAACGCCTTGTTCGACCGCACCGGCCGAATGGTCGCGCAGGCCGTTACCGGCACGCCTGGCCACATCAACTCGCTCGCCGCTGCCGGCCGGCATTTTGTCGAGGCCTTCCCCACGCAAACACTTCAACCTGGTGACGTGCTGATCACCAACGACCCATGGCTGTCGGCCGGACACTTTTTCGACATCACAGTGATGCTGCCGGCGTTCCACAAGGGCCGTCTGATCGGCTTTTTTGGCTCGACCATCCATCACACCGACATTGGCGGCTACGGCGTCGGCGCCGGAGCGCGCGACGTGCACGAGGAAGGCTTGTGGATTCCGATGCTCAAGCTCTACGAGGCCGGCGAGCCGAACAAGGTCCTGCACGAGATGATCCGACGCAACGTGCGCACCCCAGAACACGTGAGCGGCGATCTCGCGGCCCAGGTCTCGAGCGGGCGACTTGCTTGCCGGCGGCTCTCGGCCTTGCTCGATCGGCAGGGCTATGAGGACATCGATGAACTGGCAGAGGAAATCATTGCGCGCTCCGAGCATGCCACACGCCAGGCGATCCGTAGGCTCAAGTCCGGCACCTATCATGGTGAAAGTTCCTTCGATGTCCCGGGCGGTGACGTCATCACGCTCAAGACCGCGGTTACCGTTGATGCCGACGAAGGATCGATCCATATCGATTTTGCCGGAAGCTCAGGGCAGAGCCTCTACGGCATCAACGTCGTCATGAACTACACCCATGCCTACAGCACTTTCGCGGTGCGCTCGTGCCTCAACCCGGAACTGCCGAACAACTACGGAAGCCTCACCCCCATCAAGGTGACGGCGCCCGAAGGGTCGATCGTGAATTGCAAATACCCCGCCCCGGTCAATGCGCGGCATGTGGTCGGAATGTATGTTCCGATGCCGATTCTCAAGGCGCTCTATCATGTGATGCCGGACCGCGTACTCGCGGAAGGGGCTGGCGCCGTCTGGACGGTCCAGATTCAAGGGCACAACGCGGATGGCACCCCGTTTACGAGCTCGATGTTCAATTATTCCGGCGGCATGGGTGCGCGCCGCACCAAGGACGGGCCATCGGCCACCTGCTATCCGACTGGCGTCGCGGCGGTCCCGATCGAAGTACTGGAAGCATCGATGCCGATCATTTTCACCCAAAAGGAACTCCGCCTGGAATCCGGCGGCGCCGGCGCGTCGCGCGGCGGGGATGGGCAGATCATCAGCTGGCGGATGCGCACCGACAAGCCGTGGCTGCTCAACGCCGTCGCTAGCCGTACAAAATTGCCCCCTGAAGGCCTTGGCGGCGGCGCACCGGGTGCTGTAGGCCGGTTCCTTGTCAACGGAACGAAAGTGACGGAAGCACGCAAGATGACGATGCAGCCAAACGACCAGGTGGTCCTGGAAACGCCAGGCGGCGGCGGCTATGGGCGACCGCTTCAACTGTGAACGTCCAGGCCAGGCTCACGTCAATGATGAAGCGTGCACACGGCGACTGCAGCCCATCAAGGTAGCGCATGATCGCGGGTCGCTGGATTGCCGACCAAATCAACCGATTTTTTGAATGAACTGACGCGCTTGTCGCAACAAGGCGCGCCATTGTCTGCGTTCGGCAATGGCTTTGCGAGTATACCGCCCATGCTTCAGCGCGTTCTGGTGGCCGCGCGGCGCGCCTGAGCCCGGGGCACCGCCGTGCATATGACACCGCCGTTTGCCGCAGACTGCCGGAGACCTGTCCAACGCTAGACGCAAGCTCATCGCTTCATCATGGTGGCACGAGCGTTGTGCGTGATAGAAGGTTGCCTACGGCGGTCCGTATTGCGTCACCGAGGCACGCGTCGCTGCCAGTCCCGATCAAGCTCGCAAAGAATGTGACATGAACATCGACTTGCAAAAAGTGTTCGCCAAGATCGATCCCGAGGAGCTCGTAAAAGTCGCGCTCGACCTCGGCAACATCGACAGTCCCACTGGGCGGGAAGGACCGGTTGCCGATTATGTCTACGATTGGCTGCGACGCGAGGGCTTTGATGCGCGCAAGATCGCGCTCTATCCCGACCGTCCAAATGTGATTGCGACATGGCCGGGATCCGACACCGGCCGGAGCCTCTGCTTCAACAGCCACATGGATACGGCAGTGCACCAGGAAGAGTGGTGGGCGTCGCGCCGCGCCAGCGACCCTATTTTCCACAGTGCATGGCGAGATGGCGACATGCTCTATGGCAACGGAATCGTCAATGACAAAGGGCCGATGGCCACGTGGCTCATCGCTGCCAAGGCGATTAAAGACAGCGGTGTTAAGCTCAAGGGCGATCTCATGTTGATGGCGGTCGTCGGGGAGATCGGTGTCGAACCCGTGGATGAATTCCAGCCGCCCGAGTATCTCGCGAAGGAGGCTGGCACCCGATACGCAATCACGCACGGCGGCGTTGCCGATTATGCTCTGGTCGCCGAGGGAACAGATTTCGGCATCGTCGGCGTCGAAGCCGGCAAGGCTTTTTTCAAACTCACGGTATTCGGCGAAGATGTCCCGATCTACACGCCCTACATCCCGCGTCCCACGCCGATCGAAAAGAATCCGAGTGCGATCGTGCGGATGTCATCCCTCATTCAGCGCCTTGAGGAGTGGGCCTGCGATTACGAGAAGAAAAACCGCTACGAATGCGCGGGCGGCGTGATGGTGCCCAAGGTGAATTTCGGCGCAATTCGCGGGGGCGTGCCGTGGAAGATAACGAAGACGGTCCAGCAATGCGCCATCTACCTCGACGTTCGCATCACGCCGGTTCAAGAGCCTCTCGACATTCGGTCGGATCTGCGGCGGCTGATGCAGCAATGTGGGCTCACGGGCGAGGTCGAGCTCTACGCCTACCGACCGGCATTTGAAGCTGATCCCAAAAAGGTCGAGCCGCTCAAGGGCGCGATTACCCGCGCGCACCGAACGGTCCTCGGCACGGAAATTGGGCCGGCTCCGATCCCGGCCTCCAGCATGTGGCGCGACATCAACTGCTTCAACGAAATGCGGATTCCGTCGCTCACCTATGGCCCGGGCGTGAGCTCAGGCGGGGGCAAATACGCCATGAAGATCGAAAACATGGTCAAAGGCAGTCAGCTTTACGCACAGATCGCAATCGATCTGTGCAGCCAAGACCGCCCGTAGCCACGCGCCAAATGTGGTGATCGCTCGGTCGCCAAGAGATGCCGTCACGCCCCCTTGCGCCGCCCGAGGGATTACGCGCCTAAAACCGCAGGTAAACGCATGCATGTCGTCTGCGACCGGGTGCCGAGTTGTGTTTTCACCTCGAGGCAATAGACTGGTCTGCCAATCGAGTCCTGCCATGCAAGAGGCGATCAACATGATCAAGCTCGGCGTTGCCACAGCTGTGGCTCTCAGCACCACACTTGCAATCGCGGCCGCTGCGGAGACGGGCAAAACCGTGTCGATCATCACCATGAACGACACCCCTCAACTTCTGGAGGTGAAGGAAGGCCTCGTCAGCGGCCTGTCGAGTCACGGATACGTTGAAGGAAAGAACCTGAAGATCGACTTCAAGAGCGCGCAAGGCAATTTTGGGACTGCTCAACAAATCGTCCGGCAGTTCATTGGCGAGCACCCTGATGTGATCGTAACAATCACGACTCCGACCAGCCAAGCCGCGGTGGCCGCGACCAAAGAGATTCCGATCGTCTTCACGACCGTGACTGACCCGGTAGCATCCAAGCTCGTTCCCACGTTGAAGCACCCTGGCGGCAATGCCACTGGCGTTGCCGATCTCGTCCCGACAGAACGACAACTCGACATTGTGAAACAACTGGTACCGAACCTTAAGGTTTTGGGCCTCGTGTTCGACCCAAGTCTGGACAACGCACGTTCGACGGTCGAGAGCGTCAAGATGCTCGCGCCGAAGATGGGTTTTTCCACCGTGGAATCGCCGGCCATGGGAATCAATAACGTTCCGAGCGCCGGCCAAAGCTTGGTTGGAAAAGTGGACGCAATCTTCGTTCCCAACGACACGACCGTCTACGGTGCGTTCGAGGCCCTTGTGAAAGTCGCCCAGGACACCAAGACGCCGTTGTTCACGGCCGAACGGCGCAGCGTGCAGCGCGGGGCCGTCGCGACTGTCGGTTTTGACTTTGTAGAAATGGGAAAGCGAACGGCCGACATGGTGGACGAGGTTCTCAAAGGGCGGAAGCCCGGAGACATGGACGTCGTCTTTATGAAGGACCTGCCCAACTCGCTCGGCCTCTATATCAACAAGGCGTCAGCCGAGAAGATGGGCGTGAAAATCCCACCCGAACTCTTGAGCAAGGCTGCCCATGTGTTCTGAGCTTTGACCACCCGCTAGGATCAGGCGGTCCGCACTTTGAGTTTTTATGCATTCATCGGTGCCCTGGAGACAGGTCTCGCGTTCGCGCTGGTTGCTCTTGGTTCCTACCTCACTTTCCGCGTACTGGATTTTCCTGACCTGACCGTCGAAGGCTCCTTCCCGTTAGGAGCCGCCGTCGCCGCCAAATTGATGGTATCTGGTATCGATGCATGGACCGCCACCTTGGCCGCTGCGGCTGCCGGGGCCGGCGCCGGCATCGTGACAGCCTTTCTCAACATCAAGCTTCGGATCCTGCACATCCTCGCCGGTATCCTTACGGCGATAGCATTGTACTCGATCAATTTGCGCATTATGGACCGCCCCAATATCGGGCTGCTGAACATCGACACGGTCTATTCTTTCGTCGAAAAGCTCGGGGTCGCGTCCATGTACGCGCCGCTTGTTCTTCTCGCCGTCGTCGTCGTCGTCTGCAAGCTCCTGATCGACCTTTTTCTTGCGACGGGATTCGGCCTAGCGATGCGAGCGGCAGGTGCCAATGCGCGTATGGCTAAAGCCAACGGCGTTCGTGTCAACCTGATGGTCACGGCAGGCCTTGGAATCGCGAATGGGTTGACGGGGTTGAGCGGGGCACTGTTTGCGCAGATGTTGGGTGCGGCTGACGTTTCAATGGGGGTGGGAGTGATCGTCGTCGCGTTAGCCGCCGTGATTGGAGGCACGGCGCTGATGCCGTTCCGCGCCGTTCCGATGTTGACGCTGGCCTGCGTGTTTGGCTCCGTCCTCTACCGGCTCGCCATTGCCATTGCCCTCAGTACTGGAGCCATCGGCCTCACCGCCTCCGATGTAAACGTCGTAACGGCAGTACTCGTTGCCATCGCACTGTTTGCGCCCAGCCGCAAATTCTCATTCTGGAAGCGCGCCAGCGGTCGCATCAAATGATTCGGACCGAGAACGTAGCTCTCACGTTCAACAAGGGCAGCGCGCTTGAAAATCACGCGCTGCGGGAAATCACTTTGACCATACCAACGGGCCAATTCGTGACTGTGATTGGCTCCAATGGGGCGGGCAAGTCGACGCTGCTCAATATTCTGGCTGGCGAACTGACGCCAGATCGCGGTCGCGTGTTTGTCGACGATCAGGATGTCACGCTGTGGCCGGTTCATAGGCGCGCACGCATGATCGCCCGTCTGTTTCAGGACCCACGTGCCGGCATATGCGAGAATATGTCGATCATCGAAAACATTGCCGTTGCCGCTGCGCGGACGTCGCCACGCGGGTTGCGGTTTGCCATCAGCAGGGCTCTGCGGCACCTCGCCACCGAACGCCTTGCGAGCCTTCGCCTGGGTCTCGAGAGGCGCCTTGACGACCGCGTCTCGCTGTTATCAGGAGGACAACGTCAGGCGCTTGCTCTCGTAATGGGGACCATGGGCCCGACGCGAGTCCTGCTGTTGGACGAGCATACCGCCGCGCTCGATCCCGCCGCGGGCGATCTCGTCATGAAACTAACCGATCAAGTCGTACACGAATCCGGGATTACCTCGGTGATGGTAACGCACAGCATGCGACTGGCGCTCGAATTCGGCAGCCGGACAATTATGCTTCATCAAGGGCAGATCATGCTCGACATCAGCGGACCGGATCGGTCTTCGATGCGCGTCGACGATCTCTTGCAGCTATTCCGGCACAAACAGGGTGCTGAGGTTGTCGATGACGAACTGTTGCTAAGCTGACGGTGCGCATAATTCATGTGTGTCAGCTCACGTCTCGCAGAGGCCAGTGGCATAGCGGCAATGTGTTGCCCAATCCGGTGTCCCTTTCCGTAATCTCGAGCGAGGACCTCGTCGTCCCGGACGTAATCGTTCAAGTCGTTGTGCTGCCGATCGCGATCCCAAGCCGCCATAGGAAGCGGGATCCATTCTGATCGGCCTCTCGAGCGCCAGGGTTCGATATCCCGCGAGCGGCGCATCGGCCAGGCTGATGGAGATACTGCCGATCACGAGCCCCTATTTTCCTCCGATGACAGCGTAGCCTTGAATTTCGATCTTGGCATCCGGGACCGCCAGTGCCGTGATTGTGATAAGCGCGCTGCCCGGGAAGTTATCGCCGAAAACTTCCCGGCGAATTTGCGTAAGGCGATCGCCGTAGCGAACGTCGGTGATGAACACGGTCATCTGAACCATGTCGCTGAGCTTACCGCCGGCCTTCTGAAGCGTTCGGTCTAGGTTTTTGAACAGTTGTCGGACTTGCCCCTCAAAATCGCTCGCGAGAGATTTGCCATTGTCGTCGACAGTCGCAGTCTGTCCCGCGAGCCAAACTGTCTTGCCACCTTCGGTAATGACGGCCTCGGAATAGCCCCTCTGCTGTGGCCGATCCCCCTTGAGGTACTCTTTTGATTTGCGGGAGCCAAAAGAGCAATCAGCATCAGTAGGGCAGTGACGGGAAGCAAGTTGCGCGAAATGAAAGTCGAATTCATCTTCACCTCCTGTGAGCGGGATACCGTCGGACGCGCGACGGAAATTTGCCGTTGCTCGATGGCGCAGGTCGAGCTTTCGATGACGCACCTCATTCGACCGCGCTGACGTGAACGGATTGTATTCTTCTCTGAGGGGCCTGACTACGTCGCGGTTCCAACCAGCGCGTGAATAGCAACACCGTAGGGCTTGTGTCCCATCGTTTGATCGACCTTGGGCATCTGTTCCCGTGCAAGAGAACAGCACCAACCTTGTTGAACTGGTCCGTAATGAGGAGCACACTTCGTCCAGCACCAGGGTCGAAATGCGGAGGAGCGGCGATGGGATTTCCACTATCACGTCGTGAATTCATCAAGACCACTGTGGTCTCCGGCGTCGCCATCAGGATCGGTTTCGTCTCGCCGCGGTCGGAGGCAGCGGTTATCGGCAACGAAAATGCCCTCGCCGCCGGCTGGGTCGGTCCCGACGGCAAGCCAAAATACCGGTTGGACGCGATCGCGAAGGTCACCGGCGAAAAGGTCTTTACCCGGGATTTCCGCGCCGGCGATATGCCGGGCTGGCCAACGCAGCAGAGTCACGCCTTCCTCATCCATGCAACGAAGGCGGATCGCACGTTCGAAGGCGTCGATCTCTCCGCGCTCGGTAGCGACCTCCAGCCGGACCGCATCGTCCTCGCCGAAGATCTCGTCCGGGACGGCGTCGTGATGCCCGACGCTGCTTCGTACGGCGAGGTCATATTCGTCGCGAAAGGCAATACGGCACCGATGATCGGCCACCCAGTGGCATTGCTGATTTACAAGGATTTCGCGCGTTATGACGCGGCCAAACGACGTGTACGTTTCAACGGTGATGTCGTGCGGTATGGCGCTCACACCGGGCCCAAGGTCCCGCCGCATTATGGTGTTGCGCGCTATGTACGCGTCCAAAGCGAGCAACCGGATCCGGAAGGGCAGGTACGCACCACAACTCGACGCCGCGATCTTCGGCAAGTTCGACGGCGATACCATGGTCTGGCCGGCGGGCGATGCGAGCGGCAACCTTGCGGCGAAAGGCATGGCCGCGGCGGCCGAGATCGAGCGAGAAATCGCCACAGCCGGCGAAGGACAACTCGTGGTATCGCGTGATTATTTCTCGCAATCCGTCGATGCATCAGCGTTAGAAGCCGACAACGGCAACACCTGGTATGAAACGTCGACCGGCGTGCTGCACATGATGCTGGCGACGCAATCGCCCTATGAGGTCGCGATCGGCGCCGCCGAGATGCTGTCGAAAACGAAAATCGACGGCGCTCGCACCAAGAAGCTCGACCTGCACGTACCCTATACCGTCGGCTATGGCGCCAAGGAACGCAACGCGTTTGCCTATTATTGCGTGCTCGCGGGTCTCTACGGCGACGGCCAACCGGTGCGTCTTGCCAACGATCGGTTCGAGCAGTTCCAGATCGGGATCAAACGCCATGCCTTCTGGATGAAAGATACGCTCGTCGCCGACAGGAAGACGGGCAAATTCAAGATATTCAAGGCGGAGTTCAAGAACGACGGCGGCGGCCGCGCCGGCGTATCGATGAATGTCGGCAACGCCGGCGCCAAGTCGGCGCAGTCGTTTTATTATTTCCCGAAGAGCGATGTCACTACGGCGGCCCTCGCGTCGCGCGCGCCCGAGGCCGGCGCGACCCGCGGCTATGGCGCGCTGCAAACACTTTCGGCGACCGAGATGCTCGTCGATGAAGCCGCAGAACTCCTCGGTGTCGATCCGATCGACCTGCGTCTGCGCAATATCGCGACGATCGGCACAAAGAACGTTCCCCCGGACGCCCCCGCTCTGCGCAACGAGGAAATCCTCCGTAAGGCCCAGGCCCATCCCCTGTGGGCGGAACGCGAACAGCGAAGGGCAAAGTTTGAGCGCGAAAATCCTGGCAAGAGGTATGGCGTCGGCTTTGCCCAGGTCCAACGCGGCTTCGGGACCGGCGCCGAAGCCGGCGTTGCTTCGGTCGCGATCGACGCCAAGGGTCACATCACCTTACGGCATATCGCCAACGAGATCGGCGCCGGGACCATCGTGGCCCAAGCGGTGATGGTGGGAGATATCCTAGGGCGCGCGCCGGATCGGACCTCGTTCGGGGTGGTCGACTGGCCGGAGATGCCGCTGACCTCGACCGAAAAACCGTACACGACACCTCAGGACAAAGAGAATGAACTGCAGCGCGATCCGCGCTGGACGCCGAGCTTCAGCTCCAACGTGGCAGCATCGAACGGTGTTTATTACTACGGCCACTCCACGCGCCAAGCCGCGCATGCGCTCCGACGCTTCGGCCTGTGGCCGGCGGCGCTCGCAATCTGGACGCAAGGCGCGGATGCCGCCAAGGCGCGACTGGCGCGATACGAGGATGCAACGTTCGCAGACGGTAAGGTGAGTGCTGTCGGTCTCGAGCCTTTGCCGCTCGACCAGGTTGCCGCCAAAGCGCACGCGATGGGCCTCGTCACCGCGCGTCGCGGTCCACACCTTCAACCGCAGCCGCGGAGGTTGGGCGGAAGCCGAGTTCGACATCCCCGGCATCGGCCCGACGCGGCTCTCCGTCGACGGCCTGTCGGTCCAGTATGGAGACGGCGCCGATATTAACCGCAAGGCACTGATGACGTCCGGCGGATACCATTTCATCGCGCGGTCTTCCGTGAGCTATCCCGGAGTGCGCGACGTCCTCGGTCTCACGCATCAAAGCACGGTCGCGACCCTGGTCGAACTCGCAGTCAACCCGACGGCCGGCAATGTTGAAGTGCTTTCGCACCACACCTTCCTCGAATGCGGGAATCAGGTGGTGCCGCAGCTTGTCTCTGGCCAGGTGCAAGGCGCTCTCGCCATGGGAGTTGGCCACGCGCTCTACGAATATCTGCCGCTCTATGAGGACGGCCCGGGTGACGGGACCTGGAACTGGGACCGCTATCACCTGCCGCGCGCCTCGGAAGTCGCGGTCTGGAACCAGACCCTCGAAGTCTTACCCGCGCGTTCTGAAGCCGACCCACCGAAGGGGATTGGCGAGCTTGTCATGATCGCAATCGTGCCGGCGATTGCCAACGCCGTTGCCAACGCCCTTGGCAAGCGCTTCTACGAATTGCCGATCACTGCCGAAAAAATCCGGGGAGAACGCGCATGACCATCGCCACTCGCCCACTCTCGCTCACCATCAATGGCCGCCAGATTGGCCCGATCGACGTGCCGGAAGATCTCATGATGCTCGATTTTCTCGCTGAACAGCTGCGGCTGACGGCACGGATGGGCTGCGGCCAAGGCATCTGCCACGCCTGCACGGTCATCGTCGATCACCCGGACGGGCGATCGGAGGAAATCCAGACCTGCATAACCGGCGCGCATGACTTCTCCGGCAAATCGTTGCGGACCGTGGAGGCTCATGCCGAGCGCGATGCCCGAGGCAATGTCGTGCGGCTCTCACCGGTGCAGCAGGCGTTCGTGGAACACTTTTCGTTCCAATGCGGCTACTGTACGCCCGGCTTCGTCAACGCCGCGACGGTACTCATCGAAAGTCTCAAACGTTCTCCGGTAGCGCGCAAGGACGTCGAGAAAAGGATCGAGGAGGCGCTCAATAGCCATATCTGTCGCTGTACCGGCTACGTCCGGTATTACCAGGCGGTGCGCGATCTGGTTCTCAAGACGCCGGGTCTCGTTCAGGGCTGAAAATCTGGCCAGCTCGATGCGGCGACGCCACAGGGATGTGTTTTGAACGGCCCAGCAGCAAGTCATCATGTATCGTGGTTCAGCTCAGGCAATGCAGGATTTGGTAGCAGGAAGAATTGATTACATTTGTGCGCTAGACGCGGCGGCGATCCCACAGATCGAGAGCAATACCATGAAGGCGATCGCGGTCATGACGCGAGACGTTCGCCGATCCTGCCGACCCTCGCAAATGCACACGAACAAGGATTGACCGATTTCGATTCCTATTCATGGTTCGGCTTCTTTCTGCCAAAGGGCGTCTCCCAGTCGATTGTCCAATCTCTGCACGGTGCAGCGGCAGCAGCAATCGACAGTCCCTCGGTGCAGGAGAGACTTAGGGGAATTGGTGTCATGGCGGTCGGTCCTGATCGTCGTTCGTCAGATTACCTCACGCGGTTTCTTGCAAGCGAGATCGGGAAATGGGCCGTGATCATCAAATCGAATGGAATCAGTCTGGAGTAATATCGACGGTTTGCAATCCTGGCGCGCCCGACGGCACTTGCGAGCAGGAGAGGCTTCGCCCGAGCACAGTCTTTCTCATTGGATGCATGCTGATCGCACTCGTATGTGCGCCATCCGGTGGGGCGTCTGCAGCCGAAACCGTCATCGTTGGCGGCGTGTCGTCGGGATCGACCAATCTGTGGCCGATGTTCATTGGCCTGAAGAAGGGGTTCTTCGCCGCAGCAGCCCTCAAAATCGATCTCGTTTATGCCCAGTCGAACGCGAGCGTGATCCAGCAACTTACTGCGAACTCGATCCACGTCAGCGTCGGCTCTGGGCTCGTAGATCCGATTCGAGCGATCGACAAAGGAGCTCCGGTCGCGCTGGTGCGGATCGAAACGCGCAGGCCACCTTATGCCCTCTTGGCCAAACCGGCGATCCGCACCATCCTCGATCTGCAGGGCAAGGTCGCTTCGGTCGGCGGCCCGAAGGACATCACGCGTATCTTTTTCGAACGCATGCTCAAAGCAAAGGGCGTCGCGCCGGCCTCAGTCGATCTCATCTTTGCCGGCGCGACGACGGCCCGGCTCGCCGCCTTGCAGTCCGGTGCGGCGGATGCTGCCCTTCTGACCTCGCCGTACAATTTCCACGCCGCGGCTGCGGGCTATAACAATCTGGGATTGACCGCCGAGATGGTGGACATGCCATTTTCGGGCGTGTCCACCAACCGTACCTGGGCTACGCAGAATCTAACGACAGCGAAGGCTTATCTTGCGGCCTATTCGCAATCGATCTTGTGGCTTGCGGACCCCGCTAATCGCCGGGAAGCGATCGAGATCATGGTCGCGGCGAGCAGGCTCACGCCGGGTGACGTGGAGAAAAGCTATGAGTTTCTCCAGCGCGGTCGCTTCTTTGAAACAAGTGACACGATATCGCGGCGCGACATCGCAAAAGTTGTTGAGGCGCTACAGGAGGTCGGAGATATACCATCTGATTTTGCTATCGATCGCCTGTTCATGCCGAGCCTGACGCAGGTGACCGACTAGTCTAGACCTTAGCAAGCGCTCCAAATTCCGCTGGCTGCGATCTTCAATGTCGCACAACCACCTGAAGCACCAACAAGCCCCACACGAACCTCACTGATTTGGCTCTCTGTCCCGCGCCACGCCGCCAGATTGCCTATGTTAAAAAGGGGAGCGTCGGGCCGCCAACAACAGTTCTAGCGGCGCCCTCCCGCGTAATAAGTGCGGTTTATGAACTCGAGAGGTGTCCCATCCGGGTCACGGAAATAAGCGCGAGGTCCATCGATAGTGCCGCCGCGGCGATCTTCCTCGAAGAAGATCTCGATACCCGCGGCCCGCAACGAGTTCAAAGCAGCTTGGTATTGGTCAGCGGCCACAATAAACGCATGATGGACGCCGTCTGACATCTCGAGCGGTCCCTTTTGGATCGGAGGGGGACGTTTTATCAAAAGCACGCACACGCCACCCGCGTCGAGAAAGGTGATGCTCTTGTTCGGCAAGGATGAAAGAAATTTGCAGCCTACGATTTCAGTATAAAATTTCACGCTTTTATCCACGTCGCTGACGGGAATGCTGAAATGCGCGACGCCCATAAGATCAGGCATGGTTCATACCCCTCGATGCCGAACTCAATTGTCACCAAATCGCTGGCGCATCAGGTCAAGTCGATATGGCCTTCCGATTTCCAGAAGACAACTTTTCGCCGTATGATCTGTGCCACCGCGTTTAGCCCGATACCCATTACTCCGAGAATCACAAGCGCCGCAAAAATGCCCGGCACATCTAGATTGAAGTTCATCTGAAGGATCAAATAGCCCAAGCCGCCTTTTGCACCGACAAATTCGCCCACGATCGCTCCAAGAACCGAAAGTACTAAGCCTATATTAAGACCCGCAAAAATAAATGGCAGTGCCTCAGGAAGCTGGACATAGCGAAAGATTTGCCAACGCCCTGCCGAGAGAGACCGCAACAAATCAATTTCATTTTGCGGCGCGCACCGTAGCCCAACGATCGTGTTCACCAACATCGGAAAGAACGAGACGGTGGCGGCAATAAAAATCTTTCCCTCAATGCCCAGCCCCACCCAGATGAGAATAAGGGGCGCGATGGCAACCTTCGGCAAGGTCTGTATGGCGACGATGTAGGGATATATCACGCTTTCAAGCAACCGAATTTGGCTGATGAGTGTTCCGACGACGAACGCGGTCATCGCGGCCAGAAGAAATCCGAGCAGCACCTCTTCGAGGGTTGTGATCAGACCGTCTACAAACTGACCGCTCCGAAAGCCCGCGATCAGCGCCATCACGACCTGGGATGGTGCCGGAATGATCAGCTCGCTGATGTTGAAGGTCCGGCACGCATATTCCCAACCGCCAAAAAACAAGACCGCAAAAACCGGGCTTAGGACGAGCTGCGGGCGCTCGTTGATAATGCTCAGCCAGCCACGCTTCGTCCGCTCGGGCATGCCATCCAGTTCGCCCTCGGATTCGACGGACGCGCTCATCGGCAGGGTCTCATCTAATTCACTTCGGGACATAGCCCTTGGCCAAGGCGACGATCTTATCGGCATCGAAGTCATTGATTTTGTCGATGAGGTCTTCGGTGTAATAAGAGTCCACGTTGATCTCCTTCGGCACCACGCCCGTCGTCACGAGATAGCGCTGAAAGTCTTCCATGCGCTCGCGCGGCATATCGCCAAATCGGTTCGTTCCTAGCGCATTCCGAGCAACCAGCTTGGTCGAGGCCCTATTTACTTCGACCGCCTTGGCAACCTCCTCATCGGTGACGCCGCCACGCGGCGCAGTATGAGGGTAGACCTTCCAATGAATTCGCACGGCGGCTTCGGGGTTTGTCTCCTGGAAGATCTGCCCTTTTGCGATCCCGCGCGCCAATCCGATCAACATCGCCTGGCGTTTTTCAAACTCCTCGTTCTGAACGACGATTGAGCCGGAGATATAATTCTTTGCGCGCGGATCGCGGATGATCCGCGCCATCTTGAGACCGGCTTGTTCGAGCTGCGCATAGGCTTCGTCGTACATTGAGAGGGCTTGAACCTGATTGCTTTTCAGTGCCGCCGCTGCACGAGCCCCAACGCCTACCTCGACGAGAGTGTAATCGCGCTCAGATAGGCCAGCCTCGCTGAGGAGGCCTCTAGCATAGATGGTCCCCCCGCTGGCAAAACTGGTCACTCCGATAGATTTCCCTCTGAGGTCCAAAAGTGAGTTGAAACCGCTTCCTTCCGGAAGCCCAATCCCGAAGATGTCGCCGCGCTGCGCAGAATAATAGAATCTGACCGGACTGCCCTTCTGCACCGCGATCATCTGGCTGCTCGGATTGGCAATCGCTGCGGTGGCGCGCCCTCCGACAACAAGCTGGATCGCTGCGGCTGCGCCCGGTGCCGGGAGGGCTTCAACATCAAGCCCTTCGTCCCTCCAGAAACCCATTTCGATGGGGATGGAACTACCAAATGAAAAGAGCGACGTAAGTTGGGGAACGGAGTGAATTAATGTCACTTTTTCTGCGGCAAACCCGGGGCGTTGCGCTGTCAGAGCGACCACGACCGTCGACAACACGAAAACGGCAATTTTCCCCACGACCTCCTCCTTCAATGATCCACGCAACGATACCGGTCAATCATGGTGAGCGCGATCGAGAATGGTGCGCACTTGCCGGACGTAATCCGCGAATGGAGCTGACGTTGTGATGTCGAGGGAGCGCGGCCGCGGAAGTTCAATATCGATCACTCTAGAGATTGTTCCAGGGCGCGAACTCATCACAGCAACTCGGCCGCCAAGAAACACGGCTTCCGAAATCGAGTGAGTGATCAGCAGGACTGTTTGCCGCGTATTGAGCCAGATATTTTCCAATTCGACATTCATCGATTCGCGCGTAAGCGCATCTAACGCCCCGAATGGTTCGTCCATCAACAACAGCTTGGGCTGGTGAACGAGCGCCCGGCAAATTGCAACCCGCTGCTGCATTCCGCCGGAGAGCTCCGAGGGATATTTCCGCTCGAAACCCTCAAGCTTCGCCATCTTGATGAGCTCCAGGGCCCGCGCCCGATGAGCGGCACGCGGTAAACCGAGCACGTCCACCGGCAGCATGATGTTTTCCAAGACCGTTCGCCAAGCCAGCAACGTGGCGGTCTGAAACACTACACCGATATCCTTGCGCGGGCCATCGATCGTTTGCCCGCCAAGCTCTATCCGGCCTCGGCTTTTTCGGTCGAGCCCGGCCAGGAGCCTCAGCAGCGTGCTCTTACCGCACCCGCTCGGCCCGACAACTACGAGAAACTCACCGACGGGCACTTCAAGGTTGAGATTCTTGAGAGCGACGACCGGCTGGCCAATGCGCACCGGATAAGACTTGCCGAGGCCTCGACATACAATCAGGGGCCGACCTGCAGAAGCTTGGCCCGTCGACGGCGGGGACATAGAAGAAGAGGAAGACTCACTCAACATGACGAAAGTTTTCCACCGTGCTGCGCGAGCGTAAGGTATACGCCAATCGCGAGCAACCGGGCGATTCGATAGCTAAAGCTCTTGAGGGGAAGAACTCCTCGATCGCTGCGCGTTCCTCGAGCGGGCCCAGACAAGCACGTGAACGAGTGCAGCGGTTTAGGCCCCTAGCGCATCCAACACGCGGTTGGGCGAAAACGGCAACTCCCGCAACCGCATGCCAGTCAGCGCGGCAATCGCGTTGCCCACTGCGCAAGCCACCATGGGTTGCCCGTCCTCGCCCGCGCCAGTCGGCGGATTGTCGGTTGAGATCACGCGCACTTCGATGTTGGGCACGTCCGACATGCGGGGCACCTCATAGTCTGAATAGTTAGTTTGCTGAACGCGGCCGTTTTTGATGACGATCTGTTCGCGAAGCACATGGCCGAGACCGAAGATGATGCTGCCTTCTGTCTGGGCTGCGAGATTCTTCGGCTGAACTGCAAGGCCGGCGTCGATCGCAGCCCAAATGTTGTGGACCTTGATCTTGCCAGTGGCGCGGTCGAGCGCGACTTCCGCGACACCCGCCGCTAAGGTGTCATCCTTCTCAGTGATCGCCACGCCAAGGGCGGTGCCGATACGCTGACGAGGCCAATCGGACATCTCCGCAACAGTCCGAAGCAGCGTCTGGGCGCGAGGCTGCCCCTCAGCCAATTGTAGCCGAAAGGCGATCGGGTCCTTGCCAAGGGACTTTGCGATCTCATCCAAGAAGCTTTCGCACGCGAAGGCGTTACAACCCACGCCGACGCCACGTAGGGAATGCAGCCGCGCCCCACGCATCTCGATCACATGTTCGGCCAGCTTGTTGGCGATCGGGTAATGGGGCAGAGAAGAGCCCTTCATGACAATCGCATCGTTCTTAGGAGGCGCGATACCGGCACCAGCAGCGCGATAACCCGCAACCGACTCTGCGACGACGCGATGGTGCCAAGCTATCATCCTGCCTGCCGCGTCGAAACCGGCTTCCATGTAATGGGCGGTCATCGGCCGGAACTTGCCGAACGCGATGTCGTCCTCGCAACTCCAGATCACCTTGACCGGCTTTCCGACCGCTCTCGAGATGCGGGCCGCTTCGACCGCCACGTCCTGCGGGCCGCCTCGGCGACCATATCCGCCGCCGACAAAGTGCTGGTGGAAAGTGACCTTGGAGCGCTCGGCCTCTAGCGCTCTGGCGACGTCATTGAGCAGCAAAGAAGGGGACTGGGTGCCGCACCAGATTTCTGCGGATTTGCCGTCTCGGCTGACGGCAGCGGTCGCATTCAGGGGCTCCAACTGTGCGTGATAAACATAGCGGGTGCGATACACCTCGCTTCGGAATACGGTGTGCGCATTCTGTATCACCGCTGGCGCGTCGCCGACCGCTCGATAAGCTTCGCCGTGGCGGTCCTTGTTCCGTGCTATCGCCCCAAATTCGTCGAGTGCGTGCTCACTGTCGAGTTGTGCTGCGGGAGCCGCACTCCAAGTGACGCGAAGCTTGTTCTTGGCAGCTTGTGTCGCTTCTACAGAGGTGCCCACCACCGCGACGGCTTCTGGCAACTGGACGACCGCGCTGATACCCTGGATCTGGCGCGCCGCCGCATCATCCACCATTGATGGCTTGCCGCCCTCGTAGGGCGAATGCAGAACTGCCGCAAAAACCATTCCTGGCACTTGGACGTCGATGCCGTATTGGGCCGTACCATTGACCTTGAGCGGCACATCTCGGCGCGGCACATCCTTGCCAATAAACCTGAACGCTGTCGGCGCTTTCAAATTCTTTTCTTCGATCGTCGGTAATTCGGCGGGTGCGCGAGCGAATGCAGCGATGTCACCGTAACTCAGCCGCCGGTTGGATGACTTGTGGATGACCAAGCTCGGCTCAGTCGTGAGTTCGGTGACTGGGACACCCCATTTTGCAGCCGTAGCATCAAGGAGCACACGCCGCGCCTGGGCGCCGGCGATGCGCATCGATCTGAAATAGCCGCGGGTGGCAAGGCTCGACGTCGTATTGAAGTTGTTACCCCAGCCGGGATTGCCGTACTTCGTTTCGTCCCAGTTCGGCGGAGTGACAATCTTCACCTTGGACCAGTCAGCATCCAGCTCATCAGCCATGACGGCGGGCAACGTCGTTGAAGTACCCTGACCTAATTCCGATGCAGGTGATACGATCGTTATCGTCCCATCAGAACCGATCGTCAGCCACACATTAGGTACTAACGGCTGATCGGCGCGTGCGTCGGCGCTCAGACACAAAAGATCCGGCGCCAGCATCCACGCGATAGTTAAGCCTGCGGTCCCGGTGTGGAGAAACCGGCGGCGGCTAATCTCGTTGTTCATAGCTCGGCCTTCCCGCAATTGCAGGCAGAAGATGCCCGCGCGACCTAGTGGAATGAATCAAACGCTTGGTACCCTCGCATTAGCACGCACCACCTCGCAGAACGGGCATTGTCGCCGGACCTGAGGCATCACGGCTGGACTCAAGCGTATGATTTTCACCACTAGACTAGAGAACACTGTGGGCCATCATCATGGTCGTCGCAATCGGCATGATGTGAACTGGCGACGCTATCGGTGGGCCGGGCCGCGTCCACGGCCATGACTTGCGGATCACGAAGCCATGTCGTGGTGCGTAGTCGCCTACGGAGGCATATGCCGCGCTACCTTGTCTATATGATGAAAAGGCCAAAGCCACTCGAAGAACTTACTAGGTATCGGAGAACCGTGGGAGATCCAGCAAGTCGACCGATGAATTTGAAATGTACCACTCGCGGCTCCGACTACCAGTCACCGATGTTGCGGTCGAGTTGGGGCGGTGTGGTCGTTCGCGCAAGGCGCCCGCCGCTCGCCAATGCTACTAACCACAGTTTGAGCCAGCGCGGGCTAGCCAAAGATATCCAGCCTCTCGACATGGCGTTTCGCTCTGCATCATTTCGACCACAAATTCGCACTGCGGAATGTTACGCTAAAAAGCCGCGATGCCGTTTGGAGGCAATGCCACCACGATGAAGAGGGAGAATATGATGCCTGAGCGCAGCCTCGTGGTCGCGATCGCATTATTTGTCGTGGGTTCCTGCACTACGGCGCGGGCGTTTGACGACACCCTGTATCCCAATCTGAAAGGGCAATGGACCCGTTTCGTTGTTCGGGGCTTGGGCGGGCAGCCTTCTTTCGACCAAACGAAATCCTGGGCATTTGGACAGAACGCTCCGTTGACGCCGGAATATAAAAAGGTTCTCGAAGATAGCATTGCCGATCAGGCCAGCGGCGGTCAGGGAAATTTCCCGGGCTTCGGATGCCTCGCCTATGGCATGCCGATGATGATGGCCGCGTTCTCGCCGCAGGAATACATCGTTACGCCGGAGACAACCTACATCCTGATCAACAATCTCGATCAGAACCGACGCATTTTCACCGATGGGCGGGATTGGCCGCAGCAGATCGAGGCGAGCTTTCAGGGATATTCAATCGGCCGATGGGTCGATACGGACGGCGACGGCCAATTCGATGTGCTCGAAGTCGAAACACGCGGCCCTTTCAAGGGACCGCGCGTTTACGATGGCAGCGGTCTGCCGCTCCATTATGACAACTTGTCGGTCATCAGAGAGAAGCTCTATCTCGATAGGAATGATCCCAACACGTTACACGACGAGATCACCGTGATCGATCACGCGCTGACGCGACCTTGGACTGTCGACAAGCGTTACATTCGCAACCCGAATCCGCGGCCCTCCTGGCCGGAATTCGTATGCGCCGAGAACAATGCGCAAGTCCGCATCGGTAAGGAGATCTATTTCCTCGATGCCGATGGCGTCCTGATGCCAACACGCCGCAATCAGACGGCGCCCGATCTCAAGTACTTCAAGGCATCGGAAAAGGCGCAGCAGTAACGCGCCGGCGAATAAAAAGCACCAGCGCGCCGTCGCACGCAGCTAGGCCCAACGCAAATCCTGATCCCCGATCGGAAGCGACCGAATGCGCTTGCCGGTAATCTTGAAGACTGCCTGGGCCATTGCCGGCGCGATCTGCGCAATGGCTTCCTCGGCGACGCCGGCGATCCATTTATTATTGGTCTTTAGAAACTCGATATTGACCTGCGGCGGATAGTCCGCCATGCGGGCAACCTGATACTCGTCGAAATTGCCTTCGACGATGCGACCGTCCTTGATGGTGAGCTCCTGCCACAGCACGTCGCTGAGCGCCCAGGCGATCTGCCCCTCGAGCTGCTTGCGAACGGTAAGCGGATTGACGAAGCCGTAGCCTTCGTCGAACGCGACGTCGACGCGCTCAAGCCGAAGCTGCCCAGCCTTGCTGATGGATACGGTGACCACTTCGGCGCATAGGGCGATGCCTTTGCGTGTCGGGTGGCCACGGTCTTCGATGGCAATGCCGCGCGCCCAACCCTCCGGCAACGGCGTGCCCCAGCCTGACATCTTTGCCACCGTGTCGAGGGCCAGGAGCCAATCGTCGCGATAGGGGAATTCGGTGTTACGGGCAACGAGTTCGCGCCGATACTCGTAGCCATCCTTGCCGGCGGCATGCGGCCAATTCGTCAATGAAGCTCTCGAGATAGAACTTGTTGACGCCGAAGCCGACCGCACGGCGGTACCCGACCGGAATGTGGTTGTCGAGCCTATGCGCCTCGAGATAGCGCGTCGGGATGTGGTACGCGAGTTTGTGCAGGCCAACGATCGTCTGCTCGGGGACCGGGTTCTGGTAAGTGCCCACGCGTGTCAAAAGGCGATCATAGGGCGTGCTTATGTTGTGCATGTTGATCGCGATCGGCCATCCGTCGGCGTCGAGCGCCGCTTCAAACCGGCCGATCCCCATGGGCCGGTATTTTCCACCGAGCCGCATATCTTCTTCGCGGGTCCACAGGACCTTCACCGGCCTGCCGTTGAGCGTCTTTGCAACCGCAACGGCTTGACGGACCTGATCGGAGCCGCCGCCATCGCCAAATCCGCCACCGAGGAAAGTCGAGTGGAGAAAGACCTTGTCCGGCGTGACGCCGGCTTCGTCCGCCGCTCGCAACAACGCGCGGTCGGGGGCCTGGTCGCCGGTCCATAGATCGACGCGGCCGGGGGTCACCATCGCGGTAGCGTTGCCAGGCTCCATGCGGGCGTGGGCGAGATAAGGCACGGTATAGGTCGCTTGCACCACCTTGGCGGCCTTGCTCTTGGCAGCTTCGTAGCTCCCGCCCTCCTCGATAACGACGGTGCCCGGCTTGTCGAGAGCGTCGAAATAGGCCTGCAGAATGTCCTCGGTTTGACGATGCCCATTGGCGCCGACCTCCCACTCGATCGGCATGAGATCGAGTGCGGTCTTGGCGCGCCACCAGGTATCAGCAACGACCGCAACACCCCCGCTCACGTATCCCTTGCCGCCAAACACCACCGCGGAATGGACGCCACGACGGTTTCGGATCGCGTTGAAATCGTAGCTCTTGACTGTGCCGCCGAACACTGGACAGGCCTTGACGGCCGCATAGAGCATGCCCGGCAGCTCGACATCGATGCCGTAGATGGCTTTGCCGGTGACCTTCAGCGGGACGTCGAGGCCCTTCTGCTCCGTCCCCATCAGAGTGAATTGGTCCGGCCCCTTGATCTTGATCTGGGAGGGATCGTGCAGCGTGATCTGGGCAGCCTTGGCGGCAATTGCGCCGTAGGTCGTGCGCCGCCCGCTTGCTGCATGCGTGATAACACTGTCCTTCGCCACCAGCTCTGATGTTGGCACACCCCACGTTTGAGCGGCCGCCAGCAGCAGCCGTTCCCGCGCTTCGGCGCCAGCGAGCTGCAGGTAATAGCGGCTCTCGCGCACCGATCCGCTGTTGTTGGTGTTCATGCGGCGGTAGACGCCTTTGGTCGGAGTGCCTGGACCCAAATTGACCGTCTCACCTGCGCCGTTACGGTTCCAGGGATCGTTGCCGCCGGGCACCGGCAACGTCCACTCCGGCGCCGGCTCAACAAAGCTGCGTTGTGCCGAAGCATATTCGGCTCTGACTTTGCTCCAGTCGCACTGCAACTCCTCCGCCACCATCATCGGACAGGCGGTGAATACGCCGTTTCCCATCTCGGTTTGGGCAACCCGGATGGTGACGATGTCGTCGGGCCCAATCGTCAGCCACGCATTGATCTCAGGCACCGCGGCGTCGCGATACCATGGGGCTGCCGCAACTTGCGCAGTCGCCGCTGCTTGTGCTCGTGTCGGCGGCAGGTGGAAGCCAACGACCATGGCTCCGCCGACCGCGGCGGCGCTCGTCAAGAAGGTGCGGCGGTCCATTTCCTGGTGGGAGCCCGTTTCGATGTTGGTGGTCATCGCTGGTCCTCCTTAAGCCTGCAGCTCGGCCGCCCGATGCACGGCTTTGCGGATACGCGGATAAGTACCGCAGCGGCAGAT
Source organism: uncultured Alphaproteobacteria bacterium (assembly GCA_963702755.1). GTDB lineage: Bacteria > Pseudomonadota > Alphaproteobacteria > Rhizobiales > Xanthobacteraceae > JAJPKK01. Next base: position 29,943 of record CAVPDZ010000017.1, on the reverse strand, counting down.
ATTGTCCATGCTGGCATCGATATCGGCGTCGGTCGGGTTCGGCTTCTTCTTGAGGAGCGCCACCGCCGCCATGATCTGCCCCGACTGACAATAACCGCACTGCGGCACGTCATACTCAATCCAGGCGCGTTGCACCGGATGGCTGCCGTCGGCCGACAGTCCTTCGATCGTCGTGATCGCCTTGCCGACCACAGCCGACGCCGCCGTCATGCATGAGCGTGTCGCGACGCCGTCGACGAGAACGGTGCAGGCTCCGCACTGAGCGATGCCGCAGCCGAACTTCGTTCCGGTGAGCTTCAAGGAGTCGCGAATGACCCACAGCAACGGGCGTCTCAGGTTCCACGTCCGCAGTGTAGCGATCCCGTTGACGATAAGCGAAATCGACATAACTTCCTCCCTTAACGTCAAGGTGCGCTCCACTGCGAGCGTCGAAGCGTATGCTACGCCTTGCGCTCACCCCCCTCAAGACCGCCTTTTTATAGTGGCAATCGCCGCCGCGACCGAAAACCTCGCCTGGCGCAGCTACGTGATTTAGTCGCTGCCATTACGTAATTGAGCATGCCGCATCTCGTTTTATCTGGTCGTAAATTTCCTTGAGCGGATGTCTTGGGTCGAGTGGAGGGCGGCGGCTTTCAATTGCAGCCATCTCTGCGCGCTCTGCATCCGTCAGGGGCTGTCGGTGAAGATCCGCCTTAAGCAATAGTTCACCCGAGCGTTTGCGGTCGCGATCTTCGACTTCGAATTGAGCGTCAAGCGCCGCGAGGTCGGCCATGTCGCGTGGGGACAGGGGTTTGCCAGCGGCATTTGCTGGACTTCAGCTCCTGACGATGGCGGCGATCGGCATAGATGTCCCGTCCGATCACGTAGCGGGACGGTGGGGCGAGGCGTTCGGGACGCTGCGCAGGCTTTTCAGGCTCATGGCCGGTCTCCTTCTTGCCATTGTTGATGAAGGTGCCAGAGGAAAAATCTGTCGGTTACGCTGCTGCAGTAGTCGTCTGCGCGATTATCGCCTCCCTGGTGGTCGGCGTGATCGTCCGCACATTTGCCGCATCATCTAAAGGATTGGGCCGTCGCGCTACTGCTTTAAATCGGCCTACGAGCAAGTCTGCACTGGAAACGTAATCAAGACCCTCGGTTCTCAAGCACACGGATTACCTCGCTGGTTCACATCAGCGAAGACGTAGAGCAAGGGACTTCAAGCGCTGTTCGGCCCATCAGCATTCTGGCGATGGCGCGCGGCTTCGTCTGATCTGGCATCGTGCTCGACTGGTTCAGCCGCCGCGTGCTGTCGTGGCGGTTGTCGATCACGATGGAAGCTGCATTCTGCGTCGAGACGCTCGCGGATGCTCTCGCTCGTCACGGCAAGCCGGACATTCTTCAATACCGATCAGGGCTCGCTGTTCACGGGCGAGGCCCTTCACCGGCGCGCTTATCGACAACAACATTGCGATCAGCATCGACGGCAAAGGAGCTTGGCGGGACAACGTCTTCGTCGAGCGGCTGTGGCGGAGCGTCAAATACGAATAGGTGTATCTGCGGACCTACGACAGCGTCAGCGAGGCTCGCGCTTCGATCGGCCGTTATCTAAACTTTTACAACGGCCGACGCCCACACTCGAGCCTTGACGGCACGACACCAGATCAAGCCTACTTCACTTCGCTGCCAATCCGCATGGCAACCTAACCAAGGCAGACGCTCCACTTATCGAGGCGGAAAATCTGTTCAGATAATCGGGACCACCTCACGGGACCGGTTGACAGAGCCCGAGACAAAATTCAATTCATGGCCGGTCGGCCAGTGGCGAAAGAATGCCACCGCCGGCTGACGTTTTGGAGGAAACATGAATACCCAAATCCTGACTGGCTTGGCTGCTCAGGCCGCCGCGTTGGCCGTGGCCCTGGTGATGACCACAGGCGACGCCGAGTTGGCCGATGAAATAAGATATCCGGATATGTCGGGTCAGTGGATCAGGCTCGGCTCCGGTTTGTGGGACGTGACGAAGCCGTTCGGTCGGGGACAGCAAGCCCCGCTGACACCTGAGTATCAGAAGATCTTCGAGGCCAATCTGGCGGATCAAGCCGCCGGTGGCCCTGGCGCCCTGCCGTCTTGGTATTGCGTGCCGCAAGGCATGCCGATGATGATGATGGCACTCGATCCAATGGAAGTCCTTGTGACACCGTCCACCACATATGTCCTGACGAGTCACGTCAATGATCCCTACCGCAGAATTTTCACCGATGGGCGAAGCTGGCCCAAGCAGGCCGATCCGACCTACAAGGGGTATTCGATCGGCAAATGGGTTGACGAAGATGGCGACGGCAAATACGACCAACTCGAAGCCGAAACCCGTTTCTTGAAACCACTTCGCAGTTATGATTCCAGCGGTGTTCCCTTCCATAAGGATGGCGAGACAATCATCAAAGAACGGATCTATTTCGACAAGGACAATCAAAATATGCTCCACGATGAGGTGACCGTCATCGATCATTCGCTGACGCGCCCGTGGACCGTGACCAGGAATTATCGGCGCAGTACGGAACCGCAGCCGATCTGGAACGAAGAAGCCTGCGCGGAGGGCAATCCATTGGTCCGCGTGGGAGACGTTGCGTTTTTTATGAGTAGCGATGGATACCTAATGCCGACTAAGAAGGGCCAGGCTCCGCCTGATCTGAGGTATTTCAAAGATGAGGCGCTAGTCTTAGCTAGAGCGCATCGCTTCCTCGATGGCGCGGTGGGCTTGGCCAATGGCGACCTCGGTATAGGCGCCCGCCGTTGGCGATGATGGTTTCGCCGTTGACGTGGCGAGCTGCGTCGGAAATCGGGACTGTTGCCTTCGTTGTCTCAGCCAGGGGGTGCACTCCAGGCTCCGGTGGCATCGCGCGTGAGAAGGGTCAATTCGGCGCCAAATACTTCTTCCACTTGGTGAAAAAGCTCGCCTGATTGTGGACGTCGGCGGCCACTTCGTCAGGCGATTGCAGTGACAGACCCATGCCGGTCTTCTCCGACATCGTCACCACCGCGGGGTCGTTCACGGCCTTGTCGAGCGCGTCGACAAGAATCTTCTTGATCTCCGGCGGCAGGTTCGGCGGCGCGCCGACCATGCGCTCGACGACAAGGTCGCCGAGCTGCGGCTGGCCGAGCGCGTTGGCATCGGGAACATCAGGGCGCGGCTTATCGGTCGTGAACGTCGCGATGATGCGCAGCGATTGGCTTGCCTCGAAGCGAGCGAGGATCGGCAGATTGGTGATGACCGCATCGCCGTCGCCGCGCACTGCGGCCGCGACGTATTCGGACGAGCCCTTGTAGCCGGTGATGAGCTGCATGCGGATGCCGAGCAGCTCGCTCGCAATCATGGTCACGCCATAGGCGGTGCCGTCAGGCCCGGTCGCGGTGAATTTGACCGGCCGTATCTTCGACAGCGCCTGCAAATCGGCGACCGTCTTGATCGGCGATGTCCACGGCACGGCGAGCCCATAAGGGTCCTTGCCGAGACCGGCGAGCCACGTGAACTTGTTGAGGTCGTAGCCGCCGCCGCGCTCCTGGAGGATGAAGAGGCCGGGAATGTTCATGATGCCGATGGTGTAGCCGTCGGGTCGTGCGCGATAGAGCTGGCTCACGCCTTTGGCGCCGCCGCCCGCCGGCACATTGAGCGGAAGAACGTTCACCTTGTTAGGCAGGTACTTTTCCATCGCCGGCGCGATCGCGCGCACGTAAGCGTCAAAGCCGCCGCCGACCTGGTTTGGAATGATGAAGGTGATATCGCGCTCGGGAAAGCCAGCCGCGTGGGCGCTCGGTGCGTTGGCGAAGTCCGCCGCGACGCCAAGGAACGCGAGCCACGACGCCAGTGCGGTGCCGAGCAAATCGCGGCGGCATCTTGCTGTGGTCGGCCATGTGCACTCTTCCTCCCGGTGTGAAGACTCAAGACTTCAGGATATTTTAGGCGACTCCTTCGAGCGATATCGAGGACAGCCTGTCGGACTTCGGCTGGACTAAAGACAATCATGGACAGATCGCGCTGAACCACGGCAATGTGTCCTCGATGACTTCAAGCGGCTCGTGCGAAAGCACCCTTCATCTTTCCGGCCCAACCAAATTAGAGGGTAGGCCGCCCGGCGCAGTTCTTTCCCTTCTTCTCGCGCTCATCTTTGCCGCAGGGCCGGCGATCGCGCAGCCGGCCGAAAGTGTCTCGGTGGTCGCGAGTTTCTCGATCCTTGGCGATCTCGTCCACGAAGTCGGCGGCGGCCGCGTTGATGTGGTGACGTTGGTCGGCCCGGGCGCGGACGCGCACGTCTATTCGCCGACACCGGCGGACGCGAAGAAGCTTGCTGCGGCGAAGCTTGTCGTCATCAATGGCCTCGGCTTCGAGGGCTGGATGGAGCGGCTCGTGAAGGCCTCCGCCACCCAAGCGCGGATCGTGGTGGCAAGCATGGGTGTTACGCCGCGCCGCACCAGCGGCCTTGCGCATGGTGCGGGCGGCATCGATCCGCATGCATGGCAGGCGGTCGGCAATGTCGAGATCTACGTCGGCAACATTCGCGATGCGTTGGTCGGCATCGATCCGGCGCGGCGCGCAGCCTACGAAGGGGCCGCTGCCGCCTATCTGCAGCGGCTCAGCGCGCTCGACGGCGACGTGCGGCGCGCCATCGCTACCATTCCGCCGGAGCGGCGCAAGGTCATTACCACCCACGATGCATTCGGCTATTTCGGTGCCGCCTATGGCGTCGAGTTCCTCGCCTTAGAGGGCGTCTCGACCGAGACGGAAGCCTCAGCGCGGGACGTCGCGCGCATCATCTCGGTCATCCGCCAGCAGCACGTGCCGGCCATTTTTCTCGAGAACGTTACCGACCCTCGGCTCGTCAAACGGATCGCCGCCGAGACCGGCGCGCGCATCGGCGGCACGCTCTATTCCGATGCCCTCACAGGACCGGCCGGCCCGGCCCCCAACTATATCGATTTGATGCGGCACAACCTCGAAGAACTGGTGGCAGCGTTGAAATGAGCGGTGGTTGACTGGTCAGCCGGGGTCGGCGAAAAGTCGCGCCACGGCCCAAGGCCGCGAAAACAGGAACGCTCGTGCAAACCGTCGATCTCGTCATCACCGACATTGCCTGGCTCATCACCATGGACCCGACGCGCCGCATCATTCGCGATGCGGCTATCGCCGTGGACGGCGGCAAGATCGTTGCGGTCGGCAAGTCGGTCGATGTTGCGGCGCAGTATTCGGGCAAGCGCCGCATCGATGGCCGCGCCACGGTTGCGACGCCCGGGTTCGTCGACTGCCACCTGCATTCGTCGTTCCAGCTGTCGCGCGGGCTTGCCGACGAATCGAATGCGCAGTCGTTCCTGTTCGATCGTATGTATCCCTACGAGGCCGCACTCGAAGGCGACGACGTGCGGGTGTCGGCGACGCTTGCGGCGGCGGAACTGCTCAAGCACGGCGTCACCTGCTTCATCGACCCCGGCAACTATCATCCCGAGGCTTCCGTCGAGGGCGTGATGTCGACCGGCATTCGCATGCTGGTCTCGCGCTCGTCGTTCGACCTGACCAAATCGGTGCTCGGCATCCTGCCCGAGCGCATGATCGAGACGACCGCCGTCGCGCTGGAGCGCGCCACGGCGGTGATGGATCGCTACGCCAAGACCGGCAATCCGCGGCTTGGCGCCAGCGCCTCGTTCCGCGGGCTCAACAATGCGTCCGACGAGCTGATCCTGGGCCTCAAGGCGCTCGCCGACCGCTATGGCGCGCTATTGCAGACCCACGCGTGCTTTTCCTATTCGACCCACGATTCGAGCGTTGCGCGCACCGGCAAGGCGGAGATCGAGCGGCTGGAATCGCTCGGCGTGATCGACGAGCGGATGCTGATCGTGCATTCGGGCTGGCTCGAGCCCGAGGAGGTCGCAATCCTCGCCCGGCGCAAGCCGTCGCTGGTATGCGCGCCGAGTTCGAGCCTCCACAATGGCTACGGCAATTTCCTGTTCGGCAAGCTGCCGGAGCTGTTGGCGCTCGGCGTCAATGTCGCGATCGGCTCCGATCACGCGAGCTCCGGCATCGTCGACATCGCGCAGGAGATGCGGCTCGCCTGCTGCTGCTACAAGGAGACCCGGATCAATCCGCGCGTGATGCCGCCCGAGACCGGGCTTGAGATGGCGACCATCAACGGTGCCAAGGCGGCGCTGATGAGCGACCGCATCGGCTCGATCGAAGTCGGCAAGGAGGCCGACATCGTGCTATTCGACACCGGACGGCCCGAATGGCAGCCGCTGATCAATCCGGTGTCGAACCTCGTCTACAGCGCGACCGGGGACTCGATCCGCGACGTGTTCGTCATGGGAGAGCAGGTGGTCGCTGGCGGCCGTCTGACCAAGATCGACGAGGCGAAGCTCTTTGCCGAGGTGCCGGTTGCGGTCGCGCGCTTCAAGAAGCATCTCAAGTTCGAGAACATGGTTACGCTCAAATGGCCGGTGACGTAGCATCGATCCCCAAGGTCTTCGGCAAGTCACGTTCCGGAGATTCCGTATCGGCCGATTGCCGACCTGTTTGCGATGTATCGCGCGCGCGATCCCGGCAAGACCGCGATCGTCGACCTCGATACCGGGACCGCGATTACGTTCGGCGAACTCGATCAGCTGACGACCGACATCGCCGTCTTCCTCAAGAGCCGCGGCGTGCGCAAGGGGAGCCGCGTGCTGCTCCTCTCCGACGAAAACCTGGAAAAGCTGCTGCTGTGGTTCGGGGTGTGGCGGATCGGCGCGGTGGTGTGCCCGCTCAACATCGAGATCAACGAGAAGCTGTTGGCGGGGCTTGCGCCGGTCGTGAACCCGGCGCTCGTTCTCTACCACAAGGACCTTCCGATCGATGCGCTCGTCGGCGACTGCAAGGCGCCGCGCGTGCGCTTCGGCGCCTGGTCGCGGGAGGGGGCCGCCGATCCGGCCGACGAATGTTTCTCGACCCTGAGTCGAGGCCATGGGGCCGCCGAGGTGCCGGAGCGCAACGAGGCCGACGACCTTGCCTGCATCTTCTGCACCTCTGGCACCACCAGCCGACCGAAGATCGTGGTCTATGACCATTGCGCCTATTGGCTCAACGGCCTCTCGACTCTCGAATGCCTCGGGCTGACCGCGGACGACCGCACCCTGGAGTATCGCTCGTTCGGCTGGAACTCGGCCCAGGTGCTGAGCTTGATGCCGTTCCTGGAGAAGGGGCTGACGATGCATATCGCCAAGCGCTTCTCCCACAGCCGGTTCTTCGAATGGATCAAGGATTACGGCATCACCTTCGCGGCCGGCGTGCCGACCGTGCTCAACATGCTGTTGCACAAGCCGCTCGGCTACACCGCGAAAGACCTGCCGACCCTGCGCCTGATGAGCTGTTCGACCGCGCCGCTCACCCGCGAGCAATGGCTGCAGTTCGAGGAGATGTACGGCGTCAAGCTGCTGCAGATGTACGGCATGTCTGAGGCCGGCTGGGTGTGCGGCAACCGCACCTACAAGAACCGCATCGGCACCGTCGGATTGCCGGCGCTGCACCAGGAGGTCGCGATCGTCGACGGCGAGGGCGAGCGATGTCCACCCGGCGTCGAAGGCGAGATTACGGCAGGCGGGCCGCACACCGCCATCGGCTATCTCCTCGATGACGGAACGATCGAGAAAATCCGGCCGAACCGCATCAAGACCGGTGACCTTGGGATCGAGGACGAGGACGGTTTTATTCGGGTGAGTGGCCGCACCAAGGATCTGATCATCCGCGGCGGCATGAACATCGCGCCCGCGGAGATCGATGAGGTGCTGATGAAACACCCCGGCGTTCACGAAGCCGCGGCCGTCGGCGTGCCCGACCCGATCTATGGCGAGGAAGTGGTATGCTACGTGGTCGCCCAGCCCGGCGTGAACCTCACCGAAGCGGCGATCCGCCAGCACTGCGAGCCATTCCTGCCGCCGCCCAAGATGCCGAAGCAGATTTTCTTCGTCGCCGACCTGCCGAAAAGCGACCGCGGCAAGGTGTTGCGCGACCGTTTGCGCGAAGACTGGGCGGCGCGCACGAAGGTGTCCGCATGACCCCGACGCTGGTCATTCCGGGGCGCCGCAGCGAAGCGGAGGCGAGCCCGGAATCCATAACCACCGAGCAAGCCGACGCGGCGCGGCTTTGCCCATCTCGTCCTCCAGGGATTATGGATTCCGGGCTCGCGCCTTCGGCGCGCCCCGGAATGACGAGCGCCGTTTGTGTGGCTGCGCTCGCCGCCTTTCTTCTTGTTGCCCCGTCTGCACATGCGGACGACGTCTGGCGGCACGGCACGCTGGTGCCAAAAGGCGATGCCGGATTCATCTACATGGCGGCGGAAGGGGGCTTTGCCAAAGCCCAGGGCATCGACCTCAAGATGCAGGCCTTCCAGAACGACACGCTAATGATGAAGGCGCTGATCGCGGGCGACCTCGATAGCTACGAGGGCAGCCCTATCAGCCCGATGATCGCCGGGAGCAAGGGCGTCGACGTCAAGATCGTCGGCTGCTCATGGCCGAAGCTCACCTATTCGCTGTTCTCCCACGACGGCGTCGGATCGATCGCCGACCTCAAGGGCAAGAAGTTCGGGATTTCCGCACCTGGTTCGCTGCCCGACCTCGTCGCGCGGACCATGCTCAAGCAGGCGGGGCTTGCGGCGACCGATGTGAGCTTCGTTGCGGCCGGCAGCGATCCCGAGCGGGTACGCGCGGTGATGGCAAAGATCATCGATGCCGCGATCTCGACCAGCGATTTCGCCGCCCGGCCGGAACTGCACCTGAAGACGCTCGCGGTTGCGAGCGAAACCCTGCCGCAGTTCGTGCGCCAATGCGTCATCACCCGCGGCGACAGCATCAAATCGAAGCGCACTCAGCTTGTCGCTTTTCTGGCGGCCGAAATGAATGCTTATGCCTTCGCGCTCGACCATCGCGATGACACCGTGGCGCTGACGCGACGCGTTGCCGCGATGCCGCCGGCCGATCCGGTCGCCGAGGTGGGGTATCGCGAAGTGGTGGAGTTGAAGGCGCTGTCACCCGCGATGGAGATCGACCTCGAAAAGCTGCGTTGGCTGCGCGACCTGCTGGCGTCGGACGGTCGCCTCGCCGCCAAGTTCGATCCGGCCGCCCTGACGGACAGCGCCGTTCGTGAAGCTGCGGCGGCTCGCGCCAAGCCTAATCATTGAGGGGTTTTGTTTCATGGATGCGATGACCAAGCCGAAGCGCAAGCCGAAAGCCGCCACGACCGGCGGTGCACCGCCACGCAGCTATCCGGACCTGCATGATCACATCCGCGCGCTCGACAAGGCCGGGCTCCTGGTCACGGTCACGCGTCCGATCAACAAGGACACCGAGATGCACCCCTTGGTGCGCTGGCAATTCCGCGGCGGCATCGAGGAGAAGGACCGCAAGGCGTTCCTGTTCACCAACGTCACCGACAGCAAGAAGCGCAAGTACGATATCCCGGTCGCCGTCGGCGTGCTTGCCGCGAACCGCGAGATCTACCGCATCGGCATCGGCTGCAAGCTCGATGAAATCGATGCGCGCTGGGTCAAGGCGGCGCAGAACCCGATCCCGCCGCGCATCGTCGAGAACGCGCCCTGCCAGGAGATCGTCATCGAGGGCAAGGCGCTCGACAAGCCGGGCAACGGCCTCGACGCTATTCCGCTGCCGATCTCGACGCCGGGCTGGGACATCGCACCCTATACGACGCTGTCGCAGTACATCACCAAGGACCCGGACACCGGCATCCAGAACCTCGGCAACTATCGCGGCCACGTGAAGGCGCCGCGGCGGCTCGGCATGAATCCGTCGTTGGAACTGCGGCCCGGCATCTACAATCACTGGGAAAAGCTGCGCCAGCGCGGCTTCAAGAAACTGCCGTGCGCTGTGGTGCTCGGTGCGCCGCCCTGCGTCACCTTCGCCTCGGTGCAGAAGCTGCCCGAGAGCGTCGACGAGCTTTATATCGCCGGCGCGCTCGTGGGCTCGCCGATCAATGTGGTCAAGGCGAAGACTGTCGATCTTCTGGTGCCGGCGGAGGCGGAGATCGTCATCGAGGGGTTCATCGATACCGAATATCTCGAGCCCGAAGCGCCGTTCGGCGAATCCCACGGCCATGTCAACCTGCAGGAATTCAACGCCTACATGGACGTTACCTGCATTACGCGGCGGCGCGATGCCATCCTCACCTCGATCATCTCTCAGGTGACGCCGTCGGAGTTGAGCCTGATCAAACGCATCGGCATGGAGCCGCTGTTCCTCAATTTCCTGCGCGATACGCTGGGCATCAAAGGCGTCAAGCGCGTGTCGATGCATGAGCCGCTCACCAACATCCGCAAGGTGATCGCGCTCGTGGTCGAGCGCGACATCCAGACCACAGAGCTGTGGCGCGCGCTCTACGGCGCTGCGATCCTGCACCGCGCCGCCGGCAAATACGTCATTGCCGTCAACGACGACATTGATCCTAACAATGCCGATGCGCTGCTGTGGGCAATGTCCTATCGGGCGAACCCGACGCTCGACATGCATGTGCTGCCCCATCGCGATCAAGGGCATGGCCCGCGCAGCAAGCGCAACGCCGGCGAAGATGCCTCGGTGCTGATCGACGCGACATTGAAGGAGAATTTCCCGCCGATCTCGCTGCCGAAGCGCGAGTACATGGAGAACGCCCGGAAAATCTGGGAGGAGCTGGGCCTGCCCAAGCTCAAGCCCGAGCAGCCATGGCACGGCTATTCCCTTGGCGAATGGTCGGACGATCTCGATGCGATGGCGGAGCGGGCCACGAAGGGCGACTACTTTACGACCGGCAAAGAACTCGCCAAGCGTCGCCGCAAGGACGTGCGCATGAACACCGAAGTGCGGAATGTGAAGGAGTGAGTTGACGATCAGCCGCTGAGATTCATGATGCCGCGGACGATCACATAGATCCCGACCGAGGCGACGACGACGGCGAAGACGAGCGACAGCGCGCGCTTCTTCGTCGCCAGCACGGTCGCGAGTTGCCCGCCGATGAGCCCGCCCGCAACGCCCCCGCCCACGAACAGCAGCACCAGTCGCCAATCAATCAGGCCGGAGAGTGCGTAGTTCACCGCCGTGGTAAGGCCGAACGCGGTAACCGAGACAAGCGACGAGCCAATCGCCGTGATCAGGGCCATCGAGGTCGCCGCGACAAGGCCGGGGACGATGAGGAAGCCGCCGCCAATCCCGAAAAAGCCGGAGAGCGCTCCGACAAGGAAGCCGATGCCCATGACCCACGGCGCGTTATGACGATGAAGCCGCACCTGCGGCTCACCACCGCCGCCGCTCCTGATTGCCATGGATGCGGCGACCACGACCATCAACACGCCGAACAGGAGGAGGAGCTTCTGCCCATCGATATTTTTGCCGATTGTCGAACCGATCGATGCGCCGACGATGCCGCAGACCGCAAATACGATCGCCACCGGCCAATACACATTGCCGCGTCGTGCATGGTCGATCATGTTGATGAAGGCGTTCAAGCCAACCGCGACCGCACTGGTGCCGATCGCGACATGGGGCGATTGCACGCCGACGACGTAAACCAGCAAAGGCACCGCGAGGATCGATCCGCCGCCGCCGATCACTCCGAGAATGAAGCCCACCATCGATCCGGACAAAATCGCCAACAGATCGGTGATGTCCATCGCGCGATCCGTTCAAGGTGCTGACGCGTTAGTGCGATTGAGGTTGGCTGCGACGGCGCACGCGCCCGCCGGGCAAGCTCTTTTCGGTTCAGACCGGCGGCGCGAAGGCGCGTTGCATGACGGCGGTCATGTCGTAGCCGGCCCCTTGGGCGCGGGAAAGAATCTCCGATAGCGGACGCGTGCCGGTTTGCGACAGGCACCATAACGTCGCGCAGCGCGTTCCCGTGCGGCAGTAGGCCAGCACCGGCTTCGGAAGTTCGGCCATCAGCGCCGCAAACGACGCCGCGTCATCGAGGGTGACGCCACCGGAACGCACCGGCTGGGCGCGCCAGGCGAGCCCCGAAGCTTTGACGGCTGCCTCGATGTCTTCGCAGCATGGTTGGTCCGATGATTTGCCGTCGGGCCGATTGCAGATGATCGCGCGAAATCCGGCGGCCTTGATCGCGGCAATCTCGTGCGCATGAATCTGCGGCGCGACCGATAGCTCGTCCGTGATCTTGCGAATGTCCATACTCATCTGCTCCCGGTCCGACGCGTACTCGCACGGCGCAAAATGTCTTCGTGCCACGAGAATATTGGCCCGGATCGCCGGATTAATCAATTTGAGGTTACCCGGACGTCCGCGGCGCTCGGCGAAGCCCTGCGAAATCGGTATGCTGCTGAGATGAAGCGCGCACAGCACACAAATCGGATGAGGCGGTCCGTCACCGCAGGGCTGAGCGCTACCGGCCTGCTGCTCGCAGCGTTGGGCGACCTCCGGGCGCAGGAGCTACCCACGCGGCCGATCAAGATCGTGACCCCGCTTGCAGCTGGTGGCGCTGGCGATGTGATTTCCCACGCCGTCGGCGATGCGCTCTCAGCCGCACTCGGCCAACCGGTCATCGTCGACAACCGGCCGGGCGGCGGTGGCATGCTTGCCGCGATGACCGTGGCGCGCGCAGAGCCGGACGGCACTACGCTGTTGCTGGGCAGCGCGGCCGCGCTGAGCGTCGCTCCGGTGCTCGTGAAAAATTATCCGGCTGAGATCGTGGCCGAGCTTACGCCGCTGACGCTCGCCGTCGAATTGCCTATTTGCCTCGTCGTGAACAAAGCGCTTCCGGTTAACGACATCACTGAACTCATCTCTTACGCCAAGGCGCGTCCCGGCAAGCTTGCATTCGGGAGTTCGGGGCCGAACACAACGACGCATATCGCCGGCGAGCTTCTCAAGCTCGAAGCCGGCATCGATCTCGTTCACGTGCCGTACCGGGGCGGCGCGCCTGCAATGACGGACCTGTTGGCGGGCCAGATCCCGGTGCTTTTTGCCACCTTGTCCACGGCGATGCCCTACATAGATCATGGCGACGTCAAGGTGATCGGCATGGTTGAAGCGTCGCGCTCGCGCCGGCGCCCGAACATTCCGACCATCGCGGAAGGCTTGCCCGGCTATGCTTTGCCGCCAAGCTGGGTTGGCTTTCTCGCCCCGCCACGCATGTCGGAGGCGTTGGCCGCGAAGCTCAATGCGGAGCTGGTCGCAGCCATCTCCTCGCAGCGAACGCGCGGAATTTTGGAGGACAGCGGTCTGGAGGTTGTCACGAGCACACCGGCGGCATTTTCGCGCGTTGTCAAAGACACGCTCGATCGCTACCGCAAGATCACCGCGGCCGTCGGTATCGAGCCGCAATGACTGTCACCGCTGCGCCGCGCAGGGCGGGCAAACACGCCAAGCCTGCGATGCGCGCACAACGTTGAGAGGCTCTAATGGGAACGACCCGCCGCACCTTCATGCAGGCAGCCGGATGGACAATCCTCGCGCCGGCCATCGGCGTCGCCGGGCGACCCACGCTTGCTCGGGCCGAGGGGGCCGAGAAATCCTGGCGGCACGGCATCGCGATTTTCGGCGACCTCAAATATCCCCCAGGCTTTGCGCATTTCGACTATGTCAATTCCGCCGCGCCCAGGGGCGGTACGCTGCGCATGAGCTCGACCGGGACCTTCGATAACTTCAATCCGGTGATCGCCGGCCTGAAGGGACAGCTTGCGGCCGGCACGGAATTGATCTTTGAGACGCTGGCCACGAATTCACTGGACGAGGAGGCCTCCGAGTATGGGCTGATTGCCGAGGCGGTCAGCTTTCCCGAAGATCGCTCGTCGGTTTCATACCGGCTGCGTCCCGAGGCGAGATGGCAAGATGGTCGCCCCATCACGGCCGAGGACGTGATCTACTCGTTCGAGGTCTTCAAGACCAACAGTCCGCAAGTCTCCGCTTATTATCGGCACGTTACAAAAGCAGAGCGTACCAGCGAGCGTGAAGTCACCTTCACATTCGACCGTCCGAATATCCGCGAGTTGCCGCAGATCGTCGGCGAACTCACAGTCGTCCCGAAGCACTGGTTCGAGGGTGTCGACAAGGCTGGGCGCAAACGCAATGTCACCGAAACGTCGCTCGAAGTGCCGCTCGGCTCGGGGCCTTATCGCATCAAGTCATTTCAGGCCGGTCACGGCATCGTCTTTGAACGAGTCCCGGACTACTGGGGCAAGAACCTCAATGTCAGGATCGGTCACAACAATTTCGACGAGATCCGCTTCGCCTATTTCCGTGACAACACTGTTGAGTTCGAAGGCTTCAAGGCCGATCAGGCGGATTGGCACACCGAGAGCACCGCAAAGGTCTGGGCGACGGGCTATGATTTTCCGGCCGTGCAAGACAAGCGCGTGATCAAGGAAGAATTTCCGATCCGAAACGTCGGCATCATGCAGGGTTACGTTTTCAATCTGCGTCGCCCCAAGTTTGCCGACCCGCGTCTTCGCCAGGCGTTCAACTGGGCAATGGATTTCGAGAGCATCAACAAGGAGCTGTTCTTCGGACAATACAAGCGCATCGGCAGCTACTTCGAAGGGACCGAGCTTGCCGCATCAGGACTGCCGCAGGGGCTCGAGCTTGAAATTCTCGAGTTGGTGCGTTCCGAAGTCCCGCCTGAGGTCTTCACCACACCTTATGCCAATCCGGTTGGCGGCTCGCCGCAGGCGGTGCGTACTAACCTGCGCGAGGCGACACGGCTTCTCGATGCCGCGGGATATACCGTCCGCAATCTCAAGCTCGTCAACAAAGCATCGGGCGAGCCGGTCAGCGTCGAGTTCCTGCTACCCGATGCGACCTACGAACGGTTCGTTCTGTTCTATTCGGAAAATCTCAAACGTCTCGGGATCGGCGTGACGATCCGCACGGTCGACGACGTACAATACGAAAACCGCCTGCGCCAATGGGACTTCGACATCATCGTCGACGGGTGGCCGCAATCGCTGACGCCCGGCAACGAGCTCAACGATTATTTCGGCAGCGAAGCCGCGGGCAAGGTCGGTTCCCACAACTCCGTGGGGATCAAGAACCCGGCTGTCGACACACTCATTGCACGCATCATCGCCGCCAAAGAACGTGACGAGATGAACGCGACTGCCCGTGCGCTGGATCGCGTCCTGTTGTGGAACCACTACGTGGTGCCGCAATGGACCTACGGCAAACTCCGCTCAGCCCGGTGGGACAGGTTCGGCAGGCCCGAACGGCTGCCGGAATTCGGCCAGTCTGCTTTTCCCACGATATGGTGGTGGGATGGCGCGCGGGCCGCAAAGGCCTCGCGCTCGTAACCGCGGCTGGCTCCTCGAAGGCTGTAGCCCGGATGAGCGTAAGCGATATCCGGGAGCGGTTCGAGAAAGCTTAAACGATGAAGTTTGTCCCGGATATCGCTTCGCTCATCCGGGCTACGGAGCCCCGCATTACTTCAACACGACCACAAAGTCGGTGCCGTGGCTCGTTTCACGACCAAGCCCCTCGTCGGAGATGACGAGCGAGGAACCGGACGTCAGCAGAGATCCGATCCTCTCCATTACGTCTGGCGCAATAGTGATTCGGTCGAGCGCTTCCGAGGCGGTCGACGGCTTTGCCAGTGACACCGTTGCCGGCGGGGATTGAGGTTCCCTGCGGCCGCGAACGTAGACAACCGGAGCAGCAGAACGCTGCGGGTATGAAACGCTGATTGCGTTCCAACGCACGGCGGAATCGCTCACGTCGAGCGCCGTAAATAGGTGGGTGCCAAGCGGATCGTCAGGGCGCTCGATCGTCACCGGCGCTTCGAACAACGGCACGAAACCTTGGCGGACAAAAAGCTTGCCTTCCTTGCGGCTCACGAACACCGCCACGTTGGCATTCTGCGAAACCTGCGATTTCGTCGGCTTTAGCTTGCGGCTCGCCGGCGTGCTGATGTTCGGGCCGCCGAAAGGATGGGCAAGCGCAGCAAGGGTCGCTGGGTCGAGATTGTCGGTCGCTGCAGTGGTGGAGACCGCCGTATCTGTCGCAGCGTCGCTTTGGACTTTTCCGGCCGCTTCAGCGACTTGAACCGGGAGACTCGCGTGGTGATCACTGTCGCCACCACCAACCGGAATACCGGGCGTGCTCTTCGGCGAAAACAGCTTCGGATGCGAGAACGGCTGCGGCGTCACATCGGTCGGCGAGACGACGACACGAACGCCAAGATCCGTCGTGGGCCACAGCTTGGCGGCAAAGTCATGCACCATGCGGATGCAGCCGTGGGAAGCCGGGTGGCCGGGCACGACGCCTTCGTGGAGCGCAACCCCCGTCCAGGTGATCCGCTGCATGAATGGCATGGGAGCGCCGCTGTAAATGTTGGAATGGTGATACCGGTCCTTCTCGATGATGCTGAATATGCCCATCGGAGTGGGTTTGGCCGCAATTCCGGTCGCGATCGGGGCCTGGGTGACCGGCACCCCGTCCGCGTAAAGCGTGATTCGCTGGGAGGCATGGGAAACAACCAGCTGCAACGGGCCTTTCAACTCGCCGAAGTCCTTGGCAGCAGCGGCAGCAGGCTGGCTGGGCTCTGCCCGTCTGTGCGCGGCTTCAGTTGGAACTACGGAGCCCGAAATTACCAAGACAGCGACGCTGGCCAGCAAAAAGCGCTGCCGCGCCGAATGGATCGCCACAGGCATATCGACCGGTTTCATGTCGCCCTTCCCAGCAATGTCGTCTTTAGGACACCAAATTCCAGCACAAATCGCAATATTCAATCAAAGGAGTATGACGTGCCTAACAAAATTTCGCGTCTTAGAGCCGCCGCCGAATACCTTTCGGCAGCGCAAAAAAGCGGCCCGCCGAAGCGGGCCGCTTGTTAACCGATTTCAATTCGAGGCTGGCGCAGGCCCGAGCCGCGAGTTTTTTATCAGCGATATAAGCCTTAGCGCACCGACGTCTGCTTCTGGTTCGGCGGGAAGGCGGCGTTGACCTCGGTGCCGCGCAGAAGCCCGAGGGCCATCTGCAGTGCCTTATCGTCCTTCGGGTCGGTCGGGACGTACGCCTGCGAGCCCTTCTTCTCTCCGGCCTCGGCCTGGAGATGGCCACGCAGCCCGGCTTCGCTCGCCGATTCCCCGTTGGACTGAAGGTTCTTCGGCACGTCCTGCAGAACCTCGATGTCGGGCGTGATGCCCTTGGCCTGGATTGAATGCCCCGACGGTGTGAAATAGCGCGCCGTGGTGAGCCGCAGGGCGCCGTTGCCCGAGCCGAGCGGGATGATGGTTTGCACCGACCCCTTGCCGAATGACTGGGTGCCCAGGACAGTCGCCCGCTTGTGGTCCTGCAGGGCGCCGGCGACGATTTCCGAGGCCGAGGCCGATCCGCCATTGATCAGAACGATCAGCGGCTTGCCGTCGGTGACATCACCGGGCGTTGCGTCAAAGCGTTGGGTCTCGTCGGCGTAGCGGCCGCGGGTCGAAACAACCTCGCCGCCCTGGAGGAAGCTGTCGGACACTGCGACCGCTTGATCCAACAGGCCACCCGGGTTGTTGCGCAGATCAAGAATGTAGCCCTTGAGCCGGTCGTTCGGCAGTTGGTTCGCCATCGCCTTGATGGCCTTCTTCAGGTCGTCATTGGCGAGCCGGTTGAACTGGCTGATCCTGATGTAACCGACGTCATCGCCTTCAGCGCGATACTTGACGGTCGGTACCTTGATGACCTCCCGGGTCAGCGTGACGGGAACGTTTTGGTCCTTGCGGGCGATCTCGAGGCGGATGCTGGTTCCCGCCGGGCCGCGCAGCTTTTCGATCACCTGGCTCAACGTCAGGCCTTTGATCGACTCGCCGTCAACCTTGGAGATGATGTCGCCGGCGAGGATGCCGGCCCGGGCCGCCGGCGTGTCGTCGATCGGAGCGATGACCTTGATCGCGCCATCCTCCATCGAGACCTGCATGCCCAAGCCGCCGAACTCGCCGCGCGTATCGGACTCCATGTCGCGGTAGGCTTTGGCATCCATGTAGCTCGAATGCGGATCAAGCCCGGCGAGCATGCCGTTGAGTGCCGACGAGACGAGCTTCTGGTCCTCAGGCTTCTCGACATATTTGTTGCGGACGATGTCGTAGACCCTGCCAAAGAGGTCGAGCTGGCGGTAGGCTTGGTTCGCGGAACTCTGCTGGGCGATCGCACTCGACCCCGGCGGGAATAATCCGGAATTGAATGCGAGCACGCTCAGCGCGACGCCCGTTGCAGTTCCAAGCATGAACCGGGAAATCCTCGGCATGGCATCTGTCCTCATTCGTGGCGCACCATCGCGCCCGTCATCGTCCCATTCGTCCCATGGCGGTCGACGGCGCCCCGCCAGCGGTCGCCCTCATTGCGGCGATCCAGACACGTAATGTAATCGCCAACAAGGCGAAATCACGTTTCACGTTATCGTGTAGGCTAGGCGAATCACATTAAATATCTGACATCTGGCCGCAGCGGGACACAGCCCGCCAGTCGTATTTTTCACAGCCAAGTCGTCGCGCAGCCCCTACGCCGCGCCTTCAAGCTTGGCGCGTTCCCGCACGAAATTCGTCAGCGCAATGTTGTCGACCTTGCCTGAACCGAGGACCGGGAGCTTGTCGAGGATCAGCACTTCGGTGGGCACCATCATCTCGGAGGCGCCGCGGGCACGGGCGAAGGCTAGGAAGTCCGACCGTTTGGGGTCGTGCTTGGTGGTGACGAGAACAAGACGCTCGCCCTTGCGCGGGTCAGGCACGGTGGCGGCGCCGGATACTGCATCCGGCCACAGATCGCCGGCCAGCGCCTCGACGGCGGCAAGCGAAATCATCTCGCCGCCGATCTTGGCGAACCGCTTGGCGCGACCCTTGATGGCGACGAACCCTTCCGGATCGATGGTGACGATGTCGCCGGTGTCGTGCCAGCCCCCGTCCGGGCTATCGAGGACGCCCGGATTATCGGCACGCAGATAGCCCAGCATCACGTTTGGACCACGCAAGTGAAGGCGGCCGCCTTCGCTGACCCCCGGCACCGGGTCGAGCCGCGCCTCCATGCCGGGCAGCAGACGACCGACAGTGCCGAACTTGTTGAACATCGGCGTGTTGAGCGCGATCGCCGGCGCCGTCTCGGTGACGCCGTAGCCTTCCAGAATCCGTAGCCCGAATTTTTCAGCATAGACCCGCCGCGTCGTTTCCCGCACCGGCTCGGCGCCAGCGAGGATGTAGCGGAGCGAGCGGAAGTCGTAAGCATGGGCCGACCGCGCATAACCGGCCAGGAACGTATCGGTGCCGAACAGGATCGTCGAATTGGTGCCGTAGATCATCTCCGGGACGATCCGGTAGTGCAATGGCGAAGGATAAAGGAATATGCGTACGCCCGAGACCAGCGGCAGGATAAGGCCGACGGTGAGGCCGAACGAATGGAACAAGGGCAGGACGTTGAACACCTTGTCCGTCATGCCGAAGTCGATTTGCGCCTCCGCCTGCGCCGCGTTGGCCAGCATATTGCGGTGGCTCAGCACGACGCCCTTTGGCGTGCCTTCCGAGCCCGAAGTGAACAGGATTGCCGCGGGATCGTCGGCCGCACGCTGCACCAGCGGCTTCTTCGCAGTGAAGTAACCGCGCAGCTTGTCGCCAAAGCTCACCGTGCCGCGGACATCCTCAAGATAGACGACGGTGACGTCACGGCTGAGACCGTTGATGATCTTGTCGAGGTGAGCCTTTTCGACAAAAGCCCGCGACGTCAGCAGGTATTTGATGTCGGCTGCCGTGATGCCGTGATTGATGTTCAACGAGCCGGAGGTGAAATTGATCATGGCCGGCACCCGGCCCGCCGTCATCACCGCAAGGATGGTCACGACCGCGGCGTTGGCGTTGGGCAGCATCACGCCCATGGCGTCGCCGGGCGCGCCATAGGCCATCAGCTTGCGGCCGAGCACGTTCACCGCGACGAGAAGGCGGCTGTAGGACAGCGAGCCCGACAGCGGGTCTTCGATCGCGATGTGACGGCTGCCGATCGCCGCCGCCGCCTCGATCACGGCTTGCATGATGGTGCGATCGGTCGAGGTGGTGCGATAGATCAGGTCCGACATCACGGTGTAGAGCATGGCGCCAGCCGCAAGCCGCCGCCGTTTGCCCTTGAGCGCAGGATCGATCTTGAGCCGGACTGGCTCGAGAATGGTCACGGTGACCTTGGGCAAAAGGCTGCGCCGTACCTGGCTCTTGCCGAGGTAGGTGAAGAACGTGCGCTCCAGTCCCTTGGTGCGCACCGGCACCAGCATCGCCTCCGACTTGTCGGCGATCATCGCGGCGCCGTCATAGACCTTCATCAGGCTGCCGGTGACAGTGAGGCGGCCTTCAGGGAAGATGATCAGCGGATCGCCGGCCTTGACGGCGTGGATCAGAGTGCGGGTCGCAATCGCCTTCGTCGGATCGAGCGGCATTGCCCGGGTGAAGCGCAGGAACGGCCGTACCCACCAGCGCTTGGCGATCCCGGTGTCGATGGCATAGACGGGCTCGCGTTCAAGGAACGACAGGGCGACCGCCGCGTCGAGAAAGCTCACATGATTGAGCGCGATGATGGCGTTGGGGCCGGCCTTGTGGAGATTTTCCATTCCGGTGATTTCGAGCCGGAAGAAGGCACGGAAGATCACGGATAAGAGGTCGCGCACGGGGCTTGTGGGCATGGTGCGCAGGATCACGCCGGCGGCGACAATGTTGAGGACGCCGATCGCGAGCATCAGCGTGCTGATGGAGATGCCGGCGTAGCCCTGCAGCAGGGCGACGCCGAGCCCGCCCACCGTCATGAAAGCGGCGTTGAGCACGTTGACGGCAGCGACCGCGCGGGCGCGTCGGTCCGGAGCGGCCCAGGCCTGCACGGCCGCGAAGGATGGCACGATGAAGAGGCCGCCGCCGATCGCAAGCCCGGCCAGGTCGATCGCGATCCGCACGCCCCTGCCGGTTCCGAGCACGTCCGCAACGCCGAGCCCCTGCTGGCCGGCCGTCAGGCCATGGATGGCCCAGCCGAGGTCGAGGGAGAAGATCGCGATCAGGATCGCGCCGAACACGGTCGGGATCAAAACGATGCGGCCGGCGGCGAGCCAGGATGCAAGGCCTGAACCGAGGGCAATCGCGATCGTGAACACCGCGAGATAGGCCAGAACGACCTGCTCGTTGCCGCCGAGCGAACCCTTGATCATCGGCGGCATCAGCGACATCACGACGGCGCCGACGCCCCAGAACCAGCTCACGACAATGCCGCCCCACCACAGCCGCGACTCCCGGTAGAGATCGCGCAGCAGGGTGAACGTCGAGCCGACGATATTTACGTCGATCGTAAGATTTGGTGCGCCTTCTCCGGTCGGCGGAATGAACAGGGCGGACGCCCAGCACAACAGACCGAAGGCGACCATCAGGCCGGAAAACTCGGCCGGGCCGCTGCCTTGGGCGGCAAGACCCGCGACCATGGTGCCGGTCAAAATCGCGACGAAGGTCGCGCCCTCGACCAGCGCGTTGCCGGCCGGCAACTCAGACTCGGCAAGGTGGTCGGGCAGGATGCCGTATTTGATCGGGCCGAACAGGGCGGCGATGACCCCGATCAGGAAGAGAGCGATCAGCAGGATCACGAGCGAATTGAACCAGAACCCGACGACCGCGACCGCTGCCACCCCCAATTCGGCAAGCTTGAGGCGCTGCGCGATCAGCGCTTTGTCGAAACGGTCGGCGACTTCACCGCCAAGGGCCGAGAGGATGAAGTAGGGGAAGATGAAGATCGCGCCCGCGAACGTGATCAGGGCATCCGCGTTCGACAGCGCCCACTTGTAGAGAATGAGGAAGACGAGGGAGTTCTTGAGAAAATTGTCATTGAAGGCGCTGAAAAACTGGCACCAGAACAGCGGCGCGAATCGTCTGGTGGTCAGCAGATTGATGGACATTACGGGATCCGAGACACGAGTGTGCTGAAAGTTCCACGAGCAGATGCTGCGCGTCAACCTGAGTACGCTAGCCTACGCATTTCTATCCGTTTTGTCGCCAGTGTCCGATGTGCGCGCACACCGATAAAAAAGTAGCCCGGATGAGCGCAGTGATATCCGGGGCTGACTTCTTTCCGTGATCTTGGTCGCTGCGCGGTCCCGCATGTCGCTGCGCTCATGCGGGCTACAGGCTCGCCCGTCATCAGCATCATGGAAATTGGGGTGTTGCGCACAGCGCTGATCAGCTAGGTTCGGTGCCGTTTCGGGCTCAGGGAGGGCATGGATGGCTTGGACACGGGCGGCCGCGGTGGCCGAGGTCAAGGAACGCGGCGTGATGGATGCCGAGGTCGGGGGCGAAGAAATCGCGCTCTATTGGGTCGACGACAGCGTCTATGCGACCCACAACATCTGTACGCATGCGTTTGCTCGACTGTCGGAAGGCTTCCTCGACGGCGACTGCATCGAATGCCCGATCCACCAGGCGATGTTCAACGTCAAGACCGGCGAGGCCGTGGCACCGCCGGCCTATACGCCAGTCAAGACCTTTCCATGCAAGATCGAAGGCGACGACGTTTTGGTCGATATTTGATCGGCAGAGACATCCGTCAGAAGACGTCCAAAGCGCCTTGTCCTCGAGAATTCGAGGACGACACTTTCGCGCCAGAGATTTTTGCTTGTACGGCTGAACTCAGGCCGTGAGCACAAACCGCGATGCGTCGCCTGTCAGCGCGGGCAGATGCACGGTGGTGCGAAACTCATGGCCGCACGAATCGCACGACCACCAATGGCGCACCACGCTCTCATTGACGTGCTGCGATTTCGCCGCCGCCACCATCAGGTCATGACACTCAGGGCAGAACGATCGAACAACGTTCCGCACTTCTTCAGGGAACGACGGTACTGTCGCATGCCGCTTCATGTGACTGTCCTCCCGTGTGCCCCACCCGTGCGCCACACCTGACCCCTTTCGATACGCGAAACCTAACACGCGATATCTGGCGTCAACAAGGCGCGTGAATGAAGGTTTAGTGAAGTTTTATTTTTCTTGTTCGATTGCACCGCACTGCGAAAAAGATGCGATCAAATTATTGCGATGCCGAACCTGGCACGCGCTGCGACGCGGTCAACTGCTGCGATTGCCCGAAATCGAAAGATGAGCGTAGGCCTTAGCGCCGTCGCGCGTCAGATCGCCGGTCACTGGGCGTGCGTGATCGAGGCCGACGACGGCGCCACGCGTGACCCGCGACATCATGTTCGATGCGATCAGCGCGGCGCCTGCGCCCGGAACCACGGATACGCCGACGCCGATCGGAGTTTGCCGCACGACATTGCCAGTGACCGCGACGTCGCGAAGGAAGGGCCCCCAGCCGAGCGCAATTCCGGCAGTCGCGGCATTTTCGACCACATTGCCGGTGATCGCCGTGTCAGCCTCGGCGTAGATGCCGACGCCGAAAAAATCGTCCGGTGCCGCATTGGGCACGACCGGTGCAATGTTGCGCAGCACGTTGCCCTGGACTGTCGCGAGCCGACCGCCTTCGTTGAAATTCGCGAGTGAAACGCCGATCTGGGCGCCGTCGACGAAGTTGTTGGCGATGATTGCACCCTCGAAACTGAATTCAGCATAGAGCGCCGTCTCGCCGGCGGCGTGCACGGTGTTGCCGACGATCTGGATGTTCGGCGAGGAATTGCCGCGGATGCCGGAATAGGCACAGTGGCGAATGAGATTGCCGCGCACGATCACGTCGCCGGCGCGGAACGCGTTGATGGCGTTGCCGAACTGGCCGGTGCCGCCGTCATGATTGCGGGTGTCGTCGATCCTGTTGTCGAGCACCATCGTGCCGTCAGGACCGATCTCGCCGCGGGTGATCTGGATCGCGTTGTTGCCGGAATTGGTGACAGTGTTGCCGGAAATCGTCAGTCCGCGGGCGTCGGAGGACAGCAGCGCCACATCGGCGGCATCGGCGATCGTGCAATCGATCACTTCACCCTTCGCCCACGCAAGTCGGATGCCGTGCCGGCCCGACGCGAGGATCGCGCAGCCGGCGATCCGCACGCCGCTCACCTGCTCCATGTGGAGGAGGCCCTGGTTCTGCGGCAGCGGGCGAAGCAGGCCATCGAGGGTGAGGCCGCTAAGCGAAATGTCCTCGGCGCCAATCGCGGTGATAAGCGTGGCGCCGCTTGTAGTCACGAGCCGCGTCGCCCCGCGCACGCCAACGAGCGCAGCGCCCGCGGGAAGACGCAAGCCGCTCGCGCGATAGACGCCGGGCGCTAGGGCAAGCGGCACCCGCGCCTGAGCGGCGCGGTCGATCGCCCGCTGCAGGCTGGCGCTCTGGTCATCAGCTGCGCCGGCCCGTACGCCGAACTGCCCAGCATCGAGTCCGAGCGCCGAAATCGGCTGGCTTTGCGGGGTGGCGGTCGCGCCGTGGGCGTTCTCCGCCACCGTCGTGACGGCGCCCAGCGCGGACGCGGCGCCTGACCATTTCAACAGCGTGCGTCGTTGCAGATCCATGGCACGGCTCGCGGTTTCACAATGATGACGGCGAAAATATCAACGAAGCGGAACTCCCGCCGTGCAAATTGGAATTAACGTGAACACGCCTTGCATTCGCTGCCGCTTCCGGGTCTCAATCCCTGCCCTGGCAACGAAAGGCAATCATGATGAGCGAAGCTAACCTTGTCGGCGGCACTGCGGAGGACCGCGCCGCCATTCTCAAGCTCCATGAGGCCTATATCGACGTCAACACGCGGTTCGACTGGGAAAACCTGCAGCCGATCTTCAGCGCCGCCCCTGAGGCGACGTTTTTCAACCTCAATGGCCACACCTATCGGGGCCGCGACCACTGGACGGCGCTGTGGAAGTTCTACGGAACGCAGGTGCAGTCGACCTACTGGACGCCATTCGACATCGGCGGCGTCGTGACCGGCGATCTCGCCGTGGTGTGGTGCCATCGCCGGACTCGGCGCAAATGGGTGGGCGCGACGCCACCGCCGCGCGATATCCATTATGACGACAGCGAGTTTATCTCGCGCTCGACCATGGTGTTCCGCAAGGAGGACGGCGGCTGGCGCGTCGTCCACGCCCATTTCTCGCCGGCTGACTCCGGGCCGCGACCGGGCGGCGTCTGAGGTCGCGCGACTTGCCCAAGCTCGCAGTGCGACTTCACGGCGGGATACCACCGCAGCGTTGCGTCGAGGCGGCGCGCGCTGCCGAGGCCGCTGGCTTTGAGGCGATCTGGTTTGCCGAGAACCCATTCGCGCGCGGCATTGTGCCGGCCGCGGCCGCGTGCGCGCTCGCGACCAGCCGCATCGCTGTAGGGGCAGGCGTTTTCAACCCGTACAGCCGTCATCCGAGCTTGATCGCCATGGAGATTGGCGCGCTTGACGAGATCGCAGGCGGCCGCATCCGGCTTGGTATCGGCTCCGGTATCGGGAGCGCCATCGAGCGGATGGGCATGAGCTATGCGCGCCCGCTGACGGCCGTCGCGGAAGCAGTTGCAATTGTGCGAGCGCTCCTCGCGGGCGAAGAGGTCACGCGCAAGGGGGAACTCTTTACCCTTAATCGCGTCCGGCTCGACTACGCCCCGCGGCCCGACATCGCGATCTACATGGCGGCGCGCGGCGACCGCAGCCTGCGCGTCGCTGGTGAACTCGCCGACGGGGTGCTGCTGTCCAATATGTGCACGCCCGCCTTTGCGGCCCGCGCCGCCACGATCGTGCGCGAGGCGGCGCAGGCTGCAGGGCGCGAGCGAATGCCGGCGTTCGTGCAGTACATGCCGTGCTGTATCGCTGCCGACCGTGATGCGGCGCTTGCCGCGGCCAGGAGCGCCGTCGCCGAGATGCTGCCGGCTTACTGGACACTGGGCGCACGCCTTCCCGACGCACGACGCGCACTCGTCGACGGCAGCGAAATCAGCGAGGCCGAGTTCGCCGCGGCGGTCAAGCAGCTGGCCGGCGGCGCAAGCGCCGAGGCCACGCTCGACGAGCGCTACGTCGCAGCTTTTGCTCTCGCCGGGACGCCCGCCGATTGCCGCGCGCAATTGGCCGGGGCCGACGTCGCGGGGATTACGGAATTGGCGCTGACATTCACGGGCCCGAATGCCGCGACGGACATGAAACTGCTCGCGGCTGCGATGTGACCCACCCGCGGTCGTCCGAACACGAATGCAGGGTCACTCGGGGCGGTAGACGCCGGTGCGCGGGTCGCGGCGCAACGTCTGCAATTGCTCGGGGGCGGGCTCGATCGCCTGGTCGTGGGCGTCGAGTTCGGCGTTCACGCGCCGCCATTCCTTAACCAGCACCTTGGACAGCGCGGTCACGCCGACCGCAAGCAGAGTCCAACCGATGACGGGAGGTAGAGGGAGCATTTGTCGTCTTCCATTCGATCTCGAAATTGCTCGCCATCATTCCGATCGGGCGCCGCGCTCGCCCGCACGTGGCTTCACGTCCATCACAGGCCGAAGCGGGCCCAGATGGCGCGGCATTCGATGGCCGACACGAGGTCGGCGATCAGTCCCGGCCGTTCGAAGGCGAAATCGAGGATGCGCTCACCACCAACGCCCGGTGTGCGCCGCCCGAACAGCGAGCGCTCCGGCGCGATGACCGGCGTCACGACGTCGTCGCCATAGCGCTCACGCAACACCGCGCGTACTTCGCCAAGCCGGTCGGCCAAGCCATATTCGATCGCCGTCTTGCCAACCCAGTATTCGCCGGAAAACAAGGTATTTTCCGGGCCGGTGAGCCGCGCGCCGCGGCGCTCCCGGACGAGGCCGATAAATGTTGCGTGGATATCCTGCTGGATTGCCTTGAGGCGACGCACGTCGTCCTCGTTTTCGGGCAGGAACGGATCGAGCATCGACTTGTGCTCGCCCGCCGTATAAATGCGGCGTTCGACCCCGAGCTTCTTCATCGCATCGGCGAATCCGAAAGACGCGCCGATGACGCCGATCGAACCTACGATCGAAGAGGGATCGCATACGATCTCGTCGGCCGCGCAGGCGAGCATGTAACCGCCGGACGCCGCGACATCCTCCAGGAAGGCGATGACCGGAAGCTCCTTCTCCTCGGCAAGCTCGCGGATGCGACGGTAGATCAGGTGCGATTGCACCGGCGAGCCACCCGGTGAATTTATGACGAGCGCGACCGCCTTCGCCCGGCGGACGCTAAAGGCGCGTTCCAGCGTGCGGGCAATGCCGCCGACAGAAAGTCCAGGCCGCAGCGGCGTCGCAAAGCCGATGACCCCGGTGAGACGCACCACCGGCACTACGGGTAAATCGCCGCGCCACCGTTTCGGCATCCAGGGGCGGATCGCCGCGATGACGCGGCCCGCTGCATCACGGAAATTCATGGGCTCTTCGGGCATGCGCTATTGATAAAACGTCACAGCGTCGTCCACAAGTTACCCAAATTTTACGATATCCGACGAGGGTGAGGGGCGAGTTGGGCGCCGATGGTGCCTGGATGCAGGGACCGGGGGACTTTCATGACCATCAAGCTCATCATCCTGGCTGCGATGTATTGTATCGCCGTGCTCGGACCGCGGCTGGCGAAACAACAGGCATAGCCGCTTATAGCCATAGCGGAAGTGCGGCGGCATGGCGCAACACGGCGTCAGTTTCCGGCGTCGGTGCACCCGATGCGGTTGCAAGCAGAAGACCAGGGCGGATCGCGAGCGGAGCGCCGCTGCCCTTGATTGCACCGATGAGAACGCGGATGGCGTTCATGCCGGGCTTCGGATGTATTGGCATCACAACGATGCCGCCGAAATCGGCGGACAGGACGTCAAGGAGCGCGGCTGTGCCGTCCGCGCGGAAGATTGTTGTCAGCGTCCCGCTCGCGCGCAGCAACCACGTTGCGGTCGCGATCCATTGGTGGAGCGAGCCCGACGAAGCCACATGCGCGGCGCGCCGCGCCGCATTGGGCGAAGCCTGCAGCCGTTCGGCATCGTGGAAGGGCGGATTCATCAACACGATGTCGCTGCCGCCGGGCAACAGGGCCGAGGACGGCGCCGCCGCGACCTCTGACATGACATCGAAAGCAACCGCATCGACGCGGTCGGCAAGTCCGTTGCGTGCCGCGTTCTCGGCAGCAAGCGCCACCAGGTTTGGGTCAATGTCGGAAAGCGTCACCCGAATGCCGGCGACGCGCGCGGCGAGCGCTAATCCCGCGGCGCCGACGCCAGCGCCCAATTCGATAGCGCGGTCGCCGTCGCCTCCGGGTGCTGCGGCCGCAAGCAGGATCGCATCATGACCGAACCGGTGGCCTCGTCGCGGCTGAAGCAGGCGCAGCCGGCCGCCCAGCACTGCATCGTCGGTGATATCGGGCCGGTCATCCGGCATCGGGAAGGAGTTCGGCGCCGAGGCCCGCGTCTTTGAGCAGTCGCCGCGCTGATTGCACCTGATCGTCGGCGACCATGACCCGCCGCGGCAGAATCCCGATCGAGCCTTCAAGCACGCTCATGTTCTGATCAAGAATAAGGTGAGGGATGTGGGCTCCCTTGAGCAGGGCTTCCACCGCCGACACCAGCACGGCATCGTTGGTGCGCATGATTTCCTTCACCGCTGCCCCCTGTCTGTTCGAACTTCCGCGACGTTTCGGACGCACGATCGTTCAGGTGCGGTCGCGGCGCTCGAAATCGTTGCCAGGGGGGCGATGAGACAAATAGGCCAAGCGCTTGATCTCTCGCCGTCCCCGCGTCACCGTATCGAGCACGAGACCGCAGGTGATGGCAAGACAGGCAACAACCATCAGCCCCGTTGAAAGCACCGCGGTGGGGAGACGTGGCACCACCCCTTCCTCCAGGTAAGTCAGGAAGATTGGCACCGAGATGCCGACCGACATGATCGCAAGCGAAATTCCGATGGCGGAAAAGAAGCCCAGCGGCCGCTCCGCGCGATAGAGTTTCACGATCGTGCCGAGGATGCGGATGCCATCGCGCCAAGTGTTGAGTTTCGAGTTCGAGCCGGCGAGCCGGGCGTAGTACGGCGTATCGATCTCGGCGACAGGAAGCTCCAGGACGAGCGCGTGGGCGGTCAATTCGGTCTCGATTTCGAAACCGCTCGACAGCACCGGGAACGATTTCACGAAGCGACGCGAGAACACCCGGTACCCCGACAGGATATCCTTGAACTTGTTACCGAACACGTTCGCCATGAAGCCGGTGAGAAGCCGGTTGCCGAGGCGGTGGCCGGGCCGATAGGCGGCTTGCTCCTGGTCGACACGGGCGCCGACGACCATGTCGAGCCGATCCGTTATCAAGCGACTGATCATGGCGCGTGCGCTCGGCGCATCATAGGTCGCGTCGCCGTCGACGAGGACATAGACGTCGGCCTCGATATCGCTGAACATGCGGCGCACCACGTGACCTTTGCCCTGATGGGTCTCGCCGCGAACGATTGCGCCGGCGGCACGCGCGACGTCGGTCGTGCGGTCACGCGAGTTGTTGTCGTAGACGTAGATCGACGCCTCCGGCAGCGCGGCGCGGAAATCCGCAACGACCTTGGCGATGGCCGTTTCCTCGTTGTAGCAGGGCACGAGGATTGCAATTCGCTGCCGCGCCAGCGGATTGGGCTCGACGGGGAATTCCGCGCCGATGCGGTCCGCGAGAATTGCCTGCAGTGAGTTCATGCCGCCGCTTTCGTGATGTGCTTGAGAGCGCAGAGCTTAGGGAATGATCGTCACGAAAACGTTGATGAATTGCCGCCATTCCTGCTCTTGCCGGGTGCGGCTGCCGTCTTTATGTTTAACGCCTCGTTCCGGGTGTCGCGTGCGGACAAGGCGCCCGATTTTGGGCCACTCTGTCTTCAGCTCCAGGCGGCCGCCGCCGCAGGAGATCCCACCTTTGGCTGTTATCGTCCCGTTCGAAAGCCACGAGCCCGCGTCGATTGACCGTCTTGTGGCGTTTGTCGCATCCGACATGGAGCGCGTGAACGCCACGATCCTGTCGCGCACAGGCTCCGAGGTCACGATGATCCCGGAGGTGGCCAATCACCTCATCAATTCCGGCGGCAAACGGCTGCGCCCCATGCTGACGCTCG
>CAVPDZ010000016.1:0-138458 GCA_963702755.1 uncultured Alphaproteobacteria bacterium | reverse complement strand
ATTGTTGCGCTCCGCGCGGCTGCGCTACTGCCGCCGACCACCACCGTGCCGATCACCATGCCACCGCTCGTCATGGTCGAGACCCTGAAGCTGTCGGGTCCGCGATAGGCGCGGTTCGGGGTGTAACTGTAGGATGACGGCCCCGTGACCTTGAGCTTGCCGTGCTGCGGCGGCGCAACGATCCGCAGCGTATCGCCGCGCAAGTTGCCCGCGCAGGTCTCGTTGCCGAGCACCATCAATTGCGCGGGAGTGCCGCCGCCCGCCGCAGTCCAGCCGGTGCCGAGGCTGAAGGCGCAAGCATTCGCACCACTATCGAGCGCGACGGTCGCTGCCGTCGCCAGCATCGCAAGCCCAATCGCCCGCATCAGTCGCTCCTCCGGTGCCGGCCGGCGACGAATCATTCGATCCGCGAATCGCCGACCCCAAATCGATCCATAGCGCATGGACCGAGCAGACCGAAGGTAGTGCGGTCAAACACGTTGGGTCAAAACGTACGCGTAGCCCGGATGGAGCGAAGCGTAATCCGGGAGTGCCGTGCCAATCGGCAAAGGCTCTCCCGGATTTCGCTTTCGCTCCATCCGGGCTACAGGCGATCGCGCCTGTTAAAGCGTGAAGACGTAGACCATCGAGCAGGCGTTCGCGAGCTTGAGCTCGGTCGGCTTGACGCCGAGCCAATGGGGGCCGACGGCGACGGCGATGTACTGCTTGCCGTTGACCGAATAGCTCATCGGCGGGGCCATCACGCCGCAGCCGGTGTCGAAGCGCCACAGCTCCTTCATCGACTTGCCGTCATAGGCGACGACCGCCCCTTCCCAAAGGCCGGTGAAGACGAGATTGCCGCCGGTCGCGAGCAGCCCGGCCCAGTTCGGCAGGTCGGTGCGCGCCGCCGCCTTGGTGTCGCCGGTCACGGGGTCGAGCGCCTTGACGCTGCCCGTCGTCTGCTTCGTCACCTTGTTGCCGCCGCCGGTGAAGCGGTCGCGCGGCTTCACGGTGCCGCCCTGATCGGCGAAGTCGGGCTGCACCGTTCCTTCGATCTGGTTGCAGCCCTCCGACGACGGAATGTAGATGAGGCCGAGTTCCGGATTGTAGGCGCCCGGCTCCCAGTTCTTGCCGCCCGACACCGCCGGACAGCGCGTGCCCAGCGGGTTGGTGCGCGTTGCCGTGGTGCCGGCGATATAGGTCTGCACGTCCTTGGTCGGATCATAGTCAAGCGGACGGCCGGTCTTGGGATCGAGGCCTTTCGTCCAGTTCAACTCGTCGACATATTGCTTGCCGGCAATGAAGGCGCCGTTGGTGCGGTCGAGCGCGTAGTAGAAGCCGTTGCGCGCCCCGTGCACCACCATCTTGCGGGTCTCGCCGTTGATTTTGGCGTCGATGATCTGGTGCTCGGAAATCTCGTCGTAGTCGTAGGGATCGTTCGGCGTGTACTGGAAGCCCCACTTGATCTTGCCGTTGGTCGGATCGACGGCGAGCACGCTGGCCGCCCACTTGTTGTCGCCCGGACGATATTCAGCGTCGTAGTCGGGACCGGCATTGCCGATGCCCTGGTAGATGGTTTCGGTGTCCTTGTCGTAGGTCGCGGTGACCCACACCGACGCGCCGCCGTGCTGCCAGTGGTCCTTGCCGTCCTTCCAGGTCTCGTTCCCGGGTTCGCCTTTGCCCGGGATCGTGTAGGTCCGCCACACCTGCTTGCCGGTGTTGAGGTCGGTCGCATCGATCCAGCCGCGGATGCCGTATTCGCCGCCGGCCGAGCCGACGATCGCAAGATCGCGGATGACGAGCGGCGCGGCCGTCACGGTCTCGCCAACGCCGGGCTCCGCGACCTTGCGCTCCCACAGGAGTTCGCCGGTCGCGCGGTTGAGCGCGAACAGGCGGCCGTCGAGGGCGACCGAGATCACCTTGTCCTTCCACAGCGCAACGCCGCGGTTGTTGACGCCGCAGCAGGCGACGTCGCCGCCCACACGCGGTCGACGCCGGGATCGAATTTCCACTTGATCGCGCCCTTCTTGCCGCTGGTCACATCGACCGCATAGACCGAGCCCCAGCCGTCAGTGACGTACATCATGCCGTCGTCGACGAGCGGCGTCGCCTCGAGGTTGCCCTGGGCGTGGCGGCCGCCGGCTCTGCAGGCCGCCGAGTCCGATGGTGAAAGCGAGCCGCAGGTTGGCGACGTTATTGGAGTTGATCTCCTTGAGCGCGGAGAAGCGATGGCCCTGATAGTTCTGGTGATGCAGCAGCCAGTTCTGCGGCTCCTTGTCGACGTTGAGCGCGCGCTCGAACGTCATGTCGGCGGCGTAAGCGCCGACCGACGCGACCGTCGACAGCAGAAGAGCCGTTGCAGCAATTCGAGAACCGGTGGTCATCTTGAAGCACCTCCCATCGCGCCCGGGGTGGCGGGTCGCCATGGCCGGAGGCTAGCGTCAGGCACCGGTGTTGTCACTGGCGTCAGGGTTGCGACGGACGCAGGCCCCGAGCCCGTAGGGCGGAATAGCGAAGCGTATTCCGCCGCCGCGCCTGCGATCACCGCCGATCGGCGCAATACGCTTCGCTATTGCGCCCTACTGCTATGGTGCACGGCGGCGTGTGCTAAGTTGAGTCGCGACACCGGAGACTCAGGCGGACGAGCCTCACATCATGGCCGAGCTGAACCTGCGCATGACCGACGGCTCCGTGCTGGCACTGCCGCCGTCGCTCAACGTGATCACGACCTACGTCATCCTGGAGCAGGAAGCGTGGTTCGAGAAGGAGCCTGCGTTCCTGCGGCAGTGGCTCAAGCCCGGCATGATCGTGATCGACATCGGCGCGAACTACGGCGTCTACAGCATACCGATGGCGCGCCGCGTCGACCCCGGCCGGGTGTTCGCCTACGAGCCGGCGAGCGAGCCGCGCGGCTTTCTCGAAAAGAGCCGCGCCCTCAACCGGCTGACGAACCTCGACGTATTCGGAGCGGCGGTGTCGGACGCCCCACGCCAGGGCCACCTGGTGCTCGGGACATCGAGCGAATTGAACTATCTCGGCAGCGATGCGGGCGCCGGCGGCGAGACCGTGGCGATCACCTGCCTCGATGCCGAGAACGAATTGCGCGCGTGGGACAATGTCGATTTCATCAAGATCGACGCCGAGGGCGAAGAAGAGCGCATCATCGCCGGCGGCGAAAGGTTCTTCGCGCGCCATTCGCCGCTGGTGATGTTCGAGATCAAAGCCGGCGCCAAGGAGAACACCAACCTGCGCGCGGCCTTCCTCGCCCGCGGCTACAATATTTTTCGCCTGCTCCCCGGCGCACCGATGCTCGTTACGATGGCCGACGACGAGCCCGCCGAAGGCTTCGAGCTCAACCTGTTCGGGGCGAAACCGGATCGCGCCGCGGCGCTGGCGGCCGATGATCTCCTGGTCCAAACGCCCGTGCCGTTTACGCTCGACGACGCGGCGCGCGCTCGCGCCCTCGATCTCCTGCGATCACAGCCGTTCGCCTCCGCTTTCCCCAATCTGCTGACGCCGGACGTCGCGATCGATCCCGTCTACCGCGATGCGCTTGCGGCCTATGCGGTCTGGCGTTCGCCGGCGAACGCCCCGGCCAAGCGCTATGGCGCTCTCAACCATGCGCTCGGCGCGCTCGTCAGCGTGTGTCAGCGCGACGCAAGTCCGCCGCGGTTGTCAACGGCAGCGCGCGTCGCCTGGGAGGCGGGCCAGCGCACCATCTGCGCGAAGGCGCTGCAAGGTTTCATCGCCGCCACCAAGGGTGGCGACTCCCGCGTCAACGAGCCGTTCTGGCCGCCGGCGCCACGCTTTGATGCGATCCCCCCGGGCCCGAGAGCGCTCGAATGGCTGGCAGTCTCGGTGTTCGAACAGCTGGAGCGCGCTGCCAGTTTCTCGTCCATCTACGGCAATTTCGGCATCGATCGCACCTGGCTCGGCGGCAGCGACTTCGCCTCCCGCGAAATGACGCGGCGCGACGTGCTCTGCCGGGTGCGCGCCGGCCAGCGCGTCGAAGTACCGGCGCGGCTTTGCGTCGAAGCGCCCGACAACCTCAACGCCCAAGTCTGGCGCGCCGGCCTCGTGCCGAACACGTTCGTGCGGTGACGTTGCCTCACTTGCATTGTCATCGCCCGGCTTGACCGGGCGATCCAGTAATCACCGGACAACGATTTAAACGCCGATATCTATTCGCAGCACCGTGGTTACTGGATCGCCCGGTCAAGCCGGGCGATGACACCGCGGATTACTCGGCCGCCCTCGCCCACCCCGCGCGCTACACCGCGCTGCTGTCGAACATGAGGAGGTCGGCGCCGCCGGTTGCGAAGTTCGGAAGGTCTCCCGCTGCGGCCTGTCCTTGCGGGCTTCCAAGGGCGCTCTTGATCGCGGCCATGTCGTCGAAGCGCAGCGTGGCGACGAGATGAATGCCGGAAGCGCCCGCGGGCGTGGCGACGGCGCCGCGACTGACTTCATACGATCGCAAGCCGGGAATCTTCTTCGCGATCGGCACGTGCTTTTCGAAATAGTATTTGTCGAACGCCGCCGTATCCTTCGGAGTCTTATAAAGCACGACAAGATAAGCCATGTGAGCGCTCCCGGATGTCGTCGCCGCAACATTGCGCGACGACAAAGAGTGGCGAAGTTCGCTTTGCCGCGCAATCGCGGTCACGGCTTGCAGGCAAAGAGTCGCAACAGGCGCGGCGCGTAGGGTGGGCAAAGCGCGGACGCAGTCCGTGCGTGCCCACGCGCCTCAGTCACAACGGTGGGCACGGCGGTTCCAACGCAATTCAAAAAATTGCAGCGCCTCGGCCGCCTTTGCCCACCCACGAGGTGTCGCGTGGTCGCAGCGTCAGCGCACCTGGCCGGACATGCGCAGGATGAACAGCAGCACCTCCGCCACCGCCTTGTAGAGATCGACCGGAATCTCCTCGCCGATCTCGACGTCGGCGAGCGCCGCGGCGAGGCCCGGATTGCTTTGCAGCGGAACGCCGTGCGCCTTCGCGGTTTCGATGATGCGCTCGCCGACGGCGCCGCGGCCGCTTGCGACAACGCGGGGCGCGGCGGCATCCCGCTTCTCGTAATGCAAGCGCGACGGCGAGCAGGCGACGGTCCGTCATGACGCGCGATCCAGGAAATGGCCGGCGGGCGCCGCCGCGGCCGCCGGCTGCCGTGGCGTGCCGTCGCGCACCACGAGGTCGCCGGCATCAAGCTCGGCGGCGCGCAATGCGTCGGCAAGCTGGCCCGCTCCGGCGCGCAGCCGCGCGGCGCCGTCGGCCTGCTCCGCCCACAAGGTGACCGCGGCGCGCGTGCCACGCAGCGAGATCTGCGCATGCACCGGACCGAGCGGCGCGAGATCGATGGAGAAGCGTGCGCGCCAGATCGGCGCGACGCCGTCGACCGGCCGCGCCGACCGGCCGTCGCGCGAAATTTCGAATTGGGCGACCTGGGTGCCCTGGGGCGTTGCGAACGGCACTTCGAAATTCCAGCGCGGCCCGTCGTCGCCGCGCGGCGCCATCGCGCACGGGCGCCTGACCCGGCAGCGACGCGGCTTGCAGCAAGGTCTGGCGTGAGAGCGCGGCATCGGTTGCCGCCATCAGGATGCGGGCCGCTTGGCGCGGCGCCGTCGCAGCATCGATCGAGGCGACCGCCGATGGCTGCGCCGACAGCGCCGCACCCCGGAACGGCGGCGGCGGCGCGGTCGGCAGCGCCGGCAGGGCATGTGCCGCGTTATCCGATGGCGCCGCCACAGTTGCGTCGGAAGGTGTTGCCGACGCAGCAGCGGCCGCAGTGCCGTCAGCAGGAGCCGGGTTATCCCCGAGCCCAACCGCGCCGGCGGCTTCCGGCATCGCGATGGCATTCGCCGCCGCGGCCGTTGCGGTTGCTGGCGTAGTCGATTTCGTCCTCGGCCGCGACCATCAGCGCGACGACATTGCGAAACACCGTCAGCGCAGCCTTGAGGTCGGTTACGTCCGCTGCAGCTGTCGCGGTCGAAGGCGTCGCCGGAGCAGACACGGCATCGCCCTCGCTTGCGGCGGCTGGAACGGCGTCTTGGGTCGATTGATTGCGGGCCAGATCGAACTCAAGGAACAGGCCCGAGTTCATGAAGGCCTGCTTCACGTCCTCGACGCCAAGATTTTCGTCGAGCTGCGGACGCAGCGATAAGACGCGCATCGCCGCGCGCAACACCGGCTCCGGCAGCGTCGCGACGTTCACCGCCGCCGCCAGTTCCGCGTAGAGCGGTGCAAGGCTGTTCTGGGTTACCGCGGCGCTGCGCACCGCCTCGGTCAACGCGACCGCCGCCTGAGCGGCCGGTGGCGGCGATGACGGCGATGTTTGCGAGGCCACGGCCGCAGCCGAGACCTGCGGGGCCGCCGCACCGGACGCGGCCGTTGCTCCGATCGTACCGACGGGCGCAGCCGCCTCGCCCGCCGCCGCCGATGCGCCACCTTGTGCCGCCGGAGCGGGCGTGCTCGCGGCCCTTGCCCCGGCCGTTGCGGCATTAGCCGGCAGTTCGCCGACGAACTGGAGCGTCACGGTGTTGCCGGCGTTCTGCACGGCAAGCTGGACCGTCGCGCCGAGCGCAAGCGGTACTTCGGTCGCCGCCTCGAGCACGGTATTGCCGACCGCGAGCTGAACCTGCCCGTTCTCGAGCAGCGCCAGCACCCGCGCCGCGATGGTCGTCCCCGGAACGAGATTGGCAAGCGGGTCCGACGCCGCTGTCCGGCTGGCGGCCGCCGCTTCGAACGCGGCCAGATCGAATTGGGCGAGCGGAATGCGCACGAAGTCGTCCTTGAAGTTCGCGGCGCGGTTCGCAAACGCTCAAGGACTCTATGCGGAGAGAATTAACCCCGCGTTAACCGAACTTCATCGGAGGGAGCCGCTCAGGCCGTGCGAAAACTCGGCGCAGGAGAGCATGCTCTGCTTTTGCCATCCGATCAGCCGACCTTCCGAGATTCGGTTCGGGGTGGTTGGCGGTCAGTGGCGTCATTCCGTAAAGCGGACGCGGGAGCCTGCTACGGCTTGGCGGTCCTTGCATCAGCCGGTCGTGGCCTTCAGCACGAGGCCGCGCAGCCAGCGGTGGCCAGCGTCAGCGTCCAGGCGCGGATGCCACATTTGCGAAACCGTGAATTCCGTCGACGACTAGCGGCAGGTCGAAGGTCTCGAACCAGGTCCCGAGGGCCGGGCGGCCGAATGCGGGCGGTGGCGAATGAATCTGGCAGGAGCGCCACGAGGTCGGAGCTCGCGGCCAGCGACAGGGCCGCGGCGAAGCTCGGGACGACGACAATCACCTCGCGGGAGAGGCCGAGCTCGTCGAGCGCGCGATCGACCGGCCCCGCCTTGGCGCCCCGCCGCGAGGCGGCCACGTGCTCGCACCGAGCATAGCGCTGGGGAGTGATCGGGGCGTCGAGCAGCGGATGGCCTCTGCGTGCGACGCCGACGAACCGGTCGCGGAACAGGGCCTGAATGCGGATTTCTGGGGCGCTTTCGCCGAGCACGCCGATCTCCAGGTCGACCTCGCCTTCGCGCAGGGGGCGCACGTCCTTGTCAGGCTTGGGCGTGAAGCGGAGCCGCACGCCCGGCGCCGCGGCCCGGGCGTGCGCGACGAGCTTTGCGCCGACCACTTCCACAAAGCCGTCGTTGGCGCGGATCGTGAACGTTCGCTCGAGCGCGCCGAGGTCCAGCGCGTCGGCGTCCGGCAGGAGAACCGAGAGGGCCTCGTGGGTGACCCGCCGCACCTGATTGCGCAACGCTTCGGCACGGGGCGTGAGCACCAGGCCACGGCCCGCGCGCACGAGCAGCGGATCGCCAGTCGCGGCGCGCAGCCGGTCGAGGGTGCGGCTCATCGCCGACGGACTGAGGCCTACCTTGCGGGCGGCGCGGACCACGCTGGCTTCGGTCAGGAGCGCGTCGAGTGCCGGAAGGAGGCTGAGGTCGGGCGTCGACATGCGAGGTTTTCCTTTCCGCCGCACACAGACTTTGAGGCGTGCACATGGCGCAATAATATACTGTAATCGATGCGCATTCCGCACGGTGATGGGCCGCGTTAGCTTCTGGGTCCGGCGCCGGATGAGGAGCAATGCGGATGAGACTGATTGCAATCGAGGAACATTTCCTGACCCGCGAGGTGACCGGCGCGTGGTTGGCGGCCCCGGGGCCCGCCGACCCCACCTGCGCCTATCACGGCGGAGATCTGGCAACGCGGCTGGAAGACCTGGACGAGACGCGTCTGGGTCTCATGGACGAGACGGGCGTCGACGTGCAGGTCCTGTCCCTGACGACGCCCGGCCTGCACAATCTGGAAAGCGGCCCGAGCGTGGCGATCGCGTGCCGGACCAACGACCTCATCGCCGAGACCGTGGCGCGCGCACCGGAGCGTTTCCAGGGCTTCGCCGCGCTACCGACGCCGGCGCCGCGCGAGGCGGCGCGCGAGCTTGAACGCACAGTGTGCGAGTTGGGCCTCAAGGGTGCCATGTTGTGCGGCCGGACGCGGAAGAAACACCTGGATCATCCGGATTTCTGGCCCCTCTTCGAGTGCGCGGCCGGGCTCGGCGTGCCGCTGTTCATCCACCCTCAGATTCCCCAGCCCGCGGTGCGCGAGGCCGCCTATTCAGGCTTCGGCGCCGAATTGGACCTCGCCTTGGCCGGGCCCGGGATCGGATGGCATTACGAGGCCGGGCTGCAGTTCGTTCGCTTGGGACTGGCTGGCGTCTTCGACCGGTTTCCCAACCTTCAGATCATCCTGGGCCACTGGGGCGAGGTGGTGTTGTTCTACCTCGAACGGCTGGCTGTGTTCGACCGCGCCGCCAAGCTGGACCGGCCGTTCGCCGCCTACGCGCGCGAGAACCTGTACGTGACCGCCAGCGGCATATTCAGCGCGACCTATCTGCGGCGCTGCGTCGAGATCGTCGGGGTCGACCGCATCCTGTTCTCGACCGACTATCCCTACCAGTATCGCCCAGGCCGAGACGCCCGGGGCTTCCTGGAACGAGCGCCGCTCGACGACGCCGGCAAGGCGAAATTCGCGCACGCCAACTGGGAGCGGCTGACCTCGCTTCGCATCGGCCGCGCTCGGCACCTGCTGGACCGAGTTCTTACGCAGCCTGCCGCAACCACCCTGCCCGCTATTCCTCGGGCTCGGTCGTGAACAGCAACGGATAGCCCTTGCTGCGGCCGGCGTCGGTCGCCCGCGTCGCCTTGGTCTCGGCGATGTCCCTGGCGTAGACCGCGACCACGCAGACGCCGCGCCGGTGCGCCGTTATCATCACGCGATGGGCCTGATCCTCGGTCATGCGGAATTCGCCCTTGAGCACGGTGACGACGAATTCCCGCGGCGTGTAATCGTCGTTGACGAGAATGACCTTGTGAAGGCGCGGCCGTTCCGTCTTCAGCTCGATCTTGGTGCGCAGCTTGTTTTTGGTGTCGCTCATCGCGGCCTCTGTACTTGGTCCTCCCCGGCGGCGGCAGTTTCAGTAACGGAAATCCTCGAGCGTCAGCAGCGGGAACGCGCTCAGGACGTGCGGCGCGGTCGTCGCCGGCGCGGCATGCAGATACGAGCGGTCGAGCGTCGCAAGCTTCGTCACGCCGAGCAGACCGAGGCAGCGCAGCACCTCGTCCTCGATGATCTCCAGCATGCGCACCACCGCCGCCTCCCCGCCCGCCGCGAGCGCGTAGCACTGCAGCCGGCCGAGGCCGACGAGATTGGCGCCGGCCGCCACCGCCTTGACGATGTCGGTGCCGCGCGCAAATCCGCCGTCGATCATGATGCCGGCGCGTCCGCCGACCGCCTCGACGATTTCCGGCAGCACATCCATGGCTCCGCGGCCGTGATCGAGCTGACGGCCGCCGTGGTTCGAGACGTAGATCCAGTCGACGCCGTGATCGAGGGCGATCTTGGCGTCCTCTTCCGTCGCGATGCCCTTGAGCACCAGCGGGATGTCGAACTTCTCCTTGATGCGGCGCACGGTGCGCCAGTCGAGCGCCGCCTGGAATTCGCGCCCGCCGGCGCGGCGACGGCCGGCGACGATGTGGCGCTTGGCGATGTCGCGCTCGCGCCGGCTGTAGATCGCCGTGTCGATCGTCAAGCAGAACGCGGCATAGCCATAGGCGATCGCGCGCATGACGTAATCGTCCACCCAGGCCTCGTCGCCGCGAACGTAAAGCTGGAAGATGCGCGTCGCGGCAGTCGCCGCCTCCGCGACCTTTTCGAGGCCCGGGTCGCAAACCGAGCTCAGCATATGCGGCACGCCGAACGTGTGCGCGGCCCGCACCGAGGATGCGGCGGCGCCGTCGTGAAAGCTCTCCAGCGAGCCGACCGGCGCCAGCATCACGGGAAGCCGCAGCACCCGCCCGAATGCGCTCATCGACGCATCCACATGACCGACGTCGCGCAGCACGCGCGGGCGAAAGGCGAGGCTGTCGAGCGCGAGGCGATTGCGCCGCAGCGTCGTCTCGGTCTCGGCGGCGCCGACGATGTAGTCCCAGTCGTTCTGATTGAGATTCTGCCGCGCCTTGCGGACGATCTCGTGCAGCGCCTGGAAATCAGGTGCCGCCTCGGCGAGGCGCTGGGCGGCAGCTTGTTCGGGATTGCGATCTTGCATCTGGACCAACGTTCGCGTCTTTGCATCTTTGCGCCGTGGGGTGAGCAAAGGCGCGTCCTTCACGCGCTGTGCCCACGCTGCGAGGTCGAACGTGGGCTCGCGCGGACTTAGTCCGCGCTTTGCCCACCCTGCCGATCTATCGTCAATTGCAAACCTGCAGGGCGGACCCCGCTCCACCTTTATCACTCCCGTGAGCGACCATGCGAGCCTTCTGGTGGCGGATGAATGCCCGCCATGACCAAATGGCCGATCTCGCTTCGTGACTTTCCGATCCAACGAGACTGATACTCATAGCTCTCGCCGCCAATTTCTCGATCGATATTGGGGCACCCCTGATGAAGAGGACGAACATGATCAACCGCCGCGTTCTGCTCTCATCTTTGGCTCTCCTGCCGGCCTTGCAGCCGCCGGTCGCCCTCGCCCAGCAAACCAGACGGGGCGGCAACGCCGCTTTTTCGTTTGCCGTGTACGGTGACTCGCGATCGATGATGTACCTCCCGTACAAATCGGATCAACGGGAGGAAGCGATCAAGCTGATGACCGACATGTTCGAGCTGGTGCTTCCGGAAAAGGTCGCGGAGGAAGTCGTCAGGAGGGACGTGAAGCTCATCTATGACCCGGCTACCGATGAACTCGTGCAGATCGTCATGCCGTTCGAGAGCAGGAGCGAAGTAAGCACGTTGACCCTTGATAAGGGCTGGGTCACGGAAGCATCGGTGGAAGACGTGAAGCTGCTTCCCGGCGTCCACCGCACGATGTTTCGATTGCAGGGCGGCGAGTGGGTCGCCCGCGAGGTCGTGAAAGATATCCAGGGCGGCCGGGCCAAGTTCACACTGAATACGGGAGACATGGTTTGGTGGGGCAAGCAAGGCCCTAAGCCTTCTGACAACCCATACTGGAAGCTCGTTTATGAAGACGTATTGAAGCAGCTGCCGGCCCCGGACCAACAAATGCGCGCCGCCGGCATGCCCGGTCGTATCTTCCCCGCCGTCGGCAATCACGAGGTGTGGGACGACTCCGACGTCCAGGGTC
The DNA here is from genome assembly GCA_963702755.1 of uncultured Alphaproteobacteria bacterium. Classification (GTDB taxonomy): domain Bacteria; phylum Pseudomonadota; class Alphaproteobacteria; order Rhizobiales; family Xanthobacteraceae; genus JAJPKK01. Next base: position 126,855 of record CAVPDZ010000016.1, on the reverse strand, counting down.
TGTTGCAGGCTTTTCCATACCTGAAGCAGTTCGGGATTTCCGACAAAAGGCTCATCTACAAATTCGATTTCAACGGCGCTCGTTTCATCTTCCTGTGGACCGGCAAATACGACTATCGCTCGCCATCGTCGTGGGATGCCGATCGGCCTCAGTTCGAAGCGCAGATGAAGGAATTGAAGACGTGGTTGGACGAGGCCAAGGCTGCGGGCATCCGTAAGGTCTTCATCAGCTTCCACGCCCCGGCCTTCTGCCGTTCCGGCATGGGTCCCATCCCCGAACCGCAAAACCCCCATAAGGTCATCGCGTCATATGCGAAGGACCTCGAATTGGTCGTGTTCAACGGGCACGTTCATACCACCGAGCTGTATGAGGTGGACGGCGTGAAGTACCTGCTGTTGGGAGGCGGCGGCGCAGAACAGGACCCAATTCTTCCGGGTCGCACGGCGATCAAAGTACCCGCAGGCTATCCGCCTGACCTTTATTGGAAGGGCCAACCGCCGAAGGAGGAGTACAACTACCTACTCGTTGATGTTCAACCCGGACAAAAGACGAAGTTCACATTGAACCGTTTCCGCCCGTGGTCGGCTGAACCGTTCGCGACCGTCGAAGTGTTCAAGTAAATCCGCTGCTGCACGGGGGCGATGTCGGCTCCTGGCTCCGCCTTTGCCGACTTGCGTAGCGGACAAAAGCGATAGCGGCCGGTGCTTTTTCAAGACGGCAATTGCTAGCCTTACGATTGGATGGCGTCGGCCGACGACGTTCCGCCGGCGCCTCACAGCACTTGGGAAGAGGGAGTAGCACCTAAGAGGAGGAGACGACCATGTCGAGCACACTCGTGAATCTGATCATTCAGCTTGTTGCGGGCATTATCGGCGGAAACGCTGCAGGGAAGTCCCTCAAAGACTACGATCTCGGCCCCATCGGCAACTCGATCGCAGGCGCGATCGGCGGCGCCGGCGGTGGTCAACTCCTCCAGGCTTTGATTCCAATGCTTGCCGGCTCCGGCGGCAATGTCGACGTCGGGAGCGTCATCGGCCAACTCGTCGGCGGCGGCGTGAGCGGCGCGATCCTGACCGTGATCGCGGGCCTCGTGAAAAACGCGATGGCCGGCAAGTAGCGCAGGTTCGCATTCTTTCGGCGGACGACCCGCACCAAAAGCTGCGCGCTGCTGGTGCCGAAACGTGCCGGTCGAACGGCTATTGGCGAAGCGCTCGCATCGCGTCGCGACCAATGCCTGCGAGCGCGAATTTCGCCTCGCACCACCGGGTCGACCGAACGCCGGCCCGGTGCGTCCCCTCCCCGTCCGCGAAATCTAGGCGCGGGTAATCACCGAGCTGCGCGGAGCCGGCGCGACTGACGACCCCATGAAGCTCTGCACGATGCTGCTCAAGGCACAGCCGGTCAGCATGGCGGTCGTTCCAAGCACCAGCAGCGCGACCAACGTCAGTATGCCGGCATCTAGGCCTATAACCGCCAGAATGCCGAGCACGACCGCGGCAAGCCCCGCGAATGCTTGCAAGCCTGCCGATCCGGACGCGATCTCGCCGGCGAGAAGCTCGCTCCACACGCGCCGATCAGTCACGTCGCGTGTCACGTAACTGGCGCGGCGCAGCACATGCAGCCTCCAGATCGCACTGCTGCTGACGATGAATGCACTGCCGAAGGCAATGGCCGCTATCGCGGTCAATTCAACGGCCGCAATCCCGATCAGGGCAAGAACGCCGAGGACGATCCCTGCTGCTCCAACCAGGAACAGCGCCGCGATCCCGCCGCCGCTGAACTGTTCAGTCGGGACGACCGCGGTGTCACGGGGATAGATGATGTGGCCGTATTCGGTCAGAACCGTTCCGCCTTGGACCAGCATGGCGGCACCGAAGACGATCGTCGCGATTGCGACCATCATGTTGGCATGCACGCCGGCAAGGCCGACGATGGCGAGAACGATGGTCGCTATTCCGCCGATGGCATCGGCAAAGCCGCCGTAGTTCATTTCACTTTGAATAGATTCTGTCATGGTCAGAGCCATGGTTGTTCTCCTTGTATGTGATTGAAAGGGGATCAGCCGGTCGTCGGGAGGCGGCGCTGAGCCGATCCAACGATAGCGGGGGCCGAAGTGAGCGCTAAGGTCAGCGCTATCTGCTGAGGTAAGTCATTGGAATTTGGTGAGGTTCCAGGTCGCGACGATTTGCGCTGCCAGATCGCACGGAGCCAGAAAGCCTGGGGTCGCTATTGGCGAAGATTGCATTGCAATGCAGCGAACCCCGACAGCGATTTTAAGAACCTGTGCGCGTTCGAAGGAGGAAACCATGCCCGCCCTGCGACCCGCCGCCACGGCTGATACGGATGTCGATCTCGAGCGGATGCCGCTCGATCGCGTGCTGACGCAACTCGGCGCCAGTCCGGACAAGGGGCTGAGCAGCGCCGCGGCGCAAGAGCGCCTTGCGAAATATGGGCCGAATGCCCTCGTCGAAAAGGAGGAGAGCCTCGCCCGCAAGCTGATCGGCCATTTCACCGGGCCGATCGCCTACCTGATCGAGGCGGCCGCGATCATCTCCGCCATCATCGGGCACTGGGGTGACTTTGCCGTCATCACCGCGCTGTTGTTCTTCAACGCCGCACTGGAATTCTGGCAGGACCGCAAGGCATCGAATGCGCTCGCCGCCCTGAGAAAGGGGCTCGCTCCCGAAGCGACGGTGATGCGCGACGGCAAGTGGCAGACCGTGGAAGCCGCGACCCTCGTGCCCGGCGACATCGTGAAGATCAGGCTCGGCGTCATCGTGCCCGCCGATCTGAGATTGATCGGCGGCGACTACGTCTCGATCGATCAGGCGGCGCTGACCGGCGAGTCCCTGCCCGTCGCCAAGAAGGCCGGCGACGCGGCCTATTCCGGCAGCGTGGTCAAGCAGGGCGAGATGCAAGGCGTCGTCATCGCGACGGGGGCGAACACGTTCTTCGGCCGCACCGCCAAGCTCGTGGCGAGCGCCGGCGCCGTCAGCCACGCGCAGAAGGCGATGTTCGAGATCGGCAACTTCCTGATCATCGTCGCGGTCGTGCTCGCGATGATCATGGTCGCGGTCAAGGTCTACCACGACATCGTCATCAGCGATGATTGGGGGCTCGAAAGCGCGCTCGGCATCCTGCAGTTCGTGCTGGTGCTGCTGGTCGCGTCGATCCCGGTGGCGATGCCGGCGGTGTTCTCCATCACCATGGCGCTGGGCGCGCTCGCGCTGTCGAAGCAGAAGGCGATCGTCTCCAAACTGTCGGCCATCGAGGAGATGGCGGGCGTCGACATTCTGTGCTCGGACAAGACCGGGACCTTGACCAAGAACGAGCTGACGCTCGCCGCGCCGATCCTGTTTTCCGCGAGCAGTGCCCAGGATTGCATCCTCGCCGCCGCGCTCGCCTCGAAGATCGAAGACCGCGATGCGATCGACACCGCGGTGATTGCCGCGCTGAAGGATCAGGGCGCGCTCAAGCGTTACAAGCAGATCAATTTCACGCCGTTCGATCCGGTGACGAAGCGCACGGCCGCGACCGTCAGCGACGCCGCCGGCAAGACCGTCGTCGTCACCAAGGGCGCGCCGCAGGTCATCGTCGACCTCGCCAAGCCGCCGGCCGATGTCGCGCAACGCGTAAAGTCGACCGTCGACGAACTCGCCGCCAAAGGCTCGCGCGCGCTCGGCGTCGCCCGCTCGGAGGACGCGGGGCAGACCTGGTCCGTGCTCGGCATCCTGCCGATGTTCGATCCGCCGCGCGACGATTCGAAAGAGACCATCGAGCTCGCGAACCAGAAGGGCGTGCGCGTCAAGATGGTGACCGGCGACGACACCGCGATCGCGATCGAAACGGCGCGCCAACTCGGCATGGGCACCCACATCATCCCGGCGGCCGAAGCGTTTCCCAAGGACATGGACCCCAACAACGTGCCGCCGGCGATTGCCGACGCGATCGAGCGCGCGGACGGCTTTGCCCGCGTCTTCCCCGAGCACAAATACGCAATCGTCAAGGCGCTGCAGGCGCGCGGCCATCTCGTCGCGATGACCGGCGACGGCGTCAATGACGCGCCGGCGCTGAAGCAGGCCGACTGCGGCACCGCCGTCTCCGGGGCGACCGATGCGGCGCGCAGCGCGGCCGCACTGGTCCTGACCGCGCCCGGCCTCTCGGTGATCAACAACGCCATCGACGAAGCGCGGCGCATCTTCGGGCGGATCACGACCTACACGATCTATCGCGTGGCGCTGACGATGGACATCATGTTCGTGGTGGTGCTGTCGACCATCTTTCTCAATTTCGTGCCGCTGACCGCGATCATGATCGTTCTGATGTCGCTCCTCGACGATGTCCCGATCATGACCATCGCCTACGACAACACCCCCGTCAGCAAGACGCCGATCCGCTGGCAGATGCCGCGCCTCCTCGGCGTCTCGGTCGTGCTCGGGCTCTTCTCGATCGTCGAGACCTTCGGCCTGTTATGGATCGGCATCCGGGTCCTGACGCATCAGCATCTGCAGGACGCGTTCGGCCTCGCGACCGAAGGACAGCTGCAGACCATCATGTTCCTCCAGCTTGTCGCCGGCGGCCATCTGCTGCTGTTCATCACCCGCACGGAGCGCTGGTTCTTCCTGCCGCCCTTCCCGGCATCACCGCTCGTCATCGCGATCGTCCTGACGCAGGTGCTGGCGGTGCTGATGTGCGGCTTCGGCTGGTTTGTCCCAGCGATCCCATGGAACCTGATCGGGTGGGTGTGGGTCTACAACATCGCATGGATGTTCGTACTTGGCGGCATTCGGCTGCTGACGGAACGCCTCGCGAGCTATCGAACGGCTCACCAGGCGCGCAGCGTCGATATCGTCAATCAGTCGCTGCGGACGCAGGCGGCTTCGTAGCAGGAGGATCACGATGGACTATCGGAAAAAATTCATTGTCGACCTCGAGGCCAAGGTCCGCTTGGCGAAAATCGATCCTTCCTACACGGGCGAGCATGAGACCCACGACAAGGCGCTCGGAGACATCCAGAAGAACGTCGAGCGCATGGAAAAGCTGCAGTACCTGCTCTACGCCGACGGACAGCAGTCCCTGCTCGTCGTCTTGCAGGCGCTCGACGCCGCCGGCAAGGACGGCGTGATCCGCCACGTGTTCAGCGGCGTCAATCCGCAAGGCACATCGGTCTACGGCTTCAAGCAGCCGACCCCGGTCGAGGCCGCGCACGATTTCCTGTGGCGGGCCCATCGCCGCGCCCCGGGCAAGGGCGAGATCGCGATCTTCAACCGCTCGCACTACGAGGATGTCCTCGTGGTGCGCGTGCACAAGCTCGTCGCGCAATCGGTGTGGTCGAAGCGCTACGACATGATCAACGGTTTCGAGAAGATGCTGACGGCGAACGGCACACGCGTCCTGAAGTTCTATCTCCACATCAGCCCGGAGGAGCAGCTCGCCCGCTTCGCGCAACGCCTCGACGATCCGTCGCGGCAATGGAAGATCAGCGAAAGCGATTACTCCGAACGCGAACTCTGGCCGCAATACGTGGAGGCGTTCGAAGAGGCCATGTCGTTGACGAGCACGAAGCACGCGCCCTGGTACATCATCCCGTCAAACCACAAGTGGTTCCGCAACCTCGCGGTGTCGCAGATCATCGCCGACACCATGGACGACATGGGCTTGAAGCTGCCGCCGACGCACGTCAACCTCGCCGACATCCGCCGCAAATATCACGCCGCCAAAATCGAGGAAAAGAACGGCAAGCCGCGCGCGAACGCGAAGGAGACGAACAAGGTCAAGTGACAGCGCGCGAAGCTGTTTGTCGTCCGCGGTGCAAGTGCTTGAATTGCCCGGACCGCCAAGCTCGTCGTCCGCTCCGGAAGCTTGTTCCGTCGGCCGCAACACGCTCCCACCGTCATGCCCGCGAAAGCGGGCATCCAGTAACCACCGGCGCTGCCATTTCGGAGAAGTCGTGCCCCATTTCGGCTTGCGGTGGTTACTGGATCGCCCGGTCAAGCCGGGCGATGACGCGACCTTGCGCGCGAGGGCGTGCCTTGCTGCCTCCTGCCGTGCGCGCCCCGGCAAGACCGTGACCTTGACCGACAGCAGCGCCTCGACGAGATCGTCGGGGCGAAGGTCGCCATACATGAACGGCTTGAGGCGGTCGTTGATGCGCAGCAGCGCAAAGCCGTAGGTGCTCGACATGTAAGTGATGGTCGCGGCCTTCACGGCCTTGTCGCCGACGTCGCCGAGCGTGGCGGCGACCATGTCTTCGAACACCTGGTAGCTCTCGCCGCCGGCTTCGAGCAGGCCCGGATCGAGCGGTCCGGCCGCGGCGCTGAAGAGATCGGCCACGAACATCAGCCGGTACAGTTGCGGCCGCGCGGCGGCAAACGCGAGGTAAGCGCGGCCGGCGGCTTGAAGCCGCGCTCGCGCAGTCCGGCCCGCGGCGGCGCGGTGGCTCGCCGTCAGCTGCTCTGAAGCCGTCGGCGGCGAGCGCCGACAGCAGCGCGCGGCGATCGACGAAATGCCGGTAGGGCGCGGCGCGCGACACGCCGAGCGAAGCGGCAAGCTCGCGCAGCGACAGGTTCTCGTAGCCGCTGCGCTCGATCTCCGCCGCCGCCGCCTTGAGCAGCGCGGCGCGCAGATCGCCGTGGTGATAGGTCGAATCGCCGGTCATCAGATTGATGTTGACACAGCTCACATTGAGGCGCAATGTGAGCGCCGTCAACATTATCACGAGGAGGCTGTCATGAACGTTGCGATGCGTGCGCTCGGGGCAATGCTCGTTGCGGTGCCGGCATTTGCGGCGACGCCGGCATCCGCCGTTGGCTTCGAGCACGTCATGATGCCCGATCCCGACGGCCCGCTGATCGAAACCGGCATCTGGTATCCGAGCGACGCTCCCGCCGCGACGCAGCCGCTCGGCCTTTTCCAGCAGACCGTCGCGGCCGGCGGTCCGGTCGCCGGCCGCGGCCTGCCGCTCATCGTGATGTCCCACGGCACCGGCGGCTCATTCGAGGGCCATTACGACACCGCGCTGGCGCTCGCCGCGGCGGGCTTCGTCGTCGCCGCCGTCACCCACACCGGCGACAACTATCGCGACAACAGCCAGATGACCCACCTCGACAATCGGCCGCGCCACATCAAGCTCCTGATCGACTACATGCTGACGACGTGGCGCGGACATGAGGCGATCGATGCCGGCCGCATCGGCATGTTCGGCTTTTCCGCCGGCGGATTCACGACGCTGGTCGCGATCGGCGGCGTGCCGGACCTGTCGCTGACCGGCCCCTACTGCGAAGCCCATCCGGACGAATGGGCGTGCCGCACCATCGGTCCGCGCCTCACAGCCGAAATGTCGACGCCGCGCGCGCTCAAGTGGGTGCATGATCCGCGCATCAAAGCCGCCGTCGCCGCGGCGCCGGCGGTCGGCTACTCGTTCTCGGCGGCGGGCCTTGCCGGCATTTCCGTGCCGCTCCAGCTATGGCGCGGCGACAGCGACGAGATCCTGCCCCACCCGCGCCACGCCCAGCACGTCTACGAGTTCTTGCCGAAGAAGCCCGACTACCGGGTGGTGCCGAACGCCGGCCACTTCGCGTTCCTCGCGCCCTGCTCGAGCGCGCTCGCGACAATGGTGCCGGACATCTGCCGCGATCCCGCAGGTTTCGACCGCACCGCCTTCCATACCGAGTTCAATGCCGCGGTCGTCGCCTTCTTCAAGGCGCAACTGCAGGCAGCGCATCGTTAGGGGCGTCGATTTGCGAGGGAAGGCCTTAGCTCCGCCTCGAAGCAACAGCACCTCGCCCTCGAAACCCACGACATCTTGAAGCGACAACGCTGCGCCCGCACAATCTCCAGACGTCATCCTGAGGGCGCCCGCAAGGGCGCGTCTCGAAGGATGGCCGCTTGCACCGCCGTGCCCGTGGCCATCCTTCGAGGGCCGCGCGACGCGCGGCCGCCTCAGGATGACGCTGGAGTGTATTGATGTTGAAGCGTGTTGATCTTGGAGCGTGTTGATGATGACGAATTCCAGATGAGCTCGGCGAGAATGCTGCGTTTCATCTGGCAGGCCGTGAGCGGCGGTGATAACTCAGCGCGTCCAGCGCGTAGCGCACACCGCCGCAAGAGGAATCGATGGCCGCCAAGAAGACCGCCGGGAAATCCGCCAAAAAGACCGCCAAAAAAACTGCAAACAAATCGTCGCGAAAATCCGCGCCAAAGCCCCTGCCCTACCGCTTGCCGGCCCTGACCGAAGACAACCTCGACGAGCCCCAGCGCGCGCTCCTCGCGTCGATGCGCGCCGGGCCGCGCGGCGGGCGGGTGAAGCTTGGCGGGCCGTTCGGCGTCTACATGCACGCGCCGCAGTATGGCGAACTCACGCAGCAGCTCGGCGCCTTCGTGCGTTTCAAGACCTCGATCCCGCCGCGGCTGTCGGAGTTTGCGATCCTCTGCATCGGCCGCTTCTGGCGCGCGCAATATGAATGGCACGCCCACGCGCCGATCGCCGAGACGGAGGGCGTGAAGGCGGCGACGATCCGCGACATCAAGGCCGGCCGCGCGCCGCGCACGGCGGCGAAGGACGAACGCGCGATCTGGGATTTCGTCGAGGAGCTGCATAAGCGGCACCGCGTCAGCGATCGCAATTACAAGCGCGCCCACGACGTCCTCGGTGATCGCGGCATGGTCGAACTGGTCGGCATCCTCGGCTATTACACCACCGTGTCGATGGTGCTGAACGTCTTCAACGTGCCGCTGCCGGAAGGCGCATCGCCCTATTTTCCCGAGCCGAAATGAGCCGCGCGGCCTCACCGAATCGTTCAAACGCGATAACTGACGGGAGCCGTCATTCCGGGGGCCGCGCAAAGCGCGGCAACCCGGAATCCATACTCCTCGGTCCGTGGTCATGGATTCCGGGCTCGCCCTTGCGGGCGCCCCGGAATGACCGGCCAAGAACCTGGGACAGCACCCCGGCTCAACGCGCTCTCAGTGATGCATGCCCGGCATGTTGTGCATGTCGTGGGCCGCGGGCGCCGTCGCGCCGACCGACTCGACCGCGAACTCGACGTTCACCGTCCCCGCCTTTTCGAACGTCAGCGACGCCTGAAACGGCTTGCCCTGCTCGATCGGCTGCTTGAGCCCCATGATCATGAGATGGAACGACTCCGGCTTGAGCGTGACGGTCTCGCCGGGCTTGATTTCGAGGCCGCCCGCGACCGGACGCATCTTCATCACGCCGTTGTCCATGCTCATTTCATGGACTTCGACCTTGCCGGCAACCGGTGTCGACGCACCGGTCAACCGGTCCGGGGTCGTGCCGTTGTTCTTGATGGTCATATAGCCGGCCGCGACTGTGCCGCCCTTCGGCACGGCCCGCGACCACGGATTGTCGATTTCGAGGGCGCCCACCTTGTAGTCATTGGCGAACGCTGCGCCGGCGGAGAGGGCGATCAGGCTCGCGACGAGAATCGGGATTGTCTTCATGAGAAGCCTCACGGAATTCGGGATGACCGGCATGACGCCGGCGATGTGATGAAATGGATGGCGCTCAGGCGACCGGCGGTGCGCGCGACGGCGGCACGAGGCCGCGCCTGGAGGGCAGCGCAGCCTCGACATAATGATGATGCGTGCCCGATGATGAGAACGGCCACGTCGGCGGCGGTCCGACCGATTCCGCCGCAAGGTCGGCTGCTGCACCGCACAACAGCGGACAGCATCCGCAATCGGAACTGGAATGCGGCGCTGCCGGCACGCTCGCGGCGCCGCACAGATTTGTGCCCGCCGCCAGCAGCACAAATCCCGAGAGCGCCGCCTGCAGCGCAATGGCGTAGGCAGCGGCAAGAGCAATCAGGCGGCGGCGCGGAATGATCACGGCGTCGTCATGATAGCGCCGGACAAGCTCTGCCGTCCACGCAGGGACTTTTCCGGGCCATGGAACTTTTGGAGCACGAGGCGCATTTATTGAGCAAAAATACCGCAACCCCGTCACAAGCCCATCGCCCTCCTCGCGCGAAACGTGCTAAGGTGTGTGTTGTGGGGCAAATGCCCATGGGCTTGCGGGCGCCCTCTCGAGACCACGATGAAATCACAAGAGACACCACGGGACGATGAACGAGGCCGGGTCGTCATGTTCCGGCCGCGGGTGCCGCAAGCCCGCAACGACAATGTGCGGCGGCATGATCCGCGGCGCTCCCCGGTCGAAGGTCTTGGCAAGTACACCGAAGGCGACGAGGATAATTATCGCCACCGGATGGTGAACAACATCCTCGCCTTCGTGGTGCTGGTCGCCATCGTCTATTGCGGCGTCTGGCTCGCCAACACCATGGCCGACATGCGCCGCAACCAGGATTGCGTCCTGTCCGGCCGCACCAACTGCGCCCCGATCCCCACCGGCGACCGCCGCTGAAACCTCCGTCCGTCATGCCCGCGAAAGCGGGCATCCAGTAACCCCTGGGCTATCGATCGGCGCCGTGCTGCGCCCAATTTCAAAATTCGTGGCTACCGGATCGCCCGGTCGGAGCCGGGCGATGACGGCGTGAGAAATCTTGGGCGATGACGCCGCGTAAATTCGGCGGCCAAATACGAAATCGCCGGGGCATGCCCCGGCGATCCGCATTCCTAGTCTGTCCGTTCGATCAGGAGCGGGTGAACGAGCGATAGAACATCAGGGTGAAGTTCTTCGCCGCGTTGTCGTCCACCGCCCATTTGGCGTCGAGGTCCTTGAGCGGACGCATGGCGACGACCTCGTCCACCGACTTGCCTTCCTGGAACAGCTTCTGCAGCCGGTCGCGCGCCGTCGTGAGCATGTCGCGGAATTCGGCGACGTCGGCCTTATGCGCAAGCCCGCCGTGCCCGGGAACGATCTTGGTGTCGTTGTTGGCGAGCTCGTAATAGGCGGTGTTGGCGCGAAGCATGCCGCGGATATCGCCGCCGTTGGCGAAGTCGACGGTTTGGTAATGCTTGGTGTTGTTGAAGGTGTCGCCGGTGCACAGCACGTTGGCGTCGGGGAAGTAGACGTAGGTGTCGCCGTCGGTGTGCGCGTTATAGACGTGGGTGAGGATCGCCTTGCGGCCGCCGACAGTGATCTCCTTGGTGCCGCCGTAGTAGGTGTCGGTCGGCAGCGAATTGGGGCTCGCGACAGGCGGCGTCTTGGCGCCGGTCACGCCGTTGATCGTGCCGCCCATCAGGCGCAGGCGGATGTTGTCCTCGGCGACGATGGTGGCGCCGTCCTTATGGAACAGCGCGTTGCCGCCGGTGTGGTCGCCGTGGAAGTGCGTGTTGATCACGTACTTCACCGGCAGCGTCGAGACCTTCTGGATCGCGGCTTTGAACTTGTCGTAGGCCGGCGCGAAATTGGCGTCGACCACAATGATACCGTCGGTGCCGACCGCGAAGGTGATGTTACCGCCGACGCCGGTCGACAGCATGTAGGTGTTGTGGCCGAGGTCCGTCGTCTTCACCTCGACCTTGGACCAATCGACATTCTGCTGTGCCATTGCCGGACCGGCCAGGAACGCGGCCGAAGCGGCAAGGACAGCCAGGGTGGTTTTACGCATGTGGTGGTTCTCCTCCGTTGGCGCGGGCCGGCGATGGGCCTGGCGATCGGTCCCCCGGCGGCACTCTCGGCCGCTGCAGCACAGACCGCCGCGCGGCGGGCACCATGCCCCTTTCCCGCTGCACCGGCAACCCCGCGCCCGCACGTCGTCTTTGAGCAAAGTCTTGATACAGGCCTGTGAAGACGCCGGATCGGGCGGGTGCCGCGCGCTGTGAATATGGCAGAATTCGGGCGAAGACCATCTTGCAATTGCCCTTATTATTGGTGAACACTGAGCGTGTGAATAGGGGATTCACCTTGGGGCTGAATGGGGTGGGGCACTTAACCCTGCACTAACCTTCCGGGACTATCACTCCAATCGCTCAAATTGTTGCGATTGGCTGCCATGAGGCGTGGCCTCACGGCCCGGAAGGACGGGGCCCAAGCGCAGTAAATGGGTTGGGGGAATAATGAGATCCATCCGCGCTCACGCGGCCGATCGCACGACCGGCTGTATTATTTCCGTCGCCATGGCGGTCAGCGGCATTGTTGTTTTTGTAGTCGCGGAGTTGCTTGCACATTCAGGCCCGTACACCGCGTCGGAACAAAGTGATTGGGTAATCGAAAAGTCCAATTCAACGTCGACGGTGACGATCGTTCATGAAGCGCTGCCGGTCGAGCCGGCGCCTTATCGTTTGGCTTCAGTCGAGCCGGCGCCTTATCGTTTGGCTTCGGTCGAGCCGATGGCACCCGTCGAAACGGCCGTCAGCGAAGTGCCGATCTTGCGCCCCGCCGTGTCAGAACCGATCCCGGCGAAAATCACCGAACGCGCTACGAAGTTTGCCGTGGCAGAGGTGGCTCCCGAAGAACCCGCGGAGGAGAGTGCTCCGCAGCGGGAATTTACCCTCGCCTCGGTCGAGACGAAGTCCGTCGTGGCCGCCGAATCGAAGCCCGCGGTCGATCCGGTCACGTTCGGCGCGCGCTGGAGCATCACCATTCCCTATTGGAATGAGGTTCGCACCGTCGCCATCTCGCGGGAGGCGACGAAGCTCGCGCCGGCCGACAACGTCGCCGAGGCCATCCGTCGCCGCCCAGAGGGCGTCATGGAGGTGGTCGACCGCTATCTGTGGGAAGTCTATGAGCGCCAGCCCGTCAAGAAAGACGGTACCGGCGACTTCAGCTGGAAAGACCCAGCCGCAGCCAAGAAGCGCGGCATGACGCTCGAGGAATACGTCATCGGCGGCATGGACCCCGATTTCCGCGAGATGCTCTATCACGCCGGCCAAGCGATGGACGCAAACGGAATCAAGTGGTCGATGCTGAGCGCCTTCCGCGACGATTACCGCCAGTCGCTTGCCTCCGGCTTCAAGGCCCATGGCGGCAACTCGCTGCACGGCGGCAGCACCGCCACCGGCGGCTACGGCCACGGCCGCGCGATCGACATCACCACCGCCGAGGGCGAAGCTTCCGTCGTATGGCACTGGATCGACGTGCATGGCGGGACTTACGGCCTGAACCGCCCGATGCCGGGCGCCGACCCGGCCCATATCCAGCCGCGCGCAACCTGGCATAACGTCGCCCAGCATCTGCGTGAGAACCGCGTCCGGCTCGCCGGCGGCGATCCTGCCACGGCCGCCATGCCGGAGGCGGAGGTGCGCAAGACCAAGGTTGCCGGCCGCTCGAGCCGCAATCGCTCGAACTAGAGCTTTCTGTCTCTGACGCTTCCATCCACACTCTATTGTCATGCCCCGCTTCAAGCGGGGCATCCAGTAACCCCCGAGCTATCGGGTCTGGCGAAACCGTGCCCTGTTTCAGTGAACAGTGGTTTCTGGATCGCCCGGTCAAGCCGGGCGATGACAAGTTAATGGGTTCGCATGCCGGAAACTTCGCGGGCGGGCAGTGTCGTGCCTCTCGCAACCATATCGAGAATTCGGCCGCAGGCCGCCATTGCACTTGCGGATAGGCTTCGCTATATCGACCGCGATCTCAGGTGGGCTTTCGGACGGCGTCCCTGCGGGCCGGCGCCGCTATCGCGGGCGGGGCGAAAGACGCCATTTGCCAGGATGTTAATCAATGTCTTCCACGTTCGACACGGTTGCCAATATCATTGCCGAAACGTGCGACATTCCCCGCGATAACATCAAGCCGGAAAGCCACGCCATCAACGATCTCGGCATCGACAGCCTGGACTTCCTGGACATCGCCTTTGCCATCGACAAGGCGTTCGGGATCAAACTCCCGCTCGAGCAGTGGACCCAGGAGGTCAACGACGGCAAGGCGACCACCGAGCAGTATTTCGTGCTCGGCAATCTGTGTGAACGCATCGACGGCCTGGTCGCTGCAAAGGGGGCGTAACCCCCTGCCATGCGGCTCGAATATTTTCAGTTGATCGACCGCATCGTCGAACTCGATCTCGACGGCAAGCGCATCCGGGCGCAGGCGCTGGTCCCCGAAACGAGCACGATCTTCGAGGGACACTTTCCTGGCCATCCGCTGATGCCCGGCGTGCTGCTCATCGAATCCATGGCGCAGACCTCGGGCTGGCTCATCATCGGCGCGACCGGCTTTGAACGCATGCCGTTCCTGGCGGCCGTGAAGGAGGCGAAGCTGCGCACCTTCGTGTCGCCCGGGCAGGAGCTGTCGCTCACTGCCGATCTCGTGCACGAGGGATCGGGATTCGCGGTGACGAGTGCCGCCGTCGCGGTCGACGGCAAGACGGTCGCGTCGAGCGAGATCACCTTCCGCGTGATGGCATTTCCCGATCCGAAATTCCGCACCAGCATGACCGAAGTCGCGACCCGGATCGGTTTCCCGCTGCAGGCGATGGCCCATGGCTGATACCGCAGGGTCCGCGCCCGGCAAGGATCATCCGCCGGGCAGCCAGCGCGAGTGCTGGATCACCGGCGTCGGCATGCTCTCCTGCCTCGGCGAAGGCCCCGACGCGCACTGGCAGGCGCTCGACGGCGGCAAGACCAACCTCGATGCGAAGACCTACGCGCCGTTCATCGTGCATCCGCTGCCGCCCATGAGCTTCGATGCGCAGATCCCCAAGAAGGGCGATCAGCGCCAGATGGAGCCGTGGCAGCGCATCGGCGTCTATGCCGCGGGCCTCGCGCTCGACAGCGCCGGCGTCAAAGGCAAGACCGACATCCTCGGCCGCATGGACATGATCGTCGCGGCCGGCGGCGGCGAGCGCGATCTTGCGGTCGACAGCGCGATCCTCACCGGCAAGCCCAAGGCCGAGAACGCCGAGCTCTTCCTCAACGAGCGGCTGATGAGCGACCTGCGGCCGACGCTCTTCCTGGCGCAGCTGTCGAACCTTCTCGCCGGCAACATTTCGATCGTGCACGGCGTCACCGGTTCGTCGCGCACGTTCATGGGCGAAGAGTCCGCGGGCGTCGACGCGGTGCGCATCGCGCTCGCGCGGATCGCCGGCGGCACGAGCGATATTGCGCTTGTCGGCGGCGCCTCGAACGGCGAGCGCAAGGAAATGCTGATGCTCTACGAGTTCGGCGGCTTCACGCTCAAAGGCGCGTTCGCGCCGGTGTGGGAGCGCGCCGCCAATCCGGGCTTCGCCCTTGCGTCGATGGGCGCGTTCCTGGTGCTCGAAAGCGCAGCGCACGCGCGCGCCCGCGGCGCCAAGCCTTTTGCGCGCCTTGCCGGGCTTGCCCACGCCTATTCCGACCGCAAGCCCGGCGCTGTGACCACCACGCTCGAGTCACTGTGGAAGACGCTCGCACCCGCGGCACCCGCCGAGCAACGGCGGCGATCTCGGGCGCGACCGGTGTTGCGCCGGCGACCGCGGAGGAACGCGCCTTTCTCGATGCGCACCCGGAGCTTGCGGTCCGCGCCACCGGCAATCAGTTGGGCCACGGCGTCGAGCCGCAATTCGCGATGAATATTGCCCTTGCATCCCTCGCCGTCAGCCGCGAAAAGTTATTTGCATCGCAGGACCGCGGCGAGCGGGCGATGGACGGCGCGCTGAAAGCCGCGCTCGTCACCGGCGTCGGTCATTGGCGCGGCGAAGGCCTCGCCCTGGTCGTCCCGGCGGAGAGATAAGTCGGGTAAGAGAGCCTGAATGCGAACGGGGTCGGCGTTCGGCACCGATCACCTCCCCCTGGAGGGGGAGGTCGCCGCGCGTTGGCGCGGCGGGAGGGGGTGACAGCAGTGCCCCGCTCTCGGCGCTGCACGTGTTGCACCGCTGTCACCCCACCCCGGACCGCTTTCGCGGTCCGACCCTCCCCCTCCAGGGGAGGGTGTAAGCAAAGGGAGGCATAGCAATGCGCGACAAGATGGGACGTCCGATTGTCGTCGTCACCGGAAGCGGCATCGTCACGTCGCTTGGCGCCGGCAAGGTCGATAACTGGAAGCGCCTCACCGCAGGCGAATCCGGTATCCGCGCCATCTCGCGATTTCCGACCGACAGCTTGAAGACCAAGATCGCCGGCACCGTCGATTTCGTGCCGGTCGAGCCGCTGTCGGCACCCGAACTGTCCGAGCGCCTCGCCGAGATCGCCATCGAGGAAGCGATCTCGGAATCCGCGATCGGCGGTCGCGGCCGCTTCCCGGGGCCGCTGTTTCTCGCCGTCGCGCCGATCGAGATCGAATGGCCGCAGCGCGAGGCGCTCGCCAAGGCGTCGGGCGCCAACCAGGACGTGAGCTATGACGACCTGCTGCGCGCCGCCGCCACCGGCCGCTTCCGCGACTATCACAAGCGCTTCCTGTTCGGCTCCGTCGGCGAAGGCCTCGCGGCGAAGTTCGGCACCGAGGGCGCGCCGATCTCGCTCTCGACCGCCTGCGCCTCCGGCGCGAGCGCGATCCAGCTCGGCATCGAGGCGATCCGGCGCGGCGAGACCGACGCGGCGCTGTGCGTCGCGACCGACGGCTCGGTGACGCCGGAAAGTTTGATCCGGTTTTCGCTCCTGTCCGCATTGTCGATGCACAACGAACCGCCGCAGGCCGCGGCGAAGCCGTTCGCGAAGAACCGCGACGGCTTCGTCATGGCCGAAGGCGCCGGCGCGCTGGTGCTGGAGAGCTACGATGCGGCGCATTGCGCGCGGCGCGCGCATCCGCGGCGTCATCGCCGGCTGCGGCGAGCTTGCCGACAGCTTCCACCGCACCCGTTCGAGCCCGGACGGCAAGCCGATCATCGGCTGCATGAACAACGCCATCGCCGACGCCTCGCTCACGCCGGCGGACATCGACTACATCAATGCCCACGGCACCGGCACGCCCGAGAACGACAAGATGGAATATCTCGGCGTCTCGCCGTGCTCGGTGCCGCGCGCCAAGGACGTGCCGATCTCGTCCAACAAGTCGATGATCGGCCACACGCTCTCGGCCGCCGGCGCGGTCGAGGCGATCATCACCTTGATGACGCTCGACGAGCAGCGCATTCCGCCGACCATCAACTACGAAGTGCCGGACCCGGCGATTCCGATCGACGTCGTGCCCAACGTCGCGCGCGATGCCCGCATGCGCAACGCCATCTCCAACTCGTTCGGATTCGGCGGGCAGAACGTGTCGCTGGTGCTGGCGCGGGAGCCGGCATGACGGTCGCCGGCCGGCGGCGCGTTCTCGTCACCGGCGGCGGGCGCGGCCTCGGCGCTGCGATCGTCGCGGCGCTGGCGGACGCGGGCCACGACGTGACCTTCACCTTCCGCTCCGCGGCCGGCGAGGCCGAGGCGGCCTGCGCCGCGCTCGCCAAGGCGCATCCCGGGCAGAATTTCGCGGCGCGCCACGTCGATCTTGCGGACAAGACGGCGGTCGAGAGCTTCGCGAGCGAGCTCGAGAAGGACGCGCCGTTCTCGGGCTTCGTCCACAACGCGGGCCACACCTACGATACGCTCGCGATGATGATGGACCAGGCCAAGGCCGAAGTCGCGATGCAGGTGAACTACTGGTCGTTCACGCGCCTCGTCAACGCGCTGGCGCGCCCGATGATGCGCGCCAAGGACGGCCGCCTTGTCGTGATCGGCTCGGTCACCGCGCTGCAGGCGAACCAGGGCAACGCCGCCTACGCGGCCTCGAAGGCCGCCCTCCTCGCCTATGTGCGCACGCTCGCGATCGAGGTCGCGCGCAACGGCGTCACCGCGAACTACGTCGCGCCGGGCTTCATCGACACCGCGATGCTTGCGCCCTATGCCAAGTTCCGCGACACCATCGAGGCGCAGATCCCGGCGCGGCGCTTTGCGGCGCCCGCGGAGATCGCGTCGGTCGTCGCCTTCCTGCTGTCGCCCGGCGCGTCCTACGTGACCGGCGCGACGCTGACCGTCGACGGCGGCCTCTCCGCCGCCATCGGCATCCACCGCTGAGCCAAGCGAGACACATGACACGGAGTTCTTTTTGACCTTGCGAACCCCCGTTGACCTCGCGACCCCCGGTTCCGTCATCCTGAGGCGCGAGCGCAGCGAGCCTCGAAGGACGACGGCCGAGGCATCGCCACAACGAGACCTGAGGCCGCGCGGCGGCCGATCATCCTTCGAGGGCCGCGCAACAGCGCGGCCGCCTCAGGATGACGGAATTGGTTGGACAACCGCGCGGCTGCCTCCGGATGGAAGGCCGGCAGCTAGCGGCTTTGCGATCGGATCGACACTCATGCGCGCGCTGACCCTCGTTGCCGACCGCAAGCTGGTGCTGACCGAGGCGCCGGACCCGCCGGCGCCGGGGCCCGGCGAAGTGCAGATCCGCGTCAAGGCGGTCGGCATCAATCACATCGACGTCTGGGGCTATCGCGGCATGGCGTTCGCCAAGCGCAAGATGCCGCTGGTGGTGGGCGCGGAAGCGGCCGGCGAGGTCGCCGCGGCCGGGCCCGGCGTCGGCTTGCGCCGGGCGATCCGGTGGTGATGTACGGCGCGCTGACCTGCGGCACCTGCAAGGCCTGCCGCCAGGGCCGCGATAATCTGTGCGAGAACGTCGGCGGCATCATGGGCTTCCACGTCGACGGCTTTTCCCGCGATCTCGTCAACATGCCGGAGCGGCTCGTCATCAAGGCGCCGGCGGGCCTGGCGATGCGTGACGCCGCCTGCGCGCCGATCGCGTTCGCGACCGTCGAGCACATGCTGTTCGACAACGCGAAGCTCGAACCCGGCGAGAGCGTCCTGGTGCACGCCGGCGGCTCGGGCATCGGCACCGCCGCGATCAAGATGGCGAAGGCGATCGGCGCGACCGTCTTCACCACCGTCGGCGATGATGCCAAGGCCGAGAAGGCCAAAGCCCTCGGCGCCGATCACGTCATCAACTACCGGCAGGACCGCTTCGAGCACGTGGTGCGCAAGCTCACCGGCAAGAAGGGCGTCGACGTGGTGTTCGAGCACACCGGCGCCGAGACCTTCAACGGCTCGCTGCTCTCGCTCAAGCGCGGCGGCCGCCTTGTCACCTGCGGGGCGACCTCCGGCCCGACGGTGACCTTCAACCTGATGCAGCTCTTCCAGCAGCAATACCGCATCATCGGCTCGTTCGGCGCTTCGATGAAGAACATCCGCACCGTGCTCGGCAAGATGGCGGGCGGGCTCACGCCGGTGATCGACACCGAGGTCGAGCTTGCCGATTTCGAGCGCGGCCTCGCGCGCCTCGAAACCCGCGCCGTGTTCGGCAAGGTGATCGTCAATTTCTGAGACGCCGGCCGTGATGCTCCTCAAGCAAACTCTCAGCGTCATGCCCGCGCTCGTCGCGGGCATCCACGTCTTTGCGGCGATAGCCCAAGGAAGGCGTGGATGGCCGGGACGAGCCCGGCCATGACGACTGAAGGAGTCCGACGAGGCTTGCGCTGAGCCATGGCCGCGAATTGGAAAGCGCTCCGCCGCCGGGCCTCTGCGCAGCTCACATCGGCCGCCGATGCGGTTGCCGGCTGGCTCGTCACCCTTCTCCTCACCGTCATCCATAGCTGCGACCGCAATCGCATCACGAACTTCGCCGCCGCGCTGATGCGCCGGGTCGGGCCGTGGTTGCCGGAGCACCGGATCGGGCGCGCCAATCTCGTGGCAGCGTTTCCGGAAAAGTCGCCGGAAGAGATCGAGACGATCCTGCGCGGCGCGTGGGATAATCTCGGCCGCGTCGGCGCCGAGATCGCGCACCTCGACGACATCTGCTCGGGCGATCCCTACAAGCGCACCTACATCGACTACACGCCGGAAAACATCGAGCGCTTCCTCCACGTCAAGAACGACGGCAAGCCCGCCGTCGTGTTCGCCGCGCATCTTGCCAACTGGGAGCTGCCCGCCGTCATCGCCGCGAGCGACGGGCTCGATGCCGTCGTGCTCTACCGTCGCCCCAATCTCGGCGCCATCGCCGACGCCGTCATCGCCATGCGCCGCGGCCTGATGGGCGAGATGGTGGCGTCGAGCCTGGGCGCGCCGGTCGCGCTCGCCCGCGCGCTGGAGCAGGGCAAGCACGTCGCGATGCTGGTCGACCAGCACTACACCCGCGGCGTTGAAGTCACATTTTTCGGCCGCAAATGTCTCGCCAATCCGCTGATCGCGATGCTGGCGCGCGAGGCCGAATGTCCGATCTACGGCACCCGCGTGATCCGCCGCCCCGGCAACCGCTTCGCCGGCGAGATCAGCCCGGAAGTTCAGCCGGTGCGCGACGCCGCCGGCCGCATCGACGTGCGCGGCACCATGCAGGCCATCACCGACGTGGTGGAAAGCTGGGTGCGCGAGCACCCCGAGCAGTGGCTATGGATGCACCGCCGCTGGCGGTAGCGAGTCTTTTGCTCAGTCCGAGACCTCGTCGGTCCGTAATTCCGGGCTCGTTATCCCAAGCCAGTCATTCCGGGGCGCCGTAGCGAAGCGAAGGCGAGCCCGGAATCCATGAACACTGACTGCGAAGTATGGATTCCGGGCTCGCCGCTCCGCGGCGTCGCGCCGGAATGACGTGTCCCGCTCAACTCACCTTGAAGGTCGGATTGATGCCTTCGCCGCGGGGCACGCAATAGACGTCGATATGCTTGATTCGGAGCAAGGCGTGGGCGTTGGCGCGGCACACCTCTTCGGTCGGAAAGGTCATGGGGGGCGAGAAAAAGCCAAGCCCTGACAAGATGACGATGGCCCACATATCGGCCTCCTGAGATCCGAATTGCGACGCCCTCCCCGCCGCGCATTTTGTAAAACATGGCGACGGCCCGCAGCCTCCGCCAGTGGCCTTTTTCCGAAGCCGGAATCGTTAATTTTCCAAGGCCGGTGTCCATCCTCAATTTGTCGTCGCCCGGCTTGACCGGGCGACCCAGTAACCCCGGTCGTCAGAATGAGGCACTGCTGATCTACAATTGAGAGTCGGGTGGTTACTGGATGCCCCGCTTCCGCGGGGCATGACAAAGAAAAAGCAAATCGAAATATGGCCGCGGTGACCCTTCGCGTCAGTCCGTGCTCTCAAGCGTGATCACGATGTTGCCCCACCGATCGATCGCGGCAGCGGCGCCTGGCGGCACGAAGGTGGTGGCGTTGGGCTCCTCGATCACGGCGGGGCCGTCGACGGTGGTGCCGGCAGCAAGCGCCGGGCGCCAGAGGATGCGCGCTTCGAGCGGGTGCTGCGGATCGTCGAAGATGATGGGGCGGCGCTGCTCCGGCGCCGCGGCTTCCGGCGCGAAGGCGTCGCGCAGCCAGGCGCCGATGGCATCGTTCATGCGCGGCACCGTCACCACGAGCCGCAGGTTGACGATCTCGACCGACTGATCGGGCGCCGCGTGGCCGTGACGGCGCTGATGCTGTTCGTCGAAGCGCCGCCGCGTCGCCTCGGCGCCCTCGCCCACATCGTGCGGACCGTCCACCGGAATCGCGATGGTGTGCTCCTGGCCGCGGTAGCGCAGGTCGGCGGCAAACGCGAAGCGGCCGCCGGCCGAGCCCTTCGCGCGCGAGCGCAGCCTCCCCTGCCCCGCGCAGATCGGCGAAGGCCTGGGTCGCCGCGGCGCGGTCGAGCCGCGCAAGTTCGCCGATCAGCGTGCGCACGAAATCCTGCCGCCACTCCGCCATCAGCATGCCGAGCGCCGAGAAATTGCCCGGCAGCCGCGGCACGATCACCTTCGGGATCGCGATCTCGCGCGCGATCGCCGCCGCATGCAGCGCGCCCGCCCCGCCGAACGCGATGATCGCGGTGTCGCGCGGATCGATGCCGCGATCGACCGACACCGCGCGCACCGCCAGCGCCATCGCGCCGTCGGTGATCGCCGCGATGCCGTAGGCCGCCGTCGCCGCATTGAGAGCGAGCCTGCGCCCCACCGCGTCCATGATCGCGGCCTCCGCGGCGCCGCGATCGAGCGTCATGCCGCCGCCGAGAAAGCGCGCGCCGTTGAGCCGGCCCAGCACGAGGTCGGCATCGGTCACCGTCGGCGCCTTGCCGCCGCGGCCGTAGCAGGCCGGCCCCGGATCGGCGCCGGCCGAGACCGGCCCCACATGAAGCGCGCCGGTGTCGTCGCACCACGCGATCGAGCCGCCGCCCGCGCCGACCTCGACGATGTCGACCACGGGCAGCTGCATCGGCTGGCCGGTGTAGAGATCGCCGATCACGTAGCCTTCTTCGATCGGCAGCACGCCGCCCGCGATCAGTGAGGTCTTCGCCGTGGTGCCGCCCATGTCGAAGCCAATCGCGCGCTCGATGCCGAGGAGCTTCGCAAGATGCGCCGCGCCGATCATGCCGGCGACCGGCCCCGACTCCATCATCGCGACCGGCATCCGCCGCGCCTCGTCGATCGACATGGTGCCGCCGTTCGAGCGCATGATCGCGATGTTGCCGGCAAAGCGGCCTTCGCGAGCGAACCCTTCGAAGCGGGCAAGGTAGCGCGCCACCCGCGGGCCGACGAAGGCATTGAGCGCCGTCGTCGACGTGCGCTCGTATTCGCGGTAGGCGCGCAAAATTTCGTGGCTCGCGGTGACGAAGATGTTGGGCACATGGCGCCGCAAAATCTCGGCCGCCAGGATCTCGTGAGCGGGGTTGGCGTAGGAGTGCAGGAAGCAGATCGCGACCGCTTCGATGCCGAGCCCGTCGAGCCGCCGCGCCAGCGCCTCGACCTCGCCCGCCGCGAGCGGCACCAGCACGTCGCCGGCGGCATTCACGCGCTCGGCGAGTTCGAAGGTGAGGTCGCGCGGCACCAGCGGCCGCGGCCGATGGAAGTCGAGGTTGAACGCATCGGGCCGATTGCCGCGGCCGAGCGCGTAGACGTCGCGAAAGCCCGCCGTGGTGACGAGCGCGGTCCGCGCCCCGCTCTTTTCCAGCACGGTGTTGATGGCGATGGTCGAGCCGTGCAGCAGCTCGGCGACCTCGGCCACATCGCAGCCCGCGAGCCTCAGCGCGGTCGCCGCGCCGACGGTCGGGTCGGCCGGCACCGTGAGCGTTTTCGCGGTGAGGATCGCGCCGTCGCGATAGCCGACGAGATCGGTGAACGTGCCGCCGATGTCGATGCCGACGAGGCTCATGACCGACCCCGTACAGCACCCGTAGGGTGGGCAAAGGCGGCCACGACATCGCGAGCTTCGCACGACGGTCGTTCCGCCGTGCCCACCATCAGCGCCGCGGTGGGCACGGCGGACCAAACGCCGTGCGCAAAATTTGCAACGCCGGGGCCGCCTTTGCCCACCCTACGAATTGCATTCATGGGGACCTAGAACCTGACCGGCACGAACTTGTCGGTGTAGAGTGCCTTCGCCTCCGGCACCATCGGCAGGGTGCCGAGCTCCTTGAGCGAGGCGCGGATGACGTCGAGCGCCTGCAGGTCCCAGGCGCCGTCGAGCGAGAAGCCCGGCATCTGCGCATCGTAGATGCGCGCGACGATACTCCGCCGCACCGCGAGCGTGCGCGTCTCGGAATTGATCGTGGTATCGCGGTTCGCCTTCATGAACGCGACGGTGCGAAACCAGGCGGCGAGGAAGCGTTGCAGCAGCGCCGGCCGCTTCGCGACCACGTCGTCGGTCGAGAAGATGACGTGGGTGTAGAAGTGCTTCACCACGTCGCCGAACAGCAGCAGATTGCGGGTGCGACCCTCTTCCTCAAGCTCGTAGCCGTTGGCGGCCTCGAGCACGGCGCCGTCGAGTTCGCCGCGCTCCATGGCGGCGAGACGCGCCTGCATGGTGCCGAGCGCCACCACCGTAATGCCGTCGGAGCCCCAGCCCTGCTGGCGCGAAAGTTCGCGCACCAGCCAATCGGTGAGCGAACCCGCCGTGGTGACGCCGATGCGCTTGCCCTTGAGGTCGGCCACCGCCTTGACCGGCGACTTCACCGAGACCAGCAGCGCAAGGTTCGCCGGCGGGCCATACATGGCGGCGATGCCGATCGACGGCGCGCCCTTGACGCGGAAGCCCAGCCCCGGCCCCGAGCCAAGCCCGACGTCGACGCTGCCCGCCGCCAGCGCCTGTTGCAGCTGCGCATCGCCGCGGAAGCTCGACACCGTGACGTCGAGCCCCTCCTTCGCAAAGATGCCGGCATCGATCCCGACCTCCGTCGCGCCGAATGCGAACGAGTTCGGCACCGCCTTGCCCAGCCGGATCGCATCGAGCGCGAAAGCGGGCGTAGCGAGATGAAGGAGGGATGCGCGACCACGCAACCACTGACAAGATCAGAGTTCGCCGCCGCCGCCGCTTCCGATTTCGTCATGGCCGCGCTCGTCCCGGCCATCCACGCCTTCATCGCAGCGGCCCAGTGGCAAAGACGTGGATGGCCGCGACAAGCGCGGCCATGACGAGCTGGATGGAGCTGTCTCGTGTGACGATTGTGTTCCGGTCCAACCCCAAGCATCACGCTCTTCACCTCTCCCCGCTTGCGGGGAGAGGTCGACCGAGCGAAGCGACGGAGGGTGAGGGGGCCTCTCCGCGAGTCCGAGCCCGTGGAGAGGCCCCCTCACCCCGACCCTCTCCCCGCAAGCGGGGAGAGGGAGAAGCGCCCGCGTCAACGCCTGCCTTGCCCTCGTCATGTGACTCACTTCTCCCCGCTTGGGGGCACGGGCGGGCGGCCCTGATAGGAGTGGCTGTAGACCGGCACGGTCTTCTCCCGCAGGGCGCGCAGATACTGCAGCGTCTGTTCGTTCGTCATGTACTTCGTCATGTCGAACGTGTCGTGGTGGACCATGTCGGCGAGTGGGCGCCGCACGCCCTCTTTCGGCGGCACCGCCGGATAGCCGATCGGCATGATGAGCGAGAACGTCAGCAGATCCGGCACGCCGAGCACGCGCTTGAACGGTTCCTGGATGTGGATCGTGACATGCTGGCTGCCGAGCCCGAGCGCGCCCGCCGCGAGATGCATCAACATCGCGGTGTTGGCAAGCCCGTCGGTGAGATGCGACTGGTCGCGGCCGAAGGTGTGGGCGCCCTGCACGGTCGCCCATTGCCGCCGGCCGTCGCCGAGGATGACGATCAGCACCGGCGCGATCGAGAAGCCGACGCCGGTGCGGTACTTCGTCAGCGCCTCGTCGTGCGTCATCTGGAAGGACGGATGGCGCAGCTTGAAGTCACGCTGCTGCTCCATCCAGTAGATGAAGTCGTTGTTCTCCTCCGAGTAGACCCGGAACAACTCTTTCTTGATCGCGGGATCCTTGACGACGACGAAGTCCCACGGCTGGCCGTTGGCGCCGGACATCGCCCAGCGCCCGACCTCGAGAATTTGCGTCACGTACTCGTCGGGGATCGGATCGGGCTTGAGATTGCGGACGCTGACGCGGGTTTTGACGAGTTCGAGGAGCGTGTCGTAGTCGCCGGTGAAATTACGTTGGTCCATGGGTGTTTCCTGCACTTCACGCTCCTTGACTGCTCCCTCCCCCTTGTGGGGGAGGGTCGGGGTGGGGGGTCGGGAGGTCCTGGCACAGACGTGCCACACGTCTCGACCCCCACCCCCGACCCCTCCCCACAAGGGGGAGGGGAGAAGATTGCCGCGGCGCGATCAAATGCGGCGCCGTGTTTGTTGCTCCGCTGCCACCCCCTCCCGCGCCCGCCCTTCGGCGGTCGCGACCTCCCCCCTCCAGGGGGAGGTGAAGTTACTTCTGCGTCTGTTTGAAGTAGCGCAAGTCCGGCGGGGCCTGTCCCTTCTTGGTCGGCATCAGATAGCCGTCGCCGCTCACCATGTAGCCTTCGTTGCCGATCTGGACGTGCGCGTTGTCCTCGTTGCACAGGTCCTCGTGAAACTCGATCTTGCCGGCAACGCGCTCGTAATGCTTCGTCACCGTCCACGGGTGCGTGAGCGCGTGATCTTCGACGGTGATCACGTTGAGCAGCACGTTCGGATTTGCCTTGTCGAGCGACAGGCGCTCCTTGATGACGGACTCGTTGTCGAAATGCAGCGGAATGCCGCTGTCGTCATAGATGCGCGGTCCTTTGAAATTGCGCGTTTCGATTTCGAGCGCGTCGTAGCGGCCGTCGCCGTCGGTATCGAGCCATTTGCCGATCGAATATCCCGCATAGGACGGTTCGCCGTCCTTCGGGAATTGACGGCCATCGGTATAGACCCAGCGCGGAATGTTGTTGTCGTAAACGATCATCGTCATTTCCGGCAGGATGAAGAGGCCGAACGGGCGCACGATGGTCGCCATCCGCGGCATGCCGTTGCTGCGGCAGGTGACGCGGGTATCGCCCCCCTGCCCGCCCGCGCGCTGATCCGCAACGCTCGCCTCCCAGATCGCCCGGTATTCCGGCGTCAACGGCGGGTTCTGGCCAAGCGCGGGCGGCTTCGTTTCATCCCAGACGATGCCGATCCCGGCTGCCCGCCGCCACTGTCCCTTGAAGTCCGGATATTTCGATTCATCGAACGCGGCGGCCGCGGACATCGTCAGCACCGCCGCACCGGCGATCACCGCCGACACGATCGAAGTGCGCTTCGCTTGCATGCAAGTCCTCCTCGGAGTTTTCTTAAAGCCGCGCGCCCGAGCGCGGCCGTTTGTTCGCTTTGTTATGGCGCGAAGATACACCGATTGCACGCGCGCGCGGAAGGGCGGCGAGCGCGATCAAAACGCTGGAATGGCGTGCGCGCTAGTCGTGGGTCGGGACGGAGGCGCTCTGCGCCGAAAGGCGATCGAGCGTCGTCGACAGCGCCGTCGCAAATGAATCGAGATCGAAATTCTGCGGATCGTCGTGCCCGCCGCGAATCTCGCTGTCGATCACCGCGTGGAAGGCCGGGATCAACCACTCGCCGGCACGCACGCTGGCGACGATATAGAGCAACGCCAGGCGATCATATTGTGCCGACGAGAAGCCCGGATCGGGCGCGTTGATGTCGTTGTAACGACGATACTCCGGCGCCGGACGCCGCGGCTGCGTCAACTCGACGTGCACGAACAGCCCTTTCAGCGCGAGGCCGAACTTGAGGCCGCGCTCGAACTTCGTCGCCCGCCACGGCGTGCTGAAATCGTGGCCGATGTAGATTGCGCCGGAGCGGTTGATGAAGGCGTGAGCGACCTCGGCCTTATCCGAGCAGCGAAACCGCTCGAGATTGTTGATGCGCAAGTTGACGTCGAGATCGGGCGGGAACGTGCCGAGCCGCGGCGCGCTGGTGTCGTGGATCACGAAATAGCGCGCCATCGGCGATTGCAGGTCGTTGTCCCGCGCCCGCGACAGCGGATTTGCAAGGCTCTCCTCGATGGCGTGGTCGAGACCGGCCTCGGCCATATAGGCGCTCAGCATGGCCCGGTGCGGCAACAACTCGGCGCGCCCCACGCGCTCGGCGAACACTTTGGGCAAGCTGTCGCGCGGCGGCCCGACCTTCGCCATGCGCTCGACCGGACGAACGAGGCACGCCGCCTGCGTCACCGGATCACCGGCAAAGCTCAGTTTGTCCGGATCGAAGTTGCACACGCCCATGGTGGTCAGGTTGATCGCCGGCAACGCGTAGCGCGGCGCGCAGGCGCCGGCGATCGGCGTCGATCGGCGCGAGGCACATCAGCACGCCGACCAAGGCAAGTCTCGCCACGCCGGACCGATGGCTGGCCGTCCCTACCGCGACATCCATCATTGCCGATGCCCGTCAATCATCTGGCCGCAATAACGTGCGTCCCGGGAGCCCGAATGCTGCATCGTAATCTGCACCCTGCCGCCGGTTCCCGGGTAAGGGCTGCAATGACATACCACGCTGCCTGAACAAGCAATGAACAATTCCGCAATGCACCAAATTGTCTGCGCCTGCTCACGATCAGGCACAACGACTTCGCGATTTATCGAGAAGAATCAGCAGGTCACGCGGTTGTCCGGAAGTCATGCTTTGAGTTCGCGCGCCATGACTTTGCGCGCGCGACCGCGTCGCGACAGGTCCCGGAATAAAGCCACCCGGACCAGATGATCGGACTGAAAATTGAATTCGAAAAAAGGTGCCGCGTATCGCGGCGCTCGCGCGCCGCGATAAAGATCAAGCCGCTCGAAACGAAGCTGGCGTTACGGAGCCGGCGGTGTTGCGGGCGCGGCCGGAGCAGCTGGCGCCGCTCCCGGTGCACCCGGCGCTCCAGGCGCGGGCGGTGCACCACCGCCGCGACCGAGTTCGGTGCCGTCCGGAAGCTTGACCGACATGAACTGACCGCCATTGCTGCCGTCACGCAGCGGATGGATGGTCACGGAGACCGGCATGCCGGGCGTCAGTGTCTTGGGCTTCCACCCCGAGCGGACGAGCGCGCTCGGACCATTGAGCTCGATCGCCCAATCCTCCGCCTTGCCCTCCTTCGCCGTCGTGAGCATGATCCAGGCGTGGGGATTGGTCCACTGGAATTCCTTGACCGAACCCTGAATCGTCATGGTCTTGGTCGCGTCGAACATCGCGAAGGAATGATGGGCAACGGCAGGCATCGCAAAAGCTGCCACGGCGAGGCCGCCGAGCCCCAGCACCTTAAGCTTCATGGTCGTCTCCAACATTTTTGCCGACTATTCGGCTTGTAGTTGTTCCAACAGTAAGATCAGAGCGCGTGCCGGTCAATTGCGTGAAGGAAAATCGAGCGCCATCGACGCGGTAAGGCGATACGGCGAACCGTAGGAAACCCGACGGAAATTTGCCGGAATTTTCCTACGGCCTCGGTGAAGCGATTGCGCGGCCACCAACTGGCGGGTATCGAGGGAGAATTCCCAGTGCGCCGTCATCGCCCGGCTTGACCGGGCGATCCAGTAACCACCTGAATGTGATTGTGATACGGCGCGTTTCTGACGGCATGCTCGGTGGTTACTGGATGCCCCGCTTGAGCGGGGCATGACGATGAAGGTCGAGGGATGTCATCGCAACAAAGCAGAGATCCGACTTGACGGTTTTATCAATAGTCCTATAATTTAGGCAATAAACGCTACGCCGTTCGGCCTTGGACGACCGCAGGGTGAGATAGCGTCGCTCGAAACAAAAATGCGGCGGTAGCGATAACGAATGGAGCGGCAAGCCATGCGGTTTCGGAAGGCCGAAAATATGTTTTCCCTGTTATTTTCCCTGTTCTCAGGGAAAAACCGGGGTGCTGGATTTGCGAAATGGGGGTCAAATTTCGCTGTTTTCACAGACTCGTTTCGCTGATCCCCTGCTCCGCGGAGGCCTC
This sequence comes from uncultured Alphaproteobacteria bacterium, assembly GCA_963702755.1. GTDB lineage: Bacteria > Pseudomonadota > Alphaproteobacteria > Rhizobiales > Xanthobacteraceae > JAJPKK01. The sequence continues at coordinate 97,876 of CAVPDZ010000016.1, read as the reverse complement.
GGCAGCCCTTGAGTCCCGCAATCCGGTCATGGCTCCGGACTGAACTCTCCCTCAGCCGGCGCCGTTGCGCGCCGCCCTGATGGCGCGCCAGATCACTTCGGGCGTTGCCGGCATCTCGACGTGACGGATGCCGAATTCCGAGAGCGCGTCGACGAGCGCATTGGCGATCGCCGGCATCGCACCGACCGTGCCCGCTTCGCCGGCGCCCTTCACGCCGAGCGGATTGGTCTTGGTCGGCACCGGATTGCTCTTCACCGCGACCGCGGTGAGATCGCCCGCCCGCGGCATCGCGTAGTCCATGAACGAGCCGGTGAGGAGTTCGCCGCTGTCGGCATCGAAGCGGATGTCCTCGCGGAGGATCTGGCCCGCCCCCTGGGCGACGCCGCCGACGATCTGGCCATGGAGCAGCAGCGGGTTGAGCACGGTGCCGACATCGTCGACGACGCTGTAGCGCTGGAGCGCGACCTCGCCCGTCTCCGGGTCGATCTCAAGCTCGCAGACATGGGCGCCGTTCGGAAAGTTCTCGACCTCGCCGCGATAGACCGCGGTCATGACGAGCCCAAGCTCGAGATCGGGCGGCACCGCGGCCGGATTGACGGCGAGCTTCGCCACTTCCTTCATGGTGAGCGTCTCGTTCGTCGCCGGACTTGAGAACACGCCGGCGTCGAAGTTCACCGGCGAGCCGTTCGCCTTGAGCACGTGGGCGGCAATCTTGCGCGCCTTCTCGATCACCTTCTTCGCCGCGGCATCGACGGCGGAGCCGCCGAGCGTCGCCGACCGCGAGCCGCCGGTCCCCTCCCCCATGAACACCTGGTCGGTGTCGCCCTGCAGATACTGGATGTCGGCGGGATCAAGACCGAGCCGGTCGCACACGATCTGCTTGAACACCGTCTCGTGGCCCTGGCCCTGGTTGATCGCGCCGGTCAGCAGCGTCACCGTGCCCGAGCGGTCGAACCTGATCTCGGCGCCCTCGTAGCTCGGCGCGCCGGCACGCTCGATGGTGTTCGACATGCCGAGCCCGCGCAGCTTGCCGCGCGTCCGCGATTCCTGGCGCCGCGCCGCGAAGCCGTCGACGTCGGCGAGGCGCAGCACCATGTCGAGGTTCTTCGCGAACTCGCCGCTGTCATAGGTGAAGGTGAGGCCGGTCTTGAACGGCATCGCCTCGGGCGGGATCGCGTTGCGCCGCCGCAGCTCCGCCGGATCGATGCCGGTCTCATCGGCGGCAAGATCGACCATGCGCTCGATGACGTAGGCCGCCTCCGGCCGGCCGTTGCCGCGATAGGGCCGCACCGGGTTGGTGTTGGTGAACACCGCGGTGACGTCGACGTGGATCGCCGGCGTGCGGTAGACGCCGGCGAGCGAGCCGAGGTTGCCGAGGAAGGCCGGCGTCGCGGTCTGCAGGTAGGCGCCGAGCGCGGCGACGCTCTTCACCCGCAGCGCGAGGAAGGTGCCGTCGGCATCGAGCGCGAGCTCCGCATCGGTGACGTTGTCGCGCGCCTGGGCGTCGGAGAGGAACGCCTCCGAGCGCGTGCTCATCCACTTCACCGGCCGGCCGAGGAGCTTGGACGCCAGCAGCACCAGCGCCACCTCGTTGTAGACGGCGGACTTCATGCCGAACGCGCCGCCGATGTCGGGCGCGATGACGCGGATCTTTGCCTCCGGCACCTTGAGCACGCCGGAGAGCTCGGTGCGGAACGGATGCGCCCGCTGCAGCGTCGTGTAGACGGTGTAGCGGCCGTCGGCGGGATTGTAGTCGCCGATGCTGCCGCGCGGCTCCATCGAGGCGGTGGTGACGCGATTGATGACGAAGTGCTGGCGCACCACGTGGGCGGCGCGGGCGAAGGCGGCGTCGGTCGCGGCCTTGTCGCCATCGACATGCACGAATGAAATGTTGTTCGGGCAATCGTCGAACACGAGCGGCGCGCCCGGCGCGACGGCGTCCGCGGTCGACACGATCGCCGGCAGCGGCTCGTAGTCGACCTCGATCAGCTCGGCGGCATCGACCGCTTGTGCGGCGGTCTCCGCGACGACGAAGGCGATGCAATCGCCGACCCATCGCGCCCGATCCGACACGAGACCCGGATAGTGCGGCCGATACATCGGGCTGCCGTCGCGGCGCTTGAGACCGCCCGGCACCGGAAGGTCACCCCACCCCGAGGCGCGCCAATCCGCTCCGGTCAGGACCGCGACCACACCCGGCGCGGCGCGGGCGGCGGCCGCATCGATCGCGCGGATTTTGGCGTGGGCATAAGGCGAGCGCAGCACATGGCCGAACGCCATGCGTGGCAGCACGATGTCATCCACATAGCGCCCGCCGCCCCGCACCAGGCGCGGATCTTCGAACCGCGATACCGGCTGACCGATTCCAAACTTCTGCACTGCGCCGTTCCCCTCGTTGAAGCCGGCGCGATGTTACCTTCCTCGTCCGGATTGGCCAGACTGTAGGGTGGGCAAAGCGCGGACCTGTTCGCGCGTGCCCACGCGTCTCGCCTACGAACGGTGGGCACGCTTCGCTTTGCCCACCCTACAGATCACTGCAGCCGAGCTAATCCACCTTGCCGAGCAGGCGGCGCGCTTCTTCGAGGGAGACGAGCGCGGCCCGCAATCGTTCGAGATCGCCGTTGGCGAGGCTCTTCGGCGGCCGAGGCTTGCGCAGGCGGCGGCGCGGGCTTTGCGGGCGCGCTCGCGCCGTTCATCGGCTTTGGCGATACCGCGAGCGACGCGGCGCGTTCAACCGCCGCGCCGTTGGTCTCGGCGTCGTAGGTCTCGGCGCCGTTGGTTTCGGGCGCGGTCTGCGCCGGCTCGACATCGCCGTCGGGCTCAACCTCGTCGTGCGGCGAGCGCGGCGGCAGCGCCACCTCCCGCCCCTGCCCGACCGATTGCACCGCGCGCACGCCCTGCTCGCGCAGGATGCGTTGCACGCCGCGGATGGTGTAGCCGTCGCCGTAGAGGAGGTGGCGGATGCCGCGCAGCAGGTCGACATCTTCGGGCCGGTAGAACCGCCGGCCGCCGCCGCGCTTCATCGGCTTGATGTGGGGGAAGCGCGTCTCCCAGAACCGCAGCACGTGCTGAGGCAGATTGAGCTCATCTGCCACCTCGCTGATGGTCCGGTACGCTTCGGGCGCCTTGTTCAAAGCCGCCTCTTCATCCGCTGCGCGTGGTCGCCCGAAACACCCGCGGCGTTCCGGACCGCTTATTCGCTGCCGTTCTTCGAGTTTGCGTTGATGCGCTGCTTGAGAATCGCCGACGGCTTGAACACCATAACCCGCCGTGGCGAGATTGGCACTTCAGTCCCCGTCTTGGGATTACGACCAATTTGTTGGCCTTTTTTGCGCACCACGAACGAGCCGAACGACGACAATTTTACGGTTTCGCCGCGTTCTAGGCAGTCGGTGATCTCCTTCAAGACCAGTTCCACCAGCGCTGCGGACTCGGTCCGCGACAATCCCACCTTTTGGTATACCGCCTCGCAAAGGTGTGCCCTCGTCACTGTCTTTTCGGACATCGTCAGCCCCGATGCACCAATATCTACTTATGGTTCAAGGATATGGAGTTGATTACCGCCGGTCAATCAGGGTCTCGGCCGAAGATTTCGGAACGCTTGCGGCAGCCCTTGACGCGTCGGGAAGAGACTGCATGCGATACTCAAAACCCGCACCACTTACCAGCGCAAAAGCACGGCGCCCCAGGTGAACCCACCACCCATCGCTTCGAGCAGAACGAGGTCGCCGGCCTTGATCCGGCCGTCATTGGCCGCGACCGAGAGGGCCAACGGAATCGACGCGGCAGAGGTGTTCGCGTGTCGGTCCACCGTGACGACGATCTTCTCCGGCGCAATGCCGAGCTTGCGCGCCGAGCCGTCGATGATTTGCTTGTTGGCCTGGTGCGGAACGAACCAATCGACGTCCGCAGCGCTGTAGCCGGTCGCCGCGAAGGCGTCCTCGACCACATCGGTGATCATCGCCACCGCATGCTTGAAGACTTCGCGACCCTCCATGCGCAGGTGTCCGACCGTGCCGGTCGATGACGGGCCGCCGTCCACATAGAGCTTGGTCTTGTGACGGCCGTCGGAGCGCAGGTGAGCGGAGAGAATGCCGCGATCTTCGCGGCTGCCGGACTGGGGCACGGCGTCAAGCACAACCGCACCGGCGCCGTCGCCGAACAGCACGCAGGTGGTCCGGTCGTTCCAGTCGAGGATGCGCGAGAACGTCTCGGCGCCGATGACGAGCGCCCGCTTGAAGCCGGCGGTCTTGAGAAGACTGTCCGCGGTCGTGAGCGCGAACACGAAGCCGGAGCACACCGCCTGCACATCGAAGGCCGCGCCGGCGGTGATGCCGAGCTCGGCCTGCACCGTGACGGCAGTCGCCGGGAACGTGTTGTCGGGCGTTGCCGTGCCGAGCACGATGAGATCGATGGTCGACGGGTCTACCCCACTCGCCTTCAGCGCCCCGCGTGCCGCCGCCAGCGCAAGATCGGACGTCTTCTCACCGGGCGCCGCGATATGGCGCTCGCGGATGCCGGTCCGCTGCACGATCCATTCGTCCGACGTGTCGACCTTGCGCGCGAGGTCGGCGTTGGTGAGGACCTGCCGCGGCAGATAGCCGCCGCAGCCGAGGACGACCGAGCGAGTGACCGTCACGAGGAGGCACCTGCTACAGCGGCCGTAACGCCCGTTTGCGACGTGGAAAGCATTTGGGAAATCCGGCCGCGCAACTCGTAGCGCACCATGCCGTAACCGAGATCGACTGCCGCCGCGAAGCCTTCGGGATTGGTTCCCCCATGGCTCTTGATGACGATGCCGTTCAGCCCGAGGAACACCCCGCCGTTGACTTTGCCCGGATCCATCTTGTCCTTTATCGCAGCGAACGCATTGCGGGCGAACAGATAACCGATCCTGGAGAACAGGCTTCGGCTCATCGCACCGCGCAGGTATTCGGCGATTTGTTTGGCCGTTCCTTCGGCAGTTTTCAAGGCGATATTGCCCGCGAAACCCTCGGTGACGACGACGTCCACCGTCCCCTTGCCGATATCGTCCCCTTCCACGAAGCCGACATAATCGAGATCGGCGCGGTCGGCCTCGCGCAGGATGCGGCCGGCCTCGCGCACCTCTTCCAGGCCCTTCACCTCCTCGACCCCGATGTTGAGGAGCCCGATGGTCGGCCGGTCGAGATCGAACAGCACCCGCGCCATCGCGCCGCCCATGACGGCGAAGTCGACGAGGTTGCGGGCGTCAGCGCCGATGGTCGCCCCGAGGTCGAGGACGATCGATGTGCCGCGCAGCGTCGGCCACAACGCGGCGATCGCCGGCCGCTCGATCCCCGCCATGGTCTTGAGATGGAATTTGGCCATCGCCATCAGCGCGCCGGTGTTGCCGGCGGACACCGCCGCATCGGCATCGCCGCGCTTCACCGCATCGATCGCCATCCACATCGAGGATTTCCAGCGGCCGTGACGCAGCGCCTGGCTCGGCTTGTCGTCCATCTTCACCGCGACGTCGGTGTGGACGATGCGCGATGCCGCGGCAAGCGCGGGCCGGCTGGCGAGCAGCGGCTCGATGGCGCGCCGGTCGCCGACGAGGAGGAACTCCGTGTCGGGATGCCGGTCGAGCGAGATGGCGGCGCCCGCCACTACGACCGGGGGCCCGTAGTCGCCTCCCATGGCGTCGAGCGCGATTCGTACCTTTTGTGGCATCGATCGACCTTGGCGGACAGTGCTCGGATTTCCGTTCCGCCGAAGCCCCCAGGCGGCGGCGCGACCATACTCCGGCGGCAGGACGAAACGAAAGGGGGATCAGCGCGGGCGGTTCCCCGAGGTCAGCCGGCGGGCGTCAGGCACCGCCACGCGGTCCTGCATACACCACAGACACACCGCAAAGCCTTCCCAAAGCCCCGATCAGTGCTTCAGGCGCGCAAGTGCCGCAAACGGACCGGCATCATCGTCGCCCTCGGACGGCGATGCAAACACGGCGCCGGGCTTTTTCGGATAAGGATCGATCCCGAGCAGCAGAAATTCGGTCAGGACCGCGCCGATCTCGGCGACACCGTCGACCAGGGCCTCCGGCGATTCGGTATCGGCCACCGGCTCGTCGTTGCCGTCACCGGCAGCGGCCGGGGCAGCACCACTGCGGGGCGCGAAGGTGACGTCGAAGGTTTCCTCGACATCGTTTTCCACCGGATCGAGCGTAATGACGCAGGTCTGTCCGACTTTCGCCGACACCGTGCCGGTGGCGCGCAGGCCGTCGCCCTGATGGGAAATGTCGACCGTCGCCTCAAGGCGCGCGATATCGCGCAGGTCGGCGAGTGCGGCGACCGCGGCGCGGACCGACTCGTCCGCAACGAGCGTGAGGTGAAGCCCGGTTGCCGGCACGTCCGCAACGCGGACCGGCACATGCCAAGCGTGGCCGCGGGTGTTCATAGGGACCTTTCTTTGTCTGGCGTATCGTTGTTTGGCGAAATGGCGCCGTCACCCAAAATGGCAACCGGATCGACAAATGCAAGCGTTTCGGGCGCGGCGATGGGATCGATCGTCGCAAGCTTGGCGGCCGCCGCGCGCATGTAAGCGGCGAGGCGCTGCGCCTGCGGTCCGGTCTCCCCGGCGAATACGTTCCGGGCGATGGCGGCCGTGAGCGCCGCCTCGTCATCGTTTGCCAGCGCGGCGTCGTAGGCCTGCTGCCGGCCATAGAAGGCCTCGCCGAGCCGTTTCATCTGCTTCGGGACCGAGAGGTCGCCGACGCCCATCTCGCGGAGATTGCTGTCCATATCGCGGCAGAACGTGTCGAACAGGCCCTGCCCCAGTTCACGGGCAAGGCGATCAGATGACTGTTGCCCGGCGGCAAGTCGCAGCCGCCCCAACACCAACACCAGATGGAGCACCACCAGGTCGAATCGCCCATCAACCGTGTCGGGCACCCCAAATCCGGCATAAAATACCGGCAATCGCGCCTGTGCCACGATGCCGCCATAGAGCGCGTCGATGGTTGACGCCAAGGGACGCTGGAAGATACGGAAAATCATGGGGTTCCTGGCGGACGGCCGCCGGTTGAATTGAGAGCCGTTGTGTTTCGGGGGTACGCAGGGTAGGTCATAGGGGACCCGAGGGCGTAAGGGGGATGCCGGGGTTGAAGCGGGGCAGCATACATCTGGCACGAAGCAGGTGCGGCCGGCGATCGTTCGCCGGCGCGCTGACTGTTTGCTTTGCGATACTCGCTGGCGGCTGCACCCAGGTCTATCAACATGGCTATATGCTTCAGCAAGGGGCGCTGGAGCAGGTTCCGATCGGCGCGACCCAGGAGCAGGTCCTGATCGTGCTTGGCACGCCGTCCACGGTCGCCACCATCAGCGGTGAAGTGTTCTATTACATCTCGCAGCAGGCGAAGCAGACTTCGTTCTTGCCGCAGTCGGAATCAGACCGCCGCGTCATCGCCGTTTATTTCGACAGGAGCCGCCGGGTCGAGCGGCTTGCCAATTACGGCATCAAGGACGGCAAGATCTTCGATTACGTGAGCCGCACAATTCCGACCGGCGGCGTCGAGCAGAACACGCTCGGCCTCGTGTTCCACATGTTCAAGTCAAGCTGACGCGGCCAAGCAGTAGCCGCAGCGTCGTAGGGTGCGCAAAGGCGGCCCGTGCGGTGCAAATGGGGCAACGCCGGTCGTTCCGCCGTGCGCACCTTCCGCGCGTGGATCGTGCGCACGCTGTCGCTTTGCGCAAACTACCAGGTTTGATCAACCGGCCAGGATCGCGAGCAGCAGCAGCGCGACGATGTTGGTGATCTTGATCATCGGGTTGACCGCCGGTCCCGCCGTGTCCTTGTAAGGATCGCCGACGGTGTCACCGGTGACGGCGGCCTTATGGGCGTCCGAGCCCTTGCCGCCGAAGTGGCCATCTTCGATGTACTTCTTGGCGTTGTCCCAGGCGCCGCCGCCCGAGGTCATCGAGATCGCGACGAAGAGGCCGGTGACGATGACGCCAAGCAACATGGCGCCCACCGCCGAGAACGCCGCGGTCTTGCCGGCGGCCCCGCCGCCCGCGATGAAGTAGATCGCGAAATAGACCACGATCGGCGACAGCACCGGCAGCAGCGACGGCACGATCATCTCCTTGATCGCAGCGCGGGTGAGAAGGTCGACGGCGCGGCCGTAGTCGGGCTTGTCGGTGCCCTTCATGATGCCCGGCTTTTCGCGGAACTGGCGGCGCACTTCCTCGACGATCGAGCTCGCGGCACGTCCGACCGCCGTCATGCCAAGCGCACCGAAGAGATACGGCAGCAAGCCGCCGAACAGCAGGCCGACGACCACGTAGGGGTTGCTGAGCGAGAAGTCGAGCTGCACGCCCTCGAAGTATTTGTGCTCCGCGGGGTGGCGCGATGAAATAGGTGAGGTCCTGGCTGTAGGCTGCGAACAGCACCAACGCGCCGAGGCCGGCCGAGCCGATGGCATAGCCCTTGGTGACGGCCTTGGTGGTGTTGCCGACCGCATCGAGCGCGTCGGTCGACTTGCGTACCTCCTTCGGCAGGCCCGCCATTTCGGCGATGCCGCCGGCGTTGTCGGTCACGGGACCGAAGGCGTCGAGCGCCACGATCATGCCGGCGAGCGCCAGCATCGTCGTGACCGCGATGGCGATGCCGAACAGCCCAGCCTGCGCGTAGGTGACGAGGATGCCGGCAATGATGACGATCGCCGGCAGCGCCGTCGAATTCGAGCGAGATCGCAAGGCCCTGGATGACGTTGGTGCCGTGCCCGGTCACCGACGCTTTGGCGATCGACTGGACCGGGCGGAAGTCCGTGCCGGTATAGTACTCGGTGATCCAGATGATGAGGCCGGTCACCGCGAGCCCGACGATGCCGCAGATGAAGAGCGACATCCCGGAGTATTTCACGCCCGGCAGGCCGCCGAACCCGACCAGGAGGTAGATCACGATCGCAAGACCGATGAGCGAGAGCACGCCGGTCGCGATCAGGCCGCGATAGAGCGCCCCCATGATCGACTGGCTCGCCGGCAGCTTGACGAAGAACGTGCCGATGATCGACGTGATGATGCAAACGCCGCCGATCGCGAGCGGCAGCGTCATCATCTGGAACAGGATCGGCGTATCGCCGAAGAAGATCGCCGCCAGCACCATGGTGGCGACGGTCGTCACCGCATAGGTCTCGAACAGGTCGGCGGCCATGCCGGCGCAGTCGCCGACGTTGTCGCCGACGTTGTCGGCGATGGTCGCGGGATTGCGCGGATCGTCTTCCGGGATGCCCGCTTCGACCTTGCCGACCAGATCGCCGCCGACGTCGGCGCCCTTGGTAAAGATGCCGCCGCCGAGACGGGCGAAGATCGAGATCAGCGAGGCGCCGAAGCCGAGCGCCACCATGGCGTTGATCACGGTGCGGTCGTTGGCCGCGAGATGGAGCGTGCCGGTGAGGAACCCGAAATACATGGTGACGCCGATCAGCGCGAGACCGGCGACCAGCAAGCCGGTAATGGCGCCGGCCCGGAACGCCAGTTCAAGGCCGCCGGCGAGCGATCCGATCGCGGCCTGGGCCGTGCGCACATTCGCCCGCACCGAGACATTCATGCCGATGAAGCCGGTGAGGCCGGACAGGATCGCGCCGATGGCGAAGCCGACGCCGACAAGCCAGCCGAGGAAATAACCGACGATCAGGAAGATCACGACGCCGACAATGGCGATGGTGGTATATTGCCGCTTGAGATAGGCCTGCGCGCCCTCGCGCACAGCCGCGGAAATCTCCTGCATCTTGGCGCTGCCGGCATCGGCCTTCATGACCCACTGGGTCGCCCATATTGCATAAACGATCGCCAACGCCCCGCAGAGGACGATGATCCACAACGCTGTCATCGAATTGACCCCGGTTAAGAATTAGCCCCGGCATGAGGCAGGGCGCCGATTTCGGCGGAACGTTTAGCGTGCGTCCCCACGGATGTCGATACCGACCGGGCATCAAAGGGATTTTACGGTTAGGCACCCGGTGGGCGGCCGCGCAGTGCGGCCCCCGCCCCTTCCGTCGACCTGCCGGAGGATCAGGCCGGCCCGGCCGGCTGGGCCGCCATCTTGTGCGGCAGGCCGTGCAGGAAGAGCGCGACGAGCCCGATCGCGAGGACCATGAGGCCGCCCTCGACCACCGCGCTGGACAGCTGCCCGGTCTGCACGAGCCCCGGGAAGAAATCGATGCCGGCATGGGCGAGGAGCGCGAGCGCGAGCCATCGCAGTTGCCGCCGTTCGACCGCGCGCCACACGAGGAGCGATAGGCCGATTTGAATGAGCAGCGCCGCCAGCCTTTCAAGTGTTGCAATCATCGAAGTGAGAACCGAGAGCCGCGCGAGGCTTCCGTGCAGTTGCGCGAGGACATCCGGGGCAAGGACCGGCTTGAAGGTCGAGTCGAACGTGCCGGCATTGACCATAAGCGCGAACACGAAGGCGTTCAGCAGTCCGAGACTGCCGACCATGATGGATTCCATGCCGCCATGCCCGATGCCGTACGCCACCGCGGTTCCCGGGTTCCCGGTCGGCCGCACCAGAAAGCGCATGCCGAGATAGCGGCCCGCCTCCTCGAACAGCGCCGCGGCGCAGCAGCCGTAGAGCGCCATCCACATTGGGTGGGTCTTGAGGAACTCCGCTGTGTCGGGATTGGCCTTCAACACGTAGAAATGCAGCAGCCGCTCAAGCACGAGAGCGGACAAAAAGAACATGCCCGCGCCGATCCAGATGTTGCGCGCCGCAAGCGTCATGCGTTTCCGGCCGACGGCGTAGAGAACGACCGGCCACGCGGCCGACAGGGCGGCAGCCGCACCCACGCTCGCGACCACGGAGGACGGAATCATGACCTGCTCCTCGGCGCTTCTGCGCGCGCCTAGCTCTTCATCGCGAGTTTGCCCTGGACGATGCTCATCAGCGCGCTCACGAATCGCCCCTTCTTGAGAAAGACGGCGGCGCGTGCGGCGTAGGCGGCTTCGAACTTCCGTTCGAAGCCGATGGCGCTGTCGTAGTCGGCAATCGCCCGGTCGTAATCGCCGGTCTTGTCGTAGGCGGCGGCACGATTGCGGAAGGACGCTGCCAGTTTCGGATTGAGTTCGATGGCGCGGGTGAATTTGGCGATGGCCTGCGCGTAATCGCCCTTCGCGACATAGGCATTGCCGAGATTGGTGAACGCGTAAATATCCTTCGGCGCCCGCGTCACGACTTCGCTGAAGTCCGCGACGGCGCGATCGAAATCGCGCTTGTCCTGGTAGGCGAAGGCCGCGATTGCTGTAGGCCACCCACGGATTTCGGATCGAGCTTGATGGCCTGGTCAAATTCCGCGATGGCCCGGTCGAGGTCACCCTTCTTCTTGTAGACATTGCCCAGGTTGTTGTGGGGCGCCGAGAACTTTGCGTCGAGCGCGATCGCCTTCTCATAGTCGACAGACGGCGCGGTCAAGGTCGCCCTTGTCAGCGTAGGACATTGCCGCGAAGCATTGTGCGCGAACGCATATTTGGGCGAGAGTTTGATCGGCCTCATCGAGATCGGCGATCGCTTCATCGAGGTCGCGCTTGTTGTAACGGCTTAGACCACGATTTGCGTAAGCGACGGCGCTTTTGGGGTCGATCGCGATCGCGGCCGTGAAATCGGCAATCGCGCGGTCGAACTCGGATTTGTTCTTGTAGGCATTGCCGCGGCTGATGAATGCCGCGGCGTTCTTCCCATCGAGCGCGATGGCTTGGGTGAAATCCGCGACCGCGAGATCATTGTCGCCCTTGCCGAGGTAGAGCGTACCGCGCGCATTGAGCGCAGCCACGCTTGCGGGAACAAGCTTGAGCGCTTCGTCGAAATCCGCCAACGCGCGCGTCTTGTCGCCTTTGGCGACGTAAGCTTCCCCGCGGTTCACCAGGCCTGTTGGCGCGATCTTCCGACGTCGCCTCCTGGTCGTCGACGATGACCGTGCAGGCTGCAACCCGCGCCTCCGGGGCTTTGGCGGTTTTGCAGGCCGCCCAGTCCGCGTCCGCGGCAAAGCTCGGCGTCGCCGCGCACAGGCAAGCGGCAATCGCGGCGATCGGCAGGGTCGGTTTCATGTTCGCATCTCCGATGGCGGCGCGAGATTCTTCGTTTCGGTGTCAGGAACAGATCTTCTTCAGCGCCGCGAACTCTTGCGACGTCAGCAGCTCTTTGTGGACCTCGGGCGGCGCAATACGCGCCAGATTGGTAGAGCGGCGCTTTGGCTCGGCATGATCGAGCAGGAAATGCGGGAGGCAAGTCGCTCTCTTTCGACCCCGCGCTCCAGCAGATAGTCCGTTGGCGCGCGGGTCACCGCCGACTTTGCTCATCAGCGCCCCGCCGAAAGCGTCGGCTGCGTCCTCAACGTCGCGGGAGTAGGACAACCGCATCACCTGGTTTGCGGCAGTGGACGCAGCATCCCCGCCGGCGAAGTGGCCGAGCATCTTGCCGAATACCATCGAGGCCGCGCCGCGCTCGATCACGCCCTTGGCGCCGTCGTGGTGGGCGATATGACCCATCTCATGAGCCAGCACGCCCGCGACTTCGTCGACGGACGCAGCCTTCTGAAGAAACCCCTCGAAGAAATAGATGCGGCCGCCCGGCACGGCGACCGCATTGAGCACCGGGGTCTTGACCACAGCCACATGCAGCGGCTGCTGCAGATCAGCCGCCTTCTCCAGCGTGCCGACGAGCTTGTTGAAGGCCGCGAGCCCCTCCTGCTGTCCGGGTTTGCCGCCGCATTCGAGGGGCAGCATCTGCGCCGCGGTTTGTGCGCCGAGTTGCATTTCGTAGGAGAGCGGAACGTGGGCGACGGCGCCGTCGGCGACAAACGGCACGCCCCAGACGACGCCGGCAACGAGCACGGCCGCTGCGGCAAGGCTCCACGATGCGCCCTTCGTCCGCGTGCGCAGCGCCGCCACATCTTCCGGCATCCCGATGCGCCGCTGCAGCTCGGTGACGAGCGCTGCTGTCGCGAAGCTCGAGGCGGGCCGCGACCTTGCTATTGGCGATCCCAAGCCGGAGCGACGCCCTTCGGCGCCATCGTCGAGGAGATATGAGCAAGCGGCCAAGTCGAGAGCACGGGGCCGTTGGGAACGCTGATTTCGATTGCATCCGTTCCGAGCATCACCGCGACCGCGTGGCGCGCATTGGTGAAGCCATCGAAGAAAATCCCGCAGCCGAATTTGCTCTCGGTCCCGGGCGTCACATTGCGCATCGTGTCGGACATGACGGACCTCTCAGATGACGTTTGCGCCAAACAACACGTCGGACATTCCTTCGCCGAACGCCGAGCATGAGGCTTCGCGCCCATTGACGTTTTCGAGCGTGGAAAGTCCGCGGATCGTGATCGACTGCGCGGCGGCCTGCCACAGCTTGAACGTGACCAGGATGTGTTCGAGAACCGAAGCGGCGAGCAGGATCACAACGAAGCTCGCGAGACCAGACGCCCAGTCGGCGGTCGCGCGACGCGCGGTCTGTGCTCCGACGGCGTAGGCTGACGCGGTGTCGGTCACCAATCCGATCGTAACCGGCACCACGATCACCAGCGCAGCAAGGCAGAGGACGTATTTGCCGTAGGCGCGATAAAGGCTGCCGACGCGCAGGTCGGAGTTTGCCGAGGCGCCGCCAAGTTGCAGGCCGGCAAGCCACCACTGCAGTTCGATCGCCTTGAACGCCGGATAGAGGATGACACCGAGCAGGATCGAGAGAGCTACGCCACCGAATGCCAAAGCGCCGCCAACGTCGAAGTTGCGGGTCTTGATCAGCGCGCCAACGATGGCGTCGCCCGGATTGAGTTTCAGCGCCGCCGCGATCCCCGGCCAGTCGAGCACCGCAATGGCGGCGGCAAATCCGACGACGATCGGCAGCACGATGGCGAGCCAGATCAGGATGCCGCGGCAGAACAGTCGCCCTCCCCGTCCGGCGAATTGTCCGCCGATGTCGCCATAGAAGGTGTGGCGCATCTTGTAGCGCTCGAGGCTCGCGAGCGCCCACGGGTAGGTCAATCCGAGCGTGCCAATGCTGGCGATGAGCCAGAGCAGTTCGCGCGCCGTATAGACGAGGGCCGAACCGGTCTGGCGAAACCGAATGCCGCGCAGCACTGTCCGGGACAGACGGTAGCGGCGGGCTTGGTAGATCGCACAGTAAGTGAGGATCAGCACGAACAGCGGCCCCAGCCCGACCGATACTCGGCTAACAGTGGGGGACACCAACGAACCAAAGTAAACGACGGCGTAAATTGGGACGAGGAGGCCGAGCGCCATCAGGTAGCCGCGCAGCAACTCGCCGGCCGTGCCGGTGTATTCCAGGCTCTCGCCGTCGACCGTGGTGTGCGCCCACAGGTAGCGGCGCATGTCGGTGAAGAGCCAGAACCGGTAGAAGCCGAGGGTCAGAGCCTGCAGCAAAGTGCCCCAGATGGTCAGGCGCGAAAACGCCCTGCGGTCACCCAGAAACTCCACGCGATCGGCGGGTCCAGACGCCACGGCCGACGTAGAAGCAGCAGGCTCGAACATCTCAAGCTGCCACGGCTCGGCAAGGGCGACGACGCTCACGGAAGGCTCCTGGGAATTGGCCCAATCGGGCCGGATAGCGCCTTTACGTGTTGTTTTGTCAGCCGATCCGGCAAAAGGTTCAGGACGGCGGCAGCAAATGCGCGCAACCGATCAGTGGATTAATCGCAGTGAATGGGCGGGTCGGCCGGCTGCCGTCTGAAGGGGATGCAAGACGCTGCAACCCTCGATTGCCAGCGTTAGGGCTTCTCGAACTTCAATACGCCGGGATGGCGGACCGCAATCGAGCGCGCCTCCGCGACCGAGCGGGCGCCAAGCTGGCCGAGCGCGGCCTTGAGCTCGTCGGTCAGGAGATCGATCACGTGAGCGGGTCCCGCCTCGCCGAGCGCGCCGAGCCCCCACAGGAAAGCTTTGCCCGCCATGGCAGCGCCCGCGCCCAGCGCGAGCGCGCGAGCGATGTCGACGCCGGACCGGACCCCTGAATCCATCAGCACCGTCGCGCGGCTGCCGACCGTCGCCACGATCGCCGGCAGCGCATCGATTGGCGGCGGCAAAGCGTCGATCTGGCGTCCGCCATGGTTCGAGACCACGATGCCATCGACGCCGAGCGCGACCGCCTGCTCCGCGTCCTGCGGATGCAGAATGCCTTTGACCACCAACGGCCGCTTCCAGCGGTCGCGATAGCGTGCGACTTCATCCCAGGTGAAAGCGCCGGCCATGAAATTGCGGGCGAACATTGCCGCTTCCGCGAGCGTCGCGTTCTTGCCGACGTAGGGCAGCAGGTTGGAAAACCGCGGATGGCCGTTCTTCCACAGCGACCACAGCCAACCGGGCGACGCCGCGATCTCAAGCGCCATTCCGAGATCGGGGCGGAACGGAGTCGTGATGCCGCTCGCAACCTCGCGCGGGCGCGTGGTGCGCACGGGCACGTCGAGCGTCAGCATCAATACGTGGACGCCAGCCGCGTCGGCGCGCTTGGCGAGGTCGAACCCGACCGCATGATCGTCCTTGGCAAAGCGGTAGAGCTGAAACCACAGCACGTCCGGCGCGATCTTCGCCGCATCCTCGATGGTCATGCCGGCGACGGTACCCAGCGTGTAAGGAATGCGGGCGCGCTGTGCCGCGGCCGCGAGATAACGATCGGCGCCGGGCCAAACGATCGCTGGCCCGCCCATCGGCGCGATCCCGAAGGGCGCCGCATAGCGGCGGCCGAGCAATTCGATGTCGACCGGCGGCAGCTCGGTGGTGCGGCCGTAGCGCGGGATAAGCTCGACCGCATCGAGCGCACGCCAGTTGCGCGCGATGCCGTCGTCGGCGCCGGCGCCGCCGTCGAGATATTCGTAGGCGAAACGCGGGATGCCATGTGCAGCACGCCGGCGCAGATAGGCAATCGTCGGAAAGCGCCGCTTGAGTTTCACCTTGCCGGCCGGCCCGGTCGCGCCGGCGCCGAGGGAGACGGTGATTTTGGTGATGTCGTGCATCGCGGCCCCGAGCCTCAGAAATGACTATACGAAGGCTTCGCAAAGTTGAGCACGCGGCCGTCGGCAGTGCGAAAGCTCGCCGCCGGTGGACCTGCGGCGACAACACCGATCCTTGTGACCGGCACGCCCGCCGATTTGCATTCGATCTCAAAGTCCGCGACGCGTGCGGGCGGTAGCGTTGCAATGATCTCGAAATCGTCACCACCAGTCAGGATCGTCTCGATCAGGCTGGGATCAGCGGCAAGTGCCGCGCGCGCGGCCTCCGACAGCGGCACGTCGGCGATTGCGACCTCGGCGGCGACGCCTGAGACGCGGCACAGCTTGGACAGATCGCCGGCCAAACCGTCGGACACGTCCATGGCCGCGGTTGCGTGGCGGCGCAGCGCCTCGGCAATTGCCGTGCGCGGCTGGGGCAACAGGTAGCGCGAGAGGAGATGCGCGCGCATTGCGGCGTCGAGGGCGCGCGCGCCCTTCTCTCCCCTGCCCTGCCGCAACGCCAGTCCGAGCGCGGCGTCGCCGATGGTGCCGGTCGCGACGATGATGTCACCCGGCCGCGCACCCTTCCGCTGCACCATCGTGCCATGCGGCAACGTGCCGAGCGCCGCGATATGAACCGTGATCGCGCCGGGGCTCTTGTCGGTGTCGCCGCCGAGGAGCGGGCAGCGATAGTGCTCGGCGTCCTCGCCGAGGCCGCGGGTAAAATCCGCGAGCCAGGCGGGCGCAAAGCCTGCAGGCAATGCGATCGATAGGAGAAAGCCCGCCGGCGTGGCGCCTTTGGCGGCGAGATCGGAGAGATTGATGCGCAGCGCCTTCTTTGCGACAGCATCGGCGGGATCGTCGGGAAAGAAATGCACGCCGCCGATGACGCCGTCCGTCGTCAGCACCAGATCGCACCCCGGCGGCGGCGTGATCGCCGCCGCATCATCGGCGAGGCCGAACGCGCCCGGATGTGTCGCCAGTGGTCGGAAGTATTTTGCGATCAGGCGATCTTCGCCTGAGCCTTCGCCTTCCGACGTTTCTCCGCCATTAGGATCCATCATGTCTCGCCGCGATGGAGTGCGCACCGATGCCCGCTCAGCCCTTCGGGGACTAGCGTAGCATGGCGTTGAAGGTATAGGTCACCGGCCTCGGTGCCGCGCGCGGCACGCGAACCATCAACGCAGACGGCGCGAACTCGCGCGTTCCGCTGATCCATGTATGAGAAGGGGCTGAGCCATGTCGGCTCGAATTTTAAACAAGATCGCCTGCAGAACCTACGCCATCCTATTTGGCATCGTTGGCGTGCTCATCATCATCGGCGGGGCCGGCCTTCTCTATCTGGGTATCGCGGGATTTCCGTCGACGGTCCCACCCGAGACGCTGGCCCGGATCGACATGGAGCAGTTCAAGAAATTCGCACCCGTCGCCGGGGCATTTTCCTTGATCATCGGCCTAGTGGTGGCGGGACTTGGCATTCTCGCCTGGTTTCGATTTGTGTCCGCGATCGCCGGTCTCTTCGTCCTATGGGCGGTGCTTTGCGCCGGCGATTTCACCAATCCCGGCGGTTCGCTCGGCGGCCATATCTTCTGGGGCATCACGACGATTCTGCTGGCGCTCGGACTGATTGCGGCGATCATGACGCGGCGCGCACCCTATACGGTGCAACCCGCGGCGTGACGCAGCTCCGTTCCTATTCGAACTCCGCCGGGCGCGCGGCGCGAGCGAGGCGGTCGAGCACCGCATTGACCATCCCGGTTTCGCTCGCATCGACGAAGGCGTGAGCAACGTCGACATATTCGGACACGATCACCCGCGACGGAATGTCGAGCCGCTTCGCGAGTTCCCAGGCGCCGGCGCGCAGCACCGACCGCAGGATCGCCTCGATGCGCTTGAGCGGCCAAGTGGCTTCGAGCGCGGCATCGATCCTCGGATCGAGCTCGCGCTGCATGTCGAGGACCCCGGAGACGATCTCGCGGAAAAAGGCGGCCTCAACCGGGAGATATTGCTCGCCTTCGACCTCGCGGCCGAGCCAGTGGCTTTCGAACTGCGCCAGAATTTCGTTGAGGCCGGTGCCCGCCATCTCCATCTGATAGAGCGCCTGCACGGCCGCGAGCCGCGCCGCGCCGCGCCGGTTCGCCTTGCGAGGGCTTTGGGCGGGACGAACCATCACCGTTTGCGGGATTTGGTTTTGGGCGCGGCTAAGGCGCCGCTTGAGGCCGAGGAGCGCAAGTGCGGCCTTGGCGGCCGTGCCGCCTTTGTCGCCCTTGTCGAGGGCCGCGCGCACCATCGCCTGCGCTGCGGTATCGACGGTGAGGATGCCATTTCCGATCGGCATCGCGCGCGCGAGTGCGATCTCCATCAAAGCGCGCGCGGATTCCCCGGCGACGATGTCGTAGTGGCTGGTCTCGCCGCGAATGACGCAGCCGAGCGCGACGACGCCGTGATAGGCGTTGCGGCCGCGCGCGGCGTCGAGCGCAAGCGCGATGGCCTGAGGAATTTCGAGCGCGCCGGGCACGGTGACAACGTCGCAGGCGGCGCCGGCCGCATCAAGCGCGCGCCGCGCGCCGGCCATGAGCGTGTCGGCGATCTCGCCGTAGTAATCGGATTCGACAATGAGAATACGCGCGCCCTTAAAGGACGCGTCGTCTGCTTCTTTCCGCCTGCGCGCTTCGACCATGGAATGCTTCCGGCAACCGCGCCGTCACTACCAAGGCGCACGGCGCCAGCGCAAGCTTTGCTTTGTCTCGTGGGCAACGACACGCGCCGAAGGAAATAGACGCGCGAACGCGACTCGGAAATTCTTCACTGCTTGTGTTCGCTTGGACCGAGTGCGCGCACGGCTTCCTCGGCGAAGGAATTGTCGATCAGGCGATCGACCGCGACGCGGCCATCGACCAGGCCGCGCTCCTTGAAGAACGCGAGATCGTTGGCGAGGCTCGCGGCATTGACCTTGCCGTCCGGATCGACGGCGAAGGCCGTCATTGCGGCATAGGTCGCGGGATCCTTGATCGCGGTGTATTCGGTCAAGATCGAAATGATTTCGCGCGCGCCCGGTCCGTCCAGCCGGCCATTCTTCAAGGCGGCGTTGTATTCGCGCATCGCGCGCAGATAGGCGTTCATGAATTTCTGCGCCACCGCGCGCCGGCCGGCGAAGCCGTCCGAGTAGAGCACCACTGCGGTCTGCTGGCCGGGATAGATGGTCTGCGAACTCGCCCGCACCGCGAGGCCGTCCCGGATCGTGCGCGTGAGCGTCGGCTCGTTGGCGACGCCGCCATCGATGCCCTTGTTGCGAAAGGCCGCGACCTGCTCCGGAAAGCCCATGTAGACGACGTTCACGTCCGAATACTTGAGCCCGCCCTTCTTGAGCGCTTCGTTGAGGGAGGATTCCGAGCCGGCGCCCTGCGAGGCTGTCGCGATCGTCATGCCCTTGAGGTCGGCGAGGGTCTTGAACCGCCCGCTGTCGACGAGGTCCTTGCGGACCAACAAGGTCGAAAACTCGTAGCCATCGCGGACCGAGCCCTTGTCGGCGACGATGCGGATGCGAATGCCGCGCTCGACCGCATTGTAGAGTCCAGCCGACACCGTGCCGCCGCCGACATCGAGTTCGCCGGTGCCGAGCGGCACGATCATCTTCGCCGCCGAGGCGAAACCGGTCATGTCCACGACGATGCCGGCCTCGCGGAAGTAGCCCTTCTTATCGGCAATGAAAAACCCGACGTCGGTCGCGGTGTTGGCAATGCCGACACGCACCTCGGTCGGCGCCGCATTTTGCGCGAGTGCCGGGCCTTGCAGCGCGATTGCCAAGGCAACGACGGCCAACGTTACGAAGCCATCCTTACGAACCGCCGCAAACCCGTGTAGTGTGCCAAGTCTTGGTGCCGCAAGTCTCAGTGTTGCAAGTCTCATGGGGAACCGACGCCGACCTGTGATCGCGTTGTCGTGGTTATCTCGTACATAACATCAGCCGATGCGCAAGCTGACCGATGACCGCCCATGACACCACGAGTACCGCCGCGACACGGGGCAACGCGTTCGAAGTCTTCGCCGCGTTCCTGCGGCTTGGGCTGACGTCGTTCGGCGGGCCGGTCGCCCATCTCGGCTATTTTCGCCAGGACATCGTCGAGCGCCGGCGCTGGCTCGACGAGCGCAGCTACCTTGATCTCGTCGCGCTGTGCCAATTCCTGCCCGGTCCGGCCTCGAGCGAAGTCGGGATCGGCATCGGCCTGACGCGCGCCGGCTTTGCCGGGGCTTTTGCCGCCTGGCTCGGCTTCACCATGCCCTCCGCAATCGTCCTGGTGCTGTTCGCGCTTGGCGTCGAGCGGTTCGGCGATCTCGCCGGCTCCGGTTGGCTGCACGGACTCAAGATCGCGGCGGTTGCCGTGGTGGCGCAGGCGGTGTGGGGCATGGCCAGCACGATGGCAACCGGCCGGGTGCGCGCGAGCCTCGCGGTCCTAGCGGCGGCAATCGTGCTGTTCATGCCGACAACGCCCGGGCAACTCGGTGCGATCGCTCTCGGCGCCATTGCCGGGCTTGTGCTGTTGCGCGGCGAGCGGCCGGCGGCGGAGACGGCGTTCGGCGCGCAGTTCAGTCACACGGCGGGGTTGGTGTGCCTCGCGATATTCTTCGCGCTCCTCATCGGCTTGCCGCTCCTCGCTGCGGCCGTGCCGAGCCAAGGGCTCGCCATGTTCAATGCGTTCTACCGCGCCGGCTCGCTGGTGTTCGGCGGCGGCCACGTGGTGCTGCCGCTGCTTCAGGCCGCGGTGGTGCCGCCCGGGTGGGTGACGAACGACACTTTCCTCGCCGGATACGGCGCCGCACAGGCGGTGCCGGGCCCCCTCTTCACCTTCTCGGCCTATCTCGGGGCCGTAATGAACCAACCGCCGAACGGCGTCATTGGCGCCGCCATCTGCCTGGTCGCGATTTTCCTCCCGTCGTTCCTGCTCGTCATCGGCACGCTGCCGTTCTGGCAGATGCTGCGCAACCGGCCGGGCGCACAGGCGGCGCTCGACGGCGTCAATGCCGCGGTCGTCGGCCTGTTGCTCGCGGCGCTCTATAATCCGGTCTGGCAGAGCGCAGTGACGGCCCCGCGCGACTTCGCCCTCGCGCTCGGCGCCTTCCTGCTGCTCGCCGTCTGGAAAACGCCGCCCTGGCTCGTTGTCGTGCTGTGCGCGCTGGGCGGTGCGGCGCTCGCGGCGGTGGGCTGATCCATGATGTGTGGGATGCGCGCCAAATTTCGTCCATCTAATCGCCAAGGGAGGCATCCATGAAATCCGCCATCATCGCCGCTGCTAGCGCCGCCTTCATCGCGTCCGCGCTCTTCGCCAGCGCGCAAGAAGCGAAAGAGCCCTACGCGCCGGGCCTTGGCGAGTTCATGACGGCTACGCAGCTGCGTCACGCCAAGCTGTGGTTCGCCGGCCAGGCCAAGAACTGGGATCTCGCCGCCTACGAGGTCGACGAGCTCAAGGAAGGGCTCACCGATGCGGCCAAGCAGTTCCCGACCCATGACGGCATTCCCGTCGGCGACATGATCAAGTCGATCGCCCTGCCGGCCCTCGAAGAGATGGACAAGGCCGTCGAGTTGAAGAACAGCGCCAAGTTCGCGACCGCCTTCGACGGCCTCACCAAGGCGTGCAATACCTGTCACACCAGCGCGAAAAAGGAATTCATCCGAATTCAGCGTCCCACATCACCGCCTCTCACCAACCAGAATTTCGCGCCGGCGAAGTGAGGGACGAGTTGTAGCCCGGATGGAGCGAACGGGTCCCGCCGCTGGCGGGCCCGATGACAGGCTCCGCGCAATCCGGGACCACCCTCTCCAGGGTGGCAAAGCCGTCCCGGATTACGGGACCGCGGCAGCCGCGGCCCCTTCATCCGGGCTACGCGCTGCCCCTACGCCAGCGCCTTCTTCACGCGATCCGGAGTCATCGGAGTTTCGCGCAGGCGCACGCCGGTGAGTTCGGCGACGGCGTTCGCGATCGCCGGGCCAACCAGCGGCGTCGCCATCTGGCCGACGCCGGTCGGATGATTGTTGGTCGGCACGACCTCGACGAACATCTGCGGGATCTCGTTCATGCGCGGCACATGATAGTCGTAGAAGTTCGACTCCTGGACCGCGCCGTCGTCGATGGTGATGCGCTCATAGAGCGCGAATCCCAGGCCGTAGACGATGCTGCTTTCGGTCTGGGCGACGATGTTGTCGGGCTGAACGGCGATGCCCGGGTCGAGCGCCGTCCAGATCCGCGGCACGCGCAGCCGCCCCGAACTGCGGTCGAGCGCGACTTCCGCGACGAGCGCGATCTGCGTGCCCGAATAGTTCATGTAGGTGAAGCCGAGCGCGGTGCCGTCGCGCTTGCGGCCCCAGTCCGCCATGCGGGCGACGGTGTCGATGATGTGCACCGCGCGCGGATTGGTCTGCATCAGATCGCGCCGGAACGTCGCCGGATCGACTGCGCGCTTGCGCGCGAGTTCGTCCATGAACGATTCGATCGCGAAGATGTTGGTGAGATGCGCGATGCCGCGCAAGCTCGAGGTGCGAAGCCCGCTCTCCTGCACGACCGCCTCGGCGAGCCGGTTCGGCACGCCGTAATAGGCCGCGTCGAGGCCATTGAACGCGATGCCGTCGCGGCCCTTCAATCGCTCAAAACGCACCGGGTCCTGGAACGCCGTTACCTCGTCGCAGGCCTTGCGATGATGGAACGCGATCAGCTTGCCTGACGCATCGAAGCCGGCGCGCAGATAGTGTGCCGACAGCGGATTGAAGCGCCCGTTGTGGACATCGTCTTCACGGGTCCACAGCACCTTGACCGGCTTCTTCACGGCATTCGACAGCACCACCGCGTCGTGGACATATTCCTCGTCGCGATGGCCGCGCCGGCCGAAGCCGCCGCCCATCAGCATGTCGTGATAGACGATCTTGTCGGGCTTGATGCCCAGGGCATCGGATGCGACCGTCACCGCGATCGTCTTCGATTGCACGCCACACCACAGCTCGCAGGCATCGCCGCTCGGCGACACCGCGGCCACCGCGTTCAGCGGCTCCATCTGGGCGTGATAGACGAGGTCGTTGCGGTATTCGCTCTCGACGACCGTTGCCGCGGTCTTCATGGCGGCGAGCGCGTCACCTTCCTTCGCCCACAGCTTGGTCGGCTGCGACAGGTCGCGCGCTGCGGCGGCGAACTTGACCAGCGCCTTCTCGCTGTTGAAGCCCCAGGCCTTGCCGGTGTGGGTCCAGGCGACCTTGAGCGCGTCCTTCGCCTCGAACGCCGCCCACGGGGTCTCGGCGATGACGCCGACGCCATAGGGCAGCGGCACGATCTTCAGCACGCCCTTGACCGCTTTCGCCTTGGCGTCGTCGATCTTATCCGGGCCTGCGCCTTCCACCGGCGCGCGCAGGATCGCGCCGTAGAGCATGCCGGGCACCTGGACGTCGATCGAGTATTGCGCGCTGCCGTTCACCTTCTGCGGCAGTTCGACCCGCATCACATCCTTGCCGATGAGGCGGAACTGATCGGGTCGCTTGAGCTCGCTTTCGGTGACCTCGGGTGCCGTCGTGGGGACTTCGGCAAACGCGGCGATCTCGCCGTAGGACAGACGCCGCCCCGACTTCTCGTGGATGACGACGCTCGGGCCGGTGGTCAGCTCCGCGACCGGAACGTTCCAGTGCTTCGCCGCATTCGCCAGCAGCACCTTGCGAACCTGCGCACCGAACAGCCGCAGTTCCTTGTAGTACCCGGTCACGGCATTGCTGCCGGCGGTGTACATGTAGCCGAACACCGGATTCTTGTAGAGCTCGTCGTTCGGCGGCGCGACGACGATGCGCACCTTCGCCCAATCGGCATCGAGCTCTTCGGCAAGAATCAGAGGCAACGAGGTCAGCGACCCCTGCCCCATCTCTGCCGCCGGCGACATGATGGCGACGGTGCCGTCGGTCCCAATTGTCACCCACGGGCTCAAGGCGACTTCGCTCGGCGCGGCGTGCGCGGTGCCAAGCCGCTCGCCTGCGGCGACGGCAAAAGTGAAGCCGGCGGCGCCGACCATGAAGCCGCGGCGGGTGATATCGGTGGTGCGAATATGGAGGGTCATGGCTCACGCCTCCTTCGCGGCGCGCTCGACGGCGCGGACGATGCGTTGATAGGTGCCGCAGCGACAGATGTTGGTGCTCATGTGCTCAACGATCTCGGCATGCGACGGGTGCGGATTGTGCGCCAGCAGATCGGCGGCGCTCATGATCTGGCCGGACTGGCAGTAGCCGCATTGCGGCACGCGCTCGGCGAGCCATGCCTTCTGCACCGGATGCGACGAATCCGGCGACAAACCTTCGATCGTCGTCACCGACTTGCCGGCGACTTGCGACACCTGGGTCTGGCAGGAAAATGCGCGCTTGCCGTCCACATGCACCATGCAGGCGCCGCACAGCCCGGTGCCGCAGCCGAACTTGGTGCCGGTGAGTTTGAGTTCCTCGCGGATGACCCACAACAACGGAATATGCGGCGGCGCCTCGGAGCGGACCGCCTTGCCGTTGATCTTGAATTCGAATGCCATTTTATCCTCCGCAGCTTCCATTCACGACGTGAGGCAGATACCGCCGCCCGCGCATCCATATGACGCAATTACCGCGGGCGGACTGATGCCAGTCTAGGGCGTGTACCCATAATCCGGCACTACCCATTTTCGACGGTAAAGCAAACATGCGACGACCCCGGAGATAGCAGATTGCACCGCCCCGATATTCTTACAAGCCTCGCTCGAACTTCGTGATCAGGGCCGCCAGGGCTTCCGGCTGCTCGCTAGTGGTGAGGTGACCGCCGGGCAACCGCTCGATACGAAAACCGAGTTCTCCCAAACGTGCCTGCGCGAGGTCGACCTGGCGGTGTTCGAAGGGATCTTCATCGCTGCCTCCCACCAGCAACGGGAACTGACCGCGATAAGTCTTGAAGAGGTGGCCGAAGTCGAGCCGATCACCTTCCGCCTTGTGATCCTCTACGAACCCTGCTGCGGCGGCAAGAAAGAACAGGCCATCTTGGCGGTTCAGAACGCTATAGAGCTCGCGTATCTCGGCATCAGTCACGTGATATCCCTTGGACCAAATCACCCCCACCAACATCTTGAAGAGAGTAAAGGAGAGCCCTAGAGCTCCGCGGGCCGGCTTGGGGATGCGGCGTAGAAGCGGCGTGGTGAACCATGGGTGGGAATGCCCGTCCGGAAAGAGTCCACCATTGAAAATGAAAACGCCACGTATTTCTGGTCCACCCGCAGGCGCCCCACGCTGGGCGCGCTCAAGTCGACGTCGCAGGTGCTCCGAGATGACAATCGCGGAAAAATCGAAGGCGACCAGCGTTGTGGACAGGACAGACTGATCCCGCCAAATCGCCTCGATGAGATCGGTGCGTTCGGCAGTGGAATAGGCATATTCCTTGGGTTTGTCGCTATCGCCCATGCCGACATACTCGACGAAGAGCTTCGGCATTTCGCCGGCATTCGGTAAGTGCTGCAAAACCTTCGCCCATCCAAACGAGCCATCGGGAAATCCTGGCATAAAGGTAACGGCGTGCGCGAGTTCCCCCTCCCGCCTCAAGAAGATTTTGAGGGGCGCGCCTTCCGCTGCAACGATAGCTTGAGCTCTGGGATCGTAGCCAACGCGCTCACCACCTGCGAACCAATTTTGGGCCGACGCGCCCGCGGAGACGGCCGCGTCGGAGGCTGCGCCAAAGCGATCGGGCATATCGTGTCTCCTGACCAAAATGCATTCGCGGCATCGTCCTACTCCCCGCTTGCTGGCTGGGTGATACGAACAGCAAACCGAAAGCGACGAGCTTCGCGATTATTGGCGATTACAGTACCTTGGTCTTTCCTTGCTAGCCGTTCGGATACTCCAATAAAGAAGCAAGTCGTCGAGGTCGCGACATAAGTGTCACTGCCTAAGGGGGGCCGTCATAGCCAAAAAGCGTCTGCCCTGTCTCGGACCGACTAGAAGCATCGGTGACTTCCGCCATTGGCTCTTGACGGACATGACTTCATCCTACTGACATGTCCGATTTCGGCAGCAAAGCGGACACGGCCCGTTTTATGAGTACACGCCCTAGCTAGGCTCTTCCGGTGGCGATTGGGAGGCTGACGGGAGCCTACCTTGGCCTGTCGCGGCGCGCGGGCGAGGCACCGGCCTTCACCCACCACATTGGCGGAGCAGATTACGCTCAAACAGTCTCGTCACCACCTGCGGACTTGAGCCTCGCCATGCGCTCACGCAATTTGATGAGGTCAGTCTCCGGAAGATGATCGATGCAGCTTACGACGACCCGCCCTGCACGTTCGATGACGATGCTGCGAAGCTTGGGATCGGGTATCGAACCCGCAATGTCATTGAACGCACGCAACAGGCGCAGGCTCACGGCGACGTCCGAGGCTGCATAATGACGGATCTGCTCGAACGCCGTGTCGAGCAACCCGTTGAAATCGATCCATGGAACGACGAGCCGCAGCACATGCGGCGGATCATAGAAGAAGGACGGCGGGGGAATTCGGTTGATCCAGCGAATCAGAATGCGGCTCAACTGGTCGATGCAGCTGATCGCGGTGCTCGGATCGTTGACTGCCGGCGAGATCGCGCGCAGCGCGATGTCGACGATCTGAATGATGCCGAACTCGACGTCCTGCTGCATCGTGCGCGCAGGACCGATGTCGAACGCGGCAAGCAGTTCTGCCTTTCGCTCCGGCGATATGCGATCGCCGTGCGTCACCTTCATGAGCGGGACGCCTTCCGGAACGAAGTGGCCGACCCGCCGCAGCAGGCGGATCCGGACGTGATAGGCCTTGGCGAGTGCGAGGAGAGAATCGATATCGACAAAGCGGATGTACCCGGAGGTCTCGCTTAGAATTGCGACTTCGCCCTCAAGCGAAAATTCCGGCACCGGCTCCGCAATCTCAAATGTGCCGCGCCGCCTCGGCATCACGTCGTCGATGATCAGTTCGGTCTCTCGCGCGATCCGATCGACGATATGATTGACGCTGATCGAATGGGAAATGTGGTTGATGAAGAACACCAGCCACGCGACGCACCCCAAAGCCAGCAGCATGGCGCCGGTGATCGTTGCCACCGGCACGAACGGCTGCGGAATCGAGCGGACCGCCGGCAGCGCGCCGATGCAATAAGAGAACGTGCCAAGAAACACGCCGAGCGTCCATTGCGTGCTGCGATCGCGCACGAAGCTGATCAGAATCCGGGGCGAAAACTGCGTCGAAGCAAGCGTGAGCGTCATCAGCAGGATTGCGAAGACAATCGACACCACCGTCATGATCGACGTGGCGATGCCTGAGAGGATCGCTTGCGCTGCCTGAGGGTCCTGGTGCGAGGGGAACAGAATTTCGGGCACGCCGGCACTGATGACCGGAAACGCCTCTTCCACTGAGGAAAACACGGCTCCCGCAAGCCCGAGCGCCACCGCGATGAGGAGAGGACGGACTAGAAACCCGCCGCGCAAGGCGTACGTCGCCGACGCAATCAAAACGGCGAGTCGCCGGTTCATCGTGAGCCGCCTCCCCGCTGGGGAACAGGCACAATGGCAAGCCCGGCCAGCGCTCGCCTGCCGCCTCGGTCACAGCTTCGGGATATGCGCGTCGTCGATCACTTTCGCCCACTTGGCGATGTCGGCCTTCAACCGTGCCGCCATCTCCTCCGGCGAGCCCGCCTGCGCCTCGAGGCCGAGATCGAACATGCGCTGCTTGATGTCAGGCAACGCCACCACCGCGCGCACCGCGGCATTGAGTTTGGCGATGATGTCCGGCGGCGTGCCGGCCTTGGCAAAC
Source organism: uncultured Alphaproteobacteria bacterium (assembly GCA_963702755.1). Taxonomy (GTDB): domain Bacteria; phylum Pseudomonadota; class Alphaproteobacteria; order Rhizobiales; family Xanthobacteraceae; genus JAJPKK01. The sequence continues at coordinate 70,125 of CAVPDZ010000016.1, read as the reverse complement.
AGCGCGTTCCACGATCGTACTTCGTAACCCGGCACGCCCGCTTCGGCGACGGTCGGCACGTTGGGCGAGAACACCGCCCGGCGCTCGGCGGACGTCGCGACGAGATGCATCTTGCCGTCGTCGATCGCCGCCTTCATGGTCGCGTAATATTCGACGGCGAGCTGGATATCATTGCGCAACAGCGCCACGACCACGTCCGGCGTGGTGCGATACGGAATGAGAGTGACCTCGATCTTCGCACTCGAGCGCAACAGCTCGGCACCGAGATTCTGAGTGCTGCCCACGTTGACGGTGCCGATATTGAGCTGGCCGGGCTTTGCCCGTGCCTCCTTGAGGAAATCGCCCAGCGTCGCAAACGGCCCGGCCGCACTCGTCGTCAAGGTAAGGTCGAAAACGCTCACCGCGGAGATCGGCGTGAAATCCTTGATCGGATCGAACGGCAGGTTCTTGAACAGCGGCACGCTGATGGCCGTGCCGTTGGTGAAGACCGCAAGCGTGTAGCCGTCGGCAGGCGCCGACAGCACCGAGCGCGCCGCCGAGATGCCGCCGGCGCCCGGCTGGTTGTCGATGACGAATCGCTCCTTGAAATGCTCGCCGAGCTTTTCCCCGATCAACCGCGTGGTGATGTCGGCCGTCCCGCCCGCGGCGAACGGCAGCACGATCCGCACCGGTCGCGTCGGATAATCCTGCGCGCGCGCCGGCGCGTTCCCGGTGACGAAGAGCGCTAGCCCACGCCAAGCCAAGCAGCCAGCTTGCACAAACTCGGTTGAGGCCCCGACTTAGCTTAACGGTCATGCGCCGCGCCCCTCATCCCATCCCGCCAGAGCAACCGCGTAGCGATGGGCTGCCGTGCACAGTTCGTCGGCTGCGCCTTCATCGTCCACGGCGCGGGCGAGCACCATGCCACCGACACACAGAGCGACAACGGCGAGAGCACGTTGTCGATCGTTGCCGTTGCTGCCGTCCTCGGTTTCGCTCTCCTCGAACGGACCCAGGTTGGCGGCGAAGACCCCCGTCATCATTTCCATCACTTGGCGATAAGCGCGCTTGGCAGCTTCACCGCTGCGCGCCACATCGGTCGCAAGGCCGATGATGGGGCAGCTGCCCTCGACGTCATCAAGATGCGCGCGGGAGAGATACGCATCGACGATCGCGCGAGCCATGGCCTGGCCCTCCCGCCGCTCGGCGAGCACCTTGCGTTGCCACGCAGCGTGATGCCCGCCATTGACGAAATGCATGATCGCTTCGGCGTACAGCTCTTCTTTGCTGTCGAAATAACTATAGAACCCGCCGCGCGTCAGGCCCGCGCCCGCCATGATCTCGTCGATCGAGATCGCGGTGAGTCCGTTGCGGTTGAACAGTCGTCGCGCACTGTCGAGGATGCGAGTGCGCGTTTCGACGCGATGCTCGGGGGCGTAAGGCATCGGGGCTTGCTCCAATAAGTGACAGCAGTATTACGTCGATTCAAAATATGTTCTTGATCATATTTTGCCTGCGGCCAAGGGTGTTGCGGTGCATTCTCACCTTGAGGGCGACGTCCATGGCAAATCCCTTTGTGCATGTTGAACTTAACACCTCCGATATCGCGAAAGCGAAATCATTCTACGGCGCGTTGTTCGGCTGGACGCTGCAAGATGTCCCGATGGGCAGCCACAGCTACACCATGATCAACGTCGGCCAAGGCACCGGAGGCGGCATGCAGCCTCACCCGGTGAAGGGTGCGCCGTCAGCCTGGCTCGCCTATGTCAATGTCGACGATATCAAGACGGCGACCGAGAAGGCGCGCCAGCTTGGCGCCCAAGTGATGCGCGAGCCGATGGAAGTCATGGGCGCAGGCTGGCTGTCGATCATCGTCGATCCGACCGGCGCGACGCTCGGCCTATGGCAGGGAGGCGCGGCATGAGCGCGGTCCCCATCGTCACCGCACTTTACGGCGCGATCCTCGGATTGTTGGCGGTGGTTCTCACCGTCAACGTCATTCGTAATCGCGTGGGCCTCAAGATCAATGACGGCGATGGTGGTAGTGCGCCCATGCGCATGGCGATCCGCGCTCACGCCAACTTCGCCCAGCATGCGCCGCTTGCGCTGCTGTTGATCGGCTTCGCCGAAACCATGGGCACGTCGAAGATCATCATCCACGTGCTGGGCGCAGTGTTGGTGCTGGCGCGGCTTCTGAGTGCATGGGGCCTGTCGAGCGCCGAAGGACCGACCTTCGGCCGGCAGTCCGGCGCCGGCCTGACCATCCTCGTGCTGGCCGCCGCATCGATCATCATCCTCGTCCGCGAAGCGGGGCTGATGTAGGCGCGTGCCCGTAGCCCGGATGAGCCAACGGGTCCCGCCTCTGGCGGGCCCGATGACAGGCTCCGCGACATCCGGGATAAGCCGTTCCACGCGGCAGCTGCTACCCCGGATATCGGGACCGCAAAACGCGGTCCCTCATCCGGGCTACGATCTCAGGGCGGGATGGCTTCGGGTCTCGCCGCCCTACCCTGCGAGCACCGCCTTGACGCGTTCCGGCGACAGCGGCAGGTCGCGCAAGCGCTTGCCGGTCGCGTGTGCGAACGCATTGGCGATGGCGGCGACGGCCGGCCCCTGCGCGCCTTCGCCGGAGCCGAGCGGCCGTTCGTTGGGGCGGTCGATCAGCTCGACCTCGACCTTCGGCACTTCCGGCATGGTCAGGATCGGATAGCCAAGCCAGTCCCGCGAGGTGATGCCTGCGCGGTCGAACTTGACCTCCTCGTGCAACGTCCAGCTGGTCGACTGGATGATGCCGCCTTCCATCTGATTGGCGAGGCCGTCGGGATTGATGATCTGGCCGGAATCGACTGCCGCCCATGCGCGCGGCACCGAGACGCGGCCGCTCGCGCGATCGACTTCGACCTGGGCGACGACGGCGACATAGGTCGCGAGGTTCTTGTACTTGGCAAAGCCGATGCCGCGCCCGCGCCCATCGCCGCCCGTTGCATGCGGGTTCCAGGCCGCCTTTCTCGCGACCGCCTCGATCACCGCGCGTGCGCGCGGATCCTTCATGTGGGCAAGGCGGAACGAGACCGGATCGGCACCGGCCGCAAGCGCCAGTTCGTCCATGAAGGACTCGATCGCGAACACGTTCGCGTAAGCGCCGAGCGTGCGCAGCGCCGACACGCGGATCGGCATGGCCTTGATGAAATGATGCACCACCCGCTGCGCGCGGAAACTCGTAGAGCGGGACCGCGTTGCGGTCGCCGCCGCCGGCCGGCTGCGGCAGGATGTGGGGCGGCGCCGGCTGCTGCGGCTCGGCGAGGTACCAGCTCGCCGAGCAGATTGTCGCCGCCGGGCTCGCTCGGCCGCGTCGAGTGGGTATTGGTCCACACATCGTAATTCCAGTCAGCGATGCGGCCGTCAGCCGCGAGCGCGGCCTTCGCCTTCATCACCATGGCGGGCCCGAACGGCTCCCAACCGAACTCGTCGCCGCGCATCCATTGCAAGCGCACCGGCCGGCCGTCGGGAGCGCCGCGCGCGAGCAGCGCCGCGTCGAGAGCGACGTCATCGGCGCCGTTGTGGCCGTAACAGCCGGAGCCCTCGTTGTGGATGCAGTGGATCTTCTCCGGCGGCAGCTTCAGCGCCATGACGAGATTGCCGCGCAGCGGGAACACACCCTGGCTGTGGTTCCAGACCGTCATCTTGCCGTCGCGGAACTGGGCGACCGCGCAGGACGGGCCGATGGAGGCATGAGCCATGTACGGCTTGCGGTAGGTCGCCTCGATGATCTTGACGCCCCTGGACGCCCCTTGCGCGCCGTCGGGCGGCGGTGCCTGCTTGTCGCTGATGACGTGCGGGTCGTCAGGCAGAGCCAGCAGGTGATCGTAGATCGAGGCCTGGTCAGGCAGTGCCGGGCCCGGCGTCCACTTGGCGCTCCTGCCAAGCGCGACGCTTGCCTTGATCGCCTGCTCTTCCCGCTCGGCGATGACGCCGAGGAAGCTGCCGTCGCGCACGATGGCGACAACGCCGGGCATCGCTTTGATCGCGGCTTCGTCGATCGAGGCGAGTTTCGCCCCATAATTCGGCGGGCGCACGACGCGGCCATGGAGCATGCCCGGCAGCCGCAGATCCTGCACGTAGGCGGCGCCGCCCGTCACCTTGCGCGGGATGTCAAAGCGCGCGATCGGTTGGCCGACGATCCGATGAGCGGCCGGCGACTTCGGTTTGACGTTGGCATCGACCTCGCGATGCAGGTTGATGCTGCCGGCAAGCTCGCCATAGGTCACTTTGCGGCCATCCGGCGCGATGATGACCCCGTCCGACACCGTCAGCTTGCCGCTATCGACGCCGAGACGCTTCGCCGCCGCGTCGACCAGCACCGCGCGGGCGTCGGCGCCGGCAAGACGTAGCGCGACCCCGCCGTATTCGATCGACTGGCTGCCGGAGGTGATCCCCTCATTGGGCGTCTTCTCGGTGTCACCGGAGATCATGCGCACGCGCGCAAGCGGCAGGTCGAGCTCTTCCGCTGCGATCTGCGCGAGCGCCGTGACGATGCCCTGACCCAGCTCGACCTTGCCGGTGCAAACGGTTGCGCCGCCGTCCGCCTCGATGCGGATCCAGGCGTCGAGCATCGGATTGTTGGCGAGGCTGCCCGGAAGCTTCGCGCCTTGCGCCGGCGCAAACTTCGGATCGAGGCGTGAAAGCGATGACGAGGCCGCCCACGCCCGCGGCAAACTGGCGACGTGTGATGATCGCGTTCATCACGTCCTCCCCATGGCCTGAGATGCTTTGAGTACGGCGCGGATGATGCGACCGTGGGTGCCGCAGCGGCAGAGATTGCCGGCGAGGCCCTCGCGCACCTGCGCTTCGCTCGGATGCGGGTTGGTATCGAGCAGCGCCTTCGCCGACATGATCATGCCGTTGATGCAGTAGCCGCATTGGGCCGCCTGCCCGTCCATGAACGCCTGCTGCAGCGGATGCGGCTTCTCGATCGTACCGAGACCCTCGAGCGTCGTAATCTCGGACTTGCCCAGCGACCCGACCTCGGTGATGCAGGAGCGCACCGGCTTGCCGTCGACGAGCACCGTGCAGGCGCCGCACTGCGCGAGGCCGCAGCCGAACTTGGCGCCGTTCAATTCCAGATCGTTGCGCAGCACGTAGAGCAACGGCGTGTCCGGTTCCGCCGGCACGCCGACGCGCTTGCCGTTCACTTTGAGGCTGACCGTCATACGAGTTTCCTTGTGACGCAGAACCATATAGTACCCGTCGCAGGCCTCGCTACTGATACTTCCGGCCAAGGACAATTTGCGCCACAGCGCCCCACACTCACGCGGACAACGGCGCCATTATCACGCGGACAACGGCCCATCGATCGCGCCGCGCCAAATGGCGCGATTGCCGGACTTTCAGGACGCGCCATAAAATGCTTTGCTGCGATCCGGGGTACCGTGGGGGAGACACATGCGTATCTTGATCGCGCTTGCTTCGATCTTGGTGCTGAGCGTCGCGGCGAATGCTCAGAGCCGCAACGGCGCCTGCTCGGACGACGACACCAGTCCGAAGTGCATGGCGGAGAGCGGTGCCAAAAGCCGAACCGGTTCGGCTTCATCGGCACGGCGGATGCGAGTTGCGAGGGCCAGGGCGGCCTGGCCGCGGCATTACGGTTATTACGGTCCGCCCCGTGTCTACTACAGCCCCCACTGCCTCGAGGGTATCACCAACGGTCTTCTCGGGGCCTGTCCCCTTTGTTATCCGCTGTTCGCGACGGTGCAGCCCGATCAATGCTACGGGCAATGACAATGAGCCGCCAGACGATCTGACAGAGCATCGCCTCGGAGTGATCAGCGGCGTTCCGGAATATTCCGTGAATATTCCATCGGGTCGGTCGTTCGGATATGCTCGAAAAAGTCCGTTCACCGAGTATAATCGGCCACGCGTAACCAGCCTGCCAATGCCGCCGCGCCGATATGAAGCGGCTCCTGGTGTACGCCTACGAGCTGGAGGGAACCCCATGCGCACCCGTTTATCCATTTTGACCGCGGCCGTTTTGGCCGCCTCTTGTTTTGTCTTGCCCGAGGCGGCCCTTGGCCCAAGCGCAGGCCGCGCTTGCCGGCCAGGTTTCGTCCGCCAAGGAAGGCAACATGGAAGGCGTGGTCGTCAGCGCCAAGCGCGCCGGCGGCACTGTCACCGTGAGCGTCGTCACCGATGCCACCGGGCACTACAGCTTCCCCGCCGCGCGTCTCGAACCTGGCCAGTACGCCCTGACGATTCGCGCCATCGGCTATGAACTCGACGGTGCGAAGAACACCGAGGTCGCGGCCGGCAAGGCCACGACCGCCGATATCACGTTGCGTCCGACGAAGAAGCTGCCGCTGCAGCTCACCAATGCCGAGTGGCTGGCAAGTTTCCCGGGCACCGATGACCAGAAGAAGCTGACGCTCGGCTGCATCAGCTGCCATGACCTCGACCGCATCGCGCGTTCGCAGCACAGCGCCGACGAGTTCATGCAGCTGTTCGAGCGCATGGCGGGCTATTATCCGGGCGCGACGCCGGAATACCCGCAGCGCCTCGTCGGCAATGCGCGCCGCCAGGTCGGCCAGGGACCGAATGCGCGCGCGCTCGCCGAATTCTATGCCTCGGTCAATCTGAGCGAGGACGAGACCTGGACCTATCCGCTCAAGACCCTGCCGCGGCCCACCGGGCGCGCGACCCACGTCATCATCACCGAGTACGATCTGCCGCGCAAACAGATCCAGCCGCATGACGTCGTGCTCGATGGCGACGGCATGGTGTGGTTCTCCCATTTCGGCGAGATGTATCTCGGCAAGATGGACCCGAAGACGGGCCAGGTCTGGCAATATCCGGTGCCGGTCATCAAGACCGGCTTCCCGACCGGCACGCTCGATCTTGAAATGACCAGGAGCGGCGACATCTGGCTGTCGCTGATGTACCAGGGCGGCGTCGCGCGCTTCAACAAGAAGACCGAGACGTTCGAGACGTGGTCGGTGCCGCAGGAGTGGCAGACCGATGCCACCCAGCAGGCCTTCGTCTCGCCGAACTTCTCCGACGTCGACGGCAAGGTCTGGGTGAAGAACTCGGACCGCGCCCAGGTCCTGCGCCTCGATCCCAAGACCGGCCAGTGGGAGAATTTCGGCTCGTTCAAGGACCCGAAGACCGGCAAGGGCATCCAGGCCTACGGCATCCCCGTCGACACGGAGAACAACCTCTATCTCCTCGACTTCGCCTCCAATGGCGTCGGCAAGGTCGACAAGTCCGGCAAGCTCGTCGGCTATTATCCGGGCAAGATCACCATGTCGCGGCCGCGCCGCGGCAGGATCGATGGTGAGGGCAATCTCTGGTACGCCGAATACGGCGGCAATGCCGTCGGCGTGCTCGATCTGAAAAACGACACCGTGAAGGAATGGACGGTGCCGACGGCATGGGCCGAGCCCTACGACGCGGTGCGCGACAAGAACGGCGAAGTGTGGACCGGCTCGATGTTGAGCGACCGCGTCTCAAGGCTCGATCCCAAGACCGGCACGTTCGTCGAATATCTCCTGCCCCACTCCACCAACATCCGGCGCGTGTATGTCGACAATTCGACCACGCCCGTGACGTTCTGGACCGGCAACAATCACGGCGCTTCGATCGTGAAGGTCGAGCCGCTGGATTGAGGACGCCGAGAAGCAACCCTTCACCTCCTCCAAGCGGGAGAGGTGAAGGTCACTTCGCCTCAATGAGACGTGAACTTCACGAACGCATGCGGCGCACGCTGGAGCGGATCCAGTCGTCGTTGGGGCTGAGCCGCAGCGCCGCCTCGTAATCGTCGAGCGCGCCACTGCGCTCGCCGAGCCGCTCGCGCGCGTAGCCGCGCCACACCACCGCGCCGACGATGCCGGGACGCACCCCGAGCGCCGCGGTCATATCGCGGATGGCACCGGCGAAGTCGCCCGCGCGGATGCTGGCGTAGCCGCGACCGAAATAAGCGGAGAACCGGTCGATGCTGCTCGGCACGCCAAGCGTGATGGCGCGATCGTAATCCGCAACGGCCTGCGCGTAGCGGCCGAGCTGCAAGTAGGCCTCCGCGCGCGACAGCGCGGCAATGCTGTCGTCGGGCGCCAAGCGAATGGCTTCGCTGTATTGAGCAACGGCCTTCTCGTAAGCCCCCATGCGCAAGAATGCCCGCGCCGCGCCGTAGTTGAAGATCGCCTCGGTCGGTGCCAGTCGCGAGCCGGCCACGAAATCGCTGCACCGCGTCGCGATACCGGCGCTGCCGCATATAGAAATAGCCGCGGTCGGAATAGACCAGCGGGTTCTGCGGCCTGACCGCAACCAAGGCGTCGAAGTCGGCTTGCGCCCGCTCGAAATCCTCGAGTTGTTCGTGCATCGAAGCACGGCTGAGGAGAACCGTGCGGAGCTTGGCGGCCCGCTCGACGGTCTCCTCCTCTTCCGGCTCCTTCATCCGCTGGACCGACATTGCCCTGCGTTGGCTTGTTCAAATCGATCGTATTCAATTCGAGCGTCTGGGCCTGGGCCTGCGACGGGAGCGGCAGGAGCATGGCGGCAACAACGGCCAAGCAACCAAGGACAGGCGAAGCGAGGTGATTCATTTGCGACATTCCAACACGCGAAGCAGCGGAAACTGACACGCGGCAAATGAGAAAATCGCTGCGGCGCGAGCATCAATGAAAAGCAGTTGCGAGCGTTTATTCCGACGGATGATTAACCATCCGGCGGTCGTCGCTTCGATCCGCATCGATGCAGAGCGATCGCGATGGGAAGTGCGGTCGGGCGCGCTGCCCAATCTCCGCAAGAAGCGTCCGAGATACGCCATCCGCCGCTGAATGCAGAGCCAAACCATTGACTTTCCGTGGTTCGCGCCTATGTTCCAGCGCAAGGCGACGTCCCAAACAATCATCGTTCGCCTCCTCCGTGCTCAAGCGCGAATCGCGTAATAATCCCGCAAAGGTGCGGTGGCACGTTGCGGAGAGTTCGGGGGATCAAATTTGAGGTTTCATGGCATTTTCTGATCTCGGCTTGTCCGACAAGGTTCTCGCGGCGGTCGCATCTGCCGGCTACACCACTCCGACCCCGATCCAAGAACAAGCGATCCCCCACGTTCTCGCGCGGCGAGACGTGCTCGGTATTGCCCAGACCGGCACCGGCAAAACCGCAGCCTTCGTGCTGCCGATGCTTACCAAGCTCGAACAAGGTCGCGCCCGTGCACGCATGCCGCGCACGCTGATCCTTGAGCCGACCCGCGAACTTGCGGCGCAGGTCGAGGAAAGCTTCGGTAAATACGGCGTCAACCACAAGCTTACCGTCGCGCTCCTGATCGGCGGCGTCTCGTTCGACGACCAGGATGCGAAGCTCGTGCGCGGTGTCGACGTATTGATCGCGACACCCGGCCGCCTGCTCGATCATTTCGAACGCGGCCGGCTGCTGTTATCCGGCGTCGAGCTTCTGGTCATCGACGAGGCCGACCGCATGCTCGACATGGGCTTCATTCCGGACATCGAGCGCATCTGCAAGCTCGTGCCGTTTACCCGCCAGACGCTGTTCTTCACCGCCACCATGCCGGCGGAGATCAGGCGGATTACCGAACAGTTCCTCCACAATCCGGTGCGCGTCGAAGTCTCCCGCCCAGCCACCACCGTCTCCACAACCACGCAGAACGCTCGTGAAGACCGGCCGCGAACCGCACGAAAAGCGCGATACGCTTCGCCGACTGATCCGCGGCGCGGTCGGACTCAAGAACGCGATCATCTTCTGCAACCGCAAGCGCGAAGTGGCGACGCTTCATCGCTCGCTTCTGCGACATGGTTTCTCCGCGGTCGCGCTCCATGGCGACATGGACCAACTCGCGCGCATGGCCGCGCTGGAGCAATTCCGCAAGAATGAGGTCACGCTGCTCGTCGCATCCGACGTTGCCGCCCGCGGCCTCGATATCCCCGACGTCAGTCATGTGTTCAATTTCGACGTGCCGCACCATCCCGACGACTACGTCCATCGCATCGGCCGCACCGGCCGCGCCGGACGCAGCGGCGCCGCGATCACCATCGTCGCGCCGGCGGACACCAAGGCCGTGGCGCTGATCGAGAAGCTGATCGGGCAAGCGATCCCTTATGCAGGCGCGCCGGCTGCGACCGAGGAGCCGGCGCCAGCACCAGCAGCGCGGCATCCGCATCGTCGCGCCAAGCGTTCCGGTGCAGAGCGCGGGGACAAAAAGGCCCCTCCGCCTCCCGAGCACAACAAGAAAGTGGCTCGCATCGATGATGCTCGACCGCAACGCGCGCCCTCGCGCGGACGCGATGACGCGCGCGGACGCGATGACGAAGGTGATGCAGGACATTTGCCTGCGTTCCTGTTGCGGCCCGTTCGCCTCAAAGCCTGACCGCTGCGCAATTCTTCCGTGGGTTTTCCTGAATCTGTGGAAACCCTTCACGCAGCGACAATCCGCCGCCACAGCAGCAAGGGTTCCTGACGTTCAGTGCGCGTGCGCATGACACGTCGCTTGAGCGTGGCCGCGCGTGCGCGTCAATGCGTCGACCGCACCAACGTACCTTCGGCCGGAGCCGCGCGAATCGATATTTCTCCTGCGAGTTCTTCCGGAGTGCCTCTCAGCACGTCGCTGCGGCCTCACGGCAGATCACGATTGAGTGAGAGGCGTTAATGCTCGTCCAGACTGCCGTCAAACGACTACGTCGCCGCAACGTCATAAAAATAGGTAAATGGCACCTATATGCATCGCACCACAAAGGAATTTTGGGACATTAAAATCTGATATAACGTTTACGCCCAACCCGATGTTAAATCCTTATAAATTCGTTATTTTCAGCCTCGGAGAAGTTGGCCCAGGCCTCTTGTGCATCGCGAGAGGCCGGGTACACAGACGCGGTGACATACGCACATCAAAAGGGGTTTCAAATGAATACAAAGATTCTCACGGCAGCGATCGGCGCGGCTTTGCTCGCGGTTTCCGTTCTGTCGACGCTTGCTCCGGCTTCCGCCCAGGTCCGCGGCTACCAGGGATATTCGGCCCCGTATGGCGGCGACGATTCCCGCGATCGGCACGACAATCGCGGCGGCGGCTTTGGCGGCGGCAACGGCTAATCACGCCGCACCAACTAGTGAAATGAAAAACACCCGGGCTCGTCCCGGGTGTTTTTTTGTGAGCCGAATTCTTCCCGGCGTTGAGCCAACTCGCTCGCACCTGCGCGTCAGCGCGCGAGCGTCAATCGGCTCCGCATTATGAGCTCGATACCGTTGAGTTGCCGTCCTGCTTCGCTGGCGTGATCGCGACCGACTCGCCGCAGCCGCAGGCTGCAGTCTGGTTCGGATTGTTGAACACGAAGCTCGCCGACAGTTTGTCGATCCGATAATCCATCTCCGTGCCCAGCAGGAACAGCACGGCCTTTGGATCGATCAGCAGGCGCACGCCCTTGTCCTCGACCACCTCATCGCGTGGGTCGACGGATTCCGCGTATTCCATGGTGTAGGACATTCCGGCGCAACCCGCGTTCTTCACGCCGACGCGAACCCCGGCGATCGGTCGTTCGGCGTTGTCCATGATATCCTTGATGCGGCTCGCAGCGGCATCGGACAGACGCATCACCTGCGGTCTCGGCCTCGCAGTGGCCATCTCTTTCTCCTTCCGATTCGGATTTAAGGTCCGAAGGACACGATAAAGATAATCATCTCACCACATGTTCAACACCACGCGGGCCTCGTCGGACATCCGGCTCGGCTCCCACGGCGGGTCCCACACCACGCTGACGGTCACCGGGCCGACGCCGGGCACGCTCGCCACGGCATTCTCGACCATGCTCGGCAACTCCTGGGCCGACGGGCAATTGGGCGTCGTCAGCGTCATGTCGACGGCAACGGCCCGGTCATCGGCAATGTCGATCTTGTAGATCAGGCCCAATTCATAGATGTCGGCGGGGATCTCCGGATCGTAGACCGATTTCAGCGCGGTTATGATCTCATCCGTGAGCCGCGCAGTTTCGTCCGTCGTCACGGCGCCATTCGTGCTCGCGGTTGCTGCCTCCGGCGCGGGCGCGTCCGCGACGGCCTGTCCTGCTTCGTTGGGCGCTCCGGGCGCTGTCGCAGGGTTGTGCTCGTCGATCTTCATGCGAACAGATCCTGTGCTTTCCTCAGGGCCGCCACGAGGCCGTCGACCTCCTCGCGCGTATTGTAGAGCGCGAACGAGGCCCGGCAGGTCGCGGTGGTGCCGAACCGCGCGAGAAGCGGCATGACGCAATGGGTTCCGGCGCGCACCGCGACGCCGGCGCGGTCGATCACCGTCGCGACATCGTGGGGATGCGCGCCCTTCATCTCGAAGGAGATGATCGCCCCTTTGTTCTTCGCAGTGCCGATGATCCGCAGCGAGTTGATCTCGCGCAGGCGCTCGGTGGCATACGACAGCAGTTCCGCTTCATGCGCATGAATAGGCGCGCGGCCGATCGAATTGACGTAGTCGATCGCGGCTCCGAGCCCGATCGCCTGCACGATCGGCGGCGTTCCGGCCTCGAACTTGTACGGCGGGTCGCCATAAGTGACGCGGTCTTCGGACACCTCGCGGATCATTTCGCCGCCGCCGTTGAACGGCGGCATCGCGGCGAGATGGGCGTACTTGCCGTACAGCACGCCAATGCCCGACGGACCGTAGATCTTATGGCCCGTGAGGGCATAAAAATCGCAATCGATATCGCTCACGTCGACGTCGAGATGAACCGCGCCCTGGGCGCCGTCGACGAGCACCGGAATGCCGCGGGCGTGGCAGATCCGCACCACCTCCTTCACCGGCACCACGGTGCCGAGGACGTTCGACATGTGGGTGATCGCGACCATCTTGGTGCGCGGAGACAAAAGCTTCTCGAATTCGTCGAGCAGGAAATTGCCCTCGTCATCGACCGGCGCCCACTTGATGACGGCGCCTTGGCGTTCGCGCAGGAAGTGCCAGGGCACGATGTTGGAGTGGTGCTCCATGATGGAGAGCACGATCTCGTCACCGGCCTTCACCCGTTCGCGCGCGAAGGTGTAGGCGACGAGATTGATCGCCTCGGTCGCGTTGCGGGTGAAGATGATCTCCTCGGGGCGCGACGCCTTGAGGAAGCCGCGCACCTTCTCGCGCGCGCCCTCGTAGCCCTCGGTCGCCGCATTGGCGAGATAGTGCAGGCCGCGATGGACGTTGGCGTATTCCGATGTGTAGGCCTGCTGGATGCGGTCGAGCACCGCCTTTGGCTTTTGCGCCGAGGCTGCGTTGTCGAGATAGATGAGCGGCTTGCCATAGACCTCCATGGCAAGGATCGGGAAATCCTTGCGCACCCTCGCAACGTCGTAGCTGCCGTTGGTCACTGCCGGATGCATGAGCTTGTTCATGGTCGCCCCGCGAGCCATTGCAGCGTCGCCTCCATGAGCGCATCGCGCAGCCCTTCGTGCGGCATGGTCTCGATCGCCTCGGCGACGAACGACTGGATCAACAACGTCTCGGCCTGCTTTTCCGGGATGCCGCGCGCCATCAGATAGAATTTGAGATTGTCGTCGAGCGCGCCCGAGGTCGCACCATGGCCGCACTGCACGTCGTCGGCAAAGATCTCAAGCTCCGGCTTGTTGTCGGCTTCCGCCTCCTCCGAAAGGAGGAGCGCGCGCGTCATCATCCGGGCATCGGTTTTCTGCGCGCCGGGACGAACGACGATCTTGCCCTGGAAGATGCCCTGGCTCGCGCCGTCGAGGACCGATTTGTAGAGCTCGCGACTCGTGCAGCCAGCGACCGCATGGTCGAGCATGAGCGAGGTGTCGGCATGCTGACGGCCGGTGATCAGGCTCGCGCCGTTGAGCCCAAGCTTCGCTCCAGGGCCGGCGCATTTCACAAACAGCTGGTTGCGAACAATGCTCCCGCCCGTGAGGAAGCCGAGATCGTTGACTTCGGCGCGCGCGCCAATCGTCGCGCTCAGCGTGCCGAGATAGAGCGCATCCCGTCCTTCGCGGATGGCGTTGACGCGGTTGAGCTTGGCCCCGTCACCGACCGTAAGGTCGAGAGCCGAGTTGACCTGATAGGCGACGCCGTCCGGCCCCTCATGGCTTTCGATGAGGGTCAGGCTCGCGCCTGCACCAACGGTCAATGCCGAGCGCAAAAACACCGCCGCCGGCGCCTCCGAACCGTAGGCGAAGACAAGATGCAGCGGGCGCGCAATGTGCGCGCCGTTGGCGACATCGATGATCACACCATCGCCCATGAAGGCTGTATTGAGGGCATAGGCGATGTCGGCTTCGGCAGAGCTGTCCCCGGCAAAACGCGGCAAACGAGCGTTGTTTGCGAGTGCCGCGGCGAGCGACGTAATCGTGAGCCCCCGCTCAAGTGCGTCGAGATCGGACAGCTCCGGAACAAACGCGCCGTCAACGAAGACGATGCGCCGCGGCGCAACTTCCGCGAAAAGCGCACCAGCCTTCGCCCCGCGCGCCTTCGCAGCGGCGTCAGGCGGTCCGGCGAGCGGCTTTGCATCGCGCATCAACGCGCGCAGGTCAGTGTACTTCCACTCCTCGACGTGCCGCTGCGGCAGCCCCTTGGCCTCGAAGCGGCGGAACGCGGCGTCCCGCTGGGCCGTGACTGCGCTGTCCGGGAACTTCGCCCGCAGCGCGGCAAAAGCCTCCGCGAGGCCAGTTTCGGCCGCCGTTTTGAGCGTGGTGATCTCGGCCGCCATGGCGTCAGGCCGCCTCATCCTGGTATTGCGCGTAGCCGTTGGCTTCGAGTTCGAGCGCAAGCTCCTTGCCGCCGGTGCGCACAATCCGGCCGCGCGACAGCACGTGGACGATGTCGGGCACGATATGGTCGAGCAGCCGCTGGTAGTGGGTGATGACGATCATGGCGCGGTTCGGTGCGCGCAGCCGGTTGACGCCGTCGGCCACGATCTTCAGCGCATCGATGTCGAGCCCGGAATTGGTTTCGTCGAGCACGGCGAGCTTGGGCTCGAGCAGCGCCATCTGCAGGATCTCGTTGCGCTTCTTCTCGCCGCCGGAGAAGCCGACATTGACCGGACGCCGCAGCATTTCCGCATCGATCGACAGCTTGCCTGCCTGCTCGCGCACGCGCTTCATGAACTCCGGCGCCGTCAACTCCGGCTCGCCGCGCGACTTGCGCTGGGCGTTGAGCGCGGTGCGCAGGAAATTGAAGGTGGTGACGCCGGGGATCTCGACCGGGTACTGGAAGGCGAGAAAGATGCCGCGCGCGGCGCGCTCGTCGGGGCCGAGCGCGAGCAAATCCTCGCCCTCGAACAGCACCTCGCCGCCCGTCACCTGATAGCCGGGCTTGCCCGACAGCACGTGGGCGAGCGTCGATTTGCCGGAGCCATTGGGACCCATGATGGCATGCACTTCGCCAGGATTCACGACGAGATCGAGGCCCCTGAGAATCTCACGGTCGTCAACACGGACCTGAAGGTTTTTAATGTTAAGCAGCGCCACTTCGACCTCGTCAGAAACGTCTTTGAATTTCGCCTTTAAGATTGGATGCGCGATCATTGGCGCGCCTTCTCTGCGCCTTCGGGCTCAAAGCCCCAGACGACCTGTGCGTCAGCCGACCGACCCCTCGAGACTGATCGAAATCAGCTTCTGCGCCTCGACCGCGAACTCCATCGGCAGCTGCTGCAGCACATCGCGCACGAATCCGTTGACGACGAGCGCCACCGCCTCCTCCTGGGAGAGGCCGCGCTGCATGCAGTAGAACAGCATTTCTTCGGAGATTTTCGAGGTCGTCGCCTCGTGCTCGAACACTGCGGCGGAGTTCTTCGATTCGATGTACGGCACGGTGTGGGCGCCGCAATGCTCGCCGATCAGGAGCGAGTCGCAGTTGGTGAAGTTGCGCGCGCCGACGGCGCGGCGACCGGCCGACACGAGGCCGCGGTAGGTGTTGTTGGAGCGCCCGGCGGCGATGCCCTTGGAGATGATCCGGCTCGTGGTGTTGCGGCCGAGATGGATCATCTTGGTGCCGGAGTCGACCTGCTGGCGGCCGTTCGAAATCGCGATCGAGTAGAACTCGCCGCGCGCGCCGTCACCGCGCAGGATGCAGCTCGGATATTTCCAGGTGATGGCCGAGCCGGTTTCGACCTGGGTCCAGGAAATCTTCGCGTTCCTGCCGCGGCAATCGCCGCGCTTGGTCACGAAGTTGAAGATGCCGCCGCGGCCTTCGGAGTCGCCGGGATACCAGTTCTGGACGGTCGAATATTTGATCTCGGCATCGTCGAGGGCGATAAGCTCGACCACGGCGGCGTGAAGCTGGTTCTCGTCGCGACGCGGGGCCGTGCAGCCTTCGAGATAGCTCACATAGGCGCCCTTGTCCGCGATGATGAGCGTGCGCTCGAACTGCCCGGTATTGCGCTCGTTGATGCGGAAATAGGTCGACAGCTCCATCGGGCAGCGCACGCCCGGCGGCACGTAGACGAACGAGCCGTCGGAGAACACCGCCGAATTCAGGCCGGCGAAGAAATTGTCCGACACCGGCACGACCGAGCCGAGATATTTGCGCACCAGCTCGGGATGCTCGCGGATCGCCTCCGAGATCGGCATGAAGATCACGCCGGCCTTCTTCAGCTCCTGCTTGAACGTCGTCGCAACGGACACCGAATCGAACACGGCATCGACCGCGACCCGGCCGCCGACGCTCCTCGGGACTTCGTCGCCCTCCAGCGCGCCGCCATCGGGCCGCACGACGCCCGCCAGCATCTCCTGCTCGCGCAGCGGAATACCGAGCTTCTCGTAGGTCTTGAGGATCTCCGGATCGATCTCGTCGAGCGACTTCGGCGCCGCGTTCTGCTTGGGCGCGGCGTAGTAGTAGATGTCCTGGTAGTTGATCGGCGGATAATCGACCCGCGCCCACGTGGGCTCGCGCATGGTGAGCCAGTGCCGGTAGGCGAACAGGCGCCATTCCAGCATCCAGTCAGGCTCGTGTTTCTTGGCTGAGATGAAGCGGACGGTATCTTCGGAAAGGCCCTTCGGCGCCTTTTCGGACTCAATCTGCGTCTCAAACCCGTACTTGTACTGATCGACGTCGATCAGGCGCACCTTCTCGACGGTCTCTTGTACGGCCGGCATCTTGTTCCCTCCGCTGCGGTTTCAAGGACCGCGGGTTGGATATGGTGGCTAATCCGGCTGCGGCGATCAACCTTCGTGGAACCTGGTGATTAACCTCATTAGGCGGCGATGCCGCCTCGCTCCTTAGATAGGCCGGAAAGCAATTTCGTCCAAGCCTCCAGGAACAGATCGATCTCATTTTCGCTGGTTGTCGGGCCCATGCTGAGGCGGATTGCCCCCGCTACGAGCTTCTCCGACACACCCATGGCCATGAGCACATGGGAGGGCGTCACTTTGCCCGACGAGCAGGCCGAGCCGGAGGATACGGCGAAGCCGTCGAGATCAAGGTTGATGAGCGCGGTCTCGGCCCGCATTCCGGGCACCGCAAACAAGCTCGTATTCGGCAATCGCTCGACCCTGCGGCCGAACACCACCGTTGGCCCTCCGGCAAGGCCCTTTTCAAGCCGATCGCGGAGGAACCGCATGCGTTCCGCATCGGCTTCCAGGGTCAGCATCGCCGAGGCAGCCGCGGCGCCAAAGCCTGCGATGCCGGCGACGTCTTCGGTTCCAGCACGGCCGCCGCGCTCCTGACCGCCACCGCGCAGCAGGGGCTCGGCCAAGATGGAGCGTGGCCGAGCGCTTGATCAGTGCGCCGACGCCTTGCGGTCCGCCGAGCTTGTGCGCCGAAATCGTTAGAAGATCGGCTTCCATATCATTGATATTACACGGAATTCTTCCGGCGGCCTGGATCGCGTCGACATGCAAGAGCCCGCCCGCGGCATGGACCATGTCTGCAGCGGCCCGGACCGGCTGGATCACCCCGGTCTCGTTGTTGGCCGCCATAAACGAAACGAGCGGTGGCTGTTTGCCCTGCCATTTCAACTCGTTGAGGCGACGCTCCAAGGACGCGAGATCGATGGTGCCATCAGCCGTTGCGCCGAACTCTTCAACCTGGCTCGCAGGAAACCTGCCGCCGCTGCGCACGGAGGGGTGTTCGATTGCCGACACCAGCAGGCGGTCGAAGCGGAATTTGTCCTGGGACTTGTCGGGGGCGGCCTCGATCGCCGGCGTCAGCGCCAGCATGTTGGCCTCGGTTCCGCCCGAGGTGAACACCACGTTGCGCGGTTCCGCGCCCACAAGCGCTGCAACCCGTTCGCGCGCCTGTTCGACGATGCGCCGCGCGGTGCGGCCCTCGCGGTGAACAGAGGACGGATTGCCGATTTCGTCCAGCGCCGCAATCATCGCGGCGCGCGCTTCCGGCCGCAACGGCGCGGTCGCATTCCAATCGAGGTAGGTTCGTTCGGTCATGACAACCCTGGCCGTATCAGGCTACCCCACGAAGTTCTTGCTTTTTATCCTCCCAATCGTGCAAGAGATTACGCGCCATGCCAGCCCACACGTCCCGGCCCCGGCGGCGCTCGCCCAGCACGCCCGACAAAATCGAGTGGATTTAGACAGTTACGCGCGCCTCTGTGAGGCGTCAAGCAGCGGCGTCAAGCGCACTGTGCACAGCTACGCAGTGCCATGAGCCGGAATCGCCGCCATCGAGGTTTGTAACCATGCCCGAGATCATTTTCACCGGTTCAGCCGGCCGGATAGAAGGCCGCTACCATCCGTCCCGCATCAAGAACGCGCCGATCGCGATCGTGCTTCATCCGCACCCGCAGTTCGGCGGAACGATGAACCATCCGATCGTCTATCAGCTCTACTACGCCTTCGCGCACCGCAATTTCTCGGTGCTGCGGTTTAACTTCCGCGGCGTCGGACGCAGCCAGGGCTCGTTCGATCATGGCCAGGGGGAACTCGCCGACGCCGCCGCCGCGCTCGACTGGGCGCAGTCGATCAATCCGGAAGCCCGCGGCTGCTGGATTGCCGGATTCTCGTTCGGCGCCTGGATCGGCATGCAATTGTTGATGCGACGGCCTGAAATCGAAGGCTTCATCTCGATCGCACCGCCGGCCAATCTCTACGACTTTTCCTTCCTTGCGCCCTGCCCGTCGTCGGGCCTGATCATCCATGGCGAAAAGGATGCGGTCGTGCCGCATAAGGACGTGACCGGCCTCGTCGAGAAGCTCAAGACGCAGAAAGGCATCACCATCGAGCAGCGCGTCGTGCCTGCCGCCAA
This sequence comes from uncultured Alphaproteobacteria bacterium, assembly GCA_963702755.1. Classification (GTDB taxonomy): domain Bacteria; phylum Pseudomonadota; class Alphaproteobacteria; order Rhizobiales; family Xanthobacteraceae; genus JAJPKK01. Next base: position 50,969 of record CAVPDZ010000016.1, on the reverse strand, counting down.
CCACTTTTTTGACGGCAAGATCGATGCACTGATGGCGCAGATCGTGAGCTATCTCGACAAGCGTCTCGAGGGCGGCGGCGAAGCTCGCCCTGAAGTGCGCGGACGCCGCACCGGATAACCGGACCGAACTGGACCGCGGGCGTCTCGCCCGCTTTGTTTCGACCGGCGACGCAGCCAGCAGGCGGGCGGGACGCCCGCGCTCCGCTTACGCAAACTCCATGATCACGGCGTCGACGGCGAGGCTGTCACCCTTCTTGGCGTAGACCGCCTTGACGGTGCCGTCGCGCTCGGCGCGGAGCACGTTCTCCATTTTCATCGCCTCGACGATGGCAAGCGTTTCACCGGCCTTGACCTCTTGTCCCGGTGTCACGGCGATCTGCACCACCAGTCCCGGCATCGGGCACAGCAGCTTCTTGCCCGTATCGGCCACGGTTTTGATGGGCATCAGGCGGGCGGCGGCGGATTCGCTTTCCGTGAAGACGTAGGCCTTCGCCTCGATACCGCGGTGGAACAACAGGAAGCCGTTGAGGATCGGCCGCACCTGCACGGCGGCAGGTTCCCCGTCGATGGTGCCGTGCCAGACCGGATCGCCCGGCTTCCACGACGAGGTGAGCAGCGTCAGCGGCCCCTCCCCGCCTTCGCCGAGGAACCTCACGCCGATCCCGCGGGGTTCGCGCGCCACCACCAGGCGGAGTTCGCTGCCGCCGAGCCACACCGACCGCAGCCGCTCGCGCACGACCGCCCGCCCTCCCATCTGGCCGGAGATGCGGCGCTTGCGCTCGCCCAGCACATGATCGACGAAGGCCGCAACCGCAGCAATCGCACGCGCGTCGGCGCCGGTGGGGAGAGGCCGAGGTGAAGCCGTCGGGAAATTCCTCGGCGATGAATCCGGTCGAGAGGTGCCCGCTGCGCCAGCGCGGATGCTGCATCAGTGCTGCCAGAAACGGGATGTTGTGGCGGATGCCATCGACGTAGAAGGCATCAAGCGAGCGCGCCTGGGCGGCGATCGCGCCGTCCCGCGTCGGCGCGTGGGTCACGAGCTTCGCGATCATCGGATCGTAGTAGATCGAGATTTCGCCGCCTTCGTAGACGCCGGTGTCATTGCGCACCGTGACGCCGGCCTCGGTCATCTCCGCCGGTGGACGATACTTCACGAGCCGGCCGGTCGAGGGCAGGAAATTGCGATAAGGATCCTCGGCGTAGATGCGGGACTCCACCGCCCAGCCCGAGAGCTTCACGTCAGCCTGGGTGATGGCGAGCTTCTCGCCGGCAGCGACGCGGATCATCTGCTCGACGAGATCGATGCCGGTGACGAGCTCCGTCACCGGATGCTCGACCTGGAGACGGGTGTTCATCTCCAGGAAGTAGAAGCTCCGATCCTGCCCCGCGACGAATTCCACCGTCCCGGCGGAGTTGTAGCCGACCGCCTTGGCGAGCGCGACCGCCTGGCTGCCCATCTTCTCGCGGGTTGCGGCATCGAGAAGCGGGCTCGGCGCTTCCTCGATCACCTTCTGATTGCGGCGCTGGATCGAGCATTCGCGCTCGCCGAGATAAATGACGTTGCCGTGCTTGTCCCCAAGCACCTGGATTTCGACGTGGCGCGGGTCGACGATGAACTTCTCGATGAACACGCGATCGTCGCCGAACGAGGATTTCGCCTCCGATCTTGCCCGCGCGAGACCCTCGCCGACCTCGTTGGACGAATGGGCGATGCGCATGCCCTTGCCGCCGCCGCCGGCGGAGGCCTTGATCATCACCGGGTAGCCGATCGCCTCGGCGATATCGATCGCCTGCTTCTCGTTGTCGACGACGCCGAGATGGCCCGGCACGGTCGACACGTTCGCGGCCGCCGCAGCCTTCTTGCTCTCGATCTTGTCGCCCATGGCGGCGATTGCCCGGGCATTGGGACCAATGAAAACGATGCCGGCGGCGGCGAGCGCTGCGGCGAAGGCTTCTCGCTCGGACAGAAATCCGTACCCCGGGTGCACCGCCTCGGCGCCGCTCTGCCGGCAGGCGGCCACGATCTTGTCGATGACGAGGTAGCTTTCAGCGGCTGGCGGCGGCCCAATGTGGATGGCGGTGTCCGCCATCTGCACATGCAGGGCGTCGCGGTCGGCGTCGGAATAGACCGCAACGGTCTCAATGCCGAGGCGTCGCGCGGTCTTGATGATGCGGCACGCGATCTCGCCTCGGTTGGCGATCAGAATCCGCTTGAACATCGAAACCCCCGACGCGGCGAACCGGCATTGCCGGCTTTGCGGCGAACGGGGGCAAATGTCAATTCGACGTTGGGGAAGAGCCGACGCGGCGATGCGGGAAACGGTCGCCGATGATGCCTTGCGACCTCGTTTGAACTTTGCCGGCCGGAGCGGCAGCCGGCTGCCTATGGCCGCTCACTGAAGGCGTCGATGGTCCTGGTGCACGTGGGAGACGATCCAGACAAGGATCTCGTGGTCGACGTCATCATCCCAGATGTGCTCGGCTTTGGATGCGATTGCCATTGCCGGAGGAAGCATGTCCCCGATGGATGGCAGCGGCCGGCCGTACGGGCGGCCTTGACCGTTGATTGCTCTCTGCGCAAGCGCAGTGACGTCTTTCCTGTCCATGTTTGTTATCCCCCGCCCTGCAGACGCATAAAGGCCAGGATTTACCTCTGGCTTAACGCCGTCCCTGGTCTGTTGGTTGCGTGGGGTGATCGAAAGGTTCAAATGTTCTGGAGGTAAATTTTCAATTTTTTGGTGACCAAGCCGGCTGCGTGCCGACCCGGGATCGGATCGTTGTTCGACCCAGCGCCTCACGCGCTACGCAATTGCTGATCCGTTGGGCAAATCCTGTCGCCCGCCGCGATGCAAAGCTGCCATGTGCGCAGCAGGACCGCAGCAGAATATTGCGCGGGAACAGCAGCTTAAGACACGCGATGCTCCGGTCGCCGCGGTTGGCAAAGCGCCTATTCTTTCGCGGCGAAGCCGTCATCTCGCCGCGGTTTCAATGGTTTGATTGCGACCTTCGAAGCGATATATGTCCGCCATCCCGATCGACCCGGAACCCCGCGATCGGATCATAGGCGGAGGATTTGTTATGACTCTTCAGATTGGCGACACCGCGCCCGATTTCGAAGCCGACACCACCGAGGGCCACATCCGCTTCCATGATTGGATCGGCAACTCGTGGGTCGTGCTGTTCTCGCATCCGAAGGACTTCACGCCGGTCTGCACCACCGAGCTCGGCACCATGGCGCGGCTGAAGCCCGAATTCGACAAGCGCAACGTCAAGATCGTCGGCCTGTCCGTCGACCCGATCACGAGCCACAGCAAGTGGGCGGCCGACATCAAGGAAACCCAGGGCTTTGCCCCGAACTACCCGCTGATCGGCGACACCGACCTCAAGATCGCCAAGGCCTGGGGCATGCTGCCGGCGGCAGCGTCCGGCGACGCATCGCAGCGCACGGCGGCGGACAATCAGACCGTCCGGAACGTCTTCATTGTGGGCCCGGACAAGAAGATCAAGCTGATCCTCGTCTATCCCATGACCACCGGACGCAACTTTGACGAAGTTCTCCGGGTGATCGACTCCCTGCAGTTGACCGCGAAGCACAAGGTTGCCACGCCGGCGAACTGGAAGCCTGGCGAGGACGTGATCATCGCCGGCTCGGTGAGCGACGAGGAAGCCAAGAAGGTCTATCCGAAAGGCTGGAAGGCGCCCCGCCCCTATCTCCGGATCGTGCCGCAGCCGCACTGACAGGCGGACCAACGATGCTACGACACGCGCGGCCGTAATGGCCGCGCTTTTCTTTTTGGGAACGCCGCGAGGACTTGAGCGCAGCCATGGAGACCGATGATACCGAGGCCGCCCGGCGGCTGCAGGCGATCGCCGACATGCAGCCGCCGTTCGCGCGCCTGCTCGGGGTGAAGATCGTGGAGGTCGGACGCGACCGCGTCGTGGCGGAGCTTGTCGTTCGCGACGATCTGCTCAACCGCAACGGCGCGCTGCACGGCGGTTGCGTGATGGCGTTCGCCGACAATCTCGGCGGGACCGCCACCTTCCTCAATTTGCCGGAGGGCGCCGGCACCACGACCATCGAGAGCAAGTCGAACTTCATCGCCGGCGTCGCCCGCGGCGACACCATCCGCGGCGAATGCACACCGGTCCATCGCGGCCGTACCACCATGGTCTGGCAGACCCGCATCACCCGCGGCGACGGCAAGCTCGCCGCCGTCGTGACGCAGACCCAGCTCATCACGCCGCGCCGCAACGAGAGTTGACGCGACGCGCATCGCTTGGGATCGCCGCGCACGAAGTCGTAGGGTGGGCAAAGCGCGGACGAAAGTCCGCGCGTGCCCACGCGTCACGCGTGCGCCTGGTTTGCGTCTCGTCTGGTGGGCACGCTTCGCTTTGCCCACCCTACGACTTCGAGACGGCCTGCAAGCTGCATCCCTCGCTTCCTTGGAATTCATAGGTGACCCCGTTCCCTGCGGACGGGATCGGACTACAATGTCCTCCAATGCGATCATGCGCAGGGAGGAAATGATGGAAGACAAAGTGCGCCCGGAATCCGAGCAGGTTGCGGGCAATGGGCTTCTGCACCGCCGGATGTTTCTCGCCGGCAGCGTCGCGGCGGCGAGCGTCGGCGGGCTCGTCGAAGAAGTGAAGGCGGACCCGCTCCCGATCGAGCCATGGATGAAGACCCCGGGCGGGCCATTCGTGGGGTACGGCCAGCCGTCGAAATACGAGGAGAAAGTCGCTCGCACCTGGGCCTCGGCGCCCGGCACCACCGGCACCGGCTCCTCGCGCACGCCGCATCAGTTGCTCACCGGCATGATCACGCCGAGCGGGCTCCATTACGAGCGTCACCACAGCGGCATCCCCGACATCAATCCGGACACCCACCGCCTCCTCATCCATGGCCTCGTCAAGCGGCCGCTGGTGTTCACCCTCGATGACCTCGGCCGCTACCCGATGGAGTTGCGCATCGCGTTCGTCGAGTGCGCCGGCAACAGCGGCGCCATGTTCGGCAAACAGCCGGTGCAGGCGAACGTGCAAGCGATCCACGGGCTGCTGTCGTGCCAGGAATGGACCGGCATCAAGCTTTCGGTGCTGCTCCAGGAGGCGGGCATCGACCCCGCAGCCAAGTGGGTGCTCGCGGAAGGCGCCGACGCCTCCGGCATGAGCCGCAGCTTCCCGATCGAGAAGGCACTCGATGACGCGATGATCGCGCTCTACCAGAACGGCGAGCGGGTCCGGCCCTCGAACGGCTATCCGGTGCGCCTGCTGCTGCCCGGCTTCGAGGGCAACATGAATGTGAAGTGGCTCCGGCGCATCAAGCTGACCGACGGCCCGACCATGACCAAGGACGAGACCTCCAAATACACGGTGCTGCTGCCGACCGGAAAAGCGCTGCAGTTCGTGTTCCCGATGGAAGCGAAGTCGGTGATCACCCACCCGTCCCCCGGCCTTACCCTGCGTGGCGCCGGGCTCTACGAGATCTCCGGTCTTGCCTGGTCAGGCTACGGCAAGATCGCCAAGGTCGAGGTGTCCGCCGATGGCGGCAAGAGCTGGGGCACGGCGGCGCTTCAGGAACCGGTGCTGCCGAAAGCGCTGACCCGCTTCCGCATGGCGTGGCAATGGGACGGCGGCCCCGCCGTGCTGCAAAGCCGCTCGACCGACGAGACCGGCTACGTGCAGCCCAACCGCGCGCAGCTCGTTGCCTTGCGCGGCGATCGCGGCAACTACCACAACAACATGATCACCCAGTGGCAGGTGTCGGATAAGGGCGAGGTGAAGCATGTTTATGCGTAACGCTCTTATGCGTAACACCGCAGTCGCTACCCTGCTCGCGCTTGGCTTGGGCCTGAGCTTGGGCTCAAGCGCATTCGCCCAGAGCCCGAACCTCGGCAAGGCGATCTCGCCGCAGGACCTCGCCACCTGGGACATCAGCATTCCGCCCGACGGCTCCGGACTGCCGCCGGGCAGCGGCACCGTGAAGGCCGGCGAAGCGGTGTTCATGGCGAAATGCCAACCCTGTCACAATGAAAAAGGCGCCGGCCAGCCGAACGACCGGCTTGTCGGCGGCCAGGGCTCGCTCCCGGGCGACAAGCCTCCGATCAAGACCGTCGGCAGCTACTGGCCCTATGCCACGACGCTGTTCGACTATGTGCGGCGCGCCATGCCGCTCAATGAGTCGAAGTCGCTCAGCAATGACGAGGTCTACGCGGCCGTCGCCTATCTCCTCAATCTGAATGGCGTCATCCCGGAGACCGAAACCGTCGACGCGCAATCGCTGCCCAAGGTGAAGATGCCAAACCGCGAGGGCTTCGTCGTCTTCCACCGCGGAGAGTAGCGCCGCGTTTGTGCTGTGGCGTCTTCGTAGCCCGGATGAGCGAAGCGACATCCGGGCTATCATCATGTCGAACTCGAAGCAAAAGCTAAGTTGGTGCACGTGTCCGCGGCACGCTCGACTGATATCAGGATCAACATAGCGGCTGTGGAAATGCTTCTTTCGTGAGCCAGATCCTTGCCAAAATCCAGAACTCTTGTCCGAAGCGGCGAACTACGAGTTTCGCTGCACGGCTTCCGCGAACTTGCAGCCGATGATATTCTGCTTTCTGATGTCCTCGACTTCAATTCAACACGCTGTGACGATCGAGGAGTATCCGGAATTCGCACGAGGGCCGAGCGTTCTGGTCCTCCATGTGGTTTGGGGCATTCCGAGAGACAGTGACAGTCCGGCCGTCCTGGTGCCCGCGTATCGACCAGACCCCGGCAGATGGTCTGACGATCTTACAAGGCGACGAAAGTGACAACTCGGCAATCCATCGAATTCATTCATGTGGGCCGCTATGCTGCGGAAGTCCCCGTGGAACTGATCGATGAGGAAGGCGGTTGGTCGCCTTATCTCTCGGTGGAGGAGGCGGCAAAGCTTGAGGCCGTCCGACTCGCGTTAGCGAAAGGCGACCTCGCAAGCGCAGCGAAACACGGACGGCTTTTTGAGTTGCTGCCTATTTCCGCGTGATCCGCGGCGTTGGACGACTATCTGCCACACCGAGCGCAGCGATAATCTGCGACACGATTTCGGCGGGGCGCGGCTCGACCGAAATCGTGATCGGGTGCTCGTCCGGGCCGGGCTCTTCCAGCGCCACGAACTGGCTGTGCAGCAGGCTCTTCGGCATGAAGTGGCCGTGGCGGGCGGCCATGCGCCGGCCGATCAGCTCTTCCGAGCCCTTGAGATAGACAAGGCGCACATCGGCGCGATCGCCGATGATGACTTGCCGATAGCTTCGCTTCAGGGCCGAACATCCGATCACCGCGTGTTCGCCGGCGGCGCGGCGCTCGTCGATCCATGCGGCAACTCTGGCAAGCCACGGCCAGCGATCATCATCCGTCAGCGGAATTCCGGCATGCATCTTGTCGACGTTTGCCGTGGGATGAAACCAGTCGGCATCGGCGAACTCCCACTGGAGGCGCCCGGCGAGCAATGCACCTACGGTCGTCTTGCCCGAACTCGACACACCCATGACAACAATGACCGAAGGACGGGGGCCGTTCGCCACACCTCAACTCCTAGTCATGGTGACGTTCGTCCCATTGTCGCGGCTCGGCCGAGCCAGCGTCAGAAACTTGCGGACAGGCGGCGCGATCGACGAACCAGAACAGGCGTCCGACCGGCCGAACTTCAACCGCCGGCAGGCTGTTGTCGCCGCTAAGAGCGCGCGCAAGGATGTCTCGCTTCGATTGCCCGGCGACAAGGAACGCCGCAAGCGCGCTGCTGTTCAGGATCGGGTAGGTCAAGGTAATGCGAGTGTGGCCGGGCCCACCGGTTACGGCAGCGGCCCAACGCCGACGTTCGTTCAGGACGGGATTGCCGGGAAAGAGCGACGCCGTGTGCCCGTCTTCGCCAAGCCCGAGCAGCATGACGCCAAACAGCGGCCGCTTTGAATCAAGCGACGTGCCGCCATAGAAGCGTTGCAGCGTTTGCTCGTAGTCCGCGGCCGCTTGCTCCGGCGTCACACCTTCGGTCCGGATCGGGTGAATGTTGGCACGCGCGATCGGCGCCCGCGAGAACAGCGCCGTCTCCACCATACGGAAATTGCTGTCGGGATGGTCGTGCGGCACAAAACGCTCATCGCCGAAGAACCAATGGATGCGGTCCCACGGCATGCGCGCGGCAATCGGATTTGCGGACAGCATCTCGTAGAGCCGGCGCGGCGTCGAACCGCCGGACAGGCAAATCGCGAACTTGCCGCTCGCCGCATTTGCAGCATCGCAGAGCCATTCCGCCGCCCGGCGCGCCAGCGTCTCGGCGTCGGCAAAAGCACGAACCTCTCCCGTCCCGCGCGGCGGAACGCGCGCGCCGCCCACATTTGTCGGCGTGGATTGCGCGGGCCCAGTCGGCGTCATCGATGCGGCCCGTTGATCGGCCGCCACGTTCGGCCATCTTGGGTGAGGAGCTCAGCGGCAGCGGCCGGTCCGTCGCTTCCCGCCGGATAGAATTCGACCGGAGGATCGCCGGGGGTTTTCCCGCTCCACGCATCGAGAATGGGCTGCACCACGCCCCATCCCGTCTCGATATTGTCGGCGCGCTGGAACAGCATCGGGTCACCCATCATGGCGTCGTAGATCAGCGTTTCGTAACCGGTGCTGGGCGACACCCGGAAATAGTCCTTGTAGAGAAAATTCATGTGCACGCGTTCGAGCCGCACCGATGGCCCCGGCACCTTGGCGTTGAATTCGAGCGCTATGCCTTCATCAGGCTGGATGCGCAGCACCATCCAGTCGGCGGCAATCCTGTCGACCGGCGTATCGCGGAAGAGCAAGTATGGCGCCGGCTTGAACCGGATCGCGATTTCGGTGGTGCGGCGCGACAGGCGCTTGCCGGTCCGCAGATAGAACGGCACACCGGCCCAGCGCCAGTTGTCCAGCATCAGCCGCATCGCGACAAATGTCTCGGTGGTCGAACCTTGGGCGACGCGCGGTTCGTCGCGATAAGCGGGGAGCGGTCCATTGCCGGCCTGTCCGGCATCATACTGACCGCGCACGACGTGGCGCTCGACATCGGCCGGCGACAACGGATGAACCGCGCGCAGCACATCGTCCTTCTTGCTGCGGACCTCGTCGGCATCGAACGAGATCGGCGGCTCCATCGCCGTCATCGCCATGAGCTGAAAGAGATGATTGGGAACCATGTCGCGCAGCGCGCCGGTGTGATCGTAGAAATTCCGCGCGCTGCTCGACGCCCACCGTCTCGGCGACGGTGATCTGGACATGGTCGATGTGATCGCGATCCCACATCGGCTCGAAGAAGCCGTTGGCAAAGCGAAACGCCAGAATGTTCTGGACCGTCTCTTTGCCGAGAAAATGATCGATGCGGTAAATCTGGCTTTCGTCGAGCACACTCAGGATTTCGGTATTGAGCCGCGCGCGCCGACGCGAGATCGCTGCCGAACGGCTTCTCGATGATCACGCGGCGCCAGAAGCCGCCCTCGTGCAGCAGTCCGGCGTTGCCCAGGTGACGCACGATCGGGCCGAACAGTTCCGGCACGATCGCGAGATAAAAAAGGACGTTGCCGCCGGTGTCGCCGCGCAGATGTTCAAGGCGCGCGCCGAGCTCGTTGTAGATCGCAGCGTCGCGCACATCGCCGGCGAGATAGTCGGCCGCGCCGGGTCAGCCGCTTCAACACCGCGTCGTCGATCGAATGATGCGGCGCGAATCCCTTCGCGGCCTCGGCGATTTCGTCGCGAAACTGATCGGCGGTCTTCTCGGTCCGACCGATGCCGAGAATGGCGAAGCGGTCCGGCAGCAGGCCCCAGCACGACAGATTGTAAAGCGCCGGCACCAGCAGCCGCTGCATCAGATCGCCGCCGGCGCCGAAGACGACGACCGTGCACGGCGGCGCAGGTTTGGCGCCGCCGGCCTGTTCGCCGGCGCACCAGGGTCGTGCCTCGTCCTGCGCGTTCAGGAGCCGCTCCTTGGTTCGCCGCTTCGGGGTTCGATGTGGCCGCCGAACCCCTTGCGCATCGCGGAGAGCAGTTTGTCGGCGAATGCGTTCTGCTCGCGCGAGCGGAAGCGCGCATAGAGCGCGGCGGAAATCACCGGCGCCGGCACCGCTTCCTCGATGGCGGCCATCACCGTCCACCGCCCTTCCCCGGAATCCTCGACCACGCCGGTAAAACCGTCGAGCTTGTCATCGGCGGCCAGCGCCGATGCGGTGAGGTCGAGCAGCCAGGAGGAGATCACGCTGCCGCGGCGCCACACTTCGGCGATGTCGGCGACGTTCAGATCGTAGCGCTCGTCGTCCGGGCGGCCGTTCGCCTTCGCCTGGTGGAGGATCGCGAACCCTTCGGCATAGGCCTGCATCAGGCCGTACTCGATGCCGTTGTGGATCATCTTGACGAAATGGCCGGCGCCGCTCGGGCCGCAATGCACGTAGCCCTGCTCGGCGCGCGGATCACGCCCGTCGCGGCCGGGCGTGCGCGGGATGTTGCCGATGCCCGGCGCCAGCGCCGCGAAAATCGGATCGAGCCGGTCGACCGCGGCCTTGTCGCCGCCGATCATCATGCAGTAGCCGCGCTCGATGCCCCAGATGCCGCCGCTCGTGCCGACATCGAGATAATGAATGCCCTTGGCCTTGAGCATGCGCGCGCGGCGGACATCGTCCTTGTAGAAAGAGTTGCCGCCATCGATGATGACGTCGCCGGCCGCCATATGCTGGCCGAGCTCCGCGACGGCATTTTCCGTCGCCTTGCCGGCCGGCAGCATCACCCAGACGGCGCGCGGCGCCTTCAGCTTGGCAGCAAATCACCGAGGCCTGACGCGGCCGTGGCGCCTTCCTTGGCCAGGCCGCGGATCGCGTCGGCGCTGCGGTCATAGACCACGCACTGATGGCCTGCGCGCATCAGCCGCCGCACGATGTTGCCGCCCATCCGGCCGAGGCCCACCATACCAAGCTGCATGCGCGAAACTCCTTGCTCCACTGCGGCGATGCGATCAACTCAATGCGCGGCGCGTCGCCTCCGCGAGCACGGACAGTCCGGCTTCCACATCGCGACCGAGATGGACGCGCAACGCGCGGCGTCCGCGCTCGGCCAAAACCTGGAAATCGCCCCGCGCCTGGGCCGCCTTGACCACGCCGAAGCGTGGCCTTGTGGCCGGGTATGGCGAGATCGGCGGCGTCATCGCGCGGTGATCTGCAGGAACACCCCGCTCGGCGGCCCGCCCTTGTAGGCCTGGCCGGTCGAGTGCAGGAACCGCGGACCGAAGCCGACGCAGGTCGCCACATGCAAATCGTCGCGCAATGCGGTGCGCATGTCTTGCAGCGCGTCGATGTGGGGCTTGTTGCGTTCGATATAGGCAAGAAGCGCCGCGTAATCGCCGGCGCTTGATGCGGGAGAGATGCGCCTTCAGCCAGCTGTCGAGCGAGGAATTGGCGCCGGCGCGGCGCAGCGCCTGGGCGTTCGTCTCGTCGGCGTAGAGCGCGATGCCGTTGCCGCGGAACACCGGCGTTTCGGCAGGCAGCTCGCCGGTCTTCTCGTAGGCCGTCGGTCAGGTCGCGCGTCTCGACCTTGCTCGCCTCGACATCAGGCTGATCGAACGGATCGATGCCGATCACCGCGCCGGCGACGGCGGTCGCCATCTCCCACCGGAAAAACTCCTGGGCGATCTGCCATGGTGTCGTGCGAGATCGATCCGCACCACCGGATGTCCCGCTGTTCGCCAGAGCATCGACCGCAGCGTCTTGGCTCGCATCGCTGCCGTCGAAGCCGCAGCTGAATGAACACGCGGTCGTTGCCGTAGACCGCAGGCGCGCCGAGCGGCTCGCCGTCGACCGGAATGAGGCCTTTGCCGTTCTTGCCGGTCGATTCCGCGATGAGCTGCTCGAGCCAGGCGCCGAAGTCCGCGATGCTCCGGCGACGCGATGATCGTCACCTTGTCGCGCCCGCGCTTGGCGGCGAGCACGCCCAGGCGAGGCCGAGTTGCACGCGCGGGATTTGCAGCGGGCGGCACGTCGTCGCCGCAGCTGCGCACCATCATCCGCGCTCGGTCGAGAAACTGCGCCGACGTCGAGGCCGATCGCGGCGGCGGGCACGAGGCCGAATTTCGACAGCACCGAATAGCGGCCGCCGATGCTCGGATCGCCGAAGAAGATGTGGCGGAAGCCGTCGCGCTCCGCGCGTCTTCTGCAGCGAGGAGTCCGGGATCGGTGATGGCGACGAAGCGGCGCGCCGGCTTCGCCTTTGCCGACGCGCCTCCGCGACGCGCGCGAAGAAATAATCCTTGAAGATATTCGGCTCGAGCGTGCTGCCGGATTTGCTCGAGACGATGAACAGCGTCGAGGCGAGATCGATCGCTGCTTCGATCGCGCGGCATCTGCTGCGGGTCGGTCGAATCGAGGACGTGCAGCTTGCGGCAAGCCGGCGCTTCGGCCGAACGTCAGCGCGAGCACTTCCGGGCCGAGGCTCGATCCGCCCATGCCGAGCAGAACCACATCGCGGAATTTCGCTGCGCGGACATCCTCGGCAAATGCTCTGAGCGTGCCGATGTCGGCGCGTTCGCGCATCGACGATGTCGAGCCAGCCGAGCCATTTCGCTTCGTCGTGCGCCGGTCCACAGCTTGGCGTCGCGCGCTCCACAGCCGCCGGATGTTGCCGGCCGCTCGCCAGCTATCGGCGGCGGCGTCAACGTCCTTGCCCAGCGCATCGCCGAGCATCAGCTTCTGCGTGCCGAGCCGCGTGCCGAGCGCCTCGGCGCGCTTGCGCGCGACCGCGCCGAGAAGCTTGTCGAACGCGTCGGCAAAGAGCCGCACGCCGTCGACGACGAGCCTCGCCGTCACCTCGTCGAGCGAAATGCCGGCAGCGGCGAGCGCCGCCAGACTCGGCTTCGGCCTCGCCTACTCCCTCCTCGATGCGTCGCGCGCGCGCGGCCATGGTCGCGAAACGCATCCATCGTCTTGACGCGGCATGGTGTTGACCGTGTGCGGCCCGATCAGCGTCTCGACGTAGAGCACGTCGCTGTAAGCCGGGTTCTTGGTGCCGGTGCTCGCCCAGAGCAGGCGCTGCGGCCGCGCGCCTTTGCGCGGCGAGCGCGATCCCAGCGCGGACCGGAGAAGATGCGCTTGAAGCTGCGATAGGCGAGCTTTGCGTTGGCGATGGCGATTTTGCCGCGCAACGCTTCGAGTTTCGTGCGCTGCGCGGGATCGTGGCGCGGCTGCAGCCGCTCGGCGAGCTTGGCGTCGACCGCGGTGTCGATGCGGCTGACGAAGAAGCTTGCAACGCTCGCGATCGCGCTCGACGTCGCCGCCGTTCGCCGCGAAATGCTCCAGGCCGGCGAGATAGGCCTCCGCCACCTCCTCGTAGACTTTTTGCGCGAACAACAGCGTGATGTTGATGTTGATGCCCTCGCCGATGAGCTGCGCGGATCGCCGGCAGCCCTGCCGGCGTCGCCGGCACCTTCACCATCAGGTTCGGTCGCTCGACCGCGTGCCACAGCCGCCGCGCCTCCGCGATCGTCGCCGCCGTGTCGTTCGCGAGATAGGGCGAGACTTCGAGGCTGACGAACCCGTCCGCGCCCTTGGTGCGGTCGAACACCGTTTTGAGATCATCGGCGGCGTGCGCGGATATCTTCGATCGCGAGGCTCTCGTAGATCGAGCTTATGGTTTCTCCGCCGGAGGCAGCCGCCGCGCGCAGCTTGTCCTCGTACTCGCTCGATTCCCCGATGGCCTTCTCGAAGATCGACGGATTGGACGTGACGCCGCTGAGCCCGTCTTCGGCGATCAGTTGGCGGAGCCCGCCCTTGCGCAGAAAGTCGCGTGCGAGAAAATCGAGCCAAACTGCCTGACCGTGCTCGTTGAGCGCCTGCAATGGATTCATGCAGCCTTCCATTTCGCGATTTGGGCCTTGGCGATGTCCGCGACGTCGCCGGGCGTGAAGCCGAAGGTCTTCATCAGGTCAGCGGCGGGTGCCGATGCACCGAATCCCTTCATGCCGATTATAGCGCCCTCGGCGCCCACATAGCGCTCCCAGCCGAGCGGACTTGCGGCCTCGACCGAGACCCGCGCCCTGACCGCGGGCGGCAGCACCTCGTCACGATAGGCGCGGTCCTGCCGCTCGAACAATTCCCACGACGGCATGCTCACGACGCGCGCCCTGACCCCCGCTGCCGCCAGCAGATCGCGCGCCTTGACGCAGACCGAGACCTCGCTGCCGGTGGCCATCAGGATAACGTCGGGCGGGCCGTCCTTGGCATCGGCCAAGATGTAAGCACCGCGCGAAACGCCAGACGCCGGCGCAAGCTGCGTCGCGGTCGAACGTCGGCACCGCCTGGCGGGTCAGCACAAGGCAGACGGGATGGGTCGTCAGCCCCATCACGACCTTCCAGCTTTCCACCACTTCTCCGGCGTCGGCCGGCCGCAAGACAATGAGGCCCGGGATCGCGCGCAAGCCCACCAACTGCTCGACCGGCTGGTGGGTCGGCCCGTCCTGGCCCAATCCGATCGAGTCGTGGGTGAAGATGTAGATGGTCGGCAGGCCCATCATGGCGGCGAGCCGGATCGACGGCTTCATGTAGTCGGAGAAGATCAGGAAGGTCCCGCCGAACGGCCGCAATCCGCACACGGCGAGCCCGTTGAGCGCGGCTCCCATGGCATGCTCCCGCACGCCGAAATGAACATTGCGCCCGACGTCCGGCCCGGCTTCGAAATCACCGGAGCCTTTCACCACCGCCTTGGTGGAGGCCGCGAGATCCGCGTTGCCGCCGATCATCAACGGCGCGTGCTCGGCGATGGCGGCGAGCACCCGTCCCGACGCTTCCCGCGTCGCCAGCCCTTTGGCGTCCGGCTCGAAGCGCGGCAGGTCGGCATCCCAGCCGGCCGGCCCGGCGCGCCCCTCAAGCGCGGCCAGCGTCGATCCGAGTTCGGGAAATTGGCGGCGGTAGCGATCGCTGACCGCCATCCATTCCTTGCTCAGCCGCTCGCCGCGCTTGCCGATGCCGTTGCGGAAATGCTCGTAAACGCCGTCCGGCACCAGGAATTTCGCGTCCTCCGGCCAGCCATAGGCGCGCTTGGCGAGGCGCACCTCTTCTTCCCCCAAAGGTTCGCCATGTGCTGCGCTCGTGTCCTGCTTGTGGGGGGCGCCGTACGCGATATGGCTGTCGACGATGATGAACGTGGGCCGGTCGTTGGTGCGGCGGAAATTGTCCAGCGCGCGTTCGATGGCCGCGGTGTCGTTCGCATCGGTGACATGCACGACGTTCCAGCCGTAGCCGCGGAAACGGGTCGCGACATCTTCGGTGAACGCGATATCGGTCTTGCCGTCGATGGTGATGTGATTGTTGTCGTAGATCCAGCAGAGGTTGGACAGGCACAGATGCCCGGCGAGCGAGGCCGCTTCGCTGGCAACGCCCTCCATCATGTCGCCGTCGCTGCATAGGACGTAAACGTCGTAATCGAACAGCTTGAAGCCGTCGCGATTGAAATAATTGGCAAGCCAGCGCTGCGCCATCGCCATGCCGACGCTGTTGCCGCACCCCTGCCCCAGCGGACCGGTCGTGATTTCGACGCCGGTCGTATGACCGTACTCGGGATGCCCGGGACAACGGCTGCCGAGCTGGCGAAACGCCTTGATGTCATCGAGCGTGACCGCCGGCGCGCTCAGACTTTCCATCGCCCTGCCCCCGGTCACCATCCTTGACGCCGGCGAGATGCAGGATGGCGTAGAGCAGCATCGACGCATGCCCGTTGGATAGGACGAAACGGTCGCGATTAGGCCAGTTCGGCGTGTCGGGATCGTAACGGAGAACACGCTGCCACAGCGTGTAGACGACGGGAGCGAGCGCCATCGGCGTTCCGGGATGCCCGGAATTGGCCTTTTGCACGGCGTCCATGGCAAGGGTGCGAATGGTGTTGATCGCGACGCGATCGAGGTCGCCTTGGGGCGTGCGAAGAGATTTTCCGAAATTGCGGTCGGTTGCCGAGAACGTCTTGGCTTCCATGAGGTTCTCTCGCTCGGTTGCTGTGTTTGGCCGCTGCCTGCGCCCGCCGGCAAACCGCAAGCCGATACAATCGGCGCATAGATGAGGCTTAACGCGACGTTGTGATGAAGGTTCCGGGTGGCCCGGAGGTGCGGCAGGGGCCATTCCCGACGTATCAGATGCCCGCGCGTAGCCCGCATGAGCGCAGCGATATGCGGGGTGTCCATCGCCCCATCGTTCGCCTGCCGAATTGATCCGCTGTACCCGGATGTCGCTGCGCTCATCCGGGCTACGGCAGGCGGCGGGTGGCCTATCAACGCATCCCGGCAAACGGGTCGCTCGCGTACTGAGACAAGCCGCGCATGGAGGACTTCATCGATGGCGGCGTCTTCATCGCCGGCTTGTTATCAGCCGAGTCTTTGCCTGGCACCGGGATCGCGTAGGTCAGGATGGTCTTCGCGACCAGCCGATCGGAACCGGGGGTCAGGCCGTAGCCGACGCCGAAATCCACGTCGATGACGCCGACTTTGAAGTCAGCGACGGCAAACAGCTGGTGCTGCTGCTGCTGGAATGACTGAAATCCGCCGAACGGCCCGAGGTCGGTGTAGTACTCCAAGCCGATGAACGTGTCTTCGGCAAGCTTGCGGGCCAAGCGCGCGGCTGGCGCGAAATCAGCTTCGCCGTATTTTCCAAAGCCGGCGTCGACGATCGGATTGACGATGAATTCCCACTGCGGATTTCGCCAGCCGATGATCGGCCGGATTTCCATCGCAAAGCGCGTCTGCGAGAACGGCGGCGTCGTGTAGTCGTATTCAAAGTTGATGCCGTAGAAGAAGTTCTTCTTCTCGGCGTCGGGCGTGACGAACAGCGTTCGCACCTTGGCTGCGTTGGAGAGAAAACGGCCATCGCCATCAATGGCCCACGGAATGTAGAAGCCGAACTCGAACCACTTGGTGACGCCATAAGCGAACTCAGGCGTGGCATTGAGCGCGTGGTTGGGCACGAGGCCGCCCGGAAAATCCGGCTCCTTGCGTCCATCGAACGTGTAGTTGAAGTGATGCTGAATGGTCCACTGGCCGACTTCCGCGATCTCGGCGTTGTAGACCTGGATCTCATCAACGGCGCGGGCCGATTGCGGAGCAAAAGAAAGGACCGCGATCGCCCCGACCAACGCCGACGATACGCGCCAGCGAAATGACTGCATCTGCGCCCCGCCCCAAAACACTCCCCGACGCCACTGATAGCTCTTTTTTAGAATGGTTCCAATCTAAAAAGCGCGATGCACCCCCGGACGATCACTTTGCTGCGGTCATGCGAGCCACGCTGCCGCCGACGGCACCATCCTCCGCACCGCCATTGCCGACCCATCGATGCCGCCGGCTCTCAAGCAAAATATCGAGGTCGCGCTCCGAGAATGTGACGAGGTCGCTGTGACCGAACCCGCGTGAATAGTCGAGCACCGAGAAAATCTCCGGCGCGATCCGCAACAGCATGACGCCCGCCGATAGCGGCTGCGGGGCGATCCGCTCCACATCGCCGCGCAGGACGGGTGGCGGCAGGTCCGCATATTCGGGATAGCGGTTGAGCCGCAGCCGGCCGACATGATCGAACTCGGCCGGGTCGGTCACCTCGGAGGCCCTGCCGGCGAGCGAAAGACCCTTGATGTCCACGGGATGCGCCGCGTCGCTGCCGATCGCAATCGATACGCGGGGGTCGCGCTTGATATTCACGTACTTCTGGGAATTGCGCGCGACGAAACAATACAGCAGGAACCCATCGTTGACATAGCCGACCATCGTCGCCTGTGGCCAGCCGTCGGGCCGGTTGGTGGCGAGCGTCATCAGGCGATGCCCGTTGAGCAGCTTGAGGATCAAATCCTTTTTCGTCTTCATCAAACAGTTTGTTCCTTGGGGCCTTTCGTTCGCAAATCGAACGCCAAGGCGCCCTGCCAATGATTGATGGCCGGCCTAAACGCGGCCTCAGTTCAAGCCGCAATCAATGCCGGTCTTCTGTCGTTCTCCAGCACGAGCGTTGCCGCCGCGGTGTTGGAGATCGGAATATGATAGTTGCGGTGCACTTGCCGTACGTCGCCGGGCAGCGCGCCACGCATTGCCATCCAGTTGAGAAATTCAACGCCCTGGGCACCGGCGAGCTTGACCCAGTCATGGATCGAATAGTGCGTCAGCAACTCCGGATCATTTACGATCTTATCGAGGCAAAGCTGGTCGAATTCCTTGTTGATAAATCCGGCACGCTGGCCATCGAGCTGATGCGACAGCCCGCCGGTGCCGACGATCATGACCCGCAGATCAGCGTCGTAAGATTCGATCGCGCGGCCGACCGAGCGGCCGAGCTTGAGGCATCGCGCCAATGACGGCAGCGGATGCTGCACGGTGTTGATCGAAATCGGCACGATCTTGATCGGCCATTTTTCGCCCGGCCACATCAGCGCCATCGGAATCGTGATCGCGTGGTCGATCAGCATTTCCTGGCACGTCGTGATGTCGAATTCATCGGCGACCAGAGCATTGATCAGATGCCATGACAGGTCGGGATCGCCGGCGATCGGCCGCGACACCGGGATGCCCCATCCCTCATCCTCGCTGCGATATTCCTTCGCCGCGCCGACCGCGAAAGTCGGCATCTTGTCGAGGAAGAAGTTGAGCCCGTGATCGTTGGAGAAGACGACCGCGACGTCGGGCTTTTCCCGCGCCAGCCAGTAGTGGACGAAATCAAATCCCTGGAAGAACGGCTTCCAATAGGGATCGTTCTGCTTCTTCTCCGCGATCGCCTTGCCGATCGCGGGGACATGCGTCGATGCGATGCCGCCGATGATTCTCGCCATCTCTACCTCCCCTCGGCGACGAGCATTTCCTTGAACTCGTCGACGCTCATTCCGGTCTGCTGCGCGCCGATGTCCTGGACGTTGAGGCCGAAAATTCCGGCGAGCTTCGCGAGGTAATAGACGTTGCCGCCGGCCTCGATCAGCCTGAGCACGCTGCGGCTGCGCACCGCCTCACGCTGTTCGTCGTTGAGGCCGAACCGGCGGCAATAGGCGTCCTCGTCCTTGAGGAACGCAGCACGGTTCTCGGCGCTGTTGAACGAGAAACACATGCGGTTGAGAGCCAAGCCCTTCTGCGCTTGCGCGCCATCAAACATGGTGGTGCCAGGAATGTCCTGCGTCATGGCAGCCGGCATGGCGGCGTTTCCCTTCTTGCTGTGATCCTTGTCAAACGGTCGCCAGCGCCTCGCCCGGGCGAACGGTCAGCGCCTCTTTGGCGGCCTCCTTGAAAGGCCGATCGGGCGGCAGTATCACCGAGGCGGACCGCACGCGTTGGTGCGCCAGCTCGACGCCCGGCGGCGTCGTGCCCTTTTCGACGAGGTCCTTTGCCGCCCGCATCAGGCGATGGCGCGCCATGATGATCCCGTTGTCGGTGGAGACCAGGTTCTCCTTGGTGCGATCGACGATCGGGCCCATGCTTTCCTGCAGCGAGCCGTCCTGGATCGCGATGCCTTCGATGCCGCTGTAGCTGTCGCCGCGCTTCTGCGCCTCGCGGTCCATCAGGTAGTCGTTGTCCTTGTTGGCTAGCGGGCGATAGGTGCCCGGCACGAATTTGCAATGCACGCCCTTGCCGTCCTTCATGGCGTGGCGTTCGGCGTCAGTGATCTTGCGCGTCGGGTGGTAGTCGTAGCTCCACGCCCAGCAGTTCTCGTCGTCGATCGGGATCCAGAAGTGGCCGTGTACGGTGTGGCCTCCGCGCGGCGCGATCATGGTGAAGGACGGCATCACCCATTGGGTGATGCGCCAGTAGTAGTTGCCGTTCTCGGCATTGCGCCGGGCGCCGATGTAGAGGCCGCCGGCACTTTCGTGCACCTCGAAGACCGGGCGCGCGTCGTTGAGATTGTACTGATTGCCCTTCGCGCCCTTGAACAGCGGATCGGTGGAGATGTTGCCGCGATGCAGGAAGGAAACATGGCTTAAGTCGATGCCGCCCTCCATGGCCTGGAGCCAATTGCATTCCTGCTGCCGCTTCGACACGAAGCGTTGCGCGTCCGGCACCATCGCGAATTCCCACTCGGGCAGCGGCGGCTGCTGTTCGGGCGGACCGAGATACGCCCACAGCACGCCGCCGCGTTCGACCAGCGGATACGACTTGAGCTTGATCTTCTTGGCGAAGCCGCTTTCGTCGGGTTCGGAAGGAACCTCGACGCATTGCCCGTTCACGTCGAATTTCCAGCCGTGATAGGGACAGCGCAGCCCGCATTCCTCGTTCCGCCCAAACCACAGCGACGCGCCGCGATGGGGGCAGAATTCATCGATCAGGCCCAACCGGCCCTTGCTGTCGCGGAAGGCGACAAGGCGCTCCGACAGCACCTTCACGCGCACCGGGGGACAATCGTTTTCCGGAAGCTCTTCGGCGAACAGAACAGGTGTCCAATAGCACCGGAACAGGCGCCCCATCGGCGTACCCGGACCGGTTTGCGTGACGAGTTCGTTCTGCTCCCTCCGCAACATGCGTGCTCTCCCAGGCTCAACAGTTTCTCGCGCAACTATCAGCCCTGGGTGGCCGGCGGGTCTTTGATTTAGATCAACTGCGGCCCGCTCCCTGTGCGAAGCGCGCATCAAACCGCAGCGGAGTGGCGCTTTTTGCCATCGCGCAAATAGGCGTCGAACACCGCTGCCACCAAACGGACGTAGGGGCGGCCGGCCTCGGTGACGACGACGCGCCCGCCGTCGTAATGAACGACCCCGGCGTTGCGCAAATCATCGAGCGCATCGAGCTCGTCGGAAAAGTCGACATGTTCCGCAACATCGGTGAGGTCCACGGCAAGATCGCACATCAGCCGCTCGATGATGCGGGCGCGTATTTGATCGTCGTCCGACAGCGCAATGCCCTTGGCCACGGCAAAATGTCCGGCCGTGACGGCGCGCGCGTAGGAGCCGACATCAGGCGCGTTCTGGACATAGCCCTGCGGCAATCGCCCGATCGAGGAAGCGCCGATGCCGATGAGCGCATCCGCGAGATCGGTTGTATAGCCCTGGAAGTTGCGGTGCAGCTGCCCACGACGCATTGCCTCTGACAGCTCGTCGCCGGCTACGGCGAAATGATCGAGGCCGATTTTGACAAATCCGCGCGCCTCGAGCGCCGCGGTCGCCGCATCCATTTGCGCGATGCGCTCCTGCGGCCCCGCGAGCGCCAACTCCTCGATCAGCCGCTGATGCGTCTTGAACCAGGGCACGTGGGCGTATCCGAACAGCGCGAGGCGCGAGGGCGCAAGCGACGC
The DNA here is from genome assembly GCA_963702755.1 of uncultured Alphaproteobacteria bacterium. Classification (GTDB taxonomy): domain Bacteria; phylum Pseudomonadota; class Alphaproteobacteria; order Rhizobiales; family Xanthobacteraceae; genus JAJPKK01. The sequence continues at coordinate 29,724 of CAVPDZ010000016.1, read as the reverse complement.
CGCAAGCTCTGCGGTACGGATCACGTCATCGACCGTCTGATGCGGCAGGCCGTACATCAGGTCGAAATTGATTTCCTCGATACCGGCGTCCCGCAGCGCGCCGGCGGCACGCGCCACCTGGTCGAACGATTGGATCCGGCCGATCGCCTGCTGCACGTGCGGGGAAAAATCCTGCACGCCCAAGCTCGCGCGGGTAACCCCGATGCGGGCGAGCGCCAGCGCCAAGCTCGGCGTGAGCGAGCGTGGATCAAGTTCGATCGCGTGCTCATGGAGCGAGCTGAGATCGAACGCCGCAGCGAGCCGTTCGACGATGCGCCCGATCGCTGCGCTCCCGAGGATCGAGGGCGTTCCGCCGCCCCAGTGCACATGCACGACCCGGCGATTGCGGACCACCGCTGCCAACAAGTCGATCTCGGTTTCCAGGAGGCGCGCATAGTCTTCGACGGGGGCGCGCCGACGGACGGCTTTGGTGTTGCAGCCGCAATAGTGACACAGCTCCGTACAGAACGGCACGTGCAGATAGAGCGACAGCGACGCCTCGCGCGGCAGGTCGCCGAGCCAGGACGAATAGGTCTCTCGTCCGACTGATTCCGAAAAATGGGGAGCCGTCGGATACGAGGTGTAACGCGGAACGCGGCGTTCGGCGAGCGCGAGCTTCATGTTCATGGGCGCATTTCTGACAGGGTGGCGGCTCGAAGCTTTGATCCGGCTCAAAACGACGTTCCGCCGGAGCCGCCGCGATCAGCGCGGAAGCAACTTCAACGAACTCATCGGCGAGCCCGTCCGCGCTTTGATCTGGATCAAAGTCGCACCGGGCCGTTTCCAAGCCTCTGCCTCATCGGTGGCCTTTGGCCGCTCCTCGCCAAACGTGCCCTTCGAAACATGCAGAGGAACCCCAGATGAGCAAGCCTTCGGCCGGCGCCACCGTCGTTTCGCCGGGACATCCCCATGGTTGGCGCCGCTTCGCCTATTCGACGAACCACAAGGACATCGGAACGATGTACCTGGTGTTCGCCATCCTGGCCGGCGTGATCGGCGGCGCGCTGTCGATCGGCATGCGGCTCGAATTGGCGCATCCTGGGATCCAGTTCTTCACCAACCCGCACACCTTCAACGTCTTTGTCACGGCGCACGGCCTGATCATGGTGTTCTTCATGATCATGCCGGCGCTGATCGGCGGCTTCGGCAACTGGTTTGTGCCGCTGATGATCGGTGCGCCGGATATGGCGTTTCCGCGCATGAACAACATCTCGTTCTGGCTGTTGCCGGCCGCGATTTCCCTTCTGGTGATGTCGATGTTCGTCGAGGGCCCACCGGGCTCGAACGGCGTCGGCGCAGGCTGGACGATCTACACGCCCCTGTCCTCCACCACCGGGCATCCCGGTCCGGCGGTGGATTTCGCCATCCTCGCGCTTCACCTCGCCGGCGCATCGTCGGTCCTCGGGTCGATCAACTTCATCACCACGATTTTCAACATGCGCGCGCCCGGCATGACCCTGCACAAGATGCCGCTGTTCGTGTGGTCGATCCTGGTGACGGTCTTCCTGCTGCTGCTGTCGCTGCCGGTTCTCGCCGGCGGCATCACCATGCTGCTGACCGACCGCAATTTCGGCACCACCTTCTTCGATCCGCAGGGCGGCGGCGATCCGGTGCTGTTCCAGCACCTGTTCTGGTTCTTCGGCCATCCCGAAGTCTACGTGCTCATCCTGCCGGCGTTCGGCGTCGTCAGCCAGATCGTCGCCACCTTCAGCCGCAAGCCGGTGTTCGGCTATCTCGGCATGGCTTACGCGATGGTCGCCATCGGCGTGATCGGCTTCATCGTGTGGGCGCACCACATGTACACGGTCGGCATGTCGTCGAGCGTGCAGGCCTACTTCGTCGCCGCCACCATGGTCATTGCGGTGCCGACGGGCGTGAAGATCTTCTCCTGGATCGCGACCATGTGGGGTGGCGCCATCGAGTTCCGCACGCCGATGGTATGGGCCATCGGATTCATCTTCATGTTCACGGTCGGCGGCGTCACCGGCGTCGTCCTTGCCAACGCCGCCGTCGATCGCGTGCTTCAGGACACCTATTACGTGGTGGCGCACTTCCACTACACGATGTCGATCGGCGCCACTTTCGGCATCTTCGCGGCCTGGTACTACTGGTTTCCGAAAATCACCGGCTACACCTATTCGGAATTCCTCGGAAAGCTGCATTTCTGGATCGCATTCATCGGCGCCAACATGATCTTCTTCCCGCAGCACTTCCTCGGCCTTGCGGGGATGCCGCGCCGATACGTCGATTATCCGGATGCCTATGCCGGATGGAATTACATCTCGTCCCTCGGCAGCTACGTCTTTGCGATCGGCTTGGTCATCTTCTTCTTTACCTTCGTTCAAGCCTTTGCCCGCAAGCAAAGGGCGGCCGCCAATCCTTGGGGTGCGGGCGCGACGACACTGGAATGGACGCTGTCCTCGCCTCCCCCCTTCCATCAGTTCGAGCGCCTGCCGGTGATCAAGTAACGGTCATGAAGGTGAGCCCGGAAAGGGCCCTGCTCGTAGAGTGCGCAAAGCGCCAGCGCGCACGGTGACCTCACGACGAAAGCGAAAAGGTGCGCACGCTGCGCTTTTGCGCACCTACCGGCTAAGGAAACAAAAAAATGGTGCGCACGCGCGTGTCCGCGCCTTGCGCACCCAACGAACCCCCACCGGCAGGTGGCTCTAAGGGTTCGCGCCGCCCTCAGGCGGCGAGGTTGCCGAACTTCTTCAGGTTCTGCTTTTGCTTCTCGTTGCGCGGCGCGAGCTTGAACAGCCGGGCCGCGGTCCCGCCGAGAATGTTGTGCTTGGCCCTCTCCGACAGGAACGGCAGGTCGTAGATCGTCGACGGCAGATCGAAATCCCAGTGCGGATAGTCCGAGGCATAGAGCAGCCGGTTTTCCGCATCCATCATGCGGAACGTGACCTTCATCGCCTCCATGTCCTGGATCTCGATCGGCTGGGTCGAGTAATACATGTCGCGCATGTATTCGCTCGGCTTCTTTTTCAGCGACGGGCACTCGGACGGACGCATCATGTACTCGTGGTCAAGCCGCTGCATCAGGAATGGAATCCACGCGAGACCAGCTTCGATCCAGATCACCGGCAGCTTCGGGAAGCGCTCGGGAATGCCGTTGGTCACCCAGTTGGTGCAATGGAGAATGTTGTAGAAGGAGAATCCGAGGGCGTGCACCGCGAGGAAGCGGTTACAGCCGCGGAATACGTTCTCGTTCCAATTGAAGGCCGAGTGGAACGACAACACGAGACCGCGCTCCTCGATGGCGCGGTAGACTTTCATCAGCGTGTTGTCGTGGATCGGAATGGTGCGGACCGTCGTGACCATGAAGCCGCCGACGCCTTTGCGGTGGCCGAATGTCTCGACATGGCGGAGCGCCGCGTCCGGATCGGAGACCGGCAGGCTCAGCATCGAGAACATGCGGCCGCCGGATTCCGGCAGCACCTTCTCGGTGACCCAGCGGTTGTAGGCCCAGCACAGCTCGACCTCCATTTCCTTCTGCGGATGAAGGCCGACGTTGAGCATGCCGGTCGGAAACAGGCAGGAGTAGTCGACCGACATGGCATCCATCCAACGATGACCGAGCTGGATGTCGCGCTTGTGGTCGGAATGATCGGTCTTCTCGGATGAGCGCAGCGGATAGCGCGTCACCCGCCCGCCCATGTCCTGGTAGCCGACCTGCGTCGGCATGATCGTGCCGCGCCCGCCCTTCATCGTGTTGGCGATCGCAAGCTGCTTGAGGACATCGTTCTCCATGAACGGCAGGATGTCCCTGAAATGCTCGTTCTCGTAATGATGGGCGTCGACATCGACGATCAGCATGTCGTCGAGCTTGCGCTGGTGAGCCTGCTGGGCGGCATGGGCCAGCAGGCGGCTGGTGTTCAGTTCTTCAACGGCAACGCGGCGGCCGCGGTCCGATTGGAGATCCATCTATCTTCTCCTTGGTGTTGGGTCGTCGCGATGACATCCGCGTCGCCGGCGCGCGGCGCCGGCAAGCGCTGTTGCTGTCAATGAGGTGAGCGAGCCGACGAGGCTTCATGCCGCAAAGCGGACTCAGGCGACGACATAGAGGTCGTCCTCCTTCTGAATCACCTTGTATTTGCGAAGCTTGAGCTTGCGATCAGAGATGCATTCGCCGGTCTTGAGGTCGTACTCGTAGCCATGCCAGGGACAGACGATGTTCACGTCATCCGCCGAGAAGAACAGGCCGCGGGATGTGCAATCCGGCATGATCCGCTCTTCGACTTTCGCGATGATCATCCCCTCGCAGGCCGGTCCGCCCTGGTGAACGCAATAATTGCTGTAGGCGTAGAATTGTCCGCCTTCGCGAAAGACGCCGATCTCGGTATCGCCCACAAAGGCGATGCGCCGTTCGCCATCCTTGAACTCGGATGCCTTGCCCACGAACTTTTCGGCCATGCGATGACCTCCCAGGGTTTTGTTTGTTCGTCTGACCGGTCAGGGAATCGCACACGGCCACGCAGAGCGTTTCTTCGGACGCGGAGGGGCAAGTTCACTTTGATCTAAATCAAGGACCGGAATACCCGGGCGGCAACTTGCCAGCGCCGCTTCGAACGCTTAAGTTTCATTTGTAACTGTTTTCCCAGCAACGCCGTTGCGCCCCGAGGTGGCCCCATGAGATCCGACGCTGGATGCCAAGTTCTGGCTCCGACCGACAGCGCGGAGGCCAAGGCGGGGCGATCGAAATTCGCGCGCGCTCAAGGACGAGTCTACCGACCCCGCGCCGGCATTGGAGCCCGAATGCGAAGCTGAAGGTCAGCGGCGGCGCCTGCCCCAGCATGTCCATCTGTTTCGCGAAGGCGACCCCGCAGTCCAGGTCTATCAGCTCGTCGAGGGCGCGGTGATGCTCTACAAGCTGCTGCCCGATGGGCGCCGCTCGATCGTCGAGGTGCTGATTGCGGCCGGCGACGTTTTCGGCATTTCATCCCTGCCGATCCATGACTGTTCCGCCGAGACGCTCGTTGCGGGCGAGGTCATCGCCTACGACCGCACCGCCGTCGAGCGATCCCCGGAGCTTGTCGCGCCGCTTCGTGGCGCGGCTTCACGCCCAGTTCTGCGCCATGCATGACCATGCCCTTCTGCTCGGCCGCAAGACCGCGCTCGAGCGGGTGACGAGCTTCATCATGCGTTGCATTCCCGGTCGCGGTGGCTTCGGATGCGCGGGCCCGCGCGGCGAGGACGACTCCGCGCTCATCAGGCTCGGCATGACGCGCGAGGAAATGGCGGATTACCTCGGCCTCACCTTCGAGACCGTTTCCCGCGTCTTCTCCGAACTGCGGCGCCGCGGCGCGGTTTCCGTCGATTTGCACGGACGGATTTGCGTGAAAGACGTCTGCCGCATGTGCGAGCTGACCGGCGCGCACTGACTAACGTCCATCTCGCGTGGCAAGCGAAGCGTGCCCACCGCAGGCCGCAATGCGGCAACGCGAAGTGGGCACGACGGAAGTGTCGGCATCGCAAAATGCGATGCCTCGGCCGCCTTGCCCACCCTACCTACTGACTGACGTCGACGAACTTTCAACCATGCGCCCGCGAAAGCGAGCCGTCGCCGTTACGCTCCGCCCTGCACCATCGTGAAGCCCGTCATGCGGGCGAGATAGATGATGCCGACCCACATCATGATGGAAAGCGCGCCGGCGAACTTGGCCGAGAGCGGCGTCTCGCCCTTATCCCATTGAGCGACGTTTCGCGCGGTGATCCAGTGGAACACCAGCATGTTCACGCCGGCGAAGGCCATGACCAAGAACTTGATGCGAAAATCCGCGTTCTCGTAATACCCGACGGGCCGGCTCACGATTAGAAATCCGCCGCTCAGCGCGGCGAGCCCAAACGCGCTCCAGGTCCACGGCAAGAGCTCGCGCGCCATCGCGGTATAGGGCCGGCTTCGTCGAAGCGAGCCCCAGCAGCCGCAGATCGATGATGGCGACCGTTCCGAACACGATCGATATGGCGAAGACGTGCACCACCTCGAGCGCCGGGAAGGCCCATGACGACTCGGCGATCCACTGCGATATTGGGGTTTCACCGAGCCAATTGAGAAAATTCACGAGCGATTGCACCTCGACCTCCCACTCTTCATTTGCGGCCGTGTCCGGCCATCAAATCAACGGCTCAATGCACGACCGTGTAGGCAATCCACCGGCCGTAAATGATGACCGCACCCCACGCGAGCAGCGCCACGATGGCGAGCACGCTCGCAGTCCGATGGCCGCTGGCATCGTCGTTCCACACATCGGCGTGGCGGCGCACGGAGATCACGAACGCAAACGTGAGCGCCAGCGCCAGCGCGAGAAAGAGCATCTTCGCCTGGAATTCGAAGCTCGGCAGCGATCGGCCCGGTTCGCCGACGATGAGCACGGCGCCGGTCAGCGCCAGCACGACGACGCCATAGAAGATCCACGGGACGAAGCGGTGTGCCGTCTGCGCCATCGTCTGGGCCTTGCTGATGCCCAGGATGCGAAACTCGATCATGACCACCGACGTGAACACCATCGCGACGCAGACGATGTGAATGGTCTGCATGACCGGGATGAGCCACAGCGTCTTCTGGATCGCCATGCTCGCCGAGGTGCTCGGCAAGCCAATGGGCAAAACTCGTCATCGCGTCCCCTCCCCGGCAAACGAAGGCTTTGGTGCGAGCACCCGGCGTGGCGGGTGAAGCCTCGATGCCGTTTATTAGTTGCGAATGCGACTATCGGCGGAGTGCGCCCGGCGATCCTTGATCTGGATCAAAACGCACGGCGCAATTGCTTAAGGAATCAGCCGATCGGCGTATCGAGGTAAATATCTTTGACAGGACAGCTCAACCCAAATCGGGAAGCACAAGTTGGTCGCCTCTCTGGAGCACCTGCGACTCCCAGCCATCGGCGATGCGACGGTCGACAACGATTTCCGCAGCATCCTGACGAATCAAAAGGATGCATGTGCAGTAGAGATGGGCGCGGTATATGTCGCGCTTTCCTTCGATGATGCCCTTGTCGCTTTCTGACAGAACCTCAGCCACGAGGTAAAAGCGGTCAGCATAGCGAGGGTCCTGATTTTCCTCCTCGCGAATGACGGCCACATCGGGCTCTGGGTCATAGGGCACCGTCGACACCACGTTTACGCCGATGTCGTGATACGCCGCGAGACCGGGATCATGCCGCTTGAGCGCGCTATTCAGCAGTGTCTCGAGATTGCTCGCGATCCGTTGATGACGACGATTCGGCGGTGTCATCATCATCGGCACGCCCCCAATCAATTCCCAACGCTCCTCGTCCGGACGTGACGCGAGCCACCCACGGAACGAGGAAACGGAGAGGAACGGAGCAGACTGGCGCACCGCGCCGACCATGTGTGTCTCCGGGTTGAGAGGCCCCAATCTTAACGGCCTGCTTTGGCGCCACAAGTCGGAGCGGCAGTCCGCCTTCGCTATCCGTCGATCACCTAACGCGGTCGCGTGTAACCTAACATCTCGCGCAGGCGCTGGCCTTCCGAAGGGAGGAGCTTGCGGCCGACCCAGCCCTCCGGGATCAGCTCCGCATGGCGCGGGCTGATGAAATGCCCGCCCTCGATCTCCGACGCTCGGCCCAAACCCTTGATGATTGCAAGCGTGCGCGCATGGGCGAGCGACGACGCCTCAGTCCCCATGATGTAGACGCCGCCATCAGCAAACGACAGCCACCACATGAGCCATCCCTTCGCAGCGGTCGAGCCAAAGCTTCGCCGTTCGAGAAATCGAATCGTTTCGCAATTCGGCCCGCATCAATCAGCCCGCAACAGATTGGGCTCCCGGCAGCAGGAGCATAATACGATTCGGATGAGTTTTTCTCGACGCGGCCAGCTAAAGCTTCGTGTGTGTTGCCGCGAAAGAGGACACGGGTTGCTATCGCGCCCGCTAATACGGCGGCGCTTTCCGCGCGCGTTGCATCTTGGCGGCTTCAGTCCACCAAAACAGATCGTCGGCGAAGCGCGGAAACGCGCGGTCGAGGAACGCTCCGGCTTGGCCGATCGGCTTCCCGTCCGCGCTCAATGCTTCCGCGATCGGTCCGACGCTGAGCGTGCTCGAAATCACGATCATGCCCATCTCGGACAATGTTCCATGCCAATGGAGGGCCGAGCGCGCGCCGGCAATCCGGCCAGCGGAATAGCTCGCGATGGCCGCGGGTCGCCAAAACCATTCCTCAAGGAAATGATCGGTCAGATTTTTCAAGCCGGGCTGCACCCCCCAATTGTATTCGCCGGTCACGAACACGAAGGCATCAGCGGCCTTGATCTTGGTCGCAAGCGTCTCCAAGGCCTCGGGCGCCGAACCGGGCGCATACTCCTTGTACATCCGATCAAGCATGGGCAGCCCGACGGCCTTGGCATCGATGAACTCGACGTCGCCGCCCCGCGCTCGCAGACCCGCCACAACATAGTCCGCAAGCCGAATGCCCATGCGGTCGGAACGGTAGGAGCCATAGAAGACGAGGATGCGGGGAGCCATGTCGATAACTCCTCTTCGATACGCCGTCCGATCTCGAGAATGTCGGTTCAGCGGTCTCCGGCAGCGAATTGAACGAGCGTCGGAGGATGGCGCGCTCGGAGAGATTCGAACTCCCGACCCTCAGATTCGAAGTCTGATGCTCTATCCAGCTGAGCTACGAGCGCTTTTGGGCAAGATGATCTGACCGATTCGCGTGTCAGATCGAGCCCGCAACCATCATATCGCAAGTGCGGGCCGCCGTTCCACTGTGTTGCGCCAGCCGCCGGCATGCACGCCATGCCGCGGCCCGGCTTGCGCTCCTGCCGCGATCCTCGCAAATATGCCGCGCGACCATCCGCCCGAGGAAACTCCATGTCGAATGCCGATGTTCTCGATACGCGCTTTCGCTCGGCGCTGCGCCGCATGGCGGAGCAAGGGCGGCTGCGCGCATATGATCCGCCGGCCAATCCGCGGCTCGAGATCGCCTCGATCATGAAGCGGTTCGATGACGAAGATGCCGCGATCCTGTTCGGCAAGGTCGTGGGCTTCGACGTGCCGGTGATCGGCAATTTCCTCTCCAACCGCGGCAACTGCGAAGCCGCGTTCGGCTGCGACTTTCGCGACATCCGCGAGTTCATCGCCCGCGCCATCGGTTCGCCGCAGCCGCCGACGACCGTCGAGCGGGCGCCGGCGCACGAAGCGGTGCATCGCGACGGCTTCGACATCACGACGGCGCTGCCGGTGCTCACCCACACGGCGGAGGACGCGGGGCGGTTCATCACCGCGGGGGTCGTCATCGCCCGCGATCCCGACAGCGGCGTCTACAACGCCTCCTATCATCGCCTGCAACTTCTCGGACCGAAGCGCACCGCGATCCGGCTCGACTTCGGCCGCCATCTGCGCCTTGCGTGGGAGCGCGCCAAGGCGAAAGGCCAGCATCTGCCGATCGCGGTGTGCATCGGCACCGACATCGCGCTGCAATACACCGCCGCCACCATGGGCTCGCAGATGCCCGAGAATGCCGACGAGATCGCGGTCGCGGGCGGGCTGTGCGGCCGGCCGCTGCCGGTGGTGCGCGCGGTGTCGCAGGACCTGCTCGTGCCCGCCGAGACCGAGATCGTGCTCGAAGGCGTGATCCGCTGCGACGAGACCATCACCGAGGGACCGTTCGGCGAGTTCATCGGCTATCTCGCGCAGGCCGAGGTGATGCCGGTCGTCGACATCACCGCCCTCACCCATCGCCGCCGCCCGATCTACCACGCCATCAACGGCTACGGGCGCGAGACCATCATGCTGCGCAAGTACGTGCTGGAGGCGAGCCTCTTGAAGGTGCTGCGTGCCGCGGTGCCGATCGTCACCGATGCCGAGATGACCGCGGGCGGGCTGCACCGCTTCCACGCCGTGCTGCAGATCAAGCGCACCTCGGCGGCGCACGACGGCCTGCAGCGCAACGCGATCCTCGCGGCGTTCGGCGCGCTCAAGGACCTCGACATGGTGATCGTGGTCGACCACGACATCGACATCCGCGATCCGCGCGACGTCGAGTACGCGCTCGCCACCCGCATGGAGGCCTCGCGCGACCTCATCGTCATCCCGGAAGCGCGCGGCCATGAATATGTGCGCAGCGGCAATCACGGCATCATCGCCAAGCTCGGCATCGACGCGACGGTGCCGTTCGCCGAGCAGCCGCGCTTCTCGCGCTACGCTTTTGCGCCAAGCGGCGCCACGGCGGAGAATTTTTCGCACGACGCGAAGCTGATTTCCGCTGTGCTGGATCTGTGAAGCGCGATTCCATCACCCGTCGTCGCCCGGCTCGACCAGGCGACCCAGTAACCACCGACGTCCAAAGTCGGCACGGCCGGCGTTCATGCGGATTGGCCGGGGGTTACTGGATGCCCGCTTTCGCGGGCATGACATCGAAGGAGCTTAGGCATTAGAAACGGAACACAAGAGCAGGAGCAGTTGTGATGGACGTGCGTGGCGGCGGTGGCGACGGCGGCGGGCAAGCCGCTGGAGGTGACGACGGTCAAGCTCGACGGGCCCAAGGCCGGCGAGGTGCTGGTCGAGATCAAGGCGACCGGCATCTGCCACACCGACGAGTTCACGCTGTCGGGCGCCGATCCCGAGGGCCTGTTTCCGGCGATCCTCGGCCACGAAGGCGCCGGCGTCGTCGTCGAGGTCGGGCCGGACGTCACGTCGGTGAAGAAGGGCGACCACGTCATCCCGCTCTACACGCCGGAATGCCGGCAGTGCCCGTCGTGCCTGTCGCGCAAGACCAACCTCTGCACCGCGATCCGCGCCACCCAGGGCAAGGGCGTGATGCCCGACGGCACCTCGCGCTTCTCGCTCGGCGGCAAGCCGGTGCACCACTACATGGGCACGCTCGACGTTCGCGAACTTCACCGTGCTGCCGGAGATCGCGGTCGCGAAGATCCGCGAGGACGCGCCGTTCGACAAGGTCTGCTACATCGGCTGCGGCGTCACCACCGGCATCGGCGCGGTGATCAACACCGCCAAGGTCGAACCGGGCGCCAAGTGCGTCGTGTTCGGCCTCGGCGGCATCGGCCTCAACGTCATCCAGGGGCTGCGGCTCGTCGGCGCCGACATGATCATCGGCGTCGACCTCAACCCCGCGAAGAAAGCGTGGGGCGAGCGCTTCGGCATGACGCACTTCGTCAACCCGAAGGAGATCGGCGGCGATCTCGTGCCCTATCTCGTCGACATGACGAAGCGCGGCGCCGACCAGATCGGCGGCGCCGATTACACCTTCGACTGCACCGGCAACGTCACCGTGATGCGCCAGGCGCTCGAAGCCTGCCATCGCGGCTGGGGCGAGAGCATCATCATCGGCGTCGCCGGCGCCGGCCAGGAGATCGCGACGCGGCCGTTCCAGCTCGTCACCGGCCGCGTGTGGCGCGGCACCGCGTTCGGCGGCGCGCGCGGCCGCACCGACGTGCCGAAGATCGTCGACTGGTACATGGACGGCAAGATCGAGATCGACCCGATGATCACCCACACCATGCCGCTCGCCGACATCAACGAGGCGTTCGACCTGATGCACGCCGGCGAGTCGATCCGCAGCGTGGTGTTGTTCTGAACGTGCGCACGGGACAAGCCGACGTCCGACATGCTGAACGAATCGTTACTGCCGGCTCTGCAATTGCGCGGACCGCGCGCACGCGACCCTAACCGCGGATGGCGAAATCGCTGTCGCCTCGCCCCGTCTTATCCGAACAGCAGGATTTGATCCGTATTGTTCGAAAGTTCACGATGGATTGTCGCGCCCATGTTCGGCTTGTGGAAAGACTGGTGTGATGTCGCCGCGCTCGGCCTCGAAGCCCAGAGCGTAATCGCGATGCGCCTCGTCAAGATCGCTGGCGGCGGCCCCGCCGCCGCCGCGGAATGCAGGCGCATGGTCGAAGAAAAATTCATCGCCGTTGCCGCCGCCCAAGCCGCTGCACTCAACGCGCTCGCCGGCGGCCAGAGCGTGGACGCCGCCTCGCGGCTCGCACTCGCCCCGATCAAACGGCGCGTGCACGCCAATCACGAGCGCCTGTCGCGCGGATGGCCTTGAGCCGCATTGCCCCAACGCTGCGACCCAAGCAATATAACTTACTGACATAACTGCATAATTTTGCGATGCGCGGCGCGTTGACGATGCCGCTTTTCCCTGAGAACAGGGAAAATATCAGGGAAAATCCATTTTTCGGGGCATCGGGACGCCTGTCCGGATGAATCTGCTCTCGGATTGCAATGATTTACGGGTGTTTCCCTGCCCGCATGAACAGCGAATCCCAACTTGGCGATCAGCGAAACGGGCTGGTCCGGTTGATTTCATGGGTCACCGCTCGTCCGTTGTCATTTGACACCCTATATTATAGGACTATTCCTCTTCGATCAACTTCCCCATTGTTCCGAGGGGTGTTTGTCCCCGGCGAAGCCCCTGGGGTAATATCCGGCGCACCGACGAAGGCACAATGTCCCGCGCGCAACGTCTGCTCGAACTCATCCAGATCCTGCGGCGTCATCGCCGGCCGGTGAGCGGGGCGCGCCTTGCCGAGGAACTCGGCATTTCGTTGCGCACGCTTTATCGCGATATCGGGACGCTTGCCGCGCAGGGCGCGCATATCGAGGGCGAGGCCGGCGTCGGATACGTGCTGCGGCCGGGGTTCGTGCTGCCGCCGTTGATGTTCTCCGAGGAAGAAATCGAGGCGCTGGTGCTCGGTTCGCGCTGGGTCGCCGAAAGCGGCGACGGGTCGCTGTCCGAGGCGGCGCGCAACGCGCTCGCCAAGATCGTCCACGTCCTTCCCGCGGGGGACATGTCCTTGGATCGGCGGACCGACCCAGCGGATTGCCGCAGACGCCGAGCCGAAAATCCGTGAGGCAATCCGCAAGGAGCACAAGTTGCGCATCCACTATGTGGACCACGAAGGCGAGACGTCGGCGCGGACCGTGTGGCCGTTCGTGCTCGGCTTCTTCGAACGATCCCGCGTCGTCGCCGCGTGGTGCGAGATGCGGCAGGGCTACCGCCATTTCCGCACCGACCGCATCGTGGCCGTGAAGCTCACCTCCGAGCGCTATCCCCGCCGGCGCCACGCCTTGGTCAAGGAATGGCGGGCGATCGAAGGCATTCCGACTGCTGACAAAATCTGACAGCGACCCCGACTACGGTCGGCCGTGTGTCAAACGCGGTCAGGAGGCGTGAAATGACGCGGAAGAACTGGATTGTCGTGGCGTCGGCCGATCATGTCGGCCGCGGGCGCGCCGGCGGCTTCATGCAGGCGTGTCACGGCAAAGCGGCACCGTACGAAGAATTCGGCCGGGCGACGTAATCGTTGCGTATTCGCCGAGCAAGGCGTTTCGCGGGAAAGAGAAATGCCAATCCTTCACCGGACTGGGTGTCGTCGCCGACGGCGAACCCTACCAGGCCGACATGGGGCAAGGTTTCCGTCCCTTCCGGCGCGACGTTCGCTGGCTCGCGGCCCATGATGCGCCGATCGCGCCGCTGCTCGACGAACTCGATTTCACGGCGGGCAAACGCAGCTGGGGCTATCAACTGCGCTTCGGGGTGATCGAGGTGAGCGACCATGACATGCGCATCATCGGCGCCGCGATGGGCACCCCCGATATGACGGCGTGATGAGACGCGAATCGCGTTAATCAACAGCATCGCGTGAAAAGTGTTGTATTGGGGCAACATCGCGGGACCAAAGGCTCTCGCCATCCGGGCCCCATGATCTAGATCAAGTCCGCAGCCGCCTCGGCTTGCGATCCCCGGCTATACAGCGTGCGTCGTGAGGCGGGCGCGCAGTCGGGGGATATCATGATCAAATCTGAAATTCGCGTATGGCTTGGCTGTGTCGTCATCCTGGCGGGACCGCTGGCGGGCACGGCGCACAGCGCCGACATGACGGTTCCGGTCTACAAGGCGCAGCCGGTTCTCATCGATGACTGGAGTCCGTGGCAGCTCCGCGTGCGCGCGCTCGGCGTGCTGCCCGATTCGTCGGGAAGCACCGTCAACGTGCAGGGGGTGACGGCATTTTCGACGCCGAACGCGGGTCTCTCGATCGGCAGCTCGGTCGTGCCCGAGCTCGACATCAGCTACTTCTTCTCGCGCAACATCTCGGCCGAACTCATCCTCGGCGTGACGCCGCACAACATCACCGGCACCGGTTCGCTCAACGGCCTCGATGTCGGCCGGACCTGGCTGCTGCCGCCGACGCTGACATTCCAATACCACTTCACGAGTTTCGGGGCGTTTCAGCCCTACATCGGCGTCGGCGCGAACTACACGGTGTTTTTCGATCAGTCCGCCGGCAACGTCGCGAACAACGGCGTGACCGTGACCGGGCTGAACGTGAAGAATGCCGCCGGCGCCGTCGCCCAGGTGGGCTTCGATTACATGATCAACCGGCACTGGGGTCTGAACTTCGACGCCAAGAAGATCTACCTCGAGCCGAACTACACGGCGACCGTGAACAATACGATCCCGGTCAACGGCAGCGCGCACATCGATCCGTGGCTGATCGGCGGCGGCCTCACCTATCGGTTCTGACACCGCGGTTCTGACCATCGCCTTGATGCGGCGCGCCGTCCGCGGGCGGCGCGTCGGCATGTGCCGGCCGGGCGCCGAGCGAAGCGAAAGCTTCGCTCGCGTGCGGTCCGCTTACCTGCCGGCAAGCCGCTCTGCGTAAATCTCCGGCTTGAAGCCGACCACCAAGTTGCCGCCGCCGAGATCGAGGACCGGCCGCTTGATCATGGACGGTTGATCGAGCATCAGCGCCACCGCCTTCTTCGCATCGAGATGATCCTTGTCGCGGTCAGGCAGCTTGCGGAACGTCGTCCCGGCGCGATTGAGCAGCGCCTCCCAGCCGACCTCCTTGCACCACTTCTCCAGCCGCTCACGTTCGATGCCCGCAGCCTTGTAGTCGTGGAAGGCATAGGCGACGTCGTGCTTGTCGAGCCAGGCGCGCGCCTTCTTCATCGTGTCGCAATTCTTGATGCCGTAGATGGTGATGGGCATTGTCGGTGCTCGCTTGATTTCCGACCTTTGTCGAACGACATGGTCGTCGGCCGCAACCGCTCCGTCAACGAATGCGGGCGCCAATGCGATGCGCGCGCTGATTTACCTGGATGCACGAGATGCGTGGCTGCATCCGGCGCGGTAAATTTTGTTCAATTGCTCCGATACGAGAGCATTGGCAAACTTTGCCAGTTCTCTTATCTTTCGGAGAAATCTGTGAGATTCGGTCAATGCCCACCCGCAATATAAGCCTGACGCCGGAGCAGGACGCCTTCATCGACGAGATGCTCAAGGCAGGCGAATACGGTAACGCCAGCGAAGCCATGCGAGACGCCATTCGCGCGCTTCAACAGCGGCGCGCCGAAGAAGCGCTCAAGCTCGACAAGTTGCGCCTCTCGATCAAGCAGGGCGTCGCGGCGCTCGATCAAGGCGCCTACACCGAAATCGAGGACGAGGACCTGGACGCCTATCTCGACGACCTTGCGGCGCCGCCTCGCGGTTGACCCGCATGGCGCGGTATCGGCTTTCGGAACCGGCGAAGGCCGACATCGCCGCGATCCTCAGGAGAAGCGAAGAGCTCCACGGCAAAGCGGCGCGGATTCGCTATCGGGCGTGCCTCACTGCAGCAATGCGCCGTGTGGCGGCCTTTCCCGACGGACGGTCGACAGAAGATCGCGCCGAGCTCGTTCCCGGCATTCGCAGCTTCCACATCCGCCACAGCCGCGATGAAAGCCGCGAGGTGCCGGTCGCAAACCCGGTTCATGTGATCTTCTATCGCCTGGTAACGCCAAGCGTCGTCGAGATCGTCCGCGTGCTCCACGACCGCATGGAGCCGAGAAGGCATATCGGCTCACAGGACCAAAACGAAAATTGAAGAGAGCCGAATGGCTACCCCAATGCTCGCGTCATTTCGGGAAATACTTCGGTCCCAGAATGACCGAGCCGGTTTCGAGGAGCGATTTGAGGTTCGACAAAATCTGCGGCCAGCCGTCCGATACGGCGCCGATGAATTTTGAGCCTTCGCGCTCCATGCTGTGGGTGACCGTTAGTTTCACAACGTCGCCGATGGGCTCGATTTCCATGGTGCAGAGCGACCAGCCCTCTGCCTTGAGCTCGGGCCGAAATTCGTTGCGCCAGCGAATGCCGAGACGCTTTGCGGGCTCGAAGGCGACGATCTCGCCGGTATCGCACACCGTGCCGTCGGGAAGACGAGCTTCCACGCTCCGCCAACCTTCCACTCGGCGTCGGGGCGCGCGCCGCGCCAATATTGCTGCGCGAATTCCGGGCTCGTCAGCGCGGACCACAAACGCTCGGGCGTCGTGCGGATATAGGTGACGTAGACGAAACTGCTCTTGCCTTGGTCAGTCACGGCCTTCTCCTTCCAGCTTTTTCTTCAGTGCGGACAGCGCGGTGAGGTGGCGGCGCTCGAATTTCCGAATCCAGCGCTCGGCGATCTCGTTGATCGGAACAGGATTGATGAAGTGCAGCTTTTCGCGGCCCTCCCGCTTCCAGGAGACGAGATTGGCCTCCTCGAGAATCGCGAGATGCTTGGCGACGGCCTGGCGCGTCATGTCGAGCCCCGCGCAAAGCTCGCCGAGCGTCTGGCCATTCTTGCGGTGCAGCCGGTCCAGCAATTGCCGGCGGCTCGCATCTGCCAACGCGCGAAACACGGCGTCATCATTCATGCCCACAATATGTAACCTATCAGTTGCCTGTTTTATAGGTAACCCTATGGTTGCATGTCAAGGCAAAAAGTGGCGGCGTGCGTCGCCGATGCACACCGTTTCATCCGCCCGCTGAAAACCGTCAGTTCGCCCAACGAAGACGATCAATGTCGGCGCTGACTCTTAGGTCATCTGTTGTTGCGCCACAACGATTTCTATAATTCCAAAATATCGTGCAATATCGCAACTACGTACCGACGAATTTGGATCACTGTTTTTCTTTCCAACGCCACATGGGTTGCAACAGAAGAGCGGTCATACACCGATCGAGTAAGTGTCCCGATCATCTCGTCAATTGTCGTTGTCGTTTGCTCTGGCACCTCACTCGCCGATTTACTTTGGCCACGCGCCTTCAAGATGAACCGCACCTTTTGCTTCATCGTCGGGCCGCTCCGATTTTTTTCTTGCACATACCCCGCGGCATTCGTCACCTCACCATCCGGGGCAAGGTGATCCAAGGTTTAAGCGCCGCAATCAAAGCGGAGATCGCCTTTACATCGTCTTCAGCATCAGTCTCTTCGCCCATGTCAGCCTCGATTTTACTAGCATCTTATACACGTATAAAGTGTGATTGCACGCCCCGCTCTTTTGTCATTACACCACGCGCCCGTTATTAACGGCATGGCACTACCAATGAAGTATCTGGCGCATAATGCCTCCGCGCGCGGTAGCAGCCAAAAAACTACCCTGTGGGGCAGCGCGTCGAATTGACGGTGGTTTCTCGGCGTGTTTTCCCACTAAAAATTAATTCAGAACTATCGTCAAAACATCCATTGACTTGGCTGTCTCCCCGGACGTCCCCCCAAATAAATCAACGCTAAGGCCAAATTGCCCTCCATTGGAAATGGGCTGCGGATGATCAACGAACAGTTTTTGCTTTTCTTACGCTATTCCCCTCCAAAACCCTCCATCGCATCCCACTCCCTCATTCCCACTCAATTGTTCAACAGACCCGTAATGGTCTGTTTTCATTTGGAAAACCTGTCCAGCCGCCTCGCTTTTCCCGTCAGCCATACCGTCAAAAATTCGGGCTGTTGATTTCATTGGGAAATTTCGAGCGTTGGAAAATTTCTCCTATCGCCGTCTATCGAAATTGATCGTCAAATGCCGGCTTCTATCCACCTGCCGCATTATCGATCGACGCGAAAACGTCGGGAAAAAAATACCGTCAAATGCCCAATTAAGTCAAATTCTATCATATTATTACGCACATCGCTTCTACTCCGGGCAACCGGCCGTTCGTGATCGATCGCTCTATAAAACGGCGGTTGCCTGCGCGAGCGCGACGAGCAGCGCCAAACCATCAGGTGGCTCCACACGAGCGATCAAGGTCAGTCACGAGCCGGGTCTCTGGTTCTAGCCCGAGGTATCTGGGAAGTGGTCGCGTACCCGGCGCCGATAGAGAATGCGGCAATCGAACGCGCCGGCATGATCCGCGAATTGGTGGCGCAGATCGAAAGACCGTCCCCTCCGCTTCCGCGTGGCGCGCCGGAACGACGAACCTGGCTATTCCGGCGCCCGCAGCTCGTCGATTTTTGCAATCAACTCGACCAGACAACCTCTTATCGCCGCGAGGTCAGTGCCGCCGTAAAGGGTTGACCGGCCAGCAAGGCTCAAAACGGAATGCGTCACCATCTCAGAGTGCCGCATCAGCCTGATCAGATGCTCGCCGCTCGGCCCATTTTTGCCGTCGAGCCAGTTTCTGACGCAGCGCTCATTGGCCGACACGAGCCGGGCGACCCGTTTTGCCGTCGATGGCGTCGCTCCGAATTCCGCCTTGATGGCGAGGGCGACGGCGTCGGCGAAGCTGTTGTATCGCTCGCCAGCCGGAAAACTATTTCCATTTTCTGACCGAAAATTTCGGTCCTCTTTTGTGAACGACATTTCCGCACCGTCCTCCTAGCGTCAGGGATGACGACGCTGTCCCGCTCAAGGAACGGCGGAAACAGTTGGCGCGTTGGATGTTCCAAACGGTACCTATCTCAAGTGATTCCCAAGACCGACCACGTATTCGCGCGGCGCAATACGTGCGCATGTCTACGGAACATCAAAAATATTCGACGGAAAACCAGGCGGAAATCATCGCGAGGTACGCGGCAATTCGCGGTATCGATATTGTGCGAACCTATGCCGATGAGGGAAAGAGCGGGCTCAATATCGACGGCCGCGATGCGCTCAAATCGCTGATTGATGACGTCACAAAGGGCCGCGCCGATTTCTCGATCATCCTTGCCTATGATGTCAGTCGGTGGGGCCGGTTCCAGGACGCCGATCAGAGCGCGTATTATGAATTCGTCTGCCGGCAAGCCGGCGTGTCGGTCCACTACTGCGCCGAGCAGTTCGAGAACGACGGCAGCCATCGGCTCGACTATCATCAAGACCGTCAAACGGGCGATGGCCGGCGAATACAGCCGGGAGCTGTCGGCCAAAGTGTTCACCGGCCAGTGCAGGCTGATCGACCTATGGCTTCCGCCAAGGCGGTCCGGCCGGCTTCGGCCTGCGCCGGGTCCTGGTCGATGAGCATGGAAACACAAAGGCGGAGCTCGACGCGCGGTGAACACAAGAGCCTGCAGACCGACCGGGTTATCCTGCGCCAGGTCCCGTCGATGAGATCGAGACCGTGCGCAGGATCTACCGACTCTTCACCTTGCAAGGCATGGTCGAGAGCCAGATCGCCGCGCTGCTGAACAGCGAGGGCGGCGCGACGGACCTCGGCCGTCCCTGGACGCGGGGAACGGTCCACCAGGTGCTGACCAACGAAAAATACATCGGCAACAACGTCTACAATCGGGTCTCCTTCAAGCTGAAAGCCAAACGCGTCATCAACCCGCCGGACGAGTGGATCCGGGCAGACGGAGCGTTTGAAGCCATCATTGAATCGGATTTCTTCGAAGCTGCGCAACGCATCGTCAGCCAGCGTTGCCGGCGGTTTACGGACTCCGAAATGTTGGAGCGGCTGGCCGGCTTGCACCAACAAACCGGCTGGCTGTCAGGCCTGATCATCGACGAGGCGGAGGACATGCCGTCAAGCTCGGTCTATCGGCATCGGTTCGGCAGCTTGGTCCGCGCCTATCAATTGATCGGCTATGCCCCCGCCCGCGACTATCGATACATCGAAATCAACCGGGCGCTCCGAGACATGCACCCGTCCGTCATCGGCAAGGTGATGCACGAAATTCAGGAGCTCGGAGGAGACATTCGCCACGACGCGAAGACCGACCTCCTCCACATCAATGATGAGTTCACCGCATCGATTGTGATCGTCCGGTCCTTCCAGACGCCTTCCGGATCATGGCGATGGAAAATCCGGCTCGATACGGGATTGAAGCCCGATATCAGCGTCGCCGTTCGCATGGACAGCACAAATCGTGAGGCGCGGGACTACTACCTTTTGCCCTGGATTGACGTCGGTCAGGCATCCCAGCTGAAGCTCGCCGAAGACAACGGCCTCTATCTGGACGCCTATCGGTTCGAATCCCTCGACCCGCTCTTCTACCTGAGCCGCAGATTCAAGTTCAGAGCCGCCGCATGACCGAGCCCGTCCCCGAAATCGTCATGGTGCCCGTGCACTCGGTCAACGTGCTCAACCCTCGCAGCCGCAACAGAAAGGTGTTCAACGAGCTCGTCACCAGCATCTCCCATTTAGGGCTCAAACGTCCCATCACGGTGAGCCGGCGGGCAGGCACAGCGGTGTTTGATCTCGTGTGCGGCCAGGGGCGCCTGGAGGCGTTCATCGCCCTCGGCCAAAAAGAAATTCCTGCCGTCATACTCGACGTCGAGGAAGAAGACTGTTTCGTAATGAGCCTCGTCGAAAATTTGGCTCGCCGCCAACACAGTCCGCTGGAATTGGTCGAGGAAATCGGGGCTTTAAAGAAGCGCGGATACTCGATCGACGAGATCGCGCGAAAGACCGATTTCAGCACGGAATATATCTACGCCCTTTGCTACCTGCTGGAGACTGGCGAGGAGCGCCTGATCAATGGTGTCGAACGCGGCATCATTCCGGTCACGGTCGCCATGGAGATCGCAAAGGCGAAGGACAGCGATGTCCAAGTCGCCCTTGCCGACGCCTATGAGAACAAGGCCTTGCCCGGCAACCAGGTGCTGGCGATCCGCAGGATCATCGAAATTCGGAATACGAGCGGCAAAGGGATGCGCGGGCGCGGACCCAGCACGCGCCGCGACCGAACGAAGGCGACCGCGGACTTGCTGGTGCGTGCCTATCGTCAGGAGACGGATCGCCAGAAGGCTCTGATCAAGAAGGCGACCCTGGCTCAGAGCCGCCTGCTGTTCATCGTCAATGCGTTACGCCGCCTCGTCGCGGATGAGCATTTCACGACCCTGCTTCGCGCCGAGGCAATCCAATCGATGCCTCTGCCATTGGCGGAACGGATCGGCATGACGGGAGGACGATAATGGCGCCGCCGGTCAAAGCTGCCTTCGAACGGCAGATCATCGTTCTGCCGATCAGCTCGATCCTGCCTCTGCGGACCGTCAGCTTTTCGCTCAAGCAATCGGTCAAGTACCAGCGGATCGCCCATTCCATCAACGAGGTCGGAATAATCGAGCCGCTCGTTGTCGCGCCAATGAAGCGTGGTCAGAGCCAGCATCTTCTTCTCGACGGGCATTTGCGACTGGGGATCCTTGTTGAACAGGGCGCGGAGGATGTCCGCTGCCTGGTGGCCGACGACGATGAAGGCTTCACCTACAACAAGCGCGTCAATCGACTGGCCACGATCCAGGAACACTACATGATCGTGCGCGCGCTCGATCGCGGGGTTTCAGAGGAAAAACTGGCGCGCGCGCTGAACCTGGACGTCAAGGCGATCAAAAGGCGGCGCAACCTGCTGGATGGTGTCTGTCCGGAAGTGATCGAACTGCTCGGCGACAAAACCGTCAGCGCACGCGCCTTCGAAGTGCTGCGCAAAATGAAGCCGATCCGGCAGATCGAAGTCGCCGAGCTGATGATCGCGGTGAACAACTACTCGATGGCCTATGTGCAGGCGCTGCTCGGCGCGACCCGCCAGGCCGATCTCGTCAATCCAGAAAGACCGAAGAAGGTTGGCGCTTTGACGCCTGAACAAATGGCCCGCCTCGAACGTGAGACCGCCATGGTCAACCAGGATTTCAAGGCCCTCGAAGAGAGCTACGGCGACGACGTGCTGAACCTCGTCGTCGCGTCGGGCTACGTCGCCAAGCTGGTCAGCAACGCCGAAATCGTCAGCTACCTGACCAAGCGACACCCGGAACTGTTGAGCGAGCTTCGCGTGATCGTCGGGGCGGTCTCGCTGGACCAAGGCGGCACGCTGGCGGCATAGGCGCGCCTTGGCTCTGAGCGTGGGGACCGGGACCCTTTAAGCGCCGGGACCGCAGGAGACGCCGTCGTGTGGGACGGATCAAGTGCGGTGGCGGGGAAGACGGCGAACCCGTTCTGAGCCCGCTAGGCCGGCCATCATAGGGCCGGCCGCCCCCTTTTTTGCGTCGTCCATGGAAAACTCCTCTTCAACGGCGCGAACCCGCAGAGGTTTCGTCACAATCCAAATCGCGGCGACGATCAACCGTTGAGCCGGATCTCAAGGGCGGCGATGGAGTCCATCACTTCTTCGAATGTGGGCGGCGCGCCAAAAATCATCCCGCTCATCGCGCCGTAGTCCCGAGCCAGCCGATCTCGCATTTCGCCGTAAGGCAGAAGCTGGAACGCACCGGGCTTTGCAGAGGCGAGATCGAAGTCCGGACGGCTGAAGAACATGCGCGCGTGGCGGACGCAGTCGTCGCCGAGCGCGAGGTCGGCGGCGGCGTCTGCAACATCGGAAGCCAGAAGGCGATGTAGGTCATAGTAGTGGCGTGAAACGCGCTGGCCTTCCTGCCGAAGCTGACCTCGGATCTCGAACCACCGCCGCAGACCGTGGACGATGACGATCTTGTCCCAGAACGTCCGCCGCGGATCGACGGTCACGACATTTGGTATGGCGAAGTCAGTGTCCGGCAAATCGCCTTTGACGTAGGGTCTGATGACGCGTGGCGCATTCGGATCCAGAGCGGACTTGGCGCCGGAACTCGATGCGCACGATCGGCTCGACGTATCCGTCGCCATCGTCCGTCACACTGGCGTATCGGATCCGCAGCCCCTGGCCCGTCGGGTCTTCGGGGTCAGGAATGATTTCGACCGGCGGGTGACCTGCGGCCGCAATGAGAGCTCTGAAGATGTCGGTGAGCTGCGCGCGGAGGGCGCCGTTGATGTAGGCTCGGCAAGCGTCACGGATCGCGTCCAATCGGCCGTTTCGCTGCTTGCCACTCAGGCTGGCGAGCTCTTCGACGGAGCCAGGCTGGCCAAGATCGTCTCGGAAAACGGTGACATCGATGTCCTCGGAAAACCGCGAGATCAGCCCATAGGCTTTGGAAAGCGAGGTCCCGCCCTTGAAGAGGAGCCGAGGTCCGCCCGGCTCAAGTCCGTTGAACAGCGCGTCGAGAGTCAGGCAGACCCAAAAATCCTTCTCGACGTTGCGCTCACTCGTACCAAGGCGACGGGCCGTGGCCGTAAACAAACCACGACGCGTTTCCGCGTCCGCGCTCAGGACGTTCGCAAAGGCGGGATTGATCGCCATCAGTCGGCCAACACGTGCGGATGATCGTCGTCGGCATGATGATCATGATCATCATGGTCATCATGGTCATGATCGTTATGGCCATCATCGTTTCCGCCACGTGGCTGGTCGGAAAGGAGCTCCCGCACGATCGATTGCATCCAAATCGGCATGACCGAAAGGCCCGCGCGCAGATCGGCGGCAATCTGCCTTCCATGGTCGTCATGGGCGAGCAGATTTCGCAGACGCTTGATGATGACGGGCTGATCTGTGGGCAGGACGTCATGCAGCCAATAGAGCGCTTGCACCACGCGCATTCCCGGTCGGCCGGCCCAGTAGAGTCGGCTTGGGGCGGCTTGTCGAAAACGGATCTGCTGCGCCCCGAATTGAAGCGGCCGCAGACGCGCATCGGTCAGCACCGTCACCTGTGCGGGAACGGCGGTCGTCAGACCGAGATCGTTGGCGGCTGTCATGCCATCGACGACAACCCGCGCCTGGTCGCGGCGAACCACGGCGTCGATAATGGCTCGTGTATGGGGATCCGACAGCTTCTTGGTCAGGCTGTTGAGCTTCGGACGGTCATAGAGGCCGCGGTCAAGGCGGCGAATATCCCCATCCGCAGCCAGCCGCTGCAACGCCTTGTCGACCGCGGCGCGGGCGCCCAGGTCCAGAAAATCGACGGGCGTCCAGACGGCGGCCGTCTGGCCATCGATGCGATCTAGGATTTGTCGCTTCAGGTCTGTGCTGGGTCCGCGCATGGGTCACCTTTGTCCGAAAGGTACCGCATTTTTCGGACAACGGCAAGTCCGCAGCAGATTAGTCCAATCTATACCGCATATTTCGGACAAACCGTCGGAGCGCCGCGCATGTCGCTCCCGCAGGCCCCGGCCAGCCCCACCGACTTGCACGCCAGACTACGCCACGGCACTCCAACCGATGGATTGCCTGCGTCAGAACCAACATCGAGCGATAGCTGCGACGGCGAGTTGCGTGGGACGAATCCTCTGCAATCCGCAGTGTCGTGACAGGGCTTCTCACACCTCAAAGGGGGCCGCCGCTATCCATCATGCAATCTTGCCCCGCAAGCTGTCCGCGAGCGCCGAGAGCGCATCGGCGAGTTGTCTCGCGGTTTCCGGCGGCGGCAAAGGCATTTTGAGGTTTTGCGCGCCGGTGGCTGGATCGCGCTCAATCCATGGGTGCGCCGGAGCATTGGGATCGTTGGCGGCCGCCAGAGCGGCAACAAACTGCGCACCGACCTGCACCAAGGCTTGCCATGGATCGGGACCTGTCTCGCGCGGTGGTGTTTCGGCCCCATCAGTCCGCGCGATCGCCATCTCGCCAGCGCCAATGTTTATATCCGCATTTCCATCTTCCGCGGATCTTGCGTCACCGGCAGTGCCGATATTCCTCACTTCCTCAGCCGGCGTCACGGCCTCGCCCTCACCCATATGCCCAGTGACGTTTTCCACGTCCTTCATGAAGCGGTTGAGCCGCGACCCGCCGAGCGAGATCTCGCTGCTGCCGCCGTCGAGAATTCCTGCCGATAAAGAGCGTTTGAACGCCAGCACCGAAAGCATGCCCTCCTCAATGGTGCCCTTTGCCACGAAGTTGATGACCCGCACGGGCCGAATTTGCCCCATGCGATGAATGCGGCCGATGCGCTGTTCAAGGATTGCCGGGTTCCATGGCAAGTCCATGTTCACCAGGGTCGAAGCATGCTGCAGATTGAGGCCCGTGCTGCCCGCATCGGTGGAAAGGAACACGCGGCAGGTGGGGTCGTCACGAAACCGCTCAACCAGCGCCGGCCGTTTGTCCGATGGCACGCCGCCGTGGAAGCTGACGTAGCCCAAGCTTACGCGTTTCGAGGCGGCGGATGATAATGTCATGGGTCCGTGTCCATTGCGAAAACACCACTGCCTTGGCCTCGGGCTCGGCGAACAAGTCCTCGAACAGCGCCGCCAATTCGTCAGCCTTGACGCCATGATCGGTTTCCTGGTCCAGCAGATAGGTGCTGTTGCACGACATGCGCATGTTCTGCAGCGCACAGGTTAGCCGCCGCTGGTCCTTGTCGGACAAGAATTTGGTCTTGCGCCAGCGCTGGACGATCCTCGCCACCACGTCGGCGTTTTCCTGATGATAAAGCATTTGCATCTCGGTCATCGGCACCAGCAAATTCTGGTCGGTCCGGCTGGGCAACTGCCTCAGCACCTCGGATTTGCGTCGGCGGATCATGACCGGCGCCAGCGTCTGGCCGATCCTCTCAAGCCCGGTATAGCCGGTGACGCGCCCGGCTTCGTCCTTGACCTGATGCTCGTGCAGCAGCTTCCAGGTTGGTCCCAGCCGGTGCTGATCGACAAACTGGACAATGGAAATCAGCTCTTCCAGCTTGTTTTCCAAGGGCGTCCCCGTAAGCACGATCGCGTATGGGCTATCGATGCGTTTCAAGGCGCGCGATGCAATGGTGTTCCAGTTTTTCACCCGTTGCGCTTCATCGACGATCACCAGGTCGGGCGCCCAGGCGGCGATCAGGTCGAGATCAGGCTTGAGTTTCTCGTAGTTTGTGATCTTGCAGAAGTCGTCCAGGGCGTAGTCCTTCTGCCGCTGCGCCCGACCGCCGTTGATGACACGCACCGCATTTTCGCCTTGTCGACCCGAGAAACGCATGATCTCGCTTTGCCACTGGTATTTGAGCGAGGTCGGGCAGACCACCAGCACTTTTGAGACGCCAAAATGCCGCGCCAGTATTTCCGTCGCGGCGATCGCCTGGATGGTCTTGCCCAGGCCCATATCGTCGCCGATCAGCGCCCGTCCGGCTCGTACCGCGAACAGCGCGCCCTCCGCCTGATAGGGATAGAGCGGCGCCTTCAGAAGCGCCAGCAGCTTGGGATCGGCAGCGCCGCGTGGGAACAACTGCGCGAGCTTTGCGACTCGCCGGTCCGCATCCCGTCGTCCGGCGACGAAATCGAGAGCGTCGTCGTAGGCGCGCAACTCATGACCCGCCTTAGACGCTATGGTCATGAAATGCTCGAGTTCGCCAAGGCGCTCGTCGGGCAGAATCCCGTTGCATTCGGCGTCGAACAAACCGTCGGCGGCCTCCCTCAGTGCAGGCGGGCAATCCGTTCCGGCACGAAAATGCACACTCCGTTTACCGTCATTGCGCAGATACAGCTCGGAAAATGCGGGCTGGTAGCCGCGCGCAAACGCCGTCTTCGCGCCGCGCTTCTTCTCCAGTCGGGCGAGCGTGAATTCGATGTGTTTGCAAGTGCCCAACTCGCTGGTGGCATAGTCCGGGCATGAACAGAAATTGCCCCCTGGCCCCAAGCCTCGAATCGCCACGCGATAGCTGGATTTCGAAACAGGATTACTGACCCTAAATTCCGAGAAAAACGGCTCGCTGCCGAGATTTTCAAGACCGAAGGCCTGCTCGCGGCCGAACTGGCGACGCAAGCCGCGTTGCCAATCCAACGGCGAAAGATCGGGGGGCGCATGAGTGCGCGAGAGTTTAGGTTCCTTGTTTCGCTTGGTTGCAGAATGCAGGCTTCGGCGTTTGGACTTCATCGAAATGCATTCCGTTCCGTTCAGCAAAAATTTCTCTAGGTTCGTCGATCTAGCGTCCGATATATCGGACACGACCTATTCTACGGTGTAGCCAAGCGCCCGATATCCCAGTCGCCGCTTCGTAGCCATGCGCGCCAGCACCGGCACCAGCTCGTCGACGTAGTCAACGACCAGAACCTCGGTCTTTCCGGCGTGCTGGCGGTGGAGGCGACCGACATACTGAGCCAGCGTACCTTTCCAGGATATGGGCATCGTGAGGAAGAGCGTGTCGAGCCTTGGATCATCAAAACCCTCACCGAGATACCGCCCCGTAGCAAGGATAAGCCGTTCCTGGCCATCGGCTACTTGTAGGGCAGCCTCAGCCGCCTTGCGTTCGCCGGCAGACATCCCGCCCCGAAGGACAACGAGATTGCGCACGAAGTGCGAGAAGCGGCTTTGGAGGTATTCGAGATGGTCCCTCCGCTCCGTCAGCACGACCGGGGAACGCTTCGCTTCCAACGCCTTCAGCACGTCGTCGAAGATCAGATTGTTGCGCGACTCGTCCTGCGCGATTGCAGCGTAGACCGCCGGCATGGAAGGACGGTCCGCGGCAGCCAGAGGCTGCGGCAACTGAAATTCGGTCGACCGATGTTTCGCGCGGTGAGAAATCCCTCGACCGGCCGCCTGCGCGCGCGCGTCAACGCGATGTCGAACCGGGCCGCACTGCATGAAAATGATCGGATGGTGGCCATCCTTGCGCGCCACGGTCGCGGACAACCCGAGGACAAATCGCGCCTTTGCCCGACGGGCCACAAGCTCGAAGCTCGCCGCTGACAGATGGTGGCATTCGTCAACGACAAGATGACCATAGTCCGCCACCAGATCGGATACTTCGCCGTGCCGCACGAGGCTCTGGATCAGCGCGACATCAATGATACCGGTCGGCTTGCGGCGTCCGCCGCCGATGATGCCGATATCCTTCGGATCGATATCGAGAAATGCCTTGAGGCGTTCCACCCATTGGCTGAGCAACTCTCGACGATGGACGAGAACAAGCGCGTTCCGGCCCCGTTGAGCGATGAGCGCAGCAGCCACAACCGTCTTGCCGAACGCGGTGGTCGCCGCGAGCACGCCATAGTCATGCGGCGCCAAGGCGTCGAATGCCTTGACCTGCGGGCTGTGCAGCGCTCCCTGGAACTGGACCCGGCTCGGAAGCGGGTTGCCGATCGCTCTTTGATCGTCCAGCTCAACCTCGGCGCCCTCACCGCGGATCAGCTCGACAGCTTCGTCAAGACACCCTCGTGGCAATCCAACATGACGCGGATGGAGTTCGGCGCAAGAGATGATCCGTGGCTTGCCGAAGGTCGGGAACCGCATGGATTGCGCACGATAGAACTCGGGGTTTTGAAAGGCTGCCAAGCGTATGAGCCGCGCCGTCATCGCCGGCGGCAAATCGGTCCGGTCGATATACAGCTGGTCGGCGACGACGATCGTGATCTTGCTCGGAAGTGGTATGCCGAGCGGGCCGGCCTTCGGACGTCGAGACGGCGTC
The DNA here is from genome assembly GCA_963702755.1 of uncultured Alphaproteobacteria bacterium. Lineage (GTDB taxonomy): Bacteria > Pseudomonadota > Alphaproteobacteria > Rhizobiales > Xanthobacteraceae > JAJPKK01. The sequence goes on along the minus strand of CAVPDZ010000016.1, from coordinate 1,301 downwards.
ATGCGCCAAGGTTCGTCCGCATCCTCGTCCTCGACCGGCATGCGAACGCCGAGGACACGGCCTCGCATCTGGGCATCGCCAACGATTTCCGCCGCGGCATTGGCAGATAGCCTTGGTATCGCCGCCAGGAACGCCCATTGATCCTCGTACGGGCGAAGGTCCTCGTCGATGAAGACGCTGTTGCCAAGCTCGCGCGCCCTGCGCTGCAAAGGCAACGCGATCAGGTTGCCGAAGCCACCGACCGGCATGTTGTCCTGGCTTGGAAAGAACCGATCGTACGAGCCAAACCCTATCTCGGGGCGGCGTTCCATCGTCTCCGTCAGCATTGCGGCGCCAAGTTGCCTGGCTGTGCGCGCAGGAACCGGCTCGGAGAAGAAAATCCAGACATGACCGCCATTGCCGGATCGAGACCGCTCAAGCGCGGCAGGCACCCCTTTGGCGCGGCACGTCTCCAGCATGGCTAACGCATCAGCCGCCCAATTCTCCTCGTCGAAATCGGCGGCCAGAAACCAGCATGTCTCGTCTGGAAGCAACGGATAAACGCCGGCGACGAAGTCACCATCAGAAGTGCGTCCGCCGTTGCCGCCGCGCAGATGTTTTTCGATGATGTCGTCGGTGACCGGGATGAAGGCTTGATGTGGGCACTCGCCGCATTTCACCTGGGGCTTACCGCAAATCCCCCTGACCCACTCGTTGGCACATGCCGGCGCATAGCCGGACTTAGCGGTCTTCCGATTTTCCCATCGGACGGGGAATACGTCATGGACGACCGGCGAACAGACGCCGAAATAGAGCAATCTTTTCAGCGCCAGGGGACGCCGTCGTCACAATCGTCGCGTCCGTGACAGTGTTCGATTGACGACTTTCCGGCGACTTCGCCGGGCGCCGGCTCAGAGAGCTCTCAGAACGGCCTCGAGTTCTCTCCGCTCGACCTCATTCGCGGCTAAACGGGCTCGGGTCTGCTCGATCTCAATCTCGATTTCGCGCCCATTTATGGCACTACCGCCCGGCACAGAGGTCCTCCTTCCGACTCTTCGGACCTTCATAAAGGTTTTGGCCAGCCAGTGGCAGCCATCACCGCGATTCTGACGCCTGAACCAACCCCGCCGATTTGCACGCCAGACTACTCTATGGCCGCTCTGCTATCTGAACGCACTTTACGATCGGCTCCGACCGCGCTTCAATTCAATGACGGCGCTGAATACGGAGCGGAAGGACCGGAAGATAACACTGAGCGGTGGTAGGCGGGCGGCGGGTAACACCGCCAAACCTACGCTATCGCCGCCGATGGTATCCCGTCA
>CAVPDZ010000015.1:0-228287 GCA_963702755.1 uncultured Alphaproteobacteria bacterium | reverse complement strand
GCTTCCCCCCCTCGCACTGCCGACTTTGGCGGCGAAGGCTCACGCACGCAAGGGCGTCACCGGCGCGATGGCTCACAGCTTCTCGCGATGGTCGTGGTCACACGCCGCCTTCGCGATCGAAAACCGTGAATGGTCCGGCGATATCGACGCACTTGCTCTCCGCAATGGTGCCGGCAAATTCGTGCGCCTCGATCGCACCAAGGTGAAGTTTCCGCCGACCGACTACAACCGTATCGGGACGGCCTTTACGTCCCTCTGCGGCACACTCGTGCGCGTTGAGATCGAGCGCTCAACTGGCAAGCTGCGGATCGCGGACGCCTACAGCGTCTTCGAATGCGGCGAAGCGCTCGTGCCTGAGGTCGTGCTAGGCCAGTCGCAGGGCGGCTTCGCGATGGGCGTTGGCTATGCACTGCTCGAGTCGCTGCCGCCTTACGAAGGCGGCCCAGGCAACGGCGAATGGAATCTTGGCCAATATCTGATCGCGCGCGGATCGGACCTGCCCTTGCACGATCTCAAGATCGAGATCCTGCCGGCACTCGCGCACGAGGCGCCGAAAGGAATGGCGGAAGTGGTGATGATCCCGGTCGTTCCGGCGCTGCTGAACGCCATCTTCGATGCCACCGGCCACCGCTTCTACTCATTGCCGGTCACTCAAAGCATGCTCAAGGGGGTGCTGTCGTGACAACACTCAGCCTCACGATCAACGGCCATGCTCACGGTCCCATGGACGTGCGCGACGAACTGACAATGAACGATTTCCTGCGCGAGGTTCTCGGGTTGACCGGCACCAAATTCGGCTGCGGTGCCGCTCAATGCCTGAGCTGTGCGGTCATTGTCGATGGCCCGGACGGGACACGAGTCACACCAGCCCGACCTGCGTCGTTCCGGCGGTGAGCTTCAACGGCAAGTCCATCCGCACCATCGAAGGTCATGCCAAGGATGGCGAGCTCACTGCATTGCAGAAAGCGTTCATCGACCATTTTGCGTTTCAATGCGGCTACTGCACCGCAGGTTTTCTCAATGAAGGCCAGGTGTTGCTCGAGCGTCTGGCACGGAAACCGGTGGCGCGCGCCGATCTCGAGAAGACCATTTCCGAAGCGCTCGACGGTCATCTGTGTCGCTGTACCGGCTACATCAAATATCACGAGGCCGTGCGCGACGTCGTGCTCGCCAAGCCGGAGCGCTACCTCATCGCAATGAGTGGTCACAACAATTAGCGACCGCGTGTGTGCTGCGAGGCCCTAGCAACGCGCCATCGATTCGGGGAGGCACTCAAAAAATGAAAGCGCGCGTCCTTGTGGCGAGCTCAGCCCTCATGATGAGCATGCTGAGCGCATCGGCTCTGACCGACGGCCGATCAGAAACCCTCGCAGCGCCGGAAAGCTTCGCTGCGATCGCAGACAAAGCAAAGCGATCGGCTGCAATGTTTACCGAGCTTGGCAAAGTGCTGAGCCATCCGCGCTGCGTCAACTGCCACCCCGCCGGCGATCATCCCCGCCAAGGCGAACTCGGACGTCTCCATCAGCCGCCGGTCGAGCGAGGCGCAGACGGCCATGGGCTCGCGGCCATGCGCTGCGATATCTGTCACCAGCAGGCGAACTTCGATCCCGGCCGCGTGCCCGGTCATCCGGAGTGGCACCTCGCGCCGCGCGAAATGGCATGGGAAGGCAAGACGCTCGGTGAAATCTGCAATCAGATCAAGGACCCGAGCCGCAACGGCGGCCGATCACTCGACGACCTCGTTCACCACATCGGCATGGACACGCTGGTCGGCTGGGCCTGGGCACCGGGATTTGGACGGCAGCCGGCGCCGGGCACGCAGAAGGAGGCAGGCGCGCTGGTCGCAGCCTGGGTCGAAACCGGGGCAGCTTGTCCGAAGTAGCTAGCGCCGCGGGCCGGTCCCTGGCTCGACGCCGTTTCGAGCCTCAGCCCGAACGCCGCCACGTCACGTCGGAATTGGCAACAGCACGGCTCTTCACGTCAGGCCCAAAGTCGTTGGCATCCTCGATGGCAAGGATTTCAGCAAGCCGGCTGCGGGCACGGTTGACTCGGCTCTTGATGGTGCCAACAGCGCAACCGCAGATCTGTGCTGCCTCCTCGTAGGAGCATCCCGAGGCGCCCACGAGTATCAGCGACTCGCGCTGCTCGGGTGGAAGCAATTTAAGCGCCTTGCGGAACTCCGCCACTTCCAGATGGCTGCCCTGCTCAGGCACAGACACCAGCAATTCCGCATAGGAGCCATCCGCATCCTCAACTTCGCGACGGCGCTTGCGATACTCGGAGCGAAACAGGTTGCGCAAGATGGTGAACAGCCATGCGGACATGTTGGTCCCGGCTCGAACGACTTACGGTTCGCCCAGGCGCGCAGTAGGGTTTCTTGCACGAGATCGTCCGCGCGATCGACATTGCCGCACAACGAAATCGCGAAAGCCCGAAGACTAGGGACCGCCGCGAGCATGACCTCGCGTATGGGTTTGGGAGGATTCATTGCGTGCGATCCTCCTGGTTTGAAGCCTCTGTCGGCTGTTCTTGCCCGTCGTCGAGCTCACGTAGAATTTCTGCCAGCCGCGATGGCACCCCCTGCGACAGGTACTCGTCGTACATCTGCCGCAGCTGAAATCCGATCTTGGATTTGATATCGGTGCTGAGCTTTGCCGGGCGCTTCGTCCCGGGGTCCTTCATGTCCATCGGTGTGCGTTGCCGTGATGCCTTGTTTGTGGTCATGATTCTCGTTCCTGCCCCTTGAAGCCTTAATTCGTGCCAAGCATCGCGGTTCCCTCCGTAATCACCGACAACGTAAGGACCTCCAATCAGTTCCATGGCCCGGAACTTTTTTTGCAGCAGCGCGTTAATCGGGGCGGTCGCACCGCACATCGTCCTTATGCCCGTGCGGGGAGGAATATGATGCCGAAATCTCAGATCGTTGCCCAACATGTACCCTATTTGCGTCGGTACGCCCGTGCACTGACGGGAAATCAAGCGTCCGGAGATGCTTACGTGGCCGCGACGCTCGAGGCGCTGGTCAAAGACCCTACCCTGCTCGAGACTTCACCCAATCCGCGGGTATCGCTGTTTCGGCTGTTCTCCGCAATCTGGAATTCGCTCTCGGTCAATGATGCTGCCGATCGCGTAGTCAATCTAGTGCCGGCCGAACGGCATCTCGGCCATGTAACGCCGCGGCCCCGGCAGGCCTTCCTGCTCGTCTCGGTCGAGGGATTTTCGGAAGAAGACGCCGCCACGATCCTCGATGTGGATCGCGAAACGCTCAAAAATCTCGTCGAGGAGTCAGGCCGTGAACTCGCCGCGCAGATTGCGACGGACATTTTGATCATCGAGGATGAGGTCCTGATCGCGCTCGATCTGGAGGATCTGGTCACCAATCTGGGGCATAGGGTCATCGGCGTTGCGCGAACACGCGCGGAAGCCATCAGCCCTCGCCAGAAATCATCGCCCTGGATTAATCCTGGCCGATATCCAGCTCGCAGACGGCAGCTCTGGGCTTGATGCCGTGAACGACCTCATCAACTCGTTTGAAGTGCCGGTCATCTTCATCACCGCATATCCCGAGCGCTTCCTGACCGGTGAACGTCCCGAGCCGGCCTTCCTGATTTCGAAGCCCTACCAACCGTCCACCGTCTCGGCATTGGTGAGCCAAGCGCTATTTTTCGAGCGCAACGCTGTCAGGAGAAAACGGCAGGCCGTCGGCTGAATACACCGTCTGTTGTTTCGCTAGACTTCGACAAAAAAGGCGGTCGATCGGCATTGCCGTTCGACCGCCTTTCTTGTGTCCTCAGGTCAGTCAGTTGACAGTTTTAAGCCAAGCATCGATCTGCCGCTCGGCTTCATCTTGGGCAATTCCATAACGCTCCTGCAGACGGCCGGCGAGTTCCGTTCGCTTACCCTGGATAACATCGAGGTCGTCGCTCGTGAGCTTACCCCATTTCTGCTGCACCGTGCCCTTGACCTGCTTCCAGTTACCTTCAACACGGTCCCAATTCATTCAGCGTCTCCCTTTTGTTTGCTGATCCTGCTGGAAACACCGCGCGGACTGTGAAAGTTCCTGTGCCTGAGGACGTACAAGGGACAATCCCGAAATTCGATGGGCCGCAGCCTCTGACACCGCGTACGGCATCCCAAAAAGCGCATCCCAAAAAGAAGAAGCGCAACCGACGAAATTGCCGGTTGCGCCTCTTTATGGCCGACCGCGCGCGGGGGGAGGGGGGAAGGCGGCCGGTCGCACAGACAATTCGCGAGCTTTGAAGTGGTTCCGACCGCCCCTGAAATTCTTGTTCCGTTGAGCGGATCACTCCGTGGCATCCCAACGGAACCACTATATGAAACATTCGAATTTAAATGATGTTTTAAACTTGAGGGCTAAGCCAGCCGCCCAGATGGCCGAAAGCCGGTGTTAACCGCGGGAACCCGGGATTGGGGCATTCTTTTGAATATTGAACGCGGACAATGAATCGCCGCCGACGGGGCAGTTCCCCCGATCGGCGCGGCCTTGCCGCGTCGCGAGGAGTTCCTTCATGACGGCCCTGCTGGAATGGGTGCTGGGAACGACCATCGACCGGCGCGTCAAAGAACGCACCCGAGAACTCGCAGCGGAATCCGTGCGTGTCGCGACCGCGCTACGCCAGTCGAACATCCACATATTCTTCCAGGACCGTGATTTGCGATATCGGTCGGTGATCAGCTCAAACGAAGGAGCCAAACAGCTAATCGGGCGTACCGATGAACAGATCCTCCCATCGACCGAACGGGACACTGTGATCGCCGCCAAACGTAACGTGATTGCTAGCGGCAAGCCGGCGGACTGCGAAGTCTCGTTGGTAACGCCTGACGGCGCGGCAGTGTACGCGCTTCACGTCGAGCCGATGTTCGGCCATGACAACGTCGTCGAAGGGATTTGCTGCTCCGCGGTCGAGCTGACGCGGGTCCGCTTGCTGGAGAACGAGCAACGTCGCTTAAGCGACGAACTTCAGACCATGTTGCAACGTTACGAGCTTGCTATGCGCGGCTCAAACATAACCGTCTTCACCCAGGATCGCGATCTTCGCTACATCTCGATCAGTCATCCGGTCGGCGACCTCACCGTCGATGAAATCATCGGGCATACCGACGATGACATCTTGAACGAACCCGGTGGTGCCGAGGTAGCCGCGTTCAAGCGGGAGTGCCTGGAGAGTGGCACTCCCAAAGATGGCGAAATCGGAGTCGGGTTCAAAGGCGGAGCGGTTCGCTGGTTCGACCTCCACATCGAACCTCTGCGCGCCGTTACCGGCGAAGTTACGGGTCTTATCGGTGCCGCCGTCGATATCACCAAACGCAAGGACGACGAGGCCCATTTGCGTCTCCTCATGCGCGAATTGACGCATCGGTCGAAAAATCTGCTGGCTGTAATCCAAGCAATGGCGCGCCAAACCGCGCGCCGCTCCAATTCGATCGAAGCCTTCGTGGCGCAATTCGACGCCCGCCTTCAGGGGCTTGCGACGTCACATGACGTGCTGATCGAGGAAGGTTGGCACGGCGCCTCGCTTGAGGGGTTGATGAAACTGCAGCTTCAACCTTTCACTGACGAACGGGCCGCGCACGTAGGTATCGAGGGGCCTACTGTCTTGTTGAAGCCTGACGCTGCCCAGGCGCTCGGTATGGCCTTGCACGAGTTGGGTACCAACGCCCGGAGGTATGGGGCTCTGTCGAATTCAAACGGGAGGATTGCGATTACTTGGCGCAGGCTACCGCTGCCAGAAGGCGATGGTGTCGAAATCAAATGGTCTGAAAGCGGCGGCCCCGCGATCGACGAGCCGGTCTCGCGACATTTCGGCAGCATGATCATCGAGCGCAACTTGGAGCAGGCGATCGGCGGAAGGGTACGACTGTCGTTCCCAACCTCGGGAGTTCAATGCGATATCCTCATCCCAGCAATGCATCTTGTCGGGTTTGTCGAACGAAGCGGCATTTGAAGCTAATTCGATGTGCCTCCGCGACCTGCGCGTCATCGCAAACACAAAGTGTTGATGGCGTATCCCCAGATTTCCATGCAGCGAGGTCCGAAAGGGTCAATAATGCTGCCGATTGCAGATCGACGTGATGGCAGCGAGGGGTTCGGGTCATTACCGTTCGATCAAATCGCGGGGCGCAAAGCGAGGTGGCCAGATGTCCACGCTAGAGGCGGCATCGCGCAAGGTTCTTCTCGTCGAAGATGAGAGCCTCGTCGCGATGATGGCGAGCGACAGCTTGAGCGAACTCGGATTTGACGTGGTCGAAGCATCTTCGGCGCGGGCCGCGTTAGATCGCATCGGCGCGGAGAGCGCGCAATTCGAGTTCGCGCTGGTCGATCTAGGTCTGCCCGACCGTCCTGGCGAGGAACTGATCGCCGAGATCAAGATGTTGCGGCCTGACCTTCCGATCATCGTCGCCTCCGGCTACTCCGAGGATGTCTTGCGTGCTCGGATCAAGGCCGATACGGGACTAGCGTTCCTCAACAAACCCTACGATCTCGCCCGACTTCAATCCGCAATTCACACAGCAATTCGCGGCTGATCGCGTTATCTCCTGAGGGAGCCTTTCTGCACGCGAGCCGGCGTAGGCTGTTGGCGGCGAAAGCGGCCCCAGAAGTGCTGCATACCGGCGTCGATTGTGCCAAAGATGTGGGCTCACGTTCTCGCCGGTGAACCCATGCCTTCCAAATCGTCAGCCACCTCGAATTCCGACAATCAGAGCTTGCGCGGCTTCCTCGACATGGTCGAAAGCGACTATCCCGAGGAACTGCTCCGCATTCGCGAACCGGTCGATACCCGCTTCGATATGACGGCAGTCGCCTATGAACTTGAACGGGCGGGCAAGAGTCCCGTGATCGTGTTCGAGAAGGCGGGCGGGAACGCCATGAAGGTCGTAACCAATGTCGCCGGCAACCGACGACTGCTTGCGGCTTGCCTTGGGGTCGCCCCGCAGGACTTGCCTGGGGCATTCCGCGAGCGCTGCCAGCGTTACATTCCCTGCGAGATCGTCCGTGAGGCTGCCTGGAGCGAAGTGACCCTCGAAGGCGATGACATTGACCTCGGCGCACTGCCGATTCCGCTTCAATTCTCCGTGGACGGCGGGCCTTATATTACGGCTGGCCAACTCACCGCGCGCGACCCGGTGACCGGCGTTGATACCACCGGGTTCCACCGGTTCATGCTCAAGGGGAAGAATCGCCTCGGCGTCTCCCTCCACTCGCGCCGGCGCATGTTCGAATTCCAGCGCCGAGCCGAGGAGCGCGGACAGCCGTTGCCGGCCGCCATCGTCATCGGCATCCACCCGCTGCACTACATGGGCTCGATGGTCTACGCGTATCCGCCGCAGGTGCGCAAATTCGAGATCATTGGCGGCCTGTTCGGCGCGCCCTACCGGCTCGCGCGCTGCGGGGTCGCCGACCTCGAAGTGCCGGCCGGCGCCGAAATCGTCATCGAGGGTGAGATCCTGGCCGGCACGCGCGAGCCTGAAGGTCCGTTCGGCGAGTTTACCGGCTACGCCTCCTACCGTTCGACCCAGCACGTGTTCGTCGCGCATCGGGTACGGATGCGGCGGGACGCGATGTTCCACAGCGTCGTTTCCGGCATGGCAAAGGATCACATCCTGGTGTCGTGCATCACGCGGGAAGGCGAAATTCTCAATGCACTCAAGCGCAACCTGCCCAACGTACGAGCCGTGCACGTGCCGCACACGACATGCGGGGCTTTCATGGCCTTCATTTCGATGAAAAAGACCGCCGATGGAGAGCCGCAAACAGCCATCATGGCGACCTTCGGCACCGAGTTCTATACGAAGCAGGTGATCGTCGTGGACGATGACGTCGACATTTTCGACATGAACGACATCATGTGGGCGCTAGCGACCCGCGTACGCCCGGACAAAGACATCATCTTCATTCCCGGCGCCAAAGGTGCGATCCTCGATCCGACCTCCGACCCCGAGAATTTCACGGTGACCAAGATGGGCATTGACGCGACGCGCCCCGCGGGCCGCGACTTTGCCGAGCGATTGGTGATTTCGGATGAGCAACGCACCAAGGCTCGCGCCATCTTGGAGAAGGCGGGCGTGCGGGTGAGTGCTTAGTCTAGCTCCACGGAGTGCCCGAAGTCAGGGACTCCTCACCGGCCCGTCTTGATCCGCGTCCAAAGCCTGTTCATCAGCCGCGTCGATTTGACATCGTGAGCCTTGATCACATAGAGCCGGCTCATCATGGCTTCGTCGGGATAGATGGTGCGATCATTGAGGATCGCCGGATCGATCAGCGCTTGGCTCGCGAGATTCCCATTCGCGTAAGACAGGAAATTCGTGTTCTTTGCCGCGACATCCGCACGCATCAGGTAATCGATAAAGGCGTGAGCCTCAGCGACATTCTTCGCGTCCTTGGGAACTGCGAGATTGTCGAAGAACATCTGGGTGCCTTCCTTCGGAATCGCGTAGGCGATCTCAACGCCCGCCTTGGTTTCGGCGGCGCGCTTTTGCGCCTGCTTGATGTCACCAGACCAGCCAACAACGAAGCAGATTTCACCGCTCGCGAGGGCATTGAGAAATTCCGACGAATGAAACTTGCGGACTGACGGCCTGACCTTGGCGACGAGGTCGGCCGCCTTTTCCAGGTCGTTCGCATCGGTGGAGTTCGGATCGAGACCGAGATAGTGCAACGCCGCCGGCAGGATATCGTCGGAGGAGTCGAGCATGTGGATGCCGCAATCCTTGAACTTGGCAAGCTCGGCGGGAACGAACACCGCGCTCCAGCTGTCGATCCGACCGCCCTCCCCGAGAATTTCGCGTGCCTTCTTGACATTGTAACCGATGCCGACGGTGCCCCACATGTAATTGACAGCGTACTGATTGCCCGGATCGTAGACGGCAAGACGTTGCGTGATCAGGGGCCAGGCGTTCGCAAGGTTGGGCAGCAGCGCCTTGTCTAGTTTTTGGAAAACGCCGGCCTTGATCTGGCGCTCGAGGAAATAACCGGTCGGCACCACGACATCGTAGCCCGACTTGCCGGCGAGCAGCTTGGTCTCGAGCGTGTCGTTGGAATCGAAGGTGTCGTAACGGATGCGAATGCCGGTTTCGCGCGTGAACGCGTCAAGCACCGTCGGCTCGACGTAGTCTGACCAATTATAGACGTTGACGAATCGTTCCCGCTGCGCTGGCGCGGGACCGACAACGAACAGCGCGGCCGCAACCGCGAAGCCGGCTATCGATGTAACTGCAAGTCGCATCGTTGCCGACCGAATGTCCGTCGCGGCGCCGTCAGCGCCATGGGTCGTAGCCTCGCCGCGAGTAGGGTGGCGGAGGTGACGGTAACCGCGGATTTTGTACGCACGAACCGCCGACACCCCTGACCGTCGCGAGGCACTGCTGGATCGTGTCGAAGGCACAGCTCAGAACATTGCCCCGATCATAATAACGGGCGCACCATGCACTATTATAATAGGCTTGGCTCCGTTGCGACGCTGCGACAAGCGCCAGCGCGACCGCAAACACCAACAAAATTGGCCGCATGGACCCCTCCTTGCGCCCCTGCCCTTTTAGTTGAAGGCTCAGGCTCCCCTGCTTCCGCACAATCGTGCATCAATCCGCGTGCTGCGCCAAGTCCGCGCGATCAAGTCCACGCGATCAATTTCAAATCAGACGGCGGATCAATTTACCAGCGGCAATCCGGCGGCCTTCCATGCCTTGATACCACCGGCGAGGTGAGCATCGAAGGCGAGCCCGGCGGCTTGAGCAATCTCGGCCGCCTTGATCGAGCGGATGCCGGACGCGCAGGTGAACACCACGGTGCGCCCGCCCGGATCGGGTAAATCGACCGGATCGAATTGGGATAACGGAATCAACTGTGCGCCTTCGATCCGCTCGCGCACAGTCTCGCCCGGCTCGCGCACGTCGATCAGCAGGATCTTATCGGAGGCAAGCCCATCGGCTACTTCCTCAGGCGTCAAATCGCGAACCTCGCCGCGACCGAACAAACCGAACATCGCGTCGCCCTCGCCTGTGCTCCCTTACAACCGCTCAAACATGGGGGAAACGCACGGTTAATCAAGCCCTACACATCCACCGCTGCACGACCTGTGGATTGAGAGGGGCTCACGTGAGCCGCCGAGTTCAGACCGTGACCTGTGTTCCAACCTCGACGACGCGGCCCGTTGGAATCTGGAAGTAATCGGTCGCATCGTTGGCGGCCCGCGCAAGCGAGATGAACAGGCGGTCCTGCCAGCGCGGCATGCCGGAGCGCGCCGCCGGACGCAGGGCGCGTCGCGAGAGAAAGAACGAAGTCGACATGATGTCGAACTGCCAGCCGAGCTTGCGGGCGATGGCGAGTGCCTGAGGTACGTTGGGCCGCTCCATGTAGCCGAACCGAAGCCAAACACGCTGGAAGGTCTGTCCAACCGGCTCGATACGGACCCGCTCCTGAGGCGGCACGCGTGGCAAGTGGTCGGTCTCGATCGAGAGGATGACATTCTTCTCGTGCAGTACTTTGTAATGCTTGAGACTGTGCAGCAGAGCGGTCGGTGCACTGAACGGGTCGCTGGTGAGGAAAACGGCGGTGCCGGGCACACGTTGCGGAGGCTTCTTCTCCAGCGTCGCGACGAGAGAATCGAGTGGCGTTTCCTGGCGCCGCGTCTTGTCAAACAGCAACTTTGTTCCTCGTCGCCACGTGTACATGATGACCATCACGACGCCACCGATCGCAAGCGGAACCCAGCCGCCCTCGAAGACCTTGAGCATGTTGGCCATCAGAAACGTCGCATCGACGATGATGAAGGGCACGATGAGAGCGAGCGTTCCCGCCAGCGACCATCCCCACACCTTGCGCACGACGATGAAGGCCATGATGGCGGTCACGACCATGGTGCCGGTCACGGCGATGCCGTAGGCGGAGGCGAGCGCACTCGAAGAGCGGAACAAGGCGACGAGCAGCAGCACCCCGATCAGGAGGCCCAAATTCACCCGCGGCATGTAGATCTGTCCCTCATGCTCGGCCGAGGTGTGACGAATCTCAAGCCGAGGCAACAACCCGAGGGCGATCGCCTGTCGTGTCAATGAATAGGCCCCGGTGATCACCGCCTGGCTCGCGATCACGGTCGCGAGCGTCGCCAGCACGACCATCGGCAGCCGTAGGAACTCGGGGTAGAGCAAGAAGAACGGGTTGCTGACCGTCTTCGGGTCGTGGAGCACGAGGGCGCCCTGGCCGAGATAGTTGAGCGCGAGCGCCGGAAACACCAGGACCAGCCATGCGCTCTGGATGGGCTTGCGGCCGAAGTGACCCAAGTCGGCGTAGAGCGCCTCAGCACCCGTCACGGCAAGGAACACCGCGCCCAGCGTGATCAGCCCCGTCACGCCATGGTGCACGAGAAAGGAAAGGCCGTGGATCGGGTTGAGCGCCCACAGCACACTCGGGTTCGACACGGTCCAGACCACGCCGGGCACCGCGATGGCGACGAACCACACCACCATGACGGGGCCGAAGAAGTTCGCGACGCTCGCGGTACCGCGCGACTGCACCGCAAACAGTGTGACCAGGATCGCTACCGTCAGCGGCACGATGTAGTGATCGATCTCTGAGCCGATCCACTGTACGTCCTTGAGCCCCTCGATCGCCGACAACACGGAAATCGCCGGCGTGATCAGGGCATCACCGAAGAACAAGGCCGCGCCGACGATACCAAGCATCACGACGGGCGCGGCATTATCGCCGGTAACCTTTCGCGCGAGCGCCATCAGGGTCAGCGTGCCGCCCTCCCCGTTATTGTCCGCCCGCAGCAGCACGATCACGTACTTGAACGTGACGATGAAAATGAGCGCCCAGATAACGAGGGACAGCACCCCGATGACTGAATCGGGTGTCGCGGTGCCATGCTCCCCGACCGCGGCATTCACCGCCTCGCGAAGCGCGTAGAGGGGGCTCGTGCCGATGTCGCCATAGACCACGCCGATGCTGCCGATGGCGAGACTGACGAGGCCGAGTGTCCCGCCGCCCTGCGCCGCGTGCGTCTCTCCCGCCGGAGTGCCGGACGGCGATCCCGCTTTTTCGCCGGCCTCGCTGCCCGCGCCGGTGGGCAGACCCGAAGCGGCAATGCCTTGAGCCATGATGATGTGAACCGATATTGCGCCGCACAATTAGGGCCGCGGCTTATAACACTGCCCCAGTGCAGACGTCCATTGTAGCGAAAAGGTAAGAGCGAGAGGGCTACGCGCCAGGGATTTGAGCTGCCTTTCTGTCGCAGGGCCTGTTCGACCCCATGCAACTTCGCGCTGTATCCGCCTAGGGCTTGAACCCGAGGGGCAGCGGCGGCTCCTCACGCAGCAAGGTAATCGTGACGCGGCGATTGGCGGCAATATAGGGATCGTCGGGAAACAACGGATCAGTATCCGCCTTACCGGCAACTTGGAAGAAATGTCCCTCCGGCACCCCCTCCTCCTGGAGGATCCGTCTCACAACGTTGGCGCGATCAGCGGATAACTCCCACGGCCCGTAACCGGGCCGGGCCGGCGCACGAGAACTCGACGTGTGGCCCGTGACGGAGATGCGATAGGGCGTGGCCCGCAGCGGCGCGCCGATCTTCTCGATGACCTTGCGGGTGCGCTCATAGGGTTCCTTCGAGCCCTCAGGAAACATCGAACGTCCATCCTGGTCGACGATTTCGACGTTGAGCCCTTCCTTGGTCTCCTCGATCATCACGTGTTTGGAGGCCTCGGTCAGTTCCGGCATGTCCTGCAAGGCTTGCCGCAACGAGGCCGCCGCAAGTGCGAAGGCACGGTCCTCCTTGAGGCGCGTGCCGCGCGCTTCGATGCGGTCGTGCTCGTCCGCCTGCGGTGTCGCTGAAGCTTCCTCGGGCGGAATGTGTTCGGCCTGCTTCAGCTTGGGCCGGGTCGGGAGGCCCGGTACCTCGATGATTCCGGAGTAGCGCACATTGGTCTGCACGCCGAACGCGTCGCGCATCGAGCCGGCCACGATCTGGAGCTTATGCTGATCCTGGTTCGAGAACGCGACGAGCATCACGAAGAAGCTCATCAGCAATCCCATCAGGTCCGCAAAGGTGACGAACCATCCGTGGCCGCCGCCGTGACCTCCGCCTTTTTTCCTGGCCATAGTGGATCACATCCTCGCCCGCAGCGGCGGGATCACGCCGGCACTTCCTCGGTCGCCTCATCGCGGTGCTTTTCCGGCAGGTAGGCGAGCAGCATCTCGCGCACGAGCGCGGGGCTCTTCGAATCGCGAATCATCAGGATGCCGTCGATGATGAGCGTGCGGTTCGTCTCCTCGTCGGTGAGCTTGACGTGAAGCTTGTCGGCAATCGGCAGGCAGATCAGGTTGGCGACGAGGGCGCCGTAAAGGGTGGCCAGCAGCGCGACCGCCATGAACGGACCAAGCTTCGAAGGGTCGGTCATGTTGGCGAACATCTGCACCATGCCGAGCAAGGTGCCGATCATGCCAAAGGCCGGCGCGCAGTCACCGATGGCGCGATAAATCTTCTGCCCTTCGTCGAGGTGAGTGAGGAAATTGTCGCGGTCGCGCTCGAGATTGTCGCGAATGAAGGCAGCGTCGTAACCGTCCGCAACGTAGCGCACACCCTTGGCGAGAAAGGGATCATCGATTTCGATCCGCTCAAGGCCGGTCGGGCCTTGCTTGCGGGCGGTCTCTGCGATGGTGGCGAGCTGGTCGATAAGGTCGCGCTGAGATTGGCGGCGTAACGTGAAAGCAAATTTGGCACCGAGCGGAAGCCCGTGGAAAATGGCGCCAAGCGGAAAACGGATCAGCGTTGCTGAAAACGATCCGCCGAAAATCACGATGAGGGCGTGCATGTCGTAGAACATGCGGAAGTCGCCACCCAACAAGATCAGGGTGCAAACGACTGCGGCACCGGCGAGCAGACCTAAGCCGGTCGCGATATCCATGAAATGAACTCCGAACGCAACGCACCGCGCCCGCTTGGACGCGGTTTGCCTCAATTTAGAGTGACGCGCTTAAGGGAGCGTTACCCTGGAACCGGCTTTCAGGGTTTCAAAAACTGCCAACCAACCCATTGAAATATTGTCATTATCTACATCAGAATTTTGCCTCGCGGGAACAGCTTTATCCAAAAAAATCGGTGATCGAAAGCTCGTACCGGCACCATGCCGCTCCGACCGGCGCGCACCTTCATCATGGGTATATCGCCACCCAAACATCGCCGGCAAGCAGCCGCCAACTGTGAGGCCGGGACCTCCGAAAAGATCGAGAAGTGCAGCCGTGGGCCTTGGAGTGCAGCCTCTGTCCGAAAGCGGAGCGGCGACAAAAAAACGAAGGTCGACGCTGGAACTATCCGGGGACGGTCGACTTTCTAGCTCCGGTCCCGGCAACAAACTGGGAGAACCGGCGGTTTGCCCACTGGCGGCTGAATTGATCGTCGCGGTTGTCTGACCTCAATGGGGCGGCGGAAATGTCAGACGAATATCCTGAAGTGTGGGCAGTTTGGGGCCCGGGTGAGGACTTGCCGCAACTGCACGTGAGCCGCGCGGACGCCGTCGATCACGCCGACACACTGGCGCGGATGCACATCGGGCAAACCATCCATGTCTTCAAGCTAACGAGCGTGGGGACTATCAGCTATCCCAACACGCCAACGAAGACAGGCGAAGCGAATTAGGCTTCCCTGCGTCCGCACAGATCGAACGCCCTTCAGTCGCCGACGATCGTGAACCTGTGGATGCGGCGACCGCGGTTCTCCGCGATGTACACATTGCCCTTTGAATTGACTGCGATGCCGTGCGGCTGGTCGAACTGACCGGGTAGCTTTCCAATGCTGCCGAAACTTTCGAGCTTCTTGCCGGACTGGCGGTCGAGAACTTCGATCTGGTCGTTGTTCTGGTTGATGACGAAGAGGAAGTTCTGGTTGGCGTCAGGCGAGAAGTCGATTGCAACCGTCGCGCCGCCGAATTGCTTGAGCTTGCCATCGGCCGGCGCGGTGTAGGGTTTCCAGGCGACCTCGATATTCCTGACCGGTGTCCCCTTCTTGTCGTAAAGCTGGATGCGCGCGTTGTCGCGATTGCAGACATAGACGAGGCCGTCGCGGGCGATCGTCATGCAGTGGACACTCGCCATGCCTTCCGGCAGCCACTGGCGCAGAAAATTGCCGTCGCGATCGAACACGGCGACGCGGTGATTGCTGTTGCGGCTCTCGCCATCGGACACGAACACTTCGCCGTTTTCGCGGTCGACGAAGATGCTTGACGGCATGTGAAACGTCGCGGCAGGCGAGTTCAACGGCTTGCCCTTCTCGGTGCCGTCGGACGTATCAAACACGCCCTTCTTGCCGATCTGCATGAGGAGTTTGCTGCCGTCGTGAGTGTACTTGAGCACCATGCCGGATGGCGCCGCCGCGACCCAGAAATTGCCGTCCTTGTCGAAGTGGCAGCTGTGCAGGCGCTGATCGAGACGCGGATCGCTCCAGGAGTGGACAACATTGCCCGCCGGATCGAACTCGATGATCTGCGGAGCGAGATGGCCCGCTGTCAATTCGCCGTCGATGATGTCCTGTCGATTGAGGATCACGACATGGTCCTGCGCATCGACACACACGCCGCCGAGCCCGCCCAACACCCAGCGGTCGGGCAGCGGCTTTGGCCAAGCCGGATCGACCGCATAGCGCGGTGCCGTCTGCTGCGCTGCCGCTGTGATCGGGGCTAATCCCATGAGCGCCGCCAAGGTCGCGCCGGCCAAAATTGTCGTGTCAAGTCGCATGCTCACCTCCCGTCGCCCCGACCGGCATACCATGCCTTCGCTTTTTTGTTGGATAAATGGATAGCATATTTTCCGCGCGACACAGCCTGCGTCCAGCTTCGCCGAGCGCCTACCTCACGCCTTGAGCACTGTAGGCCAATCCACTTCGTCCTCGGGCAGCACCCAAGCCTCCTTGACTGCCGCGCCGTGCCATTCCTGCCAAGCGGGCAATGCCATGATCGCCTCCATGTACGCCCGAGACGCAGGTCCGACGTCGACCGCATAGGTGTGGAACCGAGACACCACCGGTGCATACATGGCATCGGCCGCGGTAAAGGCACCGAACAGGAACGGGCCACGATAACGGGCGAGGCAGTCACTCCACATCGCATCGATGCGACGGACATTCGCCTCGGCGTCAGCATCGAGCGTGCGCTTCTTTACGGGGCGCCACATGTTCATCGGGCACTGACGCCGCAACGGCACGAAACCCGCATGCATCTCGTTCGCGATCGCCCGTGCGTGGGCTCGCGCCGGTCGGTCCTCGGGCCATAATCTCGCCGCCGGAACCGTCTCGGCGAGATATTCGAGGATCGCGAGCGACTCCCAGACCTTGACCTCGCCGTCCACCAAGGTCGGCACCTTGCCGGTTCCCGAAATCTTCAGGAGCCGTTCTTTGAAGTCGGGCGCGTTGAGCGAGATGACCGTTTCATCGAACGGTATGCCGGCGACTTTCATCGCGAACCACGGTCGAAACGACCAGGACGAATAGTTCTTGTTGCCGATAGTAAGGTGCATGCTCCCTCCCCAGCGCCAACTGCGCGCGGCAGCGCAGAGCGCGCGCAGAACGCTGATGCGATCGACGTGAGTTACTTTTTCGCGTCGTCCGACTTTTCGACCGGGCCGCCGGCCGCTTTCCAGGCGCCGAAACCGCCGGCGATATGAGCGACGGGCTTCAATCCCATGCGCTGCGCGGTTTGCGTCGCAAGAGCCGACCGCGCCCCCGCCGCACAGAAGAAGACGAACTTGGTATCGGCTCCGAAGGTGGGCTTGAAGTACTTGCTCTTCGGATCGATCCAGAACTCAAGCATGCCGCGCGGACAGTGGAACGCGCCCGGCACACGGCCATCGCGGCTGAGTTCGCGAATATCGCGGATGTCGACGAGCGTTGCTTTCCCGGCCGCATGCAGCTTCATCGCCTCGGCCACCGGCAGGGTTTCGATCTCCCGCTCGGCCGCCGCGACCATGTCTTCCGCATGCAAAGTGATGTTCTGCGCCATGCGCTGTCTCCTGTTGCCGCGCGATGGTGGCAGAGCGGCCAGAGCCGTCAAGAGGACGAGAGTGCAGCGTGGGATTGAGGACAGGGGCGAACAGCGCAGGAATCTTCGGTAGAAGAGAAGCGCCAACGCAAATCTGACATCGTGGGAGCTTCAATGGTCGTTGCCATCAATCCTCTCATCGCCCTCGGGGTCGTCGCTTCGACAGCGATGACCGACGCAGCCTTCGTGTTCTTTACCGCGGCGGTAACGGCGCGGCGTCGCATCGCGGCCGCAAACTGGAGCGCGTTCTGGTACCTGCTGTCGGCGTTTGCGGTGATCAGCTACACGGAGAATCCGATCTACGTGGCGTTTGCCGCGGCCGGCTCGTGGCTCGGCGCTTACATTTCGATGACATGGCTTCACCGCGGGCCGGCAATAACGCCGCGCCATGATCCGCCATGAGAACTCCGCGCTGAATTGCCTTCTCCTCCCGTGATTTGCTAGGAGCACCGCTCGACACTGTCTCCCACCGCGAGCTTCCCATAGAATCTCGGACACAATCGGAAAATGCTCGGCGCCGAGTGCATGGCGGACATGCTCAAAGGCTACGGGGTCACCCATGTCTTTCACGTGCCGGCGGTGCTGCGGCGCAGCTTCGTCGAGATGGAGCGCCGCACCGATATCAAGCGTCTTCACGTTCACGGCGAGAAATCCGCGGCCTACATGGCCGACGGCTACGCGCGCGCCTCGGGCCGGCCGGGCGTGTGCATGGCGCAGGTGATCGGCGCGCTCAATCTTGCCGCCGGGCTGCGCGACGCTTGGCTTGCCCATTCGCCGGTGATCGCGATGACCGGCGGACGCGAGCCGCGCACCAAATTCCGCAAGGTCTACCAGGAGGTCGACGACATGCCGGCGTTCGAGCCGGTCACCAAGTTCAATGCGACCGTCGACGATGTCGCGCGCTTTCCCGACATGGTGCGCCAGGCGTTCCGCGCAGCCGTGTCTGGCACTCCCGGGCCGGTGCATCTCCAGTTTCGCGGCAATGAGGGCCAAGTCGATGCTGAAGAGGCCGAGATGGAGCCGCTGTGCGAGCCGCAGTTCTCGCATGTGCCGCCGTTCCGTCCGGCGCCGGACGACGCGAGCGTCGCCGCGGCGCTGCAGCAGTTGCAAAAGGCCGAACGCCCGGTAATCGTCGCCGGCGGCGGCGTACGCGCCTCCGGCGCCCAGGCCGACGTGGTCGCACTTGCGGAGGCGCTACAGATCCCGGTCGCGACATCGCTCAACGGCAAGGACACGATTCCCGGCATTCATCCGCTGTCCGTCGGCGTCGTCGGCTCCTATTCGCGCGAAAGCGCGAACCGCGTCGTCAATCAGGCCGACCTTGTCTGCTTCATCGGCACCGAGACCGGCGGCATGACCACTCATTTCTGGGCGGTGCCGACCATCGGCACGCCGGCGATCCAGATCGATATCAATCCCGAGGCGCTCGGTCGCAATTATCCGCTCCTCGCCTGCGTCAACGGCGACGCGAAAGTAACGCTCGCCCGCATGCTGAGCCTCGCCGACCGCGCGACCGCCGCCAAGCGCAAGCCGTGGATCGCGGAAGTTCAGAAAATCTGCAGTGCATGGCGTGAGAAGTATGGGGCGCTGCTCGGCTCGGACGCGGTTCCGATCCGCCCGGAGCGTATATGCGCCGAGCTATCGCGTCACGTGCCGGACAACGCCATCGTCCTGGTCGACACTGGCCACGCCGGCATGTGGATGGGCGGCATGTACGATCTGCGCACGTCAAACCAGAGCTACATCAGAAGCGCCGGCCATCTCGGCTGGGCATTCCCGGCAGGACTTGGGGCGAAATGCGCGTGTCCCGACCGGCCAGTCGTCACGTTCACCGGCGATGCCGGCTTCTGGTATCACATCGGCGAGGTCGAGACCGCGGTGCGCTGGAAGATTAATGCGGTCACCATCGTCAACAATAACGGCGGCGGCAACCAATCGAAGCGCGGCTTCGACCGGGTTTACGGCGGCACGCAGACCGAGGGCGGCCGCACCCTGTGGACCTTCAACAAGATGAATTTCGCCCGGCTCGCCGAGGACATGGGCGCGCTCGGCATCCGGGTCGAACACGCCGCTGGTTTCCCGGCCGGCGCTCACCCAGGCGCTCGCCGCCGATCGCCCGGCCGTGATCGATGTGGTGACAGACATTGACGCGCTGGCGCCGGTCGCCGTGAGCTGATTGCTAGGAAGCGAGAGTTGCGGCGCGCAAAGTCTGACCGTTAGGCGGGAGGCCCTGATGAGCGCAGGAGCAGTCGCAGCGTCCGCCGCTGCCGCCGCCAAGATGCGGCAGGAGCAGCAGGAGGAGGAGGAATTGACCCCCTACACGCACAAGGACCTGGCGGAAGATTGGGAGTTCAAGATTTTGCGGTCAGTCACCGGCAAATTTCGTGACGCTGCGTGGCTGCAGAGTGTCCTGGATGAGGAGGCGCGCGCCGGATGGCAGCTTGTCGAGAAATTCGATAATGCGCGCGTGCGGCTGAAGCGACCCGCGAGCGCGCGGGCCCGGGACGCCACCCTCGGCTTCGATGCCTATCGCACCTCGGTCGGAATCAGCCAGGCTCGCTACACTATTGTGATCCTCCTGTTGGTCTTTGGCTTCATCGGGCTTGTTACGGCGCTCTTTGCCTTTCTTTCGGGTTCACTCGGTGGACGCTGATGCTTCAGCGCGCGCATTGACCGCAGTCACGCAGTTCGTCGCGCCCTCCTTTTCGCGCCGTCGCCGCTGCGCTATGCCAAAGCTTAACGGGCGCCGCGCCCAGGCGAAATTCAAGGAGCGTCATCATGCGCGAGATCGGCCACTTCGTCGGCGGCAAGGAGATCAAGGGCCAATCGGGCCGCTTCGGCGACGTCTTCAATCCGAACACCGGGGAAGTGCAGGCCAAGGTCGCACTTGCCAAACACTCCGAAGTCGAGCACGCGATCGTTGTTGCGGCGGCGGCGCAGCCCGCATGGGCCGCCACCAATCCGCAGCGTCGCGCCCGCGTGATGTTCAAGTTCCTGGATTTGGTGCAACGGGAATACGACAGTCTCGCCGCGCTGCTCTCCGTCCGAGCATGGCAAGACCATTGCCAACTCGCGTGGCGACATTCAACGCGGCCTCGAAGTGGTCGAGTTCGCCTGCGGAATTCCGCACCTCCTCAAGGGTGAATACTCCGCCAGCGCCGGGCCGAGCATCGACCTTTACTCGCTGCGTCAGCCGCTCGGCGTCGTTGCCGGCATCACGCCGTTCAATTTCCCCGCCATGATTCCGATGTGGAAATTCGCGCCGGCCATTGCCTGCGGCAATGCCTTCATTTTGAAGCCCTCAGAGCGCGATCCTTCGGTTCCGATGCGCCTCGCGGAGTTGATGATCGAGGCCGGACTTCCCCCCGGCATCCTCAACGTCGTCAACGGCGACAAGGAAGCGGTCGACACGCTTCTCACTGATACGCGCATCGCCGCGATCGGATTCGTGGGCTCTTCGGCGATCGCCGAATATATCTACACAACCGGCTGCGCGACGGGCAAACGCGTGCAATGTTTCGGGGGTGCCAAGAACCACATGATCGTTATGCCGGACGCCGACATGGACCAAGCCGTCGACGCGCTGATCGGCGCCGGCTACGGTTCTGCCGGCGAGCGCTGCATGGCGGTGTCGGTCGCGGTGCCGGTCGGCAAGGCAACCGCCGACGCGCTGGTGAAAAAACTGATCCCGCGGGTCGAGAGTCTCAAGGTCGGACCATCAAGCGACCCGAGCATCGATTACGGGCCGCTGGTGACGCGTGCCCATCTCGACAAGGTCAAAAACTATGTCGACATGGGAGTGAAGGAAGGCGCGAAGCTCCTGGTCGATGGCCGCGGCTTCAAGCTGCAGGGCTATGAGAACGGCAACTTCATGGGCGGCTGCCTTTTCGATGAAGTCACGCCCAACATGCACATCTACAAGGAGGAGATTTTCGGCCCGGTGCTCTCCGTCGTCCGCGCCAAGGACTACGAGGAAGCGGTGCGGCTTCCCTCCGAGCACGAGTACGGCAACGGCGTTGCGATCTTCACCCGCGACGGCGACACCGCGCGCGATTTCACCGAGCGGGTCAATGTCGGCATGGTCGGCGTGAACTTCGCGATTCCGGTGCCCCTCTCCTACTACACCTTCGGCGGCTGGAAGCGCTCCGGCTTCGGCGACCTTAATCAGCACGGACCGGATTCGATCAGGTTCTATACCAAGACGAAGACCGTCACCTCGCGCTGGCCGTCGGGCACGAAAGAGGGCGCAGAGTTCGTCATTCCGACGATGAAATAGGTCCCGATCGTACGGTGTGGTGCGCACGCGGAGCCTGTCATCGGGCCGGCCGAAGGCCGGACCCGTTGGCTTTGCACACCCTACAAGCCTGTCGACGGCCCGCTTGTCACCCGACGCACGAACGGCCGCCGGGAGCGCCGACGGCAGCGGTGCTGCTGCGGCACATGCAGCGCGGGGGGCGATCAAGGACGGATACCGTGACGGTGGTAATCCGGTTCTTGCGCACGACGATGTCGCAAAGCGCGAGCTTGCCGGCGACGCCCTCGACCGCAAGCTTCGTGGTGCCAACACTTTGGCGCAGCACTGCTGCGCCGTTCTTGAGGGGCTCGAGCTTGACGGAATTCAAATAGAGCGGCGTCGTCGTGCTGGACGCGACGGGAACCGTCTTGATTTCCACATAGCCGACATCGTCGCCTTTGCAGCCGGTAAGTCCGGCCATGACGAAAACAAGCGCCGCAGCCATCACGGGGCGGCCGCAAGCATGGCGCACGCTAGGCCCCCGGCGGCTTGATCGCGCCGATCAGGCGCTGCAATTGGTCGGACGCTCCGCGCACATCGCGGGTAAGCTGGTGGATGACCTCGATGACCTTCTGCGCCTGGCGAATTTGCACGAGTTCATCGATGAAATCCTCGTTCGCCTGAAGCGTGCGCAACAGATCGGCAAAGCGCGCGCGTGCCGAGCCGAGCTCCTGGGTGGCGCGCTCGGTGTCGTCGCGCAGGCGTTTCCACTGCTCGATGAGAAAGGCCTTTTCCTCCGGCTTGAAGCGGGTATCGAGCTCCAAGTCCTTCAGCTTGTCGCGCGCACGCGCCAATGCCTTGTCGCCGAGCGTCGCGAGCGTGCCGTTGTCGGCGACGGCATCGAGAAGCGCAGCGACAGCCGCCCGCAGGTCATCGATTTCCTTGCGCGCCTTGTCGACGTCGGTATAGCCGTCGATCGCCTTGGCGCTGTCGTCGATTTTCTTGCCGAGATCGCCGAAGTTCTTCTTGAGATTATCGAGTTCGCGGGAAAAATCCTCGACCGGCGAAATGGCGTCCGGGGCCGGCGCCGCCCTCGCCGGTGTCGCCAGCGGCAAGCAAGCAACACAAAGCAGCAAACCGGCAGCGAGCACGAGCGAGCGCTTGACGGCGCCGCGACCAAAGCTGAAGCTGTTCATGGTTCACCTGTGGCTGGGTGCGCTTGGAAACTGGCAACGCCGCGCACATCGTGAATTCACCGGATTTCCCGGTAGATGAGCCGGTCTTCCGGCAGAATTAAATTTCGGTTAAGAACTTTGTCCAAAGTGAGGCTGGGTGTGGGGCCCGGCAGGTGCGTGGGGGACGTCAAGATGTGCGGAGTTCGCGCTTGGAAGCGAGCGTCGTGGGTCGCCCTTTGCGCCGCGGCAGTTGGCCTGTTCGCTGTCCCACTGGATCATCAAGCGCAGGCCGGCTGGTGGGGCGAGACGCGCGAGGACATTCCCGGTCGTTGGGTCGTGGACAGACCGGGCCGCGGGCACTGCGAGCTCAGCTTCAGCGGTGCGCCTGATATTCCTTACGGCACCATCACCGCGACGGGCTTCTGCCCGCCGATATTTGTGGACCTGCCACGTTGGTGGCTTGCGGCTCCGGGCGTCGTTATCGTCGCGACCCGCCACGACGAAGTCCTGGCGCAACTGCGAGTCGCCTGGAGCGGCCGCCTCGAAGGCAAAGCCGTGACCGGCGAATATCTGCTGCTCATACGCTAGCGCGCCTGGGCCCGGCAACTCGAGCACAAGCAGGTGGCGGCGATGTCCGAATACCAACTCTATTGCTTTGCCCAATCCGGGAATGCCTATCGGGTCGCGCTGATGCTCGAATTGATCGGCGCGGATTGGTCGCCGATCTTTGTCGACTTTTTCGCCGGCGGAGAGACGCGCACGCAAAAATATCGCGACGAAGTCAATGAAATGGGCGAGGCGCCAGTGCTGGTGCATGGCGCGAGAAAGCTTACGCAGTCGGCGGTCTGCCTCACCTATCTCGCGGATCGTACCGGCAAGTTCCAGCCCAACGGCGAGGATGAGCGCCTCGAGTGCCTGCGCTGGCTGATGTTCGATAATCAGAAGGTCAACGGCTATCTCGGGCCGTACCGTTTCCTGCGCAATTTCGCGCCAGCGCGCGATCCCGGCGGGGAGGCTTTTCTCAAAGGCCGCATCACGAACAATCTCGCCATCATCGACAAGCGCCTTGGCCGTGCCGCCTTTCTTCTGGGCGCGCGGCCGACCATCGCCGACGTCTCGCTCGCCGGCTACATGTACTATCCGGCGGACGAATTCGGCTTCGATATCGCCAAAGACTATCCCGCGATCGGCGCGTGGATGGAGCGCATCAAGACGCTGCCGGGATGGAAACATCCCTATGAGCTGATGCCGGGATATCCGCTGGGAACACGATAGCCGCGGGCGACGCGGCGCGCGCCCGTACCGATTACTTGCGATGATCGTGGCGATGGGTATCGCCATCATCGTGGTGATCATGGCGATCACCATGATGATGGTGATGACCGTGATCATGGTGATCGTGATCGTGGTGCCCATGATCATGGTGCGCATGACCGTGATGATGCTCATGGCCATGGTGCGGATGATCGTGATGATGATCCGCCTCATCATCCTGCGGCTCGAACGGAGCCGTGAGTTTCACGGACGCAAAGCCCCGGTCGGCGAGCAATTTTTCGATCTCGGCCGCTGCCAGCAGACGAATGCGGTTGGGCAGCACCTGTACCGGAATATGTCGACTGCCGAGCAACCAGACGAGCCGCGTCGCTTTGGCAAAATCCTTCTCGCGGACCTCGACGAGCGGCTCGCTGTCCGCAACGACTTCGGCAATGCGGCCGTCATCAAGGACCAGAAGATCGTCCGTGCGCAGATGCGGAGCGCTTGGAAAATCAAACTCGACGCACGTCCCCTTGCCCCCGAACACGAAACCCTGCTGACGGCGACGGTCAGCAAATTTCAATAACAGCGTGTCGGCGATCTCGCCGTGAGGTTCGCCTTTGGCGAGGATTTTTTGAACGCGAGGCATTGAAGACGGCCGGCTCAGTGACGCGTCGGGCGTTCGTCGCCATCGAACGGCAGAATGGGCTTATCCGGCGCTGCCGTCGGCGTTTTGGCTGGCTCGTCGGACCGCTCGATGCTCGTCCGGTCAGCCGGCTTGGCAAGTCTGCCTGCCATCTCAGCGTCGCGACGCTGGTGCTCCCGATAGGACAACAGCCCGAGCGGCAAGCTGGCGAGGTACAGCACCGTTCCGACGGTCAGCACGATCCATGGGTAGGCGACCAGCAGCGCGATGAACAGCACGACGCTGACGAAGACCAGCAGCACCTGATCGGGGGGCACCCGCGTACCGATTCGCTTGCCCGAAAAAACCGGCAGCCGCGAGACCATCAGGAATGCGATGGCAAGCGTGTAGACGAGCGTCGCCCAAGGAAGGATCTCAGCCGGCGGCATGCCCAGGAATTGCGCGTAGACCGGCAGCAGCACCGTGATGGCGCCGGCGGGCGCCGGAATGCCGACAAAGAACTTCGCCGCCCAGGGCGGACGATTGGGATCGTCGACCATGACGTTGAACCGCGCCAGGCGCAGTCCGGCGGCGATGGCGAAGATCATGGCGGCGATCCAGCCCGCCGATTTGATCGCGTGGAGGCTCCAAAAGTAGAGCGTCACGCCCGGTGCGACGCCGAAATTGACGAAATCGGCAAGACTATCGAGCTCGGCGCCGAACCGAGATGTGCCCTTTAGAAGCCGCGCGACGCGGCCGTCGATCCCATCGAGCGCGGCCGCGAACACAATCGCGTAGATAGCCCAGTCGAAGGTCCCCTCGGCGGCAAAGCGGATTGCCGTCAAACCGGCACAAAGCGCAAGTAGCGTAATGACATTGGGAACAAGCGTGCGCACCGGAATGGAGCGGAAGCGGCGGCGTCGCTGGCGCCCGTGCTCGAAGGGGGAGAATTGGGAATAAGGCATCGCGGCAATATAGGGGGCATTTCCCAATTGCGACAGCACCGCAGGGCAGTACGTCCGGCGGCGTCAGATGGGGTAAAATGCACCCTTAAGTTGTATGATCGGCTAGTGCAGCCCTGCCATTCCTCGACCAAGGTTTTTGCACATTGTTTTATTTAGGTTTTACAAGGCTGCCGCGACCCTATACCTTGGGGTTGGGCCATGTTTGCGTCGGCCGAGCGTGGCGTTGAGCGTTGTCTTTGAGCGTGGTCGCGGCGGGGCCAGGCACAGGGGAGGACAACGCATATGCGAACCGGTGGGGTCATTGAGTGGGGTGTCGGCGGTGGGCCGTCTTTGCCCGCCACTTCAAGCGTGAAGTTCGTGGATGGTCGGTAACAGACGATCGCAGGAAGCGCGCCGCAACACGTGGGCGCAGATTGGCATCAGCGCCTGCGCGCTGGTGCTACCCCCGATCGTGCTCGGCGCGGCGGTTTTCAGCATTTTGCCGGGCGGCCGCAGCTCCCAGCCCCCGACGTCGACGGTAGCTTCTGCAACCGCCGCCGTGATGCCGTTGCCGGCAATCAAAGACGCGGCGCGCCCTGTCGATAATTTTATGAGCGCGGCGCCGACTAGCGCCCGCCGCCGCATCCAAAACCAACGAATCGATCGCACCGGCAAAGCCCGCCGAACTTGCGAAAGCGATGCAGCCAGGGGCACACCCCGCGGTGCCACCTGCGGCCCCATCGGTTGCGCCGAACGAATCCGTCGCCTCGGTCAAAAAGACGACCGCGGCGCCAGCAAATCGCGATCCGTCGACCTATTCGCTCGCAAGCGCGCGCGAGAGCGCCGCCGCTAAGGACAAAGAGCCTTCAGTCAACGAACAAAAGACAGCTGCGGTAGACCTCGAGGCTGCTGTCAAGGAGCAGAAACCCGCGGTCAAGGACCGATGGCCGACGATCGAGAAGTCCGACGAGCCCACGTTTGCCCGGAGTGCGAAGCCGACTGCGAAGAGCAAGGAGGACGCGGCGCGAGAAAAGGAATCAACAAGGGAGAAAGACGCTTCGCGGGAGAAAGATACCGCGAGGGAGAAGGATACTTCGCGAGAAAAAGACAGCGCCCGAGAAAAAGATACCGCGCGAGAAAAGGACAGAGAGAAGGATAAGAAGTCGGCCGGCAAAAATGGCCAGCAGAAGACTGCAACTGCCAAAGACGAACAATCGAACGCCAAGACTCCGGAAACGATCGCTGCAGTCGTACCTCAGGAGTCAAAGCCCACTGTCGAAAGCAGTGAGCCGACTTCCAAGGATCAGGACAAGGACACGGTCGCAGCGATTCCTTTGGAGCACACGTCGTCCACGGAGAGTCCGAAGCGGACTGCCCGGAGTCAGGAGCCTGCGGCGAAGAAGCCGACCAGCAAAGATCAGAGGGATCAAGATGTCGCGACCAGCGTGCGGCGTCCCGGCGGCAAGGACCAGGAATCGATCGCGAAGCACGAAGAATTGGCCGCCAGGGGCGACGAGCCTGAGGTGAACGATCAGGCATCGATCGATGCGCGTTCGAAGGCTGTCAGCGAGGATCAGCATCTCGCCAAGGACCGGGAGACGGCGGTCGAGAAAAGTGAGTCGACTGCCCCGGCTAGTCACACCCAAAAGTCCGCCACAAAGAACAAGGACGAGGCCGATCGAGGAAAGAAATCGGCCGGCAAGAGCGCACCGTCCAAAACCGCTACGTCGCAAAACGAGAAGCCTCCCGAGAAGAGTCCGGACTCGGTCGCCTCAAGTCAGGAAGTCGCTGCCGAGGACGGGAAACCGATCGCAAAGGCCGAGGCGCCTGCGGTCGCACCTGTGATCGTGGATCAGCATGCTGTCGCCAACGAGCAGGAAGCAGTTTCCAAGCGCGCAGACGTGGCTGCCAACAACCGCGAGCCCGCCGGCAAAGATCAAACATCGATCGCTCTAAATCCGCCAACAGCGGCCAGAGATCAAAGGCTTGTGCAAGAGCCAGGATCAGACACGAGTGAGAAGACCGATTCAGTCGGTTCGATCGCCCGCGAGGAAAAGCCGTCGACCAAGAGAGAGACGGCAAAGAACAAGGAAGAGAGCGATCGAGGCAAAAAGTCGGCGAGCAAGAGCCAGCAGGCAAAGGCCCTAGCCGCTCAAAGCGAGAAGACAAAGAAAGCGACGTCGGTGGCGACGAGTGAGACACCGGCCGCCGACGAAGACAAGCCGGACGTCAAAGCTGCCGAGGCCGTTGCGCCAGCCCAGCGCGCCGTTGGCGGAGAGCCGGAAAAGGTCGCGGAACACAACGACGCGGTCGCCAGGGACAGCAAGCCCGCGGCACTGGATCAAACGACAATTGTCGCAGATCCGGTCGCGCTCCCGAAGGATCAGAAGGCGGCCAAATCCCAGGAGGCTGTAACCGCTAAAAAGGACGAGAGTTCCCGCGGCCAGAAGTCGGGCGCGAAAAACAAGGAAGCTGCCAAGAACGAAGCTTCCAAGAACGAAGCTGGCAAAAACAAGGAAGATGCCGCTGCAGCCAAAAAATCGGCCGGGAAGAATCCGAAGGCTCCGGTCGTTTCGAGCGATCCGAGCGAGAAGCCGATCGCGGAGGCGCCTCCGGTTGCTGCCCTATCGCCGGAGCAAGGCAAGCCAACAAACAGCCCCGCCCCAGTGGCGGCGGCCGAGCAGGCGATCGCTTCACTTCCTGAAGACCAGAAGCCAGTAAACAACGCGCCCGGGCCGCTAGCGAAGGCACCGGAGCCGGCTGCAAACACAGCAAGTTCCCAAGTCAAAGACCAAACGGCACTCGCCACGGAGCAGCACCCGGCCGAGAAAGATCAGCAAGCCATTGTCATGGGTCCGGAGATTTCGGCAAACGACGCGATAATCGTCAGGCAATCGCGGAAGGATGCTCCTGAGACCAGAACGGGCGTCACCGAAAACCGCATGGTGGTCGCAAAACTCCAGGAGTCGGCGATTGCGCAGCAGACCAAGACCGACAGCCTGGCTGCGGCTCCGCAAACCAATCTGACTGTGGTTTCGAAAGCCCCGGGCCCGTCTGCTGAGGGTGGCGGGAAGACAGCCCGGGATCGGCCATCCGCTACAAAGGACCAGGAGCGTTTTGGTAACGCTCAGCCGAGGCCGGCCAAGGATCAAGAGCCCTTTAGCAATCAAGAACCCTTCAGCAATGATGAGAGGCCTGCTCCGCTCGCCAAGGACGAAGAGCATGCCGCGCTTGATCAGGAACCGGTCGACAACGAACAGAACCCAAGCGAGAAGGGTTTAGCGCGAGCCATGGGGCCGATCCCTGTCCATGTCACCGTGGTGACCGCCCCGCCGCGGGCCGCGGCTGACGGCGTTGCGCCGCCGTTGCCAGTGCCTGCTCCGCGAGAGGCGATGCGTACGGACGTGGCAGTTCCTGAGAGCGACGTGAGCGAGGCGAAGGAGCAAGCAACGCCGCACGCGAACCTTAAGCGCCATTTCCCGGTTACCCCGTCCCGCAAGTTCGCCCAAAAGCGAAACTATGGGCGCAATGGCTCGCGCTGGGCCGGCGGCTCAAAGCGCCAGTAATTCGCAGATCGTTTTCATCAGCCGAATGATTCCACCCACGATTGG
This sequence comes from uncultured Alphaproteobacteria bacterium, assembly GCA_963702755.1. Classification (GTDB taxonomy): domain Bacteria; phylum Pseudomonadota; class Alphaproteobacteria; order Rhizobiales; family Xanthobacteraceae; genus JAJPKK01. The sequence continues at coordinate 199,398 of CAVPDZ010000015.1, read as the reverse complement.
CAGCGCGTCTGACCGCGACGCCGCAACGGTGCTGCAATGATCATCACCGACTCCGGTTTGCACGTTTGGAGAGCCGAGGGTCCGGATCGGCCCTGGCAACCCGGTCGTACCGCGCATCTCGACACGCCGATCGGCTACGAGGACCTGCGGGCGATGATGGACGAAGCCGGGATCGATCGCGCCATTCTCATTCCGCCATCGTGGGAGGGCGATCGGATCGATTATTCGCTCGAAGCTGTCGCGAAATATCCGACCCGCTTCGCCATCATGGGACGCTTGCCGATCCAAAAGCCCGAAGCACGCCAATTGATCGAGACATGGAAGGATCAGCCGGGCGTGCTCGGCGTCCGCCTTACCTTCCATCACGAATGGGACCGGCCCTGGATGACGGACGGAACCGCAGACTGGTTTTGGCCGGCAGCGGAGCGCCTCGGCATCCCGGTCATGCTCAACGCCCCGACGCTGCAGGCCGAGATCGGCAAGATCGCGGCGCGGCATCCGAAGCTGCGGTTGATCCTCGATCACATGGGGCGCGTAAAGGGCATGAAGGACGAGGAACTCGCTCCAGCAATCGAACAGACGCTCGCGCTGGCAAAATTCCCGAATGCCTTCGTCAAGCTGACGCTCGCGCCGACCTGCTCGTCCGAGCCCTACCCTTACCGCAATCTTCACGGCTACATCCGGCGTCTCATCGACGCCTTCGGGCCGCGCCGCGCATTCTGGGGGACCGACCTTTCGGCAATGCTCAGCCGTTGTAGCTGCACCTACTCGCAGGCCGTCACCATGTTCACCGAGGAAATGCCGTTCCTCTCAACGAGCGATCTCGAATGGATCATGGGACGCGGGCTTGCCGAATGCCTGCCGTGGCCCGAGCCGCGCGCGGCCTGACCCGCGCCGCGACAATTCGACCGATGCGGCGCTAAGCGCGCGCTGACAGGCCATTGCGATGATGGGATATTGCTGCGACAAGAAGCCCCCCGGCGGGAGACGCCGGCCTCCTTTGGGTGGCGCTTTGTTTAAGTGGCGAGAGGCAGCTATGTCATCGGCTCGAAGGTACTTTGCCTTAATCTTCGCTGCATTTGTCGCGCTTGGTTTATCGCCCGTTGCAGCAGAAACCGATTATCCCAACCGTCCGATCCGCATCATCGCGCCGTTCGGCGCGGGCGGACCTGGCGACGTGTTCAGCCGTCAGCTCGCCCAGTATTTGCCTCAGGTTCTCAAGCAAGCGGTCGTGGTGGAAGACCGTCCTGGCGCAGCCTCGATCATCGGCGCTGACGCCGTCGCGAAGTCTGCCCCTGATGGCTACACGCTGCTGACGGTCTCCAACACGCTCACCACCAACGAGACATTGTTTCCCAATCGCCCGTACGTGCTGATGCGCGATTTGGTGCCGGTCGCGGCGCTCAATTATTCCGAACTCGTGATGGTGATCCATCCCTCCGTGCCCGCGAAGAACCTGACCGAGTTCATCGCTTACGCGAAATCGAAACCTGCTCAGCTGAATTACGCTTCAGCTGGCGGCGGCACCCCCTATCACATGGCTGGTGAACTGTTCAAAGCCATGACCGGGGTCGAGATTGTCCATGTTCCGCACAAGGCGTCCGGCGACGCCCGCAATTCGGTGATCGGAGGCCACATCGAAATGATGTTCGATGCCATCACCACCATGGCGCCGAATGTGCTCGCTGGCCAAGTCCGGGCGCTCGGAACGTCCGCTTTGACGCGATCCAAGGTACTCCCCGACGTCCCAACGATTTCGGAGGCAGGGGTCCCGGGATTTTGAAGCGACCATCTGGCTCGGCATGATGGCGCCCGCCGGCACGCCGAAGCCGATCATCGACAAGCTCAATGAGGCGATCAACGAGACGATCAAACGTCCCGAAATCGTCGCTGCTTGGGAACGGCAGGGCGCTACGCCGATGGTGATGACCGCCCAGGAGTTCGACACTTTCATGCGCAAGGACATCGAAAAGTGGGCGAACGTCGTCAAGCTCTCCGGCGCCAGCATCCATTGACCCACCGGACGCTCAACCAACGCTCTACTTGGTGCGTCCTTTGTCGTCCGGCTTCTGCGCTCCGCTTAGTTGATCGAGCTTGGCCTTGGTCGCAGCGAGCGCATCCTTAAGCGATGCCATGTCGTGCGAGGCCGCCGCAAGCTGCTCTCTCAGAGCCGCGATATCGCGATTGGCGGCAGCGAGCTTCTGCTGAGAGTTGAGCGCGTTCTTGGTGACCAGCTGCTGAAGGTATTCGATGTTGCTTTGCAGACAGCCGGTGCGTCGGTCGAGCTTGCTCTCGCGCGTGCAAACTTCGATGCCAGGCACGTCCTGGGCGCGCAGCGAAGTGATGGGAAACGTGCCTGGGAGCAGAGCGAGGACGGCGAGAACGGTTACGCCGGCGAAGCGTCTTGCTGTGTTGGGCATGAGGTAGGCCTTAAGATATTGCAGCGCGAGCTTAGTCTCGCTGCAAGTGCCGGCTCTGCCAAGAGCATCCGCACAAGCATCGAAGCAGGTGCTTCGCAGAACCGAGGCGACGCACACGAGCGGTTGCCGTGAAGCAATGTTATCGGTCACCGAGCGAAAGCTGCGGAGAACTTGGATAGATGAGTGAAGAGTTTCGCGATAATCCCGCCCAGAATTGTTTCGAGCTCGAGGTCGATGGAGGGATTGCATTCGCTTATTACCGCCTCGAACCGGGAGCGATCGTCTTCATCCATACCGAAGTGCCGCCAAGCTTTGAGTGGACGTGGCGTCGGTTCGCGGCTTATTCGCGCAGCGCTCGAAGCAGCGCGGGCGCAAGGCCGCAAGGTCGTAGCCCAATGCCCGTTCGTCTCCGCCTATCTCGGTAAGCATCCCGAGTTCAACGACCTCATCAAATGATGCGAACGCGAACTGAGGAGATTTCAGCAACGTCAACGCGTTGCACGCAGCGGCCGCTGCGGACTATCATCACACCGTAGCCCGCACTGCCGGATTTGCAGGCTCGTTTTCGGGAGGATCTCAGTGTTCAAAAAGGTGCTCGTCGTTGCGGCCATCGCCGCGCCCGTCGTGTTTGCGTCGGCCATAGCGCAACAATCCGCCATCAAGCGCACGCCGCTGCAGAATGTCGATTTCCCGCCCGGCTTTAATACCGTCACGGCGGTCGTCGAGATTACACCCGGGGTTTGCGCCGGACGCCATACCCATCCGGGAATTGAGACGAGCTACGTCATGGAAGGCCAAGCGACGCTCAAGGTCGAGGGCAAGCCGGATCAGGTTATGAAGGCGGGCGATTCCTTTACGATCCCAGCAGGTACGCCGCATGACGGCTGCACCGCGCCCGGACAGTCGGTCAAATTGCTCGGCGTGTACGTTGTGGAAAAAGGCAAGCCGCTCGCAACCCCGGCGCCGTAGCCTAACGCGCGCCCTCGCCTTCTGCGGGGGCGCTGCATTTCAGGCGAGCAGGCGGAGATATTCCGTTAGCGTCTCAAGTACGCGGTTAGAAGCGGAAATTCATGCCGCCGATGAACCGCTGCACTGTGTAGCTGACTTGCGAGGAGGCGTTGCCGACCGGAGGAAAGCCTTGAAGTGTGCCTGACGGATGCGTCAGATCGATATAGTTGTATTCGAGCTTTGCCGACCAATGACGATCAATCGCGTACTCGACACCCGTTCCGATTGTCCAGCCAACCTGCGTGTCCGAGCCGGTAGTAGCGGTCCTGCCCGCAAACGCCGCCGGCGTTGCGAGCGAGACTGCATTGCTTTCGTTGCCGAAAGCAGCACCACCCTTGAGGTAAATGACGGTCTGACCAAACGTATAGCCGGCGCGTGCGGCGATGGTGGATAGCCAACTTGCCTTAAGCGTATGGACGTTTCCGGCGGCGTCGGTTGCGTGCGCGTTAAGGCCGAAGCCGCTCACGTCGACCTCAAAGCCGTACAGGAACCACCCTTCCTGGAAATTGACGCCGAATTGGCCGCCTCCAAGAACCGTCGCCTGCTGCGGATCATCGCTCAATCCGGAGAAGGGGTCGGTCCACGGCGCGCTCGCGACCATGCCGCCGATATGAGCCCCGAGATAAAACCCGCTCCAATCCATCGATTGGGGGTAATAGCTGGGGTAATAGGAAGGCGCGGCTCGTGGCGCCAGCACCACATCAGCAGCCTGGGCAGTCGTCACCGCAGCGCCGCATAATGCGGCGGCAACCAAAAGCGTGCGGCACTTCATTCTCACGGACCCCCAAGACGCCCCTTTGTGCCAAGCTGCACTTTTTCTTCTGGGGCGACAAGGCTTTTGCGGTCCGGACCGGTCGAATCCCGGGACTCTGTTGCATGATTGCACTCGTCCCCGGGGAACGCCTTTCCGGCCGCGATCGCAGCCCGGTAAGGCAGCGCAAAAAACAATTATATCAATCTGATATGGTGATCGGCGCGCACGCCACAAGAAGCGCCGCGGCGGCATGGGCCGGATCATCCGCACGCATGATCTCACCCATGACCGCCAAGCCGCCGGCACCCGCAGCAAGGCACATGCCCTGCGTTCGCCGCGATGACGCCGCCGAGGGCGAGAACCGGGATTCGCGACGCGGCGGCATTACGAATCGCAGCGACGCCAAGTGCCGGGCCGTAGCCAGGCTTGCTCTGGGTCAGGAAGATCGGGCTTAGCGTTACGTAATCAGCCCCGGCAGCCGCGGCCGCTGCCACGTCGCCCTGAGAATGCGCTGAGATGCCAATTAAGGCGGCCGGGCCAAGCCGCCGCCGAGCTCCGTCCACGACGGGCGCCACCTCCGCCGCAGCGACCCCGGGGAGGTGCACCGATGCGCCGAGGTCGGCGGCGAGTTCCACATCGCCGCTGATCGACAGATGCATGCCGCTGCGTCGCGCAATCTGCGCCAACCGAGCGGCAAGCCGCGCGCGTGCCATCAGTTTCAAGATCCTTGTCCCGCAAGCAAAGCCAGCGTCCGCCGGCGGCGCCGATAGCCTCGGCGATCGCCTCGATCGGGTGACGCGCCTGATGACGGTCAGTGATGACGAGGAGCGGCGACGGCAAGCCCCGCGGGTTCATCACGAACCGACCAGCCCGAGCTGCGGACTCGACGGCTCGGCGCGGCCGCGCCGCGGAATCCGGCCGGCCAGATGAGCGAGGCGACCCGCCTCGACCGCATGGCGCATCGCCGCGCGCCATCCGCACCGGATCGTCGGCCTTGGCGACCGCGGTGTTGAGGAGCACGGCGGCGGCGCCAAGCTCCATGGCAATCACGGCGTCAGATGCGGTGCCGATGCCGGCATCGACAATGACCGGCACCTCCGCGCGGCGGCAGATCAGCTCCAGGTTGGCCGGATTGGCAACGCCCATGCCCGAGCCGATGAGCGAACCCATCGGCATCACGGCCGCGGCGCCGGCATCCGCGAGGCGTTGGCACACCACCGGATCGTCGGTGCAATAAGGCAGCACCACGAAGCCATCATCGACGAGACGGCGCGTGGCGTCGACCAGTTCCGCGACATCGGGATAGAGCGTTTCACGATCGCCGATGACTTCGAGCTTGACCCAGTTGGTGTCCAGCGCCTCGCGGGCCAACTCCGCTGTCTTGATGGCGTCGCGCGCTGTCTCGCAGCCCGCGGTGTTGGGCAGAAAGCGATATTTCGAGAGCAGGTTGACCGTATCGAAACCCGCGCCTTGAAGGGAGATGCGGCGAATCGAGACGGTCACGATTTCGCATCCGCTCGCTGCGGCAGCGTCGACCAGGATGCGCTGGGTCGGGTAGCCGGCGGTGCCGAGCAACAGGCGCGACTGGAACGTCTCGCCGGCAATCGTGAATGGATCGGGACTTATCGGACCTAGGGACATCACAGACTCCAGAAGTTTCCTTTCACGCAGCGTTCGCTTGGCAACGACGCGCAATTCCTCTCCCCTCCCCCTCTCGATGAAGGAAGAAAACTATCCTCCCGACATGGCGCGGATGATCTCGACGGAATCGCCGTCGCGCACTGCCGTTGTCGACCAGGCCGCACGGCGTACCACGGCACCGTTCACGGAGATCGCAAAGCCCTTGGGCTCGGCGATCTCAAGAGCCTCGGTCTCGGTTCGCCATAGATCTGCGAGCGTCATCGCGCCACACTCGCGGCTCTGCCCATTGATGGTGAGCTTCATGCGGGCATTCCCGTGTGCTGCAAATCTTGATGTGCCCCGGCAGTAAACCGATCGAGCCCGAATGGCTGCGCTACGGTCGGCATCGTGCCGTCGGCAATCAGCGCTTCAAGCGCAAACGCCGTTGCCGGCGCCAAGAGATAGCCGTTGCGATGATGCCCCGTGGCGATCGCGAGTCCCGGGACAGGAGTAGCACCCAGAATCGGAGCATCGTCGATCGAACTTGGCCGCCAACCGGTCCAGACGCCGTCGAGAGCCATTTCCTCGATAGACGGGAACGCGCGCCGCGCACCCTCAAGGAGCGCATAGAGGGCGCCTGCCGTAATCGTGTCGTCGAAGCCGCGTTCCTCGACTGTCGCGCCGATGATCAGCCGACCGTCGCCTTTCGGCGCCATATGAATTTGCTCGGTCCATACGATATGCGCGAGCGTTCCGGTCTCGGGCGTGGTGCGGACCGCCAATGCTTGCCCTTTGAGCGGACGCACCGGCACCGAAATGCCCGCGGGAAGTACGCTGCCGGACCAGGCGCCCGGCGGTCACCACGATGTTCGGCGCACCGGCAGCGACCGGCACTAGTCAGGACCCCGACGGCACGGCCGCCTTCAAGATCGACGGCCTGCGACCTCGCAGCGTTCAATCAGGCGACCGCCGGCTCTTGCGAAGGCCGCGCGCAACGCCGCCATCACGAGCGGCGGGTCGACCTGGTGATCATCCGCGCAATAAAGCCCCGCCGCGACCGAGGGCCGCAGCGCCGGCTCGCGTGCCCGGACCTCGGCGCCGCCGAGCCAGCGCGTCGCCAGCCCGCAGCGGCGGTGCAAGTCGTAGCGGAAACGCAGCCGCTCGACCTCGTCACGACCAAGCGCAACGACAAGCGTGCCGCTGTCGCGAAAATCGATGTCGTGGGCGGATTGCGCCTCGAGTTCGCCGCGGAACTGAGGCCATTGGCGCTGGCTCTCGAGCGCAAGAGCGAGAAGATCATGCGGTCCCGGCTCGTGTTCGGCCGCCGCCGCAAGCATCCCAGTTGCCGCAAGGCTCGCCCCGGCACCCGCGGTCGCGCGCTCAAACACGGCGACGCTAAGACCCCGCAACGCAAGACGCCAACCAATCGACAAGCCGATGACACCGGCACCAATTACGGCCACATCGACTGCGGGGCGGAACATTAACGGGCTCGTCGACGGCAGTGCCTCCCGCGAGCGCCCCTTTGCCGGGCCTCCTGCCGATTGGTCCCGTCGGGGATTTACCCTGCATCAAAACCTCCACTCCCGTCTTCGGGTGGAGATTTTCGCCATTTGGTGGTGGGCGCGATCTCCAATCCCTACGCCGGTGCGAACCGGGTCAGGTTCAAAGGATTTCCGCGCTGCCCAATTCCGCGGGCCAGCGGTTTCTCAGCCCCTTGTCGGGGATCTCCCTGGAACGTACTTCATTTAATGTCGCGCTCAGGCAGGGGTCAAGGGCACCTTTCGCCAAGACTTGAATCCCGAAGGCTCGAACCCTGAAATCGGAACACGGGTGTCGTCTGGAGGATTGTCTGCCGGTGTGCTATCGATCCTCTCTGCTGGCGGTACGCGCAAATCGCCCAAGCAGACCAAGGTCATTCCGCTCAACGGCTTACACAATCATCATGACTTATCTCGCGAAGCCTAAATTCCATCATCCCGATCTACCGAAGAACGCGCTCGGCTATACGCACCGCGACTACGAGGGCAAGATCTCGACGCTATGCGCCGGATGCGGACATGACTCGATCACCGCGTCCATCATCGAGGCCTGCTTCGAACTCTCGATCGAACCGCACCGGGTCGCGAAGATTTCCGGCATCGGCTGCTCTTCGAAGACGCCCGACTACTTCCTCGGCAATTCGCATGGCTTCAACTCGGTTCATGGCCGCATGCCCTCCGTGCTGACGGGCGCGAACCTCGCTAATCGCGATCTGATCTATCTCGGCGTGTCGGGCGACGGCGACAGCGCCTCGATCGGCATCGGACAGTTCGTCCATGCGATCCGGCGCGGCGTCAACATGGTCTATATCGTCGAGAACAACGGCGTCTACGGACTGACCAAGGGCCAGTTCTCCGCGACCGCCGACCGCGGTTCCAAATCAAAGAAGGGCGTCGTCAACTCCGATAGCCCGGTCGATCTTGTCGCGATGGCGCTCCAGCTCGGCGCAACGTTCGTGGCGCGCTCTTTTTCCGGTGACAAGACGCAGCTCGTTCCGATCATCAAAGCGGCGATCGAGCACCGCGGCGCGGCTTTTATCGATGTCATCAGCCCATGCGTCGCGTTCAACAACCACGCCGGCTCGACGAAAAGCTTCGATTACGTGCGAGAGCACAACGAGGCCCTGAACCGACTCGACTTCATGACCGGCCGCGATCCGATCCATGTCGACTACGCGCCCGGAACCGTGCAGGCGGTCGAACAGCATGACGGCACCACGTTGGTGCTGCGCAAAATCAATGCCGATTACGACGTGCACGACCGACTCGCGGCGATGAATTTCCTGCAGCATCACACGGCGAAGGGTCAGGTCGTGACCGGCGTCCTGTACCTCGATGCCGAGCCGGACGACTTGCACCATCACTTGAATACCACCGAAAAGCCGCTCAACACGCTCGGCGAGAAGGAGTTATGCCCCGGCGCCGCGGTGTTGGAGAAAATCAACGCGAGCCTGCGCTGACGCGGCTTCCGTGCTCGTACCGGGTCTCACCCCGCAATCCGAGCGCTGGGCGCGCCCCCTCTTGCAAAGCAATGATGATAGATTTCGGCGCGCCCAGCTGATTTGACAAAAGCAGCGCGGCCGCGGGGCACGCACGTCATGAGCCAAATGCACTATTTTCCGGTGGCATGGCCGTTCCTGGCCCTGCTGGCGGGCTTGTTGCTCGTCCTTGTGGTGCTGATTTAAATCGGGGTGCTGCAGTATGCGTACACGCGTCTCGGCATCAGTTCGGGCGCGGCGCTGCTGCTCCTGCTCGGCTCATTGATCGGGAGCTACATCAACATCCCGGTATGGGAGTTCCCCGCGCGCGAGGTCGAATCGGGCCGTGAGGTGACGTTCTTCGGCATGCACTACGTCGTGCCTGTCGTCGTGGACTGGCCGGGCACTATCGTCGCGGTCAATGTCGGAGGTGCCGTAATCCCGACCCTCCTCTCCTTCTACCTGCTGGCCAAAAACAACCTTTGGGTTCGGGGAATCATCACCACGGCCGTCGTGGCGGCTGTCGTGCACTACCTCGCCTATCCCGTGAAAGGCGTCGGCATCGCGGTGCCTACGTTCGTGCCGCCGATCGTCACCGCGATCGCCGCAGTGATTATCGCACGTTACCACGCTGCGGCACTTGCCTACGTTGGCGGCAGCCTTGGGACACTGATTGGCGCGGATCTTCTCAATCTTGATGTCGTGCAGGGCCTTGGTGCGCCGGTCGCGTCGATCGGCGGCGCGGGCACCTTTGACGGAATCTTTGTCACCGGCATTCTGGCGGTGCTCTTGGCGAGCTTTTCACGGCGGGCCTGAGTTGCCTTTTTGGAAGGGCGGAGGTTCGACCAGATCCTCGTCTGCAGGCGGCGAACGCCCTCAAAAAGTTGACTCAATCTTCCGCAATTTGTGCAGATTCCGACGCATCGCGACCATTAGCCCATTCACAAGATGCTGATAAAGGTGCACATTTTCGCGGCGCATGCTCAGGTGTTGCTCAATTGTAACGTTTGGCAGAAAAGCGACGGGACAAGTTTCGAACTTATTCCTGATCGCGAATATTCATATTAACATCCTTCTCGTCGCTGCCGGTTTTATGACCGCCAGCCGGGGGAGCTTCGAGGGGCATTTGTCATGAAAAATATCGCGACTGGATTGGTTGCAGTGGCCGCGCTCGGACTGGGCGTCTGCAACGGTGCGCTTGCTGCTGATATGCCGGTCAGGTACGTACCGCCGGCGCCGGTCGCAACGTGGACCGGCTTCTACGCCAGCGTCGACTTGGGCTATGCACGCCAAGACCGACATCGGACGCCTGGAACCCGCTTCCTCAGCCCGCGCGCATTCGGCGCTGTCGCGGGCGGCGTCAACGGCAAACCGCAAGCCCGCAAGGCACTGGCGCTCGTCGGCGGCTTCAACTTTGGTTACAATTACCAATTTTGGTCCTCATGGGTGGCCGGCATCGAAGGCGACATCATGTGGGCCGCGCTTGGTACCAACGACGCCGGTCCCTGGGTGACCGCGCCGGCGGAGCCGTGGTGGCAGGGTCATTGACCAATTTCGCAACGACACATCAATTGGCTGTCGTCCGTCCGCGGTCGGCTGGGCTGGCTCTGGACGCCAAACTTGATGCTCTACGGTACCGGCGGCATTGCATGGGAAAACGTTCATTATTCCGCGAATGCCTTCAATGGAGACGCCGGTGGCGCGGGAACCTATAACGCAAACGTCGACTTCACGAACACCTCCGGTGGTTGGGTGGCGGGCGTCGGTATCGAATGGCTGATCTCCAACAACAACGCCAACGTGTTCTGGAACAATTGGACGCTCAGGACCGAATGGCTGCATTATCAGTTCAATGATACGCAAAACATCAATGGAGCATCGGTCAACTTCCCGGCATTCCCCTCCAACTACACTTGGAGTTCCGAGAAAGTCGATGTGCTCCGGGCTGCCCTGAGCTACAAGTTCTGATCGTCCGCAGCGCAAGAATTACAAATGGCCCCGAGCTTTGCTCGGGGCCATTTGTATTTTCAGCGATGGCTTTAAGACCGATGCCGATTTCGCGATCTTCGTCTGGCAACGGAGCTTTATTCCCCGCCGATTGCGTCGCGCACCGTCGCGTCTTGAGCAAGTCCTCGAAATAGGCGACGGTTCTCGCCAAGCCCTCCTTGAGCGGCGTTCGCGGCGTCCAGTCGAGCACTTTGCGCGCGAGCGAAATATCCGGCTGCCGCTGGCGCGGATCGTCTGCGGGCAGCGGCCGGTGCACGATCTGCGATCGCGTGCCGGTCAAGTCGACGACCATCTCGGCCAGTTCGAGAATCGTGAACTCGGCGGGATTGCCGATGTTGATCGGGCCGGTCACCGCGTCATCGGTCGCCATCAGCCGCACGATGCGCGTCGATGAGGTCGTCGACGTAGCAGAACGAGCGCGTCTGTCCGCCGTCGCCGTAGATCGTGATGTCGCGCCCCAGCAGCGCCTGCACGATGAAATTCGACACCACGCGGCCGTCGTTCGGATGCATGCGCGGGCCGTAGGTGTTGAAGATGCGCGCGACCTTGATGCGCAGCTTGTGCTGGCGCCGATAGTCGAAGAACAGCGTCTCGGCGCAGCGCTTGCCCTCGTCGTAGCAGGAGCGCGGGCCGATCGGATTGACGTGGCCCCAATAGTCCTCGGTCTGCGGGATGCACCGTCGGGTCGCCGTAAACCTCCGACGTCGACGCCTGGAGGATTTTCGCGCGCAAGCGCTTGGCGAGGCCCAGCATGTTGATTGCGCCGTGCACGCTCGTCTTCGTCGTCTGCACCGGATCGTGCTGGTAGTGGATCGGCGAGGCCGGGCAGGCGAGATTGTAGATCTCGTCGACCTCGACATAGAGCGGAAACGTCACGTCGTGGCGCATCAGCTCGAAGCGCTTGTTCGCCGATGCAGGTGCGCGATGTTGCGCTTCGCGCCCGGTGAAAAAGTTGTCGACGCAGATCACGTCGTCGCCCTCTGCGAGCAACCGCTCGCACAGATGCGAGCCGAGAAAGCCGGCGCCGCCGGTGACCAAAACGCGCTTCTCCAAATGCATGACGATTACGCCCCGAGACGGTCTGCGAGTTCGACGAGGCTGCCGGCCGCGATGTCGACAGAAGCAGCGGGACCGATCTCGCCCGTGCCTGGACCGTATTCGTTGGGCCGAGCGACGTGCGCTGTCGCGAGGCCGCAGGAAGCCGCAGCTTTGAGGTCGTTGGTGTGGGCCGCCACCATCATGCAAGCAGCCGGCGCAAGATCGAGGGCTTCGGCGGCAGCGAGATAGACCCTCGGTTTCGGCTTGTAGTCCCCGGCCGTCTCGGCGCCGAGGATCGCGTCCCAGGGAAAGCCATTGCGCCGGGCAAGGTCCACCATCAGCGAGATGTTGCCGTTCGACACCGGCGCCAGCAGGAACTTCCGTTTCAAACGATGCAACGCCGGGGCCACATCGGGCCAGCCGTCGAGGCGATGCCACGCGCGATTGAGATGAGCCGTCATCTCCTCGCTCAGATCGTCGAGGCCAAAGCGCGGCCGGATGCGATCGAGATTGCGCCGGTGCAGCACGTCGAGCTTGGAAAATGGAATACGGCCGCTGCGCACCTCCTCCATGCCGGGCTGATATTCCGCGCGCCACGCGTCAGCGAAAGCCAACCAATCGGCTTTGTGGCCGAGCGGTTCGAGCACCGCCTTTGCCTCGCGTGCGATCCCACCACGCCAGTCGACAAGTGTCCCGAACACGTCGAAGAACAGCGCCTTTACCGCGGAAAGCTGAGCCATGGCGAGTGTCAGGACCGCGGTGGGGGCTGGATTTTGACGAATTCCTCGACCTGCGCCGGAGACAGCGGGGTCAGGATGAATTTCTGCTTGGTCGCATCGTCGATGATGTGGTCCATGCCGAGGATGCGATCGGGCGCCATCGTCTCCTTGGGGATGAACTCGCGCACCCGTTTCACCACGCTTTCAGAGAATCCCGAATACTCGGAATAGTGGCGGAGAACCGCCGGATCATCGGAATACATCCATTCAATCGTGTCGCGATACGCCTGCATAAAACGCTCGAGCGCGCCCTTGCGCCGCGCCAGCACGTCGAGACTTGTGATGTTGACGCGCGTGGTGCGGCCCCTCAACGCCGTCACGTCGAGGCCCCGGGCGATAAGCCGGGTGCGGCCGGCGTCGATCGCATCGATGCCGAACGGCGCCGACGCCCAGCCGACATCGATCTGTCCGGTCATGGTCTGCGTGAACGTCGCAGGCATATTGCCGGTCGAAACCGTCTTCACGTCGAGATGGTTCTGTCGAATGAATTCGAGGAGACCGGCGTGGCTTGACGAGCCGGTGACCGAGTAGCCGACGCTCTTGCCGTTGATGTCGGCGATCGTCTTTATCGGCGAGGACGATGGCACGTACCAGTAGAGGTCCGGCGACCCGATCATTTCGCTGCCGAGCAGGCGCAGCGGCGCGCCTTTGGAGTAGGCGCCAATAGCCCCTGATACGCCGACGCCCACAGCAAGGTCCATGCTGCCGCCGATCACCACTTGCTGGGATTCGGCACCTCCAGACGTGAACAGAATTTCGAGATCGAGCCCGTATTTGCGGAAGATGCCGGCACGCTGGCCGAGCTCTGGCACCCCGGTATCCCATAATCCGCGCTGCGGCACCGAGACCCGCAGCTTCTCCAGTGGCTTGTCCTCGGCACGCGCCGCGATGGCTGCAACCCACATCAGGGCCGCGAACGAAAGTACGGGAATCGCGTGGCGCAAAAGCACCGAACACGACCGGAGCAAGCGACAATATCCCATGGCGATCCCTCGAGAGCTCAGTTCTTTACTTCAGCGCTGCCGGAATCTGGACCATGTCCTTGATCTCGGCAGAGCTGAGCGGATGACTGATGAACTTGTTCTTGAGCGCATCCGACACTATCAGATCGAGGCTGCGGATGTCGTCCGGCCATAATACCCGCTTCGGAAAATATTCGTCGCGCACCCTGGCCATCAACTCGCGCGGCACTTTTGAGAATTCCTCGTACATGGCAAATGCTGCCGGATCGGCGTACATCCAATCAAGCGCATCGCGATAGCCCTGCATGAAGCGCGCGACCGGATTGCCGGTGCGGGCGAGTGCCGCGGTATTTGCCATACACACGCGCACCGTCTGGTCGGCGCGCGCCTTGATCTCGCTGCCACGGGCAACGATGCGGATCTTGCCCTCGTCGACAAGTTCGAGACCGAACGGGGCCGCGCCGCGGCCAATGTCGATCTGCCCCGTCATGGTCATGGTGAGAGTCGCCGGATGGCCGCCGGTCGAGACCGGTTTTGCCGCGACTTTGTACTGATCCAGTAAAGCAAGCAGTGCGGTGTGGCTCGACGAGCCGTTCTGCGAATAGCTGATGGTTCTTGCCGACGGCGTCATTGAGCGACTTGATGGGCGAATTGGCCGGCACGAACCAATAGGTATCGGGGGAACCGATCATAGCACTGCCGATGATCCGCACCGGGGCGCCCTTCGAATAGCCGCCGATCGCTGACTTAATGCCGCCGCCGCAGGCGATATCCATGCTGCCGGAGATCACGGCCTGATGCGCCTCCGGGCCGCCTTGGGTGTAAAGGATGTCGACCGCAACGCCACGTTTCTTGAAGATGCCGGCACGCGCGCCCAGTTCGGTGATGGCGGTGTCCCATTGTCCGCGCTGGGCGACCGCGACCTTCAAAAGATCGTCGGCGCGCGCGGGCGACACCAACGTCAACGCTGCGGCGAGCAGCGCAAGCCGGCATCCTCCGCTGCTTGTCACCATCAAAGACTTCTCCGACGCTCTTGGACCGGACACAGCCGCTCACACTATCGCATTCCGACGCCCAACGCTGCCCCATCCCCATCGGCGCCGCCGAATGGTATGCTGGCTCAAATTGGAAGTCAGGGAGCGAAACCATGAGACGTCTGATTCCGCTGTCGGTCGCCGTTGCCGCAACGGTACTCTTTGGCGCGAGCGCGCAGGCAGAGACGATCGCGGTCTTCACGAAGAACACCACCAATCCGTTTTCCAAGGCGATCCGCACCGGCGCCGACACCGCGGCCAAAGCACTCAAAATCGATGTCATTCACTACGTGCCGACGTCGCCCGACCATCCGGTCGAACAGGGCAAGCTCGTCGAAGATGCCATTGCCAAGAAGCCGGACGCGATCGTGTTCGATCCGGTGGATAGCAAGCTGATGGTGCCGTCGATCGAGAAGATCAATGCCGCAAACATTCCGGCGATCGACATCACTGACCGCAGCGACGCGGGCCAATTCGTCTCGGCAGTTCTGCCGGACGACTACACGCTCGGCCTCGCGACCGCGCGCTACCTGCTCAAGGCTCTCGATGGCAAGGGCAACGTCGTCATTCTCGAAGGCATTCCCGCCAACACCACGAGCGTTGAGCGGCTGCGCGGATTCCAGGAAGCGCTCAAGGAATTCCCTGGCGTCAAGCTGCTGGCGTCGAAATCCGGCAACTATCAACGCAAGCCGGCGCAGACCTTGATGGAAGGCTGGATCAAAGAGTTCCCGCAAATCGACGGCGTTATTGCGGCGAATGACTCCATGGCGGCGGCGGCTGTCGAGACACTCGAACAGCGCAACCGCAAGGCACTCGTCGTCGGCATCAACGGCAGCAAGGAAGCGGTCGAGCTGATCAAAACCGGCAAGTTGTTGGCGACCGGTGAATTCAACGGCTTCGTCATCGGCTGCTTGGCAACCGAGATCGCCGCGCGCGTCCTCCGCAAGGAAGCGGTGCCGAAGGAGTTGATCGTGCGGCCGACGCTCTATGACAAGGCCAACTATCAGAAGTTCGAAGCGCGCATCGACATGAAGCAGTGCCCGACGTTGGCGGAGGAGGCGCAGTAGGCGCGGCGCGCCGGCGCGCCGACCCTCTTGCTTGGACGCTGCGCTGGCGTATTGTCGCGTTTCTGCGCAGTTCGATGAGGGATGCAATGAAACGGAATATCTCGATTGCCATTGCGGTGCTCGCGGCCCTGGTGCCGCAGGCGGCTTACGCCCACACGGGCGTCGGCGACGCCTCGGGGTTCGTTCACGGCTTCATGCATCCGATCGGAGGCCTCGATCACGTGCTGGCCATGGTGACGGTCGGCCTCTTCGCCGCTCATCTCGGCGGTCGCGCGCTGTGGCTTGTCCCGGCGAGCTTCGTCACCATGATGGCGGCTGGCGGTGCGCTTGGCTTCTACGGCGTTAATCTGCCCTTCATCGAAGTCGGCATCGCGTTGTCGGTCGTCGTGCTCGGTGCGGTAGTGGCGCTCCAGGCCAACCTGCCCCTCGCCGCGGCCATGGGCCTCGTCGGGCTCTTTGCCATCTTTCACGGCCACGCCCATGGTGCCGAGATGCCGATGAATGTATCGGCGGCCGGCTATGGCGCGGGTTTCCTCATCGCGACCGCATTGCTGCATGCGACAGGCATCGGGATCGGCCTTAGCCTCGGCAAGCTGGCGTACGGCCCGGCGCGGAGAGTTTCGCAACTTGCCGGCACCGCGATTGCCATAACCGGCTTGTCGCTCCTGGTCGCCTAGCATTCGGTCCAAACGCGCGCGTGGCGAAGGCGCGGCATGCGCCCCGTCACGCGTCCGGATCGTAGGTGAGGCCTTTCGGCTCCATCACGAAGCGACCGGCGAGCAATCGCACCATGGGGCCGGCGATCGTGTCGACCTCGACCATGAAATGGCAGAGGTGGCCGGGACGCCCGTCGCGAAGTTGCCCCAAAGAGATTGCGTTCCGCCGCAGCCGATCGTTCGAATTTTAACGACCACTCCTAGGTTAGTTCCCCTTGGCCCAAGCCCTCGTTCCGCATGATCCAAGCCGGCGCGGATTCGATGTGGTTAGTGGCGGCTAGGATCGGCGCGGAACGGCCTACTCGATGGCGTATTCGAGCAACGCTACGACAGGACGCACCGCTTCGCGCCGATCCACCAGCACCCCGAATGCCCGGGCTCCCGGCCCTCAATCTCAAGTGCGGGCGAGACGCCCGCGCTCCTTTTTGCGGCCGGTCACAGCATCCCAAGTGCGCGCGGAAGCCACAGCGAAATTTCCGGCAGGTAAGTCACCATGACGAGGAACACCAGCATGGTTCCGAGCCAGGGCAGCACGGCCACGGTCAACTCGGTGATGCCGAGCTTGGTGATGCCGGAGGCAACATA
The DNA here is from genome assembly GCA_963702755.1 of uncultured Alphaproteobacteria bacterium. Taxonomy (GTDB): domain Bacteria; phylum Pseudomonadota; class Alphaproteobacteria; order Rhizobiales; family Xanthobacteraceae; genus JAJPKK01. The sequence continues at coordinate 182,389 of CAVPDZ010000015.1, read as the reverse complement.
AAGATTAAGCCCGACCGGCGGATGGCAGAGGCCGACCTCCATGTTGACCGCCATGAGGATGCCGAGGTGCACCGGATGAACGCCGAGGCGCGCCGACATCGGGAATAAGATCGGCGCCATGATCAGAACGATGGCGGCTGGATCCATGAAATTGCCGGCCGCAAGCAGAACGATATTGACCACGAGCAGGAACGCGACCATTCCAAAACCCTGCGCCGTCATCCACTCCGCCATCGACTGCGGGATCTGCTCGGAGGTGAGGAGCCACGAAAACACGGCCGCATTGGTGATGATGTAGAGAATCATCGCGCTCATGGCGGCGGCTTTGAGCAGCACCGCCGGCACGTCCACGAGCTTCAGCTCTTTGTAGACGAAGACGGCGATCACGAAGGCATAGACTGCGGCCATCGCGGCGGCCTCGGTCGGCGTGAACAGGCCGGAATAGATGCCGCCAAGCACGAGCACGATGAGGAACAGGCCCCAGAAGCTCTTGCGGAACGCGTGGAAGCATTCGGCCCAGCTTGCCCGCTTCATGCGCGGATAATCGTTGCGATAAGCGCGATACCAGGTGGTGATGCCGAGCATGGTCGCCAGCATCAGGCCGGGCACCAGGCCTGCGATGAACAGCTGGCCAACGGAGGCGGAATCGACGATCTCACCGGTCGGCCCCTTTGGGCTGCATGCCGCTTGTCGCCACCGCAAAGATGACGAGGTTGATCGAGGGCGGAAACAGAATGCCGAGCGCACCGGAGGTCGCAATCACGCCGGCGCCGAAACGCGGCGGATAGCCGTTCTGCACGATCGCCGGCAGGATGATCGAGCCGATGCCGACGACGGTCGCGACCGAGGAGCCGGAGATCGCGGCGAATAGCGCGCAGGCGACGACACCCGCGAGGCCGAGGCCACCATACCAGTGACCGATGAGCGAGGTCGCAAACGCGATCATGCGCCGCGCCACCCCGCCGGAGGTCAGGAAATTGCCCGCAAGAATGAAGAACGGGATCGCCATGATCTCGAAGCGATCGATGCTGGTGAAGAGCTTGAGCCCCACCATTTTCGGATCGACGCTCGATAGGATGAACAAGTAGGTGAGCACGGAAAGGCCGAGCGCGATCGAAATCGGCATGCCGGTCGCCATCAGACCGAGCAGCAGCGCGAACAGCACGACGGCCCGCACCGTCTGGGACAGTTCAACGATGTCGAAGCGCGCGGCAACGCAGACAAGCGCAAGGACAATCGGAATGGCGATGATCGCAAACGACAACACCGCCGCCGAACGCGGCCGCAGCGGCGCAGCATCCGCGTGCACGCTCACTGTGCCGGCTCCGCGAGCGGAGCGGACCCGCGAGCCTCAACCTCCGGCGCCTCGTATTCGATGCCGTGCGCCTGATGGGGCACGACCCCGTATCGCAGGAAACGCCACATCACCTGCAAAAAGCGGAAGCACATCAGGTAGGAGCCGAGCGGGATGCAGAGATAGATGATCCAGCTCGGCCACTCGAGTTCGGGCGACTCCTGGTCAGGATCAAGCTCGTAAACATAGATCGCGCCGAGCGTCCCGATGATCCCGGTGAACAGCGCGCCGCAGAGAAGCGCAAACACGATGACCGGAACCCGCGCCGCCGGTGTCAGCTTCCGCACGAAGACGTCGACGCCGACATGGATGCCGGTGCGCACGCCGAGCGCCGCGCCGAACTTCGCCATCCACACGAACATGTAAGTCGCCAGTTCCTGTGCCCAGGACAGATTGATCGCCGTCAACGAGGCGTAGACCCAGTTCGCTCCTCCGCTGAGCCACAGCAGCCCGTGCATTTTGGCCCAGTTCGCGAGCACCACCGAGTTGCTGGCGCCATACCGATGAACGACGGCAACGAACGTGACGATGGTCGCCGCACCGATCAGGAACGCAATGATCCATTCCTCAAGGCGATCGAGAATGCGATCAAGAATGTCGAGCACGTCAGCCCTCTCGCCCCCAAGTCACCTCCCCCTGGAGGGGGGAGGTCGGCCGCGCAGCGGCCGGGCGGGGGTGACGGCCGTGCAACATGTTCCGCGCTGAATAGATGCCAGCGCTGTCACCCCACCCCGGACTGCCTTCGGCAGTCCGACCCTCCCCCTCCAGGGGAGGGTTTCAACCCCTTACGACTGCGGCGGTACGAAGCCCGAAGCCTTGTAGATGCGCTCGATAAAATCCTTGCCGAACCGCGCCTGCATCTCCTTATGGACCGGCATCAGTTTGGCGACCCAAGCTTTTCGCTCGGTATCCGTCAGATAATGGAATTGCACCTTGCCGCTCGCCTTGATCTTCTCCAAGGCATCGGCGTTGTCCTTCTCGGCGGTTGTGTTGAAGAAGTCCGTCGACTCCTTCACCGCGCGTCCGAGCGGCTCTTTGAGATCGGCTGGCAGCCCGTCCCAGAACTTCTTGTTGGTGACGAGCGCGTAAGTCAGCCGACCGTGATAGGACACGGTCAGGTACTTCTGCACTTCGTAGAATTTCTGCGTCAGGATGTTGGACGGCACGTTGTCTTCGCCGTCGACGACGCCCGTCTGCAACGCCTGATAAAGCTCGCCAAACGCGAGGATCTGCGGAATTGCGCCAAGCTCGCGCGCAACAGCGTCGAGCACTTTTGAGCCCTGGATGCGCATCTTCAAGCCGCGGAAATCGTCGGGCATGATGAGCGGCTTGTCGGCGGTGTAGACGTGGGCGCCGTTGTCCCAATAAGCGAGCGGCGAGACGCCCTTGGTTTCGAGCTTCTTGTTGAGCTCCGCCATCATGGGGCTCGCCATCATCTGGCGCGCCCGGGCATCATCGCTCATCAGGAACGGCAGATCGAAAATGTCGAACTCCTTGACCCCGAGCGGCCCGAACTTGGAGATCGACGGCGCAAGGATCTGGACCGAGCCGAGCTGCAGCGCCTCAAGTTCCTCCTTGTCCTTGTAAAGTGAGGAATTCGGATAGACTTCGACCTTGACGCGGCCGTTGGTGTATTTCTCGGCGAGGTCCTTGAACACCAGCGCAGCCTTGCCCTTCGGCGCGTCGGGCGACACCACGTGGCTGAATTTGATGACGATCGGCTGCTGAGCCTGCGCCGCAACCGCAAAGCCCAGGAGAGCCACAAGACCGGCGACCGCAAGGGCGGCGACATGGTTTTTGCGCATTGTTTCCTCCGATCGTGTCCGAGCGGCCGCAACGCGGATCCCGGTTCAGCATTCTCAAATCAGCTACGTGACGAGCTTTTTTGGGGTTCGCCCTATCGGCGGGCATTTAAGCCAGTCTGCCGCGATTGGACAAGCGGGCGCCGCTTCGCCCGCCTGCGCACTCTGTCGCAAGGCCCCCTCGCCTCTTCGAACAGCGACGTGATCCGACTTAAAAGTCAGGCTTGTCGGCCTGGGGCAGCGGCTCGATATCGTAATTGAAATACGTGGCGTTGTTCTCGGAGCAGACTTCTTCCTCGAACCGCGCCTTCACTCGCCGCCAGCGCTTGCCGGCCGACCATGGCATGTTGAACGCACCCGGATCATCGACGGTGAAATTGACTTCCAGCGTCTTGCCGCCGTCGATGACCTTGAAGCGTTCGACCACGTGAATCTGGTCGGTGTGCGGCGTGTTGTAGGAATTGACGTAGGACTTGTCGTTCATGCCGATGGTATCGACCACGAGCGTGTCGCCGCCCTCGTAGTGACCGACCGACTCGCCGAACCAGGACGGCTTCGGATGCGCCGTATGCGGCTGGTTGAGATAGATTCTCCGCACCCGATGATCGGCCAGCTGAAGCATCAATACTTCTTTCGGCGTTTGCACGAAGAACAGCAAAATCGGATTGAGCAGCATCGCCGGCACGCCTTGCGGCCAGCAGCGCGCCTCGCGCGTGAACATCGCCTTGCCGTTGCCGGCGAGCGCGTTTTCGTTCTGCTTGCGCAACGCCTCGACGACCCACGGTTTGAGAATGGGATTGGTCAGGTCGGCGACGCGCCAGTTCGGTGCTTCTCCGGTTCGCCGGGCGCTGGAAATTGCTGACGTAAGGATGCGCCGGATCGTCAGTCACCGGGCCTGGCCCGCTTTTCGGCGGAAGGAACTGGTTCTCGCCGTCGCCGCTCCAGCCGGTGCCGTTGAAGGAGAGATCCGGGATGCGTGTTTTCGGCGGGCGCAGGTGACAATACCGCAGTCGCGCTCGCAATCGATGCGAGCCCGATCAACAAAGCGAATTTCTGCATTTCCGGTTGTGTCCTGTGATCGGGCCTAGAAATCCGGCGTTTCGGCCCGCGGCGTCGGCACGCTGAATTGGTGGAGATAGTCGTAGTTGCTCTCGTTGCAGGCGGCCTCGGAGAGACGGCCCCGGTTAACCCGGCGCCATCGCTGCGTCGCCGACCAAGGCATGGTGAAAGCACCGGGATCGTCGACGGTCAAGGCGATATCGATGGCATTGCCGCCATCGACCAGCTTGTAGCGTTCCACCACGTGAAGTTGTGTCGTGTGCGGCGTTCGATAATTGTCGACGAACGTCTTGTCGGTGATGCCGATGGTGTCGACGACCAGCGTGTCGCCGCCTTCGTAATGGCCGACGGACTCGCCATACCAGGACGGCTTCGGGTTCGCGGAATGCGGCACGTCGAGATAGATCTGGCGCACCTCCGGACCACCGGGATTGATGATCGTCACCTTGTGCGGCGTCTGGAGAAAATAGAACCCCTCGATGAGCGAGTAGACAACGAAGCCTGGCACGCCGATCGGCCAGCATCGTTCGCGCGCGCGGAACGGTATCTTGCCGGCCAACACCTCGGCATTGGACTTGCGCATCTGCTCACGCGCCCACGGCTGCAGGATCGGGTTGGTGAGATCGGAGACGCGATAGGTCGGCCGCTCGCTGCGAAAGTTGGGGATATAGGGGTGAGCCGGATCCGACGCGATCGGACCCGGACCCGAGGATGGCGGCAGGAGATCGTCGATCGCGCCGGCCAGCGCCCACGATGTCGTGTCGTCAGGAGCGAAGTTCGGGATTGCGCCGTTGCTCGCGGGCGCATCGGCCGCGGACGCGAAGCCGGGGATGGCTGCAGTTGCGCACAGGACCAACGCTGCGCGAACTGCACTTGCCATTCCGAAGTTCACGTCCGAAGTCGCCCTGCGTTACGGCCGGCGCACGCCCTTCACCATGGAAATGTCGCGATGCGGCTCGCCGCAGACATAATCTTCGAGCCGGACGTCGTTGCGCAGCTTGTAGACGAAGCGGGCCTGCCATTCGCGTGAATAATATTCCGGGTCGCGAATGGTGATGACGTCCTCAAGCTGATCCGGCGCGATTTTGCGGATCCGCTCTACCGTGCGCATCTCGTCGGTATGGGGGGCGCCGGTCGCGTCGATGAAGGTCTTCTCGTTGAAGCCCGCCGTTTCGACCACGAGCGTATCGCCCTCGAAATGACCGACCGAGTGCCCGTTGTAGTACGGGAACGAGGTCAGTTCGTCCTCGTTCGGCATCGGCTTGTCCATGGCGACGATGCGGATCTGGTGGCTGAGCTCATAGATGATCGTGGTCTGGCCGGGCGGCGCCTGAATGATCTCGAACGGGTACGGATTGGCAAGTACGCGCGGCAACCCGTCGGGCACGCAGTATTTGCGGGCATTATCGATGAGGGTGCCGTTCTTGAGGCCCGCCATGTTTTTCTCATAGGCGGCCTTGCCCTTCTCCGTCAGCGGAAGTTCGCCGCCGCCGACGAGTTCGATCTTGGCGCGATATTCCGTCGCCCAATAGACGCCCGAAATATCCGGCGCCTCACCATAGGCGACACCTGACAGCGCAACCATCGGAGCCGCGACAACGGCGATTGCACCAACGCGAACCCACGTATTCTGCATTGCTTCCTCCCGCCGATTTTGACCGACGAGCCGTGGCAAACACGGACTGTCGGCTCCCTTATTTCCACTGATGGTAGCATCCCATCGCATCAGAAAAAAGCCGGAGGATGTGCCCAGTCGAATGCGCCGGCTTCCCGCTGTCTCGACGTTGACGGGCTGTGCGCGAGACGCATCCGTAATCCTCCCCTTCCGCCAACCGCGGCGAAGGGTGTATCGTGCGCCTCAAATTGCATCAGGGAGGACATGATGGCCGCGCGCAAACCCGCGAGGGCCGTTCCGATGGCCGTGCTGGCGGCGCTTGCACTGACGGTAACCGGGGCCGCGGCGTTCGATGAATTGCAGTATCCCGACTGGAGCGGCCAGTGGAAACGGCCGCGTGGGGTCGGCGCCCAATGGGATCAGACCAAGCCCTCCGGCCTCGGCCAGCAGGCACCGCTCACACCGCGAGTTCCAGGCCATCCTTGAGACAAGCATCAAGGATCAAGCCACCGGCGGTCAGGGTACCGACGGCCATGTGACGTGCGTTACCAACGGCATGCCGCGGGTGATGACGGTGACCTTCCCGATCGAATTCGTGATTACACCCAAGGTCACCTACGTGCATTTTGAAGCCTTCATGCCGCGCCGCATCTACACCGACGGGCGCGATTTTCCGACCGCCGAAGAGCCGGGCTACATGGGCTATTCCGTCGGCCGCTGGCTCGATACCGATGGCGATGGTCGTTACGATACGCTCGAGGTGGAGACCCGCAATTTCAAGGGCCCGCGCACTTACGAGAACAGCGGCCTGCCGCTCCATCCCGACAACGCGAGCATCCTCAAGGAGCGCATCTATCTCGACCGCAACGATCCCGACACGTTGCACAACGAGATCACATCGATCGATCATGCGCTGACGCGGCCGTGGACGGTGACCAAGTCCTATCGGCGTGAGCGCAAGGTGCTGTGGGAGGATTACGACTGCGCCGAAAACAACAACCACGTGGTGGTCGGGCGCGAGGCTTATTTCATCAGCGGCGACGGCTATCTGATGCCGACCAAGAAAGGCCAGGCGCCGCCGGACCTGCGTTATTTTGCACCGATACGAAAATGATAAGGAGCGCGAGCGTCCCGCTCGCAGTCTCCATAAAGCGGGCGGGACGCCCGCGCTCCCTGGGAGGAACGACCATGCCAAATCGCATCCGGGTCGGCACTATTGCACGCAGAATTGCCTCGCACGCGGCAACCCTCGCGATGTTGTTCGCCACCTCGGCGATCGCGGCCGACGACGGCAAATATCCGGACTGGCGCGGCCAATGGCTCCGCGAGCGCGTGCCCGGTGTCGCCGGTCAGCCCTCGTTCGATCCGAACAAGCCTTGGGGAAGGGGTCAACAGGCGCCGCTCACGCCCGAATACCAGGCAATCCTCGAAGCCAATCTCAAATCGCAGGAGGAAGGCAGCTTCTTCGACTGGCGTGGCGTGAAATGCCTGGGCTTCGGCATGCCGCTTATTGCCTACGGCTTTACCCCGATGGAGTTCGTCATCACGCCGGATGCGACTTACATCCTGGTCGACTGGGTCGAGCACACCCGCCGCGTCTATACCGACGGCCGTGACTGGCCAAGCGACATCGTACCGACCCTCGTTGGCTATTCCATCGGCAAATGGCTCGATACTGACGGCGACGGCCGTTACGACACCCTCGAACTGGAGACACGCGGCTTCAAGGGACCGCGCCATTACGATGCCTCTGGCTTACCGCTCCATCGCGACAACCAATCGATCTTCAAAGAACGCATCTGGCGCGACAAAGCGAACCCCAACATCCTGCATGATGAGATCACGGTCATCGATAATGCGCTGACGCGTCCCTGGACCGTGACGCGCAACCTGGTTCGCAATCCGGACCCGCGGCCGCAATGGGATGAATTCATTTGTGCCGAAGGCAATTCCCACGTGACCATCGGCAACGAAAACTACTTCCTCAGCGCCACCGGCCTATTGATGCCGGCCCACAAGGACCAGCCGCCGCCGGACCTGCGCTATTTCAAGCCGACGCATCGATCGCAGCTCGGCGAACGATGAGTTTGCAGAGCCGCTAGCGACGAGGAAACGAACCCACCGTCGGAGGAAATCGATGAAACATCTTCTCGCCTCGTCAATGCTTGGGCTCGCCTGCCTGCTAGTCCCGGCCTTGGCCGAAGAGGAAGCGGTGCCGATCGAAAAGGCACCGTTCCATCTGCCCGTGTTCAAGAACGAACTGATCACGATGTTGAAGATCGATCTGCCGCCGCATCGCAACACCGGATTCCACACCCACACCGCTGACAGCGTGTCGGTGAATATCGGACCCGCACTCATGGCGAACCAGCTTCCCGGCGAGGCGCAAACCCCGCCGCGGCAAACCAAGCGCGGCGACGTGAATTTCACTGCCTATTCCAAGGGGCCGCCGCGCACCCACAAGGCCACGAACATGGGCGAGACGCCGTTCCACAACGTCTCCTTCCTGTTCAACACGGCGCAGCCTGGCCGCTTCATGCCGTCGACCCGTAACGTGCCGGGCTATACGCAGGTGATGGACAACGAGCGCGTTCGCGGATGGCGCCTCGTGCTCGAACCCGGCGAGACCGCGCCCGCCATCACTCAGTCCGCGCCCGGGATTCGCATCGTGCTCGACGGCAGCGAGATTGCCGAGCTTGTGCCCGGCGAGCCCGATCGCGGCATGAACCTGCGTACCGGTGAGTTCTATTGGCAGGACGCTCGGCACGACACGCGCGATCAAAAACACCGGCACCGCGCGGTTGGAACTCATCGAGTTCGAGCTGAAGTGAGTTCGAACTGAAGTGAAGGCAAGTGAAGTAGCGCGGCGCGAAAAAATCGGCTCGTATTCAGGAGCGTCGGCGTGAGGCCACGCCGCTACACCGCATCGGGCTCGATTATACGGCGGCGAGTTCCTTCAATTCGTCGACCACCCCGCTGACGACGTTTGGATGCACGTCCATGAACAGATGCGTGGTGTCAACGTAATGGGTGGCATCAAAGCCGTCGGTCACGCCCGCGCGCGACAGGAAATCGGGTCCGTACCACAGAACCGAGCGCTTGGTGTTCTGCCGGTCGATCGGATGATTTCGTCCAAGCGTCGACTCGGCAATCGCCAACAGCAGATCGGTCTCGAAGTGCTTCTGCAGGTAGGTCGCTGTGGTGTTGCCCAGCGAATATCCGACCAGAACGATCTTGCGCCCATTCTCCCGCATCCAGCGGATCCGGTTCCAAGCCGTTTGCAGATCGGAATACGCGTAGACCTCGGCCTGGATGCCGAGCTCGATGGCCTTGCGAGCGAGGTAAGGCACGCCCCATGAGAACCAGTAGCCGCCCTGGCCCAGAAAGAAGGCAGCGTAGATCTTCTGCTTGTCCTCCGGCGCGAGCTTGAGATCGCCGGTCTGCTGGGTCTCGGTTCCCGGTTTAACGTCGGTGGGGGGGCCGGCGTCCACCTGCTTCGGTTCGCCGCCAGCTTTAGGCTCCGCAGGCACGTTAGGCTCCGCCACAGGCTTGAAGCCCATGGACGGCGATAAATCGATACCGGGCGTAAGATTGAGGGCCGGGTTGAAATCCACGGCCCGCTTGAGGTCGGCTGAAAAGGCTCGCGTCGGCGCGATCAGGGAGCCGACCATCAGCCCACCGATAACTTGTCTCCGATTCATTTGCGTTCGGAACTCCCCACCCGAATCACACGCCCATACCCGTGGATACTAGCGAACATCTCGGCATCACCATGGCAGGGTCCAGACGGCGGCCGTCCAAATGCTGACAGTCGAGGAGACCGGCCAGGACCGAAATCATAGGCAGAAACCCCCATCGGCCCATCAAACGATAGGAATTCTTAAGGATTAATAAAAGCTTAGAAGAAAGTGTTAAGAAGACTTTACGAGCGTGAAGGACCAACGATCGGACGAGCGCCCTTCACGATTTATTAACGATGGCTCCAGAGATAGCCGGTCGGGTGGATTTGAGGTGGCGGGATCAGAGCTACCGACGAGCCACTAGCAGCCTGCGACCGCGACGGAAACCTAATTCATCAGAACTCGACGCCTATCTCCCATTTGTCAGTTTCGGATCGATGGGAGCCGTCAGCACGAATTCGGTGCCGGGGTCGAGGCGACGCACATCGAGCCGCGCCTTCAGTTGCGTGGCGAAAGATTTGACGATGCGCATGCCGAGGCCCGCTGGAGTGCGCAGGTCGAAATGCGACGGCAATCCGCGGCCGCTATCGCGAACCGAGAGCGCAATGGTTCCGTCCTCGCCCCTCGCAAGGCGAACCCAGATATCACCGCTCGGACCGTCACCATAGGCGTACTTGACGGCATTGGTGATCAGCTCATTGGCGATGAGTGCGATTGCGATAGCGCGGTCGGTCGAAATATCGATCCCGGTGTCGGCATCGACCCTGATGTCGCAATGAAACAGGGCAGCGTCGAGATCCTCGCAGACGCTTTCGATATAGGCACCGAGATCTATGCGGTCGCTTCCGTCGTTGCGATGAATGCGCTCGTGCGCGGTCGCGACGGCGCCGACACGACGGGCCGCGTTTTCAAGATGCCGCGCAAGCACGGCATCGCCGACCGACGTCGATTGAAGTTTCAGCATGCTCGCGACGATCGCGAGGCTGTTCTTTACCCGATGGCTGACTTCGTGCAGCAGCATCTCCTGGCGCTCCAGAGCCGCCTTCAAATTCTGCTCGCGACGCTCGCGCTCGATCGCGAGCCCCAGAATATTTGCAGCGCTTTGCAGAAAGGCGAGATCGTGCTCCACGAACTGATCATCGTTGCGGCTGTCGACCTCGAGCACGCCGAAAGGCTTGCCGTCGCCCTCCAGGATTACGTTCATCGCGCGGCGAATGCCGTGACGCAGCAGCAGTTCAGGGGTCCTGAACCGTCCCTCATGTTCGAGATTGTTCGAGATGACCGGCTTGCCGGTCCGCAGTGCAAATCCCGCGGGCGATGCCAGATCAGCGCCGATTTTGGCCACCCCAACGACTCCCGGCTCCCAGCCGACGCCGGCCCGGACCAGAAGTTCGTTCTCGTCCGGGAGATATTCCAGCACCTTGGAGAATTGCGCGCGCATTCCGAGAGCTGACAGTTGTGCGGCGTTGTCGAGCAGACGATCAAAATTCGCGCCACGAAGTGCTGACGTGCCAAGCTCGGCTAGAAATTCCTGTTGCCGGATGCGCTGGGTCAGTGCCAACGCTATCGGCACTTCAGGCTCATCCATGGGCGCGGTGGTATCGCTCATCAGGCTATCCGTTGGCTAAGGTTGCCGAGATGCCTTCTCGGCGCTTGACGAGACGGCGCCATAAACAGGCAGCGGGGTCGCAAACGGGCGATTTTGCGCGTCCACCAATCGGCTGCGTCGCACTTGAGTCAAATGCCCCAACGTCGCGTTGGCGCGCTCGGTTCCCGTGCAGATGATTGCCGGCCAGACGACATAACGGCGCCTTGGCGGCAAATAGTCGGCATCGGCCAAATTGGATTGGTCGGGCTCGCGATGTGAAATGCGTCAGGCGCGGCCCATATCAATGACGACCTTGATGTCGTCCGGTCGAAACCGCAGTGACTCGCTCCAGTGATCGAGCGGCACGCACCGCGTGATCATTCCCGCAAGCCATTTCGGATCGGCTCGACCAAGTGCCGCCGCGGCCATCTCGTAATGTCGTCGATTGGCATTGACCGACCCAAACACAACGTTGTTGTCCAACACCAGGGTCCGATTCAATCGGCCGATATCGAGAGCAAGGGCGCGTCCGGGATTGGATACGCCGGCAAGACACATCACGCCGGCGGCAGCAGTGCGCCCGAGAAGAAGGTGGATCAGCGAGGGCGCACCCGTGCATTCCATGATGATATCGGGTGCGAGATCCTCGATTTCTTCGACCCCACCGGAGTGATACGTGCCGCCAAGACTGCGGACGAGCGCGGGTTTGGCACCGTCTTCAGCGCGATCGAACACATGCACATCGAGCCCTTGCTGGTGGCCCATAAGCGCGGCCAAGAGACCGACCGGGCCCGCGCCGGTCACGAGCAATGTACGCGGCTGCCAATCCCCAGCACGGCCTCCAATTCGCATCACGTGGTCCCAGGCCTTGGCAACGATACTTGCCGGCTCGACCAACACGCCAAGCGCGCCGAGATCGCGATTGAGCTTCACGGTGAATTCCGGCTCGATCCGAAACATTTCGGCGCCGTAACCATCGCGCTCTTTGATGCCGCGTTCGGTATATCGGCCATTGCGGCACATGTCCCAATTGCCGATAGCGCAAGCCGGACATGGGACGGGATCGGGGCGCCGGACGATGCCGACGACGAGATCCCCCTTCGTCAGCCCACTGTCCTTTGGCGCGTCAAGGACGACGCCGAGCGACTCATGTCCGAGAATGAGCCGTGCGGCGCCGGCAGGCGCCCAACCGTAATGGCCTGCAACGATCTCCCGATCCGTGCCGCAAATGCCAAGCGCACGCGTGCGCACCAGAACCGACCCGTCAGAAACGGCAGGATCCGGGACATCCTCCAGGCGGGCGGACCCTTCCTCGCCTGGCTTTACGGTAATGGCGCGCAAGGTGGTCCTTCGCGAGGGTCAAGGTGGATCTGCTGAGTCGCGTCGATCATCGCGACTTGCGCTGGCGGATTGCGAGCCGCCCCCATATCGGTACGCGCAAGCCGCGAAAAAGTTCCATGCCTTCTCTCTCATCGGAACCCGCCCAGCACGCGGCGAATTAAAGGCAAGGCAAAGAATTTCCAGCGAGGTCATCTACTATGAATGCAATCGGGCGCCGTCGATGGGTAATCGCGGAAGGTTATATTCCCTCGGGAAGCGCCTTTTCGGACCGCACGCTGATCTCTCACGAGACCGCCTGTATCCTCAACGCGGGCGACCAACCGGCGAACGTGACGCTGACGATCTTTTTTTCCGACAGTGAGCCGGCCGGCCCTTATCAGATCGAGGTCGGCGCGCGGCGCACGCTGCACTTGCGTTTCAACGACCTCGACGATCCACGGCCGGTTCCCCGCGACACCGACTACAGCTCGGTGTTCGAATCTGACGTACCTATCATCGTTCAGCACACGAGATTGGATTCGCGCCGCGCCGACTTCGCGCTGCTCTCCACCGTGGCTTATGCCGAGGGCTGAGCGTCGTTTTTTTGCTGCGCACAAGACTTGGAACTTTTCGTCACATGCGGCGTTTCATACAGGTGTTGGGGGACGCGTCTCCTGTAATGGGTCATCAGAACCGCCAGAGCTGTCGCGAAATCGCCCGATATGAAAGTGTCGACTGCGTGCCGTGCCAGGAACAATTGTGCCGCTGAGGTTATGCCGGCAGCTTTTGCATACCGGCGCGCCACGCCGACGACACGATTGCCCCCGAAATTTGTTGCCGCCGCATCGCGGCGGTAACACCATCAATCCTGGGACAATTCAATGCAGGCGAACGCCGACCCGCAGCTATCTCGATTTCCACGGACACGTTGCGAGGAGATTGCTCTCGATCGCACCGCGATCCTGCTCGACATCGACGGCACAATTCTCGACATCGCGGCGACCCCGGAAAGCGTCGTCGTGCCGGCCTCGCTTCGCGATACGCTCGGGGAGCTGCATCGCAGAACCAGTGGGGCTCTTGCGCTCGTCAGCGGCCGATTGATTGAAAACCTCGACCGGCTATTCGCGCCGCTCCGGCTGCCTGCAATCGGGGCGCACGGCATGGAAGTTCGCCTGACGAGCGACGCCGCGACCAAGCGGACGACCCCGCGATCGCTCGCCCCATCAATCAAGCGGCGGCTCGCCGCTCTCGCGGCGCTCGACAGCGGCATCATCGCCGAAGACAAAGATGCCTCGTTTGCCCTGCATTATCGGCTGGCGCCGCAACAGCGCGAACCGCTTGACCGCGAGGTTACGGCGGTCGTCGCGGGTGAGCCTGATGCCGACTTGGAGATCCTGCGCGGCAAATCGGTCGTTGAAATCAAACCCGTGCAATACAGCAAAGGCAGCGCCGTCATCGCTCTGATGCTGCTCCCTCCGTTTGCCGGGCGCGTTCCGATTTTCGTAGGCGACGACGCCACCGACCAAACCGTATTCGAAATCCTGCCTCGCATCGGGGGCCGAGGATTCTCGGTGGGGCGAAACGTGCCCGGAACAGCCGGGACCTTCGGGACGCCGGGCGATGTGCGCGCCTGGCTCGCCCAGCTATGCGGCTGTGGAAACGATCCGCAATGACGGATTTCGGCTTGGATCTTGCTGTTATCGGCAATGGACGGACAGCGGCGCTGATCGAGCCCACATCGCGCATCGTGTGGTGGTGTTATCCGCGTTTCGACAGCGATCCGTTGTTCTGCCGTCTGTTGGCGGGTGACGAGGAAAAGGGGTTTTACGACGTCGTGCTCGACGGAATGGTCGAGTACAGTTCGGAGTATCTGCGCAATACCGCAATCGTCTCGACTGTGCTGACCGACAACCAGGGCGGTGCCGTCAGGATCACGGACTTTGCGCCCAGGTTCAACGAGTTCGACCGGCTCTATCGTCCGTCTCAGCTGCTGCGCATTATCGAGCCCATCGCGGGTCTTCCGCGAATTACGATTCGTCTGCGTCCGGCCTTCGGATATGGCGCACCACCCGAACACAAATCGATCGGCAGCAACCACATCAGCTTTCGCGGCGCTGACGCGGTCATCAGGCTCACCACCGACGGCCCGATCTCATACATCGATCGCGAGGCACCGTTCGTTCTGACGCGGCCCATTCATCTCGTGATCGGTTCCGATGAGCCGTTCCGGGCGGACGTCGCGCAGACCTGCCGGTCGTTCCTTGATCGCACGCGACAATATTGGAGCGAGTGGGTGCGGCGGCTGTCGACCGCCTACGAGTGGCAGGACGCAATCATCCGCGCCGCCATCTCCCTCAAGCTGTCGAGCTTCGATGAGACCGGTGGCATCATCGCGGCCCACACCACCTCCATTCCGGAAGCGCCCCACTCGGGACGAAACTGGGATTACCGCTACTGCTGGCTGCGCGACGCTTATTTTGTCGTGAAAGCCCTCAATCGCTTGGGCGCGACGCAAACGATGGAGGATTTCATCTCCTTCATTCTCGGCATCGCGTCGGAACGAGTGTCGCGCCCGGTTTACGGCATTGTGCCCTCCGAGAGCATCGAGGAGCGGATCGCAACTGGCCTCAAGGGCTATCGCGGCGACGGCCCGGTGCGCGTCGGCAACGCGGCGGTCCATCAGGCCCAACACGACACGTTCGGTAGCATCATCCTCGCCGCGATGCCGATGTTCTACGATCGGCGTCTGCCGCGCCAGGCGGACGAGACGCTCTTCACCTTGCTGGAGCGGCTCGGCGCCGAGGCGGAGCGGCTGGCATTCGAGCCCGATGCTGGTATCTGGGAATACCGCGGACGCACCCGTGTGCACACCCATTCCGCCGCCATGTGCTGGGCTGGCTGCAGCCGTCTTGCCGCAATTGCCTCGCATCTCGGCCTCAAGCAACGCGCCGCGCATTGGGCCGAACGCGCAACCGCAATCCAATCGCGTTTGCTCGCCGAATCCTGGAACGAAAAGCGCGAGCGCCTTTACCGCCGGGTTCGGCGTTGACGATCTCGACGCCAGTATTCTGCTCCTGCCGGATATCGGCCTCATCGATGCCGACGATCCGCGTTTCGTCCGTACGGTAGATGCGATCGAACGGGAACTTTTCCGTGATAAGCACGTTATGCGGTACACGCGTGAGGATGATTTCGGGATTCCGGAATCCGCGTTTTTGGTCTGCCGCTTCTGGCTGATTGACGCGTGGTGGGATCTCGGCCGTCGCGACGAGGCCCGCGAAATGTTCACCGATGCCCTGAAGTATCGAAACCGCTACGGCCTGTTGGCGGAGCACGTGCATCCGCAGACCGGGCAGCTATGGGGGAACTTCCCCCAAACCTATTCAATGGCAGGGCTGGTGCTGACGGCGATGCGCCTATCGCGGAGCTGGGAGGATCGATATTGGCGCAGCTAGTCGTCGTTTCTAATCGCGTTTCTGTTCCGACCCGGGAAGGCGGCAATCGAGCGGGTGGGCTCGAAGTGGCGCTGCGCCCGGCATTGCAGCAGAACGGCGGCATCTGGCTCGGATGGAGCGGCAAGATCGCGGCGCCCGATCAGGTCGAGACCCGCACGGTCCGCAACAAAAACGTGGACTACGTCGTCACCGATCTTTCGGCCGATGATTTCCAGGAATACTACAACGGCTTCGCCAACCGCGTGCTGTGGCCGATCTTGCATTATCGGCTCGACCTCGCCGAGTTCGCGCGGCGCGACCTCGGCGGCTACCTGCGGGTCAACGAGCATTTCGCGAACGAACTCTCCAAGCTGATCGACGACGACGATTACATCTGGGTGCACGACTATCACCTGATCCCGATCGCCGACTTACTGCGACGACGTGGGCACGCGAACCGCATCGGCTTTTTCCTCCACGTCCCCCTGCCCTCACCTGAAGTGTTGATGTCGCTGCCGAACCACGAGCAGCTGATGCCGCGTCTCCTCGAATATGACGTGGTGGGCTTCCAGACTGACGCCGATGCCGGCAATTTTGTGCGCTATTTGATGGCGGAAGCCGTGGGCAAGCGCGAGCTGCGGGTGTTCGAGTCGTCCGGGCACCGCATCACCATGACCCTCGATGGACATCGGACCAGGATTGGTAGTTTCCCGGTCGGAATCGACCCCAACGCGTTTCAGCGGCTCGCACGCCAGAGCATCCGGTCGCCTCTCGTCAAAGAATTGATCGCAGGTCTCGGCGGGCGCGCTCTGGTGATCGGGGTGGACCGGCTCGATTATTCCAAGGGGTTGATCCAGCGGCTGGATGCGTTCGATACCTTTCTCGCCGGCAATCCTGACTGGCTTGGCCAGGTCACGTATCTGCAAATTGCCCCGAAAAACCGTACGGAAATTCCCGAGTACATCGAACTGGAGCGGCTGACGAGCGCCGCCGCCGGCCGCATCAACGGCAAGTATGGCGAGGTATCTTGGACGCCGATCCGCTATGTCAACCGAGTCTACAGCCGCTCGGTGCTGGCGGGCCTCTATCGCGCGGCACGTGTTGGCCTGGTAACGCCGCTGCGCGACGGCATGAACCTCGTCGCCAAGGAATATGTCGCCGCTCAAAACCCAGACGACCCCGGCGTGCTGATCTTGTCGCGCTTCGCCGGCGCGGCAATCGAACTCAAGCGGGCGCTGCTGGTAAATCCATATGATCCGGAAGCGGTCGCTGGCGCCATCGCTCAAGCACTCGCGATGCCGCTCGAGGAGCGGCGGGCGCGCCACCAGGATTTGCTGGCGGCCATTTCCGAGCACGACGTGGTGCGATGGCAGTCGGAATTCTTGCAGGAATTGCGCGGCGTCGATGTGAGACGTGAAGGCCGAGGTGGCCTTACGGACACGTCGCTCGATCCATTACCAATCCTCGGAGGCAGTCCCGACACCGTGGGCCCGCCATTTTCCGCGCGGGCGGTCCCGGAATAGCTGAAAAGCCTGACTGGCTAAATATTATACGGCGTAAAACTCTGACGCCGAGGAAATGCAATGCCGCGTCTCAGCAGCCGCTGACTACCCCACTCGCCGGTAGAACCGCATGACAATGGACGAAGCGGCGAAACTCCGCCAGCGTCCCGAGCTTGGTGCCGCAAGCGCGACACGTCACGATCCGCCACAACTGCGTACGCTCCGGATAGCGAACAGATTGGCTGCCGCAGCTCGGGCAGGTGAATTCGTCCGTCACTTCGTCAGACATTTATTCGGTCCCCTCGACGTCATTGCCGTCGGATGACAGCTGCGCCGCAACAATCGCCGAGGGCCTCCAAAGTTCCGCGCGGCATGCTGCCATGCGCCGAAACCCGAATAGCTGCAAGCGGTTGCGAACATGGTGCAGCGAAGTTTCGAGCGTCGGACCGTTGGCGCGGAACTCATAGATCGATTCAGCGTTGCCAAGCGTGCCATTCAAAGCGCGTTTTACCGAGCACCAAATGCGATTGGGAGTAGAGACATGAATGCCATGACCGGGCGAATGAGCGCCAACGGAAGGTTTGACAAGATCCGCGACGATCTTCAGGCGTTGAGCAACGACGTTGCCAAGCTCACCCAGGAAATCCCGTCGATGTTGAACGAAGCGGGCGATGAGTCGCTGCGCGCGGCTCGCGCGCGCGTCGGCCGCATCAAAGAAAATATTGACACGTCGCTCTCTCAGCTCGGCGATCGCGGACGAGATGCCGCCCGCGCAGTGAACGAGGCCAGCAGCGATATCGTCGACAATCTCGATGATCTGCTGCGCACGCGGCCGGTCGCGACGATCGCAATCGCATTCGGTCTTGGCTTTCTGATCGGGAGCGTCGTGCGGCGGTAGGGACGCGGCTCACGACGTCGACCGTTCGCCACCCGCGATGCAATTGGGCAGCGCCTGCGGCGTGTTGCCCAGCGAATACGCCCGCGCCTTGAGCCGACGCCGTCAGGGCTAAACCGTTACCGGCCTTCCCTTCTCTGGCACGACCACCTTGGTCGTGCCACCCTTCATCTCGGCAAGAAACTTGTCGGCCGTCGGCTCGATGATTGGGAACGAGCCGTAGTGGCAAGGGATAACCGTGTCGAGCTTGAAGAAGCGTTTCACCGCGAGCGCCGCGGTCTTCGAACTCATGGTGAAGCGATCGCCGATCGGGACCATCGCGACTTTGGGCTGGTGGATTTCCGCAATCAACGCCATGTCCGAGAAGATATCGGTGTCGCCCATGTGATAGACCGTGGGCTCGCCCGCCGCCTTGATGATCACGCCGCACGGGTTGCCGAGATAAATCGGCATGCCGTTGGTGATGTCGCCCGAGGAATGGTCGGCGCGAACGAGTGTCACCGTAAAGCCGCCCTGGTCCGTGGTGCCACCCGTATTCATCGGATCGAACTTTTGCAGGCCCTTGGCCGCGAGCCACATGCAGAGATCGTAGTTGGTGACAACCGGCGCCCCCGTCGAGGACGCAATGTCGATCGTGTCGCCGACGTGGTCGCCATGGCCGTGAGTGAGCACGATGTGGGTCACACCTTTGATGGCTGCGGCCTTGTCAGAGACGAACGCCGGATTGCCCGGTGAAGAACGGATCGATCAGGACCGCCTTGCCGGCGAAGTCGAGGCGGAAAGCAGAGTGGCCATACCAGGTGATCTGCATGGTGGGGTTCCTTGGCGCGGGGCGAAGATGCTGCGGCGACCATACGCGATCGATTTATGCGAGCAAAGCCGCGCCACACTCCGTCTCGTGTAGAGACGCCACCAACCCACCCGTGCTAGGCACCGCGCATGCCCGCCGCCATACTCCCGCTTGCCGATCTCGTGCCGCTGCTGCCCGCACGCGGCGCGCTGCTCGGCCTCGACCTCGGCACCAAGACCATCGGGGTTGCGGCGAGCGATCCGGACCGTCGTATCGCGACGGGCGTCACGACGATCTCCCGCACGCGCTTCGCCGAAGACGCGCGACAACTTCTTGCGCTCGCCGCCGAGCGCAAGTCGGTCGCGATCGTGCTCGGCCTCCCGATCAATATGGACGGCAGCGAAGGTCCCCGCGCGCAAGCGACGCGGGCCTTTGCCCGCAATCTCTCGCACCTCACCGAATTGCCGATCGCGCTGTGGGACGAGCGGCTCTCCACCGCTGCCGTGGAGCGTGAACTGATCGCGACCGACATGACCCGTTCGCGACGCAAGGCCGTCATCGACCAACACGCGGCGATTTTCATCCTGCAAGGCGCACTCGACCGGCTGCGCTACCAGCGCGCATAGGCGGTCTAGGCAGGCAGCGCGCGCTCGAGGAGCGCCGCGACGGTGGCCCCGTCGAGAAGGCGCGACCCGTAGCTCACCGTTGACTGGGGCACGAGATGGGTCGCCGCAAACGCCTCGGCGACCGAGGCTGGTGCACAGGACCGGCACGCCGCCGCGGCGGCCAGGCGCGCTACGCGCTCGACCACGGCCCGCGCATTTTCCTCCGGTGATCCACTGTTGAGCAGCGCGGCGATGGCCCGCGCGGCCTCATCTGCGCCTGGAAGGCCGGCCGTCTCGCGCGCAAGTTCGTCGAGCACGCCCGCCGCCGCAGCGGGCTCGCGCGCGAGCGCCCGCAGCACGTCGAGGCACACGACGTTGCCCGAACCTTCCCAGATGGCATTGACCGGCGCTTCGCGGTAGTAGCGCGGAAGGATCGAATTCCTCGACGTAGCCATTGCCGCCAAGGCATTCCATCGCCTCGTAGACGAAGGCCGGTGCTGACTTGCAGATCCAATACTTGATCGCCGGCGTGAGAAGGCGGGCCCGCGCTGCTTCGCTCGCATCAGTCGGTGCGCGATCGAAGGCACGGCAAAGCCGCATGATCGCGGCGACGACCCCTTCAACCTCGAGCGCGAGAGCCGCCAGCACCGCGCGCATCAGCGGCTGATCTGCGAGCCTCTTTCCGAACACGCTGCGGTGGCGGGCGTGATGCAGTGCCTGCACCAAAGCGCCGCGCATCAATCCTGCCGATGAGATCGCGCAATCGAGCCGCGTCAACTGCACCATCTCGATGATTGTCCGCACACCCCTCCCCTCGTCGCCGACGCGCCATGCGAAGGCATCCGCGAATTCGACCTCGGCAGAGGCATTGGAGCGGTTGCCGAGCTTGTCCTTGAGCCGCTGCAGCCGTAACCCGTTGACCGTTCCATCCGGACGGAATCGCGGCATCAAGAAGCAGGTGAGACCGGACGGCGCTTGCGCGAGCACGAGGAACGCGTCGCTCATGGGCGCCGACATGAACCACTTGTGTCCCGTGAGGAGGTAGCCCTCGCCGTCCGGCACCGCCCGGCTCGTATTGGCGCGCACGTCGGTGCCGCCCTGCTTCTCCGTCATGCCCATGCCAAAGGTCATGCCATGCTTGTCGTTCCATGGGCGGAAACCCCCGTCATAGTGGCGCGACAGAATTTTGGGGATCATTTGCGCAGCGAGGTCAGGTGCTGCCGTCAGCGTTGCCACTGCCGCCCGCGTCATCGTCACCGGGCACATGTGCCCGTTCTCGACCTGCGCCACCATGTAATAGCGCGCCGCGCGTGCCACCTCGGTCGGCATCCGCGATCCGTCGCTGTTCCACGTCATTGCGGCGAGGCCGGCCGAGAGACTTTCGTTCATCAGCCGATGGTAGGACGGATGGAACTCGACCTCGTCGCGGCGATAGCCCTTGGGATCGAACAAACGAAGTTTGGGCGGATTCTCGTTGGCCAGCCGGCCAAGCTCGACCATCTCCGCCGATCCCCATCGCCGGCCGAACGCTGACAGGATCTGCGCCCCGGCGGTGCTGTTCGCGGCGACCGCGCCGACAAGCGCCGCATCGGTCGCGTAAAGATCGACGTCAACATAAGGCGGCGATTGATTAAAAACGTCGTGCGTTGTGGGATCGGGCATGACCGAGGTCCTGAAAACAGGAAGAATATCCGCTTTTTGCGATGTCGTATCGTATTCGCGCCGGCGCGGCGCGCCCTACCAGATCGCCGTTCGGTCACTTCAAGAACGGTGAGATCAACAACGTTGGGGACCATTTGGGAGCCGGCCTTGCGGCATCGGGCAAATGCTCCTATAGGAGCCGCTTTAATGAACATCGCGCCGAAAACGTCGTTCGTTCTCCATCATCGGCACCTGCTGGGGATCGAAGGACTGTCGCACGACGAGATCGTGGGCCTCCTCGATCTCGCCGAGGAGTTCGTCGAACTCAACCGTCAGATCGAGAAGAAGCGTTCCTCGCTGCGCGGCCGCACCCAGATCAACCTGTTCTTCGAGGTCTCCACCCGCACCCAGTCGTCCTTCGAGCTTGCCGGAAAGCGTCTTGGCGCCGACGTCATGAACATGGCGGTGAGTTCGTCCTCGATGCGCAAGGGCGAGACGCTGATTGACACCGCGATCACGCTCAACGCCATGCACCCCGATATCCTGGTGGTGCGCCATCATGCGTCCGGTGCGGTGGAACTCCTTGCGCGCAAGGTCGACTGCTCCGTGATCAATGCCGGCGATGGCTCGCATGAGCATCCCACCCAAGCGCTGCTCGACGCGCTCACGATCCGCCGCAACAAGGGCAAGATCGCATCGCTCACGGTCGCGATCTGCGGCGATATTGCCCATTCGCGCGTGGCGCGCTCGAACATCATCCTCCTTAATGCGCTCGGCGCGCATGTGCGCGTCGTGGCACCCTCGACGCTGCTGCCGCCGGGTATCGAGAACTTCGGCGTCGAGGTCTGCGGCGACATGCGCGAGGGGCTGCGCAACGCCGACATCGTGATGATGCTGCGCCTGCAACGCGAGCGAATGAACGGCTCGTTCGTCCCATCGAGCCAGGAATATTTCGCCTATTTCGGGCTCGACGAGAAGAAGCTGGCCTACGCCAAGCCCGACGCGCTGGTGATGCATCCCGGGCCGATGAACCGCGGCGTGGAAATCAACTCGAGCGTTGCCGATGGTGCTCAGTCGTTGATCCGCGAGCAGGTCGAGATGGGCGTCGCGGTGCGGATGGCGGTGCTCGAGGCTCTGTCGCGCAACCTGCCGAACCAGTAAACCATGCTTTCCGATCGCCGCCCGATCCTCCTCACCAGCGCGCGGATCGTCGATCCGTCACGCGATCTCGATTTCGTCGGCGACCTCCTGATCGCCGATGGCGTCATCCGTGATGCCAAGCGCGGCATTGGCGCCGCCGGCATACCCGAAGGCACCGAGGTCGTGGACTGCCGCGACAAGGTCGCCGCGCCCGGACTGATCGACATGCGCGCGTTCGTCGGCGAACCCGGCGCCGAGTATCGCGAGACGTTCGCATCGGCGAGCCGGGCTGCCGCCGCGGGCGGCGTCACGACCATCGTCTCGCAGCCGGACACGAGCCCGGCAATCGACGAACCTGCCACGGTCGATTTCGTGCTGCGGCGCGCGCGCGATACCGCGATCGTCCATGTCCATCCCATGGCCGCGCTCACCAAAGGCACGAAGGGCGCCGAGATGACCGAGATCGGCCTCCTGAAGGCCGCCGGCGCCGTGGCCTTCACCGACGGGCCGAAGAGCGTGACCAACGCCCAGGTGATGCGCCGCGCGCTCCTTTATGCGCGCGACTTCGATGCCCTGGTTGTCCACCATACCGAAGACCCGGACCTCGTGGGCGAAGGCGTCATGAACGAGGGCGAGTTCGCGGCGCGCCTCGGCCTCATCGGCGTGCCCAAGGCGGCGGAGACGGTGGTGCTGGAGCGCGACTTGCGGCTCGTTGCGCTCGCACAGGGGCGCTATCACGCGGCCTCGCTGACCTGCGCGGATTCGCTCGACGTGCTGCGGCGTGCGAAAGATCAGGGTCTGATGGTCACCGGCGCGGCATCGATCAACCACCTGACCCTGAACGAGATCGACGTCGGCTCCTACCGCACCTTTTGCAAGCTCGCGCCGCCGCTGCGTGCGGAAGCCGACCGCACCGCGCTCGTCGCCGCGCTCGCCTCAGGCCTGATCGACACGGTGATGTCGGATCACAATCCCCAGGACGTCGAGACCAAGCGGCTGCCGTTCGCGGAAGCGGCGCACGGCGCCATCGGCATCGAGACCATGCTGGTGGCAAGTCTCCGTCTCGTCCACAACGGCGACGTTACGCTGCCGGCCCTGCTCAAGGCGATGTCGACGCGACCAGCCGAGCTGCTCGGCCTGCCCGGCGGCACGTTGCGCCCCGGCAGCCCGGCCGATGTGGTGGTGTTCGATCCCGATGCGCCTTGGGTGCTTGATCGCGCCGACCTCAAATCCAAATGCAAGAACACACCCTTCGATGAAGCGCGTTTACAAGGGCGCGTCGTGCGAACCATCGTAGCCGGACGCACAGTTTACGAATATGTTTGAGAGGCTGTAGGGCGGATCGGAGAAGCTCAGCCGGCGATCGTGGACTTTGCATCGCTCATCCAAGGCGGAAGCGGTCTGCGCTTGGGCAGCGGCTTGTCGTTGGGAGGGAAGGATGCCGGAGGCCGGGACGCTGACAGTCGCGGCCGGCATGCTGGTGTTCGGCTATCTGCTGGGCTCGATTCCCTTCGGCCTTCTCCTGACGCGGTTCGCCGGCACCGAAGACATCCGCGCCATCGGCTCCGGCAATATCGGCGCGACCAACGTACTGCGGACCGGGCACAGAGGCCTTGCCGCGGCGACGCTCGTCGGCGATGCCCTCAAGGGCACGGTCGCGGTGCTTGTCGCCGCGCGCTTCGGCGAACCAGCAGCGATTGCGGCCGCTGTTGGCGCGTTTCTCGGCCATCTTTTTCCGATGTGGCTCAAGTTCAAGGGCGGCAAGGGCGTCGCGACTTTCATCGGTCTTCTGCTCGGCTTCGCTTGGCCGGCCGCGGTCGGCTTTTGCGCCATCTGGCTCGTGGTCGCGGCGCTGACGCGTTACTCCTCCCTCGCCGCGCTGATCGCGAGCATCGGCGCGCCAGCGCTCATTCTGTATTTCGTCGACTGGCGGGCCGCGATCCTGTTCGTGGTGCTCGGGGTCGTGCTCTGGATCATGCACCGCGCTAACATTGCTCGACTCATGGCGGGCACCGAAAGCAAGATCGGAGCATCGCGACAGCAATCAGCGCCGGCGCCACGATGACGCGGGTGCCCTCGCGAGCTTGAATACGTCCGCGACCGGAGGCGGGGACTTCATTGGACACCAAGGCCGACCTTCGGCTCTCCGACGAGCAGCGCCTCGACTGGCTGCGGCTCATCCGCAGCGAGAACGTGGGACCGCGGACGTTCCGCACCCTCGTCAATCACTACGGCGGCGCGCGCGGCGCGCTCAAAGCGTTGCCGGACCTCGCGCGGCGCGGCGGCGCGATGCGGCCGGTCCGTGTCTACAGCCGCGAGGAAGCCGAGCAGGAGTTTGCCGCGGCAGCGGCCATGGGAGCCGCTTTCGTCGCCCTCGGCGAGCACGAATATCCGCCCCGGCTCGCCACCATTGACGATCCGCCGCCGCTTCTCGCCGTGCGTGGCGATAGGGCCGTGCTGCGCCAAGACATGATCGCCATGGTGGGATCGCGCAACGCCTCGGCCGCGGGCGCCAAGATCGCGGAACGGCTCGCGCGGGATTTTGGTGCAGCGGGGTTCGTGGTGGTGTCGGGTCTGGCGCGCGGGATCGACGCCGCTGCCCATCGCGGCAGCCTTGCGACGGGAACGATTGCCGTGCTCGCGGGCGGGCAGGACCACGTCTACCCGGCGGAGCATGTTCCCCTCGTCGAGGCGCTGGTTGCCGCCGGCGCGGCGGTCAGTGAAATGCCCTTCGGCTGGGAGCCTCGCGGCCGCGATTTTCCGCGCCGCAACCGCCTGATTTCCGGCCTTGCCCTCGGCGTCGTGGTCGTCGAGGCGGCACGCAAGTCGGGCTCGCTCATCACCGCGCGGCTTGCCCTGGAGCAGAACCGCGAGGTGTTCGCCGTGCCCGGCTCGCCGCTTGACCCCCGCTCGGAGGGAACCAACGGTCTCATCAAGCAGGGCGCGGTGCTCGTGACCGAGGCCGAGGACGTGCTTGCCGCGCTGGGCCCGATTGTCGGGCGCCCATCCCACGGACCGATCGAAGAGCCGGCCCCGCCCGACCAGGCGGAGCCCTCCGCGGACGCTCGTACCCGCATCGTGGGCCTGCTCGGGCCGACACCGGTCTCGATCGACGATATCATCCGGCTCTCAGGATGCTCCGCCGCGGTCGTTCACACGACCTTGCTGGAACTGGAACTTGCCGGCCGCCTCAAACGTCAGCGCGGCGGCCTCGTCGCAATATTATGATTCTGGCGAGGGTCCGTCGGGCTGATCGGTGATCTGACTGGCGATCTGCTCGGCTTCAAGCCGCGCCATCTCCAAGACACGGGCAAGGTCGGTGAACCCGTGCTCGCGGGCAAGCGAAGCAAGAGTTGCTGACATATCAGCGATGTAGTTCGCCGATGCA
Organism: uncultured Alphaproteobacteria bacterium; assembly: GCA_963702755.1. Lineage (GTDB taxonomy): Bacteria > Pseudomonadota > Alphaproteobacteria > Rhizobiales > Xanthobacteraceae > JAJPKK01. The sequence continues at coordinate 156,576 of CAVPDZ010000015.1, read as the reverse complement.
CGGGGCTCAAAGCGCTGGACTGCATTCATCGGCGGGCATTTCCTAGGCCGGTTGGCTCCGGCCGTTGGTGGTGAAATACCATGGCTTTTGCCCACCACCGCATAAAAATTGCATTAATTTTTATATATAACTTTAAGTTGTATCAACGAATTTCAACGCTAGGCGCGAGCCATGCGCTGCCGATAGTTTGACAGCGCGGCATGGCTTACCCATTTTTCCGGTGCTAAAGATCGCATCCTGATTCTGTTCCAATATCTGGCGTCGGCAAAAAAGCATTGGAATTTCATGAAGATAGTTGTTGTTAAATCCCCGGCCAAGGCGAAGACCATCAACGCTTATCTCGGCCGCGGCTATGAGGTATTGGCCTCGTTCGGCCACGTTCGTGACCTGCCGCCCAAGGACGGATCGGTCGATCCCGACCACGACTTCCAGATGATTTGGGAAATCGATCCCAAGTCGCAGAAGCGGCTGAACGGCATCGCAAGTGCCGTGAAGGATGCCGACAAGCTTATCCTTGCCACCGACCCTGATCGCGAGGGCGAGGCGATTTCCTGGCATGTGCTGGAAGCGCTGAAGCAGAAGCGCGCCATCAAGGATCAGCCGGTCGAGCGCGTCGTTTTCAACGCCATCACCAAGCACGCGGTGACCGAGGCGATGAAGCATCCGCGTGGCATCGACCATGCCTTGGTCGACGCCTATCTCGCCCGCCGCGCCCTCGACTATCTCGTCGGCTTCACACTCTCGCCGGTGCTGTGGCGCAAGCTGCCGGGCGCACGATCCGCGGGACGGGTGCAATCGGTCGCGTTGCGGCTCGTTTGCGACCGCGAGCTTGAGATCGAGAAATTCGTTACACGGGAATACTGGTCGCTGGTCGCGACCCTCGCGACGCCGCGACAGGAGACGTTCGAGGCTCGTCTGGTCGGTGCCGACGGTCAAAAGATCCAACGCCTCGATATCGGCACCGGTGCCGAGGCGGAGGCCTTCAAGCAGGCGCTCGAGACCGCGGCTTTCACGGTCAAGTCGGTCGAGGCGAAGCCCGCGCGGCGCAATCCGTATCCACCGTTCACGACCTCGACTTTGCAGCAGGAAGCAAGCCGCAAGCTCGGCTTCGCCCCCGCGCACACCATGCGGATCGCCCAACGCCTCTATGAAGGCATCGACATCGACGGCGAGACGGTCGGCCTCATTACCTACATGCGAACCGATGGCGTGCAGATCGCCGACGAGGCGATCACCTCAATCCGCAGCATGATCGGCTCGGACTACGGCGCAGAAATATCTGCCCGACGCGCCGCGCCGCTATCAAACCAAGGCCAAGAACGCCCAGGAAGCCCACGAGGCCATTCGCCCAACCGACGTCAAGTTGCGGCCGCGCGACGTGAAGCGTCATCTCGACGTCGACCAGGCGAAGCTCTACGAACTCATCTGGTTGCGGGCGGTCGCGAGCCAGATGGAATCAGCCGAGCTCGAACGCACCACGGTCGACATCGAGGCGAAGGTCGCCGCGCGCCTCCTCGAGCTGCGCGCGACCGGCACCGTCATCAAGTTCGACGGCTTCCTCACGCTCTATCAAGAGAGCAGCGACGAGACCGCAGAGGATGACGAAGTCACGCCGCCTCCCCGCGATGGCGGCAGGCGAGCCGCTGAACCAAGCGCGAGATCACCGCGACCCAGCATTTCACCGAACCGCCGCCGCGCTACTCCGAGGCCTCCCTCGTCAAGCGCATGGAGGAACTCGGGATCGGCCGTCCCTCTACCTATGCGTCGATCCTGCAGGTGCTGCAGGACCGCAAATATGTCCGCATCGACAAGCGCCGCTTGATCCCGGAGGACCGGGGCCGCATCGTGGTGGCGTTCCTGGAAAGCTTCTTCGCCCGCTATGTCGAATACGACTTCACCGCGGATTTGGAAGAACAACTCGACCGCGTCTCGAACAACGAAGTCGAATGGCGCGAATTGCTGCGGCGGTTCTGGCGTGACTTCATCGCGGCGGTCGGCGAGATCAAGGACTTGCGCATCGCCCAAGTCATCGATGCGCTGGACGAAATGCTGGCGCCGCATCTCTTTCCGCCGCGCGCGGATGGCACCGACCCACGCCACTGTACCGTTTGCGGAACCGGGCGCCTGTCGCTCAAGCTCGGCAAATTCGGCGCCTTCATCGGCTGCTCCAATTATCCCGAATGCCGCAACACGCGGCCGTTCGCGGTGCCGGGCGCGGACGGCGCCGAGGAGACCGCCACCAAGGTGCTCGGCCAGGATCCGGTCACGGGTCTCGACGTTACGCTGCGCAGCGGGAGGTTCGGTCCCTATGTCCAGCTCGGCGAAGCCGTGAACGGCGAGAAGCCGAAGCGCGCCGGACTGCCCCGCGGCACCGATCCGGCCAGCGTCGACCTCGACATGGCGTTGAAGCTGCTCTCGTTGCCACGCGAGGTCGGGCGGCATCCCGAAGACGGTGTGCCGATCGTCGCCGGCATCGGACGGTTCGGTTCCTACGTACAGCATGGCAAGACCTACGCCAGCCTCGAACCCGGCGACGACGTCCTGACGATTGGCCTCAATCGCGCAGTGACGCTGATCGCTGAGAAAATCGCCAAGGGCCCGCGGCACCGCTTTGGCGGCGATCCCGGTCGTTCGCTCGGCGATCATCCGGACAAGGGCGCGCCGGTCATCGTCAAGTCGGGCCGTTACGGACCCTACGTGACCCACGACGGCATCAACGCGACGCTGCCCAAGGACAAGACGCCGGAGACCATCACCCTCGATGAGGCGGTCAGCCTTCTTGCGGCACGGGCCGCGCAAATCGGCGAGGGCCGTCCCGGCAAACGCGGCAAGTCGGCAAAGCCCGCAAAGTCGAAGAAGTCTGCTGCTTCAGCCGAAGCCGACGAGGCCATGCCGGCACCAAAAGCCCGCAAGGCCAAGAACGCAGCGAATGGCGCCGCAAAGGAGCCTGGCGAGGCAACCGCGAAGCGTCCGCCGCCTCCAGCGCGCGGTTCGATGGCTCGCAAAGCCAAGAAAGCGGCTCCAACACCACCGCCGGCCAAGTCAAAAAGTGCTCCCACGCCGCGTCAAGCCAAAGGCTCCAAATGACGCGGCTGGAAAAGCCCGGCGCGAACCACTATCTATGGATTGCGTGATGCAATCCGCCAAATCCCCCACCCACACGATCGACCGACAACGGACGTCCGGTGACCCGCGTTCGCGAAGCGACATGCGGGTGTCGCCGCGATCCGCTAACAAGTGTCGTCCGCGCCGGGCATGGTCATGCTTGTCCGGACTACGGAGGGAGCCGCCCGGCGTATAGACACGTCGATCTCTACTATCGGAACATTATTTGAATCCCACCCAACACAAACCCACTCTCCCGACCCGCGAGGATCTCGTTGCCTTCATTGGCCAACAGGCCGGCAAGGTCGGCACCCGTGAAATCGCCCGCGCCTTCGGCCTGAAAAATGCAGATCGCGCAAGTCTTAAGCAGATGCTGCGCGAGCTTGCCGACGACGGCACAATCGAAAAGCGCCGCAAGAAGCTGCATCACGCGGGCACGCTGCCCGCGACCGTTCTTGCCGACATCACCGGACGCGACACCGACGGTGAATTGATCGCAACGCCGACCGAATGGGATGCCGAGGCCCACGGCGATGCGCCGAAAATCCGCATTCATGTGCCGCGGCGGTCGCGCCCCGGCGATGTGCCCGGCGTCGGCGATCGGGCGCTGCTGCGGACCGAGAAGCTTGCCGATACCGACGACGGCGTCGCCTATCAGGCCCGCGTCATCAAGGTCATCGATCGCGCCAAGCACCGCGTGCTCGGAATTTTCCGCAAGCTCGCAAGCGGCGGCCGCCTCGTGCCGATCGATAAGAAGAACCTTGGCCGCGAACTGGCGATCCCTGCCGGCGCGACCGGCGATGCCGAGGAAGGCGATCTGGTTTCGGTCGAAGTGTCCCGCAGTGGCCGGCTCGGTCTGCCGACCGGGCGGGTCAAAGAGCGATTGGGATCGCTCGCGAGCGAAAAGGCGGTAAGCCTGATCGCGATCCATGCCCACGGCATTCCTCACACGTTCCGCCCCGAAGTCTCGCGCGAAGCGGACGCCGCGCACCCGGCCGGTCTCGACGGCCGGGAGGACTGGCGCGAGGTGCCGTTCGTCACCATCGACCCGATCGACGCCAAGGATCACGACGACGCCGTGTTCGCCCGGCCCGACACCGATCCGAACAATCCGGGCGGGTACGTCATCGACGTCGCCATCGCCGACGTCGCCTATTACGTGACGCCGGGCTCAGCGCTTGATCGCGAAGCCATGGCGCGGGGCAATTCGGTCTATTTCCCCGATCGCGTCGTGCCAATGCTGCCCGAGCGCATCTCCAACGACCTCAATTCGCTCAAGGCAGGGGTCGACCGCGCCGCACTTGCGGTACGGATGACGATCGGAGCCGACGGGCGCAAGCGCGAGCACCGCTTTCACCGCGTCCTGATCCGCTCACTGGCCAAGCTTCATTACGCCCAGGTCCAGGCTGCGATCGAGGAACGGCCGGACGATGTGACCGACTCCCCTGCTCGATCTTGTCATCGCGCCGCTTTACGGTGCTTATGCCGCGCTCAAGCGCGCGCGTGACGAGCGCGGCCCGCTCGATCTCGACCTTCCCGAGCGAAAAATTCTCCTCAAGCCCGACAACACCGTTGACCGGGTGATCTCACCGGCGCGGCTCGACGCTCACCGTTTGATCGAAGAATTCATGATCCTTGCCAACGTCGCTGCAGCCGAGACGCTGGAGCGCGCCAAGGCGCCGCTGATCTATCGGGTGCACGACGAACCGGCCTTGGAGAAGCTCGAGGCGCTGCGCGAATTCCTGGCGACTCTCGACATTTCACTCCCCAAAGGCGGCGCGCTGCGACCGGACGGGTTCAACCGCATCCTCGCGCGCGTCAGAGGCGGCGACAGCGAAGCGCTCGTCAACGAAGTGGTGCTACGCAGCCAAGCCCAGGCGGAATATTCCGCGGAGAACTACGGCCATTTCGGCCTCAACCTTCGCCGCTACGCCCATTTCACGTCGCCCATCCGGCGTTACGCCGATCTCGTCGTTCACCGCGCGTTGATCCGGGCGCTCGAACTCGGCGATGACGGTTTGCCGGCCGGCGCGACTACGGGCTCGCTTGGCGAAATCGCAGCGCAGATTTCCGCAACCGAGCGCCGCGCCATGTCGGCCGAGCGCGAGACCGTCGACCGCCTGATCGCGCATTTTCTCGCTGACCGCGTCGGCGCGACCTTTACGGGCCGCATCGGCGGCGTCACCCGCTCGGGCTTGTTCGTCAAGCTCGCCGACACAGGCGCCGACGGCTTCATCCCGGCTGCAACGCTTGGCGATGATTATTTCCGTTACGACGAACGCGGCCACGCGCTGATCGGTGATGCGACTGGCGAGAGCCTTCCGGCTCGGCGACCCGGTGACCGTGCGCCTTGTCGAGGCGGCCCCCGTCGCCGGCGCGTTGCGGTTCGAAATGCTATCGGAGGGTCGCAGCGCGGCGCGCGTGGGACGCCGCCAGCAATCGTTTCACAAAGCGCAACGCGGCGCCCGTTCCACCCAGCGCCCGCGTCGGCAACGCCCGCGCTGAACCCGCACGCCGAACTCGTGACCTGGCAAGAGCCGAACTCGTGACTTGGCAAGACACGTCGCAGGATCCGCCGCTGCCGCATCGTCCGGTGTGGCGGGCCATGCGACGCGGCTTTCGTGGCCGCTGCCCGCAGTGCGCCCGGGGGCGGCTGTTCCGCGCGTTCTTGAAAGTTGCCGACCACTGCCCCGTCTGCGGCGAGGTCCTTCATCACCACCGCGCTGACGACGCGCCGGCCTACTTTGTCATACTCATTGTCGGCCACGTCGTCGTGCCGTTGGCGCTCGCGGTCGAGATTGCATTTGCACCGCCCTACTGGCTGCATGCCGTGCTATGGCTTCCGCTGACGATCGGACTCGCGATCGGGTTGCTGCAACCCATCAAGGGTGCGATCGTTGGCTGGCAATGGGCTAACTACATGCACGGCTTCGATCCCCACGGGGGATCGGACGCCGATCCGGTCCCGCAGTGAAGGCTTCCATGACAACTCCCGATCCACACGCCCGCCTGGCGGAATTCCTGTCCGTTGGCGACGTCGCCCAGAATCTCCCGGGCGTACGCATCCGCGACGCCGCAACTATGCTGGTGATCGACCGCACTGCGGCGGTTCCGAAAGTGCTGGTCGGGCGCCGGCACCATGGCCACAAGTTCATGCCGGGCAAATTCGTTTTTCCTGGCGGCCGGGTCGAAGCCGAGGATCGCCGGATGAGCGCAGCGACGCCCCTCGACAAACGGGTCGAGGCACGCCTGATGAAGGAGGTGCGCCATCCGAGCGCGGAGAAGTCGCGCGGCTTCCCGCTCGCCGCCATCCGCGAGGTTTTTGAGGAAACGGGATTGGTCCTCGGCCGGCGTGGCGGGGTCGCCGCACGCACGCCAAACGCGGAATGGATCAAATTCGCGGCCACCGGCGTGCTGCCCGATCTTGCCGCGGTGCATTTCATCGCTCGCGCCATCACCCCGCCGGGGCGGTCGCGGCGTTTCGATACGCGGTTCTTCGCGGTCGACGCGCAAGCGATCGCGGCCCGCGTCGACGGAGTCATCGGACCCGATGCGGAGCTTGTGGAGCTGGTGTGGCTGCCGATCGACGACACCATGAAGCTCGACATGCCGGGCATCACCATGGCAGTCCTCGAAGAGTTGAAGATCCGCACTGCCGGCGGCTTCACCCACGACTTGCCGGTGCCGTTCTATCGGATGATGCGCGGCAAGCGGCTGCGTGAGATGCTGGCGTGATCGCAGCGCGGGCTGTGGCAACTGGCACCAATCCGCACCGGTTTCGTAACGATCGGTCATCGCAATCGACCACGTCCACTGCGCCCGCGGGCAACGCGCAGCTGCGATTTCTTGACTTTTCGCCCCCCGCCGCTACGTTCCGTGCAACTCACCGAACTGCCGAAAGCCGAGGACCATACCCATGGCCAAATCGACCATGATCAAGATCAAGCTGCTGTCGAGTGCCGACACCGGCTTCTTCTATGTGACCAAGAAGAATTCGCGGACCCAGACCGAGAAGCTGGTGAAGAAGAAATATGATCCGATCGCGAAGAAGCACGTCGAGTTTCGCGAAACCAAGATCAAGTAGCTGGTTCGGGCATCGCCCGCCGCGAAGTTATTCGGTATTTTAACAACTTAGCCGCGCGGACCGAGGTGAAGGACGAGCGCCTTTACCGACCGTTAATACCTGACGCGCGATGAGTTACGCCGCAACTCCTGAAAAGGTGGCCGGCCGGGAGCGGTGTCTTTGAGGAGGCCACTCCCACCGCCCCCAACCGGCCGACCCCGCGGACTCAGGAGATGCGGCGGACCTGAGCAACCCGCAGGGTTTTCTGTGCATCCCCGATCGGCCGTGCGCATGGCGTGCGGCCGATTGGGTATTGCTGGCGCAGAGGCTAGCGGATGCCCCCCGGAAAGCAACCAACAAGCATTTGATTGCTTTAGGTATTCCGATCAACCATGAATCTTTATGCTAAATTTTAGGAGTTCCCTGATACCGGCGCATTCTTATTGCGCGCGTGCCGATGTCAGCCGCGTGACGCGAGTGGCGAAGCCAAGCCACCCACAATCTCTAGTTGAGAAAACTCACCTCGGCGCCAAGCGCTATGCGGCGTCCGCGACCACGCGATTGCGCCCGTCGCGCTTGGCGCGATAGAGGGCTTGGTCGGCGCGCTTGACGATATCCGCGGCGCTATCCTCGCAGGATTGCATCGCCGCGATCCCGATCGAAATCGTGGCCTGCACGGTGCGGGAATTCTGATTGATCGGGAACGCCTCTGACGCGATCCTGCGGCGCAGCCGCTCTGCCACCACCGTGGCGACGCCGATGTCGGTGTCGGGCATCACGACGACAAACTCTTCACCGCCGTAGCGGCACGCCAGGTCGATGCCGCGCACCGCCTTTTTCAGCCGCCGCGAAAACTCCTTGAGCACATCGTCACCGGCGGCGTGACCATGGGTGTCGTTGATCGCCTTGAAGAAATCGATGTCGAGCACGAGGATGCTGATCGGCTTGCCGCGCGCGGCCGACTGTTCCACCAGCGTACCGAGGTGGCTTTCCATGTAGCGGCGATTATGCAGCCCGGTGAGCGCGTCGGTGATCGCGGCTTCGATCGACAGCTGGACGTTGTCGCGCAGCCGCTCGGTGTAGCGGCGCTTTTTCACCTGGGTGCGCACGCGCGCCAGCAATTCGTTCTTCTCGATCGGGCGGATCAGATAGTCGTTGACCCCGATCTCGAGGCCGCGCATCAGCCGCGTGTTGTCATCCGCTTCAGCGATGGCGAGCAGCGGCAAGTTGCGGGTGCGCTCAAGGGAACGGAGATGGCTGCATAGCCGCAGCCCGTCATAATTCTCAAGCCCCAGCGAAATTATGGCGAGATCGTAAGAGGTATCCGCCGCCTGGAACACCGCCTGCTTGGGATCGGTCTCGACATCGACCGTATGCTCCTCGGCAAGCGTCTGGGCAACGCGGTCGTAGGAAGACTTGCGGTCATCGACGATAAGGATATGAGCGCCGCGGCCATCGTCGGCGACCGCCTCGCGAGCGGGATTTTCGAGGCCGATCTCCCTGGAGGTGACGGCGCGCATGCGCAGCTCGTCGGTCATCATCTTGAGCCGGGTCAGTGACCGCACGCGGGCGATCAGCACGAGGTCCGATACCGGCTTGGTCAGGAAATCGTCCGCACCGGCGTTAAGGCCGGCAATGCGGTCCGATGCCTGGTCGAGCGCAGTCACCATCACCACCGGAATATGATGGGTGACAGGATTGGACTTGAGACGACGGCAGACTTCGAACCCGTCCATGTCCGGCATCATCACATCGAGCAGGACAAGATCGCATTCCGCGCGCTCGCAGACGGCAAGCGCCTCAGCGCCGCTCGTTGCCGTCGTCACGTCGAAGTATTCGGCGGACAGCCTGGCTTCCAGAAGCTTGACGTTAGCCGGGACATCGTCGACGACGAGAATGCGGGCGGTCATCGGCCGTCTCCATCGGCCGCGCCAAATTGAGTCTCCGTCAGCTCGGGTGAAGCAGCAAGCTTATCGACGGCCGCGTGGGCATAGTCCCGGGCCGCATATTCGTCCGAGCCAAGGTCCGGCGTGCCGAGGAACCGACGGATCGTTTCCATGAACTTCGCAACGGAAATCGGCTTCGACAGGTAGGCCTCGCAGCCCCCCTGCCGGATGCGTTCCTCGTCACCCTTCATGGCGAAGGCGGTGACGGCCACCACCGGAATGGCATGGAGGTCGGGATCGTCCTTGATCCACTTGGTCACCTCAAGTCCGGACACCTCCGGCAACTGGATATCCATCAGGATCAAGTCCGGCCGGTAAGTGCGGGCGAGTTCAATAGCTTCGACGCCGTTTCGCGTCGCCACGGTCGAGTACCCGTGTGCCTCCAACAGGTCGTGGAAGAGCTTCATGTTAAGCTCATTGTCTTCCACGATCAGGACGGTCCTTGCCATCCGCACGTCCCCTTGTTGTCGCCCCGAGACCCTGCATAACCGCCGCCAAGCGGCCGAAATCAAGGCCGGACGGTAGTCGGGATTCTCTTACAGAAACGGAAACTGGAACGAATATGAAGGGTTCGTTAATCTTTTCAAACACGCGGGCCGGCGACGCCCGAATCGGTGCAATTCGTTGCGTTTTTAGCGCGATTACAGGGCAAATTCGAGAAAGTTTCACGGCCTCACCGGCCCGCCGGGCGGCCCTTGATGGGCCCGGACAATGCACATAAAATTTTCATGACCGGTTGGTTAGCGTTGGATCACCGCAATCATCGACTCTTGCAGGCTGCTTGAGACCACCTCCGCGGCGCGCCCGCGATGCCGTATAGGCATCGTCGAGCATCCCATGGCTTGCATCGCTTTGCTTGCAAAACAGCGCGTGTTCGCGCTCTCGCTGCTGACGCTCATTGCGGCAATCGCGCTCGCTGCGCGAGCGTCCGCAGTCGAAACGCCATTCTATGCCGGCAAGACGCTCCGCATCCTGGTCGGCTTCGGTCCCGGCGGCGGCTACGATCTCTATGCGCGCGAGCTTGCGCGTCACCTTGGACGCCACCTCGACGGCCATCCGTCGGTTGTGGTCCAGAACATGGCCGGCGCCGGCAGCCTCAAGGCAGTCAACTTTCTCTATAACGCCGCGCCGCGGGACGGCACGACGATCGCGACCTTCGCGCGCGGCATCGTATTCGAGCCGCTCATCGGCCACCTCGAAGGCGCCCAGTTCGACGCGCCGAAGTTCAACTGGATCGGCAGCGTGTCGAACGAAGTCAGCGTATGCGCCGTCAATGCTTCGCGCGGCATTGCGACCTGGCAGGATATGCAGGCGAAGCCTACGGTGATCGGGGCCTCAGGCGCGGGCGCCGACAGCGACGTCTTTCCGATCGTGTTGCGCAATCTGACCCATCTGCCCATGCGCATCGTGACGGGCTATCCGGATGGCTCGAACCTCAATCTCGCCATGGAGCGCGGCGAGATCGATGGGCGTTGCGGCTGGTCGTGGACCAGCTTGATCGCGCGCAATCACGATTGGCTGACCACAAAGCGCATCCGGGTCACGCTGCAGATTGCACTCGCGAAACACGAGGACCTGCCGGACATCCCGCTGATCATGGACCTTGCCACGACGCCGCGGCAGGCGGCGGCGCTCAAGCTCATTGTTTCGCGCCAGAGCATCGCGCGACCATTCGCGGCGCCGCCAGACGTGCCGCTCGATCGCATCGAGGCCCTGCGCCAGGCGTTCGAGGCTACCGTGGCGGACCCCGCCTTCATTGCAGACATGCACGCTCAAGCCCTCGAAGTCCGCCCGGTCGGCGGAGCCATGGTGCAAAGCCTCATCCGCGATCTTTACGCCTCGCCGCCTGACGTCGTAACCCTTGCGCGCGAACTCCTGGCCGATTCTCCGTAAGGAGTGCGGGCGTCCCGCCGGCTCTCTTGAAAAGATGCGCGCGAGACGCGCGCGGTCCGATCAGTGCAATGAGGTCCGCCGATGCCGCCCAAACGCGACAGCGACGCCGAGCATGAACACGCCGCGGCGCTCGCAATCACCGCGCTGAACTGGCTCGCGCAGGAGCCGGAGGAGTTGTCGCGCTTTCTCGCACTGACCGGCATCGATCCCGGCGCGATCCGCGCCGCCGCCAGCGAACCGGGCTTTCTCGCCGGCGTCCTCGACTACATTCGCGGCAACGAGCGCACCCTCGCGGCATTTGCGGAACACGCCGGCGTGCCGCCGCTCCAGGTCGGCCGAGCACGCGCGGCCCTCGGCGGCGCCGATTGGGAGCGCGACCTGCCGTGATGGCCGCCTGATCGCGCTATAATCGCGACCGCGATTCCCCACGGGGGATGCCCATGGCTGGCTTTTGCCGCGATTGTCTTGCCGATGTGCCGGAGCGTGGAGCGCGCTGCAGCGCCTGCGGATCGCCGCGCCTTGCGCGTCATCCGGCGATCACGCGCATGTCGATCGCCCATGTGGATTGCGATGCCTTCTATGCGACGATCGAGAAGCGGGACGACCCCTCGCTTGCCGACAAGCCGCTGATCGTCGGCGGCGGCCAACGCGGCGTGGTTGCGACGGCCTGTTACATCGCGCGCACCTACGGCGTGCGTTCGGCAATGCCGATGTTCGAAGCGCGGCGACTATGCCCACATGCCGCCGTTGTCCGGCCCGATATGGCGAAATACGCCCGCGTCGGCCGCGAGGTGCGCACGCTGATGGGCGAATTGACGCCGCTCGTCGAGCCGCTGTCGATCGATGAGGCCTTCCTCGATCTCACCGGCACCGAGCGCCTGCATGGCATGACGCCAGCAAAATCGCTGGCGCGGTTTGCCGGCCGGGTTGAACGCGAGATCGGCATTACGGTTTCGATCGGCCTGTCGCAGAACAAGTTTCTTGCCAAGATTGCGTCCGACCTCGACAAGCCCCGCGGCCTCTCGCTGCTCGACGTCGCCGAGGCCACCGCGTTCCTCGCGCCGCGCCCGATCACGTTCATCTGGGGGGTCGGCAAGGCGATGGGCGCAGCACTTGCGCGCGAAGGCTACCGTACCATCGCCGACCTGCAGCGGGCCGAAGAGACCGAATTGATGCGCCGCTTCGGCACCGAAGGACTTCGGCTCTCCCGCCTTTCCCGCGGCATCGACTCGCGTAGCGTCAACCCCGATCGCGAGACGAAAAGCGTCTCCACCGAGACGACGCTCGAACGCGACCTCGCCGATTTCCGCGCGCTCGAGCGGATCCTGTGGGAGCTTTGCGAGAAAGTGTCGGCGCGGCTCAAAGCCAAGGAGCTTGCCGGAGCAACCGTGACGCTCAAGCTCAAGAGCAGCGATTTTCGCCTGCGCACGCGGGCCCGTTCGCTCGGCGCGCCGACCCAGCTTGCGGCGAAAATCTTTGCCGCCGGGCGTGAGCTGCTCACGCGCGAGACCGGCGACACCAAGTTTCGCCTGATCGGCATCGGCGTCAGTGCGCTGGCGGAGGCCGCCGACGCCGATCCCGCCGATCTCATCGATGAGCACGGCCGACGCGCTGCGGCCGCCGAGCACGCGGTCGATCGCCTACGCGAAAAATTCGGCCGCGCCGCCGTGATCCGCGGCATCGCTATGGATGAGGAGTGAGCCAGAAACGATAGCCCGGATTGAGCCAACGGGTCCCGCCTCCGGCGGGCCCGATGACAGGCTCCGCGAAATCCGGGAAGTATTTGCAGGCGGAAGACCCGGATTTCGCTTCGCTCAATCCGGGCTACGCGTTGGGATGCCCGCTCATAACAACGGCATCACTGATTTGCGCGAGGCGTTACGCCGAAGCGCCGGCGAACAGGCTCTTCTTGATGATGGCGTGAATACCCCAGTTGCCGTCGACCACTTGCGTAACGCCGAAGTCGACGCCGACCGAGATCAGCGAGATCGCTTCGTCTTCGCTCAATCCCTTGGTATTCATCAGGAACGCGCGCATTTTGTGGAACGCGTCGCGCAGCGCGAGGTCGATCGAGGACTTCTCGTAGATCTCCTGTTGCGCCTTGGGACCAAGCTCCTGAAGATAGTTGGCGAAGCTGAACCCGTGCAGCACCCATTCGTCCTGGGTTTCGAGGAGCGGCGACGTCAGGGTTGCGAGCGAACCTGTGAGCGCGTTCGCCTTGTGCAGGATGAGTTGGAAGGTTCCGGTCAGCGACATTTCGATGGCGGTGCCGCACAACTCGGAATCGCCCTGGGCGGCATGTGAATCGCCGATCGAGAACAGGCCGCCCGGCACCGCGACCGGATAGTACATGGTCGCGCCTTTGCCGATGCGCCAGTTGTCCATGTTGCCGCCGAAATAGCTCGGCGGGATAGAGTTGACCACGTCGGCTTCTTTCGGCGCGACACCCATCACGCCGAAATGCGGGCGGATCGGAATGCGGATGTTCTTGAGCACCCCGTGGTTCTCCTGCACGGTCTTATGATCGACCGGCACGCCGGGGTAGTCGATTGTCTTGTGCACGACGCCATAAGGATCGGTCTGCGGCGTCCAGCGGAAGTTGTAGACTGCCTGGGCCCAGTTGCGCTGCCCGCTCGTGTCGATCTCGTAGATGGTGCAGACCTCGCGCGGCTTCGGCTCGGTCAGCAGGTCCTTGTACTGGAAGCCCCACCACGCCGCCGCGTTGCTGCCGAACGACTTGCCCGCATAGGCCGGGTTGGCGCAGGGCCGGGGCTTCACGTCGATGATGCGCACTTCCAGGATGTCGCCCGGCTCGGCGCCGCGGATGTAGACCGGGCCGGTGCAGATGTGCACGCCGAACCCTTCGCCTGACCCGCGGCCGAGCAGCTTGCCGTCGACCGGGCCGGCGCCGCGGCGGTCGACGCCCTTCTTCTCCTTGGTCCACAGGAACACGCTTTCGGCCCCCGGATCGCCCTTGACCATGCGCTCGGCGTCGTCATTGGCGTGATGCGTGAGCGCCTCGATGGTGATGAAGTCGCCGGAATCGACTTCGATGCGCGGCTTCAGCAGCTTGCTGAAATAGCCCCAGTGCACCGTGTCGGAGGTCGCCGGCAGATAATGGTAGGCGGGGCGGCCCGGGGTGCCCGCGGTCTGCGCAGAGGCGGGCGCTACCAGCGCACCGCCGGCGGCGAACGCCGTCGCGGCGGCACCGCTCGCGGCAAAGGCGCTCTTGAGAAAGCTGCGCCGCTCGGCGTCAAGGTCTTCAATCAGCTTCTGCCGATGTAGCTCAAATTGTGGGCAAGTGTGGTCATCGCCTGCGCACATGATGATAACTCCTCAATGAGACTTGGATTTTTTGGTGAAATGGCGGAGCAAACAGAGATGGCGCCACGGCGAAGTGCCGCGCGCATGCGCAAACACGTCACTCGCCCCGTGACGGCGCATAGCATGCAAGCCGCAGGCCATCGAAGCGGCCACTCAAGGCCGCGATGAAGAACCGAGGCGAACGGGCTGCTAGAGCTTCGCGCCGAAACTCTGCGCGGGGTCGAATTCCGGGGCGCGTCGGCCGGTCGGAATTGCGGCTGTGCCCGCTTCGCGCGCCAGGAAGCGGCCGGAGCCGGGCGCGACGCGCAACGTTCCGTCCTCGACGACAACGCGGCCACGGCTGAGCACTGTGACCGGCCAGCCTTTCACCGTGCGACCCTCGTACGGCGTGTAGCCCGCGCGATCGTGCATCAGATTGGCGCCGATCGTGACCTTGCGGTTCTGATCCCAGACGACGAGATCGGCATCGCCTCCGATCACGATGTCGCCCTTCTTGGGATGCAGGCCATAGATCTTGGCCGGCTCCGTCGCCGTCAGCGCGACGAATTTTTCAAGGCTCAGGCGGCCCTCCGACACCATCGCGTCGAACAGCAGCGGCAGCCGGGTTTCGAGGCCCGGCATGCCATTCGGGATCGCCTTGAAATCGGGGTCGGTGCCGTTGACGAACTTGCCGCTGGCATCAAAGCGATAGGGCGCATGATCGGACGACACCGTCTGCAGGTCGCCGAGCGCCAGCGCCTGCCATAGCGCCTCCTGATCCGAAGGCTGCCTGGTCGGCGGGCTGCAAATCCATTTGGCGCCTTCGAGCCCGGGGCGATCGAGGTCCTTCGCGGTCAGGAACAAATATTGCGGGCAGGTTTCCGCAAATACCTTGAGCCCTTCGCCACGCGCCGCGCGAATGCGTGCTGCGCCTTCCGCGGTCGAGACATGGAAGATCATGATCGGCTGATCGATGAACGCGGCGAGCGCGATCACGCGGTTGAATGCCTCCGCCTCGCACGCGCGCGGATGGCTGACGCCGTGATAGCGCGGCGCCCGCCAGCCGCCGGCCACCAGCCGCTTTCCGGTCCACGCGATCATCGCATGGTTTTCGGCATGCACGCAGACCAGGGCGCGGCTCTCGCGCGCCGCGTGGAATACGTCGAGCAACTGCATGTCGTCGAGCTTGATGCGGTCGTAGGTCATGAACACTTTCAGCGTCGCATGACCAGACTTCACGAGCTTCGGGATGTGGTCTTTGAGGGTGGCCTCGGTCGGATCGGCGATGATCATGTGGAACGCGTAATCGATCACCGCCCCCTTGCGAGCCAAGGCGTGATAGGCGTCGACCACTTCGTCGAGCTTCATGCCGATGTGCTGCGCGGCGAACGGAATCACCGTCGTGGTGCCGCCGAACGCCGCGGAGATCGTCGCAGATTCGAACGTGTCGGCGTTGACGATGCCGGCGCCTGACAACTGCTCGATGTGGGCGTGACTGTCGACTCCGCCCGGCAACACGAGCTTTCCGCGCGCGTCGATCTCCTTCGCGCCAGGCGGAAGATCGCGGCCGATCGCGGCGATGATTTCGCCCTCGATCGCGATATCGGCAGGGAAAACCGCGGACGCGGTCCCGACGGTGCCGCCGCGCAGAACGAGATCATAAGGTTTTGTGGACATGCTAAGCTCTCCGCCGATATCGTCTTATCACTTCCCTCTCAGGGAAGCTGGAAAACCGCAAGGACCCATCATGAGCCGCGGCGACATCCTGGTCATCAACCCCAATTCGAATCCGGCGGTGACGGCGGGCCTCGACGCCGCGCTCGCCATGTTTCGCATGGACAACGGCCCGTCGATCCGGTGCGCGACGCTCGCCGAAGGGCCGTTCGGGATCGAGACCCAGAAGGACGTCGAAGCGGTGACGCTGCCGCTGCGCCGCCTCGTCGAACAGGACAACGCCGCCGATGCGTTCGTGATTGCCTGCTTCAGCGATCCGGGGCTCCATGTCTGCCGCGAGGCGACGCGGCGGCCTGTGTTCGGCATCAACGAATGCGGCCTCTTGACGGCCCTTGCCCGCGGGGACCGCTTCGGCGTTATCGCCATCACGGCGCCGTCGATTGCCAGGCATCGCCGGGCGACACGGCAGATGGGCATTACCGAGCGGTTCGCCGGCGAGCGCCCGCTTGAGATGACCGTCGCTGAAACGGCATCGGGCGAAGGCACATTCGCGCGGATGGAGACGGTCGGCCGCGATCTTGTCGAGAAGGATGGCGCCGATGTCATCGTGCTCGGCTGCGCCGGCATGGCGCGCCACCGCCGTCCGTTGGAAGAGTCGCTCGGGGTTCCGGTCGTCGATCCGACCCAGGCGGCCGTCGCGATGGCAATCGGCGCGGTCCAGACGCAATTCGCGTAGGTCACGCCCGCTTCGCCGCTCTCGTCGGGTGCGATGCCTCAAACCAACAAGCTGCTCACGGCTTGGGCGGAATGATACCGGTCTGGGAGGCGATCGCACCGTAGTGCTCGATGCGACGGTGGCGCGCGAAATCGAACATCGTTTCCTTGCCGAACCGCGTGGCGTCGAGGTCGCAGTCGTGGACCAAGAGTTCGTCACCCTCGGTCGAGGTTTCGGCGACAATTTCGCCGTCCGGATCGACGATGCACGGTGCCGGCCATGAGATGGTGACCATCCTCGACGCCGGCCTTCGCCACCGCGACCACCCAGGTCGAATTCTGATAGGCGCCGGCCTGCAGCGAAAGCTTGTGGTGGAATATGCGTTTGGCAAGCCCTTCGTCGCCCTTCTGCGAATTCACTGACGGCGTGTTGAAGCCCAGCACGACCATCTCGGCCCCATGGAGGCCCAGCACGCGAAATGTTTCCGGCCAGCGCCGGTCGTTGCAGATGCACATGCCGAAAACGCCGCCGAGCATGTGCCATGCCGGAAAGCCGAGATCGCCGGGCTCGAAGTAGCGCTTTTCGAGATGCTGATGACTGCGCGCAGAGTCGTAATCCGCGTGTCCCGGCAGATGCACTTTGCGATATTTGCCGACGATCGTGCCGTCGCGATCGACGAGGATCGCCGTATTGAAATGATGGCCGTCCGGCGTGAGCTCCGCGTAGCCGAGACTCATGGCAATCCCGCCGCGCTTGGCTTCATCGAACAGCGGCTGCGTCGCCGCATTCGGCATCTCGCGCTCGAACCAAATGTCGGCCTCGCTACGGTCCTCGTAATACCAGCGCGGGAAGAACGTCGTCAGCGCAAGTTCCGGATAGACGATGAGGTCGCAGCGCGCAGCCTTCGCCTGCCGCATCAGCGAGAGCATGCGGGCGATCACGGCTCGCCGGGTCTCGGCTTTCTGGATCGGGCCAAGCTGTGCGGCGGCCACCTTGATATTGCGCATCATGTTCCTCGCAGTGTCGGTCGGCTCATGAGCCGCGCTCGATCGATCAAAGGGCATACTTGAGCGATCGCCCGCGTGTAAATCCCACCCGCTGTTTTGCCGCGGCGTTCCGTGGCATGTTCACGGCCGAGCCGGGCGACAACGATCCGGAAGGGAGGAAGCGCGTGATCATCGAATGGCATACCCATGTCTATCCGCCGGAAGAAGCGGCTCGCAGCGCCTTCTGGGGCGGACGCTGCCCGATGACCGTGGAGAACGTCCTCTCGGCGCAGCAAAAGGCGGGGATCGCCATCAGCGTCGTGAGCAATGCCGCCCACTATCTGCGCGACAAGGACGCCAAGGGCGAATTGAAGGCGATCAGAGACTGGGACGACTACGCCGTCGAAATTCAGAATTCCCATCCCGGTACGCTCTATTGTTTGGCGATGGCAACCCCGTGCGGCGGCCCTGAGCATCTCAAGGAACTTGAGCGCGCGATCCGCGAACTGAAGCTCAAAGGCGTGCTCATCAATTCGAGCCACAAGGGGCATTATCCCGACGACGACGAAGCGCGCGGCTTCTGGGAGCTCGTCCAGGACCTCGACATTCCGGTGATGATCCACCCGCCCCACGTCGGCTTCGGCGAGGAACGAATGAAGGAGTATCGCCTCGCCTCGAGCGTCGGACGCCCGGCCGATCTCTGCCTCGCGCTGTCGCGGATCATCGTGCGCGGCATTCTGGAGGATTTCCCGCGCGCGAAAATCGTCGGCTCGCACGGCGGCGGCGGCATCTGCGAAGTCATCGGCCGGCTCGACTATGCCTATGAGCTGCAGGACGAGGCGTTCTTTCTCGGCTCCTACAAGCCGATGAAGATCAAGCACGCGCCAAGCCACTACCTGCGGATGATGCACTTCGACAGCGTCACCTACCACAAGCCGGCGGCGCGCCTCGTCGTCGACACGGTCGGCGCCGACCATGTGCTCTATGGCAGCGACGCCCCGCCCCTCACCTCGCTGAAGCCGCGCGCCATCAAGGTCATCGAAGACCTCGCGCTGCCGCCGCGCGAACGCGAGGCTGTGTTCTGGCGCAACGCGGCAAGGCTCCTGAAACTGCCGGCCGAAAGTCTTGAGGCAGCATGAGGTCCTGATGACGCTCCTCGCGCCAGTGATGTCCCGCATAGCGATCGCCGGCATTGCGGCGGCGATTGCGCTCGCGGCGCCGGCTGGAGCGCAGGAGCTTCCGGCCGGCCGGCCGTTGCGCATCATTGTCGCGACCGGCGTAGGAGGCACCAGCGACGTGGTCATGCGCGTCTTAGGCGACGAATATCATCGACGCTACGGCCGGCCCGTGGTGGTGGAAAACCGCACCGGCGGCGCCATGATCATCGGCGGGCGCGCCTGCGCGGAGGCGCCCGGCGACGGCAGCACGATCTGCAACCTGCCGAACACCACCCTCACCTACAACCGGTTCCTGTTCAAGAAACTGCCCTACGACCCGGACAGCTTCGTGCCGATCACCAATCCCTTCTTCAACACCCAGCTCCTGGTCGTGAGCACCGCGCTTGGCGTGAAGTCGCTTGACGAGCTGGCGGCACTGTCGAAGGCGAAGCCCGGGACACTGAGCTACACCGTGCCGTCCGAGCCGCTTTCTGTCTTCATGGACTGGTGGCGCGAGAAGACCGGCGCCGATCTCGTGCGGGTGCCGTTCAAGGGCGGCGGGGATTCGGTTACCGGCATGCTGACGGGCTCAACACCGGTCGCATTCTTCGGCATCGGCAACTGGCTGCCGCATCTCGCATCCGGCGCGGTGCGGCCGATCGCGGTCGACGGCGATACACGCTCGCCGCTTGTGCCGGAGGTGCCGACGCTGCGCGAACTCGGCTACACCGGCGATCTGACGCGGACCTATTTCGGGCTGGTTGCACCGCCGGGCACGCCGCAGACCATCGTCGGGCGCATCTACGAGCAGGTCTTAGCCATCGGCAGCGACCCGGAGTTTCGCCGCAAGCGTCTGGTCGAGGTCGGCCTCGAGCCCGTGTTCGATCAGCCCGAGGCTTTCGCGCGCTATCTCCAGGAGGATCGCCTCCGCGCCAGCCGCATCGTCAAAGCCGCGGGGCTTACGCCGCAGTAGATGCAATTCACCTCCCCTGGAGGGGGAGGTCGGCCGCGAAGCGGCCGGGAGGGGGTGACAGCAGTGCAATGGATGGGACGATCCACTCGTTGCACCGCCATCACCCCACCCCGGACCGCCTGCGGCGGTCCGACCCTCCCCCTTCAGGGGAGGGTGAAGCCATGCGCGAGGTGGGATGCGGCGCCGCGCGAACGCACCTTTAGTGGAGGGGGCGAATATGCGAGTTTCCGGCCCCTTCCGGCTTCGCCAAGTACCGCCGGAATCGTTTCCATCCGCTTGATCCGAAACGCAATCCCATTAATCCGAAACGCAACCCGATCGCGCTCCAAATGAGCCTTCTCTCCCGGCCTGCCCTGATAAAAATGAGCGCAGCCGATGTGCGCGTGATCGGCGTCATCAGCTTTGTGCACTTCATCAGCCACTTCAATCTGATGGTCCTGCCGGCACTGTTCGCCGTCATCCGCGCGGATCTGGGCGTCAGCTATACGGAGCTTGGTCTCGCGCTCGTCGCATTCAACATC
Organism: uncultured Alphaproteobacteria bacterium; assembly: GCA_963702755.1. Taxonomy (GTDB): domain Bacteria; phylum Pseudomonadota; class Alphaproteobacteria; order Rhizobiales; family Xanthobacteraceae; genus JAJPKK01. Next base: position 136,240 of record CAVPDZ010000015.1, on the reverse strand, counting down.
GTGTCCGGCGTCCTTCAGATCCCGGTCGGCTTTCTGGTCGATCGCATCGGCGCCCGCGTGGTGCTGATCGGCGGCCTCCTCATCGAAGCGGTCGCCTTTACCACCATCGGGCTTGTGCCGTCGTTTTATGTCTTCGTCGCCATGCACGCGCTGGCGGGGATCGGCAACACGGCGTTCCACCCAGGCGATTATGCGTTCCTGTCGAAGCGTGTCAGCCATCGCAACATCGGCTTCGCTTTCTCGTTTCACACCTTCGCCGGGATGATGGGAATGGCGGCAGGGCCGGCGGCGACGTTTGCGTTCTATGCAAGCTTTGGCTGGCGCGGCGCTTTCATTGGAATGATGGCGCTCTCCTGGATCGCCATTTTCGTGTTGCTGTTCGAACGCGAGCACGCCGAGGATCATGAGCCGGTGGCTCCGGTCACGGCGAAGTCGCAAGCGCCCAGCCACACCGGTCTCCGGCTCCTCCTGTCGACGCCGATCCTCCTCAATTTCGTGTTCTTCCTGCTCGTCGCGTTCTCAAGCTATGGCGTCGCGAACTATCTGGTCGCGGCACTCCAGGCATTGCACGGGACTTCATTGGAGCTCGCCAACACCGCGCTCACCCTGTTCCTGCTGATGACGGCCGCGGGCGTGATCGTGGCTGGCGCTTATGTCGATCGCCTGCGACGGCATGCGCTGCTGGCGGCGACCGGCATGATCATCTTCGCCATCGGCGCGGTGGCGATCGGCCTGATCGATCTTCCCGCCGCCGCGCTCGCGGCTATGGTGAGCGTTATCGGCTTCGCCTCCGGCATCATCTACCCGTCGCGGGACATGCTGGTGCGCGAGGTGACCCCGCCCGGCGAGTTCGGCAAGGTGTTCGGCTTCGTCACCTCTGCCTTCAATCTTGCCGGCATCCTCGCGCCGTTCGTCTATGGCGCCCTCATGGATCGCGGCAGTCCCGCCGCGGTATTTATCGTCGTCGGCCTCGGGAGCGCCTTTACTGTGTTGACGCTCGGATGGTCTCGCCGCGCCATTCGCCCCGGATCGATCTCCGTCCGCGAAACGGCGTAGAACAATTTCGATCGACCCGGCGAGGCGCCCCCGATGACAGGCTCTGCGAAGCCCGCTATCGGAGAGGATGCCGAAAGGGGTCCACGGTTGTCTGCCGCGGATTTTGTCTCCACCATGAACGAGTGCGGCGTAGGAGAAGTGAGATGAAGCGAATGCTCGGCCTCGTTGCAGCAGGGATACTGGCGGCCCTCGCGCCCGCGGCGGCGCAAAACTATCCGACGAAGCCGATCCGGTTCGTGATCCCCTACGCGCCAGGTGGCGTCGCCGATATTGCCGCGCGGGTGGTCGGGCAGAAGCTGTCCGAGGTGCTCGGCCAGCAGATCCTTGTCGAGAACCGGCCGGGCGGCAACGGCTTCATCGGCGTCACTGCCGTCACCAAGGCTGCGCCCGACGGTTACACCTTCCTGGTGGCAACGCTCGGCGACCTCACGATCAATCCGGTGATCTTCAAGGAACTCCCCTACGACGTCGCGCGCGATCTCGTGCCGGTGACGACACTGACGGACACGCCCTGCGTGTTCGCGGTCTATGCCGGCGCGCCTTATCGCAGCATGGCGGACGTCATTGCCGACGCCAAAGCGCGGCCCGGCAAGATCGCGGTCGCGACGCCCGGCAACGGCAGCGTCAATCAGCTCATCATGGAATGGATCGGGCTCGAAATCGGGTCGAAGTTCCAGCACATTCCCTACAAGGGCGGCGCGCCGGCAGCGGCCTCGCTTGCCGGCGGCGATCTGCCGGCTGGCGTCCTCGCAGTGTCATCGGTCATGCCGCATGTGAAGAGCCACCGCATCCGCGTATTGGCCATCACGACGGCGATGCGTTCGGCCCTCAACCCGGAATGGCCGACGCTGCAGGAGAGCGGCGTGCCCGAGGTCGCGGCCACGAACTGGACGGGACTTCTCGCGCCCAAGGCGACGCCTCAAGCGATCGTCGACAGAATGCAGGCCGAGGTCGTCAAAATCCTCAACATACCGGACGTGAAGGATCGATTCGCGGTCGGCGGCGCTACTACCATCCCCTCGACCGGCGCAGAATTCGACGCCCGCATCAAACGCGAGACTGCCGAATTCAGGACGATCGCGCAGAAGGCCAACATCCAGCCGGAGTGATGGCGGTGGGGCGATTTGCGGACAGGCTGCATCGGCGACAGCAATCCGGCTCCCTGCCATTCTTGCGCCGCGCACAAGGCTCGCCGCTCGCTCCCCCCTTGTGGGAGTGGGTCGGGGTGGGGGGTGGAGCAGTTACGGCACCGTGGTGCCACATCTCGCGACCCCCACCCCCGACCCCTCCCCGCAAGGGGGAGGGGAGCGAGGCCGCCGTTGATGTTGCGCGGCCCCTGCCCCCGAGCGGCACGTAACCGATGCGCATTCGATCGCCGCGGGATTTTTGGGCGGGTCTGCTGTTCATCGCATTTGCCGTCGTCTTCATGGGGCTCGCGAGCCAGTACCGGTTTGGCGAGGCCCACCGCATGGGACCCGGCTATTTTCCCATTCTGGTCGGCGTGATCCTGACCGGGCTCGGCGCCATCCTGACGTTTCGCGCGCTCGCGCTTGAGGGGCCGCCGATCGAACGGTTCAGGCCGCGCCCGCTCGCGGTGACGCTCATTGCCATCGTGCTGTTCGGGGTGACCCTCGACTATTTGGGACTGGCCGTTGCGATCGCCGTTCTCGTCATCGTCAGCGCCTTCGCGGAGCGCGAGGTGCGCATCCGCGAGACAATCGTGCTCGCCGCCCTCCTCGTGCTCTTTTCCGTCGCCGCGTTCGTCTGGGTGCTCGGCCTGCCGCTTCAAGTCTGGCCGCAGTGGTAGGACGGCATGGATACGCTGCATAACCTCTGGTTCGGGTTGAGCGTCGCCGCCGGGTGGCAGAATCTCGTCTACTGCTTCATCGGCTGCCTGCTCGGAACGCTGGTCGGCGTGCTGCCCGGCATCGGCCCGGTGGCGACAGTCGCCATGCTGCTGCCGTTCACCTTCAAGGTCGGCGCCGCTCCGGCGCTGATCATGCTGGCGGGCATCTATTACGGCGCCCAATACGGCGGCTCGACCACCGCGATCCTGGTCAACATGCCGGGCGAATCGTCTTCCGTCGTGACGACGCTCGACGGCCACCAGATGGCGCGCAAAGGCCGCGCCGGCCCGGCGCTGGGCATCGCCGCGATCGGCTCGTTCTTCGCCGGCTGCGTCGCCACCGTGGTGATCGCGCTGTTCGCGCCGCCGCTCGCCGAAGTCGCGCTGAAATTCAGCCCGGCGGAATATTTCTCGCTGATGGTATTCGGCCTCGTCGCCGCGATCGTGCTTGCCCGCGGCTCGCTCATCAAGGCGCTGGGCATGGTGTGCGTCGGCATCCTGCTCGGCCTCGTCGGCACCGACGTCAATTCGGGGACCATCCGGTTCGCCTTCGGCATGCCCGAGCTTGCGGAGGGCATCGAGTTTGTCGCGCTCGCCATGGCGTTCTTCGGCATGACCGACGTCATCCTCAACCTCGAGAATCCCGAGCAGAAGGGCGTGTTCGCGTCGCGCATCGGCCGGCGTGCTGCCGAGCCTCGAGGACCTGCGCACGAGCTTCTGGGCGATCATGCGCGGCACCGGACTTGGCTCGATCCTCGGCATCCTGCCGGGCGGCGGCGCGCTGCTCGCCTCCTTCGCCGCCTACATGCTGGAGAAGAAGGTGGCGAAGCCGCCGCGCATGTTCGGCGAAGGCGACATCCGCGGCGTCGCCGCGCCCGAGAGCGCCAACAATGCCGGCGCGCAGACCTCGTTCATCCCGATGCTGACGCTCGGCATTCCCTCCAATCCCACCATGGCGCTGATGATCGGCGCGATGATGATCCAGGGCATCGCCCCGGGCCCGCAGGTGATGACCGACAAGCCGGAATTGTTCTGGGGCCTCATCGCCAGCATGTGGCTCGGCAACCTGATGCTGCTGGTGCTGAACCTGCCGCTCGTCGGCGTCTGGATTCGCCTGCTGAAGCTGCCCTATCGGCTGCTGTTTCCGTCGATCTACGTGTTCTGCTGCATCGGCGTCTACACCGTCGGCAACAAGGTCTTCGATGTCTATGCGCTCGCGGCGCTCACGGCGCTCGCCTACGTCTTCATCAAGCTCGACTGCGAGCCGGCGCCGATGATTCTCGGCTTCATCCTCGGCCCGATGATGGAAGAGAACTTGCGCCGCGCGCTGATGATCGCGCAGGGCGACGCCACCGTGCTGGTGACACGACCGCTCTCGGCGAGCTTCTTGCTCGGCGCAGTTGTGCTCCTCGCCATCATCGCCGCCCCGGCGCTGCGCCAAAAGCGCGAGGAGGTGATGACGGAGTAGCCGCTGGTCGGCGCAAACCGCCCTTTCACCTCGGCATCAATCAGCGTAGCCTCCCCCGGCAAGAAAATGGGAGGAAACGCGTTATGGTACGTGCTTCAAGCACATTGTGGTTGATTGCGCTCGCGGGCGTGGCGTCGGCATTGCCTACGTCCGGTGCGCTCGCACAGCAGAAGCAGAAGGTTTCGTTCAAGGCCACGACCGAGAACACCAAGTACATCCAGCAGCTCAATCTCGAAGTTGGCAACCTGCCCAATCACTTCGTGCGGGCATTCGAGATCCACCGCACCTATCCGACCAACCCGCCGGTCATCAACGACCTCAAGCTCGTCGAAATGTGGGAGCGCGGCCTCGTCGACATCATCGACGGCAATGGCACGGTCACGCAGTACGGCGTGTACATCGTGGAGAATGGCGACAAGTTCTTCACCCGTTCGGGCGGGGTCGTGCTGAGCGATGGGACCGGCAAGGTCACCGCCGATGATGCGGGCACGATCACCGGCGGCACCGGCAAGCTCGCCACCATGCAGGGCACCATCCGCGTCCACGCCGACATCGATCGCAAGACGGGATTCAACGAAACCCGCGATGAGATCGAATACACGATCGGCAAATGAGCCGAGCGTGGAACGGCGCGACGGTGTTCCGCGGAGGACCAAACGGCGTTGGTAACGGTGCGTCGTGACCTGTCGCGCCGGAGACCGATCTGTTAGCCTTCACGAGTTCTTCGGTCCGTACACCGCGTGATTTTCAGGCAGTACCAACAAACAGTACGAACAGATTCAATCAGGAGGACAACGATGGCGGTAACATTCAAAGTGAATGGTGCGCCGGTAACCGTTGATGCGCCTGCGGCGACGCCGCTGCTCTGGGTTATCCGGGAACACGTAAAACTCACCGGCACGAAGTTCGGGTGCGGTGCCGGCATGTGCGGGGCCTGCATGGTCCACATCGACGGCAATCGCGCGTTCTCCTGCCAGACGCAGCTCTCTGAGGTTGCAGGCCGCTCGGTCACGACCATCGAAGGTTTGTCGCCGACATCGTCCCATCCGCTGCAGAAAGCCTGGCTCGCCGAGAACGTGCCGCAGTGCGGCTACTGCCAGTCCGGGCAGATCATGAGCGCGGCGGCGCTGCTCGCCAAGAACCCGCACCCATCCCGCGACGAAATCGTCGAACACATGAGCACGAACATCTGTCGCTGCGGCACCTATCCGCGCATCGTTCGGGCCATTCAACGCGCAGCGAAGGAGGCCTGAGCCATGACGACCACTCACCAGGACCCCCGTCCGCTGCCGCAAGCCGCTCTCAACCGACGCACGCTGATGGTCGGCGCCGCCGGATTGACGTTCGGCATTGCACTTGGCCTCGACGAGATCGCCGCCCTTGCCGCTCCCGGCAAGGAGACCGTCTTCAATGCCTGGGTCACGATCGCGAAGTGACGGCACCGTCGCCATCATGTCGCCGGCGACGGAGATGGGCCAGGGATCGACGACCTCGGTGCCGCTGATCCTCGCCGATGAGCTTGATGCCGATTGGAAGAAAGTACGCCTGATCCCGGCACCGCCGATCGAGGCCACCTACGGCAACCCCGGCTTCTACAACTCGATGTACACCGCCGGCAGCGCAACGGTGACCGGCTATTACAAATCGGTGCGCCAGTTCGGCGCGCAGGTGCGCCGCGTGCTCCTCGAGAATGCCGCGCGTCATTGGGGCGTGCCGGTGGCCGAACTCACCACCGAGCCGAACGTCGTGGTTCACGCCAAGTCGGGCCGCAAGCTTGGCTATGGCGAGATCGCGAGCTTTGCCGTGGTGCCCGAAAAGGCGCCGGAGATCGGGCCGAATGATCTCAAGAAGCCGAGCGAGTTTCGCTACATCGGCAAGGACGTGATGCGCGTCGAGTTGCCGACCAAGGTCAATGGCACGGCAAAATATTCGATCGACGTGCAAATGCCGGGGATGCTCTACGGCGCCATGCTGCGCTCGCCGGTCGAGGGCAACAGCCCCGAGAAGATCGACGATGCCAAGGCACGCGCGATCCCGGGCGTGCTGAAGATCGTCAAGTATCCGTTTGGCGTCGGCGTGGTGGCAGAAACGCCGTGGGCGGCGTTCGCGGCGAAAGACGCGCTTGACGTCGTTTGGACGCGCACGGCCAAGGCGCAGAACTTCAACACCGACACCGCATTCGATGGCCACACCGCAGTCGCCCGCGGCACCATCCCCAATCCGGTCGAGATCGGGGAAAAGGTGGGCGATGCGCCGGCAGCGTTCAATGCGGCCGCGAACGTCGTCGAAGGAGTCTACCGCTGCGACTACGCCTATCACGCGCAGATGGAGCCGCTGAATGCCGTCGCGTCGGTATCGCCGGCGGGCGACTCGGCGGAGATCTGGTGCGGCACCCAGAGCCAGCCGATGGCCGTCGACGCCACCGCCCAGGCGCTCGGCATCCCGACCAGCAAGGTCAAGCTGAACGACATGCTGATGGGCGGCGGCTTCGGCCGTCGCGGCAATCGCGACCAGGAGTTCGTGGTCGATGCCGTCCTGCTCTCAAACGAGATGAAGCGGCCGGTGAAGGTGATGTGGACGCGCGAGGACGACGTCCGCAATGGCCGGTTCCGGCCGTTGTCGGTGCATATCCTGCGCGCCGGCTTCGATGCGAAGGGCGCGCCGGTCGCGTGGCATCATCGCTTTGCGACGGACAACACCGGGCTGTTCCAGGATCCGGTCAAATACAACGGTCCGTGGAAGAAGATGGACCGGATCTCGCTGCCCGGCGCCGACATTCCGACCTACGCGATCCCCAATCGGCTCGCCGAACACATGCCGATCGAGACCGGCATCCGGGTCATCGCGCTCCGCGGCATCGGCTTTGTCGCCAACAAGTTCGCGACTGAAGTCTTCGTCGACGAGCTTGCCTACAAGCGCGGCATGGATCCTCTCGCCTGGCGGCTTGCCTTGCTGAAGGATTCGCCCCGCGCGCATAAGGTCGTCGAACGGGTCGCGGACATGGCCCAGTGGGGCCGCAAGCGTCCCGACCGCGGCCTCGGCCTCGCCTACATCGACTATTCCGGCACCCAGATCGCGGGCGTCGCGGAAGTGTCGGTCGATCGCAAGACCGGAAAGGTGCGCGTGCACAATTTCTGGGTCGCGATCGATCAGGGCGTTGCCGTGCAACCCGACAACGTGATCGCGCAGACCGAGAGCAGCGTCGTCTATGGCCTCGGCCTCTCGCTCACTGAGCGGATCACGATCGCGGACGGTGCGGTGCAGGAGTCGAACTTCTACGACTACACCGTCATGCGCAATCGCGACGTGCCGGAGATCCATGTCGACGTCATGGTCACCGACAATCATCCGACCGGCGTCGGCCAGATGGCGACGCCGCTGGTCGGACCGGCGCTCAGCAATGCGGTCGCCGCACTCACCGGCGCCCGCGTTCGCCACTCGCCACTGTTGCCGGAGCGCGTGCTGGCGGCAATGAAGGCTTAATGTTTCAGGCGCGGCCCGCGTGGAGCGGGCCGCGCCTCGAATCCTGTCGGCCGTCAGTGCTGTTCATTCGTTCTGCAGATTACTCGTTCCAGTACCGCGAGATCGTGGATACGATTGCATTAACGACGAACGCCCACGCAGCCTTATGATTTTTCATTTGCCGCCTCCTGTTATTGAGCTTCTTCTATCGGGCAGCGCTTAAAGCTTGCTCAAGCCGACCGCTCCTTCGCGCGGCACGGCAAACAATGAATGAAAGGCGCGCGGCACAGCGCTTTCTTCATTTCTTTTTCACCACGCCCGTATGCCTGCCGGTATCGTCAAGCGGCCATTCGTCGCTGCCGCGAATTGCTCTCAGTGCAAACCTTGGCTGCAGCGCTGCGCTTGGCGAATGACGCCGCCAAATGGCAGAGTACCTCCGGCTTTTCGGCTCCAAAGGACTTCGCATGACTGAACCCGGCCTGATCGTTGCGCCGCTGACGCCATTCACGGCGGACCTCGACGTAGATGTCCCCGCGCTGCGGCGCGAGATCGACTACGTCGTCAGGGATTGTCGCGCCACCATGGTGGTCGCGGCCGGCGTCGAGACGCAGGAATACACCTACCTCAGTCTCGAACAGCGCAAGGCGCTCATCCGCCAGACCATCGAATGCGTCGACGGCCGCGTGCCGGTGATGGTTGGAATCTCCCATCCCTCGTTCAAGACCGCGATCGAGCTTGCCCATCTCGCGGAGGAGCTTGGCGCCGCCGCGGTGCAGGTCCTGGCGCCGCTGCGTCCCTTCGCCGGGCCGCCGACGCAGGCCGACCTGATCGCGTATTTCAGCGCCATCGCCGGCGAGACCCGCCTGCCCATGACGCTCTATCTCAACCCCGGTCCCGGCGCGGATGTCTCCATTCCTGACACGATCGCGCTCGCAAAGCTGCCGAGCGTACAGCTCATCAAGGAGAGCTCGCGCGATCTCGCCCGGGTCTCCCGCCTGATCGTCGAGATCGATCGCGCCGGCCACGCGCGCTATTTCACCACCATGCAAATGCTGCTCGCCTCGCTTCAGCTCGGAGGCTCTGGCGCGACCATGCCGCCGCCGGCCTCGGAGATTGCGCGGCACATCATCGATGCGTTCCTCGCGAAGGATTACGAACGCGCCGCCGCACTGCAGCTGCAGTTTGCGCTGTTCCCGTCGAAATGGATGCACCGCGGTCTTGCCCCGGCGATGAAAGCCGCAATAAATCTCATCGGCGTGCCGGTGGGCGCGCCCTATCCGCCCTACGCATCCCTTTCACCAGACGAGATCAACGCATTGGCCGCCGTGCTGCGGACGACAGTGCTTGCGCACACGATTTTCCGCAACCGCGGCCGCTTGAAGACGCACTTGAATGAGGAACCGATGACCCAGCAACAGATCGTACCGCCGACGACACCTTACGGCGCACCGCTCTCGCTCGCCGCGGCGAAGAAGGCGATGGCGGCGGCGGAAGCCGAGGCCGCGAAAAACGGATGGGGCGTGTCCATCGCCGTCGTCGACTCCGGCGGCAATCTGGTGATGCTGCATCGCCTCGACAATGCGCAACTGTCCTCGGTGAGACTTGCCGAGGCCAAGGCGCGCACGGCGGTCGAGTTCCGCCGGCCGACCAAGATATTCGAAGATGCGGTTGCCGGCGGCGGCGTCGGACTGCGGGTGCTGACCTTCGGCGCATGCGTTGCCGACGGCGGCTTTCCCATCATCGAAGGCGGCAAGATCATCGGCGGAATCGGCGTGTCCGGCGTTGCCTCCCATCAGGACGCGCAGGTCGCGAGCGCCGGCGTCGCAGCCATCGGCTCGTAGCCCGCGCCGGCGGGAATGCCCTATAGTGACGGCACTTCTGCGGGAAACAATCGCATGAAACTGCACTCGCTCGGTTATGTCGGCATCCGCACCTCTCATCTTGAGGACTGGACTTCCTACGCAAGCCGCTTTCTCGGCATGCAGCTTGTCGACCGCGGCCGCACCGCCGCAGCGTTCCGGATGGACGACCGCAAGCAGCGCCTCGTCGTCGAGGACGGTGCCGGCGACGGCCCCGCTTTCTTTGGCTGGGAGACGGCGGACGCCGCCGCCATGGACCAGGTCGCGGCCGATCTCGAAGCTGCGGGCGTCGAAGTCGCGCGGGGCTCGCGGGCCCTCGCGCAAGAGCGGCGCGTCAAGGACCTCATCGTGTTCGCCGATCCGATCGGCAACCGGCTCGAGGTGTTTCACGGGCCCGAAATTGCGCCCGACCCGTTCAAGCCCGGGCGTGCGATCTCCGGATTCCGCACCGGTCCCCTCGGCATGGGACACGCCGTGCTCACGGCCGAGCGGCTCGACGCGGTCGTCCCGTTCTACACCGACCTGCTCGGCTTCCGCGCCAGCGATTACATCCTCAAGCCGTTCGCGGCCTATTTCTTCCACACCAACCCGCGCCACCACAGCCTCGCCTTCATCGACACCGGCAAGAACGGCATCCATCATCTGATGATCGAGACCTGCTTCCTCGATGACGTCGGCCAGGCCTACGATCTCGCGCTGCGCCAACCGGAAATGATCGGCACGACGCTCGGCCGCCACGTCAACGACGAGGTCACGTCGTTCTATTCGTGGTCGCCGTCGAAATTCCTGTTCGAGTATGGCTGGGGCGGACGCACCATCGATCCTGCCAACTGGTCGCCGCATGAACGCACCGAGGGCCCAAGCCTGTGGGGCCATGACCGCCAATGGCTTTCGCCGCAAGCTTACGAAGAAGCGCGCGACCTGCGCATCCGCAGCGCGGCTGAGGGCGTGCGCATGCCCGTCAACGTGATGGCGGGAAACTACACCACCGCCGCCGATGCCTGCCCGTGGTGGAGCGCTGCCGTCGCCCCGCGAAAGGCGGGGTGAGCCCTCCGCGCGTTACTGGCCGCTCTTTTTCGGCTCTGCCGGTACCGGCACGCGACAGCTCAGCTCCTTCGGCTGACAGGCGATGCCGATATTCGAACACAGCGTGCGTCCCTCTTTCCGCTCGCAGATGACGCAGCCATCGGTCCAGGCGAGGCATGCAGGCAGACCGGCCTGCATCGACGGATCGGTCGGCGGCTTCGCGTCCGGCGGCAATTCGGGGAGCCTGTCCACGGGCAGCGTCGTTTCGGGAGGGCAGTTCGGCGCGCACGATGAGGCCGGCGCTGACGGGGTCGGCGTTTCGACCGCGAGAGAGACGCTGTTCATCGCGCCCGAGATAGAAAAGCGCGACGGTCACGCACGCGAGGAGCAATCTCGCACGGCTACGAACACATTTCTCTCGTGAGAAACAAGGCATGGCTCGCTCCGGCAAGATGGCTCCGCACAGCAACTCTAATATTATAATCCGGTTATCCTGCTAACGCTTCATTGTACGGAGCGGGTTCCAGGGCCGCAAAACGATAAAGCCCGAATTCATAAACCCTCTTCGACGGTCAAACATCAGCGGCTCGCCACGACCGGTTACGACCTGCCAATTAACTTGATAAAATTGAATTGTTCAGCGCGCCACCGCGACAATGCCTTCGTCGACGAGACGCGAAACGTCGTCGTCGGAAAGGCCCAACAGCTCACGCAGGACCGTCGCACTGTCGGCGCCGAGCCGGTGCGGATAGGCGTGCTCGCCGGTGGACAGTCCGGCAATCTTGAGCGGATTGCCGACCACCTTGATGCTGTCGCCATCGTCGTCGACCAGTTCGACAACCATGTCGCGGTGGCGGACCTGAGGATCGGCGAGCGCGCGGTCGAGCGTGTTGATCGGCCCGGCCGGCACCTGGCTTGCGGCGAGCGACGCCAGCAGTTCCTCCGAGGGGATTTTCGCGGCAGCCGCGTCGAGCAGCGGATCGAGCACCGCACGGTTGCGCAACCGATCCTCGTTGAGCTTGAACCGCGGATCGGCCGGAAGGTCCGGCCGGCGGAGCGCTCCGCACAAATCGCTCCACATCCGCTCGGTATTGGCCGCGACCACGATCTCGATGCCATCGGCGCAGCGGAACGCGCGATAGGTCGGAAACGACAGGTGATCGCGGCCCTGCGGCCCCGGCACCTCGCCGGAGAGCAGGTGATAGGCCGCCTGGTAGACCAGCATGGAGACCTGGCAATCCAGCATGGAGACGTCGATATAGGCGCCGACGCCTTCGTTGCGCGCGCGCTCCAGCGCCGCGAGCGCGCCGATCACCGCGTACATGCCGGCGGAAAGGTCGCCGAGCGGAATGCCGGCGCGCACCGGCCGGCCGCCGCGCTCGCCGGTGATGCTCATGCCCCCGGACATCGCCTGCACGATGATGTCGTAGGCCGGCCGGTCGCGATAAGGTCCGTCCTGGCCGAAGCCCGAAATGGAGCAGACGATGATCTTCGGGTTTGCCGCCTTGAGCGCGTCATAGGCAAGGCCGAGGCGCGCCGCGACGCCGGGGCGGAAGTTCTCCAGCACGATGTCGGCGCGTTTCACGAGATCGAGCATGATGGCGCGGCCGCGCGCATGCTTGAGGTCGATCGCGAGGCTTTCCTTATTGCGGTTGACCGCGAGGTAATAGGCGCTCTCGCCTTTGACGAAATGCGGCGAAATCGTCCGCGTCATCTCCCCGCCCGGCGGCTCGATCTTGATCACGCGGGCGCCGAGGTCGCCGAAAATCTGCGCCGCATAAGGACCGGCAAGAAACTGGGTGAGATCGAGCACCACGAGCCGCGACAGCGGCCCCGATGGGCGCGCGTGCGGACCAGCGCCTGCAGACGCAGCCGCGCCAGAACCCGCCGTCATGACGTGAGCACGTGCACCGCGCAGGCGCCGTGATCGAGGCCCGAGATGCCGCCGCCTGTGCAGTGGGTGAGCGCGACCTTCGCACCCGGCACCTGGCGCGGCCCCGCTTCGCCGCGCAGCTGCCACACCGCTTCGACGATCTGGGCAACGCCGGTCGCGCCCACGGGATGGCCGCGGCAGGCAAGCCCGCCGCTCGGATTGACCGGCTGGCGCCCGCCGGGACCCGAATCACCGCGCTCGATCATCGCAGCGCCCTCGCCTTTGGCGACAAGCCCGAGCGCCTCGTAATACATGAGTTCGGCGCTCGCAAAGGCATCGTGGACTTCGGCGAGGCTTACGTCCTGCGGACCGATGCCGGCGGCCTCATAGGCAAGGCGCGAGGTGCGCTCGGTGAGTTCGCTTGACGCCATGTCGCGGAAGCCGGTCTTGTAGAGGCCCGATTGCAGCACCGAAGCGGCGACGCGCACCGGCTTTGCGCCGAGCTCGCGGGCGCGCTTCTCGCTCGTGACGATCACGGCGGCGGCACCGTCGCCGGTCGGGCAGCACATGTAGAGCGTGAGCGGGTCGGCGACCATGCGCGAGCCCATCACCTCCTCGATGCTGATGCGGTTCTGGAACTGGGCATTGGGGTTGCGGGCGCCGTACTCATGGGCCTTCACCGAAATCATGGCGAGATGGCGCGCGGTGGCGCCGGTCTCGTGCATGTAGCGGCGCGCCCGCATGGCATAGACCGCGGGCATCACGTTGCCGAGGTTCACCTCGACGTCGGTCGGCTCGAGCGGCAGCGTGCCGCCGCCGAGCTTCGTCAGCTTTTCGACGCCGATCACCGCGATGACGTCGGCGCGTCCCGCGGCGATCGCTGTCGCGGCCTCGCGCAGCGCCGCGGCGCCGCTCGAACAGGCGTTCTCTACATTGGTGATCGGGATTCCGGTCATGCCGAGGTCGCGCAGAATGCGCTGGCCGATCAACGGACCGCCATAGCTTGAACCGCAGAACACTTCGTCGATCGCGTCGCGGCCGACGCCCGCGTCCTTCATAGCGGCGAGCAGCGCCTCGCGCCCGATGTCCTCGATGGTGCGCTCCGCCTGCTTACCGAATTTCGTCATCCCGACGCCGGCGATGATCGCGGTCATGGGGCGGACCTCCTGAACTTGTAGCTGACGACCGGCTGGCCGGCGCTGTCGGTGCGGACCGGTCCTAGCGTCACCGCGACCTCCTCCCCTACCTCAAGCTCGGCGGCCCTTGCCTCGATCTGCCCGAACAGCCGCACGCCCTCCGGCAGATCGACATAGCCGACCGCGTAAGGCGTCGGAAATCCCTTCGGCGCCACGTGGACCTCCGAAAACGTATAAAGCTTGCCGACCGGCGACAGCTCGACTTGCGCCTGCCCGCTTTCCGCCCCGCACGCCGGACAAAGCCTATGCGGCGGAAACGCAACGGTCCCGCAGCGTCCGCACTTCGACCCGTGAAGGCGCACTGCGCCATCCCGCACCGTCCACGGCTGCGACGCCGGGAAATACGCGGTGCCCTCACTCACTTGCGCGTCTCCGTTGATCCAAAACGTCCATTGTCTGCGGACTTGGATAGGCGTCAGGCGACCGAGCCGTCAAGGCGCGCACGGCGACCGAGCCATGCGCGCGACAGAGCAGCGTGCGCGCGCAGACACGCCCTCGTCGCGCAGCCGAACGCTGCCCCTATTTCTCCGCTCCCCGGCTTGCTGCGGCCTCGATCGCGCCAAATTGACGATCTCCGGCGTCGCCAAGCCCGGGCACGATGAAGCCTCGCTCGTTCAGCCTCTCGTCGACGGCAGCGGTCACGACGCGGACACGCAGACCGCAGTTCTTGAGCGCGAGCAGTCCCTCCGGCGCGGCAAGAGCACAGATCACCGTGACGTCGGTTGCTCCGCGCGAGAACAGCAGCCGGATGGTGTGGACCATGGAACCGCCGGTCGCGAGCATCGGGTCGAGGACGAAGACCGGGCGGCCGTCGAGATGTTGCGGCAACGACTCCATGTAGGAGGCTGGCAACAGGGTCAATTCGTCCCGCGCCAAACCCACGAATCCCATCTGGGCCTCCGGGATCAGGGAGTGAGCCTGATCGGCCATGCCGAGCCCGGCGCGAAGGACCGGCAGCAGCAGCGGTGGAATGGCGAGCCGCACCGCCGTGGTCGGCCCCACCGGCGTAACGATGGGCATCTGCTCGGTCGTCAGCGCGCGGCTGCTCTCGTAGACCAGCATCATCGTCAGTTCGTGCAGGGCGGCGCGGAAGGTCGCATTGTCGGTACGCGCATCCCGCATCTTCGATAGCCGCGCAGCGACCAGCGGATGATCGATGATCATGACGTCGAGATCAGCGGGGATCTCATGCGGTCGCGGCATCGCTTCACCTTCCAAGACTAAATCGTAGCGCTGACGAGCACTGTCGGGTTTCGCTACTGCGAGCGTACCAGGAATTGATCGGGCGAAGAAACGACGGCCAGCGCTCCGTCATTGTCGGTCGGTGACAAAGCCCTCGTCGTCGGATATCACACCATTTAGGTGCGTCCTGCGCAGGCGCACGTTCGGATCACCGGGTCTTGCCGAGGGCGACGGCACGATCCGGTCACAACATGCGCCAACCGCCCAGGGAGACCTAGATGCAGTTTACGACCGATCGACGAAGCGCGCTTGCGAGCATAGGGGCAGGCCTGGTGATGTCGGGGCTCGCGCAAGCCGCGCCTGGCGCCCCCGAAACGACTCTCGCTCCAAGCAACGGCGAAAACTTGAAATCCTTCTCGCACAATCTCGCTCAAATCGAGCGCCGCCGCGATTTCAAGACCGTGCCGATGATTCTCGACAAGCCGGACCTGTGGGACGCGCGTGCCCTCGATGCCGTGACGGCCTACAAAGGTGGCCCGCGACAGGCCTGGGACCATACCGACATCGCCGGCTCCTGGCTCAACGGCATGCGCAACACGCTGAACACCCAGGTGTTCGCGTTCAAGGAAGCGAACTTTCTCTGCGTGTCCGGCACCCACGGTGCCGGCGCATCTCTCGCTTTATGACCAGGAGACCTGGGACAAGTATCAGCTCGCGAAGATCGCCGGCGGCAACATTCACAGCAACACGTTTATCGTTGTCCCCGCAGCGGCATCTCACGATCCGGCGGACTTCCAATCTGCGGACGGCGCGTTCTCACCGAAGGGCAACAACATCGCCGTGCTGCAGCGTCGCGGCGTCGTGTTCCTCGCGTGCCACAACGCGATCTGGGAGCTCGCGGCAAGGCTCACTACCGCCGATCAGAACCCTGACCATCTGGCGGTCGACGCGCTCGCCGCCGAACTCACCAATCACCTCATTCCCGGCGCGGTCCTGACGCCCGGTGTCGTTCCGACGCTCGTGAAGCTCCAGCTCGCGGGATACGTCTACACGAGGTGATCCTCGACGTGCGGGCGGCAGCAGCTTCGCGGCGCTGCCGTCCTTCACGTGGCTTGCTAGCTCTCATGCCACCCAATCCACCCTCAAGCCCCTTGTCGACCAAACATCGTTATATACAATAAGATATTGCGCGGCATCGAAACCACGCCGATCGATTGATGGGGGCGTCCATCCGCACCACCTGAGTTACGCCCAAAGGCGCCGCATTCCCACACGCCTGCGTTTGAGGCCTGCTCGAGGTCGCTCAGGCCTTCGCCCGGCTCCGCAAACGTCGACAACGATCAGTTCAACTCGCCCCGCTTGGCAGCACGCTCGGAGGAACAGTCACATGGACAATCACAGGGTTCGCAGAATATTCGCCGCGGCTCAGCTCGCGGTTTCGGCGCTGGTGCTTGCCTCCGTCGCACAAGCCGCCTCGCCAGTGACGGTCCCCGATACCCGCGTCTTTCCCGAGAGCATCACGGTGACGTCCGATGGAACGCTGCTGATCGCGGGCTCGGAAAAAGGCATTATCTACAGGGCGGCGCCTGGCGCGACGACCGCGCAGCCATGGATCTCGCGGGAGCAGGCCGGCTTTGAAGGCTTCCTGCTCGGGATCTACGCCGACGAGCCGCACAACGTATTTTACGTCTGCAGCGATGTGGTCGGTCCGCCGCGGAAGGCAGCCTTTACGGCGTTCGATCTCAAGACCGGGGCGAAGAAGGCGACCTATCACTTCCCCGACGGCGGACTTTGCAACGATTTCATCACCGCGGCGGACGGCACGGTGTACGCCACGGACACCGAACTTGGACGCATCATCCGGCTCAAGCCTGGCGCAACCGAGCCTGATGTCTGGGCGAGCAACCCCGATCTTGCGGGCATCGACGGCATCGCGTTCGCCGGCGGCAAGCTCTACTTCAACAACGTGCGCAAGAACCTGTTGCAGCGAATTGATATTAAGCCGGACGGCAGCTCCGGCGCCGTAACCACCCTGCAGCTGTCGGCACCGATCAACGGTCCGGACGGGATGCGCGTCGGCCCGGGAGAGGTCTTGCTGGTCACCGAGAACCGGTCCGGCAATCTCACTGAGGCAAAAATCGAGGGCGACAAGGCGACGATGACCGTGATCAAAGGCGGCTTCGGCCAACTCACGGCCATCGGCATTGTCGGCAAGATTGCGTGGGTCGCGGAATCAAAGTTCGCGCTCCGCAACGATCCGAACAACAAGGACCCGGGCCCCTGGGTGATCACACCGGTGACCCTGCCATAGCCGGGAAGGTATGGCCGATCCCGGCAGCGTTCAGCTGCATCGGGATCGGCATCACATCCACTTCACTCCGATGTGCGCGAACCCCAGCTTGCATGCTGGGCGATTGGGACGGCCTCGAGCGCCGTGACCACCGCATCGAGTTCGTTGGACTGCGCGGCGGTGGTGACGAGCGTCGCCACGAGTTCGAATGTGCCGGGCTCGCGTTCGACGACGTTGATTTCGCGGATCGGGTAGTTCGCGGCCTCCAACCGGGTCTCCAGCAGTTCGCGCGCCTCCTCGAGGTGATCGGCGTCGGTGGTCAGGCGCACATCGTAGATCGCCTCGGTCGTGCCTTCCTTCAGCGGCGCTCGGTTGATGGCATTGACCAGCGGGCGCAGCAGCGTGTTGCCGGCGAGCACGAACAGCGTGAGCGCCACCGCTTCGACGGTCAGATCGGCGCCCGCGCAGGCGCCGACGGCCGCCGAGCACCACAACGTCGCCGCGGTGTTGAGCCCCCAGACGTTGCCGCCCTCCTTCATGATGACGCCGGCGCCGAGAAAGCCGACGCCGGAGACGACGTAGGCGATGATCTGGGTAGCGCCCGGATTGCCATTGAGATGCTGCCCAATGTCGACAAAAGCCGACGCCCCGACGGCGACGAGCGCGTTCGTCCGCAGTCCGCCGCTGCGCTGCCGATATTGGCGCTCGGCACCGATCAGTGTGCCGAGCACGAACGCGCTCAGCAGGCTGACCATGGTGTCGATGAAGTCACCGAGCGATATGGTGCGGAAGATCGCCATGGATGAAATCTTAGAATTTCGGCTTTGGGGGCTTAGCGGCCGGCCCCCTGCAAGCGAATCGTAGACTTATCATGGCTCGCGCTACGTTCCGATGAAACAGAACATTTTGCGGGTTTCTGTCACTTTCCGGGGTGAGCGCCCCAAAGCCTCGAGGGACGATGGCCGTTTAGGTTTAGTGGGCTCATTCCGGACCACGATCCATGCTCGGCCCGGACAGCGCAACGCGGTCCCGGCTACGGCTTGCGCAGTTTCACGCTGAACGACAGGCCGCCGGAGCCGCAGCAGGGGCAGGCCATGGCGAGGAGGATCGATTGCTTCTGCTCCTCGTCGATATCGGCACGATCGAGCATCGCCGCGGCTTGCTGCTCGAACAGTTCGTGAAGCGAGAGGTTGCTTGCACTGACCTGCGCATCGATCGCGGCTGACGCGGCGAGAGTTTCGCTCTCCCGCGTCGGGAGCGAGCGTCCGTCGGCGTTTTCTTCATCGGCCGCCGCATCACGGCGAAATCTCCTCGAGCACGCGTCCCTTCGTCTCGGTCGCGAACAGGGCGACGACGATGGCCGCGACAAGTACCACGAGTCCGAACACGAGGAACACGTCGCCGAGCGCACCGCGCGCAAGGACGGTGCCGACCACGTAGGGACCGATGATCGAAGCCAGGCGCAGCCACGCCGTGCCGGCGCTGGTGCCGAAGGCGCGCACGCGGGTTGGATAGAGCTCGGATGTGTAGAGGTAGAGCGCAAGCGACAGCGTCGAGATCGCCATGTAGCTGATCGACGAGAGTACGAGGACGCGCTCCGGTGTCGTCGGCCCGATCCACCACAGGATGATGAAGGCGGCGGCGCCGACCGCGAACGCGCCGGCGAACCAGATGCGCCGGCCGATATAGTCGATCAGCAGCGCGCAGGTGAGGCTCGAGAGGAGGCCGAGCGAAGGTGCCGCCAAGCCATAGGTCAGCGCCTGCTCAAGCGTCAGCTTGAAAATGTTCTGGTAGACCGTGGGCAGCCAGGTGGCGAGGCCGTAGTTCGCGAAATAAGCGGCGAACCAGCACAACCAGATCACTAGCGTGCGGCTCAGGTAAGCGCGGCCGAACAGATCGGTCCAGTGCGCGGGCTGCGTACCGACCTTGGCGGCGACGGGTTGCGGCGCCGGCAGCGGCGCGCCGGTTGCGGCTTTGACTTTGTCCTCGATGAAAGCGATCGCTTCCGTTGCCTCGGCGGCGCGGCCGCGCGAGGCGAGCCAGCGCGGCGATTCCGGCATGTTGCGCATCATGAACAGCGCAAACAGCGCCGGGATGCCGCCGACGAAAAACAGGTATTGCCAGCCGAGATTCGGCACGATCCATTTGCCGAGCAACGCGGCGGCGACGAGGCCGACCGGGAAAACGAGTTCGAACAGCAGCACGAACTTGCCCCGGCCCTTGGCCTTCGCAAGCTCGCTGATATAGGTCGCGGCCACCGGCACTTCGGCGCCGAGGCCGAGACCTTGCAGCAGGCGAAGCACCACGAGCGACGGGAAGCTCCAGGCAAACCCGCAAGCGAGGCTCAGCACTCCGAACCACAGCACCGAGACGATCACCACCGGGCGGCGGCCGTAACGCTCGGCGAGCGAACCGCCGATGAGCGCCCCGATGAGCTGGCCCACATAGCCGGCGGAGATCAGCAAGCTCACATCGGTGAAGGCAAGCTTCCACATCGGCACAATGACGGGCAGCACGTAGGCGATGGACAGCGCGTCGAACGCGTCGAAGAACGTGGCCGTGCCGACGATGATGCGGGTGCGGATCTGCCAGGAGGACAGCGGCAGGCGCTCGATCCGCCCGAGAATTTCGTCGGGCGTCGCCGGCCTCTCCACAAGGTCATCGCGCGGCCGCGCGATTTCCGAAACCGCCATGATCGCTTCCCCCGTATCGCACCTTAGGGTGCTTTGAACTGTCTATTAAGTTACAACCGGCAACATTGGAACCGGTCTTGCATCAATAAGCCGCAGCGTGCAGCAAGGCAGTTGAGCACACCGGAGGCAACATGCCCAGGAGCCTATTGGTCAAGAACGCCGATGTCGTCGTCACCATGGATGCGGCGCGGCGCGAGATTCGCAACGGCGGCCTGTTCGTCACCGACAATCGCATCACGGCGGTCGGGCCGAGTGCCGATTTACCGCCGACCGCCGACGAGGTCATCGACCTTACGGGCCACATCGTCATTCCGGGGCTCGTGAACACGCACCATCACATGTTCCAGACGCTGACCCGCGCGCTGCCGGCGGCGCAGGACGCCGAACTGTTCGACTGGCTCACCGCCCTCTTCCCGGTCTGGCAAAATCTCAGGCCGGAGATGATCAAGGCCTCGGCCTTGACCGCGATGGCGGAGCTGATCCTGTCGGGCTGCACCACCGCGATGGATCATCTTTATCTTTATCCCGACGGCTGCCGGCTCGATGACGAGATCGAGGCCGCGCGCGAGATCGGCATCCGCTTTCACGCGAGCCGCGGCGCGATGAGCCTCGGCGTCAGCAAAGGCGGTCTGCCGCCCGACGGACTTGTCGAGGATGAAGACGCGATCATGAAGGACATGATTCGCGTGATCGACGCGTACAACGATTCCAGCCGGCTCGCGATGCTGCGCATCGTGGTTGCGCCGTGCTCGCCGTTCACCGTGAGCCGGGACCTGATGCGCGAGGCGGTGACGCTCGCCCGCAGCCGCGGCGTCGGCATGCACACGCATCTCGCCGAAAACGACAAGGACGTGGCCTTCACCCGCGAGATGTTCAACATGACGCCGGCGGAATATGTCGAGGACGCGGGCTGGGTCGGGCGCGACGTCTGGCACGCCCACTGCGTCAAGCTCGACGCTCACGGCATCGCGCTGTTCGGGAAAACCGGTACCGGCGTTGCCCACTGCCCGTGCTCGAACATGCGCCTTGCGTCGGGCATCGCGCCGATCGGCCGGATGCGCGCCGCGGGCGTTCCGGTCGGGCTCGGCGTCGACGGCTCGGCCTCGAATGATTCGGGCCATCTGCTGGCAGAGGCGCGCCAAGCTATGCTGCTCGCACGCGTGGGCTTCGGCCCGGATGCGATGACGGCGCGGCAGGCGCTGGAGATCGCGACGCTCGGGGGCGCGCACGTCCTCAACCGCGACGACATCGGTGCGCTCGCGCCCGACATGGCCGCAGACTTCGTCGCCTTCGACCTACGCAGCATCGGCTTTGCCGGCGGCCTCCACGATCCGGTCGCGGCGCTCGTTTTCTGCGCGCCCGCAACCGTGGCGCTGAGCGTGATCAACGGGCGGATCGTCGTGAAGGAAGGCCGGCTCGTCACCGCCGATCTGCCGAAGATCATCGAGACGCAGAACCGCCTCGCCCGCGTCCTCGCCGACGGCGCGTAGACACAGCGCGTAGGGTGGGCAAAGGCGGCGATAGCTTGCCGAAGTCGGCACGGCTGTGGTTCCGCCGTGCCCACGCAGTGAAGGCGGACGTGGCACGCGCGGCTCACGCCGCGCTTTGCCCACCCTACGACTTCTACGATATTCGCGCGCTCCGAACCCTGCGCGCTTCCTCTATGAGCCCCCACACCGCCGGCGGCGAGAGCGGCAACGCATGCGGCTCGACCCCGAAGTCAGCGAGCGCAGCCGCAACCGCGTTGGCGAGCGCCCCACCGACCGGGATGACACCACCCTCCCCGGCCCCTTTGACGCCGAGCGGATTGTTGGGCGAAGGATACTCCTGCAAGGACACCGCCCGCAGGTTCGGGAAATCGGTCGCGAGCGGCACCAGGTAGTCGGCGAGCGACGCGACCAGCAACTGCCCTTCCTCGTCATAGACGAGATGCTCGCCGAACACGCTGCCGCAACCTTGCACCGCGCCGCCGATCACCTGCCCGTGCAGCGTCAGCGGATTGACGATGCGGCCGACGTCGTCGACCACCACATAGTCGATGAGCTCGACCGCGCCGGTGCCCGGATCGACGGCGACGTGAGCGCATGCAGTTCCATAGCTGTAAGTCGGGCGCGAACTCGCGAACACGCCATCGGCCGAAATGTCTTCCGAGGCCGCGAGCTCCGCCCAGGACACCCGCTTGCCCGCGCCGAGCGCGATGCCGTCTGCAAAGCTGATATCGGCCGCCGCCACGCCAAGCCGCGCGCCGGCCGCCGCGCGCAACGCTTCCAGCAATTTGTGGGCGGCATCGACGACGGCCGAGCCGCCCATCACCGTCGCGCGAGAGCCATAGGAGCCGAATCCCTCGCGCAGCAGGTTCGTCGAGGCATGCATCACCTTGATGCGATCGAGCGGCAGGTGGAGCGCATCGGCGGCAATCTGCGCCATGATTGTTTCGATGCCCTGCCCCACCGCCGAGGAGCCGACCGACAGCAAGACCGAGCCGTCCGCCTCCAGTTTCATGCGCGCATGCTCGCGCGGACCGGAGCCGCCGCCTTCGATGTAGCAGGCAATGCCGAGGCCATGGTAGCGGCCGTCGATCAGGCGTCCGTTGAGCTTCGCTTTTTCGGTCCAGCCGAATTCCGCGAGGCAGCGATCAAACGTGCGCCGATAATCGCCGCTGTCGCACTGGGTCTTGCCAAGGCCGTCATCGGGCACGATCGGTGCAAGGGCGTAGGGCATCTCCGGCGCGGTCAGGAGATTGCGGCGGCGGATTGCGAGCCGATCGAGACCGAGGTCGCGGGCCGCGAGATCGAGCAGGCGTTCGCAGAAAAAGCAGCCTTCGAAGCGGCCGGGGGCGCGATAGGTGCCGGTCGGCGTCTTGTTGCTCATCATCGCGTGCGCCGCAATGCGGACGTGCGGGACCCGATATGGCCCGGAGAGGAATTGCGCCACGTTGCGCACCGGCGTGGTGCCGTTCGGCCGCACATAGGCGCCGATGTCGACGAAGATGTCGCCGCGAATGCCGCGGATCGTGCCGTCGCGTTCGAGCGCGATTTCCACATCGCATTCGGCCTCGCGCGCGTGGGCGATGGTCATGAAATGCTCACGCCGGTCTTCGACCCACTTGATCGGGCGGCCGAAGCGGCGCGCAGCGAACGCCACCAGAAAGTCCTCCGGGTAGAATTCGCCGCGCGCGCCAAATCCGCCGCCGACGTCGTATTCGATATAGTCGACCGCCGTCTCCGGCAGCTCCATCATGGCGGCGAGCGTGCGCCGGTTGAAGAACGGCAGCTTGGCGGCGCCCGACATGGTGAGCTTGGCGCCGTCCCATTCGGCGAGCAGCCCGCGCGTCTCCATCGTGAACGCGGTGAGGCGCTGGACGCGAAACGTCTCCCGCCGCACGTAAGGCGCATCGCGGAACGCGGCGGCGACGTCACCCATCTCCGCCATGAAGGTGGTCGCGCAATTGCTGCTCGTTCCCGGAAACAGCAGCGTCGTCGCGGCAACCGAAGTCGCGCGGTCGACGACAGGGGGCAGCGGCGAGATATCGAGAGCGATTGTCGATGCGGCGTCCTCCGCCAGCTCCGGCGTATCGGCAAGCACCATCGCAATCGGCTCGCCCACATAGCGCACGACACTGCTCGCAATGACCGGCTGCGCGTAAGGTGCCGTGGTCGGATTTGGCCGACGGAACGGGATCGTCGGAACTTTCGCCCCGATATCCGCCGCGGTGATGACCGCGCGCACCCCTCGCATGGCCCGCGCCACGCGATCATCAATGCCACGCAATCTGCCGTGCGCAACGGAGCTGCGAACGAACGCGGCATGCCACTGCCCTGGCCGCGACAGATCGTCGAGATAGCAGCCACGCCCGCGCAGCAGGCGCAGGTCCTCGGTCCGCTCGATCGGCGCCCCGACATAGGTGTTGGGGCGCTGAGGATCGCCGCCAGAGAGGATCGAATTGTGGAGGGTCACTCAATTCCCGTTTTCGTGGTTCTCGTCAGACTGCTAGATACTGTCGGTAACGAATAAAGAGCCGATGCGAACGAATAAAGTTCGATGAGCAATTCTCGCCTTGACCGCATGCGTGCCAATCCCTTCGGAGATTGGAGCATCCACGACGTCGCCGCCTTGTGCCGCGAGCATACCATTCGTTGCATGCCGCCAAGTGGAGGAGGCTCTCATTGGAAGGTGTCTGATCCTACACAGCGTGATATTCTGACGCTACCAAGTCGACGGCCGATCAAGCCAGTGTACATACGTCGCTTGGTGCGATTCATCGATGAGGTGAAAAAGGCGCGCAATGCAACGACTTGAATATCCGGTGATCATTGAGCCGTTGCCCGAAGACGAGGGCGGCGGCTTTGTGGCCCTCGTGCCTGATTTGCCCGGATGCATGTCAGACGGCGAGACTGCGCAGGAAGCGCTCGCGTCGGTGCAGGATGCGGTCGCTGCGTGGATCGAGGAAGCAACTGCTTTGGGCCGCCCAGTACCGCGGCCCTCTCGTCACATTGCTGCTGCCGAATAAACCATCGCGCAAGAGCCCGTAGCCCGGATGAGCGAAGCGACATCCGGGGCAGCCGATCGAAAATTGAACGGTTTACCCGGATATCGCTTCGCTCATCCGGGCTACGGTCCGCGCTCCGGGTTTCGCTGCGCGAGCCTCTCGGCTATCGTCGCGTCGCCGGCGTGGCGCCGGAGCAGTTCGGAGCGAAGCGCTTGAAAAATTACCATGACGGCGGCGAAGCGATCCTGGAGGCGTTTCGCAATCTCGGCATCGACTACATCATTTCGTCGCCAGGATCGGAATGGGCTTCGGTGTGGGAAGCGTTGGCACGGCAAAAGACCGGCAATCAGCCTGGACCTACCTACTTCGACGTGTGGCACGAGAGCACGGCCGTCGACATGGCGATCGGCTACACGCAGATGACAGGCCGCATGCAGGCGGTGCTCCTTCACGCCGGGCCGGGCCTGCTGCAGGGATCGATGGCCGTGCAGGCGGCGCAGCAGACCGAAGTGCCGATGCTGGTGATGTCGGGCGAAGCGCTGAGCTTCGGGGAGGACCCGAACTTCGAGCCGGGCCAGCAATGGTACCGCAGCCTCTCGGTCGTCGGCGGACCGCAACGGCTGATCGAGCCGGTTGTCAAGCATGCGACCGCCATCACGAGCCCATGGTCGCTCTATGAGACCGTCGTCCGCGTCGGCGAATTGGCCCAGCGCCAGCCCTACGGTCCGGTCTACATCAACGTGCCGGTCGAGCACATGGTCCACGAATGGGTGCAGCCGGTGCAGACGCGGCGCGTGCCGCCCGCCCCCAAGGCGCAGCCGATGGCCGGCCGATATCGATGCGCTGGCCGAACGTCTCGCGCACGCAAAAAATCCCGTGATCGAGACCCAATCCGCGGGCAAGGACCCGGCAACGCTGGCGCCGCTCGTCGAACTCGCCGAGCTTCTCGGCGCGCCCGTGGTCGAGGGCTCATCGACGACCCATGCGAACTTTCCGAAAGATCATCCGCTGCACCAGGGCATGAACTTCGAGCCGATCGCGAAGGACGCCGACGTCGTGCTGCTGGTCGCCTCGCGCAATCCCTGGTATCCGCCGCGCAGCCGCCCGCCCGGCGCTTTCATCGCGGCGATCGGCGAAACGCCCATCAAGGGACACTGGGTCTACCAGCATCTTCATGCCGACATGTATCTCGAAGCGGACATCGCCACGACGTTGACGCTTCTCGTCGCAGCATTAAAGGCGCGCGGCGTCGCGCCGAACACGGCGCGCCGCGACAAATGGGCGGCCGCGCACGAAAAGAAGCAAGCTGCATTGCGTGCCGCCGAGGCGGAGCGGATGAGCCTTGCGGCCGGTCGACCCACTGGCGCTGATCGCCGCGATGCGCGACGTGCTGCCGGCAGACACGATCTACGTCGACGAGACCATCGTGCACAGCCCGATGATCCGCCAGCACCTCTCCTGGAACCTGCCGCAGAGCTATTTCTACGTCTATGGCGGCCTCGGTCAGGGGATCGGAGTCGCCCTCGGCGTCAAGCTTGCGGCGCCACAGCGGCCGGTGGTGCTGGTGATCGGCGACGGCTCGCTGCTCTACAATCCGATTATCCAGGGGCTCGGAGCGTCGCGCGAACAAGACTTGCCGATCCTCATCATCGTCTTCAACAATAAGAAATACCAGGCGATGCAAAACAACCACGACCGTTACTATCCTGACGGCGTGGCCGTGAACCAAAAACTCTATCACGGCGTCGCCATCAACGGCCCGGATTACGAACGGCTGGGCACACATTTCGATTTTTCCGGCGAGAAAGTCGACGATCCGGCGCAGCTCAAGCCGGCGCTGACGAAGGCGCTCGCCGAGGTGAAAGCGGGGCGCACCGCGATCGTGAACGTGATTTTGAATCGGTGAGCGAATGAACATGCAGATAGGTTCGCGGGAGCTGTACGGCCTTCACCCTCCCCTGAAGGGGGAGGGTCGAACCGCCGAAGGCGGTTCGGGGTGGGGTGACAGCGCTTCAGTAATGTGCGGCGCCGAGTTGTTGTCAGCGCTGCCACCCCCTCCCGCCCGCGCGATCGCGCGGGCGACCTCCCCCCTCCAGGGGGAGGTGAACGAGCAGCGGCACCGCCAGCAACTGCGATGATGCTGGTCATCGCAGTGGCCTTCATCCTCTTGCTTGCCTTAAGTATTTTATTTGCATCGACCGCCCGCGCCGCGTCGTGGCCGGAGCGGCCGGTGCGCATCACCGTGCCGCATGCGCCGGGCGGCATGCCGGACATCCTCGGGCGCATTCTCGCCGAGCATCTCTCCAGCGTGTTTCACCAGCAGTTCTATGTGGAGAATCGTCCGGGCGGGAACGGGGTCGTCGGCGCAGCGCTGGTGCGCGCAACGCCGCCTGACGGCTACAATCTCATCGTCACGGGTTTCCCGTTGCTGGTCGTGTTGCCGCTCGCCAATCCGAATGTCGGCTTCGATCCGGTGCACGACTTCACCCACATCGGCTATTTCGGCGGCGCGCCGAACCTGTTCGTGGTCAATCCGGCGCTCGGCGTGCATACGCTGAAGGAACTCGTCGCCCGCGTGCGGCACGACGGGAGCCTCGCCTACGCCATGTCGGGGCCCGGCAGTAATGGCCAGCTCGTTGCCGAATCCTTCGCCCGACGCAACAGCATTACGCTGACGCCGGTCGGCTACCGGTCTGGCTCGATCGGCCTCATGGATGCCGTCGCCGGACACATCGGCATGAGCTCGCAGAGCTGGGGCATCGTCGGCGAATATGTGCGGACCGGCAAGTTGGTTCCGCTCGCCGTCACCTCGGAAGCGCGTCTGCCGCAGGCGCCTGATGTCCCGACGTTCAAGGAAGAGGGTTATCCGGAGCTCGTGACGACAACGTGGTTCTCGCTGTCAGCGCCGCGCGGCCTGCCGGAGACGATGACACAGGCCCTCAACCGCGAGGTCATCGCCGTACTCCATCGTCCCGATGTCCGCGCGCGGCTTGACCGCGATGCCGTGCTGGCCGATCCGCTGACGCCCGGCGAGTTCACCGCGTTCCTCGCCGCCGAAATCGCGCGCTGGGCCCCTCTCGTGCACGAGAGCGGAATTACCGTCGAGTAGGCGAGGGGAATGATCCCCCACCCTCACGGCGACGGTTTCACTTCCTTCGGAAGCGGGAAGATCAGATACGGATTGGCGAGCGAATCGCTGACCGTCAGGTTGGCAATCTCGCGGCCGTCGATCTTCTGCACGATGCGTACGGGAAACATCACGCCGTACTCTTGGAAATCCTTGTAGTCGGCGTAATCACCCGAAAAGGTTTGCCCGCCGATTTTCCATTCCACGTGGGTCGGCAGATTTTTCGAGTCGAGAGTGCCCCTGATCTCGGTGCCGTCCGGACCAGGAACGATCAATTCCCTCACGCCGTTGCGCTCCTCGACTTTGACCTTGTCGGGCGCTTTCGCGCCGGCGAGCGACAAGCGCGTGCGGAAGAACCCAGATTTGCCGCAACCGTTCGGCCGCGGGTGTCTTCGCTACCCGCAGAAATATGCCTGGCGTGGACTCGTCCCATGCGTATGGGCCGGAGGCGACCTCGATGTCGCGCTTGACCTTGCCGTCAAGCGTTCTCGTCTCGAGATCGCGGCGGATTGCCGGGATCACATAGTCGTAGCCAACCGTTATCCGCGTCACCTTGTCTTGCCCGCCGCCAGCATCGGCTACCGTCCCGCTCGCGGTGTATTCGAACATGTTGACGATATCGAGCGCGTGGTTGACGCCGCGGACCATGCCGAGCGCACTCGCTGTGTCGACCAACGCCTTTTTTGCCGACGAGGGCGCCGCACTTGTCGCGCCAGCAGGCGGATTCGGTGCCGGGGTTTGCGCCGTAGCCGGCGCAGCTGCGATCAGGATCGCTGCGACCGCGGCGATCCTCAGTGCGTGTTGATGGCGCATCGCCGAGCCTCAATTATCAAGTTTTTGGCCGATCCCAACTTCAGTTGCACCAGCGCAGCGAATCTGACTGAGACGCGGTGGGATCCGTGCTCTTGACCTCGAATTTGCGGCCGTCAGGAAAAATGAGCGTCAGCAACAAACCGGTCGGGCTGCCGTCGCGGCTCGGATTGATTGTGAAGGTAAACTGCTCGCCGACCTTGAAGCTGCTCTTGCTGTCGATCCCAACGCGGCGCAGTCCCAGAATGCCGAGCGACTCGATGGCGTAATGTTTGACCTCACCGTCTTCCTTGACCGCGAAATGCATGTAGGTGTGCGGGTTAATCCAGTCGATCTTTTCCAGCACGCCCTGCTTCTCGACCACCTTGCTCACATCGAATTGCGCCTGCACGGCATGATGGGAGGCGACCGGCGCCGCGCCAAACGTGAGGCAGACGCCAACCGTGCCAACGAATGATGACAATCGTCTCATATGGTTCTCCGCAATAGATCTCAGCCGCTACGGACTTTCGATTTGAGGTGCTCGCTGTCGCGCTCGTCGCACGGAAAATCTTCCGCGACGAACGCATCGGGGTTCGGATCGAGAACCCGGACGATCGGGTTCATCGTCCACGGCTCCATCAACACCTCGGGGTCCTCCACCGTTGCGACCCAGCGCAACGTGTTGCCATCGCGCGTCAGGCGTTCAACCACGTGAAGTTTGAAGCCGTGGAAATAGCCGGACTTGTGCAGCCAGCTTTCATCGGTGAATCCAATCGTATCGATGACAAGGGTATCGCCTTCCCAGTGACCGACCGGGTCACCCTTCCACGTCTCCTGGACGACGCGCTTTGGATTGTGCGCACGACCATCGGTGTGGACCACGCGAAACGTGTTCTGGCCGGCGAAACCACCAGCGTAGAGCAGGACGACCTGGTCTTTAGTCTGGATGATCTGCGCAGGTGCCCCTAGCCGCGGCACGCCATAGAGGCGACATTTGAACTCGGGGTCCAACTCGTTCCCGTTGGCGTCATTCTCGCGCACCTTGGCCCAGAATTCCGGCTTGTAGAGCGGCTTGTTGCGGTCGCCGAGGCGCCGCAGAGCGTTGTCATTCTCAAAGTTTTCGAAGCTGCCTTCTCTCGCCGCAAACGTGATATCGCCGGAACCCGCCTCATCTATTTTCATGCGCAATCCGCCGAATGGCGGTGGGATCCAAATTCCCGTGAGATCGGGCTTGCCGTCCGGCGTGCGCGGCGTTGGTACGCTAGCGGCCGGGTTTTGACCCGCGGTCGGCGGCGTCTGCGCGTCGGCAACGGCAGCGACGAGGATGCCGCAAATGACAAGGCTCGCACCGAATCTCAATCCGAAGATATGGCGTGACCAGGCAAAGGCCATGGTCTCCTCCCGCTCTTTTCGTTTTCGCGATCGGGTGATTCGTGCACCCGTTTGTCGCCGTTCTTTGTGCGCAGCTTAGCTGCGAACAGCGGCGACGCTATCGCAACTCCTACCCCGAATCAATTGAGTCGCCCCGTGCGTTCCTTCAAAGGACGGCAGCAGACGACCGAGGAGAAGCACGCAGAGCCAAAGCCCGAGCGAGAGCGCCGCCGTCGTCTTGGTGAAGGCGCTCGTGCTTTCTTTGTCACCCAGCACGAGCACGTGCCGGTGATCCATCACTGTGAAGACGAGAGCATTGAGACCGGCCACGAGGATCAGAACCATTTTCAGCCTGAATGCCGGATTGGGCCAGTACATGAACGGATCGTTGACAAAAAACTCGATGCCGGTCGCGAGATTGATGACGAAGCCGATGATGGCGAACGGGAGGAAGCGGAGCGCGGCGCGGATCGGCACGCCGCGGATGAAACCAAGCAGTCGAAGATCGACCACGAGCAGCGCGCCAATCATCATCGACAAGCCAATGAAGTGGAGAGTCTCGCCGGCCGCGAACAGCCATGTGCTGCCGCGTACCGTCGCGCCAAGCCAAGTATCCTTGATGGCGTGGAGTATTTCGGCCTCGGTCATGGGATAGCGATCGATGTCAGGGTTGGATCAAGCTTAGAGCGGCGGCGGGCCTATGGTGTAACCGATCAGCCGACCCGAAAGGATCGCACCGAGCCAGAACACGATCGTCAGAATGGCGGCAACCTTCGCGGCTGGCGTGATTTCGGCAGGAGCGGCGAGAGTGCCGTCTGGTCCCGGCAGGTGCGCGGCGGCGGCTTGCGCCGCTGCTGCCCTCCAAAGCTTTCGACAGCATCCACAGCGCAAACCCGGCGCACACGATCAGAAACATCTTGATCAGGAAAGCAGGCGTTGCCAGCAGGCGACGCGGCTCGCCGATGAACATCAGGACGCCAGATGCCGCATTCATGATGAACCCGATCCAGGCGAGGCCGAACAGGCGATCGAACCCCGCCAGCGGAAAGTCTTTGGCAAATCCAAGCACCCGCGCAGCGAACATGAACGAGACGCCGACGACGATCGCCATCCCGACCGCGTGCACGCAGAGCATGATCGGGTCGCCCCAATCCGACTCTCGCATCCATATCGAGAAATCCGTCTGCTCAAGCCACGCAAGAATTTCCATCTGTCGCTTCCCGAACGATGCCTAACTTCGCGGACCGCGCGCGGCGATCATGATCTTGTCGAAGGTGCCGTCGCGATTGATGACCGTATGCTTGAAGACCGCGAGAACGTGCAAGATCATCGCGGCGAGAATGAATGAGGCGGTTGCGCCGTGAACGCGACGCATGACGTCGTGGGTGATCGGAGAACTGCCGATCGGGCTCGGCACCGAAAGTCCGAACACGAATAGCGCGTCGCCTGCGGACCACGCCATCAACGGTCCGGAAACAAGCATCACCGCGATCGCGATCAGCATCACGAAATGAAAGTATTTGCCGATCGTAAAAAAGAATGATCCCTGCTTCGGCAACGGACCGGGGTGACCGACTTTGAAGCGCCACACGATGCGCGCCCAGAGAAAGGCGTACATCGCGATGCCGATACTCGTATGCAGATGCACGAGGCGCAGATGGGTGTCACGATCCGGCGCTTGAGACATCACACCGATGACGAACATCGCAATTACGGTCGCGGCGGTGATCCAGTGAAGCGAAATCGAGATCCAGCCGTAGCCGCTCGCCGTGTCGTTCAGTTGCACGGAAACAATTCCCCCCTATGAATGCGGCGCGCCGCACTCGTCTTTTGCTTGATCATCGCACTCTTCGGGGTCGTACGCAAAATCAAAACCGTCCAGGCCCGGAGAGCTGCGATGGCGCCCTCGAGTTCCGATGCCGACACCGGCTGCGCAACCCTGTCGGCGAGCGACCACCTTGCCGATATCGGTACAAAGGTGCAGCCTCTCGGGAACGATCTCGGGAGGGAAACATGGCGAACGACCAAAGCGCGCCGGGAGATGTGTCTCGGCGAAGCCTTTTCAAACAGGTCGGTGTGGCGGGCGCTGCTGCAATTGCCGGCGGCCCGCTCGCGGACACGACCGGAGCGGCGGCGCAATCGCATCCCGCGGCGGAAGCATCGCAGCGCGAAGCACTCGAGACGCTGACCGCGGCCGAAGCTGATACGCTGGAGGCGATCTGCGCGCGGCTCATCCCGAGCGACGAGAATGGGCCGGGCGCCGCCGAAGCGCGCGCCGCGCATTACATCGACCGCGCCCTCACTGGCCCGTTGCGCAGCTCGCGCGATGCTTATGCCGCGGGTCTTGCGGCCCTCGACGCCTATGCGCAATCCACCAAGGGCAGCCCGTTCGCGCGTCTGTCCGCGGCGGACCAGGATACGGTGCTCGGGGACCTCGAGAAGAACGTCGCGACCGGCTTCGTGCCAAACGCCGCCGCGTTCTTCGCGCTGGTGCGAGCCCACACCATCCAGGGCACGCTTCTGCGATCCTTATTACGGCGGCAATGCCGGCTTCGTCGGATGGGACTTAGTGGGCTATCCCGGCATCCGCATGGCCGTCGACGAACCCGACCAGCGCCTCAAGGCTCCCGCTGCAGTCCGCAAGTCGGCTTACGACGACGCGATGTTCACCATGAAAGGAGCCGGCCATGGCCATCGACCTTAAGAAGGCCGACGTCGTCATCATCGGTCTTGGCGCCGTCGGCGGTGTCGCGGCGCTCCCGCTCGTGCGCGCCGGGCTCGAGGTGGTCGGACTGGAAGCCGGCTCCTGGCTGACGCCGCGCGATTTTGCTCCCGACGAGCTGCGCAACAATTTCCGCGGCTGGCCGCAGTCGGTGCAAAAGGCCAACAACGAAATTCCAACCCATCGACCCAACGCCTCGGCCCCATACTCGCCGCGATTTCCGATTCATCCGATGATGAACGCGGTCGGCGGCACGTCGCTGCACTACTGGGCGCAGAGCTGGCGCCTGAACCCGTGGGACTTCAAAGTGGTGAGCGAGACCACCCGACGCTATGGCGTCTCCCGCGTGCCAAAGGGCTCGACCGTCGAAGACTGGCCGTTCGGGCTCGAAGAGCTCGAGCCTTATTACGACAAGGTCGAACACGAGGTCGGCGTGTCGGGCCAGGCCGGCAACGTCAACGGCGTCATCGACCAGCGCGGCAATATTTTCGAAGGTGCGCGCAAACGCGCCTACCCGATGCCGCCGCTGCGCGGCACCGAGTTCACCGAGCGCATGGCAGGAGCGGCACGAAAGCTCGGCTGGCATGCGTTTCCCGGTCCGGCCGCGATCAACTCGACAGCGTACGAAGATCGGCCGAGTTGCCAATATCACGGCTTCTGCAATCGCGGCGGCTGTCATGTCAGCGCCAAAAACTCGACGGCCGTCTCGACCATCCCGAAGGCGATGGAGACCCGTCGTCTCACCGTGGTGCCGCAGGCGATCGCGACCTCGATTGTCTATGACGACCGGCGCCAACGCGTCAGCGGCGTCAACTACGTCAAAGGCGGCATCGAATATTTCCAGCCCGCGGATGTCGTCCTGCTCGCGAGCTACACCTACGAAAACGTGCGGCAGCTGCTGCTCTCGAAATCGCCGGCATTTCCGAACGGCCTCGCCAACAACAACGGGCAGGTCGGCAAGCACTACATGAGCCACCACACCGGAAATCCGGTGACGGCGCTGTTCCCGTTCGATCTCAACAACTGGTACGGCTTGCCGGCGCAAGGCGTCGCCGTCGACAATTGGGCCGACGACAATTTCGATCATGCGGGATTGGACTTCATCGGCGGCGGCAACTTGTGGGTCTATTCCGACCGACGGCCGATCGGCGCCGCCAGCATGTCAACGTACGGCCGCGCGCCGATGTGGGGCTCGAAGTGGAAAGCCTTCATCAAGGAAAACGCCGACCGCTTCAATGTCGCCTATCTGCAAAAGACGACGCTGCCCTATGAAGACAATTATCTCGACCTCGATCCGACGGTGAAGGACCCGATGGGATTTCCGGTGATCCGAATCACGGCCGATCACAAGGAGAATGAAAAGCGCATGGGCGCCTTCATCCAGGACAAGATGGCGCAGTGGTTCATGGAGGCCGGCGCCATCGCCGTGGAGAAAGGGCCGACGGGCACCATGGGTCCCTCGACCCACGCCTATGGCGGCACGCGCATGGGCGACAACCGCGCAACCAACGTGGTCGATCGCTGGGGCTTTTGTCACGAGGTCGCGAACCTTGGCATCGTCGGTGCCTCGGTCATGGGCACGAGCGGCGCCCACAATCCGACGCTGACGGCGCAGGCCCTGGCGTGGCGGACCGCCGAGCATCTCGCGAACAATTGGAAGGCGATCGCAGGCTGAGCAGGTAATGGCTGGCGGCGCACCGCCGCCGCGCCGATCACGCCAAACCAAGGTCCTTCGGCGCGGCACCGGGGAATACGTCGGCGATCGCCTTCTGGTCGAGGCCATAGGCGCGCTGGAAGAGGCCGCCGAACAGCGCGCGGTAGTCGGTGAGCACGGGATAGTCGCGGTTCTGGAAGAGCGTGGCGCGCTCGACCTTGACCTGCTCGCCGACCATCCGGCCGCCTTTGACGGCGCCGCCCAGCACCCAATAGACGCTGCCGTGGCCGTGGTCCGTGCCGCGGTTGCCGTTCTCGTGGAAGGTGCGGCCGAACTCGGAGATCACCACGACCACCGTCTCTTTCCACGCCGCTGGGCCGATTTCCTGTGCAAAGCCCGCCAGCGCGCGGCCCAGTTCCCCGATGCGGCCGGCGAGATATCCGGTGGCGCCGCCCTGCCCCACATGGGTGTCCCAGCCGCCGACATCGACGAAGCCGAGATTGAATTGCTCGCGCATCAGGTAGCCAATGCGGCGCGCCGACAGCTCGAAGCCCCTCGCCGAAACGGCCCCGCGGTCGGCCATTTCGTCCGAGACTGAGCGATAAACCTCCTCGCGCACCCGGAACCCTTCCGACACTGCGCTCGCGAGCGCGTCATGGGCGTACATGCTCTCGATGAGCTTTGCCTGACGATCGTCGATGGCCGGCTTGCCGACCGAGCCAATCCCGATGTTGGGGATCGCGCCGCTGCCGCGGAACACCAGCGGCAACTGCTCCGTGTAGGCGATCGGCTTCGTGCGGGTGAGCGCGCCCGCGAGCCGCGCCATGAAGCCGGAATTGTAGTTGCGGCTGCCGTGGAGCGGCTGGCCCAGTTCGATCGTATCCTGGGTTTCGAAATGGCTGCGGGTGAGGTCGTCGGTGCCGGCAAACGGGATGAAGGCGATTTCCTTCTTCTCCCACAGCGGCAGGATCGAGTCCTTGAGCGCCGGATGCAGGCCCCAGCCGGGCGCAAGCGGCAGCGCCGCGTCGGCGCCCGCGCCCGGCCGCGGCACCGCAATGGTCGGCCGCGACTCGTAATAGAAATCGCTTCCGACCGGGATCACCACGTTGGCAGCATCGTAGGCGCCGCGCAAGAACACCACGAGCATGCGCATGTCCGCCTTGGGTGCGGCCCACACGCGCCCAGCGATCGGTCAGGGGCAGCGCGGCGGCCATGGCAGCCAGAACTTCGCGTCGATTCATCACCGGTTGCTCCTCAGGCCTCAGCGCATGAACTCAGGCGAGGACAGGAACAGCATGTTCCACTCCTGCGGCGAGACCGCCTGGTCGAGTGCTGCGCGTGTTTCACGGCTCAGCGTCTGCTGCAGCGCATTGAAATAAAGCGCGTTCGCGATCTGCGGAAATGCCGGACGGTCGGCGTTATCCGGTGCCGGCGCCTTGAATAGCCCGGCGCCGTTCGCGCCGATCTGGCGGGCGATCTCGAAGCGCAAGGCGATCTGGCCGGGCCCCGTCCATGCGACGGAGACCATGGGATAACCGTCGGGCGTGTCGTGCACGTAGAGTCCTTCGGCAAGGCGCCCAAGCCAGCCCTGGATCGGGCCTGTGTTGAGAACGACCCTGGTGTCGTAGGCAAGCCTCACGGCCGACAGCACGAACTGCATCGGGTCTTTGAACTTCGAGCGCGGCGCGCTGGCGAACTCGGGCGAGCGGAACATGGTTTGCAGCACGTTCGCGATGTCGCCGTCGCTCTTCTGAAATGCTTGTGCCATGCGTTGAACCAACGCTTCGGGCGGATTGTCGCTCACGAAGTAGGTCGCGATCTGTCGCGAGACATGGGTCGCAGTCGCAGGTTCGCGGGCAAGGATATCGATTGCCTGCTCGACCTCGGCAAAGCCATGCCCCTCGATGACGCGACCACGGAAATGCTTGATGCTGTAGTCGTGGCGGGCGGGATTGAACTCGAACAGGCCGTTGCGGATGTGATCGGGCTGGGTCGGCGGCTTCGGGTCCAACGGCTGAAAATTGACGCCGACGCCGGTGAGGATGCGCGCGAGTTCCTGCACGTCCTCTTGGGTATAGCCGGAGCCGACCCCCATGGTGTGCAGTTCCATGATCTCGCGCGCGTAGTTCTCGTTGATGTGCCCTTTGGCATTCTCGGCGTTGTCGAGATAGCGCAGCATCGCGGGGTGCGTCGCGGTCGCAAGCAGCAGGTCGCGGAAACGGCCGAGCGCATGCGCCCTGATGGCGCGATCCTCGTAATCGCCGATGGTGGTGCGGATCTCGCCTTTACCCTGATGCACGTTGAAATGATTGAACCAGAACCACGTCATCTTTTCGCGAAGCTGGTCGGCGGAATAAAGGTCGCGCAACAGGCTCCGCATCGCCGCCTGCCTGGCCACGTCGCTCATCGCTTGTTGGAAGTACTGCTGCGCCGCCTTCTTGAGGTCCGGGTCCGCAATCTGATTGGCGGCGCGGCCCTGCGCCGCGAGCGAGAGGGCAAACTCCGTCGCGCCGCGGTGCGAGATTGGGAGCGCGGCGATGATCGCTTCCGCTTCGGCGGGGAGACGATCCTTCGCGGCCGGATGCAGTTGCCCCTCAAGCCAGCGATCGCGGCCGAGCCTCGTGAATTCCGCGGCGGTTGACGTATTCACGCCCCACGTAACACGGTCAATCAGGGCGAGATCGGCGGCGCTCAACGATACGCCCGCAAGC
The DNA here is from genome assembly GCA_963702755.1 of uncultured Alphaproteobacteria bacterium. Classification (GTDB taxonomy): domain Bacteria; phylum Pseudomonadota; class Alphaproteobacteria; order Rhizobiales; family Xanthobacteraceae; genus JAJPKK01. Next base: position 99,423 of record CAVPDZ010000015.1, on the reverse strand, counting down.
GAAGCCGGCGCATCGCCGGCACCCGCTCCGTGAGCGAATGTCACTGCGGTGATCACTGCGACAAGGAACGCTATGCGCGGCATAAGGCCTCTTGCGGGGCTGACCGGTCGCACCGTCGATCCATTCGACGACGGTCGCCAACTATGTGTGGACCTCTGATGAAGGATTGGTGAATCGACCACTCAGCGATCAGACCCGGCTTCGTAGCCCTGAATTTCGCGGCCTTCGTGGCTTCATTGCGGCGCAGCCGATGGATTAATGACAGCGGCAAGCCGCAACGCACCGATGGCGGGCGAACGCTACCGCCGCATGTTGCGGAAGGTCTTCTTCCAGGCGATGGTGTCGATCAGTGATTTTTCCGCTTCGCTGGTGCGCAGCACGCTGCCATCGTCCCCAAGCGTGAAGCGCAGCACGGTCTTCTCCTCATCGGTGCGCGAGAGCGCGATCGTGCGGTAATCGACAACCTGGAGCGTCGGATTGAGCTTCTCGATTTTGACCGAGACCGGCACGGGCTCTCGTGCGATGTGGTGATAGAGGTGGATGTTCACCGTGTATTCGCCGGCCATCAGGCCGCGAATGCTCACCAACTCCTCGCGAATCGGCCAAATGACCTTCTTGGAATTGACGTAGGCGTAATCGTTGGTGTCGCCGCGGTCATCGCGTTCGAGCACCATCAGGCCGGAGTCGCGCTGGTTATACCAAACGAGCTTGCCGGCAGGATCCTGCACATAGAGATCGACATCATCCGGATGCCGATCCGGCCAGCTCATGCTGATAATAAATTCGGCCTTCTTCTCGACCTTGCCGGAGTCGGGCTGCGGCTTCATCGCGAGAATCGCCAGGAAGAACAAGAAGGCGATGATCTGCAATGCCTTGAATAGGACGACGGCAAACGGATCGAAGCGGTCATCTCGATCGTAAAGCGACAATCCGTCCATCAAGACATTCCAGACTTAATCCCGGCGGCCACGCGAAAGCCGACACGTCACCATCGTCGCGGAGAAGACCTCCGGGGCCGATTCCGGAAGCCCGCAGCCCATCTGAGGGCAGACTGGCCGCAGACGCAAGACTTGCCACGGGATCGTGCGAGGCGAGCGTGGAACCGGCTTCGGCGACCCGCAGCAGAGGGATGCAGCCCAAACCTCACATTCGTGCGAACGATAGTCGCAGGCGGCCCTCTTGACCCACACAGCATCACGGTCTAGTTCTCAATCAACTGATTGATTGGATCATGACCGCTGCGATGAACGCGAGCGACCCACGCCGCCTGGGCGGCGACGAACGACGCGAAAGCTTGGTCCGCGCGGCATTTGCATGCCTTGCGGAGGATGGCTTCGAGGGGCTGCGCACCCGCAGCGTCGCCGAGCGCGCGGGCGTCAATATCGCGACGCTGCACTATTACTTTCCAACCAAAGAGGCGCTCATCGGCGGTGTCGCCGACTATCTCGCGACCCGCTTCATCACGCTGCACGCGCCACCGGTCGCCGCCAGCGGGAGCGCCGCGCTCGACCGGCTGCATCAGGAGTTTGCCAATTCGCTCTATTACCGCACCGAGCACCCTGACCTCACGGCGGTGATGTTCGAGCTGCAACTCCGCGGCCGTCGCGACCCGGCCATCCGCAAGGTCGTCGAGCCCCTCTTCGGCCACTGGCAATTCAGCATCGAGCGATGGATGAAGGAAGGAGTCGCGGAAGGCGTGTTCCGCGCCGATCTCGATCCTGCGCGCGCTGCCGCCCTTCTCGTCTCCGCCATCGCGGGTTCCATGGCTCTCGGAGCGAGTGTCGAACAGCTCGAGCGCATCTTCGCCGAGGTCGAGGCTTGGCTCACGGCCCCAGCGTCAACCTCATCCGCCGCGCAGCCCGCGCGGCGCAAACGAAATCGGACGCCACCCAAGCGGAAACAAAAGCGCTGAAGCGATGCCATGCATCGCCTGCGCGGATGCAGCAACAGGAGGCAATCATGACGGACCATCGCTTTCATGTCGGTATCGTCGGCGGCGGCATCGGCGGACTTGCTCTTGCGCAGGGCCTCAAGAAGGCCGGAATGAGCGTTGCGCTTTACGAGCGCGACCGCACCAGCACCGATCGCCTGCAAGGTTATCGGGTCCATATCAGTCCGAAGGGAAGCCGCGCGCTCTACGAGTGCCTGCCGCCCGACCTGTTCGAACTGTTCGCATCGACCTGCGGCGTCGGCCATCGCGGCTTCCGCCTGCTCAGCGAAAAGATGGAAGAACTGTTGTCGCTCGACATGAGTGGCGAGGCCCGCGAGATCGAGCAGCATCGCTCGGCGAGCCGGATCACGCTGCGGCAGGTTTTGCTGACCGGCCTCGACGATGTTGTCGTGTTCGACAAGACCTTCACGCATTATGACGGAGACGCCGAAGGGCCGATCGTCGCTGCATTTTGCCGACGGCAGCACCGCGACATGCGATGTGCTCGTCGGTGCGGACGGCGGCAATTCCCGCGTCCGCCGCCAATTCCTCCCCAATGCGCAGCGCATCGACACCGGCGCTGTCGGCATTGCGGCGAAAGTCATGCTGACGGCGGAAAATCGCCGCCGCTTGCCGCCGCACATTCTCGAAAGCTCGGGCCTTGTCATGTCGCCCGGTCGTCGCGGCATGTTTATCGGGGTCCACGAATTCGGTGCTGCTGCCGGCGCAGACATGCTCCCGACGACGCAAACCAATGCCATGTTCGACAATGCGACGAGCTATGTCTTCTGGGGCTACGGCGCACTTCGGAGAGACCTCGAACGCGGGCGGCCACTCGAACAGCTGGATGCCACGGACTTGCAACGACTCGTCCTCGATCGCATCCGCAACTGGCACCCCGATTACAGCGTGCTCGTCTGCGCCTCCGACCTTTCGACCTTCAACGTCATCACGTTCAAGACCTCGGTTCCTGTGGCAGCCTGGGACACGCGTCGTATTACGCTCATGGGGGACGCGATTCACAGCATGACGCCTTACCGCGGCATCGGCGCCAACATCGCGTTGCGCGACGCTTCATTGTTATGCCGCAACCTCGTATCTGCCGCCGGTGGTGCTTGCTCGATCGAGGCCGCCATCAACGACTATGAACGCCAGATGCGCGTCTATGGGTTCGCCGCGGTGCGGACATCGCTTGAGGCATTGCAGCAGTCGGTCGCCGACAAAGGCTTGCGCTTCGTCCTCTCGAAGCTCTTTTTGCGCACCGTCAACGCAACGCCACCGCTGAAGCGGCTCGTCTTCGCGAATTTCGGCGAAGACTGATCGGTCGGAGACTCGCGCGCTCAGTTGATTCTGATGCCGACGCTCTGAACGACCTTCCCATATTTGACAATCTCGGCCTCGATGAAGGCCCCGAATTTGTCCGGCGACATTGGCATCGGTGTTGCGCCCTGTTTCGCCCAGCTCTCCTTGATCTCCGCCGAAGTCAGGATGGTGGTGATTTCGCGGTTGAGGAGTTCGACGATCGGCTTCGGCGTCGCAGCCGGCGCCACAATGCCGACCCATCCGGACGCCGCGAAACCCGGGACCACTTCCGCAATCGCCGGCACGTCAGGCATGTTAGGCGAACGCGCCGCCCCGCTGGTGCCGAGCGCGCGCACCAGCCCCGCATCGACGTTGGGTCCCATGGTGGCGATGGTGTCGAACATCATCTGGATCTGGCCGCCGAGAATATCGTTGCGGGCGCCGGAACTGCCCTTGTAGGGGACATGCACGAGGTCGACGCCGGCCATCGTTTTGAACAATTCGCCGGCGAGATGATATTGCGAGCCGGTGCCGGACGATCCGTAATTCATGGTGCCGGGCTTCGCCTTGGCAAGCGCGATGAACTCCTGCAGCGTCTTTGCCGGAACCGACTTGTGCACCACCATCACGAGGTCGCCCTCATAGATCGGCGACACCGGCGCGAAGTCGCGCATCAGCTGGAAATTCTTGGTGGTCACCAGCGACTCGTTGGTCGCATGGGTTTGCGAAATGATGAGCAGCGTGTAGCCGTCGGGCGGCGCCTTGGCGACCGAACTCGGTGCCGATCATCGTGCTTGCGCCCGGGCGATTTTCCACCACAAAAGATTGTTTCAAGGCATCGGACAGCTTTTGCGCAACAATGCGCGCAAAGAGATCCGACGGACCGCCCGGGCCATAAGGCGCAATGATGTGGACAAGCCGCGTCGGATACTCTTGCGCCGATATCGCCGCGGGGAAAAGCGTGGCCGCCAGTGCGGCAAGGGCCGTTGCAAACCGTGGCATCACGAACATGAAAAAATCCTTTGCGCGGGAAAGCGGCGTGGCGGCATTGTGGCGACCTATATCATAACGTCGCGTGTTGCAGATCGCGATGTACGTGTTCGTCCACGGCTTCGAGGCGCCCCGCAGCCTGATCGCAAATCGGCAAAAATGTGACACGCGTCACGCATCTCATCATTGATCTGCCACCTCAATGTTGCATATACGGCGTCCGTCAGCGGGCGTTGGGATAGGGCTGACTCATTTCATCTCGCACGCGGTCTTGAATATCCCCCGCGGTCGTTCAAGGAGAGGTTCATGCGAACATCATCGCGCACCTTCGCGAGGGCGGCTGCCGCCGTCGCGCTGCTTGCAGCATTGGGGACCGGCATCGCATCCGCCAGGAAGTTGTCATCGAGCGCGGGGCCATGCCGGCGCCGAAGGTCGAAGTCATTCCGGTAGCTCCTGGTGCCGGCTACAACTGGGTGCCGGGGCACTGGGCTTGGCGTGGGCTGGCCTGGGTTTGGGTTCCCGGCCATCATATTCGCGGCGTCGTTCCTGTGATGCCGGCGCCGGTCGTCGAAGTCATCCCGGTGCGGCCGTCAGCGGGTCACCATCTGGGTCAAGGGCCATCATGTGTTCGAAGGCGGCCGTTGGGTGTGGCATCCGGGCGTCTGGGTTCGCCTCTGATCGCGATCGAGGGTGAAAATTTGAATCGAGGCGGCCTGTCGGTCGCCTCGATTTCGTTTTTGCGCTCAGGAAAATCCATAGAGCGCGGCGGCGTTGTCGACCAAAATACGCTTGCGCACGGCTTCGTCCGGCGCCCATTGGGCCAGAAGATCGAACAGAATGGCGTCATCCGGCAGCATTTTGTTCTGCTCGCTCGGGTGCGGCCAGTCGCTGCCCCACACCAAGCGCTCCGGCGCCGCTTTCACGTAGGCCTGCGCGACGACAGTCGAATCCGCATACGTCGGCGGGCCGATTTTGGTGTCTTGATAGGCGCCCGACAGTTTCACCCACGCCTTGCCCTTTTGCAGGAGATCGACCACCACCGCAAACGCCGGATGCGCGGTGCCGATCGGTTGCGGGATATGGGCGAGATGATCGAACACGATCTGGCACGGCAGCCGATTGAGTACGTCCTTCGCAGCGACAGTCCCGTCGGCGGACATATAAAACTGCACGTGCCAACCCATCGGAGCGATGCGCTTCGCGAGCGGTTCCAGCATGTCCATGTTGGTGGCGCCGCCGGGGGTGGCAAGATTGAAGCGAATGCCGCGAACCCGTGCCGCGTCGAGCCGCTTGAGCTCGGCATCGGTCACCTCGGTGTTGACCACCGCTATTCCGCGCGCCGACGGACCGAATTCGTTCAGTGCCTCGACGAGGCCATCGTTGAAGACGCCGTAGGTCGAGGGCTGCACGATCACATTGCGCGATGTGCCGATCCGCTTCTGCAGCAGGCGATAGTCTGCGACCGTGGCGTCGCCCGGCCGCAGCTTCGAATTGGGGTCGACCTTGAAGCGCGAACTGTAGATGTGATGATGGCAATCGGTCGCATTCGGTGGGGCCTTGGTTTTCGGCAATTCGGTGCCGGTCGACCACGGCACTGCAATCTGGGCCTGGGAACCCGTGGTCGAGGCCGCACCTGCCGACGCACCCGCAACCGCCGCGGCCAGGACAGCCCGCCTGCTCACATCGCCTTCTGCCATGGTTTCCTCCTGTGTCGATCGCATTTATGGATTGCTAGGTGTTTCCGACCCTCGAAATCCTTTTCTTCTTGTCATCGTCCGGCTTGACCGGACGATCCAGTAACCCGTGTCGTCATAAGCGTACCCGACATCTCCCAGGATTGTCAGCACGGTGGCTACTGGATGCCCCGCTTGAAGCGGGCATGACAACTACGAGTGAGATCGAAGCGTCAAAGCCAAAATAAGAGGTGCAGTTTGTACGGTCTGTGCTGGGCTGGGGTTTGCTTGCGCCGATGATTGACAGACCGCCGGCCGCCGTCAACGCGCAATTTCGTGAACGCCCAGCTTGGCGAACGAAATTGCCCGCCCGACGAAAAAATGGCAGGTAGGCCGCGGATTAATGCGGGCCTCGGTCAAGAAACGACGATCCCGCCAATTGTGGGGTGCAATGCCAGTTGACAGCTTATCCGCCGGCCAGCCGCCACCCGCCGAGCGCGAGGCGGTGTCCGTGGTTGTCCCGGTGTTCAACGAGGAGGACAGCATCGCGCCGCTGTGCGCCGCGCTCGATGAGGTCCTGCGTGCGGTCGGCAAGCCCTACAAGATCATCCTGGTCAATGACGGATCGGCCGACCGCTCCCGCGACGAGATCATCAAGGCGGCAAAACTCTATCCCCAGCTCATCGGCATCAATCTGCGCCGCAATTACGGGCAGACCGCCGCGCTCATGGCCGGCATCGACCATGCCCGCGGCGACGTCATCGTGCTGATCGATGCCGACCTGCAAAACGACCCGAAGGACATTCCGCGCCTCCTCGCCAAGCTTGACGAAGGCTACGACGTCGTCTCCGGTTGGCGACGCGAGCGCAAAGACGCGGCGGTGCGGCGCAATTTCGTGAGCCGCGTCGCCAACGCGCTGATTTCGTGGATTTCCGGCGTGCATCTGCACGACTACGGCTGCACGCTGAAAGCCTACCGCAAAGACGTCATCAAAGGCGTGCGACTGTATGGCGAGATGCACCGCTTCATTCCGATCTATGCCGCCTGGATGGGCGCGACCGTGTGTGAAATTCCGGTCGAACACCATCCGCGCCGGTTCGGAGTCTCGAAGTACGGCCTCAACCGCATTTTCAAGGTCACGCTCGATCTCATCGTGGTGAAGTTCCTCGACCGCTATTTCGTCAAGCCGATCTATTTGTTCGGCGGTTTGGGCCTGTTCGCCATTCTGATGTCGTTCCTCTTCCTGGGGATGGCGATCTACTGGAAGATTGCCGAAGGCGTCTCCCTGATCGTGACCCCCATGCCGACGCTTGCCGCGATCACGTTTCTGATCGGCATGGTAAGCATCCTGCTCGGCCTTCTCGCCGAGATCCTCGTGCGCACCTATTTCGAATCCCAACAACGCCTGACCTATCTCGTTCGCGACGTGATCGGCGGCAACGTGGCCGACTGAGATGTGTGGCGTCGCGGGATTTTTTGGCCGCGGCGATCGCGACGACCTCGCCGCCATGGTGCGGCGCCGAAATTCACCGCGGACCTGACGACGAGGGTCTCTACGCCGATCCCGCCTTGCCGCTTTTTCTCGGGTTCCGACGGCTCGCGATCCGCGATATCGCCGGCGGCGCCCAGCCGATGTGGAACGAGGACAATTCGGTCGCGGTCGTTTTCAACGGCGAGATCTATAATCACGTCGAGCTACGCGAAGAGCTTCAGCGGCGCGGCCATCGCTTCCGTTCGAGCCACTCGGACACCGAAGTGCTGGTGCATGGCTACGAGGAGTGGGGAGCCGCGCTTCCCCATCGCCTCAACGGCATGTTCGCGTTTGCCGCATTCGATCGGACGAACCGTCGTCTGTTTCTCGCGCGCGACCGCTTCGGCGAAAAGCCACTTTACTACTACGCGGCGCCCGGTTTGTTCGCCTTCGCGAGCGAGCTCAGTGCCCTCGTGCAGCACCGCGCTATCGAAGCGAGACCGAGCCTCGCCGCGTTACGAAGGCTGTTTGCTTACGGCTACATTCCGGCACCGGCGGCGCTCTATGAGGGCTGCGCAAAGCTGCCGGCCGGCCACAGCCTGGAGCTCGATCTTGGGGCTGGTCCGGAAGTCGCGCCGCGGGTCCGCTGCTATTGGCGTTTTTCGATCGAGCCTGACGAATCTGTCGCCCAACGCGGCGAAGGCGCTCTGGTCGAGGAGCTGCGCGCACTCCTGATGCAGGCGGTTCGGCGCCGGCTCGTCAGCGACGTGCCGGTCGGCGCCTTCGTCAGCGGCGGCATCGATTCCAGCATGATCCTCGCTGCGCTTGCGCACCAGCGCGGCGCCGAGCACGTCAAGGCTTTCACCATTGGCTTTAACGAGCCGACCTTCGATGAATCTGCCCACGCGCGCATTGCTGCCGACCGGTTTGGCGTCGCCCATCAGTTGCGCGTGCTCGACCTTGCGCAGGCGCGCGATCTCGTCCCGACCGTGCTCGGCCGTCTCGACGAACCGCTCGGCGATCCGTCGATCCTGCCGACCTACATGCTGAGCGGATTCACACGCGAGCAGGTCACAGTCGCGTTGACGGGTGACGGCGGCGATGAGTTGTTCGCCGGCTACGACCCGTTCGACGCCTTGGCTCCAGGCGCATGGTATCGCCGCGTCGTGCCTCCCCCGCTGCACCGGGCATTTCGCGCCGCCGCTGAGCACTTGCCGCGCTCGAACGAGAACATGAGCCTCGACTTCAAGCTGCGCCGCTTCTTGACGGGGCTTTCCTATCCTCCCAATACCTGGGCCCCGGCGTGGATGGCGCCGCTCACCCCGGAAGAGATCGGCGAATTGTCCGGCAGCAAGGTCGCGACCGAGGAACTCTACGGGGACGCGATTGCAGCCTGGGAGGGCGCGCCGAGCCGCGATCCGGTCGACCGGCTGATGGAGTTCTTCACCCGCTTCTATCTGCAGGATGATATCCTCGCCAAGACCGATCGCGCGAGCATGATGCACTCGCTTGAGACTCGCGCCGTGTTTCTCGACAACGATCTCGTCGAGTTCTGCCGTCGCCTGCCGCGCCGCTTCAAATACCGTGGCCGCCAGCGCAAATATCTGTTGCGGCGCGCCGCCGAAAGCATGCTGCCGGCGAGCCTCGTTGCCCGCCGCAAGAAGGGATTTGGCATTCCGGTGTCCGGCTGGCTACGCACCATCCCGCCAGAGCCGCCGCTCGAACCCGTCGCCGGACTCTCGGTCGATTGGGCCCGCACTGCCTTCGCCGATCATCGCGCCGGCCGCAAGGACCAACGGCTGTTTCTATGGACCTGGCTCAGCCTGCAATACGTTCTTGCGCACGCCACAGATAAAACCGATCACAAGGATGGTCGGGTCTCGGAAACCTCCGCACCGGCGGCCATCATGCACGCCTATGACAAACCCATGTAGGCTTCGCGGATGGCTGGGTCGGTTGCCAAGCTTGCCGCAGGGCCAGACTTGACCACGCGACCGCGGTCGACGACGTAGGCGCGATCGGCAAGTTCGAGCGCGTTCATCACGTCCTGTTCGACCAGCAGGATGGCAACACCGGACTTTCTGACGGCCCGCAGGCTCTCGGACAATTCCTCTACCGCCCGCGGCGCGAGGCCGAGCGAGAGTTCATCGATCAGAAGGAGGCTTGGCGCCGCCATCAGCCCGCGGGCGATGGCGCACATCTGCTGTTGGCCGCCCGAAAGCGTGCGGGCGTCCTGCCGCTGGCGCTCGGCGAGGATCGGAAACATTTCGCAGACGCTCTCCAGGTCCGCCGCAATCTCGGCCTTGTCGTCCCGCAGGTAGGCGCCCATCAGCAGGTTGTCGCGAACACTCATCGCGGAAAACAAACGCCGCCCCTCCAGCACATGCGCCACCCCGGCGCGGACGAAGTCTGCCGGTACGGCCCGCGTCATCGCCCTCCCGTCAACCGCGACGGTGCCGGCTATCGGCTTGAGCAATCCCGACAGGCAACGCAGCAACGTGGTCTTGCCGGCACCGTTGGCGCCGATGATGCAGACAAGTTCACCGCGGAAAACGTCGAGACTCGCATCCCATAGGCACCTGCACGTCGCCGTAACCGGCTTGGAGGTTGGCAACCGACAGCTTGGAAGGCGTGTCGTTCATTGGACGTCGCGCCGATTGGCGGCAGCGTATTTGGCGCCGAGATAAGCCTCGATCACGCTCTCGTTTCGGATGACATCGTTTGGCGGCCCCTGCGCGATCAACTGCCCATGGTGCAGAACCGCGATGCGCTTCGAGATCGACAGCACCACCTTCATCAAATGCTCGATGACGATGATGGTGACGCCCTGAGACGCGATCCTGCGGATGATCCCAAGCGCCTCGTCGATCTCGGTCGGATTGAGCCCGGCGTTGACCTCATCGAGCATCAGCAGGCGCGGCCGCATGGCGAGACTCTTGGCGAGTTCCAGCCGCTTGCGCCGCGCGAGCGTCAACGAGGCGGCCGGACGGTCGGCCATGTCGGCCAATCCCGTGAACGCGAGATGCTCCAGCGCAACAGCGTGCGCCTCGCGAACATTCGTGACGTGCCCGCAGAACAGCGCGCCTGCCGCCACGTTCTCGACCACCGTCATATTCGGAAACGGCTGGACGATCTGGAACGTCCGGGCAAGGCCAAGCCGCGCGATCTGGTGAGGGCGGCATCGGGTGATGTCACGCCCCTCGAAGCGTACGCGACCGGCGGTGGCCGGATGAACGCCGGTAATAAGATTGATCAGCGTCGTCTTGCCGGCGCCGTTCGGGCCGATGAGACCGAGAATCTCCCCTTGCTCGACGTCGAGCGCGACGTTGTCGACAGCGTTGAGCCCGCCAAATCGCCGCGAAACGCCTTCAAGCGACAGCAACGGGGTCATCCGGGAGCCATCCGCGCCACCAGTTTTTGGCGCACGAGCGCGACGATACCATGCGGCAAGAACAGCACGAGAAGCACGATGATCAAGCCGAGCGCTGCCGCGTGGATCGTCAGAAAATTACGCCAGACCATTTCTTCGAAGAGGAGGAGGATAACGGCCCCGATCACCGGTCCCACGATCGTGCCGAGCCCACCGAGCAGCACCATCACCAGCGGTTTGATGGTGAGCATCAAATCGAAGACGTCGGGCGGATCGATGTAATTGACCCACGACGCGTACACCGCACCCGCGATACCGACGAACACGGCAGAAAGCGAAAACGCCGCCGTCTTATAGCTGTAGGCGTTGACGCCGAGCATGCTTGCCGCATCCTCGTTCTGCTGGATGCAGCGTAGACCGAAGCCCAACTTGCTGCGGTGGACAACGATCGCCACGGCCATGCACATGACGGCAAGCACGAGCATCGAATAGAAAAAGAACGACGATTGCGCCGCGACTGACATCTTCAAAATCGGGAGGTTCAGCCCTTTGCCGCCGCCGGTGAAGTCCGGCATGGCGTTGACGATTTCGCGCAGCATCTCGGCCAGGACCAGGCTCGCGATCGCGAAATAATGTCCGCGCAGATGCAAGATGGCGCCGCCGATGAGAGCGGCGAACATCATCGCCACCAAACCGGCGCACCCCCAGCCGAACACCATCGGCGCACCGTTATTCTGAAGGATTGCCGAGGTATAGGCGCCGAGACCGAAGAACGCGGCGGTCGCAAAGGAAGGATAGCCGGCAAGCCCGCCGATGAAATTCCACGACTGCGCCATGACCGCGTACATGCAGACGGTCGTCGCGATACGCAGCCAATAGTTGGTGGCGATCAGCGGCAGCGCCGCGAGGAGAATCGCGACCACGGCGAGGGTCAGCCACGGCCTCATTCGTACCCCCGCTTGCCAACGAGGCCGCTCGGGCGAACGAACAGGAGCACCAGCATCAGGGCAAACGAGACGATCACGGCGCGCTCAGGACCGAACCAATAGGAGGCGAAGCTCTCAACGATCCCCAGAACAAGACCGCCTGCAAGCGCGCCCGGCACGCTGCCGAGACCGCCGATCACACAGACCACGAAGGCTTTGCCGAGAAACAAGTTGCTGTTCAACGGCGAGACCGGAAAGATGATGCTGAGCAGCGCGCCGGCGGCGCCCGCCATGAAGGCTCCGATGGCGAAGGTGATGGCATTGATGTTTTTGATGTCGACGCCCATCATCGCCGCCGCCTCGCGGTCCATGCGGACCGCAACAATGGCGCGGCCAACCCTGGTGTCGCGCAGCAGGCGATAGAGCAAAATCGTCAGCAGCAGCGCGAGCCCCATGGCTGCAACGCGATCGCCCGGCAGAAACACCGGCCCGATCTCGATCGATCCGAGCGGATGCGCGAGGTTGACCAACTGGTAGTCGGCCGTAAAGGCCACAAGCATGGTGTTGTTCAGAATGAGGTCGAGGCCGAAGGTGAGCATCAAGGTGATGAGCACCGGCGCCGCCATCACGCGGTTGATGATCCCCGCCTGTACGGCGTAACCGAGCGCGTAGAGCAGCGCGCCTGCAATCACGACCGAAATGAAGGGGTGAATGCCGAGATCAACGTAGGCGAAATAAGCCACATAGGATCCGAGAACGATAAACGTCCCATGCAAGATATTGATGACGTTGAGGACGCCCCACACCAGCGAAAAGCCGACCGCGATGCATGCATAGAGCCCGCCGAGAACGAGGCCGTTCGCCGCAATCTGCAGATAAATCATGGCGGCGCGCTCACGCCGCCAGATTCTCTCGTTCGGTGCAGCATCTCCTGCAATATCCGTCGCGCAGCCTGCCGCTACTTCGACATGAAGCGAACTTCACCGGACTTGATCGCGTCGGGCCACAGAACGATCGGCTTGCCGCCGACAAGCTGCAGCACCGGCGGTTGCAACGAGTTGATCTGTCCTCCCGGCGCGAACTTGACCTTGCCGTAGAACGTCTCGGCGTCGGTCGCGGCGATGGCATCGCGGACTTTCGTAGGCTCGACGGTGCCCGCCGCTTCGATTGCCATTTGAAGGATGGCACCGCAGGCCGCAGAGCCGGCTTCGATATAGTCGGCTTCGCCGCCGTATTTTTTCTCGTACGCCGCGTTGAACGCCTCGGTCGAGCCGAACACGTCCTTGCCTTTGTACCGGACTGCCGGATGCCACCACGACATGGTGGTGATGTTCTCCGCCAGCGGACCGACTGTCTTGGCGAACTCCTGATAGGCCGGTCCGGCGATCATCGTGATGACGGGCGCCCTCAGGCCGAGGTCGTTCATCTGCCTGCGGATCAGCATCAGGTCGTTGATGTATCCGGAGGCGTAGACCCAATCCGGCCGCGCCGCACGCATCTGCGTGATCGCGGCGGAATGGTCCATCGTCCCGATGGCGTAGCGCTCGGAGACGACGACCTCGAGGCCTTCGGCCTTCACCGCCTTCTCGAACTCCTGGGCGACCGCAAGCGGGAACAAATCATTGCGCGCCAGCACCGCGACACGTTTGATGTCCTTGTTCTTGGCGGCGATGAGCTTTGCGATCGGCACCGAGACGGTGTCGTTTCCGGTCAACGTCGCAAAGATATACTTGAAGCCCTGATCGAAGATTTCGGCCGCCGAGGCCGAGGGCGCCAACAGCGGAATCTGGTATTTCTCCGAGATCGCACTCACGGCTTTGGTCGCACCTGAGCCGAACGGCGCGAACAGGAATTGCACCTTGTCTTCCGTGATCATCCGCTCGGCCGCCTGCACCGCCCGCGGCGTGTTCGAGGCATAATCGGTGTAGACGATCTCGACCCGGTAGCTTTTACCGCCGGCCTTGATGCCGCCCTTGGCATTGGCAGCGTCCGCCCACAGATCGTAGCCGCGCTTTTGTTTAAGCCCTTCCGGCGACAACGGCCCGGTGAGCGGCAACGGCGCCCCGACCTTGACCACATCCTGGGCTCGCGCGGTGCCGTCATCGAGCGCCCCCGCGGCCACGAGAGCGATGACGGTCAGGGCGGCTGTGCGGACGAACCCGAATGTCGGCATCATCGACTCCTTGCAAATGCTTTTGGCGGCTGCGAGCACGTGGAAGTGCGCTGCCAATAAGCTAATCTCAAACGGTACGGCATGTCGAGAAAGCATGGTACGTGCCAAAATGTCATGCCGGCCCGCGAAGCAGCCCCAGTGAGATTCGGATTAATCCCATGACATTACCGCGCGAGCGCCTCTCCTATTCATCGCCATTCACGCGGCCCCCGCTCCGCCTGCCCGGCGGGGCGCGCATGGTGGTGTGGTCGGTGGTGAACATCGAGGAGTGGGAGATCACGCGGCCCATGGCGCGGCAGTTGTCGCAGCCGCCCATGGGACAGACGCCGATCCCCGACATGCCGAACTGGACCTGGTACGAATACGGGATGCGGGTCGGGTTCTGGCGGCTCAAACGGGCACTCGAAGCGGCCAGCGTGACGCCGACCATGTCGATCAACGCGAAGGTGTGCGAGACCTATCCGGAAGTCGCGGCGGCAGCGCGCGACGCTCAATGGGAGTTCATGGCGCACAGTTACGTCCAGATGCCCATCCACCAGATCGAGGACCAGCGCGCCAACATTCGCCAATCGATCGACATCATCGAACGTTTCACCGGCAAGCGGCCCACCGGTTGGCTCGGCCCCGGCCGCATGCAGACATTCCACACGTTGGACTACGTTGCCGAAGCCGGGCTCACCTGGTTCGGCGACTGGATTCTCGATGATCAGCCGCTATGGGTGAAGACGGCCCATGGCCCGGTCTTGTCGGTGCCCTATAGCGCCGAGATCAACGACATCACGTTGATGGTGTCGCATCATCATGAATCCGAAGTGCTGATGACGCGCACCATCGACGCCTTCGACCGGCTCTATGCCGAATCCGCTGAGTCGGCGCGGGTGATGGCCATCGGCGTCCACCCCTATGTCACCGGCGCCGCGCACCGCATCAAATATTTCGAGCAGCTTTACGATTACCTGCGCAAGCACGAGGGCGTCGTGTTCTGGACCGGGCAGCAGATCTACGATTGGTACGCGGGCGTCGTTCCGAAGCCGACCGCGTGATTTGCGATCACGCCGACCGTTTCGGTCGAGTCGCAAGACACCTCACATGCGCCGGTACTCGTAAGCCTTTTCCTCGCGGATCGCGGCCTGCTCCACGACGACATGATGATGTGGCGAGAGGTGGCACACCGGATCGGTTGCGCGAGCATCGCCGGTGAGCGCGAAGGCCTGGCAACGGCAGCCGCCGAAATCGGTATCGCGGCGTTCGCAGCTTTGACACGGTTCCGGCAGCCAGCTCGTGCCGCGAAAGGCATTGAAGGCGGGGTTGTGCTCCCAAATTTCGCGCAGTGAATGGTCCTTGACCGACCAGAATTCGAGGCCCGGAATTGATTCCGCTGCATGGCACGGCAATACGCGCCCCGCGGGCGTCACGTTGAGCGAACGCCGCCCCCAACCGCCGACGCACGGCTTTGGAAAGCGCGCGTAATAGTCCGGCACCACGGCGTCGATCACGATGCGCCCGTGATGCTCGCGCCGCAGTGCCTCGACCCGGCCAACGGCGCGCTCGACCTGCTCTCGGGTCGGCATCAACGCGGCGCGGTTCTTCAGCGCCCAGCCGTAATACTGCACGTGGGCGATCTCGACGCGCTTTGCGCCCATGTCGAGCGCCATGGTCACGAGGTCGTCGACACGATCGATATTGGCGCGATGGATCACGATGTTGGCGGTGAGCGGCAGCTTGAGGGCGACGACGTCAGCGGCAAGCGCAAGCTTGCGGGCATAGGCACCATCGTAACCTGCGATCCGATCGGCCGAGGCGGGTTCGCTGTCCTGGATGGAGATCTGGACATGGTCGAGCCCGGCGTCGGCAAGCGCTTCAAGACGCTGCTTGGTGACGCCGATGCCCGAGGTGATGAGATTGGTATAAAGGCCGGCGGCGCGTGCCGCCGCCATGATCTCGACGATGTCGCGTCGGGAAGCTGGTTCGCCGCCCGAGAGATGCACCTGCAGCACACCGAGCCCGGCCGCCTCCGCAAAAACCCGCGCCCATGTGGCGGTGTCGAGCTCATCCTCCCGTCGATCGAGCATCAACGGGTTCGAGCAGTAAGGACAGCCGAGCGGGCAGCGGTGCGTCAGCTCGGCAAGGAGGCCGAGCGGACTGTGGAGCACGGGCCGAGCCTGACCGTTTTCAGCCATCACACATCCAGCAGCTGCTTGTCGGCGAGCCCTTGCAACAATGCGGTTACGTCAGTGAGCACGCGCTCGCGCGGCGCGTTGAAGGTTTTCGCGAGATCATCAACGATGTCGGCCAGCGTCGCCTCGCCAGTACAGCGCTTGACCACCTCAGCGGCGATCGCGTCGGCCTTGAACACGCGCTCGGGCGCCAGCAGCACCCACCCGCCTTGGGCTTCGTTGTGGACGAGCCGCACGCCGCGCGGCAGACGCGGCCGTGCTTCCGGCGTGAGCGATGGCGCAGCTTCATTCACGGGCGCATCTCCTTAGTCTCTGCTCCCCGCTCTAGTTTTACTTTCCCTCCCCCGCACGCGGGGGAGGGGAAATTAAGCTCACGCCGCCGGCTTGAACGCGCCGGGCGGCGGGAGCGCCGGCGTGACGTAAGCGTGGTAGAGCGCATCGAGCATCGCCCACAGCACGTCGCATTTGAATTCGAGCGCATTGCAAACCTGAGCCTGCTGCTCCGGCGTCTTGGCATTGCGCTTGACGTAGTCGAGCGCAAACTCGCTGTCGCGTTTTGCCTGGGGTGGCCGGGCCGAGAAATAGGCCATCGTTTCTTTTGTGACGAAGTCGTAGTTCGCCAGCATGCCCTCGATGCGCTCGCCGATGATCGCCGGCGAGAACAGCTCGGTCAGCGAAGATGCAACCGCCTCCAGAAGCGTCTTCTCGGCGACGAAGTGCACATAAGCTTCGACAGCGAAGCGCGTCGCCGGCAACAGGCCCTTGAGCGACGTGACGTAGTCGTTGTCGAGGCCAAGACCCGGACGTGAGCTTGAGCCAGCGCGCAATCCCGCCCTCGCCGGGCGCCGTGCCGTCATGGTCGACGAGGCGGCTGCGCCATTCCCGCCGGACGTCCTGGTCAAGACAGCGTGCAATCAGGCTCGCGTCCTTCACCGGGATCATGGCTTGATAGTAATAGCGATTGAGCGCCCAAGCCTGCACTTGGCCCTTGGAGCATTTGCCGCCGTGGAGCATGTGGTGGAACGGGTGCAGGCGATGATAGCGCCGCGCGCCGATATCGCGCAGCTTGGCTTCCAATTCGTCCGCTGTCAGCAAGCTTGTCATAGTTCGATCCTCATCCCGTCTTCCGCGACTTCAAATCCCGCCGCCTCGACTGCGCGGCGCTGCAGCGAATTTTCAATCAGGATCGGGTTGGTGTTGTTGATATGGATCAGGATGCGCCGTCGCGCGAGCCCCGCAAGCGCCGCCAAAGTACCATCAGGACCGCTGACCGGCATATGTCCCATGCGGTGCCCGCTCTTCGTCCCGAGCTTTGCCGCGATCATCTCGTCATCGGTGAACAAGGTGCCATCGAACAGCACGGCGTCGGCGCCGGCAATGCGCTCGGTCATCGCCGGGGTCAGTTTCGCGGCGCCGGGAATAAAGACGACCCGTGCACCGCCTGCGGCAAGTTCGACGCCGACATTGGCCTCGGTCTCGGCCGCAAGTTCCGGATTGTCGCCCTCGAGATAAAGCGGCACTTTGCCGGGAACCAGGAAAAGCTCGGCTTCAATGCCTCCGGGAAGAGCAAACCGCTCATTCACGCGGATCGCCTGGCGCGTCACCACGTCGTTTGCGAGCACATCGAAGATCGAATTGGTGGCGAGTGTCTCCAACGTGCCCGTCGTACCGTAAAGCGTGAATGGTCCGCGCTCGCGCAACGTCAGAAGGCCCGCTGTCTGGTCGACTTCGGCGCCCGTAAGCACGACCGCGCCAATGGGACTCATGCGCAATCCGCGCGGCTGCAATTCGGGCGTTGCGATGATCTGCTGGCGCAGATCAGGCGAGGCGTTGATGAGCACAAATGGCGCGTGGCCCTGCCCGCCCAATGCGGCGCCGGTAACCGCAATGCTTGCCTGAGTCCGCGGCTTCACTCGCGGATCACGCGCCCAGGCCAGCCGGCACACGTCGCAGCCGCAGTTCCACTGCGGAAAGCCGCCACCGGCCGCTGAGCCTAGTATAAAAACGGAAAGACGCCCCATGAGGCGTCATTCCTTTCCAGAATCTGTGCGATTCTCGCGTCGGGCCGTCGCCGGCCCTGTTGCTCAGAACTCGGCCGGCAGGTAGCCGTTGATCTCGAGGCCGATGCAGACTTCAACGAGAGTCGGAGTGGTCCAGGACATTGTTTCCTCCATCGGCACCCACCGCGGGCGCCCAGATGACACGCGAAAATCTAACGCCGCGGCCACAATTGTAAATGCGGCGGCGCTCTATATGTCGAATTGCAATAAGCGATAACAAGGCAAATCCTATATCCAATATTGCAATAGCCGATAGTCCTGAACGCCGCATACCGCTGCATTCGCCTCGCTAGCGCGGCCTAATCCCGGTAATGTGCGCACCCCAAGCGGGCACGACCCGCGCAATGTCCGTTAACGATGACCCTGCATCAGCTTCGCATCTTCCTCGCTGTCGCGCAGTCCGCCACTTTGACACGCGCATCGAAACAACTCGATTTGGCGCAGCCTTCGCTGTCCCAGCAACTCGCACGGCTGGAGGAGAGCGTTGGGACCAGGCTTTTCGACCGCGCGCGCAATCGCATGGAACTCACCGATGCCGGCCGGGTGTTGTTGCGCCATGCCCAAAGCATCATCCGCGAGGTGACCGAGGCGGAAGCAGGCTTGCGCGAATTCGCCGTCGGCAAGCGTTCGATCGTCCGTGTTGCCGGTCTCAACTCGGTGATCAAGGCACTGCTGCCCGAGGCGCTGCGACGCTGCAGCAACGGCGGCGCCAATATCGAGGTCGATATCCACGAGTTGGCGCCCGGCGAAGTGCTCGAGATGCTGTATTCCCGCCAGGCCGACATCGGATTGATTGCGGCAGATTCAGTTGCGGAATTGAGCGTGGGCTTTCGCCAGGTGCCGATCTTTGAAGACCCGTATGTCTTTGCGGTGCCGCGCACGATAAATCTCGGCGTGCTGCGCGACCTCGACGCAGCGTCGCCCGACGTCGCCCGGCTGCTCAACAGCTGCATTCAGTTCAACTTCGGAACGCAGCACACGTTGCGCGTTCAGCAGTGGTACCAGCGCGTGCTGCCGTCGCACCGCATCGTCGCCCATTGCCGCACCTACGAGGTGGCGCTCGAACTGGTGCACGCGGGCTTCGGCGTCTGTCTCGCGCCGGCACTGGCGGCCCAACAGACCGCGACACCGGTCGACGGGATCGAGTTGTTCGCGACCGACCTCGGCAAACGTCGCACCGTCGCCGTCATCGCCGACCAGTATTTGCGGCTCGCCCCCTACAAGGGACTGGTCGAGGCCCTCAAGGAAGCCGGTCGCAGCATCGAACTGCCATCCATCCTCCCGATGCCCGATCTCATCAAGCACGCGCTCGAAACGGCAGTGCCGGCGTGATCGCGGATACAACGGCGCAACGATCGCACGACCAAGCCCGCCGCTCGCAGTTCGCCTGAGATTAGCTTTCCCAGCAAAACTGGTGCGCCAGCCACATGATCGGCTCCCGCCATAAGATCGGCATCGCGCTCGGAATCGTCGGCGTCATGCTGTTCGGCGGCACATTGCCCGCGACCCGGCTCGCCGTCGCCTCGATCGATCCGCTGTTTCTGACGGCAGCGCGCGCGGCGATTGCTGGGTGTTCCGGGCCTCGCATTCGTGCTGATTCGTCGCCGTCCGTTGCCGCCACCAGAGCTATGGACGAGCTTGTTGGTGGCCGGGCTGTGCACCGTCGTCGGTTTTCCATTGCTGATGGCGGTCGCGATGGTGAGCGTGCCGGCCGCCCACGGCGGCGTGGTGCTTGGCATCGTGCCGCTCGCTACAACTGTGGCCGCCACCCTCGTCGCCCACGAGCGGCCGAGCCTAGGGTTCTGGCTCGTCAGTCTCGCCGGTGGGGCGCTGGTCGTCGTCTTCGTCCTGAGCCAGAGCGAAGCACGGTCGGTCGTGCTTGGCGACGTCTTCCTCTTCTTGACGGTGATTGCCGGCGCGTTCGGCTATGCCCTCAACGGTCGCCTGAGCCTGCGCATGCCCGGATGGGAAGTCATTTCCTGGCAGGTCGCCGCGCTGCTGCCGCCGGCGTTGATCGCGGTCGCTTTGCTGTGGCCGTCGAATCTCTCCGCCGCGCCCGCGAGCGCCTGGGCGGGCCTCGCCTATGTCAGCTTTGTCAGCCAGTTCTTCGCATTCTTCGTCTTCAACGCAGCAATGGCGGCGGCTGGCGTCGCCCGGGTCGGGCAGTTGATGCTGCTTCAGCCGTTCGTGGTCGTTGGCCTCGCGGCAGTCGTAAATGGCGAGCCCCCTCGCCTGGTCACATTGGCCTATGCCGCCGCCGTTGTGGCGACCGTAGCCGTCGGTCAGCGCATGCGTGTCGTCCGGGGGGCCGACAAGCAACGGACGATGACCATGGCTAATCGCGGCCGAATTGTCTGAAATGGCGCGGTCTTCGTCGCATCGTTTCAGCGCGGGAGAACCACGATGCCGCTTGAGTTTTGCCATCCTGAAGCCCCTCACAAGAAGCTCCGCATGCCGGAGTGGTACGTGTCGAGCCTGATGATGGATCGCGCGCTCGACGCGGTGGTTCGGCGGGTGAAGAACTTTGACCGTAACCACGACATCCCCTATCTTGCGGGCTATAGCTTGGACGCCAGGACGATCTATATCGACCGGCACATGCCGCAGTCTTTCAAGTTCCGCGGCCGGATCATCGAGACCGACCGCTTCCTGGTCTTGCACGAGGAGGTCGAGAAGACGCTGATCGATCAGCTGGGTCTGCACTATCTTCACGCCCATCAGATCGCGACCCGTGCCGAGCAGGCAGCCGTGCGCGCCGCAGGAGTGTCCTGGCAGGCTTATGACCGCTTCATGCAGAAGAATGTCAAACGTGCCGGCGACGAGCGGCTGAAGAAGGTGCCGGCCGATCTCGACACCAAGCCCTATCGCGACGAACACGACATGGATCTGCTGCAGCGCATGATCGTGGCGGTCGAAAAAGGCCATGTGCCGCCGTCGCGCGGCAAGGCTGCCGTCAGCCGCGCGGTCAAGGCCGTGCTGGAGCATGTCGACACGCATCGACGCGATGCCGCCCCTCCGGCACCCAAGCGCCGACGCAAGCGCACTCCGGCAAAATGAGTTCTTTGTCGCCTCCGAGGCTGGCTTCCGATAGGCTTCGCCTTTATCGTCGTTTTTAGAAACTGAGGACTGGCAACCGGGCTCGCGATGGCCGTGGCGGACGCACCTGTTACTGAAGATTTGTTCAAGCAGGCGGTAGCGGCTTTCGAAGGTGGGCAACTGGTCGAAGCTGAGCGCCTGTGCGCCGCCGTTTTCAAGGACGATCCCGACCACTTCGGCGCTTCCCGGCTGACCGCGGCCGTGCAGTACCGGAGCGGGCGACGTGCCGAAGCGCTTGCGAGCTTCGATCGCATCCTGGCGATCCGCTCGGACCTTGCCGAGGTCCATAATAATCGCGGCGTCGTATTGCAGGATATGCTGCGCCTCGACGAGGCCTTGGCCAGCTACGATCGCGCAATTGCCATCGAGCCCAACTATGCCGAGGCCCATAACAACCGCGCCGTCGCGCTTCATTATGCCGGACGGGGTGACGAAGCGCTGGCGAGTTGCGATGCGGCGCTGGCCTTACGCCCCAACTATGGCGATGCCCATTTCAATCGCGGCATCGTGCTTGCGGACCTCGGCCGTCACGCGGAGGCGCTTGCGAGTTTCGACCAGACCCTCGGGTTAAAGGCCGATACGGTCGTCGTAAATGCGCGCCGCGCTGCCACTCTGCGCGCGCTGGGTCGTTTCGAGGAGGCGCTTGCCGCTTGTGACCGAGCACTGACCATACGGCCGCAATACGCCGAGGCCCACGTCGTGCGCGGCCGCATTCTCGTCGACATGCGGCGTTTTCCCGAGGCGCTAGCCGCATTCGCGTCGGCGCAGGCGCTGGCGCCGGAGCACCCGGACGCCTATTGCGCGGAAGCGGCCGCGCGGCTTCTTACCGGAGATTTCCTGCGCGGCCTGCCGAAATTCGAGTGGCGGCTCAAGCGCGCTCCACCGGCTCCGCCTCCCCGCCAGTTCACGCAACCGCAGTGGGATGGTCTCGTCTCGCTCTACGACAAGACCATCTTCCTTTATGGCGAAGCGCGGCTCGCCGACACCATTCGCTTCCTGCGCTATGTGCCCCTGGTCGCCGCGCGCGGCGCGCGGATCATCCTCGACGTCGCTCCACCGTTGCGCTCTCTCGCTGCCGGTCTCGCCGGCGTCACGCAGGTCGTCGGGCAAGGCGACGCGTTGCCCGATTTCGATCTCCAGTGTCCGCTGATGAGTTTCCCGCTCGCCTTCGGAACCAAGCTCGAGTCGATCCCGGCGCCCACGCCCTATCTGCGGCCGTCGACCGATTCATTGCTAAGTTGGGAGGCTCGCCTTGGCGCGCTTCGGCGTCCTCGGATCGGCCTCGCCTGGACGAGCGATGCGCCCCCGCGCGAAACCGGCCAGTCGATCGAGTTGCGCCAATTGCAGCCGCTCCTGGACATCGAAGCGTCCTTCGTGCGGCTACAAAGAGACTTGCGACCCGGCGATGATCTCGTGCTGCAGCATCGAAATGTTTTCGATCCGACCGAGATGCTCAAGGATTTCGCCGACTTGGCGGCACTGATCGCACGCCTCGATGCCATCGTATCGGTCGACAGCAGCGTCGCCCAGGTCGCCGGAGCGCTGGCGCGACCGCTCTTCGTGCTGTTGCCGTTCACTCCGGATTGGCCGTGGCTTCTCGAACGAGGCACCACGCTCCTGGTATCCAAGCGCGCGGCTTTATCGGCAAACAACGCCGGGCGACTGGAGCGAGCCGGTGAAGCGCCTCGCGGCAGATGTGCCGGGCCTTCTTAATCGAAGCACCTCCGCGGCAGTCGGCGCCGCTCGCAAGCCGACGTAGCCCCACCCGGAGATGCTGCAGGTGCCCGAGGCTCCATCTACATCCTGCCGAACTGTTCGTAGGGGCCGTCGCAGCCATGCGCGACGGCCGCATGGCAGATGCGGAACGTTTGTGCCTCGCGGTTATCGAAGCGGAGCCGGCACACTTCGATGCTCTTCGTTTGCTTGCGATTGCGCAATATCGGCTGGGCCGGCGCGAGGAAGCACTTCGGCGCCATGACATGGCGCTCGCGCTTCGACCGGATCACGCCGAGACGCTCAGCAATCGCGGCAATGTGCTCAAGGAGCTTGGGCGGTTTAGCGACGCGCTCGACAGCTACGACCGGGCCATCGCGGCACAGCCCGACTTCGCCGACGCGCATTACAATCGTGCGATATTGCTGAAGGAGACCGGGCATCCCGAAGAAGCGCTGTTGGGATACGAAACCGTGCTGATGCTGCGCCCGGAGCACGCGATCGCCCTCAACAATCGCGGCAATCTGCTCACCCGGCTCGGGCGCTACGCCGAGGCCGTCGCGAGCTTCGATCGCGCCATCCGAATTAAGCCGGACTATGCCGAAGCCTTCCACAATCGCGGCAACGCGCTGCATGAACTCGAGGACGACGCCGCGGCGATCGAAAGCTTCGACCAAGCGATCGCGTTCCGGCCGGATTACGCAGAAGCCTACAACAATCGCGGCGTTGCTCTGAAAGCAAAGCACCGTTTCGATGAGGCCCTTGCAAGCCATCTCAAGGCTCAGGAACTGGTGCCGGACTTCGCCGAGGCGCATTGGAACGAGGCCCTGCTACGGCTCCTCACCGGCGACTTCACCACCGGATTTGCCAAATACGAGTGGCGATGGAAGCGGGATTCCGTCACCTCGCCGCGCCGCGACTTCGCTCAACAGCAGTGGGATGGTCTTGCTTCGCTCTACGGGCGGAAAATTCTGCTGCACGCAGAGCAGGGCCTTGGCGATACGGTCCAGTTCTGCCGCTATGTGCCGCTGGTAGCGGCGCGGGGCGCGCATGTCATCGTCGAAGTGCCGAGGCCCCTGCACCGCCTCATGACGTCGCTGGCAGGTGTCTCCGAGGTGGTGACCGCCGGCGAGCCGCTACCGCCATTCGATCTGCATTGCCCCTTCATGAGCTTGCCGCTGGCGTTCAGCACCAAGCTCAATACGATCCCCGCAGAAATTCCTTACCTGCACGCGCCGGCTGACGCTGTCGCTGCTTGGGAAGCCCGGTTGGCCGAGCGGAAACGGCCTTTCATCGGGCTCGTTTGGGCTGGATGCCCCGCTCATTTCAACGATCGCAACCGCTCCATCGCGCTTGCAAAGCTGCTGACGCTCACCGACTTTGACGCGACGTTCGTGAGTTTGCAGAAGGACCTGCGCCCGGGCGACGAAGATTTGCTCCGGCAGCGCAGCGATATTCTCGAGTATGGCAGGTCGCTGAACGACCTTGCCGACGCGGCGGCGCTGGTGAGTTGCCTCGATCTCGTCATCGCAGTCGACACCTGCCTTGCGCACGTCGCCGGCGCACTTGGAAAACCGGTATTCATCCTGCTGCCTCACACTCCGGATTGGCGCTGGTTGCTCGACCGTGACGATAGCCCTTGGTACCCGACCGCGCGGCTGTTTCGACAGCCGCAGCCGCGGGCTTGGGATGAGGTAATCGCCGAAGTTGCGTCGGCGTTGCCGGCCATGGTGCGCTCCCACGCCGAGAAGGAGCCGGCTCAAGTTCCGTCGTGACCGATCGGGGGTCGTCGGTGCCGCCCCGCAGCGTTGCGATCGAACCGCCGCAGAATTGGGCGCGAAACGACGACCCCGATGCGACTTCAGCACTTCGTTTTTGCAGTGGAATACCTCAGCCGCACCAATTAAGAACTTCGCATCACGTGAGGAGGAAAAGGCGTGGGTGCATCGACGATGAAAGCGCTGGTGTTGCGTCGGCATGGCGGACTTGGCGACCTTGAAGTGGTCTCCGATTATCCGGTGCCGCGGGCGACGGAAGGCCATGTGGTGATCCGGGTGCGGGCATCGTCGTTCAATTACCATGACGTGTTCACCATGCGCGGC
Source organism: uncultured Alphaproteobacteria bacterium (assembly GCA_963702755.1). GTDB lineage: Bacteria > Pseudomonadota > Alphaproteobacteria > Rhizobiales > Xanthobacteraceae > JAJPKK01. The sequence goes on along the minus strand of CAVPDZ010000015.1, from coordinate 74,440 downwards.
ATGCCCGGCATCAAGGTGCCGCTGCCGGTGGTTATCGGCCTCGATATGGCAGGCGAGATCGTCGAGACCGGCAACGGCGTCAACGGCTGGAAGGTCGGCGACCGCGTGCTGGTCAATCCGCTCAACAAGAAGCGCGGCCTGATGGGCGAGATGCTGGACGGCGGCATGGCCGAGTATTGCCTGGTCGCCGCCGATCAACTCGTTGCCATGCCGGCCGACGTGACGTTCGCGGACGCGGCCTCGCTTCCGGTCGCCTACGGCACCGCGCACCGCATGCTGATCACCCACGATACCATCCGCAAAGGCGACCGCGTCATTGTCCTCGGCGCGAGCGGCGGCGTCGGCACCGGCTGCGTCATCCTCGCCAAACACCTCGGCGCCGAGGTGATCGCGTGCGCGAGCAGCCCCGAGAAGTTGCAGCGCCTCAAGGAGCTTGGCGCCGACGAGGCCATCAATTACCAGGAGGTCGACTTCTCCAAATGGGCGGTCGAGCGTTACGGCAAGCCGCAGCGCCGCAGCTATGAAGGCGGCGTCGACGTCGTGATCAATTTCACCGGCGGGGACACTTGGCAGCCGTCGCTGCGCTGCCTCAAGCGCGGCGGCAAGCTCCTGGTCTGCGGCGCGACCGCCGGGCACGACCCCAAGGAAGACCTGCGCTATGTCTGGACCTTCGAACTGAAGATCATCGGCTCCAACAGTTTCTATGACGATGATCTCAAAGGACTGATGGACTTGATTGCCCAGGGCAAGATGAAGCCGGTCATCGACAAGGTCCTGCCGCTCGATCAGGCCGCCGAAGGATTACGGATGATCCAGGACCGCGAGGTCATCGGCAAAGTCGTGGTGGCGCCGTGAGCGAGCAGACGAAGCCCGAAGCCATCACGCTGGAGCAAGTGCAGCAGCTCGTCACCCGCGGGCCCTATCATCAGTGGCTTGGCCTCAAGGTCGTCGCGGTCCACGACGACGGCGTCGAGATCACCGCGAAGTGGCGGGAAGAGTGGGTCGTCAACCCGGACCGTCGCTACACACACGGCGGCATCCTCGCGACCCTGATCGATCTCGGCGCCGATTGGGCAATGGTGCGGAAGCTTGGCCGCGGCGTGCCGACGATCGATCTGCGCATCGACTATCACAGTCCCGCCATGCCGGGGGACCTTACGGTGCGCGGCACCGTCGTGAGGATGGGAAGCCAGTTCTCGACCTCGGAGGCGCGGGTCTTCGACGCCCAGGGCAAACTGCTCGCCAGCGGCCGCGGGACCTATCTCACGGCGCCGCCCAAAGGGTGACGACGACCAGTGGCATCCGCTTTTACCAATCTCGGCGATCTGATCCGCCGCGACCGCGATCTCAACAAGCTCGCGATCATTGATCTTGCCGACGGCGAGCGCCGCGTCACCTATGGCGAGCTTGATGCGCAGGCAAAGGGCGTGGCCCGAGCGCTCGTTGCGAGAGGATTTGCGCGCGGTGACCGCATCGGCATTCTCTCGGCCAACCGCAGCGAGTTTGTCGCGGCCTATTTCGGCATCTTGCGCGCCGGCTTCGTCGCGGTGCCGGTTAACTATCGCTTTCCGCGGGCGACGATCGAGTTCATCTTACGGGACGCCGGAGCGCGGCTGGTGTTCTGCGATCAGGCCCGGCGGAGCGCCTGTCCGGCCGATCTGCCGGCGGTGTGTTTCGGCGACAGCGGGCCCGAGGGCTTCGCGGCTTTTCTCGATCCGGGCCCATTCGACGCGGTCGCGGCGAAGCCCGATGAGCCGGCGATGTTCCTCTACACCTCCGGCTCGACCGGGATGCCCAAAGGCGTCGTGCTCTCGCACCAGAGCCACATCTGGGTCGTCGAGACGCGCATCGATGGCCAGGACTTCTCCCGCCATCGTTTTCTGATCGCGGCGCCGCTGTATCACATGAATGCGCTGGCGCTGACCAAGCTCGCCTGCGCGTCGCACGCGACGATCGTCATGCAGCCGCAGTTTTCTGCGCCGGCCTACATCGAGGCGATTGGACGACATCACTGCACATGGCTCACCGCCGTGCCGCCGATGATCGCGATGATGCTGCGGGAACGCGATCTCATGGCGAGCACCGACCTTTCCAGCGTCGAGTTTGTGCGCATGGGGTCGGCGCCGGTGAGCCAGAGCTTGATGCAATCCCTGCATCGGGCGTTACCGAAAGCCCGGGTGACCAATGCCTATGGCACCACCGAGGCCGGGCCGGTGGTGTTCGGACCGCATCCGCGCGGGTTGCCGCAACCGGAGAATTCCGTCGGGTACCCGCATCCAAAGGTCGATGTCCGGCTCGTCGATGAGGCCGGACGGATTGCGAAGACCGATGCGGCGGAAGGCGCTCTCGAGATGAAATGCCCCGCCCTCATGCTCGGCTACCACAACCGGCCTGACCTGTCCTCGCCGTTCACGGCAGACGGGTTCTACCGCACCGGCGACGTCTTTCGCCGCGACAACGACGGCTTCTATTATTTCCTCGGCCGTACCGACGATATGTTCGTATCTGGCGGCGAGAACATTTATCCAAGCGACGTCGAGCGCATGCTGGAGCGGCATCCCGATGTCGTGCAGGCCTGCGTCGTGCCGATCGATGACGACATCAAAGGCCAGAAGCCGGTTGCGTTCGTGGTCGCCCGGCAAGGCGCGTCGGTGTCCTCCGAGGACATCAAGCAGTTCGCTCTCGCCAACGCACCGGCCTACCAGCACCCGCGCTTCGTCTGGTTCGTCGACCGGCTGCCGCTGTCGACCACCAACAAGATCGATCGTACTGCGCTCATGCGTGAAGCGGCCCAACGCATCGCCGCCGCGCGTCAAGAGATCGCGTGACCTGACTGGGTAGGGATCGAAGGATAACAAGCATCACATGACGTTCGAAGCGCCCGAGGTCGATCGCCGGCTGCCGTTGGCCGATGAAGTCTTTCTCGACCATGTGGCTCATTTCGTCACCGACCGGGACGCCGCTATCCGCGCTTTGACCCGGGCGGGATTTGCACCGACGCCCGTGTCGGTCCAGGTCAATCCGGACCCGGCGGGTGGCCCGCCGAAGCCGGCCGGCACCGGCAACGTCACCGTGATGCTCGACCGAGGCTATCTCGAAATCCTGTTCAAGACGGCGGAAACGCCGCTCGCCCGCGAGTTCGATGCATCCGTTGCGCGCTATCGCGGCGTGCACCTCGTGGCCTTTTCGGTCACGGACGCCGCCGCGACCCATGCGCGCCTCGCCGGATCAGGCTTCCGTGTCCAGCCCCTGGTCTCGATGCAGCGCCCGGTCGATACCGCGGCTGGCCCGGACATCGCAGCCTTCTCCATCGTCCGGCTTGCGCCGGGCGAAATGCCGGAGGGCCGCATCCAAGTGTTGGCCCACAGGACGGAACACACCGTCTGGCAGCCCCGTTGGCTCGATCAACCGAACGGTTCCTATGGCCTCGTCGACATCGTTATTGCTGAAGCCGATGCGGCCGAAGCAACCGCTCGCTTCCGGCGGTTCCTCGGGCGCGCCCCGCGCGAACACCAACACGGACCGGCTTTCCATCTCGATCGCGGTCGCGTGCAGCTTGTATCGCCGGTGACTCTTGCGGAGCTATTGCCGGGGCTCGCGTCTCCAGACCTGCCCTTCGTTGCCGCCTACGGCGTTGCCGTCCGTTCTCTGAACCAGGCAGCGTCTTGCTTGCGCGCGGGCGGTCTTCCCTTCGATCAAGGCGATCGATGCATCATCGCGCCGTTTCCGGACGATTTAGGCATCGGCAGCTGGGTCTTTACGGAACGCGCCGACAATCTGCCCTGGCGTCGCGCGGGTTAGCGACACCGCATCTCGCGCGTTTGCCGCATTCGCGTATTAAGCGCCGATCACCGCATGGACGATTTCCGGCGGAACGCCGAGGCGCACCGGCACGAAGCTCGTGCCGAGCCCGCCTGATACGATCAGGTGCCGTTCGGATTCGATGATGTGCCCGTACGCAAACCGCGCTCCATATTTAGACGGCACCCATGATCGCCACAATCCGGGGATGCGGATCTGGCCGCCATGGGTGTGTCCCGACAAAGTCAACGCGACGCGCGGCGGCACTTTGGTGAAGATGTCCGGCTCGTGGGCGAGCAGGATGACCGGGTGATCGGTCGTCACCTGGGCAAGCGTGCCGGCTAGATCATCCTCGCCGCGGAATGCATGGCGCCCGAGCTGATGCGCCAGTTGATCGCCCAAGCCCGCGAGCCAAAATTGACGACTTCCCTCGCCGAGCAGGACGGCGCGGTTTTCCAAGACCGGAATGCGGACGCTTGCGAGCGCGTTGCGTACATGGGCAACCCCATGCCACCAGTCATGATTGCCGAGAATTGCCCAGACGCCGAGCGGGGCGCCGAGGCGCGCTACCTCGCGAGCCCAGACCGCCGGGGGAACATGCTCGGTCACGAAGCGATGACTTGCCTCGAAATCGCCGAGCAGCACCACCACGTCGGGAGCGAGCGCATTCGCGCCGTCCACGATGCGGCGGATGTGCTCCACCTCCATGTTCGGACCGCCAGCATGAATATCCGCGATGACCGCAAGGCGTAACGGCGGGCCCTGCCAGTTCGGCGGGGTAAAGCGGTAGGTCGTCGTCACCAGCCGCTCGGGCTCGATCGCTGTTGCGTACCCCGCAGTGCCCGAACCTCCAACCGCGACGAGCCCGGCCGCGCCAACCAGGAGGCCGCGGCGGCTGATCGGCAGTTGCAGCCGCGACCCGGCGGCCCCACGGGGGCGATCGTCGCCGGCTGCGAACTCCTCTGCGTTAACCATGATTTCGGGAGAACCTGGGTTGCCGCGTTCGCGCGGCGTCATATCCGCGCCCCTGCACACATGGACCGGGGAAAACCGATCCCACCGCTGAAATCAACCACCCGCGACAACACCAGCTCCAACCACTCTGCGACGCGCATTCAAAAGCTTTAGAAGCCTTCATCCCGGTAAATCAGCCGCAAGAAACACGATTTCAACCGCTCAAGTCCGCGACAAATTCGTCGCCCATCGTTAACCTTTCATTAACCCTTCGCTCGTTGCCCAAGCGAGCGTGCGATCGAGCGCACGACGCAATCGCGCGAACAGCTCAGCAAGTTCCTGCGGCGAAATGATGAGCGGCGGACATAACGATATTGTGTCGTTAAAGATATGACGCACGATCAGACCCTCGTCGACGGCGGCGGCGACGCAGCGCGCCGCAACACCGAGTTTGGCGTCGAACGACCGCTTGGTGCGCTTGTCGGCGACAAGTTCGATCGCGCCGATCAGGCCAAGGCCCCTCGCCTCGCCGACCAACGGATGTTCGCCAAGTTCACGGAGCGCCTTGACGAATTGCGGCGCTATCGCCTGCACCTTCTCGACGATGCGCTCGCGCGCCATGATCTCCAGCGTCTTGAGCGCGACAGCGGCTGCCACCGGATGGCCTGAGTAAGTGAAGCCGTGGCCGAACGTACCGATCTTGCTGCTCTCGGCAACGATCGCGTCATACATGCGCTGCGGTACCATCACGCCGGCGATCGGCACATAAGCCGACGACAACGCTTTGGCGACAGTTAATGCGTGCGGACGAAAACCGAGGGCGTCGCAACCGAACATCCGTCCCAGCCGGCCGAAGCCGCAGATCACCTCGTCGGAGATCATCAGCAGATCGTAGCGATCGCACACCGCCATGATCTTCTCAAAATAAGTGCGCGGCGGCACCACGACGCCGCCCGCCCCCATGACCGGCTCGGCAATGAAGGCCGCGACCGTTTCGGGATCCTCGCGCGAGGATCAGTTCTTCGAGTTCGGACGCGAGCCGCGTTGCGAAATCCTCTTCGCTTTCTCCCTCCAGGGCATCGCGATAGTGATGCGGGCATGCGGTGTGCACGATGCCCGCGATCGGAAGATCGAAGTCGAGATGGTTGTTGGGAAGGCCGGTGAGAGAGGCCGATGCGATGGTGACGCCGTGGTAGCCGCGCTGCCGGCTCACGATCTTCTTCTTGCGCGGCCGGCCAAGCCCGTTGTTCATGTACCAGACGAGCTTGATGAAAGTGTCGTTCGCCTCCGAGCCCGAGTTGCAGAAAAACACTTTGGAGATCGGCACCGGCGCGATCTCTTTGAGCTTCTCGCCCAGTTCGATCGCCGGATCGTGGCTGCGGCCGCTGAACAGATGCGCAAAAGAGAGCTTGCGCATTTGCGATGCCGCGGCCTCGACCAGTTCCTCGTTGCCATAGCCGAGCGACGTGCACCACAGGCCGGCCATCCCCTCGATGTATTCTTTGCCGGCGCGGTCGTAGACGCACACGCCTTTCGCGTGGTCGATGACGAGAGGGCCCCCGGAAGCGGCGAGGGTCGCAAGGTTGGTATAGGGGTGAAGGAGCGTTTCGACGTCGCGGGTCGCGATATTGCTGAGTACGTTCATCAGGGATGACCTTCGAAAAATGGATCGCGTGCCAGGCCGCCGGCCTCGAACGGCCGAGACCGCGGCAGCGGCACCGGCGCCCGCGCCGCGGCGACGCCAGCGCGCCCAGCCTCGTTGGCCGCGCCAGTTTCCGGCTCACCGGTGCGCAATTCCCAATGGCAAAGGCGGGCGCCGCTGCGGCGATCCGCGAGGTCCATGTGGATGTGGTCCTCGTGATAGCCATCGGAGCCCGGCCCCAGCACGGTCATGAAGCGGTTGCAGGCCTTCGTTTTCATCGCGACACGGAACTCCATGGGCGCGGCGGGATCAGCCGGCCGCACGAGGCGGCCATCTTTCAGCCGCACCGCGCGAATGTCGAGGGCATTGGCGCGTCCGTGCTCGCTCAAGGGCGCGCCGGAGACGCGGTTGCGGCTCCGGCAATCATAGGAATCGAAGTTCTCGATGGCGCTCAACGGCGCTCCCATGCGGGCAACGGCCGGCGCGAGGTCCTGACGCACGAAATTCACGATGGCCTCGGCCATCTCGCAGCGCAAAGTCGCCGGCGGCTCGAGCGGAATGGACGTCCGGTCCGAAAGGATAATTCGCTCGAGGTGCACGATGTCCGGCCCGCCGCAGCTATTGGGCCCATCGATCGCACCCATCGGCTTGATGACGGCTCGGTCAGGCGAAAGACGCATCTCGCACGCGCTCGGCCCCTCGGGCGGCGCCTGTGCGGCGCCGCGACCGACGGATGCGAGCACCGCGAGGACAGCAGCACTTGCCGTCATCGCGCGCAAGGCGGTGGGAAACATTCGAGCAACACCAGGTGGCGCGGTTGGACGCAGCGAAACCCTTCGCCGGAATTTCGGCCGATATCATGGCCGATGGGCTTTACTGGCGTGCACCTTCGGTGCGCCAAATCCCCCCGCATCCCGATGTCAGGAACGAGGTATCATACGTCGAAATCAGTAGGAAAACGCGGCCATGGCGGCCTTCGATGTTGCGGTGATCGGCCTTGGCGTCATGGGGAGCGCGGCGCTCAGCGCGCTCGCACGGCGCGGGCGGCGGGTGATTGGCATCGACCGTTTCGGTCTTGGCCATGATCGCGGCTCATCCCATGGCCGCACCCGCATCATCCGCCTCGGCTATTTCGAGCACCCGTCCTACGTGCCGCTGCTGCGCGCCGCCTATCCGCTGTGGCGCGACCTCGAAGCGAGGTCGGGCAAGGCGCTGCTCACCGTCACCGGCATCGTCGAAATCGGCCCGCCCAACAGCGAGCTTGTCGAAGGAACCCTGCGGGCATCGAAGCTCCATAACCTGCCGCACGAAGTTCTCAATTCGCGGAGCCTGATGGCCCGGTTTCCCGCGTTTCGAGTGCCGGAGCAGATGGTCGGCGTGTTTCAGCCGGATGGCGGCTTCGTGCGGGCGGAGCCCACGATCGAGGCGCTAGTGGCCGAAGCGCGCGCCGCCGGCGCCGAGGTTCGCTTGCAGGAGCGCGTGATCGAGATTGCGCCCGACGGCGACGGTGCGCTGGTCAGGACCGAGCGCGAAACGTTCGCGGCGGATCGCGTGATCGTGGCTGCAGGCCCATGGGTTGGGACGCTGACGGGCGGCCTTCCGCTGCCTGTCAAAGCCGTGCGCCAGGTGCTCGGTTGGTTCGAGCCGGCGAACGCCGCGACGACCGCCCTGTTCTCGCCAGATCGCTTTCCGGTTTTCCTGCTCGAATGCGATTTCGGCCTCTTTTACGGATTTCCCGCCGACGGCAGCAACGGCGTCAAAGTCGCCCGACACGACCAGGACGGCGCAGGGGTCGACCCCGATAGCTACAATCGCGACATCGCGGCGGCCGACGAAGAAATCATTCGCGCTGCGCTGAAGGCGCACTTGCCGGGTGCCGACGGCAAGCTCCTGGCCGCAACGACGTGCCTTTACACCATGGCTCCCGATGGCGATTTCATCATCGACCGGCTGCCGGCTCACCCCCAAATCGTCATTGCTTCGCCGTGCTCCGGGCACGGATTCAAGTTCGCCCCGCTGATCGGTGAAATCCTCGCCGATCTCGCAACCGAGGGTCGGACTGCTCACGATATTTCGCGGTTTTCGGTCAGCCGATTTTTGTGAAACCGATTGCTGCATCGCACGTAGCTGAAACGAATGGCGGTTTTCCTGCCATTCCCGCGTTGCTAATGTTCTCACGTTCAAAAAAGTCCCGCCTTAACAAATTGGGACCGAAAATTAAGGGGATCGAAATGCTCGGATTGATGCAAGACTGGCCATTGCTGTGCCACAAAATCATTGATCACGCCGCGACCTATCACGGTGCCCGCAAGGTCATCACCCGCTCCGTCGAAGGGCCGATTCACACCACCGATTATGCCCAAATTCGCGGTCGCGCCCTCAAAGTTGCGCAGCGTCTCGAGCGTGACGGCATCAAGCTCGGCGATCGCGTTGCGACGCTGGCGTGGAATACGTGGCGTCATCTCGAAACATGGTACGGCATTCTCGGCATCGGCGCGATCTATCACACCGTCAATCCGCGGCTGTTTCCCGAACAGATCGCCTGGATCGTCAACCACGCGGAAGATCGCGTTCTCTTCACCGATACGACATTCGTGCCGTTGCTCGAAAAGCTCGCCGACAAGCTGCCGTCGATCGAGCGTTACATCGTGCTGACCGACGCCGCGCATATGCCCAAGACCACGCTGCGCAATGCCGTCGCGTTCGAGGATTGGATTGCAGAGGCCGACGGCGACTTCGTGTGGCGTTCGTTCGACGAAAATACCGCCGCCGGCATGTGCTACACCTCCGGCACCACCGGAAATCCGAAGGGCGTTCTCTACTCGCACCGCTCCAACGTCCTGCATGCGCTCAAGACGAGCCAGCCGGACGCCTTCTGCCTGTCCTCGAACGATATCGTCATGCCGGTGGTGCCGCTCTTTCACGCCAACGGCTGGTCGCTTGCCTTCTCGGCTCCGATGTCGGGCGTGACCTTGGTGATGCCGGGCATGAAGCTTGACGGCGCATCCATTCTCGAGCTGCTCAACGAGTACAAGGTGACCTGCACGGCGGCGGTGCCGACAGTGTGGTTCGCGCTCCTCTCGCATCTCGAGGCCCATGGCGGCAGCCTGCCCCATCTCGATCGGGTCATCATCGGCGGGTCGGCCTGCCCGCGCGTCCTCGTGCAGAAATTCCAGGACGTCTATGGCGTCGAGGTGGTGCATGCTTGGGGCATGACGGAAATGTCGCCGGTCGGCACGCTCGGCTCGCTCAAGCCGGAATACGCCGCCCTTACCGGTGAAGCCCGCCTCGACATCCAGCAAAAGCAGGGTCATCCGCCGTTCATGGTGGAAATGCGAATCGAGGATGATAACGGCCACCAGTTGCCGTGGGATGGCAAATCGTTCGGGCGTCTCAAGGTGAGAGGGCCAACGATCGCCCGCGCCTATTTCAAAGAGGGCGGCGATCCTCGACGACAATGGCTTCTTCGACACCGGCGACGTCGCCACGATGGACCCGCACGGCTACATGCAGATCACCGACCGGTCGAAGGACGTCATCAAGTCCGGCGGCGAGTGGATTTCCTCAATCGAGCTGGAAAACCTCGCGGTGAGCCATCCCAAAGTGGCCGAAGCCGCGGTCATAGGGGTGCGCCATCCGAAATGGGATGAACGGCCACTGCTGGTGGTGGTCATGAAACAAGGCGAAGCCGCCAGCAAGGAGGACATTCTCGGCTTCATGCGCGGCAAGATCGCCAAGTGGTGGATGCCGGACGATGTGGTGTTCATCGACGAAATTCCCCACACCGCGACGGGTAAAATCCAAAAGACGGTGCTGCGCGAGCGCTTCAAGGACTACCAGCTGCCGGCAGCGTAAGGTTCAGGTTCCATTGACGTATTTGGGTCAGGGTGCGGCGCTATTGCGTCGTTACCCCCGCCCCTTTAAGCATGTTCAACCACTGACGCTTCGTCAGTATGCGGTGACGCGGATTTGTCGCGATCCCCGGTCTAAAATCGAGATGCCGCGACGCAGCTAATTTTATGGCGTCGACTGCATGAGGCAGGTGCATGATCACAGGCAGATGGCACGAGCCGTGGACCGGCCTTAGAACCAGGGCCGCGGCATGACACCGGCTGACAGCAGTGCTGCGGTGGCCGTGACGACAACGCCGCCGGTCGCGCCGACCGCGACGGCGGACAAGCCGGTGCGCCTGCGGTTTGTCGGCAGCCGTCGCGATTACTGGCGTTTGATGATTCGCGGCAACGGCCTGCAGGGGGTGACGCTCGGCCTCTACCGGTTCTGGCTGTTCACCGACATGCGGCGGTCGCTGTGGGCCGGCATCGAACTCGAAGATGAAAATTTCGAATACACCGGAACCGCGCTGGAGCTGCTGGCCGGCTTCCTGATGGCGCTCGGAATCCTGATCCCACTCGAAATCGGGTCGGTCTTTCTTCTGCTCGCGTCTGGAGACCTCGAACTGGCGGGGCTCTTCTTCGTGTTCACATATGCCATTGGCCAGTTCGCGTGGTTTCGCGCCCGCGCTTATCGGCTCACGCGCACGGTGCTGCGCGGCCTTCGCTTTCACCAGACGGGATCAGGCGTCGTCTTTGCCATCCGCGCAGTCCTGTGGTGGGCTCTTACTCTTCTGACCCTCGGCCTTGCCTACCCCTTCATGGCGGCGAGCCAGGAACGCTATCAGATGAAGAACACCTACTTCGGCGATCTCGGCGGCAGCTTCGAAGGCTCCGGCTGGCGCCTCCTGGTGCGTGGCATCGCGATGTGGATCGTCATTGTTCCGCAGCTTGTCTTCGCCCTCGCAACAGCGGGTGAGGAAGTCGATTTGTCCGCGATTGGCAATCTGCTACTCGCGCAGAATGTGGCCAACATCTGGGAGGCGGTACAGCAGGTGGGCAACCTGCAGTCCGCCGGCGCAATTACGGCGATTGCGCTGACGTGGGCGATCGTCTTCGCGGTTATTCTTTGGCCCGCTTTGGCTGCGATTATGCTGCGTTGGTGGCTCGACGGCATAAGGCTGGGTGGCGCCGCAGTTGTTTCGGACCTGCGGATTCGCGATTTCTATGGTGCCTATGTGCGCTGTCTCCTTTATCAGCTGCTTTTCACGATCGCGTTCATCATCGCGGGCGGCCTCGCGGCCATCATGATCATCGGCGTCTTGTCAGGCGTCATCGATTTCTCGGTCGTCTCGACGCCGCGCGACGCTGTCCTCGCGCTGATGGGGATAGTGGCCTACGTGGTCTTCGTCCTCGGTTGCTCGGCGATCTACCAGGTCGTGGTGAGATTCCGGGTTTGGCAGCTCATGGTGGATTCAGTCACTGTTTCGGGAATCGCCGCGCTCGACAACGTTCGTGCCAGGCCGGCCCACGCGAACGCGCTCGGCGAAGGCCTCGCCGACGCCCTCGGCACCGGCAGCTTGTAGCGGGGCGATCTCATGAGCACGACCGGACCCGGCACCTTCTACGATGGGCTCACCAGCGCCCGTAACAGCGTCAACGTCGAGCTTGTCGACGGCCTTTTGCGGATCAACGCGGCTGACGGGCGTACGCTCGCGGAATGGCGCTGTGCCGAGATCGCGCCGGTGGCGACCCCGGAAGGCGTGCTCCGGCTCGGCCTACCGACCGGCCAATCTGCCGCACGACTCGAAATTCACGACAAGGCACTCGCCGACGCGGTCGTGCAGGCCGCCCTTCCGTGCGATCGCACAGGCTTGACCGACGAGCGCGTCCGCAACCGAGTCGTGCGCTATAGCCTGCTCGCGGCCGTGATGGTGATTGCGGCAGCGATTTGGGCCGTACCAGCGATCGCAAACAGAGTTGCGCCGCTGCTGCCGCGGGCCGTAGACATCAGGTTCGGCGAACTCGCCAACGAGGCGGTCCAGCACGAACTCGAAGAGGAGACCAAGGGGAAGACCGTCGACTGCTCCATCGGCAATACCGCCCAGGAGAAAGCGGCGCGCGCTGCATTCACCAAGATCGTCGATCAACTGGTTGCCGGCGCCGACCTGCCGATCCCGATGGAGGTACGCATCGTTCATGTCGACGACCTCAACGCCATCACGCTGCCTGGCGGGCATGTCTATGTCTATGCGGGGATACCCAAGAACGCCAATTCACCCGATGAATTCGCGTCAGTGATCGCGCACGAATTCGGTCACGCCGCTCATCGCGACGGCATCAGGTCGCAAGTGCAGACCGGCGGTCTGTCGCTGATGCTCGGTCTGCTGCTGAACGATTTTGCGGGGGGCGGCGCGGTGATATTCACCGCAAATACGCTTTTGAAAAATGCCTATTCCCGGGGCGAAGAGGCTGCCGCCGACATGTTCGGTGCAAGATTGCTCGCGAAGATCGGCGCCGATCCGCATTCGCTCGGCGCTTTCCTCGTGAGGGTGTCGGGCAAACCAACGCCGACGGAGCATTTCCTGCTCGATCATCCGGAGGCCGAGGCGCGGGCTGCGGCCGTGGACAAGGTCCCCGAGCCCGCCGTCAGGAAACAGCTGCTCACGCCGGACGAATGGACCGCGCTCAAGAAGATTTGCACTGAGGGTTGATGACGATGTCGATGGTGTTGTCCCGCCGCCGCGCTGTCCAGGATCCGCCGTCTTGGCTCGCGATCCTTGCCCGGCGGCTTGCGGTGTTCGCCCTTGCAGTCGCGCTGCTTGCCATCATTTTCGAACGAGCCGACGTTCTCGAGATCGTGCCGCTGCTGGTTACCTTCGGCGGTGCGCTGCTTCTGTCGCTCTTTGCGATATTTGCCGCGTTTGCCGCGTTCGTCTCGCTCTGGATGAACGGCGGACCGGGCTTCGGACAAGCAATGACGGCAGTCCTGATCGGCGTGGGCCTCATCGGTTACCCGACTTATCTCGTCTACAAGGGCTATTCGTTGCCGCCCATCCGGGACATCACCACCGATCCCATCGATCCGCCGCGCTTTGACGTGGTGGCGCGGCTGCGGCCGCCCAACTCCAGCATCTACCCGGGGCTCGCCACCGCCGAAATCCAGAAGGAGACGTGGCCCGACATCGAGCCGCTGGTCGTCAACGTCAATCCCAAGATCGCGTTCGACAGTGCCTACGCGATCATCACCAAGCGGAAATGGCGCATCGTTGATGCCCGCGCGCCGCAACCCGGCCGCGATGGCCGGATCGAGGCGATCGCCCGCTCGCAGATCATGGGCTTCCGCGATGACGTGGCGATTCGCATTCGTGGCGTCCGCGAGGGCTCCCGAATCGATATCCGCTCGGCGTCGCGTTACAGCTTCGCCGACTTTGGGGCGAATGCCGAGCGCGTCCTTGGGCTGCTCGATGACATCGACGACGCGGCGACCGTCGACAAGGCCGATGTGGCCGAGCGCCCCGTGAAGGCCACGCCCAAAGCAGCCCCGAAGGGCCGTCAGTCCACCAAGCGATAGCGGCCTGCCAGCGAGGGTGCGCCGTCGGTCGCGACGAGACCGCGGGCGACGAGGTCTTCCAGATGGGCGAATGTCGAGAGCCCCGCCGCTCCCGCGAGACGCGGATCAAGTCCGATATAGATCGCCTTCACCAGATCCGGAATCGCAGCTTCGCCCTTGGCGAGGCGCTTGAGGATCGAGGTCTCTCGGCCTAGCCGATGCGCGATATAACCCGCGACGAATTGCGGCGCGTCGCGGATGATGTCGCCGTGGCCAGGGAGGTACACCGCCTCCGGGCGTGCGGCGAGGCGGCGGAGCGAAGCCATGTAGTCGATCATCGCGCCGTCCGGCGGCGCCACGATCGATGTGGACCATCCCATCACATGATCGCCGGAAAAGAGCGCATCAGCGCCCCGGAGCGCGAACGCCATATGGTTCGCCGTGTGCCCCGGCGTGGCAATCGCCTCGACCGCCCAGCCGTCGCCCGCGATCACCTCGCCGTTGACGACCCTCAGGTCAGGCACGAACTCGGTGTCGCCGCCCGCGTCGAGCCGGACCTCGTTGGCGCTGAGAAGCGGACGCGCTGGGCGATGCGGTCCCTCCGCCACTGTAACTGCGCCGGTCGCGGCTTTTACTGCCGCGGCTGCCGTCGAGTGATCGCGATGCGTGTGGGTGACGAGGATGTGGGTCACGGTTTCGCCGCGCACGGCATCAAGCAGTGCCTTGATGTGGCGCTCGTCACCGGGGCCGGGATCGAGAATGGCAACCTTGCCACGGCCGATGATGTAGCTCAGCGTTCCCTTGAAGGTGAACGGGCTCGGATTGTCGGCGAGGATGCGGCGGACCCCCGGGACCACCTCATCCACCACGCCGGGAGCGAGATCGAGGGTGCGATTGAATTTGATATCGTCGGACATTGCTGCCTTTACTTAGTGACAAGCCACGCGCGGCTCCAGAGCCGATATACGCTCCAATAGGTATTCTCGACCAGGAAGCCGAAGCACAGCGATTCCTTCGCCCAATCGCCGTCGCCGCCGAGCGTGCCCGCGAGGCGCCCGCTGAAGGCGTAGCGAGGGTCGTTCCATTTTGTCCGCTGGTCCGTGATGAACTGCGCGATGAAATCGCCGATCGGGATCGGCTGATCGGGAAGTGCGCTTGCTTCACCGCACCCGAAGAAATGGGCAAGCGCGGCGCGAGGCAGGATGCGCACCTGATCGAGGTAGCGATCGTTGGGCGGGTCGTCAGCCGAGGCAGCGAACACCGCGTAATCGTTGCGCTGGAGGGTTGCGCCCATGACTTCGAGCGCGGTACGGATTTCGCCGAATTCCAGATGATCGTCGAAATAAATGGCGCCGCCTGAGGGCTCCTGGGTCGGCGCCGCGCGAAACGGGTGGCTCTCCGGCGGATCGACGCCATAGAAACTCGGACCGGCGAGCACTTTGAGCGGATCGTCCCAGGGCCGCACGACCGCGGGAGTTCCGAGTGCGAGCCCTTGCGGCAGAAACTGCGTCAGGTCTCCAGGCATCAGCGGCAGTTTTCGGCCCGGCCAATCACGGCCGAGAATTTCGACTTTTGAACTTTCGACCAATGCGTTCTCCAAGGGCTACGTACGCCAAACCAGTTTAGCCGGCGTTCGCAGCGGATGCTTAACGAGACGTTGAGACGCTCAACGGGCACCGTGACAACATGGTGTGCACCCCGCTATATATCTTCGGGAATACCGACCTCCTCGTCGCGGTCGCCACGGAGCTTTGCCATGCCTTGTTGTCGTCTTTCAACTGCGATCCGGCCGCTTATCGCGTTGATGCTCGCCGTCATGGCAACGATCACACCCGCCGCCGCCCAGGATCGCGGCGGCGGTCCTCTGGTTTTCGCCGCAGCGAGCCTGAAAACGGCGCTCGATGCCATTGCGGCCGATTGGCAAAAGGAGAGCGGCAAGCGTGCGGTTCTGTCTTACGCCGCCTCCTCGGCGCTGGCGCGCCAGATCGAATCCGGTGCCCCCGCTGATATTTTCATTTCGGCCGACCTCGATTGGATGGACTGGCTGCAACAGCGCAAGCTCATCGACGCCGCTTCACGCGAAACTCTGCTCGCCAACAGCCTGGTGCTGGTCGCCCCGGCCGACTCCAAGATCGAGTTCAAGATCGCCCCGGGCGCCGACCTTGCGGCCGCGCTCGGAAATGGTCGGCTTGCGGTTGGTGAAGTCAATTCGGTTCCCGCCGGCAAGTATGCGAAGGAAGCGTTGGAGAAGCTCGGCATGTGGCAGAGCGTCGCCAATAAGCTCGCACCGTCTCCGGATGTGCGCTCGGCCTTGAATTTCGTCGCCCGGGGCGAAGCACGGCTTGGCATTGTCTACGCGACCGATGCCAAGGCTGAGCCCCGCGTGAAAGTGGTCGATACTTTTCCGCCCGATTCCCATGCGCCGATCCTCTACCCCGCCGCGCTGACAGCCACGAGTCGCAACCCCGATGCCAAGACGTTTCTCGCCTACCTGCGATCGAGCGCCGCTGTGCGCGAATTCAAAGCGCAAGGGTTTGGCATGGTGAACCAGGGCAAATAGCGCGTTGGATGTCGTTTCAAGCTTGCCTTGGCAGCGTTGAACGGCAATGTTCGCGCCATACGGATCACGGGCGAGGCAATCGGTCTAACGGTGGGCGACGCGCTTCTCGGACTTTCCCCGGATGAATGGACGGCGGTGCGCTTGTCTCTGCGGATCGCCACCACCGCAATGGTGGTGAACCTTCCGTTCGGCATACTGATCGCCTATGTGCTCGCGCGCTACCAGTTTCCCGGCAAGATGCTGCTCGATGGCTTTGTCCATCTGCCGCTCGTGCTCCCTCCGGTCGTCGTCGGCTATATCCTGCTGATCGTGCTCGGAAGGCGCGGCTATCTCGGCGAATTCTTCGCGGATTACCTCGGCATCGTCTTTTCGTTTCGCTGGACCGGGGCGGCGGTGGCATCCGCCGTGATGGGATTTCCTCTGATGGTGCGACCGATGCGGTTGTCCATCGAGGCGATCGATCAGCGGCTCGAGGACGCGGCAGCGACCCTCGGCGCCAACGGGCCTTGGACTTTCGCGCTCGTGACGCTGCCTCTCGCACTGCCCGGCGTTGTTGTTGGTGCAATCCTGTGCTTCGCGCGGGCACTGGGCGAATTCGGCGCCACCATCACCTTCGTCTCCAATATTCCCGGGGAGACCCAGACCATTTCGGCGGCGATCTACACCTATACGCAGGTGCCCGGCGGCGATGCCGATGCTTGGCGGCTGACGGCGGTCGCGGTTGTCATGGCCCTCGTCGCCCTTGTCGCTTCCGAGTTCATCGCCCGGATCGCAAACCGGCGGCTCGCGCAGTTCCAATGATCAGCTTCGATGCCGCGATCAAACTCGGCGGCTTCGCCTATGACGTTGCCTTCGCGAGCGACGCGCGCGTCATTGCCCTGTTCGGCCGCTCGGGCTCCGGAAAGTCGGTCACGATTTCGCTGATCGCGGGGCTGCTGCGCCCTGAGCGTGGCACGATCGTGGTAGACGACCGGGTGCTGGTCGATACGCAGAAGCATATTTTCGTTCCGAAGCACGCGCGCCGGATCGGGCTCGTCTATCAGGATGCGCGGCTGTTTCCGCATCTGACGGTCCGTCAGAACCTGATGTTCGGCCGCTGGTTTGCGGGGCGGGCCGCGAGCCATTCGCACGGCCAATCCAATCGCTCGCAGAAAGAGCCGGAAATCGCGTTCGAGCCGGTGGTGGACACGCTCGGCATCGGCCATCTGCTGACGCGCCGTCCCGGGCGGCTCTCCGGCGGCGAGCGGCAGCGCGTCGCCATTGGCCGCGCGCTGCTATCCTCGCCTCACCTCCTCCTGATGGACGAGCCACTGGCGGCGCTTGATGACGAACGCAAGCTCGAAATCCTCATCTTGATCGAACGGCTGCGCGATGAATTCGCGGTGCCGATCGTCTACGTCTCGCATGCCATCGATGAGGTGGCGCGCATCGCCTCGCATGTCGTCGTGATCAACGACGGGCACGTCGTGGCAACGGGTTCGGTCGATGAGGTTTTCGGCCGCAGCGACGTCCAGGCCGGCGAAAGCCGCTTTGCGCTCACGTCAGTGCTGACCGGCCGCGTAGTCGGAACGAAGGCCGGCTACGATCTCACCGAGATCGCGCATCCGGCAGGAACCATCTGGCTTGCAGGCCCGGCAGGGTCGGCCGGGCGGAATGTTCGTGTGCTAGTGCGAGCAACGGACGTGACCCTCGCCACCGCGCGGCCGGAGCATCTCAGCGTCCGCACCGTCCTCGCGGGAACTGTCGCAAAGATCGAGCGCAGCAACGGCGCCCTCGCCATCGTGACCGTGGAGCTCGTCGGCCGCTCCCATCTCGCCGCCTCCGCGACCCGCATGGCCATCGACGACCTCGCCCTCAAAGCCGGCGATCCGGTGTTCGCATTGATCAAGACGGTCGCGCTCGATGAGCGCAGCACCGGCCTGGCATCGGCCTAACCAGCCCGATCGCAACGTGACTGCTTGGCGTGGCGCTTTGTCCATGGCGCCGTGCCGGACGCTCGCTTAACATTCCGACCAACCGGCCACCTTAATGCCGGCGGGGAGGAAATGATGTCGATTGCGGTGAATGCCGGCGCGCGTCTCGATCGCCTGCCCATCTCGTCATTCCATTATCGCATCTTCTGGCTGGTCGGCGCCGGGATGTTCTTCGACGGCTACGACCTCTACGTCGCCGGCGGCGTGCTTGCCGCAACGCTCGACAGCAAGTTCTCGACCGGGGCACAAAACCTGCAATTCATCTCGCTGACGTTCGTCGGCATGACGGTCGGGGCGCTGATCACCGGTTTTCTCGGCGATTGGTTCGGGCGCCGCTTCACCTACCAGATCAACCTTCTGATCTTCGGCCTGGCGTCGCTTGCCGCGGCGCTGTCGCAGGACATGAATCAGCTCATCGCTTGCCGCCTCGTCCAAGGGCTCGGGCTTGGCGCCGAGATCGTCGTCGGCTACTCGACCCTGACCGAGTTCGTGCCGCCACGGACGCGTGGGCGGTGGCTATCCTTCATGGCGCTGCTCGTCGTCGCCGGCTTTCCTGCGACGTCGCTCCTATCCTACCTGATTATCCCGGTCTGGGGCTGGCGGCCGATGTTCGTCATCGCCGGCGTCGGCTCGCTGATAGTCTGGTATTTGCGCAAGTCGCTGCCCGAATCGCCGCGCTGGCTCGAATCGCAGGGTCGCACCGCCGAAGCCGAGGCCTTGATGAAAGCGATCGAACAGGAGGCAGCCGCGAGCGGACCTCTTGCGCCTGTGGTCGTCACCACGGCGCCGGCGCCACAGGTGCCGGCCATGGCCATGCTGAGGCCACCGCTCCTTCAACTGATGATCGTCGGCTGCTGGGTGCTGATCACCATCAACACGCTGATCTTCGGCTTCGTGATTTTCCTGCCGCAGTTTTTCCTGCGCCAGGGTCTCACCATCACCAACTCGCTTGGCTACACGGTGGTGCTGGCGACGGGCTCGATCGTCGGATGCGCGATCGGAGCCTATACCGCGGACTTCATCGGCCGACGTTGGAGCATCATCGGGGCTTCGATCTTGACCATCGTCACCGGCGTCATTTACGCGAGCTTCAATGCGGCATCCGACATCGCGCTCGTCTTGAGCGTCGGCTTCGTCCTGATCGTTGCAATCTACATCCAGACCGCGATCCTGTTCGGTGTCTATACCCCCGAGCTGTTCCCGACCGAGATCAGGCTGCGAGCCAACGGCATCTGCAACACGTTCGGCCGCGGTGCGACCATGGTCTCGCCGTTCATCGTCGGGGCACTGATGACCCATTACCAGTTGCCGGGGGTGATGGGCTTTATGATCGCGCTCGTGTTCGTGCAAATTCTGCTGGTATGGGCCTGGGGCGTCGAGCCGCGCAATCGCCCGCTGGAAACGGTCACCGCAAAGGCCTGAGTCTCATCTCGGCGCGGCAAGAAGTCAGGGCGATTGGGCCGCGCCCAGCTGAGCCTGTCCGATATCAGCAACTGCAACGGTGATCGTCTCGGTGCGATCGCCGCGGCGAATCCCGAGTTTCACGTCGTGACCCACTCCGACGCCATCTAATTCTTCAGTGAGGTCGGACAGGCGTTGCACCGGCTTGTCGTTGACCGACACGATGATGTCGCCGAGCGTATTGCGGCTGGTGTCGACGCCGCGGAGCCCCGCGCGGGCAGCCGGGGAATTCGGCAAAGTGCGCAGGATCGGAATGCCCTGGACGCCGAGGCGGGTCGCGGCCTGCTCGCTCACCGCCACGATGCCGATGCCGGGCGTCGGCACGCGCCCGGTGCGGATGAGTTCCGGGACCACGCGGTTGACCACGTCCACCGGGATCGCGAACCCAATGCCGGCATTCGAGCCGGACGGCGAGATGATGGCGGTATTGACGCCGACGACGCGCCCGCTGGAATCGAGCAGCGGCCCGCCGGAATTGCCGGGATTAACCGCGGCATCGGTCTGGATGACGTTGCCGATCTGATGGCCCGAGCTGGTCGGCAGCCGGCGGTGCAATGCGCTGATCACGCCAAAGGTCAGCGACTGGTCGAGCCCGAACGGATTGCCGATCGCGAAGGCGAACTGCCCGACCTTGAGATCCGCGGACGACCCGATTGCAACCGGCGGCGGGATCGTGTTGCTCCCGCGCAAGCGAATCACGGCGAGATCGTAGTTTGGCGCAGTACCAACGATGTCGGCCGCAATGGCGTCGCCCGAGGAGAGCCGCACGACAAGTTCGCTCGTGCCATTGACCACGTGGTTGTTGGTGACGATGTTGCCGGCGGCATCCCAAATAAAACCCGTGCCGGTTTGCACGCCCTCGGCATCTTCATCAGACACCGCGCTCGCGCGTTGCCGGCCCACCACCTGGACGACCGACGGCGAAACATGCTCGAAAAGAGCGATGATCGATTGTTCGGCATCGGTCAGGTTGGCACGCGGCGTTACCGTTCGCGGCGCAGTATCCGCGAACATCAGTCGCGTAAGATACGGCTGTGCCACATAGAGCCCCAGCAACACGAGCACGACAAAAACGACAAAGCGAAAGAATCGGTCAGTCATGCTCCCTGCCTCATTAGGCCCAGACCCAGCCGCAGACGCCGGTTCGCATCGGCACAGGCGCACCGAAGGTAAGGCTATATTTATCGCTTTGCATCTTTACGTGCCAACGGGAGCCCGCACAAAGACTTTCATTGCTTTAATTTGCGAGGATATTTTCGTCGGTTGATTATCGTTGGCACAAAAACGATCCACCCGATCAATTCGTTCCGTTGTAGATATCGAATAGGCTATCTTGAAGGTCAGACGCAGACTCGGCGTCAGCCAACTACTGCAAGCTCAAAATGTAGGCCACGACGCCTCTCAATTCGTCATCCGAGAGGATGATGTTTGGCATGTTGCGATGCGACGTGCGAAGGGCAACGGTCAGTGCGATTGGTGTCATGCCAGGCGTTTCGGCGATGGCTGCAAAAGGCGGGGCTTCAGCGTTCGGAGACGGTCGGCGACCTCTGCCAACAGCGTGACATTCCGAGCAGACTTGTTCGGCAATCGCTTTGCCGTCACGAGCAGCCTGTGCGCCTTGAGCGTGAGTCCCCACCGCGGAAATAGCAAGTCCGACGGAGATAGAAAGCGCAGCCAACGTGAGAGCCCTCGTGATCCGCGTCATTGCACTTGCTCCAATTAGATCGAGTCGAATTCGACCCACTGACGACTAGATGAATTTTTCCGAGGCGGCCAGCCTTGATCCACCGCAAAGCGGGTCGTTATCATTGCGCTTATCGGATTGATCACGGGCCATCATTCAAAAGACGAGGTTGTGGAAATGTTGGAAGGACGAAGGTTGAAGCTTGCAAGCGCTGCGGTGTGTGTCGGCGCTACTTTGCTCGCGACGCCAAGCTTTTCGGCTGACGCCAACAACGGGAGGCGAATTGCATTTCGCTGGTGTCAGCCTTGTCATGTGGTTGCCGAAACCCAGACGAGGCCGACCGGCGAAGCGCCACCGTTCGCAGAAATTGCCAACAGACCTGATTTCGACAGCGCCAGGCTCGCGCTCTTCCTTCTCGATCCGCACCCCAAGATGCCCGACATGTCGCTGACCCGTTTCGAGGCGGGCGATCTCGCGGCCTACATCAAGACGTTGGCCAAGTAGCTGCGGAACGCCGGGAGATCCCGGCGTACCGGATATTTCATTGTCATAAGCGAGGGATAAAAAAACGGCGGCGCGGTCCCCTGAAACCGCGCCGCCCCCTCGCAACAACAGAGTGGAGAGAGATCGTTGCGAGGGTACTCGTGATCGCGGCCTATCGCAGAGCCGGCTCGGTCGCCGCGACGACAAAGGTATGAAGTTCGTCGTCGTGGCCGCGGATCGACACGTATTCGCCCACCGAAAACTTGTGAGCACCAAAGCGGTATCCCGCCTCTTCGTCCCAGTCGCTGACGCCGCCATAGTGGAGCATCCAGCGGGCGTGCTCGGCACCTCCGGGCTTGTGAACGAGATGCCCGATTTCATCTCCTTCCGCGCCCCAGAACCTGCGAACCTGACAAGCGGCGCGCTGCCGGTTCCATTCTTCGGCATCGATATGGCCCTGGTCATCGAGCGGAGCCACGATTTCGTAACCGTGGCGCGCCGACCCGGACGGAAACTCCTTTGACCGCGCCAACTGAAGCCTGATGCGTTTGAGTTCATGAAGCGGTTTCATGGCAGCAAGCCTCATGTCGCCCACGACAACGTTGCCAACAATCATCAAGCGTTGAGGTGGCGCAGGGCACCGCGGTTGCGCAGTACGATGCGGCGCGAACTCGGCAGGTCGATCGCCGATTCCGAGACCAGCTGAGACATGGTGCGCGACACCGTCTCGATGGTCAGCCCGAGGTAATCGGCAATGTCTTGCCGGGACATCGGAAGCTGCATCGAATTGCTCGTCGCAAGACGCTCGGACATTTCGAGCAGGAAGGACGCGACGCGCTGCTGGGCGCTCTTGACGAGGAGCAACATGTGCTCCTGAACCCGGTGAAGCTCACGCGCCGTAAACGTCCACAGTTCGCGGGCGACATCACAGTCGCGCTCGGCCAGGGACACGATCGCGCTGCGCCGCACCACGCGGACGACGGCCTTGCCAATCGCCTCCGCGGCAAACTGGTGTACTTTGCCGACCTCGAGGCCGAAGACATCGCCAGGCAGGTAGAACGCACCGATCTGGCGGCGGCCATCGCTCAGGATCTTGTAGGTCCGGACGGAACCGCTGACCAGCTTGTAGACAAACTCCGCCGGCTCGTCTTCGCCGTAGATCTCTTCGTTGGCGCCGAACGTCATCTGGGTACCCATCAGCTCGATTGCACCGAGACCGTCGCGACCAGGGATGACGCGATCGAAAACGGTCTTGCTGGGCTGGGCGGCAGGGACGGCGCGAAGGGGTGACTGGGTCAGCATGTGGTGATCTCCCTCTTTTGATGTTTCGAGGGTTACCGCTTGATGCAGCACGGGAAAATTCAGATAATCACCCTAAGGATGTCTCCCTACGTAGTTTCCCGTAGATGCGGGCGCTAAAGTGATCCGATAAGCCAATGGATATGAGAGCGCGCTTGCAGGCACTGGACAGTGCCCAGGCGATGGTCCGTCACCTGGATGGCGCCATCACGTTCTGGTCGGGGGGCATGGAGCGGCTGTATGGTTTTACCGCCGCGGAAGCCGTTGGCCAGTCGGCGCATCAGCTCCTCAACACCGAATTTTCACGTCCGGCAGCAGACATCCACAATGAGCTCTTGGAACGAGGCGAATGGGCCGGCCAACTGGTCCAACGCCGCCACGACGGCGACAAGCTCGTCGTGGCAAGCCGGTGGTCCCTCTGGGAGGGAGACGGCCTTACAGCGGTGACGGAAGTCTACAACGACATAACCGAACTATCGTCTCGCGAAGCCCACCTGAAATCGATTCTCGACACCATCCCGGACGCGATGATCGTCATCAACGAACGGGGCATCATTCAGTCTTTCAGCTCGGCCGCCGAACGTCTGTTCGGCTACGAGGCAGCGGAGGTAATCGGCCAGAACATCAAGATTTTGATGCCCTCCCCCTATCGCGAGAACCACGATGGCTACCTCGAGCGGTACGGCCGGACTGGGGAGCGACGGATCATCGGTATCGGTCGTGTCGTAGTCGGCTCACACAAGAACGGAGCCACCTTTCCGATCGAGCTTTCGGTCGGAGAAATGAACACGGGGGGGCAGCCCTACTTCACCGGCTTCATCCGTGACCTCACCGAGCGGCAGAAGACCGAGGCGCGCCTCCAGGAACTCCAGTCCGAACTCGTGCACATTTCGCGCCTCACGGCCATGGGCGAAATGGCTTCGGCCCTCGCGCACGAGCTCAACCAACCACTGTCGGCCTTGACGAACTACCTGAAGGGATCGCGACAGCTTCTCGCCGCGCGGGACGACAAAGAATCGGCGATGATTCGCAATGCGCTGGAAAAGGCGGCCGAGCAGTCGATGCGCGCAGGGCAGATCATTCGCCGGCTGCGGGATTTCGTCGGACATGGCGAAACCGAAAAACGCGTCGAGAGCGTGCAGAAGCTCGTCGAGGAGGCAAACGCGCTCGCGCTCGTCGGCGCGAAGGAGCGAGGCATCAGGGTGAACTTCCAGTTCGATCCGACGCAGGACCTGGTGCTGGTCGACAAGGTGCAGATTCAACAGGTCCTGTTGAATTTGATGCGCAACGCGATGGAAGCCATGGAGCACTCCGAACGACGCGAATTGCTGCTGTCGACGGCGCGGACAGGCGACATGCTCATGGTCAGCGTCGCCGACACGGGGTCGGGAGTCAGTCCGGAAGTTGCCGAGCAGCTGTTTCGGCCGTTTGTGACAACGAAGGCCCACGGCATGGGTGTCGGCCTTTCCATTTCGCGCACCATCATCGAGGCCCACGGCGGGAAAATATGGACGGAAGCAAATCCCGGTGGCGGCACCATATTTCGATTCACCCTGAGTGCCGTACGGGATCAGGACATCGCCAATGACTGACACCGTGATCTACGTCGTCGACGACGATGACGCCGTTCGTGACTTGCTGGAATTCCTTCTCAGCAGCGCTCAGTTGGCTGTTAGGACCTTCGATTCGGCGTCCGCATTCCTGGCGGAGCTGCCGCCGACCTTGTCCGGCTGCGTGATTACCGACGTGCGCATGCCTGACATCAGCGGCATCGACCTGCTCAAGCAACTGCGAGAGAGGGACGCAAAGCTTCCGGTCATTGTCATTACCGGGCATGGGGACGTGCCGCTTGCCGTTGAAGCCATGAAGCTTGGCGCCACTGATTTTTTTGAGAAGCCGTTTGACAGCGACGACATTCTCGCGGCGGTGCGTGCCGCACTCAGCGACTCCAAGAAAGATGACGACCGCGATTCCCTGAAATTGGAGCTGACGGCACGCATCGCCGCGCTCACGGCGCGGGAACGCCAGGTTCTCGAAGGCTTGGTCGCCGGAAACCCGAACAAGACGATCGCCTACGATCTCGGGATCAGCCCGCGCACGGTGGAAATCTATCGCGCGAACGTGATGACGAAAATGAAGGCCGGCAGCCTTTCCGAGCTCGTGCGCATGGCTTTGCTTGCGGGAGCGGCCCCTCAAGAGTGACGGCGGTCGGCACGTAAGCTCTGGCAGTTCGGGCGACGCCGAGCGGCGCCAATCGCATCACGACGCTACCGCTCTGTCGGCACTTCGATCGGCACGCAATTCCTGCGGCCGGACAACAGGCAATCCTCCTGCCGCGACATCGCAATCAGTTTCATCAGCAGGAGATAGCCGCCCACAAATATCACGGCGATGACAATGACGAAAACCACGATGACCCGTGGCGGTGTTCCGTGGGGATCGCCTTCACTCTGCTGCGATCCCGCAGCTCGCGGTCGCTGTCGTTCGCTATTCTCACCATTCATGTCCTATCGATTCACCAGAGCTGATACATCCCGCCGGTAACATACATCAGATCGCCTGTGACGAAGCCGGAGCGTGCGGAGGCGTAGAAGAGCACGGCGTTGGCGACGTCCTCCGGCTCGCCGTCTGAGGGAACGGTCTGCGCACGGCGCGAGTGTTCATTGAGCGTCGGGAAAGCAGGGCTCGCCTTTACCCGGTCGGTGCGAATGTAACCCGGCGCAATCGCGTTCGCGGTGATGGCGTGGGGGCCAAGTTCGACGGCGAGCGCACGCGTGAACCCGAGGAGGCCGGCCTTCGCGGCCGCATAGGCGGCCATCTTGTCGGCGCCGAGAATCGACAGTGACGAGATATTGATGATGCGTCCGTATCGCTGCGCCATCATTGCCGGCGCCAGCGCGCGAACGCAATTGAACGATCCCGTCATGTGCACATCGACGATGCTCGACCATTGGGCATCGGTCGTCGTCGTCACCTGTCCGATATGCGCGAACCCCGCATTGTTCACCAGGATGTGGACGCTGCCGAACCGCTCCATGACCTTGCGCGCGACGGTTTCGACATCGCCCGCTGAGCTGACTGAACCCGTGACGAGCAACGCTTCTCCACCATCCTTTTTGATTTCATCGGCGACAGCCTGAGCCGGAGCCTCGTCCCGGTCCCATACTACGACCTTGGCTCCTTCGGCCGCGAGCATGCGGGCCGTTGCGGCGCCGATCCCGCGACCCGATCCAGTGACGACAGCGACGTGGCCTTTTATTCCGAGATCCATGGAAACGCTCACACTTGGTTAGCTATTTGGAGGTTGGGCGCCTGCGGCACGTCTCTCGCTCGCATCGGCGGCGACTTAAGGTGCAAAAAATCGGATCAGCGAACGCCACTCTTCAATATCCGCTGCCTGGTGGG
Source organism: uncultured Alphaproteobacteria bacterium (assembly GCA_963702755.1). Classification (GTDB taxonomy): domain Bacteria; phylum Pseudomonadota; class Alphaproteobacteria; order Rhizobiales; family Xanthobacteraceae; genus JAJPKK01. Next base: position 47,795 of record CAVPDZ010000015.1, on the reverse strand, counting down.
GCAGCGGTTTGAGGACGATTTTGCTTTTGCCTGCATAGGGCGCGAGCTGTCGGTCGATGTCCTCGCGATGCTTGCACGCCACCCCGATCCATTCCGGATTGCCCATCGCCGTCTGGTGCTTTTCATGCACCGGATACCGGCGATAGTCCGCAAATTCCCGGCGAAGCCTCTCGGCGGCATCCTCGCCGCACGCCGCGCGGTGATAAAGATAGACCGGCGGCGTCGGGCGCCCAGCCGCGCGCGCCCCGGTCTCAACATGTTCGATGAGCCAGCGGAGGCGGTCGGGCGTGAGCCAATTACCGAGAACGACGTCGGCAAGGCCGCCGCCGACGCCGAGCATGCCGGGGCCGTAGCCGCCGGTCGCAATGCGACACTCCGGAACGGTCGCCGCGCAGAGTGGTGATGGCGTCCGTCATCATCCGCAACAAGCCCTGCTCTCATCTGGCCTCCGGCAAGACCAAGGATGACGCGCCGATCGTTCACCCCACTTGCCTTCAGCGCCGGCGCCAGTTCGGCCGCGGGATATTTGTCCAAGGGAAACAGACCGACACCGATCTCGATCCGACGCGTGCGCTCGAGCGCGCGCGTGAGGAAGCCGACCGGATCGACACCGGCTCCCACCACGTTGATCCAGAAGCTGCCGTAGCCGCAGCTCTCCGCCAATGCTGCAAGGTCGGACGCAGCATCCGGTCCGACTGCTCCTTCGATGCCGACGCCGCGATCCGCACGTTCACTCATGACGATGGCCTCTGTTTGACGCCGGCGAGAGCGCCGCCGTCGACCTTGATCTCCGATCCCGTCGTGAAAGACGACTCGTCCGAGGCAAGATAAAGCACGGCGTAGGAGACCTCTTCGATGCGCCCGGGCCGGCCCATCGGATAGGCGGCAATTCGTTGTTTTCGGATCGCCTCGGGCAGGGCGCGGAACATGTCGGTGTCAATCGCGCCAGGCACGACGGTGTTGACCCGAACGATCGGCGCGAGCGTCATCGCCGCGGTCTTGGTCAGCATTTGCACAGCCGCCTTGGTGATCGAATAAGCGAAGTTGAACTCAGTCCCGAGATTGCCGATGACCGAAGAGATGTTGATGATCGACCCCGATCCGTTTCGACGCATCAGCGGCGCCGCGTGCTGAATGCCAAGGAAAGGCCCGGTCTGATTGACTGCGATCACCGCGCTCCATTCGTCGAGCGTGCAATTCAAGAGATCCGATTTTCCGAGCACGGCGGCGTTGTTGACCAGCACGTCGAGCTTTCCAAAATCGGCCTCGATCATGGCGATCGCCGACTTCCAATCCTCAGGGCGGGCCACATCCAGATGGACGTACCGCATATTGAGACCCTTATCGGCGAGGCTCGCCGTCGCCTTGCGGCCAAGCATCATCGGCGACGTCGGCAAGGATGACCTGGGCACCATGAGTTGCGAGCAATTCGCCGTGGGACAGGCCCTGGTTTCTCGCGCCTCCGGTGATCAGCGCCACCTTTCCGCTAACACGGCGACCGGCGAGCGCGCTCATCCTTCGGCCTCCTCCCAGTGCTTGCCTGTGATCCCCTGCGGCCGTACCGCCAAGAGAACCAGCAGCAGCGCAAATGCTATGACGGTCTGATAGTTCGAGGAGACGTAACGGGCGACCAAAGCATTGGTCAGCCCCAGCAGCAATCCCCCGACGAGCGCGCCCTGCATGGTTCCGAAGCCGCCGAGCACGGCCGCGACGAAGCCAAACACGCCGAAGGTGAGCCCCACGTCCGCCGAGGTAAACTGGGCAGGCGTAATCATCGCGCCGGCGAGACCGCCCAGGCCCGCGGTGATCGCAAACGAGATGAGCCCCATCCGCTCCGGCGAGATGCCGAGAAGCTCGCTGGTTTCACGGCTTGCCGAACACGCACGCATCGCCCGGCCGATGGAGCTAAACTTCAAAGTCGCGGCGATCGCCACCATCAAGCACAGCGTCGCGACGATCACGATGACATATTGGCCGTCGATGCGGCTGTCACCGAATGCAAGCGAAAATCCCGGAATCCATGGCGGCAACGTCTGCGGCATCGAGCCCAGCAACAACAAAGCCAAAAGACTGAGGATCGCGCCGAACACGATGGTAGCGAGCAAGACCACATAGGTCGGACTGCGGCGACGCCAGAGCGGACGGACGACGAGCAGCCACAGAATCACCCCGCAGAGCGTCGCCACGATGACACCAGCAACGATCGCGATCGGATATGGCAGGTTGGTGTTGTTGAAGAACCAATAGGTCGAGAACCCGCCGACCATCACGTAATTGCCTTCGCTGAAATTGACGACCCCTGTGGTGCGATATTCGAGCGAGTAGCCGACCGCAACCAGGGCATAGACGCAGCCCGTCGCAAGACCGATGGCGAGCACGAGCATCATATCGCAGGCTCCACTTGAACCTGCGTTCCGAGATATGCGTCTCGCACCGCTCTGTCGTTGAAAACGGCAGCCGGCTCGCCGCTCGCGATGACCGACCCGAAGTTCATGACCGTCATCCGATCGCAGAGCCCGAACACGAACGGCACATCGTGGTCGACGAGGAGCACGCCGGTTCCCTGATCGGCGAGTCTGCGGATTTGTGCGCCGAGCTGTTGGGTCTCCAGCGGATTGAGGCCGGCCGCCGGCTCGTCGAGAAGAAGAATCCGCGGCCGCATCGCAATCGCCCGCGCAATCTCCAGGAAGCGCAGCTTGCCGAACGGCAGCTTGCTCGCCTCGGCGTCGGCCTCAGCGGTCAGTTCGAATTCTTCGAGAAGATGTCGTGCGGCACGCGTGATCTCGGCGCTCTCCGTCCGCATTCGCGGCGTCCTGAACAATGCGGACGCCGTCGAGGCATGGTAATGCATGTGCATCCCGACCAGCACGTTTTCGAGAACCGTCAGTCCGGCTAGCGGCGTCGCCTGCTGGAAGGTCCGGGCGACACCGAGCCTTGCGACTTGCGCAGGCTTCAGGCGAGTCAAATCACGATCATCAAATCGGATGGCGCCCGCGTCCGGTGCAATGAAGCCGGAAATCAATCCGATCATCGTCGATTTGCCGGCGCCATTCGGACCGATGAGACCATGAATGCTGCGAGGAGGTATGTCGAAGGATACGTCAAGGACCGCCGTCACTCCGCCAAACCGCTTCGTGACGTCGGTCACAGTCAGAGCCGCGCTCGCCGGTCGCTTGCCGGTTGCTCCGCCGTCACCACTGCTCGCTTCCGCGCTGTGGCTTCAGCCACAAACGCACGGTGCTCAACAGCGTTCCCGCGTCGCGAACCCGCCCGAGCAGGCCGCTCGGCCAGACGAGAAGAACAAGCAGCAGGAGGACATAGAAGACGATGCTCTGAAAACGTTCGAAACCGGCCACGAGCTGCGGCACCAGGATCACGAAGCCTGCGCCGACGATCGGTCCCGTAATCGAGCGAAGGCCGCCGACGAACAGCATGATCATCAGATTGATCATGACGCCGATGTCGTAGAGATCGGGCCCGACGAAGCGCGTGTACTCGACGTAAAGCGACCCCGCGATCGACGCCATGATCGCGCCGATGACAAATGCAACGAGCTTATAGTGCGCGACGTCAATTCCGAGAGTGGCCGCGATTTCCTGGCGCGTCGACAATGCACGCCAGGCTCGGCCAATATGCGAATTTGCCAGCAGGTAAAACGTGAGCAGGCTCGCACCGCAGACGGTCCAGGCAAGAACATAAAAGGCGACCGGATTGCGGAACGAGAAGCTGCCGATGGTCAGCGCGGGAACGCCGGAAATGCCCCACCCGCCGTTGGTGAACGTGCTGGCGTTTGCAAACGACGCCGTGCCAAGCGCGAGCGCCACTGTCCCCATCGAGAGATAGTGGCCCTTCAGTCTCAGCAATGGCTTGCCGATGACAAATGCCAGCAGGACGGAGAGCGCGAGCGAGATCGCCATCGCGAGCCAAGGATCGAGGTGCTGCCTGGTCGTCAGGATCGCGCTGCCATATCCGCCGACAGCCATGAAAGTCGTCTGCGCGAACGTCGCCTGGCCGGCCAATCCGATCAAAAGGTTGAGCGAAATGACCACGACCGAGTAAATCGCGATGACCGTCATATTGTAGATGACGAACCGCGAGCCCCAGAACGGAGCGGCCACGCAGAGGGCGCACACCAATATCAGCACGCCCAAGTCGATGCGGGTCGGCTGCAGGTCCTTCACGATGCCACCCTTTGTCCGAGATAGAGCGTGGCCAACTGCTCCAGCGAGGGACGTGTATTCTCGCAATAGCGTACGCTGCCGTTCTGCAAAACAATGGTCGTTTCGCTCTTCGCCGGCAATGGCACGGCCTTCTGCTCGACCACGATCATCGCAAGACCGTCAGCATTCAACTTGGCCAGGACGCCGTAGACGGCGGCTATCGCCTTGGGGGCGAGGCCAAGCGAGGGCTCGTCAAGGAGCAGCACCAGCGGCTTGGCGAGGAGCCCGCGGGCGATCGCGAGCATCTGCATCTCGCCGCCGGACAGCGTGCTGCAATCCTGTTCCATGCGCTCCCGCAGAACAGGAAAGAGTTGGAAAATCTCGTCGACATCAGCGGCAAAGCTTGACTGTCGCTCGGGCGGCGCAGCCTGCCAGCCGATGATGAGATTTTCCCGCACCGTCAACGTGGGCAGCCGGCCACGCCCCTCCGGCACAAGCGAGATGCCGCGCTTCACGCGGAGAAAGGCCGGAATGCGACCGATGTCGCTGCCTGCCAGAAAGACGCGGCCGGACCGCAGCGGCACCGCGCCGGCAAGCGCCCGGAGCAATGAGGACTTGCCGGCCCCGTTTGGCCCGAGGATCAGGACGAGGCCCCCTTCCCCGACCGAGAACGACATCGGCTGCAGCGCCAGAACGCCTCCATACTGAACGGAAACGTTCTCTACGCGCAGCAGATCCCGTGCATCCATGACCGACCGCGCCCCATCCTCGGTATCACTGAGGCTGATCATTTCCCGCCGGGGCGGAACACGACCTTCATCGCGCCATCGGTAAATTTCGCGATCTGCAATGCCTCGGATTTTGCCTGGCCCGTATGATCTTCGGGCGTGAATTGCCAGCGCGTGACCGCGCCTTGGTAGTCGAGATGCTCGAGGGCGCCGCGAAGCGCTTCACCGCTGGCGGCCCCTGACTTCTTGACGACGGCGGCGAGCATGTGCGCGGCATCCCATCCGGATGCCGCTGCCTGCACGCCGGCGGGATCAAGCCCTGCTTTCTTGTGGGCATCGATGAAGGTCCCGACCGCCGTCTTCAGCGCCGCGTCGCTGATATCCGGAAAGACCTGGACCGCCGATCGCCGACAGATAGCTCTCCGGATAAGAGGCCGAGGCTTGGCGGAACGTCGCGGTATCGTCGAGGCCCATGACCAGCGGAACCTTCAATCCCACCGTCGCGGCGGCCTTAGCCTCGAGGATGTGAGCAGGACCGGTCATGAAATCGAGGATCGCGTCGACCTGGGCATCCTTGAATGCGGCCATTTGCGGCGTGAAGTCGGTCGCATTGACGTCGACGCCCTGGGTCGTGACGACTGTCAATCCCGATTTCGGCGCGAGTTCGGTGAGCGTCTGCGTTGCCTTCTGCGCCGCCGGTGTGAGGTTGTAGATGATGCCGATTTTCTTGGCCTTGAGATGTTTCGTCGTAAATTCGATCTCGAGCTGCATCACACGGGAGAAATCGGTCGTCGAGAGGAATGCCCATTTGTGATCAGGCGGCAATTGCGAGAGGCAAATGAATGGCACGGACGCCTCCGCCGCGATCGGATAGATCGCAACGCTTGTGGCCGACGATGCGCCGTCCAACAGGATCGAGACGCCGAACTGGTTCAGAAGCTGATTTGTCGCCGTGACCCCGGTCGTCGCGTTCGACGCCCCGTCCATGATGTGAAGCGATAGCTGATGCGCTCCGGCCGCCTTCTCGGCGTTGATCGTCTTGACGGCAAGTTTCAATCCGTCGAGGAAATTGCCGTCGTAACTTGCGAGGTAGCCGCTCAAGGCTGCAATCGAACCGACTTCGATGGTGTCGGCACTTGCAGTCTGCGCGGCGAACACTGTCGCCACCGCTGCCATCCCCACGCGGCCGGCAAATGCGGCGAGGCTCGCACCGATAACGCGGCGTGGACAATTTCCAAAGCTACGAACGCTGTTCGTCATTAAATCCTCCCGGTTTTGCTGATCGCTTTTTCTCGTTTGCGAATGCCGCCGTTTTTTAGCGACACCGCCTTCTCTGGTCTACCTTTCAGCCAGAATTCGGCAGCGTTGCGAATGTGCAGCCGCGCGAGTTCTTCCGCCCGAACCGGGTCTCGCTCCTGGATTGCGGCGAGAATATCGGCGTGCTCGCGTCCCGACTTCTGGTGCCGTAGCGGGTGATGCCCGAGGCGAAGGTAGACGGCAAGCGAGGTGATCTGAACGAGACCCTGAAATTGCCGGAGTGGACGATGATTGGTGGCCGTCAGAATGAGCTGATGAAAGCGTGCATTGAGAGAAAGGTAGCCGTGCTTGTCGTCGGCCATGCTCGCTCGCTGCATGTTCGCAACGAGGTTCGCGAGTTCGTTGTAGACCACTGCCGTCGTGCCCCTGTCGGCGAGCAGCGACGCGGCAAGGCCATCGACGACTTCGCGGATGTCCATCAGCTCGAGCGCCTCGTCGACCTCGAGCTTCACGACTTTGGTGATTCCGTTCGGCGCTACCGTCACGAAACCGTCTGCCTCGAGGCGCTGCAGAGCCTCGCGCATCGGGGTGCGGCTGACCCCGAGTTGGCGCGCAAGCTCTTCCGTGCGGATGACGGTTCCGGGCTCGAGCTCCCCTTCGACGATCAACCGGCTCAATGTCTCGACGATGTGATCGCTGAGCCGCGCGCGCCTCGCGAGCGGCGAGATGATCGGTGCTTGCCGGAACTCGCTCACGGCGACGCACCCAGCTGATCCGCGATCCAATCCGCGGCAGCCGGCCACGACAAGGACGGCGGACCGCCGTGGACCTGCACATCGAAGATGATCGTATCGACCGGAGCGGTCGCCTGCTTCTTCAACATGTCGATGTCGCTGATGTCGAAGAATGAGTTGTACCGCCCGTTGACGAACAGCATCCTGGCCTTGACCTTGCCGATGACGCCGTCGAGCGTCAGCTCCCGCTCGGCGAGATGCTTGAGCTCATCGAGCGAGCGGGCGCCAAGCCAGTGCGCCACCTCCAACGGCAGGGTGAGGACATCCATGTTGTTCCTCATCCTTGGCCCCCAGTCGAAGGTTGCCGGATGCGCCACGACCGCCTTCAGCCGAGGCTCGCTCGCCGCGGCATGGAGGCCCGTAATGCCGCCGCCGCTGCGGCCGAACAGCGCGATGCGAGTGGGATCGACGCGTGGATCGCCGATAAGCCAGTCGACGACGGCGTTAAGCGATGCATCGTACGCCGCCATGCTGAGCGGTTCGCCGCCGTTGAGACGATATTCGTTCTGGCCAGGCCCGTCGTAAGCGAAAGTCGCGAGGCCCCGCTGCAGCATCTGCGTCGTGATCGGGTGATTTTCCTCCTTCGTGCTGTTTGCGCCGCCGATTACGATCACGACCGGCCAACGGCGGCCGCTTCGCCCTCCGTCCGGTTGCCGGAAATACGCCGGCAGCGCGCGACCCCGAAACGGGACCTCGACGCGTTCGCAGGGTGGGCTCAGCAGCGGAGCTGCCTTGCGGTAGGCTTCGAGGCTGAGCGCGTGTGCCCTATCGCGGGCCGGAATCGGAACGAAATGATTGTGGATGTACCAGCCGAAGAAATAGCAGGCCGACGCGAGCCGCCATATTTCGCCGGCGGTCACGGAATGCCCTGCCGCCATCGCAGCCTCGGCGCGCGCCGCATACTCGTCACCCGCCTTGGTCCACTCCGCGATCCAGTCGTGGCTGGTACCCCAGGCGAAAAAGGTGCGGATCCCGCGGACGATCCGATCGACTTCGGAGTCGTCGAGCCCCATCACGTTGGCGCGTGGGCCGGGATATTGGTAGATCGCCCCAATCGTTGCCGGCCCATGCATGGCCCAAAGATGGTTGAGCCGTTCATAGGCCATATCCACCCGGCGGATATCCTCCGAATTGTCGACCGCGGCCTCGCGACTTGACATCACGGCCACCTGTCAGCTTGCCGGCGTGGCGCCGAGCTTGTCGGCAAGCCAGTCATAGATGAGATCGACGCCGGTCTGCATGCCGTCCATGCAGCAGTGTCCTTCGCCGCCGAACTCCGCGGTGGTGACGACGAGTTCGCCCTTGGGCGCCGCCTTGGCCAGTCGTTCGGCATCTTCCAGCGGAACGAGGTGATCCTTGGCGGAATGCACGACGAGGAGCGGCGCCTCGATTTTCTGCGCAATGCCTTCAAGGCTGAATTTGTCGAGGACTGCGAGTGCGGCCTCTCGGGTTTGCTGGCCCGTGACCCAGAGCAGTTGGGTATCGGGTGCCGATAGATTGGATTTGGAACTGCCGGCGCCGTAGTGTTCGGCGCGCCAGCGTCGGCCGATGTCCCATTGCGCTCCGAAGGCCACACAGGCCTTGACCCGTTTCTCGAATGCGGCAGCGCGAGGCGCATAATAGCCGCCGAGACTGAGCCCGATCAGCCCGACGCGATCGATGTCGACGTCCGAGCGCGACGCGAGATAGGCAAGACAGAAGCCAAGCGGCACTTCCGTATCGTACCGTGTCGCCATGCCGCGAAGGCGCAACGCCTCCCCGACCCCGGGAGTGTCGACGATCAGCATCGCCATGTTGCGAAGGCGCGCCGCGTCGCTGTTCTGCCGCAGATAGACCAGCTCTTTGTAGAGGTCGAAACCGTCGATAAAGACGACCGTCGGAGCCCGGCCGGCTGCGGCAGCGGGGATAAAGAGAGCGGGGAGAGACTTTCCCGCCCTCGTAGGGCACCTCGACGAATTGAACCGGCTCGCCGCTCAACTCGATATAACGCCGGAAGCACGCCTGCATCTTGGCGAAGGTCTGCGCCTTGCGCTCGTCGGTATGCGGAACGTAGCGTTCGCACAGACCGTAGTAGACGCAGGCGCGCCTGATCTTGTGCGCGGCGCTGAGCTTGCGGCGTTTCGCGAGGTCGGCCTCTGCCTGGCTGACAAGGAGATCGCCGAGTTCGGTCCACGCATGAAACCACGACGAAGTATCGGGGAGCCCGTCCTTCGTCACGACTTTCCTGCAGGCCCGATCGATCTCGTTGATCTCGCCGCCGGCGTTGAGTGCGAGCAGGACGCCTTGCGACAGCATGGCGCTGTTCTCGAAATACCGGAACATGCGCCGGCTTCCTCCCTGACTTGCGAGCCCTTTGTCGGAAGTGAAGATCGAGCTTCCGGCTCAGGCCTGTTTTTTAAATTCTTGCATCCTTGTATACAGCGGTCAAGCAAGAGCCCACACGAAGCCCGAAGCGCCGGCAAAGCGATGCACTTTTCAGTTCAGGTTGCGCGCGACGATTTGCGCTTTGTCAAATCCATACATCGGATTGTTTGGCAAAGATGCCGGTACGCTCGAGTCCGCGACGGAAGATGCTTGCGGGCGTCGAATGTTGATCACCGTGAACTACGCCCGCGCGGATGACTCCGTCGATGATCATCACCCTCACGGTCAATCCCGCGATCGACGTTTCGACGTCCGTTGGCAAGGTCGTGCCCATTCGCAAGCTGAGGTGCACGACCGCGCGCCATGATCCAGGCGGCGGCGGCATCAATGCCGCACGCGTGATACGGCGATTGGGCGGCGACGTGCTTGCGGTCTATACCGCCGGAGGCCCGACCGGCCTCCTCCTTCGCCGTTTGGTCGAACGCGAGGGTTTGCGCGACGTGGTCGTCGAGGTCGCTCAGGACACGCGCCAGGATTTCACGGTGACCGAGGACGAATCCGGTCAGCAGTACCGGTTCGTCCTTCCCGGACTGCCGTTATCCGTTGCCGAGTGGAATGCCTGTCTTGATGCGCTGTCGGGCCATCCGGAGGAGACTTCGTCATTCCTCGTCGCGAGCGGCAGCCTCCCGCCCGGCGTGCCCGCCGACTTCTATCAGCGGGTGGCTCGCATCGCGAAAAAGCTAAATGCCAAGATGGTGCTGGACACCGCCGGGCCGCCACTCGCGCCGGCGCTGGAGGAAAGGCCCTATCTCATCAAGCCCAATCTCAACGAATTGCAGCAGCTCGCGGGTCGGCCGCTCCAGGACCAATCCTCCTGGATCGATGCGGGTCGCTCAGTCGTCAAGAAAGGCGGCGCCGAACTGGTGGCTTTGACCTTGGGAGATCGCGGAGCGCTTCTCGTGAGTTCGGAGTTCGCGATTCGGGCCAACGCGCCGAAGGTCGAGGTCGTGAGTGCAGTCGGCGCCGGCGACAGCTTCCTCGGCGGCATGGTCTGGAGCCTTGCCGCCGGCATGAGCGTGCCGGAAGCCTTTCGGTATGGCGTCGCCGCCGGCTGCGCGGCCGTACTCAATCATGGAACGGAGCTTTGTCATGCCGCTGACGTGATGCGCCTCGTCGACATGGTCGAGATAGAACAGGTTTGAAGCAGTGTTCCGCATCGAAAGCAGGCCATCCGAATTCGTCGGCGGTTGCTGGTGCAAGACTGCTTGGTGCAAGACTTCTGTTACAAGACTTCTGGTACAAGACTTGGAGGGGAGCCAATGGCCGAACCAACTCAACCTTTCCCGCTGCCGCGCAAGCTGCCGTCGAGCCTCGACACCGTCTATCACCATTGGCGGAGCCTGATCAGGGGCGGGAACTCCATACCGTTTTCCGATGACGTCAACTTGTCGCAACTTCCCGACCTTTCGGCCGATCTGTTGCTGATCGATGTCTTCGCTGACCCCCAACGATTTCGCATCAACCGGCTGGGAAAAAACATCATCAGCGCTTACGGCTCAGATATCACGGGGCGGTTCGTCGACCATTTGGACCTCCACAAGCCGTTCGATTATTTGCTTTCACAATCAAGCGCCGCGGTCGAAGGGCAACTGGCGACGTTCTACTCCTGCAGCTCGGCTGAAAGAGACAGTGCGGGCTATTCGCGCATTTTGCTTCCGACCTGGGGCAACGGGCAGGTCAATCTTCTGCTCGGCGCCATCTCCTGATTGACTCACCTGCGGAGCTACATTTCGAACAGCCCCGGCCACCACAACAAGTGGACGATTGATGAGGATCAAGAGCGCCCGCATGTTTTCACGCTAGGAGGTGCGTGCTCGATCATGGAGCTTGCCATGCCTCCCTCCGACTACATCCGTTGGTTCGGCGACATCAGGTTGGAAGACGTGGGTCTCGTCGGCGGCAAGAACGCCTCGCTGGGCGAGCTCTATTCGGCGCTCTCGAGCCAGGGTGTCAGAGTGCCGAACGGATTTGCGGTGACGGCGCAAGCTTACCGTGACGCGTTGTCGGCGGCCGATGCATGGGCAAGCCTTCACGCCCTGCTCGATAATCTCGACAAGAACAACGTCGTGCAGCTCAAGGAACGGGCGGCGCGGGCGCGCGCCATCGTTTATGAGGCGACCGCTTATGAACGGCTGCGCCAGCAGATCGATGCGGCGTACGTTCAACTCGAAGCCCAATATGGGGGAAATCTCGCGGTCGCGGTGCGCAGTTCGGCCACGGCGGAAGACCTGCCGACCGCGAGCTTCGCGGGCCAGCACGACAGCTTTCTCAATATTCGTGGTGCCGCCGATCTCTTCGAAGCCTGTCGTCAGTGCTTCGCGTCGATCTTCACCGACCGGGCGATTTCCTATCGGATCGATAATGGCTTCGATCACTTCAAAGTCGCGCTCTCGGTCGGCGTGATGAAGATGGTCAGGTCCGACGAAGCCTCGAGCGGCGTCATCTTCACGTTGGATACCGAGTCCGGCTTTCGCGACGTGGTGTTCATCACGGGGGTCTATGGGCTCGGCGAGAATATCGTCCAGGGCACCGTCGATCCCGACGAATTCTACGTGCACAAACCGACGTTCCGTGAGGGCTATCGCGCCGTGCTGTCGCGCCGGCAAGGGCGCAAGCAAATGCGAATGGTCTATGCGGAGGGTCACACCGGATCGACGACGCGCAATGTGCCGACCAGCGCCAGCGAGCAGGATCGATTTTGTATCGACGACACCGACGTCCTGGAGCTTGCCGACTACGCCATCAAGATCGAAGACCATTATTCGGGCAAGGCCGGCCATCCCAATCCGATGGACATCGAATGGGCTAAGGACGGCGAGGACGGTCATCTTTACGTCGTCCAGGCGCGGCCGGAAACCGTGGCGTCGCGCCGCGACGCAGCGGCCTGGGAAACCTATGCGCTCGACAAGACGGGTCCGGTGCTCGCGACCGGCCGTGCTGTCGGCGAGAAGATCGCTGCCGGCAATGTCCGCGTGATCACGGACCAGCGGCAGCTTGCCGAGTTTCGCCCGGGCGAGGTGCTGGTCGCGCGCGCAACGACGCCGGATTGGGAGCCGGTGATGAAGGGCGCCGCAGCCATTGTCACCGATCGCGGTGGCCGCACCTGCCACGCGGCGATCGTCGCCCGCGAGCTTGGCGTTCCGGCGGTTGTCGGGACTTCGAACGCGACGACCGAGCTCAAGACAGGAATGCCGGTGACGGTCGATTGCGCGGAAGGCGAAGTCGGCCGTGTGTTTGACGGGATGCTGCCCTTTTCAGTGACGAAGACAGCGGCGACAGATCTCCGCAAACCGTCAACTCCGATCATGCTCAACGTCGGAAATCCCGATCTCGCGTTCCAAGCCGCGATGCTGCCGAGCGCCGGCGTCGGACTTGCCCGAATGGAGTTCATCATCAATGAACACATCGGCGTCCACCCGATGGCGCTCGCGCATCCCGATCGGGTGACGTCTGCCGAGGTTCGGGCATCGATCGAACGTCTGGTCAGCAACTATGCGCGACCCGCCGACTATTTCATTGAACGGCTGGCGGAGGGCGTCGGCACCATCGCGGCAGCGTTTTACCCGCGGCCCGTGATCGTGCGCTTGTCCGATTTCAAGACCAACGAGTATGCGCGCCTTCTCGGCGGCACGGATTTCGAGCCCAAGGAGGAGAACCCGATGCTCGGGTTCCGTGGCGCGGCGCGCTACGCGCATCCTGCCTATGCCGACGGTTTCGCTCTCGAGTGCGCCGCCTTGAGACACGTGCGGGAGCACATGGGACTGAAGAACCTCGTCATCATGATCCCCTTCTGCCGAAGGGTGGAGGAAGCGCGCCGCGTCATCGACGTCATGGCCGATCACGGCCTCAAGCGCGGCGAGAACGGCCTGGAAATCTACGTGATGTGCGAGATTCCGAACAACGTGATCCAGATCGACGCCTTTGCCCAACTGTTCGACGGCTTCTCGATCGGCTCCAACGATCTCACGCAACTGACCTTGGGCGTCGATCGCGATTCGGAGATCGTGGCGTTTGATTTCGACGAACGCGACCCCGGAATGCTGGAGATGCTGCGGCTCGCCGTGACCGGCGCAAGGCGCAACAAGCGACATGTCGGCATCTGTGGTGAAGCGCCGGCGAACTATCCGGAAATCGCGGCTTTTCTTGCCGGAATCGGCATCGATTCGATCAGCGTGAGCCCATCGAGCGTGTTTCGCACGATGGCCGCGGTACACGCGGCCGAGGCCGGCGCGCGGCCTGGGCCAGGGTCCGTGGCGGCTTAGGTTTTTCGAACGGACGATAACGCCGCACTGCAGTTTCTCCATCCTTGATGGCGGGCCGCTAAAAGGCCAAGCCCGGCGGCACTTTGATATGCCTCAATGGCACGGCGGACGAAAGCCGCTAGCAAATCCATAGTGCCAGCTGCACGCGTTGCCGCCCTTTTCAAAAAGCCGGCAGTGGGGCCGCTGCAAATGGAGATGGAAACATGGAATCCCCTGTCAAAATCGAATTCAGAGACATGCCGGAAAGCGCGGCGGTGCGTGAGGCCGTCGCGCAGCATGTTACGAAGCTGGAGGAACGTTACGGGCGGGTGACGACCTGTCGGGTCGTGGTGAAAGGACCGGGCGAACACCATCACACCAGTGGGCATTACGAGGTCAACATTCGATTGGCGTTGCCGGACGGCAAGGAGATCAACGTCGAACGCACGCCGCCGGCCGATCAGCGTTACGCCGATCCGAACTTCGCCCTCAACAATGCTTTCAAGCGAGCGCGCCGGCAGCTGCAAGACAAGGCCCGTCGCCTTCAAGGTCAGGTCAAGCAGCACGAAGAACAGCCGACCGGAACCGTCTTGCGGATCGATCCTTCCGGTGAGTTCGGTTTCATCCAATCGAGCGATGGGCAGGAAATCTATTTCCATCGCAACAGCGTACTCGAGGCAGGCTTTTCGCGGCTGGCCGTTGGTTCGCGGGTGACGTTCACCCAGGAGCAAGGCGAGAAGGGAGCCCAGGCCAGCACTGTGAAGCTCGTCGGCAAACACAGCATGCGCATGTGACCCCAACCGTCGTTGTGGAAGGGCGTAGCAGACCTCGCCTGCTCTCGAATACGGAGACCGATCGATGCCGGTCCAGAATGCCGAGATTGCAGAGATGTTCGAGCAGGCGGCCGAACTTCTGGAGATCAAGGGCGAAAATCCGTTTCGCTGCAGAGCTTATCGTCGCGCCGCCCGCGTCATCGAGGAATTGCCGAAGAGCATCACCAGCCTTTTGAAGGCGGGAGAGGATCTCTCGGAGTTGCCCGGCATCGGCAAGGATTTGGCGGGCAAGATCGCCGATATCGCTGACACCGGCAAATTCGAACTTCTGGAAACCCTGAAGCACCAGTTGCCGGGCGAGCTCGGAGAGATCGCGGCGCTGCCGGGCCTTGGCCCGAAGCGGGTCAAGCTTCTCCATGAGAAGCTTGGCATTCGCTCGATGGAAGACCTCCGCCGCGCCATCAACAAAGGCCGCCTGCGAGAACTGCGCGGCTTCGGCAGCAAGAGCGAGGCAAAACTCGCCGCAGCGCTCGCCAAGCCGACGAGCGAGAAGAGGTTCAGGCTCGCGGTCGCGGAGGCCGAAGCGGAATCACTCGCGAGCTTTTTGCGCGAGGGCCTGGGCAAAGGCGAGGTCGTCGTCGCCGGCAGCTACCGTCGCCGTCGCGATACCGTGGGCGATCTCGATATCTTGGTCACCGCGGCACATGGTGCAGCGGTCGGCAACCGGCTGACCAAATACGAAAATGTTGCGAGCGTGCTCGCCCACGGGACGACCCGAACAAGCGTCGCGCTGCGCTCCGGATTGCAAGTCGACCTCCGCGTCGTCCCGGAAAGGAGTTATGGCGCGGCTTTGATGTATTTCACCGGCTCCAAGGCGCATAACATCGCGCTCCGCGCCGTCGCCAACGAACACGGCTGGAAGCTCAACGAATATGGCCTCTTCGACGGGAAGCGCCGCATTTCTGGCGCGACGGAAGCAGAGGTTTACAAGAAGCTCGGCCTCGCGTTTGTGCCGCCCGAACTCCGCGAGGATCGCGGCGAAATCGCGCTCGCTCGCAAGAACGCATTGCCTCATCTGATAACCGTGTCCGACATCCGCGGAGACCTTCACGTCCATTCGGACTGGACTGACGGCACGGTGCCGATCGCCGAAATGGCGGCGGCCGCAAAGGCGCGCGGCTACGCCTATATGGCGATCACCGATCATAGCCATCACGTCACCGTCGCCCGCGGGCTCGACGCCGCGAGGCTGTCGCGCCAGATCGACGAGATCGACCGCCTCAACGAGAAGCTTGACGGGTTCGTGATCCTCAAAGGAATCGAAGTCGATATCCTGGCGGACGGGCGCCTCGATCTGCCGGACAAAATGCTGTCACGCCTCGATGTGGTTGTCGCCTCTGTGCATTATAAGCTCGACATGTCGCGCGCGGCGCAGACCGAACGCATCATCGCTGCGATGGACAATCGGCACATGTCGATTCTCGGTCACCCGACCGGCCGGCTGATCGGTGAACGGGAGCCCTACCAGGTCGACATGGAACGCATCATCGCTGCCGCCCATGAACGAGGGTGCCATCTCGAGATCAATGCGCAGCCGGAGCGATTGGACCTCGATGACGTTCATGCGCAGGCGGCGAAAGCGATGGGCGTCAAGCTCGCGATCTCGACCGATGCGCATTCCATCGCGGCACTCGATTGCATGCGTTTTGGCGTGGATCAGGCGCGGCGTGGATGGGTCGAGCCAACTGACGTGCTGAACACGCGTTCGCTATCCGAATTGAAAAAGCTGCTGAAGCGGTGACACACGCGCCTTTTTATTACTTTGGGGGCATTGACATGAACGAACGTCCAAAGAGGGCCATTGCCGGCCTCTGTGCCGTACTTGCAGCGACATCGATCAGCTTTCACAGCAATCTTCGCGAAGCTGACGCGGGCGTACCCCTCGCTTTGTTCGGCGAGAACGGAGAACTGCCCACCCTGGCGCCAATCCTCGAGAAGATATCGTCAGCGGTCGTCAACATCGCCATCAAAGGTCGGGTTGCGCAGGAGAATGATCCGCTTCTGAACGATCCGTTCTTCCAACGCTTCTTCGATCTGCCCAAGGACCGCGAAGTCAACACCGCGGGATCGGGAGTTGTCCTTGATGCGCGGGAGGGACTGATCGTCACCAACAATCACGTCGTCGCCCATGCCGACGAAATCACGGTCACGTTCACTGACGGCCGCAAGCTGCAAGGACGGCGCATCGGCGCGGACCCGGAGACCGACATCGCGCTCGTCAAGGTGCCGGCGGCGAACCTGACGGCCATTCCGCTGGGCAATTCCGACAAGCTGAGAGTTGGCGATTTCGTTCTTGCCATCGGCAACCCATTTCAGATCGGCCAGACAGCGACAGCGGGGATCGTCAGCGGGCTTCGCCGCAACAGCCTCGGTATCGAACAATACGAGGATTTCATCCAGACCGATGCTTCGATCAATCCCGGCAACTCGGGCGGGGCACTCGTCAACCTCCGCGGCGAGCTCGTGGGTATCAACACCGCGATCGTCGCCCCAGGCGGCTCGAGCAGCGGAATCGGATTTGCCATCCCGGCAAACATGGTACGCGCAGTGACCGGTCAGATTTTGAAATACGGCGACGTTCGCCGCGGTCGGCTCGGCATTTCCATCAAGGACGTCTCTCCGGACGTTGTTCAAGACAAGAAGCTCAACATCCATCAGCTGGGCGCCGTCATCGTGAACGTCGAACCGGGATCTTCTGCGGATCGCGCCGGTCTCAAGGTTGGCGACGTGGTCACCAATATCGGGGCGACGCCGGTGCGCGACGCCGCCGATCTGCGCAACAGGATCGGGCAGCTGAGGGCCGGCGAGGGTGTTGAGCTTAAGGCCCTGCGCGAGAGTCGCGCGGTGATCTACCGCCCCATCCTCACGGAACGCGAAATGCAGGCGGACAAGAAATAGGACACCACCTGCTCACCCCCGCCTGCTCGCGCCTGCTCGACACCCATGACGTTCTGCTCTGCGACGCAGCCGACACCAGATGAACACCTTAGGCCTCCGCCACGCCCTCTTCTCCCAGAAGCTTTGCCATGCGCCGGCGCGCATAGAACATGCGGGTCTTCACTGTGTTGACGGAGACGCCGGTGATCTTGGCGGTCTCCGCGACCGATTTGTCATGGTAATAGACGAGATCGATCACCTCCCGCTGATCGGCGGAAAGCCTCGACAAGCAACGGCGCATCATCGTGCCGCGATCCATCCGCTCGAGCGCCATCTCGGGCGTGTCAGCGAGGTCCTCGGTCTCCTCCGCTTCGTCATCTTCAAGCTGCTCTTCCGAACGGCGCCGCATCGCGCAATAGCTTCGGTTGCGTGCGATGGCGAGAAGCCACGTGGAAACCTGAGAATCTGACCGGAACGAAGCTGCGTTCTGCCACACGCTCAAGAACACATCGCTGAGAACGTCCTCGGCCGTGGCGGCGTTGCCGATGATGCGGAGGATGAAGCGGTAAAGCCGCACATTGTAGCGCCCGTAAAGCGCTGTCATCGCGCTCCGATCACCTCGACCGATCGCCGCGATCAGGCTTTGATCCGACGTCGGGCCCAGAGCCAGCGTCGTCGCGGGCAACCCGGGCGCCGTCCGGGCGGCGCGCACTGCAATGTGAGGTCTGGTGAGAGTGAACATGACCACCCCCGTCATGGTTAACATGAGGTTGATAATCACTACTTTCTCGCGAAAAAAAATTCAGATTTTACCCCTAAGGCAATGCCCCTAAGTAGAATTACGTATTCGGAGCGTAAAGCGAGGGCCCTCATCGAGAGAGGATGGCGCTCTCGTTTGCACGAGGACGCTCTTTTCGTGCGCCCCGCTCGATACGCTCCTGTTCGCGCGGTCGGAAGCGCCGCTCCAAGCGCTGGCGCCAATATTTTGAACGCATAGCCGACTGCTATATCAGCTAGTCACTCCGCGCTGCTTCCGGCGAAGACGACGGAGTCGCATAATTGGCGACGCCGGCTGCAGAGAACTGGATTGCCCGAGGATGGACATTACGGCACGCGCATTGACCGCGGAGGCTTTCGCGCCTTTCGGCGACGTGGTCGAAGCACCTGCCCAGTCGGGACGAGCGTACTTCTCGACGAGCCTTGGAAATCTTCGGCCTGCATCAGAGCCCAAGCTATGGCTGGTGACGAAACAGCCCTCGCCGTTCCTGCCGCTGCGGTTCGATACCCTCGAACGCCACGCCTTCTCGTCGCAGACGTTTGTGCCGATCGACATCGGGCGGTGGCTCATCGTCGTTGCGCCGACCGCGACCGGCGGCGGGCCGGACGTTGAACAGGTGCAGGCCTTTCTGCCGACGCCGCGACAAGGCGTAAGCTATCGGCCAAACGTCTGGCATGGCGGCTTGCACGTGTTCGACAAGGTCGCGCGTCTCGCCGTCTTCATGTGGCTTGACGGCACTGCAGCCGACGAGGAGTTCGTGCCGGTCACCCCATTCATCGTGCGGGAGCCGCCTCGCCATGAGCAATTGGCAGCCCGGACGCGATTTTGTCGGCTACGGCGCGACGCCGCCTGATCCGCAGTGGCCCAACGGCGCCCGCATCGCGCTCAATTTCGTCATGAACTACGAAGAGGGCTCGGAGGCCTCGATTTTCGACGGCGACGACACCACCGACAGCAACCTGACCGAGGCACACGGCATCAATCAGGCGATCGCGCGGTCGCGACCTCGCGGCTGAAAGCATGTTCGAGTATGGCAGCCGTGTCGGCTTCTGGCGGCTCCTGCGGCTATTCCAGGAGCGCAATCTGCCGATGACGATTTTTGCCTGCGCCCTGGCGGTCGAGCGCAATCCGGCCGCGGCGCAGGCGATCCGAGATCGGGCTTCGATATCTGCGGGCACGGATGGCGGTGGCTGCGCCCCCAGAATCTGTCGGCGGAGGAGGAACGCGAGCACATCGGCAAAGCCATCGCCTCGCTAAACAAAACGGTCGGCCAGCGGCCCAGCGGCTGGTATTGCCGCTACGGACCAAGCGTCAACACCCGCCGCCTCCTCGTCGAGGAGGGCGGCTTCACCTACGACTTCGAATTCCTATGCCGACGAGTTGCCCTATTGGGTGAACGTCGACGGCCATCCGCACCTCGTCGTCCCCTATTCGCTGGCGCACAACGACGGAAAGTTCGTCGCCCAGACCGGGACCGCGAACCAATGGTTCGAGTTCGTCCGCGACGGCTTCGACATGCTTTACAAGGAAAGCGCCCGCCATCCGCGCATGATGTCGGTTGGCATGCACATGCGCTTCATGGGCAACCCGTCGCGCGCAGTCGGGCTCGAGCGTTTCCTCGATCACGTCGGAAAGCACGCGGACGTGTGGGTGACTCGGCGCATCGACATCGCAACGCACTGGCGGGCGGTTCACCCCGCGACGACGTGAGCTGGAGCCGCTGAGATGGAGAATCCCAACTCCGACGGCAGCGCATACGGCCGTCCGGTGCAGACCCATGATGCAGAGTTGACCGAAGTCGGCCCTCGTACGCCGTGCGGCGAGTTCATGCGGCGCTACTGGCAGCCTGTCGCAGTCTCCGCAAACGTCACGACGACGCCCCAGAACGTCCGCATCCTCGGGGAAGACCTCATCCTGTTCAGGGATGGGCGTGGGCGGCCGGGCCTGCTCACGCCGCGTTGCGCACACCGCGGCGCTTCGCTTTTTTACGGCAAGGTCGACGAGGCCGGCATCCGCTGCTGCTATCATGGCTGGCAATTCGATGTCGAAGGCCGTTGCCTCGACCAGCCGTGCGAGCGGGACGGCGGCCCGCTTCGACACCGCGTCCGCCAGCCGTGGTATCCGCTCGAGGAACGTTACGGCCTCGTCTTCGCCTATATGGGGCCGCCGGCCAAGAAACCGGTGTTGCCGCGCTGGGATGCGCTCGAAGGATCTGGCGCGAGGACGAGACCATTTTCGCGACCAATTCCAGTTTCAGCGTCGGCGGCGACGACCAACGTGAAGATCATTCCGTGGAACTGGCTGCAGGATTGGGAAAACAGCACCGATCCCTGGCACGTCTATATCCTGCACAGCAGTTTCACCGAGGCGCAGTTCGCGCCGCAGCTCGCGGTGCGGCCCCAGGTCGATTGGGAGTACACCGACCTCGGGATCAAATACATCGCCTATCGCAAGCTGCCCCGACGGGCGCGAACTCGATCGCGTCTCGCCGTTGCTCTTCCCGAATCTCATCAGCACGCCTGATGTCGGGTTGGCACCCGGTCCGACCACGACCGTCGGATGGGTGGTGCCGGTCGACGACACCAGTCATCGGCGTTTTCATTCGATGCGAGTGCCGAAGAACTCTGCCGGGCCGACCGGTGCAGATGTACATGGAGAAGCGTCCGAAGCCGTGGCTTGAAATGACGGAGGCGGATCGGCAGGCGCATTCCGAGCGATTGGGAGGCCCAGATGTCCCAGGGGCCGATCTCTCTGCATTCGGAGGAGCATCTCGCCACGGAGCGACAAAGGCATCGCCATGGCGCGCCGTCTGCTCAAGAAGCAAATCCGCGTGGTGCAGGAAGGCGGCGACCCGATTGGCGTCACCTTCGATCCCGCGAAGTCGCTCAATCAAGACCGGCGGCGGAAATTTCTATCGCCCGACCGGCAACCAACCATGAATCGGCACGAATTCCTGCAGAAGCTCCCGAAGGTCGGAGCTGCACTGCCATCTCTACGGCACGGTCCGCAAAGCGACTTTTGCGGCCATGGCGGCTCGGCGGAAAGCGCCGATTACGGAGCGCAAATCGACGAATATTACACGCGCGCGCGAAAGCCGTGGCCGACCAATAATGTCATGCGCGCGCTCGATCAGTATCTCGTCAAGGAGCCTGACGATCTCTATCGCCTCGCGTTCGAGTATCTCGAAGATGCAGCGCCACACACGGTGCGCTACGCCGAGTTCTTCTGGAATCCGACCGCCACGGTTTTGTCGGGCATCCCGTTTGCCTGCCGCACAGTGAGCGATCGTCCAGGCCATTCGAGACGCCGAAGCTCGTTACGGCATCGTCGGCCGCCTGATACCTGCGATCGATCGCGAGCGCGGCAGCGCGGCTGCCAGGAAATGGTGGAATGGGTGATCAAGAACCGAGTTCCCGAGGTCCCCGGGATCGGCATGGATTTCGATGAGGTGCCCCATCCGCCGGAGCTGTTTGCCGAGCTTATCGACGTGCACGCGACGCCGGCCTGCGGGTGACCGCGCACGCCGGCGAGAACGGCGCGCCCTGGAAGAATGTCCAGACTGTCATCGATGTCCTCGGAGTGTCGAGCGCGTCGATCACGGCTACACCGTCGTCGACAACGCGGACCTCGCGAAACGATGCGCCGACCGCGGCATTGTCTTCACCGTGGTGCCGACCAATTCATTCTATCTTCGGACACTCCCCGACGACCGCTGGGCGATCGACCACCCCATTCGCGCCATGGCGAGATTGGGCCTTCGTCTGCACCCCAATACGGACAATCCGACTTTGCACAAGGTCACGCCCACGGAAGCGTGGCTCATGATGACGCGTGACTTCGGCTTCAGCCTCGATGATGTGCGCAACTTCATGCACAATGGTCTCGACGCTGCCTGGATCGATGACCGGCTTCGGGCGAAATGGCGGCAGGAGTGGTCGGGCGAATTCGAGGTGCTCCGCGCACAGCTGCGAACGACCTAGGGCGGCGCGCGCCGGACGACGCCCGATGCTCGCACCGGACCGCAGTGGCGGACAGCACGAAACCGTATGGCAGAATGGGTCGGCACGATCGGCTAAAGTTGTGCGCACGACCGCCCTAAGGCATCCAAACGGCTTGGTGTGATGGACCTTCGCCAACTCGAATATTTTGTGCGGGTTGAGGAATGCGGAAGCTTTACCGCCGCGGCCGAGCTCCTTCGCGTTGCGCAGCCTTCGCTAAGCCGCCAGATTGACTCCTGGAAATCGAATTGCGTCATCGGCTTTTTATCCGGCATGGGCGCGGCGTGATCGCGACCGAAGCTGGAAAGCTGCTTGCCGAGCAGGCGCGGAAGATCCTTCACCAAGTCGACGTCGCGCGCGAGTTGCTCGACCGGATGCATCCCGGCTCGTCCGGCCAACTTACGATCGGAATGCCATCGAGCCTGGTGAGGCTTGTCGCCGTTCCCCTGCTCAGCGAATTCCGTAAGCATCTGCCGAATGTCAGCGTCGCGATCAGTGATGGGTTGTCCCTCTCGATGCAGGAGTGGCTGTTAAGCGGCCGGCTCGACATCGCGCTGCTCTACAAGCCCCTGCCCTCTCCCGACATCAGCAGTATCCTGATCCTCGAAGAAGAGCTGTTTCTGTTTTCACGCGCCGGTCGAAAGCCGGTGACGACGCCGATCAACCTGACGGAGGTTGCCGAGCTTCCGCTGATCCTGCCGAAAGCCGCACGAAATTCGCGCTCTCGTCGACACCAGCATGGCAGGTTTGGGGTGCAAGCCGAAGGTCGTGGTCGAGGTCGACAGCATCCCGGCGATTTTGCATCTGCTTCGCCCTGGCGAGCAATTCGCGATCCTGCCGAAATACGCCGTATCGATCTATGAGAATCCCCAAGCGTATGTCTCGCGGCGGATCATTAATCCGCGTCTCTCGAGCAAGCTCGTGCTGGCCGTGGCGACCAAGCGCAAGTCGAATGCGCTCTACGATAGTGCCCTGCGACTGATGACCGAGATTTGCAGCACCGTCCTCCACCCAATCACGGACATGGAGCAGACGGACTTTCCGCCCAGGAACGTCATTCCGCTCACGCGGTCGTCGCGCTCGCGGCGGTGACCATGCTGGTCATTCCGGGGGCCGAGCGCAGCGAGGCAGCCCGGAATCCATACTCCGCAGTCCGTGTTCATGGATTCCGGGCTCGCCTCCGCTTTGCTCCGGCGCCCCGGAATGACCAGCGTTGAGTAGTGAACGTGCGTTGCCGCGAAGGGCGGCCTATAGACGCGTTCTATAGCAGCTAATCATCGACGGCCCTTCCGGGCTGGCGGTCGACACTTCAAGATGTCGCGAGTTTCACGTGGCAATGCGAGCGGCTTCCACCGTCCGCCCAGCCACATCGGTCACCAAGGACAATACGGGAACCGCGATGAACAGGCTTGAGCTTGTCTTGGCGTGCGAGGCTTATGACCGGACCGATGCGCTTCGCGAGGGCCGCATTCAGCCGGAAGGCGTCGATCTCATCTACCTTCCGTTATCGCCGCAAGAAACATTCTGGCGGATGCTCCGGCATCTCGAATTCGACGTCGCCGAAATGTCCCTGTCCGCCTGGACCGTCGCGAAATCCAGAGGCGAAGACCGGATCATCGCCATCCCGGTTTTCACCTCGCGCGAGTTCCGGCACTCCGCCATCTACGTGAACCTCAAATCGAATATCTCCCAGCCGGCAGATCTCAGAGGAAAGCGCGTCGGCGTCCCGGAATACATGCTCACTGCCGTCGTGTGGGCGCGCGGAATTCTCCAAAGCGAGTACGGCATTGCCCCAAAAGAAATGAAATGGCTCATCGGCGGACAGGAGGAGCCGGGCCGCCAGGAACGCATCGAATTGCGCAAGCCGCCCGGCGTCAGCATCGAACGCATTCCCGAAGGATCAGACGCTGAGCGCCATGCTCGATCGCGGCGAGTTGGACGCCGTCATTACACCGTTGTTGCCATCGGTCTATTCGCCGCGCTCGCCGCGCGTGCGCCGTCTGTTTCCGAATTTCCGCCAAGTGGAGCAGGACTATTACCGGAAAACCGGCGTATTCCCGATCATGCACACCGTGTGCATGAAAACGAGCCTTTACGAAAAGCATCCATGGATCGCGCAGAGTCTCTACCAGGCGTTCCGCAAGTCCCGCGATGAAGCGATCCGCCGATTGCACGATACCAATGCGCTGCGCATTTCCTTGCCGTGGGTCGTCGCCGAGGCCGAGGAATCCGAGGCTCTGTTCGCCGATGGCGACTTCTGGCCCTATGGCATCGAGCCCAATCGGAAAACCATTCAAACGCTGATCGATTACCTGAAGCAGCAGGGTCTGCTGGAACGCGACGTCAAACTCGAGGAGCTTTTCGCGCCGAATACCTTCGACATGTACAAGACCTGAGGCCGTCGCCGCGTGACGACGACGGCGTCACTGCGAGGTCTGGTTCCTGAGGTTCGCCACGTCTGTTGCAGTGATCTTCGACGGTTCGCTGCCGAAGCGCGCCGTCACATAGTTGGCAACCGCCGCGATTTCGACATCCGAATAAATGCTGCCGAAGGCGGGCATCGAGAGGATGCCCTCCGGCGTCTGCTCGCTTCGAGCCCGAGATACGATCTGCGCCACATTCGTGGCCGACGGGTCGTTCACCGCACGCGCGCCGCGCGATCGTCGCGTAGGGCGAGATGGCACTGTCGCCCGTCCAATCGTGACAGCTCACGCAGGCGCCTTCAAACACTCGCTTGCCGGCGACGTCCGCTTTGGCGCCGCCTCCTTCGGCGAAGCCGGCGCAGGAGGAGCTATCGTCGGCCGGCATGTCGGACGAGGCAACCGCGGGCACGCTGCGCACGATAAGCGACCATTGCTCGGATGTCCGACGGGCGCCATTTGGCTGAAGCTCTCGTCGACCGCTTCACCCATCGGTCCGGAGGCCGTACCGCGGTCCAAGGCATGACCGGTCGAAAGGTAGGCGGCGAGTTCATCATCGCTCCACGCACCGATGCCTGCGCCCTTGTCGGAGCTGATGTTGAAAGCGCGCCAGCCGGCCGTCAGCGCACCGGCGAACTTCCGCCGGTTGTCGAGCGCGAAGGCGAGATTGCGCGGCGTGTGGCATTCGCCGCAATGCGCCAGCGCCTCGGCGACATAGGCTCCCCGGTTCCACTCGGCGCTCTTCGCCGTGTTGGGCTCGAAACGCTGGTTCGCGTTGAAAACAGCCGACCAGATCGCCATCGCCCAGCGCTGATCGAACGGAAACGTCAGCGTATTCGGCGTGTTTGGCGATTGCACCGCCGGCAGGCTGAAGAGATAGGCCTTGATCGCCAGCGCATCCGCATCGGTGATGTAGGTGTACGACGGATACGGCATTGCCGGATAAAGCCGCGCGCCGTCGCGGCGTATCCCGTGCTGCACCGCGTTCAGGAAATCCTGATCGCTGTAATCGCCGATCCCGGTCGCCTTGTCGGGCGTGATATTGGTCGAATACAGCGTCCCGAAAGGCAGTCGGATCGCCAAGCCGCCGGCATATGGTTTTCCCCCCGGAGTGGTGTGGCAAACGACGCAATCCGCGGCCCGTGCCAGATACTCGCCGCGTTTCACCGACGTCGGCTTTTGCAAGCTCTGCCGGGACACCGGTCGGATCGGCCGCGCGGTAGTCCGCCAGCGCCACCGTGCTGCCGCCGGCGAAAGCCATCGGGCCGCGGACCGACAAGTCTCCACGCAAAGGCGGCACAGCGCGATCAGCAGGATGACAACAACGACGGCGACGATGCGGCGCATGCCGATTTTGCCCATGGTGCTCACGCCCTGTTTGCAACCGCGAGCGCCGCGCGGTCGATCGGCAGCTTGCGCAACGCGACGCCGGTCGCGGCGTAGATCGCGTTGCGGAGCGCGGGCGGACCTGCCGTGGTGCCCGTCTCGCCGATGCCGCCAGGAGTCTCGCCGCTCCCGATGACGTGCACCTCGATGTTCGGCACCTCGTTGATGCGCAACATCCGGTAGTCGTTGAAATTGGATTGGCGCACACGACCCTTCTCGATCGTGATCTCGCCGAACAGTGCGGCGGTGAGGCCAAAGACCAAGCCGCCCTGCAACTGCGCAACGATGATATCCGGATTGACGGCAATGCCGGTATCGACCGCCGACGTACGCGGCGCAGACGAACCTTGCCGTGCTCATCGACTTCGGCTTCGACCACGGTGGCGATGAAGCTGCCGAACGACGGCTGGACGCTGACGCCGCGCCCGGCGCGAGGCGGCAGCGGCGCACCCCATTTGGACTTCTGCGCGACGAGATCGAGCGCCGCCTTGAGACGCGGCGTATTGTTCAACATGCCGCGGCGAAAGGCCACCGGATCCATGCCGGCCTTGCGCGCCAACTCGTCGATGAAGCACTCGATGGCAAAGACGTTGTTGTTCGGTCCGACGCCACGCCAGAACCCGGTCGTCACGCCGCGCGGTTCCGCGCGCATGTATTCGACCTGCAGGTTTGGAATGTCGTAGGGAATGTCGACGGCGCTATCGACCGCGTCGATATCGATGCCGTTCTGGAAGGCAGGCGGCAGCCACCGTGCCATGACCGACGAGCCGGTTACGCGATATTTCCAGGCTACGATCTTGCCGTTCGTCAACGTTGCGGAAATGCGTGTCGCGATAGGCCGGGCGATAGACGTCGTGCTGCATATCCTCTTCGCGCGTCCAGACCACCTTTACCGGGCCATCGACGTGCTGGGCGATGCGAACGGCGCTTGCCGACCATGTCGGCTTCGAGCCGGCGGCCGAAGCCGCCGCCGATGCAGGTGGTTGTGTACGGTGACCTTCTCGAGTGGCAGTCCGGTGACCTTCGCGGCCGTCTCCTGAACGCGCGCGCATGACCTGGGTGCCGACCCATATCTCGCAGGCGCCGGGTGAAAGACTGCACCGTGCAATTCATCGGCTCCATCGTCGCATGGGCGAGGAACGGAAGCTCGTACTCGGCCTCGAGCCTGTCTCGCCCTGAGACAGACCCCTTGCGACGTCGCCGACGGTTTTGGCGACGACGCCGTCCTTCTTGCTCGCCGCGCGCAACTCTTCCCAGATGTCGCGCGAATTGACCTTCGCGTTCGGCCCCTCGTCCCAAGTGATCGCGTGCAGCATCGAGCCCTTTCTTCGCAGCCCACATATGATCACCGACGACCGCAACGAGGTCATCGAGGACGAGGACCTGTCGCACGCCGGGAATTTTCTTCGCCGCAGCGTCGTCGACATGGGCGACCTTACCGCCGAGAACGGGACTTTGCGCCAGCGTCGCGAACTTCATTCCGGGCAGCATCATGTCGATGCCGTAGACAACCTTGCCGTCGGATTTGCCAGGTGTGTCCACTCGCTTGACCGGCTTGCCGATGAGCGTGAACTCCTTCGGGTCCTTCAGCGCCGGACTTTTCGGCACGGGCACATGGCTCGCCGCATCCACGAGATCGCCGTAGGCAAGCTTGCGTCCGCTCGCCGCGTGAGTGACCCTGCCGTTCGATGCGGAGCAGGCCGATGGCTCGACTTGCCACTGTTGCGCGGCGGCTTGCACCAGCATCGCCCGCGACGCCGCGCCCGCCATGCGCAGCGGCTGCCAGAAGCGCGCGCACGGAATTGGAATTGCCGGTGACCTGAATTTGCGAGAATCGGATTGCCGTAAAGCTTGTCGTTCGGCGGCGCATGCTCCAAGGCGACCTGAGCGAAATCAGCATCAAGCTCTTCGGCCAAAATCTGCGCGATCGCGGTGTAGATACCCTGCCCCATCTCCACCTGCGGCATCATAAGGGTCGTCTTGCCCGAATGGTCGATGCGGATGAAGGCATTGGGCGCGAACTCGCCCGCCGTTGTCTTGGGCAGGTTGCTCCGATCTCGTTTGCCTTCCGCCAGCGGAAGGCGAAAAGCGAACACAAAGCCTCCCGCCAAGCCGCATTTGAGCAGCGTCCGACGCGACGGCGCGGAAGCGAGGTCTGTCTGGGGAATGCATCGTGTGCCTCCTTTCGACTCGCTCGGCCGCGGCGCGCTTGATGGCTTCCCGGATGCGCACATAGGTGCCGCAACGACAGATATTGCCCGCCATGGCGGCATCGATATCGGAATTGTCCGGGTGCGGCGTATTCGGCGAGCAGCGCAGCCGCGGACATGATCTGTCCCGATTGGCAATAGCCGCACTGGATAACCTCAAGATCGAGCCACGCTTTCTGCACGCGCGCGCCTCCGGCGTCGCGCCGATCGCCTTCGATGGTGGTGATGGCTCGATTTCCGACCGTGCTGATCCGCAACAGGCATGAGCGCACCGGTTTGCCGTCGATGTGCACGGTGCATGCGCCGCACTGAGCAATGCCGCAGCCGAATTTGGTGCCGGTCATCCCCAGCACGTCGCGCAGCGCCCACAACAACGGCATATCGTCGGGCGCATCGAATGTTTTGTCTTCACCATTGATTTTCAGCGTCGTCATGGCGAATTTCCGCTCACGTTGCCGCATAGTGCTGTCTCGGGGTCGATCTCACCGGGAGTTAGCATTTCCCGCCCGCCAGTAGCGACGGTGGGACAATTCAGATTCTCCGAACATGTTAATTTTGCACGCCGAGACATCGGCTGAATTGGATCATTCGGCGCCGATTTGTTTGTCTTGTTGTGCCGACCGGGTGCGGCGTTTCCAGAGATCCACTAGCCCAGGCAGCGGACGCGCGACCAGCTCCGCGAGCGGTTCAATATGCTATCGTCCAAAATTAATTTGCCACTGCGCCTGTTTAATGAACCACTAACCCGGCTGCAGAGGCCAAGATGCGAGGGCGCGGTGACCGCGAAGGCCGCATTCAAGAACGCAGAAATCAAATAAAGAATTCGCTACGCTTCGCAGTAGCCGCGTCTCGTCTAATTCGTCTTGGGAGAGAGTTCATGAATTCAGCAATGAAGACCTTCAGGTCGATTTCATTCTCAGTCATGGTCGCAGGGTCCGCCGCGGTCGCGCCGGAGACCCTTTTCGCTCAGGTTGTGTGCAGCGGACACGAAGCGCTGTCGACGCCGCGACCGGAAGCAAGCTGCCTCAATATACCGCCGGAGTTCTTCGAATCACCCGACAAGAAATTGCGCGCAGTCGTGTTTCCGGTCGATATCAGCCTCGATACCACGCCGGACATGGAGAGCCGCGTCGTGATCCGCGCGAGCGACGGCAACACTTTGACGTCCAAGGATTACTCATCCCCACGCGGGATGAACGGCTATTACGTCTATCGCGGGCAGTGGTCACCCGACTCGCAGTTCTTCGTCTACAGCCTGGTGTCATCGGGCGGCCATTCGCCGTGGTCGTTCCCGATGATGGTGTACAGCCGGCAAAAGAATGCCACCGCAAAATTCAGCGACATGATCAATGGCAATCCGACGGTGTCGGGCGAGTTTTCGTTCGCCGGACCTCATATGCTCTCCGCCGTCACCTGGAAGAAGCCAGGGGCGCTGGACGAGCAGGTTCCCATCAAGGTCGACCTTGAGACCGCCTTCAAAAAACTGACGCCATCCCAGAGTGACTAGGAGAAGAGAAACACGAGCCTGGCGATTTCGCGTCAGGTGTTTGTCAGCTTCATCATGTCGAGTGCGGCGCGGCCCATGATGGCATAGGGGTTGCCAAGCGTTTCGCCCATCTCAAAGTGATTGTAGCCTTTGCCGACGATGAGTTGCACCGGCTTCCCGGCTGCCATTAGCGCGGCAGCAAAGTCCTTGGTCTGCCGTTGAAACTCGGGTGTCTCCAGCGTGCCGTGCGCAAGAACGAGCGGCGTGTGGATATTCTCGATATGACGCTGCGGCGACAGCGCTTGCTCCATTTCGTCGGTGAATTTGACGTAGTTTCCGCGCTTGGACAGCCGCACCGCCTTGAGATCGTACATGCCGCTGCCAAGCACTGCGCCTTTGAGAAGGTCGCGCGGCAATCCGAGCTTGTCCCATTCGGTGGTGACGACGCAGCCGGCAAGGTGGCTGCCCGATGAGCGGCTGCACAAATAGGTCTGGCCGGGATTGGCCCCGAAACTTGCGGCGTTGCGATAGACCCAGGCAACGGCGCGCCGGCACTGGTCGACCATCGGAAAAAGGTCGCCCTGCGTCTCCAGCACGTTGTTGAAATCGACCGCAACGAAATTGGCGCCGGCCTTGACGAAGACCTCGGCGTAAAGCGCGAAATCGGCCGACCGTCCGCCGCGCCAGGCGCCGCCATGTATGAAGATCATCGTCGGCGCATTGGGCCGCTTGGTCTTGTAAATATCGACTTTCTCAATGTCAGTCGGCCCGTAGGCGACGCGTTCGGGCTTGCCGATGACCGCGAGGGCTTTCTCGTTATTGGCGGCAAGCCGCTCCGCGATGTTTCGCGAGTTGAATGCGTAGACGGCCTGGTCGTAGGCGTCGTCGAGATCCTCTTGATCGAGATCGAGCCAGACCGGCGCTCCCTTCGTCCGGGCAGGCGGCGTCGCCGGGCACCGCTGTGCGGCCGCGGGGGTGCTCACCAAGGCGATTGTCCCGGCGGCACCGGCCACAACCCCGCGCCGCGTGACTGTCGGCTCATTTGGATGACGATCTGACATGATTTCCTCCGATGGCGAACACTAAGTCCGCCGCATCACCGAGATCAACCCGCAGCCAACCTAAACGTTCAACCGTTGTCGTCGCGGCAAGCGGGGAAATGGTCCCTGAATGCCAACATCGCATTATCGAGTAACAGGCCGACCGCCAGCATCGTCAGGATGTAGGCATAGACGGTCGGACTCTCGAAGAAGCGTTGAGCATACATCAGCGTTGCGCCCATGCCGCCGCCGCCGGCGACCATTTCGCAGGTGAACGTCGTGATCAGCGCCACCGGGACTGCGACCCGCAGTGCCGCGAAAATACGCGGGTAACAGGCCGGCAGGATGACGCGCAGCATGAGGCGGCCGCGAGAACTCCCCATTGAGAGCGCCGACCAGATGACAGTGCGGCTGACGGAGCTTGCGGCGTGATAGGTCGCAATGATAATTTGGAATACGCAAGCAAATGCGACCAGCAGGATCTTCGAAGAACTGTCGATCCCGAACCACAGAATGAAAATTGGAATGAAAGCGATTTTCGGCGACGGAAAGCCGAGCGCAATCAATGGATCGCACAGCCAATACAGCCAATTGCTTCGCGCCATCGCGATGCCGAGCGGTTACGCCCACCAGAGTTGCTAGTGCGAGTCCCGCGAAGGCACGATAGAGGCTGAGACCAAGATCGAACGGCAGGGACCCGTCGCCCGTCAGATCTGCAAGCGTTGCAATGACCGTGGTCATGGCGGGCAGAAACAAAGCCGGAGCAAGTTGCAGACGCGCAGCCAATTCCCATGCGGCGAGAATTACAACGATCGAACCGATGGAGCGCAGGTTTGCCGCCGCCCACCGCATCAAGCGTGCCCCGCCCGCGTCCGCCATTTCGTTCATGCTTCCTCGACAATCGCGGAGGGGTGCCACCGCAGGCACCATGCGCTGATGCGCAGCAACACCCGATCGGCAATGAAAGCGACGAGCACGACGCTGGCGACGGCCGCAAACATATAATCGTAGGAACCATTTTCGCCGTACGTGAAGATCAATCGTCCGATGCCGGCGGTCGAAGCGATCATTTCCGCCGACAGAGCGACAACAAAGGCGAAGCCGAGCGCAACACGGATTCCGGTGAAGATGTCCGGCAAGGCGTGGGGCAGAAAGACCTGCCATAACAGCCTGCGGCGGCTCGTTCCAAGCGCTTCGGCACTCCATACGAGCACGGGCGGCGTCGCCAAGACACCGTGATAGGTATGGACAACGATCGGCAGCAAGGCACTCAAGTAGACGGCGATGATGGCCATGGTGCTGCCGATGCCGAACCACAGGATCAGCAGAGGTACGAGCGCTGTCTTCGGCAGTGAATAGGTGGCGCCGACGATCGGCGCGAGATAGGAATGAAACGCCGGCGAGCGCGCCATGCCCGCGCCAAGCCACACGCCGGTGACGATCGCGAGCCCAAGACCCGCAAACGCGCGCACCAGCGTCACCAGAATGTTGTCGCGAATTTCCGGGCCTGCCAGCAGATCGCCAAGCGCGCGGCCAACGAGAAGCGGCGTGGGCAGGAACGCCGTATCGACCACGTGAAAGCTGCCCAACGATTGCCAGAGCAGCAGAAAGAGAGCCACCGGGGCGAGAACGCGCACAGCGGCAAGACCTGCCCTCGATAGCCGGCCTCGGTCAGATCGCGGCAGATCCATCCTTTGCCTCTGTGCCTACAGCTTGGCGTCGGACCGAAAGCCAGACCTCATTGCGCACTTTGTTGAAAGCCTCAGACAACATGACCTGCTCGCGTCCGATCGAGCGGTCGAGCTTCACAATGAACTCCTCAACGATCTGTCCCGGGCGCGCCGACATGACGCAAATTCGGTTGGATAGATACACCGCCTCGTTGACGTCGTGAGTCACCATGAGCACGGTCTTCCGAGTCTCAAGCCAGATCCGCAAGAGCTCGTCCTGCATTACCTCCCTGGTTTGCGCATCGAGGGCGCCGAACGGTTCGTCGAGCAACATGATGGCGGGTTCGCAAGCCAGCATCCGCGCCAGAGCCACGCGCTGCTTCATGCCGCCGGAAAGCTCGCGCGGGTAGCGATGCTCGAACCCGCGCAGACCGATGACGCCAATGAGGCGATCGGCAATCTGTGCACGCTGTTGCGGAGCATAGTCGCGGTTCTCCAGTCCATAGAGAATGTTGCGGCGGACCGTAAGCCAGGGGAAGAGCGCATATTCCTGGAAAACCACGCCGCGATCGATGCCGGGGCCATCAATCTTCTTGCCGTCTACCAGCACCTCGCCTTCGGCGGCGATGAAGCCGCCGACGATATAGAGCAGCGTGCTCTTGCCGCAGCCGGACGGTCCGACAATCGAAACGAACTCGCCCTCGTTCAAGTCGAGAGTGGTACGGCTCAGGGCCGGAACATCGCCGTGGTCGGACTTGTAGGTCTTTGAGATTCCGCTGAGCCGGATCTTCGGCGCCATTACGTGGCGCACGGTTTCGGCAGATACTGCAGTTTCAGGTATTTGGCCGCATCCACCGGCCGATCGATCAGCTTGTATTCGAGCATCGCGTCGATGGGCTTCTGCACCGCAGATACCGCGATGCAGCCGTTTTGATCGCGGTAATAGTCGCGCGGCGTAATGAAATAGCTCGCGAGTACCTCCTTCGGCGACTTCGTCAATCCGGCGGCCAGCTCCATCGCTTTATCGCGATTGGCCGGGGTGTAGTACCAGGCGAGACCCTGGACATAATCCTCCAGGAAGGCCCGCAGGGCATCCGGGTGTTCGCGAATGAACTTGTCGGTCGCGACCTGGAAGATGACCGAGGAAGGGCCGAGCGTATCGCCTCCGGTGAATAGCGCGCGCAGATCGCCCTTTGCAGCTTCCGCCGGAAGAAACGGAATTACCAGCACGCCGCAATCGACGCGGCCTTCTCGGATCGCGGGGGCAATATTTGCGAACGCGACTTCTACGATTTGCACGTCCCGCCGCGGATCGAGCCCTGCTTTCTTCAAGGCGACGCGGAGCACCAGATCGACGGCCGAACCGAAGGCGTTAATGGCGACCTTCTTTCCCTTCAGGTCGGCAACAGATTTGAGCGGCGAATCCTTCACCACAAAGAAGGTGTTGGTGGCATAGCCCGGGTGCCCGTCTTGATAGATGTCGGCGACGATGCTGACGCCGTCCGGAACGACATTCTTTGCAATCACGGTCGCAAATGCGGGGCAAGAGAGGGTCGCGATGTCGGCCTGGCCGGCTGCGAGGAGCTGCGCGGCTTCAGGCGATCCGCGCGTGAACGACATGTCGAGCGTATAGGCCTTGCCGTAATTCGCCAGCACGTTGGACTTGAGGTAATCGAGCCAGATGAGCGTCTCCATCTCGTTGGGTCCGATGCCTCCGCCGGTCGCATAACGGATGGTCACAGGTGCCGCCCGGGACGAAGATATCCAGGATGAGGCAACGACGGCGCCGGCCACGGAGGCGCCCGCTCCAAGCAGGCCGCGTCGCGAAACCTTATCGGCCATGAAATTCGAAATGGTGTTCCTCATCGCGTCCTGCCTCGCTGTCTATCACGGCGTCAGTATCGGGAAATCCGCGCGGGCCGCAACGATCTCCGGCACAGTCATCGCTGTCGGCGGTCCCAAGTTCTTTGACGGGCTCACGCCCGGTCAACAGGGTGGCGGCGGTCGGTCCACCAGTGCCGGGGATATGGCCTTCAACCCGTCGGGCCAGGTAAGCTGGTCGAAGTCAATCTTTTGCTCGGTCATCTTCACGCCTTGAGCCCAGCGGCTGAGGCTGCAGAAGTCGTCGTAGTAGATCTTGTCGAGAGCGAGCGGCCGAATGTTGGTGTCATACTGTTCGCGCGTGGCCGCTTCGCTAAGATCGAGCTTGGCTTTCGCATAAGCGGCGACCGCGGCGAAATCCTTTTCGGCGACTTCGCGGCCCTTGATGGTGGCGCGCAGCCAGCGCGTGGCGGCATCCCTGCCCTCTGGCGTGCTGAGCCAGGCCGGCCGCGCCCCAGCCACCAGATATCCCTGGATATAACCCGTCGCGTCGGTGAGGTAGCGCGCCTTGTCGGCGCAGATTTCGAGCGTCCGCGAGCCGATCGGTTGCCAGATGAAAAAGCCCGCGATTTCGCCGCCGCATAGAGCAGCGGGCAGAATCTGCGTGTCGAGATTCTTCACGGTGACCCGCGCCGGATCGATGCCATTCTTCATAAGATATTCGGAGATAAACCAGGACCCGGTCGACCCGACACGAGTCGCTATCGTTTTGCCGATGAGGTCCTTGGCGTTCGCGATGTCCTTCTGCACGACGCCCACATAGCCTTTGGCGTCGCGCTCGACCACGGCGATGGTGCGATATTCGCCCTTGGACCGGAAGAAATATTGCACGCTCGGCAGATCACCGGTCATGATGATGTCGCCTTGGCCGCTTTGGAAGGCCTGGAACGCGGTCGTCCCCGATGGGAACAGCCGGTAGGTCACGTTGAGGCCTTCCTGCCGATAGAAGCCCTTTTCCAGAGCCATCCAAATGGCGTCGTTGTTCACGGCCGGCTGACCGAACAACGTGATGGCGATGGGCGACTGGGCCTGTGCAGCCGGCATGCCCACCAACGTGGCGGCGGCAAGCAGCGGCCCTAATTTCATCGCGAGCTTGCTCATGTGCGGACTCCTCCAGGTGCTTTTCAATTGACGGCGACGTAGGACATGTAACGAGCGAGAATTCGATCGACGATCAGGCGGAATATCCGGTCCACTGCGAAGCCGAGAATACAGATTGTCAGCAGCGCCACAAAAATGCGGTTGGTCTGCAGCAGCATGGAGGATTTCTGCAGCAGGTAGCCGATGCCCGAATCGGCGGCGAGAATTTCCGCCGGAATAATGCTCATGAAAGACGAAGCCATTGCGATCCGCATCCCGGTCACAATGTAAGGCACCGCCGACGGCACGACCACCAGCGCGAATATCTGCAATTGATTGGCACCGAGGCATTCGGCGGCGCGCTGCCGCGCCACCGGCGCACGCATGACCCCTGCCGTCGTGTTGATCGTCACGATGAAAAACGTGCCCCAGAAGATCAGGAAGTACTTTGACATCTCGCCGATGCCAAACCAGATGATCGCGATCGGGATCATGGCGGTCGGAGACAGGTAGCGCAGCAACTCGATGATCGGGTCGAGGAGATCGTGAACCAGCCGGATGCGCCCCACCAGCACGCCGAGTGCGATCCCGAACAGCGAGCCTGTCACGAACCCGACCAGGATCCGCACCATGCTGATCGAAACGTCATCAAGGATCTCGCCGCTCAACAGCATCGGAATCATGGCGCGGACGACCGCGAGCGGCGGCGGAATCAAGAACGAATTGAACACGTAGGTCGACAGCACTTGCCAGCCGAGCAAGCCGATCAGCAACGACACGAGCGAGAGCACGACGGTCCGGTATTTTCCGCTGTCGATCCACCGCCGCAAGGCGCCTGACGCAGCCCCAGTCTCGGCCAACGGCCTCTTACGGGCCGGCGTACTGTCCGGAACGTTCGTCATCGGACGGTGATTGCCTGGGTGATCAATGTGGTTTTCCGGTTTCGTCCGAACGCACCACGTCCGGAGCCAGCACCGCCTCGATCTCGTGAAACAGCGGTGCGAGCTGCGGATTGGTGAGATCGCGCGGTCGCGGCACGGTGATGTCGAAAATTCGCGTGACCGTGGAATTCGGGCCGACCGACATCACGCCGACGCGATCTGCCAGCAGAAGCGCCTCCGCAATATCGTGGGTGACGAACACCACGGTTTTGCGGGTGCGCTCCCAAATCGAGAGGAGAATCGCGTGCATGCGCCGGCGCGTGAGGGCGTCGAGTGCTCCGAACGGTTCGTCCATGAGAAGGATTTGCGGCTCGACGGCGAGGCCACGCGCAATCTGCAGTCGTTGGCGCATGCCGCCCGAGAGCTGGTACGGGAATTTGTCGCGATGCCCGTCGAGGCCGACCATGCCGAGGTAAGTGGCGATGATGTCGTTCCAAAGCGACTTCGGCGTCTTGTGCACCCGTAGCCCGAAGCGCACGTTTTCCTCGACCGTCAACCACGGAAATAGCGCCGAGCCGGCGTCTTGAAAAAACATGACGCGGTCGCGGCCCGCGCGCGTCACCGCGACGCCTCCGACACTGACCGCGCCGCTGGTAGCCGTCTCGAACCCAGCCATGATGTTGAGGAGAGTCGACTTGCCGCAACCGGACGGCCCAAGCAGGCAAAAGAACTCGCCGTCTGAAATGTCGAGGGCGACGCCGTCGAGCGCGACATAGGGCTTGTTGGTCGCGTCATAGATCTTGCGCAGGTTGGAAATGCGCAACAACGGCTATCCCCTTGTGCGGCAATCAAGACCGGCCGCAAACCATAGGTGTTGGCCGGCCAGGGTGTCAATTCAGCGCGCCTGCAACGTAGCCTGTTTGCGCGCAGTCCTGCTGATGTCGTCGCCCATCATGCGTTCTTCATTCTGGACTTGAAGAAATCGACTTGCGAAATTGCGCGCGCAAAGCGCCTCGGGCCGGGACAGGAGAGCAGGATGGCGGACGTAAAGCATATCGCGCCGACGCGAATTGGTGGCACCGACATCGAGTATGCCCAGGGCGTGCGCGCCGGCTCATGGCTGTTCTTCACCGGGCATCACGCGACGGACTTCGAGCATGGTCTCGCGGCGGAGATTGCGACCAAGCCCGGACTGCCGCTCGGCGGCAGGCCCCGCTACCGGCGCGAGGGGGATTTCATTTTCGAGCGTTTCGCAAGGCTGATCGCCGCCGAAGGTGGCGACCTGCGGCACATTGTGCGGGTCGATCAATATTATCCCGATGCGCAAGTCGTGAATGCCTATCAGCGCGCCCGAAAAGCGGTGCTGAAGGATTTTGTGCCGCCCAGCACATCGGTGCTGA
The DNA here is from genome assembly GCA_963702755.1 of uncultured Alphaproteobacteria bacterium. Taxonomy (GTDB): domain Bacteria; phylum Pseudomonadota; class Alphaproteobacteria; order Rhizobiales; family Xanthobacteraceae; genus JAJPKK01. The sequence continues at coordinate 10,251 of CAVPDZ010000015.1, read as the reverse complement.
TGGAGGAGCTGCTTGTCGAAGACGTCAACATGGACGTGTCGATGCTCGCGGTATTGCCCGGCGGCAATCGCGAGCCGAAGGCCGCGCAACCGGTTGGTGTGCCGGTGCCGCAACACTCGGGCTTTATCGCGTCGCTCGTGTCCGGCGACTACGTATTCGTCGCCGGGCAGATGCCGAACAATGACGAGATGACCGGCCTTGCCAAGCCAGCCTACCGCGCGCCCAATGCGGTCTGGAACGGCACCGATATACGGCTGCAGACTGAGTTCCTCATCACGTCCCGCCTCAAACCCGCTCTCGAAGCTGGCGGAAGCTCCATCAAAAATGCCATCAAGGCGCAGGTCTATCTGACGAACATCCAGGACCTGCCGGAGTTCATGGATGTCTGGAACAGCCACTTCGGCGCCAGCCCCTGCGCCCTCACGGTGGTCGCCACAAAGGGGTTGGCGCTCCTGGAGTCGATCATCGAGATCAACATCTTTGGCGTGCGCGATACCGGCCAGATCAAGAAGCAGATCATCGATCACAAGCCCTCCGCGCATATGCGACTTGGGCCCGCGGCGGTGCGTGCGGGGGACTTGCTGTGCCTGTCGGCCCTCTATGCGGCCGATGCGAACGGTGCCATTCCCAAGGTGCGCGATTCCGCCGGGCTGAAATATTTCGGCGTCCCGGCTCACCATCAGATGGAATCGATTCTGACGGCAGCCAATGAGATCTGCGAAGTGGCAGGGGCATCGCTCGCCAACCTGGTCCGCGCCAATCACTTCGTCGGTGACCTGAACGTCGTGCATCCAATGTTGCGGACGTGGCAGAAGCGGCTTGCGGGTGCGCCAATCCCGTTCGGCGTTGTCCGTACGCCACGCCCGATGCCGGTGCCGGGTTGCGACATCACCGCCGACTTATGGGTTTATCACCCGCACTGATCGACGCTGTCGCTACGCCGACGACTGCGCGAAACAAAATATGCCTTGCCCGCTTCGCTAGGGCAGTGCCGGCGTGGTCTTCGGCGGAATGCGATGATGGGTCGCCTGCTCGTAAGCATAGCCGAGCTTCAGCAGGATCGGCTCATCATAAGGCCGGCCGAAGAACGTGATGCCCACGGGAAGATTGTCGGCCGTGAAACCGGACGGCACCGTCATCGACGCGGCATAGACGAGAAACGTGTTCAGCGTCGGCACCCCCCTGTTGTTGACATAGGGCGGATTGATGCCATCGCGGATCAGCGTCGGCTGGTGCTCCACGGACTTGTGGACGATCGCGTCCAACTTGTTGTCGGCCATGACCTTGAGAATTGTGAGCAGCAATTGCTCGCGTGCCTCCAGATAGGCGAGGTAAGCCGCGGGATTGAGCGGCGCGGGCGGCTTTTTCCATTGCTCCACCTTCGGAGGCGGAAAGCTCTTGTCGATCTCCGGCGAGTTGGCGATGTCCTGTCGCGTCTTGAACGGTGAGTTGGGGGTGCGCGCGAGGTAAAGTTTCAGCGCTTCGTCGGCCATCGCCGGATTGGAGGCGCGTTTCGCGAGCAGCATCTTCAGATCGGGGATCACAAGCGGATCGACGAGGACTGCCCCTGCGGACTTTAATTCCGCGACATTCCTCTCAAATGCGGCGTCGACCTTCTTGAAGTCGTCCGAGGCGGGGTCCGATTGCACGCCAATTGGTTCGCGCAAAATCCCAATACGCGCACCCTTGAGAGCATCCTTGTCGAGGAATCGCGTGTAGCTGCCGTCGGCCTTGCCGATTCCGAGGGCCGTCAACGGATCTTCCGGATCGTAGCCGACCATCACGTCCAGCAGTTCGGCGAGGTCGCGAACGGTGCGGGCCATGGGGCCCATCTGTGCCGCCGCTGTCGGATAGCCGTCCCACATGCCGCTCCGACTGACGAGGCCGGGAGTGGGTCGCAGGCTGACGATTGCATTCCAGGCGGCAGGCCGGCGGATCGATGCAAAGGTCTCCTCCCCGAGTGCAACCGTGGAGAAATTGGCGGCCACCGCCGCGCCCGAGCCGCCGGAAGAACCACCGACGGTCCGCTCGAGATCATACGGATTGCGCGTCACGCCGAACATCGAGCCGTAAGTATCGCCGGCCGCGAATTCGCTGAGCGTCGTCTTCCCGAGGATGATCGCTCCCGCCTTGCGCAGCTTCTCGACCACGAAGGCGTCGCGCGGCGGCCGATAATCCTTGAACACCACCGTGCCGAGCGTCGTCGGCGTGCCGGCCACATCGATCTCGTCCTTGACCAGGATCGGAATGCCATGCAGCGGACCAACAGGTCCCGAGGACTTGAATGCGGCATCCAGCCTGTCGGCGTCTTCGAGCGCGCGAGGATTGAGCGTGATGATGGAATTGATGGTCGGACCATGCTTGTCGAAGGCATCGATCCGATCGAGATAGCCCTGCACCAATTGGTGCGCGGTCAGCCTGCCGGATTTGAGCGCAGTACGGACGTCGTCGATCGATGTCTCCAAGAGATTAAACGGCGTGGTCTTGTCGCTCGCGGATTGGGCGTTCACCGGTGCCACGCAGAACGTCGCCACGCACAAGACGAAGATACTTGCGGCGCATGCCCCGCTCACCCGTTTGAACACTCCGCCCGCTGAGATCAGGCACGACGCGCCCTTGTCCGCTCCGCCCTTCATGGCTGTCCTCCCGGTCAGATGATGCAATTCCGCCAAGCTCTCACTCTACAGTGGAGCAACGCGTCGGTGCTATGGGGCACTCCGCAAAAAACGAAGTCGGCGCACTTCCTGTTACGATCCAATGGCCCACGATGTTTCAACCGGAGATCATGCTATTGTCCCTGATCCGGGAGGCGAGCATGAACGGCAAGTTGTTTGTGGCGGCGCTTATGGGCTTCTTTCTTTCGGCTTCAGCAACACAAGCAGCGGGCAACGACGCCCTCATTGCCCGAGCCAAGACCTTCGAACTCGATACTCCCTACGTTCCGCCTCCGGGTGATCCTTTGGCGCATCACGCGGCGGGATATGCCAAGGTGATGTGCTCGGCGGTCTTCATGACCGGCCTCGCCCCAGACTTCGCGGCCGAAAACGTTGGCTTCTTCACTGCGCCCTATGGAGTGCGCTCGAAGCTTGGCAAGCCGGTGGTTGATCGAGCCAAGCGCGAGGTCCGCATCAGCCTTCCGAATGGCTTGACGCGCACTGCCAAATATCTTGGGAGCCAAGGGTGCGTCACGTTGCCGGTTGGCCAAGACACCCTCAATTTCAATCCGGTCGACGTTAAAAGTCGCTTGCCTGATCCGTCCACTCAGCCTTGGCCGATGGGCAACGTTCTGCCCAAGGAGCCGTTGCCTGCGGAGATCGATGCAAGCAAGCTCGAGGCGGCCGTGAATGCCGCGTTTCAGCCGGCCGACGGGCTGACGGCAGCATTTGTGGTCACTTGGAAAGGACGCCTTATCGCCGAGCGCTATGGCGAGGGTCTCACCGCCGAGACCCCGCTCGAAGGCTGGTCAATGGGCAAGAGCCTCACGGCGACCCTGTTTGGCATCTTGGTCAAGGACGGCGTCTACTCCTTGGATCAACCTGCACCGATTCCGGAATGGCAAACGCCGGGAGATCCGCGAGCGAAAATCCGCATTGCGGATATTCTGCACATGTCGAGCGGCTTGCGGATCAAGGCACCCCAGGACCCCGATTATGATCCGACAGGCCCCTATCCGGACCACCTCTATCTTTACACCGGCGGCGTTGACTCCTTTCACTATGCGGCGACGAGGCCCCTGCAATGGCCTCCGAACACAATCGGCCGCTATCACAACACTGATCCCGTCCTCATCAGCTATCTGATCCGACTCGGCGTCGAGAAACGCGGCGAGGACTATCTGTCATTTCCGCAACGCGCGCTCTTCGACAAGCTCGGCATCCGCACAATGGTCATCGAGACTGACCCGTTCGGAAATTTCCTCGGCCAAGGCTACGAAGTCGGCTCAGGCCGCGATTGGGCGCGGCTGGGCAATCTTTATCTTCAAGATGGCGTTTGGAATGGCGAGCGCATTCTCCCCGAAGGCTACGCCAACTTCGTCAGCACGCTTGCGCCGGCTTGGGCCGCTGACGGGCGCCCGATCTATGGCGCCTTCTTCTGGCTCAATCAGGACGGCCGATATCCTGTCCCGCGCGACGCTTATTTCATGTCGGGCGCCGGCGGACAGACGACGCTCATCGTTCCTTCCCATGACCTCGTTGTCGTCAGGCTCGGACACTATCGAGGTGATGCCGCGGGCGCGGTCGGATTTAACAAGGCACTCGCGCTGTTGATGCAGGCAATCCCGCGAGGGAGATAAGAGCGTGTCCGTCTTGATGCTGTCATCTCAACGGTACGTACGCGATTTTCGGCAGAGGCGCTGGCATGAGAAATAGATCGATTCCTCGCCGTCGCTTTCTCGTGGAGGCAAGCGCCGCAGCTGTTGGGCGGGGCTCGCCGCCACCACTTCGCTCCGGGCGCAGCAGAGCGCGCCGCTCGTGCCGGCAACGCCGCGCGTTCGATCGGCGGATATCGTTCTCAAGAACGGCAAGATCATCACCGTCGACCAAGCTTTCACCATTGCTCAGGCGGTCGCAATTTCGGGCGACCGCATCCTCGCGGTCGGACCGAACGAGGCCGTTGCCGCGCACACGAGCGCGACGACGCGCGTCATCGATCTCAAGGGCAAGACCGTCGTTCCCGGCCTGACCGATGGTCACGCGCATATGGATCGAGAGGCGCTGCGCAACGTCTTCCCCGCGCTCGGCAAGGTGCGCTCGATCCGCGACATCCAGGATCGGATTGCGGACCTCGCGCGCGACAAGCGGCCCGGCGAGTGGATCGTCACCATGCCGATCGGCGATCCGCCTTATTACATTGGCCTGCCTGACGCCTTGGCCGAGAAACGCTGGCCCACGCGCCAGGAGTTGGACGCGGCGGCTCCCAACAATCCCGTCTTCATCCGCTCGATCTGGGGGTATTGGCGCGGCACACCACCGCTTGTTTCCTGCGCCAATACGGAGGCGCTGAAGCGCGCCGGAATCACGCGCGATACCCTCGCGCCCGTTTCGACAATGACGCTCGAAAAGGATGCCAACGGCGATCCCACCGGCGTCATCATCGAGCAGGAAATGCAGCCGATCGCGGAACTGATCTGGTTCCGCCAAGCCACGAAATTCACCCATGCCGACCGACTGCGCGCCCTGCCGGAGTCGGCGCGCCTCTATCACGCGTTTGGCACGACGAGCGTATTCGAGGGGCATGGAGCCGCAGCCGAACTCATCAGCGTCTACAAGGAGGCGCTTGCCGCGGGCACGCTGACGATGCGCGCCACGCTTGCCTTCAGCCCTGACTGGAAGGCCGCAGGCAATGCACCGCGCGCGCCCTTCGTCGACGCCTGGGCCGGCTGGTTGAGCGAACCCGGCCTCGGCAATGACTGGCTCAAGATGAGCGGCCTTTTTTGCGCCGCGGGCCCCCAGCCCGCCGACGAGTTGCGGGCTTCCGCCGCCCCCTATACCGGCTGGGCCGGCTTCAACTATGCCAACAGCCTGCCGCGCGCGGAGTTGAAGGAGGTTCTCGTTCGCTGCGCACTCAATGGCATCCGGGCCGTCATGATCCGCTCGCCGGCTCTCGATCTCTATGAGGAGGTCGACCGGATCGTGCCGTTGCAAGGCAAGCGCTGGGTCGTCGCCCATATCGATAACTTATCGCCACGCGACATTGAACGCGTCGCCCGCATGGGTCTCGTTGTCACGACCCACACCAACAACAACCTCTACAAGGGACTGGATGCGGAAGCGCGCCGCCTGCCGCCCGAGCGGCATCGCGAGATTGCGCCGCTGCGCAGCTTGCTCGACGCGGGCGTCAAGGTGTCGCTCGCAACCGACAACGTACCCGTCAGCCTGTTCCTGCCGGTCTGGCAGACGATCGCGCGCACGAGCTTCCAGAGCGGCCAGCGCGTCGCGCCGGAGGAGGCGCTCACCCGTGCTCAGGCGTTGCGCTGCGCGACGGCGAACGGCGCCTATCTGACCTTCGACGAAGACAAGAAGGGTACGCTGGAGGCCGGCAAGCTCGCCGATCTCGTCGTGCTGAGCGATGATCCGCTGACGGTGGAGGAGCGCAAGATCGCCGACATCACGTCGCGGATGACCATGGTCGGCGGCAAGATTGTGCACGAAACCGCGAACTGGTCCGGATAATCGCGCAAGAGCAACCTGGGCAAACAAATTCGCCGGCGCGTACCGGCGCGGGAGGAAGGCAATGAACAAGACTGTCACGATCGGACTGGCGCTAATGGCGGGTGTGGCGATCGGCGTCGCTCTCGGCAGCCGCATAATGGAGCCGCGAGCCGAAGCGCAAACCGCCGCTCCGGCCGCAGCGGTCCCCGCAATGCCCGTCTCGTTCAGTGCGGTCCCGGGTGCGATCGGCGAAGAGGATGTCTCCGGCCCGTACGAAGTCGTCCGAGGCTGGCCGAAGGACCTCGCCTCCCTGCCGGGTCACGAAAAGTGGACCTTCGGCGGCGCGCGCGGCATTTTCGCCGAGAGCCCGAACCGCGTGTTCCTGCTGGGCGGCGGCGAGTTGCCCAACATCCCCCGTCCCCAGCAGCGGATGCTGCCCGAGATCGGTCCGAGCGTGCAGTATCCCGTCACGGGCCTGCCGTGGCGCAACGCCAACATCGCGACCCCGCCCGGCGCCGGCGGCTCGCGCCAGGACCCGGCGAAGGGCATGGAGCTTTGGCGCGGCTCCACGCCGCCTTACCGCGAGATGGGCGTCGACGCGCGCTGGCACCACGCCATCATGGTGGTCGACGCCGCCGGCAACTTCATCGAGGACTGGACGAAGTGGGACAACATGTTCAAGCGTCCGCACGCCGTCTACATCAGCCCGTATGACGCGACGAAGCGCGTGTGGATCGTCGATGACCACACCCACGCGATCTACATCTTCTCCCACGACGGCAAGGAACTGCTGCAGACGATCGGCACGCCCAACGTGCCGGGCGCCGATGCGACCCATTTCAACCGGCCGACCTTCATCGCGTGGCTTCCCGACGGCAGCTTCTACGTGGCTGACGGCTACAACGGCACGCGCGTCGCGAAATTCGATGCAAGCGGCAAGTTTCTGTTCGACTTCGGCAAGCCGGGCGATCCGGGCAAGGAAACGCGGCCCGGCTATATGAACAACGTGCACGGCGTCGCTGTCGATGTTCCGACCCGGCGCGTCTTCGTCAACGATCGCGACAACCACCGCATCCAGATCTTCGACGAGAACGGCAACTATCTCTCCGAGTGGAAGATCGCCGTAAGTCCGTCGAGCCTCCACTTCGTCCAGATCGGCGCAGACCGCATGCTCGTGACCTTCGACCGCAACACCCACAAGATGCTGAAATACGATCTCGACGGCCATCTCATCTATTCCTGGGGCACCGTGAGCGACTTCCCCGGCACCTTGTGGGGCGTGCACGGCATGAGCACCGACCAGGAGGGCAACCTCTACGTCGCCGAGGTCGATGCCGGCCGCTTCCAGAAATTCCGCCCGCGCGCCGGCGCCAATCCGGCGACGCTGATCGGTAAGCCGGTCTACTCGGCGTGGCAATGATCGTGGCGATGATGGAGTCAGTCCGGGATTGCGCTCGCCGGGGCGGTCGAAGGACCGGCTATTACTGAAACGGTCTTTAAAACAATGAGTACCCTCGAACGCGCCATCGCTATCGCCGCGGAAGCGCACGCCGGTCAGGTCGACAAGGCCGGCGCGCCCTATGTGCTGCACCCGCTCCGCATGATGTTGCGCGTCAAGTCGAACGACGAGCGCATCGTCGCCGTGCTTCACGATGTGTGCGAAGATTGTCCCGGCTGGGATTTCGATCGGCTGCGCCGCGAAGGATTTTCCGAGCCGCTCATCGTCGCATTGCAGTCGGTCACGAAGCGCGATGGCGAGGATTACGAAGCATTCGTGCGACGCGCAGCGGCAAACCCCATAGGGCGCGCCGTAAAATTGGCGGACCTCGAGGACAATTGCGACCTCTCGCGCATCGCGGCGCCCTCCGAGCGCGACTTCGCGCGCATCGAAAAATATCGGCGCGCGATAGCGCTCATTGCGGGCGATGACACCAAGCGACAAGATCGTTGACCCGTCATGCCTGCGCTCGGCGCGGGCATCCACGTCTTCCCTTCGATATGTCCGCGATTAGGGCGTGGATGGCCTGGACGAGCCTGGCCATGACGACGCGTAACGGGTCACGAATTTCATTGACGCAGCCCCCATCCTTGGCACATGCGCGCACTCGTGCCGTTCGGCGCTGGATAGGTCGGTTACCACCTTCGCGGAACGCTGACGGCTTTGTCCGCCGGCCGCGTGGCGCGGTGGCACATGATTTGCTTTTCGCCTTTTTCGACCTTCGAACAACTCCGGTTATCGAACAGGGAATAGGTTATGCCAAAGAAGTTTCACCTGGGATGGTTCACGAACTTCACCGTCGACGAGTGGAACGTGCCTTTCGCTGCCGGCGGCGGAAAGCCGTGGAACGGACGATATTACGTCGAGATGGCACGCGCGCTGGAGCGAGCGTGTTTTGACTACCTGATGCTGGAAGACACCTTGATGCTGTCCGACGCCTACGGCCACAGCACCGAGATGTATCTGAAAAAAGCGATCATGGTTCCCAAGCATGATCCGGCGCCGCTGGCCACCTTGATCGCGGCCTCGACAACCAAATTGGGCATCGTCGCAACGCTCTCCACGATGGCTTACCCGCCGTTCCTATTGGCGCGTCTGTGCGCGACGATCGACAATATCGCTGAAGGTCGCTTCGGCTGGAACATCGTCACCAGCGGCGAAGATACGGCGGCGCAAAATTTTGGCTTGGACAAGTTGCCGCCGCGCGAGCTTCGCTATGAGATGGCGCACGAATACATGGAGGTGGTGAACCAGCTGTTTGCGTCGTGGGATAAGGATGCGGTGGTCATGGACCGCGGGACCGACACCTATGCCGACTATACCAAAGTGCGGCCAATTCATTTTGAAGGTAAATACTTCAAATGCCGCGGTCCATTGAACACGGTGCCTTGCCCGCAAGGACGTCCCACTTATGTGCAGGCCGGAGGCTCACCGACCGGACGTGCTTTTGCTGCCAAACATGCCGACTTTATCATCGCGGTAGCGAACGGCATCGCGGGCATGAAGGCTTATCGCGACGATGTCCGCGCCAAGGCGGCCGCCATGGGGCGCAACCCGGATGATATAAAGGTTCTATTCCTCGCAGCGCCTTTTCTCGGCGAAACGGACGAAGAAGCCCGCGACAAGTTTGCCAAGCTTGTGAGCTCGTCCACCTTCGTTGAACATACGCTGGCCAAGTATGGCTCGTTCACCGATGTCGATTTCTCCAAATACGAATTGGACAAGCCGCTTCCCGGCAAGCTGACGACCAATGGCGAACAGGGTTCGCTCGACAAATTCCAGCAATTCGGCAGCGGCAAGACATTGCGCAAGCTGGTAGCCGATGGCGGCACCAGCTCGTCGGTCGAACTGGTCGGGACACCGGATTCCGTCGCCGACAAAATGGGCGAGGTGATGGAACAAGTCGGCGGCGACGGCTTCCTGATCAAGAGCCCGTATCGCAACAACAGCCGACGTTACACGACCGAAATAACCGACGGCCTTGTTCCGGCGCTACAGCGACGGGGGCTGGTGCGGACGGCGTACACTCAATCACATCTGCGCGACATACTGCGCGAATTCTGAAGCCACCGCACCAGCGAAGCGGCTGGTGCGGTGAGCCAACGCGGCTCGATGTAAAAAGGGCGTAGCAGCAACGGCTGTTCAGACAGCCGCGATCTCTAGCTCCCTACGTCCGCGCGGCGGCGAGCGCGGCGCGGACGCGGTCGGGTGTCATCGGAAACTGGCGCAGACGCGCGCCCGTGGCGTCGAAGAACGCATTGGCGATCGCGGCTCCGGTCGCGCCCATGACTTCTTCGCCGGCGCCTGTCGACGGCACATCGAGACGCTGGACCACCACCGGCGTCACTTCGGGATGCTCGGCGAAACGCAGGATCGGATAGGACACCCAATCGAGGCTCGTCACGCTTGTCTTGTCGAATTTCACTTCCTCGATGAGCATGCGGCTCGTGGATTGCACCATCTGGCCGACGATCTGGTTCTCGATGAGCGCCGGATTGATCGCAAGCCCGGCATCGAGCGCACCGTAAAGCCGCTTCGCGACGATCTTGCCCGTCCGCTTGTTGACCTCGATCTCGGCGACCGCGGCGCCGTAGGACACAT
>CAVPDZ010000014.1:0-27543 GCA_963702755.1 uncultured Alphaproteobacteria bacterium | reverse complement strand
TCTTGATCCGTTCAATGACCGTATTTGCTCCTTGGGTCGCCGGAGCCGCAACACAACGAGATGCTGGTACTCCCGGCGCGAATGAGCTCCTCGTATTCGGCGCGGCGTTGACGCCATGTGGTCCAGGCCCAAGGGATTGGGTGGCTAGGCCGAAACCAGTTGCGCCATGTCTCGGTGTTTCCCGCCCAAAGAACGGTGCCTTTAACTGCGCGATCAAAAGATCGCTTGATGACGCGGTACATGATGATGGGCCGCTCATAGTCGAGCCAGACTAGGTGGGTCGCGCGCCGCCACGCCATGTCGCGGATCACACCATAATTACCGTCCACGACCCATTCGTCGCCGGATATGGCGGCGGCAACGCGCCGAACGAATTCGTCGGGATTGACCGAGGACAGCGCCTGCCATTGCGGCCCCCAGCAGATTGCATCGAGCTCGACGTTCGGGAGGTCGAAGGCTGCGGCGATCTTGGCCGCAATGGTCGTTTTCCCCGATCCTGGCGTGCCAACGACCACGATGCGCATGAGATCGCCCTGCCGCAAAGCGAGCGCAATGATTACGTCCGTCCGCGATAGGTCGCCACCCCCTGATCGGGCACCCAGACCTCGGCCGGCAGCCGGCCGTATTGCCAGAACACGTCGATCGGCATGCCTCCGCGGGGATGGAAATAGCCGCCGATGCGTAGCCAGCGCGGCTTGAGATGATCGGCGATGCGCTTGCCGATCGCGACCGTGCATTCTTCGTGAAAGCCGGAGTGGTTGCGGAAGCTGTTGAGGAAAAGCTTCAGCGACTTCGACTCGATGAGAAAGCGCTTCGGCACGTAGTCGATGACCATGATGGCGAAGTCCGGCTGACCGGTCACCGGGCACATGATCGTGAATTCCGGGAACGTGAACCGTGCAACGTAGCTCGTGTTTGGATGCGGGTTCGGCACACGGTCGAGCACGGCCTCCGCCGGAGAGGCCGGGATTTTGCTCGGTTTGCCAAGATGAACCAGTGCCTTTGCCATAGGGCTTTCAGCTAGCGTCTATCGGCGCGGGTCGCAAGTTGGCCGATCCCGGCGCGGTCCGGCGCCCGCGTCTCAACAGATATGAGTTGCCGTGGCAACGATCCCACTGCCCAAAGCGGCGTGTCTATGTACAATGGCATAAACAGCTCGCGCCGCACCAAGGCGCCGTTTGAACTGGGAGGCAACCATGCGCACGATCATTCTCGCCGCGGCACTCGCGGCACTGTCGCCGGCGGCGGCGAGCGCCCATGCCCATCTCGATCGCGCAACCCCGGCCGCAAACAGTGTCGTTGCCGATGCGCCATCCGAGGTGCATCTTGGTTCTCGGAGGCGCTGGAGCCGCGCTTCTCCAAGGCGGAGTTGCGGTCGACGAACGGTGCCGTCGTCGCAACAGGCGGCGCTGATCCCGCCGACCGTAAGGCGCTCGTCGTGCCGGTCAGCGGCCTCAAGCCCGGCAAATACAAGGTGATCTGGAAGGTGATTTCGACCGATACCCATCGCAGCGAAGGCGACTTCTCGTTCGAGATCAAGCCTTGATGGGGCTCGAAGCCGACGCGGTCTTCTGGCGATTTCTGCAATTCACCGCGCTCACTGTGCTGTTCGGCGCAGTGCTGTTTCGCTTCCAGGCAATCGACGAGCAGCATGCGTCGCCATCGGCGCTTGCGGCGTTGGATCGCTGGCTATGGCGTCTCGCGACGACATGCGCGGTCGTCGCCCTGGTGTCGGCACTCGGATGGCTCGTCGCGACGGCGACCAACATGATCGGCGATCTTGCCGGGGCGCTTAGAATTTCGGGGCTTCGGATGGTCCTGACCGAGACCAGGTTCGGCCTCGTTTGGGAGTGGCGGCTCGCGATCCTCCTGGTGCTGATCGTGGTGCTCGTTCTCGCCCGCTTCGGACAGACGCCCAATCCTGCGCGAGCGAGTGTGGCGGTGCTGGCGGGCTTCGCGCTCGCGACCCTCTCCGGGGTCGGCCACGCCGTCATGAATGCCGGCACTGCCGGGATCGTCCATCAGTTCGCCGACGCAGTTCATCTGTTCGCCGCAGCGGCCTGGCTTGGCGGGCTTGTGGTGTTGCTGCGCCTCTTCGTGTCGACGGATGCGGACCTCGCCACGGTTGGACATCATGCGCTGCCGCGTTTTTCGACCATGGCGGTGATCGCGGTCGCGCTCGTGGTGTTGAGCGGCATCGTCAACGCAGCACTCCTGCTCGACAGCCCGGCGGCGTTGATTGCCACCACGTACGGCCGTCTGCTCGTTGCGAAGATCGTGCTTGTACTTGGCATGATCGCGCTCGGCGCCCTCAACCGACAAGTGCTGATGCCCCGGATCGCGGAAAGTTCCGGAGCGAGGGGCAGCACCGGGCTCGTCCGCAGCGTCGCAGTCGAGATCGGGCTCGGGGTTGCCGTGCTGGCAATCGTTGGCGCGCTTGGAGCCGTCTCGCCGGAGCATTGACCGGGCGCCTTTGCGGCATCAATTCGATCCTGTAGAAGCGGGCAACCACCGGGAGCCTTGCATGACTGCCATTGTTGATATCATCGGCCGCGAAATTCTCGACAGCCGCGGCAATCCGACCATCGAGGTCGATGTTGTCCTTGAAGATGGCAGCCAAGGTCGCGCGGCGGTTCCCTCCGGTGCATCGACCGGCGCTCACGAGGCCGTGGAACTGCGGGACGGCGACAAGACCCGCTACTCGGGCAAAGGCGTCCGCAAGGCGGTCGATGCGGTCAACGGCGAGATATTCGACGCCATCGGCGGCATGGAAGCCGAAGACCAAGTCAAGATCGACGAGACCATGATCGTGCTCGACGGCACGCCCAACAAGGGGCGGCTCGGCGCGAACGCGATCCTCGGCGTGTCACTCGCGACCGCGAAGGCCGCCGCAGCGGCTCGCGACTTGCCGCTCTACCGCTACGTCGGCGGCGTTGCGGCGCGTCTCCTGCCGGTGCCGATGATGAACATCATCAACGGCGGAGTGCATGCCGACAATCCCATCGACTTCCAGGAATTCATGATCATGCCGGTCGGCGCCGAGAATTTTGCCGAGTTGCCTCGCGTTTTGGTGTCGAGGTGTACCAGACCTTGAAGAAGGCTTTGCACGATGCCGGACACAACACCAACGTGGGCGACGAAGGCGGCTTCGCGCCGAACCTGCCGTCGGCTGATGCGGCCCTCGGCTTCGTCACCAAGGCGATCGAGGCGGCCGGATATCGTCCGGGTGAAGATATCGTGCTGGCGCTTGATCCAGCGGCCACCGAGTTCTTCAAGAACGGCGCCTATCACTATGAGGGCGAAGGCAAAGTCCGATCCATCGACGAACAGGTGAAATATCTCGCGGAACTGGTCGGCCGCTATCCCATTGTCTCCATTGAAGATGGCATGGCCGAGGATGATTTCGACGGCTGGAAGGCACTGACCAACGCCATCGGATCGAAATGTCAGTTGGTCGGCGATGATCTCTTCGTTACCAACGTGCGGCGGTTGTCCGATGGCATTAAGCGCGGACTTGGCAACGCTATCCTGATCAAGGTCAATCAGATCGGCACGCTCACCGAGACGCTCGCGGCCGTGGAGATGGCGCACAAGGCAGGCTACCGCGCCGTGATGTCCCATCGCTCCGGCGAAACCGAGGATGCAACCATCGCGGATCTCGCGGTCGCCACCAATTGCGGGCAGATCAAGACCGGAGCTCTTGCGCGCTCCGACCGCACTGCAAAATACAACCAGTTGCTGCGCATCGAAGAGGAACTGGGGCCACAGGCCCTGTTCGGCGGCAGGGCGGCGGTGAAGCAGCTCGGTACCAAATGACGAGGGTCGGCACCCAGCGCCGGCATTAATCCCACATTAACTCCGCCGCCGCACACATCGACCATGGTCATTCGGCCGCGGATTCGCTCGTTCCTGATGGCGCTCGCCCTTTATTGTTTGGCGGGGCTGTTCATTGGCTATTTTGGGGTCAACGCCTACACCGGCAATCATGGCCTCAAAGCGAAGCAGGGCCTCGATCAGCAGATTGCCGACCTTGCCCGCGAACTTGACGGCATCAAAGCCGAGCGGGCGCGGTGGGAGCGCCGGGTCGCGCTGCTGAAGTCCGACCAGCTCGATCCCGACATGCTCGATGAGCGGGCACGTCTGCTGCTCGAATATGCGGATCCTCGTGACGTCACGATGGTGGTCAGGCAACGCCCATCTGCTCCGCGGTAATTGGGAAAGCGCGCGCCGAACGCTTCCGCCGCCACTGGATTTCAGCTATTGGGATGAACAAATCCCGCTGACCAGGGACCAAGTTCCGAGGACGTAGATGGCGCTCGCCAAAACCCCGTCAAATAAGCAGAACAAGCCCGCTCCACCTCCGAATGCCCCGGCCGAACAAGGCAATGGGGGGGCCCCTCCGGTCCCGGATCTCGGAAAGGACACCGAACTCAAAGCCTACCGCGACATGTTGCTGATCCGACGCTTCGAGGAGAAGGCTGGTCAGATGTACGGCATGGGGCTGATCGGCGGCTTCTGCCACCTCTACATAGGGCAAGAAGCCGTGGTCGTCGGCATGCAGATTACTCTCAAGCCCGGCGACCAGATCATCACCGGGTACCGCGACCACGGCCACATGCTTGCGGCCGGCATGGACCCCAAAGGTGTCATGGCGGAGCTGACCGGGCGCCGCGGCGGCTATTCCAAGGGCAAAGGCGGCTCCATGCATATGTTCAGCAAGGAGAAAAGCTTCTACGGCGGGCACGGCATCGTCGCTGCCCAGGTCCCGCTCGGCACCGGCCTCGCGTTCGCCAATCGCTACCGCAAGAACGACAACGTCTGCCTGACCTATTTCGGCGACGGGGCGGCAAACCAGGGCCAGGTCTACGAGAGCTTCAACATGGCCGAGCTATGGAAGCTGCCGGTCGTTTACATCATCGAAAACAACCGCTACGCCATGGGCACCGCAGTAACGCGGGCTTCCGCGCAGACCAATTTCGCCAAGCGTGGCGTGTCGTTCAACATTCCGGGCGAACAGGTCGACGGCATGGACGTGCGTGCCGTGAAGGCCGCCGGCGAGAAGGCCGTTCAATGGTGCCGCGACGGCAACGGCCCGATCATCCTGGAAATGATGACCTACCGCTATCGCGGTCACTCCATGTCGGATCCGGCGAAATACCGCACCCGCGAGGAAGTCGAGAAGGTTCGCACCGAGCACGACCCGATCGAGCAGGTGCGTGCTCGAACTCATCGCCACCAAGCGCTCGAGTGAAGATCGGCTCAAGGCGGTTGACGCGGAAGTTCGCAAGATCGTCAACGAGGCCTCCGAATTCGCCACCCATGACGCCGAGCCCGATCCGTCCGAATTGTGGACCGACGTCGTACGCTGATCCGAATCTCCGATTTCGAGACCTTCCATGCCGATCCAGGTTCTGATGCCCGCCCTCTCGCCGACCATGGAGAAGGGCAACCTCGCCAAATGGCTGAAAGGGGAGGGTGATCGGATCAAGTCGGGCGATATCATCGCCGAGATCGAGACCGACAAAGCCACCATGGAAGTAGAGGCGACGGACGAAGGCACGCTGGGCAAGATCCTGGTGCCCGAAGGCACCGCCGACGTCGCGGTCAACACGCCGATCGCGATGATCCTGTCCGACGGCGAGGACGCGGCCGCGTTGAAAGCTGCAGCGCCCGCGCCGCAGGCGAAGGCCGCCGAGTCGGCTCCTCCGGCCGCGGCGAGGCAAAGGCGCCGGCTACGCCCGCTCCTTCCCCCGCAGCGCCGCCACGTCCGCGCGCGGCCGCTGAACAGGCGCTTGAGCCTGAGGTGCCTGAAGGCACCGAGATGGTGACCATGACGGTTCGCGAAGCCTTGCGCGACGCCATGGCGGAGGAGATGCGCCGCGATGGCGACGTGTTCGTCATGGGCGAGGAAGTCGCCGAGTACCAAGGGGCGTACAAGGTCACCCAAGGACTGCTGCAGGAATTCGGCGCGCGCCGGGTGATCGATACGCCGATCACCGAGCACGGCTTCGCCGGCCTTGGCGTCGGCGCGGGGCTCGCGGGCCTCAAGCCCATCGTGGAGTTCATGACGTTCAATTTCGCCATGCAGGCGATGGACCAGCTCATCAATTCAGCGGCGAAAACGCTTTACATGTCGGGCGGCCAGATGGGCTGCTCGATCGTGTTCCGTGGTCCCAACGGCCCGGCCGCGCGTGTCGCCGCTCAGCACAGCCAGGACTTCACGCCGTGGTATTCCCAGGTGCCGGGGCTGACGGTCATCGCCCCTTACACGGCGGCTGACGCCAAGGGCTTGCTGAAATCGGCGATCCGCTATCCCAATCCCGTCGTGTTCCTGGAGAACGAAATTCTTTACGGCCATTCGTTCCAGGTGCCGAAGCTCGACGATTTTCTCATTCCGATAGGCAAGGCGCGCATTGCGCGGCCGGGCGAGCACGTGACCATCGTCGCGTGGTCGATGGCCATGTCCTATGCGTTGAAGGCGGGCGAAGAGCTCGAGAAAGAGAACATCAGCGCCGAGATCATCGACCTGCGCACCATTCGCCCGATGGACACCGAGGCGCTGGTGCGTTCGATCCAGAAGACGGGCCGCTGCGTCGTGGTGGAGGAGGGCTGGCAGCAATCGGGCGTCGGCGCCGAAATCGCGGCACGCCTGATGGAGCACGCCTTCGATTATCTCGATGCGCCGGTTGCGCGCGTCTCCGGCAAGGACGTGCCGATGCCCTATGCGGCAAATCTTGAGAAGCTCGCGCTGCCGTCGGTCGCCGAAGTCGTCGCGGCAGCCAAAGCGGTCTGCTACCGGTGACGCGCGTGGCTCGTTCATTCGAGGTCTATGACGAACTGCCGCTGCCGAGCGAAGCACTGGCCCAGGGCGGTGTGGAAATGCTGCGCGCGGGCGTGGTCGAGGACGAGCTCTTCATCACGGCACGCCGCGTCTTCGACGATCCGCGGCAATGGGGCGGGCTCCTCGCCGACGTCGCGCAGCGGCTTGCGATTCTGTACGCGGCCGAAACCGACGTCGAGCCACGCGAGGTGGCAACGCTTATCAGGCGCGGCTTTGATGCCTCGCTCACCGCGCTTTATGAAACGCCTGCGAGTCGCCGCAAGGCAGCAGCAAAGCGCGTCGCCCCGCGGACGCGTGGGCGCACCAAACGCAAACCCGCACGCGCGCAGGCGCGCGCCAAATCGTGAGGCGGGCCGATGCCGATCAATATTCTGATGCCCGCGCTGTCGCCCACCATGGAGAAGGGCAATCTCGCCAAGTGGCTGAAAAAGGAGGGCGACAAGGTCAAGGCCGGCGACATTCTCGCCGAGATCGAGACCGACAAGGCGACGATGGAATACGAGGCGATCGATGAAGGCACGATCGCGAAAATCCTGGTGCCGGAAGGCACGGCCGATGTTGCCGTCAATCAGCCGATCGCGGTGCTGGCCGCGGAAGGCGAGGACGTGAAGGCGGCCGCGTCAGCGGCGCCCGCAGCTACTCCGCAGTCCCTGCCGAGCACTCCTCCCGCCGCTGCCGCAGCTACGCCTGCACCCGCTCCTGCTGCGCCAAGTTCACCGCCGGCTGCGTCCGCGCCACGGGCCGCACCCAGTGTATCTTCGTCGCCTGCTCCCGCGCCGGTGACCAATGGCCATGCAGGCCGTGTGTTCGCTTCGCCGCTCGCCCGGCGTCTCGCCAAGACGGCCGGCATCGACATCGGCCGCATCAGCGGGTCCGGCCCGCACGGCCGCGTCATCGCGCGCGATGTGGAGACGGCGAAGTCGGGCGGCGTTGCGTTGCGAGCACCGGCCCCCACCGCGCCCGGCATGCACCGCCACTAGCGCCCTCGGACGACAAGATCCGCGCGCTGTTCGAGCCCGGCTCCTACGAGGTCGTGCCCCACGACAATATGCGCAAGATCATCGCGCAGCGCCTCGTGCTGGCGAAACAGACGATCCCGCATTTCTACCTCACCGTCACGTGCACCATCGATAAGCTTCTGGCCGCGCGCGAGGACATCAACGTCACGGCCCCAAAGGGCGCGGACGGCAAGCCGGCCTACAAGCTTTCGGTCAACGATTTCGTCATCAAGGCGTTGGCGCTGGCGCTCATCAAGGTGCCCGACGCGAACGTCACCTGGACCAATCCGGCATGCTCAAGCACAAGCACGCCGATGTCGGCGTCGCGGTCGCGATCCCGGGTGGGCTGATCACGCCGGTGATCCGCAAAGCCGACACCAAATCGCTCGGCACGATCTCGAGCGAGATGAAGGATTTTGCGGCGCGCGCCCGGGCGCGACGTCTCAAGCCCGAGGAATACCAGGGCGGCACCTCCGCGGTCTCCAATCTCGGCATGTACGGCATCGAGGAGTTCGCCGCGGTGATCAATCCGCCGCACGCGACCATCCTGGCCATCGGCGCCGGCGAGGAGCGGCCCGTTGTGCGCGATGGCAAGATCGTCATCGCGACACAGATGAAGGCCACGCTCTCGACCGATCACCGTGCCGTCGACGGCGCGCTGGGCGCCCAACTCATGGCGCGCATTTAAAACCTTCATCGAAAATCCGACCGCAATGCTGCTGTGACGGCGGCGGCTCGCAACGACGTGGTTCGTACGGGTGGGCAAAGCAAGGCGCGCCCACCATCTTCTACCTCGCGTGAGCCGTCGCTCCGCGCGTGAACCCAGGCGGAGACCCTCGTGGCCGAATCCTTCGACATCATCATCATCGGGTCCGGGCCGGGCGGCTATGTAACGGCGATCCGCGCGGCGCAACTCGGATTCAAGACCGCGATCGTCGAACGCGCGTATCTCGGCGGCATCTGCCTCAACTGGGGCTGCATCCCGACCAAGGCGCTGCTGCGGTCGGCGGAAATTTTCCACTACATGCAGCACGCCAAGGACTACGGGCTTTCTGCCGACAACGTCGCCTACGACGCCGGTGCGGTGGTGAAACGCTCGCGCGCGGTGTCGAAACGCCTCAACGACGGCGTCGGCTTCCTGATGCGCAAGAACAAGGTCTCAGTGATCTGGGGCGAAGCCGCAATCGATGCGCCGGGCAAGATCACGGTCAAGGCCAGCAAGGCAGAAGCGCCCAAAGGCGCGCTTGGGCCGGGCGCCTATGAGGCAAAGCACATCATCCTTGCGACCGGCGCGCGCCCCGCGCGTGCTGCCGGGTCTCGAGCCTGACGGCAAGCTGATCTGGACGTATTTCGAAGCCATGGTGCCGGAGCGGGTGCCGAAATCGCTGCTCGTTGTCGGCTCCGGCGCAATCGGTATCGAGTTCGCGTCGTTTCTTCCGCACGCTTGGCGCTGACGTCACCGTGGTCGAAGTGCTAGACCGCAGTCCTACCAGTCGAGGATGCGGAGATCGCGGCCTTGCGCGCAAGGCCTTCGAGAAACAGGGCATCAAGATCATGACCGGCGCCAAGGTGACGAAGCTCGACAAGAAGGGCGACAGCGTCACGGCGACGATCGGTGACGGCAAAGGCGGCACGACATCGATCACGGTCGAACGCGTTATTTCCGCCGTCGGCGTGGTCGGCAACACCGGGAACCTGGTCTGGAAAAGCTAGGGGTGAAGATCGAGCGTGGCACCATCGCGATTGACGGCTTCTGCCGCACCAGCGTGCCCGGCATCTACGCGATCGGCGATGTCGCGGGCCCGCCGATGCTCGCGCACAAGGCCGAGCACGAAGGCGTCATTTGCATCGAGGCCATCAAGGGCCTCAGCCCCATCCGATGGACAAGCTGCATGATTCCGGGCTGCACCTACTGCTCGCCGCAGGTCGCTTCCGTCGGCCTCACCGAGGCCGCCGCAAGGAGAAGAAGTTCGACATCCGCGTCGGCCGTTTCCCTTCGTCGGTAACGGCAAGGCGATTGCGCTCGGCGAAGACCAGGGCATGGTGAAGACGGATCTTTGACAGCGAAACCGATCGAGTTGCTCGGCGCGCATATGATCGACGCCGAGGTGACCAAGCTGATTCAGGGCTTCGTCATCGCTATGAATCTCGAAACCACCGAGGAAGAGCTCATGCACACCATCTTCCCGCATCCGACCTTTCGGAATTGATGAAGGAGGCGGTGCTGGATGCATATGGTCGGGTGCTGAATATCTAAGTCCTCTCAGAGGCTTGCGGCGCCGCGGGGGCGTACGTGGATAAGTCGGGCGAAAGGACGTTCCATGGTCGTCGTGCTCGATACCGTCAATGGGCCGCGGCGCGACCGCGCCACCCCGAGAAGGCCCATCGGCCGACGCGCCGCTCGTAAAGAAAGCCGGACTGGATCAGGGTCAAGGCGCCGGTTTCGCCGGGCTATTACGAGCCACGCGAGACATTGTTCGCGCGCATGGTCTCCACACGGTCTGCGAAGAGGCGGGCTGCCCGAACATCGGCGAGTGCTGGGAGAAGAAGCACGCCACCTTCATGATCATGGGCGACACCTGCACCCGCGCGTGTGCGTTCTGCAACGTCAAGACCGGCTTACCGGGCGCGCTCGATGCCGATGAGCCCGAGCATGTCGCGCAAGCAACGGCAAAGCTTGGCCTCGCTCACGTCGTGATCACCTCGGTCGATCGCGACGATCTTGCCGATGGCGGCGCTGCCCATTTTGCAGCGGTAATTCATGCGATCCGAGCGCGCTGCCCCGCGACAACGATCGAAGTGCTGACGCCGGACTTCTTGCGCAAGAACGGCGCCGCCGAAATCGTCGTCGCGGCGCGGCCGGATGTCTTCAACCATAATCTGGAAACCGTTCCCGCGCGCTATCTCACCGTGCGGCCGGGTGCTCGCTATTTCCATTCGTTGCGGTTGCTGCAGCGCGCAAAGGAGATCGACGGCGAACTCTTCACCAAGTCCGGCATCATGGTCGGGCTCGGCGAGAGCCGCCACGAAGTGCTGCAGGTGATGGACGACCTGCGCGCCGCGGATGTGGATTTTCTCACCATCGGGCAGTACCTGCAGCCGAGTCGCAAGCATCATCCGGTCGAGCGTTTCGTCACGCCGGACGAATTCAAGGCCTACGAGACCATTGCTTATGCGAAGGGGTTCCTCATGGTTTCGTCATCTCCGCTGACGCGTTCTTCACACCACGCCGGCGAAGATTTCGCCCGGCTGCGTGCCGCCCGCGCCGCAGCCGTACGCCGATAGTCAGCGGCGACGCCAACGCCAATGATGTGAAACCCGAGGAACGACAGCAAAACCAATGCCGCAATTCTCGACCCGGCGCCGCGTACGTCATCCGGCCTCGCAAATGTTCGGCCTCGTGGCCGACGTCGAGCGCTATCCGGAGTTCGTGCCACTGTGTCGCGCCATGCGGGTGCTTCGCCGCACCAACGTCAACGGCCGCGAGGTCGTGATTGCCAAGATGGAGGTTGCCTACAAGCTCATTTGGGAATCCTTCACGAGCCGCGTTACGCTCGATCGCGACGCGCTCGACATTCAGGTCGAATATCTCGATGGCCCGTTCAGCCGCATGGAAAATCGCTGGCGTTTCCATCCGGTCGGCGATGCCGGGCAGAGTGCGGGTCCGCAAGTTGATGTCATGAGCCGCGCGGTTGCGGAACGAGCAAACGAGGAGAACGCCGCCTGCGACGTGGAATTCTTCATCGCCTACGAGTTCAAGAGCCGCGCCCTCTCGATGGTGATGGGGACGATGTTCGACGTCGCGTTCCGTCGCTTCGCCAGTGCCTTCGAGCATCGTGCCGATGTGGTTTTCGGCAAAGCCACTTAAGCTCTTGTTGCCCCGAGAGTTTGATTCCAATCAATCACGCGTCGCGTCTCGTCATGTAGTTCACCGAGATACGGAGGTGCAGCCGTGACCTTTGCGACGGTGATGGTTCATGCCGATGTCGACCCGCGATCGGAGCAGTCGCGCGAGCGCGTGCGGCTTGCTGCCAGGCTTGCGGAGCGTTTCGATGCGCTCCTGATAGGTGTTACGGCAAGCGTTCTGCCACCGTATCCCGCGGAAGGCTTCTACTTCGTGACGAAGGACGTCGTCGAAGAGGAGCGGCATGACATCACCGAGGTCCATAAGCAAGCTGAGGCAGCATTTCGCGCCTCTATCGGTGCCGACGCCGCGAAAGCCGAATGGCGATCGGGAATAGACCTTCCGGAGACCTACGTCGTTACTGAAGCGCGTTCCGCCGATCTCGTGGTTGTCGGCCGCGGCTCGCAGGGGAGGGAGGTCGGCCGTACCCTCGATGCGGGGGCGACGGTGCTGCGGATCGGCCGCCCTGTGCTGATCGTTCCGCCGGGCGTTGACGATTTGAAGCTCGATCGCGTCATTGTCGGGTGGAAAGATACCCGGGAGGCGCGGCGCGCGCTGCGCGATGCGCTGCCGCTGTTGCGCAAAGCAAACGCAGTGACGGTCGTCGAGGTCTGCGATGACGGACTTGAAGAGCAGGGCCGTCGCCATGTCGAGGATGTCGCCGCCTATCTTGGCAAACATCGGATAGCGGTCGCATCAACCCTCGCGCCTACGGTCAAGGGCGGAATCGCCGCCGATCTCATCAGCATCGCGAATGCCGAAGGCGGCGATCTGGTGGTTACCGGTGCCTACGGCCATAGCCGGCTTGGCGAATGGTTCTTTGGCGGCGTCACGCGCGAGTTGCTCGCCTCGAGCCCCATTTGCTGCCTGATGTCGAGTTGAGCGAGACGACGCGCGGCTGCGAGCCGGAATCCGCGGATTGCCTCGAAGCATTTTATGCCGGGGCGCCAAAGCCATTGATCTTGAGGAAGATCAATGCCGGCCATGATGCCGACGTCTAAAGACTGCGCAGAGCCGGGATTATTCAAGGATCCCCTGATGGACGATCCGGTGACGTCGCAGACGCAAAAGTCAGGTCAACTGGTCCAATTTCCGACGACGCCGACGGCGCGCAAGGGTGGCGGAGCGCATCAGCTGTATTGGATCGTCGCGGCCATAATCGCCGTTGTCCTCGCGGCCGGCATTATGTGGTGGGAGCTTGGCGCCGGAACCACCATCCACTACGCGACCGTCCCGGCTTCGCGGGGAGCAGTCACGCGCGCGGTGACCGCCACCGGAACCGTCAATCCGGAGCTCAATATCCTTGTCGGCACCTATGTGTCGGGCGTCATTCAGGCGCTCTTTTGCGACTACAACACGCAAGTGAAGAAGGGGCAGATTTGCGCCAAAATCGACCCGCGGCCCTACCAGACCATCGTCGATCAGAACAAAGCCAACCTTGACGTTGCGAAGGCGCAGCTCCTGAAGGATCAAGCCAACCTCGAATATACGAAGGCCAATTACCAGCGCAATCAGACGCTCATCAAGACCAACGCCGTCTCGCAGGACGTGCTTGACCTCTCCAAGAGCGCCTACGATCAGTCCCAGGCGCAGATCGCGCTTCGACCAGGCAACCATCAGCCAGCGCCAGGCCGAACTCGACGCCGCGCAAGTCAATCTTGACTACACCAACATCGTTTCGCCGGTCGACGGCACGGTGGTGTCGCGCAACGTCACCATGGGGCAGACGGTGGCCGCCAGCTTTCAGACGCCGACGCTGTTCGTGATTGCGACCGACCTCAAGAAAATGGAGGTCGATACCAATGTAAGCGAAAGCGACATCGGCGATCTCAAGGAAGGAAATGCGGCAACGTTTACGGTGGACGCTTTCCCGAAGCGCACCTTTCAAGGCGTCGTCAGCCAGGTGCGCCAATCGCCCCAGACCGTCCAGAACGTGGTGACGTTCGACGTCGTCGTCAGCGTCGACAACTCGGACCTCGATCTGAAGCCGGGCATGACTGCCGCAACGCGCATCATCGCCGAGCAGCGGACGGACGTGCTCCGCGTTCCGAGCCAAGCCCTGCGCTATCTGCCGGGCGGCATCGCCGCGCGCGGCGGGGTGCCGGTGTTGCCCGGGGGCGCGCCGACCCAGATCTGGGTACTGCGCGACGGCCGCCCGGTAGCCGTACCGGTTGAGCTCGGCCTCGACGATGACTTCAATGTGGAGATCACCGCCGGAAATTTGAATCCGGGCGACCAGGTGATCGTGTCAGAGCAGAGCCAGGCTTCGGGCCGCGCCTTGCCTCAGCCCCGCTTCTAAGGCCGAGGTCCGCGATGGCGGAGCCCGTCATCCAAATCGAGAATGCCACACGGCGCTACCGCGTCGGTGATGTGGATGTGAATGCCTTGCGCGGGGTTAGCCTCACCGTCGAGCGCGGCGAATTCGTCGCCATCATGGGCTCGTCCGGCTCCGGCAAATCGACCCTGATGTCGATACTGGGCTGCCTCGATCGTCCCACCAGCGGCCGCTACCTGTTCGAAGGCATCGACGTGGCCGGGCTTTCGGAGCCCGATCTGGCGCGCCTGCGCAGCGAGCGACTTGGCTTCGTGTTCCAGAGCTTCAACCTGCTCGCGCGCACGAGTGCCATCGAGAATGTCGCCCTTCCGCTATTCTATTCGACGTCGGCGCAGGCGAACGGCAAGACCCGCTTCGAACGGGCGCGCGCCGCACTGCAACTTCTTGGCCTCGGCGATCGCGAACGCAACACCCCCGGCCAGCTTTCCGGCGGCCAGCAGCAGCGCGTAGCGATTGCCCGCGCCCTCATCAATGCGCCGGGAGTACTGCTGGCGGACGAGCCGACCGGCAACCTCGATACCCGCACGTCGCACGAGATCATGGCCACCCTGCAATCGCTCAATCGCGAGCAGGGCGTGACGATCATCGTCGTCACGCACGAATCGGACATTGCCGCGTACGCCGATCGCACCGTGACGATGCGTGACGGCGAGATCATTTCCGACCAGCGGACGAGATGGCCCGCCGCCGGTCGCCCCGAAATCCAGGCCAGCCGGGCGCCGCCGGAACGCTGTTTCAGGCCGCGGCGCCGGCCGGCGCAGGCGCCGTCCCAAGCGCTTACTGGTCGTTTGCCACCATGATCATGGCAGCGGCTGCCCAGGCGATCTTCCGCAACAAGATGCGCTCTGCGCTGACGATGCTCGGCGTATTCATTGGCGTCGCCGCGCTGATTGCGATGGTCGCGGTGGGGCAGGGGGCAAACGAGGCAGTGCGCAAGCAGATCGAAAGCCTCGGTACGAACCTGCTTGTCATCCTCCCCGGCGCGACCACGACGGGCGGCGTGCGGGCGGGGTTCGGCAGCGCCTCGACGCTGACGCTGGCCGACGTCCAGGCGATTCGGCGCGAGGCTCCCGCCGTCGGAAGCATAAGCTATCTGATCCGCCAGCTCGGTCAGGTGCAGTACGGCAATCAGAATTGGAGTACCAATATCCAGGGCGTCAGCGTCAATTATCCGCCCGCCACCAACTGGAAAATCGTCACCGGCCAGGGCATTTCGCGCGATGACGAAACCAAAGCGGCGTTGGTCGTCGTGCTGGGCCAGACGGTTTATCGTCAGTTGTTCGGCGCAGGTGTCAATCCGCTCGGGGCGGAGATCGAGGTCAAAGGCGTTCCACTGCGCGTCATCGGCGTCCTCGGATCCAAAGGCCAATCGAGCTATGGAACCGATCAGGATGATCTCGTGATGATCCCGTTCACCACGGCCGAGCGCAAAGTGATCGGCGTTGCCGCACCGAGCCAACAGCAGCAACCGCTGAACTGGATTTATCCGCCGGCGCCCAATCCTTACAATCTGCAGCCGCGCCTCACCGGATACGTCAATCAGATCTATGTTCAGGCCGCGAGCCCTGCGGACGTGCCTCTTGCCATCACCCAGGCGACGGCGATCCTGATCCGCCGCCACCATATCCGGCCCGGCGACGTCAACGATTTCTCCGTGCGCAATCTCAGTCAGATCGCAGAAACCGCCGAAGGCTCGAGTTGGGTCATGGCGATTTTGCTCGCCGCCGTCGCCTCGATCTCGCTTCTCGTCGGCGGCATCGGGATCATGAACATTCTCCTGGTGTCGGTCACGGAGCGCACGCGCGAAATCGGCCTGCGGATGGCGATCGGTGCCCGTCGCGCGCACGTGCTGTTCCAGTTTCTTGCCGAAGCCGTCTTTCTGAGCGTGAGCGGCGGTGTAGGCGGGATCATCGTCGGCGTGCTGCTCTCCGTTTCGATTTCGATGATCACCGGCTGGCCAGCGCCGATCTCCATTGCGGCGATTGCCGGCGGATTTCTGTTCGCGGCCGCGGTCGGAATCTTTTTCGGTTTCTATCCCGCACGAAAGGCGGCGCGGCTCGATCCGATCGACGCACTGAGATACGAGTAAGATTGGATATTCACGCTGCGCGGCTGGTGGCGCTGATGCGCGGGCTCATGTCGAGTTCGAGGATGCCCGGCACCATGATGACCGCCTGTGGTCGATTGCCGTTCTCGAATAGAGCAAACTTGAGGGCTTCCGTGCGGTTCACAAACAGGCCGCCATGAAGACCGTCTTGGTCCTGGACGACCCAGTTGCCGCAGCGGTTCTTGCCAATGAGGAAAAGCGAAGGCTGCGAGTGACGATATGGGGGAGGTTCGTCGTTAACCATTTGCATGTTCCGATTCTCCTTCAGGATTGTCTGCGTGCGCGGTCATTGCCGTGTTGGGACGCAGCCCCTTGCCGAAACTGTCAACTGCGTCGAGCCGATTTCGTGAAAAGGCTCCCTTTGCGATGCTGATTCCCCGTGCGTGAGGGGCGCGCCGGTCGATGGTCTGCGCGCCCCTCACGGGCCCCCCGCCTGTCGACAACAACTCCGGCCGCGAATTTGCTTACTCAGCCATATAAATTCGAGCCGGACGCTCACTCATTCGTATAAGGACGGCATAAAGATCGAATTGGGCTTGTTCGGAGGTGAATTGAGATGGCGGAGACGCAACGGATCGACGGCAAGGCTTGCGCGGATCGATTGGTTGGTAGGATCGCGGCCGCAGCCGCTGATCTCAAGACCGAGTCCGGAGTAGTTGCGGGACTTTGCGCGGTGCTGGTGGGGGATGATCCGGCGAGCCAGATTTATGTTCGCAGCAAGGGCAAGGCGGCAGTCGCGGCCGGCATCGAAAGCTTCACCGAGTGCTTACCGGCATCGACCAGCGAAGCTGATCTCTTGGCATTGATTGACCGCCTCAACGGAGACCACAGGGTGGACGGCATCCTGGTGCAACTGCCGTTGCCCAAGCACATCGATCCACAGCGCGTTATTGCGGCGGTGAGCCCGGCCAAGGACGTCGACGGTTTCCATCCTCAGAACGTCGGGCATTTGTGGAGCGGCGATCACGCCAAGGCACTCATCCCCTGCACTCCATACGGCTGCCTGATGTTGCTTCGCGAGGCGCGGCCTAACCTCGCCGGGGCAGAGGCCGTCATTATTGGCCGCTCCAACATCGTCGGAAAGCCGATGGCAGCATTGCTCTTGAATGAAAACTGCACGGTGACGATGGTTCACTCGAAGAGCCGCGACTTGCCTGGCCTCGTGCGGCGTGCCGATATTTTGGTGGCAGCCATCGGTCGCCCCGATTTCGTCCGCGGCGACTGGATCAAGCCTGGTGCCGTCGTGATCGACGTCGGCATCAACCGAATTGCTGGGCCCGAAGGAAAATCGAAGATCGTCGGCGACGTCGCGTTTGCCGAGGCACAAGGAATTGCAGGGGCGATCACCCCGGTGCCGGGCGGCGTCGGTCCGATGACAATTGCCTGCCTTTTGCGCAATACGATCATGGCCGCCCACCGGCGCCGCGGCCTCGCCGAGCCCGCGCTCTGACGCACCTCTAATGCCGGGCGGACCGGCCCCAGCGTCTAACGTTTGCGCAGAGCCAAAATGATCCAATTGATCGGCATCAATGTACCGAACTGCGCCCGGGCGAAAGTTAGGTGGGCGAAAATCGGAGATGTGTGATGAGATTTCCTAAAATTGCGACCCTGGTCGCACTTGGACTTCGCGGCCGGGGCAGGCGCGCCGGCGTGGTCCCAAGATGCAAACGAGAACGTGCAGAAGGGCCGCCACATTGCGGAGGTGGTCTGCTGGACGTGCCATGTGGTCGCCCAGAATCAGGAATTCGCCCCAATTTTGCAGCCGGCGGCACCGACCTTTGCGTCGATCGCGCGGCGTAGCAATGTCACCCCGGATTATCTCCGAAAGTTCATCGCCACCACGCACCGCGACATCAGCAAGCCCCAGGGCATGCCGAATCCGCAACTGCTTGATTTTCAGATCGAGCAAGTCGTGGCCTACATCATGAGCCTGCGCGGTCAGTCGACTGGCCAGCTAACGCCGTTGCCTGAGGTGCAGCCTGGGCAATGCGCCGCTGAAATCACCCGCATCGAGACCGCGCTCAGGCAAACCCGCGGCCAGAGCACCGTCGGCAGCGCGCCGGAGTTGACCTCCGCGCGGATGCATCGTCAGCCGACACCGTCGACGGTCTCGCAAGCAGAAGAACGGGCGACCAGTAGCATGGAAGCAGCGGTCGTCCGCGCCAAGAAACTCGAAGCCGCGGGCAAGGACGCCGAGTGCCTTGCGGCCCTGAAAGATGTTGCGGCGCTGCTCGGCGTGCACTGATTTACGCTGCCTTGTTCCGGAGATTTTGTTGGAAGCCGCCTTCGGGCGGCTTCTCGCATTTGGGCCAAAGGCACAGCCTGCTACGCGGCCTGCGCGTCTTCGAATGCCCTCGGATCTACGTGGCATTACGTAGCGGATATTTCCTGAATTTACCTCGCGCCTGATCGCGGTTTTTATGCACTCACCGCCTTACGGAGGGTCAAATGTCCATACACGCAACGACAGCCGCAGAACACGCAACCATCGCCAACATGCCGAGCCCGGAGCAACTCTTCAATCTCGGCATCATGTATTCAACCGGACGGTCGATGCCGCTCGACATGGTGTCGGCGCACAAATTCTTCAACATCGCGGCCTCGCGTGGAATGAAGGATGCGGCCAGATTGCGGAATGAAGTGGCTGCCGAGATGTCGTCGACCGAGATCGCGGCGGCCCAGCGCGCAGCTCGCGACTGGATGATGCGGCATTGATCGACCCCGCCGAGACGCCGTAGCATCGTCTAGCGCCACGATCCGGCGCCGCGGCAGGAGGAGTTGGTGAGCTCGGAAAAACGACCCATTCGCATCCCCAAGCCGGTTCATCCCACCAAACGTCAAGAGCCGCTGCCGTGGCACACATCGAAGCCTGCTGAGGACGACCCGCAAGCTTGGCGCGCAATTGAAGTCATTCGCCAAAGCTCAAGCTATCGCCTCGCCGAACGCGATCCGGATTTCCTGGGTCGCGACGAGACCCGGGGTGTTCGGCTACAAATCGAATACTTGAAGCCACAGAACGCACTCGACGAGGCAGGGATCCGACATTGCATCGTGGTCTTCGGCAGCACGCGTATCGTCGAACCGAAGGCCGCCCGCCGCCAAGTCGATGAGCTGAGGACGGCCCTTGCGGCCGACGAGACCAATGCCGATCTCGCGCGTCGACTTGCGGTCGCCGAGCGAATCCTCGCAAAGAGCCACTATTACGATGTCGCCCGCGACTTCGGTCGATTGGTCAGCAGCACCGACGACGCGCGCCGATCCGAACTCGTGATCATGACAGGCGGCGGACCCGGGCTGATGGAAGCTGCGAACCGCGGCGCCTTCGATGTTCACGCGAAATCCGTTGGCCTCAACATCGACCTGCCCCACGAGCAATATCCAAATCCGTACATTTCCCCCGAACTATGCTTCCGCTTCCATTATTTCGCGCTGCGCAAGATGCACTTCCTGATGCGCGCCCGTGCACTGGTGGCGTTTCCGGGTGGCTATGGCACGATCGATGAGCTCTTCGAGGTTCTGACCCTGGTCCAAACTCGCAAGATCAAGCCGATTCCCATTGTTCTGGTGGGTGAAGCCTATTGGCAACGGGCAATCGACATCGAGTTCCTGGCTGACGAGGGAGCGATCGATCCAGAAGATCGCGATCTCTTCTGGTTTGCGGACACTGCAGAGGATATTTGGGCGGGCATTCTTCGTTGGTATGAGCTCTGCGGCGAGCCGCTCATCTCGCCAACGAGATGACTCACGGATTCTGACGGAGCTCAGGCCTGCCGAAAACAGGCAGAGCGCTATTTCGCAAGCGAGTGAATGTATTCGGCCATATTGGCAGCATCTGACGGGGAAAGCCGGAAATTCATTTTTGCGTGCGGCCCCATCAGGTTGAAGGCGAGACTGTCCACATCGGGATATTTCCGCGCAATCAATTCGAAAGGTGGGGAATCGGCCAGCTCGGTGCGCTGGCCTCCGCTAGGGGCAATGATGTGGCACGCCGCACATCGCAGTTGGGCAAGCCGCTTGCCAGCCTCGGCATCGGCACCAAGAGCCGTCGCACAATTGATCACGGCCAAGATGGCAGCCGAGCAGCCGACCAGAAATGCCTTCATTGCGTATCTCTCCACATTACACCCCACGTTGCATGCTCTTCGCTCTGCGGCGTCATTTCTGGGCAGGAGCGCTCGTCGACGCTGCCCCGATCTCCGGCTTGGCTACCGTCGATGCGTTCACGCGTTCTGCGGGCATCGACCAAGTGGGCTGGAGCGGGGCTGGTGTCGCCCACGGGACAGCAACGGCTGCCGGTTCACTTGCCTGTGCGAACGCCGGCGCTCCCGACCCGAGGTCGCGTTCGGTCACGACATGTTGCCATACCCGCAAGATGCTGCGCTGGGTTCGTGTGGCGATGAAGCAGAAGCCCTGGCCGTCCAATCCGTAAAAGACGGCCTCGGCATCCCCCCGCACACGGCAGACCGCCTGATTGATCGCATCGAGACAATTGATCACCTGCTCAATGCTCTGAAGCCGCGTGTGGCGCAGGATATCAACGAGGCGGAACGCTTCCACCCCCTGAATCCCGACGCTTGCCCCTTCGCGACCAAGTTCGAAGAATGCGTTAACGATGGGAATGAAGCCCTGTATCAGCGACAGCACCAGCGATGCATCGTCAACGCTGAGCTCAACGAGGCGCGCCGAGCTCGCCTCCGCGGCGGGCGCCTGCAAGCCGAACGACACGAGCAGCTCCTTCTCGAGCCAACGACGTACCTCCGGCGGCGCTGAGCGGATTTGTTCGGCTGACAGCGTGATCCCAACCATGACGTGATCTCCAAGCAGGGTGAGATGTGGTTCTTGGGGTTTTCTGACGGATTGTGCCGTGGCCAGCCTTGATCCGCGTCAATCGGGCGCCGCGGACTCCGACTGAAACGGTCAGGCGACGCGCGATGGAGGGACTATCTTCGGTTCATCAGCACGAGCCGCAACCGGACGCATGGCAGGAAACTCATCGGCCGTGACGGTTTCCCGGGTCAGCAGCATCTCGCTGCCTTTATCGAGGTCCGCCCGCCGCGATTGCAGAATTTGCGTCGCCCGCGCGAACGCTTGCTCGATGATGTCGCGCACGGCGAGGTCGATTTCTCGCGTGGTGGTCTCCGCCGCTTGGACCCGGTCGGCCGGGATGCCGGGCAGGAAGGTTTGCGGGGGTGGCGCATAGGTCCGCTGACCGATGCGCGGATCCATTCCGTGGCGCGTCACCATTTCAAGGGCGATATCCGTCGCCCGCTGCAGGTCGTCGGCGGCTCCGGTGGAGACATCGTCAGCGAAGATCAATCTCTCGGCGGCGCGGCCGCCCATGAGAACCGCGATGCGGTTACGCAGATCGCTCTCGGCCAGCAGGAACCGATCCTCCGTCGGCCGTTGGATCGTATAGCCAAGGGCGCCAACGCCGCGGGGAATGATCGAAACCTTCTGCACCGGATCGACGCTCGGCAGGCTGGACGCGACCAGGGCGTGGCCCATTTCATGATAGGCCACCCGGCGCCGTTCCGTCGCACTCAGCACCCTGCTTTTCTTTTCGAGCCCGGCCACGATGCGCTCGATCGCGGCGATGAAATCGCTCAAGGTCACCGAACGGGCGTCGCGGCGCGTGGCGATGATCGCGGCCTCGTTGACGAGATTGGCAATGTCCGCGCCGGTGAAGCCGGTCGTCATGCCTGCGATGGCATCGAGATCGATGTCGGCGGCGAGGGTAATCTTGCTCACGTGCACTTGCAGGATTTGCAGGCGGCCCTGGCGGTCTGGTCGATCGACCAGCACCTGGCGATCGAAGCGGCCGGCCCGCAGCAAGGCCGGATCGAGGATCTCCGGCCGATTGGTTGCGGCGAGCAGAATGACGCCGGTCGACGGATCGAAGCCGTCGAGCTCGGCGAGGAGCTGATCGAGCGTCTGCTCCTTTTCGTCAATTCCCCCGAACGATCCGGCAACGCGGCTGCGGCCGAGCGCATCGAGTTCGTCGATGAAAATGATGCATGGTGCCGCTTTGCGAGCCTGCTCGAAGAGATCGCGCACCCGCGCCGCGCCGACGCCAACGAACATCTCCACGAACTCCGAGCCGGAGATGGAAAAAAATGGAACGTTGGCTTCGCCGGCGACCGCGCGCGCCAGCAGCGTCTTGCCGGTTCCCGGCGGACCGACAAGCAGAATCCCCTTCGGCATGCGGGCGCCAAGGCGGCCGTAGGATTTGGGATTGCGCAGGAAGGCCACGATCTCCTGGAGCTCGAACTTGGCCTCGTCGACCCCGGCGACGTCCTTGAATGTCACCTTGGTGTCAGTCTCGACATAGACCTTGGCGCGGGACTTCCCGACCGCCATCAGGCCGCCGAGCCCCTGCCCCTGGGCCATGCCGCGAAACAGGAACATCCAGGCAAAATAGAAGATCGCCACCGGGATGACCCACGACAGGATGCGTTGGAATGATGCCGCCGGAGGCGACGCCCTTGACCACCACGTCGTGGGCCGCGAGCTTGTCGGCAAGCTGCGGATCGACCCGCGCCGTATAGAACTCGCGTTTGCCGTCGGGCAGCGGCTCTTTCAGCGATCCCTGGATCGCATCTGCCGAAATCGAGACGTCCGCGATCTTGCCATCGTTGAGCAGCTGCTCGAACTGGCTATAGGGAATTGTATCGACACGAGAATAGCTTGACCAGAAAAATTGAAGAAGTAGAACAACGAACAGAGCGCCCATCGTGTACCAGATCATGATCTGGCGGTTGCGAGCTTCCGGTTCCATGGCCATCTCTCAAAAGCAATCCAGTAGAAGAGCGCCCTTGAGCGCGTCGTACGTTGCTGGCACAGGTTTACAAAGCCGACTTTGATGTTCCGCAATTTCTCCCTTAGCCAAAACAAGTTAGGGCTCGAGTGGCGGGCTGTTGCCTTGTTGCCCGGCCAGTACTATCTGGCGCTTCGATGATACGTCGGCGTCGGCGATTTGTTTCGTTGGCTTGACTTAGCGCAAGGCCGGGGAACCCGATCCGCGGTTGCTTCCGCCTTGCCAACTCGTGCTCGCAATCCATGAGGCTGTCCGTTGGATACTCCGCCAAATCTGTCGATCTCGCCCGACAAGCTCAACTTCATCATCACCAAAGCGCGCGAATTCGACGCGAAGGATATCGTGACCGATCCGGGCGACTCCTCGAATGCCTCAGATGACGCGATGCTGTCGGTGCTGGAGGATCATCCAGACGATCCCGTGGTTCAGGAATTGACGGGGTTCATCCGGGCGCTGACGGAGGACGAGCAGATCGATCTCGTCGCCCTCGCGTGGCTGGGCCGCGGTGACGGCACCGCGGACGATTGGGATGATCTCCGCAACGAAGCGACACGCGCGCACAACAAGCGGACCGCCTCATACTTGTTGGGAATGCCGCTCCTGCCGAGCCATCTCGAGGACGGGCTCGAGGAGCTTGGGATTTCATTTGAGGAATAAAACGGCGCTGGGTTGGCCGCGCCGACAAGCTGCACAAGCAGAGCGAACGTTAGCCGTCCGGCAGTCGCTAACTGACTCACCACATCGGCTTCACGATTTCGGATAGCCGACGGTCTGGGCCAGATAGATCTTCTGCGTCGCGGCAAGCTTGAGCCGCTGCGCCAGCTTCTCGGCAGGAACCGATGCACGAACCACGGTGCCGAGCCCTTCCGACGCGCAAAACAGGTAAACTTCTGTGCAATCACGGCCGAGTCCGCGATGCCGTTCAGCGCTCGATCGGCGGCGGAAATACTCTCCATCCGGGCGGTGTCCGACACATAGACGAGATTGAGCGGAGCTACGGCGACGAAAGGTTGTCCCATCGTCGTCTCGGCGCGCATGTCCTCGGGCATATGTTGAACGATGCGGTGCGCCTTCGGATCGTAAATCCAGACACCGTCCGCCATGGCGAGGTAGAGATCCATATCCAAGGTGCTGTGCGAGCTTGGAGCGGTCCGTAATCCGCTTTGCGGGCGATTGATGCCCCAGGCGGCCCACAGCAGATTTGACGGACCTGTGCGGGAGGGGGCGTTCCGAGAACTCGCGACTCGAGCGTCGGTTCTTGAACGCTTGCATTAGCGGCAGGCCGCCCTCGGTCTGGGGCGGCGGCAAATTCACGGGAGCCTGGGCTTGTGCAAGCCCCGGCGCGGTTGCCAACGCCACACTGGAAAGCAGGGCGGTATTGACATCGCGGCGGGTGATCATGTTCGGACTCCTGTCAAGTGGTCCATAATTCGGTTGGTTATTGAAAACGAGTTCGGGCGGATCGGCTTTGAGCCACATCAACACCCGTCTTATGTGCGGCTCCTTTCGAGTAGAGGGTTCGCGAAGCTTAAAAATCGACGCGCGGGGTGTCCGGGATGTACTGCTCAAACAGCGCCAGGAACGGAACGGGATGACAGCTTGCGTACCAATCCTCGAAGTCGGCCAGCGCCTGTTGCACTGACGGGCCCGAAGCCAACTGGATGTTTCTGTCGCTTCGGAACGCCGCCACGCCGATCGCGGCAAAGCGAGACAGCACCTGTTCCCGGGCTTCGCTCGGTGTCACCCAACCCAGTTTCTCACGCAGGACGGCCACGGCGCTGGCGACGGCGACCTCTTCCTCCTCGGCGTCGGCAACCGCCGCAGCGACCGCGCGCATCAAGTTGAGCCGACGGAACGCGAAGCTGCGTTCGCGTTCGAGACCGGCGATGCGCTGTGCTGCCTCGCGTCGGAACTGCTTCTCAGCGACCTCCGCCTCATCGGCGGCGGCTTTGAGCGCATCGAGAAACCCGGTCATGGCCGCCGTCATCGCGCGCCTCCGAGTTTTGGTGGGTATGGCGGAAGAGAATGTCCGCCGGGCTGTTGGTTCTCTTGTCGCTCCGGGTCCCTCATCATAACCTGAGCGCCAAGCAGGACGGCACAAATCGGCAAACCAATAATGGCTCGTTTCGTCACCGGTTCGTGTGGTCAACACAGGGGTGAGAAAATGAAAGCAATTTATGGATTGATGGTACTTGCGACCTTGGTTTTTCCGAGCGCGTCTTTCGCCGGTTGGGGGGCGATCGCCTATAATTCGAGTACCGGCGCCAGCGGGGAATCTCACGGCTACGGCAGCCGGGCCGAAGCGGAAAACGCCGCCCTCAACTTCTGCGGCGGGTGCTGCTCGATCATTAATTGGGAAGAGAATTCCTGCATCGCGCTGGCCACCAATTCGGCCCGCCGCTGGGGAGAAGGCCACGGCTACGCGACCAAGGATGAAGCCGTGAACGCTGCTCTTGCCGCGTGCAACGCCGGCTGCACCCTGAGGGAATGGGCCTGCCGTTAAGGGACCGCCGCGCCTGGCGATCCAATTCAAGGCGGCGAGTTCCTTCGGCCTCAATGGCGTCGTCCAGCAGTCGCCTTCGGCGGCGGCCTCTCGGAAATGCGGTCATTGCCGCCGTCATCGCGCGCCTCTGACTTTTGGTGGGCTTGTCGGAAGAGTTGGCGGAAGAGAATGGGAGTTGAACCCACCAAGGACCGGCTCGCGGCCCCTCCCGGATTTGAAGTCCGGACGCCCACCGGGAACGCTTCTCTTCCCTGATCCGCCGCCAGCGGTGCCTCATCGGCAGGGCTCGCGAACAAATCGATCCGATGCCGGTTCATGCGTCGCTGATCGCCGCGACGCAGAGTAACACCGTGACGATCGAAGAACTCAGAATCTGGATCGCAACCTTGCGGCCGTTATCGACGCGATCGCGAAATTGTGCCGCCGTGAATTCACCCGCCTCGGATGAGGCGGCGATATCGGCCGCGATCCGTACCATCTCGGCGACGGTGCCGCGCAGAAAGAAAAGATCGTGTGCGACTTCGTCCAGGCCACCCAGGCGGCCGAGAAGTTTGGCGACCCGCCGTACGTCCGCTTCGGGCACCCCGAGCAGCCCACTGATATCGCCTACCTGCGGCGGATGAAAGCGCTGGTGCCGGCGAGAAGCGGCGGAGCGCTGCCACAGCTTCTCGTCCTCAGCCGTCAGCCGCACAGCGTGGCCCGGAAGCTTCGCCGAAGCGCCGTCGAGGGCCACCTCGCCATCTTCCGCCATGGCGTGCAATGTGGCTGCAAACGTCGGCGTGGCAGGCGCGGCTCGACTGCAAGCGCAGGCGTTCGAGGCCGATCCCGGGCAAGTCGGGATTGGCTTTATGGAGGCTGCAAGGGTCGACATCAACATGGTCTTGAACCGCGCCCATGTCGTTCCGCCAAGGGCGATCTCGGTGCCTTGGCGGCAATGGAGACGACGCCCAGCGCTTCGCCGATGCGGGCAATTTCGTCATCGGCGAGGACGTAATCGCGCGCAAAGGCGGAGAGATCTACATATCCGGGCGCACGGTCCAGGGCCGCGAGTGCGCCCGCCGGGTCCTCGATGGCACGGGCCTCGAGCTGGGCCACGCGTTCCGCGGTACGGCGCTTGTGGGCAGGCGCACGCACATCAAGAAAGCGGCCGCTGCTGATGGTTCGCTGTGACGACGCATCGCGCAGGACGAAACGATCGCCGACGGCCGCTGCAATTGGCGTTTCGAGGACGAGGTGCACCGGTTTCTCGCCGCCTGGACCCAGGTGCTCGTCGGTCAACAGCACGATCCGCGCCCCGACCTCAGCGGCTGCATGATGCAGACGCACTGGCATCCATCGGTTGACCGCCTTGGTCTCGCTCGGCAGTAATCGCAGCAGCGCGTCGATTCGGTCGGCGGGCACGTGCAGGACCGGATCGACGATGACGTCGCCGCGACGAATGCGGTCTCTGGTGACGCCCTCACCGGTCAGATTGAGCGCGCATCGCTCGCCGGCAAATCCGCGCTCGCAAGACCGTTTTGCGCGTAATTGACCGAACGTGCGCTGAAAGGCCTATGGGCTGACGACGACGCGATCGCCAATGCGGATCTCGCCCGACAAACCCTTGCCCATGACCACAGTCCCGGCACCGACGAGATTGAAAGATCGGTCATCGGCGAGGCGAAAACGTCTGTGGGCTGACCGGCGCCCCGACGTGCGCGAGGCTTCGAGCAGGTGCTGTTTCAGTTCCACGATGCCTTCGCCGGTGACTGTCGATACCGCCATGATTGCTGCGCCGGCAAGCGACGTCGGCGCCAGCGCGGTCGCGATCTCCGCTGCTACCTCCGCGCGCCGCTCCGGACACGCGAGATCGGCCTTCGTCAAGGCCACAACACCCAGCCTGATGCCGAGCAGGCCGATGATCGCCAGATGCTCCCTGTGTCTGCTGCATGATGCCGTCTGTCGGCCGCGATCGCCATGATGACGAAATCCATGCCACTGGCTGGCGACCAATGGCGTGGATGAAGTGTTCGTGGCCCGGGACATCGATAAACCCAACGAC
>CAVPDZ010000013.1:0-168547 GCA_963702755.1 uncultured Alphaproteobacteria bacterium | reverse complement strand
ATTCCGGGGGCCGAGCGAAGCGAAGGCGAGCCCGGAATTGATACTCCTCGGTCAGTGGTTATGGATTCCGGGCTCTCCGTCAAGACGCTGTTTCTCAGTGTTTCACGTTGTATCAAGATCCACGAGAAATGCCCTATCCACGGGAACTTTGGTGTTTCCGACTGTAACACCTTGTGCCTCTCTATGCCGCAGCCTACTTGTAGGTTTCCTTGTAGTTTAGGCGGACGAAATGGCAAAGCGACTTACCGCGAAAGAGATCGAGCACCTCACCACGCCGGGCAAGCATTGGGTTGACGACAACCTCTATCTGCAAATCGTCGACGCCCACGTGCGCTCATGGATTTATCGTTTCACGCTCAATGGCAAAGCACGATGGTCCGGCCTCGGCTCCTATCCCGGTATTAGCCTCGCTGCCGCCCGGCAGAAGCGCGACGATGAGCAAGCGCAAATCCGCAAGGGCCTCGACCCGGTCGACGAACGCAAGCGCGTACGGGCCGGCCAAGGCGTTGGGCCACGCAAGACCTTCAAAGCGTGCGCTCAGGATTACATCGCAAACCACGAACACACGTGGGTCAACGCGAAGCACCGGAACCAATGGCATTCGACGCTGAAGGCCTACGTCTTCCCGGTGATCGGCGAGGTCGCGGTCGACGCGGTCGACACCGAGCACGTGCGGGCGATTCTCCAACCGCTGTGGCAGACGAAACGCGAGACGGCGAGCGCGTGCGCCAGCGAATCGAGAACATCTTGGATTTCGCCAAGGCCCTCGGGTTGCGGCAGGGCGATAATCCGGCCCGCTGGCGCGGCCACATTGCCAACATCTTCCCTGCGCGTGGCGCGAAGCCGTGAAGCATCACGAGGCGCTGCCCTATCCCGAGATCGGCGACTTCATGGTCAAGCTTCGCGCGACAAGGCGGCATAGCGGCGCGGGCGCTCGAATTCATGATCCTGAATGCGGTCGCACTGGCGACGTGATCGGCCAAAAGCGCGCCGATGCGCCGCCGATGATCTGGCAGCACGTCGACCTTGTATCGCGGGTGTGGACGATTTTGCGCACCAAGACCGGCGGCGAATTACGAGTGCCGCTGTCGCGGCAGGCGATCGCGGTGTTGAGGCGATGCAGGCGATCCGCAGCAGCGATGTCGTATTTCCGGGCATGCGCGCCGGCAGCCGCTGAGCAATTCCGCGATGCTCGTGGTGCTCGATCTCATGGGTTTTGGCCGCTACACCGTGCACGGATTCCGAAGCTGTTTCCGCGATTGGGCGGCCGAGTGTACGTCGTTTCCGAGCGAATCGGGGAGATGGCGTTGGCCCACACATTGAGGACAAGGTCGAGGCCGCCTATCGGCGCGGCGACCTGTTTCGAGAAGCGCCGCCAGTTGATGCAGGCGTGGGCTGACTTTTGCGATCGGCCGTCGATGACTGCCGCGGTGTGCCGTTGCGCAACGCGTCGTAACGCGTCACCATTGAAAAGGCCGGACGGGTGACGCCATCCGGCCCTTCAGGGAAATCGGCCCACTGGAGTAGGGCTAGCGGCATGACAGAGCGTAAGAGCCGCGAGGCCGCTGCGCAAGCGCGGCCGGTATTGACGCCCGACATGGAGTTGCTGCGGCTCGATGAACTGCGGCGGCTTTTGGGCGAACGGCTTACCGGCATTGCCGGGATGGCAGGCGATGCGCGAGCGCTTGATATCGAGCAGCGCGCCACCAGTGCTGCCGGTGATCGAGCGATGGTTGGTGTTTTCCGACAGCGCCGCTGCGTCCGCTTTCGACACCGGCAAGATCGTCGATCCGTCGAGGTCCATCACGTCCCCCGAGATGTTGCGTTCCGAGGAAGCGCTGTATGGGCCGGATCACATTTACGTCCCGCGCGCAGTCTCTTGGCCGAGCCTGATCGCCCTAGGGTGGTAACGCCGCGCGGGTGGCTGTTCCGCTACGTAAGGCGCACCGATGTCGCTCGGATTTGGCCGGGCTTGTTGCCGAATTCTGCCGGCTCCTGCAGAGGAACATATGCCAGAGCCGAAACAGAGGCTCAGCGCGACGCCCAAGAATGATTTGTCATCACGTGCCTGACTGGCAGCACAAGGCACAAGACCATATCGCGGCCGTGGCAAAGGCAAGCAACAGGGTGCTCGACTTTAGCCTTGTCCGACGCGCTCTCGGACGCCGCCAGTGAGCACGGATTTGGCGCCAATCGGCGCCAATCCTGGCGCGTGACTTTGGAAATCTCGGGGTATTTATAGATCGCCGTCGTTGTCAGTTAGAAACAGCCGGCGGCTACCATGAGCATCATGATGACAGGCCTTTCCGACGCAGAGCGTCGGTCAGGTGCCACGGGCGGCGGCGCCACGCGCGATCCTCTCACCGTCACGATCCGAGAAGCGCAGCGGCTCAGTGGTTTGAGCCGGACAACGCTGCATCGACTGGCGAGACAAAGAGCTGCGAACGGCCAAGATCGGCAAGCGGACGCTGATCGATTTGCCTCCTTGCGCGCGCTGCTGACGCCGCCCGAATTCCACCACCTGAGAAAACGATTTGCTCGCCGACTTCGAAAAACATATCGGCACGATCTACGATTGGGACAACGACAAGGTATGGAGCTGAGATGCGCGCAAGGCCGGCGAACCATCGCCGATGCCAATCGGCAGATCGCCAAGCGCTGCCAAGAACTCGGCATCCCGAAGGCGTTTCAGCCGCGCATAAGCCTCGTGGTACGGCCGCAACGAGAGCGCTGTGCAAAGCCGGCGCATGGAATTGCGGCGCATGGCGAAGACGCAGATCGATGCAGATCGAACATGCCGCCAAGGTCAAGATCGAAATGGTCTCGATCCAAGCGCAGACTGAGATTTTTGTCGAACGGCATGTCGTCGCCATCGGCCATCGAGTTCCTAATTCACTGACCGCCGATCAAAACGGCGCTCATGCCGCCGCTCGATTCTTCAAGCTGATCGAAAGCTGACCGGCAAATCCTACGAGAGCGACGCCGAGGATGAGCGCAAGGTCGTGCAATTGCGCCTCGTGCAGAGGACAAAGAGGATAAGCGCGCAAAGCCGATGATGCGCGCGATGTTGCGGCGGCAGATGACACGACTGGCACCGATTTGTCGGCGATGTTGCTGCCGATTTGGGTGTGCCGCCACTGCGCGTCGATGATCCTGACTTCAAGGAAGTCATTGTGCGCGGCGAAGGCCTCGATGATCCGCCGCACGATCCTGGGCTTATGCCATGAGCAGATCAGCTTATTGGGAAGCGCTCGCTTACGTGATCGCCGTTTCTGCGGCAGCTTGGCAAAGCTATGAGCATCACAAGCGATTTTGGGCCGACATCGATGGCTTGTTGTGGTGCCGATATGAGCGCAATCAAAGCACCATGGTCGGCTGAGCAAGTCGATGCGCTAAACCGCTTTCAGCATGATGGGCGGTTTCATCCATTCACCTGTCCCGGCCACGACGGCGGTGGTGATCGTTGATCGCGTTGCACGCGCACAGGCTGGATTCGCTGCCATTGCGGACTACCGAAGATTGGGCGCACAAGTTCATGCTTGACTTCGTTGAGATTCTGAACTGCGAGCCGCTCGACGGAATGCTGTGCCGGCGGATGTATTCCGGCCGCAGCGCATGCACGCGGTACGGTGGTGATCATCGGTGCTTAAAGGATTTGCGAGCACAGCAATATCAGCGTGATGCACATTCCCGTGCGAATCCTAAAGCGAGATGAATGATGCGCTGGAACATCAACATTCCGTACATTCGCAACGAGTGGGGCGAGTGGTTTCGTCATCCCAAAACTGGCGAATATTGGCTGTATCACGAGTGCGGCGTCACGTGGTGCGGCCGTCTTCGCGTTCTGTGGTGGTGCCGAGAGTGGCGACTTAGCGCTGGCAGATGGTGGTTTCCTGGCGGCGCCAAAAACGCGATCTTCAAGAACCAAACCAACTATGCGTACTTGCGCATCTCAAAACGCAATTTGAATGGTGGATGGGAGCATGAACAATGCGCTGGCACCTCGATCAATCTGAGCCGATTGGTTGTAAGCCATGAGAAACCTTCCGCCTTCAAACCGTCGCGTCAATATCCGCGATGACGAGATGCTGATCATCATCGATGAGCCAACGCGCGTCGGGCTGATCAAGCTGATCGAGAAGCAAGCGCTCAACATGCGCTTGGCCTCAAGCTGACGGAAGATGAAGCGAACGCTGTGTTCGATCTACGCTACAAGCTGGATTGATCTCATGCTGATCACACGTGAAGGCGGAACAGTAGGTTATCCGATTAAAGTGTTCGGCGTTTGGATTCCATCGTTGTTCTTGTTGCGGCATAAGCGCGAT
Organism: uncultured Alphaproteobacteria bacterium; assembly: GCA_963702755.1. Classification (GTDB taxonomy): domain Bacteria; phylum Pseudomonadota; class Alphaproteobacteria; order Rhizobiales; family Xanthobacteraceae; genus JAJPKK01. Next base: position 164,222 of record CAVPDZ010000013.1, on the reverse strand, counting down.
GTAACTACGCGCCGGTGGATTGCTGCTTGGCGTTTGGCTACAGGCCAACTCTCATTTGCAGATCCACACGGTATCTGCCAATCGATCGACAACGCTTGCGCGGCGAAAAAACGCAAAGCGAAGTGATCATGTGGTGGCATCTCGATCAAAGACAACCGATCGTCAAACTCAGAACGCTGTTTAGCGCGTTCACGTTCAGCTACGTCGTGTTGCCGCAAGTACAAGACGAGCAATTGGACGTTGATAGCCTCTACTACATCGATGTGCCGGCCTGGATCGTGGAGCACGCGCCATGATCCCCCTCACCAAGCATTCTACGATGGGGTGGTCGCGATCACCCAGCCCCCTCGCCGGCCATGGTCCGATCAGCGCCAGGGCGCGCGCCGAATCGAAAAGGTACTTGGAGACGCCCAACCCGGTCGAGGGTCGCGCGCGCGCGCGCTGCAATACCAGGCATTCACAAAAAAAAGTGCGTTTCGCTTCGCCGCTCGCTGCCAGAGCGCTCGGAATCATCATTATCAGCGCCCATCCTATGAACCAGGGTTCAGTTCCCGATCCCAGCCCGCCCGGAACCCTAGAGGGACTCCTATTTCGTGCATTCGTGCCCCCGCCGGTCGTCGGCGCATACCGCGATGCGATCATCCGGCTGGCGGCACAGGATCGGCTGCCGGCCATCCCACGTCGAACGGAAACTCGCAGCCGCGGGCGGTTTTGTCTTATGGGTCGAATATTCAGCGACCTGTATCGCCGCGAGCCGCGACCCACATCGATCGCCTGTTCCGCAGTGCCAAGGTGGCCGACCTGCCGGTCCAGCTCCCGACCAAGCACGAACTAGTGGTCAACCTCAAGACCGCCAAGGCCATCGGATTGACCATCCCGGAAGGTTCCTATTGCGCGCAGACGTGCTGATTGAATAGACCGCGATTTCCGGACGAACACAGCCAGGGTCATCTTCGCCCGTGTGCTGCGTCGGCGCTGGTGGCAGCGTACCTGGGCCCGGCCAGCACGGCAGTGTGGCGATTGGCGCAGCAGGGGCAGCCAGCGCTTCCGGTGGTTATGGCTCGTCTTAAGAACGTCGTGAGTGCCCTTTAACAACTTCGATCTTCTCGCGGGACGGCGGCCGGCGGCCATCCGGGCGATGATCGTCAGTCTGATTTACGGCACCGACCCCCCTTGCGAGCGCTGCTGACGCCGCCCGAATCCACCACCTGAGACAACGAGTTGCTCACTGACGTCGAATAGCAAATCGGCGCCATCTATGATTGGGATCAAGACGCTGTCTGGCGCGAGATCGCGCGCTGCGCCAACGAACAGTCGTCGAGGCTAACAAGCAAATCGCCGAACGCTGCAAAGAACTCGGTATCCCAAGAGCCTTCCAGCCATCGATCTCGGCCGCATGGTACAGCCGCAACGAATTGGCCGGCGCACTGAACTCCGACGCATGACAAAAACGCGAATTGGCGCCGTCGAACAAGCCGCCAAGGTCAAGATCGAGCAACAGTCGATCGCAGCCCAAACCGAAGTCCTACACAACGGCATGACGTCCCCCGCAGCGCTCGCCTTCCTCAATCAATTGCCGGCGATCGATACGCTAGTGCCGCCGCTCGACTTCAAGCTGATCGAGAAGCTGACCGGCAAGACATACGAGAGTGATGCCGAGAACAAAGTATGCACCCGGCCAGCGCCGCAGGCGGATCGTCCCCATCGCTCGCGGGTGGTTAGGCAGCGATCGCGAGGCGCGCCGCTTTCCAATTCCACGGCAGAAGATCGACAATCCTGTTCGCGGGGTAATCCGGCAGACGGGCCAGCACGTCGGCGAGCCAGGCCTGGGGATCGACGTCGTTGAGCTTGCAGGTCTGGACAAGGGAATAGACTGCAGCTGCCCGGTGCCCTCCGGCGTCGGACCCCGCGAAGGTCCAGTTTTTTCTTCCGACAGCCACACAGCGGACCGCACGCTCCGCTGCGTTGTTTGAGAGGCAGATGCGACCGTCCTCAAGGAAGCGGGTGAATGCCTTCCAGCGGGTGAGGCTGTAGTTGATCGCCTTGGCAGTATCGTTCTTAGAGGAGAGGAGTGCCAGCTGTGCGCGCAACCAGACTTCGAGATCGGCGACGAGCGGTTTTGATTTTGCCTGGCGCACCGCGACGCGCTGCTCCGGCGTCATGCCGTTGATGGTACGCTCGATCTCGAACAGTTCGTCGATGCGGCGCACCGCCTCAATTGCGATAGGCGCTTTGGTGTCCGCTGCCAGTTTGAAGAAGTACCTGCGGCCGTGGCTCCAGCAGGCCGCCTCGATGATCGGAGCGGGCCGCCGTTTGGCGTCGTAGAGGGGATTGAAGCCCGCGAACGCATCGGCCTGCATGATGCCGACATAACTGGCGAGATGTTCCTGGGGATGCTCGCCGGCGCGAGTGCGCGAGTAACGGAAGACCGCCGCGGGCGGATCCTTGCCGCCGAACGGCCGATCGTCGCGGACATAGGTCCAGATCCGACCCGTCACGGTCTTGCGCTTCGCCAGCACCGGCACTGTCGTATCGTCGGCATGGATCCGTTCTGCGCTCAGGACATGGGCCCACAGGGCCTGAATGATCGGGTCCAGCGCCACCACGCAGGCGCCGACCCGGTCGGCAAGCGTAGAGACGTCAAGATCGATCCCCTCGCGCGCATAGGTCTCGCTCTGACGATTCAGCGGCTGATGCAAAAGGAACTTTGAGACCAACACCATCGCCAGCAGGCTCGGGCCGGCAAATCCCCTGGGGATCGGGTGGGACCGCGCCGGCGGCTCGGTAATCGCCTCGCAGTCCCGGCATGAGAACTTCTCCCGCACGTGCTCGATAATCTTCCATCGCCGCGGCTCGCATTCCAATGTTTTCGACACCACTTCGCCAAGCTTGCGCAGCCGAACACCGCCGCACTTACCGCAGGTGCAGGGCGGCGGTTCGATGATCCGCTCGACCGGCAGATTGTCCGGCAGTGGCTTGCGCGGCGGCCGCGGAGCGCGGGCACGTTTTTCCCTGGTCGCCTCCGGAGCCGCCATCTCGGCCTTGGTCTCTACTTCGGCCTGCGTCTCTTCGAGGTCCTCGATGGCGAGCTCGAGCTGCTCAATAAGTTGCTTGCCGCGTTCGGATGATTGCCCGAACTGCTCGCGACGAGCCTTGGCCAGCATCAGCTTCAGCCGCTCGATCTCAAGTCTGCCAACGGTCACTTCGCTCCTCGCCATCGTCAGCATTTCGCGCTGCGCCAGGATCATCGCATGCGCGGCGGCGAGGTCTGTAGGGAGCGGATCGGAAGGCATTGCCACAAGGCAGGTTCAATCAAATTCGTCGCAAAAAATCGCGCTGGTTCCGCCGCGTGAGTCAATTCGTCACGTTTCACCCGGCCGCTTGTGGCCGCCAGGTTTCTTGGGGCATCCGCCAATCGATTCCGGACAAAAGATACGAGAGCTGTGCGACGCTGATCGTCACAACACCATCCGTCATCGAGGGCCACAAAAAGCGCCCGCGCTCAAGCCGCTTCGTGAACAAGCACGCACCTTGCCCATCGTGCCAGATGATTTTTATCAAGTCACTGCGACGGCCTCTGAAGACATAGAGATCGCCCGCATGAGGGTCCCGCTTCAATGTCTCCTGAACCAGGAGAGCAAGGGCTCGGAATCCGCGGCGCATATCGGTGTGGCCGGTCGCGAGCCAAACTCGTACGTTGCCAGGGACCGTAATCATCGCCGTTCCAGCACGTCGAGAACCCGCGCCAAAGCTGCAGCGTCGACATTCGCATCAACCCGCACTCGCCGACCGCCGCCGAGACTGATCTCGATCAGACCGCTTCGGCCTGACGTCGCCGGCCGCGACTGTGGAGGTTCATCGGATGGTGGCTTCGCGATCGCCGCCACCGGGTTCGGCCCGGCGATCCGCACGGCCGCAAAGCGCGGCACGACCGCGGCCGGGGCTTCGATCGCCCGCGCTTGTCGGCGCCAGGTGAAAAGAAGACTTGCCGAAACGCCGTTCCGCCGAGCGACCTCGGAAACCTTCGCGCCTGGCACCAGCGTTTCTTCCACAAGCCGCATCTTCTCGTCGGACGACCACCGTCGCCGCCGTTCGACCCCGTCAAGAACCTCAACCCGCATCGGTCGACCTTAAAGCTAGCCTTAAGGTCACACGCTTCAGGAAAAGCCACCGTCAATCAAGGCGGCGTCGGTCGGACGGGTACGAGCATGCACAATGTCGCGCGACTTATTAGTTGCAGGCGCGCGAGCGCAACAGCGGAGAGATGCTGGCTGACGAGCACGATGGCCAAATCCGCACTGTATTGATCGACCTCAAGGCTTGGAGCCGACACAGGCGCCAAGCTGTGTCTTGGGCGGATATCGACACATTCAAATCGCACCATGGGCGCAGGGACGGAAAATGTGACGGATACGCAGCAGAGCGCTATCGTGCTCGCGGGTGGTCGGTTTTACCGCTGCGTACGGGCGATAAACGTCCCCTGCTTCAATGGGATTCGCCGCAGAAGATGCGACCGTCAGCTGGCGATATTTGCGAATGGTTCCGACGATGGCCAAACGCAAACATTGGAATTGTGACTGGCGAAATCTCGAACCTAATCGTGCTCGACATCGATCCGAAACACGGCGGCAATGATGCGTTGGAGCGCCTTGAGCATCGGTTTGGGCCGCTGCCCGCCACAGTAGAGGCGGTGACCGGTGGCGGAGGACGCCATCTTTATTTTGTTCATCCGGGCCGGATCATCCACAACCGCACTGGCATCGCGCCGGGTATTGATCTGCGAGGAGACGGCGGCTACGTCGTTGCTCCGCCATCCATTCATCCGACCGGCCGTCCTTACGTTTGGCTGGCTGGGCATGACCCGGATGAAATGATACAGGCTTCCCTGCCGCACTGGGTTCTCTTCTCGGCGGAGCCTTCGCAAAGCGGTCGCACGCTCACCGATTGGCGCAGCCTGGTTCATGACGGTGTGCGGGAAGGTAAGCGCAATTCGACAATCGCTTCGCTCACCGGGCATCTGCTGTGGCACGGAGTTCGACTTTATGCGTTGTATTGGAACTCCTGCTCGCATGGAACCGCGTCCGTTGTCGTCCGCCGCTTGACGACGCTGAGGTTGCGCAGGTTGTGGCGAGCATCGCTCACCTCCACGCTGGAAAGTCATCGGTCAAGGGGTATCAAGCCGGTTCCACTTTACGGGGGACCGCAGCACGCAGCGTCAGTTGGTGGAGAATGAGTAAGTGCTCAACTCCTCCTGCTCCGTCATGCGAAGTCCTCCAGGTCCGATCCATCCATCGCGGATCACGAGCGCCCTCTGAGCAAGCGCGGACGGAAGACCGCCGAAGCGATGCGGCACATGATGCGGTCCGAGGGTCTTGTCCCTGACCTGGTATTGGTCTCTCCCGCGCGGCGAACGATGGAAACACTTGCTGCGCTTCAGCCTTGGGATAAGCCGCCGCACATCGACGCGAAGGAGGAACTCTACCTAGCCACTGCGCCGGCCATGTTGCAACTACTGCGCAATATCAGTGACCGCGTCCGAAGCCTCCTGCTGATCGGCCACAACCCTGGTCTGCAGGACTTGGCAGTGCTCCTCGTCGGTGCCCACACAAAGGCGGGGGCTCAGGAAACGCGCACTGAGTTTGGCCAGGTGTACCCGAGCTGCGCCCTCGCCGAATTCGCACTGACCGGTCCGTGGTCCGAGATCGGCGAAGGCTCCGGAAAGTTGACCCGCTTCGTCACGCCGCGTGATCTGAAAGCCTTCGACTGAAATGCTGGTGCTACTGCGGATTGGTGTCACCCGTGCAACCGCAAGGCCAAGTAAGATAATCCAGCTCAAGTCGCCGACATCTTCCTTCCACCGTTCCTACGGTGGAATTTTCCCGGCGCTTGTCTCACACGGGTTTACCCTTGCGAGTCACTGGCGTGAGACAAAAATACTGTCTCAATAGGGTTTACAAATGAATTTTGAGACCGCATTGTCTCGCGGTCTACAACCAAACGAGACAAAGGGCCGTCCAATGACCACGATCGGTTACGCGCGGGTGTCGACCACGGATCAGGACCTCTCCATCCAGGAGGCGGCCTTGAAGGCGTCCAGGCATAGCATTTCCTTGCACGGCGCGCAGATGGGGCGCGACAGTTTGTTGGGGCGATTGATCCGCGCGACGACCGTCGCGCGTTGGAATGAACCAGCAAGAGCTGTGCGAGGCGCAAATGCCGGCACCTTACGGCCACTCCGCGCAGTGGCGTCCGTCTACATCCGTCGACGGCTTGGTCGACTTGGCCTACGCGCATTTCGCCGCCGGCCGCCTCTCCGAAGCGGAACGCGGCTTCCGTGGCGTTCTCGCCGTGGAACCTAGGCACGCCGAGTGCCTCAATGGCCTCGGCCTTCTGGCTCATCAATGCGGCCACCACCAAGCCGCGATTGCACTCATCGGCCAAGCGATCGCGATCAATGGTCGCATCGCGACATATCACTATAACATCGGCCTCGTTTTCGCCGGGCTTGGGCGAATGGATGAGGTCGTGAAACATAACCGGCGCGCCGTCGCGCTCAAGCCGGATTATGCCGACGCCCACACCAACCTCGCGGGGGCTCTCTCTGCCCAGGGCCACTGGCGCGAGGCGGTGCATCACTTTCGCCGCGCCCTGTCGTACGGCGCAAATTCCCCGTCGGCGTACAACAACCTCGCCACCGCGTTGCTTGCCGATGACAAGCCGGACGAAGCGCTGAGCATTCTCGCACGCGGACTAGCCGTGCAGGAAACCGACGGGCTCAAGAACGTCTTCGCGCTCTGCCTGCGCAAACTCCAAGCGCTTCCGAAAATTCCGGGGATACGCAGCCTGGTCGAACGCGCCATGGCGGAATGCTGGGCGCGGCCCGAGGAATTCTCGGGCCTCTTTACCGCGCTCGTGAAGCAGAACAAGGCGATCGCGAGCGTGCCTGGCGAGGGCATAAGGACGCCCAGCGCAAGCCATGCCGTCTTCGTTCGGGCTGCCGGAACTCGAAGCGATCGCAACCGATCGCCTGCTCCATTCGCTCCTGTTGAAAACGCCCGTCTGCGACGTCGCGCTCGAACGCTTGCTGACCCGCGCGCGCCTCGCGATGCTCGACCTCGCCGCAGCCCGCGCCGACGTGCCCGCCCGAGGTGTTGGATTTCTGCTGCGCGCTGTCGCAACAGTGCTTCATCAACGAGTACGTGTTCGCGTGCGGCACTGAAGAATTGGAGCGCGCGCGGGGTCTCTGCGAGCAGTTGGCATCCGTTCTTGCCGCTGATGAGCCAGTGCCCCCGCTGAGCGTGGCGACGGTGGCGGCTTATTTTCCGCTGCACACCGTGAACGTGCCGCCGGAGAAATTCGAGCGATCATGGCCGGAGCCGATCGTTCGGCTGATCGTCCAGCAGATCCGTGAGCCCGCAGAAGAACGGGCGCTCCGCGCGTCGATCCCAGCCCTCACCCCGATCACCGACACCGTGTCGGCGCTTGTCCGCCAGCAATATGAGGAAAATCCCTATCCGCGCTGGGTCGCCACCTCGTCCCTGCATCTGCCGATCAGTTTCGACGAGCGCATCCGCTCGCAATTTCCCCGCGCGATCTTCACGCCGCTCGGCAAATCCACGCCCGATATCCTGATCGCCGGCTGCGGCACCGGGCGCCACGCCATCGAAACCGCGCAGCAGCATCCGAGCGCCAGGATCCTTGCGATCGATCTCAGTCTTGCGAGCCTCGCCTACGCGAGCAGAAAAGCCCGCGAACTCCGCGTCGCCAATATCGAATTTGGCCAAGCGGACATCCTGCAACTCCGGAGCTTCCAACGCACGTTCGACGTCATCGAGTTGGTCGGCGTGCTGCACCACCTTCGTGACCCGCTCGAAGGCTGGCGCATTCTCCTCTCGCTGTTGCGCCCCGGCGGATTTCATGCGCGTCGGTCTCTACAGCGCGCTCGCGCGGCAGCAAATCAACGCCGCACGCGCCTTCATTGCCGAACGCGGTTATCGCGGAACAGCGGATGACATCCGTCAACTTCGGCAGGACATTCTGAGCTTGGCGGACGGATCGCAACTGAAGGACGTCGCGGACAGCTCGGATTTTTTCACCGTCAGCCGATGCCGTGATCTCCTTTTTCACGTTGAAGAGCACCTCACCGGCATTCCGGAGATCAAATCATTCCTTGCCGCAAACCGTCTCGCCTTTCTCGGCTTTGAGGATCCGGCTGAGAGCAGCTACGCGGACCTCTTTCCGGACGACAAGGCCAAGATCGATTTGGATTGCTGGCACCGGTTCGAGACCGCCCATCCCGCGACATTTGCTCGCATGTATCAGTTCTGGCTGCAGAAACTGTCGGCTACGGTCGGTTGAGCCCAGGGGCGCTTAACGAATGCTCTCGGCTCTGACGGAAACGCCGGACGATCGGCCATCTGCCCTTGTGGGGCCATCGCCCACGGCGAGGAGGCGATTTAGGCTAGCTCCAAGACTTGAATGGCTTGCGTCAAGCCCTTGTTTTTTCGGAACAAAATAGCAACAGATGCGGCGACGTCGCCCAATTACAACAGTCTGGAAGTTTTCTCGATTGATATCGCCTGGTGCCACCGAAAATGGCCACGATTTATTGTACAAGTTGGCCCCGACCTCGGGTTTGGGGGTGGGGGGACGAGATCGGGGCCGTGCTCTTTGGGATGAGAGCATAAGAATATTAGCACTCTCCCGATCTCAAATACATTAAAACTTCGTGAAGACGGGGCTTTCCGCTGGAATGCCTCGTCTTTTCCTTTTTAGGGTTACCCCCTTACTACCTCTGTTCACGATCTTTCGACGGACCCCGTCTGGCTACTCGGTTTGGATTGCGGCAATTTCCCGGCCTCGCCTCATTGACGTGCCCTCGTCCGGGGAACACACTCGCGAAATTCTAAGGCTGAAACGGAGGGGCGATGGGTCCGTTTGGCGCTCGCGTCATTTTTGTTTGTGGATTTTCGGCAATTTGCGCTCCGGCACTCGCCGAGAACAAGCCGCCGCCAAAACCGGCACCGGCACCCGTTCAGGCGAGGCCAGCACCGGCACCGCCGCGACCTGCTCCGGTCGTTGCGCAACGGCCGGCTCCCGCGTGCAACCGCGACCAGCTCAGGCAAGCCAGCCGCGGCCGTCCGCGCTGCAGCAATCGAATTACGCCAACCAAGGGACCGCGCAGCGCAACCACGTGTTCGACGGCACCAGGGCGCCCCCCGCCCCTGTCAACGCCAATCCCGGCCCGAAGCCGAGCATGGTCGGGGTACCAGTCAGCCAGTTCAAGCCGCAAGTCCATGTGACGGCTGCAAAGCCGCCGCCCCCGCCGCCGCGAAACCTCAATCCCACGGGTGATCCCGCCGTGCAGAAGGGCATCAACAATTACAAGCGGCCTGGGACCTGAGCTTCAGCCGAACATCCAGGACGTCGGGTTCGCGATCGGCTTACGTTCGTTGAGCGCAAGCAGACCCTTGATGATGCGCACCAGCGACCAGACGAACCACCATAATAGGATCACGATGCCGACGAGGACGAACGTCAGGACGACCCCAACCACGAAATAAAGAAGCCCGATCCAGAACGTCCTGATCTGGAACTGGTAGTGCGTCTTCAGCATCGGATCGGCGTCACCCACCTTCACGTAGGCGATGATCAGCCCGATGATCACCGTGATGCCGAAGATGTAGCTGGCGCAGTAAAGAATGTAGACCGCAAGCGCGAGACTCGTGTCGGAGATGATGGGCTGGGTTTGATCGTTCTGGCTTAGGGTCATTCCGGTCCCACCTTTTCGCGACGTCGGCGCAAGATCGCCTGATCATGATAAGCGGCAACCGCGCCGCCGCCAAACCGGCCTCACACCGCATCGAAATCGCGTGGCCGCCAAGCATTCGCCCGCATTGATCGGCCTTTTTCACCGCGTCCCGCAAGTTATGATGGCGTGCCGCGCAATCCAGCCTGCGCTTCCTCAGCGACGCTCATCGGCTCCAACGAAGGAGACTGGAAACATGGTAGTCCGTGAACCTGTACTGCATCCGGTTCCGATCGACGGAGCTGCGGCCGACCCAGATTACTGTCGGCATGCGCGAGGTCAAAGCCAAGCAGAAGAGCTGGCAGCAGTTCGACAAAAAGAAACGAGACGCGTTTCTCGCCCACCACATGATTCCCGTCGTGCGGGGTCCGAAGGATCGCTTCTACGTCATCGACCATCATCATCTGTCGCTGGCGATGCACAACGAAGGCGTCAAGAGTTTGTTCGTGATCGCGGTCGCCGATTTGCGAACGCTCGCGAACGACGAGTTCTGGCTGTTCATGGACAATCGCAGTCTTGTTCATCCGTACGATACCCAGGGACGCCGGCGTGATTTCGATGAAATTCCGCGGCGGGTCACCGGACCTCAAGGACGACCCTTTCCGAAGCCTCGCCGGCGAGTTGCGCCGCATGGGCGGCTTTGCCAAGGACACGACGCCGTTCAGCGAGTTCATTTGGGCGGATTTTTTACGCCGCCGGATCAACCGCAACGTCGCCAAAGACGACTTCGATCGCGCGCTCGAGCAAGGGATGAAACTCGCGAAAAGTGCGCAGGCGAATTATCTGCCGGGTTGGTGCGGCGCGCATATGGATGAGAACGTGCCGGCGCGATCAGCCCATAGCTAGGCCCGGCTCCAGCCTCCGCGGGTTCAAGACCGGCTGGTTCGTAATCTGGCATAGAATTTGACAGTCACCTTTGGCTGCCTGTCACCTTCGAGGGCGAGTCACATGAGTACCGAAGTTCATCCGGTCGACGAAGTCCTGCCGGTCACCAAAGCTGCTGACGCTAGGTCTTCAGCACGTTCTGGTGATGTATGCCGGGGCCGTCGCGGTACCGCTGATCCTTGGGCGCGCGCTGAAGCTTTCCCCCGAAGACGTCGCGTTCCTCATCAGCGCCGACCTGTTCGCGTGCGGGCTCGCGACGCTCGTTCAAAGCGTCGGCTTTCCCTACGTGGGCATTCGCCTGCCCGTGATGATGGGTGTCACGTTCGCATCCGTCGGGCCGATGCTGTCGATGGCCGCCGCGCCGGACGTCGGGTTGCTCGGCATCTACGGATCGGTCATCGCGGCCGGCGTGTTCGCGGTTATCGCTGCTCCCTTCATGAGCAGACTCCTGCCCCTTTTTCCGCCAGTGGTGACGGGGACGATCATCATGGTGATCGGCATCTCGCTGATGCGCATCGGCATCAATTGGGCGGGCGGCGGCCTGCCGACGCTGACGAAGGTGGTTGACGGCGTGCCGGGCGCGTTTCCCAATCCGGGCTATGGCCAACTCCAGGGGCTTGGCATTGCCCTGTTCGTGCTCGTCGTCATCCTATCGCTCATCCGCTGGGGCGCCGGCTTCCTCGCCAACGTGTCGGTGCTGCTCGGCATCATCGCCGGCGCAGCGCTCGCGACCGATTCTCGGCGTGATGAACTATGAGAAGGTCTTCGCCGCCGCCTGGCTCGATGTCGTTACGCCATTGCGCTTTGGCATACCGCAATTCCATCTCGTGCCGATCGTCACGATGTGCATCGTGATGGTGGTGGTGATGATCGAATCGGTCGGCATGTTTCTCGCGCTGGGCGAAATGACCGGCCGCAAGATCGACCAGGCCGCACTCGCGCGCGGGCTGCGCGCCGATGGCATCGGCACCATTCTGGGCGGCATCTTCAACACCTTCCCCTACACGTCGTTCTCGCAGAACGTCGGGCTCGTGGGCGTGACCGGCATCCGCTCCCGCTGGGTCACGGCCACCGGCGGCGGCATCATGCTGGCGCTGGGCTTTCTTCCCAAAATGGGCGCGCTGGTGGAGGCGATCCCGCTGGTCGTGCTCGGCGGCGCCGGCCTCGTGATGTTCGGGATGGTGGCGGCAACCGGAGCCCGCATTCTCACCAACGTCGACTTCAAGACCAATCGCTTCAACCTGTTCGTGGTTGCGATATCGGTCGGCTTCGGCATGATCCCGCTCGTGGCGCCGAACTTCTTCCGCTATACGCCGGACTCCATCCACCCGCTGCTCGATTCCGGCATTCTGCTGGCGGCTATCGTCTCGGTCATCCTCAATGCGTTCTTCAACGGGCTGCAAAGCTCGTCGGCGGCGCAATCGGAAGCCACCATGGTGGCTGCAGCCTCCGAGCATGTCTGAGCGACGCGTGCCGTGACGCCGGGTCAACTCTTCGCGGTGATGGCTTGTCCCGGCCGGCTGCGCCTGCTTTGCTGCATCAGCATGATGGATCAAGGACGAAGCAAGGCATGCTGAATTCTGTCGTCACCGAATGGGCGAGCATGATTTTCCGCTGGCTGCACGTGATTGCGGCCGTCGGCTGGATCGGAAGTTCGTTCTATTTCATCCACCTCGATCTCAGCCTGAAGAAGCGGCCCGGGCTGCCGGACGGCGTCTCCGGCGATGCCTGGCAGGTGCACGGCGGCGGCTTCTACAACATCGTCAAGTATCTCGTCGCACCGAAGCAGATGCCCGATGAACTGACGTGGTTCTATTGGGAAGCGTACGCCACCTGGCTGTCGGGCTTCGCGCTCGTCGTGGTCGTCTATTATCTCGATGCCGAACTGTTCCTGGTGGACAAGTCGGTGATGGACCTCACGCCGCTGCAGGCCGGCCTGTTCAGCCTCATCAGTCTCGTGCTCGCCTGGCTGCTCTACGAGATCGCCTGCCGTACCGCCTTCGCCAAGCACGAACTTGCCTTCGTCATCACCGGCTACATCTTCCTCGTCGCCCTCACCTACGCCTTCACGCATGTCTTGAGCGGCCGCGGCGCTTTCAACCAGATCGGCGCCATCATCGGCACCATCATGGTCGCCAACGTGTTTCTCAACATCATCCCGGGACAACGCAAGACGGTCGCGGCGCTGATCGCGGGCAAGACGCCCGATCCGAAATACGGGATCGAGGGCAAGCAGCGCTCGGTGCATAACAACTACCTGACCCTGCCGGTCATCCTGCTGATGATCAGCAATCATTACCCGCTGCTCTACGCGACCAAATACAATTGGGTGATCGTCGCCATCGTCCTCGCGCTGGGGCCGATCATCCGCCACTTCTACAACAGCCGCCACGCCGGGCTTGGCTCGCCGTGGTGGACCTGGGGCGTTGCCGCCCTCGGCATGATCGCGATCGCGTGGCTGTCTTCGCTGGGGCCACGCGACGGCAAAACAGCGGCAGCAGTGCCGACGTTTCGCACGGTCGAGAACATCGTCTCGTCGCGCTGCAGCCCGTGCCACGCCCAGGACCCGGTGTGGGCCAACATCCCGACCGCGCCGCGCGGCATTCTCCTCGATGATCCCGACCACATCGTCCGCAACGCCCGCCTGATCGGTCGCATCGCGGTATGGTCGAACGCCATGCCGCCCGGCAACATCACGGACATGACGCCCGACGAGCGCGCGACGCTTGCCGCCTGGATCGACGCCGGCGCCCCGGGAAAGTAGCGCTTCGCGAAATTCCGGAGAGCTTCAGCGCGGCTCGCGCTCCATCAGCCGGGCCGGCATAGCGCGCCATCAGATCGACTTCGAGGTTGACGACATCGCCGGGGCGCAGCGCGCCGAAGGTCGTCACCGCGAGCGTGTGCGGGATGATCAGCACTGAGAAGGCGTCGCCCTCGACCTCGTTGACCGTCAGCGAAACCCCATCGAGCGCGACTGAGCCCTTCGGCGCGATATACCGCGCGAGGGCAGCAGGCGCACGGAAGGTGAGCCGTGCCATGTTGTCGAGGTCGTCGCGTGCGACAAGTTCGGCGATGCCGTCGACGTGACCGGCAACGATGTGGCCGCCGAGCTCGTCGCCGACCTTGAGTGGTCGTTCGAGATTGAGGCGCGTCCCGTGCCGCCAGTCCTTCGCCGTCGTCACCGCGAGCGTCTCGGCCGCAGCATCGGCTGCAAACCAGGTGTGGTTGCCGTCGATGCCGGCGGCGACGACCGTCAGGCACACGCCGTTGCAGGCAATCGAAGCGCCGTCGGCAATGCCGGCGCGGTCGTAGTCGCAGGCGATCTTGAGCCGGCGCAGGTCATCGGCGCGTGCCTCGACCGCAATGACTTCGCCTATGCCGGTGACGATGCCGGTGAACATGGTCGCTCGAAACTCTCAATCGTGTCTTCGCCTACGGACTCGATACCACACGACATGAGGCGCGGCGATGAGGTCAGCGCCGTGAGCGGCAGGCCGTCGAGGGCATCGATGCCGTCGGGACCGATCGGCCGCGGACCGCGCAGCAGCGCCGCCTCGTCGACGAGATCGGCGCTGATGAATCCTGCCGCAACGCGCGGGCCGCTCTCGACCATCAGGCGAGTGATGCCCCGCCCCGCGAGCAGCCGCAGCGCCGCCGCGAGATCGATGCGGCCGCCGTCGGCAGGCGCACGGATGACTTCGACCCCGCACGCCGCGAGCGCGGCTTGCGCGGCCTCGCCGCCGGCAGGGCCCGCAATCACCCAGACCGGCGTTTCCCGCGCCGTGCGGACCAGCTGCGCTGGTTGGCGAAATCCGCAGCGCGGCGTCGAGCACGACCCGCACCGGCGAACGCGCAGCCATCCCCGGCAGCCTGCACGTCAGAAGCGGATCGTCGGCAATGACGGTACCGATGCCGGTCAGGACGGCGTCGTTCATGGCGCGCATGAGATGGACCCGCGCCCTCGCCGCTTCGCCCGTGATCGGCGCCGGCTTGCGGCCGGCGAGCCCCGCCTTGCCGTCCGCGGAGACCGCAAGCTTGAGCGTGACATGGGGACGGCCGTCGCGGACGCGGCGGATGTGGCCGGCGTGAACACGGCGCGCTTCCGCGGCCCCGATCCCGACCTCAACCGCAATGCCGGCTGCGGCAAGCCGCGCGTGACCACGGCCCGCGACCTCGGGATTCGGATCCTCGAGCGCCGAGACGACGCGGGAAATGCCAGCGGCGATGATCGCGTCGGCGCAGGGCGGGGTCTTGCCGTGATGGGAGCACGGCTCGAGCGTCACGTAGAGCGTCGCCCCGCGCGCCTCGCTGCCGGCGCGACCGAGCGCCTCGACCTCCGCATGAGGCCGGCCGCCCGGCTGGGTCCAGCCACGCCCGACGATGACCGGAGCCGCTCCATCGCTGCGCACCACGACGGCCCCCACCGCCGGATTGGGCCACGCATTGCCGAGGCCTCGCCGCCCGAGGGCAAGGGCGAGCGCCATGAAGCGGGCATCGTGGGGGTCGGTTGTCGGCATCGATCGAGCGCTCGCGACGATGGCGCCTATCTATGCCCTCGCGGCGCAAATGGCCATGCGCGATATGCGCCGCGCTATTTGCGCACGGGCGCTGCGGCGCTCTCTTCTTCGGCAGACAGTTCGCCCAACACGCGCTCGAAATCCTTGGCCTCGCGGAAATTGCGGTAGACCGAGGCAAAGCGCACATAAGCGACGTCGTCGAGGTCGCGCAGATGGGCCATCACCGTTTCGCCGATGGTTTCCGTCGTGACCTCGTTCTCGCCGAGGTTTTCAAGCTCCCGCACGATTTTCGATACGGTCTGCTCGACGCGCTCGGGATCGACATTGCGCTTACGCACCGCGATCGCAACCGAGCGCGCGAGCTTGTCGCGGTCGAACGGCACGCGGCGGCCGTTGCGCTTGATCACCACCAGCTCGCGCAGTTGCACGCGCTCGAAGGTGGTGAAGCGGAAGCCGCAGGCAAGGCAGAGCCGACGCCGCCGGATCGCCGAGGAATCCTCGGTCGGGCGGCTGTCCTTCACCTGGGTATCAAGGCTGGTGCAACTCGGGCAACGCATGATCGTCAGTTATAGATCGGGAATCGTTTGAGCAGGCGGCTGACCTTGTCGCGCACGCTGGCCTCTACCGCCTCGTCCGCCTCACTGTTCTTGTGCGAGAGCGCATCCAGCAGCTCGGCAATGAGATCGCCGACCTCTCGGAACTCGCTGGCGCCAAAGCCCCGCGTGGTGCAGGCCGGCGAGCCGAGCCGCACGCCGGAGGTCACCATCGGCTTCTCCGGATCGAAGGGGATGCCGTTCTTGTTGCAGGTGATGTTGGCGCGCCCCAGCGCCGCTTCCGCGACCTTGCCGGTGAGGCGCTTCGGCCGCAGATCGACCAGCATCAGGTGGGTATCGGTGCCGCCCGAGACAATGTCGCAGCCGCGGCTTTTCAGCGTTTCGGCGAGCACCTTGGCATTGTCGGCGACCCGCTTGGCGTAGTCCTTGAACGAGGGGCGCAGCGCCTCGCCGAACGCCACCGCCTTGGCGGCGATCACGTGCATCAGCGGACCGCCCTGAAAGCCCGGAAACACCGCCGCGTTGATCTTCTTCGCCAGATCCTCATTGTCGGTGAGGATGACGCCGCCTCGCGGACCGCGCAGCGTCTTGTGGGTCGTCGTCGTCACCACGTGGGCGTGGGGAAACGGGCTCGGATGGACGCCGCCGGCAACGAGCCCGGCGAAATGCGCCATGTCCACCATGAGGTAGGCGCCGACCTCGTCGGCAATCGCGCGAAAGCCGGCAAAATCGATGAAACGCGGATAGGCCGAACCGCCGGCGATGATAACCTTCGGCCGGTGCTCCCGCGCGAGCATCGCCACCTCCGTCCATGTCGATGCGCTGATCGTCGCGGCGCACGCCATAGGGCACGACGTGAAACCATTTGCCCGACATATTGACCGGGGAGCCGTGGGTGAGATGGCCGCCGGCGGCAAGATTAAGCCCCATGAAAGTATCGCCGGGCTTCATCAGCGCGAGGAAGGCCGCGGCATTGGCGGACGCGCCGGAATGCGGCTGGACGTTGGCGAAGCCGCATCCGAAGAGCCGCGTAACCCGTTCGATCGCGAGCTGTTTCTGCGATGTCGACGAACTGGCAGCCGCCGTAGTAGCGCTTGCCGGGCAGGCCTTCGGCATATTTGTTGGTGAGGACCGAGCCCTGGGCCTCGAGCACCGCGCGGCTGACGATGTTCTCCGACGCTATCAACTCGATCCCGTCACGCTGGCGGCCAAGCTCGAGCCGGATCGCCTCGGCAATCTCAGGATCGCTCTCGGCAAGCGACGCGGTAAAGAAGGTCCCGGCCTCGGACGGCTGAGACTGTTGCATGACGAACTCCGGACAGATGGCAGGCGAATGTTTGCCGTCCCGCCCCGGCGGGCGGGCGACCACCGTCGCGATAGCATATCGCTCCCGGCACGCCAAGTTTTGTCACAGCGGCATGGTGGTCGGCACTACATGTTGGGGCCGGTGCGGCGCGCAACTTCAGCGGCGCCGGCCGGCTACCCGGCCGCCTCGCGGGCAAGCCTGGCGCGCAGCTTGGCGACGGCGATGCGCTTTAGCTCGCCGTTAACGGCGTGCGCCGGTCCGACGACAGAGACCTCGATGCCGCTTGCGCCATCGATGGCCGCGACCTTGGCGGTCACGCCGAGCACGGTAATCTCGAAATAAATGTGGTGCGGCTCGATGGTGACGTCGTTCGCCATGGGCGTGCTCGCGAATCGCCTGCGCGCACGATCATAGCAACCAGACGACGGGCAGGCCCTCGCACCAATAGCATAAATGGGGCGGGCCCGAGCCTCGCCCAAAGCTGGCGCATTGCCGCGCCACCGGAGCGGACCGCGGGTGGACGCCCGCGGTCCGTGCGCTCAGAGCCGATAGAGGATCTGGTCGGTCCAGAACCGTTCGAGACGGTGCAGCGCCTTGTTCAAGGTCACGAATTCATCGGACGAGATGCCGCCGAGTTGCTCGACGGTGCGCACATGCTTCTGATAGAGCGCCTCGACGATGGCGCGCACGTCGCGGCCCTTGTCGGTGAGCTTGATGCGCACGGAACGGCGGTCGACCCTCGAGCGTTGGTGATCGAGGAATCCCATCTCGACGAGCTTCTTGAGATTATAGGAGACGTTCGAGCCGAGATAATAGCCGCGGGTGCGCAACTCGCCGGCGGTCAGCTCCTTGTCGCCGATGTTATAGAGGAGCAGCGCCTGCACCGAGTTGATGTCGGCGCGGCCGCGGCGGTCGAATTCGTCCTTGATCACGTCGAGCAAGCGCCGATGCAGCCGCTCGACCAAGGTGAGCAACTCCAGATAAAGCGGGCGAACGTGCTCGAAACGCTGATCGCGCTCGACAGGCTCCGCCGCCTTCATAAGAGGTTTCATGTTTTGCGCCCTTCGATCGTTGTTGTGAATTATCGAACGGCGGCCCTGCTTTCCGCCGATTCATTGTCACAACTTTAGGCGCAACGATCTAAAATCGGCTTAAACAACAGGATGAAAACAGTGTTTACCGGCGCGGGCAAATCTTTACGAACGAATTAATAAATGTGATTTGCCGACATTCTACCGGAATAGCGTTAAGGTTCGTTGAATCCTGGATGTCGGGCGGCTGTTCCCTCCCGCTCTTCGACGAGCTGTCGATCTTCAAGGGCTGCGGCAGAGACGCGAACGCTGCTCGAGCCCTATCCTCCCCGCGCGTCGGCGACGAAGAGCCACGCAGAAACCGGATGATGCCGGAGAAATCTTCGGCCGCGTGGCCGTGCCCCGTATAGAGGCCATAAAGTTCGGCGGCCGCGGCGCCGAGCGGCGTCACGGCCTGCGCGCCGCGCGCCGCATCCTGGGCGAGCTTCAGGTCCTTGAGCATCATGGCGGCCGTAAATCCTGCCTGATAATCGCGGTTCGCGGGCGATGTCGGCACCGGGCCCGGCACCGGGCAATAGCTCGTGATCGACCAGCATTGGCCGGACGACTTCGAGGCGATGTCGAACAGGCGCTGGGCATCAAGACCAAGCTTCTCGGCAAGAATGAATGCTTCGGACACTCCGATCATCGATACGCCGAGGATCATGTTGTTGCAGATCTTCGCCGCCTGGCCATTGCCGCTGCCGCCGGCATGCACGATGGTCTTGCCCATGTTTTCGAGGATCGGCGCGGGCGCGCGCGAAAGCCTCGTCCGTGCCGCCGACCATGAAGGTGAGCGTGCCGGCGGCGGCGCCTGCAACCCCGCCCGACACCGGCGCATCGATCATGGCAAAGCCCTTGGCGGCGGCGGCCGCCGCGACATCACGGGCGGTCACGACATCGATCGTCGAAGAGTCGATGAGGAGCGCGCCGGGAGCCGCCGCCGCGAGCACCCCGCCCTCCCCGCAATAGACCGCGCGCACGTGCTCGCCGGCCGGCAGCATGGTGATCGACCGCATCGGCGCCCGCGCAGGCGGCCGCAGCGTCCGCGGCCACGCTTCCGCCAAGCGCGGCAAGCCTGCCGACCGCCGACGCCGAAACGTCGAAGCCCGTGACCGTGTGGCCGGCCTTGATCAGATTGCCCGCCATCGGCAGGCCCATGTTGCCGAGACCGATGAAGCCGATGCGCGCCATGTGGGACCCCATTTAAAATCGGAACCGTCAGAGCAGGAGTCAGCGCGGCTGCTCGCGAGCGGCGAGAATCGAGAGCGCGAGATAGCCTAAAAGCATAAGCACGCCGAGCATGATGACCAGGATATCGGTGCCGTAGACCTGATCGAAGAAGACGTGAACCACGATCATCGACACCGTCGAGGTCAGCCACACGACGACGCCCCACGGTGCCACCAGCCACAGCCCGACCGCCGCCACGAGATCGATCACGGCAAAGAACGAGGTCGTCGCCTGCCACGACTGCGTGTGAGCCTCGAAGCCACCCGGTTCGCCGATGATCCCGCATATCTGCGCCCAATGATACAGGCCCTTGATCATCGAAATGCAGGCCATGCTGCGCAGGAACAGCACCAGCCGGCCAGTCCATCCGCTGTTCAGCATATTGAGCAGCATGCCGCCCGGCGGCGGCGGTGGTTCAAGGACGTCGTCGGCGTGTGGGTCGGTCATGGCAGCTCGAGCTCCGCCGCGAGCGGTGCGAAATAGCCCTCCACCATCTCAGGCGTTACTTCAGTGAGCGTCGCCGGATGCCAGCGGGGACGGTTGTCCTTGTCGACGATCACCGCCCGGATGCCCTCATAAAAGTCCTCTCCGTAAGCGACGCGCGACACGATGCGGAACTCCGTGCGCATGCAGTCCGCAAATGACAACGCGCGGCCGCGGCGCATCTGGGCGAGCGCAATCTTGAGACTGATCGGCGCCTTCGTGCGGATTGCGGCAGCGGTTGCTCGCGCGAATTCGGCATCCGGCCCGGTCTCGGAATCGAGCGCCGCCAATATAGCTTCGACGCTCGCACCGGCGAACAGGCGGTCGATCGCCGCGCGGCGCGAGGTGATCGGCCTCGGTTCGGGAAAGAGAGTTGTCGGAGTGCGCTTTTTCTCCCCTCCCCCTTGGGCCGCGCTCGCGCGCGCCGGGCGCAGGCTCTTGTGGGGAGGGGTCGGGGGTGGGGGTCGCGAGATCCGGCACTTCAGTGCCAAGGCCTCCCGCCCCCCCACCCCGACCCTCCCCCGCAAGGGGGGAGGGAGAAGGTAGCGGCTCCGCGAAGGCGGCAAGCATGGCGTCGACCGGAACGGCGCCGGTCAGAGCTTCGGTCAATTCGGCAAAGCGCGCGGAGGCGACGCGATGGGTGGCAACGCCCGCAGCCACCGCATCGGCGGCGGCGAGCCGATCGCCGGTAAGCGCGCACCAGGTGCCAAGCTCGCCCGGCAGACGCGGCAGGAACCAGGTCGCGCCGACGTCGGGGAAAAAGCCGATGCCGACCTCGGGCATGGCGAATTGAAAACGATCGCCGGCGACGCGGTGAGACCCATGCACCGAAACGCCGACACCGCCTCCCATGACGATGCCGTCGATCAGCGCGACGTAGGGCTTGGGATAATGCTTGATGGCGGCGTTGAGGATGTATTCCTCCCGCCAGAACTCCAGCGCCTCGCTCTGGCGGCCGGCGCGGCCGAGCTCGTAGATGTGGCGCAGATCGCCACCCGCCGAAAACGCGCGCCCGGGCGCCGCCATCACGATGACCCGGGTCACCGCATCATCGTGGCGCCAACGCTCCAGCGCCTCCGCGATCGCCCGCACCATCGTGCGGGTCACGGCGTTGAGAGCCGCGGGGCGATTGAGCGTGATGATACCGGCAGTGCCGCGCCGCTCGATCAGAATCTCGGAGTTCGTGACCACGCGGCTTCCCTATACCAGCGAGATGATCGACGCCATGCGGGCCTGACCGCAAGCTTGCCCCATGATATTACCGCACGGCCTTCAGGCCCGGCTTCCCGCTGGAATGTTTGCGGTTTCCAGGCTAAAAGGAGGCATTGAGGAGTTGCCGATGGCCATCAAGTTTGGCCGCCCCATCGAATCGAAAGTGCGGTACAGGCCGGTCGAGGCTGATGCCCCGAGCGCGTTCAAGCTCGATTTGACCATACGTCCGCGGCGCAGCCGGCGCACCGAGTGGCTGCGCCGGATGGTGCGCGAGAATGTGCTGACGGCCGACGACCTCATTTGGCCGCTGTTCCTGATCGACGGCGAGCGCAAGCGCATCGCCATCGATTCCATGCCCGGTGTCGAGCGCATCAGCGTGGATGAGGCGGTCCGCGATGCCGAGCGCGCGGCAAAGCTGCGCATCCCATGCCTCGCGCTGTTCCCCTACACCGACCCCGACCTGCGCTGCGAGGTTGGCGCCGAAGCCCTCAATCCCGAGAATCTCGTGTGCCGCGCCATCCGCGCGATCAAGCGCGAAGTGCCGGATGTCGGCATCCTCTGCGATGTGGCGCTCGATCCTTATACAAGCCACGGCCATGACGGTCTCCTCCGCGACGGCGTAATCCTGAACGACGAGACCGTCGAGGTGCTGGTCAAGCAGGCCCTGGTCGAGGCAGACGCCGGCTGCGACATCATCGCGCCGTCGGACATGATGGATGGCCGCGTCGGGGCGATCCGCCGTGGCCTCGATTCCGCGGGCCATGCCGACGTGCTGATCATGGCCTATGCGGCGAAATATGCCTCGGCCTTTTACGGCCCGTTCCGCGACGCGGTCGGTTCGGCGACAACGCTCACCGGCGACAAGCGCACCTACCAGATGGATCCGGCCAATGCCGACGAAGCGTTGCGCGAGGTCGAGATCGATCTTGAGGAAGGTGCCGACCTCGTCATGGTCAAGCCCGGCATGCCCTATCTCGACGTGCTGCGGCTGGTGAAGGATACCTTCGCCGCGCCAACCTTTGCCTACCAAGTGTCCGGCGAATATGCGATGATCATGGCCGCCGCGGGCAATGGCTGGCTCGACGGCGAAAAGGCCATGGTCGAGAGCCTGACGGCCTTCAAGCGAGCTGGGGCCGACGGCATTCTGACTTATTTCGCTCCGCGGGTGGCGGAGAAGCTTTCGCGCGCCGTCTGATTTTTTGTCAGCGGCGCCGTGTGTGTGTGCTGGGGGACGTTGGGGAGCGCACGATCATGCCGAAGGGCATTCGCTACGAGCAGGCGTCGCGGCTATCGCTGGTGTTAATCGCCGGCTTCAGCACAGCCCTGTTCGTGATGGCCGGCTGGCTCGTGTTGTTGATCATGTTCGGCCCCGACGCGAATACCACCGCCGCCGACGCATCCGTCGGCGTTGCGGCGGAAGCGGCCGCGCCGCCTCCGCCCCCCGTCCAAAATCGGGCCGTGAGGGTCGTGACCGCACGCGTATCTCCCCGCGCCGACGATCAGGCCGATCGGCTGCCGAACGCAGGCGCGCTGCCGGCGTCGCCATGGCCCGTCGGGCCGGCTGCCGTGCCGGAGACGGATTCGGCGACGCCGTCACCCGCCGCGGCGCCGGCCGACGACCCGATGCCGACAGCGACCGTGGCAGCGGCGCCGTCGGCCCCTACGGCTTATGCGACTGCGGCATTGCCCTCCCAGGACCCGAACTTCCCTGCGGCGACTGATGCCATCGACCGCGTTTCGCCAACGGACCTGTCGCCAGCGCCGGAAGCAGCCGAGAGCGAACCGCTCGAAATGGTGCCGCTGCCGAAACCGCGGCCCCGGCACATGGCGTCGATCCCGATGCCGCGCCCGCGCCCCCAGATCAACGAGCCGCAGCAGGAAAAGTCACTGTTCGAAGTCTTGTTCGGATCGCGATAGCTCCGGGTTCGAAGCGAAGCTTTCTACTGTCCCGATCGAATCAAAATGGGTTGCAGCGCGCGTAGGCGTTCACGCACATGGATGATCGGAGACTTCCGTTCGTCGTTATGGTGATGGCTGCCATCGGCCCCGGCGTGCTCACCGGGGCGAGCGCGGCGCCGCAGGACCAGACAGCCTCTCAGCAAAGCGCAAACGCAGCCGACGACCGAAAACAACGGCCAGGACTTCACCCGGCCGGAGACTCTTTTTCAGCTGCGCTACCTTTACGAGACGGCCCCTGGCAGCGGCGCGGTCAAGGGAACGACGCGTGAAGTCACATCGGACAACGTGATCTTGCGGGCGGATTACCAGTTCGCGCTGGCGCCGCAGTGGACGATCGCTCTCCGAACCGATCTGCCCTTCGACACCAAGAACCCGATCAGCAACGATAATCCGACGGGCAATTATCTGCATGGCTTCGGCGACGCGGATTTCCAGGCGGCAATCTTGCACGATTTCGACGCCCGCTGGGCTGCCGGCATCGGTGCCCGCCTCGTTGCTCCGACGGGCGATGACAACTTGACCAGCGGCAAATGGCAAGCGCTGCCGATAGCCGGAGCTCGCTACATGCTGCCCGAGGTCAGCAATGGCAGCTATTTCCTCGCGCTTGCGCGCTACGATGTCAGCTTCGCCGGCGATCCGACAAAGAAAAACATCAGCAATCTGCAATTCGCACCGGAATTCAACATCGCCCTGCCGGCTCATTGGTTCTTTACTTTCTATCCGAGCCCCGACATCCGCATAAATTACGGCGACGCGATTACCGGTCAGACCGGGCGACTGTTCCTGCCGTTGATGTGATGCTGGGACGCAATCTGACCAAGGATATCGTCGCGTCCATCGAGGTCAGCGTGCCGATCATCAAGGACTACCCGGTCTATAACTTCAAGACCGAAGCGCGATTCAATCTGAAGTTTTGAGACGTCGCGGCGACGGCATCATTCCGCATCGATGCGCTGATCGGGCCATCGCTCGATTAGTTCCGGCCGCCTTCGCCGAAGGCGGCCGGACAACGCGGTTGCGCTAACCCGCGACCGTGCTCCAGTTCGCGGCAAGGTTCTCGGCGCCGCGCATCGACAGCGCGAACACCGTGTAGGTCGGGTTCGAGGCGCCGGCCGTCGCGAAGATGCCGGGGCCAGCGATGTAGAGGTTCGGGATCTCGTGGGTCTGGCCGTAACTGTTGACGACCGAATTCGCCGCTCCCGTGCCCATGATGGTGCCGCCCATGAAGTGAATGGTCGGCTGGGCGCCGCGACCTTGCCAGACGTCCTTGGCGTCAGTCGCTTTCGCGATCTTCATCCCTTCCTCGAAATTCGCGTTCCACAGCGCGGCGTCGTTGTCGTCGTAGTTGTGGATGATGCGACCGAGCGGCATGCCGAACTCGTCCTTCTCGCTCGCAAGCTCGACGCGGTTCTCGATCTTGGGCTGCTCCTCGCCGAACGCCGTGATGCGGCTGAGGTTCGTCACCGCGCGCTTCATGTAGGCGTGAAGCGCCGGACCGAACAGGTCGAGCCTCGTATTGGCGACGCCGCCAAGCCCGGTGATCTTGGAGGTGAAGCCCGCAACGATGAAGGTCGAGCCGAACGCACCCTTGTGCGCGGTCTTGCCGTAGCGCTCATAGGACATGAACTGGGCACCGATGGTGCCGAGATGAGCTTCGACGTCTTCGTCGAACATCGCGTTGGTGCCCGAGGCAAAATGCGTCATGACGTATTTGCCGACGAGGTCGTTCGCGTTGGCGAGACCCTTGGGGTGCTTGTCGGTCGCCGAGTTCAGGAGCAGGCGCGGGTTCTGCGCGCCCCAGGCGGCAAGCACCACCGCATTCGCGGGCTGAACCTGCTTCTCGTGATCGCGGTCGTAATATTCGACCCCGGTGACCTTCTTGCCCGAGGCATCGGTGAGGATGCGCGTCACCGTGGAGAGTGGCCGCACCTCAGCGCCGGCGCTGCGGGCCTCGGCGAGGAACGTGACCAGCGGATTGGCGAGCGCGCCGATCGGGCAGCCGACATGGCACCAGCCGTCATAGATGCAGGCGGCGCGACCCTTGAAGTCGACCGAGTTCATGCCGACCGCGGCCGGCACCATGCGGATGCCGTTCGCCTCGAAGCCCTTGAGCCAGACGCGTCCGTTCTTGAACGTCTTCATCGGCGGCATCGGATAGGACTGGCCCTTCGGCCGGAAAATCTCCTCCGCCGCGGCATCGCCGGACACGCCGATCTGCTGCGCGACCTTGTCGTACCACGGCGCGACATCGTCATAGGAGATCGGCCAGTCGTGGGCGCGACCGTGCTCGCTCTTGATGCGGAAGTCGTTCGGCAAGAGGCGCGGGAAATTGGCGAAGTAGTGCAGCGCGGCGCCGCCGACGCCCCAGCCGCCTTGGGCGCCCATGCTCACCGGGTTCTTGCCCTCGAGGATGAAGGGAGCGCCGGCCGGCTTGATGCGCCGGCCCCAGATGTCGGAGGAGATGAGGTCGGACGTCTTCCAGTCCGGCCCGTTGTCCATCACCACGACCTTCTTGCCGGCCTTGGCGAGGATCGCCGCAAAGGTCGAGCCCGACGCGCCTGCGCCGACGATGACGACATCGACTTTTTCGTGGGTCGCCATGTCACCACCTCCGGTCCGGCGCGATATGGGGCATGTAGGGCACGCCGAGCGACTCGTAGCCCTCCATGGTGCCGTAGACGACGTCGACGGCATCGCTGCGCAAGACGAGATAGGCGAAGCCGCCCGGAGGTCCCTGCCAGCCCTCGATCTTGTTCTGGCGCATCAGATCGACGAAATCGTGCTGCTCGGGGGCCGAGAGCGCCGCGAACGGGCGGCCGCTGCGCGCGACGCTCGCTTTGTCGACGGCGCCGATGACGGCGCGATAGAAGTTGATGAACGGCGGCCTGACGTTGAGCTGGCGCGCTTCGAGCAACGCGGCGCCCGGCGGCACCGACACCTGCTGGTCAATGAAATGCGCAATGCCCGACCGCGCCGCGCTCGGCACCAAGGTTTCGCCGAGCGCCTCGATGGTCTCGGCCTCGCTCGCCTTGAGCGTGCGGAACGGCACGCCCGTCGCGCGCGCCTTCTCCGGCGTCATCAAGACCTGGGCGCCGCCCACCGTGAAGGCAAGCATGCCCATACCCGCGCCTTTGAGAAAGACGCGCCGCTCCATGGCGTCCATAAATGTCCTCCCTGCGATCCCCGGCGCAAAGCCGCGCCCAAAGATTGGAATGACTACAAATGAACGCGAAAGGGAGCAGGGAATCAAGCACGCGGAGAGATGATTATTCGCTTCCCCACTCGGAGCGACGATCTTGGGCGCGGCAGGGGATGACAATCCTCATCCGGCCGAAAAGCCAAACCGTTTGGCGAGATGATCGAATACGTTCTCCGCCGGCTGCACCTCCCGACGCTCGGCCTGAGATATTCCCTCCTCAAGCTGAGTACGCTGCGCTGGCGTCATCCGATCGTAAAATGAGCCCACGACCGAGCGTTCATAAAGTTCGACGGCAATATCGCGTTGCTCCGAAGGAGCAAGCGTCTTGAACAGCTCGATGATCTGCGCCTGGACTTTTGTCATGCGGTAAATGCTAGCACGACCGAACCGATTGCGAGAGCCGCGTGTCCCGCAACTGCTTCGCTACGCATAAAGCAGCAGACGTTCCGTCATCCTGAGGTGGCCGCGCGCTTGCGCGGCCCTCGAAGGATGATCGGCCATAGCAGTGCAGCGTTTCGCGTTGTGGCGAATGCCTCGGCCGTCGCCCTTCGAGGCTCGCTTCGCTCACGCCTCAGGGTGACGGAAGAGAGATTGTGCCGTGCTGCTTGCTGCGAGCCATAGCGCCTGCCCGGCAAAGACTGTCTGCTTCGCTGCAGCAGCCCGCCGCCGACTAATGCCAAGACCACTACGTCTGCGGCAAATTCAGCCGGATGTGCAGCTCCCGCAGCTGCTTCGCGGTGACTTCGGAGGGCGCGCCCATCAGCAAATCCTCGGCCCTCTGGTTCATGGGGAACAGCACGACCTCGCGCAAGTTCTCCTCGCCGCATAACAGCATCACGATGCGGTCGACGCCGGGGGCGATGCCGCCGTGCGGGGGCGCGCCGAGCGAGAGAGCGTGCAGCATGCCGCCGAATTTCTGTTCCAGCACGCTTTCGTCATAGCCGGCGATGGCGAAGGCCTTCTTCATGACCTCGGGACGATGATTTCGGATCGCACCCGACGACAGCTCGATGCCGTTGCAGACGATGTCGTATTGGATCGCCTTCAGGCCGAGAATTTTCTCGTGATCCGCCGGATCGAGCGCCAGAAATTCTTCCGGCGTCGCGTTGGGCATCGAGAACGGATTGTGGGAGAAGTCGATCTTCTTCTCCTCCTCGTTCCATTCGTACATCGGGAAGTCGACGATCCAGCAAAACTCGAAGCGATCGCGCGCGATGAGATCGAGTTCGCTGCCGACACGGTTGCGCGCCGGCCCCGCGAACTTGACGAAGTCCCGCGGCCGCCCCGCAACGAAGAACACGGCATCACCGACGCTGAGGCCAAGTTGCTTGCGCAAGGCTTCGGCACGCTCGACACCGACATTGCGCGCCACCGGGCCCGCGCCGCCCTCCTCGCCCTCGCGCCAGAAGATATAGGCAAGTCCCGGCTGACCCTCGCTCTGCGCCCACGAGTTCATGCGATCGCAGAACGCGCGGTTGCCGCCCTTGGGCGCCGGGATTGCCCAGACTTCGACCGTCGGGTCAGCCGCGATCATGCCAGCGAACACCTTGAAGCCCGAGTCGCGGAAGTGCGCGGTGACATCAGCCATCTTGATGGGGTTGCGCAGGTCCGGCTTGTCGGTGCCGTACTGGCGCAACGCGTCGGCGTACGGAATGCGCGGAAATTTCGGCGTCACCGGCTTGCCGTCGGCAAACTCCTCGAACACGCCGTGCAACACCGGCTCGACGGCGGCGAACACGTCGTCCTGGGTGACGAAGCTCATCTCGATGTCGAGCTGATAGAACTCGCCGGGCGAGCGGTCGGCGCGGGCATCCTCGTCGCGAAAGCACGGCGCGATCTGGAAGTAGCGGTCGAAGCCCGACACCATGATGAGCTGCTTGAACTGCTGCGGCGCCTGCGGCAGCGCATAGAACTTGCCGGGATGAATGCGCGACGGCACCAGGAAGTCGCGCGCGCCTTCCGGGCTCGATGCGGTCAGGATCGGCGTCTGGAATTCGAAGAAGCCCTGCTCCTTCATGCGCCGCCGCAGCGAGTCGATGACGGCGCCGCGCTTCATGACGTTCGTATGCAGCCGCTCGCGCCGCAGATCGAGGAAGCGATATTTGAGGCGGATCTCCTCGGGATATTCCTGCTCGCCGAACACCGGCATCGGCAATTCGGCCGCGGGCCCCAGCACCTCGATCTCGGTCGCGAACACCTCAACTTCGCCGGTCGGCAGATCGGGATTCTCGGTGCCGCCCGGACGGCGGCGCGCGCGCCCGTCGACGCGGACGACCCACTCGGAGCGCAGCTTTTCGGCCGTCTTGAAAGCGGGCGAATCCGGGTCCGCCACCACCTGGGTCAGGCCATAGTGGTCCCGCAGGTCGATGAACAACACGCCGCCATGGTCGCGGATGCGGTGGCACCAGCCTGACAGGCGGACCGTTTCGCCGATGTTTGCGGCGCGGAGCGCGCCGCAGGTGTGGGTACGATAACGATGCATCGGTTCCTCGAAGCGCAGGTATTTCCACCGGCGCCTTCACGTTTGGGCCACGGGTGTAGCCGAGCGGCGCCGCGATGGGAACACCCTCGACAGGGATAGCCCGATCTGCGCAATTGCGGCCGAAATCGACCGGGAAACCCATGAGCACCATGACCACGGCGGAGGCGACGGTTGCCTCGCTCATCGCCCACGGCATCACTACGCTTTATGCGCTGCCGGGCGTCCACAACGACCATCTGTTCGACGCGCTGTACAAGGCATCCGACCGTATTTCGGTCATTCTTCCCCGCCACGAGCAAGGCGCGGCCTACATGGCGCTGGGCGCGGCGCTCGCGACGGCGAAGCCCTCCGCCTACGCCGTCGTGCCCGGCCCGGGCCTCCTCAACACCGGCGCGGCGCTCCTGACTGCGTATGCGATGAATGCGCCTGTGCTTGGGTTGATCGGCCAGATTCCCGAGGCCGATATCGGGCGCGGCATCGGCCACCTCCACGAAATCCGCGACCAGGCCGGCATCATCGCGCGGCTCGTCGATTTCTCGGCGCGCATCCGCGCCCCGGCGGAAGCATCGGGCCTCGTCGCGCAGGCGATCGCGGCGATGGCGAGCGGACGGCGCGGACCCGCGGCGATCGAATGCGCGATCGACGTGTGGGGACGCCCGGGCGCCGACGCGCTGGCGCAGCCGATCGCGATGACCGAGCCGCCGATCGACGAAGACGCCGTGCGCACCGCGGCGAAAATGCTCGGCGCGGCCAAGAACCCGATGATCGTGTGCGGCGGCGGTGCGCAAAATGCCTCACCCGAGGTCACGGCGCTCGCCGCCATGCTGCAGGCGCCGGTGCTCGCCTATCGCCGCGGGCGCGGCGTCCTCGACAGCCGCGATCCCCTGAGCGTCACCTTGCCCCTCGGTCGCGAGTTGTGGGGCGAAGCCGATGTGGTGCTCGGCATCGGTACGCGGCTTTTCTACCCGTTCACGCAATGGGGAATTGATGACGACCTCGCCATCATCCGCATCAACTCCGATCCGGAGGAGCCCGCGCGGGTGCATCGGCCGGCAGTCGCGCTCATCGGCGACGCCGCGCCGATCTTGCGGCGCCTCCTCGACCTGCTGCCTGCCCATAACGCGAAGCGCGCCTCGCGCCGCGAAGAAATGCGCGAGCGCCATGCCCGCTGGGATGCGCGCCTTGCCAAGATCGCGCTGCAACGCGCCTTCCTTGATGCCATCCGCGCCGCGATGCCGGAGGACGGCATCCTGGTCGACGAGGTGACACAGATCGGCTTTGCCGCCCGCCTCACATTCCCGGTCTATCGCCCGCGCACATTCCTCTCGCCCGGCTACCAGGACAACCTCGGCTGGGGCTTCGCGACCGCGCTCGGCGCCCAGCACGCGCGCCCCGACGCGCCTGTCGTGGCGATCTCAGGCGACGGCGGCTTCATGTTCACCGCAAACGAGCTTGCGACCGCGGTGCGCCATCGCATCCCGCTCGTTGCGATCGTGTTTAATGACGGCGCCTTCGGCAACGTACGCCGCATTCAGGCCGAGCAATACGGCAACCGCCTGATCGCCTGCGACCTCACCAACCCAGACTTCGTCCGCTTCGCCGAAAGTTTTGGCGCAGCCGCCGAGCGCGCGAGGAACCCCGCGGCACTTGCCGCAGCCCTGGAGCGCGGCATCGCCCGCCGCGATGGACCGACATTGATTGAAGTCCCGGTCGGCCCGCTGCCGTCGCCGTGGGAGTTCATCCACATGCCAAAGGTGAGAGGCGGATAGCTCACATCCCAAATGTGCGCGGCGCCCGTGACTCGGTCCAGGCCGGCACGCAGACGCGGTGGCCGGATGGCGTCGTTTCGACCTCAACCTCGGTGCGATAGATCCGCGACAGCATTTCGGAGGTGACGACGTCGTGCGTTGGTCCGATGGCGCGCAGTCCGCCCTCGGCGATCACCGCGACGCGGGTCGCGACGAGCAGCGCATGATCCGGATCGTGGGTCGAGAGCACGATGCCGTAGCCCTCCCGGGCAAGTTCGCGGATGCGGGCCAGCACCATCGCCTGATTGCCGAAATCGAGGCTCGCCGTGGGCTCGTCCATGACCAGGATCGGGGTCTCCTGGGCGAGCGCCCGCGCGATCAGCGCAAGCTGGCGCTGGCCGCCCGAGATGCGGGTGAAGTCGGCGGCGGCAAGCTCGCCGATGCCGAGTCCGCCGAGCTTGTCGCGCGCCACGAGTTCGTCCTCGCGGCTGGGGCCGGCGAAAGAGCCGAGGCGTGCGGTGCGTCCCATCAGCACCATGTCGAGCACCGAATAGGCAAATTCGCTCACCGTGGCCTGCGGCACATAGGCGATGCGGCGGGCAATCTCGGCGGGGCGCAGCCTCGTGAGTTGCTTGATCGTCCAGCGTGATTTCGCCGCCGAGCGGCCGCTGCAGGCCGAGCAGCGTGCGAAACAGCGTCGTCTTGCCGGCGCCGTTGGGGCCAAGCAGGCACAGCACTTCGCCGGCATCGAGTGCGAGCGAAATGCCGGTGCCGACCACGTAATTGTGGTAGCCGATAGCAAGTTCATGGGCTTGCAGGCGCACGCGCGATCCCCGCAATTGTCCCCAAACCCAACGCGCTCGATTTGCGTTGAATGCGCTCGGGAAACATCTTGTCTGCCGTTGTCATCGTGTTCTCCCTGTCCCCAAGATTATCCCCAAATTACCCCCACGTGCGCCGGCCGCGCGCCAGGAGCCAGAGGAAGAACGGGGCGCCGATGACCGCGGTCAGGATGCCGATCGGGGTTTCGACCCGCGCCATGGTGCGGGCGATCGTATCGACAACGAGGATAAAGGCCGCGCCGAGCAGCAGCGCCACCGGCAGCATCCTGGCGAAATTCGGCCCGGCAAGCATGCGGGCGATATGCGGCATCATCAGCCCGATCCAGCCGATCACGCCTGAGATCGCGACCGCGCTCGCCGTCATCAAAGTCGCCGCCGCGATGACCGTGGCGCGCAGCCGGGGCACGTCGACGCCGACGGCCCGCGCCTCATCGTCGCCAAGCGACAGCACGCCGATGCGCCAGCGCAGCAGCGCCAGCGGCACGAGCGCCACCAGAACGACCGGCACCGCGACCACGAGGTCGGCGTTCTTGACCCCGGCAAGACTGCCGAGGAGCCAGAAGGTGATGGCGGGAAGCTGGTCGTAGGGATCGGCGAGAATCTTCACGAGGGCAATGCACGCGCCCGCGAGCGCGCCGACCACGACCCCCGCGAGGACCAGTACGAGGGTGCGGTCGAGATTACGCATGGCGGCGGCGATCGTGTAAACGATGACGACGGTCGCGATCCCCGCCGCGAACGCGAGCGCTTCGATCGCGATCACCGGCAGCGAAAGCAGGATGCCGATCGCAGCCCCGAGCCCCGCCCCGCTCGACACGCCGAGAATATCGGGCGACACCAGCGGATTGCGGAACAATGTCTGGAAGGCCGCGCCAGCCCCGGCAAGCGCCGCGCCGACCAGGATATCGGCAATAACGCGGGGCAGCCGTACCCGCGTGAAGACGATCTCGCCGGGCGTGACCGGCGCCGCCGTCGATGCCGATCATCCGGCCGAGCGCCCGGCCAACGTCGCTCCATTCCAGCGGATAGGGACCAAGTGCAAGTGCGCCGACCAAAGCCGCCGCAAGCACCGCAACGCCGACCAGCAGTGCTGCTCCCCGCATGCGGTCAGCGCGAAGGAGCGCCCGGCCGCGACCCGAGAATACGATCGATCGCCGCGTCGTCGGGCTCGGTCTGATAGAACAGCTTGATGAAATTCCGCGCGGTCACGTGGATGTCCTCGGGGAACTGATCGGGATAGAGGAGATGCGCGGTCCAGCGCAGCCCGATCGTCCGGTTGATCGACGGCGGTTGATCGATCCAGCCGAACGGCAGGCGCGGCGCGAGATAGACCCGATGAGCCGCGACGGCCGGCACTGGCGCCCAAACTGCGTTGGTGAAGACCGAGCCGAAGAAATTGGTGTCCATGGTCATGATGGTGTCGGGCGCCCAGGCGAGCACCTGCTCCATCGAGACGGTGGCAAGGCCGGCGCGGCCGGAGCCGCGTTCGGCGACATTGATGCCACCGGCGCGCTCGATGATCTCGGTGTTGATCGAGCCCGTGAGTCCCGTCTCGAGGCCATTTCCCTGGCGCGCGAGATAAACGCGGTGACGTGCAGATGGCGGGATCGATGCAAGCCGCTGGTCGAGCAGGCTGTCGGTCTCTTCCACG
Organism: uncultured Alphaproteobacteria bacterium; assembly: GCA_963702755.1. GTDB lineage: Bacteria > Pseudomonadota > Alphaproteobacteria > Rhizobiales > Xanthobacteraceae > JAJPKK01. The sequence continues at coordinate 131,273 of CAVPDZ010000013.1, read as the reverse complement.
TAGCGCGCAATCGCCTCGGCGCGCGGCTCGACGCCGATCGCCTTGCCGATGGCACGGATCGACTGTGCGGTCTTGTCGAGCCGGCCGTCAAACAGCAGGTAGGGGATTCCGGTCTGCTGCTGGACGCGCTCGGCGAGCGAGACGTAGGTCGGGTTCACGGTGCCGAAATCGAGGATGACGTCGGGCTTGGCCTTGAGCACCACTTCGAGATTGGCGGTGTCGCCGCGACCGGTGAGGCGGCCAAGTTCGGGAAGGTCGCGGACGGACGGCAGCAGAAATTCGCGCTGCGCCGCCGGCGGCGCCTGCACCCATCCGATCATCTTTTCGGGCGCCAGGACGTAAAGGACGACCGACGCCGGAGGCCCCGCTGCCATCACCCGCTGGACGTGATCCGGCACCTCCACCTTGCGGCCGGTGGCATCCTCGACCTGGGCCGCCAAAGTCGGCCCGCTAAGCAGCACCGACCCACCGAGAAGCCAAGCTATAGTGATTGCAACGAGTTGCCGCACCATCCTAAACTCCTGTCTCGGGGGTGGCCCGCAAGTTGTTCCCGGCCGTGGAACAAAGCTGCCAAAGCATATAGCCTGCCTTTTCCATGCGCGACAGAGCCCGGCAACTCCGGTAAGTAACCGAGATGGATTTGATTACGAACACGGCCGACTTGGCGGCAGTGTGCCGCCGGATGGCCCAGCATCCGTTTGTAACTGTTGATACCGAGTTTCTCCGGGAAACCACCTATTACCCCCTGTTGTGTGTCGCGCAGATGGCATCCGCCGACGAGGCGGTGGTGATCGACGCATTAGCCCCTGGGATCGATCTGGCGCCCTTCTTCGAGTTGATGGCGGACGAGGGGGTCCTCAAGGTGTTCCACGCCGCGCGCCAGGACATCGAGATCGTCTGGCATCGCGCCAAGCTGGTCCCGCATCCGATCTTCGACACCCAGGTCGCCGCCATGGTGCTCGGCTATGGCGACTTCGATCTCCTATGACCAGCTCGTCCAGCGCGTCACCGGCGACAAGCTCGACAAGTCGCACCGCTTCACCGACTGGTCGCGCCGGCCGCTGACGGCCGCCCAGGTCGGCTATGCGATCTCCGACGTGACCCACCTGCGTGATGTATTTCAGGCGCTGTCGAGGCGATCTCAAGAAACGTGGCCGCAGCGACTGGGTTGGCGAGGAAATGGAAATCCTGACCTCGCCCGACACCTACCGTATGGAGCCCGAAACCGCCTGGGAGCGGCTCAAGACGCGGGTGCGCAAGCCGCGCGAGCTTGCGGTGTTGATCGAGGTGGCGGCGTGGCGCGAGCGCGAGGCGCAATCGCGTGACGTGCCGCGCGGACGCGTGCTGAAGGACGATGCGTTGGGCGACATTGCGGTGCATGCGCCGACGACGCCGGAGAAACTTGCCGCGCTGCGGTCGCTGCCGCGCGGTTTCGAGCGCTCGCGGTGGGGTGCCGACATCATCGAAGCGGTCAAGCGGGGGCTCGCGCGCGATCAGGCCGAGTTGCCGCGCATCGATAAGCCGCGCCAAGGCGTCAACGGCAATGCCACCGTCGAATTGCTGAAGGTGCTGCTGCGCATGACCTCGGAGCGCCATGGCGTCGCCGCCAAGGTCATCGCAACAGTCGATGACCTCGAACAGATCGCAATGGACGACCGCGCCGACGTCCCTGCCCTGCACGGCTGGCGCCGCGAAATGTTCGGGAACAGTGCAATGGCCTTGAAGCGAGGCGAACTCGCGCTCGCCGTCGAGAAGGGCCGCGTGATCGTTGTGGACCGCGGCTGACGGACCGCGCGCGTCTCGCGCGCATCTTCGAGAGGGCGGGCGGGACGCCCGCGCTCCGAAAATGCCAGCGGGACCGCGATGGAGCGGTCCCGCTGCTCATCCTATGCGGCGGTCAACCCTTCGCCGGGGATCACTTCCAGCCTGATTCCTTGTCGCAGGCGGCGCGCTCGGCCGGATGGGTCTTTTCCCATTGGGTGATCGTCTTGCTCTCGTTGTCGTCCATCTTCTCGTTCATGCAAAAGCAATATTTGCGAATGATCGGTTCGGCGGCTCCGCCCTTATTGTCGGTGATGCATTGATTGATCCATTTGGTGTCGTCTTTGCTCAGCTGCGCGAACGCCGGCTGCCCCGCGATGACGACGCCGGCCACAAACAAAGCAGTGACTGCGTATTTCATTTTCTCTCCACTCCAGGTCCCTAAGTCGGACGGCCGACCGTCCGGCGCGGACCCTGTCCTGACCAGGTTTCGTTTGCAACCAGAATCCGGGCACGAATAATCGCTGCTGGAACCCATTGGCGCAGTTGCCGTTGCCGCGACAGAGAACCATGAGGCTGGCATCTTGACACCGCTTCAGCAAGCCGATGAATAGGCGCCGCAAGGCCATGCGGCGATGACGTTTGCAGATGGCGCAATCTGGGCGATCGCGATCGTCACCGTCGCGAGCGTCATGATCCGACCATGGGGCCTCTCGGAGGCGGCGTCAGCGGTGACCGGTGCGGTCGCGCTCGTCGTGTTCGGTCTTTTGCCCTGGACCGACGCGTTGCGCGGTGTCGGCCGCGGCCTCGACGTCTATCTCTTCCTCACCGGCATGATGCTGCTCGCCGAGCTTGCGCGGCAGGAAGGCGTGTTCGATTGGCTGGCAGCGCTCGCGGTCGCCCACGCGCGCGGCTCGCCCTATCGCCTGTTTACGCTCGTCTATGGCGTCGGCATCGTGGTGACGGTGCTGCTCTCCAACGATGCCACGGCCGTCGTCCTCACGCCCGCGGTCTACGCGGCAACGCGAGCCGCCGGCGCAACGCCCCTGCCCTTCCTCTTCATCTGCGCGTTCATCGCCAACGCGGCGAGCTTCGTGCTGCCGATCTCGAACCCGGCGAACCTCGTCGTCTTCGACGGCCGCATGCCGCCGCTCTGGTCGTGGCTCGCGCAGTTCGCGATTCCCTCGGTTATTGCGATCGCAGCGACCTACCTGATGCTTCGCCTGCTGCAGCGGAAAGAATTACGCGAAGAGAAGATCGCGACCGCCGTTCCGCAGCCTGAACTCCAGCGCGGCGGACGGCTCACCGCGATCGGCATTGCCGCGACAGCGGTGGCGCTGCTTCTTGCCTCGGCGCTCGAGGCGCCGCTCGGACTCGCGACGCTTATGTGCGGCACCGCGACCGCTGTGATTGTGCTTGCACTCAATCGAGAGCCGCCGTGGAGCCTTGTCAAAGGCATATCGTGGGGCGTGCTGCCGCTGGTCGCCGGCCTCTTCGTGCTCGTCGAGGGCCTCGTTCGCACCGGCGTCATCGCGTCCCTTGCACGCTTATTGCGTGAGGCGATTGCGATCTCGGCGGACGGCGCCGCCTGGGGCGCGGGCATCGCCATCGCGCTCGGCTGCAACCTGATCAACAACCTGCCGATGGGACTGATCGCCGGGTCGGTCCTCTCGATGAACCATGCTCCGTCACAAGTCGCGGGCGCCGTGCTGATCGCCGTTGATCTCGGCCCCAATCTCTCGGTGACTGGATCTCTCGCCACTCTTCTGTGGCTCGTGGCGTTGCGACGCGAGAAGGAGAATGTCGGCGTCTGGCAATTTCTACGCCTCGGCAGCCTTGTGATGGTCGCCGCGCTGCTCCCGGCGCTCGCCGGTTTGATCCTGCTGAGTCCCAGGCACAATCCGTAGGCTAAACTTGCGCCTGGCTCGCGAGCCTTAATCCATTCGTGGCTCGCGCCCGATGAGGCGCGCCAATTGGCGCAGCCGCGCGAACACCCGCTCGCCCGCAAGCGCCCGATATTTGCCGTCAAGCGTCAAGGTGAGCTTGCCGCGCTGAACCGTCATCGGGGTGTTGGGCAGCACGCCGGGCATGGCGCCCGACACGAGATAGGCGACCCGCATCGCCGCGCCGAGAATGCGCGCATGATCGATCATGCGCGCCGTCGCCAGCTCGCGCACCTGCGGCGACAGCACGTCGTCGATGAGACCCACGTGGCGGAAGAACACCGCGAGCGCGATGAAGGCGCGACCCGGATGGTCGACGCCGACGAAAGCCGCGTGAGAGATGATGTTGAGCGACTGCTCGCCGCGATAGTCCGGATGCGCGCGCCAGCCGATGTCGGCGAGCAGGCAGGCGGCGCGGCGCAGGCGGACTTCCTCCGCGGTCTCCTCGATGCCGGTCGAGGCCATGAAACGATCGGTCCACGCGACGAGTTCCTCGCCGTGGCGCGGCGAACGCGACCGCAACACGTTGAGCTCCTGGGCCGCGGCCATCAGCGCGTCGCGCTTTTTCTCCGCCTCGCTGAGCATGGAGTAGAGGAGGCCTTCGCGCACGCCGAGCGCCGACACCACGATCCGGCGCGGTTTGGCGATGCGCACCACTTGCTCCATCACCACCGCCGCATACGCCAGCAGCGGCCGGCGGGCGGTCGGTGACGATTTCGATCTTGGAAAGCGTTTCCGGATCGACGCGGCGCACCAGACGCGGAGAACTCCAATGCCTCCGATGCAGGAATGACATAGCCGTGCATGACATGCAGCGGATAACCGGTCTGAAACATGTGGAGGCGCGTGAGCGACCGCCAGGTGCCCCCGACAGCATAGAAGTCGCGGCCGCGGCCGTTGCGGAGGAACGGTACGTCGCCCAGTTCTTCGCGCGCGATCTTCTCGGCCTTGGCGAGCGACTTCGACGACAAATCCTGGAGGGCGAGACCGCCGAGCGGCAATGTCAAACCGCCCTTGAGCTTGCGACGCCGGACGTCGGTCAGTTCCAGCGAACCGCCGCCGAGGTCGCCGACGATGCCGTCCGGTTCATGGATGCCTGAAATGATGCCGAGCGCGGAAAGCTCGGCCTCGCGCCGGCCCGACAGGATGGTGATCGGGACGCCACTGACCTTCTCGGCCTGCGCGATGAAATCCGCGCCCGTTGCTGGCATCGCGGCAGGCTGCGGTGGCAATGGCGAACGTGCGGCCGACGCGCATCACCCCGCACAGGGCGCGAAACCGAGCCAGCGCCTCCAGCGCCTTTTCAACCGCGTCGTCCGGAAGCAGGCCGGTCGAGAGAACTTCGCGCCCGAGCCCGGCCAGCACCTTCTCGTTGAAGATCGGCGTGAGGCTGCGGGTAAGTCCTTCGTAGACGACAAGCCGAACCGAATTCGAACCGATATCGATCACGGCAACGGGCGGACCGGTGTCGATCCGACCCTGGGCCGAGACTTTGGCGGCTACCTTGAGCCCGCCTCGCAGCAATTCATTCAAGGTCGCGCCGCCGCGTCAGGCTGCGGGGCGAGGACTTCTTCAACGATTCGCCGCGGCCCGACAGACTTGGGTTGGTCATGAAATACTTATGCGCATTGAACGGCTCTTCGCCGGGTGCGGGCTTGATACGCGCGGACCCGCCGTCGGGCAAGAGCGTCCAGCTTTGCTCATTGTCTTTGAGGTTGGCGATCATGATCTGGTCGAGCACCTGCTGGTGCACGGTCGCATTGAGGATCGGACACAGCGCCTCGACCCGGCGGTCGAGATTGCGAGGCATCATGTCGGCCGATGAGATGTAGACGGCGGCTTTCGGATGCGGCAGGCCGTGGCCGTCGCCGAAGCAATAGATGCGCCCGTGCTCGAGAAACCGGCCGACGATCGATTTCACGCGAATATTGTCGGACAGGCCGACCACCCCCGGACGCAGGCAGCAGATGCCGCGCACGATGAGATCGACGGGGACGCCGGCCGCCGAGGCTTCATAGAGCGCATCGATGATGACCGGATCGACGAGCGCATTCATCTTCATCCAGATCGCGGCGGGACGCCCGGCCTTGGCGTTGGAAATCTCGGTCGCGATGTGATCGAGGATGCGCCGCTTGAGATTGAGCGGCGATACCGCCAGGCGCTCCAGATCGTTGGGCTCGGCATAGCCGGTGATGTAATTGAAGATCCGCGCGACGTCATGGCCGATCACGGGATCGGCGGTGAAGAACGAGAGGTCGGTATAGATGCGCGCCGTCACCGGATGATAATTGCCGGTGCCGACGTGGACATAGGTCGTGAGCGATCCGCCCTCGCGACGCACCACGTGCGACAGCTTGGCGTGCGTCTTGAGTTCGATGAAGCCGTAGACCACCTGGGCGCCGGCGCGTTCGAGGTCGCGCGCCCAGCGGATATTCGCCTCCTCGTCGAACCGCGCCTTGAGCTCGACCAGCGCCGTTACCGACTTGCCGGCTTCGGCGGCTTCGGCCAGCGCCCGCACGATCGGACTGTCCTTCGAGGTGCGGTAGAGCGTCTGGCGGATCGCGACCACGTCAGGATCGTGGGCCGCTTGCTGGAGGAACTGCACCACGACATCGAAGGATTCATAGGGGTGATGGACGATCAGGTCCTTTTGCCGGATCGCCGCGAAACAATCGCCGCCCTGCTCGCGGATACGTTCGGGGAAACGCGGATTATATGGCACGAATTCGAGATCGGGGCGGTCGATGGTCGTCAGCTGGTTAAGCTCGGCAAGCGCGAGTGCGCCATCGACCACGAACACCTCGTCGTTCGAAACCGCAAGCGCACGCTGCACGAAGCGCGCGCAGATCGGCCGGCATCGCCACCTCGAGCTCCAGCCGGATCACCGAACCGCGGCGGCGTCGCTTGAGCACGGTTTCGAACAGGCGGACGAGGTCTTCGGCTTCTTCCTCGATTTCGAGATCGAAGTCGCGGATCACCCGGAACGCGCCCTGCCCCTTCACGCTGTAGCCCGGGAACAGCCGGGGGATGAAGAGCGACATCACCTGCTCAAGAGTGATGAGCCGGATTGCGCTGCCGTCGCCTGACGGCAGGCGGATGAAGCGATCGATCTTGGGCGGCACCCGGATGAGCGCATTCATCGGCTTGCCGTCGCTCGCGCGATCAAGATGCAGGGCGAGCGAGAAACCGAGGTTCGGAATGAACGGAAACGGGTGCGCCGGATCGATGGCGAGCGGAGTGAGGACCGGGAAGATGGCGCGCAGAAAATAGTCGGCGAGCCAGGTCCGCTCCGCCTTCTTCAGCCCGTCGCCCTCGACCAGCACGATGTCCTTGCCCGCAAGCTCTTCGCGCAACTCGATCCAGCGCTTTTGCTGGTCGTTGGCGAGGCTCGATACCGCCTCGCCGATGCGAACGAGTTGCTCGGCCGGCGTCAAACCGTCGGGACTGCGGCGTCACGATGCCGGCGCGCACCTGGCCCTTGAGACCGGCGACGCGCACCATGAAGAATTCATCGAGGTTGTTTGCCGAAATCGACAGGAAGCGCACCCGCTCGAGGAGCGGGTGGTTCGGGTTGCTCGCCTCTTCCAGGACCCGGCGATTGAAATCGAGCCAGGACAACTCCCGGTTGATATACCGCGAGAAGCCCTCAGGCGCCTTCGCCCGCTCCGCGGCGCTCGGCGCGCGCGGCTCGGTTACCGATTCGAAAGGCACTACAATGGCTTGGCTCTGGTCAACCATGACGCCTCGGTCGCTTTCCAACGATCCTCTGATTCATTCGCTTCAATCCTATGACATAAGGTGTGCGCGCGCACCTTTCAGGAGCAAATCGGACATTGGGAAAACGAGCGGCTGGCAGGGCACTACCGCGCTCGCCCGCCCAGCTACAGAGCCAGACTTCCGACTCCTGGCTCCTGTCGCTTGATTCCTGATCCCGCAAAACCTCGCCGGCGAGGGCACGGCTGACCGGACGCTGCCGGCGCAAGGCCTCGCGGTCGAGCGCGATGACGGCGGCGCGGGCGCCGGCGTAGCTTCGCTCGATGCGCGGCATCAGAAAATCGATCAGGCTACCGTCAACGGCGAGCTGCCGATCGGCAAAAAGCTTCACCAGCACCGCGCGCAGTATCGCCTCGTCGGGAGTTTCGAGCGTCAGCACCGGGAGCGCGCGCAGCCGTGAGGCGAGATCGGGCAGCGTGACCGGCCACGCCGCCGGCGACGTCCGTGAGGTAAAGAGGATGTGCGCGCGTTCCTCGTGGGCAAGATTGATCAGGTGGAACAGGCCGGCTTCATCACGTTCGCCGTCGTCTTCGACGACCAGCGCGCCGGTCGCGATCTGGGACGGCACCTGCGCCACCGTGACTTCGCGGCTGGTGACGGTGCGGGCGCCGGCCATCTTGGCCCAAATCGCGGCGAGATGGGTCTTGCCGGCGCCTTCCGGGCCGACGATGGCGATGGCGCGGGCCGGCCAGTCAGGCCAGCGATCGATCATCGCAAGCGCAGCGGCGTTGGCAGGAGCGGACAGGAAATCGTCACGCTCGAAGCTCTCGCGTTGATCGAGGGCGAGAGCGAGTTGGCGCGGCGGCGCCGTATCGGGGCTGTCGGTCACGTTTCGCCGTGGGAGTAGAGCGGGCTCGCGAGGTATTGGCGGAGTGCGAAGCGGACGAGCACCGCTACTGCCGCCGCCATCGGCACCGCGAGCAACAGCCCGACAAAACCGAAGAGGTAGCCGAATGCAAACAACGAGAACATCAGCCACAGCGGATGCAGGCCGATGACCTTGCCGACCAATACGGGCGCCAACACGTAATCCTCGAGGAACTGACAGACAATACACACCCCGATTACCGACAGGATCGGCAGTCCATCAGGCCAAAATTGGGCGACCGCGACACCCGTCGCGAGAAGAAATCCCGAAAGCGATCCCACATAGGGAATGAAGCTCAGCATCCCGGTCATGACGCCGATCAGCAGGCCGTAATGCAGGCCGATCATCGACAGGCCGAGCGCATAGAGCGAGGCGATGATGAGGCAGATACCGGTCTGGCCGCGGATGAAGCCCGCGATCGCGCCATCAATCTCGGCAGCGAGCGAGCGGATGATCGCGACCTGGGCCCGCGGCAGGCAGCGATCGACCGCCGCAATGATGCGTTTCCAGTCGTAGAGCATGTAGAACGCGACCACCGGCGTGATGACCAGGAGCCAGAAGGCGGTCATGAGGGCGCCGCCCCCGGTCAGCAGCGAACGCAGGAACAACATGAACGCAGCCGCCGACTGCTGGGTTACGTTGGAAAGGTCGCCTTGACCGAGCGAAGCGCCGACAAGCTTCGTCAGCCACTGTCGATTGGGATCGGTAATCGCGGCCTGCAAGCGCACCACGTATTTAGGCAACTCCTCGATAAAGCCGGCAAGCTGCACCAGCAGGATGGGCATGATCAGAATGAACAGAAACACGACCGCAAAGCCGACGAGTCCAATGACGGCAAAGCATGCGAGGAAGCGGCCCACGCCGAGGCGTTCGACCCGGCTTGCCAACGGATCAAGCAAATATGCGAGCACCATGCCGGCGACGAACGGCAGCAGGATGTCGTGCAGCAGCCAGACGAACGCAATGAAGATCGCCAGCGCGGCGATCCAGAATGCGACCTTGCGTCTGAGCGGCATGAGATTTGTCTCGGCAAACGAGACAGATCATGCACGAGATTGGTTGTAACCCCGTTACCGTGTGGCGCAATTTACCTTTTTCAAACGAATGCGCCGGTCGCACGATACCGTCAGGCACTCATGTGCCGTACCCATTCGCGGACGTAAAAAGCAACCGAGGCCAGGGTCAATGCCGCCACGATCGCCATGAGGATATTCTCGGTCAATTCGAACCGCCAGCGGAATGCCAGGGCCGCCAGCACCAAACAAGCAAACACGATTTGCGCGACGGTATTAAGCTTCGAGACCAGCACCGGCTTCACGCGCATCGGTTTGCCGAGAAACCAGGCGAGCATGATGCCGCCAATGATCAAGATATCGCGCGAGACCACGAGAATGACGATCCACCGCGGAATCTGTTCGGCGATGCCGAGCGCGATGTAGATCGATACGATCAACACCTTGTCGGCGAGCGGATCGAGATTGGCGCCAAGCTCGCTCGTCATGCCGAAGCGTTTGGCCAAAAAGCCATCGACCGCGTCGCTTACGCCGGCAAGGAGGAACAGCAGGAACGCAACCCGCATTTCACCCGCGGTGATCGCCCAAATGACGACGGGCACCAACAAAATCCGCGCGATGGTGATGAGGTTGGGAAGGTTCAAGATGACGCCCCGGCCCGAAACAGGCGCGCCGAATTTAGTCGGCCGAACAGGATTGCCAAGTGGCGGAACGTCACGGACGGAAGGAGCCCGGCCCACCTTTGACGAGACGGGTTAACGAAATCTGCTGCGGGCAGCTTGTGTAGCGCGCAAAGCGACGGAGGGGTTTCCCTTGGAAACCCCTCTGTACCCTACCGCCTTTGCCGCGGCGTCAGCGATTGAGCAGCGGAATGCTCTTGGGATCCTGAGTCTTCGGGATCGATTCCAGATAGGCGTAGATATCGACGAGCGCGTCGTTCGAGAGGATCTCCTCCCGGAACGGCGGCATGTTGCGGTCCGTGGTCCGCACGAAGTTCTTCAGCGTGTCGAAGGGAATCGGACCCGGGGCGAGCTTCGGTCCGGTCACGCCCCCCTGCCCCCGTTCGCCATGGCACTGCCAGCAGCCGTGCTTCAGAAATTCGACCCGGCCCTGCTCCGCCGAAGCGGCCAAGGCGCCGGACTGGCCGATCACTTGGCCAACCACGAGGCTGGCGGCGAACGCCACCAGCCCCATCACTACACGACTTGATGTCATAAACTTGCGTCCCTTACCGCGGCTGCGTCCACACGTCGACCAGCGCTGGCTGGCCGGACTTGACCACCTCGACCGCCCGCTTGAGCGTCGGTCCGAGTTGGGCCGGATCCTTGATCGGGCCCGCGCTCCAGTAGCCCATCGATTTCGCAAGCGAGGCGTAATCGACATCCGGGTTCTCGATCGAGGTGCCGATCGGAGAGCGATCCATGCCGAGCGCGGCAACGCGGTTGCGCCGGTTGGCAATGCGCTGCACGTGCATCACCTCCTGGTGATAACCGCGGTTGTTGTGCATCACGCTGAGCAGGGGGATCTTGTGGCGCGCCGCGGTCCAGAGCACGCCGGGAGCGTACATGAAGTCGCCGTCCCCCTGGATCGCGACAGAGAAGCGGCCGCCGACATCGCGATTGCCGAGCGCGGCACCGACCGCGGCCGGCGAGCCGTAGCCGACGCCGGCACCACCCGAGCTACCGAGCCAGTTGTGATACTTCTCCATGCGCCACAGCCGGTTCGGCCAGCCGCTGACATTGCCGGAGCTCGACACCAGCGAGTAGTCGAGGTCCTTGATCTGGCCCCAGATCTCCATGGAGAGCCGCGCCGTCGAAATCGGGCTCGCGTCCCACGCCACCGCTGCCGCGGCGAGCGCGCGATCGTTCGAATCCGCGAACGCCTTGCGCAGGTCGGCGCCTCGCTTCTCGATCGCCGCCTTGCGGTCGTTCGGGAGAGCGGCTTTCACTGCTTCGATCAACGCCGGCAGCGTCGCCTCGGCGTCGCCGAGCATATCGACGTCCAGCGACTGGAAGCGCTGGAAGTCCTGATAGTTCGCCTTGGTGACGAGCGGGGTCGAGCTGATGCCGATCAACTTGGTGCCGGGCTTGATGCGAACCTCGTTGACGCCCAGACCGTCGTGGCCATTGTCGACGAAGGCGTTCACCGTCGCCCAATAGTCCGACAGCTCGAGGCCGATGATGACGTCGGCGTTGCCGATCAGCGGCCCGGTCCGCGCCGACTGATTGAGGTAATGCGTGTTCGGCATGTTCATGCGGCCGCGCTGGTCGATCACCGGCGCCTGCAGCAGTTCGGCCAGCGCAACGATGAGCCCGATGCCGGCCGGCGTACGGGCCGCGCGGTCGACCACGATGACGGGCCGCTCGGCGCTGACGAGCAGGCGTGCGGCTTCCTTTACCGCGCCGCTGTCGCCTTGGGGCGGCGCCGTCGGCACGTATTTCGGGATGTAGAGCGTCTCGCGCTCGTGGGCCCGGATCGGCTCCTGCTGCAGGCCGAGATCGAGCGAGATCATCACCGGCTCGTGGGGCGGCGCCATCGCGATCTTGTAGGCGCGCACGAACGACTGCGCGAAGTGCTGCAGCGACACCGGCTGGTCGTCCCACTTGGTGAAGTCGCGAATGAGCGCGTTGATGTCCTGCGCCGAGTGGTAGGTCGGCACGCCGGGCGCGCGATAGGCGGCGTCGATGTCGTTGCCGCCGATGACGATCATCGGCACGCGGTCGCACCAGGCGTTGTAGATCGCCATGGTCGCATGCTGGAGGCCGACGGTGCCGTGGCACAGCATCATCAGCGGCTTGCCGGTGGCCTTGAAGTAGCCGTGAGCCATGCCGACCGAGGATTCCTCGTGCATGCAGGTGATGAATTCAGGCTTCTTGTTGCCGCCGTAGTCGATCATCGATTCGTGCAACGCGCGGAAGCTCGACGCCGGATTCGAGCAGACATAGTCGATGTTCAGCGTCTTGATGACGTCGACCATGAAATCCGAACCGTCCGGACCGGTGGTCTTTGCGAGTTCCTTCGGCGTCGAGGTCTCGGCGGCCGCCATGCGCGCGTCGGGCCGCAGCGCGGACCGGCGGGCCGGGGCAGCCGGTTCGACTACCGGCGCCGTCGCGGCGCTGACAGCCTGCGGCGCAACCGTTGTCGCGGCACCCGTCAGCGCCACGCCCGCCATGAACTTGCGGCGGCTGACATCCGCGTCCTTGCGTCCCGAAGTCTTTGATGCCGATTTCCTTGATGCCATAAGTTCCTCCTTGAGCGGGCTCCGGCGAGGCCGTGATCAGTTCGCTGATTTTCCCGTGAAATCCGCCTAAGCCCTAAATTACCACGGCCAAAGGCCGTGTCATCCGGCTTTTAGCCGCCAGAAATGCCGCCCTTGTCCCAAAACTGCACCGCGCAATCAGCGCGCCATACCACCGTAGGCCTTTGGCAACAGGTACTGATCCGGACCCAAGGTGAGATCGGCGGGGAGTGCGCCATACTCGGACATGAGCCCGATCACGCTTTTCATGCTGGCCGTGTCCACTGCGCCATCGCGGCTGTAGACCCCGTTTGGCCCGAAATAAAGGTCGTAGATCGCGGCAGCGATCGCCTCCTCACGCTTGGTGTATTTGCGCAGGATCGTGATCGCTTCGTCGCGATTCGCCGGATCGTGCAGCCAGCCATGGGCCCGCGCCAAGGCGCGGCTCAGCCGCTCGCCGTGCGCCGCCTCCTTGGCCCAAGCCTCGCCGACGCTATAGAGGATGGGCGGGAACGGCTCGCCGTCCGCGAAATCGGTAAAGGGTGGTCATGCCGAGGGCGACCGCCTGCTGGGCGGTCGGCTGAAACAGCACCGTGAAAGCGATCGAGCCTTTCTGCAGCGCCGCAAACTTCAAGGCGCTGGTCCCGACCTGGACCATGCTGATGTCCTTCGCCGACATGCCGTTCTTGGCGAGGAGCCGCCACGTCCACCAGTTCTCGCCGACTTGCAGGCCGCCGGTGCCGAAGAACTTCCCGCGCACGTCGGCGAGGGTCTTGATGTCGGGCCGCCCGAGCAGGAGCCAATCGGCGCGGTCCGCGGGCGCCGACATCACGCGGAAGCCTTTGGAGCCGTTCTTGATGGCGAGCAGCAGGACCTCGGGCTGCGCGCCGGCAAGCTGCACCTGGTTGGAAATCAGGAGCTGGATCGATTGCGCCGATGATTGAAACACGATGATTTCCGGCGCAAAGCCTTCGTCATGAAAAAAGCCCTTGTCGATTGCGGTGTCGATGTCCCAGTAGATGGCATTGCCGGGGACGTAGCTGATCTTGAGCGGCTCTTGCGCCGCGGCGTTGCCGGCAAGGAGCACGAGCGCGAGGAACGCGCCGAACACTTTGACGAAAGGAAGCAAGGCGCGGGCGATCATCAGTCAACTCTGCGATTGTGCGGCGAGGGCGTTTGCGCTCACCAAGTTATCACGTCGAAGTCCGGCGCGCAGGCGCGGCCGTTCGAACCAGGAAAGGATGTCCCATAAGTCTGCAAATCCGCCGCGTCGTCACCGGGCACGATCAAAACGGGCACGCCGTCGTCAAGATTGACGAACCGTGCCGCAACGTGATCTCGGCCCGCAAGGGCGCGCAGTCCTGCGTCGTGTGGACGACCGATACCAGCCCGGCGATCAATACCGGGGACGAGGACGGCTCCACGCGCGAGGTCGGCACCACGCACGCCGGCGGCACCGTGTTTCGCATCGTGCGCTACGAGCCGGGCGTCGCACCGCGCGTTCATCGCACCGATTCGATCGACTACGCCGTGGTGATTTCCGGCACGATCGACATGGAGCTTGACGGCAGCAGCGTCACGCTCAAGGCCGGCGATGTCCTGGTGCAGCGCGGCACCATCCACAACTGGGTCAACCGCGGCACCGAACCTTGCGTCATCGCGTTCGTGCTGGTCGACGCGAAGCCAGTCGCGGCCGGCGGCAAAGTCCTCGATGCCGTGGGGTGAGCCCGGACGTGGCAGAGCAACTGCGTGTTGTGGCAAGATACAATTGAACGCTCCAAATGCATGAAGAATATAAACCCGCGGCGGGCATCGATGCCGGATTCAGAAGCCAGAACATTCCTTGCGACGCTGCAGCTCTTGTTCAACAAAGGCGTTCGATATTCGACCGTCATCGACGTCGGGTGTGCAGACGGACATTTGTTTCTCCAGCTAACTGCGATGGGACTTATTCCGGGGGCCACACCACTCAACATTGATGCGAATCGGCTTTACGAGGATTCGCTGCGAGCGATTAAGGCCGTCGCCGGTGGAGAATTCCAGATTTGCGCCATTACGGATCACGAAGGCGAGGTCGAACTCACGAATTCGGTGCATCCCTACTGGTCGTCATTGCGGGACGAGAATGATCCGTACTGGTCCCGCATCAATAAGCTCGCCTCGAGTTCGCAGCGTGGTGCCAGCGACGACACTCGACGCCTTGCGCCGTGAACTTACGCTCAGGCCCCCATTCCTGCTCAAGCTCGACGTGCAAGGTGCCGAACGCGAGGTGCTGCTCGGCGCAGCCGATGTGCTGAAAGACACTCATGTCGTCATCTGCGAGGCGGATATCGACGATTTCGAGATCATCAACACCGAACTCGTGCGCAACAATTTCGTGCTGTACGACCTGACCACTCTCAGCCGGGTTCAGGATGGCACGCTCGGCTGGTTCTATCCGGTTTATGTCAATCGCCGACTTGACCAAGTTCGGCCGAAAGCGTTTTGGGAGCCGCAGCACAACGACGATATCATTCGGGCTCAGGTGCAAAGACGTGAGACGATCCTGAAGCAGAATGCCGAAATTCTCGACCGCATGAAGAGCAGACTATCGTCGGGGCAGACATCGCTGGATTCGGCTCCGCAGCTCCTCGGCCGCAATGATCCTTGTCCGTGCGGCTCGGGAAAGAAATACAAACATTGCTGCGGGGCATACCGCTGAGCAGGAGCAGCGGGCCGACGACGCCCAGACGGGCAGCCGAGCGAAACTGCTCAGTGCGTCCAGGGGGTGCGGCGCGAATAGGCGAAATTGTCGGAATAACTGATGGCGCGTCGCGTCGGTGTATGCGGTTCGTGCACCCGGTAGGGAATGCCGTTGTTCTCGCAATAGGCGATCGCCTCGTCCTTGGTGGCGAAGCGCAGGCGCACCTGCTGGAGGGTGTCGCCGGAACTCGTCCAGCCCATCAGCGGCTCGACTTCCTTCGGCTCCGTGCTCTCGAAATCGAGCACCCAGAGCTTGGTCCGGGCCGTGCCGGACTGCATCGCCGTCTTGGCGGGCTTGTAGATGCGCGCGATGGGCATAGGCAAAACCAGATGGATGGAGTGGTTAGCTGCGAGGACAACCGGATTGCAGGGGGACCTATAACAAGCTTTTCGAATCCTGCAATGACGTTTCGGGCGGCGCTTTCGCCCATGCGAGCCTCGTACCGCTGTCCGACAAATCCCTGAAACGAGCTAGCGCAGATAGTTGGCGCCGTAATGCGCGGCGATCTCGTCGCTCGTGGTCAACCACACGCCCTGATGGCGGGTAATGTATTCGAGTGCCCGCTCGAGATATTTGTGCCGGTGGGCCTGCCCGACCACGAAAGGATGAAGGCAGAGCGCCATCACGCGCCCTGAGTCTTCGCTCTCCTTATAGATCTGGTCGAAGTGGTCGATGACGGCCCGATAGAAATCCTCGCCTGACAGGCTCTTTCCGACGAACAGTGTGATGTCGTTGATCTCGATCGAATAAGGGACCGACATCATTCCCGGCACGTTCAGCGCGAACGGCTGATCGTCCGCGCACCAGTCGAGGACGTAAGTAAGGCCCAGTTCCTTGAGCAGCCGTGGCGTCTCGAATGTCTCGGTCAGCGCCGGCCCAAGCCAGCCCTTGATCGCCTGCCCGGTCGCGCCCGAAATGGTGTCGACCACCTCCTTCAAATAATTCCGCTCGTCATCGAGGGCCATGCCGACCTGGAATGTCGAATTGTTCTTGCCGTGGGCGAGCCAGGCCCAATTGCGCTTGCGCCCCGCTTCGATGATCTGCGGATAGTGCTTGCAGACGTCGGCATTGAGCAGGACCGAGGCGCGCAAACCGTAGCGGTCGAATGCATCCATCATCCGCCAGATGCCGACGCGCGCGCCGTAGTCGCGCCAGCCGAAATTGAGTGGATCGGGCGCGAATGATGCGGTCAGCGGGACAATGCTGGTGGACGGCTTGTCGACCTCGAAGTGTTCGACATTGAGACCGATGTAGAACGCGACCCGTGCGTCATTCGGCCACGACAGCTTCGGCCGCGAGACGATCGGAGAATAATCATAGAGCTTGTTGTCCATCGGAGCGGCCCTCCGGCTGCAAATGCGGATACTTGGTCGCGTTAGGGCGGCGCGTTGTGGCCAACGCGCTCGAGATACGCAAGCGCATCCTCCTGCGACACCACATCGGCATATTTGGCGTCGAGATCGAACAGGCTCTGCGCATGGGCTGACGCCGAGCGGTCGCCCACCGCCTCGCGCACCACGATCGGCCGGAAGCCATTCTGGCAGGCATCGACCGCAGTTGCGCGCACGCACCCGCTGGTCGTGCATCCGGTGATGATCAGCGTGTCGACGCGATGGGCGAGCAGGCGCGGCACGAGATCGGTGCCGAAGAAGCACGAGGCATATTTCTTCAAGAGCAGTGAGTCGCTCTTGCGAAAATCAAGCCGCGGATCGATCTCCCAGCCATCGACCTCGGCGCGCAGCGTCATCAGGCCCTTCATCTTGAAGGCCCAGATGCCCGCATCCTTGATGTCGGCATCGTCATAGCGGACCGTCGAGAAGATGACCGGCGCGCCGCGGTCATGCGCGGCCTGCAGCAGCGGAATGGTGGCGGCGATCTCCTTGTCGAGATTGGCGCCGAGCATCGCCGTCTCGTCGGTGAAGGCCTTCAGCATGTCGATAATGATGAGAGCGGGCCGCTCGCCGAACCCGATGCGCTGCCCGAACCCGCGTTGCGCGAAAAATTCCGCGTCGTTTTGTGCGTCTTTCGCCGGCGTCGTACTCATCGCAATGCACACAATCTCTGACGGGTCAGCGGCCGTCAAGATCGGGCGCAGCATGACCCGCCCCGCGAAAACACCGGTTCCAAACCAATCATGCCGCCCGGGCGCTTCGCCGAAATAGCCGTAAGCTCTGAGCCCGCCTTCAATAACGGCCTTCGTCATTCATTCATGCGGGTGCCATGACAGGGGACGATGATGGAGGTGCGGAGCGGCTCGGCGGCAAGGTCGCGTTCGCGGCGGCGCCTCTGGTCGCGCGTTGCGCCGCCCATGCCGCCCACACTCGTCCCGCGCGCGCCCGTATATTCGGTCGCGCGACCTGATCAATTGATGGCGGGCCGAGGCCGCCTTAGTCGTCGTACCCAAACGGCCGCAGGCGCGGCCTTGACCAGCTCGTCGGCTTTTCCGGCGAAGACCGATACCACGGCGGCGGCGAAGCATTCTCGATCCGCCCGCAGTTCGCTCCGTAACAAACCGCGCCAGAAGGACCGACGCCTACGAGTGGCGGCGCAATCGGATTGCAAGGAGTTTCAAAACAGATACCCCAGTACGGGTTTGTGCCGACCATCGATTGAGCCTGCACCGCACCCGACACGATGGAAAGCAATCCGACTGCCAGGACGATTGATCGACCTGCCATGAGATTTCCCTCCTTGCGAACGAGGTAACGGCTTGTCTCTACTCCTCAAATCGGGCCAATTCCATTCGGCCATTCGACGCATCCGATCACTTTCATGAGATATCTCATGGTCGGTCCGGGCAACGAAATATTGCACTCAGGGACGCGGCTGGATCGCCGAATTCCTATTGGAAAATCGACCTATCTGGGCCGGACGCCGGATGATTGGTCGGGGCAGCAGGATTTGAACCTGCGACCTGGAGTACCCAAAACTCCCGCGCTACCAGGCTGCGCTATACCCCGACGGGCAGCCGCACGTGGCACGCCCTGCCCTTCCGATACACGCTCCGCAAAATAGCGGCAACCGAGCCGCCATGGGGGCCTTTGGGAGCCGCGCCACCGGTCAGCCCGCGGGCCGCCGGTCAGCGCGGCAGGATGGGCGACGCGACGCGATCGCCGGCCTGGATGCCGAACTTCTTGGCGGTGCCGGCGATGACCTCGAGCACGGCGCGCACCGGGCCGCCCGAGGAGATGATGCGGTCGGACATCGGCTCGGTGTTCTCGGCAACTTTGCGGATGCGGCCGTCGGCTTCGATGAAGATCATGTCGAGCGATATGTAGGTATTGTGCATCCACATCTGCACATCCTGATCGCGTTTGAAGTCGAACAGCATGCCGCGAGACTTCGGCAGCGACCGGCGGAACATCAGGCCGCGTTGGCGTTCCTCGTCGGTGACCGCCAACTCCACCGAGAAGACGCGCACGCCGTTCTTGGTCGCGATCTCCAAGGTCTGCTCCTCGGCGCCGCGCGCAGGCGGTACAGCCGCCGACCAGATGACGGCGGCGGCGATCAGGGCGCAGGCAAGGCTTGTCACGAATGCGGGCCGGTTCATGACCCGCCTTTAGCGCACCGGCAAGGCCGCTGCAATCATGCGAAGCGTCTCGCGTCGCGGTGATGCAGCGACGCGACCGCGTCCCGACGAGGGTCGCCCATGCCAATCTATATTAATGCGAGGCGAGCGTGTGGGTCGCGCCGTCGGGATGAACCTCGGAGGCCATCAGGCCTTTCGGTCCCGGACCGAAGCGTACCAGCACCGACTGCCCAGGCCGTAGCTCCGCGATGCCGTAACGCCGCAACGTCTCCATGTGGACGAAGATGTCGGACGTCCCCTCCCCGCGGGTGAGGAAACCGAATCCGCGCAGGCGGTTGAACCATTTCACGATGGCACGTTCGAGCCCGCTGGTGGGGGTGACCGTGACGTGCGTGCGCGCGGCGGGAAGCTGCGCCGGATGGATCGCCGTCGTCTCGTCCATCGAGAGCACGCGGAACGCTTGCAGCCCCTTGGGGCGCTGCAGCGCCTCGACCACGATGCGCGCGCCTTCATACGCCGTCTGATAACCGTCGCGGCGCAAGCACGTCACATGGACGAGCACATCCGCCATTCCGTTATCGGGAACGATGAAGCCAAACCCTTTGGAGACGTCGAACCACTTGATCACGCCGGAGATCTCGATGACGTTTGCTGTCGCGTCACCAATAAGATCCCCTAATGACTCGGATTCTAACCCCAACCCATATCCCGGCCCTTTGGGCCCAATCGCATCCGCCGCCATGAGGACGCACGCCGCCGCTGAGTTGGCGCCTCTTACCGGGCGCTTCGCGAATCTCTTACCGCGAAGATAACATCGCGCCGCGACGGGAACAGCACAAAATTGTTTTTACGCACTGCTTGCGCTCCGGCTGTGAACAAACCTGCCTTTGCGAATCAATGCTGTTGCCGGGTGCCAACACGGCCGTCACCCGCACACGATGTCGGATCGTCGACAAATCCGTTCGCGTTTCGTCCGTCATTGCGGGATATGAGCAAGACCGCGTTCGCCCGTTCAATGAAGGATGAAGGGCTCGAGCGCGGCGCCGATGTCGTCGCGGATCACGAGATCGGCGACGTCATCGAACTCGGTCGGCTCGCGGTTGATGATGACAAGCCGAGCGCCATTGCGCTTGGCGAGCAACGGGAAGCCCGCGGCCGGCCACACCACGAGCGAAGAACCGATTGCGATGAACAAGTTGCATGCGGATGTCAGTTCTTCGGCGCGGCGCATAGCGGCCTCCGGCATCGCCTGGCCGAACGAGATCGTCGCGGTTTTGACGAAGCCGCCACACGCAGGACAGTCCGGCGCGCGGCCGGCGTGCTCGAAGCGCTCGCGCACCCAGGCAAGCTCGTGACGCTCCGCGCAGTCGAGACACGCGGCGTAGGTGGTGTTGCCGTGCAGTTCGACGACGTTCTCGGGCGCAAAGCCTGACGCCTGATGCAGATTGTCGATGTTCTGCGTGATCACCGCGGGAATTTTGCCCTGCTTGTGCAGGCTGGCGAGGGCCCTGTGGCCACGGCCCGGACGGGCTGTGGAAAACTCGGCCTCCATCGCAAAGCGCCGGCGCCAGGATTCATTGCGCATTGCAGCATTCGCCATGAACTCGTCGAACGGGATTGGCCGGTACTTCGTCCATAGACCGCCCGGCGAACGAAAGTCCGGGATGCCGCATTCGGTCGAGATGCCGGCCCCGGTGAACGGCAGAACGATGTCGGCCGCGTTCACGAGCGCGCGCAGCCGCGCGATGCCGTCCGTCAGATCGGGCGCAATCATGGTCGTCCCTTATATCGAAGGTCGACCCTATATAGGGTGTTGCGGCGCGCCATGCCGTCACTCGCCCTGGCGAGACGCAGCGCGAGCGGGAGAACGAGGATCAACCGAAAGGACACCCATGCGATATCTTCATACCATGTTGCGGGTTCGCGATCTCGATGCCGCGCTCGATTTCTTCTGCAACAAGCTAGGGCTCGTGGAACTGCGGCGCATGCCGAGCGAGAAGGGCCGCTACACCAATGTCTTCCTGGCAGCCCCGCAGGACGAGCGCCTGGTCAAGGGCAGCAAGGGCAACGGGCGCGAGGCGCCGCTCGTCGAGATCACCTACAATTGGGATACCGAAGACTACGGCGAAGCGCGTTATTTCGGCCATCTCGCCTTCGAGGTCGACGATATCTATGCGACCTGCGATCGCCTGATGAAGGCCGGCGTCACCATCAACCGCCCGCCACGCGACGGCATGATGGCGTTCGTGCGCTCGCCCGACAAACAGTCGATCGAACTGCTGCAGAAGGGCGAGGCACTGCCGCCGCGCGAACCTTGGAAGTCGATGCCGAACACGGGGCATTGGTAAGCGCCGGGACTCCTCGCTTTCCGATCGCAATGTTCCGGGCCAGCGGCGGCCCGCCCTACCCTGTGCATTCTGCCCTGCGCTGTCAGGCTCGCGAGGACCCTTGCGCCTTTGCTTGCCCGTTTGCCGGAACGCCTCTATATGTCGCCGCGCTTTCCGCGCCCTTCGTCTAGCGGTCCAGGACGCCGCCCTTTCACGGCGGAAACACGGGTTCGATTCCCGTAGGGCGCGCCAGTAATTTCAAAGACTTAATCGTCAGCGTGGCGTTCGCGCCGGAGTATGAAACCCGCGCGGAACGGAAGACGAGACGATGCAGTTGCACCTTCGATCCGAGCAGATGCGGGACCTGCGTAGTGCCGCGGTCGTGGTGCTTGCCGTTGTCGGCGCGTCGGTCCTAGGCCAAGTCGCGACCTTCCCGAACCTATCGCCCTGGTATGCATCGCTTACCAAACCCGCCTTTAACCCGCCGAACTGGGTGTTTGGGCCGGTGTGGACGGCGCTTTACGTGTTGATGGCCTTCGCCGCGTGGCGAATTTTCCGGCTGGCGCCGTCGGTGCGTGGGCGCCGTGCTGCGTTGCTGTTGTTCTTCCTTCAGCTTGCCTTGAATGCGGCGTGGTCGTGGATGTTCTTTGTCGGCCATAGTCCGCTGCTGGGAATGGTCAACATCATTCCTCAGCTCGCGGTCATCCTCGCCACCACAGTGGCGTTTTTCCGGCTCGATCGGATCGCTGGCGCGTGCTTAGTGCCGCTCGCGTGTTGGGTCGGCTTTGCGAGCGTTCTGAATTTCGCGATTTGGACGTTGAATGCTTGACGCAGGCCCTCTGCAAACCGCGCATCATTTTGACTTCGGAACATCGATCCGGACGTCTCTGAATTCCTTCGGTCCCTTGATCAGGTGCCGCTTACGCGCCTGACGTGCCTCAGGAGGTGCGGAGCGATCGGAGATCTTGTCGATCTGCTCCGCCGCCAGCCGAGAGGCGATTGACGGCCCGTGTTGCTTCCCGCTCGGTCGATGCCTGCCACCCAACGACGCGGTCGAACGCATCCGTCGAGCGCGCGGGATTGCAAGTGCACTTCTCACCAGGTCACGAATAGCCTCGCTGCGCGTCAGCGGATCCGCCTGCTCACGCCGCCACGCATCAATTGCCTGCAACTCGAGCTCCCGCCACCGAAGGCCAATCAGGGTGCCAACTCCGGTTGCCGGTCTGCCACGCGTGCGCTTGGGATTCGCGATCTTTCTGCTCATGACGTCGTGACAACACAAAATCGGGTGAAAGGTTGCACGCGCCGCGGCTGTCAGTTCGCTTCGCTGCGGTTGTCAGTTCGCTTCGAGGACCCGGCAATTGTATTAGCTAACGCCTGATACTGATCGAGGGTCGCGCATCGCATTCAACAATTGGAGGTGGCTCGGGCGGAAACACGGCAACCGCCATCGCCTCAACGGCGACCTAATCTCTTCAGCCAAGCTGAGGTCATTGCTCCAATACCGAGACGATGCGAGGAAATCGATCGCGATAGCGACCTCGGCCGAGAGAAACAAAGCTCCCAGCCGTTCGAGACGTCACCGGTAACGTGTGCGGTGAACCCCGCCCACGCCAATTTCAGCGCATCTGCGCCACGTCCGCCTGTTGAATCTGCGTGCGGAGATTGGCCGCGCCGATTTCGATGAGCGCCTTTGCAGACGCCACCGCCCCGGCTGCAATCAGCACGGTCACTGTCAATGCTATCGCGAGCTTCATGGAATCGTCACCCCCGTAAACGAATCCTGAAGTATGCTAACAAGTGGCCCTGAAATTGGAAGGCCGACGACCACCCGGTGGCTCACCTTGTCCCAAATATCTCGGCGCCGTGGTCAGAAAGACACACGGAACGGCCCGATCGGAGCAATATCGGGGTCGACGCTCCGGTGATCGGACGAATTGAAGCCCTCACAAGTGAAGCGCCTCGTGATCGAGCTCCGATACCTTTCGCCTGGCGCCGGCGGAACGCTCCAGCAGTAGAATCCAATCCTCGGCCAGCTTGAGCCATTGTTCTTTGTCGTACGGCTGACGGGCTTTGCTGGCCATTTGCCGGCAATGTTCGGCTTTGGCGCGGATGCTTTCAGACCAGCTCATGTGGCAATCCGTACTTTGATCGGCGAAGGCTTTTTATCAGCGCTCGGTTAAGACATTCACAAGCGCTAACGACACGGTTTTGCGCTGCGATACGCCGGCTCAGCGCCAAATGCCCCGATCCACATGCTCCAATAGAGTAAAAACTTCCAAAACGCGTTCATTTGGCCGCAAGGCGGAAGCGTTATGTTCCAAACAAAGCGAGGCTTTGAGATGCGTGCTGTCATCCGTGCCGACGATGGAGATGAAGTCTCGATCTGCGCGGATTTCGAGCAGAGCCTGGTCACTCTGGCGATTGAGAACACGCTCTACGGCGCGGACAGCGAACTCGAATCGGTCAAGCTGACGTCCGACAAGGCGCGGGAGCTGGCAAAGACGCTGACGTCCCTGGCCGACGCGCTCGAGTCTCCGAGCACGTAAACGGTATCGAAACGAGCGCGATCACGCGCACATTATCGCGATCATGCGTTCATAAAAGAACGGCCGCGTGCCCATTTTACGGCGCACGCGGCTCCAAGTATCCAAGATCAGACTAGCCTGCAAATGGTGCCGCCAGGGGCGACGCGCCGTCAGCTATCCGACGGCAATTTGCTTACTTGCCGGCCGTCGCAAGCTGCGATGAGACGGTGCTGAAGGTCTTCTGCAGCTGGGTCCCGAGGGAATTGACGACCGCGATGATCGCAACCGAAATGCCGGCAGCAATCAATCCGTATTCAATGGCGGTGGCGCCGGATTCATCGCGGACAAACTCAACAATCGCTCGCATGTGGTCCTCCTAAACGCGCGGTTGGCATCGCTTAGGTATCCCAAGGCCATGACGAAACCGAAAATTGGAAAGGAACAATTTTATCGAATTCGCCGGCGCTCAACCCAAGTCGAACGCGGCTGCGGCGCCGGGTGGACGTGGGCTCGCCTGCCTCAGCGTGGGCTCGCGACCGGTAAACGCTCGATGGCTTTGAGGCCGGGCCGTTTGCGCCACTTGATCTCGGAGTCGTCGACCGCAAGCTCCAGTTTCGGCCAGCGCCGGAACAGCGCTTTCAGCGCGCAAGTCGCTTCGATGCGCGCGAGCTGATGCCCGAGACAAAAATGAATTCCGGTGCCGAACGCGACGTGGCGGTTGGGCTTTCTCGCGAGGTCGAGCTTCTCCGCGTGTGGATTTGCGTGCGGGTCAAGGTTCGCGGCGGCCAGCATGGGCATGATTTTGTCGCCCTTCTTCAGCCGGACGCCGCCGAGTTCGATGTCTCTGCGCACGAAGCGCGGCTTGGTGAATTGCACGGGCGAGAGGAAGCGCAGGAATTCCTCGACCGCGAGATTGACCCGGCTCCAATCTTCTTCGAGCCAGTCGCGCAGACCCGGGTTCTTCACCAGTTCATAGACAGAACCGCTAATCAGATGCGTCGTCGTTTCGTGCCCTGCAAACAGCAACAGAAACATCATCGCCACCATCTCATCGCCGCTGATCTGCGCGCCTTCCCTTTCAACGCGCACAAGCTCCGCGATGAGGCCCTCGCCGCCCTTCTCGCGCACGGCATCCAAACGTCGCTCCAAGTACCGCCTCATAGCGACCATGTTCGGAATGAGCGTCAGGAGACCGACGGTGTTGGTCAAGCGCGTAAAGCCGCTCGCCCAGGCGGTGAACTTCGGCCTGTCGGCAAGCGGCAACCCGAGAAGCTCGCAGATCACCGACAGCGGCAGCTTCCGGGCGTAGCGATCGACAAGGTCCGCCGGGCTTCCTTCGGCGAACAGTTCACCGGCGAGTTCGTCGGCGAGCGCAAGAATGCGCGGTTCCATCTCGAGAATGGCACGGCGGCGAAAAGCCTCGTCGACGATGTCGCGCAGCCGTTTGTGATCCGGCTCGTCCATCGACAGCATGTGCTTGACAAGAGCACGCAGAATGCCCGGCATCCACCACTGCAATCCGGCAATGGCGCCATCGTCCCGGCGAATGGTGAAGGTTTCCGAGTCCTTCAGGACCCGATCGGTCATGTCCTGCGTGGTCGTGGTCCAAACCTGACCGATGATGGGGAATCGCACCTCGACCACCGGGCCAGCTGATCTCAGCTTCTCAAGCTCGGCAGCGGGATTGCGAAAGTAATCCTGACTGGAAAAATCAGCGCGCATGACGCGGCTAGGTCAGAGCCTCATCTCGCCGGTGGATTATGCGCCCTTAAATCGGCAACGATGTCGACTCAACGAACGGGGCAGCCGGCGGCAACTTAACTGCCCAGGATCCCATGCTCGCAGGTTTGTTTGGCGAGATCATGGTCCGATGAGTGCCCAGCGACGACTGCCCGCCCATGATGGAGCCTCTCTCATTTCCTTTACCGTCGATTGGTAGCGGCGGCCGGCCGTTCGGTTCAAAACACGCGCGGGATGGCTACGAATTACCATCGAAAGCGCGGCGTCTCTTGTCTTTCCCGCCCGAGAGTTCACAAAAAAACCCCGGCCCTCTTCGGAGCACGTGGGAGGACAATGCTCTCGAGACGCAAGGGCCGGGGAAGCTGCTCGGGGCTGGCAGCCGAGCAAGTTCAGCGTAAGGCAGCGCGCTTCGCAGCGATGTGACGTTGCTCACATTCGCCGGTCACGTTTGCTCGATCTTGCGGATCGTTCATCCGCAGCGCTGTCCCGCACGCGATCCCGGCTGGAACCGCCGAACGCTGGCGACAATTCGCCTACGGCTGCGCCAGCAGTGCGTCGAGGGCGTCGCGGCCCTGCTTCGTGATCGACGGATGTCCGAGCGCGTCGCGATCGATCATGCCTTTCACCACCATGACCGAGATGGTCCGCTCGGTAACGCCGGCCTTTTGCCACGAGGTGCCGCTGGCGAGACAGAACAGCAGCACGCGCTCGGGAACGGAAAGTGCGGCGGCCGCGACCGCCGCCAGATGTGTCGGTTCACGACCCATTTCGCCTCGCCGGCCGCCGCTTAATAGCCGCGATCATCCGCCGTAGAACACGTTGTCTCCGAGGTCCTTCATCTCGAGAATGGCCGCGTCGGGTCTCCCCGCGAACGGCTTGCTGAGATGCGCCTCGACCACCTCGCCGACGACGATGTGATGATCGCCTTGCTCGATGACGGCGGTCACCCGACACTCGACCGCGCCCGGCGCATCGACGAGAAGCGGCGCGCCGGTGGTCCCCTTGCGATACGCTTGACCGCTGATCTTGCCGTCGCTTACGTCGGCCGGCCGAAAGAACGTGAAGGCGAGCGCCTTCTGATCCTTGCCGAGCATGTTGAGCGCGAAGGTCTGCGCGGTCTTCAACGCTTTGTAGGTGCCCAAATCCGCCTTTACGCCCACGACCACCAGCGGCGGCGCAAACGCGCTTTGCGTGACCCAGTTGACCGTCGATGCCGCGAGATTGCCCGCCCCGTCGTCGGTGGTCAGCACATAAATCCCGTAGGGGATCATGCGGAGCACTGTTTTCTTGGCATCGGCGTTCACGGAGCCCTCCTCTTTCTTCGGCATCGGACGCAGTTCATGACAGTAATCCTCGCACGATCTCGAGTTGAGCGCGATAGCGCCGGGTTGAGACCGCAACGAAGGCCTGTTCAAACGATCAAAACGCGTGTCTATCCTGCCTCTCGCAGCGTGCGCACCTCGCTGCCGAGACACTGAAACGAGGCTTGGGTGGGTACACTCCTCATCAAGAACATCGGCGAGTTCTTCACGGGCGACCTCGCGCAACCGCAGGCACCGGTCAAGTCGCTGCTGATCGACGGCACGCGCATCGCGGCGTTCGATCCGCCTGCGGACACCAAGGTCGACGCGGTGCTCGATGCCGGCAACAGCGCCGTGATGCCCGGGCTCGTCGACGGCCATGTCCATCCGGTGTTCGGCGAGTGGACGCCGACCCAGGATACGATCGGCTGGATCGGTAATTACGTGCACGGCGGCACGACCACGATGGTGTCCGCGGCCGAATTGCACGTGCCCGGCCTCGACTATGAGAACCTCAACCCCGATCTCGTGACCTCGCTCGCCGTGGTCACCGCGGCGACGACCGGGCGCGTGCGCTGGAGCGGCGCCAAGCTCCATGCCGGCACGGTCCTGCTGGTGCCGGGCATGACGGAGGATCACTTCGACCGGCTCGCGGCGGCGAGGTCGATCGTCGCGAAATATCTGTTCTATCCGCTCGCTACCCATAAAGAAGAGGCGCTGCGCTACAACGCCTGGTG
Source organism: uncultured Alphaproteobacteria bacterium (assembly GCA_963702755.1). Lineage (GTDB taxonomy): Bacteria > Pseudomonadota > Alphaproteobacteria > Rhizobiales > Xanthobacteraceae > JAJPKK01. The sequence continues at coordinate 103,771 of CAVPDZ010000013.1, read as the reverse complement.
CCGCGCGCGCGGCATCCGCATCAAGGTGCACACCGGCGGCGTGTCGCGCTCCGGTCTGAGCCAGGTCTGCGGCTACGACATCCTGTCGTGGTTGCAGCCCGACGTCGCCGCGCACATCAGCGGCGGACCCATTCCGATGAGCGACGAGGACCTCGACAAGCTGATCGACACGACGCGCTTCGCGCTGGAGATATGCTCGTCCGGAAATTACGGCTCGACGCAGCGCGCCGTGCGCCGCCTCAAAAGCAGCGGGCAACTGTCACGACTGACGCTCGGGACCGATACGCCGGGCGGGACCGGCATCATCCCGCGCGGCATGCTGCGGCAGATCTGCTTCATCTGCTCGGTGTGCGATGTCTCTCCGGCCGAAGCGATCGCGATTGCGACCGGCAACACCGCCAAAGCGCACGGCCTCGATGTCGGGATTCTCGCGCCCGGCAAGCCGGCCGATCTCGTCGTCTGCGGGCCGGTCCAGGGGTCTGCCGGCACGACCGTCGCCGACGCTATCGCCCACGGCGACCTGCCAGGCATCGCCTACGTGCTGATCGACGGGGAGATCGTCGTCAGCGGCCGCAGCCGGCAAACGCCGCCGCCGCAGCGCAAATACTTCTTCTCGTGCTGCGAGGCCCATGCGGGACAATTCCAGGCGAGAATGTCGTGATGCGTGTCGTCGCACTTCGTGCAGGCCCGCGGATTCGACGCGTGAGGACCGCACACAGCCGGTCATTCCGGGGCGCCGCAGCGAAGCGAAGGCGAGCCCGGAATCCATGAATACGTACTGCGGCGTATGGATTCCGGGCTGCCGAGCTGCGCTCGGCCCCCGGAATGCTACGTCAGACAGCAACGCTCTCGCAGCCGCGCGTCTCGTCCGCTAGAAATGTTAATCGACGTTCGATCGTCTTTGGAGTTTTGAATGCGTTCAGGAATTCTCGCCGGCGCTGCCACGCTGCTCACTGCCTTCTTCGCGGGTGCGCCGTTAGCTTCAGCCCAGCCCGCCGAAAAATCGGCGGTCACCATCGCGGTCTCCGGTCCGCCGGCGCAGGTCTACTTTCTCCCGGTCGTGCTGGCGGAACGGTTCGGCTATTTCGCGGAAGCCGGCGTCAACGTCACGTTGCAGCACTTCAATGCGGGATCGAAGGCGCTTGAGTCGGTCATCGGCGGCAGCGCCGACATCGTTGCGGGCGCCTACGAAAACACGATGCGCATGCAGAGCAAGGGCCAGAACATGCAAAGCCTCGTGCTGTTCGGCCGCTATCCGCAAAACGTGCTCGGCATCGCCAAGTCTCAGATCGCGAACTACAAGTCGCCCGCCGATCTCAAGGGCAAGACCGTGGGCATCACCGGCCCCGGTTCGGCGACCCAGACATTTCTCGATCTCATCCTCGCCAATGCCGGCTTGAAGCCGGACGACGTGACGACGATCACTGTCGGCGCGGGTGCGGTCGCGGTCGCGGCGATGCGTCGGCAGAGCGAGCTGTTCGCGATCTCGAACCTCGACCTCGCCATCACCGAGCTGACGCTCTCGGGCGACATCGTCGTTGTTGTGGACAGCCGGACCGCAGAAGGCTCGCGGGCGGTCTACGGCGGCGATTATGCGTCCGGCAGCCTCTATGCGCCGGTGAGCTTCGCGCAGAAAAATCCGAAGGCCGCCCAGGCTGTCGTCAACGCCATCGTGCGGACGCTGAAGTGGCTGACGACCGCCAAGCCCGACGACATCATGGCCAAGGTGCCGGCGGAGTTTTACCAGCAGAATCCGGCGGTCTATCGCCAGGCGCTGCAGAACAACCTGCCGAGCTTTTCGCCGGACGGCCTCATGCCGAAGCAGGGGCCGGAGAATGTCTACAAGGCCATGGTACGGTTCGACCCGGCGATCGCCAAGGCGAAGATCGATATCGCCGCGACCTACACCAACAGCTTTGCCGAACAGGCGCTGCAAACGCTGAAATAGCGTCAGCACAACTGGCGGCGACAAACACTCTTTAGCGCACGGGAAGCACGATGGCTCAGAAACCCAACAAGACCGGTGAGAGAAAGCTCAAGACCAAGATCGGCACGCCGACAAGCGATACCGCGCGCTTGCTGTTGCGCGGCAAGGACACGCTCAACGAACTGGTCGGCAAGGTCTCGTTTACCGAGGCGATCTTTCTCGCAGTGACGGGAAAGCTTGCGACGCCACAGCAGACCAAGATTCTCGATGCCTGTCTCGTCATCCTGATGGACCACGGCATCACGCCAAGCACGCTGGTCGCGCGCCTCGTCGCCGACTCAGTACCGACCGACCTTCAGGTCCCGATTGCGGCCGGCCTCCTCACCGTCGGCAACAAGTTCATCGGGACCATGGCGGGCGCAGGAGCGCTCTTTCAGCAAGGCGTCGCCAGCGGCGTTGCTCCGGAAAAATGGGCGGCGGACACGGTCGCCGAATACATCAAGACCAAGCGCCGGTTTCCGGGCTTCGGCCACCCCGATTATTTCCCCGACGATCCGCGCACCAAGCGGCTCTTTGACGTCGCGCACGAGGCCAAAGTCCCGGGCCGCCACATCGACCTTGCCAGGCGGCTCGAAGCCGAAATCGAAAAGCAGGGCGGCCGGCGGCTGCCGCTCAATGCCACCGGCGCCATCGGGGCGCTGTTGTGCGAAATCGGATTTCCGGTCGAGGCGATGCGCGGCGTCGCGGTCATCTCGCGCTCCGCCGGCCTCCTCGCCCACGCCCTCGAGGAACTCGAAACCAACACCGCCTGGCCAGTCATGCAGATGGTGATGGACCGGGTCCCATACGACGAGAGCGAATAACCGAGGCCGTCATTCCGGGGCGCCGTAGCGCAGCGAAGGCGAGCCCGAAATCCATGAACACGGACCGCGGAGTCATGGATTCCGGGCTGCCGACGCTGCGCTCGGCCCCCGGAATGACGAAGTCAGGAAATTCTTCGCGCAGACGGTCCCCTTCATTGAGGCACCGCGCTAAACGCGCCCCTTGCCGACCCGCGGATGCGGGCGCCCGCCGTCGGCAATGACGATCACCGCCGCGATCTCGCGCGGCCGCGGCGCATCGCCGGCCGAAACCGTGATCGTGTCGAGGTGGTCGAACGACCAGATGTTGTCCTTGTGCGCCAGCGGCACATCGATCGAGGTGCCCGGGCCCGCCGATCTTGACGTTCGAGCAGATGATGGCCTCGCCGCCGCCGATTGCCTGGCGCATCGGAGCGCCGAGTCGCGGATGAAGGACCGCCGCGCCGTGCTCGATCTCGCCGTCGACGCCGACGATCGCCGCCTTGCCGTAGATCACGGCAGGCCGCGGCAACAGGGGCACGAGGTCCTTCATCATCAGCGCACCTAGCTCGGCGCCCTGCGCGAATAATGCCGAGATGTCCTCTTCGTAGCGCCCTGCGAACGGGTTGGCGATGACGGCGATGCCGACGGCGCGCGTGATCGGCTGCGCCGCCGCCCGGTCCGCATCGGAGAAAATCGTCTCCTTGGTGAAGCTGATCTTGCGCACGTTCATCGCGACCCTCCATTGGCGGCGGACGACAGAAATGCCGCGGCGTTTCTGTGCAGGATGGCATCGGCCAACGTCGGCGCGCTCAGGCGAAAGCTGCGCTCGACAAAGCCCACCGGATCGGGTTCGCCGAGCGGAAACGGCGTATCGCTGCCGAGCAGCAAATGGCTGGGATCGACGACCTCGGACTCTAGCGCGGCCCGGGCGTAGCTCGGCTCGAAGCAGATCGAGTCGAAATAAAGCGCGCGGAAATACTCGCACAGCGGCCGCTTGAGCGTGGCCGCCAGCGTCGGATTGGTGTCGAGCTCACGCTGCATGCGCGCCTGGAGCAGCGGCGCGTATCCGCCAAGGTGCGTGCAGCACATGCGCAGCGTCGGATATCGGTCGAACAGGCCGCCGAAGATCATGTGAAAGATGTTGAGCGTGGTGTCGAACAGGTAGCCGGCGACGACGGCGAGTTCGTACTTGCCCGTGCGCTCGCGCGCCGGCGGGTTCGACGGATGGACGAACAACGGCACGTTCAGCTCGGTCGCGGCGGCGAAAATCGGCGCAAATTCCTCGGCATCGAGGTAGCGGCCCTTGACGTTCGACGACAGGTAGCCGCCAACGCAGCCGAGCTTCGTCACGGCGCGGCGCAGCTCCGTCGCAGCTGCCATGGGGTCCTGCATCGGCAGGTAGGCCCAGCCGGCGAAGCGCTCCGGCATCCGCTTGCACAGCGCCGCGATTTCATCGTTGTAAAGCTCGGCCGCTTCCCGGCCCAGTGCTTGCCGGCACATCGTAATTCACGAACGGGGTGGCGAGCGACAGCACAGCGCGGTCCACCTTCATCTCGGCCATGCGGGCGATCAATCGCTCGACGTCGAAGAAGGTGCGGCTGAGGCCATAGCGCAACCCGCCGGCGTGAAGCGCGACGCTCTCGCCCTGCGGCGGCTCAAGCCGCATCCCGTACGGCGCCGCCGCTTCGACGAAGCGGACGAAGGCCTGCGGAACGTGGTGCACGTGCACGTCGGTGATCATCTCTTCAACTCTATCAAAGGCCGAGATAGGCGGTCTTCAGGCGGGGATCATTCAACAGGCGCGGCCCAGTGTCCTCCAACACAATATGGCCGTTCTCCAGCACATAGCCGCGGTCTGCCACGCGCAAAACGTGTTCCACGTTCTGCTCGACCATCAGGATCGTGATGCCGTCCGCGCGCAAGCGCTCGACCAGTTCGAACAGGCGCTCGACATAGAGCGGAGCAAGGCCCTCGGTCGGCTCGTCGAGAAGGAGAATGCGCGGACAGGTCATCAAGGCGCGGCCGATGGCGCACATCTGCTGCTCGCCGCCGCTCAGCGACCCCGCCACCTGGTTCTGACGCTCCGCGAGGATCGGCAGAAGCTCGAACACCGATTCGAGCGATCTGCGGCGGCGCTCGCGCGGCGCGGGCAGATAGGCGCCGAGTTCGAGGTTCTCGCGCACGGTCATGAACGGAAAGAGGCGCCGCCGCTCGGGAATGAGCACGATCGCACGGCGCACCCGCTCGTAAGCGGGCAAGCCGTCGATGCGCTCGCCGGCGAGCCAGATCTCGCCTTCGGCGCGGGTCTTGAGCCCGAGAATACTCAAGAGCGTGCTGCTCTTGCCGGCGCCGTTGGCACCGATCAGGCCGACGATTTCGCGCTCGTCGACCCGCAGGTTGATGCCGTGGAGCACCTGCGTGCGGTCGTAGAAGGCGTTGAGGCTACGAACTTGCAGCATAGGCGTATTTGTCGCCGAGGTAGGCGGCGATGACGGCCGGATTGCTGGCGACTTCCTTTGGCGCGCCCTGCGCCAGCGACCGGCCCTTGATGCATGACGACGATGCGGTGCGCCACGTTCATGATCGCCATCATCACGTGTTCGACCCAAATGACGGTGATCCCCTGCCCCGGCAGCTGTGACACCACCGCCATCATCTCTCGGATTTCCGGCGGCGTCAGCCCGGCCATGACCTCGTCGAGCAGCACCAGCGAGGGCTCGGTCGCAAGCGCGCGGGCGACCTCGAGCTTCTTGAGAAGACCGACCGTCAGGCTGGTCGAAGGCGCATCGGCCAGGTGATCCAGTCCGACAAAACGCATGGTCGCGGTTGCGATGCCTTCCGCCCGGGACGGCGTGCCGTGGCGGCGCAAGGCGCTCAGCATCACGTTCTCGCGCACCGTGAGCTGCTTGAACGGCTTTGGAATCTGAAAGGTCCGCGCCAATCCAAGGCGCGCGACCTGGTAAGGTTTGGCCTTGGTGATGGTGTGATCGAGGAAGCGGATTTCGCCGCTCGTGGGCACCACCGCGCCGGCGATCAGATTGCACAGCGTGCTTTTGCCGGCGCCGTTCGGCCCGATGACGCCGACGATCTCGCCGCGCTCGACCCGGAAGGTCAAATCGCGCACGGCCCACAGCGATCCGAACCGGCGGCTGACGGCGTCGAGCTCCAGCATCACATGGGATTCTTCGTGAGACCGGCAGCCGACGCGTCGTTCCGTGACGGCGGCCGCCGCAGGCGGGAGATGGCGCCGGAAATGCCCGATGGGAAATAGAGAACGACGACGATGACGACGGCGCCGTAGATGACGAGATAAAGGCCGGACGCCGACTGCGAGAGAAAGCCGCGGAGAAATTCCGACAGCGGAATGATGATCAAAGCCCCGAACAGCGGTCCGCGCGCCGTCCCGAGGCCGCCGATCGCGCAGATGAGGGCGAACTGGAACGAGATATCGGGCGAGATCACGTGGGTCGGATCGAGATAGAGGAAATACTGCGCGAACAGCGTGCCACCCACGGCCGTCAGTGCTGCCGACAACGCCATCGCGGAGATGCGCATGAACTGCGGATTGATCCCGATCGCCGACGCACCGTCTTCGTCATCGCGCGTTGCAAAGAGGTAGTAGCCGAAACGCGTGCGCTCGATCCATACCGATAGCGCGAACAGGGTGAGCATGTAGGCGAGCATCAGGGTCACGTACGGCCATTGGCTGGCGAAGACCATGTTGCCGGCACCGGCATTGGGCGGGATCTCGAGCCCCTCCGCGCCGCCTGTCAGCGATCGCCAGTTGAGCGCCGCGATGCGCGTGACCTCGCCGGCCGCAAGCGTGGAGAGGATGAAGAACGGGCCACGCAAACGGCCGCAGATCGTCGCGAGCAGTACGCCGGCGCACGCCGACAGGATCGCGCCGGCCGTCCACCCGATCCATGGCGTGACGTCGTAGTTCACGAGGAGGATCGAGGAGGCGTAGGCACCGATACCGAAAAAAGCGGCGTGGCCGAACGATATCAATCCGGCGTAGCCGCCCGCGACGTTCCAGGCGAGGGCGAGGCCAACCCACAGAAACGTGCGGATCATGACGTCGACGGCGTAGCGATTGGAAATCACGACGGCGCAGGCGATGCACGCGGCAAGAACCACGATTTCGACGATCGACAAGGCGCTGCGGCGCGGCGCGGTCGTCGGAGATGACATGCCGCCAGCCGCCGCTGCGTTTTCGCCCGGGGCCGCCATCACTCGTTGATTCCAACCATCGCGGCCCCGCGCTGGCCGAACAGCCCGTTGGGCCGGAAGATCATGACGAGCAGGAACACCAGGAAATAGAACATCTGCCCATAGGCCGGCGCGACGTAATAGCCGCTGAACGATTGCACCAATCCGATACAGATGCCGCCGAGGAAGCCGCCTTCGATGCTGCCCATTCCGCCGAGCACCACCACCACGTAGGCGATCAGCACGAAGTTCAATCCGACCGTCGGAAAAGTGGAATAGAGCGGCAGCATGATGCAGCCGGCGAGGCCGACAAGGGCCGACCCGCCGGCGAACGTGAGCAGGAAGAGCCGCGGCACGTTGATGCCCATCAGCATCGCCGCGTCGCGGTCCTGGACGGTGGCGCGAATGGCCTTGCCGATGTAGCTGCGCTTGATGAAGACCATCAGCGCGATCGTCACCGCGATACTGACAAGGAAGCCGAGCACAAGCTCGACGCGAAGATAGATCGGTCCGAAGCGGAGCGGAGTGCCGCCAAACAGCGGCGGCACGTCACGCAGGTCCGCCGTCATCAACACCAGCGCCAGGTTTTGCATGACGATCGAGAGGCCCATCGTGGCAAAGGCGACGATGAGGTGAGGCTTGTCGACCGCGGGGCGGACGATCGCCCAATAGGCGAGCGCACCGAACGCGAACAGCACGGGAATGACGATCACGGCGGCCGCGTACGAATTGACACCCGGAGCGCCGGCGACCGCCCAGGCGGCATACATGGCGAGCATCAGGAACTCGCCATGGGCGAAGTTGACGATCTTGAGCACCCCGAAAATCAGCGTCAGCCCGATCGACATGATCGCGTAGATGCCGCCCAGCATCACGCCGGAGACCAGCAGCTGCGCGACCGTGTCCATCAGAGCTTGGCGCTCATCTACGTGTTACGTGTCCCAGACGCAGTCATTCCGGGCGCCGTAGCGCAGCGAAGGCGAGCCCGGAATCCATGACCACAGACTGCGGAGTATGGATTTCCGGGCTCGCCGCTACGCGGCGCCCCGGAATGACCGCTGTAATTCGAACCTCGGCAAGCATCCGCGGTCGTCGCAGGTCACCGCTTCGACCAGTCGGGGAGCGGCACCATCGTGACGGCGCTCGTTGCGAGCGTCTTCGGATAGATTTGCCGCGCGCCGAGGTCCTGCCATTCCCACACGCCGATCGACGAGCGGACGTTCTGGCCGGCATCCTTCGGATCGTCCGGCTGATCGAAGTTCGAGAACTTCAGTCCGCTGCCGTTGATCAGGCTGCCGTCCGGCAAATCCATCGAGAGCGCCGCGGTGCGGATGCTCTCGGCATCCATCGCTTTCGCGCGCGGCAGAACATCGTTGAACAGCGTCCACAGCGCCGCGAACGACGCCACGGCGTGGCCGGCGGGCACCCGATGCTGGACGTTTTCGTAGCGCTTGTTGAATTCCTGCGCCGCCGCCTCGACCTCGGGCTTCAACGCGGCCGGATTGACCAGCACCGGCAGGTCGCTGACGAAGATGCCGTTGACGGCCGTGCCGAGCGAGTCCTTGAGGTCGGGGACCGAGTGGCCGGCGCTCACGCCGATGACCACGGGAACGTTGAAGTTCAACTCCTTCGCCTTGCGGTGAAGAAGAACGGTGTCGTTGATGAACGAGATCGCGATCAAGACGTCCGGCTTGGCATCCTTGAGCTTCTGCACCAGCGGCGTCATGTCGGTCATGAACTGATCGTAGCCCTCGTCGTAGATGAACTTGACGCCGAGCGCCTTGGCCTCGGCGCGCGCGCCGACGCCGACCGAGGTGCCGAAGGCGCGGTTCTCCCACAACAGGGCGATACGCAAGTCCTCGAATTTCTTGCCGAGCCGCTGGGCAAGCTCGTCCTTGGTGAAATCAAGCGCGGCCTTGCCATAGCGGCTCGCGGCCGGCCCGACCTGGAACACGTGCTTGTAGCCGCGCTTGGTGATGACGTCGGCGGACGCAATCGTTTCCCAGTGAATGACGCTGTGCCGCTCCGCCTCCGCGCTGATCGAGACGCCGAGCGGCGAGGCATATGTGCCGGTGATGAGCTGGACGCCGGTCTGGGTGATGATGCGCTCGGCTTCGCTCTTGCCGGCGCTCGGGTCGGGCGCATCGCCTCGCGCGAACTCGACCTTCTTCCCCTTCACCCCGCCGCGCTCGTTGACCATGTCGCGCGCGATCTCCATCGCGACGTAGGATTCATTGCCGTTCTTCGCCCACGGACCGGTGAACGGCAGCAAAACGCCGAGCTTGAGGGTGTCTTGAGCGCGACCAAGTGTCGGTGCCATCGTCGAAGAGATGAGGGCCACAGCAGCGCCGCAGAAGGCGCGGGAAAAAAGGCGTGAGGCAAAGTCCATAATTCACCTTTCCAAGCGGATTGAAGCGCGTCGCAAGCGCGTCCACCAACCCGATCTGACGTGGAAAATACTCCATGCAGGTCCGGCAATCTGCGCCGGGCAGCATCGACCAAACGCGCTGCAAAGTCGATGCCAGAAGATCGATGCCGCAAAGTCGATGTGACGCAGTCGATAGGACGGCGGCGATGCAACCGCGGCGTTCAGATGCGGCACGCCTCGGTGCCGCAGCCGATGTCGCGTTCGGCCTCGGCGAGAAGCCGTTCGAAATCGTCAGGGATATCGATGCGGCGTCCGACGACGTGCGGCGAATAGCCTTCCATCCAGTAGCTGTTGGTCGGATGACCGCCGCCCGCAACAAGGAGCACGAGATTTTCGGGCCGCACCGCCTGCGGCCACGGATCGAGCTTCAGGCTGTCGCGGACCACCGGGTCGCGATCGGCCGCGATCCAGGATTCGATCCCTTCGCGCCGCAACTGTTCGCCCGGCAGGCGCGCGTGCTCCCACAAAAATTCGCGTATCGATTGCTTCGTCCATCCGAGCGCGGCCATCGCCTTGGCCACCACCGGCGACAGCATCAGGATGCCCGGCGTTCCGTCGTTGTACCCGATCAGGCAGCCGAGATTGGGAGACCGCAGGTACTCCGCCATCCGGAGCATGCCCTGCAGGGCGTCGACTTCCGGCGTTTCCTTCTTGACGCTGCGGCGGCGGATGTTGGTGACGCCGGTCGCCCAGACCAGCGACACGGAGCTTGTGCCGGGCGCAAAGCCGTGGCGTTCGGTGCCGTGCGGCAGCCAGCCATCCGGCAGGTTGTCCTCGTCCTCGCCGAAGACGGCGTTGGTGTAGCGCATGGCGCCCCACATCGCCATGGCGCCAACGCCCGGCAAAGCGCCGCCGAGGTTTTGCTGCATCAGCCGCAATGCCCGGCCGATGCTGCCGCCTGCCGGTCGCTGCGGATCGGGCCCGAGGCAGCCGAACGTCGTGTTGAGCCGGATCAGGCGCGCGACGGGGCCGTTGACGATGACGACGGGAAAGGCGCCCGCCGAGTCCGCCTGCATGTGCTCGCTGTCCGAGAGCGGATCGAGAAATGCCTCGACCACGGCAATCAGCACCGGGAGATATTCCGGCCGGCCGCCGGCCATGGCGAGCGCCACCGCGCAGGACTTGATCGTCGCGACCGCACCGCGCGGAAGGACTTTCCCGAGCACCTGATCGCGCGGGCGGTTGGTGCCTTGCAGGATCCAATCGACTTGCGGCCGGGTCGCCGGCCACACCGGCAAACCGTCGCCCCAGAGATTGGTCAGCATCAGGTTGTTGGCGTTCCGAAGCGCCTCCTCATGGTCCCTCCCCGTCACCTTGATCATCGGCGCCGCGTCGGAGGGCCTGAAATTGGACAGCGCATTCCATACCGTCAGTCCGTCATAGAACTCCTGCTTGCGGGTTTCGACGGCGGAGAGATCGCTGCCGGGCAAGAACGTGTCGACCGGAAATGCCACGATCGGCATTTCCGGCGGCAGTCCGAGGCCCGACACCGCATTGCGCACCACGCCGAGGAAATCGGTGCGTCCCAACAGCACCGTCGGGATGTCCGCCATTTCAAGCTTGGCGGCGGCACGTCCGAGCGCGGTCGAGCACGAACCGCAGGCGGCATTGCCGATGATCATGCCGTCGACGCCGCTTTCCTTGACCTGGGCGATCGTGGAATCCGCGCCGACCGCATGCTCGCCCTGCGGAAAGGTATCGAGCGGCAGGACTTCGATGCCCTCGAAGTCCCTCTCCAGCACACTCTTCAGGATCGGCAACGTGCGATGAGCCTGCCATTGCTCGTTGCTGAGCATCCCGATGCGCTTGCCGTTGAGCGTGGACAATCGCGGCGCGTGCCGCTGGGTGATTTCAAGCAGTCCCGAGGGGTCATAGAATTCGAGTTCCACCAAGACCTGATCCCTCCGCGATGAGCGATTGCGCCGGCCTCGGAAAGTTTGAACATCCCGCCTGATCTGGCAATACTTATTTCCTTGCGGTTCTCAATGCTTAAAGTTCGCCGAGTGCTAGGGCGATTGATACAAATGCACGCGGCACCATATTCCATTTTTTGGAATTTTGTGCCATGCTTGAATAATGATCGTCATCGGCACGGATGTGGTGGAGAGGTATCTTGCCCACCGAGCCGGCCACAAAGGAATTGCAGCCGCGCGATCTCAATACCGAGCCTGGCTCGACATCGTGACGGCTGCGAGTTGGCGCCATCCGGAGGACGTTAAAGCGTCATATCCGAAGGCGAGCATCCTGAAGTCGAGTAAAGTCGTCTTCAACGTCAAGGGGAACGACTATCGGTTGATTGCTCGTCTACAATACCAGGCAGGGGTCTTGGAGATCCAATTCTTTGGGACGCACGCTGAGTACGACAAAATAGATGCGGAAGTAGTCTGATGGACGCAACCCTCGTCGTGATAGACAGCGATACCGAGCTAGCCCGTGCGCGGACGCTCGTTGGAAGGCTATGGAACTCGAGTGATCCCAGCGACATTGCGCGGCTCGAGGCGCAGGCGCGTCTGATCGCGGCCTACGAGGAGCGCAAATGGCCTCGCCGACCGCCAAAGACTGCCGATCTCATTCGTCATCTTATGGATCAACACAGCCTTACGCGTGCCGACATGGTGCCGATCCTCGGCACGCCGAGCCGCGTTAGCGAGGTCCTGCGCGGGAAAAAGCAACTGAGCATGGCAATGGTGCAGCGGCTGCGCGCCCGCTTCCGGGTGCCGGCCGATGTTCTCATTCCACCGCCCAAGGCGGTCCCGACCCGCCGCCGAGCAAAACAAGCTGCGGCTTGATCTGGCTTGAACATTTGAACGGCCGAAAGGTGAAGCCATTGCACCTGGTGCACGTTAGGAGCAGACATAGTCCTTCCTCATCGACCTTGGCGCGCTAAGCTGTCGCAAAAAGGGAGCTGGAAACATGGATGCGCATTCGCTCGAGCGGTGGCGGCACGATCATGTGTTTCTCGGCGAGAAACATGGCGCCAACGAGCGGCGCACCTGGGCCGTCGTCACCTTCACGACCGTGATGATGATCGTCGAGATCGGCGGCGGCGCCATGTTCGGGTCGATGGCGCTCATCGCCGACGGCCTGCACATGTCGACTCACGTCGCCGCGCTCTCGATTGCAGCGGTGGCCTACAGCTTCGCGCGCCGGCATATCGGGAATGACTGGTTCTCGTTCGGGACCGGCAAGATCGGCGAGCTCGCGGCCTTCGCAAGCGCGATCATTCTGGCGATGGTGGCGCTGCTGATCGGCTATGAATCGGTGACGCGCATCATTTCCCCGGTGATGATCGAGTATCGGGAGGCGATTCCGATTGCCGTGCTCGGGCTCGGCGTCAATCTCGTAAGCGCGTATCTGCTGCACGATCACGATCATCATCACCACGGGGAGGAAGAGGTCGATCGCGGCGATGTGTATGACCCGGGACATGATCCCGTGGGCGACGACGATCACACCGATCATGATCATGGTGACCACGATCATCATGGACCACGATCACGACACACCACCACACCCACGATCACGACCACGCCGAACACGCGGACTTCAACATCCGCGCCGCCTACCTCCACGTTCTCGCCGACGCCGTGACGTCGGTGCTGGCGATCGGGGCCCTTGCCGGTGCGGCCTATTTCGGCCTGCCATGGCTCGACCCCTTGGCCGGCCTTGCGGGAACGGTGGTGATCGCTGCCTGGTCCTTGAGCCTGCTGCGTTCAGCCTCGGCCGTGCTGCTCGACGCCGTTCCGAACCGCGCCAGCGCCGAACTCATCCGCCAGCGCCTCGAAGCCGAAGGCGATCACATCGCGGATTTTCATTTGTGGCGCCTCGGGCCCGGGCATCTCGGCGTGCTCGCGGTCATCGTCTCGCACAATCCGCGCACGCCCGATTATTACAAGGCGAAGCTTACGGGAATCGGCGGGCTCTCCCACGTCAATATCGAGGTCAATCCGTACGTCGGCCACACGGCCGGATGATCAGCCTCCCGCCCCCGGCAGGAAGCAGCGGATGTGGTGGGTTTTCTTGCCGGCCAAATCCCATGACCACGAATACCAGACGGTGGCGAAGCCAAGCCGGTTCGGCTCCTTGATCACGGCGTCGGGCGGAACCTCATACCATTCGCCTTCGATCCGAACCCGGTAGCCGCTTCCCGCGATATCCCATTCGTATTCGGCCGGATGTCCGTCGGCGGTATCGCAGCATCCTTGGCCGGATTTATCCTTGAGGCCCTGGACCCAGCTGCGAGTCTCCGGATCGACGTTGTCGTACTGGCCGTAATTCCTTGCCATCGCATCCGTCGCGAAACCGACGACGGCAAAGATAGTCATTGCGTGTAACGCACGAATCATCATCACCTCGATTTTGGTTGGATCGCTGCTTCGCATTGGCGCGAGCGGCGCGAAATCAGAAGCAAAAGCCTTGCCAACCAAGTGGCCTGGGACCAAGAGCGTCGGACCATTGAATTACCGGTCGCGGCGCCTACTTCTGGCCGGAGCCGACCGTGCAATCGTTAATGAGCGCATGCTCGCCCGGAGTAACTTTCGAACAACGGAGATTTGACATGAGACGGAATATTGCTGTCGCGGTGCCGCTGATCGCCTGCGCCTTGGGTCTCGGAGTGATGTCGTTTGCCGCACCCGTCGGCGCCGCCGCATCGAAGACGATGCAGGCGATCGATACCGACAACGACAGCACGATCGACCTCAATGAAGCCAAGACGGCCGCGACCGCGGTATTCGACAAGCTCGATCGCGATCACGACGGCACGCTCGATCAACGCGAGTTGGGTAGCCGGATCACGAAAAAGGATTTTGCCGCCGCCGATCCCGACCATGACGGCACCTTGAGCAAGGACGAGTATCTTGCCGTCGTCGAGCAGCGCTTCAATGCGGCCAACACCGATAACGACGGCACCATCGACGACAAGGAGCTGCGTTCCAAGCAAGGCCGCGCCCTGCTGGGGCTGATGCAATAGCCGGGGCAGAAACGGATTACGATCGCAACGGCGCCGGCAATGTCGGCGCCGTTGTGACCGCTGATAGCCTTGCGCACAGCGGTGCAGCGCCGATCCGCCTAAAGGATATCGTCGTCCGGCTTTGACTCGAACGGACACCACGGTTCGCGCGCCGAGGACGATCGCGCGGAGGCTGGGCATCGCGCTTTCGATCATTGCAACAAATTCATCCGCAGCGGGAGCAAGGCTGAGAACATTTTCTTGTATGCTGCTCCGCCGTTGCCCAGAAGGTCGAACCGATTAGCCCGGGATCATTGCAAATGCCTCTCATCACATCGCCTGTGTCTTTGCTCAGAACCATCGTTCCATTTTGCTTTGCCCTCGCGCTCCCTGCTGCGCCGACGATCGCGGCCGAGGCCATATCCGTCACCGTGCAGGACGGGAACGTGATGCTCGTTCAGAACGGACAGCAACGTCAGCTCACGAAGAGCGGCAAGGATGCCGACCCGGTGCTCTCGCCCGACGGCAAATGGGTTGCGTATTCCCGGATCAACAATCCGAATTCCACCGGTTCCCAGGGCGACTGCAAATCGGGCGCCATGGCCGACGAGTTGCACCGCATTCACGTGGACGGCACCGGAGACGAAGTTCTCGTGCGCGGTCAGGAGGGCAAGGACCCGCAGACGGCGCTCTGCGACTTCAGCCGCAAGCAATTCACCTCGGACGGTCGCAACATCTACTTCCTGTCGCCCGCCTGGGCCGTGTCGGCAGCGCTCCACCGCTATGACACGACCGCGAAGACGCAGAGCTTCGTGATCGACGCGAACGATGTGATCGTGCTCAACCAGTGCAAGAATGCCGACAACCGCGATGGCCTTGTCGTGCTCCAGCATCGCTATTTCGTCGTAGCGGGAAGCTATGATTGGTATTGGCTCTTCGACCGTACCGGCAAGAAAGAAAAGGGCCCGGTCGGCGAATATGACGACCAACAAGCCGTTCGTGAGGCCATCAACAATTCGATCGTCTGCGAGAAATAGCCTTTAGACGATAACGTGTGCGGAACCGGGGTCCGCGTTCGGACCTGCTCCTCCGCGCGACAATCCACAGCGAGTGTCAGACAATATCCCATGAAAAAAGTTGCGGTGGAGAGCGAGACCCGGCTGCTCGATGATTTCTTCAAGGTCGATGAGGCGATGGTGTCGTTCGAGCGCTTCGACGGCACCATGAGCCCGCTACGCCGCCGCCTCCGCTTCGAGCGCGGCGACTCCGTTGCCGCCATCGTTTTCAACCGCGACAGCCGGCGCGTGATCCTGATCGAGCAGTTCCGCTTCCCGGCACTCAAGAAAGGGCCCGCCTGGCTGATCGAAGCCGTAGCCGGCATGCAGGACGGCGACGACACGGCCGAAGCCACGATACGGCGCGAGATCCACGAGGAGATCGGGTACGACGTCGAGCGCCTCCAGCTGATCGCGACGTTCTATGTCTCCCCCGGCGGCTCGTCGGAACGGATCATCCTGTTCGCCGCGGAGGTGACGGATGCCGGGAGAACGGGCCCCGGCGGCGGATTGCCTGCGGATGGCGAGGACATCCGCCTCGTCGAGTACTCACTCGAGGAATTGCGCCAAGCGCTTTCGCGCGGCGCGTTCGAGGACGCCAAGACGCTGATCGGCGTCCAGTGGCTGCTGGCGCAGCCTCTGCCGCGGTGTGATCAGTGAAGGCCGATGAGCTTCAGACCGGCGCCGGCGGCGCGACCGTCGCGTCGGCCTGCCCGCTGTCCTTGAGCGCCTTTGCGACGAACCCCGAGGCCTTCATCTCCTCGACGAACTGACGCAGATAGCGCGCCCCGGCGGGCCGGCCTTTGACGGTACCCATGGCCTGCTCGATCGCCATGAAGCGTCCGGGGATCATCCGAAACCCGGGCTGGCTTTGGACGAAAGCAGCCAACGGCTGGCGCACGCCCGCAGCGACTTCAAGACGCTGTGTCGTGAATTGGTCGAGCGATTCCGCGCCGCTCGGCGCACGTACGATGGTCGCGTTCTTGAGTGCGCGCGTCAGGAAGAGATCGTACGCGCTGCCGGTCGCCGTCGCGACACGCACGCCGGCGCGATCGACATCCTCGATCGTCTGCAACGGCGAATTCTGCGGCACCACATAAACACCTTCGATCACGACATAGGGCGCGCTGAAATCGATGCCGGCGGCGCGCACCGGATCGACCGCCAGAAACGCGATGTCCCAGGCGCCTGCCTTGATGGCCTCGAACACCTTTCCGGCGGCATCGAACATCACGTAGTCGATCGGCACACCGAGCCGTCGCGCAAGTTCGCGAGCAAGCTCAGGCGAAACACCGCGCGGCGCCCCTCCCCCGGGATCGAGTTGCACCAGCACGGAGTTGCCGAAATTGATTGCGGCCCGCAACCGGCCGCTCGGCGCAAGCTCGGAAATCGCGGAAGAAGGAACGTCATTTGCCATCGCGCGAACCTAACGGAGCCGCGCGACCCGCACAATGACGGATCGCGCGGCAACTTCCTGCAGATCCAACTAGGGAGGCTAAGCCCTGACGATCGGCAGCGGCTCGAACTCGCCGCGCAGCACGCTGGCCGAGTCCGCGTGGCCAAGCCAGTTCGTAATGGCGGTCGCGTAGACGCGGCGGAAATCGGTGGTGAAGGTCATGTTGCCGTCGTTCAAATCGGTGAGGCTTGGCATCTTGCCGTATTGCCCACCGGCGACCGGCGCGCCGATCATGAATGCAGGGCCGGCGGTGCCGTGATCGGTGCCCTGGCTCGTGTTCTCTTTCACGCGGCGGCCGAACTCGCTGAACGCCATCAGCACCACGTCATTGCCGCGCCCGAGCCGCGCCACGTCCTTCATGAACGCCGCGATGTGGTCCGACGTGTAGGTCCACAGGCGCGCATGCACGTCGGCCTGGTAGACGTGGGTGTCGAAGGCGTTGTTGCGGTAGGCGACGTAGTAGATGCGGGTCGGGAAATCGGCGGCGATCAGGGCCGCGACGCGGTCGAGGCCGAACCGCACGAGGCCATAGTCGACCGGCGTGCGGTAGTGCGCCCAGGCGTCGCGCACCAGTTGCTCGGCGTTGAGCGCGCTGCGCGACACGCCGAACATGAAGTCTTCGGCTTCGTTCGTCCCCTCCCCGCGCGCGGAAATCGCGGCCAGCGTCGCCTTCTCGTCGGCGAAACCGGTGCGTACGAATTTCTGCGGATCGTCGAACACGAGCGGCACATGACCGCGCGACCGCACCGCGAGCGATTGCTGGGTGTCGATGTTGACGACCCAGTTCGCGTGCCCTTGCGGGTCCATGGCATCGGCGACGCGGCCGACCCATCCGTAAAGCTCGCCGCGATTGGGCGCCGCCGTCTGCCAGTACGCCATGGACGAGAAGTGCGAGAACGACGGCTGCTCGTAGCCGACGCCGTGCACGATCGCCATATGGCCGTCTTTGTAGAGACGCTCCATGCCGGCCATGGTGTATTGCAGGCCAAAATGATCATCGAGCTTGCGCACGCGCGCCGGCTTGATGCCGATGCGCGGCCGGGCGCGGTAATAGGCGTCATCGCCATAGGGCACGACGGTGTTGAGGCCGTCATTGCCGCCCGAAAGCTCGACCACCACCAGGATGCGGTCGTGATTGCCGGCTTGTGAAGCCGTCTGCGCCCAGGACGGTGCGCGGCCGAGCGCGCCCGCGGCGCCGAAGGCAAGCGTGCCGAAGCCGGCGCGCAGGAAATCGCGGCGCGCGATGCCGCCGATGCGCGATGTCATGTTCGTCTCCCGGAATTGCAGGACCACATATCGATCAGCAAAGTTGGAACTCGGGCGTGCTCATGATGAGGTGAGCCGTGAGCCGCAGCGGCCGCTCCATATAGGTGTCGGCGTGGGCGAGATCGGCGGTGCCGAGCTGGCGCTCCAGGAACGCAACGAGCGCCGCCCGCGCATTGCTGTTGACGGGAACCCGCACCAGCCGCAGGGTCAGATGGTCGACGGCATCGGCGGCCGTCGTCGCGCCGGACGCCTTGACGGCCGCGGACAAATCGAACTGCGCGGCCGCCCGCGGGATCGGCTTGATCCGGCGCACCGCCTCCTGCCAGCCGACCAGGCTGCCATAGCGCGTGTTGAAGTCCTCGGCGCCGGCGATGACGTTCGCCATCGTCGTCTCGCCGCCTTCCATGCCGCCGCCGTCGCCCTTTTCGATCGTCGCCTGGCGGATGTCCATGCCGGCGAGGATGCGATCGTTGACGCGCTTCACCTCGCCGCCCGGATTGAAGTTCGGATCGGTGAAATTGATGATGTCCGGGAACATCACGTCGCGGGCGAAATTGCCGCGCGCGAGCAGCAGGCCGGGCGTGATCCACGAGCGGCCCTGCGCCCAGCCGGCGACCGTCGGCGGGTTGAGCAGCATCTGGCCAAGCTCGCGGCTCACCACGTAGAGGTCCGGAATGCCCGGCAGTCGCTGTGACCCCGAGCTTGCGATAGGTCGAGACCACGAGCTCGACCGGCCCTTTGATGCGGGTGCCGAACGACGGCGCGCTGTAGAAATCCTTCGACAGGAAGATCGTGCGCAGCAGCGGCGCGATCTCGTAATTGCCGTCGCGGAGCACGGCGCCGAGCTGCGCCTGCGTCTCGGGCGAAATATTCTCGCGCACGAAGAACCGATAGATTTTGCCGGCCATGAATTCGGCCGTGACCTTCTGCTCGAGAATGATGCTGAGGATGTCGACGCCGTCGAAGTTTCCGGTTCGGCCGAGAAAGGTCTTCTGTCCGTCGTCGTGCTTTGCGGGGTCGACCTTGAAATCGAGATCGTCATCGATCCAGCCGGTGAAAGCGCGCGCCGCTTCGCGGATATCCTTCTCGCTGTAGTTGCCGACGCCCATGGTGAAGAGCTCCATCACCTCGCGGGCGAAATTCTCGTTCGGGGCACCTTTCACGTTCTCGGCGGCGTCGAGATAGGCGAGCATCGCCGGCCCACGCGCGACTTCGATCAGCAGCGTGCGGAAATTGCCGGTCGCCTCGCGGTGCAGCAGGGCAAGCTGCTGCTCCATCTTGCGATAGTCGCGGATCTTTTCCTCGCCGGTGGCGAAATGGCCGTGCCAGAACAGGGCCATCTTCTCTTCCAGCGGATGGTTGGTCGCGACCATGCGGTCGGCCCACCAAAACGCAAGACGCCGCGTCTCGAGCATCGTCGCGCGCAGCCAATAGAAGAAGCGGTCGACGACCGGCTGCAGGCGCCGCTCGCCCGCCGGCTTCACGCGCGCGCCCAGCGCCTCGCCGTCTTTCTCGGCGCGCTCGGTCGCCGCAACGCGGCTCGGCGGAAAGTCCTTGAGCGAGGGATCCCATACGCCCGACTGATCGAACGGCTGGAGGTGATCGTTGGGGATGGCGCGATAGTCGACGAGGTGCGCAACCGCATCCGCGGGCTTCATCGCGGCGAGCTGCGCGATCTCCTCAGGCGTGCCGCCGAAGCCGGCACGTTCGAGCAGGTGGGCAGCGCGATCAAAGCTCCATTCGCCCGCGGCAATCGGCGAGAGATCGTTCGCCCATGCGGCCGGCCCTGCACCGCTACGCCTCACCTCGACATGGCCGGCGACAAGTGAGACGGGACTCGCACGCAAGGCTGCGGGATCGCCGGGCGCTTGCCCGGCAGTGGTGGTTGCGGCGGGTATGGCGCGGCTTTCCATCGATGGCTCCCGGTAGGCTGCCGCGGATCATACGCCCCGGGGAAGTGCCATGAAAAGTTATGGACGCTATTACAATAACCGGCCTTCGGTGGCGTCCAATGGCGCCGGTATTGTCCGAAGACAATGCTTTAAAACTCGATGATTAAACGGGCGTTTTTCACCCCAGGTGAAATTTCGCCAACTCGCGGTGCTCCGCCTTGATCCAGCGCACCGTCCCCGTCACCGAGCGCATCACCACCGTCTCTGTTTCGATCAGCCCCTGACGGAAGCGTACGCCCGTGAGCAGGGAGCCGGTGGTGACGCCGGTCGCGGCGAACAGGCAGTCGCCCTTCACCATGTCCTCCATCTCATATTTCTTGCGCGGGTCCTTGATGCCCATCTTGGCCGCGCGGTTGCGCTTCTCCTCGGTGTCGAGGACGAGGCGGCCCTGAATCTGGCCGCCGATGCACGAGAGCGCCGCGGCGGCAAGCACGCCCTCGGGCGCGCCACCGACGCCGATATAGATGTCGATGCCGGTCACCTCGGGATCAGCCGTATGAATGACGCCGGCGACATCACCATCGGTGATAAGGCGGACCGCCGCCCCGATCCTCGCGCACCGCCGCGATCAAGTCGGCATGGCGAGGCCGGTCGAGGATGAGCGCCGTGATCGCATCGGGCTTGACGCCTTTGGCCTTCGCCAGGGCCGCGATGTTCTCGTCGGCGGGCGCGTCGAGATCGACGACGCCCTTCGGATAGCCCGGGCCCGATCGCGATCTTCTCCATGTAGACGTCGGGCGCGTTGAGCAGCGTTCCGCCTTCGGCCATCGCCATCGTCGCGATCGATCCCGGCATGTTCTTGGCACACAACGTCGTGCCCTCCAGCGGATCGACGGCAATGTCGACCTTCGGTCCAGTGCCGGCGCCGACCTTCTCGCCGATGAACAGCATCGGCGCTTCGTCCCGCTCGCCCTCCCCGATCACCACCGTCCCGGCGATCGGCAGATTGTTCATCTCGCGGCGCATCGCATCGACCGCGGCCTGATCCGCGGCCTTCTCGTCGCCGCGCCCGCGCAGCATCGCCGCGGCAACCGCTGCTCGCTCCGTCACCCGCGCGATTTCGAGCGACAGGACGCGATCGAGGAACTGCGTGGTTTTGAGCTGCGTGGACTTGCTGCGGCTCGATGACATGAAAGAGGCTCCTTGGGTCAATTCTTCTCGATGCGGATAACCTGGGGGTGACCGGCGATCACGCCTTCGGCTTTGATGGCGTGCAGCGCGCGGCGCACCGCATCCTCTGTGGTCGCGTAGGTGATGAGGATGACCGGCGCCGGCGTTGCGGCGCCCTTCGGGTCGCCGCCGCCATGCGGCCGCCCAGCGCGATGCTGAACGATCGATTCGAGTGAAATCCGCTCGTCGGCGAGGCGCTTGGCGATCGCAGCGAAGGTCCCCGGCCGATCGAGCGCAAGCAGACGGATATAGTAGCCGCCTTCGTGGCGCTGCATCGGCGTCTTGTGGCTATGGGTGAGCGCTGCCGTCGCCCGGCCGAACGCAGGCACGTGCAGGCCGCGGGCAATGTCGCCGAGATCGGAAATGACCGCGGATGCCGTCGCCTCGCCGCCCGCGCCTGGGCCGACGAGCGTGATCGACGCGATGCCCTCGCCGTCGATCGACAGCGCATTGGTCACCCCCATGACCTGGGCGATGGCGGTCTCCTTCGGCACCATGGTCGGATGAACGCGCTGCTCGATGCCTTGTTCGGTCCGCATGGCAACGCCGAGGAGCTTCACGCGGTAGCCGAGATCGTCGGCAGCTTCGAGGTCTTCGGGGGTGATCGAGGAAATGCCTTCGACGAACACGGCATCGGGATTGACCCGCGTGCCGAAGGCAAGGCTCGCGACGATGGCGAGCTTCTGCGCGGTATCGAAGCCTTCCACATCGAACGTCGGGTCGGCCTCGGCATAGCCGAGCCGCTGGGCGTCCTTGAGGCAGTCGGCAAAGGAAAGCTTCTCCTGCTCCATCCGGGTGAGGATGTAATTGCAGGTGCCGTTGAGGATGCCGTAGACGCGGGCAAAGGAATTGCCGGCCAGCCCTTCGCGCAGCGTCTTCACGATGGGGATCGCGCCGCCGACGGCCGCTTCGTAGTTCAATGCGACGCGGTGCTTCTCGGCGAGCGCCGCAAGCGCCACGCCGTGCTTGGCGAGGAGCGCCTTGTTGGCGGTCACGACCGGCTTGCCTGCCGCAAGTGCGGTCTCGATCGCAGTTTTCGCCGGATCGTCGTCGCCGCCCATCAACTCGACGAAAACATCGATCCCGGGATCGGCGGCAAGCGCCACCGGATCGGCAACGAATCGTGGATGCACGGAGCCGAGGTCACGCTTGCGCTCGCGAGAACGCGCGGCAACCGCGACGACCTCGATCGGTCGACCGCAGCGCGCCGCGATGAGGTCGCGCTGCCGTTCGAGCCCACGCACCACGGCGGAGCCGACCGTGCCGAGCCCGGCAAGACCCGCTTTCAGGGGCGCGACCATGAGTTGTCCGCAAAGAAGGGCTGGTCCGGCGTCGTTCCCTGCCTGTCACCCGCCTCCGAACCGAGAGGATCGAGCCGCCGCAGGGGCACCGGACCGGCGTGAGACCGGTGCAACACCTCTGGCATGGACATTCGTTGCACCGCTGTAACCCCTACCCGGCCGTTGGCGCGGCCGATCTCCCAAGGGAGGTGGACCATCGCGCGCCTCAAGCGATTGATCTACCCCCGAGCAGGGAACGCGCGGCTCAGCGCCGCTTCGCCAGCGGGACGACGTTGTGCAACTTTTCCGGCGCGGTTTCAAGGAACCGGCGCAGGTTGCGCGCGGCCTGGCGAATGCGCTGCTCGTTCTCGACGAGGGCGATGCGCACAAAGCCTTCGCCGTGCTCGCCGAAGCCGATGCCGGGCGACACCGCGATCTCGGCCTTTTCGATGAGCAACGTGGAAAATTCGACCGTGTCGAGGGTGCGGAACGGTTCCGGCAAGGGCGCCCAGGCGAACATCGACGCGCGGGGCGGCGGAATCTCCCAACCGGCGCGGCCGAAGCTCTCCACCAACACATCGCGACGACGCCGGTACGTGTCGCGCATTTCGCGGATGCAATCGTCCGGGCCGTTGAGGGCGGCGGTCGCGGCAACCTGGATCGGCGTAAACGCCCCGTAGTCGAGATAGGACTTCACGCGCGCCAACGCCGAGATGATCCGCTCGTTGCCGACGGCGAAGCCCATGCGCCATCCCGGCATCGAATAGGTCTTCGACATGGAGGTGAACTCGACCGCGACATCCATCGCGCCGGGAACTTGCAGAATCGAGGGCGGGGGATTGTCGTCGAAGTAGACCTCCGCGTAGGCGAGATCCGACAGCACGATCAGTCCGTGCTTCTTCGCGAACGCAACGACGTCCTTGTAGAAATCGAGATCGGCAACCGCCGCAGTCGGATTGGCCGGGTAGCAGACGACGAGCGCCAGCGGCTTCGGGATCGAATGCATACAGGCGCGCTCGAGCACCTGGAAAAACTCGGGCGTCGGGTCGGACGGGATCGAGCGAATCACGCCGCCCGCCATCAGGAAGCCGAAGGCATGGATCGGATAGCTCGGATTGGGGACGAGCACGACATCGCCGGGGGCGGTGATGGCCTGCGCCACATTGGCGAAGCCCTCCTTCGACCCGAGAGTCGCGACGATCTGCCGGTCGGGATTGAGCTTGACCCCGAATCGGCGCGCATAATAGGCGGCCTGGGCGCGGCGCAGGCCGGGGATGCCCTTGGAAGCCGAATAGCGATCGGTCCGCGGGCGGCCGACGGTTTCCTTCAGCTTCTCGATGACATGGAGGGGGGCCGGCAGGTCGGGATTGCCCATGCCGAGATCGACGATATCGGCACCCGCATTGCGCGCGGCGGCTTTCGCGCGGTTGACCTGCTCGAACACATAGGGCGGCAAGCGGCGGATGCGATGAAATTCTTCCATGGTCCCCAAGTCCCCGATTTCAGTCCCCGATTTCGGTCCCCAGCTTCCTCCTCCGCGGCTGAAGGGCGCCAGTCCGCGGCACGGGCGTTCTATCACGCGTGTGCACAAATCCGCAGCAGGAATTACCGTGTTTGGCGCCGGCCGCTACTGCCCGTTGCCGCTCGCCGCGGCGCGCTTCGCCTGCTGCTCCCGCATTGCCGCAAGCTCGGCCTCGATCCGCCTCTTCTCGTCGTCAGTGAGCACCGAATTGGGCCGAGGCGGCGGCAGATCGTGGACCGCAGGATAGACCGGTGCGCCCGCGGCACTGTCACCCGTTGGCGTAACGCTTGCCTGTCCCGGCGATTGCGAACCGGTCGACGCACACGATGCCAAAATAAGGCACCATGCTCCGGCAAGCGCCGCGGCTGCGACTTTTTGCGATAACCGACTCAATCGCAGAATCCATGCATCACTGCGGAAGCATTTTCGCGACTTTGACATGATCTCCGCAGACGATCCTATCAGAGCTGTCGCGCGCGCATATATCGTTGTCGAGCATTATCTACCGAAGCACGTTCTGACGAAAGGTTACCGAAGCTTTGGCAAACCAAAGTCAAGAAGAACCGTCGTTGTTCAAAAGGTAGATTGTGCGGCGCAATAGCCAGCTAATCTTGTCGAAAGGATGAAGGACTAAGGATGGCCGATCCACCCACCCGCGGCCCCTCCGATCCCGCTCAACCGCGGCCACGACGCCCCCGGCGTCCGACCGCGGACGAGTCCGGACAGCGAATCGACCTTGCCCGATTGGCAGGCAATCAAGAATACTCAGAGCGAAGCAGAGCCCCCGGCAGTCGCGCCAAGCCGGCATCGCCCTCCTCCGCGGCGGATGCCGTGCCGGCGCCATCCCGGCCCATATCCATTGTCTTTACCGACGACGCGCCCATGTCCACGCCGCCCCCCTCAGCACCGACCGCGGCACCGGCTGCCACCGAGTCGAAATCCGCGCCGGCCGCGGAGGCTACCGCGCAAGCAGTCATCGACGTCGAAGCCTTCACGCGCAACTTCGCCCGACTGGTCGAAGAAGGTGGACGCGCGCTCGCCGCCTACATCAAGCCGCGCGAGGAAGGTACCCAGAAGATCGGCTACTCCGACGAGGTGGCCGATGCGCTCAAGACGCTCGGCCAGGTTCTCAACTATTGGTACGCCGACCCGCAGCGCACCGTCGAAATGCAGACGCGCTTGGGCAAGAGCTATCTCGATCTGTTTGCGAGCGCGTCGCGGCGGCTCGCCGGCGAACCGTCGGCGCCTGTTGTCAAACCGGATGCAAACGACAAGCGCTTCAAGGATCCGGAATGGTCGTCGAACCAGTTTTTCGACTTCCTCAAGCAAGCCTATCTGCTGACCGCCGACTGGGCGCGCTACCTCGTCCAGGACGCCGACAAGCTCGATCCGCGGGTTCGCCAGAAGGCGGAATTCTACATGCGGCAGATCATCAACGCGACCTCGCCCTCGAACTTCATCCTTACCAATCCGGAGCTGCTCGCGCACCACGCTGAGCGAGAACGCCGGGAATCTCGTGCGCGGCGCCCAGATGCTGGCGGAAGACATCGAGGCCGGCGGCGGCGAATTGCGGATACGCCAATCCGACATGTCGAAGTTCGAGGTCGGCCGCAATCTCGGCATCACGCCCGGCAAGGTGATCTACCAGAACGAGCTGATGCAGCTCATTCAGTATCAGGCATCGACCGAGACCGTGCGCAAGCGGCCACTGCTCATCGTGCCGCCGTGGATCAACAAGTTCTACGTCCTCGATCTCGCCCCGGAGAAGTCCTTCATCAAGTGGTGCGTCGACCAAGGCTTGACGGTGTTCGTGGTCTCGTGGGTCAATCCCGACGCGGCGCTCGCCAAGAAGAGCTTCGCCGACTACATGCACGAAGGGCCGCTCGAAGCCATCGACGCCGTCGCCAAGATTACGGGCGAAAACGAGATGGACGTCATGGGCTATTGCGTCGGCGGCACGCTGCTCGCGACAACGCTCGCCTACATGGCGGCGAAAGGCGATCGTCGCGTCGCAAGCGCGACGTTTCTCGCCGCCCAGGTCGACTTCACCCATTCCGGCGATCTCAAGGTGTTCGCCGCGACCGAGGAACAGATCTCGGCGGTGGAGCGCCAGATGGCCGAACGCGGCTATCTCGAAGGCGCGAAGATGGCAACCGTCTTCAATCTGCTGCGCTCGAACGATCTGATCTGGCCCTACGTCGTCAGCAATTACCTTAAGGGCGAAGCGCCGTTTCCGTTCGATCTGCTGTACTGGAACGCCGACGCGACCCGGATGCCGGCCGCCAATCACTCGTTCTACATGCGCAACTGCTATCTCGAAAATAACCTCGCCAAGCACAAGCTGGAGTTCGATGGCGTCAAGATCGACCTCTCCAAGATCACGATCCCGGTCTACAACCTCGCCGCCCGCGAGGACCACATTGCGCCGGCAAAATCGGTCTATGTGGGCTCATCGCTGTTCGGCGGACCGATGCGCTACGTGCTCGCCGGGTCGGGTCACATCGCCGGTGTCGTCAATCCGCCCGCAAAGATGAAGTACCAGTATTGGACCGGCGATCCGCCAAAGGGCGACGATGTCGACGCCTGGATCCGCAATGCCACCGAGCACAAGGGCTCATGGTGGATCGACTGGATCGCCTGGATGCGCGAACGCGACGGCGAGACGGTGCCCGCCCGCGAAATCGGCGGCGGCAAGCTCACCCCGATCGAAGACGCGCCGGGGAGCTACGTGAAGGTCAAGAGCTGAGGCGGCGCGAACGGCGCGTAGGGTGGGCAAAGCGAAGCGTGCCCACCGCAGCGGCACGGCTTCCGGCCACGTCGAACGTGGGCACGGCGGCACGCGCGCGCTACGCAAAAACTTCGAGCACCTCGGCCGCCTTTGCCCACCCTACGGCGCCCTTTACGGAAACAACGCGATCTGCTCGAGGCCCATGGTCTCGGGAAATCCGAGCATCAGGTTCATGTTCTGCACCGCCTGGCCGGACGCGCCCTTGACGAGATTGTCGAGCGCCGAGCCGAGTATCGCGCGGCCCGGCGATGCGGTCGGCGACGACGCCGATGAAGGTCATGTTCGAGCCGCGCACATGGCGCGTCTGGGGCATCTCGCCGAACGGCAGCACGTGGACGAACGGCTCGGCCGCATATTTCTCGGTCAGGATCGCATGAAGATCCTGGGGCGAGCGGCCGCTCGTTCCGCGCACATAGATCGTCGACAGGATGCCGCGATTCATCGGGACGAGATGCGGGGTGAAACTCACAACGACATCGCGGCCGGCGGCGACTGAGAACTCCTGGTCGAGTTCGGCCATATGGCGGTGGTGGCCCACCCCATAAGCGTGAAAGCCCTCCGACACCTCCGAGAACAGCATGTTCTCCCGCGCGGATCGCCCTGCCCCGGTCATGCCGGACTTCGCATCAATCACGATCTCGTCGGGATCGATGGCGCGCGCCTTGAGCAATGGGATGAGGGGAAGCTGCGCCGACGTCGTGTAGCAGCCCGGATTGGCGACGAGCCGGCTCGCCTTGATGCGGTCCCGATAGACCTCGACGAGACCGTAGACCGCCTCGCGCTGCAATTCGGGAGCGTGATGCTCGTCACCGTACCAGCGCGCATAAGATGCCGGGTCGCGCAGGCGGAAATCGGCGGAGAGATCGACCACTTTGACCTGCGGCGCCGCGCCAAGCAGTTGCTTGATGACCTTTTGCGTCGTCGCGTGAGGGAGCGCGCAGAACACGAGATCGAGGCCGAGCGATGCCCAGTCGAGGCCGTCGAGGGGCACGAGCTTCGGCAGCGCGAACGGCGAGAATTGCGGAAACACGTCGCGCATCTGCTGTCCCGCCTTGCGGTCCGCGGTGAGGAGCGCAAGGTCGACCTGCGGATGGCGCAGCAGCAGCCGCACGCATTCCGACCCGGTATAGCCCGAGGCGCCAAGCACGCCGACTTTCGCTTTTTGGGACATGGCAAGACCTTTCCGCGGAAGCGACCCGGATTTTCAACACCGCGGAGGATTTACGAGGAAGGCGACGCGGCGATGAAATCCGCGGCCGAGAGTGACGATCACGCGCGATCGCCCGCAGCCGCGAAGCGGCGACGGCGGCGGTTTTCCGAAATGCGCGCGATCATCATGGCGGCCGATATAAGGGCACGCCGCGGCTGCGTCAACGGAGCATCAGTTTCGCTCTTCCGGCTTGTGATCAGTGGCGACGGGACCGGCACCGGCACGGTCGTTGGCGACGGGGCCGGCCCGGTCGCACGCGCCGCAGGCGCCGGGGTGATCCCGTTCCTTGCGGCATTGCGCATAGGGTTCAGTCCCCGGCTCGCCATAGGCCTTGCATGCGGCATCGTCGGCCGCCGCAAATTGATCGGCATTAAAAAAGAACGAGCAGGCCCCCACGCACAGCCCGGCAAGAACGACAGCAAGCAGGCGAGTCCAACCCATGACCACGGCTCCCCTTGCGGAGGCCGTACCATGAATCCGGCCCGCGTATAAAGCGCGCCGCGTCGGCCGCGCGGCACGCTTATGCGCTGATCGCGTTACAGCACCGGGCTCCAGGGCATCGGAACCTCCTGATACCCGCTCGCGGTCTTCTCCACGTGGGCGACCGAGGGGAACGGATAATGGAAGCCCTGCACCATCATCTTTTCCGCTGACAGCATGTCGTAGACCTTGCGGCGCGTCGCTTCCGCCAGCACCGGCTCGTGGTCGTAGAAAGCATGCCAGCCGGGATGGCGGGCGAACAGGAATGGCGCGTGGGTCACGTCGGCCTGCACGTAAACCTTGGCTGAGCCCGAAGAGACGATGTGGGAGGTGTGGCCGGGCGTATGGCCCGGCGTGCCGACGGCGAGGACGCCGGGGATGACTTCCTTGTCCCATTCGTAGGTGCGCAGGTGCTTGAGCACCTCGGGATTCATGACGCGGCGCACGTTCTTGAAGTTGTCGGCGATGCGCTGGGTCGACGATCGGCTCTCCTCGCCGGCGTCGGTCCAGTACTTGTGCTCGAGCGCCGGCACCAGGACTTCCGCGTTGGGAAATGCCAGCGAGTTGTCGGCCCTGAGCAAGCCGTTGATGTGGTCGCCGTGATAGTGGGAGATGATGATGGTATCGATCGCGTTGCGGTCGATGCCGGCGGCAGCGAGATTGGTGAGAAGCTGGCCGTTGAGGCCTTTGCTCGAATTGTAGCCCGCTTCGCCCAGACCCATGTCGACGAGCGCAAGCTTGGTGCCGGTGTTGATCACGATCGGATTGTACGGCCCGATGAAAGTGCCCGGCTCCATGAAGGCCTCGCGCAACGCGGCGTTGACCTCGTCGGTCTTGGCGTTGAGCACGAAAGCGTCGGTCACGGGCACCTTGGCGATGCCGTCGCTCACGACGGTGATTTCGATCGCGCCGACCTTGTAGCGATAGAAGCTCGCCGCCTGTCTTTCGGCGATGGGCGCCGCGGCGCGCGCCGGCCACCAGCCGGTTGCGGGCAGCGCGCTCACGGCGGCCGCGCCGGCCAGCATCGTGCGTCGTGTGAGAATGGTCATGCTTTCCTCCCGGGTTTTGGCCTGACGACGATGCGATCAGGGCCATATCCATTTTAATATCGCGGCGATGATATCCCCGAGCGTGAGCAGCACCGCAACCCACACGAACGCGGACAGGAAATTCGCCGCCTGGAACCGCCAATATGGCATGACAAAAACGCCCGCGACCAGCGGTACCGAGGCGCGCAACGGTCCGGAGAACCGGCCGACGAAAATGCCGAGCGCGCCCCAGCGCGAGACGAAGCGCTCGCCGCGCGGCAGCAGATCGGGATTTCGCGACAACGGCCACACCTTCGCGACCGATGGCCCGAGCTTGAGGCCGACCCAGTAAGACAGCCAGTCACCGAGCGCGGCACCGACCGCGCCCGCGACCCAGATCGGCCAGAAATTGATTTGGCTCTGGGCGATGAGGGCGCCGATCGCAACCAGGATCGCCCATGCCGGTATCAGCAGCGAAATGAAGGCGAGGGACTCGCCGAACGCGAGGAGTGCAACGACCGGCGCCGCCCAGAATTCATGGACGCGGACGAATTCGACCACCTCGTGCGTGAAATTCTGAAGGAGTTCGTCGAAAGACATTTGCCGCCACTGCAATTGGCCCCCACATAGGGCCGAGCCTGCCGAGCCTCAACGGAGGGGCCGCGAGGGCTGGAAACGAGCGGATTACGATCGCCTGACCCTAACTTTCGCCTAACCAATACATGCCAATGATTCCGGGATGGCCACGAGGCCTCACAATTCGCGCATCTTTTTCCCGGCTGGTCGAAACGACCTTGAATGTCATCTTTGCGGCCCAGCCGTGGCATAGTCAGATGGGTGATTTGCCCCGGTCGCGCTGCGACCGGACCTTAAACAACCATAGCAACTATCTGATTCGGCTTGATTTCGCGCCCTGAGTGACGCGGAAGCAGCGGGACCAGCCATCCGGGAGTTCCATGGGCAAGTCCGCGAGAAAACCAGCTGCGGCCCCTGATCTGTTCGAAGCTGCGCCTGCCGCCCGGCGAGCCCCGGCGCGGTCCAATGGCGGGCGCGGCGACGGGGAATACACCGCCCACGACATCGAGGTGCTGGAGGGCCTGGAGCCGGTCCGGCGGCGGCCCGGCATGTATATCGGCGGTACGGATGAGAAGGCGCTGCATCACCTGTTCGCCGAGGCGATCGACAACTCCATGGACGAGGCGCTGGCGGGGCACGCGAGCTTCATCGAGGTGGAGCTCGACCGACGACGGCTATCTCGCCGTGACCGACAATGGTCGCGGCATCCCGATCGACCCGCATCCGAAATTCCCGAAGAAGTCCGCTCTCGAAGTCATCATGTGCACGCTGCATGCCGGCGGCAAATTCGACTCCAAGGTCTACGAGACCTCGGGCGGCCTGCACGGCGTCGGCATCTCGGTGGTCAACGCGCTGTCCGAGCGGCTCGAGGTCGAGGTGGCGCGCGGCGGCCAGCTCTACCGACAGATCTATCAGCGCGGCAAGCCGAAGGGCGGACTTGAGAAGCTCGGCCGCACGCCGAACCGGCGCGGCACCAAGGTGCGCTTCAAGCCGGACGCCGAGATTTTCGGCGCCAAGGTGAAGTTCAATCCCGGGCGCCTGTTCAAGATGGCGCGCGCCAAGGCGTATCTCTTCGGCGGCGTCGAAATCCGCTGGCACTGCGACAAGGAGCTGTTGCACGGCGTCGAGGACGTGCCGGAGGATCAGACCTTCCATTTCCCGGAGGGCCTGAAGGATTATCTGCTGACGACCGTTGCCGGCCAGACCCTCGTCCATCCCGACGTCTTCACCGGCAAATCCGGCCGCCCCGGCGCCAACGGGTCCGTCGAATGGGCGGTAGCGTGGAGCGCGGACGCCGACGGCTTCCTCTCGTCCTACTGCAACACCATCCCGACTGCCGACGGCGGCACCCATGAATCCGGCCTGCGCGCCGCGCTGTCCCGCGGGCTGAAGGACCATGCCGAGCGCGTCAATCTGGTAAGCGCGCCGCGCAGGTGACGAGCGAGGACATCATGACCGGCGCCGCCGCCATGCTGTCCGTGTTCATCCGCGAGCCCGAGTTCCAGGGCCAGACCAAGGATCGCCTGGCGACGGCCGAGGCGGCCCGCATCGTCGAATCCGCGGTCAAGGACCAGTTCGACCACTGGCTCGCCGGCAACCCGCGTGCAGGCGAACAAGCTCCTCGATTGGGTGGTGGAGCGCGCCGAGGAACGTATCCGCCGCCGCCAGGAGAAGGAGATTTCGCGCAAGAGCGCGGTGCGCAAGCTGCGCCTCCCCGGCAAGCTCGCCGATTGCACCGACACCGCCGCCAACGGCTCGGAAATCTTCATCGTCGAGGGCGACTTGGCCGGCGGCTCGGCCAAGCAGGCCCGCGACCGCGCGCGCCAGGCGGTGATGCCGCTGCGGGGCAAGATCCTCAACGTCGCAAGCGCCGGCAAGGACAAGCTCGCCCAGAACCAGCAGCTCGCCGACCTCGTGCAGGCGCTCGGCTGCGGCACCGGCGTGCATTATCGCGACGAGGATTTGCGCTACGAGAAGGTGATCGTGATGACCGACGCCGACGTCGACGGCGCCCACATCGCCTCGCTCCTTATCACCTTCTTCTACCGGCAGATGCCGCAGCTCATCGAGCACGGCCATCTCTATCTCGCGGTGCCGCCGCTCTACCGGCTCTCCCACGGCGGCAAGTCGTTCTATGCGCGCGACGACAAGCACAAGGACGAGATTCTCGCCGCCGAGTTTCGCGCCAACGCCCACGTGGAGATCGGCCGCTTCAAGGGTCTTGGCGAGATGATGCCGGCGCAGCTCAAGGAAACCACCATGGACCCAAGGAAGCGCACGCTCCTCAAGGTCATGCTGGTGCCCGACGACCGCGCCGAAACATCGAAGTCGGTCGACCGCCTCATGGGCACCAAGGCCGAAGCGCGCTTCGAGTTCATCCAGGAACGCGCCGAGTTCGCCAGCGAGGACCTGCTCGACGTGTGAGCCGTGCGCTCACACCTCCAACTCGACGATCTCCGGCCACATTTCGCTTCCAGATATCGTGACCCGCGCAACGGTCACCGGCAGCTTGAAGCGGCGCGGGCCGGCGCTGCCGGGATTGAGATAGAGCACACCGTCACGCCTCTCGATCACGGGCCGATGCGAGTGACCGTACACCACCGCGGCGAAACCCGCGGTTGGCGGGTCGAGATCGAGGTCGGCGATGTTGTGAAGCACGTAGAACAGAAGCTGGCCGACCTCGACGACGTCGCTGGCCGGCAGGCGCTTTGCCCATGGCGCGGTATCGATGTTGCCACGAATGGCGGAGACCGGCGCGATGGCGCGAAGCTCGTCGATGATCGCGGCGTCGCCGACGTCGCCGGCATGGATGATGAGATCGCAACCGCGGAGCGCGACCACCGCCTGCGGACGCAGCAGCCCATGCGTATCGGAAATGACGCCCAGCAGAAGTTTGCTCATCGCGCTTATGTGGTCTCAGGCCGCTCAGAGTTCCACTTTGGGACACTCGACCGCGGTTTCCGACCGTACCCCGAGGGGGTTGTGCTTGACGGAACCCACCCCCTGGCCCTATGCGCCGTGGTAAGCTTTCCGATCGGTCGAACCGGCAAACGGAGGACGGCATGATTGCAGGTCTTTGCAGGTCGGCGGCGCGCGCCGCGACGGCCGGGACCTTGGTGACGTGCGGTATTTTCGCCTGCGGACCGGCGGCCGCGCAAATGTCGCCGAATTGGGTCCAATGCGTGAACCGCGAGAACGCCGGGCCGGACGTGCAGATCGCCGGCTGCACCGGCGTCATCCAGTCGCGCCGCGACACCAAGCAGAACCTGGCCATCGCCTTCAGCAACCGCGGCAACGCTTATCGCGCCAAGGGCGATCCCGAGCATGCGCTTGCCGATTTCAACGAGGCGATCAAGCTCAATCCGCGATACGGCAGTCCTCGCAACGGACGGGGCAACCTTTATCTCGACATGGGCGACTACGATCGCGCCATCGCGGACTACAACGAGGCGATCCGCATGGATCCCAAGAGCGCGCTCCCGCATTACAATCGCGCCCGGGCCTACAAGGAAAAGGGCGATCTCGACCGCGCCGTTACGGACTACAACGAAGCGATCCGCATCGAACCCAATCTCGCCGTGGCCTACACCGGCCGCGGCACTGCCTTCGCGGACAAGCGCGATTTCGACCGCGCGCTCGCCGATTTTGCCAATGCGATCCGGCTCGATCCGTCGTCCGCAGCGGCCCGCAGCGGCCGCGGCAACGCGTATCGCGAAAAGGGCGATCTCGATGCCGCGCTCGCCGATTTCGACGAGGCGATCAAGCTCGATCCCATGAATGCGGCCGCCCGCAGTGGCCGCGCCAATGTCCTGGCCAGCCGGAAGGACTATGACGGCGCGCTGACGGAGCTTGCCGAGGCGATCAACCTCGACCCGAAATACGCCGCCGCATTCCTCGGCCGCGGCCGCGTTTACGCGCTCGTCGGCAACCAGGACAGCGCCATCGCGGACTTCACCGAAGCGCTCAAGATCAATCCGAAATACGCGGCGGCCTTCAGCGAGCGCGGGGCGGCCTATTACAGCAAAGGTGACTACGATCGCGCCATCGCCGACGCCAGCGAGGCGATCCGCCTCGATCCGCGCCTTGCCGGCGCCTACGACAACCGCGGCGGCGCATTCGAGGGCAAAGGCGAATTCGCCCGCGCCATTTCCGATTTCGACGTGGTGAGCCGGCTGCAGCCGACCAATGCCGCCGCCTGGAACGACCGCTGCTGGGCGCGGGCGATCGTCGGCCAACTCGACCGCGCGCTCGCCGACTGCAACGAGTCGCTGCGCCTGCGGCCCTCGCCGAAGACGCTCGACAGCCGCGCGCTCGTCCATCTCAAAGCCGGACGCATCGATGACGCGATCGCCGACTATGACGCGGCGCTCAAGCAAGACCCGAACCTGGTCTACTCGCTCTACGGCCGCGGCATCGCCAAACAAAAAAAGGGCGATCAGTCGGGCGGCGAGGCCGACATCTCCGCCGCCAAGGAACTGCGACCGAACATCGGCGACTTCTTCGCCCAATACGGCGTGCGGTGAGGCGTCTCGCGCGCGCCGTCATGCAGTAATCCGTAGGGTGGGCAAAGGCGGCCAAGCATCGCGACTTTGTGCTCAGCGTGCGTTCCGCCGTGCCCACGCTGGATAGCGCCGCGTGGGCACGCGCGGATCGACGGTCCGAGTTAAACCGAGAGATCTCGGCCGCGCTTTGCCCACCCTACCCCGCTTGACTTCGGCAGCATGTACGGCCACGCGAGGAGTATGAGGCCAACGAGCGCGAGGAGCGCCGCCGGGATGCCGACCGTCCAGCGCTCCCGCGCGCGCGCCTTGGCGCGCAGCACGTCCTGGACGAAGCGTTCGCCGCGCGCCATTTCGTTGAAGCTCTGCTGGTAGGAGGCGATGCGGCGCACTTCGTCGTCGGTGAGCGGCGGGCCGGTGCGGGCCGCCTTCTCTCTCGCATTGAGACGCTCGATCTCGCCGGCATAGCGGACCTCATCGCGGACCGCGCTTTCGAACGTGGCGCGGTCGGAGGCGCCGAGATAGTGCTCCGGGCCAAGCCCGCTCACGCGTTCGAACGCCGCGAGCACCGGCTGGTCGCCCTGCGGGACTGCCATCAGCCACAGGCTCGATGCCAGCACCAGCACGAGAACAGCGGCGGCAAAGGCTGCGACTGCATTGCGGACATTGCGGCCGCGCTGCTCGGCCGGCGTAAAGATCAGCGCTTTCGCGAGACCGGCCAGCACCAGGGCGAGCGTGAACGCGATCACCATGGCAGCGCCGGTCGACACATCGAGGACGTACGAGCCGGCGAGACCCGCTGCGCTCGCCGCAATGCCGGCGCCCCACGCGATCGGCAGGATGATGCGCAGCGAACGGGAAAACAGCGAGCCGATCACGGCTGGCACGATCAGGAAGCTGAAGACCAGCAGCACGCCGGCCGTCGCGACCGATGTCGTCACGACGATGCCGAAGCTGAGGAAGAAGAATAAATCCCACAGCGTGACCGCAAGCGCACTGCGGCCGTCGTAACTCAGCGTCAGGCCCTGCGCCGTCACTTACGGCAACATCGCCTTTCTTCCTCCCCCCCCCCCTTGCGGGGAGGGGTCGTGGGGGTGGGGGTCGGGGTCAGAGTGTGGCACGTCATGCCATAGCCTCCCGACCCCCCACCCCGACCCTCCCCCACAAGGGGGGAGGGAGAAGAGGCCGCACTGACTGGGGTGAACGCCCTGCCCTCGCTCGCGACGGCGGCGAGCGGACGGCGGGCGAGGTAATGTGCAAATCCGATCGCGCCGAACAGCAGCGCGAATTTCGCGATGTCGCCAGGACCGACTGTGAGGATGCTGCCGACGAGGATCGATTTGACATGCTCGGCACCCTGCGGCGAGCGGTCGACAACGAGGATCGTGACTGCAGTTGCCGCGACGTAGAGAATACCGACAAACGCTTCCTGGCTGATATGTCGGGCAAACCCGCGCGACAGCGTCAGCAGCCCTGCGCCGAGCGCCGTGAACAGCAACGCATAGACAAACCCCGCCGATCCGGTCGGCGGATACCCCAGTGCGAACGCAACGGTCGCTCCGAGCGCCGACAGCTGCGCCAACGCGAGATCGGCGAAGATGACGTTGCGCCGCAACACCTGCACACCGAACCAGGCATGGATCAACACGAACAGCACCGCGGCCGCGAACGGAAGCGCGAGAAACGCCATTGCGTCGGCCGCGGTCATAATGGCGATGCTTTCGCCTTGCCGGCAATTGTCGAACTCATTTCGACTTACTTAGCGCAGTGTACGCAGCCACGCGAAGTGAGATCGCGCAGAAGCAAACCCAACGAGGCCAAGCGAACCGCTCATTTCACGCGCTGACCCAACGCGACGACAAGCGCGGCGATGTTCGTATCGAACAGCGCAAAATAATCGTCGGCGCCGGGAAAACTCCCAACCGATGGCGCGAGCACCACGACCGGCACGCCGAGGCGCTCCGCCACAAAACGCGAGGCGTCAGCGGGCTCGGCGGGCTCATGCACCACAGCGCGCACCGGCCCGGAACGTCCATCGGCGATAAGTCGCGCGAGATGGGCGGGGCTTGGTGCGACGCCCGGTCTCGGCTCGATGATCCCTGCAATGTCGAGGCGGAAGCGGCGCGCGAAATAGGGCCAGGAGTTCGTGATAGGCGATCACCTTCACGCCGGCGAACGACGCTGCTCGCGCCGTCCATTGAGCCATGTGCTCATCGAGCGTCGCAATGAACCGCTGCCGCGCGGCGATGATCGGCTCGCGTTCCGCGGGCATGCGGCGGATCAACGCTTCGGCGATGCCG
Organism: uncultured Alphaproteobacteria bacterium; assembly: GCA_963702755.1. Taxonomy (GTDB): domain Bacteria; phylum Pseudomonadota; class Alphaproteobacteria; order Rhizobiales; family Xanthobacteraceae; genus JAJPKK01. The sequence continues at coordinate 66,832 of CAVPDZ010000013.1, read as the reverse complement.
CCGGTGATGATGATCGGCGTTATGCGGATCGAGCCAGTAGTGCGGATTGGCGGCCCCGTGAGAATGGCCGCTGTCGTTCGCGACGCTTGCGCTGCGCACGTCGAGAAGCGGAATCCCGGCCGAAGCGTCGACGTACCCGTCGCCGCCGCGCATCACCTGCGCGTTTGCGGACTGCGCCAGCAGCCGGTCGAGCCAATAGTCATAGCCGAGGCCGACACGAACCACGACGTCGGCGCGCTGCAGCTTCTCGACGTCCCCCGGGCGTGGGCCATAGGCTTCAGCATCCGCGCCCGCCGGCACGATCGACGCGACGCTCGCGGACTCGCCCGCGACCGCGGCCGCAAGGGCCGCCATGTCGGCGGTCGTCGCGACGATGCGCAAATGCGCCGAGGCAGGCGAGACCGCTCCCGCCAAAGCGGCCGCGAGCGCGGCCGCAATGCGGCCGCCGACGCGAGCCGCCGCATCATGCCGCGGCGTCGCGCGCGCTCAACGTGCCGCGACCCAGGTGCTCTTCGGCACAAGGCAGTGCACGGTCTTCTCATTGCCCGTCGGCACAGCGAGACGGCAGTCCATCACCATGCTTGCAAGCCCATAGGCGTCGAGCCGCGACAGCTTCTTCTCCTTTTCGAGAAGATTGATCATCTCCCACGAGGCCGTATCCATCGCCTTGTTGAGGTCGGCGTCCTTGCCGACCGTCACGAGATAGGTCTTGTTCTCCTTGTCGGGCAGCGCCTCGATGGTGCGCCGGACGCCAGGCTTGGCGGTGAAGCAATGCAAACCCTTGTTGACGTCGACCACCTGGCTCACGCGACAATCCCACGCGCCCAGCATGGTCTTCTCCACCTGGTCGGCCGGCACTTTGCGCACCTCCATCAGCAGCTTGGAAGTCTGCGCCTGCAAAAGGTCGAGCGCCTTGTTGAGATCGCGATCGATCCCGACGGTGATCCAGGCGTCCGCGGTCTCGACGCGCGGCCAATCGAGCTTCATGGTCTTGAGCACTTCGACCGTGACGCTGAATTCCTTGTAAGCGGTCTCGAGCGCGGTGAGATTGATCTCGCCGTTGCCCTGGGCGGCGTGGGAGTCGCCGGTCCACAGCAGCGCGCCCTTTCACGAACACCGGCACGTAAAGCGTCGTGCCCTCGCGCATATCGCGGATGTCCAGGTTGCCGCCGTAGGGACCCGGCGGCACCGATGAATATTGGCCGGGCTCGGCGCGCGCGACCCCGATCGTGCCGGGGAACGGCGCCAGCGGAATCTCGATGCCGGGCGCGAACTCGGCGACCTTGCGGTCGAGGTCGAGATAGAAATACTTCACCTGTCCGTCCGGGAAGCGATCCGGAAACTCGCCGAACATGCCGGGCACGTTGAAGTTCGTCCCGTAGGCGCGCGGCACGATCTTGTTGAGATGGATCTTGAGGACATCGCCCGGTTCGGCACCCTCGATGAAGACCGGGCCGGTCAACGTGTGCGGCCCGCGCCCCGGGATAATCCGTGCGCAGCTTCTTGATCTGGTCGATGGTCGCCCCGGGCACGACCTGGTTGTGCGAATGCATCATCGTCTCGAACACGATGGTGTCGCCCGAGTTCACATGAAGCACCGGCGGCTGGGCATTGTTGAACCAGCCCCATTGGGTCGTCTCCATCGTCGCCGGCAGCATGTGGGTCGTGCCGGGATAGCGCTTGGCGCCGAGGATGCGCAGTTTCTCCTGGTCGGGCGTCGAGGCCGGCACGAACGGCACCTGGGCGGGCGCGGCCTGCGGCGCGGGCGCGGCGGGTGCCGGAGGTGGGGCGGCCGGTGTCTCCTGCGCGTTGCCGGCGAACGACGGCAGGCACAGCGCCGCGCCAGCAGCCAACAAGCCTCGGATGCAATGAATTCGAACGCTCGATGTATTCGCCATGATCGCCCCTCTCTTGCGACGACGGTCCCGCGCCGAAGCGCACCATGCCGCCTGTGCAAGATTTGTGCAATTCCCCGGGCGCGCGACAACATGTAGCCCGGGTGCCCGTAGCCCGGATTGAGCGATAGCGAAATCCGGGAACGCCGAATCCTATTTTCCGTCGGTCGCCAGTCGGCGGCGCGATCCCCGGATTTCGCTGTCGCTCAATCCAGGCTACGAAGCTGCGCGGTTATCACTTAGACTTCGCCAGCGCGTCGATCTCGGCGTCGGTCGGGAAACGGTGCTGCGCCTTCTTCGAGAACTTCAGCTGGCCGTCGACGGTGATCTCGAACACGCCACCGCGCGATCGCACGTAGGCGACTTCGGCGCCTGCCAGTTCCTTGAACCTTGCTCCCGCACGGAGAGCATCCGGCTCATAGTTTCACTGCACGCAATATTCGATGACGACCTTCACGTGACCTCCGAGCGAGCAACGGCTCGAATTTGCGTTGATCCGTGGATTTCTTACGCCATTGGCGCGCATCGCGTCGAGTCCCGACGGCTGCGCAATGACGCAACGCCGCTGCGGGTGCTAGGGTTTCACTCACGATGTGATTGCCGGTAGCTCCGAAGAGGCTCTGCGCACGATGGAAGCAAGCGCTGTCCAAGGATCTGACGTATCTGCCGCATCGGCTGGCGCAGGCCGCTGCAAAGGACGAACTGTTCGGCCATCCACGCGGTCTCGGCTTCCTGTTCGGGACCGAAATGTGGGAGCGCTTCTCCTACTACGGCATGCGCTCGCTGCTCGTGCTCTACATGGTCCATTACCTGCTTCATCCGGGCACGGCGGAGGAAGTGGTCGGGCTGGCCGGACTGCGTCATGCGCTCGAAGCCGTGTTCGGGCCGCTCGCCGTGCAGCCGTTCGCCTCCCAGATCTACGGCTTCTACACTGGCCTTGTTTATCTCACGCCGATCTTCGGCGGCCTCCTCGCCGACCGCGTGCTCGGCCACCGCCGCACCGTCATCATCGGCGCGTCGCTGATGGCCGCCGGCCACTTCATGATGGCGTTTGATTCGCTGTTCCTGTTCGCGCTGCTGTTCCTCATTCTGGGCAACGGCGCGTTCAAGCCCAACATGTCGACGCAGGTCGGCGAACTCTATGCTCCCGGCGACCCGCGGCGCGACCGCGCCTACTCGATTTTCTATGTGGGGATCAATATCGGCGCGTTCCTTGCGCCTTATGTCTGCGGGACTCTTGGCGAGAAGGTAAGTTGGGATTACGGGTTCGCCGCCGCCGGCATCGGCATGCTGATCGCCCTCGTCATCTATCTCGCCGGCTCATCGCACCTGCCGCCCGATCCGCTCTTCGTCGAACGCGCCGCCCGCAAAGCCCATGCGCCCGACGCCGGCAAGCCGCTCACCGCCGATGAATGGCGCTCGGTTGCGGCGCTCATCATCCTGTTCCTGCCGGTGAGCCTGTTCTGGGCGACCTACGAACAGCAGGGCAACACCATTGCCCTGTGGATCGATACCGACACCGATCGCACCATCAACCTTCTCTTCGGGACATTCGAAATTCCCACCACCTGGTTCCAATCCTTCAACCCGGCGATGATCTTCGCCTTCACCCCTTTCGTCGTGGCGTTTTGGACGCGGCAGGCGCGGCGGGGCACGGAGCCCTCCACGACCTTGAAAATGTCATTCGGCTGCGCGCTGTGCGGGCTCTCGTACCTCATCCTGATGGCGGCGGCGCTACTCGCCGGCGACAACAAGGCGAGCTGGCTGTGGCTGTTCGTCTATTTCGTCGTCATCACCACTGGCGAGCTCTACCTTTCGCCCATCGGCCTGTCGCTCGTCTCCAAAATCGCCCCACGAGGCCATCTCGCCATGATGATGGGCATGTGGCTTGGCACGAGCTTCGTCGGCAATTTCCTCGCCGGCTATCTCGGCAGCTTCTGGTCATCGATGGCCAGGCCGATGTTCTTCCTGATGCTCGCCGCCATAGCGCTCGGCGCCGCGGCGGTGATCTTCGCCCTCGACCGGCCGTTGCGCAGTGCGCTCATGCGAAACCGCTGAGACAATCCGCTTAGGCCTTACCGCGAACCGCCCTCGTGCATATGTCCGGATCGCCCGTGCTTGGATCATGGAGATCGTCGCGAAATGCATCCCAAGAGCAAGAAAATGAAAGCGACCGTGCGGCTGTACTCGCAAAGCGTTGCTACATCCGCACATAGCTGCAAGACCGGGGTCATAGCATCGCCTCGTCTTGCCCGGAGCGAGCCATGAACGTGCAGCCTTCGAGCGACATTGCTTTCACCCCAAGCGTCAAGGCGATCCAGGCGCGCCGCGGCTCGCGTGCGGCCTATGCCAAAGTCGAGGCACATGGCGGTTTCCGCACCGAAATCACGCCCGATCTCGTCGCCTTTCTCTCCCACGTGGACACCGCGTATCTTGCGACGGCCAATGCCGCGGGCCAGTCCTATGCGCAGCATCGCGGCGGCCCCAAGGGATTCATCCGCGTGGTCGACAACAAGACGCTGGGCTTTGTCGATTACGCCGGCAATCGTCAGTACATCACGGCGGGAAACCTCGCCGAGAACGATCAGGCTTTTCTGTTCCTGATGGATTATGCGCATCAGCGTCGTGTCAAAATCTGGGGACGCGCGCGGGTGGTCGAGGCCGACGCGGAGCTGATCTTGAAATTGATGCCGGAAGACTATGCGGCCCGCGCTGAACAAGTGATCTTGTTCGAGGTCAAGGCTTGGGACATCAACTGCCCTCGCCATATTCCGCAGAAGTTCGATGCCGCCGACGTCGCCGGCACGATCACCGATCTGCAGGCGCGCATCGAAAAGCTGGAAGCTGAAAATGAGCAATTGCGCGTGGCACTGCACGCATCACCGATGGAGGCCCATCCATGACCCCCCGCCCCCCGCTTCCGCCGTTCACCGAGGAGACGGCGCGCCAGAAAGTGCGCGCCGCCGAAGATGCGTGGAACGGTCGCGATCCGGCCAAGGTGGCGCTCGCCTATTCCCCCGAAAGCCGCTGGCGCAATCGTTCGGAGTTTTTCACCGGTCGCGACGAAATCGTCGCGTTTCTGACGCGCAAATGGGCGCAGGAGCTCGACTATCGATTGATCAAGGAGCTGTGGGCATTCACCGGGAACCGCATCGCGGTGCGTTTCGTCTACGAGAGTTGCGACGCCGCGGGAAAATGGTGGCGGAGCCACGGCAACGAGAACTGGCTGTTCGATCCCGACGGCTACATGGCTGAGCGTCACGCGAGTATCAACGACGTGCCGATCACCGAGGCGGAGCGACTGTTCCGCTGGCCGCAGGGAGTGCGGCCGGCGGATCATCCCGGACTGACCGATTTGGGGCTGTGAGGGAGCCCGCGAAACGGCGCGGTCCTACACCAGTCGCGGCGTCCAACGAGCTAAAAACCCCAAGAACCGATTAAGTTGCCCCGTCAAATTAGGATCATCAAAGTCGACGATCTTTTCAGGCTCTAGGAGCACAACGCTACTTCCCATTGAAGCCGTGACCGGAAGGCAAGTTCTCGGGAGGCCGTCAATGATCCCGCTCGTTTCCCGCCGCCAACTATTGGCAACCGGCGTCGCTGCGGCGACAACACGCATGACGCCGCTCCGCGCAGCAACCGTCGCGACTGCGCAGCAAACTTTTACCGCGACCACACGCACCCTGGACGTCAATGGCAAGGCAGCGCGCGTATTCGGATTGATCGGGACCGGCGGCAAGTCGGGAATTACGCTCGCTCCCGGCGAAGCCTTCCGCGTCGATCTCCTCAACACGATCAACGATCCGACCCTCATCCATTGGCACGGACAGATGCCGCCCTGGCTGCAGGATGGATTTCCCTGGCCGCAGATGCCGGCGCTTCCCGCGGGAACAACGCGCAGCTACGACTATCAGCCGATCTCAGGCACCTATTGGATGCACTCCCATCACGGCCTGCAGGAGCAGAGCCTGATGACCGCGCCGCTGATCGTCCACAGCGCCGCCGAGGCGCGCGAGGATCGCCAGGAGATCGTGATGATGCTCCATGATTTCACGTTCCGTGCGCCGCTCGAACTGCTGGCCAATCTCACCGGCACGACCGTGGCGGCCGCGGAGCGCATGGCAACCCGGACCGAAAATGTGCCGTCGCCGCGAGACCAGACGGCCTCGGCGCGGAATGGCGCGATGCCGGGGATGGCGCAGGATGGCGCGTCAGCGATGGCCATGGCGCACGGAGCAGCCGCGGATTTGAACGACATCGACTACGACGCCTTTCTCGCCAACGACCGAACGCTCAAGGACCCCGAGGTGGTGCGCGTTTCGGCGGGCGACCGCGTGCGCCTGCGGATCATCAATGCGGCCTCGTCGAGCCAGTTCTGGATCGACCTCGGCTCGCTCACGGGGCGTGTCGTCGCGGTCGACGGCCATCCGGTGCATCCGGTCGCCGGCAGCCGTTTCCCGCTTGCCATCGCGCAGCGGCTCGACATTCTGGTCGATCTTGCGGGCGGGGGCGCCTTCCCGGTTCTCGCCGAGGTCGAGGGCCGGCGTTCCCGCACCGGCATCATTCTTGCCACAGCGGATGCGCACGTCGCGCGCATCGATGATGCAATGGCGGCGGCAGCACCTGCGCTCGACAATTCGCTCGAAGCGCGGCTTTCGGCGGTCGATCCGCTGCCGGCGCGTCAGCCGGATCTCGTCCACGAGATCGTATTCACCGGCAGCATGCGGCCCTACTCATGGGCACTCAACGGACAATATTGGCCCGACATCGTCCCGCTGATGTTGCGCAAGGGCCAGCGTGTCGAGATCGAACTCATCAACCGCACGATGATGCCGCATCCGATGCACCTGCACGGTCATGCCTTCCAGGTCACGGCTTTGGGTGGCAAGCCAATCGATGGCGCGGTGCGCGACACCGTGCTGGTGCCGCCGCAGGGGCAGGTCCGGTTCGTCTTCGACGCGGACAATCCCGGCCGCTGGGGCTTCCACTGCCACAACCTCTACCACATGGCGACCGGCATGATCACCGAGTTTCGCTACGAAGGGATCATGTGACGGCTATGAGCGGCCCGTCGGGGAACGACGTTGTCCCGATGACTCCTCAGCTCCAGGCTAAAGACCCAACGCGGTTCTCAACTGTGTCCTTGCCTCGTCGAACTCCTTGATGAAGGCGGGATTTGCCATGAGCGCGGTCGCGACCGCGGTCGCGGCAAGGCGGCCGGCCTCGATGTCGGTCGGGAAGTGGACGCCGAGAACAATGCGGTTGTCGCCGAATTCGCGACCGCGGGCATAGAGCGCGGCGGCCTTCTCCGGGACCATGTCGGCGAGAACGATGCCGCCGAGATAGCCGACCGCCGCACTGACGCTTGGATAGGAACTGCCGCCCGGGCGGGTGCCGACAGGCTCGACCTCCGCACTGACAGTGAACGGGCGGGCGCGCTTCCACACTGACTGGCCTGCCGAGAGCGCAGCTCCCGCATCACCGCGAACCTTGTCTAACAGTGCCGCGACCGCAGGGACCCGCTGGGCGCTGAAATTTGGCCCCAGCACATCGGCAAATCCGAACGTCCCGGCGGTCACGTCGGCAAGCGCGCGTTCCGTCTGGGCGGGCGTGCGGCTCTTTTGGACAGCAAGAACAGCGGCGAGGTCGCGCTTCTGCTGCTCCGAGTCCGGCGCCGGCGGCGGCGGCAACACCTTGGTGAGGTCGAAGCGATCGAGCGCCAGAAACTTCGCCTCGGCGGCCAACAGCGGAGTTGTCAGCGTGAGCACGATGATGAGCGCGACAGGCCAGCAAGCTTTACGCATCTTGAAAGTTCCTCCGATGGGTATTTTCGGCTGGAAAATACAACTCTTGCCGCCTCGCAGGAATAGCGGCCGTGCGCCCAGGCGATTCCTCAGCCCTGCAATTGATCCACCTGCGTTCGGCCCCGACCAACGATGCCCTGGCTAGTAAATTCGCGGGCCATTGCAGCGCAGCACCCGCTCCCCTATTCTCGCGCATCGAAACGGCTTTGGTTTCGGCGCCTGCGAGATTTGGAGAGGTTTCGTGCGCGCCCGTTCCGGATGGAATCCGATCTCCAAGGGAGGATGACGATGCGGTTGCGCGGTGCGCTGCTCGCGAGCGTGTGTTTGTCGTTGGTGTTGGCTGCAAGCCCTGATCCCTCGCGGGCACAAGGCGGCGCGGCGCTCACGGGCCAGGTCACTTCGGCCGAGGAAGGCGCCATGGAGGGCGTGCTGGTCACCGCCAAGAAGACTGGCGGCACCGTCGCCACCACCGTCGTCACCGACAAGGACGGCCGCTACAGCTTCCCCGCCAGTCGCCTCGAGCCCGGACAATACAAGATCACCGTTCGCGCCGTCGGGTACGATCTCGACGGCAAGGGCGTAGCCGACCTCCCCGCCGGAAGACCGTCGACCTCAAGCTCAAGAAGACCCGCAATCTCCCCGCCCAGCTCACCAATGCGGAGTGGCTCCAGAGCATGCCGGGCACGCCGAAGCAGAAGGACGCCGCCCTCAACTGCGTCAGCTGCCACACCATCGACCGTATCGTCAGGTCGACCCACAACGCCGAAGAGTTCGTGCAAGTCCAAAAGCGCATGGCGAGCTATGCGAACCAGAGCGTGCCGACCCGTCCGCAGAAGCGGCTCGCCGAGCGCCTGCTCGAGGAGCGCGGCGATTCGCGCAACAAGGCGCAGGAAGAGCGCGCCGAATTCCTCGCCTCGATCAATCTGAGCGAAAGCGACACCTGGACCTATCCGCTCAAGACCTTGCCGCGCCCGACCGGCGCCAGCACCAAGGTGATCATCACCGAATACGACCTGCCGCGAAACGACATCGAGCCGCACGACGTGATCGTCGGCAAGGACGGCATGGCCTACTACACGAACTTCGGCGAACAGAATCTCGGCCGGCTCGATCCCAAGACCGGCAAGGTGACGGAGATCGCGTTGCCCGAGCTGAAGAAGGGTTGGCCGCAAGGCTCGCTCGGCATCCGTCCCGACCACGACGGCAATCTGTGGTTCGGCATGATGTACCAGGGCGCGATCGGCAAGCTCGATATCGCGACGCTCAAGGTCGAGACCTTCAGCCTGCCGCCCGAATGAACAAGGACATGGCGCAGGTCAATATGGTGCGACCGGAGTCCGACGTCGTCGACGGCAAGATCTGGTCGCAGAACAACGGCTTTGCCGCCCTGCATCGCCTCGACCTCAAGACCGGGGCCATCGAGACCATCGCGCCGTTCACGAATTCGAAGACCGGCGAGAACCACAACATCTACGACATCATCCCGGACTCGGCGAACAACGTCTACTTCACCGATTTCGCCCAGCAGCACATCGGCAAGGTCGACGCCAAGACCGGGCAGACGACTTTGTTCGAATTGCCGACCAAGGCATCGGCGCCGCGCCGCGGCATGATGGATGCGCAGGGCCGCATCTGGTTCGGCCTCTATCGCGGCAACAAGATCGACATGTTCGACACCAAGTCCGAGACGTTCAAGGAATGGGAAATGCCGACGTCGTTCTCCGCGCCTTATGACGTGACCATCGACAAGAACGGCGATGTGTGGACCGGCTCGATGCTCAACGATCGCGTGTCGCGCCTCAATCACCGAGACCGGCACGTTCGTCGAATATTTGCTGCCGCGCGAGACCAACATCCGCCGCGTCTACGTGGACAACACGACGACGCCGGTGACGTTCTGGGTCGGCAACAATCACCAGGGCTCGATCATCAAAGTCGAACCGCTGGAGTAGATCGACACTCCCCGGAAGAGCAAGGTAGCCCGCATGAGCGCAGCGACATGCGGGACACCTTCGCATACGAATCGACGAACGCAGAACCCGGATATCGCTTCGCTCATCCGGGCTACGCCTTTATTTTCGGCTTACAAGATCGACGAGCAGACCACCCCGACGTCAGCGAGGCCGATCGCGCGCGCGGCGCCGCGCGACAAGTCGATGTCGCGGCCGCGCGTAAATGGCCCGCGGTCATTGATCGTCACGATCGTTGACTGACCCGTGCGCGGATTCGTAACGCGAATCTTCGTGCCGAACGGCAGCGAACGGTGCGCTGCCGTCAGGCCGTCAGGTCGAAACGGCTGGCCGCTCGCAGTGGTCTGCGGCTCGCTGTACTGCGTGGCACTCATCGAGCCACCGCCACAGGCGCCGTTCGCGTATGCCACACGATGATGAGTTGCCGCGAAGGCTGAATTGCCGTGTGCGACGTGATGAGATGCCGCAAACACTGGATGCATACAACACGCTGAGGTCAGCAGCGCGACGACGATGGGTCTGAACGCCATTCAAGAACTCCGGCTGTTCCGCCCACGCGCTGCAAACCGTGCAGTGCCGCGCTAACGCGCGCGTGTCGAATCCGTTCCTGAGTTCCTGCTCGTCTGTTCTCGATGTTCGCTGCCGATCAGAGCGCGAGTTGCCTGGCGTACAATGCGTCGTCGCGCGCGATATTGTCGTCGGTGATCACAGCCCCGGCCAATCGATGAAATTGTTGGCTTCGCCCTTCTGCTCATCGTTGAGCGTCGCATAGAACTTCTCGGCGAGCGGTCGCATTTTGCGCACCCCCGCCATCAGCGCTTCCAAGCGCTTCTCGGACGCCGCGGCCCTCGCTGGAATGTCCGTTGGATTGTCAGCGCACACGCGCGACATGTTGTCAGAAAATTCCTTGGCAGCCTTTTTCAATTCGTCGAACGCCGCCTTCTGTTGGCCGCTCGTCTTCACCAGGATGTCGGTGCGCGTGAGGCTGAGATTGAACAGATCGGCGCTGAGGCACAGCGTGCCCGGCGCCGCGATGCGCCCTCCCCCGCGGCCGCCGCCGCGCGCCATCGCCACTGACGCGACAGCCGCAGCGGACACCACGGCAACAAGGACGATCAACCATCGCGGCACGATGTTCATCGCTGCATCTCCTCCGGCAATCCGAAAACGCAACGTGCTTCCCGGCGAAATCAAAAAGCAGACTACGTCAGAAAATGCGCAGACGTCGGGGCGTGATCCGGACATTGCGCGCGCGCCATCATAGCGCTGGCAGATCGCCCCGCGCCCATCCTTCTTTCGTGGCAGCGCGAAAATCCGCGAACCGGCCGGCGGCGATTGCGGCCCGCATGCCGGCCATCAGGTCCTGATAATAATAGAGGTTGATCTCGCTCAAGAGCATCGCACCCAGCATCTCGTTGGCCTTGCTCAGGTGATGCAGATAGGCGCGCGCATAGTCGCGCGCCGCGGGGCAGCGGCTTTCGGCATCGATGGGACGCTTGTCGTTGGCGTGGCGGGCGTTGCGCAAATTGATCGCGCCGAAGCGCGAGAAGACCATGCCGTGGCGGCCATTGCGGGTCGGCAGCACGCAATCGAACATATCGACCCCGCGCGCAGCCGCTTCGAGGAGATCGTCCGGCGTGCCGACCCCCATCAGATAGCGCGGGCGATCGAGCGGCAGGTGCGGCATCACCTCATCGATCATGCGCAGCATGACCTCCTGCGGCTCGCCGACCGCAAGGCCGCCGATGGCGTAGCCTGCAAAGCCGATGTCGACGAGTTCGCGCGCGCTTTCGATGCGCAGCTCGCGATCATCGCCGCCTTGCACGATGCCGAACAGCGCGCGGCCCCGCGGCGCCGTTTCGAACGCGCGCTTGCAGCGCTCCGCCCACGCAAGCGACAGGCGCATCGCGCGATCAAGCTCCGCGCGCGGCTGCGGCAGGCGGATGCACTCGTCGAGCTGCATCGCGATGTCCGAACCGAGCAGGCTCTGAATCTCGATCGCGCGCTCGGGCGTGAGCGAGACCATGGCACCGTCGAGATGGGAGCGAAACACGACACCGTTCTCGTCAAGCCGCCGCAGTTCGGAGAGCGACATCACCTGGAAGCCGCCGGAATTGGTCAGGATTGAATCGAACCAGCCGATGAATTCGTGCAGGCCGCCGAGCGCCGCGATGCGCTCCGCGCCAGGCCGCAACATGAGGTGGTAGGTGTTGCCGAGCACGATGTCGGCGCCGGACGCCTTCACGTCGCGCCAGTGCACGCCTTTCATCGCGCCTTGAGTACCGACCGGCATGAACGCAGGCGTTCGCACCTTGCCGTGCGGGGTCACGACCTCGCCGGTGCGGGCGGCGCCGTCGGCCATGTGCACATCGAATGAGAATGGGGCCATCGGTCGCGGGTCAGAGCAGTGCCGCATCGCCGCCGCGGTATAGGACGAAACGGAAAAAGCAGCTAACGTTCATTCATCCAATCGCCTTTTTCGGAGAAACGACATGATCCGATCGATCCTTGTTGCCGCGCTTTTGAGCACCGCCATTCCGGCCGCAACGCTCGCGCAGACGGCAGACGATCTCAAGAAAGACGCAACGACGCCCAGCGACGTCCTCGTCTACGGCATGGGCTATTCGGGCCAGAGATACAGTCCGCTCACCCAGATCAACAAGCAGAATGTCGGCAAGCTGGTGCCGGTCTGGGCCTATTCGCTCGCCGACCTCCAGGGCGGAGAGTCCTTCCCGATCGTCAAGGACGGGGTCATCTACATCACGACCCACAATTCGACGGCCGCCGTCGATGCGATGACCGGCAAGCAGATCTGGCGCGTCATTCACGAGTATCCGCGCGAGACGCTGCAGGTCGTCTGCTGCGGCATCGTCAATCGCGGCGCGGCAATCTACGAAGGCATGATCATCCGCGCCCTCATGGACGACCGGATGATCGCGCTCGACGCCAAGACCGGCAAGGAAATCTGGCAGGTCAAGTCGCCCGATCCCGTCACCCACGCCAACGGCTACGCCATGACCGGCGCGCCGCTGATCGTCAACGGCGTCGTCATCGTCGGCGTCGCCGGCGCCGAATTCAGCCACCGCGGCTTGCTCGAAGGCTATGACGCCAAGACCGGCAAGCATCTGTGGCGGACCTACACCATCCCTGCCAAGGGCGAGCCCGGCTCCGAGACGTGGGCGGGCAATTCCGAGACCACGGGCGGCGGCAGCAGCTGGGTGACCGGCACCTACGATCCGGACCTCGACCTCGTCTATTGGGGCGTCGGCAATCCGTCGCCGTGGAATCCGCGCGCGCGCAAGGGCGACAACCTCTACACCAATTCGATCTTCGCCATCCGGCCGAAGACCGGCGAGCGGGTCTGGTACTTCCAGATGACCCCCAATGATCCGTTCGATTACGACGCCGTGCAGACGCCGGTGCTCGGCACCATCAATATCGGCGGAATGCCGCACAAGGTGGTGATGCAGCCGAACCGCAACGGCTTCCTCTATGTCCTCGACGCCAAGGACGGCAAGCTCATCGCGGCGAACGCCTTCGAGAAGGTGAACTGGGCGAGCGGCGTCGACAAGGAAACCGGGCGTCCGCTCACGACCGACGTCTTCCAGGGCGCGATCGAGGGCAAGAACGTCACCGTATGGCCGTCGGTTACCGGCGGCACCAACTGGCAGCACACCTCATTCAGCCCGCACACCGGCCTCCTCTACATCAACACCGTGCATGTCGGCATGACCTACGAGGCCGGCGCCCCGCCCAAGCTGTCGCCGGGCGCCCGTCCGGCGCCGGCAGCGTCAAGCGCACCGTCGTCGCCGACGATCCCAATGTGCGCGGCTTTCTCAAGGCGGTCGATCCGCTGACCGCGAAGCCGAAGTGGGAAGTGCCCTACCGCAGCCCGAACTTCTCCGCACTGATGACCACCGCAAGCGACCTCGTCTTCACCGGCGTTCTGACCGGCGAATTCCAGGCTCGCGACGCCACCGACGGCAAGCTGCTGTGGAACTTCCAGACCGCCTCCGGCATCGTCGGCCAGCCGGTCACCTGGGAGCGGAACGGCAAGCAATACGTCACCGTGCTGAGCGGCATCGGCGGCGTCTACACCACGCGCGGCGGCGACCCCAACCTCGAGAACCTGCCGACCGGCGCGACGCTGTGGACCTTCGCGCTGTTCGACAAGTGATGCGGGGCGGCTGAAGTCGTGGCTGTCATTCCGGAGGCCGAGCGAAGCTCGGCAGCCCGGAATGCACCAATTCACCGACGATCGTAGCCCGGATGAGCGAAGCGATATCCGGGGTCGGCGGTTCAACATTGGATAGGCCATCCCCGGATATCGCGAACGCGCGCGTTCGCTCATCCGGGCTACAGCGGTCGCACCCGCCGGATCACCACTGCTTCTGCAAGCCGACCCGGGCGGCGCCGCCGACGAGATCGTGACCGAACCGCACGCCGCCTTCGACAAAAGCCCGATAGCCGCCGCCGAAGTAGAAATCGACCTTCGGGATGACTTCGCCGCGAATCTGGCCGGCATCGGTGGGGTCAACGGCAGTCCCGGGTTGGTGATGATCGCCGTGCCCTGAGCAATGGCGTTCTCGTAGATCAGCGTCGTGAGGCTTGGCACAACGACCGTGCCGTAAAGATCGATCACGGTGCCGAAGCGTGCGCCACCCTGGACGCGCAGCGTCGTCGCGTCCTGCAAACCGTTCACGGCGGCCGAGCCGTCGAACAAGGTGCGGGTCAGCATGTAGCCCATCGTCGGCTCGACGAAGGAAACCTGGCCGACGCGTAATTTGTAATTGATGTTTTCGGCCACGCCCGGCACCGTCACGCGCAAATTCGCATTAGGCGCGGTGCCGCCGAAGCTTTCGGCAAGGTCCAGGAAATCGCCCTTGCCGATGATGTCGGTCGAAAATCCGCCCCACGCCCACATGGCGTATGCACCGACGCCGGGCCCGTTCATCTGGACCTGGGCCGGGATGGTGCTGAACGAGGCATTCGTCTGCATCCAGCTGCCGAACACGCCGGTGACGAGATAATCGCCCGGCGCGAACACATTCCACCAGCGGTGATCGAAGCCGGTGTTGATGCCGTAACTGTTGATGGTCCGCGGCAGGTCGGTGGCGTTGAGCGCGCCGCGATGCTCCCAATCGCCGATCCCCTTGGTCCAGAATGACCAGGTCGGCGGCAGGACGGGCGGCTGGTAGATCGGTTCTTTGTAATACGGCCGCGCCAGCGGGTTGTTGTTCGCCGGACTTGGCGCATACGCCAGGGCTTTTCCGAACGCGCTGCCGTCCGCACTGCGGGTCAGATATTCGAGCGCCGCGACCGGATCGACGAGGCCGGCCCCGGTCTGGAAGGCCTTGTCATTCGGCAGGATGACTTTGGCGCTGCGCGTCAGCGCCGTGCGCACCTGCGCCGGGGTCAATGTCGGGTAGCGTTCGAGCAGCAGCGCGACCACGCCCGAGACATTCGCGGCCGCGACCGACGTACCTGTCGTGAATCCGTAACCATCGCCCACCGACGGCACCAGCACGTCGACGCCCGGCGCCGTGATCGCGATGTACTTGCCGCGGTTCGCGCCGGCAAACGGCCGGTCATCGCTGTCGCTCGCCGACACCGCGATAACGTGGGGATCAGCGCCGGGAAACATCGGCGCCGCGCGCGGACCGCCGTTGCCGGCAGCCGCAATCAGGATGAGGTTCTTGTCGTAGGCCGCGGTGAGCAAGCGCTCCAGCATCGGATCGCGCGGCCCAGCGAAGCTCATGTTGATGATGCGCGCGCCGCTGCTGGCAGCGTGATCGATCCCCTTCAGGATCTGCTCGCTCGAGCCGTTGACGCCCGTGGTGCCCTCAACGAATGCCTTGATCCCGATGATGTTCGCGGCGGGCGCAATGCCGAGGAGACGCATGTGCGCGGCGACCGCTCCGGCCATGTTGGTGCCGTGGGTCTGCGGGCTGCTCGCCGTCGCGGTTGCGTCGTAGCGTTCCCTGACCGCGCCGCGCAGGTCGGGATTGGCTTCATCGATTTCGGAATCGACGACGGCGACGGAAACATTGCGGCCGGTCGCGAGCCGGTGCGCGGCCACGAGGTGCAGCTTGTCGATGACATATTGCGCCGGATCGCCCGCCGGCAGAGGCGCACCCGGCGCGAGGCTGCCGGCCGGCGTGTTTTGCGCGACCTTCATGTTTGGCTCGGCCGCAATCGGCATGTCGCGCGCAAGAACGAACAGATAGTTCGGCTGCGCCGATGCGATGATCTGGTTGCTCTCCAGCGACCGGATGATGGCGCGGATGTCGGCACCGGCCGGGAAGCTGAGCCGATACAGGGTGCGCCCCACAAGTGGAAGCGGCTGCGTCGAGATGACCGTCAGCCCAAGCTGCTGAAAGATCTGCGCCAACTGAGCTGGCGTGACCGTGTTGACGACCTGCAGCAGCACTTCGTTCGGAATGAATTGCGTTTCGCCCGGCGGCGGCACGCCGCTGTAGAACTGCTCGTTCGAGGTGCGGCCGTTGCCCTGGCCCGGCGGCGGACCCGTCGTCACCGGCGGACCCGGGTTGAACGGCAGTTCGCCCGGGCGCGGCCCCGGTGTGACTGGATTGGTTTGAAACGTCGTGTTTGGGGGCTGAATGTTGTTGCCGCCGTTGCGGGTTCCGGGCCCGGTCCCATTGACCGGCGGCGGCACGTACACGCCTGCAGGCGGATAGCCTGGATAACCGGGGTTCTGAAACTGATCGCGATAGCCCTGCAGGATTCCTTCAATGGACCCGAATGTTGCCTGCTGCTGGTTCGACGTGATTTGCCCGACGACCTGGCTCGTGCCCATCGTCGTGGTGCTGCCGCACCTCGTATCCGTGAAGGGCGAGCAGGAGGGGGGCGGAGGCGGAGGACACGGGAACGGAGAACAAAGCGATTGCGCAAATGCGCTGCCGATCAGGCATGGCAACACTGCCAACCCCGCGACCAGGCTCAACACCCGATGTCGACGCGCCGTCCCTACCAATTTCACGACGCCGCCCCCCTCAGCGTTTCGCGAGCGCATCAAACGTAGAGTATATGGCAGGCCGTGTCTGTTGCCGGGACGCAACACGACGCGACGGAATTTCGGAGACTTACCTCTAGCGGAATCAGCACAAACGTAGGGCGGATTAGGCGACGCCGTAATCCGCCGTACCCGCGCGCCACCAGTTACGTCCAGAGGAAACGTAAAGCGGCGCAATACGCTGCGCTATTGCGCCCTACACGCGTTCGCCGGTGCTTTGTTACTTCCGCCCCGCGAGCTGGCGGCCCTTGTCGAGGGCGGCGAAGCTGCGCACCGGCGCGGCCATCAGGAAAGTGTAGCCCTCGCCCAGGATGCGCTCGACGTTGGTCGCGTCCACATGGGGATGGCCGACCGCGACCTTGTTCTCCTTGCAGGTCTTGACGATGTAGGCCATCGCGTCGAGCACCTGTGGGTGTTCGTACTGGCGCGGGAAGCCCAGTTCCTGCGAAAGGTCCCCCTCCCCGATCAGCACCAAGCCGATGCCCGGCACCTTCTTGAGGATGTCGGCGAGGTTCGCGATGCCCTGGGTATCCTCGATCATCAGCATGCAGAGGATTTCGCCTTTGGGATCGAGCGGCCACACGTCGGCCTTGCTGTAATACTCCTGCTGGGTCAGGCCCCAGTAGCGCACCGCCGTGGTCGGGCCATCGCCGCGGATGCCGGCGGGCTCGTAACGGGGCGCAGTCTTGAGGCGCGGATAGCGGCAGGCGGCGACCGCATTCTGCGCCTGATCGACGGTCGAGATATGCGGCCACAGCACGCCGTAAACGCCGAGGTCGAGGGCTTGCTTGGCGAGCCATTGGTTATGCTCGCCGCCGTTCGGCGGAATGCGCACCATGGGGGTGACGGACGGGGCAAGCGTGCCGCCCTGCACGATCTGGCGACGATTGAGCATGTACTGCATGGCGTCGCGCAGCGCCCGCGCATCCCAAAAATTATGCTCCATCTCGTAGACGATGCCGTCGAACTTCGCGGTGCTCATGGCGATGGCAGTCTCGATCTCGGCCTGGGCGAAGGACGTGAAGGCGGTTTTTCCCTCCTCCCACGCACGGATTACATTGTTCAGGCGCGGCAGCTCAGCCATTCATCCTCTCCCGGATCGCTCGTTTCGCGGCGAACATAGGGAGCAAGCATACGGGCGCGCAATCTGAATTTTGCGAAGCCCGGTCAATATCATCGTCTTATATAACCCGGACATTCCGGGGCGGCGGAGCGAAGCGGAGGCGAGCCCGGAATCCATGATCACGGACCGAGGACTATAAATTCCGGGCTGCCTCGCTGCGCTCGGCCCCCGGAATGACTAGTTTCGCTCAGACAGGTTCTGTGGAAACGACCGGCCAATGTCCGCGCAAGCCTTGAGTGTTGCGCGCGCTCCGGCGAAAAATGCGGCAAATTGGAAGACTGGTCGCGCCGGTACAAAAGGTGACGTGACGGGCGCCGCCCGGAACGCTATACAGCGGAACCAAAGGCCCTCCCCGCCACAACGAAGTTTCCAACGATGTATCTCGATATCTTCCTCATCGCGGTGATGCTGATATCTGGAATGCTCGCAATGGTGCGCGGATTGATCCGCGAGGTGCTGTCGATTGCGGGCTGGGGAGCCGCGGCGGTCGCCGCGCTTCTCGCCTATACGAAACTGCTCCCGCTCGCGAAGGCCTATTTCAGCACCTGGAATGACTACATCGTCACGATCGGCACGGTGGCGTCGGCATTCCTCCTCACCCTGATCGTGGTGTCGATCATTACTGTGCGCATCTCCGACAAGATCCTCGACAGCCGGATCGGCGCCCTCGACCGCACGCTCGGGTTTCTGTTCGGCCTTGCGCGGGGCCTCGTTATCGTCGTGGTTGCCTTTATGTTCTTCGATTGGCTTGTGCCGGCCAAATCGCAACCTACATGGATAACGAACGCCCGATCGCTCAATGTCCTGAAGAAGGTCGGCGACGATATCATGGCGATGTCACCTGACATCGAGGCATGGTACGCGAAGTACAAGAAGCAGCGCGGCGAAAGCGAACCTCCGGCATAGGTCGCATCGGCAGGGTCGCTGCCATGCGATAGCGCTGTGGGCGGGGGCGCTTGCGAGCGCCTCGGCATCTTGCGATTTGCGCCGTTTCGCGACGATACTGTGACAGCAGCGTTAAGGGAATCACCGCGATCCTTGGGATTGCGGTTTAGGTGATTTGCCGGAAGGCTCGACGGAGCGACGATGGAAAGCCGACAGGGACGCTTCGACAGCCCGGACGAGGAACTCCAAGATCAGCACATCCGCCGGTCGTCCCCTCCCCCGCACGCGGGGGACGGCACTCGCGATGACGACCTCGACCTTGACGGCGACCGGCTGCGCGAAGAATGCGGCGTATTCGGCATCTACGGTCATCCCGATGCCGCGGCCATCACCGCGCTCGGCCTCCATGCGCTCCAGCATCGCGGCCAGGAGGCCGCCGGCATCGTGAGCTATGACGGCCGCCGGTTCCATTCGGAGCGCCGGCTCGGCCTCGTCGGCGACACCTTCTCCCGTCGCGAGATCATCGCTCGGCTGCCCGGCTCGCTTGCGATCGGTCACGTGCGTTACTCCACCACCGGCGAGACGGTGCTGCGCAACGTCCAGCCGTTGTTCTGCGAGCTTGACGCCGGCGGCTTCGCGGTCGGCCACAACGGCAACCTCACCAATGGCCGGACGCTGATCCGCCAACTCGTGCGCGACGGCGCCATCATGCAATCGACGACCGACACCGAGGTCATCCTGCATCTCGTCGCGCGCTCGCAGCACACGCGCTTCATCGACCGCTTCATCGATGCGCTGCGCCAGATCGAAGGCGCCTACTCGCTCGCGGCGCTCACCAACAAGAAGCTCGTCGCGGCCCGCGACCCGCTTGGCATTCGCCCGCTGGTGCTCGGCGAACTCGACGGCTGTCCGATCGTCACGTCGGAGACCTGTGCGCTCGACATCATCCGCGCCCGCTACGTGCGCGATGTCGACAATGGCGAGATCGTGGTGTTCTCGGAGACCGGCGCGCAATCGATCAAGCCGTTTCCTCCGATGCGGCCGCGCCCCTGCATCTTCGAATACATCTATTTCGCCCGGCCGGATTTGGTCGTCGGCGGCCGCAGCGTCTATCAGATCCGGCGCCGCATGGGCATCGAGCTTGCGGGCGAAGCGCCGGCCACGGCCGATGTCGTGGTGCCGGTGCCCGACAGCGGCGTGCCGGCCGCGATCGGTTACTCCCAGGCCGCCGGCATCCCCTACGAGCTCGGCATCATCCGCAATCACTATGTCGGACGCACCTTCATCGAGCCGACCCAGTCGATCCGCGAACTTGGCGTGCGCCTCAAGCACAACGCCAACCGCTCGGTCGTCGCCGGCAAGCGCATCGTGCTGATCGACGACAGCCTGGTGCGCGGCACCACGTCGGTGAAGATCGTGCGCATGATGCGCGAGGCCGGCGCCAAGGAGGTGCATTTCCGCATCGCTTCACCGCCGATCACGCATCCCGATTTCTACGGCATCGATACGCCGGAGCGTGACAAGCTGCTCGCTGCGACCCATTCGGTCGAGGAGATCCGCAAGATCATCGATGCCGATTCGCTCGCCTTCCTGTCGGTCGAGGGCATCTACCGCGCCATGGGCGAAGAGCGGCGCGACCCGGTGCGACCGCAATTCACCGACCATTGCTTCACCGGCGAATACCCAACCCCCCTCACCGACCGTAGCGCCGACTCCCTGTCGCCGCGGCAGCTCTCCCTTCTCGCAGAGGCAAGTTGAGTCCTTCGCTTGCCGGCCGCATTGCGCTCGTCACCGGCGCCTCGCGCGGCATCGGGGCGGCGACCGCACTCCTGCTTGGCAAGGCCGGCGCGCACGTGGTCGCGGTCGCGCGCACGGTCGGCGGACTTGAAGAACTGGACGATGCGATCCGCGCAGCCGGCGGCAGCACCACGCTGGTGCCGCTCGACGTGACCGATTTTGCGGGTCTCGGCCGGCTCGCGATGGCCCTCAAGGAGCGCTACGGCCGGCTCGACGTTCTTGTCGGCAATGCCGGGCTCGCCGGGCCGTCGTCGCCGCTCGACCACATCACGCTCGCCGACTGGGAAGAGGTGATGAAGGTGAACGTGACCGCGAACTGGCAGCTCATCTGCGCCATGGACGCGCTGCTGCGCCGCTCCGACGCCGGCCGCGCCGTGTTCATCACATCTGGCGCCGCCCACAACATGCGCGCCTACCGCGGAATTTATTCGACCTCGAAAGCCGCGCTCGAAGCCGTGGTCCGCACCTATGCGGCGGAGACCGAACGCACAGCGGTGCGCGTCAATCTGTTCAACCCCGGCCCGACCCGCACCCGCATGCGCGCCCAGGTCATGCCCGGCGAGGACCCGATGACGCTACCCCCGCCCGAAGCGGTGGCGGAGAAGATCATCGAGCTGTGCGTCCCGGAATTCACCGCGCACGGCCAACTCTACGATTTCCCGACCCGCAAGCTGCTGGCGTTCCGCAAGCCGGAATGATCGCCGCGTGCTAGTCGCGACTGAACTTCCGCTTATTACTTCTTACCCTTTCCCTTTGCCCTGCCCTTCTTCGCATACGGGTTCGCCTTCTCCCGCAGCGTCAGGCGGATCGGGACGCCGGGCAGATCGAACGCCGCGCGCAGGCTGTTGACGAGATAGCGCCGGTAGTCGTCCGGCACGGCGTCGGCGCGGGTGCAGAACAGGACGAAGCTCGGCGGGCGCGCCTTGGGCTGGGTGATGTAGTTGAGCTTGAGGCGGCGGCCGGAGACCGCCGGCGGCGGGTGAGCCGCGATGGTCGCTTCGAGCCAGCGGTTGAGCGGATTGGTCGCGACGCGGCGATTCCAGGCTTCATGGATGTCGACCACCGCCTGCATCAGACGATCGAGACCCTGGCCGGTGAGGCCGGACACCGCGACCGTCGGCACACCCTTGACCTGGGGCAGCCAATGGTCGGCCTCGCGGCGCAGGTTTGCTGCTGCGCCGGGCGCCTCGTCCCTGAGATCCCATTTGTTGATGCCGAGCACCAGCGCACGGCCTTCGCGCTCGATGAGGTCGGCGATGCGCAGGTCCTGTTCCTCGAAAGCGGCCGTCGCGTCGATCAGCAGGATCACGACTTCGGCAAACCGGATCGCTTCGAGCGCATCGGCAACGGACAGCTTTTCGAGTTTGTCCTCGACCTTCGAGCGGCGGCGCAAGCCGCGGTATCGTGGACGAGAAAGCGGCGCCCTTTCCATGTCAGCGGCACCGCGATGGCATCGCGGGTAATGCCGGCCTCGGGGCCGGTCAGCAGTCGATCCTCGCCGAGCAGGCGATTGATGAGCGTCGATTTGCCCGCATTCGGCCGGCCGACCACGGCAATGCGGATCGGCTTTTCCTCCGACGGCGCCTCGGCCTCATCGACAGCGATCTCATCCTCGTCGAGCGCGGTTTCCTCCGGCAACGCGGCGCGCAAGGCATCGTAGAGATCGGCAAGGCCCTCGCCGTGTTCGGCGGAGATCGCGACCGGATCGCCAAGCCCGAGGTCGAAGGCCTCGTAGGCCCCCGCAAGGCCGGCGCGGCCTTCGCTTTTGTTGGCGATGAGAATGGTCGGCTTGCCGGATCGCCGCGTAAGGTCGGCAAACATGCGGTCGGCGGGCGTCACGCCCGCGCGCGCATCGACCATAAAGAAGATCGCGTCGGCCCCCGCGATGGCGGCCTCGGTCTGCGCGCGCATGCGGGCGGTGAGGCTTTCGGCGCGGGCCTCCTCGAGACCCGCGGTATCGATGATGGTGAAGGAAAGATCGCCGAGCCGCGCGGCGCCTTCCCGCCGATCGCGAGTGACGCCGGGGGTATCGTCGACCAGCGCAAGCCGGCGGCCGGCAAGCCGATTGAACAGGGTCGATTTGCCGACGTTCGGCCGGCCGACAATCGCAACGGTGGGGCGCATGGCGGGAATATAGGTGTCGGCGCCGCGAATGGCGCAATTTTCGGATTCGGACCGCGTCCGAACGTCCGACTGAAATAGCGGATCAACCGATCGGCGGCGAGACTACCGCGTCGCCGGCGCGCCGCCGGGCCAATTGGCTTGCGGTTGCGCAGCGGCTTGCGGCTGCGCCGGCCAAGCAGGAGGCGCGCCAGCCGCCGGCGGTGGCGCTGCGGGCGCGCCCCGGTGCCGGACTTGCATTGGCGTCCGCGGAAGTTGCCGGAGGCTTCGCCGCGGTTCGCTGCGGAGGCGGCTTCGCTGCCGTCTGCTGCGGTTTGGGCTGAGGCTGAGACTTGGGCTTCGGCTTGCGTGGTCGGCCGCGGCCGCCTCGGCGGCCGCTTTGGCGGGATCGACCGGCCCTGATTCGGGCTGTTGATAACCTTTGACGAGTTCAGCCGGCACGCCGGACGTCGCCCCCGGGACGCCTTCCGGGAAACACGGGCTTGCGCTCGCCGGAAAGCTTCTTTTTGGTGTCGAACAGCTCGAGAGTTTCGAACTTGTCCACCATGTCGCTGCAAGCGGACATGAGCGGTGCGACCACGATCACCGCCGCTGCAAATATCAGGCGCCCCCCTCGCTGCATTTTCAGGTCTTTCCGACGGCAGGCAGGAGCGCCGCGAGCACGTCCAACCGCGACCGCAGGCCCGGCGGCGCCTCCGGATCGCTCTTCGCGGCATCAAGCCACTTGCGGGCGGCCGCAAGATCGCCGTTGCGCCATGCCGACAGCGCCAGCATTTCACGCGCGGAGTGGCGGAACGGATTCGTCGACTGCGTCAGCGGCTCCAGCCGCTGCGCCATCTCGTCGAACTTTGCCGTATCGACCAGGAGGAACGCTGCGCGCATCGCCGCAAGATCGCCGACCAGAGGATGCGCCGCATACTCCTTGGCAATCGCGTCATAGGCTGCAACCGCCGCCTTGGGATCCTTCTCAGCGATCTCGGCTGCGTCGCGCATGCGCGCGAGCTGGCGATAACCGGCGGTGCCGTCAGCGGCAAGCTTCGCAAAGCCGGCCGCGGCCTCCTCATGCTTGCCCTGGTCGGCGAGCTGGTTTGCGGCGTCATAGGCGGCGCCCGCCGTCGCGGCAAGCTTTCCTTGATACCATTCGTAGCCGCGCCAGCCGGCAACGCCCGCAACAATCAGGAACGCGACGGCGGCGACATAATTGCCGTACCTCTCCCACAGCTTCTTGAGCTGTTCTCGGCGTACTTCCTCGTCGACTTCGGTGAAGATGTCAGACACGAAATCTCTCCGCCTTGCGGCGCGCGACCACGGGAGAAACTGCCATCGAATTGGCCCCCCATAAAGGCCGCGCGATCATGCTAATCCGGACTATTCCCGAACGCTACACCCGCACGAAAACATTAAGCCGATCAACCCCCTCGGCGCATCCCCCTTTATGCCGGGGGCTTTAGGCTAATGATGTGGCAACGGCGTGGCAAAACAAAGCCGGTTGCGGGCTCTGCGACCTTCGGTCTTCGGACAATTCATGCACGCGGGGCGTGTTCACGGCTTCTTCTTGAGCGCATAAACGTTGTCCGGGCCGGGAAAACGCCGACTTCGCACCTCCCCGGCATAGGCCGATACCGCGGCCTCGATCGAGGGCCCAAGGCTGGTATAGCGCTTCACGAATTTGGGCACCCAGGGCGACAGGCCCAGCATGTCCTCCAATACCAGGACCTGACCGTCGCAGACGGAACTCGCACCGATCCCGATGGTAGGGATCGCGATCTCGCGCGTGATTTCAGCTGCCAACGGCTCTGCCAGAGCTTCGAGCACAACCGAAAACGCCCCGGCATCGGCCACCGCCCGCGCATCAGCCCTGATCGGCCCCCATTCTGCTGTGTCGCGCCCCTGGGCGCGGAAGCCGCCGAGCGCGTTGACCGATTGCGGGGTCAGGCCCACATGAGCCATCACCGGCACACCGCGCTCGGTGAGAAAGCGGATGGTCTCGGCCATACGCAGGCCGCCTTCGAGCTTGATCGCGCCGCACCCGGTTTCCTTAAGGACGCGCGCCGCCGCCATGAAAGCCTGCTCCTTCGAGGCCTCGTAGGACCCGAACGGCAGATCGACCACGACGAGGCAGCGCTTCGAGCCGCGCATTACCGCGTGGCCCTGCAGGATCATCATGTCGAGGGTCACCGGGATCGTGGTCTCGAGGCCGTGCATCACCATGCCGAGCGAATCGCCGACCAGGATCACGTCGCAGTGGCGATCGACGATGCGCGCCGTGTGGGCATGATAGGACGTGAGCATCACGATCGGCTCGCCACCCTTGCGGGCAAGAATGTCGGGCGCCGTCAGACGCTTTTGAGTTTCACCGGGGGTCGCGTGAACCGACATGCATCACCCGAAAGGCGGCCCTGCCGAATACCGGCAGGCCGATCAAGGGATGGAACCACAGGCCGAGCAGCAGATAGAAGATGGTGCCGACGATGATGGCGACAAGGTCGTTCCGGCGCCCGCCCATCGGAATCGGCGGCGCCCCGGGATCGCTGCGGCGTTTCAGCGTGATGCGGTCATAGACGGCCCAGGCGAGGATCGAGCCGAACAGGATGATGCCGCCGAGATCGCCATTGGCGAGGAGATGCGCGAACGCCCACAGCTTGACGCTCACCAGCATCGGGTGCTTGAGTACGCGCTTGATGTCGCCGGGGAAATAAGCCGCGCAGAAGCAGATCGCAGCCGGCCACATCAGCGCCTGCGTGATGTAACGCATGAAGTTCGGCGGCGACCAGACGTGAATCTCGCCGGTGGTGCGATACATGCCGAAGTCCGATGCCGATGACGATGAGGCCGGCGAGCGTTACGACCGCAAACAGCCCCTTGTACGGCCATTCGCCCAGCCGCTTGACCGCGGCATCACGCTGCGGCCGCATCGTCACGAACACATGCGGTCCGAGGAAGAGGACCAGTCCGATCACCATCACCAGGAGGCCCATCGCCACTTCTCCGCTCAGCCCGAAAACGGGCGCAGTAGAGGCGAAGGCGAGCGCCGAAGCAAGCGGGGTCGGGTGGCGGCTATCAGCCATGTAATGCCATTTCGTGCCGACGTCCGGCATTGATCTTCCCCGTCGCCAATCATTAATCTCGCTGCCATGAAACTCGCCGGCCTCGCCCCATTCGCGGCACTCCGCGCGCTTTTCGTCGTCACGTCTTTCTTCGCCGCGATTACGCCTGTTCGTGCCCAGGATTGGCCGACCCGGCCGGTGAAGATTCTGATCCCGTTTGGCCCGGGATCGACGCCTGATCTTGTCGGACGCATCATTGCCGAACGGCTGCAGCAGAAGCTCGGTCAGCCGTTCGTCGTCGAGGACAAGCCGGGCGCGAGCGGCAATCTCGGTACCGAGGCCATCGCGCGAGCCGAGCCCGACGGTTACACCCTCGGCATCAGCATCGCCGGCCCACTCGCAGTCAACGCGCTCTTGTTCAGCAAGCTGCCGTACGACCCGCGCAAGGATTTCACCTACATCACGCTGTTGGTGACACAGCCGAGCGCGCTCGTCGTCAATGCGGGCCTCGGCGTCGAAACGGTGCCGCAACTCGTCGGGCTTCTGAAGAAGAGCCCAGGCAAGTTCAATTTCGGCTCGATCGGCAACGGCTCCATATCGCACCTCGCGATGGCGGCGATTGCGCTCGCGAGCGGAACCGAGCTCGTACACATTCCCTATACGAGTTCGCCGCAGGCGGTGACCGCATTGCTGCGCGGCGAAGTGCAGATCGCCTGCCTGCCGGCGGCCGGAGTCGCGCCGCAACTCGCGTCAGGCGAGATCCGCGTTCTCGCGGTGACGACGGCCGAGCGCTCCGTCCTGTTTCCGGGGATTCCGACGTTGAAGGAGAACGGCATCGACGTCGAGGTCGATACCTGGATGGGCCTGGTCGGCCCGGCGCGGTTGCCGGATGCGATTGCCGCTCGTGTCGCAAACGAGGTCGCCAGCGTAATCACCGCAGCCGATGTCCGCGACAAGCTCGTGACGCAATTCATGGAGCCGATCCCGTCGACGCCGGCCGCGTTCCGCGCCCGCATCGATGCGGACCTCGCCCGCTGGGCGCCGGTGATCCGGGCGGCAAATATCAGGGTGAATTAAAAGCGTATTGCGATCTGCTGCATTTTAATCGTCGCGGCCGCGACAAGCGCGGCCACGACTTGGTGTGCAGACCTCTAAAGCGCCTTCACAGTCCGAAGACGAACAGCATCGTCTGGTTGCGCATGTCGCGCAGTTCCGGGGTCAGGCCGAGTCTCGCCTTGGAGAACTGGCTCAGCCCCGAGAGGATCGCGACATACTGCTTGCCGCCAGCCTCGAAGGTCATGGGCGGCGCGTTGAAGCCGTTGCCGACATTGATCTTCCACAGCGGCTCGAGTGTCGTGTCGTCATAGGCGATGAATGTTCCGTCGCCGAGCCCCGTGAACAGCAGGCCGCCCGCGGTCGTCAGCGCGGCGCTGAAGTTCGGGTAGGTTGAGCGGACCTTGTTCTTGATCTCGCCGGTGAAGGGATCGGCGAGGATGATTTCCGACTCGGTTCGCGCAACAGGCGGTAAAGCGGCCGCCCAGCATGGCCCCGCCGGCGTTCTTGAGCTGGTCCGGCGTCACCGTCGCTTCGATGCAGGTCGGTCGCGACGGGATGTAGATCATCTTGGTCTTCGGGCTGTATGACGCCGACCAGTAATTGTTGCCGCCCTCCTGCGACGGGCAAAGCTTCTTGGTGGGGTCGGTCAGGGTCATGCCCTGCACGCCCGAATAAAGCTGAATGTCCTTCTTCGGATCGTAGTCGAGCGGCCGGCCCGTCTTCTGATCGATGCCCTTCGTCCAGGTGATGTTGTCCATGTAGGGCTTCGCCAGCACGGTCTGCCCGTTGGCGCGCTCGAACAAATAGAGGAAGCCGTTGCGGCCGCGAATGGGTGATGAGCTTGTGCGGCTGGCCGTTGAGCACGCCATCGATCAGGATATGCGTGCCGGCATCGTCGTAGTCCCACATGTCGCCGGGCGTGTACTGGTGATACCAGTTCATCTTGCCGGTGTCGGGATCCCAGGAAATCAGGCTGTCGGTGTAGAGGTTGTCGCCCGGCCGATAATACGCATTCAACATCGGCACCGGATTGCCGGTGCCCCATAGCACCTGGTTGGTGGCGACATCATATGAACCGGTGACCCACATCGCGGCGCCGCCGGTCTGCCACGCGTTGTTGTGATCCTTCCAGGTCTCGGACCCAGGCTCGCCGGGCGCCGGCACCGTATATTGCCGCCACACCTGCTTGCCGGTCGCGCCGTCGAGCGCGGCGATGAAATCGCGAACGCCGCTGATCGCCGCCGGCGGCGCCGATAATGATCTTGTCCTTCACCGGCAAAGGCGCGGCGGTGAGCTGCAGGTCGGGCTGACCGTCGCCGAGATTGGTTTCCCAGACGACCTTGCCGGTTTCCTTGTTGGTGGCGATGACGCGCGCCGGATAGCTCGCGACGCTGATGACCAAATTGCCCCACAGCGCGGCGCCGCGGTTGGACAGCGGCAACTTCTCCTGCCCGGGATCCATGCGCCACACGATGCGGCCGACATCGCCCGAGCGGCCGTCGATCTTGTAGAGCACGCCCCACTGATCGACGACGTAGAGGAAGCCGTCTTCCGCCAACGGCGTCGACTCGAGGTTCTCGTTGATCGCGGTGCCGCCGATCGCCACCGAATAGGCGAACTTCAGCGACTTCACATTGGCTTTGTTGATCTTGTCGAGCGGCGAATACCGCTGCGCGTCATAGGTGCGGTGATTCAGCAGCCAGTTCTGCGGTTCGCGATCGGCGTTGATCAAGCGATCCGGGGTGACGTCGGCGGCGAACGCCGAACTTGCCAAACCAAAAGACGCAAAGCCAAGAGTCGCCAAGCCAAGAACTGTGCTCGCGAGCAGCGCCGCGACGGCGCCACGACATCGTTTCATGCGTTTCCTCCATCTGCATTTTTTTTAACGAGCTAACACATCGGCCAGATCGATGCCACGGCTTGTTCGAGACCGGTACGCCGAATGAGCGAAGTCGCCCGGTCCTGCGCCTCCTCGTAGAGATCGTGTTCGTTGAGCGTCAGCACCTTGCCGCCGCGCATGAGAATCTTGCCATCGACGATGACGGTGTCGGCGCACCCGCCGTGCGCGCAATAGACGAGATTCGCAATCGGATTGTGAACCGGCTGCCACTCCGGCCGCATGATGTCGAGCAGCGTGACGTCGGCTTTCTTGCCGACCTCGAGCGAGCCGAGATCATTATCCCAGTGCATGCATCGGGCGCCGTTGATCGTCAGCATCTCGACCGCGGTCTCGGGGCGCAGCACCTTCGGATCGAGACGAGCTTCATGCAGGCCGCCGACGATGAGAAACGCCTGGCGGATCGCATCGAGATAGTTGCTCGACATCGCCGAATCCGACCCCAGCGACAGGGCAAGACCGAGTTCCAGCATTTCCGGCGTCTTGCCGTGGCTGATGTTGCCCATGGCCTGATGCATGGACGCGCTCGGCGCGAGCGAAATCTTCACGTCCCGCTTCTGCAGCATGTGCAGTTCTTTCGCATCCACCCAACCCATGTGGAGCAGCAGCATCTTTGGCCCGAGCAATCCCAGCTTTTCGAGCCGGGCGATATCGCCCATGCCGTACTTCAAATGCGAGGCGACGGTTTCGTCGCGATTCTCGCAGGCGTGACCGATGATGCCGACGCCGCGCTTCTCGGCGAGCTTACCCATTCGCCGCAGCAGTTCGTCCGACATCGCGACCGGCACGCGGATCGAGAACCACGCCTTCAGGCGGCCATCGAGTGCGCCTTCGAACTCGGCGACCATTTCGTCGGCGCGATCGAGCGCCTCGTCGGTCGGCTCGAAGAAGCCCTTCGGCAGATTGCCCATCGTCGTTTGACCCATGTCGAACACCGTGCGCGCAATCATGCCGCGCATGCCGCTCTCTTTGACGGCCTGGGCCGTCTCGGCGCTGAAGTAACTGCCGGGATCGGCAAAGCACGTGGTGCCGGCGCGGATCATCTCAAGCTGGGCAAGCCGCGCCGCGCACAGCGCATCGCCTTTGTCCATATGCGCCTCGACCGGCCACAGGCGGCGGAACAGCCGCTCCGGTCCCGAATAGGCTTCGTCGCCGCAACTGCGCCCGAGCTGCTGGGAATTGTGAACGTGGGTATCGAAGACCCCAGGCAGCGCGAGCTTGCCGCGTCCGTCGATCACCTCGTCGCCGGGATTGATCGGAAATTCATGTGTCTTGCCGACGGCGACGATGCGGTCGTTTTGAATGACCAGCGCGCCGTCGCGGATGATGCGGCCGCGTCGGATCAACGGTGACGAGATAGTCGATGTTGGCGATGACAAGTCGAGGCATAGGCGACAAAGCTCCAAGTTTTCCCGGCAACTGCCCTCAGAGGCAATCTCGACAGAGCGCTGATCTAGGCGCAATGTTCGCTTGCCCGCAACACCGGCCCGATTGAAGCAACGCGCCGCAAGAGCCCTCGCCTCATCGCTGAGCGTCGTTGTTGCGCATCGCTTGAAGACGCTTCGGAGAACTCCATGAAAGTTCCGCGCCGTCGATTTCTGCAGTTGGCAGCCGGTGCTTCGGCACTTCCACTTTGTGGCGTCGCGAGAGCCGACACCTATCCGTCACGGCCGGTGCATCTGCTCGTCGGCTATGCCGCCGGCGGCGTCAACGATGTCGTGGCGCGGCTCACCGGGCAAATGGTCTCCGAGCGGCTTGGCCAGCAATTCATCGTCGAAGATCGCCCGGGTGCCGGCAGCAACCTCGCCACCGAAGCGGTCGTGCGCGCAGCTCCCGACGGCTACACGTTGCTTGAAGCTTCGACCTCGAATGCGTGGAACGCGACGATCTATCAGAACCTCAAGTTCGATTTCATCCGCGACATCGCGCCGGTCGCGAGTACGGTCAAAACCTACAATGTGATGATCGTCAATTCCGCATTTCCGGCGAATACCGTTCCCGAGTTCATCGCCTATGCCAAGGCCAATCCCGGCAAGATCAACATGGGGTCGGCCGGTTCGGGAAGCTCACCGCACCTTTATGGCGAGCTTTTCAAGGCGCTGACGGGCGTCGACATGGTCACGGTGCATTATCGCGGCGACGGCCCGGCGATACCCGAACTCATCGCCGGGCGGATCCAGGTCATGTTCGGCTCGGTCGTGACCTGGATCGAACAAATCAAGGCGGGCAAAGTGCGCGCACTGGCGGTGACCAGCGCAACGCGGACGCAACTGTTGCCGGACCTTCCGCCGATCGGAGAGTTCGTGCCCGGCTACGAGGGCATCGGCTGGCAGGGAATCGGGGCACCAAAAGGCACGCCAGCAGAAATCGTCGACAAGCTCAACGGCGCGATCAACGCCGGACTTGCCGATCCCAAATTCAAGTCCCGCTTCAACGAGCTGGGCGCGGAGACATTCACCGGCACGCCCGCTGATTTCGGCAAATTCATCGCCGATTACACCGAGACATGGGCAAAGGTCATCCGCGCGGCGGGCGTCAAGGCTGAATAATTCCGGCAATGGAGGACATGATGGAGCGACGCACTGCCTTGGGCGTGCGCCCGGTGAACACGCGGGCTCTTCTTCTGGCGGCTTTTGCAGCGTTCAGTTGTGGCGCGCCGCACACCGCGTCGCACGCGGAGACCGCTGGACTGACGAACATTGTTCACGCGCCCTCCGGCGACCTGCAAGGATTGGCTGTCGACGGCGTCAGCGAATTCCTGGGAATTCCCTATGCCGCGCCTCCGGTCGGCGATCTGCGCTGGCAGCCTCCGCGCGATGCCGCCCGGTGGTCGCAAACCTTGCAGGCGACGAAGTTTGCCAACACCTGCGTCCAGCCGCAGCGCGGCGTTTTCGCGGCGCCGAGCAACACCGAAGACTGTCTCTATCTCAACATCTTCACGCCGAAGACCGAAGCAAACCCGGCCGCGCGGCAGCCGGTCATGGTCTGGTTCCACGGCGGCGGCCTCTTCAGCGGCGAGAGCAACGATTACGACGGCAGCAAACTCGCCCGCCGCGGCAATGTCATCGTCGTCACGACGAATTACCGCGTCGGCGCGCTCGGCTTCTTCTCGCACCCCGCGATCAACGCGGAAGGCCATCCGTTCGCGAATTACGGCATCATGGATCAGCAAGCCGCGCTGCGGTGGGTCCAGCGCAACATCGCGGCGTTCGGCGGCGATCCCGGCAACGTGACGATCTTCGGGCAGTCGGGCGGCGGCACCAGGTCATGGCGAATCTGGTCTCGCCGCTATCGAAGGGCCTGTTCCATCGCGCGATCAACCAGAGCGGGACGCGGATTGGCGTAACGCCGCCGGCGAAGATGCTCAAGCTCGGCGAGGAATTCGCCGCCGCAGCCGGATGCGCCGACCAGACCGCGAAATGCCTACGCTCGCTGACGGTGCAGCAGATCCTCGATCACCAGGCGCGGATCCTCGCGGTGGTGCCGGATTTTCCCACCGTCGACGGCACGGTCATTCCGCATCAGGCGCTTGAAGCCTTCCGTATGGGGCTCTTCAACCTAGTGCCGATCATGACCGGGCTCGTCGCCGAGGAGCAGGCTTACTTTCTCTCCGAACCCAACACGGGAAAGGTGCTCACGGCGGACGAGTTCAACACCTATGCCGCCTCCTTCGGCGCCGCGCACAAACAACAGCTCCTCGCCAAATATCCGCTTGCGAACTACCCGAGCCCGAGCCTCGCAGAAATCGCGATGGCGCAGGGCTTCAAGGCCTGCACGGCGCGGCTGCTCGATCAGCAATGGGCGAAATATGTTCCGATCTACGCCTATCAATTCGAGGACCGCACGGCGCCCTCGTATTTTCGGGCCGTCAGTTACCCGATGCGGGCCTACCATACGGCGGAGTTGCAATACCTGTTTCCGCTCTTTCACGGCGGACAGGGCACCGCGCACCCGTTGAACCAGGCGCAGGAAAAATTGTCGGACCTGCTGGTCGACTACTGGACGACGTTCGCGCGTTACGGCACGCCGGACCATTCTCCCGATCGCGCCTTGCCGCCGTGGCCCCGATATGCGGTCGAGACGGACAATGTTCTGGCGCTCGATATTTCAGGGCCAAGGTCCGTGGGTGGTTACGGCAGAGCCAACGATTGCGAATTGTGGGACGCGATCCTGAGAGATCAGTGAGCGCTTTTTAGCTCCACAGCGCGTTTCGATCTGATGGAATCGCCTTTCGCCCGTCATGCCCGTGCTTGTCGCGGGCATCCACGTCTTTCTTTCAGTGTTTCTGCAAAGGAAGGCGTGGATGGCCGGGACAAGTCCGGCCATGACGACGTCGGGGCGCTTCAGGACGCCTGCTCCAGCCATGAACGAAAGGCTTTGAAGATCGCAGTGCGCGCGCAAGCGCCCCGAGCAAGCAGCAACCACGCAACCTTCAACGAGCCCGCCCTCCCCGACCAGCCTCAAAACGCGCGCGCTACTTCACCACCTGGCCGCGGATCTCGCCGCCCCTGTTCGCTTCGGTGTGGATGTTGAAGTACAGCTTCCCGGCCATCAGATCGGCGGCCTGAGTGTCAGTCAGCGTCGCCGTGCCTTTGATCGGGCTCGCGACACTTCCCTGAACCGGAATGAGGACAGGCGCATTCTTGCCGGCGTCCGCCGGCCCGTGGAAATGGGCCATCGTGGCGTTCCCGGTGAGGCCCGAATAGTTCGCCGTATAGGACAGCTGCTTTGAGGCGGTATCGTACGTCGCCTCCAAAGTGCCGGTCGCGGCGCTCGGATTGGGAGGAACCTCCTCGGACGACTTGAGATTGACCTTGTACGTGATCGTCTCGGCTGACGCGATCGAAGGCATCGCGAGCAGCGCCAAGACCGAAACTGCCGCGAGCGTCATCCTTGAACCTATCGCAAACATCGTTTCCTCCATTCTTGTCGGACCATGGAATCTCGCACACGCCCATCGCGCGTCCAGTCACTTATTCTTGTCACGGAAAAAGCAGCAGCGCGTCCGCTATCGACTGAACCGAGCCGCGAAATAGTCCCCCAAGGCCATGTCCCGGCAATGAGAACGATGTGGCTTCGTCGACTGGCGGAGGCGGCTTGTTCCATTGCCCCTTGAGGGCTCCCTCTGACCTCCTTCACCACCTTACTCGAACAGCAGCAGACCGTGACTGCCGGCCACTGCTCCCAACACGGTGATCAGACTGAGGAGCAGCAAGGCTCGGTGCAGCCATTCGACAAGGCTGAAGGTTGCC
The DNA here is from genome assembly GCA_963702755.1 of uncultured Alphaproteobacteria bacterium. Classification (GTDB taxonomy): domain Bacteria; phylum Pseudomonadota; class Alphaproteobacteria; order Rhizobiales; family Xanthobacteraceae; genus JAJPKK01. The sequence goes on along the minus strand of CAVPDZ010000013.1, from coordinate 32,952 downwards.
TCTGGCTTTGCCTGGGCTCGCGCGAGCAGCCAGCGATGCAATACCAACGGCTCGGCGACGAAAAGCATCAGTGTAAAGAGCAGCCAAATTCCGACCATGGCATCCATCCACCAATACTCACCATGCCGGAAGCGATCCCAAAGATTGAACCGATAGACCATGTAGAATCCGGTCAGCCCCACGACGACCGTCGAAATGCGTGCCTGAAACGCGAACCGCTGCTCGATCTCATCGAAAAACTGAACGCGCTCGCTTGGCGCCCTGAGCCGACGAACGGCCGGCAACAACACTGTTGTCACGAACGCCACGCCGCCGATCCACAGCACCACAAAAACAACGTGAATGGCTCGTGCTAGCGTGACGTCATCCATCGTTTCCTCTTTCGATCCTCTCCTCAGCCCGTGCCTGCGGCTCCGGCGCACTCGGCGCTCCCTCGAGAACTTCCACCCTGAGCGCCAGCGTGCCGCCGAGCCAGATCGCATGCTCGGTGTGGTCGGCAAAAGGATTTCCGGTTCCCGGATGCACCAAAATCGTCAAGCCGGCGCGGTTGAGCATGAGCCACGGCAAGAACGAGCCAAACAACGCGCATGGGAACGCAATCTGATACATCGACTGCAGATGCGGACCGACGAGTTCGTCGTGCCATCGCCCCAGGGTCGCCTCCGGGAAGGCCGCAGCAACGGCGTCGCGCAAGCTGGCGGCCTTCGCTCGCGTCGAGGCCGGGTCGTAATAGACGTGGGCGTGATAGTGTTTGATGGTCGACGGATCGCGCGGCGAAGGTGCGATCGCAGTGACCGCCAAATCGGGCTGCATCGAGAACTCCATGAGGTGACCGAAAACGGGGCGTTCAGCCGTTCAGCATTGACGTCCATTTTCGCCGGCAATTCGAGGGACTGCCATGGCCGTTCTTGTGACCATGCCCCAATGACAGGTTTGCGGGATGAGCACCCTCGCCTCCAAGGCATTGCTTTACGGGCTTCGCTGCAGAGCTTTGCGCAGCAGGTCCCGGGCCAAGCCAATGCAGGCGAGCGTCCAGGCAGTCAGTGCCACTATGAAAACGACGAACGGCAACGCGGTGAGGAACGGAAGATCGAGTGCGCTCGCCATCTGTTTTGTTGCCATGGCGTACATACCCAATGGAAACACCGAGCCCCAGTAGAGTGGGTCATATCGCAATGGAAACCGTTGGATCAGGTGGCGCCACACCCCGAGCGCGAGCAACATGGGGATCCACCACGTCCCGGTGGCCCAGTAGAGCACGGTGAACCCTTTCAGGAATGGCAGCAGTGAGGCCAGGAACGGTGCATCTGGAGCGTTTTGCACCAGCTGCGCGCCAGCGAGGGCCGAGATCGCCATCGCTCCCATGTTGATCCAGTAAGGAGGCGTCAGGTCCCCCGGCGATAAGGCAAAGAAAGTGTAGCGGTAGAAGATGAGTGAGATGATCCAGATATAGAGCATCCCGCCCCACAGCCACATCGACAGCGCAAAGAAATTGAGTTCCAACCGAAGCGACTGTGGCGAAGCGCTGGCGACCTGAGCCGCCAAGACGGCGATCGATTGGGTGGCGACCACCGCGATCAACCACGCGCCCGTGAGACCTGTTTCGAGTGGCGGCTTCTCGTGCTTGACGGTGAGCGCCGCGAAGATGATGTAGGTCAGACTGAGCCACAGCGCGATACCAAGCGCCAGGAACGGGACCGCTGCCGCCAAACTGTGCTCCATTAGCAGAAACTGCGAGCCAAGGATGCATGAGGCGGCGACGGTGGTGAAGAAGCCGGGCCCCAGTCGATGGTCGGTCATGTCGGCCAAGAACAGCTGCGGGTAGCGAATTGCCCTGAGGATGGTCAGACAGGTCAGCACCGCGTAGGCGCAGAGGTTGAATGCCAACAATCCAATCGCGAGGACAACCAGTCCAAAATCCCATGCCGCGATCGAAACGATTCCGGTCGCCATCACCAGCGCAAAATAGGCAGGCGGCAGATATTTCACCGCGTATTTCCCAGATAAAGTGCAAACGGCGACCTGCGCATTTGCATACCCTCGCACGGCTCAATCCGTTAGACGTAATGCGTCGTCTAGTCGACCGTTTGGCACACACAAGACATCCGACAAGCCCGCCTTTCGATACGAAGTCAGTGGGAGTGAACGGCTGCCAGACACCCGTTTGACCCATCCGAGCTCCAACGGACAATGCAGAATCGCAGCGCCGACAAGTCCCTTTGGGTGATAACGACGCTCAGTCCGGTCGAGACAAGGCTGACAGAAAATCCGCCAACTCCGCGGCCTTAGATCGGCGCCGAACGCGGAAGGACGCTTCGCGTCCAGCCGCTTCGGGCTTTATCGCACGCGGTGAAGCAAGACCCGGCGGAGCCTGGATCAAAATCGCGTCGTGATGTCCGTCAGCCATTGGGGCGAGGCGTTAACCAGCGCCGTCTCGATCGACTTGTCGCGCTCCGGTGACGACAAGCGCGCCGATTGCAATAAACAAAATCCCGAGCCCGGCTTTCATGCCTTGACCTGCGGCCGCGAGCCGGCCGCGCCATCGCAACATGGTCTCGCGCGAGAGCAGTCCGAACGCCAGCAGCGGCAGCGCAGCGCCGAGGCCGAAGACGAACATGATCGCGGCGACCTGGCCGAGATCGCGGCCCTGCGCCGCCAGGACCGACGCGGCCCCAAGCGTCGGACCGACGCAGGGGCTCCACACCGCGCCGAGGATCGCGCCAACCCAAAACTGGCCCGACAGACCGCTCCCGTGATGGCCGTCGAACCGCTGACCGACCCACGTCATCATCGGTCCGCCCGCCGTCGCCAGCCGCGCGGCTACACGCGGCAGAACGAGCACGAGGCCCACCGCGATCATCAGCACCGCCGCGATGTAACGAAAGAGGTCGGCATCAAGGCCGATGGAAAAGCCGATCGTGGCGACGAAGAGACCGATGGTGACGAACGACAGTGCGAGCCCGACCGCGAGCGCGACCGGGCCCCACTTTTGCTCCGATGCCGCCGCCCCGAGAACGATCGGGATCACAGGCAGCACGCACGGGGACAAAATCGACAGCATGCCGGCCATGAAGGCCAGCACGATGCTTCCCATCGTCAACACGTGAGGTCTCTTACAGAACCTTGTTCAACAGCGCGGCGATCGAGGCCGCGTTGGAATCTCCGACCGAGCGGCCTTCCTCTTTCTCGCCCTTGAACGAAATGAGGGTCGATTGCTTCTGGGCGCCGAAGCGGCGGACGAGGTCCTTCTGGCTATCGAAGTCGATGGTGAAATAGACGAGATCCTTGAACTTCGGCTCGGCCATCAGTTCGCTGAGGATCGGCTTCTGCGCCTTGCAGATCGGGCACCATGTCGCGTGAATCGCGATGAAGATCGGCTTGCCGGCCTTCTGCGCAGCCGCGAAAGCCGCATCGTCGAACGGCAGCGTCGTGGTGGCGTTTGCCGGCACCGCGACAATCGTACCGGCAGCGATGGCACTAAGGATGACTGAGCGACGTGACAGCATTTGAAGGGGCCCTCCGCCTTTTATGAAGACCCGCGGCGTATCACGAAGGCGATGCAGGCTCAATGAGGTGGGCTTCATCCTCACGCTTGTGTGATCGTACGTCGGTTGTCGCACGTCCGTCGTCCGCAATTCGACTCGGGCAAGGCGCCAAGACTCCAATTCGCTCAATTGATCGGCGTCAATTTCGCCTGACGACCCGAGGAATATAAAGTCCGCGGTGCTCGGGACCGGTGCATTGGCGTCCCGGAGCGACTGTTGACGTTGCTGCAATGCTGAGCTGGCCTGCTGCGGGCGCGGGGCGTCAGTTGCAACGAATTGGCAAAAGGAGTTCTCGCATGATGTGCACCTCCCGCATGACGAAGATCGTGCTCTCGATCGCTGCAATGTTCATCGGTACTGCGGCTGCCCTTGCGCAGGATGGGATGGCGCGAGGCAAGGTCACGGTCACCAACAACCCTTCGCTGTTCCTTGACACCTGGCAGGTCATGCAAGACCTGAAAGTCGCACAGGAGCTACAGGCGTTCCTCGCCCCGCTGCGGCTGCCGCGGGACCTCAACATCGACATCGTCGATTGCGGCGCCAAGGACGTTCCGTTCGTTTCCGGCCAGCCGGTCAAGATCTGCAACGAATTGATTCGCGAAATTGAGGAAACGGCAAAGAAGATTTCTCCCAACGATCAGGATGACCAGGCACGGCTGATCGTCGGCGCATTCATCCAGACCGCGCTCCACAAGACCGCCTATGGCGTCCTCGATGTCCTGCAAGTTCCCGTCTGGGGTCACGAATATGACGCCGCCGATCGTCTCGCCGCACTGATCATGGTGCAGTTCGGCGAAGACATCGAACGGGTGTCGATGTCCGCCACCTTCGATCTGTTCAAGTGGTCATCCGATCCCAAGAACTCCGGCAAGACCTGGACGGGTTCGGCCTTTGCCGATCAGGGCTCGCCCGATGCGCAGCGCTACTTCAATTATCTCTGCATCGCGGTCGCCGCCGATTACCCGAATTTCGGCGGCGCGATCGAGAAGGGTATCATTCCCCCCAAGCGTGCGGAGTCGTGCCTTGCCGAATATCGGCAGATCGTTGACGCCTTCAACCTGCGGATCATGCCCTACGTCGATGCCGACGCGGTGGTGAAGGTGAGAGCAACGCAATGGCTCGGCTGGGTCCCGGAAAAATGACAGCCGCGACACCAACGACGCCGTCAGCACTCTAATCCAATTGCGACAGGGATATTGTCATGAAGAGCTCAACACACACTGCAATGCTGATCTTCGCGATGGGCTGTGCGACCGCGCTCATCGCTCCGGGTTTGGCCCAGGTATCCAAGGAATTCAGCAACGACAAGATCGTGCTCTACGAGCATGACAAGGGTGACCGGGGTTACTGGAAGTATACGCTGCCGGATCCGAGCAGCTCCGACAAAGCTAAACAGACGTTTCAGCCGATCGATAAAAGCCGCGTCGCGACCCGCGATGCGATGATGAAGCGCGGCGTCCTGGAAGAGTACGCCGAATTTCTATCGCCGCTGCGCCTGCCGCGCACTTACCGCATCTTCGCGAGCGATTGTTCCGGCGGGAATGCAGAGAGCCCTTATTATGACCCCTCGCAACTCCACCGCTGGATGAACATGTGCTACTCGTTCGTGGCGTTCGCCGATAAAGCCGCGGACTACCTCGTCCAAAATCAGGCCAAGCTGAAGCTTTGGACACCGGTCTCCAAAGACCAGTTGGTGGCCGGGCTGTTTGCGGCGACGGTATTGCACGAAATCCGGTCACGCGCTGTTCGATCAGCTAACCGTTCCCGTGTTCGGACGTGAGGAAGACGCAGCCGATCAGATTGCTACCTTTGTCGCGTTGCAGTTCGGCACCGACACGGCGCGAACGATCGTCAAGGGTTTTGCGTATTTCTGGGCCTACGAGATGAAGTTCGGGGCGGACCCCGGTGGCCACACCATGGATCCCAAGGACCCCAAATATCCGAAGGACCCCGACCAGCGATGCAACCTCGACGCCTTCTGCTCGTTCTCGGATGTGCACGGCACCGCCAGTCAGCGCATGTACAACACGCTTTGCATCGCCTACGGCGGCAACCGCGCGGCGTTTCAGGATTTCGTCAATTCCAAGTGGCTGCCGCCGGAGCGCGCCAAGAACTGCGAAGCCGAATATCGCCAAGCCTACAACGCGTTCGCCAAGACCATCTATCCGTTCATCGACCAGGCGAAGATGGAGAAGGTCATGAAGCGGGCGTGGTTTCAGCCAAAGGAAACGAAGGAAAAATAAGGCGCGGCGCGACGCGGCTACACGTCAAGGCACCGGTCGTGACGCCGTCCCCGCTCAGAAATCCGGCTTCTCCGCGGTCGGGACTGCGGAGTAAGTCCCGGGGTGCCAGTGGGGATTGTCGGCGCAGACAAGTTCGAGCCCTTCGTTGATGGCGCGCCGTAATGTGACGGTCGCCGACCAGGGCGTGGTGAAAGCGCCGGCATCCTCGACGGTGACTTCGATCTGCAGCCCCCTGCCCTTGTAGCTCGGATCGGCCGGCGATCCGTTGTCGGGATTTGGGAACTGGAAATGCTCTTTGGCGTCGCGCGCGATCGCCGCCATCGTGGCCTCGTAATCGATCAGCCGATAGCGCTCCACCACGTGCAGCGCCTCGGTGAACGGCGTGCCAAACCAGTCGACCATCGAATACTGGCCGACCTTGATCGCGACGGTGTCGACCACCAGCGTGTCGCCTTCATAGCGGCCGACGGAATCGCCGTACCATGATGGCTTCACCTGCGCGGGATGAGCCTCGTTGAGACGCACCTGGCGGAATTGATGATCGTAGGGGTATAGAATCGTGACCTTGTCGGGCCGCTGCAGGATCTGCATTCCGTAATTCGGGATGACGAACGGCACCTGCTCGGGCCAACACTGGCTGCGCGGCGTCGGATAGCCCTTCCCGGCCAACGACATCTCCCCGAGCTTCTTTACGATGTCGGCCGCCCAGGGCTGCAAGATCGGGTTGGTGTAATCGCCGACGAGTTGGGCGCCGTTGCTCACGCCGGCTTGCGGTCCCGTGGGCAGGCGGGACCTGTTCGTCACCGGGCCAGCGCCGGACAGCGGCAACTCGAGGCCGTTCAAGGACGAATGGTTCCAGGCGCCGGAGATATCGGGGATGGCCGCCGTCTGCCCCGCGGCAGGTCCGGCAGCAGCCACGCTCAACGCCACAAGCAACAGGAGATCCCGCCGCGCCCTCATGCCGCCCTCTCGTGCCTGCCCTGCGCGCACCGCGCGTGCATACACTATGCCAGGAGATAGTACTCGGTCGGTTCTCGACGTAAAAAGCGGAAGGTGCCCGGTCGAATAGCCGCTGCCGTTCATTCCGCGATGTGTCATCGGCCGCCTGCGATAGGATCAAATGATCATCAGAAGATGCCTGTTTCTTGCCACCTGGGTCGCCGTATCGGCGCTGTGGCTTGGGTCGGCCTCGTCCGCCGAGACGTGGCCGCAGCGCACCGTCAAACTGGTGGTGCCGCTTGGGCCGGCAAGCGGTGCGGACGTCACCGCGCGCCTGCTCGCCGATCATCTGTCGAGGCGCTGGGGCCAGACCGTCATTGTCGAGAACCGGCCGGGCGCCGACGGCATCGTCGGGCTTACGGCGTTTCTCGCCCAATCCGACGACCACCTGCTGCTGTTCACGCCGACCGGGACTTTCACCGCCCATCCCTATCTGCACGACAAGCTGAGCTACAATCCGGATGCGCTGGTGCCGATTGCCCGGGTGACGAATACCATCATCGCCATCACCGTGCCGGCGTCCTTGAAGGTGAAGTCCGTCGCCGAACTCGACAGCCTGCTGCGGGCGCAGCCCGGCCGCTATCACTGGGCGAGCGTGACCGGAGCGACCGATCTCGTGTTCTCGGGATTTCTCAAAAGCGCCGGTCTCGACATGATCAGGGTGCCCTATCGGGACGCGGTGACGCCGGTCAACGATTTGAGCGAGGGCCGCATCGAAGTGTTTCTGTCGGCGCTCGCGACCGTGCTGCCGCAGGTCACCGCCGGCAAAATCAAGATCCTGGCGCTGACCAATCGTGAAGCGGCGCCGAGCCTGCCGGAGGTGCCAACGACTTTGCAGATCGGCTATCCCGCCCTGCAATTCGACGGGCTCGTCGGCTTGTTTGCGACGGCCGGGTTGCCGCTCGACATCCGCGAGCGTATCGCCGCCGACGTGCGCGCCGTCGTCGCCGACCCCGCGGTGGCGACGCGAATTGCCGCGACAGGGCAGATCGTATCTCCCGGCTCCCCGAGCGAGTTCGCGGCGGAGATCGCGCGACAACGCGCCGCCTTCGCCGCGATCGGAAAAACCCTAGGCACGGCGTTGAACGCTGATAAGCCACGTTGAGGCACTCTTTCCCGTCGACATCGAACGGACACTCCCGATGCTCACACGCGAACACAACGAACTGATCACGCGGACCGGCCCCGGAACCCCCATGGGCAATCTGCTGCGCCGCTACTGGATCCCGCTCCTTTATGCGGCGGAATTGCCGCAGCAACGATTGCCCGCCGGTGCGCGTGAAGGTTTTGTCGGAGCGCCTGCTGGCATGGCGCGACTCCTCGGGGCGCCTCGCGCTGATGGACGAATTCTGCGCCCATCGCGGCGTGTCGCTATGGTTCGGCCGCAACGAAGAGAACGGGCTGCGGTGCCCCTATCACGGCTGGAAATACGACGCGACCGGCCAGTGCATCGATGTGCCGTCGGAGCCGGAGGAGAGCGGCTTCTGCAAGAAGATCAAGCTGAAATCCTATCCGCTGATCGAGCGCGGCGGCGTGCTGTGGGCCTATATGGGACCGCCGGAATTGACCCCGCCCCCGCCCGCCTTCGAGTGGACTGCGCTCCCCGCGACGCACACCTTTTTCAGCAAGCGCTGGCAGGAAACCAATTACCTGCAGGCCATGGAAGGCGGCATCGATTCGAGCCACGTGTCGTGGCTCCACAGCGGCGACCTGCATCGCGATCCGCTTCATCGCAACACCAAGGGCGCGCAGTACCAGATGGATCGCAAGCCCAAGTTCGAGGTGATCGAATCGCCCGGCGGCCTCTTCATCGCCGCGCGGCGCAATGCCGAGCCGGGGCATTATTATTGGCGCATCACCCAGTGGATCATGCCCTGGTACACCATGGTGCCGCCCTATGGCGACAACGCGCTCAACGCCCACGCCTGGGTGCCGATCGACGACGAGAACTGCTTCACCTGGACCTTCACCTACCATCCGACGCGGCCGTTGAGCGCAGCCGAGCTCGACACCATGCGCACGGGCGGCGGCATTCATGTGGAAATGATCCCCGGCACCTTCCGGCCGATCATCAACAAGGACAACGACTACATGATCGACCGTGCCGCCCAGAAGGAGGGCCGCACCTATAGCGGGGTCAAGGGCATCGCCATGCAGGATGCTTCGGTGCAGGAAAGCATGGGACCGATCGTCGATCGCACCAAGGAAAACCTCGTCTCCACCGACAACGCCATCATCATGGCGCGCCATCGCCTGCGCCGCGCGGCCAGGCCTTGCCCGGCGGCGCTGCCCCGCCGGGTCTCACGCCGGAGAGCCAGCGCGTGCGATCCGCGACCTTCGTGCTGCCGGTCGACGTGCCGTTTGCGGAGGCAAAGCGCGAGGATCTGACGGTCCGCCACGGCGTGCCGCACACCTCGATCTGAGCGCAAGATGACCGGCGAACTCGATCCTCGGGCCGCGGGCGCGCGCCGGCTCAAAGACAAGGTGTGCGTCGTCACCGGCGCCGGTCAGGGCATCGGCCGCGCGACCGCGCGCCGTCTCGGCGAAGAAGGCGGCAAGATCGTCGTCGCCGATCGTGTCGAGAAAGGCGCGAGCGAAGCCGTCGAGGAATCTACATTCGCACGGGGTCGAGGCGATCAAGGTGCTGGTCGACCTGAGCTCGTTCGCCGGCGCGCACGAGCTCATGAGCGCTGCCATGACCGCATTCGGACGCATCGACGTGCTCGTCAACAATGTCGGCGGCACCATCTGGATCAAGCCGTATCACCTCTACACGGAGGACGAGGTCAAACACGAGCTCGAGCGCTCGCTCTATCCGACACTGTGGTGCTGCCTCGCGGCCTTGCCGATCATGATGGCGCAGCAGGCGGGCGCCATCGTCAACCTGGGCTCGCAATCGCCCCGCGGCCTTTATCGCCTGCCCTATGCGGCGAGCAAAGGCGGCATCGCCGCGCATGACCAAAGTGCTGGCGATGGAATACGGCCGCTACGGCATTCGCGTGAATACGGTCGCGCCGGGCGGCACCGAGATCGCGGACCGCGTCACGCCGCGGCAGTTCATCGGGCCCGGCGTGATGGCCGAGGACGATCCTTTGGCGGAGCAATATCGCCGCGAGATGGCGGACGACATTCGCAGCCAGCAGGCGCTGCGCCGGCGCGGCCTCCCGGAAGAACAGGCCGCCGCCGTGGCCTTCCTCGCCTCCGACGACGCGAGCTTCATCACCGGCCAGGTCATCAATTGCAGCGGCGGCCAGTCGTGACTTAGGCAAAATAGATCCATCCAACCGCTGCGAATATTGGCAGCAGGATCACGCCGGACCAGAGCAAGAAAGCAAAGAAGCTCGGCATCCTAATGCCGCGTTCACAAGCGATGGCATAGATCATCAGATTTGGAGCGTTGCCCACGTAGGTAAGGGCGCCCATCGCGCTGGAGCCGAGGGACAGCGCCGCCAGCGTTCCCGCAAGTGGGCCCATCAGTTGATGCGGATCGCCGCCGGCGAGTTCAAAGAACAAGAGGTAGGTTGGCGCATTGTCGAGAACGCTCGACAGCAATCCGCTGAGCCAGAAATAGGCCACGGAATGATTGGGGCCTCCGGTCAGAGTGAGGAGCCAGCCGAGCGCCCCGCGCGATCCGGCGTTTAGCATCGCGACGATGGGTATGAGGCACACAAAAATGGCGGCAAACAATATCGCCACCTCCCGGATCGGCTCCCACGAAAACCCGTTTGCCTCGCGGTGCTCCACCGGGGTGAGTTTCAGGGACACGATAGCCAATGCCGCGATGAGTCCATCCCGTGCGAGGTTCTGCAATTCGACCTCGATGCCGCCGATTGTAAAGACAACGCCCGGTTTCCAGATCTCCGAAAGCAAAATGGCCGCGACGACGGCGCACAGCAGATAGACGTTGATCCAACCTCTTATGCGGATGACCGTCGGCTGCGAGTTCGTCTGCGATGCGCGGAGACTGCGTTCGCGAGCATAACACCAGCCATCAATCGCCACGAAAATCAGAAGGACAGTCGCCGCAACGAAACTCACGGCCGGGAAAAGATGCTGCATCGGCCAAAAGAAATCGACGCCCCGAAGGAACCCGATGAACAGCGGAGGATTGCCGACCGGCGTCAACGCGCCCCCGAGATTGCCAACAAGGAAGATGGCAAACACCAGCACATGGGCATTGAAGGGACGGTGCTGGTTCGCTCGTATCAGTGGCCGAACCACGATCATGGCCGCGCCAGCCGTGCCGAAAAGACTGGCGAGCACGGTCCCAAGAAAAAGCATGCCGGTGTTGCCCACGGGCGTGCCCCGCAGATTTCCGGTCACCAGGATGCCCCCCGCCACCACATAAAGGCCGAACAGAAGCGCGATGAAGCTCAGGTAGTCATGCAGGACGGTTCGCAAGAATGCCGCCGTGGTGACGGCAGCGCCGAACCGCACGGCTAACATGGTCAGCGTAAGCATGGCCCAGGCAGCAGCAATCGCTGCATAGCGCCGCGCCCATATGCGCGGAAACAGCACCGGTCCCATCGCCAGGCTCAACACCAATCCGACAAACGGCAATATCGATGCCCACGACAGAACCGCACCATCCAGCACTGGTGTAGCGTTCGGCATGGCTTGTTGGCCAAGTTCGCTTTTTATAGCTTTGGATCTATCCGACGTTCTTCGGCGCGCTTCGCAATTCGCTCATACAAAGCCGCAATATTGAACATCATCTCGACGGAAGCCGCCAACACCTTGTTGGCCTCGCGTGGGCGCTCGAGCTAAATTTTTCCGGATGGTCGGCCCGGCTATGGGACGCCGGGCCGTGGGTATTGACGGGCTCAACGATTGCGCGCCAGCGGAATAGCTGCCGGCCACACCCCCAACAAGCCCAGTTTGGCTCCGTACGTGAGCTTGTTGAAGCCGTCCAGCCATTGCGGGAGTTAGTCGTGCATTTTTGCGTCGACTGCGACAAAGCCGCAACACAGGGAAACCGCGAGGGCGCATTGCGTTGATCTTGGAGGCGAAGTTTACACCATCCAGTTTCGATGATCTGTCGGGTTCCAAGCGCAAATAGTCTCGGCGTAGGAATCGCTCGATCTCTATGGGCACAAACAAGGGCTATGTCTCATCGAAGTTGTCTTCGTGAATCTCGTCTGGGTGGATTGTCGCAGCGGACCTTACGCTGGTGCTGCCGAGGAAGAGACTCTGGAGCGCAGGAACCACCACCAGCAACAAAATCGGCCCGATGAACATGCCGCCGACAATCACGGTCGCTAGCGGTCGCTGGACCTGACTTCCGATATCGGTCGACATCGCGGCGGGGAGCAAGCCGATGCAAGCCGAAAGCGCCATCATAAGGATCGGGCGCATTTGTTGCTCGACGGCACGAGACATGGCCTCCATGACCGTCAAGCCGCTTCCCGCGATCTGATTGTTGTAGCCGTTGATGATGAGAATCCCGCTCATCACGGAGACGCCGAAGAGCGAGATGAAGCCAATCGCAGCAGAAATGCTGAACTCGAGGCCGGTGACGTAAAGCGCGATGATGCCGCCGCCCACCGCGAACGGAATACCGAGCAATGCCATCAAGCTGTCGCGCAGGGAGTTGAACAGGCCGTAGAGCAGCACCATGATGAGAACAAGCGTGATCGGGACGATGACCGTCAGCCGCCGCGTCGCTTGCTGCAGCCCCTCGAACTCGCCGGCCCACTCGATATGGTACCCGGTCGGGAGGGTCACGTTCTTTCCAATTCGCTCCTTTCCCTCCGCGACCACGCTGGCGAGGTCACGACCGCGCACGCTGAACTTGATCGGGATGAAGCGCTGGTTGCGTTCGCGGAAGATATACGACGCGCCGGTATCGAGCGTGATGGTGGCGAGTTCCCGCAGCGGTATGTAGGCGTTTCCGCCGGCGGCTTGAACGCCGATCTTGAGGTCTTGAACAGCGGCGATGCTGCCGCGGAACTCCGGCGCCAGCCGAACCGTGACCGGAAATTGCCGATCGGCTTCAAGCAAGTTGGTCGCCGTCGTGCCGCCGAGGGCCGCCTGCACAACGGAGTTAACGTCATTGACGCTCAGCCCGTATCGTGCGGCGCGCGCGCGATCGACCTTGATGTTCAAGTTCGGCTGTCCGAGAACGCGGAAAATGCCGAGGTCGGCTGCGCCTTTGACTTGCGACATTTCGTGCATCGCCTCGACCGCAAGACGCTCGAGGACTGCAAGGTCCGGGCCGACGATCTTGATGGAATTGGCGCCCTTCACGCCGGAGAGGCCCTCCTCCACATTGTCTTGGATGTATTGCGAGAAGTTGAAGTCGATCCCGACGAGTTCCTTGGCAAATTCCGCTTGCAATTCTTCGACCAGCTTTTCCTTCGTCATGCCCGCCGGCCACTCGCCGAACGGTTTTAGCGGCACGAAAAACTCCGCATTGAAAAAGCCCGCCGCGTCGCTGCCGTTATCGGGACGGCCGTGCTGGGACACGACTGTGATAACTTCGGGATAGCGATTAAGGATTTCGCGAACCCTCTGCACGATCGGCATTCCGGCTTCGAGCGAAATGGTGGGCGGCATCGAAGCCCTGATCCAGAGATTGCCCTCCTCCAGCGCCGGCAGGAACTCGCTGCCGAGACGCGTTGCCACGAATCCGCTCGCAAGGATAAAAGCCGAACCGATGGCGATCGTGATGGCGCGATTTCGCAGTGACCACCACAGCACCGGTGTGTAGACCGATCGAATCGCCCGGACGACAAGGGTTTCCACCTCGCTGACGTGCTGCGGGAGGAGCAGTGACGCAAGGCACGGCGTCACCGTGAATGTCGCAATGAGCGCGCCCACCAATGCGTAGCCGTACGTTCGCGCCATCGGGCTGAAGATCTGTCCCTCGACGCCTTGCATCGTGAACAGGGGGATGAAGGCGGCGACAATGATCGCGGTGGAGAAGAACACTGCCTTGTCGATCTGCAACGCGCTGATCAGAATCAGCCGCAATCGCTCGTTCCAGGTCTCCGACGCGCCTGCGGCTATGGTGCGGGTCGGATCGGTACCCCAGCGTTCTTCGGCGAGCTGATTGAGCAGTTGCGCCTTGCCCTCCGCCGGCAGCTGAAAATTGCGATAGATGTTCTCGACGAGAATGACCGCGGCATCGACAATGATGCCGAAGTCGACGGCACCCACCGAGAGCAGATTGGCGTCCTCATTGCGGATGACAAGGATGATGATGCTGAAGAACAGCGCGAACGGAATATTGACGCCGACGATGATCGCGCTGCGCAGGTCGCCGAGGAAAATCCATTGGATCAGGAAGATCAGAATGCAGCCAAACGCGAGATTGTGGAGCACCGTGCGCGTCGTGACGTTGACGAGCGTGGTGCGGTCGTAGAACGGCACCAGCTTCACGCCGGGCGGCAAGCTCCCGTCGCTGTTGATCTTCTCGATCTCTGCCTTGACGCGCGCCACCACGTCGTTGGTGTGCAGCGTCCGGTTCATGATGACGATGGCGGCGACCACATCATCCTGGTCGTCACGCCCGGCTTTGCCTAAGCGGGGCACATTGCCGACATAGACCTTGGCGACATCCTTCACGAACAGCGGAACGCCGTTAGACTGAAACAGCAGCACGTTCTCGATGTCTTCGACCTTATATCCTTGTGTCAGGTCGGCAGCCCCGCCGGCATCCATCAAGCCGACGCCGCGCACGTTCACCGATTGCTGGCCGACGTTGATCGTGCGCCCTCCGACATTGATGTTGGCATTGCCGAGCGCGCTGATCACCTGCGGCAGAGTTACGTTGTAGGCATCGAGCTTGTGCAGATCGACTTCGACCTCGTATTCCTTGGTCGTCCCTCCCCACGTGTTGACCTGGACGACGCCGGGCACCGTCAGCAGCCGACGTTGCAGGACCCAATCCTGCACCGTGCGGAGGTTGGTCAGTCCAAAGTGCGGCGGCCCGACGACCTGATAGCGGAAGATTTCGCCGACGAGGCTTGTGCCCTGGATTTGCGCCGTGACGTTATTGGGCAGGGTGACGTTCTGCTGAAGATTGTTTTGCGTCTGCGTCAGCGCGAAGTAGTAGTCGACCCCGTATTGAAAGACGACGCGAACAAACGACAGCCCATAGAATGAGGTCGACCGGATGACGTCGACGCCCGGTGTCGATGCGAGACCGACTTCGAGAGGGATGGTGTAGTAGCGCTCCATCTCCTCGGCCGAAAGCCCGGCGGACTGCGCAGTGATTTCGAGAATGACCGGGGCCGGATTGGGATAGGCCTCGATGTTGAGTCGGGCGAAGGCTGCCAGCCCGGCGCCGACGAACACCAGCAGGCCGAGCAGCACGATGGGGCGCCGCGTCAACCCAAACGTCAGCAGCCCTTTGAGCAAAGGCGTCCCCCCAAGGTTCTTCTTTCAGCGCACGACAATATGTTGAAGCCGGATTGACGACAATCTGCGCTGGAGTCGCAGTTTGCCTGAACTTCTCGCGCGATGGGATTCGCGCTGCGGCTGCGGGAAATTTGCAAGGCAGACCGTCTGCGGCTTTGCACGATGCCAGCATGCATTGCGCTTCCGGGTCTACCGGGCTGCACCGAAAATCGCTACCGTGAGCGGCGCCTCGGGTTCATCGCTTCAAAGTAACTGCAAGGACAAGGACAGGTTCATGCGCGACCGGCACTCAACCTCCACGATTTTGCTCGGCGTTGCCGCCGCCATTGCCTTGTCCATCGTACCAGCCGCGGCTCAGGCTCCGGCAAATTCGGCGCCAGACCGCATCGCTGAAAACGCCGTGGGGCGAGCCGGACCTGCAGGGCATCTGGACGGACGAATTCGACACGCCGTTTCAGCGCCCCGCGAAGTACGCCAACCAGGAATTTTTCACCGACGCGCAGCGCGCCGAGTTGGACAAGGAGCGCACCGATCTCTTGAACCGGCGCGCGAATGACCGCGAACTCGCCGGCGCCTATAACCTCGCCGTGTTCCTCTCGACGAAGCACACCGGGCCGCGCACATCGCGGATTGTCGATCCGCCCAATGGCCGCATCCCGCCGCTGACGCCGGCGGCGCAGGCGGCAGCCGCGGCCGATCGGGCCTATCGCCTCGCCCTGCTGCGCGCGACCGACACTTGCAAGAAGGAGCTTCCGCAGTGCCGGGGCGGAACCTACGATCCCCTGCCCTCGCCGCGCCGTGCCGAACCGCCGCCGCGCTATCTGGGCGGGAACTTCGTTCGCATCAATCGCTACGACGGTCCCGAGGACGGCTCGTTGTCGGACCGCTGCCTGACCCTCGGGCTGCCGGAATTCGGCACCGCGTTCGGCGGCAGCTTCCGGCGCATCGTGCAGACGCCGGGCGGCATCACCATGGTCTACGACGTCGGCCAGGGCGAAAGCTGGCAGCGCAACATCGTGATGAACGGGAGCCCGCATCTGCCCGCCAGCATCCGCCAGTGGTACGGCGATTCGCGCGGTCATTGGGAGGGCGACACCCTCGTCATCGACGTGACGAACTTCAGCCCGAAGACCGACTACCTGGGCTCGCGCGAAAATCTCCACCTGATCGAGCGCTGGACGCGGACCGGCCCGAACACCCTCGCCTACGAGGTCACCATCGAAGACCCGACGGTGTGGACGCGGCCCTGGACGGCGAAGCAGGAGTTCACCAAGCAAAGCGATCGCGAGAACCGATTCTATTACGAGCCGCGCTGCGTCGAAGGAAACTCCTCGGTGGCGGCAATTCTGCTCTCCGCGCGCCGGGCAGACCGCGCCTTCGCCGAGGGCCGTGGCCCCGACCCGGCAACCACCGACAACGTGAGCATCCTCGTCGATATCGACACGTCAGTGGTACGCGAGTAGCCGGCGCTTGCGGGTTCTTCAATGCACGAAGTTGAGGCCCTGATTGCCGAAGGTGATCAACTGGCCGGAAGCGTCCGCCAGTTCAAAAACGCCGTGATCTGTCCGCTAATTCAGGGCTTCGCACTTCTACCCGTCACGGAAGCCTTCGCCGGCGAACTTGTTGCCTCATGGCCGCAAGCGAAGGTGCCGCTCGTGAAGCCGTTGCAGTCGATGTCCGAACCATTGCTCCTGCTTGCCGCCGATATCTCCCGAACCGTCCCCGTCGCCTACGTGAACACGTATTACCTCGGCGGTCTGGGCGGGCAAGACGCTCTCGTGTGGGACAAAGGGACCGTGAGGTTCTCCCCGGCCACGCAAGGCTACAAGCAAGTCTGGCCCAACTCACCGATCAGTCAGGCCCTCAGGATGATTGGTGTTGTCGCCGAAGCAGGGATGGATGAGTTCGATACGGTAGGCCTGGGAACCCACCGCCGCACAGATCGGTGGGCGCAGTCGGTAAAATGATCCGCGGTGCACCAGTCAGAAATAGCGGCTCTACGAACCCTATCTGGCGAATTTTCGTCGCTCTTCTGCAAGCTCAAGGCGCCATAGCTGGGCGAGTTTCAGCCAGGTCGCCTTGGCCTTCGCATCGCGCGTGCATTCGGCCATCCGCAGACAATCCTCTACAGAGACACGACAATTTTCTTCGTACCGCATGACAGGCCTCCAGCATCTGAACGGATCGAGAATTCTTTGTCGTCCGTTAGTGCCGCGTCCCGTCCCGGCCGTTCATCGCGTGCCGATGTGATTTATCGCAGGAGGCTCTTCGTGTGACGGCCGTTACAGAAGGGCCTTGTCGCAGCGCTGGGGCTCGCTGATCGCCATCTCTGAAAACTGCCGTCACGCACGAGGCCCGGCGTGGCACACACCGTGCCGGACCCCGTGCTCTGGCATCAGCGATCGCGCCGGTTCGCGAGCTCTTCCATCATCTTCTTGATCGCCTCCGGCGAGATGCTCGACTCCCCGAGGTCGACGGTGACGGTGCCGAGCTTGCCCGTGAACGCAAACGGCACCTGGTAGTCCTTGTCGTCCACTGGCGTGCCGGTATCGAGGCCGACGTCGAACGTCTCGTCCCAGGCCCAGATCAACGGCTGGGTCTTGGGCAGCGAATGCTGAGCCACCTGGCGGCCGTCGACGGAGAGCGTGCCGGTGCCGCCGCGCGCGAGCGGCTCGCCGCTGTGCTTCCATCTTCCAATCGAAGACGATGGTGTGCTTGCCCGGCGGCAATGCATCGGCGCCTTGCCATTTCGGCCGCTCGATGTCGAGCAGATTGTAGGTGAAGGTCGGCTTGCCGTCCTTGAGGTAGAGGCCGTAGCCGGAGAACCGCCCGCCCTGCGTCACCAGCACGCCGTTGGCGCCGCCCTGCGGCACCTCGATCTCCGCCGAGATGCGGTAGGAGCGGTTGAGGATCGAGGGCGCGACGGCGAACTGCGTCGAGGTCATCGGCGCGGTGTAGACGAAATGCGTGCGGCCCGCCGCAGGCCCCGGCCGCTCGGCCGTGAGGACGGGAAGCTGCGAGTTGTTCAACGGGAAGACCTGATTGCGGGTCGCTTCCATGATCCAGAGCTCCTGCATCGCGCGCAGTCGCTCCGGCTCCTTGGTCGCGAGGTCGTTGGTTTGCGTCGGATCGTCGGCGAGATTGAAAAGCTCCCACTTGTAGCCGTTCATGACGTCGACCGGAGGTTTTCCCCTGATGCCTTCCCACGGGGTCACCGCCGGCACGGTGCTCGCCATCCAGCCGTCGTGATAGATCGCGCGATTGCCGAAGATTTCGAAATACTGGGTCGTGCGCGTCGAGGGCGCGTTGGCGTTGGCCTTGTCCCATGTGTAGACCATGCTGACGCCGTCATAGGGGCGTTGCGCGATGCCGTTCACGATGGTGGGCTGCGGAATGCCGATCGCCTCGAGGATCGTCGGCGCCACGTCGATGACGTGATGAAACTGGTTGCGGATGCCGCCCTTGTCGGTGATCCGCTTCGGCCAGCTCACCACCATGCCGGTGCGCGTGCCGCCGAGGTGTGAGGCGACCTGCTTGATCCAGCGATAGGGCGTGTCCATCGCGAACGCCCACGGCACGGCGAAGTGGTTGTAGGTCTGGTCGGTGCCCCACACCGGGATCAGCGGCAGCATCTGCTCGACCGTGAAGGCGAAGCCGTTGAAGTAGGCGACTTCGTTCGGCGTGCCGTTCATCGAGCCTTCGCCGCTCATGCCGTTGTCGCCGGCGACGAAGACGATCAGCGTGTTGTCGGTCTGTCCGAGCTTCTCGATCGTTTCGATCACGCGGCCGATCTCGTGGTCGCTATAGGCCATGTAGGCGGCCCAGATATCGATCTGACGGATATAGAGCCGCTTCTGGTCTGCCGTCAGCGAGTCCCACTTGGGCAGGAAGTCCGGCCAGTCCGGCAGTTTCGCGTTCGCGGGAATCACGCCGAGGCGCTTCTGGTTGGCGAAGATGCGCTCGCGCACCTTTTCCCAGCCGTCGTCGAAGAGATGCATCGCGCTGATGCTGTCGACCCACTCCTTGGTCGGATGGTGCGGCGCGTGCGTTGCGCCGGGCGCGTAGTGGATGAACCACGGGCGGTTCGGATTGGTCGCGGTCTGCGAGTTGATGTATTCGATGGCGTCATCGGCCATCGCGGTGACCAAATTCCAACCGGGCTTGCCGTTGTAGGGGTGGATTGGCGTCGTGTTGCGGAACAGATTGCCCGGCTGCCACTGGCTCGTGTCGCCGCCGACGAAGCCGTAAAAGTAATCGTAGCCCAAGCCGACGGGCCAGCTGTCGAACGGGCCAGCCGGGCTTGCCGTCCAGATCGGCACATTGTGGTTCTTGCCGAACCAGGCAGTCGCGTAACCGTTCTGTTTCAGCGTCATTGCCACGTGCGCGCTTTCCGGGCCCGTGACGGTGTCATAGCCGGGGTAGCCGACTGCACCTTCCGCAACGTCGCCGTAGCCGACGGCGTGATGATTGCGCCCCGTCAGGAGCGCGGCGCGCGTCGGCGAGCACAGCGCCGTGTTGTGCATCTGGGTGTAGCGCAAGCCGCTCTGCGCCAGCTTTTCGAGTGTCGGCGTGGGCACCACGCCGCCGAAGACCGAGTTCGAGCCGTAGCCCGCATCGTCGATCAAAATCAGCAGCACGTTCGGCGCATCCTTCGGCGGCGCGATGGTGGACGGCCAGCTCGGCTTGCTGTCGATCAGGTTCGGATTGATGACGCCATTGAAGGGCGGCGTTGGGATCGGCAGCACGCGCGAGTCGGGAAACTCACGCGTTCCCGGCGCGCCGGGTGCACCCTGGAACTGCTGGGCGTCCGCCGGCAGGTCACCGAGCAACGCTCCGCCGACAAACAGGAAACTCATTGCGACGCGAGAGATTCTCATAGGCTTTCTCTCCCTGATCGACCCGAAAGAACGAGGCGAAGCGGATGTTGCTATCGCCGGCCCGCGAAGGCGCCGCACTCTTTCACCAAGATTTAGTTCAGTCGCAAATTCGGCGGCACGCCTCGTCAGGTTCGCTCCCGACTGTATCAAAGAGGAGTTCCTTAGCGCTGCCGATCTCGGCGCCTTTTGATTTGAGTCAATAATTTCTGACGTGTGATCGGCGGATCACCGTCTCCTGATTTGCAGATATCGATCGCGAAATTGCCAACTAATTAAATCTCAATCGGCAGAAGCGTGATGCAGCGGAGCCCTGCTCAGCTCGTTTCCGGCCGCAATCGCCTTTTGTAAAAGCCGCACGAGTTCCTTTGCTTCTTGATTTGTCAGGCCGCGCAACAAGACCCGCTGCGCCGCCTCGACTGCTGGAGTGACGCTGCGCAAGGTCCGTCGTCCGGCATCTGTCAGGGTCAATTCGCGAGCTCGCCTGTCCCGGCTGCTTTCCTGCCGCTTCATCAGGCCTTTCAGGACCAACCGGTCGGCCACCCCCGCGATGGTCGTTCGATCCAAGGCAATCAAACCTGCGAGGGTGATTTGATCGATCGCGGGGTTGGCGCCAACGGCCGCAAGCGCCGCGTATTGAACGGGTGTGAGGTCGTGACCGGCCGTCTCCACCTCGGACAGGAACACCGCAACCGCAATCTGCTGGAAGCGACGTGCCAGATGTCCCGGCATTTCATTGGCTGGATTCACCGGATCCTCCCTCGAGCGTGTTGACACAGTATACTGATGATCAGTATACTGATCAATAGGAGGAGCGTCATGCAGTTCCATCTCGATGGCTTCGAGCCGGGTGATCCCGAAATATTCGATCCGTCCGAGCGCTATCCGGTCTCCGGCGCGCAGGGTTCGGTTCCTCAAGAGGTTGATGTGCTGATCGTCGGCTGCGGGCCAGCGGGTCTGACGCTTGCGGCGCAATTGGCTGCGTTTCCCGACATCAAGACTTGTATCGTGGAGCAGAAGCCCGGCCGGCATGTTGCGCGGCCAGGCCGACGGCATCGCATGCCGGACCATGGAAATGTTTGATGCCTTCGGCTTCAGCGAGCGTGTTCTGAAGGAGGCTTGCTGGATCAATGAGACGACGTTCTGGAAGCCGGACGAGACGCAGCGCGCGAACATCGTCCGCAGCGGCTGGGTCCAGGACGTCGAGGAGGGATTATCGGAGTTCCCCCATGTCGTTCTCAATCAGGCGCGTGTGCACGATTTCTTTCTCGATGTGATGCGCAGATCCGCGTCGAAACTCGAACCGTATTATGCACGGCGCGTCGTTGCGGTTCACCCCGCGTCGGGCAGCCGCGAAGGCTCGGAGCGCGCCACCGTTACCCTCGAGCGAATTGACCCCGCGCATAACGGAGAGACGGAGACGATCAGGGCTCGCTACGTTGTCGGCTGCGACGGCGCGCGTAGCGTCGTGCGTACATCGATCGGACGCGAGCTTCATGGCGATTCCGCCAACCATGCCTGGGGGGTCATGGATGTGCTCGCAGTCACCGATTTCCCGGACATCCGCTGCAAGTGCCTGATCCAGTCGGCAAATGAAGGCACCATGCTCATCATTCCGCGTGAAGGCGGCTACCTCTGCCGCCTCTACGTTGAACTCACAAAGCTCGACGTCGGCGAGCGGATCGCAAATCGCAACATCACGCTTGAGGAGCTGATCGCGAAGGCCCAGCGGATTTTTCGTCCTTACAAGCTTGAAGCCAAAGAGGTGCCCTGGTGGTCGGTTTATGAAATCGGCCAACGGCTGACCGACAAGTTCGATGACGTGCCGGAGGAAGAAGCCGCGTCGCGGCTGCCGAGCGTGTTTATCGCCGGCGACGCCTGCCACACCCACAGTCCAAAGGCAGGGCAAGGCATGAACGTCTCCATGCAAGATGCGTTCAATCTCGGATGGAAGCTCGCGTCCGTGCTCCGGAAACGCTGCCCGCCCTCGCTGTTACACACCTATTCCGCGGAACGCCGGGCGATTGCCAAGGAACTGATTGATTTCGACCGTGAATGGGCCGCCCTGCTCGCATCTTCGAATGACGACGGCAGCGCGCCCGACCCTCACGAGACCCAGAGCTATTTCGTCAGGCATGGCCGTTACACTGCGGGGACGGCGACGCACTACGGGCCGTCGCTGCTGACTGGCGAGCGGACCCACCAGCATCTGGCCAACGGCTTCGTCATTGGCCAGCGCTTTCACTCGGCGCCGGTCATCCGCCTTGCGGATGCGAGACCCGTTCACCTTGGCCACGTCGCCGAAGCTGACGGGCGCTTCCGGATATACATCTTTGCCGGATCGGGCGATCCGGCCGCTGCAGGCTCGAAGGTTCGACAGCTGTGCAACTTCCTCGCGGAGGACGACGAGTCTCCCGTCTGCAAGTATACGCGCCCCGAGGAAGACATTGATGCAGTCATCGATGTGCGCGCCGTCTTCCAGCAAGCACATCGCGAGCTTGCCATCGAAGGCATGCCGGCGCTGCTGCTGCCCCGCAAAGGACGCTACGGCCTTCGCGACTACGAGAAGATGTTCTGCGCCGACATCAAGGGCGGCAATGACATCTTCGAGATGCGCGGCATCGATCGGAAGACGGGATGCATGGTCGTCGTGCGACCTGATCAGTACGTCGCTCAGGTCTTGCCGCTCGATGGGTACCAGCAATTAGCTTCGTACTTCGATAGCTTCATGCTGCCCCAGAAAGGCGTCGGCGCGAACCGGGCAACCGAGCACGCGGCGGCTTGAGCCGCCTGTCGCCGAGCGCTCGATTGCATCAGCGGTCCTGCAAGTTCGCTTAGTCGTAGAACGCGGGAGCCAACTTCCGCTTAATTCCGCTGGTGTAATCGTGCTGGATCCACAGCTCGGCGTGGTTCTGCTTCACGAAATCCTCGATCATCGCGCGGCTTTTCGCGGTCTGCTCCTTGTCGGTATCGAACGAGGGAATCTTCTTGTACGTGATCTCTTCCGGGTAGTGATAGAGATCGCCCGACAGCAGGACGTTCCCGGTTTTGGCGAGCTTGAGATACAGGGACTGGTGCCCGGGCGTATGACCCGGCGTGGACTTGATGACCACGGTGCCGTCGCCGAACACGTCGTGATCCTCGCCGTTCAGCACGATCGTTTTAGCGTTGGCGAGCCCCTCGAAAAATTTCGGGTCCGGCACGCCACCCATCACCGGCGGTCCAGGCGGCCGTGGGGCCAGGATCCGATCCCGATCGCCCTTCTGTACGATCCAGGTAGAACCGGCAAACAGACCGGCGTTCGCGACGTGGTCGATATGATAGTGGGACATCGCCATGTAGGTGATGTTGGCCGGCGTGTAGCCGATTGCGGCGAGTTGGGGGAGCAATGGGCGATCGGCCGAAAAGGCGTTGAACTTCTGCGGCGAGACGCCATCCTTGAAGGCGCTGTCGGCAATTTGGCCGGTATCCCACATCAGGCTTCCCCGCGGATGAACGATCAGGAAGCAGGGGGTGACCATCCTCGTGTCGGCCATTTCGCTCGGCTTCATTCCGAATGGGTCAGCGTTGGGGGGCGTGATGATGCCGCAGTCGAAAACATAGAGACGCAGCGATTGCGGCGGCTGCGGCGTCTGCTGAGCGTTGGCCGGCGGCAACCCAAAGCCAGAGACACAGCTGCCGCCAGGATGGCGGACGCGAAACGAATCGACATGCATTCCTCCCAGAACAAGCCCGTTTCCCTAAACGGGCGCTGGCCGAGGCGGCACCCGACGGGAACCCCTCGGCTTGTACCGTCTCGGCGGCGCGCAATCTAAGACATACGCTGCGTACTGTCAGCCTTCGCCTGTCGGAACGGATGGTCCGTCAGCAAACGGAACTCCGCGAGGCCGCCCGCGGACGGCCTTCTTGTTCCATCGCCGGCAAAGACGATGTCCGCAGAGGCTCCGGCACTTCGATGACCGACTTAGGTCGGTCGAGATCTCAGTCGTAGAACGCGGGAGCCATCTTCCGCTTAATTCCGCTGGTGTAATCGTGCTGGATCCACAACTGCGCGTGGTTCTGCTTCACGAAGTCCTCGATCATCGCGCGGCTTTTCGCGGTCTGCTCCTTGTCGGTGTCGAAGGAGGGAATTTCTTGTACGTGATCTCTTCCGGATAGTGATAGAGATCGCCCGACAACAGCACGTTCCCGGTTTTGGCGAGCTTGAGAAACAGCGCCTGGTGCCCGGGCGTGTGACCCGGCGTGGACTTGATGACCACGGTGCCGTCGCCGAACACGTCATGATCCTCGCCGTTCAGCACAATCGTTTTGGCGTTGGCGAGGCCCTCGAAAAACTTCGGGTCCGGCACGCGACCCATTGCCGGCGGCGGGTTCGGCCGCGGCGCGAGGATCGGATCGCGGTCGCCCTTCTGCACGATCCAGGTCGAACCGGCGAACAGGCTGGCGTTGGCGACGTGATCGGTATGGTAGTGGGAGAGCGCCATATAAGTGATGTTGGCCGGGGTGTAGCCGATCGCGGCGAGTTGCGGGAGCAGCGGGCGATCGACCGTGAAGGCATTGAGCTTCTGCGGCGAGACGCCATCCTTGAAGGCGCTGTCGGGAATTTCGCCGGTATCCCACATCAGGCTTCCGCGCGGGTGAACGATCAGGAAGCAGGGCGTGACCATCTTTGTCTCGGCCATGTCGCTCGGCTTGATACCGTAGGGATCGACATTGGCGGGGGTGATGATCCCGCAGTCGAGAACATAGAGACGCAGCGATTGCGGAGGCTGCGGCTTCTGTTGGGCGCTGGCCGGCGGCAAACCGAAAGCCAGAGAGACAGCCGCCGCCAGGATGGCGGGCGCGAAACGAATCGACATGCATTCCTCCCGGAACAAGCCCGTCTCGCTGAACGGGCGCTGGCCGCGACGGCAGCCGGCGGGGGCCCACCAGCTTTTGCCGTCTCGGCGGCGCGCAATCTAAGACATGCGTTGCGCACTGTCAGCCTTAGCGTCGTTGGCGCGGATGTCCGCCAAACGGACCTCGAAGGGCCGCCGAGGCAGCGCCGGCCGAGGTGCGAGATCTCGGCATCGAATTCATCTTCGGGATCGGCGTGCTCTGGTGCGCAACTCTCGCTTGAACCAGGTGGATACTGCAGTCACCTCTTCGTTGCCCGTGCGCAACACGGGCGACGGAAAACGCTCCGCACACGCGACACTCGATGGCGCAACAGGCCCTGCATGGTACGAGGTATTGAGTTCGGAATCGGCGCTGACCGCCGGCTCTCTTGGGGGGTCGATGAAGAAAATCGGAATGGGCCTTGCTGTTTCTGCAAGTGTGGTTTCGGCGCGGCTCTTACTTCATCGGCGAATGCGTCCTTTTCTGCCTGCGCGACAATCGCCGACCCGGAGAAGCGTCTGGCCTGTTATGACAAGGCTGCCAGTGCTCCGGCGCGATCGGCGAAGCCCGCCGTCCCGAACCCCGTTTGGAGCGCGCCCTCGAATGCGGTGGCGGCGACACCGATCGTCAGGGGCGCGCCCCCGGTGCAGTCCCCTTCGCGCTACTGGTTCGAAGCCGAGGGCGGATTTTTCGGCGCTATGAGAAATGTGCAGAATGCCGGGCCGACCGCACCGGCTATCATCTTCGGAGACCACGTTCCCACGTCTCCCGGGTTCATCGGGCTCTACCAGGAGTCGACGGCAACCCCGACCTCCAACGGTCCCCCGATAAATCTCGGCGGCGGGGTGAGCTTCGGGTGGGGTTATTGGCTGGACCCGCAGCATACGAGGGCCCTCGAAAGCAGCGCGTTCTTCGGGGTGGGATATAGCAAGCCGCCGTCGGGGCAGGCCCTCACGAACAGCAGCTTCATCAATACGACCCCCGATGTGTTCGTTGGCTTGTACAACGACACCACAACGGTGAATACCGGCGCAATCTGGGACGTGGTCTACGGCGTCGATTTAAACTACCGCATGGCGGTGCCGAACTTTCCGTATTCTACGAACTTCGACGTGCTGATTGGCTGGCGTTACGTCGGGCTTGACGAATTCGCAGCCGCCCCCAGCTCTATTTTGAACCGGGGTTACGCATCGGCACTCGGCCTGCCGGGGTCGTTCGGCCAGCCGATCGTCGATTCCTCAGCTCCCCGCTGGTACGGCATCTGGAATAATTTCGTCGGGCCGCAGATCGGTTTCAACGCCGAACGGCATTGGGGAGCCTTCTGGATCCAGAGTGAAAACAAGGTGGCAGTGGGTGCCACGATCGAACTGGGGACGGCGGGTCCGACCGTCCACAATGCGACGGCGACCACAAGCGCCAGCATAGCCGGCATCCCGATAGCGGTGAACTCCGGTGCGGGAACTGTTACCGGCGTTTCGGGCGGCACCGCCAATGTCAAAGCGGCGTTTACAGTGGTGCCAAGCGGCAACCTCAAGTTCGGCTATGACATCATACCCGATCAGCGGTCGGTGACTTTGGCCTACAACTACCTCTACATGAGCGACGTCGGCCTGATCGCGACCCAGCTTCCGTCGCCCGCCATCACCAGGCAGGGGGGCTACTTCGCGCAGGGGATCACCTTAGGCTTCAAAGAGAAGTTCTGATGTCTCGGCCTACGCCGCGGAGGCTGTTGCCTTCACGTCTTTCACGTCGGTGAAGACCACGCCGGGCGCGCGCTCGCGGGTGTAGTCGAGATAGAACTGGCTGCGCGCGAGATAGACGAGGTCGCCGTCGAGGTCTTCGGCGATGCCGGAGCGGTTCGCCTCCGCGAACTGGTCGAGCGTCTTGCGGTCGGCGGCCGCGATCCAGCGGGCGAGCGCGAATTCGCTGGTGTCGAATTCGACCGGCAGGCCATATTCGGTGCCTAAGCGGTCACGCAGCACGTCGAGCTGCAGCGCACCGACGACGCCGACAAGCGCGGGCGAACCGTCGACCGGGCGGAACACCTGCACCACCCCCTCCTCCGCCATTTCCTGCAAAGCCTGCTTGAGCTTCTTTGCCTTCATGGCGTCGGCGAGCCGCACCCGACGAATGATTTCCGGCGCGAAGCTCGGCACGCCGACGAAGTTGAGCGCCTCGCCTTCGGTGAGCGTATCGCCGATGCGCAGGCTGCCGTGATTCGGGATGCCGACGACGTCGCCGGCATAGGCATCGTCGGCGATGGCGCGGTCCTGGGCGAAGAAGAACTGCGGCGCGTGCAGGCCGATGGTCTTGCCGCTGCGCACGTGCTTTGCCTTCATGCCGCGCGTGAGCTTGCCGGAGACGAGCCGCGCGAAGGCGATGCGGTCGCGGTGGTTCGGATCCATGTTGGCCTGGATCTTGAACACGAACGCCGTCATCGCGTCTTCGTCGGCGGCGACCCGGCGGGCGTCGGCATCCTGCGGGCGCGGCGCCGGCGCATAGGCGGCAAACGCATCGAGGAGATCGCGCACGCCGAAATTCTTCAGCGCCGAGCCGAAGAACACCGGCGTCAGGTGACCCTCGCGGAACGCGTCGTGGTCGAAGCGGCGGCAGGCGTCGCGCACCAGCGCGAACTCCTCGGCAAGCGCCGCCGCATCGAGATTGGGATTGAGCGCGGCGATCGCGGCGGCGTCCATGGGAACGGCGTCCGCGGAGACGGCCTTGCCCGCGGGTGCGCCGTCCATCAGCCGCACGGCACCGGTTTCGACATCGAGCGTGCCCATGAAATCGCGGCCGCGGCCGATCGGCCAGGTCATCGGCGCGGTGTCGAGCGCGAGCGTCTTCTCGATTTCGTCGAGCAGATCGAACGGGTCGCGGCTCTCGCGATCCATCTTGTTGATGAAGGTGATGATCGGGATGTCGCGCAGGCGGCACACCTCGAACAGCTTGCGCGTGCGCGCCTCGATGCCCTTGGCGGCGTCGATCACCATCACGGCGGAATCGACCGCCGTCAGGGTGCGGTAGGTGTCCTCGGAAAAGTCCTCGTGGCCCGGCGTATCGAGCAGGTTGAAGACGCGGCCGTCATACTCGAACGTCATCACCGAGGTGACGACGGAAATGCCGCGCTCGCGCTCGATCTTCATCCAGTCGGAGCGGGTATTGCGGCGCTCGCCCTTCGCCCGCACCTGGCCGGCAAGATTGATGGCGCCGCCGAACAGCAGGAGCTTTTCGGTGAGCGTGGTCTTGCCGGCGTCCGGGTGGGAAATGATGGCAAAGGTGCGCCGGCGCGCGACTTCGGCCGCGAGCGGGGATGCAACGACGGCCTCCGCCGCGACTGCGCCTAATGGCTTGTTCATCGGATACCTAGTTTACGGGCCGCGGATGTCGCAGATCGGCTGCCCGAAATCAAGGCAAGCGCAAAAAGCGACAGGTTCCAGGACGAGTCGGCCACGGAACCATATTTGGGGATCGAGGGTTGACGCGGCAATCATTAACCCGGGAGATGACCCAAATGTCAGACCCTCGCTACACCGATCCGAGGTATTCCGACCCCCGCAGGCCGATCGACCCCGATGCCCCGCGTCGGCGTGTGGAGATCGAAGATGGTTCAGGCGCGATGTGGGGTTGGGTGGCGGCCATTGCCGCCATTGTCGT
Source organism: uncultured Alphaproteobacteria bacterium (assembly GCA_963702755.1). GTDB lineage: Bacteria > Pseudomonadota > Alphaproteobacteria > Rhizobiales > Xanthobacteraceae > JAJPKK01. The sequence continues at coordinate 4,398 of CAVPDZ010000013.1, read as the reverse complement.
CGTGATCGCATTGATGATTGGTTACCACCGGATGGGTTCCGAATCCGCGTCGAACCGGCCGGTCAATCCGCCGACCACGACCGGTGCTGCTCCGCCCGCACCCACTCCGGCAACGCCGTTGCCGGCGCATCCGGCGGCCCCGCCTCCTCCGCCGACCGTACAGCCGGCCCCGACACCAGCCGCTCCGCCTGCGCCGACCGACACTCCGCACTAACGTCGGATCAGGCCGCGGCGCACCAGCGGCCCAGCGCGAACGCCGAAGCCCCCGCTTCGGCGTTCGTGTTTTTAATTCGGGAAGCTTCGAAGCACTACACGTACCACCGGCCGGTAAGGGGGCAGAATTCGGGCTCGAGTAGCTTCTCCACCAACTCTGTGGTTACGACGCCACCCCGCTTCGGCAGCACGGGTAATCCGTTTCGGCGGAGCCGACCGGAGATTGCGCGTGGTCGTTGCAGTGATTGGCGAGCCAAGGCAGAGATCATCCTGCCGACGGTCGTTTTTCGCTCCGCCGCCAATTTTTTCACCGCAGCCAGAACATCGTCATCGATATTGAGCGTCGTGCGCATTTTCACACCGGCAGGTTGTCGTGCTTCTTCGCCGGCATCTCGACCTTCTTTTCACGCAGCATGGCGAGCGCGCGCGTCAGTCGCCGCCGCGTGGCGCGCGGCATGATCACCTCGTCGATATAGCCGCGCTCGGCGGCGACGAACGGCGACAGGAAGCGGTCCTCGTATTCCTTGGTGCGCGCCGCGATCTTCTCCGGATCGCCGAGGTCGGAACGGAAGATGATCTCGACCGCGCCCTTCGCGCCCATCACCGCGATCTGCGCCGACGGCCAGGCATAGTTGATGTCGCCGCCGACATGCTTCGACGCCATCACGTCGTAGGCGCCGCCGAAGGCTTTGCGGGTGATGACGGTGACGAGCGGCACCGTGCATTGGCTGTAGGCGAACAGGAGCTTGGCGCCGTGCTTGATAAGGCCGCCGTATTCCTGCGCGGTGCCCGGCAGAAACCCCGGCACGTCCACGAACGTGATGATGGGGATGTCGAACGCATCGCAAAACCGCACGAACCGCGCCGCCTTGCGGCTGGCGTCGGAATCGAGGACGCCCGCGAGCACCATCGGCTGGTTGGCGACGAAGCCCACCGTGCGGCCCGCGAGTCTTCCCAAAACCGGTGACGATATTGCGGGCGAACGCCTGGCTGATCTCGAAGAAGTCGCCCTCGTCGACGACCTTCAGGATCAGCTCCTTGATGTCGTAGGGCTTGTTCGGATTGTCCGGCACCAGCGTGTCGAGCGACGGGTCCTCGCGCTCGATGTTGTCGAAGGACGGCCATTCCGGCGGTCCCGCAAGCGCGTTCGAGGGCAGGAAGTCGAGGAGGCGCCGCATCTGCAGCAGGCATTCCACGTCGTTCTCATAGGCGCCGTCGGCGACCGAGGATTTCGTGGTGTGGACCGACGCGCCGCCGAGTTCTTCCGCGGTGACGACTTCGTTGGTCACGGTCTTCACCACGTCAGGACCGGTGACGAACATGTAGCTCGTGTCCTTCACCATGAAGATGAAGTCGGTCATCGCCGGCGAATAGACGTCGCCGCCCGCGCATGGGCCCATGATGACGGAAATCTGCGGGATGACACCCGACGCGATGACGTTGCGCTTGAACACTTCGCCGTAGCCGCCGAGCGCCGCCACGCCTTCCTGAATCCGCGCGCCGCCGGCATCGAACAGGCCGATGATCGGCGCACGCGCCTTCATCGCCATGTCCTGGATCTTGATGATCTTCTGGGCGTGGGTCTCCGACAGCGAGCCGCCGAACACGGTGAAGTCCTTGGCGAAGGCGAACACCGTGCGCCCGTTCACCGTGCCCCAGCCGGTGACGACGCCGTCGCCGGAGATCTTCGACTTGTCCATGCCGAAGTCGGTGGCGCGGTGTTCGACGAACATGTCGAACTCCTCGAACGAGCCCTTGTCCATCAACAGCTCGAGCCGCTCGCGCGCGGTCAGCTTGCCGCGCTTGTGCTGGGCCTCGATGCGCCGCTCGCCGCCGCCCATGCGCGCGCTTGCGCGGCGAGCTTCGAGATTAGCCCGGATGTCTTTCATGCCGCTGCTCCGCCGCGCGAGGATCGTCGCACCCGGCTCTACCATGGCATTGCAAACGGCGGAACGGCAGGCGTTGCTTTATGCGCTTTGCCGAGCGCGCTTAACGGCGCAACAACCGTAGCCAGTCATTCCGGGGCGCCGCAGCGAAGCGGAGGCGAGCCCGGAATCCATGAACACGGACTGCGGAGTATGGATTCCGGGCTGCCGAGCTGCGCTCGGCCCCCGGAATGACCGGCGAGAGACCGTGTTGGAAATTGTTACGGCGGCGTCGAGAGAATATCCCCACGTCCAAGCCTGCATCGTGGCCAGCCGTGAGCGCGACTTTACCCTTGCAAGGACAAATAGTTGGCCGCGCTACTGGATGTTCTTGTTGATGTAGCTTGAGCCCCAGATCACCACAACCCAGATGGCCGCGAAGATACCAACGCCGATGAGCAATTCCATTTGCTTCCTCTTGTGCCGCAGCGGCAGAGAGAGTGGCCGCGGCGAGGTGGTGCATATCGCGGCAGCGGTCCGGGGGCAATAGCGCCGGCGCGCGAATGCCTCACCCTGCCCTGCGGTCAGCATCCGCCGGCCGCCCCTTCGAATCAGGAAACGGCCCGCGCGGTCCGATCTGCGCGTCACTCCCCGCGATAGGTCACGCGATAGACGACGCCGTTGCCATCGTCGGTGAACAGCATCGAGCCGTCCTTGGCAAAGGCGACATCGACGGGGCGCCCCCACACGGTGTCGTCGCCGGCGACGAATCCGGTGACGAAATCCTGGTACTCGCCGGTCGGCTTGCCGTCCTTGAACGGCAGGCGGACGATCTTGTAGCCGGTGCGCGTCGCGCGATTCCACGAGCCGTGGAGTGCCACGAATGCATCGCCCTTCCAGGCCGCAGGAAAATTGTTGCCGTCGTCGAAGGCGAGGCCGAGCGGCGCCGAGTGCGGCTGCAGCAGCACATCCGGCACGATCACCTTGTCGGCGAGATCGGGCCGCGGGCTCCCCGCCGCCCGATTGTCCGCGTGATTGCCGATGTAGAACCACGGCCAGCCGTAGAACCCGCCCGGCTTCACCGACGTGACATAGTCGGGCGGCAGGTTGTCGCCGAGGAGATCGCGCTCGTTCACCGCGCAGTAGAGCGTGCCGCTGCCCGGCTGAACCGCAAGCCCCGAGCAATTGCGAAGGCCGGTCGCAAATACGCGCCGGTTCTTGCCGTCGGCATCGAAGGCGAGCACATCGGCGCGCCAATCTTCCGAGCCCCAGCCCGAGCCTACGGCGCGGCTTTGCTGAAAGGACACGAGGTCCGGCTTCGGCCCCATATTGTCGGCGACGTTCGACCCTGAGCCGACCGCGACGTAGAGCGTCTTGCCGTCCGGGGAGAACGCGATGTCGCGCGTCCAGTGGCCGCCGCCGATGGGAATATCGGAAATGACGACCTCGGGCGGGCCCGGCGGGCTCATGTCGCCCGCGCGATAGGGATAGCGGATGACGCGGCCGGCCTCGCCCACATACATCCACTGCGGATCGCTGGCGTTGGGCCCGAAGGCGATGCCGTAGGGGCTTTCGAGGCCGGAGGCGTAGGTCTCGACCCGCTCCGGCTTGTCGGCGCCGGGCTTCATGCGGATCACGACGATGACGCCTTCCGGCCGGCTGCGCGCGAGAAAGATGTCGCCGTTCGGCGCAACGCGCAGCACGCGCGCGCCCTGCTGTCCGGTCAGGAGCGGCGCGACCGAAAATCCCGGCATGGTCTGCAGCGCCGCGTTGGCGGGCTTCGCGATCACGCGCGAGCGGTTCGCGGTCGATGCCGTTTCATTGGGCGCGCCGAGCGCGGCGGGCGTGATCTTGCGCATCACGCCGGGCGCATCGGTGCGCCAATCGCCGAATGCGGCCTTGCCGGTGCGAACCTCGTCAGCCGCGAACGCAGCCGCCACCGCGAGCGCCGCAACCGAAACCGATGCGGCCATCAAACCATAGCGCATGTAAATATCTCCGAATTCCGCTCCGCTGGAGCCCGCAACGTGAGCGCGCGGCTGGCGGAAATCATCGCGAAGGCGCAACGCGCGGGTCAAATCACGGTCCGCTGATCGCTGGACCCGCGTTGGTCATTCTGGGGGCTCCGAAGTCGAAGGCGCGCACTTGACGGGCAATGATGTGCCGTCATTCCGGGGCGCCGTAGCGAAGCGCAGGCGAGCCCGGAATCCACACTCCTCGCTCCGTGGTCATGGATTCCGGGCTCGCCCTTGCGGGCGCCCCGGAATGACCCGTTGGAGATGCCGGCCGCGTTCGGTGTGCCTGATGACCGGTTGGAGAA
>CAVPDZ010000012.1:0-291339 GCA_963702755.1 uncultured Alphaproteobacteria bacterium | reverse complement strand
CGTTCGATCGACCTCGCAAGCCATGACCATGCCATGACGTCGCGCTTTCCCTTACAGGATTTCGGAAGCGAAATCCGGCCTCTCATCGTCATGCCCGCGCTTGTCGCGGCCATCCACGTCTTAGTGCTTTCGCGAGGGAAAGACGTGGATGGCCGGGACAAGCCCGGCCATGACGACATGCGCTGCTTGCGACACGAACGGAGCTAATCCAGCGGCTCGAGCTTGATGATGGCGGCGTGGTGATTGTTGCCGGCCCAGAACGTCACCGGCGTCGTGGCGTTGTCGACGAAGATGCGGCGGATGTTGGTCTGGTGCGGCAGCAGGTACTCGACCGACTGGCCGGTGCGCGGATCGAACCGCAGCACGCGGTCATCGGACATCGAGCCGCTCCACAGTTCGCCGTTGCGGTCGAGGAAGGCATCATAGGGATAGCTGTGCGGCGTCGGCACGTCCCATTCCTTGATGCTTTCGTGCGCGAGGTCGAACATGGCGAGCTTGTTCGCCGCGAATTCCGCGAACCACAGCCGGCCCTTGTCGTCGAGCATGGTGCGGCGCGGGCGCGAATGCGCCGTCGGCGTCGGATAGATGGTGGCGCGGAACGTCTTGGCGTCGACACGGCCGACGTTCTCGTCGCCGAAGTCCATGAAATAGAGATCGTTGTTCTTGTCCGCCGCCATGCCGTAGGGCGAATGCTGGCGGTTGCCGCCGATCGGCATGTCCTTGAACGGATCGACGGTCTCGTAGCGGCCGGTGGCGAGGTCGAGGCGCAGGACCGAATGCGTCAGGACGTCGTTCGTCCACACCTTGCCGTCGACGTCGAGATGGTTCGGCATCACCATGGATTGCTGGGCGGTGTCGGTGTTGAGTTCGGCCGGCAACGGGAACATGCGGAACGTGTTGGTGCGCGGATCAAAGCGCGCGAGCCCGCCCTGGAACATCAGCGCCAGCCACCAGTTGCCGTCGGGATCAGGCTCGAGCGCGAGCGATCCCGTCGGCGCATTGGGCTTGGCCAGCGGATAGGCGAACTCGGCGTGCGCGCCGGTGCGCGGATCGAGCCGGCCGATATAGGGCTCGACGAAATTCGAGTACCAGATGAAGCCGTCCGTCCCGAGCCGCACGTCGTGGGGCGCGATCGATTTCCGCGGCAGGGCATATTCGGTGATGATGACGCGCGTCGCGCGGCCGGTCGGCCGCGGCAGCACGTGCAGCGGATAATCCCAGCGCTCGCGCTCGCGCAGATTCACCGAGGCGAGATATTCGGCGACGCGCCGCGCGCGGTCCTCGGGCACCGGGCGCTCCACCGCGCGCGCCTGTACGTGCTCCATCGAGGTGTTGTTGGCGTAGTTCGCCATGCGCTTGAGCACGGCGACGAACTCGTCCGCGGTAAACTTCGAGCGCACCACCCGCTCGAGGGTGTGGCAGCTCATGCATTCGATCAGCGGCCGCTTCTGCTCGTTCGAGCCCGGCATGCTGATCAGCCATTCGGTCGAGGTGAGTTGCGTCGACACGTCGTCGATCTTGCGCAGGCTGAGGTCCGCAGTCGCGGTCGCCTCGGCGCCGACGTCTGCCATGGCGGATGCGCTGAGAACATAGCCCGTCGCCCGGATGGTGAGCGTGTAATGGCCGGGCGCCAGCCGGTCGACGGGAAAGCCGTAGCGGCCGGCCGCATCGGTAACGACGGTGACGGTGATCGGCGAGTTGGCGCGTGCCGCGCTCACCAGCACGCCCTCCATCGCCCCTTCGTCCGCCGACGTGACCCGCCCCGTCAGCGCGAGTTCATTGCCCTTCGCCGCAGCCGCCTGCGCCAGCCGCAGCGACCGTTGCTCCGGCCTCGGAGTTTGCTCCGGCCTCGGAGTTCCCCTCGCTCGCAGATCTTTTCCCCTCCCCCGCTTGCGGGGGAGGGCTAGGGAGGGGGCACGCTCCACGGCACGAACTTGCGGACAGGCCCCCTCCCTGACCCTCCCCCGCAAGCGGGGGAGGGGAAAGGGTGAGGCGCTCGGTGTGCGAGGGCTCTGTCTGTTGGGAGGCAGCGCTGGGCGATAGCGAAATCGGCGAGGTCTGCCCCGCTGCGCTAGCGACGCGTGCAACGCCGCGCGTCGCGCCGCAGGCGAACGCGATGCCGATCAGGACAGTGAGTGCGCCCCCGCAGACGACATCACGAACGCGCATTGAACAAATGTCTGAGCGCCCTTAGGGCTTGACCATCAGGCAGTCGACTTCGATCGAGGTCGCGCCTTCCGCATTGGGCTGGCGGCGGAGCGTGCGCTGCAGCTTGAAGCCATCCTTGCTGCAGGTGATCTCGACGTCTTTCGGGTTGATGTCCTTACTGAAGCCCGAGAACTTGAAATGCCCCTGGTCGTCGGTGCGCGTCACCAGGCTGGCATTGCGGTTCTTGATCTCGGCGCTGACCTTGGCATCGGCCACGCCGCCGCCGCGATCGAGGTCCTTGGCGAACCCGAAAAACGAGACGCCGGCATTGGACTGATCTTCCTCATCCTCGTCGAGCGAAGCGCCGCCCGCCCACGCATAGCCCGCGAACGCGAGCGGCAGCACCACTACAAGGCCGTAGAGCAACGATGTGCGCGTCTTGTCTGCCATGTTTTCCGCCCATTCTCCGCCGTCGCCGAAATACCGGGACGGGTCATGTTCTCCAATAGCTTACTGCACCCGGCAGCCGATGAGAAGGACATAGCGGCAGGAGGGCCGAGCGAGCCCCGGCCGCCGCGCCGCGGCCGCACGCCCATGCAGGGATGCCCTACCGGAATCGTCGCCTCTTGATATAATACCGACAAGGAGACGCCCGCATGAACATCGAGCTTCGGCATCCCGTCCGCGCCGCGAAGGCGCAAGCGCGCCTCGCCATCGTCGACTGCGACATCCACCCCAAGAACTCGCTCGAGGACCTGCGGCCCCATCTCAGCAACCGGTGGTGGGACTATCTGCAGACCTACGGCCGGCGGCAGCGCCACGGGTTCGTCAACGGCTATCCGTTTCCCAAGATGACGCCGATCGCGTCGCGGCGTGATGCCTGGCCGCCGACCGGCGGCGGGCCGGGCAGCGACCTCGCCTTCATGCAGGAGCAGCATCTCGATCACTACGGCATCGAGTTCGGCGTCCTCAATCCGCTGGCGCCGTCCGGCCAGGGCGACCAGAACTCCGACTTCTCGGCCGCGCTCGCCTACGCCAACAACGAGGCGCAGCTCGCGCGCTGGACGCGGCCCGACAAGCGCCTGCGGGCGTCCGTCATCGTCCCCTACGAGGACGCGCGAAGCCTCGGCGCGCGAAATCCGCCGCCGCGCCGGCGACACGAATTTCGCCCAGGTGCTGATGCTGAGCCGCACCGCCGAGGCCCTTGGGCCGCAAGCGCTACTGGCCGATCTTCGAAGCCGCCGTCGAAGCCGGCCTGCCGGTCGGCATCCACGCGTTCGGCTACAGCGGCTGGGCGATGACCAACGGCGGCTGGCCGTCGTTCTATATCGAGGAGGTCACCGAGCACGCGACCTCCGCGCCAGGCCGTCGTCACCAGCATGATCATGGAGGGCCTGTTCGAGCGCTATCGCGACCTCAAGGTCGTGCTCACCGAATGCGGCTTCGGCTGGCTCCCGGCGCTCGGCTGGCGGCTCGACCGCAACTGGAAGCGCATGCGCGACGAGGTCCCGCATGTGACGCGGGCGCCGTCGGAATACATCCGCGAGCACATCTACGTCACCACCCAGCCGATGGAAGAGGCCGAGGATCCGACCCACGTCATCGACGCCATGCGCTGGATCGGCATGGACCACATCCTGTTCGCGAGCGACTACCCGCACTGGGATTTCGACGATCCGTTCATGGCGATCCCGCCGTCGCTCCCCGACGAGCAGCGCCGGATGGTGTTCGGCGGCAACGCCAAGAAGCTCTACCGCTTCGGCTGATCGCGTCGAACTCGTAGGGTGGGTTAGGCGCAAAGCGCCGTAACCCACCGCCGCGCGGCAAGACAACTCCCCAATTCGAACGAAGAGCATGGACACGGCGGATTACGCTGCGCTAATCCGCCCTACGAACCATGCCTGCGAGAGACCCCCATGACCGATGCGATCACCATTCCGGCGCTGCAGCAGATGAAGCGCGAGGGGCGCAAGATCGCCGGCATCGTCGCCTGGGACTACCAGATGGCGCGGATCGCGGATCGCGCCGGCGTCGACATCGTCTCGGTCGGCGATTCAGTCGGCGTCAATCTCTGGGGCCATTCCAATCCGCTCGAAGTCACGCTCGACGAGATGCTGGTGGTCTGCAAGGCGGTGCGCCGCGGGGTGAAGCGCGCGCTCGTCAGCTGCGACTTTCCCTATCGGTCCGCTGCAGCAAGGCACCGCGAGCGCGCTCGCGGCGGCGATCCGCCTCGTCAAAGAGGCGGGCGCCGACATGATCAAGGTCGACGGCGCCGCCGATTTTCCGGAAAGTGTGCGCGCGATGGTGCGCGCCGGCATTCCGGTGTTCGCGCAGTTCGGCATCACGCCGCAGACCGCGCTGCAATACGGCATTCCCTATGGCGCGCAGTCCGCACCCGGTGCGCAGGCGCCGCCGGAAATGACGGCAAAGCTCGTCGAGCAGGCCCGCGTGCTCGAGACCGAAGGGGCGTCGCTCCTCGATTTCACCAATTCCGGTCCGGTCGCCGGCGAGGCGTGGTCGAGGCGGTGTCGATCCCGGTGATCGGCGGCTTCGGCGGCGGACCTTGGCTCGACGGGCGCGTGCGCATTGCCCACGCCGCCATCGGCTATGGCGAGAAGTGGCTCGATGCCAAGACCGCAGACCTACGCCAATGTCGCGAAGATCGAGCCTCGATGCTTTCACCGCGCTGATCGCCGACGTCCGCGCCGGCCGCCAGATCAAGGGCTGAGACATGGTCGAGCGCCGTCATCGATGGCATCGCGACGCGCTACGAGGTCGTCGGCACCGGGCCGCCGCTGTTGATGTATGCGCCGGGCGGCTTCAACGCCACGATCGAGTAGTGGCGGACGCAAGGCGTCTACGCCAGCATCAAGCTCGCTCGACCACCTGCCGCAGAAATACACCTGCATCGTCGTTCGACCGGCGCGAGTGCGGCCAGTCGGGCGGCCGGGTCGAGCGGGTGACCTGGCGCGATTACGTCGCGCAAGGGAAGGGGCTGCTCGACCATCTCGGCATCGCGCGCGCCCACCTCATGGGCGGCTGCATGGGGTGCTGCCCGGTCGCGGCCTTCGGCGTCGCGCATCCGCAGGCGACGGCGAGCGCGATCCTGTTCTGGCCGGTCGGCGGCGCGAAATACCGGATCAGCAGCCACCAGCGCTTTGCCGACGCATCTTGCCTTCGTGCAGGAGCACGGGCTCGACGCGGTGGTCGCGCTGGTCGCGAAAGACGGCAAGCCGTTCGGCGCCGACCCGCGCGGCGGTCCATGGGCCTCGGTCCTTCGCCACGACGCGGCGTTCGCGCAAGCCTATGCGCGGCAGGACGTCGAACGCTACAAGCTCATCGTCGCCGGCATGGCGCGCACGCTGTTCGACCGCGACACCGCGCCCGGCGCCGAGCCCGAGGACCTGCTGCGGCTCTCGATCCCGGCGCTGATCGTGCCGGGCCAGGATGCCGCCCACGCGACCTCGGCCGCGCGATACCTCGAGGAATGCTGGCCGGGATCCGACTATTGGGATGTGCCGGTCGCGGGCCAGACCGAAGACACGGTGCCGTCGCGCGTGCTGGCGTTCCTCGATAAGGCAAGCGCAGCGGCCGCGTGACGCGCTACGATCGCGCGCGTTCGTGCACCTTGCGCTCGACGGTCTCCGCCTTGCCTGCGGAGCGGATCATCAGGAACTTGCCCGACCACACGCCGTGAATGACCCAGCGGCCCTCGATTTCGGTGCCGTCGCTGCTCAGCGTGCCCTCGTAATCCACCGCGCGGTAATTCGGGTTGGCGCCGTCATAGGTTTTGACGAAGGCGACGGCGCTGCCGTGCCGGCTGCCGGCGAGCGAGGCGTAGAGCGTGTCGTTGGGATTGCCGCCAACCGCGCATCGGCTCATGGGTCATGCCGCTGACGAACCGGCCCAACTCGATCAGCGTCGCCACGAACGCCACCGGTCCCTGGTCGCGCGGATAGCTGAAGCGTGCCATGCCACACCCCGGTGAGGTTGTCCCCGCTCGCTCCGTTGCGCCCCGTCATGCGTTCCTGGCCAGGCTCCTCTTTGTCCAGTGGCACAAATGATCGTCACGGCCGGCGGGACTGTCAACGGCGGCGCGGATGGCCCCTCAGCAGCAGTCGCACGCGAACCCGTCCGGCGACGCAAGCGATGCCTTCAGCCACGCGAACGGCAGGTCGTCGTTGACGACCTCGTTGACCGGCTTGAACACCTTGAACTGATAGCGCTGCTGATCGGGAGCCTCGCCGGTCCAGAACGCCACCACGGTCTCGACCGGCGGACATCCCGGCAGCCCGCAGGCGACTTCCGCGACCATCACCACGTCGTCGTCCGCCAGCTTGAAGCGCTCGCGCGTCCAGCCGCGCACGCGCTCGAGCCCCGCCACATGATCGGGGCTGCGGTGCGAGGAGCGCAAGCCGGTCCGTGCATCCATTCGCTCGTCCAACGTTGCCTCGGCTCGAAGCGCCTAGCCGGCGCGAACGTATCACGATGAAGGCCGAGTGTGAGTTGTCGAGATCGTGCTTGACCGCACGGCCATCATCCATAGTGTGCAGCGAATTTTGTGATCGCCTGCGCCAGACGCTTCGCCAGGGAAAGCCGTGCAAAAGGCACAGCCTTTCCTTCGACGTCGCGGAGCCAAACGATCGCAGAGAACGCCGACCCATCTCCTCCCTCCCCCTTGTGGGGGAGGGTCGGGGTGCGGGGTCGTGAGGTTACGGCAATGACGTGCCACATCTCCTGACCCCCACCCCCGACCCCTCCCCGCAAGGGGGAGGGGAGAAGAGAGTCGGAGCGCGAACACTGGAGACTGCGTGGTGGAACAGGTTCTTGCGGCGGTGCGCGTCGGTCCGAGCCGGACCGAAATCCGCGAATTTCCGATGCCGGACATTCCGGAGGATGCGGCGCTGATGAAGATGGAGGTCGCCGGCATCTGCGGCACCGACGTCAAGCTTTACAAGCATCCGCCGTCGGCCGCGCCGGTGATCATGGGCCACGAGAACATCGGCACCATCGCCAAGGCCGGCCGCGAGTTCACCCGGCGCAAGGGCTTCAAGGAAGGCGACCTCGTGTTCGTCGAGCACTACGTCGCGTGCGGCAAGTGCGAGTGGTGCCATCTCGGCCAGTATCGCCACTGCGAGAACACCGACTGGCGCTACAACCCCGACGCCATCCGCTACGGCTACACCTCGGCGGAGAAAGCGCCGCATCTGTGGGGCGGCTTTGCCCAATACGTCTATCTGCCGTGGAACGCCGTGCTCCACCACGTGCCGAAGGGCGTCACGCCCGAGCTTGCCGGGCTCGTGACGCCGATGGCGAACGGCGTCGAGTGGTCGCTGATGGACGGCGGCGTCGGCTATAACTCCAAGGTGCTGATCCAGGGGCCGGGCCAGCAGGGCCTGTCCCAGACCGTGATCTGCCGCCAGGCCGGCGCCTCGCTCATCATCGTCACCGGCACGTCGAAGGACGCGGCGCGCATGGAGGTCGCCAAGAAGCTCGGCGCCGACTATGTCATCGACGTGCAGAAGGAAGACCCGCTCGCCCGCATCATGGAGATCACCGGCGGCAAGGGCGTCGACGTCTCGCTCGACTGCACCGCCGGCGCCGGCACCGTCCCCGTGCTGCTCGGCATCGAGGCGCTCAAGCGCAAGGCCGGCACGCTGGTGATCCAGGGCGAGATGACGGACTTCCCGAATTTCCCGATCGCGCGCGTCACGGTGAAGTACATCACCATCAAGATGCGCGCGCGGCCACAGCTTCAAGGCGTGCGAACTCGCGCTCGCCCAGCTCGCCTCGAAGCGCTTCCCGCTCGACCTCGTCACCACCCACAAGTTCGGCATGAAGGACGTCGATCTCGCCATCCGCTCCGTCGGCGGCGAAGGCGTCAAGGACGTGATCCACGCCTCGCTCCTGCCGTGGGAGTGATCGCATTGAATCGGTCATTCCGGGGCGCCGCAGCGAAGCGAAGGCGAGCCCGGAATCCATAACCACTGCCGACGAGTATCGGATTCCGGGCTGCCTCGCTGCGCTCAGCCCCGGAATGACGCATAAAACCGACGTCAGCGCTCTCACGCCGCACCCGCACTCACGCCCGACAATCGCGTGATCGCTTCGATCATCGCGGCGGGGTTCGCGATGCCGCGGCCGGCGATGTCGAAGGCGCTGCCGTGCGCGACTGACGAAAACAGGACCGGGCTGCCGATCGAGAACGCCGCGGCTGCCGTTCGGTGCCAAGAGCTTCGCCGCAATGTGGCCCTGGTCATGCAACATCACGATGAAGGCATCGGCGCCCTGCTTGTGAAACATGGTGTCGCATCCGTACGGGCCTGAGGCGTCGATGCCGCCTGCGCGCGCGTCCGCGATCGCCGGCGCGATGATGTCGATCTCCTCGCGCCCGAACAGCCCGCCTTCGCCGGCATGCGGATTGAGCCCGCTGACGAAAATCTTCGGCGCGCCGATGCCGAGCCGCTTCAACGCGGTGTCGGTCGCGCGGATCGCGCGGCCGACATGCTCGCGGGTGATGAGTTTGAGCGCCGCGGCGACCGCGACGTGAAGCGTGCAATGGACGATGCGCGTCGTGCCGAACCACAGCAGCATGAAGACGTCGTTCGGCCTCCATGCCGGTTTCGCGCGCGAGGAACGTCGGATTGCCGTCGAACGCGATGCCGGCCTGAGCGATCGAGGTCTGGTTGTGCGGCGCCGCCACCACGGCATCGACCTCGCCGGCCAGCGCCGCCTTGATGGCGCGGCTTGCGCTTGCGAGCGCCGCGCGGCCGTAAGCCGCATCGTTGACGCCGAACTTGATCTCAGCGCTGCGCCGGCATCGGCACTGCGAGCACGTTGACGGCGCCCTCGGACCAATCGGCCTCGCGCACCGCGTTGATCACATGGAGCGGCGCGCCAAGCCCCGCCGCTTTGGCGTGCGCTTCGATCACCGCCGGATCGCCGACGAGCAGCGGCCGGCACAATGCGCGCGCTTCATGGTCGAGCGCCGCCTTGAGGCTCACCTCCGGGCCGATGCCGGCCGGATCGCCGATGGCGATCGCGATGCGCGGCAGGTGGGATGTGCGAGGCGCGTGCATGAGGTTCCATGCGGTTGGGAGGGTTCGCGGCTTCGCCGAAAACTCTGCACCTTTTCGACGACGTACGCTATCGTAGTGGTCATTCCGGGGCGCCGCAGCGAAGCGGAGGCGAGCCCGGAATCCATACTCCGCAGCAGGGGTTATGGATTCCGGGCTCGCCGTTTCACGGCGCCCCGGAATGACGCCCGATGTGACAAAAGTGCCGGAATGAAAAAAGTGGAGGATACGTGAGGCCAGTTCGCCTTATCGCTGCAGTCATCGCGGCAGCGGCCATCGCAGCGCCCCTCTCGCTTTTCGGGGCCGCCGCGTCGGCGCAGGAGTGGCCGAGCCGGCCGGTGCGGATCGTCAACACGTTCGCGCCCGGCGGCGCCGCCGACATCCTGGCGCGGCTTGCGGCGGATCAGCTCACGGCGGCATTCGGCCAGCAATTCTACGTCGAGACCCGCGCCGGAGCAGCCGGCGCCATCGGCGTGCAGTTCGTCGCGCACGCCGAGCCCGACGGCTACAACTTCGTGGTGACGACGCTGTCGCTCCTCACCTTCGCGCCGCTCACCAATCCGAAGCTCGGCTACGATCCGCTTGCGGACCTGACGAACGTCGCCTTTCTCGCCGGTTCGCCGGTCGCGTTCGTCGTCAGCGCCCGCGGTGACGTCAAGACGCTCGATGCCTTCATCGCGCGCGGCCGGGCGAGCCCGCGCCCTCTCACCTTTTCGTCGTCGGGCGTCGCCAGCAACGGCCACCTGATCGCCGAACATTTCGGCCGCAAGGTCGGCATCAAGGTCGAGCACGTGCCGTACAAGGGCGCCTCCCAGGGCCTCACCGACCTCATCGGCGGCCATCTCGATTTCTCCGCGCAGACCATGTCGTCCGCCTCGGGCCTGATCCGCGGCGGCGCCGCGCTGGCGCTCGCCCATACCTACAAGTCGCGGCTCCCGGACTATCCGTCGGTGCCGACGTTTTCCGAGCTCGGCTATCCGGAACTCTCCGGCACCAATTGGTTCGCGCTCGCGGCGCCCGCCGGCCTGCCGCGCGAGATCGCCGACAAGGTCAATCGCGAGCTCGCGAAAATGGTGCGAAGGCCGGAGATCGAGAAGCGGCTGCGCGAGGACGGCCTCATCGCCGACCCGATGACCGTCGACGAGTTCCACGATTTCATCCTCGCGGAAACCGCGCGCTGGAAGCCGATGCTCATCGACACCGGCCTAGCGTCGCAGTGATCGCGATGCGGTTTGCGTCGGCTCGTAGGGCGCAATAGCGCAGCGTATTGCGCCGTTCGGCCAATCAACGAGTTCGATCCTGAGACCAGAGGGGATTCTGTTCGTCTTGATGCACTTCTCGGCGTCGTCATGGCCGCGCTCGTCGCGGCCATCCACGCCTTGCTTTCTGGTACCGCCTGAAGGAAGACGTGGATGGCCGCGACAGCGCGGCCATGACGACCAGCGGCGGAATACGCTTCGCTATTCCGCCCTACGCGCTGTGCGCGATCGCGCCGCCTCATTGCGGCTCGACGTTGAGCTCCTTGGCAACCGCACGCCACTGCTCCTGCTCATGGCGGATGGTTTTCGCGGCGCTGTCCGGCGTTCCGCGCGGCGCGGCGGCAAGGCCGAGGACAAGCAGCCGTTGCTTGATCTCGGGCTCCTCAAGATATTGGCCGATCGCCTGGTTGAGGCGTTCGATGACCTCGGCTGAGGTGCCTGCGGGCGCGACCATCGCGAACAGGCCGTCCATGGCGATGCCGGGCACCGTCTCGCGCAGCGCCGGCAAGTCCGGCAGCCCCGGGAAACGATTGCCCGAGGTCACGGCGAGGCGGCGCACCTTGCCGGCTTGGACGACCGCTTCCGCCGCCGCGATGGAGCTCATCATGACCTGGTTGACACCGCTCGCGACATCCTGGACGAGCTGCGCACTCGAGCGGTACGGCACTTCGATCAGGTCGAGGCCGGCGCGCTTGTCGAAGAGCTTCGCCGCAAACGCCGCCGCGCCTGCCGTGTTGTCGAACGCGATCGAGAGCTTGCCGGGATTTGCCTTCGCATAGGCAATCAGTTCGCCGACGGTCGCGACCGGCAATGTCGCGTTGACCGACAGCATCTGCGGCGCGGGACTGCACACCAGGGCGATCGCGGTGAAATCGCGCGTCGGATCGTACGGCAGCTGTTTGAACGAGATCAGATTGATCGCCATCCCGGAGGTGTTGGTGAAGAGGATGGTGTAGCCGTCGGCGGCGGCGCGGGACGCGGCGCCGTGGGCGAGGATGCCCGAGGCGCCCGGCATGTTCTCGACAAAGATGGTCTGGCCGATGGCGCGCGACATGCCGTCGGCAATGAGCCGCGCCATCACGTCGGTTGCGGCGCCGGGTCCGGTCGGGACGATCATCTTGATCGGACGGCTCGGCCATGCGCCCCCGCGCTGGGCGTCCGCAGGCTCGCCGCTCGCCGCCGCTGCCATCGCGACCACGGCGCAGCTGCAGCGCGATGCGCATCCATCCCTTCACGGCGTCCGTCCCTCGTGTTTATCAGTTCTCCGCGCAGTCTATGCCGGTGCGTTCCTCAAAGACACACTGTTCGGCACGACGCCGAAGCACTGCGCCCATCGCGAGCCGCCCTTCCGAAATCGCGCTATTTGGTGTAGGCATCACCGCGAGTTGCCACCGGGCCGTGCCGAAGGTCCTGTTTTTCCAAACTGGCAACCAACGTGCCGTCGGCGGGCAGAGCATTCCTCGAAACTGATCTTGGTGGTGTGCCGCGTGTCGGCACGTGTGCGCGCTTTTGGGCGCGATTGCATCTTTGTATCAATCACAGGAGTGAATCATGGGACGATATTTCTCAATGTGCCTCCTCACGCTCGCGGGCGCTGTGTTCGGCGCTGCCGCGGTCACGAGTCTCAACGCGCAAGGCAAGGCACCAGGCGCCTACGTGATCGTCGACATCACGTCGATCAACAACCCCGATGCGTTCAAGGCGATCATGCCGAAGATCGGCCCGGCCAATGCAGCGGTCGGCTCCAAGCCGATCGTTCAACACCGAAAACATCATCGGATTGGACGGAACTCCGCCCAAGCGCTTCGCCATCGTGTCGTTCGACAGCGTGGAAAAAGCCAAGGCCTGGAACGATTTACCGGGCATCAAAGAGGTCAACGACATTCGCAAGCGCGCGTCGACCTCGCGCTCGTTCATCGTCGAGGCGCTGCCGAATTAAGGCGTGTTCGACCTGACCAATTGCCCCACGTCGCCATGCCCGCGCTCCTCGCGGGCATTCGCCCTTTCCTCGCCGCATCCACTTCTTTCCCCTCCCCCGCGTGCGGGGGAGGGTTGGGGAGGGGGCACACTCCGCGGCACGAAGTTGCAGACAGGCCCCCTCCCGATCCTCCCCCGCAAGCGGGGGAGGGAAAAGAAGTGGAGGCATATCGGCGGCGCTTGACTGATATAGGAATAGGCCTATAATAGGCCTTCGTTCATTGACCGCGCCGCTCGCGAAAACGAAATCATCCTCGCATTGCCTTTCGCTGTTACGCCGTCGCCGCTTCCCTGCTTGTCTGCACCACCAAAGCCGGTGGGTCCTTGAAAAGGTTTGACGAATTGCCGAGCTATGCAACTTGCGCGCCCCCATTTTTCCGATTCCCTGTTATTTTCCCTGTTCTCAGGGAAAACCGGTGCGGCGAGGCCCGCCCTCGGAGGAGGAATCCCGATGAATGACAAGCCGTTAGCGGCAGGTAAGCCGGACCCGGCGGCGGAGTATGTGCGCGCCGTTGCCAAAGCCCGCGGGCTTGACCGCGCCTACGCGCTGTTTCCGGACATCGTCACAGCCGCGGTCGCGCGCGCGGCGACGGCGCTCTCGCCGCTGCCGCCGGACTTTCCCGCGACCACCGAGCCGGCGATCGTATTCGATCCGTCGAAGTTCGTGGAGGCGAAATGACCGATCTCGCCTATCTCACCATCGCGGAGGCCGGGCGGCTCATCCGCGCGCGCAAGCTCTCGCCGGTCGAATTGACCCAGGCGCTGCTCGCGCGGATCGCCGCGACCGAGCCCACCTATCACGCCTATATCGCCGTGACCGAAGAGCTGGCGCTCGCGCAGGCCAAAGCTGCGGAAGCCGCGATCATGCGCGGCGAATGGCGCGGGCCGATGCACGGCGTGCCCTATGCGGCGAAGGATATCTTCGATGTCGCCGGCATGGCGACGACGTGCCACTCGAAGGTGCGCATCGATCATCGCGCGCAGAGCGACGCGACCGCCATCGCGCGGCTGCGCGAGGCCGGCGCGGTGCTGCTCGGCAAGCTCGCGCTGCACGAGTTCGCCAACGGCGGCCCGACCCACGACCTGCCGTGGCCGGCCGCGCGCAATCCGTGGAACACCGACCTTCATCCCGGCGGCTCGTCGAGCGGCTCGGGCGTTGCCGTGGCCATCGGCACCGCGCCCGGCGCGCTCGGCACCGACACCGGCGGCTCGGTGCGCAATCCCGCGACCTGCTGCGGCGTCGTCGGCATGAAGGCGACCTATGGCATGGTGAGCCGCGCCGGCGTGTTTCCGCTCGCGTTCTCCCTCGACAATGTCGGACCGCTGACCCGCACCGTCGAGGACAACGCCATCATGCTCCAGGCGATCGCGGGGCACGATGCGGCCGATCCCGCAAGCGCCACCCGCGCGACGCCGGACTTCACCGCCGCGCTCGGCGGCGGCGTGCGCGGCCTCAAGCTCGGGCTGATCGCGCATTTCTACGACGAGGACATGCTGGCGGCGCCGGAGCAACTCGCCGCGATCGATGCCGCCGTCGACGTGCTGCGCCGGCTCGGCGCTGAGGTGAAGCCGATCCGGCTGTCGTCGCTGCAGCGCTATTCCGAATGCGGCCGCACCATCCTGATGGTCGAGGCCTTTGCCGTGCACGAACGCGACATGCGCGAGCGGCCGCAGGATTACGCGCCGATCACGCTGCGCAAGATGCTGCCGGGCGCCTTCATTCCCGCGGCCGACTACGTCAAGGCGCAGCAGGTGCGCACCGCGCTGTGCGCGGAATACGCCGCGGCGACGCACGACCTCGATGCGGTGATCACGATGTCGAGCCTCGACATGCCGTGCCGCATCGATGATGCCGAGACGATCGCGAAAACCTACGAGCGGCAATGCCGCATGCCGTTCAACGTCACCGGCTCGCCGGCAATCGCGGTGCCGACCGGCTTCACCCCCGAGGGCCTGCCGACCGCGATGCAGATCGTCGGCCGCTGGTTCGACGAAGCGATGGTCTATCGCGTCGCCCACGCCTATTGCGAAGCCACCGGCTTCTGCGACCGCCATCCGCCCGTCACCCTCGCCGCGCAGAAGAGCGAGAAGACTCTGGTTGCGTAGCAGTGGCGCGGTGACCCGAGTGGGCAGCGATGCGCACGCTCTGCCCATCGTTAACTTTAATTCGTGTTTGCAGGCGTGGACATTATATGGTACATAGACCATATTTATAGGCCATATCAGAAGAGCATGAGCGCTGACCGGCCGCGCAAGATTCCGGTCCTCTTTTTCCGCACCCGAGCCGGAACCGAGGTTGTACGAAATTGGCTTCGTGCGCTGGATGCCAGAGATCGTAACGCCATCGGCCAGGATCTCATGCGGGTACAATATCGGTGGCCGGTTGGAATGCCGCTCTGTCGTTCACTTGGCGAGGGTCTATGGGAAGTACGAAGCGAGCTTCCGAGCGACCGGATAGCGAGGGTGATCTTTAGCGCCCACCAAGATGCAATCGTCATCCTGCACGGTTTCATCAAGAAGTCGCGGAAAACGCCGGGTGAGGATTTGGCCTTGGCCCGCAAGCGAAAGAGAGAGTTTGAAGGATAAGGTGCCGGCATGAAGAAGAAGAAAGCGCCTCGTTCGACCGACAACCTGACGCGCCTCGACGATTTCCTGAGAGAAGAGGGGAAGCTTGAAGAGTTCGAGGCTGTCGCCATCAAGGAAGTCCTTGCTTGGCAAATCGCCGAGGCAATGAAGGCGCAGAATCTTTCGCGCAAACGCCTTGCCGAGCGTATGAAGACAAGTCGCAGCCAGATCAGCCGACTGTTGGACCCGAAAGATGGAAACGTGACAATTGCGACGCTTCAACGTGCGGCCAAGATCGTCGGCCGGACGCTGCGCCTCGAACTCATTTGATTACGCAATCGATATTCACGTCCCCCCGAACAGCAGGCCGGGGTAAAGCTCGAGGTGGAGGAGGCGGCCGAACAGGAGCCAGATGCCGGCGAGCGTGCCGGCGGCGCTGATGAGGCAGACCAGGAACGGTCGTTCGCCGCGCCAGCGCGTCGCGGCGAAGACGTAGAGCGGGATCGCGTAGAGCGCGCCGATCAGCGCGAAGGCGGCGACGAAGCCGGCGATCCAGGCGATGGCGGCAAGCTGCCGCGTCAACGGAAACGTCTTGTGGGCGGAGCCCGCGCGGTGCGGCGCGGCGCTGACCGGATTGAGCCAGCGCGTCAGCGTCGCACCGAGCGGCGTCTTCGTGCGCGTGATGATGTCGAGCACGGCGAGCACGACGACACTCCAGCCGATGAGGAGCGGCGCCGCCCGCGCGTCCGGCGAATAGCCGTAGGCGGTCGTGAGATAGGCCGCCGGCCGCGACGATCGCCGCAACCGGCGGCGCGTAGTCGATGGCGTCGGTGCCGAAGACGCGCATCACGCCTTGCCCTTGCTCGCGGCAGAACTCTCGCCGGCGACACTTCCCTCGTTGGCGGTCGTTCCTTCGCTCGCGGTCCGCGCGCCGGTGCCCGCGCTCTTGCGCGGCGGAAACAGGCGCGCGCGCGCCGGCGGCAGCGCGAGGAACAGCACGATCGCCGCGATCAGGACGAGGCACACCCAGCGCTCGACGAAGATCGACCAGCTGCCGTCGCCCATGATCATGGCCTGGTGGAAGTTGCGCTCGGCGCTGGCGCCGAGCACCAGCGCGATCACGATGGTGAGCCGCGGATAATCGTAGCGGATCATCACGTAGCCGAGGATGCCGAAGGCGAGCGTCAGGATCGGGTTCTCGATCGAGCGGTCGACCGCATAGGAGCCGACCATCGCCACCGCGATGATGATCGGAACGAAGATGCGCGAGTTGACGAGCGTGATGAGCCCAAGCGGGCGCGCCAGCAGCACGCCGATGAACGAGGCGAGGATGCAGGCGCCGGTGAGCGCCCAGACGAGGCCGTAGATCTCGTTCTGGTTCTGCGCCAGCATCAGCGGCCCGGGCTGCATGCCGTGCAGCACCAGGATGCCGAGAAACACCGCCATCTCGGCGCCCGACGGAATGCCGAACGCGATGGTCGGGATGAGCGCGCTGCCGTCCTTGGCGTTGATCGCGGCCTCGGGCGCGATGACGCCCTGGATGTTGCCCTTGCCGAAGCTCTCGGGATCGTGCGAGGCCTGCACCGTCATGCCGTAGGACAGGAACGCGGCGACCGTGCCGCCTTCGCCCGGAATGGCGCCGACGATGGTGCCGATGATCGAGCCGCGCAGCACCGTGCGCCAATGGCGGAAGGTCGCCGTGACGCCGCTCATCATGCTGGTGATCTTCACCGCGCGCACGTCCTTCGACACGGTGCCGCCGGTGACCGAGAGATTGATCATCTCGGCGACGGCGAAGAGGCCGATCAGCGCCGGCACGAGATGGACGCCGTCCCAGAGATATTCGATGCCCATGGCAAAGCGGGTCGTGCCGGTGACGCTGTCATAGCCGATGGTCGCGATCATCAGGCCGATGCCGCCGGTGAGAAGGCCGCGCAGCAGCTTGCCGGAGAGGCTTGCGGCGACGGTGACGAGGGCGAGGATCGCGAGCAGGAAGAACTCCGGCGGCCCGAACAGCAGCACGAGTTGTTTCGCGACCGGCAGCACCGCGAGCACGGACACGGTGCCGATGAGGCCGCCGAGCGAGTTCGCGGTCGCGGCGGCGCCGATGGCGTAGCCGGCCTTGCCCTGCTGCGCGAGCGGATAGCCGTCGAGGCAGGTCGCGGCGTTGGGCGCGGCGCCCGGCGCGTTGAGGAGGATCGCGGTGAGCGAGCCGCCCATGGGCACGGCGCCCATCACGCCGCCGGCAAGCGCCACCGCCGTGAACGGCTCAAGGCCGTAGGTGAGCGGCATCAACAGCGCGAGCGCCGTCGCGCCGCCAAGCCCCGGCAGCGCCCCGAACACGAGGCCGATCGCCATGCCGAGGCTCAGGAACATCAGCTCCCGCGCCTGCAACAGCCCCTCGATCCCCGCGATCCACGCATCCAACATCGACGTGCCGCCGTCCCCACCCTCGTCATGCCCGCGCTCGTCGCGGGCATCCACGTCTTGCTTCCTTCTTGTTGCGAGGCAGTTGGAGCAGACGGACGTGGATGGCCGGGACGAGCCCGGCCATGACGGATTGCGTTGGCCGGAGTGTCTAGAGCGCAGTCCGGCCGTCAAGCTTTAGCCCGGATGGAGCGAACGCGTGCGTTCGCGTAATCCGGGGCCGGCCGCAACCTCGCACGCCGCCCCGGATCGCGCTTCGCGCTGGCGCGCTGCGCTCATCCGGGCTGACGCTGTAGGTCACTTGAACTTCGGCTTGCGCTTCTCGCTGAAGGCCGCGATGCCCTCGCGGTAGTCCTCGCTTTCGCGCAGCTTCTCGTAGGCGTGGCCTTCGATCTCGAGGCCCGCGGCGAGCCCGGAGTTGTAGGTCGTGTTGAGCACGCGCTTGATGGTCTTGAGCGCGAGCGCCGACATCGAGGTGAGCGTCTTCACCATCTCGTCGATGGTCTTGTCGAGCGCGGCCGCATCGGGGACGACGCGCGTCAGCAATCCCCACGCGTGGGCTTCCGGCGCCGGGATGCGACGGCCGAGCATCATCATGTCGACCGCGCGCGTGAGGCCGACGATGCGGGCGACGCGCTGGCTGCCGCCGCTGCCCGGGATCTGGCCGAGGGTGACTTCGGGCAGCGCCAGCACGGTGTCGGCGGTCGCGACGCGGATATCGCACGACATCGACAGCTCGAAGCCGACGCCCATGGCGTACTTCTCCATGGCGCAGATCACGGGCTTCGGGCAGCGCTCGGGCGCCGCGATGTTCCAGGCGAGGTCCGACATGCCGTCGCGCTCGATCTGCGGGAATGCCTTGACGTCGCCGCCCGAAGTGTAGACGCCGTTCGCGCCGCGGATCACGACGACGCGCACGTCAGGATCGTGGCCGAACATCTCGAGGATCGCCGCGATCTGGCTGCGGCCGCGGTAGGAGATGACGTTGAGCGGCGGCCGGTCAAAGACGAGCCAGCCGATCTTGCGTTCGGCGTCGACGTCGTAACGCAGGCCATCGAGCTCGCGCAGGATGGCGCCCCGCATTTGCGCATAGTCCTTCTGCATCTGGTTTCGCTGATCCGTTCTGTCTTGACTGACTGGGAATGGCGAATAGTAACTCCCCTTTCGGCGCCGGACAAATTCATGTTTGTGCTCCGGCGGCTCACGGACAGGAGAAAGCTCATGCAGTTTGGTGATTTGCGCGGATGGATTGCGCATTTGCGCAAGGAGGGCGAACTGCATGACGTCGGCGCGGAGGTGGACTGGAATTGCGAGCTCGGCACCGTCACGCGCCGCGCCTTCGGCAACGGCGACGGCCCGGCGCTGCTGTTCAGCAACATCAAGGACTACCAGCACAACGCGCGCTGCACGCAGCTCTTCACCGGCGGCCTGTCGAACTACTCGCGCGTCGCGATGATGTTCGGCCTGCCGAAGAACGCGCCGATCACCGATCTCGTCCAGGCGGCGCGCAAGGCCTATTCGGGCCGCGTCGCGCCGGTCAAGGTCGCGACCGGCCCGGTGAAGGAGAACATCATCACCGGCGACGACATCAACCTCTACGACTTCCCGGTGCCGCAGTGGCACCGCCGCGACGGCGGGCGCTACATCAACACCATGCAGGGCACGGTGACGCGCGATCCGACCACCGGCCGCATGAACGTCGGCATCTATCGCGGCATGATCGGCAAGAAGAACACCATTCCCGTGCTGCTGTGGCGGCCGCAGCACTGGGGCCAGGATTTCGCGAAATACACCGGCAAGGGCGAGGAGATGCCGGTCGCCTTCATCTACGGCTGGGAGCCGTGCCTGCCGTTCTGCGCGTCGTCGCCGGTGCCGCCCGACGTGTCCGAATACGAGGTGATGGGCGCGCTGCGCGGCGCGCCGGTCGAGCTCGTCGACTGCGAGACGGTGCCGCTGCAGGTGCCGGCCTCGGCCGAGATCGTGATCGAGGGCTGGATTTCGCCCGACCCCGCCACGTTCGAAATGGAAGGGCCGTTCGGCGAATACACCGGCTATTTCGGCGGCGACCAGGCGCTCAAGCACAAGGTGCGGGTGACCGCGATCACCCATCGCGACAAGCCGATCTTCCGCGGCACGCTCGAAGGCACGATGCCGAAGATGCTCAACGAGAACTCGATCATGAGCTCGGTGCAGCGCGCGGCGCTTGCCTGGAACATCCTGGAGCGCTCCGGCGTCCCCGGCGTCACCGACGTGCATTGCCCGGCCGCGAACAACGGCACCACGCTGATGATCCAGCTCAAGCAGACCTATCGCGGCCAGGCCAAGCAGGCCGCAGCCGCGATCTGGGGCTCGAACGCGGCGCACCTGCGCTACAAGCACATCTGGGTCGTCAACGAGGACATCGACATCCACGACTACGGCGCGATCGACTGGGCGTTTGCCTATCGCGTCAACGCCGCCGAGGACGACATCGTGTTCTTCCCCGGCACGTTCGGCTCGGCGCTCGATCCGTCGACGCGGCTCAAGTTCCGCGACACCAACCTCTACGGCACCGGCAAGTGGACCCGCGTGCTGATCGACGCCACCATCAATCTCGATTTCGAGCCGGAGGCGAACTACGACGGCGACCGCTATCCGCCGATGGTCAAGCCCGATCCCGGCGATTGGGAGATGGTCGACCGCCGCTGGAAGGAATACGGCTTCAAGGACGAGTGATCCAAGGCGCGTAGGGTGGGCAAAGCGCGGCGCCAGCCGCGCGTGCCCACCGTCACACCGTCTCCGCGGGCTCAGGTCGATTTCACCGGCGTGGGCACGGCGGATCGACGATCACGCAACTGATCGCAATGCCTCGGCCGCCTTTGCCCACCCTACGCGTTCTGACGTGCACACCGCGGCCCGCACGGCCGGCTACGCGTTCGGCGCGACCGGCTCCTCGCGCAATTGGGTGACGGTGCCGTCGTCGGTGATGAAGGCGATGGGCTCGGTGATGGTGTCGCAGAAGGCGGCGGCGGTGAGCGGGCCGCCGAAGACGGCGCCGGTGTCGAGGTTGAGCCGGTTGCGCCGCTGATCCGGGCGGCCGGCGGCGATCGGCGTGTGGCCGTGGACGACGTAGAGGCCGTGGTCGAGGTCCGAGTTCAGGAACTCGTCGCGGATCCACAGCAGCGACTGCCGCGTCTGCTGGTCGAGTGGAACGCCGGGCAGGATGCCGGCGTGCACGTAAAGCCGCCGGTCGTCGCGATAGAGGAACGGCCGCTTCGCGATCCAGGCTGCGATGGGCTTCCGGGATGTCGATGGCGTGCTCGACCCCATAGCTCTCCAGCGTCGCGGCGCCGCCGTTGTCGAGCCAGCATTCTTCGTACTGCGGCCCTTTGAGCGCTTGGATCAGCATGTCCTCGTGATTGCCGCGCAGGCATAGCATCTGCTCGGGCATCTCGCGCTCGAGCGCCATCAACAGCTCGATCACGCCGCGGCTGTTCGCGCCGCGGTCCACGTAGTCGCCGAGCAGGATGACCCCGAACGGCCGGTCCTCGTTGTAATCGAGGAAGGCCTCGAACAGGTCGCGGACCTGCGTCTCGCAACCATGAATATCGCCGATGACATAAGTGCGAAGCGGCGGCATGTCCCGTAGTTTCCCGATAGGCGCGTCAATACAGCCGCCGTCCGGCATGGCGGTAAAAACCAATCGCGCCGTTTTTTTGACGCCCGCCCCGGGAAAGGGGGCCGGGCTGAGGGGCCCAGCGGGCCGTTACGCGCGCGGCGGGGCCCGCTTGCCGCCGATCACGGTGGCGATCGGGAACAGGCGCTGATGGCCGGTGCGCGTGCCCTTGTAGTTGTCCACGAACTCGAAGTTGCCCTCGCGCAGTTCCAGCACCGCGACGTCGGCCGGCGCGCCGACGTTGAGCGTGCCGCGATCGTTGAACGAGCGGAACACCCGCGCCGAATTCGTCGTTGCCCGCGCGATCACCTGGTCGACCGGCATGCCGAACATCAGGAACTTCGACATCACGTTCGGGAAATTGACCACCCCGGTGGTGGGCGACTGGGTCGTCCAGTCGGTCGAGAACGTGTCGGGCGCAAAGCCCTGCTTCATGCAGCGCTCGACCACGTCCCAGGTGAAATGCTCGGTGACGCCGTTGCCGAAATCGAACCAGATGCCGCGCCGGCGCGCCGCCAGCACCTCCGGGAACACGCGGCCGTTGTCGTCGAGGATGCCGTTCGGCGCCGGCGCGTAGAGATGCGTGACGATGTCGCCGCGCTTGAGCAGCGCGAGAATGGCGCGCATCGGCGAGTAGGACTGGCCGATGTGGATCATCACCGGCAGCCCGAACGGCGCCGCCACCTGCTGCGCGCGCCGCAGTGCCTCGAGATCGTTGGTGCCGGCGACGTTGTTCGACAGCCTCGCCTTGACCCCGACGACGACGTCGCGATTGCGCGCGATCGCGCCGCGCGCGAGGTCGACGTCGGCGCGGGCAAGGTCGTGCAGTTCGCCGCCGGGCACGACGCCGACGCGCGAGATGTTGATGAGGAGGCGCCCGAGATTTGGCCCGGACTTCGCGATCGCCGCCGCCTGGTCGATGCCGTCCGCGCCGGCCGAGCCGGCGTCGATATAGGCGGTGACGCCGTCGAGCAGCGTCGCCGGCGGGCCTTCCTTGCTGCGCGCGGCGTGGGTGTGGATGTCGACGAGCCCCGGCGCGACGATCTTGCCCCGCGCGTCCATCACGTCCGTCGCGCTGTCGGGGGCGATGTTGTCCTCGACCGCGGCGATGCGGCCCGCCGCAATCGCGACATCGCGTACGCCATCGATGCCGAGCGAGGGATCGATGACGCGCCCGCCCTTGATGAGAAGATCATAGGTCGCGGCGAACGCGCGGCGCGAGCGGGCAATCACGGCCGCGCTCGCAGCGGCAGCACAGCAGAACCGGCGCCGTGTCAGCATAGGGTTTCCTCCTCATTGAGTTGATCGCAGGACGAGGCGTCCTCGGGTCGCCACTGCCGGCAGCGGACGCATTTTGTGGGAATAGTGGCGGCCACAATCAGGGGTGTCAACGCGCACGCGCGCTGCCGCCTCGCGGTGGATGCAACGGGCAGACAAGAGCCCTTGCATCCGCCCCCCTCATCGGCAACAACACGCGCGCCGGGTGGACAGCAGCGGGAACGGGGACTTGTCGGAACATCAGTTCAGGGGGCGCCGCGAAGACTTTCGACTGGTCACGGGGCACGGCCGCTACACGGCGGACAATGACTACAAGGGCGAGGCGGCGGGGCATTTTCTGCGCGCCGATCGCGCGCACGCCAAGATCGCGCGGATCGATGTGGCGGCGGCGCGGGAGCTGCCGGGCGTGCTCGATGTCGTGACCGGCGATGATCTCGTCGCCACCCAATGGAAGGGCACGCCGTCGACCTCGTTCTTCAAGGGCGTCGGCGGCAGCTCGCTGCACGTGCCGTTCCGCACCGGGCTTGCGGTCGGGCGGGTGCGCTATGTGGGCGAGCCGGTCGCGCTCGTCGTCGCCGAGAGCGATTACATCGCGCAGGATGCGGCCGAGCTGATCGCGATCGACTATGAGGATTTGCCGGCCGTGGTCGACGCGCGCGCGGCGATCGGCGCGGGCGCGGTGCCGCTGCACGACGGCATGCCCGACAACCTCGCGTTCGACTACGCCTACGGCGACCTCGCCAGCACCGAGCCGGGCTTTGCGGACGCGGCGCACGTGGTGCGCGTCGCGGTGCACGCGCAGCGCATCGCCGGCAATCCGATGGAGCCGAAGTCGGCGCTCGCGGTTTACGATGCGGCGGAGGGTGCGTTCGAGCTGTGCATCCCGACCCAGGGCGCGGGCGACCTCAAGAATGTGCTCGGCGGCATCACCGGGCTCGGCGCGGAAAAAATCCGCGTGCGCTCGTCGGACGTCGGCGGCGGGTTCGGCGTGCGCCACGAAGTCTACCCCGAGTTCCTCGCGGTGATGCTCGCCGCGAAGCGCACCGGCCGGCCGGTGAAGTGGATCGGCACGCGCGCGGAAACGATCGCGAGCGATCACCATGGCCGCGGCGCCGACCTGATCGGGGAACTCGCGCTCGACAAGAAGGGGCGGTTTCTGGCGCTGCGCGTCGAGTGGTTCGTCAATCTCGGCGCCTATTGCTCGAACTCCGGGCCGCTCATCAACACCATCGCCGCGCCGACGAGTTCCGCGATCAACCTCTACGATGTGCGCGCCGTCTACGGGCGCCATCGGCTGAT
This sequence comes from uncultured Alphaproteobacteria bacterium, assembly GCA_963702755.1. Classification (GTDB taxonomy): domain Bacteria; phylum Pseudomonadota; class Alphaproteobacteria; order Rhizobiales; family Xanthobacteraceae; genus JAJPKK01. Next base: position 267,655 of record CAVPDZ010000012.1, on the reverse strand, counting down.
CTTCACCAACACGACGCCGACCACCGCCTATCGCGGCGCCGGGCGGCCGAACGTCGCTTATCTCTGGGAGCGCCTCGTCGAGGAGGCTTCGGCCGCAACGGGGATCAACTCCGTCGAGCTGCGCCGGCGCAACCTGCTGCGCAAGGAGGCGTTCCCGGTGAAGACGCCGACCGGCTCGTCCTACGACAGCGGCGATCCGGCGCGCCTCCTCGACACCGCGCTCGAGGCGGCGGACTGGGCGGGCTTCAAGGCGCGGCGCAAGGCGGCGGCGAAGGAGGGCAAGCTGCGCGGGCTCGGGCTTGCGCTCTTTCTCGAGCCGTCGGGCGGCGCCGGCAAGGAGCAGGTGGAAATCCGCGTCGGCGACGACGGCCGGCTCCTCATGTATTCGCTCGCGGGGCCGTCGGGGCAGGGGCACGAGACGGTCTATCCCGCGCTGGTCGCCGACATTCTCGGCTTTCCCGACGATCGCATCGAGCTGCGCTACAACGACGTGGCGGCGCCAAAGCTCATCGGCGTCGGCACCTTCGGCTCGCGCTCGCTCATCAGCCACGGCGCGGCGCTCACCGCGGCGGCGAAGGAGATCGTGGAGAAGGGCAAGAAGCTCGCGGCCGAGCAGATGGAGGTCGAGCCGGCGGACGTCGTGTTCGACCGCGGCACCTATCGCGTGGTCGGCACCGATCTCGCGGTCACCCTCACGGCGCTGATCGAGAAGCGCTGGGGCGAGGGGCCCCATCCGCTCGACACCAACACGACCATCGATCTCGCGACGGCGTTTCCGAGCGGCGCCCACATCGCCGAAGTCGAGGTCGATCCGGAGACCGGCGCCTCCCGCATCGTCAACTACATCGCCGCCGACGACTGCGGCACGATCTACAATCACACGCTGGTCGAGGGCCAGCTGCAGGGCGGGATGATGCAGGGCATCGGCCAGGTGTTCGGCGAGGAGGTCGCCTACGATCGCGACACCGGGCAGCTCCTGTCCGGCACCTTCATGGATTATTTCATGCCGCGCGCGTGGGACGCCGCGCCGACGACGCTGATCGATTGCGGCGTGCCGTCGCCCGCGAATTCGCTCGGCGCCAAGGGCGCGGGCGAGGCCGGCGCCACCGGCTCGGTGCCGGCGCTCGCCAATGCGATGCTCGATGCGCTCAAGCCGGCCAACGTGCGCACGCTCGACATGCCCTACACGCCGGACCGGGTCTGGCGCGCCATCCACAACGGCCGGAACAACGGCGGCGGCGGCTGAGGCAGACCGGCGGGAGCGCGCGGATCGCCTCCGGGGTCGCTTCGCTTGGTGATGTGGTGTATGCGCTAGGCGATGACGGCGTGCGCGCGCTCTGCGCGCGACATGGCAACGCGGCCCCGACGGGCGCGTAAGTTTTTGCGGAATCGCTCATGCCGATGATGCGCGCCATGGTCTTCGACCGGCCCGGACAGCCGCTCGTCATGCGCGAGCGGCCGATCCCGCAGCCTGGACCCGGCGAGATTCTCGTCGAGGTCTCGGTTTGCGGCGTGTGCCGCACGGACCTGCACGTGGTCGACGGCGAACTGCCTGACCCGCGGCTGCCGCTGGTGCCGGGTCACGAGATCGTCGGCCGGGTCGCGGCGCTCGGCGCGGGCGTCACCGGCTTCACGTTGGGCGAGCGCGTCGGCGTGCCGTGGCTCGGCGCGACCTGCGGCCATTGCCCTTATTGCCGCTCGCGGGCGCGAGAACCTCTGCGACACGCCGCTCTTCACCGGCTACACGCGCGACGGCGGCTACGCGACGCATGCGGTCGCCGACGCGAACTACTGCTTCGCGCTGGCGGAAGGGCCGGACGATGCGTCGGCGGCGCCGCTGATGTGCGCGGGCTTGATCGGGTGGCGCAGCTACAAGATGGCGCTCGCGGGCACGCGCGGCAGCATGGCGCTCGGGATTTACGGCTTCGGCGCCGCCGCGCACATCCTCGCGCAGGTTGCGATCTGGCAGGGCCATCGCATCCACGCCTTCACCCGCACCGGCGATACCGCGGCGCAGAATTTCGCGCGCTCGCTCGGCGCGGTGTGGGCCGGCGGCTCCGAGGAGGCGCCGCTCGAGCCGCTCGATGCCGCGATCATCTTCGCGCCCGTCGGCGCGCTGGTGCCGGCCGCGCTGCGCGCCGTGAAGAAAGGCGCCCGCGTCGTCTGCGGCGGCATTCACATGTCGGATATCCCGAGCTTTCCCTATCGCATCCTGTGGGAGGAGCGGCAGGTGCTCTCGGTCGCGAACCTCACCCGCGACGACGCGCGCGAATTTCTCGCGACCGCGGCAGCATGCGGGGTCAAGACCGAGGTGGTGCGCTACCCGCTGGCGCAGGCCAACGCCGCCCTCGACGATCTGCGCAGCGGCCGCCTGCAAGGCGCCGCCGTCCTCGACGTGCGCGGGTCGTCGTAGCCCGGATTGAGCGCAGCGAAATCCGGGGCGGCGCTTCAATCAAGGAGAGGCCGGCCCCGGATTTCGCTGCGCTCAATCCGGGCTACAGACTGCGGGCTACAGATCAACGCAATCATCAATGCAGCTTGATGCGCGGTTCGGTGTGCTGGGTGAGGGCCTTCGCAATGGTGTCGAGCGCGACCTTGCCGGTGCCGTGCAGGGCGCGCTGGTGCATCAGGTGCAGCGACCGATAGACGATGCGCGCCAGCAGGCCTTCAAACTTGAAGCCGTGAAAGAGAATGCCGAAGGTGTGGTAGTGGCTGAGCGACACCAGCGAACCGAAATCGCGGTACTTGAAATTCGGCAGCGGCCGGCCGGCGAGCCGCGCCTTGATGGCCTTGACCATGAACTTCGCCTGCTGCTGCGCGGTCTGCGCGCGCGGCGGCAACGGCTCGTCGGAGCCGGGCAGGCACGCAGTTCGCGCAGTCGCCGATCGCGAAGACGTTGTCGTCGCGCGTCGTCTGCAGCGTCGGCCGCACCACCAGGCGATTGATCCGGTCGGTTTCGAGCCCGTCGAGGTCGCGCAGGAAATCCGGCGCCTTGATCCCCGCCGCCCACACGATCAGTTCGGCCGGCACGGTTTCGCCGTTGTCGAGCATGACGCCGTCCGCCGTCACCGCGCGTGACGCGGGTGCCGGTGCGGATGGTGACGCCGAGCCGTCCGAGCACGGCGGCGGTGTCGGCCGCGATATCTTCGGGCAGCGCCGGAAGGATGCGCGGCGCCGCCTCGATCAGGTCGATCTTGATCGCCTTGTCGAAGTCGATGGCATCTAGGTTGTAGGAGGCGACGTCGCGCATCGTCTTGTGCAGTTCGGCGGCAAGCTCCACTCCGGTCGCGCCGGCGCCGACGATCGCCACGTGAAGCTGCCCCGGGTGCAGCGGCTCGTATTGCGCATTGGCCCGCAGGCAGGCGTTGATCATGCGGCGATTGAAGCGCGCGGCCTGGTCGAGCGTGTCGAGGGTGATCGCGTGCTCGGCGACGCCCGGGGTGCCGAAATCGTTCGACATGCTGCCGACCGCGATGACCAGCGTATCGTAGCCGAGCACGCGCGGCGGGATGATCTGCCGGCCCGTCCTCATCGACGCTCGGCGCGACGTGCACCTGCCGTCCGCGCGCGGTTGAGGCCGATCATCTGCCCGATGCGGTAACGGTAGTGGGTATTGCGGGCGTGGGCGATCAGCTCGAGCGCATCGGCTTCGCTGTCGAGCGAACCGGACGCCACCTCGTGCAGCAGCGGCTTCCACACATGGACGCGTGACTTGTCGAGGAGGGTGACCGAGATCTTGCCGCGCCGGCCGAGCGTGCGGCCGAGGGTCGAGGCGAGATAGAGGCCGGCAGCCCCGGCGCCGACGATGAGCACACGATGCAGCGAGATGTCGGGCGTCGACGGTGTTTCGGCGATGGTGGCGTAGTCGGCGCCGCCCGCCGCCGGCCGATCGATCGCAGGCTGCTTCACCTCGATCGCGACGCCGTCATCGGTCATGGCGGTGGCTGCTCGTCAAGATCGTGCACGGCAACACCAATCATCGGGTCGACGAAAAGGTTCCATGGCTTGCGGTCGAGCGCACGGACCGTATCGGCGTAGCCCGCCTCCCAGCGGGCCCGGATGCCCTCGGCGCTGAAATCGATATCGCGCATATAGTCCTCGCCGGAGAGGCGCGGCGCGTTGAGCCGAATGATGTGCATCGTCGTGCCGCAGCCGTGGCCCGCAAGCTCCAGCGCCTCGCGGATATCGCTTTGGTCCTCGGGCAGCCGGCTCACCAATTCGCGCACGACCCGGCGCAGCTCGTGCAGGCGCCGCTGCTGATCGATGTGGCTGTCGGCACGGCTCGCGTATTGAATATCCTTCTGGCGGTCGAGCACCTGCCAGATCAATTCCGGCTCCGGCCCGGCCGAATTCCAGACCTGCACCGTGAACACGACGGAATCGAGCCGCGGACTGTCATCGAACACCGTCTCGACCGGCGTGTTGGAATAGAGGCCGCCGTCCCAATAAGGTTCGCCGTCGATCAGCACCGCGGGAAACGCCGGCGGCAACGCGCCGGAGGCGAGAACGTGGGTGAGCGTGACGTGCTCGCGGCTCGAGTCGAAATAGTGCATGCGGCCCGAGCGGACGTTGACGGCGCCGACGGTGAACCGCGGCGAGCCGGCTTTGATGCGCTCGAAATCGATCAGGCCGCCGAGCGTCGCCTGCAGAGGCCTCGGTGGAGTAGAAGGCCGCGCGCTCGACCCCGACCGCGGCCATCATGCCCCACGCCGTCGCCGGGTTGGGCCCGAAAAAGCCGGGCAGTCCGGCCATGAACGTCATCATGTTTCCGGGCGCATTGCCGACGAACGGCGAAGCGATTTCCCAGAGGCCCTTGTGCGTAATACGCGTCCAGAATTCGCGAAGCTTGTCGAGCCGGACATGAAAGTCGTTGCCGGCAATGATCGCGCCGTTGATCGCGCCGATCGATGTGCCGATCACCCAGTCGGGCTCGATGCAGGCTTCGTGGAGCGCCTGGTAGACGCCGCCCTGATAGGCACCGAGCGCGCCGCCGCCCTGGAGCACAAGCACGATGCGGCCAGGCAATTGCGATTTCGCGCTCGGCGCGTCGACGATGGGTTGGGATGCATCCATGGCTCAGCCCTCAGCCGGGGTGCAGGCAAACGCTGCGACGATGACACCAGAATGACGGCCAGCCTATCATGAATGATCGACAATTTGGCGTCGTCAGCCTGTTTCGAAAACCTTCAAATTCCGCGACGGCGACATAACACCGAGGTGCGTTAAAGCCGAAATAACGCACGCGTGTTTGACGCGATCATGAATCGGAGGGGGCCGCGCTGAGGCGCGGCTCGGCGTGCCCGATCACGCGATTGATGACCGGGAATCGCTGCCGCAGGCCGTGCTCAAGCTCGTCCACAAGCTCGTGTACGGCGGTGACGGTTCGCTGCGGGTCGACGTTGCAGTGGAAATTCACGATCTGCCCGTCATCGGTGTCGCGCACCCGCACATCATGGATGTCGCGCACCGCGCCGGTCGCCGCGGCGATTTCCGCAAGCGCGGCCGCAATTTCGGCGACCCGCGCGGGCCCGGCATCGCGCCCGGCCGTGCGCCCGACCTGCAACGGCTCGATGTGGGTCTCGACCTCGATCGACGGACCGAACTCGTCGCGGATCGCGGCCTCGAGGCCGGATGCGACCTCGTGGGCGGCGGCGAAGGTCAAGGTGCCGTCGACTTCGAGATCGAGCGAGATCGCGAGCTTGCCGCCGAACGAATGCACCGTGACGTGATGAACGGCGAGCCCGCGATTGCGGGCGATCACCATGACGCGCTCCATGACCGTTTCGTCGTCGAGCGCGCGGGGCGTGACGATGACGGCAATTTCGACCTTCGGCATCGCCGCTTTGACCGCGGCCTCGATCTCGGTCTTGAGGGTTTCGACGCGGTCGAGGGGGAGCGTCCGGCTTGCGCTGACTTCGATCTCGCCGAATACGGTGGCGCCGGCTTCGCGGGTGCGCACGCGATCGACCGACACCACGTTGCGCACATTGCGCGCAATCGCGGTGATGCGATCGGCGACGCCCACCGGCGCCGTGTCGGTCAGCGTGTCGATGGTGCGCTTGCCGAGCCGCCAGCCGGCGAGGCAGACGAACAGCGCCACCACGATGGCCGCGGCTGAATCCGCCCAGCCGTAGCCGAGCCGAACGCCGGCGAGGCCGATCAGCACCGCGATCGACGACCACATATCGGAGGAGAAGTGCAGCGCATCGGCCTCGAGCGCCTGGCTCGACGTTTTCGCGGCGACGCGGTTGAGCACGCGGGCGCGGAAGAAATCGATGACGATCGACCCGGCGATAATGGCGAAGGCCGCAATGGTCGCTTCGACCGGCGTGGCCGTCGCCGGCGAGCAGGCGGTGCCCCGCCTCCCACAAAACGACGGCGGAGAGGAGGAACAGGAGCGCGGTCTCGACCAGCGCCGACACGCTCTCGACCTTGCCATGACCGTAATGGTGCTCCTTGTCGGCCGGCTTGTCGGCAACGCGGACGGCAAAATAGGTCATGGCGGTCGCCGCGAAATCGAGCAGCGAATGCGCCGCTTCCGAGAGGATCGCGAGCGAGCCGGTCGAGACCCCGATGATCGCCTTGCCGATGGTGAGCGCCGCCGACGCGCCGATCGAACTGAGCGCGACACGTTGCTTTTCGCTACTGTGATTTTCGCCGGCTGCCGTCATGGCGGATCGATACCGGCGGTCGCGACAGGCGTCAACTTGCGCACCAATTATGAAGGCTGTTATGCCGACGGTCGGTACCGCGAATCGACCGCGTTTATGAAGTCCAGGGACTTACGATCTTAACTCCACAATCTGCGAAGTCATTTACATCGCGAGTTGCAACTGCCGCGCCGTGCGAACGAGCTATCGCCGCAACTTGAGCATCAATCTCACCGATCGGGCGGCCCGATCGCCGCCTGTGCGCGCAAATCTCCGCAAATGTCCGTGCGGCAGCGCTGTCAAATGGAAGGATGCGCCCAGAAAAGTCATCCTTCAGGATGGTTTCGATGGCTTGTGCGAGCGCAGCGCGGCGCCGGCCATGCGGCAGCAAGGCCAATCCGTATAGAAGCTCTGCTTCGCAAATGGTGGTCGTAAATAAGATTCGTAGCAGGTTGGTTTCGAAGCCACCGCTTAACCAACTCGGCTGGTTCGGGACGCAACATCTCAGAAAGAACGTTTGTATCGAGAATGATCATTCGTCGAAGTTCGGCGGCTCCCGCTCATGTTCGTTCCGCGGGATATCCAAATCAACTCCGCCCAATGGCTCGATGCGACGCCGTATGCTGTCATAAAGATTCTTCGGCGCGCGCGGCTCTGCCGTGAGAGCAGCGCGAAGGATATGACGCGCCTCGTCTTCCATGGATCGGCCGTGTTTTGCAGCGCGGAGCCGCAGTTGGCTCTTCAGCCCATCTTCCAGATTACGGATCGTGATGCTCGCCATGTCATTGGCCATGATTGCAACGATTGCAAACTAATCAATGATCTCGACACATCGCAAGATCAATCCCTCAACTCGGCGCGTCGTTCAAATGACACGCCGCGAGGTGCCCTTCGCCGACGGGCCGCAGCGCCGGCTCCTCGATGCGGCAGCGGGCGAAAGCTTGGGGGCAGCGGGTGTGGAAGCGGCAGCCGGCGGCGGCGCGGTTGGGCTCGGAATCTCGCCCTTCAAGATGATCCGGCGACGCGTGGCGCCCGGCTCCGGTACCGGCACTGCGGACAGCAGCGCCTCGGTGTAGGGATGCCTTGGCTGCGAGAAGATCTCGCGCTTGCGGCCGATCTCGACGATCTTGCCGAGATACATGACGGCGACGCGATGGGTCATGTGCTCGACGATCGCAAGGTCGTGGCTGATGAAGAGGAGCGCGAGCCCGAGGTCGCGCTGCAGATCGCCCAGCAGGTTGACGATCTGCGCCTTGACCGAGACGTCGAGTGCCGACACCGCCTCGTCGCAGATGATGAGTTCGGGCTCGGCGGCGAGCGCGCGCGCGATGGCGATGCGCTGCCGCTGCCCGCCGGAAAACTCGTGCGGCCAGCGGCGCTTCGCGTCGCGCGGCAGCCGCACTTTGTCGAGCAGCGCATCGATGCGGGCATCGAGGTCGGCGGCCGAGGCGGCGAGGTGAAAATTGCGGATCGGCTCGGCGAGAAGCTCGCGCACTCGCAGTCGTGGGATTGAGGCTCGAAAACGGGTCCTGGAACACCACCTGGACGCGGCGTCGCAGCGGGCGGAGCGTGCCGCGCGGCATGTCGTCGATGCGTATCCCATCGAGCACGACCTCGCCCGCGGTCGGTTCGACGAGCCGCAGCACGGCGCGGCCGACGGTCGACTTGCCGCACCCGCAACTCGCCGACGAGCGACAGCGTCTCCCCGCGCTCGATCTGGAACGACACGCCGTCGACCGCGTAGACGTAGCGGCGGGCGCGGCCGATCCGCGCGAGGCCATGGGCGAGCGCGTAATGCTTCTTGAGGTTGGTGACGGCGAGGAGCGGCGCGCTCATGCGGCGACCCTCGCCTTGGGAGCGAAGTGACAGGCGGCAAAATGACCGGGCGCCTTTTCCTCGATCGCCGGCGCGATGCGGCGGCAGACGTCACGGGCCGCTGCGCAGCGGCCGGCGAAGGCGCAGCCCACGATGCGCTCCTTGAGGCTGGGTACGACGCCCGGAATTTCGGCGAGGCGGCCCGTGCCTGCGGCGAGCGAACGGCCGAGCCGCGGCACCGGCCTTGATGAGGCCCTGCGTATAGGGATGCAGCGGCGCGCCGAATAATGCCGTGACCGGCGCCTCTTCGACCTTGCGGCCGGCATACATCACGATCACCCGCTCGGCGATCTCGGCCACCACGCCGAGGTCGTGGGTGATGAGGATGATGGCGGCGCCGACCCGCCGCTTGAGGTCGGCCATCAGGTCGAGAATCTGGGCCTGGATGGTGACGTCGAGCGCGGTGGTCGGCTCGTCGGCAATGAGAAGCTTCGGATTGCACGCAAGCGCAATCGCGATCATCACCCGTTGCCGCATCCCGCCGGAGAGTTGGTGCGGATATTCGCGGGCGCGCCGCGCGGGTTCGGCAATGCCGACGAGATCGAGCATCTCGGCGGCGCGTCTGTCGGCGGCAGCGCGGCCGAGCCGCTGATGGACGCGCAGCGTCTCGCGCGATCTGGCGGCCGACGGTGAGCACCGGATTGAGGCTCGTCATCGGCTCCTGGAAGATCATGCTGATGCGATTGCCGCGGATATCGCTCATCTTGCGTTCGGAGAGGGCGAGGAGGTCGGCGCCCTCGAAGCGGACCGCGCCGGCGATGCGGCCCGGGCGGCTGCGGGATCGAGGCGCAGAATCGAGTTCGCCGTCACCGACTTGCCGCAGCCGCTCTCCCCGACGATCGCCACGGTCTCGCCGCTCTCGACCGCGAACGAAATGCCGTCGACCGCGCGCACGATGCCGTCGGGCGTGCGGAAATGGGTCTGCAGGTTGTCGACGCTGCGCAGCGAGCGCCTGGGCCTGCCCACCCTACGAGATCACGCCTCCTCACAACCGCTTCGCCATGCGCGGGTCGAGCGCGTCGCGCAAACCGTCGCCGAGGAGGTTGACCGCGAGCACCGTCACCGACAGGAACATGGCGGGAAAGAAAACGATGTAGGGCTTGACCTGCCAGAGCGCGCGGCCCTCCGCCATGATGTTGCCCCAGGAGGGAATGGTCGGCGGCGTGCCGGCGCCGATGAATGACAGGATCGCCTCGACGATCATGGCGCTGGCGCACACGTAGGTCGCCTGCACGGTCATCGGCGCGAGCGTGTTCGGCAGGATGTGGCGCAGGATGATCATCGGCGTGCGGGTGCCGGCGGCGATCGCGGCATCGACGTAAGGCTCTTCGCGCAGCGACAGCACGACGCCGCGCACCAGCCGCGAGACGCGCGGAAATTCGGCGATGGTGATCGCGGCGATGACGTTGCCGACGCTGCCGCGGGTCAGCGCCATCAGCGCGATCGCGAGCAGGATCGGCGGGATCGACATCAGCCCGTCCATCACCCGCATGACGATGCCGTCGGCCCAGCGCACGAAGCCGGAGACGAGGCCGATGGCAAGCCCGGCCAGCGAGGCCAGCAGCGCGACCGAGAATCCGACCGCGAGCGACACCCGCGCGCCATAGAGCACGCGCGAATAGATATCGCGGCCCAGCATGTCGGTGCCGAACCAGTACTCCGCCGAAGGCGCGCGCGTGCGCCGCGCCGGCGCGAGCGCGGTCGGGTCGACGGTGCCGAGCCAGGGCGCAAAGAGCGCGACCAGCAGCATGATGGTGACCAGCGCCCCGCCGACCGCGATCGCCGGATGACGCAAGGCAAACCCGATGACGCCGCGGCGCCGCTTCACCGGCGGCAGCACGTCGGGTAGCTCGGGCGCAGCGGCAAATTCCTCCGGCGGCGGCGCCATCACCGCGACCGGTGGCGCGCTGATCAACGTCTCGGTCAATACCGGATCCTCGGATCGAGCACGGTGTAGAGGAGATCGATCGCGAGATTGACCAGGACGTAGACGAAGCTGAACATCAGCACCACGCCCTGGATCACCGGATAGTCGCGCCGCAGGATCGCATCGACGGTGAGGCGGCCGACGCCGGGGATCGCGAACACTGTCTCCGTCACCACCGCACCGCCGATCAGGAGCGCGATGCCGATGCCGATCACGGTGACGATCGGCACCGCGGCATTCTTGAGCGCGTGCACGAACAGGATGCGGCCGCGGCCGAGGCCCTTGGCGCGCGCGGTGCGGATGTAGTCCTGCTGCAGCACTTCGAGCATCGCCGCCCGCGTGATGCGGGCGATCAGCGCGATGTAGACGAAGCCGAGCGCGACGGCGGGCAGGATCAGATTTTCGAACCAGGGCAGGAGGCCTTCGGCGAGCGGCGTGTAGCCCTGCACCGGCAGCCAATCGAGTTCGAGCGCAAACACGTAGGCGAGCACATAGCCGACCACGAACACCGGCACCGAGAACCCAAGCACCGCGATCGCCATGATGGCGCGGTCGATGATGGTGTCGGCCTTCCACGCCGCGACCACCCCGATCGGCACCGCGATGGCGATGGCGAGCACGAGCGTCACCGCCATCAGCGACAGCGTCGGTTCGATGCGCTGCGCGATCATCGTCGCGACCGGCAGGTTGGTGAAGATCGAGGTGCCGAGATCGCCGTGAAGGATTTGCCAGACCCACTCGGCGAAGCGAACGATGAACGGCCGATCGAGGCCAAGGCTCGCGCGGATGCGCGCGACATCGTCCGGCGTCGCCTGATCGCCGGCGATGATCGCCGCCGGATCGCCCGGCGCGATATAGAGGAGGCTGAACACGAACAGCGCCACGATCGCCATCACCGGGATGGTCGCTATGATGCGGCGGATGACGTAGCTCAGCATGCGCGCATGGTAGCAGGATTCATGCCGGCAGCCACGGCGCTACACTCCTGTTGCGCAGATGAATCGGCCGCCTTCGGCGGTGCAATCCGGCGAAGGCCAAGCCCACGAGCGGGCTGCGCCTACGCTCCCTTGCTCACGCCCCAAAAGAACGGAAGCGGCCCTTTCGCGATCCCCGATACGTTCTTGCGCCACGCCTGGTAGGCGAGGAAGAAGCCGGTCGGTGCGTAGACCACGTCCTCCATGGCGGCGCGGTTGAGCTTGCGCATCGCGGCCTTTTCCTCATCGAGGTTCGCGGCCTCGTACCAGGCATCGATCGCGGCCTCGGTCTTGGGGCTTGTCGGCCAGCCGAACCACGCCCTGTCGCCATTGGCGCGGATGGCCGTATAGGACGACGGGTCGCTGCACACGACGCCCGCATGCCAGGAGTGGAAGATATTCCAGCCGCCGTGTCCCGGCGGCGACTTCTGCGCCCGCCGTGCCGCGGCCGTGCCCCAGTCGACGGCAACGAAATCGACCTTCATGCCGAGCCGGCGCAACAGGTCGGCGGTGACCTCGCCCATGGCTTTGATCGTCGCGACGTCCTGCGCCACCACCAGCACAACCGGCTCCCCGGCATAGCCGCTCTCGGCGATCAGGCGCCTCGCGCCATCGAGATCGCGCGGGCCTTTGAGGATGTCGCCGCCCTCTTCGTTATAGAGCGGCGTGCCCGGCGTGATGAAACTCGGCAGCGGCCGCCACAGCGCTTTGTCGTCGCCGGCGACGGCGCGCATGTAATCCTCCTGGTTCATGGCCATGAGGATGGCGCGGCGCGCGCGCACGTCGTTGAAGGGCGGATGCAGGTGGTTCATGCGCAACGTGCCGATATTGCCGAGCGGGTCGGTGATATCGACCACGACGTTGCGATTGCGGCGCAGGAGCGGCGCGAGATCGGTGAGCGGCGTCTCCCACCAGTCGACTTCGCCGCTTTGCAGCGCTGCGGCAGCGGTCGCCGGATCCGGTATGGTGATCCATTCGATGCGGTCGACCAACATGCGCTTGCCGCCCGCGACCCACGATGCCGGCTCCTGGCGCGGCACGTAGTCTGCGAATTTCTCGAACACCGCCTTGGCGCCCGGAATCCATTCATTCCGCACGAGGCGCATCGGCCCGCTGCCGATGTATTCGCTGATGGGTTTGAACGGATCGGTCGCAGCGATCCGCGCCGGCATGATGAAGCAGGATGGGGTGCCGATCTTGCCAAGCGCCAGCAGCAATTTCCGGAACGGCTTCTTCAGTCGCCAACGGAACGTGCGGTCGTCGACGGCGGCGAGCTCGTTCTCGATCTCGCGCAGCATCAGCCCCATGTTGTCGCGCGCCTGCCAGCGCGCGAGGCTCGCCACCACGTCACGCGCAAGCACCGGTTCGCCATCGTGGAACTTCAGCTCCGGCCGCAGGCGGAAGGTCCAGGTGAGCCCATCCGCCGACACCTCCTCGGCCTCGACCATCTGGCGGCGTGGCTGCAATTGCTCGTCGACGCCGTAGAGCATGTCCCAGACCAGGACGGCGGCGTTGCGCACCAGATACTGCGTGTTCCAGATCGGATCGAAGTTGGCGAGGTCAGCCTCGGGCACGAAGCGCAGGGTGCGCGCCGCCGCGCGTTGCGAAACGGCAGGCGCGGAAAAGCCGCCGGCCGCCGCGAGTGCGCCCGCGCCAGCAACCGATTTCAACAATGACCTGCGGTCGATCATGAAAGTCCGTTCAATTCATTCGTCCCGAAAGCGAGCCCCGCGCAATCGTCGCGGAGGCCTTCACCGGGCGTTTGGCGGTTAGAGCGACGGCTCAATTCCTGACCCTCGGAGAGCGTGCGGGAAATTACTTTGCCCACGCAAATGCGGCAAAGGTCCGAGCGGCGAAATCGTTGGTAGCCGCCGCCGCGGCCGCTCACGCCGTCTTGCTCACGCCCCAGAAGAACGGCAACGGGCCTTTGACGATGCCGGAGACATTCTTGCGCCACGCCTGGTAGCTCAAGAAGAAGCCGGTGGGCGCGTAGACGACATTGTCGAGCGCGGCCTTGTTGAGCCGCCGGATCGCTGCCTTCTCCTCGTCGAGGGTCTTGGCGTCGTACCACGCCGTTACTTCGGCCTCGACCTCGGGAATGTTCGGCCAGCCGAACCACGCCTTGTCGCCGCTCGCGCGAATGCCGATCGCGACCGCCGGGTTGATGCAGTCGGCGCCGGAATGCCAGGTGTGGAACATCTGCCAGCCGCCCTGGCCGGGCTTCGTCTTCTGCGAGCGCCGCGCGCCGACCGTGCCCCAATCGATGGCATTGAAGTCGACGTTCATGCCGAGGCGCTTGAGGAGGTCCGCGGTCACGTCGCCCTGCGCCTTGGTGATGGGCTGATCCTGGGCGACGAGGCAGGTGACGGGCTCGCCGGCATAGCCCGACTGCGCGATGAGTTTCTTCGCGCCCTCGATGTCGCGCGGGCCTTTGAGGATATCGCCACCCTCCTCGGTATAGAGCGGCGTGCCGGGGGTGAAGAAGCCCGGCAGCGGCTTCCACAGCGCGTTATCGTCGCCGACGATGGCGCGCATGTAGTCCTCCTGGCTCATGGCCATGAGGACGGCGCGTCGCGCCCGCACGTCGTTGAACGGCGGGTAGAGGTGGTTCATGCGGAACGAGCCGATGTTGCCGAGCGGGTCGGCGATATCGACGGCGACATTGCGGTTCTTGCGCAGCAGCGGAACGAGGTCGGAGATCGGGCTTTCCCACCAATCGATCTCGCCGTTCTGCAACGCGGCGGCGGCGGTCGCCGGGTCCGGCATCACGATCCATTCGATGCGATCGAGCGCCATCGGCTTTCCGCCGGCGAGCCAGGACGACGGTTCCTGGCGCGGCACGTAGTCGGGGAAGCGCTCGAACACTGCCTTGGCGCCCGGCACCCATTCGTTGCGCACGAACCGCATCGGGCCGCTGCCGACATATTCGGTGATCTGCTTGAAGGGATCGGTCTTCGCGATCCGCTCCGGCATGATGAACGCGACCTGCGTGCTGACCTTGCCGAGCGCCAGCAGCATCTTGGGGAACGGCTTCTTGAGCACCCACTTCACGGTGCGGTCGTCGGACGCGACCAATTCCTGTTGATTGCTCTTCAGCAGGAGGCCCATCTGATCGCGGGACGACCAGCGATCGAGGCTTGCGACCACGTCCTTCGCGCGCACAGGCTCGCCATCGTGGAACTTCAATCCCGGCCGCAGCCGGAACGTCCAGGTCAATCCGTCGGGCGAGACCTCTTCGCCTTCGACCATCTGGCGTTGCGGCACCAGTTTGTCGTCGACGCCGTAAAGCGTGTCCCACACCAGGGCCGAGGCGTTGCGCACCACGTACTGGGTGCCCCAGATCGGATCGAAGTTCGCAAGGTCCGCCTGCGGCACGAAGCGCAGCGTGCGCGCGGCGGCGCGCTGGGAAATTGCCGGGGTCGCCAATGCGCCCGTTGCCGTCGCCGCGGCCGCGCCGGCGGCGGTCTTGAGAAATACGCGTCGATCCATGATGCCCACCTTTCAAGGTTCGATGCTTGCCACTCAAGGCTCGATGCTTGAGCCGCATTATGCAAGTTTCATGCAGGACCGCCACTGCGTTGGGCGATGTCCCATGGAGACGATTTATCGCGAGGGGCAAACTTTGCCGCGGCCCCGAGACGTATTACAAGGAACGAGAGCCGCGTCAGAACGGCACAGCGCTTCAGGGAGAACGTCATCATGGCATCGAAGCCGAGTATTGCTCGCGTCGCCGCCGCCGCGGCGCTCCTTGCGCTGATGGCCGCGCCCGCGCCCGCGGAACAGATCGTCGTCAGCAATTTCGGCGTCTCGGCGAACGGCATGCCGTACGGCGTCGCGCGTGCGAAGGGCTTCTTCAAGGCGGAAGGCGCCGATGTCACCGGCATCCTCACCTCGGGGGGCGGCGGCACGTCATTGCGCAACATGCTCGCGGGCGGCGTGCCCTATGCCGAAATCAATCCGGGCTCGCTCGTCGCCGCGGTGCAGCAGGGCGCCGACATCAAGCTCGTCGCCGACACCGTTTTGACCGTCGCGGAGTTCGTCTGGGCGGTGCGGATGGATTCGCCGATCAAATCCATCAAGGACTTCAAGGGTCGCAAGATCGGCTACACCAATCCGCGCTCGACCAGCCAAGGCCTCGCGACGCTGCTCCTCGAGAAGGGCGGCTACAAGCCCGGAGACGCCGAACTGGTGCGCACCGGCGGTTTCGGCGAGGGCGTCGCCGCACTCGATACCGGCCTCGTCGACATCGCGCCGCTGCCGGAGCCGCTATTGTCGGAGTTTGGTTCGAAATATCGCATCGTCGTCAGGGCGAGCGAAATCCTGCCGCCGCTCGACAACGTCGTCGGCGTCGCGACGCCGAACATGATCGCCCAGCGCGGCGATTTCATCCGCGCCGTGATCCGCGCCCACCGCCGCGCCGTCGACTTCATGAAGGCCAATCCGGACGAGGCCGGCGACATCGTCGCCAAGGACTACAACCTCGCCCCGGCCGTGGCGCGCTCCGCGGTGCGCAACCTCACCACCAGCATGACCGACGGCGTTCCCTATTGGGGCAGCGGGCAGATTCATCTCGATGGGCTCAAGCGCATGATCGAGGTGCAGCGCACGGTGGGTGCGATTACTGGCGACATCGACTACAACAAGATCATCGACACGCAGCTCCTTCCCGATGACATCAAAGCCGTCAAATGAGGCGCCGGAGGGCGTTCACGCGCGGCTGCGCAACGTCACCAAGAACTTCACGTCGAGCGCACCGGGCGCCGCGCCGGGAAAGGGCGAACTGCGCGCGCTCGGGCCGCTCGATCTTGATTTGCGGCGCGGCGAATTCTTCGCAATCGTCGGGCCTTCCGGGTGCGGCAAGTCGACGTTGCTGGAACAGATGGCGGGGCTTGCGACCGCGACCGCCGGCACCATCGAGTTCGAGGGCAAGCCGGTAGAAGGCACGGTGCCGGATGGCGTCGGCGTCGTGTTCCAGGAAGATGCCTCGATCCCCTGGCTGACGGTTGCCGACAACATCGCCTTCGGCCTGCGGCGCATCGCGATCACGGTGTCCGAGCGCAAGAAGCGGGTCGAGGCCGCGCTCGCCATGATGGGTCTCACCGAATTCGCGGCGAGCTATCCGGCGCAGTTGTCGGGCGGCATGCGCCAGCGCGTCTGCATCGCGCGTACCCTGGTGACGCGGCCGCGGCTGATCCTGCTCGACGAACCGTTCGGCGCGCTCGACCAGCAGACGCGCCTCTTGATGGGCGAGGAGCTGCTCAAGCTATGGCGCGAGACCGGCGCCACGGTTTTCCTGATCACCCATGCACTCGACGAAGCGGCGATGCTCGCCGACCGCATCGGCGTGATGTCGGCGCGCCCGGGCCGCATCCTCACGATCATCGAAACCAAATGGCCGCGCGAGCGCGACAGCCGCATCGTCGAAGAGGCTGCATTCGGCGCCATCACCGGCGAGCTTTGGCATCACCTGCGCACGGAATTGCTCAAGTCCATCGGCCGGCCGGGAGTGGACGCATGAGGGGCGGGAGGAGTGTGCGCATCGCAGCGGTCGCATTCTCCGCTCGTGCGCTGTGCACCGCTCTTCCTCCGCCTCTCTGCTGCGCGCGATCCCTTGCCTTGCCGCAGCGGCGCCGCTCCTTTTCCCCTCCCCCGCGTGCGGGGGAGGGTCAGGGAGGGGGCCCGTCCGCAAGTTCGTGCCGTGGAGCGGGCCCCCTCCCTAGCCCTCCCCCGCAAGCGGGGGAGGGGAAAAGAATTAGCGCGAGCGAAGGGAGAAGAATTAATGCTGCCTCGCTCGCGTCTGTTCGGTCGTATCCGGAAGGCGAGGGCGCGGCATGAGCCGGGCCGCGCTCATCCGTACTGCGCTCATCCTCGCCGTGATCGCGGTCGTCGAGGTGCTGTGCCGGACCGGCATTATCGACAACTTCACCATGCCGCCGCCGAGCCGCATTGTCCTCGATCTCGGGCGACTTCTCCTCGTCGGCAAATTTTACGGTGCGATCGCGACCACGATGGGCAACGTGCTGATCGCCTTCGCGCTCGCCGTTGTCGTGGGCCTCGCGGCCGGCGCCGTCATCCACAAATCGCCGCTGCTGCGCGAGGCGCTCGATCCGCTGTTCGCGACTTATTATGCAATCCCGGTGTTCGCGTTCTATCCGCTGCTCATCATCCTGTTCGGGCTTGGCGACATTCCGCAGATCGGGATCGCTTTCATGCTCGCGGTCATCGCGATGATCGTGAATACGCTGAACGGCCTCGACCGGGTGCCGCCGGTGCTCATCAAGACCGCGCGCATGGCGCGCATGTCGCCGATCGAGACGGCACTGAAAATGACGCTGCCCTACGCCGCGCCGCATCTCCTCACCGGCGCCAAGCTCGCGCTTGCCTACGCGCTGATCGGGATCATCGGCACCGAATTCATCATGTCGCAGGGCGGCATGGGCTTCGAGATCGCCTTTGCCTACACGAACTTCGACAATGCGGTGATGTATCCGCTGATCGTTTTGATCCTGCTCATCTCCATCGCCATCAACGCCGATCATCGGCGCGTGGGAACGGCGTGTGCTGGCGCGGCGGGGGCTGCGATGAGCAGGCGGGAGCAAGTGACGATCGGCGATTGGCGCGGACCGGTGCTGCTCGTCGTCGGCGTCGTCATCGTGTGGCAACTCCTCTACATGGTCGTCGGCGACATCGCGTTGCGCTCGCCGCTCGAGACGCGTGCGCTATACGGTGAGCCTCTTCGGGCGCGACACCTTTTGGCCCAATCTGGAGGAGACGGCGAAAGCGTTCGCGATCGCGCTCGTGATCGCGATCGCGATGGGGCTCGCGCTCGGCTTCGCACTCGGTTTTCACCGCCTGACCGGCGATGTGCTGGAGCCGGTGCTGGTCGGGTTCTATGCGGTGCCGAAGCTCACGCTTTATCCGATCATCCTCCTCTCCTTCGGCCTCGGCATGCCGGCGAAGATCGCCTTCGGCGTCATCCATGGCTTCGTGCCCATCGCGCTCTTCACCATCGGTGCCGTGCAGAACATCAAGCCGGTGCTGATCAAGACCGGCCGCGTGTTCAAGTTGAGCTGGCGCGAAATGGTGATGCACGTTCTGTTTCCGGCCGCACTGCCCGAAATCTTCACCGGGCTGCGCATCGGATTCGCGCTCACCCTCATCGGCACGCTGCTCGGCGAGATGTTCGCGTCCCAGCGCGGGCTCGGCTACATGCTGATGAACGCTATCGGCCTGCACAACGTCGACATCATCATGGCGGTGACGTTCATGATCACGGTGTTCGCGGCGGCTGTCAGCGGCATTCTGATCGCGATCGACCGCCGTCTCCATCGTCGCGGCGGCTGATCCGGTAGGGTGTCCCTACAGCGCCGGCCACAAGCGGCGGGCCGCTTCGCGGAGACCGACGCGCGCGGCGGCCTCCGCATCGCGCATCACGGCGCGGCGTCCGGCTGCGGTGATCGCATGCGCATAGAGGCCGGCAAGCGCGCCCGCGCCGAGCACGACCACCTCCGGATCGGAGGCGTCCGCGAGCGACGCTCCAACCTCGGCGCCGATGAGGAGACCGGAAAGCCACGCGGCGGCGGCTGCGCCGGTGCGCCCGAACAGCAGTTCGCCGGCGCGAACCGCGAAGGCGGATGCCAAGACCTTGGCGGGTTCATCGAGGCCGGCGCGAACGCCCGCGGCGAAATCCGCGGTTGCGGTTACGTCGTGGTCTTCCCCGATTGTGTGGCGCAAGACCGAATGCCGGCACAGCAGCGCGTAGATTTCTCCCGTCATCACCGTGCGGAAATCAGCAATGCGGCCCGCCGAGAGCCGAACCCACTTGCTGTGGGTGCCGGGGATCACCACGAGCGCCGACGTCGGCCCACCGCCGGCGGTCACTCCCAGCAACTGCGTCTCCTCGCCCCGGATGACATCAGGATGGTGCGGATCGCGCCGGCTGAGGCCCGGCATGATCCGCACGTCGAGGCCACCGCATCCGACCTCGACGGCACGGTGCGCAATGTCCGCGACATCGACCGGAACATCGACATAAGGCGCCTCGCGCCAGCCTTGCCGCGCCCCGACCATGCCGCACATGATGACGGGGAAGCCGCGATTTGCGCCGGCATCGGGATCGATGCCGAGTTCGGTGAGCCGCGTGCGCAGCACTCGCTCGAAGCCTTGCGGATCAACGGCGGCCATGCCTTCCGTGCTGCGCCGCTCGGCGAGCACCGCACCGGCTCGATCCATCAGCCAGATGCGCAGGCTGGTGGTTCCCCAATCCACCGCGACCATCGCGGGCTGAGTGGGCGCTCGTCGTCGCACCCTCCCTCACAGCGAGGGCTGCGATGCCATGCCAAGGACGGTGCGGACCTTGCGTGCGAGTTCGCTCCCGGTGACGGGCTTCTGGATCATCTCGACGCCCGGATCGAGCCGGCCATTGTGGACGATGGCGTTGCGCGAATAGCCGGTCATGTACAGCACTTTGAGACGCGGCTGTTGCGATAGCAGCCGGTCCGCAAGCTCGCGCCCGTTGGCGCCCGGCAAGACGACGTCAGTCAGCAGCAAGTCGAACTTCCGGTTGCCGGATATTTCAAGCGCCCGCTCTGCCGTTGGAGCTTCGTCGACGACATAGTTCAGAGCGCGCAAGGTTTCGACGACATAGCTGCGCACCTGATCGTCATCCTCCACCACAAGCACGCTCTCGCCCGTCGCGGCGAGATCGGCCAATGCCGGACTGTCGATCGGCGTCTCCGCGGTGGCAGGGCCGGCGATGCGAGGCAGGTAGAGCTTCACCGTCGTGCCCTGGCCGACTTCGCTGTAGATCTTCACGTGGCCGCCGGATTGCTTCACGAAGCCGTAGACCTGACTGAGGCCCAAGCCGGTGCCTTGCCCCGCGGGCTTGGTGGTGAAGAACGGCTCGAAGGCGTGGTCGATCAGCTCCTGCGACATGCCGCGTCCGGTGTCGGTGACCGCGATCATGCGCATATTGGCCCGGCCGTACGTCCGGCTGGCTGCGGCAATAGGCTTCTTCGAGATAGGCATTGCCGGTCTCGATCGTGAGCTTGCCGCCGTCCGGCATCGCGTCGCGTGCATTGAGCGCGAGGTTGACGATCGCAGCCTCGATTTGGGGCTGGTCCGCTTCGACCGTCCACAAACCGGGCGTGGTGACCACTTCGGATGAAATGGTTTCGCCAAGCGAACGGGTAAGGAAATCCGACAGGCCGGATACGACTTTGTTGAGGTCGAGAGGGCGGGGATTGAGCGGCGCCTTGCGGGAGAAGGCCAGCAGCCGCTGGGTCAGCGCCGCCGCCCGCCGCGCCCCCTGCATCGCATTGCCGATGTTGCGCGCAAGCTTTGCCTGGCCGATCTCGGTGCCGGCGTCGATCATTCGCTGCAGGGCTTCAAGATTCCCCATGATGATCATGAGCAGATTGTTGAAGTCGTGGGCGACCCCGCCGGTCAGATGGCCGACCGCGTCCATCTTCTGGGACTGGCGCATCGCGCCTTCCGCGGCTTCGCGCCGATCCTGTTCGTCATAGAGCCGATGCGTCCGTCGCAGTACGATGGCGACGGAAAAGAACAGAAACAGTGTCGCCGGGATGCCAAAGATCAAATGCGGCGCCATTCCCTCGATCCACTCGCGATAGATCGCCGCTGTATTTATCCCGGCACTCAAGTACAGCGGATAGCCCGGCAGGCGATGCACGCCGAAACGGCGTCTGATCCCGTCGACTTCCGAAACGACGGTGTAGAAGCCGCCCTCCGGGTTCGCCGCAATGGTTCGTCTGAAACCGCTGTTCGCGTCGAGCTTGATCTCCCGCTGCGGCGGCTGGGGATAGCGCGCGAGCATCGTCCCGTCCGTACGAAACAACGCGTATTGGACGCCTGGCCCTGTGACGATGCGCGAATAGAAACCGGCCGAACGCTCTCGGCCTCAACGACACTTCGATCACGCCCCGAATGGCGCCGCCGGACGTGCGCGCTTGGCTGACCGGGAAAAATGTTTGGCCGCCGAATTGCGAATCGCGAATGCTTCCGACGTAGGTGCCTTGATAACCCTCGAGCGGCGCGCGAACGTAGTCTTCTTGCGAATAATCGATTGATGCAGGAGCCGGAAATACCGAGGTGGCGACCAGCGGCCGTCCGGTGGCATCGAACAGCCAAATCGACTGCGCTTCGGGAAGCGCCTTCAAGAGGGCGGCCAATCGATCGCGGATCAGAGCTTCGTTCTGCCTGATGTCATCGTCAGAACGCCCGTCAAGGAGCCCCTGAATGGCAGCGATCGTCAGATTGACGGACTGCAGGATCTTGAGCGCTTGCTCCTGGGTGACATCGATCGACCGATCGATGCGCTCGTCGGCAAGAGCAAATGTGTCGCGATAGCTGATGACGCTCGCAACCGCGAAAAGCAAAACGGGGATCGCCAGTGCGGCTGCCATCAATATGCGCAGCCACCGCAGCGTCGCCGCACGGTTGGCGCGGTCCTCGGTCGGGCGGGGGGGCATGGCGAGTTGTGTCGGCGAAGCGCTCGACGGGTGAGCGTCGCGCAGCGGTTCAAAATTCATGTTGCCAACCCGGCGAATTCCTCAACTGAGCTCCGCATGTACGACGAGTCACGGCCGATCACTGCGGCAATAAATATTACCGCTGCCTCTATAAAGTGAAATAGCTGTAAGGCGATAGTGGCCGTAAGCGCAATCTGCCGCAAAGTCGCTGTGCCAGAGGGCCCGCTCATGCCAATGTCGACAATCCCACACTGGCTGTGGTTATCGGCTGCGCGTTAACTCATCCGAGCGGCCGCGTTGCGGGCGACCTTCCCGGATAAGGCGCGAACGCCATGTTGCAGGTCGATTTGCCGGGCCGCCGAAACTGCAGCGCGATATTCCAAAACGGTGTACCTGCAACGCGAACGGAGACAGGCGGGTGACGCCGGCGGCCAAAGTGTCCTATCAAGCGCAAGAATGACGCAACACCAGTCGCATCGCTTTGCGGTCGCTCCGATGATGGAGTGGACCGACCGCCACTGCCGGTTCTTCCACCGGCTGCTGACGCGGCGCGCGTTGCTCTATACCGAGATGATCACCACCGGGGCCGTGCTGCATGGTGATGCTGCTCGGCTGCTGCGCCACGATCCATCCGAACATCCCGTCGCGGTGCAGCTTGGCGGCTCCGACCCGCAGGACCTAGCGCGTGCCGCGCGCGTCTGCGCCGACATGGGGTTTGACGAGGTCAATCTCAATGTCGGCTGCCCGTCGGACCGTGTGCAGAATGGCCGCTTCGGCGCTTGCCTCATGGCGGAGCCGCAACTCGTCGGCGACTGCGTCGCGGCGATGAAGGCCGCGGTCACTGTGCCGGTGACCGTGAAGTGCCGCATCGGCATCGACGACCAGGACCCCGAGATCGCGCTCGACACGTTGGCCGATATCGTCGCAGCGGCCGGAGTCGACCGCCTCATCGTCCATGCACGCAAGGCTTGGCTCGCGGGACTTTCGCCGAAGGAGAACCGCG
Organism: uncultured Alphaproteobacteria bacterium; assembly: GCA_963702755.1. Lineage (GTDB taxonomy): Bacteria > Pseudomonadota > Alphaproteobacteria > Rhizobiales > Xanthobacteraceae > JAJPKK01. The sequence goes on along the minus strand of CAVPDZ010000012.1, from coordinate 244,736 downwards.
AGGTGCCCCCGCTTGATTACGCCCGGGTCTATCGCTTGAAGGAGCGGCGCCCCGATCTCGTCATCGTGCTCAATGGCGGCGTCGAGACCCTGTCGCAAGCCTCGGCGCACCTTGCCCATGTCGACGGCGTCATGATGGGCCGCGCCGCCTACAAGGAGCCGTGGCGGCTCGGGCAAGTCGACCCGACGATATTTGGCGTACCGGCACCCATTTCCTCGGCGCGCGAGGCGGCGGAAGCGCTGATCCCTTATCTTGAGCGAGAGATTGCCGCCGGCGCGCGGGCCAATTCGATCCTGCGGCATGTGCTCGGGCTGTTCCAGGCCGTGCCGGGGGCGCGCGCCTTCCGTCGCCACCTCGCCACGATGGCGGTGCGGCCCGGCGCCGGAGCCGAGGTGCTGCGCGAGGCTGTCGCGTTCGTCGCCGTCGAACGCGCGGCTGCAGTTGCGGAGCCGGTCGAGAGCGCCGCCGCGTGATGATCCCTGTGCCCGGTGTGTACGGCCCGCGATGATTCTCGGCGTGCCCTTCAGCGAAATCGCGCTCCTCGTCGCCGCAACGGCGGCCGGCGCGGTCGCGACCGGCATCCTCGCCGGCTTGTTCGGGATCGGCGGCGGCGGCGTCATCGTGCCGGTGCTTTACGAGGTGTTTCGCGTGCTCGGCGTTCCCGAGGACGTTCGGATGCAGCTCTGTATCGGCACGTCGTTCGCGATCATCGTGCCGACCACCTTCCGCTCCTATTTCACCCACCGCACCAAGGGCGTTGCGCTGCCTGACGTGGTGCGACGGTGGACCGTTCCCGCGATCCTCGGCGTCGCGAGCGGCGCGGCGATTGCGGCGGTGGCGCCGGCCGTGGTGTTCAAACTGGCATTCGCCATCGTCGCCGGCATCATTGCGACGAAGCTGCTGTTCGGCCGCGAATCCTGGCGGCTTGCCGACGACTTGCCGCCGGGACCGGCGATGCTGCCGTTCGGCTATCTGATCGGACTTTGCTCGTCGCTCATGGGGGTGAGCGGCGGCTCGCTCTCGAACATCATCATGACGCTCTACGGCAAATCGATCCATGCCGCGGTCGCAACCTCGGCCGGGCTCGGCGTTCCGATCGCGGTCGTCGGCGCTCTCGGCTTCATGCTGGCAGGACTGCCGCACCAGAGCGAATTGCCGCCGCTGTCGATCGGCTACGTATCGCTCATCGGCTTCGCAGTGATGGCGCCGATCTCGAGCTATGTCGCGGCATTCGGTGCCAAGCTCGCGCACGCCACGCCGCGTCGGCGGCTCGAGATCATCTTCGGCCTGTTCCTCGCCATCATGTCGGTGCGGTTCCTGATCAGCGCGTTGTGAGCCGAGCGCGCTGGCCGCTCACGGAATCCCTATCGTCCGCTCTCGCCTTCGCCGCGCATGACGAGGCGATCGCCGCGGACCTCCCAGCTCTGCAGCCGGGACAGGAAGCTCATTCCGAGCAGGCTCGTTTTGAGAGTGCCGGGCTGGGCGATCAGCGCCGGCACCGCGCGTTCGACAATGTTGCCGACGGAGATACGGTCGATCGTTGCTGCCGCCGCCTGCGTGCGGCCGTTCGCGGTTTCGACCGACACCGTGTACTTGATCATTTCCGCCGGCAAGCCGGCGGCGATGGCGGCGTCGCGCGTCAACATCACGGTGCTGGCGCCGGTGTCGAGCACCATCGGCACGCGCGCGCCATTGACGGTCATGTTGACCTGGAAATCGCCGCCGCGCGCCCGCGCGATCTCGACGGTCTGGCCGCGGGCGACCGCGCGGCCGGGGATCAGTTCCGCCATGATGCGATCGCTGAGATCGCGCAGCTCGTTGCGGTAGGAATAGCCGGCGACCAGGACAAGCGCGATGATCACCCATAGCAGAACGGACTGGATCGCTTCCGCGAAGTGGTTGCGAAACAACCGCATCGCGACGCTACCGACGAGCACGAGGAAGCCGACCTTGTAGACCAGCGAGATCAGGTCATCCTGTCCAAGGCCGGTCACGGCCTGGCCATGGGTCGCCACCACCACGATCAGCCCGATGATGATCGCAAGCATGACGAGGGCTTTGATGTTCCCGCTCAATGTGTTCTCCAACCGCGCTCCATGACCATTATGGCGAGGAACCCTGCCGATCAAGGCGGCGGCTGTGGATTGCCGCCAGCCCCCGGCGGCGCGGTTGCGGCCATGCGCGGCCTGTTGCGTTGCGGGTGCCGCGGTGCATATAGAAACGCAGCCTGCGCTGTTCGCAGAGGATCGAAGGAGGTCGGATTGGGTACGCAAATTTCGTTGACCGCTTCGGATGGGTTCAAGCTCGGTGGTTATCGTGCCGAGCCGTCAGGCAAGCCGAAGGGCGGCCTCGTCATCATCCAGGAGATTTTCGGCGTCAATCATCACATCCGCGCCCTCTGCGATCGGTTCGCAGCGCTGGGCTACACCTCGGTCGCGCCGGCCGTATTCGATCGGATGACGCCGAATTTCGAATGCGGCTATTCGCCCGAAGAAATCGAGAAGGCGCGCGGCTTCATCCCGAAGATCGACTGGGCGGCGATGATGCGCGACACCACGGCGGCGATCGATTCCGTCAAGGGCGCGGGCAAGGTCGGCATCGTCGGCTACTGCATGGGCGGAAGCGTCGCCTTCCTGGCGGCTGCCAATCTCGATGGGCTTTCCTGCGCAATCGGCTATTACGGCGGCGCCATCGCCAAGAACGCGGACAAGAAGCCGAAGGTGCCGACCATGTTGCACTTTGGCGAGCTGGACCAGTCGATTCCGATGACCGACGTCGAGTTGATCAAGCAGAAGCGCCCGGATTGCGAAATCTACGTTTATCAGGGCGCCGGCCATGGCTTTTCGTGCGACGAGCGCGGCAGCTTCAACGAAGCCGCTCACCAGGAGGCACTCAAGCGCACCACGGGCTGGCTGACGAAATACGTCGGCTGAGCCGCCGGCTCGGCTGTTATTTGTATTTGCGACGTGAAGAGAAGGGGCGCGACGGCGCCCTTTTTCTATAGCCAGCGTTCGCCGACGATGATGGTGTCGCCGGGCCGGATCGTTGTCGTTACTGGGACATTCTCTCGGATCACGACGCCGACCGTCGGGTGGCTCACATCGACGTTGTAGCGGAACGCGCGCGGCGTGAACCCGCCAGCGATTGCGACCGCGGTTTCGACCGTCATGTTCGGCACATAGGGGTATTGCCCCGGAAACACGACTTCGCCGAGGATGAAGAACGGGCGATAGAGTTCCACTTCCACCGCCACATGGGGCTCGCGGATGTAGCCCTGGCGCAGCCGTGCCGCGAGCGCCGCCGACAGTTCGGATGTCGTTCGGCCGCGAGCTTGCACCGCTCCGATCAGTGGCAGGGTGACGTTGCCGGCGGCATCGACAGAATAGCTGTTGGTCAGCCCATCCTGGCCGAACACCACGACCCGCAATCGATCGCCGGCATCAAGCGTGTAGACAATTGGGGCGGGTGGCGCGGGGATCGCGATCGCAGTGATCGGCCCCCCCAGCGGGGGCGCGCTCCAACTCGTCGGATCGGCCACGGGAATCCCCGGCAGCCCGTCAAAAGTGACGCAAGCCGACAGCATCGGCAGCATCAGGAAGACGAAGACGAAGCGGGAACGCCACATGCGCAATCCGGAGGTTCAACTGACCTCCAACCGGATTAGAGATTTATGGTTAAAAATCCCTGACTACGCTTGAAGCGGACGCCGGTACGCTGTAGCGACGCACCGGCGTTCCGTAAGATTTCTGACGCCACCTTTGGTTAAGCTACCTTGGTTACGCCACCTGGGCACCGAGCCCGATGGGGCAGCTCACGCCGGTGCCGCCCAGCCCGCAGTAGCCGCCGGGATTCTTGGCGAGATACTGCTGGTGGTAGTCCTCGGCAAAGTAGAAATCCGGCGCGGGCAGAATCTCGGTCGTGATCGGGCCGTAGCCCTTGCCGGCAATCGCCTTTTCGTACGCCGCCTTCGAGGCCTCCGCCGCCTGGCGCTGCGCCGGCGAACTTACATAGATGCCGGAGCGGTACTGGGTCCCGACGTCGTTGCCCTGGCGCATGCCCTGGGTCGGATCGTGACTCTCCCAGAAGGTCTTGAGCAGCTTGTCATACGAAATCTTCTTCGGGTCGAAGACGACAAGCACGACCTCGTTGTGACCGGTGCGGCCGGAGCACACTTCCTCGTAGGTCGGATTTGGCGTGTGGCCGCCGGCGTAGCCGACCGCCGTGACGTAGACACCGTCCCCAAGTTCCCAGAATTTTCGCTCGGCGCCCCAAAAACAGCCGAGCCCGAAAACCGCGGTCTCGAGGCCCTCAGGATAAGGTCCCTTCAGCGGGTGCCCATTGACGAAGTGACGGGACGCGGTGGGGATGGGTTCCTTGCGGCCGGGAAGCGCCGTCGCCGCCGTGGGCATCTCCGTGTTTTTCCTGAACATGAACATCTCGCTCTCCCTCGCGATGTCGCTGATGTCGCTTCACTTAACGACGTAAATATAGGCGCGCCGCGAGCGCTTCGCATCGGCGCCGCCATCACATCTTCGCCAGGACAGAGTTCGCCGACGAGATTCGTCGATGCGCCGTTAGCGGGCGTAGCCGATCAGCGGTTTCTTGCGTCGGCCGAGCAGCAGCAGGATCGCGCCGATGATCGTAAAGGCGATGAAGACCGGCGCGTTGAGGATCGTCACCATCCCCGGATCCCACAACCAGCGCGTCGCATGGTCGACGATGAAGGGCTGAAGCTGCTGCAGGCTTCGCGGACTGACCAGCGTCCAGATTTCGCTGACCTTGGTGTAGACCATCGCGTTGGCGGCAATCGATTTGGTGCCGTCGTACACGAAAAAAACGAAAGCTGCCGCGAGAAACAGCAGCCCGAGCATCCGAAACAGAAAACGGATCATGTCAAACCGCCGCCGCTTGATGAAAATGCAGTGATACCTTGGGGCCTCAAGGCACGGGATTACTCTTCGTCGCGGTCCTGTTCAACTGCCCCGCGTCGGAAGCTCGCGTCACTCACAATCCGCCGCGATGTTGCAGTGCGGTCATGCATGACACAGCCGCGCTGTTGCGCGGCTATACGTCTTGAGCAGACGCAGTGGCTTCCGCTAAGTTCCGCCGCCGCGTTCGCACGGCGGCGTCTGGAGTCAAAATGTCTGGCAAAAGCCGCGGCCACCGGCCGACCTTCACCGATCAGGAGGCACTGCTTTTTCACAGCCAAGGCCGCCCCGGCAAGCTCGAAGTCGTAGCCACCAAGCCGATGGCGACGCAACGCGACCTGTCGCTGGCCTATTCGCCCGGCGTCGCCGTGCCGGTTCTTGCCATCGCCGAGAACGAAGCGCTCGCGTTCGAATACACCACCAAGGGTAATTTCGTCGCCGTCATTACCAACGGCACCGCCATTCTCGGCCTTGGGAATCGCGGCGCGCTCGCGGCAAAGCCGGTGATGGAAGGCAAGGCGGTGCTGTTCAAGCGCTTCGCCGACATCGACTCGATCGATCTTGAAGTTTCCTCCGAAGATCCCGACGAGATCATCAACTGCGTCAAGCTGCTCGGCAAAAGCTGGGGCGGCATCAATCTCGAGGACATCAAGGCCCCGGAATGCTTCATCATCGAGCAAAGGTTGCGCGAACTGCTCGACATCCCGGTATTCCATGACGACCAGCACGGCACCGCCATCATTGCGTCGGCGGGCCTTCTCAACGCGCTCGACCTCACCGGGCGCGACATTGCGAATACCAAGCTCGTCTGCAACGGCGCCGGTGCTGCCGGCATCGCCTGCCTCGAGCTGTTGCGCGCCATCGGTTTCCGGCCCGAGAATCTCATCCTGTGCGATACCAAGGGCGTAATCTACGAAGGCCGCACCGAGGGCATGAACCAATGGAAATCGGCTTTTGCCGCGAAGACCTCCGCGCGCAGCCTCGCTGACGCACTCGAAGGCGCCGACGTTTTCTTCGGCCTGTCGGTCAAGGGTGCGGTCAGCAAGGACATGGTGAAGTCGATGGCGCCGAAGCCAATCATCTTCGCCATGGCTAATCCCGATCCCGAGATTACGGCTGAGGAGGTCGCGGAGGTGCGCGAGGACGCCATCATGGCGACCGGGCGCTCCGACTACCCGAACCAGATCAACAACGTGCTGGGCTTCCCCTACATCTTCCGCGGCGCTCTCGACGTGCGCGCCACGACGATCAACATGGAGATGAAGATCGCCGCCGCCCGCGCGCTCGCTGACCTCGCCCGTGAGGACGTGCCGGACGAGGTCGCGTCCGCCTACGGAGCGCGGCCGAAATACGGACCCGAATACATCATCCCGGTGCCGTTCGATCCGCGCCTCATCTTTGCGGTGCCCCCGGCGGTCGCCAAGGCCGCCATGGATACCGGGGTCGCGCGCAAGCCGATCACCGACATGAACCTCTATCGCGAGCAATTGCGCTCGCGACGCGATCCGGCCGCAGGGGTGTTGGCCCGCATCTTTGCTCGCTTGCGCCAGGAGCCGAAGCGCGTCGTCTTCGCCGAAGGCGAGGAGGAGCAGGTCATTCGGGCTGCCGCGAGCTTCGTTCACCAAGGCCTTGGCAGCGCCATCCTGGTGGGGCGGGAAGACCGCGCCCGCGAAACCGCCAAGAATGCCGGCATCGAGCTTGGGCACGGCATCGAGATTCACAACGCCCGGCTGTCGCACCGCAATGCCGCCTATGCCGCCTATCTTTACGAACGGCTGCAGCGCAAGGGCTACCTGCCGCGCGATTGCCAGCGCCTCGTCAACCAGGACCGCAATCATTTCGCGGCTTGCATGGTGGCGCTCGGCGACGCCGATGCGATGGTGACCGGCGTCACCCGCAACTTCTCCGGCGTGCTCGAAGACGTCCGGCACTGCATCGACGCCAAGCCCGGCCATCGCGTGATGGGGGTGTCGCTGGTGCTGGCGCGCGGGCGCGTGATCCTGGTTGCGGACACGGCCGTTACCGAGATGCCGGATGCCCAGGAGCTTGCGGCCATCGCGGTCGAGGCGGCCGCCGTTGCGCGCAAACTCGGCTACGAGCCGCGCCTCGCTTTGCTTGCGTTCGCGACCTTCGGGCATCCGCCGGGCGATCGCGCCGCGCGGGTCCAGGAAGCGGTCCGCATCCTCGACCAGCGGCGCGTCGGGTTTGAATATGACGGCGAAATGTCGGCTGACGTCGCGCTCAACCCGGAACTGATGGCCGCCTATCCGTTCTGCCGTCTCTCCGGACCCGCCAACGTGCTGATCATGCCGGCGTTCCACTCGGCGGCGATCTCGACCAAGATGCTGCAGGAACTCGGCGGGGCGACGGTGATCGGGCCGTTGCTCGTGGGCCTCGACCGCTCGGTGCAGATCGTCGGGCTGTCCGCCAAGGATACCGATCTCGTCAATATGGCCGCGGTCGCGGCGTACGGGATCAGCGGATGATGCGGCTGGCGAAGCGTTCGGATTTCGGTCTGGCCTGACAACCTTTGACCTGACAACCTTTGATCGCAAGAACCTTTGATCTGAAGAATCTGGGAGATCGACATGGCACGGCTTGCGGGAGTGATTGCCGCTGTCGCGACCGCGACCGACGGCTCGGGTGCACCGGACACGGCGCGCTCGGTCGCGCTTGCCCGCTTCCTCCTCGACCATGGCTGCGACGGCCTCAACGTGCTTGGCACCACCGGCGAGGCGACTTCCTACAGCGTTTCGCAGCGCCAAGCCGTGATGAACGCCTATAAGGCCGCCGGCCTGCCGCTCGACCGCATGATGGTCGGGACCGGCGCCGCCGCAACCGCCGACGCCGTCGCGCTGACCCGGCACGCCGGCGAACTCGGTTTCGGCGGCGCATTGGTGCTGCCGCCGTTCTATTACAAGGGCGTTCCGGATGATGGCCTTGCCGCCTATGTGGCGACAATCCTTGCCGCAACCGCGCAACAACCGATCCCGCTCTATCTCTATCACTATCCGCAATTGTCGGGCGTGCCGTGGTCGCCGGCACTGATCCGGCGCCTCCTTGCCGCCCACCGCGGTCGCATCGTCGGTCTCAAAGATTTGTCCGGCGACATGGCGTACGCCAAGGAAGCCGCCGCGATCGATCCGGCGTTCAAGGTATTTCCATCAACGGAGGCGGTGCTGCCGGAGGCGCGCCGCGGTGTCTTCGCCGGCTGCATCTCGGCGACGGCCAACCTCAATGCCGATTTGTGTGCGCGCGCGTTTCACGACGGCGATGCGGCGGCTCACGAGGCGGCGGTCGCGATCCGCAAGCTGTTCGAGGGGCGGCCGCTGGTGCCAGGCGTCAAGGCACTGCTCGCCCATATCCATGGTGATCCCGGCTGGGGAGCGGTCATGCCGCCGCTGGCCGCGTTTCCTGCGGCCGATCGTCTCGCCGTGATTGCGGGCTACGACCAGATCCGGTCGAAACGGGTCGCCTGAGCGCTATAAGCGCTGGGGCGGGTCGCGCAGTCTTGATCAACCGAATGCCAACGGATGCCAACGGGACGCCAAAGGGATGCTAAGTCAGCGTTGACGCTGCCGTGGCCCGCAATTATAAGCCTTCCCACCTTGCGGCGGCCGTCATGCCGCCGCTGTCGTTTGCGATGGCGCGCATGCGCCCGCAGCCAACATTGCAACCCAGGGCTTCAGGGATACCCGGATGGCCAATACCAAATCGGCCAAGAAGGCCACCCGCAAGATCGCGCGGCGCACTGAGATCAACAAGGCGCGCCGCACGCGGATGCGGTCGTCGTTGCGCCACGTTGAGGATGCGATTGCATCCGGCAACAGGACTGCCGCACAGGCGGCGCTGGTCGCGGCTGAGCCCGCGCTCATGCGAGCTGCCCGGACCGGCATCATTCATAAGAAGGCGGCAAGCCGCAAAGTATCGCGGCTGACCCATCGGATTGCCAAGCTCGGCGCCTGATTGGGTCGCGCGACAACGCGACCGTTGCGGTCGCGGCTATTCTTTATTCTGTGATAACGTGATGTGCCGGCTGGCGCCGCGCGCACGCACGATTTATAGTGTCTTTATAAAGATACCCGGCTATGTGACATTGTTGCACTACAGTGGCCATTTAGTCACATACCGATAATAAATTCTTCATAAAGCTCAGATCAGCGTTCAAGGCACTTGACGCCTTAATTGCGATTTTCCGTTTACCGCCCGAGGGTTACCCTTTCGGTTTGCACAGAAAAAAACTCGCTATGACAACACGTTATCGACTAAGGCCGGAGCGGGGGTTTTAGAACCAGTTTGCCTTCCTCCTGCCGCGAAATTTCTTTTTTCGTGCCGCGGTCGCTTTGTTCCAAACCCCATAGATGCTGGCGAAACTAAATTACGTCCGAAAATTCAGGGCTTTGCGTCCTTCGCTCAAAGGCGTGGTGATTGCAGGAATTGAGCATCTAGCGGTCGCAACTGCTGTCACATTGTCTGCGCCGTTTGCTGGCCCATCACACCCGCGTTATGAATTCGTTACCTCGGAGCGAGGCCAGTTTGTTTGTTGAGTGGCGTGTTGCTTACGAAGTAGTTGAGTTTCTGGCGGGGTCCTTCGTTGCAGCTGAAGAATGCTGCAAGAAGGTCTGAGCGGGTAACTGCGACAAATTAACAATTGCACTTTCCGATGCGGGGCTAATTCAGATTCACATCGGCGGGGATTGAGATGTCGCGCGTGTTCTACTTGCGAACACTCGGCGACGTCGCATCAGGGAGACAAGAGGCCCATGACTAAGTTGCGGCATTTTTATGATTCCTTGCCCGGCTTGCCACTTGCAACCGATGCCACGCAATCGGGTTCAATAGAGCCCGATCTCCAGGTCCGCTTCGCCCTCCAGATCTGTCGGCAACGGCCCTCCAGCGGCCGGATAAGCGCTCCTCTTCTCCTCTCTCAGTTTTTTGGCGAAGGCCTCGTCTTCGCCTTTCATCCGGTAGCGGCGCCTTGCGCAGGCAGGGGACGGCGCCGCTGTCGTCCCAGCCATCGCGCCAAAAAAGGTCAAAACCAAAATGAATCAGACTTCGGAATCCTGGTCACGCGTCAAAGGGCGGTTGCGTGCCGAAGTGGGCGAGGCGGTTTACTCAAGTTGGTTTGCTCGCATGGAGCTCGAAAGCGTTGATGCCGACACTGCGCGCATTTCAGTGCCCACCCGCTTCCTCAAGAGCTGGATCCAGTCTCACTACGTCGAAAAGCTCTTGTCGTGTTGGCAAGTCGAGGAGCCCGCGGTGCGGCGCATCGACCTGTCGGTGCGCTCGGCGGTGATCCGCAACAACACGCCCTGCGCGATCCAGCTCGCGGCGGCCGTCGCGGCGCAGCAGGAGAAGCGCGAGGTCAATCACGCGCCGTTGGAAGCGAGACCGGCGATGTTGGTGCCGGCTCCGGTTGCCGCCGACGCCAATGGCGGCTCGCCGCTCGATCCGCGTCTGACGTTCGAATCCTTCGTGGTCGGGCGCTCGAATACGCTCGCCTTCGCGGCCTGCAAGCAAGTGGCAACGGCGCGCCGCACTGATGCGGTGATGTTCAATCCGCTGTTGATCCACGCCGGCGTCGGGCTCGGAAAGACCCATCTCTTGCAGTCGGTCACGGTGAAGATCAATGCCATGGGCGAGCGCAACGCCCTCTACCTCACCGCGGAACGCTTCATGTATCGTTTCGCCTCTGCGCTCAAGAATCAGAACGCGCTGGCGTTCAAGGACGTATTGCGCGGCATCGACGTGCTGGTCATCGACGACCTGCAGTTCCTCACCGGCAAGCACAGCCAGGCTGAATTCTCCCATACGCTGAATTCGTTGCTCGACGCCGGCCGGCAGGTCGTGGTGGCGGCTGACCGGACGCCGACCGATCTCGAGAGCCTCGACGAACGTGTGCGGTCGCGACTTGGCCGGCGGGCTCTGCGTCGAAATCGGCATCCTTGGCGAAGAATTGCGGCTCGAAATCCTGTCGGGCCGCGTCAACGCGGCGCGCGCCCATCATCCGGGCTTCGACGTGCCGGCGCCGGTGCTCGCCTATATCGCGCGCACCGTCACCCATAACGGCCGCGATCTTGAAGGCGCGCTGAACCGCCTCCTCGCTCACAGCAAGCTCACGAGCCAGCCGATCACGCTCGAACTCGCCGAACGCGAGCTGCGCGATCTCGTGCGGCCGGCTGAGCTCAAGCGCGTTCGCATCGAGGATATCCAGCGGGTGGTCGCGCGGCGCTACAACGTGAGCCGCGGCGACTTGTTGTCGGCACGCCGCACCGCGAACGTGGTCCGGCCGCGCCAGATTGCGATGTATCTCGCGAAGACCCTGACCTTGCGCTCGCTTCCCGAGATCGGCAGGCGCTTCGGCGGACGCGATCACACCACCGTGCTGCACGCGGTGCGCAAGATCGAATCGCTGATCGGCCAGGACACCTCGCTCGCGGCCGAGATCGAGGCCCTCAAAGGTCAGTTGCAGACCGAGACCGGCAACTGAACCCGGTCCGGAGCCCTGTACCGGCTTGTCCCCACTTTCTGACGGCAACTGCCGCGTCCAATATCGACATTGGCGCGGCAGTTGCCGATATTCAGGCCCCTGCGCGGGCCAGCCGGCTCGCGCGGCCGCGTTCCGCGGGTGCCTCGCACTCCTGGCATCGCGATCTCTTCGCCATCTTGGTAGGGGAGGGGAACCGGCTTAGGTCACTGCCAAGCGGGGTTCCGCATGAAGGTCACGGTCGAGCGCGCCGCGTTGCTCAAGTCGCTGTCCCACGTGCATCGCGTGGTCGAGCGCCGCAATACCATCCCGATTCTCGCCAACGTCCTGGTGCGCGCCGAGCAGGCGAAGCTCGCCTTCAAGGCGACCGACCTCGACCTCGAGGTGGTCGAGACCATCCCCGCCGAAGTCTCGCCGGCCGGCGTCACCACGGTGCCGGCGCACATGTTCTACGAAATCGTGCGCAAGCTTCCCGAGGGCGCCCAGATCGCCCTTGAGGCGGCCGGCGACCGCGCGGTGATGTCGATCAGGGCCGGGCGCTCCCGCTTTACGCTGCAGACCTTGCCGGAGAGCGACTTCCCAGATCTTGCGGCGGGCGACTTCACCCACCGGTTCACGCTGCCGGCGGGCGATCTCAAGCGGCTGATCGACAAGACGCAGTTCGCGATCTCGACCGAGGAGACCCGCTACTACCTCAACGGCATCTATCTGCACACCGCGGGCTCCGGCAAGGACATGAAGCTGCGCGCCGTCGCGACCGACGGCCATCGCCTCGCCCAGTTCGAACTGCCCGCGCCCGCGGGCGCCGAAGGCATTCCCGGCGTGATCGTGCCGCGCAAGACGGTGGGCGAGGTGCAGCGGCTCATCGAGAGCAGCGAGGGCGAGATCGCGGTCGAGCTGTCGCAATCGAAGGTCCGCTTCACCTTCAACGACGTGGTGCTGACGTCGAAGCTGATCGACGGCACGTTCCCTGACTACAGCCGGGTGATCCCGCTCGGCAACGACAAGGTGCTGGAGGTCAACAAGCGCGAGTTCGAGCAGGCGGTCGACCGCGTGTCGACGGTTGCGAGCGAGCGCGGCCGGGCCGTGAAGCTCGCGCTCTCCCCCGGACGGCTGGTGCTTTCGGTCACCAATCCGGATTCCGGCAGCGCCACCGAGGAACTCGAGGTCGGCTACGATGCCGAGCCGGTCGATATCGGCTTCAACTCGCGCTACCTGCTCGACATTGCCGCCCAGCTCGAAGGCGATACCGCGGTGCTCAAGCTTGCCGATCCCGGTTCGCCGACGCTTCTCGCCGACAAGGAAGCCAAGGGCGCGCTTTATGTGCTGATGCCGATGCGGGTGTAAGCTCCGCCCGCCGTGACCGCAGCCCGCATCCGCCGTCTCACCCTCACCAACTTCCGCAGCTACCGCGCCGCCGGCATCGCGACCGCACGCAACCTGATCGTGCTCACCGGGCCCGAACGGCGCCGGCAAGACCAATGTGCTCGAAGCGATCTCGTTCCTTGCGCCGGGACGCGGGCTTCGCCGCGCCCGCCTCGACGAGGTCGCGTTCACGGAGGGCGACAGCGAGGGCGCGACCGGCCCGACGCGGCCGGCGATTATCGCGCCGGATCATGGGCGGTCTCGGCCGAGGTCGACGGCGCGCTGGGGCTCGCGACGCTCGGCACCGGCATCGAAGCTGCCGCCGACGAAGCGGTGCTCACGCGCAAATGCCGGATCGACCGCGAACCCGTCGCCTCGGCTGCCGCGTTCGCCGATCATCTGCGCGTGGTGTGGCTGGTGCCGGCGATGGATGGGCTCTTCATGGGCCCGGCATCGGAGCGCCGCCGCTTTCTCGACCGGCTGGTGCTCACGGTCGATGCCGGCCATGCCGCGCGCGTCTCCGCGCTCGAGCGCGCGCTGCGCTCGCGCAATCGGCTCCTGGAGAACCGCGAGCCCGACACCCATTGGCTCGATGCCGCCGAGCGCGAGATCGCCGAGATCGCGGTTGCCGTGGCGGCGGCGCGGGCGGAGACCATGCGCCGGCTCGCGGCGACGCTCGCCGCGCGGCGCGCCGCCTTTGCGAACGGCGGCGGCGGATTTCCATCGGCCGAGATCGCGCTCGAAGGCTGGATCGAGGCGATGGTGCTGGCGAGCCCGGCGAGCGAGGTCGAAGACCGCTATCGCGCCGTGCTCCGCGACAACCGCAACCGCGATGCCGCCGCCGGCCGCACGCTCGAGGGCGCGCATCTCACCGATCTCGCGGTCTATTACCGCGACAAGGCGATCGCCGCGCGCGATGCCTCGACCGGCGAGCAGAAGGCGCTGCTGATCGGGCTCATGCTGGCGCATGCCGCGCTCGTCGCCGACATGACGGGAACCGCCCCGGTGATCCTGCTCGACGAGGTGGTCGCCCATCTCGATCCGGTGCGCCGCGCGACGCTGTTCGACGCGCTCGATCGCCTCGGCTCGCAGGTGTGGATGACCGGCGCCGATCCCGCGGCCTTCACCGACATCGCGACGCGCGCCGACACCATCGACGTCCGCACGATCTCCACGGCGTAGTCCCGGGAACCGCCGACGCCGGGTGCGCGCGAGGGGGCATTTTCGGCGCGCGATTCGGGCGCAATCGCAAGCCGTTTTGCCGCCGCCTCAGGACTGATTCTCAAGGCCGTTTGGGCGCTTCGCCGCGGTCGCGAATTTGCGCTGCAGCAATCTTGAAAATTCACGCCAGAACAACCACTTATAACATGTCGTTTTAGGCTGTACGACGTCCCCAATTCGTGTCACAGAAATCGCGGAAGCCTGATCGTTTCCGCAAACAATTCGAGCTCTTCTTTCATGGCTGAAGCCGCCCGCAAAACCGACGATAAGCTGCCCGTCACGCCGCCCGGTGACGGCTCGGATTATGGCGCCGAATCGATCAAGGTCCTCAAGGGCCTTGATGCGGTTCGCAAGCGTCCGGGCATGTACATCGGCGACACCGATGACGGTTCCGGCCTCCATCACATGGTCTACGAGGTCGTCGACAACGCGATCGACGAGGCGCTCGCGGGCTATGCGAAGGAGGTCACCGTCACGCTCAATCCGGACGGCTCGTGCACCGTGCGCGACGATGGCCGCGGCATCCCGACCGACATCCACAGCGAGGGCGTGTCGGCCGCCGAAGTCATCATGACCCAGCTGCACGCCGGCGGGAAATTCGACCAGAACTCCTACAAGGTCTCGGGCGGCCTCCACGGCGTCGGCGTCTCCGTCGTCAATGCGCTGTCGACCGTGCTCAAGCTCACGATCTGGCGCGGCGGCCGCGAATTCACGATGGAGTTCCACGACGGCGAGGCGGTGGCGCCGCTCGCCGAATCGGCCCGTCGTTCGACCGCCGCGGCACCGAGGTGACGTTCCTGCCGTCCAAGCAGACGTTCACGATGACCGAGTTCGACTGGGCGACCTTGGAGCATCGCCTGCGCGAACTCGCCTTCCTCAATTCCGGCGTCCGCATCGTGCTGTCCGACCGCCGCCACGCGGTCGAGAAGCGCGAGGAGATGGTCTACGAGGGCGGCGTCGAGGCCTTCGTCAAATATCTCGATCGCAACAAGACCCCGCTGATCGGCAAGCCGCTCGTCGTCAGGGGCGAGCGCGACGGGCTCGCCATCGACTGCGCGCTGTGGTGGAACGACGGCTACCACGAAGCCGTGCTCTGCTTCACCAACAACATCCCGCAGCGCGACGGCGGCACCCACCTCGCCGGCTTCCGCGGCGCCCTCACGCGCCAGGTCACGAGCTATGCCGAGCGGGGCGGCGTCGCCAAGAAAGAGAAGGTGGCGCTCACCGGCGACGACTGCCGCGAAGGCCTCACCGCCGTGCTCTCCGTCAAGGTGCCGGACCCGAAGTTTTCCTCCCAGACCAAGGACAAGCTCGTCTCCTCCGAGGTCCGCCCGGTCGTCGAAGGCATCCTCAACGACGCCCTCGCCGCGTGGTTCGAGGAGCATCCGGGCGAGGCGAAGACCATCGTCGGCAAGGTGATCCAGGCCGCCGCCGCGCGCGAAGCGGCGCGCAAGGCCCGCGAGATGACGCGCAAGAGCGCGCTCGGCGTCGCCTCGCTGCCCGGCAAGCTCGCCGACTGCCAGGAGAAGGACCCGGCGAAGTCCGAGCTCTTCCTCGTCGAGGGCGACAGCGCCGGCGGCAGCGCCAAGCAGGGCCGCAATCGCGAGTTCCAGGCGGTGCTGCCGTTGCGCGGCAAGATCCTGAATGTCGAGCGCGTGCGCATGGACAAGGTGCTGTCGAGCCAGGAGATCGGCACGCTGATCACCGCGCTCGGCACCAGCATCAGCGACGAGTTCAACGCCGACAAGCTGCGCTATCACAAGATCATCATCATGACGGACGCCGACGTCGACGGCGCCCACATCCGCACGCTGCTGCTCACCTTCTTCTATCGGCAGATGCGCGAGATCATCGACCGCGGCCACCTCTTCATCGCCCAGCCGCCGCTCTACAAGGTGACGCGCGGCAGGTCCGAGCAGTACCTCAAGAACGAGCGCGCGCTCGAGGACTATCTCATCACCGCCGGCCTCGAAGAGGCGGTGCTGCGCGCGGCGAGCGGCGCCGAGCGCGCCGGCGAGGATCTGCGCCGGCTCGTCGAGGAGGCGCGCACCATCCGCAACGTGCTCAGCGGTCTGCACAGCCGCTACAATCGCCAGGTCATCGAGCAGGCGGCGATCGCGAGCGTGCTCAACGCGCGCATCTTCCGCGATCTGCCGAAAGCCGTCGCGGCGTCCGACTACATCGCGCGCCGCCTCAACGCGCTCGCCGACGAGACCGAGCGCGGCTGGGAAGGCTCCTTCGTCGAAGGCGAGGGCTTCCGCTTCGAGCGCACCGTGCGCGGCGTCAAGGATGTCGCGATCATCGATTACGCGCTCCTCGATTCCGCCGACGCCCGCAAGCTCGACGAATTCGCCCTCTCCTTGCAGGAGAACTATCCCCGCTCCGCGACGCTGCGCCGCCGCGGCGAGGAGATCGCGATCCACGGCCCGATCGGCCTCTTCGAGGCGATCACCACCATGGGCCGCAAGGGCATCACGATGCAGCGCTACAAAGGCCTCGGCGAGATGAACCCCGGCCAGCTGTGGGAGACGACGCTCGACACCAATGTCCGCTCGCTCATCCAGGTCAAGGTCAAGGAAGCCGACGAGGCCGACGACATCTTCACCAAGCTGATGGGCGACGTCGTCGAGCCCCGCCGCGACTTCATCCAGGAGAACGCGCTCACGGCCAGCGTGGATGTGTGAGGGGCGCTGGGGTCGAGCGCCTTGCGCCGACGCCAAACTGATTTCTAGATGCCAGTCGCAGCTACTCGTCAGGACAGAAAGTGCCGGTGGAGCACCACTAGGCGCTTTTTCGTTTTAGAGGGCCCAAACTCTTTCCGCATATTTCTTTTCTGCGACGAGACACATGAAACTGTTTTGGCGCGAGCAAATTCAAGCAAGGGACATCGACACGCTCAAGCGACAGCTCCGGGCAAAACTGGGCGGCTACACTGTGGCGAGTATCCCTATGACCACAGACAATCGATTGTTTCGAGGCGTGAAGTGCGGCGAGCGCCCAACCACGATCGGTCGAATCTCGTACCCTCCCGTTCACTGCGTCACGGAAAATGGACGGCTCAATCGTGCGGGCACTTCTATGTTCTATTGCAGCCGAGCCGCGCCTTCTGTGTTCTTTGAAATTCACGCAAAACCAAGGTGATACGGTCGCCTTGTCACAATGGAAGATCACTGAGTCCCTTTGGATGCGCAATCTCGGTTACCACGCTGCCGCGCTACAACGTATGGGCGCGCCGTTTGGCGCTCGATCGAGGCTGGTAAATCCCATCCCGATATCGAACTCACTTCAATGAGCGTCTACGACGTGCACTATCCTTGGCTTGTACTGAAGATGTATATGAAGGCGATGAATACAAATACAAACTATCCATAGCGATAAATGAGTTGATGTTCGACGGCGCGGGGCCAATGCAAACCGACGATCCGAACGGACCAAGAGACAGCAACGCCGCCGGCACGGTTTATCCGGCCATGAAGCTACGAGGCGCTGCGGACAACGTAGCTATATGGCCCGAGTTCGTCGATCGATATCTTCGGATAGAGTTGGTGCAATGGGTTCTCGTCGAAGCGGCTGACCGGCAGCGTTCGTTGTACACGATTAAACATCTTGCAACCTCTCGCGAATTTCCGGAGGAAAAATTGATTTGGGATGAAACGCCGATGGACGAACGACGAGGTCGAGGTACCATCGCGTTAGAGAATGGCCAGTGGGTTTGTCGCGACGGTCTCAATGACGTGTACGACATCCATTGAGCACGCGTTGACAGTGCCTACGGCCCCGTAATCGTCCCCATGTCGGTCACGACTTCCCAGCGGCCGTCGCGCTCGCGGATGTCTTCGACCGTGCCGAAGTCGGGGATCTCGTAGCCGCGGGTCACGTCGATGGTGCCGTTCTTGCTGGTGATGACGGCGACGCCGTCTTCGGCGTGCAGCAGGATCCAGCCGGATTTCGATTTCACGCCGTGGCGCGCGGGCGGCGCCGGCTCGATCGTGCCGGTCGCGTCGCGGTAGACGAGGGTCTCCAGCCAATCGACGCGCTTGTTGACGGCGGAGAGCGCATTGCGGCTGCGCTCTTCGGTCGCATCGATCGAATGGCGCAGGTCGGAGAGATCGATCTCGTGCGGGGCGGCCGCGAGATGTCCGCCTTCGCTGCCGCCGGAAAATTCATCGGCACTGACTTCCGCAGCCAGCGCGTCGACCTCTTTCTGGAGGAGGCTGAGCGTGGTGGCGAACCGCGCGATGGCGGCCGCCTGGCGCTGCTGCTCGGCGATAACGGCGGCGTTGCCACCGAAGCCGCGATGTGCAGCCCGTTGCGGATGAGGCTCACCGTGGCGGCGCCGAGTGTGCCGCCGATCGCGACCGAGACGACGAGCGCCACGGCAATCATGAGCGTCGGAACGGCGCGATGGGGGGAAGCGCTCTGTGGGGAAGCGCCCGGCAGGCGAGCGCGCGACAAGGATTTCTCGAGCATACGCATCTACTCAACTCGGCACTGCCCTTTGATAGCCCCGCATGCTTTCCGATTTGCTAACGCCGATTTGCCAACGCCGTTCGGGCGCGCGATCATGGCTCATTAACCAAACGCGAAAACCGGGAGCGTCACGTGAGGGCCATCAAGCTGTTCGTCGCTGCCTGCGCGCTGCCGCTCTGTCTCGCAGCGGCTGCGGCCGCGGCCGCGGAAGACGCCTATCCCTCGCGCACCGTGAAACTCGTGGTCCCGGCGACGCCCGGCGGCCCGATCGATGCGATCGCGCGCATTCTCGCCGATGCCTTCAAGACCAAGTGGCCCGAGCCGGTCGTCGTCGAGAACCGCCCGGGTGCGGGCACGACGACCGGCATCGCCTATGTCGCAAGCGCGCCGGCCGACGGCTACACGCTCCTGATCTCGCCCAACTCGATCGCGGTCAATCCGAGCCTTTATCCGCACGTCGCCTATGATCCGCTCAAGAGCTTCGAGCCGATTTCGCTCGTCGCCACCGCGACGCAGGTGCTCGTGGTGCGACCGGGGATCGGCGTCGGCGACTTCAGGCAGTTTCTCGATTACGCGAAACGCAACGGCACCGGCGTGAACCTCGCGACCGCCGGCACCGGCACCATCAGTCATCTCACCGAGGTGCTGCTGGAGCAGAAGAGCGGCGTCACCACCACCCACATTCCGTTCAAGGGCGCAGCGCCCGCGCTCACCGCGCTCCTCGGCGCCCACGTCGATGCCATGTGGGTCATGCTCGCGCCGGCGGTGCCCTATCTCAAATCCGGCACGCTGGTGCCGGTCGCGGTGACCTCGGCCGCGCGCGAGCCGAACCTGCCCGGCGTGCCGACGGTCGCCGAGTCCGGCCTGGCGGATTTTTTGGTCGAGAACTGGCAGGGCCTGTTCGCCCCCGCCGGCACGCCGCGCCCGATCGTCGACAAGGTCGCCGCGGCGGTCGCGGAGGTGGTGACCGAGCCCGAGGTCAGAGCGCGCATGACCGCAATCGGCTTCGACGTCCGCGGCGAGGGCCCGGCAGCGCTCGCCGCGCGCGTGCGCGCCGACATCCCCAAATGGGCCGAGGTCGTCAAACGCGCCGGCATCAAGCTCGGCGACTGAGCGAGCGCGCCGTGGGATTGCGCTTCCAAACGCAGCAATAATGAGCAGGCCGGGCGCCAATACTGCGCAATAAATATGCGGGCGCCCAAATTGTAGCCGCGCATCGCTTTTCAGCGGCGCCGAACAATCAATTCAGTGTACAGGTGACAGGAAAGGGAATAAGCAAAAACCGGACCAACCCACACATAAAAACATGGCCCTCACGCAAAAATTACTTCTTCGTCAAAGCCAAGCCCTGGTGATGACGCCACAGCTTATGCAGGCAATCAAACTCCTGCAGCTGTCCCACCTCGACCTCGCGACCTACGTGGAGGGCGAACTCGAGCGCAATCCTCTCCTGGAGCGGCCCGTCGAGGAGGAGCCGGTCCGCGGCGAAGAGGAGCCCGAGGCCGCGTTCTCCGACCGGGACGAGGCGCCCACCGCCGATTGGATGGACGAGCGGCTGGAGACGAGCCGCGAGTTGATGGAAGCGCGGCTCGACACCGATCTCAACAATGTCTTTCCCGACGATGCCCCGGCGGCGCCGGCGCGCATGGCCGAGCAGCCGGCAGCCTATTCGGAATGGGCGGGCGTGGGCGCCGGAGGCCGGAGCGAAGGCGACTACAACCTCGAAGCGTTCGTGTCAGCGGAGCCGACGCTCGCCGATCATCTCGCCGAGCAGCTGTCGCTCACCTTCACCGACCCGGTGGACCGGATGATCGCCCAATACCTCGTCGATCTCGTCGACGAGGCGGGCTACCTCGTCGGCTCGCTCGGCGACGTTGCCGAAAAGCTCGGCGCGCCGGAAGCGCGTGTCGAAGCGGTGCTGGCGCAGCTGCAGACCTTCGACCCGCCCGGCGTATGCGCGCGCAATCTCACCGAGTGCCTGTCGATCCAGCTGCGCGAGCGCGACCGCCTCGATCCTGCGATCGCGGCCCTCATCGCCCATCTCGATCTGCTGGCGAAGCGCGACTTCGCGGCCCTGCGGCGCATCTGCGGCGTCGACGATGAGGACCTCGTCGACATGATCGGCGAGGTCAAGCGCCTCAACCCGAAGCCGGGCCTCGCCTTCAGCTCGACCGTGGTGCAGCCGATCGTTCCCGACGTCTTCGTGCGCCCGGGCGCCGACGGCGGCTGGCTGGTCGAGCTCAACCACGACACGTTGCCGAAGGTGCTCGTCAATCAAACCTACTATTCGAAGGTGTCGAAGACGGCCAAGAAGGACAACGAGAAGTCCTATCTCGCCGAATGCCTGCAGACCGCGACATGGCTCGTGCGCGCGCTCGATCAGCGGGCGAAGACGATCCTCAAGGTCGCAAGCGAGATCGTGCGCCAGCAGGACGGCTTCTTCGTCAATGGGGTGCAGCACCTGCGGCCGCTCAATCTCAAGACCATTGCCGACGCCATCGAGATGCACGAGTCGACGGTGTCGCGCGTGACGGCGAACAAGTACATGGCGACGAGCCGCGGCACGTTCGAGATGAAGTTCTTCTTCACCTCGGCGATCGCGTCAGCCGACGGCGGCGAGGCGCACTCGGCGGAAGCCGTCCGCCACCGCATCCGTCAGCTGATCGATGCGGAGAAGCCGAGCGAGATTCTGTCCGACGACACCATCGTCGAAGAGCTGCGCAAGGCCGGCATCGACATCGCGCGCCGCACCGTCGCGAAATATCGCGAGGCGATGCGCATTCCCTCCTCGGTGCAGCGCCGCCGCGAAAAGCAGAACGGCGTCGCCGCGCACGGGTAGCCTCGGTCGCATTTGCAGAACTCGTAGGGTGGGCAAAGCGCGGACGTAGTTCGCGCGTGCCCACCGCGCGGCCGTCCAGCGTGGGCACGCGCGGAACGTCGGCAGTGCAGAGACCAGCGCCGTGGCCGCGCTTTGCCCACCCTACGCTGCTTTGGTATGGCGGCGCTTTAGTTCCCCTTCACCAAGCGGAACGACTGCATCTGCGGCGCGGTCTTGAAGTAGACCGACTGCAATTCGGCGCTGTCGGCGAACTTCGTCTGCGTCAGCCGGCGGAAGATCAGGTTCGCCGTCAGCGAGGGTTGGTCGAAGGGGTAGGGGTCGATGGCGATCGTGGTGCCGTCCGCCGGCGCAAGGGTCATGTTGACCTTGCGGTCGCCCGAATAGCCGGCCGGCACCGGTTCGATCCGATCGTTGTCGAGCTTTTCGGTGCTGCAGATATAGAGCGACAGCATGTCCCAGACTTGCAGCAGGTGATAGTTGACGGCGAGTTCGTGCGGATCGATCCCGCTCGCCGCGGTCTTTTGCTTGGCTTCGCTGCGCGCGATGAAGTCCAGGATCGGCGGCGGCAGCGTACCGCGCTGAATCGCCGGCGGATGAGTGATGACGTTATAGCGCTTCTGCCACAGGCCCGTGCGGTGCTTCGCGATCATCAGGCCGGCATAAGGGTCGATGGCGCTCAGCCAGTCGCCGGCCCATTCGAACGCTTCGAGCTGGGAACGATCGTTGGGCACCTCGCGATAGTTCGGCGTCTTGCCCGTCTCCATGTTGAGCTGCGGGCTGGTCTCGTAACGGATCCAGCCGCGGTCGTGGAACATCGCGGCGCGCACCATCGCATGGTACGGCCGCGGCTTCTCGAACGCGTCGTTGCCCCAATGCGCGGCAAACAAGCCCGAGAGCTGCGCATGATCGTTTTGCGTGATCATGACGATGGTGCCGTCGGACTGATATCGGACGATCATGGATGTCTCTCTCGCTTCGATCGTGATGTGGTTCGCGTAGCTCGTGTTCCCCGGACGTCATGCCCCTCGCGAAAGCGGGGCATCCAGTAACCCTGGAAGCGCGATGAGTGGCACGGCGCCAATCCATCATAGGATGGTGGTTACTGGATCGCCCGGTCAAGCCG
This sequence comes from uncultured Alphaproteobacteria bacterium, assembly GCA_963702755.1. Classification (GTDB taxonomy): domain Bacteria; phylum Pseudomonadota; class Alphaproteobacteria; order Rhizobiales; family Xanthobacteraceae; genus JAJPKK01. Next base: position 222,303 of record CAVPDZ010000012.1, on the reverse strand, counting down.
GGCGATGACGGCGGAGGGGTCGGGCGATGACGGTGGCGGAGGTGTTGCGAAGGCTGCGGAGGAGGGCGGGCAATGGCGGCGAAGGGCTTGCGGCGATCATCGCGAGGACGTGACGCAGTGCGGTCACCGCGGAGGACGTATTCGCTTTTGCGAGGTGCGGGCCGTCCCGAAATTTCTGCATATTCCTTGCCGCTGCGCTAGGTTGCGGGCGATCGAGCGAGTTTGGAGCACGCGATGAATCTCACCGACGCCAATATGCGAGGCCGCACCGTGACGGCGGCGCCGGCGGGCGCTGCGGAGCGGTCCGCGCCGCGCGCGCGCGGTCCGCTGGTGTGGCTCGACATGGACCAGAAGGCGCTCGACGACGCCTACGACCAGGCGATCTACGCGCCGAACCGCGACCAGCTGACGAAGCGCCGCGCGACCAACAGCGATCTCGTGCGCGCGCGGCTCGGCGCGCCGCGCCGCGTCGCCTACGGGCCGAGCCCGCACGAGATGCTCGACATCTACGTGACCACGAAGCCGAACGCGCCGATCGCGGTGTTCGTCCACGGCGGCGCCTGGCGCGGCAATTATGCCAAGGACAACGCTTACGGCGCCGAGACTTTCGTGCGCGCCGGCGCCCACTTCGTGGTGCTCGACTTCATCAACGTGCTGGAATCGGGCGGCGACCTGATGCCGATGATCGAGCAGGTCCGCCGCGGCATCGCCTGGACCGCGAAGAACGCGGCGAGCTTCGGCGGCGACCCGCAGCGCCTTTACGTCACCGGCCACTCCTCCGGCGCCCATCTCGGCGGCTGCGCGGTCATCACCGAATGGGAGAAGGAGTTCGGCCTGCCGGGGGACGTCGTGAAGGGCGCGACGCTGTGCTCGGGCATGTATGACCTCAAGCCGGTGCGGCTCTCCAAGCGCTCCGACTACGTCACCTTCACCGACGCGATCGAGGACGCGCTGTCGGCGCAGCGCCATCTCGACCGCATCCGCTGCCCGGTGACGCTCCTCTGCGGCACCATGGAGACGCCGGAGTTCCAGCGCCAGAGCCGCGATTTCGCGGCCGCGCTCAAGGCCGCCGGCAAGCCGGTCGAGCTCGTCGTCGCCGACGGTTACAACCACTTCGAGATCGGCGAGACGCTCAACAATCCCTACGGCCCCTTCGGCCGCGCCGCCCTCGACCGCATGGGGCTGGGAATAGGGTAGGGCGCGCGCCGTAGCCGAGGATCGAGCCGTCATTCCGCGGCAGGCTTCGAGGCCCAGCGAAATTCGCCCTATCCGCCCGGATCGAGCGTGAGCGTCATTCCGGGGCCGAGCGCAGTGAGGCGAGCCCGGATCAGAACACGGACTGCGGGTGCCCCGGATGTCGGCTGCGCTCATCCCGGGCTACGGCGACTACGCGCGCTTTGGTTTTCGAGGCGCCGAATTTCGCAGCCCACAGCGGCGGATTACGCCCTTCGGGCTAATCCGCCCTACCGACCGCGCCCCGCCGTCACAGCAGCAGCGCGATCTCGTGGTCCTCGCCGGTGAAAGGGCGCACGGTGCGCGTCAGGGTCGTTCCGCACTGCACACAACCGTGGGTTACATCTTCGAGCTCGTTCGAATTGGCACCGGTGTCCGTCCGCGTCGGCGCCACCGTCACGACCGCCATCCGGTGCCCGCAGTGGGGACAGGGGAGGAGGAAGCTCGGCAAGCGCGAAGGCGCGACATCCTTGCGGTGCATGTGGCACTCCGGTGACAGGAGTCCATTTCCCGACTGTTTTAAAAAAGAATCAAGAAAAATTTGTGCGCTGCACATAATTACGTCGCAGAGCGGTAAATCATGGCGTGAAAAGTGGAAAGAATCGCCCGCTCAGCTCCGCGGGTTGCGCTGCACCCGCTGAACTCCGCGGCCTGACGCCCATTTTGCCGGCCCCGCCCCCTAATCCAGCCGTCGTCGTCCGGCTTGACCGGACGACCCAGTAACCCCGGCGCAAGAAACTTGCGCGCCGGATCCCCCATCGCCCCGATCGGCACGGCGGCGCGGCCGCGCGCACGGGCCAAAAAAATGGCCGCCCAGAAACCAACGCGGGCGGCCAAATGGAACAACAACGATGTTATTGGCCAAAGCGTGGGAGCGGGGGGAAGGGGGACAACCACGGCCTCGGCCTTGCCCAAACATAAGCGTTGGCGGCGCGCGCGCTCATCACAAACCCGAGATTTAACAATGACATTCTGCCGCGCGACCGGCCGCCGCGCGGCAGAATGTACGAGGCCGAACAGGGGCGGTCGCCGGCTTGGAAGCCCCGATCGATTCGCGCGGGCGCCGCGCGAGACGACCACCGGCGAGACGGCCACGAGCGGTGCGACTACCAGTGGTCTTTGCACACCCGCAGTTTGCAGGAGCCGTTCCAGCGCCTTTCCAAGCACCGGCATCTCTGCACGTCGATGATCGGAGTCGCGTTCACAACCTGCTTGCGGATGTCCGTCGCGCCGAGCCCTTGGGTTTGCGCGCTGGCCGCGAGGCCCATCGTGCCCAGCATGAGCGCGGCGACCGTCAGTGTCATTGCAAACTTCATGAGATGCCCCTCCATTCTTCAAAAGGCGGCGGACCTTACCGGCGGTGTTGTCGTGGCGACACCAACCTGGGAGTGTCTGCGCGCGGCCCGAGTTTGCACCATGATGACGAGGAACGAACATGAGTTTCGTTGATGCACCCGATTGGTCCGCCATCCCCGCTCCCGAGGACGACGGCGCTGCACGTCATCTCGTTGGCGCGAAGATCGCCTCTGTTCCGCTACGCGCGACCGACGGCACCATGGTTGACCTGTCGAGATCGAAGGGCCGCACGATCGTTTATGCCTATCCTCGCACGGGTCGGCCCGGCGTCGAAAATCCTCCGGGATGGGACATGATCCCTGGCGCTCGCGGCTGCACGCCGCAAAGCTGCTCATTCCGCGATCACTTCGCGGAGTTGAAGAGCCTCGGCGTAGGGAATTTGTACGGGCTCTCGACCCAAGACCCGGCCTATCAAAAAGAGGCCGCGGAGCGGCTTCATTTGCCGTTCGCGATCCTGTCGGACGAGAAGCTGGCCCTCACGAAAGCAATGAACTTGCCGACCTTCGAGACCAACGGCATGACGCTTCTCAAGCGTTTCACGCTGGTTGTTGACGACGGGGTGGTCAAGCACGTGTTCTACCCCGTGTTCCCGCCCGATCGCAGCGCTGCCGATGTCGTGCAGTGGCTGAGGGCAGCCTGATTGCAAGAGGGACCACACCGCTTTCAAAAAGTGACCAGGGATTTTGAAAAGGGGGCGGCGAAGCGCCATACGACCGGGCCCTTCTTGCAAAAACTGCAATCGGGCGAATGCTCCGCCATGCTTGTTGTCCCTGCAACCCCAGGCTAACGGGGCAGCTTTCCGACCGAGTGTGAGCTACGTCACAGTTCTTCGAAGGGGGGCGGTCATGTTGGATTTGCCGGTACGTGAAGGGCATCGTGACAAAGCTTTTAAGCTGTTTGTGCCGCCGAAGACTTCTTCATCTTCTTCGTTTTAGCCGGCGGCAAATCTTCCGCCAAACGCCGCATGAAGGCGCGGGTAGCGAAAAAATCTCTTCTGCGATCTCCGGGCTAAAATCAGTTGTTAAAAGCACGATTTCTGCCGTGCACGTGGCTGATTTTATTGCGCCACGCGTTTTTCAATCCTTCGACGGTTCCTTGAATTTGCTCTAAGGTCTTAAAGTGCTTTTTCTCAAACCGACTTCTAGACCTATGATCTTTATCGATCGTCTTTTTCAGAGCATTTGCAACAGCAGTCCAACCAGAATGGGGATCATTGACCTTTAGGAATTTTCCAAGCTCGATCAGTCCAGCCTCTACGATTTGAACGCTGTGAAAAATGGAACCGCTATAGCGGGAGAGCGCGAAACATCTCGATGCCTCTTCGACATCGGCCGCGATATTAAATCGTTTGATTGCCGACTCCCAACCGCGAGTTGGATTTTTGTAAAACTCAGCCTCTCGAGGAGAGAATGCGAAGAACTCGATAGACTTGGCTTCATCTTCCAAACGCCCGCGCAGTTCATTGGCAGGTCGCTATGCTTCGCTTCGGGAGTTAGGAACTTCTCCCGCATCTTCGCTAGCGTCGCACGAGATGCCGAAAAGCCCAACGGACTTAGAGAGGTAATAAACCCATCCATTGCCTTGGCTTGCGCCTTACCAAATTTTTCATCGAAAACTTGATGATTATTTTTTTGGTGAGCATGCCACGAAGCCGCAGTGCTAGCGACGTGGATAAGCATATTGGTTCGAAAGCGTTCCATAATGTCCCGAATGCTCCATAGCCTTCCGGGACGCAATCCGATCAGCCGATTGGGGTTAGTGAAATCCCGGACGAGGGCGTTCATCGAATCAGCCCACCCGCGCCGGGTTGTATCACTTGGGTACGTGATGTGCAGTATGGCGTCTCCCAAAAAGAACATATTGCGAACATCGAACAAATAGGGTACATTGCCGCCGACTCGAAGCCCTCTGCCACGTCACCGGGGGCGAGGTGTTTGCCGGGCTCGCGAATCCGGTCATAAGGAGGGAAAGATGGCGCAGAACCAGTTACGCGTGGTCGAAGGGGGCGCAATGGACAAGTCGAAGGCGCTCGATGCGGCGCTTTCCCAGATCGAGCGGGCGTTCGGCAAAGGCTCGATCATGCGCCTCGGCAAGGGCTCGAAGCCGATCGAGATCGAGACCATTCCGACCGGCTCGCTCGGGCTCGACATCGCGCTCGGCATCGGCGGCCTGCCGCGCGGGCGGGTGGTCGAGATCTACGGGCCGGAATCCTCCGGCAAGACCACGCTCGCGCTCCATTGCGTCGCCGAGGCGCAGAAGCGCGGCGGCATCTGCGCCTTCATCGATGCGGAGCATGCGCTCGACCCGATCTATGCGCGCAAGCTCGGCGTCAACATCGACGACCTCCTGATCTCCCAGCCCGACACCGGCGAGCAGGCGCTCGAAATCGCCGACACGTTGGTGCGCTCCGGCGCGATCGAGGTGCTGGTGGTCGATTCGGTTGCGGCGCTGGTGCCGCGCGCGGAACTCGAAGGCGAGATGGGCGACAGCCAGCCCGGCATGCAGGCGCGCCTCATGAGCCAGGCGCTGCGCAAGCTCACCGCCTCCATCAGCCGCTCCAACACCATGGTGATCTTCATCAACCAGATCCGCATGAAGATCGGCGTGATGTACGGCAGCCCGGAGACCACGACCGGCGGCAATGCGCTGAAATTCTACGCCTCGGTGCGCCTCGACATCCGCCGGATCGGCGCCATCAAGGAGCGCGACGAGGTGGTCGGCAACCAGACCCGCGTCAAGGTGGTGAAGAACAAGCTCGCGCCGCCGTTCAAGCAGGTCGAGTTCGACATCATGTACGGCGAGGGCGTCTCCAAGAACGGCGAGATCATCGATCTCGGCGTCAAGGCCGGCATCGTCGAGAAGTCGGGCTCCTGGTTCTCCTACGACAGCCAGCGCATCGGCCAGGGCCGCGAGAACGCCAAGGCCTTCCTGCGCGCCAACCCCGACATCGCCGCCAAGATCGAGACCGCGATCCGCCAGAACTCGGGCCTGATCTCCGAGCAGATTCTCGCCGGCGAAGGCGAAGCCGAGGAAGACGAGGCCGAGGAGTAAACGCGCCCTGGCGACTGGAGGCGCGTCGAATGGCGCGCTCCGACTTGGTGCTCACGCGCGAGCCAAGAGCATTCTTGTTTTGCGACCAGCGAGCCCAACCATCGTCATTGCCCGGCTTGACCGGGCAATCCAGTAACCACCGCGCGTGAAGTTGTAAGACTGCGGTGCCCCGATGGTAGTCACGGGGTTACTGGATCGCCCGGTCGAGCCGGGCGATGACGGCGTGGATAGGTGGTGACGTAGCGGACACCTTTGCTGGACGCCGTTAAACGGCAATTCCGACGACGATAATTCCGAGTGGGCCGCGCGCGTCGGTGGTCCGTGACAAATGCCGCCCCGCGCATCCGTGACCCGTCGTAAGCCCCGTCACGCGTGGCCGGTGCGGCGGCGGCGCAGCGCCTGGATCAGGCCGAGCGCGGCGAAGATGACGACGAACGACACGCCGGTCGTGACCGTGCCGAGCGCGTAGATCTCCGGGTTGGTGACGGTCGTCGTCAAACCTTCGAGCTCGAGCGGCAAGGTGTTGAGGTCGCCCATGGCCTGGCTCGAGCGCGCGACCTCGTCCCATGACAGCGTGAAGCCGAAGAGGCCGATGCCGATCACGCTCGGGAGAATGATCGGCAGCACCACGTGGGAAAAACTCTGCCACGGCGTCGCGCCGAGATCGCGCGCGGCTTCCTCGAAGCGGCGGTCGAAGCGGTTGAAGATCGCGAACGTGATCAGCAGGCCGAAGGGCAGGGTCCAGGTGAGCTGCGCGCCGAGGCCCGAGGTGTAGATGCCCATCGCCGTGGTGTAGGTCTCGATGAACGACGTCCAGCCGTACGCCTGCGCCAACGCTTTGATGGCATCATCGAGCAGGCGGAATTCGAGGCCGATGCCGAGCGAGACCACGATCGACGGCACGATCAGGCTCGCGATCACGACATAGAACAGGACGGTCGAACCGCGGAAGCGCTTGCGATAGGCGAGGCCGGCGAGGAGCGACAGCACGACGGTCAGCACCATCACCACGAAGCCGAGGCGCAGCGAGCGGCGGAACGAGGCCCAGATGTCGACGACGCCCAAGCCCTCCCACAGCCTGCCGAACCAGTGGAACGAAACGCCATTCATCGGAAAGGTCAGGCCGCCGCTCGGACCCTGGAACGACAGGATCAGGATGGTGAACATCGGGCCGTAGAGAAACAGCACGAAGAGGGCGAACAGCGCCGCCAGCCAATAGAATGATGCCGGGCGCCGATCGGTCACGGCTCACAGCTCCTTGCGCACGTCGACGAGGCGGCTCAAGCCCCAGATGATGAACAGCACCGCGATGAGGAGGATCACCGAGTTGGCGGCGGCCGGCGGGAACTGCAGCGCCGTCATCTCGGTGTTGATGACCTTGCCGACGGATGCGATCTGCTGGCCGCCCATGACGCCGACGGTGACGAAGTCGCCCATCACGATGGTGATGACGAAGATCGAGCCGATGACGATGCCGGGCTTCGACAGCGGGATGACCACGTTCCACAGCGTCTGCCAGCCCGACGCGCCGGCGTCGTAGGACGCCTCGATCAGCGATCGATCGATCCGCATCATCGAGTTGAAGATCGGCACCACCATGAACAGCGCGTAGAGGTGGACAAGCGAGAGCACCACCGCGAGGTCGGAGAAGATCAGCCACTCGATCGGCTGGTTGATGAGGCCGATCTTGATCAGCGTCGAGTTGATGAGGCCGTTGCGGCCCAACAGCGGGATCCAGGAGATGGTCCGGATCACGTTCGAGGTCCAGAACGGAATGGTGCAGACGAGGAACAGCGCGATCTGCATCGTCGCCGAGCGCACATGAAAGGCGAGGAAGTAGGCGACGAAGAAGCCGACCACGAGGGTGATGAGCCACACCGTCAGGCAGAACTTCAAGGTCGAGAGGTAGGTCTTGAAGGTGACGCAGAGATCGGGAAGGCGCGCGATGCAGCCTTCGAAAATCTCGACATAGCTGCGCGCCGTGAAGGCGGGGAGGATTTCGTATTCGTTGTAGTCCCAGAAGCTCACCATCACGGTGAGCGCGAGCGGCACCAGAAAGAACACGATGAACACGGCCGCGAACGGCGCGACCTGCACCCACGCCGGGACGTTGCCCGCGAAAAGCCGCGCCGAACGGGAGAGCGTCGAGGGCGCCTGCGTCGACGGGGCCGACTTCGACGGGGCCTGCGTCGATGCGGACACGCTTGCGGCGTCGGCGGCGATGTCCGCCGGTCCCTCAAGCGCAATTTCGTGTCTCGCCTGCACCGACATTTCGCTTCGGACTCTCTCGCTGTCAGTTCACTTCAGCGCGCGTCATTCCGGGGGCCGGGCGCAGCCCGGCAGCCCGGAATCCATACTCCGCAGTCCGTGTTCATGGATTCCGGGCTCGCCTGCGCTTCGCTACGGCGCCCCGGAATGACATGATCCGCGCGCGATATCAGGCCGCCTCAAGTCGGAAGGTCAGGGGTTACTGGATCGCCCGGTCAAGCCGGGCGATGACGGTTTTGCCGTGAATGTCACCGCATATGCGCGCGTTACGCCGCTCGATCCCGCGCATTACGCCGCGATGAACTCGTTCCATTTCTTCACGAGGTAGTCGTTCTCGTCCATCACGGCGTTCCAGCACGCGACGCTGCCCATGCGCGCCTCGTAGGTGCCGCCGTCGCGGATGGTGCCGGCTTTTTCGAGCAGGGTGCCGTCCGGCGCGCGAATGTCCTTCTCGGCGGGCTTGCCTTCCATCCAGTAGGCCCACTCGTAGGGCTCCATCTTCGACTTCGCGGTCTCGAGCACGGCCGAGTAATAGCCCTGCCGGTTGAGGTAGGCGCCGGCCCAGCCGTCGAGGAACCAGTTGACGAACTCGTAGGCGAGGTCGGCCTTGCGGCCCGTCAGCGTGCGCGGCACGCCGAAGCCCGCCGCCCAGGCGCGGTAGCCTTCCTTGAGCGGCTGATAGGTGCAGGCGATGTTTTTGGAGCGCACGGCCGTCACCGCCGGCGACCACATCGACTGGATCACGACCTCGCCCGAGGCCATCAGGTTGACGCTCTCGTTGAAGTCCTTCCAGAACGCGCGGAACTGGCCGGACTTCTTCGCCTCGGTCAGCACCTTCATGGTGAGATCGATCTCGGGCTTCGTCATGTTGCCCTTGTCGCTGTATTTGTGCTCGCCCATCGCTTCGATCACCATCGCGGCATCCATGATGCCGATCGAGGGGATGTTGAGGATCGCCGACTTGCCCTTGAATTCCGGGTTGAGCAGCTCCTTCCAGCTTTCGATCGGCCGCTTGATCAGGTCGGGGCGGATGCCGAGCGTGTCGGCGTTGTAGACGGTCGGGATCAGCGTGATCCACTGCGTCGGCGAGGACGCGAAGGTCTTGGAGTTCTGGCCCTCGAGGTAGAACACCTTCTTCGGCGCCGTGCCCTGGTCGCCGATCTTCTTGCCGTTCGGCAGCTCGCCCTTGGTGAAGATCGGCGTGATCTTGTCGGCATATTTGATGCGCTTCGCATCCATGCCGAGCAGGTTGCCCGACGGAATGACCTTCTTCAGCGAGAAATATTCCTCGTCGAGAATGTCGAACGAGTTCGGCTGGGTGATCGCGCGCTTCGTCACCTCGTCGGTGGTCACCGGGATGTATTCGATGGTGATGCCGGTATCCTCCTTCACCTTCTTGGCGATGTCGGCCGACTGGTTCACCGCGGTGCCGAGATAGCGCAGCACCTTCGGCTCCTGCGCATGCACGGCCGGCGCCGCGATGAACGTTCCCGACCCTGCCGCAAGTCCCGCGATCGAGGCCGCGGACTTGAGCATGGTTCGTCGCGAGATGCGGCCCGCGTGTGAAGATGAATTGGACGATGATGATTTGGACGATGATAAATCCCTTGGACATATCGGCAATCTCCTTTCCGCCGCTCACGCGGCTTCCGATAAACGGTGGACGTCGCGATCGCTCCAGTCGATCGCGACCTGTTGGCCGGGGTGGACCGCTGCGGCGTCGAACTCGGCCTCGTTCAACGTCGCCGTCAGTTCGCTCTCGTCCGGCGCCGCGAGCGTGACCTGGATGTGCGTGCCCTGATATTCGATGCCGCGCACGACGGCGGCGAGCTTTTGCGGCGCGGGGCCCGCAGGCGAGAGCTTCAGCCGGTCGGAGCGCACCGCGATCTTGCCTTGCGCGGTCGCGATCACGTTGTGGCCGCCCATGAACTGGGCGACGAACGCCGTCTTCGGCGCGTTGAAGACGTCGCGCGGCGAACCCGCCTGCTCGATGCGGCCGTGGTTCATCACCACGATCAGGTCGGCAAGCGCCATCGCTTCGTCCTGGCTGTGGGTGACGTGGAGGAACGAGATGCCGAGCTCCTTCTGCAGGCGCTTGAGCTCGGTGCGCACCCTGATGCGCAGGAACGGATCGAGCGCGGACAGCGGTTCGTCGAGCAGCAGGATCTGCGGCTTGGTGATGAGGGCGCGCGCGAGCGCGATGCGCTGCTGCTGGCCGCCGGAGAGCTGCGCCGGCAGGCGCTCGGCGTATTTCGCCATGTCGACGAGCTGCAGCAGCTCCATCGCGTTGGCGCGCCGCGTCGCCTTGGCGACCCCGCGCATCTTCAGCGAGAAGGCGACATTGTCGATGGCGTTGAGATGGGGAAACAGCGCGTAGCTCTGAAACATCATCGCCGTGCCGCGGCTCGCCGGCGGCAGGTCGGTGACGTTCTTCGCGCCGATGATGATGTCGCCCGACGATGCCGTCTCATGGCCGGCGACGAGGCGCAGCGTCGTGGTCTTGCCGCATCCGGACGGGCCGAGCAGGCAGCAATAGCTGTTGCCCGGCACCTTGAGATCGATGTTGTCGACCGCGAGCGTCGCGCCGTAGAGCTTCGTCAGGGCTGCAAGTTCGAGGCTCGATCCGGTCTTGACCGCTGTCATGGGCACATCCGCCGCTTGCCGACCCGGAGGTTGTTAGCAAGCGATGTGCCAGCGGGATGAGTGCGAGAAATGGCGCGATGGAGCCGCGAGTTCGCGGTTGCCGCCCGATCGAGCGACTGAAAGCAACGGCATCGCCGGACCGCGCGGCCGTTGCCTATTATTTCATCAGCTCACGGCGCGCACCGCGGCAGGCCCAGCGCCCTCGCGGCGAGGGCGCTCCAAGCAGATGCGAAGCAGCCTACTGGAACAGCTTCAACGAGTTCAGCAGCGTCTCGGTCACGCCCCACAGCAGGGGTACGCCGACGAAGCCCCAGGCGAGCACCAATTGCAGCGTGGTGGTTCCGTTCCCGCTTTCGTTCGCCATGACATCACTCCTCAAGTTCGCGCAGGCTTGGCAAGGGCGATCGCAGCTTCGTCGCCGGCAGCCGTCGAATTGGCGGCATCGCCCGGCGCCATGTGGAAGCGCGCATGCACGGCCTTGATGAAGAAGTTGCAGAAGAAGCCGATCACCAACAGCCCGGCCATGATGTACATCGTGGTGTTGTAGGCTTGCGCCTTCGGCACACCGTGCGCGACGTTGTACTCGCGGATGTAATTCACCAGCACCGGTCCGAAGATGCCGGCCATCGACCACGCGGTGAGCAAGAGGCCGTGGATCGCGCCGACATAGCGCGTGCCGAACATATCCTTGAGATAGGCGGGTACGGTGGCAAAGCCGCCGCCGTACATGCTGATGATCACGAGGAAGCACAGCACGAAGCCGACGACGCTGCCGGCAGCGCCGGTATAAGGCACGGTGCAGTACAGCAGGAAGCCGAGCACCATGAACACGAAGTAGGTGTTCTTCCGGCCGATGTAGTCCGACGTTGACGCCCAGAAGAAGCGGCCGCCCATGTTGAACAGGCTCATGAGGCCGACGAAGCCGGCCGCCGCGATCGGCGTGATGCGGTCGGGAAACATCTCCTGGCTCATCGCGGAGGCCTGGCCGAGCACGCCGATGCCGGCGGTGACGTTGAGACAGAGCACCCACCAGATCAGCCAGAACTGCGGCGTCTTCAGCGCGTCATAGACGTACACGTCGTTGTTCGTGACGAGTTTCTTCGGCTGCGCCGGCGGCGTCCAGCCCTCCGGCGCCCAGCCCAGCGGCGGCACGCGCACCAGGATGGCGCCGACCATCATGAACACCAGGTAGCCCGCGCCGAGGATGAGAAACGTCGATGCCACGCCCATGTAGCTGCGGCGTCCGGAATACGCTCATCAGCCAGACTGAGAGCGGCGAGGCGATGAAAGCGCCGCCGCCGAAGCCCATGATCGCCATGCCCGTCGCCATGCCGGGACGATCGGGAAACCATTTGATGAGCGTCGATACCGGGGAGATATAGCCGATGCCGAGCGCGATGCCGCCGATCGACGCCGTAGCCGATGTAGATCAGCCACAGGGTGTGGAAGTAGGCACCGGCCGCGGAAATGAAGAAGCCGCCGGCCCAGCACAGGGCGGCAGTGAACATCGCCTTGCGCGGGCCGCCTTCTTCGACCCAGCGGCCGAATACGGCTGACGACACGCCAAGAAAGAAAATCGCGATTGAAAAGATCCAGCCGAGCTCGGTGAGCTTCCAGTCGCTGGGCGCCAATTCCGTGATGCCGATGAGTCGCGTCATCGGCAGATTGAACACGCTGAACGCATAGGCCTGCCCGATGCACAAGTGGATGCACAGCGCAGCCGGCGGGACCATCCAGCGGCTGAAGCCCGGTTTTGCGATCGTTCGCTCGCGATCGAGAAAATTGAAAATCGAGCCTGTGGGCCCATTCGCCGTGGCAGCAATCGTCATTGCGCAACCTCCACCGGTCCTCGTTTCCCGCCGCATTTTTTGTTGAGTTTGTTGACTACGCCCGCACCCCGAATGACGCAGCGTGTCGAAACGCCGCTGCGCGGCGTCCCCGTCGTTTCCTCCATCCGAACGCTTGAAAGCGTTCTGTTGATTAAACGGCATTGCCATTGCGGAGTTTATTTTTCAATTGTTCGATAGTCGGGTGAGCCATGGGTTTCTGCCCATCCCCTCCCAAAACTCGGATAACAACGACAACAAAGTACGGTGGTTTCGATGTCGAATATGCCCAGTATATTGCTGGCTGCCGGGGTTTCCGATGCCGCGGCATCACGGTGGGCCGAGGCCATTCCGAAGCCCGCTGCATCCTATGCGGCTGATCGCCGCAACTACGCGGACTTCTGGCTGCAATCGGCTGCTTTGATCGAGCAACTGCCTGCCGCATCGCAACGAACGGCGGTGCAACAAAAGGCGGTCGAGGCCATTAACGAAACGGCTCGCGAGAAACGAACGCAGTTTCTCCGCGATCACGTCGAGATGACCTACGATGCATTGACCGATGGCGGCACTCGCCGCGTGCGCGTGCAGCACCTCGTCACCGCCGCCGCCGATGTCGTGCCCGGCCTCGTGCCCAGCGCGCAAGACCATCGCGGCGGAGGAGGGCCGGCTGCAGCGCGATCGCAGCGGCGCTGAAATCGATCAGGGCCTGTTTGTGGCGGCGGTCCTTGCAAACGAGCGCACCGGCCGGCACCTCCTGCACACGATGCTGCTGCCGCGGCCTGAGACGCTCGACCATATGGGCCGGTTCGAGCGCGAGGGCGTGGTCACGCTCGCGGGCGCCTCAGTGCGGCGGAGCGGGAAGGCTGCGGTCGTCACTTACGACCATCCGCGCTTTCTCAATGCCGAGGATCAGGGGACGCTCGATGCTGCGGAAATCTGCGTCGACATCGCGCTGCTCGATCGCGCATCGGACGTCGTCGTGCTGCGCGGCGGCGCCGTCGAGCATCCGAAATATCAGGGCCGCCATCTGTTCGGAGCGGGGATCAATCTCACGCATCTCTATCACGGCCGGATTCCCTACGTCTGGTACCTGCAACGCGACCTCGGCTACGTGAACAAGATCTATCGCGGCCTTGCCGTGGCGGACGATCTTCCGCCCGACGAGTGCGGCGGTCAGACCTTCGAGAAGCCGTGGATCGCGGCGGTCGAAGGTTTCGCGATCGGCGGCCACTGTCAGGTGTTGCTCGTGTGCGATTACATCATTGCCGAGGACGATGCCTATTTGACCTTGCCGGCGCGCAAGGAGGGCATCATCCCGGGCGCCGCCAACCTGCGTTTGCCGCGCTTCGTCGGCGACCGCATCGCCCGTCAGGCGATCCAGTACGGCCGACGGATCGATTGCGACACCCCGGAGGGGCGGCTCGTTTGCGACGAGATCGTTCCCGCCGGCACGATGGATGAGGCCATCGACCGCGTGGTGAAGGGGCTCACCGACTCCGGCGTCGTGAGCGCAGCGGGCAACCGGCGCGCCATTCGGATCGGCCAAGAGCCGCTCGATCTTTTCCGCAACTACATGGCCGTCTATGCGCGCGAGCAGGCCTATTGCCACTTCAGCCCCGCGCTGATCGCCAACCTCGAACGGTTCTGGAACGCGCAAGCGCGCCGGCCGTGAGTGTAAGGAGGAGACGCAGACAAAAAAGAGGGCGGGAAAATCCCGCCCTCCGATATTCAATACTTGACCACAGTTTACGCCTGCGGCTGAGGCTCCATGCCGCCGGTCTCGGGCCGCGGGCGCGGCTTGCCGGCAGTCGGCACCGCTGACGAGCGCGGCGCGGACGGCTCCATCACCGACTCGCGGCGCGGCCGCTTGCCGTTGAGGAGGTCCTTGATCTCGTCGCCGGACAAGGTCTCGAACTCCAGCAGCGATTTGGCGAGCGTCTCGAGCTCGTTGCGATTCGCGGTCAGGATGTCGTGAGCTTCCTGATATCCGGACTCGACGAGCCGCCTGATCTCGCTGTCGATCGTCTGCGCGGTGGCTTCGGAAATGTTCTGCTGCCGTGCCACCGAGTAGCCGAGGAACACTTCTTCCTGGTTCTCGCCATAGGCGACCGTGCCGAGTTCGTTCGAAAGTCCCCAGCGCGTCACCATCATGCGGGCAAGCTTGGTGGCCTGCTCGATGTCGGAAGCGGCGCCGGACGTGACCTTGTCGCGGCCGAACACCAGTTCCTCGGCGACGCGGCCGCCCATCATGATCGCGAGCCGCGACGTCATCTGCTCCAGGCTCATGGAGAGCTTGTCGCGTTCCGGCAGCTGCATGACCATGCCGAGCGCGCGGCCGCGCGGGATGATGGTCGCCTTGTGCACCGGATCGGTTGCCTTGACGTGCAGGGCGACGATGGCATGGCCGCCTTCATGGTAGGCGGTGAGGAGCTTCTCCTCCTCCGTCATGACGAGCGACTTGCGCTCGGCACCCATCATCACCTTGTCCTTGGCATCCTCGAATTCGAGCTGCGTCACCATGCGCTTGTTGCGCCGCGCCGCCATCAGCGCCGCCTCGTTGACGAGATTCATCAGGTCGGCGCCCGAGAATCCGGGCGTGCCGCGCGCCACCGTCTTGAGATTGACGTCGGGCGCGAGCGGGACCTTGCGCACGTGGACCTTGAGGATGTTTTCGCGGCCGACGATGTCCGGGTTCGGCACCACGACCTGACGGTCGAATCGGCCGGGCCGCAGCAACGCCGGATCGAGCACGTCGGGCCGGTTCGTGGCGGCGATCAGGATGATGCCCTCGTTCGCCTCGAAGCCATCCATCTCGACCAGCAACTGGTTGAGGGTCTGCTCGCGCTCGTCATTGCCGCCGCCGAGACCGGCGCCGCGATGGCGGCCGACCGCGTCGATTTCATCGATGAAGATGATGCAGGGCGCGTTCTTCTTCGCCTGCTCGAACATGTCGCGCACGCGGCTCGCGCCGACGCCGACGAACATCTCGACGAAGTCGGAGCCCGAAATGGTGAAGAACGGCACGTTGGCCTCGCCGGCGACCGCGCGCGCGATCAGCGTCTTGCCGGTGCCCGGTGGTCCGACGAGCAGCACGCCGCGGGGAATGCGGCCGCCCAGGCGCTGGAATTTGCCCGGGTCGCGCAGAAACTCGACGATCTCCTGGAGGTCCTGCTTCGCCTCGTCGACACCGGCGACGTCCTCGAAGGTGACGCGGCCATGCGCCTCGGTCAGAAGCTTCGCCCGCGACTTGCCGAAGCCGAGCGCCTTGCCGCCCGCGCCCTGCATCTGCCGCGAGAGGAAGATCCAGACGCCGATCAGGGCAATGAAGGGGAGCCAAGACACGAGCAGCGACACGAACCACGGCACGTTGTCCTGCTGCGGCCGCGCCGTGATGGTGACCTGCTTGGCGTAGAGGTGCTGCACCAGGCCGGGATCGGTAGGTGCATAGGTGTTGAACCCGCGGCCGTCGGTATAGGTGCCGTGGATCTCCGGACCCTGAATCACGACATCGCGGACCTTGCCGGCATCGACGTCGCTGAGCAGTTGCGAGAAGGAAATGTCCTGGGTCACCGAACGCTGGCCGGGCCCGCCCTGGAATACCGTGAACAGGGCAAGCAGCAACAGAACGATGATCACCCAGAGAGCGAAATTGCGCAGATTGGCATTCATCCAGCGACCCTCATGGCGAGAGGCTCAGAGCCTTTCGAATCAACGGCTTCCCCCAAGCCACCTAGTCCAGCCCAATGTAAGTGTGCCGCACCCCCCTGCCAAGCGCACTGCGGCGGTTTCGGCAAATATAGGTCGCCATTGGTGAATGATCCCTGGGTAGACCAATTTGGCGGCGAATGGTGATTCGCCGCTGCGGCGACCGTGGCTACAAACTCAACGCCGCCGGGGTGGTGCCCGTTCAATGATGATGGCGTCGCTTTGCAGCGACACCATGGCGCCGGCCAGCGTCCGGCGAAAGCGGGCCGCGCGGCCGGACATCGCTTCGATCAGGGCGTCAGTCATGACCTCGAGCTTGCCAAGCTCGACGGGTCCCTCGTCCCCGATCGTGCCGATGGCACGACCGAGCAGCCGAAAGGCGAGATCGGGGGGCATGACGGAGAAGTCGCGTCGCTCGAGGGTGAGCTTCGTCGCGGCCGGTCCAAGGCCGAGACGTTTCGCGGTGAAATCCACGATTGCATCGAGCGCCTCCTCGCTGCGACGCACCCGCCGCGCGAGGTGCGCGAGGCGGTAAGCGGTGAGCCCTTCGGCAGCGAGTGCCGGCATGAGCTGGCGCAGCCGGGCGCGTGTAAACCGTGGATCAACATTGCTCGGATCTTGGGCAAACGGGATCCCCGCTTCGTCCAAGGTCGCGAGAAGCCGGACCTTGGGGAGACTGGAGAAACGGACGCACCAGCACCACGTCGTCGTCCCGGCGCATGTCCGCGCGGCCGGCTCGCCTTCCGGCGCGCCCCTCGGGCGCAGCCACGCCCGCGAATGACGTGACGCGCGCCATGCCGCCAATTCCGGCAAGCCCACTGCCGCGGGCCATGCGAAACAGGATGGTCTCGGCCTGGTCGTCGAGGGTGTGGGCCGTGAGCACGCATCGTGCCTTCGCGGCGAGGGCGGCTTGATGGAGAAGGCCATAGCGGGCGGCGCGCGCCTTCTCTTGCAGGCCGGTCGTGGGTTTCGGACCGCTCCAGCGCATGGTGCGATGAGCGACCCCGAGTTTTCCGGCGTGCCGCTTGACGGCGCTAGCCTCGCGCCGGGCTTCCGTCCGCAGGCCGTGATCGATGGTCACGGCGTGGAGCCGCGGCCCGTCAGCCTGGCGCGCCGCCCAGCGCGCCATGAGGTGGAGGAGGGCAGTTGAATCGGGGCCACCCGAGACGGCGAGCACCAGGGCCCGCTCATCGGCAAGGTCAGCAAAAAGGGCGTCGGCCTCGGCGTCGCTGATCGGGCTGTCAGCAGTGCCCACGCTTCTGTTCCCGCTCGACCGTCTGCTTCACGTTCGCCGACGCGCGGGGAAACTTGCGCACCACTTCCCCGAACGTGGCGCAGGCGAGTTCCTTCTCGTTGAGAGCGGCGAGCGACTGGCCGAGCCGCAGCAATGCATCCGGCGCCTTGGTGCTCGACTCATATTTCTTCGACATGGCGAGGAAGGCATCGGCCGCCTCGCGATAGGCTTGCCGCTGGAACATGCTCTCGCCGAGCCAGAACTGCGCTTCGCTGGTCAAGCCGATCGGACGGGATAGCGCTTGATGAAATCGCGGAAGGTTTCCTCAGCGAGCGCATAGTCCTTGCGCAGCAGGTAGCCGTAGGCGAGGTCGAAGCTGTCGCGCGGTGATTGCGACGGCGGCAGTGTCGCGACCATGTTGGGATTGCGCGGCGGCGGTCCGCCGGTCTGCCCGCCAGTCTTCCGCGTGACGGATCGACCGAATTCGGCGCCGCCATGGTCGCGAGATCAAGCGGGGCGCCGACCGGACGGGCGGTCGGCTCCTCAACCGCAATATCAGGCACGCCGCTCGGACCATTCGGAATCGAGCCGAGCACACGCGGTGCGCCGGGGGCATTCGGATGTTCTGCCGGATCAAACGCATCGGATCGCCGGCCGGTCGGTGCGGCAGTGATCGGCGGTGCGGCCATCGACGCGACATTCGCGGTGGACGGCGGCAGGTTTGCCCCGGTGCGTCCCGGCGGCCGCGCGCCGCCGCGAGGAGTCAGCGCCTCGAACCTGGCTTCATAGTCTTCCTGCATGCGCTTGAGCGCCGCCTCGAGCTGCTGATTGCGGAATTGTGCCTGCTCGACCATGCCGGTGAGCTGCCGCACCTGATTTTCGAGCTGGTCGATCCTCACCAAGAGGTCGCCGGCCGACTGCGCGTGCGCGGTAATGCAACCGGATATGACGGCGATGGCCGCTACGGCGGCAACAGCGAGACGGGTCATTAGCGTTCGCATCTTGGATTGTGGAGAACCCCCCGCGACAATAGCCCAAGCTGCGTCGAAATTGTGACTGCGTCGCAATTTGCAGGCGAAACAGCGGCGCGCGTATGGCCCGCATTCGCGGCGCATTCGCTGGGCACGCAATGCCGCGAATCGCAGGAATCGTAGGGTGGGCAAAGCGAAGCGTGCCCACCGCAGCAGCATCAACGTGGCGTTCCCGAACGTGGGCACGGCGGAGCAGTTGCCTCGCAAAAAGTTGCGGGGCCTCGGCCGCCTTTGCCCACCCTACGATGCTACGATTCGGGATGCGTCGGCGGAATTACGAACTCGCGTTCAGGACGGTGACCGCGCGCCGGTTCTGCGACCAGCACGAGATGTCGTTGCACACCGCGACCGGACGCTCCTTGCCGTAAGAGATGGTCCGCATCCGCTGCGGCTCGATGCCGCGCGAGGTCAGATAATCGCGCACGGACTGGGCGCGCCGCGCGCCGAGCGCAATGTTGTATTCGCGGGTGCCGCGCTCGTCGGCATGGCCTTCGATGGTGAAGGTGTAGCGGTTGTAGGTCACAAGCCATTGCGCCTGCTTGTCGAGCGTGGCGCGCGCTTGTGGAGAGAGATCGGTCTGATCGGATTCGAAGAAAACGCGATCGCCGACGTTCACGACGAAATCCTGCTGGCTGCCGGGCGCGGCGCTGCCAAGCCCGGTCTCAAGCGCAGGCTTATTGGCGCAGGCGGCCACGGCAAGCGCCGCCATCAGGGCAACGGCGAAGCTCGCGCGACGGACAGAACGCATGACCATGGGCATGCGGTTACTCCTCTAGCTTTCTGGCAAGTCCGGACCGGATCATTGCCCCCGATGTAACAGGGCGTTCGTTAAGCGAAGGTTTTGTCAACCTTGACGCCCCGTTGCTGCCTCCCGGCAAAATCCCCCCTACGACTGAAACCAAATCTAATGGTTAACAGGGCGTCAACGCCTTTCGCGGTTCAACGTTCGTACGGTGTGCAAAGCGCAGCGTGCACACCATCCACGGTGCGCACGCTTCGCTTTGCGCACCCTACGATGAATTCCCCCATGTCTCCGCATGCACAGCTCACGCCAGCACCAGAAGCGGCGACCATGCCGGATCGGACGCGTAGCTCGGCGTCGGCACCCTCAGTTCGTTGCGGCCGGTGATGTCGATCGAATAGAGCGCTGGCCCGGAGCTGCCGCCCGGGTCGCGGAAGAACATCAGCACGCGGCCGTTCGGCGCAAATGTCGGCCCTTCGTTGTGATAGCCCTCGGTCAGGATGCGCTCGCCCTGGCCATCCGGCCGCATGATGCCGATGGCGAATTTACCATCGAACTGCTTGGTGAAGGCGATGGTGTCGCCGCGCGGCGACCACACCGGAGTCGAATACGAGCCCTCGCCGAAGCTGATGCGCTGGGCGGGACCGCCGGTCGCCGCCATCACGTAGATCTGCGGCTTGCCGCCGCGATCGGACTCAAAGCAGATGCGGGTCGAGTTCAGGCGAGTAGCACGGCGCCGTGTCGATCGCCGGCGTGTCGGTGAGCCGTGTTGCCGCCTTCGAGCGCAAATCCATCACGAACAGGTTCGAGTTGCCGCCCTGCTGCAGGCTCATGATGACGCGCTGGCTGTCGGGCGAGAAGCGCGGCGAGAACGACATGTTCGGGAAATTGCCGACGATCTCGCGCTGCTGGGTCTCGGTGTTCAAAAGGTAGACCCGCGGCTCGCCCTGGCCGAACGACATATAGGTGATTTCCTGACTCGACGGCGAGAAGCGCGGCGTCAGCACGAGGTCGGCGCCGTTGGTCAGATAGCGGACGTTGGCGCCGTCCTGATCCATCAGCGCGAGGCGCTTGATGCGACGCTCTTTCGGCCCGGTCTCGTCCACGAATACGACGCGGCTGTCGAAGTAGCCCGCTTCGCCGGTGAGGCGCTCGTAGATCGCATCCGAAATGATGTGAGCGATGCGCCGGGAATTTTCGGGGCTCGCGAGATAACGATGCCCGAAGAGCTGCGCGCCGCCGAACACGTCATAGAGGCGGAAATCGGCCCGCAGCCTGCCGTCCGGCTGGCGCCCGATGCGCGCGGTGGCGAGCGCTTGGGCGTTGATGGCGCGCCAGTCGGGAAAGCGCGGCAGCACATCGGTGTTGGTGATCTTCTCAATGAACGCCGCCGGATCGATCGGCGCGAACAAGCCGCTGCGCTTGAGATTGGCAGTGATGATGGCGGTGATCGCGCGCGCGGTTTCGGCGTCGGCCGGCGTCTCGGACAGGAAGTCCGGGATCGCGATCGGCATCGGCTGGATGTTGCCCTGGTTGAGGTCGAAGCGGAGCACCGCTTCGGCCGGCCCGAGACTGAGGCCGGCGGCGCCGGCGATGCCGGCCGCGCCGAGCGCCAGGGCGCGGCGGCGCGTCAGCACGGGACTTCGGCCGCCGGGGCGAGCGGCGAACGCGCGATCGTCAGGAGAGGTTCGGTCAGTCATCGCAATCGGTCCTGCAAAAATGGTCCCACGAAAACGTCGGGCGCTTGCTACGCATCACCCGCGAAACATGTCTTCGGGACGGAAGTTGACCTCGACCTCCTGCCACGCTTCGTACTTCGTGACGGGAAGGTGGAACGGCTGGCAGCGGCGGACCGCTCGCGTGGCGCTCTCGGCTGCAATCGGGAACAGCGCATTGGAGCCGTGGTTGACGACCATCGGCTCGCCGGCAAGCGAGCCGTCGCGGTTGAGCGAGAAGCGGACCGTGACCATCAGGTCCTTCGCCTCAAGGACGCCGACCGGCGGATTCCAGCAGCTGTAGAGTTGCGCGCGCAACGCATCGATCTCGTTCTGCGACAGCATCGGGGCATTGGCATTCGGCGCGCCCAGCGAAGGCGTCGGGTTGACCATCGTGCCGATCGCAGCTTGGCGCTGCGGCGTACGTTTGTCGAGCAGCGCAGCCTGGATCTTGTCGACGTCGAATTTCTGCTCCTCGCGCTTTTTCGCTTCCTCGCGCTTGCGCGCTTCTTCGCGTTTCTTCGCCTCTTCGCGCTTTTTCGCTTCTTCGCGCTTCTTCGCCTCTTCCTTCCGCTTCTCCTCCTCCTTGTGCTTGGCCTCTTCCTTCTTCAGCGCTTCGGCGATCGGATCCGGCTCGGGCGGCGCTTCGGCTCCGGCGTCAGCGGGTGCTGATGCGGCGGCCGGGGCAGGCTTCTCAGCGGGTTGGGGGGATTGCGGTGGCGGCGGTGAAGCGTCCGCGACCTTGATCTCAGGCTTTGCGGAAACCTTGGGCGCGGGGTCCGTCACGGTGTCTTTGGGATCGCCGAGCTTGTCCACGACGGGAAGCGGCTTCTGAACCTTTGGCGCGGTCTTCGAGCCGGCGGTGAGTTTCGAGAACTCGCTCTCCGAGATGACCTCGGTCATCACCGAGTCCATTTGCATGGTGTCAAAAGGCTTGGCCGCGAACGCGATGAGGCTCCAGCCCAGCACGATGGCATGGGCAATAGCCGATATGATGTAGCCTGTCCGCATCGTTCAGCGATCAGTGCCCTTGCTCGACTTCGGTGACGAGCGCCACGCGGCGGAAACCGGCTGATGACAGCCGCCCCATGACCCGCATCACCGTGCCGTAATCCACCTTGCGGTCGCCGCGCACATAGATGCGCTCGTCGAGGCCACCGCGCGCTTCCGTCACCGCCTTGAGCTTGGCAACGAGTTCATCGATCGGAATCTCGCTGCTTTGCAAGAACACCCTGCCTTGGAGATCGACCGACAGCGTCAGCGGGGTGCGATCCTGGTCGAGGCTCTTCGCCTGGGTCTGCGGCAGGTCGATCGGCACGCCGACCGTCAGCAATGGCGCCGACACCATGAAGATGATGAGCAACACCAGCATGACGTCGACCATGGGGGTGACGTTGATCTGGCTCATGACGTCGCGGCGATGGTGCTGCCGACGCCGGCCGCCCGAAACCCCCGAGGCTCCCCCCATTCCCATCCCGCGTCCCCTAACCGCCGCCCCACACGGCGCTATCCGTTACACGCGCTCATCGATCTGCCGCGACAGGATGGCGGCGAACTCGTCTGCGAACCCCTCCAGGCGCTGGGCCTGCTTGTTCACTTCGGAACTGAATTGATTATAGAAAATGGTCGCTGGTATGGCAGCGACAAGTCCAATCGCGGTTGCAAACAGTGCTTCTGCGATACCTGGGGCCACAACCGCGAGCGAAGTGTTCTTTGAAGCGGCAATTGACTGAAAACTCGTCATAATTCCCCAGACGGTGCCGAACAGCCCGATGAACGGCCCCGCGGAACCGACGGTCGCGAGGACCAGAAGGTGGCGTTCGAGACGCTCGACCTCCCGGGCGATGGTCACATCCATCACTTTCTCGATTCGCATCTGCAGGCCCGCGAACGAGCGGGGATGCCCCTCGAAGCTGCGCTTCCATTCGCGCATCGCGGCAACGAAAAGCGCGGCCATGGAATGGTTCGGGCGCGCCGAGACGGTGCGATAAAGCTCCTCCAGCGACTGACCGGACCAGAAGGTCTGCTCGAAACGGTCCATCGACCGCTTTGTGCGGGCGTAGAGGATGTATTTGTCGACTGCGATCGCCCACACCCAGATCGAGCAGACCAGGAGCCCGATCATTACGGTTTTGACGATCCAGTGCGCTTGCAGGAACAGCGTAAAGATCGAGAGTTCCGACGGCGCCAGGTCGGTTGGAGACATTGGGTAGCGTCCTTCCGGTGCTGCGGCTGACCGCGGTTCGAACTCAAGGGCCGCCGCACCGATTTTTCCGACAAGGTCCAGCCAGGGGCCACTTCCGCCAGCTTCCCCGAGGTTCGGGCGGAAGCATCAAGCCGCGGCCGGAGTTCACGAAGTCCCCGCGAAAGGTGTCCATTCTGGGGCGGTCAGCGCAACTTACACGCCATAACGCGGCACCCGTGGTTAACAATGGGTTAGCATAGTTGCAAGGCCGTCATTCACGGGACGCGATGCCGCACGGTCGACCGCCCAACACCCGCTCAAAGACCGCCCAAGCCCCTAGTCTCTAAACGCCAAGGGCCACCCGCATCGCTGCGGATGGCCCCGGAGATGTTGTTGCTGACAGCGAGTTCGTGCGGTCAGGCTTACGGTTGCGGCCCTTGATAAGGCGATCCCGACGGACCTTCCGATCCCTGCGGCGGCTGCGGCGGCCGGTTGCGGCGTTCGGCCATGAACTGGTCGAATTCGACCTTGTCCTTGGCATGGCGCAGCCGGTCGAGGAATTCGCGGAACTCCTTTTGCTCCTCTTCGAGACGTCGCAGCGTGTCGGCGCGATATTCGTCAAAGGCGCGGTTGCCGCTCGAGCGCGAGCCCCACGGGGGCGTACCCCAGCCCGACCGCTGACGCATGCGCTCCATCTTGTCCTGCAGGCGCTCCATTTTGCGCTGCCAACGGTCCGTGCCGTAGTAGTGTGAACAGCCCATTCTTCCGCTCCCGATGATGAAGGCGAGCATTGCAAAGCCCAGTGGCCACCAAGCCACGAAGCCGAGGATCATCAGTGCGATCCAGGCGGGCTTTCCCAACTCGTCCAGCTTTTCAACGATTGGCATGACAGCCTCACGGTTTGACGTGTGGGTGGGTATTCGCTGCTGCACCACTTGGTCCGACAGCAGCGTGTGAATGTAAATCACATTTACATAGCTACGGCTGAGCTTTCCGGTTGTCAAGGCCGCCACATCGGAAAGTCATCGCATCGAAGAATTCGCCTCAAATAGGTAGCAATCACAATGCGTTATGGTGTGCCAATCAGTGCTGGGATGGCGGCGGGGTTGTCTCCGCGGCCTTGTCGGTCAGCCCTAGTCCCTGAAGGTAGATAAGTACGCCGGCTTCCAATAGCTCCTCGGGCTGCATCGGGAGCTTTCGCCGCCCGGCATCACCACGCGCGAACAGAGCAGCAATGCCGTGCGCGAGCGCCCAAACATGCAGCGCGACCATGAAGGCGGGCGGCCGCGCTTTCGCGGGCAGCTGGGCAACGAGCCGCTCCGCCGCGCCGCGGATCACGGCGAATGCGCGCTCGCCGGCTTCGCGCAACTGCTCGGCACCGTCAGGCGCAATTCCGCCCTCGAACATCGCGGAGTAATAGGCCGGATCGCTGCGGGCGAAATCGAGATAGGCCCTCCCAAGGCGCTCGAATGCAGCGAACGGCTCCGGTCGCCCATCGTCCCAGGCATGGGTGAGCACCTGCTCGAACTTCTCGAAGCCGCGCATCGCCACGTTGGCGATCAGTTCGTCGCGGTCGCGAAAATGGCGATAGGGCGCGGCCGGACTCACGCCGGCATAGCGCGCCGCCTCCGCGAAGGTGAAGCCCGAGGGTCCCTTCTGGCCGATGAGGTCGAGCGCCGCGCGCAGCAACGCCTCTTTCAGATTGCCGTGGTGGTAACCGCGCGGACCGTCGTTTCTCCAGGTCATGTAAATGGCTTTAACATGGATTTGGACGGTGCGTCGATCAGGGATCAGCCGAGCTGGGCTTGCTGTCCCGCCTGCATCGCGATGCGCAGCGGCTTCGGGATCGGCCGGGCGCGGCCGCCCGATACGAACGCGACCCGCACATGGGCTTCGACGAGCAGATCGTCGCCGCGCGATACCTTCTGCAGCAGGGTCATCGAGGCGCCTTTGACCTCTTCCGCCGCCGTGGTCACCGTCAGGATGTCGTCCATGCGCGCGGGCTTAAGATAATCGATCGTCATGGAGCGCACGACGAAGGCAAATCCCGGCGTCTCCTGCTCGGCGGCCTCGAACAGCGCTCGGTGATCCGCGCCGATCAGGCGCAGGTAGTTGGTGCGGCCGCGCTCCATGAAGCGCAGGTAGTTCGCGTGATAGACGACGCCGGTGAAATCGGTGTCCTCGTAGTAGACCCGCACCGTCATGACGTGATGGCCGTCGCGGATTTCGCCGTCGAGGCCGGTCACGTCTCCGGCTCCTCGTCGCCGAACAGGCCGAACTGCGCCGCATCGCGACGCGGCTCGGCGAGGCCGAGATGACGGAAGGCATGGGACGTGAGCAGGCGCCCGCGCGGCGTGCGCTGAATGAAGCCCTGCTGGATGAGATAGGGCTCGATGATCTCTTCGATCGCGTCGCGCGGCTCCGACAGCGCTGCGGCGATGGTCTCGATGCCGACCGGGCCGCCGCCGTAGTTCATGGCGATGGTGGTGAGATAGCGCCGGTCCATGGCGTCGAGCCCGGTGGCGTCGACTTCGAGGGCAAGGAGCGCGCGGTCGGCGACGGCGCGGTCGATCGCTGCGGCCTTGCCGATCGCCGCGAAGTCGCGCACGCGCCGCAGCAGCCGGCCGGCGATGCGCGGCGTGCCCCGGGCGCGGCGCGCGATCTCGTTCGCGCCGTCGTCGGTCATGGCGACGCCGAGAACGCGGGCGCCGCGGGCGACGATTCGCTCCAATTCGGCGTCGGTATAGAAATTGAGCCGGACCGGGATGCCGAACCGGTCGCGCAGCGGATTGGTGAGAAGGCCCGCCCGCGTGGTCGCGCCGATCAACGTGAACGGCGCGAGGTCGATCTTGACCGAGCGCGCCGCCGGGCCTTCGCCGATGATGAGATCGAGCTGGAAATCCTCCATGGCGGGATAGAGGATTTCCTCGACCGCCGGATTGAGCCGATGGATCTCGTCGATGAAGAGCACATCGCGCGGCTCGAGATTGGTGAGGAGCGCGGCGAGATCGCCGGCTTTGGCGATGACGGGGCCCGAGGTCGAGCGAAAGTTGACGCCGAGTTCGCGCGCGACGATGTGGGCAAGCGTCGTCTTGCCGAGCCCCGGCGGCCCGACGAGGAGAACGTGATCGAGTGCTTCGCCGCGGCCCTTCGCTGGCCGCGATGAAAACGCCGAGATTGCGCCGCGCCTGCTCCTGGCCGATGAAATCGGCGAGCGCCTGCGGGCGCAGTGAAGTTTCATCCTCGTCGCGCTGTTCCGGCGAGACGAGGCGCGGGCTCTCCTGCACGGCGGCGGGTCGTTTCACGAGGGCGGCCCCTGCGGTTTCTTCGCGGCGCGGACGTATTTGTTGGGCAACAGATCGCTGATGAGCGCAACCACGGGACCATTCTCGCCGGGAACGATGACGCGCGCGCGGGCGTCGTAGTCGAAGATCAACTCGCGGCAGCTGCCGCACGGCGAGACGACGGCGATGCGCTGGTCGGTGGCGGCGGGGTCGGGATGGCGTACGGCTACGATGGTATCGATGCCGCGGTCGCCGGCGTCGGTGATGGCGCGGCCCAAGACCACCGCTTCGGCGCAGATCGCCATGCGGCGCAGATGGGTGTCGAGGTTGACGCCGGTGAAAATCTTGCCCTCACGCGTCAGCAGCGCCGCCCCGACATTCTGCCGGTCGTCGCGGTAATGGCGGCGGATGAGGTCGGTCGCGACATCGATCAGTTCGCGATCCTCGCTCCGCAATGCTTCCGTCACTTCGTTGGTCCTGATGGTTGCGCTCAAGTCACTCTATTTGGGCCACTTGATTTGGTCATTTGGCCAGCTCCCGCAAGGCAAGCCGGATCAGCCGTCCCGTTTCGGCAGTCTCGCCGGCTTCGCGCGTCGCCGCCGCCACCGCCGCGGCCGCCTGGGGCTGACCGTAACCGAGATTGACGAGGGCCGAGACGGCGTCGCGGGCGGGCCGCGGCGCATCGCGCTCGTCAAGCGCGCCCGAGAGCCGCACCACGGCCGGATCGATGGCGGCCAGCGCCGGCGCCTTGTCCTTCAATTCGGTGACGATGCGCTCGGCGACCTTGGGGCCGACGCCCGGCGTGCGGGTGATCGCAGCCTTGTCGCGCGTCGCGATCGCGGTTGCGAGATCGGTGGGCTTGAGTGTCGAGAGGATCGCAAGCGCGACCTTGGTGCCGATCCCCTGCACGGTCTGCAGCAGGCGAAACCACTCGCGCTCGGTCGCGGACTGGAAGCCGAACAGGCGGATCTGGTCTTCGCGGACATGCGTCTCGATGGCGAGATCGACCATTTGGCCGGCCGCCGGCAACGCCTGCAGCGTGCGCCCCGAGCAATGCACCAGATAGCCGACGCCGTTCACGTCGATGATGACGAAATCCTCGCCGTAGCTATCGATCGTCCCGCGCAGCTTGCCGATCATCGCGCGCGCCCCAGGATCACCTCCCCCTGGAGGGGGGAGAGCCTGCCCCGGACTTGATCCGGGGTCGGCCGCGCAGCGGCCGGGTGGGGGTGGCAGCGCTTCAGCACATTCGGCGCTGAGTTTGTTGAAGCGCTGCCACCCCACCCCGGACTGCCTTCGGCAGTCCGACCCTCCCCCTCCAGGGGAGGGTGATCGCAGGCGCTCGTGCGGTGAGAGACCAGCTTCATCTTGCGGCGGCCCGCAGGAGCGCGCTGGTGCGGTGGTGCGCGTGGGTGATGGCGATCGCGAGCGCGTCGGCGGCGTCGTGGGAACGCGGCGCGGCCTTGGGCAACAGCACGCGGAGCATCATGCGGATTTGGGTCTTGTCGCCATGGCCCGCGCCGATGATGGTCTTCTTGACGAGGTTCGGGGCGTATTCGGCGATCGGGACGCCAAAACTTGCCGGCGCGAGCAGCGCGATACCGCGCGCCTGGCCGAGCTTGAGGGTCGAGGCGGCATCCTTGTTGACGAAGGTCGCCTCGACCGCCGCCTCATCGGGCGTGAACTCCCGCATGACCTCGTTGAGGGCGCTATGCAGCGCCACGAGCCGCACGCCAATTGCGGCTTCGTCGGGCGAATTCGCCGTGCCGCACGCCATATAGACGAGCCGGTTGCCCTCGACCTCGATCACGCCCCAGCCGGTACGCCGGAGCCCCGGATCGATGCCGATGATGCGAATTGGGCGGGCCATGCCCTTGGTGATAGCGCCGAAGCCGCGATGCGCCTAGGCGCATCGGCATCGGAGAGCGACTAGTGGCTCACGCCCCCATCTTCGCCATCACCGCGTCGGACACCTCGAAATTGGCGTAGACGTTCTGCACGTCGTCGTGCTCGTTGAGCAATTCCATCAGCTTCAAGAGCTTTTCGCCCTTGTCGTCGTCGACCGGCACGGTGTTCTGCGGCTTCCAGACGAGGCCGGCCTTGCGGGGCTCGCCGAATTTCGCTTCCAGCGCCTTGGCGACCTCCGCAAAGCTCGTCTGCGAGGCGTAGATTTCGTGGCCGTCGGGGCCGGAGGCGACGTCGTCGGCGCCGGCCTCGATCGCGGCATCGAGCATGGCATCGGCCGAGGCGGCCTTGGCGTCGTATTCGATGACGCCGACATGGTCGAACATGAACGACACGGCGCCGGTCTCGGCGAGGTTGCCGCCCACCTTGGTGAAATAGGAGCGTACGTCGGAGGCGGTGCGGTTGCGGTTGTCGGTGAGGACCTCGACGATCACGGCGACGCCGCCCGGGCCATAGCCTTCGTAGCGAATCTCGTCGTAGGACTTCGGCGTCGTTGCCCTGCGCCTTCTTGATGGCGCGCTCGATCGAATCCTTCGACATGTTTTCCGCCCGCGCGGCGATCATGGCGGCGCGCAGGCGCGCGTTCATGGCCGGATCCGGCATGCCGAGCTTGGCGGCGACGGTGATTTCGCGGGCGAGCTTGCCGAACAGCTTGGACTTGACCGCGTCCTGCCGCCCCTTGCGGTGCATGATGTTCTTGAATTGTGAATGTCCGGCCATGGTAATGCTCCTGCCGCCGACGCGCTCTGCGCTGCAATGGCGGCGTCCGAATTTGCGGCGCCTTATAGGCTGGCGGTCACCGGATTTCAAACCGGCGAACACAGCCGCGGCGGGAGGTTGATGCGACCTCCTCGGACCTTTAGGTAAGATCAACGACGCGCTGAGTCATCCGCGCGCGGCGATATACACCCTGCGCGCGATTGCCGTGCGCGTCTTCCCACCCTGCGCATGCTGCAGGCACGACCGGACGAGATGAACCACGCGACCATCCGTGCCATCTATCGTTATCCCGTGAAGGGGCTCTCCGCAGAGCCCCTCGCGACGGCGACGCTTGCGCCTCACGCGACCATCGCGGGCGACCGGCGCTTTGCGATCGAAAACGGTCCGAGCGGGTTCGATCCCGCGGCGCCCGCCTATCTGCCGAAGCAGCGCTTCCTGATGCTCATGAAGAACGAGCGGCTGGCGCGCCTCGATACCCGGTACGACGATGCCACCGACGCGCTCGTGATTCGCGAAGGCGGGCAGGAGGCGGCGCGCGGCGATCTCGCGACGGCGACGGGCCGCGCCGCCATCGAGCGCTTCTTCGCAAACTACTGCGCCGATGAACTGCGCGGGCCGCCGCAGGTCCTTGCGGCGGCCGGCCACAGCTTCTCTGATGTGGCAAAGAAGGTCGTGTCCATCATCAATCTCGCTTCGGTCGCGGCGATCGAAGACATGGTCGGGCAGGGCGTCGATCCGCTGCGCTTTCGCGGCAATCTCTACGTGGACGGCTGGCCGGCGTGGAGCGAACTCGAGGCGCGTCGGGCGCGAGATCGCGCTCGGCCCCAGCGCACGCGCGAAGATCGTCAAGCGCATCGTGCGCTGCGCCGCCACCAATGTGGAGCCGGGCACCGGCATCCGCGATCTCACGATCCCGCACACCTTGATGCAGCATCTCGGCCATATGGATTGCGGCGTTTATGCCGAGGTGATCGCGCCCGGCGAGATCGCGCCGGGCGACGCGATCGTCGCGGCGGACGGCGCCTGACCATGCAGGTGCTCGTCGTCGGTGCCGGCGTTGTCGGGCTCGCCATCGCGCGTCAGGCAGCGCGTGCCGGCCACGACGTGATCGTCGCCGAGGCGGAAGACCACATCGGCAGCGGCACCTCCTCGCGCAACAGCGAAGTGATCCACGCCGGCCTCTATTACCCGACTGGCTCGCTGCGCGAGCGCCACTGCGCCCGCTCCCGCCGCATGCTCTACGACTATTGCGCCTCCCACGGCGTGCCGCACAAGAAAGTCGGCAAGCTCGTGGTGGTGAGCCGCGACGCCGACATCCCCGCGCTGGAGAAGATCTTCGCCCAGGCGACTCGCAACGGCGTCGAGGGCTTGCGCATGATGGAAGCTGACGAGGCCATCGCGATGGAGCCGGCGCTCGCCTGCGTCGCCGCGTTCCATTCGCCCGAAACCGGCATCATCGACAGCCACCGCTACATGCTCGCGCTGCAAGGCGACATCGAGGATGGCGGCGGCGTGCTGGCGTTCAACACGCCGGTCGAGAGTCTGGCGCCGGCCGCGCACGGCTGGGAGGTGCGGTTCGGCGGCGCCGAACCCGGCACGCTCACGGTCGATGCCGTCGTCAATTCGGCCGGTCACGGCGCGCAGGCGCTGGCGCGAGCGACCGAGCGCTATCCGGCCGCGCGCGTGCCGCCGCTCGTCCTCGCCAAGGGCAACTACTTTGCCTACACCGGACGGCCGGTCTTCAGCCGGCTTGTCTATCCGGCGCCGGTGCCGGGCGGGCTCGGCATCCACGTCACCCTCGATCTCGCCGGCCGGATGCGCTTCGGCCCCGACGTCCAGTGGATCGACACCTACGATTTCAACGTCGACCCGGAGCGCGTCGCGAGCTTCTACCCGGCGATCCGGACCTATTGGCCCGGACTGCCGGACGGCACGCTCGTTCCCGACTACGCCGGCATTCGCCCCAAACTGTCCGGCCCCGGCGAACCCGCGGCCGACTTCATGATCGATGGGCCAAGCGAGCACGGCCTGCCGGGCCTCGTGCATCTCTTCGGCATCGAGTCGCCCGGCCTCACGGCCTCGCTCTCGCTCGCGGAAGATGTCGTCGCGAGGCTCGCGAGCTGACACTGTAGCCCGGATGAGCGAAGCGATATCCGGGGCTGACTTTCAGCTATCGCCTGCCGGCCGACTTCCCCGCATGTCGCTTCGCTCATGCGGGCTACGAGCCGTGCCGGCTACTGGGGCTTGCGCTTGAAATAGCGCATGTCGGGGGGCGGCTGGCCCTCCTTCGTCGGCATCAGGTAGCCGTCGGCGCTGAGCATGTAGGTTTCGTGGCCGATCACCACATGCGGATTGTTCTCGGCGCAATCGACGAAATCCCACACCGCGTTCGGACTGCGCTGATAGCTGCGGGTCACGGTCCACGGCCGCGTCAGCGCGTGATCGATGACGGTGACCTCGTCGTAGAGGAGGTCCTTGTTGGCCTTGTCCTGGAAAATGCGCTCCTTGATGACGGTCTCGCCATCACGGTGGAGCGGCATGCCGCTGCCCTCGAAGGTGCGCGGGCCCTTGAAGCCGCGAGTCTCGACCTCGAGCAAGTCGTAGCGGCCGTCGCCGTCGACATCGACCCACTTGCCGATGGAGTAGCCGTTGAAGCTCGGCAACAGCTCCTCGGGCCAATCGCGGCCGTCGGTGAAGATGCGGCGCGAGGTCGTGTAGTCGGTCATGTAATAGGTGACCTTCGGAGTGACGACGAATTCGACCGGGAAGATCGCGACCATCATGCGCGGCATGCCATGCGGCAGGCACAGGCCGGTCGGATCACCGGTCAGGCCGCCGACGGCACGGTCCGCGAGGATCTTCTCGAACATCGCCTGATATTCCGGCGTCAGCGGCGCCTGCTGCCCGAGCCCCGGCGGTTTGGTCGGATCCCACGCCGGCGCGACGTTGGCCGGCCGGCGCCATTGGCCCGACCAGTCCGGAAGTTTCGTGGCGTCTTGCGCGTAACCGATCGAACCCGCGATGTTCAGCAATGCGAAGGCCGCGATGAACGCAAAGAGGGCGTGGCGGCGCTGGTAACTCATGGCATTGACCCTGCTGGCTCCGGAATCGATTAGGAACACGTTGCGTGCCTTGGTCGCACACGGCGACGAGCGCAGAGGGACGATACAGGGTTGGCGGCAGGCTCGGAAGAGCCGCATTTCGTGCGTCCTATCCGAGATGCCACGACAATAGCTCGAGGCGGCTCGGCATGGTAAAAATGCGAATGGGGGTTGTCATGACGCAGGACGAGACAGGCGATCGGCGGCTCGTGCGACTTGTCGCGGCGGCGGGCGCTGCGCTGTGCCTGAGTGCGACCGCGGCGGCAGCGGCGGACTGCTACCCGCATTGCGATTACAATCATTATTACGGGCCGTATGATTTGACCCATGTGCGGCCCGGCCTCTACGCCTATCCAGTGTGCGGACCGCGGGGGAATTGCGCGCCGTACTCGGTTTACCGCTATTCCGGCGTGCCGGGAGGCACGATCGAGATCCGCTTTCCGCGACGGCCGCGGGTGGTGAGGCCTTAAGCGCGTTCACGACCGCGGTCGCGCCAGCGCCGCCGCCAACGCACCGATGTCGTCGAGCTTCTCGCAGCCGAGCACCAGTTCGACGATCCGCTCGGCCGCCGCATCGCTGCAGGTGCCTCGCGCAAGCTTGCGGAATTTCTCCACCACGTCGGCTTCGCTCGCGAATTTCTGCTCGCTCCCGCGCGGCGCCTCGACGGTTTCGGTTTCCGTGGTGCCGTCGGTGAAGTGCACCTCGACGCGGACGAGGTGACGGAACTTGGCGCCGCGGGCGGTGATCGCAGGATCGTGCAGCACCTCGATCTTTCGGGCGAGGGCGATGCGGCGCGGATCGGTGACGGCGGCCTCGGTGAACTGATCGACGAAGACGTCGCCTTCGATGATCAGGGTCGCGATGCAGAACGGCAGGTTCATTTGCGCCGAGGTCAGTCCCTGCGGACGATAGGGCCAGCCGACGTGATCGACGGTTGCCTGCGAGCCGTGGACCACGATGCGCGCAATATCGTCGGCGCGGAACGGCCGACGCGAGGCTATCGCGCGGATGGCGTCGAGGCTCGTGTGGTTGCTGCCGACGCAGGAATAGAATTTGAGCGCCACGCCCATGGTCTCGAACCGCTCGCCGAGGCCGGCGGTGAGTTCGGCGAGGCGGAAGCGGTCCTGCGAGCGCGAGAAGGTGGTGCAGAAGCCGCCATATTCGCTCTCGAACACGTCGACGATGCCGGTGAATCCCGCCTCAGCCAGCAGCGCGCCGTAGAGCCCGCTCTGCGCGGCGCGGCCGGCATGCATGCGCTTGACCATGGCACCG
Source organism: uncultured Alphaproteobacteria bacterium (assembly GCA_963702755.1). GTDB lineage: Bacteria > Pseudomonadota > Alphaproteobacteria > Rhizobiales > Xanthobacteraceae > JAJPKK01. The sequence continues at coordinate 188,972 of CAVPDZ010000012.1, read as the reverse complement.
TATTGCGCCGCCATCAGGCCCGACGCCTGCGTTCCGGCGATGCCGAGCGCATGCACCGTCTGCTCTTCCGTGAGCCTGAGCGCCGCAGCAGCGCCGGCTGCCGCCGAGAACACGCCGACGGTCGCGCCGGAATGCCAGCCCTGGCCGATATGCTCCGGTCCCATGCACAATCCGACACGCGGCCCGATCTCGTAGCCGGCGACGGCCGCGCGCAGGAAATCGCGCCCGCTCATTCCAGGGCGCATTTCGGCGATGGCGATGAGCGGAGGCAGCGTGACCGCGCCGACATGCAGCACGCCGGCGCGATGGACATCGTCGAGTTCGAAACTCTGCACCAGCGTGCCGTTGACGAGCGCCGCATGCGGCGCCGACAATCGCTCCGTCGTGCCCCACACGGCGCAGGCCGCCGTGGTGTCGAGACCGCGCAATGTCGTGCGCAGGATGCGGCTCCAGGGCAGAGCGGTGCCGTAGAGCGCGCATCCGAAGGCATCGAGAATCAACAGCTTGATGCGCGCGATCACCGCGGCCGGGATGCGCTCGTATTGCAGCCCGGCAACAAAACTTGCGATGCCGCGCGTTTGCGGATTGTCGCCGCCAGCGGCGTGGCTCACGCCGAATACCGGCGGTCGAGTTCGAGATAGCCGGCGGTGTCGACGACCGCTTCGCGCTCCTTGAACGAGGCCATGTCCTCGATCATCGCGGCGGCGCTGCCGTCGCGGGCAATCGTCGCGAGCACGCGCTGCATCGCCTTGATGGCGGCGCGCTGGGTGTCGCTTGGAATAATGACCACGTGGTAGCCGAATTCCTGCAGGCGCGAAGCGGGCAACAGCGGCGTCTTGCCGCCCTGGAACATGTTGATGAGCTTGAGACCCGGAAGCCGCCGCGCGATGTCGGCGATCTGCTGCTCCGTGGTCGGCGCCTCGACGAAAATCATGTCGGCGCCGGCTTCGAGATAGGCTGCGGCGCGCTCGAGGGCGGCCTCATAACCCTCGACCGCGATCGCGTCGGTGCGCCCGATGACGATGAAATCCGGATCGTGCAGCGCATCCTTCACCGCGCGCAGCCGCTGCACCATCTCCGCCGCCGGCACCAGCGACTTGTCGTCGTAGTGGCCGCATTTCTTCGGGAAGCCCTGGTCTTCGAGGTGAAATGCGGCAACGCCGGCGCGCTCGAACGCGCGGGCGGCGCGCTGGGCGGTGAGCGCATTGCCGTAGCCGGTGTCGGCGTCGGCGATCAACGGCACCGTGATCGCCTCGACCATCTGGCCGAGCCGCCGTTCGATCTCGTCGGGCGTGAGCAGGCCGATGTCGGGTACGCCGGTCGACCGCGCGATCGCGCCGCCGCTCGCATAGACAGCGCTGAATCCGGCCTGCTCGACGAGCCGGGCGGAGAGGCCGTCAAATGCGCCGGGCGCAACGACGATGCCGCCGCCGTTGACGAGGCTCCTGAGTTTTGTAGTCGCGCGCACGACAGCCCCGATTGCAGAATATGATCCAAAAATTGGCGACGCGTGCTCTAACATGCACGATCGGCGGCATCCAGGCTTAGGATGCGCAAAGCGTGCGCACCCTAAGCCCCGTTCAAACTCACCGTGATGCGCGCTTGACCGGGGTGGCGGCAGCCTTTTCGCCGATTGCCTTGCGGAGCCACTTTTCCATCAGCGTCGGCGATCTGATCGGAATTCTTCTCCAGCATCATCATGTGGCCGTTGCCGTGGATGCCCATGGCGCCGAGATTGAGCCAGGTCGTGTGCACGCCCGCCTGTTCGAGATATTTCACGACGCAGTGCTCGAACGGCCCGTGGAACGAGGCTTCGCCGGTGACGATCGCAATCGGCAGCTTTTGCAGATTGGGCAGTTGCCGCGCCGGCGCCTTCTGCAGCCAGCACTTCGTAAGCTCAGGCCCGTCAGCCTTCTCCTGCTGCTCGAAGGCGAGTTCGGAGGCGTCCTTTGCCGGCGGCGCGTAGGTGATCGGAATTGCGGTGAGGCCCCACGGGCGCGTGCGCGCTCCATTCTTGAACCAGTCGGGCGCGCCGAGGAAGTCCACGTCATGGACCGGCGGAGCGGACGGTTCGACCGCAAGCAGCGCCTTGACCATGCCCGGCCGCTGGTCGACTGCCTCCCAGCCATAGGAGCCCGATTGCGAATGGGTCATCAGGATGATCGGCCCGAGTTTGTCGATCAGCGCTGAAAGCGCATCGCGGTTGAGCGCCTGGATGACGTCGGGCTTCTGCACGAACGGCACTTGCGAGGCAAAGAACTGGTCGAAGGTCGGGTCGCCCGCCATGCCGGTGCCGGGCCATTGGGTATGCAGGCGCGCCTGCGGCCACAACGTGTATTTCTCCGGCGCCGTGAAGCGCTGCTGCACGTTGAGCACCTGCGGGTAGGCCTGCGGCCCGTCGGTGTCGGGCTGGTAGGACGAGCGCGCGCGCCCGGGCTGCTCGACGACATAGACCGCGTAGCCGCGGCGCAGGAAAAACTGCGTCCAGCCTTCGCGGCCATCGGCCGTGCCGTTGAAGTTGGTCGCGGTCTGCGCCGCGCCCGGCACGATGACCAGCGGATACTGCTGGGTGCGCTTTTTCGGGATCTGGTATTCGACGTAGATCTGCCCGTGCATCACCTGCTTGTCGCCGGCGGTCTCGTATTTGCCGCCGACGAAGAAGTAGCCTTCCTTGGCGATGGCGAGTTCCTGGGCGTGGGCCGGCAGCGCCAGCATTGCAAAGCCCGCGGCGAACGCGATCGGCGCGCCTTTGGTTTTCAGCATGATGTCCTCCCGCTGCGCGCGGCTGCAGCCGCACGTTTTTGCGAGCGCGGAGGATAGCAGCTTTTCAGGCGCGAGGCGCGTTCGCGATGTCGATCGCCTCGCGCAGATACGCCTCGACTGCGCCCTTGGGATCTTTGGCCGCGAGAATGCGCTCGGCCGTCGCGACGGGCGCGACGAACTTTGTGGTGTTCCAGCGCCCGATGCCTGTCAGCGGCGGCAGCTTTGTGATGTCGGGCTTCGGGTTGAGGCTGACGTAAAAGTAAGGCTCGTCATAGAAATGATCGCCGGGCGTGAAGCCGATCCCGGTACTGCGGCCGCCGCCAAGCTCCACCAGCGTGTCGAAATCGTAGTGGTGAGGCCACATGCGGACCGGCGGAGCGTTGAAGCCGCGCGCCACGAGGTCCTGCTGGAACGCGACCAGCATCCGGTAAGCGTTCATATTCCACGCGGCGAGTTCCCGCAGCGCGTCCGCCAGTCCTCCAGTTGCGTAGGGTGCTCCGCCTGCGATCGGCCACTCCGGCATCGTCCAGCGCAGCGGCGCGTCGAGGCCTTTCGGATCGAGACCGTGCGCGGCCACGAGCTGCCCAAGCCAATCGCGCACCTCCGCCTCGCGACGGCCGTCGAGAACAAGCGTATGTGCCGCATCGATGCGGCCCGCGGACACGAGCGCCAGTGCCGTGTTCTCGATGCGCAGGACGAGCGTCGTGCCGTCAGGCAGAGGATGGGTCGTGAAGGCGCCGAGGGTTTCGTCCCAGCCGAGATTGGTGTGGCCGTCCGCCGGCATCTCCGGAACGTAGGCGCGGGCCGCGCGCGCAAGCCACTGCATGGCGTAGTGGGTCTCAAGCCGGGCCTTGGTCAAAAGCTTCGGATCGACGCCGCGCAGCGCCAGCCAGTTCGGAGAATTCATTGCACGACCTCGCGAAGGTTCAATCGACGGCAATCGTATCGAGGGAAAGCGACAATGATGGGACAAGGGATGCGGTGAGCCGATCGCTTGGACCAATTTCCGCTGTCGATGCGTAGCGGTCGCCGGATGGTTGACGGTGGACTTTGGTCACCAGCGTCACCGCATTGATGACCCAGTATTCGCGCACGCCATGGCTTGCGTAGAGCGACGCCTTCGTTGTGAGGTCGTAGGAGAGGCTCGTGTCCGCGATCTCGACGACCAGCAATGCGTCGGGACCACGCAGGTCGGGCGTTTTGATGCTGGCCGGCCGGACGAGCACGTCGGGCACCAGGTAGGTATCCGGGCTGAGGTCGAACTGAGACTCGGAGGACACAAAGATTCCCTCCGGCGCAAGGCGCGTGAAGCGAAACGCAATCTCTTCGCGGATGGCCTCGTGGCGGCGTCCCTTCGGCGACATCGGCACGATCTCCCCGCCCAGCAACTCAAGCCGCTCGTCGTCGCGAAAATAGCCTTCCGCCGCCATGCGCTCGATTTCGGCGACGGTCCAGCGCCAGCGCGGCAACCCGTCGGCCGTTTGCGTCGGCGCGCGGTGCGGCGGAGTGAAGATGCGGTTCATGCCCGCAAAGATATCACCTCGACCCACCCTTCGCGAGGCGAAGCGGTAGGAATCGGAGCGTCACGGCTTCAGCCGGTATCCGGTCCGGAAAATCCACCATACGGTGACAAGGCAAATCGCGAGGAAGATGGCGGTCATGCCGACGCTGATGCCGACCGCGACGTCGGCGATGCCGTAGAAGCTCCAGCGGAACCCGCTGATCAGATAGACCACCGGATTGGCGAGCGCGACCTCCTGCCAGACCGGCGGCAGCACCTTGATCGAATAGAAGCTGCCGCCGAGAAAGCTCAGCGGCGTGATGACGAGGAGCGGCACGACCTGCAGCTTCTCGAAGCCGTCGGCCCAGATGCCGATGATGAAGCCGAGCAGGCTGAAGGTGGTTGCCGTCAGCAGCAGGAACGCCAGCATCCACAGCGGATGATCGAGCCGCAGCGGCACGAACAAGCCGGCGGTCGCGAGGATAATGAGCCCGAGGATGATCGACTTCGTCGCCGCGGCCCCGACATAGCCGAGCGCCACTTCGAACGACGACACCGGCGCCGACAGCAGTTCGTAGATCGTGCCGGTGAAGCGCGGAAAATAGATGCCGAACGATGCGTTGGCGACGCTCTGGGTGAGCATCATCATCATCATCAGGCCGGGCACGATAAAGGCGCCGTATCTCACCCCCTCGATCTCGCTGATGCGCGAACCGATCGCCGCGCCGAACACCACGAAGTAGAGCGAGGTCGACAACACCGGCGACACGATGCTTTGAAGCAAGGTGCGCCCCGTGCGCGCCATCTCGAAGACATAGATCGCCTGGACGGCGCGGAAATTCATTGTCCGTTCCTCAGGAGGCCGACAAAGATTTCTTCAAGCGAGCTTTCGGAGGTGGAGAGGTCGCTGAGGTGGATGCCGGCGCGGCCGAGGTCGGTGAGCAGGGCGGCAATCCCGCTGTGCTCGCTCTGGCTGTCATAGGTATAGGTCAGGTCGCGGCCGTCGCTCGAGAGCACAAGACGATAGGGCGCGAGTTCCGGCGGAATGGCGTCGAGCTTGTGTTGAAGGTGCAGCGCGAGTTCTTTGCGGCCGAGCTTGCGCATGAGTTCGCGCTTCTCTTCCACCAGGATGATCTCGCCCTTGTTGATGACCCCGATGCGGTCGGCCATCAATTCGGCTTCCTCGATGTAGTGAGTGGTCAGGATGATGGTGACGCCGGATTCGCGCAGCGCGCGCACCGTCTCCCACATGTCTTTTCGCAGCTCGACATCGACCCCCGCGGTCGGCTCGTCGAGGAACAGGATTTGCGGCTCGTGCGAGAGCGCTTTGGCGATCAGCACCCGTCGCTTCATGCCGCCGGACAGTGTCATGATCTTGCTGTTGCGGCGATCCCACAGCGACAGCTCGCGGAGCACCTTCTCGATGTGGGCGGGATTCTTCGGTTTGCCGAACAGCCCGCGGCTGAACGAAACGGTTGCCCATACCGTTTCGAAGGCATCGGTGGTCAGTTCCTGCGGAACGAGGCCGATCAGCGACCGCGTCCTGCGATACTCGGTTACAATGTCGTGACCGTCGACCGTGACCGTGCCGGTCGTCGGATTCACGATGCCGCAGATGATGCCGATGAGCGTTGTCTTGCCGGCGCCGTTCGGGCCCAGCAGCGCAAAAATCTCGCCGCGGCGAATCTCAAGGTCGACGTTCTTGAGTGCGGCGAATCCCGACGCATAGGTCTTGGACAGCCCGGATACGCGAATGACAGTTTGCATGCCGAACCGGCGCGGTTTTTTCGACTGTTGTATTTCGCGACGACCGCGTGCGGTCACGCCATCGTGTTGGTGAGCGTGCCGATGTTCTCGATCCACAGCTTCACGACGTCACCCGCCTTGAGGAACTCCGGCCGCGCCGCGCCGACGCCGGCGGGCGTCCCGGTCAGGATCACGTCGCCGGGCTGCAAGGTGATGCGCGAGGAGAGCCGCTCGATCTGCTCGGCGAGGGTGAAGATCATCTGGCTGGTATTGGAGTCCTGCTTGATGACGTCGTTGACCCACAGCTTGAGACCGAGCTTCTGCGGGTCGGCGATGTCCTGGCTCGGCACGATCCAGGGACCGAGCGGGCAGGAGCCGTCGAAGTTCTTGTGGGCGACCCAGTCGTACTTGAACGGCGAGGTGTCGGACACGTTCGGGCGGCGCCCCATGTCGCGCGCCGACAGATCGTTCGCGATGGTATAGCCCGCGACATAGTCGAGCGTCTTGTCGAGCGGCACGTTTTTCGCGGGCCGTCCGATGACGGCCGCAAGCTCGACCTCCCAGTCCATGGTCTTGGACATCGCCGTGATGTTGATGGTGTCGCCGTCGGCCGCGAGCGTGCTGCGCCCCGCCTTGATGAAGTGCCAGGCCTTGAGGCCGAGCGTGTGCGGATCGGGTTCCGGTTCCCGGCCGATGGCCCGCGCCATCTCGGCGGCATGGTCCGCATAGTTCGCGCCGGCGCAATAGATCGCGGACGGCCATCGGATCGGCGCCAGCAGCCGTGTCCCGGCGAGCGGCCGGCCGGCGGCACCAGGCGAGGCGCTTGCCTTGGCGAGGCGCTCGCGGGCCGCGGTCCAATCGTCGAGGATGCCGAGCACGGTTGCATCGGCAGCGCGCCCGGTGAGCTTTGCCGCGTCGTAGACCTGCTCCCCGATCACGATTCCAGCCCGTGGTCCCTCATCGGCCGCGAACGTCACCAGCTTGTAGCTCGCCATCTCGTCTCTCTCCCTTAAGGGGCGCTCACCAAACAGATTTGAGGCCGCCTTTGCAAGCCGAGCGCGGCTGCCCATCGATGGGCGAACGCCCTTCGGGCTCGCATTGACCGAGTGTTTGTAATATAAGCGCCCGCAGCGCAATGCTGCTCGCGTGCCGTAAACCGCGGGCGACAGTCGGCCGTGACGGCCGCAGTGGAGGAAACGCTTCGAATGGCTGAGAAACTTGTCGGTAAGATCTCCGAATTCAAGGATGGCGACCGTCGCATCGTGTTCGTCGGTGACCAGGAGATCGGTGTGTTCCGCGAGCACGGCACCTTCTACGCCTACAGCAATTACTGCCTGCACCAGGGCGGCCCGGCCTGCGAGGGGCTCACCATCGCCAAGGTCGAAGAGCGCATCATGCCCGACAAGACATCGAAGGGCCTCTATTTCTCGGACACCGAGTTGCACTTCGTCTGCCCCTGGCACGGCTATGAGTACGATATCAAGACCGGCGAATGCGTCTCCGACCGCAAGCTCAAGCTGCGCAAATACGAAGTGATCCAGAAAGGGGACGAGGTCTATGTCCGCGCCTAAAGCGGCGGCGCGGAAGGCCAAGCAGCCCGCGCGGAGCAGCAGGGCACCGCGAGCCGCCGCGAAGCCGGCCGCCAAATCCGTCACAGTCAAGCCGTCAGGCGCGAGCGATGAGACATCGGCGGCTGCCAAGAAGCTCGCCACCGAGGTCGAGCGCGCGCTTGCCGAAGGGCGCACCGACGCGCTGAGCCCTGACGCGATCCAGGCACTGATGGCCGTGGCGTGCCGCAGCTATGCGGCGCAGGTCGAGGCCGGCATGACCTTTGCTCCGCTCGGCGAGCGCAGCCGCGTCACCTCCACCGACGTCATGGTGACGGCGAGCGGCCTCTTGAGGTCCGCCAATCTCGCCGTCTTCGAGCTTGGCATGTGGCAGAGCTGGACCGGCCGCTGAGACGACCGACACGATAGCGATTTCGAATTTCAGGAGACTTCCATGGAACTGACCTCTGACCGCGGCCGACGCGTCACCGTCGACGAGTTGAACACCACGCGGCTTCTGGCCCACGCCCGCCAGCAGGCGCATCAGCGCAAGTTCGACGACATGGTGATCGTCGACGTTGACGCCCATCACTACGAGAACGAGCACATGAAGGACATCCTGCCCTTCATGGAAAACGACGTGTTGCGGCAATTGTCCTACTCGCAGGGCATGAAGGGCGGCCGCGGCACCCTGATCCCGCAGCAGATCGGCTATCAGGACATGGGCGGCCGCGTCACCCGCTATCCCCTGCGCGGGTCGGAAAAGACCGAGGACGGCAAGCACCGTGACATCCAGCTCGGCAATCGCTGGATGGATGCGATGAGCGTCGACTATTCCTGCCTGTTCCCGACCGGCATGCTCAACATCGGCCTGCATCCCCAGAAGGAGATGGAGTCGGACCTGTGCTGGGCCTACAACCGCTGGGTCACCGAAAAAGTGCTGCCGGAGTCCGGCGGCCGCATGTACTCCATGCTGTGCCTGCCGTTCTCGGACGCAGATGAAACGCTCCGCCACGTCGAGACGTTCGGGCACCGCCCGGGCGTCGGCGGTTTCATGATCACGACGGTGCGCACGCTGCCGGTGCACGACAACGTCTACATGAAGGTCTATCGCGCGATCGAAGAGCGCGGCCTCGTGCTGTCGTTCCACTCGGCGTTCAACTGGAACGAAAACGTCTTCCGCGGTTGCAATCGCTTCCTCTCGGTGCATGCACTCGGCTTCTCGTTCTACAACATCCTTCACTGCACCAACTGGGTGGTGAACGGGATGGGCGAACGCTTCCCGAAGCTGCCGGTGATCTGGATCGAATCCGGTCTCGCCTGGATCCCGTTCCTGATGCAGCGGCTCGATCACGAATACATGATGCGGCCGTCGGAATGCCCGGTGCTCAAGAAGAAGCCGAGCGAGTACATGCGCGACATGTACTATTCCTCGCAGCCGATGGAGATCCAGGATCTTGCCGCGATGGAGCAGACGTTCCGCATGATGGATGCGGAAAATCACCTGCTCTACGCCTCCGACTATCCGCACTGGGACTTCGACCTGCCGTCGACCATCTACGACCTGCCGTTCCTCTCCGAGCGCGGCAAGCACAACATTTTGGGCGGCACCGCGGCGCGGCTGTTCAAGCTCAAGCCGCGCAACGAGAAGCAGAAGGAAAATCTGATCCGGTTCGGCAACCACGCCGCAGCCGCTTGAAGCGGCCCAAGTTCTGTTGACGCGGCCGGGCCTAGTCCCGGCCGCAACTCGTTTGGGACGACATTGGCGATTTGACCGTGTCGTTCGGTTGTGGATCATGGCGGCTCAACGGTGAGCGCGACGTGGGTGACGGGAACTTTCCGGTTTGTGCGAGATCAATGATGCGGCCGGACTGCTCCAGTAATCGTGACGGCGCCTTGGAGGACACAGGGAGGACCTGATGGCACGAGTTGCGGTAGTGACAGGCGGCACGCGCGGTATCGGCGAAGCGGTCTCAAAGACGTTGAAGGCCGCGGGCTACAAGGTTGCGGCCATTTATGCCGGCAATGACGAGGCGGCGCAGAAGTTCAAGGCCGAGACCGGCATCAACGTCTACAAGTGGGATGTTTCCTCCTACGACGCTTGCGTTGCGGGATTGAAGCAGGTCCAGGCCGACCTCGGCCCGGTCGAGATCCTCGTGAACAACGCCGGCATCACCCGCGACAGCATGTTTCACCGCATGAAGCCGGAGCAGTGGCTTGCGGTGATCAACACCAACCTCGTGTCATTGTTCAACATGTGCCGGCCGGTGATCGAGGGCATGCGCGAGCGCAAGTTCGGCCGCATCGTCAACATCTCCTCGATCAACGGCCAGAAGGGCCAGATGGGGCAGACCAACTACTCCGCCGCCAAGGCCGGCGAAATCGGCTTCACCAAGGCGCTGGCGCAGGAAAGTGCCCGTGCCGGCATCACGGTGAATGCGATTTGTCCCGGCTACATCGCGACCGAGATGGTGAAGGCGATGTCGCAGGAGGTGCTGGAGAAGTCGGTGTTGCCGCAAATTCCGATCGGCCGTCTCGGCGAGCCTGCCGAAATCGCGCGCTGCGTTCTGTTCCTCGTATCGGACGATGCCGGATTGATCACAGGCTCGACCCTCACCGCCAACGGCGGCCAGATCATGGTGTGACGGCGCGCGACCGTTCCTAATTCAGAGCCCTCCTGATTTAAGCTCAGGGGGGTAGGTCGGGAAAGAAGCGATCAACCCGATCTTCCGGCGCGCCGACCGGCCTTCGCCATTGCCAGCGTCACTGACGGCAATTCGTTGAACGCTTCGCGGTAGTCGTGGGCAAAATGGCCGAGGCTGCTGAACCCGCAGGAAAGGCCCACTCCTGTTACCGAGGTCGTCGGATCGGGAGTCTGCAACATGCGTCGTGCTTGATCGAGCCGGACTTGTCTCAGGAAGGCCATCGGCGAATAGCCGCGAGCATCCTTGAAAGTTTTGAACATGCTGCGGATGCCGACGCCGGTGGCTTCCGCCAGCGCCTCGATCGTGATCGGGCGCTCCCAATTGGCGCGAATATATTCTTCCACCACGCGCACCTGCCAAGGTGCGGCCTGCGGCGCTGGACTCTCCAACAGTCGGCTGAAGTTGTGCTTGTTGGTGGCCAGAAATAACACCATCAATAATTGCTCGCACTCCGCCATAGCGACATCGGGCAGAGTTGCGCCCTCACGATCGGCTTCGTCCGACAAAAACAGAACGAAATTGCGCAATTGCAATTGCTTTGGATCCCGAAATGTCGGTACCGGCGAAAACTCGATCTTTTGGCCCACGGGGTGTCCAATCAAAGACGATAGTTTGATGCGCAGGGCAGAAGCATCAACTCGTAAAGTGACCATCGAGAACTGCTTTGAAAAATTGGACCTCAACTCGATTCTCCGCCGGCATCAAGACCGTTTCATTTGAGCTGATATTATATTGCGAGGATCCGAACGTGGTCTCACCACTGCCCGAAGAGCACGTATTGTTGCCGTATGAGATTGTCTCCCGGAAACGCGACCGAGACGTCAGCGGTGTAGCTGCAAAAGCTTAGCGCGATACTTTTCAGCTGCAGAAGATTGCCGACCCCACGAAACGGCTCACCGGCGCGGCGCAGATTGAAATCGGTCCCCCCATAACGATGCACGAGGGCATCGCGCATGTCGTCGCGGCTGGTGGTATCTATGACGGGATATCGCCTCAGTCGCGACGGGGGTAATTGGTCGATCATGTACCGCTCTGCAAAAGGGTGAGCCGATCAATCACGCAAATCAAACTTGCAAAAACTGAATATAGAGCGAGCGGGATTGTATACGTCCGGATAAATCGTCATCTCATAATATTGCAACTCCAAATAGCCGCTATTTGGTTTGCAACCACGCGGGCGCTGCATCCGCGGAATGAGCGATGCACGCTAGGGATTAGAGGCAATTTTATTGCCCCAGACTAAAGTCCTTATAAGCAGACGATCATCTCGTGGCCGGATTTTGAGATCGAAAGCGCTAACCGCTCGACTTACGGTGCAAAAGTCCTGCGAAAACGGACTTGATCTAGATTAAGGGGGTAGGCGAAGTACCCATGGGGAGTGACCGCAAAGTGCGCCATGATTTGGCCGACGAATTTGCCGCCGCGACCGCGCATTCGTGGGTTTTGGCCAATCTTCTCTTTGGCATTATCAACAAGGTTCTGAAATCGACCGCGCCGGACGAGCTTGATGCCACTCCGGTCGCGCTTGTGTGCGCGTCAAACGACAACAGGTGTCCGAGCTCATCGGATGAGAAATCCATCGGCTTAGACGAGACGGACACGTCAGCTCCAATCAGCCGGGATCGCCGGTAAGCGCAGCGAATTCGTATGTCCATGCAGGCAAGCTTGATCGACGAACTTGAGGCCGCGATCGCGACCAAGACCATCGGGCGTCGCGCGGAAGCGCTCCGGAAGGTAACCGATCTGTTTCTGACCGGCTCCGGTCGATACAGAGACGAAGACATCGATCTGTTCGACGACGTACTGGGCCGTCTTTACGTCGAGATCGAATTGGCTGCCCGCATCGAACTTGCCGTGCGGCTGGCGGATATCCCTGATGCTCCGCCACGCCTGATGCGGAAAATGGCAAGGGAAGATGCCATCGAAGTGGCGGGGCCGATATTATCCAAATCGAACCTGCTCGATGACGCGACGCTCGTTGAAATGGCAAGGACCAGGCATCAGGAGCATTTGCTGGCGATTGCGCAGCGCGAAAACATTTCTGAAGCAGTAACCGACATCCTGGTCGAGCGGGGTGATCAGAACGTCGCGCTGACGGCCGTCAGAAATCCGGGCGCGCAGTTTTCACAAGCCGGCTACAGCGGGCTTGTCCAGCGTTCGAGCGCCGATGAACGATTGGCCGTTGGCCTGTGGCTGCGTGCAGACATGCCCCACGCTCACCTGCTCAGGCTTTTCGCCGAGGCTTCCGCAATCGTCAGAGTGAAGCTCGAAACCGCTGACCCGCGTCGCGCGAGCGTCATCCACGGGGTTGTCGCGGAAATTACCGATTCCATTCAGAACACCGCGCGAGAGCAGTCCCACGCCTTTCAAGCCGCTCATGCCCACGTTACGTCGCTCCATGCCAAAGGGGGCTCTCGACGCCGGCAAGCTGCAAGAATTCGCGAATGAGCAGAAATTTGACGAAACCGCGGTCGCCCTGTCGGTGCTCTGTGATTTGCCGATCGGCTTCGTTGAACGCGGCCTGGTTCAGGAGCGATCGGATCTCGTCCTTATCTTCGCCAAGGCGCTCGGCCTTGATTGGGAAACGACCCGCTTAATTCTGATGCTCGGTGTCGGGACAACAGACTTCCGCCAAAAGATTTTGAGGAAATGCACGCAAATTTCCAAAAGCTCAGACCCGAGACAGCCCAGAAGGCAATCCGCTTCTACCGCTTACGGGAGCAATGCGGCGATGGGAGACGCAGCGCCGCGCAGGCGAAATGCCTGAACTCAGGTATTCAGCGGCCCTCGCGGCAATTTCAAAGCCCGCAATCACCGCCGAAATACTTAAGGGAAAGCCTGACGTGCTTCGCATGCTGCGCCAGTCCTCTTCTCGGCTCACTGTCGTCGAACCGTATTATTCTGGGAATTCTCAGTAAGAGTGAAGCTCAATTGCACTCTTGGAGTAGATCGATGCAGGTCGAGGAATTAAAATCGATTTTATATACCCATCACATTCTGAATGAACCGCAGATGTGGTGATTCGGCGATTTCAAGCTATGCCGCATATGCCGCATCGCATCGTAACACCTGTTGGCTTTTGGAAATCATATCGCGATTGGTTTCCGAGCCGGTTGGGGAAAGCAGCATGAGCAACGATAATGGTATTGCCTCCCGTCTCGCGTTCATTCGCATGGATGAAGAGACGCGTGCAGCCTTGCGCGAATTGCAGCCGCTGATCGCAAAGGAGCTTCCGGGGATTCTCGACGGATTTTATGCGCAGGTGTCCCGTTTCCGGAGACCGCGCGATTTTTCTCCAGCCAGTCGCACATGGCCCAAGCCAAAGGCGCCCAGTTGCGCCATTGGGCGACTATCGCGTCCGCGACTTTCGACGAGACCTACGTGCGCGCGGTGACGAAAATCGGCGAGACCCACAATCGGATCGGCCTTGAGCCCCGCTGGTATATCGGCGGGTACAGCTTCATTCTGGCCGGTCTGCTGCGCGCCGTCGAAATGAGTGTGACGGAAGGCTGGATGGGCGGCGTCGGCCGCACGGGAAAAGAAGGCTTCGCTGCAAAATGCGCTGGTGAAGGCGGCATTGCTCGACATGGATTACGCCATATCGGTCTATCTCGAACGCTCCGAGGCAGATCGGAAGGCCGCGGAGGCGAAGGCCGAGGCTGAAAAGAAGGCCGCGGAGGAAAAGGCGAATGCCGAGCGCAAGGCGGCGATGCGCAGACTGGCCGACGATTTCGAGGCCGCCGTCGGCGGGATCGTCCAGACGGTGTCATCGGCTTCGGCGCATTTGGAGACCGCAGCGAATACGCTCACCAAAACAGCAAACACCACCCAGGAGCTTTCGACCGTCGTCTCGTCCGCGGCGGAGGAAGCATCCAGCAACGTTCAGTCAGTCGCGTCGGCGACGGAGGAGATGACCTCGTCCATCGGTGAGATCAGCCGACAGGTCCAGCAATCGAGCAAGATCGCGACGGAAGCTGTCAGGCAGGCCGGCCAGACCGACGTCCGTATCAATGAACTGTCGAAGGCCGCTCAGCGGATCGGCGACGTGGTCAAGTTCATCACGTCGGTTGCCGAACAGACAAATCTTCTGGCGCTCAACGCCACGATCGAGGCGGCGCGCGCCGGCGAGGCGGGCAAGGGTTTCGCGGTGGTCGCTCAAGAGGTCAAGGCGCTCGCGGCCCAAACCGCGAAGGCCACGGACGAAATCAGTTCGCAGATCACCGGAATGCAGGCCGCGACGCAGGAGTCGGTCGCCGCAATCAAAGCGATTAGCGACACGATCGGGCACATCTCCGAGATTTCGTCGACTATTGCCGCTGCCGTCGAGGAGCAGGGCGCAGCAACTCAGGAGATCGCGCGCAACGTCGGCGAAGCGGCGAAAGGCACCACCCAGGTCGCAACCAACATCACTGACGTGAATCGTGGCGCCAACGAAACCGGATCGGCATCGGCGCAGGTGCTGTCGTCGGCGCAATCGCTGTCCAACGAGAGCAGCAAGCTCAAGGTCGAAGTGCAAAAGTTCCTGGAAACGGTTCGAGCGGCCTGACGGGGGCCACTCGGATCTCAGGCACGCGCGGGCCGTGCGCCCGCGCGTGCCCACCAACATCGTTACGAACCCACGCTCCCCTTTGTTGTTTTAGCCAGTCTGCGCGGATGGCCCCATCACCGCGCGAGCGCGGTCTCGCGGAATTCGCCCTGCCATTTCGCGGCGTATGCGGCACGCGGTACTTCCTCGCCGCGCAGGAACACCTTGTTGATCCGGCGCGTGTTGGAAATGTTGTCGAGCGGATTGGCGTCGAGGACGATGAAGTCGGCGTTGCGGCCGGCGGCGACAGAGCCCGGTGTTGAAATGGCCGATCTCGGCGCCGTCGCGCGTCGCGGCGATGATCGCCTCCGATCGGCGTCATGCCCATCGCCACCATGCTTTCGAGATCGAGGTGGTTGAAATAGCCGATCAGGAAACGGCTCTGGCCGGTGTCGGTGCCTTCGACCACTTTGATGCCGGCGGCGCGCAGCCGCATGGCGCTGACCGAGTCCGACTGGAAATTGCGCTTGGCGCGGGCGACCTGCTCCGGCGTCATCTTGCGTAGCGGCTCGCCCCAGTATTGCTCGATCTGCTGCGGCGAATAGGTCGCCTTCAGCAGCGGATCGTCGAGCCACACGGGCCGGCCGCCGCCTTGCGTGTTCATCCACGCGGTGATGAGCGAAAGCGTCATCCACATGTTGGGCCGGTCGTTGCGGGCGACGCGGTCCTTGACGAGGGCGACCATCTCGTCGTCGGCGACTTCGCCTTCGCGGACGGGAACATGGAGCCAGCCTTCCATGCCGCCGCGCACCATCTCCTTGGCGTCCGCCTGCCGGACGTTGTGGACGGCGACCGGCACGCCATAGCGGTGCGCCTCGTCGAGAATGGCGCGATAGAGCACGGGCGTCAGCGTCGGCTTCGTGTGGTTGCGGTCATCGACCCAGATCTTGATGAACTCCGGCTTCATGCGGACGTAGTCCGCGACCGCCGCGCGGGCCTCGTCCACCGTCGTCACCGGATAGGAAATGTCGACGCGCGAGGGATGACCCTGCGCGCCCGAGCCCGGCCACGCCATGCCGGCGCCCGCCGTCTTGAAGAGCGCGGCGCCGGGAATGACCTCCTCGCGCACCCGCAGCGGCACGTCGCCCCATTGGGTGCGCCCGCCATGCATGTCGGACCGATCGACATAATCGCCGATGCTGACCACCGCGCCGACTCCGTTGAAGGCGAGGCGCCGCAGATGGTCGACGAGATTCTCGCGCGTGAAGGTCTCCTTGGACATCGTCCCGGCCGGGATGTTCTGGAATCCGATGTGGCCGTGGAGATCGACGATCGTCGGCATCACGGTCTTGCCGGCGAGGTCGACGCGAACGGCGCCCGGCGGCGCCTGCAACGCGCCGCGCCGACCGACCGCCGCAAATCGCCCATTCTCGACGACAAAGGCGCCGTCTTCGATGACGCTGCCGTCACCGGTGATGACGCGCGCGCCTTCGTAGACGGTTGCGGTCTGCGCCCGCGCCGGTGCGAACATCGCCGGCACCAGCGCGACGGCGAGCGCGATGCACGCAAGCAGGAGCGTTCGTGCTGACATTTTTGTCCTCCCGTGCAGCCGCTGTAGGGTGCGCAAAGGCGGCCACGACGTTTTTTGTTATTCGCGACGGTCGTTCCGCCGTGCGCACGCGGGACGACGGCGGATGATGGTGCGCACGCGCGGACATGTCCGCGCTTTGCACACCCTACCAATCGCATGGCTAATCCCGCACCACGACGAGGCGGTCGTTGCCGGACTCTCCGCCCCACAACTCGCCGGGGCGGCCGAGCATCTGGCGCACGCTTGCGCCGCGCTTGTCGCTCGGGAAGGTGGTGAAGCTCTCGGTCTTGGGATCGAAGCGCTGGATCGCATTGGCAAGCCAGTCAGTCGCCCATACCCGGTCCTTGTCGTCCACGTAGACCGCGTAGGTGCCGGATTTGCTCTTCGGCATCGAATAGACGGTCCACGACTTCGCGGCCGGGTCGTAGCGCCCGATGCCGCCGGCGTTCCAGAAGCTCACCCACAGCACGCCCTTCGAATCCGACCAGATGCGGCGCGGGCCGACGCCCTTGCGCGGCGGATCGACCACGGTGACGGCGCCGGTATCAGTATCGACCTTGCCGATGATAGTCGCCGGCGAGCGAGGCGAACCAGACGTCGCCCGTCGGCGTCGAGGTGATGCCGTAGCTGCCGGGACGCGGCGAGTGCCACGCATCGACCTTGCCGGTCTTCGGATCGACGCGGCCATGCACGCCGGCCTGGCCCGGTGAACCACAGGATGCCCTTCTTGTCGAAGGTCGCGGTGTTGAGATTGGCGTAGCCGAATTCCTTCGGCAGCGGGAAGAGTTTTACCTCGAGCGTCACCGGATCGACGCGGGCGATGGCATTCTGGCCGCCTTCGGTGATCCAGGGCGCGCCGTCCGGTCCGACGATGACGCCGTGCGGCGCCGCGCCGGGGCCGAGCGGGATTTCTTCGTTCTTGCCGGTCTTGGGATCGAAGCGGCCGAGGAAGCCGCGCTGCTGGCCGCTGTACCAGACGCGGCCGTCGGGCGCGGGCGCGACATCGTGCGGATAGGCGCCGGGCGGGAGCTGATAGAAAGTCGCTTCCGCCGCGACGGCAGCGAAACCGGCGAGGCATGCGGCAGCAGCGCATGCCAGCGCCGCGACCGTCGTGGTGATGAGTTTCATTTTCCTCTCCATGATCGAATCTTAAGTTCGTCTTGTCTTAAGTCGGTGTTGCGCGCCGCGATTCAATTGAGGTCCGCAGCGCCGAGCCAGAAGACTTCGCCGCTGCTCTCCTCGGTGTCGAGCCAGAGAAAGCGCATGTCCGGATAGCGCCGTTCGAGAACCGGTCGATCGCGCCCGACCTCGCAGAGCAGGCCGGCGTTGGGTGTCAGATGACGCCCGGCATTGTCGATGATCCGGCGAATGATCGCAATACCGTCCGGCCCGCCGTCGAGCGCAAGCTTGGGCTCGTGCCGACACTCGGGCGGCAGATCTTTCATGCCGGCAGCGTCGACATAGGGCGGGTTCGACAGGATGAGGTCGTAGCGCTCATCGCCGAGCGGCGCGAACAGGTCGCCCTCGTAGAGCGTGATGCGGTCGGCGAGATCGTGATCCGCGACGTTGCGCGCCGCGATCAAAAGCGCGTCGGCGGAGATATCGACGGCATCCACCAGGGCGTTCGGAAACCGCATCGCGGCCAGCACCGCGAGCGCGCCCGATCCGGTGCATAGGTCGAGCACGCGGGTGACCGCATCGGCATCCTCGATCAGAGAGGCGTCATCGCCGGCGAGAATATCGCCGTCGATGATCTCGCCAAGATAGGACCGCGGCACGATCGCCCGCTCGTCGATGTAGAACGGCACGCCGCGCATATAGGCCTTGTTGAGAAGATAGGCGGCGGGTTTGCGGGTGCTGATGCGGGCCGCGATCAGATCGCAGATTTTCGCGCTCTCGGCACGTGTGACCCGCGCCGGCGCGAACGGCTCGAAGCGATCGGGCGACAGGTGGAGCGCCTCGCAGACGAGAAACGCCGCCTCCGCCAGCGGGTCAGTGGTGCCGTGAGCGAACACGAGACCGGCCGCGGCAAATTGGGTGAGCGCGTAGCGCACGTGATCGAGGATCGTCGCCAGCTCCTCGGGGTGCGGCGCTGGCCGCTCGTGGCGATGCCTTCGGGGATGCGCCGCTTGCCTTCGCTGCCGGCGCCTTCTTCGGGCGAGTTGTTTTGCTCTTGCGCATTTCCGCTGCGACTTTGTTGGCCTACGTTGGCTTGCCTTCGCGGGCTTGCCAACTGGCACGGGTGCGAAACACTTCGATGCCGGCGGCTTCGGCCTCGTTGAAAATATCGGGCTTGAGCACGGCGATGCGGCACGCCTCGACCCGGCTATCTTCAAAGCATTTGGCGACGATTTCCTCGGCGATCTCCTCGAGGAGATCGACATGCGGCAGCGACGGAAACGTCTGCAGATATTGCCGCACGCGGTCATAGTCGATGAAGCGTCTGCGCCCATCGGTCCGGAGGGCAGCGCGGCGAACATCTCGACCGTGACCTTGAGGCGATTGGGCCGCTCGGGATGGCGCTCCCATGGATGCAGGCCGCAGCGCCGCTCCACGATCGCATCCGCGATCACGACCCGGACATGATCGCGCATGGAAAATTCGGGATGCATGGACCTTTCACCAAACCGTAGCCCGGATGAAGCGAACGCTCGCGTTCGCGCAATCCGGGGCCGAGGTCGCCCAATCTCGTCTGACTCGCAGTCTTATTCGCCGCGATTGAGAAAATTGCAACGGCGCTCCCGGATTACGCGCATGCGGCTCCATCCGGGCTACGGCCGCGTCCGCTATGCGCCCTTGCTGCGTTCGACGATGCGCAGCACGTCGGTCATCATGCGATTGAGCTCGAAATCCTTCGGCGTGTAGACGGCGGCGACGCCGGTTTCCTTGAGCGAAGCGGCGTCATCCGGCGGGATGATGCCGCCGACCACCACCGGAACATCGTCGAGGCCGGCCTCGCGCAGGCGCGTCACCACGTCTTTCACGAGCGGCATGTGCGAGCCCGACAGGATCGACAGGCCGACCACGTGCACGTCTTTCGCGCGCGCGGCGTCGACGATCTCCGCCGGAGTAAGGCGAATGCCGTCATAGACCACGTCCATGCCGGCATCGCGCGCGCGAACTGCGACCTGCTCGGCGCCATTGGAATGCCCGTCGAGGCCGGGTTTTCCGACGAGAATTTTTGGCCGGCGGCCGAGCTTCTTCGTCACGCGGTCGACCTCGGCGCGCAGGTCGTCGATCCCTTGGCAATCGTTGCGCGCCGCGTGCGACACGCCGGTCGGCGCGCGGTACTCGCCAAAGCCCTGGCGCAGCACCTCGCCCCATTCGCCGGTGGTGACGCCCGCCTTCGCGCAGGCGATCGATGCCGGCATGACATTGCCCCCGGCTTTGGCGACGCGGCGCAGCTCGTCGAGGGCCGCTTCCGCCGCTTTGGCATCGCGCGCCGCGCGCCATGCCGCGAGCTTCGCGATCTGGTCGGTTTCGACTTCCGGCGGCACCGTCAGGATCGCGCCTTCGCCCGCCGCAAGCGGCGACGGCTCGGTCTCGACGAAGCGGTTGACGCCGACCACGGTCTGCTCGCCGCGCTCGATCGCCTCGACGCGGCGGGCATTGCTCTCGACGAGCTGCGATTTCATGTAGCTGTTTTCGACCGCGGCGACCGCGCCGCCCATCGCAAGGATGGCGTCGAGTTCCTGGCGCGCTTCGCGCTTGAGCGCGGCGACTTTGTTCTCGATCTCGGTCGAGCCCGCAAAGATGTCGCCGTATTCGAGAAGATCGGTCTCGTAGGCGAGGATCTGCTGCATGCGCAGCGACCATTGCTGGTCCCACGGCCGCGGCAGGCCGAGCGCCTCGTTCCAGGCCGGCAATTGCACGGCGCGGGCGCGGGCCTTGCGCGACAGGGTCACCGCCAGCATCTCGATCAGGATGCGATAGACGTTGTTCTCGGGCTGCTGCTCGGTGAGGCCGAGCGAGTTCACCTGCACGCCGTAGCGGAACAGGCGCTGCTTCGCATCGGTGATGCCGTAGCGCTCCGCCGTGATCTCGTCCCACAGCTCCGCGAATGCCCGCATCTTGCAGAGCTCGGTGATGAAGCGCAGCCCGGCATTGACGAAGAACGAAATGCGCCCGACCACGTCGCCGAACTGCGCCTCGTCGACGTTTCCCGACGCCTTCACCGCATCGAGCACCGCGATCGCGGTCGCGAGCGCATAGGCAAGCTCCTGCACCGGCGTCGCCCCCGCCTCCTGCAGGTGATAGGAGCAGACGTTCATCGGATTCCACTTCGGCATCTCCTTGGTCGTGAACAGGATCACGTCCCTGGTGAGCCGCATGGAGGGTCCGGGCGGAAACACGTAGGTGCCGCGCGAGAGATATTCCTTGATGATGTCGTTCTGGGTCGTGCCGGTGAGGTCCTTGCGCGACGCGCCCTGCTCGTCGGCGACCGCGATGTAGAGCGCCAGCAGCCAGGCCGCCGTCGCGTTGATGGTCATCGACGTGTTCATGGCGGCGAGCGGGATCTGCTCGAACAGCGCCCGCATGTCGCCGAGATGGCAGATCGACACCCCGACCTTGCCGACCTCGCCCGCTGCCAGCGGATGGTCGGCGTCGTAGCCGGTCTGGGTCGGCAGATCGAAGGCGACCGACAGGCCGGTCTGGCCCTTGGCGAGATTTTTGCGATAGAGCGCGTTCGAATTCCGCGGCGGTCGAGTGACCCGCATAGGTGCGGATGATCCACGGCTTGTCGCGCTTGCGCGCGGCGCCGTTCGAGGTCTCGGTCATCTGGCGTCTCGCGTGGCCGGCGTTGTGCAATGCAGCACGAGCGCCTTTTCCGGGCAAGGGGATTTTGGCAAGCGACGGCGCCGCATGACGTACGTGGGCCTTCGGCAGTGTCAACTGGCGTGCTCAACCTCGACCGATGATGCTAAAAAACTGAAATGTCCGCGGTAGAGGAGTTCGTCGATAAGACGGAGATCTAATCTTGCGCCTGTGGGACCACGGGCAGAATTTCTTTTGGCCGTCGCTTCTGCAGGAGCGGTGATCTTCCTGATCCTCTCGGCAGGATGGTGGTTTGGCCTCGGCGCTGGACCTGCGCTGTTCGGGACATACGGATTTCCGGCGCTAATCCTGGCCGCCGTGGGGGAATCTTCGGAATCTGGCGAAAGCTCCAAGATCGCCCCAAACCTACGGTCTACCTGATCCCTGAAGATGGCCAGAGCTTCTGGGCGCAGTCGCGCCAGAAGGATGGCCGGGTGACAACGCAGTTCTGCTTTCGTATGCAAGCAACAGATCTAACTGATGAGCCGATTAAGCTTTCGGCTCTCCGGCTGATCCGGCCGCGCATCAGGCGCAGCGATGACGATCTGGCGCGACACGTACTTACGCGGCTTCCGACATCAATGTTTACGGATTTGAGTTTCCAATCATGCCGAAGGCCGTTTCGCAGGCTAGCTGCGATATCATCATTGACCGTCCGATCGGCAAACCAGGGAGCAGAATTACTGCCATAGTGGGTGTGTCCGACCAGCGCGGCCAATGGCACAACGTAAAATTCAGGAAACTGCGGAGTTTAAACCAGACACCGGTATAAGATTAGTGAGCAGAAAAATTCAGGTTGTGCGGGGTTCGGGCAACGCCTTCGCGGATGTCGGGCTGCCCGACTCCGATGCCGACTACATCAAGGCACATCTCGCGGCGGATCTGATCCGCATCATGCGGCAGCGCAAGCTGACGGCTGTCGCGGTCAGCAAGCTGACTGGAGCGACTGAGGCCGATATTTCGCGCATCCGCAGCGCCGAACTCGGTCGGTTCTCTATCGATCGCTTGGTGCGCATACTCAACAGACTGGATCGGCATGTGAGCGTTACGGTGGCGCCGGCTCATCGCAGGAGGATCGGTCGGATGCCGTCCGCCGGCCCAAATGCATTCCTGATCGCGACTCGACCCGCCGCACCGTTGCGCAGGTGGTCTCGCCCCAAGTCACGGAACGACCGGCGGGTGATATTCGAGCGTGTAGGCGAGCGCCCAGAGCAGGAAGAGCACCAGCGGCAGGTGCACCAGCAGCTGCAGGAAGGTGAAGCCGACGAGGTCGCGGGCGCGCAGCCCCAAGACGCCGAGCAACGGCAGCATCCAGAACGGATTGATCAGGTTCGGCAGCGCTTCGGCGGCGTTGTAGACCTGCACCGCCCAGCCGAGATGCACGTGGAGGTCGTTCGCGGCCTGCATGACGTAGGGCGCTTCCAAGCAGCCATTTGCCGCCGCCGGAGGGAACGAAAAATCCGAGGATCGCTGAATAGACGCCGATGACCAATGGATAAAGGTGCTGCGTCGACAGGCTGACGAAGGCGTGGCTGATCTGATCGGATACGGTGATCCCCGCGCCGTTCTTTGCCTGCGTCAGGATTGCGGCGATCGAGCCATAAAGCGGAAACTGAATGAGCACGCCCGCGGTGGCCGGCACCGCCTTGCTGACGGACGCCAAGAATCGCTTCGGTTGCCAGTGCAACAGCAACCCGGCCATCACGAAGATGAAATTGTAGGTATTGAGGTTAGAGATCGCGAGGATCGCGCTCTGTCGCGAAAATTCATAGAACAGCCATCCGGCCGCGAGCAGCACGAGTAGAATAGTCAGCAGCGGTGAATATTCGAGCCAATCGCCAGGCTTTTGCGGCGGCGGCACCTTGATCGCGTCTTCACGCGAGATCTCGATCCCCATGGCTTCCGCTGTCATGGCGGCATTTGGTCCCGGCGCCGACCAGATCGCGATGGCAATGGAGATGACGAGCAACACGCCGGTGATCAAGAACGATTGCCACAGGAAGATCGTTTCGGTGAACGGGATGACACCGGTGATCGCGAGCAGGCTCTTCGGCACGCTGGCGGGATTGGCCTGCAGCTGCGCCGCCGACGAGGAAAGGCCCATCGCCCAGGTCGCACCGAGCCCGAGATAGGCTGCGGCGCCTGCCGCGCGATAATCCATGCGCAACTCGCGCCGCTCGGCAAGCGCGCGGACGAGGAGGCCGCCGAGAATGAGGCTGAAGCCCCAATTGAGGAGCGAAGAAATCATCGCCGCGGCGGCGACGAGACCGACCGCCCCTGTCCCGGTTTTGGGCAGTCCGGCAAGGCCACGGATCAGCTTTTGCGCCGGCGTCGAAGTGGCGACGACATAGCCGCCGATCACCACGAACGCCATCTGCATGGTGAAGGTGATCAGGCTCCAGAACCCATTGCCGAACGCTTCGCTCACCGCGAGCGGCGACGCGCCGTTGACCATGGCACCGAGCGAAACCACGACGACGGCAATGGCGACGAAGATGAAGGCGTCCGGAAACCAGCGTTCGGCCCAGGCCGTGAAGGCAATGGCAAGTCGGACCAAACCGCCGTTTTGTGGCTCGTATTCGGCGGAACGCTGTGCGCTGTGGCTGCCGTTGACATCGCCGATCTCCAGAATTTCGATTGATCGTAACGTCTGCACTCACTCGACAAGCGTAGTCCGCCGCGCCTTCACGACAAGTCCCGCTGCTAAGCTTTATCTTGGGCGCACAACCGCCCGCCCGGACCTGCAGGGCAAGCTCAGTCCGGGGGTCGCCATGCTGCGCTGAGAAATTAGCGGCTGTCGCGTGCGCCCGAGCCGAAAAGAATTGACGCCACGGTCTGCGCCAGCGGCAATTACAAGCGGCCTCTGACCAGCCGGACGATGAAAATAAGGATCACGGCGCCGACAATCGAGGTGACGATCGGGCCGACCCAGGCGCCCCCGATCGGGGGAAGGCGCAAAACACCCCACAGCCAGCCGCCGATAACGCCGCCGATCAGGCCGATGATGATATCGCCGATCAGGCCGTAACCGCTGCCCTTCATAATCACCCCGGCGAGCCAGCCTGCGACGCCACCGACGATCAGCCAAATGATAAAGGCTTCCATGACGACCTCCCTCCCGGCCGCAAGCCGCGGCGCCCGCATTCCCGCGGGAACGGGTGCAAGTCCCATTTAGCGGATTTGGTGAGGAATGTCAGCTACGCCGCGGTCGTCGTCCGCAGCGCAGGCGCGACCGCAATCTCCGCCGTCGCGCGTCGCACAACGAGAGCAGCCACGATGACGGCTGCGACGAAGCCCGTGGGCAATGCGACGAACGGAAATATCAGCACCAGCGCGCAGGCGACGGCGATGGCGGCAAGCTCGTAGGGGAGGAAGCCGTCGCGCAGTCCGAGCTTGATGAGGAAAGCCAGCGGGATCGCCAGCACCGGGAAATCATAGATGTAGAGGTAGGGCGTCGCGAGCAGCGCCGCGACCCCGAGCGCCGCCGCTTTGATCTCGCCTGGCACGCGCTGGCGGTTGAGGAGGATGAGCGCGATGGTCGCGCCCACGACCAGCAGGGCTTGAGCGATGAATGCGGTCGTCATGCTGCCGCCGAGCCAGCGCAGTACGCCGAACAGGCTTTGCAGCTTGTTGAGGCCGGCACGGCCATCCGCGAATACCGCGGTGCTGGTGACGGGCATCCATTCGATGAAGGCGCGCCAACTGTCCAACCCGAAGGCTGCGACCGAGGCCACGATCAGCACGGCCGCGGTTGCAGTCGCTGTGACGATGACACGCCAGCGTCCGTCGAACGCCAAAACCAGGGGAAACAGGATTCCGAATTGCGGCTTGTAGGCAAGAAGGCCGAGGCAAAGTCCGGCAACGAGTGGCCGGCGCGTGAGGTTCACCAAGATGCCGCCGAGGAGCGCCGCGGTGAGGAAACCGTTCTGTCCCGCCGATATATTCCAGATCACCCCGGGAAATGCGCAAGCAAGGACGATGCCGAGACGCTCGCCGACGATGGCACGGACGGTCGCGACGTAGATCGGCAGCGTCGCCGCGAGCCACACGATCTCAGCGGCAAGGTAGGGCAGCGCCGCGAGCGCCGCCGCCACGAACAGGAAGGTCGGCGGATAGTGCCAGCCGTAGTAGCCCTCGAAATTGTAGCCGACCGCGGCGACTTCGACTTCGCGATGCAGCGTCCAGTCATAGGCGGCGGCAGCGTGTCCTTCGCGCGCGAGCTTGCCGCCGGCCCAGACGTTCACGAAGTCGTTGGCGATGATTTGGCCGGAGCCGTCGACGAGCCAGAAGCCCTGAAGCGTGCTGCCGGCGAGAAACACCGCGTAGGCGAGTGCGAGCGCAAAGCCCGCAAGCTCAAGCCCGTGGCGAATGTCGCGCGGCGGGGCCGCATGGGCGAGTTCGGATGAGATCATCGCGTGGCCGGGCTCAATTCCGGTCACCATGCAAGGCGTTTGCTTGCGGAACTCTTAAGGACGCCGGGATTTATTGCAGTGCAATATCGGCTAGGGCATAATGCCCGTCGGGCTTTTTCGCCCGCGTGCCCTCGGAGGCGCCGCATGTCCGCAGTCGTCGAATTGAAAACGGCCCCGAAAGACCTCTACGCCATCGGAGAAGTGCCGCCTCTTGGTCATGTGCCTGCAAAGATGCACGCCTGGGCAATCCGCAAGGAGCGCCATGGCCCGCCGCTGACATCGATGCAGCTTGAGGTGCTGCCGACCTGGAGCATCGGCGAAGACGAGGCGCTGATCTACGTGATGGCCGGCGGGGTCAATTACAACGGCGTATGGGCGGGGCTCGGCACGCCGATCTCGCCGCTCGACGTTCACAAGGTCCCGTATCACATCGCCGGCTCCGACGCGTCAGGCATTGTCTGGGCGGTCGGC
The DNA here is from genome assembly GCA_963702755.1 of uncultured Alphaproteobacteria bacterium. GTDB lineage: Bacteria > Pseudomonadota > Alphaproteobacteria > Rhizobiales > Xanthobacteraceae > JAJPKK01. The sequence continues at coordinate 162,896 of CAVPDZ010000012.1, read as the reverse complement.
AGCAAGGTGCGGCGCTGGAAGGTCGGCGACGAGGTCATCGTCCACTGTAATCAGGACGACGGCGATGACGAGGAATGCAACGGCGGCGATCCGCTGCTGTCGCCCTCGCAGCGCATCTGGGGCTACGAAACGCCGGACGGCTCGTTCGCGCAATACTGCCGCGTGCAATCGCGGCAGCTGATGCCGAAGCCGAAGCATCTCACCTGGGAAGAGGCGGCCTGCTACACGCTCACGCTTGCGACCGCCTACCGCATGCTGTTCGGCCATCCGCCGCACTTGCTCAAGCCGGGCGACAACGTGCTGGTGTGGGGCGCCTCCGGCGGGCTTGGCGTCTTCGGCGTGCAGCTTTGCGCGGCCTCGGGCGCCAACGCGATCGGCGTCATCTCGGATGAATCGAAGCGCCAATACGTGACCGAGTTGGGCGCCAAGGGCGTCATCAATCGCAAGGATTTCAAGTGCTGGGGGCAGATGCCGAAAGTCGGCACGCCGGAGTATGACGCCTGGGTCAAGGAAGCGCGCAAATTCGGCAAGGCGATCTGGGACATCACGGGCAAGCACGACGTCGACATCGTATTCGAGCATCCGGGCGAACAGACGTTCCCGCGTCCTGCCTCGTCGTCAAGCGCGGCGGCATGGTGGTGTTTTGCGCCGGCACCACCGGCTACAACCTGACCTTCGATGCGCGCTATGTCTGGATGCGCCAGAAGCGCATTCAGGGGTCGCACTTCGCTCATCTCAAGCAGGCGAGTGCCGCGAACCAATTTGTGATCGACCGCCGGATCGACCCCTGCATGAGCGAGGTGTTTGCCTGGGAGAAGATCCCGCTCGCCCATGAAATGATGTGGAAGAACCAGCATAAGCCGGGCAACATGGCGGTCCTGGTCAATGCCCCCCGCCCGGGCCTGCGCAACCTCGACGACGTCGCGGAGGCCGCAGCGGGCGGGTAGGGCCTAGTGACTCCCCGAGGCCGCGACCACTCTTGGCGAAATTCCCGAAGGACCGTTCATGGCACGCACCGATGCGATCGTGCTCGGCGCCGGCATTGTCGGCGTCTCGGTGGCGTTGCATCTCGTCAAGCGCGGCTTGGCTGTCGTCCTTATCGACCGCGGCGATCCGGGCCAGGGCACCTCCTACGGCAATGCCGGGATCATCGAGTCGAACACGTTGTTTCCGCCACCGTTTCCGTCGCGCTGGTCCGCCCTGCTGCGCATCGCCCTCAAGCGTGCGCCGGAAGCGGATTATCACCCGTCGTTTCTAGCCACCGTCGCCCCATGGCTTCTCGCCTATCGCCGAAATTCGAAGCCCGAGGCGCTGATGGAGACCATGCGGGCGATGCGCCCGATGTTCGCCCGCGCCGTCGTCGAGCACGAGGCGCTGATGGCCGAAGCGGACGCGGCGCACTATCTGCGCCACACCGGCTGGCTCAAGCTTTACCGCAGCGAGCAAAGCTTTGCCGGCACCGCGCGTGAGCGCGCGCTCGCCGCCGAACTCGGCATGCCACAGCGCGTGCTCGATCTTGATGCGGTCCGCACGCTTGAGCCCGCGCTTGCACCGGTATTTCGCCATGCGGTGTTCTGGGAGCAGGCGGCGAGCATCTCCAATCCGCTGGCGGTCACTCGCGCCTATGCGTCGCGCTTTGCACGTTGGGCGGCGTCATCGTTAAGGCCGATGCCACGACGCTGCATCGATCAGGTGCGGCATGGCGGATCGATACCGCGGCGGGTGTGATCGATGGCGAGACGGCCGTAGTGACACTCGGGCCATGGGCGCCGGATCTCCTCGATCGCCTCGGCATCAAGTTGCCGCTCGCCGTGAAGCGCGGGTACCATCGCCATTTCCGCCCGCGGGGGAACGCGAGCCTTGCGCGGCCGGTGCTCGACGCGGACTACGGCTATTGCCTTGCCCCGATGGAGCAGGGCATCCGCGTCACCACCGGCGCCGAATTCGCCCCCCGCGACGCGAAAGCGACGCCGACGCAGCTCGACCGCGTGACGCCCGCGGCCTCAGCCCTGTTTGCGCTCGGTGAACCGGTGGAAGCGACGCCCTGGTTGGGCGCGCGGCCCTGCTTTGCCGATTTTCGGCCGGTGATCGGACGCGCACCGGGGCAGGGCGGCTTGTGGCTTGCCTATGGTCACGGCCATTCCGGCCTGACGCTTGGACCCGCGACCGGCCGCCTCATTGCCGAGATGATGACGGGTGCGACGACGTTCTGCGATCCCGCGCCTTACAGGGCCGAGCGGTTCGCCGGCGCCTGAGCCAATCAGGCCGCAGCGCTAATTGACCGTGGTCGTCGCTGTCTGGCGCACCTTATAGAACCGCAGCACGCGCTGTGCGGTGGCCATCTGGAGTTTATTGAACTGCGCTTCCAAAGCCTTGACCTCATCTTCGGTCGTCGGGACGTCTTTAGTGCGAAGCCGCACGATGAGCCTGCTCGTCGGGAACGAATAACCGAGCGATTTGATGAGGATGAGGATGAGCTCGTGACTGCCTTGCAGGAAGGCGCGTTCGACGGTCTCGATCGGCACTCCGCACAGCGTGGCAAGGGCCACCACGGTTTCTTCGAATTGCCGGCGCTTCGCAAACGACGCAACGCATTTCTCGTCGAGCTTTCCCGATTGCTGCAGCGTTTCGATCGTCTCCTTCGCGGCCTCAAAATCGATTGGTTCGCCGAGCGCGTCGAGGTTGGATTCTGAGCCGATCTGTTCGAGCACTTCGGCAATGTCAGCCGAAAGATGCGGGTTGGCGCCGGCGAGCCGTTCCCTGACGGCTGCGCTCGCCTGGGCGAACAATTTGCGAAACTGGCCGCGCGGCAAGTCAGCTCGTAGTCCGACGATCTCGGAGAGACGTTCGTCATCCTGCGACCGGCTTACCAGGACATCGAAGCCCCGCTCCGAAAATTGTGCACCGGCGTTTTGGGCGGTCGAACGCACCACCCGCTGGTCGCCGCGCTCTACCAGCGCATCGGCCAAGGTGTGACCGAGCTCCGCACGGGTTGAAATCGCCAGCAGGTGATCCTGGCTCTTGGTATTGATGATGGCCAGGAGCTCGTCCTCGCCAAGGCGTTGCGACTGGGCCAGCACCGGTCCCGCGACGGCGATGTCGTCGTCGGTGCTGAGCGTTTCGATAACCTGCTTCGGCGCATTGGCGACCGGGGCCATGCGACGCGCAAGTGCGGCGCGCGCCTGGGCCTCAATGCCGTTCGCAAGACGGGTGATCACGTCGCCGAACACCGCCACATGTTCGTCCGTGTACTGATCCGCGCCACCCACGAAAAGGTCCGTGACGCGACGAAGGGCGGCGGTGCGACGATCTCCGTCGCGGCTTTCGATTGCAGCCTCAAGATCCGCGATCAGCATTCCGGCGTTTGCCATTCTGGTAAAGCCTTCGTCAAAAATGTCCTCGATGGCACCGACGGATCTGGCGCGATCGACTTGCCGGATAATCGAGGCCGATACCCGATCGCGCCGGCTCCAGCACCGGATCCACGCCAAACGATCTGGGGCGGTAAAGCGATAATAGAACGCAAAAATTGCAATTAACTTAACTTGCGCCGCGCAAGGTGTGTCCAGCAACCGCATCGACGTGCGGTTGCTGGACGATGCCTTCACGAGAAAATCACTCGCCGCTGATGGTCCTGACAACCGCGTCGGTCGGCCGATTTGTCATCATCGGCAGCTTGTTTTCCTTGAGCACCGCTTCGTCATATTCCGGCAGCGTCACGAGGGTGCCCTTCGGCACCATGTGCACGACCTTGAAGCCGTTCTTCTGCAGCATGCCGAGAATTTGCGGCAGCTCGGTCGCGGTCACCTTTTGGAAGTCGTGCATCAGGATGATGCCCTTGCCGAGCTTCTGCAATTTGCCGGTCAGGGACTTCAGAAGTTCGTCGGGCTTCTTGATCTTGAAATCGAACGAGTTGATGTCGGTCGAGAAGGTGGCGATGTTGCGCCCGCCGAGATAGGTCATCATCTCCGGCGGGTGGCGCAGATCGGGGAAGCGGAAGAACGGGGCGATCGGCGCGTCCGCCATCATGTGAACGGCGCTTGCGCCCTTCTCCATCTCGTCCCTGGCGGCGTCCAATCCGCCCTTCTTCACCGCTGCCTGCAAGTCGGCATGGGACCATGTGTGGCTGCCGACGGTGTGGCCTGCGGCAAGCACCATCTTGAGAATTTCAGGATGATAGGTCGCATGCTTGCCGATCGGGAAGAAGGTTGCACGCAGGCACTGGTCGGCGAGCGCCTTCAGCACCGCGGGGGTATTTCCGGGCCACGGGCCGTCATCGAAGGTCAACACGACTTCGTGGTCCCGCAGGAAGTCGTAGCTCTTGAAATGTTGGGAGCCGAAGCCGGGACCGCCGGTGGTGTCGATCTCGACCACGCGGGACACGCCCATGGCGTTTGGATTGGCGCAAGCGACGGGCTTCGACGCAGGAGCTGGACCGAGCGCAGGGAAGGCTGCGCTCGCGGCCGCCGGGGCGGCCTTGGCTGGCTGTGCCGCGGTTGCTGCGGCCGGTGGCGTAGCCGCAGCCTGTGCCGGCGCCGCTAATTACCGGAGCCTTCGGCGGCGCGGCGGATTGTGGCGCTTGGGCGACAGTCGTCGGCGGCGGAGGCAGAGGCGCGGCCGCAGGCGGTGTAACCGGAGTACCGAGTTCCACAGTCTTGAAGGGCGTCGCCGACGGCCGCGCCGGCGCTCGGCAGGCTCAACAGGCGCTGAGGCGGTTTGAGGCGTAGCCTCCCCCGGCCGGCCCTTCAACCAGCCGGTCTGAACGACGCCGTAAGCTCCCGCAGATATGACTGAAATCGCGACGAGTGCTCCGCCCGCCAGAATTTGTCGCTTCATGTCAGGTCCTCAAATTACTGGACATCCCGAGCATGCCGCTGGCCGCCCCCGTGCGGCTCGGAATGCGAGATGGCCCCCCGTCCAATCGTCCATTGCGCATCAAAGCCCTCGGCAACCAAGGGCCTTCGCTCGGCATACTACCCGCATTTCTGTCGATAATCCAACAATCTCGTGGCAAATTCCACGGCTATCGATAACGATTTCGATAGCCGGGGAGCGCCCCCTCCAGCGCCAGCGGCGCCGCCTCATAGACGGCGCGAGCGATGGCGCGCGCGACCGTCTGGGCGGCGGCATTGCCGATGGCCGCAAGCGCGAACGGGGGTTCTGTATCGAGTGGACGTACGACCGGTGCGGCCGCAAGACCACGTCGCCGTCGAGCGGCGTATGGACCGGATGAATGGCGAGCGCCAAGCCATCCTGCGCCATGACGGCGAGGTGCCGGGTCTGCGCCTTCGTGAAGGTAGCATCGGTTGCCACCACGACGAGCGTCGTGCTGATCCGCGCCGCGCCTTTGGTGCGGGGTTCTAGCGCCTCGGCTGGCACCGTGGGGGGAAAGCCATGGCCGCCGAATTCGTTGTTCCGCTCAAAGGGTGCGGCCCAGAACCACGGGCCATCGCCGACGACAACGCTGCCGACGGCATTGACCATTGCGAGGGCGCCGACGGTGATGCCATTGTCGAGCACATGCGACGCCGCCCCGACGCCGCCCTTGAAATTCACTGTCGTGGCGCCGAGGCCCGCGCCGACGCTGCCCAGGGCAAATTCCTCGGTCGCATGTTCCGCCGCGGTGTAGCCCAACTCCCGATATGGCGGATACCGGTCCCATGACTTGTCGCCGCCATTGAGGAGGTCGAACATGATTGCAGCGGGCACCAGCGGTACCCGTGCGCTGCCGATGGCGAAACCGCGCCCGATGCTGCGCAGATAGGCCTGAACGCCGCCGGCGGCATCGAGGCCCAGCGCCGATCCGCCGGACAGCGTGATGGCGTCAATGCGCTCGACGGTGCGCGCGGGATCGAGCAGGTCGGTCTCGCGCGTTCCTGGTCCGCCACCGCGGACGTCGATTGCAGTCAACGACCGGGTCATCGAACAAATCGCCGTCACCCCCGAGGCGAGCCGCTGATCGTCGGCGTGGCCGACGCGGACGCCGGGGACATCGGTGAGGAGATTGCGGCGGCCTGGGGTCATGGCGGTGCGATAGAAGTTGCGGCAGCGGAGACGATTTTGCCGTTGACGTCAATCGCCATGCGGAACCGCTGGTGAACACCAGGTGCGCGATGCCGGAGCCGATGATCACATCCGATCACGTCATTGTCGCACCCAAGGCGCGCGCCTTGCGCGCCGCGTGAGCTTGGCGCATCAAGGCGCAGGACATCGAGATATGACCGCCGACGTTTCGATCTTTGCCGCCCTGCTCGCCGGAGTGCTGAGCTTTCTGTCGCCCTGCGTGCTGCCGCTGGTGCCGCCCTATCTCGTCTATCTCGCCGGAGCTTCGCTGGAACGGCTCGCTGAAGCCGAACCCGAGCCGGCGGTGCGCAAGGAAGCGGTGTTTGCGGCGCTGCTGTTCGTCGCGGGTTTTTCCACCGTTTTCACGGCGCTCGGCGCGAGCGCGAGTGCGATCGGGGCGCTGATTCAGGCGTGGTCGGCGGAACTCGGCATCGTCGCCGGCATCATCATCATTGTCATGGGGCTGCATTTTCTCGGGCTGACGCGCCTCGACATCCTGCTGCGCGAAAAGCGCGCCCGCATGCCCCATCCGGTCGGGCTCTGGGGCGCCTACGTGATGGGTCTTGCCTTTGCGTTTGGATGGACGCCGTGCATCGGCCCAATCCTCGCTGCGATCCTCGCCGTCGCGGCCTCGAAGGATACGGTGGCGCGCGGCGCGATGCTGCTCGCGGTCTACTCGGCCGGGCTCGGCATTCCCTTCATTCTCGCGGCGCTCGCCGCCGAGCCGTTCGCCGCCTTCCTCGCGAAGTTCAAGCGCCATCTCGAACTGGTCGAGAAGGCCATGGGTGGGTTGCTCGTGCTTACGGGAATCGCCTTTCTCACCGGGTTTGTCAGCGAGGTCAGTTATTACCTGCTCGAATGGTTCCCCGCCCTGGGCAAGATCGGGTAGGGCAGCTGAAGTAACGTCTTACATTAAGTTGGCAATACTGAAGCCCGTTTTGAACTGCAGCGCATAAACCGCGAGTTGATTGGGGCGGCCATCCAATAAAAAAGGACCACCGCGAGGTGGTTTACCATCGTCACTCACAAAGCAAAAAGCTTTTTTTTTACTTCGCCCAACTCTTGTAGCCCGTATGAACGATGCGACACGCGCGGAGGGCGGTGCAATCGCTCGGAGCGGTTGCTCCCGGATATCGCGGAGCCTGTCATCGGGCCCGCCAGAGGCGGGTCCCGTTGGCTCATCCGGGCTCTTTTCAAACTCCCGCCTATTTCTTCGCGCCCTTGAAGTAGCGCAGGTCGGGCGGCGTCTGATCCTTGCGCACCGGCATCAACAGGCCGTCCGGGCTGAGGAAGTAGGCGCCGTCTCCGATCTTGACCATGGCGTTATCGACCGCGCAGGTCTCTTCGCGCCACGCCGGCCGCCGGTCCGCATTGCGCTTATAGGTCCGGTTCTTTGTCCACGGATGGGTCAAGGCGTGATCGTACGACGTGATGTCGTCGTGCAGCAGATCCTTGTCGTTCTTGTCGAGGTAGATGCGCTCCTTGATGACCGCCTCGTTGTCCTCGTGGAATGGGATACCGGTGGCATCATAGGTGTGGGGCGCGCGAATGTACCGGGTCTCGACCTCGAGCACGTCGTAGGTGCCGTCGCCGTCCTCGTCGATCCATTTGCCGATGGAGTAGCCGTTGAACATCGGTTCCGGATCCTTCGGCCACTCGCGACCGTCGGTATAGATGCGCCGATAAGAATCGTTGACGTGGCTGATGAGGATGTAGGTGGTGTCCGGCGTCGCGATCACTTCCATCGGATCGTAGGCGTTCATCATCATCGGCATGCCCTGCGGCACGCAATACCATGACGGAACGTTCCCGGGGCCGCCGTTCGCCATGTCGGCGAGGTTTGCGTCGAAGACCTTCTGGTACTCAGGCGTGAGTGGCGCCTTCTCGTTGCCGGGGGCCCACCGCGGGATAAAGGTACGCAGCCACTGGCCCCTCATGTCGGGGAATTTGCCGCCTTCGGCGAGGGCGCCGGCAGTGCTGGCGAAAAGCGCCGCGACCGCGGCGAACGCAGCGATCGAACCACGGCAATACATATCACTCCTCCCTAGACAGGTCGGCAAAGCCTGAGCAGTTATTATTTATTGAGCCTCGCGCCTTCGGGTTTAAGAAGGCGCGACGCTCGAAGCCCGGCGCGCGATGCTTACGGCTTCTTCGCGACGATCGGGTCGCCGCTCTTGAACTTGATCTTGTTCACGTTCCAGGCGCCGCCCGGGGCACCGGAGCGCAACGGCTCGATGGTCATCTTCAGTTCGTCACCCGGCCTGAGCGACTTGCTGGTCCAGCCGTCGCGGGCGAGCGCGCTCGGGCTGCCGCCTTCCAGATTCCACGCTTCGCTATTGCCGTCCTTATCCTTGATCTCAAGGATGATGAACGAATGCGGGCTCGTGTACTTGTATTCCTTCACCACGCCCGTGACCTCGACGGGATGCTCCTGGTCGAACATCGCGAACGAGTGATGGGCGGCGACGGCGCCCGTCAAGGCAATAACCGCAGCGCCGGCGAACAACGGAGCAAGATAGCCTTTCATTAGCATTTCCCCCTTTTGGGTTGTTTAGATTGCCTATACCGAGGGGAACGAGCTCCCGCCGGGCGGCAACTTCATAAACAAAAATACACGAGTTGTTGGGCGACGAGAAGAGGGCATGAGTGGGACGGGGAAAAAGCATGATGCAACCCAGCCGGGATTGCGAAAACGACCGCGCACTTAAGAAATATCAATGCCGATCTTGCCGAAATGCCGGTTGGCCCGCATCATCGCCAGTGCCTCGCCGATGTCCGCCAGCGGAAAGGTGCGATAGATCGGCAAAGTGAAGGTGCCAGCCTCGACCGCGCCCCACAGGTCGGCTCGCATCGCCCGGTTGATGTCGCGCACCTCGTCCAGCGTTCGGGTGCGGAAGGTGACGCCGATATAGTCGATACGTTTCAAGGCGTGCAGGTCGAAGTCGAATTCCCCCTTCATGCCGCCGAGCCGCCCGACATTGACGATCCGGCCGAGGATCGCGGCTGCGGCGAGATTTCCGTTGGCCACCGAGGCGGATACGAGATCGACGATCACGTCGACGCCTTTACCACCGGTCGCCTTCTTGACCGCGTCGGGCCATCCGGGGTCGGTGGTGTCGAGGGCGAGATCGCAGCCGAACTCGCCCAGACGCGCGCGGCGTTCGGCATTGGTCGAGGTGCCGATCACCAGCGAAGCGCCGACGAACTTGGCGATCTGCATGCCCATGAGGCCGACGCCCGCGCTCGCGCCCTGCATCAGCAGGGTTTCGCTGTGCTTGAGCCGGCCGGCCGTGACCACGGCGTTATGCATGGTGCCAAGCGCGACCGGGAAGCACGCCGCCTGCACGAAGGTCATGTTGTTGCCGGGAATGCGGTGCACCCGGCCAAAATCCGTCACCGCATATTCGGCGATCCCGCCCGCCGTCGTCGCCATGACGCGATCGCCCACGCGGATGCCCTCGACCTCGCGCCCGACCGCTTCCACTTCACCGGCGCATTCGAGGCCGATCGCCGTTCCCGGACCGCCGCGTCCGCCGTGCCAATGTCCTGATGCGACGATGAGATCGGCGCGGTTGAGCGTCGACGTGCGGACCCGGATCAGCACCTCGTTGGGTTTCGGCTCGGGCTTGGGGATGTCGCGAACCTCGGCTCCGGTCTCACCCAACACTGCGGCTTTCATTTCGGATTTCTCCCACGCAATCTTTGCGATGAAGGATGATATCCCATCCTAGGCGCACGCTGCGCGCATATCCGCTTGCGTCGGCTGCGGATGACGCTGCCGCGGTCGTGCCGTAAGATAACGCATGTCATCTCTCCCGATTCTGATTGCCGGCGGCGGACCGGTCGGCGTCATCGCAGCGCTTGCCCTCGCGCGCCAGGGACTTGCCGTTCACGTCTTCGAGGCAGACGATCGCGTCAACGACGCGCCGCGGGCCGCCACCACCCACGCGGCGACGCTCGAGATGCTCGACGATCTCGGACTCGTTGAAGAGGTGACGCGGCGCGGGCTGATCGAGCCGAAATTCCGCATCTGGGACCGTGCCTCGGGCGACGTCATCGCAACGTTCGACTTCGGCGTGCTCGCCGGCGAGACTCGCTATCCTTATGTGGTGCAGTGCGAGCAGCACAAGCTCAACAATCTCGTGATCGAGCGGCTGTCCGCTTTTCCTCACGCCCGCTACGACTTTTCCTCGCACGTCACGGCAGTGCGGCAGGACGATCGCGGTGTCGAGATCGACGTCGAGACATCCATGGGGTTCGTCAGGTCAAGGGCGCCTACCTGATCGGCGCCGACGGCGGCCGTTCGACGGTACGCAAGGCGCTCGGCATCGAGTTCGAGGGTTATACGCATCCCGAGCGCTTTCTCGTGCTCACAACGCCCTTCGATTTCGGGGCGATGTATGACGGCTGCTCGCGCAATTATTTTTCCGATCCGGAGGAGTGGTGCGCACTCTTCAAGGTCTCCGGAGATGACGGCAAGGGCCGGTTTCGCGTGGTCTTCCCGACGCGGGGCGGGGAGAGCGAGGAGGAAGCGCTGGCGGATGACGCGGTCGATCGCCGCCTTCAACGCTTCTTTCCGAAATCGACCCGCTATCCGCTGTTTCACCGCAACATCTATAACGTCCATCAGCGCGTGGCGGCATCATTCCGGCAAGGCCGGGTATTTCTCGCCGGCGACTCTGCCCATGTGAACAATCCGCTCGGCGGCCTCGGGCTCAACTTCGGCATTCATGATGCGGTCGAACTTGCCCGCCTGCTGGGGCGAGTGACGCGGGGCGAGGCAGCGCCGGACTCGCTCGATTTCTACGACCGCTTCCGGCGCCCGCTCAACGTCGAATACGTGCAGCAGCAGACCATCGCCAACAAGAAACGCCTCGAAGAGAAGGATCCGGACGTGCGCGCCAAGGCAAACGCCGCGCTGCGCGCCACCGCTGCCGACCCCGCTGCGCACCGCGCCTATCTCCTGCGTGCCTCGCTGATCGAGGCGGTGCGCAAGCAGTCAGCCGCACAAACCCTTTGAATAGTCAATGTAGCCCGGATGGAGCGCAAGCGTAATCCGGGACGAACATTGCCGCAAGTCGAGAGGCCTGCCCCGGATTGCGCGAACGCGCCGCGTTCGCTCCATCCGGGCTACATGAGCAGATCAGCAATGCGCGGGTGATCGTGACGGCAAGAAGAGATACTGTGGCTTAACGCGTGAAATACGGCTTCAGCGAATAGCCGAGCACGATCAGTCCCCCGATCGGCACGATCAAGAGCAGGCTCACCCAGGTGCGTTGCAACCATCGCGAGGGTGCGAGAGCGGTGATCGCCGCCGCGACCGCCAACGCCGGAATTGCCGCCAGCCATGCCGAATCCAGGTAGTCGGCGTTGAAGCTCACCCAACTGATGAAGAGCCTCAGCGCCTCGAGCGAGAGTGGCCACAGCGCCGCCAGCAGGCAAAGGAAAACGGTCGCGCGTCGCAGCAACTGAGCGGGAATGGCGGTCGCGATGACGCTCACCACCAAAGCGCTGCCGGCGGAAAGCACGATCCAGCCGTACCAGAACATGGGCGGACCGACGCCCGCCATCTGCTTCCAGAAATCCAGCTTGCCGGACGCCGGATGATAGGTGAAGAGCGGCCAGTTGAGCCGCTCGAACACGGTGTAGAGCAGCGCGAACGAAATGCCGAACGTGATTGCGAAGATGCCGAGCTTGCTCGCTCGCGCCTGCGCCGACGAGGTCGCGGTGCTTGCCGCGGGCAAGCCGCGGAGTGGGGACAACCGCTCGTCGACGACATCCAAAGCCTGGGTCATGATCCGACTCCGCGAAAATCAGTGGCGACATGGCCGACAGCAAAACCGTACCACACGCTGAGCGCGAGGAAGATCGTCACCCATTTGCGTATGACCGCGTAGTCCGGTGACAGCGGCTGCCGCCAAAAATACCAGTAGGCCGGGAGGAGCCCCAAGCCCATGGCGATCACGTGCTCCTTGAGTTCAAACGATCCGACCGTCTTCCAGTGACGAAGCTCCTCCATCGGGATGCGCACATAGGTGCGATATTTGACGTAGATCCAGGCGCCCATGAGAGCCTGGATCACATAGAGAATGATGATGAGCGTGGTGTAGGACGCCGCCGGCATCGGGCTGCGATCGACGAAATGCCCGGCCGCCTGTCGTGCGGGCATCAAGACGGCGACCGCCTGAAGCGTCACGCCGGCGAGCAGCGCGACCGCCAGCACGAAATGCGTGAAGAGGAGGATGTTCCAGAACGTATCAACTCGGACGTAGTTGAATATGAAGTCCATGGGCGCCTCTTCCGTCTGCTCCGGCTCCGGCGATGACAGCTGACGATGACACCCGGCTGACATCTGGCTGACACTTGGCCGGCTCGCAATTATTATCGTGTCAGGCGAACCCGATGACAACCTCCAGGGTGCGCTCGCTCGCCGCATCGGCGGCAATCAAAACAGACCCGTGTGAAGAACACACGATCCAGGGAGTTGCCAGGGAGTTGAAAATGCAGCCCATCACCCGTTTCCTGGAATGGCTGGAAGCCTTGCCGCTGGCCGTCTTCATTCACAAGACCGCATGGGCCTTCACGACCGTCGAACTGGTTCACGTGTTCGCGATCGCAATGGTGATCGGCACGATCGCGATCGTCGATCTGCGCCTGCTCGGGGTCGCCTCGACCAGGCGTCCGTTCGCGGAACTCTCGCGACAGGTCCTGCCGGTCACCTGGGCTGCGTTCGTCGTCGCGGTGATTGCGGGTTTTCTCCTGTTCATCAGCCGCGCCACCGAGTACGTCGCGAACCCGACGTTCTGGGTCAAGATGGCGTTGATCGTCCTCGCCGGGATCAACATGGCGGTCTTCGAATTCATCACCGTGCGCGGCGTGAAGGAGTGGAACCTCAGTCCGACCCCGCCGGCGCCGGCGCGACTCGCGGGCGGCATATCGATCGTGTGCTGGATCCTGGTCCTCGTCTGCGGTCGCTTGATCGCGTTCACCCTGTCGACCGACTGACGCGAGAGAGTTCGACGCGGCCAAGCCTGCGGACTCCGCGCCCGGACTTCACCCCGACGTTAGGAAATGAAGAGGTGCCCGGACGGCGCACCGGCCGTCCGGGCAAACGTGTCCGCCTATGCCAAGCGCTATTGACTCGTCATGCCCGCGCTTGTCGCGGGCATCCACGTCTTCCTTTCGGAACCTCCGCAGGTAAGGCGTGGATGGCCGGGACGAGCCCGGCCATGACGAAGCGAAGCGGCCGCGAATATCAGTTGGCGGCGAAGCAGTAGAACAGGCCGGCGCCGCCGGTGCTCTTGAGGTCATTCTGGCTGCAGCCGCCGTCAGGACCGCGCGACGGATGCGAGGAGTTCCAGGACTTGGCTTCCACGGTGTCCTGGAGGCCTTGCCGGTCGATGTGTCCGAGCATGGCCGTGCCTTGCGTGGCGCTCGTCCAGTTCTTGCAGGTGCGATCCTGGCCCGGCGGGAAGGCGTGGCCGTCCATGGTCGTGCCGGTGAGCGCGTCATGCTCGTTCGGCGTGTCGCCGCGGCCCTTGACCACCTCGCCCTTTTCGTTGAGCGCGGTCTGCTTGGTGAGATTGTTGTTGCCGTGAAGTTCGTCGAGGTTCTTCGCGACGACGACGCCCTTGGCATCCTGCCACGGACCCTTGCCGATGCGATCGCGCGCGTTGACGGCCTGCTGGCCGCCTTCGGCCTGGGTGCTCAGATAGGCGCGCCAGGTGCGGGCGCCGGCGCCAACCGCCTGGGCGAGTTGCTGGCAATACCGATCCGCGCCGGCAAGGCCGCCGAGATCGGCGCCTTTGCCAGGCCCGACGCTGGTGACGAAAAAGGTCATGTTGGCCTGTTGGGCCTGCACGCCGGCAGACCACGCCAGCGCCACAAGCGCCGTCGCGGCCAGAATGGAAGTGCGCAGAGGTTTTTGCATTTTCTCTCTCCCGTTTGATCGTTCTTGTACGATGCGGCCGTCGCCGCGCGCGACCGCTTAGCACGAAATTCATTCGGTAGGGTGGGCAAAGGCGGCCCCAGCGTCGCCTTTGTGGCACAGCAAATGTTCCGCCGTGCCCACGCGGAACACGCGATGCGGCACATCGGTCCGCGTGGGCACGGCGGACCCGGCGCCGTACTCCATGCTGCAATTTCAGGGCCGCCTTTGCCCACCCTACGGCTTCTCGCATCAGACGCCGTCATTCCGGGGGCCGAGCGCAGCGAGGCAACCCGGAATCCATACTCCGCAGTCCGTGTTCATGGATTCCGGGCTCGCCTGCGCTTCGCTTCGGCGCCCCGGAATGACGCGGCGGCGGCCTACACGGTCGACGGCTCGACGAACGCGATCAACTCCGCCGGCGATTTTCCGGCGAGGCCGAGCCGCTCCAGCGTCAACCCATCGCGGGCGTAATCCGCGCCGACCGCGAGCGAGGCAAGTTCCACCAGCGCATCGATCGCCGGCGTCGCGACGCCCGCGAGCTTGCCGAGGTCCGCCATCGCGACGAGGCCGTAGCCGACGTCTTCGTGGACGTAGCGATGGTCGAGCGAGGGCGGGGCCTTGATGGTGCGGTTCGGCTCGCTCTCCTCGCAGGCGCGCGCGATGTTGCCGCTGTCGCGCGCCGCGGCGGTGGTGAGGCCGGCGCCGTAGAACAAGTCCATGAACGGCACCGCCGGCACGCCGAGCGCCTTCGCCACTGCCAGCCGCTCGGCATCGACCGCGGCGGTGACGCGGCCGACGGCCTCGGTGATGCCTTCGCGGTAGAACAGGAAATCGCCGCGCCGCCGTTCGATCCAGCCGGCGTTCATGATCATGCCGGGCGGATGGAACACGGCATTGAGATTGCCGAGCCCGGTCTCGAGCACGCTCGTCGCTTTGACGATGTTGGGATAGAGCGGCTTGATCAGCGCGAACATCTCGTCGGTGTAGCGCCCCGGCAAAGCGGCGAAGCGCAGCCGCGTCGTATAGCTGTAGATGTTGACCGTCGCCGGCCCTTCCATGCGCGAGATGTAAGTCAACGTGACGCTCTCGCAGGTCTTGACCGGTCCGGTGTATCCCGCGCGGCGCAACTCGTGCACGAAATGAAGTCCGCCGCCCGTATGCCCGGGATTGAGGAAGACCGGCGGCCCGCCGTCGAGATGCGGCACGAGTGCCTTCGCGTAAGGCTCGTGGGCGACCGAGGGCACGACCAGCATGATGAGGTCGGCGCCGCGCACGGCCTCGCCGACGTCGGTCGTCATGACGGCGATCGGCACGAGCCCGTCATGCACGCCGCGCACTTCGATCCCGCCCTTCGCGCGGAGTGGGGCAAGCCGCTCGGCGCTGCGCGCGTGCAGCCGCACGTTGAAGCCGCGGCGACCGAGGTCGGCGGCAGCGGCGCAGCCGCCGTGGCCGGCGCCCGAGAACCGCGACCGTCTTGATGCTCATTGCGCTTGCCTCCCCGACCGCCTACGACCGGCGCGGATCATGGTGCGCATCGCTCGCTTGTCAACCGGACGGTGGTTGCTGCGAGGGCTCACGCAAACGCATAGAATGCCCGCGTGCAAGATGCGCACGCAAATGGAGTGACCCCATGAGATGGCAAACCTCGCTGCCGGTAGCAATCGGGTGTGTGCTGGCGGTGTGCGCCATCGATCAACAAGCCCGCGCACAATCGGACAACTACCCAAGCCGGTTGGTGCGGATCGTCCATCAATATACGGCGGGCGGCGGCAACGATCTTGTTTCGCGCATCCTCGCCAACGCGTTCGCCGAGCGGTGGCACCAGAGCGTCATTGTCGAGCCGCGCCCCGGCGGCAGCGGCATCATCGGCGCCGACGTGGTCGCGAAGGCGCCGCCGGACGGCTACACGCTGCTCGAGACCAACAGCGCGCTGTCGATGCTGCCCTCGCTCGGCAAGCCGATGCCGTTCGAAATCCCGGGGAGCTTTGCGCCGATCGCCATCGCGGCGTCGGGGCAGTTCGTGCTCGTCGCGTCCAAGAACGCGCCCTACCGCTCACTGGCGGAATTCATCGCCTATGCCAAGGCGCGTCCCGGACAGCTCACCTATTCATCGGTCGGGGTCGGCTCGCCGCATCATCTGATCATGGAGCTCTTCAAGTCCAAGACCGGACTCGATCTCGTGCACGTGCCCTACAAGGGCGCGGCGCCGCAGATGCAGGACATGGTTGCCGACCAGGTCCCGGTCGGATTTTCCTCGGTATCGTCCGCGATCGCATTGCTCAGATCGGGCGACGTGCGGCCGCTTGCGGTCGCAAGCGCGCAACGCTCGGCACTGCTGCCGGATACCCCGACCATGGCCGAGGCGGGCATCATCGGGGTGGAATCGGACAGCTGGTACGGGCTCCTCGCGCCGGCGGCAACGCCGAAGCCGATCATCGCGCGCATCAACCGCGACATGAAGACGGTGCTCGCCGATCCGGGCCTGCGCGAGAAGCTTGCCGGCCAGGACATGGCCGTGGTGGACGAACTCGGAACCCGCGACCTTCGGGGCCCGGATCGCGCAGGAAGTTAAGATGTGGCAGGAGGTGGTGGCGAAACAGAATCTCAAGCTCGAATGAGCGGTTAGAGCCGGTTCCAAAACAGGCGGAGGAAACACCATGCCGACTGATCGTCGTCGGTTCATCGCTGGCGGGGCGGCGCTCGTTGCCGCTGGGACGGCCGCCGGATCGGTCGACGCGCAGGGCGCCTATCCGAGCAGACCGATTCGCCTCGTCGTGCCGTATCCGCCCGGCGGCGGCACCGATTATTTCGCCCGCCTTGCCGGCGCGGCGATGTCGCCGTTCCTCGAGCAGCCGCTGATCGTCGAAAACCGTCCCGGCGCCGCGACCATCATCGGTGCGGATGCGGTCGCGAAGGCGCCGCCCGATGGCTACACTATCCTGCTCGGCGACACGGCGACCTACGCGGCGAACCGCAGCCTTTACCAGAAGTTGCCCTACGACCCGCTCAAGGATTTTGCGCCGATCACGCTGACCGGCCGGTTTGCGATCGTGCTCCTCGTCAACACGCGCAAGCTCGATGTCGGCTCGGTCAAGGATTTGGTCGAAGCGGCGCGGCGCGCACCCGGCACCATCGATTATGCGAGCCCGGGCGTCGGCAGCCCATTCCATCTCGCGATGGAGCTCTTTGCCGGCGGCGCCGGCGTCAAACTCAACCATGTGCCGTATCGCGGTGTCGCGCCGGCGCTGCAGGACCTCGCGGCGGCGCAGATCGGCGTGATGTTCGTCGATTTCGCCAGCGCGCGCTCGCAACTGGCAACGCCCGGCATCAAGGCAATCGCCGTTGCTTCGCCGACGGAATTGCCCGGTCTCCCGGGCGTGCCGACGGTAGCTTCGGCCGGCTTCGCGGGGTACGAAGCCTGGGCTTGGCAAGGATTTGCGGCGCCGGCGGGAACACCGCCCGCCATCATCGGCAAGCTCAACGAGAGCTACATCGCGGCGATCAAGGACCCGGAGATCGTCGCCAGGCTCAACGGCGCCGGCATCGACGTTCTCCAGAGCACGCCGGAGGAATTCGCCGCCTACATGCGCAGCGAAGCCGAGAAGTGGGAAAAGGTCGTCAAGGCCGCGAATATCCGCGCCGACTGAGGTGTTCGGCGCCAACTGCGGAGAAGAAGAAACATGAACAAGTTCACGCGCCGATCATTCGTTGCGCTCGCGGGGGCCGCCGCGCCCGCGCTCCTCGGAAATCACGCGTCCGCGCAGGCGTGGCCGTCGCGGCCGGTGCGGGTGATCGTGCCGTTCGCGCCCGGCGGCGTCACCGACGTGGTGGCGCGGATCATCACCGGCAAGGTCGGCGAGCAACTCGGCAAGCAGTTCTACGTGGAGAACCTCGTCGGCGGCTCCGGCAATGTCGGCATGGGGCAGGCGGCCCGCGCCACGCCCGACGGCTACACGGTGCTTACCGCATTCAGCTCCTACGTCATCAATCCCTCCATGTTCGACAAGGTGCCGTACGACCCGGTCAACGACTTCGAGCCGGTCTCGCTCGCCGTCACCTCGACGACCGTGATCGTCGTCAATCCGCAAGTGCCGGCAAAAAGCATCAAGGAACTGATCGCGCTCATCCGCGCCAATCCCGGCAAATACAGCTATGCGTCCGCCGGCACCGGAACGACGTCGCATCTCGCGGGCGAACAGTTCCGGCTCGGGTTCGCGCCGGACCTCGTCCACATACCCTTCAGCGGCGGAGCGCCGGCGATGGCGTCGGTGGTCGCCGGCCATACGCCGATCGGCTTTGGCACGCCGACGGTCGCGGTGCCGCTCATCGGTGACGGTCAGTTGCGCGCGCTCGCCGTCACCAGCGCGAGCCGCACCGAGACCATGCCGCAGGTGCCGACCATCACCGAACAGGGGTTCCCGGAGATTTTCGGCGACAGCTTCGTCGGTTTCGTCGTGCCGGTCGGTACGCCGAAGGACATCGTCGCCAAGCTCAACCAGGAAATCGTGACCGCCCTCGCGACGCCCGAATTGAAGGAGCGCGTCACGATGCTCGGCGACGATATCGTCGCCAGCACGCCCGAGGAATTTCGCCGGCGCATCGCGAGCGAAGTCGCCACCTGGGCGAAGATCATCCACGCCGCCAATATCAGGTCGCAGTGAGCCGCGCCTCGGTTTCGTTGACCGATCGGTTCGTGACTTCATCGGTCGCGAGCGCGTTGATCGGCGAGTTCACTTGCCTTTGTAGAGGCAGTATCTCAAAGTTTCGCGGGGCGCAATTGAGCAGGGGGTCATGACCGACGTCCTCGATTCCGTTGCCGCGCGCCCGGCGGACAGCGGTGCATTCGTCGCCGCTCAGCCGGACATCAGCCCGCGTCGCATCCTCTGCGTGTTTCCCCGCTACGAGCCCTCGCTCGGCTCGTTCGACTATGCCTATGACATCACCGGAAGCCTGCGCGCCTTCATGCCGCCGCAGGGCCTGCTGGTCATTGCCGCGTCGTTGCCGCCGGACTGGCAGGTCAGGTTCGTCGACGAGAACGTAGATCCCGCGCGGGAGGAGGACTTCCGCTGGGCGGACGCGGTCTTCGTCAGCGGCATGCATGTTCAGCGCAAGCGCATCATCGACATCTGCCGCGCGCGCGCACGCCGCCGGCAAGCCGGCGATCCTCGGCGGCCCATCGGTGTCGTCGAGCCCCGAACTCTATTGCGGAGTTCGATTACCTGCACATCGGCGAAATCGGCGACGCGACGCGCGAACTGTTTGCGAGGCTCGGGCGCGACTGTGCGCGACCGGCGGCGCAGGTGCGGTTTGAGACCCACGATCGGCTGCCGCTCGACCAGTTTCCCATTCCCGCCTACGAACTCGTGAACTTCGAATATTATTTCCTCGGCTCGATCCAATTTTCGAGCGGCTGCCCGTTCACCTGCGAGTTCTGCGACATTCCCGGGCTCTATGGCCGGGTGCCGCGCCTCAAGCGGCCGGAGCAGGTGATCGCCGAGCTCGACAAGATGCGGGCCTGCGGACTTACGACCTCCGTCTATTTCGTCGACGACAATTTCATCGCCAACCGGCGCGCGGTGCGCGACCTCCTCCCGCATCTCGTCGCGTGGCAGGAGCGTCATTCCTTCCCGGTGTCGTTCGCGTTCGAGGCGACCCTCAACATTGCCAAATACGACGACCTGCTGGCGTTACTGCGCGCGGCCTACTTCGTCGGCATCTTCTGCGGCATCGAAACGCCCGAGCCCGAGGCGCTGCACCGGATGTCGAAAGACCAGAACATGCGCCTGCCGATGCTTGAGGCCGTCGACAAGCTCAACGCCTATGGCATGGAGGTGATCGGCGGGATGATCGTCGGCCTCGATACCGACAGCGCCGACACGCCGTCGCGCATCATCGAATTCATCGACCGGTCGAAAATCCCGATGCTGACGATCAACCTGTTGCAGGCGCTGCCGCGCACGCCGCTATGGGACCGGCTGGCGCGCGATAACCGCATCGCCGACGACGAGAGCCGCGAATCGAACGTCGTGTTCAAAATGCCTTATGACGATACGATCGCGATGTGGCGCACCTGCCTCGAACATGCCTACGACCCGCAGCGCCTGTTCGCGCGCTACGACTATCAGATCGCGCACACTCACGCGAAGCGGCGGCCGCGACCGGTGGCCCCCGAACTGCTGACGCTGAAGAACATCTGGCGCGGGCTGTCGATGCTGTTCAAGGTGTGCTGGAAGCTCGGCGTCATCGCCGATTATCGGCGCCATTTCTGGAACTACGCCTGGCCGCGCCTGAAGGAAGGCCGCATCGAACCGGTCATTTCGACCGGCATCATCGCCAAGCACCTCATCACGTTCTCGCGCAAGGCCTGCGCCGGCGAACTCAACGCCTCGCATTATTCCCCGAAAGTGCGGTGAGGGATTTCAGCAGCGACGCTGATTTATTCGCCCGCGTTGATGACGGAGAAGCGGCGCTGAAGCGACGCTCGGGTTCTCCGCTGTCCTGCCGGCATTTCGGTTAACGCCGCATGCGAATGGCAGCGCGGCGGTCGGCGGCCTTGCGGCGCGGCCGCGGCCATGTAAGTTGCTGCCGCAAGGCCTGGGAGAGGCGCGGCCGCGAGGCGCCGCCCCCGAAGGGCCGGTGGAATCAGGAGGAGAACGCCATGCAGTGCAGCACCCGGACATGCGGCAGGATTGCGCGCCTCGCGTTGGTGGGCGTGTCGCTTTCCGCGCTCGCCATGTCGGCCGGCGCCGCCGAGTACAAGATGACGGTCAACAAGGACCGTCTCATCAACGCGGGAAATGAGCCGCAGAACTGGCTCATGATGAACGGCGATTACGCCTCGACCCGCTATTCGAAGCTCACCCAGATCAACCGGGACAACGTCAAGAACCTGCGGCTTGTGTGGGCGCTGGCGCTGCGCGGCATGCAGGATGTCGGCCAGAACGGCCCCGAGAATGAAGTCAATCCGCTGATCGACAACGGCTTCATGTACACGACCGACGGCTGGGGAACGGTCTACAAGATCGATGCCCGCAATGGCGATCATGGCGAGTTCGTCTGGATTGCCGATCCGGGCGTGAAGCACGAAGGCAATACGCCGCGCACCCGCGGCATCGCGCTGTGGGAAGACAAGGTGATCGCCAACCTCCCCGACGGCCGCGTCATCGCGATCGATCGCGACAGCGGCGAGATCGTGTGGGACAAGCAGGTCGCCAAGGCCAACGAGTTCGGCAGCAAGGAGCGCTTCTACACCGCGCCCGATCGCGGCGGACGGCAAGATCATCATCGCCAACGGCGCCGGCGACGGCGGCACCCGCGGCTGGATCGCGGGGCTCGACGCCAAGACCGGCGACGAGCTGTGGCGATGGTACGTCATCCCGAAGCCCGGCGACCCGGGCAGCGAGACCTGGAAGGACAAGAACAACGCCTGGAAGACCGGCGGCGGCGGCGTCTGGCAGACCGGCTCCTACGACCCGGTCAACAAGCTCACCATCTGGGGCACCGGCAATCCCGTGCCGATGTATGACCCGCAGTCGCGGCCCGGCGACAACCTCTACACCGACTCCGTCGTCGCCCTCGACGTCAATAACGGCAAGCTCATCTGGTACTACCAGTATCTGCCGAACGACTCGTGGGACTACGACGAGATCGGCATCCACATGCTCTACGACACCGTGGTCAACGGCGAGCCGCGCAAGGTGGTCGGCCATTTCGGGCGCAACGGCTTCTTCTATACGCTCGACCGCGCCAACGGCAGCTTCATCAAGGGCAGCCAGTACGTCAACGACCTCAACTGGACCAAGGGCCTCGATCCCAAGACCGGCAAGCCGATCGAATACGATCCGAAGCTCGACGTGCAGCCCTACGCGCCGGAGGCGCGCGCGCTGCGCGGCGACGGCATGAAGCGCGCCTGCCCGACCTGGCACGGCGGCGTCGCCCATCAGCCGACCGCCTACAATCCGGTGAAGCACATCGCCTATGGCGTCGGTGCCGAGGGCTGCTTCAGCCAGAACGGCGCCGAATTCCGCTTCAAGGGACCGGACGGCGGCCTCGACGCCAAGGCGAGCGACAAGCGCACCTACACGAGCGATCTCTATTACGGCGCGATCACCGCCTACGACACCGTCAACAACAAGGTGTTGGCGAAGACGGTGACCGACATCGAGATCCGCTCCGGCGCCACCGCGACCGCGGGCGGCATCGTCTTCACGGCGCTGCAGAACGGCTGGGTCGTCGCTTACGATGACGAGAAGCTCGAGGAGCTGTGGCGCTTCAACGTCGGCACGCCGCTCAAGGGCGCGCCGGTGGTCTATGCGATCGGACCGAAGCAGTACCTCGCGGTCCAGGCGAGCGGGCGGCACCTTCACCCGGTGAAGTACGATAACCTCGAAAACTCGAGCTACCTGTTCGTGTTCGCCTTGAATTGATTGGCGGGCGACAAGGCTGTAGCCCGGATGAGCAATCGCGTCTTCGCGGTTGCGACATCCGGGGGTGCCGGGCCATTCGTACGCCATGCCCGGATTAGCACCGCCACGGCGCTCATGCCGGGCTACACTTAGTAGGCGCGGCTACTGCAGCAGGTTGCAGGTATCGCCGCCGATGTTGTGCGATTGCCAGGCGCTCAAGGTGATCCAGCAGGTTGCGGTGACCGGACCTTTCTGCAGGGTCACCAGGACCGTTTCCGAGGAAACGGTCCCCTGCATCCGCGAGCTCGTGCCGTTCGGGAGCAAGAGGATATTCTTGATCTCGAAGCCCTGGTTCATCAGCGCGGTATAGGTTTGCTTCGGTGCCGCGTCTTGCGACAGCGCGACGCCGGCGCCGGTCATCAGGCAGAGCGCCGCCAGTCCTGCTTTCATAAATGGATTCATGAAAACCTCCGCTCCATCGGTTTCATTTGTCAAATGATGCGCGCGTTTGCCTTCGCTCGCCGACATCCATGGTGCCGCAATTGCGAAATGGTTGGCAAGGTTTTGGGCGCCCGGCTACTTCGGAAATTCGCTGCAGGCGTCGGCCTCGGAGCCCCAGAACTCGACGCACTTGGCATGGTCCATCGGACCTTTGCCGATGACCTTCGCGAACATGAAGTCGACGATGGACTCGATCTCCCGGTTCTGCAGCGTCGCCGGCGGATCGGACATGCGCTGGCCGGATTTCCGCAGATCAGCCTGTTTGAGTCCGTAGCAGCGCCCGTCGCTGTACGCGAACTTGTCGAACGGCGGCATGCCGGTGCCGGGAATTCCGCATTTGATGGTCATGATCAACGCGGCGCGATCGAGGCGCGTTTCGCGCAGATTGGCGCCGTCGGGCATCTGGCTGTCCATCTTGCGGCCGTCGCCCGCCCAGCCGTGACAGACCTGGCAGTCACCCTTCTGGTGAAACAGCCGCGAGCCCTCGGCGACATCGCTCGCGTCCTCCGCGCGCAGCGCATGCGTCGCCGCGATCAGGGTTCCGGCGCAAAGCGCAATGGCAGCAACGGCCAGCGTCAAGCGACGCGGCGCGGACCAAGAATGATCGGGCAAGTTTCACTCCACATTGATCGGTGTTCCGGTCATCATAGCGACCGGTCATCGGCTGGTTCAACACGGTTCATCGCTCCCGCGCCGCGTGAGCCGGCCTGCAGAAGGAGGACTGATCACGTGCAAGTCGGCCGGCAAACGAGAGACGCGAAGCTGCTTTCGGCGAGCTGCTGGCGTGCATTGTACCGAGCGACAAAATCATTAACTCGTCATGCCCGCGCTTGTCGCGGGTATCCACGTCTTCCTTCGGTATTTCCACAAGTCAAGGCGTGGATGGCCGGGACGAGCCCGGCCATGACGAAGCGAAAAGGTCACGAATTTTGCAGTTTGGTATTACTGGCCTTCGCCTTCGCGTTCGTTTGCACCGTGCCGGCCACCGCGCAGATGGCACGGCGCGCCACGATCTGGGACCTCAAGATCGGCGAGCCCATCGCCGCGCAGCCGGCGCCGAGCGAATTCCGCGCATTCGCCTGCGGCTCGAACGGCGGACCGCCGCGCGCTGCGGTGTCGGGCTGGGCCGATTTCAAGCGTTGCCCGCCGGAGGCCGATGGCCTGCACGAAATCTATTTCGAATACGACGACGAGAACGAATACATCGCGCGCGCTCATGACAACGATCGTGAGATCAATCGCTGGGCGGGCACCGCCGAAATCGGATTTCCGGTCATCGCGAGCGCGCTATTCGATGATGCCGGCATCCTCGCGGGCATCCGCCTCGTGACCGATCCGCGGCCTGATCACCGCAACGACATCACCGAAGCGGACCGGCGCAAGCGCGAGGACGCCTATCTCTTCGGCGGCATCATGGCGGCCCGGTTCATGATCGAACCGAAGCGGGACTGCGTTGCGCTGCCGCCGGCGGAAGGCGAGGGCGCGGTCGGCTCGCTGTTCATCAAGCAGTCGTGCGAGTTGCGCGATCCGGTTGCGGCACGACGGATCGTCGTTCGTGCCAGTCTTTATCGCAAACCGGGCCAGAGCGGCGTCAATCCGCAAATGCCCACGCAATTGACTCAAGGCCAGTTCGAAAGTTCCGCGCGCCTCGAGATATTTGCATTGCACCAATAAACGCGCGCTCATTCGCGGCGCAACATCAACGCTGATATCGAAGCCGAGAAATGGGGGAACGCGTTGCGGGTTTGCGGCGTTGGGGCGCAGGCATCGTGTGATGCAAGGAGATCGAGATGAAGAAATATCTGATCGCGACCGCCATGTTGGCAGTGGCATCTTCTCCGCTGTTGGCGCAGCAGAACCCGACCCTCAGTCCCACCGCACCTCGCGCAACGACTCCGCCGAACACCACCGGCCAGAGCCCCGTTCCGGACCGGATCGCTCCGCCCGATCCGCAGAGCAGGGCGCAGCCGCCGGTGCACAACACGACTCCGTCACCGCGTGACCCGCACGACAACCGGTAAACCAGGTAGTTGTTGTTCGAAGCACTAGCCTCGTGGTCATGTCCGCGCTTGTCGTCGCTCGTCGCGGGCATCCACGCATTTCCGTGATTGCCTATCCGGTTCTTTCCCCTCCACCCGCTTGCTGCTTCTTTTCCCTCCCCCGCAAGCGGGGGAGGGTAGGGAGGGGGCCCGTCGGCAAGTTCGTGCCGTGAGTCATCCCCCTCCCAACCCTCCCGCAAGCGGGGGAGGGAAAAGATGATGCGTGCCGCGCGTGCGGAAAAATCAGCTATCGGTCGCTTTGCGGGGCGGTCGTGCCGTCCGGCATGATCGTGTCGCGAAAAATCGCACCGTCGAGCTTTGCCTCGTAAAGATTGGCCTGGCGTAGATTCGTCTTCGCCAAATTTGCGCCGGCAAGATCGGCCCCGCGCAAGTTCGCGTGCAGCGCGTCGGCCTCGGAGAGGTCGGCGCCGACCAGCCGCGCGCCGCTCATGTCCGCGCCCATCAGACGCGTCTCCCCCAGTTTCGCGCCGTCCAGCGTTGCCGCGCGCAGCATCGCCTGATCGAGCGCGGCGCCCGTCAGGTCCGCGCCGACGAGTTTTGCGTCGTCGAGCCGTGCCTTGCGCATATCGGCGTGGCGCAGCACGGCTTTCGCAAGGTCGGCGCGCAGGAGGCGCGCCGTGCCCATCATCGCTTCGGTGAAATCGGCGCCGGCGAGCTTCGCGGCGTCGAGGACGGCGCCGTAAAGCATGGCCTCGTCGAGCTTCGCCCCGGTGAGGTCGGCGCGGGCAAGATTCGCCTTGTTGAGATTGGCGCCGGCGAGGTTCGCCCCCGCAAGATTGGCGCCGATGAGCCTCGCATCATGAAAATTGGCCTCGCGCAAATTGGCGCCGGCAAGATCGACGCCCGAGAGATCGCGCCGCTTGAAGTTCGCGCCGGCAAGGTCGCAGCCCGTGCACTGCTTCGCGCGGCCGGCGAGAAAGTCCTCGCGCGGATCGGCCGTCGCAGCGGCCGGCGCGAGCACCGCGATGACGAGCGCCGAGCAACGCTGCACGTGTGAGGGCAAGTCATGTCGGAGCCATGGCCGGCGAGCATAGCGAGGTAGCCTGTGGCCGGCGAGTGCCCTAGATTGCGGGCGCCGCCGCTGGTCTTTTGGGAAAGGGAGAAACTTCGATGCGAACCAAGCCATGCCTGACATCCGCCGACGTGAAGAAGATGATGGCCGCGTGCCTCGCCGAGGCCGAGAAGAACAAGTGGCAGGTCGCGATCGCGATCGTCGATGACGGCGGTTTCATGCTGAGCCTCGACCGCATGGACGGCGCGGCCGCGACGACGGCCGAAGTCGCCGTCGGCAAGGCGCGCACGGCGGCCCTCACCAAGCGGCCGAGCAAATTCTTCGAGGATCGCGTGAAGGAGCGCCCGGCGTTCATCGCGTTTCCGGCCGGCCTCTTCATCCAGGGCGCGCTGCCGATCCTCCATGAGGGCGACTGCGTCGGCGCGATCGGCGTCTCGGGCGTGCAATCCCACGAGGACGAGCAGATCGCGCGCGCCGGGATCGCAACGCTGGGGTAGACGAAGGTCGGTCTGATGGTCTCGACGGACATCGCAAAGCGCGTCTACGACCACACCTTCAAGCTCGACCCGATCGTTCGCAGCTTGCTCGACACCGATTTCTACAAGCTGATGATGCTCCAGATGATCTGGGGCCTCTATCGCGACGTGAGGTGACGTTCTCGCTCATCAACCGCACCACGCGGGTGCGCGTCGCCGACGAAGTCGACGAACGGCAATTGCGCGATCAGCTCGATCACGCGCGCGCCGTGCGCTTCACCAAGAAGGAGATGATCTGGCTCGCCGGCAACAGCTTTTACGGCCGCTCCCAGATCTTCGATCCGAAATTCCTCGCCTGGCTCGCCGATTTCGCGCTGCCCGAGTACGAGTTGCGCCGCGCCGACGGCCAGTACGAGCTGCATTTCCACGGCCCCTGGACCCACACCACCATGTGGGAAATCCCGGCGCTTGCCATCATCAACGAGCTGCGCTCGCGCGCGGCGCTGCGCCGCTACGGCCGCTTCACCCTCGACGTGCTCTACGCCCGCGCCAAGGCGAAGCTGTGGGCGAAAGTCGAGCGGCTCCGCGAACTGCGCGGCTTGCGCATTTCCGATTTCGGCACCCGGCGCCGGCATGGCTTCCTGTGGCAGCGCTGGTGCGTCGAGGCGCTCAAGGAAGGGCTCGGCGAGGCCTTCATCGGGTCGAGCAACGTGCTGCTCGCCATGGACAACGACCTCGAGGCGATCGGCACCAACGCCCACGAACTGCCCATGGTGCTCGCCGCCATGGCCAACGATGACGCGGAACTGCGCGCCGCCCCCTATCAGGTGCTGCGCGACTGGCAGCGTTACTACGGCGGCAACCTCCTGGTCGTGCTGCCCGATACGTTCGGCACGACGGCGTTCCTGCGCGATGCGCCGGACTGGGTCGCCGACTGGACCGGCTTCCGCCCGGATTCCGCGCCGCCCATCCCCGGCGGCGAGGAGATCATCGCGTGGTGGCGCTCGAAAGGGCGCGATCCGCGCGAGAAGCTCTTGGTGTTCTCCGACGCGCTCGATGCCGAAACGATCGAGTCCACCTACCGCCATTTCGACGGCAAGGTGCGCATGAGCTTCGGCTGGGGCACCAACCTGACGAACGACTTCGAAGGCTGCGCGCCGCAGCCGGACGACGGCCTTCGCGCCATCTCGATCGTCTGCAAGGTCTCCGACGCCAACGGCCGCCCGGCCGTGAAACTCTCCGACAACCCGAGCAAGGCGACGGGCACCCCCGAGGCCATCGCCCGCTACCTGCGCGTCTTCGGCAGCGCGGGGCGCGTGGACAGGCCGGTCATGATTTGAGGGGGGCGCGGCCGCCGATGGAATCGGTTGGGTGCAGACACACGGGTGAGGACGGCTTATACCAAGCGACAAAATCATGACTCGTCATGCCCGCGCTTGTCGCGGGCATCCACGTCTTCTCTTCGGCATTTCCGCAAGCAAAGCGTGGATGGCCGGGACGAGCCCGGCCATGACGAAGCGATAGAGAGCCCGAAGTCCTCTGTTGTTGATGCGCGACGATCAGGTAGGGAGAATTCGACCTTTTGGGGGCGCAGGTTCCTCGGCCCAAGTGTGGGTTACTGGGACAGCGGCATTGACCTATAGGAATAGTCCTATATAATCGGGTCGATCTATGCCTTCCGACAGCCCGAAAGGTCGTTTCCATGCTCCCACCCACCGTTCCCTGCGCCGGCGAAAAGCTTCCCTGTTCCGGTGCCAACATTTCGGGCGCTCGCTCACGTCATGCCGCGTGAAAAGATTGGGCGAATTCGCGGAGCCATGCGTTGGCGGAAGGCCGATTTTTGGTTTTCCCTGATATTTACCCTGTTCTCAGGGAAAAACCGGCGGGCGAGCGGCCGAGATTGCGGGCGAAACTTGTGTCCGATCAGCAGGTTATGCGTCAAATCGGCGGGCGTTGTCCTGATCGCTGGCGCCGTAGGGCGCAATAGCGGAGCGTATTGCGCCGTCGTGAATCGGACAGGCAGATGGCGGAATACGCTTCGCTATTCCGCCCTACGTACCTTGGCGAACCGCGATGGGCAAAATTCGAATTCGGGCCGTCGTCGCCGCAGTTTTGGAGGGTGCTCGACGGCCGTCGTGAACTGAAAGCCGGATGGCGGAATACGCTTCGCTGTTCCGCCCGACATGCCTTGGCGAACCGCGATGGGCAAAATTCGATTTCGGTTTGTGTCCCGCGAGCGACTATCCTGACAACGTGAGAATCGGTCCCTTTCACATACCCAACGTCTACGACCGCAAACGCGTGGCGCATGTGCGCCGGCGGGTCTACGAGATCCTCGAGCATGGTCCGGTCGGCGACCGGACGATGCGCGTCGTCAGCCGCGCGCTCATTCTGCTGGTGCTGGTGAACACCGTTGCCGTGGTGCTCGAATTGGTGCCGCGTTACGCCGTGGACTACGCGGCGGTGTTTGCGGCGATCGAGATCATCTCGACGGTGGTGTTCACGACCGAATACCTGCTGCGCCTGTGGGTCGCGACCGAACACGCGCCAAACCGCGAACTCAAGCCGGCCCGTGCCCGCCTGCGCTACGCGCTGTCCACCGACGGGCTTGTCGATCTCGTGTCGGTGCTGCCGTTCTGGCTTGCCTTCGTCATTCCGTTCGAGTTCCGCATCATCCTGCTGGTGCGCACCGTGCGCTTTCTCAAGCTCGCCCGTTATTCCCCGGCGCTGCGCTCGCTGCTCGATGCCCTTTATTCCGAACGCCGTGCCCTGTTCGGCTGCGTGGTCATCCTGCTCGGCACGACTCTGATCACCGCCTCGTTCATGCACCTTGTGGAGCGCGACGCGCAGCCGGACAAGTTCGGCACCATTCCGGACGCGATGTGGTGGGCGATCGTGACCCTCGGCACGGTCGGCTACGGCGACGTCGTGCCGGTCACGCCGATGGGCAAGATGATCGCGTCGCTGACGATCTTTTGCGGATTCGTCATGATCGCGCTGCCGGTCGGCATCGTCGCGACGGCGTTCGCCGAGCAGATCCACCGGCGCGATTTCGTCGTGACCTGGGGCATGGTGGCGCGGGTGCCGCTGTTTGCGGGGCTCGACGCCAGCGCGATCGCCGACATCATGCGGCTGTTGAAGGCGCGAACCGTGGAGGCGGGCGAGATCATCGTGCGGCGCGGCGAGCGCGCCCATTCGATGTATTTCATCGCCGGCGGCGAAATCGACATCGATTTTGCCGGAAAGCATCTGCGCCTCGGGGTCGGGCAGTTCTTCGGCGAGATCGCGATCCTGCGTCGCGCGCGCCGCAGCGCGACGGTCTTCGCGACGACACGAACCAATCTCCTGGTGCTCGATGCCGCCGATTTTCACGAGCTGATGGAGCACGAGCCGCAGATCGCGGAGCGGGTGCACGCCGTCGTGCGCGACCGCGTCGGCCGCGAAGTGGTATCGCCGCGCGGCGACATCGTTGCGGATGAGCTCAGTGGCGCGACCGAGAATTGACGCGATCGGCGCGTCTCCCGGATCGGGAGGGCCGGAACACGGCCCCCACGATCCGGGATCTGAGTGCACGGGGACGCGCGCACTGTCTCGGCAAGGTGATCTTGGACTGACGCGTAATCTCAGACTGACGTAATCTTGGATTAGAGGCTGCCGGTCTTGAGCGTCATATAGATAACGAACTCGGCCGCCTGTCGATCGTTCCCGACGGCGGTCGCGCGGGCGGGCCGGCTGAGGATCAGGGCGATTTCGACCACACGCAGGCCGCCATGGACCTTGTTGTAGGTCCGCAGCCGGATGTGAGGTCGGGCGAAGAAGTGGGCGGCGGCGACAAGGCCGACGGAGGCGGCGGCGTAGATCGGCAGCGACAGATCGAAGGGCATGGCAACTCCCCCATACTCACTACAATTCAGCTCAACTCGTCTGTAATTTTAGATTACACAAGTGCGTGTGCTAGTCAAATGGTGAAAGCGATAATTAACCATATTTTCATACTCTCGCCGCTTTGCGAAATTTCAGCGGTCCGAGCTTGTCGCGCCTGTAATTTTGGATATCTTGCACGAACCAAAAGCTTTACGAAGCCTTAACCGCCAAGCCGTGGCGTAATTTTCGCGGGGGCGTGCATGACGATTTCGGCCGATGCCGTAAGGGCCTACGAACTCGAACTGCTGCAGAAGACCGACCTCTTGGCGCTGGGGCTGAAGGGCTTGCAGGCGACCGCGCCCGAACGCGCCGCCGACCTTCTGGAGGAAATCGCCCAGCGCCTCGGGCGCGCGTTCGGCGTCGAGGCAGCGCCGGCAGCCGTCGCTCAACCGGTGCGTCTTGATGCCCGGGCGGAGCCGCGCCGCGGCGCGCCGGTCGTCGTCGCGGCGCGCGGCGGCGGCGCCGACGATATCGAAGATTTCATGCTCGACATCCTGGCGGAAAATCCGAGCGGCCTCTCGGTGCAGGACCTGGTCGACAATCTCGACGAGGCGCAGCTTGAGATCCGGCGCAAGACGCTCGTCGTTCGCCTTCACCGCATGGTGCACGCCGGCCGGCTCACCTCGCTCGCGCACGGGCACTACACCTTGAGCGAAGCCGAGCGCAGCCGGCGCCGCGCCTGAGCGGCGCGCGCGACAGCACGCGGCGCTGTCCCTATTTGCGCAGGAAGATGTAATCCGCGGAGTAGGGGATGGCGGTGGTGGCGCCGGCCTTGTCGCACGAACCCATGAATTGCCCGCCCTGGGTGTTGATGCGCTGGATCGTGGTCACGCCTTGCAGGGCGCCGGTGCCGTGAGCCTCGGTCACCTCGAGCTTGAGCCAGGGCACGTCCTTTTCGGTCGCCGCATTTGCCCGCCCGACCGGCTTGCCGACGACGCGGCTGCCGTCGATGTCCTCCCAGGTCGGCCCCGCATAATGCCGGCCCACGGTCTTGCCGTCCTTGATCAGCGTCGCGATCGGCTCGCGGAATTGCCAAGTGAGCTTGCCGCCCTCGCCGGCCTTGCAATCATAAACCTGAGCGCCGTCGGCGTGCACGGCGAGCACCACGGTCTCGCCCTTGGCAGCGATCGTGTCAGGTAGCGCGGACTGCGCCGAGGCGGGGCCCGCTAACGGGCCCGAGACCAGAGCCTGAGAGAAGCGCAGCGAATGCGAATTGCCTTCCGACCATAACGCACCTCCCGAATAACCTTATGCTTCCGATCTCTAATGCGTCCGATCTTTACACCTTCTGCCGACTTTCAGGGAGGACCGCGGCTCTTTCTTGGCCGAAAGCGCCCCGCATGTCGTTCTTTCCAAGCTGGTAGGCGCACGCCCCCTACGCCGCCATCGCCTTCTTCAGGTTCTCGTCCACCTTGTCGAGGAAGCCCGTGGTGGAGAGCCACTTCTGATCGGGGGAGACGAGGAGGGCGAGGTCCTTGGTCATGAAGCCCGCCTCGACGGTCGCGACGCAGACTGTTTGAAGCGTGTCCGCGAACTTCGCGAGCTCGGCGTTGTCGTCGAGCTTGGCGCGATGGGCGAGCCCGCGCGTCCAGGCAAAGATCGAGGCGATCGAATTGGTCGACGTCTCGCGACCCCTCTGATGCTCGCGATAGTGCCGCGTCACCGTGCCGTGCGCCGCTTCGGCCTCGACCGTTTTGCCGTCGGGCGTCATCAGCACCGACGTCATCAGGCCGAGCGAGCCGTAGCCTTGCGCCACGGTGTCGGACTGCACGTCGCCGTCGTAGTTCTTGCAGGCCCACACATAGCCGCCCGACCACTTGAGGCAGGACGCCACCATGTCGTCGATCAGGCGATGCTCGTAGGTCAGCTTGCGCCTGTCGAACTCGGCCTTGAATTCCTTGTCGAACACCTCCTGGAAGATGTCCTTGAAGCGCCCGTCATAGACCTTGAGGATGGTGTTCTTGGTGGAGAGGTAGACCGGATAATTGCGGGCGAGACCGTAATTGAGCGACGCGCGGGCGAAATCGCGGATCGAGTCATCGAGATTGTACATCGCCAAAGTGACGCCCGGCCCCGGTGCCTTGAACACTTCGCGCTCGATCTTGTTGCCGTCCTCGCCGGTGAAGGTGAGCGTGATCGTGCCCTTGCCCGGAAACATGAAATCCGTCGCGCGGTACTGGTCCGCATAGGCGTGGCGCCCGATGATGATCGGCTTGGTCCAGCCCGGCACCAGGCGCGGCACGTTCTTGCAGATGATCGGCTCGCGGAAGATCGTGCCGCCGAGAATGTTGCGGATGGTGCCGTTGGGCGAGGGATACATCGCCTTCAGGCTGAATTCCTTCACCCGCGCTTCGTCCGGCGTGATGGTCGCGCACTTCACGCCGACGCCGACCTTCTTGATCATCTCCGCCGCGTCGATCGTGACCTGGTCATTGGTCTTGTCGCGGTTCTCGATGCCGAGATCGTAGTCGAGGAGCTCGAGATCGAGATAGGGATGGATCAGCTTGTCCTTGATGAGTTGCCAGATGATCCTGGTCATCTCGTCGCCGTTGAGCTCGACGACGGGATTCTTGACTTTGATCTTCGGCATTTTTTACGAGCCACCTTTTCAGCGCGGACCGGCAATAGCCTTCGGACTGGCAGAAAACCGCGCGCTCAGTGAAGACGCCGCCCGCAGTCGCGGCGGCCCGTCTAGCATCGCCTTTCTCGTCGTGAAAGTGGAGTGGACTTAAGTCGCATCCACGCGCGGCCGCGAGCACGATGCGGCGATCCGCTCGATGCGTTCGTCATCGAGCGGGTCAAGGCCTTAGTCTTGCTCTGTCATTCCGAAGTCTTACCGCGTCATTCCGGGGCCGGCGCAAGCCGGAACCCGGAATCCATAACCACAGCAGGAGCTGGTGACGATCTACCGGGAGTATGGATTCCGGGTTCGGCGCTGTCGCGCCGCCCCGGAATGACGCAGTAGAGACGACCGCGTCAGAGCGCGGCGATCGCGGCGTTGAGCGTAGCGCTCGGCCGCATCGCGGCCGACGCCTTGGCGTCATCGAGCAGGTAGTAACCGCCGAGGTCGACCGGCTTGCCTTGCGCGCCGATCAACTCGGCATTGATCTTGGCCTCGTTCTTGGTGAGCGTCTCGGCCAGCGGCTTGAAGCGGGCTTGCAGCTCCTTGTCCTTGGTCTGCGCGGCCAGCGCCTGAGCCCAGTACAGGGCGAGGTAGAAATGGCTGCCGCGATTGTCGAGTTGGCCGACCTTGCGCGCAGGAGAGCGGTTGAACTCGAGAATTTTGCCGATCGCCGTGTCGAGCGTCTCGGCAAGAACCTGCGCCTTGGCGTTCTTATAGGTCTGCGCCAGGTGCTCGAGCGACGCGCCGAGGGCGAGGAACTCGCCGAGCGAATCCCAGCGCAGATAGCCCTCTTGCTGGAACTGCTCCACGTGCTTGGGTGCCGAGCCGCCGGCACCGGTCTCGAACATGCCGCCGCCCGCCAACAGTGGCACGATCGACAACATCTTGGCTGAGGTGCCGAGCTCCATGATCGGAAACAGGTCGGTCAGATAATCACGCAGCACGTTGCCGGTGACGGAGATCGTGTCCTGCCCCTTGCGAATGCGATCGAGCGAAAACTTGATCGCTTCGACCGGCGACAGAATGCGGATGTCGAGCCCCGACGTGTCCTGATCCTTCAGGTACTTCTCGACCTTGGCGATGACCTGCGCGTCGTGCGCGCGGTTGGCGTCGAGCCAGAACACCGCCGGGGTGTTGGTAAGGCGCGCGCGGCGCACACCGAGCTTGACCCAATCCCGGATCGCCGCGTCCCTGAGCTCGCACATGCGGAAGATGTCGCCGGCTTCGACCGGACGCTCCAGCAGCACTTTGCCGTCATCGGCGACGACGCGAACCTTGCCGCCGGTCGGCACCTCGAAGGTCTTGTCGTGCGAACCGTATTCTTCGGCCTTCTGCGCCATCAACCCCACGTTGGGAACAGAGCCCATGGTCTTGGGGTCGAACGCGCCGTGGGCCTTACAATCCTCGATCGTCGCCTGATACAGCGTCGCGTAGGCGCGATCCGGGATCGCGGCGATGACGTCGTGCAGCTTGCCGTCGGCGCCCCACATGCGGCCAAACTCGCGGATCATCGCCGGCATCGAAGCGTCGATGATCACGTCGCTGGGCACGTCCAGTCCGGTGATCCCTTTGTCGGAATTGACCATCGCGAGGCCTGGTCGCTTCGCATATTCGGCCTTGATGTCGGCCTTGATCGCGGCCTTTTCGGCCTCCGGCAGCGTTTCGATCTTTGTCAGCAGATCGCCGAGACCGTTGTTGAGATTGACGCCGAGACGTTTCAGCGTCGCGGCGTGCTTCTCGATCACATCGGCGAAGTAGACGGAAACGGCATGGCCGAACACGATGGGATCGGCGATCTTCATCATGGTCGCCTTCACTTGAAGCGAGAACAGCACGCCATCCTTCTTTGCGGCTTCGATCTGCTCGGCAAAGAAGGCGCGCAGCGCCTTGCGGCTCATCACCGCCGCATCGATGATCTCGCCGGCGTCAATCGGCGTCTTCGCCTTCAGCACCGTGACGGCGCCGTCGGCGCCGACCAGTTCGATGCGGACGTTGGTCGCCGCCGGGACGGTGGTCGAGATTTCCGAACCGTAGTAATCGCCGCCCGACATGTACGCCACATGCGATTTGGAGTCGGCGCTCCAGGCGCCCATCTTGTGCGGATTGTTGCGGGCAAATTGCTTCACGGCGCCGGCGGCGCGGCGGTCGGAGTTGCCTTCGCGCAATATCGGGTTGACGACGCTGCCAAACACCTTGGCGTAGCGGGACTTGATCTCCTTCTCGGCGTCCGTCGTCGGATTGTCCGGATAATCCGGAACATTGTAGCCCTTGCTTTGCAGTTCCTTGATCGCGGCCTTCAACTGCGGGATCGAGGCGGAGATGTTGGGCAGCTTGATGATGTTGGCCTCGGGTCTCAATGTGAGCTCGCCGAGTTCGGTGAGTTCGTCGTTGATCCGCTGCGCTGGGGTTAGCTTCTCGGGGAAATTGGCGATGATGCGACCGGCGAGCGAGATGTCCTTCAGCTTCACCGACACACCTGCCGTGCCGACGAAAGCCTCGACGATCGGCAGCTCGGAATAGGTCGCGAGCGCCGGGGCTTCATCGACCTTTGTCCACATGATTTCGAGATTTGACATGCTAGCACCTCTGGTCGCCGTGCGTGTTGGCGCCGACGCGACCTTCGCTTACGCGCATGACACACGGGCATCCGCGCGGCGCGTGCGCGCATATGCCCTCATCCGGCGGGCGTGCCTTTAGCACAGGAATCGGGGCACAGGAATCGGCATCACGGCGGTTTTGCGCGATTTACCGCGTGCTGAACTTGGCTTCGACAGCGGCCCGGATATCGGCAAAACGGTCGTATTGATGGCAGATCGGAAACAGGCGGCCGTCGGGCGCGTGGATGCGCGCCTCGCCGTCGAGGCTGTAGAACGCGCGCGGCTCCAGCGCCATGGTGGCGATGTGGCCGTTGTTCTCGACCACGACGCCGTCGATCGTCGGATCGAGGTGGACGAGGTAATTGTGGATCGCCTGGTCGTAGCCGTGGCCGATCTGGCGATAGACGCGAAACGGCGTGTCATGCACGCGCGCCGCCATCTTTTCGAGATAAGCAATGATTGCGGCGGTGCCGCCGATGGTGATGCCGCTGCAACAGATGCGATGGCTCGCGAGTGCCTGGGCGTCGGCGGCGCTGAAGCAGCCTTTGACCCAGCGGGAGTTGGTCGGGTCTTCGCCGATCGTGCGTCCGGCGCTCTCGAGATAGAAGTGGCACTTCGGGCTCGTGATCCCGTCGAACGGATTGGCCTGGAACACGACATCGCGCGTGTCCGACATCATCACCTGGTCGTAGCGGCCGGTCCGCTTGCGCAGATAGTCGAGGTAGATCGCGTAGCGGCGCGCATGCACCGAGCGGGTAAACGATCGCGTCTGGAACACGCGCACCACGTCGACGCCGCGGCTCTTGAGATAGCGTCCCACCTCAAGACCCGGCCAGCGGATCAACATCATGATGTCGCCCGCGTATCCGGTCGCCCGCAGGGACTCGACGAACACGCGCACCTCGGGGACGCCGAAGCCGATGGCCGCCCCGAGCACCAGCCGGCGCGCATCGGCCGGCGCGGACGCCTCGGACCGAAGCGGCGCTGCCGGCGCCGAAGATGCGGAAGACGTCGACAATGATGCAGCCGATCCCGACAACGAACCCTCTGATAGGCGCGCGCGCCCAATTTGCGCCGAACGATCGGCCCTGCCGCCACAGGCCCGGCGGCTGTGCGGGTCCCTAACCGGGTTTGCCTGCGAATGCAATCATTCCGCCATAGGCGTCGAAATGCCTTTGCTGGCTCCAGGCTTTAACACCATCAAAATCCGCACTAAGCCAGTGTAGCTGATCTTGCCGCGCTGAGACCCAGATGCCCGGATCCGGAACCGACCACACCAAGCCTTGGACCGAAGTGACCGGGCCGATCATCGTGCTCGTCGAGCCGCAGCTCGGCGAGAACATCGGCACGACGGCGCGCGCCATGGCGAACTTCGGCCTGACGCAGCTGCGCCTCGTCAAACCCCGCGACGGCTGGCCCAACGTTCACGCCCGGCGCGCCGCCGCGGGTGCCGACGCCGTCCTCGACGGCGTTGTGCTCTTCGACACGCTCGGCGATGCACTCGCTGACTGCAACTTCGTGCTGGCGACGACCGCCCGCGCCCACGATCAGGCAAAGCCGGTCATCGGTCCCGCGGATGCTCCGCAGGAGATCGCGCCGCGCCTTCGCGGCCGGCGAGACGGTAGCGGCGGTCTTCGGACGCGAGCGCTGGGGCCTGACCAACGAGGAAGTGTCGCTCGCCGATCGCATCGTGACGTTCCCGGTCAATCCCGCGTTCGCGTCGCTCAATCTTGCCCAGGCGGTGCTGCTTTTCTCTTACGAGTGGTTCAGCTTCGCGACCGGGGGCAAATTGCCCTTCGCGATGCCGCTCCGCTCGCCGCCGGCCGGCAAGGCGCAGCTCTTCGCATTCTTCGCGACGCTCGAGCGCGAGCTGGAACGGGTCGAGTTTTTTCGCCCCGCCGAGAAGCGCGAGACCATGACCGTCAACCTGCGCAACATCTTCTCGCGCATGGAGCCGACGCAGCAGGACATCCAGACGCTTCACGGCGTCATCACCGCCATTGCCGAAGGCCGCAAGGGACCGGCGCGCGGCGGCATTCTCGATGGTCGCGAAGCCGGCCTGTTGCGCACGCTCCTCGCCGAGCATGGCGGCGGCCGGGTGCCGGGCGAGCGCGGCCCGGTGCGCGGACTATCGCGCCTGCTGCGGCGTAATCCGACCGATGCCGAACGCACGCTGTGGGAGGCGCTGACCCGCGACCGCCGCTTCGCCGGCGCCGGCTTCAAGCGGCAGGTGCCGATCGGTCCGCACATCGTCGACATCGTGTCGTTTCCGCTGCGCGCCGTGATCGATCTCGTGCCGAATGAAGAAAGCGCGGAGGCCGCCCAAGTTCGATCGGAAAAGCGCGCCTGGCTCGCGGCGCGGGATTATCGGGTGTGCGAGGTGTCGGAGGCCGAGATCGAGGCCGATGTCGCCGCGGTGCTGGCCCGCATCGCCGCTGCCCTTGCGATCGCCGAGAAGGGA
This sequence comes from uncultured Alphaproteobacteria bacterium, assembly GCA_963702755.1. Taxonomy (GTDB): domain Bacteria; phylum Pseudomonadota; class Alphaproteobacteria; order Rhizobiales; family Xanthobacteraceae; genus JAJPKK01. The sequence continues at coordinate 124,844 of CAVPDZ010000012.1, read as the reverse complement.
TGATTTACCGGCGCGTGGTAACGAACGTCCGGTGACCTTGCCGGAGCCCGCAAAAGCGCCCATGCTGGCGCCATAAAGCTGCCGCCCATTATGAAAATCGACGTTGAGGGAGCGCCATGAAACTGCGCCATTCCGTGCTGCTCGCAGCCACCGCCGTCGCGACCGCGCTTGCCGCCGGCAATCTTCCCGCTGCCGACGTGCAGCAGATCAACCTCACGGATTGGACCGCGCCCCGCATCAGCTCGGTTGGCGATGACGCGTTCGGCCAAATGGTCAAATACGGCTACGCGCTCATGACCGATACGGCGAGCCATATCGGCCCGACGGTTGCCGATCAGGCGATGCGCTATGCGGGCAACAATCTTGATTGCCAGAGTTGCCATCTTCAGGCCGGTACGCAGCCCTACGCCATCCCGCTTACCGGTGTGTCGGGCCAGTTTCCCCAGTATCGCGGGCGGGAAGGTGAAATCGGGACGCTGGAAGATCGCATCAACGGCTGCATGACCCGCAGCATGAACGGCCGCAAGCTCCCGCTCGATGGGCGCGAGATGAAGGCCTACCTCTCGTACATGAAGTGGCTGTCGACCGGCGTCCCTGTCGGCGCCAAGATCATCGGCACGGGCTCGCTGGCGGTGAAGGAGCCGAACCGCGCCGCCGATCCGGCGCACGGCGCTAAAGTGTTTGCCGAGACCTGTGTCGCGTGCCACGGCGTTGACGGCCAGGGGCGGCGCGCCGAACGGGGCGCGGGCTATCAGTTTCCGCCGCTCTGGGGGCCGGACAGCTACAACATCGGTGCCGGCATGGCCCGCGTGCTGGCGGCGGCGGCGTTCATTCAGCACAACATGCCGATCGGGACGACCTACGATAATCCGGTGCTGACGGACGGCGACGCCTACGACGTCGCCGCATACATCAACAGCCAGCAGCGGCCGGTCATGTCCGATCTCGCCAAGGATTATCCCAACAAGCTGCAAAAGCCGGTCGACGCGCCCTACGGGCCCTATGCCGACGGCTTGCCCGCCGTCGAGCACAAGTTCGGCCCGTTCGCCCCGATCCGCGCCAAGATCAAAGAACTGCTGGCGTCGAAGTAGGACGCGATGCGAGGCGCATCTCGTAGGGTGGGCAAAGCGCGGCGATAGCCGTGCGTGCCCACGCAGATTAGACGGTGGGCACGCTGCGCTTTGCCCACCCTACGCAACCGCGCGAATTGTATTTCGTCATCGTCCGGCTTGACCGGACGATCCAGTAACCCCGTGAGTTCGGGCGAAGCCCAGCCTTGCCGTATCGCGCGCGCGGTGGTTACGGGATGCCCGCTTTCGCGGGCATGACGCCGCGATTTTTGACGTGAGTCGACCCGCGACTTACGGCTTCACGTAGGCGAAGCCTTCTTCCTGCAGTTCGACGATGCGCACGATGCCGGCCGGCACCACGTGGGCTTCCGGGATGATGGGAATGATCTTTCCCTCGGTCTTTTCCATCGCGCGCTTGGTGTTGTTGCAGGCGCCGAAGGTGATCTGCGGGACTTTGGCACGGGTCTGCTTGATCTCGTCCTTCACCGGCGAGGTGTCGTCGCGCAGCATGTGCAGTCCTGGGCCGTAGCATACGACCTCGATTTCGAGGCCCTCGTTGTGCGGGGCGAAAAGCTCCTGGCAATTGCGGGCGTTGGCAAGCGCGCGCCGCATGATGCCGGCGTCATTTTCGTCGACGTGAAGCACGACCTTGTGCACCTTCGCCTCGCCCGCCGCGGCGGCAGCCTTGCGGCCAACCAACGGCACTGCGGCCAGTGCTGCGACGGTGACCTTGAAAATCGATCTGCGATCCATGGTTGTTTTCCTCCACGCGTTATTGATTGGGCAGGATAGCAGAAGCGGGGCCGCTGGTAGAGTGGGGTCGCGAGCGTTGAGTGTGCAGATGCTCACGCGGCTCGACCCGCCCTTGAAATCCGAGCCGCGCTTCGATTGAATCGTCTGCTCACCATCGGCCAGAAGCCGAGCATCGACGGCAAGGGAGGGATTCATCATGCGCGCAGTGATCTCCTTCGCCGTCGCGGCCGCAGCGCTCCTTGCGGGTGCTGGCCTCGCGCATGCGCAAAACAGTGACGCTTATCCCAATCGTCCCGTGCGCGTGATCGTGCCGTTCGGCGCCGGAGGGCCCGGCGACCTCATTGCGCGCATGCTGGCGCAGAAGCTCACCGAAAGTCTTGGCAAGCCGTTTTATGTGGAGAATCACCCAGGGGCCGGCGGCAACATCGGCACCGGCCTTGCCGCCCGCGCGCCGGCGGACGGCTACACGCTCGTCGTCATCAGCACGACCTTCGTCATCAACGCGAGCCTCTATCCGAAGATTCCATACGATCCGATCAAGGATTTCGACCCGATCACCATCGCGGTCACGTCGCCTAATATTGTGGTGGTGCATCCTTCGGTGCCGGCGCGCGATGTCACGCAATTGATCGCGTTGGTACGTGCCGGCAAATTTCAAACCTACGCGACGCCTGGCGTCGGAACGCCGGCGCACATGGCGGGCGAACTCTTCAAGCAGACGCTGCACCTCGACTTCACGGCGATTCCCTTCGGCGGCGGCGGCCCCGCGATTCAATCGGTGATCGCCGGCCACACGCCGGTCGGCTTCTCCGCGCTCCCGCCCGCAATGCCGCAGCTCAAGGACGGCGGCCTGCGCGCGCTTGCGGTGACGAGCCCCGCCCGCGCAAGCCTGCTGCCTGACGTGCCGACGCTCGGAGAAGCCGGCATTCCCGATCAGAATGTCGATTTGCCGCAAGGGCTATTGGTGCCGGCCGGCACGCCGCGGCCGATCATCGATCTGCTCTACCGCGAGATCGCGCGCATCGTTGTCCTGCCCGACATGCGCAGCAGGTTCGCGGCGGTCGGATTCGAGGCGGTGGCGATCACACCGGAGGAATACGCGGCCCGCATTCGCGTGGAGTTGCCGAAATGGGCGAAGGTCGTCCGCGACGCCGAAATCAAGCCGGAGTGACAGGAATCTGATCGCACATCCGTAGGGCGCAATAGAATAGCGCAGCGTATTGCGCCGCTGTGCGGCGGCACGCGGATGGCGGAATACGCTGCGCTATTCCGCCCTACGGATTTCTGAAATTCTCGATTCGCAGTCGTCCTCTGGCAGGGACGGGCCGCATCGCATAGGCTTTGCTTATAACAACGCATGACCAGGGAGGGATCGCCAATGTCGGCCACCATGTTCGGCAAACTCGCGCTCGCGGGCGCGATCGGTGCAATGATCGGCGCGGCCGTCGTCGCGACGGCAGCTCCGGAGTTCAACACCCGCGGCAATCGTTTCCGCCCGCTCGCCTATGACGAGTTGACGCCGGAGCAGAAGGTTTACGCCGACAAGGAGCTGGCGGCGGGCCGCAAGCCGGAAATCGGGCCGTTCAACATCTATCTGCGCAGTCCGCAGATGGCGGAGCTGTCGCGTCCCTTTGTCGATTATCTGCGCTTCAAGGCGCCGACGCCGCGCAAGCTCAAGGAAATCGCCATCATGCTGACGGCGCGCTACTGGGGCGGTCAGTATGTGTGGTACTCGCACCGCCAGCAGGCGCTCGATGCCGGCTTGAGCCCGGCGTTCATTGCCGCGATGGCGGCGGGCGAGCGCCCCGCCAACATGGCGGCCGACGAGGCGACGGTCTACGATTTCTGCACGCAGCTTCTCTCCACGCGCCAGGTGAGCGACGCCAACTTCAAGGCGATGGTCAACGTCGTCGGCGAACGCGGCATTGTCGAACTGATCGGGACCATGGGGCATTTCACCGGATTGACCATGCTGTTCGTGGTCGATCGCTATCCGGTGCCGCCCGGCGCGCCGGACGAAGTCAACCGGCCGATGTGAAGCCGGAAACGAAGCAAAACCGAACGCGAAAACTGCAGGAGGTGGGTCATGAGGAAGTGGTTGGGGTCCGCGGCGCTCGCGGCCGTTCTTGGATTCGGCGCTGCTGTGCGGGCCGGCGCCGGCGGCGGGCGAACGAAATAACGGTGCTGGCGGGCATGGGGGTCGTGTCGGGCGTCCGCGATCTCGCGCCCGCCTTTGAAAAGGCGACGGGCCACAAGGTCATCGTCAGCTTCGAGGCCGCTCCCGCGATGAACCAGAAGATCAACTCCGGCGCGCCGGCCGATGTCGCCGCGTTGCAGCCCGGCCAAGTCGAAGCCTTCATCAAGCAAGGCAAGATCGTCGCCGGCACCCGCACCGATTTTTCCCAGGCGGGCGTCGGCGTCGCCGTCAAGGCGGGCACGCCGAAGCCCGACATCGGCACCGTCGACGCGTTCAAGGCGGCGATGCTCAACGCGAATTCGATCGGCTATTCCCGCGGCGGCAGCGGGCTCATCGCCGCGCATGTGATGGAAAAGCTCGGCATCGCCGATCAGCTCAAGGCGAAGACCAAGTTCATCGACGGCATGCCGGTCGCCGAGGTGGTCGCCAAGGGCGACGTCGAGCTTGGCCTCCAGCAAATCAATGTCATCCTGCCGGTGGCCGGCGCCGACTATGTGGGTCCGCTGCCGGCGGGACTGCAGGAAACCGTCAAATTCGCCGCGGGCGTGCTCGCCGTGTCGAAGGAACAGGACACGGCCAGAGCATTCCTGAAGTTCATCGCATCGCCCGAGGCCGGCCCGCTGTTGCGCAAGAGCGGCATGGAGCCGTGGACGGATTGAGCAAGCCCGAGCGGCGCTCTACTTCAACTCGATTTCGACGAACTCGACGCGGGTGCTGCCGCTGTTGCGGATCGCGCGCGTCACGCCGCCGTCCTGCCAGAAGAACTCGCCGCTCCGCAACGCCTTGGCGCGATCGAGTTCGCCCGGCACGCTCTCGATGATTTCGCCGCCGTCGACGACGACACGCAGGCCGGGCGCCTGCTGCGTGATCGCCGGCACCGACTGACCGGGCTCCAGCACGATGCGCCAGGCTCGCACCCGCTCGTTGTCGACGACCTGGGAGTAGGCCGGGACATTGGCGCGCGAGCCGGCGGTGAAGCCCGCGGGCTGCGGCTTGAGCAGCGCCACGACAATGTTGTGGAACGGCGTCGTGCCGACGTTCGAGCCCTTGTGGGTGATCGGCGCCTTGCTGTCGGCGGAGAAATTCACGTTGCCCTTGATGCCGCGCCGCGCCGGCGTCGGCTCCTTGCCATAGACTTGGCCGGTCTGGTCGGCCGGCTCCACCATCACGCTGATCTGATCGAGCGAATGGGTGTGATAGTTCGATGCGCGGCCCGGCGGGATATAGACGTCGAGCAGCATCACGAGATCGTTGCGAAACACCGGCAGATGGTAGGACGCCTTCTCGACCGGAACGGGCGCGCCCTCCTCGGCGAGTGCGGAATAGGACAGCGCGCACGTACAGATGGCGAGCGTCGCGCCGATAAGGGGTCGCATCTATTTCCTCCGATTTTCTGAAATTGCAGTCGTCGACGGTGGATTCGCCACCGAAAGTAGCCCGCATGAGCGCAGCGACATGCGGGATCGAAACCACGAACTCGCACAGAGGCCCGGATGTCGCGGAGCCTGTCTTCGGGCCCGCCGTAGGCGGGACCCGTTGGCTCATCCGGGCTACCGCTGCTGATCTACTTCACATCGGGACGACGCCGTTGCGGCCGACATTGATGCGCGCCGCACCAAAGGTGCCGTCCGGCTTCTTCGCAGCCGCGACGACGCTGATGGCGACGCCGGGCTTGATCTCGCTCTTGTTGCCGATCTCGTAGCGGACGATCGGCACGCTCGGCCCGACGATGATTTTCTTCTCGCCGTCCTTGTATTTCACGGTGATCACCGGACCATCGACGCCGCTGACGGCTTGGCCGACCGCGCCGTTCGTCATGGTGCTGTTGGGTGCGCCGTCCCACGGCCGGTGGCCATCGCCGGTGCCGCGCTGCGATTCGGCGAAGATGTGAACCTCGAGCGCCTTCTGGGTGCCGTCGGCCTGCGGCATCGCTCCGCTGCCGATGTAGGAGCCTTCCTTGATGTCCGAGATCGACGCTTTTTCGACGCCGACGACTAAGGCGTTGTCCGCGAGCGTGAGCGTCGCCGCCCCGCCATCGGGCGTCTTGATCAGCAAGGTGTTGCCGTCGATTTTCTCGACTGTACCACGCAGCCGTTGGGTCTGTGCCGAGGCCGTCGAGATCGTCAGCGCCGCGGCGCAAGCCGCAACCGCCAAAATCCGTATTGTGTTCATCTTGTTCCTCCAGGGATGGGCGCGCGCGCCTTTTTGCGCCAGCAGGATACACCGCGCGCCATCCGCAGCGAAAGACCATTGCACCGCGCGGCCTTACATTGGCTGAAAAAGCCGCCATAGTGGCGGATGGCTTCCATCGCGAGGCCGGGCGGCGAATACGAGGCCCGACATGCAAGCCCGTTCCGTATGCTTCGTCATCATGCCGTTCGGGCAGAAGCCCGACGCGGCCGGCCACGTCATCGACTTCGATGCGGTGTTCCAGAAGATCATTGCGCCGGCGGTCGAGGCCGCCGGGCTCACCGGTGTGCGCGCCGACGAGGAGATGAGCTCCGGCATCATCCACAAGCTCATGTACGAGCGGCTGCTGATGGCCGAATTCGCGGTTGCCGATCTCACGATCTTGAATGCGAACGTCTATTACGAGCTCGGGATTCGTCACGCCGCCTTACCCCAGTCCACTGTCTTGATGACCGCTGCCGGAAGTCGGCTGCCGTTCGATCTCGGAAACACCCGTGCGTTGCTCTACGAACTTGATTTCGAACGGACGTCCGAAAGACGCCGTCAAGGCTGCGGGCGACGTCAGGGATGCGCTGATTTACTGCGTGAAGAACCGAGCGACCGACAGTCCTTTTTATCAACTCCTCCAGGGTACGCCACCGCCGCCGGTCGACCACACCAAGACCGACGTTTTCCGAGAACAGGTCGCGATCGCGCAGGCGGTGAAGGACAAGCTGCGCGACGCACGCGGGCAAGGCGTTGCGGCCGTTGATGCCGTGCGCGCCGAACTCGGCGAAATCAAAGTGACCGCGATGAGCGTGACGACGGATTTGTTTCTGTCGTATCGGGCGATCGGCGAATGGCAGCGGATGGTCGACCTCTGCAAGCAGATGGACCCGGTCCTCGCGCAGAGTGTCATGGTGCGCGAGCAATACGCGTTCGCGCTCAATCGCCTTGGCCGGAGCGACGAAGCCGAGCAGGTGCTCAAGGACATCATCGCGCAGCGCGGGCCGTCGAGCGAAACCTATGGGCTGTTGGGCCGCGTTTACAAGGACCGCTGGCAGGCCGCGCTCAAGGCGGGGTCCGGGCCGGCGGCGCGCGGCAACCTGCGGCAGGCGATCGAAGCGTATCGGTTAGGCTTTGAAGCCGATTGGCGCGACGCCTATCCCGGCGTCAATCTGGTGACGTTGATGATGATCGAGGATCCCACCAACCCCGACATTGCCAATCTCGCGCCGGTCGTGCGCTACGCCGTCGAGCGGCGTATCGCGGCGCGCAAGGGCGACTATTGGGATCACGCCACCATCCTCGAACTCGCGGTGATGCAGAACGATTGGAAGCGCGCGCAAACGGCGTTGGACGACGCGGTCGTGGCGATGCGCGAAACCTGGGAAGCCGACACCACCGCAAACAACCTGAAAATGATTGCTGCTGCCCGCAAAACCGCGAATCAGGACACGTCCAAGCTTGAGGCGCTGGTCGACGATCTGATGGCCGGCAAGCAGCACCTCGCCGCGAAACTTGCCTCAAGCGCAAAGGCGAGTTGACGGGCGGGTTCGCAGCATGGATCAGTCGTTCCGGGGCGCGCGGCAAACGCTGGCTGTTGCTGCTCCAACATGCGTCTTCTAGCATCGTCATCGCCCGGCTTGACGCCGGGCGATGACAGCGTCAGGGGCTTCGAGTAGTTGAAAATCCATCCTAAACCCGCCCCAGCGGAACGGTGATGAATTTAAGCCCTTCGGCCGATCGCACCCGCAGCAGCACGGCGCGCCGACCTGACTTCTGGGCAACCTCGATGGCGCTGCGAAGGTCGCCGGCATTGCCGATCTTCTGGCCGGCCGCCTCGACGATGACGTCGCCGACCCGCAAACCTTGATCCGAGGCCACTCCGCCAGGTTCGAGATCGGTGATCACTGCGCCGCCGCGACTTGTCTGCGGCGCGACGCTCGCGCCGAGCTTGGGCACGCTCGTGCCCTTCTGCTTCGGTGCAGCCGGACCGGGGCTCGCCTCGTGCTTCTCGGGCATGGTGCCGAGCACGATCGCGATCGTCGTCTGCTGGCCGTTACGCGTGATTGCGAATTTGGCGGCGGTGCCCGGTGGAAGGCCGCTGACGGTGCGGGCGGCTTCGCGGGAATCCGTCACCGGCTTGTCCTCGATCGCGGTGATGACATCGCCGGGCGCGAGGCCGGCCTTGGCGGCGGGTCCATTCGCCTCCGGCTCGGCGACGAGCGCGCCGCGAGTTGTCGCGAGGCCAAGTTCCTCGGCGAGATCGCGGTTGACGTCCTGCATCCTGACGCCGATCCAGCCGCGGATCACTTTGCCATTGTCGCGAAGCTGATTGATGACCCCCTTGATGTCTTCCGCGGGGATCGCGAACGCGATGCCGACCGAGCCGCCGGTCGGCGAGACGATCGCAGTGTTGACGCCGATCACGTTGCCTTCGATATCGAAGGTCGGACCGCCGGAGTTGCCGCGATTGACCGCGGCGTCGATCTGGATGAGGTCATCATAGGCACCGGTGCCGATGGCGCGGCCGCGCGCCGACACGATGCCGGCGGTGACGGTGCCACCGAGGCCGAACGGGTTGCCGACCGCGATGACCCAATCGCCGACTTGCGGGCTTGCGTTGGCGAATTGCACGAACGGGAAATCGCCGCCGTCCACCTTGATCACTGCGATGTCGGACCGTTGATCGGCGCCGACCACCGTGGCGGTGAGCACGCGGCCATCGTCGGTGGTGACGCCGACGTAATCGGCTTTGTCGACGACGTGGAAATTCGTGACCGCGAACCCATCGGCCGAAATGAAAAAGCCGGACCCCTGACCGGTTACGGTCGGGCGGCGCGGGGGCGAACTGGAACCACCGTTCGGCGCGCCGTAACGGCGCAGGAAGCGATCGAGGGACGCTTCAGGCGCCTCGCCGTTCCGGGTGCTCTTCGGCGGCGCGAACTTGACGCTGACGGAAATCACGGCGGGCTTCACCCGCTCGACCATGTCGGCAAAGCTGGTCGCATGCGCTGGAACTTCCGCGCCTGCTGCGGCAGGTCGGGCCGAGCAAAAAGCTCCCGCTCGCAGCGGCAAGCACCGCGCCGAGCACGGCAACTGCGCCCGAAGTTGCGAGGCAGTGGAGCAGGCGGCGCAGCTTCCCGGTCAAGGGCCGAAGTCGACCCGGGATCCTAGCCATTAAGGCCTCCTTCATGCTGGGAAGCGGTACCGGCGCGCGAAATTCCACCATCACCGCGGCGACATCAAGTCCCACCATCGAATTTCGGCGCAAAGTGTTGCATCTTGTGCTGCCTCGGGGTGTTTCCTAGGTCTCGAGTAGGGCGTGGAGGTGTTCGCGTGCCGTCTTGCGCGAATGAGTGATTGTTGGACCGACTCTGCAACCCGGAGATCGTCGATGGAAAATCCGGTCGAGATCGAATTTCAAGGCCTGACCGCCAACGAAGCCATGCGTGCCACGGTTCTCAAGCACGTTGCCGTGCTTGAAGAGCGCTATGGCCGAATGACCGTTTGCCGGATCAGCATCAAGTGCGCGAGCGAGCGTCCCAAGGGCAGCGCCTACGACATCCAGATCCACCTCGGCCTGCCGGGTGGGCGCGATATCGAAATCAAGCGGACCGCGCGCACCGGCGAAACCCGCGATGACGTGACGATCGCCATCAACGATGCTTTCAAACGCGCACGCCGGCGCCTGCAGGAACACACGCGGCGCATGAACGGGTTGGTGAAATCCCACGACGGCCCGCCGATCGCGACGGTGAAGCAAATCGACGGTGCCGGCTTCGGCTTCCTGGAGACCGACGACGGCCGCGAAATCTACTTTCATCGCAACAGCGTCCTCAATGACGCATTCGCGCAGCTTGCCCCCGGTTCACGCGTGACATTTTTCGAGGAGCCCGGCGAGAAGGGGCCGCAAGCAAGCACCGTGAAGATGCTCGGCAAGCACGGTCTTCGTTGAACGGTGCGTGGTCGTTGTAGGGCGGAATAGCGAAGCGTATTCCGCCGTTGAGCGGCGCAATACGCTTCGCTATTGCGCCCTACATGGTTTTCGCCAGCACGCGACCAGAACAAGATGTTAGAATGCCCCAAAACGCGCAGGCGAGGGCAGGGCATGAACAAGCTTGAGATCGGCGATGTCACCATCACCAACATCGTCGAGCGGGACGGACCGTGGCGACGGCCCGCCGATATGTTTCCGGCCTACGATCCCGAGATCGGCAAGCGGCACCTCGCCGCCCTCGAGCCCTTCGTTTACGACCCCGCATCCGACCGCATCGTCATCACCTACCAGACCTTCGTGGTGAAGACGCCGCGGCACATCATCCTGGTGGACACCTGCACCGGCGAGGACAAGGGTTACCCCGCGCCGATGGATTTCCCCAAGGCGCCTTGGCTCGACGGTTTCCGCGCCGCGGGCCTTCGGTTCGAGGACATCGACTACGTCTTCTGCACGCACCTCCATATCGATCATTGCGGCTGGAACACCGTGCTGCGCGACGGCCGTTGGGTGCCGACGTTTCCGAAGGCGAAATACATCTTCCATCGGCGCGAATACGCCGCGTGGGAAGAGGCGACGAAGCGCGGTGACAATCCGCCCGGCAATGTGTGGCGCTACAATTGCGAGCCCGTGGTGGCCGCCGGCCAGGCGCTGCTGGTCGATGACGACTTCGAGCTCGACAATACGTTTCGCCTGGAGCCGACGCCGGGCCATTCGCCGTGTCACTGCTGCGTTCATATCCGCTCCGGCGGGCGGCACGCGGTGATCACCGGCGACCTGATGCATCACGCGCTGCAATGTCGCGAGCCCGATTGGTCGACGATCTTCGACTGGGACAAAGCGGAAGCGGCACGCACGCGCCGCCGTTTCCTCGGCGCTGTCGCCGGTACCGACACCCTGGTGGTCCCGGTCCATTTTCCGCATCCGACCGTGGGTCGGGTCGAAGCGGACGGCGAGCGTTTCCGCTACGCCTTCTTGCGATAGCCGGGGCGCGCACCGCAGACGGCTGCGCGCATGCGCGGCGCGCCTAAAACGTCAATCACGCGTGTTCGGTGCGGCGCCGCTTGTCCAGCATGTTGATGGCGCGGCGGGCGGCAAGAATGGCGCCTTCTTGCCATGCGCCCACATGGCTCAGGTGCTCGCCGGCAAAATAGAATGGCCCGTCCGGCTCGCTCAGCACCGCGTAGTTGGCGTCCTGGTCGGTCGCATAGCGCGCCGCGATGCCGAGGCTGTAGGGCACCTTGGACCACACGATCGACATCGGCTTTTCAAGCTCATGGCCGTGGCCTGGGTGCAGTCCCTCGACCGCAGCGCGGCTCAGTTCGAACTGCTCGCGCAGCGATTTTGAGGCGAGCGCATCGACATTGCCGCGGCCGACATACGCGCCGAGCAGAATCCCCTTTGGCGAGAACAGCCGGTCGCTCGGATACCACACGAGCGCCGTCGGGCCCTTCACCCAGGAAATGCCGCCGTAGATGTGGTCATCCATCTCCCAGAATTGCCGCGACTGCCACGCGATCTTGATGGCATTGCCATATTCGATGTCGTGGATCGCTGCACGATGCGCGGCGGAAAAGTCATTTTCGATCGGCTCCAGCACCTTGAGCGGGATCGTCACCAGGCAGTAGGCGCCGTCGATCGCGTGCTGTTTGCCGGAGCGCTTGTCGGTGTAGGTAATGCTTACGCCGTTGTTGCGCCGCTTGATCGCGGTGACCTCGCTCGCGAGGCGCACCGTCGACCCGAGCTTCTTTGCGAAGGCCGCCGGGATGCGATCCATGCCGCCGACCGGCTGGAACATGGTGGCCTGGAAGTCGAACACCTCCTCGAACAGGATGGCATTCCACAGCTCGACATCGAGGAAGGTGCCGAGCGCAATCGGATCGCGCGGGTCTCCGGCGTCTTCGCCCGCGCCCGGCAGCACCTTGTAGCCGGACCGCGACGTTCCCTTGAACTTGAAGTCGGGGGTCAGGTCGCCATAGGCGCGCAGGAACGCCAGCATGCGTTCCTTGTCATGGCTCGACAGCTCTTCATCAAGCGCGCCGCGATTGATCGCCTTGCCAAGAAGCTCGGAAACTGCGCCGCGCACGTCGTTGTGGGCCTGGCGCATCTCGATGGTCTTGCCGCCGTTGACGGCCGGATTGAACAGACGGGCGTCGCGGCTGGTGTTGACCTCGACTTCGAGAGGAACGCCGAGGTCGCGGCAATAGCCGAGCACCGCCTGGTGTGCGCTCGGAATGCGCGCCGGGCCGGAGTTCCAGTACATGTCGGGATCGAATTCGCAGAGCTTGGCGCGTGCCGTCGGTCATCTCGAGCTTGGTGCCGCGACGGATCGTCCAGTTGCGCCCGCCGACCCGGTCGCGCGCTTCGAGCACGGTGCAGTCATAGCCGGCCTTGCCGAGTTCGTAGGCAGCGGAGAGGCCGGCAACGCCGGCGCCGAGGATGATGACCTTGGTGCCGTGCGGCGCCTCGCCCTTTTCGAGCGTGAGCGGCTCCGCGAATGCGGTGGTGCCAGCCAGGCCCATGGCTTGCATGGTGAGATAGGTCGCGCGGTATCCGCCGATGCTGCCGACCTGCCGCAGGAAATCTCGCCGTGTGCCCATCATCCCTCCGCGGTGCCATCCGAGCCTATCATGCGCTGCGTCACGTGATCGGATCAATCCTTGTTGCCGCCCGTTATCCGGGCGCTGCGGGACCGCTGTTGACCACGCAGATGTCGACCGGCACAGTGAATGCAAAAAGCGGGCAAGGTCGCCTGAGGATTTCGGGAGGATGGAATGACGAGTGCCACGGACGAAGGTTTGGGTCGCCGCAGCTTCCTCAAGCGGATGGCGGTCGCAGGGAGTGCTCCACTCGCGCCGACGCTGTTCGCGGCAGCGGGCTCCGCAGCCGAAACCTCGCATGCGGCCGAACACGCACCGACCCACCACGAGACCGAGCGGCTCGCCGCCTTCGCGGCGGCGCTGCGCTACGAAGACCTGCCTCCCGCCGTCGTCCAACGCTCTAAGGACTGCATCTGCGACACCGTAGGCGCGATCATCTTCGGGGCCGAACTGCCGTGGAGCAAGATGATCATCGCCTATGCCCGGCAGAACAGTCCGCCGGGCGCGAGCAGCATTCTCGGCTCCGGCGGGGCTCCGGTGCATCCGGGCGCGGCCGCGCTCGCGAACGGCGCCATGACCCATGCCTTCGAACTCGACAGCCTGACCAAGCCGGACAGCGGCTCGCATCCGGGCGCGACCGTGTTCACGGCGGCGCTTGCGGTCGCCCAGGATCGCAAGCTGTCCGGCCGCGACCTCCTCACCGCATTCGTCGCCGGCAACGAGGTCATGTTCCGGATCGGGCACGCGACCAAGCATTCCAACGAGGCGCGCGGCTTTCATGCGCCCGGTACGACCGGCCCGTTCGGCGCGGCGACGGCCACGGGCCGCCTGATGGGGTTAGATGCCGCGCGGATGACGAACGCGCTCGGCGTTGCCGGCTCTTGCGCGGGCGGGCTCCTGGAGTTCGCCCACGCCGGCAACGGCGCCATGGTGAAGCGGCTGCACATGGGACGCGCGGCAGAAGGCGGCATCCTCGCGGCGAGCCTCGCCGGGGAAGGCTTCACCGGACCGTCGAGCGTTCTCGAAGGCGATTACGGCTTCCTGCGCGTGTTCTGCAATGATTGGGATACGGCCGAGCTGGTCCGCGGCCTCGGTACGACGTGGTTCATCCAGGACATCATGCTCAAGCGCTACGCCTGCCACATCACGGCGCACAATCCGGTCGAGGCGACCCTCGATTTGCGCAACGAGCACAAGTTCGTTGCCGCCGACGTCGCGGAGATCATGATTGCCGGCAACGAGCGGATGGCCAAGACCAACAACATCCCCGCGCCCCCCGACATGATGCTGGCGCAGTACTCGATTCCGTTCAGCGTCGCGCTGTCGTTCTATCGCGATCCGGTCGACCCGCGCTCGTTTGACGACAGCGCTGTCCATGACCGCGCCATTCTCGATCTCGCCGCCCGCACCCGCATGACGATCGTGCCTGGCCAGGATCGCCGCGATCTCGCCGCGACCGTCACGATCAAGCTGAAGGATGGGCGGGAGCTGTCGCGCCGCGTCACGAGCTTCAAGGGCACGCCGGAACGGCCGCTCGATCGGCCGGAACTGCGCCAAAAATTCCTGCTGTTGACCCAGCGGCTCGGACAAGATCGCATGGCGCCATTGTTCGAGCGCCTGCAAGCCATCGAAAACGAGCCGAGCCTCGATTGGCTCAACGTGTAATTGGCTCAACGTGTGATCGGCTCAAGTGTAATCATCGTATGCCGCTGACGATCACCCCAGGCGTTCTGGTTGTGGCATCGGCCTATCCCGATCCGCCCTTCGACATCATGAAGGACGTGAAGGCGACCGGATTTGATGTCGAGCTGATGCAAGCGATTTGCGGGGAACTCGGGCTTTCGCTGCGGCCAACGCGTTACGACGGCGACGATTTCAACGGGATCTTCAACGGCCTCGCGAGGCGCACCTGCGATGTCGTCATTTCCGGCACGACCATCACGCCCGAACGCTCCGGGATCGTGCGATTTTCAAAACCTTATCTCGAATTCAATCAGGGGGTCGCGGTCAATCGCGAAATCTCGCCGCAGGTCGCGACGACGGCGGATCTGCGCGGCCTGACCGCGGCCATTCAATCGGGAAACACCTCCGACATCGTGGCGCGGCGTCTGCTGGCAGAAGGCGCGATCGCCGGGATCAAATACTACCCGTATCATGGCATCGCGGACGCGATCGCCGACCTCGAGGCCGGACGCGTCGGGCTTATCATCAAGCTTTTCCCGGTGATTTCCTGGCTGGTCCGCGACCGGGCCAAGCTGCGTGTCGCCCTCCAAGTCCCGACCCACGAGCAACTCGGGATCGCAGTCGCGAAAGACAACGGCGATCTGTGCAGCGCCATCGACGAAGCCGTCGACAAGCTGCGGGCGCGCGGCGAGCTCACGCGTCTTCAGGACCGCTGGTTTCCTGCATCCGGATGAAAACGGAGCGGCGCATCACGCGAGGACTCTCCATTCTCGATGATGCGGCGTTCGTCAGCGGGATCGCCGATGACGTCGAAATCAGGCAATGCCGGTTTCGCCCTCCGCTCCGGCGATGCCGATCGTCATGCGGTTTGGAAAGGCCTTGGAGTCGGTGGTGACGACCAGGCTGAAGCTCAATTTCTTCTGAGTAAAAAAGTCCTTGTGCGCTTCGATTGCTGACACGATTCGTTGCACGGTATGACTTAAGCTGATGATCGCAAGCACCTGCATCGCAACTCGTTCGCCGGCGATGCGGAACGCGGTAATGGTTGCCGCGTCGCCGAGACTCTTTTTGAATATCTCACGAACTTCGTGTTCGATTTGATCAGACATTGCAGTCAACCCATAATTCGGCGCAGAGCCCAAAAGCTTAGCATCCTTCCCATCGACCGCCGCTATGAAAAGGAACGCCGGCGCGGCGCCCACCTGTCGTTCACCAAGCAGGGTCATAAATTCGCCGATGGCGTCGGCATTCTCCGTAACGCGCAAAGGGTATCAGCAGGGTTAGCGACCCGTTAACCATCCGAAATCTCCAACAATCGCAGTAACACGGCCTTATCCTTCATCGATTAGGCGTGGACGGATGCCGGAGGTTCGGGGTCGACATGAGTTCCAACCAAACTAACGACCATGCCGCGCCAATTGCGCGGGCCGCTGTGCCGCTTGGCAAGATCATCGCCGTCAGCGGCTCTACTGCCACCATGGGAATACTTGCGAGCGGCATAAATGCCGGCGAAGACGCCCGCACCACCGTCTCGAAATGCGTGATGATACACACCGGCCGATCGAACCTCATCGGCGTGGTTACCGAAATCTCACTGAATCTGCCGCCTTTCGCCAAGGAGGAGGGCTACCGCGCGATCGCCGAGATGGACCTGATGGGCGAGATCAAGGTCAACGAGAACGGCGAAACGCAATTCTGGCGCGGCGTATCGACCTACCCGACGATCGGCGATGCCGCGACGCTGCTCACCAGTGAAGAATTCCGATTCATATACAAGAAGGGCGTCGGCACCACCGGCACGATCGGCAAGCTCCAGCAGGACAATACGATCGATGCGCTCGTCAATCTCGACGAGCTTTTGACCAAACATTTCGCCGTGCTCGGCACGACTGGCGTCGGCAAATCGAGCGCCGTCGTCGTCATCCTCAAGGAAGTGCTGGCGGCGCGGCCGGACCTGCGCATCATCCTGCTTGATGCTCACAACGAATACGGCAAGTGCTTTGGGGACCAGGCGCTTGTTCTCAATCCGCGCAACCTCAAGCTGCCGTTCTGGCTGTTCAATTTCGAGGAGATCGTCGACGTCTTCTTCGGGGGCCGAGCCGGCGTCGAGGACGAGGTTGCGATCCTCGCCGAGGTCATTCCGCTCGCGAAGGGCGGCTACCTGCGCTACAAGGGCGCAACCGAGCGCTCCACCGTCAAGAGGCCGGAAAATCCGGCCGGATTCACGGTCGATACGCCTGTCCCCTATGTGCTCGCCGACATGGTTGCGCTGATCGACGAGCGGATGGGCAAGCTCGAAAACCGCTCCACCCGCATGACCTATCACAAGCTGATCACCCGCATCGAATCGGTGCGGAGCGATCCGCGCTATGCCTTCATGTTCGAGAACGCCAATGTGGGCGGCGACACGATCGCGGAAGTGCTGATTCAGCTGTTCCGCCTGATCCCGAGCGGCAAACCCATGACCGTGATGCAGCTCGCCGGCTTCCCGGCCGAGGTGGTCGACGCGGTGGTCTCGGTGCTGGGTCGGCTCGCGTTCGATTTCGGCCTGTGGAGCGACGGCGCCTCGCCACTGCTCTTCGTCTGCGAAGAAGCTCACCGGTACGCCTCTGCCGATCGCAATTCCGGCTTCGGCCCGGTCCGCCGCGCCTTCTCGCGCATCGCCAAGGAGGGGCGCAAATACGGCGTGTTCATGGGCCTGATCACCCAGCGTCCCGCCGAACTCGACCCCACCATCCTGTCCCAGTGCAGCACGTTGTTCGTGATGCGCATGTCGAACGACCGCGATCAGGCGATTCTGCGATCGGCGGTGTCGGATGCCGCGGCGAAGCTTCTTGCTTTTGTGCCGTCGCTCGGCACGCGCGAAACCTTTGCCTTCGGCGAAGGTGTGGCGCTGCCGACCCGGATGACGTTTACGATCCTGCCGCCGCAGTCGCGGCCAAACAACGAAGCGGTCGCCCATTGGCGCCTGCAGCGCGGCACCATCGATCTGGACTTCATCAACTCGGTGGTCGAGCGCTGGCGCGGAACGATGTCGGGAAGCCGGCCCAAGCCGGAGGCCTCGCCGTTTGAGGCCCAGCTTGCGGAACGCTTCAGCGCTCATACTGTGGCGCCAGTGCCACCGCCGCCTCCGCCGCCGCGGCCGTTGCCCCCATCGAGCCGCGTCGCCCCGACACTCGTGAAGCCGATGGCAGCGCTCAGCCAGCCGACTCCATCACGGCCGGCTCCGGTACCCCTTCAGTCCGCCGCACCCGGTGCGCCTTCCGTATCTCCATCGCCAGGAATCCCGGCGCCGCCGCTCCAGCCGGCCGGCGCACCGGTAGCGGCGCCGCGCCAGGCCGGCATCGACCCCGATCGCTTCAAGATTCTTCAAGAAGCCGGTCGCAGGCGTTCAGAGCGTCCCCGGCTCGCAGGAGCCGAACGAGCCTAAGTGATAGCTCGCCGCGACTGCCACAGTAGTGAAACCTGCAACGGCGACGGCCACGTGTGATCCGGGGGCCATGCAGCAGTTATTTGTTAAGCACTAAACTTAAGCGCGTTTTTTTGTTTTGCGGGCAAAGTGGACTTGCACTGCGATCAATACGTGTCGGTTCGGGCGGGCAATCATCGAGGTCCCACCCTTGGGGCGATCACGGCCCTGGCCTAACGATTTTGTCGCGCGTGATCGGAACTGAAGCGACGGGACCTGTTCATTAAAGCCGACGCGACATCGCATGCGCATCATCTCCTCCAGGCTGGCGCGATACCCACGCCTCACGATTGCTGCCGTCGGCGGTTGTTTTCTCCTGTTGGTGCTGACGTTGTTCGTGCTCGACATGCGCGATCGCTACATCACGGCGATGGAGCGGGCCCAACAATCAGCTTTGAACTACGCCGAAGTTCTGGCGGAGCATACCGCGCGCGCCTTTGAGGCGGTGGACCTCTCGTTGCGCGAAGCCCGTCTTATCCGCGCCAATCTGGCGAATGGATCGGGGAACGCTGCCGGCTCCCATGCGGCAGGTATCCGCGATGCCAATGAACAGCTGCGCCATTTGCAGCAATCGTCTCCCCTGCTGGTGTCGATTGGGTGGACCGACGCGGGAGGCAACCTCGAAGCTCACTCGAACGAAGGCCAACCGGCGATCATAAATATCGCGGGACATCCTCATTTCCGAACTCAACAGGAGGCGGCCGATCACCTTTATGTCGGACCTCCCTTCCAATCAGGCGTCGATGGCCGCTGGCTCTCCGCCGTGTCGCGCCGGCTCAGCAACGCCGACGGTAGCTTCGCCGGTATCGTCGGCGCCGTGCTTGATCAATCCTATTTTGCCGGCATTTATCGTTCGATCGATCTCGGCAGAAACGGCGCGGTTCTGTTGATGACCCGCGACGGCGCGCCCTTGGTCCGCGAGCCGCCGCTCGAGGGCATTTTCACCAGGAACTATTCCCACGGTGCGCTGCTGTCGCAGCACCTGCCAAAGGCTGAGGCCGGATCATATCAAGGGGTGAGCAGTTTCGACGGCGCGACGCGCATTTTCGGATATCGCGCAGTGAACGGTCTGCCGCTCGTTATCACTGTCAGCTACGATCGCGCCGACGTTCTGGCGCCGTTTTATCGCGATCTCTCCAGGCTCGCGCCGCTCATGGCTGCAGTGGTGCTGATGTTCATGTTCGGCGCCGGGCTGTTGATATGGCAGACGCGCACGCTCGCCCGCAAGACCGATATTCTGGAAGTCACGCTGGAAAACATGGCACATGGCCTGTGCCTGTTCGACGCCAACCAGGCGCTGACGCTGTGCAATCGACGCTACATCGAAATGTACGGTCTCAAGCCCGAACAAATCACGGGCAGCACGCTGCGGTCCATTCTCGAGGCACGCAAGATCCCTCAGGAAGAGATTGAGCGGCGGCTGCATCAGGTGAGCCAGCGGCAGCCTTATCACGCCACCTATGAGGAGAGCGATCGAAGGATCGTCAGCGTGAACTACCAGCCGGTGCAGGAAGGCGGCTGGGTCTCAATTCATCAAGACATAACGGACCGGCGTCGCGACGAAGAGAAAGTCGCGTTCATGGCCCACCACGACGTGCTGACCGGGCTCCCCAACCGCACCTACTTCATCGAGAGGCTCGAAGAGGCGGCCGAGCGGCTGCGCCGTCGGGAAGAGCCGTTCACGGTCTTGCTGCTTGATCTCGACCGCTTCAAGAACGTCAACGATTCGCTCGGGCATCCGGCGGGCGATGTACTGCTCAAGGAAACCGCCCAACGCCTGAAATCGGCGGTGCGTTCCATCGATGTGTTGGCACGGCTTGGCGGCGACGAATTTGCCATTATCCAGTGCGGCGAGGACGGACAGGAAGAGGCGGCGGTCATCGTTGCAAACCGCATCATCGACATCCTGACCGAACCCTACAAGATCAATGGCCACGACGTAACTGTCGGCACTTCGGTCGGCATCGCGCTTGCCCCGGCCGACGGCACCGACGCCGATGGCCTCATGAAAAAGGCCGACCTCGCGCTCTACCGGGCGAAATCGGAAGGTCGCAACGGCTACCGCTTCTTCGATCAACGCATGAGCGCCGATGCGGAGACGCGCCGTCAAATGGAGGCCGAACTCAGGGCGGCCTTTGCCGATGAAGCGCTCGAAGTCCATTACCAGCCGATCGTCGACGTCAACACGCGCAAGCTGTTCGGCCTCGAGGCGCTTCTGCGGTGGAAACATCCCGTCAGGGGGTATATCTCGCCGGCCGATTTCGTTCCGCTCGCCGAGGAGACCGGACTTATACACGCACTCGGAGAATGGGTGCTGATGAAGGCCTGCAGCGACGCGGCCAAATGGCCGTCACATGTGAAGGTTTCGGTCAATCTCTCGCCCGTGCAATTTCGAAAAGCCAACCTGCTCGACGTCATCCTGTGCGTGCTCATCGATACCGGCATCGCACCCGAGCGGCTTGAGTTGGAGATCACCGAATCGACGCTGCTCGAGAATGACTCTCAGTATCTCTCCGTGATGCAGCAGCTCAAGAATCTTGGGATTTCGATAAGCCTCGACGACTTCGGCACCGGCTATTCCTCGCTCAGCTACCTCACCTTGTTCCCGTTCGACAAGATCAAGATCGACCGGTCCTTTACCAAGAACCTGACGCGGCGCGCCGATTGCGCGGCGATCATTTCCTCGGTGCTTGCGCTTGCCGAAGGCCTCGAACTTCCGACCGTGGCCGAGGGCGTCGAAAGCGAACAGCAATTCGAAATCTTGCGGGCGTCCGGTGTGCGGTACGCGCAAGGATTTTTATTCGGCCAGCCTTGTCGTGCCGAAGAGATCGATTTCGACCGGACATGGGTGAAACCGTGGCTCGAAAATGTCGCCTGACTCGGGCGACCGACAAGAGCGCGGATTTTGACCAATATCGGTCACGAGCGGGAGCTGAACCATGAGCGCGCGTCAGTGCTTGATTGATGAACTGCAAAGCACGATCGGGACCCGCGAGGTGCGCCAGCGCGCCGACGTCTTGCGGCGCATCACAGATCTGTTCATTGCCGGTAGCGGTCGCTACTCCGGTGAACAGATCGCGCTTTTCGATGATGTGATGTGCAGGTTGCTGGACGAGATCGAAACCGCGGCGCGCGCGAGATTCGGTCAGCTGTTCGCGACGATGGCGGAACCGCCGCCGAACATGCTGCGCGCGCTTGCACTCGATGAATTGATCGATGTCGCGGGTCCGGTCCTGTCCGAAAGCACTGCGCTCGAGGAGGCGGTCTTGGTCGAGAGCGCCAAGACCAAGGGCCAGGACCATCTACTTGCGATTTCGCGACGCCGCGCGATCGGCGAGGCGGTGACCGATGTGCTCGTCGATCGCGGAGACCGCTCAGTCGCGATCTCGACGGCTGTCAATCCCGGGGCGAAATTTTCCGAGTTCGGTTACTCGACATTGGTCAGGCGATCGAAGGATGACGGCGATCTCGCACTGCGGCTGTGGCTGCGTCCCGACATTCCGCGCCAGCATCTCCTCCAGCTGGTGAGCGAATGTTCCGAGGCCGTGCGGCAGAAGATCCAGGCCGCCGATCGTCACAACGCCCATCTCGTGCGGGAGATGGTTGCAGAGGCGGCCGATCAGCTCCAGGCCAGGACGCGGGCGCAGTCGCCCGTTCACATGGCCGCGCGCAACCATGTGGAGGCGCTGAAGAAGGACAGCGCCCTTGACGAACCAAAGTTGTTTGAGTTTGCGGCCGCAAACAAATTCGACGAGACCGTCGTGGCGTTGTCCGTGATGTGCGATCTGCCGATCGGGGTCATCGAGCGCGCCGTGTCTGCGAGCGGTGCGGACCAGCTCATCGTCCTCGCGCGAGCAATCGGCCTGTCGTGGCGGACCACGAGCGCAATCATCATGGTCGGAACGCGATCGAAGGGCGCATTGGCCAACGATTTCGAACAGATCGCAAGCAGCTTCCACAAGCTGAGCCGCGACACGGCGGAGAAGGCGATTAAATTTTATCGCCTCCGCGAGCGCGCAACTAAATAAACGCCCATCCGATATCGCGGCAATTGGATTCAGTGCTAGCCCCCGGATTGGCGCGCGGGACCGCGTCCGATGGCTTCTGACCGGCTCGGCCGAGCCGCGCGAAATCTTCGGTGACTTCCCGCTGAAGCCGCATGGCGCGGAACGCCGGCACTGGACGAAACGCGTGATCGTCTCCACATACGGCGCCGAAATGAGTGCACGCCGCGTTCGGGAGAGGAACGCGGGCCGCTCCGCGCGGTCAAGCGGTGCGGTCGAGCAAAGGAAGGTGCCTGATGTCTATTCGGCCAGTGAAGAAAATCGTGCAATCCACCCCCACCATGGAAGGCGCGGGCGTGAAGCTGCGCCGCGCGTTCGGCTTCGGAGCGACCGAAGAGTTCGACCCGTTCCTGCTGCTCGATGACTTCCGCAATGACCGTCCGGATGATTACCGCGCCGGTTTCCCCTGGCATCCCCATCGCGGCATCGAAACCATCACCTACGTGCTGGCTGGCACCGTCGATCACGGCGACAGCCTTGGCAACCAGGGTACGCTCGGCGCCGGCGACGTACAGTGGATGACCGCCGGCAGCGGCATCCTTCATCAGGAAATGCCCAAGGGCGATCCACGCGGGCGCATGCATGGCTTCCAGCTCTGGGCGAACCTGCCGTCCCGGCTGAAAATGACGGCGCCGCGCTACCAGGACATTCCCGCGATCGAAATCCCCAATCTCGTTGATGACGACGGCACCAGCGTGCGCGTCGTCTGCGGCGACTTCCGGGGCAAGCGGGGTCCTGTCGATGGCATCGCAGCCGACCCACGCTATCTCGACATCACCGTGCCACCGCGGCAAGCGCAAGACGTTGCCGGTCGAAACCGAGCGGCACGCCTTCGCCTATGTATTCGATGGATCCGGCACCTTTGCCGGCGCTTCGGACCCGTTCGGCGTGCTGACCGAAAAGGAGACCGCAAGCGGTGACACGCTGGTGCGCGAACGCACCGGCAATCGTTCGCTTGTTCTGTTCGACCGCGGCGACGAGGTCACGGTCGAAGCCGGCCCCGAAGGCATCCGCTTCCTCCTCGTATCGGGCAAACCAATCGAGGAGCCCGTCGCGTGGTATGGCCCGATCGTGATGAATACCAAGGCCGAGTTGCAGCAGGCGATTACCGAGCTCAACAACGGCACGTTCATCAAGCACGGCTGACGCGAGGATCATTGGTTTGCAGGCTAGGTGAGCGTAACGATATCCGGGGCATCTCCGGCGTTGCCCCGGCCATCGCCCACGCTCATCGGGGCGGCATTCTGTCTATCCAAAGGCCGCCGCGGCTATGCTAATTTCCGCGCACGCGCGGAACCAGTGACGGCCCCTCCGCGCGTAACGTCGGGAGAGAACATGAGCCGAATTCGCGCGGCGCTAGCCGTCGCCTGCATCAATCTTTCAATCGGTCTTGGCTTCGCCTCGTTGGCCGTTGCCCAAACGCCGGCTTGGCCTCAGCGCAATGTGCGCTTCATCGTGCCGCTCGGTCCGGGATCGGGCGCGGACATCGGCGCGCGGTTGTTTGCGGATCGGCTGTCGGCGCGATGGGGCAAGCCGGTCGTGGTCGAGAACCGGCCGGGCGGCGATGGCATCGTGGCAATTGCGGCTTTTACTGGCGCTCATGACGATCACACGCTGCTGTTCTCGCCGGCCTCGACCTTCACCGCGCATCCCTACCTTCACGACAAATTGCCGTATGATCCGGCCGATCTCGGCCCGATCGCGCGCGTGTCCAACACTATTGTTGCGATGGCAGCGCCGACGGCCCTGAAGGTCGGCTCGCTTGCGGAGCTTTTTGCACTCGCCCGCAAGGAGAACGGCAAGTTCAACTGGGCGACTGCGACCGGGATCAGCGACTTCCTGTTCTATTCATTCCTGAAGAACGCCAAGTTTGAAATGTCCAAGGTGCCGTATCGCGACACGGTGCAGCCTGCGAACGATCTCGCCGAGGGGCGCATCCAACTCTATTGGGGGGCGCTTGCGATCGTGCGGCCCCATCTGCAGACCGGCAAGGCGAAGCTGCTCGCGGTGAGCAACAGCGTGCATATCCCCGATGATCCGAGCGTTCCGACCGTCAAAGAGGCGGGCTTTCCGGAGCTCGGGTTCGACGGACTGGTCGGCCTGTTCGGGCCGCGCGAAATGCCGGCGGAGCTTCGCGAGCGGATCGCTGCCGATGTTGCGGCGGTGGCGGCCGATCCCGCCATCGGGCAGCGGCTTCTGACCACGGGACAGCTTGTCAGCCCGGGGCGGCCGGCCGAGTTTGCGGCTTCGATCGAAGAGCAGCGCGCAACCGTTGCGGCGATCGCGAAGGAGATGGGCATCAAGCCCGCCCAGCAGGCGCATTCGCCCTAGCGTTTCCGCGGGGCCGTCATTCCGGGGGCCGAGCGCAGCTCGGCAACCCGGAATCCACAATCACGGAGCGGAGTATGGATTTCGGGCTCGCCTTCGCTGCGCTGCGGCGCCCCGGAATGACGGCCATCGGTTAGTTCAAATGCGCCGGCGGTGAGCGAGAAACCGTCAAGTCCAGCCCTGGTGCCACGGCGGTTCGCCAACGAACCGACGCGCGAGGAAATCGACGAAGACGCGGACCTTCGCGGCGAGATGGCGGGCGGTCGGATAGACCACGTTCACGGTCGTCGGATCGGGCTCGAAGTCGCACAGCAAAGCCCGCAAATGGCCCTCGCGCAGATCGGCAGCGGCAACGAACGCCGGTGCCCGCGCGATGCCGAAGCCGGCGCGTGCCGCTGCGATGCAGGCCTCCGCGCTTGCAAAGCGAAGCCGCCCCTCGACCCGCACGTCGGTCCGTTGGGCGCCGCGTCCAAAGACAAGGACGAAGGGGTCGCGCCGATTGAGGTCGATGATGTTGTCGTACCGGGCAATATCCTCGGGCGTGCGCGGCGTGCCGTGGCGCGCGAGATATTCGGGTGACGCACAGGTGACGACCCGCACCGCGGCGATTTTGCGCGCGATGAGCGAGGAGTCCGTGAGGTTGCCGATGCGCACGGCGACATCGAATCCCTCGTCGACCAGGTTCACCGTGCGGTCCGAGTACGAGACCTCCAGCCCCAGGTGCGGATAGGTCGCGGCGAACTCAAGGAGTGTCGGGCCAAGGCCGACCGCCCCGAACGAGGTTGGTGCCGCGATCTTCAGGACGCCGGTAGGACCGGCCGTCTCGCGAACCGAAGCGTCGAGCGCATCGAACTCTTCGATCAGGTTGCGGCTGCGTTCCAGATAAGCGCGGCCGGCGTCGGTGAGCGAGAGATCCCGCGTCGTGCGGTTGATGAGGCGAACGCCGAGCCGATCCTCAAGCTTCGCAACGAGCTTGGACATTTGCGCCGGCGATATTTTGAGGCGGCGCGCCGCGCCGGCAAAGCTGCCGGCATCGGCGACAGCCACGAAAGCCCGAATGGCTTCAATGCGATCCAAGGTTTTTGACGATCAGAATGATTTTCGCGGCCTCGGCCATTATTTCCAATTTGGAAACATAGTGCTCCAATCCAAGGTCATTATCAACCAAAGCGATGCGTGCCATTTCCACTGCCAGAGCGGCGGGTAGCTGCCGCGCGCAATCCCCTGAAAGGAACAATGCCATGAACTCGGTCCCGCCTTTTGCGCGTTACTCGCCGCAACTTCTCGCCGCGCTGCGTATCGTTGCCGGCGTGCTGTTTCTTTCGCACGGCTTCGTCAAGCTGTTCGGCTTTCCGCCGGGCGCTGCTCCCGGCATTCAACCGCTCATGACCATGTTCGGCATCGGCGCCGTCATCGAGCTCGTGACCGGCACTTTGATCGTGCTTGGCCTCTTTACCCGCAGCGCCGCGTTGATCGCGTCAGGCGAGATGGCGGTGGGCTACTGGATGTTCCATGCGCCGGCCAGCATCTACCCGGCCGTGAACGGCGGCGATGCGGCAGTTCTGTTCTGTTTCATCTTCCTGTATCTCGTAGCGGCGGGCCCCGGTGCGTTCAGCCTTGAAGACCTGTTCAGGCAACAAGGCTCGCCGACGCCGAGTTCAATCCGGGCGTGATCCGCGAGCGCGGCGTCTCCAGGATGCCGCGCCAGTCCGGGTCTCGATGAAGAGAGGCATGCCATGTCGACACGATCGCTTCCGCTCACCAAACCGCTCGCGGAAAATCCCCGTCCCATCGTGACGGGAGCGCGGATCGGTCACGTGCATCTCAAGGTCGCCGACCTCGACCGGGCGCTCGCTTTCTATACGGGTGTCCTGGGCTTCGAACTCATGCAGCGATATGGCGGACAGGCTGCGTTCGTGTCGGCCGGCGGCTATCACCACCATATCGGCCTCAACACCTGGGAAAGCCGGGGCGGGCAGCCGCCTGCGCCCGGCACCACCGGCCTCTATCACGTGGCGATCGTCTATCCGACCCGCGCCGATCTTGCCGGCGCGCTGCGGCGGCTGATCACCGCCGGTGTGCCGCTCGATGGCGCGAGCGACCACGGCGTGAGCGAGGCACTCTATCTGCGCGATCCCGACCAGAATGGCATCGAGCTCTATTGGGATCGACCGGAAGCGCAGTGGCCGCGCAACGCCGACGGCACGATCAACATGCGTACCGATCCGCTGAACCTGCAGGATCTGCTTTCAGAGGCGAAGGCCGCTTAAGGGGCCAATCTGTCGCTCTACGCGCGCGAGCGCGGGTGATTACCGCGTCGGCATCGGCTTCTCGCCGCGATAATCATAGAAGCCGCGTTTGGTTTTGCGGCCGAGCCAGCCGGCCTCGACGTATTTCACCAGCAGCGGGCAGGGACGATATTTGCTGTCGGCGAGACCCTCGTGCAGCACCTGCATCACCGACAGGCAGGTGTCGAGGCCGATGAAGTCGGCAAGCTCCAGCGGGCCCATGGGATGGTGGGCACCGAGCTTCATCGCGGTGTCGATCGCGTCGACCGTGCCGACCCCTTCGTAGAGCGTATAGATCGCCTCGTTGATCATCGGCAGCAGGATGCGGTTGACGATGAAGGCGGGGAAATCCTCCGCCACCGCGTACTTCTTGCCGAGCTTGCTGACGAAGGTCTTGGTGGCCTCGTAGGTCGCATCGTCGGTCGCGATGCCGCGGATGATTTCGACGAGCTCCATCACAGGCACCGGATTCATGAAATGAATGCCGATGAACTTTTCGGGGCGATCAGTTGCCGCCGCCAGCCGGGTGATGGAGATCGAAGACGTATTGGTTGCGATGATCGCGTTCTGCTTGAGGACCGGGCAGAGCGCCGACAGGATCTTGCGCTTGACGTCTTCCTTCTCGACCGCGGTCTCGATGACGAGGTCGCAGTCGGACAAAGCGTCGATCGTACCGGCGGCATCGATGCGGCGGAGCGCGGCCTGGCGATCGTTTTCGCTGATCGCCTGCCTGACCACTTGTCGCGCCATGTTGCCATTGATGGTGGCGATGCCGGCTTTGACGCGGTCTTCGGACACGTCGTTGAGGGCGACGTTGAATCCCGCCAATGCGCACACATGGGCGATGCCGTTGCCCATCTGGCCGGCGCCGATGACGCCTACTCGATGAATAGTCATTCCTGTCTACGGCCTTTCGTCCGGGCCACCCGCGGCGAACGAGGCTAGATCATACCGTCCGATCGCATCGCGGGTTCGATGTTGTAGCGCCAAAACTCTACCGTCTGGTTGCCACCGGTCCTGCTGGTATACGGCGTTAGCGTCCGATCTTGCCAAGCTCCTCGGCAAGCTCGGGCAGCGCTTTGAACAAATCGGCAACTAAGCCGTAATCGGCGACCTGGAAGATCGGCGCCTCCTCGTCTTTGTTGATCGCCACAATCACTTTCGAATCCTTCATGCCCGCGAGATGCTGGATCGCGCCCGAGATGCCGACGGCAACGTATAACTCGGGCGCCACCACCTTGCCGGTCTGGCCAACCTGCCAGTCGTTCGGTGCGTAGCCCGCGTCGACGGCAGCGCGCGAGGCACCCACCGCCGCGCCGAGCTTGTCGGCGACCGGCTCGATATATTTGGTGAAGTTCTCCCGCGACGCCATGGCCGCGGCCGCCGGACACGATGACGCGTGCCGAGGTCAACTCCGGTCGGTCGTTCTTCGACAGCTCTTCGCCGACAAAAGCCGAAATGCCGGGGTCGGCCGGCGGCGTCACCGTCTCGATCGACGCCGCGCCGCCTTCGCCCGCCGCCTGGAAGGTCGACGTGCGCACGGTGATGACTTTGATCTTGTCCTTGGAGCGCACCGTCTGCACCGCATTGCCCGCATAGATCAGCCGCTCGAAGGTATCCGGCGCGATCACCTTGACGATGTCGGACACCTGCATCACGTCGAGCAAAGCCGCGACGCGAGGCATGTAGTTCTTCGCATTGGCGGTGGCGGGCGCCATGATGGTCTCGTACCCGCTGGCGAGCGAAACGATCAGCGCCGCCGTCGGCTCGGCCAGCATGTGTTCAAGCGGAGGCGCATCCGCGAGGAGCACCTTCGGCGACGCCTTTGAGCTTCGCCGCGGCGTCGGCTGCCGGCCGGCAATCCTTGCCCGCAACCAGGATGTGGACGTCCGCACCGATCGCGAGCGCCGCCGTCAGCGCTTTGGCCGTTGCGTCCTTGAGGGTCTTGTTGTCGTGCTCGGCAACGAGGAGGGTCGGCATCATAGGATCCCCGCCTCGTTCTTGAGCTTGCCGACCAGTTCGGCAACCGAGCCGACCTTGACGCCCGCCTTGCGTCCCGGGGGCTCGCCGGTCTTGAGGATCTCAAGTCGCGGCGCGACGTCGACGCCGAAGTCGGCCGGGGTCTTGTCCGCGATCGGCTTCTTCTTCGCCTTCATGATGTTGGGGAGCGAAGCATAGCGCGGCTCGTTGAGCCGCAGGTCGGTGGTGACGATCGCCGGCGACTTCAACTTGACGGTCTGCAGGCCGCCATCGACCTCGCGCGTGACGCTGATGCTGTCGCCATCGATCGCGATTTTCGATGCGAACGTACCCTGCGGCCAATTGAGAAGCGCCGCCAGCATCTGACCGGTCTGATTGCAATCGTCGTCGATCGCCTGCTTGCCGAGGATCACGAGCCCCGGCTGCTCGGCTTCGACCACGCCCTTGAGGATTTTCGCGACCGCCAGCGGCTCGACCACGCCGTCCGTCTTTACCAGGATGCCGCGGTCGGCTCCCATGGCGAGCGCGGTGCGGATGGTCTCGGACGCCTGTGCGGGTCCGATCGACACTGCGATGATCTCGGTTGCCTTGCCAGCTTCCTTGAGACGGATCGCTTCCTCGACGGCGATCTCGTCGAACGGGTTCATGGACATTTTTACGTTGGCGAGCTCGACGCCCGTGCCGTCGGTCTTGACCCGGATTTTAACGTTGTAGTCGACGACCCGTTTGACGGGCACAAGAACCTTCATCTCGAACTCCCGGAAGCGGCGGGCAAACTATGTCCCGGCCCGGAGCGTGTCAACGCGCGTGCCGCATTGCAGCATAAATCGGGGGTTAATTCCAATGGGCGGATTCTGAACCTTAGTTTAATCCGGCGGGTGGGAGTCAGCGGTTTTGGCCTGGAACCCACAACACGTCGCCCGCCCCCCTCGCATTGGCAAAGCGGCTCGCCACGAACAGAAAATCCGACAGCCGGTTCACGTATTTGATCGCGGTCGCCGCGACTTCCTCGCCGGGCACATCCGCAAGCTCGACCATCAGCCGCTCGGCGCGGCGGCAGACCGTACGAGCGAGATGCAGGTGTGCCGCCGCAGGCGTGCCGCCCGGCAGGACGAACGAACGCAGCGGCGCGAGTTCGGCGTTGAGCCGGTCGATCTCGGCCTCGAGCCGATCGACCTGGGCTTCGGTCACGGTAAGGCGCGCGCCGCCCGGTCCCTTGCCGGCGGCGGCCGGTGAGCACAATTCCGCGCCAAGATCGAACAGGTCGTTCTGGATGCGCGCGAGCGGCGGGTCGATGTCGCGGTCGGTGCCGGTATGGAGCCGCGCCAGCCCGATCGTCGCATTGAGTTCGTCGATGGTGCCGTAACAGGCGATGCGCAGGTCGTACTTCTTGCGCCGCTCGCCGGTGCCGAGCGCCGTGGTGCCATCGTCACCGGTGCGGGTGTAGATGCGATTGAGCACGACCATCGGAGTTCGCCGGGCTTAATGACTTCTCGCCCACACCGTCAGCATGATGATGACGATGGCGATGAACTGCAGAATAACGCGCCAGCGCATCAAGGTCTGCGACAAGTTGGGTGAGCCGCCGCGCAACATGTTGGCAAGTCCGAACAGGAGGACGACGCCAACAGCTCCGACGGCGAGCGGAACGACATAGTTGGACAGAACTTGGGCCATTGCCGCTATGTAACACCTCGACCCCGCCGCTGCCACGTCGGGAGGCGAACTGAGATACGTGCCGCGTCCTCGATTGTCTCGCTGATGCGTGGGCGTAACCGCTAGTCCACAACGCCAACGACTCTTACGCCATCTCCGCGACCTCCAGTGCCCAGGCGGTCAAGGCTTTGTGACCAGCCGGTTTCCATGCCGGCGAGCATTGGCGCCGCCGAGGCAGGCGCCCTCACGGGTCGTGCCGTAAGCGTGAGCGTGGTCTTGCCCTTGCTTTCAAGGAAGGTCGCGGTGGTCAGTACCTCGAACAGCGGATTGCCCATCGCATCCTCCGCGATGCACGTGATGACCAGTCGCTCAGGCACCACGATCTCACGGAAGATGCCGGACATAGGATAGTCGACCCCGTCGGGGCCGCGCATGACGATCCGAATCGCACCTCCCACTCTGACGTCCATTTCGCAGACCGGATTGCTGAATCCCTTTGGTCCCCACCAATTCGCTACATGCTTTGGATCGGTCCATGCCGCAAACACGAGGCGTCGCGGCGCATCGAACACGCGAGTGAGAACGATCTCGCGTTCCAAACTTGGAATCGACGGTGCGGTCGCGTTCGTGCCTTTCATGTGATCTCTCCTGTGTTGCCGTGTGTCTGGGCGCAGGTCAGGCGGCGTTCAGCCCATCGTTGCCAAGTGCTCCTCGAGCCGTCCGAGCGTCTGCACCAAGCCTTTGTCGGCGCCATACTCCGCGATGACCCGGTTGCGCTCCTCCTCCGAGGGGAACTGCATGCGCATGGTGAGCCGGGTCTTGCCGCCAATATCCTCGAACGTCACCGTCACCTGGAACTTGACCGGCTCGACGTCGTCCCCGCCGCCATGGCGGTAGACGAGCCGCTCGGGTCTCACGATCTCCTCGTAGGTGATGCGGTTCTGGTAGTCGCGGCCATCCGGTCCATGCATGACGAACCGCCAGACGCCGCCCGCCCGCACATCGCATGTGTGAGTGGTGAGCGTGAATCCGTTCGGACCCCACCAATGCGCAAGGTGCTTGGGATCAGTGAAGGCTGAGAAGACGAGATCGCGTGGCGCGTCGAAGACGCGGACGGCGATGATCGCGGACGGGTCCTGCCTGGTGTCGATGCTATTTCTTGCGGCCACGCTTTCCCTCCTTCGCTTGCAGAGTTTTCAGATAGTCGTCGAGGCGGTCGAACCGCTCCTCCCAAAGCCGTCGATAATCTTCGAGCCAGTCGTCGACGCCCTTGAGGGCGTTCGGCTCCAGCCGGCAGGGTCGCCACTGCGCCTCGCGTCCGCGCGCGATCAGGCCGGCGCGCTCCAGCACCTTGAGATGCTTGGAGACGGCGGGAAGACTCATTTCGAACGGTTCCGCCAGATCAGTGACAGAGGCCTCGCCGAGGGCGAGCCGCGCCAAGATCGCCCGTCGGGTTGGGTCGGCAAGGGCTGCGAACGTGGCACTGAGGCGGTCGGTCGGCATGTCGTGATTAACTGTCATAGTTAAATAACTGATTGGTTAAATACAGCGGTCGCATAGGCCTGTCAAGCGGAACCCTGCCAAGAGGGGTGCGGGGCGAATTCGTGCTATAGAATCCAAGGGTGCTTCGGGAGTTTCGATGAACGGCGCGCGTCGTCAATTCCTGCAGATTGCGGCAAGTGCGGCCGCGCTGCCCGCCATGGTGCGCGCCGCGCGGGCGCAGGCCTATCCGAGCCGACCGCTGCGCTTCATCGTCGGATTTCCGCCCGGCGGCGGCTCCGATATCGTTTCGCGGATCGTGATGCAGTGGCTCTCGGATCGCCTGGGCCAGCCGGTCATTGTCGAAAACCGGCCGGGTGCCGCGACAAATCTTTCAGTGCAGGCGGTCGCGAATGCACCGCCCGACGGCTATACGCTGCTCTTCGTTGCCGCGTCTGCGGCTGTGAACGTGACGTTCTTCGAATTGTTGCCGTTCGATATCAGGCGTGACATCGCGCCGGTGTCCGGTCTCATCGATTTTCAGCTGGTGCTGCTCGTCAACCCGCAGGTACCCGTGCACTCGGTCGCGGAGCTGATCACCTACGCCAAAGCCAACCCCGGCAAGCTCGTCATGGCGTCGTTCGGTACCGGCTCGACCTCTCATGTCGCCGGCGAGCTGTTCAAATCGATGACCGGCACCGACATGATCCATGTTCCCTATCGCGGCGACGCGCCGGCGCTGATCGACATGACGAGCGGCCAGGCCCAAGTGATGTTCGACGTGATGACGCCGGCATTGCCCCATATCCGCTCCGGGGCGCTGCGGGCCTTAGCCGTGGCGGGGGCGAAGCGCTCTGAAAATCTCCCCGACGTGCCGACGATCGCCGAGACCGTTCCCGGCTACGAAGCGAACTCCTGGTGCGGCGTCGGCGTACCCAAAGGCACATCGCCCGAAATCATCGAGCGACTTAATCACGAGATCAATACCGGCTTGATGGATCCCCATCTGCGGGCGCGCCTTGCCGAGGTCGGAACGACACCCATCATTTTCACGCCGCCGGCCTTCGGCGCCTTCGTAGCGAACGAAGTCGACAAATGGGCGAAGGTTGTCAGGCGCTCCGGCATCAAAGCGGAAGAGGGCGCGGCGAAATAGCGATCGCCGCGCGGCTACACGACGGGCAGGGCAGGGGCCGCGATCAGCCCGCTTGCGCCGCCGCGTGAAAGCCCGCGATGCGGCCGAAGGTGGCGGCGCGGCAGATGCCGTGCTGGCCGAAACCGCCGGCCGAATCGCCGCACACATAGAGTCCGGGGATGACGTTGCCGCGCAGATCGAGAGCCTGTGCGCTGGTGTTGATGCGGATGCCGGTATAGCTGTCGTGGAGCGCCGGCGTGTGCCAGGCGGCATAGAACGGCGGCGTTGCGATCTTGTGTACCGGGCGCGGCTTCTTGAAATCGAGATCGACGCCCTGTTCGACGAACGAATTGTAGCGGTCGACCGTCTGGCGCAACGACGCGCCGGGCATGGGTCGCCACTGATATTCGTTGGCGATGTTGGCGGCGAGTTCCTCGATCGTGTCGCCGCGGAAGAAGTAGCCATCAGGGTCGACATAGGGCGGCTTGATCTGCCACTTCTCGCGCGCGACGGCATCGGAGTCGAAAATCGCCCAGATCGGACCGCCGCCGTTGAGTTTCTTCGGGTCGCCGGTCCAGGCAAGGGCGGCGGCGTAATATTCGAAATCCTGGTTGGGCACCGTTTCGTCGTAGAAGCGCCGGCCATTTTCCTTCACCAGGATCACGTTCTGGTAGTCCTTCACGACGAGGCCGACGGCGCGGGCGCGGAAGAAATGCGGGCTCGTCGGGTAGAGCTCGGTCGCGCCGCCGTTGCTCTTCTTGCCCATGCGGCCTTTGTTGATGAGGTGATCCTCCTGCACCGTCTGGCAGGCAGTGGCGCCGAGCGCCGCTCCGATCTCCATGGCGGCGATCTCGCCGTCGCCGGTGCGCAGCGTCCATTCGCTGTTCTCGGCCTGATACTCGGGCGTCAGGCGGACATCGAACATGGTGCGGAACACCGGATTGCCGGCGCTGCCGCCGGTCGCGATGACGATGCCCTTGCGGGCGCGGATGTTCACGGTCTTGGTCTTCGGCCGCGTCCACTCGTCGACCTCGATCGCGGTGATGCCGGTGACCCGGCCCGCTAGCTGGCTCTCCCGGTGAATCTTGGTCATCTGCTGCTGGAGCAGGATCTCGATCCCCATCTCCCGCGCGGTCTTCTCGAGCGGGCGGACGAAGCCGGAGCCGCGGGCGGGTGTCGCCGGCTCGTTCGGCCAGCGCACCACGTTGAGGCGGGTGCGATGCACGTCGAGCCGGTCGGGGGTGGCACGATAGCCTTCCCACTTGATGCCGTGCTTCTCCAGCCAGTCGAACAGCTCGAGATTGTTGTCCGCATAGGTGCGCACGAGTTCGCGATCGCTGAAGCGACCCATCGGTCGCTCGGGCCGCGACCAGTCCGCGAACACGAGATCAGGGGTATCGTTGACGCCCTTCGCCTTCTGCAGGCGATTGCCGCCGCCGATATAGAGGCCGCCGAAGCTCATCATCGCGCGGCCGCCGATGTCGAAGTTCTTCTCCACCATCAGGACCGACGCGCCCTTCTCGCGCGCCGCAATCGCCGCCACCAGTCCGCCGGCGCCGGCGCCGATGACGATGACGTCGACCTCGCGGTCCCAGGCGATCGCCTCCGCTGCCCCGGCCTGCGCAGGAATCGCCGCGACCGCACCGACCACCGCGCCCGTGGTGAGAAAGCTGCGCCGATCCATCGCCGCGGTTGCGCGACCGTCGGCATCTTTTTCCGGCGCGGATTCGGCGGGCGATTTCGACAATGGAGCCTCCTCCCGGTGATCGATCGGCATTCTTTTTGAAGCGCGAGTGGAGACGCAGCTTAGGTGGGCGGTGGTGGACGGTCAATCAAAGGGCCGCAGCAGCCGCGCTCAACGAGCGAGCGTCGGGTGGATAAGCGCCAGGGGAGAGCGGCCGTGTTTCCGATAGATCGAGAAATCCGAGTTGAGGCGTAAGAACAGCGTGGTCGTCATAGGTTTCGGCCATGCGAACGATGCAGCCGTCGGCGAGCGACATTGGCGTGTCCCGGTACTTTCGGATGAGGCTGCGCAATGCAGCGAGATGCTCATCAACCCGGAAGGCGATCTTCAGCGCACCATTTTGGAGGAGCGAGAATAAAGCGTCCTGTGCCGGGGCGAGATCGGAGAGCAGATACATCGTCTCGGCGAGTACCGGCTCGCAGACGAGGAGCGGGGCCTCGATCTCATCGATTCGCTCGGCGACCCAACCATGGTGTCGCTCGGCTCGATCGAAAAAGGCCACCAGCGGCCCGGTATCAACGATGGCGCGCACCGCGACCAAAACCCGCAAGATGCTTCGGGTTCGAAGCGAGGTCGGGCATTCCGGAATCGACGACGCCTTTGCCGCTCTTCATCAGCCTTGCCAAGCTTGGTCGCCGGCGGCTTTCCGCCGGACTTTCAAGAACGAGCCGCAGCCCCTCCTCGACCAGGTCCTTCAGCTTGCGGCCACGCAGGGCAGCCTCAGCCTTGGCCCGGCGGTAAAGCTCATCCGGCATCTCAACCGTGGTCTTCATTTGCAAATTCGCCATAAATCCATAAAACCATATTTATCCCGACCGGTCCAAGAATCAAGCGCTCCGCCCGGGTCTCATGCCCGCGTGCGCCCGTCGCTACCATCGAAGAGGATCATCGAAGGCGATAATGCCCTGAAATCCTCTCGATCCGCATTTAAACGCTCGACGGAATTCGATAGCCTTCGCCTGACGGATTCGCTGTCCGTCCGAAGCCTCTTGCCGGAGCCTGATGTTTACCCTGTTCCATTATCCCTTCTGCCCGCATTCCCGCTTCGTGCGCGTCGCACTCGGGGAATACGGCCTCAGCCCCACGCTCATCGAGGAACGCACCTGGGAGCGCCGGCAGGAGTACCTTGCGCTCAACCCGGCGGGAACAACGCCGTTGCTGCTGGAGGAGGGCCGTCCGCCGGTTCCCGAGGCCGGAATCATCGCAGAATATCTCGACGAGACCCGTGGCGATTCGCTCGATACGCATCGGCTGCTGCCGGCAGATATCAGCGGCCGGGTCGAGGTGCGGCGCCTGCTGTCGTGGTTCAATTACAAATTCTTCGAGGAGGTGAGCGGCCCGCTGGTCACCCAGCGCGTGCTCAAGCGCTACATGACCTCGGCCCAGGGCGGCGGATCGCCCGACACCGATGCGATCCGTGCGGCGCTCGGCAATATCCGCTATCATCTCGCCTACATCAGCTGGCTGGTGCGAACCCGCCACTGGCTTGCCGGCGAGCGCCTGAGCTATGCCGATCTCGCGGCGGCCGCGCATCTCTCGGCGCTGGATTATCTGGGCGACGTACCGTGGAACCAGGACGAAGCAGCGAAGAACTGGTATGCGAGGGTGAAGTCGCGCCCCTCGTTCCGTCCGCTGCTGACGGAGTTGTTTCCCGGGATCCAGCCGTCGCGGACGTACGCCGACCTGGACTTCTGACCGCGCCGGAAGAAATCAAAGCGGCCCTTGTCGAGGCGGCGGCTTGCCCTCGGCTTCGATGCTGTCGCGGTGACGGGGTCATCGCTGCCGCGCGAACACGGCGAACATTTGGGTGCGTTTCTCGCGCAAGGCTGTCACGGCGACATGGATTGGCTTGCGGCACGGCCGGAGCGTCGCGCGGATCCGCGGACACTCTGGCCGCAGGCGCGCACCATCATCATGCTGGGCGTCAATTACGGTCCGGACAGCAATCCGCTGGCGGTGCTCGCGCGGCGTGACCGCGGTGCGATCTCGGTCTATGCGCGCGGGGACGACTACCACGACGTGATCAAGAAGCGGCTTAAGCTGTTGGGTCGTTGGCTCATTGCGCGCGCCGGCGGCGACGTGAAGGTGTTTGTCGATACTGCCGCCGTCATGGAAAAGCCGCTCGCGGCTGCGGCCGGCATCGGCTGGCAGGGCAAGCACACCAACCTCGTCTCGCGTCGGTTCGGTTCGTGGCTCTTCCTCGGCGCGCTGTTCACGACGCTGGAATTGCCGGCGGATGCGGCCGAGGTCGACCATTGCGGCACCTGCAGGCAATGCCTCGACGCGTGCCCGACCGCGGCGTTTCCGGCGCCGTACCGGATCGATGCGCGGCGGTGCATCTCCTACCTCACCATCGAACATAAGGGCCCGATCCCGCGCGAACTGCGGCCGCTGATGGGCAATCGCATCTATGGCTGCGATGATTGCCTTGCCGTGTGTCCGTGGAACAAGTTCGCCCAGGCGGGCCGTGAGGCGAAGCTTGCCGCCCGCGACGCGCTGAACGCTCCTGCGCTCGATGAACTTGCGCAGCTTGATGATGCGGGGTTTCGCAAGCTCTTCGCCCGCACGGCGGTGAAGCGCACCGGGCGCGACCGTTTCGTGCGCAACGTGCTGATCGCCATCGGCAACAGCGGAGAGCCGGCGCTGGCGGTCCACGCCGAACGGCTGATGGACGATCCTGCGCCGGTCGTGCGGGGCGCCGCCGTTTGGGCGGCCGCGCGCCTCCTTTCGGCGGCGGAATTCGCGGCCCTCGCGGCACAGCGCCGCGATGCCGAGAGCGATCCCGGCGTGCGCGAGGAGTGGACGGCGGCGCTCGAAGGTGCCGCCCCGTGAACTACGCTCGTCTGTCTCGGCTTTGGTTATTCCGCCCAGCATTACGTTGCCGCCTACGGCAAGCGGTTCGACCGCATCGTCGGCACCACCCGGACCGTCGCGAGCGCCCAGGCGCTGGGCGCCCGGCGATATGGCGGCAGTTCCGTCGAAGTTGAGGTGTTCGACGGCGAGAGCGCGCCGCCTGCGCTCAACGATGCCGTTGCGGGGGCGTCGGCACTCCTCATATCGATCGCACCCCAAGGCGGCACCGAAGGCGGTACCGACCCGACGCTTGCGCATCTGCGCGACGCAGTGACGGCGGCTCCGGGACTCGGCGCCATCGTTTATCTGTCCACGATCGCGGTCTACGGCAATCACGATGGAGGGTGGGTCGACGAGACGACGCCGGTCGGGCCGGCGCTGAGCAGGGCCGCAGACCGCGTCGAGGCGGAACGCGCCTGGCAGGCTGTTGGAGCGGCACGCGGCATTCCGGTCGCAGTCATCCGCATCGCCGGCATCTACGGCCCCGGCGTGAATGCGCTCGAGAGCCTGCGCGCGAACAAATCGCGGCGCATCGTCAAGCCGGGGCAGGTATTCAACCGCATTCACGTGGACGATCTCGCCCAGATCATCGAGATGGCATTGGCACGCCGCGCCGATGGCGTCTTCAACGCCGCAGATGATGAGCCCACCGCGCCGGGCGATCCGATCGTGTTTGCGGCGAACCTGCTCGGCGTCGCGCCACCCCCCGAAATCGCCTTCGAGGACGCCAGGAAATCGATGTCGGAGTTCGCAATCAGCTTTTATGGCGAGAGCAAGCGGGTGAAGAACGAACGGATCAAATCGGTGCTGGGCGTCAAGCTCCGCTATCCGACCTATCGCGAGGGACTGCTCGACTCTGGCGAGCCGAACCGCAG
Source organism: uncultured Alphaproteobacteria bacterium (assembly GCA_963702755.1). Classification (GTDB taxonomy): domain Bacteria; phylum Pseudomonadota; class Alphaproteobacteria; order Rhizobiales; family Xanthobacteraceae; genus JAJPKK01. The sequence goes on along the minus strand of CAVPDZ010000012.1, from coordinate 86,504 downwards.
CAACATGAGCGATCGGCGCATCATTTACGTCCTCGAGCCGTTCGACGTGCCGTTCGGCGGCGTTGCCGCGATCTATCGCCATGTCGAAATTCTGCATGCCCATGGACTGCCGGCCTTTGTTGCCTTGCCGCGTCGGCCCGCGCGCGACTTCTATGGCTCCACGGCTCCGCTTCTGATCCATGAGGGGCCGCTGCAAAACCTGGCGCGGCCCGGCGACATCTTCGTCATCCCGGAAGGCTTTCCGGCAGTGATGAAAGCGCTCGCGCAAACGCCGGCACGACGGCTGATGTTCTGCCAGAACTACTATCTATTGCCCTTTTCCAGAGAGCCGGGAGCCGGTGTCGCCGAGTACGAGGTCAATGGCATTATCGCGTCGAGCCAGGCAATTCGCGACTTTTTCGCCGACGTCTATCGGATCGTCGACACGCCGATCCTGCCGTGCGCCATCGATCCCGCGCGGTTCCAGCCGGCGCCGCGCAAGAAGCATCAGATCGCCTTCATGCCCCGCAAGCTTCGTCGGGAAGCGAGCTTTCTCATCGCGACCTTCGGGCGTCGCCACCCGCGTCACGCCGACATCGGCTGGGTCATGATCGACAATGTCAGCCAAGCCGAATCGGCGCGGATCCTGGGCGAGAGCGCAGTGTTCCTGTCCTTGTCTCACCGGGAATCCTTAGGCCTGCCGCCGCTTGAAGCCATGGCGTGTGGCTGTCTCGTTGCCGGATTTCATGGTGACGGCGGGCGGGAATACGCAACGGACCGCAATGGCTGGTGGGCCGACAACGGCGATTGGAAAACCGCGATCGACGGTCTTGCCGCGGCCCTCGACCTCGTCGCGACTGGCGGGCCCGAACTTGAAGCGCGCCGCCGCGCCATGGACGCGACGGTAAAAAGCTACAGCCCGGCGCGGCTCGAAGCCGAGTTGCTTGCGTTCTGGCATGGCGAATTGAGCGGCGCGGCGCGGGCCGACATCGCCGCAGCAGATCTCAGCGATCTCGCGCAAGAAGTCGTGTCGATCAAGTTTGGGCCGTGACCGGCTCGGCCGGCGCGAACTCCTCGACCGCAGCCGATCAGCCGTTCGATGTCCTCCGGGCGCGACAGGCGATGATCACCATCCTTCACCAAAGTCAGCACCACGTCATCGGCGGCAAACCGCGAGACAAGCTCGACCGCATGTCGCCACGGCACGTCGGGATCCTGCACGCCCTGAAGAATGCGGACCGGACAGCCGGTCTCGATCAACCCGCCCAGCAGCAGATGGCGACGGCCGTCCTCGATCAGAGCTTTCGTGATCAGATAGGGTTTTTCGGAATATTGCGACGGACGCGCCCAGACACCGTTGGCCTCGATCTCGCGTTTGACCTCCGGCGGAAAGCGTTTCCACATCAGCTCTTCGGTGAAATCGACCGCCGGCGCAATCAGAACAAGCCCGGCCAGCGATGCCGCGGCGGGCACGCGGCCTTTAAGCTCGCGAGCGAGCAGCAAGGCAAGCCATCCGCCCATGGACGATCCGACCAGCACCTGCGGACCGGCGCAGTAAGCGTCGAATACCGCGACCGCTTCCTCGAGCCAGCGGCTGATCGTGCCGTCGATGAACGCGCCGCCTAAATCGCCGTGTCCCGAATAATCGAAGCGGACGCAAGCGCGTCCCTGGGCCGCCGCCCATTGATCGAGTGCGACGGCCTTGGTGCCGCCCATGTCGGACTTGAATCCGCCGAGCCACATCAACCCGGGCGTCTTGCCGTTGCGGCGCCGTACCGCAATGCCTCGTGCCGCATCGCCCGTCCCGACCTGCACGAATGTGAGGTCCTCGCTCATGTGCAAGAGGACGTACAAACGGCGCTGGTCATGCCAGCGGTCATCCGACGCTTCCCAATTCCGTCACACTTCATGACAATAAGGTCCTGTGATCACGTTGATCATCGCGCTTTTGATCGTTGCCGTAGCGTTGCGCGAGGTCTATACCATCTAGTTGTGGGGAAACACGGGCGGTACCATAAGGCCGCCCAGCTTCTGCCACCAAAAAATTTTTCATAGATACGGGCCGTCCGGGTGGGGCGAGCGTCAGGTCCGGAGCTGGGGGAGTGGCAACAACATCCTTTGTGGCGCGTGCAATCGACAATTCGTCGCGTGCGACGGTCGTCGACATGCCGAACGCCGTAGCGCGGAGCGCTAGCGCTCCCGCGCAACCATTGACCGTTCTGATCTCGGTGCCGACACTTGAAGCCGGCGCTGCCGACGACAACGCCGTTGAATTGGCCAGCATGCTGACTGCGGCCGGACATCGCGCCATCGTGGTGTCGAGCGGCGGTCGACTTCGAATCCGAGCTCGATGCGTGCGGCGCCGAGTTCGTGCGCCTCAACGTCGCGAGTCGCAATCCACTTATAATCGCGCGCAACGCGATCGTGCTCCGGCGGCTCATCGCAGAGCGTAATTGCGCCGTCGTGCATGCGCTTGCGCGCGCCCCTGCATGGAGCGCGTTTGCGGCTGCACGCGCGCGCGGCGTGCCATTGGTGACAAGCTGGTACAACGGTTTCCGCGAGCAGAACGTTTTCAAGCGGTTCTATAACGGCGTGATGGCGCGCGGCGATCGCATCATCGCCATCAGCGACCAGATCGCCGATGCGATCGCGGACCGCCACCGCCAGGTGATGGACCGCGTCGTCGTCGTCCCGATTCCGATCGATGCCGCGAGATTTGATTCCACCCGGGTGACCCCACAGCGCATCGCGGCGGCGCGCGCTGCCTGGGGTATCGCGCCGGATTGCCGGATCTTGATGGTGATCGGGCGCATCCTGCGCCGCAAAGGGCACCACGTCATCATTCGCGCGGCGCAGCGGCTCAAGGAGATGGGGGTGCGCGATTTCACCTTCGTGTTCGTCGGTGAGGATCACGGCCAGTCGAGCTACAGCGGCGAACTGTGGGACATGGTGATGGCGACCGGCACCTCCGACGTGATCCGCATTGTCGGACCGCCCGAGGACGCGCCCGCCGCCTATGGCGCCTCAACGACAGTCATTTCCGCCGCAATCCAGCTCGACGGCCTGTCGCGTAACCTGCTCGAAGCGATGGCCATGGCGCGGCCAGTAATTGCCTCCGATCTTGCTGCCGGGCCTGAGACGGTGCTGGCTCCCCCGACCGTGCCGGAGGATCGGATGACCGGTCTGCGATTTCGCAGCGGTGATGACGCCGACCTGACCGCCGCCCTGATCCGGCTGCTCTCGGCCACCGAGACCGCCCGCCGGGCGATGGGGCGGCGCGCCCGCGAGCATGTTATCGACCAGTTCGCCAATACGGCGTCGAGGACCCAGATGCTTGCGGTCTATACGGAAATCGCCCGCCCGCGCCGCCGATGAGGGGGGACGGACGAAACCGCGGGCACCGCGGCCTCGTTGATAAAACGACGCGTTTCGTTGCAATTTTCACGCAGTCCCGTTGACTTGTTAACCATTTGTACCGATCTTCTAAAGCTTCCGAGTAGCGAATCCGCTTGCGGTGGGCCGCCATTTGTCGGCATCCGCCTTGCGGCCATTGCGAAAGGTCGTGGCAACAATCGAAGGAGAAGATAGCCATTCGTCGTCCAATGAGAGCGCCGGTGCCCGTTTCCAAGGACGGTCCCCGTATCAACGATGACATCCGCGAACGCGAGGTTCATCTCATCGACAAGGACGGTGCCAATCGCGGCACGGTTGCGATTTCCGACGCGTTGGCCCTGGCCCAAGAGGCGGGCCTTGACCTTGTCGAGATTTCCCCGAACGCCAAGCCGCCCGTCTGCAAGCTTCTCGATTTCGGGAAGTTCAAATATCAGGAGCAGAAGAAGCAGGCCGAGGCGCGCAAGAAACAGAAGGTCGTCGAGGTCAAGGAAATCAAATTCCGCCCGATGATCGACGATCACGATTACGACGTGAAGATGCGCTCGATGCTCCGCTTTTTCGAAGAGGGCGATAAGGTCAAGGTGACGCTGCGGTTTCGCGGCCGCGAAATGGCGCACCAGGAACTGGGCGCCAAGCTGCTGCAGCGGGTCAAGGGCGACACCGAAAAGATCGCCAAGGTCGAGATGGATGCCCGGTTTGAAGGGCGCCAGATGATCATGGTGCTGGCGCCGCGATAACGCCGGCGCCTCGCCTTTCCGGCTCACACTGTCAGGCCTTTTGCGCGCGGACGTTCGCGTCCGCCTACCGGCGTCCGCGGCGAGATCGGGTGGTCCGATGACGATCCTGGAAAATCGCCGCACGCTGCTCCGCCGTTTTGTGCGGTTTTTCCAGACACGGCCGCGGCTGTTTCTTGCTTTGTTGGCCGGGATCGCGGTTGCGGTGGTGCTGCCGTCTGAGGTCCGTTTGCCCACGCGGTCTTTGATCGGATGGGACGCCGCCATCGCGTTGTTCCTGCTGTTCTCGTTCCGCCTGATGATGAATTCGACCGCCGACAAGATCAGGCGGCGCGCCGCGCTCCAGGATGAGGGCCGCCAAATCATTCTCGCCCTCGTCGCGCTCGTCGCCTTGGCAAGTCTCGGCGCCATCCTGTTTGAGATCGGCGGCGCCAAGGAGGAGCGGCACGCCGGGAATCTCATTCTCGCGGCGCTGACGATCCTTTTGTCGTGGACCTTCACGCACATCATCTTCGCGCTCTACTACGCCCACGAATATTACGATGCCAATGCTCACCGCGGCGGCGGCCTGAATTTCCCCGGCGACGCGACGCCCGACTACTGGGATTTCGTCTATTTCTCGCTGGTGATCGGGATGACGTCGCAGGTCTCCGACGTTGCCGTGACGTCGCAGGCGATCCGCCGCACGGTCGCCGCGCACGGAGTCGTGTCGTTCATTTTCAACGCAACGCTGATCGCGCTCGCGGTGAATATCGCAGCAGGCGCGCTCTGATCCTCAGAACTCCCGTCCGATGACGAGGTGGTCGAGCGAGTAAGCGCCGCCGCCATTGACCAAGAAATAGAAGGCCGCGACTGTCCACAGCAGCGTATATTCGGCGCCCTGCGTATTCCAAAACCAACCGCCGACCCGCCATCGCTCGACATTCGACACCGCAAGGAAGATGACGATCGGCACCGTGGCGACGCGGGTGAACAAGCCCAACGCCAGCAGCGGGCCGCACACGAGCTCGGTCAATGAAATGAGCGAGGCCCACAGCCGGCCCGGCCGATAACCGGTCTCGTCGAGCTGTTCGCCGAGCATCTTGAGATTGCGAACCTTGATGCCCGTGCCGGCGAAGAAGCCGAACGTCATGCGCAGACCGTGCGGCACCAGCGCAACGCCGACGACGACGCGCAGCAGCGCCTCGGCAAAAGGCGAGAGCGCCTGATAGGCCGCGCCCAGCACCGGGAAGAAAAGGCCCGCCGTGTCAGGCATGGTGCGCCGGCAGGGCAGACGCCCTCACAGCCTGATCTCGCCGAGGTTGATGCTGACGCCGAGCGTTGCCGGCACGGTCTTCGGCGGCAGGCCGGCGGCCTCGATCTCAACCGTGTAGGCGCCGGAATTCTCGTCGAGCCTGTCGAATTTGAAGTCGCCGTAGTTGTCGCTTGCCGTCTCGGCGACGGCGGTGCTGCCTCTGACGAGCCGTACCTTGGCGCCCTCGACACAATCGACGATGCCATCGCGCTCGACGGAGAGCGTTCCCCCGATGAAGCATTTCGAGTAACGCCACAGCTTGCGGTAATAGACCCGCGGCTTGGTGTTGAGCTCCGGCTTGAGGACTTCGAGGCCCTCGTCATAGACCATGCGCGCCATCGCAGCGTCGTCGAGCTTGACCGAGCGCATGGCGCCGGTCGGGCACGACTGGTGGCCGCGCGTCTTGTCCCAGCCCTGGTCGATGAGGTGAGCATCGAACGGCCAGTGCTGGGGCAGCTGCAATTCCTCGTTCCACCAGATGTGGCCGTAGGGACAGGCTTCGACCAGATCCTTCTGTCCCTTCGCCTTGACCGGATCGATGACAACGATCCCGTCAGCGCGCTTGGCGATGGCGCCATCCTTCGCCGCCTTGATGCAGGGTGCCTCGTCGCAGTGGTTGCACATGGTCGGCAGGTAGGCGATGTCGATCATGCCCGTCCTGGCCGCGCTCCTTCTGCAGGATATCGATCCAGCGATGCCCGTGCTTCGGCATCGGCGCCGCATAGCCGGGAAACTCATTGCCGACGTATTCGTCCATGGCCGCGAGCGTGCAGAGCTGGCAGTTGGTGCACTCCGCAACGTCGATGATCATGTTCCATTTGGCGACGGGGGCTTCGGTCGACATGCTGCGCTCCGTTCTGCTTGCGATTGTTCGCCGAGCGTCGACTAGTGCCCGGTGGTCTTGAAGTAGCGCAGGTCGGGCGGACGCTGTCCCTTCTTCACCGGCATCAGGAAGCCGTCGCCGCTCACGTAATAGCTCTCGTTGCCGATGAAGACGTGATGATTGTTCTCCGAGCAATCGTTGAAGTGCCAGATCGGGGTCGGATTGGTCTCGTGGCGATACTTCTTCACGATCGTCCACGGGCGCGTCAGCGCATGATCGATGGTCGTGATCTCGTCCAGCAGGAAGTTCTTGTCGTTCGGATCGAGACGAATGCGTTCCTTGATGATGGTTTGATTGTCGTCATGGAGGCGGATGCCGCTGGCTTCATAGGTGCGCGGCCCCTTGAAGCCGCGCGTCTCGACCTCGAGCGTGGTGTAGCGGCCGCTCGCATCGGGATCGACCCATCGGCCGATCGACAGGCCGTTGAAGTTCTCGTCCATTTCCTCCGGCCAGTCGCGGCCGTCGGTGAAGATGCGGCGCGGCACGGTGTAGTCGGTGATGATGTAGGTCGTCTTCGGCATGACGACGATTTCCATCGGGTAGACCACCGTCATCACCCGCGGCATGCCGTGCGGAATGCACTGTCCGGTCGTCTCGTCGCCCTGACCGCCGGCCGCCTGATCGGCGAGGTTTACCTCGTAGCGCGCCTGATATTCCGCCGTCAGCGGCGGCTTCTGGGCGGGACCGAGCGGCTTGCTCGGGTCCCACTGGATGCCGCTGGTGCGGTGCCACTGGCCGGACCAGTCGGGAAATTTCGACAGGTCGGGGACCTCGGCGCGGCTGCTCGACACAAAGCCGAGCATGGCCGCTGCGGCGACCGTGACGATGAAGGTTCCGTATTGCATGCCATTCTCCTAAAGGCCCAGCGGGCCGAAATTCACGCGGCGCGAGATCACTTGGCGGGGACGAGGCTCGCGGCCTCGAGCGTGCGCTTGATCGCGCGGTCTTTCTCCAGTTCGGCGAACACCGCGGAAACATGCTCGGTGCGACCGTCCCACAGCTCGACCTGGACGAGCGAGTTCGCGCCGGCAAGCGAATGGGTCGATTTGGTCTGGGTGCGCTCCGGCGTCAGCAGGTTGAGGCAGCCGCCCCGGTCGACCGACTTCCCCGGCTCGCCCATCGGATCGTAGACGGCGGAGGACTCGTAGCCGTGACAGACGCCGCGCGCGAGGCGCTCGGTCGGCAGCGCCGCGCAAATGACGGCGCCGCGATCATTGAACACCTTGACGAGATCGTTCTTCTTGATGCCGCGTTCGGCGGCATCCTGCGCGTTCAAGCGCAGCACCCAATAATAGTACCCGTTCACGTTGACGCGGTGGTCGGCGATGTTGAGGAGGAACGAGTCCTTGCCGTCGCCCTGGGTGTGGAACGAGTACTTCGAATGCGGCGTGAGGAGCTGCAGCGGATAGCGTGCGAACAGATCCGACGAATGCGGCCCCTCCCATGACGGCTCGTATTTGACGATCGGCGGCCGTTCGGGATCGTTGAAACGTTTGAGGCTGTTGCACTCGAATTCGAGCTTGCCGGACTGGGTCTGCAGACCGCGCTGGAAGTCGGTTGCATAGTCGGACGGCAGCGGGTGCGCTTCCGGCACGTCCTTCTTGCGGTTCTCCCAGAACCAGCGGAACGACACCGGCGCGCGCAGCTTCTCCTTTTCCGTCGGGACGACGAAGTAGCCTCTGCGGGTGAACTCCTTCCAGGAGATGTGCTTCGGCAGATCGGACGCATCGAACAGGCGCTTGACCCAGTCGAGCTCGTTCATGCCCTCGTTGAAGTAATTGGCAAGCCCGAGCCGCCTGCAGATCTCCGTGAAGATCCAATAATCGGACTTCGACTCGCCGAGCGGCGCGATCGCCGGCGCCTGGAAGATGATGACGCGGTGGTTGAGCTGCTGCTGGCCGTGGTGGCCGTAGCCGCCGAGGCCCGCCCATTCGCTGATGTCGACGCGCTCGAAATTGGTGCACGCCGGCAGGATGACGTCGGCGAATTTGGCCTCGCCTTCGAACCAGATCGACTGGTTGACCACGAATTCGAGATTCTCCGACTGGTACATCCGCACATGGCGGTTGGTGTTGTTCATGGTCGGAGAATCGAGCCGCCGTATTTGTAGAGCATCTTCACCGGCGCATGGCCGGGCGCGGGGTAGGCGAACTTCGCGAACTGGTGCTCGATCGATTTGCCGACCCAGGCGTAGCCCTCGGCCTTCCCGTCGGCGATCGCCTCCGGCATCCAGATGCGCGGAATGCGCTGGAACGTCGACGACAGCGTCGGCAGCTGCGGCATCCGCTGATAAAGCTCGATCGGCATCGAGGTGTTTTCGAGATCGCCCGACATGCCGCCATCAGCGTAGCCCGGGAAATAGAAATTGAAGTCGAGCGGGCAGCCCCATTGCAGGTTGCCCATGTTGATGCCGGGCTTGCCGAGGCCCTGCATCGCGACGAGGCACACCATGACGCGCGCCCACTGGATGCCGGTCTGGTTGCGGCAGGCGCCGCCGTGGCCGTTACCCCAGCCGCCGGGCGCGAGATAGACGCGCTTCTTGCCCCACTCGCGAGCGAGCGCGCGCACGTCTTTCGCCGGGACGCCGGTCTCTTTCTCCTGCCACTCCGGCGACTTGGCGATGCCGTCCTCGACGCCGAGCAGATAATCCTTCCACTTGTCGAAGCCGACGGTGTGGCTCGCGACGTAGTCCTTGTCGTAAAGCCCTTCCTTGATCCAGACATAGGCGATCGCCATCGCCATCGCGACCGACGTGGTCGGCCGCGGCGCGAACCATTTGCCGGGCAGGAACTGAGCCGAGGCGTTGTAGTACGGATCGACGTGGACGACCTTGATGCCGAGCTTCGGATTCTTGAGCCACTGCCGGCGCACCGTGCCTTCCTGGGCGCCGTATGAGCCGCTGGTCGTCTCGGGGTCCGCGGCCCAGAACACGATCATGTCGCAGTTCTGCAAACAGTCCTCGACGGTGCCGTAGGTTTCCGACTGGCCGACCCGCAGCGTATAGCCCCAGTGATGGACCGCGCCCCAGTACCAGCCCTCCCAGCTGTCCGGGTTGTGATGCACCTGGGTGTAGCCGACGGCATTGCGGAAGCGGTGGAGCGCAGAGAGGTAGTAGCCGATGTTGCCCCAGGTGTGATGCGAGCCATGTGACACCGCCATCACGCCCGGCCCATAGGTGCTCTTGAGCCGCTTGATCTCGGAGGAGACGATGGTGAGCGCCTCATCCCACGAGATGCGCTCGTAGCCCGACTTGCCGCGGTTCTGCGGATTGCGCGCGCCGTTCGGATCGAAGTCGACGCGCTTCATCGGATAAAGCAGCCGGTCCGGCGAATAGACGATCGACTTGGCGTTCTGGCCGTGCGGCGCAAGCGTCGTCTTGCGCGGCGGCGTGAGCTCGAGGCCGCGCGCGCGGATGGTCCACGGCTGCGGATCGGTGTGATCGAACTCGATCGGCGTGAGGCGCACGATCTTGCCGTTCTTGACGTGGACGAACACCGGGCCGCCGTTCGTCATGTTGCAGTAGCGCATGGTGCCGTCGGGGAGCCGCGTGCCGAACTGCCAGCCCGCCGTCAGCGCCGCCATCATGATCTGCGCCCACCAGTTGGTGAGATCCTCGGGGCCGTCGACGGTGAGGGTGAAATCCTTCTGGGCGTTGATCTGGTCGAGCCAGTTGATCGGCGGCGTCAGCAGCGCGGCCCCGAGCGCCGCGTTCTTGAAGGCGAGCGTCATGTCGGGCGCTTTGTGCAGGCCCGCACCGGTGCGCAGTTTGCCGTCGCGCAGTTCGAACCAGCGCCCGACCTCCTCGTCGCGCGCTTTGATCTGAGCAACGAGATTGCGTTCGCGCAAGCGCTCGCGGAACTTCGCGTGCAGCAGCGCCTGCACACGCATGAGCTGTGCGAACCCCCACAAGGTTGCGGAGAATCTCGTCGTGGCGATGCTCATGGCGGCTCCTTTGGGCCTCTCCCGCGCGTGCTGCGGCTTCGAGCGCAGCTTCGCGTGCGAAGGTTTCGTGACGAGCCGCAAGAATTAGCATATCGCAATGGTTTTTCCACCGCGGGTCAGTACCCCGCTGATGCACAGGACCGGGCCTTATGATCGTCGACTTCCAGCACCACTTCACGCCGCGCGAACTGATCAAGGGCGATCCCGGCGACCGGCTCATCCTGCACTATGACGAGAACGGCGCGCCGAGCTACACGGTGCACTCGCTGCTCTACGATCTCGACGAGCACATCCGCATGATGGACGCCGCCGGCATCGATGCGGCGTGGTTGACGAGCGCGGCCGGCATGTCGGCCGATCTCGAACGCTCGAAGATCTGCAACGATCGCGCGAAGCAGGCCGAGCGCGACTATCCGGGGCGCTTCATCGGCGCGGCTCACGCCAATCCGCTCGGCGGGCCGGAGGCCTTGAAGGAGCTCAACCGCTGCAAGCACGAGCTCGGATTCGCCGGCGTGGTCATCACCTCCGAGGCCGACGGCAAGTTCATCGATGCGCCGGAGTTCGAGCCGTTCTGGGCGGAGTGCGACCGGCTCGGCATGTTCGTGTTCGTGCATCCGGCGCTGAAGCTCAACTTCTCGCAGTCGTTCGACGCCTACGACACCGCGCGCTCGGTCGGGCGCGAGTTCTCCCTCATCATGGCGACGATCAGGCTCATCAATGGCGGCGTGTTCGACCGCCATCCAAACCTCACGGTGCACATGGCCCATCTCGGCGGCGGCATCGCCTCGATGCTCGGCCGCGTGCGCAGCTACCAGGACAAGACGTTCTGGGGCACCGCCGGCAATCCGCGCCACGGCGCCACGCCGCGGCACGACTTCGATTATTACTTCGCCCACAACATGGTGTTCGACACGGCGGGCTTCTGCGGCGCCATCGGCTCGGTCAAGACCGCGCTCGTGGAAATTCCCGCGTCCCGCATCGTATTCGCGACCGACTACCCGCAGGAAATCCGCGCCCGCGAGGCGGTGCGCGATTTCGTCCGCGACGTGCGCGCGCTCGGCCCCGACGGCGAGCGGATTTTGTCCGGCAACGTCGGATTGCTGTTGAAGAATACGTAGCGTCGACGGGGCGCATCCTCAACTCGCGATCGGTGCTTCTTTCCCCTCCCCCGCGTGCGGGGGAGGGTCAGGGAGGGGGCCGGCCGCAATTCGTGCCGTGGAGCGTACCCCCTCCCTAGCCCTCCCCCGCACGCGAGGGAGGGGAAGAAAAGCCGTCCACTTCGGACCGTGCATGCCGGATTTCGCGGCACCCAAACCGGGCTACAATCAAATCAAAGTCCAAGATGAGGGAGGACGACCATGACGCGCATGATCCTGACCGCGGCTCTTGCCTTCGCACTCGCTTGCGGCACGGCATTCGCCCAGAACGCGCCGCCCGCCGCCAACGCCACCCGCACGCTCGACATCTACTGGATCGATACCGAGGGCGGTGCGGCGACGCTGATCGTGTCGCCGACCGGGCGAGTCGCTGCTGGTCGATGCCGGCTATCCGGACGGCGACCGTGACGCAAAGCGCATCATGGCGGCGGCGCAAACGGCCGGGCTGAAGAAGATCGATTACTTCGTGCTGAGCCACTACCACCGCGATCACGAGGGCGGCCTCGCCGCGCTTGCCAGGATGATCCCGATCGATCGCTTCTTCGATCACGGCAATGCCGTCGACGCGGAAGATCAGGGGCGGCTCGACGATTATCGCCGCGTCGCCGGCGCCAAGCGGACGATCGTGAAGCCGGGCGACGAAATCCCGCTCAAGGGCGTGCCGGTGCTTGTCGTCACCTCGGAGGAGAAGCAGATCGCGAGTCCGGTCAACGGCGGCGCGCCCAACACGCTATGCGCGGACGCTGCGCAGATGAGCGCGGCCGGCGCCGAGAACCAGCGCACCGTCGGATTGCTCCTCACTTATGGCAAGTTCACTTTCCTCAACCTGATCGATCTCGACTGGCAGAAGGAGATGGAACTTGCGTGTCCGATCAACAAAGTCGGGCGGGTCACGATGTACCAGACGAGCCGCCACGGCTCATTCGACGGCGCCGGCGCGCCGGCCTTCCTCGGTGCCATCAACCCGCAGGTTGCACTCGTGAACAACGGCCCACGCAAAGGCCTCGGCCAGACCGACAATCGCGTCAAGCCGATCACCGTCGCCGGCAAGCCCGCGGCACCCTACGAGAAAAACGGCTACCAACGGCTCGCGAAGCTGCCGCGGATCGAAGCGATCTGGCAGATGCACCTCTCGCTTCTCGACAAGGAGCACAACACGGCGCCGGACATGATCGCCAATTTCGAAGACACGGCCGATTGCCAGGGCCACTGGATCAAGGCTTCGGTCAGTCCGGACGGTACGTTCACCATCACCAACGGCCGCAACGGATACAGCAAGACCTACGCGGCGAAGTAAGATTACTTTCTCGCGCCAGTCTTTCAGCAGCGCCCAAGCGCAGCGGAACGGAGCCTTAATCGCAGACGCCGCGGCATGATAAGGTTTCTGCGCGGGGCGCCGCGGAGCGGAGTGCGGGCCCGCACCACCCAGCAGGGGTTATGGATTCCGGCGCCGAGCCGCAGCTACGACTCGGCCGCGGGGATGACGATCGGTGTAATTGCGCGGGTAGGATGCGCAATGCGAAGTCCGTGCCCGCCTATTTCGGCTTCCTGTCGCGATCGGCTCCCTATGGCTGCGCCATCAGCGCAGCGCGCTGCCATCCCCGAGCGGCGCAGTGTTCAGGCAAGGCCTACGCTTGAACGAGCGCGCTGCGGCGCCGCGGCGCGGACGGATCACCGCTTGGCCACGCCGATCAGTCGCTCCAGCATCTGCGGATCGGCCTTCAATGTTTCGCTTGGGCCGTCGTAGACGACGCGGCCGCGATCCATCACGAGGGTGCGCTTTGCAATGGACAAGGCAAGCTGCGTGTTCTGCTCGACGAGGAGCAGCGTCAGTCCCTCGGTTGCGGTGAGGCGTTTCATCGCGCGGCTGAGTTCCTCGACGATGACCGGTGCCAGGCCTTCCGAGGGCTCGTCCATCAGCACGACGCTCGGATTGCCGATCAGCGCACGGGCGATCGCCAGCATCTGCTGCTCGCCGCCGGAGAGCTGATTGCCGCGGTTGTTGCGCCGCTCCGCGAGCCGCGGGAAGAGGTCGTAGATCGTCGCAAGCGTCCAGGCGCCTGGGCGCGTCGCGACTTCGAGATTTTCGCGCAGCGTCAGCGACGGGAAGACTTCGCGTTCCTGCGGCACGTAGCCAAGGCCCGACCAGGCGCGGCGGTGCACCGCAAGCCGCGATATGTCAGTCCCCAGCAAGCCGATGCGGCCGCCGTGGAGCGTGGTGTGCCCCATCACGGTCGCGAGCAGCGTCGTCTTGCCGACGCCGTTGCGGCCGATGATCGAGACCGTTTCGCCGGGCGAGAGTCGCAGCGCCACGCCCTCGATGACCATGGTCTCGCCGTAGCCGGCCGAGACGTCGTCGAGTTCGAGGGCATAGGCCGCATCAGCCATGGCGAGCCTCCTCGCCGAGATAGACGGCGCGCACCCGTTCGTCGGCGAGGATCTCGCCGGGCTCGCCCTCGACCAGCACCGCGCCGGCGACGAGCACGGAAATCCGCTTGGCGAAACGGATCACGACGTCCATGTCGTGCTCGATGATCAGGATCGCGATGTCGGGATCGAGCCGGTCGACGACGTCGAGGATGAGGTGGCTCTCCGAGGACGGCACGCCCGCGGCCGGCTCGTCGAGGAGCAGCACCCGCGGCCGTTGCGCGAGCGCGATGGCGATCTCGACGAGGCGCTGGCGGCCATAGGGAAGCTCGCGCACCGTCTTGAGTGCGTCGTCGGCGATCCGCAACGCGTCGAGGTGCTCCATCGCCTCTTCGACGACGGCACGCTCGGCGCCGGCCGGGCGCCAGATCCGGCCGCAGGCCCGCGTGCGCTCGCCGACCGCGAGATAGAGATTCTCGACGACCGTCAGGCCGCGAAACAGCTGATTGATCTGGAAGGTGCGCGCGATGCCGCGCCGCGCCCGCCCCGCCCGGGAGAGGCGGGTGATGTCCTCGCCGTCAAGCAGCACACTGCCCGCGGTCGGCGTGAGCACGCCGGTGATCAGATTGACAAGCGTGGTCTTGCCGGCGCCGTTCGGGCCGATCAGCGCGTGACGGGCGCCGCGCGCCAGCGTGAGATCGATGTCGCGCGCCACCCGCAGCGCGCCGAAGCTCTTGTTGAGCGCGCGGATTTCGAGCGCGTTCATCGCCATGCCGCCGGCTTGAGACGGGCCGCGGCTCTCGCAACCAGATCGAGGAGGCCATTGCGGGCGAACAGCACCGTGATGACGAGCAGCAAGCCGACGCCGAATTGCCAGAAGGCGGGGCTCCATTTCGACAGGTTGTCCTGGAGTACCATGTAGACGAAGGCGCCGAGGAAGGCGCCATAGAGCCGGCCGGCGCCGCCGAGGATCAGCATGACGAGGACGGCGGCCGAATAGTCGTCGAAGCTGAAGACGCCGAGCGTCACGACGGCATTGGTTTCGGTGAACAACGCGCCGGCGACACCTGCGAGCGCCGCCGAGATCGTGTATGCGGTGAGCAGCCGCCCCTGCACCGGCGAGCCGATCGCGTGCATGCGGTTGACGTTCTCGCGGATGCCCGCCAGCGCTTCGCCGAAGGGCGAATACACGATCCGACGTACGACGAGGAACAGCACGAACAGCACGGCGAGGGTGTAGAGATAGATGGTGTGCCCGTAGAGGTCGTAGTCGAACCAGCCGAGCACGGGCTTGAATTCGAGGCCTGGGATGCCGTCATAACCGCCGGTGATGTCGTGATAGAAGTTGCCGAGCTCCTGCAGCATGATCGCGGTCGACAGGGTGAGAACAAGGAGCGTCAGGCCGCGATAGCGCAGCAGGAGCGCGCCGGATGCCGCGCCCGCCACCGCGGCGACGGTGGCCGCCGCGACAAGGAGCGAGATCGGCTCGTTCCAGCCGAGCCGTGAGGCGGTGAGCCCGACCGTATAGGCGCCGATGCCGAAGAACGCCGCGTGACCGAGCGTCACGATGCCGGCATAGCCGAGGATGAGATCGAGCGAGAGCGCGAACAGCATCATCAGCAGTACCTGGCTGCCGAAGGTCAAGCGATCGGGAAATACGAAGAAGGCCGCGATCGCCAGCACCCACGGCAGTGCTTCGAGCGGCCGAAAGCGATGGCGATTGGCGAAAAAGGCGAGCGCCTGCGCGTGCATGTCGGACACGGGCTGCGCGGAAGCGGGCGCGGCCGCCGTCGCGGCGATCGGCTTCTCGCTATTCGCGGCCATAAAGCCCCGCCGGTTTGGCAAGCAGGATCAGCACCGCGACCGCGTAGATGATGAAGCCGCCGGCGTCGGCGAACTCGTATTTGCCGAATGTGTCGCAGACCCCGAGAATGATCGCGGCCGCGAGCGTGCCTTTGAGGCTGCCGAGCCCGCCGACCGCGACCACCAGAAGGAAGAACACGAGGTAGACCAGCGCAAAGCTCGGATCGAGCCCGAACAGCTGGATGCCGAGGCCGCCGCCGAGTGCGGCAAGCCCGGAGCCCGCGGCGAACGTCAGCGTGAACAGGCGGTCGACGTCGATGCCGATCGACTGCGCCATGCGCCGGTTGTCGACGGCGGCGCGGATTTTCGCGCCGATGTTGGTGCGCTCGAACACGTACCACAGCAGCAGCGTCAACAGCCGCGCCGATCGCAATGATGAAGACCCGGTAGACCGGAAAGGTGCGGAAGCCGCCATTGATCTGGCCGGTCAGGTAGCCGGGAAGGGTGATGTGCTGCGGCGACGGGCCATAGAAATAAGTGTAGGTCGAGACCGCCATGAAGCTAAGGCCGATGGTGAGCAGCACCTGGTCGAGCTCGGTCGCCTTGTAGAGCCGCGCGTAGAGCACGCGCTCGAAGACGACGCTCGCGGCCCCGACGATGACGAAGGTCGCGACGAGCGCGAGCGGAAACGGCAGGCCGGCGCTCTTCATCAGCGTCAGCACCAGGTAGCCGCCCGCCATGGCGAACGCGCCATGGGCGAGATTGACGAAGCCCATCAATCCCATGGTGACCGATAGTCCGACCGACACGATGAACAGGAACATCGCGTAGGCGATGCCGTCGAACAGGATGCTGATGGTGCTGTTGACCGCCGACACGCCCGAAGCCCCCACATGCGCAGTATCGGTAGCCCGGATGAGCGCAGCGATATCCGGGGATTAACTCTCCCAATCACCTGCTGGTCGGTTTACCCCGCATGTCGCTACGCTCATGCGGGCTACAGACTCCGCCGATTGCCATCCTTCGCGACGCGCCTTCGGCGCTCCTCAGGATCAGGCCTTCAATGGTTTACGGCTGGCAGGGTGACGCAATTGCCTCGCGATGAAAAGCCGTAATTCACTGGATAACCAGCCTTATTGGCCGCAGCGGCCGACTTTCAGGATCTTGCACTCGTCCTTCACCTGCTCGATGACGCCCAGCACCTTGTGGCCGAGCTTGCCGTCAGGCTTGCGAATGACTTCGAGCGCATGCTCGTCCTGGACCACGTCGCGAGTGTCCGGATCGATCGCGACCTTGCCGCGCGGACCCTGCGCCGTCCAGCCGCGGAGCGCCTCCATCACCTTCTCGCCGTTGTCCATCTTGCCGTCGAGTTTGCCGACGACATCGTAGATCGCGTGCATCATGTCCCAGGCCGCAGCCGACTGGAAATCGGGATAATTGTCGGCGCCGTAGGCGGCGTGCCAGGCTTTGACGAAGTCGCGATTGACGGCGTTATCGAGGTCGTTCGAGTAGCTCGCCATGGTGATGGTGCCGATTGCGGCATCACCCATGCCCTGAAGCTTGGAGTTGGGCGTCACGTCCTGCGGGCCGATGAGCTTGATCCCGGCCTCGCGCATGCCGAGCTCGCCGTAAGTCTTCACGATGCCGGACGCGTGCGGGCCGGAGGGGATGAAGACGTAGAAGCAGTCGGGCTTCTCGTTCTTCACGCGGGTGAAGAACGGCGTGTAATCGGGCACCTGGACCGGATTGCCCATCGGCACCGAGTTCGATGATCTTGCCGCCGGCCTCCTCGAAACCAGCCTTGAAAGCGTCGGTCGAGTCCTTGCCGGGCGGGAAATCGGTGTACCCCATCGCCGCCGTCTTGCAGCCGAGGTTCTTGGCGGCATAGAGGCCCATGGGATAGCCCGTGCTCCACATGCTGAACGACAGCCGGGCGATGTAGGGCGACAGGTTCGTGATCCATGCCGTGCCGGCATTGCCGATCAGGAACGGGATTTTCGCCTGGCTCATCAGTGGCGCCATGGCGATGGCGGACGGCGAGAACACGACGCCCGCGATCATCTGCACTTTGTCGCGGGTGATCAGTTCGGTTGCGACCGTCTTCGCCTGGGCGCCCGAGGCCGGACCTTCGTCACGCTTGATGAGTTCGATCTTATGCGGGCCGACGGTGGTGCCGTGCTCCTTCACATAGAGATCGATCGCCTTTTCCATGACGTCGCCGAGATCGGCGTTGACGCCGGAATAGGGCAGCATGATGCCGATCTTGATCGTGTCGGCGCGCGCGGCTGCGCCCGACCACAAGCCAACCGCCGCAATCGTACTCAGGACGGTGATCGTCCGGTTCGGCTTCATGCTGTCCTCCGCTCAACTGCGCCCCGCGATGACGCGGGCGCGCACCCCGCAATGCGTCTATCGTACTATTGTCCGCACCGTCCGACTTTCAAAATTTTGCACTCATCCTTCACCTGAGGAAAGGTCGCGAGCGTCTTCTGGCCGAGCTTGCCATCGGGAAGCTTAACCACCTCCATCGCATGCTCGTCCTGGATGATGTCCCGGGTGTCAGGATCGATTTCGACTTTGCCGCGTGGACCGTTGCCGGTCCAGCCCTTGAGCGTTGCGATGACCTTGGCGCCATCATCAAGCTTGCCGTCGAGCTTTTTGACGGAGTTGTAGATCGCCTGCATCATGTCCCAGGCCGCGGCCGACATGAAGTCCGGATAGTCGTTCGGGCCATAAACTTGGTGCCACGCCTTGACGAACTCCTTGTTGACCGGATTGTCGAGTTCGGTCGAGTAGCTCGACATGGTGACGGTGCCGACAGCGGCATCACCCATGCCCTGGAGCTTGGAGCTCGGCGTCACGTCCATCGGGCCGATCAGCTTCACGCCGGCCTGGCGCAGGCCGACGTCGCCGTAGGTCTTGACGATGCCGGCGGCATGCGCGCCGGAGGGAATGAAGACGTAGAAGCAGTCGGGCTTCTCGTTCTTCACCCGCTCGAAGAACGGGGTGAAATCCGGCACCTGCACCGGATTGCCCATGGGGATGGAGTTGATGATCTTGCCTCCGGCCTGCTCGAAGCCGGTCTTGAAAGCATCCGTCGAATTCCTTGCCGGGCGGGAAATCCGTGTAGCCCATGGCCGCGGTCTTGCAGCCGATATTCTTGGCGGCGTAGGTACCCATCGGATAGGCGGGATCCCACATGCTGAACGATACCCGTGCGATATAGGGCGACAGGTTGGTGATCCACGCGGTCCCGGCGTTGCCGATCAGGAGCGGCACCTTGGCCTGGGTCATGACCGGCGCCATGGCGATCGCGGACGGCGAGAACACGACGCCCGCGATCATCTGCACCTTGTCGCGGGTGATCAGTTCGGTGGCGACCGTCTTAGCCTGGGCGCCCGAGGCCGGGCCTTCATCGCGCTTGATCAGTTCGATCTTGTGCGGCCCGACCATGTCGCCGTGCTGCTTCATGTAGAGATCGATCGACTTGTTCATGACATCGCCCAGGTCGGCGTTGACGCCGGAATAGGGCAGCATGACGCCGATCTTGATGGTGTCGGCCCGCGCAGGGCCGCCGGCCGCGAAGGCGACCGCGGCAACGGCAGTCAGGGTGGTTAATTTCAATGTCGCGGTCGCGCTCATCGGTATTTCCTCCGCAATCCTTCTAGCGCGCGGCGGCCATTGCCGGCGCGCCGCTTGATCGCATGAAAACTATCATACAATCTCAGCCTTTCGACGCGTCACCGGGAGTACGCAATGTCGCATGCGCTGACGCGTGCCTATGACGGCATCATCATCGGCGCCGGCCAGCACGGCATGGTGCTCGGTGCTTACCTCGCCAAGGCGGGGCTGAATATCCTTCTTGTCGAACGTCGGCTTGCCTACGGCGGCGGCCTGATGACGAGCGAGGTGACGCGACCCGGCTTCTATCACAATCTTCATTCCATCAATCATTTCCACATCACGCAGACGCCGTGGTTTCGCGATCTCGGCCTTGCCGATCGCGTCACCTACATCACCCCGCGCTACGAGTTCGGCCAGGCCCATCTCGACGGCACCGCGCTGGTGCTGGGCCGCGATCTCGAAGAGACGATCGCCAACATTGCGCGGTTCTCGGCCAAGGATGCCGCGACGTTCCGGGAGTGGAATTGCAAGGCCGAGGAGATCACCCGGCGCATCCTGCTGCCCGAGCGCTACGCCGAACCGCTGAGCCAGGCCGAGCGCGAAGCGCTCCTGTCGGCGACGGCGCTCGGGCGCGACTTTCTTGCGGTGACGCGCCGCCAGCCGCTCGACGTGGTCCAGGAGCTGTTCGAGAACGACCACGTGAAGCTCTTGTTCCTGTTCAAGGTGTCGCTGTTCGGCACCTGGCTGACCGACACGCTGTCGAAATCGAGCCCGATGGGATCGGTGATCCGCGCGTTCGATCTCCAGAGCGGCTATCAGCTCTGCCAGGGCGGCTCGTTCAATCTCGCGCGCGGGCTGATGGAAAGCTTCATCGCCGCCGGCGGGACCTTCCAGCCGCAGGTCAGCATCGACCGCATCATCGTCGAGGGCGGTCGCGCCGTCGGGAATTGCGCTCGCGGATGGACGCACTGTCCGGGCGAAATTCGTCGCGAGCACGATCGATGTGCACCAGACCTTCGAGTTGCTGATCGGCCGCGAGCAGCTGCCGGAGACGTTGCGGCGCAAGCTCGATAACTTCCAGTACACCGCCTGGGCGCTCTACGGCCTGCACCTCGCGCTTCACGAAAGCCCGCGGTTTGCCGCCGCAACCTTCGATCCCAACATCAACCGCGCGCTGAAATGGAGCATCGGCGCCGAAACCATGGATGATCTTTTCAAGGCGCATCAGGATGTGGTGGCCGGCAAGATCCCGGATATCGTGCAGTTCGGCGCCGGGCCGTTGAGCCTCCTCGATCCGACCCAGGCGCCGCCCGGCAAGCACACCACTTATGCCTGGCACGTGATGCCGTTCGATCCCGATCTCGGGGCTAAGGACTACGAGGCCTGGAAGGCCGAGTTCGCCGACAAGATCATCGCCACCTGGGCGCGCTACTGCCCGAACATGACGAGCCGCAACATCATCGCGCGCTACGTCTACACCGGGCGCGAATACACCCAGGAGCTGGTCAACATGCGCAACGGCGACATCTTCATGGGCGCGTTCAATGCCGAGCAGGTGATGTACAACCACTTCGGCTATCGCACGATGTTGCCCAACCTCTATTACGCCGGCTCGGCCGCGCATCCGGGCGGCGCGATCTCGGGCGGACCGGGCTACATCGTGGCCGGCATCATCGCTCGCGACCTCGGGATCAAGCCATGGTGGCAGCCATGGGACGCGCGGACCGCGTTGGAGGCCGTGAGCGCGGCAGGCTGATGCCGAGCTCACCGCCAAAATCCGCGCAACTGATTTAGAGTGCGAGCCGGAATCGGCCGCATCGCGGAGAAGCCAAGGGTGGAGAAGCCAAGGGTGGAGAAGCCAAGGGTGGAGAAGCCAAGGGTGGAGAAGCCAAGGGTGGAGACCAAGTCATGTTGACGAGACGCGCTTTCACGCTTGCGGCGGCCACGTCTGCGATCGGCGGCAGCAGTATCGCGCACGCGCAGTCCTATCCGACGCGGCCCATCACCTTGGACATGCCGTTCGCGGCCGGCGGCCCCGGCGATACGCTCGCGCGTATCCTCGCTGAGCATATGAAAGGAACGCTCGGCCAAACGGTCATCGTCGAGAACGTCACCGGCGCCGCGGGCAGCATCGGCGCCGGTCGCGTCGCGCGGGCGCCGCCCGATGGCTACTCCGTCCTGCTCGGCAACTGGACGACCCACGTCGCCAACCCCGCCATCTATTCGCTTCCGTACGACGTGATCACCGATTTCGAGCCGATCGCCCTCGTTGCGACCCAGCCTGTCGCGATCGTTTCCAACAAGAAGGTGCCCGCCACGAACCTGAAGGAATTGATCGCCTGGCTCGAGGCAAATCCTGGCAAGGCGTCCGCAGGCAGCTCCGGCGTCGGCAGCGCCTCCTACATGGCCGGGCTGTTCTTCGGACAAAAAACGAAAACGCGCTTTCAAGTGGTGCCGTATCGCGGCGCGGCGCTCGCGATGCAAGACATGATCGCCGGCCAGACCGACCTGCTGTTCGACCTTGTCGCCAATTCCCTGCCGCAACTGAGGGCCGGCACTATCCGCGCCTATGGGCTCACTGCCAGCACGCGCCTCGGCGCAGCGCCGGATATCCCGACGGTCGACGAGGCGGGGCTGCCGGGGTTCTACATCGCGCTCTGGAACGGGACATGGGCGCCGCGCGGCACCCCGCGAGCCATCATCGACAAGCTCAACGCAGCCGTGCGGGCGGCGGTCGAGGATCCCGCCGTGCGCGCCCACCTCGCCGATCTCGGGCACGATGTCTTTCCCCGCGAGGAGATGACCCCCGAAGCGCTCGCCCGATTTCAAAAAGCCGAGACCGAAAAGTGGTGGCCGGTCATCAAGGCGGCAAACATCAAGGCCGATTGACCGCGGCTGCTTCGCGGTTCGTCAGGCCCGTGCTGTCGTGACGAAGTTCATGCGTTCGGTAGAGGAGTGCCCGCACGCGCTCAAAATATTGCCGTGCAAAGTTACACGAGGTCGGCCAACTCGCTGATCGTCTCGGGGCTTTCGCGAACCGAAACGTTCGCCAGGAATTCACCTTTTTGGACCGTGAAATAGATCGTCGTGTGATCCCTGTATTTCCTGATGTACGCGACGTTGTCGATGTTGATGTAGACCGTTGCGTTGTCGACGCTGGTGAGCTTTTTCCAATTGGCCATCGCGGTCCCCCCGACCTGTTGATCTCTTGCCTTGTTGCAAAGGCGGGCTACGCGTTCCGCAGCCGTGCTGCGCCACAAAATTGTCCGCCGTGGTTGTGGCGGGGCTAGCTTTGCTTACAGCGGCTGCGCGCCTGCTTCACGCCGGGACAGACGAATCGCACATGAAACTCCAACGTAGGATTCACGAACGCTGAGGCTGCGCAAGAGCCCTTCTCTCGCTATCAGCGATAGGTCGCCGACGCGGCGGTCGCCTCGCTCGCCCTACGTGCCGCGGGGCTTGGCGCGTCGTGTCGCGGGTGCGGCGGCGGGATCGTCGGGCCAGGGATGGCGCGGGTAGCGGCCGCGCATCTCGGATTTGACGGCGGCGTAGCTGCCGCGCCAGAAATTCGGCAGGTCGCGCGTCACCTGCACCGGGCGGTGCGCGGGCGACAGCAACTCGATGACGAGGGGCGTGCGGCCGCCGGCGATCGTCGGGTGGCGGTTGAGGCCGAACAGCTCCTGCACCCGGATCGCAAGCTTCGGGCCTTCCTCGGCGGTGTAGTCGATCGGCACGTGCGAGCCTGACGGCGCGTCGAAATGGGTCGGCGCTTCGGCGTCGAGCCGGCGGCGCAAAGCGTGCGGCAGCAAGGCATGCAGCGCCGCCTCGAACTCCGCCGCGGTTACTTGAGCGAGCGCGGTCTTGCCGAACAGCAGCGGCACCAGCCATGCGGCGGCGCTTGAGGCGAGGCCGGCGTCGGAGAGGTCCGGCCATTCCTCGCCCTCGGCGCGGCGCAGGAACGCGACGCGGTCGCGCCACTGGGCGAGCGCCTTGGTCCAGGGCAGCCGATCGACCCCGGCCTTGACGATGGCATCGGCGAGGGTTGTTGCGGTTGCTTCGCTCGCTTCGACCGGCAGCGGCTGTTCGCCGAGCGCGATTGCGCCGAGCCGCCGCGAGCGCCGACCGCGCAACGCGAGCGTTTTCGGATCGCAGGTGATCTCCTCGGCTGTGACGATGCGGTCCGCGAACCGCGCTTCGATGTCGACGAGGTCGATTGCGGCCGCGAGCGTGATCCGGCTCTGCGCCGCGCTGCCGACAAGTTCGGCGACCGCGAGATAAGGCTCGCGCGCGAGCGGCGAGGCCGGATCGACCGCGGCGCCGCGGCCATTGGCGAGCAGGAACGCGCCGGTCGCCGCGCCGCGGTTCTTGGCGATGCGCTCCGGATAGGCGAGCGCAAGGATCGCGCCCGTCGACACCGCACCCTCCCCTGGAGGGGGAGGGTCGGACCGCCGAAGGCGGTCTCTCTTCTGCTCCCCTCCCCCTTGTGGGGAGAGGCCGGGGGTGGCGGGAAGTTTGGCACGGCTTCGCCAAACCCTCTCGCCCCCCCACCCCGACCCTCCCCCACGAGGGGGGAGGGAGAAGAAGTACCGGCGGCCACCTCCGCCCAGCGGCGGGCCATGCGGCGCGCCTCCTCGGCACGTGGGGCGCGGTCGCGGGCCAGCGCGTCGAGACGGTGGCGGAGGTCGACGTCGGTGCCGCCGAGGCCGCGCTCGGTGATGATCGCGGCAATCTCGGCGGCGCGCCGGCCGGCGCCTTCGCGGCCGGCGTCGACCACCATGCGGGCGAGCCGCGGCGGCAACGGCATGCGGTTGAGCAATTTGCCTTCCGCGGTGATGCGGCCGGCGGCGTCGATGGCGCCGAGATCGGCGAGGAGGGTCCGCGCCTCGCTGAGCGCGGCCGCCGGCGGCGGATCGAGAAAGACGAGCGTGCCGGGATCGCTCACGCCCCATTGGGCAAGATCGAGCACGAACGAGGAGAGATCGGCGGCGAGAATCTCCGGTTGCGCGAACGCCTCGAGCGAGGCGGTCTGCGGCTCGTCCCACAGGCGGTAGCACGACGCCCGGCTCGGTGCGCCCCGCGCGGCCGCGGCGCTGGTCGGCGGCAGCGCGCGACACCCGCACGGTTTCGAGGCGCGTCACGCCGACGTCCGGCTCATAGCGCGGCACGCGCGCGAGGCCGGAATCGATGACCACGCGCACGCCTTCGATGGTGATCGAAGTCTCCGCGATCGAGGTCGCCAGCACCACCTTGCGGCGCCCGGCCGGCGCCGGCGCAATGGCGCGATCCTGCACGGCGGCATCGAGCGCGCCGAACAGGGTGACCACGTCGACCGCGGGATCGGTCACGCGCTCCTTGACGAGCGTTTCGGTGCGGCGAATCTCGCCGGCGCCCGGCAGGAACGCGAGGATCGAGCCCGGCTCGGCGCGCAACGCCCGCAGCGCGGCATCTGCGACCGCGGCCTCGATCGGCTTGCCCGGATCGCGGCCGAGATAGCGCGTCTCGACCGGAAAGGCGCGGCCCTCGCTCGCGATCACCGGCGCATCGCCCAGTGCTTTGGCGATGCGCGCGCCGTCGATCGTCGCCGACATGACGACGAGGCGCAAATCCTCGCGCAGTCCCTGCTGGGCGTCGCGCGCGAGCGCAAGGCCGAGATCGGCATCGAGCGAGCGCTCGTGGAATTCGTCGAACAGCACTGCGCCGATGCCATCGAGCGACGGGTCGTCGAGGATGAGCCCGGTGAACACCCCTTCGGTCACGACCTCGATGCGCGTGCGCCGCGACACCTTGGTGCCGAACCGCACCCGGTAACCGACCGTGTCGCCGACCGTCTCGCCGAGGCTTTTCGCCATGAATTCGGCAGCGGCGCGCGCCGCGAGCCGGCGCGGCTCCAGCACCAAAATTTTCTTCTCCCGCGCCCAGGGTTCCGCGGCGAGCGCGAGCGGCACCCGCGTGGTCTTGCCGGCGCCGGGCGGGGCGACCAGCACCGCGGTCGTGCGCTCGGCGAGCGTCGCCGTGAGTTCCGGCAGCGCGGCGTCGATCGGAAGCGGCATGCGCGAATGAAACCATCGCCGGTTAACCACGTTTGCAGCGAGTTTGCCGCCAGCGCCCGCTGTCCATTTTTCGCACAGGTCCTTGCGCCATTTCTTGCACTGAACGCTTTGCTTGCACCGCTTCGTCCCAAAACGGGAAACACCATGGCTTCCACGTACAACGGCCGCACCGGACGCGTCGACTGGGTGGATTACGCCAAGGGCTTCTGCATCATCATGGTGGTGATGATGCATTCGACGCTCGGCGTCGAAGAGGCGGCCGGGCGCGAAGGCTTCATGCATCTGCTGGTGGCGTTTGCAAAGCCGTTCCGCATGCCCGATTTCTTCCTGATCTCCGGCTTGTTCCTGGCGCTGGTGATCGACCGCGACTGGCGCACCTATCTCGACCGCAAGGTCATGCATTTCGCCTATTTCTACGTGCTGTGGGTGACGCTGCAGTTCGCGGTCAAGGCGCCGTACTTCGCGTCCCAGCACGGCTGGGGCTATGTCGCCGAGCAATATGGGCTCGCCTTCATCGATCCGTTCGGCACGCTGTGGTTCATTTACCTGCTGCCGATCTTTTTCGTCGTCGCCAAGGCCACGCGCTCGGCGCCGCCATGGTTGATCTGGCTCGCGGCGGCGGCGCTGCAGACGGCCCATATCGAGACCGGCTGGACCGCGATCGACGAGTTCGCGGGTCGGCTGGTGTTCTTCTATACGGGCTACATCATGGCACCGCGCGTCTTTGCGCTCGCAGCGGCAGTGCAGGCGCGCCCGCTCGTCGCGATGTTCGGTCTCGTGCTGTGGGCGGTGCTCAACGGCACGCTGGTCTACCTCGGGTTCTCCGAACTGCCGCTCGTCTCCCTGGCGCTCGGGCTCATCGGCGCCTGCGCTGTCGTCAGCCTCTCCGCGCTGATGGCGAAGGCGAAACTGTTCGATCCTGTCCGTTATTGCGGACAGCATTCGATCGTCATCTATCTCGCGTTCTTCCTGCCGATGGCGGTCACGCGGACGCTCCTCCTCAAGACCGGCCTCATCGGCGATGTCGGCGTGATGGCGCTGATCATCACCACGGCCGGCGTCATCGGCGCGCTCATCATGTGGTGGGCGGTGCGCAACACCCGCCTCGGCTTCCTGTTCGAGCGGCCGGACTTCTTCCGCATCGCGCCGCGCCCCTCACCTCGCCCCGGGGAGGACAGGTCGGCTGCGCAGCAGCCGGCGGTGTGAGTTTGATTTTTCCGTGAGGATTAGATTGCTGGTCATTCCGGGGCGCAGCGCAGCGGCGAACCCGGAATCCATAAACCACGTCTGCAGAGTATGGATTCCGGGCTCGCCTCCGCTGCGCTGCGGCGCCCCGGAATGACCGGCTTTTCGGTTGCGGGGCGCCGGCGGCGTCAGCCCCCGCGAATATCGAAGCCCGCGGACGTGATGAGGCCCATGATGTGGGCGTGCGACTGCTCCGTCAGGCGGCGGATCCGGCCGTAATCGACGCCGACGAGCTTGCCGGCGCGCTTCTTCACCGTGCCGTTGACCAGCACGTAGCTGACGTTTGCGGCCTGCGAGCGCAGCACGAAGCTTGCGACCGGATCGGTGTTCGGGATCAGCGTAATGTCGTCGAGATCGGCGATGGTGATGTCGGCGCGTTTGCCGACCGAGAGCGTGCCGGTTCGGAAGCTGAGGCCCAAGAGCGTTTGCGCCTTCGGCGGTCGCAAAGCTCAACACGTCGCGGACCGGGATGAGCTTCGGCCGGCCGCCCTCGCGCCGCGCCCGGTCGGCTTCGAGCTGGTGGTCGGAGAGGATCAGCGCGCGCATCTGCATCAACAGGTCGGACGGCATGCGGGTCTCGTTGTCGACCGAGAACGACGGCCGCAGGCCGTAGCGCAGCCAGCGCTGCGCGCTCGGAAAGCCGTGGCCCGACATCATCTCGGTCGCGGCCGAGGTCGAGATGGTGCCGCCGCTGTCGGCGATCATCTTGAGCTCGTCGTCGGTCGATTCATTGCCGACCGTGTGCACATAGGTGATGTCGGGTCCGAGGAGGCCGGCGGTGTTGAGCGCCGCGACGGTGCCGGCCTTGACCACGTGCATGGTGATGCGCAGGCCGAGTTCGCGCGCGAGCTTGATGTCGTGTTCCGCGTTGCGGGCGGCAATCGCGAGCGTGAGGAGCTGGTCGCCCGAGCTGAAATACTGCTTCTGCACGCGGCGGATGTCGGCGGCGCGCTTCTTGTCGGCCTCCGGCGTGTCGTTGCCGGGGATCGCCGACGCGCCATAGGCGAATACGCCGCGGATGCCGGCCTCGGTCAGCCCGCGGATCGCAGCGTCCGCGTGCGCCGGCGAATTCATGATGTGCGACCAGTCGAGCAGCGTCGTGATGCCGGTGGTGAGCGCCCCGAGCGCGCCGAGGAGGTTGCCGATATAGACGTCCTCCGGGCGGTAATGCGGCCCGAGCGTGCCGAAGAACAGCTTGATGTAAACGGCGAGGTCGCCCTCGGAGATCATCGAGCGCGTCACCGTTTCCCAGGTGTGGCGGTGCGTATCGATGAGGCCGGGCAGCACGATCTTGTCGCGCGCGTCGATGACTTCGGCATCGGACGCCTGCAAATTCTTGCCGACCGCGGCGATCGTTACACCCTCGACGAGAACATCGCCGCCGGCGATCTCGCCGATGCCGCTGTCGAGGCTCACGACATGGCCGCCCTTGATGAGAATCCGCCGCCGCCCGGCCTCCGGCGCGGCCGCTCCGCCGCCGACCCGGGCGTCGGCCGCATCGGTGAGGGACGGCAGCACGGACGCCGCCGCCAATCCCTGTAGTATCGCCCTCCGGCCGATCTCCATTGCCATCGCCTCCCGCTGTTCTTGGGAAGCTATTACATCGGTTTCATCGGGTCGAGCGACGCAGCGGCGCAGGCGACAAATCTCGACGTTTCACGGGCAGATTTGACCGCCGCACCGACGGCGCGTCGCATTGGCGAGACGGCGCGTTCACGGATCATCGGCACGCATCGCGAGCGTGATGGCTGCCCGTTCTCGCGCAGCGACCATGCTGTCGTGCTGCGTCATCAAGAATTGAGTGTCGATCTTGCGCTGCACCATTCCCTCATCCTTGACGAATGCATCGCGCGGCGGCAGCATCGCATCTTCCCATCGGGAGGAGGTTGCAATGGCAAAGTCCAAGCGAGGCCTCGACGGACGTCACCGCGACAAGACCGGTCGCATCGAGCGCAAGCACGGCAACACCAAGATCGGGTCCTTGCGCAAGGAATACGGCGAGCACTTCGCCAAGGGTCGCCGCAGCGACATGATGCTGAAGACCTTGCTCAAGGAAACCGACAGCGCCTCGCTTCACGAGTATCTGCGCCATCACCATAAGTGATCGCGTCAGCGCGCGACGGCGCGGCGACGTGAGTAGGCAGAGCCGGTAACGATCAAGCGTACCGCAAAAGTCGCGCGCGATCCTGGATTTGGAGGAATTGGCGCCAATCCCAAGCCTGTTCGCAGAAATACCCGACACGCTGCCATATGATCCACAAGAAGCACTCCGCTTCTTGCACCGACTCTCCGATGACATTTCGCGGCCAATCGCGCGGGACTACTACGTGCATATCGAGTATGTGCCGACACAAGTCGTGACCGAGTTTCTGCGCACGACTAAGCTGCCTGAGGTCGTCAAACTCGACGGTATCCTGTATCGCAGCTCGCGAAGGGATGGGGGCATATCGCTTGTCCTGTTCGCCGAACGGCGCAACATCCAAGGGGCGTCAAGTGACACCTGGCCGAAGCCAGACCCTTGGCTTGAGCTTGTCGGGCGCAGCGAGGAAGTTGTTGCCTAGCCTTCCGCTGAACTGCTCATGCGAGGGTACGACCCGGCCAGAGGCCGTCCTGGCGGAAACACCGGAATAACGAAAGGACCAAATCGCCCGACGAGTTGGTTATAAGTGATAGCGCTGATGCAGCGTGCGTGCCTCTTCAATTCGACCGACCATGGCCAACGCGCCGACAAGAGTGCGGGCCGATGCCATGGTCCACGGGTGGGCCGATCCGAATGCTGTCTCATGGGTCGTGAGGGCGGCCTGAGCAATATCAAGCGCTTCCGACGCGCGGGCCGTATTGACCAGTAGCCAGGCATACTGAGACAGATATCGTTGCGTGATCGCGTTACTACGACCATGCACTTTCTCGCGATCGCGATCGCCCTGCGAAAAGACCTTTCGGCTTCTTCGGTATGGCCCGAATCTTGGAGCAGGACAGCATGATCGGCCAGGCTGAGCGCCGTGTCAGGATGGTCCGCGCCCCGCGTTTTCTCCTTAATCGCCAACGCACGCGCTGACGGCACCAAAGCTTCCGCGAATTTCCCTTGCTGATGAAGAACTCCGCCAAGGTTATTGAGGGTCGCTGCCGTGTCAGGATGTTCTACACCGAGCGCCGCTTCGTACATTGCGAGCGCGCCTTCGAAGAGCAATTGTGCTTCCGCAAGTTTGCCCTGGCCTTGAAGTATCCCACCGAGGTTGTTGAGGCTTAGAGCTGTGTGGGGACGACATGGCCCAAGTACGTTCATACGGATCGCGAAAGCCCTTTCCGCGAGTGGCAAGGCGCTCGCAAAATCGCCTTCCTGTTGAAACACTAGGGCTAGATTACTCAGACTCAATGCGGTATCAGCGCTTCCACCCCCATTTACCGTTTCCCTGATGGCTAATGCACGCTCGAACAGTGGTCGTGCTCTCGCCAAATCGCCCTGATCTTTAAATAGGAGTGCGAGATTGTTGAGGGTTGTTGCCGTTTTAGAATGCTCCGGGCCAAAGACCCTTTCATCGATAGTCAAAGCGCGCTGATAAAGAGGCAGCGCACCTGCAAAGTCGCCTTTAGTCTTAAGCACAAGACCAAGTTCATTCAGGGTATCCGCTATATCCGGATGTTCCAAACCGAGCGCGTGCTCGCGAATCGTGAGGGCCTCGCGCAGAAGGATTTCCGCCGGTTCACAAACTGCGCGTCCGAGAAAATACATCGCGGCTTGGTTCAGTAGCTTGGCCCAATCCAGGGTACTCACAAACCCGCTGACAGACGCTAGTTGCAGAAGGTGGGGAATCAGCCGAGCGCATAGCTCCCAGGAGTGGGGATTTACGTAGCCGTCTTTGGGAAAGATTCTCATCAGCCGAGTAATTATGGCGTCAGTGGCGCGTGGCCGCTTCACTTCCGCCCGCTGGAGCGCAACCGTACCAACGAGACGATGTGCCGTCAGGGCCTCGGTGCCGTCCTCGAACGGATCGTGCTTCACTAGCGACAATTCGGTGAGCGCAGCGATTGCATCAAGTCGCTGTGCCTCTCGTCCTCGATTGCTCCCTCGATAAGCGACATCGGAATGCGCTCCGACGCACAAGCTGCCAGAAATGCCATCATCACTTCGGCCGCTGCACATTGTGCGACTGCCGCGCTGATGGCGAGATCGAAGGTCGCCGCAACGCTTCGAGGATATGTAGAACCGCGTGGTACGCGACAGCTATGCGGGTCTGCATGCCTGAGATGTGTAATCGGTGAAGCGCATATGCGTCCGCCTGCAGTATGCGGCCGCATGATCCAACGCTAAGGGTAGACGGCCCTAACTCGCTCAGCGAGAATTTCCTGGCGCCATCAGGGTCATCTCGTCCGGCACGGCTCTGTAGAAATGCCGTAGCCTCCGCGATTGGGAGGACATCGAGCGTAACCTCCTCGGCCCAGCCGCCCCAATCAGAGAACCGCGACGTGATGAGCACCCGCGCGCCCGCGGCCGGCAAAAGGTCAGCAATCTCGTCCGGGCTCGTGACGTTGTCGTAGACCAAGAGCCACGTCCCGCGCTGCTCAGCGAGCCGGCGCAGGGCCGCGCGCGCGGTCGTCTCGACATCGAGCCGCCTCGGTCGAAGCTGCTCCGAGTGTGACGGCGAGCGCCGCGAGGTCGCTCATTAAGCTCGTTCGTGTCTCGGCTGCGCACCACCACACCCCGGCTTGCAGGCCGCGGTAGCGGTGCGCGTATTCGATAGCGAGGGAAGTCTTGCCGACCCCGCCCAGGCCCTGCACCGCAGCGCGACCGAGCGCCTGCGTCACCGCGGCCGGCTTGTCCTGCACCAGGATGGCATCGAGCCTGTCGAGTTCGTCTGTGCGGCCGGTGAAGCTCGCGATGCGCGGCGGCAGGCCGACGAACGGCAGCGGTGGCGCCTTGATCGCTTGGGACTGGCCCTGCTGCTGCCGCGATGATGCGCCGGCTGACGCTCGTCGAGGATCAGCGACGCCGACCAGGTCCTGATAGACGTTATCAGCGAGCAGTCCGGCTAGCGGCGCGTCCTCACAGCGCAAGACGACCACGCGCCGCGCCTGCGGGTCCTGTAGCCGCTTGCGCCTCGAAGCTCGTGAACTCTTTGCGGGTATAAGCAGAGGTCTCATAGTCGCGGGTGAACAGGATGACGAGATCGCGCGACGACTTAATACGCCTCGTGCATCACTTCGATGAAACTGTCGCCAAGAGGGATGTCGTAGTCTTGGACGAATACGGAGTAACCCTTGGCGGTGAGAATGTCGCAAACCTCGCGCGCCATCGCCGCGATGGAGCCGCGTCGGCTAAGGAAGAAATCGAATTTGGCTTTGGTTTGCGCAGACATGGCGATCATCGCATCCTGCGTTCGATCCTCCGCTCTCCTACGACTAGCGTACAGGCCCAAAGTCGCGGCTTGTGATTGCGTCTATGACTCTGGGGTGACCGAGATTCCTAACAACAGCCCACCTTGTGTTAATCCGAAGCAACCATTCGCAAGCCATGTCAATTTATGGTGCTGCCGGACAGGATTGAACTGTCGACCTCTCCCTTACCAAGGGAGTGCTCTACCACTGAGCTACGGCAGCAGAAGACCGCGCCGGCAAATCAACGGCTACGGCGCGGCGGGCGGAAACTGCCATAAGGGGTGGCACGGTGCAAGGACGCGGTTCTTGCGATGGCATCGCCTCCTCGCTTATCGCCGGCTTGGCTTCGGATTGCCGGCTTGCACCGCACCGGCCGCGGCGGTTATCAACAGCCATGAGCACCCGAAATCCGACCGGACGCGACACGACCCGCGCGGCGCGGGCGGACCGGCTCGCGGCGGCGCTCAAGTCCAATCTGCGGCGGCGCAAGACGCAGGCGCGCGCGCGGTCCGAAGCCGGCGACGATCCGGCGCCGGACGATCCGCAGGAGGCGGGTACAGACCCAGTCCAACCGGCCGAGAGCAGCGATACCGTGGAGTGACCGGGGAGGCTGCGGCTGCGGGCGGCCCGTCCCACGATTCCGCCCGAATTGTCACCGACAAGTGAAACGGGGTAGATCAAGCCTCCCTTAAGCCTTCCCGGGTTAAGTGAAGGGCTTTGGGACGCGCCGGCGTGGGGACCGCCGGACCTTTTTTTGATACGGGGGATTCATGGACCGCATCAGCATTATCGGCGGCGAAAAGCTTCACGGCACTATTCCGATCTCCGGCGCCAAGAACGCTGCGTTGCCGTTGATGATCGCGAGCCTTCTCACCAAGGAGAAGCTGATCCTCGACAATGTGCCGCGCCTTGCCGACGTCGGGCTGCTCCAGCGCATCCTCAACAACCATGGCGTCGACATCATGCTCGGCGGCAAACGCCCGGGCGACACCGCCTACCAGGGCCAGACGCTGCAGATCTCGGCGGAGAACATCGTCGACACCACGGCGCCCTACGAGCTCGTCTCCAAGATGCGGGCGAGCTTCTGGGTCATCGGGCCCTTGGTCGCGCGCATGGGCGAAGCCAAAGTCTCGATGCCGGGCGGCTGCGCCATCGGCACGCGGCCGGTCGACCTCCATATCGCCGCGCTGCAGAGCCTCGGCGCCGAGATCGAGATCGACGGCGGCTATGTGATCGCGCGTGCGCCCAAGGGACTGCGCGGCGGCGAGGTGGTGTTTCCGAAGGTCACGGTCGGCGGCACCCATACGGCGCTGATGGCGGCGTCGCTCGCCCATGGCACCAGCGTGATCGAGAACGCCGCGCGCGAGCCCGAGATCGGCGACGTCGCCGACTGCCTCAACAAGATGGGCGCGAAGATCACCGGCGCCGGCACCTCGCGCATCGTGATCGAGGGCGTGCCGCGCCTTGGCGGCGCGCGCCACAGCGTGCTGCCGGACCGCATCGAGACCGGCACCTATGCGATGGCGGTGGCGATGACCGGCGGCGACGTTCTCCTCGAAGGGGCGCGGCCGGAGCTTTTGCAGGCGGCACTCGACGTGCTGGCGCGCGCGGGCGCCGAGATCACGCCCACCAATGCCGGCATCCGCATCGCGCGCAACGGCGCCGGCATCATGCCGGTCGATGTCGCGACCGCGCCGTTCCCGGATTTCCCGACCGACCTGCAGGCGCAGTTCATGGCGCTGATGACGCGGGCCAAGGGCACTTCGCACATCACCGAGACGATTTTCGAAAATCGGTTCATGCACGTGCAGGAGCTGGTGCGGCTCGGTGCCCGCATCTCGCTCGACGGCGAGACCGCGACGATCGAGGGCAGCAGCGCGCTCAAGGGCGCGCCGGTGATGGCGACCGACCTGCGCGCTTCGGTCTCGCTCGTCATTGCCGGCCTTGCCGCCGATGGCGAGACGACGGTGAACCGCGTCTATCACCTCGACCGCGGCTTCGAGCGCCTCGAGGACAAGCTCTCCGCCTGCGGCGCGCAGATTTCCCGCATCAGCACGAATTGACGCCCGCGATTTCCGCAAGCGCGCTGATTTCGTAGGGTGGGCAAAGGCGGCCGGTGATATTGCCGAAACGGCACGAATGTTGATCCGCCGTGCCCACGCAGCGGCGTCGAACGTGGGCACGGCGCTCAGCGCCTTTGCCCACCCTACGTGATTGCGCCTCATTCCCGCGCTTGTTTCGCCTCCTGCACCATCGGGGCTTTGCCCTTGGCGGTGCGCGGGGCGTAGACGTGCGCGAGGATCGGCAGACCGAGGGAGACGACGAACACGCGGGTGAGATGGTGGGCGCCGACGAACACCGGATCGAGGTGGAGCGCAAGCGCGAGGATCATCATGGCGTCGACCGCGCCCGGCGCATAGGCGACGATGACGTCGGAGAGCGGCAATGATACCAGCATCGTAACACCGGCGCCGATCAGTCCGGCAACGATGAGCGAAACCACGAACGAACCGAAACCCGCGCCGAGATAGCCGAACAGCAGCCGGATGGACGTGCCGGTGAAGCGCCCGCCGCTCACGGTGCCGATGCCCACCATGCCCGCGGTCGCGATCGCCGTCGGCATGGTGACGCTCATGACGGCGGTGCCGTGCAACGCCGCCGAGACCACCATCGGACCGAAAATGAGCCCGCCCGGAAAGCCTTGCCGCAGCAGCAACAGCGCGACCGCGACCGAGAGCCCGACCAGGATCGCAAACTGCACCGGCGCATCGGCAACGGTGACGCCGCTCGTCGGCAGCCGCGCCGGGCCGGCAAGCCCGGCGAGCGCCAGCACCGCGGGCACGCACACGGCAAGGATCACGACCCGCATCGTCTGCACGATCGCGATGCCGCGGATATCGCAGTCGCGGCCCTCTTCGCTCGCGAGCGCCATCACCTGGGCGAGGCCGCCCGGGGTGCCGGCGAAGATGGCGTTGACGGTGGTCCAGCCGTGGACGCGGGTGAGGTAGGTGACGGTGGCGAATGTCGAGGCAATCATGGCGAGGATCACCGCCGCGATGCTCAGCGGCCAGGTCGAAAATCCACGCAGGGTCGCCGGCGTCACCACGCCGCCGATGGTGATGCCAAGACAAATCGAGGACGCGCGCGCAAGCCACGGCGGCACGTAGATCGGCCGCCCGGCGAGTGCCGCCGCCGCCGCAAACACCATCGACCCGGCAAGCCACGCCGCGGGAAATTTCGCTGCATCAAGCAGGAAACCGCCAAGGGTCCCGATGGCGGCGGATTCGGCAAAACGGGCAAGCTTGACGCGCGGCGAGAGGGGAGGGTGCATTGCAGCGCATCAATGCCGCGCCGCACGCGGCCGGTCAAATCGTACGGGCGCACTACGAGTGGTGGGCAAAGCAATGGCAGGGCCACGCAACGACTCTTTTTCGTTCGCGAAAGATGACCATCCTCCCCCGCACGCGGGGAGGGGAAAGAAAGATCGCAAGCGCGGGGCGGGGAAGGAAAGATGGCTCAATGCAGAGGGAAGAAGGAGCCTGCGCTCCTCACTCCAGCTTGATGCCCGTGGTGCGGATGATGTCGAACCAGCGCGGGGCGTCGCGCGCCAGCAGCGCGGCAAATTCGTCGGGCGTGCTTGGGCGCGGCTCGATGCCGAGCGTCGCGAAGGTCGCGCGCAGTTCGTCCGAGCGCAGCGCGTCCCGTATCGCGGCGTTGAGGCGCTCGACGATCGGCCGCGGCATCCCGGCCGGGCCGGCGATGCCCCACCACACCTCGACCGGATCGGCGAAGACGCCGGCCTCGACAAGGGTCGGCACCTCCGGCAATTCCGCCCAGCGATCGGCACTCGTCACGGCAAGCGCGCGCAGGCGCTCCTGGCGCACCAGCGGCAACAGCACCGACTTGGTGTTGAACGCCATGTCGATCTGGCCGGCGATGAGATCGGTGACGACGGGGCCGGCGCCCTTGTAGGGAATGTGGACGATGTCGGTGCCGCTCTTGAGCCTGAACAACTCGGAGACGAAGTGCGGCACGATGCCCGGCGCCGCGCCGTAATTGAGCTTGCCGGGATGCTCCTTGGCGTAGCCGATAAAGGCCGCAAGCGTCGTCGCCGGCACCTTGGGATTGACGACAAGCACCATGGTCTCGGTCGACACCGTGCCGATCGGCGCGAACGCGCGCAGCGGATCGAAGTCCGGTGACTTGATCGCTGGCGCGATCGCGAACGTGCCGATGCCGCCGATGAGCAGCGTGTAGCCGTCGGGCCGCGACGCCGCGACCGCGCGCGCCGCGATGACGCCGCCCGCGCCGGGCTGGTTCTCGATGATCACCGCCTGGCCGAGAATGACATGCATGCGCGCTGCGACGAGGCGGGCCAGCGCGTCGGTCGACCCGCCGGGCGGCACCGGGACAACGAGCTTGATGGTGCGCTCCGGAAAATTCTGCGCCGGCGCGGCGACGGCAAGGCTCATCGCCGCCACGCAGCCGAGAATCCATCGCATCATCGGAAATGACCCACGTGTTGTGTTCAAGGACGCCACCCCGTCACCACCCGTCATCGTCCGGCTTGAGCCGGGCGATGACGCGGACGACCTCGCCGCGATTAGCAGGGCGCCCGCGATCCGGGACAGGGCACGCGAGCGCCGGCCCATCCCTACCGGGGCTTTTCGAACTTGAGGACGAATTCGTCCACCGGGGTCGGGGCACGGAAGACGTTGGCGTCGCGGGTGTCTTCGGGATGGCGCCAGAAATTGCCTTCACCGACGAGCTTGAAACCAGCCGCTTCGACTTCGCGTTTGACGACGCTTTCCTCGATACGGTGGGTCGTGTTGCCGACCGAGGTCCCTTCGCCGGGGCGCGCGGAGTGGTCGGCAATGAGGAGAATACCGCCCGGCTTCAAGGCTTCGAACAGCCGCTTGTTCATCAGCGCGCGGTCGACCTTCATGTACGTGGTGTCGTGATAGAAGAACAGGAACGTGATGAGGTCGAGATTGCGCACATCGGCCGGCACCGGATCGTCGAAGTCGCGCAGCAGGCGCGTCACGTTCTTCATCGCCGGCGTCTTGAGCCGTTGATCGAACCGTCTCGCGGGCGCGGTCGGTGGCGTCGGAGGAATCCTGGCCATAGACATGGCCGGTCGGGCCGACCGCGCGGGCCATCAGTTCGGTGCTGTAGCCGGCGCCGGTGCCCATATCGAGCACCTTCATGCCGGGCTGCACGCCGATGAACGCGAGCAGCTTTACCGGATCGCGGCGCTTGTCGGCCTGGCGGTCGGCATCGCTGCGATCGGGCGCGGCCACGATCGCGTCGTAGTCCTGCGCCCGCGCCGGGGCCGCGGCGCACGGGGCCGCAACGGCAAGCACGAGCGCTGCCAGCAAAAGTTTCCCTCGCCCCGGTCCGCGATCCTTCCGCATTGGTGATGTCTCCCTATTATTGGCCGGCGTGTTCCCGCCGGCGCTGATGCAGCCTAGCACAGCGCTGTCCGACTTCGAATCGATGGCCGTAGTGCGGAAATGGGCCATCGAAGCAAAAGGACGCGCGTTTGTCGGCTCTCTGACGCAGCTTGTCGCCTGGCGCAATCGCGCCTATGTGAGAAACGAATATCCGGGATGCGCAATGCCAACGAGCGCCCTCTCACCGTCATCTTCACTGCCTGCGCGGTCGCGGCTTGCCCTCTGGCTGGGGCTCGGCGCCGCAGGTTTGCTCGTGGGTGCGACAATCGTGCTCTGGGCGCATTACGGCACTGCTGTATTCTTCGAGACGATCGTTGCCGGCATCGCGGCGTGCTTCTGAAAGCCGCAAGCGACATGCCGGCCAGCCACGCCATCAGAGATCAGAGGTGCCGATGAATCCGCGCGTCACACGGGTGGTGCTGCTGCTGGGGACGTTCCTCGCGGGTTTGCTGCTGTGCCTCGGCGCGATCCTGTTCGTGACCGGCCGCGGCACCGGCCCGGCGAGCTTCGCCTCGGCTGCGGTCGGCGGACCGTTCCAATTGACCGACCAGAACGGTCAGCCGTTCAGCGACAAGGAGCTGCGCGGCAAGACGTTCCTCGTCTTCTTCGGCTTCACCCATTGCCCGGACGTGTGCCCCACCACCCTGTTCGAGATGTCCGAAATCCTGCGCAAGCTCGGCAGCGATGCCGATCGCACCGCGGCAGTGTTCATCACCGTCGATCCCGAGCGCGATACGCCGGCCGCGATGAAGGATTATCTTTCGAGCTTCGATCCGCACATCCGCGGCCTGACCGGAAACGCCGATGACCTCGCGAAGGTCGCCAAGGCCTATCGGGTCTATTACAAGAAAGTCCCGCTCGAAGGCGGCGACTACACCATGGACCACACCGCCATCGTCTATCTGATGGACAAGGACGGCCGCTTCGTCGCGCCCTTCAACATGAAACGAGGCGTCGACGTCGCCGCGGCCGATCTGAAAAACCGCCTCTGACAAGATCATAACTCGTCATGCCCGCGCTTGTCGCGGGCATCCACGTCTTCCGTTCAGTCTTACTGCAAGCAAGGCGTGGGTGGCCGGGACGAGCCCGGCCATGACGAAGCAAAGCGGTCAGGAATTCTGCAGTTTGGTATGACACCCCTCAGGTTCGCGGGTCCGTCTCCTGCCTTCTGCCGCCCCATAAAAAGCCGGACCTGAAGGTCCGGCCATGGCACGCGCTTGACAGAAGCTTCGTTGGGCAGACGATCAGCAGCGGTACGGATGCCAGTAGCACCAGCGGCGGCCGTAGCCGTAATACCCATAGCGGCGATAGCCCCAGCGGCGCCACCAGACGTTCTCCTTCAGATCGACCGTGGCAGAAGCCGTGGACGGCGCATTGCCGTAGACTGGCGCTGCCGAGGCCGTGGAGGCCGCAGCGATGCCGAAGCCGATGACGGCAGCGGCCGCCAGAAGTGTCATGCGCATCGTTTTCTCCCGTTGTGAGATGCGGTTAGCACATTCTCACGTTACCTATGGCGAGCTAAATGAACGATGAACACATTCGTTCCGTCACGCCCGAGGTGCGACGGAACGATGGCGAACCTGCGGCGCCAGTGGAGCATCGGGAACGCGAAGGCTGATGCTGCGCGCGATTTCGTCTATAACTCCACCAGGCGCAAATCGCCTTGCACCCGCGTCCCGTTCGCGGAAGATTGGACCAATGCTTCACTGTTTCGCGTGATAACGAATCACAGCGAAACAATCACGGCGAACGCGACTTGATGAACCTGAGCACGACGCCTCACCTGAGTTCACGCAACACCGTCACGATATCGCGGCGGCTGCAGCGCCTGCGTGTCGCAGCACTGATTGTCGCATTCTGTGCCGGCCTGATGTGTTGGCCGGTCGCGCGCCCCCTCGCGCAAACTGCCACTAATGCTGGGCCGGCTTCGCCGGCGGTGGTCCCAGGGTTTTGGGATCCGCGCCGACGTCCAGAGCGCCCGGACCTCACGAGGCTCAGCGGCATCCGCTTCATGACCGAGGTCGATTATCCGCCCTTCAACTTTGCCGGTCCCGACGGCAATCCGGTCGGATTCAACGTCGATCTCGCGCGCAGCATCTGCGAAGAGCTCAAGGTCACCTGCACCCTGCAAATGCGCCGCTTCGACACCTTGTTCGACGCCCTTAACGAGAATCGCGGCGACGCCGCCATCGCCTCGATCGCGGTCACCGAAGCGACCCGCAAGCGTGTCGACTTCTCCGACCCGTACTATCGCCCGGCGTCCCGCTTCGTCGGGCGCCGCGGCACGGCGTTGCTCGAGGTCACCCCGGAGACATTGGAAGGCAAGAAGATCGCGGTGGTCGCGGGCTCATCCCACGAGCAATACCTGCGCACGCTGTTCACCGAGGCCGAACCGCGCCTTTATCGGGACTCCGATGGCGCACGCGAGGCGCTCCGCCGCGGCGACGTCGATCTCGTATTCGGCGACAGCTATGCCCTCGCGTTCTGGCTCAACGGCGCAAGCTCGGCCGGCTGTTGTGTGTTCGTCGGCGGCCCGTTCGTCGAAAGCCGCTTTTTCGGCGAAGGCATCGGGATCGCGGTCAAACGCGGCAACGACACGCTGCGCCTTGCGCTCAACTGGGCCTTGTTCCGCGTCTGGGAGACCGGGCGCTTCACCGACTTGTGGCTGCGCTACTTCCCGATCAGCCCGTTTTAATCATCTCGTTTTGACCGTTCGCCGCCGATGCGGCAGAACGGACGAACGAAGACCGCCACAGACGCAACCGCCAGAGGCGCATATGTCCGACGCCGCTATTGCCCCCGTCGCCGATCTGCGCGCGCTTGCCGAACAATCCAACGCCTGGCCGTTCGAGGAGGCGCGCAAGATCGTCGCGCGCCTCAATTCGGCGCCGCAACGACGCGACGCCGTCATCTTCGAGACCGGCTACGGGCCGTCGGGCCTTCCCCATCTCGGCACGTTCGGCGAGGTCGCCCGCACCACCATGGTGCGCCACGCCTTCCGTGTGCTCACCGACGACAAGGTGCCGACGCGGCTCATCGCGTTCTCC
Organism: uncultured Alphaproteobacteria bacterium; assembly: GCA_963702755.1. Lineage (GTDB taxonomy): Bacteria > Pseudomonadota > Alphaproteobacteria > Rhizobiales > Xanthobacteraceae > JAJPKK01. Next base: position 46,157 of record CAVPDZ010000012.1, on the reverse strand, counting down.
GACGACATGGACGGGCTGCGCAAGGTTCCCGACAACATCCCGAACAAGGACTTGATCTCGCAGCATCTCGGCAAGCCGCTGACCCGCGTGCCTGATCCGTTCGGCACCCATCCGAGCTTCGGCGCCCATAACAATGCGCGGCTGCGGGCCTTTCTCGACACCTTCGGGTTCGAGTACGAGTTCATGTCGTCGACCGAGTGCTACACGGCGGGCCGCTTCGATGCCGCGTTGATGAGGGTGCTCGAACGCTTCGACGAGGTGATGGCGATCATGCTGCCGTCGCTGCGCGCGGAGCGGGCGCAGAGCTATTCGCCGTTCCTGCCGATCTCGCCGGCGACCGGCGAAGTCCTGCAGGTTCCGATCGTGGCACGCGACAGCGCCGCCGGCACGATCTCCTATGACGACCCGCAGAGCGGCGAGCGGATGACGACGCCCGTCACCGGCGGCCGTTGCAAGCTGCAATGGAAGCCGGACTGGGCGATGCGCTGGGTCGCGCTCGGCGTCGATTACGAGATGGCCGGCAAGGATCTGATCGATTCGGTGAAGCTGTCGGGCGAAATCTGCCGCGCGCTCGGCGGCCGGCCGCCGGAAGGCTTCAACTACGAGCTCTTCCTCGACGACAAAGGCCAGAAGATTTCCAAGTCCAAGGGCAACGGCCTCACCATCGAGGAATGGCTGCGCTATGCGAGCCCGGAGAGCCTGTCGCTGTTCATGTATCGCGAGCCGAAGGCGGCAAAGCGGCTCTACTTCGACGTGATCCCGCGTCACGTCGACGAGTACCAGCAGTTCCTCGAAGCCTATGAGCGGCAGGACGCCAAGCAGCGGCTGATGAACCCGGTCTGGCACATCCATTCCGGCAATCCGCCGCGGCCCGATGTGCCGATCTCGTTCACGATGCTGCTCAACCTCGTCTCGGCATCGAATGCCGAGAACGCGGAAACGCTGTGGGGATTCATCGGCCGATATTGGCCGGGCGTGACGCCGCAGAGCCATCCGAAGCTCGACGCCCTCGTCGGCTACGCCATCCATTACTTCCGCGATTTCGTGCTGCCGGCAAAGAAGTTCCGGGTGGCGAGCGAAGCGGAGCGGGCGGCGCTCGAGGATTTGCGCGAGGCGCTGTCGCAGCTTCCGCCCGACACCACCGCCGAGCGCATCCAGGAGGTGGTCTACGAAGTCGGCCGCCGCGAGCCGTTCCTCGACGCGAAGAAGAAGGGCAAGGACGGCAAGCCGGGCGTCTCGCTCGACTGGTTCAACATGCTCTACCAGGTGCTGCTCGGCCAGGAGAAAGGCCCGCGCTTCGGCTCGTTCGTCGCGGTCTACGGCATCGGCAACACCGTCGAGATGATCGACGGCGCGCTGGCGAGATCAGGCGTCAGTCACCAGTAATCAGATGTAGCCCGGATGAGCGAAGCGACATCCGGGGGCGAGGCTGATCCCCGCATATCGCTGCGCTCATGCGGGCTACGAACCGTGCCAACCCCGTACGTCCGACCTCTGATCCCTGACCTCTGATCCCTGACCTCACTGGCTCGCCCATACGATGCGGGCGACCCACAGCACGTCCTCGGCCGTGAACGTACGGTCGGGATGCTCCGGGTTGAGGGACTTGAGCTCCAGCGTCTTCGCGGTCTTGCGCTTGAGTTCCTTCGCCATGATCTCGCCGAGCTTGGTCTTGACCACGACCCGGTCGCCGCGGCGGATCGGCGCCGCCGGCGACACGATGATGATGGTGCCGTCGCGATAGGCCGGGTGCATCGAGTCGCCGGAAATTTCGAGCGCGTAGGCATTCTCGTCCTCGACGGCCGGAAACGGGATTTCGTCCCATCCCTTGCCGGCCGGGAAAGCCGCCGTCATCGAAGTAGCCGCCGGCGCCCGCCTCGGCGAAGCCGAGCAGCGGCACGGCTTCTGCCGGCGGATGTGTCTGCTCGGAGATCAGCGCCACGAACTGGTCGAGCGTTGCGCCGGTCGCGGTCAATGACTTCGAGACCGACTCGGTCGACGGCCAGCGTGCGCCGGCCATCGGGCGTGATGCGCTTCGATTTGTTGAAGGTGGTCGGATCGAGCCCCGCTCGCTTGGCAAGCCCCGACGGCGACAGCCCTGCTCGCGCAGCGAGCCGATCGATCGCCGTCCAAATTTGCGCATGTGTGAGCATGGCTGGCTCCTCGGACTCAACAAGGTACGGACCAATCGGCAATTCGCCGTCGGCTGCAATCAATTCCCTCACCGTAGGAATTATAACCTGCAACTGGCCGCGTCTAGAGGCAGCGGCCGGAAAGTTGCCGCCGCCGGACGGAAATCTCTCGCAATTTCAACGCTATGCTTGCCGGAATAACCGGACGCCGGAGGGGCGACCTTGGCGCGACGACTGATCAGCCCCGGCCGCCCATGCCGCGGCTAAGCCGGACCACGAGCCAGATCGGTACCACCAGGACTGCGCCCAGGAGGAAGTATCGCCATACCCAGCGGATAGCATCGAACCCCATGTCCCAGATCGCCTGGAACAGCCGCCGGACGCTGTCGATGATATTCCAGGGATCAAACCCCATCACCGAAAGGATGACGCCCACCAGGACCGACAGCAGGACGAGCTTCATCACGACGCTGTGGGGCGGGCCGCCGAGAAAACGGCTGAGCCCGTCGTTCTTGGCAGCAGAGTTATTCGCCGCAGGCTGCTGCCAAGCCGGCGCTCTTCGTTCCATTCCGCCGCCATCCCCGATCATCAGCTTCGCATCCTCTGCTCGCGTGCTCCCGCGCGCACCAATTCCCGGCGAATTTATCACATTGCGCGCGGCGGAATTACGGACGCGACTGCGGCCGAGCGCCGTAGCGCCCCGTAGCCCGGATTGAGCGCAGCGAAATCCGGGAACAGATCTGCCCACGGATACACCGGTCCCGGATTTCGCTGCGCTCAATCCGGGCTACGGATTCCAGCTATGCACTCCGCCTACAAATACGCGATGAACCGCCCGGCGAGCAGCACCAGCACCCAGCTCGCGAGCGATACGGCGGCGAGCGTCCTGGCGCCGGACAGCGGCGCGTCCTTCTTCAGCGCGCCGCGGAATTGCCAGCGAAACAGCGCGACATTGAGAAGGCCGAGGGCCAGCATCGCCATCTTGAACTGGAACGCCGGATTGGCGGCGATAGGCATCGCGTCGGCGGCAAGCAACACGAAGCCCGATACGAACTGCGCCACGAGTCCCGCGACCGCGATCGGCACGACAGTCCGCAGTACGACGTTCGCGCCCGCCGCGCGTCGCAGCACATGAATGTCGAAGGTCGCGATCGCGCCGACGAGGAGGGCGGCGCCGAGCACGTGGACGACGTTGGCGGTCGGATAAAGCCAGCCCGACGACCGTGCCGCCTGGCCGAGCGCCGACTGCTCAAGCGCCATCATCGCGTCGGCGAAGGCGCCTGACACGATTCCGTCGGCCAACATTCGTCAGGCTTCTTCAGGCCAAGAGCACGCTGACCGGCCGCTCACCGCAGTTCGACTGTCTTGCCGCCGACAGTGATCCGTTCGGCCCGCATCTCGTGGGCCTGCTTGGTGGAGGGATAGCCTTCGACCGTCACCTCGGTTCCGGGCTTGAGCATCGTCTCGCTTAAGCCGCGCGCGTGCATGCGGAACAGCGGCGCGAGCGTCGCCTCCCAGACATCGCCCTGATATTTGAGGGTGATGTGAGTGTGCGGGTCGGCCCAGGCGAGCGCCTCGACCGGCGCACTGATCTTGAAGGCCTTGGTGGCGTCGTAGCTGCCCCAGCCATGATGGGCTGATGCCGCGCCGACCGACACCACCGTCAGCACAACGCAAATGGCGACACGACCGTCCATGTTGGACCTCCGGATCACGTACGGTGGCCGAATGTTAGCGGCCCGCGCAGCCGCCCTCAAGGTGGTTCATCGATGGACGAGAGTCGTGCCGCTGTACGCGAGGCGGTGGCGAGTAGCGTGCCCGCGCCGCCCTGCTTGGTGCGAGTGCTATCCGGCAAACCGGTCCGTTGAAGTACCGGGCCTTGCTCTGAACCTGAACCCGGGCTCATGCGACCATACCTTAGTTGTCGCGCATCTTATCGGCTTTCAGCCGCGCTGCCTGGCGCTCGTTGCGCCGTAGCTTCTCCCGCTTTAGAGAAATGGAGGCGCCCCGTGGAACACTTGAGGCCGCGATCTTCGTTGTTGTGCTTTTGCTATTGGGCTCAGTGGTTTACCGCGAGCGCTGGACAGTTCGAGAACGGGTTTGGGCCTACAAGCGCGGCGGCTTCGGGGACTGCTCTTCGAATTCCTGATCTACCGCTTTGCCGAACGCACGACGTCGGCGCGCAGAACAATGTCGGCTACATGCTACTCCCGCGGAGAGGGTGTGCCGCGCAATTTTGAGCTTGCCGCAAGCTGGTTTCAGAAATCGGCCAATCAGGGCCATCAAGACGGTTTGCACAATCTCGACTTAGATACGGCAACGGCGGAGGAAATGCCGCGGAACGTACCATGGCAATGACGTTGTTTTGAAGGCCGCCAAACAAGGACATGCTGGCGCGGAAGCAGGAGATCGGGATGCGATTACGCGCAGGCAGAGGCGTCGCTCACGATGATGCCGCGGTGGCGTTAGTTTCGCAAGGCCGCCGATCAAGGCTACAGTGTCGCTCAAAACAATCTCGGGTTCATGCTCTGAGCGGCCGAGGCGTCCCAAAGGATTTCGTGATCGCGGTGGATTGGTTCCGCAAGGCAGCGACACAAGGATCGGCCGAAGCTAAGATCAGCCTCGGGGACACGCTACGAAAATGGAGAAGGCGTTGCCGCGCGACCAGGCAATCGCCGTGAGCTGGTTTCGCAAAGCAGCTGACCAGGGTCATGCCCGCGCTCAGAACAGTTTGGGCCGCAAATACGCCAGTGGAGAAGGAATTGCGCGCAGCGATGAGCTAGCTGCCGCCTGGGTTCGAAAATCGGCCGACCAAGATTTGACGCGGCCCAATACAACCTCGGACTGCTGTACGCGCAAGGGAAGGGCGTCCGACAGGATTACGTCGCCGCAGCGAGTTCGTTACCAAAGCTGCTGAGCAACGCTTCGTGTTGGCTGCGTGGGAGCTTGGAAGGGCCTACTATAACGGCCAAGGCGTCCAGCAGGACTATGTTGTCGCGCGCATGTGGCTGATGCTCGCCGGGGCCGGTGGAAATAAAGATGCTGCCGACAGCTTGAAGGTCATCGATGTAAAAATGACGGCAAGGCAAATCGCGGAAGCGCAGAAGCGCGCCGCCGAGCGCCAACCGGAGATCGCAAGCACTCTGCCTGCGCCGTCCCAACAGCAGCAGCAACCGCCGCAAGTGGCCGCCCTGCCGGCGCCGAAGTCCAAAGCGCCCGAAGCGAAGGCGACTTCCGGCACAGCGTTCTTCGTCTCAAAGGACGGCCGTGTGCTGACCAATGCCCATGTGGTTGAAGCTTGCCGGGAGGTCGAGGTGATCGTGGACGGACGCCACAGTTCCGGTACCGTCGTTGGCAAGGATGATGGAAACGATCTTGCCTTGATCGCCACAGACCTCCATCCGGTGAAGGTGGCTCATTGGCGGCTTCATGTGCGCCGAGGTGAAGATGTCGTCGTGTATGGTTTCCCCTTGGCTGATGTCCTCGCCTCCACCGGCAATGTCGCAACCGGCAACGTTACGGCCTTGGCCGGAATTGCCAATGATAGCCGGCATTTGCAAATCTCTGCGCCGGTTCAGCCCGGCAACAGCGGCGGCCCGTTGTTTGATCGCAACGGCAATGTGATCGGCATTGTTGTGTCCAAGCTCAATGCGCTGAAGGTTGCCGAGCTCATCGGCGACATTCCGCAGAACATCAACTTTGCCATCAAGGCGTCCGCCGCGGCAGCATTCCTCGAAGCTCATCGCGTCGAATATGACGATGAAAAGAGCACCGACGCGCTTTCAACGCCCGACATTGCTGATCTCGCCTCGACGTTCACGGTGAAGTCGTCTGTAGGCAATAAAACCGAAGAATCAGGTAGGTCGCGAATGCCGACCGTTTCTCGGCCAAAGATGCAAAAGTGCCTTGCGGGAGCGTCGGCCATGTTTGACACACTCAAAAACGTGCACTTGCGCCAGGCAGTATCATGGCTTTTCAATTCCACCGTCGGATGCGCGCTAATGGTGTTGCTCTCTGCTTTCCTTATCCACAGCATGGCCTTCGGCATTATCGCAATAGGCTTATTGCTGAGCGGATCGACCGATTACATTGATCGTCAGAGGCGGCTGTTTCGCCGCTTGTTAAGCGTTGCCGGTATCGCTTTGGTTGTTGGTGGGGCATACGCGCAGTTCGCAGGTTACCCCGCGGGCATCCAAAATTGGTTCAAGTGAGATGGTCACACTACCGGGTGGTTCGGTTATTAGGGCACCCTGACAAAAGCAGCTTCTGTTCCGCACGGGCTGGAGCCAGAGGCCCGGCTCGGCCCTTGACGAGCCGACGCTCGGGTTGAAGGAACGTCAGAGCGTCCTCGCCAGCCGGAAGCCCGTGCTTTGGCCCCGGAAGCTGGCGGCAGCCGGAAGGCGGGCGGCCGAGCGCAGGGCTCGCGAAAAGTTAAGCCAATATCCGCCGCGACGGACACGAATATTGCATTCTCCGGATGTCCACGCCGCGCCATCGGAGGGGGCCCCCTGGTAGTTTTCGTGCGAACAATCCTCCACCCATTGCCAAGCGTTGCCATGCATGTCGTACAAACCAAATCGATTTGGCAAAAAGCTGCCCACAGGCGCCGCGTAGGGATGGTGGTGATTGCACGGCACAGCTTGCAGATTTTTTCGCCGAGAATGACGGTCTTTCCAGTCTGATCAAGACCATTACCGTAGCGACAAAAATCTTTCTCGTTGTCTCCGAAGAAAAAACGGCGTTGTCGTCCCCGCGCGCGCTGCGTATTCCCATTCTGCTTCGGTCAGCAGCCGATAGCTCCCGCCGGTCGTTCTGGACAGCCACGAGGCGTACGCCCTGGCATCATTCCAACTTACGCAGACCGCAGGGTGGGAGGCACTTTGGATTAAAACCGGGGTTGCGCCATCAGCGGTCCCTCTGCTCGAATTTGCCGTCTTCCTCGGTTGAGCATCTCGTCCCGGCGTCGTAACCGGTCTCCGCCACGAACGTTGCGAACTGATCGACCGTGACGTGGAATTTACCGACAGCAAATGGTCGCTCGATTGTGACCTGATGCTGCGGACCCTCCCCTTCAAGACGGTTCGGCTCGTTCGGCGCCGAACCCATTACGAACTGGCCCGCCGGCACCACCACCATCTCGGGGCATCTTTCGCATTCTTTGAATGTGTCCTTCGGTTTAAGGGCACATTCCTCGGCCCCGGACAACGGTTGCGGTGCGCGCGAGGACCATAAAACCGATTCTGGAACGTTGCTGCACGGTGCCGCAGGACGCGGCAATGCGGACGGGCCGGTCAAGGTTATCCGCGTACTCTGCAGCTCTTCCATTCGATTGCGCGCGAGCGCTGCGTAGAAGCTGTCGCCGAAATCGACTGACGAATTCTTTCAGCAAGGCGGGATTCTTGGTGTCCTTCACCTCTGCCCAGGCGCGCTCAGCGGCGGATGGCCCGCTGTTGGCGGGCGCCGCAGCGGGCGGGCCCGACAAATAGAACTCGCCGATCAAGGAGAGCGACAGCTCGGGCAGTTGCGCGTGCTTGGTGGCGTCGTACACCTCGGCGCTGATCCGGCGAAAGATCGTTCCGATCTCCTCCTGAGTTTCGATGTGCCGCAAGAATGCCTGCGTGTAGGGGCTGTTGCGATCGGTCCCATCGGCTGCCGTGGCGCCGGCCTGCGTGGCATAAGCCACGATCATGCCTTGCGGAGCGTCGATGCGGGCAAGTCCGCGCTGCATTGAGGCCGCGCGGGTCAAGCCAATTGAACGCTTCATGTCCTCCGCCAGTGGATTGTTCCGGCAAGAATTCGAGCACCAGGATGCGGACTTTTGCCGCCTTCTGCAGATCAAGGAGGATCTCATCGACCCGCGTCATCCGCCGCAGGTCCGCCTCGTCTGAAAGCGTGGCATCGACCGGATCAGATAATTGACACCACCGAACTGCAGGGCGTGACCGCTATAGTCGAAAATCGCGACATCCGCGTCTCGCACGGCGCGGGCGAAGCGAATAGTTGCTTCGTCCATGGCCGTCTTGTCCAGATCGAGGCCGACAATCGTGTCGAAACCGGCGCGCTTGAGCGCGGCAGCCACATCCCGAGCGTCATTTGGTGGATTAGGCAGGCGGGGCGCTTTCGCGTAGGCGCCATTGCCGATCACGAGCGCAACCCGCCTTTCGGAATGTCCCGGCACAGCGCTAACGCAGATCATGATCACGGCGACAGTGAAAGCTGCCACTAGACGCATGGCAATCTCCGAGCCAAGTTTAAAAATCTCAAAGAGCATAACACCGGTGTGAAATTTTTGGCATTGCGGTTCGTCCGGCCTTTTCCGTGCCGTGATACTGATTTTTTTGGCGACGAAGCGACCTCGACATCGCGGACGGCAGCAATGGCAAAGAAGCGGTTAAGTCGCATCAGCTGGTTAGAAACACTTTGATCAGCAGTGGAAAGCGACCTTCGCAACAAGAATTGCCTTCTGCAGCTTGCTCATCTCGACAGCGGTGTCTTCGACCAGATCGGCAGGTATGAAGCCGCGCTGTGGCGGCATATTCGAGATGCCAAATCTACGAAACGAACCCATTTGGATCGAAGCGCGAAGTTTGAACCACTCATTGGCCGGCTGCGCTAGGTTCGCTCTCGATAAAAGGCCGCGATTCCATCCCATGCCTCAAACTCTGACCACCCGAACTTGTCGGGATCTATCGGATGAGTATTGAGTCGCGCCAGTAGCTCCGAGAAATCGGTCTGCGGTAAGGTTCGTACTTGGCAATCCCATCGCAGACGAGGGCGCTTCGCCGCCGCGAAGCGCTCAGCGAACGCCCCCTGGGTCTCCGCATTGCCGATCGGGCCGAATTCACGCCGCCACGGTCTGGGTCTCACCTATCAGGATCGTGGCTCGTGCGGCCAATTGCCCGCGGATCGATCGCGGCACCTGCCGGTGAGCCTTTGCGCGAGGATATCGCATCTCGATGCACTGCTTACCTTCGGGATAGAGCGCCTCGTGCTCTCGCCAATTATCAAAGGCGAGGCGATCAACATTGTCGACGAATGTTTCTACAGGCGTGTTCTCAGCAAAGATCAGCGAGTGGTCGTCGAGTTCGACGTGATAGTAGGTGAACGTCTCCGGCACTTTGGTTTCGCGTACAATCGAATTACCGTTCACCAATGCACCTGCCTGTATAAGTATATCGGCGACCAGGAGCCCGTGATCTGGCGAGACCAATAGATCGCGAGAAGGTACTCCGTCGCCGAGTGCATGTGCCCTAATGCGAATTGGAAAAACACGCAGTGGATCGGCGAACCGCGCGGATACCGTCTGCCGACCGATCCACGCTGCTGGCGCGGTCCGCCCGTCGGCTGTGACGACAAGGTCGCCGCGTTTCAAGGTTTCGACCGCGACCTCGCCCCCCGGCGTCCTTATCATCGTGCCCGCCATGAAGCAGAGCGCTTCTACAGTTAGCTCCCACCCACCCTTGCCGTCAGGTCCAAGACCAAACGTGTCTCCTGAAGGTAGAGGTGCCGCAAGCGCGAGCGTTTCTTGCCCGCCAGCGTACGTGACCGTTACGCTCGTATCGTCATAGGATCCACCGGTGACCGCCAAGTGCGCGAAGTCAATTACGTCCCCGATTGCCAGCCCTGAGAGCGAGCCGGAAGGACCTAACGCGCCTAACGTGTCCAGTTGAAGCGTCCCGGCGCCAAGAAAATGAATCGCATTTGAAATCGAACCCGATGCTATCTCGACCTTGCCCAGATCTTCGATTCCGATGGTGCCGCCGCCGCTGAGTGAGCCACCATTGAAAATCAATGTGTCAACACCCACATCGATCACGCCGTTGTTAACGCCCTCCGACAAAGTCAGATTGAACGCAGTCCCGCTCTCAATAAATATCACGCCTTCATTATCGAATGTCACTTGCCCAGGGGAATAGGCATTTATCGTACCGTCACGGGTAAAGATAAAAGAACTCGTTTAGAATATGAGTGGCCTGAACGTTCAGTTGAGAAGCAGAGATACCACACCCGGCCCCCATTGGTTAGATTTGAGGTGGTAATGCTCAAGCTGCCGTCGAAGGCGTTCATGAAGGCGTCATTCGTCACGCTCGAATTTGGATCTACACCCGTATCAATTTCAATTGAGCTGCCTGATACGCCAGATAGTGAGCCCTCATTTGTAAAAGAAAAACCCTGGATGGATAGATGCCCCGTAACTTGGACTTGACTTTGGTTGATGATGCCATCACCAGCGGCGCTGCCGCTTACGATTGCACCCTGTCCAACGTTGACAAATAGGTCTGGTCCCAAGGTTAAGGTAGCGCCAATCAGAGAAGCAGTGTCTGTCGTTAAAGTTCCGCCCGCACTGGGTCCATCACCCAAATAAGCGCATGGAATCTAGAGTTGGGGCCGCGCCGCCAATCAGAAGAGTGCCATCCCGAATAATAATCGAAAGGTTTCCTGTATCTATAAGACCGCCATAGGCGGAGAATGTCGCGCCGTTGGTTACTACGAACTGGGCATCTATATCGTTGAGGGTCAGAACGTTGATTGATTGATCTTGGGAGACCGTGATGGTCTCGTAAGCGTCGTAACCAATCAAGGCGTTGACCGTACCGTCAGGAACTTTCCCACCATACCACGCCGATGGCGTGTTCCAATCTGCGGTTGTTCCATCGACCCATATATAGGTCGGAATTGGATTGATGACGATGCCCGGCATATCACCGCTCCGCTGCAAGACTTTTCACTTATGGCTTGAGCCACTCCCGCCTTGACGTAGGTCATTGTAACAGAAACAGGCAAGGAAAGGCAGAACTAATTAAGGTGGCGACTGTCCTGAAGCGCAGCACCCAAAACCTTCTGACTGCTTTAGTGGATTACGTCTGACATTTGAATCCGGGGAGGGGATTCCCGTCGGCGGCATATTGACTGAATCGGACCGCACCCAGGGCGACGGTCGCCTGCCTCGCAGTCAACAACGATGTAGCGTCATTGGGCAGGGGCAACACACAGTCGATCTCATCTCGCACCCGCTTTGAACCACCCGCCCTTGCCTGCGCGCCGCCGCGCGGTCCATTGTGCCGCCTAAACAGGAGGCGTCGATGGCAGCACAAACCAACCGGCAGATTCTCCTCAAGAGCCGGCCCGAAGGACGGCCGGGGCTTGGCAATTTCGAGCTCGCGGAGCGTCCGGTGCCCGAGCCCGGCGACGGCGAGGTGCTGATGCGCATCCGCTATCTGTCGCTCGACCCGTACATGCGCGGCCGCATGAGCGCGGCGAAGTCCTATGCCAAGCCCGCCGAAGTCGGGCAGCCGATGGTCGGCGGCACGGTCGGCGACGTCATCGCCTCGCGCAATCCCAAATTCGCGGTGGGCGACGTCGTGCTGGGCTTTGGCGGCTGGCAGGAATACGCGCTCTCGAACGGCGCCGGCCTGCGCAAGCTCGATCCCGGCCGCAGCGCCGATCTCGACCGCGCTCGGCGTGCTCGGCATGCCGGGCATGACGGCCTATGTCGGCCTCCTCGAAATCGGCAAGCCGCAGCCGGGCGAGACCGTCGTGGTCGCCGCGGCGTCCGGCGCGGTCGGCTCGGTGGTCGGGCAAATTGCCAAGATCAAAGGCGCCCGCGCGGTCGGCATCGCGGGCGGCGCCGACAAGTGCCGCTTCGTCACCGAGACGCTCGGCTTTGATGCCTGCGTCGATCACCGCGCGGCCGATTTTGCGGCGGCGCTCGCCGCGGCCTGCCCGTCCGGCATCGACGTCTATTTCGAGAATGTCGGCGGCGCCGTGCAGCAGACGGTGTGGCCGCTGCTCAACGATTTCGCGCGCGTGCCGGTGTGCGGGCTCATCGCCCAGTACAACGCCACGACGCCAATGCCCGGGCCCGACATGTTCTCGGTGCTGCGCAAGCGCCTCACGCTGCGCGGCTTCATCGTGTCGGATTTTGCCGCGCGCCAGCCCGATTTCCTGCGCGAGGCGAGCGAATGGGTCCGCAGCGGCCGCCTCAAATATCGCGAGGACATCGTCGAGGGATTGCAGAACGCGCCGTCCGCCTTCCTCGGCCTCCTCGACGGCAAGAACTTCGGCAAGCTGCTGGTGAAGGTGGCCTGATCAGGCCTGTCATTCCGGGGCGCGCCGCAGGCGCGAACCCGAAATCCATACTCCGCAGTCCGTGTGCATGGATTCCGGGCTCGCCTCCGCTGCGCTACGGCGCCCCGGAATGACCGGCAAAAATTTGCTCGTCATGGGCCATCGTCATGGCCGGACTTGTTCCGGCCATCCACGCCTTGCGCCACTGCCTGCTGCAAAGACGTGGATGGCCGCGACGAGCGCGGCCATGACGCGCTTGGAGTGAGGTTGGCACGTTCGCCCGACCTGATATTCTTCATCGCGGCGATGGCGAACGCTCATCCAGCACGGAACGGCTCATGTTCTCGATCGCAACCAGGCGCCTGATCTTCGCTCTCGCGGCGATCCTATTGCCCGCGGCTTTCATCGCCGCCGCGCCGCCTGATGCACCGGTCGTGCAGGGGCGTCCGTCGCTCGCCGGCCAGTTTCTGATCGCGACGCCGTCGATGCGCGATCCGCGCTTCGATCATGCCGTCATCCTGATGGTGCGGCACACGCAGGACGGTGCGTTCGGCCTCGTCATCAATCGGCCGGTCGGCGAGCGCTCGCTTGCGAACCTGCTTGAAGCGCTGGGCGAAAAGAACACCGGCGCGGAGGGCAACATTCCGATTTTCATGGGCGGGCCGGTGCAGCTTGATGTGGCGTTCCTCGTCCACACCACGGACTATCGTCGGCCCGAGACCATCACCGTCGACAAGAACGTCGCGGTGACGTCGAGCGCCAAGGTGCTGCGCGACATTGCCGACAAATCCGGGCCGGCAAAAAGCCTGCTCGTGTTCGGCTATGCCGGTTGGGCGCCGGGTCAGCTCGAGGCCGAAATGTCCCACAATGTCTGGTACACGGCGCCGGAAGATCCGGCCCTCGTCTTCGACGAGGATCGCGCGAAAGTGTGGGAGCGCGCCGCCGCCCATCGCACCCAGGATTTGTAGCAGCGGTCGCCACTGGCTCCGCTCGCTGTCAATTCAAGTCGAGGAGACGCAATGACTGGAAAGCCAAAAAAATCGGAAGCGGAACTGACGACGCTGATTATGCAGGCAATTCGCCAACACCTGGAATGGACCGACGTCGTTGATGTCGAGATCATCCGAGGCGCGAACTCGAATTGGAATGCGCGCTTCACCATGGGCGACTTCAAGCCGGTTCCGGAAGGCGCTTTCATCGTCGTCGATGAATTGCAAAAGCAATTTGATCTCGCTTGATTAACCCGATGATCGCGACCTGATCGACCGCACTCGCCGCAGACCGCCGGTCACGTCGCGAAGGGCGAAGTGATCAATTTTCGCTTTTGTTGACCTATCGCAAAGCGGACTTCGCAATCTCTGCCATTTTTCGATTTATGAAACCATATGTCTTCCGCTGCCCGAACACGGGTCTCGAAGTGCAGGGTTGGGCCGTTGCGACCGAGCCTGATGACGCACGCGAAAAGTTTGAGGCGGTCGAGTGCCTCGCCTGCGGGCGACTTCATATGGTCAATCCGAGGACGGGCAAGACGCTCGGTGTGCATCGCGTGTACAGCGATCGCGCGTCGGCGCGCCCCAGCGTGTCCGACACGCACCACTGACGCCTCGGGAGTGCCGCCGCGGCGGGCACTCGCCGGTTAACCAAAAATTAAGTATGCCATTGGCGCCGGCCGCGCGTGGGCGCTAGCCTCGCGCAGATGCGGCTGGGCAGCGTGCGAATGGTGCGTCAATGGTCAGTCGAAACTGGGCGGCGGTTGTTGTTGCGATTGTTGGCGTGAGTTCGCTTTCCGCTTCGAGCGAACTGGCTGCGCGAGGCGGCGGCGGCTTCGGCGGACGGGGCGCGGCGTTTTCGATGCGCGGCGCCGCGGGCTTTCACGGATTCCGGCCGAACGAGCGGTTTTTCAACCGCCGCAATTTCGGCCCCGGCTGGGGTTGGGGCGGCGGCGGTTTCGGCTACCCGGTGGTGGTGCCGGGCGGCTCGTTCGACTATCCGCCGGATTATGCGCCGTCGGACGAAAGCGGCCTGCCGCCACCGGTCGGTGGCCCGGCGTACGCGGCCGGCGTCGGCCCGGCGGTGATCAATCCCGTCGTGGTCTATCGCCCCGGCTGCACGACGCAGCACGTGACCGTGCCGTCCGAAGCCGGCGGCCAGCGCACCATCAACATCATGCGGTGCTGACCGCAGCGGCCACGCTTCGCATCTGGTCGTTGTCATTCCGGGGGGCGTGACAGTCATTCCGGGGCGCGAGCAAAGCTCGTGAGCCCGGAATCCATACTCCGCAGTCTGTGGTTATGGATTCCGGGCTGCCGAGCTGCGCTCGGCCCCCGGAATGACGGCCCCTTCTCGTGGTGCTTGCTGCGAGCACTTTGCTTCTTTGCAATCGAAAAGCCTGTGGGCCGCGGTTGGCGGGGATAATCCCGGCACAAGCCCGGCCATGACGAACGCGGATGCACGCGATGCAGGCGGCGCGGTGTTTTCGCCGTGCATGGCGGCAGCGCGGTCGATATGGTGCCGCCGCACAAATCACCCACCACGAGGAACGCCGTGTCCGACAGAGCCGCGCTTTACCACGAACTTGCCGTCGCCAACCGCATTCTCGGCCATGAAGGCGTGATCGACGCCTTCGGCCACGTCAGCATCCGCGATCCCGATGACGCCGGCCGTTATCTCCTGTCGCGCTCGCGCTCGCCGGAGCTGGTCGAGCCCGACGATATTCTCGAATTCGATCTCAACTCGCAGCCGGTCGAGCCGCCGGTCGTGCAGCTTTATGCCGAGCGCGTCATTCATGGCGAAATCTACAAGGCGCGGCCCGACGTGATGGCGGTGTGCCATCACCATGCCCCGGCGATCATGCCGTTCTGCATCAGCGGCGATCCGATCGTGCCGGTGTTTCATCTCGGCGCGTCGATGGGCGCCATCGTGCCGTTCTGGGATAGCCGCGACGACTTCGGCGACACCAATCTCCTCGTGGTGAAGCCCGCGGAAGGCGCCTCGCTCGCCCGCGCGCTCGGCAAACACGACATGGTCCTGCTGCGACGCCATGGCGCAACCGTGGTCGGCACCAGCCTGCGCGAACTCGTTTTCCGCTCCATCTATTCCTGCGACAATGCGCGGTACCTCGGCGAGGCGAAGCGTCTCGGCAATTTCGGACCGTTGTCGCCCGGCGAGATCGAGATGGCGCAGGCGATCTACAAATTGCCGGCGGCGCAGACCCGGGCGTGGGAATATTGGGCGACGCGCCTCGCGCGGCGCGGCGCGATGCCGCCCGCAAAAGCCGCGCCGGCAACGAAGGCCCGCGCCACCAACAAAGGCCAGCGCTGCGAAGAAGAAGCCGGCTGCGAAGCCGGCGAAGTCGAAGGGCAGGAAACGCAGATGATCCGCAGCTTTTTCCCGCGTGCCGCGCTCGCGCTCGTCGCCGTCGCCGGCACGCTTGCAGCCTCGCCGCTTCGCGCCGAGGACACGATCAAGGTCGCGATCGGCCAGATCAACAACTGGGAGAACCAGCCGCCGACGCTCGGGCAGGTCGCGGGCATCTTCAAGAAACATGGCCTCGTGCTCGAGACCTTCGGCACCGCCGGCGCCGGCGAGACGCTCCAGCCGATCATCTCCGGCAGCGCCGATATCGGCGTCGGCGTCGGCGTCGCCGGCGCGATGCGCGCGTTCTCGACCGGCGCGCCGGTGCGCATCCTCAGCCCCTCCTTCACCGGCACCGGCGACCTGTTCTGGTATGTCCGCGCGGATTCGCCGATCAAGACCATCGCCGATGCGACGGCGCGCAACACCGTTGCCTATTCGACCAACGGCTCGAGCTCGCACAACATCGTGCTCGGCGCGGTCGACGAACTGGGCCTCAAGGCCAAGCCGACGCCGACCGGCAGTCCGCCTGGGACCCTGACGGCAGTGATGTCCAGCCAGATCGATATCGGCTGGTCGGCGCCGCCGGTCGGCGTGCAGGAGGCCAAGGACGGCAAAATACGCGTCCTCTTCCGCGGCAGCGACGTCCCTTCGCTGCGCGACCAGACGGTGCGCGCGACGGTGATCAACGCCGACTTCCTGGCAAAGCATCCGGATGTTGCGGCGCGGTTCATGGCGGCCTGGCGCGAAAGCGTCGCATGGATGTATTCCGACCCGAAAGCGATCGAGCTTTACGCCGAGAAGATCGACAAGCCGGTCGCCCTCGTCCGCGATGTCGTGAAGGAGTTCTATCCGATCACGGCGCTGCAGACCGACACCATGTCGGACATGCCCGGAATCCTGCGTGACGCGGTCAAGCTCAAGTTTTTGCGCGAGCCGCTCACCGACGCGCAGGTTAAGGAGTTCATCCGCATCCCGCCGCGATAACGCCGAGCAAGATCAGTAGGGCGCAATAGCGAAGCGTATTGCGCCGATCCGAATTCACCACGGTGGATTACGCTGCGCTAATCCACCCTACATATTTACCGTCCGTCGGGTTGCCGACTAATTCGGGCAGCAACTTCCCGGGGACACCGCCGCGAAACGGTGTTAACTTTTGCCATCCTGATCATGGGGGTCGGGGATGGGAAGGCGCACGTTTAAGATCGTTCTGATCAAGCCCTCGCACTACGACGCGGATGGCTATGTCATCCAGTGGCGGCGCTCGACAATTCCCTCAAACAGCCTCGCGAGCCTTTATGGGCTCCTCGCCGATTGCGCGGCAGAGCGGACGCTGGGGCCCGATGTCGACATCGAGATCGACGCCTTCGACGAATGCAACACGGTGATCGACATCAAGGGCACGATCCGCAGCATCCGCGAAGCGGGCGCGGGCTTCGTCGGCCTCGTCGGCGTGCAATCGAACCAATATCCGCGCGCGCTTGATCTCGGCCGGCAATTCCGCGCGGCCGGCATCCCGGTGGTCATCGGCGGCTTTCATGTCAGCGGCTGCCTGTCGATGCTGCCCGAGATGCCGCCCGAGCTGAAGGCGGCGCTCGACCTCGGCATCACGCTCTATGCCGGGGAAGGCGAAGGGCGGATGGCTGAGCTGCTGCGCGACGTCGACGCCGGCAAGCTCAAGCCCATCTACAATTATCTCAACGATCTCCCCGACATGGACGCGGCATCGCTGCCGGTGCTGCCGCGGCGGATCGTGACGCGGGTGGCGGGCCACTACGCGAGCTTCGATGCCGGCCGCGGCTGTCCGTTCCAGTGCAGCTTCTGCACCATCATCAACGTTCAGGGACGCAAGTCGCGCTACCGCACCGCCGACGACGTCGAGGCGATCGTGCGGGCGAACGCCGCCCAGGGCGTGACGCGGTTCTTCGTCACCGACGACAACTTTGCGCGCAACCGCAATTGGGAGCCGATCCTCGATCGCCTCATCGCTCTGCGCGAAACGGAAGGATTCCGCATCCGCCTGCTGCTGCAGGTCGACACCTTGTGCCATCGCATCCCGGGCTTCATCGAGAAAGCGGCGCGCGCCGGCTGCAATGCGGTGTTCATCGGGCTTGAGAACATCAATCCCGAATCGCTGATGGGCACCAAGAAGCGCCAGAACAAGATCTGGGAGTATCGCGAGATGCTCCAGGCGTGGAAGCGCGCCAAGGTCATGACCTGGGCGGGCTACATTCTCGGCTTCCCGACCGACACGCCGGCGACGATCGCGCGCGACATCGAGATCATCAAGAAGGAACTGCCGATCGATATTCTGGAGTTCTTCTGCCTGACGCCGCTGCCGGGCTCGGAGGACCACAAGAACCTGCATTTGCGCGGGGTCGCGATGGACCCCGACATGAACAACTACGATCTCGAGCACGTGTGCACCGCGCACGCGGGCATGTCCAACGAGGAATGGATCAAGGTCTATCATGACGCCTGGGCGCGCTATTACACCGACGCCCATGTCGCGACCGTGCTGCGCCGCGCGATCGCGAGCGGGCTGAGCCCGAAGAAGATCGTCGAGGCGATGACGGTGTTCTCGGGCGCGGCCGCGATCGAACGCGTGCATCCGCTGCAGTTCGGGTTCGTGCGGCGCAAGGTCCGCACCCAGCGCCGCTACGGCATGCCGGTCGTCAACCCGCTCGTGTTCTATCCCTGGCGCGCCGTTCGACTTCACCAAGGTGGCGTTGCGCTGGTTGAAACTCGCGCGGCGCTACCGCGCCATCATGCGGCACGTCGTGGCGACGACCGACGCGACCTACATGGACGAGGCGCTGCGGCCCACCACGGGCGTCGAGGCCGATCATTTGGTCGAGCTCTTCGCCGAGCAAATTCCGAAGACCCACGGCGCCCCGGTGCCGCGCCGCGCCGCCGTCGCCGGTTGACGGTTGCCGCCCCGCCGGGCACAAGCGACCCGGCCATGATCCGCATCAACGAGCATCTCGCCATCGACGACAGCGAGATCGAGGAAAGCTTCATCCGCTCCTCGGGCCCCGGCGGCCAGAACGTCAACAAGCTCGCGACCGCGGTGCAACTGCGGTTCGATGTTCGTCACTCGCCGTCGCTGCCTCACGACGTGCGGGCGCGCCTGGAGCGGCTCGCCGGCAAGCGCCTCACGCGCGACGGCGTGCTGGTGATCACCGCGCAGCGCTTCCGCACCCAGGAGCGCAACCGCGACGACGCGCTCGAACGTCTCGTCGAGATGATCCGCGCGGCGGCGGTCCGCCCGACGCCGCGCCGTCCGACCAAGCCGACATTCGGCTCGAAGGTACGCCGGCTGGAAAAGAAGAAGCGCCACGCCGGCCTCAAGGCCTTGCGCGGCGCCAAGCCCGGCGAGGACTGAGGCGCGCGCGCCCGCAGCCGCGATCAGTCGAGGACCTTATAGAAGCGCTGATCGTACAGGTTCGCGTGTGACGGGACGGTCGGAATGACGGTCACCGCGCGGAACTGCTTCGTATGCGCTGCGGTCTCGTGAGCATCGAAGGCCTTCGCATCGGCCCACACCGCCACGACTTCATAGTGGTTCGTGCGCGGCGCGGGCTGCTGATAGACATCGTAGCGCAGCGCGCCCGGCTCTTTTTGGCTGGCCTCGGCCATCGCCCTGACCAGCGGCTGGGCGGCAAGGCCGAACGCCGGATCGCCGCCCATGAAGTCGACGTGCTCCACCATGTAGACATTGCCGCTCCCGGCCGCCTTTGCCGCGGCCGTAGCGTATGCATTGATCATGTGCCGGTCCGGCGGGGCGTTGCGGATCGCTTCCAGGATGAAATTGAACCGCGACGTATCCGCCGACTTGTCATGCGCCGCGAACGCGGCCTGGTCCTTCCAGCCCTCCATGACGACGAAGCGGTTGGGCCGGTCGGTTTCCTGGAGCACGGTGAATTCGAGGTTGCCCGGCTCCTTGCGGCTGGTGTCGCGGAATTGCTTGAGCAGTCCGCTGCCCTGGAGCGTCCAGTTCGCGTCGATGTCGATGTAGGTCGCCGCATAGACGGCGCCGTCGGGCGATTGCGCCATCGCCGGCGAGGCTGCCGCGAGCGCAATGACGCAGGTTGCCGGTACGAGGCTTCGCGCGAACAGCGAGGCCGGCGAGATTTGGATGTAACGCATGGGTTTGTCCTCCCGAACCGGCGATCAATTGACGAGCGTGTAGAGGCGGTCGTCGTAAGGCGAGCCCAAGAGCCGCCCGATGGTGTCGCGGAAGCGATGGTGATCGCGCGACGACTCGAACTCGTCATAGGCCTGCCGTGACTGCCACGCGGCGTAGATCGTCTGGTGGCTCGTCGGCGCCTTGACCGAGCGCACGACGTCGAAGCGCAGATTGCCTTCGCCTTTGCGCGCGGCCTCGGCGAGGACCTTCACCGCGGCGATCGTCGCGTCGATGCCCGGCGGAAAAACGTCGAGATGCACTTGCAGGTAGACGGCACCGTTTCCCGACGCCGGCTTGGTCGGGCCGACGGTCGTCACGTTGTAATAGCGCCGGTCGTAGGGCGCTCCCTCGATCGGCTTGAGGCTCTGCCGCAAATCCGCCGAGGACGTCGCCTTTTCGTTGGCATCGAAGGCGGCCTGGTCGGTCCAGGTCTCGTAGACGACGAAACGGTTCGGATGCCCGATCTCCTGGAGCACGTCGACGCCGAGATTGCCGGGCTGCTTGCGCGACGCCTCCCGATATTGCTTGAGGATGGCAACTCCCTTGTCGCCTGCACCTGGGACTACATCAAGGACGGTGACGCCGACGATGGCATCGGCTTTAGGCGCCTGCGCGTCGGCCGGCGAAACGGCTGCCAGGGCGGCAAAGCCCAGCGCAGCGGCAAGAGTGGATTTGAGCGCCGGCGCGCGCCCGCGAATCTTGGACATGGGTACCCTCCCGATCGGCCGCGTTTTTCTGAAACGTCTGCGGTTCCGGCATATGATGCCCCGCGCAGATGCGGCGTCAAAAAATCGTCTACGTTTGACCGTGCCGTGTCAAGAACGTCGCTCCCCGCGAATATGTGTTGTGCGAGCCCTGGAAGCGCGCTTAACCTCGGCGTTAACGCGATGCCGGCCGGCTGTTTAGTCGACAGCGATGAGGCCGCGTCGCAGCAGAATAAGCTTTCGGAGGAAGCATGAGATTTCGCCCGCCATTGGGTCTCTGGGTTCTGGTGTCGGCGCTGGTCACGTTCACGGCCGTCGCCCAGGCGCAGGACTATCCGACCAAGCCGGTGAAGTGGGTCGTGCCCTATACGCCTGCCGGAACCACCGACATTCTGGCGCGCATCGTGGGGCAGTATCTGTCCGAGCATCTCGGCCAGCAGTTCATCATCGACAACCGGCCGGGCGCCGGCAACAACATCGGCACCGAAGCGGTCGTCAATGCGCCGCCCGACGGCTACACGCTGCTGCTCGTCAATCCGGCGAACGGCATCAATGCGACGCTCTACAAGAAGCTGCCGTTCAATTTCCTGCGCGATATCGCGCCGGTCGCCGGCATCATCCGCGTGCCGAACGTGATGGAGGTCTATCCGCAATTTCCGGCGAAGACCGTTCCGGAGTTCATCGCCTACGGCAAAGCGCATCCCGGCATGATCAACATGGCCTCGTCCGGCAATGGCACGTCGGTGCATTTGTCCGGCGAGCTGTTCATGGCCATGACCGGGGTCAAGATGACCCACGTGCCTTATCGCGGCGCCGGCCCGGCGCTGACCGATCTCATCGCGGGCACGGTCGACGTGATCTTCGACAACCTGCCGTCCTCGATCGAGTTCATCAAATCGGGCAAGCTGCGGGCGCTCGCGGTGACGACCGAGAAGCGCAATCCAGCGTTGCCCGATGTGCCGACCGTGGGCGAGACCGTGACCGGTTACGAGGCAAGCGCGTGGTTCGGCATCGGCGCGCCGAAAGGAACGCCGGCCGCGATCGTCGACAAGCTCAACCGGAGCAGTGAACGAGGCGCTCGCCGACCCCAAGATCAAGGCGCGGCTCGCCGACCTCGGCGGCATCCCGATGACAGGCTCGGCGGAGGAGTTCGGAAAGATCATGGCGGCCGAGACCGAGAAGTGGGCGAAGGCCGTTCAATATTCCGGCGTCTCGATCGATTAGCCCCGGATCGACGGCGATGGCGCGGACATTCATCCGGCGAGCCGCCGTCGCGGCAATGCTCGCCTGTGCGCTCTCGACCGGCAGCGCCGACGCGCAGGTCTATCCGGCGAAGACCATTCGCATCATCGTGCCGTCGGGTCCCGGCGGCCCTCCTGATATCGTCGCCCGGCTCATCGCGCCGCACATGCAGGCGGCGCTGGCGCAGACCGTCGTGGTGGAGGATCGGACCGGCGCAAGCGGTGCGATCGGCGCGCGGGCGGTCGCGACCGCGGAGGCCGACGGCTACACGCTGCTGATCGGCTTTCCCTCACCGCTGGCGATCATTCCGGCGATCATGCGCAATGCCGGCTTCGATCCGCGCAAGGATTTCACCGCGGTCGCGCGGCTCACCGACTCGAGTGTCGTTCTCGTCGTCAATCCGAATTTCCCGGCAAAGTCGATCGCGGAGCTGGTCCAGCTCGCCAAGGCCCAACCCGGCAAATTCAGTTTCGCCTCGGCGGGCCTCGGCAATCAGGTGCACCTCACCGGAGAATTGCTCCGCCAGAGCGCCGGCATCGACCTTCTGCACGTTCCGTTCAAGAGCGGCGCCGAGATGACGACGGCCGTCATCGGCGGACAGGTCGACATGTCGTTTCCCGACATGTCGCTCGTCTTGCCGCTGATCGGGGAAGGGCGGCTGCGCGCGCTTGCGGTCACGAGCGCGACGCGCCGCCCCGAATTGCCGCAAACGCCGACCATGGTGGAGAGCGGCTTCCCGGGATTTGTCACGAGCTTCTGGACCGGCATTGTCGCGCCGGCCGGCACGCCGCAAGCGGTCGTCGAAAAACTCAACGCCGTCATCAATGACGGGCTCCGCTCCCCCGAGATCAAAGCCGGCCTCGCGCGGCTCGGCGTCGAGGCTGCGCCGGGGACGGCGGCCGATTTTTCCGCTTTCCTCGCCGCCGAATCCAGGAAATGGTCCGCCATCGCCGAAGCCGCCGGCATCCGGATCGATTGATCCCAGGCGAACGGCGACAAAGGCGCATCCATGTCCACGACCCGCAAGAAGCCCGAAGAGCTGCGCAGCTATCGATGGTTCGGCGCGAGCGATCTGCGCTCGTTCGGGCATCGCTCGCGGCTGCGCCAGTTCGGCTACGACCTCGCCGACTGGGGCTCGAAGCCCGTCATCGGCATCATCAACACCTGGAGCGACATCAACGCCTGCCACGGCCATCTGCGCGCGCGCGCCGAGGACGTGAAGCGCGGCATCTTCCAGGCCGGCGGCCTGCCCATCGAACTGCCGGCGATGTCGCTTGCCGAGCCGATGGTGAAGCCGTCGACCATGCTCTATCGCAATTTCCTCGCCATGGAGACCGAGGAGCTGCTGCGCAGCCATCCGATCGACGGCGCGGTGCTGATGGGCGGCTGCGACAAGACCACGCCGGGCCTCGTCATGGGCGCGATCAGCATGGGGGTGCCGGCGATCTATGTGCCGGCCGGCCCGGCGCTGCGCGGCAACTGGCGCGGCGAGACCCTAGGCTCGGGCTCCGATGCCTGGAAATACTGGGACGAGAAGCGCGCCGGCCGGATCACCGAGAAGGACTGGACCGAGATCGAGAACGGCATCTCGCGCTCGTTCGGCACCTGCATGGTCATGGGCACCGCCGCCACCATGATGGCGATCACCGAGGCGCTGGGCCTCGCGCTGCCCGGCTCGTCCTCCATTCCCGCGGTCGACTCCAATCATCCGCGCATGTGCGCCGCCGCCGGCCGGCGCATCGTCGAGATGGTGTGGGAGGATTTGACGCCGGCGCGCATCCTCGTGCCGGCCGCATTCGACAACGCCATCCGCGTCCACATGGCGATGGGCGGCTCGACCAACGCCATCATCCATCTCGTCGCCATGGCGCGGCGCGCCGGCGTGCCGCTCGACATGCAGCGCTTCGACGATCTCTCGCGCGAGATCCCGGTGCTCGCCAATGTGCGGCCGTCGGGCAAATACCTGATGGAGGACTTCTACTATGCGGGCGGCATCCGCGCGCTGATGGCGGAATTGCGCGAACGGCTCGACCTTTCCTGCCTCACCGTGACCGGCGCGCCGCTCGCGGCCTCGCTCGACGGCGCCAAGGTCCACCTGCGCGACATCATCCATTCGCTCAACGATCCGGTCTCGACCGCGGGCGCGACCGCGGTGCTCACCGGCAACCTCGCGCCGCGCGGCTGCGTGATGAAGCCGTCCGCCGCCGATCCGCGGCTCCTCAAGCATCGCGGGCCGGCGCTCGCGTTCGAGGACTACAACCACATGGCGCGCGAGATCGACCGCGACGATCTCGATGTCACGCCCGACCATGTCATCGTCCTCAAGAACGGCGGGCCCAAGGGAGGCCCCGGCATGCCGGAATGGGGCATGCTGCCGATCCCGAAGAAATTGGTTAAGGCGGGCGTCCGCGACATGCTGCGCCTCTCCGACGCGCGCATGAGCGGCACGAGCTACGGCGCCTGCATCCTGCACGTCGCGCCGGAAAGCTTCGTCGGCGGCCCGCTCGCGTTCGTCCAGACCGGCGACGAGATCGAGGTCGATGCCGACGCGCGGCGCATCCACCTTCACGTGTCCGAGGAGGAGCTCGCGCGCCGCCGCGCCGCCTGGCGCGCGCCGGCGCCCCGTTATCCGCGCGGCTATGGCGCGATGTACGCCGCCCACATCGGCCAGGCCGACGAAGGCTGCGATTTCGATTTCCTGCTCGCCGGCGCCCCGATCCCCGAGCCCGAGATTCATTAAGACAACCCGCCGCAACGCCAGCGGATCGGCTTGCGGGCGCACCGCTCATTCCTATAATCCGCGGCTTCCCGGGTCGGTCGGCGGCGCGGCTAAAAGAGCTTGGAGCGTCTTTGTGAAGCGTGCCGTGGCCGCAAAGCCGGTGGCGATCATCATGGGCAGCCAGTCCGACTGGGCAACCATGAAGCATGCCGCCGATACGCTCGACGCGCTCGGCGTCAGCTACGAGGCGCAGATCGTTTCGGCGCACCGCACGCCGGACCGGCTCGTCGCCTTCGCCAAGGGTGCCAAAGCCAAGGGCTTCCGCGTGATCATCGCCGGGGCCGGCGGCGCCGCGCATTTGCCGGGCATGACCGCCGCCATGACGACGCTTCCCGTGTTCGGCGTTCCGATCGAGTTGCAGGCGCTGAGCGGCGTCGATTCGCTCTATTCCATCGTGCAGATGCCGCCGGGCGTTCCGGTCGGCACCCTCGCCATCGGCCGCGCCGGCGCGATCAATGCCGCGCTCATCGCGGCGAGCGTGCTCGCGCTCACCGACGACGCGCTCGCCGCCCGCCTCGAGGCCTGGCGCGCCAAGCAGACCGAAGCGGTCGCGGAAACCCCGACGCGCGAGGGCGGTGCGTGAGCCTTCATCCGGTGATCGGGCCCGACGCGACGATCGGCATTCTCGGCGGCGGGCAGCTTGGCCGCATGCTGGCCATGGCCGCGGCCGAACTCGGCTTCAAATGCCACGTGCTGTGTCCCGATCGCGCCTCGCCCGCGTTCGATGTGGTGCGTCGCGTTACCGAGGCCGATTACAGCGACATGTCCGCGCTCGACCGTTTTGCCGAAGATGTCGACGTCATCACCTACGAGTTCGAGAACGTGCCGGCCGAGACGGCGGCCTTCCTCGCCGCCCGCAAGCCCGTGATCCCGGACCCGAAGATCCTCGCGATCACCCAGGACCGGCTGGAGGAAAAGAACCTCGTCGCGGCACTCGGCATCGCGACCGCGCCTTACCGGGCGGTGTCCTCGGAAGAGGAGCTGGAGCATGCGCTCGCAGACGCTCGGGCGTCCGGCGGTGCTAAAAACCCGCCGCTTCGGCTATGACGGCAAGGGCCAGGCCCGGCTCGATCCGGACGACGATCCGGCGGTGGCGTGGCGCGCCATCGGCGGCCAGCCGGCGATCCTCGAAGCCTTCGTGCGCTTCGAGCGCGAGATTTCCGTCGTCGCCGCGCGCAGCCATGACGGACGCATCGAGTGCTTCGATCTCGCCGAGAACGAGCACCGCGATCGCATCCTCAAGATATCCCGCGTGCCGGCCGATGTGACGCCGGCGGTCGAGGCAGAGGCGCAGCGCATCGCCAAGCGCATTTCCGAGGCGTTCTCCTATGTCGGCGTGCTCGCGGTCGAGATGTTCGTGGTGGCGGCGGGCACCGGGCACGACTTGCTGGTGAACGAGATCGCCCCGCGGGTCCACAACTCCGGACATTGGACCCTCGACGCCTGCACCGTATCGCAGTTCGAGCAGCACATCCGGGCGGTCGCCGGCTGGCCGCTTGCATTGCCGCTGCGGCTCGGCCGCGCCGAGATGATCAATCTCATCGGCGACGAGATCATCGATCGCGGCCGGTGGCTCGACGTGCCCGGCGCCTGCGTCCATTTCTACGGCAAGCAGGGGGTGCGGCCCGGCCGCAAGATGGGGCACGTGACGCGCGTGTTCCCCTGAGCCCGCGCGACCGCGGCGCAAGACAAGATCGACGCGGCGGGCAAAATGAAAGAGGCACCTGTTTCCAGGTGCCTCTCTTACTACTCGACTACGTGCGCCCCATCAGAGCGCAATGACTACGGCATTACTTGCAGGGCGTGGCCGCCGCTGACAGCCGGTCATTGTGCGGATCGCGCTTGTCCGGATCGTTGTAAATGCCGGCACCCTGAGAGAACCGGGAGTCGTGCGGATCGCGCGAATCCGGGCCGGAACCTGCCTGTGCGAACCGAGAGCTATGCGGGTCGCGCGAGTCGTCCTGCGCGAACCGAGCGTTGGCCGGGTCGCGGGCGTCGCCCTGGGCGAAGCGGCTGCTGTGCGGGTCACGCGAGTCGTCCTGTGCGAACCGGGCATTCGCCGGGTCACGGGCGTCCTGTGCGAAACGCGCATCGTGCGGATCGCGAGAGTCCGGGTTCGCCTGGGCAAAGCGGCTGCTGTGCGGGTCGCGCGAGTCATCCTGCGCAAACCGGGCATTAGCCGGGTCACGGGAGTCCTGAGCGAAGCGCGCATTTGCCGGATCACGGGAGTCCTGAGCGAACCGGGCGTTTGCCGGGTCGCGGGCGTCGCCCTGGGCGAAGCGGCTGCTGTGCGGATCACGCGAGTCGTCCTGAGCGAACCGGGCGTTTGCCGGATCACGGGCGTCGCCCTGAGCGAAGCGGCTGCTGTGCGGATCGCGCGAGTCGTCCTGAGCGAACCGGGCATTGGCCGGGTCACGGGCGTCCGGATTGGCTTGAGCGAAACGCGCATCGTGCGGATCGCGAGAGTCCGGGTTCGCCTGGGCGAAGCGGCTGCTGTGCGGGTCGCGCGAGTCGTCCTGGGCAAACCGAGCGTTAGCCGGATCGCGAGAGTCCTGGGCGAACCGAGCATTCGCCGGGTCGCGCGAGTTCCTGCGCGAACCGGGCGTTGGCCGGATCGCGGGCGTCGCCCTGAGCGAAGCGGCTGCTGTGCGGATCGCGCGAGTCGTCCTGAGCGAACCGGGCGTTGGCCGGATCACGGGCGTCGCCCTGAGCGAAGCGGCTGCTGTGCGGATCGCGCGAGTCGTCCTGCGCAAACCGGGCGTTGGCCGGATCGCGGGCGTCGCCCTGGGCGAACCGGCTGCTGTGCGGGTCGCGCGAATCGTCCTGAGCGAACCGGGCATTGGCCGGGTCACGGGCGTCCGGATTGGCCTGGGCGAAACGCGCATCGTGCGGATCGCGAGAGTCCGGGTTCGCCTGGGCGAAGCGGCTGCTGTGCGGATCGCGCAAGTCGTCCTGGGCAAACCGGGCATTGGCCGGATCGCGGAAGTCCTGCGCAAACCGGGCATTCGCCGGATCACGCGAGTCCTGGGCAAACCGGGCGTTCGCCGGATCACGGGAGTCCTGCGCAAAACGGGCATTCGCCGGATCGCGGAAATCCTGTGCAAAGCGGGAATTGCCCGGGTCGCGCTGATCGGTGGTGATCGATCGCGACTGAGCCAGCTGGTCAGTGCACTGTGCCGAGGCCGGGGCGGCGGCAAACAGCGTGATGGCGATGGCGCCCACAGCCACCGTCGACATCAACAGTCTCAAATTCGACTTCATGTTGAATCTCCCTTGTGACTCGGTCACGATCGTTTTTCTTTCGATCGTAATACGGATAACTTCGCCAAATCAACGCTTGGGCCGATCGACCGATTTAACAGGCTACCTCCCGCTGCCGGTGTATAGGCCGTCCCTGAATGGCTTGGGGCTAGGATCGAACCATCGTCGATCAGTTGCGCCAGTACGTCGCATATATACCCATCTGCTCCCGGTACAAGTCCAGGCTGACCACTCCCGGTGGAAGGCGGATATACCGCGGCGCAGCAACAAATGATCGTGTAGTCCTAGAGCTCACTATTACAGTAGCATTCCTTGATTTCTATCAAAACGAAGTGTCGCATATTCCCCAAAACGCGCCTTTTTTGAAAATAATTGCCCTATCCGTGCCCCAAGGGCTCCGCCGGAGCCATTCATTGTGAATTTTCCGTGAGCCGGCTGTGATCCTCTAATTCGGCCGTTTCCAGACCGTGGTGACTGGACCTTTGGCCCCCGTCGGCGTCGTGATGTGCTGGGTCATCTCGTTGCCATTGAAAGAGACCAACCACTTGTGATCGTTCTCGATGCCGGTTTGAGACGTGGTTACCAGAACGTGAAAGGTCATCGACCCTTCGGCTTCGTCGACGGTGTATGTGCCGAAGAACGCGATGCTTTTCATCCGGTCTTCGCCCATCGCGATCACCGAGAACCGCCCATGAGGACCGATGTACATCATGCCCTTCGGGTGGGCGCCGTAAGGCTCGCTCTCCCCGACCGTGACCGACGCGAGTTGCCAGTCGCCAATGGCCTGATCCTTGAGGGACTTCGCCGGCGCCTGCGCCATCGCCGGTGCGGCAAACAAGATCAGCGCGATAAGAGCGCAAATGCAGGCCGAAACGGATGCCTTGATCGTCATGGTGCGGATCCTTTTCCGTTTACGCCTTTTGCGTCCAGAAGGTCACGATTCCGCGTCAAGTCAACAATATAGCTACCCGAGGGAACATGCGCCAGATTGGCGCTCCTGGCCGGTCCCCGGCCCCGAGATTTTCCACCTTCATCGCAGCGGATAGCCCTGGTAACATCGCGCTTGCCGTTCTCGATTTGGAAATCATTGCAACGACAGGGGGCCATTGATGCGCGGAATTTATTTGACCACTGCCTGTCTAGCGGTCGTTGTCGCGGTCGGCATTATCCCGGCAAGCGCGATCGACGATGGCTCGTCCGACATCAGCATCGGCGCGCTCACGTCGTCGATTCTCAATCTGCGTTCGAATGCGATCAACTCGCAGGCCGTGCCGAAGGATCGCAACTCCAACAGCTTTTCCCCGACCACGCCGCCGGTGCTGCGCCTGGCCCAGGTCGGCAACCCCGTCAGCACCGGCAACCCGAGCCTTGCGCCGCTCAAGTGGGTTGGCATGTTGATCAACCGCGCATCGACGGCGAAAAATCCCAACACTCAATTTCAATGCACCGGCCAGTTCGTCAAGCCGAACATCGTTCTCACGGCTGCGCACTGCATCAAGGATCTGACCACCGATCCGACCGGCCCGGGCTATGACCTGACCAGGCAATCCTTCATTCTGCAGTACCAGAACGGCGAAGGCTCCCAGACTTTCACCACGAAATGCGCGCTGACGAGCCCGGGATGGAAGTTCCCGCCGAATTACGCCAGCCTGACCACGGCGCAGCAGGATGCCGAAATCCGCAAGGCGGGCCAACATGACTTTGCGATGATTTTGGTCGACGGCACGAGCGCGACGGGCGTCATGCCCTACCAACTCGATTGGAAGGGCAAATGGGGGGCGGCGAGCCGTGTCGGTTACCCGATCGACATCCTCAGCGGACAGATCATCCAGCACTCGCGCGGCGTCGTATTTTTTGTCGACGCAATTCCGATGTTCCCGGGCGAGTCGCTGCCGAACCTGGTCGCGCACTGGCAGCCGCTCCTCGGCCTCACCAGCGGCACCAGCGGCGGCGCCTGGATCGCAAATTTCAGCACCATGGACACCCCGGGAAACAACATCCTTCTCACGGTGACGTCGTTCCAGAACATCACCTTCCCGGGCGTCGAGTTCGGTCCTTACCTGACCGCGGCGGAATTCAATCCCCTGCTTGCCAAGGTCCAGAGCGGCTGCAAATGAGTGCGAGCGCTTCCGGCGACGCTTGCCGCCGCGCGGCTGGCATCATTACACGTCACTCCCTCGATTAAGAAAACGCGTAGCGCGCATGGCGGCGGCGATATGATACGCCACGCCTTCGAAGGCGCCATGTCGATGGGCCGAGGCGCCGGGCATTTCAATCGATATCCGTCTTTCCGGAGCTGCCTTGAAGCTGAGCGCGATCATCATCACCAAGAACGAGGCGGCGAACATCGCAGCGTGCCTCGCAAGCGTTGCGTTCTGCGACGAGCGCATCGTCGTCGACAGCGGCAGCAGCGACGCGACCACGGCGCTCGCGAGCGCCGCCGGCGCACGGGTGCTGAACCATGACTGGGCGGGCTTCGGTCCGCAGAAGAATTTCGCGCTCGCCCAGGCGCAGGGCGAATGGGTGCTGTCGATCGATGCCGACGAGCGCGTGCCGCCGGCACTCGCCGCGGAGATCATGGCGAAGGTCGCGGCTCCCGATGCGGACGCCTACGAGATCGGCCGGCTGTCGACGTTCCTCGGCCGGCCGATGCGCCATTCCGGCTGGTTTCCGGACTACGTGTTGCGGCTCTTTCGCCGCGGCACGGCGCGCTTCACCGACGATCTCGTGCACGAGCGTATGGTGAGCGACGGCCGTGTCGGCCGGCTCACCGCGCTCCTTGATCATCATCCGGTGTTGCGGCTCGAGGATGCAATCCGCCGCGTGGACAGCTATTCTTCCGCCGGGGCGGACATGCTGGCCGGATCCGGCCGCCGGGTCTCGTTTGCAAGCGGAATAACCCACGGTCTGTGGTCGTTCCTGCGCGCATACGTCTGGCGGCTTGGATTTCTTGACGGCCGCGAGGGCTTTTTGCTCGCGGTCGCGAACGCGGAAGGGACCTATTACCGCTACATGAAGGCTTGGCTCTCAAGGCGCCGCCGTGAGTGAACTGATCTCGGTCATCGTCTCCACGTATAATCGCGAGGATGCGCTGGACGTGGCGCTCCGCGCCCTGTCGCGCCAGTCCGACCGCGACTTCGAGGTCGTGGTGGCCGATGACGGCTCGACACCGGCAACCGCGCGGGTGGTGCGCGACTGGACCGAGCGCAGCGACATCCCGGTCAAGCATGTGTGGCACGAGGACCGCGGCTTCCGGCTCGCCGAAATCCGCAACCGCGCCATCCGCGCGAGCGCCGGCGCCTACCTCGTCTTCCTGGACGGCGACTGCATCGCGCGTCACGATTTCGTCGCCGCCCATCGCCGCCTCGCCGCGCCCGGCCGGTTCGTCACCGGCACACGCGTGCTGTTGTCGCGCGAGCTGACTGACCGCGTGCTGCGTCACGGTCTCGAGCCCGAACTGTGGAGCGGCGCGGAGTTGGCACGTCACCGGGCCGGAGGCGGGATCAATCGCCTCACGGCGTTGCTCGCGCTGCCGCTCGGCCCGCTCCGCAATCTCTCCTCGCGGCGCTGGCGCGGCGCGCGCGGCAGCAACATGGCGTTCTGGCGACGCGATCTCGACAAGGTCGAGGGCTTCGATGCTGCCTACAGCGGATGGGGCCGCGAGGACTCCGACATCTTCATCCGTCTCATCCGGGCGGGCGTGCTGCGCAAGGACGGACGGTTCGCGACCGGGGTCCTGCATCTGTGGCACGCCGAAGCGGATCGCTCAGGCCTCGCCGCCAATGAACGCCAGCTCGATGACGTGCTCACCTCCGCCCGGATCACGGCGCGGCAGGGCCTGTCGGCGCTGCGCGACGACGCACAGGCTGCGGCGGCGGGCGCGAAGATCAAAAGCGCGATGGGCGGCGCCGCCGGCGGGAGCCGCTGATGACCGCGGTGAACGCCACCGCAGCACTGAGCGATTTTCGCCGCGATGTGCTGCCGCGCGTCGCCGACGCCCTTGCGGCCGCGGTGGTCGCATCGTTGCCGTGGTCGACTTCGGCGACGGGAATCCTGACGGCGCTTTGGCTCCTGGCAACGCTGCCGCTCCTCGACCTCGCGGCGCTGCGGCGGGAGCTCAGCATCCCGCCCGGCGCGTTGCCGGTGGCGCTCGTCGTGCTTGCGATCGCGGGGCTCGCCTGGGGCGAGGCGTCGGCCACGGAGCGCCTGCGCGGCATGGAGTCGTTCCTGCGGCTGTTGATGATCCCGGTGCTGTTCGCCCAGTTCCGCCGCTCGGAACGCGGGCTGTGGGTCGGCGCCGCCTTTCTGGCGTCGGCCACGGCGCTGCTCGCGCTCGCCTGGGCGATGGTCATCTTCAGGTTCGAGTTCGGTCACGGCCCCGGCGTCCCGGTCAAGGACTACGTCTCGCAGAGCGGCGTGTTCACGCTCTGCCTCTTCGCCCTCTTCGATATCGCGCTCGATCAGTGGGCGGCGCGGCGCCGCGCGCTCGCGGCCGGGTGCGCCGTGCTGGGGCTGCTGTTCGCTGCCCACATGTTTTATGTCACCACGAGCCGCACCATGCTGGTCGTCATTCCCGTCCTGTTCGTGCTGCTCGGCCTGCGCCGGCTCACCTGGAAGGGTTTTGCGGTGCTCGCCGTCATCGGCGCGGTCGCGGCGGCCGCGGTGTGGACGTCATCTCCCTATGTGCGCATGCGGCTCACGAGCGTGTTCACGGAAGTCGCGACGACGCGCGCAACGGGGACGGAGACATCGGCGGGAGATCGCCTTGCGTTCTGGACCGACTTGCTGCGAGCACTGCGGAGGTGCCGATTCTCGGTCACGGCACCGGCACCATCAGCGCCGTGTTTCGCCGGCAGGCGGATTCCGCGGCGACGGTCACCGGCACCAATCCGCATAACCAGATCCTCGCCATCGCGATCCAGCTCGGCGCGGTCGGCGCCTCCTGCTGATCGCCATGTGGGCGGCGCATTGGCTGATGTTCTGGCGGCCGGGCCTTGCGGCGTTCATCGGGATCACCGCGGTGACGCAGAACATCGTCGGCTCGCTGTTCAACTCGCACCTCATGGATTTCACCCAGGCCTGGATCTACGTCTTCGCGGTCGGGGTGTTCGGCGGAACGGTGCTGCGCGAGGCGCACGCGCGCCAAACCGCGACGCCCGCAAAGGTGTCAGCCCCCGCATGACGCCGCGCGATCCTCCCGCACGCGTGCTTGTCGTGACATTGCGCCGGCTCGGCGACGTGCTGTTCACGACGCCGCTCTATGCCGGCATCCGCCGCACGTGGCCCGCCGCCCGGATCGACGCGTTGGTGTTCGACGATACCGCCGGCATTCTCGCCGGCAATCCCGACCTCGATCGCATCATCACCATGCCGGCGGGCCGCGGCTTCGCGCAAAGCTTCGCGCTCGCGCTGCGGCTGTTCAAGCGCTACGACCTCGCCGTCTCGACGCAAAGCGGCGACCGCCCGACGGCGTTCGCGCTCCTCGCCGGACGGCGCCACCTCGGCCCGGTCGACGGGGGACGGCGCGGCGCGCTGCGGCGCCTCGTGCTCGCGCAAAGCATTGCGCCGCAGCCGGGCCTGCACCGCCTGGAAGAAACGCTGCGCCTCGCCGACGCGCTCGGCGTCGCCCGCGTGCCCCATCTCGTTTGCCCGCGCGGGAGCGATGCGCCTGCTCCCTCCCCCGCAACGGGGGAGGGAGCAATAGGGCACAGCACGGGATACGCGGTGATCCACGCCGCGCCGAAGTTCGTCTACAAAGGCTGGACGCGCGACGGGTGGCGGGCGTTGGCGCACGCCCTCAGCGAGCGCGGCCTCAAGATCGTGGCGACCGGCGGCCCGTCCGCCGACGAGCGTGCGTTCCTCGACGACCTTTGGCGCGACATCGCGCTCACGCGCGTTGACGGCCGCCTGACGTGGCCGCAGCTCACTGCGCTCCTTACCGGGGCAAAGATCTTTGTCGGACCGGATACCTCGGTGACCCATCTCGCCGCGGCGAGCGGATGCCCGACGGTCGCACTGTTCGGCCCGACTGATCCGCGGCTGTGGGGACCGGTGCCGGCCTCGGGCCTCGATCCCATGTGGGAGCCCGCCGGGACCATCCAGCGTCGCGGCAATGTCTGGCTCGTGCAGAACCCGCTGCCCTGCCTCCCGTGCCAGAACGAGGGCTGCGACCGCCACATCCTGAGCCACAGCCGCTGCCTCGACGAACTCGTCCCCGCGCAAGTGCTGCGCGCTGTCGACGCAGCACTGGCCGCGAAGGCGCCCGCGCCTGCGTGAGCCGCGCCGGCAAAACGGACCTACCCCTCGCGACGCTGCGGCGCGCAACATGGGCGTGGCGCCGGTACTGATGATCTCGTCGGCGAAACGTCCGGAGTTGCCGCCGCGCCCGGGCCGATGCATGTTCAACTGAGTATTGGGGTTGACGAGCGCAAACTACGCGCGACCGATTACCGATGGTTAGCCACGCTGACAGTGCTGATAGCTTCACTTCAAATCCACGCGCGCGTGTTCGGAAAAGGATGCGAAATGAAACGGTCGAGCGCCACGTTGATAAGTTCTGCATCTTCCGCGTTCATTGCGGCCGCAGTCATCGCGTATCCGGCATGGACGCAGACCGCACGGCTTTCTCCCGACACGGTCGAGGCCCACATCGCGGCCGGCAAGGGCGCCGCCGGTGGCCGCGACGACACGCCTGATTTCTATGGCTTGGTCACCGCGATCTGTGTTGCTCCGCTGAACGGGCCGGCGCGGCCTGATGCGCCGGCGCCGAGGGAGAACCCCAATCGCAAAGAAACCTACATGGAGCCGATGCAGGCCTTCGATGATTTCTACTGGATGGGAACTCCGAGCACGTCGAGCTGGCTCCTGACCTCCGACGACGGCTACATCCTCTACGACACCCAGCGCGTCTATGACGCCGAGGATGTCCTGATCGATGGGATCAAAAAGCTCGGCTTCGATCCCGCCAAGGTGAAGTACGTCATCATTTCCCACGCTCACGCTGGCGAGGTTGGCGGCGCCTTTCTGTTCCAATCACGCTATGGTTCGCGCATTGTGATGAACGATTGGGATATGGTCGCGCAGTCGGTCAACGGGTATCCGACCGGCAAGCCAAAGCGCGATATCGTCCCCACGGACGGGATGAAAATCACGGTGGGCAACAGAAGCGTCACACTCTATCTGACGCCTGGCCACACCCCCGGAACGGTCTCGAGCATTTTCCAGGTGCATGACCATGGCAGGCCGCTGACCGTTGTTTATTCCGGCGGCACCGAGTTCAATTTCCCAAATGATGTGCCGCATTTTGATCAATACCTCGCCTCTGAACGGAGGCTCGCCTCCTTGGCGGCCGGCGCCAACGCTACAATCGTTTTGAACAATCAATCCCAATTCAATGGAGCAGCGACTAAGCTGCGGATGCTGAAAGATCGCCATCCCGGCGAGGCGCACCCCTTGGACGTTGGGACGAACGCAGTGGCGCGGTATTTCAAGATTGAAGACGAATGCGCACAGGCTGTCCGTTTGAAGGTGCTTGCGGCTTCGGGAGGCAGACCTCAATAATCACCGCCACAGACAGATGTGCCGCAGAATTACCGCGATGGCTTCACAAGCCCTCCGATCAATTGGCAAGGCGGCCTTCACCGGCTGGGTATGAGCCAACTGCCGTGATTGGGCGTGTAGTGCCATTCGAAGCGCTCGACCAGGCGGCGGGCTTCGAGAGCAGGAAACGCCTCGTAGAGAGAAGCTTTACTGTGGATGTTGAGGTTCTCCTGAACTAGGACGACCGCTCAGGTGCTTTTCCGCTCAACAATTGCAGAATCCTCAATTTCGTCTTCAAGTTTGTTGATGTTGTCCCACCACGGCAAGACGGGGGCTAAGTCGAATGGAAACTTTTGCGGTTCTCCCAAGTCCACATCTTTGCTGACTGCTCTGAACACCTCTCGAAGCATCCAGCCTTTGTATTTCTCTTCACTAGCTGCTTTGAGAGCCCTGAGCACCGTATCCTTGTCGCCGCGCTCCAAGACCTCTTCAAGCGCTTGAATCGGGCAATAAATAATGCAGCGGCGATCTTCCTGCGTTATGTCACCTTCCTCGTCCGCCAAGCGGTTTGCTTCCGTAAGAATGCTCGCGCTCAGCTGTGGGCTCATCATGAAGAGGGAGTCAAGCGTAACGACCATCGAATAAGCGTCGTCGGCCAGCGCGTCTTTGGTTATGCCGCGCCGGATGTGCGAGAAATAGCGCCACAGCTGAAATGCGCCGCGGGCAAGTTGCAGATATTGCTTCTTTTCAGCTTCGAAGGGATCTTCGGCGAATTGTGCTAAATAGGTCAACCGTGTCGCTTTGCATTCGATGGCGATCACGATTTTATCGTCTTCGGACACAAGTACGTCTGGACTGTCAAACTGCGCGCCTTTCGGGCCCGTAGCGGTGGCTACGGCTGGTTATGAAAACCGTTAGTTCGTCGATCAGGTCGTGACAGTATTGCTCGAAGCGATCGTTCGCCTCGTTCAACAGCGGCTGCTTCCCTGGGATGATGTCGTAGTAGAGG
The DNA here is from genome assembly GCA_963702755.1 of uncultured Alphaproteobacteria bacterium. GTDB lineage: Bacteria > Pseudomonadota > Alphaproteobacteria > Rhizobiales > Xanthobacteraceae > JAJPKK01. Next base: position 9,880 of record CAVPDZ010000012.1, on the reverse strand, counting down.
CCGGAGGTGATCCGCATAAGGATTCAGCTCCACGATTGGCGACATGAATGTCGCCATATCAGCGGTCAGAGAAATCAACGGATAGCGTCGGAGTATGCTCGGCATGAAGGCCGTTGGGATCGGCGTGCCATGAAGCGCGATTTACCTCATCGGTCACCAGGCGTTCCTCAGCTCGCGCCTGTTCAATCGAAAGCGTCATAATCGCCAAGACCTTTTGTACGATCTCTGGCGATATGCCGAGCCCCGCTAACGCAAAATCCTGCCGAAGCCACGGTGTGCGCACCGCGGAGACGTACATGGCGAAGCCCGCGTAAGTGAAATCGTTGATCGATACGCCGTAGGCGTCTTTGAAGAACTCGGCGCACCTCCCTTGTCCGTAGATGCAGAGGTAGCGATAGAATTGGGGCAGATTGAGATAGCCGTGCTGCCAGTGAAACTGACGCTGGACGATTCGGTGCATCTCGCCGAAAATGTTGAGCCCGTTGCCGAGGTAGCGCCCCGACTTCAACATTTTCGAGGCTCCGTAGCCTGTTGATCGTGTCGCGGATCGCATCGAACTTCGAACAGTCGAGGACGACATTGCCCTCGGCCCGGTTTTCTTCCTTCGGCGTGAGCAGCAATTGGATGAGCAGCGTCTCAAGTTCCCATCGGTAAATCCCGTAGGGGCAGTGAAGCGACGACTTCGCCACTGCTTCCTTGGGATACGACGGCATGAGCGTCTTGGCTGCCTTCTCGATCGGACTGAAGAGCGTCTACGGCCCATATCATCTGCAGGAATGCGCGATCGTCGGCGCGGGCAAAATACTTGCGCAGCTGCTTCGATATGATAGTCGAGCTTGGCCTGGCTCACCCGGGTCTGCGGGGGCGGCCCTTTCACCTTTGCCTTTGCCAGTCCCTCCCGTTCCTTTTTGAGAACACCGTCAACTCCCGATCAGAACTCCGGCGCCGTGGACTCGGTGGCGTTCAGCCCCGACGGGCGCACGCTGGCCAGCGGCGACGCCGACGGCACGGTCCGGTTGTGGGATGTCCCGGTTCCGTGCACCCCCCGCCGCTCGGCCAGCAGCTGACCGGTGGTAATGCCACCGTGGACTCGGTGGCATTCAGCCCTGGCGGCCGTATGCCGGCCAGTGGCAGCGCCGACGGCACAACCCGGCTCTGGAACCTGAACGTCCAGTACGTCATCGGGCGGATCTGTGCCACAGCCGCCTCGCCCGGCAGTGGAACGAGTACATCTCCCAGCTGCGGTACCAACCACCCTGCGCTCATCAGCGTCATCACCCGGTGATTCCACGACCCGGCGGACCGTGGTTCATCAGGCGACCCGAACAGGCCAGCTGGCCGCCCGGGCCCTCACGCCGGGCGGGATCTGTTGCGGGGCTAGCCCGGCGGTCAGTAGCAGGCTGGCCGGCGCATCGGCCGGGCCGACCGGCCGCTGGCCGGAGTGTTGGCGCGCAGCGGCAGGAAGAACTGCCCGTCCGGGAAGCAAACTGCCCGCTGGCCGGCCGTGATGGTGGAACCTGCCGCGATTCCAGCCCCGGCTGAGCCAGCAGCTGCCGATATCAGGCACGCAACCGGACAATATCTGGCCACGGCGCCGAGAAGACCGCGATGCACCTGGCATTCCCTACGCCCAGACGCAGACAGCGGACTGCGAGCTTACGCCTGCGCCAGACGGCATCTTCCGGCTCGGGCTGGCCCGGTACCGCGACGCCACTGTCACCACCGAAGGAGGCACCATGGACCGGCATACCTGGCTCGACCACCGGCGCGCGCGGTCCTCGCCAGCTATGACCAGGAGGCGCCCACGTACGACGACCACGGCTACCCCAACCAGACGCAACAAGATTGGGTGGCGCGGCTGCTGCGCGCCTGCCCGGCGGCCGCCAAGATCTTGGATGCGCCTGCGGGACAGGCCGGTACTTCTCGATGGTGGCCGCGGCCGGGCACCGCGTCGTCGGCGCCGACCAATCGGCGATGCTGGCCCAGGCCCGGGCACGCGGCATCGCGGTCGCCCTTGACCTGGTCCGTCTCCAGGAACTGCCGTATGTGGCGGGTACGACGCCGTCGTGACCATCTATGCGATGGAAAACGTCCCGCCCGAAGACTGGCCGCTGGTGCTGGCGAACCTACATCGCGCGACATGCTCGGGCGGCTTGTTTGACCTGACCGTGAGGAGGCGGCCGAGCCGGTGATCGAGGAGGCATTCACGACGCTCACCCGACGCGGACTACCCGCCGTGCGCGGCGAAGTCATCGACGGCGATGTCGCCGGCTACCACTACTACTCCAGTCGCGACCGGGTAGCAGGCTGGCTCCACGCGGCGCGACTGCAGATCATCGACGAGGGCTTCAGCCAAGAAGATGGCTGGGCCTACCGCCATTTCCTGCTGCAAAGCGCCAGGCAGTAGTGCATCCCCCGTAGGTGCGCCAGTTCGGCCTGTATCGCCAGGTACATGACAAGTCGGCCCTAACGAACCAGCCGCGCCCGGTCACGTCCCACCCCATCCGCGCGTGCGGCGGCGTCAGCGCGATTCTACGGGCCGCTCCAATATGTGGGTCCTCGTGTGGGCCGTCGCGTGTGGTGAACCCGCTGTCGGCTGGTGATCGTGAAACCAGCGCGGCCGCTGACCCGCCAATCGAAGCCACTACCGGGAACACGCCATGACCATCCACCAGTACCTCATGAAGGCCTGCCAGGACGACGCCCGACGGGCCGGGGAACGAGACTGCCTGCTGCTGGAGGCGCGGAGAGCCCGCGCGGCACGCGGCCAGCGCCCAGATCCGGCCGCTCCGCCAAAGCGCCTGGCCCAGCTGCCATTCCGCAGGGTGCCCAGGCTGCCCCGCTGGGTAATCGTGGCCGGGATCGTCCTGCTCGCCGGCTCGATCGCGGCGACAGTAATCGCGCGCGCCGTCTCCTCGTCCGCACCGAGGCCTGCTCCTGGGTACCTACTGGCGGCCCATGACGCCCACTTCACCGCGCTGTTCCCCCGCAAACCGCTGCGTATTGAGAAGACCGCGGGAGCCACCACTGTCATCGTCTACCTAGCCGACCTTCCCGGTTATGCCGTCGGGATCATCTGCGCTCCGGTGCCCGCATCGGGTCTGGTCAGGCTTGACCGTGCCGTCAACGTGGCTGCCTCAGCCCTGCCCGGGGGGGAAGTGGTTTCCCGCCACTGGCTCACCTACCACGGACAGCCCGCCGAAGACGCCGCCATATCCGTCCTGGGAGAGCCCGGGCAGATCCGCGTCGTGGTGTTCGGCTCGTCGGCCTACATCTTCGAAGGATTCGGGGCCACCGCCGCCAGCTTCGCCCACGACTACAAGATCCTGCTCGACACGTTCACGCCACATCCCTACCGCGGCACAATGTGCTAAGACCGCCCGAAGGTCGCAGCCGGCCGTAACGGCGCCAAGGTCATACCGTCCGATTCGATCACCAACCTCGCGGCAGGCCTGGCGACAGCAACCAGGCACCGAGCCCTGCCCAGACCCCTTGGCCTCAGTGACCACGTCAGCGAGATCACCCTGGATAGCACTCCAACCGTCCGGGGGAAGATCACCGCCACGCCCCACCTGGCCTGCGCGCCGACCACCGCCCGGGGGTCTTTCCGACCCGGCGACCTGCCCGGCCAAGGCGGCCACCAGCTCTCCCGCCTCGCCGGACACAGAATCGGCCAATATGCGCATCTCCGGCAATGCGGGCGTCTGGTAGTCCTCGCGCTCCTATTCGGCGTTGTCCCGACATCGGAACAACGCCGATTGATCCGACGTCGTGATTGTTCCGACCTGAGCTTGGATCGGCCTGCCTGGTAAGGGATCTTCTGGAGAGCAGGTCGGAACAATCCCGCGGCTCGGGCTCATGATTCCTTCACCGGTTTCGAGTGAAGGAGGAAGCGGATGTCCGGATCGAGTGGGAGAGGGATCGGGGCGGTCGACCTGCTGTTGGGCGGCTTCGCTGGCTACCTGCGCAGCGAGCGCGGTGTGACGGAGTTGACGGTCGATGTCTACGTGGCCGATATACGCAGGTTCCTCGTCGATCGAGGGGGAGGCGACCTCAGCGAGCTGACGGCGGCTGAGGTGTCGAAGGCGGTGCTGGGGCAGGTGACCCGCTGGTCGCCCGCCTCGGTGCGGCGCTACGGGTGCTCGCTGCGCTCGTTTCTCCGCTACTGCTACCTCGTCGGCCTCGTCGATCGCGACCTGTCGGCGGCGGCCTTGCCGGTATCGGGGCGGCGGCGGTCGCTGCTGCCGAAGGGCATCACTCCGACCCAGGCCAAGGCCTTGCTGCGGGCTTGCGATCGGCGTCGCGCCAGCGGCCGGCGTGACTATGCGGTGATCGTCCTGATACTGCGGCTCGGGCTCCGGGCCAGCGAGGTGGCGACGCTGCGCCTGGAGGACCTGGACTGGCGGGCTGGGCAGGTCACGGTTCACGGCAAGGGTCACCGGGTGGACCAGCTGCCGTTGCCTGTCGATGTCGGCGAGGCGATCGCCGCCTACCTGTGCCGCGGCCGGCCCCGCACGGCCACGGTTCGAGAGGTATTCGTGCGGGTGCGGCCGCCCCATGTCGGCCTGAGCCGTAGCGCGGTGACGACCATCGTCGCTCGTGCCGCCGGCCGTGCCCGGCTTGGCGCGGTGCGTGCGCATCGGCTGCGCCACACCGCCGCCAGCGACATGCTGCGGGCTGGCGCTTCGCTCGGTGAGATCGGCCAGGTGCTGCGACAGCGCTCGCCCGGCTCCACTGCCGCCTACGCCCGGGTCGACGTCGAACGGCTCCGCACCATTGCCCGGCCCTGGCCGACCGGGGCGGCGTCGTGAGCACCCTGGCCGAGCAACTCGATGACTACCTGCGTCTGCGTCGCGGGCTGGGCTTCCAGCTCGGCCAGCACGGCAGCGTGTTGCCCGGGTTCGTCGCCTACGCCGCCGCCAGCGGGGCCGAGACCGTCACCGTCGAGCTGGCGGTGACCTGGGCTCGCCTACCGGTAGGGATCAAGCCGATCACCGCCGACTTCCGGCTGAGCGAGGTACGCGGCTTCGCCCGCTACCTGCACGCCATCGACCCCGCCCACGAGGTCCCACCGCCCGGCCTGCTGGGGGTCCCGCGCCGGCGGCCCACGCCCTACATCTACACGCCGGGCCAGATCGCCGAGATCCTGCGCGCGACCCAGCGGCTACAGCCACCGCTGCGGGCGGCCACCTATCGGACGCTGCTCGGCCTGCTGGCAGCGACGGGCATGCGCCTGGGGGAGGCGACGGCGTTGACCCGCGCCGACGTCGACCTCGCCGAGGGCATGGTCACCCTCCGGCACGCGAAGTTCGACCGGATACGCCTTGTCCCCTTGCACCCGTCGGTCACCGCTGCCCTCCGTGCCTACGCCGCCACGCGGGACCGGCTCTGCCCCACCCCGCGGGTCGATCGGTTCTTCGTGTCCGTCACCGGGCGGGCCCTGCGGCGGGGAGAGGCCGACCAGGTCTTCCGGGTGATCACCGGGCTGACTGGGAATTCGCACCAACACCGTCCACCCGCGCATTCATGGCCTGAGACACAGCTTTGCCGTGCACACCCTCATCGACTGGCACCGCCAAGGCGCGGACATCTCGGCCTTGCTGCCAGTGCTGTCCACCTACCTCGGGCATGTTGAGCCGAAGAACACGTACTGGTACTTGTCCGCCGTCCCGGAGCTGATGCAGCTCGTCGCCGCCCGGCTCGAACACGGGACAGGTGAGTCATGACCACGCTGGCGCCGGTGCTGCAGGCGTTCTTCACCGAGCGGCTCATGGCTCAGCGCCGGGCCTCGAGCCACACCATCACCGGTTACCGGGACACGCTCCGGCTGCTGGTCGGCTTCGCCTGCGCCAAGACCGGCAAGACGCCCTCCGCGCTGGACATCGCCGACCTGGACGCGCCACTGGTCGCCGCCTTCCTCGACCACCTGGAAGCTGACCGGCACAACACGGTGCGGACCCGCAACTGGCGCCTCGCCGCCATCCACTCGCTGTTCGGCTACGCCGCACTGCACCACCCCGAACGCGCCGCCGTCATCCAGCGGGTCCTGGCCATCCCGGCCAAGCGCCACGAGCGCACACTGCTCACCTGGCTCACCGCGCCAGAGGTCGACGCCCTGCTGGCCGCACCCGACCGGGGCACGTGGACCGGCAGGCGTGATCACGCCATGCTCGTGCTCGCCGTCCAGACCGGGCTGCGGATCTCCGAGCTGATCGGCCTGTCCCACGGCGACGTCGTTCTCGACGCCGGGGCGCACGTCCGTTGCATGGGCAAGGGCCGCAAGGAGCGGGCCACGCCGCTCACCGGACTCACCGTTGCCGTCCTGCGGGCCTGGCTCACCGAGAACCCGGGTCAGGCCCATGACCCGCTGTTCCCGGCACGCACCGGGACACGGCTCAGCCACGATGCCATCGAGCACCGCCTCGCCGTCCATCTCGCCACCGCGCGCGCCAGCTGCCCGTCGTTGCGGACCAAGCACGCCACCATGCACACCCTGAGACACACCTGCGCCATGCGGCTGCGACACGCCGGAATCGACGTTGCCGTCATCGCACTCTGGCTCGGCCACGAGCAGATGGCCACCGCCAACATCTACCTGCACGCCGACATGGAGGAGAAAGAGCGAGCCATCGCCCGAGTCACCCCGCCCGGCACGGCGCCTGGCCGCTACCAGCCGCCCGACCCGCTACTCGCCTTCCTCGACAGCCTCTGATTGTTCCGACCTGCCGCCAGTCGATAGCCCTGCCACGCACACCAATCCGCGCTCAGGTCGGAACAATCACGACGTCGGATCAATCGGCGATCTGAAATTGTTCGAGCCAAAGACAAGGTGCCCGTTTATAGCGGTGCGTGACCATGAGGAGCGCTAGCCGAGCCTGGTTTGGCCATGCGGATCGAGGTCGATGTGACCTGTCGGCTACAAGACGGCGTGTGCGCCTGAGACCATAGCGCCAGGAAGCGTTGAGACGGGACAGGCCGCAGGCGTCGCGTAGCCGCTATTGCCGCGCACGCAGGCCTATTCTGAGCCCCCTGATCCCCGGCTGCTCCGTCGCCGGGGATCAGGATCCTTCCAGGTTCCTGGTTCGGGGCGCGATGCCGCGTAGCTGTCCGGATGCGAGCTCGCCGCACCTGCACCGGGCAGAGACCTTCGGTGCTGCGCCCTCGGGAAGACGGATGCTGGCGACGGATGGCTGCGCGTCCAACTCCAGCAACCCGGCGTGCTGCTTCTGCGCTATCTGGGCCCTCGGCGGGCCGAGTCGGCTAGGTCGCATGCCTATGCGCCGTAGCGCATCGCGATTCGTACTCCGAGCGAGCGCGTGCCACCAGTTCGCCGATTCGGGCGCGCCGAGGCATGGGCCAAGCGTGTTCGACGTGCAACCGGATGACTTGAGCGCAGCCGGGTCATGCGCGACAGCGCTCGCTCGACGTCATCGGACCGACAGTCTCGGTCGCGTCGAGGTCACCTACCGCGACGACATGCCGCCCGGACTTCACGATCCACGTGCCGAGGCCCGGCGGACCGAGGCAGTACCCGGCCCGTCAGCGGTCGGTGGCGGCACGAGGCCTCCGGGCAGCGGGCCGCGGTCAGCCGCGCAGTCGCACGCGATAAACCCGGTGACATCGGTAGTCATCCCGGCGATGATGGCCGACGTGGAGGAGGTCGAGGTCGTCGTCGCCCATAACGAGCGCGCGACCCTGCGCGTCGGCGACGCGTTCCTGAAGATCGACGCTGATCAGACCCGCACCGACGTCGAGGTCGAGGCGATGGCCATGGCGCCGATCCCGACCCCGGAGTCAGTATGAAGCGGCCGGCTCCGGTGGCCGCCCGTAAGCCTGTTGGCTGATCTCGCGGATCGCCGGAAGCTGGAAGGTGCAAGTACCCGTTCCGGAGCCGTTACGGCGGAAGGGAGCCGGCCGTCATGTCTAGTGTGGCATCACCGGCGGGGCTGGTCCATCTGGGGATGGATACGTCCAAGAAGACGATCGTGGTCGCGACGCTGTGGCCGGGTGAGGAGATCCCGGTGACCGAGCGGATCGCGAATGAGGAGGCGGCGATCCGGCGGTTCATCGGCCGGCTCGGGGATCCGTCGGTGCTGCGGTCCTGTTACGAGGCCGGGCCGGGCGGCTATGACCTGTACCGGCTGCTGACCTCGATGGGGGTGGCGTGCGACGTGGTGGCGCCGTCGCTGATCCCCAAGGGCGGCTCGGACAAGGTCAAGACCGACAAGCGGGACGCGTGCCGGCAGGCCCGGCTGCACCGGGCGGGGGAGCTGACCCCGGTCCGGGTGCCGACCCGGGCGGAGGAGGCGGTGCGGGACCTGGTGCGGGTGCGGGCCGCGCTGGTCGATGACCGCAAGCGGGCGCAGCAGCGGCTGACCGCGGTGCTGATGCGGCATGGGTCCGTCTGGACGGGGTCGTACTGGACGGCCGCGCACCGGGCGTGGATCGACGCGCAGCGGTTCGGCGAGCCGGCGCTGGCCGCGGCGATCGCGCATTACCGCGGCACGCTGGCGACCCGGAAGGCCGAGCTGGCCGCGATCGAGGCCGAGCTGGCGCCGTGGGCGCGCCGCGATCCGCTGGCCGGCCCGGTGGCCCGGCTGGGCTGCTACCGCGGCATCGCCGAGCTGGGCGGGCTGACCCTGACCGCGGAGATCGTCGACTGGCGCCGGTTCCCCGCCGCCCGCGCGTTCATGTCCTACACCGGGCTGGTGCCGTCGGAGTACTCCTCCGGCGAGCGGACCCGCCGCGGCAGCATCACCAAGGCCGGCTCGGAGCCGGTCCGCACCACGCTGATCGAGGCGGCCTGGGCCTACCAGCATGCCCCCGCGATCGGGGCCACCCTGCGCCGCCGGCAGGCCGGCGCGGACCCGGGCACCCTGGCCCGGTCCTGGAAGGCGCAGCGGCGGCTGAACGGCAGGTACCGGCACCTGACCAGCCACGGGAAAGCGCGGGGCGAGGCCATCACCGCGGTCGCCCGCGAGCTCGCCGGGTTCGTCTGGGCCGAGATGACCGCCTGACCCCCCCATGAGCTGGTGGCGTACCGGGACGCTCGCCGTGGCAGGAACGATCCCCGTCAGATCTGTGAACGCATCTGCGACTCTCGCCCGGAGTGAGGGGCACCATCCTGCCGGATACCGGACTGCGATCCCGACACGCGTATATGAGAGTGGCAGTGACGGCGGCAGCCGCCACGCCGTCCCGGTACGCCACCCCTGCCCCAAGCCCCGCCCCCCGCCCAGGCAAGGCAAACCGGGCTGGCCGCTCCGGGATTTGACAAGGGAACCCTCGCGGGGACCCTCACCGGGCCATGCGGGCAGGTGAGAAGCCCTGCCCGGCCGGCGGCAAGCCTACGGGTCCCCGCCCCTTGTCAAATTCCTGCATCCTTGACCTGCCGCGCCCTCGCCCTCGCTCGTCGTGAGCCTCCGGCCCGCGCGATCTGGCAGCTAACCAGGACATGAGGCCAGACCGGCACGCCCCCCGCACCCTTACCGAAACCACCACAAACAGGTCAAACCAGGCATGGACCAGGCGCAGAACCTGCAAAAGCTTGACAGGCCGCTTCATATGAGATCCTGTGGCGCAAGCCGCCCGCGCTCGCGCTCGCCGCTCTCCCGGGGACGGCACTCGGCCACCTCGGCGAGCCATCTACCGCGTCGTCGGCCGCGTGGGCCGCGGCGGGTGCCGCCGCCCGGACGCTGCACGACGCGCCGCTGCCGCCATGGCCCGGCCGGAGCCCCGGCGAGCTGGCATCGCGCCTCGACGGCGAATGCGAGTGGCTCGTCGCCAACGGCGTCCTTCCCGCCGACCTGGTCACGCGCAACCGCCAGCTCGCCGAGACTGCGCTCCGGCCGTGGACACCGGTGTTCATCCACGGCGAGCT
>CAVPDZ010000011.1:0-99913 GCA_963702755.1 uncultured Alphaproteobacteria bacterium | reverse complement strand
CGAGTTCCCATTTCCAAAGAACAGTTTCGGTCAACTGCTTTTCGCGGAAGAGCCCTTTGGTCTGTTGAAGGGCACGTGCTGAATTAGGTTGCCGTTTTTTTGAAGCTGGTCCGGTTTTCGATGAGCAACGGGATCAGTTACCCGATAGAGGCCCGCCTAAGCGCCGCCCAGTCGCAACTGATCTTGCGGTGCCTGATCGGTGTCCTGGTCGAAGCGTGGGAATTTATCCGAAGGCCAGCATATCAGAGAATTATCGGAATATACCTAAGTCTCTCAGTGCCGACGGACTGGCATCTTATGACAAACTTAAAAAGCAGTTCGGTAAGTCCGGTTTGCTTTACAAGCTGCGAAACAGTTTTCTTACCACTACCCGACTTCCGACGAGTTGGACAAAGCATTTGACTGGATACCGGATGATGAGGACTGGGAGTGGTACCTAGCCGAGGCCAACACAAATTCGTTTTATTTCGCGTGCGAACTTGCCTTTGGATACGGGATCATGAGGGCGACAGGTGAAGGGCAGCATATCGCGCGTTTAGCACTATCATCAATGAGGTGCGTGCCGCCGCCGATACTTACCGTACTTTTTGATGCCGCTGATGAAGGCCATTTTCTGGAGAAGCATCTCGGTGCCACCATATTGTGCCCGCAGCCTGGCACCATCATCGTAAGAATGCCTTCTCAAAGATCGATGAATTCTGGATTCCCTTTTTCGCGGATGCGCCGCAAATTAGCGGAGGGGCATCGCGACTAGACCTCTGACGGATGAACATCCCACGCGACCATCATTTTATCCCGGCCTTCTACCTGAAACAGTGGGCTGGACCCGACGGCAAGCTCATCGAGTACACGCGCAAAGGCGGCAAGCTCGTCGCGAAGTCCGTCGGCCACGCTCCACTGGCTATGAACGAGATCTGTATGCCTTCCCTAACTGCCGCCCGAAACGGCTCAGTTCATCGAGGAGGTTTTCTTCGCTTATGCGGACCAGAAGGCGTCGGACGCTCTCGACAATCATCTGGGGCTCGCCTCGCTTCCTTGGACAAGCGATCTTGTCAGCGCGTGGTCGCGCTTTGTCATAGCAATCCACCTGCGTCATCCCGACGCCATGCCCGAGTTGCGCGAGGCAGCCAGGAGCATTTGGGAGGCGAGCGGCATCGACTATCAGGCACGGTACGAGGCTATTCGCAAGCCGGCCGACCCGCCAACCTTCGATGGTTACCTTCGGTGCGCGATCCTCTTGCCCCCGTCAAGATGCGCGTCAACCTCATTGTCAAGGCGCTCGACAACAACATCCTTGGAAATCATATCAATCGAATGCCGTATGCCGTGGGATTTGTCAGCGTCCCGCGTCGGCTACTGGCATCCGACCGTCCAGTACAACTATTCAGACTCAACGAGCCCGACGGCCTCATTTCGATGCCCGCCAGCCCAACGAAGCTGTTTGTCGCAGCCAACCAGAGCTCGACCTTCGACAAGCTGCGCCGGACCGAGGCGCACAAGGTGGTGTGCGAGGTCAATAAGTTCGTGGTGTCCCGAGCCCGACAATTCGTGTGGGCCAACGACCAATCGCAGGAACGCTTCGTAGAGAACCGAATGTCCACGGCGATGGAGTCGACGCCGCTATTCCCGAATGTCGGGCGTTATCTAGCCGCCGCCGCCCGGTACCCCGCTCGCGAATTTGCCCGAGCCCCCCAGTTAAGGTTCTTAGCGCGGATCGTGCCCAGGCGCCGGTACAAGACGATGAGTGCTTCTTGCACCACATATGTCCGGCTGCAGCGCCACCAATAGCTGTGTCAGCGCGTGCCGGTCACTCGACTGTGTGAGGGGGTGGCATAGAACCGACAGGGGTTCGCTCAAGCAAAAAACGAAAGCGCCCGGTCGCAAGCCGGGCGCTCTGTTTCAGGCCGGGGACTGGTCTGTGGTGCCCTAGCCCCGATGGCAGTTGGCAGGTCTGCGTGCGATTTCTCGCTCGTGCCTCACTTGGGGGCTGTCCGGATACGCTCGTCAGGGCCCCCCGCCGGTGCGTGGCCGGCGGCGATGGGCTCCGCTACTGCCCCCATCGCCGTCTGGAGTATCTTGGCGACCTCGGCGGAGGGGTGATTGTCCGCGCTGCCGGCCCGCCCCAAAGCCGCGTCGAGCGGCGACACGCGGCGGTCGTCCATGATGGCGACTTCCGCGCCGTGATCGATCAGATACTGGACCACGCGGGGCCAGCCCCATTGCACCGCGCCGAATAACGCGCTCTGCCCGCCCCGCTCCGGCAGCGTGCTGCCACGCCCCATGCGCGCGGTCCGGCTCTTGACGTCGGTGATCCGCGCATTCACGTCGGCGCCGGCCGCCAACAGGATTTCGAGCGTCGCGATCGAGCGATCCTGCGCATCCTTGGCGTTGGGATTGAAGCGCGGGCTGACGGCTCCATGCCCAACCCCGCGGCGGCCATCAGCGGCGTCACGCCCATCACGTTGGGCACGTCGACACGCCCTCCGTGCTCCAGCAACAGCCGCACGGCCTCGCTGTCTTGCGACCCTCGGCGGCGCGCAACATGCGGCGTGGCGCCGGTGGTGATGATCTCGTCGGCGAAGCGGCCGGAGTTACCGCCGCGCCCGGGCCGATGCATGTTCAACTGAGTATTGGGGTTGACGCCGGCGTCCAGAAACAGTCGTGCGAGCTCGAGCGCGGTGGTCTTCGTCGTCACGATGGGCGGCCCGGTGCGTTCTTCGTAAGCATCCAGACTGTAGCGTATTCATGTCGATCGCCGTGTACAGCGCGGTGCGGCCCCACCAATCCCACACATGCGGATTGGCGCCGCGCTCGAACAGGAGCTTTGCCGTGTCGAATGCGAAATTGTCGATCGCCACCATCAGCGGCGTCACGCCGTCGGGGTTCGGCTGGTTGGGATCCGCGCCGGCGTCCAGCAGCGCTTGCACGCAATCCGTACATCCCGAGCGCGCCGCATAGAGCAGCGGTGTCAGGCCGCCGGTCGGGCGATACTGATTGCGCGGCTCGCCGGTCAACTGGGTCGGCCAGTCGTTGGCCAGCGCCCGGGCATTGACGTCCGCCTTATGGGCGATGAGAAACCGCGTCAGCTCGGGCTGAGCGTGCGTCCACCGCCCACATCAGCGCCGTCTGGCCGCGCCATTTTTCTCGTGCATTGACATTGGCGCCGTGGCGCACCAGCAATTCGGCAACGTCCAAGGATCCCGGCGCGCGCGGCCAGCATCAAGGCCGTCTGGCCCTCTTGGTTCGGCACCTCCACGTTGCTGCCTGCATCGAGCAGCATTTTGACCAGGCGAGCATTGCCAGCCTTTACCGCCTCCGCCAAAGGGCTCGAGCCGTAATTGTTGATGACATCGGGCTTCGCCCCGCGCTCGAGCAGCGCGCGGACAAGATCCGCGTCGATCTTGTAGACGGCCCAGTGCAGCGGCGTTGTACCGTCTCCCTGGGCTGCGTTCACATCGGCGCCCGCGGCGATCCTCTTGAGCGCGGCGTCGCGATTGACCGGCCTGGATCAGGCCGGCGAGGGTGTCATCGGCGGCGGCAGCCGTGCCGGCCGCCGCGAGGCAAAAAACGACTGCGAAAATGGCACGCTTCATGACGGTGTCCATCAGAGCACATTCCGGTGAGAGAGAATTGTGATGCGCCCAATAGCCCTTATGGGCGTCGTAGGCGAACCTGAACGGGTCGCGGAAGGTCCGAGACAGACCCTTCATAAGTCCCGCATCGAGCATGTCTTGTGCGCTCATGCCCTTCTTGAGGAGATCGAGCATGCGATCGAAGAGCTCGCGCTGTCATGTCGAACTCGGCCTGTAGCTCGGCGCGGCCTACCACCGGACCGTAGCTCGGCACGATCCGCGTCTTCGTCATCGACTGAGTTTTAAGAGTTTTTCCTGCGAGTCGGCGCGCCCGCCCAGCCAGCCGCCGCCAAACCAGTCGAGCACGGGATCCTTCACCGGCGAGATGGCATCACCCGCGGCCAGCACGTTCGCGTCTCGGAAGAAGACGTAGATATCGCCGTCGGTGTGGGCCTCGTTGCAGGTGGCCGTATTCGATCCGCTTGTCGCCCGCGAAAGTCTGGTCGCCGGTAAAAAAGGTCACGGTCGGGCGAGCCGCTGTGGGCAGCGCCTTCTCGTACCGGTCCTCGTCGTGCAGGTAATAATCCGTCGCCAGATGCGCCCGGGTCTTTTCGTGAGCGATGATCGTCGCCTCCGACCGCCCGAAGGCGAGGTTTCCGCCCACCTGCTCCCGGTGCCAGTGCGTGTTGAACACAGTCGTGACATGGCCTGCGCCCGGCAGCTCGCGCAGGCGCTTGAGCACCGCATCGGTGGACGCGGCAGCGCCGCTGTCCACCAGCACCTGACCGGTGCTTGCCGTCCGCACCAGGACATTACCCCCGGCGCCGGTGAGCATCACGAAACCATCGCTCACCGGGACGACAGCGAGACTTTCTTGGGAGAAAGCCGCGCGCGAGAAGGGTGGCAAAGTCAAACCCAGAGACGCCGCCCAACGCACCTTTCAGTATTGCCCTGCGGTTCATGGTCCTGCAGTCCATGGCCGGTTCCCTTAGTCGCTCAGACACCGGCGATCACGCCGGTGCTGTCCCCGAAGCTCTTCATCTCGACGCCCGCCTTGTTCAGCAGCGTGAGATGCAGATTGGAAATCGTCGTGCGTTCGGGCAGCTCGATCTGCCGTCCCCCCTTCTTGAGGGCGCCGGCGCCGCCGCCGACCAGGATGGTCGGCAACGGATAATTGCTGTGCAGGTTGCTGTTGGACATGTTGGAGCCGTAGAGCAACATGGAGTGATCCAGCAGCGTGCCTTCGCCGTCGGGTGTGGCGGCGAGTTTCGCGACGAACTCCGCGAACCGCTCCATGTGATAGCGCTGAATCTTGACCAGCTTTTCGAGCCGATCGACATAATCGGCATGATGTGACAGCGGATGGAAGGAGTCCGGCACGCCGATGTGATTATAGGTCCGGTTCGTGCCTTCGCCGATCATGATGTAGGAGGCCACGCGCGTGAGATCGGCCTGATACGCAACCGCGATCAGGTCGAACAACAGCCGCACTTCCTTATCGATCGCGATATCCTGCTCGGCACAGGGATCTCGGGCGCCTTCACGCCCGAGAGATCGCGGTTCTGCGCCAGCTGCAACGCGCCGTTCGATCTCGCGCACCGTGTCCAGGTAGCCGTCGAGGAGCACCTTGTCGCCCGCGCCGAGCTCCTTTGCAGCGCCTGGGTACGCTCGGTGATGAAATCGAGGATGCTGCGCTTCTGCTTGACGATGGCGACGCGCTCTTCCGCGGTAGCGCCTTCACCGAACAACTGGGCGAAAACCTTGCGCGGGTTGGACTCCATCGGCAAAGGCGAGTTTGCGTTCCGGTACGACAGCGTGGAGCTGTAGAGGCAGCCGAATCCGGCCTCGCACGCGACCGCCTGGGTTTCATTCTCCGAGCAGACCTCCATCGACGGCAGCGCCGTCTCCTGACCGATGCGCCCGGCGATGATCTGGTCGATCGTCGGCGACATGCTGGGACCGGGCGCTTTGAGATCGGGCTTGACCCCGCTGAGCCACGTCGCCGGATTGTATTTGTGCACGGAGGCGACGCTGGCCTTGTTCTCGAGATTGGCGATCGAAGTCACGGTGTGCTTGTGCTTCTCGAGCGGCTCTAGAATATGGCTGAGCTTGAAATTCGCGCCTTCGCCGCTCGGGGTCCAGCGGTCCATCTCCTTGCCGTGCTTCGTGTTCGACATCACCGCGCCGTGCGGAATGTAGAAGAAGCCGGTCCGCAGCTTCGGCGCGGCGTCGGTCTTGGCGAGCGCGGTGCCGGCCGGGATCATCGCATCGAGCAACGGCAGTGCCGACGGACGACGCCCGCGCCCTTGAGCACGGTCCTGCGAGAAAGATGCTTTCTGGTCAGATACATGATCTTCACTCCTCCAGTGCCTGCATGCGGAATGCATCGCTCGATACGATCCCTGTCACGAGCGACGAGAACCGGTAATCATTCTTGGCCGCATCGCGCACGATCGCGCGGACCTGCGGCATGTCATGAGGCGCGATCTCGCGGCCGAGCGCGTACATCATGAGCTTCGTCGTCAGCGCCTGGACGAACTGGCCGGGGCGGCTCAGCAGGGCGCGGCGCAGGTCTGCCGGACCTTCGATTTCCGTGCCGTCCGGCATTGTCACCTTCGAATCGATGGGCGCATTCGCCTGCCAATCGACATCGCGCCACTGCCCGGTGACGGTGAAGCGCTCCAGCGGCAGTCCGTGGGGTTCGATCACGCCGTGGCACATGTTGCAGGTCGGATTTTTGCGATGCTCCTCGAGCATCAAGCGCATGGTCTTCGGCGCGCGCCCGGCGGCGTGCTCAGATCCGTCACCACATTCGGCGGCGGCGGCGCTGGCGGCGTGCCGCGGAGCTTGTCGAGAACCCAGGCGCCGCGCACCACCGGCGAAGTCCTGTTGCCATAGGACGTGTGCAACAGCACGGCGCCCTTGCCGAGAAGGCCATAGCGATTCTCGTCCTCGAGATGGACGCGGCGGAACTGCGCGCCGTGCACCGTCGTGATGCCGTAGTGTTTCGCCAGCCTTTCATTGAGGAACGTATAGTCGGCCGTTAACAGCTGCTCCACGTTCTTGTCTTCAAGCAGGATGCTCCGCAGGAAGAGGTCGATTTCGGTCGAGACATCCTGGCGCAGCTCGGCGCTGAATTCGGGGAAGATTTGCTTATCCCACTCGAATTTGTTGACCTCGAGGAGGTCGAGCCAGCGCATCGCGAAATCCGTCACCAGCGTTCTCGGCCTGCGGAGCGGCCAGCATACGCCGCACCTGGGCGTCCAGCACGTCGGGGCGTTGCAGCTCGCCCTTGTTCGCAAGCTTGAGCAGCTCTTCGTCGGGGGCCCGCTTCCACAAGAAGAAAGACAGACGCGAGGCCAGCTCCAGATCGCTCAGCGCATAGAATTTCGCGTCCTTCTGCGGCCGGGCGATTCCGCGATAGAGGAAATCCGGGCTCACCAGAACCGCAGTCACCATCTGTTCGATCCCGGCGTTGAACGAGCCGCCAGGATCCGTCGCGGCCGGCATCGTAGAAGGCCATCAGCCCGACGACATCTTCCTTGGTGACGGGCCGGCGGAAGGCACGCCCGGCGAGATCCGTCGTGATGCGCTCGGCGCAGGCGCGCTCTTGCTCGGGGGCTTCGCGGCTTGCAGATGAACAGCTTCTCCCGGCTGGGTGTGCGCGTTCCGCTCGTGGCCGCGTACGGCCCCGCGACCTGTATGGACCCGATCACGCGCGGCAGACGCAGATACCCCTTGAAAGCAAACCCCTGATATTGGGTGCCGCCCGCAACCAGGTCGTCGGTTGCCATGCGGGAGCGCTCGATGAACGTCACGACGACTTCGTGCACACCGGCCGTCACCTGCAGGGGGATATTGGCGAAGCGCTCCATGAGCTTGGCTCCCGCCGGCGCACCGCCGCCGCGATCCACGAACGCGCGATCCGCGTCACCGCCGACCTTTTGCCGGAAGACTTCCTTGCGATCGATCAGCACGACCACGGTTGTCTCGTTCTCGACCCCGCGTGGGTAGAGCCCGAAATCGAGGTCGGTGATCGTGACGCGGTACTCCCCGTCCGCCGGGAACGTGTACTCGAACCTCGTGCCGCCGCGCGTACCGAGCGGCATGCCGTCCACATAGCCATCCTGGTCGCCGATAGCGGGGGGAGGGAAAGAGGCTTTGACGAGATCCGGCGCCGGCTTGCCGACCGCCATGCGCGAGACTACCCGCGCGGCATTGACGTACTGCTCGAGGAACGCGGGTGACACGGTCAACGCCGCAGCGATGTTGCTGAAGCCTTCGACCGCGATGTCGGCCGGCAGGTACTTCGTGGGATCGATCTCCACAGCCAGAAGATCCTTCACGGCATTGGCATACTCGGTACGGTTCAAGCGCTGGACGACAACGTGGCCCGCAAGGTGCGTCTTGCTGCTTTCGTCGAGCGTGGTCTCGAGCCAGCTGATCAGCGCGTCGACTTCCTGCTGCGAGGGCTGGTCGATGCCGGGCGGCGGCATCTGGCGCCCGCGCAATTTGCGGATAACTTTCTCGAATATCTCGGGGTGTTCGGGCACCGATTCGGCGTTGAGCTGGTCCAAAAAGAGGTTACCGGCGCGAACTTCCTCGTTGTGGCAACCGAAGCAGTAGAGGCCAATGGTGGACCACTGCGATTCGGGATGCTGCGCGGCCTGGTTCGCGGATTGGGAGAAGACCTTCGGAGGGGGACGAAACGATACCGACGGCACAAGAAATTCCGATAAGCCATCCAGCGAGTTTCATGTCAGCGCCTCCCTAGCGAGTATCATTTTTGATATTTTCTGATTGTGCGCATTCTCCGCCCCGGAGAAACCGCCGTCAAGGAGCCAGCAAGTGTAGGTTGCCCGAAACAGATGTAATATTTTCTCAACCCGCACCGGGAGGGGGCAGCTTGGTGATGGGGGGATCAAAATCCGGAGCAGGAACAATCGTGCGCGAGACCGGACTTGTTGCTCTCGCGGCCAGGCCCGCTATGTTCTCGTCCGCGTGGACGTGATTTCGTCGGAGTGTCGTTCTTCGAAGGAGAGACAGATGGATTCGGAACGAGCTAGCCGCAGAGAACTCCTGAAGGGCGGCGGCGCGTTGGCCGGTGGGTTGACGTTGGGAGCGGTCGCGCCGGCGCTCGGCCAAACGCAATCATCGGGCCAGGCACCGGCACACGATCATTCATCGGGCCAGGCACTCGGCCCCATCAATCCGATGATCATGGGCAGCAAGGAGCTGATCGAATACGGTCAGCGCTCCCATTACGTGACCTCGGTGCGGATCGCGCACCCGGTCGGCGGCAGGCCCTCACCCGACGCGTTCGGGAAGGTGTTCCACGTGGCCTCGCCGCTGCAGGATTCTGTTGGCGTCATCACGCCATCGTCGCTCCACTATGTGGCGACGACCCGCGGCTCCTACATGCCGGACATCGATCCCAAGCAGCACAGTTTGATGATTCACGGCCTGGTGGATCAGCCCCTGACCTTCACCATGGAGGACTTGAAGCGCCTCCCGTCAGTCACCCGGTTGCATTTCATCGAGTGTGCGGGAAACCGGCACAATGGGCGGCAAAAGACCGTGCAGGAAACGCACGGGATGACCAGTTGCTCCGAATGGACCGGCGTGCTCCTTTCAACGCTGCTCAAGGAGTGCGGCCTGAAAAGCAGCGCGACGTGGTTCGTCGCTGAAGGCGCCGAGGAAGTGAAGGGCGCCTCGAGCATGCCCATCGCCAAGGCGATGGACGACTGCCTCATCGCTTACGGCATGAATGGCGAGGCCCTGCGGCCGCAGCAGGGGTTTCCGGTGCGCCTGATGGCCCCCGGCTTTGAGGGAATCTTCCACACCAAGTATCTGCGGCGCATCAAGATCGTCGATCGGTATTACATGAATTACAGCGACTTCGGGCATCTCGATCGGGATCCGAAGGAGGCTGCGCTCGGCTTCCAGATCGGACCCAAGTCGGTCATTACCCACCCGTCCGGCGGCACAGCAGCTGCCCGGCCGCGGATTCTACGAGATCCGCGGGCTGGCCTGGTCCGGCGGGGGCGCCATTCGCACGGTGGAGGTATCCACCGATGGCGGGCGGAAGTGGAACCGCGCCGAATTCAAGGGGACGCCGCAACGCATGGCGCACACCCGGTTCAGCTATCAGTGGAATTGGGATGGAAACGAGCACCGAGATTCTGTCGCGCTGCACCGACGAGATCGGGCAGGAGCAACCGACGCGAGAGCAGATCGCCCAGTACTGGAACGTGCCTTTTAAGCGGAATTACAGAGTGCCTGGGCTGAATAACAGCGTCATGCCGTGGAAGATCGCCAAGGACGGGAGCGTGACCAATGGGCTCGCTTAAGCTTGCCGCGATCGTGGTTCTCCCGGTTGTGCTCTTCCTGGGGAGCCCCGCGTTCGCGCAGTCGTCGCCCACCTATGGCGTGGGGCGCGCTCCGACCGCGGAAGAAATCCGCGCCTTGGATATCTCGATCAGTCCAACGGGAGAGGAACTTCCTCCAGGCCGCGGCACCGCCAAGGAAGGCGCAGCGCTCTTTGACGCAGAAGAGCTGCATCGGCTGCCATGGCGAAGCGGGCAGGAGGGGTGACCCCGGCGCCCACTTTGAAAGCGAAAAAAGGCCAAGACGTTCCCATCTGGGAACGGTGAGGCGGCATACTGCCGCTGCGCGCGCCGTTCGCGACGATCGTGTGGGATTTCATCCATCGCGGCATGCCTCTCGGGAATGAGGGGACGCTCACCCCCGATGAGGTATATGCGCTGACGGCCTACCTGCTCTCCATCAACAAGATGATCCCGGAGGACGAAGTCCTCGACAAAGAGAGTCTGCCGAAGGTCAAGATGCCGATCGGCGATGACTACGCCCGGCTGCCCGACTGGAAGCCCGGGACGCGGAGACTTCCGGGTTACCCCTACTAGGCCGAACTAGCCCGAGGGTGACCACGGCATCGACCGGTTACTGCTCGGTGTGCCGTTTACGTCTCGGCTTTTTTCAGAGCGGAAGCTATAGGGTCGGACACACTCGAAAACAATAACGTCGGTTCGTGACTCGAGGTCCGAAGACTTAGAGTCCTGTTGTTACGTGTCGGAATGCGATGCGTAGGGCGCAATACGCGTAGTGCCGAAGTAGTTCTCGGCAACACTTGACAATTCTCGCGTTCGGCAATCGCGTGTGCAAATTGAAATGGCGGATCGGAATACCGCGACCGGAAAGGCTGGCTGCGCTACAAGTCAGCCAGGCCGTTTCCCGAGGCCATCAAGTATTTGGCGAAAGTCAAATCGGCCTTTCGTTGCTGCGTCTGCCACAAGTCGTTCGTCGAGGTGCATCATCTCATCCCGGAGGCGGACGGTGGCCCTGACACGCTGGAAAAGGCAGCGCCGCTCTGCGCGTCGTGTCATGACTTGTTCGGAGGAAATTCCGGAGAAGCGAAAACAGCTCCGACAAATGCGAAATGCCTGGTGGGGGCAGATGGAGGAGCGCCGCAGCAAGCTGCTCGATCATGCAGTTGGAGCCGGTCCCTTTGAGAATTCGTGAGGAGCTAAATTTCGAGGGTGGATTCGCTGGCGGACGATGCTGCATTTCACGAGTTGTGTCTATGCCGACGAGGACTTCGAGACGGTTGCGAACAGGCTCTTGTGGCTGTTGCGTCATCGCCAGAAGGACCATCCCAACCGGGAGTGAATCTTAGGAATAGATATTGAAGGTCATCGAAAACCGGACGGCGAGTTCGATAGCGACATGGTGGAGCTGCATATTTTGTTGGCACATTCCTTATCCAGTATTTGACCGAAGCGAACATGCCATTGATTCACGTACGGAACGAGAAGTGGCAGAACAACGTGGTTCCGGACGACGTGCCCTTCTTCCACGAGCTAAACGATCAAGTCATCCGCCACGAAATCGGACGAGGATCCGACAGGCATTTGGTTGCCCGGACTAGGGCTAGTCCGACTTCCCAAAAAAAAGGAGTGGAGCCGCGCGACGCCGATTAAGGCGCGAGCCGCCGGGCGTTCTCAGGATAAGAGAACTCATGGCCGCGCTAGTCGCGGTTCTTAGGCGACCAAACCCTGCAGCGAACACCGTACCCGCTCACGGCGACAACGCGAACAGTAAGCGCGGCGCCCCAGGAACGCCCAGCGGCTTGCTCGGCAGCATCGGCCTTATGGCAGTCCATTCATAGTCGGCGAATTCGTAGCGCATGATTCGAGCCCCCAGTTTGGGAGTTTGAATCACACGGGAGTCCGGCCAAACGCAACGCTTCTGGCTCGGCCCCGGTTCGACGCTTATGGGCAGAAGCGGATATCAACCTGTCGACGACCCTCGCCGCTCCGTCGAAAAAATGACCCGAACCGGTCATGACAATTGAAGTTGCTAGCAGACGTAGGCCGATCAATTTCGCTTGTGTATTCGCTCTAAAGCCATTGAAGTCTAGTGGAAGTCGAAATCAAGCGGCTCGGTATCCTCGCACCAGCACGCATCACCTCGCAGAACGGTGCATCGTCGCCGGACCTGAGGCATCACGGTCAAACTCTAGGCGAGACGATCTCGACCACCAGGGCAGCTAGTTGGAGCCCGCCCACGCACACACCAAGCTTTCGCTTTGAGCCGTGACGGCCCGATCCTGGCGATCCCCGAGCAAGCGTTTGCGAATGCGGCCTTCGAGCTTTTGGCGGCGATCCTGCGAAAGCGAGACGACATAGGCGCCTCCCGGCCCAGCGCCCTTCGTAAAGGGCTCCCAGTAGTCGTCGAATGATGAATAGCCTTGCTCGATCGTAAGAGGCTCTTCCTTGACGCCGGTTAGCCCGGTCTTCCGCCACAGATCACCGAGTTGCCCCTGGCGAGAAAGTTTCATGTGACGCTCGTCCTTAGGCTCGACCGCCGGGTCGACCGCGACGGCTTCATCCCAGAAGAAGCGGAGCATTTGCATGCCTGCGTCGTAGTCCCACACGCAAGCGCTTACCGTACCCCCTGAACGGGTCACGCGGCGCATTTCGGCGGCTGCCCTGTTGTGATCCGGGACGAAATTCATAACGAGCAACGCCAAGGTATTGTCAAAGGATGCATCCTTGAACATGAGCGCTTGCGCATCACCGACTTCAAAGCGGACGCGGGTCGATTTGGCGTTCTTTTGTGCGTACGCGATGAACCCGCCCGAGGGATCGACGCCGATGATCTCGCTCGCCGGCATGCTTGATTCTACTGCAGCGGCCAAGCGATCCGGTCCCTGTGCCGATATCCAAGACGCGATCACCGTTTTTGACCCCGGCAAACGCAATGTAGGCGGGAGCAAGCAGCCGGCTCCAGCGGCCCATAAAGCGTTCGTAACCAGTGCTGGCGGCAAACATCTTCGCCTCGACCTCTGCGAGGTTGCCGCCCTGGGCAAATGCGACGGCGCCAAACATCGTCGGAAGCGCGAGAAACGAAAATATGAGTGTGCTTGCGACTTTGCTCATGCTCGATCTCCCTGACTCGTTTACGGATTGGCATCAATTTTGACTCCTTCGCTAGGAGAATAAAGATGCACTTATGCACTTCACTGTTTCATAAAATGGAGTAATCCAACTTGGATAAGCTCGGGGCGATGAAGGGATTCGTTTGCATCGTCGAGGAGGGCAGCCTCACCGCGGCCGCATCGAAGCTTGGAGTGTCTTTGCCTTCGATGGTGCGCACGCTCGCCGCACTCGAGCGCGAACTCGGCGTGACACTCCTCAACCGCACCACCCGTAGAATTCATCTCACCGATGATGGAAGGCGTTACCTTGAGTACTGTCGCCTCATTTTGGCAAATGTGGAGGAAGCGGAGGGAGTGCTGCAGGCTCGGCGCACTATTCCGCATGGCAGATTTGGGAGTCACGGCCTCGGTCGCGTTCGGGCAGACATACGTCGCTCCCATTGTGAACGAGTTTCTAGCGCTTCACCCTGAAACGACGGTCGAGTTTCTGCTCGTGAACCGGATTGTGAATCTCGTCGAGGAAGGTTTCGATGCCGCAATTCGCATCGCGCACCTCGACGACTCGTCGCTGATATCGATCCCGCTTGCGCAAGTACGACGTGTCGTCTGTGCGAGTCCTGCGTACTTGCGTCGCCACGGCGTCCCCCAGCGCCCGGAGGACCTTCGCGCCCACCAGTGCGTACGCTTTACCGGGCTCGCGCCACACGCAGAATGGCCCTTCCGGATGAACTCGCGCCGAATCGGTGTTCCCGTTTCAAACGTGCTCGTTTGCAACGAGGCTGCTGTCGCGATCGATAGCTGTGCCAGGGGCCTCGGATTCGGGTCGTTTCTTTCCTACATGGTGGCGTCTTATAGGAAATCCGGTCGCCTGAAATACGTGCTCGAAGACTTCGAGATCGAACCACTTCCCGTGCAATTTATTTATCCGCGCTCCCGAATCCGTCAGCCACGGTCCGCGCGTTTGCGGAGTTGTGCGTCAAAAAGCTTAAGAACATGAAACTTGATTAACGGTGTGAGATTACTTTAGCGCCGCGAGAAGATACGGCCGACAGGCTAAACGCGGGGAATGGCTGCATCTGCGCGAGCAAAAGTGACCGCTTGTGGCCCGTGTGAGACCCGCGGCCTCGGCGCGTAGGGGTCAGCCATTGGATGGGTAAACCTTGCCGTGGGCAACGATAGGGCGAAGGGCTGAAGATGACCCAGACCAACCGCGTTGCGATCTGCTTTATTCGATCACCTGATCGGCACTTAGCAGGATGGATTGCGGGACCATAAGGCCGAGCGCCTTAGCGGTCTTGAGGTTGACGACGAATTCGAATTTGGTTGGCAGCTGAACCGGCAGGTCTGCCGCCTTTGCACCACGGAGAATGCGATCGACATAGGGTGCCGCGCGCCGAAAGATGTCCGCTCGTCGGGTCCGTAGGAAAGCAAACCGCCTTCGCTGAGCGAATGAAAGATAGCTGATAGATCGCCGGTACGTTGTTTCGGGCCGCCTGCGATATGATCGTCGCACGATGCACTTGCATGAAAATGTCGGGCATGACGACGAGGCCGCCTCCCGGCTCAAGCGCCCAAGGAGGTGATGACCGTTTCGATTTCGGCATCGCTGTGAACGGGCGCTGCGATCGGCAGCACTTTGAGTGATCGGGCAGCCGCCTCGAATGGGGGAAGGAAATGCGATCCGCCACCGGTGCCGTGTCGGGATTGAACATGATTGCGACCCGCTTGACGCCAGGGGCGATCTCCGTGAGCAACTCCAGCCACTTGCCCGCCATACCGGCTTCTATGTCGATGAAGCCGGTGATATTGCCGCCCGGGCGCGGCAGGCCCGCAACGAAGCCAGAGCCGACCGGATCGGCAACGAACACAAATACAATCGGGATCGTCCGCGTCTCCCGCTGGAGTGCAGCGGTCCCGGAGTCCCGATTGAGAGGATTACGTCGGGTTGAAGATCGACCAACTCCTTCGCAAACATCCGCAATCCGGTCGGCGCACCGCCGGCCCAACGAACGTCCATCCGCAAATTGCGGCCGTCGGTCCAACCTGCCTCCGAGAGCCCGCGCGTGAACCCGGAGAGCCAGTCTTTCGCCTCCGGGATGTTTTCGTCGAACCCCATCAGTACGCCGACGCGCCGGACCCGCTCGGCCTGCTGCGCCTGCGCCGCAAGCGGCCACGCCGCACGCCTCCGAGCCCCGCGATGAAATCCCGCCGTCGCATCGCTAATCCTCGCGATTGGCCGACGAAGCCTATCGCGGCCGGGGCTGCATGGGAACTAGGTCAACTGGGCAATGGCTGCGACTGACTTTGCTGCACTGCATGGTTTGGAGATGGCGCATCGCGACATATTGCGCTGCCGGACGAACTCGGTCGCTATGGGGGCAAAGCGGCCGTCTCCGCATCACGCGGCCGGGTTTACGGGTACACGGCCTAGCCCAATCCTATTCAAGCGGGCCGGACGCCCGATGAGCGGCGCGACGGTTACGGTCGTTGACGCAAGAGGAATAGTCCTATAAAATAGTCATCCGACATTGCCGCCAAAGTCCGTCGATCCGCGAAAGAAAATTACAATGGTGTCTAACAAGGCCTTCGCTGAGGTTTCGCTGTTTTTGCCGCCGCTTCTGAAAATGCGCGCGGCCTATATCGCTGACGCCGTTGCTCAAATCGCGGAGCCATGCGTCCGCGGAAGCCCACTTTTTGCGATTCCCTGATATTTTCCCTGTTCTGAGGGAAAAACCGAGGGTTTTCGAGGCGCAATGTTGTGTCGCGTCGCCGGCGCTTGAGCGCCGAGCTTGATGCCGGCGCCATCGACTGCGTCACCGAATGCGTCGAGCGGGGAGGGCGCAAAGCGAAGCGTGCGCGCCTTCGCGCGCACGGCGCGACGCGTCCTACATCCGGAATTCTTCGCCGAGGTAGAGGCGGCGGACGTCGGGATTGTTGACGATCTCGTCGGGGTCGCCCTCCATCAGGACTTCGCCCGAATAGATGATGTAGGCGCGGTCGGTGAGGCCGAGCGTTTCGCGGACGTTGTGGTCGGTGATCAGGACGCCGATGCCGCGCTGGGTGAGGTGGCGCACCAGCGCCTGGATGTCGCCGACGGCGATCGGGTCGATGCCGGCGAAGGGCTCGTCGAGGAGCATGTAATTGGGTCGGGTCGCGAGCGCGCGGGCGATCTCGACGCGGCGCCGCTCGCCGCCCGACAGCGCGATGGTCGGCGTCTTGCGCAACCGCCCGATGTTGAATTCGTCGAGCAGGCTGTCGAGTTCGGCTTCGCGGCGCCGCCGGCTCGGCTCGATGATCTCGAGCACCGCGCGCAGATTCTCTTCCACATTGAGGCCGCGGAAGATCGAGGCTTCCTGCGGCAGGTAGCCGATGCCAAGCCGCGCGCGCTGGTACATCGGCAGCGCGGTGACGTCGTAGCCGTCGAGATGGATGTGGCCGCGGTCGGCCTTGATGAGGCCGGTGATCATGTAGAACACCGTGGTCTTGCCGGCGCCGTTCGGACCGAGCAAGCCGACCGCTTCGCCACGTCGCACATAGAGGCTGACGCCGCGCACCACCTTGCGGCTGCCGAACGTCTTCTCGACGCCGTGAACGGCGAGATAATCGCGCGGCTGCTGCCGCTGTTCTTCGCGCGGCCGCCATTGAGGGGCGGCGCTGCGCGCTTGCTGCGGTCGCGGTCCGCCGCTCGGTCCGGCCGGCCGGCCGCGCGGAGGGGGCGCGCCTTGGCGGTTGAAGGCCGGCGGCTTGCGACGCTGAGGACCGAAGCGTTTGAACAGATCGATCAGATCGACCACAAGGGCCTCAAGCCAATGCCGCGATGCGCGGACCAATCCCCCGGCTTCGCCAAATGCGCGCTGCGGGGGCGCCATTAATATAGGCCGGAAGGCTGCGGCGCACGTTGACGCGGAGTGTCGCGCCCAGGTTGGTTCGTTTCCTGCGGGTGCTGCGCGTCCGCCTTGGCGGCGCCGGGATTGATCAACGCCTGCACGCGGCATTGCCCGGGGGCTTTTCCGCATCCGACTTGCGAGACGCCCGTCGTCATATCGACCGTCAGCCGATCGCCGCGGACCACGTTCTGGCCCTGGGAGATGACGACGTTGCCAAGGAGGGTGACCGTATTGGCGCGCATGTCGAAGACGCCGTTGTCACCGGTCGCGGTCTGATCCTTCTGCATCACGATCACGCCGCCCTTGGCCTCGACGCGCTTGATCTGCTGGTTCTGCTGCGTCCCGGCCGCGGGCTTCGTCGCGGCATCATCCTCGTAGAACACCACGAGCGTCTTGCTGCGCAGCGTGGTGTCGCCCTGGACGAGATGGACGTCGCCGGAGAAGGTCGCCATCTTGTCCTTGTCGCGCACCTCGAGCGTCGCCGAGTTGATCTTGATGGGCTTGTCGCGGTTTTGCGAGAAGCCCTGGAGCGCGTTCGGCGGCCCGTTGGGTTGCTGTTGCGGCTGTGCGCCGGCGATTGCGCTGCCGACAAGCATCGCGACGGCAGCGGCAAGCACGATCGTCCAGGCAGCTTCGGTCGGCCGGATGCGGGCTGTCATTGGCGCGGCCCCCGTTGCGGTGGAATGGCCACGGGCTCGATCGAAGCGGTCGCCCCCTCGGCTCCACGCTGCGGCGGCGTCTGCGCCTTGACATTCATTTCGACGCCGCCACCGAAGCGCAGCAGGTCGCCGTTTTCCATGACCTCGAGCCGATTGGCGTTCAGCAAACCGTCCTGAAACTTCACCTCCACCGGACTTTCCGAGACCATGTAGCCGGTGCTCATGTTGGCGGTCGCTTCGGAAAGATAAGCTTCGTTGCCGCCGCTCGTCGTCAGAACGATATGATCGTTGAGCTTCAGGATCTCGGTCTTGGTGTTGTAGAGGCCGCTCTTGGCGCTGAGATTGAGGCGCTGTCCGTCCTTCATATCGACGCGGGCGCCGATGTCCTTGAGCTCCAGGAAGTCGGGCTGGGTGAAGTCCTGGGCGGCGGCGCGCGCGGTCAGCTCATAGGGTCGGGCATCGTTGGTGAAACCATTGAGCCGCGGCAACTCCATCACGATCTTGGTGCCGGACAGCGATATCTTGCCGGGATCGATCGGGAACGCGGCAATCAGCTTGAACGGATTGAAGAACGCGGCACCCACGATGACGAGGGCCACCAGCACGATGCCGGCGGGGATCGCCATGCGCAGGAAGCGGACAAAGCGGCTATGGCGCGCTGCCGCGCGGAAGACGCGGTCGCCATCGGTTCGGCCAATCTGACGCGCGGCGCGCACGGCCGGGCGCGGCATCGTGGACGTCAAGCTCAGGCTGCCACCCCTCAAATCGGTCAGCGCAAAATTCGCTGCAACCCCATCCCATCATAACACGTCGTCACGCGTAGTCGGCAAAACGCACTGCCTAAATTACGCCCGATTGCCCCCGACGACGCGGCGCGCATCCCCATCCTGACCGGCGGGTTTTCCCGCCATAAAGTCGCGCCGGAGGGGAGATTCGCCCGAGATTGTGGCTATGGCAGGGCACTCAGCTGTGGGAAAATATGTCCTCGGCCGCCCAGCCGGCGAGGTCGAGGCGCACCCGCTCGGGCAGGAAGCGGAAGCAGGCCGCCGCCAGGTCCTCCCGTCCTTCGCGGGCCAGCAGAACGTCAAGCTTCTCCTTCAGGGCGTGCAGATGCAGGACATCCGAGGCCGCATAGGTGAGTTGCGGCTCGGTCAATTCGTCCGCGCCCCAGTCGGTCAGCTGCTGCTGCTTGGAAATCTCAATTCCAAGGAGGTCGCGCACGAGATCTTTCAACCCATGCTTGTCGGTATAGGTGCGCACCAGACGCGAAGCGATCTTGGTGCAGTAGACCGGGGTCGGCATGACCCCGAAGGCGGTATAGAGCGCGCTCAGATCGAACCGGGCAAAATGGAATATCTTCAGGATGTTAGGATCGGCCAGCAAGGCTTTGAGGTTGGCCGCCGGGGGAACGTTGCGCGGGATCTGGACAATGTCCGCATTGCCGTCGCCGCCCGACAATTGGACGACGCAGAGCCGGTCCCGGTGATGGTCGAGACCCATGGTCTCGGTATCGATCGCGACCGCACCGCGGTAACCGGATATCCCCGGCAGATCGCCTCGATGTAAGCAAATCGCCATTTTTTCGTCTCCCGGTTATCATATCAACGGACATGGTGGGGGGCCGCAAGCAATTCGTGGCCCAAGCGATCCCGTATCCGGCGTCTTCGTCACAGAAGTCGCGCCGGCATAGGAGGGGGGATCATGAATCGTGCGTTTGTCATCGTCATGATGACATTGTTGGTTTTGCCCGGCTTCGCGTCGGCGCCAACCAATGACCTGCCGTTGTGGAAACGGCTGATCGCGATCGTCGCGCCGGGCCCGGGTTACACCGCGCGCGTCATGCGCGTGCATGAGCCTGCCGTCCGCGAAGAAGTGATCGCGACAGCGCCGGTTGCACCGCCCGTCGTAACCACATCGACGTTCACTGCAGCCGTGAGCGAAATACGCGTGACGGAAGCCGCGGTCACCGCACCGGCCGCCGAAACCACGAGTTCGATCGCAAAGACGGCAGCCGCGAATACGGTCGCGCCGGTGAATGCCACGGCATCCGCAAGCGCTGTCACGTCCGCCAGCACGGTGACGTCCGCGAATGCGCCAGCGCTCGCGAATACGGTGTCGCAGCCTGAGCAACCACCTGCGGAGCCGAAGCCTCGCGACGGTCAGCGTGATTGCAAAGGCCACGACTGCCGAATGCTGCGGCAAAGGCCGAAGAGCCGCGCGCCGAGGCATCAGTAATCGCGAAGGCGTTCGAAACGATCGCCACCCAGAGCGCCGCGGCGCCGGCGGAAGCGCCGCGCGCCATGGCGCCGCCTGCGCCGCCACCCGGCGCCAGCGCACAACCCTCGAAAGCCAAGCGCTCGTCCAAGGCGGCGAAGCGCGAGGCTCCGCCCGCCGAACCTGCAAGCCCGGCGCGTGTATCAAGTCGCGTCCGTCACCCCGGCAGGGACCGCTGCAGCCGTCAAAGCCGCGCGCCCTGAAGCTGCGCCGGCAGACGATAAGTCCGCGACGGAATTTCAAGGTGATCCCGATGCGCTGCCGCCCGTGCCGCGGCCGGCGCCGCTCAAAGGGAGCTGCAACGGCGGCCGCCGCATCATCTCGGCCTTTTATTGGGAAGGCACTCACACCGCGAGCGGCCAGCGGTTCGATCCCAACGGCATGACCGCCGCCCATCGTACGCTGCCGTTCGGCACGCAACTCACCGTCGGCAATCCGCGCACCGGGAAGACGGTCATCGTCACGATCAACGACCGCGGTCCTTACACGTCCGGGGTCAGCCTCGACTTGAGCCGCGGCGCCGCGAAGGCGATCGGCCTGCAGGGCACCGGAGCGGTCTGTATTTTGTAGCAGCGCGTTCGGCAGCCACTTCGTCGGCGCTGGTTCTTCAGCCTGTTCCTTACTTGCCGGCCAATCCGGGCAACGGCACGAACAAGTCCTCGATCGCAGGCGGCGCGGCGATGAGATGCTGCTCCGTCATGTACTCGACCAGCGCGGTGAGCGTCGGCCGGTTCGCCTCGACGCCGTAGGGCCACAGGTCGTCCCCGAAAACATCCGCGATCTCCGCGACGTCGTGATCGATCCACGGCAGCATGTAGGCGTGCGCGCCGGGCCTGCGCATGTTCGCCGAGCGCGATGTCGCGCGCGGCAACGAACGCCTTGTAGAGGCTGCTCGCGATCCAAGGATCGCGCTCGTAGCGATCGCGGCGGATCGCAACGAGATGCATGATCGGGAAGATGCGGGTCTCGCGATAGAATGCCTTCTCGACCGCTTTCGCGTCGGCGAACAACGGCACGACGTCCGGATGCGGCGTGGGATGGCGTGCGCCGGCGAGCGCATCGATTTCGCCTGCGGCCAAAAGTTCGCTCAGCGATTGGCCGCTGGCGTTGTTTTCGATCTTCGCCGGCTTCAGTAGCGGCGGCGCGGCGGGCGAACCGTGCGGCCCGCCCTTTTCGATCGCGCCTTGCACCCAGCGGATGGTCGAAAGATCGACGCCGTACTGGTGCGCGAGGTGGCCGCGGATCCAGACCGCCGCGGTCTGCGTGTAAAGCCCGAGGCCGACCCGCTTGTGCTCCAAATCCTTCGGCGTTCGGATGCCGGTGCGCTTGTTGATGTAGATGTAGCCGTGGCGGAACATGCGCGAGGGAAACACGGGGAGGGCGACGAGGGCGCGGTCGCCGCGGGCGAAGCGGCTCACGAATTCGGAGCTCGAGAATTCCGACACATCGAATTCCAGGACGCTCCCCATGCGGTCGAAAATCTCGCGCGGCAAGTCGATCGCGATGTAGTTGAGATCGATGCCTTCGACCGCGACATCGCCGGTGCGCAATGCGGCCATGCGATCATAATTGCCACACGCAAACGAGAGCCTCAGTCGCGTCGTCATCCCCCCTCCTGCGATTTGTTGAATGTGCCGGGACTAATTGGCAGCGGGAAGTGCAAGTATAATACGTCTCCAGACACCAGCCCGCCGCCAGCGAACGAAGCGATTGTAGCAAGTAGTATAGGGACCAAACGCATTCGGTAGATCGCGGCAGGGTGCTGCGGATCGCAAGACCCAAAAGATGCGATTGAGGGCACGACGGTCGTCTACACGAGGAACGCCCACGCGGCTTGTTGGGTAGCATCGGCTTGATGGCGTCCCATTCATAACCGGCGAGTTCATAGCGCATGATTAAAGCCCCCAGTTTGGTAGTTTGAATCATAGGTGTCCGGCCAAACGCAACGCCCCTGGCCCGGCCCGGCTTCGGCGCTTTCGAGGCAAAGCGGACATCACCCAGCCGACGCCCCCCGCTGATTTTGTCGAAAATGATCCAACTCAGACGTTGGAGAGTTCGGCCAAATCACGAAATAGGTGGCATCCCGGCTGGCCGCTCGATAAGGATTTGATATCTTGACCTATAGCTCTGACTCGCAAGTGATCATTGCAACTTGGCGAACTTTCAGGGTCTGAGTTCATCACACTCTTTAGTGATTGTGGACCGCCGCAGCTTAGGGTTTGAGAGGTTGGACATGGCGTGCATCTTCAGGATAACAATTCTGTTCCTCGTGCTCACCGGTTCAGTGACCGCACAAACTTATCCGACGCGCCCTATCACGCTTCTGGTCAGCACCACTCCGGGCGCCTCGCCCGACCTGATCGCGCGGTTGTTTGGTCAGCATCTGTCAGACCTCCTCAAACAACCGGTCGTGATCGAGAACAGGGGTGGCGCCAACGGCCAGATCGCGGTTGCGGCAGCGCTGCATGCTGCTCCCGACGGTTATACGTTCCTCGCCACTACGGGGGCGACACTCGCAATCAATCCTTCGCTATATCCAAAGAATGGGCAGTCCGTATTGACACTTGCGCCAATCACTCGCTTCGCCGACCAGGATTTCATGCTCGCCGTAAGGCCGGAGCTGGGCGTGAACTCGCTTGCCGATCTCCTCGGCTGGAGCAAAAAGAACGCGGGCAAGCTCAATGTTGCAACCACAGCGGTCGGTAGCATCGCCTACCTCACGGCACGGCTTTTCGAACGAACGGCCGGAATCGAATTCGTCACAGTTCCCTACAATGGTGGCGGCCAAGCGCTCAGCGCCGTGCTGGGCGGCCACGCCGATGTGCTCGTGGAGACGCTTTCGCTCAGCCGGCCGCACATCGAGACCGGCAAGCTTGTCCCCATCGCCGTGACTGGGCCACGGCGCAGCGCGTTCCTTCCGAACACGCCGACGCTCAAAGAACTCGGCCTGAATCTTGAGACGAGCGGCTGGACCGCGATGGTGGCCCCGAAGGGCACACCATCTGATATCATCGGTCGCGTGTATGCGGCGCTTGCAGGGGGTGCAGCCCGTGCCGACATCAAGGCCCAGCTCGATCAGCTGAGCGCGGAGGCCGTGCTTAACAGCCCCGAGGAGTTTGGCCGCGAATGGCGTGCCGAAGCCGCCATGTGGAAACGCGTCATTCAGGAAAGCGGCATCAAGGTCCAATAGCGCACGCAGGATGTGAGTATGAAGGCATTGGTGATCGGTGGCGGTATCGGCGGCCTTACAACAACGCTCAGCCTCGAGGCGGCCGGCATCGAGGCTACGGTGTTCGAGCAGGTCGGCCGGATCGAGGCGCTCGGCGTCGGCATTAACCTGCAACCTAATGCCGTGCGGGAGCTGACGGAGCTCCACCTCGCAGAAGCTCTCAAGGCCGTCGCAATCGAAACCTCGACGCTGACCTATTACAACAGGTTTGGTCAGGCGATCTGGTCGGAGCCGCGTGGGCTTGCCGCCGGCTACGCCTGGCCGCAATATTCTATCGACCGGGGTGACCTGCAGATGGTCCTGCTCGGCGCCGTCAATGCCCGGGTTGGTGCGCACAACATCCATACCGGTCACAAGCTCATATCGTTCGAGCAAAGCGCGGGTGGCGTCACCGCACATTTCGTGGATCGCTCGACCGGCAAGACGTTGGTCTCGCATCGAGGCGATGTGTTGATCGGGGCTGATGGCATCCATTCGGCCGTGCGCGCGCAACTCTACCCCGACGAGGGGGCGCCGGTGTCGAGCGGCCGCATCCAGTGGCGTGGTGTGATCGAATCTGCGCCGTTTCTTGACGGCCGCACGCATGTGACCATCGGCTCGCGCGAGCGCCGGGCGGTGATTTATCCGATGAGCGAGAAGCTCCGCGTGCGCGGCCGCTCCTTGATCAACTGGGTCACGGTGCTAGGCCAGCAGATGGCGTCGGACCGACCTGGCACCTGGGACCGGCGCGCCGTCAAGGAGCGCTTCTTCGCGCAGTTCGAGGACTGGAACTTCGACTGGATTCCTTTCGCCGATTTGGTCGCCGGGACCCAGAAAATCTACGAATACCCCAAAGACGACCGCGATCCACTGCCGCGCTGGAGTTTCGGGCGTGTGACGCTACTCGGCGATGCGGCCCATCCGATGCGGCCGATAGGCTCGCAGGCCGGCAGCCAGGCAATAGTTGATGCCCGCGTGCTGGCACTTGCGCTTGCAACCGCTCCCTCCATCGAGGATGGGCTCGCAGCCTACGAGCGCGAACGGCTGCCCGTGATGAACAAGGTCATATTGCTCAATCGCGAGTTCGGCCCTTCGATTATCATGGATATGGTCGAGCAGCGTGCGCCGAACGGCTTTACCGACATCGAGACCGTAATCCCTCGGCACGAGCTCGACGAGATCGCACTATCGTTCAAGGTCGCGGCAGGGTTCGATCCGATGTCGCTGAACAAACGGCCGTTCTCTGCTTTCCAATACAATCAACCCATCTTTACTTAACGTTCTAGCCCTCCCTGATGTGAAAAAATCACCAGCGAAAGCCTTTATTGGGAGCCCGGCTCGAAGGACGTATATTCGGCATACTCCGCCTCGAACAGTTCGACATTATCACACAGGACCATCGAACCAGCCCGTAGCTGCGGCGCCATCACATCGATGACAGGCCAGATGAGAGAGATCCAGCTATCGAGCAGCAGAAAGTCCACTGTGCCACCGACATCTTCTAAAATACTCAGTTGCGTCGCCGATGCGTATTTCGACGAAGTCAGCAAAACCAGCTTCAGAAAGATTTTCTCTAGCTGTTGCAGCTTTGCTTATCTCTATCTCCGTGCCGACTACCATTCCCAGGCCTCCGAAATCGCGCAAGTTGTCGCGTACAGCTGCCGCCAGGTAGATCCTGAAACCCCGAACGACGTGCCAAATTCGACGATGCGTCTTGCCCGCAGTGCGCGGCAAAGCAGATCGCACAGCTCTCATTTCTCCATTCGAGCGCGACCAACTTGTCGCGCACAAAATTCATATCGCTGGCCTACCTCTGTCAGTTGAGCCCGCGCCAGTCCGACGTTTTGTGTCGTAGTACTGTTGCATCTCCAAGACTGCCGCGATGCAAGCTCTCTCAGTCGCGCCAGCACCGTTTCCGCACGCAGATCACACAGTATTCTGCTCATCGCGTTGCTCCGTCCCATCAGACAAATGACCAGTTCGCCTCGTCACTCTGGTTTGATGTTTGCGAACTTGATCACGTTAGCCCACTTTTTGATCTCATCCGCTATGAACCTGCCAAAGTCAGGCGCGAGAGAGCAAATGCCGAGAGCCGAGATCCGCAAGTCGCGCCTGCATCGCCGATTGTTGAGACCTGCATTGATCTCCGTGTCAAGTCGATCTACGATCCGTGTGTACATCCTTCCGCGCGCCTATTCCGAACCACCCTCTTACCTCAAAGCCATGCACGAAATCAGCCACGGTCTAATATCCGGCAGCGCGTCCGCGCGCGCCGCCGTGGTCACTGCGAGCGCTTGCAGCTTGCCGGCCCTGACATACGCGAGCGATGCCGCAATCCGGGCGAAGAAGACTTGCACCTGACCGCCGAGCAGATCGGTCAGTGCAGGCGCCGAACCGCGGTAGGCCACGTGCGTCATATCAATCCCGGTCATGAAGTTGAACAGCTCGCCAGCCATGTGCGGCGATGAGCCACGCCAGGGGACGCCATGTTGATCTTGCCGGGATTTGCCTTGTCATAGGCAATGAACTCTGGGATCGATTTGGCGGGAAAGGCCGGTTGACGAGCATCACGTCGGGATCACGGCTAGTGGCCGCGATAGGCGCGATGTCGCGGACGAAACTGTAATTCAGACCCTGGTAGAGCGTTGCGTTGACCGCATCCGGCAAGGCCACGAGCAGCAGCGTGTAGCCATCCGGGGGTGCCCTGACCACCGTCTCGATCGCGATCCTGCCACTGGCGCCGGGCTTATTCTCTACGACGAATGGCTGGCCGAGCCGGTCGGATAACCATCGTCCGATGAGGCGCGCCAGTATGTCGGGCGCGCCACCCGCCGCATAGCCGACGATGATCCGAACCGGCCGTGACGGATAGGAATTGGCTCTCGCAAACCATGATGCGCTGAACGGAATGGCCGCGCCAGCCAGACGAAGAGCTTGTCGGCGGGTCGGCGTCATTGAGCTCTCCTTCGACGCAAGCTGGAGCTCAATCATCGACCATTCCGGCACTCTCGCATTAGCGCTACACTGCCAATTAATGTCGAGAAACGGCCAAACGGCTCGTTGCCGGCCGGACGTAGGCTCATCGTGGCCGCCGCCGGTGGATTACAATTGCCCGCGGGCAATTGTTGCGAGCGCACAACGTTTCGAGGCTGGACTGAAAACCCCACCGCATTCTCATCCGCGCGGCCAATTGATCTATGCTGAATCCGGGACCCTCACGACCACCGCGGAACAAGGGGCCTGGGTCGCTCCGCCAAATCGGGCGATCTGGATTCCTGCGCGTGAGTTTCATGTCACGCGTTGTACGCTCAACACGCAAACGCGCTCGATCTATATCCGCAAGGATGCGCTACCAGGGTTTCCGACGCACTGCACGGTTGTCCAAATCAATCCTTTGCTGCGTGAGCTGATCCTGGCCGTTGTGCGGTTGCCGGCCCTTTATGACGAAGAGGGCGCCGATGGCCGACTTGTCCGGGTGCTGCTTGATCGGATCGTCGCTCTTCCGCACGAGCCGCTGCACTTGCCGGTACCAAAGAGCTCCAGATTGCGGGTGATCGCGACCGATCTTGCAGAGCATCCTGGGCGGTCGCTTGCCGATGCGGCGCGCAGCGCCGCCATGAGTTCACGCTCCTTCGCTCGCCATTTTTTGCTCGAGACCAAACTCACCTTCGGGGCTTGGCAAAGGCAGGCGCGCTTGCTGCGCGCGCTGGAGCTCCTCGGTACCGGAAAAAGCGTCGGCGATGTCGCCTTCAGCCTCGGCTACGAAAGCACTAGTGCCTTTATAGCCATGTTCCGTCATTCCTTCGGAACCACCCCGGCCAGGTATTTCGAAGAGTCAGAATAGGAGGCGGGACGGCCGCTGCGCGCCGATCCACCTGAGGGCAACGTCTGATATTGGCCCATCGCGTCATTTGTTGCGCATGCGCAAAAGTGGTCGTTATCGGAGCGAAGCGGACATGTCCGAGATCTATGAGTACGCGCCCTAATCCTTGCCTTGCATCCGGTGAAGTGTGCCAGGCGCGAAAAGCTCTTCGAGCTCGACCTTGCGCTGCGACAGTCCCTGCTCGACCGAATAGCGGCACATTGCTTCGAGGTCTTTTCGATTTTCAGGCACGCCGTAGGGCCACACGTCGGCGCCCATGACGCTCTGCGCACGTTTCAGGTCGTCCTGCAGCCAGGGCAACATTGTCGCCAGCACGCCGATCTCATGCATCTCGTCCATGGCAATTTGCTTGGCTTGGAAAAAGGCCTTGGTGACGCTTGCCGCGAGCCACCGATGTTGCTCGACGAGGCTGCGCCTGATGGCGAGGAGATGCATGATCGGAAACATTTTTGTTTTCCGAAAATAAGCCTCCTCGGCGGCGCGGAAATCGGGAAACAGGCGAGCGACGTGCGGGGCGCCTTTCGTGAAGCAATCGGGCGCCCGGGCGGTGACGATTCCGTCGAGCTCGCCCGCCTCAAGCATGGCCGAGAGCGTGGCGGTAGCGGGAATTGCCTGAAGCTCGAATTGCGGTGGCAGGCTGATGGGCGTTCGCTCATCGCGACCCGCGACATTCAAGCCGCCGTTGCGCCAGCGGATTTCATGCGACTTCACACCGTACTCGTCCGACAGAATCCCGCGCGCCCAGAGCGCGGCGGTCATCTGATATTCCGGAACGCCGATCAGCTTGCCGCGAAGATCCTCGGGCGAGCGAATGCCGCGATCGGTACGGATGTAGAAAGCCGAATGACGAAACACGCGCGAGAGGAAAACCGGCAGGGCGTAGTAGGGGCATTGGCCTCGCGAGGTGGTGAGGATGGTGGAGCTTGCTGACAGCTCCGTAATGTCGAAATCCTGGTTTGCGAAGGCGCGGTGGAAGGCCTCTTCCGGACCGATGGGGAAGCAGGACAGCTCGCAACCTTCAACGCGGACCCGGCCGTCGAAGATCGCCGACACCCTGTCGCTCGGGCCGCAACCGAATGTCAGTTTGAGAGCACTCATGAATCACCTTTTCTGCGCTCGGAATGCTGGTGAGGCTACCGCAAATGCCGTGGATGCGCTGAGAGATTGCAGCGATGTCAGACCCCACGCGCCTATTGCTGGCGGAAACGGGCAAGATACCGCTCTTCGACAAACGACAGGCATTGCGAGAGCGCCATGCCGGTGATCGTGAACAGCATGATGCCCATCAGCATCAGCGGCGTGTTGTAGGTCGTGCCGGCCTGGGTGATCAGAAATCCGACGCCCTGGTTGGAAGCGTAAAGCTCCGCCACGAAGACGCTGATCAGCACGCGGCCGATCGCAAGCCTGATGCCGGCCACGATGAAGGGCACTGCTGCAGGCAGAATAATGTAGAGAAACACTTCCGTTTCGCTCGCGGTGAACGCGCGCGCCGTCTCGATCAGGCGCGGGTTCGTTCCCCGCACGCCTGCCATCGTGTTCACCAGAATGGCGAACACGCCGCCCAGGAAGACGATGAGGACCTTCGACCACAACCCGATGCCGAGCCACAGGATGAAGAGCGGCAATAATGCCACTGACGGCGTCGAATAAAGCGCCATCACGAAGGGCTCAACCACGCGGCGGACGCCATCGAAACGGCCCATGGCGAGCCCGAACAGAATGCCGACGATGATGGCGAGCACAAAGCCAAGGAAAGCTTCGGTAAGGCTCACGGCGATGTGCGGATAAATGTCGCCCGAGACGAAGAACTGATCGTAAGCGACTTCGGCGATGGCTGATGGGCTCGCAAGAAAGATCGGCGCGATCAAACCCGCGCTGGTGACAAACTGCCAAAGAACGAGGAACAGGATTACGGAGACCGCACCCAGCGTCCAGCTGCGCGCCCACCATGCCGGGCGCTCAAAGCCGGGCGTCAGTCCAGTCGCCGTCTCGCCTTCTTGCGCGGTCATCGACTGTTCTCGGCAAGCTCGGGTTTGAGAAGCGTCCACAGGTGCTTGCGCAATGTGGCCCAGCGCGGGTCCGACCGGACGTCATCATCGCGCGGTCTCGGTAGCTCGACATCGATCGTCGCCGTGATGCGCCCAGGCCTGGCGCCCATCACCACGATGCGGTCCGACAGCAAAATGGCTTCGTCGATCGAGTGCGTGATGAACACCACCGTCTTGCGATCCGCCTCCCACAGCCGCAACAACTCATTCTGCATGACCTCACGGGTTTGCGCGTCGAGCGCGCCGAACGGTTCGTCCATCAGCAGGATTTGCGGACGAATGCCGAGCGCGCGGGCGATGCCGACCCGCTGCTTCATTCCGCCGGAGAGTTGGCTCGGCAAGTGATCTTCGAACCCGGTCAGGCCCATGAGCGCCATCGCGTCGCGGGCGCGTTGACGGCTCTCGTCAGGTGCGATCCCGACGAGCTTGCAACCAAACTGCACGTTTTCGATCGCGGTTTTCCACGGCAGAAGATTGTGCTCCTGGAAAACCATCGCGCGGTTCGCGCCAGGACCGGTCACGCGTCTGCCGCCGATCATCACCGAGCCCTTCGACGGCAAAATCAAGCCATGGATGATCCGCAGCAGGGTCGTCTTCCCGCATCCGGACGGGCCGAGCAAAGACACGAACCGGTGGTCTTCAACGGTCAGCGAAATACGGTCGAGGATGAGCGTCGCGGTGCCGTCGTCCTTGACGAACCAATGACTGATGTTGCGGCAATCGATCTCGCCAAGCGGCGTCCAGCGGCCGTCGCAGAAGCATCCTCGGCCGTCGCCCGCATGCGGCTTGCCTACTTCGGAATATAGGAGAAGTCGAAAATCTTGCTGGGTTCCGGCGTCCGCGAGAGCTTGAGGCTCTGGGCCAGTTCGGCAATGAACTGCGCTTCAAGCGAAGTCGAAATCGCACCGGTCGGATTGAAATGCGGGCGAACGGTCGTGTCGTAGGATTGCGCCGCGTCCTTCATCGATAGGCCGAGAAACCGGCTCATGATCGCGATCATCTCGTCGCGATTTTCCAGGACGAACCGATGCGCCTTCACATGAGCCCGCAGCACGGCGCGAACCGCGTCCGGATGTTCGCGGGTCATTCTCTCGGTCGTCGCGATGCCGCCGGTCAGGCCAGGGGCCTGATCGCCGAGAAAGCCGAGATCGACGAATTTGCTGGTCGAATTGAGAAGCTGGAACTCTTTGGGTGGCGTGATGACGCCGGCGTCGAGCGCGCCGGCAATCAGGGATGGCGGCGTGTTCTGATAGCCCATGGCGATGAAGACAGTCTTCTTGTCATCGGCGCCGGCAGCCCGCATGGCGTGGCGAATGATCAGGTCCTGGGTCCCGCCGATAGCGTCGATGCCGACGCGTTTGCCTTCGAGGGCTTTCAAATCGGTGATGCCGTCGCGCGCGTAGAGGAAATACAGCGATTTGGCGACATGGACATAGACGATCTTGATCGGTGCGCCGCTCACTGCCGCGGTCAGCCCGGACCCGGCGGTCAGGCTGAAATCGAAATCACCGGCCAGCATCGCCTTGACGGCGACCGAGCCGGTGGCTGTCGTGAACACCGCGGTGAAGCCTTCCTCCTTGTCAAAGCCCTTCTCGCGGACGACCTCCATCGGCAGCGATGTGATGGTTGGCCCCATGGTGACGAAACGCAAATTGCCAAACTGCTCGGCCGCGAACGTCACTCTCCGGCAGGCCCATCAGAGCGAGAAGAGCAATGCAGGCGGCTCGTTTGCTCAGGCGCCCGATCATCGCGATGTCCGATCGATGAGGCCGCGGCCGATCATGGCGGAAAGACAACGCAGGTCGGAACGAGGACGGTGTCGTAAATGCAGCGCCGATCCTTGATCAGAAGCTTCTCGCCCTCCATCTGGAACACGTCGTGGTAGGAGCCGGCCTGCAAAATTTTGGTCGGCTCATCGATCAGGGTTTCGAGCACGATGAAGTTCGCCTCGGCGGTGATGGTCCGCGCATCGTAATCGGTGACGCGAATATTGCTGATGAGATGCTTGATGTAGCGCGGCGCAAACATCTCCGTATGCGCGATCGCGTAGGCGCGATCCTTGAGCATGCCCATGCCTTCGCAGGACATCAGCGACAGCGGCAATTGCGAGTCGGCATTGTCGCGGGCGATCAGGCGATAAACGCCGTCGGGCGTGAAGAAGTCCGGCCATCGCTCGATCTCGCAGCGATCGAGCACCGCGGCGTATTCGAAATGAAACTCCTCGACCAAAAAGCGCAGCTCGCGCAGCCGGGCGCGGTCGGGCGCGGAACTTTTCATGGCCGGGCCGGCGTTTGGCATCACAACCCCATCGACTCGCGATAATGGCGATACATCGAGCGGATGGCGCGATCGGTAATCACCGTCTCCGGCCCTTCGTCATCCTTGCCGAGCGGCGCGAGACCGTAACGCGGGACGGAGCGCCGCAGGCCATCCTGGACGAACTTCAGCGCTTCGTTGTCGTCGATGCCGAGAAATCCGCCGGGACCGAAGATGTTGTTCTGCCGAAGCCGATGCTGCTCCATCTCCGGCGTGTCGTCGGCGTAGCCGAACGTGGTCCAGATCAGCATGAACTCGTGCGGTCCGGTCGGCACGATGTGACGCAGTCCGAGGATATTGGTCTGCCGCAGCAGGATGAGATTGGGCCAGATCGTCATCGCATTGCTGGTCCAGGGTGGTCGTGTTCGCGAATGAGCTGAATGACGCGCGGATCGGCAAGCTGCATCGCGGAATGGAAGGAGCGGATTTCCGATTTGCTCTCGTCGTTTTGGGGCCGGCCCTCCGGTCGCGCATTGCAAAGCGTGGCGTGGCGCCCCTTGGCGTCCATCATGATCGCGGTCTTGTTGCCGGCGACGAAAAGCCCGAACGTCGTGAGATAAGTGTGCAGCAGCGTCGCGTGATAGGGGTCCTTCAGGTTTTCCTGATAGAGCTTCCAGTTGCACGGCATGGTGTTGCGATGGACGCCCAGAATTTTGAGCTCGCGGCCATCGAAAATGGAATCGAACTGATCGAGAATCTCGGGGCCGAGATACGACTCAAGCGACTCCATGTCGTCGTGTCGTGAAGCAAACACCACGCCGTTATGGCACGTGACGTTCAGCGCCCGCAGGTGGTGTTCGTCGAGATTGAAGTCCTCGGGCATCCCACCCTTGCCGCGCACGCCACGGCGAAACGGCACTGACACCAGCGATCCCGCGAGGTCGTAGGTCCACTGGTGGTAGGGGCAGATGAACTGCTTGGTATTGCCGCGATAGGTCTTGCAGAATTCGACGCCGCGGTGGGCGCAACGATTTTCGAACGCGTGCACCGCGCCGGCTTCGTCGCGCGCGACCACAATCGGAATGCTGCCGATATAGGAGCGGATGTAATCGCCCGGCCGCGGCAGCTCCGCTTCGAGCGCGACATAGTTCCACGTGGGCCCGAGAAAGATCCGCTCCTGCTCGAGATCGAAGATCCGTTGATCGGTGTAGACCCAATCCGGAATCGCGGCAGGATCATCGGGCCATCGCAGGTCCGAGATCGATGCAGCGGGGGAGGGGCCCGACGCATCTTCCAGGCGGCGCGAATTCAGCATGCCTTGACCTTTTTGTGCATGAACGAACTTTGCTTGCGGAAACCGCCGTCGTCAACGCGCGTGCCGCGCCTTCTCCTGCGCGCAGGCTGCAATGGTCATCACCCACGTTCGATTGCGAGACGCGTTTGATCGTACAACAATTAAAGGTTGTGACCGGGTCTCGCGAGTTGCCCGCGCAGGGCACTGCCGCGCCTCACCGACGAAGCCGCGCCAAAAAATATTGCGACTCCGGCAAAAAGAGACCAGGGTCCCAAAACAGCAATCGTGGCGGCCAAAGCGGAGCGTTGTGAGGATTTCAATGTCGGCGTTTGCAAAGCAGTTCCGTGAGGCTGCGCTGTCCCGGCGCGCCGCCGTAGGGCTTGCGGCCGCAGCCGTCGCCTCGGGCGTGATGCCGCGGCGGTCGTTCGCGGCTGACGCGCTGACGCTTCGCCTCGACTGGATCACCCACGTCATGCATCTGCCGTTCTACCTCGCGGTGGAGCGCGGGTGGCTCAAGGCGGCGGATCTCGATGTGTCGATCGAGGACGGGAATGGCTCGGTCACGACCGTGCAACTCGTCGGCAATGGCCGCTTCGATCTCGGTCTGGCATCGCTGTCGGCGATGGCCGTCGGGTCAGGGAACGGGCTGCCGGTCATTTCGCTCGCCGGCTATCTGCAGAAGAGCCCCATCGGAATCATCTATTCCAAGTCGCTCGGGGTCAAATCGCTCAAGGACTTCGTCGGCAAAAAGATCATCTTCACGCCCGGCTCGTTTGAAGCGCCGTTTCTCGAGCCGTTCTTCGCGCAGAACGGCATCAAGGTCAGCGATCTCAACCTGGTCGGCGTCGCCGCGTCGGCGAAGATTTCCTCCTATGCGGAGGGTGGCGCGGACGCGTTCGTGACGACCGTGCCGGGTGATTTTCCCCACGTTGCCGAAAAGCGACCGTCGGATTCACTGCTGTTTGCCGACTATGGGATGGATTTGCCCTCCTATGGGCTGCTGACGCGCACCGATACGCTCAAGGCCAAGGGCCCGGCGATCAAGCGTTTCGTCAGCGTGATCTCGGCGTCGTGGGCCTACATCTTGGCCGGACATGCGAAAGAAGCCGCCGAGGCCACGATGAAGCAGCGGCCGGCGGCGGCGAACTCCGTCAAGAACCTGATCGATGAGTTCGAGCGTCATGCCTCTTATTTCGTCACGCGGGACGGCCGGTCGGTTTATCCGGGCATCCAGGATCGCGCCTATTGGGCGAAAGCAATTGCCGAAATGGAAACGGCGAAGGTCATCCCGGCGGGAAGCGCGCCGGAGAAGTATTTCACCAACGATTTTATCGATGCCGATTACGGCCGCACGATCGTTCGGTAGCGCCGAGCAGCGATGAAGGCTGGGCTTACCCCTGCAACGTCGATGACGGTCGACGAACAGCCAGGAGAGCCTTCACCGGTCGACATCGAGGTGACGGGCCTGGCAAGGTCTTTGCCACGTCCGATGGCAACATAACGGCTCTCGACGGCGTCGATCTGCAGGTCAAACGCGGCGAATTCGTCAGCCTGCTCGGACCGAGCGGCTGCGGCAAGAGTACGCTCCTTCGCATCATCGCGGGGATCGAACAGGCGACGACGGGAACCGTGCGCGTCGGCAGTGGCGGTGCTGCGCAGACGCTGGGCTTCGTCTTCCAGCGCGATGTCCTGGTCGACTGGCGCACGATTATCGAGAATGTGCTGCTGCCGATCGAGTTCGCGAACAAGCGGGTGAAGGATTACCGCGACGCGCGCGCGAAATCTCCTGGCGACGTTCGGGCTTGCGGGCTTCGAAAACCGGCGGCCGTGGGAGCTTTCCGGCGGCATGCGCCAGCGCGCCGCCATGTGCCGCGCACTGATCGATGACCCGCAACTGCTGCTGATGGACGAGCCGTTCGGGGCGCTCGATGCCTTGACGCGCGAC
This sequence comes from uncultured Alphaproteobacteria bacterium, assembly GCA_963702755.1. Lineage (GTDB taxonomy): Bacteria > Pseudomonadota > Alphaproteobacteria > Rhizobiales > Xanthobacteraceae > JAJPKK01. The sequence continues at coordinate 65,430 of CAVPDZ010000011.1, read as the reverse complement.
GACCTCAACGTCGAGTTGCAGGATGTGTGGCAAAGGTCGAAGAAGACGGTCGTCTTCGTCACGCACAGCATTTCCGAAGCGGTGTTCCTCGCCGATCGCGTGGTAGTGATGGCGGCGCGACCCGGCCGCATCGTCGAGACGCTCGACATCGATTTTCCGCGGCCGCGTTCGCTCGATATCCGGGAGGAGCCGGAATTCGGTCGCTTGAGCCGTCACCTGCGTCACGTTCTCGACACCAATTCCGCTGCAAGGAGCCGGCCGAGATGAGTGGAAGCACGGGCATCAACACGCTCAAGCGACGAGTCCTGTCGTACGTTCCGGCAGAGATCTTGGCGCTGTTGGCAGCGCTCGTCGTTTGGCAGGTGGTGGTTACCGTGTTCAGGGTTCCGCCGTACCTGTTTCCGGGGCTCGACGTTGTGTTGGGTGAAATCGCGCAGCGGCCGGAATATTATTTCATGCAGTCGCTCTACACCCTCGGCAACACGCTGGTCGCGTTTGCGATGTCGGTCATCATCGGCGTCGCGCTTGCCGTCGCCATCGTCTATTCGCCGTTTCTCGAAAAGACGCTCTACACTCTGCTCATTGCCTTCAACAGTGTGCCGAAGGTGGCGTTGGCGCCGCTCTTCGTCATCTGGCTCGGCACCGGCAACCCTTCGAAGATCGGCATGGCATTCATGATCTCGCTGTTTGCGATTGTCATCGATTCCGTGCTCGGCTTGCGCTCGCTCAATCCCGATGTCGTCGATCTCGGCCGCTCCATGCGCGGCTCGGGCCTGAAGATGCTGCTGAAGCTCCGGCTTCCCAATGCGCTGCCGAGCATCTTTTCCGGCATGAAGGTGGCGATGTCGCTGTCGCTCGTCGGCGTCATCGTCGGCGAATTCATCGCCGCGCAGCAGGGCCTCGGCTTCGTGGTGTTGAGCGCGCAGGGCATGTTCCGCACCGATCGGGTGTTTGCCGCGGTCTTCCTTCTGGCGGTGATCGGAACGGCGCTGTTCTATACGATGGAATATCTCGAGCGGAAGCTGATCCCCTGGCATGAATCGCATCGCAGCCGAAACGCGACCTCCGTCACCGTCGCGCCAACCATTCCGACGCCCTGATCCTGTCCCCACTCGGACGCAGCATGGAGCAACACCATGGCCCTTGAGCCGCTCGCGAGCAAAGGCAATGTCCTTCACATCTACGATTTCCGCGTAAAGCCCGGGATGGCGGACGAGTTCATCCGCCTGTTCGAGGAGTTCGACTACTCGCCCGAAAATCCCATGCACAAGTCGGCCGCCCAGATGAAGGACGGCGTGCTGTGCCGCCACGCCGAAGACCCGAACCGCTTCTATCTGATCGGCGAGTGGAACAGCATCGAGGAACACCAGAAGATCCTGAAGATCGTCGCCGAGATGCGTCCGAAATTCGTCGGCCTGGTCGAGGGCGGCCCGGCGGCGTTCAAGCCGACTTATGTTGATGTGGTGTCGAGCACGCCGCTCGAATATCTGCAGCCACGCGAGCGATAGCCCTGCCGGCTCGAGCGGGCGCCGCTTGCCTCTTGTCCGGGCTTTCGACGAGCCGCGACCGAGGCTACTATTCCCCGCCATTCGCGCTTCACGGGGACTCCCAGCGGTATCGCCGTGTTCGCGCTGTCAGGAGCCCGCGATGCTGCCTTCCGCCCGCAAGCTTGCCTTCACGGATGTGCCTGTCGTCGACCTCGCCCCGGCGTGGTCGGGCGTTGAGGCGAAACGGCGCGCGGTCGCGGCCGAGATCGCGGACGTCTGTGGCCGCGTCGGCTTCATGTACATCAAGAACCATCGCATGGCGCCGGCAGACATCGAAGCGATCTTCAAGACGGCCGCCGACTTCCACAGCCTGCCGCTCGACGTCAAAATGGAATCCGCGATGTCGCGCAACCCGGACGCCCAGGGCCAGGGCTACCTGCCCGGCATGAACAAGGGCACCGGCAAGAACCTGTCGGAAAATCTGCAGGAGGCGTTCCAATTTCGCCGGCCGCTTGCCGACGACGATCCCGATTTGCTCGCCGGCAAGCCGCTGCATGGCCGCATCCCATGGCCGAGGGCGATGCCCGATCTCAAGCCGCGGATGATGGCCTATTACGACAAGATCAATGTGCTGGGATACGAACTGCTGGCGCTGTTTGAACTCGGGCTCGACATGCCGGCCGGCACGCTGAAGCAATATTTCAAGAAGGACATGAATTCGCTCCGCATCCTCCACTATCCGCCGCAGACGCCGGAGGATGACGGCGTGCATCTCGGTGCCCGCGCGCATACCGACACCAACGCATTCACGATCCTGGCGCAGGACAACAATGGCGGGCTTGAGATCCGCAATCGCGACAACGAATGGGTCGCGGTGCCGCCGATCGAGGGCACTTACGTCGTCAATGTCGGCGAGGTGCTGAAGGTATGGACCGACGCCGTCCTGTCCTCCACGCTGCATCGGGTCATCAACCGCTCCGGCCGCGAGCGCTATTCGATCCCGTTCTTCATGTATCCGAGCTACGATGCGCTCATCACACCGCTGATGAAGAATCCCGATCCTTCGAACGTCGCGCCGGAAAACCTGCACACGTCGATGCCGCGCGACGTTCCGTTCCTCTACGGCGAGTTCAAGGCGCGCAGCACCGCGCGGATCATGCCCGGCAAGGTCAACGTGCCTGAGGCGACCGCTTCGACGTGATCCGCGTTTCGCCGATCGTCTCCTTGCTGCTGCTGCTCGCCGTGCTGGCGGGCGGAACGCCTGCGCAAGCCGCGGACCGCTATCCGACGCGCACGGTCAAACTCGTCGTCGCGTTCGCGCCGGGCGGCGTTGCCGACATCATGGGCCGGCTGGTGGCGCAGGCCTTGCAGCAGCGCCTCGGCCAGACGGTCCTGGTCGAAAACCGGCCGGGCGGCGACGGCCTCATCGGCATGGGCGAAGTGGTGCGCGCGCCACCCGACGGCTACCTGCTGCTGGTGGGCGGCTTCGGCGGGCAGATCGTTCCGCCGCTGATGCGCGACGATTTCCCCTTCGACGTGCGGCGGGACCTCGTCAAGATCGCGCTCACTGCCGAGTTCGCCAACGTCGTCGTCGTCAACAAGTCGCTGCCCGTACACTCCGTGCCTGAGCTGATCGCCTATCTCAAGGCGCGACCGGGCCAACTCAACTTCGGTTCCTCGGGGCGCGCGACGTCCGACCGGCTCGCGGCCGAGCTTTTCATGCTGGAGACCGGCACCAAGATGCTCAACGTGCCGTACAAAGGGGGAGGCGTCGCGCTCAACGATATGCTCGCCGGCGCAACGCAAGTGATGTTTCCGCAGCTTCCGGCCGTGCTCGGCCTCGTCACGTCGGGGCAAGTGCGTCCGCTCGCGGTCACGAGCCGCTATCGCCTGTCGCAGCTCCCCGACGTGCCGACGCTTGCCGAAACGGCACTCCCGGGATTTCACGTCACCGGCTGGAATGCCCTGTTTGCACCGCGCGGCCTGCCTGACGACATCCGCAAAATCCTGAGCGATGCGCTGGTCGACGCCTTCCGCAACGACAAGGAGCTGCGCGCGAAGATGATCACGCTCGGCGTCGAACCGGTCGGCGAGCCTGCCGAGCGCGCCGAGGCGATCTTCGACGAAGAGCTCGCGCGCTGGAAAGTCGTGATCGATCGCGCCGGCATCAAGCTCGAGCACTAAGCGGGCCGGGCGGCGGGCCACCGCCAGTCCTTGACCTCCGGCATGTCCTCGCCGTGCTCGCGGATGTAGGCGTTGTGCTCGATCAGCTTGTCGCGCATCGCCTGCTTGGCGTAGGCGGCGAGGTAGCCGAGCTGCGGCAGCCGGTCGATGACGTCTGACGACGAGATGGAAGCGGTCGAGATCGTTGCGCACCACCATGTCGAACGGCGTGGTCGTGGTGCCCTCTTCCTTGTAGCCGCGCACATGGATGTTGTGGTGGTTGGTGCGCCGATAGGTCAGGCGGTGGATCAGCCAGGGATAGCCGTGATGGGCGAAGATCACCGGCTTGTCGGTGGTGAACAGCGCATCGAAATCGCGGTCGGTCAGGCCGTGCGGATGTTCCTCGTGCGGCTGCAGCGTCATCAGGTCGACCACGTTGACCACCCGGATCTTGAGATCCGGGATATGGCGGCGAAGCAGATCGACGGCGGCCAGGGTTTCGAGCGTCGGCACGTCGCCGGCGCAGGCCATCACCACGTCGGGCTCGCTGCCGCGGTCGTTGCTCGCCCATTCCCAGATGCCGATGCCGGCGGTGCAATGCTTGATCGCCTCGTCCATGCCGAGCCATTGCGGCGCGGGCTGCTTGCCGGCGACGATCACGTTGATGCGGTTCCAGCTGCGCAGGCAGTGGTCGGTCACGTACAGCAGGATTGGCGTCGGGCGGCAGATAGACGCGCACGATGTCGGACTTCTTGTTGCAGACGTAATCGATGAAGCCCGGGATCCTGATGGCTGAAGCCGTTGTGGTCCTGACGCCAGACATGCGAGGTCAGCAGATAGTTGAGCGAGCGATCGGCCGCCGCCACGGAATCTCGCGGCAGGTCTTCAGCCATTTGGCGTGCTGGTTGAACATCGAATCGACGATGTGGATGAAGGCCTCGTAGCAGGAGAAGAAGCCGTGCCGGCCGGTCAGCAGGTATCCTTCGAGCCAGCCCTGGCAGGTGTGCTCGGACAGGATCTCCATGACCCGCCCGTCGGGCGCGAGGTGATCGTCATAGGGCAGCGTCTCGGCGTCCCAGGCGCGGTCGGTCGCCTCGAACACGTGCGACAGCCGGTTTGATGCGGTCTCGTCCGGGCCGAAGACGCGGAAATTGCGCGCTTCGGCGCTGGCGCGCAGCACGTCGCGCAGATAAGCGCGCCATGACCGCCGTCGCTTCGGCATCCGCCGCGCCGGGCTGGTCGACCGTCGACCGCATAATCGCGCGATGTCGGGCAGGTCGAGCTCGCGCATCAGCAGGCCGCCATTGGCATGCGGATTGGCGCTCATGCGGCGGTCGCCCGTCGGGCGCCAGCGCGGCGATCTCGGGCCGCAGCGCGCCGTCGGCATCGAACAGTTCCTCCGGCCGGTAGCTCCGCATCCATGCTTCGAGCAGCTTCAGGTGCTCGGGCTTCGTCGCCATCTCGGCGATCGGCACCTGGTGCGAGCGCCAGAAGCCTTCGGTCTTGAGGCCGTCGACTTCCTTCGGGCCGGTCCAGCCCTTCGGGTTTTCAGGATGATCATCGGCCAGATCGGCCGCTCTTTCGATCGGCCGTCGCCGCGCCTCGCTGCTGGATCGCGCGGATTTCGTCGATGACCTGGTCGAGCGTCGCCGCCATCAGCTGATGCATCGTTGCGGGATCGTCGCCTTCGACGAGGTAGGGCTTGTAGCCATAGCCGACGAACAGGCTCGTGCAGCTCGTCGGGGTGATGCGCGCCAGGATCGTCGGGTTGGCGATCTTGTAGCCGTTGAGATGCAGGATCGGCAGCACCGCGCCGTCGGTGACCGGATTGAGGAACTTGTTGGAATGCCAGGACGTCGCCATCGGCCCGGTTTCGGCCTCGCCGTCGCCGACGACGCAGGCGACGATCAGGTCCGGGATTGTCGAACGCCGCGCCATAGGCATGGGACAGCGCGTAGCCGAGTTCGCCGCCTTCATGGATCGAACCCGGCGTTTCGGGCGCCGCATGGCTCGGGATGCCGCCGGGAAAGCTGAACTGCTTGAACAGGCGCTGCATGCCGGCTCGTTCTGCGGGATGTGCGGATAGGTCTCGCTGTAGGTGCCTTCGAGCCAGGTATTGGCGACCAGCCCGGGGCCGCCATGGCCCGGACCGGCGACGTAGATCATGTCGAGGTCGCGCGCCTTGATGACGCGGTTGAGATGGACATAGATGAAATTCAGCCCCGGCGTGGTGCCCCAATGGCCCAGCAGCCGCGGCTTGATGTGCTTGAGCGTCAAGCGGCTCCCTCAGCAGCGGATTGTCCAGCAGATAGATCTGGCCGACCGACAGATAATTCGCCGCGCGCCACCAGGCGTCCATCAGGCGAAGCTCTTCGGCCGCAAGCGGTTTGGCGCTAACCGTCGGCTGGGTTGGATTGAGCATCGGGAACTCCTCTGGCAACCAGCACTCGATTTTCGAAGCCCCGCACGGTGAATCTTTGCGCGTCATCGGTTATCGCAAGAGGGTGCGAACCGATTTGTATAGTGCTCGGAAAGCGACATGACGGTGCGATGACGCTCGCCTGTCGCGTTGCTCGTCCGTCGTCGCAACTGATTGAGGCAGCTTGCGCGCGACGGGCGAGGCTTCAGGCGAGTCGGCGTGCGTTCGCCGCTCTTTCGCGCATGAAGCGTGGTCGCATTCTTCCGAATTGGCCAGGTCGAATCCTTAACGGCCGGGGTGCCTCCCCCGTTCCGCAGCAAAATGCAGCGTAAGACGCAGCATTTGCTTGCTTTTCCGTCATCCCGTTCGAACTGTGACAAATGACACACGGAGCCGTGAACGATGTCTCTCGTCCCACGACTAATGCTGTGAGGAACAAATCCTCTGCACAGGAGTGGAAAATGATTAGACCTTCGATCTTGCTCGCCGCGGCCGTCGCTGGAATGGCTGCGCTCATGCCGATGTCGGCGTCCGCCCATGGCGGTCATTTCGGTGGTGGCCACGGTGGTGGTCATTTCGGTGGCGGCCACGGCGGTGGTCACTTCGGTGGCCATCACTTCGGCGGCGGCCATTTCGGTGGCCATCGTTTCGGCGGCCATCACTTCGGTCACTTCGGCGGCCGCCACTTCGGTGGGTTTGGCCATCACTTCGGCGGGCGTCACTTCGCTCACTGGGGCCATTGGGGTCACCGTTGGGGCCACAACTGGGGACACCGCTTCGGCTACTGGAACCGCTGGCAATACGGCAACTACTACCGGCCGTGCAACTACCGCTGGTCGTGCCGGCAATGGCAGACGGATTACTCGGACACTCGACACTCGGACGAGCAGCAGAGCTACCCCGTTTACCAGCGCCCGGTGTATCCGACGTATCGGCCCGTTCGGCCGGTCTACCCGGTCGCCGAGTACGAGCAGCCGGCTCCTGAGTACCAGGCGCCCCCGCCGCGGCCGTCGTACAACCAGCCGCCTCCGCCGCCCTCCTACGAAGAGGCTCCCCCGGCGCCGACTTCGTATGAGCAGCCGCCCCCGTTCCGCGGTCGCGGAAGCTGAGGTGACGACGGATGGCAAGCTGCCATTCACCCGGACGTGTGCGGAAGCGGTCTTACGACTTCCGCACACAACGCCGGGCCTCCCAAGGCCCGGCTTTTTTTATTCGCCGCGAAGGTGATACTGGGCTGTCTCGCTGCCTCGAGAACACAGGACGTTCGTCATGGATACGATTTTCGTCAAAATCCTGGCAGCCTTTCTGACGCTGAGCCAGGTCTCAACGCGGCCCGATGACATCAAGACGAAATTCGATCCGGTGCGTGACCAGGCCGAAGTGACGCAGATTCTGCGCGACGGCTGCGGTCACATGCGCAAGGCATTCGGCGTCGAGTCGCTTGACCTCGATGACCTGATCAGCACGGCGATGGATGATCCCGCCGGCGCAGCGATGTCGACCGAGGCCATGGGATTCAAAGGACTGAAATTCGACAGCGTCATCATTTTCTACCGCCAATTCTGCAAGAACGAAGACGTCGCGGACTCGCCGATCAAGCTCGAAGAGGTGATCGAGTTCTACAACAACGCCTTCGTCGATCCGTTGCCGGACCCTGCGCGCCTCAAGCGCGCCGCGAATGCCGGACCCAATGGCGTGCTCGATGCCGCCGGCGAGCACTTCGCCGATCTTTCCGAGAAGAACAAGCGCGTCTGGGTCGCTATCAAGGACATTCCGGTCGTCGTGCAGAAGGCTTTCGTAGCCGCCGAGGACCACCGCTTCTACCAGCACAAGGGGATCGACGATCGCGGCATCGTCCGCGCGATGTACACCAACCTGATGAAGCCCGGCCGGCCTCAAGGCGGCTCGACCATCACCCAGCAGGTGGTGAAGAACCTTCTGGTCGGGGACGACGTGACCTTCGAACGCAAGATGCGCGAGATGGTTCTCGCCTCGCGCCTCGAGCGCACCCTGACCAAGCCGCAAATTCTCGAGCTCTATCTCAATTCGATCTATCTCGGCCGCGGTGCTTACGGCATCGAGCTCGCGGCGCAAAATTTCTTCGGCAAGTCCGCGACGAACCTGACGCTGCAGGAAGCGGCGTTATTGGCGGGCCTCCCCAAGGGACCCACCTATTACAGCCCCGACCGTCATCCCGACCGCGCCCAGGAGCGCCTCAGCTACGTGTTGACCCGTTTGCGCGAGGACGGCGACGCTGCCGCGGCCGCGCTCGATCTCTCGAAGCTCGCGCTGCCCGCAAATGGTTGCCCAAGTCCACACGCCGCCGCGCGACTCCGGCTATTATTTCCTCGACCACCTGAGCCGCGAGGCGCGAAACGTCGCCGGCGTCGGATCGCTCAATACCCCATCGACGACGGTGCGCACGACCATCAGGCCGGAACTGCAGCGCGCCGCCGAGTCCGCCCTGCAGGAGGGCTTGGCCAAGTACGAGATCGCCAACAATCGCGTCGAATGGCATGGCGCGGAAGCAAATCTCGCCGATGCGGTGCACCGTTTCGAACAGGAGACGGGCGCCGGCGCGGCGACCCCGTCCGCGCGCGGCTCTGCCGGATCGAAGTTTTCAACGCGGCCGAAGGTGAAGCCGGCCTGGCAGCGCGCACTCGAGACGGCGCGTTCGCCGCTCTACGACGTGCATTGGCAGACGGCGATCGTTCTCTCCAACGGCAAGGATCGCAACACGCAGGTTGGACTTGCCGACGGCCGCGTCCTTCCGCTGTCGATCGTCGGCATCAAGGGCCGACACAGCTTCGACCTCTATGACCTCGTCTACGTCAAGATCAACGAGGGCAAACAGACCTACGCCGAGTTGCGCGTTCGCCCGACCGTGCAAGGCTCCGTCATCGTTCTCGACAACAAGACCGGCGCCATTCTCGCCATGAGCGGCGGCTTCTCCTATCCGATCAGCCAACTCAATCGCGTGACCCAGGCCGAGCGTCAGCCCGGCTCGCTCGTCAAGCCGTTCACGTATCTCGCGGCCCTGCGCAGCGGCCTTCAGCCCAACACGCTGGTCCGCGACGCCGCCGTCACGCTGCCGCCGATCCACCCCCAGCCCAATGCGCCCGACAAAGGCTACTGGTCGCCGAAGAATGCCGACGGCATCAGCGGCGGCCTCGTGACCATGCGCCACGGCCTCGAGAACTCGCTCAATCTCGTCACCGCCAACCTGCTCAATGGCGGAATTTCGTCAGATCCCCGGACCAGCCTGGGGCGGGTTTGCGAGCTCGCCGTCGACGCCGGGGTTTATCGCGATTGCGTGCCGTTTTATCCCTTCATCCTCGGCGTCCAGCCCACTCATCTGATCGATCTCGCGGCATTCTACGCATCGATCCCCATGGAGGGACGACGCCCCACGCCGCACGCCATCGAATCGATCGAGCAGGATGGCCGCACGGTCTACACTTATGCCCCGCAGGCGAAGTGGCTCGCCTCGCGCGATCGCGCCTCGTTCTTCCAGCTGCGCACGATCCTGCAAGGCGTCGTCGCGCGCGGGACCGCGCGCGACATCGGCAGCCTTTCGCCCTACGTCGGCGGCAAGACCGGCACGAGCGACAACGAGAACGATGCCTGGTTCATGAGCTTTACCAATGACGTCACCGTCGGCGCGTGGGTCGGCTACGACAATGCCGACGGCACGCGACGCACACTGGGCGACGGCCAGGCCGGGGCCAAAGTGGCGCTGCCGATCGTCGTGCCGGTCCTCGAAGCCACCTGGGCGAACTATGCTCCGAAGACGCTTCTCTACGCGCCGTCGCCGGAAGCTAAGAACGAACTGACCACGGTGGCGATCGATCTCGACAGCGGAAATCCCGCGTCGCAATCGACGCGAGGAGCGTTTACCGAATATTTCCGTCTGCGCGGCGGCCGCATGGAGAATACCCAATATCGGCTGGCGGCACCCAACCGCGAAGTCGTGCCGCGCCAGTACGCAGCCCGCGACCCGCGCGAGTTCGGCTCCTACTGGCAGCGCCCGTACAGCCAGGGAAATTACCGTCAGACCAACTACGGTCAGTCGAACTACGGTCAGACCAACTATGGTCAACCAAATTATGGCCAGAGCAATTATGGCCAGAGCAATTACGGAAATCAGAATCCGAACTACGGCCAGGGCAATTATTACGGGTCAAACCGCAACCCTGCCGACTATAACCGCGGCCAATATCCGTCGGAGTTCAACCGTCGTTACGCCATGCCCGGTCAGGGCCCCAATTACTACGGTGCGAACCGGTATCCCGGCGGTTACGGCAATGCCCGTCCGCCAATGCCCGGCATGATGCCGCCCGGCCAGGCGCAACGGCCGCTTTATCCCCTCGCCAACCCGCGGATGGTCAACCAGTTCGGGACGCAGCAGCGCTATGCCGAGGACGGGCGCTGGGCGCCTCCTCGCCAAGTCGACCCGGATGTGCCCTGGTACGGGCGCGGCGACCGGTGAGCTGCGTAGCGCGAGCGAGACGCTCGCGTTCGCCGGGGTCAACGATATCGAAGGATGAAATCCCCCGGCGGCAAGCGAGGGATTATCGGCCGCCGACCTGGCGCAGCGCGATCGGGATCTGACTTGAGAGCTCCAGCTTCGAGGCTGGCATCGGTCGGCCGAACAGGTAGCCCTGCGCGATCTTGCAGCCGGCGGCGCGCACGAGCTTGAGCTGCTCCTCGGTCTCGACGCCTTCCGCGGTTGTCACGATATTGAGTTCGCGGCTGAGGCTCGTGATGGCGCACACGATCGCGGCGCAATCGGCGCGCGTCGGCATTTCGCGAATGAATGATTGGTCGATCTTGATCTTGTCGACCGGGAACAGCCGCAGATAGCTGAGCGAAGAATAACCCGTGCCGAAATCGTCGAGCACGATGGAAACGCCGAGCTTCTTGATCTGATGCAACATGGCGAAATTGCCGGCGTCTTTTTGCAGCAGCACCGATTCGGTAATCTCCAGTTCGAGGCGCTCCGGCGGCAGGCCGGACTCCTCGAGCGCGGCCGTCACCAATTGCATGAGATCGCCGCTGCGAAATTGGATTGGCGACAGGTTCACGGCGACGCGGATGTGCGGCGGCATTGCCGCAGCGTCGCGGCACGCCTGGCGCAGCATGAAGCGGCCGAGATCATGAATCATGCCGCGCTCTTCGGCGAGCCGGATGAAACGATCGGGCGGGATCATGCCATGCTGCGGATGGTGCCAGCGGATCAGCGCCTCCAGCCCGCAGATTTCCCGGCTCTCCACGTTGACGAGGGGCTGGTAGTAGGCCTCGAGCTCGTGGTTGGCGATCGCGTTGTGCAGATCGATCTCCAACGCGCGGTGCAGCCGCACCTCGTCGTCCATGTGAGACTCGAAGAACCGATAGGTGTTGCGGCCTTCCGATTTGCCCCGATAGAGCGCAAGGTCGGCATTCTTCAGCAATTGCTGGGCGTCGAGTCCGTCGTGCGGCGCCATCGCAATGCCGATGCTGATTCCGATCGTGAGACGGTGGCCCTCGATCTCGTAGGGCGCGCTGACGACCTTCAGCACTTTCTTTGCCAGCGCGACCGCGTTGGCGCGCTGATTGCCCTCGGCAAGCTGCAAGATCGCGAACTCGTCGCCGCCGAGGCGCCCGACGGTTGCGGATTCATGCGCCACCGATTGCAGGCGTTTTGCCACCGCCTTGAGCAGGGCGTCGCCCACGAAATGGCCGAGCGAGTCATTCACCGATTTGAACATGTCGAGATCGAAGATGAAGACCGTATAGGGACGGCCGGTGATCTCGTAGAGCTTGAGCGCATCATCCATTCGCTCGCGGAACAACACGCGGTTGGCGAGCTCGGTCAGCGTATCATGCCGCGCCATGCGGGCGATGCGCTCTTCGCTCTGCCGGCGTTCGGTGATGTCCTCGTGGGTTGCGACCCAGCCGCCGCCGATCATCGGCTTGTTATCGACCGCGATGATCCGCCCATCGCCAAGGCTGCTGACGGTCTGGACGGTTTCTCCCGTGGCCAGCCGCGTGCACAGGTCTTCCGCGAACCGCTCCGGATCATCGCAGAAGTTGCCGGCGCGCCGACGATGCTCCAGCACATCGACCAGGCGGAGGCCCGGCCGGATGACATCGGGCGACATTCCGTAAACGCGAAGATAGTGGTCGTTCCAGATCACCAGTTGTCCGGCCTTGTCGAACATGCACAGGCCTTGCGACATGTTGTTGAGCGCGGCGTCGACCTGGAGATTGGCGCGCTCGAGATCGCGCGATTTCTCGGTCAGGCGGCTCTCGCGTTCGGCAAGGGAGGCTTGCTGTTCTGCGAGTTTGCGGAACTGAATCACGAGTGCCCGCAACAGCAGCGCAGCGCAAATGAGCGTGAGGATTGTTCCCGCCGCGATCATGGTCGCGCGCCGGTGCCACAAGGCAAGGGCGGCTTCTTCAGTCACGGCCACGTTGACGATCAAAGGATAATCCGCAACCTCGCGCACCGCGACAAATCGAGGGCTTCCGTCGAAATAGCCCGGGGTCCGGTAAAATCCGCCGCCCTCAGCGACCCTTGCGTACCATGGCGATTGAGGCGGCATTTTCTCGCCGGCGCGATTTCTGTCGTCGGGATAGCGCACCAGTATCGTCCCATCGCGACGCAGGAACAGAAACGTCTGATCGGTCAACGAACCGATCGACCCGTAGACTTCGCGAAAGAAATTAAGCCGGATGCCGATCTGCACGAGGCCAAGGAATTTCTTCTGAGCGGTTTCGAGCCGCCGCGAGAAGAAGATCGTCCATTCGCCGGTCCCGCGACTGACGACGGGCGTGCTGACATAGACGCCAGGTGCGGCGCCGCTTTTTTGCACCTGGAAAAACTCGCGATCGGAGACGTCGATCGGCGGCGCCGGCCAGTCTTTGGAGTGGTTGACGACGCGCCCTTGCGCGTCGATCACAGCAATCACATCGGCATGCGGCAGCTTTTTCGCGAGCGCCAGCAAGAACCGGTGAACATCCTCGGAGCGGATTGCACTCTCATATTTGTCAGGCGCCGACGCCTCGGTCGCGACGAGGCGAGTTCTGCATGTCCACGAGCGTCGCATCGAATGCCTTGACGAAGTGGTTCATCTGCTCGGCGAAGATCGTGGCCAGGTTGCCGGTGTCGCGCTCCGCGCCGGCGATCGCATCGGCGCGCATCCCCCACACGGTCAAGCCGGCAGCAAGCGTCGCAACGCTGAGGATCGCGACAGCAATGCCAAACAGATTGCGCAATGCGCGCGAACTGACCTCAGCGGTCATGGCCGCCCTTCTTCGGAGCAGAAATTATAGGACGCAGTCCCAAGGATTTGCGTAGCAGAGCTGGAATAATCTGCGCTTAAGGAAATGGGATAACGGGATGTTGCGAGCAGGGATTAACGTGACATTAACCGCGCGCGGCCGAGGCCGGCGGGCAGGGGGTCGTTTAAGCGTTCTGATCGGGCACCGGCGGTTGCATGTCGCGGGACACGTTCGCATCGATCCATTTCGCCGATGGACGCTGGCGTACCTCATCGTCTCCAAGCTCGGCGAACTTCGAGAGATGCTCGTGCATCTGCTCCTTCACCTCTTTCATCCGCAGCCTGAGGTGCTCGGGCCGGTCCGGGAGCGGCGTTCTGAACAGTGCAAACCTCAGCGACTGGACTACGGAGTAACCGCAAGTCCGGGCAATACGATAGAAGAGCAACGCGTGCTGCATCGAGCAACGCCACAGGAAAGCTTGGAGAAGGTGACTTCCAGTTCCTTAGTGCGTCCGGCGCGCACCCTGAGCAATGTCGGGATTTTATCCCGCGACTATTGCAATTCAACGACGTTCAAGGGCGTGCTCGCCGGCACGACGTGGCTGAACTCTCGAAGAGCAGGACGCATGTTGGAGAATTTTTGCGATCGGATAGGCCACTCGCGGGCAGCGAGCCAGATTACATGCGACGGGGAAGGCGGGTGGACGCTTCGCCCCTGAAGCCCTGGTGCCCAGAAGAGGACTCGAACCTCCACGGCTTTCACCACTGGTACCTGAAACCAGCGCGTCTACCAATTCCGCCATCTGGGCAACGGCCGCACACATAAGGGGGCAGGGTCGGGATTGTCAACGTGATCGCCCGGATCGCCTGCTTCCTCCGATGGCGTCGCCTCAGCAGTAGAGACGCAGACGTAGCGCGAAGGGCGCCGGCAGTCCCGACCTGAGCGCGGATTAGGCCGCTCGACGGCCCGTGGCATCTCCCACCTCACCCCTGTACAGCCGCGGAGCGATCCGGTATGCCGCGCCGCACAAGCCCGCGGGTGGCGCGGGGCGGCGCCGTTTGGGCGCGTTGGCGAGGCTGGCCATGACGGCGCAATCCAATATGGACACCCTGATCACGGTCTTCGGCGGCTCGGGATTTCTCGGCCGCCATGTGGTGCGGGCGCTCGCGAAGCAGGGATACCGCATCCGCGTCGCCTGCCGCCGGCCGGAGTTGACCGGGCATCTGCAGCCGCTGGGCCGCGTCGGCCAGATCCATGCGGTGCAAGCCAACATCCGCCACCGGCCCTCGGTTTTGGCGGCAGTGCGCGACAGCCAGGTCGTGATCAATCTCGTCGGCATCCTGTTCGAGTCCGGCCAGCAGCGGTTCGAGGAGGTGCAGGCGGCCGGCGCCCAGACGGTCGCGCAAGCGGCGGCAGGGGAAGATGCCCGCATGATCCATGTCTCGGCCATCGGCGCCGACGAGCACTCGACCGCGGCCTATGCCCGCGCCAAGGCGGAGGGCGAGAAGCTGGTGCTCGAAGCGGCGCCCGGCGCCGTCATCTTCCGGCCGTCGATCCTGTTCGGGCCCAACGACGATTTTTTCAATCGCTTTGCGGCGCTGGCGCGCGTCTCGCCGGTGCTGCCCCTCGTCGGCGGCGGCCACACGCGCTTTCAGCCGGTGTTCGCGGGCGACGTCGCCGACGCCATCGTCAAGGCGATCGATGGCGTAACGACGCCGGGTGCGATCTACGAATGCGGCGGGCCGGAAGTCTTCACCTTCAAGGCGCTGATGCAATTCGTTCTCGCGACCATCGAGCGCCATCGGCTGCTGGTGCCGCTGCCGTTCCCCGTCGCCAAGTTCCAGGCGACGTTCCTCGAACTGATGCCGAAACCGCTGCTCACCCGCGATCAGGTCGAACTGCTGCGCTACGACAACGTCGTCTCCGATGAGGCGCGCCGCGATGGCCGCACCCTCGAAGGGATCGGAATCGTGCCGCGGGCGGTCGAGGCGATCGTGCCGTCCTATCTATGGCGCTTCCGCAAGACCGGCCAGTTCCGCAGCCGCTCGGCGTAGCTAGTCTCCACACGAAGAACGAGAGGCCGGTCCGCGCCGCGAATTGCGGGCGCCTCAACCCACGATCGCAAGTCCGATCAGGCCGAGCGTGCCGACGCCGACCCGCCACCAGGCGAACACGTCGAAGCCGTGCCCCGACACGTAGTCGAGCAGGGTTTTCACGACAAACCAGCCGCAGATGAAAGACATCACGAAGCCGATCGCCACCATGATCATGTTGGAGCCGGACATGTGGCCGGCATTCTTGTAGAAATCATAGGCGAACGCCCCGACCATGGTCGGCATCGCGAGATAGAACGAGAATTCCGCCGCCGAGCGGCGGTCAGCGCCGAGCAGCAGCGCCGCCACGATGGTGGCGCCGGACCGCGACACGCCGGGGACCATGGCGAGGCACTGGCAAATGCCGATGCCGAGATACATCGGCAGCGAAAAGCCGGTGGCATCGTGATAGCGCGGCTTGAGGTCGAGGCTATCGACATAGATCAGCACGGCCCCGCCGGCGATCAGGCTGAAGCACACGATCCAGGGGTTGAACAGCACGTTCTTGATGAAGTCGTGGAAGATCGCGCCGATGACGGCGGCGGGGAGGAAGGCGATCAGCACCCCGATCACGAAGCGGCGGGCGTTGGGATCGCTGAACAAGCCGATCGCGAGCGCGAGCAGCCGCGTGAAGTAGATCGACAGCAGCGCCAGGATGGCGCCGAGCTGGATCAGGACCGCGAAGGTGTTGCCGAACGCCTCGTCGCTGAAGCCGAAAAAGTGCTGCAGCAGCAGAAGGTGCCCCGTCGAAGACACCGGAATGTACTCGGTGAGGCCTTCCACGATGCCGAGAAAGGCCGCCTTGAGACCGTCTAAGAACATGGATGCTCCCTGGCGAACAGGCGAAGGTCAGGGGTTACGGCGGCGCGACGAGAATCGCAAGACGCCGCTTTGTGGCCTAAGCCATGCGGCCGGGCAAGGGAAGGGCGAGCGAAAATAGCTCCGTTGAGAGGCCCTTTTTTAGCCCTCGCATGCGGGTTGAGGGTTACCGGCGGCTCGATTGCGCCTCGCGCCAGCCATTGCGGCCGCTTCCGGCTTCCATCTTGGCCCCGGCATTGCTACATGCGGGCCATGACGGCGCAACCCATCGAAAATATCCGCAATTTCTCCATCGTCGCCCACATCGATCACGGCAAGTCGACGCTTGCGGACCGGCTCATTCAGCGCACCGGCGGCCTCTCGGATCGCGAGATGTTGGGGCGCGAGCAGGTGCTCGATTCCATGGATATCGAGCGCGAGCGCGGCATCACCATCAAGGCCCAGACGGTCCGGCTCAACTACCATGCGCGCGACGGCAAGGACTACGTCCTCAACCTGATCGACACGCCCGGGCACGTCGACTTTGCTTACGAAGTGAACCGCAGCCTCGCCGCCTGCGAAGGCTCGCTCCTGGTCGTCGACGCCAGCCAGGGGGTCGAGGCGCAGACCCTCGCCAACGTCTACCAGGCCCTCGACAACAATCATGAGGTCGTGCCGGTCCTCAACAAGATCGACCTGCCGGCTGCCGAGCCCGACAAGATCAAGCAGCAGATCGAGGACGTGATCGGCCTCGATGCGTCGGACGCGATCCTGATCTCGGCCAAGACGGGCCTCAACATCGACAATGTGCTGGAGGCGATCGTCACGCGGCTGCCGCCGCCCAAGGGCGACCGCGGCGCTCCCTTGAAAGCGCTGCTCGTTGACAGTTGGTACGACACTTACCTCGGGGTGGTGGTGCTGCTGCGCGTGGTCGATGGCACCCTCAAGAAGGGCCAGCGCATCCGCATGATGGGCACCAACGCGAGCTACGAGGTCGACCGGCTCGGCGTGTTCACGCCCAAGATGCTGGAAGCGGAATCGCTCGGGCCCGGGCGAGATCGGCTTCATCACGGCCTCCATCAAGGAAGTGGCGGACACCCGCGTCGGCGACACCATCACCGACGAGCGCAAGCCCGCCGCCGCGCCGTTGCCCGGCTTCCGGCCGGCGATCCCGGTGGTGTTCTGCGGGCTCTTTCCGGTCGACGCGGCGCAGTTCGAGGACTTGCGCGCCGCCATGGGCAAGCTCCGCCTCAACGATGCGAGCTTTTCGTTCGAGATGGAGACGAGCGCCGCGCTCGGCTTCGGTTTCCGCTGCGGCTTCCTCGGCCTGCTCCATCTGGAAATCATCCAGGAGCGCCTGGAGCGCGAATTCAACCTCGACCTCATCGCAACCGCGCCGTCGGTCATCTACAAGATGAAGCTTACCGACGGGAAGGAGATCGAAATCCACAATCCGGTCGACATGCCGGACGTGGTGAAGATCGCCGAGATCGACGAACCCTGGATCAGAGCGACCATCCTGACGCCCGACGAGTATCTCGGGAGCGTCCTCAAGCTGTGCCAGGACCGCCGCGGTGTCCAGGTCGAGCTCACCTACGTCGGCAACCGCGCCATGGTCAAATACGACCTGCCGCTCAACGAGGTGGTGTTCGATTTCTACGACCGGCTCAAATCGGTGTCGAAGGGCTACGCCTCGTTCGACTATCACTTGACCGACTACAAGCCCGCCGATCTCGTCAAGATGCAGATCCTCGTCAACGGCGAGCCGGTGGATGCCCTCGCGATGCTCGTCCACCGCACCCGCGCCGAGAACCGCGGCCGCGCCATGGTGGAGAAGCTCAAGGAGCTGATCCCGCCGCACATGTTCCAGATTCCGATCCAGGCGGCGATCGGCGGGAAGATCATCGCGCGCGAAACCGTGCGCGCTTTCCGCAAGGACGTGACCGCCAAATGCTACGGCGGCGACATAACGCGCAAGCGCAAGCTTTTGGATAAGCAGAAGGAAGGCAAGAAGCGCATGCGCCAGTTCGGCAAGGTCGACATCCCCCAGGAGGCCTTCATCGCCGCGCTGAAGGTGGATGTGTGATCGGCCGCTGGTGCGTTGCCTGCGCGCGATCGCACTGAAAATCTCGCCTATTTCACACCCCGAACTGCTCGCGCAGGATGCGCTCGTCGAGATTGTGGCCGGGGTCGAACAGCATGTGCAGTGAGATATTGCGGTTCATGCACACGTCGACCTTGCGCACAGAGCGCACTTCGTCGTGGTCGGCAACGGCGGCGACCGGGCGCTTGTCGGCCTCGAGCACCTCGATGGTGACGACGGCGGTATCCGGCAGCAAGGCGCCGTGCCAGCGCCGTGGGCGGAACGGGCTGATGGGCGTCAGCGCCAGCAGCGGTGCGCCGATCGGAATGATCGGACCTTGGGCGGAAAGATTGTAGGCGGTCGAGCCTGCCGGCGTCGCCACCATCACGCCGTCGGCCGCAAGCTGGGCAAGACGCTCGGTGCCGTCCACCAGGATGCGCAGCCGCGCGAGCTGGTAGGTCTCGCGGAACAGCGAGACCTCGTTGATGGCTTGCGCCTCGTGCAGCTTGCCCGCGCTGTCGATCGCGCGCATCTCGAGCGGGTGGATGACCGTCTCCTCGGCTGCCGCGAGACGTTCCCGCAGGCCGTCCTCGCGATACTCGTTCATCATGAAGCCGATGGTCCCGCGGTTCATGCCGTAGATCGGCTTGCCGGTCGCCATGAACGTATGCAGGGTCTGCAGCATCAAACCGTCGCCGCCGAGCGCGACGATCACGTCGGCATCGACCGGCGCGACGCCGCCGTAGCGCAGCGTCAAGGCATCGCGCGCGGCTTCAGCTTCCGGAATCGGACTGTTGACGAAGGCGACGCGGTCGCGGCTCATTGGCGATAGCTCATGGGCATTCGCTGAATCGGCAAAAATAGTGCCGGTTCGATTGCAGAAGGCCGGCGACGGAGGCTCTCGGATGGAGCGCGCGGTGTTGATCTATACGACCTATCCTTCCCTTGTCGAGGCCGAGAAGGCCGGACGTGCGCTGATCGAGGACCACCTCGCTGCGTGCGTTAACATCCTGCCCGGAATGGTCTCGGTCTATCGCTGGGAAGGCGCGATCGAGCGCGCCGACGAGGTGGTGATGATCGTCAAGACCCGCGCCTCGCTGGCCGAGAAGGTACGCTCCGGCGTCAAGGCGACGCATCCGTACGACACGCCGGCCATCATGGTGCTGCCGATCGAGAGCGTCGACGAGCGGTATTTCGCGTGGATCCTTGCCTCGACCCAAACTGCCGCGGAAAAGGCGGAGGAGTGAGCGATGTTCGACTTCCGTAGCCGGATTGTTCAGCCCGGTTCATGTAGGTGAACCGGAAGCACAGCGCCTTTCAGGCAAAGTTAAGGTTAACCCGCGCATGTTTAGCGTCAAGATCGGTCACGAGCCGGTCGAATTCGATCGACTGGACGATTCGGATGGGGCTAGTCCTCGATAATCAACTGGGCGATCACCCGGGCAAATCATCCGGGCAATAACAATGGGCGCAGGCCGCCCGACAAAATCTTGAAAGGATACAGATATGTTCCGTAAACTCGCCGTTGCGTTGGTCGCCGCAAGCGTCGCCGCGCTTCCGCTCACCGCTGTGGCCAAGACCACGACCAAGCAACCCACCCACACCGCCAGCGTGACGAAGCCGGCCAAATCGACGAAGACGGCGCACGCTACGACCAAGTCTCATACGGCAAAGACTTCGTCGAAGCATGTCGCGAGCAAGCACACGTCGACCAAGCATACCGCCAGCAAGACCAAGAGCGCGAACAAGCACGTCGCGAAGCACAAGCCGACGACGAAGCCGACGTCGACCAAGCACGCCGCAGTCTAAGGCCGTCCCCCAGCGGGGGCGTTGGCGCCGGATGGTTTGAAATGGCCGGGTTCATCCCGGCCATTTCATTTGTGGCGGCGGTAATGCGCCCGAGACCGTAGCCGGATTGAGCGAAGCGAAATCCGGGAACAACGCTGCATAAGTCGATCGTGCGCGCCGACCCCTCCCGGATTTCGCTTCGCTCAATCCGGGCTACGATCTTTGACGCAAACGTCATCCCCTACTGCACGCGCGTCAGGGAATAGCGCGGGTCGGCGGCAAGGCATTGGGCTTCGGGGAGCCCGAGTTCCTTGCGCACGATGTTGGTGCCGAGCACCATGGAGACCATCTTGTAGTTCGCGTGGCGGCGCGCCATGCCTTCGCGGCCCATGCCGCAGTCCGACGAGATGATCAAGCGCTCCGGCGGGATGTACTTGAGCGCTTCGCGGATGAGGGCGGCGATCTCGTCCGGCCGCTCCACTTGCAGGGTGTGGTGATCGATCACGCCGATCACGATCTTCTTGTCCTTGACGATGGCGCCGATCGCTTCGAGGTCGGCCGTACCCGAGGAGCAGGTCTCGAAAGTGAGAACGTCGGCATCCAAGCGGTTGAGCGCTTCGAGCGTCGGCCGGTAGCTCTGGACTTCGCGGAACATGCGCTGCTGCGAAGGATTGCCCCAGCAGGTGTGGCACCACACCTCGGTCTTGCCGCGCAGCCCCTTCACCGTGTTGTTGAACAGCTTGA
Source organism: uncultured Alphaproteobacteria bacterium (assembly GCA_963702755.1). Lineage (GTDB taxonomy): Bacteria > Pseudomonadota > Alphaproteobacteria > Rhizobiales > Xanthobacteraceae > JAJPKK01. The sequence goes on along the minus strand of CAVPDZ010000011.1, from coordinate 44,592 downwards.
TGAGATCCTCGACGTCGAGCTTGCCGAACGGCTTGCCGCGGGCCGGCACCATGTGGATCTGCGGCTCTTCCATCTGCAGCACCGGGCAGCCGGCATCGGCGAGCGTATTGAGCTCGGCATTGATCGCGTCGCTCAACGCCCAGGTGCGTTCGACCGGATCCTTGTAATAATCGTCATCGCAGGCGGCGGCGAGCAGCTCCGGCAGGATGGTGCCGAACTTGACCGGTCGCGTCGTCATGCGTTGCGCGACCTTCCACATCTCGCTGTATTGCAGATTGCCGGGGCCCACCGGTCCGACGATGCGCGGAAACACCCGCGCCTCCAGATAGTCGTGCAGAATATGGCCGCGCGGAAACGCGACACCGCCGACGCGATAAATCCCGGGCTGCGGCGACGTGGAGAAGCCCGACATGTGGGTGAGCGGATAGCTCTGCCAGCTCATGCCGCCGACCTGTTCGTCGTAATGGGCGTCGCCGTCGGTGACGATGTCGAGGCCGGCCGCTTCCTGCGCGCACAGATGCACCGCGACCGCATCCTCGTACTGCTCGCGATAGCGCGAGTTCACCATCGCTTCCATGAAGCTGCGGCTGCCAAGCGTTGCCGTGTACCAATGCGGACGCGGCAGCGAGCCGATGATGGACGTCGGCAGCATGACGTTGGCGGACGCCTTGAACATGATGGTGCTCCCCGGTGACGGCACAAAACCGTCGGGGAGGCTACATTGGCTTGAAGGCGCGGTCGAGTTCGACGTCGATCAGCATCGCGGTGTTGTCCTTCAAAGCCTTGCTGATGAGGTCGGTCGCCTCATGCACCGTCTTCGCACGCTCGGCGGCGACACCAAGCGAGCGCGACAGGCCGACGAAATCGATCGTCGGATCGACGAGCTCCATGCCCACGTAGGTGTCGACCTGTTCGGCAAGGCCGCGGAACGCGTGCAGGCGCTGCTTGAGGATGCGGTAGGAGGTGTTGTTGAGGATCACGAACACCACCGGGATGCGGTAGTGGGCCGCGGTCCACAGGGCCTGCACGGTGTACATCGCGCTGCCGTCGCCGATCAGGCCGACGACCGGCCGGTCAGGTAGCGCGAGCTTGACCCCGATCGCCGCCGGCAGGCCCCAGCCGATGCCGCCGCCGCGCAGACCGAAATAGCTTTGCGGGTCGTCGCTGCGGATGAGCTGGCGAATGCCGGGCGCCGAGGACAGCACTTCCTCGATGACGACGGCATCCTTCGGCAGAATTTCGCCGATGGCGTGCAGCAGTGCGAGCGGCAGCACCGGCGTTACCCCCGCAAGCGAACGCGCCTTCGCCCTGAGCGCTTCACGTTCGGCGAGCGCGGCTTCGCTTGCGCGTGCAAGCCGCTCGCGGGCGGCGCCGCGCGCGGCGCTCGACATGCGCTCGCGCACCATCGCGGTCAATTCCGGGAGCGTGCTTTTCGGATCGCCGAGGATCGCGGCCGCCGGCGGATAGTTCTTGCCGATCTCCCACGGGTCGGTGTCGAGGTGGACGATCGCCATTCCCGGCGGCATCGGGTCGACGTCCGAGGGCAGCGACAGCGTGAACAGGTCGGCGCCGACCGAGAGCAGCGCGTCGTATTCCTCGAGTATTTTGCGCACCGCCGGCGCCGTGCGGACCGGGTTGCCGCGAAACAGCGGATGCGAGCTTGGAAACGACGCGGTGTTCGGCACGAACTCGGTATAGACCGGCGCGCCGAGGAGTTCGGCAAGCTCGACCAGTTCTGCATGCGCACGGCTTTGCGCCACCGCATCGCCTGCCATGATGATCGGGCCGTTTGGCGGCCGCGAGAACGTCGGCGGCGGCGGCAATGGCGGCGATGTCGCCCCGCACGCGTGGCGCAACCCGCGTCGGCCGCATGAGATCGAGATCGGCCTCGGCCTTGAGAATGTCGCCCGGCAGCGACAGGAACACCGGCCCGCTCGGCGGCGCGAGCGCGGTCTTGGCCGCGCGATGGACGAGGCGCGGCAGGTCGGCGACGCGATGGACCTCCGCGGCCCATTTGACGAAGGGCCGCGCCAAACTCACGAGGTCGGCCGACAGCACGGGCTCGGTGACGAGATAGTCGAGGTCCTGCTGGCCGGCGGTGATGAACACCGGCGACGCCGCCTTCTGGGCGTCGTAGAGCATGCCCATGGCATTGCCGAGGCCGGGCGCGACGTGAAGGTTCAGCACCGCGAATTTGCCGGAGGCCTGCGCGTAGCCGTCGGCCATGGCCATCAGCGCCGCTTCCTGGAGCCCGAGGATGTAGCGGATGTCGTGCTCGACCGCGAACGCATCCATCAGCGGCAGTTCGGTGGTGCCGGGATTGCCGAACACCATCTCGACGCCTTCCTGTTTCAAGAGATCGAGGAAGGCGCGCTTTCCGGACATCACGGGCAAGATTGGTCTCCACCGCAAGAAGCGTCAGGTGAATGCGAATGATAGCGACGGCGGCCGCAAGATAGCCCCCGCATAGGCACAAATGAAGCGATCTGATATGAAGAAATCCTTGAGATTGTTAATCGCGTGGACACGCCGCGAGAGTTGGCTGCTTTGACTGCGAGGATCGCCGGCACGGTGATTTCGACGAGGCGCGTGAAAACCGTAAAAGCGATTGCCAGAATGATGGCGAACACCGCGGCTGCTGGCGCCGCTGCGGTGATGCTGCTTTTGGCTGCCCCTTCTCTCGCGCAGCAGCCCCGCGCTGTTGCCGCCTGCGCCAACACGAACGGCCGCTACCCCGTCGATCTCGCCATCAAAGGCTGCACCCTCATCATCGAGGCCGGACGCGAGCCGCCGAAAAGCCTTGCGGTCGCGCGCAACAATCGCGGCCTCGCCTATGCGGAGAAGGGCGACTTCGACCACGCGATCGCTGACTATACCGAGGCGATCCGGCTCGATCCGGCGCTTGCGCTGCCCTACGCAAACCGCGGGCTCATCTATGCGGACAAGGGCGACATCCGCGGCGCGGTGCTCGATTTCGCGGAGGCGATCCGCATCGATCCCAAATTCGCGCTCGCCTATGCCGCGCGCGGCAACCTCTATTTCGAGAACAAGGACTATGATCGCGCGGTGACCGACTATTCGGAGGCGATCAAGCTCGACCCGAAGCTTGCCATCGCCTACCACAACCGTGGCCTTGCCTTTCGCGCCGACGGCTCGCTCGATCGCGCAATCGCGGATTTCTCCGAGGCCATCCGGCTCGACCCCGAATATCGCGATGCTTATCAGAGCCGCGGACTCGCTTACGTGAGCAAAGGCGATCTCGACAAGGCGATCGCCGATTACGGCGAAGCGATCCGCATCGATCCGAAGTTCGTGACTGCGTTCGGCAGTCGCGGCAGCCTCTACGAATTGAAGCGCGACTACACCGCGGCCCTCGCCGATCTCGATAAGGCGATTGCGCTCAAGCCCAACGACGCGGAGAGCCGCAATCTGCGCGGGCACGTTCGCTACGCCATGGGCGATCTCGACCGCGCCATTGCCGACTTCAGCGAAGCGGTCCGGCTCGATCCGATGCTGGCGGCCGCGTGGATGAACCGCGGCCTCGCCTATGAAGGCAAAGGCGAATACGCGCGCGCGGTGCCGGATTTCGACGAGACCGCACGGCTTACGCCGGGCGATATCAACGCGTGGAACTCGCGCTGTTGGGCGCGCGCGGTCGCCGGCGTGCAACTTCAACAAGCGGTCGCGGACTGCAACGAGGCGCTCAAGCTCTCGCCCGACAATGCCGACGCGATCGACAGCCGCGGCTTCGTTCACCTCAAGCTCGGCGACTTCGATCACGCCATCGAGGATTACGATGCCGCGCTGCAGATCAATCCGCAGCTGGCGAGTTCGCTCTACGGTCGCGGCATTGCGCGGGGCCGCAAAGGCGACGCCGAAGGCGCGAAGGCCGACATCGCCGCCGCACGCGCGCTGCGCGGCTCGATCGCCGACGAGTTTGCGTTGTACGGGATCAAGTAGTGCGACGCTCGGACTATCAGCGGACGTCATTCCGGGGGCCGAGCGAAGCGAGGCAGCCCGGAATCCATAACCCCTGCTGCGGAGTATGGATTCCGGGCTCGCCTTCGCTTCGCTACGGCGCCCCGGAATGACGGCTTTCGAATCATTAAGCCGGCGCTACTGATGGCGTTCGCCTTCGCAGCGCTCATGCTGGCGCTGCTGTCACCTGTAACCGCCAGCCGCGCAGGAGTGGCCGACGAAGCCAGTCAAGATCGTTGCCGCCTTCACGCCGGGCGGGGCGGCCGACCTTTATGCGCGTCTGCTCGCAAACGAACTCACTGCGGCGCTCGGGCAGCAGTTTTATGTGGAGAACCGGCCCGGCTCGAGCGGCGCGATCGGCTCGGCTATCGTCGCGCGAGCCGAGCCCGATGGATATACGCTGCTGATTGGCGGCGCCGGACCGATGTTCACCAGTCCCGCCGTCAATCCGAACGTCGGCTACGATCCGCTGCGCGATTTCACCCACATCGCGATGATCGCGGGCGACGGCTACGTGATCACGGCGAGCCCTGGTTCCGGGATCAAGACATTCGCCGACATGGTGAGCGCAGCCCATCTGCGCCCACTGACCACCGGCTCACCAGGCGCCGGTTCGCTCGCGCACCTCATCATCGAGGAACTGAGACGGGATCTGAAGATCGATCTCCAGCACGTCCCCTACCGCAGCGCCGCCGATACGCTGACAAGCCTGATGGGCAACCATGTCGATCTTTCGATCCAGTCCTTCAGTTCGGTCGGCGCGATGCTGCGCGATCATCGCATTGCCGCCATTGCGGTGACCGACCGGACGCGCGCCGCGGCATTTCCCGACGTCCCTTCGCTCGGCGAGCTTGGCCATCCCGACATCGGCGGTGTTGCCTGGTTCTGGCTCGCGGCACCGGCCCACCTGCCGCCCGCAATCGTGGCCAAGCTCAACGGGCAGGTGCGCCGTATCGTCGCGCTGCCGAACATCGCCCAGCGTTTCGAGGCCGATGCGCTGCTGACCAAGGATTTCGATCCTGCCGCCCTCAATCAATTCGTCGTCGACCAGGTTGCAAAGTGGGGTACACTCGCCCGCGAGTATCGGATTGACGGTCCAATGATCGCCGCATGTGTTCCCAAGTGGAGGGGATCTCATGAAGGGCCCTGCATCGACGCCGGATCGCACGCAATCGCGCGCCCGACATTCGTGGCCGCGGTGGCTGCTTTCCGCACTATCGCTAGCGACAACGATTTTTGCCGCGCCGCAGTCGCCCGCCGCCGAGTGGCCGACGCGGCCCATCCATATCGTTGCTCCGTTCGGACCAGCCGGCGCCGCCGATAAGTTCGCGCGCGTGCTGGCCGACTGTCTGCCCGAGACGCTCAAGCAGCCGGTGGTGGTTGAAAACCGCGGTGGGGGCGGCGGCATTGTCGGCTCGGCGCTCGTCGCGCGCGCCGAGCCTGACGGCTACACGCTTCTGATCTCCTCGCTCGCATCCCAGGCGATCGCGCCGGCCTTGAACCCGAATCCCGGCTTCGATTCGCTGCGCGACTTCACTCACATCGCCTATTTCGGCGGTCCTCCGATCGGCTGGGTCGTGACGCCGTCGAGCCATCTCTACAGCGTCAATGATGTCATCGCCACGGCGCGCGCCGGCAACCTGCCGGGTTATGCGTCGTCAGGCATCGGCACGCTCGGCCACCTCGTCGCGGAGGCGGTGATGCAGCAGAGCGGCGTCGCGATGAGTTACATCCCCTACAACACGGCGGCGCTAACCGACATCCTGGCCGGCCATGTGACCCTCGCGTCCTACGCCTGGAGTTCGGTCACAAGCCAGGTCGAGGCCGGCAAACTGCGCGCCATCGCATTGTCGACGGCCGCCCGCCAACCTGACTTCCCCGACGTGCCGACGTTTCGGGAGCAGGGTTTCAACATCGTCGCCAGCACATGGTTTGCGCTGTCAGGTCCTGCGGGACTGCCGAAAGACATCGTCAATCGCCTCAATCGCGAGGTGTATCGGATCATGAACCTGCCCGAAGTCCGCCAGCGCTTTGCCCAGGACGCCATCGAGTTCAAGTCGATGACGCCCGACGAACTGACGAAGTTGTTTGAAATCGAAATTGCCCGCTGGACCCCGGTGGTCCGCATGCGCCGGGGCTGAAAAGCGGGCCACTGCCCGTCGTTGCCCAACTTTGCATTTTCAGCGCCGCCGCTCGATAATGACCAAAAGGGCCGGGAGCAAGCCTGCACAGTCACAACAGCAGGCACTGCCGCGCAGTGGCCCTCATCCGAGACGCGCAAGTTGGCGCTTCCTGGAATGAGGGTTGGAATGCACATGCCTTAAGGAGGAAACATGTCCCGCAAACTCAGCCGCCGAGCGGTCATGGCCGGTGCCGCGTCGGCCATCTCGGCGTCGTATGTCTCAGCGCCTGCAATTGCGCAGGCCGCTCCGTTCAAGATCGGATTGTTGACCGTGCGCTCCGGACCGCTCGCCCAAGGCGGCATCCAGATGGAGCAGGGCCTTTCGGTGTTCGTGAAGGAAAAGGCCAATACGCTCGCGGGTCGCAAGGTGGAGGTGGTCGCGGCCGACACCGGCGGCAATCCGGCCGGCGCCAAGACCAAGGCGCAGGAACTGATCGAGCGCGACAAGGTCAACGTCATTCTCGGACCGCTCGCGGCGTTCGAATTGCTGGCGATCACGGATTACGTGCGCGACAACGCAACGCCGCTCATCAGCATGGCGGCGGCCGAGGACGTGACGCAGCGCCGCGCCAATCCGTTCCTGATCCGCACATCGGGAAGTTCGGCGCAATGCCTTCACGTGCTCGGCGACTACGCCGCGAAGGACCTGAAATACAAGCGCGCCGCCACGATCGCGGAGGACACCGCCTACGGCTACGAGCAACTGGCGGGCTTCCAGCGCGTGTTCGAGGAAAACGGCGGCAAGGTCGTCAAGAAGCTGTGGCCGCCGCTGGTGACGCCGGACTACACGCCCTACATCGCCCAGATCGCCAACGTCGACTGCGTGGTGGGCGGCTTTGCCGGCTCAAATCCGGTGAAGTTCATGCGCGCCTATGCCGATCTCGGCTGGAAGGCGCGGATCCCGATCCTGGCCGGCTGGACCGCCATGGATGACGCCTTGCTGCGAAGCCTCAAAGGAGATGAAGCTATCGGCGTGATCTCATCGCACTGGTACTCCGCTGATTCCGAATTCGAGGCCAATAAGCGCTTCGTTGCCGGGATGCAGCGCGAGTATGGCGTGCTGCCCGGCGGCTATTCGGCCGGCATGTATATCGCGGCGCAGTGCGTCGAAGCGGCGATGGAAAAGCTCGGCGACGCGGCCGGCAATCGCAAGGCGTTGGCCGACGCGCTACACCAGGTGACGCTCACCGACACGCCGCGCGGACCGGTGCGCTTCGACCATCTGGGCAACGTCGTGGGCGACGTCTTCATCCGCAAATGCGAGCGCAAGAATGGCGCCCTCGTCAACACCATCATCAAGCGCTATCCGAACGTCAGCCAGTTCTGGACCTATGACGAGAAGGAGTTTTTGGCCGCCCCCGTCTATGCGCGCGACTATCCGCCCGCGCGATATCTCGAATAGGCGTTGACGTAATCGTAGCCCGGATTGAGCGGAGCGAAATCCGGGGGCGCTCGGCCAAACGTTGATGTGCAGTGCATTCCAGCGACGGTGATTGTCGCTGGCCAATCCCGGATTTCGCTGCGCTCAATCCGGGCTACGGCGCTGCCTCGCGTCAGTAACGCTGCGGCAACAGCGTTCTTTACATTCGCTGCCGCTATCGCCAATGATGCAGAAAAATCCGTGAGATGCCAGGTTTTTGGCCGGCTCACGTGGGATTGGTTTCGCAGGGAGGATTTCGATGGATCGCCATTTCAGCCGACGCACATTGTTGGCCGGTACGGCTGCTGGCGCGGCCGCGGCAGCGTTGCATTTTCCGATGCCGGCGATTGCGCAGGGGGCGCCGTTCAAAGTCGGCTTGCTGACCGTCAAGACCGGCCCGCTTGCCCAGGGCGGCATCCAGATGGAACAGGGCATCGCGGCCTTCCTCAAGGAAAAGAACAACACGCTCGCCGGCCGCAAGATTGAATTCATCTCAGCGGACACCGGCGGCAATCCTGCCGGCGCCAAGAGCAAGGCGCAGGAACTGATCGAGCGCGACGGCGTCAATGTGATCCTGGGCCCGCTTGCGGCCTTCGAACTCCTCGCCATCACCGATTACGTGCGGGACAAGGCAACGCCGCTGATCAGCCTCGCGGCCGCCGAGGACGTCACCCAGCGCAAGGCGAACCCGTTCGTGATCCGCCCGTCCGCGTCGTCCGCCCAGTGCTGTCACGTGATGGGGGACTATGCGGCGAAGGAACTCAAGTACAAGCGCGCCGCGACGATCTCGGAAGACTTCGCGTTCGGCTACGAGCAGATGGCAGGCTTCCAGCGCGTGTTCGAGGACGACGGCGGCAAGGTCGTCAAGAAACTGTGGCCGCCGTTGGTGACCCCGGACTACACGCCCTACATCGCGCAGATTTCCGACGTCGATTGCGTCTTCAACGGCTTTGCCGGATCCAATCCCGTCAAGTTCATGCGCGCCTATGCCGATCTCGGCCTCAAGGCGAAGATCCCGCTGCTCGGCGGCTGGACCGCGATGGACGATGCGTTGCTGCACAGTCTCGGTGACGAGGCGGTCGGCGTCATGTCAGCCCACTGGTATTCGGCCGATTTCAACTCGCCCAGCAACAAGCGGTTGGTCGCGGCGCTCCAGCGCGACTACAACGTCTTGCCGGGCGGCTATGCGGCCGGCATGTACATCGCCGGCCAGTGCGTCGAGGCGGCAATCGAGAAACTCGACGGCAAGGCCGACGATCGCAAGGTATTCGCCGAGACGCTGCACCAGATTTCCCTCGCCGACACGCCGCGCGGGCCGGTTCGTTTCGATCATCTCGGCAACGTCGTCGGCGATGTCTTCATCCGCAAATGCGAGCGCAAGAACGGCGCGCTCGTCAACACGGTGATCAAGCGTTACCCGAACGTCAGCCAGTTCTGGACCTACGACGAGAAGGCGTTCCTCGCCGCACCGGTCTACGGCCGCGACTACCCGCCGGCGAAATACCTCAATCAGTAAAACGTAGCCCGGATGAGCGCAGCGATATCCGGGGCAGGTCTTTCCACCTATCGATCCGCCGCCCCGGATTTCGCGGAGCTGTCATCGGGCTCGCCCGAGGCGGGACCCCTTGGCTCATCCGGGCTACAGGCTTCTCCCGGCATCTCGTCGCGGCACTCCAATGACCCTGTGGATCACGCTCGCGGTCAACAGCATCGCATTCGGCGGGCTTCTGTTCCTGCTGTCGGCGGGCTTCTCGCTGATCTTCGGGTTGATGCGCATCCCGAACCTGATGCACGGCTCGTTTTTCATGCTCGGCGCCTATTTCGGCGTGATCGCTGCTCGACAGGCATGTCGATTTCTGGCTCGCCGCGGTGCTCGCCGCCGTCGCCATGGCGATCATCGGCGGCGCGATCGAGCGGCTGTTGCTGCGCCGGCTCGCCGGCCAGGAGCTTGCCCAGGTGCTGCTGACGCTCGGGCTCTCCTTCATCGTTTCCGACCTCTGCCTCATCATCTGGACCGGCGACCCCTATCAGCCGCTCGCGCCCGCGCAGGTGAGCGGCGCGGTGATCGCGGGCGGCGTGATCTTTCCGCTCTATCGGTTGGTGGTGGTCGCGATTGCCGTGGTGATCGCGGTCGCACTGTGGCTCCTCGTCGACTGGACGCGGCTCGGCGCCATGATCCGCGCCGGCGTCGATGACGCGCCGATCGCGCGGATGGTCGGCATCCGGGTGTCGCGGCTGTTCACGACGGTGTTTGCGCTCGGCGCGGCGATTGCCGCCTTCGCGGGCGTCGTCGGCGCGCCGATCCTCTCGGTCTATCCGGGTCTTGATTCCGACATGCTGCCGCTCGCGCTGATCGTCGTCATCCTCGGCGGCACCGGGAGCCTGCTGGGCGCGCTGGTCGGCAGCTTCCTGATCGGCTTCCTCTACAATTTCGGCCAGGCCAAAGTGCCGGACCTCGCTTACGTCATCCTGTTCCTGCCCATGCTGCTGGTGCTGGTGCTACGGCCGCAGGGCCTGTTCGGGAAGCGGGTGCCATGAAGGAGGATGCGCCGCGCGGCGCCGGCTCCCGCATCGGCATCGCCCGCGGCCTCGCCTGGGGCGCGATGATGCTCGTGCTCGCGACCGTGCCGTGGTGGGTCGGCAATTCCTATTACGTCGATGTCGCGAGCCAGATTCTGCTGTTCGCGGTGTTCGCCCTCGCGCTCAACGTGCTCGTCGGATACGCCGGTCTCGTGTCGCTCGGCCACGCCGGCCTGTTTGCGATTGCGGGCTATACCGCGGGCCTGATGCTCGCGGCCGGATACGGCCACCTCTCGGCCGCGCTCGCCGCCATCGTCGTCACGCTTGCCACGTCGGCGGTGTTCGCGGTGCTGGCGCTGCGCTCGACCGGCATCGGCTTTCTCATGATCACGCTCGCCCTCGGCCAGATCCTGTGGGGCATCGCCTATCGCTGGGCCGATCTCACCAATGGCGACAATGGCGTCAACATCACCTCGCGACCGATGCCGTTCGGCATCAGCATCGCGAGCGCGCCATCGTTCTATCTACGCGACATTGGTCGTCTTTCTGATCGCGCTGGCGAGCATGGCGGCGCTCGAGCGCTCGCCGTTCGGCGCGAGCCTGCGCGGCACGCGCGATCAGGCCCGGCGCATGACCGCGCTCGGCTATAATGTCTGGCTGATCCGCTTCCTCGCCTTCCTGTTTTCCGGCTTCTGGTCGGGCGTCGCCGGGCTCCTCTACGCCTACAACAAGCAGTTCATCAGCCCGCAGGTCGCGGCGCTTCAAGGCTCCGCCGAAGTGCTGCTGATGGTGATCTCCGGCGGCACCGGCACGCTGCTCGGACCGATTGCCGGCTCCGCGATCGTGATGATCACCAAGTACGTCGTCAGCGCCTATGTGGTGCGCTGGAACCTGGTGTTGGGCGTGATCTTCGTCGTCATCATCACCTTCATGCCGGAGGGGCTCGTGCCCGGCACGGCGCGGTTGTGGCGCTGGGCGCGCCGCCGCTTTGCCGCGCCGCCGAAGGCCGCGAAACCTGGATGCGGAGAGGCGCCATGAGCGCGCTTGTTCTCACCCGCCTCACCAAGTCGTTCGGCGGCCTGCGGGTCACCAAGGCGGTCGATCTTTCTGTCGAGCCCGGCGAGCGGCGCCTCATCATCGGGCCGAACGGCGCCGGCAAGACCACGCTGTTCAATCTGATCACCGGCGAGATTTCGCCCGACGGCGGCACGATCGCGCTGTTCGGCCGCGACATCACGACGACGCCGTGCCGGCGCCGTCCGCATCTCGGCATGGCGCGCACCTACCAGATCATCACGCTGTTTCCGCGCGACACCATCCTGCGCAACGTCACGCTGGCGCTGCTCGGTCTCTCCAATCTGCGCTGGAATCCGCTGACGCGCCTCGACCACCAGCACGATCTCATCGCGCGCGCCGCCGCCGCGCTCGATCGCGTCGGCCTCGGCCACATCGCGAACCGCCCGCTGGCCGAGACCTCCTACGGCGAGCGCCGCCGCGTCGAGATCGCCATGGCGATGGCGCAGCAGCCGAAGCTGCTCCTCCTCGACGAGCCGTTCGCCGGCCTCTCCATCGACGAGCGCCGCGACGTGCGCCAATTGCTGGGGACGATCCCCCGCGACGTCACGCTGGTGATGATCGAGCACGACATGGACGTGGCGCTCGATTTCGCCGACCGCATCACGCTGCTGCATTTCGGCGAGGTCATCGTCGAGGGCACGCGCGCCGAAGTGGTCGCCGACCGGCGCACCCGGGAGGTCTACCTTGGCGAATAACGCGCTGCGACTTACCGGCGTCGACGCCTATTACGGCGATAGCCACGTGCTCCAGAAAGTGTCGTTCGCGCTCGCCGAGGGCGAACTCCTCGGCCTCTTGGGCCGCAACGGCGCCGGCAAGACCACCTGCATGAACGTCACTGTCGGACTGCTGCCGGCTGCGGCCGGCACGGTCGAAGTCTTCGGCAAGAACGTCACGCGGTTCGCGCCGGAAGACATCGCAGGCTGCGGCGTTGCGCTGGTGCCCCAGGGCCGGCGCATCTTCAAGAGTCTGACCGTGCGCGAAAACCTCGCGGTCGCGGCGCGACGCGGCACCTCGCGGACCGGGCGCGACTGGACCGCCGACTCGGTGTTCGCCATGTTTCCGCGGCTCGGCGAGCGGCGCCGGCAGATGGCGGCGCATCTCTCGGGCGGCGAGCAGCAGATGCTCGCCATCGGTCGCGCCCTGATGGCAAACCCGCGCGTGCTGCTGATGGACGAACCATCCGAGGGTTTGGCACCGCAGATCGTCGCGGAGGTGATGACCACCATCCGCACGCTCAAGGAGAGCGGCCTCTCCATCGTGCTGGTGGAACAGAACCCCAAGCTGGTGTTCGGGATTGCCGACGATATCGTCATCCTCAACAGCGGTCAGGTCGCCGTCACTTCGACCGCAGCCGCGCTGCGTGACAACAATGTCGACCTGCGCCAGCACCTCGGCGTGTTCTGAGACTTACTGCGCGTCACCATTTGGCGCGGCGAGCCACACCTCAGGTGCAGTGGACGCGCCGCTGCCCAGCGATCGCTGCACCATCACGACGTCGGTCCAACGGCCAAACTTGTAGCCCACGGACGGTAGGTATCCGACTTGTTGAAATCCGCAGGATTGGTGCAGGCCGATCGAAGGACCGTTGGCGGCGTCGATATAGCCGATCATCTGGCGATAGCCGGCCGCCGCGCAGGCATCGATCAGCGCCGGCAACAGGATGCGGCCGATACCCGAATGCAGATAGTCGGGGTGAACATAGATCGAGTGTTTAACAGTGTAGCGGTAGGCGGGCCTCTTTCGGAACAGTACGGCATAGGCATAGCCGACGACGACACCGCCGCAATCGGCGACGAGGTGCGGCAGGCGGCGCTTGCGCATATTTCGGCGGCGCCGCTTGAGGTCGTCGAGCTCCGGCGCTTCGGCGTCAAACATCAGTGCAGGGTCGACGCCGCGGCTGATGTGATGGCGATAAATCGCAAGCATGGCCTCGACATCTTCGTCCCGCGATGGGCGGACGGTGATCTGCGCGGAATTTGCGGTCGTCGATTGTTGCTGCATCTGAGCTGATTGATTGTCGATCTTCGTTTGCGCCGTTACTCGCGCACGACGTAAGTGTGGAAACGCACGGTCCCGCCCGCCTCGACCTCCCGATATACGCCCTGTATCTCGGTTTCAAAGCCGGGGAAAAGATTGCTGCTGCGCTCGAAGACCTTGAGGTAGTCGATCATCGGCCGCGCCCGCGCGCTCAAGCGTTCGCCCGGAACGATGGTCGCAATTCCAGGCGGGTAGACGACGAAAAGAGTTGAGGCGATACGGCCTTCGATCTGATCGATCGGCAGGTAATCGACGTTGTTGCGCACGAGCTGGCGCCCGGCCTCGTGGGGCGTCATCGCCGGCTCCGGAAGATGTTTCGACGTGAACTGCGCCCTTTGCAGCGCGCTGACATTTTCGGCGCGAAAGAACGCATGCATCTCCTGACAAAGATCGCGCAAACGCACGCCGCGATAGCGCTTAGGCTGGCCGGCGACAAATCTCGGGATCGCGTAGTCGAGCAGAACATTGTCGTCGTACAGTCGCTTGAACGCGACGAGCGTGCTCACGAGCGTGCCTGCCTTGCTCGCCTCCACGCCGGGCGTCAGCAGGAACAGCAACGAATTGAGATCGAATTTCTCCGGCACCACCCGGTTCTCGCGCAGATATTGCGCGACCACCGGCGCCGGCACGCCGTGCGCCTCGTATTCGCCGGTGGCGCGATTGAATCCGGGGGTCAGCAGCGTCAGCTTGTTGGGATCGGTGATGGCGTAGCCGGCCTGCACGCTCGGAAAGCCGTGCCAGCGCGCGCCCGGCGTCAGCTCCCAAAATTGCGCCTGGCTCGCCAGCGCATCGGTGGCGACGCTCTCCCACGGCACCTCGTGAACCCCGCCTTCGCGCGCGGCATCCTCGAGCCGCACAACGTCGGGGACAAACGGATCGAAGAACCAGCGGCGCAGCGGGTCCGTTTCCCTGTCGTTCGAACTCCTGCCGGATCGCGCGCAATTTCTTGCGCAGCTCGATGCCGAGCCGGATGGTGTCGTCCCACAGCACTTCGCCGGAACGTCCCTTCATCATCTGGGCGCCGACGTCGAGCGAAGCGAACAGCGGATAGAACGGCGACGTCGAAGCGTGCTGCAGGAAGCTTTCGTTGAAGCGGCGATGTTCAACCCGGCGCCGCTGCCCGCGAATGTGGCTGTCCTTCACATGGATCTGCGAGGCCTGCGAAAAGCTCGCGAGTTGCTTGTGGGTCGACTGCGTGGCGATGATGCCGGGCGCCTTGTCGTCGAGATTGGCGAGGCCCATGGCGAACCGACCGGCATAGATCGGGTGAAACTTCATGAAGCCCGCCCACGCCTCGTCAAACAAGATGTAATCGCACAGTGGGCCGATGGCCGCGAGAATATGCTGGGCGCTATAGATCGTTCCGTCGTAAGTGCATTGTTCGATCACCGCCGCGCGAAACGGTCGTTCGCGCCGCCATGCGGCCGGGTCCTTGACCAAGGGATTGGCCCGGATCGCCTCCCGAATGGCGGTCTCGCTGAGGGCGCCCGGCTGGATCGGTCCGATCAAGCCATGGGCGTTGCGGTCGGTCGGGAGGTAGATCGGAATGCCGCCGGCGAGCAGCAATGCGCCGTGATGGGCGGCCTTGTGATTGTTGCGATCGAAGAGCACGAGGTCGCCGTCGGCGATGAGCGCTCCCAATGCAATCTTGTTGGAGGCCGACGTCCCGTTGAGAACGAAATAGGTTCGCTCGGCACCGAAGATCGCCGCCGCCTCCTTCTGCGCCTGGAGCGCCGGGCCTTCATGGGTGAGCAGGTCGCCGAGTTCGAGGATCGAATTGTCGAGATCGTCGCGGAACACGGCTTCCCCAAGATGTTCCATGAAAATGCGGCCGATCGGGCTGCGGCTGTAGAAAATCCCGCCGTTGTGCCCGGGGCAGGTCCACAATTGGTTGCCCTGCTCCGAATAGTCGACCAACGCACCGAAAAACGGCGTCTTCAGCGTGTCGGCATATTGCGTGAGGCGACTGACAAGATTGCGGGCGATGAACTCCGGCGTCTCCTCGGCCAGGAAGACATAGCCGTCGATGAAGTCGAGCACCTCGACCGGCACGTCCTCGAACCGCTTGCGCCGCACCAGCAAGACGATCGGCATTTCGAGACCGCGCCGGCGCATGACGTTGATGAGCGAGGCGGCCTTGCCCTCAAGCCCCTTCTTGCCCCAATCGACCACGAGGCAGCCGATCGCGGCATCGGTCTGCACCGCCATTTCCGCATCTTCGGTGCGGGGGGCGCGGACGACCTGGAACCCCATCCGTTGAATGGCGGCGATGATCTGTTGGACGCGCAGGCCTTCGAGGTCCTCGGCCTCGAAGGTCGGAGCCGAGAACAGGAACGTAAACCGTTGTGAGAAGTTCATCGAGCGGCCTGGCTAAGAGCGTGGAAGCACAGAAGCTTGTCGCTTTTGATGAAGTTCGTGTGACAGGCGATTCCCGGCCGGAAATACGCAACGCGGCGCAAGACGTTCGGCTCGGTGCCGTGCATTGTGTCGCCCGGAGGCGGGCCCTCGCTATTGAGGACCCGGCTCGATGATCGATAGAACGTGCCGACGCAAGCGTCCCTTCGGCATCACGCCGCATCAGCCGGATATCCGCGTCTGCACCATGGCGGAGCTTGCCGATATCATCGTTTGAGCGGGTTGCTTCGCGCCGAACGAGACAGTCGAACGAGACAGAGGACAGGACTATGACAGGAGCTTCGCAAACACCCAGGGCGACAACCCCGTTGGCGGGCGATCCTTGGCCGGCGCTCCCCTACGCCGCCTGGAAGGATACCTGCGCCACGCTTCATCTGTGGACACAGATCGTCGGCAAGATACGCCTGGCGCAGACACCGTGGCTGAACCACTCGTGGCACGTGCCGCTCTATGTCACCGCCCGCGGTCTCACGACCTCGCCTATTCCGTATGGAGGCGGCGCATTCCAAGTCGACTTCGACTTCATCGACCACGTGTTGTGGGTGCGCACGAGCGATGGGCAATTCCGTCAGCTGATGCTGGCGCCGAAGCCGGTCGCTGAATTTTACACCGAGCTGTTTGCGGCGCTCGCGGGGCTCGGTCTCGACCTCCGCATCGACACGATGCCGTGCGAGATCGCTGATTGCATTCCCTTCGATGAGGACCGCGTTCACGCCGCCTACGACCGGGACTACGCCAACCGGTTCTGGCGCGTGCTGCTCTCCGCGCACACTGTCCTCGCGCAATTTCGCACCGGTTTTATCGGCAAGGCGAGCCCCGTCCATTTCTTCTGGGGCAGCTTCGATCTCGCGGTCACGCGCTTTTCGGGAAGGCCCGCGCCGCGCCACCCCGGCGGCGTGCCGCATCTGCCGAATGCGGTGGCACAGGAAGCCTATTCGCATGAGGTTTCGAGCGCCGGATTCTGGCCGGGCGGCGGCGGACCGATCGATTATGCGGCCTTCTATTCCTACGCTTATCCCGCGCCTGAGGGCTTTCCCGCCGCGACCGTGAACCCGGCAAAGGCATTTTATTCAAAGCAATTGGGCGAATTCATTCTGCCTTATGACGCCATGCGGACCGCACCGGACCCTGCCCATGCGCTGATGGAGTTCCTGCAGAGCACCTACGATGCGGCGGCCGATTTGGCCAAATGGGACCGCGCGAAATCTTGAGTGCCCTCAGGGCATCCCGGGGCGGCCTCGTCCGATCTGACGGCGGGCCAGCTGGCCGTCATTTCGGCGGCCGTCATGGCGTCAAAGGCCGGCAGCACTGCGCAGAATGCCGCTTTCTGCGGCATTAACCTCTACGCCCGTCGCCAAGCTACCTTGTTTCAGATCAAGTCCCGGCCGCGCGTTCTGTGCGAGGTTTTGAGTGCGATCACCGGGTTGCGACAGGTCATTTGCGCCTTGTGGTTTGTTTGAAGGCAGACGCAATGGCGCGCAAGATGTTCATCTCATACCGGCGCGACGACAGCGCAGGACATGCCGGCCGGGTGCATGACCATCTGGAGCGGGAGTTCGGCCGCGATCTCCTGTTCATGGACGTCGACGCGATTCCGCTCGGCGCCAACTTCGTCAAGGTACTCGACGACGAAATCGCCACCTGCGACGTGCTGCTGGCGATTATTGGCCCAAGCTGGCTCGACGCACGCGACGAGACCGGCAAACGTCGCCTGGAGAACCCCGACGATTTCGTGCGCATTGAGATCGCCAACGCGCTGAAGCGCGGCATCTCCGTCATCCCGATTCTGCTGGAGGGCACGCGGGTTCCCAAGGCGGAGCAGCTGCCGAAGGACCTCAAGGAACTCGCGCTGCACCAGGGGCTCGACGTCCGCCATGCCTCGTTCGCCAACGACATGGGACGGCTTGTTGCCATGCTGAAGGGCGTCCAGTCGCGACAGCATGGTCCAGCTGAGCCCGCGCTCTTCGATCGCTACCGCGCCGAAGGCCGCATCAAGGTGGATGCGGCGATCATTCACGGCGCGCCGGATGGTTGGTTTCTGCCCGGCAACGGCAAGGTCGAATGGTTTCAGGACAGCGAACACGGTCCCGAGATGGTCGTCGTGCCGGCGGGCTCTTTCGTGATGGGCTCACCGGAGAGCGAGCTGGAGCGCAGCGAAGCTGAAGGACCACAGCGCCCGGTGACGATCGCAACACCTTTCGCTGTCGGTCGCCATCCCATCAGGCGCGGCGAGTTCGCCGCTTTCGTCAAGGATGCGGGTCACGAAATACGCGACGAAGCGTTGTGGCATGATCCGGGATTTCCCCAGGATGATAACCACCCCGTGGTGTGCGTGAATTGGGAGGACGCCAAGGCTTTTACGACATGGCTTTCCGCCCGCTCGGGACAAGATTACCGGCTGCTCACCGAGGCCGAATGGGAGTACGTCGCCCGCGCCGGCACTGCGACGCCGTTCTGGTGGGGCTCGACCATCAGCCCGCAGCAGGCCAACTACAACGGCAATTACCTTTATGGCGATGGCGGGGCCGAGGGTGAATATCGCGAGCAGACTGTAACCGCTGGCAATTTTGCGGCGAATCCCTGGGGCCTGTTTCAGGTCCATGGCAATGTCTTGGAGTGGTGCGAAGACGTCTGGCACGACAACTACGATGGCGCGCCGTCGGATGGCTCGGCGTGGCTCGAAGGGGGCAATCCCTATTCCCACGTCGTCCGCGGCGGTTCCTGGCTGAGCTTTCCGCAGGACATCCGTTCGGCCTTTCGCGCCAAGGCCTCTGCCATTCTCCGGATCGACAACTTGGGCTTCCGCGTCGCAAGGACGCTGAACAATTGAATCCGTCATGGATGAACAGCAAATCCCTGAGCGCGAAAATGGCGAGGTTTTCGATGACTGAGCACTGTGACTCGCCTTCGGCTCGTCCCAGACTGATTGCGCGCACGATCACCGGGAGCAGGTCGTGACCTGGTTGAGCGCAGTGCTGGCGACCGCCGGCTTCTGTCTATATTTCGTCGCGCTGACGCTGCAGTCGACAAGCCTGCGCCGTATGCGCTTCGCGCACGTCGTAAATCTCGCCCTTATCCGCCGCCGTGTGCCGCGACGTTTTCGTGGCCACGTCTTTGCTCTGCTACTTGCCCTATCGCTGATATTGATGGGCGCCGCAGTGTGGCACAGCATCAATGTCGGTCGGAGCGTCTTTATATTGCTGGCTAGTTTCGGAGCGATATTGATCGCAATACGTCTGCTTGGCTTTCTTTTCACGCACATCTCGCTGATAGCACTTGAAATCGATACCGATCCAGGCAGCTCGACATTCAGTTTTGCCCATCTGCGCCGAAGTCCGTTCATCCTCGGCGGCCTCACCCTTGTCATATTGGCCGTCGGCATACCGGCGGTGCTCGACAGCATTTTGTGGGCGCGGTTTGACTCCTACCGCCGCCAGCAGTGGGAAGCGCTGGAGGCTGATGCCAAGCGTAACCGCTTTCAAGAGAATTACCGACCCCGCACTCTCATGGTCGCGGAGCGATCATGGAGCGAGACCGAGTTCTTCTCCTCCAAGGAAATGGAGCCCGGCAGCGGCCGCCGCATTCTCATCGAGGGACGGGGCGGCGTCGGCAAGAGCTGGTTTATCGATAAGTTGCGCTTTGACTACCGGGACCGCTATCCAAATAACGTAGCAGTTTTTCTTGATGCGAAAGATCTGGCAGTTCACGATGAGGTGCTTGAACATATCAGCCGCGACGCTTTTGGCGGGCTCGCGTGGGGCGGTCTTCCGGTCGCCCGCCGCATCCTCGCGCAAGCTCTGATCCTGATTGATGGGCTCGATGAGGCGAAAGATAAGGATGATGCCAACAACGCAGTCCGGCGTTTTGCCCAGGACCAATATCTCGCGCGCGACACTGTGGTTGTCACCAGGCGCCCGATCGATTACCCGCTCAGCAGTTTTATGCAGGTCAGATTGAATCCGCTTGTCAGACGAGAATCGCTGGACGAGCTGAATAACCGTGCCGCCAAGCTGAAGGACCTGCCAGCCAAGCTGGATCAACAGCCCCCCGCCGAAATTCTCTTTTTCTATGCTGACCCGCTGAAAAATTGGCCACATATAACGTCCGAGCAGGTCGGCCAGTTATACCAGGAGTTCGTCAAAAAGTTCTTTTTCGCCGTATTTGAGGATCGTAGCATCGGCCAAATCATGGCATTCCTCAGCACGTACCGCGACATCGACATTGTCGACGAACTGTTCCGCGGCGCCATGACCGGCGAGTTTAAACCAGCCCCACAATCAGTCGACGAGATGCGCCAAACACTGATCAAGCACTTCGTGCGCCTGCGCGTCGTAAAGAATTTCCGCTCCCACTTCGGGCCAAGTGATGCGACGTTCGCGCAGCGCGTTATCGATATGCTGACGATAGACTGCTCCGATTACTTGCGAGAGGCGCCAGAGACCACGACGTTTGCCTTCGATCCTCGACAATTCAGACGCAACTTCGATGGCACGACCTTCGAAAGGGTCCTGTTGGAAAGCGAGCTGCTGAGCGAGGATATAACGCAAGGGCGTCTCGTTTTTGCGAATCCCGAGCTCGACCGATACTTCATCGAGCAGGCGAGAGAGTTTTTGTCCGGTCCCGAGTTGGGACCGCCGCACTAGAAACATCAACGACCTTCGAGGCGGACCATTTGCAGAGCCGCCAACTCGGCGTGCAACCTTAACTGAAGCGGCTCATGCTCATGGCTCGATCAATCTCCGGCAAATGCAGGCATAAGCGCTTCTTTCGCCGCCGCGCCTTAGCGGGTTTGTACCCCGTGAAATGGGTGACGCCATGTCGCGGATTTTCCTGAGCCATTCGAGCGGCGACATCGCGGAGGCCATCGCGGTCCGCGACTGGATGCGAACGCAGGGCTGGGACGACGTCTTTCTCGATCTCGAACCCGAGAGCGGCCTCAAGGCCGGCGAGCGCTGGCAGGACGCATTGAAGCGTGCGGCCGAGCTTTGCGAGATCGTGATCTTCCTCGTCTCGCCGGTGTGGGCCGCCTCGAAATGGTGTCTCGCCGAGTTCCTGCTCGCCAAGAGTCTCAACAAGCGCATCTTCGCCCTGATTGTCGAGCCGACGCCGTTCGAAACGCTGCCGGTCGAGTTGACCGAGGAGTGGCAGGTCGCCGATCTAACCGCCGGGACACGGGATTATTCTGCGACCGTCACGCTGCCGCCGGGCGACAAGACAGCCACGGTTGCCTTCAGCAGCGAGGGGCTCAATCGCCTGCGAATCGGGCTGATGCAGGCCGGCATCGACGCCAGTCATTTCGACTGGCCGCCCGCCAACGATCCGAACCGTTCGCCTTATCGCGGGCTCAAACCCCTCGAAGCCGATGATGCCGGCATCTTCTTTGGGCGCGATGCAGCGGTGATCAGCGCGCTCGATACGCTGCGAGGGCTGCGCGAGGCCGCGCCGCCGCGCCTGCTTGTAATTCTCGGCGCCTCCGGCGCCGGCAAATCCTCGTTTCTGCGGGCCGGGCTGATCCCGCGTCTCGCGCGCGACGACCGCAATTTCCATGTGCTGCCGATCGTTCGGCCGCAGCGTGCGGCCATCACCGGCGAAAGTGGCCTGTTGCATGCGCTCGAAGGGGCATTCCAGGCGGCCAGGATTGTCGCGGCACGAGCGAACATCAGGGCCGCGATCGACAGCGGCGCAGCCGGGCTACGGCCGCTGCTGCAACAGCTCGCTGACAAGGTCACGCTGGCGGTCGCGGACCCCACGACCAAGCCCAAACCGATCACCCTCGTCCTCGCGATCGATCAGGGCGAGGAGTTGTTTCTCGCCGAGGGGCAGGACGAGGCCCGGACGTTCCTCGCCCTGCTGCGCGACCTGCTCGCCGACGACGCGCCCTCGGTCATCGCGCTGTTCACCATCAGATCGGAAAACTACGAGCACCTGCAACTCGCCAAGGAACTGGACGGCATCAAGCAGGTCACGCTCAGCCTGCCGCCGATGCCCAAGGGGGCCTATGCCGAAGTCATCAAGGGTCCGGCAAAACGGCTCGATGGCACGGCGCGCGCCCTCAAATTCGATGGTGCGCTGGTCGACGCGCTTCTGACAGACATCGAGGCCGGAGGCGCAAAGGACGCACTGCCATTGCTCGCCTTCACGCTCGAGCGACTCTATGCCGAGTACGGCGGCGGCGGCCATCTCAAGCTGGAGCATTACGTTCAACTCCGCGGTATCGCGGGGTCGATCGAAGCGGCAGTCGCGCAGGCCTTCAAGGCGGCCGATGCCGACCCGAAAATTCCGAGGGATCTGCGCGAACGGCTTGCCCTGCTGCGCCGAGGTTTGATTCCCTGGGTCGCGGGAATTGATCCCGATACCGGTGCGCCGCGCCGCCGCGTTGCGCGCCTGTCGGAGATCCCGGCTGAGGCGAGGCCGCTGATCGATCTCCTTGTCGATCAACGCCTGCTGTCGACCGACTTGGACAAGGACACCGGCGAGAAGACGATCGAGCCCGCCCACGAGGCGCTGCTGCGGCAATGGCCGCTCCTGCAGGGCTGGCTCAAAGAAGATTCCGAACTGCTCGGCGTCATGGACGGGGTTCAGCACGCGTCGCGCGAATGGGTTGCGAACGCGAAGAGCGCGACATGGCTCGCCCACACGACCGACAGATTGCAAGCCGCGGAGCGGTTGCTGAAGCGGGCGGATCTGGCTGCCAATCTTGCGCCGACCGATCGGGACTATCTCGCGGCTTGCCGCGAGGCTGAACGCACGGCCAAGGAAAGAGAACGGTCGACGGCGCACACCCGGCAACGACTGCGCGCAGCTGTTGGTCTGCTGATGGTCGGTGTGATCCTGGGTCTCATTGGCTGGATCGAGCAGCCGTACATCAAAGAGGAGGCAAATTGGTTCTGGACCATGCGGCCCTACATGGTCAGGGCCGTACGGCCGTACGTGCTCACCGCGGCGGCGGAGTTGGCATTGAAGCCCGGAGACGCATTCCGCGAATGTGCCAAGGACTGCCCCGAGATGATCGTCGTTCCGGCCGGCAAATTCTTGATGGGCTCACCGCAGACCGAGAAAGACGGCCAAGACAATGAACGGCCGCAGCATAACGTCTCGATCGCCAGGGCTTTCGCGGTCGCCAAGTTCGATGTGACGTTCGCCGATTGGGACGCCTGCGCCTCTGTCGGCGGGTGTCCTCAATTAGGCGACAGCGGCTATGGACGGGGCACTCGTCCGGTCATCAATGTCAGCTGGGACGAAGCCCAGAAATATGTGGCTTGGCTCTCCAACATGACCGGGCAGCCCTATCGTCTGCTCACCGAGGCCGAATGGGAATATGCGGCTCGTGCCGGGACCGCAACGCCATACTATTGGGGTGACGAAATCGGCATCGCGAACGCCAATTGCAACGGATGCGGCAGCCAGTGGGACGGCAAGGAGACCTCACCGGTCGGATCATTCAGGCCCAATGCATTCGGCCTCTACGACATGGCCGGCAACGTTTGGCAATGGGTAGCGGACTGCTATCATGATCGTTACGACGACCAAACGCCGAGGGATGGCTCGGCATGGACCGCCGCAGGTTGCGATAGCCATGTCATCCGCGGCGGTTCCTTTGTCGCATTATCCGCAGTTTCTCCGCGCCGCGAGCGCGTACTTCCGGCACCCCTGGGGTCCACAGTAACTTCGTTGGTTTCCGCATTGCCAGGACACTTCAGGTTCTTACTGCATCGAGCTCAGCGGCGAAGCCTTGAGGGATCGCATCAACAATCCCACCACCGGCCGCGGAGCGGCCTCGATCAGATTGCGGCGGACGGGTCAAAGGCGGGCACGAGATGGACGAACGTTCCCTCGAAGCCGGGATCGTAGTCGTCGGGTGCAGCCTGAAGACTGCAATCAGCCCGGGCAGCCTGACGCTCATCGCCGCCGGCTCTTATCGACCAGACCACCGCGGTGAAGCGCTTCGTTAGAAATCTAGTCCCAATCCGACGCGGACCGTTTGAAAGGACTCTGCGCAAGTTGATGGTCGCACTGGTCGACGGGGAACCACATACCGCACACACCGTGTTCACGGGTACGGTCTTGGTATAGCTGCCATAGTCCGTGTAGCGGTATTCGACGCGAAGCTTCCATCTCCGCCACAACTCGGTTTCCACGCCGGCGCCGACGGTTCCGCCGGCCCGTACGTCGGACCAGCTTGAATTGGCGGTTGCGACACCTGAAGGGGATGCGGGAAGATTGACCCCACTATAGGTAAAGGCGCCGTTGATCTGACCGAGAGCCAAGCCGCCCGTGGCATATACGAGAGTCGAGGCAGTAGCGAGGAACCCGAATCGCACCCTAAACGAGCTGTCCCAATTCTGCGTGACCGAACCGGCGAAGTTGTCGGAGCGTCCAGCCGGCGCGCCGTTAGCTGCCAACGGGACGAACAAACTGGAGGATGTCGAGCCTTGCTTCCACGACCAATCGGCTTCGGCACCGACGACATAGTCTCCCAATCGCCAACGATAGCCCAAGAATGGACCGATCGTGTAGCTCAGCGGCTGGCCGCTGAACGAGAACGGAGTTTCGAAGCAGTTCACTCCGAGAACGCCAACAGCAGAGCAAACGTAAGCGCCCGGTTCGACGAAGCCGTTGTTGGCAACACTTAGCCCGTTGGAGGCGCCGATCTGGCCTCCCGACCAGTTGGGGGCTCCTCCCTGAAACCTCTGCTGCGCAGTTTGTGCGCCTGCAATCGTTGACCCGAAGATACTGGCTGCCGCCAGCAATCCAATTCCGATCGTTCTCATGAAGCCGCCCCTGGTTGTAACTCGAATCTAGCATGAGCGGCGGCTGCAAAATCGGTATTTGAGTGCACCAGAAGAATTTCCCGGGAGTGTTGCCATCTGGTAACAACTGATGCTCGGATTTAGTCACGGTCGAAGGCCACGATCGGCGAAATGCGCTGACATTGTGCCCCGAAATGAGTTTCGCCACGCACGCTGAATTCAGATTGACAGCATACCAACCAGTCGGTATGTGGAAACATGGACGGTGGCAAAGCAATCAAACAACCGGCAGGGGCCGCGCGGCAAAAAATGCTCGATGCTGCGCTTTCGCTCATCCGTACGAAGGGGTACGACGCAACGACCGTGGATGACATCTGCGACGAGGCTGGCGTCACCAAGGGCGCGTTTTTCCACCACTTCAAGAGTAAAGAAGCGCTCGGAATTGCCGCCGCCGATTATTGGTCGGAGATGACGGGTGCATTTTTCGAGGCCGCGCCTTATCACAAGCACAAGGACCCGCTCGATCGGGTGCTCGGCTACATCGATTTCCGCAAGGCGATCCTTACGGGCACGGTGCCCGAGTTCACCTGCCTCGTCGGAACGATGGTGCAGGAAGTCTACGAAACCTGCCCGGCCATCCGCAAAGCGTGCGACGCCAGCATCAGCGGCCACGCCGCGAAAGTCGAAGCCGACATTGCCGAAGCGATGAAGCGGCACGGCATCCGCGCCAAATGGACCGCGCGCAGCCTCGCGCTGCACACGCAGGCGGTCCTGCAGGGCGCTTTCATCTTGGCAAAGGCAAAGGGCGATGCCGCGGTTGCCGGGGACAGCGTCGATCATCTGCGACGCTACGTCGAGCTTTTGTTTCAGTCCGCAAAACGCAAAGGAAAGGAAGCATCATGAGCACGAATACCTATCTCGCCGTTTTTCTTGGCAGCAAATCGAGCCCCAAGATGATGGCGTGGAATGCCCTTCCCGAAGCGGAACGGCGGGCAAAAGAACGCGAGGGAATCGCCGCGTGGAAGGCGTGGGTCGAAAAGCACCAGGGCGCGCTCGTCGCCATGGGCGGCCCGCTCGGCAAGACCAAGAAGGTCACGCCGCGCGGCATCGAAGATGTCAGCAACGAGATGGGCGCCTTTACGGTCGTTCGCGCCGATTCGCACGAAGCCGCCGCCAAGCTCTTCGAAAACCATCCGCACTTCACACTCTTCCCCGGGGAATCCGTGGAGGTGATGCCGGTCCTGCCCATACCGGGCGCTTGATCGACGGCACTGCACGCACGGACGGCACGCGGAAGAAGCCGTTCGGCGAAAGGCGATGACTTGGTTGTCGCCGTTCAGATCGACCATATTGGCGGACATCTCGTCCGCCGTTCAGCAGCGAAAATTCGGGGGATAATCTCATGCGAAGTCATGGTCATCGTCAAAGCGAGCAAACAATCGGAAGCGGGCGATATGCCCA
Source organism: uncultured Alphaproteobacteria bacterium (assembly GCA_963702755.1). Lineage (GTDB taxonomy): Bacteria > Pseudomonadota > Alphaproteobacteria > Rhizobiales > Xanthobacteraceae > JAJPKK01. The sequence continues at coordinate 18,752 of CAVPDZ010000011.1, read as the reverse complement.
GTCAGCAGTTGCTCGCCGACATGGGCAAGTTCAATCAAGAACTGATCGCGGCCGGCATCATGTTGGATGGCGGCGGACTGCGTCCGACCTCGAAGGGCGCACGGGTGAGGTTTTCCGGCAAGGATCGCACGGTCACGCACGGCCCGTTCGGCAACACATCCGAACTGGTCTCGGGTTACTGGATCTGGAAAGTGAATTCGCTGGACGAGGCGATCGATTGGCTGAAGCGCTGCCCGAACCCGATGCCGGAAGCATCAGACATCGAAATCCGGCCGCTCTATGAGATGGAAGATTTTGCAGGCGCGTAGACGCTTGGCCTCGGTCGCGCAGCGGCTCATTTCCTCCAGCCGGCCTTTCGCAATCCGGCCAACAAAGGCTTGTACTCGGCGCTGCAATACGATGGCGGCGGTTTTGCCACGTACATCTCGAAAGAATTCGGCCATTTCTTTTGCAGCGCCTCCAGGGTGGCACTGGCGCTTCAATCCGGCCCACTGTCCGGGAGCGGCGGCCAACCAGCGATATGCAAACGGATGTTGGAAAGCGTCGCGTGACCTGCTATTTTCAGCCGCCTCCACATAATCCCGTCTAGATAGTAAGATGGCGATGATGAAGGCCGAATTGGACGTGAGCTAAGTGGAACTCGTATGCGACGCGACGAGGAAATCGAGCGGCCGGCCTGACGCCTAGAACCCTCGCATAGTCCGGCTTTGGGACAGGACTGCCTCGGTTCCTCGACCGCGCTTTCCACACGCCTTTCAGAAACTCTACGATCGCCAGGCGCGCTCTCGGTCCGGACCGGCTATCTCGTCGAGCGCCATCGCTCCGCACGCCCGCCTCGGTTGATCCGTTGCTGACGCACGATCTCTTCGGGATCGTACTTGGGATTGTTAGATCTGAGGCGGCCATGTTGGCTCCATGGATGCGCGCGTAAGGGCGCTGATTCCGATCAGCAACTAGTAGGTCGTGGACTTAATTGATCGCAGCCAAATTGCACGGCCGCGATCTTGATGAAAGCGAAGAAGGTGGTGCCGAGCTTATCGTAGCGGGTGGCAATACGTCGGAACTGTTTGAGCTTGTTGAAGAAGCGTTCGACGTGGTTGCGCTCGCGGTAGACGGCCTTCTTCCAACGGTACTTTTTCGTTCGGTTGGAGCGGTTTGGAATGTTCGGAATTGCACCTTGTGCCCTGATATGGGCACGAACTCGGTCAGCCTCATCTCCTTTGTCGGCGATGATGATAGCGCGCCGCTCCAGGCTGTTGAGCAGAGCTTCCGCACAGCTGACATCATGAACTTCACCGGGCGAGATCAGGAGGTAGACCGGGCGGCCTTTCGCGTCGACCCGCGCGTCGATTTTCGTCGTGAGCCCTCCTCGGCTTCGGCCCACCCAACGATCTCCACTCTTTTTTGACACCGGCCGCGTGCTGATGAACGCGCACAATCGAACTGTCGATCATCTGCGCCTTGCCGTCGTGCGCCTTGACGACGCCATCCATCAGGCGATCCCAGATGCCTGCTTTGCGCCAGCGGTTGAAACGATTGTAGGCGGTCGTATAAGGCCCATACCGCTCCGGCAAATCCCGCCAGGGCGCGCCGGTGCGCGAATCCAAAATATGCCGTTGAGAACGCGGCGATTGTTGCGTGGCTTGCGCCCTCGACGGTCCTTGGGCAGAAGCGGTTCGATAAAACCCCACTCAAAGTCCGTCAGGTCGTAGCGCATGTTCCCAGCTCCGATGTTTCGCAGCTTGAAATCACTGTTCGCTCCCGTCCGCTAGCGGAATTTGAGTACAAAGCCTAGCGAGCTTGTCTGTACCGGAACGAAAACGAACATCTTGAGCGACCGCTCACGGACGGCGCGCCGCGCCTCAGCGCGTCTTCGTCTTGGCAGACTGGGCGGCGGCGACCTGGTCCCAGCCGCCGAACGGCGCGCGGGTCGACGTCGCTTCATCCGGCTGGTGCTGTTCGGTGAAGCTCTCGACCGCCTTCTTGGCGGCTTCGAGTTGCGCGGCGTCAAGGCGTGTCGCGATCTCGTCGCGCTTCTTGCCGGCGTCGCTGTCGCCGCCTTTGGCCGCCAGCGCGAACCACTTGTAGGACTCAGCCATGTCGCGCTCGACACCGACGCCGCGGGCGAACAGGATCGCGAGATTGTACTGGCTGTCGACGACACCGTAGGCGGCCGCCTTGCGGAACCATTGCGATGCGGTCGCGTAATCGGGTTTGCCGTCGAGGCCCTCGGCGTACATCACGGCGAGATTGTGCATTGCTTTGGCGTGGCCCTGGTCGGCGGCGGCCACATAAAGGCGGCGCGCTTCCTGAAGGTCCTTCTTAACGCCGATGCCCTTCTCATACATGCTGCCGAGCCGGAACTGCGCCGGCGCCATGCCGGTGCGAGCGGCGCGATCGAACCACGTCGCTGCCATGACGAGATCCTGCGGCACATGGCGGCCTTCGGCATATCGCGTCGCGATCTCGAAGCTCGCGCCCGGATCGCCGGCAGCCGCGGCCGAAATGAGCGCCTTGCCGCCGATGGTCGGCGGCACAGCATCGTTGCCGCTGAAGTTCGCCTGCATGACGGCAGCGGTCGGCAGCGTCATCGCGGGTACGGGAGCGGGCTGGGGCGCGGGAGCCGCAACAGGCGCAAGCGACCGCGGGATTGACCCCGTTGTGTCGATCGGGGAGGGCGGCGACGATGCACGCGCGGTGCCGGGACGAACAGGCGGCAGCATGTAATCCGGCAGGACGCCCGAAGCCGGCGGCGAGCCCAGCGTCGGGATGCCGCCGACGACCGCGAGGTCATGAGATGCCGCGACCGAGCTTGGGCTTGTCGCGGGCTGCTTTGCCTCACTTCGCTTCGCGGGCGGTGGCGCACGGTCGGCGGACCCGGCCGGCGCCGGTTCATGTGTCTGCGTCGTCGGGCCGTTTGGCGTCGGGCCGGAACCGGACAGGAAGTTGAGCCCGAGACGCAGCGCGCCCAACACCAGCAGGATCACGCTGATCGCGACCGCGAGGGATTTCAGGCGCGGCGCAAACATGCGCATCAGCTTGCGGCCGCGCGATACCTTCTTGGGCTCGGATGCTGCTTTGTCCGGGCGGTGCTCGGCGGCCTGTTCGTTCGCCACCGCCTGGGCCGCGCGCCTCGCCGCCGCGACGAAGGCCGCGCGCGCCGGTGGCGACGTATCGCTCGTCGAGGTGCGTTCGCCCACGGAGGACGGCGTCACGATACCGGAGGCAATGGTCGCCGCATTGTTGGCAGCCTCCGACGCGGCAATGCGATCCATCGCGTTGGCGACAACGCGAACGCGGCGCGACCCGACACCCGGCTCGAGCGGCGCATCGGGCGGCAGATCGGGCGTGATGGGACGGCCCTGGCCGGCGGCGACCTTTGCGCCTGCGGCGGCAGCCCGCATTGCGTCGGCACGTACAGCACCCGCTTCGGCTGCGGGCGGCATCGGCAGATCAAGAACCGGCAGCTCCGGTGCGAGCGGCGGCGCGACCGAGGCCGCGCTTCGCAGACCCGGCGCCGGCGGCGCCATGTCGCGCGGCGGGATGATCGCGGATTTGCGCTCGCGCAGGGTCTCCTCAATCGTCGCCAGACGATCGACGACCTGCTCGATGGTGCCGTAGACCGCTTCGAACGTCTCGTGGGTGCGGCGGTCGGCTGAGGTCTGGATGTCCTTCAAGGCCGCGACGTCGCGCCGGATCGCCTCGGCAGGCTCGCGCACCGCGTCCGCGGCCGACGTGACGAGTTGCTGCTGGATCGCGTGGAGCTTCTTGTCGTTCTGGCTGCGCAGCTCGGACAGCTGCACCATGAGATCGTCAATGCCGCGCTCGACGCCGTCGAGCCGCGCGAACCGCGCTTGCGATGCATCGAGCTTGTCGCCGAGATCGACGATCCGCGTCTCGATGTCCTTGAGCGCCGCCGGATCGACGGCCGGCACCTGCATCGCCTCGAGGCGCTCCGTGAGCGAGCGAATGACGGCGTCGAACTCGGGTGGAACGGCCGCCGCTTCCGCCGGCCGGCTGCGCCCGATGGCGTCGGCCATTTCGGCGAGGCGCCGGTCGAGCGTCATCAGCACGTCGGCATCGTGCGCCGGCGTGCGATCGACCCGCTCGGCAAGCGCCTGGATGTCGCGAGACAGCCCGTCGATCACGTCATGCGACGCGACATGGGACACGAGGCCATGCAGCGCCGCGATCGCGTGTTCGAGCTGCTCGAGCAATTCGTGGGCGGCGCCCTCCGTAGCGATCGTGTCCGCTTTATGCGACAGCTCGCTCACCACCTCGCGCAGCGCGGCAACATCGCCATCTTGCGGCATCGCCTGCAGCCGCTCGCGAACCTGGGCGATGTCGGAATTGAGCTCGGCCGAATACTCCGGATGAGCGGATCGTGCCTCGAAGCGTTCCCCGAGCGCGCGCACCTCCTGCTCGAGGGCGGCGATCGCGTTGGTCGGCATCGCCTCGTGCAGCACCGCGCCGATTTCCATCAAGTCGTGGCGGAGCGCATTGGAGATATCTTCGAGCCGCGGCGGAGGGCTCGCCGAAATATGGGCGATCTGGGCACTGAGCGTCGCCAGCTGCTCCTCGAGCCCGGCCGCCGGCGGGTGCTGTGCGTTCTGCAGCGCCGCACCGAGATCAGCGAGTTCCTGGCGAAGCGCCTGGACGATGTCTTCGGTGCGGGGCGGAGCGCCGATCTGCGCGATCTGGGCGTTGAGGGCGTGGACCTGCTCCTCCAGGCCTACCATCGCGTGCTGCGGCATCGAATTTTGCAGCGCGACCCCGATCTCGGCGAGGTCATGGCGCAGCAGCCCGGCGAGTTCGCTGATGTGTTGGGGCGAAGCAAGCTCCGCGATCCGCGCGTCGAGTGCGTGGAACTGGCTCTCGATCGCCGCTGCCATGTGATGCGGGATCGCATCCTTGAGGGAGGCTGCGATCTCGTCGAGGTCGCGGCGCAAGGCCGTCGCGATCTCCTCGGCGCGCGGCGGCTGCGGCAATTTCGAAATCTGGCTCGCCAGCGCGCGAACCTGCGTCGTCATCGCCGCGACATCGAGTTGCGGGTGCGCGAGCCGCGTCACTTCCCGCGACAGAGACTGGATTTGCTCTTCGAGCGAGGCGACGGCGCCCGGCGGCATCGCCTCGTTGATCCGGCGACCGAGCGCGGCGAGATCGCGCCGCAAATCTTCGATGGCGTCGTTTGATGCCACGGAACTCTGTCCGGCCTCCGCGTGGTTGAGTGCCTGCAGCGCTTTGATGCGCACCTTGATGTCGCGCAGCTGCTGATCGATCGCCGGGGCGGGCTCGATGCTCGCGCCTGGGCGGATCCGGCCCTGCGCAACATCTGGCTCGGCCGGTGCCTGGACACGAGCTTGCCGATAAGGCGGCGGCTCGATGGCTTCTTCGTCGAGCGCCTGTTGGCGCGCGGTAATCTCCGCCAGCGCCTCTTCTATTCCGTAAGGTCGTGACGGATCGCGGGCATCGGATTGAGGGGGTCGTGTCTGCGCACTGCTGCGATCTGAGGGCTGCGGGCCGAGGGCGCGGTTCAGTCCCTCGATCTGGCGCTCGATGCGGGCGATGCTGTCGGCGATTTGCCGGCCGCGCTGCCCGCGATCGCGACGGCCCGGATTGGCGCGCGAACCTTGATTTGGCGGCGCGCGTTCGCCGGACAATCTGCGCTCGTCAGCTTGCCGCGCGGATGCAGCGGAGCGGGCATCGGTATCTCGGTCCAATTGCGGTTCAGTGCGCTGGACGGCAAGATTTTGCTGCCCTGCAGAAGCCGCGTCTCCGCTTGTTGCTGCGTCGATGATGAGGGAGTTCAGCCACTCTCCGACCGAGAGGCCGGAGCGGCGCGCGGCATCCCGCGCCACCTCACGCGCATCGGGATGAACTCCTTTGACGTGCCAGGGCACGCGTCCCATCCTAGCTCCGGCAAATGCGACTTAAGGCACCTCGTGGGTACGTGGGAAGTACCTGCGCACCCACGATCAATTGCGAATCACGACCCCCGTTTTGCGATCCGCAAGCTCGCTCCGGACTTTCGTCGGATTAGGGTAAAGAGTGGGTTAACATCGGCAGGTGAACCGTCGTATTTCCTTTTACTGCTTGCAAAATCGGCGTTTGCGCCGCGCGCGGAAAACGGCTGCGGTATGGCCATCATGCAACCCGCTCGACGCTCTCCAGCCCGCTTTCGCTGGTGGCGTGCAGGCTGAACCCGGAAATGCAACGAAGTTGCGGTATGGCCGAGGCGCCGAAAGGAGCGATCGATGCCCGTCTATAAAGCGCCCGTCGAGGACGTCCTGTTCCTGCTCAACGATGTGTTCCACATCGAGCGGTTCGCCAACCTGCCGGGATTTGCCGACGCATCGCCGGACGCCATCGCCGCCATCCTCGGCGAATCGGCGAAGTTCTGCGAGGAGGTGTTGGCGCCGCTCAACCGGATTGGCGATCGGCAAGGCTGCCGGCGCCATGACGACGGCAGCGTTACCACCCCCGACGGCTTCAAGGACGCCTACCGCCGCTTTGTCGACGGCGGCTGGGTCGGCATCTCGGTACCCCAGGAATTCGGCGGGCTCGGCCTGCCGATGGCGCTTACCCAAGCGGTGAACGAGTTTCTGGCATCGGCCAACATGGCGTTCGCCATGTACCCGGGGCTGGCGCAGGGCGCGATTGCCGCGCTGGTCGCTCATGGCACCGCGGAGCAAAAGGCGCTCTACCTCCCGAAGCTCGTCACCGGCGAATGGTGCGGCACCATGAACCTGACCGAGCCGCAATGCGGCACCGACCTCGGTCTCGTCCGCACCAAGGCGGTGCGCCAGGAGGATGGCAGCTATCGCATCACCGGCACCAAGATCTTCATCTCGGCCGGCGAGCACGACCTTGCTGAGAACATCGTGCATCTCGTGCTGGCAAGGATCGAAGGCGCGCCTGCGGGAACGCGCGGCCTCTCGCTATTCGTCGTGCCGAAGCTTCTCCCGAACACGGACGGCTCGCCCGGCGCCCGCAACGCGGTGTCCTGCGGCTCGATCGAAGAAAAGATGGGCATCCACGGCAACGCCACCTGCGTCATGAACTATGACGGCGCGCAGGGATGGCTGGTCGGCGAAGAGAACCGCGGCCTGCCGGCGATGTTCGTGATGATGAACGAGGCGCGCCTCGGCGTCGGCGTGCAGGGCCTTGCGCTCTCGGAGGTCGCCTATCAGAACGCAGCCCAATACGCGCGCGATCGCCTGCAGGGCCGCGCGCTGACAGGTCCGGCATTCAAGGACAAGCCGGCCGATCCCATCATCGTGCATCCGGACGTACGTCGCACGCTGATGACGATCCGCGCCTTTAACGAGGCCGCACGTGCGCTGGTGCTGTGGACGGCGCTGCGTGCCGACGTCGCGCATCGCTCCGACAACGAAAAGGATCGCCGGGCCGCCGACGATCATATGGGACTGTTGACGCCTGTCATCAAAGGCGTGCTGACCGATCTCGGCTTTGCCAATGCTGTTGCGGCGCAGCAGATGTTCGGCGGCCACGGCTACATCCAGGAATGGGGCATGGAGCAGTTCGTGCGCGATGCCCGCATTCCCATGATCTACGAAGGCGCGAACGGCATCCAGGCGCTCGACCTCGTCGGCCGCAAGCTCGGCAAGGACGCCGGCCGAGCAGCGATGTCGTTCTTTGGCGAAGTGCAGGGTTATATCAAGGAGCGCGCCAACGACCCGACAATGAAGCCGTTCACCGAGCCGCTCGGCAAGTCGGTCGGCCATCTGCAGGCCGCGACCATGTGGTTTGCGCAGAATGCGCTCGCCAAGCCGGACAATGCCGGCGCCGGCGCCACCGACTACATGCACCTCTTCGGCCTCGTCACGCTCGGCTACATGTGGTGCCTGATCGCACAAGCCGCGAACGCGAAGCTCGCCGAGGATGCTTCCGGCCGCATGAAAGCGAAGCTCACGACGGCGCGTTTCTTCATGGACCGCATGCTGCCGGAAACCGCCGCGCACCTTGCGCGCATCCAGGCCGGCGCCGCGACCGTCATGGAACTGCCGGCGGAGATGTTTTAGGCCGCGGTGGCGGCCCTGCAATTGTCAGGCGGCTGTGGTTATATGAAGGATACGCGAAAGGCGCGGTCGATAAATTCGCAGGATCAAAAATGCCGGACGCATTCATCTATGATCACGTTCGCACCCCGCGTGGCCGCGGCAAGGTTGACGGCTCGCTGCACGAGGTGACGGCGCTCAATCTCGCGACCCAGACGCTCGCGACGCTGAAGGACCGCAATACGCTCGACCCGACCCTTGTCGATGACGTGGTCATGGGCTGCGTCGATCCGGTCGGCGAAGCGGGCGGCGATATCGCGCGGGTCGCTGCGATCTGCGCCGGTTACGGCAACGGCGTGCCGGGCGTGCAGATCAACCGGTTCTGTGCCTCCGGCCTCGACGCGGTGAATTTTGCCGCGGCCGAGGTCATGTCCGGACAGCACGACATGGCGATCGGCGGCGGTGTCGAATCCATGAGCCGTGTCGGCATCGGCGCATCGGGCGGCGCCTGGCCGATGGATCCTTCGATCGCACTCAAATCCTACTTCCTGCCGCAGGGCATTTCGGCGGACCTGATCGCGACGAAATACGGCTTCTCCCGCGACGACGTCGACGCCTATGCGGTCGAGAGCCAGCAGCGCGCCGGCAAGGCCTGGGACGAAGGCCGCTTCGCGAAATCCGTCATCCCGGTGAAGGACTGCAACGGCATCACGCTCTTGGCAAAAGACGAGCACATGCGGCCGTCCACCACCATGCAATCGCTGGCGCAGCTCAAGCCGTCCTTCGTGCAGATGGGCGAACTCGCGGGCTTCGATGCGGTCGCGGTCCAGGCGCATCCCGAGATCGAGGCGGTGAACCACGTGCACCACGCCGGCAATTCATCCGGCATTGTCGATGGCGCCGCGGCGGTGCTCATCGGCAACGCAGAGGCCGGGCGCCGCGCCAATCTCAAGCCGCGAGCCCGCATCAAAGCCTTCGCCAATATCGGCACCGAGCCCGCAATCATGCTGACCGGCCCGGTCGACGTGACGAAGAAGGTGCTCAAGAAGGCCGGGATGACGCTCGCCGACATCGAGCTGTTCGAGGTCAACGAGGCGTTTGCGTCGGTGGTGCTGCGCTATCTGCAGGCCTTCGACCTCGACGCCGCCAAGGTCAACGTCAATGGCGGAGCGATTGCGCTCGGCCATCCGCTCGGCGCGACCGGCGCGATGATCTTCGGCACCGCCGTCGATGAGCTGGAGCGGCGCAATCTCTCGACCGCGCTGATCACGCTGTGCATCGGCGCCGGCATGGGCACCGCGACGATCATCGAGCGCGTCTAGCCGGAGGGGTCATGCCGAAGATCGACATCGCGGCCCTGAAGACCAATTCCTTTACCGGCTATCCCGAGCCGTTCCGCCAGATCGTGCTCGGGCGCAGCCGCAAGCGGCTCGGCAACGCGGTGGGGCTCGATCAGTTCGGCGTCAATCTTTCCACGCTCAAGCCCGGCGCGGCCTCCTCGCAGCGCCATTGGCATGCCGCCGAGGACGAACTCATCTACGTGCTCCAGGGCGAGCTCGTGCTGTGCGAAGACGGCGGCGAGATCGTGCTGCGGCCAGGCGATGCCGCCGGCTTCAAGGCGGGCGTCGCGAACGGCCACTGCCTCATCAATCGCAGCAGCGCCGACGCCGTCTATCTCGAAATCGGCAGCCGGTCCGCGCGCGAGCACGTCGAATATCCCGACATCGACATGATGCTCGACCGCGATGAGAAAGGCGCGCGCTATCTTCATAAGTCCGGCGCGCCCTATCCCGGCTCGGAGCGATGAGGTGTTTCGCAACGCACCATACTCCCCTTCGCGTCATCGCCCGCGCTTGCCCGGGCATCCAGTAACCACTGGCCGACGATGTGGACACACGCATCCGCCTCGTCGCGACGCTCCGGGGCCACTGGATCTCGCCTTCGCGAGGCTGAGGGCGAGGTCATTGGAGGAGCCCACGATGACCACCTCAAACTTCAAGCTCGATATCGACGGCGACGGCATCGCGCTCGTCTCCTGGGACGTGCCGGATCGCTCGATGAACGTGATCACGCGCGAGGGCATCGAGGAATTGGCGGCCCTCGTCGAACGGCTGGCGGGCGATGCTGCGGTGAAAGGCGTCGTCATTACATCGGCCAAGGACGCGTTCTGCGCCGGCGCGGACCTGTCGCTGCTCGAGTCGCTCTCCCGCACATTCGGCGCATTCGCACGCGAGCACGGCGAGGAGAAGGCGGCGGAACGCTTGTTCGAGGAAAGCCGGAAGCTCTCGCTGCTCTATCGGCGGATCGAGACCTGCGGCAAGCCGTGGGTCGCCGCCATCAACGGCACCGCGGTCGGCGGCGGGTTCGAACTCTGCCTTGCCTGCCACTATCGCGTGGCGGCGCAGAATCCGAAGACCAGGCTCGGCCTGCCGGAGATCAAGGTCGGACTGTTTCCCGGGGCCGGCGGCACGACACGCATCTCGCGCATGCTGCAGCCGGCGGACGCGCTGCAATTTCTCTTGAAAGGCGATCAGCTGCGTATCGAGCGCGCCAAGGCGATGAAGCTCATCGACGCGGTGGTGCCGCCGGACGAACTCATCAAGGCGGCAAAAGATTGGATCAAGGCTGGCGGCAAGGCCAAGAATCCCTGGGACGTCGACGGCTTCAAGCTGCCGGGCGGGCCGGTCTATTCCAAGGCGGGCATGATGACGTTTCCGGCCGCCAACGCGATCTATCGCCGCGAGACTTACGACAACTATCCGGCAGCGCGCGCGATCCTGCAGGTCGTCTATGAGGGGCTGTTGTTGCCGATCGATCTCGCGCTGCGGGTCGAGTCGCGGTGGTTTGCGAAAATCCTGCGCTCGCCCGAGGCGGCAGCGATGATGCGGACGCTGTTCGTGTCGATGCAGGACCTCAACAAGGGCGCGCGGCGCCCCGCGGGTGTGCCGCCGACGTCCTTCAAGCGCGTCGGCATCATCGGCGCAGGCTTCATGGGCGCGGGGATCGGCTACGTCACGGCGCAGGCCGGCATCGACGTGGTGCTGATCGACCGCGATCAGGAGTCCGCCGACAAAGGCAAGGCGCACGCGGCGCAATTGATGGCGGGCCTCATCAACCGCGGGCGCGCCACCGCCGCCGATCGCGATGCGCTGATGGCACGCATCACCGCGACCGCCGATTACAGCGCGCTCAAGGATTGCGATCTTGTCGTCGAGGCGGTGTTCGAGGACCGCAAGGTGAAGGCCGAGGCCTTCGCCAAGGCCCAGGCGGCCATGGGACCGAACATCATCTTCGGCTCCAACACCTCGACATTGCCGATCACCTCGCTCGCGACGGAATTCAAGGATCCGTCGCGGTTCATCGGCATCCACTTCTTCTCGCCGGTCGAGCGGATGATGCTGGTCGAGATCATCCTCGGCAAGGCGACCGGCGAGGCCGCGCTCGCCACCGCGCTCGATTACGTGCGTGCCATCCGCAAGACGCCGATTGTCGTGAACGATTCGCGCGGCTTCTACACGTCGCGCGTGGTCGGCACCTACCTGCGCGAAGGCCACCTCATGATCGCCGAAGGCGTGCCGCCGGCGATGATCGAGAACGTCGGCCGCATGGCCGGCATGCCGGTCGGACCGCTGTCGCTCAACGACGAGGTCGCGGTCGACCTCGCCTGGAAGATCGTCAAGGCGACCGAGGCCGACCTTGGCGCGGCGGCAATCGATGCCAGCCAGAAGGCGCTGCTCGCCGAGATGGTCGAGAAGCGCGGCCGCTACGGTCGCAAGAACCGCAAGGGCTTCTACGACTATCCGGAAAAAGGCGAGAAGCGGCTGTGGCCCGGCCTCGCCGACCTTCAGTCGACGAAGCTCGATCCCGACACCATCGACATCCAGGAATTGAAGGACCGTTTGCTCGGCATCCAGGCGCTCGAAACCGCGCGCTGCTTTGAAGAAAACGTGCTCACCGACGTGCGCGAGGCCGACGTCGGCTCGATCCTCGGCTTCGGATTTGCGCCGTTCACCGGCGGCACCTTGTCGATGATCGACATGATGGGCACTAAGCGCTTCGTCGCGCTGTGCGAAAAGCTCGCCGCCAAGCACGGCCCGCGCTTTACGCCCTCGAAGCTTCTCCTCGACATGGCGGCCAAGAACGAGACGTTCTACGGCCGCTTCGCCCCGCAACGTCGCGACAAGGCGGCGTAACCGCACCAAATCGAAGGACCGTAGGGTGGGCAAAGGCGGCCACGGCATCGCGCTTGTGCGATGACGTCGTTCCGCCGTGCCCACCATTGGCGCCGCCGGTGGGCACGGCGCGCAACTCCGTGCCCCTCAACACGCGCAGTGCGCGGCGCCTTTGCCCACCCTACGAGTCAGGCAAATCCAAACGTCGTGAAAATTATCGGGGCTACGGTCGCGTGACGATCTGCGCGCGGGTATCGCGCATGTCGGCGCGGCGTGCTTCGCGGCACGACCGGTCGAGTTCCTTGAAGCTCCGTCCGAAGCCGGCATTGCCGACGCGGGTGACGGTGCGCGGATTGCCGCTGCTCTCGGTCTCCAAGGTGAACGACGCCGGATTATCGCCGGCGAGCGTCCGCACGAGGCGCGCCGGCAGCACGGCGCGCGCGATCGACTCGATCTCGCCGCGTCGGGCCTTGCGCTCGGACGAGCCGATCTTCAGCGACTGCACCTGATCGTCCATCGTCAGCGCGACCTGGGTGAGGGCGCGCGGCAGGCCGCGCTCGGAGGAGCCCGAGCGGATTTCGCGGTAGGTCAGGGCGTAGGTGTCGGCGGCGCTGCCGCAGGCGATATAGATGTCGAAGCTGCCGAGCCGCTCGCCCTCGAAGGTCAGCGGATGGGTGCGGGCGATGGCGAGCTGGCCGCTCTGGGTGATCGTGACCCAGCCGCGGCCATTGATGTCGGCGAACTGGCTGTCCTCGCCCGAGGCGGGGCCGGCCGCGGTCTTGACGATCGTCAACTCCGCGGTCTCGCCGGCGTGAACGAGGCGCGTGCGGCGCAGCTCGTCGCGGCTGAGCGCGCGCATCGGCTCCCACGGCGGCACCTTGAGCGACAGCGCGACGAGTTCGATGTCGCCGCCCATCTCCACCGTGTACTGCATGATGCTGCCGATGTCGCGCTGGACCACTTCCAGGTCTTCGGCGGTGTAGCTCGCGGCGACCGCGTCATCGCGGCGGTCGCCGAGCCAGATCTGATGGACGAGCACGCGCGCGTCGCGCGGCACGTCGCGTTCGACGCCGCCGAGCAGCACGAACGTGCACATCGACTGGCAGTCGGCGTGGGTGTTCACCTCGCCATACGCCGCGCCCGACTTGGCGCGGCGCTCGACCACGCGGCCGACGGTCGTGCCGAAGCCGAAGCGCCGGATCGCGCGACCGAAGTCGAGCGCGCCGAGCACCGAACCGCCGTCTAACTCAAGCACGACGGCAGCCTGCGTGTTCTGCAAAGAATTCTCGTTGACGAACGTCGCGAACTGACGCGGCGTGTCGGCGGTGATCATGCCAGAGGCAACGATCAACTGCCGGCAGCGGTCAACGCAAACGTCGGCCGGGCCTTCGGTGACGGACGCAAACCGCATGTGCGGCGTCGTCGATCCGGCCGCGGATGTCGGCGTTGTGGTCGTGCCCGCAATGCCGCCGACCAAAAAACCAAACCCTGCGACTGCCCCGAGAACCGCTCCCCCTAACACCGTGGTGTGCATACATCTGCGAATGAAACCGGCAACCGACATTGTTCCCACGGAGGGTCCTATGTTGACTTTGCGCCGCATGCTTTCCCCGCCCGCGTGCGGTATTCCGCACGATTTCCTTCCCCCAGACGGAAGTTTGGAAAAGGTTCCACGCTTCCGCAAACATTTTTACGCGACAACGATACGAATTGCTAGCGTGTTGTTGCACCGCAGCGTCGAATTCTCACAGTCGTCGAAACTTCAATGAATTGCGCAACCTCAAGTAACATCAGGAATTCCGGCGTCATTAGAATCTTAGTGCGAGTTCCACGCGCGCTCGCCCGCATGCTTGTGGGCGCCTATCGACTCACCGTCTCGCCGTTCCTTGGTTCCGATTGCCGTCATTTGCCGACCTGCTCGCAATATGCCGATGAAGCCTTGGCGCGCTACGGTCTGTGGGCCGGAGGCTGGATGACGCTCGCGCGCCTGCTTGCGCTGTCACCCGTTCGGAACCTCCGGTCTCGACTTCGTGCCGACCAAGCCGCCGCCGGGCGCATGTTGGTATTTGCCGTGGCGCTATGGCCGTTGGCGCGGCACGAATGCCGAGCCGCAATAGATCCCCTACTGTCGATCGACCTGCGCCAGCTGATCGATACGCACCGGTGCATCGGTCGAACCGAGTTCCGCCGCGCGACGGTACCATTCGCGCGCCTGCGCCGGATCGCCGGCGAAACTGATGACGCCGAGGCGCTGCAGCACCAGCGGATCGTAGGTGCTGCCGAGCGCGAGCATCGCTTCGGAGTCGCCGCCTTCCACCGCGCGCCGCAGGATGAGACGTGCGGCCGCGACGTCGCCTTCGGCAAGATAGGCGCGACTGCGCCCGAGCAATGCCGCGATCTCTGCGCGATCCGGAACCGCGCCGGTCGCGGAGGCGCGCGCGGGCGCGGATGCCGCGACACGAGGAGAGGCAACAGCAGGAGCGGCGACGTTCGCGGCGGTTGCTGCCGGAGGCGCCGACACCGCCGGCATTGCCGCGACCGCGTACGCCGGCGCTTCGCGTGAGGCGCTGCGCACCGCGCTCGTTCCCGTGGTGAGATCGCGGGGGTCCGCGGCGACCGGCCAGGGCGCATGCGCGAGCGGAGCGCGGTCACCTTTCACTGCGAAGGTCGTGCCGCCCGCATCGCTTACGGGCGCTTGCATGTTTGCTGCGGGCGCCGCCGGTCGCACCGGCGAGGCGCTGGTATGTGCGGTGAGCCAGACGATTCCATATGTGCCTGCGACTGCGAGTGCGCCGACGACACCGAGCCGCGCGATGATCGGCGACAGCGGCATGCGCTCCGGCCGCACCGGCGGCGCGGGAACGATATCCGGTGCGAGTGCGAGACTGTTGCGCAGTTCCACGATCGCAACGTCGCCTTCGAAGATGTCGGCTCGCCGGCGGCCCTTCCACGGCGGGTCAGGATTGATCGGCTGATAGTCGTCGTCCTCATCATCGTCAAAAGGGTAGGGGACCGCGGCGGGCGGCGCAGCCTCGGAATTGGTCGCCATGGCGCGCTCGCCCGCCTCCCCCCGCGCCCACCTCGGCGCATATTCCAAAGCCCCCGGGGCAAGCCGTTCGTTGATCGGCCCACTCATTTTAATTGCCTCCTCGTTACGCTACGCACGCACATTTCCGCAGGTGACCGCCGCTGGTCATCTTCACGACGTCGTCGCCGACATCGAGGCCGCAACACTGATGACGAGAGCGATGGTGATGATCGGGGAGCATTGGCGTGACTGCGGCGACCAACGCCGCCGACAGGACGCATGAACACTCGAGCAGCCAGCGTGGCCGCCGCAGGCAGTCAGCCATGATTGTCCCCGTGCCTTCGGGGCATCGCAAACCGCCGGTACTCGTAGCGAATTGCCCGCCCCGCCGCTTCATCGGCGCACTTCTCAATGGCTGGTGCGCTTATGAGCGATAGGTGCGCTTTCCGACGGTGCGACAGTTTGACCGCAATGTGATCTTTTGTCGAAATCGACAATCGATTTCCGCCGTATTCATTTTTTTGTGCCGCTTCGGTGCTTGCGCACCATGAGCGCGCGCCCATGTTGCAACGACGCGGGACGTTGTGTGGTCCGCTGCGCGCAAGCTGCAAAGCTTTGCCGCGCCGATTGCAAAAAAGCCGATACGCGTCACGCGGCAAATACCGCCGCGATGATTAAATGCGGCAGATACCGCCGTGACGTTAAGATGACGACATTGATGAGGTGAGTCATGCCACGCAACCGGGCGACATACGTGCTGTTCGCAGGCTTGTCGGTTGTCGCGCTCCCGCAGGCCGTCGCGACCGCGCAGGAGATGGATGCGGCAGCTTCGATCATCGGCGAACAAGCGGACGATCAATGGCGCGCCTCCAAGCTGATCGGTGTTGCGGTATTCCACGCCCAGGGCGAGAAGATCGGCGCCGTCAGCGAAGTCCTGATCGATCGCAAGGGCATGGCGAAGATTGTGGTGATCGATGTCGGCGGATTTCTCGGGCTTGGCCGCAAACACGTCGGCGTCGCGTTCGATGCGGTAAAATGGATCGCGCACGAGGACTCGACGCGGCAGACCTATAATGCACCCCAGAAGCCGCCCATCGGCGTCATCCCCAAGCGCCCCGACACGCGGCAGCAGACCGACGCAAGTCTTGGCTATCCCGAGCGCGCCATCGTGAACGTGACGAAAGCGCAGCTTCAGAAGGCCCCGGCCTTCCAGTACGCGCGCCCGACCTTCTTCAAGAGCGAGACGCCCTTCGGACCGGCCGGCCCGCTCAACACCCCCGCCGGCCCCGGCGCCCCGCCGTAGGCGGGTGTCCGGCTGTACGCCGTCATTCCGGGGCGCCGCAGCGAAGCGGAGGCGAACCCGAAATCCATGACCACGGACTGCGGAGTATAGATTCCGGGCTGCCTCGCTTTGCTCGGCCCCCGGAATGACCAGCTTGAATTTGCGGGATCGCGCCGCCCCCGGATTGCGCGGCCGCAAAAGCGGCCGCTCCATCCGGGCTACGAAGGCTACCCGTTCCCTTTCCGCGGCGTTTCCGCTAAACCGCCCTCCCTGATCCGCTTACCTGCAATCGTAGGCAGCGAGTGAGCCAAAGGAGACGATCATGGTCGCGCTGACCTTTCCCGACGGCGCGCGTCGGGACTATCCGCCACATACCACCGGCCTCGACGTCGCGAAGGGCATCTCGCCCTCGCTTGCCAAGCGCACGGTCGCGATGGCGCTCGACGGCGAGGTTGCCGATCTTGCCGATCCGATCGACCACGACGCGAAGATCGAGTTCATCGGCCGCGACGATCCGCGCGCGCTCGAACTGATCCGTCACGATGCCGCGCACGTTCTCGCCGAAGCCGTGCAGTCGTTATGGCCGGGCA
The DNA here is from genome assembly GCA_963702755.1 of uncultured Alphaproteobacteria bacterium. Taxonomy (GTDB): domain Bacteria; phylum Pseudomonadota; class Alphaproteobacteria; order Rhizobiales; family Xanthobacteraceae; genus JAJPKK01. The sequence goes on along the minus strand of CAVPDZ010000011.1, from coordinate 1,662 downwards.
CCCAGGTCACCATCGGCCCGGTCATCGAGAACGGCTTCTATTACGACTTCTTCCGCAACCAACCTTTCACGCCGGAAGATTTCGAGGCGATCGAAAAGCGCATGCGCGAGATCATCGCGCGCGACAAGCCCTTCACCAAGGAGGTGTGGTCGCGCGACAAAACCAAGGACGTGTTCCGCGACAAGGGCGAGCTGTTCAAGGTCGAACTCGTCGACGCGATCCCCGAGGACCAGCAGATCAAGATCTACAAGCAGGGCGACTGGTTCGACCTCTGCCGCGGTCCGCACATGACCTCGACCGGCAAGATCGGCAACGCCTTCAAGCTGATGAAGGTCGCGGGCGCGTATTGGCGCGGCGATTCCAGGAACCCGATGCTGACCCGCATCTACGGCACCGCGTTCGCCAAGCAGGAGGACCTCGACGCCTACTTGAAGCAGCTCGAGGAAGCCGAGAAGCGCGATCACCGCCGCCTCGGCCGCGAGATGGACCTCTTCCATTTCCAGGAAGAGGCGCCGGGCTCGGTGTTCTGGCATCCCAAGGGCTGGACGCTGTTCCAGGAGCTCGAGCGCTACATCCGCCGCCGCCAGCACACCGCGGGCTATGTCGAGGTGAACTCGCCGCAGCTCATGGACAAGGAGCTATGGGTCACCACCGGCCACATGCAGACCTACGGCGACCTGATCTTCCTCACCCAGCAGCACGGCGACGATGAGCGCATCTACGCCGTCAAGCCGATGAACTGCCCGGGCCACGTGCAGATCTTCAAGAATGGCCTCAAGTCCTATCGCGACCTGCCGCTGAAGATCGCCGAGTTCGGCAAGGTGCATCGCTTCGAGCCGTCGGGCGCGCTGCATGGGCTGATGCGCGTGCGCGCCTTCACCCAGGACGACGCGCATATCTTCATCACCGAGCAGCAGATCGCCGACGAGGTCCTCAAGGTCAACGACATGATCCTGTCGATCTACGAGGACTTCGGCTTCTCCGACGTGAGCATCAAGTTCTCCGACCGGCCCGACAAGCGCATCGGCGACGACGCCGTGTGGGACAAGGCGGAAGCCGCGCTGATGGCGGCGCTCAAGGCCTCCGGCCGGCCGTGGACGCTCAACAAGGGCGAGGGTGCGTTCTACGGCCCGAAGCTCGAATACGTGCTGCGCGACGCCATCGGCCGCGACTGGCAGTGCGGCACCGTGCAGGTCGACCTCAACCTGCCGGGCCGGCTCGGCGCGTTCTACATCGACGAGCATTCCAACAAGGTGACCCCGGTGATGCTGCACCGGGCGATGTTCGGCTCGCTGGAACGCTTCATCGGCATCGTGATCGAGCACTATGCCGGCCACTTCCCGCTCTGGCTCGCGCCGACCCAGGCGGTGGTCGCGACCATCACCTCCGACGCCGACAGCTTCGCAAGCGAAGTCGCCGCCAAGGCCCGCCACGCCGGCCTGCGCGTCGACCTCGACCTGCGCAACGAGAAGATCAACTACAAGGTGCGCGAGCACTCCCTCGCCAAAGTCCCGGTGCTGCTCGTCGTCGGCAACAAGGAGGCCGAGAACCACACCGTCTCGATCCGGCGACTGGGCAGCCAGGGCCAGACCGTGAAGAGCCTCGACGAGGCCCTCGCGATGCTGGCCGACGAAGCCGTGCCCCCCGACGTGCGGCGGGCGA
>CAVPDZ010000010.1:0-664328 GCA_963702755.1 uncultured Alphaproteobacteria bacterium | reverse complement strand
CGATCAAGCCGCGCATCTTAAGTTCCATGAGCGCAAATGATCCCTCCAGGACCGCAACCGGTCCCGACTCCGGTGCCTCGAATGCTGTAGGAGCGAAACCGCGCGTCCTCTCGCCCGAAGCGCAGCGCGCGCTCGCCGAAGCAGAAGCGCGCCGCGCCGAACTCGACCGCAATGCGACCGCGCGGCCGAAGGAAATCAACGGCCGCAAGGGCCCGGAACCGACCCGCTATGGCGACTGGGAGGTCCGGGCATCGCCACGGACTTCTAAGGCGCGCGCTGTACTAGCAACGCGCACCGGCCTCAATCTGTGATTGATGCGCTGTTGCCATTCGCCCACTGGTAAGTATACATAGGAATATGATCAAATTCGCCAGATCATATTCCTTGCGGTCGACGAGGGCCGGGATTGCCGGGTTGACGTTTGCGTGCGGCCTGTTCGCCGGGCTCGCCGTCGGCTCCATCGTGCAGGGCCGATCGGCGCCCGTGGCAAACGAATCAGCACCAGCGGAAATCCAAGTTCCGGCGATGCCCGCGCCGACGGCGCCGACCGCGCGCGGTCCGACCCCGGCGGCCGTGCCGGCGGACGTATTGCAGGTGATCGACGGCGATACCTTCGAGGCGCGGGTCCATGTCTGGCCCGGCCTCGACATCACCACCAAGGTGCGGCTGCGCGGCATCGACGCGGCGGAGCTGCGGGCGCGATGTCCCGCCGAGCGCGCCAAGGCCGAGGCTGCGCGCGACGCGCTCTCCGCCATGCTCGCCGAGGGAGCGGTCGGGGTGTTCGATGTCGCGCTCGACAAATACGGCGGGCGCGTCGTTGCCGACGCGCGCACTCGTTCGATCGCGAACGTATCGAGTGAATTGCTGGGACGCGGCCTCGCCCGTCGCTACGGCGGCGGGCGCCGCGAAAGCTGGTGCGATTGATGGACCGCCGCGCCCGGATCGATCAGCGCGTGACCACCACCTGCGTGCCGTAGCCGACCCGTCCAAACAAGTCGGTGATGTCCGCGTTGTACATACGGATGCAGCCGTAGGAGACGAAGCCGCCGATCGAGCCAGGCTGGTTGGTGCCGTGAATTGCGTACTGCCCGCCGTGCAGCGTCATCGCCGCGACGCCCATCGGATTCTTCGGCGAGCCGCCGGGGATGACCGCCGGGAGGTTCGGCTTGTCGTGGCGGATATCATCAGGCGGCGACCACGCCGGGCTGACGTACTTTCCGTCGATGTAGGACGTGCCGCTCCACTGCTTTCCGAGACGGCCGACGCCGACCGGATAGCGCAGCGCCCGGCCATTGCCGAGATAAAGGTAGAGTTGGCGCTGTTCGGTATGAACCACGATGGTTCCAGCCGAATAGGCGCCGCCGGCGGCGACGAGTTCGCCGCGCGCTGCGGCCGGCGTCGTGCCGATCGAAGGATAAACGAACAACGCGGTTGCAAGCGCACAGGCAAGTCTCAGGTTTGCAAGTCGCAGGCTTGTTTGCCTCAGCATCACGTCCCCCATCCCCCAAATATCCCAGTCCCCGGTTGCGCGGTCGCAACCTGGAGCGCAACGAAACGATAACCATCCGGGCGCGCGACGCCTAGTCGTAAGGCGAAATCGTGGAGCGTTTGTAAAAACACTGTGGCCGCGCGGCTACAGTCATGCCCAAACGATGGTCAAATCGACGGCATTATGGCGACACGAAACTCTCGCTGTCCCCCAACCTCTCCGGTTTAGCGGGCCGGTTCGATTGGTGTGAGGAACGATCTTGGGGATTTGCGGTTGACCATGCGGTGCGGCCCGCGACCCTTCCCCCGTTACCCCCAGGCGCGGTCCCGCGCCGGGGCCCCGATCTCAAGGTCGGGGCTTCTTCCTGTCTCGTCCCGCGTTCCTGTCTCATCCTGCGGAAATGTCGGGAAACCGCCAGGCGCGCCCGCCGTTAGGGATGATGTTGAAGTGCGATCACAACGGTCCGGTTACAGACCGACCGCGCGTCTCGACTCAGGTAGCAGGCCCGAAGTCCATGGGCGATTAAAGATGGTCATCAGGCAAGCGCATTCGCTGACAGCAGCTGAGCTATACCGATGTCACGCGGCCGAATGTCTTCGGCTCGCGGAAGTCATCACCGACACTGGAAGTCGCGCCACGCTGCGAGGCATGGCGGTGTCGTGGACACGTCTCGCAGAGCAAGCTGAAAGGAACAGCCGCGCCGATCTGGCGTATGAGACGCCACGCCGGCGCAATGATTGATCGGGGGATGGCGGCTGAGGATCTTGCTCGCCGCCATCATCACTCTCCCGCTCGGGGCTCGCTTCCGAAATTGTTAGCCAACCGGATGACCCCTCAAACCATCTGATTTCAAGAAAACAAATCGCGATTGACGCTGGATTGATGTCCGATTGACGCTGGGTTGACGGTGGTTGTGATCAAAGTCCGACCACGAGGCGCGGATTCGCCTCCCCCGATCCATTCTCCGAGAAAAAAGATGTCAGCCGTTCTGGTGCGTGACGCAGATCACACAGCAATCGGCTTCAGAGTCTGGCACGATGTGACTCGCATGATTTTGCAGATATCGCAGCTTCTCGCAGGGTTATGACAATGTCGATTACTTCATCGTCTCTGAGATTCCTGTCAAAGCGCGATCATTATCGCCCTAACCCTCATACTCTCAACGGCATTGCTCCTGAAAGTTTCTCAACCGCGAGACTTGGAAACGCGCGCGACGCGTCTGATGGCGGTTCCGCCGCGACACCGAAAATGGCATCGGGCTTGCACATTTGCGAAGTTGGGCGGCCACGTGATTATCGGTGGTCGGCGGAAGACCAGGCAACTTACGTCGCGTGGCGTCGATGGGTGCTGATCGTTTACGCCAGCATTGGCGCATTTGTGAGCATCGCGGCAATAGCGCTGAGCTATGGCCTCTAAAATGGGCGCGACTAGTTTGAACGATAATGACTAACGATCACAAAAGGGTTTGATCATGCTTTCGCGATTATCGGACGGAATACCTGAAACCCTTCCATATAAATCGAGCCGCTCCGCTGGCGCCGGGAAGATCTTGCCGTGGACGATTTTCGCGGGTGCTCTCTGGGCAATAGCCATTTATGCCGTCTGGACGTTGCCCGCTCCCGACGCGGCGGTGCTGGCGACCATGGGCGCCTTTCCGTGAACTCAGGCGCGGTTCGCACCGCCAGTGAAATGGATCAATGACATGCCAATGCGCGGCGAGCTTTCGTCCCGTTCCAACGCGATCAAGACTGACCAAGTCAGCGATGTTCCCTGGCCTCTGCTTCTCTTTTCCGCAACCGGAACAGCCGCCTTCATCTGCTTTGCGATCATCCTTCAACACTTCGACCAATTGCCGATGCTGATCACCGAATACAATTTGATGTAGGCGCAGCGAGCCGTCGCAAGCTCGCCTGGCCTGACGGCAAAAGGAGCAGTCATTCCGGGCGCCGTAGCGAAACGGAGGCGAGCCCGGAATCCATGAACACAGGTGGGAATAAGAGCGAAAAATCGTCGCTATGGATTTCGGGCTGCCGGCTGCGCCGGCCCCCGGAATGACGGCGCGATGAGGCCTACGCCGCGCCTTTGCGGTTCTGGCGGTTGTTGACCAGATCGTCGACGACGGCGGGCTCCGCGAGCGTCGAGGTATCGCCGAGATTGCCGAACTCGCCCTCGGCGATCTTGCGCAGGATTCGCCGCATGATCTTGCCGGAGCGCGTCTTCGGCAGGCTGGGGGCGAACTGGATCATGTCGGGCGACGCGATCGGGCCGATCTCCTTGCGCACCCAGCCCACGAGCTCCTGGCGCAGCGCCTCGGTCGGCTGCTCGCCGGCCATCAACGTCACGTAGGCATAGATGCCCTGCCCTTTGATGTCGTGCGGGTAACCGACGACCGCCGCCTCCGATACTTTCGGATGGGCAACGAGCGCCGATTCGACTTCGGCGGTGCCGAGCCGATGGCCGGCGACGTTGATGACGTCGTCGACGCGGCCGGTGATCCAGTAGTAGCCGTCGGCATCGCGCCGGCAGCCGTCGCCGGTGAAATATTTCCCCTGGTAGGTCGAGAAGTAGGTCTGCACGAACCGCTCGTGATCGCCGTACACGGTGCGCATCTGCCCGGGCCAGGAATTGGCGATGCACAGATTGCCGGTCGCCTCGCCGTGCAGCACCTTGCCCTCCGCATCGACGATCTCGGGCTGCACGCCGAAGAACGGCAGCGTCGCCGAGCCGGGCTTGAGTTTGATCGCGCCGGGGAGCGGCGTGATCAGGATGCCGCCGGTCTCGGTCTGCCACCACGTGTCGACGATCGGGCAGCGCCGCTCGCCGACAACGCGGTGATACCACTCCCACGCTTCCGGATTGATCGGCTCGCCGACCGTGCCGAGGAGCCGCAGCGTCTTGCGCGAGGTCTTCGTCACCGGCGCGTCGCCGCCCTGCATCAAGGCGCGGATCGCCGTCGGCGCGGTGTAGAAGATGTTGACCTTGTGCTTGTCGATGACTTCCCAGAACCGCGAATTGGTCGGGTAGTTCGGCACGCCCTCGAACATCAGCGTGGTGGCGCCGTTCGCGAGCGGGCCGTAGACGATGTAGCTGTGCCCGGTCACCCAGCCGACGTCGGCGGTGCACCAATAGATGTCGCCGTCGTGATAATCGAACACGTATTGATGCGTGATCGAAGCGAACACGAGATAGCCGGCCGTCGTGTGCAGCACGCCCTTGGGTTTGCCGGTCGAGCCTGACGTGTAGAGGATGAAGAGCGGATCCTCGGCGCTCATCGGCTCGCAGGGACAGTCGGCCGGCACCGTCTTTTCGATCTCGTCGTAATAGACGTCGCGCCCCGCCTTCATGTTGACGGCAGCGCCGGTGCGGCGGACGACGATGATCGAGGTGACGCCGCCGGCGCGCTCGGCGGCGCGTGTCCGCGTTCGATTTGAGCGGCACCTTGCGGCCGCCGCGTACGCCCTCGTCGGCGGTCACGACAATGCTCGACTTCGCATCCTCGATGCGGCCCGCGAGCGAGTCCGGCGAAAATCCGCCGAACACCACGGAATGAATCGCGCCGATGCGCGTGCAGGCAAGCATCGCGAACGCGGCCTCCGGGATCATCGGCATATAGATGGTGATGCGGTCGCCCTTCTTGGCGCCGCGCGCCTTGAGGACGTTGGCGAACCGGCTCACCTCGGCTTGCAGCTGGCGGTAAGTGATCTTGCGGTCGTCCTTCGGATCATCGCCCTCCCAGATGATGGCGACCTGGTCGCCGCGCTTCGCCACATGGCGGTCGATGCAATTGTGGGCGACGTTGGTGACGCCGTCCTCGAACCATTTGATCGAGACGTTATGCGGATCGAAGGAGGTGTGCTTGACCTTGGTGAATGGCTTGAACCAATCGATGCGCTTGGCCTCCTCGCCCCAGAATCCGTTCGGATCCTTGATCGAGCGCTGGTACATGGCGGCGTACTTTTCCGTATCGATGAAGGCGCGCTTTTTCCAATCGGCCGGAACGTCATAGACCTGGTCACTCATCTGCCACTCCTTGGCGCTTTGCGCGTTTCCTCGACCATCATTATGCGCCCCGGATTCCGAGCGCCACAAGCCTTCCAATGTCACACCTTGGTAGGTACCGAGTTGACCAAGCGCAAATCTCCTTATGCTATGCTTCATGCTATGCTTCGGTTCATTCGACCTCGCCGGCGACGGCGTCCTTGGGAGGAAAAGTGATGTTGAAAGTGAAGCTGTTGGCGCTGTGTTTCGTTCTCGGACTAGGCATCGGCCCGCTCGCGGCGCAGCCCGTGCCGCAGTCCGCGCCGCCCGCCTCGGACGCCGCGCTGGCGGCGGCAAAGGCGCTGATCGTCGCGATGCATGCAACCGATCAGTTCAAGGCGATCCTGCCCAACATCATGCAGGCGCTGAAGCCCGCGGTCGTCCAGGGGCGGCCCGACGCGGAGAAGGATTTCAACGTCATCGTGCCCGTGATCGTCGAGGGCATGACCGCGCGCATTCAGGAACTCGCCAATGATTTGGCCGGGGTCTACGCGCGCAACTTCACCGTCGACGAACTCAACCAGCTGGCGGCGTTCTACCACAGCCCGGTGGGAGAAGCGCTCGTCGCCAAGACGCCGGCGATCACCCAGCAAAGCCTGGTGATCGGCCAGGCTTTCGGCCAGAAGGTCGCCGCCGAAATGCAAACCCGCATCGCCGAGGAAATGCGCAAGCGCGGGCATTAGTGAACTGGGATGGCCATCGGTGATCGGTGTCGCGACTCCAATGGCTCATCGTTTTCAACTTCGTGCCGCGCGAGAGCGCAGCTCAATAGCAAAGGCGGAGCCTCGGCAACTAGGGCGCGGACTCATTAAGGCGCAGCCATAGCCTGATTGACGCGAGTTGAACAAAGGCAAAGTAGTTAGCGGCCAATCTGTCGTAACGCGTCGCCACACGACGACATTGCTTGATCCTGTTGAAGAACCGCTCGACCTGGTTGCGAGCACGGTAGAGATAGGGGCTGAAGCAGATCGGCGAAAATGGCCCGGAGCGGTCCTTGGCCGGTGAGTCACGCCTTCTTCTGCGACATGGTTAATAGGCGGTTTTACACGTGATCGAGCAGCGCACAGCGTTGTCGGAAGGGACAGGGAGAATGAAGAGACGAAGTTCATAACATCACCTTGAAGCGTGCGGGGAAAATTACATTAACCCCCCTGTGGTGCGACGGCAGGGAGGGAATGCGCCTCCATAAAGACATCCCTTTTGATTTTAGGAAATACTGATGATCCCACGTTTTTCTGCCTTACCTCTCCTTCTGCTTGCCATCGGCCTTGCGGGCTGCGACGTGAATATCCAATCCTGCAGCGGCAAACAGATATGCATCTCGCAAGGAAAAGGAGAGCAGATCGTCGGTTCGGGGACCATTAGCACAGAAACGCGAGCCGTCAGCTCTTTTACAGCTGTACGATTTGAAAGCGCTGGTCGCGTCGTGATCGAGAGCGGCGATACCGACAGCGTTATGGTGTCGAGCGACGACAATGTTTTGTCCAAGATCACGACGGGGACGCGTAGCGGGGTCTTGGTTCTCGGCATCGCTGCCAATACGGGAATTATCGCAAATGAGCTTCTCTACCGAGTCACCGTAAAAGACCTCCGAGCGATCGACGCCGCAGGCGCGGGCACGCTTCAGGCCTCGAAAATTGCGAGCAAAGCGCTCACGGTGACCGTGGCGGGAGCTTCCAGACTGCAGCTTTCCGGCAATGTGGCCGACCTCAAGCTCGTGATCAGCGGCTCGGGAATTATCAACGCAGCCGAACTCGTGGCCGAGCGCGCAAATGTCGTCTTGAGCGGGTCGGGAAGCACATCTGTCGATGTCCAAGAGTTGCTGGACACGGTTATCAGCGGCTCCGGCAACGTGACTTACACCGGGACGCCGAAGCTGGTGACGAAGATTTCGGGATCGGGAACGGTCAAGCCAAAGGCTGCAAGCTGATACGACATCGTGTGCCTTTATTCAAAAGCAGACGATGGCAGAACTCTATAAGGCGTCCGTAAGTAATCACAAGCAACCTGAGGCGTCCACGAGACGCCGGTCAGCTTATCGCCCTTACGCGACCAAATTTATGAGTACGCTCCCTAGTGTTATGACTGCGAAGCGACCGTGGGTGTGACTCCAAGTAACTGATCTCGTGCCTCCGACGCCTATCTGCCGCCGCCCGGCGAGCTCAAGGCAATGAGGCGCGCGTTACAACCCGAACACGTAAAGCACGGTCGCGTTGCGCTGGTCTCGCAGCTCCGGCGTATTGTCGAGTTTGACTTTGGCGCCGGCGCCCAACCCTGATGCGATCGCGATGTATTGCTTGCCGTTGACTTCGAACGTCATCGGCGGCGCCGAGAAGCCCGAGCCGACATTGATCTTCCACAGTTCTTCGAGGGTCGTGTCATCATAAGCCGCGATGGTGCCGTCGAGGAGCGCCAGGAAGACAACGCCGCCGCCCGTCACGAGCGTGCCGCTGAAATTCGGGTAGCGCAGATGGATGTTCTTCTTGACCTCACCGGTAAACGGGTCGACGACCGTGAGATTGCTTTCGTAGCGTTCCGGCGCCCGGTAGCCGCCGCCTGATCTCACGAACCAGCCGTTCGCCTTTTCCGCGGCGGCGAAATCCCTGTTGTTCGTCACGTCCTCGCACGCGGTCAGGGCCGGGATGTAGAGGAGCTTGGTCCTGGGGCTGTAGGACGTCGGCCAGAAATTGCTGCCGCCCATCCGATTGGGGCAGAGGTGTTTGACCGGTTCGCTAGGAGTTGGAGCAGCGACGTTCGCATAGGTCTGCACATCCTTGTTGGGATCGTAATCGAGCGGCTTGCCGGTTTTCTGATCGATGCCTTTCGTCCAATTGATATTGTCCATGTAAGGCTTGGCGAGAAGGAGTTGTCCGTTCCCCCGTTCGAACGTGTAAGTGAAGCCGTTGCGCCCCGAGTGGGTGATGAGCTTCCGCCGCTCGCCATTGATCTCGCCATCGATGAGGATGTGGGTGTGGGCCTCGTCGAAATCCCAGTGGTCGCCGGGCGTGTACTGGAAGTACCAGTTCATCTTGCCGGTGTCGGGGTTAATCGAGAGCGCACTGTTGGTGTAGAGGTTGTCGCCTGGGCGCGCATAGGCGTTCATCATCGGCACAGGGTTGCCGGTGCCCCAGATCATCTGGTTGGTGTCCGGATCGTAGGTGCCGGTGAGCCATACAGCGCCGCCGCCGGTTTGCCAGGCGTTGTTGTTGCCCTTCCAGGTCTCGCTGCCGGGTTCGCCGGGCGCCGGAATGGTATAGGTCAGCCAGTCGCGCTTGCCGGTGGCGGCATCAAGCGCCGCGATCCAGCCGCGCCAGCCGGAGTCGCTCCCCGCCGCACCGAAGACGACCTTATCTTTGACGACGAGCGGCGCTCCGGTGTTGCCCATCTGGGATGCGCCGAACGTGACGTTGGTCTCCCAGGCCACCTTGCCCGTTTCCTTGTCGGTCGCGATGACGCGGGCGGGGTGGTTGGCAGGCGTGATGACGAGATTGCGCCAGAACGCCGCGCCGCGATTGGCCTGCTGGCGCTCCTGCTTCGGGTCCATGCGCCAGACGATGCGGCCGCGGTCTCCCGACGTCGCGTCGATCTTGTAAAGAACGCCCCAGGAATTGGTGATGTAAAGGAACCCATCCTCGGCCAGAGGCGTGGCCTCATTGAACTCATTGCCCGCGCTGCCTCCGAGCGGGACCGCATAAACAAGGCGCAGGTTTTTGACGTTATCCTTGTTGATGCGGGCGAGCGGCGAGAATCGCTGACCATCATAGGTACGGTGATTCATCAGCCAGTTCTGCGGCTCCTTGTCGGCGTTGATCAGCCGCTCTGGCGTCACGTCGGCGCCGATCGCAGGCAATGCCAACGCGCTGCCCGCCAGCAAGGCCATCAGGATCGAAGCGTTCCGTTTCGCCATGAGTTCCTCCCATCCACCAGTTCGACGATCAGTTTTGATATCGCCAGACACAACGTCATAACTTCAAGCCGCACGGGGATAGCTCAGCTAAGCGTCCCGCGGGAATTCATGCATTCGGCTTACGGCGCAGCGGTCCTTTGTTTGTTGAACACCGCGTCGATGGCGGCTTGGGCGCATTTCTCGCCGTCCGCGCTCGATACCCCCATCGACCCGATGACCTCGCCGTCGACCACGATCGGCAAGGCGCCGGGTTGGGGAAAATCGTGCATGAATGTCGGCGCCAGATTTTGGCCCGACCGCACGATCTTGTTCATTTCCGAGGTCGGTCGACGCCAGCGCAGCGCCGATTTCGCCTTCAGCAAAGCCGTATCGATAGAGTTCGCGGCCGCCCCTTCCATGGCATGGGACTCGATCTGGTTCCCCGCCCAATCCAACACCGACATCGCGAGCGTCACGTGATTACGTTCAGCCCATGCCGTGCAGCCGTCCACCAAGGCGCGAGCGCCGGCGCTTGAGATGACCTTCTGCTCGCGAACCATCGCCTGGGCAGATGCTTCCGCAACGGACGCGATGGCAACGATCGCGGTGAGCGGGATCAGGCAGGATTTAAGACGCATGATTTCCTCCTTGGGCAGCCCGGTGTGTCAAAACGAACGCGATCCCAATCAAACACCATTGCGCCAGCTGACGCCATTGGGGTCGGCGGTCACCGCCATCGCCCTTGCGATGTGCGCGCGCAGTTCGCTCCCGGGGTCGCCGCGTTGGAGCTTCGAAGAAGTCTGGGGCCTCGCTGGTCTCAGGCGTTGTCGAGTGCCGTCCTTGACACGCGCCGGCGTGAAGGGCACGCGCCGCAGCCGAACGCCGGTCGCATCGAACACCGCGTTGCCGATCGCGGCCGGCACGAGGCCGAGCGCCATTTCGGCGGCTCCCGACGGCGCCTCCTCGGGCCGGTTGATCAGCACGATGTCGATCTGCGGCAGCGGGAAGTCCGCCCGCAGCACCGGATAGGTTTCCCAGTCGACGCTCGTGACCATTTTGTCGTCGAACTGCACTTCCTCGAACATCGCGCGGCTGGTGCCGTAGACCAATTGGCGGTCGATGACGTGGCGCAGGGTCTCGGGATTGACGATCAGCCCGACATCATGGGCGCAGACATAGCGCAGTGGCTCGATCACCCCGGTGTCGCGGTGCACCCGCACCTCGGCGACCAGCGCGATGTAGGTGGCGAAATGCCGCCGATAGGCGATGCCGCGCCCGACCGCCACGTCGGCGTCGCGCTGATCCCGGCGCGGCGACGGCCGTTTGTCCCAGCCGTATTGCTCGGCCGCGATGCGCACCGCCTCGCGGTCGCGCGGATGGGTGAGATAGCGCAGGCGGAATTCGACCGGATCGGTGTCGGTCGCCGCCGCGACCTCGTCCATGAAGGATTCGCTGCCGAACAGGATCGGCGGGCCGTAAGGATCGCGCAGATGCGTCGTGCGCATCGGCGAGGCGCGGTCCATCAGCGGCGGAATCGGTCTCCCAGCCGAGCCGCTTGTGCTCGAACGTGTAAGAGGCGACCGGAATCTCGAAGCTCTGTTCCGGCTTGAGCGGAACGCCGAGCAGATGGCCGGCGAGAAGGTCGGCGGCCCGGCCCTCGTTGGTGGCGACGTCCAGGCGCGAGAAACCTTTGCTGATGTTCTCGTAGGCGATGATCTTGCCGTCGGCGTCGAGGCCGACCTTGCTGCGGTTGACCGTGGCGGTGCCCTTCGGATCCCAGGCGAGCCCTCGTGGCGCATATACTGCACGCGCACCGGGCGGCCGAGATGTTGCGACAGCACCGCGGCGTCGGCGGTCGCATCGCCCTGGTCGTTGCGGCCGTAGCTCCCGGTGCCGAACATCCAGATCGCCCGCACCTTGTCGCGCGGCAGGCCAAGAAGCTCGGCGACGCCTTCGGCCGCATAGTGCGGCTTCTGCGTGCTGGTGTAGAGCGTGCAGCCATCGTCGCGCACGTCGGCGACGCCGCAGGCCGGGCCCGTCGAGGAATGCGACTGGGTCGGGAATTCGTATTCGCCTTCAATGATGCGAACCGCGTGCTTGATCCCCTCATCGAAATCGCCGTTCGCCGATTTGGATGTGGCGCTTGACGACCGGGGCCTTGCGGATGTGCGCATGCAGCCCGTCATGGCCGGGGAAATTCGGCGCGGATTGCGACCACGTCACCTTGAGCTCCTGCGCCGCCCGCACCGCGTTCCATTCCTTTTCGGCGACGACCGCGAGCAAATTCTTGATCCACACCACGCGCGCGCCCGGAATATCGCCGATCGAGGCTTCATCGACCTCGACCGGCACGGCGCCCGCGACGGTCGGCCGGATCATGCGGGCATGCAGCATGCCGGGCAGCCGGACGTCCGGCGCCATTTCAAGCGTGCCGAACACCTTTCCGGGCAGGTCGCGGCGCGGCGGCGATTTGCCGATGACCTTGAAGTCCTTCGGCTCTTTCAGCTTGGCGCTGCCTTTGACCGCGAGATTGAGTCCGAGCTGGCCGTTCCACTGCACCGGGGCATCGAAGCGTCCGCCGCCGACGAGTTCGGCATAGGTGATGCGCCTGCCGCCGGCCGCCTTGTCGCTGATGACGCCGTCCGCGATCGTCAATTGCTCCGGAGCAACGCCGAGCGATTTCGCCGCCATCCCGATCATCAGCCGGCGCGCCTCGGCCGCCATCTCGCGCAGGTTCATGCCGGCGCGGGAAATGCCGGTGGCGGCGCTCGCTCCGCCCATGTTGACGGTGCGCGCCGTGTCGCCCATGACGAGGCGCACGCGCTCGAGCGGCACATCGAGTTCTTCGGCGATCATTTGCGGAATCGAAGTGCCGAGGCCCTGGCCGCCGTCGATCTTGCCGTAATAGGCGGTGACGGTGCCGTCCTTCTCGATCGCGATGTAGGAATCGAGTTGGCCGGGTGCGAGCGCAGCGTTCGTGCGGCACCGGTCGCGGCTTCGGCGAGTTCGGACAGCGGCAAGCGCGACCACGAGCGCGCCGGTCGAGGAGATGAAGGCGCGGCGATTGAGTTCGACGCGACATGGCTCGCCTCCTCAGATCGCCTGCGCGGCGCGCTTGACGGCGCGGATCGCCGCGCCATGGGTTCCGCAGCGGCAGATCAGCGACGCGAACGCGTCCTTGATCTCGGCGTCGGTCGGATGCGGCTTTTCGGCGAGCAATGCAGCGGCCGTCATGATCCAGCCGTTGATGCAGTAGGCGCACTGCGACACCTGCTCGTCGAGCCAGGCGCTGCTGGATCGGATGCGGCTTCTCCGGCGTGCCGAGACCCGCGAGCGTCGTGATCTTGCCGTCCCCGACCGACGACACCGGCGTAACGCAGGAGCGCACCGGGCGTCCGTCGATATGGACCGTGCAGGCGCCGCACTGGCCAAGGCCGCAGCCGAACCGCGGATTGTTGAGGCCGAGATCGTCGCGCAAAGCGTAGAGCAGCGGCATATCGGGGTCATCGACCTCGATCGCATACGACCTGCCGTTGACCGTGAGCGCGTGGCGAGCCATCGGTTGCCTCCCGGAAATCGTTATCGCGCCTGCAAAAATGCACGCTTTTGTGCGACTTTATCTGAGCGGCGGTACCGTTCAAGGCGTCTTCAAATGAAACGCGCCGCCGAGCCGCCCCAACCACGTCTGCGGAAAGCCGTAAGCTTGAGCCAAATATGCGTCCAACAGCTGCGAGGTTCTGGGCAACCAGGATGTGCATCAGCGCCATAAAGCCGGTGGCGCCGAGCCGCAGCGTATTTTACACTGGTGGGCAAGATGCTTTGCCGCTGAATACTGCGACAGAAGCCTTGGGAGGAACCAATGCGAACACGTCGTATGTTGCCGATCCTGACCGCAAGCTCTGCCGTCATTCTTGCCTGCTGCGGCGCTGCCGGTTGCGGCGCAAAGCCCTGCATCCTCGGCCTTGACCGGGCAGGTCTCGTCAGAGGCCGAAGGCGCCATGGAGGGCGTGGTGGTCAGCGCGAAGAAGCTCGGCTCGACCGTCACGGTGAGCGTCATCACGGACGCGCAGGGCCGTTACCAGTTTCCGGCGGATCGATTGGCGGCGGGGAAATACGCGATCAAGATTCGCGCCGTTGGCTACGATCTCGATGGCGCGGCGACCGCGGACGTCTCGGACGAACAAACCGCCAAGCTCGACCTCAAGCTCCGCAAGACGAAGAATCTCGCTGCCGAGCTCAGCAATGCCGAATGGATGATGAGCATGCCCGGCACCGAGGATCAAAAGGCTTTCCTGCTGGACTGCACCGGCTGTCATACTCTCGAGCGCATTGTCCGCTCGACCCACGATGCGGATGAATGGACGCAGGTCATTACGCGCATGCGAGGCTATGCGCCGGTGAGCCAGCCGATCAAGCCGCAGCGCATGCTCGACCCGGCGCGCTCCGGCACCCCCGAGCAATATCGAAAGGCCGCCGAATATCTCGCGACGATCAATCTGAGCACGGTCGACAAGTGGGAATATCCGCTGAAGACGCTGCCGCGTCCGACCGGTCAGGCGACGCGGGCGATCATCACCGAATATGATTTGCCGCGGCCGACCATCGAGCCGCACGACGTGGTGGTCGATGCGCAGGGCGCCGTCTGGTATTCGGATTTCGGCGAGCTTTTCATTTCCAAATTCGACCCGAAAACCCTCAAGCTGACCGAATACCCCGTTCAGCACTTCAAGGCGGACGCTCCGGTTGGCAATCTCTCGCTCGATCTGGATAAGCGCGGCACGCTGTGGTTCGACACCATGTTCCAGGGCGCGCTCGGAAATCTCGATCCCAAGACCGAGCAGGTCAAATTCTATCCGCTGGCGCCCGAGTATAATGACTATCGTGTCCAGCTGAACTTTGTCGGTCTGCGCCACGACGTGGACGGCAAGGTTTGGACCAAGAGCGTCGGGACGCAGGATATCTATCGCCTCGATCTCGCAACCGGCACTTGGGAGCGGTTTCAACCGCTGAAGGATCTCGTCAGTCGCCCCGCCTCGATCTACCAAGTCATTTCCGACTTCGCACAACAACTTGTGGATGGCCGAGTTCCAGCTCGGTCATCTGGGCAAGATCGACGCCAAGACCGGCAAGGTGACGTGGCACGACCTGCCGACGCCGCATGCGCGCGCACGGCGGATGACGATCGATGATCAGGACCGCATCCTCGTCACCGAGTTTCGCGGCAACAAGGTCGCACTGTTCGACACCAAAACTGAAAAAATGACGGAATGGCCGATGCCGGCCTATACGTTTCCGTACCGCGCCGCCGTCGACAAGAACGGCGAGATCTGGGCCAGCACAATGCACACGGACCGGGCGGTGAGGCTTGATCCCAAGACCGGCGCGACCATCGAATACCTGCTGCCGAAGGAAACCAACATGCGCAGCGTATTCGTCGACAATTCGACGACGCCGGTCACCTTCTGGACGGGCAGCGCGCACGGCGCCGCTCTCGTCAAGGTCGAGCCGCTGAACTAGGCGGACCACTCTCTCGGCGCGTCCTCCGCATCGACGCGAAGGACGCGTTCAAGCTTGGCCACCTCGCTAGGTGAGCGACTGGCGGCGCGCGCGCCACCCGACGCCGGGTGGCGACCGGCGGCGCTAACTGACGTTGCCAATCCATCGACGATCGGGGATGGGAATGGACCGACCGATCGCGCGGCGCGATTTCCTCAATGGGGTGGCGATTGCGGTCGGCGCGATCGCGGGCGGCAGGCTGATCAGCACGGCGACCGAAGGCTTGGCAGGCGAGGCCGCAGCGCAGGCGCAATACCATCCGCCGCGGCTGACCGGACTGCGAGGCAGCCATCCGGGGTCGTTCGAGCTCGCGCACAAACTGCGCGACGGCGATCTTGCACTGCAAGCGCCGGGCGCGGCCGAGACCTACGATCTCGTGATCGTCGGCGGCGGCATCAGCGGTCTTGCGGCGGCCTATTTCTATCGCGAGCGCAACGCTTCAGCGCGGATTCTCATCCTCGACAATCACGACGACTTTGGCGGACACGCGAAGCGCAACGAGTTCGCGCTCGGCGGCCGGATCGAACTGATGAATGGCGGGACGCTGGAGATCGACAGCCCACGACCCTACAGCGTGATTGCGGCCGGGCTCATGCGCAAGCTCGGCGTCGATCCGGTGAAGCTCGATGCCACCTGCGCCAAGAAAGATTTCTACCGCGCGCTGGGGCTTGGCCGCGGCATCTTCTTCGACCGCGAGACGTTCGGCGCCGACAAGCTCGTGGTCGGTGTCGGCGCAAAACCGTGGGCCGCGCTCCTGGCCGACGCGCCGCTCACACCGGCGGTGCGCGCCGACATCGCGCGGCTTTACGAGGCCAAGATCGATTACATGCCCGGCCTCTCCTCCGCGGACAAGAAAGCGCGCCTCGCTGGGATGAGCTATCGCGATTTCCTGCTCAATGTCGCCAAGGTTGACCCGGGCGTGCTGCCCGTCTTCCAGGCGCGGACGCATGACGAGTGGGGGGTCGGGATCGACGCCGTGGCAGCCCTTGACGTATGGGCGTTCGCCTTCCCGGGCTTCAAAGGACTAAACCTCGCGCCGGGCGCGGCGCCGCATATGGGGTTTACCGCGTCCGGATATGCCGCCACCGGCGGCTCGTACAAGTTTCATTTTCCCGACGGTAACGCCTCGATCGCGCGGCTCTTGGTGCGCAGCCTCGTGCCCTCGTCGATGCCCTCTTCGATTCCTGGTTCGTCGGCGGAGAACATCGTCACCGCGGCAGCCGACTACAGCGCGCTTGATCGCGCCGGCGCGCCGGTTCGCATCAGGCTCAGCAGCTCCGCGCTCTCCGTGCGCAATGTCGAGGAGCCGGGCGCGTCGCGCGAGGCGGAGGTGATCTATTCGCAGAACGGCACGTTGGCCGCGGCGCGCGGCAAAGCCGTGGTGCTCGCCTGTTGGAACATGATGATCCCCTATCTCTGTCCCGAGCTGCCCGCTCGGCAGAAGGAGGCGCTCCATTACCCGGTCAAGATACCGCTCGTTTACACCAGCGTGGCGATCCGCAACTGGCGCGCCTTCAAGGCGCTGGGCGTTTCCGAGATCTATGCGCCTGGCTCCTATCATTCGAGCCTACGGCTCAACCAGACGGTCGACATCGGCGGTTACCTGAGCGTGCGGTCGCCGGACGATCCAATCCTCGTCCACATGCAGCGCATACCCTGCAAGCCGGGCCTCGACGAACGGGAGCAGCATCGCATCGGTCACGCCGAGCTCTTGACCACGAGCTTCGAGGAATTCGAGCGCAACATTCGCGACCAGCTTGCGCGCACCCTCGGTCCCGGCGGATTCGATGCGTCCGCCGACATTCTCGCCATCACCGTCAATCGATGGCCGCACGGCTACGCCTACGAGTACAATCCGCTGTTCGATCCCGACTGGAACGAGCACGAGCAGCCGCACGTCATCGGGCGAGCCCCGTTCGGGCGCATTACGATCGCCAACGCTGATGCCGGCGCCGGCGCCTATACCGACGTCGCGATTGACCAAGCCCATCGCGCCATCGAGGAGGTGATAGCGCTCGAGCATTAGACGAGAAGTTCTCGATGTCGATCGCCCCATTGGCGCCGCCGCGAACTTGTTGCGACCATCGGATGCATGGCAGCGCTTTGACGCCGATTTTCCCTACTTGGTGGCACTTGCAGTGCCGTAGCGTGCGCCCTACGGGTACGCCGCAAGCTTTCGCGTCATGCTTTCGCGTCAATTTGAGTGACGCACAGCGTCAAGATGCCGTCGCGAAGACCTTGCGGGACTCGCTCTCGATCAGCTGAGCAATTTGTTTGCGATAATGATTGAAGCCATCGGATGTCGCGTCGCGTGGGCGCGGCAATTCGATGGGCACGATGGCTTTGATGAAGCCCGGTCGCGCCGTCATGACCGCGACCCTGTCGGCAAGGTAGATTGCTTCGTCGACGCTATGCGTGACGAACACCACGGTCTTGAGCGTTTGCATCCACAGCCGCTGCAGTTCTTCTTGCAGGATGACGCGTGTCTGCGCGTCAACCGCAGCGAAGGGCTCGTCCATCAGCAGGATCTTCGGGTCGATCGCAAGAACGCGGATCAGCGCGACACGCTGGCGCATGCCGCCGGACAATTCATGAGGGAAACGCCGTTCGAATCCAGTCAGGCCCACCATCGCAAGATATCGTTGCGCGATGGACTGCGCTTCCCTCTTGGGAATGCCCTTCTCCCGCAATCCATATTCCACGTTGTGTTGGATATTGAGCCAGGGAAACAGCGCATAGTCCTGGAACACAACTCCGCGGTCCGGACCTGGGCGCTCAATCGGAATGCCATTGAGCAGAATTTTGCCGCTATCTGGCTTTTCGAACCCCGCGATGATGTTGAGCAGGGTGGATTTCCCGCAACCGCTCGGGCCAAGCAGTGTCAGAAATTCGCGCGGCGCGATGTCGAGGGTGAGATCGTCGAGTGCCACAACCTCCGTGCCGTCGGCCGCGTCGCGATACGACTTGCGCACGGCCTTGCATTCGATCCGGCCGGCACCGCCTGCATCTAGCGTGCCCGCAGGCCCGTATTCCATCGCAGCAGTCTCCGATTGAGCAGCAGCAGAAGTCGGTCGCTGACGAGCCCCAGTAGACCCATGGTGAACATCGCAGCAATGATGAGATCGATGCGCACGAACTGGTAAGCCGTCCACATGGCGTATCCGATACCGCCTTTGACCGCCAGCATCTCCGAAACGATAACCAGCACCCAGGCGATGCCGAGGCCGACACGAAGTCCGTTGAAGATGTAAGGCAGCGCCGACGGCAGCACGACGCGCAGCAGCAGCCGGCGCGGCGGCGTGCCGAGCATCAGTGCGGCGCGCACGAGGTTCTTCGGGGTTTGCTCGGCGCCGATCGCGCAACTCACCGCAATGGGGAAAAACGAGCCCATGGCGATGAGAAAAACGGCGGCGCCTTCGCGAATGCCGAAAATGAATGTCGCGAACGGCAGCCACGCCGTCATCGGGATCGGACGCAATCCCTGCACGATCGGATCGAGGACGTCCTTCGCGATCTCAAACCAACCGATAAGGATGCCGACCGTTACCCCAGCGACTGCTGCTATCGCAAAACCAAGCAAGACCCGCCAGGTGCTGAGCCCGACGTATTCGAGCCACGTGCCGGAATACCAGGCGAGGTCCGACCGCGGCCCGAAAATCCATTGCCACCACGCGCTGGCCACCGCCATCGGGGAAGGGACGAAGCTTGGATCAAAGAGACCGGCCGACGAGCCATATTGCCAAAGCGCGAGCAGCACCACCGGCAACACTGCGCGCCGTGCCGCGCGCTCCCAACCAATCCGTGTGGGAATGCGCGGCGCGCTTATCCGCCGGACGGGCCTGCCGGTCGTCGATGGCAACGTTTCGTGGGCAGTCACGCGCTGTGCCTAGCGTCCATCGCTATTGAGTTGCGCGACCGGTTCTCCGGTGGCCGCGGCGAGATAGCTGAGATCAAAGTAGGAAGGGACCTTTTCGCTCATGTCAGCTTTGGTGAAGCCGAACTTTGGTCCCTCCTTGGCCACGGCGACGGCGGTCTTCACATCGACCTGATAGACGATTTTCGCATGCTTCAAGGCCTCGTTGATCACGTCTTTGCTGACCCCCGTGAACTGAGTGATGACTTCGATAGCCTTGTCGCGGTTCTGCACGTAATAATTCTGCGCCTCGAGATAGGCCTTGAGGAATTTCACCGCCGTCTCGCGGTCCTTAAGGAATTCACTGGTGGCGCCAAGAATCTGGTTGCGACCGCCGAAAGTCTTTGTCGAGGAAATGTCGCAGCACGGCGGGTAATAAGCGTAGCCCTCAACGACGCCACGATCGACGGTCGGCGAGAACATGACGAGGCCATCAAGGTCGCCGCTCTTGAGCGCCTGTAATTCCGCAGTGCCCGCCGCGGTCACGTTGATGAGATTTATTCTGGAAACGTCAACGCCATTCGCCTCGGCGGCAAGGATAAAGACAATCTGCGCGAACGTCCCGGGCGCGCGTCCGATTTTCTTGCCCTCAAGATCCTTCCATGACTTTACCTCGACGCCCTTGCGCACGATCAGGTTTTGTCCGCCCAGGTAGATGCCCGCAATGATCTTCACGTTGGCGACGTTTTGTTCCGCCATGATGGCGGGGTTCTGATAACCAAGCGTTGCCACATCCGCGCCGCCGACCTGCAACGCGCGCTGCTGGTCCGCGTTCGTCATCGCGGGCACCATTTCGGTTCGCAGGCCATATTTTTCCGCGAACGGTCCAAGGCCCCACAGCGCGACGAAATTTATCCCGCGTGCGGAAGCAATCCGGATCACTTTCTTTTCCGTCTGCGCGCGCGCTGCGGGCACGTAGAATTGTGGCACCGCCAATGCCACGCCGGCGAATGCGCTTATCGCGACGGCAACCCAGCGCCACGTCTTCATGATCCACTCCTTCCGATGGGCTCAGCTCAAGGACGCTCGCGACCGGAATGATTTCATCCGATGGCCAGGTGCTGAGGATGCGGTGGCCCGTCTCGGTCACCAACACCATTTCCTCGAGGCGCACGCCTCCGTACCCCCATTCGCCTTCGCGGCACTCGACGGCGATCACCATGCCCGGCTCGAACACCTGCGGATGATCGAATGACCAGATACGGCTGATGACGGGTTCTTCATAGGTCATGCCGATGCCGTGCCCGACTTCCGCAACCAGTAGCGATTGCTCCGCCGGATAGCCCCATGTATTCGACGGCAACAATGCCTTTGCCGCTTGAGCGGTCGTGGCGCCCGGCTTGATGCCTTCGATGATCCCATAGACACGTTCGCGGCAGCGCGCATAGAAGTCGCGCTCTTTTTGGTTCGGTTTGCGGCCGACAATGAAGCTGCGATAGATGCAAACACGATATCCGGCGAAGGTCGTCCCACAGGTGTTCACGACGGCGAGATCGCCGGCATCGACAATGCGATCGGTGTTGCCGTGATGATAAACATCATAGGTATTCAGCTTTGAGCGCACGCCGCCGGAAGCAAATTCGGCGCCAGCGCGGATCATCGCCGCGTGCATGGCAGCGCCGCCGTCGCGTTCGCGCAGCCCTGGCTTGAAATCCATGAAGCTCGCGTAGCCGTTATTCGAAATGGCGATCGCCGTTTCAATGCACGCGACCTCGTCGGGCGTCTTGCAGCGTCGCGCTTCCATGATCGCGGGCTTCACATCGACGAGCTCGATATTTTCGCCGCGCAATGCCGCCCGGCCGGGTTCGTCGAGCATATCGACGCCGATGCGCTCGCCGAATACGCCATTTGCCTTGAGGTCGGCTGCGATCGCTTTTGCGAAGCGGCGAGCCTCAGTCTGCGCCCCCTCGGGGCCGCAGATTGAATTGAGCCAGCAATAGGAAAAACGAATGTTCTCAGGCTTGAGCCATGGGCAATAGAGCTTCTGATGCTCGACCATGTCGCCCAGCTCGTAGAGAATCGGATCGTGGTCGGCGAAGACCAGCGCGTAGCTGAGTTGAGGACAGAAAGCGTGTCCCTTGACCGCCACGGCGTAGCGAAGGTTTTCGTGGCGAACGAACAAAGCCGCTGCGAGATTGTGTCGTTTGAGGGCTTCCTGTGCTTTGCGAAGGCGCTGAGCCCGCATCCGTTCGAAATCAATGCCCGCCAGATAATCGGTGCCGCCGACGCCAAAAGGGTTGGCAAGGGCATAGGAACCAGGGGGCATTGCATCTTCCTCTGTTGCCTTCCAAGCGTGCGGGCGGAGTTCAGCGCGCCGCGACGCCCAGGTGCTCGGCGGTCCAGTCGGCGGTCAAGGGACGAAACTTGTAGCTGATATTGAAGCACACGTGATTGCCTTCGTCGAAGACGACGAAGTCGCTTGGTCCCGAGGCAGCGCGCGCCAGCCGCTCCCCTTCGCTTGCCGGAATCAATTTGTCTCCGGCTCCGAAAACAACGAGGAGCGGGCATTGGATGCGATGAGCAACGCCCTCGAGCGTGAGGCCGCGCGCGATCTCATAGGCCTCCGCAAGCGTCTTGGCGTGGCTCCTCGCCCGGAACGTCTCCTGTGAGGCCGCCGGCATCGTCGGCAGGACGGGACCGAAATCGAAAGGCCCGCAATTCGACACGCAAGCTTTGAGGCGCGGTTCGAAAGCGGCGGCCAGGGGCGCATAGAGTGCGCCAAGACTCTGCCCGACGACGGCGACGTTGCGGCCATCCACGTCGCTGCGGGCCTCGAGCATGTCGATTACGGCACCGATGACCTTGCCCCACTCTGTCGTGATAGGTAGCCGAAAAGCGGTCTCGCCTTGTCCCGGTCCGTCGATTGCCAGCGTTGCCATGCCGCGCAGCACGAAGGCGTCGCACCACGCGTGCAACTCTTCCTTGCAGGCATCAAGCCCCGGCAAAATGATCGCGACCGGCGGCCGATCGACATGCGCTGGACGGCGCAAGTTGCCGATCAGCGTTTCCGCCCCAAACGGGATGACCACGCGCTCGAGCGGCGGGTCGAGAAGAGCGACGCCGGCCTGATAGCACGCGAGCATGCGACGATGCGCGGCCAGATACTGATCGGGGTCGTGCGCGAAGAGATGCTTCGCATAATGATAATAGATTGATGCGCGCAGATTGGATTCGGCGGCAGTGATCTTGCGACCGAGCTTTGCGGCATCAAGCGCCTGCTGCTCGTGCCGCGCCGCATGCTCGGACCAAATGCGACACCAGTCATTCCAGTGTTCGATCTGCTCCTTCAGTCGTTGCAGATCGTTCGGATCAACGCCCGTCGCCACATAGCGTGGCGTCATGTGGGCGAAGACGAGATCCACCTGCGGATCGCGCATCAGGATAATTCCCAGAACACCGGCAAAGCAGAGCCTAGGAAGCGGTGCAAGGAAGTGTCAAGGTGCGCCTTGTCGCGCACACATCGACGCGCCCCCGGATCAAGCCGCATGCATTGCGCGAGGTTGCTCGCGCAAGCCGGCACGCTCCAGACGCGGCAGAACCTCCTGGATGAAATACGGCATCGCGGCGAGATAATCGAGAAAGCAGATCGAGGCGCCGGCAAGCCCGGCGGCGCTCATCTCGAGCATCTCGTCAGCGACGTCGTCCGGCGTGCCGACGATGACGTAGCAGCCCGGGAAGGTGCCCGGATAGACTTTGCCGCGCTTGCGCGTATTGGCCTCCGGGTTGGTGTCGGGCCGCTCGGATCTTGAGGTATCGCTGCCCGCGGTCGCAACCTTCTGCTCGACGATGTAAGCAAGCGACTCTCGGTCGGCCATTTCCTCCGCATAATAATAGTAAAACTCCTCAGCCTCCGTTCGGGTCGGGCGGCAAACGATATGACAGGTGGTGAAGACCGCGATCTTGCGACCATAGCGCGCAGCGAAATCGTGCACGCTTTTCACAATCGCCGGCGCCCGTTGCATGTTTGACACCGAGGTAAACAGCAGGTCGGCCGTCTGGGCGGCAAAGTCACGCCCCTTTGGTGAGAAGCCGGCGGACATGATCGGCGGCCGCGGCCGCTGCACGGTGAGCGGATTCGTGGTCACGCCGCGCAGTTTGTAGAACTCGCCGTCCCAGTCGAATGGCGGCCCGCCTTCCAGCAGCTTGGCGTAAATCTTGAACCACTCGAGCCCCTGGTCGTAACGGCGCTCCGGATCGATCGTCACGCCGTGCACGTTGAATTCATCCTGATTCCAGCCGCAAACGATATTGAGCCCGGCGCGACCGTGCGTCACGTGATCGATCGTCGCGATGGCTTTGGCGATGAAGGCCGGCGTCGCCAGCGGCACATGGATGGTGGAGAATACCCCGATCCGCTTGGTTACCGCGCCGATGGCGGCACTGTGAGTCAGGGTCTCGAACGAGCGTCCGAGATTGTCGGCCGCCCCGGCGAGGCCACGCCATTTCGCCACGGGAAGGATGAAGTCGATGCCGGCTTCGTCGGCCATCACGCAAGCTTTGACAATGTCGTCCCATTCGCCGCGCCAGCGCTCGGGGGCTTTGCTGATGGCAAAGCCGCCATCGCAATTTGCGTTGAACAGCCCGAACTTGAATTTGTTGGGCCCGACGATGGGATTTGGCACGCGCTCCATCTTTGTTTTCCTTGGCGCGCGCACGACGGCGCGCTGCGAATGCCCCGGTGCCTCTCAGGAATTAAACCTCACGTCTGAAGACGTAGCAGGCGGTCGGCGTTGCCGTGAAATATCTTCTCCTTGTCTGCGTCGCTGAGCGGCGCAGAACGGACGAACGCCACCCCTTCGGCGTTCGCATTGTAGGGATAATCGACCGCGAACATGATCCTGTCGATACCCAACTCCGCGATGGCGCAGACCAGAGCCGTCTTTTGAAAATCGCCGCTGGTGGTGAGGTAGAAATGCTCGCGAAACGTGTCAGCGAAACCGGATTTCGCGCCCACATGATTCACCAGCCAGTCGCACCGCCACAGAGTGAAAGGAATGGTCTCGCCGAGATGGCCGAGGATGATCTTCAGCCGTGGGTAGGCGTCGAAAACGCCCGCTGACGATGAGCCTTATCGCGTGGATTGCGGTCTCGGCCGTGAACCCCCATGCCACCGAGAGAAACGGGAAGTCGCCCCGCCGGTGATCGGCATAGTAGGCCTCGCGTCACAGCAGGGTGCGGAATTCCCGGATGCAGGTAGATCGGCACGTCGAGCGCTTGAGCGCGTTCGAAAATGCACCAGAAGCGCCGGTCATCGAGAAACGCCCCGGCTGTCAGGCCATTGATGAGGGCCCCTTTGAACTGCAAACGCGTAACAGCTCTCTCAAGTTCGTCGGCTGCGGCTTTGGGATCGACGGTCGGCAGCTCGGCAAAACCGGCGAAGCGGGTCGGGTGAGCGCTGGTTGCGGCATAGAGGGCGTCATTTGCCCTGCGCGCCAGGGCGATCGCGGTCTCCGCATCGAAAATTTGCGTGCCGGGCTGCATGTGGGAGATGACCTGCACATCGATGCCGGCAGTGTCCATGTCACGCAAACGGATTTCGCCGAGGTCGTCGAGCTGGCGAGCCGGCGTATGTGCTGAGATGCCGCGGGGACCGCTGTAGCGATCGCGCAGCTCGGGGATCCAGAAATGTTCCTCGACCGCAACGATCCTTTCTTTGCTTTTCGTGGACATCAACACTTCCTCGTCGGCACTATCCGTCTCACGCAGCAACCGCAAATGCAACGCCGTATCGTCGTGACTTCACTTTAGGCCTGCCCTAACATCTCAACTCGTCACCGGAGCTTAGAAATTATATGCGAACGAGGGCGTCTGGCTTGGACCATCGATTGATGATGCTGGCGGCAGCTGCGCTGCTCGCGGCTGCCACGTCGTTGCCATTCGACACGCGTGCCGTCGAATTGAAGCCGATCCGCATTACGGTCGCGCGCAGCGTCAGCGGTATCCCGCTTTGGGGGATCAAGCCGTTTGCCGAGCAGGCAGGATTCCGGGTCGAGCTGGTTGCCGCGCTGACCAATGCCGACATGCAGCGCAATCTGCAGAGCGGCGTTGAAGTCGGCACGCTCGGCTATCAGAGCGCTGCAATCATGGCCGAGCAGAACGTCGGGAACATCAAGATCATTGCCGGCGAGCAGCTGGGCGGTCAGAACTTGATCATGCGCAAGGGCGTCGACATCAAGTCGTGGAAGGACTTGGAGGGAAAGCGCATCGGACGCCCTCCGGGGAGCTATGTGGCGATCCTGTTCACGCTCGCAGCCCGGGAACAGGGTGTTGATCTCGGCAAGGTCAATCTCGTCAACATCACCTCCGCGGGGCCGGCCGAATTGCAGGCGCTCAAGAACGGCGACCTCGACGGGCTCGCGTTGTGGTCGCCGGTGATTGATCGCGCCATCGTGGAGGGCTTTGGCTATTATCCGGACTGCTGCGACATTGGATCGACGCAAAAGTACGGCAGCGGAAATCAGGTCCTGGCCGCCAATGCGGAATTTCTCAAGAACCGTGAAGCTGCGGTCCGGTTTCTCAAGGCCTACACCGCTTCGATGGACTTCTATGTCAACAATCCGGAGAAGGCGGTCAGTCTGATCACCGAGTACACGGGCGTGAATAAGGACGTGATCGCCGAAGCGTGGAAACATGGTGTCTGGGACGTGCGCACCGACATCCGAGCGATGGTCAATGTTGCGAAGGAAGGGCCGGCCTTCGGTTTCAGCAAGACCGATTTGAGCGCGCGGGTCCCCGACTACGTGGACATGAGCTATCTGTCAGCGGCGACCGGAAAGCCGGCCGAACAGCTTGAGCGCGTGTCAAACTGACGAAGCGCAGCGCGCCTGCTCAAGCGCTCCGAACGCGTCGCGAAGGCAGCGGCGCACCGTCGTGAAGGCAGTGGGCCTTAAGCCGACGTCGCAAACCATTCGAGAGCATGCGCCCGCCCCGGGCGGCGCGGAAGATAGCGGCCGTTCGCGCTTGCGACGATTTTTCCATCGCGCGCGATGATTTTGCCGGCCTTGATGGTTGCGACTGGCCAGCCGCGCAGCCGCTTCCCCTCGAACGGAGAGAAGTCCGACATTCCCTGCAGATCTTCGGCCCGCACCACACGCTCCTGTTCGAGATCAACAATGACAAGGTCGGCGTCGGAGCCAATCGCAATCGTGCCCTTCTGCGGATAGATGCCATAGACGCGCGCTGGGCCGCGCGTCGCGCGTTCGACCATAACCTCCAGCGGAACACCACGCTCGCGCCCATAGTGCAGCAGCGCCGGAAGGTGCG
This sequence comes from uncultured Alphaproteobacteria bacterium, assembly GCA_963702755.1. GTDB lineage: Bacteria > Pseudomonadota > Alphaproteobacteria > Rhizobiales > Xanthobacteraceae > JAJPKK01. The sequence continues at coordinate 638,183 of CAVPDZ010000010.1, read as the reverse complement.
TGCCGAGCGCCGGCAATCCCGGACGCGATCCATGTAATCCACCTTCCGGCCTCTTGGTGGCACGGACCCGCGAGGTATTGTCGGTGCCCACCGTATTGATGGAGCCGTCGAGAAATCCGTCCCAGAGCGCAATCTGATGCTCCGGCGTGCGGACGGGAGGAACCATCTTTGCAAGAAATCCGTTCGGATCGCTGCTGTTGATCCCCAGATAAGGCGTCGTGGTCTCAACCGTAAATCGAAACCCGGCGCGGCGTGCCCGGCGCACGACTTCAAGCCCCGGTCGGCTCGACAGGTGAACGACATAGAGATGGGCCCCGGCAACACTGGCGAGATAAAGCGCGGTCTGGATCGCAAGCGCTTCGGCGACGGCAGGATGCGCATCCTCCCAGTCGGCCAGTGTACCCTCGGGCTTGTGCGCCTTGAGTTCATCGCGCGCCCGATCGATCAGCGCTCCGGTTTCGCAGTGAACACAAGCAACGGCATCCGGTCCAAGCGATGCGACCGTACGGAAGCCTTTCAGCAAAACGTCATCGGTTACTGATTTGACGATCCCGGGCATTCCGGACATGTAGAACTTGAACGAACGGATGCCGTATTGCTCGGCATAGCGCGGAATTTCCTCGATCTGCTGCTCGGTGAAAATCTGCGGATGAAACACCGAGTCGACATAGCTGCGCTCGTTCATTGCCGCACAGAATGCCGGCAAGTGGTCGAAATCGGAGTCCTCAAGGCTGCGCAGGAAAATCCCGACCGTCGTCACGCCGCCGAGAATGGCGGCGCGGGTCTCGGTCTCGGCCTCGCTCTCGTAAGACTGTTCGTTGCCGATATGGATATGCGGATCGAAGATGCCCGGCAGCACGGTGAGGCCGCTCGCGTCATAAACTTCGGCAGCAGATTCGTCGAGGCCGCGGCTGAGAACGGCGATCTTGCCGTCAGCGATGCCGATGTCGGCATCGAACGTTCCGAGCCCTGGAATAACAACGGTGCCGTTGCGGACAATCAGGTCGAGGGCTGCGGATCGAATGCCGGATGCCGCCATGGTCATGTGTTCCGATTCCGTCTGTGTTGCACGTAAACTGGCGCCGTCATCGTGCGCCATGGCGTCCTAGACGTCCAGTTCGCGCGTGCTTGCGTCACCGGGTGCTGGGAGGTGTATTACCCTTGTCTTCATTGATGGCGTTCGCGCTCATATACGAGACACGCGGAAAATCGCTCGAAGAGATCGCAGCCGCCCTCGGCCGCTAGTCTGGACTAACGGCCCAGCGCGATTCGCTCTGCGGTGTCCTCCCTCCCCGCTCCTCACAGACCGAAGACGAACAGCATCGTCTGGTTACGCATGTCGCGGAGTTCAGGGGTCATCCCGAGCCGCGCTTTGGAGAATTGGCTCAGTCCCGTCATGATGGCGAGATACTGCTTGCCAGCGACTTCGAAGGTCATTGGCGGGGCATTGAAACCGGCACCGACATTGATATGCCACATCGGCTCAAGAGTTGTATCATCGTAAGCGACGAACGTTCCATCGCCGAGACCGGTGAACAGAAGCCCGCCCGCTGTCGTAAGTGCGGCACTGAAGTTTGGATAGGGCGAGCGCAATCGCTTCCTCACCTCACCCGTCAACGGATCGGCCACGACGAGTTCGAATTCGGTTCGCGCAAACGCGTTGTTGAATCGGCCGCCCAACATGGGCCCATTACCGATCCTGAGCTGGTCAGGCGTGAGCGTGGCTTCGGCGCAGTTTGAAAGTGATGGAATATAGAGGAGCTTGGTCCGGGGGCTGTAGGATGCCGACCAGTAATTGTTGCCGCCCTGCTGCGAGGGGCAAAGCTTCTTGGTGGGGCTGGTCGGCGTCATCGCTTGTACGCCTGCATAGACCTGGATGTCATTCGCGGGATCGTAGTCGAGCGGCATGCCGGTCTTCTGGTCGATGCCTTTGGTCCAGGTGATGTTGTCAACGTAGGGCTTGGCCAGCACCGTCTGTCCGTTGGCCCGTTCGAACAAATAGAGGAAGCCGTTGCGACCTGGGTGCGTAATCAGCTTGTGCGGCTGGCCGTTGATGCCACCGTCGATCAAGATGTGAGTCCCGGCCTCGTCGTAGTCCCACATGTCGCCGGGCGTGTACTGGTGATACCAATTCATCTTGCCGGTGTCGGGGTCCCAGGAAATGAGGCTGTTGGTATAGAGATTGTCCCCGGGCCGATAATACGCGTTCAACATCGGCACCGGATTGCCGGTTCCCCATAAGACCTGATTGGTTGCGACATCGTAAGAGCCCGTCACCCACATGGCGGCGCCGCCCGTCTGCCATGCGTTATTCTTGTCCTTCCAGGTCTCCGAGCCCGGCTCGCCGGGCGCCGGGACTGTGTACTTCCGCCAGACCAGCTTGCCGGTCGCGCCGTCAAGTGCGGCGATGAAATCGCGAACACCACGGTCGCCGCCGGCAGCGGCGACGATGATGTTGTTTTTCACCGCCAAAGGCGCGGCGGTGAGTTCGATATCGGTCTGGCCGTCGCCCAGGTTGGTGTCCCAGACGACCTTGCCGGTCTCTTTGTTCGTCGCAATGACGCGCGCCGGATAGCTCGCCAGGCTGATGACGAAATTGCCCCAGAGAGCCGCGCCGCGATTCGCGAGGGGTAGCTTTTCCTGGCCGGGGTCCATTCGCCAGACGATGCGTCCTGCGTCGCCCGAGCGACCGTCGATCTTGTACAGCACACCCCATTGATCGACGACGTAGAGGTAACCGTCCTCGGCAAGCGGAGTCGATTGCAGGTTCTCGTTCGCGGCAGTGCCCCCAATCGCAACCGCATACGCAAGTTTCAGCGACTTCACATTGCCTTTGTTGATGCGGTCGAGCGGCGAATAGCGCTGCGCATCGTAGGTCCGGTGATTCATGAGCCAGTTCTGCGGCTCGCGGTCGGCGTTGATGAGCCGATCCATCGTGACATCGGCCGCTAGTGCGGAGGGTCCGAAGTGGAGAGCCACGCCGGCAAGCAGCGCGGCAATGAAGACAGCCCGGTGTCCGTTCATGCGTTCCTCCCTATTTTTTGTAACTCGGAGACTAGCGGTGGCACCGTCGGCTTTAAAGAGTCGATCTTTAAGGTTGCAGGAAGGAGGCGATCTTTAAGGTTGCAGCGGGGCGATCGTTCGCCCGTTTGACCCAGCCGTCGGTTAGTTCTGAATCGATGGGTGGTCCCCCAAATCAGCGAAGTTGCGATTCAAGATGGCGACTGATCCGATGATTGTAGCGGACCGTCGCCGAGATTTGAGGGCCGGTGGTTTCTCGCCGCGGCCAGCTATAGAAAGCCGTCGACATCGGGATGAGCCGATATCATTCGTGCAGTACGCCGGCAGAATTCGCGGAGGCTCGCTGTGCCCGTGACGGCGACGAAGTTTTGCGCTTGGCGCGCGTCACGGTGATCTCGCCGGCGTAGGCGACAAACTATTTAGGCCTGGCACCTTCGGCCGAGGGGAGCTCGCGGCCCTCTCTGGCCTCTTCCGACATCCTGACGTACCCTTCGCGTAGGATCGGCTGCATTGCGGCCAGCGACGCGATCGGCGGGCGCGGGTGTCGGAGGGAAAGGACGCCGCGGATCACGCGCGTTTCAAGCGCGTCGAACCCAAACGGCGTTATCATGAAAAAGAAGCCTGATTGGCCGCCGGTTGATCGCAGGCATCCGAGATCGGCAAACATATGACAGGTTGGCGGAGAGGCATGATTGGCACGACCAGGAAATTCAACGGATTGACGGTGTTCGCCGCACTCGCGCCGACAATCGCCGCGCTTCCCGCGACTGGCCAAACCTTATCGCCGCCGACCTTCCATCACTTGCACCTCAACGCGATCGATCCAGACGCGGCGGTTGCGTTTTACACACGCCAATTTCCGAGCACCGCGAAGGCGACGTGGGGCGGCTTCGCGGCGCTCACGTCGCCCAATAACGTCATGGTGCTGTTCACTAAAGTCGCGACCCCCGCGCCGGTGCTGCCGCAGACGGCGATCTGGCACTTCGGCTGGCACGTGGTCGACGTGCGCCGGAATCTCGAGACCTACAAGACGCGCGCGGAGGTCCGCCTGGCGCCGCTTTTCACCACCGATGAAGGCGGCTCGGTGCTGGTCTCGAGCGACACCTGGCCCGGCACCGGAGGCGTGCTCGGCCTCACCAAGGCGCAGATCGCGGCGGCCCGCGTCCAGGGCATCAAGCCCGCCGGCGGCGCCGGCTTTGCCTATATGCGCGGGCCTGACGACGCGCTGATCGAATACCAGGGCAATTTCCCGGCCGAGCGGTTCAACCACGTCCACATGTACCAGGAGCAGCCGTTCTGTGCTCAGCTCTGGTACCAGCGGCACCTCGGCGCCACCGCGGTGCCGAGCCGCAGCGGCGCGGCGCCGCGCACCCTGTCCGACTGCAAGGTCGAGCGCGGGGCCGATCGCAGCTGGCCGGCCCTGGAGCCCGAAGGCTCGTTCCGCGTACCGACCGCGGCTGTCACGTTCGGAGACGTCGCGCTCACGTGGTACATGCGCCAGGGCGACAAGCCGCTGGAGAGCACCCGTGGACATCTTTACGACCATATCGCGCTCGGCGTTGCCGATCTCGACGCCTGGATGACGAAACTGCGCGGCGAGGGGGTCACGCTATTGGAGGGGCCATACCGGCTCGGCGATACACGTGCCGTGATGATCGAAGGTCCGAGTCGGGAAGCAATCGAGCTTGTCGAGGCAAAGTGACGTCAGGCAGATTTATCCGACACGTCCGCTCGCTTTCGCCTTTTCTGCAGGCGTCGGCGTCGGGTCTCCTGGCTTCACGGTCAACGAGCCCGCTCCGGGGAAATGCGCAAGCTCTTCCGCCAAGGTCTAGGCCTTTGGTCGGCGTATTTTTTTTCGCTGGTTCCGCAGTCCGTCGATGAAAACATCAATGAGCCGCAGCACGCTCTTCTGCCAGCCAGGCTGGTCGTGCATGTAGCACATGCCGACAAGGGCGCGGATGAGGTCTTCGGGGCTGATGTCCTCGCGAATTTCGCCTGCCGCGATCGCGCGGTCCAACAGGCTGCCGACAGCCTTGGTGAGCTGGTCGAATGAGTAGGAGAAGAGGTCTGAGGGCTTGTAGGCGGCAAGCGCCAGCGCTTCGGACATGCCCTTCTTGGTGGCGACGAACCTGACGTTCGCACGCATCCATTGACGAAGCGCCTCGACGGGTTCCGCCTCATCCTTCAAGCGTTCGGCGAGATCGGCAAGGTGCTGCACTTCGCGGCGATACACGGCCTCGAACAGCGCCTCGCGCGTCGGGAAATGGCGGTAGAGCGTGCCGATGCCGACACCCGCGGTGCGCGCCACGGTTTCGAGGCTCGCCTCCGGGCCGCCGGCGCTGAAGACGGTCTTCGCGGCTTCGAGCACCCGGCCACGGTTTCGAACCGCGTCGGCCCGCGGCTTGCGAGACGCCTTTGTTTCCAATGCTTTGCGACCGGCCGGCAAGGTCCACCTTAGAAAAACGGAGAATCCCTCCGTATCATCTCTTGAAAAACGGAGGAAGCCTCCGTATCTGGGGAGGCGGCGACGCTGACACCAGCACCTGGCTGTCCAAGCACCTGGCTGGTCAGCGACGCTCCGCATCGAGGGAACCGCCGCGCGGCGGGAAGCTTTCTGTTTCGCGCTGACATCGCTACCTGCCTCACCTCCGCTCTCAAGGAGCATTCGCATGGGTTTTTCGACCACTTTCACCATCAACGGTGCTACGCGGACCGTCGTGCTCGATGATCCGCGGGTCACGCTGCTCGATCTCCTTCGCGAACAACTCAACCTGACGGGGACCAAAAAGGGCTGCGATCGCGGCCAGTGCGGCGCCTGCACCGTCATCGTCGACGGGCGCCGCATCAATTCTTGCCTTGCGCTTGCGGTCAGTCACGACGGTGCCTCGATCCTCACCATCGAGGGCGTGTCGCAGGGTCAGAGACTGCATCCGGTACAGGAGGCGTTCATCGCTCACGACGGCCTGCAATGCGGCTTCTGCACGCCGGGACAGATCATGAGCGCCATCGGCCTGATCCAAGAGGGTCAGGCGGGGGATGACCCGGAGCGCATACGCGAAGGCATGAGCGGCAATCTCTGTCGCTGCGGCGCGTACCAGGGAATAACCGACGCGGTGCTTGAGGCACAAAAGGCGCTCGTTGCGTCGAGCCGAAAGGAGGTCGCATGAACACCTTCGACTATGTCAGGCCGACGACAGTGCGCGAAGCTGTCGCGGCCGCTGCCCAGCCCGGTGCCGCTTACCTCGCCGCCGGCACGAATCTGCTGGATCTCATGAAGGGCGGCATCACGCGCCCCAGTCGCATCGTTGACCTCACGCATCTGCCCAATCTCGACCATATCGAGGATCTGCCTGACGGGGGCCTGCGTATTGGCGCACTGGTTCGTAACGCTGATCTCGCCCATGACGAGAACTTTGGGCGACGCTTTCCGGCTGTGGCCGAGGCGCTGCTGTCGGGTGCTTCAGCGCAGCTTCGCAATGCCGCGACCGTCGGCGGCAATCTCATGCAGCGCACCCGCTGCGCGTATTTCTACGATGTTGCCAGCGCCTGCAACAAACGCAGTCCGGGCGCAGGCTGCGATGCCCGCGGCGGCGACAACCGGCTGCACGCCATAATGGGATGGAGCGAGAGCTGCATCGCGACCCATCCCTCCGATTTTTGCGTCCCACTGATTGCGCTCGACGCTGTTGTCGAGGTCGAGGGCCTCTCCGGTCGGCGCGACATCCCACTTGAAGCGTTCCATCGCTTGCCCGGCAATACGCCGGACCGCGAGAATATGCTTGAGCCCGGCGAGATGATCGTTGCCTTACGTTTGCCGGCCGAGGCCGGACGCTTCTCGGCTCACGCCCGCTACCTCAAAGTTCGTGAACGGACCTCATACGCATTCGCCGTCGTCTCTGCGGCGGCCGCCATCCGCGTCGAAAAGAATGTGATTGCGGAGGCGCGACTTGCACTCGGCGGCGTCGCCTTGAAGCCATGGCGGGCTCGGGACGCAGAGCAAATTCTTGCCGGCATGCAGACCGATGTGTCGGTCTTCGGTCGTGCTGCTGAGGCAGCGCTCGCCGATGCAAAACCCAGCGGCAACAACGCCTTCAAGATCGAACTTGCGAAGAGGGTCGTGGTGCGGGCGCTCACGCTCGCGGCAGCAGGTACGCCCGAGCGCATGCCCGCGCTGCCAGGTTCTCCCTTCGCCACTGCTTCCGGAGTTCTCGCTCATGCCTGATATCGCGCTTTCGCAAATGCCCGCCCACGTTCGCCATGGCTCAAACATCGGGCAACCGCTGACCCGTCGTGAGGGGGTGCTCAAGGTGACCGGTGCCGCCAAGTATGCCGCGGACCGGCATCCCCCAGGGATGCTCTATGCGGTGCTGGCGGTGAGCACGATCGCCCGCGGCCGCGTTGCGTTTCTCGACGTCGCGGCGGCTAAAGCTCATGCGGGCGTCGTCGAGGTAATCACGCCTGCCAACCGGCCGCCGCTCGCGCAGGATCCGGACGAGCGAGCAAATCTCTTCATGTTCCGGCTCGATCTCCTGCAAAGCGACCTGGTCCGTTACGCCAACCAGCCCATCGCCATTGTCATTGCAGAAACGCTGGAAGCCGCAACCGAAGGCGCCGCGCTGCTGGCGCCACGCTATGAAAACCAGCCGGCACGGGTCGGCCTCGACGCGGGCGAAGCCTTCGTGCCGACTAACGTAGGCCCCGGCTTCCCAGCCGACGAACATCGCGGCGACGTCGGAGCCGGGCTTGCAGCGGCAATTAAGAGCATTGAGTCGACCTACGAGACCGCGGCTCAATATCACAATCCAATGGAGCCGCACGCGATCGTCGCCGCTTGGGATGGCGACAAGCTCTCAATTGATACGCCGAGCCAAGGTCTCGCGCTTGCGCAAGGACGTCTTGCCGGCCTGTTCGGAATATCGCCCGACAACATCCACATCCGCAGTCCATATCTTGGCGGCGGGTTCGGCTGCAAAGGCCTGATCACGGGACCTCAGGTTCTCGGCGTCATCGCTGCCCGCGTCGTCGGCAAGCCGGTCAAGCTCGTGCTACGACGCGAGCAGATGTACGGCCCGGTCGGCCATCGGGCGCCGACACGGCAGACCTTGCGCCTCGGTACCGATCGCGAGGGAAAGCTCACGGCGATCGATCATCACACCAAGACGATGTCGAGTACGTACGACGATTTCTTCGAGCCGGCCTCCAACGTCTCGCACACGGTCTATGCGAGTGCCGCCATCGCGACCTCGCACGAGGCGGTTCGCTCCGACATCGGTACGCCGATGTTCATGCGCGCTCCCGGCGAGGCGACCGGCTCGGTCGCGCTTGAAAGTGCGATCGATGAAATGGCGTACGCCTGCGGCATGGATCCGTTGGCGTTTCGCCTCAAGAACTATGCCGAGATCGAGCCGATGTCCGGCAAGCCGTTCTCATCGAAGGCGCTGCGCGAATGCTATCGCCAGGGCGCCGCGCGGTTTGGCTGGGAGCGGCGCACCCTCGCGCCGCGCCAAATGCGCGACCGCGATGGATTTCTGGTCGGCTGGGGTGTCGGCACGGCAACGTTCCCAGCGCTGATGTTCGCTGGCAACGCCAAGGCCATGTTGCGCCAGGACGGCAGCGGTGTCGTGGAAATCGGCGCGCAAGACATGGGACAGGGCGCTTGGACCGCGCTGGCGCAGATCGCGGCAGATGCTCTCGGCCTCGACATGGATCGGCTCGAGTTTCGCTCCGGCACCTCCGACCTGCCCGATGCCGGCATTGCCGGCGGCTCGGCCCACACCGCGACCGCGGGCGTATCGATCCACAATGCCGGCGCCGATGTGATCGCCCAGCTCGCCGATGTTGCGACGAGGGATGAGCGCTCCGCCCTGTTCGGTGCCGGCAATGCGGGCGTGATCGCGCGTAATGGCCGCTTATTCCGCCGCGACGACGAGAGTCGCAGCGAGAGCTACGCCGACATCCTTGCCCGTGCCGGCCTCGCCCACATTGAAGGTCACGGCACAGGAGCGGCCGATCCCGTCGCCCAATCGGCCTACGCGATGCACGCGCACGGTGCCGTGTTCGCCGAGGTCAAGGTTGATCCCGATCTTGGACAGATCCGCGCGACCCGCGTCATCGGCGCCTTTGCCGCCGGGCGCATCATCAATCCGCGCATGGTGCAGAGCCAGCTGTCCGGCGGAATGATTTGGGGCGTATCGTTTGCGCTGCACGAACAAGCGGTCATGGATCTGCGGTCGGGTCGCGTGATGAACGCCAACCTTGCCGAATACCATATTCCGGTGAACGCCGATGTGCCGTCCGTGGAAGCGATCCTCGTCGATGAGCACGATCCCCATGTCAACGCGCTCGGGATCAAGGGCGTGGGCGAGATTGGAGTCACTGGCTCGGCGGGTGCTGTTGCCAACGCCGTCTGGCACGCCACCGGAATCCGCGTGCGCGAATTTCCCATCACCCTCGATCGCTTGATCGAGCTTCATTAAGCGAAAGGGTGGAGCGCTTGCCGCTTAAAATCGCAGCTTGATGGGGCTTGCTCCAGAGTTTGGGGCAAATCACCACCACCGGAATGGGCATTCGTTCAGCCGCTCGACACCACCGGAGGTCACCCACCAGATATCCTCCCAGCAAGCGGTGCCGAACTCTTTTTTGACAAGCATCGGCTCGAAGCAGAACACCATGTTTTCTTCGAGCGCCTTCGGGTTGCCTGTCCACGGACATTTTTGTCCGCAATTTATAGTGGACAATTTTGACCGGGCGTCAGGAAACAGGCGGGGTAGCGGGAATAACGGCCGCTGATTGCGACTGCGACGCGGGCTTGATCCGCGACCGCCGCGTCCCACCTCTGGTGTGGAGGCACGATGGACGTGCAGCGCTTTCTGATCGGGCTCGGACTCATCATCCTTGTCGCGGGGATCATGTGGCCGATCCTGACGCGGATCGGGCTCGGGCGCTTGCCCGGCGACATCGTGTTTCAGCGCGGCGGGGCCACGTTCTATTTTCCGTTGGTCACCTGCATCATCATCAGCATCGTGCTGAGCGCCCTCCTCTGGCTGTTCAACCGCTGACGCTTTCCGGTTGCGCAATCGGCCGCCTGTGATAATATTCCTATCTGACCAAGGCGACCGGTTCGGCGAGGCACTCCTCCTTGCCGAACTGCATTCGTTTGCGCCTTGCGCGCACCGGCAGACGTAGCAACCGAGATCGTCACGATGAAAGCCTTTGATTTCACGAGCCAATTTCCGCCCACAGCCCAAAACGCTACCCTGTTCGTCGCCGAATTTTCGCTGTTCCGATCGCCAGGGAAGCGAATGCAAGCCATTGCGACGACACCGGAATTTGGCGCCCGGATGAGCGCGATGGCCTGATTTTTGGGTTTTCCCTGTTACTTTCCCTGTTCTCAGGGAAACGCATGCGTCATCGGCCGACGAGGCGACCGATCGCAAACAGCCCGGCGCCCGAGCCGAGGCAGGCGGGGACCGCCGCCCAGAGCCAAACCTCTTGTCCAGTTGCAAGATAGATGATGGCGGCACCGATCCCGGCGGCGGCTGCCGTCGCGAGGACCGCGAGCGCCCATCCGGGGCAGAACGGCTTCGGCTGCCGCTGCCTCCCAAGAGCGGGCCGATGACGAGTGGGGCGAGCGCGAGCTGGGCACAGCCGAACGCGAAGAGGAGCGCGAGGAACGTGCTGCTGGTGAAGCTCACCGCGAACACCGCATCGGCAACGAAGAATGCTGCGGCGATGACGACGCAGAGCGCTGCGCCGATCATCGCAACGCGCCGCTCGGCTGTCGCCTCCTGCGACGCGCGCGCCGCGGCGGAGGCGGCGTCGGGCATGGGCATGAGGTCGTAGCGAACGGCGGCGAGGCTCGCGGAGAGCGCCGCGGTCGTCGTCGACAACGCGATCGCCAGCACCGCGACCAGCAGCAGCGACAGCGTCCACTCGGCGACGAAGTTCTGATCCGACACCATTTGCGCGACGAAGGCTTGCACCGCATCCGAACCTTCGGGCGCCAAGCTCAGGGTCGCGACGGCGCCGAACATGCACAGGAAGAGCCACATCAGGGGGCTCTCCACCGCATAGGTCGCGAAGAACTCCTTGAGCGCCGCCGGCCATTGGCCGGGGCCGAAATAGCTCCAGTCGCGATCCTTCTCGAACGCCGCAAGGCGCTGCCAATTGACGATGTCGACGATCGGATAGGCGAGCGGCAGGAGCACGAGCGCCGCAAATCCCCACGCCGGCACGCGCGATGCCGTCTGCACCGCGGCGGCGCTGTCGCTCACAATCGTCGGCAGCCCCAGCGAATACAATTCCATCCCCGCGACGACGATCACCAGCACCGCGACGACGGAAATCGTGGTGTTCAAGACCTTCTGGAACCGCCGCAGCCGCCGGAAGCGCGACGGCTCGCGCGCGTTCGGATCGGCATCGCTGCCGCGAAGCGAGGTGCTGTCGATGTAGCGATTGCGCCGATAGATCAGCAGGACCGCGCACAGCACGACGATCGCCGCGATCGCGAAGGTGCCGCGCGGCGGCATCGTGCGCAGCGTCGAGATCTGCAGATAGATGAGGAACACCGTCGAGGTGAAGAGGCCGAACAGGAGGATGCCGAGCTGCAGCTGCGCCGAATGCATGACGCCCGACTGCCCGGACAGCATGGTCATCGCGGCCGTCAGCACGAGAAGGCCGACGATCCAGATGTAGGTCACGGCGCTGTCGCCGGAGAGCATCGGCTTAATGACGTTCGCAACGCCGATGAGCTCGCAGAGGATGAAGCCCGCGAGCGCGAACACCGTGAGGCATGCCGCCAGGCGGCGCACCCGCGCATCATTTCCGCACAGCCGCGCGACGAAAGCGTTCACGGTGATCGAGCCGTCGCTTGCGAGCGCGCGGCCCAGGAAATCAAGGAGATGCCGGCGCAAGGCGTAGACCAAGAGCACGCCCAGCGCGAAGGCGACCGCGACCACGATCGCCGGCCGGAAATCCCCTGCCGCGCCCCAGGCAAAGAAAGGCCCGAAAGTCGCCATCCTGATTGCATAAGCGATCGACGAATTCTGAATCACCCGCGGCAGGGTGTGGTCGGATGTCACGAAGGAGTTCTTGTTTCCGGGAGTATTGCGCGCGCGGGTATGCTTTGCGCCGCAGCAGCAGAATCGGTACAACGAAGATGCCGATGGCGATGATCGGCGCGAGAAATGCAGTCCAGGACATGTTCCATCGGACCTGTTGACGCGGCCGACATTGCCCAGCGCTTCGATGATGCGCAAGGCCGCAGTGGGGATGAGCTGGCATCGCGGCGCGGATAGCGATGACCGCAGTGCGACAATCCGTAGTTGGATCCGTAATCAAATGTGGCGGGGCGGGAATGATGTCGCTATTCGGACGGGGAACTCGACGACAACAGCGGACCAACGCGAGCGGCGGACGAAGCGTCCGCAGGCGCTGCGGGGCATGGGCTGTCGTTCTGGCAATCGTCGCCGCGACCGCGCTTGTTTCATGGCACGGCGCGCAGGCTGACACGCCGCGCACGCACGTCTATCTTCTGCGCGGCTGGTTCGGCGTGTTCTCGACCGGGCTCGACGCCGTCGCCGACGAGCTGAAATCCAAGGGTATCGACGCGGTCGCGGAAGGCCATCTGTCATGGTCGAATTCGGTCGCCGAGATCGTGCGCGATCACGCCGCCGGCAAGACCGGTCCGCTGGTGCTGGTCGGCCACTCGCAGGGCGCGAACAACGTGATCGACATGGCGCGCTCGCTCGAGACGCACAAGATCACGGTCGACCTCCTGATCACGCTCACGCCGTTCCTGCAGAACCCGGTTCCGGCGAACGTCGTTCACGCGATCAACTTCTACCAGGCCCCCGGCTGGGGCGCGCCGCTTGAGGGCGACAAGGGTTTCCACGGCAAGATTACGAACGTCGATCTCGCCGGCGACCTCACGATCACCCACGTCAGCATCGACAAGAGCTCCAAGGTCCAGGCGCAAATCCTGCACGAGATCGAAGCCCTCGCCCAACAGACCGCCGAGCGGAAGAAGTAGCGCGCAGCGGTGTGGCGCGGAAGTGTCAGCGCCGACGTATAAAGCAATACGAAGCCGCACAACCGATGACCTCAACAATGTCGTCATGGCCGGGCTTGTCCCGGCCATCCACGTCTTTGAATGGCGCAGCCTTCAAGACGTGGATGCCCGCGACAAGCGCGGGCATGACGAGTCAGGGAGTCATCCGGGCTGCACGATGCTGACGAAAATCAGTCCGTGGGCCCTCAGGATTGAAGCGACCGTTTCACCGTCTCGGCGATGCGGTCCGCCGTCGGCAGGATCATGTCTTCGAGAATGTCGGCGGCGGGTAGCGGCACGTGCGGGGTCGTGATGCGCACCGGCGGCCCGTCGAGGTCGTAGAAGGCCTCGTCGGCGACGATCGACACGATCTCGGCGCCCCAGCCGCACAGCCGCGGATTCTCCTCGACGGTGAACAGGCGATGGGTGCGGCCGACCGAACCGAGGATCGTTCTCGTGTCGAGCGGCACCAGCGAGCGCACGTCGATCACCTCGCAATCGATCCCTTGCTGCGCAAGCTTGCCGGCGGCGTCGAGCGCGCGCGGCACCATCAGGGCGAGCGCAAGGATCGTTGCGTCCTTGCCGGGGCGAACGATGCTCGCCTGCCCGAGGGCGTCGACGATCTCGCCGTCCGGCACCTCGCCCTTCACCGGGTAGAGCGACTTGTGCTCGAAAAAGATCACCGGATCGGGATCGCGCACCGCAGCCGCCATCAGGCCGACGACGTCGCGCGGATTGGAGGGCGCCACCACCTTCAATCCCGGGATCATCATGCACCAGTTCTCGACGCTCTGGCTGTGCTGCGCGCCGAAGCGCGAGCCGGCGCCGTTGCCGGTGCGCACCACCAGCGGGCACTTGACCTGCCCGTTCGACATGTAGCGGCTCTTGGAGAACTCGTTCGCGATGTAGTCGAAGCACACCGCGAAGAAGTCCGAGAACATGATCTCGGCGATCGGCTTGAGGCCGGTCATCGCGGCGCCCATGGCGGCGCCCATGATGGCCTGCTCGGAAATCGGCGTATCGCGCACGCGCTTCGGGCCGAACTGCTCGTAGAGCCCGACCGTCGCCTTGAACACGCCGCCGGCCTTGGCGACGTCCTCGCCGAAGAAGATCACGTCGGGGTCGCGCGCCATCTCCTGGGCGATGCCGCGGGCGACCGCGTCGCGATAGGTCAGTTCCGCCATGCGAAGCCTCCATCCGCATAGACGTCGGTGCACAGGATGTCGGCCGGCGGCATCGGCGCCGCCTTGCATTTCTCGGTCGCCTCGTCGATGACGCGGCGCACGTCTTTTTCGATGCCGATGATGACGTCCTCGCCGACACCGAACTGGCGCAGCCGCTCGCGATAGAGCTTGACCGGATCGTGCTTCTTCCACTCGTCGAGTTCGCCTTCGGGCCGGTATTTCGCCGGATCGGCGCGCGAGTGGCCGCTGTGGCGATAGGTGATCGCCTCGATCAGTGACGGCCCCTTGCCGGCGCGGGCGCGGGCATAGGCCGCGGCGGCCGTCCGGTAGACGACGTCGGCATCGTTGCCGTCGATGATGATGCGATCGAGCCCGTACGCCGCCGCGCGGTCAGCGGCCGGATGTTCGACGGCCGTCACCTCGCCGATCGGGGTGTATTCCATGTAGAGATTGTTCTCGCACACGAACACCACCGGCAGCTTCCAGATCGCGGCGAAATTCAGCGCCTCGTGAAAGGCGCCGATGTTCGTCGTGCCGTCGCCGAAGAAGCACACCGTCACGTCGTCCTGCCCCTTGTACTGCGCGCGCAACGCGGCCCCGCAGGCGATCGGCAGATGCGCGCCGATGATGGCGTAGGAGCCCATCACGCCGTGATCGACCGAGGTCAGATGCATCGAGCCGCCCTTGCCGCGCATCAAGCCGTTGTCGCGCTGCATCAGTTCGCCAAGCACCTTCTCGACCGGGACGCCGCGCGCCAGCGTGTGGGCGTGGCCGCGGTAGGTGCAGAACGACAGATCGCCCGGCTTCATCGCCGTGGCGAAGCCTGCCGCGATCGCTTCCTGCCCGAGCGAAAGGTGGCTCGTGCCCTTGACCAGGTTCTGCAGGAACAGATCGAACGCGCGCTGCTCAGCTTCGCGCAATTCGAATTGGCTGCGGTAGAGACGCAGCCGCGTCGCCTCGCCGATATCGTCGTTCACCCGGTCGAGGACGGGCATCGGGGCAGTCGCGGGCTTCTTCATTGATTCCACCTGAAAACCGGCCGGCGCCGGCGGAAAACGCTGCCCGTCTCTATCAGGCTTGGCCCGGACCATTCAACCGGCGTGTTCGCCGACGTCACGGGTGGTGACGCGCCACGACCACTTCGATCGCCGTTGTTTTCGCGGTCGCCTCCCCATACGGTCGCTAAACCAGCCGAGCGCGACTGCGCCAGATCGGGAGACATCATGCAGAAATCATTTGTTCGCGGCGAACGCCCGCAGCAGCGCGGCTACTCGCCCGCGGTCATCACCCAGGGCGAAGGCAAGATCATCTGGCTTGCCGGCCAGGGCGGCCACATCGACGATGCCGGCAAGTCGCTCGCCGGCGATTTCGAAGCGCAGTGCCGGCAGACGTTCCGCAACATCGAGAAGACTCTTCAGCAGGTCGGCGCAAAGCTTTCCGACATGGTGACCATGACGGTCTTCCTGATCGATGCCCGCTACACGACCCGCATGACCGAAATCCGCCGCGAAATTTTCGGCAACGATTTTCCCGCAAGCGCCGCGATCACGGTCACGGGCTTTGCCGACCCCAACATGATGATCGAGATCCAGGGCGTCGCGGTCATCGGATAGCGGTCGCGCCAATACTCTCGTAGCCCGGATGAAGGACCGCGACAGCGGTCCGAAATCCGGGGCCGGCCTTGAAAGCCGGGGGCCGGCGCTACAACGTCGCGACGTCGGCCTCGCGGAAAGCATGATCCCGGATTTCGCTACGCTTCATCCGGGCTACGATCGGTTCATGACTTCCGCGGTCCGCGTACCCGCTCGCGGTGGAAAATGTAGAGCCCCGAGCCGATCACGATCGCGGCGCCGATGAGCGTGTAGCGATCGGGCACATCGCCGAACACCGTGTAGCCAAGGATGATGACCCAGACGAGTTGGGTGTAGAGAAACGACGACAACAGCGAGGCGGGCGCGTGCCGGTGCGCGGCGATCAGCATGTAATGTCCGATGCTCGCAAGCGCGCCGGTCATGACCAGAAGCAGGACCTCGAAGGCGTCCACCGGCTTCCAGAAAAACGGCACCACGGGCAGCATCACCGCGGCCCCCACGACATTGGTATAGAACAGCGTCGTCTCGTTTGAATCGGTGCGCGTCAAGAGACGCGTCGCGAGGAAATAGATCGCGTAGCTCATGGTCGCGAGGAGCGCGAGGATCATGGCCGGGTGCGCGGAACCCACTCCCGGCCGCGTCACGACCAGAATTCCGATGAAGCCGACGCCGATCGCCGCCCAGCGGCGCGCGCCGACCCACTCGCCGAGCACCGGCCCCGACAGCGCCGCGACAAAGAAGGGCGTCGAAAAGCTGATCGCCAGCACTTGATCGAGCCGCAGGTATTTGAGGGCGAAGAAGTTGAACATGGTCGAGCCGAGCAGCACGGTTGCACGGCCGACTTGGAGCGCCGGACGCGCGGTCACGAGCAGCGCGGGCTGCCTAATCGGGTTCGCAACGATGAGCGCCAGCAGTAGCGCGCAGGTGTAGCGCGCCCACACCACCTGAATCACGTCGATGTGGCGGCCGAGATATTTTGCCGTGGTGTCGAGGCACGCAAACGTGCCGACCGCGCCGCACATCAGCACGATGCCCCAGGCGACGCTCCCGCGTCCCCAAGGGAAGAAGGGCCCACCCTTCGTATCGCCGCCGGTGACCTGGGTTTGACGATCGATCACGCTCTCACTCGCTACCGATCGCGCTCTCGTGCCATCGGCGCAACAGCAGATAGGATAGGAGCGACAGCACAAAGAAGATCAGAATGCCGGCCACCGACAGCAGGATCAGCGCCGCGAACAGGCGCGGGATGTTGAGGCGGTAGCTCGAATTCGGCGATACGGTAGGCAAGGCCGGAGCCGGCGCCCGCGGAGCCCGCCGCGATCTCGGCGACGACGGCGCCGATCAAGGCCAGGCCTCCCGCGATTTTGAGGCCGCCCAGGATGTAAGGGAGCGCCGCCGGCAATTTGAGCCGCAGCAGCACGGCAAAGCGCGAGGCATCATGGATCTCGAACAGATCGGCGAGATTGCGGTCGACCGAATTAAGCCCGAGCGTGGTGTTGGCGAGGATCGGGAAGAACGCGACGATCCAGGCGCAGGCGAGGACCGCGGCATATTGGGGCAGGTAGACGAGCAGCAGCGGCGCGATCGCCACCACCGGCGTGACCTGGAGGATGACCGCGTAGGGATAGAAGCAATTCTCGATCAGGCGCGACTGATTGAACAGCACCGCCAATCCGACGCCGCCGACGAGAGCGAGTATGAGCGCCTCGAAGGTCGTCGTCAGCGTGACCAGCAGCGAATTCCACAGCAGCGGCCAGTCGGACACGAGCGTCGACGCGACAAGACCGGGGCCCGGCAGCAGGAACGGCGGGATATTCTTGATCCGCACCACTTCCTCCCAGACAAGGACGCCGAGCGCCAGCATCGCAATCGGCAGCACGATGCGCTGCCACGGGACGGCGCCTTTCTTGTCGGGTTGGTCGGCGAAACTCATTGCGGTGCCTCGTCCGCCATGGCGCGCGCAAGGGTTTCCGAGGCAACGCGGCAATAGCGCACGTATTCCGCGGAGGTGCGGAAGCTCTCGAGCCGCGGATAGGGCACATCGACGGCAACCTCGGCGAACACCCGCCCTGGCTGCGGCGACATCACCACGATGCGGCTCGAGAGGTAGACCGATTCGAACACCGAATGGGTCACGAACACGACGGTATTGCCGACCGCCTGCCACAGCTCCAGGAGATCGTTGTTGAGCTTGAAGCGCGTGATCTCGTCGAGCGCCGCGAACGGCTCGTCCATCAGGAGCAACGGCGGATCGGTCGCGAGCGCGCGCGCAATCGATACCCGCATCTTCATGCCGCCGGAGAGTTCGCGCGGATAGGCATCGCGGAATGCCGCGAGCCCCACCCGACCAATGGCGTCCGTCGCGCGCTGCCTTGCGACGTCTGGGCCTGCACCATCAAGCACGAGCGGCAGCATCACGTTGCGCAGCACCGTCGCCCAGGGCATCAGCGTCGGCTCCTGGAACACGAAGCCGACCTCGAGCCCGTTGCGGCGGGCGCCGGGCTTGGTGCCGCGCCAGGAGATCTTGCCGCGGGTCGGTGCGCCGAGCCCGGCGATCATCCGCAATGCCGTCGACTTGCCGCAGCCGGACGGCCCTAGCAGGGAGACGAACTCGCCGCCCCGGATTGAAAGATCCAGGCCAGCGAGCGCAACCGTTCCGTTGGCAAATGTTTTGCCGACGCCCGCGAGCGCGACGACGGGCGCTGGTGCGGCAGTAGCTGCAGGCATCGCAGACATCGTGCCTCACCGAAAGGCCGCGAAACGACTGAGGCGATCTAATTCCGCCGCAGCTCCAGGCCGACCTTGTGGTTGACGAAGCGCAGCGTATAGGAGCGGCGATAGTCGAGGCCCGCTTTGACCACGCCGGCGCGCACCATCTTGTCGAAGAACCGCGACATGCGCGCGTCGGTCATCGCGCCAATGCCGAGTTCGAGCGAGTCGCCCGAATCGACGATGCCGTACTCCTTCATCTTGGCGACCGAGTAGGCGAGCAGTTCGTCGGTCATCTCCGGATTTTCGCGCTTGATGATTGCGTTAGCCGCGCTGTTGTCGCCGTAGATGTAATTGTACCAGCCGATGATCGAGGCATCGACGAAGCGCTGCACCATGTCGCCACGCCGCTCGACGAGGTCCTGGCGTGTCTCGATCAAGGTCGAATAGCTGTTGAATCCGTAGTCGGCGATCAGAAACACCTTCGGCGCCATGTGCGTCAGCTTCTCGATCGCATAGGGCTCGGAGGTGACGTAGCCCTGCATGGCGCTGTCGCGATTGGCGAGGAAGGGCTGAGGGTTGAAGGTGTAGGGCCTGACCTGGGCATCGACAAAGCCGTAATCGGCCTTGAGCCACTGGAAGTAGCTCGCCATCCCCTCCTTCGAGATGAAGAGGGTGAGGTTCTTGAGGTCCTTGAAGTCATTGATGCCCTGGTTGGGATGTGCGATCAGCACCTGCGGCTCCTTCTGGAACATCGCGGCGACCACCAGGGTCGGAATGTTCTGCTCGACCGCGTCGAAGGACTGCAGGGTGTTGGCGCTGAGGTAGAAGTCGATCTTCCCGACCGGCAGCAGGATGCGGCTGTTCACCTGGGGGCCGCCCTGGATGATGGTGACATCGAGGCCGTAGCGGCGATAGGTGCCATCGGCCAGGGCCTGGTAGAAACCGCCGTGCTCGGCTTCCGCCACCCAGTTGGTGGCGAAGGAGACCTTGTCGAGCGTCTGCGCGACGGCAGCATTGCTTCCCATCATGTTGCCCGCTGTCGCGCAGGCGATTAGACCGAGGATCGCCAGGCGACGGGTGCCGGACACCGTTCCTGGAAAAGAGAAGCCCTTCATGCATTCATCTCCAAACGTTCGCGCGGACCTTACGCGAGCGGGTCTTTAAAGGCGAGTAATCACGACATGATGCCGAAGCGAGTGTGGGCCGAAATGTCCTGGACCGATGTGGCGGCCGGCGATACCGGACGATGGATCGCCGTGCTGCCGGTCGCGGCCGTCGAACAGCATGGGCCGCATCTGCCGCTCGGAGTCGATTCGTTCATTGCCGAGGCCTATATCGCCCGCGTGCTGCCGCTGTTGCCCGCCGACCTGCCGGTGAGCTTTCTGCCGGTGCAAAAGATCGGCCAATCGGACGAGCACCGCCAGTTTCCCGGGACGCTGTCGTTTTCGTCGCGAACCGTGATCGGCGCCTATACGGAGATCGGCGAAAGTCTCCATCGCTGCGGGGTGCGCAAGCTCGTCATCGTCACGAGCCACGGCGGCAATGTCGCGGCAATGGATATCGTTGCCCGCGACCTGCGGGTGCGGCTCAAGATGCTGGCGGTCACGTGCGCGTGGCATCGCTTCGGCTATCCCGCGGGGACGTTCGAGCGGATGGAAGTGCGCCACGGCGTACATGCGGGCGATGTCGAAACCTCGCTCGTTCTCGCCGACCGGCCCGAGACCGTTCACATGGAACGCGCGGCAGCGGCCACTCCGGTCACCCTGAAGATGGCCGAGGACTTCAAATGGCTGAGCGCATTCCGGCCGGTTGGGTTCGGATGGATGACCCAGGACCTTCATCCGAGCGGCGCGGTCGGCGATGGCACGCTTGCGACCGCCCAGAAGGGCGAAGCCGCGCTCGCCCACGGCGCCAAGGCCTTCGTGGAGTTGCTGCAGGATGTCGACCGCTTCGATCTCAAGCGCCTCGCCGACGGTCCGCTCGGCGAAAAGCCGTAGACTCACCTTCGGCGCTACTGCTCCAGTCGCTCGATGAACCATTTCAGGATGCGGGTCCACACCTCGTCCTTGCCGACCGCATCCTCGACGCCGTGCTCGATATTGGGATTGTCGTTGACCTCCATCACCACGAGCCCGTCGGGCGTTTGCTTGAGGTCGACGCCATAGAGCCCCTCCCCGATCGGCTTCGCCGCGCGCACCGCGAGGTCGATCACTTCGCTCGGCGCCTGATCGAGGTCAAAGGTGCGGTGGCCGCCTTCGCGCAAGGAGCCATCCGCGTGGTGCTTGAGGATCTGCCAGTGGCCGCGCGCCATACGGTACTGGCACACGAACAGCGGCTGGCCGGCGAGCACGCCGACCCGCCAATCGAACTCGGTCGGCAAGAACTTCTGCGCCAACACAAGGTCGGTCTCCTCGAACAGTTCATCGAAGATGCGCTTGAACTCGTCGACCGTCGATACCTTGTGGACGCCGCGGGAGAACGAACCATCTGGGATCTTTACCACTAGCGGCAGGCCGAGCAGGTCCATCGCACGAGGCAGGTCGGCCTCGTCGGCCAGCATGACGGTCGGCGGCATCGGCACCTGGTTCGAGCCCATCAGCTCCATCAGGAACACCTTGTTCATGCAGCGGATCATCGAGATCGGGTCGTCGATGACCGGCATGCCCTCCTGCCAGGCGCGACGGGCGAAACGGTAGGTGTGGTTGTCGATCGAGGTGGTTTCACGGATGAAGAGCCCGTCATACTCGGCAAGCTCGGCAAGCTGGCGGCGGGTGATCGGCTCGACATCGAAGGACTGCCGCTCGGCGATGCGGGCGAAATGCTTGATGGTGGCCTGCGAGGAGGGCGGCAGCTTCTCGTTGGGGTCGCACAGCACCGCGAGATCATACTTCGAGATGGTTCGCGCGCGCGGGTCGCGCCATTCGCGCGAGGTGTGTTTGTGCAGCGCCTCGCGCAGAAACGTCGCCTCGCCGTTGGCGAGCCGCGTCAGGGTGCGCATGCGGATGCGGTCGATACGGTACGCCGCGGCGCCGGTATCAACGCTCACCTCCAAGGCCGGGCAGCGGAACCAATCAAACAGCAGGCGGCCGAACGCCTCAAACCGCTCGTCGCGGACGATGCCGAAGCAGACCAGGAGCTTGAATTCACCCTCGGGCTGGAAATCGGTGCGGCGGGCGCAGCGATTGAGCAAATCCTCAAGCTCCGGCAGGGCGTGCTCGTAAAGCTTGGACTCGCGCAGCTCCAGCATGGTCTCGACCGTCGGCACCACCCGATGGCCGCGCGCTTCCGCGAGCAGCGACGCGTAATAGCCCTTCGACTGATAGGCGTAGGAGCGCGACAGGTTGATGAGCTTCGGCCGGCCGGTTTCGAACAGGCGCGGCCGCGCCAGGTACTCACTCGTGGTGATGACCTTGTGCGGGGTATCCGCGTTGGGGAAATCTTTTGGCTGGTCGACGACAATGACCCAACCGGTCATGGCCGAAACCCTCCGATCGGAACATTTAGGCCCGCATCATTGCGGGCAAGGGAATTCCGACTAGGAAAGCCGATTCGCCGCTCAAGGGCGACGGGATTCTTAACGGCTAGGCTGAGGCGGCGCGTCATCGCGCGATCTGCTTTTGGAAACGGAGGGCATGGCCTTTGTCCTCGTAATATTGGTGATGCCGGCCGAACTGACCATACCCGGCATGGTGATAAAGTTTGATCGCGCCGCGATTCTTCTGATGCACTTCAAGCCGCAGAAATCGGCATTTGCGAGACTTTGAGGCTTTCTCCGCGGCGGCGATCAGGGCGGCGCCGATGCCCCGGCCCGTGAAGGCCGGCGCCACCGCGATCGAATAGAGGCGGGCGATCCGGCTGTTGGCGCGGAACAGCACCACGACCACGCCCGCGAGCACGCCGCCCGATTGCGCCAGCAGGACGGCGGCGCTCGGCGACGTCAGCAGGCGGCGGAGGCTCCGGCGCGACATCCGATCGGTCTCGAACACCTCGTTCTCGAGGTCGGACAAGGCATCGAGATCGCTGAGCCGGCTCCGGCGAATGCGGATAGGCGGCGACCGCCGTGCTCGGCGAGCTTTGGGCATCGCCGCTCACACGCCCTTGGGCAACTCGCCTTTGTAGTTCCTGTCGTAGAAATTCGGATCCATGCGGTTCGTCGCGCCCTCGCGGGCGAGGATCTCACCGTATTCCTTGGCGATGTAGGGGTCTTCCATCCAGTAGGGGATGGCAGTGCCGCCTTCGGGGATATCCATCCCCGTGTAATCGGTATGGACCTCGCCGGGCGGGCCGGGCTCGCGGCCGGGATTGTGCGGGCCGAACCAGGCGGTGAGCCGCAGCGGCTCTTTCGAGCAGCCGAAATGCTGGTGGTTCCAGCGCGCGCCTCCAGGCGCCGCCGAGACGAGGCCGACCGGCTCGTAGTCGACGCGCTTGACGAGGTGGGCCTTGCCGTCCTTCCACGGCGTGACGCCGGCATGCTCAGGCCACGTGTAGGTGTAGCCCTTGCCCTTGATGCAGACGAGGACGGCGGCCGACGTGTGGGCGTGGGCCTTGGAATAACGGCCGTTCTCGTGCTGGCCGATCCACAGATAAAAGGTGTTGCCGGTCATGAACGGCTCGACCCGGCGAAAACCCGGCGAGCGGCGATTGTCGAGCGGCAAGTCGCAGTTGACGACGTCCGGAATGAAATTGGTCCGGCGCATGGCGAGCCCCCGCACCGGGTCCGGCTCGATGTCGTCCTTGTATTTGTAGAAGTCATCGGCACCGCTGAAGCGGTCGCGGAACTGGAACGGGCAGTCGAAGATCGCGCCGACGTTGTTGAGGAGATTCATCAAGTTGGGGGCGGTGGTGCCGGCGAGCAGCAGCGCCGGCGAGGAACTGGCGTTGACGATGCGATGCCAGGCGTTCACCGGAATCGAGAACAGCGAGCCCTTCTGCCATTCGAAGACGTGGCGCTTGGAATCGGCATCGAGCCACACCTCGGTCGAGCCGCGGCCCTCCACCACGAAATAGACCTCCTCGTAGAGGTGCTTTTCCGCATTGAGGGCGCCGGCGCCCGGCACCTCGACGACGTAGCAGCCCCATTTGCCTTCGGTGCCGTGGAGCTGGATGTAGGTGCCGCGTCCTCCGAGCCGCTTCCATGGCGCGAGCGGCAGGTTCTGGACCTTGCTGACGCCGATGTCGCGAAACACCGGAATGCCCTCGGACTCCATGAACAGGTCATAGGGTGTCTTCGGCCGACCGAACTTGCCGAAGCCGGCACGTTTGCCGGCGGCCGGTTCATGCCAATGCGTTCCCGGAACATCGTGCATGGCGCGTTTCCTTCGGTGCTACTCCTTGGGCAATTCGCCCTTGTAGCTCTTGTCGTAGAATTGGGGGTTCATGCGGTTGTCGGCGCCGTTGCGCCCGAGCGTTTCGGTGTATTCCCTGGCGATGAAGGGGTCCTCCATCCAGTACGGGATCGCGGTGCCGCCTTCGGGGATATCCATGCCGGTGTAGTCGATGTGGGTCTCGCCGGGCGGACCGGGCTCGCGGCCGGGATTGTAAGGGCCGAACCAGGCGGTGAGGCGCAGCGGGTCCTTCGACACGCCGAAATGCTGGTGGAACCAGCGCGCGCCGCCCGGCGCCGCCGAAACGAGGCCCACCGGCTCGTAGTCGACGCGTTTGACCAGATTGGCCTTGCCGTCCTTCCACGGATTGACGCCGGCGTGCTCCGGCCACGTGTAGGTGTAGCCCTTGCCGCGCAGGCACACCAACACGGCGGCCGAGGTATGGGCATGAGCCTTGGAGTAGCGGCCGTTCTCGTGCTGCGCGATCCAGAGATAGAAGGTGTTGCCGGTCATGAACGGCTCGACGCGGCGGTAGCCGGGCGAGCGGCGGTTGTCGAGCGGCAGGTCGCAGTTGACGATGTCGGGGATGAAATTGGTGCGCCGCATGGCGAGCCCGCGCACCGGGTCGGGCTCGATGTCGTCCTTGTATTTGTAGAAATCATCGGCGCCGCTGAAGCGGTCGCGGAACTGGAACGGGCAGTCGAAGATCGCGCCGACGTTGTTGATGAGGTTCATCAGGTTCGGCGCGGTGGTGCCGGCGAGCAGCAACGCCGGCGCCGAACTCGCATTGACGATCCGGTGCATCGCATTGACGGGGATCGAGAACAGCGATCCCTTCTGCCATTCGAAGACGTGGCGCCGCAAATCGCCTTCGAGCCACACCTCGGTCGAGCCGCGGCCCTCCACCACGTAATAGATTTCCTCGTAGATGTGCTTCTCGGGATTGAGCGCACCGGCGCCGGGCACCTCGACGACGTAACAGCCCCATTTGCCCTCGGTGCCGTGCAGCTGGATGTAGGTGCCGCGGCCGCCGAGCCGCCGCCACGGCGCGAGCGGCAGGTTCTGGACCTTGCTGACGCCGATATCGCGAAACACCGGAATGCCTTCGGATTCCATGAAGAGATCGTAGGGCGTCTTCGGCCGGCCGAATTTGCCAAAGCCGGCGCGCTTGCCGGCGGCGGGCTCGTGCCAATGGGAACCAGGAACGTCGTGCAAGGCGGCACCTGCTGTCAGTTCGTGCGAAGCAACTGCGACTTATCGTGGTCGATGGACCGCAAGCGTGGGCACGCTTCGCTTTGCCCACCCTGCGGGACCACTTGGCTTATAGCACTACGAAACTTGCTTTGCCTTGAGCAAGTCGGCGAGCGGCTTTGCAGGATTGGCAAGCGCGTCAGGATCGACCGCGATGCCGCGCTCGATCAGCCGCCGGACCATCGCCATGTCGCGCTGGGCATTGATGCCGACGGCATACGCAATGTGCGCGCCGGCGAGGTCGAACACGATCTCGGCGGCACCCGGCCGCAGCACCCGGCGGTCCGGTTTTTGCGGCGGGGCGCCGACGCCCTGGATGTAGAGATCGAACTGCTCCGACCAGAACGACGGGACGGCGCGGTATTCGTCGCGGGCGCCCGCGGCATTGCGGCCCGCGACCGCGCCCTGGTCCTGGGCGTGACGCCAGTCCTCGCGGCGCACGAGACCATGCGGCCCCGGGAAACGGACGACGTCGCCGGCCGCGAAGATCGCCGGATCGGACGTCGCGCAGTGGACGTCGACGACGATGCCGCCGTCGGTCTTGAGCCCGGCGGCCGCGGCAATGCGGTCGTCGGGCATCGCGCCCGCGCCCACCACCACGACATCGGCGATGATGGTCTCGTCGCCGACGACGAGCGCGAGACGGCCATCGGGTTCCGTCCTGACGGCCGACAGGGCCGTGTTCAGCCTGATGTCGACGCCGCGATGGCGGTGGGTCTCGTGCACGCGCGCCGAGACGTGTTCGTCGCAGACCCGCGCGAGAATGCGCGGCGCGATCTCGATCACCGTCACCTTGACGCCGAGTTCGGCGGCGGACGCGGCAACTTCGAGCCCGATCAGCCCGCCGCCGACCACCGCAAGGTGCTGCGCCGCTTTGAGTTGATGGGCGAGCGCATTGGCGTGGGGCTCGGTGCGAAGATAATGGACGCGTGGCATGCCGAGCGGCAGCAACGGAATCTGGCGCACGACCGAGCCGGTCGAGATGACGAGGGCGTCGTAGTGGAAGCGCCGGCCGGCGGCGGTCGCGACTTCGCGCTTTGCGCGATCGATCGCGGTCACCTGCGTCCCGAGCACAAGATCGACATCGTGTCCGGCGACGCCCTTCGGGCCGGCGATCGGCGCGTCAATCGCCAAGGCCTTGCCCATCAGCACCGCCTTCGACAGCGGCGGCCGCTCGTAGGGCTCGCTGCCTTCGTCCGAGATGAGGGTCACTTCGGCGGTGGGGTCGCGGCGCTTGGCCTCGATCGCGGCAAATACGCCGGCGGGACCTGCTCCGATGACGACGATTCGGCGCATGCGGACGTCAGGCGCGCAACGCGATCAGCATGTCCTCGACGTAGTCCTCGCCGTTCGCGATCACGAGCATCAGCGACCACGGCCGCAGGCGCGCCAGCGTCTTCGACAGCATCTCGTCGGTGGCGGCGGCGCCGCCGAGGATCAGGCCGGTGGTGTTGATCCGCTTGAGGCTGCACGCCTCGCCGATGAGCGCCGCGGCCTGGGCGTTCTCGCCGGCTGTTGCCACCATCACGACCAGGTCGGCGCTGGCGACCTCGTCGAGCAGATCCTTGGTGCGGCCGGCGAGATCGCTGAGCCAGCCTTTCATCGAGAAGCCCTGCCCCGGCGGGGCTGCCGCGAACGATGACGCGGTGAAGAAGCTCGCATGCCGCCACGGTCCCTCGGCGAGATGCTTGACGAGCGTCTCGCTCGGCGCATCGAGGGCAATGACCTTGATATTGCGCGGGCGGGAGTTCGGCGCATTGATCCGGAAGCGCGCTTCGGCAGCCGTTGCCATCCGCGCACTTTCACTCATCCCCTTGTCCACGCTCATCTGCGCCGTCCTTGTCGTCCGTCCTGTGGTCGCCGCCTCAGACCGAGGCCGGCGCGGTGCCGGGCCGCGCCATCAGGGCTTCACGGGCGGCATCCTTGAAGGCCTGGTCGCGCGGCAGCACGACGGCGGCGGAGCGCACCCGCTGGTGCACGGGATCGACGCCGGGCGGGGTCTCGCCCTTGTCCAATCCCTTGATCGCGCGCATCAGGCGATGGCGGGCCATGATGATGCCGTTGTCGGTCGAGACCAGGTTCTCCTTGGCGCGGTCGACGATCGGCCCCATGCTCTCCTGGAGCGAGGCGTCCTGCATGGCGATGCCCTCGACGCCGCTGTAGGTCCGGCCGGCCTTCTGTGCCGCGCGATCCATCAGGTAGTCATTGTCCTTGTTGGCGAGCGGCCGATACGTGCCCGGCACGTACTTGACGTGAATGCCCTTGCCGTCCCGCATCGCGGCCACTTCGGCATCGGACAACTCGCGGATCGGGTGATAGTCGAAGCTCCAGGTCCAGCAATTCTCGTCGTCGATCGGGACCCAGAAATGGCCGTGGACCGAGTGGTTGCCGCGCGGCGCGATCATGGTGAAGGACGGCATCACCCACTGGGTGATGCGCCAGTAATAGTGATCGTTCTCGGCGTTGCGGCGGGCGCCGATGTAGAGCCCCCCGGGGCTCTCGACGACTTCGAACACCGGCCGGGAGTCGGCCATGTTGTATTGATTGCCCTTGGCGCCCTTGAACAGCGGGTCGGAATTGAGGTCGCCGCGATGCAGGAACGAGACGTGGCTTGAAGTCGATGCCGCCTTCCATCGCCTGCAGCCAATTCGATTCCTGCAGCCGCTTGGAGACGAAGCGCTGACGGCTGGGGACGCCGGCGAATTCCCATTCGGGCTTCGGCGGTTCCTGCTCCTTCGGGCCCATATAGGTCCACAGCACGCCGCCTTGCTCGATCAGCGGATAGGACTTGAGCTTGACCTTCTTGCAGAAGCCGCTTTCCTCGGGCTCCGAGGGCACATCGATGCACTGGCCGGTGTGGTCATATTTCCAGCCATGATAGGGGCAGCGCAGCCCCTTCTCCTCGTTGCGGCCGAACCACAGCGACACGCCGCGGTGCGCGCAAAATTCGTCGATCAGGCCGAGCCGGCCATCGCTGTCGCGAAAAGCGAGCAGGCGCTCGGACAGAACCTTCACCCGCACCGGCGGACTGTCGTTCTCGGGCAATTCCTCGGAGAGGAGCACCGGCAGCCAATAGCTGCGGAACAGGCGGCCGCCCGACGTGCCGGGGCCGGTCTGGGTCAGGAGATCGTTTTGCTCTTTTCGCAGCATCTTGCGCCTCCTCGCGGCTTACATTGGGCGCCGGACCGGCAGTCGCAAGCGCTCGGCGGCATTGACCTCGCGCGACGCCTATGGTCTATGGCGCGCAACGCAAACCCTTGCAAATCGCCGTGTTTTTCACCGCCGCGAAGCTACTGCGGGGTCCGCGCGGCGTCAATCAACCGCAGCCAGGATGAAGCGCTGATCAGCCATGCCGTCGAAGATCGAACTCTGCAATGCCGATGATGTGGCGGTCGGGACCGCGCTCAAGGTCGAGAAGGAAGGGCTGACGCTCGCCGTGTTCAACGTCGACGGCGAATTCTACACCCTCGATGACACATGCACCCACGGCCCGGGCTCGCTCTCGGAAGGCTACATCGAGGGTGACGTCGTCGAATGCAATTTCCACAACGGGCAGTTCAACATCCGCACCGGCGAAGTGGTGCTGCCGCCGTGCATGATCCCGATGCGCACCTATCCGACCACCGTCGAGAACGGCAAGGTCATGATCGAGGTCTGATCAGCATCGAGGTCTGATCAGCCCGCCGGACGGCGGGCGATCATGTCGATTTCGATGATGGCGCCGCGCGCGATCAAGCTTTGGTCGCGGTCGCAAACGCCGGGCGCGCTTCGATCGCCTTCACCCAGCGCGACAATTCCGCGAACGCTGGCTTCTCGATCGGAAACTCGAGGCAGCGCTTGATGATGGGGGCGAGGCAGATGTCGGCAAGCGTCAGGCGGCCAAGCGCGATATAGGGCTTGCCGGCCAGATGGCTGTCGAGAATCTTGAGCAGCGCCACGAGGTCGGCGCTCTGGGCCGGAAAATCGGCGCTGCGTTCCGCCGGCGCCTTGCGGGCATCCCGGAACACCGCGAGATAGGGCGGATTGAGCTGAGCCAGCTGCCAGTCCATCCACCGCTCGACGCTCGCCTTCTCGGCCGGCGTCGCGCCGGTCAGCTCCGGACGGCCGGCGGCGAGATAGCGCAGGATCGAGTTCGATTCCCAGATCACCACGTCGCCGTCGACGAGGGTCGGCACCTTCATGTTGGGATTGAGCGCGCGATAGGCATCGGTGTCGGTGTTCTTGAACTGCCGGCCGTAGTCTTCACGGTTGTATTTGGTGCCCATCTCCTCCAGCAGGAAAAGGACCTTTTGAACGTTTCCCGACGTCTGTCGGCCAAGCAGCCGGATCATGAAGTGTCCCTCTAAATCGCTACTGTTACCGCTTTAACGGCTTCGCGCCCGACAGGAACTTGTCGGTGAAAGCCGCATCCACCTTGATTGCCTGTTTCATGGCCCCCTGGTCGAGCAGAATCTTCGTGGTCTTCTCCCAATAATCAGCCGTCATCCAGCCGAGGCCGTTTGCCTTGGTGTCGGGGCTGAAGAACGTCGACTTGATGTCCGCCTGAAGCTGCGCCACCAGCACATCCTTCTTCGCGGCGTATTCCGGGTTGTCCTTGATGATGATGTCGGCGGCCTCGACGGGATTGGCGGCGACGTCCGCGAACGCCTGCACGTAGGCGTTGACGAAGCGCTGCACGAGATCGCTGCGTTCGGCGATCATTTTTTCCGACGTGAACAGGCCGGACCCGTAAACGGTGTAGCCGAAATCCGAGCCCTGCAGGATCGAGAGCGATCCGGGCCCGCCGGCCTTCGCCTCAAGCTCCGGCACCTCGGCGTCGAGATAGCCGGGCACGGCATCGACGCGGCCGAGCAGCAGGTAGTTCTCGTAAGGCGGGGTGACCGTGCTCTGGGTGATGTCGTCGAGCGACATCTTGTTTGCGGCCAGGAACGCCTTCAGGAAGATGTAGGTCGAGCCGGACGGCTGGACGCCGACATTGAGCCCTTTGAGATCCTGCGGCTTGGTCAGCTTGTGCTTCGCCGCCAGCGCCAGCATGGCAAGCGGGCTGTGCTGGTTGACCGCGACGAGCGCCACCACCGGCACGTCCTGCGAGCGCGCCACGGCAAGCGTCGGCAGATCGCCGAAGCCGAACTCGGCATTGCCGTTGCCGACCAGCCGCATGGTCGTCGACGAACTCGTGCCCCGCTGAATCGACGGTGACGTCGATGTCCTGCTTCGCGAAATATCCTTTTTGCTTGGCGACGAAGAACATCGCGTGATTGCCGCGCACGACGTAATCGAGCTGGACGGTGACCTTGTCCGCGGCGAGCGCCGCGGTGCTCAGAGAAACGGCCAATACAGCCGCGAGAGATAGCTTTTTCATTCGCCGACTCCGATGTTCCCGGTCCTGCGTGTCCTATGCAATTGCCGTTCCGTGCCTCTTATGCCGTCATTCCGGGGCGCCGTAAAACGGCGAGCCCGGAATCCATAACCACTGGCCAACGCGTATGGATTCCGGGTTCGCCTCCGCTTCGCTTCGGCGCCCCGGAATGACGACGTGATCATGGCCACGCCGCTAGCCTCCCCGGTGGACCGGATCGAATTTCGGTGCCCAGGGAACCAGCAGCCGCTCGGCAAGCTCGACCACATAATAGAACGCGAGGCCGAGGACGGACACCACGATGAGCGCGGCGAAAACGAGCGGCGTATCGAGCTGGGTCGAGGCAAACTGGATGACATAGCCCAGGCCTTGGTTCGCGCCGGCGAATTCGCCGACGATCGCGCCGATGACGCTGAAGGTGATCGCCACCTTCAGGCCCGCCATCAGATGCGGCAGCGAATGCGGGACGCGCACGCGCATCAGGATCTTGCTGTTGCTGGCGCCGACCGAGCGCATCAGCGACACGAATGACGGCTCGACCGATTGCAGGCCTGCCAGCATGTCGATTGCAACCGGGAAGAAGGCGATGACCACGATCAGTACGATCTTCGGCACCAGGCCATAGCCGAACCAGAGGATGAAGATCGGCGCGAGCGCGACCTTGGGCACGTTCTGGAACAGCACGATCAGCGGGTAGAGCGCACGGCCGAACCGCTCGAAGCCGACGATGACGAGCGCGACCACGATGCCCGTGATCGCGGCGAGCACGAAGCCGAACAGGACTTCGAGCGCGGTCGATTCCGCCGCAGCCGCAAGTTGGCGGCGATTTTCCGCCAGCGACACGAAGATGGCCGTCGGCGGCGGCAGCACGAATGTCGGAAGCTTGAACAGCCGGATCGCGGCTTCCCAGAGGATGAGGATTGCCGCGCTCAAGGCCAGCGGAGGCAGCATGTTCTGGAGACGCCCCGCGGCACCGCCCGCGGGAGCATCGACGGAGGCCATCGCGATCGGCTCGGCGCTCATGTCGCCCGCCGCTTGCTTTCGATGAGGAGACTGCGCAGCCGCTGTTCCGCCGCCGTGAATGCCGGATCGCTGTGGCAATCCTCGGTGCGCGGATGGGGCAACACGATCGGCAGCGTCTCGATGATGCGTGCCGGCATCGACCCCATCACGTGCACCTCGCGCGACAGGAACACCGCCTCGTCGATCGAGTGGGTGACCAGCACGATGGTCTTGCCGGTGCGCTCCCAGATGTCGAGAAGGCAATCGCTCATTTCTTCGCGCGTGATGGCGTCAAGCGCGCCGAACGGCTCGTCCATCATCAGCACCTCGGGGTCGAGCGCGAGCGCCCGCGCGATGGCGACGCGCTGGCGCATGCCGCCCGACAATTGCGACGGCCTTTTCTTCTCGGCCCCATCGAGGCCGACGAGCCGCAGCATCGCGGCCGCCCGTTCCATGGCATCGGCCTGACGGATGGAGGCGTCGGCCGTGGTCAGCAGGAACGCGGCGTTCTCGACCGCATTCTTCCACGGCAGCAAGCGTGGCGTCCTGGAACACGAGGCCGATCTTGCGCGCCTTCGCCGCCTGTTGCGGCGGCACGCCGGCAACCGACACTTCGCCGGCCGCGGGCGCGATCAGCCCGGCCAACACCTTCAGGAGCGTGCTCTTGCCGCAGCCCGACGGCCCGATCAGCGAGACGAAACTGCTCTTGGGGACCGCGAGATCGACATTGTTGAGCACGCGCTGGCGCCGCCCATCGACGACGAAATCGACCGCAACGCGCTTTCGCCAAAATGTGCGGCGGCTTGTCGGCAGCCGTCAGCGCGCCGGCCCGCGCAGCGCCGAGTGCGCTTGCCGCCGCGACCTCCTCGCGCGCCACCGCCTCAGCCCCGCTTCGGCTTGTAGGCGATCGCGTCCATCTCGATCTTGGTGTTGATCACCGCGCGCGCCTCGACCGTCGTGCGCGCCAGCACCGCATCCTTGAAATGCTCGGCGAAGACCTTGTTGTAGCGGCCGAAGTCGCGGGCATCCTCAAGATATGTCGTCACCCGCACGACGTCGGCGAGCGTCGCCCCCTCCTCGGCGAGAATACGCCGGATCGACTCGATCGTGCCGGCGGTCTCCTGCTCGATGGTGCCCGACAGCATGTTGCCGTCGGCATCCTTGGCGACCTGCCCCGACACGAAGATGAAGTCGCCCGCGCGCACCGCCGGGTGAAACGGCAGGTTCGGATTCTTCTTGCCGATGGCATAAACGTTCTTGCGATGCTCGTCGCTCATGATCTTCCGGTCGTACTCAATCGAGGATGCGGGAGACCTCGCCCGACGCGCTGCGGCCCCACTTCTGATAGAGGTCGAGCTTCTTCAGCGTCGGCTCGTCGCTCGCGACGAACAGGAACAGCGGCTCGCTCTTGGAAGTCATTCTTGTGCTCGAACCATGAGCCGCCGGGAACGGCGAGCGTATCGTATTCCTTCCAATCGTAACGCTTGCCGTCGACCACCGAGTAGCCCTTGCCTTCGAAGGGCGCGACCAGAAGGCTCGCGGTGCGTGCGCACCGGCAACGTCTTCTGCCCCGGATGCAGCATCTGCACGAAGAACGTGATGGTCTTGAACACCGGGTTGCCGGTGGTCGGATCGATGTATTCGACCATCAGCCCGTCGTGGGGATCGCCTTCGCGGTCCTTGTTGCGCTCGATCAGTTCGCGCACCATTTCCCAACGATAAACGAACATCGGCGACGACGTGCCGGCGCCGCGCTTCTGCTTGCCGGCGAAGCGCGGCAACAGGCCGCCGTAGCCGTAGGTGCGTCTGCGAATAGTCGCTCGTGAAGCGCGGCGTCTGCTGTTTCTTGGAAACGAGCTTGCCGTTTTCCTCTTCCTTGTAATCGTGCTCGAAGTGCACCGCGTTCAGGGTCTCGACCAGCGGCAGATCGAGCACGGAAAGATTGAGCGCCTGCTCGTTTCCGACCGTGCCGTGATTGTGCCAGGTATCGTTCGGCGTCAGCACCATGTCGCCCGGGCCCGAACGCGATGTTCTCCCCGTCGACGCCGGTGAAATTGCCCTTGCCCTTGAGGCCGAACCGGATCGCGCTCGGCGAATGGCGTGTGCGGCGGCATGATCTCGTTCGCGTCGTTGAGGCGATAGGCGGTGTACATCGTCGTCACCGTCGCCCGCTTCGGCGCCAGACCCGGATTGACCAGAATGAGCGAACGCCGCTCGGAATCGTCCATCGTGATCAGTTCGACGGCGCGATGGAGGATCGGCTCGATGTCCTCGGCGCAGCTCCACAGGAATGGGATCGCGCTTGCGCGGTGCCCATCAGCTGCTTGATCTCGTCATGCTCGACATCGGTCGACGTCGCCCAGAACGGAAACATGTTCTTGGCGTGGACATCGTCATAAAGCGACTTGAGTGCCGCATCCCGGTTGGGAAGCCGATGCACGGTACGAGCAGACGTTGCGGTCATGAGGGAGACTCCGTCATCAGCCGATGTGGGCTGGCGCCTACTTTTGGTATCTTTCCAAAAGCTAACATAAGCGTTCGACCGGTGAAAGTTTGCGGCCTATTTTGCCGCAGCGGTCGCGTAGGAGCCTGACCGCGGTTAGTGCGCGTCCCGCAGCGCATAACGTTCATTTGGTACGCGTGCCGCATAGCTCAGATCGACAGCTGCTGCGCCTTGGAATACCGTGCGTTGATCGGCTATAAGCTCGCCCAGCATCGCGGCGGGAATCCCCTACAGTGTGCCGGTGGATTTCCGGATGGTCCGCGCTCGGGACTTCTCACATTTGAAAATCATACGGGAGAAAACCATGTCGTTACGCCGAGATTGGACCTCGACGATCTTATCCGTACCGCTTCTCCTTCTCGCCGGCGCTGCTGCGTTCGCGCAGGCGCCCGCAGCGGCCAACCCCATCGCTTCGATGACGCCGGTGACCGACGCGATGCTGCGCGATCCGCCCGCGTCCGACTGGCTGATGTGGCGCCGCACCTATAACGGCTGGGGTTACAGCCCGCTCGACCAGATCACCAAGGACAACGTCAAGAACCTGGTGCCGGTATGGACGTGGTCGATGACTCCCGGCGCCACCGAGACGACGCCGCTCGTTCACGACGGCATCCTCTTCATCTTCAACTGGGCCGACAAGATCCAGGCGCTCAACGCCGCGACCGGCGACCTCATCTGGGAATACAAGCGCGATCTGCCGGAGAAGCTCTTTACCGAGATCTCTAACGTTCTCGCCAAGCGCAACATGGCCATCTACGGCGACAAGCTGATCGTCGCGACCTCCGACGCCCACGTCGTCGCGCTCGATGCCAAGACCGGCAAGGTCGTGTGGGATCACACCACCGCCGATTGGACCAAGGGCTGGCGCTACACCGCCGGTCCCTTCATCGTGAACGGCAAGGTGATCCAGGGCATGACGGGCTGCGGCAACGCCGAACCCGGCGGCTGCTTCATCACCGGTCACGACATCAACACCGGCGCCGAGCTGTGGCGCGTCAACACCATCGCTCATCCGGGCGATCCGAACTACGACACCTGGAATGGCCTGCCGCTCGAAAGCCGGTTCGGCGCTTCGGCGTGGATTTCCGGCAGCTACGATCCCGAGCAGAACCTCGTGTTCTACGGCACCGGACAGCCCTATCCGTGGATCGCCGAGATGCGCGGCACGCTGCCCCAGAAGCCCGGGCTCAATCACAGCGCGATGTATTCGGATTCGACGCTCGCCATCAATCCGGATACCGGCAAGCTTGCCTGGTATCACCAGCATCTCGAGGATGACACCTGGGATCTCGACTACGTCTATGAGCGGCTGCTGATCGACCTGCCGGTCAACGGCGAGACCCGCAAGACGGTCATCACCACCGGCAAGCTCGGCATCATCGAGGCCCTCGACCGCACCAACGGCCAATGGCTGTGGCACAAGGAGACGATCCCGCAGAACGTCGTCGCCGCGATCGACCCGAAGACCGGCGAGAAGACCATCAACGTCGCCGCAATCCCGCACATCGGCCAGACCACGTTGAACTGCCCGGCCGATCCCGGCGGACGCGGCTGGCCGGCGACTGCCTACAGCCCGAAGACCGGCATGCTCTATATGCCGCTCAACGAGTACTGCTCGAACACGACGCCGTCGCCGCTCGATGCGGGCCAGGCCTATACCGGCGGTGGCCGGGCGATCTTCGCGCGTGTGCCGGTCGCCAACAGCGACGGCAAAATCGGCCGGGTTGACGCCATCAGGCTCGCCGATCGCACGCAAGCGTGGTCTTATCGATTGCGGGCGCCGGAGACGGCGGCGGTGCTGCCGACCGCAGGCGGCCTCGTCTTCACCGGTGCCTGGGATCGCTATCTGCGCGCCTTCGACGACACCACCGGCGAGGTGAAATGGCAGATGCGGCTCAACAACGTGATCAATTCGTTCCCGATCTCCTACAGCGTCAACGGCAAGCAATATGTCGCCGTCGCGGTCGGATCGGGATCGAGCCACTCCAAGGCACTCGCGACGCTGACGCCGGAAATCCAGAATCCGGATGGCGGCTCGGTGCTCTGGGTGTTCGCGCTGCCGGACAACAGATGAGGCCGTGAGCACGCGAGAAGCTGTACCTCCACCCTCCCCTGCAGGGGGAGGGTCGGATTGCCGGAGGCGATCCGGGGTGGGGTGGCGGCGGCGCAAGTCGATCGGCGTCGCCTTTAATGTTGAAGCGCTGTCACCCCCTCCCGCCGCGCTCTCGCGCGGCGACCTCCCCCCTCCAGGGGGAGGTGGGTTGGTTGCTGCGCTCTTCGGTGTCGCTATCTTCGCCTTCACTTTAATCGCACCCGCCATGGCCCTCGCGCAGGACACGCCGTTCGTTCCCGACGAATGGAAATTCGGCCGGCGTCAGGCCGGCTCGACGCTGCAGTATTGCCTCGATGTCCGCGATCCCGACCTGCCGGTTGCACGGCGCATCGGCAAGGCGATTGCGGACGCGCTGCTGCTCGAGCCGAAACCGCACGAACTCGGCGCCAATTCGGTCAGCGAGGATCTCGACAACCTCTATCGCGTGTTTCTCGAAACCTGCGAGGTCTATCTCGGCTTCAAGCTGATCCCGGACGCCTACCCCTCCTGGCTCACGGTGACCCGGCCCTATTATCGGACGAGCTATGTCCTCGTGACGGCCGATCCCAAATGGTCGTCGCTCGCCGACGTGCCGCGGTCGCAGGCGATCGGCGCCACCATCGGTACCAGCGCCGACATTCGACTGATCCAATATCTTGCGGCACTGCCGCCGAACGATCGCTGGAGCCGATTCCCCATGGGTTCGGACGAACTGGCGCTTGCCGCGCTCGGCCGCGGCACGGTCGCCGTCGCGCTCATCTGGGGACCATCATTCTGGGCACTGCGACAGCGCGATCCGTCGCTCGCCAAGTTGCGCGCAATCTCGACCAAGCCGCTGCCGGAAGGCGCGGTCGACGTCGGCGCGACGCTGCTTGCCAAGGAGACGTTCCTGCGCGCGAACATCGATCAGGCGATCGCCTCCCTGACCGCCGACGGCTCGATCCAGGCGATCCTCGACAGCGAAAAATTTCCGGCGACTCCCGTCAAATGACCGACACTACGGGGCCGATGGTCGCGATCGACGGCGTGACCAAGCGTTACGGGCGCACGCTTGCGCTCGATGCGGTCAGCTTCGACGTCGGTCGGGGTGAACTCTTTGCGTTGCTCGGCCCGAATGGCGCCGGCAAGACGACGCTGCTGCACATCCTCTGCACCATCCTCAAGCCGGACGGCGGCAGCGCCGCGATCAACGGCATCGATGTTGTCGCCCGGCCGCTGCAGGCGCGCCGTGCCCTCGGCGTCGTCTTCCAGGAGCCGAGCCTCGACGACCGCCTCACGGTCTACGAGAACCTCAACTTCCACGGCCTCGTCTATGGCGTGCCGAGCGCGCGGCGCGCGCAGCGCATCGACGAACTGCTGGCGCTCGTCGAGCTGACCGACTGGCGCGACAGCCTGGTGCGCACGCTGTCCTCCGGCATGAAGCGGCGCCTCGAGATCGCTCGCGCCCTCGTCCACGAAGCGCGGGTGCTGTTTCTCGACGAGCCGACGATCGGCCTCGATGCGCAATCGCGCGGGCGCCTCTGGCAGCACGTGAGGGCGCTGCGCGCGAAACGCGAACTCACGGTCATCGTCACCACCCACTACATCGAGGAGATGGAGGGGTGCGACCGGGTGTGCATCATCGACAAGGGCAAGATCCTCGCCAACGATCCTCCGGCGGCGCTCAAGAGCCACTACGGCCAGCAGCTCGTGCGCGTCGTCGCAACGGATGATGCGGCTGCCGCCGACATCGTCGCTGCCTATCCTGGGCTTGCAACTCGGGGCGAGACGGAGATCGTCATCAAGTCGAGCGGCGATGAATTCGCCGAAGCGCTGCTCGCTCGCTATGCCGGCCGCATCCGCAAGTTCAGTGTCGAGGAGCCGTCGCTGGAAAGCGTGTTCCTGTCGCTGACGGGGCGCGAACTACGTGACCAGGCGGCGGGCGCGCGCGAGCGGACCTACCAGTTCGGCCGGCGCGGCGGCGAACATACGCGGTGATGGCGGACAAACGCGGTGATGGAGAAAGACGTGGGCGCGGACATCACGACGGAAGCAGCCGCCAATGTTGGGGCGTCGCCGTACGGCCTGACGGCGCAACTCGGCGGCATCTATGCGATCTGGCTGCGCGAGGTGAAGCGGGCGATCCGCGACCGCGGCCAGTTCATCGGCGGCGTCAGCCGGCCGCTGTTGTGGGTCCTGATCCTCGGCATCGGCCTCAATCCGTACTTCCGCGGCGAGATCTACGGCGAAGTCCGCTTTGTCGTCCCCTACACCTATCTGCAGTTCATCTTCCCCGCGGTGATCGCGCTCAACATCATGTACACCTCGGTGCAATCGGCGGTGTCGACGATCTGGGACCGCGAGTTCGGCTTCCTGCGCGAAATTCTGGTGTCGCCGATGCCGCGCTTCACCATCCTGCTCGGCAAGATCCTCGGCGGCACCACCGTCGCGCTGTTCCACGGCTGCCTCGTGCTCGCGCTGGCGAGTTTTGCCGATCTGTCGCTCACCGTTGTCGACATCGCGCACGGCCTCGGGCTGATGTTCCTTCTCGCCTTCGGCCTCACCTCGCTCGGCGTCGTCATCGCGAACCGGGTGCGCAGCTTCGAGGGCTTCGGTGTGTTCTCCAATGCCGTCATCCTGCCGCTCTATTTCACGTCGAGCTCGATCTTCCCGCTCGATCCCTCGCTCACCACGGCGCAGACCAAGGTGATCTACCCGGAATGGCTGGTGATCCTGGTGCAATGGAATCCGCTCACCTATGCGGTCGATGCGCTGCGCGGCGCCTTCATCCATTTCAACCAGTTCGATCCGAGACTGGGGCCGATCGTCATGACGGTGATGGCGGTTGGCTTCTTCCTGATCGCGTGGCGCGATTTCCAGAAGGTGTAATGCCTTGATCCCGCCGCGCTGGCGCCAGCCGCTGTCCTACCTCTTGATCTTCGCGCCGCTCGCCGCGGTCTACCTTTTGCCGCCGGATACCTCGCTTGCCGAGGTCAAGCGCGCCGGCGTGCTGCGGGTTTGCGTGCCGTATCTCTACCCGCCTCTCGTCACGGACGTCGCGGCGATGCCCGGCATCGACATCGAGCTGTTGCAGCGAATTGCCATGAAGCTTGGCGTCGGGCTCGACCTTTCGCGCAACGAGGCCATGGGCCGCGACTTCAATCCGCGCAGCTGGCATGTGACGCGGGCGCAGTGCGAGGTGCTGGCCGGCGGCATCGTCGCGTCGCCGCTGACGAAATCGTTCCTGGAGACGAGCCCGCCCTATGAAGAGACCGGCTGGGCCTTCATCCTGCCGAAGCCGCTTGCGAGCATCGAAGGCCGTCGCGCCGGCGTGCTGGCGGGCGTCTCCGGTCTCGACCGCATCGCCCTTGCGCGTTACCTGCGCGAGCAGAAGGTGGAATTGACCATCGCGCCCGGCGCGACCGAGCTCACCGGCGGCCTGCGCGATGGCCGTTTCGAATTCGGCGCGGCGGAACGTCTCTTTGCGACCGCCCTCGCCGCGCAGCAAGGCTATGGCGTCGAATGGGCGCCGGCCGTGCTGCCGCGCTATCCGGTGGCGCTCGGCCTATGGAAGGGCGACCTCACGCTCAAGCGCGCGATCGTCGATGCCCTCGGTCAGCTCGAGCGCGACGGCGAAGTCGCCGCGATCATCGCGCGTTACCTCGGCCACGCGCGCACGTAGCCGCTCAACCCTGGTCGCGGCTCGCCATGATCAGGGCCCAGAACACTTTGTATTTCGATTGCGGGGCGTAGACCGCGGCGATGCCGAGGCGATTGACGCCGGGTTTGAGCATGTTCGCGCGGTGCGAGGGCGAATCGCGCCAGCCCGAGAATGCTTCGGCCAGCGTGTGATAGCCGGCGCCGACGTTTTCGACCGCGCCGCGGGGATTGAAGCCCGCGCCCGCGAGGCGGCTGTCGAACTCGCGCCCGGCAGCGCGGTCGATCTTGTCGTGGTCCGCCATGGTGCGGGCCCGGTCGAGCGCGATGCTCGTCAGCGCCGGGTCGACCGTGATTGCGCCGAGGCCATTGTTCGCGCGATAGCCGGAAATCATCGAGGCCGCCGCCTCCGCATCGACCGTCGCGGACGGACTGGCCATGCTGTCATAGAAGGTCGGCTGCGCGGTGCGGTCGCCGGCGCAACCCGATACGGCCGCCGCCGCCAACGCGAGCGGCAGAGCGCGCAGCAGGATGCGACCGAACCCCATGATACCCTTCACCCGATTTGAAGCCCGGCACCATAGTGGTGACGGCGTGGTGAATAAAGGGTGCGCGTAACCCCTCGTTAAGCCGTTCCGGGTTCCATGGCGCAGCCCGGTTGCCCCTGCGCTACCGGCCTCGGGAGCCTGGTGCCATGAGCCTTGCCCCACTCCTGGATGCCTCGATGGCGATCCAGCTTCACGCTTTTTCGGCGATAGCCGCTTTCGGCCTTGGCGCCGTGCAGCTTGCTGCTCCCAAGGGGACACTGCCGCATCGAACCGTCGGCTGGATTTGGGTCGTGTTGATGGCGGTCGTCTGCATCAGCGCGTTCTTTATTCATCAACTCCGAGTTTGGGGACCGTGGAGTTCCGATTCACCTGCTCGCAATCTTCACGCTCGCCGTGCTGCCGCTCGCGGTCATCAACGCACACCGGCACAAGGTCGGCCGGCATCGCCTGCAGATGATCAGCCTGTTCGTCGGCGCACTGGTCATCGCCGGCATTTTCACGTTCCTGCCGGGGCGCATCATGCACGCGGTGGTGTTCGGCGACTGACGGTCGAGTCCCGGACAGCGTGGCCGCTCCGATCGGCCGTTGTTGCGCTACTCGGGGACGCAGCCGGGTTCAGCGGTTCTGGCGGAAATAGGGCTTGTCTTTGATCAGCAGCAGGACGACGGGGTACGCCATCAGCAGGGCGCCGAGAACGAACGAGACGATGATGGCCGTCGCGCCCACGCCGTCCTTAATCGCGCGCGCGTAACAGGCGATGCCGACCGGAAAGAACAGCACGATCGCCGTGATGAGGCCCGGCGAGAATTGCCCCTTCATGCGGATGACCGGGAGCACGTGGAAGAATGCGCCATTGATCAGCATAAGTGCCGGGAAGGCGAGTCCGACTGTGGGCCAGGCGACGGCGAGGTTCGCGGCGACGATGCCGAGGACGATGACGAGCGCGTTGACGACGTAGAAGTCGCTCCATTCGACCGGCAGCCCGAGCGCCTTGCGTGCCCAATCGCGCCAATCGAGCTGATATTCCTCAAGGATGTGCAACCCGTAGCAGGCGGTCGCGAACCAGATCAGATTTGTGAGCGTCATCGCACTCGCGTCCTTGCGCTTGGCACTTCCGCGCTTCTGCAAATCCGGATGATACCTTGCGAAATCCACGCGCAAACCGATGGCGCGAAGCGGCCCGATTGGATAACATCGCGGCATAAGATCAAATCAAAAAACAACCAGCACATCAAAAGCAGGAGGAACACACGATGCGTAAATTGACGCGAATTGCCCTTGGGATCGGTGCGGTTGCGGCTGCGCCAGTATTGGCAGACGCCGCCACGATTTCCGGCACGGTCACCGGGCCGGACGGCAAGGCGTTCCGCGGCGCCTTCGTGCAGGCGCGCAACCTCAAGACCAAGATCACCGTCAGCGTGCTGTCCGACAACGCGGGCCACTATCGCATCGACAGCTTGCCGGCCGGCGATTATCGCCTGCAGATGCGCGCGATCGGCTACAAGGCCGAACCCAAGAGCGGGATCGCGCTCGCCGCCGACCAGAATCTGAATCAGGATCTCGCCCTGCAGCAAGGCATGGTGCGCTGGAGCGACATCTCCATGCACCAGGGCAAGAAGCTTTTGCCGGAAGCGCGCGGCAAGGAAGAGTTGTTCGCCCACTGCATGGCCTGCCACGGATTCGAGAGCCGCATGGCCGCCGTGGTGCGCGACGAAGACGGCTGGCGCGACCGCGTCAACTATATGCGCGACGCGATGGGCTACTTTGTCATGAACCC
Source organism: uncultured Alphaproteobacteria bacterium (assembly GCA_963702755.1). Taxonomy (GTDB): domain Bacteria; phylum Pseudomonadota; class Alphaproteobacteria; order Rhizobiales; family Xanthobacteraceae; genus JAJPKK01. Next base: position 596,134 of record CAVPDZ010000010.1, on the reverse strand, counting down.
GCGCTTCGGCTTCAACGATCAGAAAGCCGAGAACGTCATCTCTTACGTCAACGCGATGTTCGGCGAGGATTCCAAGCTGCCGAAGTCTCCCGCCGACCTGCCCGGATACAAGAACGAGCTGCGCCCGCTGACCGATGAGGCGCTGAAGATCGTCTATGTGGAATACGACATGCCGGGCCCGAACCGGATGCCGTGGAGCGCGCATCCCGACAAGGACGGCACGTTCTGGGTCCCCTATTACGGCCGCGCCAACAAGATCGGCCATCTCAATCCGACGACCGGCGAGATCGTGGAATACCCGGTCCCGAACATGGGGACCGCGGCGATCCATTCGGCGGTGCCGGCGCCGGACGGCAGCGTCTGGCTCACCGAGCAAGGCTCCGACAAGCTCGGCCGCTGGGACCCGAAGACCAAGGAGATCACCGAGTACCAGGACAGCGTCGGCAAGCACACCGTGCGGGTCGATCCCAAGACCGGCATGATCTGGTCGACCGGCGCGATGACGGTGTTCGATCCGAAGACCGAGAAGTTCACCCACATTCCCGAGGTGCCGACCTCCTATGGCATCGCGCTCGACAAGGACGGCAATGCCTGGTTCACCGAGCTCACGCCGAGCGGCAAGGTCGGCATGGTCGACGCCAAGACCCTGAAGGTGACGAAGTACACGCTGCCGACCCAGAACGGCCGGCCACGGCGTATTGAGGTCGACGACAAGGGCATCGTGTGGTTTGCCGAATTCGATGCCGGCAAGATCGGCCGGCTCGATCCGAAGACCGGCGCCATCACCGAATTCCAGCTGCCCGGCCCGCAGCCGACGCCCTACGCGCTCGGCATCGCGCGCGACGGCATGGTCTGGTATTCGTCGGAATATATGGACGTGGTCGGCCGGCTTGATCCCGCGACCGGCAAGGTGACCGAATACCCCTACACGCGTGCGGAAAATTCCATGCGCGACTTCTTCATGGACGACCAGGGCCGCATGTGGTTCGGCTCACCCGCAAACGACAAGGTCGGCTATTTTTACTTGGCCAAAGTAACTTGGCGAAGTAACTTGTTATTGGCTCATTTCGGCGTGAAATGAGCTTTCGGGGGCGGGGCCGGCGAAACTAATCCGGCCCCGATGACCGGCTTGCGGGGGGCAAGGAGCGACCCCTATGTGCCAGCCAATAAATCCCAAGCCACGAAGATCGGTATGACGGCCGTCCTGGCGGCGGCCGTGCTCGCGATGAATTACATGCCGGCCGGCGCGATCACCGCCGAACTCGCTAAAAAGTGCCGGGACGAAGCCATCAAGGCCCATCCGCCTCAGCCAGCCGGCACGTTGCCTTACGCGGAAGCCGAGCGGGAGGTCTTCCGCGACTGCGTCGCCAAAGGCCAATACCCAAGCACAACTGGCGCCGCGCCCCGCTCGCCCGACACCAACAAGCGCCCGGCAAGCGCTGACCCACGCGCTGAGAGTCTTGCCGCCTTCGCGACCCACGGTCAGTCGAGCGGTTCGAGCTTGACGATGGCGGCGCCGTGGTTGTTGCCGAACCACACGCTCACCGGCGTGGTGGTGTCGTCGATGTAGATGTTGCGGATGTTGGTGTTGACCGGGAGCTGGTACTCCACCATCTCGCCGGTTTTGGTGTTGATCCGCGCGATGCGGTCGGACGCCATGCCGCCGGCCCACAGGTCGCCGTTCTTGTCGGCTTTGGCCTGATAGGGCAGCGACCACTTGGTCGGCAGCGTCCACTCCTGCAGTTTGTTGGTCTTGGTGTCGAGCACCGCCACGTTGTCGACCGCGTATTCGGCGAACCACATTCGCCCGTCCTTGTCGATCTCGCCGCGGCGCGGCCGCGAGCGGTCGGTGAAGGTCGGCACGAACGTGTACTCGCCGGTCTTGGCGTCGATGCGTCCGATGGCGCGATCGCTGAAGTCGTGGATGTAGAGATTGTTCTCGGCGTCGGGGAGAATTTCGTAGATCGAATGCGGCCGGCCGGCGAGCGGGGAATCCGGCTTGATGTTCTTGAACGGCGCGAAATTCTCGAACTTGCCGGTCTTGAGATCGACGCGATAGACCGAGGTCGAAGCAACGTCCTGGATCCACACCTTCCCGTCGACGTGGGATGACTGCGGCGCGACGAATGCCTGCTGCGAGCTGTCGCTCGCGAACTCCGGCGCCACCGGCAGCATGGTGAACTTCTGCGTCGTCTTGTCGAACCGTGCGACGCCGGCTTGATACATCAGCGACACCCAGTAATTGCCGTCGCGATCCTTGGCGAGATCAAGCAGGCCCTTTCGCCGCATTTTCCTTCAGCACCGGCACCGCGAACGATTTCACCTCCCCGGTCTTGGGATCGAGCCGCCCCAGCAGCGGATCGCCGAAATAGGTGAAATAGATGCCGCCATCCGCATCGCCCATCACGTCATGGGGCTGATCGGTGCGTTTGGGCAGCGCGTAGGTCGTGATGATCGCGCGGGTGCCGCGGCCGGACACGCGCTTGAGCGACTTGAGCTCGTAGGGGAATCCGTCCGACTCGCTCAAATTCACGGTCGCGAGATATTCGGCGAGGCGGCGCAGCCGCTCCGGCTGCTGAACGAGAAGGCCCGTCGATTCGCCGCTGCGCATTTGCGGCGCGAGCGGCGTCGTATTCTGAGCATAGCGCAACATCCGCGGGATGATCTGCACCCACTCGTCCGCGGTGTGGCTCGAGCGCGCGATGCGTTCCAGCGTGTGGCAGCTCATGCAATCGGCGACGAGGCGCTTCTCGGCATCGGTGCCGGGCCAGCTCGCGAGCCATTCGGCGCTGGTGAGTTGGGCCACGAGTTTGCGGGTCTTCTTGAGAGTGATGTCGGCGGTCGCGGTTGCCTCGGTCGCGACATCGGCCTGGGGCTTGCCGTCGAGATCGTACCCGACCGCGCGCGTCGTGAGCGTGTAGTGGCCCGGGCCGAGCCGGCCGGCGGGGAAACTGTAGCGGCCCTGATCGTCGGTGATCACGGTCACCGAGATCGTGGACTTGTCGCGCGCCGCCGTGACCGTCACGCCGCCCATGGCTTCGCCGTCGGCCGAGCGGACGACGCCTGTGAGTGCCGGCGTGTTTTGCTGCGCCATGGCCGCGCCGGCCCAGGCGGTCAGCGCCGTTCCGGCCAACAGCAAAGCGATATGTTTCACGGACATGGCGTCCTCCCTTGGCGACGCAACGAAGCGCGTCGCCCATCGATAGATTATAGAACCGTGAAAGTCGCAGCGCTACGCGCCGTGAAGAGCTTCCATGAAACGATGCTTGATGGCGTGGCCGTCGCGGGTCGGCAACACGCGAGGTGCATCCTCGCTCGAAATCAGCGCCTGCACCAGGAGCGGGCCGCGGCTCGTGTGCACAAGCTCGCGGACGCGGCCGGCGTCGCGCATGTCGGCAATGTGCAGCGCTTCCGTAAACCGGCACGCTTTGGCGACGGCGACGAGGTCGATGCCGGCGTGGGTATGGCTCGGCTGCATGCCGGTTTCACCGTAATGCTGGTTGTCGAGGACAACGACCGCAAGATTTGCCGGCTGCTTGACGCCGATGGTCGCGAGACTGCCGAGCCCCATCAGCGCCTCGCCGTCGCCGGCGAGCACCAGGACCCGGCGCTTCGGCTGCGCCAGCGCGAGACCGAGGCCGATCATGGCGGCGCCGCCCATGGCTCCCCACAGATAGAAATTGAGGGGATGGTCGCCGGCGGCGGCGACGTGGGGGCGTAAGCGCCGGCACGCCAGAGCCGCCGCGACCGGCGAGCAGATCGCCGCGCTCGGCGAGCATCGCGCGGACGTATCGTCGCGCCTGTCGCGGGCATCACTTGCCTCCGCCGCCTTGCGGACGATGAGCGCAGTTGGCGAGAGGCCGCGACCGCGACCATGACGACTGTCCAGAGATCAAATCGACACTTGTTCCAGACTTTGCGGCCGCAGTCGATAGCAGGTCGCCATCTGCTGGCCGCCGTCGAAGGCCATTCGAGCCGGCGCCGACGATGTCATCGAATCTTCGGCGCGATCCTGCAGGCACCGTAAGCTTCAGGCGTGATCGCGCCCATCGGGCACCTGCCACGGATTGAATTCGGCGAACTCGCCGCGCATCGTCACCAGCACGAGGCACGGAAAGCCGCAGTTCTTGGCGAGCGAAAACATGTTGATGCAGTTGCCGACGCCGCTGCTCTGCATCAACAGCGCGCCGCGCTGCCCGCCGAGCGTCGCGCCGGCAAGAAGGCCGATGCCCTCCTCTTCGGTGGTCAGCACCACGTCGTGGATATTGGGATCGCGGACGCACAGCTCGATCAGCCGGCTGTGCCCGGCATCCGGCACGTAGCCGACCTGGCGGATGCCGACGCGACGAAAATGCGCGTAGATCGCGTCGGGCCAGTGGAGTGCGTTTGTCCTGTCGTCCATGTCTTATCAGTTGTCTCGGTCAGTTGTCTACGTCTGTCAGTTGCGTGTCATTTCGGAGGGAACGGCAACGCGCGCCGGCTCGAGCGGCGGCCGGCCGCGGATCATGTCGGCGGCCTTCTCGGCGATCATGATGACCGGCGCGTTGATGTTGCCGCCGACGAGGTCCGGCATCACCGACGCATCGACGACGCGCAGACCCTCGACGCCCTTCACGCGCAGCTCGGGATCGACCACCGCCTCTGGTTCTCTCGCGCGCCCCATCTTGCAGGTGCCGAGCGGGTGGAAGGACGGTGTGCCGCCGTCTTGCGCACATGCGCGTCGAGGTCGGCATCCGACAGTCGCCCGGCCCCGGCGCGATCTCGCTTCGCGCATGAAGGCGCCGAGCGCCGTTTGCGGCAGATCTCGCGCGCCATGCGCATGCCGGCGCGCATCGCCTTGCGGTCGCGCCTCGGTCGCGAGGAAATTCAGCTCGATGCGCAGCGGCGCGCCGGATCGGCGGAGGCGAGCTCGACCGTGCCGCGGCTCTCCGGCCGCAGCACCACGGCGCGGCAGCCGAACCCGTCCTGGTAGGCCGCTTGAACGGCGCACAGATAGGGCCGATGCGGTCATCGGCGCCGGCGGAACAGCATCTGCATGTCGGGAATCTTCGCGTCAGGACGGCTTTTGAGAAACGCCATGCACGCTGTTCGGCAGCTCGGTCGACGATGCCCTTGCCCGCAGAAATACGCCTTGCCGAGCGCAGACGACGATGCGGTCGAAGCGCATCGCGCGATGAAGCGGCCCGGCTCCTTGCGCGGCGTAATCGGATCGCCGCGGAGATGTGGTCCTGCAGGTTCTTGCCGACGCCCGCGAGCGGCGCCTTCACGGCGATGCCGTGGCGCGCGCAGCTGCTCGGGATCGCCGATGCCCGACAGCATCAGCAGCTGCGGCGAATTGATCGAGCCGCCGCTCAGGATCACCTCGCGCTCGGCGCGCGCCGCCTGACGCTCTGCCCGCCTTTCCGCATATTCGATGCCGACGGCGCGCCCGTTCTCGATGATGCACCCGCGTCGCCAGCGCGCCGACCTCGACCGTCAGGTTCGGCCGCGCCAGCGCCGGGCGCAGATAGGCGACCGCGGCGCTGCAGCGCCGGCCGTTGCGGATCGTCGATCTGCCAGCGGCGAAGCCTTCCTGCTGCGCGCCGTTGTAGTCGGGCGTCGCCGGCAAGCCCGCCTCGCGCGCCCGCCGCGAGAGTAAGCCTCGACCAGCGGATCGGCGTAACTGCGGCTCGGCGGTCGACAGCGGCCCGTCGCCGCCGCGATAGGCGTCGGCGCCGCCTTCCCAGGTCTCCTGCCGCCGGAAATAGGGCAGCACGTGCGCATAGGACCATTGCGGCAGCCCGGACCCGGCCCAGCGATCGTAATCGCCGCGATGGCCGCGCACATAGGCCATGGCGTTGATCGAGGACGAGCCGCCGATCACCTTGCCGCGAGAGATTCGAGGCGCGCTGGCCCGCCATGCGTCGCCTCGGGCTCGGTCGAATACTTCCAGTCGTGCATGCCGCCGCAGCGCGTCGCGGCCCCACAGCGATCGGAATGCCGATCAGCGGATCGCTGTCCCAGCCGCCCGCCTCGAGCAGCAGCACGCGCGCGCCGGATCCTCGGTCAGGCGGTTGGCCAGCGTGCAGCCGGCCGAGCCCGCGCCGACGATGATGTAGTCGTAGTTCATGCGCCGATCTCGAGACTCCGCGCGGCCGTCCAGCAGCCAGCCGAATTTCTCCCGCGCGCGGCGGGCAACCTCGGCGCTCGGCGTATTGCTGGGCGGAAATTTCTCGCGCCAGTGGTATGGCTTGCAAGCGTTGATGACCGCGACCGAATGGGTCATGTCGCCGGCGGCGCGCTTCTCCGGCGACAGCCGCGGATCGGCCGGCGAATCCCACGAGCCCTCGATGAACTGGATCGATTCCTTGGGATCGGTGCGGGTCAGCATCGCCCAGATCAAATGGTCGAGATTGGTGACGTCCACGTCTTCGTCCACCACAACGATGTATTTCGACGCATAGGCGGCAGCCCCGCATTGTGCGGCGACCTGGCCGGCCTGCACCGCATGGCCCGGGTATTTCTGCCGGATCGCAATGCCATGCAGCAGGCGCGAACCGCCGACTTCGTGGCACCACACCTGCTGCACTTCGGGGACGCCGGCGCTCGTCATGTTCTGCTTGACCATCGCCGAGCGCAGCACCGCGCGATAGCGCGCCATCTCATCGGGGCCGGCTCCCATCGGCGGCACGCCGAGCAGGATCGGATCGTTGCGGTGGTAGATCGCCTTGATATCGAGCACCGGGCGCGGCGCGGCGCCGCCGGCATAATGGCCGGTCCACTCCCCGAACGGCCCTTCGGTCTCGCGCCGCTCGCGCGTGACGTAGCCTTCGAGCACGACCTCCGCATTCGCCGGGAACGGCAGCCCCGTGATCTTGCCCGCGACCATCTTGATCGGCCGGCCGCGCAAGTCCGCCGACGATGTCGATTTCGAAGGTGCCGTAGGGCGCCTCGGTGCCGCCGTAGAAGAAGGCGAGCGGATCGCCGCCCAGCACCATGACGAGCGGCATCGCCTCGCCGCGCTTCCACCATTTCTCGCGATGCAGATAGCCGTGATGGCCGGTTGCCATCAGCACGCCGACTGATGTCTTGTCCAAGCACCTGCGCCCGATAGGCGCCGGCGTTGAGCCAGTTCTCTTCGGGATCGCGGGTGATGCTGTAGGTTCCCGTGCCGATATAGCGGCCGCCGTCGAGCTGATGCCAGATCGGCGAGGGGAATTTGAGAACGTCGACGTCCTCACCCATCATGATGTTTTCGAACACCGGGCCGGTCTCGACCATCTCATGGGGGATGAGCTTCATCTCCTTCAAGTAGGCGTCGCGATAGGCCTCGCTCAACTCCCACTTGCTCAGCTCGCTCGGGAAACCGAACGTCATGTTCCGCCGCGTTCCGGCGAAGACGTTCATCAGCAGCCGGAAACCCTTCGGACAGCCTGGAATGTCCTCGAACACCACGCACGGGCCGTTTTCGGCGCGCAGCACGGCCTCGGCAGCAAGCCCGATGTCCTCCTGCCAGGTGGCACCGCGCACGGTGCGCACCTCGCCAAGCTCTTCGGCGAGCGCGAGCCACTCGCGCAGGTCGTCATAGGCGATGCCGGTTTTAAAATTGGTGCGCGCGTCCATGGAGTGCATTCCGCTTCCCCGATGCGGGGACGGCACGACACATATCAGATTGCGGCAGGCGCCGGGAGGATCGATTATGCAGTGCTGCTACGGCCAAGGAGAAAAACATGAGACGCCCCTTCGGAGGAATTGCCGCGGTTGTCGCGGCGGCGGCGACCGTCTTTGCCGGCGACTGTGGGCGCGCGGCCGAATGGCCGACGAAGCCGGTGAAGATCGTGGTTCCATATTCGGCCGGCGGCGCAACCGATCTTCTCGCCCGCGTGTTCGGGGAGCAGCTGAGCCGGGCGTTCGGGCAGCAATTCGTCGTCGAGAACCGCACCGGCGGCGGCGGCCTCATTGCCGACGAGGCGGTGGCCCATAGCGAGCCCGACGGCTACACCCTGATCGCCTCCGGTCTGCCGTCGCATGTCCTGGCGCCGGCGATGAACCCGAAAAGCGCGAACTTCGATCCGGTGCGCGACTTCACCCACATCGCCTATCTCGGCGGACCGCCCAACGTGTTTGTCGTTCACGCCTCCTCGCCGGCGAAATCATTCAGAGACCTGCTGGACATGATGCGGCGCGAGCCGGGGGGCATCGAATACGTGTCGCCGAGCATCGGCTCGGTCGGCAACGTCGTCGCCGAGTACATCGCGGCGAAGGAGAAGATCAAGCTCGTCCACGTGGTCTACCGCGGCGGCGGAGCGGCCATTCTCGATCTGGTTGCCGGTCACGTGAAAGTGGGCAGCATGACGCTGTCGACGACGCTGTCGCATATCCGCGCCGGCGAGCTGCGCGCGCTTTCGGTGTCCTCGGCCGAGCGGGTGCCGGAGTTGCCCGATGTGCCGACGCTGGCCGAGCTTGGCTATCCGGAGCTTGTCGTCACCACCTGGTATGCGTTGTCCGGACCTGCCTGGGCTCCCCAAGGACATCGTCGCCGCGCTCAATCGCGAAGTGAACCGCGCCATGGACATACCGAAGGTCCGCGAGCATCTCGCGGTCGAAACCGTGCAGACGAAAAAGATGTCGCCCGATGAAGTGACGCGCTTCATGGCGAGCGAAGTCGCCAAGTGGCTGCCGGTGGTGAAGGCGATGAATATCGCGGTTCAGTGAGAGGCGAGAAAGCCGCGAAACCGATCGAAAAGCGTGGTATAGTTGAGGCGTTACGGCAGGTCGGTATTGTCGCGGATCGATCGGAGGCCGACCGATGACGTGGGATCAATTCAAAGAGCTGGTCGACAATGCTCTGACGGTAGAGGGCAAAGACGGCACGGTCGAGCTCGATACCCTGCGCTATCTGTCGAGGGGACGGCAGGTTCTCGACGTGCATATCGAGCGATACTTGCCGAAGCCGACCCTCCAGGTCTGGAACGATTAAGCCGTCGCCGGGTTTCGCCGCTTTGACCCGCTCGATCATTCGTCGCCGCGGGGTAGAGCGTAGATCGTTCCGCGCTATCCGGCTTTGCGCGCTTCCATGCTGCCCGCCCTGAAACGCGGCGCGTATCGGATCGCGGCAGCGACGAGCGCGACCAGAAGGCCGAGCCCCAGAATTTCCCAGGCCGGCGGAATGCCCAGATCCAGCGTGAAGTTGTTGGCGAGCGTGCCCGCCGGTTCATAGCCGCGCCGGGCCCATTGCCAGCCGGCTTCAAGCAACGCCGCAAACAGGGCTGAGGCCACGGCGAGAACGACGAGCGCCTTCTCGTCAGTGCCGCGCCCATAGCGGTCCAACACGCGCCACGCCATGAGCCAGAAGAACAGTCCGCTCATCAAGTATTGCTCCGGAAAGATGCCGGGCGAGAGCAGGAAGTGAAGCAGCGCCAACGCTGCCAGCACGTAGACGGCGTTGTGCAGCCGCTGCCAGCCCCTTGCGCCCATGCGCCTGACCGCGGCGTCGACCGACGTGACGCCCAGCGCAATCAGACCCAGCGTCGAGACCGTTGCGATGATCAATGTGAGCCGCGTCGCCATTTCATTGGCGATGAAGCTGAAATTCCAGAACCGCAACGCGAAATACGCGACGATGTGGAGCAGCGTATAGACGAGCGCCGCCACGCCGACGATGCGGCGAACGTCGATCAAGGCGCCCCAGCGAAAAATCTTCGCTGCCGGCGTTATCGCCAGGGCGAGAAGCAGGACTTCCGTCGCCCAGAGGCCCGACCAAAACGTCAACCCGCCGAGCGACAGCGGATAGATGCCGAATTCTCCGGTTCGATAATCGTAGGCCAGCCAGATGGCCGGCACGAACATGAGCGCGAAGGCGCTCGCCTTGAGCGGGGAAAATCGGCGGCTCCGATCCTGCCATGGCCAGATCAACTGCAAACTTCACCTCCCTATAGGACCCGCGGTGACACATTAGTGGGAAATCCGTCGTGAAAGACACCGCAAGATTCATTTATCTCACCTGATGCCCGCTCGCCCGCAGATGCCGCGCGGCATCTTCCCCTTGGCCGACGCAAACGCTACGCTCCGGCCAAATCGAGAGCCAATCGATAGTACCGGGAGGACCAAATGCACAGAATGAAATCTATTGCCGCCGCAGCAGCGCTTGTCGCTGTCGGCGGGTTTGCCGGCTCAGGACATGCCCAGGCGCCGAGCGGCGCCACCGCGTTCGAAGGCGCGCGCGTCATCGTAGGCGATGGCCGGACGATCGAGAATGCGACCATCGTCGTCGAAGGCGCCCGGATCACCCAGGTGGGTCCGGCCGCCGAGGTGCGTGTCCCGGCCGGGCGCGGCGCACGTCAATCTCGCCGGCAAGACGGTGATGCCGGCGATCATCGATACGCACACGCATCTCAGCCAAACCCGCGAGGCGCTGGTGCGCGACCTGACGCGGCGCGCCTACTACGGCGTGAGCGCGGCGCTCAGCATGGGCACCGACGAGACCGAAGCCGAGCTCAAGATGCGGGGCGAGACCACCCCCGGCATGGCGCGGGTGTTCACCGCCTGGCGCGGCATTACGCGGCCCGAACCCGGCCGGACCACGGCTCCGATCTGGATCAACACCGAGGCGGAGGGGCGCAAGGCGGTGCAGGAACTTCTCGCCCACAAAGTCGACATCGTGAAAATCTGGGTCGACGATCGCGACGGCAAATACCAGAAGCTGACGCCGGAGCTTTATGGCGCGGTCATTGACGAGGCGCACAAGAACGGGCTGCGCGTCACCGCCCACATTTTCAACCTCTCGGATGCAAAGGGACTGCTGCGCGCCAACGTCGACGCCTTCGCCCATAGCGTTCGCGATCGCGACGTCGACGACGAATTCATGGCGCTCGTCAAGCAGCACCCCAATCTCGTGGTCAACCCCAACCTGCCCGACCGCGGCGTCAAGGTCGATGTCTCCTGGCTCACGCCAAGCCTGCCTGCCGCCGAGATGAAGAAGGTCGAGGAGGAGAACACCGACCGGCCGAAGGCGCAGGAGTTCTACGGCATCCAGGCCCGCAATCTCGCAAAGCTGAATGCGGCCGGCGTCACCATCATTCTCGGCACTGACGGCAACACGCCGTGGGCGCCGCATGTGGAGATGCTGGATATGGTGAAGGCCGGGATGACGCCGATGCAGGTCATCGTGTCGGCGACGAAGAACGGCGCCGCGTTCCTGCGGATGAATGACGCGGGCACGCTCGGAGGCCGGCAAGAGCGCCGACTTCATCGTGCTTGACGCCAACCCGCTCGACGACATCACCAACACGCGGCGCATCGCGTCCGTTTACCTGCGCGGCGTTCCGGTCGACCGCTCGCACGCGCCATAACGCGATCTCGAGAGAAGGGGCGCAACGCGAACGCGTGCGCCCCTCAGCCTCGTTCTGCATCGTGCGCACGCTCGGACAAGTCCGCGCTTTGCACACCCTACGGACGTTGGACCGCCAAACGGCCAAGTTCACTTGCCCTGCGCCGGGAACGGTTCGGTGTAGAAGTCGCCGTCTCGCCCGAAATACATCGCCTTGCGCCCGTCGATGAAGACGCGATAGCTCGCGCAACCGGCGCGCATGATCCGCCGCAGGAATTCGGCATAGCCGATCTCGCCGCGTTGAATGGCACGCACTGCGCCCTCCACGCTCGCGCTGTCGAACTTCGGGGCGACGGACGGGCTTTGCGTCAGCGGCATCGGCTCGTCAACGCTCTCCCGCTCCACGCCGTAGTACGTTTTGCGCAATGCCATCAGGTCGGCGGTGTAGGCGTGCACCCCGGCCCCGGCGAGCTTCTGCACCACCGCCGGGAAGGGCGTGTTGGCGAAGCTCAGCTTCATGCATTCGACGATCGTCTCGGTGTTCATGGCAGGGCTCCTTCGGTTGAGCAGTTGGCGGTCGCGTCGAGGAGTTGGCGCAGGCCGCGGTGGATGGCACCGACATCGGTGCCCGAGAGGTGACGCGCGAGGCGGGCGTGATAGGCCGCCGCTGCCGCCGTGAGCTTCGCGAGGGCCGCGCTGCCGCGCTTGTTGAGGACAAGATAGGGCGAGCCCCGATGATCGGGGTTGGCCTCGAACGTCGCCCAGTCCTCCGCCACCAGCAGGTCGGCGATGCGCTGGACGCTCTGCCGACTGACCCCGAGCCGGCGCGCGATCTGCGGCACCGTCCGCGGACCAACAGACGCCGCGCTCATCACCTGCCAGCGCGCCTGCGTCTGGCCGACGGTTTGCGCGATGGCATCGCCGTTGTCGCGGAATCGGCCCGCCAGTTCGAAGATGTCAGCCACGATCAGCGGCAGCAGGGCGGCTGTGTTGGTCGGCGTTGTCATGGTCATCGTATGTCATGATGACAATATATTGTCAATATAGCAAATGACTGGCGTCTCGCGGTGATCCCGTCAGCCGGCGCCAGCCGCCCGCAGGTGCTCGACGAGGCGCCGTGCCGCGATCGGCAGGGATCGAAGCTGCCGGACGCAGATGACGAGCCGCCGCCGCGCCCACGTATCGCGCAACGCCACGATTTCGATCTTCATCGTCCGCCGGCACCGCTTGGCCGCTGCCTCCGGCACGATGCCGATGCCGGCTCCGGTCTCGACCATCAGGCAAACCGCATCGAAGCCGACCACGCGGGCGCGAACTTTCATCATGGCGCCGAGCCGGGCGGCATGTTCGGCGAGATGCCGCTGCAGCGCGCTGTCGCGCGCGAGGCCGATGAAATCGCGCCCGACGACGTCGGCGAGCCCGAGTTTCCGCGCCCTTCCCTGCGCGTCGCCGCGCGGAAATATCAGCACCAGACTGTCGTCGCGGAACGGGAATTGCTCGACCGCATCCGATAATGCCGCCTCGGAGCCGATGCCGATATCGGCCGCACCGGAAGCGATGAGCGCGCCGATGTCGACGCTCTCGCGTTCCTCGACGTCGACACTGATCGTCGGGTACGCGGCGAGAAAAGACGCCAGGGCACGCGGCAGGTGCTCGCTCAGCGCCGCCGTGTTCGAGAGCAGGCGGACGCTCCCGGACAAGCCGCGCGCATAGGAGCCAAGTTCGCCTGCGCATGCGCCGGGCTTGTTCCACGATCAGTCGGGCGTGCTCGACAAGGCATTGCCCCGCGGGCGAGAGCGATACGCCGCGGCGATCGCGCGCCAGCAGCGGGACGCCGATCATCTCCTCCATGCCGTTGATGCGCGCGCTGGCGGAGGCGAGCGCGAGGTTGGCCCGTTCGGCCCCGTGGGTGATGCTGCGCGCCTCGGCCACATGGAGAAAAAGCTGCAGATCGACCAGATCGAAACGCATGCGACTGCTCCTGGCTATGGATTTTACGAAGCCTAACTTCGTAACCTCCGCATTGCGAGGGGCGCCGCCCGCAGCCAGATTGATGCGATGACGGACACAACATTGATCTTCGTCGCGGCGGTGTTCGCGTTGGCCGGTTTTGTCAAAGGCGTGATCGGGCTCGGGCTGCCGACCATCGCCATGGGACTGCTCGCCATCGTCATGCCGCCGATCGAAGCCGCGGCGATTTTGATCCTGCCGTCCCTGTTCACGAATCTCTGGCAGATGGCCACCGGACCGTCGCTGCGGACGGCTGCGGCGCGGCTCTGGCCGATGATGCTTGCCGTATGCCTCGGCACCTGGGCGGGGCTCGGCCTGATGACCGGAGCGCACGCGCGATATGGGATCGTGCTGCTCGGCGTCGCCTTGATGCTTTACGCCGGCACCGGCCTCTTCTCCGTGCGCATCCACATTCCGCCAGAGCGGCAACCGTTGCTGGGTCCCGTGATCGGGGGGATCACCGGGTTGATCGCCGCGGCGACGGGTGTGTTCGTGATACCGGCAGTGCCCTACCTCCAAGCCATCGGACTTGAAAAGGAGGACCTCATCCAGGCGCTCGGTCTGTCCTTCACCGTGTCGACGCTCGCATTGGCGGTCAACGTCGCGGCGGCAGGCAGTCTCCCCATCTCGATGGCCGCAGTGCCACTCACGGCCCTGGCCACAGCGTTTGCGGGCATGTGGGTCGGCCAGGCCGTTCGGCTGCGGCTCTCTCCGGCAGCATTCCGGCAGTGGTTCTTCGCCGGCATGCTTGTGCTGGGCGCGTACCTCGTCGCCCGCTCGTTCTTATGAGCGGTCGCATCCATCAATGTCGGTCGATGAAAGCGCACACCTTCGAAAAGAAGCGCTCTTCCTGCTCCATGTGAATGAAATGACCACCGCCGGGCAGGACCGTAAGTTCGGCGCCGGGAGTTGCCTGAGCGATTTCCTCCGAGAGGTAGAGCGGCGTGCAGAAATCCTGGTCGCCGCAAATGACGAACACCGGCTGACGGATGTCGCCGAGCCGAGCGAACGCATCGTGCGCCATGATCATGTCGATCCGCTTGACGGCAATCTCCCGCTCCGGCGGCAGCACCGCAATGCGGTCGATCCAGGCGTCGATCTGCTTCGCGTTTCGGCTCGCGTAATGCGGCGAGAACAGGAACAGGGCGTAGCAGGTATAGACCGTGCGCATGTCCGCTTCCGCCACCAGCTTGCGGCGCAGCGCGAATTCGCGCCGTAGAAAAGGATCAGGCCGCGCGAAGGATGAAGCCATGGTGACGGTGCGCACCGTCGCAGGGTGGTCGAGCGCCATCAGTTGCGCGATCGCGCCGCCGGTCGAGGTGCCGACAAGATGCGTCGGCCCAAGTTCGAGATGTTCGATGAGCGAGGCCATGTCCGCTGCATGCTGCGCGATCGTGTAGCCGTCGTTCGCCCGCGTGGTCTCGCCGGTGCCGCGGTGATCGGGAAGGACGACGAAGTGGTCGGCGGCGAAGCGGCCGACCTGTGCGCCAAAACTTGCACCCGCGCCGCCCAAGCCGGCGATCAGCAGGACCGGCGGCTTGCGGCGGTCTCCGAACACCTCGTAGTGGAGCGATATTCCCTGGGTATCCAGCGCGGGCATGGGAAATCTCCTTTGAAAATCGAAGGCCTTGTGGCATCTATTGGTTAGATCATCTGATATTTAGATGATCTAATTATCAGGCGATCTAAATGAAACAAAAGCCGGTGTCAAGCCAACGGATGGATCTTTACATTCCGCTCGTTCGGGATTTTGCCGCGCGGGTGGTGATCTTCCACGAGGCAATCGCCCAGCGACTTGGGCTGCACGTGACCGACGTGAAGGTGCTTCGCCTCCTCGGTGAGAAAGCGATGTCCGCCGGGGAATTGGCCGCGCATGCGGGGCTCACCGGCGCGGCGATAACCGCATTGATCGACCGTCTCGAGGCACCGGGATATGTGAAGCGCGAACGCGATCCCGATGATCGCCGGCGCGTGACCGTGCGGGCCGTACCGGCCAAGATACGCGAAGTGGACCGCCTCTACGGCGGGCTGAGCGTCGAAATGGCGAGGCTTTTGTCGACCTACGATGCCGCCGAGTTCGCGGTCATCGCGGATTACCTCACCAAGGCCGCGGAGGTTCTGACCGAACAAGCGGTCAAGGTCCGCGGCGGAACAGCCGAGGCGAGCGCCAACGTGCGCTTGACGTTATCATCGGCCGTGAAGCGTTGAACTCCCTGTCGTTCCCGCTTCTTCTCCTCAACTACGCGTGCGCCGCGCCCTTGGCCTGCGCCTGCCGGATCGTCTGCCACACGCGCAGCGGCGTCGCCGGCATATCGATCTGCTCGACGCCGAGCGGACGCAGCGCATCGATCACCGCGTTGATCACCGTCGGCGGCGCGCCGATCGTGCCGGATTTGCCGATGCCTTTGACGCCGAGCGGATTGGTCTTGCAGGCGACCTCCTCCATGTTCGCGTCGATGCTCGGCAGATCGACCGCGCGCGGCATGGCGTAGTCCATGAACGTGCCGGTGATGAGCTGCCCGTTGTCGCGATCGTAGACGTGGTGCTCCATCAGCGCCTGGCCGACGCCCTGGATGACGCCGCCCTGGATCTGGCCGCGCACGATCATCGGATTGATGATGCGGCCGAGATCGTCGACCACGTGATAGCGGTCGATCGTCACCTCGCCGGTCTCGGGATCGACCTCCACCTCGCAGACATGCGAGCCGTTCGGATGGCTCGGCGGATTCGCGCTGTAGCTGCCGGTCGATTCCAAGCCGACGCCGAACTTGTCGGTGAGCGGCCCCATCGGCGCATAGGAGGCCTTGGCGACGTCGACGATCGACATGGTCTTGTCGGTGCCGGTGACGCGATACTGGCCCTCCTTGAATTCGATATCGCCGGCGTCCGCTTCCATCATGTCCGCGGCGAGCTTCTTGCCTTTGTCGATGATCGTGTCGGCCGCGGCCTTGAGCGCGTTGCCGCCGACCACCATGCTGCGGGCACCGTAGGTGCCGCGCCCGATCGCGACTTGCGCCGTGTCGCCCTGCACGTAGCGAATCTGCTCGAACGGCACGCCGAGCCATTCGTGGACCATCTGCGCAAACACGGTCGCATGCCCTTGGCCGTGCGAGTGGGTGCCGCCGAAGATCGACAGCGCGCCGCTCGGATCAAACCGCAGATCCATGCGCTCGTTGAAGATGCCGCCGAACTCGATGTAGAAGCTCACCGCGCGCCCGCGCAGCTTGCCGGTCTTCTCCGACGCCTTTTTCCGCGCGGCATAGCCCTTCGGATCGCTGATCTCGATGCAATGATCCATCAGGCGGGTGAATTCGCCGCTGTCGTAGACCCAATGGGTCGGCGTCGTGTAGGGCAGCTTGCCGGGCGGAATGAGGTTGCGGCGGCGGATTTCCGCGGGCTCCATCCCGATCTCGTGGGCCGCGTGCTCGATCAGCCGCTCCATGAAGTACGCGGCTTCGGGCCGGCCGGCGCCGCGATAGGGCCCGCTTTGCGACGTGTTCGTGAACAGGCCTTGCGACATGATGTGCATGGTCTGGATGTCGTAGGCCTGCGGCACGAACCGCAGCGAGAACGCACCGGCCGCGAGCGCCGCGCCGACGAAATAGGCGCCCATCTGGAACAGGCTTTTGCTGCGGAGCCCAAGGATCTTGCCGTGTTCGTCGAGCGCAAGCTCGCCGTAGTAAACCATCTCGCGCCCATGGTGATCGGTCTGCATTGCCTCGCTGCGGCTCGCGAGCCAGCGCACCGGTCGCTTCAGCTTGCGCGAGGCCCACACCACCAACGCGTCGTCCGGAAAAATCCCGCCCTTGAGGCCGAAGCCGCCGCCGACATCGGGCGAGACCACGCGGATGTGGTTCTCCGGCACATGAAAGATGTGGGACAACTCCATCCGCGCGCCGTGCGGATTCTGCGAGGCGGTGTAGAGCGTGTAGAAATCGTTGGCGGGGTCATAGTCGCCGATGGCAACGCGCGGCTCCATCGACACCGGCGACAGCCGGTTGTTCTCGACCCGGAGCTTCACGACGTGCTTCGCCTTGGCGAAGGCGGCATCGGTCGCCTCCTGGCTGCCGAACATCAGCCGGAAGGCGATGTTGCCGCTCGCGTTGTCCTCCCAAACCTTCGGCGCGCCTTCCTTTGCCGCATCCTCGATATTGGCTGACCGCGGGCAGCGGCTCGTAGTCGACCGTGATCATTTCGGCGGCGTCGCGCGCTTGCGCAAACGTCTCGGCGACGACAAAGGCAACGCGATCGCCAACGCAGCGGACCTTGTCGGCCACCAGCAGCGGCTGGAAGGTGCGGTGGCCTTTGGGGGCGCCGAAATCCTCGGGCATGAGGTGCGCGGTCATGGCGCCGAGCTTTTCGGCGACGGCATCGGCGCCCGTCAGCACACACAGGACTCCGGGCGCGGCCTTGGCCTTCGTGAGGTCGATGCTCTTGATGCGGGCGTGCGCGTGCGGCGACAGCACGGTCACCCCATGACATTCGCCGGCCAGCCTGATGTCGTCGACATAGCGCCCCTGGCCGATGACAAACCGCTGATCCTCGACCCGGCGCACCGCCTGTCCAATACCGAATTTCGCCATCACTCACCTCGTTGCCGATCGGTGTCCCCACGCGATCGGTTGGATGTGCAAGAAGTTAGCCGAAGTTCGCTTCAAGGATATAGGATTCGATGCCCGGCTTGAAAGCCGCGCTCCATTGGCAAATTTGATGAGGCCAACCTTCCGCCAGGCGGAATCGCTTCGCGCCAGCCTATGGGCCGTGGCCCGTGCCTTACCCCTTCAGCCGCTCGACGACTTCCGGCGGGATCGGCTTGCCCTTGAGCTTGTCCGGGTTGTTCGGATCGCGGCCGACCCAGACGCGTGTCTCGCGGCCCTCGACCGCAAGCGTCTCGTCCTTGAGCAGGCGGTGGAGCATGCGAAAGCTCGATCGCCCGATCTCGGCGACGCTCGATTCGATCGTGACCACTTCGCCGAACACCGATGGCAAGATGAAACGCGCCGACACATCGACCAGCGGGATGCCGACGATGTCGTATTTGCGGATCATCTCGTACTTGTTGAAGCCCAGCGCGCGCAGAAAGAGCGCGTTGGTGCTGGCATCAAAATAACTGAAGTAATTCGGGAAATAGACGATCCCCGCGGGGTCGCAATCGCCCCATTGGACGGTGACCTGATGGCGCGAGGCGAGCATCGTCAATTCTCTTGTGTACGTATCATCGCGGCGCCATGCGGATCGCGCCGTCGAGCCGGATCACCTCGCCGTTGAGATACCGGTTTTCGATGATGTGCAGGGCGAGATCGGCGTACTGGTCCGGCTGGCCCAGCATCTTCGGAAACGGGATCGCCGCGGCAAGCGAGTCCTGGACTTGCTCGGGCATGCTCGAGACCATCGGCGTTGCGAAGATGCCGGGGGCGATTGCCATGACGCGGATGCCGAACTGAGCGAACTCGCGCGCGGCCGGCAGCGTGAGCGATACGACGCCGCCTTTTGAAGCACCGTAGGCGGCCTGGCCGATCTGGCCGTCATAGGCAGCGACCGAGGCGGTCGAGACGATGACACCGCGCTCGCCATCCTCGAGCGGCGTCAGCGTCTGCATGTCGGCGGCGGCGAGCCGCATGGCATTGAAGGTGCCGATCAGGTTGACGCTGATCACCTTCGCGAACTCCTCGAGCGGCTGGGGCCCGTCGCGGCCCACGATGCGGCGCGCCGGACCGATGCCGGCACAATTGATGAGGATGCGTGCCGCGCCGTGTTTTGTGCGCGCCGCAGCGATGGCCGCCGCGGTCGCCTCGGCGCTCGTGACATCGCATTCAAGTCCAACGCCGCCGATGTCGGCGGCCGCCGCGCGGGCAGCGTCAGCATTGATGTCGAGGATCGCGACCTTGGCGCCGAGCTTGGCGAGCCGCGCCGCGGTAGCGCGGCCGAGCCCGGAGCCGCCGCCGGTGACGAGCGCCGCATGGCCGTTGGGGTGCATGGGAATTGATTCCGGTTCAGACGAAGAAGGACGCTACCTATGCGGTTCCCACGGACCTGTGCAAGCCTTGCCTAGCGAGTGGTCTTGCTTACGGGTCGTCTTGGGACCGCGCTTTTCCAGGAAATCGCGCAGGCGCCGCTTCGCCTCGGGATCGTCCTGGGCGATCGCCGACATGAGCGATTCCATCAGGAGGCCGGTCGCGCGATCGGCTTCGGCATTGCGCGGCAGCACATGCATCGCGGCGAAATTCGTCATCGGCTGCATTGCCGGCGATGCGCTCCGCAAGTTCGATGGCCTTGGCGAGCCCGGTGCCGGCCTCGACAACGTATTGGGAAAAGGTGCGCACGGCC
Source organism: uncultured Alphaproteobacteria bacterium (assembly GCA_963702755.1). Lineage (GTDB taxonomy): Bacteria > Pseudomonadota > Alphaproteobacteria > Rhizobiales > Xanthobacteraceae > JAJPKK01. Next base: position 576,489 of record CAVPDZ010000010.1, on the reverse strand, counting down.
GGGTCGTCGGCATCATAGGTGCGGCCGGTCAGCATCATGTCGATCACGCAGCTGGTGCCGAGAAGGCGCGGTAGCCGCACCGACCCGCCGCCCCCGACGAAGATGCCGCGGCTGCCCTCGGGCAACGCATAATAAGCCGACCGCTCCGCGATCCTGATATGGCAGGCAGCGGCAAGCTCAAGGCCGCCGCCGACCACGGCGCCATGCAGCACCGCCACCACCGGCACGCGCCCGAACTCGATGTGCTCGAAGGCGCGATGCCACAGCCGCGAATGTGCCATCCCCTCGGCGAGGTCCGCCTCGCGCAACTCGGAGAGATCAAGTCCGGCGCAGAAATGCTCGCCTTCGCCGTGCAGGATGACGACCTTGGTGTGGTCCGCCACTGCGGCGAAGAAATTCTCCAATGCCCAACACGGTCGCGTCATCGAGCGCATTGCGCTTGTGTGCCCGCGCGAGGCGCAAAATGCCAATCGCGCCGCGGTCTTCAAAATGAAGCGAGGACGGCAAACGTAAAGTGCTGGGAAGCTTCTCGGTCTCGGTCATGCGCAACGTATAGCCCAATTGCCGCGTTCGTTCCCAGACGCTCGCGTTCCAGGGGCTGGTGCGTCTCCGCCGATTTGACCCCCGCTGCGATGCCCCCTAAATAACGCGCCACCAGCAACGGCCCGAAAGCGTATCGATGTCGGAATTCATGTCTCTCGCCGCCGCCGTCGCGGCGCATGTGCACGACGGCGATACGGTGGCCATGGAGGGTTTCACCCACCTTATTCCCCACGCCGCCGGCCACGAGGTGATCCGCCAGCGCAAGAAGCACCTGACCCTCATCCGCATGACGCCGGACCTGATCTATGACCAGATCATCGGCATGGGTGGCGTCGATAAGGTGGTGTTCTCCTGGTGCGGCAATCCCGGCGTCGGCTCGCTGCATCGGATGCGCGATGCGATCGAGAACGGCTGGCCGCAGCCCCTCGCTTACGAGGAGCATTCCCACGCCGCGATGGCGAATGCCTACGAGGCGGGCGCGGCCGGACTGCCGTTTGCGGTATTCCGCGGCTATGTCGGCGTCGACCTGCCCAAGGTCAATCCGAACATTCGGACCGTCACCTGCCCCTATACCGGCGAGGTGCTCGCGACCGTCCCCGCAATCCGGCCGGACGTCGCCATCGTCCATGCGCTGCGCGCGGACCGCGCCGGCAACGTGCTGATCGAAGGCATCGTCGGCGTCCAGAAGCAGGCCGTGCTCGCGGCGAAGCGTTCGATCGTCACGGTCGAGGAGCGAGTCGAGGATTTCGGGCCGCGCAGTCCGAATACGGTGATCCTGCCGTCATGGACCGTCAGCGCGGTCGTGGTCGCCCCGGGCGGCGCCCATCCCTCCTATGCACACGGCTACTACAAGCGCGATAACGCCTACTATAAGAAGTGGGACGAGATTTCGCGCGACCGCGACGGCTTCCTCGCATGGATGAAAGCAAACGTGCTCGACAAAGGCCCCGAGGTCTTTGCCGAGCAGCGGCGTCGACTCGCGCTTGCGGGTGCCGCATGAGCGCGACCTGCACGCCGACCGAGATGATGACGGTTGCCGCCGCGCGCGCACTCAAATCGAGCGATGTCTGCTTCGTCGGCATCGGCATGCCCTCAGCCGCCTGCAATCTCGCCCGGCTGACCCACGCGCCGGACATCACGCTGATCTACGAGTCGGGCACGATCGCGACCAAGCCCGCGATCCTGCCGCTGTCGATCGGCGACGGCGAACTGTGCGATACCGCGCTGACCACGGTCTCGGTGCCGGAAATGTTCCGCTATTGGCTGCAGGGCGGCCGCATCACCGTCGGATTCCTGGGCGGCGCGCAGATCGACAAGTACGCCAATCTCAACACCACGGTGGTCGGCCCCTACGCCAAACCCAAGGTGCGGCTGCCGGGCGGCGGCGGTGCGCCGGAGATTGCGATCTCGTGCGGCGAGATCTTCATCACGATGACGCAGAGCAAGCGCGGCTTCGTGGAGAAGCTCGATTTCGTGACCTCGCTCGGCCATGGCGAAGGGGGCGACCATCGCGCCCGCCTCGGTGCCAAGACGAAGGGGCCGACGAAGCTGATCACCGATCTCTGCGTGTTCGAGCCGGATCCGACGACCAAGGAAATGACGGTCGTGTCGATCCATCCGGGCGTGACGCGCGAACAGATCGACGGCAATACCGGCTGGAAAGTGAAGTACGCAGCGGAGGTCGCGGCGACGCCCGCTCCGTCCGACCATGAACTCTCCGTGCTGCGGGAACTTCACGCCCGCACCAAGCGGGCCCACGGCGACCAGGTGTAGGAGTGCGACACATGCGTGAGGCATTGATTTGCGATGCGGTGCGGACGCCCATCGGGCGGTATGGCGGCGCGCTTGCGAAAATCCGCACCGACGATCTCGCCGCGCTCCCGATCAAGGCGCTGATGAAGCGCAATCCGAACGTCGACTGGTCGGCGCTCGACGAGGTGTTCTACGGCTGCGCCAACCAGGCCGGCGAGGACAACCGCAACGTCGCCCGCATGGCGCTCTTGCTCGCGGGCCTGCCCGACAGCGTGCCGGGCATCACGGTCAACCGTCTGTGCGCGTCGGGGCTCAACGCCGTCGGCGAAGCCGCGCGGTCGATCCGGTCCGGCGAAATCGATTTTGCCGTCGCCGGCGGCGTCGAATCGATGACCCGCGCGCCCTTCGTGATGGGCAAGGCGGCGGAAGCCTTTCAGCGCAGCGCAGACATCTTCGACACCACCATTGGCTGGCGCTTCATCAATCCGCTGATGAAAGCGCAGTATGGCGTCGATGCCATGGGAGAGACCGGCGAAAACGTCGCCGAGGACTACCAAGTGTCACGCCAGGACCAGGATGGGCTAGCACTGCGGTCTCAGCAGCGCGCCGGACTCGCCGCCGCGGAAGGCTATTTCAAGGAAGAGATCGTCGCGGTCGAAGTACCGGGCGGCAAGGCCGGCCCGACGATCGTCGACGCTGACGAACATCCGCGTCCGCAAACAACGATGGAACAGCTTGCCAAATTGCGCGCCGCGTTCCGAACGCCTGGCACCGTCACCGCCGGCAATGCCTCCGGCGTCAACGACGGCGCTGCCGCCATGATCATCGCGTCGCCCGAGGCGGCGAAGCGTCACGGCCTCTTCCCGCGAGCGCGTATTCTCGGGATGGCTTCGGCCGGCGTGCCGCCGCGGGTCATGGGCATTGGCCCGGTGCCGTCGACCCGCAAGCTGATGGACCGCCTCGGTCTGAAGATCGGCGACTTCGATCTCATCGAGATCAACGAGGCCTTTGCCTCGCAGTCGCTGGCGTGCCTGCGCCAGCTCGGGCTGCCGGACGATGCGGAGCACGTGAATCCCCATGGCGGTGCGATCGCGCTTGGCCATCCGCTAGGCATGTCAGGCGCGCGCCTGGCCCTCACCGCCGTTCACGGCCTCGAAAAGCGCGGCGGCAAGCGCGCGCTCGCCACCATGTGCGTCGGCGTCGGCCAAGGCGTGTCGCTCGCGGTTGAACGGGTGTAGAGAGCGCCCCATCAGCGAAGTCGTATAAGGAGACCGCCCCGTGGCGATGAGCCCAGGATATATCCCGTTTCATCCGAATCCCTCGAAGCCGAAGTTCAAGCCGCCGCCGGGTGCGGTCGACGCCCACTGCCACGTCTTCGGCCCCGAGTCGCAGTTTCCCTATGCGCCGGAGCGCAAATACACGCCGTGCGATGCGCCCAAGGAAAAGCTGTTCGCGCTCCGCGATTTTCTCGGCCTCGACAAGAACGTGATCGTCCAGGCGAGCTGCCACAGCAAGGACAACCGGGCGATGGTGGACGCGCTCGAAGCCGCGAACGGCCGCGCCAAGGGCGTCGCGTTCGTCGGCGAAGAAGTCACCGATGACGAGCTGAAATGGATGGATCGCGCCGGTGTGCGCGGCGTGAGGTTCAATTTTCTCAAGCGTCTCGTCGATATCACGCCGCGTGACGTCCTTGAGCGCATCGTCAAGCGGATCGCGCCGCTCGGCTGGCACATCGTGGTCTACTTCGAGATGCCCGATCTGCCGGAATTCGAGAGCTTCTTCACCTCATTGCCGACGACCGTGGTGGTCGACCACATGGGCACCCCCACGGTCAAAAAGGGTGTCGATGATCCGGAGAACCAACGTTTCATCCGCATGCTGGAGAAGCACAAGAACATCTGGAGCAAGGTGACCTGCCTGGAGCGCATGTCTCTCGCCGGCCCGCCCTATGATGACGTGGTGCCGTTCGGCCGCACGCTCGTGGAGCATTTCCCCGACCGGGTGCTATGGGGCACCGATTGGCCCCATCCCAACATGAAAAAAGAGGCGCCCGACGACGGCGTGCTGGTGGACTACATCCCCAAAATCGCCCCAACGGCCGCAGCGCAAAAGGCATTGCTCATCGACAACCCGATGCGCCTCTATTGGGCCTGACCCCGCTAGTTTCGGCTGAAGCCCCTCCGGCTGAAACTTATCCCTTCTTTCCCCTCTCCCACTTGCGGGGGAGGGCCAGGGAGGGGGCACGCCCACGGCACGGGCTCACGCCTCAAATTTCACCTTCACTCATCGCAGCAGCACGCAATTGATCTTGAACAATTCCAACTGCCCATTCGTTGCTTCAAATTGACCCGGCAAGCGCCGAGCCCGTACGTTGCCAAGGATGCCCCAGCCATATTAATTGAGGTAAGTGATGACGGAGGATTGCCGATGACAACGGCAAAGGACACTCCCAGCGCAAGCGCCGGCGAGAAAGAATATGACGACATTCCGGGCACGTTCGTGTTCGACGCCGACCGCTCGCGGCAGGGCTATCATCTGAACATGTTCTGCATGTCGCTGATGAAGGACGACAACCGCAAGGCCTTCAAGGCGGACGAGGCCAAGTATCTCGATCGCTTTCCGCTCACGCCGGAGCAGCGCGAGGCCATCCTCAAGCGCCAATACAACCGCATGCTGGAACTCGGCGGCAACATCTACTTCACCGCCAAGCTTGGGGCGACCGACGGCCATTCGTTCCAGCACATGGCTGCAGTCATGACCGGCTCGACCCAGGATGACTATGCCAAGATGATGCTGGGCGGCGGGCGTTCGGTCGAGGGCAACCGCAGCAAGTCGGGACGCGAATTTCCCAAGGGCGGTGCGCGGGCAGCCGGCAAGACCAAGTCAGCACCGAGAGCGGCCGCCAAATCGACACGCAAGGCACCGGCAAAATCCAAATCGACAGGCGCGCGCGCCCCCGCCGCCGCCAAGGGACGCAAGAAGGCAGGATCGAAACGTGGCTAAGATCATCGCAGGAGCAACGTCGTCGCACGTGCCGGCCATCGGCGCCGCGATCGACCTCGGCAAGACCGAGGAGCCCTACTGGAAGCGGGTGTTCTCGGGCTTCGAGAAATCGAAGGAATGGATGGCGGCCACCAAGCCCGACGTCGTCATCGCGGTCTACAACGACCACGCCTCGGCGTTCTCGGTCGAGATCATCCCGACCTTCGCGCTCGGCTGTGCGGCCGAATTCCCGCCGGCCGACGAGGGCTGGGGGCCTCGCCCGGTGCCGGTGGTCAAAGGCCATCCGAAGCTTGCTTCCCACATTGCGCAGTCGGTCATTCTCGACGAGTTCGACCTCACCATCGTCAACAAGATGGAGGTCGACCACGGACTCACGGTGCCGCTCAACCTGATGTTCGGCTCGCCCAAGGAGTGGCCGTGCCCGGTCATTCCGCTCGCGGTCAACGTCGTGATGTTTCCGCCGCCGACCGCGCACCGCTGCTTCATGCTGGGCCGCGCGATCCGCAAGGCGGTCGAGTCCTACCCCGAGGACCTGCGCGTCGTGATCCTGGGCACCGGCGGCATGTCGCACCAGATCTCCGGGCCGCGCGCCGGGCTGATCAACAGCAAGTTCGACAAGGCCTTTCTCGACAATCTCGCCAAGGACCCGAAGAAGCTGACCCATATCTCGCATGTTGAAATGATGCGCGAGGCGGGCGCCGAGGGGATCGAAATGGTGATGTGGCTCATCGCGCGCGGCGCGCTCGATGAGAAAGTAAAGGAAGTCTACCGCTTCTATACCGTGCCGGCATCGAACACCGCCGTCGGCCACATCATTCTGGAGAACTTGCCGCGCGCCGGCGCCAAGCCGAAGCGGCATGCTGCCGCCAAGCCGAAGGCGTCGGCCAAGCCACGGCGCGCCGCCGCACAGCGCGCGAAACGAGAAAGTGTGAGGAGCCGCGTATGAAGATTTGCGTCGCCGGACAAGGCGCTTTCGGTCAAAAACATCTCGATGCCCTCAAGCGCATCCCTGACGTCGAGGTAGTGTCGCTGATCGGCGGCAATCAGGACGCCACCGCGGAAATTGCCAAGAAATATGGCGTGCCGCACTGGAGCGGCGACCTCGGTGAGGGCATCAAACGCGCCGACGCGGTGATCCTGACGACGCCGACGCAGATGCACCGCCGCCAGGGCGAGCAGGTGATGCGCGCCGGCAAGCACGTGCTGATCGAAATCCCGATCGCGGACAGCGTTGCCGATTCCGAAGCGCTGCTGAAAGTCCAGAAGGAAACCGGCGTCATCGCCATGGGAGGCCACGTCCGCCGCTTCAATCCGAGCCACCAATGGGTCCACAAGCGGATCGAGAAGGGCGAGCTCAAGATCCAGCAGATGGACGTGCAGACCTATTTCTTCCGCCGTACCAACATGAACGCGGCCGGCAAGCCGCGCAGCTGGACCGACCATCTGCTGTGGCACCATGCCGCCCACACCGTCGATCTCTTCCAGTATCAGGCCGGCGAGACGGTCTCGGAATGCTACGCGGTGCAGGGGCCGCGCCATCCGACACTCAAGATCGCCATGGACATGGGGATCGTGATGAAGGTGCCGTCGGGTGCGATCCTGACGCTGTCGCTGTCGTTCAACAACGATGGCCCGATCGGCTCGTTCTTCCGCTACATCTGCGACAACGGCACCTACAACGCCTATTACGACGATCTGTTCGACGGCAAGAAGAACCAGATCGATCTCTCCAAGGTCGATGTGTCCATGGACGGCATCGAACTCGAGGACCGCGAATTCATCGCCGCGATCAAAGAAAAGCGCGAGCCCAACGGCAGCCTCGCCCAGGTGATGCCCTGCATGTACGCCCTCGGCAAGATCGAGCAGATGATCGATCCGCGCCGCGAGGCCCACGCGTAGCAGGGATCAATAATCAGGGATCAGGGATCAGAATTCGGTGGTGAGGAAGGCTACTGCGCGATTAAGTCCAATGTTTGTGTAGAACGAAAGGGGTCACCGGCGCAGATGAGGCGGAGCGTCGGATAAGACTGTTGTTCGCACCTTCTGATTACTGATAACTGATTGCTGATATCTGTAACGGGAGCAAACGCCATGTTTCGTCAATCGATTGTCATCGGCATTGCGGCCGCCGCGCTCGGCTGCACCGCCGCGCAGGCGCAGTCGACCGTGAAGGTCGGCGCGCTCTTGCCGATGACCGGGCCGCAGCAATCGACCGGCGTGCAGATCGCCGCCGCGATGCGGCTCTATCAGGCGCAGCACGGCGATACGGTGGCCGGCAAGAAGATCGAAGTCGTCATCAAGGATGACGGCGCCGTCGCCGACGTGACCAAGCGTCTCGCCCAGGAATTGATCGTCAAGGACAAGGTCAGTTTCGTCGCCGGCTTTGGGCTCACGCCGACCGCGTTCGCCGTGGCTCCGCTCGCGACCGAAGCGAAAATTCCGCAAGTCGTGATGGCGGCGGGCACGTCGAGCATCACCGAGCGCTCGCCCTATGTAGTGCGCACGAGCTTCACGCTTGCCCAATCCTGCGTGATCATGGCCGACTGGGCGCTCAAGAACGGCATCAAAAAAGTCGTCAGCATGGTGTCGGACTTTGCGCCCGGCATCGATTCGGAAAACTTCTTCAAAGAAGCCTTCCTCAAAGGCGGCGGCGAGATCGTCGATTACATCCGCACGCCGCTCGCCAATCCGGACTTCTCCCCGTTCCTGCAGCGCGCGCGCGATGCCAAGCCCGACGCCGTGTTCATTTTCGTGCCGGCCGGCCAAGGCGCGAGCTTCGTGCGCCAGTTTCTCGAGCGTGGCCTCGACAAGTCCGGCATCAAGATCATCGGCCCCGGCGACGTGACCGACGACGACGTGCTCAATGGCATGGGCGACCAGGTGATCGGCACCGTCACCGCGCACACCTACTCGGCGCATCATCAGTCGGCACTGAATAAGACCTATGTCGAGGCGATCGCCAAAGCCAACAACGGCATGCGCGCGAACTTCATGTCGGTCGGCGGCTATGATGGCCTCCACCTCATCTACGAGGCGCTCAAGAAGACGAACGGCAACACCAACGGCGATGCCCTCATCGCCGCCATGAAGGGCATGGCCTGGGAGAGCCCCCGCGGTCCGATCTCCATCGACCCGGATACCCGAGACATCATCCAGAACGTCTACATCCGCCGGGTCGAGAAAATCGACGGCCAGCTGTGGAACGTGGAATTCGAGACTTTCCCGAACGTCAAAGACCCTGGCAAGATGAAGAAGTAGCGCCATCATGGCGCCCGGGGCGATGCATCAACCCTCCCCTGAAGGGGAAGGGTCGGACTGCCGAGGGCAGTCCGGGGTGGGGTGGCAGTCGTGCGCCCCCCGCGGCCCATCGTGTTTGGAAAGGCCTCACCCCCTCCCGCCGCGCAAACGCGCGGCGACCCCCCCCCTCAAGGGGGAGGTGAAGCGTGTGGCACGGCCATGCTGACGAATCTGTTCGACGGCTTCGCCTACGGCATGCTGCTGTTCGTGCTGGCCTGCGGCCTGTCGGTCACGCTCGGGCTCATGAATGTCATCAATCTCGCCCACGGCTCGTTTGCCATGGCGGGCGGCTACATCACGATCGTGTTCGTCAACCGCCTCGGGCTGCCGTTCTGGTTCGGGCTCGTGCTCGCCTTTTTCCTCACTGCCGTGATCGGCGTCGTGCTGGAGCGCCTGCTCTACGTCCATGTCTACACCAAGAGCCATCTCGACCAAGTGCTGTTCACGATCGGCCTCGTCTTCATGTCGGTCGCCGCGGTCGATTTCATGATGGGATCGTCGCAGCAATACGTGCAGATCCCCGAGGCGCTAAACGGCCAGTTCGATGTGTTCGGCGTCGGCGTCGGCCGTTATCGGCTGCTGATCATCGTGGTCTGCGGGCTGTTGACGCTGGCGCTGCAGCTCGCGCTGACGCGCACCCGGTTCGGCAGCCGCCTGCGCGCTGCGGTCGACGACCAGCGGGTGGCGCGCGGCCTCGGGATCAACGTGAACACGGTGTTCGCCATCACCTTTGCGGTCGGCTCGGGGCTCGCCGGTCTCGGCGGCGCGCTCGGCGCGCAAATCCTCGGCCTCGATCCGATCTTCCCGCTCCGCTACATGATCTACTTCCTGATCGTCGTGACGGTGGGCGGCACGTCGAGCATCATTGGGCCCTTCCTTGCGTCGATCCTCCTTGGCATCGCCGACGTGGCGGGGAAATATTACATCCCCACCCTCGGCGCCTTCGTGATCTACACGATCATGATCGTTGTCTTGATCCTGCGCCCGCAAGGTCTGTTCACCCGCGGTACGACGCGCTGAGGCCATGAGCCAGCCGCTCGAAGCCGAAGTCACCAACTTCCTGCGCCGCCGCGCACGGTTCGGCGTGTTCGAGATTGCGTTCTGGCTTGCCGCCCTCGCCAGCGTCTTCCTGCTGCCGTCCTATTATCTGATCCTGACCGAAACGACGATCTGGGCGCTGTTTGCGCTCTCGCTCGACCTCATCCTCGGTTACGCTGGCATCATCTCGCTGGGCCACGCGGCATTTTTCGGCGTCGGCGCCTATGCTGCGGGACTACTCGCCAAGCACGAAATCATCGCGGAGCCGACGATCGCGCTCGTCGCCGCGGGTCTCGCGGCGGCGGTGCTCGGCTTTGCCACGAGCTTCCTCGTGCTCCGCGGCTCGGACCTGACGCGCCTCATGGTGACGCTCGGCGTCGCCGGCGTCGCTTACGAGATCGCCAACAAATTCGGCGAGATCACCGGCGGCGCCGACGGACTTCAGGGCGTCACCATGGCGCCGATCCTCGGCGCCTACCGTTTCGATCTGTTCGGCCACAACGCCTATGTCTATTCGCTGATATGCCTGTTCGTGCTGTTCCTGCTGGCGCGGCGCATCGTCCACTCGCCGTTCGGGCTGTCGCTCAAGGCCATCAAGGGCAATCCGCTGCGCAGTGCTGCGATCGGCATCGGCGTGAACTGGCGCCTGGTCGCGATCTATACGATATCTGCCTTCTATGCCGGGGTCGCGGGAGGCCTGCTGGCGCAGACCCAGGCGTTCGCATCGCTGTCGATGCTCTCGATCGACCGGTCGGCGGACGTGCTGCTGATCCTCATCATCGGCGGCACCGGCTGGCTTTATGGCGGCCTCGTCGGCTCGCTCATCTACCGGCTGCTGCAGGATTTCCTCTCCGACCTGACAGCCCGCTACTGGCAGTTCTGGATCGGGCTCCTCCTCGTTGCCATCGTGCTGACCGGTCGCGACCGCATCGGCCGCTGGGTCGAGTGGGCGGAGAGCGCCCTTGCGCACCTCGGCCGGCGCATCGTGCCCGGCCGCACCCCGCAAAAAGGCGTCTGATCCATGGCGCCGGTGCTCGAAACGCGCAACCTCGACAAGCGCTTCGGCGGCATCATTGCGTCGAGCGACATTTCGATCGCCATCGAGAAAGGCGCGCGGCACGCTTTGATCGGACCGAACGGCGCCGGCAAGACCACCTTCGTCAATCTCCTCACCGGCGTGCTGCGCCCGTCCGCGGGCGACATCCTGCTGGATGGCACCTCGATCGTCGATCTTGAGCCGTATCGCCGGGTTCGGCTCGGCATCGCCCGCACCTTCCAGATCAACCAGCTGTTCGCTGACCTGACGCCGATCGAAACCTTAGGGCTCGCGATTTCCGAGCGACACGGCTCCGGCCGCGACTGGTGGCGCATCGTCGGTAGCCGTGGCGGCGTCACCGCCGAGGTGGCCGAGCTGCTGGAGCGGTTCCGTCTCACCGATGTCATGACGACGCGCACCGCGACGCTACCTTATGGCAAGCAACGGCTTCTCGAAATCGCCGTCGCCTTCGCCTGCCGGCCGCGCGTGCTGCTGCTCGATGAGCCTGCCGCCGGGGTGCCGGAGGCCGAGCGGCACGACATTCTTGCGACGATCGCTGCCCTGCCCGCCGATGTCACCGTGCTGCTGATCGAGCACGACATGGACATCGTGTTCAGCTTCGCCGACCGCATCTCGGTGCTCGTCAATGGCGAACTGTTCGTCGAAGGCCCGCCTGACGAGGTCGCGCGCGATCCGCGGGTCAAGGCCGTCTATCTCGGCGAGGCATTCAATGGCTGAGCTGCTGCGCCTCGACCGGCTGCGCGCCGGCTACGGCGAGGCGGTGGTCCTTGCCGACGTCTCGCTGACGATCGAGCAGGGGCAGTCCCTCGCCCTCCTCGGCCGCAACGGCATGGGCAAGTCGACCCTCCTCAATTCGATCGTCGGCGTCACCCGCTATCGCGGCGGCAGCATCACGCTCGGCGGGCGCGACATCACCCGCCTCTCGCCGGAGCGGCGTGCGATTGCGGGCGTCGGCTGGGTGCCCCAGGAACGCAACATTTTCCGCTCGCTCACCGTCCACGAGAACCTCACGGCGGTCGCGCTGCCGGGACCCTGGACGCCGGCGCGGGTCTACGACATGTTTCCCCGGCTTGCCGAACGCAAGACCAATCTCGGCAACCAGCTCTCTGGCGGCGAGCAGCAGATGCTCGCGGTCGGCCGCGCGCTCGTCCTCAATCCGAAGATCGTGCTGCTCGACGAGCCGCTCGAAGGCCTTGCCCCGATCATCGTGGACGAATTGCTCGCTGCATTGCAGCGGCTCATCCGCGAAGAGCACATGTCCGCGATCCTGGTCGAGCAGAACCCGCAGAAGATCCTGCCGGTGACCGACCGCGCGGTGATCCTTGAACGCGGCGCGGTGGTCCACGAGGCGGCGAGCGACGCGCTGCGGGAAGACCGTGCCACCCTCGAAACCTATCTCGGCATTACCGATCATGGCCCCCGCCGCGGCAAATCGGCTCATTGAAGCCGGGACCGCAATTGCGCTCAGTGACGCTTGGCGTCGGCCAAAGGAGCACCAAGCCCATCGGCGCGACCCGTGGGCAACTTCCCAATTCTTGCCGGCTGTCGGGATGGTCTACAATCGCGCCGAAGATGTCGCTTCGCATGATTGCGGCACGCGCAATCACGCCCAACGGAGACGCCTATGACTCAACGTACCAAACCGCCCTTCCGCGCCGATCATGTCGGCTCGTTCCTGCGCTCGGCGCCGCTCAAGGCGGCGCGCGAGAAGGCCGCGAGCGGCGCCATCACGGCGGCGCAGCTCAAGGCGGTCGAGGACGAGGAAATCCTGAAGATCATCGCCAAGCAGGAACAGATCGGCCTCAAGCTCGCGACCGACGGCGAGTACCGTCGTTCGTGGTGGCACTTCGATTTCTTCGGCATGCTCGACGGCGTCGAGATCTACGAGCTCGACCACGGGATTCAGTTCCAGGGCGTGCAGACCAAGCATCGCAGCATCCGCGTCAAGGACAAGATCGGGTTCTCCAACCATCCGATGCTTGAGCATTTCCGCTTCCTCAAGGCGCACACCAAAGTGACGCCGAAGATGACGATCCCGAGCCCGAGCATCTTCCACTTCCGCCTCGAGCCCGATGCGGTTACGAAGAGCGTCTATCGCGACCGCGACGCCATTTTCGACGATCTTGCCGCGACCTATCGCCAGGCCATACGCGCGTTCTACGACGCCGGCTGCCGCTATCTGCAATTCGATGACACCGCGTGGGCCTATCTCTGCTCCGAGGTCGAGCTGCAGAAGGCGCGCGACCGCGGCCTCAATGTCGATCATCTCCAGGAGACCTATGCCCGCACCATCAATGCGGCGCTTGAAGGCAAGCCGGCCGACATGACCGTCACGACCCACGTCTGCCGCGGCAATTTCCGCTCGACGTGGATTTCGTCGGGCGGCTACGAGCCGGTCGCGAAGAAGCTCTTCGCCGACTGCAACTACGACGGCTACTTCCTCGAATACGACAGCGACCGCGCCGGCGGCTTCGAACCGCTGCGGTTCCTTCCCAAGGGCAACAAGATCGTGGTGCTCGGCCTCGTCACCACCAAGGTCGGCGCGTTGGAAAAGAAGGACGACATCAAGCGTCGCATCGACGAGGCGACGAAATATGTCGCCCTCGATCAGCTCGCGCTGTCGCCGCAGTGCGGCTTCGCCTCGACCGAGGAAGGCAACAAGCTCGCGGACGAGGAGCAATGGGCGAAGCTCGGCATGGTGGTCGATATCGCCAACGAAGTTTGGAAGTAACGAGGAACCGTAGCCCGGATGAAGCGCAGCGAAATCCGGGGAAGGACTACGCCAATCAAGTGCAAAACCATCCCCGGATTTCGCTGCGCTCCATCCGGGCTACGACACTACAAACGATAATCGAGGAAACGCATGCTCCGCACCACGCCACCCTTTCGCGCCGACCACGTCGGCAGCCTGCTGCGGCCGGCGGCCGTCAAGGAGGCGCGCGCGAAGCGAGCGGCCGGCACGATCAGTGCCGCCGAATTGAAGGCCGTCGAGGACCGCGAGATTGAGCGCGTCGTCAGGAAGCAGGAGGACGTCGGCCTTCAGCTTGCGACCGACGGCGAACTGCGGCGCGCGTGGTGGATGTTCGATTTCTATGCCGGGCTCGACGGCGTCGAGATTCGCGACGCCGATCACGGCATCCAGTTCGCCGGCGTCACCACCAAACCGCAGACGTTGCGGGTTGTGGGCAAGATCGACTTCAAGGGCCATCCCCAGCTTGAGCACTTCCGCTTCCTCAAGTCGAAGACGCGCGTCGTGCCGAAGATGTGCATTCCCTCGATCGGCACCATGCATTTCCGTTTCGGCCGCCAATCGATCTCGAAAGAGGTCTATCCCGACCTCGACCAGTACTTTGCCGACCTCGCCGCCGCCTACAAGAAGGCGATAAGGGCCTTTTACGATGCCGGTTGTCGCTATCTCCAGCTCGACGATACCGCCTGGGCGATGATTTGCTCGGTCGCCGAGCGCGAGCAATCCAAGAAGCGCGGCGATAACCCGGACGAACTGCCGGCGCACTACGCCCGCGCCACGAACGCGGCGCTCGAGGGCAAGCCCGCCGATCTCGTCGTCACCTCCCATTCCTGCCGCGGCAATTTCCGCTCCACCTGGATCGCCGAGGGTGGCTATGAGCCGGTTGCGGAGCGCCTGTTCAACGACGTGAACCTGGACGGATATTTCCTCGAATGGGAGAGCGAGCGCGCCGGCGGACTGGAGCCGCTGCGCAATGTCCCCAAAGGGAAGAAAATCGTCGTGCTGGGGCTCGTCTCCTCGAAGTTTGGAGCGCTGGAAGCCAAGGACGTGATCAAGCGCCGCATCGACGAGGCGACGAAATACGTTGCCCTCGACCAGCTCGCGATCTCGCCGCAATGCGGCTTTGCCTCGACCGAGGAGGGCAACGTGCTCTCCGAAGATGAGCAATGGGCGAAGCTGCGCTTCGTCGTCGAGGTCGCAAACGAGGTGTGGGGGTAGCAGGGATCAGGGATCAGTAATCCGGCATCAGCAACAGGCATCAGCAATCTCGCATCAATTAATTTGGGACTGCTGTCGGATTTGTGCTGCTAGATTGGGCAAGCAAATTGCGCCCACGACAAAGATAATAGGCTCAAGAACGGGCTTGCCCGACCAGGAGGAAAACAAATGACCAAAACGAGCAGGACGGCCGTGCGCGCGCTGACGGCCGCGGCGGCATTGGCCATGGCGAGCACGGCCTTTGCCCAATATACCGACGGCGTCGTCAAGATCGGCATCCTGTCCGATATGTCGAGCCTTTATTCGGACGTGGGTGGGCCGGGCTCGGTGGCTGCCGCCAAGCTCGCGGTCGAGGACTTTGGCGCCGCAGCAAAGGGCATCAAGGTCGAGATCGTCTCCGGCGACCACCAGAACAAGCCCGACGTCGGCGCGGGCCTCGCCAGTTCCTGGTATGACGTCGACAAGGTCGATGTGATCGTCGACGTGCCGAATTCGGGCGTTTCGCTCGCGGTCAGCGAAGTGACCCGGCAGAAGAACAAGGTCTTCCTCGTCTCGGGCGCCGCGACCTCCGACCTCACCGGTTCGAAGTGCAACGCCAACACCATTCACTGGACCTACGACACTTGGAATCTCGCCAACGGCACCGGCAAGGCCATGGTCAAGACCGGCGGCGACACCTGGTTCTTCCTCACTGCCGATTATGCGTTCGGCTACGCGCTCGAGCGCGATACCTCGGCGGTGGTCGAGGCCAATGGCGGCAAGGTGCTCGGCAAGGTGCGGGTCCCGCTCAACAACAGCGACTTCTCGTCATTCCTGCTGCAGGCCCAGGCGTCCAAGGCCAAGGTAATCGGCCTCGCCAACGCCGGCGGCGACACCATCAATTCGATCAAGCAGGCGGCCGAGTTCGGCATCGTCAAGGGTGGCCAGAGCCTTGCCGGGCTCCTGGTGTTCGCAAGCGATATCGCCGCCCTCGGCCTGCCGACCGCCCAGGGGCTCGTGCTGACCGAGACTTGGTACTGGGACATGACCGCCAGCAATCGCGCCTGGACCAAGCGCTGGCAGGCCCAGCGGCCTGGCAAATTCCCGACCATGGTGCAGGCCGGCGTCTATTCGGCCGTCATTCACTATCTCAAGGCGGTCGAAGCTTTGAAGGCGGATGGCGATGGCAAGGCCGTGGTCGCCAAGATGAAGGAGATGCCGACGGACGATCCGCTGTTCGGCAAAGGCGTCATCCGGGCCGACGGCCGCAAGATCCATGACGCTTATCTGTTCGAGGTGAAGAAGCCCGCCGAATCGAAATATCCGGGCGACTTCTACAAGACCCGCGCCACCATTCCGGGCGCGGAAGCCTTCCGCCCGCTCAAGGAAGGCGGGTGCCCGTTGGTCCAAGGGTGAGTATTCTGATCACGAGGGCGACGCTTACGTCTTTGCAGTGGAGAGGAGTGGCTTAGCTGCTTCTGGGGAAATGAAGTGAAGCGGGCGAACCTCTGCCGGTCGGGCAGAGGCTAAGGGGCGAAGGGGCGATGACGGATATCTTCGGCATTCCGTTGGCGGTGCTCTATGGGCAGCTTCTGATCGGCCTCATCAACGGGTCGTTCTATGCCCTGCTGAGTCTCGGCCTTGCCGTCATTTTCGGCATGCTGAACATCATCAATTTCGCGCACGGCGCCCAATACATGATGGGCGCGTTCTGCGCTTACCTCTTGCTCAACGGGATCAGCGTCCCGGTCATCGATTTCGCCGCCGTGCGCGAAACCGGCCTCGCCGGCGCAACGCATTTCGAACAGGTCACGCCGGGCCTCGACTATTGGTGGGCGCTGCTCCTTGCGCCGCTCATCGTCGGCGTGGTCGGGATCGCGACCGAGCGGCTGTTCCTGCAGTGGCTTTACCGGCTCGACCACCTCTATGGCCTGCTGCTGACCTTCGGCCTTGCGCTCATCATCGAGGAAATCTTTCGCCAGAATTTCGGCTCGTCGGGCCTGCCGTATCAAATTCCCGATGAGCTTCGCGGCGGCCAGAACCTGGGTTTCATGTTCCTGCCGAACTATCGCGCCTGGGTGATCGCGGTCTCCGTGGTGGTGTGTTTCGGCACCTGGTTCATCATTGAGCGCACGCGGCTCGGCTCCTATCTGCGCGCGGCCACCGAAAATCCGGTCCTCGTGCGCGCCTTCGGCATCAACGTGCCGCGCATGATCATGCTGACTTACGGCTTCGGCGTGGCGCTCGCGGCGTTTGCCGGCGTGCTCGCCGCGCCGATCAAGAACGTCAGCCCGCAGATGGGATCGGACCTCGTCATCGTCGTGTTCGCCGTCGTCGTGATCGGCGGCATGGGCTCGATCCTTGGCGCCATCGTGACCGGTTTCGGCCTTGGCGTCATCGAGGGACTGACCAAGGTGTTCTTTCCCGAAGCGTCGAACACGGTGATTTTCGTCATCATGGCAATCGTGCTGCTGATCCGTCCGGCCGGCCTGTTCGGGCGAGGTACCTGACGTGGTCGCCGAACCGGTCGCATTGCCGAGACCGTCTGCGCGACTGAATGCAGCCTCGGTCGCGTTTGTCCTGATGGTGGCGGCCATCGTGCTGGCGCCGTTGCCGCCGTTCAACGTCTATCCGGTCGATCTGATGCGGGCGCTGTGCTTCGCGCTGTTTGCCTGCGCCTTCAATCTGCTGATCGGCTATGGCGGCCTGCTGTCGTTCGGCCATGCCATGTTCTTCGGCTGGGCCTCTTATGTGACGGCTCACCTCGCCAAGATCGGCACCGTGAGCCTGCCGTACTGGTTTGGCGGCTGGGACTGGATCGTCATCAAGCTGCCGCCGCTCACGCCGGAACTCGCGATCCTCGGCGGCACGGCATTCGCAGCGCTGCTCGGCCTCATCGCCGGCAGCGTCGCCATTCGCCGGCAGGGCATCTATTTCGCCATGATCACGCTGGCGCTCGCCCAGATGATGTACTTCTTCGCGGTCCAGGCGAAATTCACCGGCGGCGAAGACGGCATCCAGGCAGTTCCGTACGGCCACCTCTTCGGCTTCATCGCCCTCGACAACGACATGAAGCGCTACGCCTTCGTCGCCGTCATCTTTCTCGCTGCTTTTCTGCTGATCTACCGTATCGTTCATTCACCGTTCGGCGAGGTGCTCAAGGCGATCCGCGAGAACGAGCCGCGGGCGATCTCGCTCGGTTACAAGACCGACCGCTATAAGCTCGCCGCCTTCGTGATGTCGGCGGCGCTTGCCGGCCTTGCGGGCTCGACCAAGGTGATGGCCATCGGGCTCGCGAGCCTCACCGACGTGGAATGGCAGATGTCCGGCGAGGTCGTGCTGATGACCCTCGTCGGCGGGCTTGGCACCATTTTCGGCCCGGTCGTGGGCGCGGTGATCATCGTCTTCATGCAGTCCGAACTCGCGAGCTTCGGGCAGTGGGTTACCATCATCCAGGGCATCATCTTTGTTGCCTGCGTGCTGGCGTTCCGCCGCGGCGTCGTCGGCACCGCTGCGGCTGCTCTACGTATCCAGCTGTGAAACAAATGCCTGGTAGGGTCTGCAAAGCGCGGACTTGTCCGCGCCTGCGCACCGGTCTGAGGTGCCGGGAGGCTTGGCTCAGCGCCCTTTGCCAATGCATAACAGCGATGACCACATTCGAAGCGAATGCCGGAAGATTTTGTGAATAATCGCTGGTGTAGAATGTGCGAAGCGCGGAGTGTTCACGAATGTGGACTGCCTCCAGACGTGGCGCGCTGGTTTCGTTTTGCGCACTGCTGCGGTGGAACGCATGACGACATCGACCGAGAAGGCGGTACTTGATTGGCTCGCGGCGCGCCGCGACGCCATGGTCGACCTATTGCGCTCGATCGTCGATATCGACAGCGGCAGTTATGACAAGGCGGGAGTTGATGCGGTTGGCGGGCAGCTTTGCCGCTTCTTGAGCGTGCATGGCGTGCCGTTCTCGATCATTCCCAATGATCAGTTTGGCGACGCGATCTTTGTCGAGCTTTACAATGCCGCCAGCGGGGCGCGGGGCGCACCGGTGCTGCTGCTCGGCCATCGCGATACCGTCTACCCCGGCGGCGAAGCCAAGCGCCGCCCGTTCAAGATCGCCGGCGGACGCGGTTCCGGGCCCGGCTGTTGCGACATGAAGGCCGGGCTCGTCATGAATGCCTTCGTGCTCGCGGCCTTCGCCCATTTTGCCGCGGCACCGTCGCCGATCACGGCGCTGTTCACCGCGGACGAGGAGATCGGGTCGCCCTCGTCGAGAGAGCTTATCAAGGCCGAAGCCCAGAAGACGCGCGCGGTTTTCAACAGCGAGCCGGGCCGTCCGGGCGGCGGCATCGTGACCGGCCGCAAGGGCGGCATGTTCATGCGTCTCGACGTCGAAGGCAAAGCCGCCCACGCCGGCAATAACCTTGCCGACGGCATCAGCGCCATCGAGGAGATCGCGCGCAAGATCATCAAGCTCCACGCCCTCACCGATCTTGCCAAGGGCATCAGCTGCAATGTCGGCACGATCCGGGGCGGTCAGACCGTCAACACGGTCGCGCCGCATGCCAGCGCCGGACTTGACCTGCGCTTCATCCATCCGGAGGACGGCGTCGCGGCGATGCAGGCGATCGAAGCGATCGTTGCCGAGCAAAACGTGCCGGGCACGCACGCGCGCCTCGAGGTCACCGGACGGTTCGAGCCGCTGGTCGCGAGCCCGGCCTCGCAGCGCCTGTTCACCCATTACTCCGCATGCGCGGCCGTGCTCGGCCAAAAGGTCGAGGGCTTGTTCGCCGGCGGCTGCGCCGATTCCGGGTTCGCTGCGAGCGCCGGCGCACCGACCATTTGTGCGGTCGGCCCGATCGGCGGCCGCGCTCATTCGCCGGAGGAATATGTCGAGGTCGATTCGATCGTGCCGCGCGCCCAGGCGCTTGCCCTTTCGATCATGCGGCTGTGATCGGGGGCGTCAGACGCATCCTACGCTTACTGCACCTTGCCGTCACGACATCGATCGATATCATTTCGCGCACACGTGTCCCCAATTCGCAGGTCTCAGCCCATGCCCAGCGCCCTGTTTATGCCGATCAAGCTCGGCAGCGTCGAACTCGAGAACCGCATCGTCATCTCGCCGATGTGCCAGTACAGCTCCACCGATGGCTGTGCCACCGACTGGCACATGGCTCACCTCGGGACGCTGGCCTCCTCCGGCGCCGGCCTTGTGATCGTGGAAGCGACGCACGTCGAGCGGCACGGACGCATCACCCATGGCTGCATGGGGCTCTACTCCGACGAATGCGAGGTGGCGCTCAAGCGCGTCATCGATTTCTGCCGCCGCATCGGCAACGCCAAGTTCGGCGTGCAACTTGCGCATGCGGGTCGCAAAGCCTCCTCGCAGCGGCCGTGGCAAGGCGGCGGCGCGCTCAAAGCCCACGAGGACCCATGGCCGACAATCGCGCCTTCCGCGCTGCCGTTCGGACCCGGGTGGCATACTCCGCGCGAGATGACGACCGACGACATGGCGCGGGTGCGCGACGCCTTCGCGGCAGCGGCGAAGCGCGCCGTGCGCATCGGCTTCGATGCCATCGAGTTGCACTATGCTCACGGCTATCTGGCCCATAGCTTCATGTCGGCGCTCTCGAACAAGCGGACCGACAATTATGGTGGCAGCGCAGAGAACCGCTTGCGTTTGCCGCGCGAAGTCGCCGAGGCGGTGCGGCAGGTGGTGCCGACGACCGTCGCGCTTGGCGCGCGCATCACCGGCAGCGACTGGGCCGATGGCGGGATCACGCCCGCCGATGCGGTCGCCTGCGCCAAGATGCTCAAGGCAGCCGGGTTCGACTACGTCGATACATCCTCCGGCGGCGTCGCGTCGGACGTGCGGACGCCGACGAGCCCCGGCTACAACGTGGCGATCGCCGAACAGATCAAACGCGAGACCGGCCTCCCGACCCGCGTCGTCGGCATGATCGTGACGCCGAAACAGGCGGAATCGATCATTGCCGAGGGCAAGGCCGACATGGTCGCGCTCGCGCGCGCCTTCCTTGATAACCCGCACTGGGGTTGGCACGCCGCAGATGCGCTCGGCGGCGAGGTCAAGCGGCCCAATCAGTATCAGCGCGCGACGCCCTCGATGTGGCCCGGTGCTGCTTTGCGCACATGACGCGCGCACTGATGTCGCGAGATTATAATGTAGACCGCAAAATCAATTATTCGGCTTCTTCCAGCAAAAAAGCACCCGACGGACCGTCGGGTGCTTTTTCTATTCAACAGGCAATCGCTGCGACGTGCAGCAATTACCGGTCGTTGTGCGGATCGCGCTCGGAATCCGGAACCGTTCCGGTCCCGTTATTCATCGTGTGAGGATTATAATACGGGCCGTACACCGAACCGCGTACAGACTGCGCTGAAGCCGCCGTCGCGATGATCGACGTCGCGAGCGCGGCAACGGCGACCGCCGACGAAAGTGCTTTCAAATTCTTGCTCATCTTGTTTCTCCTGCTGCATGTGCCTTTGCACAGCGCGCAGATAGTGCATCGCAGCAAATACTCCAAGCCCCGAGCGGTGAATAATTTCGTGATAATGTATCGTGTTTATATGGAGTTTATATATAATCCGTATTATCAAATCGATGCCGCTCTTTTGAATTGCAGTTTTGTTGCATAGAATAAACGTGATTTGTACGCCAGCAGCTCACTTCACCATCGCAATCAAATAAATTTCCCGTTGTCGCGAAAGCCCCATAGCAAGTTCAATCTATCGTGAATAACATTTCGGAATCATGAGCCGCGCAAGCACGGGCGCGTGCGCCGTTCATCTCTGCGCGATCGAAGCAATCCAGATCAAATGACAGCAAGATTATGATTGTGCCGCTTCACCACGCTTCGATCGCGGCAGTCGTTGACGATGCTCCCGCGCTACTGATTTCCCGCTTGAGGCGGAATCGCGAGAATCACGTATGGCGTCGGCGGTCCCGGGATGCCGAAGAAGTCACGTGAAATCGTCACCTCTTGCCGTCGCGCCTGCGGGCTTCTTGCGGCCCACTCATCGAGCGGCTTCATGCAGATGACCTCGGCCGCCGGACAGAAGATGAGTATGCCGTCGCGCGCGATCCGCGCCGCGTCGACCCAGGGCGTCAGATAGGGGCTGACGATCTCGTAGGTCGTCGGCCGTTCGGGGAAATAGAACAAGGTGCCGTAGAGCACGTTGTTATAGCTGCCGACGATCCGCAGCGGCCGGTTGGTGGCGTCACGCCATACCTTGTCGGCGGATTCGGCTACCAGCCGATACTGATCGCCATAGTTCGACACGCCGGTGTGATGCGTCCATAACGCGACCGCGGGCGCGGCGATGAGCGACAACAACGGCAGCGCGCACGCGATGCCAAGGATGCCGATCGCGGCGGCGCGCGAAATCAGAATGCGCGGCGCGGACATGAGTACCACCGGCAGCAGCGTCATGCCGCCGATGGCCCACAACGATACGACCTTCTCCGATGCCGCAGCCGCGAGCGCGATCGGCAATACCAGCGGCAAGGCGAAAACGAGGTTTGCAAGCCGGCGCGGCGGCTCCTTCGGCCACAGCAAATCCGCGACGGCCGATCGCGACGGCCGCGCGGCCGCGAACACCAGCGCGATCGGCACAATACCGTAAGCAATCGCGCCGGCGATGTAGCCGACGCCGGAGAGGAGCGCTTCGACAACCGTCGACGGATGCGACTGCGTCGCATAACCGAACGGCTCGAAGTCGTGCGCATAAAGCCACCAGGCGTGCGGCGCGAGCGCCACCGCGCCGACCGCAATCGTGATGTAAGGCGCAGGTGACGCGAAATAACGCCAGCGGCGCTGGTCCGCGAGCGCCGCAATCGCGAGCGCCGCGAGCAGTACGATCGACCAGTACTTGGTCATCATCGCGCCCGCTGCGGCGAGGCCGGCGAGCGCCGCAAAGCCCGGACTTCTTGTCTCGAATGAACGCAGGAACGCCCAGGTGACGAGCGCCCACCACGGCATCATCGCCGAGTTGGCGTTGTACTTCAGCGCATGAAAATTGAAGAAGGGCACCAGCGTCAGGAGCGCTAGGGCGACCGCGCGCTTTCGCTCGTCGAGATAATCCAGCCACACGACCCAGGCGATGCCGAGCGCGATCGCGGCCGTCGCCACCGCGAGGAGGTCGTAGGCCCAGGTTTGCAGCGGAAATATTGAGAACCAAACGCCGACAATCCACGCCGGCAGCGGCGGATGCTTCGGCGTGCCGAGCCCCGCCTCGCGCGACCAAGCCACCATCTCACCCATGTCGAAGTGGATGTCCTGGCTCGCCTTCGCGATGACCGCGTAAAGCGTCCATACTGCGCAATAGGCGACGAGCACCGCGAGAACGGTGCGCGTGCGGCGTTGCGGATCGCACAATGCGTCAAGCAGACGCCCCAGCGCCGCGGTGACACCGTCGCGGACAGAAGAGAAACTCATCGCGCGCCGTGCATACCTGGATCCCCAACCGCCACGCCAATATACCAACCGCAATGGTGCTGGCACACGCGACAGCGATTTAATTGAGAGGACTTCACCTCGTCCCGGGCGATGCTGAAGCAGTGGAGAGATGCGGAAGAGGTGAAAAGATAAGTCCGCATTCGAAATGTTGGCTGCGATGCTCCGTCCGCTCGGCGTGTCAGTTCGCCGCGCACGCCGGGATCGCCGACCGCAAACGGCTCACTTTCGCCGGGTGCGTGGGTCGGCGGGCTCGGCGCGCTTCGCGCCCTGGAACAGGCGCCGCGCGGCGCCGACGCCGAGGATGAGACAGATCACGGCACCGAGTGCGAGGTAGAGCCCCCCCGAATCAAGCATCACTTGCAGCGCGTCGCTCATGGATAATCTCCGGGCAGTCTCGTCGTCGCAGTTCAGTCGTTCACCGGTTCGGCAGTCAGATTACCGCAGCCGTGGATCAGAGCGACCGCTCATCGCAGAAGCGGCCGATCACTGGCCGCAGCAATCAATGCCGCGTCAGCAGCGGCACAACAATATCTTTCTTGCAGGAAAAAAGCTGGTGAAGGTTGCTACGACGGTCGCGAACGCGGTCCCCCGGTGTTGCTACACCCCCAAGCGCTCAAGCAGCTCAGTCGCAGCAACCTCCACCCACACACATTTTTTACGGTAAATGCGACCGCACGCTGGTCGAAATGTGACGTGACTGCGTCCGTTCACCGCCGAATACCCCTCCGCCTTTGACGCATGGCTTAGCTGTGTAATCCTGGCGTCAATCGGCTGTGGCACGCGAGCTGCACACGGGCAAGGTGCATCTACGTGCAGTGGCAGCGCGACGCCAGGCGCTAACACTGCATGAGTGCGGGAAAAGAGGGTCTCGGTTGGTTTTCAGTTCTGGCCGGGAGCGGGGCCGGAGCGGCAGGATTGCGGCAGCCAGGTCGGCACGTCGCATTTGCTGCAGGCGCCGAGCGCGATGCCGAACGACACGACGAGGACGATGGCCCACACCTTACGCATGCAACGGTCCCCCCACGGTCCCTCGCCCGGATACTACAATGATCGGGTTAACAGGGCGAGCGATGCCCTTACGCCTGATCGAGCCACGCCTGCCCCTGTTGCGTCAGAACCACCCGCGAGGCCGCCATGGCGCCGCCGTTCTCGACGCGGACGAGCCCATCGCGGACCGCATCCTCCCAGATCGACATCCGCGGACAGGTACTGCGCCACGCCTCCATGGTCTCGCCATAGCTGCGCCCGCCGCCGATAAAGGCAAGAAATTGGAGCGTGAGTGCGGCGGCCGCCTCGCCAGCCACCGGACGGCGCGCGCCGTCACCCTCTCCCCGGCGGGGAAAGGCGGTATCGGCCTGACGGCGGTGCAAAGGTGAGGCGTCCTCAGCGCGGCGGACGGGGCGGAGCGCCCGTGCCGGGGCGACCCCCGGGCCGCCGGCGCGCAACAGCGGCTTCGGCTTGCCGGGCAGCAGGCCCTCGCGCTGGGCGCGCTTGCGGGCAAGCTTACGGGCACGGCGGATCGCCTCCGCCTTCTCCCGTGCCTTCTTTTCCGAGGGTTTTTCGTAGTGTCCGCGCAGCTTCATCTCGCGGAAGATCCCCTCGCGCTGCATCTTCTTCTTCAGCGCCTTGAGGGCCTGGTCGACATTGTTATCCCGGACAAGAACCTGCACGCGGTCATCCTCTCGAATTCGAATCGAATGCTATCAGGGCTGCGGGCAATAACGGCCGCAAAGCGCCCGCACACGTGCCCGAATTGCGGGGCGCTGTAGCAGAATTGAGGTCCGAAGTCCACAATCCGCCGCAGAGAAAGCGCGGGGACCGCTATCGCACGGCGTCATCACTCCTGAGATGATAATTCAGCCGCCCACCCCGTGACCCTTCAGAGCGCCCCCGATCTCGGTCAGAACTGCCGGGTCGTCGATGGTCGCCGGCATGGTCCAGGCCTCGCCGTCGGCGATCTTCTTCATGGTGCCGCGCAAAATCTTGCCGGATCGGGTCTTGGGCAGCCGCGCGACCGTGATCGCGATCTTGAAGGCAGCGACGGGGCCGATCCGCTCGCGCACCAGCGCCACGATCTCCCGCTCGATCTCGGTCGGCGGCCGGTTGACGCCCGCCTTGAGCACGATGAAGCCGCACGGCACCTCGCCCTTGATGTCGTCCTTGACCCCGATGACCGCGCATTCGGCGACGTCCTTGTGGGAGGCGAGGACTTCTTCCATGCCGCCGGTCGAAAGGCGGTGGCCGGCGACGTTGATGATGTCGTCGGTGCGGCCCATGATGTAGAGGTAGTTGTCCTCGTCCTTGAAGCCGGCATCGGCCGTCTTGTAGTAGCCCGGGAACTCGGTGAGGTAGCTCTCGCGCATGCGCTCGTCATGCTGCCACAGCGTCGGCAGGCACCCCGGCGGCAGCGGCAGTTTCACCACGATCGAGCCCATCTGGTTGGCCGCGACCTCGTGGGAGGCCTCGTCGACGATGCGTACGTCGTAACCGGGCATCGCGACCGTGGGCGAGCCGTGCTTCACCGGAAGCTGGCCGAGCCCGACCGGATTGCCGGCGATGGCCCAGCCGGTTTCGGTCTGCCACCAGTGATCGATCACCGGCACCTTGAGGATGTCCTCGGCCCACTTCACCGTGTCGGGATCGGCACGCTCGCCGGCAAGAAACAGGGTGCGGAATTTCGACAGATCGTAGCGGCCAAGGAGCTTCGCCGCGGGGTCTTCCTTTTTGATGGCGCGGAACGCGGTCGGCGCCGTGAACTGGGCGACCACGCCATGGTCGGCGATCACCCGCCAGTACGCGCCGGCATCGGGGGTGCCCACGGGCTTGCCTTCGTAGAGGATCGCGGTGCAGCCGTGGAACAGCGGGGCGTAAACGATGTAGCTGTGGCCGACCACCCAGCCGATGTCGGATGCCGCCCACCACACCTCGCCGGGATTGACGCCGTAGAGGTACTGCATCGACCATTTCAGCGCGACCATGTGGCCGCCATTGTCGCGCACCACGCCCTTCGGCCGCCCGGTCGTGCCCGAGGTGTAGAGGATGTAGAGCGGATCGGTCGCGGCGACCGGCACGCAATCCGCCGTCTTGCCCTTGGCGATGGCGTCGGCCCGCGCGTTCGCCCAATCGTGGTCGCGGCCGGCGACGAGGTCAGCCTGCAATTCGGGGCGCTGGAGGATCAGGCAGGCCTCGGGCTTTACGCTCGCGAGATTGATCGCTTCATCGAGCAGCGGCTTATAGGCGATGACGCGGCCCGGCTCGATGCCGCAGCTCGCCGACAGGATCATCTTGGGCTTGGCATCGTCGAGGCGGGTCGCAAGCTCATTCGGCGCAAAGCCGCCGAAGACCACCGAGTGGATCGCGCCGATGCGGGCGCAGGCCAGCATGGCGACCACCGCCTCCGGCACCATCGGCATGTAAAGGATGACGCGATCGCCCTTGCCGACGCCGAAGTCGCGCAGGATCGCGGCAAGCGCCTTCACCTCGGCGAGCATCTCCGCGTAGGTGATGGCGCGCTTCGTGCCGGTCACGGGCGAGTCGTAGATGATGGCACTCTGGCACCGCGGCCCGCGGCCACGTGGCGATCCAGCGCATTGAAGCAGGTGTTGCATTGCGCCCCGACGAACCAGCGGCCGTAGACGCCGGCCGACGGATCGAACACCTTGCTCGCCTTCTCGTACCAGTCGATGCCCTCTGCCACTTCGGCCCAGAAGCCGAGCGGGTCGCGCAGCGAGCGAGCATAGACGTCGAAGTAGCGGCTCGTGCCGACGCGAGCGGGCGAAGCTTCACTCACCGTAACCTCCCTCGGCGACGGCGCATTTCGTCCGCTCGTTGCCATAGCGTCGCATGAACGAGGCAATCCCGCCCGCCGCAAATCTTTTCGTCATCGCCCGCGCAAGCGGGCGATCCAGTAACCACCGACCGTTTTGTTTTGACACCGGCATCAGACCACTCTGCGTCCTGGGGTTACTGGATGCCCGCTTTCGCGGGCATGACCACAACTAATTGTAGCAGATAGGGTTGATCCGGCCCGCCAACAGATTCAGGGCTCCGCCCAACTCCGCTTTGATCTTGGTCATGCCGGCCATTGGCGTAAAGTCGCAATGATGCCGACCTGGAAAGAACGCGCTCGTGCGCTCAAGAACGACGTGATTGCGGTGGCGCTCGCGCTACGCGACCCACGGGTGCCGTGGTATGCCAAGGCGGTCGGTGCCTGTGTCGTGGCCTATGCGCTGTCGCCCATCGACCTCATTCCGGATTTCATCCCGGTGCTCGGCTACATCGATGATCTTGTGCTGGTGCCGCTCGGGCTGATGCTGATGCTGCGGCTGATCCCGGCCGAGATACTTGCCGAACATCGCGCCCAAGCTGCCGCGATCGGGCAACGGCCCGTCAGCCGCACCGGCGCCGCGATCGTGATCGCGATCTGGCTGATCCTGCTCGCGGCGGCCGCCTGGTGGGCGCGTCACATCTGGCACGGCGGGTGAACCCCGGCTCGCCACAACTCGCTGGCTTTCGCGCACGGCCGCCGCGGCGTAGCCTTGCGGTTGATTTGACGATTGGTTTGCCGCCGCCGTGACCGCTATCGCTCTTCGCATCGCGCCTGATGAGCCGCGTCCCTGCAAGATTTGCGGAGCGCCGGCGCTGCCGTTCGGCACCGTCGATTTCAACCGTTCCTGCGGCGAGCCACGCGCGGAGACGCTGCCGCCGCTCGGCATCCCGGTTCAATTTCGGCGCTGCTCGGGATGCAGCTTCCTGTTCACCGAGTGCTTCGATGACTGGACCGAGGCTGATTTCAAGGAATTCATTTACAACGGCGACTATATCCGGCTCGACCCCGACTACGCCGACAAGCGGCCGCGGTGGCAGGCGAGCCAGGTCATCAAGCTCTTCCATGTCGACCGCGCCGTGTTGCGCCTGCTCGACTACGGCGGCGGCAGCGGGTTGCTGAGCCGGCACCTGCGCGAGGCAGGCTTCGCCTGCGCCGATACGTTCGATCCGTTTACGCCGGAATTTTCCAGGCGCCCGGGCGGCCGCTATGACGTCATCACCTGCTTCGAGACGATGGAGCACCTCACCGATCCGCTCGCCAAGATCGACGACATGGTGGGCATGCTGTCGAACATCGGCGTCGTGATGTTTTCGACCGTGGTGCAGCCCGACGCGATGGAAAGCCTCGGCATGTCATGGTGGTACATCGGGCCACGCAACGGCCATGTCTCGCTGTTCTCGCGCGATGCGCTCGCCATCGCCTGGCGTCGGCGCGGCTTCACCGTCAGTTCGTTCTCGCCGGCCTTTCACCTCGCTTTCCGCGATGCGGCGTAAGGTTGCGCGGGAGCTCGAAGGTGATTCAGCCCTAAGTTTTCGTAACTTTGACGGTCATTTTTCGGGATACTTATCGAGGTGACTTGATCTCGACGTGATTTGATCGCTGCCGCCGTTGTCCGTTATGCTGAGTACGGGGAGACGCTCGCGATGACGACCACTATTTACGACATCGGTCTCGACCGTAATGCGGCGAATTTCCAGCCGCTGACGCCATTGTCATTCCTGGAGCGGGCGGCGGCCGTGTTTCCCGACCGCACCGCGATCGTGCATGGTACGCGAACCTGGACCTATGCGCAGTTTTACGATCGCGCGCGGCGCCTTGCCTCGGCGCTCGCGCAACGCGGCATCGGCCGTAGCGATACCGTCTCGGTGATGCTCGCCAACACGCCGGCGATGCTTGATGCGCACTACGGCGTCGCGATGACGGGCGGCGGTGCTCAACACGCTCAACACGCGCCTTGATGCCGCGATCCTCGCGTTCACGCTCGACCATGCCGAGACCAAGGTGCTGATCACCGACCGCGAGTACAGCAAGGTCATCAAGGAGGCGCTTGCGGGCGCGAAGGCAAAGCCGCTGGTCATCGATTACGACGATCCGGAATATTCCGGCCCCGGCGAGCGGCTTGGCACGATCGAATATGAAGAGTTTCTCGGCGGCGGCGATCCGGCGTTCGCGTGGCGGATGCCCAACGACGAATGGGACGCGATCTCGCTCAACTATACATCGGGCACGACCGGCGATCCGAAGGGCGTCGTCTATCACCACCGCGGCGCGGCGCTGCTCGCCATGGGCAACGTGCTCACCTGCGCCATGGGGCGGCATCCGGTCTATCTGTGGACGCTGCCGATGT
Organism: uncultured Alphaproteobacteria bacterium; assembly: GCA_963702755.1. Lineage (GTDB taxonomy): Bacteria > Pseudomonadota > Alphaproteobacteria > Rhizobiales > Xanthobacteraceae > JAJPKK01. The sequence goes on along the minus strand of CAVPDZ010000010.1, from coordinate 547,200 downwards.
TTCACTGCAACGGCTGGTGCTTCCCGTGGACGATCTCGATCGTGGCCGGCACCCACGTGTGCCTGCGCTACGTGCGTGCCGCGCCGATCTATGACGCCATCGCTCGACTTAAGGTGACGCACCTGTGCGGCGCGCCGATCGTGATGTCGACGCTCCTCAATGCTTCCGCCGACGAGAAGCAACCGTTGCCCCGCATCGTCGAGTTCGTGACCGCGGCGGCGCCGCCGCCCGAGGCGGTGCTTGCCGCCATGAAGGCCGCGGGCTTCAACGTCACCCACGTCTACGGCCTCACCGAGACGTACGGCCCGGCCTCCGTCAACGAATGGCACTCCGAATGGGACCAGTTGCCGGCGCCCGAGCAGGCGGCCCGCAAGGCGCGCCAGGGCGTGAACTATCCGGTGCTCCAGGCGCTGGACGTGCTCGATCCCGAAACCATGCAGGAGGTGCCGCGCGACGGCGCAACCATCGGCGAGGTGATGTTCCGCGGCAACGTGGTGATGCGCGGCTATCTCAAGAACCCCGACGCCACCGAGAAATGCTTCGCCGGCGGCTGGTTTCATTCCGGCGATCTCGGCGTCATTCACCCGGATGGTTATATCCAGCTCAAGGACCGCTCCAAGGACATCATCATTTCGGGCGGCGAGAACATCTCCTCGATCGAGGTCGAGGACGCGCTTTACAAACACCCGGCCGTGCAGGCAGCCGCGGTGGTGGCGAAACCCGACGAGAAATGGGGCGAGACGCCGTGCGCCTTCATCGAGCTCAAACCCGGCGCAAGCGCCACCGCCGAGGACCTCATCGCCTGGTGCCGCAATCATCTCGCCGGCTACAAATGCCCGCGCCACATCGTGTTCGTCGAACTGCCGAAAACCTCGACCGGCAAAGTGCAGAAATTCAAGCTGCGCGAAATAGCGAAGGAAGCGTGAGGGCGGTCCGGCGACACCAAGCTGTGTGGCCGCGTACAGCGCATGATGATATTCTGGCAATATGAACGCGCCCGCCATTAAACGGATGACCGTGCCGCAGTTTCTTGTTTGGGCGGAAGCCCAGCACAAGGGGCGCTATGAACTCTTCCGTGGCGAAATCGTCGCGATGTCGCCCGAGCGGGTCGAGCATGTTCGGACCAAGATGCGGGCCGTGAATGCACTTGCCGCGGCGATCGACCGTGCCGGCGCCCCATGCGAAGCCTTTGTCGATGGGCTCGCGATCGTCATCGACAACCAGACAAGCTTCGAGCCTGATGCGCTCGTGAACTGCGGCGAGCACCCCGCCAACGGCACGATGATCGCGCCCAAGCCGGTCATCGCGGTCGAAGTGCTGTCGCCGTCCACGCGTAATATTGACAAATCAATCAAGTTGGCCGGCTACTTTCGCGTGCCGAGCCTCGCGCACTATCTGATCATCGATCTCGAACAGCGCCATGTCTTGCATTATCGCCGCCAGACCGATGCGACCTCGCTGGTGACGATCGTGAAGGACGGCACCATCGTGTGCGACCCGCCGGGCATTGCGCTCGAAGTCGCAAGCCTGTTCGACTGAACCAATCTGCTATCAATCTGCTCCAAGAGGACGGACTGCCTCATGTATCGCACCACCATCATGTTTGCCGCTGCGCTTGTTGCGCTCTGCGCGGTTGCGGCAACGCCCCCGGCCGCCGCGCAGACGATCCTGTTCGAAGGCGCGCGCGTCATCCCGGGCGACGGCAGCCCGGCCATCGAGAATGCGGCGATCCTCGTTGATAACGGCACGATCGTGCGGGTCGGACGCAGCGGTGAGGTTGCAGCTCCCGCCGGCGCGCCGGCGGATCGCGCTTGCCGGCAAGACGGTGATGCCGGCGATCATCTCGCCGCATGTGCATCCGGGATTCCAGCGCGGCCTCTCCTATTCGGCGGACAACTTCACCCGCGAGACCATCCTCGGTGACCTCGACCGCGAGCTTTACTTCGGCATCTCGACCGCGATGTCGCTCGGCATCGAGAAGGGCGACGTCATGTACGAAATTCGCGCCGACCAGGCGGCAGGCAAAGCCGGCGGCGCGCGGCTCATGATCGCGGGACGCGGCATCGGCGCGCCGAATGCGGGTCCCGGCGCTGCCGCCTACGCCCACATCGCCTACGAGATCACGACCGAGGACGAGGCACGCAGCGCGGCGCGGGAGCTTGCAGCCAAGCACGTCGACGCCATCAAGATCTGGGTCGACGACCGCGGCGGCCGCGCGCCGAAGCTGCCGATCGCGTTGTCACGGGTCATCATCGAGGAGGGCCATCGCGCCGGCCTCAAGGTCATCGCGCATATCTTCTACCACGACGACGCACTCGAGCTTGCCGCCGCCGGCATCAACGGCTTCGCGCATCTCGTGCGCGACAAGGAGATGAGCGATGAGCTCATCGCCCTGATGATCAAGAACCACGTCTACGCCATGCCGAACATCGGGGCGCCCGAGCGCGGCACCCACGCATCGGTGCCGGCGTGGTTCACCGAGCCGGCGCTCGCCGGCTTGCTGCGCGACACCGAGCCTCCTGCCGTTATCGATCGCGTGCGCGACTTGTTCGCCGGCCGCGACGCGGCAACCGTCGAGCGCAACCGGCGCAACTACGCGATCCTGCAGAAGAATCTCGTCAAGCTCAGCGCCGCCGGCGTGCCGATCATTCTCGGCAGCGACACCGGCCTCGAGGATCATTTCTTCGGCTTTGCCGAGCAGAAGGAACTTGGCCTGATGGTCGAGGCCGGCATGACGCCGGCGCAGGTGATCGTCGCGGCCACCAGCCGGCCGGCGGAGTTCCTGGGCCTGTCCGACCGCGGCAGCCTGGTGCAGGGCAAGCGCGCGGATTTGCTGGTGCTCGACGCCAACCCGCTCGACGATATCCGCAACACCCGCCGCATCGCGGCGCTCTATCTTGCCGGCGTCGAAGTCGACCGTGCCGCGATCAAGGCCGCGCTCGCCAAGCACGCCGCTAATTGATGAAGGCACGAATCGTAGGGTGGGCATAGCGCGAACGCGTTCGCGCGTGCCCACCGCGGTGGTGACGTTCTTGTTGCGCCGATGGTGGGCACGGCGGAAGAACCGTTTCGCGAAATCTCGACGTCTCGGCCGCCTTTGCCCACCCTACCCGGCTGGGGCCCGCCAAAAAAAGTTATGGCCGGGACGAGCCCGGCCATAACGACTTAATCTCGCGAAGAAGCCTAGATCCGATCGGGATACGGCAGGATGAAGTTGTCGCGGTTCGGCATCTTCACCTGCGACAGGGTCTTGGCGTCCATGCGGTCGTTCTCGCCGATCAGATTGTTGAGGGCGAGAATGTAGGCGGTGAGCGCGTAGACCTCGGTATCGGAGAGCGAACGCGGCGCGGGATAGGGCATCGCGCGCCGGATGTAGTCGAACACCGTCGTCGGATAGGCGTAGTAGTTCTTGATGGTCTTCGCCGTCTCGATGCCATCGGTGAGCGGTGCGCCGCCGACAAGCGGCCCGGCGCCCGGTGCGCCGCCGCCCTTGCCGCCCTCGGCATGGCAGGCGACACACTTCTCGGCGTAGACCTTGGCGCCTTCCGCGGGCGTGCCGCTGCCCGCCGGCAGGTTGCTGCCGTCAGGCAGGACGGCGATGTCCCACTGCTTGACGTCGGCTTCCGTGATCGGCTTGCCGAGTTCCGGCGACCGCGGCGACGGCGATTGTGCGAATGCCGCGCCGGCGACAGCCAGCGCCGCGAGGGCGATCAGCGGTTTACGCATAGACATGCTTGATCTCCCCATTGGGCTGAACGCCCCAGCTTGTGATGCTGTTGTAATGCTGGTTCGGGAACGCGAGCGGCGTTGCGAGCGGCTTCTTGGTCTCGCCACGCGCTGCGACGAACTCGGCACGCAGCGGCTGCACGTTGCCGGCCTCGTCCCAGGCGCGGCTTTGCAGGACCGCCGGCTGGCCGTCCCAGCGCCACGGCATCACGAAGCGCGTGAACGCCTTGTCGTGGATCGGGCCTTGCAGCGCGGCTTCGCCCCAGCTCTTGCCGCCGTCCGCCGACACCATCACCTTGGCGATGCGGCCGGCGCCCGAATAGGCAACGCCGGAGATCGCATAGAAGCCCGGCCCCTTCATGTTGAGGCCGAACGAGGGCTGGGTGATGAAGCTCTTCACCTCCATGAGGAAGTGGAAGCGCCACGTCTTTCCGCCCGGCAGGATCTGCGAATAGTTCTTCGTCTCGAAGAACGTGTAGGCCGGCTGGTCGACGGCCTTGATGCGGTGCAGATGCTTGACGTTCATGTTGCCCTGATAGCCGGGCACCAGCAGTCGCATCGGATAGCCGTTGCCCGGCATCAGACGCTCGCCGTTCTGGTAGATCACGACCATCGCATCGTCATAGGCTTTCTTCACCGGGATGCTGCGGTCGAGCATCTGGGCGTCGGCGCCTTCGGCAACCAGCCATTTCGACTTGGGATCGATGCCGGCCTCATCGAGCAGGACCGAGAGCGGTACGCCCGTCCATTCGGAGTTCGACACGAGGCCGTGGATCGCCTGGGCGGTCACCTGCATCGGCTCATTGGAGAACATCGGCGCCGAGTTGCCCGCACATTCGACGAAGTGCGGGCGCGTAACCAGCGGATAGCGCGACAGCGTGTCCAGCGTGAACTCCAGCGGCTGGCGCACCATGCCGTGGATCACGAGTTTGTGCTGGGCGGGATCGATGTCCGGCACGCCGGAATGACTGATGGTAAAGTGCAGCGAGCTCGGGGTGATGGTGCCGTTGAGCAGATGGTGCGGCGTGCGCGCATGCGAGTTGCGGAACTCGCCCTTCGGATTGCTCAGCGTACGCACGACGTCCTTTTCGAATCGCGAAGGCGTCTGCACCGGCGGGATCGTCGAGCCGAATTCGAGCGTCCACGGCTCGTCTTTGATGGGCTCGGCGGCGGCTCCGGTAATGGCTCCGGCCGCCCCCATTGCGCCTGCGACTGCAAAGCCCTGGCCGAGCAGGGCGCGGCGATTGATCAGTCCATTCCCGGCGACGGACTCAACGAGTTCCTCCGGGCGTTTCGATTTTTTCATGATATCCCTCTCCCATATGGAGTGGTGCTTCGCGCACCCTTTGTCGTCAGAGCGTCCTTTCCTCCGTTATCGAATTCGCATCAGCGTCCGCGCCTGGTCACTGGCCAAGTCGTGGCGGCCGAAGAGAGTGGTTCGACATATTCGAAATCCGCTCCAACGGCGTCTTTCTGCGCTTCAGCGCGAGCGTTGTCCAGAGCGACCGTAGATTGCGCGCGACGGACGATCAGTCCACGTGCAGGCCGAGCTTGCGCACGAGCGCGCCCCATTTGCGCAACTCGCGGTCGAGGTCGGCGCTGTATTCCTCCGGCGTCGACGTGATCGCGTCGCCGCCGTCGGCCGCGATGCGCGCCTTCACGTCGTCGCTGTCCACGGCAGATCCGCAGTTCGCGATTGAGGCGCAGCACGATCTCCTTCGGCGTGCCCGCCGGCGCCAACAGACCGTAGCGCAACATGGCCTCGAACCCCGGCAAGCCGGATTCTGCGATGGTCGGCACCTGCGGCAAGAGTGTCGACCGCGCCGGGCTTGCGACGCCCAACGCGCGCAAATTGCCGGCCTGAATGTTGGCGAGCACGGGCGCCAGCGTATTGAACGACACCGGCACGTGGCCGCCGAGGGAGTCGTTGGCGAGCGGCCCGGTCCCCTTGTAGGGCACGATGGTCATGTCGACCTGGGCGGCGTCCTTGAACAATTCGGCCGCCATGTAGCCGCCCGAGCCGACCACCGAGGTGCCGATGGCGAGGCGGCCGGGCTCACGACGGGCGAGCGCAATCAGTTCGGCCGCGGTCGTGGCCTTGACCGACGGATGGACGACGAGGGCGATCGGAATGGTCGCGATCAATCCGATTGGCGCGAAGTCGGTGCGCGTATCGTAGCCGGCATTGGCATAGAGATTGGGATTGATCGACAACGTGCCGGTGTGACCAAGCAGCAGCGTGTAGCCGTCGGGCGCGGCCTTGGCGACCATGCGGGCGCCGACGATGGCGCCGCCGCTCGCCCGGTTGTCGATGATGACCTGCTGCTTGAGCGCGGCAGAGAGCTTCTCCCCGACGATGCGCGCGACGGTGTCGACCCCGCCGCCCGCCGGAAACGGGACGATGAGGGTGATGGACCGGGTCGGATACTGGGATGGGGCTTCCTGCGCGGCCGCGATCGCCGCGCCGCCGATCGTTGCGGCGAGCATCGCCGCCGTCCAACCGATGACCGACCCGCGCATGACTGTCTCCCGTCGCGACACCGTAACATCATACTCCGGCTGCACAGAAGATGGCGCGACGGATCGCCGAAAGTAGGAGCGCTGAAAGCAGGAGCGCTGAAAGCAGGAGCGCTGAAGGAAGGAGCGCCGAAAGCAGAACCGCCGGCCTCAGGCCTGAGGACCGGCGGTTTCTTACTGAATATCGTTGATCGCGATTGCTTCCGGCACTCTCAGTGGACACTCGTGTCGCTTGTCAATCGCGCGATTTGGTCCTTCACCTGCAATTTGCGCCGCTTCAACTCCGCCAACTCAAGATCGTCTATAGATGGATGCTGGAGGGCATCAGCAATCTGGTTTTCCAGCATCCGGTGACGTTGTTCGAGTTCAACAAGTTGGGAGGGTGTGGCCATGTATCCGGTCTCCTTGCATGCCATGCAGCCTGACCTGGAAGGCAGCAGTAAAATTGTGACATGAACGACACAATGAGTTGATGCGACAAATGTTGTGCATCGCAGCAATCCGGTGAATACATACCGCGAAGCTTTGAGCCTTTCAGTCAAATTTTATTGCCCGTCGAAATGTCGCAGCACCTGCGCCGGTCTCGCCATGAGCAGTAGGGATGCCCGGGCAGCGCCGTCGTCAGGATCATGGTAAGGTTGCGGTACGGGCGCTGGCTCGGCTTAGGCCCATTTTGGGCGGCTTCGGCCGGCTTCGAATTGGCCGACTTCAGATTGGTCGACTTGGGACGCGGCGGCGGATGACCAAAGAAGAAGAGGCCGAGCTGAGATTGCAGCTCGAACGTCTGCGCCAGGAGCATCGCGACCTCGACGCCGCAATCGAAGCGCTTCAGTCGGTTCCGGGAAGCGATGTGATCCAGATCCAGCGACTGAAGAAACGCAAGCTCGCGCTGCGCGACCGCATCACGTTCATCGAAGATCAGATCACGCCCGACATCATCGCGTGAAGGCGGCGGGTGCGTTGCGCGCTCACGCCTGAAGGTAGCGGCGTTGCAGTTCGCGATCGGCGGCGAGCGCCTGCGATCCGCCGGTCCACACCACATGACCTTTTTCGATCACGACGTGGCGGTCGGCAATCTTGGTGAGGGCGTCGATGTGCTTGTCGACCAGCAGAATGGCCTGGCCCTCGGCCTTCAGTCGCGCGAGGCAGGCCCAGATCTGGGCGCGGATCAACGGCGCAAGTCCTTCGGTCGCCTCGTCGAGGATGAGGAGCTTCGGATTGGTCATGAGGGCACGGCCGATCGCGAGCATCTGCTGCTCCCCGCCCGAGAGTTCGTTGCCCATATGGTGGCGCCGTTCGGCAAGGCGGGGGAACAGAGAAAACACGTCAGGGAGCCGCCAGCGCGGCGCGCCGAACCGCGCCGCCGCGGTCGCCACCAGATTCTCCTCGACGGTCAGCGTCGGGAAGATGTGGCGTCCTTCCGGCACGAGACCCAGTCCGGCCTGGGCAATGCGATAGGGCGGCGATCCGAGCAGCGGGCGGCCGTCGAACTCCGCCGTGCCGCCGGTCGCCGCGAGAAGGCCCATCAGCACGCGGATGGTGGTGGTCTTGCCCATGCCATTGCGGCCGATCAAGGTCACGACCTCGCCCGCCCCGATGGCGAGGCTGACGTCGAACAGTACTTGCGCCGGCCCGTAGCGCGCCGCGAGGTGCTCGACCTTCAGCATGGCGCTGCCTCGCGCGATTGCTCCATCTCGTCGCCGAGATAAGCGGCGATGACGGCGGGATCGGTGCGCACCGCGTCGGGCGTGCCGCTCGAGAGGATGCGGCCGTAGATCATCACCGAGATGCGGTCGGCGAGCGCGAAGACCGCGGTCATGTCGTGCTCGACCAGGATCATGGGAAAGCGGCCCTTGAGCCGCCCCAACAGCGCGATCAAAGCCTCGGTTTCCTCGCGTCCGGTGCCGGCCATGGGCTCGTCGAGGAGCAAGAGGCGCGGCGTCATCGCGAGCGCGATCGCAAGCTCGAGTGCGCGCTTCTCGCCGTGGGAGAGCGCGCCCGCAACGACGTCGGCGCGCGCGGTGAGCCCGACCTCCTTGAGCGCAGCGCGCGCCGGATCATTGAGGCGCGTCTCGGCGCTCGCACGGCCGAAGAACCGGAAGCTCGATCCGGCATGCGCCTGAATTGCGAGCGCGACGTTTTCGAGCGCGGTGAAGCCGGGCAGGATCGAGGTGATCTGGAACGAGCGCGCGAGGCCAAGTCGGGCGCGGGCGTAGACCGGCAGCGCCGTGACATCGCGGCCCTCGAACAGGATGCGGCCGCTGTCGGGCGCGATGAACCCCGAGATCTGGTTGATCAGCGTCGTCTTGCCGGCACCGTTCGGGCCGATGATCGCATGGAGTTCGCCGGGCTGCACGTCGAGCGTCAGGCCATCGGTCACCGCGAGCGCGCCGAAGCGTTTGTGCAAATCCTCGATGTGCAGCACGGGATCGCGCTCACTCACGCCGCAAACTCCGGGCGAGCTTCTGGGCGACGCCGATGAGGCCGCCCGGCGCGAACACCGCGACCGCGACCAGGATCGGACCGAACCACAGGCGCCAATGCTCGGTGTATTGGGCGAGCTTTTCCTCGGCGAGGAGATAGACGATGGCGCCGATGATGGCGCCGTAGAGCCGGCCCATGCCGCCGAAGATCACCATGATCAGGAGATCGCCGGAGCGCTGCCAGGACATGTAGGCGGGGCTGACGAAATCAGTGACGTTCGCCAGCAGGAAACCGCCGACGCCGCCGAGCGCTCCCGAGATCACGTAGGCGGCTAGCTGGAAGCGGTAGGCGTCGAAGCCGATCGCGGCGATGCGGGCGGGATTTTCGCGCGCACCGCGGAAGACACGGCCGAACCGTGCCGCGACGATCGAGCGGCACAGCAGATAGCTCGCGAGCAGGCATGCGAACGCCACGTAATAGAACGCGAGCCTGTTATCGAGCAGCGGATAACCGAATAAAGTATCGCGCATGCGGATGGTCAGGCCGTCATCGCCGCCATAGGGCGCGAGCGAGCTTGCGGTGAAGAACACCATCTGCCCGAACGCCAGCGTGATCATGATGAAGTAGACGCCCTTGGTACGCAGCGCGACGAGGCCGGTGAGCCCGGCGAACAGCATCGCGGCGATGAGGGCGACCGGCAGCGCGATCGCGGCCTCGTTGATCCCGTGGGCGGCGAGGATGCCGACCGCATAAGCACCGATCCCGATGAAGGCCGCGTGGCCGAATGAGATCAGCGCGCCGTAGCCAAGGATGAGATCAAGCCCGATCGCCGCGACGGCGAATGCCATGATGCGGATCAGCCGATCAAGTATGAACGTTTCGCCGCCGGCGAAGGGCAGCAAGGCGAGGCCCGCGAACAGCAGCACCGGCACGACGGTGTCTGCGGTGATCCCGGGGCGCGTGGCAGCAGGGGCGTGGTCGACGACCGCCATTCACCGCCCTCGCGCCGGAAACAGACCGGCCGGCCGGACGTAAAGCACCACCGCCATCAGCAGATAGATCAGCATCGATGCGATCGCGGGCCCGACCGTGCGCGCCGGCGACGGCGCCATCACGAGCCGCAACAGATCGACTGCGAACGAACGGCCGAGCGTGTCGACGAGGCCGATCAGCATTGCAGCGAGGAAGGCGCCGCGGATCGAGCCGATGCCGCCGATGACGATGACGACGAAGGCGACGATGAGGACGGTGTCGCCCATGCCGGGCTCGACCGAGAGAATGGGCGCGATCATTACGCCGGCAAAACCCGCGAGCATGGTGCCGAAGCCGAACACGATCATGAACAGGCGGCGAATGTTGACGCCGAGCGCCGACACCATTTCGGCATTCGTGGCGCCCGCGCGCACCAGCATGCCGGCACGCGGTGAAGCGGATCAGAACGTAAAGCAGCACCGCGGTCGCGAGACCTGACGCGATGATGACGAGCCGCCACACCGGATAGTTGAGGCCAGGCATCAGCGAGATCGAGCCGTCGAGCCCCGCTGGGATCGGCAGGCTCAAGGGGGCGGCGCCCCAGACCGTCTTCACGCCCTCGTTCAGGAACAGAATGATGCCGAAGGTCGCGATGACCTGGTCGAGATGATTGCGGCCATAGAGATGCCGGAACACCACGAATTCAAGCACGAGCCCGACGACGAGCGCAGCTGCGAGCGCGAGCACAAGCGCGGCGAGAAAGCTGCCGGTCAGTCCGTAGAACATCACCGCGAAGTAGGCGCCCAGCATGTACTGGACCCCATGCGCGAGGTTGATGAAGTCCATCACCCCGAACACGAGGGTGAGGCCGGCCGCGATCAGAAACAGCAGCACCCCAAGCTGAAGGCCGTTGAGAATTTGAACGATGAGAAGCGTGGTGGACATCGGGCTGATCTGCACCTCCCCCTGAAGGGGGAGGTCGGCCGCGCAGCGGCCGGGAGGGGGTGAGAGCGCTGCCTCAAAAGCAGCGCAGCCGCTGCGGCACCGCATCACCCCACCCCGCTCGCTTCGCGAGCGACCCTCCCCCTCAAGGGGTGGGTGTTCGTTACTTCATCTTGCAATCTTTGACGTGCGTGTCGGCGTAGTTCGAGAACACCTTTTGGACGATCTCGGTCTCGAACTTGCCGTCGGGCCGCTTGGCAACTTTCACCAGATAGAAGTCCTGGATCGGATAGTGGTTGGTGTTGAAGCGGAACGCGCCGCGCAGCGACTTGAAGTCGGCTTTCATCAACGCAGCCCGCAGCGCGTTCTTGTCCGCGGTCGAACCCTTGGTCGCCGCAAGGCCGCTGTCGATCAGCGAGGCAGCGTCATACGCCTGGAAGGCGTAGCTGCCGGGAACGGCCTTGTAGTCGCGCTCGTAGGCCGCGACGAAGGCCTTGTTCTGCGGAGTGTCGAGGTCGGGCGCCCAGATTGGCGCCGCCGAAGAAGCCGAGCGCCGCATCCTGCTGCGCCGGCAAAGTCGATTCATCGACCGTGAAGGCGGAGAGGAAGGTGATCTTTCGGCGAGCCCCGCCTGGCGGAATTGCTTGACGAAGTTCACGCCCATGCCGCCGGGCAGGAACACGAAGATCGCGTCCGGCTTGTCGGCGGCGATGCGGGCAAGCTCGGCCGAATAGTCGAGCTGATTGAGCGGCACGTAGACTTCGTCGACGATCTCGCCTTTGTAATCGTGCTTGAACCCGGCAAGCGATCCTTGCCGGCCTGGTAGTTCGGCGCCATCAGGAAGACCTTCTTGATCGCCTTGTCCTGCGCGTATTTGCCGAGCACTTCGTGGATCTGGTCGTTCTGGTAGGAGGTGACGAAGAAGTTCGGATTGCAGTCCGCCCCGGCGAAATTCGACGTGCCGGCATTCGGGCTGATCAGGAAAGCGCCGCCGTCGGTCGCCGGCTTCATGATCGCCTGCAGGATGTTGGAGAAGATCGGTCCGACCACGAAGTCGACCTTGTCGCGCTCGACGAAGGCCTTCACCTTGGCGACGGCCACGTCGGGCTTGAGCTCGTCGTCCTGCACCAGCAACTCGACGTCGCGGCCGCCGAGCTTGTTGCCCATTGTCTTGAGCGCAAGCTCGAAGCCGTTCTTCTGTTGCTGGCCAAGCGTCGCGGCCGGTCCCGACAGCGTGGTGATGAGCCCGATCTTGAGCTTCTCCTGGGCCACGGCCGTCGACGAGGCGAAGGCGAGCGCTGCAACAAGCGTCATGACTTTGTCTTCATTCGATCACTCCTCGAATCCGTCATCCGTATTGCGCGTCCGCCGGCCGGGACACCACCGATCTTAACTTTAATAGCAAGCTTTTGCAGGTCCGGCACGCGCGATTGACTATGATCGATGCCGAAACCGGAGCATCGCCACCGCATGGTTACCGCACCGCCGGTTTGTGATTGAATGCGACTTGCGTCGCATGCCGGTGGCGGGGCCCGCGCGCTAACGAGGGGAGCCGGAACAGGAGCTATCCATGCAGACGATGAACATTGGCATCACCAAGGCCGGGACCGGTCTTGACGGGATCGTGTGGAATATCTTGGGGCAGACCTACGTGCCCAAGCAGCTGTGCGAAAACTCATTTGCCTGGCACGCCACCTTCCCGCCCGGCACGTTCGTGCCGCCGCACATTCATCCGACCCAGGACGAATTCATTTACATGTTCGAGGGCAAGCTCGACTGCGTTCTCGACGGCCGCGAATATTTCGCAACGGCCGCCGACGTCATCCGATTGCCGATGGGCATTGCCCACGGATTCTTCAACAAGTCGGATCAGCCGGTGAAGTGCCTGTTCTGGGTCACGCCGACCCGCAAGCTCTACGACCTGTTCTGGGCGATCCATGCCATGAAAGAGCAGAAACCCGAAGAGGTAGTGGCGCTCTCCGCCAAGCACGAAGTCGTGTTCCTGCCGCCGCCGGGGTAGTGGGTGGTCGCGGCGCGGATTACGGCAGGGCGGACTTGATATCGGTCTGTGAAAAGTCGTTGCCCTTAAACAGCAACGGTAGATCGCGCGAATGGGCAAGGGCATAGCTTGCGCAGTCAACTATATTCAGCTGCGCCGGGTGACCCTGTCCTTTACCGAACCGGTTGAACGCTTCGAACGCGGCATCACTTTGCTCGCGGTCAAACGGAACGACGACGATTTCAGCCAGTTCGATCAATTCATTGAACGTCGCGACCGCGGTCAAACCTAGTCGCGAGCGCAGGACGATCCGCGTTTCCAACAACGCGATCGCTGAGATCAGCCGTATCGGCGCTCCCGCAATTGCTAAACGATAAATCGCGCCGTCAGGCTCGCGCGCAATAGCCGCGAAAATGGCGGATGTGTCGATAACCATCAGTTTGGCAGGCCATCAGGTCCGTATCCGATAATTTCGTCCGCAGCGCGGGTATTCACGACCGGCATGCTGGCCAGCTTCTTGAACAACTCCTCAACGGCAATCCGTCGATCACGAGCAAGGGGTCTCGGTATACGAGCGAGCCGCTCTTCCAATGCCCGGATGACTGCCGTGTCAATGTCCTCGCCTGTTGCCGCCGCAAGCTCGTGGGCGAGATCGTCCGCTTTCTGAGAAGGAATTTGCGGGGCCATGGCGTTCACCGAATGCTGAAAGTCTCTCATCAGGATAGCGACAGTCGACAAGGATTGTCGAGCATGGGCTCCGCAGCGAACCTCCCGGCAGACGGCGCTACGCCGCCTTTCCCACACTCGGCCGGTTCACCTGGTCGCGCGCGAATCCCGCCGTTGCCGCGTAACCGCGCACGATTGCTTGCCGCTGCTCGTAGTTCAGCACCTCGTCGATGTTGGTGAAACCGTCGGGCGCAAGCTCCTCGACCGCGTCGATGACGCCTTCCGGCCCGCCTTTTCGATTCATGCGCACGATCTGCGCCGTCATGGGCAGGCGTTCCTGGTCGTAGGCCGCGAGCGCCGCAAACACGTGGTCGGCGCTCACCAACCGATCGGCAAGGCAGCGCGCATCGAGGATCGCCTGGGAGGCGCCGTTCGAGCCGACGGGATACATCGGGTGGGCGGCGTCGCCGAGCAGCGTCACCCGGCCGTGCGACCAGCGCGGCAGCGGGTCGCGGTCGCACACCGGGTACTCCCAGAACTCGCCGGTCGCTTCGACGAGGTGCATCACGTCCACATGCGGCACCTTGAAGCGCCGCAGATGCGGCATCAGGTCCTCCATGCGGCCCGGGCTCGACCAGTCCTCCTTGGGCGGCGGCACCGCGGCGTCGGTGACCTTCACCATCGCGGCCCAGTTGGTGAGCTTGCGGCCCGGCAGCGAGCCCTCCGCAATCGGATAGATCACGAATTTCGCGGTGTTGCCGCCGGCGATGATCATGGAGCGGCCGGTGAGGAACGCCGGCCAGTCAGTGGCGCCGCGCCACAGCATGATGCCGTTCCAGGCCGCCGGACCTTCGTTCGGAAACAGCGTCTCGCGCACCCTTGAATGGATGCCGTCGGCGCCGATGAGCACGTCGCCGCGCGCGCTTGCGATGTGCGAGCCGTTGCGATCGAAGAAATAGGCAGTGATGCCGCCGTCGTCCTCCCTGAACGCGCCGAGACGGTGACCGGTGTGGATGCGGCTTTCGCCGATGCGGGCGCGCACGGCCTGATAGATCACGCCTTGCAGGCGGCCGCGATGGATCGAGAACTGCGGCACGTCGTAGCCGGCGTCGAGGCCGCGCGGCTCGCGCCAAATCTCCTGGCCGAACCGATTCATGTAGAACAGTTCGTGGGTGCGGATCGCAACCGCGTCGAGACGCTCCAGGAGGCCGAGCCCCGCAAGCTCCTTGATGGCATGGGGCAGCGTATTGATGCCGACGCCGAGCTCGCGAACGGTGTCGGCCTGCTCGAACACCTCGCAATCGATGCCGCGGGCGTGAAGCATCAGCGCCGTCGTGAGCCCGCCAATCCCGCCGCCGATGATGATCGCTTTCATGAAACCCACTGCTTAAAGACAGAATATCGTATCGCGACATTTTGCGATCAGCCGCGGTGGCAAGCAACTGCGATCGTGGCTTATGGTGAGCGGAAAAAGCGGTTGGGATCGAATTAATGGTCCGGATTTAAGCCCCTTCTCGGAGCCGATCGTTAATACGACCGATTTGATTGCGTACAACATGGACGTCTTCGGACAATGAGGTAACGGCGCCCTCAAGCCGCACAATCATGGTTTCCCGGACGCACAGTTCGGCACGAATGCCCGCGAGCTCATAAAGAACGCGGTCATTCTGACGCGCCAGGAAATTGAGATCGACCTCAGTCACGTCACCTCCTAATGACTTGCTCCCGGTTTGATCACCCGCACGGGCTTGCCTTCGATGAAGGCGCGGATGTCGTCGACGATGTCGGGGAAATAGTGCTGATAATTTTGCAGGCTGACGTAGCCGAGGTGCGGCGTGATCACGACGTTGTCCATGCGCCGGAACGGATGGTCGAGCGGCAGCGGCTCGACGTCGAACACGTCGAGGCCGGCGCCGGCGATGCGATGATCGGAAAGCGCCGCGATCAGCGCCTTTTCGTCGACGATCGGCCCGCGCGAGGTGTTGACGAGATAGGCCGTCGGCTTCATCAGGCCGAGTTCCTTCGCGGCGACAAGGCCACGCGAGCGGTCGCTGAGCTGCAGGTGAATTGTGACGATGTCGGCGGCGCGGAAGAAGTCGTCCTTCGCGGCATAGTCGACGCCCGCCTCCTGGCATTTCTCCGGCGTGAGGTTCTGGCTCCAGGCGATCACCTTCATGCCGAACGCCTTCGCGACCTTGGCGACGCGCTGGCCGAGCCGGCCGAGGCCGAGAATGCCAAGTGTCATGCCCTCGATGTCGGGTCCGAGCGTGACCTGCCACGGCTCGCCCGCCTTCAGCCGCGCATGCTCGAAACCGATGCGCCGCGTCAGCTCCAGGATGAGGCCGAAGGTGATGCCGGTGGTCGGATTGCCGAAGGCGCCGGTGCCGCAGACGGTGACGCCGCGCTCGGCCGCAGCAGCAAGGTCGATCGAGGCATTGCGGGCGCCGGTCGTGATAAGGAGTTTGAGCTTCGGCAGCGCTTCGATGGTGTTGCGGCGGAACGGCGTGCGTTCGCGCATCATGCAGACGATCTCGAAATCCTTCAACGCCGCGGTGACGGCGTCCGGTCCGCCGAGCGGCTTGTTGAATACGGTCACATCGACATCGCTCGCGATTTTTCCCCAATCGGCGAACTTGAGTGCGACGTTCTGATAATCATCGAGCACCGCGCAGCGATAACGCATCCGCAATCCCTTCCGTGATGCCTCATGAGGCCGAGGCCAGCTTATTCGGTCTGGTTCAGCCGGTTCAGTGATGCAGCTTTGACACAAATGAGGGACCGGCCACAAGCGCCCGACGGCTTGAATGGTTGCTCGGCGGCATGGCGACGCCTAATGTTTTCCGATTGCCCCGCTATTGTGACATGTTCCGTTTACGCTTAGAGCCCTAATGTTCGCGGGCGCGGCCGGGCCTTTTTCAAGGAGCCTTGCACATCGTGCGCCGCGCGACCAACAGGAGGCCGCAATGACTGCAACAACAACCGTGCGCACCGTCCTTGCCGTTGTTCTTCTCGGCCTCGCCGTCGGAGGCTGCGGCTACAATACCATTCCGACCGACGAGGAGATCGCGAAGGCCAAGTGGGCGGACGTGCAGAACAACTATCAGCGCCGCGCCGATCTCATCCCCAATCTCGTCGCCACCGTGCAGGGCTACGCCAAGCAGGAAAAGGATGTGCTGACCGCGGTGATCGAGGCGCGCGCCAAGGCAACGCAGATCAAGATCGACGCGTCCCAGCTCACCGATCCCGAGAAGCTCAAGCAGTTCCAGGATGCCCAGAACCAGTTGTCCGGCGCGCTGGGCCGGCTGCTCGCCGTGAGCGAAAACTATCCCGACCTCAAGTCGAACCAGAACTTCCTCGCATTGCAATCGCAGCTTGAGGGCACCGAGAACCGCATCGCCGTGGCGCGGCGCGACTACATCGAAGCCGTGCGCGTCTACAACACCGACCTGCGGACGTTCCCGACGGTGATCTGGGCGTCGACGTTGTTCCGCGGCAACAAGCCGATGGCCGAGTTCACCGCGACCGACACTGCGCAGACGCCGCCGCAAGTCAAATTCTAACGGCCACCGCCGCGACATCGTCGAGGCGCCGACATGAGGGCGGATCGCCACGCATCGCTGCTGCGGGCACGCATCCAGCGCATCCCGCTTGCGCTGCTGGCGCTCGTCTTCGCGACCCTCGCGCTGGCGGCGCCCAACTACCCGCCGCTGACCGGCCGCATCGTCGACCAGGCGAACATCATCTCGTCCGAAGCGCGGCTGTCGATCGGACCGAAGCTCGCCGATCTCGAAGATAAATCCGGCATCCAGCTCGTCGTCGCCACGGTGAAGTCGCTCGACGGCGAGGAGATCGAGCCCTACGCCAATGGGCTCTTTCGTACCTGGAAACTTGGCGAGAAGACCAAGAACAACGGCGTTTTGCTGCTCGTCGCGCCGAACGAACGACGGGTGCGAATCGAGGTCGGCTACGGACTCGAGGGCACGCTCACCGATGCGCTGTCGAAGATCATCATCGCCAATGCCATCGCGCCCCGCTTCAAGGCCGGCGACTACAGCGACGGCATCTCGCGCGGCGTCGACGACATCGTCACCGTTCTGACCACCGACAGTTCAGAATGGCAGAAGCGGCCGTCGCTGCGCGTCGATGACGAGCAGACGCCGGATTGGGTCGGTTGGCTTTTGATTGCGGGAATCATCGGATTCGTTTTCCTCCTGATCGTGTCGCCGAGCTTCCGGGCGTTCGTCGTCAATATGCTGATCGTGCTCAATTCGAGCGGTCCGCGCGGCGGAGGATTTTCGGGCGGCGGCTACTCGGGTGGTGGCGGCGGCTTTTCCGGCGGCGGCTTCTCCGGCGGCGGGGGCTCGTCGGGCGGCGGCGGAGCATCGGGCAGCTGGTGATGAACATCTCGGCACAAGACCGCGAACGCATCTCGGCCGCGATCCGCGCCGCCGAGGCCGGCACGTCGGGCGAGATCGTCTGCGTGCTGGCACACCGCTCGAGCGGCGCGATGACGTTGCCGATCCTGCTTGCCACGATCGTCGCGCTGGCCCTGCCGTGGCTGCTCGTCGCCTTCACCGCAATGTCGGTGCATCGCATCTTAACGCTGCAGGTCGCCACGTTCGTAGTGCTCGGCGTCGCGCTGTGCCTGCCGGCGGTGCGCGTCGCGCTCGTCCCGCGGGCGATGCGCCGTGCCGTCGCTCACCGCGCCGCCATCGAGCAGTTCACCATCCGCGGCATCGCCCGCAAGAAGGACCGCACCGGAATTTTGATCTTCGTGTCGCTGGCGGAGCACTATGCCCGCATCATCGCCGACGAAGGCATCGCGGCGAAGGTGCCGCAGGCGGAATGGCAAAATGCGGTGAACGCACTCACGGCGCAGATGAGCGGCGGCCGGATTGCCGACGGCTTCATCGCGGCGATCGATGCGTGCGCAACGGTGCTCGCCGCCCATTTCCCGCGCTCTGCCACCAATCACGACGAACTGCCGGACCGCATTTATGTGATTTGAGTTCGAAGCCTCGGCAAAAGCGAGGTCTTCGAAGGTTGAGATTGGGTTAGAACGGTTGCCGTCTGCGATCGTTTAGGCCACTCGTCGATATGAATTGCACATGCGCTATGGTAGACGAATGGAATTGCTCAAAGATGCCGATCGCCACATGCGTCTGTCAACATGACAACGCGTCTGCCTAGCGGCAATCGCGCGATTCTCGACATTCGCAAGATCGAGGATTATTGCCTCAACCCGTTGCACCCGCGCGGTCGGCACAAGGCTCGGGTATTCCGCGAGGCGCTTGACCTTAAGCGTAGCGACGCCGCGTGGTTGCGCGATGTCTTGCTTGAAGCGGCGCGCTCATACGAAGCCTCCGAGGTAGCTGCGGATGTGTGGGGTACTCAATGGCGTATCGACGTGAGCATTGAGCGACAAGGAAGGAAGGCTGTGATAAGAACAGTTTGGATAGTACGAACAGGTGAAAGTCTGCCTCGTTTCGTCACGTGTTGGGTGATGTGATGACGGTGAACAAGGCCGCGACGAACCAAAATCCGTCCCTTTTGGACGTGGTGGCGTTGCTGATCGACGTTCCCGAAATAGGGCTGGTGCGGGGACAGGTTGGGACGATCGTTGAGGAGGTTGATAAGGCGGTGCTTGTCGAGTTCAGCGACGAGCAAGGTCGAGCCTATGCTGTCGCGACCTTCCCGCGGACCGACCTTCTGGTCTTGCACTACGTCCCGGAAGCAGCCTGATCGATTGCTCGATGTTGCATACAATGATGTCGCCTGCATCGGCAGAACATCATAGCATTTAAGCTTAAATAGGAACGCCGGTTCAGGCACCGGCGCAGCACCTGGCGCGAAAAATGCTTTAATCTATTTAAGAACTCAGCGATGACGGGCGAGCGATATCAACTCGACGGTCGAGGAGACTGCCATGTCTTATCCCCATTCCCTCCTGGCCGTCGGCCTTGTAACAGGCCTTGCTCTAACAGCGGCGGGTGCGGCTCAAGGGCAATCGCCCACGCCCCTGCCCCCCGACTTGGCGCAGTTTCGCGCGATCTACAAGGAGCTTGTCGAGATCAACACCACCGACTCGGTCGGCGACACCGTGCGGGCGGCCGAGGCGATGGCGGCGCGGCTGCGCGACGGCGGACTGCCGGCCGCGGATGTGCAGGTGTTCTCGTCCGGGCCGCGCAAGGGCAACATGGTGGCGCGGCTGCGCGGCACCGGCGCGCGCCGGCCGCTGCTCCTGATGGCTCACATGGACGTGGTCGAGGCCAAGCGGGAGGATTGGGAGTTCGATCCGTTCAAGCTACAGGAAGTCGACGGCTATTTTCGCGGCCGCGGGGCGATCGACGACAAGGCGATGGCGTCGATCTTCGTCGCCAACATGATCCGGTTCGTGAAGGAAGGCTTCCGCCCGGACCGCGACATCATCCTCGCGCTCACGGCTGACGAGGAACTGTCGGATTCGCCGCACGACGGCGCCCACTGGCTCATCGACCACCACCGCGACCTGATCGATGCCGAACTTGCCATCAACGAAGGCGGTGGCGGCATGCTCAAGGACGGCAAGCCGACGCGTCTCGTGGTGCAGCTTGCCGAGAAGGTCTATCAGACCTACCGCCTCGAAGTGAAAGACCCCGGCGGCCATTCCGCGCTGCCGCGCCGTGACAATCCGATCTATCGCCTGGCCCAAGGGCTCGAGCGGCTGTCGAAGTTCGATTTTCCGGTCGAGCTCAACGCGGTGACGCGCGCTTATTTCGAGCGCACGCTTGCAACCGAGACCGGCGACACCGCGGCGGCGCTCACCGCGCTGCTCGCCGGCCGCACCGATGCGCAATCGCTTGCGCCGCTGTCGGCGAACCCCGTCTACAACTCCCAGATCCGCACCACCTGCGTTGCCACTATGCTGGAGGCCGGGCACGCGGAAAACGCCCTGCCGCAGACCGCGCGCGCCACCGTCAATTGCCGCATCATGCCGGGCGATCCGGTCGGGGATGTGGAAAAAACGTTGGTGCGAGTGATCGACGATCCGCGCATCGCCGTGATCCCGGTGGGCACGCCGGTGCTGAGCCCGCCGTCGCCCGCCAACGCCGACGTGATGCAGGCGGTCCAGCGGATCGCTGCCGACATGTGGCCCGGCGTCGCCGTGATCCAGACGATGTCCGGCGGCTACACCGACAGTCGCTGGCTGCGCAACGCCGGCATCCCCGCCTACGGCGTCTCCGGCTTGTTCAGCGAGCCTGGGAAAAGCGGCGTGCACGGCCTCAACGAGCAGGTCAGCGTGCAGGCGCTCTACGACAGCAGGGAGTTCCTCTACCGCCTCGTAAAGGCACTCGCCAAACCGACCACGGCGCAGAATTAGTCGGACTCCTAATTTTGGCGGGCTCGGCCAGGCACTGACCGAGAGGCTGCAGTATTTGATGCGCCCCCTCTCTACTGCAGCCCCTGCCCGTCTCAGCAGGGGGCACACCGTTGCACTCCAAATGGATTTCCCTGCTATTTTGTCGTTCTTGGGAAAGGCTGCACCGGAGTTCGGGAGGACAAGCATGAGTGAAGTTCGGTTTCTGTCGTCGGCCGTTCGGATTGCTGCCGCGTTGGCGGTGATCGCGGCGACGACAGTGGCGGTGCGGGCGGAGTCCAGTGCTGCGAAGGCGATCGCCAACGAGGCGGTCGACCGCAATGTCGAGGCGATCACCACGATCGGCGACAGCGTCTACTACTTCGCCGAGCTCGGCATGCAGGAGTTCGAGAGCGCGAAGCTCGTGAAGCAGACGCTGGAGTTCGATCGGCTTCACGGTCGAGACGCCGACCATGCCGACCAACATCTGGGCGCATTGGGGCACCGGCAAGCCGCAGATCGTCATCGTCTCCGAAATGGATGCGCTGCCGGAAGGCTCGCAGACGCCGGGCAGCATCGAGCGCAAGCCCCTGGTCGCGGGCGCGCCCGGCCACATGGAAGGCCACAACACCCATCCGGGCGTCGCCATCGGCGCGGCCTATGCGGTGAAGCAGGCGATGCAGCGCCTCAATATCCCGGGAAGCGTCGCGATCTCGCTCGGGCCCGCAGAGGAGCAGCTTGTCAGCCGCCCGTTCCTGGTGCGCGCCGGCCAGTTCAAGGATTCCGACGTCGCCATCATCCTCCACATCGGCGACAGCTTCTCGGCCGGCTACGGCCTGATGAACTACGCCGCGATCAGCGCGAAGTTCAATTTCCATGGCAAGACTGCCCACGGCGCCGTCGATCCTTGGAACGGCAAGGATGCGGTCGACGCCGTCGAGCTGATGGACATCGGCTTCGACAAGCTGCGCGAGCATCTGCGCCCGACCTATCGCGCCCACCGCACCATCACTTCGGGGGGCATTCAGCCGAACATCATCCCCGACTTCGGGCAGATCTGGTGGTTCGTGCGCGACGCCAACATGGCCGACGCCAAGCAGACCTTCGACAAGCTGGTGAAGATCTCCGAAGGCGCCGCGCTCATGACCGGCACGACCACCGACTACACCATCGATGCCGCGGCCTGGCCGCAGCTTGGCCTGAAATCCATTGCCGAGGTCGTGCAGGCGAATATCGAGGCCGTCGGCATGCCGAAGTGGAGTGAGGAGGAGCAGGCGTTCGCCCGCAAGTTCCAGACCGCGATGGGGGCAAAGCCGGTCGGCCTCAATACCGGCGTCACGCGCTCGGCGCGCGCAACCAGACCACGGCCTCGAACGACAATGGCGACGTGACCTGGGTGGTACCGACGGCGGCGCTGAATTTTCCGGCGAGCGTGCCGGGCATCAACTATCACAACTGGCAGGCCGCGGTGACGCCGACGTCGACCATCGCCCACAAAGGCATGGTGGCGGCGACCAAAGTGCTCGCCGGCACCATCCTCGATTTCCTGACCGAGCCGACGCGCGTCAAGACTGCGCGCGCCGAGTTCGACAAGGCGACGACGGACATGAAGTATTTCGCGGTGCTGCCGGCCGACGCGAAGCCGCCCTTCGATCTCAACAAGGCGACCATGGACCGCTTCCGGCCGGAGCTCGCCAAGTTCTATTTGAACAAGCCGGTGCGCTTCAACTGAGTGTGAACGGCCGCACAAAAAAAACGCGCCCTCAACGGGCGCGCATTTTTGGGGTGGGTTGTTACTTCGACTTGAGCTTGGCTTGGGGGTGTAGCAACTTGGGGGTGGCTTGGGGGTGCAGCAACTTGGGGGTGGCTCGGGGGTGCAGCGAATTCGTTCGCGGCGGATCAGCGGACTCTCGACGGTATCGCTATCAGTGATCGCGATCGGCTTGCCGGCTTTGAGGGCAGGACCTGCGGTCTGGATGCGCGCGGTAGTGTCGACCGGAGTCGGGACGGGCGGCGATGCCGACGACGAGGACGGCGATCGACGCGACCAGCGACACCACTACGATCTTGAGATGGGTCGTGCGATCTGCGGTGAAGATCGTCGAGTTCATGGCCCCAACCTTCCAGCGGTTTCCGTATAGTTAGTGTTTCGGGACGAGTTTGGGTTCAAACGAAGTTGACGAATTGATAACTTTTTCTCGATCCCGCCCGAGGCGCAACAAAACCCAAGTGATTTCAGCCTGTTGACCCGCCCCAGCGGCCGCTGCCCGCGGCATGCGCGCCCTCAACGCCCAAACTCGCCGGTCGTTTCACGGAAGCGATCACGAATTGTTGAGTCTCCATCCGGCATCTCGTTACCGTTCGTTCTTGAAGCACGGCGGTGGCGCCGCCCCGGGCACTCCCAAGCTGCACCCGTATTGAATGTTTCAAGGCACGATGCGAACACTCTAAGCCGTGTGCCGCGAATCATGCCGGCCGCCAGCTTCACGACCGCGACAGGACGCCCATGCTGACCCGGCTCTCGATCCGCGACATCGTGTTGATCGACCGGCTCGACATCGATTTCGCCGCCGGTCTGTCGGTGCTCACCGGCGAGACCGGCGCCGGTAAATCGATCCTCCTCGATGCCCTGACGCTGGCGCTCGGCGCGCGCGGCGATGCCGGCCTTGTCCGCGAAGGCGCCGATCAGGGCCAGGTGACGGCCGCCTTCGACGTGCCGAAGAACCATCCGGCCCGCGCGGTCCTTGCCGCGAACGACATTCCCGCGGACGAAGATTTGATCCTGCGCCGGGTCCAACTCGCCGACGGACGTACCCGGGCGTTCCTCAACGACCAGCCGGTCGCGGTGCAGATCCTGCGGGCGGTCGGCGGCGCGCTCGTCGAAATCCATGGCCAGCACGATGACCGCGCGCTGGTCGATGTCGCGACCCATCGCCTCCTGCTCGATGCTTACGGCAGCCTCGAAGCCGACGCTGCCGAGGTTGCCCGCCTGTGGACCGCGCGCCGCACCGCCGAGGGCGAAGTCGAGCGCCACCGCGCCGAGGCGGAGCGTGTCGCCCGCGAAGCCGACTGGCTGCGCCACGCGGCGAAGGAACTCGGCGACCTTGCGCCCGAACCGGGCGAAGAGACCGCGCTCGCCGAACGGCGCACCGGCATGATGCAGGCGGAAAAGATCGCCGAGGATCTGCGCGAGGCGGAGGCGGCGGTTGCCGGCAGCGCCTCGCCGGTGCCGATGCTCGCCGCCGCGGTGCGGCGGCTGGAGCGGCGCCAGACGCTCGCGCCGGCGCACATCGATCCGGCGGTCAAGGCGCTCGATGCGGCGCTGAACGCGATCGAAGACGCGCGCCATCACATCGAACGGGCGCTTGCGGCGGCCGCTTACGATCCACGCGAACTCGAGCGCATCGAGGAGCGTTTGTTCGCGCTGCGCGCCGCCGGCCGCAAGTACAATGCGCCGGTCGACGATCTCGCCGCATTGAGCCGCCGCTACACCGACGATCTCGCGCTGATCGACGCCGGCGCGGCGCGCCTCGCCGAACTGGAGAAGGAGGCGGCCGCGGCGATCGCGCGCTACGACAAAGCGGCTGCGGCGCTCTCCGCCCGGCGCCGCGAGACCGCGGCAACCCTCGACAAGGCGGTCACCGGTGAACTCAAGCCGCTCAAGCTCGAGCAGGCGCGGTTCTCGACCGCGATCGCGCCCGACGCGGCGGGGCCGAACGGCATCGACCGCGTCGAGTTTTTCGTGCGCACCAATCCCGGCACCCAGCCGGGACCGCTGATGAAGGTCGCGTCAGGCGGCGAGCTTGCGCGCTTCATGCTGGCGCTCAAGGTCGTCATTGCCGATCGCGGTTCGGCGCCATCCCTGGTGTTCGATGAAATCGATACCGGGGTCGGCGGCGCAGTTGCCGACGCCATCGGGGTCCGCCTTGCGCGCCTCGCCCGCCGCGTGCAGGTGCTGGCGGTGACCCATGCGCCGCAGGTCGCGGCGCGCGCCGGCCACCATTACCTCATCACCAAGGATGCGCTCGGCCGCGGCCGGCGTGTCGCGACCCGCGTCGCCGAACTTGAACCGGAGCGTCGGCGCGAGGAGATCGCCCGCATGCTGGCGGGCGCCGAGATCACCGCCGAAGCGCGTGCCGCCGCCGAGCGCCTGATGCGTGCCGCGGCAGGATAGGGTCTCCACCTCTGCCGAATGATGGGGTAGGATCAGGCTAAAGCCGGTCGGAAGAAACGCGTCGGGGAGGAATTCAGGATGTCATCTCGCATCGTCACTGCTGCTGCGGCAGCGCTCGTGTCCGCAGCCGCGTGTTATGTGGCGCATGCCGCCGCGACGCCGGACTACGATTAC
Organism: uncultured Alphaproteobacteria bacterium; assembly: GCA_963702755.1. Taxonomy (GTDB): domain Bacteria; phylum Pseudomonadota; class Alphaproteobacteria; order Rhizobiales; family Xanthobacteraceae; genus JAJPKK01. The sequence goes on along the minus strand of CAVPDZ010000010.1, from coordinate 522,270 downwards.
TTCAAAGCCAAGGTGCAGCCGATCTTCCTCACCAAGCGGGCCGGCCACGCGCCCTGCGTGATGTGCCACGCCGAAGCCAACAACGCGTTCCGGCTGGAGAAGCTTCCCGACGGCAAGACCGCCTGGACCGAAGAGCAGACGCGCAAGAACTACGACACGGTGTTGAAGCTCGTGCAGGCCGTCGACGATCCGCTGACGAGCAAGATCCTCATCCATCCGCTCGCGCCCGAGGCCGGCGGCGATGCCTTCCACTCCGGCGGCCGCCAGTTCGCCAGCAAGAACGATCCGAACTGGCGCATCATCGCCGACTGGGCCAAGGGCGCCACGCTTCCGGCCGGCAAGCGGTAACTCGGCAATTCCAAAAACCGTAGGGTGGGCAAAGCGCGGACGCCGTCCGCGCGTGCCCACGCGGATCCGCGCGACGGTGGGCACGCGCGAACAAGTTCGCGCTTTGCCCACCCTACGACGCTAGGGCTTGAGAAGCATCAGCGGGTCAACTCGACGGCGGCGCCGGCATAGAGCGCGATGCATTCCGCCTCGCGGACGCCCTCGATCACGGTGAGGTCCCACCCGACCATTTCGGCAAAGCGCTCGCAGGTGTAATCCTTGAAATTGAAAGCGAGCTTGGCGTGCTGCTTGATGTGGCGGTTGCGGGCGCCCAGCACCAGCGTCTTGATGCCGGCATTGAGGATCGCACCAAGGCACATCGGGCACGGCTCGCAGGTCGCGTAGAAGACGGCCTCCGGGATCATGCGCCGCCGCAGCTTCTGCGTCGCAAGCTTGATCGCCAGTGTCTCGGAATGGGCGGTGGTATCGGAGGTCGTAACCTTCAGGCTGCGCGTGCGCACGACGACCTCGCCGTCAATGACGACGACGGCGCCGAACGGCTGCTCGCCCATTGCCGCCCCTGCCCTCGCCTCTTCGATGGCGATATCCATGAATTTTTCGTGCTCGCTCAACCGGCGCCTCCCACACCTTCCCTACTCTGCGACACCGCAGCGGTGAACCCTATCATCTGCCCACGGCCGCTTTGATATTGCGATCGGCTTTCGGCGGCAGGAAATCGCGCACGAACACTTCGCGCACGTCGGGGACGCGCTTGAGGCCGTAGGCGTCGGCGACCACCTTGATCGACGCCGCGAGCCGACCGTCGTCGAGATCGCCGATGCCCAGCCGCTCGGTTTCCGCCGTCAGCATCTGATGGTCGATGAAGTAGGCCTGCCGCTTTGTCTCGATGTCGACATTGGTGAGGGGCTCGAGCTTGCGCACCAGCGCGATGCCCTCCGCCGGGTGCGCGACCACCTCGAGAAGAGCGCGATTGATGGCCTTCACGAGCCCCGCGACCGCGTGCGGGTTCTCCTTCAGCAGCTTCTGCGACACCACGACGCCATTGGAATAGAGGTCGAGCCCGTAGTCGCTGAAATAGAACCAGCGAAAATCCCGCTCGGGATCGAGATGCATCGCGACGAAATTCAGATAGCTCGTTGCCGAGAACCCGACGATGGCGTCGGCCTGCCCCTGGGCAAGCAATTGCTCGATCAGGTTCGGTGCCGCGTTGAGGATTTTGACCTTCGCGGTATCGATGCCGACGATCTTCGCGAGCGGCGTGAACAACCGCAGCGTCGCCGAACCTGCGGGCGCACTCAGCGTATGACCCTCGACATCCTTCAAGGTCTTGATCGGACCGTCGCTCTTGGAAATCAGCACATGGGGCGCGCGGTTGTAGACGAGGTAGACCATGATCGGCTGCTCGCCGGGCCGATCGGCGGCATTCTGGATCACCGCATTGATGTCGCCGAACCCCGCATCATAGGCGCCCGTGAGGACCCGCCCGATCGCAGCCGCGGACCCTTCGCCCTGATCGACCGTGACGTCGAGCCCTTCATCGCGGAAGTACCCCTTTTCCTTGGCGAGGAAGTACCACGCGTGACCGCCCTGGATCTTCCAGTCGGTGGTGAACTTGATCCTGGTCGGACTCTGCGCCGCGGCGACGCCCGCGCAGAGGGCCGTGGCAGTGACAGCGAGAAGGCATGCGAGCAGACGGTTCATCGAGATGCTCCGGTGAACGGACCAGACTGACGCCGCGTCGAAGCAAAAGACATTCCAGAACATGTTGCAACTGCGAAGAACCAATGGCGGCAAGGTTTGCGAGTTGTTCTCGACCTTGCGACGGCCAGGCGGCAGCAGTCAGGATTCCCGTACGGCGAGAAGAAATATGAGGAAACACTATCAGGAGTTGGCGCGAATCGCCGCGTGCCAATCAGGAGGTCTTGCGATGTGCAAATGCATGATCGCGATCGCGGCAGTAGTGGCGATGGTTTCGGGTGGGCTGATCCTGTCCGATTCGGCGAGGGCCGGAGCGTCGGCCAGCGCAGCGTCGAAATACAGCGGCAGAGTCCGTCGTCGGTTGCGACCTATCGGCCCTATGTCGTCCGCGACGTCACATTTACCGAGTTCTCATCGTCATCGCCGCGGCGGACAGCGCCCAAGCGGTGAGCGGGAGAGCCTAGCTCGGCAGTCGGATACGCACCTCTTCGATAGCGCCTGCAAGCTCCGCTTGACGGCGATCGTGATAGGTTGCGTCCCAGCGCGCGCAGGCCGGGCCGACGTCCTATTCAGGCGTCGTCGGCGGTTGCGTGAATTGCTGGGCGCGTTTGACTTCGCGTTCGGGCAATCCTTCGCCGCATGGATCATTGCGCGTCTGCGCCGTCGCGAGAGTGCGCGCGGTGCATCCCGCAATGTCGACCCAGGCACGGACCGTCGGCATGATCTCCGGCAGCAGGTTATGGACCTCATCCTTCGTCATGCCCGGCTGCACGCGCGGATCGTAGAGAATGTTGAGAAGGTATTGGTCGTAGACGTCGAAAAATCCCGTCCGGACGTCGTCGTTGAACATGCTCCAGGGAATCGACAGGTTGTCGTTGATGGGTCCGAGCGCCTGCAGCACTTCCTCGTAGGCGCAATTCAAAAAGGTCGGAGCGTCGGCATCGGCGGGAAGAATCACGACCGCGCGCTGGATGCGATTGCGGGGATCCTTGGCGAGGCCGGACAGGCACTCGGGATTGAGCGAACGGGCGATCGCGCGCGCCTTGTCGGCTCCGAACAGCGAGCGGATCGTGCGTCCCAGTTCGCGCTTCGGCACGAGATAGATGAAGAGATTCGCCGCTTTCGGATCATCCGTGATCGCGAGATCAAGATGGTCCACCCGGGCATGAATGTCCGCGACGACGTTTGCGATTTGAGTGCGACGCGCGGCGCCGTCCGCGATGACGAACGCGCGCACCGGCTCGTCGAACTTGCGGATGCGCTCGGTGCGGGCACCGAACTGCAACTCCGCTCCGAACGCAATCTTGAAGAAGCCGTCGGCGATTTCGTCGTCGGTGAAATTGACCCGCTCGACGGGGCGCCGCGCGTCCCGCTCGCCGCTTTCTGCGCGCCCGCTTTGAGAGCCAGTAGCGACGGCAAAAATCGCCGAGACAAGGATCGCAGCGGGCCATCGCACGAGACGGCCGCTCCATAAGGGAGCCCTGGACAATGTGGCGGCGTCAGTGGCCGTTCCGAGCGATTGTTGCAGCCTGCGCCATCTCATCTTGGCCTCCCACGCGTTACTGCCCTTGCCTCCTCCCACTGCAAACAGCACGCCAGAGCTACTCTTTTTTGCGATAGGATTTCGAGATGAGAAACAACGGACCCCTATAGGAATCTCATAAGTGCGATTGGGAACCGTGCGATGTGGAGCAGATGCGTGCACTGTTATTAATCACCGCGTATCGACGCACCTGCAGGGCAGGGCTAACATCGTTCGCCACAACACAGCCGGTCGATCGAAATGAATGAAGCTGACAACGCGCGCCATCGCCGCCGAACGATTGTCCGGTGGTGGTCCATCATGGTCGCGATTACCCTCGGGGTCGCGACGACAGGTGCCCACGCGCAAACCTATCCCGACCGGCCCATCAAGCTCATCGTGCCGGCGGCGCCCGGGGGCCCGACCGACATTCCCGCGCGGCTGCTCGCGGAGGTTTTGCCGAAGCTCGGACAGCCGGTCGTGATCGAGAATCGTCCAGGTGCCGGCGGCACCATTGGAGCGCGCGCGGTCGCAGCCGCCGCGCCCGACGGCTACACGCTTCTCGTCGGCAACACGAGCGTGCTCGCGGTGGCGCCATCGGTGTCGGCGAGCGCCGGCTATGATCCGGCCCGACAGTTCGCGGCGGTCGCGAAGTTTTCCGAGAGTTATCAGGTCCTCGTGGTCCATCCGGAGTTCGCGGCAAAATCGCTGAAGGAACTCATCGCCTATGCCAAGGCCAATCCCGGCAGACTCAATTATGCGCACACCGGCCCCGGCGGCCTGCCGCACCTGACCGGCGAGCTCTTCAAGTCCGCTGCCGGCGTCGACATTGTCGGCGTGCCGTACAAGAGCGGTGGGGATTCGGTCACGGCCGTGCTCGGCCGGCAGGTCGAGATGACGTTCGAGGGCATCACCATCGTGCTGCCGCTGATCCGCGAGGGGCGTCTGCGCGCTCTCGCCGTGACGAGCCGCGAACGCACGCCCCTCGCGCCGGATCTACCGACCATGATCGAAGGCGGGGTGCCGGACTACGAGGTAACGACCTTCAATGGCATCGTCGCCCCGGCGGGCACCCCGGAGGCGATCATCAATCTCCTCAACTCCGCCATCAACGAGGGTTTGCGCGGCGCCGCGATGCAAGCGACCATCGAGAAGCTCGGCGCCGTCACCAATCCCACGACACCCGCCGCGTTCGGCGCCTTCATCGCCGCCGAGGGACGCAAATGGGCCGCCGTCGCCAAGGCCGCCAACGTGCACATCGATTGAGCCTGCTGCGGCGATCCATGACATGGATCATTGCAACGATGCGGATCCATGTAGTTGCGTGGGTGGCAAAGCGCAGCGTGCGCATCAGGTGCGACGCAATATTCGCATCGGTTGATCGCTAACGGTGCGCACGCTGCGCTTTGCGCACCCGACCGGTCCGATGACGCGCAAACGGAGGAAACAACAATGGCGAAATCGTATTCGGTGCCGGAACATCGCACACGCCGATGCTGCTTGCCGCCGACGAGACGTTGCCGCGTTTTCTCGAGACCGACCAGATCATCAAGCATCGCGACAAGGAGGGCCGGCCGGTCACTTATGGCGACCTCCTGGAGAAGGCTGATCCGAAACTCGCGGACATGGTCGCGCCCGGCCAATCTCGTCGCGCGCCAGAACGTCGCGCGCGCCGCGGTGCGCCGGCTGCGCGAGGCTGTCAGTGCCGCAAAGCTCGACGCCCTGATCGTGTTCGGTGACGACCAGAACGAAAGCTATCTCGAAGACTGCCGGCCGATGTTCGCGATCTACTATGGCGATACGATCCGCAACAACAATGCGCAGCACTCGACCTATTCGCACCTGCCCGAGTGGTACATCAAGAACCGCGCCGGCTTCTTCGAGACGGGCGAGGCCGCGCGATTATCCGGTGCATGCCCCGCTCGCGCTTCACCTGATCGAGGCGCTTTCCGAGGCCGACTTCGATATCGCGTCCTCGAAATCGCTGCGCGCCGGCGAGGGCGAAGGTCACGCCGTCGCCTATGTGCACCGCCATGTGCTCGACAGCGCAAAGCCGGTCCCGGTCATCCCGGTGTTTCTCAACACCTATTTTCCGCCCAACCAGCCGACGCCGCGGCGCTCGTATAAGCTCGGTCAGGCGGTGCGTCGCGCGGTATCGAGCTTTGCCGGCGACGCCCGTGTCGGCGTACTCGCCTCGGGCGGCTTGAGCCATTTTCTGGTGGATGAGGATTTCGACCGCGCCATTCTCAAGGCGCTCGCCGACAAGGACCGCGAGTTCTTGCAGAACCTCCCGCGCAACAAGCTTCACGCCGGCTCCTCGGAAATCCTCAACTGGGTGGCCGTTGCCGGCGCCGCGGAAGGCATCGACCTCGACTGGTTCGAATATGTCCCCGGCTACCGCACGCCCGCGGGCACGGGCACCGGCATGAGCTTCGCGACATGGCAGTAAGCGGGTGAAGCGCGCAGCGCCATAACTCGCATGAGGTGAGCTTTTTGCCGGATAATCTGCGGCCGACCCCACCATTTTTGCGAATAATCCAAACAATGCCGCATCACGTTAAGGTGATTTCCGAGCGAACCCTCGCGTATTTGCCAATGTTTATTGGTCGTTGCGTATTTCCCGCATTTCCCAGCATCTAACGTTTTCCGAAATTCGCCCCATTCCTGGTGCTGCACAGAGCCTGACTTGCGTGAGTCTCTCAATGGGACGGCTGATGCAAAAGCGGGGATGATTTGGCGCGAGGTTGCCAAATCATTGGGTGGGGATTGCGATGATTTTTCTTCCAATCCGAGACCTGTGGAAGCGGCGAAAAAGTCGCCGGCGGATTGCGGCCGCTGCGCTCGCGCTGACGTGCTGTGCCCTGGCGCCGATGGCGTGGTCCGCTCAAAGCTGGCGGATCGACGAGAAGCGCACCTCGATTGGTTTCAAGATCGACGCGGTCGGCTTCCCGACCACGCGCGGCCGCTTCACGCATTATTCGGGCCGCATCCTGATCGACTTCGACAGCCCGGGCAAAAGCTTCACCACCTTCACCGTCGACTCGACGTCGGTCGACGTCGGCTCTGCCGCCTACACCAATTTCGTGAAGAGCGCAGTGCTGTTGAACGTCGAGAAATTTCCGACGATGACGTTCGCCTCGACGCAAGTGGAGAAGCTCGATCAGCGCACGGCGCGCGTCCTCGGCAATCTCACGATGCTCGGCGTCACCAAGCCGATCGCACTCACCGTGAATGTCGAGGCTGACCCGGTGACCAAGGGCCGCTCCGTCTCTTTTGCGGCGACCGGCGACGATCAAGCGTTCCGAGTTCGGGATGATCTTCGGCATTCCGCTGATCGACGACGTGCTTGAGATCACCGTCAAAACGCGCGCGCTGACCGATGAATGAAAACGCGTCGGCCTGGCCGCTGTCGTTGCGGCTCCTCCATTGGGTCAGCGCGGTATTGGTGATGCTCGCGCTCGGCCTCGGCACCTACATGGTGCAATTCGTCGACGATCCGGGCGAGCGATTTGACCTGACGCAGACGCATAAGAGCATCGGCGTCACGGTGCTCGCCCTTACTGTGGCGCGTGCTTGCTTCCGCATGTTTACCACCGCGCCGAAGCCCGAGCCGTTTGCGCCGCCGCTGCTCGTCGCCGCCAAGGCCGCGCATGTCAGCCTTTACGCGATGCTGCTGGTGCTGCCGCTGTCGGGCTGGTTGATGGCCACCACGACTCCGGTCCGCGTGCCGACGACCGTATTCGGCCTCTTCGACCTGCCCTATGTCTTGGCGCCGGACTTGGCGATTTACGGAGTTGCCCACGCACGTGCACGTCGTTGCGGCGATAGGCCTTGCCTTCTCATTATCGTGCACGTCGCGGCCGCGCTCGTCCACGCGCTGTGGTGGCGCGACCGCACGCTGGTGCGGATGTGGCGGAGCGGCGCCCGCGTACCTACGGGCGTTCCGGAACAGGCACGTTGAAGCCGTTGAGCGTCGTCGACACCATGCAATAGAGGCCGACGAGATAAATCAGCTCATTGGTTCCGTGTTGCCCAAAGGTCTTGACCGCCAGACGGTAAAGCGGTTCCGGCAACGTACCGCCGCGCACCAGCTTGTAGGCGAGATCGAAGGCAACGTTCTCCTCCGGCGTCAGATCGGTCGGCTTCAAGTCCGCCACCAATGCCGCCAGACGCTCGGCCTTCATCCCTTCGCGCTCGGCGACCGCGATATGCGCGTAAATCTCATAGGCGGCGTCGAACCGCGCGCCGACAACGAGAATGACGACCTGACGCACATTGTCCGGCAAGGACGCGTTGGCCGTCATGGCGATGGTCAGATCCCAGATCGCCTTGCCGATCCCCGGCTCGTGCAGCCAGGGATTCCACGGCCCCATCAGCGCGCCGTCTTCGCGTTCGACTTTGAACGCGTTGAAATTGCTGGCGATGCCCTTGCGCATCTCGTCGTAAAGCGACTTTTGCGCCGGCGTGAGCTTCCCAGGCGGAATCAGAGGCAGACGCATCGCGGATTCTTCGGCATCAGACATCTCGCATCCTCCAACGCTATGACGTTACGACAAATTGGCCCGCTCTAATCGCGCGGGACGACCATCCGGCAAACGCCGATGAAGATGACGCGACCGTTTTCGCTCTTGTCTCCATCTTGCGCGACAAGCTGCGGCGTGGACTTGAGCATACTGAGGTGAGCGCGGAATCCTAGAGTCTGCTGAAGTTACTCTCGTTTGCCGTTGTCTTTACTTGCCACATCTTGCGGAATTTATCGACATCGCGATCCGGGTAGCCCCCAATTCAGCCAAATTCGCGAGCTGGGACGCAGTTGCGTCCCTTCCGACAGGTCGGCAATTGGTGTAGCGTTCGGTTGCGAGCTGCCCACGAGACGTGCCGAAGTCTCCTCGATTTCAGCGGCAGCGTCGGTGCCCACGGCGGGCGTTCGATCTTCGAATTTACCGCTGCCTGCACAGCCGAGAGGATCGGTTCAAAGCGCCGTCGACTCTCCTTCCGTCAGGCCAACGATCAGATAATCCGGGAGGATATTCATGCTCAATCGAAGCGCGATATGGATGGCCTCACTCATCGCGGCGCTGATGTTCGCAACGGTCGGCGCACAGGCGATCGATGAGGCGAAATACCCCAACTGGAAGGGCAAATGGAGCCGCGTCATCTATCGGTCAGTCGGGGGACAGGGCTCCTTTGATCAGACCAAGCCATGGGGACTGGGACAACAGGCCCCGCTGACTGCGGAATATCAAAAAGTCCTGCAAGAGAGCATGGCGGAACAGGCCGCGGGCGGGCTCGGCAATTATCCGACCGCGCGCTGCCTGCCGAGCGGGATGCCGCGCATGATGACGTTCGGTTCGCACGAATATGTCATCACCCCGGAAACCACCTACCTTCTGCTCGAGTGGGATCATCAGCGGCGAATCTTCACTGACGGGCGCGACTGGCCTGCCGAGATCGAACCGACCTATGGCGGCTACTCCATCGGCAAGTGGATCGACGAGGATGGCGACGGCCGCTACGACGTGCTCGAAGTAGTAACGCGCGGTTTCAAAGGCCCCCGCGCCTACGATGCGTCCGGGCTGCCGCTGCATTTCGACAATCAGTCAGTGTTCCTGGAGCGATTCCACCTCGATAAATCCGATCCGAATATCCTTCATGACGAGATCACCGTCATCGATCATGCGCTGACGCGCCCCTGGACCGTCGACAAGAAATATCGCCGCGACGCCGAGCCTCATCCGACCTGGCAAGAGAGCTATTGCACGGAGGGAAATAACCAAGTCGCCGTCGGAAACGAAAATTATTTCCTGAGCGCCGACGAATTCTCGATGCCCGCCAGGAAGGATCAGCCGCCGCCCGACTTGAGATATTTCAAGCAAACGCGGAAGTGACTGGGCCTGCGATCTATCGCATTGCGCGCCCGCGATAGATCGCTACGCGGCACTCGCCGGCCGCACCCGCTTTGCGATTTCCGATCCGCGAGATCGCGCTCGACCTCCGCGATATCGTACTGGCTTTGGAGATCAAGCCAGAGACTGTATCGTCGGTTGCCGAAATAGCGGCCGAGCTCGAGCCGCGGTATCGGCGGTAATCGACCGGCGCCCGTTCAGAATGTCGGTTATGCGGCCGGACGGTACGCCGAGGTCAGGTGCGAGACCGATTTGCGCTGAGATCGCGATCGCGATCATCTTCACGTTTCAGGAGGCGGCCTGGATGTGATGGAAGCGGCATTTCTAACCTGTCCTCTGGCGCACGATGGCCTGATGCCCGCACTTTGTATGCTCGATTCCGGCTATCATACCTTTCGATAATAATGTGAGCATCGACACCGGCGCCGGAAGACACTAGAAACCGAGGCCCAGAGACTGCGGGACCTCACGATGGCGCGTATCAACGGCGAACGGCTGCTGGCGGACTTGCGCGAACTTGCGAGCATCGGTGCCTATCAGACGGGCGTCGATCGCGTCGCGCTGTCGCCGCAAGACATCGCGGCGCGGCGCTGGCTCGTCGACAAGCTCCGCCGCGCGGGGCTCGACGCGTCGATGGATCGGGTCGGCAACGTGCTCGGCCGCGCGCCCACGGCCAAGGCGATCCTGATCGGCTCGCACACCGACACCGTGCCCAAGGGCGGCTGGCTCGATGGCGCGCTCGGCGTCGGCTATGCGCTCGAGATCGCGCGCAGCATGATCGAATCCGGCGAACGAACCGCCGGCGTCGACGTCATCTCGTTCGAGGACGAGGAGGGCACGTATCTGTCCGTTCCTCGGCAGCCGCACGCTTTTTCCGACATCGACGAGAAGGAAATCGCAGCGGCGCGCTCGAAGGACGGCGGCGCTCGACTGCGGCGCTGCAAACGATCGCCGGCGAGCCTGAGCCTCATCGTTTCGACGGCAAGCGCCAGTTCTGCTACCTCGAAGCCCATATCGAGCAGGGGCCGCGCATGGAAGCGGCCGGCAATCGCATCGGCGTCGTGCCGGCACTGGTCTGGCATCCGGCGCTACCGCATCCGCAGCCACGGCGCCGCCAATCACGCCGGCACCACGCCGATGTCCATGCGCCGCGACGCCGGCGCGGCCCTGATCGAGCTTGGCGCAAAGCTCAACGGCGAGTTCCAGCGCCTCGCTGATCGCGACACCGTCTGGAACTTCGGCAACATGGTGTTTCGCCCGGGCGCCGCCAACGTCGTGCCGGGCGAAGGCGAGATGCTGCTCGAATTCCGCGACATCAGCGCCGACGTGCTGGACCGGTTCGAGGCCGCGCTTCAACGCCTCGTCGCCGAGGCCAATCGGGGACCGGCCGCGGTCGAGGTCGAGACCACGGCCCGCATTCCGCCGACCGCGCTCACGGAAGACCTCGGCGAGGCGATCGCCGCCGCAGCCCGGGCGCACGGGGAAGAGCCGGTGCGTCTGCCGAGCGGCGCGGGCCATGACGTGATGGTGGTGGCACGCCATATGCCGGCCGCCATGCTGTTCGTGCCGAGCATCGGCGGCATCAGCCACGACGTCCGCGAAAACACGTCCGACGCCGACATCGTGTTCGGCTGCGAGGTGCTGGCGGACGCGGTCGCGCGCATCTGCGCGCAGGCTTAGCGAACGGTCGTGGCGACGTAGGATATCGCTTCGCGCCCGGCGATGCGGCCGAACACGACGGCACGCAGCACGGCAACGGCATTCGGAGCCGTGCCGTAGAAATGCCCGGTGATCTCGCCCGCGGCATAGAGGCCCGGCAACGGACCGTGCGCGCCCAGCACTTCCGCCCTTTCGCTGGTGGCGACGCCACCGAACGTGTAAGCGATCGCGCCGATCAGCGGATAGGCAAGGAAGGGCGGCTTCTCGATCGCGCGGGCCCAATTGGATTTGGGCGGCACGAGGCCGGCACGCGCAGCAAGGCCGTCGCATCGCGCCGCATCGAAGCGGGCGGGATCGCCGGCGGCGCGATTGTAGGCCGCGACCGTCTCGGCAAGTTGCGCGGGATTGACTTTGATCGCCGCGGCAAGTCCTTCGAGCGTGTCGGCCTGATGCGGCGGCACCTCCGAGCGTATTGCGCGTCCAAAGTCGGCGATGTCGTGGAGCCGGCTGTCGAGGATCGCGTAAACCTCGCGGCCGGGCGTGTCGAAATGAATGTGCCGCGCAAAGCGCTCCCAGGTTTCGTGGACGAGGCCCCCGCCTTCATCGAAAAAACGCCGGCCATTGCGGTCGACGACGATGCCATAGGGTAGACCAGCACGACCGGCGCAGAATTCTCGGCTGCGCGGATCGATCGGCTCGGCATGCATGCCGTTCCAGTCGCCTGACGTGCGTGCGCCTGCATTCGGTCGCCATGCGGATGCCGTCGCCGCTGTTGAAACGCGTCCCGGGCGAAATCAGCGCCATGTCTTCCGCGCCCGGCCCGAAGTGCGTGCGCATCATTCCGCCATTCGCCTGGAAACCGCCGGTCGCAAGGACGACGGCATCGCACGAGACGCTGTCCGTGGTGCCATCAGGGGCGGCGACAACGACCCCGCTGACGTGGCCGCCCTCGGTCACGAGTTGCTGCGCGGCGCAGCGATAGCGGAATGCAACGCCGAGGTCCTTGGCGCGCCGCGCCAGTTCGCCGACGAGCGCGCGTCCGCCGCCGACCGGCTGAATCCGGCGCGGGCCGGCAGCGAGATAATAAGGCGGCGAGCAGAAGGTGACGCCGTGGGATTGCAGCCACGCCATCGTCGCCGCGGCATTCTCCGCCAGCGTATGGAAATAGCGGGCATCGCCGCGCCCGCCCGAAATATCGAGCATGTCGCGTTCAAAATTGGGGTCGATGCGATCGACAGCGTCGAGCCGCATATAGGACGGGCTCCACAGCGTGTTGCCGCCGGCTGATGTTTCATCGGCCTTCTCGATGAGCACGATGTCCGCCGCGCACTCTCCCCGCCGCGCTTCCTCGGCCGCCGCAATTGCCGCCGCAAGCCCGGCGGCGCCGTGGCCGATGACGACAACGCGGTTGCGCTCAGCGGCTGCTGCCATGGAAGTCTTTCCAGATTGCTTATGTCGCGTGCTGCGGTATGCCGCGCCCGCGCGCCGCAATCAATGGTGCACGGCAAGCTCGGACGGATGATCGGCCGCGGCCAACACCGTGTGGAGCGTTGCCACCACTTGCGCCCCGTCCCCGACGGCGGCGGCAACGCGCTTGATCGATCCGGACCGCACATCGCCGATGGCAAAAACGCGCCTGCGGCTCGTTTCCAGGAGAAGCCGATTGTGGCCGGCCTCGGCACCGGTCAGCACAAAGCCTTTTTTGTCCAAGGCGACACCGGACCCGCGCAGCCAATCCGTGTTCGGTTCCGCGCCGATGAAAAGAAAAAGATGACGAATGGCGCGCTCGCACCTCCCTTCCCCAACTCGCGGTGACGCCAACGAACCGCTTCCAGGATTCCGTCCTGTCCTTCGAGTGCGCTAATTTGCGCTTGCGTCACCAATTCGACATTGCCGAGCCCGGAGATGCGGTCGATGAGATAGCGCGACATGCTTGCCTCGAGCCCGTCGCCGCGCACGATGAGCCAGATCTTCGCTGCCTTGCGCGCGAGATAGACCGCCGCCTGCCCCGCCGAGTTGCCGCCCCCCACCAACACCACCTCGCGGCCGTGGCAAAGCTTTGCCTCGAGCGGCGACGCCCAATAATGCACGCTTGAGTCTTCGAAGCTCTCCAGCTCCGCAACGGCGAGCCGGCGATAACGGGCACCGCTCGCGATGATGATCGAGCGCGCCTTGACGCATTCGCCGCCCGCGAGCTTCAGCACCAGATTGTCATGCCCATCGCGGGGAATTTCGAGCGCGCGCACTTCGTCGGGGATTGCGGTTTCGACGCCGAACTTTTGCGCCTGCGTATAGGCGCGGGCCATCAGCGCCATGCCGGTGATCCCGGTCGGGAAGCCGAGGTAGTTCTCGATGCGGGACGACGCGCCGGCCTGGCCGCCGAACGCGCGGCAGTCGAGGACAAGCACCGACAGCCCTTCCGACCCCGCGTAAACCGCGGCGGCAAGTCCTGCCGGACCCGCACCGACGACGACGACATCATAAACCCGATCCGGATCGATCGGCCCCACCAGCCCGATGCAACGCGCAAGCTCGGTCTCGGTCGGGTTGCGCAGCATCTGTCCGCCGGGACACAGCACGATCGGCAATTGGCCCGGATCGACGTGGAACCGCTCGAGCATCGTCCGCGCATCAGGCTCGACGTCGGGATCGAGCGTCGTATGCGGATGCCCGTTGCGCGTGAGAAAGCTGCGGAGACGGAGCACGTCGCCATTGTCGGCGCGGCCGACGATCACCGGACCGCCGGTGCCGGCTTCGATGATGGCGGCGCGACGAAGAAGCATCGCGCGCATGATCCGCTCGCCAAGTTCGGCCTCGGCGACGAGGAGCGCGCGGAGCCGGTCCGGCGGAATGATGAGCGCTTTGACCTGCTCGCTGGCGATGCCGTCGACGAGCGCCGGCCGACCGGCAAGCTGCGCCATTTCGCCGATAATCCCGCCGGGCCCATGGCTGTGGAACAGCTTTTCCCCGACCGCCTCGTCGCGCCGGATGAGATCGACCTTGCCGGCGAGAACGACCGTCAAGCCGTGACCGGTCTCGCCCATCCTGAACAGCGCTTCGCCGGCCTCGAAGCAGCGGACCTGGCCGAAGCGGCGCAGCCGCTCGATCTCCGTCGGCTCCAGGATGGGAAAGACCTGATCGCGTCGCGTGTCGTGGATCGAAGGCGTCGCCGCGGACATGGTGCACCTCTAAAAACGCGGATTAAGGGCACGACCTATCGGGCATGGGTGCCGATTTCATGAATTAAATCTCCGGGTCTTGAACAGTCTAGCTCATCGTTTGGGCAGGTTCGGTTGACGATCCGGAGAGCGTGCCATAGCGTCCTTCGAAAGTTCCGCGCTCACGCGCGCAGTGACGTCAGGGAGCGCCCACCACCTCGGTGGGCCATCCCCGATGTCGGTGCGCGTGCGCGGGCAAACAAGGAGGAAACCATGGCCCGTATCGCGATCGGCGCAGCCGTCACGGCTGCAAGCCTCGTGGCATACGCTCCAGGCACCGGCACCGCCATGGCGCAGCAAGTGCTCAAGCTCGGCCTCATTCAGTCGATGACCGGCGCCTTCAACACCACCGGCAAAGCCGCGGTCAACGGTGCGGAACTTTATCTGCGCCAGCACGGCGACACCGTTGCCGGACGCAAGATTCAGATCATCGTCAAGGACGACGCGACCTCGCCGGATGCCGCCAAACGCCTCGCCCAGGAGCTGATCGTCAACGAGAAGGTCGCGATCATCGGCTCGGGCATCACGCCCTCCTCGCTCACCATCGCGCCGCTCGTCACCGAAGGGCAAGGTGCCGACGGTCGTCCTGGTGTCGGGCGCATCGGTGACGGTCGAGCGCTCGCCCTACATGGTGCGCACGAGCTTCACGCTCGCCCAATCGTCGGCGACCATCGCCGACTGGGCGGTGAAGAACGGCGCGAAGAAGATCGTGACCCTCGTCAACGACTGGGCGCCCGGCATCGAAGCCGAAGTCGCGTTCAAGGCGCGCGCGGCCAAGGCGAACCTGCAGATCATCGAATCAATGCGCGTGCCTCTCCAAAATCCGGATTTTGCGCCGTTCCTGCAGCGGACCCGCGATGACAATCCCGACACGCTGTTCGTCTATTTTCCCGGCAACCAGGCCGGCATCTTTGCCAAGCAGTTTCTCGAACGCGGCATGGACAAGTCAGGCATTCGCATCATCGGGCCCGGCGATCTCACCGATGATGACGAACTTCCCGGCATGACCGACGCCATGCTGGGCATCGTCACCGCGCATCACTATTCCGCGGTCCACGATTCCCCGCTCAACAAGACCTATGTCGCGGATTTCGTGAAGGCCCACGGCAAGCGGCCGAACTTCGTCTCGGTCGGCGGCTACGACGCCATGCACCTGATCTTCGAGGCGCTCAAGAAGACCGGCGGCAAGACTGATGGCGATGCCTTCGTCGCGGCGATGAAGGGCATGACGTGGGAAAGCCCGCGCGGACCGATCGAGATCGATGCGCGCACCCGCGACGTCGTCCACAACGAATACATCCGCCGGGTCGAGCGCGTCGACGGCCAGCTCTCAAACGTCGAGTTCGAGACCTACCCGATGGTCAAGGACCCCGCGAAAGAGGCAACGAAGTAGCGCGGCGCGCCCTACCAGATGCGGACGCGGTCTTCGGGTTTGAGATAGAGCGCGTCGCCGGGCTTGACGCCCCAGGCCTCGTACCAGGCATCGATGTTGCGCATCGGACCGTCGACGCGGAACCGCGCCGGCGAATGGGCGTCCGACGTCACCTGCATCGCGAGCGCTTCCGGGCGCATCTTGGCGCGCCACACCTGAGCCCAGCCGAGAAAGACACGCTGGATGCCGGAAAAGCCGAACAGCGCCGGCGCCGGCTTGCCGTCGAGCGCGTGGCGATACGCATCGAGCGCCAGCAGCAGGCCGCCGAGATCGGCGATGTTCTCACCGATGGTCTGCGCGCCCTTCACGTTCACGCCAGGCGCCACCGCGTAAGCATCGAACTGCGCGCCGTACTTCGTCACCATCGACTGGAATTTCGCCGTATCCTCCGGATGCCACCAATCGACGAGCACACCGCGCCCGTCGGATTTGCGGCCCTGATCATCGAAGCCGTGAATCATCTCGTGGCCGATCACGCCGCCGATGCCGCCGTAGTTGATCGCCATGTCGGCGGCCGGATCGAAGAACGGCGCCTGCAAGATCGCGGCCGGAAACACGATCTCGTTCCGGTTCGGCGTGTAATAGGCATTCACCGTTTGCGGCGTCATGTTCCATTCGCGCGGATCGACAGGCCTGCCGAGCTTGCGGACTGCTTCCGACCAACGGAACGCGGTGACGCGGCGCACATTGCCGACGAGATCGTCAGGATCGATCGCGAGAGCCGAATAGTCGCGCCACTTGTCCGGATAGCCGATCTTGACGCCGAACATGGACATCTTTTCGAGCGCCTTGGCCTTCGTCTGCTCTGACATCCATGCGAGCTGCTCGATGCGGCCCTTCAGCGCCAGCTTGAGGCGGCTGACCATCTCCTCCATCTGCTTCTTCAATTCCGGCGGGAAATGCCGCGCGACGTATTCACGCCCCACCGCGTCGCCGACGGACGAATTGATCAGCAGCACCGCGCGCTTCCAGCGCGGGCTCTCCTCGACCTGGCCGCTCATGCCGGTGCCGCGGAAAGCAAAGCGCGCTTCGACGAACCGTTTCGACAGGAACGGCGCCGCCTGCTCGACGAGACGGAACGCCTGCCAGGCTTGCAAAGTCTCGATCGGTGCATCGGCGAAAATTTTGGCAAGCTTCGGAAGCGCCGATTTCTGGCGAACGATCAGACGCTCGGGTGCGCGTAACTGGGCGGCACCAAGCCACTCGGTCCACGCAAAGCCCGGGGAGTAGGCGTCAAGCTCGGCGAGCGTCATCGGATTATAGGTCCGGTCGCGATCGCGGCTTTCGATGCGGCTCCAGCTCGCGCCGGCGATCTCGGTCTCGAACGCGACAACCGCGTCGGCGCTGCGTTGCGCGTCCGGCCAGCCGACAAGTTCGAGCATGCGCGCGACATGGTCGCGGTACTTCACCTTTTTGTCGTGGAACGTTGCTTTCAGGTAATAATCGCGATCGGGCAGCCCCAGTCCCGATTGCGCGAGATGGAGCGCATGGCGGGTCGGGTCTTTTTCGTCCTCGCCGATCGAGACGGTGAACAGGCTCGCGCCGAGGCCATTCTTCGATTGCCCCATGAGAACCGCGATATCGGCCTTGGTGCGGGCGTGGCGTATCCGCGCGAGGTCGGCGGCGATCGGCGCCGCGTCGAGCGCTTCGATGCGCGCCTCGTCCATGAACGCGCGATAAAGCGCGCCGATCTTTCCGGCATTGGTGTCCGAACCTGCGCCCGAGCGCGCGGCCTCCTCGATGATCGCGAGCACCTGCTGCTGCGTGCGATCGTTCAGCATGTCGAACATGCCGAACCGCGTCTTGTCCGCGGGGATTACCGTGCGCGCCGTCCACGCGCCGCTCGCGTAATCGAAGAAGCTGTCGCCGGGCTTTGCCGCCGGATCGACGCCGGCAAGGTCGAACCCCCATTCGGTGCACCCGAAGGCCGCAGTCGGACGGGACGCACTGTCGGAGGTAGCCGGAACGCCAAGCCCGGCCGTGGCACAGTCGCGCGCGGTCGAAACGCCCGTCGAACTATCGACGGAGAGCGCCGCAGCGACCATAAGCGCCGCGGTCGAAACTGAACGAATTTTCAGACGCATGAAATATGGCTCCGGCAAACTGCGGCAATTGCACGAGGTACAGTCCGATCGGTAACCCCGCGCTTCGGTATGCGCAATGCTTCAATCATCGATCAAATCGAGCCGGCGATCATCCGCAAAATTGCGGCGAAATCCGGAAACGATGATTGTCGCCCGGGGTGACTGCAATCACATGTTAGCGAGCGCAGCGACGCAAACGGCAACGGCGTCCTCTTTCAAAGGATCTGCCGCTTCGAGGTCATCCACTGTCTCTGCCAATGGCTCGATGGCGCCGCCAATCACAACGAGTGGTGGGTCTATACTCTCGAGCCATTTTTGTTCTGACGTGCCGGCCGGCAAGAGTATGCGACTGAGCTTGATTTCCGGACTGGCTCGGTCCGCCGCAAAATACCTGCTGCAGATAGTCCGAAAGAGCTGCTGCGCGTCGTCGTCAAGGCGCCCCAACAGCCAGTCTCTCAGGTGCTCGCACTCTGCGACCACGTCCTCCTCGCGCCACTGACAATGCATTTTCGTCCCCCCGAATTCCCGACGCTTAGGAAGTCGGCGGACCGGGACTCTATTCAGGCATCAATGCGCTCCGCGTCGGGCAAGCTCAACAAATTCTGAATCGTTGCAATCGAGCCACGCGATGAGTTTGCTGCAACCGGTATGCGGCTCCCGTTATTGCAGTTCACGGCGGACAAATTCAGAATCCGACTGATGGGCTTCGGCTTCGCATAACGTTTGTCTGCCCGCGTTCGACAGCAGCGAATACCTTTTTGTGCTTTGAACCGCGCGGGCTGGGCGACGACTGCTCTTTTGTGAAATTTGCTAACTCGCGAATCTTCCAATTGTCTGCATCTGGAACAAGTGACGCTCCGGCAATCGTCATAGTGATAGAAGTTGTAGCTCGCCGAAGCACGCTACTCTTGCTAAGATTCGTGCGGGGACTGAGTTCCGAGCGGCGGTCGTGCCGATGGACACTCGGGGGTGCGGCGTTATCGTGGAAAAGCTCTTGGCTTGGCTGCCGAAGAGGACAGAGTCGCCGTTGGCGAGATACGGCCTCGCGACCGCGATCATGGCAGTTTGCTGCGTTGTTCAACTCGCCTTCGCCGCTTACGCGGGTTTGCCGGGGCTCTTCGACGTTTCCCTCGGTATCTGGGTCTGTGCCCTGCTCGGCGGGAGAGGCCCCGGCTTCTACGCCGCGTTTCTTGGGACAATTTCGTCGTTCATCGTCATTGAGGCGTGGTTCCCTGCGATTGCGCTGGGATCGCTCGCGATCTTTCTGGTGGCGGCCATCGGTCTCGTGCTTCTCACCGAAGCTCTTCGCGCTTCGCTCGAGCGGGCCGTGAAGGCGGAACAGGAGAAAAGCCTGCTGCTGCGGGAGCTGTCGCACCGCACGCAAAACAATCTCGCGCTGGCGGCGTCGATCCTGCATCTGGAGTCACGTTCACAAGCCAGCGCCGATGTCGCGGCTGCGCTGGACAGGGCGGCAGCGCGCATCCACGTGCTGGCTGATCTTCAGCGGCACCTCGAACGCGCGACCGGGGACGTCGCGGATCTTGGTTCCTACATCAAACGCGTCTGCGAACGAGTTCACGACCTGATGCAAGGGTCGCAAAGAACCGTTCATTGTGACGCGGAGCCGATCACGGTGTCGTGGGAGCGTGCCTTCACTTTCGGCCTTATCGCCAATGAGCTGATTACCAACTCGCTCAAGCATGCCTTCGGTCGACATGAGAGCGGCAGGGTCGCCGTCGCGCTGAGACGCGCCGGCGCTGAACACATAAAGATGACAGTGACCGATGATGGTATTGGGAGTGCCGATTTCAGCAACGCCGGGGCCGGGACGCGCATCATCGACATGATGGTGGAGCGGCAAAACGGAACGATCACAAGAGAGAGCGCCAATCCCGGTCTTCGCGTGAGCGTAACCCTGCCGCGATAGTCACCGTGCACGCCGTTGCGCCGTCGGGATGCGCTACTTGCGCGGTGCGCTCCATTTTCGTGCTGATCGACGCCGCCGAAGCGGAGAGATCACCCCTGACGAGGCTTCGCACCTTCAGAGCGGACGCTCACCGCCCGTCCGACTTTTTCCGCTGCGGGCTGTCGGCGATGTAGACGTCGACCGGCGCAAAATCATCGGTGAGCACGTCGCCACGACCGGGATCGTAGGCCTCGCGTTGGGTCACGAGTTCCGGCAGCGGGAAGCGGAAGCCGTATTTCGCCTGCATTTCCTCGGCGCGGCGCTGCAGCGCGCCGTCGGTTCGCGGCGCGTCGGTTGCGACAACCGCAGTCTCGCCGAGCCCCGAGCGATAGAGGTCGACGGTCGCGAACACGGACTGCAGCGTGCGCACCGAGGTCGTGAACAGGCGGCTCGGCTCGTGGATGTTGAAGACCGCCGCTCCGCCCGGCGCGAGCCGTCGCTTGAGCAGCGTATAAAATTCCTTGGTCATGAGATGGAACGGCACCGATCCGCCGATGTAGGCGTCGATCAGCGCGACATCGTAGAGCTTCTGGCTGCGGTTGAGAAAGACGCGGCCGTCGCTTTCGAGGACATGGGTGCGCTCGTTCTCGCGCAGGCTGAACCAGGTCCTCGCCGCGTCGATGACGCCCGGATCGATCTCGACGCTGTCGATCTGCGCGTCCGGAACGAAGCGCCCCACATAGTTGGTGAGCACGCCGCCGCCGAGACCGATGAGGAGGATCGAATCGTTCTTCGGCGGATAGGCGAGCGCAACCGTCATCTTGCGCAGGTAGCTCGCGGGGATTTCGTCGGCATCGGCGAGGCTGATGCGCGATTCGGTCCAGTTCCATCCCCGGATCCGCGACGTCATCAACAGCTCGCGGCCCTGCTTGACCACGTAGAGATCGTTGTAGTGACCCTCGATGTGCGCGAGTTCGCCGTCGGCGCGCGCGAGCAGTGTCGCGCGGTCGAATGTTTCAGCCCGCGCGGTCGCCGCTCCGCCGGCAAGCGTCCCGAGCGCCAATAGGCCGGCCAGCGCCGGCGCCATCACGTTGAGCGGACGGTACGCGAGAAGACTGAGACCGCACAGCGCCCCCGCCGCGCCGAGCGAGAAGGTGATGGCGCGGGTGCCGATCAGGGGAATGAGAACGAAGGTGGTGCCGAGCGTTCCGACGATGCTGCCTGCCGTCGAGATCGCGTAGACCGCGCCCGAGACACCGCCCGAGGTGCTGGTCGAGCGCAACAGCAGGCGGATCGCGAACGGCGAAAACGCGCCGTAGAAGACGACCGGCAGGAACATGATGAGAAAAGCCGAAATCAAGCTGCCGGCCTTGATGTCGTCGACCGTATCGAGCACCGCCTCCAGCACCACCGTCGAATAAGTTGGCAACGCCAGAATGAAGGCCGAGCCGATCAGGACAAGAACGCCGAGCACACGCGGCGAGGGCCGTCGGTCGGCAACGATCCCGCCGGCGAAATAGCCGATGGTGAGCGCTGCAAGCACGGTGGAGATGAGCGACGCCCAGGTATAGATGCCGCTGCCGAAATAGGGGTTGAGGTAGCGCGACCCGAGCATCTCGAAGCTCATCACGATCGCGCCGGTAACGAAGGCTCCGGCATAAAGCACGGCGCGAAACCGCAGCGAGGCCCCGCGGGACTCGCTCGTCCTCAACCGCGATACTGAACCCTCCATCGAGCCTCGACCTCGTACGGCGCGCCGCTGCCCCCCGCGGCCCGATGCCGTGTCGGTGCCGAGGCCCTTTTCTACCCCATCTTGGTGCCCCCCTGCATCAACAAGATGACGCGCAACGGGCGGGGTGCGCCGGCGCGTGCCGAACGGTGCGCGTGGGCAAGGCACCGCATGGCGTCCGCCAGGTTGCATGCGATTTTTGCAATTGGGCTAAAATGTTACCCGGAGTATCCATGCGCGCATCGACGGCGAGGTGCGACGCTCGATTCGGGCGCAGCCTCGATTCGGTGTATTTGGCCGGGAAGAACGCAGCGCGGGAGGAAGATGAGCACGGTCGCGACGACTGATGTGGCGGCGCCGGAAACCTCGTTTCGCGAGGTCTGGCTGATCACCGCGGGTCATATGATGACCCATTGGTATCCCGCGACCTTCTACCTGTTGTTGCCGTTGATCGGGGCCGACCTCGGATTGAACTTCGCCCAGATCGGATCGATTCTGACCTGCCAATCTGCCGCCGGCGCGCTCTCCAATGTCCCCGGCGGCATGATCGTCGATTCGATCGGCCGCAAGGGCTTGTTGATGGCCGCGGCCCTGTTCTGGGTCGGCATCCCCTATCTCGCGATGGGCTTTGCGCACGCTTATTGGGTGCTGCTCCTGTGCGCCGCGCTCGTCGGCATCGGCAACAACATCTGGCATCCGACCGCCATTCCGCTGCTGGCGCAGAGCTTCCCGCGACGGCGCGGCTTGGTGGTGTCGCTCCACGCCATGGGCGGCAATCTCGGCGACGCAATTGCGCCGCTCGTCGTCGGCGCGATGCTGGCGATCCTCGGATGGCGGAATGTCGTCATCCTCAATGTCGTGCCGGGCGTGCTCGCCGCAATCGTGATCCTGCTGTGGCTCGGCCGCATCGACGAGGGACGCGACCGCGAGGAGCGCGCGAACCGCAAGCAGGCCGACGTGCTCGCCTCGGTCCGCATGCTGCTCGCGAACCGCACCGTGCTCATGCTGTCGCTCGGCGGCTGCGTACGCGCGATGACGGCATCGACCCTCCTCATCTTCTTGCCGTTGTTTCTCGCCGACGATCTCGGCTACTCGCCGGCCGCAATCGGAGCGTGCCTCTTCACCTTGCAGGCCGCGGGCTTTGCCGCAGCGCCGATCACGGGCCACCTGTCCGACCGCATGGGCCGCCGCCGCATCATCATGTCGAGCCTCGCCATGTCGGCGATCGTGATGCTGTTCATGGCGGTCGCCGGGAAGTCGGCGGCGTTCGTGTTCTTCGTGGCGTTCCTCGGCCTCTTCCTGTTCGCGGTCCGCGCCGTGCTGCAAGCCTGGCTGCTCGATGCAACGCCGAGACATCTGGGCGGCACCAGCATCGGCATCCTGTTCGGCACGCAGGCGGCCGGCGCGGCGATCGGTCCGCTCGTCGGCGGCGTGCTCGCCGATCATTATGGGATCATGGCGGTGTTCTATTTTCTCGCCGGCACGATCGTGCTCGCCAACATGTTCATATTCTTCACGCCGCCCGCCCCCGAGAACGCGGCCTGAGGCACGAAGGAAGCGCCCATGAGGCGGCTTGGTGTTCTTCCCGATCATCCGCGACGAGCCGCGGAATTAGCGTTGCCGCTTTCAGCGGTTCAGTTCACTTGTTCTTCACGCCCGAATCATAGCTCGGGTTTGGCTTGAAATTCGCAGTCGCATAGAAAAAGCAACCGCGCGAGCTTGCACTGTAGGAAAAGACGTTGCATTTGGCCGACGCTGCGCATTTTTGCTCGCACTGTCCAATCGATGGAACGTAAGCGGCGGCGTCACTGTAATCGCTGCCATAGGCCTCGGTCTTTGTCCGGATGTCGAAGCGGCCTGAAACGGCCGCAGCCGTCGGCGGATGACGCAATCGAAGGTGCAGCCGGCACTGAAACCGACATTCGTCGGTCACAGGCGCCGAAGATTGAACTTGTGGCGTCGCAGTCTTGCCCTCCATCTCAGGTGCCATCGCCAATTGAGCGGAACAATGAGTGCAGCGAGCGCGGCACAGACCGCGCCGACACCGAGAGCGACACGCCAGGGACGCAGGCCGACGCGGGCTTGGGTGCACACTAGTTGGCGGTTCTCCTGTTTGCCAAGCCCGCGCTTGGCTTGCGCGCTCCGTTCGTCCAATTCGGCGGTCGAGCGTCGCGACGCGAGAGGCCTCAGCGGCAAGCTGCTGTTCGGACTCCGTTCTTGCCTGCTCTGTGGTTGAAAGCACGAGCGGCGATATTCCGGTTTTCCTCCTCCAGCTGTTGCACTCTGGACGCAGCATCCGATAGTCGCTTGGAATCTGCCATCGCCTCGGCGCTGAGCGTCTCGTGACTGAGCGATGAACTCGTCCAGCTGCGCCTTGAGAGTCGCCGCGTCTTCGAGCGCGCGGTCGCGTTCGATCTTCAACTCCTGCTGCGCCTGGGCCTCCTTGGCGATCCGCGCGAGCAGCGATCGGTCCCGGCTCTCGGCGCCTTCGCGACGCGCGCGTTCGGCAGCGATATCGGCTTCGAGTTCGTCCATTTTCTGCTGCAGCCAGCGCGGTGTCAGCTTGAGCTCGACCTCGCGGCGCAGTTTGAGCCACTCGGCATCGGCGAGGTCGCCGCTCCAGTCCGAAAATTGACGCCCTGCTGCGCATAGAGGCCCATCGGGAACTGATCGACCGCAAGCGGTTCGAGCAAGGCCGCAATGAGTTTGCCCTGTTGCCGCGCGATGGTTGCCTCGTGGCGGACATTATCGGATTTCGCCGACGTTGCCGACCAGAACACGATGGCGCATCGCGCTTCCGAGAGATGCCGGCGAATCCAGGTGTCCCAATCGACATTGGCCGGCACTTTCTGGTCCCAGAACACGTCGAAGCCCTGTTGCTCCAGGGCATCGTGAACGAGCTTCACGCGATCGCGATCCTCGCTCTTGTAGGAGAAGAAAATCTCCGTCACGTGCTGGTTCTCCGCTACGCGATGTGCTGGCGAACGACGGAAATCTTACGTCACCCCATTCGCGGTTGTCATGCCCCGCGAAGGCGGGGCATCCAGTAGCCACCGGGCTATCGATAGGAAAAGGCCCGTGCCCCAATCGAACTGAGGTGGTTACTGGATCGCCCGGTCAAGCCGGGCGATGACACCAGGGGAGATGACAACCAGGGGAGATGACAACCAGGGGAGATGACAGCAAAAGCGAAATGACGGCAAAAGGGAAATAACTGCAAAAGGGAAAGTGCTGGAAACTCTGTGCTAGCGGCGCGATGGCGCCTCGAGCACCTGCGGATTAACCACGTTGATCGGCGCGCCCGTGGCGTAGGCGTTGATCTGATCGAAAATGTCGGTGAACTGCAATTCGTATTCGTCGCGCGAGACGTAGCCGAGGTGCGGCGTGCAGACGACGTTCGGCATGTTGAGAAGCGGATGCGTCGTGTCGCGCATCGGCTCGTTCTCATAGACGTCGACTGCGGCACTGCCGGGGCGGCCGGCGCGCAACGCCTCGACGAGGGCGCCCGGCGCGATCAGGCCGGCGCGGCTCGTGTTGACGATGAGCGCGGTCGGCTTCATGTGGGCGAGGTCCTGCGCGGTGACGATGCCGCGCGTCGCGTCCACGAGCCGCATGTGCAGCGTGACCACGTCCGATTGTTCGAAGAACGCCGCCTTGCTGGGCGCGGTCGTATAGCCGTCGGCGCGCGCCCTGAGGAGCGTCGCCTCGCGCGCCCACACCAGGATGTTCATCGCGAACGCCTTGCCGTACGCCGCGACGGCGGCGCCGATGCGGCCGTAGCCGTAGATGCCGAGCGTCTTGCCGCGCAGTGTCGTTCCGACGCCGATCTGCCATTTACCCGCCTTCAGCGCCTCCATCTGCTGGGGGATCTGGCGCATCGCCGCGATGATGAGACCGAAGGCGAGTTCGGCGGTCGCGTAGGACGGCGTATCCATATGCTGGCTCGACGACACGACGATGCCGAGCCGCGTGCAGGTGTCGACGTCGATATGGGGATAGACGCTGCGCTGACTGATGAGCCTGAGCTTGGGCAGGCGTTCGAGCAGCGGCGTGCGGATCGCGGTGCGCTCGCGGATCAGCACCAGGGCTTCGACATCGGCGAGACGAGCCGCGAGCGCGTCGGTATCCTGGACGTGATCGTTGAAGATCTTGACGTCATGGCCGGCGAGCTTGCTGAAACACGCCAGCGTGCGCACCGTGTCGTGATAGTCATCGAGGATCGCGACTTTCATGAAAGCCCCAGCGCCGCCCGCGAAGCAGAATCAGGTGCCGGCCAGCAGCTTTTCGATTTCCGGCTTGATCGCGCGGTCGAGATTGTCGGGCGTGATCGGCCCGACGAGCTTGTAGGCGATCTTGCCGTCGCGGCCGACGATGAAGGTTTCCGGGACGCCGTAGACGCCCCATTCGATCGCGGCGCGGCCGTTGGCGTCGGCGCCGGCGGCGACGAACGGATTGCCGTAGCGGCCGAGGAAACGCCGCGCATTGTCCGGCTGATCCTTGTAGTTGATGCCGACGACGCGGATGCGCGGATCGTTGGCGAGCCGCAGCAACAGCGGCGCCTCGTCGTGGCAGGGCACGCACCACGAGGCCCAGACGTTGACGACAGTAATTGCGTTCTGGAAGTCGGCGCTCACGATGCCCGGGACGGGCGCGCCGTTGCGTTCAAGACCGGCGACCGCCGGCAGTTCGGTCTGCGGCGCCGGCCGGCCGATCAGGGCGGACGGAATGC
Source organism: uncultured Alphaproteobacteria bacterium (assembly GCA_963702755.1). GTDB lineage: Bacteria > Pseudomonadota > Alphaproteobacteria > Rhizobiales > Xanthobacteraceae > JAJPKK01. The sequence continues at coordinate 496,039 of CAVPDZ010000010.1, read as the reverse complement.
GCGAGGAGTCACCGGCAAAGAGGCGCACATAGAATAGCGCTGCCAGTCCGAGGAACAGCACCAGCGGCAGCAGCACCAGCAAGCGGCGGTTGATGCTTGATGGCGGCGGCGACGAAGTCGGGTCCGACGGCGCATTGTCGGGTGAGGATGTCACGCTCATGCCGGCTCCTTCACTCCCGCTCGCCGCGGCTCCGCGGACCGGCGGGTGATGCCGCGCCGGTCTAGCTCGGACAGCGCGCGCCGCTGCGCTGCGTAATCGATCGTGACCCACGCTATGAGAAGCGCCACCACAACGATCGCCGCGACATAGGACGCGATGATGAAGTCCGCGTGAGGTCCGAGGTCCATGGCTTCAGATCTCCCGCGTGATCATGCCGGCGCGCGCTCGGCCTGGGTCAACAGCAACGCGCGGACCCGGCGGCGCAAGATTTCGTTGCGCATCGCCGCGAGATGCAAGGTGACGAACAGGAGCGTGAAGGCGACCGCCATGACGAACAGCGGCATCAGCATGCTCGAATCGATGGTCGAGCCGCCCATGCGGAACACCGAGGCCGGCTGGTGCAGCGTATTCCACCAGTCGACCGAGAATTTGATGATCGGCAGGTTGATGGCGCCGACGAGCGTCAGCACGGCGGCGGCGCGGCCGGCGCGGGAGGGGTCGTCGACCGTGCGCCACAGCGCGATCAGGCCGAGATACATCAGGAACAGCACCAGCACCGAGGTGAGCCGCGCGTCCCATACCCAATAGGTGCCCCACATCGGCCGGCCCCACAGCGAGCCGGTGACGAGCGCGAGAAACGTGAAGGCGGCGCCGAGCGGGGCGGCGCATTTTGCCGCCACGTCGGCGAGCGGATGGCGCCATACCAGCGTGCCGAGCGCGGCGACGCTCATCACCCCCCAGACGAACATGCACAGCCACGCGTTAGGCACGTGGATGAACATGATCTTGACGGTCGCGCCTTGCTGATAGTCGTCCGGCACGTAGTAGACGCCGCGCAAACCGATCGCGAACGCGATCAGCGTCGCCGCGGCAAGCCACGGCAATACGCGCTCGACCAGGGCAACAAAGCGGGTCGGGTTGGCGAGATCGATCAGCGGCATGGCGTCACTCTCATGGCCTTTGTCTTAGTCCGCGGGCGGTAGTGAGGCAATGCGGCGCCGGCGCCCAGCCAACGGGCCATCCGGTTCATTCCAGCACGTGCCGCAGCGTGGCGGCGGCGGCGAAAGGTCCGATAACCGCACTCATCAGCGTGAGCGCGCACAGAATCGTGAACGGGGTTTCGAACGGCATCGGGCCGACGATCGCCGCGGTCGACGCCGCCACCCCGAAGATCAAGACCGGAATTGTCAGCGGCAGCACCAGGACCGGCAGCAGCAGGCCACCGCGACGCAGCGCACTCGCGAGCGCTGCGCCGATCACGCCGATGAAGGTCAGGGCGGGGGTGCCGACGAGGAGCGTCAGCGCGCGTGGCGGCGAGAGCTTTCGGTTCCAGATTGAGAAAAAGACCGAGGATCGGAGACGCGATGACAAGCGGCAGCCCGGTCGTCACCCACTGGGCGAATGCCTTGGTGGCGATCGCGAGTTCGAGCGGCGGCCGCGCCATCAGGATGAGATCGAGCGAGCCATCCTCCTGATCGTTGGCGAACAACCGGTCGAGCGCGAGCAGCGATGACAACAGCGCCCCAAGCCAGAGGATTGCCGGCCCGATCCGGCGCAGGAGCGTGAGGTCGGGTCCGAGCGCGAACGGCACCATGATCACGACGGCGAGGAAGAAGAGCACGCCCATCATGGCGCCGCCGCCGATCCGGACGGCAATGCGGGCATCGCGTGCGAACAGGGCGGCGAGCGCGGTCATGGCGTCGCGCGCGCCATGGCAAGCAGCGCGTCTTCCGCAGTGGTGGCCAGGCCGGCGGCCGGGACAACACCGTCGGACCTTGCCCCGAGCCTCAGTTCGGTCGCGGCCTCGAGGCCGAGCGGCCCGTGGGTCGCTGCGACGACGATGCCCCCGCCGCCGAGATGGTCAAGCATCAGCTGGCGCAGACGGCCCTGGGAGGCATCGTCGAGCGCCGCGGTCGGCTCATCGAGCAGCCAGATCGGCCGTGGCGCGGCCAGCACCCGCGCGAGCGACAGCCGCCGCCGCTGGCCGGCGGAGAGATAGCCGGCCGGCAAATCGCCAAGGTCCGCAAGCGCGGTCGCGGCGAGGCTCCGCTCAATGACGTCGGCAAGCCCGGCTGCCGCCTTGCCGTTAAGGAAGCGCGCCCAGAACGCCAGGTTCTCCGTGACCGTCAGCGCCGGCTTGAGCGGATCGACATGGCCGACATAATGGGCCTGTTCGCCGACACTCAGTTCGGCATCCCCGCCGTCGAACGTGATCGCGCCGCTTGCGGGACGTATGAGCCCGGCGATCATCCGCAGGAGCGAGCTTTTTCCGGCTCCGTTGGACCCCGTCAGGACCAGCGCGTGGCCGGCCGCGACGGAGAAATTAATCCTAGAAAAGACCTGCCGGCCACCACGGATGCAGGCGAGATCGCGGCCGGACAGGTTCATTGCGGCAGTCCTGGGTGGCCGGTTGGATAGAGAGGCAGCATTTGCGGAGTGGCGCCTGATTTTTTTGCATCTTGGGCTTGTTCAAAACTATTGTGCATATGGCAGAACCGGGGAAATGCCCTTATAGACTGATGGTTAAGACGCTTTACGGGCGAACCCGCGCGTTCCCGCGCGCGACCGGCGATCCGTTAGCCGTCAGGCCGGCCGCAACGGCACCGGCAGTCTTTCCGGATGGAAACCCACAATGACCTCGCTCGACAGCTTCAAATGCGCCCGCACCCTCAAAGTCGGGAGCCGCAACTACATCTATTACAGCCTTCCGGTGGCAGAGAAAAACGGACTGAAGGGAATATCCCGCCTGCCCTTTTCGCTGAAGGTGCTGCTTGAGAACCTGTTGCGCAACGAGGACGGCCGCACAGTCACCAAGGAGGACATCCAAGCCTGCGCCCAGTGGCTCAAGACCAAGACGTCGGAGCGAGAGATCGCCTTCCGCCCGGCCCGGGTGCTGATGCAGGACTTCACCGGCGTGCCGGCGGTGGTCGACCTCGCGGCCATGCGCGACGCCATGAAGCATCTCGGCGGCGACCCGAAGCGAATCAATCCGCTGGTGCCGGTCGATCTCGTGATCGACCACTCGGTTGCGATCACGTTTTTCGGCGACAATTCCGCGTTCAAGAAAAACGTCGAAGAGGAATACAAGCAGAACGAGGAACGCTACCGCTTCCTGAAATGGGCGCAGAGTTCGTTCGAGGACTTTCGCGTGGTGCCCCCGGGCACCGGCATCTGCCACCAGGTCAATCTCGAATACCTGTCGCAGACGGTCTTCACCGGAAAGGGCTCGGCCAAGATCGACGGCAAGATGGTGACGGGCGAAGTCGCCTATCCGGACACGCTCGTCGGCACCGACAGCCACACCACCATGGTCAACGGCCTCTCGGTGCTCGGCTGGGGCGTCGGCGGCATCGAAGCGGAAGCGGCAATGCTCGGCCAGCCCTATTCGATGCTGCTGCCCGAGGTGATCGGGGTGAAGCTTACCGGCAAGCTCAAGGAAGGCGTCACCGCGACCGATCTCGTGCTGACCGTGACCCAGATGCTGCGCAAGCGCGGCGTCGTCGGCAAGTTCGTCGAGTTCTTCGGGCCGGGGCTTGCCGGCCTCTCGATCGCCGACCGGGCGACGCTCGGCAACATGTCGCCGGAATACGGCGCGACCTGCGGCTTCTTTCCGATCGATGACGACACGCTCGACTACCTGCGCAGCACCGCCCGGCCCGAGGCGCGCGTCGCCCTCGTCGCCGCCTATGCCAAGGCGCAGGGCATGTACCGCACCAAGAACACCCAGGACCCGGTGTTCACCGACGTGCTCAAGCTCGAGCTCGCCTCGGTCGAGCCCTCGCTCGCCGGTCCGAAGCGGCCGCAGGATCGCGTCGCCCTCAAAGAGGTGAAGGCGGGCTTTGCCGCCGCCATGGACAAGGAATTCAACAAGGCGCAAGAGGCGGGCAAACGCGTGCCGGTCGAAGGCCGCAAGCACGACCTCGGCCATGGCGACGTTGTGATCGCGGCCATCACCTCGTGCACCAACACGTCGAACCCGAGCGTCATGGTCGGCGCCGGGCTCCTGGCCCAGAAGGCGGTCGCCAAGGGCCTCACCAGCAAGCCGTGGGTGAAGACCTCGCTCGCGCCGGGATCGCAGGTCGTCGGCGAATATCTCGCCAAGTCGGGCCTGCAGAAGGATCTCGACAAGCTCGGCTTCAATCTCGTCGGCTATGGCTGCACCACCTGCATCGGCAATTCCGGTCCGCTGCCGCCGGAGATTTCCAAGGCTATCAACGAGAACGACCTCGTCGCTGCCGCGGTGCTGTCCGGCAACCGCAACTTCGAAGGCCGCGTCAATCAGGACGTGCGCGCCAACTACCTCGCCTCGCCGCCGCTCGTCGTCGCCTATGCGATCGCCGGCACGATGAATTTCGATTTTGCGCGGATGCCGCTCGGGACCGACAAGGCCGGCAAGAAGGTGTTCCTCAAGGACATCTGGCCGACCAGCCGCGAGATCGCGGCGGTGATCAAGAAGACCATCACCAAGCAGATCTACGCGCGCAAATACGCCCACGTGTTCAAGGGCGACACCACCTGGAACAAGATCGCGGTCAAGGGCGGGCTCACCTATGCCTGGGACCGCAAATCGACCTATGTGCAGAACCCGCCCTATTTCGCGCACATGAACCGCGCGCCCTCGCCGCTCACCGACATCGTCGATGCGCGCGTCCTCGGACTGTTCCTCGATTCGATCACGACCGACCACATCTCGCCGGCGGGATCGATCAAGACCACCTCGCCCGCGGGCAAGTACCTGATCGAGCACAAGGTGAAGCCGGCCGACTTCAATCAATACGGCACGCGGCGCGGCAATCACGAAGTGATGATGCGCGGCACCTTCGCCAACATCCGCATCAAGAACCAGATGGTGCCGGGCGTCGAAGGCGGCGTCACGATCCACTATCCCTCGCGCACGCAGCTGCCGATCTACGATGCGGCGATGCGCTACAAGACCGAGCGCGTGCCGCTTGTCGTGTTCGCCGGCAAGGAATACGGCACCGGCTCATCGCGCGACTGGGCCGCGAAGGGCACCGTGCTGCTCGGCATCCGCGCGGTGATCTGCCAGTCGTTCGAGCGCATCCACCGCTCGAACCTGATCGGCATGGGCGTCATCCCGCTGGTGTTCGAAGAAGGCACGTCGTGGCAGACGCTCGGTCTCACCGGCAGCGAGCAGGTGACGATCCGCGGACTGCACGGCGACCTCAAGCCGCGTCAGCGCATGATCGCCGAAATCGTCGGCGCCGACGGCACCCTCAAGCGGGTGCCGCTGGTGTGCCGGATCGATACGCTGGACGAGCTCGAATACTTCAAGAACGGAGGCATCCTGCAATACGTGCTGCGGCACCTCGCGGCGTGACGGCGCCGGGCGTCGCCTGCCGCACATTCGCGTGAACGTCAATGGACTTCGGCGGGCGAACTGCTAGCTTTCACTCCGATGTGAGTAGCCGGTGAACGCGCCCCGACGTATGGGAAGGTGACGGCTGGCCTTGGGGAGGAAATCGGAAATGACGACCGCGCGCGTCCTCATAGGCTCGATCGGTGCAGCTCTCGTTGTTGCTGCCACCTCTGCAGGTGCCGAAACCCGCGCCGTCGTTGAACTCTTCACCAGCCAAGGCTGCTCATCCTGTCCCGCCGCTGACAAGGTGCTCGCCGAGTTGCGCAACGATCAGACAGTCGTGCCGCTGACGCTTTCGATCGATTACTGGGATTACCTCGGGTGGAAAGACACGCTCGCGATCCCCGGTCACACCAACCGCCAGAAGGCCTACTCGCAGATGCGCGGCGATCGCGAGGTCTACACGCCGCAAGTCGTCGTGAACGGCGTCGTCCAGGCGCTGGGCAGCGACCGCGCCGAGATCGAAAAAGCGGTCGCCCTCAGTCACGATAAGAAGGAAACGCTGACGGTGCCGGTCGCCGTTGCCATTGCCGACGATCGCGTCGCGGTGACGTTGCCGAACGGTAGCGGCGAGCCGATCTCGGGCGAGGTCTGGCTGTGCCCCATCAGCCGCATGGTGCAGGTCGTGATCGGCCGCGGCGAAAATCGCGGGCGCACCATCACCTACACCAACGTCGTGCGACGCTGGGTCAAACTCGGCATCTGGTCCGGCAAGAGCGAAACGCTGACCGTACCGGTCGACGCCATCAAGTCTCCCGGCGTCGACGGCATCGCCGTGCTCCTGCAGGAAGGCAATCCCCAGCATCCGGGACCGATGCTGGGTGCGACCGTCGCCGCAATCCACTGATGCGACGTTGAGCTGCCCGCCGAGGGGCGGCCGTTAGGTTCCTGACAATCCGATTCGATCTTTTTGTAGCCCGGATGAGCGCAGCGACATCCGGGGCGGGCGCTGCCTTTTCTGCACGGCTGTCCCCGGATATCGCTGCGCTCATCCGGGCTACAAAGCTACGCGCCACAAACTTGCGCGCGAGGATCAGAAAAAAGCGGGCCGGAAAACACCGGCCCGCTCAAATGGAGGTTGATCAAAAAGCTGTACTCAAAAAAACTGCCTGGGTCCGATCCAAAGAAGCCCGGGGGGCTGGGGGGCTGAGGAATCCGAACTCGCATCGAACCGGACCCTGAGGCATGGTTGTTATCTCAAGCGACGGCGACAGCGCCACGGCTGAATTTTGGCGGTATTATGAATTGCCTAACGAATGCGTGATTGAGCCGGCCCAAACTCGCTCATCCTTGCTCTCAGCCGACGTCGTGTCGCGACCATCTGCAGCGTTACGAAATGCTTGCCGTCGGCGCGGATTCGGAGCGATCATGACGACATCGTGAAAGGAGGCGCCCGATGAACACCGGCGACACTGAACCCAGCCAGTCTTTGGGCGGCGAGCGGGCGGGTGGAGCTCCGCCTGCCGCCGCCCGCGTAACCTTCGACCGCCGCGAGCTTGACCGCATCCTGGGGCTTTACGGGCGCAAGGTGGCCGCGGGCGAGTGGCGCGATTACAGCATCGATTTTCTCAAGGATCGCGCGGTGTTTTCGGTGTTCCGCCGCACCAGCGAAGTCCCGATCTATCGCATCGAGAAGAACCCCAAGGCCGCGCGGCGCCAGGGCGCCTACAGCGTGATTTCGGCGACCGGCCTCATCGTGCGGCGCGGCCATCAGCTTGATCGCGTCCTGCTCGCGATCGACAAGTCCCTGAGTCTCGTGGCGAATTGATCGTCAGCGAGGTGCGGCTCCCGCGCCGAGCGGGCGTTGCATCAGCACCGTGTCGAGCCAGCGGTCGAACTTGAAGCCGACCGCCTCGAAGGTGCCGACCATCCGGAAGCCCGCACTGCGGTGCAACGCGATCGACGGTGCCTGCGCCGAATCCCCGATCACCGCGATCATCTGGCGAAAGCCCCGTCCGGACGCCTCGGCGACGAGCTTGCCGAGCAGCGCGCGGCCGATACCGCGGCCCTGAAAGTCGGGCGCGATGTAGATCGAATCCTCAACCGTATGGCGATAAGCCACGCGGGTGCGGTAAAGCCCCGCATAGGCGTAACCGCGCACGACGCCCTCGGTCTCGGCCGCGAGATAAGGAAAGCCGCCGTCCACAAGGCCCCGAAATCGGGCGGCCATTTCGACGGCATCGGGCGGGTCGATCTCGAAGGTTGCCGTGCCGTATTGCACCGCATGGGCATAGATCGCGGTGATGGCCGGAATATCGGCGGCGACCGCTGGCCGGATGATGGGATCGATCGCGGGCATCGCGACAAGCGTTACCAACTCGTTGCGGACCGGCGCAACGCGCCGATGCCAAAATCCGAACGGCTCTCACCACAGACAAAAAAACGCCCCGGGTTGCCCCGGGGCGCCGCGCGTTGCCGAGCGCTAGTGCAGCGGATCAGCGGCGATCGCCGAAGAACCGCAACATGAAGAGGAACATGTTGATGAAGTCGAGGTAGAGGCTCAGCGCGCCCATCACCGCCTTGCGGCCGGCGACGGTGCCGTCGTCCATCGGGCTGAACATTTCCTTGATCTTCTGGGTATCCCAGGCGGTCAAGCCGGCGAAGATCAGGACGCCCATGACCGACAGCGCCCAGTCAAGACCGGACGACTTCAGGAAGATGTTGACGAGGCTCGCGATGATGAGGCCGAACAGGCCCATGATCAGGAACGAGCCCATGGCATCGAGGTTGCGCTGGGTCGTATAGCCGTAGAGGCTCAGCGCGCCGAACGCGGCGGCCGAGATGAAGAACACCCGCGTGATCGACGTCGTCGTGTAGACCATGAAGATGGTCGCGAGCGAGATGCCGAGCAGGCCGGCATAGACGAAGAACAGCGTGCGCGCCGTCGATGCCTGCAGGGTCTGGATCCGGAAGCTCATGAAGAACACGAGCCCGAGCGGGATGAGCATCACGACCCACATCAGCGGCGTGCCAAACAGCGCATGGCCGAGCGGGGTCAAGCCAGTGATCGCGCCAGCGGAGTTCTGGACAACCGACATCTGGAAGGTGAGCCAAGCGAGCACGCCCGTGATCGCTACGCCGCCTGCCATGTAGTTGTAGACGCGGATCATGTGGGCCCGCAGGCCCGTATCGTAGGCGACCGCGCGATCGGTCCCTACGCCGCGCACCGTGGCATAGTTCCGGTCGAAATCCGACATTGAAGCGTCCTTTCCTACGCCCGGAAGGCCTGCGGGCGCCAGGGGCGGACGGAAAGTTCCGCGGCCGCCATGTGGACCCGAATTTAATGCGTATCTGCTCTTCCGGGAAGATGGTTGCGGCGAATTAAGTTAGTGCCCAGTAGCGTCCTTTGGCCGCTTACGGAGCACTCCGCCAACCGTTTGCCCACCCTGTGGCTCACTCCTCGCGTTGGCCGAGAAGTTCGAGCAACATGGTGAATAGGTTGATAAAATCGAGGTAGAGCGACAGCGCCCCGGTCACGGCGGCGCGCTCGACGACTTCGCCGTCCATCGCGCCATAGAGGTACTCGTTCTTGAGGCGCTGGGTGTCCCAGGCGGTCAGGCCCGAAAACACGCCAACCCCGACGACCGAGACGACCCACTGCAGCATCGAGCTTGCCAGGAACATGTTCACGAGGCTCGCAGCGATGATGCCGAACAGCCCCATGATCAGGAACGAGCCCAGCCCGCCGAGATCGCGACCGGTGGTGTAGCCCCACAATGACAGCGCGCCGAAAGACGCGGCGGTGATGAAGAAGACCCGCACCACCGAGGTCTGGGCGTAGACCATGAACACCGCGCCGAACGAGATGCCGATCAGCGCCGCGTAAATCCAGAACAGCACTTGAGCAGTCGAGGGACGCAGGCGATCCCCGCCAAAGCTCAATCCGAACACCACCAGCAGCGGCGCGAGGATGACGAGCCATTTGAGCGGGCCGACGAACAACGAATAGCCAAGCGGCGTGAGATAGAGATGGCCGGACAGCCGCGCCGGGAGGTCGGCGCCGCCGCGCATGGCCTTCGCCGCGGCCGCCGGATCCTCGGTCACCGAAACCATGTAGATGGCAAAGGCCGCGAAAGCCGTGATGACGAGGCCAAGCGCCATGTACCAATAGATGCGCAGCATGTAAGCGCGCAGGCCGGCGTCGATCGCAGCAGCCTCGGCGCCGCTCACGGCACCAGCTGCCGGCATCGACATCAATCGGCGATCAACCTCCGCCATAAATCCCTCGGAAGCGCGGGCGGCGAACGCGACAACGGGAACGTCTCCCGCTCCTCGGCCCTCGGTTGGTAAGTGGCAGAGGTTTACGACATCTCAATGGATCAGGTGGGCGTCACCTTACCGCAGCGCGGGAGATGCAGCGCGACCGATTGTCGCGAAGGCGGCTCATATATCTTTTTCATAAATGCCGCAGCACCGCCGCGGGCTTGCGCCCCAGCGCCGGCCAGCTGCCGACAAGGCCGAAGGCCACCGTGATCAGGACCGCAATCGCGGCGGCTGCAACGGCGGGCACGACCTGCCAGTGAAACGGCAGCGTCATGACGTCGGCAACGACGGCCCAGCCGGCGATCGATCCGGCAGCAACACCAAACATCATCGTCGCGCATCCGAGCAGCAGATATTCGATCGCGTATGCGCTGATGAGCTGCCGGCGCGTGGCACCGAGAGTCTTCAAGATCACTGCATCGTACACGCGATGACGATGGGCGGCCGCGAGCGCGCCGCCCAGCACCAGCGCTGCCGCAGCAAGCGTCAGCGCGCTCGCGATCCTCACCGCGAGCACGAGATTGACGACAATGTCGGCGAAAGCGTCGAGGGCATCCTTGACCCTGACCGCGGTGACCGCGGGGAATGCGTCGGTCACCGCCTTCAGCAGCGCCGTTTCCTCCGCGACGTTGCCGCCGCCGGGATAGGCTACCGTGGCGATCTCGGTGTAGGGCGCGCCGCTGAACGTGCCCGGCGAGAACACCAGCACGAAATTGATGCCGAGCGAATTCCAGTCGAGGCTGCGCAGATTGCCGACGTGGGCCGTCAAATTGCGACCGAGCACGTTGACGGTGATGTCGTCGCCGATCTTGAGGCCCAATCCATCGGCGACCTGCTTCTCCATCGAGACGAGCGGCGGCCCGGAATAATCCGCGCCCCACCATTCGCCGGCGACGACGCGCGAGCCGGCCGGAATTTTTGCCGCGAAGGTCAGGCCGCGGTCGCTCTGGAGCACCCAGGCGGCATCGGGCTTCGGCTTGAGGTCCTCGGCCGGCACGCCGCGGGCGCTGACGATGCGCCCACGCAGCATCGGCACCCGTTCGAGAATGGCGTTCGGCGCGACTTTGTGCACGAAGTCGTCGAACTGCTGGATCTCCTGGGCCGGAATGTCGAGGAAATAGAACGCGGGCGCCTTTTCCGGCAGCGCCGCCATGAACTGCTGGCGCAGATTGGCATCGATCTCGAGCACGGTGACGACAAGCGCAAGACCGAGGCCGAGCGACATCACGACCGTTGGCGTCAGCGCGCCCGGGCGGTGGATGTTGGCGATCGCAAGCCGCAGCATCGCCGAGCGCGGCCGCGGCAGACGGCGCGCAACGGCCATGATCAGGAGCGCAAACAGGCGGAGCACGCCGAACACGACGATGGCGGAGGCGATGAACGCGGCAGCGATCTTGTGATCGAAGGCCGCAGCGACCGCGAGCGCCGCAAGCGTGATGCCGGCAACGGCGACCGCGACGATGTAACGGGTGCGCGGCAGGCGCCGCTGCGGTGCGACCTCGTCACGAAACAGCGCCGACACCGGCACATCATGGGCGCGGCCAAGCGGCCACAGCGCAAAGGCCGCCGCGGTCAAGAGACCGTAGGCGAGCGCGAGGGCAAGCTCGCCGGGGTAGACGGCGGCAGACAACGGCAACGGCAGCATGCTGCCGAACAACGCGACGACGACGAAAGGTGCGGCCGCGCCGAGTGCGAGGCCGATGGCGACGCCGACCGCGGCCAACAGCACGACCTCGATGAAATAGATGGCGACGACGCGCGTTCCGGTCGCGCCGATCGATTTCATCGTCGCGATATCGTCGCGCTTGCGCTCGAGGTAATGCTTCGCCGAATTGGCAACGCCGATGCCGCCGACGAGCAGCGCCGCGAGTCCCGACCAGCGTGAGGTACTGCGCAAAGCGCTCGACGTTGCGTTCGAGTTGCGGGGCTGCCTTGGTGCGGCTGCGCATCTCCCAGCCGGCGTCCGGCAATTGCGCCTTCGCAGCCTCGATCACCGCCAGCGCCGCGGCATCGCTCGACGCGCCCGCCGGCAGGCGCAAGCGGTAATGCCAGCGCACGAGGCTGCCGGGCTGCACCAGGCCGGTCGCGCGCAGCGCCTGCTCACTGATGAGGAACCGCGGACCAAATCCAATCCCGCCGGCAAGCTTGTCGGGTTCGCTCGTCAGCACCGCCCGCACTTCGAACGTCGCTTGTCCCACGGTGAGCCGTGCGCCGGGCTTGAGTTCGAGGCGCGTCAGCAGCGCCGGATCAACGACCGCGCCGTAGACGCCATTGTCGCGCCCGAGCAACACCGCGAGATCACCCGCCGGATCGGTGCCGACCGTGCCGTAGAGCGGATAGGCCGCGTCGACTGCCTTGACCTCGACGAGCGCACGGCGGTCCTCGCCGGCGCGCGCGATCGCCCGCATGGTGGCCGCAACCGAGACGTCGCCATGGGCGGCGAGAAACGCCCTCTCCTGCGCGTTCGCTTCGCGCTGGATCAGGGAAAACGCAACGTCGCCGCCGAGGATCACGCGGCCTTCGCGACCGATCCCATCGGCAAGGCCGCGCGCGAACGAGCCCACCGCGGCGATTGCCGCGACGCCGATCGCGATGCAGGCGATGAAGACGTAGAACCCGCGCACGCCGCCGCGCAGTTCGCGCAGCGCGAGCCGCCACGTCAGGGCGAAGCCAGGATTGCCGACGGCTGGCGCGCGCGGAGGAAAGGCGGGCGCATTCATGCGGTCGCCACCCCTTCTTCTTCGACATGGCCGGAGCGCAGCCGCACGACGCGGTCGCAGCGCTTGGCGAGCGCCAGATCGTGGGTCACGAGCACGAGCGTCATCTTCTCCGCCGCGAACCGCGCGAACATGAGATCGATCACTTCGGTGCCCGTGGTTTCGTCGAGATTGCCGGTCGGCTCGTCGGCAATGATGATCGACGGGCTCGGCGCGAGCGCGCGTGCAAGCGCGACGCGCTGCTGCTCGCCGCCCGAGAGTTGCGCCGGATAATGGCTGGCGCGCGCCGCAAGGCCGACGGCGGCAAGTTCCGTGGCCGCGCGCTCGAACGCATCCCGCACGCCGGCAAGTTCGAGCGGCACCGCGACGTTCTCGAGCGCCGTCATGGTCGGGATGAGGTGGAAAGATTGGAACACGATGCCCACATGGCGGCCACGGAAGCGCGCAAGCGCGTCTTCATCGAGTTGGCCGATGTCCTGGCCTGCAACGATCACGGTGCCTTCATCGGGGCGTTCGAGCCCGGCCATGACCATGAGCAAGGTCGACTTGCCGGAACCCGACGGGCCGAGGAGGCCGACCGCCTCGCCACGGCCAACATCAAGGGCGATGTCCTTGAGGATATGCACCCGTGCGGCGCCGTGACCGAGGGAGAGATTGACGCCCGTGACCGAAATTGCCGGTATAACGGGGCGCGTCGTCGCCGAGGTAGCATCCATGGGATTTGTGAATTTCCGTGTCGTCCGCGTGGGTTCGGGTCGGTCGCCGCGCTCATATGGGAAATTCCCGGGCCGAGTGAAGAGCCGAGTGAAGATAGGCGCCTGGGCAACCGCTGTCATAATTCTTTGCGCCGGATTCGGGGCGAGCGGTCCGGTGCGCGCTGCCGACCCCCAGGTGAAGATCGTTGCGCTCGGTGATTCGCTGACGGCCGGGTTCGGACTGCGCGCGAACGAAGCCTTCCCGGTGAAATTGCAGCAGGCGCTCATCGCCAAGGGGCAAAACGTCAGCATCGCCAATGCTGGCGTATCCGGCGATACCGCGTCAGGCGGGCTTTCCCGGCTCGACTGGTCGGTGCCGGAAGGGACCGATGGCGTCATCGTCGAACTCGGCGCCAACGACGCGCTGCGCGGGGTCGATCCGAAAATCACCCGCAAGGCGCTCAACGACGTCCTGAGCCGGCTTCAGCAGCGCAAGATCCCGGTGCTGCTCTGCGGCATGTTGGCACCCCGCAATTTGGACGACGAGTATCGCCGCGCCTTCGACAGCATCTACCCGGACCTTGCGGCCAAGTACGGGGCGATCCTCTATCCGTTCTTCCTCGATGGGGTCGCTTTGGAAGCAAAGCTCAATCAACACGATGGACTGCATCCGACCGCCGCCGGGGTCGACGTCATCGTGAAAAATATCCTCCCTGCGGCGCAGGCGCTGGTGGCCAAGGCGCGGGCAGCCGAAAATGGCGCCTCATTGCGTTGAACCCCCGAATCCGCCACATAACCGGGTATCGCAGTGTAGTTTTGCCGCCATGCCCCGCCTCTTTACTGCAGTCGAAATCCCTTCCGAGATCGGCCAATCGCTGGCGCTGCTGCGCGGCGGCCTGCCGGGTGCACGCTGGATCGACCCCGAAAACTATCACCTGACGCTGCGCTTCATCGGCGACATCGACGATGCCCTCGCCCGCGAAATCGCCTTCATGCTGGGCAAGGTCAAACGGGCGCCGTTTGACCTGCGCATCGAAGGCCTCGATTCCTTCGGCGGCAACAAGCCTCGCGCCGTGGTCGCGGCGGTACGCGCCGTGCCGCAACTCGTCGAACTCCAGGCCGACCATGAACGGCTGATGCAACGGGTCGGCCTCGAGCCTGATCGCAAATACAAGCCGCACGTGACGCTCGCGCGCCTGCGCGATGCGTCGAGCCGCGATGTGGCGGACTATCTCTCCACCCGCCCGTTCCGCTCGACGCCGTTTCCGGTGTCGCGCTTCGTGCTGTATTCCTCCCGCTCCTCCGTCGGCGGGGGGCCGTACGTGGTCGAGGCCGAGTACCCGCTCGCGGCCTGAGCTGGGTTCCATACCCGCGGCCCTGCAACCCGGGCGTTCCCCTCGCCGCTCCCTGCTGCTATCACCTTGTCCCAGGGGCCCCGTTGCCGGAGCCAGGCTGTAAACGCCTGCACCGGCGGGGGAAAAGGATGGGTTCATGGCCGCGCTGACGCTGTCACGCTATTTTGCCTACCGCTTCCTGGTGGCGGTGGTCGGCGTGTTCGTCGGCGTCTTCGTGCTGGTCGCGCTCGTCGATTACATCGACCTCATGCGCAAGGCCGCCGATGTGCCCAATGCGCCGACCGGGCTTATCATCCTCATGTCGGTCTATCGCGTTCCACAGATCATGGAGCGCCTGTTTCCCTTCAGCGTGCTGATCGGCGCGATGGCCTGCTATCTCAGCCTGTCGCGGCGGATGGAACTCGTGGTCGCGCGCGGCGCCGGCATGTCGGTGTGGCAGATCATCACCCCGGCCCTCGTCGTCGCACTGCTGCTCGGAGCGTTCGCGACCCTTGTCTACAATCCGGCCTCGGCCGCGTTGCGCGAAGCCTCGAAGCGCATCGAATCGCAGATCTTCGGACAAGGCCAGTCGGCGCTCGAAGGCTACAGCAACGGCTATTGGGTCAGGCAGCGCGGCATCGATGGCGAATCGATTCTCAACGCGCTGCAAAGCCATGACCAGGGCCTGCGGCTCACGACCATCGTTGCATTCACGTTCAGTTCGACCGGCGAGTTCAAGGAGCGGATCGAGGCGCAGAGTGCGGAACTTCAACGCGGCGGCTGGCTCCTGAACCAAGTCGAGAGTCTTCGCCGTCAACGCGCCGGCGCAGGACTTCGACACCTACATCCTGCCGACCAGGCTGACGCGCGAACAGGTCGCCGAGAGCTTTGCCGCGCCGGACACGGTCGGCTTCTGGCATTTGCCGACCTACATCCGCTTCGCTGAAGATTCAGGCTTCGCCGCGGCCGGCTATCGGCTGCAGTACCAGCTTCTGATCGCGCGGCCGTTCCTGCTGGCTGCGATGATCCTGCTCGCCGGCTCGGTGAGCTTGCGCGCGTTCCGGTTCGGCGGCGTGCCGCAGCGAATCCTGCTCGGCATCGCGGCCGGCTTTTCGATCTACGTGCTGTCCAAGGTGACCGAAGACCTGAGCAAAGCCGAGCTGCTGACGCCGGTCCTCGCCGCTTGGCTGCCGATCATCGCCGGCGGCCTCTCCGGCTTCCTCGTCCTGCTCTGGGAAGAGGACGGCTGACCGGATCAGGAGCCCGTCATCAGAGTAGTAATCACAAGAGCAACCTCTGCCTTTTGATTACTGATCCCTGATTCCTGATCCATTGCGCGACCGCGCCCTCGCCCGTCGTTTCGAGATTGAAGGCGGCGGAGAAGAGCGCGCGGGTGTAGGGCGACTTCGGCTTCGCGAAGATGTCGGCTGCGGCGCCTTCCTCGACCACTTTGCCGTTGCGCATGACGATGAGCTTGCTCGCGAGCGCCGCCACGACCTTGAGGTCGTGGGAGATGAACATGTAAGTCAAATTCTTGCGCTTCTGCAGGTCGCGCAAGAGATCGACGATCTGCGCCTGGATCAGCATGTCGAGTGCCGAGGTCGGCTCATCAAGCACCACGAACGTGGGCTCCAGCGCGACGGCGCGGGCGACGGCGATGCGCTGGCGCTGGCCGCCGGAGAACTCGTGCGGATAGCGCGAGCGGCACATCGGATCGAGGCCGACTTCCTTCATGGCGCGTATGACGCGCTCTTCCCGCTCGTGGCTCTTGAGGTGCGGCTGGTGGATCGGCAGCCCCTCCTCGATGACGTCGCCGATGGTCATGCGCGGGCTCAGCGAACCGTAGGGGTCCTGGAAAACGATCTGCATGTCGCGCCGGAACGGGCGCATCTGCTTGAATTTCAGGCCCTGCATCTCGCGGCCCAGAAACACGATCGGCCCTTCGGAGGAGATGAGGCGCAGGATCGCGAGCCCGAGCGTGGTCTTGCCGGAGCCGGATTCGCCGACGACGCCCAGCGTCTCGCCGCGCCTGATCTCGATCGACACGCCGTCGACAGCCTTGATGTGGCCGACGACCTTGCGCATCATGCCTCGCTTGATCGGGAACCAGACCTTCAGGTTGTCGGTCTTGATCATCACGTCGCCGCTCGGGTTGATCGGCGCCGGCTTGCCCTTCGGTTCGGCGGCAACGAGTTGGCGCGTGTAGGGATGCTGGGGCGCCGAGAACAACGTCTCGACCGGGCCCTCCTCCACGATCTTGCCGTACCGCATCACGCAGACCCGATCGGCGACCTTGCGCACCACGCCGAGATCGTGAGTGATGAACAGCACCGCCATCCCGAGGCGAGCCTGGAGGTCCTTGAGCAGCTGCAGGATCTGCGCCTGCACGGTGACGTCGAGCGCCGTCGTCGGCTCGTCGGCGATCAAGAGATCGGGACTGTTGGCGAGCGCCATCGCGATCATGATGCGCTGGCGCTGGCCGCCGGAGAGCTGGTGCGGGAAGCTCGACAGGCGGTGTTCCGGGTCGCGGATGCCCACTTGCGTGAGCAGTTCGATCGTGCGCGCCCGCGCCGCGCGGCCGACGATTCCCCCGTGCAGCAGGAGGATTTCGGCGATCTGCTTCTCGATGGTGTGCAGCGGGTTAAGCGACGTCATCGGCTCCTGGAAGACGATGGTGATGTCCTTGCCGCGCACCTCGCGAATCTGGTTCTCGCGCAGGCGCATCAGGTCGCGCCCCTTGAACGTCACCGAGCCGCACGGGTGCGAGCACGCCGGATAAGGCAGGAGCCGCAGGATCGACAGCGCGGTGACCGACTTGCCGGAGCCCGATTCGCCGACCAACGCCAACGTCTCGCCCTTGGCGATGTCGAACGACACGCGGTCGACGGCCAGAAGCCTGTTGCGGCCCTGGCCGAACTCGACCGACAAGTCGCGGACTGAAAGAAGCGGCTGTACCGAAGCGTCCATCACCGGCTCACTTGCTCACTTGAAGGTCTTGCGCGGGTCATAGGCGTCACGCACGCCTTCGCCGATAAAGATAAGAAGCGAAAGCATGATGGCAACGGTGAAGAAGCCCGTGAGCCCGAGCCACGGCGCCTGGATGTTGGCCTTGCCCTGCTGCAGCATTTCGCCGAGCGACGGCGATCCCGGCGGCAGGCCGAAGCCGAGGAAGTCGAGGGCGGTCAGCGTCATCACCGAGCCCGACAGGATGAACGGCACGAACGTCATGGTCGCCACCATCGCGTTCGGCAACAGGTGGCGGAACATGATGACGCGATTGGTGACGCCGAGCGCGCGGGCCGCCTGGACATATTCGAAATTGCGCCCGCGCAGGAATTCGGCGCGGACGAGGCCGACGAGCGACACCCAGGAGAACAGGAGCAGGATCCCGATCAGTATGAAGAAACCGGGGATGAACATCGACGATATGATGAGCAGCAGATAAAGCTCGTTGATCGACGTCCAGATTTCGATGAAGCGCTGGAACAGAAGATCGGTCCAGCCGCCGAAATAGCCTTGCACCGCGCCGGCTGCGATGCCGATCACCGACGATACCGCCGTCAGCACGAGGCCGAACAGCACCGAGAGCCGGAACCCGTAGAGCATGCGCGCGACGACGTCGCGGCCCTGGTCGTCGGTGCCGAGCCAGTTGTATTCGAGGTCGCGGCAGCCCGAGAGGTGGTTCTTCTCGACCACCGCCTGGCATTCCTTCTCGGTCAGAAGCCAGGTCGGCTTCGACGGTGCCGGCGTCGGCAGATCGAGATTGTGGGTATCGTAAGAAAAACGGATCGGCGGCCAGATCATGGAGCCGCCCTTGTCGGCGATCAGCTTTTGCAGGAACGGATCGCGGTAGTCGGCCGCCGTCTCGAAGTCGCCGCCGAAAGTCGTCTCGGGATAGGCGAAGAACACCGGGAAATAGAGCCGGCCCTCGAAGCTCACGACGAACGGCTTGTCGTTCGCGATCAGCTCCGCTCCCATCGAGACCACGAAGAGAACGAGGAACAACCACAGCGACCAGTAGCCGCGCTTGTTGTATTTGAAATTGTCCCAGCGCCGGCGGTTGAGCGGCGACAAGCGCCAAGCGCGACCGCGAGCGCAACGGGATATCGGGCCCGACCGGCGCCACATCGAGAATCGGCGGCGCCTCATGCGAACCACGGTCCGGGACCGGGTGCGTGAAGACGCGGTCTTCGGGTTCGGGCTCGAGGGTGGTGCGGTCGTCCATCTCAAACCTCTCGCGTCTCGAAATCGATCCGCGGGTCGGTCCAAGTATAGGTCAGATCGGCGACAAGGTTGAGCACAAGCCCGACCAGGGAGAAGATATAAAGGGTTGCGAACACAACCGGGTAGTCGCGGTTGAGCACGCTCTCGAAGCCGAGCAGGCCGAGCCCATCGAGCGAAAAGATCGTCTCGATCAGCACCGAGCCGGCAAAGAAGGCGTGGACGAAAGCGCCGGGAAAGCCGGCAATGATCAGCAGCATCGCATTGCGGAAGACGTGGCCGTACAGCACCTGACGGTCGGTGCAGCCTTTGGCGCGCGCGGTCAGCACGTACTGCTTGCGAATTTCATCGAGGAAGCAATTCTTCGTGAAGATCGTCAAAGTGGCAAATGCGCCGACGCCGAGCGAGATCAGCGGCAGCGTCAGGTGCCAGAAATAATCGTAAATCTTTCCGTACCAGGGCAGCATCGCCCAGTTGTCGGAGGTGAGCCCGCGCAGCGGGAACCAGTCGAGGAACGATCCGCCGGCGAACACCACGATCAAAGCACCGCAAACAGGAACCCCGGGATGGCGTTGCCGAGGATGATGACGCCCGAGGTCCAGACGTCGAAGTGCGTGCCGTCCTTGATGGCTTTCCTGATGCCGAGCGGGATCGAGATCAGGTAGGAGGCGAACATCATCCAGATGCCGAGCGAGATCGACACCGGCAATTTCTCGCGGACAAGCTCAAGCACGGTCGTGTCGCGGAAATAGCTGCGGCCGAAGTCGAACCGCGCGTAGTTCCACATCATGATGAAGAAGCGCTCGTAGGCCGGCTTGTCGAAGCCGAACTGCTTCTCCAGGCGCTTGATGAATTCCGGATCGAGACCCTGGGCGCCGCGATATTTCGACGTGGTGGCATCGAGTTGGCCGGCACCCTGCACGCCGCCGCGGGCGCCGAAATCGCCGCCGGCAGAGCCGGAGATGCGCGAGGTCGCCCCGGTATCCGAGCCCGACAGCTGGGCAATGATCCGCTCGATCGGCCCGCCCGGCGCAAACTGCACGACGGCAAACGACACGAGCATGATGCCGATCAGCGTCGGGATCATCAGCAGGACGCGGCGGAGGATGTATGCGGACATGCGGCTCTATTCGATCACGATGGACGAGGGTTCAACCAGGCTTGTCGAGCTTGGCGGCTTTGTCACGGTCATACCACCAGGTTTCCGGAATGCCGCGCATATAAGTCGGATGCCCCTTCGGCTGGCCGAAGACATCCCAATAGGCGACGCGGTGGGCAGCCTTGAACCAGTGGGGCACCCAATACTGTCCGGCGCGCAGCACCCGGTCGAGGGCGCGGGTGGCGACAACAAGCTCGGGCCGCGAGTTGGCGTCGATGATCTTCTCGATCAGGGCATCGACCGCCGGATCGGCGATCCCGGCGACATTCTGCGAGCCCTTGGTGGCCGCCGCGCGCGACGAAAAATAGGTGCGGAGCGAGTTGCCGGGCACGGTCGAGAAGCTCATGCGGTCGACCACCACGTCGAAATCGAAATCGTCGACCCTCGCCTTGAACTGGACCGCATCGACGAGGCGCAGCGTTGCCTCGATGCCGAGCGTCCTGAGGTTCTTGATGAACGGCATGTGATGCGGTTCGAACGTCGGCTCGTCGATCAGGAACTCGAACACGATCGGCTCGCCCTTGGCGTCGACCCGCTTGCCGCCCTTGATGGGGAAGCCGGCGTCCTGGAGGATCTGCGAGGCCTTGCGCAGCAACGCGCGGTCCTGGCCCGACCCGTCGGACACTGGCGGCGAGAATGGTTCCCCGAACACCTCGTCCGGCACCTTGCCGCGCCAGGGTTCGAGCAGCTTCAGTTCCTCGGGGCTCGGCATTCCTTCGGCCATCAGGTCGGAGTTTTGAAACACCGACACCGTGCGCCGATAGGAGCCGTACATGATGTTCTTGTTGGTCCACTCGAAATCGAAGGCGTAGCCCACGGCCTCGCGCAGACGCCGGTTGGCGAACTTCGCGCGCCGCGTGTTGAACATCCAGCCCTGGCCGCCCGACGGCGTATCGTCGGGAAATTCCTCGCGATGGACCCGGCCATCCCGGATCGCCGGGAAGTCGTAACGCGTCGCCCAGGTGCGCGAGGTGAACTCCTCGCGGAACAGATAGTTCTTCGCCGTGAACCCTTCGAAGCCGACCTCGCGGTCGCGATAATATTCGAACCGCACCACATCGAAATTGTTCAGGCCGACATTCACCGGCAGGTTGGTGCCCCACCAATCGGGAACGCGCTGATATTCGATGAAGCGGCCCGCATCGAAGCGGCCGACCCGATAGGCGCCCGAGCCGAGCGGAATATCGAGACCCGACTCCTCGAACGAACGGGTCGCGTAGTACGCGCGCGAGAAAATCGGCAGACCGGCCACGAACAGCGGCACGTCGCGCGCGCGCTTCGGAACGAAGCGCACCGTAAGCACCTCGTCATCATCCGCCTCCGCACTCGCCATCTCGCGCGTCAGCTGCTGGATGATCGGATGCCCCTTCTCCTTGAGGAGGTTGAGCGAAAATGCGGCGTCGCGCGCGGTCAGCTTGGTGCCGTCATGGAACCGCGCCTCGGGACGAATGTGGAAGCGATAGACGAGGCCGTCGGCCGATATCCGCACCTTGTCGGCGGCGAGGCCGTACATCGCGTCGGGCTCGTCCCCCGCCCGCGCCATCAGCGTCGCGAACGTCGCCTCCATGCCGAGCGCAGCGTCGCCGCGCAGGATGAAGCTGTTGAGCGAATTGAAGGTCAGAAAGTTCTGATTGAAGAGCCGGTTCGATCCGATCTGGGAAAACACGCCGCCCTTCGGAGCGTTCGGATTGACATAGTCGAAGTGGCGGAAATCGGCGGGATATTTGAGATCACCGAACGCCGACATGCCGTGGGTTTCAGTTTCGCCTTCGGCTGCCGCGGGGATGCCGGTCGCAAGCGCGCCGGCCGCGCCGGCGCTCAGCACCAGCACGTCACGGCGCGTCAGGCGATGACGATTCACTGACGACCTCCGACCTTGGCTGCGAGCGCGGTGTCCCACCACCAGATCGTCGGAAACGCGCCGAGCCCGTATTCGGGCAGCTTGTCGGGATGGGCGAAGCGGTTCCACCGCGCGGTGCGCACGCGAGGATAGGTCCATTGCGGCACCACGTACTGGTTCCACAGCAGCACGCGGTCGAGCGCGTGGGTCGCGGCGACAACCTCGTCGCGATCCTTGGCGTAGACGATGCGTTCGACCAGCTTGTCGACTGCCGGATTCTTGATGCCGATGAGGTTGCGCGAGCCCATGGTATCGGCCGACTTCGAGCCCCAGTATTCGCGCTGCTCGTTGCCGGGTGTCAGCGATTGGCGCCAGGGCTGACCACCATGTCGAAATCGAAGTTGCGCTCGCGGTTATGTACTGCGCTTCGTCGACGCTGCGAACGGTGACCGTGATGCCGAGCCGCTCCAACGAGGGCTTGTAGAACAGGAATAAGCGTTCGAAATCAGGCGAAGTCGCGATGTTGAGGATTTCCACCGTCATCGGTTCGCCGGTCTTGGTGTTGACGAGCTTCTGGTCACGGATCTCCCACCCGGCCTGGCGCAACAAGCGCGTTGCCGTGCGCAGATTGTTGCGCACCGCTTCCGGATTGCCGTTCACCGGGGGCTTATATTCGGTGGTGAACACCTCCGGCGGCACTTCGTTGCGGACGGTTTCCAGAATTTCAAGCTCGCGCCCGGTCGGCAGGCCGGAGGAGGCGAGTTCGGTGCCCTCGAAATAACTGCCGATGCGCGAGTACATTCCGAAGAACATCTGCTTGTTCATTTCTTCGAAATCGAGCGCATAGTTGAACGCGAGGCGCACCCGCGGATCGGCGAACCTCTCGCGCCGCGTATTGAGCACGAAGGCCTGCATCACCCCGGAGATGCGGATCGGAAATTCCTCGAGCACCACCCGCTTGTCCTGGACGGCGGGGAAATCGTAGGCGGTCGCCCAGTTCTTGGCGCTGTTCTCCGAGCGGTAGTCGATCCGGTCCGCCTTGAAGGCTTCGAGCGACACCAGCGTGTCGCGGTAATATTCGTAGCGGATTTCGTCGAAGTTGTTGGTGCCGATGCGGACCGGAAGGTCCTTGCCCCAGTAGTTCTTGACGCGCTCGTAGACGATCGAGCGGCCGGCTTGGAATTCCTTGATCTTGTAGGGGCCGCTGCCAAGCGGCGGCTCGAGCGAGGTCGCGCCGATGTTGCGCTTGTTGCCGGACTTGTCGACGCCTTCGTACCAATGCTTCGGCAACACGAAGAGCTCGCCGACGATCATCGGCATCTCGCGGTTGCCGGGCCCATCGAACGTGAACGTCACTTCGTGATCGCCGTTCTTTTCAAGCTTCTTCACGTGCTGGTAATAGCTCGAATAGAGCGGATTGTTGGTCTTGAACGCCTCGAACGAGAAGATCACGTCGTCGGCGGTGATCGGCTCGCCGTCGTGCCACTTCGCCTCGGGACGCAGGCGATAGGTCACGGAGGAGAAATCGTCAGGATGGCTGACGCCCTCGGCGATCAGGCCGTAGCCAGTCGACACCTCATCGAGCGAATTCGTCATCAACGTGTCGTAGATGAGGTTCACCCCCATGGCCTGGGTGCCTTTGAGGCCGGAGACCACGACGTTGAAATTGTCGAAGGTCCCGAATCCGCCGAGCCGCACGGTGCCGCCCTTCGGCGCATCGGCGCGCACGTAATCGAACTGCTTGAAGCCGGGCGGGTACTTGAGATTGCCGAACAGCGACAGTCCGTGCCGCCAGGCCTCTTCGGGCGCCGGGGTCTGAGCTGTCAGCACGAACGAGGCCGCAATCAGGGCGACGGCCGCACCGGCGCGGCGCAGGAATTTCGAGTTCAACCCGGCTCTCCTTGGGTATGCGAACGGCCCCCACTTTAGCCGAGGGCCACGGACGGGTCAGGACTAAATATGTTGGCGCTCGATTGCGGCGCCACCATGCCGCACCAGACCACCTCTCACGAGAGGTTCGCACTGCACAAAACGTTTCGAAAATTTAATGCGCGTTTGCCGGACCACCTCGAATGGCCGCGGCGAACCTTCCTTCCTCAGGGGAGGATGCGCATCTCCCTGCGCGCTATTGATTGGCAACCGGCAGCGGCTGCGGATTCTCTGACAGCGAATTGAGGTAATCGATGACGTCGGCACGCTGATTGCCGCGCGGCAGGCCGGCGAACGTCATCTTGGTTCCAGGAATGTAGCCGCGCGGATTGGTCAGGAATTTGTTCAGTTCATCGATCGTCCACGTCCCGCCCTTGGCCTTCATGGCATCGGAATACATGAAGCCGGCTTCGGACGCGCGCGGCCGGCCGACCACGCCGTAGAGGTTCGGGCCGATCCCATTCGCGCCGCCTTTGGCGAAGGTGTGACAGGCTTGGCATTGCTTGGCGACCGTCTCGCCACGGGGGATGTCGGCGTGGGCGAGCAGCTTTTCGATCAATTCTTCGGGCGCCGCCGCCGGGGCCGCTCCGCCGCCGGCGGGAGCGGCGGCCTTCTTCACATCGATCTCGTAGCCGGGCTTCGCCGGCTCGGCAGGGGCGTACAGCGCTTCCGCGGCGATGTTGAGCCCCACGAGGCACAACAGGGTGAAAAGCAGCGCACCAGCGAACTTGTTGAATTCGAAGGAGTTCATCACTGTTCCGTCGCGTTGAAAGCTGGGGCGCGGGACCCCTCAGGTCGCGCACAGATAGCTGGTTTGCCTCGCCCCTGGCAACCCGTATAAGCGAAGCAACACATGAATTTAGGAATGGCTGAAAGGCGCGCCGAATCGGCACGGAATGCATGGCGACGGACGTCATTATCATCATCCCGGCGCGCATGGCGGCAACCCGCCTTCCCGGCAAGCCGCTTGCCGATATCGCCGGCCGGCCGATGATCGCCCACGTCTTCGACCGTGCCGCCGCCGCGGCGGTCGGCCCCGTGTTCGTGGCGACGGATTCGCGCGGAGATCGCGAGCGCGGTCGAAAAAGCAGGCGGCCACGCCGTGATGACGCGGTCCGATCATGCCTCGGGCTCCGACCGCATCTACGAGGCCCTCGACCCGTGTCGCTCCGGAGCGCCGATATCGTCATCAATGTGCAGGGCGATCTGCCGACGCTTGACCCTGCCGATATCCGCGCCGCGCTTGCCCCGCTCGCCGATCCCGCGGTCGACATCGCGACCCTCGCCGCGGAAATCCGCAAGGCCGAGGAGCGGACCAATCCGAACGTGGTCAAGGTGGTCGGCACGCCGGTCGGCGACAACCGCCTGCGCGCGCTCTATTTCACCCGCGCCACCGCGCCCACGGGCGAAGGCCCGCTCTATCACCACATCGGCCTCTACGCCTATCGCCGCACGGCGCTCGAACGTTTCGTGAGCTTGCCGCCGTCGCCCTTGGAGCAGCGCGAGAAGCTCGAGCAGCTGCGCGCGCTCGAAGCCGGCATGCGCATCGATGTGGCGATCGTGCGTTCAGGTGCCGCTCGGCGTCGACACGCCGGAGGACCTCGCAATCGCGCGCGCGTTGTTGACTTGACGGCCGCACCTCCGTACGCAGCGCGGATGACCGATACCAAGCGTTTGAAGATCGTCTTTCAAGGCGAGCCCGGGGCGAACTCCGATATCGCCTGCCGGGAAGCGTATCCCGCATGCCGAGCCGGTGCCCTGCCCGACCTTCGAGGACGCGCTCAACGCGATCGCCGTCGGGCGAAGCCGATCTCGGCATGATCCCGATCGAAAATTCGGTCGCCGGCCGGGTCGCCGATATCCATCACCTGATGCCGGTCGCGGGCCTGCACATCATCGCCGAGTGGTTTCTGCCGATCCGCAACCAGCTGATGGCGCTCAAGGGCGTCCGCCTTGACGAGATCAAGTCGGTCGAGAGCCACATCATGGCGCTCGGCCAATGCCGCAACTACATCCGCAAGCTCGGCGTCAAGAGCGTGGTCGCGGCCGATACCGCCGGCGCCGCGCGCGAGGTCGCGGCGCGCGGTGATCCGCACCGTGGCTGCGATCGCCTCGACGCTTGCCGCCGAAATCTACGGCCTCGACATCCTGGCGTCGAACATCGAAGACGCGTCGCACTCGACCACCCGCTTCATCGTGCTGTCGCGCGAGGCGGCGCCGGCCAAACGCGGCACCGGCCGGATCATCACCACGTTCATTTTCCAGGTGCGCAACATTCCGGCGGCGCTCTACAAGGCGCTCGGCGGCTTTGCGACCAACGGCGTCAACATGACGAAGCTCGAAAGCTACATGCTGGAAGGCACCTTCACCGCGACCCAGTTCTATTCCGACGTCGAAGGCCATCCCGACGACCCCGGCCTCAAACTGCCCTCGACGAACTGGCGTTCTTTTCCCAGCCGGGCTCGCTCAAAATCCTCGGCGTCTATCCGGCCAATCCGTTCCGGGCCACCGTCGGAGGCAAGTGAGGGGAGCAAGTTAAGGGAGACAGGTGACCAATGGGCTCGCTCACATTGGCGCAGGCGAACCGCATCATCGAGGCGATTTTGGCGCGCGGTGCCGAACTCGGCTGCCGGCCGCTCGCCGCGATCGTGGTCGAGCCGGGCTGCAAGGTGAAGGCGTTCCAGAAGGAGGACGGCGCCTCGATGATCCGGTTCGAGATGGCGTTCGGCAAGGC
This sequence comes from uncultured Alphaproteobacteria bacterium, assembly GCA_963702755.1. Lineage (GTDB taxonomy): Bacteria > Pseudomonadota > Alphaproteobacteria > Rhizobiales > Xanthobacteraceae > JAJPKK01. Next base: position 469,610 of record CAVPDZ010000010.1, on the reverse strand, counting down.
TTATGCGGCGCTCGCGCTCGGCCGCTCGTCGCGGCTCGTGCGCATCCGCAACGAGGAGAAGCCGGCGTTCATGCGCTACCTCATCGCCGCGAGCGGCGACCAGCTTTTCCCCGAAGGCGGCGGCCTGCCGATTCGCGATGACAACGGCGAGGTGATCGGCGCCGTCGGCGTCACCGGCGACACCGAGGATCGCGACGAGGAACTCGCGGTCCACGGCATCCATGCCGCCGGCCTCAAGACCGACGACGACTGCCGCGACATGGGCCGCCGCACCAACGCCCGCCTGACCGACAAGTAGCGGCCACTCTCCGCGGCCCCTTTCCTTGGGGGCGGCGCGGGCGTAAGGTTGCCTATAAAGGCATCAAAGGGAGGCTTTCGAGTTCCAATCCTTGCGGTTCGGCCGCCGCGATCTTCGCGCCGGTGCATTTTCACGAACCTGCCGTTTCCAGTTCCTCGCGGCGCGCCCGCGCAACATCCCAACGCCAGCGTCAGGTCGGTGCCACCACCAACAGCCCAGCGCGTGCATGCATGGCGCATGCATGCGCTGCAGAGCCGCGTGAAGGAGAGAGACCCTATGACCCATTCGAACAGCACAAGCGCGAAAAGCACTCCCGTGAAAGGTCGTTTGTTGCTCGGCGTTGCCACCCTTGTGTTGGCCGGTGCGGCTGCGATGACGGCGCCGGCCTCGGCCGATCAGCTGCTCAGCGGCGCAATCACCTCGGCCTCGGGCCAGAAGCTCGAAGGCATCCAGGTCTCTGCCAAGAAGGAAGGCTCGACGATCACGACGAGCGTCTTCACCGACCAGAACGGCCAGTATTTCTTCCCGGCGCTCCCGGACGGCAAATACCGCGTGTGGGCGCAGGCGCTGGGCTTCGACACCAGCAAGGCCGCCGTCGATCTCACCTCGGCGTCGCATCAGGACTTCAAGCTCGCCGAGATCACCGATCCCGAGCAGAAGATCAAGCAGATGCCGTCCGAGATGCTGGCGGCGGCGCTGCCCGACGAGACCGAAGCCGACGCGCAGATGAAGCGCATCTTCCACAACCAGTGCACCGGCTGCCATACGCCAGGCTATCCGCTGCAGTTCAAGTTCGATGAAGCCGGCTGGAACAAGATCATCAACCTGATGAAGATGGTCGCCAACACCGGCGAATACATGGGCCCGAATCACAAGCCGAACGGCATCATCGAGTTCAATCGCAAGGAGCTTGCCGCCTATCTCGCCCGCGCCCGCGGCCCCGGCGAAACCTCGATGAAGTTCAAGGACCGTCCGCGGCCGACCGGCGAAGCCGCGCCGCGTCGTGTGGCAGACCTATGACCTGCCGCTCAGCCCGGTGAGCGGCATGGGCGTGCGCGGCGCAAAATACACCGTCAATGACGGCTACGACTGGAACCTCGGCACGCCCTCGAAGCTCGGCCAGCTTCCCCACGACGGCGCCATGGGGCTCGACGGCAATCTCTACTACACCGTCAACAATCCGAACCCCGACGTGACCGTCGGCAAGGTCGACACCAAGACCGGCGAGGTGAAGTACCTCAAGGTCGAGCGCAAGGACGGCAAGTGGGCCGCGACCGCCCATGGCCTCACCCGCGACGCCAACGGCGACCTGTGGTTCGACGTCAATCCGGGCCGCCGCAGCCTCGGCAAGCTTGAAGCGAAGACCGAGAAGATCAGCGTCTACGAGACGCCGGAGCCGATGTCGCCGCTCGGCGGCGCCGTCACCCTCGACGTCGACGGCAAGGGCCGCATCTGGGCGTCCGCGCCCGACGGCGTCGTCGCCTTCGATCCGGCGAGCGAGAAGTTCACCGACTTCAAGTCGATCCTGCCGTTCAAGAACGCCAAGGGCACCAACTCGACCTACGGCGCCGCGGGCGACCGCGACGGCAACGGCTGGTGGGCGCAGATGGCGTTCGACACCATCGGCAAGGCCGACATGGCGAGCGGCAAGACCACCGAGATCGTGCTGCCGTCGCTCAAGGACGAGATGGCGCGGCTGCCGGAGGCGAAGCGCGCCTTCTACGAGAACTTCACCGATCGCACCAACGGCAACCCGGTTCCCTGGAGCCAGGGTCCGCGCCGCATGGGCACCGACAAGAACGCCGACGTGCTATGGGTCGGCAATTCGTGGGGCGCCACTCTCGCCCGCATCGACACCAAGACGGGCCAGACCTCGATCATCCCGTTCCCCGATCCGGCCTATCAGCCGTATCACATCGCGGTCGACATGAACCACAATGTGTGGGGCAACCTCTGGACCGCGGACCGGATCGCGAAATACGACCCGGCCGCCGGCCAGTGGACGCTGTTCGATCTGCCGATGCGCGGCACCGAGATCCGCCACATCTCGCTCCTCGAGCGCGACGGCGTGACCAAGGTGATCGTGCCGGTCTATCGCGACAGCATGATGGGCGTGATGACGCTCCGCAGCGAAGCCGACATCGCCGCGCTGAAGACCGCAGCGAAGTAAGCGCGGCAACACTGCGCCGACTGCGCGAAGCTGAGAGCAAACGAAAGCCGGGCCGCGGAAACGCGGCCCGGTTATTCGTTTCGAAGGCTGATCTCACGCATCGACGAGAATGAGGCAAACAAGTCGGAGAGCCGAGACGATTGAGAGGAAACGAACCCATGCCGACCTATGTGTGCACGGTCAAGGAAGGCCAGCTCTCGCCGGACCAGAAGCATCGGATTGCCTCGGAAGTCACCCGCATCCATTGCGAGGTGACCGGCGCGCCGAGCTTCTTTGCCCAGGTGATCTTCGAGGAGGTCAAGCGCGGCAATCATTTCATGGGCGGCGCGCCGCTCGCCCACGACCAAATCTTCGTCTACGGCCGCGTTCGCGCGGGCCGGAGCATTCAAGAGAAGCTGAAGATGATCAAGCTCATGGCGGACGCTGTCGGCAAGGCTGCAGGTGTGAGCAGGAACGGCGTGTGGATCTATATTGCCGAGTTGCCGCCGCGCCAGATGATGGAATTCGGCCACGTGCTGCCTGAGCCCGGCGACGAAGACGTCTGGACCGCTGCGCTGCCGAGCGAAGATCGGGAGTTCATGCAATCGATCGGCCGATAAATTCCCGTCCCTACCGCGAGACGGGGTCCATGCCGCTTTTCCGAATTGCCTCGGAAGCGTGCGGCGAAGCCAGAAACGCGATCAGTCGTTTGGCGCCTTCAGTCGTTGCCCGAGCCGGCGACGACGGCGGCTGAAAACGTCTGAACGAACTGGATCTCCGGCGCGATGTTGCCGGCGAATTCGACGCCCTTCGCGTGCAGAATTTCGCTGACCGGCATGACCGCAAGATCGGCAGTTCCGGCGGCGACCATGCCGGTGGCGTCGCTGCCGCGCGCCGCCGGCTTCGCGTTGACCTTGTCGGCGATGCCGAGCCGCGGAAAAAGATCTTTCATCAGCCAGATGCCGCTCGTGCTTCGCGGGCATCGCCACGGTTTTGGCCTTGACCATGAGTTGCTTGAAGGCCTCGACGGTGCTCACGTCGGGCTTCGCGAGCGCCTGCCCGGACGGCGATGCCGAGGGGTACGCGCGCCAGATCCATGTCCGTGCCGGCAGCGATCCGCTTCTCGGCGATCAGGTCGTTGAGGCCCTCGCGCGAGAGGATCACGACGTCGGCGGCCACACCGCCGGCGAGCTTCGCAGCAATGGTTTGCGGCCCCGTTCCCTGCGACGCACCTGATCCGGTCGTGACCTTGATGCCGCTCGCCCGCTCGAACTCCGGCAACAGCTGCTCGTACGCGCCACCGAATTCCGCCGGACATCAAAACGTTCACCTGCGCCGATGCCGAGATTGGCGAGAACAGCAGCGCGGCCAAGACGACGAATGAGAAACCCTTCATGATTACCTCCTCGCGGGCCTGCTCCCGCGCTCCCAGCGTGTGAACGACGGTGGATCGCGTCCGGTCCTCTACTTGGCTGCGGGCGGCGCGAGGGCGACGACGGCTTCGGTCGTCAGCAACAGAAATGTCAGCGTCTCCTGCAGGTAGAGGCGCACAACGCTGTCGGTGTGGCTCAGATACCCGATCGAGACGTCCTGGCCGATATGCAGATCGAAATCGCCGCCGCGGGTGGTGAGCACGAAGCCGCCGGCGATGGCCGGGGTCCAGATGATCTCGTCTTTGACGAGCTTTTTGACGTGTTCCAGCACCGGGTATCCGTTGTCGCTGACTTCGGCGAGGGCCGTATAGGCATCGGCACCGAGCAGCACCGAATAGGGCCCGTTGACCCCGACGAGGCGCAGCTGACTCAAAGCCTGTGCAATGGCGTCAGGGTACTGACGCACGTCGGCCGGGAGCGTGATCGGCGGATTGCTCGTCCCTTGCCGCAGGCCGACGATACTCGCCGCGGAGTACCCCTCGAAAATCGCGCGGTCCTCGGCATAAGCGATCTTCTGCGCGGCGTCCTTGGCCGGTTGCCAATCGGAATCGTCTGCGCCGCGCTCCACGTCGTCGATCTGCTGCCGATCGAGCTCGAACGGGACCCGAAACTCCACCAGCGCCTTGACGTCACGCTGCCGCGCGAGGATCCCGTCGCCGGGCGCCGCGATCGTCTTGAGGTGGCCGGTGCCGACGGCGGAAAGGCCGACGCCGCCGGCGCCATGCACGTCGACCACGCGCCGTCCGGCGAGATAGCGCTTGAGCGTGCGCGTCGTCTCCTCCTCGATGTCAGCCCACGCCGCATCGGAGATCGGGGCAAGCTCGCGATGAAGATTATTCATGCCGGTTTTCTCCTTTGAGGGAGCCGATGCCCAGCGAACCATCGGACGCTGCTGTCGCGGATGGTGCAGGCTCAGCCGCCGATGCCGCGGCGGGCGTCACCGCAGCGGCATCGTCGTCGTTGACGGATTCCAGGAATGACGCGGATGGCGCAAAGAACAGGGTACCGGTCACCGCGCGGCTGAAGTCAAGCAGCCGGTCGTAATTGCCGGGCGGCCGCCCGACGAACATGTTCTCGATCATCTGCTCGGTCACCCGGGGCGTGCGGCAATAGCCGATGAAATACGTGCCGAATTCGCCCGCGACCGCATTCCCGAAGGGCATGTTGTCGCGCAGAATCTTCAACTCTGTGCCGTTCTCGGTGATCGTGGTCAGCGCGTTGTGCGCCGAGGTCGGCTTTATCTTGTCGTCGAGTTCGATGTCGGACAGCTTGGTGCGGCCTATGATGCGTTCCTGCATCTCCGTGGACAGCGCGTTCCAGCCGTTCATATCGTGCAGATATTTCTGCACGATCACGTAGCTGCCTCCGGCAAATGCAGGGTCCTCATCGCCGATGATCGCGGCCTCGGCCACCGCCTGTCCGCGCGGATTCTCGGTGCCATCGACGAACCCCAGGAGGTCGCGTTCGTCGAAGTAACGAAATCCATGAACTTCGTCGACCGCCGACACCGCGTCACCGAGGCTCTCCATGATCCTGGTCGCGAGTTCGAAGCAGAGATCCATGTGCTTCGCGCGGATATGGAATAGCAGATCGCCGGGCGAGGAGACCGCGTGGCGCGACCCCGCCCTGATCTCGCGGAAGGGATGCAGTTCGGCCGGCCGCGGGTCGCCGAACAGGCGGTCCCAGGCGTCGGAACCGATCCCCATCACGCAGGTGAGCCCCGCTTCCAGGTTACGGAATTCCACCGCACGGAATAAAGCAGGCAGGTCCCCACAGAACGAGCGAACCGCCGCGCGATTGTCCGGGCCGGGGTTGACGGTCACGACAAGAAAAATCGCCGCCCGGGTCAGCGGCGCTGCGACCGGCTGCGAGACAATCACGCCATCGTTGCCTGCTTTGGCGGCAGTCATAACGGGAAGACTTCCTTGTGCCCCATCACGGGCTGCGTTGCATAAATCCACATTGCCCTGCTCATCAAGAGATAGCAAAGGCAAGTCTTGTCTGAACTTGACGCGAAGTGATCCCGCGGCAGATTCGCTTTGTCCGCCACGCGGTGGCGCGTTGCCCGTGGCCGGCAGACGTGGGCCGATCGCGAAGTCCGATCGCTCGGCTCCGCGATGTGAGGCCGGACAGCAGAGCTATGGCTGCTTGGTCAACTCCGTGCAGGACGCGACGCGCGTAACCGGCGACTGCAACATATAACAGAGTTCCAACCGGTTTGGCGCGAGCAGCGTTCCGACGCTGTATCCGTCGTCGTCCACCAGATAGATCGGACCGGCGTGCGATATCACGGCGATGACTTTGTCATTGCCGCGCGTCGACGAAAACGTGCCGGAGAAACGCCGGCCATCCTGCTTGTCGACTGTCAGCGTGAACGCCACGCTGTTCAGCCGCGGCTCGGCGCCTGCGGTGGCGGCAGCGTGATGAGGGTTGCCGGTACCCAGAATGATCGTTTCACTGTCGCCTTTCCACGTGCCGCGCAGGTCGGGAACGGCGGTTTGCGCCATCGCCGAAGCCGCAACCGTCAACGTCGTAAGTGTCACCATCCAAGCAAGTTTCGACATGGTTGGTCCCTTTCGCAGGTAGAACGCTCGATGGTCGCCAAGTCCCTGCAAACAGTCACTGCAAACAAGCCACTGCAAACAAATCACTGCAAATCGGCGCAAAGTCGCCAGTGGTCGCAGCGACCCGAGCGATGTAACACTCGTACGTGTTGTTTTTACTTCGGTTGCTGGTGCTTTCCTATTGTCGCAACCGCGATTGGCGCCCTCCCCCAATTTTTTCGTAAACATTTTGTGTCCACGGCTCTCGTAAGACGAAGCACCTCGCAACGTACTGATACCAAACTGCAAAACTCGTGACGCCTTCAATTCGTCATGGCCGGGCTCGTCCCGGCCATCCACGTCTTGCTTCGTGGAAATACCGAAGGAAGACGTGGATGCCCGCGACAAGCGCGGGCATGACGAGTCAAATGATTGTCGCTTTGTATGAGATACCTGCGCGTAGCCTTCTTGATACCCGCACGCGTTGTGGCCCGGACGAGCCATCGCGGCCATCGCCGCCCACTTTCGAATGCCGGCGAAATCGGCCAATGTAGCCCCACGGCAAAGCTCCAATCGCGCAGATGCGATTGGGCAATAGGGAGGACGTCATGACAGCGGCGCGCGTCTTGTTGTGTTTGATGATCGGCGCGGCAGCGTCGATGCCTGCGCAAGCCGATCCCATCCGCACCACCGGCGGCCTTGTCTCGGGCGTCGCTGCGAGCGGCGGCGTGCAGGCCTACAAGGGCATCCCGTTCGCGAAGCCGCCGGTCGGCGACTTGCGATGGCGCGCGCCGCAACCGGCGACGCCATGGAGCGGAACGCTGGTTGCCGACAAATACCGCGACGTGTGCGTGCAGCGCCCACCGCTCAGCGGCAATTCGATCTTTACGGAAATTTTCTTCACCCCGATCGCGCCGCAAAGCGAGGACTGCCTCTATCTCAACTTATGGACCGCTGCGGCGCCCGGCGAAAAGCGGCCGGTCATGGTTTGGGTTCACGGCGGCGGCTTCGTTGGCGGGTCGTCGGCAGCAGAAATTTATGACGGCGCCGATCTCGCCAAGAAGGGCGTCGTGATGGTGTCGTTCAACTACCGGGTCTGGAAGTTCGGCTTCCTTGCCCTGCCGGAGCTTTCGAAAGAGTCCGAGCATCACGCGTCCGGCAACTACGGGCTGATCGATCAGGTCGCGGCGCTGCAATGGGTGAAGGCGAACATCGCGGCGTTCGGCGGCGATCCCGACAACGTCACGATCTTCGGCCAGTCCGCGGGGGCCGCGGCCACGAATTTCCTCATGGCAACGCCCCTGGCGAAGGGACTGTTCCATCGCGTCATCGGCGAAAGCGGCGGCGCGTTTGCACCGCCGGTTGGGCGATCGTTGGTGCTGCGCAGCCTCTTCATTTCCTACCAGCTGGACCTTCGCGATGCGGAAGCTGAAGGATCGAAGCTCATGGCTGCCCTTAACGCAAAGAGCCTCGCCGAACTGCGGCAGAAAACACCTGAGCAGATTCTCGCGGTCCCATCCGCCTACCGCTTCGAGTTCGTCGATCCCGATCAAGGACGGCTATGTGCTGCCGGCGACAACGGAGGAGATTTTCGCGAGCCATAAGTACATCGACGTGCCCTCGCTGATCGGCTCGAACTCCGATGAGGGTTCGAACTTCCCGACCATGAAGACGCTCGCGGCGTTCCGCGAGGATGCGCACAAAACCTTCGGGCCGCTCGCCGAGGAGTTCCTGAAAGCCTACCCGGCAAACGATGACGACCAGGCTGCCCGCGCGAGCGCGGCGTCCGTTCGCGACCTGCGCCTCTATTGGCCGAGCATGCAGTGGGCCGAGGCGCAGGCCCGCACGGGACAGTCGAAGGTCTTCTATTATTACTTCGCCTATCACCCGCCGGCGCCCGCCAACGAGGTCTACGTCGAAAACCTCGGCAAGAACCTCGGCGCCTACCACGGCGCGGAACTCGCTTACGTGTTCGGCAACTACGTTCCACACAAATTTACGTGGACCGATGCGGACCGCGAGCTCACGCGCAAAGTTTCGCAGTACTGGATCAATTTCGCGAAGAGCGGCGATCCGAACGGACCGGGACTGCCGCAGTGGCCGGCCTTCAATCCGCGCACGAACTCGGTCCTCTACATCGACAAGACGATCACGACGGGTCCCATTCCGAACCAGAAAAACTACGACCTGTGGAATTCCTTCGCCGCGAAATGGAAGGCGCAGAACTGAGCGAAGCGTTCAGTGAAGCGGCCGGCCGTCATAGCCGGCCGCTTCGGTTCTCAGCCGTCGGATAGGCTGGAGGGCGCGCGCGCCCGGTCGTTCGGACGGCCTATTTCCGCGAGCAACGGTCCAAGAAAAGCTTCATGCTTACGCCAGCGGCCGATTGAGCGGTCGTAGATCGGCTGCCGCACCTGGGTCGCACTTGCCGTGCGGACGGGCCTTTCCGTTTGATAGAACGCGAGGCAGCGCGGGTCCCACTCAAGGCCGCAGTGAGCAACGATGCGGCGCGCCTGACCCTCGAGGTCGGCGACCACATCTTCGTATCGGACATCGAGAATGCGGCCCGCCGGCAACACGTTGTGCCAGTGCGCCATGAGCGCCCGGTAATGCCGATAATATCTTCCCAGCTCCGCGAGATCGCAGGTGTAATTGAGTTCGGCGATGAAGAGCTTGGAGAAGCAGGAGAGGCACGTGTCGAGCGGATCGCGGACGGTGTGGATGATCGTCGCGTTCGGTAGCGCGAGGTGAATGAGTCCGGCGAACTGGAAATTGCTCGGCATCTTATCGGTGATGCGCGCGGCATCCGGCGCAAGGCGCGCGAGATCCGCAAGGTAGCGCGTTCCGAGGCTCTGAAGGTCCTCGTCGGTCGTTCCCGCAACGAATTGCGCGACCGTAGTTGCCTCATGGCGCGAAGCGCGCAGGCCGTTCACGGCGGCCGCGAAATACGGCAACTCGCCGCCGCCGACGACTTGCGGGTGGCTTGCCAAAATCTGCTCGACAAGGGTCGTGCCTGACCGCGGCATGCCGATAATGAAAATCGGAAGTGCAGACGACGGCGCAATCGTTTGGTCGCGACCGGATCAGGTCCGGCGTGAACGCTGCCTCCATCTGCTTGAGCGATGAGAGCGTCGTCTCCTCGTCGTAGATGATTTGGCCGCGCTTGAGCGCATTACCCTCCAGCCATTGGCGGAACGCGTCGGCATGGCGACCGAGATCCTCGTAGGCTTTTCCCAATCCAAAATGCAGTTCGATCCGATCTTCGACGCTGAGCGACGCGCTGTCTGCAGCCAGCCGCTCAAGTCCGGCAAGACGCGAGTTGTTTTCTTCGAAACGGGCAATCTCACTCAGGTTGCGATGGTACTTCGGGTTAGCCGGCGCGAGACGGACCGCTTCCTCCAAAGCGGCTTTTGCTTCCGACAATCTGCCGATTGCGCGCAGCGCGAGGCCGAGGTTGTTGTAGGCCTCGACAAAGTTCGGTTTCAGGGCGGTTGCCCGGCGAAACGCCTCGATCGCTTCCTCGGTCTTGTTGGCCTCGAGCAGCGCCCGGCCCAGGTCAGCGTAAGCGTCCGCGTAGTCGGGCCGGATGCGGATCGCCGCGTGATGGGCGGCGATGGCGTCGTCAAATCGGCCCTGCGCGCGAAACACCATGCCGAGATTGGAGTGAGCTTCCGCATGGTCCGGCGCCAGACGTATCGCTTGGTCGCAGGCGGCGGCCGCCTCATCGAGCTTGCCCTGCGCGAGGAGCGCCAGGCCGAGATTGGAATACGCGTCCGCGTAGCTCGGTCTTAAGCGGATGGCCGCGCGGTGCGCCGCGACCGCGTCATCGAGTTTGCCCTGGGTGCACAGCAGCGTCCCGAGACTGGTTTGCGCTTCGGCATGCCTCGGGTTGATGCGGATCGCCTGACGACAGGCGGCAACGGCGTCCTCCAGGTTGCCCTGCCGGTGCAGCGCGTGTGCAAGATTGAAGTGCGCCTGGGCCGACTGAGGATCGATGTGCACCGCTTGCCGGAACGCCGCAACGGCCTCATCGAATTTGTCCTGATCGCAGAGCAACACTCCGAGATTGGTAAAAGCCTCGGCGTGGTCCGGCCGAAGCGTGATGGCTTGCCGGCAGGCCGCGAGCGCCTCGTCGAGTTTCCCCGCATCGCGCAGAAGCGCACTCAGATTGATGTGAGCGTCCGCAAGATCGGGCTTGAGCGAAATCGCTTGGCGAAGCGCCGCAAGCGCGTCGTCGAACCGCCCTTGCGCTTTGAGAACCGCGCCGAGATCGGAGTAGAACCTGGCGTTTTGCGGATGCCCAGCGATGGCGCGCCGGATCAAATCAGCGGCCGCATCGTGACGGCCTACCTGATGTGCAATGAGCCCCAGGAGATGCAAGGCATCGGCGTGATCGGGCTGAAGGGCCAGCGTTTGCCGGTAACAGGATTCCGCCTGCGCCAACTCTCCGGTGCGATGGTGGACAAGGCCCCGACGCAGGATTTCCGCTGCCTTGAGGGAGTTGATTGACTGCCGGGCGTCGGCGTTGGCCCCACCTTGTTGTCGGTCCATACCGATAACAGTACCGCAACAGCGTTGCTGACGCGAAGCGCGCAAATCGATCTCGATGGCAACCAGAAAACGCCCAGCTCTTACCGGTCCTTCGCCTGCAAGAGATGCGCTCCTACCAGCGGCCGAAGAGCGACCCCGGCATGAAGTGGTAGTTCACGCCGAGCTTGAACTCGTTCACTTGCGTGCTGACGTTGGGGGTACCGAACGGCCCGAGGCCGACCGTGCTCGATCCGAAGTCGAGATAAGAATACTCGAGCTTACCCGACCAGGCCGGCGCGAACATGTATTCAATCCCTGCTCCCGCCATCCAGCCCTCGCGTGATGTTGTAATCGTCGCCGCGGGAATCGTTATGTCGGCATTCATCCAAGCGCCGCCCGCCTTGGCGTAGAGCAGCCATGGACCCTGCGCGAAGCCAAGCCGGGCCGCCAGCGTATCGTACCAATTGTAGTTCGACGTAAGTGCGCCGCCGACAGGCCCGGTCAGGGTGGCGCTGCCGCTTGCCGCGGTCCAGCTGAATTCAGCCTCGGCGCCAAGCAATATGTTGTCGAACTGCCAATTGTAGCCCACCTGAAAGCCGCCCACGAGACCGCTCGGATTCGTCGACAAGCCGGTCGTACCGAAGCTTTCTTGGGAGAACGAGCCGCCCAAATGCCCGCCGAGATACAAGCCACTCCAGTTGAAGAGCGGCGCGTACATCGGAGGTGGCGGCGGCGCTCGCGCGATGATATCGGCAGCACCGGCAGGCAAGCAAAACCCAATCGCGAGTACTGCGGCAGCGATTTTTGCCAAACTGAATTTGCGCCCCATACCGGTGCTCCTGCATCCCATTTGTCGACGTGCGTCGCTGGTATTCACCTGCGCTTAAAAGTGCGGCTCTCTAAAAGCGTGCGTTCAAGCCTAGCCGTCCGATGTCTTCAGTCAGCGTGTGATTGTGAAGGATGGTCGCGAGAGGGTTGATCGCCGGAAGGCTATTGGTGCTTGTGTAGCCGACACTTCCCAGATTGACGTGCAGATACTCCGCCTTGACCGACCAACGGGGCGCAAAGGCCCACTCCACGCCGCCGCCGACCGTCCAGCCTGTCTTGACCTGATCGCTTGAGGCGGCGTTGCAGCCGCCTTCGCCGAAGGGGAAGCAGGCGGAGTTGCTGAACTGGACTCTGCGCAAAAGCGACACCGCCCGTCGCGTAGAGCATCCATGGGCCGTCGGCCAATCCGGCGCGACCGCGGATGGTGGAAAGCCAATTACTCTGAACCGTCTCGGTCACTCCAAAAGACGGAGCGTTGCGCCCAGGCGAATTCGTGCTGCGCGTACCGTTGATGCCGGTGTAGTCGAAATCGCCCTCCGCGCCCCAGACAAATGCTCCGGTCTGGTAGTTGCAGCCTGCCTGCCCGCCGCCGCCAACGTTTGTTGTCATATAAAGCGCGTTCGCGGTCCCGGTGGAGTTCAAATCGACGGCCGATATTGGAAATCCGGCCTGATTCGGAACCCAGCTGATGTTGTCGCTGGCGAGCCCGACCTCAAAATTGCCGCCCGCATAGCAGCCAGTCCACCCGACGATCGGGGCGACAGGCGGTCCTGGAAGAACGGGCAGGATATCGGCGGGCATCGCGGGCATTGTCATCGCCCAGACGGCTGCCGCAGCCCCAACGAACCTTCTCATGGCTTTCCCCATCGATGATCCCGCACGCCAATCTCTGTGCACGCTTTCGCCGGAACGAATTCGATGTTCCGACCCGAAGAAAAAAAGGCAGACGGGCCCGGATGGGCCACGTCTGCCTTCCAGTGCGCCGGTCCCGGCGGGAGGATGTTCGCCGTCGGCTGGATCAAGGTTGTCACCATTTGAATGAAAGCGAAGCTTCATACGTGCGCGGCTCGCCAAGGATGACTTGGTTTTGCAACGACGGATCGGCAAAGGCCGCGTAGACGGTGTTCGTCAGATTGCGGACGCGAAATCCGAGCCGCGCGAGGTCCATATTGGGAAACCAGCCCGGCCTTTTGAAGTCGATGAACATATAGGCATCGGCGATCAGGTAATTGTCCATCACGACTTGATTGTCGTCGAAGAGATAACGGTTGCCGACATAGCGGACTGACGACCCGAATTCGATCGGCATCCACCGCCACCAATACTGATCTTCGAAACGATAGGATGCACCGGCATTGAGGATGACCGGCGCGACGTTGGGCGGCGTCGTACCGCTGATCAAAGCGCCGTTGATCGAATCGTTGACGAAGCGCGAGTGTGTGAGGGCGATGTTGCCCCACAGTTTGAAACCTTGGTACGGGCGTATCGCAGTATTGAACTCGATGCCGGTTGTCTGGATTTCTCCGGCAAGGGCAAAGAGCGGCGGATTCACCTGCACCTGCTCATAGACGTTGCGCCGATTGAGATTGTAAGCCGCAAATGTCCATTCCACCGCGTTGTTCCAGAGCGACTGCTTGACGCCGGTTTCGTAGATTCGCGAACTCGTCAACGCCGTCGCTTGGCCCGGTTGCAGCTCGAAGATGGCAGTGGCCGCCGGATCATACGAGGTGCTGTACAGGCTGTAGAACACCATTTTGGGGATCGGCTCCCACGTGTACGCGGCGCGGTAAGAGACCGGATTCCACGCGGCTGAAAACGGGAACCCCGGCTCGACGATGCCGGTCGAGTTGATGCTTGCGCTGCGATACATCGAGAATTCGTCGACGCGGATGCCGCCGATCAACGCAAAATTGGGGGTGAGCTTCAGGCGGTCCTCAAATGATTCCGAAACAGTATCGAGGACGCCGATTTTGGTCTGGGTCGCGAGCGGTCCGAACAGACCGCGGGCCGGGCCGACCAGGCTGACCGAATTGGTAAAGCTGTTGGTGAAGGTCGATTCCTTGAAGGTGATCTTGTTGTGGCTTGCCGCGAGTTCAGCCGCGAAGCGGTTGTCCATGCCGAGGAAATGCGAATTCCAGGTCATGTTGGTGATGTTGCCGATCAGATTTCTGGTCGTGCGATACGAAAAATCGGTCGCGGTCGACCATGTTGGTGGCGGTATCGAAGGTGTAGGTTTCGCTGTTCAGAAACGTGCGATTGGCATGATAGCCGTAGGCTTGGTCCTTCACCGTAATGTTCGGTGCAATCTCCAAATCAAAGCCGCCGCGCAGAAAGTACTGTGTCGACGCATTGTAGTTGTCGAGCACGTTGTAGTTCGTGGTCAGCGTGCGCGAATCGATCGTCACCGGCCCGAGAAGGGCGTTCGCGCCGGAGACGACCCCGTGCGTCGCGAATGGACCGGAGAATGCAACCGGCACCAGCGGCGTTCCGAAATAGGCATTGCCCGCATCGTGGTAATATTCGAAGGCGATCCAGGTCTTCAAAACATCCGAGTTCTGGTAGTTGAACCGCGTGGCAACGCTCGACAGCTGCTTGGTATCGCCCTCGATGAAGCTGTTGACGTGCGAGTAAGCGATATCGAAGCGGTAATCGAGACCTTGGATCGGGGTGCTGCCGCCCGAGCCGAATCCTGAACGGACCGAGCCGAAGGAGTCGAGCGACGTGAACGCTTCGTTCTTGATCGGACCGCTGGTCGGCTCCTTGCTCACGTAATTGACCGAGCCGCCGATCGCCCCTTGCCCCGATTCCAGCGCCGAAGCGCCTTTGAGGAACTCGACCCGATCGAACATGAACGCGTTCATCGAGCGTCCGGTCAGGTCCTGCGGGCCGAGGTTGATGCCGTTATAGAGGATGTTGATCTGGTCGAACGTAAACCCGCGCATCGAAAAGCCCGCGGGCGCGCCGCCGACGTCGACCGCCAGCACGCCGACCGCGCCCTGCGCGACATCGACGTTGGTGCGATAGCCTTGATTTTGGATCGTGGCCTGGTTGACGACGTTAACCGATACCGGGGCCTCAAGTACCGGGAGGCCCAATCGCGTCGCGCTGCTCGGGACCGCGTTCAGATTGGGCCCGGGCGTCGTCGCCGTTCCGGCCGCCGCACTCTGGGCTGTCGACGCCGTCTGCGGCTGCTGCGGCTGTTGCGCCGGTTGCGATGCCGGAGCGCGTTGCCGCTCGGCGTTGGTTGGGGCGGCCGCACGCCGGGGAGGCGCGGCCGGCGGCGGCGCAGCCGGACCGGGTTGCGGCCGGTCGCGGGCGATTCGGGGGCGGCTCAACCGTGACAGGCGGCAGTTTTGGCTGCGCGGTTGGCGACGGCGTTGTCGATGATGCCGGAGGGGTCGGACCGGAAGCGGGCGGTGTCGGTGGCGTCGACTGATCTTGAGCGGCCGCCATATCCCACGGCGAAATCAACGACGCCGCCACGATCGTAGAACTCAGCCACCGAGAGCGGCGCAGAGCAATCGACATCGCCCTCCCTGGAGTGGAATTCGCCATCCGAAGCCCCCCGCGTCATTCGCGATCAAATTCGCGATGCGCCCAACGTGTCCCGGTTGCACAGCGAAGCGATTGATGACGCCGCTTCGAGCGCTCCCGGTCCGTCAAATATAGGTTAGGAAGGCGTCCTGAATATTGTCAATAAAACATTGTCATGTTTTCTTATGTGAGACGCTAGAAACAATTATTGTGTTGTTGCGTGATCACAGAAAATAACTCATCAATATATTATAGGTGGGGTATCTTAATTGATAAATGGAGACGCAAAAGTGCGGATGGATAGTGTAGGGTATTATGGCTTTCGACGGCGCCGAATGCCCGCTGCTCAGCGCTTCTCGGCGACCGGCTGCAGCATTCGAGCACGTAACGAAACTCCATAAACATCATATAGGGGAGGATAGTATCTCGAGACGGAGCGCGATTTGGCCGTGATCCCGCGCAGTCAGATGATTGGTTTGACTCCGAGCCCGACACTTGGTCAACATCTTCGCCAAGCTCTCGGGAGCGAGACACGCCCTAGCGCCACCACGAACGCACAGGTGAAAAATGGGAGGATTTCTACCGGCAGCAATGGTCGCGGGAATAGCCGGTCGCTCGACGCGGTCGGCCTCTGGATCGGCACCGCTCGATCCCTGAACTCCGCATCCTCCGATGTCGCCCTATGGTGGTTCGCAAGGGATCTCGCTGCGCGTATGGACGTGCGCCGCGCTTGGCGCGATCGCGCTTCATGCCGGCGTCGCCGCACTGGCGAGCAAATATCTAAGGGAAGACGACAGCGAAGAACTGGGGGCGCCGGCGATCGAGATCGGCCTTGAATTTCTATCACCGCATGTGGAGAGAGCTGATCTGCCGCCCGGGCCTGACGTCGAGGCCTCGTTGCCCACGCCGCCGGTCATCGAACAGACGCAGCTCATCGATCCGCCGGTGCTCCCCCGCGATATTCCGATCGAGACCGACGATCCCGACCGTGTCGTCGCGCCGCTTGAGACCGAGAAGCCAAAGATTGAGGAGCCGACGACCCCGACCATCCCCGCGCTGCCGACGGTCGCGTCCTTGGCGGCCGAAGCGACGGCTCCGCCAACATCCGAGATCATCGAAAAATCGACCCGTTCCGTCACTCCGGCGCAAGGGACCGGTGAAAGTCCTGACCGCGTGCGGGCGACTTGGCAAAAAGACCTGATTGCCCATCTCAACCGTCACAAGCTCTATCCGGTCAGGCATTCGCTTGCGGGCGCAAACATCCTGGTCACCTTCGTTCTCGACGAGACCGGGCACGTCCTGTCCTCGCGCATCGTCGAAGGATCAGGCGACAGTTTCTTTGACGAGGCTGCGCTTTCGATGATCCAGCGATCGGACCCGGTACCAAAGCCCCCAGCGCTCATCGTGCAGGGTGGTTTGGAGTTCACGCTTCCGGTCGTGTTTAGAGCAAACACCGGGCGCTAAAGTCTGCGACAAAAAAAGCGACCGGCACGGACGGATAGGGGGCCCCGAAACCGGCGACGTCATCAGGCTGTTCGGCCCGTGATGGAGGAGTTGCAGAAGCGAGGCAAATTTGCCGGCGACATTGTCAACGTCGTGGGCGCTCCGGTTTCGATCGTCGCGCGCCGGAGCGCCGAAGCCCGGCAGCAAATCAGCGGAAGCGGCGAAGGCCCTCATCAAATTCCTCACCGGCCCCGAGGCAGCGCCCCGCCTCAAGGCCAATGGGTTTGAACCGGGGTAGGTGCCGCGAGGCGCGGCCGCGGTGCGCCTCTTCACGACGCGGCGAACGGATTACCCGGCGAGCGGCAGCCCGCAGGACAAAGATGTCGGCGCCGTCCTATTGCGGCGCCGGCGAAGCGGAGACGGCGGCCGTTTCGGTGGCGGCTTTTTCGCCGGCGGCGTCAGAGGCTGGAGCGTGGCGACCAGTGGGGCCGGCGTGAACACCGGCGCTGCCGGCGTCACGTAACTGCCGCCCTCCATCACCGAGTGAACCGTCAGCGTTTGCGGCTCGTATCCGGCGAGCGAAAAGGTCACGGTGAAGTCGTTGGGAGACCCGATCTGCATCGTGCAGGGGGTGTGGCAGGTTCTGCCGAGCGACGTCCGCGCTTCGGCGCCCCCGGGATTCGATTCGATCAATAGCAGGGTCGTCGTCGGCTTCGGCTTTATAGCCTCCATCGAGGTGCAGGCCGCGAGCGCAAGGCCGCAGATCGCGACGGCAACGGTTCGATTAGTGACTAAGGACACAGCACCCATTTTCGTGGGTCCCGCTGTTTGGTTGGCAGGATTTACCGCGTGCAACGCCTGAATCTCGTAATTTGAATCTGCCTCAACGCAAGCGCAACCGGTAGGCGCGCTCGTTTCCACAGCCCGAAATGGATGTCTGCGGAACGGACAGGCCATGACGTAGAGTTCCGATCAGGCGGGCGGCGGCAGGCGGTGCACGCTCGTGACTTCAAGACCCTCCTCCGTGCGAATCCGCGCAATCGCGGGTGCGATGGCCTCGATCGCGACGGCCATGTGATGCCCGCTGGCGTGCACCATGGTCGTCTCGTCGCGCACGATGGCGACGTGGCCCTTCCAGAAGATGAGATCGCCGCGCCGCAGCTGCGAGAGGTCACCTGGGTTCGCGAGCGCGCTGCCCAGCGCCCGCTCCTGCATGTCGCTGTCGCGCGGACACTTCACGCCGCAGGCGGTGAGCGCAAGCTGCACCAGTCCCGAGCAGTCGAGGCCGTCACTGGTCTTTCCGCCCCACAGATACGGCGCGCCCAAGAACCGCTCCGCCACCGCGACGAAATCGGTGTCCATGGTCGCAAGCGGCGCGACATGAACAAGAGGCACGTGACCGCCGGCAGGAGTGATCGCAAACGACCCCTCCGTCCGCGCTATGGCAAGCTCACTGCCGAACGGCGGCGTCTCGAGCGGCGGAAGCTTGATCGAAGGACCCGGGAACACGAGCGTGCGCAGCGCCGTCACCTTATGGGTCGTGGCGGGTCCGGGAGGGCCGAGCGCACTCGCCGGCAGGAACCCGACATAGCCGTCGGCGGCGAGCTGACCCCACGCCCAACCGTCTTCGCTGATGTCGTAGATCGTCACCCGCTCGCCCTTGAGCGCTTCCGTCAGCAGTTCCGCCGCGGCCGAAGGCGAGCGGCGCACCGGCGCTTGCGGGGCCACGATCTCGTAGGCCTTTCCCTCGACGAAACGCTCGGCGTCGACCGTGCCGGCGAGATGCTTTGCCGCGAGGTCGCGGCGCGCCGGCGTCAGCCGCGGGTCGAATTTTGTCGATCGACGCCAGACCCTCGCCACCCGGTGCGGCTGCGGGCTGTTGCTGCGCGCGCGCCGCAAGCGGCCAAGCGACCGCGCTGCCCAGCAGCGCCACGAACTCGCGTCGTTTCATCCAGTCGAACTGCATCCGATCACCGCTCGGGCGACGCTAAACTCCGACGTTTCGATCCCATTCTCCAACGCATGCCAGTCGCCCGGTCAAGCCGGGCGACTGCAAAAATGGGCTGCGAACGCGGGCCGCCGCGACGTCGCCGGGCTACCCGGTCCCGCGCGCCGGACGGCGCCGCTCGTGGAACCACGAACGGTATTGCGTCATCTTCGAGCGCTGCGCCGATGGTGCATGGCGCTTGCAGGTCGACGCCTCGGGGCTCCTCTCGGGCGCGCCCCACCGCAATTCGACGCAGTCGTTGACGTTGTACGCCATCTCGATATCGACCGCGCGGTCGATCACGTCCTTGAGCGTGAGCGTCCATGGCGAACCATCGCGTGCGCGGGTACGAGAACTTGCGCTCCGCAAGCTCCGACGCCAGGATGCCGTCCAGTTCCGCTTTGACGTCGGCGACGCTCTTGCCCGCGGGCATCGCGTAGCGCTCAGGGCGCCGGGCGACGCGCTCGGGGAACTTATGCACCACGTCGATCGCGATCAGCAGGCGCAGATCGCGCGACGGCGTCGCGAAATCTTCCCACGCGCCCGTGGTCTCGAAGATCGCCGCACCGTCCGGCATTTCGGCGTCGCCGCGCGCGCTGTTCTGGTACTTGCGGCCGTTCTCGACCGAGGTGACGCGCGCCTTCACCTGTTCGTCAAGCGACGCGATCGCCTCTCGCATCGCACGCGCGGGATCGAGCGGCGACGGCGACATCACGTCGTCCATGCGATCGTAGAAGTCATCGATCGACATCTGCGCCTGGTCGAGCGAAAAATTGCCGTACTGCGGATTCTTCGCAATTTCGGCGTTGGTCAGCCGGTGCAGGCCGCCGTTCTTGTCGCGCATGATCGGCCGGAACCGCTTGAAGCCGGGGCCGCCGAGCGCCGGATCCTGCGCGAACAGGAAGTTGCCGCGCCAGAAGCGCTTGCGCGCGACGGTGCCATCCGGCTGGGCGTCGACGGCAAAGAGGATGCCCGCCGAGTCGCCGGTCTGCGCGATGCGCTTGGCGAGCACCAGCACGTGTCCGTACGGATCGGCGAACAAGGTGCCCGGCCGAAGCGCGTCCTCGTTGAGCGCCACCGGATAATAATCGGTGTTGTCGTCGTTGAGCCGTGTTCGCGCCGAACCGGAATGGACGCCGTCGGCGACGACCGGCAGGTAACGGGCGAACCCCGGCACGAGGCCTTGCGGCTTCGGCGGTGCCGCCACCGGCTTCATGGCCACCGGCATCGGCGGATGCGGCGCCGGCTGGCCGAACATGTCGAGCACGCCGCGCGCCGCATTCTTCGGCTCGGGCGGCGGACGCTCCTCGACGCGCTGGATGTTGAACCATTCGAAGCACTTCGGCGGCTCGCCGCCGTCGCCGCGCGTGCACTTCGAGTAGCCGAAGGGCAGCCCCATCTTGAACGCGAAATAAGCGCGCAAGAAGTACGGCAGGTCGGCGCAATCCGGACGGATGGTGATGTTCGACTTGTCTTCGTTGAGCCCGAGATGATTGTAGAGCGCATTGCGCGATTGATCGCGCAGCACTTCGTGGAGTGCCTTCCACGACAGCGTATCTTCGACCGGCGCGTCGAAGAGCTTCTCGATCCATGCGGAATAGAGATTTTCCGTCGCCCGGTTCCAGGTGTTGCGCACCGGCCAGAGCGTGCCGTCGGCGGTGCCGCGGCCGCGGCGGCTGCTTGGCGGCGACGATGATCTCACGGGACAGCGTGCCGCACTCGCTCGGGCCGCCGTCACGCACGAGTTTCGCGTGCCACGAACCCGGCGCCGGCGATTCCACCTCGGCATACCAGAAATACGGCGGGCCCGCCGTGCCGCTCTTTCGACGTCACCGCGACGGTGCCGTCAGGCGCGATCAGCGAAAACTCGCCATCGAGCGGTTTCTCCGCGGTGAAGAAGACGTGCAGCGGCGCGCCCTTCCACGGCGAGATCGGAGAGGCCAGGACCGCGAGTTCGGCCGCCTCCTCGCATGCGTTGACAGGAGCTTCGGCCCGCGAATCCACGACCGGGCCAAGCAAAATGGAAAAGGCGCCCGCGGTCAGCACCAAAGCTGACGCAGCCGCAAGAAGCTGGCGTGCACGTGTCAATGGAGTCCCCCTCCCATCTACAATTCTCGCGGACAGCTTTGGCTGAATCAAGGCAATCTCCACGGGATTCGCAGGTAGGCAAGCAAAGGTAACATCATCAGCCGGACGGCGCACGCGAGGAAAATGCGGCTTTGCTTACACGCACTTAACCACTTTGTGCTCCACGACCTCTGCCTCCCGCGCGCGGGCGCTTGGTCAGCCAGCCGACCATCGTGCGATATTGCGATACCGCTACGCGCAAGCGGCGCGAACGAGATGGGCGAGTCGCCCGAAGCGGGGTAGGCTCGGGCAGGCAAAGGTATGGCTCCAGCGGAGAGCCAACCGCAAAACCACGCGAGGGGAGGAGAACATGAATTTGCGTCGACGGTGATTTCCGTCAGGCCAGACATCAGGGTTCGACGACATGGACGCGCCGCGAGACGCTTGGAGCGTTGGGTGCGGCCGTGGCTGCCGCCGCCCTACCCCGCGCCGCTACGGCCCAACCTATGTTTCCGGACGGCGCCGTCATCCGGACGATCCTGAAGGACTATTCGCCCCAGGAGCTCGGCGGCGGCGCGACCCTTTTCCACGAGCACCTGTCGCTCGCACCCGACTTTCTTCAGCGCTTCCGGCAGTACCTCGCCGAAGCCCAGGCCGCAAACCGCCCGCCGAACGCTCCGCCATCGCCGCCCCAGTTCGGCAACCTGCCGCCGCCCGATTTGTCGTTCATGCGCGACTTCGAGCTCCTGTCGGAGGAGCTCGCGATCGCGAAGCGTGAAGGCATCGCCTGCATTGTCGATGCCGGCCATCCCGACATGGGGCGCGACATCGGTGCGCTTCGCCAACTCGCGCAAAAATCGGGGATGCCGATCGTGGCGAGCGGCGGCTTTTACACCGAGCCCTACTATCCTCGCGAGATCAGCACCATGAGCGAGGATCAAGTGGTTCATGCGCTGATCGAGCAGGCGGAAGCCGATCCCATCGGCGCATTCGGCGAGATCGGGTCGTGGGACTACATCACGAAAAACGAACGCAAGGTGTTTCGGGCCATCGGCCGCGCGCATCTTGCGACGAACCTGCCGATCTACACGCACACCGGCATTCCGGGAAAGTCAGCGCTCGAGCAACTCGACATCTTCGAGGACGTCGGCGTCGATCCAAAGCGCGTCGTCATCGGTCACCTCGGCAACCTCGTTGACCCGAACACCGAGGTTCATCGCGCGATCTGCCGGCGCGGCGCGTTTATCGGTTTCGACCGCCAGGGCGGTCCCGAACGACGAACCGGTCGTGCCGATCGTGATGTCGCTGATCGACGCGGGTTACGCCGACCACCTCCTGTTTGCGTCCGATTTCAGCAACGTGAACTTCTTGAAGCGCAACAATAAGGAGTTCGGCTACGCGAAGACGCTGACCGTTTTTGTACCCAAGCTGAAGAAGGCTGGCGCTAGCGACGAGGTTCTGCGACAGATCATGAACGATAATCCGCGCCGGTTCCTGGCCTTCGTGCCGAAGGTCAAGCGCAAGGCCTGACGCGGCCCGTCAGACCTGACGGCGCTGGCACGAGTGGTAAGCCGTGAGATTGGTCCTACGCTTTTTCCGACGCCTGATCGTCCTGGGGCTCGGCGTTTTCACTGTCTGGCTGATCGTCTCGGTCTTTGATTTCGCCGATCAAAGGCTGCCGTGGATTTTCGCTTTGAGCCTCACTTACGGCGCCGCGGCCTACATCATTCTCCCGCGCGCCGTTCGCATGGGGCTGAAAATCCTCCAACGCAAACGCGTGCCGTCCTACACGATCACCGGCGACGGACTTCCGGGCGACCCCGTCAATCTCGCCTTGATCGGCACGCTGCCGCAGCTTCGCGGCGCCTTTGCCAAGGCCGGCTGGTCGGAGGCCGATCGGCTCAATCTGACGAGCTCGTGGCGCATGGCCCGCGCATTCGTGCTGAAATCGCCCTATCCGACAGCGCCCTTCAGCACGTTGTATCTTTTCGGACGCGGCCAGGACATCGGTTTCCAGAAGCCCATCGATGACAGCCCGCGCAAGCGCCACCACATTCGGTTCTGGGCGTTGAGCAGCGGGCACGTCGAAACGCTGGGAACTGCGAACTTCTGGCTCAACAAGGATCGCCCACCGGATGACGAACACGTGCTGTGGGTCGGCGCCGGAACGATGGATACCGGCCTTTCGCTGACGCGAATGACGTTCCAGATCACCCACGCCACCGATTCCGACACGAATATCGAGCGCGATTATATCGTCGGCGAATTGAAGACCCATCAAGTCATCGAGGACGTGAGAGCCTATCAATCCGGCGACCAGCTCGCTGCGGCGCCCGTCAACCACTACGTCACGGACGGCGAAGTGACGGTGGCGGCCCTCGTAAAGTGGCTGCTGCACGCGGGCAGCCGCTGAATTGGCGAAAGCGTCGGCGTGCGCGTCGTCCATCCGTAGCCCGGATGGAGCGCAGCGCAATCCGGGGCGGCGTGTCCCAATCCGGCGGGTCCTGATCCGGGGCGACGTGTCCTAATCCGGGGCGACGTATGCGATCATTGAAATGCCGACCCGGATTACGCGCCGGCAAGCCGGCGCGTAATCCGGGCCACCGCGGCAGGATTATTTCATCGGCGCCCATTTCTGAACGCGTTTCCCGGTGTCGACTTCGCCGGTGTAGAAATTGCCGCGCGAGTCGAACGCGCCGACATGCACCCAGTGGAATGCGCCGGCATCGCGCCCGGAGTGTCCGAACGTCGCGATGATGGCACCGTCGCTGGCGCGGACCGTTTTGAGCTCATTGTTGGTGCCGTCGATCACGACGAAATAATTCTGGTCCGGGTCGAGCGGAGAAAACGCAACGCCCCACGACGAGCCGGAGCCGAGCGTCTTGGCGTCGAACACGGACTGCCGCACGAAGCTGCCGTCCTTGTGGAAGATCTGCACCCGATTGTTCCTGCGGTCGCAGACGTAGACGAGGCCATCCTTGGCGAGCGTCACGCAATGCACCGGATTGGCGAACTGCGGCGAGTCCGGATTGGGACCCGTCACGGTGTCGTCGGTCGGCGGTTTGCCGTAGGCGCCCCAGATGCGCTTGATCGCGCCGGTCTCGGTGTCGAACACCGCGACGCGGTGATTGCCGTAGCCGTCCGCCACATACATCTCGTTCGCCGGCGCATCGAGGGCAAGCGCGGCCGCCTGGCCGAACTGGGTCAAATCCTTGCTGCTGGTCAGCGGGCCGCGTTTGCCGATCTGCTTCACGAACTTGCCGTCGGTGGTGAATTTCAACACCATGCCGTCGTCCTTGCCGCTGCCGGTGAGCCAGACGAAGCCCTTGTTGTCGACGAGGATGCCGTGCTCGACCGCCGGCCAGTCGTAACCGAGATTTTCGCCAGGTCCGCCCCACGCCTTGATCACGTCGCCGGCGGAATTGAACACCAGCACCGACGGCGCCGGCGCGCAGCACTTCGAGCGCGGCGGCGTGAGTGCCGCGCCCTTCTCGTCTTCGGTCAGCGAGCGCGGGCGCTGAAACACCCAGATGTTGTCCTGCGCGTCGACCGCCATGCCGCCGACCTGGCCAAGAATCCAATTGTTGGGCAGCGGCTTCGGCCACGACGCATCGACTTTGAAGGCGAGGCTTTCCGCATGCGCCGACGACAGCGCCGCAAGGGATGCACTGCACGCGACAACCGCCCACATCCAGGCGCGCTTGATTTTCATTTGGAGTCCTCCCGATTGTTCTCGAACCGTCTCAAATCCGGAATGCCGGATGACCATCGATCTCGGAATGAATGGTAACGGCTTTTCCGATGACCCGGAAGTCTCGCTGGCAGAGGGCGCCGTCACGCGGATGCCGGCGACAAACTTGGGCATGGCAGCGAGGAAAAGGCCAACGCTCGACTTCGTCATGGCCGGGTTCGTCCCGGCCAACCACGACTTGCTTGCCGCCCGTCACAGAGAAAGCCGTGGATGGCCGCGACGAGCGCGGCCATGACGACTGAGGCCACTCATTCAGATTGAAATGCGCTCTCGCAAATGATTTCGAACTCACCGCAAGCGTTCCAGAAGCCCGGCTGGAACCAACTCGGTCTCGCCGCGCAGAAAATCGGCAAGCGCGACCCATCGCGCCTCGTTGCGAACCCCGCCATCATCGAAGGTGAATGCTTCGCGGTGGTAGTCAGCGTCGTCGACAAATCTCGTCTCAAAGACAAAGACGATTTCGTGCCCGCGCACACCGTGGTGCGAATAGTGATTTTCAAGAACCGTCAGCAGTTCCGGCTCGGCGATCGCCAAGCCTAGCTCTTCGGCGAATTCTCGCGCGAGAGCGTCCGCGGCGCGTTCGCCGAATTCGATGGTGCCGCCAAGCGGCCGCCACCCTTTGATCGTGCCGTCATCATCTTGCACGGCCATGAGCAACAATTCCTCGCCGCGGCGGATGACACCGACGGCAATCGGCCTGACGATGGACGGTGGGCGCCAGACTGACATGCGCGGGGTCTCCGTAAGGATCGGATAAGAATAAAGGGCCATATTACGCCCTGTTGGTAGCGAAGCGAGCGTGCGGCGGCTGCCAAACGACCGTCATCGAACGGACGCAGACTCCGGTGGAGCGCTGACGCACAGCATCGCCTTTTGAAGGACACGGCATGGCGGCGGGCACGGACTTCATCCTCGACGCGCTGGTGCGCGAGGGGATCAATCATCTGTTCATGGTCCCGGGCGGGCTGATCGATCCGTTCCTGCCGGCGCTCGCGCGGCATCCCGAGTTGAAGCCGATCGTCGCCGCACACGAAGGGGCCGCGGCTTACATGGCCGACGGCTATGCCCGCGCGAGCGGGCGCTTCGGCGCGGCGCTCGGCATCGGCGGGCCGGGCCTTTGCAACATGGCGACCGCCGTCGCTGCGGCGAAAACCGATGCTTCGCCCGTTCTGGTGCTGAGCGGCGAAGTGCCGGTCGAGATGGAGGGGCTCGGCGAATTTCAGGATGCAAGCCAGGCCACGCTCGACGATACCGCGATCATGCGGCCGGTTACGCGCCTCTCCATGACCGTCGCGAGCGCCAAGAACCTCAACCATTGGCTCCGCCACGGCCTGACGACGATGCTGGCGCAGCCGAGCGGGCCGGTGCATCTGTCGATCACGCATGATGCGATGATGCAGGAGTGCGCGGCAGCCTACGTCCCGGTCTCCAATTATTTCGCGGAGGCGGCGCCGCTCAGCGTGTCCGCCGCAGAGAAGGCGATCGCCGCTGTTAGGCAAGAGCGCACGCATCGCGATCCTCGCCGGCGCCGGTATCGAGCACGATTCCGCGGCGGCGGTGCTGCGCACCGTAGCGGAGCGCTGGTCGCTCCCCGTCGCAACGACACTGCGCGCCAAGGGGGTGTTTCCCGAAGACCATGCGCTGTCGCTCGGCGTGTTCGGCTATGCCGGGACGCGCCACGCGACCGCGGCGCTCCTCAGCGGCGACCTCGAGGCGCTGCTCATCGTCGGGTCCGGCCTTAATGAACGCGACTCCATGCATTGGACGCTGCGCGACAAGTCGAAAGCGCTGATGATCCACGTCAACACCGACATGGAGGAGATGACGTCCCAGGGCCAAGCCGGCCACGTCGTGCTCGGAAGCGGCCGCGCCTTTCTCGAATTGCTGAGCCGTGCGGACCATGGCGTCGTCGGCGCGCTCACGCAGAGTACGCCCGTTCGCGAGGCGTGGGTCAAATCGGTCAAGGCTGGACCGCGGCTCTATGACACCGAGAATTGCCACCGGACGACTAAGCCGATCCACCCCGCGGCAGCGGTGACTGCGCTACGCAAAGCCCTTCCGCGCGACGGCATCGTACTCATCGACTCTGGCGCGCATCGGGCCTTCGCCGGACATTACTGGAGCGCCTACGCGCCGCGCACGTATATCTCAGCGACCAATCTTGGCCCGATGGGCTGGGCAATCCCCGCGGCCGTCGGCGTGCAATGCGCGCAGCCAAATCGCCGTGTCGCGGTCATCACCGGGGACGGCTGCATGCACATGCATGGCATGGATGTGCAGACGGCTGCCCGCTATCGCCTGCCGATCATCTTCATGGTGCTCAACAACGGCGCGCTGGGCAACGTCTGGCTGCGGGCACACCAGTTCGGCGCACTGCCCTCGGAGTTGACGTCGCTGCCTGACCACGACTGGGCGGGCTTTGCACGCGCGCTCGGCGCGCAGGGCATGACGGTCGACGATCCCGCGACTCTCGACGACACCTTCGCAAAGGCCGTCGGTGCCAACACTACGGTGCTGATCGACGTGAAGGCCGACAAGAACTGTCCGACGCCGGTCTATGACTTCAGCGCCGGGGCGCGGGCGTGGTCCTATCACGAGTGAACGGAGGCGATCATGGCGGCCCTGCCCGATCCCACGGCGACGCTTACCGGCGAAGGCCGCGCGATCTACCAAGATATCCTCGCAAGGCGGCGGTCGAAGGGAATCGATCATCTCGGGCCCTATATTCCGCTCCTCAACCATCCTCAGCTGGCGAAGCTGATCGAGCAGCTCGGCTACTACTACAAGTTTGAATCGGCATTGCCGCGCGAGATCTACCAGTTCGTTGTCTTGCTTTCGGCGAAGCGCTCGGGCGTCGCCTTCGAATGGGCCGACCACATCGCATCGGCCCGCGCCGCCGGCCTGTCCGATGCGCTCATCGACGGCATCGCGGCGGGGTCCAAAAATTTTGCCGCGCCGTTCGACATGGTCGATCAGCTAACCGACTGCGCCTTTGCCTATCGCTCCATCCCCGCGCCCTTGCAGGACGCGGCCATCGCGAAATTCGGCGTGCCCGGCCTGATCGAGATCGTCACCTTATGCGGATACTACGCGCTGATCGGGATGGTGAACTGCTGCTTCGACGTGCCGCTGCCGCATCGACAGGGGCCGTGACGCGCCCGTCCTGCACGTTCCAGCCGGAGGCGTGATCGCGGCAGCACTACGCGACTTTCACCGCCGGCCTGCCTCCTGCTTCAAATCAAGCCGGCGTCGCGACGGCATGCGGCACAAAACGGCGATTGACGCTATAGGAATAGTCCTATAGTATGACTGCGACATTGCCGCCGCACTGGATGAAAGACCGCTTTTATGGCTCGCGAGCGCAGAATTCCCTGTTTCCGCCAAGGATTACGCTGTTCTGTCGGCCGGGGTCGCGGTTTTGATTTGGACTACGGTCTTGAAACTGCTGCGTGAATTGCGGAGCCATGCGCCGGCGGAAGGCCGATTTTTAGGATTCCCTGTTATTTTCCCTGTTCTCAGGGAAAACTTGCATGTGTGGGGGGCCATTTGCGGCCGCACGACAGGGTCGTGCTTGCGGTCACGCGCCGCGTTCGCGCCTCGTCCTGCCGCCTCCTCGCTCCGAACATCGCGAGACAAAAAAAGCGCGCCCGCCTTCCGGCGAGCGCGCTTCCTTGAGATGACGATGCGTCAGTGCGTGACGACGATTGGCTCGCCGCTCTTGAACTTGATCTTGCCGACGTTCCACGAGCCACCCGGGGCGCCGCTGCGCAGCGGGTGGACCTCCAGCTTGACCTCATCACCCGGCTTGAGCGTCTTGCTCGTCCAGCCGTCGCGAATGAGACCGCTCGGCGCGCCGCCTTCGAGGCTCCAGACCTGGCTGGTGCCGTCGGATTCCTTGACTTCCAGGATGATGAAGGCGTGCGGTGCCGTGTACTTCCATTCCTTCACGGTGCCGCTCAATTCGACCGGGTGTTCCTGATCGAACATGGCAAACGAGTGATGCGCGAGCGCCGTTCCGCCCAGAGCAAGAAGGGCTGCACCGACCAGAAGCGATTTCCTCTTTGAGTTCATTTATTTCCCCTGTGACCTTTTGAGGTTCGTCGGCCCGGCGGATGGTCCGGCGGCCGCCGCCGCGAGCCAGTGATCGGCTCGATCAATTGACGCCGAAAAAGCACCGGCGTTTGAAAGGGTTTGCGCGCCTGCCGCAGGCGAGGGATTCTGCCCTTTGTGACGATCGGGATTTCGGCACGCTCCCGATTTTTTGGCAGCGGTTGCGTTATATGTATATCACCGTTTTGTGATTGAGAAGAGGCTATGCCAGCCTACCGCAACACAATCCAGCTATGCTCGACCCCACCGCTCCGCCGCCCATTAAGTACGATCCGACCGTGGCCCCGCAGGGCGGTTAAAGCTGACCGGATAATGATTTAACCTCCTGCCATGCCGGAACCGACACCCCTTCCCTTGCCTGTCACGCGCTGCACCGCGCGCGCCATGCTGCTCGGCGAACGCATCGACACGGCGGGGCTCGAGCGCAGCGACGTGATCTCGACCGCGCCGCTCGCGTTCCGCGTCGGCAACGCCGGCTATGCGGTGCTGATGCGCTACGGCGTCGTCGTGCTGCTCGGGCTGTCGCCGATCGAGGAGGATGAGGTGCTGCGCGGCATCCGCCCGCGCGTCATCGGTCCGTACGACAAGATCGAGGACGAGGTCGCGACGATCGACATCGTGCCCGATCGCGACGACCAGGTGACGACCGGCGGTCCGATCACCGTGAAGGATTTGACCCCGCCGCGGCTGCTGGTGGTCGCCGACGTGCTCGCCAAGAACGTCGCCCTCGTGCGCGACGAACGCGAGGTCAACAAGGTGCTCGAACTGGTCGAGCCGTTCGCGACGCGCCTCGCGCAGACCGGCCAAGCGCCGTTCAACCGCCGTCGCATGCTGCGGCTGATCGGCCAGACGCTGCTCGTCCACCAACGCATTTCCGGCCGCGTCGCGATCGAGGAGAAACCGGACGTGCTGTGGGATCGCAGCGATCTCGAGCGACTGTTCGCGCGGCTCGCCGACGAATATGAGCTCAAGGAGCGGGCGAACGCGCTCGGCCACAAGCTTGCGATCGTCGACCAGACGACGCAGGCCCTCACCGACATCATCGACACCGAGCGCAGCGTGCGACTCGAGGCCATGATTGTTGCGCTCATCGTGGTCGAAGTCCTGATCGCTTTCTACGATCTCTTCATCCGCATCAAATGAGCGCGACGGGCGCCGTGCCGGCCTCGCCCGCGCGTGGACACGAAGCGCGCTGGCAGCCCGAGAAGATTGCGGCCTGCGCCATCGTCATCGCGCCGGCGCTGTGGCTCGCCTATCTCGCCTATGACGGCGACCTCGGCGTGCGAGCGGTCCATCAGGCGGTGCGCGACAGCGGCGACTGGGCGCTGCGGCTCTTCTGGCTGACGCTCTTCGTCAGTCCGGCGCGTCGCATTTTCGCGGCGCCGCGCCTCTTGCGCACGCGGCGCATTCTCGGGCTTGGCGCCTTCGGCTTCACGCTCATCCACATCGGCCTCTATGTGCTCGACCAGCAATTCGCGTGGAGCCGGATCGGCCTCGAACTGGTGCTCCGCCTCTATCTCACCATCGGCACGGTCGCGACCATCGGACTTGCGGTGCTTGCCGCGACGTCGAGCGATCGGGCCGTGGTCGCGCTCGGCGGCGTGCGCTGGGCGAAGCTGCACCGCTTCGTCTATGCGACCGCGGCGCTCGCGCTCGTGCATTTCATGCTGCGGTCGCGCACCGACACATTCGAGCCGATGCTGATGCTCGGCCTCCTCGCCTGGCTGGTCGGCTATCGGCTGCTGCAGCGGCGAGGCCGCGATACGTCAGCGCCGCGGCTTGCGCTGTTGGCGCTCGCGGCGGGCACCCTGACGGCGGCCGCCGAGGTCGCTTGGCACGCCGCGATGACCGGCATCGATCCGTGGCGCGTTCTCGCCGCGCAGTTCGACGCGGATTTCGGCTGGCGTCCCGCCTGGTGGGTGCTGATCGCGGGCTCCATCGCCGCGCTCGCGACATGGCGATGGGGCGTGCCTCAGCGGGCGAGTTCGGCCATCAACGCATCGAATGCCGCCTCGGGGGCAACGCGAGGCCAGTCGGCCAGTTGATGACGAAACCACGTGAACTGGCGCTTGGCATAATGCCGGGTGTCCTTCTTCGCCTCCTCTGCAGCAGCCTCGAGCGCGATCGTGCCTTCAAGGAAGCGGATGAGCCACGGCACTCCGTGCGCTTTCATCGCGGGCAGCAGCGGATCGAGATGGCGCGCCGCGAGGGCGCGGACCTCCTCGAGCGCGCCCGCCGCCAGCATCGCGTCGAAACGTGC
Source organism: uncultured Alphaproteobacteria bacterium (assembly GCA_963702755.1). Taxonomy (GTDB): domain Bacteria; phylum Pseudomonadota; class Alphaproteobacteria; order Rhizobiales; family Xanthobacteraceae; genus JAJPKK01. The sequence goes on along the minus strand of CAVPDZ010000010.1, from coordinate 438,680 downwards.
GTCGATGCGGCGATAGAGCACCGCCCGGTCGGGGCTGAGAAAGATGCGCGCGACGCGGGCCGGATCGAGCAGCGGCGCCATGCCTTCGCTATGCCAGTCGGTGATCGAGCGGCCCGTCGCTTCTAAGACTTCGAGGGCGCGCGCAATACGCGGTCGGTCGGCCGGCCGCAGCCGCGCGGCCGTCACCGGGTCGCGCTTCGCGAGTTCGGCGTGGAGCGCCGGCGCGCCCTCAGCCTCGATCCGTGCGCGCACGGCCGCGCGGATATCAGGCGGCACCGGCGGAATCGCCGCAAGCCCCGCAGTCAGGCTCTTGAAGTAGAGGCCGGTGCCGCCGACGAAGATCGGCACGCGAGCGAGGCGACGCGCCTCGTCAAGCGCGCGCTCCGCATCGGCAAGGTAGCGGCCGACCGAGTAATTCTCCGCCGCGTCGACGTGGCCGTAGAGAAGATGCGGCGCGCGCGCTTCCTCCTCTGCTCCCGGCCGCGCGGTGATGATCTTGAGGTCGCGATAGACCTGCATGGAATTGGCGTTGATCACGACGCCGCCGAGGCGTTCCGCAATCGCGAGCGCGAGCGCCGACTTGCCGCTCGCAGTCGGCCCTGCGATAAGCACGGCTGTTTTGGCCCGCGCGGCGCTCATTTCATGACTCACGTCTCATGACCCACGTCTCATGACCCACGTCGCCACCTTGATTGCGACTCCGGCTCACCCGATCACCGATGCGCTCGCCCGCGCCGCGGCCGACGCGTTGCCGGGCGCCGCCGCATCCGCGTGGCTCAATCCCGGCACCGCGATCGACATTCCGTTTAGCGCCGCCGGCGAAAACGACAACACCGACAACCGGGCCCTGGCAGCGCGCGTGCGCGCGGCGCTCGGGGCGGTGCCGGTCGATATCGTCGTGCAGAACACGCGCTCACGCCGCAAGCGGCTTCTCCTCGCCGACATGGATTCCACCATGATCGGCCAGGAGTGCGTCGACGAACTTGCCGACTTCGTCGGCCACCGGGCCCGGGTCGCGGCGATCACGGAGCGCGCCATGCGCGGCGAGATCGAATTCGCGCCGGCGCTGCGCGAGCGCGTCGCGCTGCTTGCCGGGCTGCCGGGCTCCATCATCGAGGAAGTGATTGCGAACCGAATCTCGCTCACGCCCGGAGGGCGCACGCTCGTCCTCACCATGCGCCGCGCGGGCGCGTACACGTGTCTCGTGTCCGGGGGGTTCACGGCATTCACGAATCCGATCGCCGACGCGGATCGGATTTGAGGAAAACCGCGGCAACACGCTCGTCATCGGGGAGGACGGGCGCTTCTCCGGCAACGTCGCCGAGCCGATCCTCGGGCGCGAAGCCAAGCTCAACACGCTCGTCGAACTGCGCAGCCGCCTCGACCTAGGCCACGACGATACGCTGGTGGTCGGAGACGGCGCCAACGACCTGTTGATGATCAGCGCCGCCGGCCTCGGCGTCGCCTACCACGCGAAGCCCATGGTGGCGGATGCCGCCAGCGCTCGCATCGACCACGGCGACCTCACCGCGCTCCTCTACGCGCAAGGCTATCGCCGCGAGGAATTTATCGATGGTGAACCGGGGCCGTAGGGCGGATTAGCGTAGCGTAATCCGCCGCTTGACCGATCGCCCGGCGGACCGACGGCGGGATAGGCCTTGCGGCGATCCCGCCCCTACAGGTCGCTGTGCTTACTGCAGGCTCAGTGCGACGAAGCGCAGTTCGCCCTCGGCGTTGGCGACGAGCAGGAGGGCGGACTTGCGGCCCTCTTTCTTGAGCTGATCGACGCGCTTCTGCACGGCATCGGTATCGGCGACCGCCTCCTGCGACACCTCCACCACCACGTCACCGGCATTGAGGCGCTTGTCGGCGGCGGGCGAAGAGGTTTCGACGCCGGTAATGACGACGCCCTTCACGCTGTCCTTGATCTTGTAGCGCTTGCGCAGATCGTCGGACATGTTCGCGAGGTTGAGGCCGAGCGTCTTCTGCACCACCGACTTGTCGTCGGGCGCGGCATCCTTCTTCGGCGTGAGCGCCGCCTGCTTCTCGCCGTCCTCGAGCCGGCCGAGCTTCACGGTGCGGGTCTCTTCCTTGCCCTTGCGGACGATGACGACCTCGACGTCCTTGCCGACGGGCGTGTCGGCAACGACGCGCGGCAGGTCGCGCATTTCCTTGATGTCGTGGCCGTCGAATTTGGTGATCACGTCGCCGGCCTCGATGCCGGCGGGCTTCGCCGGACCTTTCTCGTCGACGCCGGCGACCAGCGCGCCGCGGGCCGGCTTGAGATTGAGGGTGTCGGCGATATCGTCGGTCACCTGCTGGATGCGCACGCCGAGCCAGCCGCGCCGCGTCTCGCCGAACTGGCGCAGCTGATCGATCACGGCGACCGCGGTCTTGGACGGCACCGCAAAGCCGATGCCGATCGAGCCGCCGGACGGCGAGATGATCGCGGTGTTGATCCCGATGACCTCGCCGTCGAGATTGAACAGCGGGCCGCCCGAGTTGCCGCGGTTGATGGCGGCGTCGGTCTGAATGTAGTTGTCGTACGGACCGGAATTGATGTCGCGGTTGCGTGCCGACACGATGCCGGCGGTGACGGTGCCGCCGAGGCTGAACGGATTGCCGATCGCGACGACCCATTCGCCGAGGCGCAGCTTCTCGGAGTCGCCGAACTTCACCGCGGTCAGCGGCTTGTCGGGCTTCACCCGCAGGAGTGCGAGATCGACCTTGGTGTCACGCCCCAGGATTTCAGCCTTGAGGCGCGTGCCGTCATTGAGGATCACGGTGACTTCGTCGGCGTCGGCGATGACGTGGTTGTTGGTCACCACGATGCCGGACGGATCGATGATGAAGCCCGAGCCCAGCGAATTGACGCGGCGCGGTCCGTTGGGACGGTTCTGGTTCTCGCCCTGCTGACCCCCACGGCGGTTCTTGAAGAATTCGTCGAAGAACTCCTCGAACGGCGAACCCGGCGGCAGCGACGGGACGGCGCTTCCGCGGTTGTCCACGCTCTGCGACGTCGAAATATTGACGACCGCATTGATCACCCGCTCGGCGACATCGGCGATGTTGTCCGGACCATGCGCGGCAAACGCCGGCGCGCCGAGAAGCGGAATCGCCACCATCGCGGCGGCGGCCGCCGTCACGACGGAGCGAGGGACTGCAGGGCGGCGAAACAATGAGCGAAGCGTCGGTAGCATAGGGCCAACCATGGGCAGCAATTCTCCGGTAAGTCCCACAGCGAAAATGATGATTCCCGCGGGAGCAATAGGTCACAGTGCGCCTGCGCACGGCACTGCGCAAGTGCGTAATCACCGGATCTGAATACGTTCAGATTCCGGCGGAATGGCGACTTGTCGGCCCAATTCCAATAGGTTGCAGGAGAGCCAGCATCTTGTTGAGACTATTCACGTTGCAGTGACAAGGACGAGAAAGACACAAAAGCTCTGGCGCGCGGGCGATCATCCGCGCACGAGCCAGAGGACGACCAGGCCGAGCACGGCGCTCGCGAGCCCGATGGTCCGCAGCCCTTGGTCCGGGGTTTCGATCATCGCGGCGACCGCCCGCTTGACGGCACCGGGGAACGCCGCGAACACGAGCCCCTCAATGACGAACACGAGCCCGAGGGCAGCCAGGAAGTCCGACATTGCGATCGACGGCGAAGAAGCAACGGCGCCCTTACTGAGGCGCCGCCTTGAAGTCTGATTTCGGCGCGGGCGCCCTGCCATCTGATTTCGGCGCGGGCGCTGCCTTGCCGTCCGGATCACCGAAATATTTGAAGAAATCGGAATCCGGTCGCAGCACCAGCCGCGTGTCATTGGGGCGCAGGCCCGCCTCGTAGGCCTGCATCGAGCGATAGAAGCCAAAGAAGCTCGGGTCCTTGCCAAACGCCTCGGCAAAGATGCGGTTGCGCTCGGCATCGCCTTCGCCGCGGGTCTGCTCGCCTTTGGCCGTCGCCTCGGCGACCGTCACGGTGACGTCGCGATCGGCGCGGGCGCGGATCTCCTGGCTCTTCTGGGTGCCCTGGGCGCGCAGTTCGGCGGCCTCACGCTGCCGCTCGGTCTGCATGCGCGCATAGACTGCCTGGCTGTTCTGTTCCGGCAAGTCGGCGCGCCGGATCCGCACATCGACCACCTGGATGCCGAACGCCTGCGCCTCGTGATCAAGCTGCGCGCGCACGCGCCCCATCAGCACTTCCCGCTCGTCGCGGACGACGTTGATCAGCGTCACTTCGCCGAGCACACGGCGCAGCGCGGAGTTGAGCAAGGTCGAAAGCCGCGAATTGGCGCCCTCGATGGTACTTACGCTCCTGTAGAACAAGAGCGGATCCTGGATGCGATAGCGCGCGAAGGCGTCCACCACGAGCCGCTTCTGATCCGAGCAGGTGACCTCCTGCGCCGCGTTCTCGAGATCGAGAATGCGCTTGTCCACGTAGATCACCGAATCGATGAACGGGACTTTGGTATGCAGACCGGGGTTCGGAAGCGTCCTGATCGGATCGCCAAGCCGGACGACGAGCGCCTGCTGCGTCTGCTCCACGACGAACAGCGATGTCGCGGCAACGATCAACAGAACGATGATGATGATGACGGCAACACCGCCCCAAATACCGGATTTCATCGGTTGCCCCCCGTCGTCTGGGCTGGGCCGGACGTCGACGGCGTCCCCGGGCGCGCTCGCAGCTCCGGCAACGGCAGATACGGCACGACGCCGCCACTGCCCGCGCTGGTGGGCGCATCGAGGATGATCTTGTCCGTGCCGCCAAGCACACGCTCCATTGTTTCGAGATAGAGCCGCTGACGCGTAACCTCCGGTGCCTTCTTGTATTGGTCGTAGATCTGGTTGTAGCGCGCAGTCTGGCCCTTGGCCTCGGCAACGGTCTGCTCACGGTAGGCCTCCGCCGCCTGCACGATCTGGGCAGCGCGGCCGCGTGCCTCGGGAACGACGCGGTTCTGGTAGGTCTGCGCCTCGTTCTGCAAGCGGTCCTGATCGGTCTTGGCGGCCTGAACGTCGCGGAACGCGTCGATCACCTGCGCGGGCGGATTGACCTGCTGCATCTGCACCTGGGTGACCAGGATGCCCGATTTATAGGAGTTGAGGGTCTTCTGCATCAGCTCGCTCACCGCCGTCTCGATCGTCTGACGCGCGCCGGTCAGGATCGGTTGGATTTCCGAACGGCCGACCACCTCGCGCATGGCGCTTTCGGCGACGGCTTTCACGGTACCGATGGGGTTCTGGATGTTGAACGCGAAGTCAGGCGCGCCGCCGGCCGGAAATCCGGGCGACGGTGGTTTGACCATCCACAAAACCGTGAAATCGACATCGACGATGTTCTCGTCGCCGGTCAGCATCAAACTCTCTTCCGGAACGTCGCGCATCTGTGTGCCGCGCCGGCTGTCTTCGACGATGCGCATGCCGATGTTGATCGGATTGACGCGAGTGACCTTCAGACGCTCAAACGTCTCGATCGGATACGGCAGGTGGTAGTTGAGGCCGGGATGGGCATCCCAGCTATATTTCCCGAACTTCATCACGAGGCCAAGTTCGTCAGGCTCGACCCGAAAGAACCCGGTCAAGCCCCACACCACAAGTGCGCCGATCAGGATCACCGCAATTCCGCCGCCGCGGAAGTTACCGCCGGGAATAATGTTGCGTATCTTGTCCTGGCCGCGCCGCAGCCACTCCTCGAGATCGGGCGACGAGGACCCCGATGGCGGGGATCCCGAACCCCACGGTCCCTTTGGCCCCGAACCCCATGGTCCGCCGCCTTGGTTACTCCACGGCATTGTGAACTCTCCGTAATGGCCGAATCGGTGGCCCCGCGTCGGGGCCGGATGGCCGAAATATCAAATCTGAGCCGGTTTATAGGGGACGCACTCGCCCCTTTCAACGCGCGCCGGCGCTCGCAGGCTGATCATCCTTTCCGGCCGGCAAAGGCATTCAGCAGCGCGCGCTCGTTTCAAGCAGCTTTAGCATGCAGGGCAAGCTCCACCGCCGCGCCGCATCAGCGTTACTCTTCAACTCTTCGATAAGTCAATGCGGTAAAGGATACTTCGTCGTCGGGCCCGGCGGGGTGTTCCTCCCGGGCGATTTCGCGCCATCGCGTCGGATCGATTTCCGGAAATTTGGTATCGCCTTCCGGGCAAGCATGAACGCGAGTGATTTCGAGCCGCGCAGCACTCCCGATCGTATCGGCATAAAGACCCGCGCCGCCGCCGATGATGATCGCGTCAGCGCCGCGGCGAAGCGCATCGCCCTGCGCCACCGCGAGCGCCGCCGCGAGGTCCGGAGCGACGAGGATTCCCGGCCTCGTAAAGTTGGGATCGCGACTGATGACGATATTGGTGCGGTGCTGCAGCGGCTTGCCGAACGACAGGAACGTTCTGCGGCCCATCACCACGGGATGGCCAAGGGTAAGTGCGCGAAACCGCTTGAGGTCGCTTTTGAGCCGCCACGGCAGCCCGCCGTCCCGCCCGATCACGCCATTCTCGGCGACCGCCGCCACAAGAACGAGGGGCACGTCTGCCGGACGTCTGCCTCACACCGCGACCTTGGCCTTGATGTGCGGATGGGGATCGTAACCTTCGACCGTGAAGTCCTCATAGCGGAAGGCGAAGAGATCGATGACGGCCGGATTGAGTTTGAGCTGCGGCAACGCTCGCGGCGACCGCGCCAGCTGCTGGCGCGCCTGTTCGAGGTGGTCGAGATAGAGGTGCGCATCGCCGAAGGTGTGCACGAAATCTCCCGGCCTCAAGCCGGTGACCTGCGCCACCATCACGGTCAGCAGGGCGTAAGAGGCAATGTTGAACGGGACGCCAAGGAAGACGTCGGCGGAGCGCTGGTAGAGCTGGCACGACAGCTTGCCCTCCGCGACATAGAACTGGAACAGGCAGTGGCACGGCGGCAGCGCCATCTTGTCGACATCGGCCGGATTCCAGGCGGTGACGATCAGGCGGCGTGAATCCGGATTGCGCCGAATGGCGGCGACGACATCGGAGATCTGGTCGATGGTGCCGCCGCTCGCCGTCGGCCAGGAGCGCCATTGACGGCCATAGACCGGGCCGAGGTCGCCATTTTCGTCCGCCCATTCATCCCAGATCGAAACGCCGTGATCGTTGAGATATTTGATGTTGGTGTCGCCCGCCAGGAACCACAGCAGCTCGTAAATGATCGACTTGAGATGCAGCTTCTTGGTGGTGACGAGCGGAAAGCCGGCGGCGAGATCGAACCGCATCTGATGGCCGAAAATCGACCGCGTGCCGGTACCGGTACGGTCGCGCTTTTCCACGCCGTCGGAGAGGACTCGCTGCACCAGGTCGAGATATTGCCGCATCAGGATCAGGAATCAGAGTTTGGGAATCAGCGACCGGAATTTAGATCAGCAGCCGGAGCATTCAAGCCGACCTCGCGCTACCCGCGAGACGCAACACTCCGGCCTCGGTCTGACCTCCCGATCGCCGCCACCCTGATCCCTGAAAGCCTCACTCTTCGACGAAGACCTCGTCGCGCTTCGCCCGGATCATCGGCAGCACTGCGATGATCAGCAGCAGTATCGCGAGGCCGATCAAGGTGCCGGAAATCGGCCGGGTAAAGAACGTGGTCGGATCGCCGCGGGCGATCAGCATGGCGCGGCGCAGGTGCTCTTCCATCATCTGTCCGAGCACGAACCCGAGCAGCAAGGGCGCCGGCTCGAAGTCATGTTTGACGAGCCAATAACCGATGATGCCGAACAGCGCGGTCAACACGCAGTCGAACGGCGCGTTGTTGATGGAATAGACGCCGATCGAGCAGAAGATGAGGATCGCCGGGAACAGGAACCGGTACGGCACCTGCAACAGCTTCACCCACATGCCGACCATGGGCAGGTTGATGACGATCAGCATGAGATTGCCGACCCACATCGAGGCGATCATGCCCCAGAACAGGTCCGGCTGCTTGGTCATCACCTGCGGGCCCGGCACGATGCCATGGATGGTCATGGCGCCGACCATGAGGGCCATCACCGCGTTCGGCGGGATACCGAGCGTCAGCAGCGGAATGAACGAGGTCTGCGCCGCGGCGTTGTTGGCGCTTTCGGGAGAGGCGACGCCTTCGATGGCGCCGCGTCCGAACCGCGACGGGTCGCGCGAGAACTTCTTCTCGAACGTGTAGGCCGCAAACGAGGCAATGACGGCGCCGCCACCCGGCAGGATGCCGAGGATCGAGCCCAAGATGGTACCCCGTCCGATCGGGCCTGCCGATGCCTTCAGATCGGGCCAGGTCGGCATCAGGCCGGTCAGCTTGGTCTTGAGGACGTCGCGCGATTCCGCCTGCTCCAGGTTGCGCATGATCTCGGCGAAGCCGAACACGCCCATGGCGACGACCACGAAGCCGATACCGTCGGACAGTTCGGGGATGTCGAAGGCCATGCGCGACTGGCCGGTCTCGATGTCGGAGCCGACCATCGACATCAGGAGGCCGGTCACCACCATGGCGAGCGCCTTGAGGATCGAGCCGCGAGCAAGCACCACGGCAAAGCACAGGCCGAGCACCATGAGCGAGAAATATTCGGCCGGACCGAACAGCAGCGCGAGCGAGGTGAGCGGGGCTCCGAGGGCCGCGACCAGCACCGTCGACACGCAGCCGGCGAAGAACGATCCGATGGCGGCGATGGCCAGCGCCGGGCCGGCCCGACCCTGGCGGGCCATCTGATGGCCGTCGAGGGTCGTCATCACCGAGGACGATTCACCTGGAATGTTGATGAGGATCGACGTGGTCGAGCCGCCATACTGGGCGCCGTAATAGATGCCGGCGAGCATGATCAGCGCGCCGACCGGCGGCAGGCCGAAGGTGATCGGCAGCAGCATCGCGATGGTCGCGAGCGGGCCGACGCCCGGCAACACGCCGATCAGCGTGCCGATGATCGCGCCGATCAGGCAGAGGAGGATGTTCCACGGCACCCAGATCGAATGGGCGTCTCCGAATAGGGTGAACTTGTACTCCACGAACTGGAATACGACGCCGAAGCCCTGACCGAGATGTGAAAGCAGGTCTATCATGGCTTATCACTTACGCTGTTGATGCGGGCCGCAGCCGGCATACGTTTCATCGGACCCCGATGCCTTTGATGATCGTCGCCATGTCCCAGCTGACAGGCCAAATCTGCATCGGCAGGTTAAGCGCGTAGACGAACAGGAAGACGCAGAACGCCGTCAGGACCACGCCCCAGATGATCGTCTCGATGACGCGTGCCTCCGGCGTCGCGCCCGCCGCGGCGCAGATGCTCACGAAGCTCGCAATGGCGAGGCCGAGCGGCCGAACGAAAATGGCAAACAGCACCACGGATGCGGTGACGAACAGCGGGCCGCGCAAATAGAAGCGATCGATGCCCGGGCCCTTGGTGGACAGGCCGGTCCCCGAAACCGCAAGACCAAGGGCGATCAGCAGGTAAGCAAACATGCGCGGCGCCGTTCCGGGACCGAACGCGAAACCGCGCATGCCCGGCAGGTCGCGCGCCGCCTCATGGGCGAACAGGGCAAGCGCGACCAGCGCGGCGCCACCGAAATAATCACGCGGGCTGGCGGGCGCGCCAAGCATCCCGACGAGGAGGAAGACCAGAGCGTAGAAGCCGAACACCTCGGCGACGTAGCGGTAGAACTCGGGCGAGGCGACAACAGAACCGAGGAAGTTTGGAACCCATCCAACCACCACACCGAGCGCCACCACGGCAATGACGGCAAGTCCGCCACCGATTTTGAGATAAAGCGCCTGCTTCGACGATTCAGGTGTTCCTATCGCCTCGGCATGCGGCGGTACTTCCGACATCAACTCCTCCCCTCCGCGCTGGCTTTCCGATGTGGGACACCAGCTTATGCCCTTGTTTGTCCCCTAGCACAAGGCAGGCCGCAACCGGAAGCCTTCGTTGTAGGCGACGTTTGAAATGGCGCGTTAGACCAGACCGAAAAGTCCGAACAGTGCGGCGGCCGCGAACGCAAACAGCGGCGACACCCGGGTCCATTGCACGAGTGCGAAAGTCACTGCAGTGATCGCGTAGGCGACGAGCCCGCGATCGGCGGCGCGCGCAATGACGAATGCGCTCGCCGCGATCAGGCCGATGGTCACCGGCACCAGTCCCGATTGGATCGCAATCCGCCACCTCGCGGTGCGAAAACGATCGAACACCCGCGACACGGCCCAAGCCAGAACGCAGGTCGGGCCGCACATGCCGACCGTTGCCACCAGCGCGCCCGGAACGCCGCCGAAGTAATGGCCCAGCAGGGCGACGAACATCACGTTCGGTCCCGGCGCCGCCTGCGCCATGGCAAACAACGCGGTGAACTCGCGATCCGTCAGCCAATGGGCGACATCGACGAACTGCCGATGCATCTCCGGTACCGCCGCGCTTGCACCGCCGACGGCAAACAGCGACAGCGTCGCGAACCGCAGAAACAGGCTGATGAGGTGAGGGCGGATCATGCATTGGTGCGTGGCCATGCAAACCCGATGCTCACCGGCACCAGCACCAGGAGCGTCAACGGCAGGCTGAAGCCGAGGAGCCCTATGCCCGACGAAGATGGCGAGAGCGACGCCATGCGCAGGCCCTAGGCGCATACGACGAAGGGGCGCGGCCACCTGCAAGGCCGTCGACAGGATCATGCCGGCGGCTGCCGCGGCGAGACCCGACAACATTCCCTCGAGCCGCGGCAGCGCGCCGAAGCGACGGTAGAAGATACCGACGACGATCATCAGCAGCACCGATGGCCCGAGGAGGCCGGTCAAGCAGGCGAGCGCGCCGGCGAGCCCGCGAACCCGCATCCCAAACACGGCAGAGACGTTGACGATGTTGGGGCCCGGGAGGAATTGGCACAGTGCCAGGATGTCGTTGAACTCCTCCGGCGTCATCCAGCGTTTTTCGTCGACGAGCATCCGCCGCGACCACGCCAATACGCCGCCGAAGCTTGAGATCGAAACGCGGGCGAACGCGAGGAAGAGTTCACCAACGGTCGGGGGCGAAGGCCCTAAGGATTTGGACGGCGCGAGAGGCGTGATTTCGTTGGACATGGGCGTGGAATAGCCCAGGACAAACTTGAGATGCAGACGATTTGGCCGGTCAGCGCGCCCGCCTGGCCTGCATCGCAACAACGATTTACAGATTTCTCCGGCCGCCCCGCCAGACCAAGACCAAAGCAGCCACCAGCGAGGAGCCGCTCTGAGCCTCTTTCTCCCTGCCCGATCAACCCTTATATTGAGGGTGCCGGCTTGCCGGCTATGGCGATAAATGGCCGTCGTAATAAACCATTCGGACCCGGGGGCAGTACCCGGCGCCTCCACCATCAGGGCTCAGGGTCAGGTCAGTTAATTTTTCTGATCACTGATTACTGATCACTGGTTCCTGATCCGGGGGCGAAACAGGATCGACGAGGGCGTAAAGGGCGTGCTTTTGCTCGGTATGGTTCCGCCGTTATCGGGCCACTGCAATAGTTGCAAACGACAACTATGCTCCGGTTGCTCAGGCCGCGTAAGCGGTTTGAAATACCGATCTAAAGTCCTGACGTCTTAGCAGCGTTAGGCGGGGTTCGGGGGCACCTGGCAACAGAAGCCCCCACTTGCCTTCCTTTGTGCCGTCGCGTGTCGGGCGGATTTGCGTAGCCACCGGCAAGATTTGTTTAAGTGTAGGCGGCCGTTCGGAGGCGAGCCGCTTGCCAAATTCGAATTTTGACGCATTCTCGGCGCTCGCCGTGACCATGGAACGAGAAGATGCCGGTCGACCATATCCGTTATGATCTGTTGACCCAGGATGCGCTGCGCGGAGTGATTCGCACCGTCTTGACCGACGCCGCCGTGAAGGGATTGCCCGGCGACCATCATTTTTTCATCACCTTCGACACCCGCGCCGAAGGCGTTCGCATATCGGCGCGGCTGAAGTCGAGCTATCCCGACGAAATGACGATCGTGCTCCAGCACCAATTCTGGGATCTTCAGGTTGGGGACGACGACTTCGATGTTGGCCTCGCGTTCAACGCCGTGCCGGAGCGCCTGCATGTTCCGTTCAAGGCGGTGAAGGCGTTTTTCGACCCTTCGGTTCAGTTCGGCCTGCAGTTCACGGTCGAGTTGGACGGTGACGCCAAGGGCAAGGAGACAAAGCCGGCCAAGGGCGGACCAAAGGCGAAGACGACGACGCTGGAAGCACTCACGCCGCCCCGCAGCAGATTCGAAACCGGCGGTAACAGGGAAAAAGTCGAAGTCGAGCCCCAACGACGAGGCGGCGAAGTCCGAACCTACCGCCGCCAATGCGGCCGAACCCGAAGCGCCGGGAACGCCGCCGCCGGCCGCCGGCGGCGAGGTCGTCCGCCTCGATCGTTTTCGCAAGAAATAAGCGGCGCTATTTCAGGTAGGAGCGCACCACGTCAATCAGCTCTTCCGCGGCGTGCGCGCGCTCCGAACCCGGCACATCTGTGGGATCGACCACGTGCATGCGGATGTGGTCTTCCACGACTTCGGCCATCAGGCCGTTGATGGCGCCGCGGGCGCCGGCAATCAGCTGAAGCACGTCGGAACAGCCGATTTCCTGCTCAAGCGCGCGTTCGACCGCCTCAATCTGTCCACGAATTCGTCGGACGCGATTGAGCAGCTTCGTCTTTTCGCGAACCGTGTGGGACACGCAAAACCTCCAGAACCTTCATGCATTTTTAGCAGAAGCGAACAGTCGCGCCAGCAATTTTGCAGGCGCGACATTCACCTGAAGGCTGCCCGGCGCATGGTCTCGCGCAGAGGTAGTGGGCGTGTGCGAGGTCGCCAGCGCGCAACGTCAAGCGCCAAACTTCGTCTGCGGCTTTAACCCTCGACCACCGTCCGGCTCAAGAACCAGAATAAGCCCTCGCCGACCAGAAACGAAGCCGCGATATCGGTGAAGATCGGTCGTGGAATGCCGAGACGCGCCTTCACGAGGACCCAGGCGACCGCGAGCGCCCCGAGCACGACGGTGACCTGGCCGATCTCGACGCCGAGGTTGAAGCCGACAAGAAGTTCGGCGAGGCGCTCCGTCGGCAGCTTCCGCTCGAGCAGATCGGTGGCGAAGCCGAAGCCGTGGATGAGGCCGAACACGAGCGTCACAACGAGGCGCACCCGCGCCGCGTCGTAAAGCTTGCCGGTCAGCATCAGATAGTTCGACGTAAAAATCCCGCCGCCGACCAGAAGCAGCGTCGGCAGCGTGACCGGCGCGCCGAGATACTTGGCGCCCGCCATCAGGAAGAGGAGACCGCCGAGGCCAAGCGCCACCGGCAACGGATGGCGCGTGCTGTCCCCGATGTTTTCGGCGCCGATCAGCGCGATGGTCAGCGCCACCAGACTGTCGATGTATTGCGCCTCAGGCCGCAGAATGCCGGTAACGGCAAGCGCGAGGGTCAGGCTGTGACCGAGGGTGAAGCCTGTGACCACGAACAGCAGATCGCGAAGGCGACGCGAGATCAGCACCAGGCCGAGCATGAACGACATGTGATCGATGCCGGTGAAGATGTGCATGATGCCCATCTGGACGAAATCGAAGAAACCCGCGTATTCAAGCGAGCTCTCGCCTGTCTCGCTCGTCACCGGCAATGTCTGGCGATCCTTGGTGATGAGCTGCTCGACGAAATCTCCCTTGTCGTTCTGAATCTGTGCAAAGTTGGTGTGGCTCTCGACGAGTTCGAACCAGGCCGACGAATGGACCTTGAGATTTGCCGCTTGCGGGCATTCGAAGGTGAACTCGTAGCGGCGGAAGCCCGCGGTCGATGAGATTTGCCGCGGACCCTCGGTCATCGGGCACGCCTGATCGCCGGCGAACGCGCCTACATGGGCCGCGATGTAGCGACCGAGTTCGTCGACCGTCGGCATGTCGCCGTTCTTGGTGATGCGCTTCGACTCAAGGTCGGGCACCAGGAACTGCATGTGGATCGTCGCGCCCGCGACCTGCCAGGACGAGAAGGTCTCGCTGCGCGTGTGCGCCAAAACCGGCGCTGCGAGGCCGACCAACAGAACCGCGACGATCGCGGCGATGATGCGGGCCGCCCTCATCGCTTGCCCTGTTCTTTTTCTTTTCGCGGAGCCGCGGGCGTCTCGTCCGTTTGCACGCCGGCGTCCCTCGCGGCCTCATCCGCATCATAGGCCGCGCGATAATCGTCCGCGACGAGGATGTCGGCCTTGCCGCGCAGAAACTTCTCATCGGCGCGTTCGAGCCGCTTCTTCGCCGCCTCGTTGTAGTCCTGGAGCACCTGGCTCTTCGCGCGCTCGAAGCTCGCGGGCACCGGCCGCACGTTCTTGACCATCTGCACGATGTGGATGCCGTCGTCGGCGGCGACCGGGTCGCACACCTGGCCGTTATCGAGCGACAGCGCGACCGAGAAGATCAGATCACCGACGTGGATCTTCTGGGCGAAATAGAACTCCTCGTTGCCGGGGGGCGCGCCGCGACCGCGACCGCCGCCGACCTCCTCAAGACCGTAGTTCTTGATCACGTCGGCGACGGGCGCGCCGGCGCGCAACGCGTCCGCAGCCTGACGCATCAGAGCCATCGCGCCGCGGTCGTCGGCCCGCGGCTTGGACAACAGCAGGTCGTGAAGCGTCATCAGGCCTTCGGACGCGTATTTGCCGGAGTTCTCCTCGTAGAACTTGCGCAATTCGGCATCGCTTGGCCGCCCGGCGGTCACGCTCGCCGCAACCTGCTGCTCGACCGCGGCGACGAGGGCCGCGCGCGTGTCGGGATCGTTGGACGGAAAATCCAATTCCAGGCCGCGCTGCACGAACAACTCTTCCCGGACCATGTCCTGGAGAACCTTCATGCGCAGCGGCATCGTGGTTTCGCCGAACGGCATTGTGTAGAGAGCTTCGGTCTGCGCGATGAAATCGGTTCGCAGGATCGGACGCTGATTGACGAGCGCAACGTTCTCGGGCGGGACCGCGTGCGTGACCGTCCCTTTGGCCGTGAAGAGACCATAGCCCGCTATCCCAAGCCCGACGACGGTTCCGATGCTGAAAAAGACCAGCGAGCGCGCGGGATTGACGACCTTGAAATTCCAAAAGCCGACGAGCGAATACGGCGGCTTGTCGACGGGGGGCTCGTTTGCATCAAGCATTCTCATGACATTTACCCTGGCGGTTCGGGCGATCGCGAGGCCGCGCGCGGCGGCTCAGGGTGCGATGCCGAATAGACAAGAAGGGCGAGCGCGCGAATTTCAACCGCGCTCAGCCGCTGGAACCAGGCGGGACAAATTCCGCCGCTGCCCCCTGCAACGACGTGGTAGATGTCCTGGAAGCTGCCGTTGCCGTGAAGCCAAGTGTTATCGATGAGATTTGGCGCACCGATGGCGGCGTCCCCCTTGACATCACTCGCATGGCAATCGAAGCATTGGCCCTTGTCGGAGAATATCTGCGCGCCGCGTTTGGCAGCTTCGGCGTCGCCAGCGCGGCCGCCCGCCACGATGAGGAAGGTGACAACGTCGGCGATCTCCTGCGGATCGAGCGGCTCGATCTTGTAGCGCTTGTAGGGCTCCGCGCGCGCGTAGGCCGGCATGTCGGCGAAGTTCAAGGTCCTGCCGTTGCTCGCGCGAATGCCGAAGAGGATCGTGCGCTCGATCTCGTTCGCGCGGCCTTCGCCGTAGAGCCAGTCGTGTTTGCCGAGACCGGGCACGCCGTAGCCCGGATCGCCCTGCATGTGGTCGCCGTGGCAGCCGGCGCAGTTGTTCTCAAAAACCGGCCGCGCATACGAAATCGCGAAGCCGAGCAGATCGGGATCCTGGGCAATGCTATCGGCATCGGCGCGCAGGAGGCGTGCGCGGAAATCCTGCTGGCGAGAAAAATAAAAACCACCGCCGGCCAAGAGCGCGACAACGAGGACGAATCCTGCCCAGGCCTGCCACGCCGCGCGGCGCCGGCTCGGAACGACCCGCTGCGGTTCATCACGATTTGATTGATCCACGACGCGCTTCCTCGGCTACGGCAGAGAGGCAATCCGGCCAGCGTAATTGCGGCGTTGTAAGCTCAGCGCGCATCAAGGATCGATCTTCAAGTAGGCGGAATGGCATCCGTCGCAGGCTTTCTGAAGCGTCGCATGGTCCGTCTTGAACGCGGCCGCGTTCTCGGCGCGGCTCAGATTATAGGCAGCCTTGGAGGCAGCGCTCGCGCGGGCGTAGAAATCCGCGAACTTGGCCCACACATCGGGCGAGGCAAAGGTGTCCGTTGCCGGATCGCGGTCGGCGCCCTGCTTCCACTGGTTGGTCGCCGGCGGAAAGAGATGCGGGAAAGCCATCATCATGATCGAGATGGTGTCGGCAAAGCCCTTGCCCTTATCGAGATCGATCTTTTCCGTCGCCGTCATGGTGGTGAGTTCATCCATATTGGCGCCGATCGCATCCATCAACGTCTTGCGTGCGAAAATCGCGTCCTTCGCGATGGCGGCGCTTTGATCCTGCGCGGACGTGTCTGCTACACCCGCGACCATCGTCAGCAGGACGGCAGCAGCCGAGCGGCGCCATGCGCGGATCAATTGTCGATTGATCATTTCCACTCTCCTCCCGGGCTCCCCGCACGATACGGCGGGGTTTGCCAGGTGTCTCATCAATGCTCGCCGCGACTCTACGAACACAAGTCCGATCGGCTGGCGACGCGTTGCAGCGCTGCGAACCATTTTAATTATACGCACGCATCGGCCGCAACTGCGCGAAGCTTGGACGCGATCGTTACGTGCCGAGGACGAACCATAGCCCCCCTCACCATGAGCGATCGTGGTCGCGTCGCCTAACACCGAGGCCCTGCGCGTCGATCTCTTCCAAACCCTTCCTCGCCGCCAGTTGTATTGTGGCGAGAAAGCTGGCCTTTGATCTAAATCATCTGGCACCGCAGCATCGTTCGGCCGGCGCAAAACGCGTCCGGGCCCCTTTTGACGCACGATTTTGGCCCATTGGCGCAGCCACGGGTCGTCATCGGGAACCCTGCGAAGTCACGATCGTGCCTGAAATTGTTCACACAATGGCTTGGTTTACGGATTGTCTTGGTGGAACGACTCGGGTCCATATTCGTGGGGGTTGACGGTGTGGATCGGTTGGGTCGGCTGGTAATCGACTTGGGACTGGTCAAACGGCGCTGGGTCAACGGTAACTTGTCAAAACACTCCGTACTCGTGCGGCTTGATTGAGCGGCGTTTGATGCTGTGAAGGCGTGGGGAAGGGGCCTTGTGCCCCGAGGTTGGGGGTAGACGGCCACATATGGCTGAGATCGTTAATCTCCGCAGAGTCCGTAAGCGCGTCGCTCGTCGGCGCGATGAGGAGCGTGCCAGTGCGGCACGAGTTTCCCACGGTATGTCGAAGGCTGAGCGCGCGCTCGCCCGGACGGAACGCGACAAGTTCCGTCACGACCTCGACGCGCACCGTATCGAGACAGGAGAAACCGATGAAATCGCCCGTCGTTAAGCGCTCTATCGTGATTGCAGGTCACAAAACGAGCGTCAGTCTAGAGGATGCATTCTGGACCGGGTTGAAGGAGATCGCCGGCAAACGCGATCTGACGCTCTCGGACATGGTCGCAACCATCGACCAGGAGCGCCGGCATGGCAACTTGTCGTCGGCGATTCGCCTCTTCGTGCTGGACTACTATCGCGGGGGCGATAGCAGCACCCATGTCGAGACGAAGGCTCCGGTCATCACCGCCGGCGCGAGCCGCGTCGAGCAGGTGTTGCGCGCCGACTGAACCGCCTCTGCGGTTTTGTTAGCGGGCTGCCGCGGCACCGGCGGATCGGCACGGGGTTTTTTGTGGCCCCGTTGTCCGCTTTCTCGTCATGAGTCAACGAGCTTTGCCTCGACGGAGCACGGCAATTGCCGTGCTTGTCGGGGCTGAGAGAGAAAGCGGGTCAGCCGCCCGGCGTGCCTTGGGTCGCGACCGGCAGCGAGTAGACCGAGCGGCTTGCTGTCATGAACAGACGGCTGCGCCGGTAGCCGCCGAAGCAGAGGTTGCCGCATCGCTCCGGCAGGATGATGCGGCCGATCAACTTGCCGGCTGGGTTGAAGACCATGACGCCGTCATAGCCTTCGCCCGCCGACGAGGCGCACCACAGATTGCCTTCGATATCGACCTTCATGCCGTCGCTCTGGCCGACCTCGATCGGCGCGAAGACGCGGCCGTTGGCGAGGCGCGTGCCGTCGCCAACCACGTCGAACACGCGGATTCGCGGCGGCGTCGAACCGTCCTCGATGATGTAGAGCTTGGTCTCGTCGGGGGAGAAGGCAAGTCCGTCGGGGCGGTTGATATCGCCCGCGACGACGTCGAGCCGTCCTGACTTGTCGAGGCGGTAGACGTTGGTAGGCAGTTGCTGGTCGCCGACGCTGCCATTGTAGTTATTGCGGATGCCGTAGGGCGGATCGGTGAACCAGATCGAATCGTCCGACTTCACCACCACGTCGTTCGGAGAGTTGAGCTGCTTGCCCTCGAACCGATCGGCGAGCGTGGTGATCGTGCCGTCGTATTCGGTGCGCGTGACGCTACGGGTGCGGTGCTCGCAGCAGATGAGACGCCCTTGGCGATCGCGGGTCGCGCCGTTGGACTGGTTCGACGGTTTGCGGAACACACTGACCGCGCCCGTTTCCTCGTCCCAGCGCATCATGCGATTGTTTGGAATGTCGCTCCAGACGAGATAGCGCGCGTCGCCGAACCATACCGGTCCTTCGGCCCACACCATGCCGGTGGCGATGCGTTCGACGCCGACGATGTTGGCCCGATGCTTGGCAAAGCTGGGGTCGAGCACCTTGATCGCGGGGTCCGGATAGCGCGCCGGCTCAAAGTCGGCGAGCGCCGTGCGCGTGAAACCTGATGCCGCGCTCGCAGCCCCGGCGCCAAGCGCCGCGCGTCTCGTCATCTCCATAAGACGTCTCCTTTCGTTACGCTCAACCCTGTTTCGCGTGTCCGATCGGGATTAAGGCTATACCGGCGGTGCACAGGCACGAAAGGGCCATCTTGCACGCATCGCCCGCGACGACCGGCCTCGACCATTGGCTTAGCTCCGCGATCTGGACTCCGTTGCCGTCATCGGCCACCCTCCGCAAAACATTTCGGAGACAGCGATGAGCCTCAATGTTGCGATCATTGCGCCAGGCGAAATGGGCGCGGCAGTCGGCGCCCGCCTCGCCGAGCGCGGCGTCACCGTCACCACTTCGCTCACCGGGCGCTCGGGCGCGAGCGCCGCGCGCGCCGAGCGCGCCCGCATGATGCCGGTCGACGACGATGATGTGCTGGTGCGCGAGGCGGATTTCGTGCTGTCGATCGTGCCCCCGGGCGACGCCATCCGGCTCGCCGGGCGCCTTGCACCCGCGCTTGCGCGTGCCGACCGCAAGCCGATTTACGTCGATTGCAACGCGATCGCGCCCGATACGGCCGAGCAGCTTGGCGTCGTGCTCGCCGACACCGGCTGCCGTTATGTCGATGGCGGCATTATCGGGCCGCCGCCGCAACCGAATTCCACGTCGACCCGCATCTATGTCTCGGGTCCGGCGGCAAGCGAGGTGGTGCGGCTCAACGACTTCGGCCTCTCGATCCGTCCGCTGACCGGGCCGATCGGGGCCGCGTCCGCATTAAAGATGTCCTATGCCGGCATCACCAAGGGCTTCACCGCGGTCGGCGCCGCGATGGCGCTTGGCGCGTCCCGCGCCGGCTGCGCCGAAGCCTTGCATGCCGAACTCGCGCTGAGCCAGCCACAGCTTCTCGGCTGGCTCTCACGCCAGGTGCCGCGCATGTATCCGAAGGCCTATCGCTGGGTCGCGGAAATGGAAGAGATCGCCCATTTCCTCGGCGACGGCTCGCCGTCGGGCGAAATGTACGAGGCCGTCGCACAGCTTTATTCAGAACTTGCCGAAGCGGCAAAGACGCCGGACGCAGCCGACGGTCTCATCGCGCCGCTGTCGGATTTCTTCGACAAAAGCGAAGAAGGTCAGGCGCGCAAACGCGCCTGACGCACACGTTCGACCGATCTCAGTGAGCCGCTGGTTGCGGCGTGACGTGCTACTTGAGCTGGTCGGCAACCTTGGCGATGCCGGCCTTGGCGCAAGCTTCTTCCTTCGGCTGGCCGCCGACCGCTCCGCTCAGGCCGACGCCGCCGATCGTCTCCTCGCCGACATTGATCGGCATGCCGCCGCCGAGCGGGATGACTTCGGCAAGCATCCGCTGGCCCACATTGGTGGTCTCGGTGCGCTTCGCCCAGTCTGCCGACGGCTGGCGGAACGTACGCGCGGTGTAGGCCTTGCGGCGGGCGAGCTCGATGTTGTGCGGATTGGCATTATCGCCCTGGAGAAAAACGCGCAGTCGGCCGGCGCGGTCGACCACCGCGACGGAGGTGTTGTCGCCGCATTCGGCGATCGCCGCTTCCGCGATCGTCAAAGCCATGCGCAGCGATACGTCGTGCTGCATCAGCACCTGGGCGTTGGCGGAGCCGGAGCCGACGACGATGGCACAGGCCGCGGCAGCAGTGGCTAAACGAAACGACATGAACTTCTCCTCCCTTGGGTACTTCGGTTGTTGATCGAGATTTTACGAGCACCTGGCGTTCGATGTAAGGCGGGCGCTGCGTCGGTTAATTGTCCTTGTTGGGGTCTTCGGTCGTCCACCTCCATTTGAGGTTGGTCTCGGTGACCTTGTCGGCTTGCTTCATTGCTTCCGGAGTGATCGTCTCGAACACCTTGCCTTTTGGACCGGTCACCCGAACGGTCGAATTGATCACAAGCCACTTGCCGCCGATTTCGCACGTGTAGGGGGCGACGCGTTCGCCGCCGAGATTATCCCATGGCCCGGGAAAGCGCATGCCGTCGCAGATCACGTCATCCATTTTCTTCTTCGCGGCAGCGAGCGCCGCGTTGACCTCGCTCTGCAACTTCGGAGTTTTGGCGATGAGAGTCTTGATGTCGGTCAGCGGCAGGCTGCCCATTTGACCGAGCTTGCTGCTGTCAAAGGCGAATGCTGGCGTGATCGAAATGAAACCGGCAATCAGCATCAGTCTCAAAATCATTCCGTTTCCTTCCCGCGCAATCTGTGCCGGCGGATAGTAGCGTTTTTCCAACCGCTCGGAAGACCTGTGCAACGGAACTTTTTGCCTTGATCTCCGTTGCTTACCCCATGCGAATCTGAGGCTGGAGCGGCATCATGCTGACGATCCTGATCATTGTGTTGCTCATTCTGATGCTTGGCGGCGGTGGATTCTACGGGCATCGGCGGTATGGCGCCGGCGGACTGGGCGGCGTGCTCGGATTGGTCCTGGTCATCATCCTCGTGTTGTGGCTCGTCGGCGCGCTTGCGCCGGGACACGTTTAACCCCGGCGGCTCAGCGTGATCTGAGGAGAAGGCGTCAGGCCTCCAGAAATTCGAGCGTTGCTGTCTCAGCCAGCGTTGCTTCCGGAGGACGGAAGCGGTCGGCGTTCGCGCGCTCTTCCGCCGTGGCCTGACGAGGCTGGAGGCAGGCGCCGAGTTCGCGGGCGCGGGCGATGATGCGTTGGCCGAGCGCGAGTTGCGTCAATTCCATTTCCCGCAGCGCGGCCTCGATGTTGCCGGCCCTGCCCAACGCGCGCGCAAGCGCCAGCGCATCCTGGGCGGCCTTGGCGACCCCCGCGCCCACATGCGGACGCGCCACGAACGCCGCATCACCGATGATCGCGACGCGTCCAAACGCCATGCGCGGCGCGGAGATATCGTAGATCGCCTGCAGGATCGGTCGGCTGACAAGCCGCATCACGTCACGGAACTGGGGTGCCAGCACCGTCTCCGCGGCCGCGCGCATCTCCGCGATGACATCGCGAGCGATCAGGGGCGGTGGAATCGAGACCGGGTGGGTTACGCCCTCTTCATCGGTCAGCAGACGCGCGAGTTGCGCTTCGTCGGCTGGCCGATACCAGACGACGTTGAAGCGGCGGTGCCCTGGGCGGAGATCATTGTTCGGCCCTGCTACCGGGTAGCCGAGAATCTGCTCCCCCGGCGGCAGACAGAACGACATGTAATTGAACAAATCGCGGTGAAGCGGCGGCGCGAGCGCGGATTCCGGAACGAGCGCGCGCCACGCCGCGTAGCCGGCATAGAGCGGCACGGTCGCCGGCAGAAACTGGGCGCGGACCGTGGAGCGCAGGCCGTCGGCGCCGATCAAGAGATCGCCTTCGGCGCGCGCGCCGTCGGCGAAACGCGCGGCCACGCCATCGCCCTGCGGCTCAATCCCCACAAGCTCTTTGCCGTGATGATAGTGCTCCGACGGAAACGCGCGGCGCAGCATGTCATAGAGCCGGTCCCACGCCGTGAGCGTTTGCCGGTAGGGATATTCGAGCGCAAGCCGACCGTTGCGATCGAAGAAACGCCGGGTCGGCACCTCGACCCCAAGATCATGCTCCCAGGCGATGCCGGCGTCATCGAGCGCTTCGCACAGCAGCGCATGGGTAACGATGCCGGCGCCGCGGCCGGCGAGCGCCGCATCGACGCGCTCGAAAATATCGACCGCAAAGCCGCGCCGGCGCAGCAGCAGCCCGGCAAACAGGCCCGCCAGCGATCCCCCGATCACGATGACGCGGGCGGATAGCCCGCTCATGATGCCGTGACCGCGAAGCTTTGGGGTATCCCGCCGAGGCGCCACGACTCGTGCATCTTGGTGTAAGCCTGCTCGATGTGGCTGCGGTAGCGATCGATATTGAAGAGCGGCGCGGTCGTGCGGTTCTCATCAAGGCGACGCTTGCAGTCGGCAAGGAACGCAGGCTCGGTCGCAAGCCGCATTGCCAAGGCCTCGTAAGCCGCAAGATCGGGCGCGATCAGTTCCGGCAAGCCGATCGCCGTCAGCAGGCTCGCGCCGACCCGGCCCGGAAACGCCTTGCCCTTGCAGGTGACGACCGGCAGACCGGTCCATAGCGCGTCACTTGCAGTCGTATGCGCATTGTAGGGCAGCGTATCGAGGAAGACGTTCGCAAGACGATGCCGCGCCAGATGCTCGGCATGCGGCACGCGGTCCGCGAAGACAAGGCGCGACGGATCGATCTTGAGCGTCGCTGCCGCGTCGCGCAGCCGATTGCTGGCGGCTTCGTTCGCGCGCAGCAGCCACAGCACACTGCCCTCGACGCGACTGAGCAGGCGCATCCACACCTCGAACACAGGCCGCCGGATCTTGAACGCGTTGTTGAAGCAGCAGAACACGAAACCGGAGGCCGGCAGCCCGGCCGATTCCCGCGTCGGCGTCTCCTCCGCAACGACCCGCTTGGTGTCGTTGGGCTGATAGCAGTCGGGCAGATGGACGATCTTCTCGGTCACGTATTGCTGCTCGTCGAGCGGCAGCACGATCGGATCGGCAATCAGGTAATCCATGAACAGCGCTGCCATGGTCCCTGGATAGCCGAGATAGTTCACCTGGAGCGGGGCAGCGCGGGCGGCAAAAATGCCGGGACGGCAATCCTGCGTGTAGCCCTTGAGATCGATGGCGATATCGGTACCGAGGTCGCGGATCAGCTTCGCTGCGGCGGCGTCGGTCATTCCGGCGACATCATGGAAATCGTCGAACGCCGCAACGAGCCGGGCCCTCATCTCGCTCAAATCGTCGCCGCCGAGCGCTATCCCGGTCACGGTGAATTTGGTGCGGTCATGCCGCTCGATCAGGTCGGCGATCAAATGAGCGGTGGCGTGGTTGCTGAAATCGGCCGACACGTAGGCGAGCTTGATCGTGCTGTCGCGCTTCACGAGACCCGCCCGCGACACCGGTGACGGCGCCGGCAGTTCCTTGCGCACGTAGTTCACGGCCGCGGACGCGTGCAAACGCGGCTCGTCGGTGAGATTGAGCATGAGAAACGGCGACACGACCATCCCCGCTTCGACCCGGCTCAGAACATCCGCGCCATAGCGGTCGGTCTTGTCGAAATCGCACAGCGTCAGCGCCGTGAAGGCTGCGCCGCCGAGCGCGAGCGGATTACCGGGCTCGATCGCAAGGGCCTTCTCGTGACTGACGAGCGCCTCGGCGGGCTTTCCCGCGATCCGCAGCAGCTCGCCGCGCTCGTAAAGCGCGGCGACATCGTCGGGTTTGAGGGCGAGCAGCCTTTCGAATCCGGCTAACGCCTCGTCACGCCGGCCGAGATCGCGCAGTGCGGCGGCGCGGTTACGGAGCGCCGAAATGCTTTCCGGTGCAAACTTCAGCGCCTCCTCATAAGCAGCCAGCGCTTCGGCGACGCGCCCGACCTTGTGGGCAGCGCCGCCGAAATTGATCAGCACATCGACATGCTTCGCATTGCGCGCGATGGCGGTCCGGGCGACCGAAAGCGCCTCCTCGTTGCGGTTGAGCATCAACAAGATCGCGATCTTGTTGGTCAGCGCCCCGCTGTGATCCGGCTGCAGCCTCAGCACCTCGTCGTAGCCCGCGAGCGCCCGCGCGTGACGCCCGAGCTCCTTGAGGGCATTGCCGCGGTTGAACAGGGCCTGGGGCGAGTCCGAGCGCCATGTCAGCGCCTGATCGCAGCTTGCCAGCGCTTCTTCGGCGCGGCCGAGATCAAGGAGCGCGGCGCCGCGGTTGCTGAGCGCCTCCGCATAGTCGAAACGCAGGGCAAGCGCGCTCTCGTAGGCGGTCAGCGCCTCGGCCGGACGCCCGAGCGCCCGCAACGCATTCCCGCGATTGTTCAGCGCCTCAGGGACCGAAGGCCGCAATGCGAGGGCGCGATCCGACTGAGCGAGCGCACCGGTATAGTCGCCGACGTCGTGCAGAGCGACGCCCAGATTGAGCGCCGCCTCGGAGGAGCGCGGGCGCAGCTTGGCAGCAAACGTCAACAAGGGTACGGCGTCGGACGGCTTGCCCTGGGCAATCTTGATCACGCCGGCGAGATGCAGGGCGTCGAAATGCTCCGGATGGGCCTTCAGGTAGCCGGCGCAAGCCGCCGCCGCCTCGTCCAGCCGGCCCTCCTCGTAACACTGGACCGCATGTTCAATGGCCTTGGGAAGTTCGGAGCCTTTGGATTCGGGCGGAAGTGACATGGCGGCGAAGGACCGATCATTCCCAAACAATCATGGCCGCTGATGGCGACCGGTGAACTGCGACAGTCTATACCCGAGCGGAGCAACTATCGGCGCTTGGTTTCTTAAGCGCAGCAAGGTATCAAGCCAAGATCGAGCATTGCCATCCGAAATAACGATGAAAGCGGAGTTTTGCCATGGCCTTAACCATGATCGACAAGGTGGCGGCACGGACCGACCAGACCCAATGGGCGCCGGCCCTGCGAGCCGAATTCGAACGCGAGGCCAGTCAACCCAATGGCTGCGTCGGCAGCGAACTCGTTTCCGAAACCGACAAGCTACGGGTGTGGACGATCCGCCTGAAGCCCGGCCAGCGCTTCGGCTTCCACCGCCATGTGCTCAATTATTTCTGGTCGGCGATCACCCCGTGTCGCGGGCGCCAGCATCTCATGGACGGCTCGACGGTGGAATATACCTATGCCCCCGGCGAGACCCGCCACGAGACCTACGGCAAAGGCGAGTTCAAGGTGCACGACCTCGAAAACATCGGCGACACTGAAATGGTATTCATGACGGTCGAATTCCTCGACAGCGCCAACGCGCCGCTGGCGATCCCGGACAAGGTACGCCGCGCCGCCGCCTAATCCGCTCGCCAAACGCGGGCGCATGTGATTAATGCGTCGTCGCCCGGCGCGGCCGGCGTCATTGCCGCGCACGGGCTGAGTTGCTTGGCCTGCCCTCATTGCGGTGAGGCAGCAGTACTGATGTTAGCTGGAAAAACGACGACAAGATCAAGGAAACGCGATTGGTGGGCTGTTGATGGGCGAGTGCGCTTCCGCTGATCTCTTGCTTAATGCTTTGACGGCTGGACTTCTCCTTGGCGGTTTTTATGCCGCCGTGACGGTCGGAATTTCGATCTCGTTCGGAATTCTCGACATCGTCAACATCGCCCACCCGGCATTCATCATCCTCGGCGCCTATATAGCCTATATCATCAATGCACAGACCGGGCTTGATCCGATCCTCGTCAGCGTGGTCGCCATACCGGCGTTCTATGCGTTGGGAGCCGGGATCTACCAGGTTTTCTACTTGTCATTCGAGAAGCGCGGGCACGATCCGTTGCGCGGCCTCGCGTTCTTTTTCGGTATTTTGTTCATCACGGAGGTGGCGCTGATCCTCGTGTTCGGCGTCGACTACCGTTACGTCCAGGCGCCGTATATCGAGCAAAGCTGGCATCTCGGTATCGTCGATTTGCCGCTGCGCATGCTCGTTCCCTGCGCGACATCGATCGCGATGTTCGTTGTGCTGCAATTCTTTTTGAGCCGCACCTTCACCGGCCGCGCCATCATGGCGGTCTCTCAGGACCAGTTCGCGCTGCAGCTCATGGCGGCCGATCCCGTCAAGATCAAGCGCGTCGCCTTCGCGCTTTCGATTGCCACCGCTTCCATTGCCGGCGCCTGCCTCATCGTGATCCAACCGGTCGAGCCGTCGATTGGCCGCGACTACATCGGCCGAGTCTTTGCGATTTGCGTGCTCGGCGGAATGGGCAGCCTCCCGGGGACGCTCGTCGCCTCGCTGCTGCTTGGCGTCGTCGAAAGCTTCACCTCGACCTGCGCCGGACCATCCTGGGCTCCTGCCGTCTCGTTCGGATTGCTGCTCCTGACGCTGGCATTCCGGCCCTCCGGCTTGATGGGGCGCTAGGTCATGCGCGGTCCCCTCCCCGCTTGGGCCTTCGTTCTCAGCTGCACGGTCGTCGCTGCAATCCTGTTCATCGTGCTGCGTGTTGTGGGCAACGACTACACGTTCTTTGCCGGGTACACGGTCCTCCAGTTCGTCGTGCTCGCAACCGCGTGGAATATCCTCGGCGGCTATACCGGCTACGTGAACTTCGGCAGCGCCGCGTTCTTCGCGCTCGGGGCCTACAGCACCGTGTTCTTCTACAAATTCTATCCGATGCCGATCCCGGTGCTGGTCGTCCTCGGCGCCGCGGTGTCGGGGCTCGTCGGTCTCGGCATGGGCTACCTGACGCTGCGCCTGCGCGGCGCGTTTTTCGCCATCGCAACGCTCGCACTTGCCGTCGTGCTGCAAACTCTGGTGGTGAACTGGGAATACGTCGGGGGCTCGCGGGGCGCCTACGTGATACGGCCGTCCGACATCCTGGGTCTGCCCTACATCCAGTATCTGTTCCTGGTGATGTTGGCGCTCTGCGTGATATCGCTCGGCATTGCCCATGCCATCGAGCATTCCAAGCTCGGCTATGGCTTCGCAACCATCCGCGACGATGAACTGGCCGCCGAAGCCTCGGGCGTGCCGACCCTTCGCCTCAAACTCATTGCAACGACGCATATCCGGCGCCCTGATGGGCATGGCCGGTGCACCGTTCCCCTACTACATCAGCTACCTCCAGCCCTCCTCGGCGTTCGCGCTCGATTACGCCGTGAACTCGATCGCGATGCCGATGATCGGCGGCGCCACCACCTGGGCGGGTCCGCTGCTCGGTGCAATCTTGCTCGGTACGCTGGAGCAGATCACCACCGTCACCATCTCTTCGGCGGTCAATCTGCTGCTCGTCGGCGTCCTGCTGGTCGGCTTCGTCATCATCGCGCCGAACGGAATCGTCGGCCTGATGAGCGAGTTTCTCCGGACCGCTTCGCCGGCGCATCCCGATGCCCGTTCGCTCTCCATCATTGCGATCGCGAGCTATTGTTTTCTCGCCGGCATTCTGGTGCTGGTGTTCAGCCTTGCCGTCGCGACCAAAGCCGGTCCGGCTCCGATCGCCTATGCCCTTGCCGGGCTCGCTCCTCGCAATCCTGCTTGTCGCGGCAGCATTGGGATTGCTGAAGCTTCAGAGCTGGAGTCCCGGGCTTGCTGTCGCACGCCCTAGCAATTGCAGCTCTCGTCGTTGGCGCCGACGCCGTGACCGGCGGCGCCGTCGTGCAGGCGCCCGTCGCCCTCGGCGGCATCCTCCTCGCGGCCCTTGCGGCAATCGTGTTCATGTCGCGGCCAGTCCGCGATCTCTATCGCCACCATAAGCTCGTTCCCGGAGCAGCAACGTGAATCCGCTGCTCGAAGTGAACGGTTTGGGCAAGCGGTTCGGCGGCTTTGTCGCGCTCGACAACATCGACCTCGCGATCCCATCCGGGGAGCGCGTCGGCCTGATCGGCCCCAACGGCTCAGGCAAAAGCACGCTCGTCAATTGCCTGTGCGGCACGCTCACCAACGAGGTCGGCACCGTGAAGTTCGAGGGGCGCGACCTTGTCGGGCTCGCCGCGCATGCGCGCACGCGGCTCGGGCTTGCACGCAGCTTCCAGCTGCCGCGACCGTTCGCCAGCATGACCGTCGCCGACAACATGCGGGTGCCGTTGCTCTACGCGGTCAATGCGCGGCGCAAGCCGCCATTGTCAGCCGCCGAGATCGCGAGCCGCTGCGAGGAACTGTTGAGGCTCGTCGGCCTTGCTGACCGGGCACGCCATTACCCGCGCGATCTCACCCAGGTCGATATGCGCAAGCTTGAACTTGCGCGCGCCATGGCGGCCGAGCCGAAGCTCCTGATCGCCGATGAAGCCATGGCCGGGCTCTCCCATTCCGAGGTCAACGACATCGTCGCGCTGCTGATCCGCCTCAACGAGCGCGGCATCACCGTGATCATGATCGAGCACATCATGCGCGCAGTGATGACCTTCTCCCAACGCCTCGTCGTGCTCGTCTCGGGCCGCAAGATCGCCGACGGCGCGCCCGACGCGGTGATCCGCGATCCCGAGGTCGAGAGGGCGTATCTTGGCCAATAGCATCACCATCACCGGCGTCGATGCCTCCTACGGGGCGGTGCGCGTGCTGGAGGACGTCTCGATCGAGATTCGCGGCGGCGAGACGGTGGTGCTGCTCGGGCACCAACGGCAACGGCAAGAGCACGCTCATGAAGAGCATCATGGGCATCGTGCGGCCGAAAGCCGGCTCGATCGTCGCCGAGATCGAAGGCGTGCGCCACGACCTCGTCGGTTGCGCGACCGAAGACATCGTCGATCTCGGTATCGCGTTGGTGCCTGAAGGCCGGCGGCTGTTTCCCCGGCTCACCGTCGAGGAGAATTTGCTGCTCGGCGCGTTCCGCCCCAAGGCGCGGGCCCAGATCAAAACCAACATAGAATTCTGCTTCACGGCATTTCCGCGCCTCGCCGAGCGCCGGCGCCAGCTTGCCGGCTCGATGAGCGGCGGCGAGCAGCAGATGCTCGCGCTCGGCCGGGCGCTGATGCTGGCGCCGCGCATCCTCCTCGTCGATGAACCTTCGGTCGGGCTTGCCCCGGTGCTCGTCGCCCGCACCATCGATGCCATCAGGGAGCTCAAGGATCAGTACAAGCTGACCGTGCTGATGGCGGAGCAGAATTTTCCCCAGGCGCTCCGCATCGCCGATCGCGGCTACGTCATCGTCCACGGCAAGATCGCGTTCGAGGGCAAATCCGCCGACGAACTCAACAACAACGACCTGATCCGCAAATTTTATCTGGGCCTGTGAGCCGCGCAGTGCGTTTCAGGTGCGAGGCGCCGAGGTCGACAACGCGCGGACGAAGTCCGCGCGCGCCCACGTTCATCCTGTCCGAGTGGGCACGGCTTACTTCGCCTTGTCGTACGGATAGATCGCGTTGCCGGACTTGAACTCGGCCGGTGTGACCACCGTTTGCGTTCCCATGGTGCGGAACTGTTCAAGGTCGTTGCCCTTGATGTTGTGGAATTGGATCTGCAGCATCCGCGACTTTGCCCATTCTCCGTCGGGACCGAATTTGACGTCGCCGATCATCGTTTTGAACGCGTTGGCGCGCATGTAGTCGGCGAGCTTCTGGTCATCGAGGGACTTGGTCGCCTCGACGGCTTGCGCCAACACCTGAAGCTGCGCATAGGCCCACGGCCCCATGTAATAGCCAAGCGGGTCAACGCCTTCGGCCGGAGCCTTGGCCTGATAGGTCTTCAGGAACGCGTCGATCCCGGAGAACTCCAGCTTCGGCACCGGCAGCCAGAAATCGTAATTGACGATGCCGTTGAGAAGCGGACCCAACTGGGTTTTGAATGCGGTCGCCTGCAGGCCGACCATGGCGCCGCCCAACAGCTTCGGTTTGAAGCCGACCTCGTTGATGGCACGCACCATGCCAACCGAATCCGGCGGGTAGGAGCAGATCACGAGAATGTCCGGGTTAGTCGCCTGGATCGCGCGCACGATCGGCGTGTAGTCGGTAGTCGACGGCGGATAAGTCTTGTCGTAGACGATCTTAAACTTATACGCCTTGGCGTTGTCGCGGGCGCCATCGGACGCGTTACGCGAGAATTCCTGATCCGCGGCGACGATCGCAATGGTCTGCGGCTTCGGATTCTGTTCCGCCGCAATATCGAAGAAGCCCTTGGTGATCAATTCTTTCGGATCTGGCCCGGACGGGATCATGGCGAAGTAGTTCGGGTATTTGAATTCGGTATTCACCGCGAGTCCGAACAGCCCGATGAAGACCTTCTTGCGCTGCATGATGATCGGCATCGCCGGCGCGACCTGCGCCGTGGCATAGGGACCGACGACGAGGTCGACTTTGTCGATATCGAGGAGCTTCGTATAGATGCCGGGAACCGTCGCCGGATTGCTCTGATCGTCGTAGTAGACAAGCTTGACCGGACGCCCGAGCAGGCCGCCCTTGGCGTTGATGTCCTCTTCCCAGATCTTCTGGGCGAGCAGCGCCGATTTTCCGTTCGGCGCAAGACCGCCGGTCAACGCCATGCTGAAACCGATCTTGATCGGTTGACCGGACTGCGCCGCTGCGCCGCCCGTCACCACAGCAAGTGCTCCTGAAATGGCGATCGC
This sequence comes from uncultured Alphaproteobacteria bacterium, assembly GCA_963702755.1. Classification (GTDB taxonomy): domain Bacteria; phylum Pseudomonadota; class Alphaproteobacteria; order Rhizobiales; family Xanthobacteraceae; genus JAJPKK01. The sequence continues at coordinate 407,899 of CAVPDZ010000010.1, read as the reverse complement.
GCCGGCCGCGACGGCTGAGAAAAGTTTGAAACGCATATCGTTCCCTCCGATGAATTGATGCGCCCTCTTGGGGTTCGCTTGTGATTATTGTCGGCATAGTAGGACTAATCCGGAGCGCCGCGCCAGTGTCGACGCTCCGGGCCAAATCGACGCGGCACACGATGGCGTCACACGGTGGCGTCGCCCGCCTCAAGCATCACGGTCTCGACTTCGCCGGCACCGTTGCGGCGGAAGGCCGCAGCTTCGTCGTATTCGGTCGAACGAAAGCAGGCCACGCCCTGCTCGAATGTCGGAAATTCGATGACGACGAACCGACGAAATTTGTCGGGCCCCTCCATGATCTCGAATCGCCCGCCGCGCGCAAGGACGCGGCCGCCGTATTTGGCGATGATGGCCGGTATCCGGTCCGTGTATTTTTTGTATTCGATGGGGTCGTTAATGCGCGAACGTGCGATCCAATAAGCGGTCATGGCACCTCTTCCTGCAGTCCGTCTGGACTTGGCGACGGCAATCAGGGAAGTTTACGGGAACATGCGCGTTCGCCCAAAGATGAAATTCGACTTTGACGGCGCGCTCCACAGTACAGGAGAGCGCGATGCCGCTGCATCACCTTCAACATTTTCTAATTCAAACCGAGGACCTGGAGAAAACCAAGGACTGGTACGTGGATGTGTTGGGCATGCGGGTTGGACCACATCCGGATTTCAAGTTCCCCGTCTACTGGCTCTATATCGGCGATATCGACGTGCTGCACATCACCCAGGGCGGCGCGAGTGTTTCGGAAAACCGGATGAAGTATCTCGGCCAGCAGTCGACGGCGACGACGGGGTCGGGCGTCGTCGATCACGTGGCGTTCCGCGCCACCGGTCTTCTCGACATGATCGCAAGCCTCAAGAAGAAGGGCATCGATTTCAAGGAGCGCCGCGTCAACAACCAAGGCCTCTATCAGTTGTTCCTGCTCGACCCCAACGGGGTGAAGATCGAACTCAACTTCGAAGCTGCGGAAGCGCAGGGACGCGAGCCCGAGCTGATGGCGTCCTCACTATCGTAATACACTGACGGCGATGATCCGCCGCCTATCCGATCAGGGCGGCTTTCGCATTGCCCGCGTCTGGCGCCTGCCGCTAGTGTCGCGCCACGCCAGCCGGGAGGTCGAGATGGATAGACGCAGTTTCGTCGCGGGTTCCGCGGCTACAGCGGCGATGCTCGTGCCCGCGGCGCTCGTTCCAGGTGCGGCATTCGCCCAGGATGCGAATTATCCCTCGCGGGCCATTACGTTCATCAATCCATTCCCTCCCGGTGGCGCCGCCGACGTGGTAGCCCGGCCGTTCGCCGCGGTTCTGGAGCCCATCATCAAGGTGCCGGCGGTCATCGATACCAAGGCCGGCGCGGCGGGCGCGGTCGGCGCTCAAGTTGCCGCCCATGCCAAACCGGACGGCTACACGCTGCTGGTTCACATTGTCTCGATCTCCGGCTTTGCCGAAGTGGACAAGCTTTTTGGGCGGCAGCCGAAGTTCACGCGTGCTGATTTCATTCCGATCGCACGCTTCATCGCCGATCCGTGCGTTCTCATCGTCAATTCTCAGACGCCCTATCAGACCCTCAAGGAATTCACCGACGACGCGAAGAAGCGCCCGAACGAGATCATCTTCTCCTCGTCGGGTTTATACGGTGCGTTGCATTTGCCGATGGCGCTCTACATTAAAGCGGCAGGCATCAAGCTGCGTCACCTGCCGACGACCGGCGGCGGGCCGGCGCTCACGGCGCTGATCGGAAACAACTCTCAGGCGCTGGTGTCGTCGATTGCGGCGTGCATCGGCCAGATCAAAGGCGGACGCGCGCGTGCACTGGCATCTTTTGGTGCCGAACGCTCGCGGGCGCTCCCTGACGTGCCGACCATGAAAGAGCTCGGCTACAATATCGAGTTCTACCTCTGGGTTGGGCTGTTTGCTCCGAAGGGAACGCCTGAGCCGATCGTAACGAAAATCCGCAACTTTACCCGCGAGGCCGTCGGCACACCGAAATTCAAGGAGCTGATGGACAACATCGGCCAGGACGTCGCTTATCTCGATCAGGCGGAATTCCGCATGTTCTGGGACGCCGACGCCAACCGCGTCGAAGACGCGGTGCGAACGATCGGACGGGTGGAGGGATAGTTTCCCCTGCCCCGCTTGCGGGGGAGGGTTGGGGAGGGGGCTCACTCCACGGCACGAAGTTGCAGACGGGCCCCCTCCCTGACCCTCCCCCGCACGCGGGGGAGGGTACAAGCAAGGCCACGATAAGGGAGGGTTGCTCAAGTCCATGTCGCTACGCGCGGATCATGTCGCCGGCGGCGCCGCTATCATCACCGCGCTCGCGGTGTACGCGGTGAGTGGTGACTTGCCCTTCGGCACCCTCGCCTTTCCAGGCGCGGGCATGATGCCGAAGCTCGTCTGCGGCTTGTTGATCCTGTTCGGGGCGGTGCTTGTGATGCGCGCACCCGCAAGCGCGCCGTTCGCCGACATCGGCTGGAGCGACCTGCCGCACGCGATCCGCGTGTTCGTGATCACGGCGATTGCGGTCGCACTCTACACCACGCTGGGCTTCATCATCGCGATGTCGATGATGATGTTCGCGCTGATCGCCCTCGAAGGACGCAACCTGATCGCGGCCGCCGTTTACAGCGTCGGAATCAGCCTGGTCACCTACCTGCTGTTCACCTATGCGCTCAAATCGCCGCTTGAGCAGGGCGTGCTTGGATTCTGACCGGTGGGAACCACCATCGACAACTTGTTGCTCGGATTTTCCGTCGCGCTCCAGCCCGACGTGTTGTGGTACGGATTTCTCGGCTGCGTCGTCGGCACCCTGGTCGGCGTGCTTCCCGGCATCGGTCCGCTCTCCGGCATCAGCATTCTGCTGCCCGTGACCTTCGGCCTCGACGCGACGAAGGCGATCGTGATGCTCGCCGGCATCTATTACGGCTCGCAGTATGGCGGCTCGACCACCTCGATCCTGATGCGGATTCCCGGCGAGGCATCGTCGGTGATGACCTGCATCGATGGCTATGCCATGGCGAAGAAGGGCCGCGCCGGCGCCGCGCTCTGCATCGCGGCGGTCGGCTCGTGGATTGCCGGCACCTTCGGCGTCATCATGCTGACGATGATCGCGCCGCCGCTTGCCGCATTTGCGCTGCGCTTCGGGCCGCCGGAATACACGGCACTTCTGATCGTCGGCCTGATCTTCCTCGCCTACATGTCGTCGACCTCGCTGCCGCGCACGCTGCTGATGGCCGCGATCGGCCTTCTGCTCGGCACCATCGGCATCGACAACCTCACCGGTCACTTCCGCTATTCCTTCGACATCGCCGAACTCGGTGACGGCATCGGCATCGTGCCGGTCGCGGTCGGCTTGTTCGGGCTCGGCGAGATTCTGTCGACGCCCAGTGCCCACGTAACCGGCCAAGTGATGGCCCCGAAGCTGCGAGAGCTGTTACCGAGCCGGGAAGAGTGGCGGCAATCCGTCGGTCCCATCGGCCGCGGCAGCGTGCTCGGGTTCCTGATCGGGCTGACGCCGGGTTCGGCTCACATCATTTCGAGCTTTCTGTCGTACGCGGTCGAGCGCCGTCTTTCCAAGCATCCGGAAGAGTTCGGAAAGGGTGCGGTGGCCGGCGTTGCCGGCCCTGAGTCCGCCAACAATGCCGCCTCGACCGGCGCCTTCGTGCCGATGCTTGCACTCGGATTGCCCACCGGTCCGGTCACGGCGGTCCTGATGGCGGCGCTGATCGTGCACGGCGTGCAGCCAGGACCGCAACTCGTCAACGAGCACCCGAATGTATTCTGGGGATTCGTCGCCTCGATGTATGTGGGCAACGTGCTGCTGCTGCTCCTCAACCTGCCGCTGGTCGGTCTCTTCGTGAACGTGCTGCGGATCCCCTACAGCTACCTCTACCCGCTGGTGATCATGTTCTGCGTGATCGGCGTCTACACGGTGAACAATTCGATCGTCGACGTGTGGATCATGCTGATCATGGGCGGGCTTGGCTATTTCCTGCGCAAGTTTGGTCTTGACCCCGCGCCCCTGGTTCTCGGCCTCGTCATCTCCCCGACGTTCGAATTGAGCCTGCGCCAATCGCTCATCATGTCGAACGGCCATTGGACGATCTTCTTCTCGCCGGAGCGGCCGATCGCATTGATTTTGGTCGCGATCGCCGGCGCGCTGCTCGCGCTCTCGCTCGTATCGGCGATCCGCAAACGCGGCGATTGGCGCGCGAAGCTCGCCGATGCCGAAGCCGGCGAGCCGACGCAATAACGGACCGCGGGCGTCCCGCCCGCTCCTTCCTTCTTCAGGCGGGAAAGCAGACGAAGGCGGGCGGGACGCCCGCGCTCCTTCCGACAAGCGCCGCGTTCTGAAGGTCCGTCATCGAGGAGCAACGTGCCTGCTCATTCGCGATTGGACTTCGTGGTACGGAGTTCTGCTTTATCCTCGGCGAGCACGGGGCGAGGCGAGGATTGGTGGATGGGAGCGGCCCAAAAATGGGACTTTTGGATCGATCGCGGCGGCACCTTCACCGACGTGGTCGCGCGGCGTCCTGACGGCTCGCTCAAAGCCCATAAGCTCCTCTCGGAAAACCCCGAGGCCTACGAGGACGCCGCGGTACAAGGAATCCGCGATCTTCTTGGACTCAAAGCTGACGAGCCGATCCCGCCGGAGACTATCGGCGCGGTCAAAATGGGCACGACCGTCGCCACCAATGCACTGCTCGAGCGCAAGGGCGCGCGCACGCTCCTCCTGATTACCCGGGGATTCCGCGACGCGCTCAAGATCGGGTATCAGGCGCGGCCGAAAATCTTCGCGCGCCAGATCGTCAAGCCCGACATGCTGTATGAGCGCGTGGTCGAAGTCGACGAGCGCGTGCGCGCCGACGGCACTGTCGAGGCTGCGCCCGATCTTGCCGCCGTCGCGCGCGATCTCGAAGCCGCCCTGGCCGACGGCTTCGCTGCAGTCGCAATCGTTTTCATGCACAGCTATCACCACCCGGCACACGAACAGCAGGTCGCTGCGCTCACCCGTAAGCTGGGCTTTCCGCAAGTCTCGGTCAGCCACGAAATCTCGCCGCTGATCAAACTTGTCGGCCGTGGCGACACCACCGTGGTCGACGCCTATCTCTCCCCGATCCTGCGCCAATACGTGGCGCTCGTGGCCGGGAAGCTTGGTGGAAATGACGGCGGCGGCTCTTCCCCTCCCCCGCTTGCGGGGGAGGTCCGGGAGGGGGAAGCCCCACGGCACGGCCTCGGGACACAGGCCCCCTCCCCGACCCTCCCCCGCAAGCGGGGGAGGGAGCAGGCGCCCGGGGAGGGTATGCGGCTGATGTTCATGATGTCGTCGGGAGGACTGACGGCAGCGCACCTCTTCCAGGGCAAGGACGCGATCCTGTCGGGACCCGCAGGCGGAGTTGTCGGCATGGCCGAAACCGGACGCGCGGCCGGTTTCGATCGTTTGATCGGCTTCGACATGGGCGGCACGTCGACCGATGTTTCCCATTTCGACGGCGAATTCGAACGCACCTTCGAGACCGAGGTCGCCGGCACGCGCATGCGCGCGCCGATGATGCAAATCCACACGGTCGCGGCCGGCGGCGGCTCGGTCCTGCACTTCGACGGCGCACGTTTTCGCGTCGGCCCGGATTCGGCGGGCGCCAATCCTGGTCCGAAGTGTTACCGGCGCGGCGGGCCGCTCGCTGTCACCGATGCCAATGTGATGGTCGGCAAGCTGATGCCGGACTTCTTCCCGCATATTTTCGGGCCGCATCAGGACGAGCCGCTCGATGCCGTCGCGGTCAAGACCGCATTTGCAGCGCTCGCCCACGAGGTCAACGCCGCTCTTGGCGGCGCGCGCACGGCCGAGGAGATCGCCGACGGCTTCATCAAGATCGCTGTCGACAATATGGCAAACGCCATCAAGAAAATTTCCGTCGAGCGCGGCCATGACGTGACGCGGTATGCGCTGCAATGCTTCGGCGGCGCCGGCGGCCAGCACGCGTGCCTCGTCGCCGATGCGCTCGCCATGACAAAGGTGCTGATCCATCCGTTCTCGTCGCTGATGTCGGCCTATGGCATGGGCCTCGCGGACATTCGCGCGACACGGCAGCAGGCCATCGAGCAGCCGTTCGGGATGAAGGCGCTCGCCGCTCTCGACGACGCTGCTGCGCGGCTGTCGGCCGACGCGGCCGGCGAGGTGCTCGGCCAGGGCGTCGCCGCACACGATGTCGTCGTGCACGTGCGCGCGCACATCCGCTACGCCGGCACCGACACCGCGCTGGAAGTCGCGGCGTACACGCTGCCTGCTTCACCTCCCCCTGGAGGGGGGAGGTCGGCCGCGCAGCGGCCGGGAGGGGGTGGCAGCGCTCCAGCAAATACCGAGCTTCAACAAATCGCTGCGAGGCCGCAGCACCCCACCCCGGATCGCCTCCGGCGATCCGACCCTCCCCCTCCAGGGGAGGGTGATGCATTGCTCGCCCAGCTGAAATCGGGCTTCGAGGCGGCGCATAAGGGCCGCTTCGGCTTCATCGATGAGACCAAGGACCTCGTCATCGAGGCGGTGTCGGTTGAGGCGGTCGGAGGCGGCGCGAAGTTCGCCGAGCCGGCGTTGCCGCTTACGACTGCGTCCCTCCCCGCTCCGACGCAATGCACGCGCTTTTTCTCAGGCGGCCAATGGCACGATGCCGCGGTCTATACGCGCGACCAGCTTGCCCCCGGCCACAAAGTCGGCGGTCCGGCGATCCTGATCGAGCCGCACCAGACCATCGTTGTCGAAGACGGTTGGCGCGCGGAAGTGACGGCCAAGAACCATCTCGTGCTTGCGCGGATCGTTCCGCTCACCCGCGGTCATGCGATCGGCACCGAGGCCGATCCGGTCATGCTCGAGGTCTTCAACAATCTGTTCATGTCGATCGCCGAGCAGATGGGCGTGTCGCTCCAGAACACCGCCTATTCCGTGAACATCAAGGAGCGGCTCGATTTCTCGTGTGCCGTCTTCGCCGCCGACGGCTCGCTCGTCGCCAACGCGCCACATGTGCCGGTGCATCTCGGCTCCATGGACCGCGCGGTCGAGACCATCATCCGCGAGAACACCGACATCCATCCAGGCGATGTCTACGCGATCAACGCGCCCTATAACGGCGGCACCCATCTTCCCGATATCACGGTGTGCACGCCAGTGTTCGACGACGCCGGGCGCAACATCCTGTTCTGGGTCGCAAGCCGCGGACATCATGCCGATATTGGCGGCATCTCGCCGGGATCGATGTCGCCGCTCGCGCGCACCATCGAAGAGGAAGGCGTCTATATCGACAACTTCAAACTGGTCGATCGCGGTCGCTTTCGCGAAGCCGAGCTCTATGCGCTGCTTGAAGGCGCCAAATATCCCTCCCGCAACCCGCTGCAGAACGTCAATGATTTGAAGGCGCAGATCGCAGCCAACGAGAAGGGCGCGCAGGAATTGCGCAAGATGACGGCGCAGTTCACGCTAACGGTCGTCGAAGCCTACATGCGGCACGTCCAAGATAACGCCGCCGAAAGCGTGCGGCGGGTCATTGACCGCCTGCACAATTCGGAGTTCGCTTCGGAGACCGACCAGGGCGCAATGATCCGGGTCAAGATTACGGTCGACAAGGACAAGCGCGAGGCGACCGTCGACTTCACCGGGACCTCGCCGCAGCAACCCTCGAACTTCAACGCGCCTGAGCCGGTGACGCGCGCTGCCGTGCTCTACGTCTTCCGCGTCATGGTGGATGACGAGATTCCGCTCAATGCGGGCTGCCTGCGGCCGATCCACATCATTATCCCGAAGCGCTCGATGTTGTCGCCGGAGTTTCCGGCCGCCGTTGTGGCCGGGAACGTGGAGGTAAGCCAGGCTGTCACCGACACGCTGTTCGGTGCGCTCGGCGCGCTGGCGTCGGCGCAGGGCACCATGAACAATCTCAACTTCGGCAATTCCCGCCACCAGTATTACGAGACGATCTGCTCGGGTTCGCCGGCCGGTCCGGACTTTGACGGCACCGACGCCGTCCACACCCACATGACCAACACGCGCCTCACCGATCCCGAAGTTCTGGAATTCCGCTATCCGGTGATGCTCGAGGATTTCCACATCCGGAAAGGTTCGGGCGGACGCGGCAAATGGCATGCGGGAGACGGTATTCGCCGCACCATCCGCTTTCTCGAACCGATGGAATGCACGATCCTGTCGGGACACCGTCGCGTGCCGCCCTTTGGCCTTGCTGGCGGCGAGCCCGGCCAGATCGGTGAGAACTGGATCCGCCGCCGCAATGGTCGCATGGAGCGCCTCGAGGGGGCGGACGCCACGAACGTCGAGGCGGGCGACGCTGTCATCATCCAGACGCCGACCGCCGGAGGCTACGGCAAGGCGTAGCCTGCGCGTATCCTACCTGGCGTGGGAATCACACTCGGCAGCGACTTTTTGGCCTCTCCCGCGAAGGGAGAGATGTAGAGGGCACCGCGCAATGTGAGCACTCTGCCCGCTGGCCGAAAGGCAAGATGCGCAGTGTCGCCGGCTACGCCAGCGCAATCGTGCCGCTCATCACAGGCACGCAGGTGCCGCCGATGAACGTCGCGACCACGGCGCCGTCGCGCTTGTCGGCAGCCGCATCAAGGACGCTCGGGCGGCCCATCGCGACGCCTTGGGTGATCCGGCGATCGAGGCGCAGCGTCGGCTCGGGACGGAGCCGCGCCAGAAGGCCGATCAGCGCGACGTTGGCCGAGCCGGTCGCAGGATCTTCGGGAACGCCGTAGAGCGGAGCGAACATGCGCGCATCGATGCCGCTGTTCTCCTGGACATAGAGGTGAATGCCGGTCGCACGCTCGACCGGAATGTGCTCGGCGAACACGTCCGTTCGCGGGCGCGCGGCAGCGAGCGCATCGCGGCTCTTGAGTTCGGCGAAGACGAACGGCGTCCCGCATGAGGCGACGCAAGGGAGATGCGCGCGCGTTGCGATGTCGTCCTCGCGGAGCGAGCACGCTGCCGCAATGATCGCCGGCGCGATCGTCTCGCCGACGGTCAGAGCTTGCGGCGCCGCAAGGCGCGCGCCAACGATCTCCGACTCCGACCTCAGCAATTCGATGCGCACCAGGCCCGCCTTTTCCTCGAACGTCATGGCGTCGCCGGCGAAGGGTCGCGCCGCGCTCGCGGCGGCGCGCGCCAGCACGAAGGCGGTGCCGACATTGGGATGGCCGGCGAACGGCAGTTCGGCGCGCGGCGTGAAGATGCGCACCGCGGCGGTATGCGCCGCATCCTGCGGCGGCAGCACGAACGTCGTCTCCGACAAATTGAATTCCGCCGCGATCGCCTGCATCTGCGACGACGTCAACCCGCGCCCATCCGGAATGACCGCAAGCGGATTGCCGCCGAACTGGCGATCCGTGAACACGTCGACCGTGACGAAGCTGAGATTCATTGTCGGTTCCTAGCAAGCAAGCACGGTTCATCGAAACACATCGTCTTGTCGTGGACTATAACGATTGCCACAATAGAAACGCTGATCCCGTTATTCGAATGAAGGCGCAGCGCCGCACGACTTTTCTTCCGTCATCCTGAGGTGGCCGCGCACTTCGCGCGGCCCTCGAAGGATGATCGGCCCCAGCGCTGCAACGGCGGCGTGGGGCGGCACCTCGGCCGTCGCCCTTCGAGGTTCGCTTCGCTCACGCCTCAGGGTGACGGACCAGAAGTGCGGCGTTGCGCAAGATGCAAAGCAGAATATGGGACGCTACGCGCAATGCTTAGCGCGAAGAAGGCAGCACCGACGATGCACTTGGCAGCGGCACGCGCGGTGACGTCACTACCGCCTACGCGCCCGGCAATGCCCCCTCGACGGCGGCGATGGCGAAGGCGTAGGTGAGCGCGACTTCGCGCAGCCGATCGAAGCGGCCGGGGGCGCCGCCGTGGCCGGCGTCGAGGTTCGTCTGCAGCAGGATCGGATTGTCGTCGGTTTTGCGGCTGCGCAGCCGCGCCACCCACTTCGCGGGCTCCCAGTAGGTCACGCGCGGGTCGGTCAGCCCGGCAAGCGCCAGCATCGCCGGATAACGTTGCGCGCGCACATTGTCGTAAGGCGAATAGGCGCGGATCGTCGCGAAGGCGGCGGCATCGGTGATCGGATTGCCCCACTCCGGCCATTCGGGCGGCGTGAGCGGCAGCGTGTCGTCGAGGATCGAGTTGAGGACGTCGACAAAGGGCACTTCGGCGATCATCGCGCCGTAGAGATCGGGACGCGCATTGGCCACGGCCCCGATCAAGAGGCCGCCGGCCGAGCGCCCTTGCGCGACGATCTTGCCGGGCGCGGCGATCTTCTGCGCGATCAGAAATTCGGTCGCGGCGATGAAATCGGCGAACGTGTTCGGCTTGTTCGCGAGCTTGCCCTCGCGATACCAGCGCCAGCCCTTCTCCGTGCCGCCGCGCACATGGGCGATCGCGAAGACGAAGCCGCGATCGACGAGCGATAGCCGGTTCGCAGCGAACGCCGGCGAGATCGCGAAGCCGTAGGCGCCATAGCCGTAGACGAGCGTCGGCGCAGTGCCGTCGAGCGGCGTCGTGCGGCGATAGAGAAGCGATACCGGCACGGTTTCCCCGTCGCCCGTCGGCGCCAAGAGCCGCCGCGTCACGTAATCCGCCGGATTGTGGCCGCTCGGAATCTGCTGGCGCTTGCGCAGCACGCGGCGCCGCGTCGCGAGATCGTAGTCCCAGATCTCCTCGGGTGTCGTCATCGAGGAATAGGAGAACCGCAGCGTGTCGGTCGCGAATTCGTAGCCGCCCTCGAGGCCGAGCCAATAGGCCTCCTCGTCGAACGCGATCGTATGTTCCTCACCGGTCGCGAGCCGCCGCACCACGATGCGCGGCAGGCCGTCCTCGCGCTCGAGTACGATGAGCCAGTCCGCGAGCACCATGAAGGACGCGATGTAAACGCCGGGCCGAGTGCGGGACGAGGTCTTGCCACTGCGCGCGGCCGCTTGCGCCGAGCGGCGCCCAGACGATCTTGAAGTCCTCGGCGCCATCGGCGTTGGTGCGGATGATGAGGGCATCGCCGCCGCGGAAGTTCGGGTGATGCTCGACCGCGTACCGCATCGACGGCTCGCGCGGCGCGACCAGCACGGGCCGCGCAGTGGGATCGGCAAGATCGACCAGCCAGCATTCGGTGGTCTCGTGGTCATGCACCGAAATCTCGGCGAAGCGGCGCGACTGCAATTCGCTGAGCGAGACGAAATAGCCGCCGCCGGGAGCCGGAAAGACTTCGACATCCTCGCTCGCCGGCGTGCCGAGGCGGTGGCGATGCACGCTCGACGGGCGATGCTGTTCGTCGACGTGCACGTAGTAGAACGCGCTGCGATCGCTGGTCCACACGACCACGCCCGAGGTTTCCGGCACTTCGTCGGCAAGGTCCGCCATGGTGGCGAGGTCGCGCACGCGAATGGTGAACAGTTCGGAGCCGGTATCGTCCATGCTCCAGGCCAGGAGCTTATGGTCGTGGGAGTGGGCCGTGACCCCGAACCGGAAGAAGGCTTTGCCGGCCGCAATCGCGTCGCCGTCGATCAGCGTCTCGACGGTGCCGCCGTCGCGCGGCTCGCGGCACACCAGCGGATATTGGCCGCCGTCGCGGTAGCGGGTGAAATAGGAATATTTTCCATCTAGGCGTCGGGACGCCGGCATCGTCCGGTTGAATACGACCTTTCATCTCGGCAAAGAGCGCGTCCTGCAGGGGCTGCGTCGCCGCGAGCGTCGCATCCGCATAGGCGTTCTCGCGTTCGAGGTGCGAGCGGATCGCGGGATCAAGCAGGGTCGGATCGCGCATGACCGCCTGCCAATTGGGGTCCCGAAGCCAGGAAAATTCGTCGGTCAGCGTGACCCCATGCCACCGCGCCGTTACCGGGCGCGCGCAAGCGCGCGGCGCGTCCACTGGGGCAGCCGGCATCAATTTGGCAGCGTGGGACTTCGAGGTGGCGTGCATCGGGCTCCCGGCGGTTTGGACGATCTCAGATCGTACAAACCATTGTCGCTGCTTGGAAAATAATCACTGTCGGCGCTTGTTCAAGTCACGTTCGACTGTGCCCGGCCGTGACCGCTTCAAGGCGCCGTGAGCCGCCCCAAAAGGACTGTCCGGCCAACAGACCGGCGCTGGCATTGGAGTTTTCCGAATGAGTTAACCGGGATTAGTTCGACCTCTCCTCGTATAAAAGCCAGTGAACTCATGTTAAAGGCGGCAAACTTTCTCCTATATTCTTGTGCAAACTTGAGAAACCCAGTAATAAGTCACGGGGGCGACATAATCTTCCGAAGCGAGCGGCCTTGCGTAAAAGAAGAAGCCGATCGCGTACAACGATAGGCAGCCCCCGTGGGGAAAGTCATGAACGATAAAGTCGCCAGCAATTACATCGAGCTGACGGCCGGAATCGTGTCTGCCTATGTCAGCAATAATTCGGTACCGGCGGCCGAAATATCAACGCTGATCGGGCAGGTTCATTCGGCCCTGGTAAAAGTTTCAAACGGGCAAAGCGAAGCCGCCAGTGAAGCGGCGAAACCGGCAATTGCCGTGAAAAAATCGATTACTCCCGACTACATCGTCTGCCTCGAAGACGGCAAGAAGTTCAAATCGCTCAAGCGTCATTTGCGCACGCAATACAACATGACGCCGGAACACTATCGCGAGAAATGGGGCCTGCCGCCCGATTATCCGATGGTGGCACCGAATTATGCCGAGGCTCGCTCCCAACTCGCAAAGCAGATGGGATTGGGTCAGCAGCGCAAGCGCCGCGCGCGCTGATTTACGGCCTCGTTCGTCGCGGCGCGAAGCTGCCGCGACGTCAGCACTGAATGAGGTTCACGCTCCCGCGACAGCGAGCGCGTTGCGGGCGTCAGTCCTGATGCGGCCCACCATCGACTTGAATCCGTTCGAGCGCTGGGGCGTGAGGTGCTCGCGCAGGCCGAGGCGCTCGAACAGCGCGATCGCGTCGGTGTCGAGAATGTGCCGCGCCGGCTGCCCCGAGTAGAGCGCGAACAGGATCGCGATCAGCCCCCGCAACAATGTGTGCATCGCTGTCGCCGCCAAAGCGCAGCACCGGCCCAGTGGCGCCGTCGGGCTCGATCTTGGTCGTCAGCCAGACCTGGCTCGCGCAGCCCTGCACCTTGTTCGCATCGGTTCGCGCGGCGTCGGGCAACGGCTCAAGGGTGCGTCCCAACTCGATCACGTAGCGGTAGCGATCGTCCCAGTCGTCGAGGAGCGCGAAATTTTCGGTGATCTCGTCAATCGTCATGGCACTTATTTATGACGCATGACGGTCCGTGGCTAGCAGTGTCGCGACCAAAGGCAGCCCCCACTCTCCACGAGCGGCGGCCACACGGTCGCAGCGTTATGCCGGTCGTCGCCTAAGCCGGCCGCTTCATCTCCCGGCGTGGCGGAAGCGGCGGCGTCGACACCGGCCCTCGCCAGGCTGGCGCAAGATCGGTCGACGTGAGCGTCTGCTGGGACGTTCTCGTCGTGTCTTTTGCCGGCAGATCCGTGATGGCGGTGTGCTCGTGCTTGGCCACCTGTTCGCCGACGAACTCATAGACAATCATGGCGCCCGCTTCAGCGCGCTGGCGGAATGCGGAGGCAAGCTGGGCCCCGGCAGCGCAGGCATCCGGCTGGCGCTGGCAGAACTGGATCAGATCGGCAAACGTCGCCGACGCCGCGGTCACGGCCTCGGACGTTTGGATATTGGTCGGCGCGGTCGGCGCTGGGCGACCCACGAACGAGGGCAGCAGCGCGAGCGCGATGCTCAACCAGAATGCCGTGCGCAGAAGAAACATCATTATTATCCTTGTCCTTCCGAGCTTCTCCCCCTCTCCCTTATCCCCGCAGCATCTGTAGCAGGACCGATTGAAAACCCCGTCGCGGAATTAGCGCGAAATCGCGTCAAATCTTCCGAAAATTTGTCGGAAATCTTTAACGATCCGGCGCCCGTCGGTTGCTGGGCGGCTTTCCCGCACGCGGGTTACGGGGCGTTCACCATGACCCCGGCCGCGCAACCGGTCGTTCACCATGCCCGCCGGAATTGGCCTGCGGCACCGCCGGTTTGGCGGCGAACCGGCCATGGGACACCACGCCGCGTGCCGTCCTTAGCGTTCGATTAATGGGCCTTTGCCACGATCCTTTCCGACACGGGGATACGTCACGCATTGCGGCGTAGTTAAAGGCAAGTGGACCTTTCGTCACCGATTTGCGATTTTCTGGACCGGCTTGTGCACCCTTCGGCGCGCACCGATGTGCTTACGGCCGTGCGGCACCGCGCCTTCATGGCGCCGCGGCTGTTCGGCAGCCTGATCGCACTCAGCATCCTGCCGATCTTCCTCGCACTGCGCGGCGTTCCGACCCCGCTGGAACTCGTCGTTCTCGCGTGGATGGTGGTGCCGATCGCGACCGCGTACTTCCTCTCGCGCACCGGACGCTACGAGAGCGCCCATGTGCTCTCCGCGTTTGCGCTCACGACCGTCGTCACGGTCGTCGCGGCCAATTCGGGCGGCATCAATTCGTTCGCGGCGATCTGGCTCGTGCTGGTTCCGCTCGAGGGTGCGGCATCGGGACGGCGTCGGGTTGTCGCGATCTCGGCGCTGCTCGCGCTCGGCGCCGCCGGCTTCCTGATCGTGGCCGGCTCGCATGCGGCGTTCGCGCCGGAACCCGCGTCAGGCACGCTCGCGGCCCTCGGTATCGTTTCCGCCGCACTCTATGCAACCGGCATCGCGCTCGGTGCCGAACTCGATCGCGCGGGCGAATTCGCACCTCCTCGGCCTCGAGGAAGAACGGTGCCGGCTGCTGGCCGGCAATATGACCGACGTCATCACCCGGCACGGGCAAAACGGCCGCGTGCTCTTCGCGTCGCCGAACGCCGCAGCCGTGCTCGGGGCAATTCCTGACGATCTTGTCGGCCATGGGCTGCTCGATCGTATCCACGTCTCCGACCGGCCTGCCTACCTGACGGCCCTCACCGATGCGGCGTCGAGCGGGGACACTGGCACCGTCGAGTTCCGGTTGCGCCAGGCCGAAGGCGCTGTCGGTGAAATTCGCCTGGGTCGAGATGCGCTGCCGCCCGTTGGATCGCGTTCCGCGCTCCGGAAACGATGCGCGCGAGGTCGTCGCGGTGTTGCGCGACATCAGCGCGCGCAAGGCCCAGCAGGAAGCGCTGATCGATGCCCGGGCCGAAGCCGAACGCGCCAACGCGGCGAAGAGCCGCTTTCTCGCCGTCATGAGCCACGAGCTGCGCACGCCGCTCAACGCCATCATCGGTTTCTCGGAGATGCTGCGCAACGAATCCCAGATCCGGGTCGACAGCAACCGCCGCCAGGAATATGCGCGGCTGATCAACGAATCCGGCTACCACCTTCTCGCTGTGGTCAACGATATTCTCGATATGTCGCGGCTCGAAACCGGCGATTTCGAGATCACGTCCGAACCGTTCAAGCTTGCCGGGGTGATGGTGAGCTGCAGCGAGCTTCTCGCGCTCAAGGCGCAGAACGCCGGCATCGAGCTCAAATGCGATGTGCCATCGGCGCTGCCCGACATCGTCGCCGACAAACGGGCCATCAAGCAGATCCTGATCAATCTCATCTCCAACGCTATCAAGTTCACCGACCGCGGCGGCACGGTTACGGTGAGCGCGACCCTCGAGGGGCAGCACATTCTTCTCCTCGTCGAGGACACCGGCATCGGCATCGCGGCCGACGATCTCGCGCGCATCGGCGATCCGTTCTTCCAGGCGCGCGGCACCTATTCGCGCCGGCATGACGGCACCGGCCTCGGCCTTTCCATCGTGAAGGGGCTGGTCAAGCTTCACGGCGGCGACCTTGAGATCCGCAGCCGGCCCGGCGAGGGCACGCGCATGACGGTGCGCTTGCCGCTCGACTGCGAAAGTGCCGTGGGGACAAGACCGGCCGGCGCGCCGCAGCGGCGCCCGGAGCCAGCCGAACCGCAAAAACAAACCGCGCAAGCGGACGTCCGCCTGGAGGCGGCAGTACAGAGGCGTGCCTGACATGTATGCTGATCGACGGATTGTCCCGGCCCGCGCGCCGGAGCGCGGCGGCGTGGTCGGGGCCATTCATGCCTTCGCGTCCTGGTTCAGCCGATTGATGAAAGACCGTCCGTGGCAGCGGGTGCGGCTGCCGCGCGTGTTTGCGCTCGTGCTGCGACATCCGCGCGATGCCGCGATGGCGATCGGCGTCAGCCTTGCCGTCGCTGCGATCATCATCAACAGCGTGTACCTGCAGCGCGGCCCGCACCCGGCCCCGATTTTCGCCATCCATCCGCCACCGGTCGTTCCCCGCGATGCGACCGGCGCGGTCCACAAGCTGCCGCGTCCGCGGCCCGGCGAGGTTCAGCGGACGGATGTTGCGCGGATCGATCCGGTCCCGTTGCCTCGCCCGCGCGTCGTGCCCGCTGCAGAGGCGGCCGCGCACGCCGACCCGATCGCCGCTCTCATCGAGGCGAAACGCCCGGCGAACCAGGCGACAGCAAGCCCGGCTGGTTCGAGCCAGGCGAATTCAAGCCAAGCAAGTTCAAACCAGGTCAGTGCGCTCCAGCGTGCGCTCAACGATTTCGGGTATGGACCGATCAAGGTGAGCGGCATTTTGGATGACGACACCCGCGAAGGCATCGAGCGCTTCGAGCGTGACCATAATCTTGCGGTCACCGGCCAGAATACGCCGCGGCTGCGCCGCGCGGTCGCAACGGCGACCGGCCGCACGCTCGACTGAGCGGCTCTGATCTTTGCCTTGTGACGGCCGTTCGCGCGACGCGGTCGCCGCTGTGCGCAGTTGATGAACGAAGCCCGTCCCGCGTATGGTGGGCACGCCGGAAGCATCGAACCATTTTGATTGCGCCATGAGCGACGACACCGCGAAGGCCGAGGATCCGGCGCTGAACGAATTTCCGCCGGCAACTCGCGAACAATGGCTCAAGCTCGTCTCCGGCGTGCTCAAGGGCGCGCCGTTCGAGAAGCGCCTTGTTTCCAAGACCTATGACGGGCTCACGATCGAACCGCTTTATGCGCGCAAGGCCGATGCGAACGCAGTGTTCGGCCGCAGCGCCGGCGCGCCATGGCAGATCATGCAGCGGATCGAGTTTCCCGATCCGGCGGCCGCCAACGCGCAGGCGCTGCACGACCTCGCTACCGGCGCAACCGGACTTGTGCCGGTGTTCGCCGGCGCGGTGGGTGCGTATGGCTTCGGACTGCCGACGGATGACGCGGCGCTTGCCCGCGTTCTCGACGGCGTCCATCTCGATGCTGGTATTTCGATCGACCTCGACGCGCCGGCATCTGATGCCGCGGCGATCGTTCGCGGTCTGACCGAAGCGTTCAAGCGCCACGGTACGGCGCCGGCGAATGCCGAGGTCCGGTTCGGCCTCGATTGGATCGGCGCGCGGGCGACCGGGAGCAGCCTCGGCGCGCGCCAGCGACGTCGACGCGCAGTTCGCCGATCTGATCCGCGGGCTGGCGGCCCAGGGCTATCGCGGCCCGTTTGCGGTTGCGGATGCGCGCGTGATCCACAATGCGGGCGGCTCGGAGGCACAGGAGCTAGCCTATGCGCTCGCGACCGCACTTGCCTATCTGCGTGCGCTCGAAGCGGGCGGCGTCGCACTCCCAGATGCGCGAACGATGATCTACTTCCGCCTCGCCGCGGACGCCGACCAGTTCCTCACCATCGCGAAGTTTCGTGCGCTGCGTAAACTGTGGGCGCGCGTCGAAGCGGCATGCGGCCTCGAGCCGCGGCCGACCTTCATCGCGGCGGAGACCGCGTGGCGGATGATGACGCGGCGCGATCCGTTCGTGAACATGCTGCGCACGACCATGGCGGTGGTCGGCGCCGGACTTGGCGGCGCCGATAGCATCGCGGCGTTGCCATACACGGCGGCGATCGGCTTGCCCGATGAGTTTGCGCGCGCGGATCGCGCGCAACACCCAGCTTATTCTGCTGGAGGAGTCCCATCTTGCCAAAGTCGCGGACCCGGCGGCAGGCGCGGGCGGCCTTGAAGCGCTGACGCAGCAGTTATGCGCGTCCGCCTGGTCGCTGTTTCAGGAGATCGAGCGCGCGGGCGGCGCCTGGGCGGCCATCGAGACGGGGCTGCATCCAGAGCAAATCGCCGACCGTCCGCGCTGAACGCGAGAGGGCGATCGCGCGCCGAAAGGACGCGCTCACCGGCACCAGCGAGTTCCCCGATATTGCCGAAGCACCCGCCGCGGTGCTCGCACCCTTCCCTTCTTCCTCCCCCTCTTCTCCCTCCCCCCTTGTGGGGGAGGGTCGGGGTGGGGGGTCGGGAGGCTTTGGCACCGCAGTGCCCCATCGCACGACCCCCACCCCCGACCCCTCCCCACAAGGGGGAGGGGAGATTGCCCAGGTCGCCGCACTGCCGTGTCGACGCCTCGCGGAACCGTTCGAGGCATTGCGCGACGCGGCCGACCGGCGCCTCGCGCAGACCGGCGCGCGGCCAAAAATCTTTCTCGCCAATCTGGGGCGGCTCGCCGATTTCAGTGCGCGGGCAACCTATGCCAAGAACTTCTTCGAGGCCGGCGGCATCGAAGCCGTGACCAATGATGGCTTCGCGACCCGCGATGACATGATCGCCGCATTTGCCGCATCGGGCACTGATCTTGCCTGCCTGTGCGGGTCGGACGACGCCTACGGCAGCGAGGCGGTTGAAGCCGCAAAAGCGTTGTCCGCAGCCACGGCGCGGCGCATCTGGCTCGCCGGCCGGCCCGGCGAGCGGGAAGCGGCACTGCGGGCGGCCGGCGTGCAGGATTTCATCTTTGTCGGTTGCGACGTTCTGGCGGCGCTGCGATCGGCGCACGCCGCCGCAGGTCTCGTCTGAGATCGAAACCACAAACCTGACGGCCAATGGCGTTTTGGTCGCCGCAACTTATAATGAAAGAAATGGCTTTCATGCCGCGATCGAGGACGATATGAGCCGCATCCCCGATTTCAGCGCGGTCGCATTTGCCGACACGACGGCCACCGCCGCCGCGACGGCGCGGCCGTGGATGACGCCCGAAGGCATCCCGGTGAAGCCGGTCTACGGGCCTGCTGACGTTGCGGGACTCGATTTTCTCGACACCTATCCGGGGATCCCGCCCTATCTGCGCGGGCCCTACCCCACGATGTACGTGACGCAGCCGTGGACGGTGCGCCAATACGCCGGCTTTTCGACCGCGGAGGATTTCGAACGCCTTCTACCGCCGCAATCTCGCGGGCGGCCAGAAGGGCCTCTCGGTCGCCTTCGATCTCGCCACCCATCGCGGCTACGACAGCGATCATCCGCGCGTCGGCGGCGACGTCGGCATGGCGGGCGTCGCGATCGATTCGATCTACGACATGCGCACGCTGTTCTCGGGCATCCCGCTCGACCGCATGTCGGTATCGATGACCATGAACGGCGCGGTGCTGCCGGTGCTTGCGCTCTACATCGTCGCGGCCGAGGAGCAGGGCGTGCCGCCGGAACAACTCTCCGGCACGATCCAGAACGACATCCTCAAGGAGTTCATGGTCCGCAACACGTACATTTATCCGCCGGCGCCGTCGCTGCGGATCATCTCCGATATCTTCGCCTTCACCTCGGAGCGGATGCCGAAATTCAATTCGATCTCGATCTCCGGCTATCACATGCAGGAGGCGGGTGCGACGCAGGACCTCGAACTCGCCTACACCCTCGCCGACGGCGTCGAGTATGTGCGCACCGGCCTTGCCGCGGGTCTCACCATCGATCGGTTCGCGCCGCGCCTCTCGTTCTTCTGGGCGATCGGCATGAACTACTTCATGGAGATCGCCAAGCTGCGTGCGGCGCGGCTGTTGTGGGCGAAGCTGATGAAGGCGTTCGATCCGCAGGACGCGCGCTCGCTGTCGCTGCGCACCCATTGCCAGACCTCGGGCTGGTCGCTGGCCGCGCAGGACGTCTTCAACAACGTGGCGCGCACCGCGATCGAGGCGATGGCGGCGACCCAAGGCCACACCCAGTCGCTGCACACCAACGCGCTCGACGAGGCGTTGGCACTGCCGACCGATTTCTCCGCGCGGATCGCCCGCAACACCCAGCTCTTCCTGCAGCAGGAGAGCGGCACGACGCGCATCGTCGATCCGTGGGGCGGCTCGTTCTATGTCGAGCGCCTCACCGCCGACCTTGCGGCCCGCGCCTGGCGCCACATTCGCGAAGTCGAAGAGCTCGGCGGCATGGCGAAGGCGATCGAGGCCGGCATCCCGAAGCTGCGCATCGAAGAAGCCGCCGCCAAGGCCCAGGCGCGTATCGACTCCGGCCAGCAGTCGGTGATCGGCGTCAACAGATATCGCCCGGCGTCGGAAGCGCAGATCGATGTGCTCAAGGTCGACAACTCGGCGGTGCGCCAGTTGCAGATCGACAAGCTCGATCGCCTCAGGCGCGAGCGCGATCCTGCGGCGGTCGAGGAGGCGCTGGCCGCGCTGACGCGCGCGGCCGACGATCGCAGCGGCAAGCTCGGCAATGCCAACCTGCTGGCGCTCGCAATCGATGCCGCACGCGCCAAGGCGACGGTCGGCGAGATTTCACTGGCGCTCGAGAAAGTCTTCGGGCGCCATCGCGCCGAGATCAAGGCGATCTCGGGCGTCTACCGGCAGGAGGTCGGCACCATGAGCGACGCCGTCCAACGCGTGCTCAAGTCCGTGGCCGAGTTCGAGACCAACGAAGGCCGCCGGCCGCGCATCCTGATCGCGAAGATCGGCCAGGACGGCCACGACCGCGGCCAGAAGGTGATCGCCTCGGCGTTCGCCGATCTCGGTTTCGACGTCGACATCGGCCCGCTGTT
Organism: uncultured Alphaproteobacteria bacterium; assembly: GCA_963702755.1. Taxonomy (GTDB): domain Bacteria; phylum Pseudomonadota; class Alphaproteobacteria; order Rhizobiales; family Xanthobacteraceae; genus JAJPKK01. The sequence goes on along the minus strand of CAVPDZ010000010.1, from coordinate 387,059 downwards.
CGCGACGCCCGCGGAAGCGGCGCGCCAGGCGGTCGAGAACGACGTTCATATTGTCGGCGTGTCCTCGCTCGCCGCCGCGCACCTGACGCTGGTGCCCGAGCTCAAGGCCGCCCTCGTCAAGGAGGGCCGCGGCGACATCATGATCGTGGTCGGCGGCGTCGTGCCGCCGCAGGATTACGATGTGTTGAAAGCCGCCGGTGCCGAGGCGATCTTCCCGCCCGGCACCGTGATCGCCGAAGCCGCGGGCGCCTTGATCGCAGCGCTCAACCGCCGCCTCGGCCACGAACGCGAGGCCGCGGAGTAGTTTCGAGCATTTCGATCGGCTGGAGCGGTTGCGGAGTTCAGCGGGCGCGGCGTTGCGATCTTCCGTCAGAGCCGCAGGCCGGTGATGACGAAGGAATAGGTGAAGCCGACGCCGAAGGTCCACTGGTTGGTGCTGCCGCCGGGGCCGGTCACGATCGGAGACGATGCGGTCGATCCGATCAGCTTGTCGTATTCGATGAGGCCGTAGGTCGCCCACTCCTGATTGAAGTGGTACTTCATCTGCGTGCCCGCGCCGACCGCCTGCCAACCGCCGCTCGCATTGTAGACCGGGAGCCCGGACGCGGCCGACTGCGTCGGCGTCACGCTGAAATACGTGCTCTCCACGCCGCTGGTGACGGCCCGCGCGCGCGGACCGCCGGACCAGGTCAGCGCAGGCGAAAGCGGAATCACCGCATCCATGGAGAGGTTTGCGATCGCGCCGCTCGCGCCGCCGAAGGCCTCGAGCCCTTCGACACGTGCGCGCAGCCAGGGAGCCGCCCACCAGTCGATGAAGCCGCCGGCCTCGCCGGTAAAGCCGACATTGCCGAGCCCATTGAGATACGGACTCGCGGATTGCCGGCGCTGCCACATCATCGAAGCGACCGGGCCGGCGGCGAGCACGCCGTTATCGAACAGGGAGATCCCGGTGCCGTCGCGAATCGCGTGGAATTTTTCGGGTGAATCGGCGCGGTGCGCGTCGAAATAGGGGATTGGCACCGCCCCAAGCGAATTGGAGCCCATGTACTTCGGAACGCCCCGCCCATCGGCGCCGATCGTCACCACCCAATCGGATGACGACAATGCCGGCGATGACGGCGGTGGCGCAGATGACGCGGGCAGCGCGGAAATGTCGGCCGCTTCAACGGCAGACACCCCCAGCAGCAACGCTACCAGCCAACCAACCCGGTACAGCATTCCCCCGTCCCATCCCCCCGATGCACGGCGAGTCGCAAAGTACAGAAATTCTGTCTCACGCGCACCTTTATCCCTTCTTACTTCTGCGCTTTTTGCCGCCCCTGTGGCAGTTCTGCATTGATCAATTTGACGGCATGCAAACATAACTTGAGGGCATGCAAAAAGGCCGGTCCTGCGGACCGGCCTTTGCCCAAGTTCACAATCTGGGCGTGATCAATTCTGTGCCAGCGCGCGCTTGTCTAAGAGTTCGTTAACGTGGCGCAGCACGTGATCGGCCACGATGGCATGGCCCTCAGCCGTCGGGTGGAACGCGCCGCTGTAGAGCGCAGCGTAGGCCGGCTGCAGATCGTCGAACGGCGAGATGCCCTCGCGATGCGTGTTGCCGGCAAGGAACGTGTCGTTCGGGTTGCGGGCGAGACGCCAGTGATGCGCATAGGGCAGCGCAGCGGCCGGCGTATAGGGTGTCCACTCGTCCTGCATATGAGACAGGCGCGGGATGTTCATGTTCACCTGGTCGACCAGCGCCTTCTGCGGATCGCGCGCGCACACGCCGCGTTTGACGAATTCGCCGACGTGGTCGGTGATGAAATGGAACCCGGTGCCGCTGCCGGTCGCGAGCCCCGCCGGGCAGCCAGGCTTGCTGCCGTCGCTGATGCACGTGAGCCGGTTCTGCAGATCGCGCACGAAGGTCGAGACCTGCTGGACACGCTCGCGGCTGTAACGCAGCTTGGGATGCACGTCGAGGCCGAGCGTCGGCTGTGTCCCGCAGACGCCGCCGGTCTCGTCGAACTGGATCGGCTCGTACGCATTCTGCAGCACCTGCGAGGGCTCGACGCCGAACCCGTCGTGGAGCGCGTCCTTGACCGCCTTGAGCCTTCGATCGAGGACGCGCAGGTAGGCCTGCGATACCTCGGGTCCGAAGCGCAGCTCGTGACCCACGAGGCCGACGATCGGCGCGAGATCGCCGGCGCTCTCCGTCATCGCATAGGCGACGAGCGCGCCGAACCCGACGTCGTTGCCGCCGACCGAGAGCAGGAACACGTCGATCGGGCGCTTGCGCGCTTCCGGCGGGCACCAACGCTTGGTGAAGGTCTCCTCTTTGATGCTGGTCGAGCCGGAGCTGTAGACCGGCAGGCGGTAGGAGGCCGTGCGGGTCCGGCCGGCATTGCCGTTACGGCAGATCAGGTCGCTCAGCTGATCGAGCTGCGGCACGACCTTTTTCTGCGCGTTCGAGCCGGAGGTGAGCTCGCGCGCCTCACGTTCAGCGAACAGGCCCTCGACGATGTCGGCGCCCGAGCAGGCGAGGCTCACGAAGGTCACGGCGCGGTGACGGTTCTCCAGCGCCATGCCGATGCTGACACGGAACGGATAGCCATATTGCGAGCGGTGGCAATCCGGGCTCAGCCACTGCGCGTTGCGGCGATCGAACGCCTCCTGGAATTCGCGCGAGGTCGGCTTGAAGATGAGTTCCTTCTCTTCATCCTCCATCAGCCGCTTCGGCAGCGATTTCGGATTGATGCCGGAATCGGCGGCGGCGACGCCGTAGTTGAGGTTCGCCTTGCCCGGTTTGCGGAATGCCATCTGGTCGTGCGCATTGATCGGGTCGTAGACCATCTCGCGCACGTTGCTGAACGTCACCGGGCGATCGGGATTGCTCTCGCCCGAGGCGAAGCTGTCGCCCATGGCGACGACGAACACGTCCTCGACTGTGACTTTCGGATCGGCGAGTTCGGTCCCGTTCGGCAACGTCACTTTGACTGAAACGCCCGACGCCGCGTGATCGAGCGAGAACGGCACCCGCTTGATGACGAGCTTGGCGTTGCACGGCTGCTTTTTGGTCTCTGCGGCTCCGCCGCGGTGCGGCTGCCAGGTCCACACGCAGTCGCCCGCGCCCGCAGCGGCGACCTGTTCGGGCGAAATGTGCATCACCACCGTGTGGGCGTCAGGCAGGATGTAGTCTTCCTTGGCGCTGCCCCAGGAGTACTGCCGGTCGCACGTCACCATGTAATGACGCGGCCGCGCATTGCGGTCATAGCAGTTGACGTCGAGGGTCTGAGCGGCCCAGCCGAGGCGGCTGCGCAAGAAGCCGGAACGCGCGGTGGCGAGGCAATTCGTCGGCGTCGACGCGTCCTTGCAGTCAGGATCGTTGAGGCGACGCTCGACCTTCCAGAGAATGTTGGCCGGCAGCGGCTCCCCTGGCTTTCCGCGCACGGCGTGGAAGGCCTTTTCATGAGCCTCGAACGACGTGCTCTTCTTGAAGAAGCGATAAGGATTTTCCACTTCCCAGATGAGATCGTTGGCATAGCTCACGCCAACGCCCAATCCGGTGTGAATGGAAACGAGCAGAGTGGTGGCTAGAAGTGCTTTGGATCGCATGCGTCTCCCCTCCCGCGCACCCGACGTGCGAATGATAGCGGTTAGTCGCGCGATGGGGAAACAAAGTTCAAACTTACTTAACCATAGGCAAGCTATTGAAAAACATAGATAAATTTCAGAGGCTGAAAATTTTCGCCTTATTTCGCCCAAAATTCATGCACCGGCAATCAACCTTGCGTCGGCGCGAGATTCGGACCGCAGATGACGTTCACGACCGGCTCGGTTAAGGAATCCCGATGAAAGCTCCGACCCGTCCCGCGGTTTCCGCGCACCCGCGCGGCGCGCCGGCCGAGATCGACATTGCGCCGTACATTGCCGGGCTTCGCGACCGCGCCGGCCTCGCCCGCGCCATCACGCTCGTTGAATCGAAGCGTCCCGATCACCAAAGATCCGCGCGCCAACTGGTGCAGGAACTGCTGCCGTCGACAGGTCGCGCGCACCGTGTCGGCATCACCGGCGTGCCCGGCGTCGGCAAATCGACCTTCGTCGACACGCTCGGGACGTTCCTGACCGGCCGCGGCCACAAGGTCGCGGTGCTCGCGGTCGACCCGTCATCGGCGCGCACCGGCGGCTCGATCCTTGCCGACAAGACGCGCATGGCGCGCCTTGCCGCCGATCCGAATGCGTTCATCCGCCCCTCGCCGTCCGCCGGCACGCTCGGCGGCGTCGCCGCGAAGACGCGGGAAACCATGCTGGTGTGCGAAGCGGCGGGCTACGACGTCATCCTGGTGGAGACCGTCGGCATCGGCCAGTCGGAGACCTCGGTCGCCGACATGACGGATTTCTTCCTCGCCCTGATGCTGCCCGGCGCCGGCGATGAATTGCAGGGCCTCAAGAAGGGCTTGGTCGAGATCGCCGACATGATCGCGATCAACAAGGCCGACGGCGACAACGTCAAACGGGCGCAGGCCGCGGCGGCGGAGTACCGCGCGGCGCTGCACATCCTCACCCCGCGCGTTGCCGAATGGCAGCCGCCGGTCGCGACCTGCTCGGCGCTCACGGGCGATGGCATCGCCGCGCTCTGGGACCACGTCCTCGATCACCGCCGGCGGCTCGAGGCGAGCGGCGCATTCGCGGCGCGCCGGCGCGAGCAGCAGGTGAAGTGGATGTGGGCGATGCTCGAGGACCGGCTGCGCACGCGCCTCACGTCCGATCCGAAACTCAAGGCAAAGCTGCCCCAACTGGAACGCGCCGTCGCCGACGGCACGCTGTCGCCGGCGCTCGCCGTCGACGACATTGTCGAGACGCTCGGCCTATGACCACGATCCTCATCACCGGCTTCGGCCGCTTTCCCGGATCGCCGGTCAATCCGAGCGGCCTTATTGCGACGCGGCTTGTGCAGCGGCGCCGGCCGGCACTGGCGGACGCTCGGCGTATCGCCCATGTGTTCGCGACCCGCTACGACGCCGTCGATCGCGAACTGCCGCAGCTCCTTGCCCGCGAGCATCCCGACATCGTCGTCATGTTCGGGGTGGCAACGCGCGCCAAGTTGATGCGGGTCGAGGAGCTGGCGCGCAACCGCATCTCGTCGTTTCCCGACGCGAGCGGACGCCGGCCGAAGACCCGCGTCATCGCCCAGCATCGCGGAGCCTGGCGCAATCGCCTGCCGCTCGCGCCGTTGCTCAAGGCGGCGCGCTCGACCGGGCTCAAGGCGGTGCGCTCGCGCAACGCCGGCGCCTATCTCTGCAACTACGCCTATTGGCGTGGGCTTGAAGCTTCCGCGGCGTCGCGAGGGCCGAGCGTCGTGATCTTCATCCACGTGCCGCCGACCCGCCTCAAAGCGCTGCGCAAGCGTGCGCCCACGGGAAAGGATCGCGTGAAGATGATTGGAGCTCGCGTCGGACCTCGCCAGCGTGCGCCGCAGCTCGACGACCTCGTGCGCGCCGGCGAGGCGATCGTCGTTGCGATGCTCGCGTTGCGGCGACGCGGCGCGCGCGCCGCGCTTCCGGCGTGACCGGTTTCTTGTTAAGGCAAGCGCATGCGCAATGTCGGCCGCAAGATAGGTCTCACGATCCTGATCGTGTTCGTGGTGCCCGTCGCGGTGCGAGCGGCGCTGTGGTCGTTCGAACCACCGCGGCGCTGGCTCGACGCCCGTTGGTCGAGCGCCGGCATCTTGCCGGCGGCCGCGAGCGATCCCGCCCCGCGCGTCGTCGTGTTCGCCGCGCGCACCGCCGGCTGGCGCAGCATTTTCGCCGTTCATACCTGGATCGTGGTGAAGCCCGCCAGTGCCGACGCCTATACCCGCTATGAAGTCACCGGCTTCGGCGCCGAACCGATCCGGGTAAACCGGCTCGCCGCCGACGCCTATTGGCTCGGCTATCGACCCGAGATGGTGGCCGATATTCGCGGGCCGCTCGCCGCAACGGCGATACCGAAGATCGAGGCTGCGATCCGCGACTATCCCTATGCGGAGTACGGCTCCTACCGCATGTGGCCGGGCCCCAACAGCAACACGTTCGTCGCGACAGTGTTGCGCGCGGCACCTGAGCTTGCGATTGCAATGCCGCCGGAGGCGATCGGCAAGGATTTTCGCGCCGACGGCTCGTTGTTCGGCCTCACCGAGAGCGAGACCGGAATCGAGATGAGCCTCTACGGACTGCTGGGCCTCAAGGTCGGCAAGGTCGAGGGCCTCGAACTCAACCTGCTGACCCTCGTTGCCGGCATCGACGCGATGAATCCGGCGCTGAAGCTCCCGGCAATCGGCCGCGTCGGCCTCGATCGGGTCACCGGATCGTCCGCGCTCGCGGCGCCCCGAGCGGAACGATGACGCGCTGCCTTGCTGCGCGCGGCGTTTTATTGATGTGTCACGTTATTGATATTTCACGCCGATGCGATCGGGGCGCCGCCACGCGACGATGCAGGGGCGCATATGACCTTCGGCCATCAGCTTGAATTGCGCCGGAACGAACGCGTTCTCGTCAACGACGAGACAGGCGCCATTCTCTGAAATGTTGCGTAGCCGGCAGGTCATCACCGAGCCGAGCCGGTTGAAGACGATGCTCGCGCTCTTGAGCCTCGGATGACGAACGCTCGCCCTGCGCTCAACCATGGCATTCTCCGAATTCCCGCCCGAGCCCGGCACGATAATGCGAGGGAACGCCCGGCGGGAGCCCCGCCGATGGATATTTCGGCGTTAAGGATGAATGCGGGAGGTTCACTGTTTCGAAGCCGCGATCCGTCGTCGCCCGGCTTGACCGGGCGACCCAGTAACCCCGTGACTCGAGACGCTCAATACCGGTAATGGTCCGGCTTGTACGGCCCGTCGACCGCCACGCCGATATAGGTCGATTGCTTCGCGCTCATCTTGGTGAGCTTGGCGCCGATCTTGTCGAGGTGGAGCCGCGCGACCTTTTCGTCGAGGTGCTTGGGCAGCGTGTAGACCTTCTTCTCGTACTTGTCCGGATTGGTCCACAGCTCGATCTGCGCGAGGGTCTGGTTGGTGAACGATGCCGACATCACGAAGCTCGGATGGCCCATGGCGTTGCCGAGGTTCACGAGCCGCCCTTCCGACAACAGGATGATGCGCTTGCCGTCCGGGAACTCGATCTCATCGACCTGCGGCTTGACGTTGTGCCAGCGGAAGTTCTTGAGCGCGGCGACCTGGATCTCGCTGTCGAAGTGGCCGATGTTGCAGACGACGGCGCGGTCTTTCATCTTGCGCATGTGATCGACGGTGATGACGTCGAGGTTGCCGGTCGCGGTGACGAAGATGTCGGCGCGCGGGGCCGCGTCCTCCATGGTGACGACTTCGTAGCCCTCCATCGCCGCCTGCAGCGCGCAGATCGGATCGATCTCGGCGACCATGACGCGGCAGCCGGCCTGGCGCAGCGAGGCGGCCGAGCCTTTGCCGACGTCGCCGAAGCCCGCGACCATCGCGACCTTGCCGGCCATCATCACGTCGGTGCCGCGGCGGATGCCGTCGACGAAGGATTCGCGGCAGCCGTAGAGGTTATCGAACTTCGATTTGGTGACGCTGTCGTTGACGTTGATGGCGGGCCACAGCAGCGTGCCCTTCTTCTGCATCTCGTAGAGCCGATGAACGCCGGTCGTCGTCTCTTCCGAGACGCCGCGGATCGCTTCGGCATTCTTGGTATACCAGCCGGGCTTCTCCTTGAGCCGCTTGTGGATCGCGGCGAACAGGATTTCCTCTTCCTCGTTCGTCGGCTTGCTGATGGCGCCGGTGTCGCCCTTTTCGGCGCGCAGGCCGAGATGGATGAGGAGCGTCGCGTCGCCGCCGTCGTCCAGGATCATGTTGGGCGTGCCGCCGTCCGACCACTCGAAGATGCGGTGGGTGTAGTCCCAGTAGTCCTCGAGGCTTTCGCCCTTGATGGCGAACACCGGAATGCCGGCGGCCGCGATGGCGGCGGCGGCATGGTCCTGGGTCGAATAGATGTTGCAGGACGCCCAACGCACGTCGGCGCCCAAGGCGGCCAATGTCTCGATGAGCACCGCGGTCTGGATCGTCATGTGCAGCGAGCCGGCAACGCGAGCGCCGCGCAACGGCTGCTCCGGGCCGAATTCCTCGCGCGTCGCCATCAGCCCCGGCATCTCGGTTTCGGCGATCGCCATTTCCTTGCGGCCCCAATCGGCAAGGCCGATGTCCTTGACGACGTAATCGTGCGCGGCGGCCTTGGCGGATGCGGGCTTGGTCTTGGCTGTGGACATGGCAATCCTTTTCGAAAGGGCGGAACGTGGGCCGAGCCTATAGCAAGGCCGGCCGGCCACCGCAACAAGATATAAGGATTTCTTTATATCGATTGCGGTCCGGCTGGAAACGCTAGCTTAATCAAGCAAATAGACGTCAGGTTGGCGCGGTAGCGTCGAACTCTTTGTGGGTCGCGCGGAAGGTGTCGAGCCAGGGGACGAGCGTCGCGAAATCCTTGCGCCAGTCCACCTGCTTGCGGACGTCGATGTGGCCGAGCATGCAGGCGGCCGCGATGGTGGCGACGTTGAAGTGGGTCGGATCGGGCGGCTTCTTGGCGAATTCCGCGAGCCCGCGCACCATCTTGCCGCGCTGGTAGTCGAGCCAGGGCGGATGGTGGATCGCCTCCGGCCGATGGCGCGCCTCGTAGACGATCAGGATGCCGGCATCCATGACGCCGTCGCACAGCGCCTGGGTGGTCAGCACGTCGAGCCGTGCCGGCCAGCCGTCCGGAATGATGATGCCGCCGCCGGCGAGATGGTCGAGATATTCCAGGATGACGCGGCTGTCATAGATCGCGACGCCGTCCGTCGTGATCAGCGTCGGGATCTTGCCCAGCGGATTTTCCTTGCGCAGCACGTCGTCGGGGTTGGTGGGATCGGCCCACACCACCTCGACCTTGTCCGCAAGCTTGAGGCGAAGCGCCGCCATCCGCGCCTTGCGGGCGAAGGGCGAGGTGGGCGAAGCGCGCAATATCATCGGCATGGGAATCCTCAGCTCAGTTCGAGGGTTTGGGGGCGGGCTGGCATGCGGCGAATGGCACGCCAGATACGTTCGGGCGTCGCCGGCATCTCGACGTGCTCGACACCGAACTCGCGCAAGGCATCGACGATGGCGTTGATCACGACCGCGAGCGCCGGCGTGGTGCCGCCCTCGCCCGCCGGGCGAATGCCGAGCGGATGGGTCGGTGTCGGCACTTCGCTGATGCCGGTATTGAAGAACGGAAACACGTCGGCCCGCGGCATGGCGTAATCCATGAACGACGCCGACAGCAATTGCCCCGTCCGCGCATCGTAGAAGCACTGCTCGAGCAGCGCCTGGCCGACGCCCTGCACGATGCCGCCGTGGGTCTGGCCGTGGATGATGAGCGGGTTCACGGCGCGACCGACGTCGTCGACGGCGGAGTATTTGATGATCTCCAGCGTGCCGAGATCGGGATCGATCTCGACCTCGCAGACGTGGGAGCCGAACGGGAAGCTCGCCTCCGGCACCACCTCGTCGCAGGTCGCGGCGAGCGGGCCGCGCAATTCCTCAGGCAGGTCGGTGCGGCGAAGCATGGCGGCCGCGACCTCGAACTGATCGATGCCTGATCGATCCCTGCGTGCCGCCGCTCACGGTGTAGCGGCCGTCCTTGAATTCGATCGCCTCGGGCTTTGCCTGCAGCAGCAGGCCGGCGACGCGCTTGCCCTTGGCGATGATCTCGTTCGTCGCCTTCCACATGATCTGGCTCGCGAGCCGCATGCCGCGGCCCGAATGGGCGCCGCCGCCGAACTTCACGATGTCGGTGTCGTGGGTGATGATGCGCACCCGCTCGATCGGCACGTCGTACCATTCGTTGACGAGCTGCGCGAAGCTCGTCTCGTGACCCTGGCCTTGGCTGACGGTGCCGATGACGACGTCGATCCAGCCGTCGGGATGGACCGTCATCTCGGTGCGCTCGCGGGCAACGCCGGTCGCGGTGTCGAGATAGTTGGCGACGGCGATGCCGCGATAGCGGCCGCGCGCGCGCGCGGCGGTGCGGCGCTCGGTAAAGCCCGTCCAGTCGCCCATGCGCAGCGCCCAGTCCATGGTGCGGTGATAGGCGCCGCTGTCGTAGATCATGCCGAACGCGTTCTTGTAAGGAAACTCGTCCTCGCGAACGAGATTGCGCCGCCTGATCTCGACGCGGTCGAAGCCGTGCTCGCGGCAGGCGATGTCGATCAGGCGCTCCATCACGAACATCACTTCCGGCCGACCGGCGCTGCGATAAGGCCGCGTCGGCGAGGTGTTGCTCAGCACCGCGCGGGCGCGGAAATACGCCGCCGGCACGCGATAGATCGTGGTCATGATCTCGACGCCCTTTTGCAAGGGCGAGTAGTTCGTGGTGTGGGCGCCGGCATTGCTGATGTTGGAGCCGCGCATGGCGAGGAAATTGCCCTCGGCATCGAGCGCAAGCTCGGCAGTCACCGCGAGATCGCGCGCCTGGTAGTCGGTCAAAAAGGACTCGTGGCGGTCCGAGGTCCATTTGACCGGCAGGCCGACGCGGCGCGCCGCCCAGGCGACCAGCGCGAACTCGGCATAGATCATGCCGCGGGTGCCGAAATTGCCGCCGACCTCGCGCATGATGACGCGCACATCGTCGGCGGGCACCGCGAGCATGGTGGCAAGGTCGTCCTTGAGGCGCCAGGCGCCGCCGCTGCCGGCATAGAGCGTGTAGCGCCCGGTGTCCTCGTCGTACTCGCAGACGGCAGCCCGCGGCTCCATGGGGACGCCGGTGATGCGCTGCACCCAGGTCTCGAACTTCACCACATGGGCGGCGCGCGCGAAGGCCGCCTCGGTCGCGGCGAAATCGCCGAGCTCGCCGTCGACCACGACGTTCGAACCCGCCTCCTCGAAGAGGCGCGGCGCATCAGGCTCTCCGCCGCGAGCGTGTCGGTGACGGCCGGCAGCGCTTCATAGTCGATCTCGACGAGGTCGACGCCATCCTTGGCGGCGGCGACGGTCTCGGCGATCACCATCGCGACCGCTTCGCCGACGAAGCGCACCTTGTCGGCCGCGAGCGGATAATGCGCCGCCGTGAACGTCTTGAAGCCGTTGCGCTCGCGCAGCATGATCTCGGCGGGATGCTGCGACCACACTTTGTGGGGAATGGGCTGATGGCCGTCGCGCTGGTAATCGCGGCCCGTCAGCACGGCGATGACGCGCGGCACCGCGAGCGCCGCGGAGACATCGATCGAGCGGATGCGGGCATGAGCGTGCGGCGAGCGCACCATCACCGCATAGACTTGTTCCGGCAGATTGACGTCGTCCGAATAAGTGCCGTTGCCGGTGATGAGCCGCAGGTCCTCCAGGCGGCGGACCGGCTGGCCGATGCGGGAGCTTGTCGGTTTGTCGTCCATCGTTTCCGGCCCGTCCCATCGCCGCGCGGCCGGTGGGCACGGCGCGAGAGGTCTCGTGTTTCATTTCCATTGTGCCATGCGCCTTTGCCCACCCTACGATTGGATTGCCGCGGACCGCGCGCTTCGCCATCACCACAATCACGTGGGCGCGATATTCGGCGCTCGCGTGAATGTCGCTGTTGAGATCGTCTGGGCTGACACGATAAGGCCGTCGAGCGCCTCCGGCGCAAAGCGTTGCGCGAGGCGCTCTTCCGCCGCCCCCAGCCTGAACACGCAAGGGCCGGCGCCGGTGACGGCGACCCGCACGCCGCCCGCGGTCTTGGCGACGAACACGCCGACGATCGCAAAGCGTGACGCCGGGTTCGGGAATTTCGCATAGCCGGCGCGCTCGGGGATCGGGAAACGGACGGCGGCGATGATCTCGCCGGGCGCAAGCGCGGTCTCGAACAGGCCTTTGAAGAATTCATCGCCGGCAATGCGGCGCTGGTTGGTGACGATGGTCGCGCCGAGGCCGAGCACGCTTGCCGGATAGTCGGCGGCGGGATCGGCGTTCGCGATCGAGCCGCCGATGGTGCCGCGATTGCGCACCAGCGGATCGCCGATGCCGTCGGCGAGCGCCGCGAGCGCCGGGATCGCCGCCTTGACCTCCGCCGATTCCGCCACCTCGACGTGCCGCGTCATCGCGCCGATGACCAACTCGTCGCCCTCGCGCTTGATGCCTGCGAGCGCGCGCACCGCCGCGAGATCGACGAGATCGGAATGCTGCGCCAGGCGCTGCTTCAGCGTCGGCAGCAGGCTCATGCCGCCGGCCAGCACCTTGGCGTCGTCGATCGCGGCCGTGAGCCGCACCGCCGCTTCGAGGCGTCGCCGGACGGTGGTAGGCGAAATCGTGCATTCAGTTCCCTTCATGGCGGCGGCGCCGGCCTGAATCGCCTTGACGATGTTGTGATAGCCCGTGCAGCGGCAGATGTTGCCTTCGAGCTGCTTGCGCACCGTGCGCTCGTCGAGATCGAAGCCCTTCCGCCGCACCATGTCGATCGCCGACATGATCATGCCCGGCGTGCAGAAGCCGCATTGCAGCGCGTGATGCTCGTGAAAGGCCTCCTGCATCGGGTGCAACTGGCCGTTCTTGGCGAGCCCCTCGATGGTGGTCACCTGGGCGCCGTCGAGGGCGACCGCGAGCGCGGTGCAGGATTTGATGGCGCAGCCGTCGACCTGCACCGTGCAAGCAGCCGCATTGGCTGGTGTCGCAGCCGACATGGGTGCCGGTCAGTCGCAGATGCTCGCGCAGGAACTGCACCAGCAGCGTGCGCCCCTCGACCTCGCCGCGCACCGGCTTGCCGTTTACCGTCATGGACACGACGGGCATAGAATTCCTCTCCGCGCAGTCCTTCCCCGAATGGGGGTGTATGCACATAGCGCGGAGACGGAAGGAACGTCAAAAGTCGATTGTACGCAATGATGCTGCTGCCGGGGCTCGCTCCGGCCATCGGCGCTCCGCCTACGATCACTTCACAAAGCGAGACGTGGATGGCCGGAACAAGTCCGGCCATGACGAGAAGCAGAGGGGATTGCGTACACACCCGACTTCGTCATGGCCGCGCTTGTCGCGGCCATCCACGTCTTTGCCTGCGGCGTGCGGATTGCGCGCCATGCCGGCGACGCCGATCCGGCACCGCGTCACAGCCATTTCGCGAACTTGCGGATGTAGATCGTCTTGATGAGCTGGGTCAGCGCGCAGTAGGCGATGAGCGTCGCGACGAGCCACGGGAAGTAGGCCAGCGGCAAAGGCTGCAGGCCGACGCTCGCGCCGAGCGGCGAGAACGGAATGAAAATCCCGATCGCGATGATGACCGCGGTCAGGATCAGCACCGGCGGCGCCGCGGTGCTCTGGATGAACGGGATCTTCTGCGTGCGGATCATGTGCACGATCAGCGTCTGCGACAGCAGGCTCTCGACGAACCAGCCCGACTGGAACAGCGACTGGTGCTCCGGGCTGTTGGCGCCGAACACGAACCACATCAGGCAGAACGTCGTGATGTCGAACACCGAGCTGATCGGGCCGACATAGACCATGAACCGGGCGATATCGCCGGCCTCCCATTTGCGCGGCGTCCGCAGGTAATCCGCGTCCAGGCGGTCCCACGGAATCGACAGCTGGGAGACGTGATAGAGCAGGTCGAGAACCAGCAGCTGCAGCGGCAGCATCGGCAGGAACGGCAGGAACGTGCTCGCCACCAGCACGCTGAAGACGTTGCCGAAGTTCGAGCTCGCCGTCATCTTGATGTACTTGATGATGTTGCCGAAGGTCTGCCGGCCCTGCAGCACGCCGTTCTCCAGCACCAGCAGGCTCTTCTCCAGGAGGATGATGTCGGCCGACTCCTTGGCGATGTCGGCGGCGGTGTCCACCGAAATGCCGACGTCGGCCTCCCGCAGCGCCGCGGCATCGTTGATGCCGTCGCCGAGGAAGCCGACGGTGTGGCCGTTGCGCTTGCAGCGTCGCTGATGATGCGCGCTTTCTGCAGCGGCGACACCTTGGCGAACACGGTGGTGCGCTCGACGAGGGCACGAAACGCCGCATCGTCGAGGTCCTCGATGTCGCGCCCCAGCACCGGCTCGCCGACGTCGAGACCGACCTCGCGGCAAATCTTGCGGGTCACGACCATCGTTGTCGCCGGTCAGAACCTTGACCGCGACGCCGTGCTCCCGCAGCGCGGCGATGGCCGGACCGGCGGTCTCCTTGGGCGGATCGAGGAAGGCGAGGAAGCCCTGCACGACAAGCTCGTCCTCGTCGCTCATGGCGTATGGTCTTTGGTGGCGCCGGGCGGCAACGTGCGCGTCGCGACGGCGATGACGCGCAAGCCGTCCTCGTTGTAGTCGCGGGTCATCGCCATGAGCGTCGCGCCGCTTGGCGTCGTCGAGCGGCACCCGCTCGTCGCCTTCCTGGGTATAGGCGGCAGATGCCGAGCGTCTCCTCGACCGCGCCCTTGCAGACGAGCAGGTGCGCTGCCGTCGCCGTGTCCTGCACGATGACCGACATGCGCCGCCGCGCGAAATCGAACGGCATCTCGTCGATCTTCTTCAGCATGCGATGCGTCGCCCGCTGCTCGGCGGCGATACTCTGATGCACCGCGACATCGAGCAGGTTCTTCAGGCCGGTCTGGTGGTAGCTGTTGAGCCAGGCGAGTTGCAGCACCCGCTCGTTCTCCTCGCCCGAGATATCGAGGTGGTGCTCGAGGATGATGCTTGTCCTGGGTCAGCGTGCCGGTCTTGTCGGTGCACAGCACGTCCATCGCGCCGAGGTTCTGAATCGCATTGAGGCGCTTCACCACGACCTTCTGGCGTGCCATCGCGATCGCGCCCTTGGCGAGGTTGGCGCTGACGATCATCGGCAGCATTTCCGGCGTCAGGCCGACCGCGACCGAGACGGCGAACAGGAAGGCCTGCAGCCAGTCGCCCTTTGGTCGAGGACGTTGATCACGAAGACGATCGGCACCATCACCAGCATGAAGCGGATCAGCACCCAGCTCACGCTCTTGACGCCGCGGTCGAAGCTCGTCTCGGCGCGCTTGCCGACGATCGATGCGCGCCAGCGAGCCGAAATAGGTCTGCGGACCGGTCGCGACGACGAGCGCCGTCGCGGTGCCGCTCACCACGTTGGTGCCGAGAAAACAGATGTTGCACTGATCGAGCTGCCCCGCCTCCGAGGTCGCGCCGGGGGCCGATTTCACCGCGACCGAGCCGAGCGTGTCGTATTTCTCGACCGGCAGCGCCTCGCCGGTCAGGGCGGCCTGGCTCACGAAGAGGTCGCGCGAGGACATCAGCCGTACGTCCGCCGGAACGAGGTCGCCGGCCGACAGCCGCACGATGTCGCCGGGAACGAGTTCGCGGATCGGCACTTCGCGCGCCCGCGATTGGCCGTCCTCGCGGCGCAGCACCGTCGCCGTGGTGCGGACCAGCGCTTTCAGCTTCTCGGCGGCGAGCGCGGAGCGATATTCCTGCCAGAACTGCAGGCCGACGCTGATCGCCACCATGACGCTGATGATGATGATCGGCCGCGGATCGTCGGGGCTGCTGACGTATTGAATGATCGCCAGCGTGACGAGGACGATGATGAACGGGTTCTTGAAGGCTGAGAGAAGCTGAATGATCCAGTGCGGCGGCTTCTCGTGGGCGACCTCGTTCGGCCCGTCGCGCTCGAGGCGCTCGGTCGCGTCGGCCTCGTCGAGGCCGTCGAGGCTCGCGCCGAGACTCTTCAGCGTTTCGTCGAGGCCGTGGCTCGCGAGCTTTGCCGCCCGTGCCGAGAGCGCCTTCTCCCGATCGAACGAGCGGCCCGCGCCATTGCCGTCGCGGAGCTTCGGATAGCTGAGTTTTACGTTCATGGCTCACCTCCGTACCGCTGATCCACGGCACCGAGGCGAGCCGGGCCTAGTTGCCCTTGGCTCCCCGGCCGGCGCGGGTCGCGGCCGTTGAAACGTCGGTTTTGATCCCCGGAGGGGTTCCCGCTGCTGCGCCTATTGGGCGCGCAACGGGACAACTAGGCTGTTCGTCCATGGTCAGGTCTCGACTTCGTATTCATGCCGCGCACGGTTCATGCCGCGCGCTTCACCCTCCCCTGGAGGGGGAGGGTCGGACCGCCGGAGGCGGTCCGGGGTGGGGTGACAGCGGTGCAACGAATGCTACGCCGAGATTGTTGCACGGCTGTCACCCCCTCCCGGACCGCTAGCGCGGTCCGACCCCGGATCAAGTCCGGGGCAGGCTCTCCCCCCTCCAGGGGGAGGTTCAGGGACCAACATAAGTCCGGGTCCTCAGCCGCAGCCAGATCGACGCGATCGATCTGCCAGCTGCATTCCAGCCGGCCGGCCGCCGTCGGGCGCCAATGGCATGCCAGCGGGCGACGTCGCGGCTCTGACGCCGCAACCCGGCGAACGTGATTGTCATTTGCATGGGGGAGTGCGAGCGGGGCGGACGCCGCATGGCGCCAGCGCGCGATCGCAAATTGTCGGGTCTTTACGAACATTGCCCACCTCACTTGCGCTTATCGCGACAGGCGGTGGGCGCGAGCAACCGGCTAGATGCAGACGCTCCCGCGGCCGTCAGCGCCGCGATCGGATTTGATCTGTGCTGGCGCTGCCAATGCGGCCGCAATGACCGCAATCGCCTCGCCAAAGAGGGTACTGCCCATCTGCTCGTCTGAAAGGTTGATATTAGGGGCCGGCGGACAAAGTCCGATCAACCTTCGCTGAAATACGCATCGCGACGGCCGAAGTCAATTGTTAGCGCGTCTTCAGCGGTGCGAATTACGCCCGCCGTTCCGCGACAAAGCGCGCGGCGGCCTTGAGGAGAGCGGCGTCGGACCCGAACGGCGCCAGCGCAGTCTCCGCTTCCGCGACCAGCCCGAACAGCTTTTCCTTCGCTTTGGCGACCCCGAGAATCCCGACCACGGTCGCCTTGTGGGCGTCCGCATCCTTGTGGGTGGCCTTGCCGACGGTCGCGGCATCGCCCTCGACATCGAGGATATCGTCGGCGATCTGGAACGCCTCGCCGATGATGGCGCCGAATCGGTCGAGCGCGGCGCGCCGCTGCGCATCGGCGCCGCCGAGGATCGCGCCGGCGAGACAGCCGTAGCGCAACAGCGCGCCGGTCTTCATCGCCTGCAATTCCTCGACGTCGGCGAGACCCAGTCGCGGCGGGGTGGCGGCAAAGCGCCCCTCGGCCGCGAGGTCGAGCATCTGGCCGCCGGCCATGCCGCCGAAGCCCGCGGCGCGCGCGAGTTCGAGCACGAGGGCGATCCTGACCGCCGGGTCGGGATGGGTCTCGGTGCGCGCCAGGATGTCGAAGGCGAAGGTGAGCAGGCTGTCGCCGACGAGGATGGCGGTCGCTTCGTCGAACGCCTTGTGGACGGTGGGCCGGCCGCGGCGCAGGTCGTCGTTGTCCATCGCCGGCAAATCATCATGCACGAGCGAATAGCAGTGCACGCACTCGAGCGCGGCACCCGCCATCAGGGCGCGGTCCCGCGGCACGGAGAACAACGCGGCACTCTCGACCGCGAGAAAAGGACGAAACCGCTTGCCGCCGCCAAGCGTCGCGTGACGCATGGCATCACGCAGCCGCGCCGGACGCGCGCGCTCGCCGGGAACCTTGTTCGCGGCCAGCAAGCGATCGAGCAGTTCGTCCGTGCCCGCCGCGATTTCGTTAAGGCGCGCAACGAATTGCGCACCAACATCATTCCCCGCCATGACAAGTCCCGTTGGCTTCGATTTCCGCCGGCCGATATTGTAGGATAACGAGACGAACGGTCTCGTCGGGGCGTTATATTGCCGAAAGGTCTCACGCTACAATAGTTCCGGGCGCAGGCGACGGCCGCGCACCGGTGAGGGCTCGCACCAGCATGGTCGTTGAAATCATTGCGGTTCTGATTTTGGCGGTGTGGCTGTATCTGGCGTTTTTCAGGGGCGGGTTCTGGCGCTGCGCGGCGCGCGACGACGGGACGCCGCCGCTGTTGCACGAGGCCCCGCGCGTCACGGTGGTGATTCCCGCGCGCGATGAGGCCGAGGGAATCGGTGAATGCCTCACCTCATTGCTTCAGCAGGACTATGCGGGGCGGTATTCGGTTGTCCTCGTCGATGATAATTCGACCGACGGCACCGCAGCGGCGGCGCGAGCGGCCGCGGCGGCGTGCGGCGCCGAGGACCGTCTGACGGTCGTTTCCGGTGCGATGCTGCCGCATGGCTGGACCGGCAAGCTGTGGGCGCTCCGGCAGGGCATCGATGTCGCCATGAGCGCGGAGGAGCGGCCGGAATTTCTCCTGCTGACCGACGCCGACATCGTCTACACGCCGCAAGTGCTGTCGTGGCTCGTCGGCCACGCCGTCGATCAAGGCCTGGTGCAGACCTCGTTCATGGTCAAATTGCGCTGCGACACGCTCGCCGAGCGTTCGCTCATTCCCGCATTCATTTTCTTTTTCCAGATGCTGTATCCGTTCGCGTGGGTCAATCGCGGCGATCGGGCGACCGCGGCGGCGGCCGGAGGCTGCACATTGATTCATGCCGCCACGTTGCAACAGGCCGGCGGCATCGAGACGATTCGCGATGCCCTGATCGATGACTGCGCGCTCGCAGGCGTCCTCAAGGCGAAAGGACCGATCTGGCTCGGCCTCACCGACCGCGTCGCGAGCAACCGCGGCTATCCAGGCTGGGCTGACGTCGGTCGCATGGTGTCGCGGTCCGCTTACGCCCAGCTTCACTATTCGCCGTGGCTGCTGGCGGGCACGGTCGTCGGCATGGCGTTGGTCTTTCTCGGGCCGCCCGTGATCGCGCTGTTCGGCGCGGGAGACGCGCGGATCGCGGGTCTTGCCGCGTGGCTCGTCATGGCGGCGCTGTTCCTGCCGACCCTGCGCCTTTACCGGCTCTCGCCGCTGTGGGGCCTCGCGCTGCCGGCCATCGCCGCGGCTTATCTCGTATTCACCATTCAATCCGCGCTGCAATCGATGCGTGGACAGGGCGGCCTGTGGAAGGGCCGGTTCCAAGCGGCGAGGGCGAAATGACAAGCGCCGAGGAGCTGAGGTCAGGAAAAGGACACAAGGACGAAAACTTTCCCGTCGCGTCGTTCTTGATCGCCGAGCGCCACCGCCCGCCGATCCTCGCCTTTTACGAGTTCGTCCGCACCGCCGACGACATCGCCGATCACCCGAGCCTCGCCCCGACCGACAAGCTTGCCTATCTCGACGCGCTCGAGGCGACCCTGCTCGGCCGCCGTGCCGGCGAGCCGGTCGCGGAGCATCTGCGCGAAGTGCTTTCGGAATATCGGCTCACGACGCGCCACGCCCAGGACCTCATTTCCGCATTTCGCATGGATGTCACCAAGCTGCGCTATCGCGACTGGGATGATCTCATCGGCTACTGCACCCTGTCGGCGATGCCGGTCGGCCGATTCGTGCTCGACGTCCACGGCGAACCGCGATCGACGTGGCAGGCATCCGATGCGCTATGCGCGGCGCTGCAGATCAACAACCACATCCAGGATTGCAGCGACGACTATTGCAATCTCGATCGCGTCTATGTGCCGCTCGACGGAGTTGCTGCGACGGGAGCGCGGATTGAGGACCTGGGCGCAGAGGAAGCAACGCCCGAGCTCCTGCTGTGCCTGCATGACCTCGCCTATCGCAACGAGACGCTGCTCCAGGAGAGCCTGCCCTTCGCGGGAATGATCAGCGATTTCCGGTTGTCGCTCGAGGTCGCCGTCATCACCGCGATGGCGCAGAGCATCGTGCACCTCATCGAGACGCGCGATCCGTTGTGCGACAACGTGCATTTGACCAAGTTTGGCATTATGGGATGCGCACTGAAGGGCATGGTGGTCGGATCGTTTTCGCGGCTGGCGCGGATCGGATTCATGCCCCATCGCTCCAAGGATGCATGAGCGCCCGTGTGACAGAGACCCAGAGCACCGAGAGTTCCCAACGGGCGGCCGGCAGCTCGTTCTATACGGCGATGCGCATTCTGCCGCCGGCGCAGCGCGACGCCATGTATGCGATCTACAGCTTCTGCCGGCAGGTCGACGATGTTGCGGATTCGACGGACCCGCGCGACGGGCGGCTTGTCGAACTCGAAGCGTGGCGCGCCGACATCAAATCGCTGTATGCCGGGCACGCGACGGCGCGCACGCGCGACCTTCAAGCGCCGGTCGCCGCCTTCGGACTGAACGAGGCGGATTTTCAGGCGGTGATCGACGGCATGGAGATGGACGTGCAGGCCGACATCCGCGCGCCGGCGTGGGCCGAACTCGACATCTATTGCGACCGCGTGGCGAGCGCGGTCGGCCGCCTCTCGGTCCGGGTGTTCGGTCTCGACGCCAAGCCCGGCCGCCAGCTCGCCCATCATCTCGGCCGTGCCCTTCAGCTCACCAATATTCTGCGCGATCTCGACGAAGATGCCCGCGCCGGGCGGCTCTATCTTCCGCGCGAGGCGCTGGAGAAGGCCGGCATCGCGACGACGGAGCCTGAGGCGGCATTGGCAAGCCCGTCGCTCGATGTTGCCTGCGCTCAGCTCGTCAAAGCTGCGCGCGGCCATTTCGACAAGGCAGATGAAATCATGTCGGAGTGCCCGCGCCGCGCCGTGCGGGCGCCGCGGATCATGGCCGAGGTCTACCGCGCCATGCTGGAGAAGATGGTCTCGCAGGGCTTCGTAGCACCGCGCACGCGGGTTCGCCCGAGCAAGCTGCGGATCGCCTGGATCGTCGCGCGCCACGCCTTCATCTGATGCCCCGCACCGTTCACATCATCGGCGCCGGGCTCGCCGGTCTTGCCGCCGCTGTCCGCCTCGCCAAGCACGGCGTCGCGACCGTCGTCCATGAGGCGACCGCGCAAGCGGGCGGACGGTGCCGCTCTTACGATGATGCCGCAAGCGGCATGCGCATCGACAACGGCACCCACATCCTGCTGTCGGGAAACACCGCGGCGCTGGCGTTCCTTGCCGATATCGGGGCGATGTCGCTCGTGCGCGGCGCGGCGGCGGCGCGGATTCCGTTCATCGACCTCGCCGACGGCAAGGGCGCGCGCCCCGCTGGATCCTCGACCTCGGCACGAGCCGCATCCCGCTGTGGATGTTCGACGACAAGCGCCGCGCGCCGGGAACGCGCGCGATGGATTACTTGCCGCTGCTGCGCCTGTTGCTGCCGGGGCCGGACCGGCCGCTTGCGGAGGTCGTTGAGTGCAATGGGCCGGCGTATGAAAAGGTGGTGAAGCCCTTTCTGCTGGCGACGCTCAATATCGATCCGAGCGAGGGCTCGTCACGCCTCGCCCGCGCGGTCGTGCGCGAGACGATCGCCGCAGGCGGCGCGGCGTGCCGGCCCTACCTCGCACCGAAAGGATTGAGCGCGGCGTTCGTCGACCCGGCGCTCGCCCATCTCCAAAGCCGCGGCATCGCCGTTCGCTTCAGCGATCAGCTGCGCCGCTGCATCTTTGCAGGCGACGCCGTCGCCGCACTCGATTTCGGCGACCGCGAGATCGCGCTCGGGCCGGAGGATGCCGCCATCGTGGCGGTTCCGGCCTACACGGCGACGACGATCATCCCCGAGTTGACGGCGCCCGATGAGTATCGGGCGATCATCAATGCCCATTTCAACATCGTGCCGCCGCCGCGCCTCGATCCGATGATCGGCGTCGTCAACGGCGTTGCCGAATGGATATTCGCCTTCGAGGATCGTATATCGGTGACGATCAGCGGGGCCGATCGCCTGTTGCAGCATCAGCGGGACGAGATTGCGCGGATGATCTGGGACGATGTGAAGCGCGCGACCGGCATCGCCGACGAAATGCCGCTCTGGCAGATCGTGCGCGAGCGCCGGGCCACCTTTGCGGCAACGCCGGCACAGAACGCGCGCCGCCCCGGTGTCGGCACAAAATGGCGCAATCTTGCGCTCGCCGGCGACTGGACCGATACCGGCCTGCCGGCGACGATCGAAAGCGCGGTACGCTCCGGAAACCGTGCGGCCGATTTCGTTCTGGCAATGTGAGGGCTCACGCGGATGCAACTCGAACTCAAGCCGAGATCAGCGTTGCCGCTTGGCGCCAAGCGCTCGCTCGACGACGCGATCTCGGCTGCAACGCAGGCGCTCCTCTCCTGCCAGCGTCCCGACGGCCACTGGGTGTTCGAGCTGGAAGCCGACTCCACCATTCCGGCCGAATACGTGCTGCTCAAGCACTATCTCGACGAGCCGCTCGATCCGGCGCTCGAAGAGAAATTCGCGGTCTACCTGCGCCGGCAGCAGGGCACCCATGGCGGCTGGCCGCTGTTCGCCGAAGGCGACTTCGACATGAGCGCGAGCGTCAAGGCGTACTTCGCGCTCAAGATGATCGGCGACAAGCCCGACGCGCCGCATATGGCGCGGGCACGGGAAGCGATATTGGCGCGCGGCGGCGGCAAGCAGGCGAACGTATTCACCCGCGTGCTGCTCGCGCTCTTCGGCATCATGAGCTGGAACGCCGTTCCGGTGATGCCGGTCGAGATCATGCTGCTGCCGCGGTGGTTTCCGTTCCACATCACCAAGATATCGTACTGGGGCCGCACCGTGCTCGTGCCCCTCCTCGTGCTGCAGGCGCTCAAGCCGCGCGCGAAGAATCGCCGCGGCGTCACCATCGACGAATTGTTCCTGGAGAACCCGAAGGAGATCGGCCCGCCCGAGCGCGCGCCGCATCAGAACAAGGGTTGGTTCGGGTTCTTCCGTGCTGTGGATGTGGTGCTGCGCGCGATCGAGCCGCACTTTCCGACGGCGATGCGGGAGCGAGCGATTTCGCGCGCGGTCGCCTTCGTGACCGAGCGCCTCAACGGCGAGGATGGTCTCGGCGCCATCTATCCGGCCATGGCGAACTCGGTGATGATGTTCGAGGTCCTGGGGGTGCCCAAAGACAACCCGGATGTGGCCATAGCGCGCGCGTCGATCGAAAAGCTCGTGGTCATCGGCGACAAGGAAGCCTACTGCCAGCCCTGCGTTTCGCCGGTATGGGACACCGGTCTCGCCTGCCATGCCTTGCTAGATGTCGGCAGCGATGCCGCGAACGCGAGCGTCGCGCGAGGCTTGGAGTGGCTCCTGCCGAGGCAGGTGCTCGACGTCAAAGGCGACTGGTCGACCCAGCGGCCTCACGTTCGCCCCGGCGGCTGGGCCTTCCAATATGCCAACCCCCACTATCCCGATCTCGATGACACCGCGGTCGTGGTGATGGCGCTCGATCGCATGCGCAGGCTTGCGCCGACCAAGGCGTTCGATGAACCGATTGCCCGCGCCCGCGAATGGATCGAAGGACTTCTGAGCCGCAACGGCGGCTGGGCGGCCTTCGATGCGGACAACACCTACTACTACCTCAACAACATCCCGTTCGCCGACCATGGCGCGCTGCTCGATCCGCCGACCGAGGACGTCACCGCGCGCTGCGTCTCCATGCTGGCCCAGCTCGGCGAAAAGCCCGACGTCAACGGGCACCTCAAGGCGGCGATCAATTATCTGCGCGACACCCAGCTTGCCGATGGCAGCTGGTACGGCCGCTGGGGCATGAACTACATTTACGGAACCTGGTCGGTGCTGTGCGCGCTGCGCATCGCGGGGCTCGATCCCACGAGCGATCTCGTGCGCAAGGCCGCCGACTGGCTCATTTCGATCCAGAATTCGGACGGCGGCTGGGGCGAAGACGGCACGAGCTACAAGCTCGATTATCATGGGTACGAGCGGGCACCGAGCACCGCCTCGCAGACGGCCTGGGCGCTGATCGGCCTCATGGCCGCCGGCCGGAAGGATGATCCGGCCGTCGCCCGCGGCATCGATTATCTGCTCGCGACCCAGGACGACGACGGCTTCTGGACCGAGCCGCGCTTCACCGCCACCGGTTTCCCGCGGGTGTTCTACCTGCGTTACCACGGCTATCGGCAGATTCTTCCCGCTGTGGGCGCTTGCCCGTTATCGCGCACTGGGCGCTGGCGGCGGTACCGTCAATGCTTCGGGCATGTGACTCGAAAGTCACGGTTACTAACTAGTTGATCGCAAACCTTGAAGTGCTGACGATCACATGCTTTAGTTAATGAATGCGGGCTTGGGACTCACCGTGGCGGCACGGTTTGGGGGCTACAATTGGGTCAGCTGGCTGATTCGCACTTCGTTGCAGTGACGGGGCTTGCCTTCGAAGCAAACATAGTCGCCGGTCCGGGCGTCACCGTCCTGTGCGGCTCCGGACATCTCTACTTCAAGCGGGCACTCGAACAGGCGACACGGCAAGGCTGCCGGGGCATCATCAGCTTCGGCATCGCCGGCGGTCTCGCTCCGCATCTCAAGCCGGGCGACTGCATCGTCGCCCGCAGCGTGATTTCCGAGCACGGCCGCTATCCGAGTCACGTTGGCTGGGCACGGTCGCTTCTGGATACCGTCCGTGATTCGGCAGATCGGCGCGAGCCGTTCGGCGGCGCGGCTCTGCGGGATATCTGCCATGCGGATATCGCGGGCTCCGACGTCGTGGTCGCCAGCGCCGAGCACAAGCGCAACATCTACCAGAAGACTGGAGCCTTCGCGGTCGACATGGAATCCCATATCGCCGCCCGATTCGCCGCCGAGCACCGTCTGCCGTTCGCCGCGCTCCGCGTCGTCACCGATCCCTCCCATCGGGCGTTGCCGCCGGCCGCCTTGGTCGCAACGACGCGCACCGGCACCATCAATGTCGGCGCCGTGTTCATGTCGCTGCTGCGCCAACCCAAGCAACTGCCGAACCTGTTTCAGGTCGGCCTCGACAGCTGGGCGGCGCGTCGCTCGCTCGTCCCGAGCCGCCGCTTCCTCGGCACGACGCTCGGCTTGCCCGATCTCCGCGAGGAGCTCCTCGACGTGGCGTGAGCCCGCGCGGGCTTTCGGCGCCAAGACTTATCCGCTCCGACCACCCTTGAGACGGTCAACAGTCGCCCGCCGTTCGTGCGACCTTCCGCCGACCCGCGCTTAGATCGGATTGGCGACACTCACTTCGCATGAGCCCGCACCTCGCGAAACGAGACGAGGCGGCGGCGACGCTCATCCCAAAGTACCAGCCGCACGCAACGGAAGCTTTCAAGCGAGCGTCAGGCGACTTATCCCCCGAAGTTCCGGATGGTCGCGCAGCACCCGCGGCAGGCGGTAATAGGGAATCCGGCTGCACAAGTGGTGAATATGATGCAGGCCGATGTTCGCCGTGAGCCAACGCAGGACTCCTGGCAATTCGTAATGCGAGCTTCCATACAAAGCCGCCTGGTGAAAACTCCATTCACCCTCGCGGGCCCAGAACGTCCGCTCAAATTGATGTTGAATGTAGAATAGCCATACTCCGATCGCGCCTGCGAGCAAAACGATCGGCATTTGCACCAGCAGGAACGGCTTGACGCCAATGAACCAGATCAGCGTTGCAACAACTCCCGCAATCGCGGCATTGGTCCCCATCGTGCTGAGCCAGGGCGCCCAGCCGCTCCGCATCATCCCGATTGGCAGCCGCTGGTGAAGCCCAAAGAGATACACTGGGCCGACGCCGAACATAACGAGCGGATTGCGGTAGGCGCGATAGCGAACACGCCGCCAGAACGTTCGGGAAAGGTATTCACCCACGGTGAGCGTATCGACGTCGCCGATCCCGCGTCGATCGAGATGTCCGGAGGTAGCGTGATGGATGGCGTGGGTACTTCGCCAGTAGTCATAGGGCGTCAGCGTCAGCACTCCGATCACGCGGCCTACCCAATCGTTTGCGAGGCGGTGGCGGAAAAACGCTCCATGGCCGCAATCATGTTGGATCATGAATAGTCTCACCAGGAAGCCGGCGGCGGGGACCGCCAGCAGCAGTGAGAGCCACCAGTAACCAACGTAATACGCCAATAACGCCAGCGCCCACAGAACCGCGAGCGGTCCGAGCGTGATCACAATCTCGATAATGCTGCGAGCGTGACTAGGCTGGCGGTAGCGCGAGAGGATATTCAACCAGTCTCGCGCATCGCGGGCATCGGCGCTGAACACCCGGCTCATGCCTTCTGGAGATTTCCGGCCGCCTGCTTGCCGCGATCCGTGATGACGTCGTAACTCACCTTCTGTCCTTCAACGAGCGTGCCCATGCCGGCGCGTTCGACCGCGCTGATGTGGACGAAGACATCCTTCGAGCCGTCGGTCGGCTGGATGAATCCAAAGCCTTTCTGGCTATTGAAGAATTTTACGGTTCCTGTGGCCATCATGGCCTCCTTCGCATGAGCAGGCGTCAAGCAACGTGTCTCAGTTCCGTCTCTTTAGCGACGCGCTCGTGGGGTTCACTTGCGCTTTTGATGCGATATTGCCGTTCGTCGCCCACCGGGGGAAGCACCTGCGTGACCTTATAGATGGCCTCGGTGCGGCCGGCGCCTCTCGGGCCGGACGTGTAGTTGACGGACTGACCGACCTTGAACCTTTGATTGCTCAAACGATAACTCCCGTTTTTTGCACGTCGACCCTGACCAGTCGCCGTTCGATTTGCTCGCCGTGGAAACGAACGAGAGTCCCGCAATATGGACAGTCGACGGACAGCGCGCCGGAAACGGCAAGCCCAATATTTACGTTGTCACCCGGGTAGCGGGCTTTTTGAAATGCGATACGACCTGCGCAGGCCGGGTTCGTACAGCGAACGGTCAGGTACCATTCGGCCGTGGTACCGAAAAGATCAGCTTTCGAATGACGGCACTTCAGTTTGTTTGCCTCGCGCGTCGTCACTTGACCTTGAGATTCTCAGCCGACGATTTGCCGCGGTTGCTCACGACCTCGAACTCGACCTGCTGGCCTTCGTTGAGCGTCGATAGACCCGCCCGCTCCACAGCAGAAATATGGACAAACACATCCTGCCCGCCACCCTGCGGCTGGATAAACCCGTAGCCCTTGGTCGGATTGAACCATTTCACTGTCCCGGTCGCCATAGCGGTCTCCAACAAGCTATCAATCTAGCGTTCAACCTGCACGTTTCTGCTGAGTCACGCAATAACAATCGGAAACACCGCGATTTCGGTTTGGCGGCCCGAACATGTCGCACGATTTGCCAGCGGGCCGTTCGGCGCCAGGGTCAGCGCCATTCGCGAGATCAGCTCTTGGAAGTCCATCGCTGACCTGTCCGCCTGTTCTCAGGGCACCCGGTCGGCCGGCCTAAAACGGCTATCGGTCAAGTCCTTAATGCGACAGCAGACAACAGAGCGGACTCATTGAGAGCAGATCGCGCGTAACGCCGCCGAAAATCTGCTCGCCGAGCCGGCTATGGCCATAAGCGCCGGCAACGATCAGGTCGGCGCCTTCGTCCTTCGCAACGCGAACGAGTTCGTCAGCGACCGATTTTGCGGCGTGAACGGGCGCACGCCTGACGGCATTCACACCATGACGCTCGAGATAGCGACCGACATCTTCGACATGCGAAACCGCGCGCTCTTGGCCGGTTTCATCACACTCCACCACGCATACGCGGCTCGCCTTGAGCAGAAAGGGCATGGCATCCAGAACTGCGCGTCGTGACTTTCGCGCCTCCTTCCAGCCGACCACAACATTCTCTGCCCGCAGTGAATTGACATCAGGCGGCACGACGAGGACCGGTCGGCCGGCTCTCAATGTGAGGGCGCCTGGATCAAGCGTGCGATAAAAATCACCCGGCGCGCGATCACGCCCAATGATGACGAGGTCCGCGGCCCGCGCCTCGGCTGCCAAAAATTGGGTCGGCGAATTGATGCCCGTACGCCATTCGATTTGGCGATTCCATCCGACGACGGAGTTAAAATGTTCTCCCAATCGGGAAAGTCGCGCCGACAGCTCGTGGATCATTGCCGGCGTGGGTTGCGGGTCGACGACGACGCCGCCGTAGGTCAGAGGCGACGGCGGTTGCGAAGCACTGATCCCCATGAGGGTGGACTGAAACTTGGTCGCCAGCGAGGCCGCAAGCCGAATTCTAGCGTCGCAGGGTGCATCCAGATCGACATGAACCATCACGGCAGCAAACGACATCGGTCACTCCTGTTGAATGACCTCAAACCTTTGACCGGCAATAGGATAGATCGCCTTGATCTTGCGCAATTCCCGAGGATCCGAGCGTGGCGCAATCAAATTGGCCGACGACACCTCCCATTGATCTGGATCATATACACGCGGCATGAGGAGTTCGCCCCATCCTGCGCATTCGTCGATCGTCGGCACAGAGGTGAAAGAGGTGAAACATGGCTACGACACAGCCCACCGCCGACCCGCGGGTCTCCGATCTCGTACGGGCCGGCCGAGTGAGAGTCGCGCTGTATGTTCCGAATTACATCAAGGACCCCGCGACCGGCGTGTTGCACGGATGGGCACCCGATGTCGTGCGCGCGCTCGGTGATCGGCTCGGAATCGAAGGCGAGCCGGTTGAGCATCCGCATCCGCCGGCGGCGATGGCAAGCCTCAAAGCCGGCACCTGCGACGCCGCGATCATCGGCATCGTGCCATCCCGCGCGGTCGAAATCGACTACACGCCGCCGCTGGTCGAAGCCGATTACACCGTCATGGCTCCCGCGGGTTCGCCCTATGTGAGCGTTGCGGATGCCGACCGTCCGGGAGTCCGGGTCGCGGTCGTGCGCAATCATGCATCGACGATCGCGCTCAGCCAGATCATGAAGAATGTCACGTTCGTCTACGCCGACATGCCGACGCCAACCTTCGAAATTCTGCGCAGCGGCAACGCCGACCTCTTCGCCTCGCTCCGACAGGTGCTGCTGCACTACATGCCGCAGCTTCCCGGGTCGCGCCTGTTTGAGGGACGATACGGGTTCAATTCGATCGGCATGGCCGTATCGAAAGGCAGGTCGGACCGGCTTGCTGCCTTGTGGGAGTTCGTCGAAGCCGCGAAAGCTTCGGGCCTGGTCCAGCGAGCCATCGACCGTTCCGGCTGGCACGGCATCCGCGTCGCACCACCGGGCGGCGCGTGAGAGAAAGAGATGGGGCGTCGTGACCGGCTGCCGTGCTCACGAAGGCCGCCCCCTAAAATATTACGCATGACCAAAAGCAACAGCACCACGACGAACATCATCAATTGATCATCGCTCGTCCGTTCGGACGACGAGCGCGCGCTTCAACAAAGCTGCCGAGCATAGGCACGCACACCCTGGTTTCAGGGCGTGGCTACTGAGACCGGTTGCATAAAATTCTTCACCACGTACTCACCGATCTTGTAACCCATGTCCTGGCCGACTTTTGTGGAGAAGCGGTAGTGAAAGCCAGCCCAAATCCGCGCTTCGGAAACTTCGTCGCTGAAAGCGCGCACGTTGGTCCACTGGTGGATAACGCCAGGTGCAGTCGGACTCGTCATCGAAACTTTTGGTATCTCGGCCGTGCCAAAAACTGCCTGCACGACCCCGGCAAGACTGGCACTGACAATGCAGTGCGCGCACGGATATTCTGGATGCATGGGGGTTGCATCGATGGGCTGCCAGGAAGCGTCACGCTCAGTACCGGTATTGCTATCGATGTCACCGTTGCGGATGGCGGTGACCGGGCGCCAGAAGTCGTAGTGATACTTGGCGTCGAACACAGCTATCAGTGCGTCGGCTCGCGCGACCGCCGTGAGGGCGAACAGGCGTGCACAGTCGATGAGGCTGAGCTCCTTCTCGATCGCTATTGTCCGAATGACGGGATATCCGACGCGGCCGTCAGTCGCTATCCAGAAATGAGCGTCCTCGGTCTGCCGCGCTGAGCGTTTTGTGCTGGCGCGGCCGCCAAGTTCTTTGATCTCGTTGTAATTTGCCGCCCACTCGGAGCTCGTGAGCGCGATGGGCGGGGCTGGCCGAAACTGCGATGAGCTAGTCAAGGCGAATGGCTTGACGCCTGGCCACTGTGGAGCAAAAACAGGCGCGGTCGGCACGTAGGCGCCGGGTGACGTGCGCGGCCGATAGGTGTCCACACCGTTGGCGCCGTCGTTCGCACGCGCCGCCAGGATCTTGGCTGCAACCGCTTCGCCAAGCTTGATCCCCTCGGATTTGGCCGCGCTGTCTGGAATGCTGGTGAGATAGGTCGCGAGTTCGCCGTCAATTTGTGCTTTCGCCTTGTCGTTGATGCTTGCGAGTACCGCTGCCGCTGCAACGGCGGCAGCGGCCGCTTTCGAGGTCGTTGCGGCGGCCGGAAGCTGCACGAGGTAAGGGCGGTATTTCCGTTCGATCGAGTTGACGGCGTCGAACATTGCCAGCTGCGTCATGGCAATGATCCGTTCCCCCGGCGGGGGACCGATTTTTTGGTGCACGACGAAGGCGACGGCCTTGTCGTTCCAATCGTCGATAACGTTAGCGGATGCTGGCTGCGCCAAGGCAAGCAGACCGAGGACAGCCAACGCATTGTAATGACTGGCATTCATCCGGACTCCCCTTGTCTTGATTGCGGCCCACGCCGCCGCGTGCCAGAAATCCTTGCAGCGTCGGCTCGGAAAGTCCTGGCTGAGTTCCGGGTAATTTCCGGGAAAATTTAGGACGAGCCAGAAGATGGCTGTGGATTCGCAATTTGCGTTTGGCCCATTTCGGTTTGATGTGCGAACCGGGCGGCTTTGGCGCAATGACAGCGAAGTTAGGCTCACGCCGCGGGCATCTGGCGTGCTGCATCTGCTGACCGAGCGGGCGGAAGAACTGGTCAGCAAGCAGGAATTGTTCGATCGCGTCTGGGGGCGGCTGGCGGTGGGTGATGACGCGCTCACGTCCTGCATCCAGGAACTGCGGGGCGCGTTGGGTGATGCCGCCCGGAGCCCGCAGTACATTGAGACCCGACATCGGCGTGGTTATCGCCTCATGGTGCCCGCCACCGCAGTTGTTGTTCGAGGCAGCACACCAACACCACTACAGCTGTCAACGCCTGACCCCGCGAGGCTGGTCGGGCGGGTCGTCGAGTTCGATCAGCTGGTACGCCACTTCCAAGATGCACGGTCGGGCCGTCGTCAGATCGTGTTCGTGACCGGCGAGGCCGGGATCGGCAAGAGCGCGCTCGCTGATGCCTTTCTGGATCAATTGCGAGCCGTCGATTGCGTCAGGATCGCGCACGGCCAATGTCTCGACCATCACGGTGTCGGCGAGTCCTATCTGCCCTTGATCGAGGCGTTGATACGATTGGCGGGCGGACAAAATGGCGCGACAGTGAAACAGATTCTTTCAACACAAGCGCCGAGTTGGCTCGCACAAATGCCGTCGCTGTGGACTCCGTCTGAGCGCAATACGTTGGAAGCTCGCAGCCGCCCGACGCGCGAGCGCATGATGCGCGAATTGACGCTTGCGCTCGAGGCGATTGCCGCGGACTTGCCGCTCGTTCTGAAGCTCGAAGATATTCACTGGAGTGACGCCTCGACGCTCGACTGGATTGCCCATGTCGCACGCCGTTCGGAACCCGCCCGCCTGATGGTGCTGGCAACTTTCAGGCCCGCTGACGTGGCGGCCACCAAGGTCGGACTTACCAGCCTGATGACGGAACTTGCGTTGCATCGGATGTGCATGGAAATCCCGCTCAATCCCCTCAATCTCCAGGCCGTCGAAGCCTATCTGAAAACTCATCTCAGCGATGATCACGGCGGGATGCGGATGCGCGAGATGGCCGATCTATTGCTGGAGCGAACAGGCGGCAATCCATTGTTCATGACCAGCATTGTCGGCCAGCTGGTGCAACAGGAGGCTCCGGCGCGGATGCCTGGCGCGTTCGTGTCGATCCCGCATAACACGCGACGCTTCATTGACCAGCAGATCGACGAGCTTGACGAACGCGACCGCAATCTCCTGACAGCCGCAAGCGCGATCCGACGCGAATTTGCAGCCGCTGCCGTTGCCGCCGCGATGGAGATCGACGTCGAGCAGGTCGAGAGCACCTGCGCGCACCTGGTGCGGCAAGGCGTTTTCATCGTTGCTGCCGGGTCGACCGTTTGGCCGGACGGTACGCGCACCGAGCTTTACTCCTTCCGGCATGATCTCTATCGCGAACTGTTGTACGACCGTCTGCCGGGAACGCGCCGCGCCCTCAGCCACTCACGCGTCGGTCGCCGGCTTGAAGCGGCCTGGGCCGGCAAGCTGGACATGATCGCATCAGAGCTGGCGGAACATTTCGAGCGCGGCAACGAGTTCGCGCGCGCGATTCCTCATCACCAGCGCGCCGCCGCCAAAGCCTTGCGCCGGAGTGCCAACGAAGAGGCAATCAGACATCTGCAGAGGGCGCGCGAAACCATCTGGAACATTGCTGATGACATCGAGCGTACCAAGGTCGAAGTCGAATTGCTCATTGGCCTGGGCGCCGCCTTCATAGCTATGCGCGGATTTGGAGCGCCCGAAGTCTTGGAGGCTTATTCCAGGGCCGAGGCGCTTTGCGAATGTTTGGGTGAGAACGCGGAAATTTTCCCGGCGCTCTGGGGCCAATGGATGTATCGGTGGGGGCGAAGTGAAGTTGACCTCGCATGGCGGCTTTGCGAAAGGCTGCTGGCGCTCGCCGAAAAATCAGGCGACGCGGGACTAAAGCTTCAGGCCCACCACGCTTCCTGGGCAACATCATTTGGACGCGGCAAATTCGCGGATGTCCACAGGCACGCGGAGGCTGGACTTGCCGTCTATGAAGCCAAGATTCATCAAGCGATGGCGTCAAGGTACGGCAACCACGATGCCGGCACGTGCGCTCGGTATTTCTCGGCGTTATCACTGGCGTTTGCCGGCGAGGAGGAACGCGCGCGTGCAATTGCGGACAATGCGCTCGCTATCGCGAGGGGTCTCAATGATCCGTTTACCCTGGGGCTGACGCTCTATTTCGCGTCATCGGTGGCGCAAGTTCTGGGCGATGTAGCGCTCGCCGCGCAGCACGCCGAAGCGAGCATGCAGTTAGCGACTGAGCATGACCTTGCAATGCTGAAAGCCTGGAGCACGGGCGTGCTTGGATGGTGCGGCGCTGCAAGCGGTGCCCCCGAACGTGGCATTGAGCTCCTGACCGAAGCAATTGCCGCCTTGCAGGCCACGCAATCACGTCATTTCCTGTGTTATCTGCTGGGATTATTGGCGGAAGCGCACATGAAGGCGGGGCATCACACGGAAGCGGTCAAAGCGGTTGAGGACGCTGCCACATTGGCCGAAGCACACGGCGAGCGTTACTACGACGCGGAACTCCACCGGCTGCGCGGCGAGTTGTTCGCGCGTGCGCCGCGCGGCCAAAAGGTCAAAGCCGCAGCATCGTTCCGGCTGGCCATCAAGGTCGCAAAGCTGCAGGGCGCCGGAACTCTGGAGCGCAAGGCCACTGAAAGCCTCGGTCACTGGTTTGGACAGTCCCGCTGACTGATCGGCGCGCCGCGATGTCCCGAGTGCCGTGACACCCAGCGGTGGTCACGACGCCGCCTAAAGTTTTGCGCATGGCCAGAAACAACAGCGGCACAACGACATCATCAGCACCGGTATTGCGAGCGTCGCCTGCCGGAATTCTCGACCCACAGCCGGCGGCGGCAAGCGTTCCGAAGATCACCGGATTAATCAGAGAGGTGGCATGCCGATGAGAAAGATCCTCCTAGCTGCAGCAATAGTCGCATTGGTGATTGTGATTTTATTCTCTTGGCTCGCATGGAACGACGCCCAATTCGGTTGGGCGCATGTCATCGGGTTGGGCGCGACGCTTCTGCTCCTCCTTGGCCGTATGGTTTTGGCCGAGAAATTGGCAGCCCACGCAGCCGCCACCTTGAAAGGTCTAAACCTTCAAACCCCGCGGCCGCGTTTCACCGTGTCGCAGCCTGATCCGAACCGCGATAGGCTTTGACGCAGTGACCGAGGTCGTATTGCTTGCACCGACAGTTCCAGCGTCGCCTCACTGCTAACTTTGTACGTCGTCTTGCGCTTGCCCTTGCTCGCGGCCGGCGCGCCTCATCCGTTGGAAATCCTTGACAGTTTGGTTGATGCCGTTAGGTTCGCGCTCCTGGGGACCGCGGTCTCCCCACGAGGCGACATGCCGAAGCATCGCGTCCCGGCTCTTGAAAGCAAGGACGCACCATGTCGGCAATCAATACCATCTCGGCGGATAAGCTTGCGCGCCTGATCGGCACGCCGCGATGTCCCGTGCTGATCGATGTACGCCCCGACGACGACTTCGACGCGAGCCCGGCACTGATTCCGGGATCAATCCGACGAACGCATACCGATGCCTCGGCATGGGGGCGGGACTTTGCGGGGCGTTCAGCCGTCGTAATCTGCAGAAATGGTGCCCGGCTCAGCCAGGGAGCCGCGGCATGGCTCCGCCACGACGGCGTCGCCGCGGACGCGCTCGAGCACGGGTTCGATGCCTGGAAAAAAGCTGCGCTGCCGCTGCTGTCGGTGGGGAGAATGCCGCAGAGCGACCGCGAAGGGCGTACCGTTTGGGTCACGCGCGCCCGGCCGAAGATCGACCGCATTGCCTGTCCGTGGCTTATCCGCCGCTTTGTCGATCCGCGCGCCGTGTTTCTCTACGTCGCCGCATCCGAGGTTGAAGGTGTCGCCGAGCGGTTCGGCGCCGTGCCATTCGATATCGACGGCGTGTTCTGGAGCCATCGGGGCGAGCGGTGCACATTCGATCTGATGGTCGAGGAATTCGGCCTGACAATCGAACCGCTGCTGCGGCTCGCCACGATCGTTCGTGGTGCCGATACGAGTCGACCGGACCTTGCGCCCCAGGTTCCGGGGCTGCTGGCGGCGTCGCTTGGACTTTCGCGCATGTACGCCGACGATCTCGCGCAACTCGAGGCGGGTCTCGCGCTTTACGATGCGTTTTATCGGTGGTGCCGCGATGCGGTCGAAGAGAAGCACGGCGACCAATCGAAGAAACCGGGGTGATGACTTTGGAGGGGGGTTAGTTGGC
Source organism: uncultured Alphaproteobacteria bacterium (assembly GCA_963702755.1). Classification (GTDB taxonomy): domain Bacteria; phylum Pseudomonadota; class Alphaproteobacteria; order Rhizobiales; family Xanthobacteraceae; genus JAJPKK01. The sequence continues at coordinate 352,334 of CAVPDZ010000010.1, read as the reverse complement.
AATGTGGAGACGGCTGGTTCTGACGGCTTGTGTTGTCGTCCTTGTGCTCGCTGCAGGCGCAGGCGCCCTTTATCGATGGTTTGTTCCTGGATTATCGAGTGCTCGCTCCGAACCTCCGGCCGCCGAGGTCACAGTCGCGACCTGGCTGTTGCATCACAGCGTTCCGACTGAAGCGAAGCTCGCCGCTAATCCCGTTGGCAAAGATCCCGCCGATATCACCGCGGGAAGGGACCTCTATCGGCAGAAATGCGAACTGTGCCACGCCTACGACGGCAGCGGCAAAACCAGCATCGGCGCCGGCCAGTATCCCCACCCTCCGGCGCTGCGCTCCGCGGCCGTCGAAGCAATGCCCGACGGCGAGATTTTCTATCATATCCGCAACGGCATCCGTAACACGGCCATGCCAGCCTGGGGATTGCCGGACCGCGAGATCTGGCAGCTCGTGAGCTACATCCGCGATCTGCCGCAAGTCGCGCAAATGACGCCGGATGCCGCGGAGGCCGCCCGGCGTGCGCCGCAGGGCCAGCAGTCACACTACGTAGGATCGGCCGCCTGCAAGAACTGTCATGAGAACGTCTATGCGCGCTGGAGCAAGACGCTGATGGCGAACGTGGTGCGCGATCCGCGCCAACAGCCCGACGCGATCATTCCCGATCTCTCGAAGCCCGATCCGCTGCTGAACTTCACCAAGGATGACGTCGCGCTGACCTACGGCTACCGCTGGAAGCAACGGTATTTCAAGAAAGTCGGCGACGACTATTTCGTCTACCCGGCACAGTGGGATGTCATCAACAAGGTGTGGCGACGCTACTTCGTCGCCAACGGGACTGATTGGTGGGCGGCGCTTTATCCGCCGGATAATTTCCAACGTCCGACCGGTCCGCTTTGCGACGGCTGCCATTCTGTGAACTACAACATCTCGACCAAGATACCCACGGAATGGAACGTCGGTTGCGAGAAATGTCATGGCCCCGGCGATGCACATGTGGCGCATGCGACGCGAGACAACATCTTGAACCCGTCGCGCTTCGACTACGTTCACGCCAACGATGTCTGCATTCAGTGCCACTCCCAGGGCCAGCCCCTCACCAATCCGATCCAGGGCAAGTATTACGACTGGCCGGTCGGGTTCGAGATCGGCAAAGACCTTGCCGATTTCTGGAAGCTCGAGGAGCACAAGCTCGGCGAAACCACTTTTACGCACTTCCCGGATGGAACCGGACACAAGAACCGGATGCAAGGCAACGACTTCGTCGACAGTCTGATGTACGCGCGCGGCGTTACCTGCTTCAGCTGCCACGATCCCCACGGCAACGACAACGTCGCGATGGTGCGCAAGGAGGGCAATGCGCTATGCCTCGATTGCCACGGACCGAATGCCCAAGCCGGACCGCATGCGGCGACAATCGAACAGCATTCGCATCACAAAGCGGGCAGTCCCGGCAACGAATGCATCGCCTGCCACATGCCGAAGGTCGAGCAGACGATCGCCGATCAAAACGTCCGCAGCCATACGTTTCATTTCGTGACGCCGGGCGATACAACGGCGATGAAGATTCCGAACGCCTGCAATATTTGCCATTCCGATAAATCGCTTGAATGGGCGTCGGCGGCTTTAAAATCCTGGCCGGACCGGTCGCCCTGGCGAATGTCGAGGTGAACCATGGTTGTACGAAAAACTTCGTCGACCAACGCTCGTGATCACCGGACATGCGACCGGTCGCGCGTCTTTCTCGGCGGGGGCGTGGGCGCGATCGCTGTGGTGGCTCTGGTCACCCCGGCGATCGCCTACCGTCCGTTTGACGGTACCGACGCGGCCGTGGCGGATGTGAAAGAGGTCGAGATCGAATTGCAGCCCCTCGGCGGGCTCAAAGAACGATTGCCGGACGGGACGCAGACCAGCCTCATCGCCCCTGAAATGATCATCAATTACGGGTTTGCCGAACGGTGGGAGTTCGTCCTCCAGGGCCTCGTAAAATCCCCCGTCTCGCCGATTGATGAGCCCAGTCTGCAGGCGACCGGCGCGTTCCTCAAATACATAGCGCGCCCCGGTGTTCTCCAGGACAAGCCGGGCCCGAGCATTGCCATGGAATTCGGCCCGTTGCTGCCGGGCATCAATGCCGATAACGGCGTCGGATTCAGCTGGGCGGCCATCGTCTCGCAACGCTGGGACTGGGGAACCGCGCATTTCAATGTCGAGACCAACCTCACCCGCGATCAGCACGGCGAGGCCTTTCTAGATCTTATTCTGGAAGGACCATCGAAGTGGACCATACGACCGGTTATGGAGATCTTTTACGACAAGGTTTGGAACCAGACTGAGGAATATTCAGGTCTTGTCGGCGCTATCTGGAAGGTGCGGGACAATCTGAGTTTTGATGCGGCATTTCGGTACGCGATCCGCGACGGTCGCCCCATCAACGAAATACGCGCCGGGCTTACCTTCGCTTTCAAGGTCGATGGCGAAAAGAAGGACAAGGAAAACGAAGGAACGTCGCCGCGAGGCGGCGCCTCCTTTGGCAACTGGAATTTGGCAACACGCTGACGCAACGGCGCGACCGGGGGTCGGGGCACTGCGGACTGTCGTGATGATCTGAGCGTTCGCTGAAGCTGAGCCTATAACGTATGCCGTGACAGCGCGAATTTCTTCGCTCGATGAGAGCGGCGAGCCGTCCTATCCCCCAGGACACTATGCCCAAATTCATTGGCTGCGCGGATAACTTCATGTACTCGTCGTTTGCGCTGCGCTCGTCTCGATCAAGCGCACAAACGTGGGACCGAGGCCCGCGAAAAAAAGCTCAGAGGGGGAAATGCCGCTCCTTAGTACGATCACCGTCGACCCGCGCCGCACCGTCGCGCTCGCCGCTTCCCTCCTCGGCTGCCTCACGTTCGATGCCGCGCAATTGACCGCGGTGGCGCATGGCATCGGCGGCAAGGACGCGGCCTTTGTCGCGGCAACCAAGGGGCCGGACATCCTGCCCTTCATGTATCTGGGTGCAAAGCACATGGTCACCGGCTACGACCATCTGCTGTTCATCTTCGGCGTGATCTTCTTCGTCTACCGCATGAAGGACGTGCTCATCTACGTCTCGCTGTTCTCGCTTGGCCACAGCATCACGCTGCTCGCGGGCGTTCTGCTGAAGATCGACGTCAATGCCTATCTGGTGGACGCGCTGATCGGGCTCTCGGTCGTCTACAAGGCGTTCGACAATCTCGGCGGCTTCATGACGGTGTTTGGCCGTCAGCCCAACAACAAGATCGCGGTGGCGCTGTTCGGCCTGATCCACGGCTTTGGGCTTGCCACCAAGCTGCAGACCTTGCGGCTGAACAGCAACGGGCTCGTCCTGAACATGATCGGATTCAACATCGGCGTCGAGATCGGCCAGTTGATCGCCTTGGCGGTCTTTCTCGTGGTCATGGTGCAGTGGCGGCGCACGGCGAGCTTCGAGCGCTATGCCGTTGCCGCAAACGTAGCGATCCTGACGGCAGGGTTCATGCTGATGGAATATCAGCTCGCTGGTTATTTCGGCGTGGGGACGGCCTGACATGGACAGCGAGGGACACATCGCGCATCCGCTGTCACGCGGAAAGATGCTGGCCACGACCGCCGGCGCTTTGATCGTCGCAACGCTGATCACGTTCGGGGCGATCCTGCCGGCCGAGTTCAATTGGGACCCATTGGGCCTCGGTCGCGTCAGCGGTCTCAGCCGACTATGGGCGCCGCGGGAAGTCGCGTTCAATGCGGCGGGCGGCGCGACGCCTCTCGCCCGCGAATACAGCGGCCCGCTCAGGAGCGACACCATCGAGATTCCGCTGCGCGCGGGCGGCGACCCGACGCGCGGAGACGAACTCGAATACAAAGTCAGAATGGCGAAGGACGCGACGCTCGTCTACGAGTGGACGGTGTCCGGGATCCCCAACCCGAACGAATTCTATTACGACTTCCACGGCCACACGCTGGCATTGGGCAAGGAGATGACCGTCGCGACCTACAAGCAGGCGACGGGCACTAACGCTGACGGCGCGCTCTCGGCGCCATTCGACGGCGTGCACGGCTGGTTCTTCCAGAACCAGTCGCCGAATCCGGCGGTCGTCCACCTGAAGGTCAGCGGCTTCTACGAACTGATCCCGCCAGGCGAGACCGGCAACGACGCCGGGCATTATCGCCAATGTCCCGGCGGAGAAGGCATTCGGAGATGTCGAGGAGAAGTGAGACATTCTGAATGGCTTTTCGATCGAAACGCGATGCCCTACCATCACGGTCCGTTCCATGGCCCTGGCGAGAATACCGAACCGCTTAAGCGATAATTGAAAAGAAACCGAATGAACATTCGCGGATATCTCCTTCGGCTCAGTCCTCCTCATCGCAGCCATCTGCGCCATTGCCCCGGCGAACGCCGCGACCTTCAATCTGCTCTCGCCCGAGGTTGTCGCCCTCGACGGATTGATCGAGCTCGGCGACTGCGATCGATGGAAAGCGGCCATCGGGACGAGGGCTCACACGGTTGTGCTGAACTCATCGGGCGGACGAAACGGCCAGGGCGAATGCATCTCGCGCTCGATCGCCCAGCGGCACATGAAGATCTTCGTTCAGGGCCGATGCGCAAGCATCTGCTTCTTGTTATTTGCGGCCGGTGCTGAGAGGTGGGTCTGCAAAGACGCCAAGATCGGGGTTCACAGGCCGCGGGATGTCGCGACGGGTCAGGAAGACAGCGACCCTCAGTTTCTGCGGGTGATCCTCGAGTACGCGACCCGATACCGCGTGCCGCGCCTGATTCAAGACAAGCTTTCGGCTACGCCGCCAAGCGACATGTACTGGCTTAACGACGCCGACCTGGCGTCAATGAGTGTCACCCGCTGCTGACAGGCCAAATCCCGGCGTCGGAAACACGGCGCCGGTGCTGACGCTGCTGCGACAACGCGGCTTCACCCCACGCGCGCACTTGAATGGCGGCGTTTCCGTCGATCGTTTTGGACCGACCACGCGAGAAGTCGCGTCCATTAAAGCGCAGCATTAGAAGCCCCGCAGAGAACCCGTCGCCGGACAACGAGCGTTAACGACACCTTTACAAGGCAGCTAAACATCGCTTCCACAAACACACGTATCACAGACGATCTGGCGATTATCTGTCGTCCCATTCTTTAATGCGCCGCAAATAATCAATCTTTCCGGTACATACCGATCCTAGCACTATTGGGAGTTTCAGCCGCGAAGAGCTCAAAGACCAGGGGGACATTGAGCACGTGCGAGTTCGACAAGGCCTTGAGTGGTTGCGCCACTTTGTCCAGCCGGCAACGTATCTGGGCGTTGCCATGTTGGCATCGATTTCGGCCGCGACGGTCTATCTTCTCATTCACGACAGCCGGAGCGCGGAGGAAGAGGCGCGCCAGCATGCCGAAAACCTTGCCTATGTCTTCGAGGAAGAGATCGCTCGAGCGTTCCGAAGTGCTGATGACATGGCACTGCAGCTCCGGCGCTCGTATCAGCGCGACCCGACCGGAACCGATTTAGTCGGCTGGGTCAGCGACCCACAGCTGCAGAAGGAGCTCAAGTTCCAATACTCGATCGTGGGTCCCGACGGCGTAATCACGGCGTCAAGCTATGGACCCGCAACGCTCGGCATCAATATCGCGAGCCGCAAGCACTTCCAGGTGCACGTCAACAATTTCGATGATCAGCTTTTTGTCAGCGAGCCGTTGATTTCCAAAAGCTCGGGCCGCATGGCGATTTTCTTGACGCGGCGCCTGACAGGACCCGATGGATCGTTCAACGGCGTGCTCTCAGTTTGGGTCGATCTCATTCAGCTTGAGACCTTCTTCCGCAAGCTGCAACTGGGAGCAGATGGCATTGTCGCATTGTTGCACCGCGACGGGTACATGCTCGCAAGCGGCGCGAACGGCGTGGCGCGCCCGGATCTGACGGGAAAATACTTCCCCAATGCGCGCGTACTTAAGCTGGCGACAAAATCGGACCGCGGCACCTATTGGAATGGCGGCAGTGCACTCGACGGGGTCGAACGGCTGGTGTCCTATCGAAAGGTCGACGGCCTGCCGCTCGTCGCGACGGTCGCGATCGCCAAGTCGGAAATCTTCCGGCACGCGCGCCAAAACGCCAAGGTCTATCTTGCGATCGACATCGCTGCGGCCATCGTCATCTCGATCGCCATCGGGTTCGGGGCGGCACGCGAAAGGAAGCTCGTTTCCGCGGTCGCGGAGATCGCGCACCAAGCCCATCACGATGGGCTGACGGAGCTGCCGAACCGGCTGCTGTTCCGCCAGCATATCGCTCGCACCATGACCGAGGCGAGGAAGCATCGAAACAGTACGTTCAACGTATTCATGTTCGATCTCGATCATTTCAAGACGATCAATGACACGCTTGGGCACGCGACGGGCGATCTGCTCATTCGCGAGGCCGCGAGCCGCCTGCGGCTGTGTGTCAGGGGATCCGATCTGGTGGCGCGCATCGGCGGCGACGAATTCGCTGTCGTGCAGATGGCTGGCGAACATCAGCGCGACAGCGCGATGGCATTGGCGTCGCGGATCCTCGCGGCAATTGGCGAACCGTTTCACCTCGATGGCCATCAGGTCGTCGTCGAGACCTCGTTGGGGATCGCGCTCTACCCGGATGATGGCGATGAGGTCGAACTGCTGCTCAAGAATGCCGACCTGGCCCTATATCGAGCGAAGGCCGAGGGCAGAAACACATTCCGGTTTTTTGAGCCCGAGATGGATGGTGTCGCGCGAACCCGCTACCGTGTCGAAGCAGAACTACGTAATGCGAGTCTCGCGAACGACTTCGAAGTGCATTTCCAGCCGGTCGTCGCCGCGGATACGGAAGAGGTCAGAGGCTACGAAGCGCTCGTCCGCTGGGTGCATCCGAAGCACGGATATATTGCGCCCGACACGTTCATTCCCATTGCGGAGAGTACGGGCCTGATCGTGCCGCTAGGGGCCCGGGTGCTGGAGCGCGCGTGCAAGGAGGCTCAAAGCTGGCCCCGCCCGTACAAAGTGGCGGTCAATCTGTCGCCGATTCAGTTCCGCAAGGGCGATATCGTGCAAGTCGTCAGTGATGCCCTTCGTCAATCGGGATTGAAGCCAAGCCGACTGGATCTCGAGATCACCGAGTTGGTCCTGCTGCAAGGCGATGAGGTCATAGCGGCGAAACTTCGTCAGTTGAAAAGCCTCGGCGTATCGATCGTGCTCGACGATTTCGGTACGGGATACTCGTCACTGAGCTACCTGCGAACGTTTCCCTTCGACAAGATCAAGATCGATCGCTCGTTCATCGCCGAAATGTCGATCAAATCCAACAGCGCGGCGATCGTGTGCTCGATCACCGGTCTCGCAAAAAGTCTCGGCATGACCACTGTCGCCGAGGGGGTCGAGACGACAGAACAATTTGAGCTCCTGCGCCTGGCCGGCTGCGACGAGATGCAGGGATATCTGTTCGGAAAACCCTGCCGCGCCAGCGAACTTCGGTTCGGGCCGGCCGGCGCGCCGTCGGCGCGCAGCGCGGCGGCATGATGCGAGGCTGACGCGCAAGAAGGGCGACGCGACGCGTGCCTTGATCTGCATCAACCACGCCCGCCGCAAGATCGCACAGACTGAGCGTGGCCTCCGAAGCGGCTGCCGGCCGCCCAGCGCGTCGAAGCTGCAAATCCTCAGTGTTATCAATCATAAGATTGTCTTATCGCAGCAATCATTAAAGTCGATTTTACCTGATGGATCGCGTTGGGCTAAGGTTGGTGTCAAGGAAGCTGCATACCCGATGGGGAGTCGATCATGGATGACGTCAGCAAGTGCCCGATGCACACGAGTCTCGGTGGAACGTCGAACGCGGACTGGTGGCCGAACCAGTTGAACCTGAAGATGCTTCACCAGAATTCCTCCCTGTGTGATCCCATGGGCAAGGCGTTCAACTACGCCGAGGAGTTCAAGAAGCTCGACCTCAAGGCGCTGAAGAAAGACCTCTTCGCGCTGATGACGGAACTCGCAGGAGTGGTGGCCCGCGGATTTCGGCCACTACGGGCCGCTCTTCATCCGGATGGCGTGGCACAGCGCCGGCACCTACCGCATCGGCGATGGTCGCGGCGGCGCCGGAGCCGGCCAGCAGCGCTTCGCGCCGCTCAACAGCTGGCCCGACAATGCGAACCTCGACAAAGCGCGCCGCTTGCTGTGGCCGGTCAAACAGAAATACGGCAACAAGATTTCGTGGGCCGACCTCATGGTCCTCGCCGGCAACTGCGCGCTGGAGTCGATGGGCTTCAAGACATTCGGCTTCGGCGGCGGACGCCCCGACGTTTGGGAGCCCGAGGAGAATGTCTACTGGGGCCCCGAGAGCAAGTGGCTGGACGACCGACGCTACACGGGTGTTCGGGATCTCGAGAATCCTCTCGCCGCCGTGCAGATGGGCCTGATCTACGTCAATCCGGAAGGGCCGAACGGCAATCCGGATCCGGTCGCCGCAGCACGCGACATTCGCGAGACGTTCGCGCGCATGGCGATGAACGACGAGGAGACCGTCGCGCTCATTGCCGGCGGTCACACGTTCGGCAAGACCCATGGCGCCGGCGACGCGACGCTGGTGGGCCCGGAGCCGGAAGCTGCCGACATCGCGGAACAGGGCCTCGGCTGGAAGAGCAAGTTCGGCACCGGCAAAGGCGCTGACGCGATCACCGGCGGCCCGGAAGTCACCTGGACGCAGACGCCGACGAAGTGGAGCAACCACTTCTTCGAGAACCTGTTCAACAACGAATGGGAACTGACCAAGAGCCCGGCCGGCGCCAATCAGTGGAAGGCGAAAGGCGGCGCTGCCACCATTCCGGACGCCTACGATAAGTCGAAGCGGCACGTGCCGACGATGTTGACCACCGATCTCTCGCTGCGACTCGACCCCGCTTACGAGAAGATTTCGCGGCGCTTCTACGAGCATCCGGATCAGTTCGCGGATGCGTTTGCCCGGGCGTGGTACAAGCTCACGCACCGCGACATGGGTCCCCGCGCGCGCTACCTCGGGCCCGAGGTCCCGGCCGAGGAGTTGCTGTGGCAAGACCCCGTCCCGGCGGTCGATCACAAGCTGATCGACGCGCAGGACATCGCCGCGCTCAAGGACAAGATCCTCAAGTCGGGGCTCTCCATTTCCCAACTGGTCTCGACCGCGTGGGCGTCGGCAGCAACGTTCCGCGGCTCCGACAAGCGCGGTGGAGCGAATGGGGCGCGCATCCGCCTCGCGCCGCAGAAGGACTGGGCGGTCAATCAGCCGGCCGAGTTGGGCAAGGTCCTGCAGACGCTGCAAGCGATCCAGAAGGAGTTCAACGGCGCGCAGTCCGGCGGCAAGAAGGTCTCGCTCGCCGACCTGATCGTGCTGGGCGGCTGCGCCGCCGTCGAGGCCGCGGCGAAGAAAGCAGGGCACGACGTGAAGGTCCCGTTCTCGCCGGGCCGCACCGATGCGTCGCAGGAGAAGACCGATGTGGACTCGTTCGCGGTGCTGGAGCCGGTCGCGGATGGGTTCCGCAACTATCAAAAGAAGCACTACGCCGTTTCGGCGGAAGAACTGCTGGTCGACAAGGCGCAACTCCTGACGCTGACCGCACCCGAGATGACGGTTCTCGTCGGCGGCCTGCGCGCGCTCAACGCGAACTTCGGCAAATCCCAGCACGGTGTCTTCACCAAGCGTCCCGAGACGCTGACCAACGACTTCTTCGTGAACCTGCTCGACATGGGCACGGAGTGGAAGGCGGTATCGGGCGCGGAGGATGTGTTCGAAGGACGCGATCGCGCCACGGGCAAGCCGAAATGGACCGGCACCCGCGTCGACCTCATCTTCGGGTCGAACTCGCAACTGCGGGCGCTTGCGGAAGTCTATGCCTGCGACGACGCGAAGGAGAAGTTCGTGGGTGACTTCGTCGCCGCCTGGAACAAGGTGATGAACCTCGACCGCTTCGACCTCGCCTGATCGTAGCGGAAGAGCGGAAGCCATCGATGAAATCAGGGCGGCGTTTCAAAACGACTTGAAACGCCGCCCTGATTGCCATGCTTCACAGTCCAGTCGCCGCCAGCCGCGTTGCTCACGCGCGGCGACGCCAGTCCGACGGCGACACCCCGACTACCTTCTTGAAGGCGCGGCTGAAGGCGGCCTCTGAGGCGTAGCCGATTTCGGCCGCGATGCTCGCCACGTTGCTGTTGCCGCTGTTGAGAAGTCCCGCAGCGATTTGCATCCGCCATTTCGCGAGATACTGCATCGGCGGTATGCCGACGAGATCGGCAAAGCGCTCCGCCAGCACCGAGCGCGACAGCCCGACGTCCTTCGCCAATTGCTCGATTGTCCAATCACGCTCCGGCCGTGCGTGCATGAGGGACAGAGCCTTGCCGACAAACGGATCACGCAAGCCCGCGAGCCAGCCCAGCTGCTCCGGCGGCATGCTCGCGAGATAGCGGCGGACGACTTCAATGAACATCAGCTCGCTCAGCTTCGCCAGCACGCTTTCGCCGCCGGCGCGCTTGTCGGTCAATTCCATCGCCGCGAGGCGGATAAATTGGCTCAGCCAGGGCGTCTCGTCTTCGGAGTCCCGCGCTTTGATGACGGGGGGAAGATTGTCGAGAAGAGGATTGTACGGCTGCGCATCGCAGGCGAGATAGCCGCAGACCAGCTTGGCCGATATCGGCCCGTCCTCGCCGAGATTGATGACGAATGGGAGCTGCGCGCTGGTCGCTGCCTTGACGGCCTCTGCCGACGGCGGATCGCTGCGCATCCCCGGGACTGCTCGACAAGACGTGCGGATCGCCTTTGGTAAACACGATCACTTCGCCGGCTTCCATAGCGATCGGCTCTTGCCCGACGATGTTGGCAAAGCACCGCCCCTGCGTGAGCACATGATAGGCGATCAGATGCCCGGCGCCGGGCAGGACCTTCGGCAAGATCAGATCGCGCTGCGGCAATTCTGCAACCCAAGGTGCCTTGGCAAAGACGTCAAAGAACGTGGCGCCGGTGAGCCGCACCATTTTCAGGACATCAGACAATGCGTCGGCCGTCATTCGGTGCCCCCGGACGCCTGAGCATCTGAACCGGACGCTCGATCAAAAGAGACGTGAATTTCCGACGCCGTGTCAAGCATGGCGGACGCTCGATCATTCGCTCCTGCGCCATCCCGACTTACGTCCTCCTCTGTCATCGCGCATCGCCACACCTCCAGCCACGCGTCGCGATGCGTCACATCGACAAGGAAGGATCAGAGCAATGAACATTCAAACAAAGCCCGTCACGATCGACTTCTCCACGATCAAGGCACGACAACAGACTGCCTGGGCATCGGGCGACTACGCCATCGTTGGGACGACGTTGCAGATCGTCGGCGAGTCGCTCTGCGAAGCGGTCGATCTGCGCGCGAACCAGCGCGTCCTCGACGTCGCCGCCGGCAACGGAAACGCAACCCTCGCCGCGGCGCGCCGCTTCGCCGACGTGATCTCGACGGACTATGTCGGTGCGCTTCTGGACCGGGGGCGTGCGCGCGCCACGGCGGAGCGTTTGCCTGTCACGTTTCAGGAAGCCGACGCGGAGGCGCTCCCGTTCCCGGACGCGAGCTTCGACGTCGTGCTCTCGACCTTCGGCGTCATGTTCACGCCACGGCAAGAACAGGCGGCAAGCGAGCTTGTCCGCGTCTGCCGTCCCGCCGGCAAGATCGGCCTCGCCAATTGGACTCCGGAGAGCTTCATCGGCGAGCTGTTCAAGACCATGGGAAAATACGTGCCGCCAGCGCCGGGCCTGAAATCGCCGGCGCTGTGGGGCACCGAGCGGCACCTTGAGTCGCTGTTCGGTTCGCAGGCGACGATCGCAGTGGAACGCAAGACGTTCGTGTTTCGCTACAAATCGCCCGCGCATTGGGTCGATACCTTCCGCGGCTATTACGGTCCCGTCGTCAAAGCCTTCGCGGCGATCGACGCCGGCGCGCGCAAAGCCCTTGAGGCCGATCTCTTTGCGCTGATCGACCGCTTCAATGTCGCCGAGGACGGAACGCTCGTCGTTCCCGGCGAATATCTCCAGGTGGTCATCACAAAACGAAGCTGAAATCTTTCCAACCAGCGGGCACGTCAGCTGATCGTGCCCGTGCGGCCGGACGGTCCGATGTGCCGCGCCGCGACCGAATGTCCAGCATTCGGTTTCGAGCCCTCAGGCACAGCGGCAGACATTTTTTGGTGAGAAGCATGAATGCGATATTGAAACCTTATTCGAGGCTCGCGGACGCCGAGGCTGATGCAGATTCGCTGCGACGGTGCGATCACGCCCTTGCGCTCCTCCTGATGCAACGCGGCCATCCCGCTGCAGAGATCGAGCGCGTGCTCGCCGATGATCCTCACTGTGTGTTTGCCCACAACTTGCGCGCCGCACTCATTGTGCTTGCCGACAACACCAACGCGCGATCCACGGCGGCGGCAAGCGCGAGCATCATCGAGACTGCGTGTTCCGACGCGGACGATCCCGCCCGTCGCCATGCGGCGGCGGCGCGGGCCTGGCTCGCAGGAGATTCGGCCCTTGCGCTCGAACGGTATGGCGCCATCGCCGCCGAGCGGCCGGGCGACATTCTCGCACTCGCGCTCGCGCATGCGCTCGACTTCCGTCTCGGTCACCGGCTGATGCTGCGGGACCGGGTCGCCCAGGTCCTGCCGAAGTGGCCGGCAACCGCGCGCCGGCTACGCGAGCGTGCTTGCCATGTATGCCTTCGGCCTCGAGGAGAATGGCGAGTATGCACGCGCCGAACGGATGGCGCGGCGCGCGCTGGCGCTCGAACCTCTGCATGCCGGCGCGGTCCACGTCGTGGCGCATGTCATGGAGATGCAGGGCCGCAACCAGGAAGGGCTCGCCTTTCTTGCGGCAAACGAGGAGGCGTGGGCCGAGGGCACCGGATTTTCCGTGCACCTCGCATGGCATCGCGCGCTGTTTCATCTCGATGCGAACGATCCTGCTGCTGCACTCGCGGTCTACGATGAGCAGATCGCGAAGGCCGAGGCGTCCGGCCTGCCGGCGCTCGCGGATGCGTTCGGCTTTGTTGTGGCGGCTCAAGCTGCGCAACTTCGATGTCGGCGAAAGGTGGCGGCGGTTGGCCGATCGCTGGCAGACAAAGGCGCTCGCCGACGCGCGCGTGTTCTACATCGCTCACGCGATGATGGCCTTTGCCGCTGCGGGTCGCACTGCTGTCGCTTCGCGCACGCTCGACATGCTGCCGCGCATTGACGTGAGCGGCTCCTTCCGCATCGGTGTCGGAAGACGCGTTCGCACGTCCCTTTTGCAAGGCACTGCTCGTGTTCGCGTCCGGCGACTATGCAACGTGCGTCGAATGGCTGATGCACGTGCGCAAGATCGCGGACCGCTGTGGCGGAAGCCTTGCCCAGTGCGACTTGATCCATCTCACGCTCACCGAGGCGGCGCTACGTGCACGAAGGGCCGCGCTCGCCCGCTCGCTCGTGGCGGAGCGGCTCGGCACGGAAACCGACGAGCCGGTTTAACCGGCTGTTGCAGCGACGACTGCGGACGATCCAGGCGCCCTCCTTCTCCGGACGGGTGATCAAGCAATACGGACGCCCGGTCATTCAAATTGGCGATCACGGCGCGTAGAGAGCGCGCTCGTTCTGAAGCGAGGTTAGGAACAATGACGACACATCGAGGTCAATGCTTCTGCGGAAGCGTCACGATTGAAGTTACGGGAACACCCGAAGGCATGGGCTATTGCCATTGCAGTTCATGCCGGTCGTGGTCGGCGGCACCGGTCAACGCGTTCACGCTTTGGAAGGCCGACGCCGTGCGGGTCACCGCCGGCGCCGACGAGCTCGGCAGCTTCGAGAAGACGCCGCGCAGCCACCGCCAATATTGTACGCGATGCGGCGGCCACGTGATGACCGCCCATCCGGCCTGGGGGCTGATCGACGTCTATGCGGCAACGATCCCAACGCTGAAGTTCGTCCCAGGCGTGCATGTGAACTACGCCGAAACGGTGCTGCCGATGCACGACGGCTTGCCCAAGCTGAAGGATTTCCCAGCAGAACTCGGCGGATCGGGCGAGGCGATCAAGGAATAACGCCTCCGCGTTGGCTTAAGCGGCAAGACCTCTATTATCCTTCGGGCACGGCTTAATCTCAGCGAGGATTGAGTATGCCCGAAGGTTTCGCGACGACGCCGGAACCGCCTTACTACGCCATGATATTTACCTCGCGGCGGACGGAAGGCGACAACGGCTACGAGGCCATGGCTGCCGCCATGTTCGAGCTTGCGCTGAAACAACCGGGCTGTCTCGGTGCCGAGCACGCGCGAGAACCCGGCGGAATTGAAATCACCGTTGCCTATTTCAGCGATGAGGCCGCCATCTCCAATTGGAAACAGCATGCGCAGCACCTTGTTGCGCAGCGCCTCGGAAAGGAGCGTTGGTATTCGCACTACGCTACAAGATCAGAGTGGCCCGAGTCGAAAGAGACTATTCAGGCCCGGAAGGGCGTTGAAATGCGGCGTTAGGCTTGCTCTTGTCTTGAACGCAGCGTTGGTCGCAATGCGGCGAGCACAATAAGCCGAGCGCCGCCTTACGTGAGCGATGACAATCGTTGTAATCGTCTGCGAAGCGAATGGGCCAGTTGCGACGGGAGGTTCGATTATCACTCCGACCAAACTAAGAATGGGAGTTGAGCATGCACAAGCAGCGGCTTTTCCTCTTCTTGATGCCGTTGGCGGCAGCGGCGGCGACCGCCGCCTTGGGGCAAGCGGTGGCGCCCACGGTTGGACCAGCCAGTACGCAAGGCGCTGCGCACATCCCGGATTTCTCCGGTAGATGGAGCCACCCATATTGGCCGGGCTTCGAGCCGCCGGCATCGGGGCCTGGTCCAGTCACGAACAAGTTGCGCCTGCGCGAGGGACCACAAAAGGGCGTGTCCGACCCTAATCAGCTGGTCGGCGATTACACCAATCCGATCTTGAAGCCGTGGGCGGCTGAGATCGTGAAGCAGCACGGCGAAGCCGAATTAAACGGCTTGGGCGCTCCGACCCCGCTCAACCAGTGCTGGCCCGAAGGAGTGCCCTTCGTTTTTCGGGATATTGGCATGCAGATGCTCCAGCAGCGCGACAGCATCATCATCCTTTATGTCCTCGACCAGCAGTTCCGCCACGTACGCGTGAACCAATCTCATCCGGCACTCGTGACCCCGTCCTGGTATGGGGATTCCGTAGGCCATTATGAGGGCGACACGCTGGTAATAGACACAGTCGGGATCAAGGTCGGACGCTTTGCCATGGTCGACCTGTTCGGCACGCCGCACACCCAAGCCTTGCACGTTGTCGAACGATATCGACTACTTGATTACGAAGCCGCGAAAGAAGGGTTGGAACGAGCCGCGAAGGAAAATTATCGGGTTCCGCCGGATACGATTTATTTCGATGGCGACCCCAACTATCGAGGCAAGCACTTGCAACTCCAATTCACGGTCGAGGATGAGGGCGTCTTCACGACGCCCTGGTCGGCGACCATAACTTACAGGCGCTCTACGGACGATTGGCCCGAAGTGGTCTGCGCCGAAAATCCGCATCTATATTACGCCGGACAGGACGCCGCAGTCCCGACTGCTGACAAGCCGGATTTCTGAACGGCAACGGCGTGCAACAGGCACGCCGATGACTTTGACACGCGACATGGGCCACGACCGCGGCGCGTCAGCGCAATCCGGCCTTGCGGACGCGGTCTTTCACATCACCGGGAAGCGCGATCGGGATTTGCCGCTCCGCAACCATTCGACTGCGAGTACGTCCGGTGGCAGGCCGCCAAGGTCCGCAACAAAATGGGCGCGGAAGTTGACCGCGCTCAAATCGAGCTGCGGCTTGCCTTCACTCGGTAGAACTACCGCCTCATGCGCGAGGAACTGCTCAAGACTGTCTACTGGAAACCAGGCGATGAAGGAGTGAAGCCGCTCACGAAGGATAAGGTCGCGGCCGCCAAAGTGTCGTGATGCTTGACCTCACCATTCTCCAAGCCGAAGCTGCCGCCGGCATATACAACAAACCTATCACCGAGCTTGCCAGGGAAGTCCGCTATGAGCCATTGCCCGGCGAAGCGCGGACTGTCATCATCGCGGCGTGGAAATAGAGGAGGGTTATTGCCAAAGTTGACGATTAGGGAGATGTTTCCAGCGGAGTTGGCAAAAAGAGAATAGTCATGGCAAACAGGAACCGCGCCGGAGGCGATGGCCAAGCGTCTCGCTTGAGCAATCTGAAGATTACCACCAAACACATTGATCCCGACTACGACATTGAGGAGCATGACCTCACACGCACCGACACCGGGCATTTAAAGGTGTTCTCATTTACACCGAAGACCGCGGGTAAGCCCAGCTTTCAATTGCGCGTCGATGATGGCAGCGCGGGCAAACGGAGAGACCCGGAACTGGACATTGATATTGAAGGGGTCAGCGCCACGGTCAAGCGTCAGTTTAAATCGGGCAAAGGCGGCTACGCTGGTCATCACACGATGCGGAGCCCTATCCCGAATGCAAGAATTTTTGAAGTGAAGATAAAACTTCCGTCCACAATGGTCTTTGATGGCGAGGTGTTCTTCAATGTGGATTTTTCAATCGGTATCAACATGAAGAGTAATTCAACGCTAACGGCTGAGATGGACGTGATACGTGCCAAGAAAGAGGATGAGAATACCTAAGATCGCTTTAGCCGTCATCCGCTGATGAACATGTGAAAGCGCCGCCCTTTTTGCTATAAGACAGCGTATGGAATGGCTCGGTTCAACTATTGCAGCCGTCATAAACGCCGGTTGGAAGATTTACTTGGCGGCGCTGATCGCGTCTGTAGCATTTTTGTTTTTACCCAAATCAATCATCGTTCAACTTGGACTGGACCAGCTACGACAAACCTACCGGACGCAAGCCGGCGCCGTTCTCATTATTTCGGCTAGCCTACTCCTCACGAATGTTATTTCAGTCGCATGGAATTTGGCTCTATCGCCTTGGTATGATTGGCGGTTCACCCGAAAGATTCATAAGACACTCAGTGAGCTGACTTTCGCCGAAAAGGTGTTCCTTAATCCGTATATCGCTGGCGGGCACAATACCCAATACGCGGAAGCACATGATGGGGTAGCAAAAGGCCTGGAAGCTAAGCTGATACTTTATCGTTCATCAAACATAAGTGCTGCTGGCGGGATCTTTCCCTATAATATGCAGCCTTATGCGCGTAAAATCCTCAAAGCGCACCCAGAGTTGCTTGCTCCGTGACAACTGGCGTCACGAGGCTGACGCCGGGGGCGGCGATGCAGCAGATGATACTTCAAATGTCCTCGTGATAGTCCAGATATTTCATAAATATATTGATGTAGATCGGTCCATACTCTGCAAGAAAATCCTTGAACGCATCGACGTGATGCAAGTCTCGACCTTGGTAGAGTAACAGCGGCGGCTTTAGTTGTCGCGGTCTCATGCCCTTCCTAACTGGAGCCTTCAACAGCCAATGATGACCGCATTTGTTTCGTAGTGTGTTGAGGACGTTCAAGCGTTTGCGTCGCTTGTCATTGATGATGCGCAGTGCGACCGCGAGATCAAGTTTCTGGTCCGCCCCCAACCCCTCGGCGCTCATGAGCAATTTTCGCAAAGCCTTTCCGCGCGGCGACGCCATGTACCTCTTTCTCTTATTCGCGGGGACACCAAGAATGTGGCAGATAATCATCGAATTTAGGATGTCCTCGACAGACGTATGCAACTGTAGCACTGCCGCTCGTATCACATCATCGCGTTTGCGCTCCAGCATCGAGGCTTGCCCGGCAAGGTCAGTCCTTTCGTCTGTTATGTAGAAGGCTTCGTCGATTTCAGCGATCTCGCGCTTCAGACGGCTGACTTTCCGCTTCAGGTAAGACTGTTTGGCCATGTGTATGCCGTGCATGCCTTGCAGCCGCGAATGGTCGCGATGAAATGTTAATATATCAGCTTACCCGCTCCGGTGTGCGCGGCGTCAAGCACCGGCGGCACCGGCCGGCGCACATTGTCGCTGACGACGTGGAAGACCTCGGCTGGTGCGCTACCGCCGAAACGGCCTATTAAGTGTTCAACAAGCGCACCGTTCAGCTCCATGTCAGGTCGTTCAACTCCAGGTCAGGTCGTGGTTGCGGAGCGGCAGGTCCCGATAACGCTTGCCGGTGATCTGAAAGACGGCATCCGCAATGCCGGATTGCACCGACGTGCCGCGGTCGTGACCCATGCCGCGCAGCCAATGCCCGGTCTTGAAAAAGGTGATGTTGATCTCCGGCGGATTGTCCCGGATGCGCGACAGCGGGAATTTGTCGAAGTTGTTTTCCACGATGCGGCCTTCGGTGACGTTGCACGCCTGAAGCATCGTGTCGTTGTAGAACCAGGTGATCTGGCCTTCGATCTGTTTTCTGACCGATAGCGGGTTGACCAGCCCGAACCCTTCTTCGTGCGCGACGTCGACGCGCAGCAGGCGCAACTCGCCCTGCTTGCTGATCGAGACGGTATGGACCTGCGCGCTGATGGTGGCGTGGCCGCCGCCCTCGGCGCCGCGTTCCTCGAGCGCGATGGCGCGCGCCATGCCTTGCGGCAGCGGTTTCCCCCAGCCGGACATTTCGGCGGCGGTGTCGAGTGCCCTGATCATGTCGGCCTTGTAGGGAAGGTCGGTGCGCGAAATCAGCTCGCGGCGATAGAGATAGGGGTCCTTGCCGGCCGCGTGCGCGAGCTCGTCCATGAAGCTCTCGCGATAAAAATCGTGCGCCGGCTCGCCGACGCCGCGGCGCGTACCCACGGGGATGTGGAAGTTCGCGCTGTGGGTCGAGAAGCGATAGTTGGGCGCGTAGTAACGCGAAGCCTTGTCGAATGCGGCGATCGCGCCCGGCGCCTGCTCGTCCATGGCGGTCCGCACTTCGATGGCGATCGGCCAGCCGTCCGCATCGAGGGCGGCGCGCAGGCGGGCGACCCCCATGGAGCGATAGGTCGTGCCGACGAAGTCTTCCTCGCGGGTCCACAGCAGATGGATCGGCGTGCCGCGGTTCTGGTTGGCGATGTAGATCGCCTGCTCGGCTTGCGGACCGTTGCCGTTGCGGCCGAAGCCGCCGCCGAGATGGCACATGTGGAGATAGACGTTCTTCTCGGGAATGCCGGTGATCTTGGACGCCGAGTACCGCGTCTCCTGCGGGCTCTGGTCGCCGATCCAGATATCGACCCGGTCGTCGGTGACAAGCACCGTCGCGTTTCCGGGCTCCATCCGGGCGCGCGGGAGATAGGGCGTCGAGTAGGTCGCTTCGACAATTTTCGCGGCGCCGGCGAAAGCGCTGTCGCAGTCGCCGAGATCGGCGCGCACGCGGCCGGGCTGGTCCAGGGCCGCGATCAGCGTTGCGCGGATGCTGGCCGTGTTGCGCGCAGCGAGCGCGGGCGGCACATCCCACTCGATCGGCATCTTATCGAGCGCCGTCTTGGCCTGGTACCAGGTCTCGGCGATGACGGCGACGCCAGCGCCGAAGACGCGGCCGCGAATCAAGGACGGATCGGGGATCGGGATCTCGACCGCCGAGATGACGCCCGGCTGGTTGCGAATGCGCTCGAAGTCATAGCTTTTGACCGTGCCGCCATAGACCGGACAGGCCTTGACGGCCGCCCATTTCATGCCGGGCAGGCGAACATCGATACCGTAGATGGTTTTGCCGGTGACCTTCAGCGGAATGTCGAGATTCTTCCGCTCGGTGCCCATCAGGGTCCATTCCGAGGGCGGCTTGATGCGTATCCGCTCCGGATGGGGATGGGGAATCTGCGCAGCAAGCGAAGCGACTTTGCCGTACGTGGTCGTGCGCCCCGTCGGGCGGTGCGTAATCACGCTGTCGGCGCAGCTCAGCTCTTCGACCGCAACGCCCCAGGATTTGGCGGCCGCCAACAAAAGCCGCTCGCGCGCTTCCGCGCCCGCAAGCTGAAGATAATAGCGGCCGTCCTTGACCGATGCCGCGGCGTTGGTGCGCATGCGGCGATAGAGGCTGTCCGGGATACCCTCCACGCCGGTGCGGCCGCGCCGCCCGAACTCGGGCTCGCCGCCTCCGTTCGGATCGGTCGCACCCTTCCCCATGACCTGGAGCGTCCACTCCGGCGCCATCTCCTGGCCATCGCGATTGGCGGACGCGTATTGCGGGGAGACCTTGCTCCAGTCGCACTGCAGCTCCTCGCACACCATCATGGCGTTTGAGGTCCACACGCCCTGGCCGAGCTCGGTCTGGGCAATGCGTATCGTCACCGTATCGTCGGGCGCGACGACGACCCAGGCGTTGATCTCCTTGACGTCGGGTTCGGTGGCCCACGTGGCGCCTGCCGCCCCCTGACCCTCCCCCGCTCGCGGAGGAAGAGCGATTTCGCCTGCGGCGCGCTGCGGGAGCCAGAAGCCAACGACGAGTGCGCCGGTTGCGGCAGCCGCGGTGGACGAGAAGATCGCGGCGATTTACGCCCGGCTTCGTGAGATCGTTGTCGCGCATCACAGCGCCCTCCCCGTTCGCGGCATCTCGGATGCCGCCAGCCGGATCGCCTGGCGGATGCGGTGATAGGTGCTGCAGCGGCACGCGTTGGTGACCTCGGCGTCGATCTCCGCGTCGGTCGGGTTCGGGTGCTTGTTGAGCAACGCCACGACGCTCATGATCATGCCCGACTGGCAGTAGCCGCATTGCGGCACGTCGAGTTCGATCCAGGCGCGCTGCACCGGATGCGTTCCGTCGGCCGACAGACCCTCGATGGTGGTCACCGCCTTGCCGGCGGCGGCCGAGACCGGCACGCTGCAGGAGCGCACCGGTCGACCGTCAACATGCAGCGTGCAGGCGCCGCATTGCGCAATGCCGCAGCTGAACTTGGTGCCCGTGAGGCCAAGCTGATCGCGGACGACCCAGAGCAGCGGCGTTTCCGGCGCTACCTCGACGGAATGCCGGATCCCATTCACCGTAAGTTCTATTGCCATGGCGTTTCCCCGCTAATCGACCCTCTTTTCGACCTTCGCGAACGGAGCCTTGCGACAGGTTCGGACATCTCATGCCGTTGAGCAAGCGGGTTGATGGCCGCCATGATAGGCTGCCGAGCCCGCGGCCGCCGCCAGGGACGGCGACGTCGCGCTTTCAAAAAGGGGCGAGCCATGCTGACCCTGCCGTCGAGACCGACAATTCTCCTCGTCTTCGCCGCGCTGACTCTCGCTGCCGCCTTTCCGCAAAATGCGGCGGCCCAGTTCTACAAGGGCAAGACGATCACCATGATCGTGAACTATCCGGCAGGAGGCCCGACCGACATCGAGGGACGCATCGTCGCGCTGCATCTGCCGCAGCATGTTCCCGGCCATCCGACGGTCGTGGTCAAGAATGTCGGCGGCGCCGGCGGCATCATCGGGACCAATCAGCTCGGCGAGGCTGCGCCCAACGGCGAAACCATCGGCTTCTTCACCATCGACGTGAACGCCCAGCTGATCGGCAACCCGGCGATCCGCACCGCCAATTCCGACTTCATCGTCATCGCCGGGGTGGAATGCCCGCTGGTCGTTTACATGCGCAAAGACACGCCCCCCGGCATCCACGTCGCAACCGACGTGATGAAGACCCATGACTTCAAGGCGCTCTCCCTCAGTGCCCAAAACAGCAACACCATCAATCAGGCGCTCATGCTCGACCTGCTGGGGTTGAAATATCAGCCGATCCCGGCCTATCGCGGCTTGAAGGAAGTCGAGACCGCGATCCTGCAGAATTTTGGACAATTGGCGAACTCCTCGCTGTCGGGCTGGAGCGGCTCGATCGAACCCACCATGGGCGACGTCGTCATTCCGCTGTGGCAATTGGCGCCGCGCGGCAAGAACAACACCCATCCGCGCAGCCGGGCCCTGCCCGATCTGCCGACCTTCGAGGAGTTCTACGCGAGCGTCCGCAGCGACAAGCCGCTCGCCGGCAATCTTGCCTACGAAGCCCTGCGCGTCGGCGGCGACCCGCTGCTCGCGATGTTCCGCGCAGCGGTGATGCCGCCCAAGGCGACGGACGAGGCCGTGGCCGTGATGCGCGCCGCGTTCGTCGATCTGTGGAGCGACCCAAAATTTCTCGAGGACTATGCCAAGGTCATCAAGACGGAACCAATTCTCGTCCCCGGCCAGCAGGGGCAGGACATCCTGACCGAACTTGGAAGAACTCGCCGCGAGATCAAGGACTATCTCGTCGACTACACCAATCGTCTGACATCGCGCTAGAGCGGCACCTGTTCGTCTCGAAGCACCTCTCGTCGTCGTGGCGGACTTGTCGGGCTTGTCCCAACCATGCACGTCTTCCCTGCTGCATCGTTCCTTTTCCCCTCCCCCGCTTCTACGCGGGGGAGGGGAAAAAATTAGATGCAGCAAAAAAAGAAAGAGGTGGATTCCGCGACAGCGCGAGGCGTGACGACCGAATGGCGATTCCATCAGGTCGAAATACGCTCTAACAATCGGAAGAGATAAATCGGAAAGGATTCGATGTCGGCACCGTCAACTGAAGAACGCGTTGGCCGCGCGCTTGCCGAGGAAACGCCGGGTCGTGCCGGCGTCACCATGCTGGAACTTCGCTACGGGCTCGAGGACAAACCGGGTCCCATTCCGATGGTGCTGTTCGGCTTGCAGCACGTCCTCGTGATGTTCACCGCCATGATCGCGGCGCCGCTCGTCATCGGACAGTTGCTCAATCTTTCGCCGGAACTGCGCACGACCATGGTAACGGGCGTGATGCTTGGCTGCGGCATCGGCACGATGATCTCCGCGCTCGGAGTGTTTTGGATCGGCGCCCGGCTGCCGCTCCTGCTTGGTGCTTATGCCGTCTATATCGGCCCGGTCGTCGCGATGGCGAAGACCACCAGTCTTGCCGCGGCCACGACCGCGATGGTGATCGGCGGCATGGTGCTGTTCGTGCTGAGCCCGCTGCTCGGCAAACTGCGTCCGCTGTTTCCGCCGATCGTCGTCGGCACATTGCTCGTGGTGACCAGCGCGACCCTCATTCGGATCGCGGTGAACATCGCCTCCGCTGCGAACACGCCTTTCGCCGGACAACCGATCACGATCTTCCTCGTCCTCGGCAGCATTCTGCTCATCCTGGCGATCAACCGGCTGACGCGCGGGTTCATGCGCGCGCTCTCGGTGTTTCTCGCCCTCGTCTGCCTCTACATCGTCTCGATCCCGCTGGGGCTCGCGAATTTCACGCTGGTGGAGAACGCGCCGTGGTTCCGGTTGCCCGCGATCGCGCCTTATGGCGGCTTTGCGTGGCCGACCACGCCCGAATTGATCACCGTCATCGTGTATCACCTGATCGCGGCGGTCTACACGATGAGCATAACCCTCGCCTTATGCAGCATGTTGCGCATCGAAGGATCGGAGCGGCGCGTGCGCGGCGCGGTCGCCGCCGACGGTATCGGCTCGACCATTGCCGCCCTGTTCGGCGGCGTGCCGTTGATTTCCTACGACCAGAACGTCGGTGCGATTTCCCTGACCGGCGTCGGCAGCCGCTTTGTCGTGGCCGCGGCCGGAATGATCCTGATCTTGATGGCGCTCCTGCCGAAAGTCGGCGCCCTGATTGCGATCGTTCCGCCCTTCGTGCTCGGCGGCACGCTGATCTTCATGTTTGGCATGATCGGCGCCGTCGGCGTCGGCATCCTCGCCGACAGTCTCCGCAGTCAGCGCGATCTTCTGCTGTTTGCGGCTTCGCTCGGACTGGCGACGGCAGTCAATTTTGCCCCGCCCGACCTTGTTTCAATCGATCCCTGAATCGCTGCGCATCCTCGCCGCCGATGGAATCGTTGTCGGCACCGTGGTTGCCGTCGCTCTCAACCTCATCCTGCCGAACAAGGATTAGATAACGAGGCTCTCGCAAACCGGAAGTCCAAGCGGCAATAACGGCCGCAACCGCTTTCGAATTGTCGACATTCCCAACGATAGAATGACTCATGAAGCCGATCGCGAGCATGAGCGATGACGATGGCTGCCGCTATGAAGGCGTAACAAAGGAGCACGTATTTTCCCCATGCAGAATATGCGGCTTGATCCTCGGTCGACCACCGATAGCCGTTCAAACCGCGTCTCAACATGAGTTCCCTCGCAAATCGAAGTTTCTGCGTTTACGAAAACGCGCATGGGCCAATCGAGAGGGACTCGCGGCCTCCGTTTATCCCGAGGCAGCCAAACAGGCCGTCAAGGCTTCCCGAAACGCCGGGTCAAACATAAAAACAATCGTCGACAGGAGGCCGAACGCGACGAAAATGATGACGTCGACCAACTCCGGGCTCCTGATCGTTCCGGATATTTCGGGCGGGACGCGGTAGGATGATCTCTGTTGGCATCGAAGTTGTCCCTTTCCGGCCTCGATCTCTGCGATCCGACGCAATCGACCGCACTGGCAATGCCCGCATCATCGCAGCAGTGCCGCAGCCTTTAGGGCGGGACAGCGATCCCAATATCTGAGGTCAACAACGGGCCCTGCGCGGAGTCCGCACTCGACAGCCCCCATATCACCGAGAAAACGACAGCAGCCGCAAGCATGCAGATTACGGCCGGCGCCGGCGTATCGTCAGCATCCGAACGACGCGTCGAATGAGGTGTCGAACGTTATTGGCATATTCGAGCTCCGGACGATAGTTACGTTCGGCTATTGAAGCGGGTATTACTCAATTCAGTATTTATATCGTCTTGCCCCGGTCCGCTGAGTATTGTTCAGTATTTTGAAATAAGCTAGGCCCAGTTATAAATAGAAAGCGTCCAAAGGCTCTGCATAATACAGAAGCCGAAGATATGCTGCCCGACAAAATCAGCTCCGTCATATCAATCTCGAAGTGCGATTTACGGAGGAGCAGGCTGCTGTGATTCGGAAGTCCAGTCTTTGTCGATCTTCGATGATCCTCAACCAAGTTGACGCAACAGCAGGAAGCTCCTTCCCGCTGAATTCGGAACAGAAGCGGTCGCCATAGTTCTCAGCGGAGACGCCGCTTCTATGCGCCGACTTCGAGCTTCGCCCGCAGGCAAATGTAAAGGCAACAATTTAGTTGGGTTCAAGCGCAAATTGCCGTTGCGCCGCGAGTTGAGACGCCGCGTCAATGAATTGATCTCCACTGTCAATTTCATTGTCCGCAAGCTGGGGTCCCAGCCTTTGGAGCGCATGTGGCTCTGCCATTTGTCGAGCACGCGCCCGCATTCTGAGGATGGGCGCTGGCCCGAATACGAGCAGCTGCATGCGACCGGGGCGCGAGCCCTTGCGTCCGAGAACGAGCACGCTTTTCCGTGGCATGACTTGAGCATGCGCGCGGAGCCTCCCATCGCTGCGAGCCGAACAGGCCTGTACTCCCCGGTCACGTTCTCAGACGGCCGCTGCGCCGGATGCGACCCGCAAATGCGATCGCGCCGATCCAGGCCACGCGCCTTCTATTGCGCTGCGTGGCCGTGCTAAAGTCGTTTCGGGGCCGGGAGCAGCGCTTCGGATGACCAAGAGCAGTGCTGACGTTTCGCAAACGGAAATCTCCGCAGAGCTGACCGGGACCGACAGAAGCGTTAAGGCCTCCTCGCCCAAGCTGCGAGGGTTGGATACCAATCCCCGTGGCGATTGCGGCCCGCTGATCTGGCGAACGTTTCGCGACACCGTCGAGCACCTGCACGCGGTGTCTCTGCCGGACCCGGCGGAGGAAGCGCGCTTCACCCTCACGACCCGCCTCTATGCGACGCCCCAAGGGATGCTGATGCGCTGCCAGGGCACGGCCTTCACCATGACGCGGGGGCCAGCCCTGGTCGCGCGCGGCGCCGACCAACTGCTCATCGTTCTTCAGATCGAAGGCTCAGTGGACACCGAACGCGCCGGACGGCGCATGCGCATTGAGCCGGGCGATGTCCAGATCACCGATTATGCGCGGCCGGCCCACAGTGTGGCGACCGATTATGCAAATCTGATGATCGTACTCGCGCGCGAAAGCGTGCCGGCGGCGCTGCTGGCGCTCGAGCCGCACGGCCTTGTGTTTCCGCGCGAGAGCGGTGCGGCGCGGCTGATCGGCGCAGCGCTGCAAGAGTTTTATGCGCAGGCCGACGACCTGACGGTGAGCGAAGCCGAGGCGGCGATCGAGGGCATCGTGGCGCTGACGACTGCCTGCGCGCGCGCACGGCTGGCGGGCGATGAATTGGATCACCTGAAGTCGAGGAGACGGGCTGCGCTCGATTACATCGATGCGCATCTTGGGAACGCGCAGCTCGGGCCCGACGAGATCGCGGACGCGGCCAACCTGTCGCGCGCGTCACTCTACCGGCTGTTGGCGGCGGAAGGCGGCATTCGCGCGGTGTTGCTGAAGCGGCGGCTCGACCAGGCCCTGCGGCTCATGCTCGAAGACAACAACGGCGATCGCTCGCTGAAGGAGATCGTCAAACACTGCGGCTTTGGCGGCACGAGCCAGTTCACCCGGGCATTCCGCGCGCGCTTCGGCGTGCCGCCGCGGGAGTACCGCGCGCTCGTCCGCCAGCAGGACCTCGACTGGCACGAAACGCGGCTGATAGCCGACGGCTTCGAACAGGGTTCCCTCTTATGGCGGCACCAAGGATTGATCGGATCGAAATCCGGCAGCCCGGATTGAGTGCAGGCCTCGCCGACGTCGGGTCCGAAGCGGCGCCCGCGGCGTGACGCTATTTCAACCTTTCGATGAGGCCGTACACGTCACCAAGCACCCACAAGTCGCGAACCTTGTCCCCTTCGAACGAAAAAAGGGGGGCGCCGTACCACCATACGTGGCGGCCCGTCGGAGGATAACCGAGGAGTTCGCCCCGGTGATATCCATGGTAGCGGAGCTTCGCGTAGACCTTGTTTCGTTCTTCGACCATGTCGAGGATATCGGAGGTGTAGTTGCCGAGGGCACCAGTCACCATGTCGACATAACCCGCAAACTGTTCGTGCCCTTTGAGGACAGGTCCGAGAGAGCCTCGGAACGCAAAATCGGAATGAAACAGCTTCGGTATGAGGCTCTTGTCGGCCTTGTCCCACATTTCCTTGAAGAAAATGCGGCGACTTCTTTCTGAGGTGACAGAGCAACGCCTTCGAACGTCATCGCGGGTTCATGCACGGGCCAACCTCCGGATCCAATTGCCAAAGCAAATACGAGCGGCTATCCCGGCTGGGAAATCGACTTCTTTAGGATGGTAGAGGTCCGATTGTGATTTCGTACGATCATTGATCGAACGTGCGGGCCGGTTCAACAGCCCTTCGGCGAGTTTGCGCGGCACTATAGACCTGCGCGGTCATTCCGCCGTCACTTGGCGTGATGCACGGGGGCCTCATTTTGGCCGTCTCGGAAAGGGGTCTCATTAGTTCAGCGAGGACAGGCGGAGGCTCTTGGTTTGCATCGTAAGCACCGCTTGGCCACAAAGACCGGACCTAGTCGAGGCTGATCAGCTCGGTCGAACCGGGCCGCAGTTGAGCCCGCGTGAGCACCGTGTGTCGATCTAGAAAAGCTATCTCGGGGTCGATGGCATGGCCGAGGAGTGGTGGTCGACGATCAGCCAGCGCTCGCCGTTCTTGACGTACGTAAAGCTGTAACGCGCCGGCAAGCTCGTGATCCCGCCGTCCTTAATATAAGAGAACGTGTAATAGCCGGTATTAACCGCGGTATTACCGTACACTCGGATCAACTGATCACCGAATGTGACTTTAAGGCCAGGCAAAACCTTGAACGCGTTCACGAAATACTCTCTCAGCGCAGACCTATCCGCGCGTACGGTCGGCGACAGGGTCCCCCAAAGCACGGCATCATCCGCATAGAAAGGTAACACCTTCTCGGGATCGTCTTGGCCAAGACCCTGTCCCCACGCCAACGTCGCCTCGGCTATCTCCTCCTTCGGGCTCACTAATGCGCTGGCGGCAAACGATAACAAGGCGACGCTCAGCGCGAGTACGGCGCTGACAACCTTGAAAGAAATTCTCATGACATCCTCCTTGCGAATTGGCGTTCAAATCCTGACGAGCGCATGGCCGATTTCAAGTACGTAAAACGTACTTGTCTCACGGCTGGGACGAGAGGATCATGGCGGCATGATTGGCTACTTCCAGTTTTGTCCTGTGGCCAAAGCGGCCGAAGTGTTCGGCGACCGCTGGATCCCGATCATTGTTCGGGAGCTGTGCTTCGGGACCAGGTCGTTCGGCGAGCTTCTCGCGGCCGCGCCGCTCATATCACGGACCGTCTTGGCGCAGCGCCTCAAGCAACTCGAGCAGGACGGCGTCGTGTACATCGAAGCGAAGCCCAAAGGCAAAGGTCATCTTTATCGATTGACCCAGGCCGGAGAGGAGTTCCGGCCGATTGTTGAGTTGATGAGCGTGTGGGGCCAGCGCTGGGCACAAGGCCTGATCGGCCCCGACGACCTCGATCCGAAAATGCTGCTCTGGGGAATGCGACGGCAAATCTGTCCAGCTGAGATCCCCGTGCAAGGCTTCGTCATCCGTTTCGATTTCCGCGGAATCCCGAAATCCAATCGCAGCCCACGCTACTGGTGGTTGGTTATGCGCACCGACGATATTGAGGTGTGCCTCAAGGCTCCTGCCGACCGAGAGGTCGATCTCGTCATCAGCGCTGATCTTGGCGGCTTCACAAAGGTGTGGCTTGGTTATTGGGGGCTGATCGACGCGATCGAAAAAGGGCAAATCTCGCTGCATGGCTCGAAGCGTGCAATGATGACCGCACGGCGTCTGCTTGCACTTCCAGACGATCCGACGCTTAAGAGCTTTCGATTTTCAAACTGGACATCCGCTGACCTGGTGGCGGCGCAGTAGTAACCCGGCAAACTTCCGCTCCCTGCAGGTTATCCTGGCGGCCGTATAGCCGAAAGCCAATCCCGCGAAAAACACACACACACGGCCTGACTTTTCAACGGGTCAAAAGCGCCGCAAATAACGCTGCGACGGCACGGCTGCTTCTCCGCAAGTCCGGTGTGATATCGTGTACTGCGCAGCGGCGGACCACAGCCGGAGTCTATATTACGATCGCCATCGCGCCCCGCCGAACCCAGGCGCCTAAGCAATCTCGATCGACCCGACTGCGATTTCGCGCAATAGATGGCCGAACTTACGGGCCGGTTCGACAGGCGCTTCGGTGAAGTCTGCGCGACTCAGCAGGCCCAAAGTGGTCATTCCGCCGTCACTTGACGGCGGCACTCTCGCGCCGCTTCTATCGCACGACGGCGGCCCGATGACGGAGAAATCTCTTTGACGACGTTTTCTATGAACGCCAGAGGTTGGCTTCCAAGCTCGGTTCTTGGGCCGAGCGTCGTCGGAAAGGTCGCGACGCTTGGGGCCGTCGTGGCTGGCGCGGCGATCGTCGAGGCGGCGCTCATTCCCGGACTATTGATTGGCGGGGCCGCGCTGTTGGCGCCGCGCCTGCTTCCCCGCGATCTGCTAAGCGGCTTGGGGAATAGACGACGACGGAGCGCGCCGTCCCCCGCGCCGATGCCTTCCGCGCCAACCGCGCATTCCGCGCAGGCGGTGACTTCCGGCGAGGCTGCGGGCTTCGACACGTGGCGTGCGGTCGTCAAGACGCTCACCTATCGCGTGATCGTCACGACCGTCGACTTCGGCGCGAATTATTTCGTGATCGGCGAACTCGCGACTTCGGCGGGGCTTTCGAGCTTGTCGCTTGTCGCCGGACCTATCGCCTATTTCGCGCATGAAGTGGCTTGGCACTATTACGGCCCCGCCTCGGCGCGACATCCCAATGCGCGCGAAGCCACGGTGCACGTGCCTCTACCAGGCGCGGCAGCGGGCGACGAAAATGGGCAGACGCGTCTCGCGGGCGTCACGATGAGTCGGGCTTTGGCAAAGACGGTCACCTACGAGGTCGTGACCGGGGTGTCGGAATTCGGCGTCAATTATCTCTTCGTCCGCGATCTCGCGGCTGCCGCGGGCCTCACCGCCTTCAGCGTCGTCATCAGCCCCTTCGTTTATTACGCGCATGAAAAGGCCTGGGACTATTTCGAGGCCACGAAGACCCGCTCGCCAGCGGCCCCGGCCCTGAAGCTGTTGCCGGCGGCTTAAAGGCGTTGGCTGGCATCACGGCAGTCACTCAAGACATAGTGTCTTGTTGCTGTGAACGGAAGCTAGAGCCTAGGTGTCTATTCGGCATCGATAGAGCATAATCCGGCGACCTGCCTGCGCGATCACACGCCTACGCGATCACCTGCCTACGCGATCACATGACAAAGGGGGTTCGATGATCTCTCGCTCCGCACTCTGTACGCTTGGCCCCATGCTGCTCCTGCTCCCATCGCCCGCGCATGCCGCCAGCTGCGTGCCCCCGAACTGGGCCCCGACGGCGCTACCCGGTTACAAGATCAGTCCTGCGGAGAGAAGGCCTGGGCGATCCTGAATGTGGATTTGCCTGACGGCGCAAAGGCGGTGGCCGGGCAGCGCAGCAGCGTCACGTATCAATTGGCCGACGAGAAGAAGGATGCCAAAGCCGCCGTGGCGCGCGACCACTACATCAACCAGGCGCGCAAGGGAGGCGCCACGCTGATGTCGCGTGCGGACGGCTACGGCGCCGTTCTCACCAGGAAGACGCGGGACGGCGAATTCTGGTACGTCTACGAGCACGGTTCGGGCAACGAGGACTCGACCGGCTCCTATACGTTGACCACGCTGCGGATCGCTCCGCTTGTCCAGGAGGTCTCGGCCAAGCCGATGACGAGCCTCGATGTCGTCAACCCTGCATGCCAGGATCCGCCCTGGCTGAGCCGCCAGTTCGCCTACTTCCAGCGCAAACAATGCGAGAAGAAGATCTGGGACGCCGTGCAGGTCGATCTGCCGGACGGCGCTCGCAGCCTCGAAGGGCGGCGGCTGACCGTCACTTACGATCTGACCGACGACAGCAAGGACCCGGTCGCGGTCGCGGTCGGCCAGAACTATGTCAACGCGCTGAAAGCGATTGGCGCGAAGCTCGCGTCCGACCCTGAGAGAATTGGCGCCCAGGCGGTGCTGACACAGGCCGCGCCGGCCGGGACGGTGTGGTACGTCGTCAATCACGGCACCGGCAACGACGATTTAACGATCTCCTATAATGTCACCACGATCCTCGAAGCTCCGCCACCGCAGGAGGTCGAGGCACGCGGGATGCCGACCGACGGCCTGCAGCAGCCGGGTAGGGCCTGCGCCGATCCGCCGTGGCTGGTGAAACAGTTCGGGTATTTTCGCATCAGCCGTTGCGATTTTCACGATTTCGATCAACTCACGCTCTCCCTTCCCGACGGCGAGCGCACCCTCGCGGGCCGCATTCTGACGACCGATTATGCGTTGACCGAGGACGTTCGCGACCCGGTCGAAGCCTATGTCGCGAGAAATTACGCCAGTGCGCTGCGCGGGGTTAACGCGGACATCGTCACGCCGCCGGAGGACCTTGCGCGCGTGATCGCCAAGCAGCAGACCGACCACGGCGAATTCTGGTACGTCTACGAGCACACCTCGGGCAACGACACATCGACGCCCAGCTACAAGCTCACCACGATCCAGATCGGCGGACCGCCTCCTAAGGCCTGCACGCTCCAAGTTTACGGCGTGAATTTCGATTTCGACAAAACAGTGCTGCGTCCCGAGTTGACCCCTGTGCTCAACCAACTGCTGGGCCTGTTCACCGCCGACGCGCGCTATGCGGCGGAGATTGGCGGCCATACCGACAACGTCGGCGGTGCTGCGTACAACTTGAAGCTTTCCGACGCGCGCGCGGCCGCGGTGAAGGCTTGGCTCGTCGGGCACGGCGTGGCAGCGTCTCGAGTAACAGCACACGGCTACGGCGACACCAAGCCGCTCGTCCCGAACACCAGCGACGACAACAAAGCCAAGAACCGGCGCGTCGAGTTGAAAAGGGCGCAATGCAAGGTTTGACCGGCACGGCAGCGGAGTTCGGCCACATCGTGCGGCTGCATCCGCTGCCAACCCAAGACTAGCCGGCTTAAGTCCGGCAACAAACATCGTGGATTCCCGTCAATTTGACCGCCCGCGCAAGTGGTCATCCGGCGATCCACGCAAAGGGAGGAACTGATGAATCAACACACCGCAACTATGCTGTTGGGGCTCTTGACCGTCGCATCACCCGCTGTTGCCGCCGAGGTGACGCCGGAGCGGCTCATCAACGCCGACCGCGAGCCGCAGAACTGGCTCATGAACCACCGCACCTATGATGCGCAGCGCTACTCGCCGCTCGACAAGATCAACGCGGTCAACGTCAAGGGCCTCAAGCTCGCCTACGCCGTTGCGATCGGCGGCACCGGGGCGAATGAGAACCTCGAGGCGACACCGTTGGCCGAGGACGGCTACCTATATGTCGTCGACCAATGGGGCGTGCTCTACAAGATCGACGGGCGTTCCGGCAAAGCGGGCCGGATCGTGTGGCGCATGGACCCGGGCCAAGAGAAAATCGTTGGCACCAATCGGGGCGCTGCGCTGTGGGGAAATTTCGTCATCACCATAGCCAACTATCCGGCACGCCTGATCGCCACCAACAAGGAAACCGGCAAGGTCGTGTGGGAGACCAATCTCTCCGACGGCCAGCCGGACCTGCAGTTTTCCGCCGCGCCGCTCGCCGTCAAGGACAAGATCATTCTTGGCGCTTCGGGCGGCGACCGTGGCGTGCGCGACTTCATCGTCGCCGTCGATGCTGCGACCGGCAAACTGGCCTGGCGCAGATACGTGATACCGGCGCCCGGCGAGCCCGGTTCGGAGACTTGGAAGGACACGAACAATGCGTGGCAGACCGGCGGCGGCGCGATGTGGGTCACCGGCTCTTATGACGTGGATACCAATCAGGTGCTTTGGGGCACCGGGAACCCGGTGCCGATGTTCAATCCCTACTATCGGCCGGGAAACAATCTCTACACCAACAGCCTGATCTCGTGGGACCCCGATAGCGGCAAGATGAATTGGTACTTCCAATATACGCCCGGCGACATGTGGGACTACGACGAGGCCGGCACGCATATTTTGATCGACGGTCAGGTCGCGGGCCAGGCGCGCAAGCTGATCGCCCATTCGGGACGAAACGGATTTTTCTATGCTCTGGAGCGCGCCAACGGCCAGACCGTGCTGGCCAAGCCTTATGTCGATGCGGTGACCTGGACCAAGGGCATCGATCAGAAGACCGGGCTGCCCGTTGACTATGATCCCACCAAGGACATCCAGGTCTATTCGGGCCAGCAGAATATGACGCTGACGGATCGCACCAAGAAATTGTGTCCGTCGTGGATAGGCGGCAACAATTACTGGTCGGCATCCTACAGCCGCAGGACCAGGCTGCTCTACATCCCGTCGGCGTCGTCGTGCAATGAGGCGACGCTCGATCCGGTGGTTGGCAGGAATGCCAACGGCGCAATTACGGGCGGCGCGCCGAAGTATACCGAGCGCAACAAGTCCGAGATCGTCGTCGTCGATCCGTTCACCGGTGACGTCAAGAAGAAGACGCACCAGCCGTATCCAAATCACAGCGCCGCGCTCACGACCGCCGGCGGCCTCATCTTTACCGGCTTCGTCGACGGATCGTTCGCCGCCTATGACGACGTCAGCCTCGAGAAGCTGTGGGAGATCAATGTCGGCGTCGGCTTCAACGCGCCGCCGATGACTTTTGAGGCCGGCGGCAAGCAGTATATCGCGATCATGTCCGGCCTCAGCCGGGTGACAAAGGCCACCCTCGTCAACACGCCCGAACTCCGGGAAATGCGCAACCAGACGATGCTGTTCGTCTTCGGGCTGTAACGAGGGGGCGGCTTTCCGAGCCGTTGGATCTTCCGTCGCTGCTTACACCTTTTTCACCGGTGAAATGTCCACGTCCCGTCGATGATCGATGGATCGTTCTCATTCGGCCAATACATGCTTCACCCAAACGAACTTTGGTGATGCTACCGACGGGATGCCGAGAGGTTTGAGCAAGATCGCCTTCCGCAAACGGGCGGAGCGTCACGAGTTCGGCGCTTGCCCCCCTTTCGCGCTGCGGGCTGACCGATTAACCTGAATTTGAGCTGCCAACGGGACGTGCCGAAGTCCTGTAAATTACAGGTAGCGACGGTGCCCGCGGCGGGCCGCATTCCGTATCGATTTTGATGAGCTGTTTAGCAGGGCGCGCGGCGCCTTGACCAAGCACTTTGGGGAGGTTTCAAAATGAACACGTTCTCGCGTCGCGGGCTTCTCCGGATCGCGGCTTCATCTGTTGCGCTTTTGAGCGGAGTGGACGCCGCATCGGCGCAGAGCTATCCGAGTCGCGCCGTCCGCGCCATTGTCCCATTTGCCGCGGGAGGTGTAACCGATAGCTTCGCGCGGCTCATGACGCAGAAGCTGAGCGATCATCTCGGCAAGCCGTTCTACGTCGAGAACCTCGGTGGTGCGAGCGGAAATGTCGGCACCGGCCAAGCGGCGAAGGCAGCATCGGACGGCTATACACTTCTTTTCGCGCTCGGCTCATTTGTGGTGAACCCAACTCTTTTCG
Source organism: uncultured Alphaproteobacteria bacterium (assembly GCA_963702755.1). GTDB lineage: Bacteria > Pseudomonadota > Alphaproteobacteria > Rhizobiales > Xanthobacteraceae > JAJPKK01. Next base: position 317,861 of record CAVPDZ010000010.1, on the reverse strand, counting down.
CGAAGATTCCCTATGACCCGCTAAAGGATTTCGACCCTGTATCTCTCGCGGTCGTCGCGACGACTTTGCTGACGGTCAATCCTTCGGTTCCGGCAAAGACCGTCGCCGAGCTTGTCGCCCTGATCAAAGCCAATCCCGGCAAATACAGTTTTGCCTCGGCAGGCGTCGGGACCCCGACCCATCTTGCCGGGGAGCAATTCCGAAACTCGCTCGGTCTCGATCTGGTGCATGTCCCGTTCACCGGCGGAGGGCCGGCGACTGCATCTGTTATCGCAGGGCATACCCAAATCATCTTCTCGCTGCCACCTTGGCAAAACGTAACCGAGGGTAATTTGCGGGCTCTAGCGGTCACCAGCAAGACGCGCTCGCGGTTCATGCCGGATGTACCGACGATGACGGAAACGGGATTTGCGGAAATCAGCGCGGATAGCTGGGTCGGCGTTTTGGTGCCTGCGGGAACACCGAAGGACATTATCGTTCGGCTTAATCAAGCGATCATTGAGGGCCTCGCGGAGCCCGACATGAAGGAGCGCCTTGCGGCACTCGGATACGAGACGGTCGGCAGCACGCCCGAAGAATTCAAAGATCGCATCAGGCGCGAGATCGACATGTGGGCCAAGATCGTGCGGGGGGCTAATATCGCGCCGCTGTGATCATCGCCGTCGCTACTTGCTCCCCGCCTTTGGGCTGAAAGGGCTCTTTCATGTTCTATGAACCGCATAAGAAAAATCACGGGCTGCCGCACGATCCATTCAAAGCGATTGTGACACCGCGCCCGATTGGCTGGATTACCACGATGAGTGCGAGCGGCGAAATCAATCTCGCGCCCTACTCGTTCTTCAATGGGCTTTCCGCCGAGCCGGCGCTGGTGATGTTCTGCTCAGAAGGGCGGAAGGATTTGGTCGTGTTCGCCGAGGAGACCGGAGAGTTCGTTTACAATCTCGCGACCTTCGACCTGCGCCACGAGATGAACACGACCTCAGGCGCGTATCCACGTGGCGTCAATGAAATGAAGGAGGCAGGCCTGGAAGCGGCGCCGTCCGTGCTGGTAAAGCCGCCGCGGGTTAAAGCATCGCCCTGCGCCATGGAATGCAAATGGCTGCAAACGGTGCGAGTAAATGACGTCGACGGTCGTCCGACCCAACGTTTCGTCGTGTTCGGACAGGCGATCGGTATCCATATCGACGACAGCTTCATAAGGGATGGGCTCGTGGACACCGCCGCCATGCGGCCGATCGCGCGCGCCGGCTACCATGACTATTTCGTATCGACCGCGGACAACAAGTTCTCATTGCGTCGGCCGAAGGGTGCGGGCGCCGATCACCTGGACAACATCAAGGTGCCCGCGGAATGAACATCCGCAAGTCACAAGTCATGAGACGCTTGCGCGATTTCGTTTCGGTCGCGCGTTAGGTCGCGGCACCGAGCTCCTTGAGCGCCGTCTCGATCTGCTTGCGCGTCCCGGCGTCGATATTCAGCGTCATCGCCTTGCGATAATCGGTGATTGCGCGATCGTACTGTCCGAGCTTTCGGTAGCTGATGGCGCGGTTCTTGACGTAGATGACCTCGCTCGGGTTGAGTTCCATTGCCTGCGTGAAATCCGCGATGGCGAGATCGTATTTGCGCTCGCTTTGATAGACGGTGCCGCGATTGTTATAGGCACCGACGCTTTTCGGGCTCAGCCGCAAGACCTCGTTATAATCGGCAATCGCGCGATCCTCGTAAGTGTCTTCGTTCAGGAAAGCGTCGAAATCGTAGCGCGCCTTCTCTGCGTAGGTGAGCGCCCGCCCGAAATAGGCATTGGTCCATTTGGGATTGATCTCGATCGCGCCGTTGTAGTCCTCGAGCGCGCGATCGAACCGTCCCTTTTCGCGATAGGCGTTGCCGCGGTTGGTGAAGGGAATGGCATCTCGCGGATTGAGCTTGATCGTCTCGTCGAAATCCGCGATCGCCCGATCGTATTGCTTCAGCTGCAGAAACAAGAGACCGCGGCTATTGAACGACGCGCGGTTGCCGGGATCGAGGCGCGTTGCGACGGTTAAGTCTCCGAGCGCGAGCGCGTAGTTGTTCTTTTCGCGATGGGCATTGCCGCGGCTGATAAGAGCGCGCGCTTTGAGCGCCTTGTCCTGGGCGTTCGTCATGGCGGTCGAGCAGCTCGCAATCTTCTGATCGGCGGAAGTGTCGGCCGCGAAGCAGTCGCGCTCGGCATCCGTCGGTTCGGCGAGCGCCGCCGTCGTCAGCATGACGGCGGCAACGGCACCCAGCAGCAGACCGAATTGAATGCGCATCGGACACTCCAAGAATCGGCGCCGCAAGACTGGTCGCCGGCCCGCAGGCGCAGGCATGCCGTTCTTGATTGTGGTCGCTGAAAAAGGAGAGGCGGTTCAAAGAGTCCCGGTGATTTTTCGGCCGGAAATCTTGCCAGAAGTCGAACCAGCCAGAGACCCGGACCGACTACATCGTAGTCATTTTCGGGAGGGTCTCTCCGTGTCGCAGCGAATTCGGTGGACGGCGAGGGCGCGCAGCCCGCTTGCGGCAGTGCTGCTGGCCGGCGCTGCGTTCGCCGCTGACGGCGCCGGCGCGGACATCATCAAGAAAGAGGACGCGTTGCGCGGGGTCACCATGACGCAGGCGCAATGCACTGCGATCGCGCAGGCGGTCTGGGTCAATGCCTACGGCCGGGATTTCTGCGTCCGCTACTATCTCTCCACGGCTGGTGGCGAGGGCTCGCAGCCGGTGGTCTTCCTGAACGGCGACAGAAATGGCCCGCTTAAGCTCAACCCCAGGACGTGGGCGGACCCGTCCAAGGCGGAAGACGTCGACACCAGTGATCTCGCGGCGATGGCCGATGTGCTGTCCAAGACGGTTAAGACCACGGCGATCTATGTCGGGCGGATCGGCGTTGAAGGCACGTCCGGCAATCATATGTCGCGCAAAACCATGCTCGAGCTGCACCTCATGAATGCCGCGCTCGACGCCATCAAGGAGCGATACCGTTTCGAGGGGTTTCATCTGACCGGTCAGTCCGGCGGCTCGCGGATCGTCGCGGGCCTGGTCGGAAAGCGGCGCGACATCGGCTGTGCAGTCGCCGGCTCGGGGCAGATGTTCGTCCCGGGGGAATCGGATAACTCCGGCGATCCCGGACAGGCCTATTACAATGCATTGAGCGGTGTGCCCGCCATTGCGCAGAACCGCGCGGTGCGCTTGCTGATGGTCACCGATCGCGCCGATCAGCAGGTGCCGGTTTCCATACAGAACCCGTTTGCCGAGAAGATGCGGCAGGCCGGTCGCTTCGTTCCCCAATTCTTCGTCGAAGCGACGGACGCCAAACATCACGGGGTGTTCGAATATACGAAGCTTGTGATGGCCGGCTGCCTGCTCGGCAAGCCGGACGCGGATATCGCGCGGGCGGTCGGCACCATCGCGCGACGCAATGTCGAGATCAACCGCCAGCACAAACAGGAAGAGGCGCGGGCGAAGGGCGCAATCGGCCTGATGGCGGGCGACCCTGCCGCCGACCCGAGACCCGCGCCGGCAAGCACCTTCGGGCGACGTCCTATCGGTCCTGCGGCGCGTGAGCCCGCGACCGACCCGCGGCTGCAGTCAACCGAACAACTTCGGGCGGCCGCCCGGTCCGATGGCGCGGCAGCCTGGGATCGACCCTCGTCTGCCGCCACCGAACGCATTTGGTCGACCAGTCGGCCCGATGGCCCAGCAGCCCGCAGTCGACCCGAGATACTCGCCGCCGAACACTTTCGGGCGGCAGCCGGGTCCGATGGCGCGGCAGCCCGGGATCGATCCACGTCTTCCACCGCCGAACGCCTACGGGCGTCCTATCGGCCCCACCGCGCGCGGGCCCGGGATCGACCCGCGGTTCCAGCAGACGAACACCTACGGGCGGCCGACCAATCCGATGGCGCGACAACCTGCAATCGATCCCCGCCTTCCAGCGCCGAACACGTTTGGCCGCTCGGTCGGCCCGATGGCGCAGCAGCCTCCAAGCGATCCGCGATTCCGGCCGCCGAGCCCCTACGGGCGACCGACCGATTTCAACGGCTGACCGCCGACTTTGATTTAGTCAGCAGCCGCGCTGCCAAACAGCAGAATCCGGCAGAGCCCGTTGATAATCAGCCCTTGCGCTACTCGGGCGCACGCGAGCCGTGATTTGCCACCAGCAGCCAACGGTCCCCTCGTTTGACAAAGACCTGGGTCAAGAGGACTGAATAGTTCTGCGACGCCCCTGCCTTGGTCTTAGCCTGGATGGAGACGACCGTGGTGGTTGTTGCGAGCCCCGGAAAGATTTGAATATTCGGGGCCTCTTTCGCCGAAACGTTCCACTCCGCCACCGAGTTGAAACGCGCCTGCCAGTCTTTTTTTGCGGCTTCCCACCCGATCGAGGGAGTCTTATCCGGCGGCAGTACCAGAACAACGTTCGGTTCCAGCACCCACAGAGCCTCCATTTTAGCCATTTCGCGTGAAGACGCTGCAGCGAAAAAGCTATTGAGTGCCGCTTTCACGCCTTCCGTATCGGAGCTTTGCGCGCAAGCAACGTGCGGTCCCAGAGCAATTGCAACACAAAAAAATGCGGTAACCGCGGCAACGTTGACAGGTCGCATCATGGCGTTCCTTTCCCTCAAGCCTTCAGGTGGACCACGATCTCTCGAGTCCACGCATTTCTTCGACGAAGCCAGCTAGCCCGCGCGGCTCTTCCGCAGTGAACCGCTTATTGAAGAGCTAATAAGTCCCGCCGCCGAGCGACGCAATGCGCGCGGCTACAATGAAAGGAGCATAGATCAGGCAATCGCGCCACCGGAACGGCTTGTTCGCCGATTGTGACCTGAATCACGCTCATCTTTCAAAGGCGACGCTATGGTCGGCACGTCTTAGATCGCAACGGAGCGTGCCATGTCCAGCGAGCGTGTGGGCGGACAACCGAATGAAGAGCCGTCGTTGGGGATGAGCGTCGGTCTGCTCTGCGTGGTGCTGCTGGCGATGTTCGCGATCGTCGTCAACATCAGCATTCCCGAAGTCCAAGTGGCACCAGCGGACTTATTGGGTTTGTAGTAAGCGTGGCCGGTGTCCGTGCTGGATCGGCTCGGCGATCGCCTATCAGTCAGCCCCCGCACCGGCGAATACACCGCAATGACGGACTGAGGCTGCGTCGTCACCGGAACCGAATCATGCCCGGCCGGAGCCGACTTCCACAGCTGGTTCGTCGTAAACAGCGAATGTCCGGAGAACGCCTGTCGCGAGCGTGATCTTGCGCTTTCCCTTGCTGACATCGGTCGACGGATCCACGTGTCGCGAAATCTCTCTCGAACTCATGAAGAGAAATGCGCCAACATTTCCTCCCGCGAACGTCAAGTCATCTTCATTGCAACCAGCGGCGATGGCTAATCCCATAGAATGCAGGTGACAGCGTCGATAGCAGTACAGCGCCAGCGACGCTCTGACGTCCGGTGCAAGCGTTGATACGAAGTCCGGTACGGTTGGATTATCCGTACGGCACAACTCGCCTAGCAATTGATCGTGGACGGGACAAACGTCCTCATCGATTTCTGGTCTGCTTGACAGCATCACAAATCTCCCCAGGGAAAACCGACGGACAAGAGCATCAACGCTCGCCTGCCTCACCAAGGCATGTTTATTATTCTTCGCAGGCCGTCAGAATCCCCAAGGCGCCAAGCAAAACCATGGTTGCGATAAATAGGACGCTCCACATGGCGTGATCCCCCCGTCCAATCCCAAGGTAAATTAATCCCCAGTAGGCAAGGTGCTAACTATAACGTGGCGGAATTACGACGATTCTTACGCTGCAGCGACGCGTGGCGAGCGCGGTCGACGCGAATGCAACCGATGCTTTATGGAAGGCGCGAATGCAGCCGATCGTGCCTGCCGTTGCGCGGGTAGAAAATGAACAGGAGCAAACCGATTTCACAGCAAGGCGCCAGTGGGTGGGGAAGAAAGCCACTCTTCATTGAGAGCCCAGCTTGAGAACTCTCCATTCGATGAAGCGGAATTCCTCGTCGGGCACAACATATGAGACGTAGTCGCACAAAAATGACCCGGCAGGTGAACGTTCGCCTTCCAGATCGCCCACCAACTGCTAAGTCATTTCTACAGAAATAAACTCCGCAATCGTCATATGTGCCCAGAACCGATGTCGGCGCGGCGGAGCGCCAAGAAAGACTTCACTGACTTCCAATGCGATCCGCAGTTTGTCGAGTTGCGCCTGAGGTTGGATGTCGAGCGCCGCTCCGGCCTTCGGAAGGAAGGAAACGAGCGGCCCGTAGCAAATGGGAAAGGCTTGGAACCGCGACGCAATCCGTTCGAGCTCGGCCCACAGATGCTCATCCGGCTCTTTTTGCAGCGGCACGGTCAGGCTGATGTGTGAATCGACAGTCTTGTGCGACTGTGGATCGTACTTCGCTCGCAACGCGTTGATCTGCGCGCGCACCGGCTCGGGCGGCAGTACCAGGATCACTCCGAACCTGTAGTCCTTTTGCCACTCGCGCCACGTCGTCATCGCTCTAGCGTACGTCCGCATCACGCGCCTCTGAAGTTTGACCGCATCGTGTCCTGCAGGGCCGAACGAACCATGGTGCGACGGATTCTCGAGCGCGCCAATGTCCCCTTTGGTGAATTTCGCCGTCCCCATCCGACGCCTCTCGGCGTTAGGCCCAGGTCTCATTCTTGCCGCGAGCGGGAAAACTCACCGTAGCAAATCGGCTGCGCGCCGAATTGCAAACGCCCGGAATGTTGGCTAGCTCTCAAAGAATAGAGGTGAACCAAAAGTCTGGATTAACGTCTGCGCGTTGCCGAACCAGGAGGGAAGGATGGACGACAAAATAATCAGGGTCGTCGCCGCACTGATTCGTGACTCGAAAGGGCGCGTCCTTCTGGTGCGGAAACGCGGTACTTTAGCCTTCATGCAGCCCGGCGGTAAGCTGAGCTCAGGCGAGAGCGACGTTGCCGCGCTGTCACGGGAAATCATCGAGGAACTTGGCTGTTGCATCGATCAGCGCGATGCGCGCGCCCTTGGCGTTTTCGAATGCGCTGCTGCCAATGAACCGGGCTTCAAGGTGCGCGCCGCGGTCTACGCCGTTGATGTCGAAGGAATTGTAGAACCTCAGTCAGAGATCGAGCAATTGGTTTGGGTCGATCCGAGGGCTCTGCCTGATCTTCCTTTTGCCCCCTTGACGCGCGATCACGTATTGCCGCTAGCGGCGCGCTAATTGAATGCGAACCGCTGTCGGCACCGGCGAAGCGTAATCCTATCCCCCGGACATTGCGCTTGTCGCTCGCCAGGACGTCCGCAGTGCGCCGGTTATCCGAACACCGTGAGTTCAAAAGTCCGGCTTTGCTGCCTCGGGCTGGGGAAACAGGTTCTGGTGGAAGAAGTCGCCGTTGTTCTCGGCGCAGACGGTCTCCAGCATTGGACCGTTGAACTTGAACCATCGCCTCGTCATGGTGAGCGGCGCATTGAACGCGTCGGGGTCTTCGACCGTCACCAGCGCCGACATGCCTTTGCCGCCCGGGTCGATGGTGAAGCGCTCGACCACATGCAGCTTCTCGCTGTGGGGCGTGCGGAAATTGTCGATGTAGTGGAGCGAACATATGTCTCAGCCGCCAGGTCGCGTTGTCTTGATCGTGCTCGACCAGCGCCCGGTAATTGCTGATGGACGGCGGTGCATTACTTTCAGCCTACACGCGCTTGATCATATCCGAACACGTTTAGCCTACGGTTCGACGGCGGAGTTGCGGCGTGTGCATGGGCGGAGGCGCTATAGATTTCAGCAATAGAGATGATCTATTTTTATGGATATAGATGACCGGTACTGCAAGCTTACAGTCTTCCGGTGCGTTTGACTTCAGTGCTGGAGAAACAACGACCGTCTACGTGGTATCGCAATCGCGGTAGGATATGTCGGACCAAAGCTGAGCCAGTACGTTTTAATTCAGATAAAGGGCTAGCTTTGTCCCGCTGCGATTCGCATCGCAAGCACAAATAGATCATTTTAAACGAGTCACATAAAAATGCTATTTCTCAGATCGGTATTGGTTGGCATTATCGATCTGCTGCGTGGAGTTTTACGAAGAAACGTTTCTTTGACGTTTTCAAAATTCAACAATCTCATCATGGATGAGCCGATTCTAGTGATAATTCGCGAACACCGTCAAGTGATCACCGTGCTTGATCACCCGAACATTCGCCCACTCACCAAGCAATACGCAAGTTTGTTTACTAAGTATTTTGGAAGTTATCTTGCTAAGAGTTTTCCGAAGTCGACTCGTCGAGAGATCATAAAATTCCATCATCAATATCTGTTGAAGCAAGTGGCTCCGTCATTTTTCGTCGAGATTGCCGAAAGGAACGTGTTGTTATGGAAAGAAATGATTGGTGATAATGGCTACTCGATCTATTTATCTTCAAATCTTGAGTGGCCGACCGAAGGCGATCTAAAATTGACTTTAAGTCAGAATAACACACCGATCTACGAACTATGTTTCACCATAGTCCCTGGTCGCTTAATCGACTTCTCAGCTGAACAAGTTCTGCTCATTGCCAATGTTCAGGGTGCACTCGGAAAGCTTGAGCAAATTAGACAGGCTATGAAGGCGTGCAACCACGTCGCCCCCCCGTTTGTGCTTATGGCCGCGGCTAAATCAATAGCCGGCGTTCTCTCGATAGATGTCATTGGCGGCGTGAGCAACGGCGATCATTACGCGAGAACTGAGAAAGGGCCGCCGGAATTCTTCTTTGATTATAACTCCTTTTGGGCATTATTTGCAGCCAGACGCGAGGTCGTCGGGATTTATGAGATTGCGGTTCCGCTCCCTGTACGGCCGCTCGCACAGATCAAAAGCAATCAACCCCGTAGAGCCGCGCGAAAGCATGAATTTTGGTAGCAAGTTCATGTAGGTGTTGGAGCAACGTTCGCGCACAAATTGAAAAAGGGCAACTAAATCACCAACACCCATTCCTCAAGAATGCCTCCAATGATCTCGTTCCGGACGACGACCGCGTCATGTTCCACAACGCTCACAGGTACAATGCCCTCTACCCGATGCCCCGCGGCGACCGGCGCGCTATCTATTGCGCGCTACGACTTGATGCGGGCTAATGAAGTCGAGAATTCGATGCATTGTGGCGTGGGACGCAAGCGAAAGCCAGCGTCACGTGCCCTTTCGGCCAGCAATTGTTGGCTCCAATCGAGAAGGCCTCGCGCGGCGCGGCATTGGGCTGCTGTTAGCATCTCGGTGGCACATGCGCCTGATTCCAGCAATTCTGTCGAAAAACGATTGACTTGTAAATCATCTCGCTCCTGGGACATCAATGACATCAAGAGCCTGTCCATCGGCATCGGGACCCGCCGCGAAACACACGATCCCCGCATCGCCAGGCTCCGTTGGGCTCGCACTTAGTCTCTAGCTGGCCTTGAAGTCAGTCGCGGCTGCTGATCCCCACGTCTATGGCGTGAGCGATCGCGCCCACTTCTTTGCTGGCCTCTCAGCCGCACGCCCGGCCCTCCCCATTTTCGTCAATAAGTTCGACACCGGCCGCCTCGAGTGCGAGCTGCAGCCTATCGATTGTCGATTGCTTCGCCGATAGGCGGCAAAAGACGTTGCCGCGTGCATGGCGGCGAGCCAGGTCCGGTGCGCCCCGTGGCAACCAGAACGCGCTCAAGCACGGCTTGTATACTCGTGAAGGGATCGAAGAGCGTCGCGAGGTGCGGACCTTGATTTAACAATCTGTGCAGCCTGCTGAAAAAAAATCGCTGAGTTCTGGCTTGTCGCGGCAATCCGCGCTGGCGATCGATACGCGGCGAGGCACGGATGGCTCACGGCGATGGTGCGGAAAATTTGGATAGTGACCGATTGATGCCAGGTCGATAGATGGTCCTGGTCGACCGTTGTTATCTCCGTGATTTGTGTTCAGGCAGTTAAAGCCGACAGTCGCGGGCCATTGCGAAACCGATCGAGAACGGTTCCATCAAAGGACCGGCGCACCACGATTGCATTTGGCGCGAAGACCAATCCGACGGGCGGTCTGAATTCAAAGCTATGGCGACCGCTGCCGAGCCCTGCCTGCTCCAGGTCCTCCCGGTATCGATTCGCCAAGACCTGTCCGATCAATCGGCCACCGGCATAGATGTCGAGACATACCGGTGCCTCGGGATGTTCCATATTTTGCGCCCAACCCGCGAATCCGACTGGACGCCGGAAGCTCATCGTGGCCCCGTAGCGCCGATGATTGACCGACGCGAGCAAACAGTCCTGCCCTCTCCCGCGATCCGGCGACGCATTGCCTCAACCTCATAACCCGCATCAAGTCGAGGCGCGCAGTAACGTGCTGGCACTTTTGGCACATCGGGATAGAGCGCATGGAATTCATGCGCGTTGTGGAATATGTTGCGGCTGTCGTCGTCGATGAAACTCTCGGACGGCGCGCCCTCAGCGAAGATCACATCGTGGCTGTCGAGCTCGATGTGGAAATACTCGACCTTGTCGACGCGCTCGGCCTGCACGATCGAGACGCCGTTGACGAGGTCCTTAGCTTCGATCAGCACGCCGTCGAGATACATGGCATGGTGCGGCGAAATCCACAGATCGCGCCGCGGAACGTTCTCATCCAGCGCGCCGGCCTTGATGCAGATCGGCAGGATGTGCTTTCTCGGCCCAGGAGCGAAGCGGCCGGAATAACTGCGCCGCCTAATCCACTTGATCGGCTCCATTTCCCCAGACGCAGCGATTACCAAATCGCCAATTGCTAAATTCTCGACGGCGACCTCGCCTCTGGGCGTTAAGGATTCGTGTACCCGCAGCAAAGCAGGGCGAATCGGTCAGGAAGACGTCGGTGCCGCCCAGGCCATCGGACAGGTAATTGACGTTGACGGATTTGCCCGTGCTCGCCCGCCACGGTGGTGAAATTTCCGATCAGCGGGATCGCATGGCTGGTGCCGTCGGCGAACACGTTAAGTGTGGCGCCAGTGGTGGATTGATTGCTCAATGTCGCGGTCGCGTCGGTGCCCGCGTTGATGAAGTCGATCACCGTGGTTTCGGTATTGGTGCCCACACCGACGTGGAGGTTCTTGATCCCGGTCGGATTGAACGCCGACAGGTCGCCCACGTCCAGCACGCCCGAGCTGCCGCTGGTGGAGAAGGCGACCGTCCCGCCGCCCACCGCGTCCGCAAACGACAACGTCGCGTTCGGGGAGATGGAGAATGTCATGTTGACAGCGCCGGTAGAGGCGATCTGCACGCCGGTGCCGATGTTGAAGATGCCGTCGCTCAGACCAGAATGGTGCCGGAGCCAGAGATTTCGGTCGGCGAAGTGCCCAGGTTCTGGATGCTGTCGTCAAGGCCGCCTTCGATGCGGCCGGTCGACGACAGCGTGATGGTGCCGCCGGCCGCGCCGGAACTACCCATCGACAGCATGGAGTCGCCGGTGACCGTGCCCAGATTGAGGAGACCGCTAAGGCTGAGAGTCGTGGCGATGTCGAATACACCGCCCGTCGGCGAACAGCAGCGTGGCTTGCACATCGCTGACGGTCAACGAGTTGGCGATGTCCGGCATGGCGGTCCCGCCAGGGCCAAGATCGTCGATGGTGAATTGGTTCAAGCTGTTGACCACATAATCGGCTCCTGGCGCAGTGGTGAACGCCGCGGCGATCTGGGTGGGAGTTGTCGCTGTCCAACCAGGCCATCGGGCGTTGTCCCATGCGGTCGTCCCGCCGGTTGTTGTGAGCGGTCCAGGTGAATGTCGCCATGCCGAACTCTCCTAGCTTTCCTTGGCGGCACCGAAGCGCTTTAGAGGCAGACGTCGTGCCGAAGATGCTGACGAGAAGATCGAAGGTGCTCTGCGAAAGGGCCAGTGTGTCCCTTTCGGTTTTTCATGGCAAGGCGGTACCGGCCACAAACTCGGGTTATACGTTTGCTCAAAGACGCGCTGTTAAATTTGCGAAACCTGAGTGAGGCCTAAGGGGGCAATACACCGAGCAGGGCCATTTTCACATGGAAAAGATGAGCCGTTTCGTTGGCCGAGATACTATTGAGGCGCCTCAGTCGAGCGATAGCTGGGCCTCGGTCGCATCAAAACGCTTCGCTAAAGAAGGCAGAAGTGACCTAATTTTTCACGATGCGAGCCCAGCGAATGGGAGCCGCTGCTGTCGGCGGGCGCAACGCGCTCGCAACTCGCGGCTGGAAGATAACGGCGGCTACGCGCCGGTTTCCAAGCGACGATCCATGAGTGAAGCAAGCGCCTCGCGCACACGCGCGATCACGCTCTCCCAATCGCCAACGTGTGGTTGGCGAAACAGATCGGGCTGTCGGGTACCACGGGCTGTCATCGCGATCGAGCAGCCAACGGAAATCCGGCGAGAACGGCAGGAGGATCCACACTGGCTTCGCCATGGCGCTCGCCAGATGGGCGATCGCGGTATCAACGCTGATCACCAGATCGAGATGCGAGATGACGCCGGCGGTATCGGCGAAGTCCTGAAGCTCAGGCCCGAAATGCACGATGTCGGGGTGAGCCGCCATCAAGGCGGCATCGCGGTCGCGCAACTCCGCATGCAGGCTGACGTACCGGACGCGCGGATCGCCGAGCAGTGCCGCAAAACGCTCGAATCCGACGGTGCGAGCACGATCGCCGGGATAATCGCGACCGCCGGCCCAAACGAGCCCAACATTGAGCCGGCCGTCGCGCGGAATCCGACCACGCCACTTCTTGTTCCACTCCGGGGCCGTGCGAATATATGGAACGTCTGAGGGAATTGTGTCGATCTTCGTTCCGAAGATGCGTGGGAGACCCAACAGCGGACATTTGTAGTGCGCCGTCGGGCCGACATCGTCCGGAATGCTGACCGTCACCCCCGGCATGCCGTCGAGCAAACGCCGCATGTGTGGGCGCACGCATAGCAGCACGCTCGCGCCGCGTGCCACAACGAGCGGCACGTAGCGCACGAACATGATCGTATCGCCGAAGCCCTGCTCGAAGTAGAGGTAGACGGTCTTCCCGTCGACCGGTTCGCCGGTCCAATCCGCAATCGGAAGCGTCGAACTCGTCCCGTCGCCCAGGCCAACTCGCCATCGCCACTCATACTCTGCCCAACCGCGCTCGAAATCCCCCAGCAACAAATAGAGGAGCGCGCGGTTGAAATGGGCATCAGCGCCGGATGGGTCGAGGCCGATCGCGCGTGCGAACGCGGCGAGGGCTTCGTCCCGGCGCCCGACGGCCGCAAGCGCGAGCCCGAGGTCGTTGTAGTCGGCCGCATCGCCCTCGAGCAATTGCGGCGGCACGATCGTAAGTCGCTAGCGCCTCTTCGTATCGGCCAAGCTTGTGCAGCACGTGCGCGGATTTGTAGAGCGTCCCGGCATGCCACGGCCGCAACGCCAGGGCACGCTCGAAGGAGGTCTTTGCCTCCTCCAGCCTGCCCATGCGCTCCAGAACGGAGCCCATGTCCCTTGCAATCTCGGCGGAGGAAGGATTGGCCCGCATCGCAGCCTCGATCAGACGCAACGCGTTGACCAGCTCGCCCCGCCCGGCGTGCATGACAGCCAGTCGATCGAGCGCCACGAAATTTTGCGGGTCGGTCTCGAGCACCGCGCGATATCCACGCTCGGCGTCGTCGAAGTACCGAGCCGTTTCCGCATCGAGCGCTCGCAGGAGCTGCGCGCGCAGGTCAGGTCGCTGCAATGAATGTGTGGAGGAAATCGCCATCGAGGTCCAAGACCCGTCACGCCTGCTCGGAACGAGTTGAACCGGGGTTCCCCAGATGAACGCTGAACTTGGGGTGGACGGTACCGATTTTTCGGGCTTTGTGGAAGTGCCGCCCCTTTTGGTGGCGCTTGACGGCGGGTCGCGCGCCTTTCACCCTCAGAAGTGTTGGCACGGAAATGTCCAACTCGGCACGCAATGTCGGGCCGCGTTTGTGGGGGGGGGAAGGAGGGGGTTGGGCTCGCCCCCGCACTTCCGGAATTTCATTGCCGAAAAGACTGGGAAGCGGGAAAGTGGTCCGCGCAGCCGACATCAAAGTAAGCTGCGACTTCTGCTTCGGGTCGAAACCGGCTGCGCTCGTCGCTCGCCAAGATGTCCGGAGCAGCCCAGTTAGCCGAACAATTTTCGGTCAGAAATCAGGCGTCTTTGCCTCCGGCTGCGGAAACAAATTCTGGTGGAAGAAGTCGCCGTTGTTCTCGGCGCAGACGGTCTCCAGCATTGGACCGTTGAACTTGAACCATCGTCTCGTCATGGTGAGCGGCGCATTGAACGCGTCGGGGTCCTCGACTGTCACCAGCGCCGACATGCCTTTGCCGCCCGGGTCGATGGTGAAGCGCTCGACCACATGCAGCTTCTCGCTGTGGGGCGTGCGGAAATTGTCGATGTAGCTGATCCTGGTGGAGAGCCCGACGGTATCGACCACCAGCGTATTGCCGTTCTCGTAATGGCCGATCAATTCGCCGTACCACGACGGCGTCACGTGTTCGGAATGCTTGTCGGTGAGGTAGATGCGGCGCACCAGGTGGTCGCGCTGCCACATCATCCACACCTCGTTGGGCTTCTGGATGAAATAGACGGGCTCGAACGGCCACAGGAGCTGGCCCGGAACGCCGCCGGGATAGCAGCGCGATTGCGCCGTAAAGGGAATGTCGCGCACGCCCTGCAGTATCTCCTCATTGGTCGCCTGGATCTGCGCGGCCGCCCACGGCTTGAGCACCGGGTCCTTGGTATTGGTGATGCGCTTGGTTGCGCCGGTGCCGGCCCTGTTCCCATCGGCGTTATTGATGAACGGATAGGCCGGATCGTTCCTCATCGGGCCGTGGCCGGCGCCGGACGGCGGATCCTCCCAATCTTCGAGGTTCGACTGCCAGCCGAAAATGGCCGAAGCAAATTGCGGGATGGCGTTGTCCGGCTCTGCCCATGCCGCGCCTGCGGCGAGCGTCGCCGCCGTCACGCAGACGACGAAACCGCCGGCCGCCAATCCAATGCCGCCGAACGCAATCAATTCGTTCTTTGAGCTCAAAGAAAGCATCAGTCCCTCCCTGAAAGGCACTGCCCGTCGCGGTTCATCCGCGATCGTGAAATCTCAGTATGCCAGAGAAAAGGTCGTCGTGCCTGCTTTCCGTCAAGGCTTGTCCTCCAGGCGCACGTTGCTGCGCCCCGCGGAATCGAAGCGCTGCATTATGGTGACTTCAGCCTTTAGCCTACGACGGCAGCGACAACACGGGTTGAGAATACTCGGTCCGTCGCCTCCCCACAGCGCCTTTCCTGTCCTGAACGATTAACTCTACACCTTGTCTCGCTGGCCATAGGCAAGTTGCCAAATATGTCCCAGGATTAATCGTTGGACCTTGTGTTTTCTAGGCAGACCGCGTGCAGTTAAAGACTGATTTATGTCACTGATAAATATGATCGGAATGAATTAGCAACAAAGTGATGATGATGGAATCATCGTGGCGCTTTTCAAAAAAGGCTGGAAATTGCACGCTCTTTAAGCATTGTGTGCGTTGACGGCCCGGGTGCGCTTGCCGGAAGTCGTTAGCGACTAGAGGCGCTCAGTACGTGGCAATTACGGCCAGAGCGTAATTGGCTTCGATACTTCGCACAGCCCGTCACTTATCTGGGCGTCGCGACGCTGGCGTCGATTTTTGCGGCGACTTTTTATCTCCTGGTCCAGGATAGGCGGAACGGGGAAGAGCAAGCCCGCCAGCAAACCGAGAACCTTGCGTTTGTGTTCGAGGAAGCGGTCGCGCGCGCCTTCAGGAGCGCCGATGATATGGCGTTGCAATTCCGGCGGTCGTATCAACGCGACCCGACCGGAACCGACCTGGTCGGATGGGTCCGCGACCCCCAGCTTCAAAGCGATCTGAAATTTGAATATTCGATTGCCGGGCCGGACGGCGTCATCATCGCCTCCAGCTATCGACCCGCAATCGGCCTCAGCATCGCGGGACGCAAGCATTTCCAGGTCCATGCAAACGATGGCGATGATCGACTTTATGTAAGTGAGCCGCTGGTGGCGAGTGAACTCGGGTCGGATGGCGGTCTTCCTGACGCGCCGCCTCACGGCAGCCGACGGGTCGTTCAACGGCGTTCTGTCGGTATGGGTTGACTTGATTCAGTTTGAGACCTTCTTTCGGCGGCTTCAGCTCGGTCCTGGCGGTCTCGTCTTACTGCTGCACCGGGATGGATACATCCTGGCCGGCGGCGCCAATGGCGTTGCGCGTCCCGACTTGACCGGGAAATATTTTCCGCAAGCCCACGTGCTGGCGTTCTCCTTGAAATCCGACCGAGGCAGCTATTGGAATGGGGGAAGTTCGCTCGACAAGGTCGAGAGGCTGGTCTCTTTCCGAAAAGTCGAGGGCTTTCCGCTGATAGCGGCTGTCGGAATCGCCAAACCCGAGATTTTTGGCCATGCAGACAGAAATGCGAAAATCTACCTGGCGATCGACACTGTGGTGGCGGTCGTCATCTTGGTTGCCATAGGCTTCGGCGCCGCACGCGAGAAGAAGCTGGTCTCGGCGCTGACCGACGTCGCGTATCAGGCCCACCATGACGGTTTGACCGGCCTGCCGAACCGGCTGCTGTTTGCCGAGCACATCGGCCACGCGATGGAACGCGCGCCGGCGGGGGCAGTCCGGTTCAACGTGCTGATGATCGACCTCGATCACTTCAAGACGATCAACGATACACTCGGCCACGCGAGCGGAGATCGCCTCGTCCACGAGACCGCGCGGCGCCTGAGGATCATGCCTCCGCGGAATCGGACGTGGTCGCGCGCATAGGCGGTGACGAGTTTGCCATTGTACAGGCTGGCTGTGGCGACCAGCGACAGGGTGCCGAGGCGCTGGCGTCGCGGATTTTGGCGGCGGTCGGCGAGCCGTTCAATCTCGACGGCCACCAGGTCATCGTGCAGACGACGATTGGCATCGCCCTCTACCCCAGTGACGGCGAGGACGTGGACACGCTTCTCAAGAATGCCGATCTTGCCCTTTACCGCGCGAAGGCAGACGGCCGGAACACCTTCCGCTTCTTCGAACCGCAAATGGATGGTGTCGCGCGCGATCGGTACAAGGTTGAGGTTGAGCTACGGAATGCGCGACCGGCGAACGACTTCGATATCCATTATCAGCCGATGGTTGCCGCAGATACTCTCCAGGTCCGGGGATACGAGGCGCTGGTGCGCTGGGTTCACCCGGAACGCGGATATCTGCGCACCGGATGTCTTCATCCCGGTTGCCGAGAGCACCGGCCTGATCGTGCCGCTTGGTGCGTGGGTGCTGAACAGCGCCTGCAAGGACGCGACGCATTGGCCCCGCCGTCTCAAGGTCGCGGTCAACCTGTCGCCGATCCAATTTCGCAGAGGCGACGTCGTGCAAACGGTGGCCGAGGCACTTGCCAACTCCGGATTGGAACCGGACAGGCTCGAACTGGAGATCACGGAGTCAGTGCTGTTGCAGAAGGACGAAACAAACGCCGCAAAGCTGCGCCAGCTCCGGTCCATGGGGGTCGCAATTGTCCTCGACGACTTCGGCACCGGTTATGCATCGCTGAGCTACTTGCGCATGTTTCCTTTCGACAAGATCAAGATCGACCAGTCGTTCGTGGCCCGGATGCTGACTGAATCGAGCAGCGCGGCGATCGTCTGCGCCACCGTCGGCCTCGCAAAGAACTTGGGTATATCCACCGTCGCGGAAGGCGTTGAGACCAGCCAACAGTTCGAGCTGCTGCGACTAGCGGGATGCGATGAAATGCAGGGATACCTGTTTGGAAAGCCTCGTCCCGCATCCCAGCTTCGCTCCACGACCATCGTGACAGCTTCCAATAGCGCGGCAGCCTAAGGGCAGCGCGCTACTGCTGGATCATCACTTGATGCCTGCCCTTGGTCAGACGGGATGCGTGGCCGGGTGGGCGAAGGCGGCCAAGGAATCTGCGATTTGAGCGCGGTGCTGCTGCCGCCATGCCCACGTACGACGTTGCCACGTCGTTATCGCTGTGGTGGGCACGCTGCGCTTTGCCCACCCTACGATTTTGGATTGCGGACTCCCGGAGAACTAACCCCGCGCGGCGGGTTCCTTGACCGGCGGTTCCTTGGCGCGGACCTTGGTCTGGCTCGACGTCGGCCAGCATCTTCTCGACGTGGCGCGAGAACGTGTATTGCGCCGGGCGCTGGCGCTCGAGCGGGATCTCCGGCGCCATCGGCCCTTCGGTGCGCACGCCGAACATGGCGATGCGCATCGCCTCGATCGGGTGGGCAAGGGTCGCGGCCGCGGCGGTCGGCTCGTAGCCGCAATGCGCCATGCAGTTCGCGCATTTCTCGTAGCGGCCGGTGCCGTAGGCGTCCCAGTCCGTCGTCTCCATCAGTTCCTTGAACGAGGAGACGTAGCCCTCGCCGAGGAGATAGCACGGCTTCTGCCAGCCGAAGACGTTGCGCGTCGGCATGCCCCACGGCGTGCAGTGGAAGGTCTGATTGCCGGCGAGAAAATCGATGAACATGCCGGAATGCATCAGCTTCCAGCCCTTGCCCTTGCCGAGCGCGAACACCCGGCGGAACAGCTCCTTGGTCTTGCGGCGGCTGAGGAAATGCTCCTGGTCGGGCGCGCGCTCATAGGCGTAGCCCGGCGAGATCGAAACGCCGACGTCGAGCGACTTGGCGAGATCGAGGAACGCCGCGATGTCCTCGGCGGGATGGCCGTCGAAGATCGTGGCGTTGACGTTGACCGAGAAGCCGCGCGCCTTCGCCGCCTTGATCGCCGATACCGCACGGTCGAACACGCCTTCCTGCGACACCGACTTGTCGTGGTGCTCCTTGATGCCGTCGAGATGCACCGAGAAGAACAGGTAGGGCGACGGCTCGAACTGATCGAGCTTCTTTTCCAGAAGCAGCGCGTTGGTGCACAGCGACACGAACTTCTTGCGCGCCACGATGCCCTTGACGATGGCGCCGATGTCCTTGTGGATCAGCGGCTCGCCGCCGGGGATCGCCACCATCGGCGCGCCGCACTCGTCGACCGCGGCGAGGCATTCCTCGACCGACAGGCGGCGATTTAGAATCGGATCAGGGTAGTCGATCTTGCCGCAGCCGACGCAGGCGAGGTTGCAGCGGAACAGCGGCTCCAGCATCAGCACCAGCGGATAGCGCTCGCGCCCTGCCATCTTCTGCTTCAAGAGGTAGGCGCCGATCTTGATTTCCTTGAGAAACGGTATCGTCATTCCGACGTCTCTCTCCTGACGACGCACTGGCTCGCATACCAACCATCTCGCCGACGCAGAGGGCAGGCAACCGTCGGCGTCCGACCAATCGGGAGGGCTGCGGATGCACCTCCCGTGTGCACATTCAATATCAACGTCCGTGCGGAACGCCAAGCCCAAGCGGGCCGTTCCATCGTCTTTTCCGTCAGTTGTTGCCCGCCGGCTATAGTTAACGCGCAAAGCCGTCCCACGGTGCAGCGACGCGTCACAATGGCGCCGGTGGCCTGCGCCCGCGGAGCCCGTGGCTGCGGAAGGTTAAATCGCGTCGCCGGAGCCGGAAATGGTTGCGAGCCGCGGCCTTTGATGTCTTAAACCGTGCTGGGGCCGGGCGTGGGGCGGCAGCAGGAAATCGATCGGCATGCTCAAGAACGCCATTGCGGCGGTTGTCGCCTTCTGTACGCATTTTGCCTACGTCATCATCGCCGTCGCAGTCGTCACCGGCGCCGCCGCCGGTCACTATGCGGTCGAGCATTTCGCCATCAACACCAACGTCGACAACCTGATTTCCCCGCTGCTGCCGTGGCGTCAGCGCGAAATTAACTACAACCGCTCATTTCCCGATCCCGACGAGAAGATCCTCGCGGTGGTCGAGGCTCCGACGCCCGAATTCACCTCGCTCGCCCGCTCCGAACTCGTCAAAGCGCTCACGGCCGACAGCCAGCTGTTCCCCCAGGTGACCGAGCCGGGCGGCGGCCCGTTCTTCGCCCGCAACGCCCTCCTCTTTCCTTCGATCGAAGAAGTCCAGGGCACGCTCTATCAGCTGACCAAGGCGGCGCCGCTGATCCGCATCCCGGTCACCGATCCGTCGCTGCGCGGCTTTGCCCAGATGATCTCGCTCGTGCTCGCCGGCGTGCGCGAAGACGCGATCACCGCCGAGCAGGCGGCGCGGCCGTTCAACGCCGCGGCGGCGGCGCTCGATGACGTTCTCGCCGGCCGTGCGGCGAGCTTCTCCTGGCGCGAGATCGTGTCGGAGGGCCCGCCCAATCCAGGCGATCTGCGCGGCCTCATCGACATCGTGCCGAAGCTCGATTTCGGCGCGCTCGAGCCCGGCGAAGCCGCAACCAATGCGATCCGCGCGGCAGCCGCCAAGCTCGACCTCGCCGCGAAGTACCAGGCGCGGGTGCGGCTCACCGGGCCGGTCGCGATCGAGAACGAGGAATTCGCGACCCTCAAGGAGGGAGCGCTGGCAAACGGCATCATCACGATGACGGTGGTGCTGATCATCCTGTGGCTGGCGTTGCGATCGGGCCGCATCATTCTCGCGACCGCGGTCTCGCTCTTTGTCGGGCTGTCGATCACGGCGGCACTCGGCCTGCTGATGGTCGGCGCGCTCAATCCGATTTCGATTGCCTTCGCGGTGCTGTTCGTCGGCCTCGGCGTCGATTTCGGCATCCAGTTCAGCGTTCGCTATCGCCAGGAACGCTTCAAGGAAGCTGACCTGCCATCGGCGCTGCGCGAGACCGGCGCGCGGGTCGGGATTCCGCTGACGCTTGCGGCGGCGGCGGTTGCCGCGGGTTTCCTCTCGTTTCTTCCGACCGCCTATCGCGGCTTGTCCGAGCTTGGCCAGATCGCCGGCGTCGGCATGATCGTCGCCTATCTCACCAGCATCACGGTGCTGCCGGCGCTGCTGCGCGTGCTCCGGCCGCCCGGCGAAAAGGAGCCGCTCGGCTTCCAGGCGCTCGCGCCGGTCGATAATTTCCTGGAGACCCATCGGGTCGCGATCATCGTCCTGACGCTCGGTGTCGCGATCGCCGGTCTGCCGCTCCTCTACTACCTGAAGTTCGACTTCAATCCGATGAACCTGCGCAGCGCCAAGGTCGAATCGATGGCGACCTATCTCGATCTGCGCCGCGATCCGTCGACCGGCGTCAATGCCGTCAACGTTTTGGTGCCCTCGGTTGCCGACGCCGACGCCGTGAGCCGCAAGCTCAAGGCCGTGCCGCAGGTCGCGAGCGTCACGACCATCACGACGTTCGTTCCCGATGACCAGGAGGCAAAACTCGCCGCGATCGCGCAGGCGGCGATGGTGCTCGATCCGGTGCTGCAGGCCGAGCGACGGCCGGCGCCGACCGACGAAGAGAATGTCGCGGCGATCAAGCACGTGGTCGACGAGCTCAACGAGGCGGCGGGCAAGATGAATGGCACCGGCGCCGATGCGGTGCCTCGTCTCGCCGGCGCCCTGTCGAAACTCGCGCAGGCGGAGCCCGCCGTGCGAGCGCGCGCGGAGGCGGTGTTCATGGTGCCGGCAATGGCCGACATCGACGACATCCGCAGCCTGCTGCAGGCACAGCCCGTCACGCTCGAGAATCTCCCGCCCGATGTCACCCGCGATTGGCGCACGGCCGACGGCAAGATTCGCGTGTCGGCGGTGCCCACCGGCGACCCGACCGACAATGAAAACCTGCGCACGTTTGCGCGCGCCGTCCTCGCGGCCGAACCGACCGCGATCGGCGGGCCGATTTCGATTCTCGAATCCGGCGACACCGTCGTGCGCGCGTTCCTGGAAGCCGGCGGCTGGGCGCTTGGCGCGATCGCGATCCTGCTGTGGCTCACGCTGCGGCGCCTCGGCGACGTGCTGCTCACGCTGGTGCCGCTCTTGCTCGCCGGCGCGGTGACGCTCGAGGTCTGCGTGCTGATCGGCATGCCGCTCAACTACGCCAACATCATCGCGTTGCCGCTGCTGCTCGGCATCGGCGTCGCGTTCAAGATCTACTACATGATGGCGTGGCGCGCGGGCCGCACCAAGCTTCTGCAGTCGAGCCTGACGCGGGCCGTGATCTTCAGCGCCGCGACGACGGCGACGGCATTCGGCAGCCTGTGGTTCTCAAGTCATCCCGGCACGTCGAGCATGGGCAAGCTGATGGCGCTTGCCCTCGTGTGCACGCTCGCGGCGGCAGTGTTATTTCAGCCCGCCCTTATGGGGCGCCCGCGCACCACCCGCGAGACCTGAACAGGCACTTTGCGCTACTGCATTGGCTTGCGGCCGTCCCCGCGCGGGCGCAGGCGCGCTCACGCGCGTCCAGTTCTCGCCGCCGCAGAACAGGCCACCGAACACGCAGCCTTCGACCCGCAGCACATCAGGAGACTGCAGGCTCAGGCGCGAGTCATAGGTCTTGCCGTTCTCGGCATTGTAGATTTCGCCCTGCCACAGGCCGGGCTTGGTCGATCGCATCCCCTTGAGGATATGGATGCCGAGCGTGGGCCGCGTCCGCTCGGCCGGGTTCGGATTGGAAGAATCGACGCCCGGATCCTTCTCCCACGAGACGATGCCCCACAAGGCGCCGTCGCAATCGTCGATGCGGATGTTCGCTTCGCCATTGGCGACGCGCCACTCGCCCACCGGGTCGGCTGCCCGGGCGGGTGCGGCCCACACGATGGCCGCGGCACAAATCATAAGAAGTCGACGCATCCAGGTCACACCTCAATGAATTTCGTCATAGCCTACGCAACGAATCATTGCATTAGGCAATGTTTGCGTCAGTATTTCGATGCGGCACTGGGCAGTCCGGGGGGGCGAACTGGTGAAACATCGGTCGCAAGTCATCTACATGCCGAACAGTTCGGTGCCGAGCAACACGGCACCGGGCCTAAATGTTGCTCAGCTCTACGCCGATAACGAAGCCGACCGCTATGAGTTGCATGCGCGCCATCTCAACGAACAGATGGTCCGCGTCCTGCGCACCATCGGCTACGACGTCTCGTTTCGCCGCGGCGCGGGACAATATCTCTACGATCGCGACGGCGCGAAATATCTCGACCTGTTGAGCGGTTACGGCGTGTTCGCGGTCGGGCGCAATCATCCTGCCCTGCGCGAGGCGCTCAAAAGCGTGCTCGATGCCGAGTTGCCCAATCTGGTGCAGATGGACGTTTCGCCGCTCGCCGGGCTGTTGGCGGAGCAGTTGCTGGCGTTCGTCCCCTAGCTCGACAAGGTGTTCTTTGCCAATTCGGGCACCGAGGCGACGGAAGCGGCGATCAAGTTCGTGCGCGCCGCCACCGGGCGGCCGGGGCTTGTCTATTGCGATCACGCGTTCCATGGCCTGACCAACGGATCGCTGTCGCTCAATGGCGACGGCATCTTCCGCACCGGCTTCGAGCCGCTGCTGCCGCAGTGCCGCGTGGTGCCGTTCAACGATCTCGACGCACTCGAGCGCGCGCTCGCGCTGCGCGACGTTGCGGCGTTCATCGTCGAGCCGATCCAGGGCAAGGGCGTCAACATGCCCGCGGACGGCTATCTGCAAGAGGCGGCGCGATTGTGCCGGCGTCACGGCACGCTGTTCGTCGCCGACGAAATCCAGACCGGCCTCGGCCGCACCGGCCGCTTCCTCGCGGTCGAACATTGGGGCGTCGAGCCCGACGTGGTGCTGCTCGCCAAGGCGCTGTCCGGCGGACACGTGCCGGTCGGCGCGGTGCTGATGCGCAAGGGCATCTACGACAAAGTATTCGATCGCATCGATCGCGCGGTGGTGCACGGCTCGACCTTCGCCAAGAACGATCTCGCCATGGCGGCGGGCCTTGCGACCCTCGAAGTGATGCGCAACGAGGACCTGATCGCGCGTGCCGAGCGCCATGGCGTACGGCTGCGCGAAGGCCTGGAGCGCCTGGTCGGCCGTTCGGAATTCGTGCGCGATGTGCGCGGCAAAGGTCTGATGATCGGCATCGAATTCGGATCGCCCGCCTCGTTGAAGCTCAAGGCGAGCTGGAACCTGATCGAGACCGCGAAGGAAGGGCTGTTCTGCCAGCTCATCACCATTCCGCTGTTCCGCGACCACAAGATCCTGACGCAGGTCGCCGGCCACGGCAGCCACACCGTGAAATTGCTGCCGCCGCTGGTCATCACCGACGAGGATTGCGAGCTGATCGAAATCCGCCTTCGAGGACGTGATCGCGGCAACGCAGCGCATGCCGGGCGCGATCTGGTCGCTCGGCCGCACCCTCGTCGGCAACGCCATCCACGCCCGCGGGTAGCGGCTAGCCGAAGAAAGAGCCGCTTCGCGCTTACTGCGAAGCGGCATAGGCGGTCAGTTCGTTGCGGATGATCTTGCCGCCCTTCATCACGAACTTCACGCGCTGCAGCTCGGTGATATCGCGCACCGGATCTCCGGACACGGCGACGAGATCGGCGAACTTTCCCGCCTCGATCGAGCCGACCTGATCCTGCCAGCCCAAGACTTCGGCATTGACGATGGTACCGGACTGGATCGCCCGCGCCGGCGTCATGCCGGCGCGCTTGACGAGCCACTCGAATTCAAGCGCCTGCGTGCCGTGCGGGAAGGTCGCGCCGTCGACGCCGCTGCCTACCATCATCTTCAGTCCCTTGGTCGCGGCGGCCATGGCGACCGCGCGCTCGATGATCGGGATCATCCGGTACTTGCCGCCGGTGTTGCGGCTGTCGTTGTCGTCCATGTAGGGCTCGGTGTAGCGCACGATGGTCGGATCATAGGCAAGCCCCTTGGCGACCATCATGTCGGCCTGCTCCTGGTCGAGGCCGAAAGCGTGCTCGATGGTATCGCAGCCGGCGAGGATCGCGTTCCGCTGTCCCTCGCCGCCATAGACGTGGCAGCCGGTCTTCTTGCCGAGGCTGTGGGCCTCCTCGATCAGCGCCTGCAGCACCGGCATGGGGTAGGTCAAAACATACTTCGCCTCGCCGGCCGGCGTGAACGAGTAGGCGCCGGTCGGGAACAGCTTGATCCAGTCGACGCCGCGCGCAACGTGTTCGCGCACCGCCGCGCGCGCATCCTCGACCGAGCGCACCACGATGCTGGTGAGCGGGTTGTCGGGAGTCGACGGCGGCGCCGCACCCCAGACGATGCCGCGGCCGGCGACCTGATAACGCGGCCCGTCGATGCGGCCTTCGTTGATGGCGTTGCGGATATCGACATCGCCATAGCCGTTGCCGTGCGAGCTCATGTCGCGCGCCGCCGTAAACCCCGCATGCAGATCGGCCTGGAGATGCTCGATGGCGATGAGCGTCGACGTTTCGCGCGACATGCCGGGCTTCGGCGCGTTGAACATATGGGTGTGGGCGTCGATCAGGCCCGGCACCACGGTCGCCTGGCTGAGATCGATCACGGCGGCACCGGGCGGCACTTTCACCGCGGCATCGGCGCCGACCTCGACGATCCGCTCGCCGCGGATGACGATGGTCTGCTTCTGTCGCACCTCGCCCGACCGGCTGTCGAACAATTGGCCGGCTCGCACCGCAATTAAGGCCGCAGGCGGCGGGCACTGCATGCTGCCGCCGTCCGACCCGAAGCAGGCGGGCGCACCGGCGCCGCGCCAGGGGATTCCGGGCCCGAACGCCACCTGCGCGTGAAGCGCCGTCGCAAGCACGGCCGCCATGATCAATCCGGGTATTGCCAATGCGAACGCAAATCGGCTTTTCATTGCAGCGTCCCTCCGTCCAAAGCGCGTATTTTTATCGTCCCTCAAAGGTGATTTACTGCAAAATCAGCCCCCCGTCAGGGAGGCTGGGCTGCGTGTTGATCAAGATCAATGTCTCGATCGGCGACGTGGCCCACGCGTTGGCGGTCGGGGCAAGCGGGATCAGCGGAGATGCAAGGAATAGGCTTGCCGGCGGTGGTCGGCATGTGGAGCGTGGTCGGCTTCCTGGGCCTTGCGGTCTTGGCTGTCATCCTCGGGCGCCGCGCCATCGCGACGCCGCTGATCTACGGCGGTTCGCTCGTGGTTGCGATCGCGGCTCTCGGCGCTGCCCTCGTCCATTTCGTGGGGGCGGAGCCGCCGTCGACGCTCGCTCTGCCGATCGGTCTGCCCGGAATCGGCGCGCGCTTTCGCATTGATGTGCTGAGCGCGTTTTTTCTCATCGTCGTCAATCTCGGCGCCGCGGTGACGAGCCTTTATGCGCTCGGTTATGGCCGGCACGAGGAGGACCCGGCCCGGGTGCTGCCGTTCTATGCGGCGTTTCTCGCCGCCCTCAACCTCGTCGTCCTCGCCGACGACGCGTTCACCTTTCTGCTCGCCTGGGAGTTCATGTCGCTCACGTCATGGGCGATCGTGCTCGCGCGCTATAACGATCCGGCCAACAGCCGCGCCGCCTTTCTCTATCTCGTCATGGCGAGCTTCGGGACGTTGTGCCTCATGCTCGCGTTCGGCTTGTTGGCGGGGCCGGCCGGGGGCTATGCCTTCGACACCATCCGCGCCGCCACGCACAGTCCGACCATCGCGGCGCTCGCCGTACTGCTCGCGCTTGCGGGCGCCGGATCGAAAGCCGGCATCGTACCGCTCCACGTCTGGCTGCCGCTCGCGCACCCGGCGGCACCGAGCCATGTCTCGGCGCTGTTGAGCGGCGTCATGACCAAGGTCGCGATCTACGGCTTTGTGCGCATCGTGTTCGATCTGGTCGGCATGCCCAATCCGTGGCTCGGACTCATCGTTTTGTCGCTTGGCGGCATCACTGCGGCCGTCGGCATCCTCTATGCGCTGATGCAGCACGATCTCAAGCGGCTGCTTGCCTATTCGACGGTCGAGAACATCGGCATCATCTTCATCGGGCTCGGCCTCGCGCTCGCCTTTCGGGCGAACGACATGAACATCGCCGCGGCACTGGCGATGACGGCGACGCTATTTCACGTCTTCAATCATTCGGTGTTCAAGAGCCTGTTGTTCTTCGGCGCCGGCGCCGTGCTCACCGCGACGGGCGAGCGCGACATGGAGCGCCTCGGCGGCCTCATTCATCGCATGCCGCAAACCGCGATCGCTTTCCTGATCGGATGCGCCGCGATCTCGGCGCTGCCGCCGCTCAACGGCTTCGTATCGGAATGGCTGACGTTTCAGGCCATCCTGGTGAGCCCGCAGATTCCGCAATGGGGGCTCAAGCTGACGGTGCCCGCCGCGGGCGCGCTGCTTGCGCTGTCGGCGGCGCTTGCTGCCGCCTGCTTCGTCAAGGCCTTCGGCGTGACGTTCCTCGGCCGGCCGCGCGGCCCCGCCGTCGCCGCCGCGAACGAGGTCGACCCGTTCTCGCTCACGGCGATGTTTCTCCTTGCCGCGATCTGCGTTCTTGCCGGCGTGCTCGGCGGCTTCATCATCGATGCCCTCGATCCGGTCACCACGATGCTGGTCGCCGGCACCATGCCGCGCCAGGCAGCGGAGCCGTGGCTTTCGATCGTGCCCATCGCCGAAAGCCGAAGCTCGTATAACGGGCTCATCATTCTCATGTTCCTGATCGTCTCCGGCACGCTCACCGCGATGGTGATCCACCGCTTCGCGACGCGGGCGACGCGTCGCAGCGCGATCTGGGATTGCGGCTTCCCGCTCGATGCGCCGCAGACCCAATATGCCGGCGCGAGCTTTGCGATGCCGATCCGCCGCGTGTTCGGCACGCTCGTCTTCGGCGTGCGAGAGCATGTGGACATGCCGCGGCCCGGCGAAATGCGGGCCGGACATTTCGCGATGCGCTTGCTCGATCCGGCCTGGCGTTATGTCTATGGCCCGATCGCCCGCGCCATCGGATCGCTGTCGCTGTCGCTCAATCAGCTGCAATTCCTCACGATTCGCCGCTACCTGACATTGGTATTCTGCACTTTGATCGCGCTTCTTGTGGTGGTGGCGGTATGGCGCTGATCGTCGACCTTCTCTTCCAGGCGGTGCAGATGTTCCTGGTGGTCGCGATCGCGCCCGCCGTCCTCGGCGTCACCCGCAAAGTCAAGGCGCGGCTGCTGCGGCGCATCGGCCCGCCGGTGCTGCAGCCCTATCTCGATATCTGGAAGCTGATGCACAAGGAGGCCGTGATCGCTCACAATGCCTCGTGGGTTTATCGCACCGCGCCCTACCTGATCTTCGCGGCGACCTGGGTCGGCGCCGCCTTGGTGCCGACCTACGCTACCGGTCTCCTGTTCTCGTGGTCGGCCGATCTCATCGCGATCGTCGCTCTCCTCGGCACGGCGCGGTTCGCCTTGGCGCTCGCCGGCATGGATGTGGGCACGGCCTTCGGCGGCATCGGCTCGTCGCGCGAGATGATGATCGCGTCGCTCGCCGAACCCGCGATGCTGCTGATCGTCTTCACGGTCGCGCTCGTCGCCGGCACGACGCAGCTCTCGGCGATCGCAACCCTGTTCTCGGCGGGCACCGTCGGCATACGCGTCTCGCTCGGCCTCGGGCTCATCGCGTTTCTCGCCGTCGCGATTGCCGAGAATGCGCGCATCCCGATCGACAATCCGGCGACGCATCTCGAGCTCACCATGGTGCACGAGGCGATGGTGCTCGAATATTCGGGCCGCCACCTCGCCATGATCGAGGCGGCGGCAGCCCTCAAGCTCGTCCTCTACTTCTCGCTCATCGCGTGCCTGTTCGTGCCGTTCGGCATCGCCGCGCCGGGCGCCGGGATCGGCGCCTACGCCACCGGTGTCGTCAGTTATCTCGTCAAGATATTCGTGCTCGCGGCGTTGCTGCCGATCGTGGAGACGACCGTCGCCAAGATGCGAGTGTTCCGTTATCCGGTCTTCGTCGGCGGCGCCTTCGCGGCAGCCGCGCTCGCCGTGTTTCTCCTGTTCGTGTCCCAGGGCTTCTGATGCGCTCGTTGCTGTTCGATGTCGCCCATCTGCTCGCCGGCAGCATGCTGGTGCTGAGCTTCCTGCTGCTCTACCAGGACCGCATCCTGGCGGTCGTGAACGTGTTCGCAATGCAGGCGATCGTGCTGGCGATGTCGGTCGCCTGGCAGGCCGTGGTGCAGGATGCGCCGCACCTCGTGGTGACGGCGGCGCTGGCGCTTGTCGTCAAGGGCTTCGTCATCCCGACGGCACTGCACCGCATTATCCGCCAGCTCGCGATCCACCGTGAGATCGAGCAGGTGATCGGCGCCGGCCCCACCATGCTCACCGGCCTCGGCCTCGTCGCGCTCTCGATTCTGCTGGTCCAGCCGGTCGGCGGCGAGACCAGCATCTACACCCGCGAGGACCTCGCCTTTGCGCTCGCGATCATTCTGCTCGGGCTGTTGATGATGATCACGCGGCGCAATGCCGTGACCCAGGTGGTCGGCTTCATGTCGCTCGAGAACGGCCTGATCCTCGCCGCGACCGGCGCCAAGGGCATGCCGCTCGTGGTCGAGATTTCCGTGGCGTTCTCGATCCTGATCGCCTTCATCGTGTTCGGCGTCTTCGTCTTCCGCATGCGCGAGCGCTTCGACAGCGTCGACGTGAGCGCGCTCGACCGCTTCCGCGGCGAACGGAGAGACACCGCATGATCGGCCCCGCCGAGTTGCTGCTTATCATTCCGGCGATCGCGGTGCCGGTGCTTGCGCTCGTCTCGAGCTACCGGCTCGGCGCCGCGCTCAACGTGATCGCCTGCGGGCTCGTCCTTGCCGCCGCGATTGCGCTCTTGTTCACCACGCATCCGCGCGGCGACCTCATCATCATCGACGACTTCAATATCTTCCTGCTGATCCTGACCGCCTTCGTCGGATTCACCACGAGCATCTTCAGCGCCACCTACATCGCCCACGAGATCGAGGTCGGGAAGCTGACGCCGGCATTCCTGCGATTCTACCACGCCATGTACCAGGCGATGATGGGCGCCATGAACCTTGCGCTGGTGTCCAACAATATCGGCTTGATGTGGGTCGGCGTCGAAGTCGCGACATTGTCGACCGTGTTGATGGTCGGCATCTACCGGACGCCCGAGGCGATCGAGGCGGCGTGGAAATATTTCATCCTCGGCAGCGTCGGGATCGGTCTGGCCTTCTTCGGCACCATCCTGATTTACCTCGTCGGACAGGAGGTCGTCGGGACCGGCCTTCCGGCGATGTCGTGGGATCTCCTGGTGAAGAATGCGGCAAAGCTCGACTCGAAAATGCTGTCGCTCGCGTTCGTGTTTCTTCTGGTCGGCTACGGCACCAAGGTGGGGCTTGCGCCGTTTCACGCCTGGCTGCCTGACGCCCACGCGGAAGGTCCGACGCCGATCTCGGCGGTGCTTTCAGGGTTGCTGCTCAACGTCGCGCTCTATGCGTTGTTGCGATTCAAGATGGTGCTTGCCGGCAACGAGGGCGCCATCAATGTCGGCGCGATCATGGTGGTGATCGGCCTCGTCAGCCTCGTGTTCGCGGCGTTCATGCTCTACCGGCGGCGCGATATCAAACGCCTGTTCGCCTATTCGTCGATCGAGCACATGGGGGTCGCCGCGTTCGCCTTCGGCATGGGCGGCCCGCTCGCGAACTTCGCCGGCCTGCTGCACATGACGATGCACTCGCTCATCAAGTCGGGGATATTCTTTGCGGTCGGCCACATCGCGCAGGTGAAGGGCACGCAGCGCATCGCCGCCATCAGCGGCCTGTCGGTCTCCCATCCGGTGCTCGCGCTGTTGTTCTCGCTCGGCGTGATCGCCATCGCCGGGCTGCCGCCGTTCGGCATGTTCACCAGCGAATTCATGCTGGTCACCTCGACCTTCGCGCGACAGCCGGCGCTGAGCATCGTGCTGATCGGCGGGCTGCTCATCGCCTTCGGCGCTCTGGTGCTGCGGCTGCAGGACATCGTGTTCGGCGAACCGAGCGGCAAATATCATGCGGCGAAGGCGTCCTACATTCCCGCCTACACGCACCTTGCGCTCGTGCTCGTTGCCGGCCTGTGGCTGCCGGACGCGCTGGTGCAATGGTTCCGCAGCGTTGCGGCCCTGCTCGGATGACAGCGATGAGCGCAATCGCCACGACGCTTGCGAAATTCGCGCCGGTTTCCGGCCACGCGCCATGGCCTCGTTTCGAGGTCGATGCCGCCGCGTGGGAAGCGGTCGGCCAGGCACTCGGTCGCGGCGAGGGCGATCTCCTGGGGCTGTGGGGCGATACCGGCGCGGTGCACATGGCGGTCCGCGCGTCCTCGGCGGAGCCATGCGTGGTGTCGCTTGCCATCGTGGCCGGCGGCTTTCCGTCGATCGGCCGGTTTCATCTGCCGGCGATCCGTCTCGAACGCACCGTGCGCGATCTCTACGGCCATGTGCCCATCGATGCGCCCGACGAACGCCCCTGGCTCGATCACGGCCAGTGGGGCATTCGCGCGCCGCTCGGGGCACGCAGCCCGGCGCCGCCGCGCAATCCTGTCGATTACGAATTCCTGCCCGTGCACGGTCACGGGCTTCATCAAATTCCCGTCGGTCCGGTCCATGCCGGCATCATCGAGCCCGGGCATTTCCGCTTCACCGCCAACGGCGAAACGGTGGCGCGGCTCGAGGAGCGGCTCGGCTATGTCCACAAGGGCGTCGACGGCCTGCTGACTGACGTCGATCTCGATAAGGCGGCGCGTGTCGTCGCGCGGGTCTCCGGGGATTCGACGGTCGCGCTCGGCTTTGCGTTCGCGCGCGCCGTCGAGGCCGCACTCGGCATCGCGCCGCCGCCGCGCGCCGTCGTGCTGCGCGGGGTGATGGCGGAACTCGAGCGCATCGCCAATCATTTGGGCGATGTCGGCGCGATCTGCAACGACGCGGCCTTTGCGCTGATCCATGCCCATTGCGGGATTTTCCGCGAGCGCGTGCTCGCCGCCTCCGACCGCGCCTTCGGCCACCGGCTGATGATGGATCGCATCGTTCCGGGCGGCGTCGCCGGGGACATCGCGTCCGATGGCGCTGGCGGCGATCATCGCGGCGCTCGATGACATCGAGGCGCCCTTCGCCAAGATCGTCGACCTCTACGACGAGACTCCATCGTTGCAGGACCGCACCTGCAGCACCGGCATCGTCGCCGCCGATCTCGTGCGGCAGTGGGCGGCGGGCGGCTACGTCGGTCGCGCGTCGAGCCGCGATTTCGATGCGCGGCGCGATCTTGCCTATCCGCCCTACCAAGGGCTCCGCTTCGAGGTGCCGGTGCTGGGCACGGGCGATGTTGATGCGCGGCTGCGTGTCCGCGTCGCCGAGATCGGCGCGAGCATGCGCATGATCAGGACGTGGCTTAAGGCCCTGCCGGCCGGTCCGGTGATCGCGCCGCTGCCGGCACATGACGGAGCCGCGCGAGGGCGTCGCGGTCACCGAAGCGTTCCGCGGCGATGTGCTGGTGTGGCTGCGGCTCGCACCGCGGCGGGCGCGTCGCGCGCTGCCATGTGCGCGACGCCTCGTGGTTCCAGTGGCCGCTGCTCGAAGCCGCGATCGAGAACAACATCGTCGCCGACTTTCCCCTGTGCAACAAATCGTTCAACTGCTCCTATTCGGGTCACGATCTTTAAGCCATGCGCACGCTGTTATTGAAATCGCTGTTCGCTACGCCGGTGACGATCCCCTCGCCCGGCGCCGACGACGGCGGGCTCGAGGAGATCGGCCGGGCGCTGGCGGCGCGGGCGCGGCGCCTGTTCGGCCGCTCGATCACCATCCGCGAGGTCGATGCCGGCTCCTGCAACGGCTGCGAACTCGAAATCCATGCGCTGAATAATTCGGTCTATGACGTCGAGCGGTTCGGCTTGCGGTTCGCGGCCTCGCCGCGCCATTGCGACGTGCTGCTCGTCACCGGGCCGGTGACCCACAACATGAAAGTCGCGCTCGAACGCACCTACGCGGCGACGCCCGATCCGAAATGGGTCGTCGCGGTCGGCGATTGCGGCTGCGGCTGCGGCGTGTTCGAAGGGAGTTACGCGGTCGTCGGCGGGGTCGACAAGGTGATCCCGGTCGATCTCCACATCCGCGGTTGCCCGCCGCGCCCGATCGATCTCCTGCGCGGCCTGATTGCCCTCGTCGACAAGGCGGCGGCGAAGCAAGGGTGAACGGCGCAGCGTTTCGCGCGCCGTAGGGTGGGCAAAGCGAAGCGTGCCCACCGCACCGATTCCACTCGCAACGACGCCGAACGTGGGCACGGCGGAATAAACGTCTCGCAAAGAATTTCGACGCCTCGGCCGCCTTTGCCCACCCTACGCGATGGATGGAGCTACGCCGGCACGGCCTCCGCCTGGACGATCTTGCGCAACTCCGGCAGGCATGAGCCGCAGTTGGTGCCGGCGCGCAAGGCTTTGCCGATCTCCTCGGCGCTCGCCAGCTTCTCGGACGCGATGGCGCGGCGAATGGTGTTGAGGCCGACGCCGAAGCAGGCGCAGATCATCGGCCCGGCATCTTCGACGCCGTCGGTCGACTGGCCGGACAGCAGCGTGCGGCGGGGTCCGCTCGCGATCGCATCGGCCTCGAACATCGCCCTGACCGCATCCCACTGCGGCGCCGACTTGGGCGGGCCGACGAAGATGCAGCCGGCGAGTTTCCCGTCGACGTAAGCGGCGAGACGCAGGTTGCCGCCCTGCGCATCGAGATACTCGGCGAGTTCGGCGTCCGCGCCGAACCAGCGGGCCGCGCAGTCGCGCCATCCTTCGAGCGAGAGATCGGCGGCAAACAGCAGGCCGTGGCCGCCGCGCACGGCGACCCGCGCCCACCAGGTGCCGTCCGGCAGCGTGACCTTGTGCCGCGTCAGGATGAAGCCGCGCGAGGAAAACGTGACGGCGCTGATCGCGGCCGGCGTCGCCTTCGGAGTCGGGTTGGCCGGAATGGGGATCGGTCAGCGGCGTCACAAGCTCGCCGACGCGGCCGCCCGACGAGGTCGCGCCGCTCCAATGGATCGGCACGAACAAAGTGCCCGGCATCTGTGCGTCGGTCACCGCGACCTTGAGAACGCAAGCGCCGTAATGCGTCGCGACGCGCGCAAAACCACCATCCGAGAGGCCCGCGGCGCGCGCGTCGTCGGGATGAACCGCGACAAACGGCTCCGGCAGATGGGCGCCGAGCCGCGGGCTCGTGCCGGTGCGGGTCATGGTGTGCCACTGGTCGCGGATGCGGCCGGTGTTGAGGCGGAACGGGAACGCCTCGTCGAGGGGCATCGCCGGATGCGGCGGCGGTTCAGGCGCAACGAAGCGCGCCTTGTGGTCGCCGGTATAGAAGCCGCCGGCAGCGAAGAATCGCGTCGTGCTCGCGCGCGCGCCCCCGGTTTCGTTGGCGCGTATCGGCCATTGCACCGGATCGAACGCGTTGTATTCGTCGTCGGTGATGTTCGCGAGCCCGCCGATATCGAAATCGCGCGCGCCGCCGTTCTCGAACGCGGACAGCGCCGCATGCTCGCGAAAGACGTCGGCGACCGAACCGTAGGAGAACGCGGCGCCGAAGCCCATGCGCCTCGCGACCTCGCACACGATCCACCAGTCGGGCTGTGCTTGCCCGGGCGGCGGCAGGAACGAGCGCTGGCGCGAGATGCGCCGTTCGGAATTGGTGACGGTGCCGTCCTTCTCGCCCCACGCGGCGGCCGGCAGCAGAATCTGCGCGCCGGCATCGACCGTGTCGTTGGAGAGCACGTTCTCCGAGGCGACGAAGACATCGAGCCGGCGCAGCGCCGCGCGCACCGCCGCCGCGCGCGGCAGCGACACGGCAGGATTCGTCGCCATCACCCACAGCGCCTTGATCTCGCCGCGCTCGATCGCCTCGAACATCTGCACGGCCTTGAGGCCCTCATGGGTCGCCATGCGGGTCGCGCGCCAGAAGCGGCCGACGCGGTCGATATCGGCCGGCGTGAAGCTCATGTGCGCGGCGAGTTGGTTGGCAAGGCCGCCGACTTCGCGTCCGCCCATCGCGTTGGGCTGACCGGTGAGCGAGAACGGCCCCATCCCGAGCTTGCCGATGCGGCCGGTGGCGAGGTGGCAGTTGATGATGGCGTTGACCTTGTCGGTCCCCTGCGCCGACTGGTTGACGCCTTGGGAGAAGGCCGTCACCACGCGCGGCGTCGTGCGGAACCATTCGAAGAAGCGCGCCACATCGGCGGCGGCAAGTCCGGTCGCCGCCGCGGTATTTTCGATGGTGCGGGCGATCTCGGTCGCGCGCGCGTAGGCGGCGCCGAAACCGCGCGTGTGCGCATTGATGTAGGCGAAGTCGATTGCGCCGTGCGCCGCGAGGTCGCACAACAGCCCGCAGAACAGCGCGGTGTCGGTGCCGGCGGCGATGGGCAGGAAGAGATCGGCCTCATCGGCGGTCGCGGTGCGGCGCGGATCGATGACCACGATGCGGGCGCCGCGCTCGCGCTTGTTGGCGATCATTCGCTGGAACAGCACCGGATGACACCACGCGGTGTTCGAGCCGACCAGCACGATGAGATCGGCGGTGTCGAGATCCTCGTACATGCCCGGCACGGTGTCGGACCCGAAGGCGCGGCGATGGCCGGCGACCGACGAGGCCATGCAGAGCCGCGAATTGGTGTCGACATTGGCCGAGCCGATGAAGCCCTTCATCAGCTTGTTGGCGACGTAATAATCCTCGGTGAGCAATTGGCCCGAGAGATAGAACGCGACCGCGCCGGGCCCGTGCCGCTCGATCACCTGCTGGAAGCCGCTCGGCGACCGCCTTGAGCGCCGTGTCCCACGCGACGCGCGCCAGCGTGCCGTCGCTCTGGCGGCGCATCGGATGCAACAGCCGGCCGTCGAGCGACAACGTCTCGCCGAGCGCCGAGCCTTTCGAACACAGGCGCCCGCGATTGGCCGGGTGATCGGGATCGCCCGCGATGACCGCGCCGCCTTCGCCGTCGGGCGTCGCCAGGAGGCCGCAGCCGACGCCGCAATAGGGGCACACCGTGCGCACCTGCGGCGGATGGCGGGTCAGCGCATTCATGAGGATCCGCGTTCGTCGGGTCGCACCGCCATCCGCGGCCTCATGCGGCCCTGCGTTCGGCGAGCGCGCGCCCGAAGGCAAGATCGTTACGGATGTGTTTGATCGAGGCGCCGGAGCGGATCAGGTCGAGGTACCACAGGCCGTCCGTGGTATCGCCATAGAGCACGGTACCGACCAGCCGATCACCGTCGAGAACGAGCCGCTTGTAGATGCCGAGCCCCGGATCGGCGAGCACGATGTCGTTGGTGGAGGTCCCGTTCGCACCCTGGCGGCCGAGAAACTCGCCGGCCGAGAAGACGTGCACGCCGGAGACCTTGAGATTGGTCGCAAGCACGCTCCCGGCATAGCTTGCGGGGCGGCCGGCAAGGCGTTGCGCCAGCACCCGCGCCTGCTCATAGGCGGGCTCGACCAGGCCGTAACACGTGCCGCGATGCTCGGCGCATTCGCCGATGGCGTGGATACCGGCGCGGCTGGTCTGCAGATTGTCGTCGACGACGATGCCGCGATTGACGTTGAGGCCGGCGCCGGTCGCGAGATCGGCATTGGGACGGATACCGACCGCCATCACCACGAGGTCGGCGTCGAGCACCTGGCCGTCGGCAAGTTCGACCGCGCGGACACGCCGATCGCCGCGGAAGGCAGCCGTTTGGGCGTTGAGATGGACCGTGACGCCCTGCCGCTCGATGGCAGATTTGAGCAAGGCCGCCGCGCGCACGTCGAGCTGGCGCTCCATCAGGCGGTCCATGAGATGGACGACACTGACGTTCACGCCGGCCTGGGCAAGTCCGTAGGCGGCTTCGAGGCCGAGCAAACCGCCGCCGATCACCACGGCGCGGCTGCCCGCGACGGCAGCCTCCTGGAGCTTCGCGACATCGCTGAGATCGCGAAACGTGAGGACGCCGGCAAGTTCGCTGCCGGGCACCGGCAAGCGGATCGGTCGCGAACCGGTGGCAAGCACGAGATGGGCGTAGGGCAAAGTGGCGCCGCTCGCGAGGCGGACGCGGCGCAGGTCGTGGTCGATCGAGACGGCGCGATAACCGTAGAGCAGCGTGACGCCGCGATCGATCCACCATTTCGGCGGCTTGAGTTCGATTTCGGCCACCGGCACCGCGCCCGCGAGCACCGAGGACAGCAGCACGCGATTGTAGGCAAGCTGCGGTTCCTCGCCGACCACCGCGATCGCGTAACGGCCGAGCGCGCGCGTCGCGAGTTCGTCGACGAGACGCACCGTCGCCATGCCGTTGCCGATGATGACGAGGGGTTCGCTCATGAGGAATGCCGCTCAGACGCCGCGATGATGTCGCGTCATTCCGCGGCCTCGCTCCGTCCGTAGGCTTCGCCGATCATGTATCCGGAGAGGGTGGTGTAGGCCGCGGTCCAGGCTTCGGCGAGCTGCGGTGTCCACGCGGCACCGAGCCCGCGCTCCAGCGTCCACAGCAATGCGGCGCCGACCGGAGCGTAATACTCCGCCTTGACGCCGTAACCCACATGGCGCTTGGCCAGCGCGCTCGCCGCCGGCAGAATCGATGGGAGATTGGTGAGCCCGTTCACCACGACCGCGAGCGTCGCCATCAGCTTGCGGCCCTGCTCCGCCATGTCGCCGCGAAACAGCGGCTTCACTTCCGGCGCAATTTCGAAGAGGCGACCATAGAACATGGCCGCCGCCTGTTCGGAGATCGGTGCGACCTTGGCGAAGCTTGCTTGAATGAGACTGACCTGTTCCGGCGTCATCACAATCCTCTTCCGGTGGCGGTCGTTCTGCGGCGTCGCCGAGAAGCTCTCGCGAGGCAAGCCTGATCCCGGAGCAACAAAGCGGTTGCGCTTGCCGCTCCCCTCCATTCAAGGGATGTGCCAACCGCGCGCGCTCACCAACGCGCTGGCGCGACTTGGCTTTTCTTGAGGCTGCAGGCTGGTTGCGGGTTCGAATTATGTCGTCTTGCCCAGCCGGACAGCGGCTTGGCGCGGATTTAAGCGCTGAAAAAAGTATCGCCCGCTGCGCGGCTTCGATGCGAAACGAAGCAGCCGCGCGGCGGGCACTAAATCATTAAATGTTTGACGACCGAGCCCGCGGCTCAGGCGTCGCTGCCGACCCGCGGGCTCGATTTCGCCCAATAATCGTCGGCCGATTTCGTCGCGGTGAGGCGGGTCGCGTCTTCGTAGCCGGGCGCCATGGAAGCAGACGTGCCGGCCAGCACCTGGTGATGCTCGATATTGAGGAGGCGCAGCCAGCTTTGCTGCCCGAGCGTCAATCCGATCATGCAGCCGAGTTCGACCAGTTCCGGTTCGGTGAAGTGGCGATGCATGCGCTCCCAGAACGCATCGTCGGTGTTGAGGTGCCAGACAATCGCCTCCGCATAGGCGAGCGCCGCCTTCTGGCGTTCGCCATAGCGCGTCGATTTCTCGAAATTCAAAAGATCGAGCACCTGGTCCTCGATCACCGCGCCGCTCACCGTCGCTTTGACGGAACGCTGGTTGCCGCAATACTCGCACTGCACCGAGCGCGA
The DNA here is from genome assembly GCA_963702755.1 of uncultured Alphaproteobacteria bacterium. GTDB lineage: Bacteria > Pseudomonadota > Alphaproteobacteria > Rhizobiales > Xanthobacteraceae > JAJPKK01. Next base: position 279,557 of record CAVPDZ010000010.1, on the reverse strand, counting down.
CACGTAGAGCCGGCACAGTTCCTTGATGGCGTGATCGAGGACGCCATTGCGATAGAGATCGTTCCAGGATCTTGCGAAGAACCAGAATGCCGCCGGCACGTGGGCGCGTATCGCCGAACTTTCCGGGCGCGGCGTGCCTTCGCGCTGGCACCGCTCCATCTCCCGGCGCATGTCGGCGTCCATCCGCTCCAGCGGCACGTAGCTGATCCGTTGCTTTGCCATGGCGTGTCCTGCCCTTTGTGTTCTGCGCTGTTACGCTGTTTGCTCAGGCTGTCGTGCGTGCCTGTTGCATGATGATTTTAGGTATGTCGTGGCATTCGGCAATAGCATAAGCTGCCGGCCGGCAAAGCGTCGGGCGCCGCCGCGCTCCGTCAAGCAAGGGGAAGCCAAACGTGTCGCCACGCTTCAAGCCGCTCGCTCAACATGACATGAGCCTCGATCAGCAGCGCGTCGCTCAGGCACTCGCGACCGGGCCCCGCGGCGGCCTGCGCGGGCCGTTCCATGCATTGCTGCGAAGCCCCGAACTCGCCGACCGGGCACGCCATCTCGGGGATTACGTGCGGTTCGAGAGCACCATACCGGCGCCGTTGCGCGAGCTGACCATCCTGATCGTCGCGCGGTTCTGGTCGGCTCACTACGAGTGGAACGCCCATCGCAAGCACGCCGCCAGCGCCGGCCTCGACCCCGGCATTGCCGACGCTATCGAGATCGGCCGCCGCCCGCCGAAACTCTCGGCCGACGAGGCCGCGGTTTATGACCTGATCTCCGAGTTGCTGAACAACAAGGATATCAGCGACGCTGCTTTCGATGCCGCGGTGACGCGCTTCGGCGAGCGCCTGGTCATCGAATTGATCGGGCTTGCGGGCTATTACGGCTTCGTTTCGCTCATTCTCAATGCCAACCGCTCGCCTGTCCCCGAAGGCGGCAAGCCGCTGCCGCCGCTCTGATCCGGCTCGCGTTAAGGGCGGCGATGCGGACTAAGCTCGGCAATAGGCGCATCACGCCTTTGCCTGTTTTGACCGCACAGTCGGTCGGTTCGTCGCCTTTAGCTTAGGCGTGCACCCGACACTGTGATGACGTAAATTTTTGTGGCGCGCACATCCGCCGGCGACAACCGAACCGTGATCGGGAGGAAACCATGAATGCGCGGCAGCATAATTTTTATTCGGTGTACGAGTTCAGCAAGAGAATCGCCGTCAGGATTCCGCTCGGCATCGCTGCCGGCACCGTCGTTCTTTCGGCGCTGATTGCACCGGCATCGGCCGAGACGCCGAGAACGCCCTGGGGCGAGCCCGATCTGCAGGGCATCTGGACGGACGAGGCTGACACGCCCCTGCAGCGCCTCGCCAAATATGCGAACCAGGAGTTTTTCACCGACGCCCAGCGCGCCGAAATCGACAGTCTGCGGGCGGGACTGCTTGCCCGCGACAGGCGCACCGAACGTGGCACCGAAGTCGATGTCACCGCGGCCTACAATTCGGTGTTCCTCACCGTGAAGCGCGTCGGCGCGCGCACCTCGCTCATCGTCGACCCACCGAACGGGCGCATTCCGCCGCTGACGCCGGAGGCTGCAAAGCTCGCCGCCGCCGATCGCGCGTTTCGCCTGGCGCTGCTGCAATCGACCGAGACGTGCCGGAAGAAATTGGCGCCCTGCAATGGCGGCACGTTCGATCCGACGCCGTCGCCGCGGCGCGGCGAGCAACCGCCGCGCTACAATGTCGGGCGCATGAACCGGCAGGACGGCCCGGAGGACGTGACCCTCGGCGAGCGCTGCTTGCCCGGCGGACTCCCCGAATTCGGCACCGCGTTCGGCGGCAGTTTTCGTCGCATCGTGCAGACGCCGGGCGGCATCTCGATCTTCTACGACGTCGGCCAGGGCCAGGGATGGCAGCGCAACATTGTGATGGACGGACGTCCGCACTTGCCCAGCAGCATCCGCCAATGGTTTGGTGATTCCCGTGGCCGCTGGGACGGTGACACCCTCGTCATCGACGTCACGAACTTCAGTCCGAAAGCCGATTTCCAAAACGCGCGCGAGAATTTGCATCTCGTCGAGCGCTGGACGCGCACCGGGCCGACCACCCTCGCCTACGAGGTCATGATCGAAGACCCGACGGTGTGGACGCGGCCCTGGACCGTCAGTCAGGAATTCACGCGGCAGAGCGACGAGCAGAACCGAATTTATTACGAGCCGCGGTGTGTCGAAGGAAATTACGGATTGCCAGGGCTGTTGCATGGACGGCGCACGGAAGAGCGCGCGTTCGCCGAGGGGCGAGGTCCCGATCCCGCGACCAAGGACAACATGACCGCAGGGTCCGCGATCGACGAAGATCCGCTGCGGTGACAGCCGCCCCCCTGCGGTGACAGCCGCGATCTCACATTTGCAAGTGAGGCGCGGCAGCTGCCGTCACTTGCTGCAGCCTTTCTCGGCTTCGGCAAAATTATCGAACAAGCGGCCGGCGCCCGCGCCCGTGAGCGTTTCCATCCGATGCGGCTGCCCGCTCTCGACGCTGTAGCGTGCGAGGGTCCCCTTGGACCGGAGGAATTCGGCCTCCTTCTTCATCTCGCCGTGCCACATGTAAGGGTCGAATTCGCCGACATACATGAAGACGCACATTTTCGAGATCGCCTGCAGCTTTTCTGCGGTGCGCTCCCACATGTATCCTGGAAAGGCCGTCACGGAGAGGAAATATTGCGGGTTCGTTGCAGCAACGTGCAATGCCGCGATGCCTCCGTTTGACGGCCCGGCGATATGAAACTTGCCGTCGCGGATTTTGTAGTCCGCAAGCATCTTGTCCAGAAATTCGGGAAAGATGCGGTCTCCGTCCTCGAAGAACAGATCACCGTCGGGCGCTGCGGGTGCAATCACGATATAGCCGCGCTTCTCGGCCTCCGCCTGGAGGTTGCGGCTCAGCACGCCGTCCACGGTGTTCATGGTCTGCGGGCCGCCGCCGAAGGCGAGAATCGCGGGGTACGTTTTTGCCGGATCGAAGCCGTTCGGCAGGACGACCTTGTAATGCACGGTCGAGCCGGCAACTGCGATCGACTTCTCGCTGACCTCCGCATGGAGCGGCTGGATCAGAAACGTGACGGCGGCCGCTACCGCACCTGCCAGCGCTGATTTCAAATTCGATCGCATCATCGTTGACCTCTCGTTTCACCGCGCCGGCACGGCCGGATGGCGCGCGAGCCGCGTTTGCGCCGCGAGGCGGATCGGGGCATTGGTCGCGCCGAAGCCGCGATAGCCGCGCCGCTCGACGATCTCGAAGAAGAAGCGGTTCTCGAACGTGCGGGTATAGGCCTGGAGATATTCGGCGTTGCCGTCCCGCTCGTAGAGCATGTTGTGCGCCTTGAGGTCGTCGATCTGCGCGGACGACAGATCGCTCTTCGCCTCGAGATCGTCGTAGTAATTTTCCGGGATCGGCAGCAACGCGACGCCGTTCGCTTCGAGACGCCTCACCGTTGCGGCGAGATCGTTGGTGGCGAGCGCGATGTGCTGCACGCCGGAACCGAAGGCTTCGTTGAGGAAGCGCGAAGACTGGGTGCGCACCGACTGCGACGCATTGAGCGCGATGCGCAGTTCGCCATCGGCCGACTGCACCACCTGGCTTTTGACGAGACCGCCGGGATCGAGCACGTCCTGCTCGGGCGTCTTCTTGAGATCGAGAAGCGAGGTGTAGAACAGCACCCAGGTCAGCATTTCCTCGTAATGCATCGATTGCGAGATGTGGTCGACCACGGTGAGACCGGCGCCGGCGCTCGACTCCACCGGTCGGCGCGAATTCGATGTCCCAGACGCGGCCGAGTTCGCTCTTGCCATCGATGAAATAGATGAGGCTGCCGCCGAGGCCGCGCACCGCCGGAATCTCGAGTTCGCCTGGGCCGACCGCCTGGCGGAACGGCTTGTCGTGCATGAGCTGCGCGCGATTGAGCGTCGCGGTCGCATCATCGACCTTGAGGCCGATGGCGCAGACCCCCGTGCCATGGGTGATGTTGAAGGAATGCGCAAAACCTTCCTTCTCGGTGTTGACCACGATGTTGATCGCGCCCTGCGACCATCGCGTCACCGCCTTCGACTTGTGCACACCTGCGCGCGCAAAGCCGAGCCCGCGCAAGAGCTTCTCGAACGTCGGCGCCTCGCCCTCGTCGATCGCGAACTCGATAAACTCGGTGCCGAGGACTTTTGGGCGCGGTGGCAACGGCGCAATCCCCGGCACGGCGACGCCGGTGCGCTCGCGCAGTTGGTCGAGCAGGAACAGCAGCGAGCGCTGGCCGTCGACGGCGACGCTCTTGGCCGAGCCGGCGCGGAACTGGTCGTTGAAGATTTCGAGCGACAGCAGGTCGTCGAAGTCGGTCGCCTGCAGCGCCATCATGAAATCGATGAGCGGCAATTCACCTTGTCCGGGAAAGTTGCGGAAGTGCCGGCTCAGCGAGAGCAAATCCATGTCGAGGATCGGCGCATCGGCGACCTGCACCAGGAAGATGCGGTCGCGCGGGATCGAGCGGATCGGCGTCAGGTCGGTCTTGCGGGCGAAGATGTGGAAGGTGTCGAGCACGAGGCCGATCGCGGGATGCGCGGCGCGGCGCACCGCCTCCCAGGAATCGCGGTAATCGTTGATGTGACGGCCCCACGCTAATGCTTCGAAACCGACCCGCATGCCGCGGCGGCTCGCGCGTTCGCCGAGCGCGTGGAGATCAGCCGCCGCACGGTCGATGCCGCCGAGGCTTTGCGGCGAGATGTTGGAACAGACGAGCAGCAGATTGCAGCCGAGCTCCGCCATGAGATCGAACTTGCGCTCGGCGCGCGCGAAGTTGCGCTCGCGAATCTCCGGCGGCATGCCCTCGAAATCGCGGAACGGCTGGAACGTGATGATCTCGAGCCCGAGATCGGCGACCATCGCGCGGATGTCGGCCGGCGTGCCGTTGAACGACAGCAGATCGTTTTCGAAGATTTCGACGCCCTTGAAGCCGGCATCCGCAATCGCCGCGAGCTTCTCGGCAAGATCGCCGCTGAGCGACACTGACGCGATCGCGAGTTTCATTGGTCCTCTGTCGCCCTGGCGGCCTTGCCTGCCGCCAATCTGCATGGCGGTGATGATATTCGCAACTCGCCGCGATGAATTAAGGGCGCGCAAAGTTTTGCATGCGTATTTTTCGATCATGCATCCGGGTCAGCCGCGGGGATTGGCGCATTGCCCCGGAGAGGCGGTGAGAGCGAAATCTCCGCCATCGATCCTCGTTTTCGATGTCATGCTCCGCGAAAGCGGAGCATCCAGTAACCCCCAGACGACGGCTGGAAGCCGGACGTGCCAAAAAGCAAACTCCGATGGTTACTGGGTCGCCCGGTCAAGCCGGGCGACGACATAATCGAACCATCCGTTGGAAACGCTAGCCGGCGGACAGCAAGGCAAGCCATTTTTCCAGGATCGGAACCTGGCCGCGGACGAGCTTTCGCGCGGCCGTCGCCGGATCGAACCACTCTGCGCGGTCGGCTTCCGGGAACTCGGCCTGGCGGTTCGATCGCGGCGGCCATTCCATCGTGAACAGATTGCTGCGAAACGATTTCAGGTCGAAATCGCCCTCGAACGCCCACGCTGAAATCACCTTGCCGCCCGGCTGTTTGAAATCGCCCAGCGTGATGAACTCGCCGGCCGGCACGCATCCGGTTTCCTCCTCGAATTCGCGCTTGGCCGCGGCGAGCGCGTCTTCGCTCGAATCGTAAAGCCCCTTCGGAATCGACCACGCGCCATCGTCCTTCTTGCTCCAGTAGGGTCCGCCCGGATGGACGAGGAGCACTTCGGGCTTATGGCCGTGCCGCCGGAACATGAGAAGGCCGGCGCTATGCTTTCCGGTCGCCATGGAGGTTCCATCATCTTTGCCGCACGCATCGCTCGTGCGGAAGAAAGGTGATTATATCGAGGCGGTGATGGCGCCGACCCGACGGCCGAAAAGCCCCGCGCGACCAATCCAAATTGCGCCAGATCAACGCGTCAGCAATCTGTCGGGAATCTTGTCTAGACACGAGGCCACCGGAGCCGCTGATGGCTGAGAATCGATTGACACCAGGCGCGAAGGTCACGATCGATCGTGACGGACTGCAGGCGCTCGTGGACGCGCTTGCCGCGCGCGGCTATCGCGTCATTGGACCGACCGTGCGCGATGGCGCGATCGTCTATGACAATATCGCGACGATTGCCGACCTGCCGGTCGGCTGGCGCGACCGTCAGGAACCGGGACGCTACCATCTGGAGCGGCGGGACGACGACGCGCTGTTCGGCTTCGCCGTCGGTCCGCAAGCGTGGAAGCGTTTCCTGCATCCGCCGGTCGAGACGCTATGGACTGCCCGCAAGAGCGCGGACGGCTTGACCCTTAAGGCTGCACAAGAGGACATTCCGAAGTTCGCCTTCATTGGCGTGCGCGCCTGCGAAATCCACGCGATTGCGATCCAGGATCGCGTGTTCTGCGAGGGGCCGTTCGTCGATACGGCCTACGCCATGCGTCGGCGCGATGCGTTCGTGGTCGCGGTCAACTGCGGCGAGCCGGGTGGAACGTGTTTCTGCGTGTCCATGCAGACCGGCCCGAAGGCGCAATCGGGGTTCGACCTCGCGCTCACCGAACTCGTCGACGGCAACGCCCATGATTTCCTGGTGGAGATCGGCAGCGAGGCCGGCGCCGACGTGCTCAGCCATGTTTCATATCGCCCGGCCTCCGATGCCGAGATCGCCGCGGCCGATGCGGTCGTGACGCAGGCAGCCGGCCGGATGGGGCGGACGCTTGAGACCGACGGGCTCAAGGAACTCCTGCAGAACAATCTCGATCATCCGCGCTGGGATGCGGTCGCCGAGCGCTGCCTGACCTGCGCCAATTGCACGATGGTGTGCCCGACCTGCTTCTGCACCACCGTCGAAGACCACAGCGATCTCGCCGGCACGTCCGCCGAGCGCGTGCGCAAATGGGACTCCTGCTTCTCCTTGGACTTTTCTTATCTCCACGGCGGCAGCGTGCGTAAATCGGGCCGGTCGCGCTATCGTCAATGGATGACGCACAAGCTTGCCCACTGGTACGACCAGTTCGGAACGTCGGGATGCGTCGGCTGCGGCCGCTGCATCACCTGGTGCCCGGTCGGCATCGACATCACCGAAGAGGCGGCCGCCATCCGGGCAACGCCGCAAGAGACGGACGAGGCGCAAGCATGCACGGGCTTGAAGAGATCGTTGCGGCGCATCCCTTCTTCGCCGGGCTCTCGGCGGAGCACACCCAGCTGATCGCCGGCTGCGCCCGCAATCGCGTGTTCAATGCCGGCCAATACCTCTTTCACGAGCATGAGGCGGCGAACGAATTCTTCGTCATCCGCCATGGCCGGGTGGCGCTCGAAATTGCTGCGCCGGGCCGGACCCCGATCGTCTTTTCGACCTCCCGGGAAGGCGAGATCATCGGCCTTTCCTGGCTCATTCCGCCCTATCACTGGCTGTTTGACGCGCGCGCCATTGAACTCACGCGGGCGATCGGCATCGATGCCGCCTGCCTGCGGATGAAGTGCGAAGCGGATCACGGCTTCGGCTACGACATGATGAAGCGCTTCCTTCCCATCCTCGTGCAGCGGCTCCATGCAACCCGGCTGCAGATCCTCGATGTCTATGGGAAGCCGTGAATGGACGAGGCGAGCACCACGGCAGCGACGTCGGTCGCCGATCCGTTTATGCCGCAGTTCTATCGCGTCGGCGGCGTCCGGCGCGAATTGCCGGACACGGTGACGCTCGAACTCAGTCCGCTCGCCGGGACGCGACCGCACTTCGCACCCGGTCAGTTCAACATGCTCTATGCCTTCGGCGTCGGCGAAATCGCGATCAGCATGAGCGGCAACTGTGCCGACGAAAGCTCCTTTGTTCACACCGTGCGCGCGGTCGGCGCCGTGAGCGGCGCGATCGCACGTCTTGAGCCTGGCGCCACCATCGGCGTGCGCGGTCCATTCGGCACGAGCTGGCCGGTGGCCGACGCCGAGGGATCGGACGTCGTCGTCGTCGCCGGCGGGCTTGGCCTCGCGCCGCTGCGTCCCGCGATTTACGCGATCCTCGCCAACCGCGGCCGCTACGGCCGGGTTGCGATCGTGTTCGGAAGCCGCAGTCCCGCCGACCTGCTCTATCGTCATGAGCTCGAAGAATGGCGCCGCCGGCTCGACGTCGATATCGAGGTGACCGTCGACCACGCCGCGGCCGATTGGCATGGCAATGTCGGCGTCGTGCCGACGCTGATCCCGCGCCTCGCATTCGATCCGCATGAGGCGGTAGCGCTGGTCTGCGGCCCGGAGGTGATGATGCGGTTTACGGCGAACGCGCTGCTGCATGCGGGCGTGTCCGCAGAGCGGATTTATCTTTCGATGGAGCGCAACATGAAATGCGCCATCGGTCTCTGCGGTCACTGCCAGTTCGGCCCGGACTTCATCTGCAAGGATGGTCCGGTGATGCCGTTCGGGCGCATCCGCAAGATCCTCTCCATGCGCGAGGTATGAGATGAGCGGATCGAAGCGACCCCGGCTGGCGGTTTGGAAGTTCGCATCCTGCGATGGCTGTCAGCTGTCCCTGCTGGATTGCGAGGACGAGCTTCTGGCGGTCGCGGACGCCGTCGAAATCGCGAATTTCGCCGAGGCGTCGAGCGCCGTCGCGGACGGTCCCTACGACCTATCGCTGGTGGAGGGATCGATCACCACCGAGCATGACGCCGCACGCATCCAGACGGTGCGCCAGCAATCGAAGCATCTCGTCACCATCGGCGCCTGCGCCACCGCCGGCGGCATCCAGGCCTTGCGCAACTTCGCCGACGTCAACGAGTTCGTCGCCGCGGTCTATCCGTCGCCGCAATATATCAAGACGCTGGCGACCTCGACGCCGATCGCAGCGCACGTCCCGGTGGACTTCGAGCTGCGCGGCTGCCCAATCAACAAGCTGCAGCTTCTCGAAGTGATCTCCGCGTTCCTTGCCGGCCGCAAGCCGGCGATCTCCTCCGACAGCGTCTGCGTCGAATGCAAGCTGCGCGGCACGGCCTGCGTCATGGTGCAGGGGACGCCATGCCTCGGCCCCGTGACCCACGCCGGCTGCGGCGCGATCTGCCCGTCCTATCGCCGCGGCTGCTACGGCTGTTACGGTCCGATGGCAACGCCCAACACGGCGGCGTTGGCGCGCGAATGGCAGGCGCTCGGTGCTGCGCCGCGCGATATCCGCCGCGCCTTCCGCACGTTCAATGCCGCCGCCGAGCCGTTTCGGACCGAGAGCGAAGCCCATGGCGACTAGGACGATCCGCGTCGATCAGCTCGCGCGCGTCGAAGGCGAGGGCGCGCTCGACCTTTACATCAGCGACGGCCGGGTCGCATCGGCGCAGCTGCGGATTTTCGAACCGCCGCGCCTGTTCGAGGCGCTGCTGCGCGGTCGTTCCTATGCCGAGACGCCGGACATCGTCGCGCGCATCTGCGGCATCTGCCCGATCGCCTACCAGATGGGCGCGGTGCATGCGATCGAGGACGCCTTCGGCGTCGAGGTAGGCGGACAGCTGCGCGCGCTGCGCCGGCTCATTTATTGCGGCGAGTGGATCGAAAGCCACGCACTGCACGTCCTGATGCTGCATGCGCCGGATTTCTTGGGCTACCCCGACGCCATCGCCATGTCGCGCGATCACGGCGACAGGGTGCGCAGCGGCCTCGCGCTGAAGAAGGCGGGCAACGACATCATTCGGGTGCTGGGCGGGCGCGAGATCCATCCGGTCAATGTCAAGGCCGGCGGGTTCTACCGGCTGCCGACGGCTGCCGAACTCGCCGGACTGGCGGAGAGCTTGAAGCGGGCGTCGGAGATCTGCGGTCGGGCTCGTCCGCTGGGTTGCCGGCTTTCCGTTTCCAACATTCGAACGCGATTACGAATTCGTCGCGCTGCGCCACCCCGACGAATATCCGTTGAACGAGGGCCGGCTCGTTTCAAGTCGCGGCCTCGATATCGATATCAGCGACTACGACACGGAGTTCGAGGAACGCCAGGTTGCGCACTCGACCGCGCTGCATTCCGATGCTGCGCCGCCGCGGATCCTATCTCGTCGGACCGCTTGCACGCTACGCCCTTAATTTCGATCGGCTGCCGCGATCGATCCAGGATCTCGCGCGCGAGGCCGGCCTCGGCCCGGTCTGCACCAATCCGTTCCGCAGCATCGTCGTGCGCGCGATCGAAATCGCCTATGCCTGCGAGGAAGCGCTTGCGCATCATCGCGGCATACGAGCCGCCGTCCGCCGCGTCGGTGCCGATCGAACCGCGCGCGGGGACCGGGTTCGGCTGCACCGAGGCGCCGCGCGGCATCTGCTGGCACCGCTACGACATCGAGGCCGACGGCTCGATCGCTACGGCGCGGATCGTGCCGCCGACGTCGCAAAACCAGCCCAGCATCGAAGAGGATTTGCGTGCTGGTCGCCGGCGAGATTGTCGATCAGCCCGATGACATCATCCGCGCTCGATGCGAGCAGAGCATCCGCAACTACGATCCCTGCATCTCCTGCTCGACGCATTTTCTCAAGCTTGCCGTGCATCGCACATGAACGCGGTGGACGAAGGCATCGCGGGCGACGGCGTCGCGGGCGGCGAGCCAGGCGAGATTCCGCAAAGTGACCGCGCGCGGCGCAAGGTCATGGTCATCGGCCTCGGCAATCCGGACCGCGGCGATGACGGGGTCGGCGCCCGCGTGGCCGAAATGCTGCGCGGCCGATTGCCCGCAAGCGTCGCGATCGTCGCCCGCCGCGGCGACATGCTCGCGCTGATCGACGACTGGAAGGGGTTCGATGCGCTGGTGTGCATCGACGCTTCGGCGCCGATGGGCGCGCCTGGCCGGGTCCGCCGCATCGATCTCGCATCGAATGAGCTTCCGCCCGATCTCGCGCGCGCATCGAGCCATGCCTTCGGCGTCGCCGATACCATTGCGCTTGCACGCAGCCTTCAACTCGCACCGCGCGAGATCGTGCTCTATGCGGTCGAGGGATCGAGCTTTGATGCGCTTTCGCCGCTCAGCCCCGAGGTCGCCAACGCGGTTGATGATGTCGCCGATCGCGTGATCGCGGAGATGGAGAGGCTAAGGCGGTAGCGGGTCACTTACTCAGAGCGTCATTCCGGGGCGCCGCAGCGACAGCGGAGGCGAGCCCGGAATCCATACTCCTGGGAGGCGGAGGTTATCGATTCCAGGGCGCGATCTTCGCTCGCGCCCCGGAATGACGCAGCTTCGGGCTCTCGAAACGACGCACGCGCGGCCACCGTGATAAGTTCGCGGTGACGTGGCGTAATGAGTTCGCAATGTCGTGGATCGTCTTTGCCTTTTCGGGGCCGGTGCTGTGGGCGATCTCCACGCATTTGGACAAGTATCTCGTCGACAAATATTTCAAGGACAGCAACGTCGCGGTGCTGCTGGTGTTCACGGCAGTAATCGGACTGGTGGCGTTGCCGTTTATTTGGCTGCTTGCGCCCGACGTCCTCGGCGTCGGCCTCGAGGGCGCGCTCCTCACCGGGTTTGCAGGCGTTCTCTACATGGGAGGAATGCTGTTCTATCTGCGAGCGCTGCAGTTCGAAGAGGCCTCAGCCGTTGCCCCGTTCTACCAGGCGGCTCCGTTGTTCGGTTATGTGCTGGGATATGTCGTGCTCGGCGAGACGCTGTCCCCGCTGCAACTCGTCGGCGGCGCGCTGATCATCGGCGGAACCGCGCTCGTCTCGCTGCAATCCGGGACGAGCAAGGCCAGGTTCAAAGGACGGCTCGCGGCGCTGATGCTCGCGTGCGCCCTTTCGCTCGCAGTGAGCGCGCTGATCTTCAAGCTGTTCGCGTTAAGGGATGAATTCTGGCCGACGACGTTCTGGATGTATGGCGGCGAGGCGCTATTCGGCCTGGCGCTGCTCGGCGTCGCCTCGTACCGCCGGCAATTCCTGGCCTTGCTGCAGGTGAGCCCCCGCGCGGTGCTCTCCATCAATGCCGCCAATGAGCTGATCAACCTCGGCGGCAGCTTGGGAACGAGATACGCGCTGGTACTTGCTCCGCTCAGCCTCGTGCAGGCGATCAGCAGCACCACGACGCTGTTTGTCTTCGCCTTCGGCCTGCTGCTGTCGCTCTTTTTCCCCGCGCTTGGGCGCGAGGATTTGTCGCGGCGCGACTTGATTCAAAAGGGCCTCGCGGCCGCGCTGGTGGCGGCCGGCGCCTTCCTCGTCAATCGCTAGAACCCAGGCTCATGCGCCGCCCTTCTTAAACTGCGCTCACCATCGCTCGTGCTTCGTCGGTCGTCATGCTGCTGTAGTTTTCGACGGTTTCCACATGATTGCATGGCACACAATGGAAAACCGTAAGCTCGGGCATACCCCCAAGGCGAGGAATGACGCGCACACGTGTCATCGTTCCCCCGCAATTCGGGCACTTCGGGCTATGTGACTTCAGGCTATGTGTTGGATCGGTGTACATGACTATGAGGTAGACGAATCTAAGTTTCATTCAATTCAGGAAATGTCCGTAAGCAATTTCTCGAGTTCGGCTGTCTGTCATGTTTTGACAAAGGTCATGGCCCCGCATTCTCGGTTCTGTTGGATCTTGGCCGCGTCGAACGCCGTCGACCTGCAAAGCGTGCCGATGACGGTGGCAACTGACCGGATTTTGACTCATGCAACTCACAGCGATCGATAAAGGATCCATCGCTTCAACGGGGACCGTCGCGGTTACGCTCAGGGTTAACGGCGTGCCGCATCCGCTTCACGTCGAGCCGCAGATGACCCTTGCCGAGGCGCTTCGCGGCCCCTTAGGCCTGACCGGAACCAAGATCGCGTGCAACCGCGGCGCCTGCTCGGCGTGCACGGTCTGGCTCGACGGCGCCCCGGTCTGCTCCTGCATGATGCTGGCGGTCGAGATTGGCGAACGCGACATCACGACGGTCGAAGGCCTTGCGCACGGCGAAGTGCTGCATCCGGTGCAAGCCGCCTTCATCGAGCACGATGCCGTGCAATGTGGTTTCTGCACGCCCGGGCTGGTGATGAGTTGCGCGGCGCTGCTGGATCGGCTGCCTGATCCGACCGTGGCGGATATCGAGGCCGCGATCAGCGGGCATTATTGCCGTTGCGGCACGTATCCCCACGTCGTCGCGGCGACGCTCGCGGCCGCCCGGTCGCGAGAGGAAGGGCGCAAAGAAGGGCGAGAGGATCCAAAATGACATCGCCTCCGACCCGTCCCGAGACCTTCCCGCGCGGCATCCTTTCTGTCGGTCTCGGCGAAGTGACGCGCGAAATTCCGGCCGATGAACCGCCGCCGCTGCCGCCCAACGCCGACCTCGCGGTTATCGGCAAACCGGTTCCGCGCGAGGACGCCCGCGCCAAGGTCACCGGGCGCGCGATGTTCACCGTCGATCTCCATCTTCCCGGCATGCTGTACGGCCGCATTTTGCGTTCGCCGTGGCCGCATGCCGAGATCCGCTCCATCGATGTATCCGCGGCCGAGCGCCACCCCGGCGTTCGCGCGGTCGTGGTCGTCGCGCCGCCGGATGCGCCGGCGGCGGCGATGGTGCGTTACATCGGCGCGCCGGTTGCCGCTGTCGCTGCATTATCCATGGCAGCGGCCGCGGAGGCATTGCGCCTGATCCGGGTCGACTATCGGCCGCTTCCATTCGTGGCCGATTTGGATGCAGCCCGCGCGCGCGGATGCCCCGGCCGTACACGATGCGTCGTCGGCACCGCGGGGGCATCCGTCGGGCTGGCCTGCGCCGGCCAACGTTCCGCTCGATGGCAATGTACGCGGTCCCACGATCGTCACGCGCGGCAATGTCGAGCAGGGCTTTGCCCAGGCCGAAGTCATCGTCGAGAACGAATACCGCACGCGCGTGCAGACCCATTGTTGCCTGGAACCGCACGCCATTGTCGCCGACTGGGGTCCGGATGGCGTCACGGTCCACATGTCCACCCAGTTCACGGCGGGCGTCCGCGAGGAACTGGCGGAAACATTCGGCCTGCCGTTGGACCGCGTGCGCGTCGTCGTCGAGGCTATGGGCGGGGGCTTCGGCTCGAAGTCTTCGCTCGGCAATTACGGGTGCATCGCGGTCATGCTGTCGCGTCAGGCGCGAGCGCCGGTGCGAATCGTCCTTGACCGGGAAGAGGAGCAGATGGACGCCGGCAATCGACCCGGCACCTTCCAGCAGCTCAAAATCGGCGCGCACCGCGACGGAACGCTGACGGCGATTTCGCTGACAAGCTTTGGCACCGCCGGCGTTGAGCTGGGCGGTGGCGTCGGCAACGTCGCCGAAGCGTCCTATGCCTGCCCCAATTTCGAAGGCCGGCAGCATGACGTTTTCATCAATGCGGGCCCGGGTTGCGCGATGCGCGCGCCGGGCAACACGCCCGGCGCGTTCGCGGTCGAGCAGGCGATCGACGAGTTGGCCGAGCGGCTTTCGATCGATCCGCTGGCGCTGCGCGATCGGATTGATCCGAGCCCGGTGCGCCGCGAGGAGCGTCGGGTTGGTGCGGAGCGGATCGGATGGGCACGGCGGCATCGGCCCGGCGCCGATCAAGGTCCCGTAAAGCGCGGCATCGGCGTTGCGCAATCGTTGTGGGGCGCGATTGTCCATACCAATTCCGCTTGCGAAGTGCGCGTGGGCCGCAACGGGACCGTGGAGGTACTCTCGAGTATCCAGGATATCGGAACCGGGACCGGAACGGTGCTGGCGCAAACCGTCGCCGAGGTTTTCGGCCTCCGTCCCGAGGCAATCACCGTGCGCCTGGGTGACACGGATTACCCGATCGGATCGCCATCCTACGGCAGCCGCGCCACGGCCTCGACGACGCCGCCGGCCCGCACCGCCGCGTGGCACGTCCTCCAGACGTTGTTCGGCGAAGCTGCGCGCGTTCTGAATGTCGGCAGCGCGGATCTCGTTGCTCACGACGGCCGCATCATGCTGCGCGATGATCCGAGCCGCAGCGTCGGGTTCTACGACGTAGCTGCCCGGCTCCCCACCGAGCACGTGAGCGCGGTGGCCTCGCGCAGCGACGACTATGGCGGGTTTCGCCGGCGCATGCCGGGCGCCGCATTGGCCCGACAGGATCTCGGTGGTGTGCAATTTGCGGAAGTGGCGGTCGACACCGACACCGGCATCGTCCGGGTCGAGCGCGTGGTCGCCGTCCAGGATTGCGGCCGTCCGATGAATCCGATGCTGATCGAAAGCCAGGTGCAGGGCGGCGTTCTGATGGGCCTATCCTATGCCCTCTACGAGGAGCGCATTCTCGACCAGCACACCGGCCGCATGGTCAATCCCAATCTTGAGCAATACAAACTGGCCGGCCCGCGGGAGACGCCGCCGATTGAGGTCGTGGTCCTGGAGAACTACCAGGGCAACAGTGCGACCGATGCGTACGGCATTGCCGAGCCTTCTAACATCGCGACAGCGCCGGCGATCGCCAACGCGATCTATAACGCCATCGGCGTCCGCATGCGCGCCTTGCCCATCACGCCTGCCGCGGTACTCGCGGCGCTCGACAAAGTCCCGGAGCTGACGCCATGAACCGCTTCGCCTGGGCAACCCCGAAGACCGCGGCCGAGGCGGCCGCCCTGACGTCCACAATCGTTGCCGAAGCCATGACGACGACGTCAGGCACCAACGGGAGTGCCGTCGCGAAGGCCGGCGGCATCGATCTCCTCGATCTCCTCAAGGAGAACCTGCTCGCGCCGACGACGGTCGTGAGCCTCGGCAGGATTCCTGGCCTTGATGCTATCGTCGAGGAGCAATCCGGCGGCGTGCGTATTGGCGCGGCCGCGACGCTGACCAAAGTCGCCGAGCACCCGCTGCTCCGGCAGCGCTATCCGGCGCTGATCGATGCCGTGGCCAATTCCGCGAGCCTGCAAATCCGCAACGTCGCAACGCTCGGCGGCAATCTGCTCCAGCGTCCGCGCTGCTGGTATTTCCGCGCGGCCGAATATCACTGCTTGAGGAAGGGCGGCGGCCATTGTTTTGCGATTTCAGGCGAGAACCAATATCACGCGATTTTCGATAACCGCCTTTGCGCCATCGTCCATCCGTCGACCGCCGCAACGGCGTTGGTCGCGCTCGGCGCCAAGGTCGAGCTCGCCACTGCGGAGGGCGCGATTCGCGAGGTCCTGCTCGAGGAATTTTTTGTGGCGCCGGACAAGGACGTCCAACGCGAAAATGGTTTGAGGCCCCACGAGATCCTGACCGCCATCCGACTGCCGCCGCTCGCGTCTGGGACGCGGATGGCGCATCTTAAGCTCGCAGAAAAACAATCGTTCGACTGGCCTCTCGCCGATGTGGCGGTCGTGCTCGATGTGTCGCCGGATGAAATTTGCAGAAAAGCATCAGTCATCCTCGGCGCAGCGGCGCCGGTTCCCTATCGCGCAACAAAGGCCGAACGCGCGCTCGCCGGCTGTCGTATCGACGAGCGTGCGGCCATGGAAGCCGGACGCGCCGCTATCGAGGGGGCAACCCCATTCCCCAAAAACGCTTATAAGCTGCCGCTGTTCGAAACCCTGGTTCGTCGCGCCATCTCAAAGGCGATGGGCGCAGGCGGTGCGTAGTGCGAGGCGCACCTGACGGCGATGCGCGTCACCCGATTGCGCGCCGATCCAGCCGATGTGTGGCCGCGTACGGAAGAGAAAATCTCTTACCGCTTCACCCGATTCATGACGTAGCAGGCGGCAACGATCGATCGCGTCGGGCTCGTGCCATTGTGCGTATAACACTTCTCCATGCGGTCCGGCGAAAGGATCGTGATGCGAAAATAACCATCCATATCGGCGCCGACGATGGTCTTGTTGTCGCCTGAGATCGCCCACACGAACGGCTCTTTGGTATCGGCGATCGTGGAAGAAGATCGGCCCCAGGCAAGGCGCCCTTCCTGGCCCTCGACAGTGTGCGTCGCTTCGATCTCGTGCATGCGCGGCGGATCGGCAGCCGTTTGCGAGCCGGGATGGTACGAATTGTTGCCAAAGACGATCGCGTTGCCCTTTCCGGACCAGGTACCCTTGAGGTTCGGAATCGCATCTTGCGCGCGTGTCGCCGCGGCGGAGAGCAACAGTAGGACGGTGCTGATCGCGACTCCTGCACTCACTGCCTTCATGGCGCTTCTCCCTTTCGGCTAGAATGCCGCAATCCTGGCACTAGGTCGTGGACTCAATTGATCGCAGCCAAATTCGCACGGCCGCGATCTTGATGAAAGCGAAGAAGGTGGCGCCGAGCTTATCGTAGCGGGTGGCGATACGTCGGAACTGTTTGAGCTTGTTGAAGAAGCGTTCGACGTGGTTGCGCTCGCGGTAGATGGCCTTCTTCCAACGGTACTTTTTCGTTCGGTTGGAGCGGTTTGGAATGTTCGGAATTGCACCTTGTGCCCTGATATGGGCACGAACTCGGTCAGCATCATATCCCTTGTCGGCGATGACGATGGCACGCCGCTCCAGGCCGTTGAGCAGAGCTTCCGCACAGGTGACATCATGAACTTCACCGGGCGAGATCAGGAGGCAGACCGGGCGGCCTTTCGCGTCGACCCGCGCGTGGATTTTCGTCGTGAGGCCTCCTCGGCTTCGGCCCACACAACGATCTCCACTCTTTTTTTGACACCGGACGCGTGCTGATGAACGCGCACAATCGAACTGTCGATCATCTGCACCTTGCCGTCGTGCGCCTTGACGACGCCATCCATCAGGCGATCCCAGATGCCTGCTTTGCGCCAACGGTTGAAACGATTGTAGGCGGTCGTATAAGGCCCATACCGCTCCGGCAAATCCCGCCATGGCGCGCCGGTGCGCAAAATCCAAAATATGCCGTTGAGAACGCGGCGATTGTTGCGTGGCTCGCACCCTCGACGGTCCTTGGGCAGAAGCGGTTCGATAAAACCCCACTCAAAGTCCGTCAGGTCGTAGCGCATGATCCCAGCTCCGATGTTTCGCAGCTTGAATCACTGTTCGATCCCGTCCGCTAGCGGAATTTGAGTACAAAGCCTAGTGATCAACGATCTCAATCTGCCTGATCGCAGCGCCGCAGCCGCTTCGCGCTGTCATTCCGGGGCGCCGAAGCGAAGCGCAGGCGAGCCCGGATCCATGAACACAGAGGCGTATGGATTCCGTGCTCGCCGCGGAGCCCGTCATCGCCGCGGAGCCTGTCATCGGGCCGACCGAAGGCCGGACCCGACGGCGGCGCCCCGGAATGACGCGTTCGGAATGCTTCGCTGATTTCCCGCAGCCCTTGATTCTACTGCGCGCCGATCCAGCGAATCTGCGCCGGTTTGCGCGGGACTTGCGGCGGCTGTGCCTTGGGGTGGCCGACGATGATCGGCGCTACGGGGAGATAACCAGCCGGAAGATCAAGCGCGGCTCGTCCCTCCTTGGTGACAAGCCAGTTCTGGGCAAATCCGATCCAACAGGTTCCGAGCCCGGCGGCGCGCGCGGCTAGCATCAGATTCTCGGCGGCGAGCGCACAGTCCTCGACCGCCCAGTTCCCTTCGGCAGCGCAGATCACGATGAGAGCCGGCGCATGATAGAAGATATCGAAGTTGGGATCGCCCAGTATTTCCTCGAAGTGATGGGATAGCAGGCCCGCCGGCGTTTTGCGCATCATATGCGCCTTCGACTCCTGCGAAATGACTGCCATCAACGATTTGTCCCGCACGACGCAGAACAGCCACGACTGCGCATTCACGGCGCTTGGCGCCTGGATTGCCGCATCGATGAGATCGCGCAATGTCTTCTCGTCGACAGCGGCATTCGTGTAGTCGCGCACCGCCCGCCGGCTGTAGATCGCTTCCCTAAGGTCCATGACATGGTCCTTTGCTGCTGATGAGAAACGGCCGAGGACGCCTCGCGGCGTCCTCCTGTTCACGAGCGCCGGCGGCCGCCGTCAGCGCGTGATGGTCAGACGGTCATCGACCGATTGAACGCCGGGAACCGACCACGCCGCGTCTTCAACCGCGTCCCGCTCGTCCCAGCTTTCGACCTTGCCTTCGAGCGAAACCTTGTTGCCGTCGCGAACGCTGACGCGGATCGCATGCGCCTCGAACTTCGCGTGGCGCGACAGCGCGTCCTCGATCTGCTTCTGGATGTCGGAGACCTGCACCGCCGGCTTCAGCGCGATGTTGTTGATCACGCCGTTGACGCCGGAGAGCTTCATGACGGCGTCTTCAGCGGCCTTGCGCTGATACTGCCAGTTGACCTCGCCTGCGAGCGTCACCCAGCCCTTCTGCACGGTGACGTCGATGACGCCCTGCGGCACCACCGCATCCCATTGCAAGATGCTGACGGACCGCTTGGCGATTTCGTCATCAGCGGTCTTTTTGTCGCTCGGATAGCGGACCTCGATTTCCTGTGCGATCGCGCGCACGCCCTTGACCCGCCGCGTCGCCCGCTCGACTGCGGTCTTCTCGGCGTAGCTCGACACGTGCCCGGTCAGGGTCACGACGCCCTTCTCCACCGCGACCCCGATATGAGCCGAGTCGACGCTCGGCTCGAAGTCGAGCTCGTCGATGATGTTCTGCTGCAATTCCTTGTCGTTCACGGTGCCATCTCCTTGTTCGTATCTCTCGTTCGTATTTCGCGTGTCCGGTGAATGCGGTCGGCAAATTCGGATCACGTGCCCGCGGCGACCGGACGGACCAGGACGTTGTCGTTGACGGCCTTCACGCCAGGCGTGACTTCGACGGCAACACGAAGCGCCTGCTTCTCGACCGGGGTGTCGACGATCCCCCACAGGTCCACCGTGCCGTCGGTGACCGTCACGTTGACGAGGCTCGGACGAACCCACGGCTCGCCCTTCAGCTTCGAGATGATGGCGTCGCGTAGCTTGGCATCCGCGACGGGCTGCGCCGGCAGCGCCTTTTTGCGCGTCGCGATCGCTTGAATGAGGTTTGCGCGGCTGACGATCCCGACAACCTTGCCGTCCCGGACGATGGGCACCCGCTTGATGCGGTGGCGTTCAAGGAGGGTCGCGATGTCTGCAATCGGCGTATCCGGCGCGGCCGAGATGACCTGGCGCGTCATCACGTCGGCAACGCTGCGGCTGCACTCCCTGACATATTCACCGGCAAGGATCTCGCGGCCCATCAGCAGTTTCAGCCACCATGGGCGCTGATGCTCGGTGCCGATTTCGCTGCGCCGGAGCAGATCGCCTTCGCTCACCATGCCGACCAGCTTGCCGGCCTCGTCAACGACCGGCACGGCGCTGATCCGGTTGGTGAACAGGAGCTTGGCAACGTCCTGCACCGTGGCGCCGGCCTTCACGGTAATGACGTCGGCAACCATGACATCGGAGGCGTTCATCGCAGGGAACTCCTTGCTTGATTTTCGCGAGGACCATGCGGGACCGCGGCTTTGCCGACATTGATTTTGCGCAAATTGGCTGCGGAGAGCCTCGGCAAAGGTCGAAGTAACAAGGCCTTGAGGGCGCTTGATCGAAATCAAGGTCCGCAGCTGCAAATCGCGGGAGTGTGTTAACTGGCGCTGGATGCCGGCACTTGATTGCGACAGACCTTTGCAAGACACCTGGGAATTGGCGATGGCGCTCAGCAGGCGAACGCTTCTGATCTCCGGGGCAGCGGCAACAGTCGCGAGCACCGCGGCCGTCAACCCGGGAGCGGCTCAATCTTCGCAGGTTCCAGCACGCTGGGACCGCGAGGCGGATGTCGTGGTCATCGGGTCCGGTGCGACCGGGCTCCCGGCGGCAATTATCGCGCGCGAGGCGGGTTCGTCGGTCATCCTGGTCGAGGCCGAAAATCATATTGGTGGCCACGCGATTACGAGCGGCGGCAATGTCCCGCTCGGCGGCGGGACCAGCGCGCAAAAGAAGCACGGGATCGAGGATTCCCCCGATATCGTCTTTCGCGACCTCACCGATTGGTCGGTGGTCGAGCCAAATGGCTTTCCGGACTACCGGTACAACGACCGCGAGATCATTCGCGCGTTTGCCGACAACAGCGCACCGACGTTCGAGTGGCTGGTGGCCCACGGCGTCGTCTTCGTTGACAAGGCGCCCGATGCCCAAGGCGGAAATTCAGTCGGCAATTCAGTGCCCCGCGAGATGCACGCCGCAGTCATGGACTGGCCGATGGTGCAGACCGGAAAGCCGGCCAATCAGTTCATCCAGTCGACTTTCTCGTCGGGCAACGGCCTGATGCGACCCTTGGAGGTTGCTGCGAAAAAAGCCGGGGTGGAAATTCTGCTCGAGCACCGGATGAGCGCAATCTACCAGCAGACGCCCGGTGCCGGGCCTGCGGTTGGCATTGCCGCGGACAACAAGGGAACGAAGCTCGCCATCCGCGCACGCAAGGCCGTCATCATCGCCACCGGCGGTTCGACCGGGAATGTCAACTTCCGCCGCATGTTCGACCCGCGCCTCACCGAAGAGTATTGCGGACTTGCCGGCATGCCGTGGTCGAACCAGGATGCGAGCGGGGAGCTCGCCGCCATGGCGGTGGGCGCTCCCCTGTGGGGTCTTTACAATCAAACCGGGGAATTCGGCACGAACCTGACCAAACCCGGCGCGATCGGTTGCCAGTACAATTATCGAAATCTGCAGTGGATGCCCGGCAGTTCGGTGTTCGATCGCGCCCGCGCATCGGGTCTCGTGGTCGCGAATTGGCAGGATGTCATCCTGGTGAACATGCTCGGCCAAAGGTTCTATGACGAGGCCGGCGACCAGTTCACTGCCAATGACTACAACTCGATCAACAACTACGTTCAGGGGAGTTACCTCAACGCCGCGAACCAGCGCTACCGTCCAAATAATTGGATCAATGCGGCCCTCGCCGGCATTGGTGACGGACACAATGGCGGCGGCCCGATCTGGGCGATTTTCGATGCCGATGCGGTCGTCCGGGAAAAATGGAATCCGGCGCCGCCCAATGTCGACGTCGATGCCGGCTTCTTTTTCGCCGCCGATACCCTCGCCGGTCTCGCGCGAAAAATCGTGATGAAATATCAGCGCGTCCCGATGCCGGCTCCGAACCTTGAGGCGACCGTCGCGCGCTACAATTCTTTTGTCGATGCAGGCGTGGACGAGGACTTCGGCAAACCCAAGCCTCTGCACAAGATCGCCAAGCCGCCTTTCTATGCCGCTTGGGCGACGCCAGCGATACATGACACCCGCGCCGGGCTGCGCATCAACGCCCGCTGCCAGGTGGTCGATATGAATGGCGAGGTGATCCCGGGACTTTATTGCGGTGGCGAGTTCGGCGGGCGGGTTCAGCCAGCACGGCCTCGCCCGCGCCATTTGTCAAGGCTATATCACCGGGACGAATGCCGCCGGGGAAGTTATAAAGATCTGACCGCTATTAACGGCGCGTCAAAGAGCGTCGCATCCAGTTAGATGCTCGTCAGGGCACATTCATCTGGAAAGCGTGGCACTGGCTGCACATCGATTCCGATGATTTGTGCACATGGTGGCACGCTTCGCATGGAACGTTGCCGACGTGCGAGGCGTGAGGATTTGGCTGGTCAGCGGCAGTTTTCGCAGCAATGTCCGAATAGCTGCCGTGGCACCCGAGACATGCGGCCATTGCCGGCGCCTTTGGCGGTGGCGCATCGGCGTGGCACGCCGCGCAATTGAGGCCTGCTCGCGCGTGCTCATCGATCAGGTAGCCGTGGCCGGCGCCGGGTCCTCTCGGTGCCTGGGCGAACGCAAGAACCGAAGCGGCGGCGAGCAGGACGATAACGGCCAGTAGCTTGCGCATCGGACTCCCTCAGCAGATTCGCGGCAACGGATCGTCTTCAAGTTCTTCGAGGCGGCGTTCGCCGCCGATGTCGGTCCGCAGGATCACGTGCGGACCCTCGCCTCCATCGTCGACCTTGCCGATGATAGCGGCGGTCTCGCCGCCGGGCAGCGCACGCCAAGCCGCCAGCGCATTGTAGGCATCGTCGGGCGACAGCACCGCAACGACCCGGCCTTCGCACGCAAGATAAAGCGGATCGTAGCCCAGCATCTCGCACACGCCGCGCACCTGCTCGCGCACCGGGATCGCCGTCTCGTCGAGCCACACCGTCGCCGCCGTGGCGCGCGCGATGTCGTGCATCACGGTGACGAGGCCGCCGCGCGTCGGATCGCGCATGAAGCGCAGGCCGGGCAGGGCTCAGGATGGCTTGCGCCAGCGGAAAGACGCTCGCCGCATCGGAGGCAAGATCGCCGGATAGCCCGAACTCTTCCCGCGCCAGCAGCACGGCCGTGCCGTGGTCGCCGACCGGGCCGCTGACGAGGATCGCGTCGCCGTTGCGGATGTGGTCGATGCCGAGGCGCACGCCCGGCGGCCTGATGCCGATGCCGGTGGTCGCAAGATAGAGGCCGCCGCCTTCGCCGCGGCGCAGGATTTTGGTGTCGCCGGCAGCAATACGCACGCCGCAGCTTTTCGCAGCGCGTGCCATGCTGGCGATGAAGCGGTCGAGTTGTGCAAATTCGAGGCCTTCCTCGATGAAGGCGTTGAGACTCAGATAGGCGGGTGTCGCGCCGGCGACGGCGAGATCGTTGACGGTGCCGTGCACGGCAAGCGAGCCGATGTCGCCGCCCGGAAATTCGAGCGGCTGCACGGTGAAGCCGTCGGTGGTGATCAGCACGTCGCCCGGCGGCAG
Source organism: uncultured Alphaproteobacteria bacterium (assembly GCA_963702755.1). Taxonomy (GTDB): domain Bacteria; phylum Pseudomonadota; class Alphaproteobacteria; order Rhizobiales; family Xanthobacteraceae; genus JAJPKK01. The sequence goes on along the minus strand of CAVPDZ010000010.1, from coordinate 255,968 downwards.
CGACAGCAACGCCGCGTCCGCGCGAATATCGAGCTCGGGGTTGCCGAGATGGCGCGCGAACACCTCCTCGATGAGTTCGCGCATGAAGCGCCCGCCGTTGCCGTGGGCCAGGGTGACGTATTTGTCGCCGATCATGACGGCGCACTCGCCTCGATGAGCTGGCCGAAGCTCAAGCCGGCATCGTTGCAAGGCAGCTTTTCCGGAATGTGCACGGCAAATCCTTCGCGCCCGGCCGCGGACAGGATCAGCTTCGCACAGCACACGGTTCTGGAACACGCCGCCGGTGAGACCGAGGCGCTTGACGTCGTGCTCGCGCGCGGATCGCCCGAGCCTGGGCGAGGAGCAGTTCGGCGAGCGTGGCGTGAAACATGGCGGCGCGGCCGGACGCTCTTAGTGTTCTTCTTGGAGCGATCGACGAGCGGGGCCCAGTCGGTCCCAGATTCCGTCTGCCCGACGAGACAAGGGCAACGTCGATCGGTTCGGCTGTCCGCGACGAAATAGCCTCCAGGCGGCTCGGCGCCTGGCCCTCGTAGGTCGCGTGCGAGACGAGGCCGAGCAGCGCGGCGGCGCCATCGAACAAGCGGCCGATCGATGATGTGCGCGGGCAGTTGAGCTTGCGGCTCCAGGCGTGGCGGAGCATCGCCGTGTCTCTGCGGGCAGGCGCGCCACTCGCGTCCGGCCTCCCAGCACAAAGCAAGCGCGCTTCGCCACGGCTCGCGCGCGGCACGCTCGCCGCCGATGAGCGCGAACGACCGCAGGGTTGCCACGCGTCGCCACCGGCCCGGCCGCCCAAGCAGCGCCTCGCCGCCCCAGATCGTGCCGTCGCGGCCGAAGCCGGCGCCGTCCCAGGCGAACACCAGCCAGTCTTCGGCGGCGCGCAAATTCGCCGGCGAGCGCCGAGGCGTGGGCCTCGTGATGATAGATGCGCTTCGTCGGCAGACCCAGCGTGGCGGCAATGCGAGTTGTGGCGTAACCCGGGTGCGCATCGCAGAGCACTTCCTGCGCGGCGACGCCGTAGAGCGATTGCAGGTCGCCCGCGACCCGCTCCAGCAATGTCCAGGCCGCGGCGCGTGTCCATGTCGCCGAGATGGGGCGATATGACCGCGCGATTGCCCCAGCCGAGCGCGATCGTGTTCTTGAGATGGCCGCCCAGCGCCAACATCGGATGCGGCAGCGACCACGGCAGATCAATCTCGAGCGGCGCATTGCCGCGACCGAGCCGATCGGCCGCGCCTTGCCGGCGATGACGCGATAGACCGGATCGTCGGCCGGGCGGACGATCGGGCGGTCGTGGTGAAGAAAGCCATCGGCGATCGCGCCCAGACGCGTTTCGGCCATCTGATTGTCGGTCAAGCACCGGCTCGCCGCTGATATTGCCCGACGTTGCGACCAGCGGACCGCCGAAGTCCGCCACCAGCATGTGATGCAACGGACTGTAGGGAAGCATGGCACCGATCTCGCCACTGCCGGGCGCGATCTCCGGCGCAAGTTCGCCGTCGCCGTTCTTCGGCACCAGCACGATCGGGCGAATCGGATCGCGCAGCATCGCCACGTGCGAGCGGACTGGGCCGCGTCGACCGCCGTAGCGCGGCAAGCCCGGGGTCAAGCGGAAACATCACCGCCAGCGGCTTGTCCGGACGTCGCTTGCGCGCGCGCAGCGCAGCGACCGCCGCCGCGTTCGCCGCATCGCAGAGCAAGGTGATAGCCGCCGATGCCCTTGACCGCGACGATGCGGCCGGATCGCAGCGCCGCGATGGCGGCAACGAAGGCGTCGGACCCGCGGGTCGCCGCGTCCGTCGGACTGCGGAATTCGAGTTGCGGCCCGCAGTGCGGGCAGGCGATCGGCTCGGCGTGAAAGCGACGGTCGGCGGGATCGGCGTATTCGCGAGCGCAGTCCGGGCACAGGCCGAAGCCGCGCCATGGACGTGTTCGCGCGGTCATACGGCAGGCGCTCGATGAGCGTGTAGCGCGGTCCGCATTGGGTGCAATTGATGAAGGGATAGCGGTAGCGTCGATCATGCGGATCGGCGAGTTCGGCGAGGCATTCGTCGCAGGCGAATTGGTCCGGCGGAACGTGGATGTGGTCCGGCCGCGCCGCCTCGCTCGGCGCGGATGTGGAAATCCGCAACCGCCTCGGGCTCGACCGCAACCTCGCGCAGAACTTCCGGCCGTGCCAGCGGCGGCGCATCGGCGACAAGCGCCCGCCCGAAGCGATCCAATCGCTCCGGCTCGCCCTGCGCCAATATCTCGACGGCGCCGGCGCTGTTGCGCACCCAACCGCGCACGCCGCAGCGCTGCGCGACGCGATAGACGAAAGGACGAAAGCCGACGCCCTGCACGCGGCCGCCGAGCACCCATTTTCGCGCTGCACGCGTCGGCGCATGATCTCACGCACTCGCTCGCTAGCGCGCACGGCAGGCTCGCGCGGCGCACGCACGCCGCTCGACCACCAGATGCGGCAGGCTCCTTCGTCCGACACCATGCACGGCCCGATGGGCGTGCGCGGCGTGCACGCCCGGCCGTAGAGCACGCATTGATCGGGATAGACGCTGCCCAGCACCACGCGCGCGCAGTCGCAGCCCGGCGGCATTTGCGCCGCGCGCTTGCGCGCGCCGTCCGCCGACGACGGATAAAGCCGCGCGGCATCATGCGCCGCGAATGTGTCGCGCAGCGCGTAGCCGGACGACGGGATCACGCCGATGCCGCGCCAGTTGGCATCCACGACCTCCATCGTGAGGTCGAGTTGGCGCCGCGCGGCGGGATTGCCGCCGGGCCGCACCACCTCGGGATAACAATTGTCGAGGAAGCATCGCCCCTCGATCAATCTGGCGCAACACGGAATAGAGCGCGGCCACGAGGCTTTCCGTGGTGAACCCCGCGACCGCGGCGGGAATGCCGTGGTCGCGGGGCACGAACGCCCATTCCTCCGGCCCCATGACGGTCGCGACATGGCCCGGCGCGATCAGCGCATCGAAGCCGGGCGCCTCCGATTGCAGCAGCATCGCGACCGCCGGCCAGGTTCGCCGTCCCGCCAGCAGCACCGCGAGATTATCCGGCACGCCTTCGGCCAGCATCGCCGCCACCGGCGCCGTCGTCGTCTCGAATCCCGCCGCGAAAAACACGACGCGGCGATCGGGGTTGGCGCGGGCAATCCGCACGGCTTCGAGCGGAGACGCGATCGGCCGGACGTCGCCGCCTGCGGCGCGCGCCTGTTCCAGCGAGCGCACTTCGCTTTTCGGAACATTGACCGGCACCCGCAGCATGTCGCCGAAGGCGACGAGGATCACGCCTTCGTCGAGCGCCAATCGGATCGCCTGGTAGACCGCTTCCTCCGGACACACGCACACCGGACAGCCCGGCCCGGGAACGATTTCGATGTTTTCCGGAAGCGCCTTGCGCAGGCCCGCCATGGCGATCGAACGCTCGTGACCGCCGCAGACATTCATCACCTTGACCGGGCGCGGCAGCTTGAGAGCGTGAATCCGATCAAGCCACTGCCGGGCGGTGCTCATGGCGCGTCTCGCTGTGGCTTGCGCGATTTCCTGCTGCGCAGCAATTTCAGTTCGTGCCGCAGCCAATGGAGCCACGGGTCGAGCCCGCTCGCCCGGCGTGCCGATAGTGCAAGCACCGGCGCGGGATTGGCGAGCTGCGCGGACCGCGGTCTCGGCGCGCGCAGGATCGAAGTCGTCCATGAACGGCAGCAGGTCGGTCTTGGTCAGGACGACGAGATCGGCGGCGCGGAACATCACCGGATATTTTGCCGGCTTGTCGTCGCCTTCGGTGGTCGAGAGAAGCACGACATTGCGATGCTGGCCGAGATCGAAGCACGCCGGGCACACCAGGTTGCCGACATTCTCGATGAACAGCAGATCGATCGCGTCCATCGGCAAGTCGTGCAATGCGCGGTGGATCATGTCCGCATCGAGATGGCAGGCATTGCCGGTCGTGATCTGCACGGCCGGAACACCGTGGGCGCGGATGCGCCGCGCATCATTATCGGTTTCGAGATCGCCTTCGATGACGGCGATGCGCAGCTCCCGGCCCAAGGCATCGATGGTCGCCTCGAGCAGCGCCGTCTTGCCGGCACCCGGCGATGACATCAGGTTGAGCGCCAGCACGCCGTGAGCATCGAAGTGCGCGCGATTGTGCGCGGCCGCGCGATCGTTGGCGTCGAGCAGGCTGCGGCCGACGGTTTCGACCGTGGTTTGCCGATCGGCAATGCGATCGTGCTCGTTCGAGACAACAGTGCATCCGCACGCGTCACACATGGCAGCACTCGTTCGCCTCGTCGGGAATATCGAGTTCGACACTCTGCAGCAGCATCTCGTTGCCCGACAGCAGCTCGGTTTGCCAGTCGCCGCAAGCTTCGCACAGCAGCCGATTGAGCGGTGGCGCGCTCTCCGCGCCGCAATGGCGACACCGCACCCGAACCGGCATCAACGCGACCGTGAGCCGCGATCCCTCCGCCGCCGTGCCGGCGCTCGCAAACGGATAGGCCTGTTCCAGGAGGTGCGGCTCGATTCCCGACAGCGGTCCAATGCCGACATGGACGGCGGAGATCCGCGCCGCGCGGCGGCGCGCAATCTCTGTTACCTGCGTGACCAGCGCTTTGCACACCGCAAGCTCATGCATTGCCGCCATCCTCCGCGGCCAGCATCTGATCGAACAGCTCCCACGCCGAGCGCGCCTGCAGCGCCGTCATCTTCTGGATCGCATAGCCCACATGGACCATGACGAAATCGCCGGGCGATACCGGCTCATCCTGAAGCAGGAACAAGCTCACTTCGCGTTCGACGCCCTTGGCGCAGCAGCGCGCAAGATGCCCATCGATGGCGACGATCTCCATGGGAATTCCCAGGCACATGCTCGGTCCGATGGCGATTGGGAAGCTTGCAACCACCTTAATAGCTTTCCGAGATCGGGCCTACGATTGATTTACATCAACGGCCTGCGAGCGCGCGCGGCTTGATCTGCCGCAATGTCTGCGGCCGGACCTCATGCGAATGCTCAATTCCGCGAAGACTTCGGAGATCAGTCATGAAAGCCAAAGACGTGATGACGCCCCACGTCGTCTGTGTCGCCCCCGATGCCCCCGTCCGCGAGGCGCTGCAATTGATGCTGCAGCGGAACATCAGCGGCCTGCCGGTGGTCGACCAGGGCGGCAGCCTGTGCGGCATCGTGACGGAAGGAGACTTTCTGCGGCGCGCCGAGACCGGCACGGAACGCAAGCGGCCGCGATGGCTCGAGTTCCTGCTTGGGCCCGGCAGGATCGCCGAGGATTACGTCCGCACCCACGCCCGCCGGGTGGAAGAAGTCATGACAACGGAGGTCGCGACGGTCGATGAGGATGCGGCGCTCGATGCCATCGTCTCGCTCATGGAAAAGCACCGGATCAAGCGGGTCCCGGTGATGCGCGGCGACAAGGTGGTCGGAATCGTCAGCCGCGCCAATCTGCTCCATGCGTTGGCAGGCATTGCCGACGAGATCGCTCCTGGCCCGAAGGATGATGAGACGATTTGCAACAAAGTCCTTGCGGAGCTCGACCGGCAGAAGTGGGCGCCGCGCCAGATGATCGACGTCGTGGCGCGCAACGGTGTCGTGGAACTGTGGGGCACGGTGTTCGATGCGCGCGAGCGCGACGCTGCGCGCGTTGCGGCCGAGACGGTGCCCGGGGTAAAGACCGTCAGAAGCCACCTGACCTGGATCGAGCCGATGTCCGGAATGGTTTTCTCCGATCCGAATGATGAAGCTGCCGCTTCTGCTCCGCCCCGGAGCGGCAACGAAAAGCTCGCCGCCAACGGCTGAATTGGGTACAGCCGACTGCATGACCACGCCGCTTCTGACCTGTGCGATCGCGGGAGAACGCGTGGACCTTGCCGCGAGCGGCGCCTGGACGGCGCAGCACGTCGAGGCGCTGGAGCGGCTCGTCGCGGCGACCACGCCGCAGGTGACGGGGCGTCGCCAAGTCTCGATCGACATGGCGGGGATCGGCGAACTCGATACCCTGGGCGCATGGCTCCTGGAGCGCCTGATCCGGCACGCCGGCGGTGATGGCAAGCCGGCGCAGATCGTCGGCCTCGCGCCGCGCTATCGCGGCCTCATCGATGAGATGCATCAGGTCAATCGGCAGGCGCCGACGACGCCTCCATCTGCGAACCCCGTATTGATGGCGCTCGACCGAATTGGACGCGCGGCGACACGGTTCGGCGGCGATTTCATCGAGTTCGTCGACATGCTCGGCGCGGTCGCCGCTGCCTTGGGCCGCGTGCTCGTGCAGCCGCGACGGCTGCGCCTCACCTCGACGATCTATCATCTCTACCGGGTCGGCTGGCTCGCCGTGCCGATCATGACGCTGATCACGTTTCTGATCGGCGGCATCATCGCCCAGCAGGGCATTTTCCATTTCCGGAAATTCGGCGCCGATGCCTATGTGGTCGACATGGTCGGCATCCTTGTGCTGCGCGAGCTTGGCGTGCTCATCGTCGCCATCATGTCGGCCGGCCGCTCGGGCAGCGCCTACACCGCAGAACTCGGCTCGATGAAGATGCGCGAGGAGATCGATGCGCTGCGCACCATGGGCTTCGATCCGATCGAGGTGCTGATTCTGCCGCGAATCATCGCCTTGGTCTGCGCGTTGCCGATCCTTGCGTTCATCGGCGCCATGGCCGCGCTTTATGGCGGCGGCCTGGTGGCCTGGCTTTATGGCGGGATGAGCCCCGCCGCCTTCATCGCCCGTTTGAAGGAAGCGATTTCAGTGACGCACTTCGAAGTGGGAATGATCAAGGCGCCGTTCATGGCGCTCGCGATCGGGATCGTGGCCTGCAGCGAGGGGCTCAAGGTCAAGGGCAGCGCAGAATTGCTCGGCATCCAGACCACCACGTCGGTGGTGAAATCGATCTTTCTCGTGATCGTGCTCGACGGCTTGTTCGCGATCTTCTTTGCTTCGATTGGAATGTGACCGATGGCCGACGCCGCGGACGACGCCGTGATCAGGGTCAAGGACCTCGTCGTCGGATTCGGCGATCAGGTCGTGCTCGATCATCTTTCGCTTGATGTCCATCGCGGCGAAATCCTGGGCGTGGTCGGCGCTTCGGGCAGCGGCAAATCGGTGCTGTTGCGCACGGTGATCGGGCTCGTGCCGAAGCGCGACGGCACCATCACTTTCGACAGCGTTGAGCAGGCTCACGAGCGCGACACTGGCGCCCTGGCGCGGCGCTGGGGCGTACTGTTCCAGCAAGGCGCGCTGTTCTCGTCGTTGACGGTGCGGCAGAACGTCGAGTTTCCGATGCGGGAGAATCTGACGCTCTCCGCCGACCTGCTCGAGGAACTCGCCAACGCCAAGCTTGAGATGGTGGGGCTGCAGGCCCGCGACGGCGACAAATTTCCCGCCGAAATTTCCGGCGGCATGACGAAGCGGGCGGCGCTGGCGCGGGCTTTGGCCCTCGATCCCCAGATCGTATTCCTCGATGAGCCAACCTCGGGCCTCGACCCGATCGCGGCCGAGGGTTTCGACACCCTCATTCGCACGTTGCAGCAGACCCTCGGCCTCACGGTCTTCATGGTCACTCACGATCTCGACAGCCTCAACGAGGTCTGCGACAGGATCGCGGTCCTTGCCGACGGCAAGGTCATTGTCGAAGGCCGCATGCCGGACATGCTCGCCTGCGACCATCCATGGGTTAAGGCCTATTTCCGCGGCAAACGTTCCCGCGCGGCGATCGCCGCCGCAAACTGACGGCAGATATTTATGGAAACACGCGCACCTTATGCACTGATCGGCCTGTTCGTGCTTGCCGCGATCGGGGCCGTATTCGGCTTCGTGTATTGGCTGCACAACACCGGCGGCCTCGGCGAGCGGACTGTTTACCGGGTGCGCTTCGAGAACACCGTATCAGGGCTGCTCACCGGTGCGGCCGTCCTCTTCAACGGTATTCGCGTCGGCGAGGTCACGGATCTTGGCCTCAATCCGGAAAACCCGCGCGAGGTGATGGCGACCATCGCTGTCGCAGCGGCGACGCCGCTGCGGTCGGATACCCGCGCGGGCCTCGAATTCCAGGGCCTGACGGGCGTTCCGGTCATCAGCCTTCAGGGCGGCGCGCCGGGAGCCTCGCCACTTCCCGCCGCGAATGACGGACCGCCCATCATCGCCGCCGATCCTTCCGCCGGTCAAAGCGTGACCGAAGCGGCGCGCCAGGCTTTGCGCCGGGTCGACGACCTGCTCGGCGAAAATGCCGACAACGTGAAGAAGACGATCGCCAACCTGAACACGTTCTCAGGCGTGTTGGCGCGCAATTCGGACCGCATCGATACCATCCTGTCCGGCTTGGAGAAGATGACCGCCGGCGAGGCGGCGAAACCCGTGCCCGTCACCTTCGACCTCACCGCGCCGACTTCGTTTCCGCCGCGCAAAAAGACGTCGACCAGCCAGCTCGTTGTCGCGGATCCGACGACGCTCGTAACGCTCGACACCCAACGGATCGTCGTCGCTCCGGCGGCGGGAAAAAGCCCGGGACTGGAAGCGCAATGGAGCGACAGCATCCCGAAGCTCGTCCAGGCGAAGGTCATCCAGAGCTTCGAGAACGCGAACTATTTTGGCGCGGTGTCGCATCCGACCGAAGGGTTGATGGCAAACTATCAGCTCCTCATCGACATCCATAATTTCGATATCGAGATGTCGTCGTCGGTGCCGCCGAAGCCCATCGCCCACGTCTCGTTCTCCGCCAAGATTCTCGGCGAGAAGGGTCGCATCGTCGGTTCGCAAACATTCGATGCGCAGGTGCCGGCGCCCGACACCACGGCATCAGGCGCGGCCGCGGCTCTCAATGATGCGTTCGGCCAGGCGGCGACGCGCCTCGTGGAATGGACCGCAGGGGCGATTTGATCAATCAGGCGAATGTGGCAACGCGCTGCCGCCGCGGCGGACGGCGCGCCTTGGACGAACGAATATTTACGTCTGCTGCGTCAACGGGCTTCAGGCGGTTTGGGTTCTCGCTTGGAGAAGAAGCCATTGCCGCCGTCGCCGGTGCCGATGAAGAAGCCGGGGTCCGGACCCTCTGCCTTGGCCGGTGAGATTTTCGTCGTTTCCAGCGCGGGGAGTTCGCGGGCGATGTTGGCTCGCACTTGCGCGGGAGACGGCCGCGACGACAACAGGGTGCGGACACCGGCGACCGAACCGGCGACGATCAGCGCAGTGGCGATGACGGCGATAATGATGCGTTGCCGCTGCCATTGTGTTTCACCAGTTCGATGATCGTGCTCCGTTGCAGGGCGCGCCGTCGGTACAATCTCTGTCATGGCGTATTGCGCTCCTAACGCGGTTCGCAGCGAGGCCGAACATGTCGGCGCTCGACTCCCCTCGGCGATCGCATTAGAACGCGCAGCCCGCGCATCAAGTGTGAGGCCGGTCACCTCTCAGGAAAAATCGGATTGATGGTGAAGTTCGTGGAGCGCACGCAGCTACCATTCGACTTAAAAGCTGCGCGTGCCGTAGAGCCGCAACCGGTCCGTCGAGATCGGCGCAGCTTCGAAGCTATCGCTCCTGGATCGACTTCAAGTAGGCGATGATCGCGCCCACGTCTTCGCCGTTGAACTGAAATTCCGGCATGTCGGGATGCCCGGAGATGATGCCCTCGGCCAACGCTTCTTCGAGCGATTCGACCGGGTATTTCGTCCCTAGCGTCCGGAACGGCGGTGCTTGCGGATGCCGGCTGGTGCCGGCGCGGCCCACGGCGTGGCAGCGCGCGCAATCCTTCGTGAGCAGCGATTCACCGCGCTTCTGCGCCGCAGTCTCGGCGGCTCCCGCCGTTTCGAGCAGCATCAAGAAGAAGACCAGCCACAGCAATCTCATGGCGCCTCGCTTCGACCGCGATGATAGGCAGTATCACGGCAACACATAATGCAACGCGGACACCAGGCCCTCGCATTGATTTGCGTCAATCGAATGTCGCGCGATGTAGCGGGATGAGAAGGGCCGTCGACTGGATCGCTAGTCAAAAGCGACAACGCCGCCGGGCACCATCGCTGAAATCGTTGCGCCAAAATTCGCGCGGGCTGCGGTGAACGCATCAGCGATCAGTAATAGTAGCAGAACCGCGGTCTCGGATGTTCGCAGTTTCTAAAGACGTTCGGCAGCGGACCGCCGGCGCTGCCCCTGGGCAGGAGCGGTAGGCTGCTGCCGGCAGTGCCGGCGAGGCTCGACTCGTAATTGGCCGAATCATTGGACCGCGTCCGGGAGTTCTGACTGGTGCGCGTTTGCTGAGTCGAGGTGTCGTTGTCTTTGTCCTGTGCGTAGGCGCTCGCTGGAACAGCCAGCAGGACTGCCGCGACGACTGCCAATATCGACGATTTCATCCGAACGCTCCCGTTGCCGAATGTGGCAACGGGAGGACCTTACCATACCCGCGCCGGCCTCGTCGCGCCGGCGGCATCATTAAACTTGACCTGTTGCATTGCTGCATCGGTTGGCCGCAGGCCACGCCGAAGTCTCGACGGCCGCACGGCACGAAGGGCCCGGCCCGCCGAGCCCCCGACCGGCCTTATGAGGCGAGCGCCACCGAAGCTTCCTTGACCTTGAGCGTCGATTCGTTCGCGGCCTTCGTTGCCATCATGATCTGGCTCATGTTCTGGCTGATGGCCTGAACGCCGGCGGACGCCGTCTGCATGTTGGACGATATTTCCTTGGTCACGGCGTTCTGCTCTTCCACCGCCGCCGCGATCGTCGCCGAGATTTCGTTGATGGTGTTGATGGTGGAGGAGATGTCGCCGATCGCGCCGACCGCCTCCTTGGTGGCGTTCTGCACGCTCGCGATCTGGCCGGCGATCTCCTCGGTGGCCTTGCCGGTCTGGGTGGCGAGCGACTTCACCTCGGATGCGACCACCGCGAAGCCCCTACCCGCCTCGCCGGCGCGCGCGGCCTCGATCGTTGCGTTGAGCGCCAGCAGGTTGGTTTGCGCCGCGATGGTGTTGATCAGGTTGATGACATCGCCGATGCGGCTTGCCGACGTCGAAAGGCCGGCGACGATGTCGTTGGTGCGCTTGCTCTGCTCCACGGCCTGGCCGGAGATCTTGGTGGCCTCGGCGACCCGCCGGCTGATCTCGCCGATCGATGCCGACAACTCCTCGGCGCCCGACGCCACCGCCTGGACATTCGCCGAGGTCTCTTCCGACGCGCTCGCCGCGCCGGTGACCTGCTCGTTCGCGGAGGTGAGCGCGCCCGCAATCGATCCGAGATCGCGATCGATTTCGAGCTGAATCTTGGTCTTCTGGGTAATATCGGTTGCGTATTTGACGACCTTGAACGGCTTGCCGTTGAGGTCGAGGATCGGGTTGTAGCTTGCCTGAATCCAGATTTCCTTGCCGCCCTTGCCGATGCGCTTGTACACCGCGGCCTGATATTCGCCGCGGCCCAGCGCTTCCCAGAACTGCCGATAAGCGACGCTCTGCTTTTCCTTCTCCTCGACGAACATGCTGTGATGCCGCCCCTGGATCTCGTCCAGGCGATATCCGAGCGTCTTGAGGAAGTTGTCGTTCGCGGTGACGATCGTGCCGTCGAGATTGAAGTGAATGACGGCCTGCGACTTGCCGATGGCGTCGATCTGCCCGCGGCTGTCGGCATCGCGCAATTGCTGCTGGGTGATATCGGTCGCGTACTTCACGACCTTGAACGGCTTGCCGTTGAGATCGAAAATCGGATTGTAGCTCGCCTGAATCCAGACTTCCTTGCCGCCCTTGCCGATACGCTTGTAGATCGCCGGCCTGATACTCGCCGCGCCCCAGCGCCTCCCAGAACTGCCGATAACCGGCGCCCTGCCGCTCCTTGTCCTCGACGAACAGGCTGTGATGGCGGCCCTGGATTTCGTCGAGGCCGTATCCCAGCGCGTTGAGGAAGTTTTGATTGGCGGTGACGATGGTGCCGTCCATGTTGAAATGAATGACGGCCTGGGACTTGCCGATCGCCGAGAGCTGTCCCTGGGAGTCGGCCTCGCGCATCTTGCGTTCGGTGACATCGGTTGCGAACTTGACGACCTTGAATGGTTTGCCGTCGCGCCCCTTGATCGGGTTGTAGCTCGCCTGGATCCAAACTTCTTTGCCGCCCTTGCCGACCCGCTTGTATTCGGCGGCTTGATATTCCCCGCGCTTCAAAGCGTCCCAGAACTGCTGGTAGGCCGCGCTCTGCCTGTCCTTTTCCGCCACGAACATGCTGTGATGGCGGCCTTGGATTTCCTCGAGGAGATAGCCCATCGTCTTGAGGAAGTTGTCATTGGCAGTGATGATTGTGCCGTCCATCTTGAACTCGATCACCGCCTGGGAATGGTCCAATGCGTCGATCGTTGCCTTCAGTTCGGCCGTTTTGGTCGAAAACATAGGTTCTCTCTCCGGGAACAAGGTAAAAAACAAACAATTGTTATCGGTAAAAATTTAAATGCTGCTGAAGAGCTTCTTCCCGTAGTTGACGTGTGCGGATGGCCGCAATCCAGGGTGCGCAAAACCCCCAGTTTGAAATTCGCAAATGTGTGAAGTGTCGAATTATCCGAACGAATATATTGGCGATGACTATTCCAATAATGCACCGATCCACAAATAGTGCATCAAGCGACGATTTGCGGATCGATCGGCGTCAGGTTGCCAACGTGATTCTCGACAACTTCCGCGGCATCGAGACATAAATCCTCGCGAAAGCGGCCGGCGACGATTTGTACGCCGAGCGGAATGTTGTCGCGCACGCCGGTTGGCACGGCGACACTTGGCAGTCCGAGGAGAGCCGGCGCGAGAAGCGGCACTACTGCATAAAAAATGCGCTCCATCGCTGCATCGTCCTGCTGATCGAGACCCAACTCGAAGGCGGGCTCGCGGCAAACCGGCATCAGCAACAGCGGATAGCGTTCGAGGAAAAGCTGCCATTCGCGCAAGAGCGTCGCGCGCCGCCCGAGCGCCTTCACATATGAAGCAAAGTCGGTTGGCGGCGCTTGCGCAATCATCAGTGCTCCGGTTTTGCGAATCGCCGCGCCGCCATGCTCATTGATTTGAGCGATCATCGCGAATTTCGCTTCGTTGAGTACGAGCGTCGACCAAAGTTCGGCCGCCTCTTCGAGCGAAGGCGATGCCGGCTCTTCGACGACATAGCCCGCGTCCTGCAGCGCCGACGTCCGCGGTATCCATCGCGTCGGCGATACGCGGATGGAGGCCGGGTTGTTGCCGATCCAGGACGGCGACGCGAACGGGTCTCTCAGGCGATGGTCCTGTCAGCGGTGCCGGCACCCACCATGGGTCGCGCGGATCGCCGGCCGCCATCGCCGCGAGCGCGAGCCGCAGATCGCCGACCTTCGCGCGAGCGGCCCGTGGACCGCCATGAATTGCGCGGTGATCGGACGGTCGCCTGTCGTCGCGTTGTAGGCCGGCACCCGGCCCAAAGTCGGACGCAGCCCCGCAACGCCGCAGCACAAGGCGGGCTGCCGGATCGATCCGCCGAAATCGGTGCCGTGAGCGAGCGGGCACATGCCGGTCGCGACCGAAACCGCGGCGCCGCCGCTCGATCCGCCGCACGTCCGTTGCCTGTTCCACGGATTGATGGTCTCGCCGAAGAGCTCGTTGTCGGTGAACCAGCGCCAGGAGAATTCCGGTGCATTGGTGCGGCCGATCACGATCGCGCCTGCGCGGCGCAGGTTGGCAATCGAGGGACTGTCATCTTGCGCAACCAGATTTGCGAAGGCGACGACACCGTTCGTCGTCGCGCAACCTTTCTGATCGGTATTGATCTTTGTGGTCACCGGAACGCCGTGCAACGGACCGACCAGGCCGCCGCGCGCCAATTCACGATCTGCTTCATCGGCGAACCTCAGCGCCTCGTCAGCAAGCGTTTCGACGATGGCATTCACGCGCGGGTTGATGGCCTCGAGCCGCGCCAGGCAGGCTGTCACCGCCTCCCTGCTCGACAATTGCCGGCTGCGGATCGCCTGCGCCAGCCTTACCGCCTCCCAGCGCCACACCTCATCGGGCATCCAACTCTCCTGCAAACATCCGCGGCAAATTGTGTGGACTCGATTGCCGTTCCCGTAGCAGCATCACCGGAAGCGAACAGCGGGGCAATACGCTTCTTCATTTGACGCAAACGATTGCAATCGGAGGCTGCTGATGCGCAGAGCTTTGGTTTGGGCGTTGACGCTTGCGGCGCTCATCTGCACCGAAAGTGCGGTCGCGCAGAATTATCCGTCGCGCGTCATCACGCTGATCGTGCCCTACGCGGCCGGAGGAGGCGTCGACGTCGTCGCGCGCGTCATTGGCGAAACCCTCAGCGAGCGCCTCGGCCAGAAGATCATCATCGAAAACGTGACCGGCGCCGGCGGGGTGATCGGGACGATGCGCGCAGCGCACGCGTCGCCCGACGGTTACACCTTGCTGTTTGCCGTCGAAAATACGATGGCGGTCGCCAAGCTCGTGCAGCCGAGCGTCGTTCAATTCGACAGCCAGAAGGATTTTACCCCGATCAGCCTGATCGCGACCGCCCCGCTGGTTCTCGCCGCGAAGAAGGATCTGCCGGCCAATACGACCGCCGAGTTGATGGCGCTGCTGCGCGCCAATCCCGGCAAATACAGTTACGCAAGCTCAGGCGTCGGCACCTCGCTCCAAGTGCTGGGCGAGATGATCAATGTCGAGGGCAAAGTGCACATGGTGCACGTGCCCTATCGGGTCGCGCCGCAGATCGTTGCGGACCTCATCAGCAACCAGATCGACCTCGCGGTTCTGCCGCTGAACCTCGCGCTGCCGCCGTTCCGCGACGGCTCCATCAAGATCTTCGGGATCAGCGAGCGCGCGCATTCGCCGTTGGCACCGGATTTGCCGAGTCTCGCGGATCATCCGGACCTGAGGGCGGTCGACATGACGGTGTGGTACGGCTTGTTCGCGCCGGCCAAGGTCGATCCCGCGATCGTCGATCGCATCAATCAGGCGCTGGCGACGACGCTGCGCGAGCCAGGCATGCGCGAGAAGCTCGCGCAAATTCATCTCGTCACGGCCGTCGGGAGTTCACCGTCGGAATTGGCCGCATTTCTCGACCAGGAGATTGCGAAATACGCGATTATCGTGAAGGCGGCGAACATCAAGGCGGAGTGAGGCGCGACGCATCCTCGCCGCGCCTCGCCGACGCACTCACCCTGCCGCTAACAGGTCCGCGCGTGACAGGCGAGGCGATCAGAACGAGCGATCCCGCAAGGGAATGTCACGCTAAAATCTGTCCGCGGATGAACGGATCAGGCTCGCCGTAATAACCGCCGCCGCGATAGAACGGCGCGGTCGGAGGCACACCGTAATCCTGATAAGCGCGGGGAACGGTGCGATAACGCGGCGCCGCGCCGGCAGGCACGCTGAACGCGATGAGGGCGAGCGCCGCTCCGACCACAAGAATGCTGTTCATGACAAGCTCCTCTCCGATCTCTCGGAAGGAGATTTGGGCATTCATCGACGGAACTGCAGCCGCTTCCGGATCACCTTAAGGTGAATGGGTCCGCGCTCGGCGACTGAGCCGGGCTACTCGCCCATCTTCGCCGAGCCGGCCTTGGTCGACGTTTCCGGAGCTACCCCGGTGCGTTGACGCGCCAATGTTTCGCGGCCGCTCTCCTCCCAGTCGCCGGTGGTGGCGCGGCGCGCGAACGTCTCCCAGGTGTCGGTCCAGTCGCCCAGCGTGTAGCCATGCCAGGGCGATTGCACCGTGAGCTGCGGCAGGCCGAGCTCCTCCCAGATTTCGCGCGCGTGTTCCATGAAGGCGCGCGCCGGCAGCGCGAGCGGCGGCATCGGCCGCTTGCGCGTCGCATCGATCAGCATCGTCGAGTCGGCGCTGCGCGGTCCGTATTGCGCGCCCTGCACCCCGCCGCGGTAGGGCGAGATGTGCACGTCCTCGATCGGGTTGGAGCGGTAGGCGAGCGACCATAGCACCGCGTCGACCGATTGCGGGTCGATGTCCTCGCTCACCGCGATGACGATCTTGCCGCAATTGGCCATGAGCGTCGAGGCGCCGGAGAGCCCGCGCCACACCTCGCTGCGCGGCGTTTCGGCGGCGAACTGCAGGAAGATCACCGGGCGCAGATTGGTGAGCCGCTCGTGCATGACGACGCGGCGGATGCCTTTCACCGAAAGGCCGCTGCGCAGATGATTGAGGAACAGCGGCTCGTAGGCGACCTTCTTGATCACGCTCGATTCGCTCGGCGTCACCTGGCTGATGATCGAGCAGAACACCGGCGCGCGCTTATGGGTGATGGCGGTCACCTGCATCGGCATGTTGTAGGCTTCGAGCGCCACATAGCCGTTGCTCTCGCCGAACGGCGCCTCCGGTTCGAGCTTCTCCGGATCGATCAATCCCTCGATCACGATCTCGGCGTCGGCGGGGACCATGAGATCGACGGTCTTCGCCTTGACCATGCGGATCGCTTGGCCCGCAAGGCCGCCGGCGACGGCGAGTTCGTCGAGATCGATGGCAAGCTTCTGCGGGCCGGTGAACGACACCACGGGCGCGCGTGCCGATCACGATCGCGATCGGCATCGGTGTGCGGCGTTCGTTGTATTTGAGCCAGTGGTAGTAGCCGCCGGCGCCGCCGGACGGCCGCGCCACCATGCGCACCGCAAGCCGGTCGGTCGCTTTCAGCGCCGCGCGATACATGCCCATGTTCTGGACGAGGCTGTCAGGATCGCGGGTGACGCACAGCGTCGCGGTGAGATAGGGCGCGGAATCAAACCCCGGCGTCGACACCGGCACCGGCAGCGCCGCAACCCCGCCGCCGGGCTTGCGCAAGTTCGTCGCCCGTGATGACGACCTCCTGGCACGGCGCCGCCGCAACCTCGACCGGCGCAATCGGATTGGCGATCGCGCGCATCCACGCCGCGCCGATCTCCTCGACCTTGCGCCCCATGCCGACCGCATAGATGTCCGGCGAGGCCGCGAGCGCGCCGACCGCAACCGGCATGTCGTAGCGCCGGCCCTTGGAGTCGATCACGTTGGTGAACAGGAAGGCGCGCCGCTCGCTCTCCGGAACGCCGCCGAGAAACTGCCAGCGCACCAGCGGATGCAGTTCGGTGTCCTTGTCGATCGGCCGCTCGATGCGCACGAGCAGGCCGCGCTTCTCAAGCTCCGCGAGATGCTCCTGGAAATCGGCGGCCGGGCGAGAAGGGGCGGATGCGGCGGCAGCAGGGGCGGACTTGTCCAGCATGCGGTACTCGTGCGGTTCGGGCGAGGCGGGATGAGTTGGGGCGATAATGGATTTTGCCCACGCGCATGGCAACCGGTGTTCGGAGGGGGACAAAATGCGCCCGCTCCGAAAAGCGTGCGCCAAGCTTCGTTCCGTTACCCTGAGGCGCGAGCGCAGCGAGCCTCGAAGGGCGACGGCCGTGGCGGCGCCACAGAACGCTTGCGGCGCCGCCTCGGCCGATCATCCTTCGAGGCTCGCTGCGCTCGCGCCTCTGGATGACGGGACCGGGCCGCCACGCCACCTGACAGCCGGCTTACACCGATCGCGGCTACTTGCCTGTGGCCTGTTTCACGGCGCCGACGAGTTGCTTGAGCGTGAAGGGCTTGGGCAGGAAGTTGTACTTCTCGCCGGGCGCGAGGTTCTTCTCGAAGGCTTCCTCGGCGTATCCCGAGACGAAGATGATCTTCACGTCGGGATCGCGGCTGCGCAAGTTGGTGAGCAGTGTCGGTCCGTCCATCTCCGGCATGACCACGTCGGAGACGACAAGGTCGATCTTGCCGGCATGGCCATCGAAGGCCTCGACGGCTTCCTGTCCGTTCGCCGCCTGCAGCACCGTATAGCCGCGGGAGGCAAGCCCGCGGGCATTGAGGCCGCGCAATCCTTCCTCGTCCTCGACAAGGAGAATGGTGCCCTGCCCGGTGTCGTCGGCGACCTTGGCGGCGGCGCGCGGTTCGGCGGACGGCACGATGCCCGGCGCTTCGGTTGCCTGCTCGCCACGTGACGCGGCAGGAAGATGCGGAACGTCGTTCCCGCTCCGACGGTCGATTCCGGATAGATGAAGCCGCCGGTCTGCTTGACGATCCCGTAGACCGTGGACAGCCCGAGCCCGGTGCCCTTGCCGACCTCCTTGGTCGAGAAGAACGGCTCGAAGATGCGGTCGATGATCTCGGGCGGAATGCCGGTGCCGGTGTCGGTCACGGCGACCATGACGTATTCGCCGGGCGGCATGCCCTTCAGTTCCATGCCGAGGCTTTCCTCGCGCGTGACGTTGCGCGATCTTGACCGTGAGCTTGCCGCCGTCGGGCATGGCGTCGCGGGCGTTGACCGCGAGATTGACCATCACCTGCTCGATCTGGAATTCGTCGGCCTTGACCGACCACAGGTCGCGGCTATGCACGACGTCGAGGGTGACGCGTTCGCCGATCATCCGCTGCAGGAACATCGACAGCTCGGACAGCATCTCGCCGAGATCGAGCACCTGGGGCCGCAGTGTCTGCCGGCGCGAGAACGCGAGCAGCTGACGCACGAGCCGCGCCGCGCGGTTGGCGTCCTGCTTGATCTGCATGATGTCCTGGAACGACGGATCGGTCGGCTTGTGGGCGTTGAGCAGGAAGTCCGTCGCCATCATGATCGACGACAGCACGTTGTTGAAATCGTGCGCGATGCCGCCGGCGAGCTTGCCGATCGATTCCATCTTCTGCGACTGGTCGAACTGGCGCTGCAGCCGCCGCTGGTCGGTGGTCTCGATCGCGTAGACGATCGCCGCTTCCGAGTCGCGCGCGTCCTTTTCGACCGGCGTCACGTAGATGCGCACCCAGCGCTCGTCCTCGTTGGCGAATGCGGCGTCGATCGGCGCAATCTCGCTCTCGCCGCGCGCCGCCGCCGCAAGCGCCTCGCCGAGCGCCGCGCGGTCGCGCTCGGCGATGACGATGCCGATGGAGCGGCCTTGCGGCGGCGCCGGTTCAGCGCGCAATACCTTCTCGAACAGCTTGGCGAACAACCCGTTGCTGCGCGCGATGACGCCGTTGCGGTCGACGGTCGCGATCGCCATCGGCGTGTTGTTGAAGAAGCGCATGAAGCGCATCTCTGCCGCCCACAGCGGGTCGGCGCCGTCGTTGCTCACGCGGTTGAGGACGAGCGTGCGCGAGGCGCCCGGCGTCCCGTCAGCGGAGAACGCGACCTTGTGATGGAGCCGCACCGGGAGCGTGCGGCCATCGCGTCGCCGCAGGTCGAGGTCGAGGATGTCGGTCTTCACCTCGCCGGGGCGCGCCGACAGGGTCGTGAACAGGGCCGCGCTGTCGCCGGACAGAATGTCGGAGAGCCGCAGCCCTCCGGAGCCCACTTGCGCGAGATCGTAGTCGAGCCACGTCGCGAGCGTCGCGTTGATGTAGCCGATGTCGCCATTGGCATCGACCGAGAAGAAGCCCGCCGGCGCGTGATCGAGATAGTCGATGGCGTGCTGCAGTTCCTGGAAGACGTTTTCCTGGCGCTCGCGATCGCGGGTCACGTCGGCAACGGTCCACACCGCCGCCTTGGAGTCGCGTGCCGCCGAGCGGCCGCACCCGCAGGCGCAGCCAGCGTGCCGATTGTCCGCGCGGGCCGGCGATCCGCACCTCCTCCTGGAGGCGGCGGCCATCCTTGGCGGCGCGCAGCAGGCGATAGACCGCCTCCGAGACATCGGGATCGCCGACGAACACGCGTTCCACCGGCCGCACGTCGTCGGGCCCCGCCGCCTCGGCGAAGGCACGATAGGCGGCATTGGAATAAAGGACGCGGCCGTGGCTGTCGGTGACGACGACCCCGTCGTAGGCATTTTCCAGCACGTTATCGAGGAGCGAATTGCCGGCTTCGCGGCCCGACAGCCGCAGCACGCCGGCCGCGAGCGCAAACAGCGCGAAGACGCCGACGACCCCGAGAAGCGCAAGCAGCACCACGACATAGGAGCCGGCTTGGCCGCGGCCGACCAGCAGCAGGCCGGCGGCCGCCACGACGAGGCCGACCGCGACCAAAAGTACCATCGCGATGCTGCCCCGGCGTTCGCCGCGCTCGCTGATCGCGTTCACGCCCTGCATGGCCATGACGAATTGTCCTATGTACCAGCCGCGATGGCCTCACTGCCCAAGTTCAACGGGTCGCGCAAGCTAGATCGGCTGAAACTCCAATGGCCTGGCAATCTAAGTGATTCGCCTTAGAGACAGTAAAAGGCCACCAAATACCTCCCGTTACCGCCGGACGGCACCGTTGAGGCGCATGACGTACCCGATCACCTCCGCGACCGCCTTGTAGTGTTCGGCCGGGATTTCCTGGTCGATCTCGACGGCCGCATGGAGCGTCCGGGCGAGCGGCGGATTCTCGACGATCGCAACGCCATGGGCATCGGCGACTTCGCGCATCTTCAAGGCAAGCGAATCGATGCCCTTGGCGACGCAGATCGGCGCGTGCATGCCGCGCTCGTATTGCAGCGCCACCGCGAAGTGGGTCGGGTTGGTGATGACCACGGTCGCCTTCGGCACCGCGGCCATCATGCGCTTCTTGGAGCGGTTCGCCCGCAACTGCCTGATCTTGGCCTTGATCTTGGGATCGCCGTCGCTCTGGCGGAATTCCTCCTTGACCTCGCGCAGCGACATTTTCTGCCGCTCGAACCATTGCCGGTACTGGAAGAGGTAATCGACCGCGGCGATGATCGCGAGGATCGCGACCACGGCGCCGAACAGCTTGAGCGCGAGCGACCGTGCCATCGGCAGCAGCACTTCCGGGTCGAGCGCCACCATCCCGTCGACGCGGCGGCGCTCCGGCAGCATCAGGGCGACGAAGACCGCGCCGACGATCGCGAGCTTGATGAGGCCCTTGGCAAAGTTGGCGAGCGCCTGCTTGGAGAACAGGCGCTTGAGGCCCGCGAGCGGCGAGATGCGCGAGACCTTCGGCATCAGCACCTCGACCGACCAGACGAGGCGATGCTGCACCATGTTGCCGCCGACCGCGGCGAGCGCCAGCAGCAGGATCGGCAGCGCCACCGCGGCAAGCGCCTGGGCGCCGACATGCTGGAACATCAGGGCCAGCGCCGAGCCGTCGGCCGGCACCTGATAGGAATTGGCGAGGAGATTGCGGAACAGGTTGCGCAACTCGCCCGCCGCCGAGGCCGAGAAGCTCAGCAGCACGAGGGCCGAGGCCGCGATCACGAACCAGGTATTGACCTCCTGGCTCTTGGCGACGTCGCCATGCTGGATCGCCTCGTCCAATCGCTTCTGACTGGGGTCTTCTGTTTTCTCGGTATCGTCGGTTTCGTCGGCCATGGCGCGGTCCGATCAGCCTCGCGGTGCAAGCTCGTGCATGATGCCTTCGACGTTGCCGAGAAACGTCGTCATCATCGCGGCGATCACCAGGAACAGCAGGACAAAGCCGCCGAGGATCGATAACGGCATGCCGACGAAGAATACCTGCATCTGCGGCATCAGGCGCGACAGGATGCCGAGCCCGAGATTGAACAGGAGCCCGAACACCAGGAACGGCGCCGACAGCTGGACGCCGATCCGAAAGGCGCCCGCGACGAGGGCCGTGATGTGGGCGGCCATGTCGCCCACGAACGGCATCGTGCCGGGCGCGAACAGGCGATAGCTGTCGTCGAGCGCGGCAATTGCGAGATAGTGCAGGTCGGTCGCGAACACGAGCGTGATCCCGAGCATCGTCAGGAAATTGCCGACGATCACGCCCTGCTCGCCCTGGGTCGGATCGACCGCAGTCACGAAGCCGAGGCCGAGCTGCTGGGCGACGATCGAGCCGGTGACCTGGAGCGCGCCGATGGCGAGCCGCGCCGTGAGCCCGAGCAGCGCGCCGATCAGGATCTCCTCGCCCAGCATCGCCGTGATGGGGCCGAGCGAGGTGAGATCGATGCGGTAGGCATTGCGATGGAGCGGCAACATCAGCAGCGTGAGCGCGAGTGCGACGGTGAGCCGCATGCGGGTCGGCATGTTCTGCTCGCCCAAGCCGGGGAGCAGCATCAGCATCGTTCCGATGCGGGCGAACACGAGCAGGAACGCGGCGGCGATCGCCGGCAAAAACGAAATGTCGATGCTCATCGTCGCCGTCAGCCGGCGACGATGTGCGCCGCGATCCGGTTCATCTCCGCCGCGAGATGCTGGGCCATGAACGGCAGCACGATCAGCATGGCAATGAAGATGGCGAGAATCTTCGGGACGAAGACGAGGGTCAATTTCCTGGATCTGGGTGAGCGCCTGGATCAGCGAGATGATGACGCCGACCGACGAGGCCGACCAGCATCAACGGGCTTGCGACCACGAGGAGCGTGTAGATCGCCTCGCGCGCGACGTCGAGAACCTCGGGCCCGTTCATCATGTCGTGTGTTCCGAATTGGCGCGCATTGCGGATGCGATCGCTCAGATCGTCATCCGCATGACTTCCTGGTACGACTGGATGACGTTGTCGCGCACGGCGACAAGCGAGCTCACCGCGGTCTCGGCTTCGGCAACGGCGGTCACGAGGTCCACGACGTTGGACTTGCCGGCAGCGAGCGCACGGGCCTGGGCGTCGGATTTGTGCCCGGCGGCGCTGACGCCATGCAGGGCGTCCTTGAGCATCGAGCCGAAGCTCGGGCCCTGTTCCTCGTTACTGCCGCCGCCGATCGTGCGCGCCAGGCCGGCGGCGGCGTCGGTGATGCGGGACAGTTGCGAATAGGCATTGGCGGCGATGGCAGGCGTCGGCATCGGTCACTCCTCGGAAAAAGGGTTACGCGCGCAGGATATCCAGCGTGCGCTGGATCATGGTGCGGGTCGCGGTGATGACGTTGACGTTGGCGTCGTAGGAGCGCTGGGCATCGCGCATGTCCGTCATTTCGATCATGGTGTTGACGTTCGGGTATTTGACCATGCCGTTCGCGTCCGCAGCCGGGTGGCCCGGTTCGAACTTGGAGGGGAAAGCGCTGTTGTCGGTCCCCACCGGACCAAGCGCGACGACCTGCGTGCCGAGCGCCTGGTCGAGCGTCGACGTGAACGTCGGGATGCGGCGGCGGTAGGGATCGCCGCCTGCGGTCGAAGGGGTCGAATTCGGCGTTGGCGATGTTTTCGGAGATCACCCGCATGCGGCCGGCCTGGGCCCGCAGTCCGGCGGCGGCGATCGCTAGCGATTTGACGAAGTCCATGGCGAGGCCTCACTTCTTCCCGACTGCGATTTTGATGAGGCCGAGGCTCTTGTTGTAGAGCGAGGTGGCGGCCTGGAAGTCCATCTGGTTGCTGGCGACCTTCAGCATTTCGTCCTCGAGGCTCACGGCATTGCCGCCGAGCCTCACCTGAAAGCCGCTTGATGTGCTGGCAAAGACCGACTGGCCCTCGGCGCCAGCCAGATGGCTTGAATTCGTCCTCATCAGCCCGGCAGGCGCCAGCGACATCAGACCGTCGAATTTCGGCTCGACGAGGTCCCGGGGGCGAAAACCCGGCGTGTTGGTATTGGCGACGTTGTCGGCGAGAACGCGCTGGCGGTCCTGATGCCATTGCATCCGGGTCCGCAGCATGGAAAAAATCGGGATGTCGGAGATGCCCATGTGACGTTCCAGTGGCGTTCCAGTGCTTTCCAGCGGCGGTCCCGCGCAGATTTTCCGAC
Source organism: uncultured Alphaproteobacteria bacterium (assembly GCA_963702755.1). Taxonomy (GTDB): domain Bacteria; phylum Pseudomonadota; class Alphaproteobacteria; order Rhizobiales; family Xanthobacteraceae; genus JAJPKK01. Next base: position 232,401 of record CAVPDZ010000010.1, on the reverse strand, counting down.
TTGCCGGTCTGCTTTCCGGTAGGCAGACTTTGCCGAGCGTATGGTTAACGGACCGTTAAGAGTTCGCCGTTTAGGTTCGCGCCATCAAATGGCCATCAAAGAGGTTTGCGGGAAACCGCGGGAAAAGCTGGTCGGGACAGGCCGAATCAGCCATCGGCAGTAACGAAGATGCCGGAAAGGGGTCGGCAGAATTTGCCGGCGCCGTTAACCGGCCGGGGTTGCCGATGCCGGCCGGCCACACAGGGTGGACTTGAGCATGTGGATAAATTCGCTGTTTGGCGGCCTGCCGGATGCAGTGAAGTTTGTCGTCTATTTCCTGCTGGTATTGGGCCTGATTGGCGCCGCGGCCTACCTCTGGCGGCAGCTCCAATTCGGCAGCTTGGGTGCGATCGGGCCGCGCAGCCGCCAGCCGCGGCTCGCGGTGATCGACCATGCCAATGTCGACGGCCGCCGGCGCCTCATCCTGATCCGGCGCGACAACACCGAGCATCTGCTGATGATCGGCGGACCGACCGACATCGTGATCGAGCCCAACATCAACCGCGCTCCCGCAAGTGCCGCCGCGCCGAATCAGCGCCCCGTGCCCGAAATCCCGGTACGTTCTTTGGAAGAGATCACTCATCTCGAGCCGGCAGTGCGCCCCGAACCAATGATCCGACCTGAACCAATGCTCCGGCCGGAGCCGATGATGCGCCCGGAGCCGGTCCGACCTGAACCGATGGTGCGTCCCGAACCGTTGGCGCGCGCTGAACCCACGGTGCGCCCTATCCCGCCGGCGCGCCCGGCCCCGGTCCCCGCCGCTGAAAGCTTGTTTCCCGGCCTGATGCCACCGCCGCTCCCGGACGAATCGGACTTGCCGCCCCGCCCCGCGGTGCCGGCGCCGCCGGCTTACGAGCCGGTATTTCGTACCGAACCGGAGGTGCGTCGGCCGACGCCTATGCGCGAGCCGCTGCTCGGAAGCCTTGAACCCGAGCCCGAGTGGACTGCGCTCAAACCGCCTTCGATCCTCGAGCCGACGCTTCAGCCGCCTCCCGAAGAACCGCTGCGCATTGCTCCCGCGCCTGCCCCGGCTGCGGCCGCCGCCGCGCCCGCGCGCGCCGCGCAAAGCGATGAGAACAACCTCATCGAGATGGCGCAGCGCCTCGAAGCCGCGTTGCGGCGGCCGACCCGCCCGGTCGAACCGCCGCTGCCTCCGCAGCGCGCCGTTCGCACCGAACCGGCCTCGCGGGTATCCGCCTATTTCGAAACCCCAATGCCGGGTGGCGCCGCGTTCCCCGCCGCCGCTCCCGCCGTGGAGGTGAAGCCGCCGCCCGTGCCGGCCCAGTTGGAGCAAGCGGAGGACGAGCCTCCGCAGGCATTCGGCAGTCTCGAGGAGGAAATGGCAAGCCTCCTTGGGCGCCCGCCAGGGAAGACGTGACGGGTGCCATGACTGGCCGCCGGGTTCGTCTTCTGACGGTGGCGGCTGGTGTAACTCTCGGAACGACCCTCGCGGTCATGGCGGCAACGCCGGCCGCGGCCCAGGACATCAGCATCAATTTCGGCTCCGGCGGCGGACTGACCGAGCGCGTGCTGCAGCTCATCGCGCTGATGACGGTGCTGTCGCTCGCGCCGTCGATTCTGGTGATGGTGACCTCGTTCACGCGCATCGTCGTGGTGCTGTCGCTGCTGCGCACCGCGCTCGGGACCGCGACCGCGCCGCCGAACACGGTGATCATCTCGCTCGCCCTGTTCCTGACCGCGTTCGTCATGGGGCCGGCCTTCGAGCGCGCCTACGACATCGGCGTGAAACCGCTCGTCAACAACGAGATCACGGCGGAGCAGGCGTTCGATCGCGCCTCCGATCCGTTCCGCGCGTTCATGCTCAAGAATGTCCGCGAGAAGGATCTCAAGCTGTTCGTGAACATGTCGCACGAGACGGTGCCGTCGAAGCCTGAAGAGCTGTCGCTGCGCCTGCTCGTACCGGCCTTCATGATCTCCGAACTGCGGCGCGCTTTCGAAATCGGGTTCCTGCTGTTCCTGCCGTTCCTGATCATCGATCTCGTGGTCGCGTCGATTCTCATGTCCATGGGCATGATGATGCTGCCGCCGGTCGTCGTGTCGCTGCCGTTCAAGCTGATCTTCTTTGTGCTGGTCGACGGCTGGAGCCTCGTCGCCGGCAGCCTGGTCCAGAGCTACGGCACGTGACCCGGGCGGCCGGCCGGGCGTCGTCGGGCGACGCCGCGTCGCCCAGAGCCTGGCAGCGCATGCTGTCGGGCCGCAGGCTCGACCTCATCGATCCGTCGCCGCTTGATATCGAGATCGAAGACATCGCCCATGGCCTTGCCCGCGTCGCGCGGTGGAACGGGCAGACCCGCGGCGATCACATCTTCTCGGTCGCGCAGCACACGCTGCTGACGGAGGAGGTTGCGCGCCACAAGGTCGGCGTGCTCGACCGCCGCCTGCGTCTTGCCCTCCTGCTGCACGACGCCCCCGAATACGTGATCGGCGACATGATCTCGCCCTTCAAGGCGGTGATCGGCGAAGCCTACAAGGCGGTGGAGCGGCGCCTGCTGACGGCGATCCACCTCCGTTTCGGTCTCGCGCCCAAGCTGCCCGCGGAGGTCACCGCGATCGTCAAGGCGGCGGACCGGGGCGCGGCGTTCCTGGAGGCGACGGTGCTTGCGGGATTTGCGGTCACCGAGGCGCGACGATTTTTCGGAGCCCGGCCGTCCTTGCCTGCATCCGCGGAGAAGGACTATCTCACGCCATGGCCGGCCGAGATCGCGAAGCATCGCTACCTCGAATGCTTCGCCGCGATCACGGAACCGTAGCGGCCGGCCGCTCGCTGCATGCGTGATTTCGCCGGCTTTCCGGCGGACAGGCGCGGGCAGGACGAAGTAGGCCGAGGCGGAGTGGTCCTCGTCCTCGATTAAAACCGGAGTTGGAATGATGATCCACGTGTGTTCGCTCTCGCGGGTGAAGGAAACCGTTGCCGCGACCGGCGCCCGCCACATGGTCACGCTGTTGGGGCACGGGGATCACGTGGCGCGCCCCGATGCCATCATGGCGGAAAATCACCTCTGGCTTCGCGTCCATGACATCAGCGAGCCCCTCGACGGGCATGTGACGCCGGAAGCCGAGCATGTGGAGCAGCTCCTGGCCTTCGTGCGGCAGTGGCCGCGCGAGGCCCCGCTGGTCATCCATTGCTATGCCGGCATCAGCCGCTCGACGGCCGCGGCCTTTGTTTCGGTCTGCGCCCTGAACCCGCTTCACGACGAAGCCATGGTCGCCAAGGCGCTGCGGCGCGCCTCGCCGACGGCGACGCCCAATGCGCGGATCATCTCGCTCGCCGATAAGCTGTTGGAGCGAAAGGGCCGGATGGTGAAGGCGATCGAGGCGATCGGTACCGGGATGCCCGCATCGGAGGCAACGCCGTTCCTGCTCAATCTTCAGGGGAATTAACGATACATCAAGGATAACAACTGATAACGTCTCGTGTTGGCACAGATTTGGCCGCAATCCTGCCGATCTCCGGGAGTGGAATGCAGCTGGGAACCGCCAACGGCGTGGGGGTATGGGGGTTGCATCGGGTTAGTCGGAATGCGCCGCGTCGCAGACCGAGGGGGTTCGCGGCCCCGTTCGGTCTGGCTGTCGTGGTACTGGCCCTGCTGACGGTGCGGAGTGGCCACCAGGATCTGGGGGCCATGATGACCGCGCATGCCGCCGGCACCAATCAGCGATCTCATTTCATTGCCTCGCCGTTCGGAACGATCCACGAGCCGACGTTTGTACTGCCCCAGCCGGTGGGCACGGCGGTCGCAGAACCCGCGCCGTACCGGGTCGCGTCGCTGCAGGACGTCAATGTCACCGCCGCCGTTCCACGCGCGCCGATCACGCGGGGCGACCTCTATCGCAATCCGGCGGCAGCGATCCGCACCTTCCCGACGGTCGATCGCGCTCACAAGGAATTGCGCCTGGCTTCGCCCGAGGTAGATAAGCCGGCCCAGGCTGTCACGGCCGCACCCGACAGCGCGACGGCATCGCCGCCTCAAGTCGTCGCGGCGTTGCCATCGCGTGAACCGATCCCGGCGGAGCCGATCTCCGCACCGCCGCCGGCCGCCGTGCCTGCGCCGGCCGCCGTCGATGCCGCGCTGCCGTCGCCACCGGAGACCGACGCTGCCGATTATGATTTGCCCGAGCAGACGTACGCGCCGGTCACGCGGTTCGAGACCATCAGTGCGCCGCTGCGGGCGGCACAACTCTATTTCGGCGACATTCCGACCGACGACGGCCTCGGGCTCGATCCCTGGGACCCGACGCCGCCGCCGATGATCGGATACGGCGACGATTACGCCAACGAATCCGTCGCGCCCAAGGGCGACATGGCCGAAAATCCCAACGGCCTGATGAGCCCCGCCGAGCGCCTTGGCATCGTCGGCGAAGCGCGCGCCGCCGAAGAGAAGTGCCTCGCCAACGCCATCTATTTCGAGGCGCGCGGCGAGCCGACGCGCGGGCAGATCGCCGTCGCCCAGGTGGTGATGAACCGGGTATTCTCGGGCTACTACCCGAACAGCGTCTGTGGCGTCGTCTACCAGAACGCGCACCGCCACATGGCCTGCCAGTTCTCCTTCGCCTGCGACGGCATCCCGGACCGCATCACCGAGCCCGCCGCCTACGAGCGCGCGGAGCGCATCGCCCACGATACCCTCGACGGCAAGTTCTGGCTCCCCGACGTCGGCAAGGCGACCCACTATCACGCCCGCTGGGTGCATCCGTTCTGGGTGCGCGAGATGCACAAGCTCGATCGCATCGGCGTCCACACCTTCTATCGCCCGCGCAGCTGGGGTGACGGCGCGAACTCGCCGATCTGGGGCGATCCGAGCGCGACCGCCGAAGCCGAGAAGACCCTGTAATTCGCAATTGCCTTGGCTGACATCGCGCGCTCAGGTGCTGGGCGGGTGTCTGTCGAGGCTCAAACGCTGATCTGATTTGCTGGGGCGAGTGGTGGCCGCTGCCCAGGCCGCCTCCGAACCGAGACGATCGACTAGACTGGAATTTGCAGCCTTGGCCGCGTGAACACGCTGACGACGGAAGTCGTCTTGGTATCGATGCGGGATAGTGGGACTAAAAAACGATTCTCAAGCGAATTTGCCGAAATCGCTTATCCGGGCAGCCGGGGACAGAGCAGACAACCAACTCGCCAGCGAACGCCTGTGTCAGGCGGAGGCGAATTGTTCGTTTAGTCCGCTGAGCGCCTCCCGAATCTTGACGCAGTCGTCGTCGGTCATATCGCACTCTTGGACATGCTCTGCGAACCCCCTGATATAGTCCGCCATCGGCATGTGCTGGCCGTTGCTTAGCTCGACGGTCGAACTGTCGAGCCAGCCGCCAGAGCCCCTTGTGGCAAGAATTTTTCGGAGGGATTCGAGGACGCCGTTTCTCACGCGGTCAATGAGGGCGGACCGATCAGAGGGGAGGTGAGCCGGCGTCGATGTACGCTGACGGTTTGACCAGAACATAACTGAACTCCTTGTGCGTTTGATTCTAGTCGGTCAGGTATTGACTGGCCGTTAACCGCGGATTCGGCTCGCAAACTTCGACTGGGCAAACGCTGTGACGATGACGCCGGCCACGATGCACTCCAGCGGGTTCTCCTCAAGTGCAGGGCTACACCCCCGCAGAGGCTGGCGGCCAAGTCTTCGTCGGGTATGATGCAGTTCCCATCGGACGGACAAATATGAACCGCAAATTCAAAGCAGCCGTCGTCGCGTTCATCCTTGCGCTCACCGCGACGTTCGGAATTGTTTATTTTGCCGAGTTGCGCACCGGTGGCACGCGCGGGCATCAACCCGCAACGGAATCAGTATCGGCAGACCCGTTCAAAGACGGCACGACCGCCTATGACCGCGGCGAATACGCGGCGGCCGCCCAGCTCCTGCGGTCGCCGGCCGACAAAGGCAAGGCGGACGCGCAGTTCCTCCTCGGAGACATGTACAGTAAAGGCGATGGCGTGCCGCAGAACCTCGCTGATGCGACAAAGTGGTATCGCAAGGCTGCGGACCAAGGCCTCGCTGAAGCGCAGTTCAGGCTCGGGTTCATCTATGTCGAAGGGGTGGGCGTACCGCAGGACTACGCTGAAGGCGTGAGTTGGTATCGCAAGGCTGCCGACCAAGGCGATGCTGACGCTCAACTCAGGCTTGGATACATCTACAGCGACGGCCAGGGGATGCCGCAAAATTACGCCGAGGCGGTGAAGTGGACTCGCAAAGCTGCGGACCAAGGCAGCGCTTCCGCCCAATGGTTCCTTGGGACCATGTACAGAGACGGCCACGGCGTAGGCCCGGATTATGTTGAAGCCTACACGTGGTTCGACCTCGCCGTTTCCCAATTGAGCCCGAGTGATGAGGCGACGGCAGCGCTTCGCAAGTTGGCTGAGGAGGGCCGCACGGCCGTCGCCGCCTTAATGACCCCCGCACAGATTGCTGAAGCGCAGCGGTCGGCTCGCGAATGGAAGCCTTCGTCGGTGCGCTGAGCGAATGCGCCACCGCCGACAGCCGAGAAGACTCTGTCGTTATCAAGGTCGCCCGGACTTCCCGCTGATCGCGCGGGGTGGTATGGCGAAGAGGACGCCATACATACGCAAGTATCCATGACCACGAACGCTAGCCCTCGCAAGCTGCGCAAGGGCGACCATGTCTTTTTGATCGACGGGTCGTCTTTCATTTTTCGCGCCTACTTCGCCATGTTCAAGGCCGCGCAGAGCCGCGGCCGCAGCTTCACGCGCTCGGACGGCATGCCGACCGGCGCGGTGCTGACCTTCTGCAACATGCTGTGGAAGCTCCTGCGCGAGGGCCTCAACGGCGTGATGCCGAGCCACGTCGCCGTGGTGTTCGACTATTCGGGCAGGAGCTTCCGCAACGACATCTACACCGACTACAAGGGCCATCGGCCCGAGCCGCCGGACGAACTCGTGCCGCAGTTTCCGCTGATGCGCGACGCCGTCCGCGCCTTCGGCCTGATCCCGATCGAGCAGGAAGGCTTCGAGGCGGACGATCTGATCGCGACCTACGCGCGCGTCGCCCTCGAACAGGGCGCCGACGTCTCGATCATCGCCGGCGACAAGGACTTGATGCAGCTCGTTCGTCCCGGCGTCACCATGTTCGATCCGATGCCGGGGAACGAGCGCCGCATCGGCCCCGACGAAGTCGTCGAGAAATTCGGCGTGCCGCCGGAGAAGGTCGTCGATGTCCAGGCGCTGATCGGCGATCCGACCGACAACGTGCCCGGTGTCCCGGGCATTGGCGTCAAGACCGCGGCCCAGCTCATCAAGGAGTACGGCGATCTCGAAACGCTGCTCGCGCGCGCCCCCGAGATCAAGCAGGAGAAGCGCCGCCAATCGCTGATCGAATACGCCGAGCAGGCGCGCATGTCGAAGCGGCTGGTGTATCTCGACGATCATGTCGAGCTGAAATGTCCGCTTGAGGATCTGCCGCTCGACGGTCGCGATCCGAAGACCCTGATCGCTTTTCTCAAGGCGATGGAGTTCACCGGCCTCACCAAGCGCGTCGGCGAGGCGACCGGCCTCGATCCCAACGTGGTCGATCCCGATCCCGAGCTTGCCTCCGCAAGCCGGGTCGAGCCCGCCGATGCCGTCGCTGCCGAGCCCAGCCCGGCGCCCGCAAACGGCGAGAGCGCTCCTGCGCCCACCACCGCGGCGCGCCAATTGTCGCTCGGTCTCGCCGAGCCCGAGCGCAAGCGGACGACAGCGCGATCCGAGCCGATCGCGCCGCTGATGCTGGTGCGCGAACGCCTGGCCGAAGCCGCCGCCCACAAGATCGATCGCGCCGCCTACGAGACGATCGCCGACGCCGACATGCTCGCGCGCTGGATCGCGCAAGCAACCGATCAGGGCTATGTCGCGATCGATCTCGCGACGACGTCGCCCGATCCGATGATTGCCGCGCTGATCGGCGTGTCGCTCGCTCTCGGCCCCAACAAGGCCGCGTACATTCCGCTGAGCCATCGCGCGGCGGCCGACGATCTCCTTGCCGGGCTCGCGCCGGGCCAGATCGGCGAGCACGAGGCGCTCGCGCTGCTCAAGCCGATGCTCGAGGATCGATCGGTGCTCAAGATCGGCCATGATGTGAAGCCGGACGCGCTGGTCCTCGATCGCCACGGCATCGAGCTTCGCTGTATCGACGACGTGATGCTGATGTCGTACGTGCTCGATGCCGGGCGCGGCAATCACGACCTGACGTCCCTCGCACACCGCCACTTCGGCGGCCATGCCGTGCTGAACCTGCCGGACCTCGTCGGTCGGGGGCGCACGCAGACCCCGTTTGCCGCGGTCGAAATCACGCGGGCCTGCCAGTTCTGCGCGGAGATCCCGGATATCGCCTTGCGCGTCTGGCGCCTGTTGAAGGCGCGGCTCGTGCCGGAACACATGGTCACCGCTTACGAGACGCTGGAACGTCCGCTCGTTGCGGTGCTGGCGCGAATGGAGCGGCGCGGCATCTCGATCGACACTGACGTGCTGTCGCGGCTGTCGGGCGAGTTCTCGCAAAAGTCCGCCGGTCTCGAGGCCGACATTCAGGAACTCGCGGGCGAGCCGCTCAACCCAGGCAGTCCGAAGCAGCTTGGCGACATCCTGTTCGGCAAGATGCAATTGCCGGGCGGCCGAAAGACCAAGACCGGCGCATGGTCGACATCCGCGTCCGTGCTCGACGATCTCGCCGAGGAAGGCCACGTGCTGCCGACCAAGATTCTGGAGTGGCGCCAGATCAGCAAGCTGCAATCGACCTATACCGATCTCCTGCCGTCATTCGTCAATCCGGATACCGGCCGCGTGCACACGAGCTACGCGCTTGCCGCGACCACGACCGGGAGATTGTCGTCCTCCGAGCCCAACCTGCAGAACATCCCGATCCGCACCGAGGAAGGCCGCAAGATCAGGCGCGCCTTCATCTCGGAGCCCGGCTACAAGCTGGTGTCGGCCGACTACTCCCAGATCGAGCTGCGGCTGTTGGCGGAGATCGCCGACATTGCCGCCTTGAAGCGCGCCTTCCGCGAGGGCACCGACATTCATGCGATGACCGCATCGGAAATGTTCGGCGTGCCGGTCGCGGGCATGCCGGGCGAGGTGCGCCGCCGCGCCAAGGCGATCAACTTCGGCATCATCTACGGCATCTCGGCGTTCGGCCTTGCGAACCAGCTCGGCATTCCGCGCGACGAGGCCGCCGCCTACATCAAGAAATACTTCGAGCGCTTTCCCGGCATCCGCGGCTACATGGACGCGACCCGCGAGTTCTGCCGCAAGAACGGCTACGTCACCACGCTGTTCGGCCGCAAATGCCACTACCCGGACATCACGGCGTCGAACCCGTCGCTGCGCTCCTTCAACGAGCGCGCCGCCATCAATGCGCGCTTGCAGGGCACCGCGGCCGACATCATCCGCCGCGCCATGGTCCGCATGGAGGACGCCCTGAGGAAGCATCGCCTCAGCGCCCGCATGCTGCTGCAGGTGCATGACGAACTGATCTTCGAAGTGCCCGACGACGAGATCGAGGCGACGCTACCCGTGGTCAAGAGGGTGATGGAGGACGCGCCGCACCCTGCCGTCGCGCTCTCCGTCCCGCTCCACGTCGACGCCCGCGCCGCCGCCAACTGGGACGAGGCGCATTAGCGCTGCGCCCTCCCCTGGAGGCTCTCGCACCCTCCCCTGGAGGGGGAGGGTCGGACCGCCGCAAGGCGGTCCGGGGTGGGGTGACAGCGCTTCAACGATTGCTGCGTTGATTTTTCAGCGCCGCGTATGCTGAAGCGCTGCCACCCCCTCCCGCCCGCCTTCGCGCGCGCGACCTCCCCCTCCAGGGGGAGGTGAAGGAGTGGTGGGGCGACGCGCTCAACAACTGCGGCGCTGATTTTTGCGCCACTTTGCGGAAGCGCTGTCACCCCCTCCCGCCCGCTTCGCGCGGGCGACCTCCCCCCTCCAGGGGGAGGTGAAAGAGCGACTGCCCTCGCTCGCGTGGGCTGCGCTTATTTCCCGACGAAGGTCGCGAAGATGTAGTCGGTCACGGCCTCGATCTCGCGCTTCGCGAGCGAGGTCGAATGCGGATCGTGGGGCATGTCCGCGCCGAGATTCTTGCCCTTGAGGCCGTAGCAGTCGGTGTCCTCGTAGGCGTACTTGTCGAAATGCGGCATTTCGGTTCCGGGCCGCCCGCACGCGATGACCTCGATCATCTGCGCCCGCGTCAGCGTCGTCTCATGGAAGTTGGCGGCGCGGCCGGGGGAACGCGGATCGCCGCGGCCGTCGCCGTTGATGCCGTGGCAGAACTGGCAATCCGCCTTCTCTTCGAAAATCCGCTTGCCGAACGAATGGTCTTGCGCGCTCGCGCCACCGATTGTGAACATGCCCGCCACCATGGCGGCGCCGACGAACCGAACGATTTTCACGCGACCTGTTCCTTTCTTTCCCTTCTTGGTTCGCCTTCGCGAAAGCTACGTGCTGCCCGCGTTCTTGCAGGCGATCTGCATTTCGTTTCTTGAAGGTGCGAAGACGTGGATGGCCGCGGTGAGCGCGGCCACCCACAAATTCTAGGCTCAAAGCCCGAAGACGAACAGCATCGTCTGGTTGCGCATGTCCTTGAGCTCGGGCACGAGCTGGTGCTTGCTGCGCGCAATCGGGCTCAGGCCGGCGAGGATCGCGACATACTGCTTGCCGCCGACCTCGAACGTCATCGGCGGCGCGTTGAAGCCGTCGCCGAGATTGATCTTCCACAGCTCATCGAGCGTGGCGTCGTCATAAGCGACGAAGGTGCCGTCGGTGAACCCGGTGAAGACGAGGCCACCGGCGGTCGACAGCGTTCCGCTGTAGTTTGGATAAGGAATGTGCACCGTCTTCTTGATCTCGCCGGTGAACGGATCGGCGACGACGAGGTTCGACTCGAACCGCTCGGTCTGCTTGTAGGTGCCGCCCTTCCAATCGCTCGCCTTGTTGGAGAGCGTCGGATCCTGCGTGAGGACGACGCACGGCGTCGCCGTCGGGATGTACATGAGCTTCGTCTTCACGCTGTAGGTCGCCGGCCAGAAATTGTTGCCGCCGGAGGGACCCGGGCACATTTTCTTCGTCGGGTCGGTGAGCGTCGGCGCCGCGTTGCCGGAATAGAGCTGGATGTCGGCGCCGGCAACGTAGTCGACCGGACGGCCGGTCTTCTGGTCGATGCCCTTCGTCCAGTTGATGTTGTCGAGATAGGGCTTCGCCAGCAAGGTCTGGCCGTTGTTGCGCTCCATCGTATAGAGGAAGCCGTTGCGCGCCGAATGCGTGATGAGCTTGCGCGCCTCGCCCGCCATCTGGCCGTCGACCAGGATGTGCGTACCTGCCTCGTCGTAATCCCAGTGGTCGCCCGGCGTGTACTGGAAATACCAGTTCATCTTGCCGCTGTCGGGATTCCAGGAGATCACGCTGTTGGTGTAGAGGTTGTCGCCGGGCCGATAGGTCGCGTCGTAGCCCGGCACCGGATTGCCGGTGCCCCAGATCACCTGGTTGCCGGCAACGTCGTAGGAGCCGGTGACCCACATGGCGCCGCCGCCCGTCTGCCAGGCGTTGTTCTTGTCCTTCCAGGTCTCCGCGCCGGGCTCGCCCGGCGCCGGGATCACGTACTTGCGCCAGACGATCTTTCCGGTCGCGGCATCGAGCGCGGCGATGAAGTCGCGCGTGCCGCGATCGCCGCCGGCGGCGCCGAGAATGATCTTGTCCTTGACCGCAAGCGGCGCGGCGGTGAGCTGCACGTCGGGCTGGCCGTCGCCGAGGTTGGTGTCCCAAACGACGCGGCCGGTTTCCTTGTTCGTGGCGATCACGCGCGGCGGATAGTTCGCGGTGCTGACGACGAGGTTCCCCCACAGCGCGGCGCCGCGGTTCGACAGCGGCAGCTTCTCCTGGCCGGGGTCCATGCGCCACACGATGCGGCCCATGTCGCCCGAGCGGCCGTCGATCTTGTAGACCACGCCCCACTGATCGACGAGGTAGAGATAGCCGTCCTCGGCGAGCGGCGTCGCCTGCAGATTTTCGTTCGCCGAGGTGCCGCCGATCGCGACCGCGTAGGCAAGCTTGAGCGACTTGATGTTCGTCTTGTTGATCTTGTCGAGCGGGGAATAGCGCTGCGCATCATAGGTGCGGTGGTTCATCAGCCAGTTCTGCGGCTCCGGATTGGTAAGCCGATCCGGCGTGACGTCGGCGGCAAGCGCCGGTGCGGTGCAGAGAGCGGCGCTGGCAAGAAGCAGGGCGCGCAGGCGGGCGTGATGCATGTGTTTCCTCCACTTTCGACGTTCGTGGCTATGATCATACCGTCTGTCATCGCGAATTTGAATGACCGCGGGAAGCGCCGACGCGGTGGCGTGGATGCGCCTGTCTGACCGGTTGAGCACACGCCCGATCGCGGCTCAGGCGGGCGCATGATGTTTAAATTTGTTCTGAGTTTGCCCTACCGGCAGCGGTACACGCCGCGGTCGCCGGTGCATTCAATCACCGTGTGATCGCCATCACGATATGGTCGATCTTTCCAAGATTTAATCCATCGATGACCGTTTTTAAATTATTCCGCCGCACTAACGACACGAGATTTCCGAAGCATCCGCGGGTGGGCGACTTCGGCTTTGCACGGAGCAAGCCATGACGGCAGGCACACAATCAATGGCCCCGGAGATGGAGGCCGCATTTGCACTTCATCGCTTCGGGCTCGGACCGCGCGCAGGATCAATCGCGGCGATCGCCTCCGACCCGCGTGGCGCGCTCATCGCAGACCTGACGCGACCGGCAACAGGACATAGCGCCGACGCGCGCCTGATGACGAGCGGCGAAGCCGCGCGCGCGGCGTTCGAGTTTCGCCAGCAGCGCGTCGCGCAACGCGCCGCGCAGCGCGCGCAAGGAGGGGCGCAGCGGCCGAATGGCGATGCCGCAGCGCCCCAAACAGGTGCTGCAAATCGTGCCGATGCGCCGCAAGACGCGGCCGCGGCGAACCCGCCCAACCGGGCGCGCGCGAACGGCGCCGTGCCGGTGCCGCAGCAGATTTATCGCGAGGAGGTCAAGGCGCGCGTCGAGCGGGCGCTCAATGCCGAGATCGGATTTGCCGAACGCCTCGCCTGGTTCTGGTCGAATCACTTCGCGGTTTCGGCCGACAAGGCGGGCGTGCGTCCCCTCGTCGGTGCTTATGAGCGCGAGGCCATCCTGCCTCACGTGACCGGCCGCTTCGGCAACATGCTGCTCGCGGTCGAGACCCATCCGGCGATGCTGATCTATCTCGACAATGCGCGATCGATCGGCCCGGACTTCGCAAGCCGGCCGCAACCGCGGCAAGGGATTGAACGAAAACCTCGCCCGCGAAATTCTCGAACTGCACACGCTCGGCGTCCGCACCGTCTACACCCAGGATGACGTGACGCGGTTCGCCAACGTCATCACCGGATGGACCATCGTGCCGCCGCGACTGTCCCGGCGGCGGCGTGTTCACGTTCAATGCGCGCATGCACGAGCCCGGTGCGCAGACGCTGATCGGCACGGTGCTGCCGGAAGGCGAATACGACCAGGGCCGCGCCGCACTGGCGATGCTCGCGCGCCATCCGGCGACCGCGCGTCATATCGCGACCAAGCTCGCGCGCCATTTCGTCAGCGATCAGCCGCCGCCGGAGCTGGTCGACAAGCTGGCGCGCCGGTTCACGGCGACCGAGGGCGATCTCAAGGAAGTGGCGATCGCACTCGTCAATGCACCCGAGTCGTGGAACGCGGAGGATCGCAAGCTCAAGCGCCCGGGCGAATGGATCGTCGCCGCACTGCGCGCGAGCGGCGTGACGTCGCCGCCGGAGATCAATCCGGTGCTCCAGGCCCACAATCTTCTCGGCGAGCCGCTGTGGCGTCCGCCTGCGCCCGCAGGATTTCCCGATGGCGATGCGGCGTGGCTCGATGGCCTCGCGCAACGCCTCGATATCTCGAACCAGATCTCGCGCCGCGTCGCCGGCATGGTCGACGCCGGCGACGCCGTCGAGACGAGCCTCGGGCCGCTCGCTTCGGACGCGACGCGCACCGCGATCCGCCGCGCCGAGAGCCGGCCGCAGGCACTCACCATGCTGTTCATGGCCCCCGAATTTCAACGGAGATAACGATGCGTAACGTTCATGCCGCCACCAGGCGCGAACTGCTGCTGGCCTCCGGCGTCCTCTTTGCCTGGGCCTATCTGCCGAAGGAGGCGCGCGCCGAAGGCCGCGATCCGCGGCTGCTCGTCATCGTGCTGCGCGGCGCGCTCGACGGCCTCGCCGCCGTCGCGCCGGTCGGGGACCATCACTGGGAGGCGCTGCGCGGCGACAAGGTTCTCCGCCGTGACGGGCCGACGCCGGGCCTGCCGCTCGATGATTTCTTCGTCCTCAACCCGGCGATGCCGAACCTGCACCGCCTCTACGGTGCCGGTGAAGCCGCGATCGTGCACGCGGTAGCGTCGCCCTATCGCGAGCGCTCGCATTTCGACGGCCAGGACGTGCTGGAAAGCGGCCTCGTCGCTCCCGGCACGAGCGATAGCGGCTGGCTCAATCGCGCGCTCGGCACGCTGGCGCCCGGCGAGCGCGTCGAGCCCGGCAATCGCAAGGCCTTCGCGATCGGCCCGGTGACGCCGCTCGTCGCGCGCGGGCCGGCGCCGGTGCTGTCGTGGACGCCGCCGCGGCTTGAGCCTGCGGCCGACGACACGGTGATGCGTCTCCTCGATCTCTATCGGCATTCCGATGCACCGCTCGCGCGTGCGCTCGAGGAACGCATCGGCCTTGCCGCCATCGCGCGCGCCGGCGGCATGGAGACCGGACCCGGCAAGACGCCGGCCGCAGGCGCCGCGCAAGTGCGCGCCTATTTCGCCGAATCGGCGGGCAGCGCCGCGAAGTTCATGGCGCGTCCCGACGGCCCGCGCGTCGGCGCGCTCGCCTTCGACGGCTGGGACACGCACGCCAACGAGGGCGCGGTGAACGGGCGCCTCGCGGCGCTGCTCGGCGCGCTCGACGGCGCGTTCGCCGCGGTCGAAACGGGCATGGGTCCGGCCTGGCGCGACACCGTCGTCGCGGTGGTCACGGAATTCGGCCGCACCGCGCGCATCAACGGCACCGACGGCACCGACCATGGCACCGCGACCGTCGCGTTCCTCGCCGGCGGCGCCGTGAAAGGCGGGCGCGTCATCGCCGACTGGCCGGGGCTTCGCGATACCGACCTCTACCAGAACCGCGACCTCAAGCCGACCACCGACCTGCGCGCGGTGCTCAAGGGCGTGCTGCGCGATCACCTGCGCGTGCCCGACACGGCGCTCGCCGCCACGGTCTTTCCCGAAAGCACCGCCGTGCGCGCAACGCCCGGCCTCGTCGCATCGGCGTAAGGCGCTCCCTCCCCCCTTGCGGGAGGGTGGGTGGGGGGTCGGAGCTGCGGCAACGAAGTGCCTATCGCCGCCTCCCCCCCGACCTCCGCGCAAGGGGGAGGGAGAAGAAGCGCGGCTTTCGCAAAATAATTCGAGACACTCGACCCGCGCCGTCACGCCATGCCGTAGGAGCGCGGCCTTGCGTGCTGGCGGAGCAGCAGCGTCGCGACGATGATGAAATTGAGCAGGTTCGATCCGATCGCGGCGACGAAAGCCGGCGCGTAGTAGCCGAACCAATCGTAGAGCGCGCCGCCCATCCACGCGCCCGTCGCCATTCCGGTGCCGCTGAACATCAGCACCGTCGGCACCCGCCAGCTGGCCTCGCCGACGGAATAATATTCGCGCAGCGTCAGAACATAGGCGGGCACGAGGCCGCTGAAGCCGACCCCGAAAAATGCCGACACGGTGAAGAGCCCGATTTCGTCCTGGGTCATGAGAAACGCGCCGAGCGCGGTCGCCTGGAGCGACGAACACACGAGGAGCGTGGTCAGACCGCCGGCACGATCGGAGAACCAGCCCCATAATTGCCGGCTGAGGAAGCCGCAGCCCAGCACGACCGACAGCATGGCAGCGCCATGAGACGCCGCGATGCCGAGGTCGGAGCAGAAGGCGACGAGATGTCCCTGCGGCAGCGCCATCGGAATGCAGCAGAAAAATGCCGCCGCACATAAGAGCGCGAACACGAGGTTCGGCGGCCAGCCGAGCACGTTGCCCGCGGGCACGTCGGTGTATGCGCCGCTGCGCGGGCGCGGCGGCTGCGGGGCGGGGCGAAAAAGATCGCCGCCATCGGCAGGATGACCGCGAACTGGAATAGTCCGTAGACCCACATGGTGGTCTGCCAGCCGACTTGCGCAACGATGCGCTCGAAGATCGGCGGCCACACCGCGCCCGCGACATAGACGCCGCTCGAGATCAGCGCGAGCGCCGAGCCGCGGCGGCGGTCGAACCACTTGCTCACGTAGACGTAGAGCGGCGCGTTGATCGCGCCGTTGCCGAGGAACCCGATGAAGATGCCGTGGCCGACGAAAAGCTGCCACGGCCGCCCGAGCGAGGAGATCGCAAGGCCGAGGCACACCATGGCCGATCCGAAGATCACAGTGGCGCGGATGCCGATGCGCTCGGCGACCCGGCCCATGACGATGCCGCCGACGCCGACGCCGATCCAGCCGAGCGAGCCCGCCAGCGCCGGCATCGATCGCGTGCCGCCGAAGTCCGCCGCGATGATCTTGAGCGAGACCACCGTCACCCACGGCGCGCCGAACGAAAATGCGAAGGTCGCGAGCGCGATGAGGGCAACGACCCAGGAGGCCCGCGTCTCAATGCTGTAAGCGCCGAACGTCCCGGCTTTGTCGGTTGTCTGGTCCACTGTGGTTCCCGGCCCCGGCATCGCGCAGGCGACGCAGAGAGCGGTGACTATAAAGTGCGCACAGCGGCGATCAAATGCGCAACACGGGGACCTGCCATGGCAAGTCCCTGTGGCTCAGCGCGTCGCGGCGAGGCTCCCTGCGGCGCTTGGCGGCAGTTCGGCCCGCGCGATCCCGATCGAGACGGCAGCGGCCGCGATCGCAATCGAGACGACGAGAGCGACGGTCGCGATCAGTTGCGCGAGCGCGACCGCAAAGCGGCGCTCGCGCCGCTGCCGGGGCGCGGCGAACCCGGTGTCGGCAAGATCGCTGTCGGCAAAATCGATGTCGGAAAACTTGGTCGGCGACAATTGATGGCTCCGAATCAGTGGTTCGAATGGCCAAAAGAATGCGACGCGAAGCAGGCCCGCATCCGGCCCGACTGCGGCTTTGGTCGTGACCTTGTGCGGCAAACCGGTGGCAGGTGGTAAACGAGAGGTTAATGAGGGTCCCGCATCGCTCAGCGTAGTCCGCGCGGGAAACCGGACGCCTGAGTGGTGGTCGTCGTCAGGCTCAAAGAATAGGCCGTCATAGACCTCAACCGAATTAGTCAGGGGTTGCGCTCTGGACCACAATCGGTCGCGCCTGTTCGTCCATCGTCAGAGCAACACGACTGTACCCATTTCCGATCTTCGCGGCCTGATGCGAGAATTCCATTTCCGGCTGACTTTCGGCGGCAATTCGGTATCCTGTGATGTGGTTGGTCTAATGTCAGCCACGTCCGATTTAAAGAGGATTGGAAGATGCATCGCCTTAAGCATCAACCGCCGCGATCTGGTGTTCGTCTGTCGGTGCGGCGACTTGTGGCCGCTTCGAGCGTCAGGACAGCGCTTCCTGTTATTGGCTTTCTGCCATCAAGGCTTTCGCGAACCGCCGATCTCTGATGAACGCGTTTAGAAAGGGGCGGTGCGAGCGGGCCTCATCGAGGGCCAAACTCATGATTGAAGACCGCGCGGCCGATGGTCGTTACGATCAGTTGCGCGGCTCTTGCTACGGCGCTGGTGGAACGGCGTGTGGCGGTCATTGCGCGCTGATTTTCTTCCTGCAGCTCTAGCGGCAAAGGCGGCACTCAGACGATCCCCTATCGTTTTTCTAAGCGGCAACGATCCGATCAGTCGGGTCTTGTGTCGAGCATCAGCCGACCGAACGGGCAATTTGACCGGCATTGCCGCGAGGTTCACCTTATTGGGCACGAAAGAATCTTGAACTGGTGCATGAGCTTGTGCCCAACGTCACCGTAATTGGGGGGCTCACGAATCGATGACCGAATCCTCTATTGCGAGAGCACCAAGTCAAAGACTTACAGGTCGGCGGCCGCGTCGTACTCGGTCAAGAGCTCGTTGTGCTCGCCGGCAGCAACGGCCGGGAGATTGACGACAGCTTTGCCACCTTGGCCCGGCGTCGAATGGCGCGCGATCGTTGCTGCTGATGGTTTCCTGATCAGCCGTCCGGCCGCCACGAGGAGGCGTTTCGCAATTAGAAGCTCTCCTGCGTGGCTATATTGCCGCCAAACAAAAGGGAGCCGAACGTTTCTCCAGCGCCTTTGCTCCAAGGACCCAATGGGGTCTCTTCGTGCGCAATCAGGTGATAAGAGCAGCCGCAATTCCCGGAACTGGCAAGGCTGTCGTTCGGGCGAGACATCATCGACAAATTGCCGCTGCCGGATTACCGCTGGCCGTGAACCAGTAGTCGGTGATTATGATCACGCTCCTATGATTTCCATCACACTCACGTGCAAAGCCGGAGTTATCGGTTCAGCCAATTAGCTGGACCGGCAGCGGAACCGGCTGTTCGGGCCAAGTCGGCCTGCGAACGGCCCACAACATCAAGTGCTTGGCCAGCGAATCGATCCGTCCCTGGTTTTCGCCGACCACTGCCACCCAGCGACGATCGATGCCCTCGGCGCGCTCGGCTGCCGCTTTTGCAACGGCCTCCATAAGCTGACGTTCCGCGACGGGCACGCGATAAAAAAGCGGGCGACCGATATCTGATTGACTGGGCTTCATTTCTTCGCGACGAGCGGCTAATGACCATCGCGCGGGGGTGTCCTGCTCTGTCCGGCCTCCTCCCGTGCTCTCCTGTCGTTTATGGATTTGACAGTCCCTGCGAGCCGCAACGTCCCTCATGGAAAAGCCTGATCCTTCCCAGTTTCGTTTCATTGGCCATCCGCTGCCCCGCAAGGAGGACGCGCGGCTCACGACCGGCGCCGGCCGCTTCAGCGACGACTTCAACGCGCCGGGGCAGGGCTATGCCGCGATCGTGCGCTCGCCGCACCCGCATGCGCGCATCCGCGGCGTCGACTTCACCCGTGCACGCGCGATGCCGGGCGTGATCGGGACGTTCAGCGGCGCCGACTGTCTCGCCGCCGGGATTCATCCGATCCCGCACGATCCGCTGCCGAAGACGAAATTCGACATGAAGCTGCATGCGCCGGAGGGGTGCGCGCTGTTCATCGGTCCGCATATGCTGCTGCCCGCCGACAGGGCGCGCCATGTCGGCGAGCCGGTCGCCATGGTGGTGGCCGAGACCTTGGCGCAGGCGCTCGATGCCGCCGAGGCGGTCGACGTCGACTACGAGGTGCTGCCGTTCGTGCTGCATTCGGAAGACGCGATGAAGCCGGACGCGCCGCTGGTGTGGGACGAGACGCCGCTCAACATGCCGATCGAGACCTGGTTCGGCGACAAGGCGGCGACCGACAAGGCCTTTGCCGCCGCCGACCACGTCGTCGCGATGAATTTCCACATCGACCGCGTCACCGGCGTGCCGCTCGAGCCGCGCGCGGCGCTTGCGGAGTACGATGCCGCGACCGGCCGCTACACGCTGCATGCGGGAAGCGGCGGCGCGGTGCGCCAGAAGAACGAACTGTCGGGCGTGCTCGGCATCGCGCCCGACCGGCTGCGCGTCCTCTCCTATGACGTCGGCGGCAATTTCGGTACCCGCAACCGCGTGTTCGTGGAATTCGGCCTCGTCCTGCTGGCGGCCGGCAAGCTCGGCCGCCCGGTCAAGTACACGGCGACGCGCTCGGAATGCTTCCTCAGCGACTACCAGGGCCGCGACCTCGTCAGCCGCGTCGAACTCGCGGTGCGCAAGGACGGCAAGTTCCTCGCGATGCGCGCGACCAATATCAGCAATGTCGGCGCGCGCCTCGTCTCATTGTCACCCCTCTCGAAGGGCTCCGGGCTCATCACCGGCTCCTACGACATTCCGGCGGCATCGCTGCATGCGATCGCGATCTACACCAACACCACGCCGACCCAGGCCTATCGCAGTTCCGGCCGCCCGGAGGTGACCTTTGCGATCGAGCGGCTGGTCGATACGGCCGCCGCCGAGCTCGGCTTCGACCGCATCGCGCTTCGCCGCAAGAATTTGATCCGTCCCCGCCAGATGCCGTACCGCAACGCGGTCGGCATGCTGTACGACAGCGGCCGCTACGAGGAAGCGATGGATACGGCGATGGAGATCGCCGACTGGAAAGGCGCCCCCGCGCGGCGCCGCGAGGCGAAACGGCGCGGCCGCCTGCTCGGGCTCGGCCTTGCCAACTATGTCGAGTCCTCGATCGGCGCGCCGAAGGAGCAGACGCAGATCAGGGTCAAGGCCAACGGCCGCGTCGACGTGGTGATCGGCACCCAGCCGAGCGGCCAGGGCCACGAGACGAGCTTCGCGCAGGTCGTGTCGGACCTCATCGGCGTGCCGGTCGACCGGGTCGACATCATCCTCGGCGACACCGACGTGGTGCGGGTCGGCGGCGGCTCCCATTCGGGTCGCTCGATGCGCCATGCCGCAACGGTGTTTTCCAAGGCGGCAGTCAATCTCATCGAGAAAGGCAAGCGCATTGCCGGCGCGATCATCGCGACGCCGCCCGACCACATCATGTTCAACGACGGCCGCTTCGTCGCGCGCGAAACCAACCGCACCTTCGACATGCTCGAACTCGCTGCCGAGGCGGAGCGCGCCGAACTCCCCGACGATCTTGCCGATGGTCTCGCGGTCGTCACCGACAACGAGATGCACGAGCCGGTGTTTCCCAACGGCTGCGCGATCTGCGAGGTCGAGATCGATCCGGACACCGGCGCGATCGTGATCACCCGCTATGCCTGCGTCGACGACGTCGGTCGCTGCATCAATCCGCTCATCGTCGACGGCCAGACCCACGGCGCCATCGCCCAGGGCGTCGGCCAGGCGATGTGGGAGCATGTCAATCTCGACCCGGATTCCGGGCAGCTGCTGTCGGGCTCGCTGATGGACTACGGCATGCCCCGGGCCGACGTGCTGCCGTCGTTCACGACGCGCATCTTCGAGGTGCTGTCGCCGACCAATCCGCTCGGCATCAAGGCCGGCGGCGAGGGCGGCACCACCGCGGCGCCGGCGGTCATCGTCAGCGCCATCGTCGATGCGCTGCGCGAATTCGGGGTGCGCGACGTCACGATGCCGGCGACATCGCACCGTATCTGGAAGGTCATCCAGGATGCCAAGGCGGCGCGCGCCAACGGCGCCGGCTCCTGAAACCGATGGACGCAAGAATGGAAGCAAAAGTCGACAGCAAGCCGGCAGCCCGAACGTTCGCCGCCATGATCGTTCCGGTCACGGCCTTCCAGCAGAACTGCACCATTCTGTGGTGCACGAAGTCCATGCGGGGGGTCGTCATCGATCCGGGCGGCGATCTCGACCGCGTGCGCGCCGCCATCGCCGAGAGCAAGGCCAAGGTCGAGACGATCTGGCTGACTCACGGCCACATCGATCACGCCGGCGGCGCGACCGAGTTGAAGGAGAGCCTCGGCGTGCCGATCGTGGGCCCCCACGTCGACGACAAGTTCCTGCTCGACATGGTGGCGGGCACCGGCCTCAAGTTCGGCGTCTTCAGCGCCCGCAATGTCGCGCCCGATCGCTGGCTCAACGAGGGCGACAAGGTCGAGGTCGGCGAACTGAGCTTCGATATCCTGCATTGCCCCGGCCATTCGCCGGGCAGCGTCGCCTACGTCAACCGAGCGGAACAGTTCGCGATCGTCGGCGACGTGCTGTTTCGCGGCTCGGTCGGCCGCACCGACCTGCCGCGCGGCGATCACGCGGCGCTCCTCGCCTCGATCAGGAACAAGCTCCTGCCGCTCGGCGACGACACGGCATTCATCTGCGGCCACGGCCCCGGCAGCACCATCGGCCGCGAACGGCGCAGCAATCCATTCTTGCAGTAATTTCACCCTCCCCTGGAGGGGGAGGCTCGGATGCGCGTAGCGACGATGCGGGGTGGGGTGACACCGGCGCCATAGGTCAGAACAGCGCATTGGCGGCAGCGCTGTCACCCCCGCCCGGTCGCTTCGCTCCGACTCCGCGCTCCGGAGGTGATGATCTACGCCGACTTCGCGGCCTTGGCGCCCTGCGCCGGGAAATAGTCGTGCAGCCAGTCGCGCAGCACGCCCCATACCCGCGTGTTGCCTTCGGCGAACATGAAATGGTCGGTCTCGCTGAAGAAGTGCAGCTCCGTCGGCTGGCCGGCGCGCTTGAACATCTCGATCGACTGCTCGGTCGGCGTCACCGAATCGTTGGCGGCTGTGCAGCAGCAGCAGCGGGCGCGGCGCGATCTTGCCGACCACGTCGTCGGCGCGGAAATCGTACATGCTCTGCGCGGTCTCCGCCGGGAACATCTGCACCGCGTCGCTCGGAAACATCTGCACCGATTTCTGCGCGAGGCCCTCGCGGACGTGCGTCGGGATCGGCACGATGTCGTAGCGCGGCACCATCAGTGACTTGCCCGTCCGCGCGCGGTGCTCGCGCCCGTCCGCGAGCATCTTGGTGAACTTCGCCCACGCCTCCGGGCTCGGGTGCTGGCCGCGGAATTTGCGCTCGCCGTCGCCCCAGCCGCCGTTGGAGATGACCGCGGCGAGGCGTTCGTCGACGCCGCCGGAATAAACCGCGACCGCGCCGCCGAAGCTCGTGCCGATGACGCCGATGCGCTGCGGATCGACGTTGGGATGGCGGGAGAGAAACGTCATCGCGCTCGAGGTGTCCTCGACCTGTTCGAGACAGATGACGCGCCCGAACTCGCCCTCGCTCTTGCCGCAGCCGCGCATGTCGAAGCGCAGCGTGACGTAGCCGAGATCGTTCAGCACCTTCGCGGGCTGCATCACGTTGCCCGAGTCCTTGTTGCTGCCGAACCCGTGCAGCACGAGGAATGCGGCGCGCCGCTCGCCGCGGCCGACGCCGTCGGGCACGCGCACCACGCCGGACAGCTTGAGCCCGGCTGACGGAATGACGACTGTCTCTTCACTCACGCGTCTCGTCCTTTCACTCTTCACCCCCTTCCTTCTTCACCCTCCCCTTGGGGGGAGGGGCTCGGGGTGGGGTGGCAGCGCTTCAATAAATCAGCATCGCTTATGTTGAAGCGCTGCCACCCCCTCCCGCGCCCGCCTGCGACGGCCGACCCTCCCCCTCCAGGGGGAGGTGGAAGGTTATTCCGTCGTGATCTTGCCGGAGATGATCACCGGAGCCCAGCGTTCATAGCTCTCGTGGATGATCCGCGCCATGTCCTCGGGCGTCGTGCCGGCGGGCTCGACCATGGTGGCGCGGATGCGCTTGTTGAGGTCCGGCGAATGGATTGCCTTCGCCACCGCATCGGAGAGCTTGCGGGTGATGTCCTTCGGCGTTCCGGGCGGCGCGGCGAACGCGATCCACGTCGAGGATTCAAAGCCGGGCAGAGTCTCCCCAACCGTGGGCATGTTGGGATACTTCTCGAAGCGCGTCGCGCCGGCCGATGCCAGGAGCTTGATCTTGCCGGCCTCGATGTAGGGGACGGTCGCGACCGGAACATCGGCGACGATGTCCACCTGGCCGCCCAGGAGATCGTTCAGCGCGGGCGCGCTGCCGCGATAGGGGACGTGGAGAATGTCGGTGCCGGTCATCGACTTGAACAATTCCATGGTCAGGTGGCCGATCTGGCCGCGGCCCTGCGAGCCGTAGCTGAGCTTGCCCGGATGCGCTTTGGCGTAGGCGATGAGCTCGGGCACGTTGTTCGCCGGCAGGTCGGCGCGCCCCAGCAGCAAGGTCGGATAGATCGCGATGACGCTGATCGGCTCGAACGCGCGCGGATCGAAGTTGAGCTTCGGGTTGAGGAGATGGTTGACGCTGAACGTCAGTTGCGCGCCGCTCAAGAGCGTGTAGCCGTCAGGCGCGGCGTGCGCCACCGACTCGGCACCGATATTGCCGCCCGCGCCGGTGCGGCTCTCGACGACGATCTGCGTCCCGAGAATATCGTGCAGCCGGTCGGTCACCATACGGGTGAGCGTGTCGGCGGTCGCCCCCGCCGGGAACGGCACCACGACGGTGATCGGACGCGACGGGTAGGCTTGGGCCTGCAATTCGGTTGCGCGCCCCGCGAGCGCCGCAACGAGGATCGCGCCGGCGACGATCAGCCGTCGAGCCATGGTTTCGCTCCCTGATGCTTAGTTTCCCCATCTATAGGCGCCGGCGGACAGGGCCGCAATGGCGTCAGCCGTGGCGAACTTTCAGGGAAACGATCACCAGCATCAGGGCGAGGGTCACGATGTTCGAGGTGATGAGCGGCCAGTCGACGAGCGCGAGGCCGTAGACGAGCCAGAACGCGATGCCGACGGTGAACGCCACCGTGCCGGCGAGCGAGATGGCGCTCGTTTCGCGCGAGCGGATGATCTTGATCGCCTGCGGCAGCCAGCACACCGTGGTGAGGACGGCCCCGATCATGCCGACGAGATCGACGAGAGTTGCGTTCATGAGGCCGTCATTAAGTCCGATTTGCTCACGGATTTATGACACCGAATTCATGTTCTCGTCGCAAGGCGGTTCGAACGTCACAACGCCGGTTCGAACGCGCTTTTGCGAAAATTCCGCCTTGCTGCAGTCACGATGGCGATGTAAACGCCGCCATCCTTAAATAAAATGACCGGCGCCCCGGCGGGCTTGTCACGCCGCGGCGCCCTTTTTGCGCAAACCGTGATGTTCCGTCTATTCGAGAAGTCGCTCAGTCCGACGATCCAGCCTGCCGGGCCACGAGCCGCCGGCCGGGCTGGTCGCGTTCTATTGGCACTTTGCGCGCCAGGCCAAGGGCCTGTTCGTCGGCGCTGTTCGCCGCCGGCTTTGCCGTCGCGCTGCTCGACGTCACCATCCCGGTGTTCATCGGCAAGGTGGTCAACCTCGTCACCCACGACAGACCCGGAGCGGCTGTGGCGCAGTCCTGGCCGCTGCTCGCCGGCATGGCCGTCGTGCTGCTGTTCGCTGCGGCCGGCCGCCTGCCGCCGCGCAGCATCTGCTGATGAACCAGGCGATCGCCGCCAACGTCGCCAACCGCATCCGCTGGCAGAACCACTGGCACGTGGTGCGGCAGTCCTGGGCGTTCTTCCAGAACGACTTCGCCGGCCGCATCGCCAACCGCGTGCATGCAGACCGGCCCGGCGTTGCGCGAAAGCCTGGTCGCGCTGCTCACCGCCGTCTGGTTCATCCTGATCTACGGCACTTCGTCGCTGATGCTGCTCGCCTCGCGCCGACCGCTGGCTGGCGCTGCCGGTCTCGCTGTGGTTCGTCGCCTACATCGTGATGCTGCGCGTCTTCGTGCCGCGCATGCGCGACCGCTCGAAGACCGTCTCGGAAGCGCGCTCGATGCTCACCGGCCGCATCGTCGACACCTACACCAACATCGTGACGGTGAAGCTGTTCGCGCGCGCCAACGACGAGGACGCCTATGTGCGCGAGGCGGTCGACCAGCACACCGGCCGCTTCCACGCCTCGCTGCGGCTCAACACCCTGTTCGCGTCTGACGCTGATCGACGCTCAACGCCCTGCTGGTCACCGGCACCGGCGCCTTCGCCATCGTGCTGTGGCGTCACGGCCAGATCGAGGTCGGCGACGGTCGCCATGGCGCTGCCGATGATCACGCAGATCATCAGCGTCGTCCGGCTGGGTCGCGCTGGCAGGTCACCGGGATCTTCGAGAACGTCGGCGTCGTGCAGGAAGGCATGATGACCATCGCGCGCCCGCACACGCTCGCCGACAGCCCGACGCCGCGCCGCTCGACGTCACGCGCGGCGAGGTGCGCTTCGACGACGTGCGCTTCGGCTACGGCCGCGAGAGCGGGCTGATCGACGGGCTCATCCTCGACGTCAAGCCCGGCGAGAAGATCGGCCTGGTCGGCCGCTCCGGCGCCGGCAAATCGACGCTCGTCAATCTGCTGCTGCGCTTCTTCGACCTCGAGGACGGCCGCATCCTGATCGACGGCCAGGACATCGCCCGCGTCACGCAGGAAAGCTTGCGCGCGCAGATCTCGGTGGTGACGCAGGACACCTCGCTGCTGCACCGCTCGATCCGCGACAACATCCGCTACGGCCGGCCCGACGCGAACGAGGCGGAGATCGTCGCCGCGGCGAAGCTCGCGCATGCGCACGAGTTCATCCTCGGATCTCGAGGATCGGCGCGGCCGCCGCGGCTACGACGCCCAGGTCGGCGAGCGCGGCGTCAAGCTGTCGGGCGGCCAGCGCCAGCGCATCGCCATCGCGCGCGTGATCCTCAAGAACGCGCCGATCCTGGTGCTCGACGAGGCGACCTCGGCGCTCGACAGCGAGGTCGAGGCCGCGATCCAGTCGAGCCTCGACACGCTGATGCGCCGGCAAGACCGTGATCGCCATCGCCCACCGGCTGTCCACCATCGCGCGATGGATCGGCTGATCGTGCTCGACCACGGCCGCATCGTCGAGCAGGGCACGCACGACGAGCTTGCTGCGCGCCGGCGGCCACTATGCCGCGCTGTGGCGGCGGCAGTCCGGCGGCTTCATCGACGCCGCGCCGGCGGAGGTGCCGGCCACTGCGGCGGAGTAGAGTGCGGGCTGCGGCCCGAAGCGTGGGGCCGCGCGGTCGATATGTAGCGAGTGATCTCACCCGTTGCGGGAGGAGTGCAGCCATGTTGCGACTTTGGTGCTGCGCGCTTGTTTGCGTCGCCATCGTATCGGCGGCGGCCGTCGGTCGTACGCAACAGGCGAACACCGCGCCCTCGCAGGATCGCGTCGCCGCGTTGCTCCGCGCCTATCCGGATTTCCTCGATCGCATCGAGCAGAACCAATTGATCTGGAAAGACGGCACCAAGATGCCGATTGACGACGGCAAGGGATCGAAGACCTTCGACGCGTTGCTCGACGATCCGGACATCAAGGACATGTTCTCGATGAGCTACCCGCTCGGAGAGAAGGGCATCCCGCCGGCGGTGAACTTCGATCCCGGCCGGGTGCGCTACATGCCGCTCTTCCAGAAAATGTACGGCGATTGCGAAAAGCGCGGCTTCATGGCGAACGCGGGCGATGTCGTGTGGCTGCCGAGCAAACCCGGCCACAAGACCATCAAGTTTTCCAAGATCAACGGCGCGGCCAAGGCGCTCCAGCAAGTGTCGAACGAACTCGACAAGCTGCCCGGTCATTTCACGCAGTATCTTCAGCCGATCGAGGGGACTTACAATTGCCGCGTGATCGCCGGGACAAAGCGACAGAGCGCTCACGGCCTCGGTATTGCGATCGATATCGCGTCAGCCCACACCAACTACTGGCTCTGGACCAAGCCTGCGCCGAACGCCGCCATTCCCTACAAGAATCAAATTCCGTGGGACATCGTGAACATCTTCGAGCGCTACGGCTTCATCTGGGGCGGCAAGTGGTATCACTACGACACGATGCATTTCGAGTATCGCCCCGAAATCATCGAGGCGGCGAAGAATACTCCCTGAAATAAATTATCTGACTTCCTTGAAATAAAATAACCCTATTCTGTCATACAGATCCGGCTTGGACTGGACGACCCATTACCCTCCGGCCCGCTTCAGGGGCGGTCAGTGGGGCCTATCCGATCGTCCTGGTGGCTTACTCCTGACCCTCCCGCAAGCGGGGGCGGGGAAAGCAGTGGATGCACCGCCATGACGACGAGCGGTGCTTCACACGACGCACGGATTCGCTTCGGTTTTGATACGTTTCACCCATCCCACATCCGCGCATCATTTCAGGGCGCGGCGGATGATCTGGTTCAGTTCGCCGCCGTAGACGAAGATGCCGGCGCTCCAATAGAGGAACACCAGCGCCACCATGGCTGACGCGAGGCCGGCATAGGTGGCGATATAGGCGCCGGAGAATTCCGCGAGATAGCGGCCGAAGCCGGCGGCGGTCACGATCCAGAGGACGAGCGTGACCAGGATGCCGGGCGCAATGTCCACGAACCGCCGCCGCCCGTACGGCAGCCATTTGTGCACGAGGACGAGCGCGACGATCAGCACGATGCTGGCGATGCCGAACCGGGCGAAGGTGAAAACGCCCTCGACGTCTTGCAGCCACGGCATATACGGCCGCGCCCGCTGGAACGCGAGCGGCGCGAGCACGAGAAGGAATGCCAGCGTGCTCAAGGCGACGGCGCCGATGATCACGTAGGCGATCGAACTCGAGCCGCAGCAGCCACCACGGGCGCGCCTCGGTCACGTTGTAGGCGCGGTTGAGGCCGATGCGCAGGCTCTCGACCCCGCTCGAGGAGAAATAAAGCGCCAGCACCGCGCTGATCGTCAGCAAGCCGCCGTGGTTGACGCTCAGCACGCTCGCGACCTCGCGCGCGATCGGTTGCGCGACCTCGGGCGGCCACGCCTCCAGCAGGATTTTCGCGACCTGATCGCCGATCGCCGCGGTGCCGAACATGAAGCCGGTCAACGCGGTGACGAAGATCAGGAACGGAAACAGCGACATCAGCGTCGACAACGCGATGTGGCTCGCAATCGCCCACCCGTCATCGCGCGCAAACGCAAGGAACGCGTCATAGGCGATGCGGGCGCAAAACAGGATCAGGCGCACGATTGGTTCCCGTCAGGAAGGCCAACTGGCGAACAAGGTGTGCGAACAAGGCGGCGAACAAGGTGGCACAACGTGGCGAACAGCGGCGGGGCTCTCGACCGATGTTTTTACCCGTTTATCCCGCCCGCAAAGCAGTGAAGCACTGGCGCCCCACACCAATATTTGTATGATTGTGCATTGCAACAAGGGCGATCCGGGAGCCCAAGGCAAGCAAGGCATGGGCAAGCAAGGCATGGGCAAGCAAGCATGGGAGAGAGCAATGTCGCTCGCTGAGCCGCGGACGGAAGCCCGATCGGATGTGATGGCGCTGTTGGAAGCGGCGCGGAGTGCGGCCGACGCACTGCTCGCCGACGCCACCTACAAGGTGCGCGAGCGCACTGCCGTCAACGGCCGCACCGATCCGCGCCGCTTCGAGCGCGAGCAGCGCGCCGCCCACGGCCTCGCCTGGTTCGCGACCTATGTGGAGGCGATCCGCCAGCTCGCGAGCTACGCGAAGCGGCTCGCCGGCGACGGCCGGTTCGGCGAAACGGAAGAACTGCTGGTGCGGATCGGCGCCGGCGAGTTCCTCGCCCAGATGGCGGGCGGCATCCTGATGAGCCAGGGCGAACTGGTGCGGCCGGCCGATCTCGGCCTCGACGCCCGCGCGATTGCGGCGCGCTTTACGCCCGCGGTCGAGGAACTGATCGCGACCGGCAACACCGCGGAGAACCGCGCCCGCCTGATCGCGCTGATGGCCGACCATTCCGGCGCGACCGTCGGCGACTGCGGGCTCGACGACGTCCTCGACACCATGCGCGAGGAGATGCGCAAGTTCGCCGACAGCGAAGTGGTGCCGGCGGCGCAGCAGTGGCACCGCACCAACAGCTACATTCCGCTCGACGTGATCGGCAAGATGGCCGAGCTCGGCGTGTTCGGCCTCACCATCCCGGAAGACTTCGGCGGCCTCGGCCTCGGCAAGGAATCGATGTGCGTCGTCTCCGAGGAGCTGTCGCGCGGCTATATCGGCGTCGGCTCGATCGGCACCCGCGCCGAGATCGCGGCCGAGCTGATCCTCGGCAGCGGCACCGAGGAGCAGAAGCGCCGCTGGCTGCCGAAGCTTGCCTCGGGCGAAGTGCTGCCGACCGCGGTCTTCACCGAGCCGAACACCGGCTCCGATCTCGCCTCGCTCCGCACCCGCGCCCAGCGCGACGGCGACGTCTACAAGGTCTACGGCAACAAGACCTGGATCACGCATCCGGTGCGCGCCGACCTGATGACGCTCCTCGTGCGCACCAATCCGAGCGAGCCCGGCTATCGCGGCCTCTCGATGATGCTCGCCGAGAAGCCGCGCGGCACCGACGCCGAGCCGTTCCCGGCCGCCGGCATGTCGGGGACCGAGATCGAGGTGCTCGGCTATCGCGGCATGAAGGAATACGAGATCGCCTTCGACGGCTTCGAGGTGAAGGCCGACAGTTTGCTCGGCGGCGTCGAGGGCCAGGGCTTCAAGCAGCTGATGGCAACCTTCGAGTCGGCGCGCATCCAGACCGCGGCGCGCGCGGTCGGCGTCGCCCAGGCCGCGATGGAAGAGGCGATCTCCTACGCCAACGACCGCGTGCAGTTCGGCCAGAAGCTGATCGAATTCCCGCGCGTCGCCGACAAGATCGCGATGATGGCGGTCGAGATCATGATCGCGCGCCAGATCAGCTATTACGCGGCGCGCGAGAAGGACAAGGGCCGCCGCTGCGACCTCGAGGCCGGCATGGCGAAACTCCTCGCCGCGCGGGTCGCGTGGGCCGCCGCCGACAACGCCGTGCAGATCCACGGCGGCAACGGCTTCGCGCTCGAATACAAGATCTCCCGCATCCTGTGCGACGCCCGCATCCTCTCGATCTTCGAAGGCGCCGCCGAAATCCAGGCCCAGGTCATCGCGCGGCGGCTGCTGGATGGGGGGAATTAGGTCTCCAAGCATGCGAGCCGAACGCGGCAGAGCATTTCAGCGCATTCGCTCGACCCATTGAGCGCGCGATGCGCCCGGCTCGAACGGATCGCCGAAGTACTGGGTCTCGCGGGCAACCTTGCCGTCCCTGAACTCCATGATGCTCACCGTGTAAGACGGCACGCCGTCGTAGGTGAGAGTGAATTCAGTGACCCAAAGGTCGGCGGAACCGAGTATGCGGCGCACCGTAAAGCGCTTCTTGTTCGGCTGCGCAAAACGCGAGGCTTGAATATTGCGCCGACCGCGGATCCGCTCGCCGGACTGCGGATATTCGAGCACGGCATCGTCGTGGTAAATCTCGTGCTCCGCCTCGAAGTCATTTGCGTCCGAGGCCGCCCAGTGGCGATCCAAAGCCGCTCGAATGTTGCGCTCGTCATTCATTGGCTTCTCTCACATTGCAGTGACGGCCATGCTGTTTGCACCCAACTTGGACATCCGTGGGCACGATGGAATGTCCGCCAAGCGAGAAACATTGTTGCTGCCGCAGCGTTCGCCTCGGGAAGCTCGGTGCCCCGATACAGTCTCCGCGGGCCGTCCACAGGCCATCTGCCCCGCGACCGATGTCGCAGATTGAGCGGCTACCGCGAGCGCGGTAGAGATTCGCTCGGCTTCGTGAGGGGGAGTCCATGAAAACAGTTGCCGTTGTCAGCCAGAAGGGAGGCGTCGGCAAGACCACCGCGGCGATCCAGATCGGATTTGCGGCGCACCGGGCCGGCCTTGTCACGGTCATCGTCGACCTTGATCCGCAGGGCACCGCGGCGAAATGGGGAGAGCGGCGCGCAGCCGACGGCCCTTGCGTCGTCGGCGCCCGCGCATCGCGCCTCGCCCTGATGTTGGAGACGGCGCGCGCCAACGGCGCCGATCTTGCCATCATCGACACGCCGCCGAGCGCCGAGGACACCGCCTTGCAGGCCGCGAAGATCGCCGACTTCGTTCTCATTCCGACGAGGCCCGGCGGCTTCGATGTGGAAGCGATCCAGACCACCCTGGAGATGGTCGAGTATCTGGGGCGGCCGGGCGCCGTGCTCGTCAACTCCGTGCCGACCAACCGCCAGCATCTCGCCGCTACGACGCTCGACCGGCTTGGCAAGCGTGGCTTTGCGGTTGCCCCGGTGTTGTGGATGGAGCGCGCAGCGTTTGCCGATCTCGGCGCCGACGACATGCCGACGCTCGAACGCGACGCCGAATGCAAAGCGAGCGAGGAAGTCGCTGGCTTGTTCAGCTGGCTCTGCGAACACGTCGGGCTGAGCCCGCCATCGTCGGCGGCCGAGCGATCGAAGCCGAAATTCAATCGAATGAATCAGGCCGTGCTCAAGGTGCAGCTCGCCGCGCTCACGCTCGGCCACCACGAGGGCGAGCGCGCCGCCGAAATGAGCCTCGGATTTCGCCAATTCGATCGCGAGCGCCGTTCCGGCTAGGGCGGCAGGCCCTAGGCAGAGCGAAGTTCCGGAGCGGGACGCGATTTCGACCAGCGGTGCAGCAGGGCCGGCAGATTTTCCGCCGTGATGGCCGTTCCCTCCGGCTGAGCCTTCCAAATTGCTTCGGACAGCTCAATCATCTCTCCATAAGTGAGACCATGAATGAGCATCGCGATGTCATCAAGCGGCTTGCGCAAGAGCTGTTCCTGGAGCTTCCGTAAGTTGACTGCTGTCCCCACCTTCGTCTCGTCCTTCTGCTCAGTTGGCAAATCACCTGGTAAATCACCTGGCAAATCCCCTGGTAAATCACCCGGCAAATCCATTTCTTTCATTGCTGAGCTTGCGGCCTCCTCGCGCAAGGCGGCTCTCGCGCGGGCTGATGCTCCCGGCCGAAAATCGTCAGGTCCCGGATGCCGTTCTAAGGCCGCTATCAACGGCGGCCACTTCGGAAGATTAGCGTCGGCCATATTGTCCCCCATAGATTGCGGTAGGCCTCCTTCAGCTTCCCCTCGAGCGAGCAAATCCACCGAAAACGGCTGAAATATGATGGGGTTGGCCGGCATGAAGTTCCATTTTTTTCGCAAGCCAAATATACCGCCGGTCCCGCCGCCATGGCGCGTGCCGCAGTCCCCATCCTCGCACCTCCGCGCGCAAAATTGGGCGCGGCCGCGCTCTTGCAGCCGTCGGGTGATGCCATAACGTATGCAATGAAAGTGGCAGCCGACCCAGGCCGAGGCTGATCTCGCGGCGGCGCTTGATGCGCAGACGAGCGGGCTCAAGCACATGACCATCGCCCGCGGCCACGGCAAATTCCCCAATCCCGGTTATGTTGCGCAAGCACATCTGAAGCTGATGTTGGCGCTTCGGGTCAGCAGCGAGGACGCCGGCCGACCGGATGTGGAGGGCCACAGCGACGCCATCCTGAAGATCACTGCCCTTCCCAACGACGACCCGGTGAGCGTGTCCTATCTCCACTGGTTCCAGGCCATCACGCTTGCGGACCTCGGGGCCGACGAGGAAGCGAACGCGAAGGCCCTCGATCGGCTCGCGCGCGACGCCAGACTTGCCTCACAGCCCGATTGCTTCGAGATCGGACGACGCCAGTACGTGCTGCTCCGCCGTTTCATCGAGGGCTTCGGGCGCGTCTTGCGTCATCCCAAGATCATGGGCCGAATTTCACGGCATCTGTAAATGGGACTGCGCAAAGGGGCGAATTGAGGGGTAGCAAAGATCTACGCCCCGCAGTTCACCGCAGTTCGCAGCACCGCGGCGCTCCGTCTCCCTTTCCTCGCAAGCGGGGAGAGGTGTTCGCCCCTCGCTCGTCGACGCGGCCGAAGGAAGTACGTGGGGCCGAATTACAGAAGGGAAGGCGATTGAGCTTGTCAAACGATGCTTGACAAATGTCAAGCATCGCTTTACATATTTAATCCTGTGGGGACGGATGATTGAAGAGCATTCGGCACAAGGGGCTGCGACAGCTGTTTGAGGACGACAACGCGAAAGGGGTCAACCCGGAGCATGTGCGCAAGCTGAAGCAGATTTTGGCGGCGCTTGATGCCGCGGACACGATCGACGGCATGCGCCTGCCGACCTTCGGACTGCACGCGCTGAAAGGCGACCTGAAAGGCTTTTGGGCGGTGACGGTGCGCGCGAACTGGCGCGTGATTTTTCGGTTTGATGACGGCAGGGCGCACGATGTCGATCTTGTGGACTACCACTGATACCAAGCGACAAAATCATGAACTCGTCATGCCCGCGCTTGTCGCGGGCATCCACGTCTTCCCTTCGGTATTTCCGCAAGCAAGGCGTGGATGGCCGGGACGAGCCCGGCCATGACGACGCGAAGGGGTCGCGAATTTTGCAGTTTCGTATGAGGCAGGTGAGGAGGCCATGTACATGAAGAACCCGCCGCATCCGGGCGAGCTGATCGGCGACAATTTGGAGGAGCTTGGCATCTCGGTGACCGATGCTGCCAAGGCGCTCGGCATTTCGCGGCAGCAGCTTCACAATGTGATCGCCGGCCGTTACGCCATTTCGCCGGAAATGGCGGTGCGGCTTGAGAAGGCGCTCGGCAGTACGGCCGACACGTGGCTGCGGATGCAAATGAACTACGACCTCGCGCAGATCAGGAGCAAGGCTCGTCGCTGAAGGTAAAGCGGCTGGCACCGGCGTGACCAACCCTGGAAGAACTAGCCAGACTGCGCTCGTTAGCCCAGCAGTCTGCGCTCAGATAGGCGCTTAACCAAATCCTCGATTGTCCGGCGCGGAATTGTCGTGCCCTCAAACGCGGCGAACAATTGTTTGGTGGCCTCGTCTACAAACTGCGCGACAGCCGACAACGGAGTATCCAGAGAGAACTGAACGCAGCGCTCGATGGTCTCGTCGTGAGCAATCCCGCCCTCCCGGAGGTCGGAATATGGGTTAGCCCACGCGGTCAGCCGACGGCCGTTGAGTTTGCTCAGCGGAAAGCAAAGCCTAGCGTCGTCTGGTCGGGAACGCAGCCCAGCGCCTTAGCAAAGGCAATACCCACGCCCATCGCCTCAGCGACGCGTAGGATCATTAGCATCGGATCGATAACTTGTCCGGGCCTGATCCGGCGTGGAACGGCGTCATCCTGCAAAAGGCGATGCAGAAAGAACTCGCCCCTAGGATCGAGTCTAGCAAAATCGATATGGTTCGAAAAATCGGGTGATATCGATACGATTAGGTACTCGAATGCATTCCTCACGACCTTTGGCCGACTTTCCGGTATTGCTCATAAATCGAGCGTCTTAGCCACATAGGCCAGCCGGTATAGTTCGGATTCTCGAACCTGATTTTCGCAATAAACTCCTGATCAGCCACTGCTGCTAATCGGGGCGGATCGATCACGAAGCCAATGCTCCAAAATCCATGTTTGAGCAGCTCCTTTTCATCGGAGGAAAGCGTCCGCTCCTTGATCGCTTCGTGAAATCGCGCCTCGCCATTGTCGATAAGTTTAATCGCCCGATCGCAAAGGAGTCGGGAGTCTGCGGGTGGTGTCCCAGGAGGCTTCTTAGTGAGGTGACATCGGGACCGGCAAGATGCCGCCGAATGAACCGGCCTACATCTGCTTCACGATTATCCAAGCAAATCTCTGTAATGTCGGCCCAATCGCGTGGCATGGCTTCCGTCGTACTCACGGTTCCGTTCGAATTAAGTGAGCGGACGTATACTGTGCAATTCTGATGGCTGTTCGAGAACCATCCTTCAGATCGCGCTTTGCTTCAACTGGAAACTTAAGGCCGGATGGCACCGCGATAATGGGATATTGCCTGCCATCGCGTTCGCCCCAACACAGACTTCGATCTCGAATGGATCAAAGGCGTGTTTTGAGACAATCGCTTGGATCACATCGACATGGAAAAGTTCTTTAGCGTTTGATTGGCTCGTTCGAAATATCGGGAACAAGGGCCTTGTCATCAAAGCCAACGACCAAAAAAACCTCCGTTCCTGTTGCGGAGAGCAAGCGTACCTTTGGCAATCTTCTCAATGCCATCGATCCGGGTCGGATCGAATCCACCGCTTGACTTCGACGTTTAGGCTTTCGGAAGGACTTCCAACAAGCCTATCAATGACTGATTTTTCAATCATCGAGCTCTATCTGCGTCGGTCCGCAATTCTGCACTGAATTTATACGACATTAGTGCGGAAAGTCTTCAGAGCTTGGTTTTAGGGCGGAAATAGTCGATTGACCGCGCCCTTGACTTTATAGGAATAGTCCTATAGTATAGTCATCCAAACTGCGCCGAATGCTTGAAAGAATGTTTCAATGGATCGCCAGAACGACTTCCCTCACATTCGCTGTTTCCTGCCGCCGCATCGCAGCTCCCGCTCGGCTCATGTCTCGGGCACGATTATCGAAATCGCCGCGCCATGCGTCGGGCGAAGGGCGATTTTTGGGTTTCCCTGATATTTTCCCTGTTCTCAGGGAAAAACCGAGGGTTTTTGGCGCGCAACGTTCTTGCGCAGTAAAGCCTTGTCTCGATCGTCGCCCCGACGCCGGCGCGTTCGGCCACGGCGGCTGCCGCGATCTCAGTTTTCGTAGCCCGGATGGAGCGGAGCGCGCGAGCGCGGAGCGCAATCCGGGGCGGCGGTGCGACGCGGGGAGAGGCCTGCCCCGGATTTCGCGCGGACGTGGTCCGCGCTTCATCCGGGCTACGGGCTGGCCGGAGCTGCGCGCTTTCTCCCACCTGGGTCGCGCTTCTGCTCCCCTCCCCCTTGTGGGGAGGGGTCGGGGGTGGGGGTCGGGAGATTTGGCACTTCCGCGCCATAACCTCACGACCCCCCACCCCGGCCCTCCCCCGCAAGGGGGGAGGGAGAAGAAAGCTCCCTCACTCCGCCGGCAAGGCGAAGGTCCAGAGCGAGCCGCCGGCGGGGACCTTGGAGGCGGCGTAGCGCGGGGCGACGGCGCCGCCGAGGCCTGACTCGACGCTGACGTATTGGCGGCCCTTGTGGGTGTAGGTGATCGCCGTCGAGTTGACGCTCGAGGACACCTTGAACTGCCACAGCGTCTTGCCGGTGTCGGCATCGAGCGCGAGGAACTCGCCGGTGAGCTTGCCGGTGAAGACGAGGCCGCCGTCGGTCGCGAGCATGCCGGCGGCGCTCGGCAGGTCGGGAAGCGGCGTCTCCCACTTCTTCTCGCCGGTGAGCGGGTTGATGGCGATGAAGCTGCCGACCACGTCGCCGGGGCTCACCCGCGGCAGGCGCGCGACGACGCCGGTCGTCTCGCCGCCGAGCATCACGGGCTTCGGTTGCGCGAGCTTCTGGATGCGCGGGATGTTCCAGGTGTTGGCGTAGACGAGGCCGCTGTTCGGGTTGAACGCGATCGCCACCGCATTGGTGCCGCGCGACGGCCAGACCTCCACCTCGTCGCCGGCGAGGAAGCGCTTGTAGACGTCGGTCAGCACCGGCCGGCCGGTGGCGAGATCGATGTGGCTTGCCCAGTTGACCTTCACATAAGCCGGCGCCGCGATCGGTTTGCAGTTGGTGCGATCGAGCACGTACATGAAGCCGTTCTTGTTGGCCTGGATCATCACCTTGCGGACCTGGCCGTTGATCGGGATGTCCGCGAGCACGTTCTCGTCGGTGCCGTCGACGTCGTACACGTCGTTCGGCGTGTACTGGTAGAAGCAGGCGATCTCGCCGGTCTTCGGCCGCAGCGCCAGCACGCTCGCGGTGTAGAGGCTGTCCATCGCCGCGCGCGGCCGCGGATCGTAGGGCTCGGCATTGCCGGTGCCCCAGTAGACGAGATCGAGGTCGGGGTCGTAGGAGCCGGAGCGCCAGGTCGGGCCGCCGCCGCGCGTCCAGGCGTCGCTGTCGGCGGGCCAGGTCTCGTGGCCGGGCTCGCCGGGAGCCGGGATGGTGTAGCGGCGCCACAGCTTCTTGCCGGTCTCGGGGTCCCAGCCGTCGAGGAAGCCGCGCGTCGTCGATTCGCCGCCGGCCATGCCGGAGATCAGCACGCCGTTGGCGATGATCGGGCCGCCGGTCGCGTAGTAGCCCTCCTTCGCCTCGGCGAACTTCTCCTTCCAGATCTGCTTGCCGGTCTTCATGTCGAGGGCGACGACGTGATTGTCGATCGTGACGCGGAAGAGCTTGCCGTTGTAGAGCACCGGCGCGCCGCGGGTGATCGGCCGGCGCTTCACGTCGGGCTCGATCTCGACCGGCGTGCGCCAGATCTGCTGGCCGGTCTCGACGTCGATCGCAAAGGTGTAGTTGCCGTTGATGACGTAGATGACGCCGTTGTAGACGGCGGGTGCCGACAGCTCGCCGTCGGTGTTCATCAGGCTGGTGCTCCAGACCGGCACCAGGCGCTTGACGTTCGCCTTGTTGATCTCCTTGAGCGGGCTGAAGCTGCGGCGCGCATAGCCCATGCTCTCGGTCAGCACGTTGTCGGTGTTCTTGCCGTCGTTGACGAGGTCCTGCGTCGTTTGCGCAAAACCCGTCGCCGGCCAAAGGCTGATCAACGTCGTGAGCAGCAGCATCCTCTTCATGACTGTCCTCCCTGTGCGGGCCGTTGAACCGGTCCCGCTTATCGCAACGGGCGCGCGCTAGTCGTGCACGGTGCCGTCCGGCATCAGCGCGCCTTTGAGATTGGCACCGTCGAGCTTGGCGTCGGTCAGGATCGCGCGCGACAGGCGCGACTCGGAGAGATCGGCACCGGTGAGGTTCGCGCCGGTGAGATCGGCGCCGAAGAGATCGGCGCCCGAGAGATGCGCGCCCTTGAGATTGGCATCGCGCATCACCGCATCGATGAGCCCGGAATCCTCGAGGTTTGCGCCTTCGAGATTGGCGCCGCGCAACGTCACGTTGAGGAGGTTCGCCCGCATCAGCTCGGCGCCGCGCAGCGAGGCGTCGTCGAGGCGCGCGCCCATCAGGATCGCATCGTTGAGCTTGGCATTGTCGAGGTTGGCGCGCACGAGCCGCGCGCGACCCATCTTGGCATCGGTGAGATCGGCGCCGGCAAGATTGGCGACGCTCATGTCGGACTCGTAGAACATCGCGCCGGCGGCGCTCGCCTTGCCGAACTTGGCGTTCTTGAGATCGGTCTTGTTGAAGTTCGCCCCGGTGAGAACGGCGCCGGTGAAATCAGCCCCGATCAGCTTGCAACGGTGGAGCACCGCGCGCGCAAGATCGGCGCCGGCGAGATCGGCACCATTGAGATCGCGGCGCTTCAGCGGCGCTTTCTCGAGCGCGCATTTCGGACAGGCCTTCGAGGCGCCGGCAAGGAACTCCGCCTCGCCTTGCGCGAACGCGGCGGTTGTGCCGAGGCAAAGCGCCAGCGCAAGCGTGGCGACGCACGCCGTTGAAACTCTGTTGTACGACATGACCTTTGATTCCGTTTCCTCGACCAATATGATGGCACGTTTGAAGGCGCCGCCAAAGCGCGCCGGGAGACCTCCATGGACCGACCCCTGCGGGCGCACGCGCCCTCCCTGTTTGCCGGCGTTGTCGTCGCGACTATCATTGCGTTCGCGGCAGGCCTTGCCGGCTCGCCCGCGGTCCATGCGCAAGGCGGCGCACGACCGGACGCAGGCGAGCGGCCGGTGCGACACGAGATCTGGGACATCAAGCTCGGCCAGCCCGTCGCCGACCTGCCGGACGACTACATCGATTATGCCTGCGGCACCAATGGCGGCCCGCCGTCGACGCCGCTCACCGCGTGGAAGGATTTTCGCCGCTGCCGGCCGGAGCCGAGCGGGCTGCGCGAGGTCTATTTCCGCTACGACGACGAGCTCGAATACTGGGCCAAAGCCAACAACCTCGCGCCGCAGATGGAACAATATATCGGCACCAAGACCTACGGCTTTCCGATCAACGTCTCCGTGCTGTTCGGCGAGGACGGCATCGTGCGCGGGCTGCGCATCGTGACCGATCCGCGCGACGCGACCGGCGATCGCGACGAGGCCTATCTGCTGCGCAATTTCCTCAACGCGCGCTTCGGCCGCGAGGATTGGCAATGCGAGGACCTGCCGGCCGAGCCCGGCGAGACGCCGGTCGCGGGCGTGTTCATCAAGCAGAACTGCAAGAAGGACATCGATGCGTCGACCCGCGCCACGCTCGCGACGCGCTACCTGCGCAAGCCCGGCCAGAGCCAGTACGATCCGCACTCGGGCAAGGAAACCATCAACCAGTTCGACAGCAACGTGCGGTTCGAACTGCTGCGCGTGAAGTAAAGCGAGCGATACGCCACCCCGAAGCCGGAGCGGTTGCTCTTCAAGCGGAGTTTGGTGTCATAGCGATCAGCCTCAAGGTGAACGGCGAAGTGCACGGTGTTCCGGCCGAGCCGGACACGCCGCTGCTCTACGTGCTGCGCAACGATCTCGGGCTCAATGCCGCGAAGTTCGGCTGCGGGCTTGGCCAATGCGGCGCCTGCACGGTGCTGGTCGACGGTGCGCCGGTGCGCTCCTGCGTCACGCCAATCGGCGCGCTCGGACAAGCGGAGGTGACGACGCTCGAAGGTCTCGGCACCGCCGAGCGGCCGCATCCGCTGCAGACCGCTTTCATCGAGGAACAGGCGGTGCAGTGCGGCTACTGTATTCCCGGCATGATCATGCTGGCCAAGGCGCTGCTCGACCGCAATGCGCAGGCCGGCGAGGCCGAAGTGCGGCTCGCGCTTGCGAGCAATCTGTGCCGCTGCGGCACCCACAACCGGATCGTTCGCGCGATCCTCAAAGCGGCGCAAGCCGGCGGGCGGATCTGAATGAACGCCAGAGCACCGCACCGAGGCACGAGCCACCTTGCGCCGCGAGCCCGACGCCGGCATGCTTTCAAGTTCTGCGGACACTCGAACGATGGCAGCGTGAACATGATCATCAATCGCCTTCCGACTGTCTTAGGTGTTCTGGTCGTTCTCATCGCGCCGGCCTATGCCGCCGAGAATGCGGCGCCGGCGCATGCCGTCGAGAGACCGGCGCTGGCGACGCCGGGCAATGCCGCCGAGGCCCAGGCCATCCTCGGCGCCAAGCTGCTCGTCTGCAACACCTGCCACGGCGACAACGGCATCCCCAAAAGCGCGGCGACGCCGATCATCTGGGGCCTGCAGGAAAACTATCTCCTCAAGCAGCTGCGCGACTTCCACAGCGGCGATCGCAACAACGAGGTCATGATGTGGATGGCGACAGCGCTCACAGAGGGTGAACTTGGGTCTGCAGCCACGTACTTCGCCAAGAAGAGTTGGCCGGCGCAGACCACCAAAGCTGCCGCCACCTCGGCGCCCGCCGAAGTCGCCGTATGCCAGGCGTGCCATCAGCAGAATTTGGCCGGCGGCCTGCCGGCGCCGCGGCTCGCCGGCCAACGGTACGAATATCTGGTCGAGGCCATGCGCCGCTTTGCCGACGGCGAGCGGACCAACAGTCCCGACATGGCAAGGATCATGGAGGCGATGTCGCCCGCCGAGCGGGAGACGATGGCGCGCTACCTCTCCGGCCTGTGAGGGACGCCGGCGGAGTCGCAAACGCGCTTCCCGTTGACAGGCTGTCGGTTTGACCGGACATTATGACATTGGCTGGCTGGAGAGAGTTGGCCCAAAACCAAATCAAAACCAATCGAAAAATCGGGATCACGGAGGCGACCATGGATAACAATGGATCCGGCCGTAGGCGGTTCCTGAAGCAGGCAGCTGCGGTGGCCGGTGTGGCCGCCGGTGCAGGCGTCGGGGCGGAGTGGGCCGCGAAAGGCCAGTCAGGCAAACCCGAAGCTGCCAAGTCTGAGGCGCCGGCAAAGCCTGAAGCGCAAGCCAGGGATCCCCACGACCACCGCGAGCTGTCGCGCCGCGGAGCCCGATTTAGCGTCGATCACATCACCTACTACACGCCGCTACAGGATTACGCCGGCATCATCACGCCGGCTTCGCTGCATTTCGTGCAGTACCACGCGTCCCACTTCCCCGAGATCGATGTGCAGCAGCATCGCCTCACCATCCACGGCCTGGTCGACCGTCCGTTGAGTTTCTCGATGGACGAGCTCAAGCGCCTGCCGTCCGTGACCCGGATTCATTTCCTGGAGTGCCACGCCAACAGCTCTCCCATGATCCATGGCGCCGACAATCAGAACATGGGCCTGCCGGTCCAATACATCCACGGGATGACCAGCTGCAGCGAATGGACCGGCGTGCCGCTGTCCGTGTTGCTGAACGAAGTCGGCCTGAAAAAAGAGGCGAGCTGGCTGGTTTCGGAAGGGGCCGACCCTGGCAAGTTCTCTCACACCCTTCCGATGGCAAAGGCCATGGAGGATGTCCTCATCGCCTACGGCCAGAATGGCGAGCCGCTGCGCATCGAGCAGGGTTACCCGATCCGGCTGATCGTTCCCGGCTGGGAAGCGCCCTTCAGCGTGAAGTACCTGAAACATATCAAGGTGGTGGACCAGCCCTACATGCCTGGAATGAATCGCATGAATCACTCCATCCCGCGCGCCGATCTCGGCGGCAAATCGCGCTGGTACCATTTCCAGTTGGCGCCGAAATCCGTGATTACGCGGCCTTCAGGCGGACTGACGATTCCCAGCAAGGGATATGTCCGAGATCACTGGCTTGGCCTGGTCCGGCGGAGGCGTGTGAAGAGGTCGACTATCACGACCGACGGCGGCAAGAGCTGGAAGGAAGCGAAGCTTCAGGCGCCGGTGCTTCCGCAGGCGCATACCCGGTTCACTTTTGACTGGGCTTGGGACGGAGAAGAGGCGGTGCTCCATGTCGCGCTGCACGGATGAACTCGACGAAGTTCAGCCGTCGCTCGCGGAGCTTGAAAAGAACTGGGGCATCACCGCGAGGAGCAAGCGGAAAAAACCGCCGTCACGCGCCATTCACATCAATGCCATTCAACCCTGGAAGGTGGCCCGCGACGGGAGCGTGCAGAATGCGATGTTCTCTTAATGTCCTCGTGCCGCTGATGATCCTGGCAGCACCGGTGACGGCGCTCGCCCAGTCGCCGCAACTACAATGTGGGCACGCCGCTGAGCCAGGACGAAATCCAGAGCTTTGACTTCATGGTCGGCCCGGAGGGAAAGCAACTCCCGCCCGGGCACGGAACCGCAAAGGAAGGCGCCGAAGATCTTCGCCAAGCGGTGCGAGGTATGCCACGGCAAGAACGGGGAAAGCGGCGTCCTGCGGCGTCTGGTGTTCGGCAGTCCCGGCAACCCGCTTCGCGGACCGTTTAAAGATGACGGAAAGGGCCGCGTAGCAGTTACTACCCGTATCCGACGATCGCGTGGGACTATATCAACCGCGCTATGCCCGCCAATAAACCGGGATCGCTCACCCACGACGAAGTTTACGCGGTGGTCGCGTTTCTCCTCTATCGGAACGGCATCATCGGAGAGACCGACGTCATGGACGCCAAGAGTCTGCCGAAGGTCGAAATGCCGAACCGGAATGGCTTCGTTCCGGCAAAGCCGGTGTATCCGCCGGAGCCGAAACCCAGCTGGTGGTGAGGGCGGCTTGCCCGCCGCCGCGGGCAAGGACTGACACCGCCGCGCTACACCCGCCAGTTCGCGCGCTTGCGCAGCGAGTTGAAGGCGGCCCCGGTCTCGTCGGTCAGGCGATCGGTGTCGATGTACGTGAACTTGCCCTGCCGCTTGAGGATGCGGCCGTCGACCACGACCGTGTCGACATTCGCCGGCGTTGCCGCCTCCACCACCAGATGCGCCGGATCGCTGAGCACGCCCATGTTGACGCCGCGCGTCGAGACCGTGATGAGGTCGGCGCGCTTGCCGGGCGTGAGCGTGCCGATGCGGTCGGCCAAACCCAGCGCGCGAGCGCCGTTGATGGTCGCGAGTTCCAGCGCCTTGCGCGGCAGCATCTTGAATTCGGTGCCGAACCGCCCGTTCTCCAGATTGACGAGATACTTCATGTTCTCGAACAGGCTGCAGGTCCCGGTCACCGCGGTGGTGTCGATCGAAATGCAGCAGTTGACGCCGCCGTCGATGAGTTCGGTCGTCGGCGCGAAACCGTAGCCGACGCGCGCATCGGTCACGGGCGACAGGCTGACCGATGAGCCGGCATCCTTGAGCATCTTGATCTCGTCGGCCGTGACCCAGGTCGCGTGCGCGATCAGCACGTCCTTGCCG
The DNA here is from genome assembly GCA_963702755.1 of uncultured Alphaproteobacteria bacterium. GTDB lineage: Bacteria > Pseudomonadota > Alphaproteobacteria > Rhizobiales > Xanthobacteraceae > JAJPKK01. The sequence goes on along the minus strand of CAVPDZ010000010.1, from coordinate 188,781 downwards.
AGGAAGCCTTCCTTGTTGTGCATCTCGACCACCTTCGGCGCGTTGCGCACGCCGGGCACATGGAGCGAGATCGGAATGCCGATGCTCCGCGCGAACTCGAACTCGCGCCGGTAGACCGCTTCCGGCGACGGCTTGCCGAACCGCCACATGCCGCGCCAGCCGAGGCCGAGATGGATGAGGCCGCCGTTCGCGAACTTCGCCCAGTCCTTGTGGACCCGCTCGATGTCGGCGAGCGGCAACGGCTGGGTCTCGGCGAGCAGCGGCGACCAGCCGTAGGAGAAGCGGGCACGAATGCCGGTATCGGCGAGAGCCTGCAGCTCCGCGTCGGCAAATTCCGGCGCCGGCAGCATGTGCGACCAGTTGTGGACCGTGGTGATGCCGGACTCGATCGCCTCGACGGCACCGAGCCGCGTGCCGAGATGCGTCTCGGCCGGGGTCCAGAACTTGCCGATCGCCGACACCATGGGAAAATAGCTCTCCTCGTGGCGGTCGCCGGAAAAGCCGCGCAGCAGCGTGTTCCACATGTGCCAGTGGGTTTCGACGAGGCCGGGCAGCGCGATCATGCGCTCGCCGCTGATCACGGTCGCGCCGGGCGCCTTGAGCGCCTTGCCGACGGCGACGATGGTGCCGTCCTTCACATGGACGTCGCCGCCGGCAATGTCGCCGAGCGCGGGGTCCATCGTCATCACGTAGGCGCCGCGGATGACGAATTCGCCGCGTGCGGGCAGCGGGCCGACGGGGCCGCTTCGCTGCGCCGCCTTCGCGGGGGCAGCATGAGCAGACGGCGCTCCGCCGCCCGTTACAAAAGCGGCCGCTCCAACGGCAGCCGTATGGCCGAGCAAAGCCCGCCGCGTCATCGCGTTCATGAGGTTCCTCCCGGTATCGTTCTTCCGTATCGTTATTGTCCACAGCATGATCCTTTCCGCGCGCGTCGCCAAGGGTCGATCGGGAAGGTCGATCGGGAGGGTCGATCCGAAGCCAACGCCCTTGTGCATCGCGGAGGTTGCGTCGACAATGTTGCGAGCACAGCCGCCGGGAGGACAAACATGCACGACATTACGGGCGAGCATTGGCACGAGCCGCAGGGCACCAAGAATGCCGGCTACGGCAGCTGGAAGCGGCCGAACACGCCCTACGACGAGTACATGCTGGAGCAGGGCATCCCGATCTATCGCGGCATCGGCGTGCGGCGCGTGCAGGACATGCCGCTCAAGCGCTGGAACCGGATGGGCGGCAACGGCACCTTCATCCAGCTCTACGGCACCGAAGGCAAATGGGGCTGCTACGTCATCGAGGTGCCAGGCGCGGGGGCGCTTAATCCCGAACGCCACATGTACGAGGAGATCATGGTGGTGGTCGAAGGTCGCGGCACCACCGAGGTGTGGACCGACGACCAGAAGAAGCCGCACAGCTTCGAATGGCAGCGCGGGTCGATGTTTTCGATCCCGCTCAATTGCTGGCATCGCATCATCAACGCCGCATCGACGCCGGCATTGATCCTCGTCGCCTCGACGGCGCCGAACGTGATGAACATCTTCCGCGACCGCGACTGGATCTTCAATTGTCCGGTCACTTTCCCGTCGCGGTTCGACGGCAGCGCGGACTTCTTCAAGCCGAAGGACGAGATCGTGCCCGATCGCCTGCGCGGCCTTGCCTCGCGGCGTACCAATCTGATCCCGGACATTTTCAACGCCGAGCTCTATCTCGATAACCGCCGTTCACCCGGCTACAAGCGGGTCGAGCCCGACCTTGCTGGCAATGTGTTCTACGGCTTCGTCGGCGAGCACGTCACCGGCCGCTACTCCAAGGCTCATGCGCACGCGTCGGCCGCGGTGCTCGTCTGCATCAAGGGCAAGGGCTATACCTACACGTGGCCGCGCTCGATCGGCATGACGCCATGGAAAGACGGCAAGGAGAACGAGGTTTTCCGTCAGGACTACGAGCCGGTCGGCATTGTCACCGCGGCGCCTTACGGCGGCGACTGGTTCCACGCCCATTTCGGCACCGGCCGCGATCCGCTGCGCCTGATCGGTTGGTACGGCCCCAACAACCACCGCAAGGACAAGGCCGGCGTCCCGGGCGAAAAGGACACCGACGAGGGCGCCATCGACGTGACTGAAGGCGGCACCGCCATTCCGTACTGGCTCGAGGACCCGTTCCTGCGCAAGGAATACGAGGAGACGCTGCGTCGCGAAGGCGTCGCCTCGCACATGGAAGACGCCCTTTATCGTGCGCCCCCCGCGGCGTGAGTTTGGCTCGCGAGTTTAGCTCACCGTTGTTGAACCGGCATCATGGGAACCAAGCGTGGACGCTTTTCTCGCCTGGATCCAGAATGGTTTTCTCGCCTGGATCGAGAACGGTGAGCTGAGCAACTGGATTCGCGGATCGGAGTTGATCTTCGCCTTTCCCGCGATCATCACCTTGCACACGATCGGGATGGGCTTCCTTGCCGGCACCAGCACCGCGATCGACCTGCGCGTGCTCGGTTTTGCGCCGCGAGTGCCGCTCAAGCCGCTGGAGCGCTTCTTTCCGCTGATGCGGCTTGCGCTGTTGGTGAACGTGATCACCGGGGTCCTGCTGGTGATCGCTTATCCGACGAAGGCGCTGACCAATCCGCTGTTCTATCTCAAGCTCGCGCTGGTCGTGCTCGCGCTGATCCTGGTGCGGTGGATCGATCTTGCGGTGCTGCGTCGGCCCGATGCCGATCACAAGCCGATCCGGATCACAGGCAAGCTCCTCGCCTTCATATCCATCGTGACGTGGATCGCCGTCATCACCGCCGGCCGGCTGCTCGCTTACACCAATCGCTGGGAATTGCTCGGCATTCCCGCCATTCACTGATCGACGGACAGCGCCATGGAAATTCAACCTTGGGAAATGGCAATCCGCGAGACGGCGCTGCACATGTTCGTCATCCGACACGAGTGGGTGTGGCCGCTGTGCGAGACGCTGCACTATCTCGGATTATCGCTGCTGCTCGGCACCGTCGGGCTGTTCGATCTGCGCCTGTTTGGCATCGCCAAGGGCATTGCGCCGCGGTTCATCCATCGGCTGATCCCGTGGGGCGTCGGCGGCTATGTGGTGAATGTCCTCACCGGCATCGTGTTCTTCTTCGGCCACCCGGACCAGTATTTCTATAACCCCGCGTTTCGCTTCAAGCTCGCGTTCATGGCGGCTCGCCGGCCTTAACATCCTGCTGTTCTACGGAACGCGGCTATTCGACTACATGAAGTCGCTCGCGCCCGGCGCGCGCGTGCCGCTGATCCTCAAATTGGTGGGCGGGGCCTCGCTGTCGCTCTGGCTCGCCGTGCTGGTGTGCGGCCGCCTGCTGACCTTCTACCGCCCCCCGTTTTTCCATTGAACGCGACTTTGCTTCACCTCCCCCTGGAGGGGGGAGGTCGCCCGCGCGAAGCGCGGGCGGGAGGGGGTGACAGCGGTGCAACGAATTCAGCGCAGCAATTGCTGCAACGCTGTCACCCCACCCCGGACCGCCTTGCGGCGGTCCGACCCTCCCCCTCCAGGGGAGGTGCAGTCAGGCCTTGCCGAGCAGGGCGCGGGCGCGCTGCACGACCGGCTCGTCCACCATGCGTCCCTCGAAGGCGAAGGCGCCGCGGCCGGCGGCGCGATGGGCCTCGAATGCCGCGATCAAGGCGCGGGCGTGGTCAAGCTCTTCCGGCGTAGGTGAAAAGGCGCGGTTGAGGATCGGCACCACGGATGGATGGACGCAGCTTGCGCCGTCAAAGCCGAATTGGCGCGCCTCGCGGGCAGATTTCTCGATCCCCTCAAGGTCGCCGTAGTCGGCGACGGTGCGCAAGAGACCGAACGAGAGAACCCCCGCGGCCCTGGCGGCGTAATGCACCAAAAGCTTCGGATAGCGAAGTACTTCGGGCGTCGGTTCGGCATTGAGCGACGTCGCCATGTCTTCGCCGCCGGTCGTGAGCGCAAAGACGCGCGGGCTCGCGCGCGCAATGGCGCGGGCGTCGAACAGCGCGCCCGCATCCTCGATCATCGGCACAAATTTCAGCGGCGCACGGCCAATGGCGCGTTCGATGCCGTCGAGGAAATCACCCAGCGCCGCGATGGCTGTTGCCTCGCGCGACTTCGTCACGAAGAGGCCCGCCGCGCCCACGCGGCACGCGGCCTCCGCATCGCGCCGGATGCGCTCCGGCTCGGAATTGATGCGCACAAACACGGTCGCCCCGCCGCGCGCCACCATCGGGACTGCCTCCGGAAGCCGGTCCCGCGCCGCATCCTTCTCCGAAGGGGCTACCGCGTCCTCAAGGTCGAGGATGATTGCGTCGGCGCCGCGCTCGTGGGCTTTGGCGAGAAAGCGCTCGGAACTCACCGGAACGTAAAGCAGCGATCGGATCACGGCAGCTCCCATCGTGTGTGGAACGAGCAGGCTGACGGCAAATCAGACGCGGCGCAACCCTTGTTGACGTTTGCCACCGACGGTTCAAAGTCCGCGTGATCGGACGAATGAGGGAGCACCGCCTTGGACGAAGTCGCGCTGAAGAACTGGCTCGGACGCACGCGCAAAGACGAAGATGAGATCGCGCTCGGCGCCGTCGAACGGATGGCGGCGACGCTCGACCAGGACCCGACGAAGTTCCGGCGCGGCGGCGTCATGCCGGAAAGCTGGTACGCCATCCTGTTCGGCACGACGGCGCGGGAGAGCGACATCGGCTCCGACGGCCACCCCGAGACCGGCGATTTCATGCCGCCGCTGCAGGACACGCGGCGCATGTTCGCCGGACGGCGCACCACCTTCCATCGTCCCCTCCACATCGGCGACCGGGTCTCCCGGGTCTCGACGGTGACACGGGCCGAGCCGAAGTCGGGCCGCACCGGTTCGTTCGTGCTCATGACCGTGGTGCACGAGATCAGCGGGCCCGACGGCGTCGCCATCACGGAGGAGCAGGACGTAGTCTATCGCGAGGCGGTTGCTGCCGGCACCGCCGCGCAGCAACGGGAGGCCGCAGCCCCGGCCGCGGAAAAGGCCGACTGGTCGAAGCCGATCGCGCTCGATTCCGTGCTGCTGTTCCGCTACTCGGCGCTGACCTTCAACGCGCATCGCATCCACTACGATCTTCCCTATACGCGCGACACGGAAGGCTATCCGGGGCTCGTCATGAACGGCGGGCTCACGGCGTTGCTCCTCGTCGAGACCGCGCGGGAGCACCTGCCGCGTCCGATCGCCTCCTATGCGGCACGCGCCATGAGTCCGCTGTTCGTCCCTTCGACCGTCACCTTCAACGGCCGGATCGTCGACGGCACGGCGTCGCTGTGGGCGTCGGCGCCCGGCGGCGGCCTCGCCTATCACGTTGACGTGACGCTTGCGGGATCGGCATCCGGGCCGAGATCATGAGCGGCGGCCCGCTCGCCGGCATCCGGGTCGTCGACCTCACCAGCGTGGTGGTCGGACCGACGGCGACGCTCTTTCTCGCCGACTATGGCGCCGACGTCATCAAGGTCGAGGCGCCGGGCGGCGACCTGTTGCGCATGCTCGGCGGCAAATCAAAAAGCGGCGCGCTCAGCGGCAAGTTCATGCACTTCAACCGCAACAAGCGATCGCTGGTCCTCGACCTCAAGCAGGCAGCGGGTCGCGCAGCGCTCGACCGGCTGCTCGCGACCGCTGACGTCTTCATCGCCAATGTGCGGCCCGCTGCGCTCGAGCGGCTCGGCTTCGGCGCCGAGGCGCTGCGCACGCGACATCGGCGGCTCATCATCTGCAACCTGATGGGCTTTGGCCGCGGCGGGCGCTACCGCGACCGGCCGGCCTACGACACCATCATCCAGGGCATGTCCGGTGTTGCCGAATGCAATCGCCGCTCCATGGGTGAGCCGCGCTTCGTGCCGATGGTGTTTGCCGATCACGTGGTCGGCCTCATCGCGACGCAAAGCATCATGGCCGCGCTGTTCCGGCGCGAACGCGAGCGCAACGGCGAAGGCGAGGCGATCGAAGTGCCGATGTTCGAAAACCTCGCCGCCTTCGTGCTGGCCGAGCACATGGGCGACCTCACCTTCGTGCCGCCGCGCGGCGAGAGCGGGGATCCGCGCGTGCTCGATCCCATGGGCAAGCCTGTCCCGACCAAGGACGGCTACATCTGCGTATCAGCCAATACCGACGCCCAGGCCTTCGCGATGTTCGACGCCATCGGCCGGCCGGAACTCAAGTCCGATCCGCGGTTCTCGTCGGTCAAGGCGCGGCTTGCCAATGTGCGGGCCTACTTCGACCTGCGCGCGGCGAGCTTCCGCACCCGCACCACGGCCGAATGGGTTGCGATCCTCGCGGCGGCCGACGTGCCGGCCGGCCCGATGCACACGCTCGAAAGCCTCGTCGATGACGAGCATCTCGCCGACGTCGCGTTCTTGCGCGAGGTCGATCACCCGATCGAAGGTCCCATCAAGGAAACGAAATTCCCCAACCGGTTCTCCGCCGGCGGGCGCGATGAAACCCTGCCGGCGCCGGCACTCGGGGGCGACAGTGTCGCGATCCTGCGCGAGATCGGCTACGGCTCTGCGGAGATCGGGGAGATGATTGCCGCGCGTACCACGATCGATGGGCGCCGCAATTCGTAGGTGGTGAAGCGCTATTCGTTCGCGGATGCGCGCTGCGAGTTCGGCGAATTCGACGCGCGCGTGCCGGTCAGCTCCATGCGCGGATTGCGCCGGACGAAGTCGCAATAGGCGAAGCCCAATCCCGAGATGGCGCCGCGGAAGCGGTTGCCGTCGAGCTGATAAACGGTAAAGCAGGGCGTGAACATCATGCCCTTCACCGACGCGCAGATCGAATCCGGCTGCACCCGGATGGTGCCGGTCGGCAGCGAGATGAAACGCAGCGGTCCGTTCCGCGCCTGCATGGTGCCGATCACCGAGCCATCGGCATTGATGCGGCCCGAGCCGGTGGTGCCGTCGAAACAGCTATAGGTGAAGTGCTTGCCCGCGACGAAGCGCTTGGCCTCCTCGGGGCGAAGCTCGCCCGCCAAGGCCGGCTGCGCCGCGACGATGCCCGCGATGATCAGGATGCTACGCGCCCACATGACCCCCACTCCGCCTCCGAGAGATTCTCGAATCCCGTCCCCGTTAACGACACTCTTACCATACTCGTCAAGTTGAAGATGCCCACATTTGGTGGACAAATTCTGAATGGCGTTTATGCAATCTTGACCACAAGTCGTCCGCGAACGCCACCCTCAACGATTTTTTTACCAGCGTCGATGACGCCACCAAGGTTAATTTCCTCGGTCATCTGGGCCAATTTGTGCCGATCGAGGTCTTTCGCGATTCGCCCCCACGCCTCCTTCCGCAATGCGATCGGCGCCACGACGGACTCGATTCCTAGAAGCGAAACGGCGCGCAGAATGAAGGGCGCAACCGTCGTCGGCAAATCCATACCGCCGGCAAGTCCGCAGGCCGCGACCGCGCCGCCGTAACGGGTCATCGACAGCACGTTGGCAAGGGTGGTCGAGCCCACCGTGTCCACCCCGGCAGCCCAGCGCTCCTTGGCGAGCGGGCGCACCGGCCCCGTCAGGTCGGCACGGGCAATCACCTCGGCGGCGCCGAGGCCCTTGAGGTATTCGGCCTCGGCCGGGCGCCCAGTGGACGCGACCACGTGGTAGCCAAGTTTGGCGAGAAGCGCGACGGCGACCGATCCGACGCCGCCTGCCGCACCGGTGACGATGACGGGGCCGCTCGCGGGCGTGATCCCGTGACGCTCCAGCGCCATCACGCACAGCATCGCCGTATAGCCCGCGGTGCCGATCGCCATGGCCTCGCGACTGGTGAGGCCGGCGGGCAGCGCAATCAGCCAATCGCCCTTGACCCGCGCCTTTTCGGCATAGACGCCAAGGTGGGTCTCGCCGCAGCCCCAGCCGTTGAGCAGCACCTTGTCGCCGGCCTTCCAGGCCGGATGGGATGACGCGACGACGGTCGCGGCGGCGTCGACGCCCGCGATCATCGGAAAGCGTCGCACCACGGGCGCCTTGCCGGTCACGGCAAGCCCGTCCTTGTAGTTCACCGTCGACCATTCGGGCGCGATCGTGACATCGCCTTCCATCAGGTTCTGTTCGTCGAAATCCGTCAGCGCCGCGGCGGTGCCGGTTTCGGTCTTGGTGATGACGATCGCCTTGAATGTCGCCACGCGGGTTCTCCTCGAAACAACGGTCCCTCAATATACCCCGATGCCGGCAGGCGTTGCGAGCAGGCGCCGCCGTGGTGTCCCGGTTGGCTCTCGCGCTCGGCATGGTCCTCACTGCCATTCCGGTGGCGGGCCGGTGAGGCTTCGCAGCGCATCGCCGCTCGACATGGTCCGCCGGTAGTGCCGCACGGCGCGATGATCGCGCACGAGCCGCGCGATGTTGCCATCGATCAAGCCGGCGCCGCGCAGCAGACCGAGATCGCGCAGGAACGCGCGCCACAGATGAAGCCGCAGATCGGCGACGAGCACCTTGGTGGCGAGATAGCTTCCGACCTTGCGGAAGCGGCCGACAAATTCGGGCCGCTCCCGCACATAGGCGGCAAGACCCGCGCCGGCGTTCGCCCAGTCGTTGGACAGATTGTCGTCGCCCCAGAATTTCTCCCACAGCAGTTCGGACAACAGCTGGGCGCCGCCGCGACGCGCGAGGCGGATCAGGAATTCGCGATCCTCGGCAAGCCGCAGCCGCTCGCAGAATCCGTCGACAGCGAGCGCCGCCTCGCGACGCACGGTAATGCTCGTCGCTTCGACCGGCACGAGGTCGCAGATCATCGCCCATTCGAAGGCCGCCGCGGGGAGCTTCACGGCGGGGATCACGGCCTCGCGGGAGCGGCCGCGATCGTGCCTGATCGCCGAACTCAAGGTGCAGACGAGGCCGGCATCGGCCGCGAAGGCGGCGAGCGGAATCTCCAGCCGCCCCGGCCGATAAACATCATCGCTGTCGAGAAAGGCGACGATCGCCGCGCGCGCCGCAGCAAGGCCGCGGTTGCGCGCCGCGCCCGGTCCGCCATTGCGCTCGGCGACGATGATGCGGATGCGCGGATCGTTAAGTGTTGCGAGATAGTCGGCAGTGTCGTCCTGCGAGGCGTCGTCAACCACGATCAGTTCGAAACTTGCGTTTTGCGCAAGAACACTCGCGATCGCCCGCGGCAGAACGTGCCGCCGGTTGTAAGTTGCAAGCACGACCGAGATTGCGGGCGCGCTCGCGCCTGAGCTTGTCACAGGCTCAGGTGCAGACGCGCTCTCCGAAGCTCCCGATGTGCCGTTCATGGGCCGGCTCTACCAGCCCATGTTCGGAAATTCCACCTGCGGGAATTCCACTTTATGCGCGGGCTTCCGCGATCCGCGGCACCGGCTTCTCGACGATCGGCAGATTGACCAGCGCCGACAGCACGCCGAACAGGATCGACAGCCACCAGACGAGGTCATAGGAGCCGGTCCGCTCGAAGGCGAGACCGCCGAGCCAGACGCCGAGGAAGCCGCCGACCTGATGGCTGAAGAAGGCAAATCCCGCCAGCATGGCAAGCCATTTGGTGCCGAACATCATCGCGATCAATCCGTTGGTGGGCGGCACCGTGGAAAGCCACATCAGTCCCATCACCGCGCCGAACAGAAGCGCGCTCACCGGCGTGACCGGGAACGAGATCAAGGCGAGCACCGCGAGCGCGCGGATCAGATAGATCACCGAGAGGATGTAGCGCTTGGGCAAGCGGCTGCCGAGCCACCCGGACGACACCGAGCCGACGATGTTGAACAGTCCGATGACGGCGATCGTCCAGCCGCCGACCTGGGCTGAGATGCCCTTGTCAGCGAGATAAGCCGGCATATGCACGGTGATGAACGCGAGCTGGAAGCCGCAGGTGAAGAATCCCAACACCAGCAGGATGTAGGAGCGATGCCCCAAAGCCTCGGCCAGCGATTGCCGCAGCGTCTGCGTCGGCGCCGGTCCCTCCGACGCGGTCGACGTCTGAGGCCGCGTGGCAATGGCGACCGACAGCGGCACGACCAAGAGGACGAGGCCGCCGAAAATCACCAGCGCCTGCTGCACGCCGTATGCGCCGATCAAGGCCACGGCGAGCGGCGAAAACATGAACTGGCCGAATGAGCCGGCTGCGGTCCCGGCACCGAAGGCGAGCGAGCGCCACTCCTCGGGCAACAGTTTTCCGAACGCCGCAAGCACGAGGTTGAACGAGCAGCCGGACATCCCAAGACCGACCAGCGCGCCCGCGGACACTTCGAACATCGCCGGCGATTGGGCGTAGGCCATCATGACCAGGCCCGCCGCGTACATCAGGGTGCCGACGATCAGCACGCGCATCGTGCCGAAGCGGTCGGCGATGGCGCCGGAGAACGGCAGCCCCGCGCCCCAGAGCAGGTTCTGCACCGCCAGCGCCAGCGAGAAGACTTCACGCCCCCAGCCGTTTTCATGCGACAGCGGGGTCAGAAAGAAGCCGAGGGCCGAGCGCGGACCAAACGACAGCACCGCGATGGCGCAGCCGCACAGGATGATGATGCCTGGCGTGCGCCACGTCGAAAGCGAAAGCTGCCTGCTGCGAGTGAAGTCAGGGGTCTCGGCATCCATCGCAGGGGTCCTCGATAAAACGCGAGCAACGGCGCCGGACCTCACCTGGTCCGGTTGGGTGCGATGTTATCTAGGGGCTCGCCCGGAGCGGCCAAACCAAAGTTTGGCCCCTGAAACCAGATTTTCCTGCATAGCAGCCACGCGCGCGCCGGAATGTAGCGCGGCAATCAAGCCAATCAAGGCCGGCGCGACGGCGATTCCTGCTGTCCTGCGTGTTCCGCCCTTTGCGCCAATGCGCTATTGATCCGGCAATGAAAATTTCTGCCGGTGCGCCATGTTCGAGACCTTAAATCCTGATGCCTTCCTGTCGCCGCTCGCAATCGAGGAGGCGGTTAACCGCGCGCTCGCCGAAGATCTTGGCTGCGCGGGCGACGTGACGTCAATCGCAACCGTTCCGGCCGGCCACTCCGGGCGCGCCGTCGTGGCGGCGCGCGACGTTGGCGTGATCGCCGGCCTGCCGCTTGTCGAGGCGACATTCCGCAGGCTCGATCCGCACGTGAAGCTCACAAATCATTCCCGCGACGGCGCCGAGGTCCGCAGAGGCGACGTATTGATGACCGTCGAGGGCAACGCGCGCGCCCTCCTGGGCGCGGAGCGCACCGCGCTCAATTTCATCGGCCATCTGTCGGGGATCGCCACCGGAACGGCGACGTTCGTGAAGCTCATCGCCGGCACGCGCGCGCGGGTGTGCTGCACGCGCAAGACGACGCCGGGCCTGCGCGCTTTGCAGAAATATGCCGTGCGCTGCGGCGGCGGATTCAATCACCGCTTCGGCCTCGACGACGCGATCCTCATCAAGGACAACCACATCGCTGTCGCCGGCGGCATCGCGGCCGTGCTCAAACGGGCGCGCGCCGTCGCCGGTCACCTCGTCAAGATCGAGATCGAGGTCGACACCATCGACCAACTGCGCGAGGTGCTCGCGTGCGGGCTTGCCGACGTGGTGCTGCTCGACAACATGCCGCCGCCGGTGCTCAAGACGGCGGTCGATCTCGTGGCGGGACGCCTCGTCACCGAAGCGTCGGGCGGCATCACCCACGACAGCGCGGCCGCGGTTGCCGCGACCGGGGTCGATTACCTGTCGTCAGGCGCCATCACGAATTCGTCGATGAACCTCGACATCGGCCTCGACATCATCGTGTGAGCGCCGCGGCGAGGTTTCATCGTTGAAGGACGCGGAGCGGGCAGCTTACTCCGCGCCGCCGGCCACCTCGCGCTGCCCTTCGGCCTCGGCCTTCTGCTTCGCTTCGAGGTCCTCGCCGGTCTGCTGGTCGACCATCTTCATCGACAGGCGCACCTTGCCGCGCTCGTCAAAGCCGAGCAGCTTGACCTTGACCTTGTCGCCTTCCTTGACGACGTCCGTTGTCTTCTGCACCCGGCGCGGTGCGAGCTGGCTGATGTGGACGAGCCCGTCTCGCGAACCGAAGAAGTTCACGAACGCGCCGAAATCCATCACCTTGACGACCGTGCCTTCGTAGATGTGGCCGACTTCAGGATCGGACGCGATCGACTTGATCCAGTTGATCGCCGCCTTGATGGAATCCGCGGAAGAGGACGCCACCTTGACGGTGCCGTCGTCCGAGATGTCGACCTTGGCGCCGGTCTTCTCGACGATCTCGCGGATCACCTTGCCGCCGGAGCCGATCACTTCGCGGATCTTGTCGGTCGGGATGGTCAGCACCTCGATGCGCGGCGCATGTTCGCCAAGCTCGGCGCGGGCCGAGGTGATCGCCTTCGCCATCTCCAGGAGAATATGCAGCCGGCCGTCCTTCGCCTGGTTCAGGGCGACCCGCATGATCTCCTCGGTGATGCCGGCGATCTTGATGTCCATCTGCAGCGAGGTGACGCCCTTCTCGGTGCCGGCCACCTTGAAGTCCATGTCGCCGAGATGGTCCTCGTCGCCGAGGATGTCGGAGAGCACCGCGTAGCGCTTGTCCTCGAGGATCAGGCCCATGGCGATGCCTGCCGTCGGCGCCTTCAGCGGCACGCCGGCATCCATCAGCGCGAGCGAGGAGCCGCACACCGTTGCCATCGATGACGAGCCGTTCGACTCGGTGATCTCCGAGACCACGCGGATCGTGTACGGGAACTCGTGATGCAGCGGCAGCATCGGATGGATGGCGCGCCAGGCGAGCTTGCCGTGGCCGATCTCGCGCCGTCCGGGGGAGCCGAGCCGTCCCGTCTCGCCCACCGAGAACGGCGGGAAGTTGTAGTGCAGCATGAAGCTTTCTTTGTAGGTGCCGGTGAGCGAGTCGATGAACTGCTCGTCCTCGCCGGTGCCGAGCGTCGCCACCACGAAAGCCTGGGTCTCGCCGCGGGTGAAGAGCGCCGAGCCGTGGGCGCGCGGAAGGACGCCGACCTCGGCCACGATCGGCCGCACCGTCTGGACGTCGCGACCATCGATGCGCTTGCCGGTGTCGAGGATGTTCCAGCGCACGATCTTGGCTTCAAGCTCCTTGAAGACGCCGGCGACCCGCTCCTTGCTGTGGGCCGGATTTTCAACGCCCTCCGGGAGGAAATGCGCCATCACCTTGGCCTTGGCGGCGTCGACGGCGTCGTGGCGCGCCATCTTGTCGGGGATCGCATACGCCTTGCGCAGATCCTGCTCGACAAGGCCGAGGATTTCCTTTTCCAGGGTCGCGTTGTCGGGGAGCGTCAGCTCGCGCGGCTCCTTCGCGGCCTTTTCCGCGAGGCGAATGATGGCTTCGATCACCGGCTGGAAATGCCGATGGCCGAACATCACGGCGCCGAGCATCACTTCTTCGGGCAGTTCCTTGGCTTCGGACTCGACCATCAGCACCGCGTCCTGGGTGCCGGCGACAACGAGATCGAGATTGCTCTCGGTCATCTCGTCGATCTGCGGGTTGAGCACGTATTCGTTGTTGATGAAACCGACGCGCGCCGCGCCGATCGGTCCCATGAACGGCGCTCCGGACAGGGTGAGGGCAGCGGAGGCCGCGACCATCGCCAGAATGTCGGGATCGTTCTCCTGGTCGTGCGACATGCAGGTCACGATGACCTGGGTATCGCAGCGCCAGCCGTCGGCGAAGAGCGGACGGATCGGCCGGTCGATGAGGCGCGAGGTTAACGTCTCGCGTTCGGTCGGGCGGCCTTCCCGTTTGAAGTAGCCCCCCGGAATGCGGCCGGCGGCAAAAAACTTTTCCTGGTAATTGCAGGTGAGCGGCAGAAAATCGATCCCGACCTTCGGTTCCTTTGCGGCAACTACGGTCGCGAGAACCGTTGTCTCGCCGTAGCTCGCGAAGATCGCGCCGTCTGCTTGCCGCGCTATCTTGCCGGTTTCGAGAACGAGCTTGCGCCCGCCCCAATCGAGCTCCTCACGATGGATGGTGAACATAGGTTTCGTCTTCTTTCATGGTTTTGCGGCGACGAAAGCCATGAGCAAGACGGCGAGGAGCTGCGCATCCCCACCGTTAGCGCTCGATGAGCGCTGAACGCGGGGATGAACATCACAGCTTCTCGCGATCCTGCCATGGCCTTCGCGCCTTCGGCTGCCGGACATGATTGGCCCGGCCGAACACGGCGGCCATTGCCGCCGAAATGCAGCGGACGCACCACGCCTCCGCTGGGAATTGCGCGAACTCGGCGCGCAAATCGTGGCATTTTCCGGCGTACCGACACGCGCTCCGGAAAATGCTTCCGCACGAGCATAGGGCTCAGCGGCGAATACCAAGCTTCTCGATCAAAGTCTTGTAGCGATTTTCGTCGTGCCGCTTGAGGTAATCGAGCAACTGACGACGCTGCGACACGAGCTTCAGCAAGCCGCGCCGGGAATGGTTGTCTTTAACGTGGGTCTTGAAGTGTTCGGTCAGGTTGGTGATGCGCTCCGAAAGGATCGCCACCTGGACCTCGGGCGACCCGGTGTCGCCTGATTTTCTTGCATTCGTCTTGATGACTTCCGATTTACGTTCGGCAGTAATCGACATCGTCAACGACCTTCTTGTCGGCCGGCTCTGCCCTGCAGACCGGCGAGGTTGAACACGCGCTTGGGGACGACTTCGCCGCGGTCGACGTCGGCGAGCGCAATCAGGCTGCCAGATGCCGTGATGTAAACCGTACCGCGGACGACGGGGGCGTCCCGTCCGCGCATCAAAACGGCCTGGCCCCGCTGGAGTCTGGCCGCATCGCCCCGACTGACGGCCAGCGCCGGGATGTCGTCCAGCGCGGTCGCAACCGGGAATAGCGCGTCGGCGAGGTTTCCCTCGCCGACCGCGGCTCTATGACACAAAGATTCAAGCCGTTCCAGCGAAATCATGTCGGGTTCCCCGAACGACCCCACCGCAGTCCGGCGCAGCGCCGAGACGTGACCGCGGCAGCCAAGCTCGCGGCCAAGGTCGCGGGCGAGCGAGCGCACGTAGGTGCCTTTGCCGCATTCGGCCTCGAATTCGGCATGATCCGCATCGGGCATGGCCACGAGCGTCAGCCGTTCGATGACGACGCGACGCGACTTGAGATCGAACTCCTCGCCGTCGCGGGCGATGTCGTAGGCGCGCTCGCCCTCGATCTTGATGGCCGAGAAGCGCGGCGGCACCTGCTCGATGTCGCCGGTGAAACGCGGCAGCAAGGCTTCGATTTCCTCGCGCGTCGGACGCTGATCGCTCGAGGCAACGACGCGCCCCTCGGCATCGTCGGTATCCCGCTCTTCGCCCCAGCGAACGGTGAAGCGGTAGGCCTTGCGACCGTCCATCACGAACGGCACCGTCTTGGTCGCTTCGCCGAGCGCGATCGGCAAGCATCCGGAAGCAAGCGGGTCCAGGGTCCCCGCGTGACCCGCACGCTTCGCGGAAAACAGGCGCTTGATCACCGATACCGCGTGAGTCGAAGTCATGCCGATGGGCTTATCCAGCACCACCCAGCCATGCACGTCGAATTTCGGGCGGCGTTGTTGCGCTTTCGTGCCGCGCGGCGGGGCCTCCGCCTCCGCGGCGGCCGACGATGCCGGCGCGACCTCGGCATTGGCCGACAGCACATCACTCTCGGTCGCCTCATCGGCGACCGACCGTCCTGGGGTCGCGTTGTTCATGGCTTCTTGCTCGATTCCGTATCGAGATCGCGTTGCACCTGCGGCGAGCGCAATAGCTGCTCGATCCGATCGGCCTCCTCAAACCGCTCATCGATGCGAAACCGAATGTCAGGCGCGAATTTGAGGTTGACCCGATGAGCGATCTCGCCGCGCAGATAGCGCTTGTTGCGTTCGAGCGCAGCAAGGACGGTCTTTGCGTCGTGGCCGCCCAGCGGCATGACGTAAACCGTTGCCAGCCGCAAATCGGGCGACATGCGCACTTCCGCGACGGTGATCAAATGCGTTTCGATCACCTCGTCATGGACCTCCCCGTGCGCAAAAATTTCGGCCAGCGCATGGCGGACGAGTTCGCCGGCGCGCAACGCGCGCTGCGACGGCCCCTTGGCGGATTCGTGGGAATGATGACGCGACATGGAATTCACCAATTCGGATCTCCGGCGACGGCAATAATGCGTCGCCGACAAAGTCTTATTTCAAGTAGCAACTTCTCCGCCGGTACGCGGTTCACGAAAACTCAATTCGCCCTGACGGATCAGTCTACAGGCGCACCGCACGCTTGAGCTTCGAACTCACAACGTGCGCTGCACCGTCTCCACGCGATAGCACTCGATGACATCGCCGACGCGCATGTCCTGATAGCTCTCGAAGCTCATGCCGCACTCCTGTCCGGCGAGGACTTCGCGCGCGTCATCCTTGAAGCGCTTGAGCTGCGAAAGCTTGCCCTCGTGGATCACGACGTTGTCGCGGATCAACCGCACGTTGGCGCCGCGCTCCACGGTGCCGTCGGTGACGCGGCAGCCCGCGATCTTGCCGACCTTGGAGATGTTGAAGATCTCCAATATCTGGGCATTGCCGAGCATGGTCTCGCGCAGCATCGGCGCCAGCAGGCCGGACATCGCCTTTTTCACGTCGTCGACGAGATCGTAGATGATGTTGTAGTAGCGGATCTCGACGCCGTCGCGCTCCGCCATCTCGCGCGCTTCCTTGTGGGCGCGGACGTTGAAGCCGATCACGGCGGCACCGGAAGCCTCGGCGAGCGTGATGTCGGATTCGCTGATGCCGCCGACACCCGCGAGGATGATGCGGGCGCCAACTTCCGAGGTACCGAGTTTCTCGAGCGCACCGACAATGGCCTCGACCGAGCCCTGGACATCGCCCTTGATGAGGAGCGGAAACTCCTTCCGTCCCGCGCTCTTGAGCTGACTCATCATCTGCTCGAGCGAGCCGCGCATGCCGCTCGCCCGTGCCGCCTGCTTGTCGCGCCGCTGACGGGCCCGGTAATCGGTCACTTCGCGTGCGCGTGCTTCGCTGTCCACGACCGCCAGCCGATCGCCAGCTTCCGGCGTGCCGTTGAAGCCAAGGACCTCGACCGGCACCGATGGGCCGGCAGTGTCCGCGCCCTCGCCGGTATCGGAAATCAGCGCACGCACGCGGCCCCATTCGGCCCCCGCGACCACGATATCGCCGGGATGGAGCGTGCCGCGTTGCACCAGCACTGTCGCGACCGAGCCGCGACCGCGATCTAGCTTCGCCTCGATCACCGTGCCTTCGGCCGGACGATCCGGATTGGCCTTCAAGTCGAGAATTTCGGCCTGCAGCCCAAGCGTCTCCAACAGCCTGTCGAGATTCATCTTCTTGGTGGCCGACACCTCGACATCGAGGACATCGCCGCCGAGCGATTCCACCTGCACCTCGTGCTGAAGCAGCTCGGTGCGAACCCGCTCCGGCCGCGCGTCCGGCTTGTCCATCTTGTTGATGGCGACGATCATCGGCACCTTTGCCGCCTTGGCATGCTGGATTGCCTCCACCGTCTGCGGCATTACGCCGTCATCAGCCGCCACCACCAGCACAACGATATCGGTCACCTTGGCGCCGCGCGCGCGCATCGAGGTGAAGGCCGCGTGGCCGGGGGTATCGATGAAGGTGATCTTCGCGCCGAGCGGCGAGGTCACCTGGTAGGCGCCGATGTGCTGGGTGATGCCGCCCGCCTCGCCCGCGGCGACATCGGTCTGGCGGATTGCATCAAGGAGCGACGTCTTGCCGTGGTCGACATGCCCCATGATGGTGACGACCGGCGGTCGCGGCAGCAGATGCGCCGGATCGTCGGCGACATCGAACAGACCTTCCTCGACGTCGGATTCGGCGACGCGACGGACGGTATGGCCAAGTTCTTCGGCGATGAGTTGCGCGGTATCGGCGTCGATCATGTCGGTGATCTTCGCCATCTGCCCCTGCTTCATCAGCAGCTTGATCACGTCGACCGCGCGTTCCGACATGCGGTTCGCGAGTTCCTGAATGGTGATCGCCTCCGGGATCGTAACCTCGCGCACGAGCTTCTCCTTGGGCTCGTTGGCAGCATGCCCCTTGAGACGTTGGGTCCGGCGGCGGAATGAGGCGACGGACCGCTCGCGTTCCTCGTCGGCGCTGAGCGCGGTGACAAGCGTAAGACGGCCGCGACGCTTTTCGGCGCCGCCGCGGGTCGGCTTCGGAGGAGGCACCGGACGCGCAACACCGGGACCGCGGCGCGCAGTGCGCGGCGCTTCCTCCTCGTCAGCCTCGACCGTTGTGTGGCGCAGACTGATCGTCGGCGTTGCGGGCGTCGGCGGCTTTGCCTTTGTCTCTTCCTCGCCGAACCGCTTCTTGGCGGTGGTCTCGGCCTTCTGCTTGGCCTCTTCCTCGTGACGACGCCGATCGTCCTCCTCGCGCTTGCGCTCTTCGGCCGCAACGCGCTCTTCCAGGGCCTTCTTGTCGCGTTCCGCCTTGTGCCGCGCCGCTTCGGCCGCAATCCGACGCTCTTCCACATACTGCGCCTTGGCGCCGGCCAGTGCGTGGGCGCGGGCGGTATGCTCCTCTTGGGTCAGTTCGCGCAGCACCACGCCGGACGGCTTGCCGCCCGGGGCCGGCGCGCCTGCAGCGTCTCTGGCGACCGGTTGTGCCGGGCCGCGACGCGCGGTCGTAGCAGGTGCGGCTGCGACCGGCTCGCCGGCCTTTCCCTCTCCAGGACCAACGGCGCGACGCTTCAGCTTCTCGACCACCACAGCCTTGGTGCGGCCATGGCTGAAGCTTTGGCGCACCATCCCCTGCTCGACGCTTCGCTTCAGCGACAGGGTCGACTTGCTGGGGGTGACGGTCAGCGTCTTTTCACCAGGGTTCTTGGTTTCAGTCATTACGGTCCTAGGTCTGGAGCATTGTCATTCGGCCGTCGCGAGCAGAGATCGTCCGGTTCGTCCGCTCGGAAGGATTTGAGAATCCGCCAGCGGGCGAGAAATGTTTCACTCGCCCGTCCGGCCAGCAGCGCAGCATGTACCACATTTAGGCGTCCCAATGCCAAATCCAATTGCGCTGAAGTGAAGGATTCGATGATTGTGGCAGGCTCCGCCGCAGCGCGGCGTGCCAGTAAGGCCGCGAGCTTCCGGCCTCCCTCAATTCCGGCGTCCTGGGCCCGCAGGAGGGCGACGACCGGCCCGCCCTCGACGGCGGCCTCGACCTTGGCATAGCCTTGGACCACAACGCCGGCCTTGTACGCCATCGAGAGGGCGTCGAGGGCCGACCGCTCAAGCAGCCGCTCCAGCATATCGGGTAGGTCCGGCAGGGCTTTGGCATCGGCCTTAAGGCCGCGCCCGAAGGCCCGCCGCTTGACTGCCTCCTCGACCAGCCGGCGCCGCGCCGTGACCCATACGCCGCGGCCGGGAAGCCGGCGCCGCAAATCCGGCACGACGACCCCATCCGGGCCGGCGACGAAGCGGATCAGTTCGCCGACCGGCCGAACCTCGCGGGTTGCAATGCACAAGCGCGCGGTCGCGGCAGCGGCGCTCCGCGGTCCCCGATCGGCATTGTCGTCTTCTGCCGCCGTCGCCATAGCCTTCCTTCCCGCCGCGCCACGGCCCTTTACGCCGTTGGCGCCGCGACCGCTTCTTCTGGGGCCGTCGGGGGAGCGGTCATGGCTGCGAGATCAGCCTCGGTGATGATGCCGGCCTTGACCCTCGCCTGCATGATGATGGCTTCGCACTCCTCCCGGCTGAGCTCGAAACCATCGAGAATGCCGGCGTTGCGCACATTTTCGCCGTCCTTGCGCTCGGTCCAGCCGGCAAGATCGTCGGTGGCGCAATCAGCGAGATCGTCGACCGTCTTGACGCCATGCTCGCCAAACGCGACCAGCATCGGGGTCGTTACGCCGGGAACGGTCTTGAGCTCGTCGGAAACGCCGAGTTCCGTGCGCCTGACGTCGTATTCGGCCTCGATCTGCGCGAGGTAGTCCCGTGCACGCGTCTGCAGCTCGTTCGCAGTTTCCTCATCGAAGCCCTCGATCGATGCGATGTCCTTCTCATCGACCATCGACAGTTCCTCGACGGAGCCAAAGCCCTCCGAGGCGAGCAACTGACCGACCACCTCATCGACATTGAGCGCTTCCATGAACATCTTCGTGCGCTTCTCGAAATCGGCCTGACGACGCTCCGATTCCTCCTGCTCGGTGAGGATGTCGATGTCCCAGCCGGTCAACTGCGACGCAAGCCGGACATTCTGTCCGCGACGCCCGATGGCGAGCGAGAGCTGCTGGTCGGGAACCACGACCGAGATGCGCTCGCGATCTTCGTCGAGCACCACCTTGGCGACCTCCGCCGGGGCGAGCGCGTTGACGACGAACGTCGCGACGTCAGCCGACCATGGAATGATGTCGATCTTCTCGCCCTGCAGTTCGTTCACGACAGCCTGGACGCGCGACCCGCGCATGCCGACACAGGCGCCGACCGGATCGACCGAGGAATCCCGCGACACCACCGCGATCTTGGCGCGCGAGCCCGGGTCGCGGGCAACCGCCTTCACCTCGACGATGCCGTCATAAATTTCCGGGACCTCTTGAGCGAACAGCTTCGCCATGAACTGCGGGTGGGTGCGCGACAGGAAGATCTGCGGTCCGCGCGGTTCGTGACGCACGTCGTAGATGTAGGCGCGGATGCGGTCGCCGTTGCGGAACACCTCGCGCGGCAGCAGCTCGTCGCGCCGCACGATGGCCTCGCCGCGGCCGAGATCGACGACGACGTTGCCGTATTCGACGCGCTTGACGATGCCGTTGACGATATCGCCGATCCGATCCTTGAATTCCTGATACTGCCGGTCGCGTTCGGCCTCGCGCACTTTCTGCACGATCACCTGCTTCGCCGACTGGGCAGCGATGCGACCGTACTCCAGCGGCGGCAACGGCTCCGCAATGTAGTCGCCGACCTGGGCGTCGGGATTACGCCGCCGCGCGTCCTCGACGCTGATATGGATGGCGTCGTTCTCCACCTGATCCATGACCAGGAGCAGGCGGGACAGCCGCATCTCCCCCGTCTTCGGATTGATTTCGGCGCGCACCTCGGTCTCGCTGCCGTAACGGGAGCGCGCCGCTTTCTGAATTGCGTCCTCCATGGCGGCGATGACGATGCCGCGATCGATTGACTTTTCGCGCGCGACCGCGTCGGCGATCTGCAACAGTTCAAGCCGATTGGCGCTGACGGCCATGTGTTAGTCTCCTTGTTCAGCTTTGGTCCGCGATACCGCCGGAGAGTCACCGGAGGCACGACCATTTTTGATGGACTGACGCGAGCGGTGATCGTACCGCGGTCTGGCGTCGGCGACATGGCGCGGGGCTTGCCCCTCGGCCTTGCCGCGACGAAGCGACGCTGCGATCAATTCGTCCGTCAGCACGAGCTTGGCGTCGCCCATGTCGTCGAATGCCAGCACAACGGTTTCTTTGCCGGCCGCCGCGCCGTCGATACGGATAAGCACACCATTATCTTCGACTGCGGTGATGACACCGCGGAACCGCCGTTGACCTTCGCGCGGGGTCGCGAGTTCGATCTTCACCGTGGCACCGATGTGGCGTTCGAAATCCGAGCGCCGAACCAAGGGTCGGTCAAGCCCGGGCGATGAGATCTCAAGACGGTAGGCGCGATCGATCGGATCGGCGGCATCGAGCACCGGCGACAACGCGCGGGAAACCGCCTCGCAATCTTCGACGATCATCGTGCCATCGGGGCGCTCCGCCATCACTTGCACGGTGCACCCGTCAAGCCCCGACACCTTGACCCGCACCAGCCGAAATCCCAGTGCGACCAACACCGGCGAAACGATCGCGGCTACCCGCGCCGCCACTCCCGTTTCGGCAATGAGACGCGGCTCCGCAAGCGCCTCATCGGGCGTTGCAGTATCAGCCATAGCGCGTGCGTCAGTCACCATTCGATGTCTTGACTTTATGTCGTGCCCGGTCCGCCGATTGCGGTAATAAAAAAGAGCGGGTCCCGGGCGGGGCCCACTCTCACGATCCGATCGACGTTAATCGATCGCTATGAGATGTTTAGTTGACGCCGCTTATATAACGCTTGGCCGCTGTCGCGCAAGGCCGATCCTTAGGGTTCGCAATCCGGTGTGGACGAAAGTTTCACGATCCGGGTCACCCTTCCTTAAGGCTGGCGCATACTCCCCGATTGTTGCCGCTCGATAGCCGCTCTCCGCCGCGGTTCGGCATTTTCCGTCTAACCGTTCGTTGAGGGTTCCTTGGTATGTGACCCCGTGAAGTAAACTCACGCTCACCGGATCCCCTCCTGTGTCCTTTGCCGTCCTGATACCCGAACTCGAAGGCTGTATTCGACAGGGATCAGCCACCAAGCTCACCGAGATGGCTGAGCGGCTCACCGATCTTTTCATCGGCGGGGCTGATCGCTTTGGCGCTGAGCACATTGCGCTGTTCGGCGACATCCTGTGTCGCCTTGTCGATCAGACCGAAGCCACCACGCTCAGCGGAATCGCGAATAGAATTGCGCCCGTTTCTAATGCGCCGCTTGGCCTCGTGCGACGCTTCGCCAATCACGATGACATCGCGGTTGCAGGCCCTGTTCTGCGCCTTTCGCCGTGCTTGCCGGACCTCGAGCTCGCGGCTGTTGCGGCGCGAATGAGTTTGCCGCATCTCGCTGCCATCGCGCAGCGCGAGATGATCGCGCCGCCGGTCACTGACGTCCTCGTCGAGCGCGGCGACGGCGGCATTTTGCACGCCGTCGCATCCAACCCCGGCGCACAGTTTTCCGATTTTGGATTTGGAACTCTGGTCACGCGGGCGGCCGGCGATGACGCTCTTGTCGAAACGCTTGGCCTTCGCCCTGATATTCCGGCGGGCCTGCTGCGTCGGCTCGTCCGTGATGCGTCCGCAGCGGTGCGTCAGCGCCTGATCGTTGTGGCATATGGCAAGGACGGCCAGAAGACGATCCTCTATCGTGAGGCCCAGAGCGCCATACTGACCTTGGTGAACGAGGGCAAGCTTGATGCCGCGCAACTCCACGCTTTTGCGGAGTGCGGCCAACGCGCCGAAACCGTGGCGGCATTGTCGGCATTGTCGCGCGTTCCGATCGATCGGATTGACCGGCTGTTTGCCGGCGAGCGGCTCGACGGGCTTTTGATCATCGGGCGAGCGCTCGGCATCAGCTGGCCGACGCTGCGATCAATCGTCGTGTTGCGCCATGGTCGGCAACCGAATCTCGACGAGGTGCGGAGCCATTACGAACGTCTGTCGGAGCCAAGCGCCATCCGAGTGCTTTCCTTCTGGCGCGACCGCTCGGCTGACCCATCGCGATAAGCATCGCCCTGACGCGGCGTCGCAGTTCGTCGAAACACGAGATAGCAGGGTGTCCGACCCTCGCGCTTCGCTTTGGCCTCGTAGCGCGTGCCGGCGAAACCAGCCCACGGCCGGCGCCAATCGTCGGCACGCTCCGCGCTCCAGAGAAAATCCGGCGCATGGAGGAGCCGCTCCAGCGTCCAGGCGGCGTAATCGGGCACATCGGTTGCGAAGCGGAACAGGGCGCCTGGTCGCATGACGCCGGCCAACATCGCGATCGTGTGATCTTGAACGAAGCGCCGCTTCCAATGACGCCGTTTCGGCCAAGGATCGGGATAGAGAAGGTCAACTCCGGCGAGCGAAGCCGCCGGAAGCCAGCTCAGGAGTTCGATGGCGTCACCCGCATAGAGGCGGACGTTGTCATGGCCCCCAGTTTCGATCAGCGCCAGGATCTTCGCCATGCCATTGATGAACGGCTCGCATCCGATGAAGCCGTGCTGTGGATGGCCCGCCGCCTCAGCGATCAGATTTTCCCCGCCGCCAAAGCCAATTTCGAGCCGAACCGCGTCGACCGGGCGGTTGAATAGCTGCGCGAGATCGGGTGGTGCAGGATCATCGAGAACGAGCGCGAGCTGCGGCAGCAGCGTCTCAATCAACCCGGCATGATGCGACCGCAGCCGATGGCCCTTGCGGCGGCCGAAGAAGCCGCGGAGTTCGTGTCGCGTGCGGGCATCATCGTCGGCCATAGGCAGCGTATTGAGCGCGTTGCCGCTATGCGGCAGTTTGTCTGCCGACGCTACCGATGACGAAATCAGCTCGCGCTGCGGCGCAGCTCATCAACGAGGTCGGTGCGTTCCCAGGAAAAACCGCCATCTGCATCGGGCGGACGACCGAAATGACCATACGAACTCGTGCGGGCATAAATCGGGCGATTGAGGCCGAGGTGCTCGCGAATACCGCGCGGCGACAGATCCATCACCTCGCCGAGCAGCTTCTCCACGCGCGCCTCGGCGACTTTCGCGGTCCCGTAGCAATCCACATAGAGCGACAGCGGCTTGGCGACACCGATGGCGTAGGCGATCTGGATCGTGCAGCGGTCGGCGAGCCCTGCCGCGACGACGTTCTTGGCGAGATAGCGCGCCGCATAGGCGGCCGAGCGATCGACCTTCGTGGGATCCTTGCCGGAGAAAGCGCCGCCGCCATGGGGCGCCGCGCCGCCGTAGGTGTCGACGATGATCTTGCGACCCGTGAGGCCGCAATCGCCGTCGGGACCGCCGATCACGAACTTGCCGGTCGGATTGACGTGCCACACCGTGTGCTTGGTGATCCAGCCCGCCGGCAACGCCTTGCGGACATAGGGCTCCACTATGGATTGGATATCGTGGGAGGAGAGGCCCTCGTCATAGTGCTGCGTTGAGACGACGATTTGCGTGGCCTCGACCGGCTTGCCGTCTTCGTAGCGGATCGTCACCTGGCTCTTGGCATCGGGACCCAGCGCACTGGTCTCGCCCGAGCGGCGCGCCTCCGACATCAGCTTGAGAATGCGATGGGCATAGTAGAGCGGTGCCGGCATCAGCTCCGGCGTTTCGCGGCAGGCGTAGCCGAACATGATGCCCTGGTCGCCGGCGCCCTCGTCCTTGTTGCCCGCGGAGTCGACGCCCTGGGCGATATCGCTCGATTGGGCGTGGAGATAAACCTCAATCGAAGCCTTCTCCCAATGAAATCCGGGCTGCTCGTAGCCGATATCTTTGATCGCGAGGCGGGCGAGATGGGAAACGTAATCGCGCGTAATCGCCGACGGTCCGCGGGTCTCGCCGGCAATCACCACGCGGTTCGTCGTCGCGAGCGTTTCGCACGCGACCCGCACCTGGCGCGGGTCCCAGCCGTGGCGCGGCGCGACGTCGAAAAACGCGTCGACGACCTCGTCTGAAATGCGGTCGCAAACCTTGTCGGGATGACCCTCGGAAACGGATTCACTCGTGAACAGATAGCTTCCGCGCGACAAATTGCTCTCCATAAGCTTTGAGGCGACGCGAAACCGATCGCTTCATCGCCTTTAGCGCGCTGTTCTTGCAGCGGCGCCGCGCGGGGTCAAGATGTGGGCAGAATTGGGCGCAAATGGGCCATCGCCCCGCAGGCGCGGGGCTCTTTGTCAGCTCACTTCATCGCCTTCGCCAGCGATCTGCCGCACGAGTTCGACGATGCGCCGGCGCAATTTGGCGTCCGGAATGCGCATGAACGCCTTGGTCAAAGCGAGGCCGTCGGAGGTTGCGAGAAAGTCGGAGACATAAGCCGGCGATGGCGCCTCTTCGAGGCCCTTCTGCCCGGGAGGATCGACGAGGTTAGGCGCCCCTTCGAAAAAGAATGAAACCGGCACCTGAAGAATAAGGGAAATCTGTTGCAGTCGGCTGGCGCCGATACGGTTCGTACCTTTTTCGTATTTCTGCACCTGCTGGAAGGTAAGCCCGAGAGCATCGCCGAGTTTTTCCTGGCTCATTCCCAACATCATGCGTCGCATTCGCACCCGGCTGCCCACGTGCTTATCGATTGGGTTGGGCGCCTTCTTGGCCATCACAATGTCGCTCCTTAATCCTTTCGCCCCGGCGAGATTTACCGGTCGGTCAAAATCACAATTTGAGGCGTTTCTCATGCAACTAATGACGTAAAAACACAATAAAATTGTGTTACAACAACAATTTAGATGCAGTTTTCTTAATGAGGTTGCAGTTTTTGGGAATGTTACTGAGTGTTGCTGATAGACTTAGCCACTATTCACGACTGTTTGGCTGTGAAGCTACCTACGGAGCCGCATCGCGAAACTTAATAATAGGGTGGCACTCACAACTACTATGAAGGCCTCATCCCTAATACCCTCATAAGTTGTAGAAACCAAAGGTCGTGGAAGAGGCGCGTCGAGGATACCTTCCTGACCAAGCTGCAACGACGAAACGATGCGTCCAAGCGGATCGACCACAGCAGAAATTCCGTCGTTGGCAGCGCGCACCATCGGCAGTCCTTCCTCGATTGCGCGCACCCGCGCCTGCTGGAAATGCTGAAATGGTCCGGCGCTGATGCCGAACCAGGCGTCGTTGGTGACATTGAGCATCCATCCGGGACGTTGGCCGTTCGGCACCGCCTCGCCCGGGAAAATGATCTCGTAGCAAATGAGCGGCAGGAAATCGGGCGCCCCGGCCGTCGCGATCTTGTGGCGCTGGTCGCCGGCGATGAAGCCGCCCTGCACCTTTGTGAGCTGCAAAAATCCGAGACGCTCGAGCGTGTCCTGAAACGGCAGATACTCGCCGAACGGCACGAGATGAAGCTTGTCGTAGCGCGCCAGCAGCGTGCCGTTGCGGTCGATCACGTAGACGGAATTGTATGCGCGCATGCCGGCACGTGCAGGCGTCGGTTCGGCGAGACTGGCGGCGCCGGTGATCAGCAACGCGCCGGGCTCCAGCATCTTGGCGATGGCGGCCAACGCGTCAGGCTGGCGCGTCAGAAAAAACGGAAATGCCGATTCCGGCCAGATCAGGTGGGTAACGCCGCGCAGACCCTTGTCACCGCTTTCCGACAACGCGAGATAACGGCTCATGATCTGCGCTTTGGCGCCGAAGTTGAAACGCTCGTCCTGTGGAATGTTCGGCTGCATGATCCGCAGGTGCACGCCGGCGACCATTTCGGTCGGGTTGCGTGCGAGGCGGAGCGCGCCAAACGCTCCAAGCGCAATGAGGACGATGACTGCCAAGCCCAACGGCAGCCACCGTCGCGGCGTCTCCTTGGGATCATCTGCCAGCACCGCGGGGCTCGCGAACACCGCGATCGCGATGAATGTCAGGCTCCAGATGCCGAACAGAGAAACACTCTGGGCGAGCGCCAGCGGCGTCGTGAGCGCATAGCCGAACGTGTTCCAGGGAAACCCGGTCAGCACGTGGCCACGCAGCCATTCGGCCGACGACAGCGCCGCCGCAAGCGTCATGATCCGCCATGCGCCTGGTCGCCACAGCAGGCGAGCTACGGCGCACCCAAGCCCAGTGAATACGGCGAGCCCAGCCGGCAGCAGCGTAACCGCAAACGGCAGCAGCCAGCCGAAAATCTTTGCGTCGACTAGAAATGCATTGCCGATCCAATAGAGCCCGGCAAGGAAATACCCGAAGCCGAACCACCAGCCGACCAAAAAGCCCGATGCAATGCCGCCCCACCGCGCGGTGCCGGCGCCGTCAAGCAGCCAGACAATGACCGGGAATGTCACGAACATCACCGGCCAGAAGTTGATGGGCGCCATCGCGAGCGTCGCGGCGGCGCCAGCCAGAAATGCCATCAACGCCCTGCGCCAACCCCAAGCCAGAATGACCGGTTGGGCGAGCTTGAACCAATTCACGGCTTCGATACCACCTCGGCTTGGGACTCGGCGTCGACGGCGTGGACAGCGCCTCCTGTTGGCGTAGCCGGCTGCTCGGGTGTTTCCATTGGAGCCGGCACTGACGGCGCGGCTGGACGACCGGCCCCCTCGGTGCGGCGGACAGCGCCGCGATCGGCAGCGCGTCGCGGCTGCTTGCGGGGGTAAATGCGCACGCGCTTCACGCGCCGCGGATCAGCGTCGAGGATTTCGATCTCGAACTCGCCCGGACCAGAGACCAGTTCGCCGCGCACGGGCACGCGGCCGATCAGCGTGACGATGTATCCCGCGATGGTGTCGACCTCCTCGGAAGCGGCACCGACATCAAACTGATCGCCGATCACCTTGATGGCCTCTTCGAGGCTCGCGCGGCCCATGGCCAGGAATGACCCGTCGGGCTGGCGGATGATCGTATGTTCGCTCGCCTCGTCATGCTCGTCTTCAATGTCGCCGACAATTTCCTCGACGATGTCCTCGATCGAGGCGAGGCCGTCGGTCCCGCCATACTCGTCGATGACCAGCGCGAGATGGATGCGCGTCGCCTGCATCTTGGCAAGCAGATCGATTGCCGGCATCGACGGCGGCACGAACAAAATGGTGCGGATGATCTTGGTTGTCGACAACGGCATCGCGAGATCGATGGCGGCGAAATCGAGCCCCGCCGGCAGCGGCTTCGCACGGGCGGCATTGACTTCCGGCGCCACGGTTGCGCGCGCGGTCATGAAAGCGATCAGGTCGCGGATGTGAACCATGCCGACCGGTTCGTCGAGGGTGTCGTTGTAGACGACGAGCCGCGAGTGAGCGGCATTTTCGAACACCTTCACGAGTTCGCCGAGGGGAATGTCCTGCTGGACCGCGACAATATCGCCGCGTGGCACCATCAGGTCGTCAAGCCGCCGCTCCCGCAGGCTCAGGATGTTCTTGAGCATCCTGCTTTCATCAGGAGAAAAATCAGTTTCGGCGGCGGTGTCGTCGAGCAGCACCTTGAGATCGGTGCGGACCGATGTGGGACTGATTCCGAATACCGAACGGATCACGCGACCAAACCAGGATTCGCGGCTCTCGCGCGCGCTGCCGTTCGCGCGCGGCGCCGGCGCCGCAAACTCTCGCTGGGCAGTGGCAGCAGGCGCGGAATCGATCATCGTGCGCAGTTCGCGTTCAGCCATGTGGAGGTTCAAATGTCAGCGTCTCTCGACGCATAGGGATCAGAGATTCCGATCCGCGCGAGGATGTCCCGCTCGAGCCGCTCCATGCGTTCGGCCTCGGGTTCCATGTGGTGATCGTATCCCAAAAGATGAAGAAAGCCATGGACCGCCAGATGGGCGAGATGATCTGCCATTGGCTTGCCGTCGCGTTCCGCCTCGCGCGCGACGGTCTCGTAGGCGATCGCGATATCGCCGAGCGGCGCAAGCCCCTCGGCTTCACCGCCAGAAAAGGCTGCCGGCCGCCGGGAACGATAACACATTGGTCGGCCGCTCTTCGCCGCGCCAGCGCGAATTGAGGTCGGCGATGGTCGCATCGTCGCAGAGCAAAACCGAAATCTCGCCGTTGGCATGGCCGTTGGTTGCTTCTTCGACCGGCAGCAACCGCGATCGCGCGACGAATGATGTTTTCCGCGTCAGGCAAATTCTGCCAGACGGGCGCTTCGACCAAGACGTCGATGGCCGGGTCGGCTTGGGACTCTAAGGACGTTGCAGGCTCATGGCGTCCTGTCAGGCTTGCCGCCGGATCGAGCAGGCAAAGCCTTGTCGTAAGCCGCCACGATTTTCGCTACCAACTCGTGGCGGATCACGTCCTCATGGGTGAAGACGACCTGGCCGATGCCCTCGACGTCACCCAGAAGCCGCACCGCCTCGGCGAGCCCCGAGGTCTGGCCCGGTGGCAGGTCAACCTGGCTCGGATCGCCGGTGACGATCATGCGGCTGTTTTCGCCAAGCCGCGTCAGGAACATCTTCATCTGCATCGACGTGGTGTTCTGCGCCTCGTCGAGGATCACGACCGCGTTCGAGAGAGTGCGGCCGCGCATGAAGGCGAGCGGCGCAATCTCGATTTCATTGGTCTGCAACGCGCGTTCGACGATGCGTGCATCCATGAGATCGAACAACGCGTCATAGATCGGACGCAGATACGGGTCGACCTTCTCGCGCATATCGCCGGGTAGGAAGCCGAGCCGCTCGCCGGCTTCGACCGCGGGCCGCGACAACACGATGCGGTCGACCTCCTTGCGTTCGAACAGCATGATGGCGTAGGCGACCGCGAGCCACGTCTTGCCCGTACCGGCGGGCCCAATGCCGAACACCAATGCGTTGCGGCGCAGCGCCCTGATATACGCGTCCTGGCCTGGTGTTCGCGCGCGCACCGGACGTTTGCGGAGGTTGATCTCCTCGAAGCTCGCCCGCGCCGAGGCGGGATCGAAGTCGAATAGCGAGCCTTGCGCAATCGCGAGCCGCACCGCGCCCTCGACGTCGCCTGTCGAAAGGTCGCGGCCGCGCTTCAATTGGTCATAGAGCCCGTCGAGCACGCGCCGCGCCTGCTCGCAGGCGTCGCGCGAACCCTCGATGTTGACGTGGTTGCCGCGCTGTTCGACGACGACGCCGAGGCGGCGCTCGATCAGCGCGAGGTTCTGCCCGTATTGGCCGAACAGCATCGACGCCAGTCGATTGTCATCGAAAGCCACCACGATTTGCGTTGCAGCTTCTGGTAATTCCGGGCTCGCCACCAGCGGCCCGGACTCGGGTGCACGTCGTGCCAACGAGCTAGCCTCCGATACCGGCCAGGGCCGGCGCCTGAATGGACTCCTGTTCCGTGCCGGCCAACTCGCCGAACAAACTGTTCGGTCCGGCACCGGTGATTCTCACCGCGGCAATTTCGCCGACCAAAGATGACGCGGCCATGACGTTGACCGGCTGCAGATAGGGCGAACGCCCGACGAGTTGACCGGGAAGCCGCCCCGGTTTCTCGAACAGCACGTCGAATGTCTTGCCAACTGACGCCGCGTTGAACGCCGCCTGGTGACGGTCGATACATTCCTGCAATTGCGCAAGGCGTTCGGCCTTCTCGGCGTCGTCGACCTGATCATCGCGCGTCGCCGCCGGCGTACCCGGCCGCGGCGAATATTTGAACGAGAAGGCGCCGGCAAAGCCGACCTCCTCGACGATGTGCAGCGTATCGCGGAAATCCTCCGCCGCCTCCCCGGGAAACCCGACGATGAAATCGGAGGTGAGCGCGATATCGGGCCGTGCCGCCCGCAGCCGCTCGACGACGGCGAGATAGTCGGCGCGGCCGTGGCGCCAATTCATGGCCGCGAGGATGCGGTCGGAGCCCGATTGCACCGGCAGATGAAGTTGCGGCATCAGGGCGGCAAGATCGCCGTGAGCCGTGATCAGGTCGGCCTCCATGTCGCGCGGATGGCTCGTGGTGTAGCGCAGGCGCTTCACGCCCGGCACGTCGGCGACGCGGTAAAGGAGATCAGTCAGCGTCGCCGTGCGTCCATTACTAGCAGCGCCATGATACGCGTTGACGTTCTGGCCGATGAGCGTGATTTCCCGCACCCCAGCCGCGACCAGGCGCTCGACCTCTTCGATGATCTTGGCAACTGGGCGCGACACTTCGCTACCGCGGGTGTAGGGCACGACGCAGAACGTACAGAATTTATCGCAGCCCTCCTGCACCGTGACGAAGGCCGTCACGCCGCGCGCCCGGGTCGCCGCTGCTGTTGCCGGCGCGAGGTGATCGAACTTGTCCTCCACCGGAAATTCGGTGTCGACCACCTTCGAGCCGTTTTCCGCTTCGGCGAGCAGCGTCGGCAGGCGGTGATAGTTCTGCGGCCCGACCACGAGATCGACGACAGGCGCCCGACGGACGATCTCCTCGCCTTCCGCCTGAGCGACGCATCCCGCCACCGCAACCGTCATCCGGCGGCCGGCACTGTTCCGCCTGCCGCTTCAGCTGCCTGACGCGGCCGAGCTCCGAATAGACCTTTTCCGCCGCTTTTTCGCGGATGTGACAGGTATTGAGAATGACGAGGTCCGCCTCGTCAGGCGTTGAGGCGGCGACATAACCCTCGTGTGCCAGGAGGTCGGTCATACGATCGGAATCGTAGACGTTCATCTGACAGCCGTATGATTTGACGAAGACTTTTCGCAACCTTTTGAAATTCCTGATGATTTTTTCCGCCCGCCGCGCGGGGGCCAGCCTTCATATAGGTCATAATGGATTTCGTGCCAAAGAGGAATTGGGGGTGTCACGCAAGTTCGCGGCGCAGCACCAGCGCCGCGCCCGGGGCACTGCCGGACTCGACGTAATAGCTGTTGCGGCGGCCGACTTCGCCGAAGCCGAAACCCGCATAGAGGCGGCGCGCCGCAGTGTTGCGTTCGTCGACCTCGAGAAACAGCGAGTTGATGCCGTAACGGGCGAGGCGCCGCATATGGACTTCCAGCAGCTTGCGGCCAACGCCGTGACGGCGCTCGTCCGCGGCTACGACGATCGACAGGATTTCCGCCTGATCGGCGGCGAGCCGCGACAGCACGAAGCCGCCGAGACGCGAACCGGCCATGGCGCGGTCGGCGACGACATTGGGTTCGAGCAGCAGCCGCTCGAATTCGTCGACGCTCCAGCCGCGCCGGAACGCAGCGCCATGCAGGGCTGCGAACTGGGCGGCATCGGCAACGCCCGCCGATGAGATCGCAAGCTCCGGCCGGCCGAACATCCATTCGAACCAGACAAAGGGTGAGAACAGAAAGAACGGATAGATCATCGCCGCGGCAGGATGCCCGCCTCCTGGGGATGCGCATCCGCCTCGCGCAGATAGAGCGGCTTCAGGGGCACCGACGTATCGCCGCCGGTGGCGGCGCCGAGACGAGCGACCCAACCGATGTCGGGGGCACGCACCGCGTTGACGAGGGCGGGTCGGCGCTCGTGCTCGGGCCACGCCTGCTCAATGAGCCGCGCCGCATTGCCGACGATCCGGGTCGGGCTCGCCATGGCGGCGCGCACGGCGTCGCGCACCGTGGCGAGCCGCGGCGCGATCAAACTCCGGCCGCCGGGCCCGAACAGCTGCATGTAGACCTGGGAGTGACGCGCATCGATGACGGCGAGCAACGGCTTGCTCTCGTCGGCATGAAAGAACGGCGCCGCCAGTACCGAGAGCGTCGTCAAGCCAATCGCGGGCGTGCCGGCGGCGAGCGCGATGCCCCGGGCGGCGGCGACGCCAACCCGCAAGCCGGTGAAGCTGCCCGGCCCGACGGTCACCGCAATCCGATCGAGTTCGGAGAATTCGACGCCCGCCGCGCTCATGACCTCCGCAATGAGAGGCATCAGCGCTTCCGCGTGGCCGCGCATCATCGGCAGCGACCGACCGGTGAAACCGCCTCGGCGATCGGTATCGAGAACCGCGGCCGCACAGGCATCAAGCGCGGTGTCTATGGCAAGGACGCGCAACGGCTCGAATCGTCTTTCAAAAGGTCAGTCGAAACGGTGTCTATCACACCGGACGCACTTCAACCACGTCGGGCACATAATGCCGCAGCAGGTTCTGGATACCGTGCTTGAGGGTCGCGGTGGAGGACGGGCAACCGGAGCATGAGCCCTTCATGTTGAGGAACACGACGCCGTCGCGAAAGCCGCGGAAGGTGATGTCGCCGCCGTCGTTGGCAACCGCCGGGCGCACGCGCGTCTCGATCAGCTCCTTGATGGTGGCAACGGTCTCGGCATCCTTGCTGTCAAAGAATTCGTCCGCAGCGTCGCCCTCGTCTGCCGCATCGGACAGGATCGGCGCGCCGGACATGAAGTGCTCCATGATGGCGCCGAGGATTGCTGGCTTGATCTGCTGCCACTCGACGTCCCCCTTGGTCACGGTGATGAAATCGCTGCCGAAGAACACGCCGGTAACGCCGGGAACCGTGAACAAGCGCTCCGCCAGCGGCGATTTCCCCGCATCTGCGGCATCCGGGATATCGAGAACGCCTTCGGGCAGTACCGGCCGCCCGGGCAGAAACTTCAGGGTCGCGGGATTGGGTGTCGCTTCGGTCTGAATGAACATCTGGCTCTCCGTGTCGCATCGGGTTCAAGGCCCGCGGACCAAATCACGTCGAATACATGGGCGTTTCCGCCGGGGCCGTCAACCGCGGCCCGGGATCGCAGCCGGCGCGTCAGGCCGCGAGTTTCAGCAGCCGATCGAGATCGACGTGTGCCGCGATATGCGCGGCGAGGCGATCAAGCGTCGTCTCCACAAGCTCCTCATAGGCAATGGCTGACGGGCCGAGACCGAGACGATTAAGCCATGCGGAGCGCTGACGATCGTCGCCGAACAGGCCGTGGATATAGGTGCCCCACGACGCGCCCATCCTTCGACACGGCGCCATCCACGGAGCCGTCGGCGAGCCGCGCGAAAGGACGCGCGCAATCCGGTCCCGCGGTCACCCCGATGTGCATCTCGTAGCCCGAAAACGGCGTACCGCCGGCTTCGCCCTGCGCCGGCACGAGGCGCTTCTCGCCGGTCAACACCGTCTCGACGTCAAGGAGGCCGAGCCCCTCGGCAATCCCCGGCGGGCCTTCGATGCCATCGGGATCGCGTACCAGCGCGGCCGAGCATCTGAAAGCCCCCGCAGAGGCCGAGCACCGCGCCGCCCCGGCGCGCGTGCGCGGCGATGTCGATGTGGAAGCCGGCGGCGCGCAGCACCGTGAGATCGGCGATGGTCGCTTTCGACCCGGGGAGAATGACGAGAGCGGCATCCGCCGGCAGCACGCCGCCTGGCCGCACGCGAACGAGTTCGACGGCAGGCTCGGCTTCGAGCGGGTCGAGATCGTCGAAGTTCGCGATATGCGGCAGCACCGGCACGGCGATACGGACGCGGCCACCTGGCTTTGCTGCCGGCGCATGGTCGAGCGCAAGCGCATCTTCGGCCGGCAGTTGCCGCGCCTCTGGGAAGAACGGGATGAGCCCCAGCGGCAGCCAGCCGGTCGCGCGCGGCGATCTTTGCGATTCCGTCGGCGAACAGCGCGGGATCGCCACGAAACTTGTTCACCACAAAGCCGCGGATCAGCGCCGCATCTTCAGGCTCGATCACAGCCTTGGTGCCGACGAGGCTTGCGATGACGCCACCGCGATCGATGTCGCCGACGAGTACGACCGGCACGTTCGCGGCGCGCGCAAAGCCCATGTTGGCGATGTCGTTGCGGCGCAGATTGACCTCCGATGCGCTGCCGGCGCCCTCGACGAGAACGAGATCGGCCTCGGCCTTGAGCTGCGCGAAGCTTGCGAGCACGTGCGGCATCAGGCTCGGCCTTCATGTGCTGATACTGCGCAGCCTTGGCGGCGCCGATGACGCGACCCTGGACCACGATCTGCGCTCCGATCTCGCTCTGCGGCTTGAGCAGCACCGGATTCATGTGCACGGTCGGAGGCGTTCGCGCCGCGCGGGCCTGCAGCGCCTGGGCGCGGCCGATTTCGCCGCCGTCCACCGTCACCGCGGCGTTGTTGGACATGTTCTGCGGCTTGAACGGCCGCACCTTGAGCCCGCGATCGGCGTAAGCACGCGCGAGCCCCGCGACGATCAGCGATTTGCCGACGTCGGAACCGGTCCCTTGAATCATCAATGCGCGGGCGGTCATCTGATCTCGTGGCGAGGATGCATGAGCGTCATTCCGGGGCGCCGCAGCGTAGCGAAGGCGAGCCCGGAATCCATACTCCGCAGCAAGGTAATGGATTCCGCGCTCGCGCCCCCGAATGTCGGCAGTCATCACACGAATGCAGCAACGACAAGTGCGATCGCGCCGACGAGCGCAATCAGGAGAGCATCGGCGCGGCGATAGAGCGCGAGCGCGGCACGAATATCGGCTGCGGTGGCGTCGCGGCGGCCATTGCCCATCAGCGCATCGGCCACCTCGGTGCCGCCATAGACGCGTGGCCCCGCAAGCGAAAGGCCAAGCGCGCCGGCCATCGCCGCTTCCGGATAGCCAGCGTTGGGTGAGCGGTGGTGCGCAGCGTCGCGGACCACGGCGCGCCACGCCTCCGCCGCCGCTTTGCGGCTCGTCATGGCAGCAGCGGCGACCAGCAGCAGCGCGGCCAGGCGCGAGGCCGGCAGATTGACGAGATCATCAAGGCGCGCGGCCGCAAAGCCGAACGCCGCGTAGCGCGGCGTGCGATGTCCGATCATGCTGTCGGCAGTGTTGATCGCCTTGTAGGCCGCTCCGCCGGCGAGCCCGGCGACGGCGAGCCAGAACGCAGGGGCGACAACGCCGTCAGAGAAATTCTCCGCCAAGCTTTCGATCGCGGCGCGCGCGACGCCAGCCTCATCAAGCGATTGGGGATCGCGGCCGACGATGTGCGAAACGGCGGCGCGACCGGCGTCTAGTCCGTGCTGATCAAGCGCCGTCGCGACTTGGGCAACGTGATCATGCAGGCTGCGCTGGGCAAGCAGAGTACTGGCGATGATCGCCGCGAGCAAGATGCCGAGCGGCAGCTGCAGCAAAAGGGTTCGATGCCGCCGCCGATAGCGGCCGCGACCACGACGAGGATAACGACGGCAACGACGCCAGCGACGCGCCGACGAGCTTCACTGTCGCCATCGCGGTTCAAGACGCGATCGAGCGCAGCGATCATCCGGCCCATCCAGATTACCGGATGGCCGATTGCATGCACCAACCGATCCGGATAACCCACGACGGCTTCGATCAGCAGGGCTAGAACCGTGAGCGTGACGGGCACACCTCCCCACATGAAAACATCGCTCCTGCACGGCGGCGATCTCGGTGCCGCGCGAAAACTGTTTCCCGGCGCGCCCGAGCCGTTCATCGATCTCTCGACCGGGATCAATCCCCATTCCTATCCCCTGCCGCAACTGCAATCCGATGCTTTTGCGCGGCTGCCCGAACCGGCAGCGCTCGACGCGCTGTGCGCCGTCGCCGCGGCGGCCTACGGGGCACCATCGCGAGATCATGTGGTCGCCGCGCCGGGCACCCAAATTCTGTTGCCGC
Source organism: uncultured Alphaproteobacteria bacterium (assembly GCA_963702755.1). GTDB lineage: Bacteria > Pseudomonadota > Alphaproteobacteria > Rhizobiales > Xanthobacteraceae > JAJPKK01. The sequence continues at coordinate 152,224 of CAVPDZ010000010.1, read as the reverse complement.
TCGCGATGAGTCTCGTACCGCCAGGCTCGCGCGGCGGTGTTGTCGCCGACCTACGGCGAATTCGCCCGCGTCGCGGCGCACGTCGGACACCAAGTGAGCGAGGTCACGGATATCGCGGCGCTGGCGAGCGCCGATCTCGCGATCGTTGCCAACCCGAACAACCCGGATGGGCGGCTGTTCGCGCGCGATGCGCTGCTGCGTCTCGCCGATGAATTGCAGCGGCGCCGCGGCCTGTTGATTGTCGATGAAGCCTTCATGGATGTGGCACCGGACGGCCTCGCGCTCGATGACTGCGCGCACGGCAATGTCCTTGTGCTGCGTTCATTCGGCAAATTCTTCGGACTTGCCGGCGTGCGCCTCGGCTTCGCGCTCGGCGCCCCCGAACTCGTCGCACGCCTTGCCACGACGCTCGGGCCGTGGCCGGTATCCGGGAGCGGCGATCGCAATCGGTCGGGCCGCGCTTGCCGATGCCACCTGGGCGGACGCCATGCGCACGGCGTCTTGCCGATGAAATGCGGCGCCTTGAAGCATTGCTCGCGGGCGCCGGGCTCGAAGCGATCGGCGGCACGTCGCTCTTTCATCTGGTGCGCACGCCCCGCGCCGCCGATCTCTTTCAGCATCTCGGTCGCGCCGGCATCTTGGTGCGCCGTTTTGACGCGCAGCCTTCGTGGCTCAGATTTGGTCTTCCCGGCAATGAGGCTGCCTGGGAGCGCTTGCGTGTCACGCTTTGCAGTTTTCCGGTAGGGTGGCAAAGCACGGACGTTTCGCGTGCGCCCGCACCATCGGCGCGTGGGCACGCTTCGCTTTGCCCACCCTCGGCATATGATTCAACCGCATGCAGACCATCTTTGATCTCGACAATGTTGGGCTGGCGCTTCCGGTCAGCGGCGGCGAGCGGACAATCCTGCGCGACATCACCTTTGCGGTGACGCAGGGCGAGATCCTCACCATCGTCGGCGCGTCGGGCACCGGAAAGACGTCGCTGCTGCGGCTGTTGGCCGGCCTCAATCGCCAAAGCTCGGGGACGTTGAAATTTCGCGGCACGCCCATCGACGGCCCGCAGGACGGCGTCGCCATCGTCTTCCAGGACTATACTAACGCTCTGCTGCAATGGCGCACGGTCGCGAACAACGTGGCGCTCGGCCTGCCGCGCAAGCTCGATCGCGCCGCGCGGGCGGGTCGCATTGGTGCGACGCTCAAGCTCGTCGGCCTCGAGCGCAATGCCAACGATTATCCCTGGCAGCTTTCCGGCGGCATGCAGCAGCGCGTCCAGATCGCGCGCGCCCTCGTCGCCAACCCCTCGGTGCTGCTGATGGACGAGCCGTTCGCGGCGCTCGACGCAATGACAAAGGCGTCGCTGCAGGACGAACTCCTGCGGGTGCGCGCGGAGACGCATGCCAGCATCGTGTTCATTACCCACGATATCGAGGAGGCGGTCTATCTCGGCAACCGCGTTGCCGTGCTCTCCGGTTCGCCGGGCGCTATCACGCGCATCTTCGCTGTCGATATCCCGTTCCCGCGCCATCAGGTGACGACGCGCGAGCTGCCGGCCTTCCTGCGCCTGCGCCACGAAGTTCACGATTCGATCGGGGGCTTGGCGATCGGGGGCTCGGCCATCGGGGGCTCGGCCATCGGGGGCTCGGCATGAAGGGCGAAACGCTGCGCGGCATCGGCGGCGTCGTCATCTTCCTCGCAGTGTGGGAAGCGGCGGTGCGCAGCCGTCTCCTCGATTTCGACTATCTGCCGGCGCCTTCGGTGATCGCCGGCGCGCTCGTCGAAATGGCGCAGAACGGCGAGGTCTTCGGCGAGATCGGCCACACCTTGAATGCGGCGCTCGTCGGCTGGCTGATCTCGATCTGCGTCGGCATCGTCGCGGGGGCGACACTCGGCCTGTCGCCGCTCGCGCGGCGCTACTGTCTCGCGACCGTCGAGGCGTTGCGTCCGCTGCCCGGCATCGCCTTCGTGCCGGTCGCGATCCTGCTCTACGGCTTCTCGCTCGAAACCGAGCTGATCGTGATCGTGATTCCGACCGTGTGGCCGATCCTCGTCAACACCATGGCGGGGTTTGCGGCGATTCCGTCGCGTCTTCACGATGTCGCGCGATCGTTCCGCGATGTCGGGCCCGGCCGCGACGCTGACGATATTCGCGCCGGCAACCGCACCTGCGATCCTGGTCGGCCTGCGGCTGTCGATGACGCTTGCGCTCATCATGGCGGTCGCGGTCGAGATGATCGGGAACCCCGAGGGCCTCGGCTATGCGGTGGTGCGCGAGGCGGCGGCGCTGCGGCCCGACACCATGTTCGGCTACGTGTTCATCATCGGCGTCCTTGGCATCGTGCTCAATGCGGCGTTGATCGGTGCCGCGAAGTTGATTTTGCCCGGCGAATTCCGCCGCCCGCGCGCCGAATGGAGCCGCACATGATGCGGCGGCTCACCGCGTTCATGCCCTCGCCGTGGGGGTTCGCGCCGCTCGTCGTCGGGCTTCTTGTGTGGCAGGTCGTGCAGCAAGGGCCGTCGCCGAACTTTCCGCGGCCGTCGCTGTGGTGGACCGCGATCGTGCAACTCGCGCAAAGCGGCGCGCTGCGGCCCGCGGTCGAGGCAACGCTGTGGACGTTCGTCGCCGGGCTCGCGCTCGGCTGCATCGCAGGCTTCGCGCTCGGCCTCCTGATCGGCACCAGTGTCACGGTGCGGCAATGGTCGAGCATGCTGCTCGAATTCCTGCGCGCGCTGCCGCCGCCGGTCACGATCCCGATTGCGGTGCTGATCGCCGGCTACTCGCCGGGGATGAAGATCGCCGTGATCGCCATCACCGCGTCTTGGCCGGTCCTGCTCAACACCATTACGGGCGTTGCCAATATCCGCAGCCTGCTGTTCGACGTCGCCCGCTCGCTCCGGCTCTCGCGCATGGAGAGCCTGTGGAAGATCGTCATCCCGGCGACCATTCCCGATTTCCTCATCGGCGTGCGGCTCGCGCTCTCGATCGCCATCATCACCACGCTGCTCGTCGAAATGTTCACCGGCGTTCCGGGCATCGGCGTGTTGATGACGCTGGCGCAGCGCGCCTACAATTCCGCCCAGGTGTTCGGATTGCTCGCAATCGTCGGCGTGCTGGCATTCCTGCTCGGGCTGATCTTTGCCATAGTGGAGGGCGTCGTGCTGCGGCGGTGGCCGCCGCGTCACGGCGCGTTACGGTAGGAAACGTTCAAAAGAACAACGGAGGGGCGCAATGTCGCGAGCTTCATCGATCAAGTCGCTGCTCGGCGCGGCGGCGACGATCGTCATTCTGGCACTCCCGGCCGCGGCGCAAACGCCGACGAAGATCCGCTCCGCCTATATTCCTGCCGCGACATGGCTGCCGGCCTGGATCGCCAAGGACACCGGCATTTTCGAGCGTCACGGCCTCGACGTGAGCCTCGCGGTGATCCAGAACATCGGCCTCCTGCCCGGCACGGTCGGCAAGCAATTCGACATTGCGCCGGCAACGCCGCCCGATCTCATCAATGCCGCCGCCAAGGGCCTCAACGTCGTCGGCGTCGCCGGCGGCTGGATCGAATTCGGGAGCGCACCGCTCGGTCGAGATCATCGTGCGCAAGGACTTCCGGAATCAAAGGTCCGCAGGACCTCAAGGGCAAGCTGATTGCTGCTGTCGCCCTCGGCTCGCTCATCCATGTCTCGACGCTCCATTGGCTGAAGACGAACGGCGTCGACCCGAGTTCCGTCCGCGCGGTCGAAGTGCCCTTCCCGAACATGCCGGACCAGCTCAAGGCGCAGCGCCTCGATGCCGTCGAGGTGATCGAGCCGTTCGTGACACCGCTCCTTGCCGCCGGCAATGTCTCGATCGGCGACCCGGTGCTCTCGGTTGCCGACCCGACCCACGGCACGATGTGGATTGCCGAGCGTGACTGGGCGACGGCACACCCGGATGTGCTCAAGGCGTGGATTGCGTCACTGATCGAGGGCGCGAACTACGTCAAGACCAATCCGGAGGAGTTGCGCGCGATCCTCGGCAAATACACGCGGCTGCCGGAGGGGGTGGTGAAGACCATCCCCATCCCCGAATACGACGCCAACCTCGAGCCGAAGTCGCTCGAACCCTGGATCAAGGTCCTCACCGAACTCGGCCAGGTGACGAAGCCGATGGACGCCGCGACGCTAGTCGTGAAGGCGCCGTAGTTCCGCGTCGCCGACGCCTTACTTCGACGGGCGGAGGAACTCGGGGACGGCGGCATGCCCCAGAGGTCGCGCGGCGGGGTCGGGTCCCACACCTTGGGCTTCTGCGGTCGGTCGCGATGCCACGGGCGCGGCTCGAAATAGCCGAGTTCCTCGTCCGCCATGCGGTCGAGCTCGCAGAAGAGCTCGATGATCTGGTCGTCGGGGTTGCGGTGGTAGACCGCGATGTTGTGACCCGGTCCGTGACGCACCGGACCCCACAAGATCTGGATGCGTTGCCGCGCGAGAAGATCGCACGCCGCATTCAACTGATGCGCGTCGCGCATCTCGAACGCCATGTGCTGCATGGTGGTGCGGTCGGCGCGGAGGAAGTTGACCGTGTGGTGGTCGACGCCGCAGCGCATGAAGACGAAAAAATCGCCGATCCAGTCCGATACGCGGAAGCCCAGCGTCGCCGCATAGAACTCGGATATCGCCTTGGGATCGGGGTGATAGAACGCGATGTGACCAAGCTTCTGCGCCGCGGTGCCGGCGGAGGCCATCGGCTTCACATCGAGGAAACTCCACTCGGAGAACAGATCGATCTTGGTCCCTTTGGGATCGGAAAAGCTGACGAGCCGCGAAACACCGGGCAACGCATCGCTGCACGGCTCCGCTTTGAGGCCCATGGCCTCGAGGCGCCGCGTCAGTTCGCGAGCGTCGAGATCACGCGCGACCTCGAATGCAAGCCGGCTGCAGCGCTGGTGCTCTCCCTTCTCCAGGACGATTGCCAGCTGGCCGAGCGGCGAGGCAAGAAAGACACGGCCGTTTTCGCGGCCAGCGACCACGAGGCCAACCGTGTCGCGATAGTAGTCGATCTGCCGTTCCATATCCGGCGTCTCGAAAGTGGCATGGCCGATTCGCTTTGCACTGATCATTGGGGCACCTGTTCCTCCGTCGGCGGTCTTAAGGCTCCGCGCCGATCCCGTCTATGCGGTCGGTCTGGTCGGACTCGGCCTCACGGGATAAGATTACATATCCAAAAACGATGGGAGGAAGAAACATGCGTTCGATTCTGTGCGGCGGCGTTGCGCTGACGCTTTTGGCCGCCTGGCCGTCCGGGCCTGTCGTCGCAGACGAGATCACGCTGATCAGCGTCGGGGCCGTGAAAGGCTCGCTCGACAAGATCGTCGAGGATTTCACCAAGGCGACCGGCCATAAGGTGAAATACACCGCCGGTTCGCCGCTCGTCGTGCCGCAGAAGCTCAAGGCCGAGGTGTTCGACGTGGTGGTGCAATCGGTGCCGGCCATGGACGAGTACGACAAGGCCGGCGGCGTCAAGGCGGGCAGCCGCGTGCCGGTGGTGCGCGGCGGCATCGGTGTCGCCATCAAGCCAGGAACGGCGGCACCCGACCTATCGAGCGCCGATGCGTTCAAAAAGACCCTGATGTCGGCAAAGTCGATTGCGGTCGGCGATCCCGCGATGCCCAACGGCAGCGGCATCCTGATTCAGCACATCCTCGCGGACGCCGGTCTCACCGATGCGCTGAAGAGCAAGACCAAGGTGGTCGGCCTTGATCCGGGGCAGCAGGAGATCGCCAAGGGCGAGTTCGAACTCGGCATGTTCAACATCAGCGAGATCCGCCCGTTCGTGAAATATGCCGGCCCGGTCCCGGCGCCGCTGCAGGCCTACACCAATTACGACGTCGCGATCTCGGCCAAGAGCACGGCGGGCGAGCCGGCGGCGGCTCTCGCGCGGCTCATTGCCAGCAAGGATTCCGCCGCGCACTGGAAGGCAACCGGCATGGAGCCGCGATAGAACTCGATAAATCAGGCGTATGGCGCAATAGCGCAGCGCATTGCGCTGAGGGACCGCGAAGACGGCGCAACACGCTGCGCTATTGCGCCCTACTGGCGCGGCGAATGAACCGCCGAAAAAGCTGGCGCGCGAGCGCAAGATCGGTATGTTGCGGCCGCGAATCCGGCCGCGAACGCCTTGAAGGGCGCCCTCTGGGCGCCCATTTCGGCATGCGTAGCGCCATCGTTTACCGATCGAAGGATTTCAACTCGTGAAAGTCATCGCCAGTTCGCTTCGCAAGGGCAACATCGTCGACATGGACGGCAGGCTCTACGTCATCCTGACCGCCGAAAACATCCATCCCGGCAAGGGCACTCCGGTCACGCAGATCGACATGCGTCGGCTCAGCGACGGAGTAAAGGCATCGCAGCGCTACAAGACCACCGATCAGGTTGAGCGGGCTCACGTCGAAGAGCGCGAATTCCAGTTCCTCTATCAGGACGGCGACGGTTTCCATTTCATGAACATGGAAAACTATGATCAGATCACGCTGCAGGAGGACCTCATCGGCAGCCAGGCTGCGTTCCTGCAGCCGGAAATGAAGGTCCGTCTCAGCATGCACGAAGCCACGCCGGTGGGGATCGAATTGCCGCCGCGGGTGACGCTCGAAGTGACCGAGACCGAGCCGACCACCAAAGGCCAGACGGCATCCTCCTCCTACAAGCCGGCGATCCTTTCGAATGGCCTGCGGACCAGCGTGCCGCCCCACATCGTCCCCGGCACGCGGATCGTGGTTTCGACCGAAGATGGCTCTTACGTTGAGCGCGCCAAGGATTGATCCGGCGCGATGCAAAGCGGCTTCGGCCGGGCGCTCGGCTTATCATGCAGGTTCGTCCGAAAAGCTGTGGCCGGCGTGAAAATGGGGGTCTAAACAGCCCACTTCCGTGTTACTAACCTTATTGTCGGACAAGTTGTTGGCCGTCATCAGTGTGCGTGTTTCATAATTCTGTTCTAGCCCGATGATTGCATTTGCGGCGGCGGCGGCAGGGACATGCCGATCGCCGATGGGGAGACCGCTATGCAGGTGCTGCGCCTCGCCTTTACGGCCCGGTTTATCGTCTACACCCTGTGCATTCTGCTCACGGCCGCGCTCCTGATCCTCGTCATCGCCTTTCCGGCGGCGTTCAATATCGCGGCGGTGCCGTTGTTGGTGTTCGCCTGGCTCGCGATTTTGGGCACGCGCGACCTGTTCCAGACGCGCCATGCGGTGCTGCGCAATTATCCGATCTCGGCGCATCTGCGGTTCCTGCTCGAAGAAATGCGGCCCGAGATGCGGCAGTATTTCTTCGAGGGCGAGAAGGACGGCACGCCGTTCAGCCGCGACAAGCGCGCGGTGGTCTACCAGCGCGCCAAGATGGTGCTCGACAAGCGCCCGTTCGGCACCCAGTACGACGTCTATGCCGAAGGCTACGAATGGATCCGCCATTCGATGCAGCCGCGGCCGCTGGCGATGACCCCGTTCCGCATCGCAATCGGCGGACCGGATTGCGCCAAGCCGTACAGCGCCTCGGTGTTCAACATTTCCGCGATGAGCTTCGGCGCGTTGAGCCCGAATGCGATTCGCGCGCTCAACAAAGGGGCCAAGGCCGGCGACTTCGCCCACGATACCGGCGAGGGCGGTTTCAGCCCGTATCACGCCGAAAACGGCGGCGACATCATCTGGGAGATCGGCTCCGGTTATTTCGGCGCCCGTAACCCTGACGGCAGCTTCTCGGCCGAGCGTTTCGCCGCGACCGCGACGCTCGAACAGGTCAAGATGGTCGAGCTCAAAATGAGCCAGGGGGCCAAGCCCGGCCATGGTGGCGTGCTGCCCGCGGCGAAGGTTTCGGAAGAGATTTCGCGCACGCGCGGCGTACCCATGGGCGCCGACTGCATCTCGCCATCCGGGCATTCGGTGTTCTCGACGCCGATCGAGATGATGCAGTTCATCGGCGAGATGCGGCGCATGTCCGGCGGCAAGCCCGCCGGATTCAAGCTCTGCGTCGGCCATCCGTGGGAATTCCTTGCGGTGTGCAAGGCGATGCTGGACACCGGCATCTATCCCGATTTCATCGTGGTGGATGGCAAGGAGGGCGGCACCGGCGCGGCGCCGCTCGAATTCATCGACCACCTCGGCATGCCGATGCGCGAGGGGCTCAATTTCGTCCACAACGCCCTGATTGGGATCAACGCGCGCGACCGCGTCAAGCTCGGCGCCGCCGGCAAGATCGTGTCCGCCTTCGATATTGCCCGCGCCATGGCGCTCGGCGCCGACTGGTGCAATGCCGCGCGCGGCTTCATGTTCGCGCTCGGCTGCATCCAGTCGCAAAGCTGCCATACCGACCAGTGTCCCGTCGGCGTCGCGACCCAGGACCCGACGCGCCAGCGCGCTCTCGTGGTGAACGACAAGTGGGCGCGCGTGCGCAATTTTCACGAATCGACGCTGCAGGCGCTCAAGGAGATCGTCGCCGCCGCCGGGCTCGATCATCCCAACGAGTTCATGCCGCCGCATTTCTCCCGCCGTCTGTCCGCGCGCGAGGTCGCGACCTATGACGAGCTTTACCCGACACTGCGGCCCGGCGAATTGATCGACGGCACCGACGACCCGCGCTTCCGCGACGCGTGGAAGGTCGCCACTCCGAAGAGCTTCCGCGTCGCGATGTGACGACGTGGTGCGGGAGACGGGCAGCCTCTCGTGAATTACGGCGTCATACCCGCGAAAGCGGGCATCCGGTAACCACCAGATTGTCGACCGACGTCAGGTCGAGCCACAATGAGAGACAGGGGTTACCGGATCGCCCCGTCAAGCCGGGCGACACACGTCATGAGTTGGAAAAGCTCCGCAAGCAACATCACGAGTTAATCCCAAGTCCCATCGGCCCGCAAGACTTACGTCCCGACCCGCATTGGCGCGCTGATCTTGCGCAGCGCCGCGATGGCCGACAGCGCCGTGATGCGGCCGGTCTTCGGGTTCTCCGAAGGGACGTTCTCGATCGACATCGAGAACCGCGCCGAGTCCGGCATCGACCTCGATGGTGTGGCAGTTGCGGACGACGGCCGGGTCCGCCCAGATCTCGATCGTCGTGAGGTCAGGGCCGATGCCGGCGAGCGACAAGGCCGCCGCCACATTGACGTTCTCGGGAAACCCCGCCGCCGCCTCCCGCGCCGTGCCGGAGAACACCAGTTTTGCGGTATTGAGGCCTTCGACCGAGATCGCGTTCTTTACGAGGTAAGGCGCGCCGGCAAGTCCGCGCGGCGGCTTGCGGGTGATCATCCGCACCGATTGGATCGCGCCTTCAGCCGCGGCCGTGACCGCATCGAGGCCGATCAAAGCGCCGGTCGGCACGATGATCTGCCCGCCGGTCTCGCGCGCGAGGTCGATGAGATGAGGCCGCGGCAGCAGCGCACCGGCGCTCAGCACCATGACGCGCTTGCCGGCCTTGAGCATCGGCGTCACGACCGCCTCGAGCACGGCCGCCGGCGCGCATTCGACGGCGAGATCGGCATACTCCGGAAAGGCATCGAACTCGACCAGCGGGCAGGTGATGCCCGCTTCGTCGAGCCAGGCCTGCGCTTTGGCGCGATCGCGCGCCGCCGCGCAGGCAAGCGTCAGTCCCGGCAGATCGCCGGCGAGCCGGCGTGCCAATGCCCGCCCGATGGTGCCGAGCCCTGCTATCGCAACTCTGGTCGGTGTCATCACAATCCCCTCTCGCTGCGCTCATACGCTGCGATGCGGCATGCGGCAAGGCGCGGCTTGACCGAACCATTGCCATGGCCAATGGTGCAGCCCAATGTCCGGGAGGAATTGATGTTGCGAACGTTTTCCGCCGCGGTTGCGGCCTTCCTCGCCGTCGCGGCCAGCCCCGCCTCGGCCCAAAACTATCCAACTCGACCCATCACCATGGTCATCCCGTTTGCGGCTGGTGGCCCGACCGACGTGCTTGGCCGACTTGTCGGGCAGCGCATGGGCGAGGCGCTGGGGCAGCAGATCGTTATCGAAAACGTCGGCGGCGCCGGCGGAATGACGGGTGCGTTGCGCGTCGCCCAGGCGGCGTCGGACGGCTATACCATCCTGCTCGGCACAGTCGGCACTCAGGCGCAGAACCAGACGCTCTATAAACGCCCGCTTTACAATTCGACAACTGATTTCACGCCCATCGCGCTGGTCGCGGAAATACCGACGGTGCTGATCGTACGCAAGGACCTGCCGGTCAGCAACATGAAGGAGTTCGTCGAATACGTCCGCAAGAATCAGGACAAGATGAGCTACGGCTCGGCGGGCGCAGGATCGGCGACGCATCTTGCCTGCGTGGTGCTCGACGCGGCGATGGGCACCCATGTGACCCACGTTCCGTATCGCGGCACCGGCCCGGCCATGAGCGATCTGCAGGCCGGCCGCATCGACTATCTTTGTGAGATCCTCACCACCGCAAAGGCGCAGATCGACGGCGGCACCGTGAAGGCGATCGCATTGATGAACAAGACGCGCTCGCCGGCGCTGCCCAATGTTCCGACTGCCGAAGAGCAGGGCGTCCCGAATGTCGAAGCCTATACGTGGAATGCGATCTTCATGCCGAAGCATGGGCCGGAGCCGATCGTCGCCAAGCTCAACCATGCGGTGCTGGACGCCATGCACAGTGCGCTCGTCAAAGAACGCCTGGAAGGCCTAGGCGGCCAGATCGTCTCCGATGACCGGGCGACGCCCGATTATCTCGGCACCTTTGTCAAAGCCGAGATCGAGAAATGGGCAGTTCCGATCAAGGCGAGCGGCGCCGCGGCGGATTAGATTGCGGATAGATTCTTGGGATGATGGGGTTGTTTCGCTTGGCATGACAGCATCGGAGTGCATGCGCTAGGATCGCTGAGAATGCGGCGCCGTGCCGTGCGCTGCAGCGTCGAGGACCATCGCGCATGGATGCCGCAACTCCGCTTCCGAGACCCCTTGCTCCGGCTGCCCGGCGGCCGTGGTACACGGTCCTCTACATCCAGGTCCTGATCGCGATCGCCGTCGGCATCGCCCTTGGACAGTTCTTCCCGAAGATCGGAGTCGAGATGAAGCCGTTGGGCGACGGCTTCATCGCGCTGATCCGGATGATGATCGCGCCGGTCATTTTCTGCACCGTGGTGCACGGCATCGCATCGATGAGCGACCTCAAACGGGTCGGGCGCATCGGCCTGAAGACCCTGCTCTACTTTGAAGTTGTCTCGACGTTCGCGCTGGCCATTGGCCTGATTGTCGGCAAAGTGGTGCAACCGGGCGCCGGCTTCGGCATCGATCCATCGACGCTCGACCCGAAAGCGGTCGCGACCTACGTGACGCGGGCCAAGGAAGACAGCTTCGTTGCCCATATCCTGGGGATCATACCGGAACTCGTTTTTCGGTGCGCTCGCGCGCGGCGACCTGCTGCAGATTCTCCTGATCTCGATCCTGTCCGGCTTTGCGATTTCGCAGATGGGAGCGCTCGGCGAGAAGATCACCGGCGCGATCGACATCGCCGCGAAGATGTTCTTCGGCATCATCCGCATCATCGTCCGGGCGGCACCGGTCGGTGCATTCGGCGCCATGGCCTTCACCATCGGCGCCTACGGCATTGGCTCGCTCGTCAATCTTGGCGCGCTGATCCTGACGTTCTACGCGACAAGCCTGCTGTTCGTGCTCCTCGTGCTCGGCACGATCGCCTATTTCGCCGGCTTCTCGATCCTGCGGTTCATCGCCTACATCAAGGACGAGCTTCTGATCGTGCTCGGCACTTCGTCGTCGGAAACCGTGCTGCCGCACATGATGCAGAAGATGGAACGGCTCGGCGCCTCGAAATCGGTGGTCGGCCTCGTGATCCCGACGGGCTACAGCTTCAATCTCGACGGCACCAACATCTACATGACGCTGTCGACGCTCTTTCTTGGCGCAGGCGACGAACACGCCGCTCACCTTCGGCCAGGAACTCGGCATTCTGGTCATTGCCATGATCACGTCGAAGGGCGCTTCCGGCGTGACCGGGGCGGGCTTCGTGACGCTTGCCGCGACGCTCGCAATCGTGCCCGACATTCCGATCCAGTCGCTGGCGCTGCTGCTCGGCATCGACAAATTCATGAGCGAGTGCCGTGCGCTCACCAATCTCGTCGGCAACGGCGTTGCCACCGTCGTCATCAGCCGCTGGGAAAACGAACTCGACGCCGACAAGCTGCACGAAGCGATGGCCAACCCCATCGCGGCCGGCGAGGAGTTCGAGACGCAGCCGGTGTAGGCGGTCGGCGCCGAAGTTCTCGTAGGGTGGGCAAAGGCGGCCGAGGCGTCGAAGTTTTCGCGTAACGATTCTTCCGCCGTGCCCACGTTGTGCCTCTCCGCGTGGGCACGCGCGGACGAGTTTTCGTAGGGTGGGCAAAGCGAAGCGTGCCCACGTATTTGAGCCTCTCCACGTGGGCACGCGCGGCCTGCGCCGCGCTTTGCCCACCCTACGCACTCGGCATCATCCAGGCCGCGGCCATATAGAGCACGGCGCCGCCAATCAGCAGGCCGAAGGGATGCAGGCGGGGTCGCCACGTCAGTAGCGCGGCGACGGCGGCCGTCACGACCCAGGTCAGCGGCCACAGCGGGCCGGTCGCGCTCAGCCGCAGGATCGCGAGGACGCCGGCAAACATCAGTCCCGCGCCGATCGGCGCGAGCCCGGTCTCGAAAGCGCGGTGCCAGGTCTTGCCGCGATGGCGGTTCCAGATGCGGGCGACGAAATAGCAGAGGACCGATGACGGCACGAACAGCGCCAGCGTCGCCACGATCGCACCGGTGAGGCCCGCGACCTTGAACCCGATCAGCGTTGCCAGCATGGTGCCGGGCCCCGGTGTCACACGGGCGATACCGAACAGCTCGATAAATTCCCGCGGCGTCAACCATTGCAGCACGTCGACGGTCTGATGCTGGAGCGGCGCGTAGACGCTCGACGCCCCGCCGATCGAGACGACCGACAGCGGCGCCAGCACCGCGACGAGGGTGAGGAGAGTGTGTTCACGCATCGCCTGTCCTCGGCCAGGCCGCCGCGATGCTGATCGGGGCGAGCACCGCCACCACCACGATCAGCGGCCAGTGCATGATGCCGACGGCGACGAACGTCGCCGCCATGACGAGGCCGGAAATCACCTCGCGTTTTACGCGGCGGGCGAACACGATGCCGAGCCGCAGCAGCATGCCGACCGCGACGGCGGCGATCCCGGCCATCGCCGCCGCGAACCCGGGCACGCCGAAAAGCTCGCGATAGACGAAACCGACCGCGATGACGATCACGAAAGGGCCGGTGAGCAGTCCCACAAGCGCCACGACGGCGCCGATTGCGCCGCGCAGATGCTGCCCCATATAGATCGTGAGATTGGTGGAATTGACGCCGGGGAGAATCTGGCCGAGCGCATAGCCCGCCATGAACTCTTCCTCGGTCACCCAGTGCCGCACGTCGACGATTTCACGATGAACCCAGGCGCTGATCCCGCCGCCGAAGCTGAACAGGCCGAGACGGAAGAACACGCCATAAAGCGACAGCAGCGATACGCGTTCTTTCGTCATCGTGTCCCCGAATGAGATGTCGTCACGCCGCGCGTTATAACACCTGCGATCCCTGCTGGAGGTTTCATGCCTGATCCCGATGTCATCGTGATCGGAGGAGGCGCAGCCGGCCTTGGCGCGGCGCGACGCCTTGCAGCCGCGGGCGTCGCCCTGCGCGTTGTCGAAGCGCGCGGGCGGCTCGGCGGGCGGGCTTGGACCCTTTCTGAACAAGCGGGTGGCGACTATCCCCTCGATCTCGGTTGCGGCTGGCTGCATTCGGCTGAGGAGAACGAGCTCAGCACGGTTGCAGTCGAGCTTGGCTTCGCCGTCGACAAGACGCCGCCGCCGTGGGCCCGCCGCAGGATCGAGATCGGCTTTCCGCGCGCCGAACAGGAGGATTTCCAGGCGGCGATGGGCCGCCTGTTCGCGCGGCTCGAAGAGGCCGGCGAGGCGAAAACCGATCAGCCGGCCGACCGTTGTCTCGAACCGGGTTTGACGCTGGAACCCGCTGCTCAATGCGACCAGCACTTACATCAACGGCGCCGAGCTCGACCGCGTCTCGGTTCACGACTTCTACAATTATCACGACACTGGCGTGAACTGGCGCGTGACCGAAGGCTATGGCGCGTTGATCGCGGCGCTCGGCGCGGGCCTCGATATCGTGCTCGATTGTCGAGCAACGCTCGTCGATCACGGCAGCCGCACGGTCCGCATCGAGACAACACGAGGCGAGATGCGCGCCCGCGCCGTCATCGTCACGGTGCCGACAAACCTGATCGCGGACGGGGCGTTGCGGTTTCATCCGGCGTTGCCCGACAAAGTCGAGGCGGCCGCCGGTCTGCCGCTCGGCCTTGCTGACAAGGTCTTTCTGCAGCTCGACGATGCCGAGGAATTCCAGAAGGAATCGCGCATCTATGGCGCCATCGATCGCACCGAGACCGGCACCTATCACTTCCGCCCGTTCGGGCGGCCGATCATCGAAGGCTATTTCGGCGGACGGCACGCCCGCGCGCTGGAGCAGGAGGGCGAAGGTGCGTTCGCAGCCTTTGCGATCGACCAGATCGTCTCGGTGCTGGGGAGCGGCATGCGCAAACGCCTGCATCCGATCGCGGCGTCAGCATGGGCAAACGATCCGCTCGCGCGCGGTTCGTACTCCCACGCCCTGCCCGGGCATGCGCCGGCGCGGCAGGTGCTGGCGGCGCCGGTCGACGGCCGGCTGTTCTTTGCCGGCGAAGCCTGCTCGATCCACGATTTCTCGACCGCGCACGGCGCCTACCGCACCGGGCTCGCCGCGGCCGACGCCGTGATGGAGGCTATCGCCGCGACGGCAGCGCCGCAGCGATAGCCTCTCAAATCGCGCGCGGTCAGCGCGTGGCCGGCACAGACATTCCTTTGAAGGTCAGCTTCTGCAAGCCCATGCCGGTTGCGGCGATGTAGATGTTGCCCTTGGCATCGGTGTTGATCAGATGACCGCCGCCGACCATGCCCGGCACTTTGATCGCGCCGATCACCTGCATCGACTTGCGGTCGACGATCGCGATGTCCTCGCCGTCGCCGACATAGAGGAATTGCTGATCGGCATCGGGCGAGAACGCGACCGAGCGCGCAAATAGCGTGTCGGCCTTGATCAATTGCGTGATGTACTTGCCGTCCTTATCGAACACCTGCACGCGGCGGTTTTCGCGGTCGGCGACGTAGACGAGGCCGTCGTGTGAGACGCGGAGCGAATGCACGATGCTGAACTGAGGCGGCCCCGGCGGCGTGAAGTCGGTCTTGCGCAGGATCTCGCAGTGATCGTCGTCCTCCGGCTTGTTGCCGAAGGCGCCCCACATGCGCTTGAAGGCGCCGGTGTCGGCATCGAAGACGATGACGCGGTGATTGCCGTAGCCGTCGGACACGAACAGTTCGTTGGTCGGCTGGTAGACCTGGGCGTCCGAGGCGCGATGCAGGTTCGCGGTGTCGGCGTTGCCCTTGCTCTGGTTGCTGTGGCCGATCTGCATGACGAACTTGCCGTCCTGCGTGAATTTCAGCAGCGCGTCATCGGCGACCGGCTTCAAATTGGCGAGGCCGTTGGACGGGCAGTTGTTGCCGCCGAGCCAGACGAAGCCTTTGTAGTCGATATAGATGCCGTGCTCGCGCTGCGGCCAATCGTATCCCGGGCCGTCGCCGCCCCACGCCTTGATGAAATTGCCGTCGACGTCGAACACCATCACCGGCGGAGCGGCCTTCTTGAGGTCGTCGCCCTTGAGCGTGCGCGGCCGATGCAGCAGCCAGATGTTGCCCTGCGCATCGACGGTCATGCTCGAGGCATCGCCGATCTTCCATTGCGGCGGAATTTTCGGCCAGTCCTTGGCGACTTCGAATGTCGGCAGCGCGCGGCCATTCTGCGCGACAGCCTCGGTCGTGATCCACTTGCCTTGCGTCACCGCGACGGCGATGAGCGCCACTGCGGCAACCCGGCCAAGATGATTGGGTGTCATGTCTCTCCCCTTTTTACGTTGTGATTGAATGTGCTCGATGCTTTCCGTGGCACGGAGAAACCGTACGGTGGGCACGCGCGGACGCGTCCGCGCTTTGCCCACCCTACGCGCCGCCAAGGTTGCGGGTTGTTCACCGGGCGGCGGCGCTGCGCTGCCGCGTCGAGATGTAGAAATATCCGACCCGGTTGTTCGGCGGCGAGCCGTACCAGAAGCGGCCGTCGTTATCGAGGAAGAAGTCGCGCATGCCGTTGTCGGTGTAAGGCATCGGGAATTCGACGACCTTGCCGGTCGCCGGATCGAGCCGGCCGATGACGTCGCGATGCTCGCCGGAGTACCAGATCGTATGATCGCGCGCGATGCCGAGCGCATAGGGCGCGGTGTGGTCGTGCGGCAGGGCGAACTCCGTGAAGCTCTCCTTCTCGGGATCGAAGCGGCCGATCTTGCTGTCAGTGTATTCGGCAAACCACACCATGCCGTCGCTGTCGACCTGGATGCGCCGCGGCCGCTCGCGGGTCGGCGGAATGTATTTCGTCACCTTGAGCGAGACCGGATCGACCTTGCCGATGGCGCCGTTCCTGGTCATCTCGGTGAACCACACCGTCCCCTTCGGATCGACGGCGATGCCGTAGGACGTCGGCACGTCTTTGATATGCGTGTAGGTCGAAGTCTTTGGATCGAAGCGCGTGAGCCCACCGGTCGACCAGATCGAGCCATCGGGGTGAATGCGGATGGTGTGCTTGCGCCAGTCGTCCTGATACTCGGTGATCTGTTGGGTCGCGGGGTCCCAGCGGCCGAGCTTCTTTGATCCCGCCTCGGTGATCCATACCGAGCCGTCGGGCGCCGGCACCGCCGAATGGATCAGCGCCGGTCCCATGTTGGGCGCCGGGAATTCCTTGATCTCGCCGGTCGAGGGCTTCAGCCGCGCGACCTTGTTGGCCTGGCCGTACTCCGGAATCCAGAAATAGCCGTCCTTGTCGGGATTGGCAGTCCACGGGAAGCGATTGGGTCCCGGCATGTCGAAATCGACGTAGACGATCTTGAGTGCCTCATCCGAGAAGCTCAGCACCGTATCCTTGTAGGCCGGCAAATCGGTCGGCGATTTTGGCAGTGGCGAATTTTCGCCGAACATGGTCGTGAGGTAGGAGACCACGTCCTCGGCTTGCTGATCCGAGAACCCCTGCCGGTCAGCGAGCGAGGAGCGCATCGCCTCGCGCATGAAGGTGACGCGGTCGCGCCAGCCATCCTCGTCGCGGATCGTCGCCGCCATCTTCGATTGGAAGCCGTGGCAGCTCAGGCAGTTGTCGAACAAGGTCTTCTTGCCGCGCGCGTCCGGCAGCAGCACCAGACCCTGGTAGATCGAGATGTCGCTCCACCGCACCGGCGCGGTCGCGAGCGCAAAGTCGAACGCGGCGTTCTGGTCAGCCGCAAGCTTCACGCCGGTCTTCAAATCCGCCTTGAAGCCGACCGCGCGAACGCCGACACGATAATCACCCGCAGGAAGGTTCTCCGCGACGTAGCGTCCCTGATTGTCGGTGAGGACGCTCACCGTCATGCGCAAGCCGGCATGGCGGGCCTGGACGAACGCGCCGCGGAACGGCTGGCCGTCGGGCCCCGTCACCGTGCCGGCGATCGTCGCCGCATCCGCCGCGGCGGAAGCGAATGCAAGAAATCCGATAATCCCGATGGGAGCGAGTGATCGCATGGCGTTTCCCCGTATGGCTTTCCGTTTCGGAAGGGTCGGCCGGTTGTCCGGCGCATCTGCTTATTGGGCGTCCGCCGCCCACCGGTGTCAAGGCGGGTCACACTCTCCCATTCGGGTTTCTTCAAAGAAGAGGAAACGTGCGGCCCGTTACTTCACCAAGCTATAGCGACCATCCGCATCGTCGCGCGCGAGGCGGCCGGCGGCGTGCAGCTTCTCCAGCACCAGCACGATCTCGCGGCCGTCGTCGGTGCCCGTTGCTGCCATCAGCTCGGCGAAGAATTTCGGTCCGTCGGCGAGCGCCGCCTCGACGTTCGCGAAACGGCGGCCGTCGAACCGCGGCGGCTGCGGAATTTCCGCTTCGAGGCTTTTCGCAGTAGCACCCGCGCCGTGCTTCCCTGCCGACGCAAGCGTGAGATCGTAACCCGCCTTGGCTCCCGTCACCGCGGCGCCGAGCGAAGGATCGAGCGGCAGCGTTCGAAAGCCGTCCGCGATCACGAGGTCCCGGTGCGGCTGAAACCGTGTCGCCAGCGCCCATTCCATCTGTTCGTCAGAGAACACGTCGATGTCCGGATCGACTACGAACACGTTCTTGACGTTGGCCTGCGAGCCGAACGCCGCTGCGATCGCATTGCGCGCCTCGCCGGGCACCCGCGAGCGCATGGCGATGCGCACGTTGTAGACGCCGCCGGTCGCAGGCGGCGCATAGACCGCGATGGGCTCGCGGATCGCGGTCTCAAGCGCGCGCCAGATCAGCACTTCCGTGCGCAATGCCGCGAGCTGGGCGGTGTCGGTGCGGCTCATGGTGGCGCCGCCGATGGTGAGGGTCTGGAACAACGCGTCGGTGCGGCGGGTAATGGCGGTGACATGGAAGATCGGATTGATCTTGACGCCGCCATAGTAGCCGAGGAATTCGCCGTAAGGCCCCTCCGGCTCGCGATAGCCTTCTTCGCCGAGGTAGCCTTCGAGCACCCATTCGGCGTCGGCCGGAACGCGCAGGTCGTTGGTGATGCATTTTGCGACCGCGAGCCGCTCGCCGCGCAGCGACGCGATGAGGCCGAGTTCGTCGATAGGAAGGCGCATCGTCGCCGCGAAATAGTCGACCGGATGCGCGCCGACGACGATCGAGAGCGGCAGGCGTTCGCCGCGGGCGAGGCTCGCGAGATAAATGTTGCGCAGATCGCTCGGGGCGACGAGATCGATGCCGGCGCTCGCGCGGCCGCGCAGCATCAACCGGCGCAGCCCCACATTGGTCCAGCCCGACGCGCGGTCGTGGGCGAAATCGATTGCCGCCGAGATATAAGGTCCGCCGTCCTTGCCGTGCTGCAGATGGACCGGAAGCGCGGTGAGATCGACATCGGCGCCGGTCGTGACTACGGCCTGCACCGGCTGCCTCTTCGCGTCCTACCTCGACCAATTCGGGCTTGACCCGAAGCCGGCGGAGAATTTCGGGCAGAAGCTTCGCTGGCGGGACGCCGAATGCTGCCGCAAACCGCGCGCGGCTCGCCATGACATTGCCCACGAGCGGCAAGGCTCCGCCCGCGCCGTCAAAAAGCACGGCCTTGGGATTTGCTTCGAGTGCCTCGGCGATCGCAGCAAGGGCCGTCGCGCCGCGGCGGTGCTCCAATTCGCCCATGGGGTCGAGGCGGGCGATAAAATTCCGCAGGCGGAACTTATCGAAATCGACAGTCGTCTTGGCGGCCGTCGCGATCTTTTCAATTCCCATCGTTTCCGTCCCGGTGAGGCACACCGCCTTGCAAAGGTGTGACGCATTCCGCTGGCCGGATCAACCGGCCCAGGGAGTCGAGGACGACCGGAGGCGTCTTGCCTGGTTCAAGCCGCACGCGGGCTGATGGCGCGGGCGCCCGCAAGGATGCCGATGGTGAGGGCTGCGGGAAATAGTGCGGCCCACATGCCGCTGGCCGCAAGCGCCGCGGTCGCGGCGCAGCCGATCGAGACGAAGGCCTCCGCAAAGGTTGCGACGCGGGACGAGACCTGGCGGCGACGGAACTGGCTGCGTTTTGCCTGCGCGCGAAACAGCAACTGCACATAAGTCGCCGACGCGGCCGCGCCGGCGATGCCGATTGCGGCAATAATCGCGGCGAAGGCCGACCGCAGCGCGAGCCCCAGAAGCAGCGGCGCGAAGACGGCCATGATCGCGGCCATCACGGCCTCGATCTTGGCGCGCAAAATTTCGCGCGGCGTGAGCGGCGCAGTAGCAATGAGCTCCGGCGCGTCTTCGCCGGAAATCGCAAGCCATGCCAGGCCGCCGGCAAGCTGGCCCGCCGCCATGACCAGGATCGGCACGAGCAGGACCGTCGCACCCGGGCCATCGCCGAAACTGCGCCACAGCAGGAAGGCGGGCGGCAGCAGATAGAGAAGCTGCATCAGCGACTGCGATACGAGCCAAGGGTCGCGCCACAGCAGTGCCCATTCCTTGCGGCGCAGGGTCGCGAGCGGCGAAGCCGTGCGGAACGCCACGCGTCGCCGCTGCTTGCGTCGTGTCCCGGAAATACCGGACGCCGCGATTGCGCAGCGCGCAAACCGAGGCGCGACGAGGAGGATGGAAGCGCCGAGGAGGACAAGGCTTGCGGCGGCAACCGCGGCAAGGGCTTTGGCGTCTCCGAGCATCGCGCGGGCCGGCCACCACATGGCGCTTGCCGCATCGGGCGCGATCGCGACGATCGGCGCCGAGGTGAGGAGCGTGAGGCGCGACAGCGTCCCCGTCGACAGGATCGCCGCAAGCTGCAACGCGATCACAAAACCCGCGCCGATCACGGCGGCGACGATCTGAGCGACGAGGCGGGTGCGCTTGGCCCCGATCATTTCAAACAGCGCGGTCGTGACAAGCGCGCCGATCGCCGCCGCCGCGATACCGGATGCAGCCATCGCGCCATAGGCGGCAAGCCAGTGCGCACCACCTTCAAGCGCCAGCACATTGATGAACGGCGCCGCAATGAGCGCCGACATCGCCATGACGGAGAACGCGATGGTGAGGAGGCGCACCGAAAAGATGCGCTCGGCCGACGCCGGCGAGGACAGGAGCAGATCGAGATCGGACCGCGCATAGAAAGTGCGCGTCACCGATTCCATCGCCTGGGACATCATCAATGCCCACGACAGCAATACGCTTACCGTGATCACGACGAGCGCCGTCTTGTCCGGCGATGTCAGGCCGGCAAAGCGCGACACCACGCCAAATGCCACCGCGTGCATGAAAAGCGCGAACAACACGAGGGCGACGATCAGCGTGCGGGTGCGCCCGCGGCGGCCCGCTGTCATCATCGACAGCCAGTCGCGCCACATCAGCCGCAGCTCGTGCTGCGCGAACCAGGTGACGGTGCCAGGCGCGCTCATGCGGCGACCGCGGCTCCGGTCGCCTGCTTATTCTCCTCGGCCGCGCTCTCATCCGCCGTCAGCATCAGGAACGCATCTTCCAATGTCTGACTGCCGCCGCCGGCTTGACGCCGCAACTCGTCGAGCGTGCCCTCGGCGATCAGCCGCCCGCGCGCTATGACGCCGATGCGGTCGGCCATGCGCTCGGCGACTTCGAGGATGTGCGTGGTCATGATGACCGTACCGCCGCTGCGCACGTGGTCGCGCAGCACGCCTTTGACCTTGAGGGCGGAACCGGCGTCGAGCCCGGTGAACGGCTCGTCGAGGATGATGAGGCGCGGCGCATGGACGAGCGCGCCGGCAAGCGCCACCTTCTGCCGCATGCCCTTGGAGAAGCCTTCGCAGCGTTCGTGGCAATGCGGGGCGAGACCGAGGAGGTCGAGCAGCCCGACCGCGCGCTTCTCGGCGTGTGCCGCGTCGATGCCCCACAAGCCGGCGACGAACTCGAGATACTCGAACGGCGTGAGCTTGTCGTAGATCATCGGCTCGTCGGAGATCCAGGCCATCACGCGCTTCGCCGCCACCGGGTCGGCAAGGGCATCGACGCCGAGGACCGAAACCGAGCCGGAGTCCGGCCGCAGCAGGCCGACTACGATCCGCAGCGTCGTCGTCTTGCCGGCGCCGTTCGGGCCGAGCAGCGTGTAGAACTCGCCGGCGCGCACCGTGAGGTCGAGACCATCGACCGCCGGGCGATCAAAGGATTTGCGCAGGCAGCGGATATCGAGGGCGTAAGGCTCGGGCATCAGCGCTCCGGTCGTGGACGGCGCGGACCGTAGCGGGACGAAGCTAATAGTTGGTTCTGCGCACAAGGGCTGGCGCGTCTTCACCGTTAACAGGACGTGTATCGGGTCCGGGTCGTCCATCAGGTCATTTGAGTGTCACAAAAGTCACACCCGGCCGGGATGATGACCAATTGGGCGGCAAAACATCGGATTTTGATCGCAATAGCGGCAAGGTGGGCGTAGCCTTGCTGCGGGCAGCGGACTCGTACTGCGTCATCGTCCGCTGGGGAGGGGAAAATGTCTCGTATCGTCGCTGTGGCGCGTATCCTTGCCATTGCGCTCGCCGCGTTCGTTTGCATCGGCATATCGACGCCATCGCGAGCCGAAGTCGGCTACGTCCGTATTCATCTTTTCAAGGCGGGCTACATCGTCGGGGTCACCGGCGGTAGCGGCGTGCTGTATTTTCGCGGCCGCGCCTACCCGCTGTCCATCGCCGGCGCAAGCTTCGGCGCAATCATCGGGTTTTCGTCCGCCGATCTCGTCGGCACCGTGAGCAATATCCGCGGGCCGTGGGATGTCGCAGGCGTTTACGGCGCGGGCCAAGCCGGCGTGACCGTCGTTGGCGGCGGCAAGGTCGCAACGCTCGTCAATGGGGTTGGGGCGGTCCTCACATTGGAAGGGCCGCAAGTTGGCGTCGAGTTGTCGCTCGACGTCGGCGGCATGGTCGTCGGGGTGCAATAGGCGATTAACAAACGGGGAACCACGCGGCGCTGAACGAAATCAGCCGTCAAAAAAAATTGAAGGAACCGAAAGTTAGAAGCGCGCGACTGATGAAAGTAGCGCACCAGGTGCGGGAGTTCCGCGGAGTAAGAGAGTTGATCGATCAAATCTTAGTCGCGGCAAGCGCAATTCGCTCCGGAACAATGCGATTTGTGCCGCCGTTTGCACAGTGACCATGGCGCGCCAATGCGCATCAAAGGATGATCGATAGGAGCAAGAACATGCCCACGCTCTTCTGGTATTTCCCGTTTATCGTTGCCGCCGGAATGTTTGATTATCTTGTCGGCGAGCCCGAGGCGGCACGCCCGCAACCCGCTCGCGCTACCGCGTCGCGTCAGAGCAATGCGAATACGACGCACGAGAATTTGCGCAAAGATTGGGACTAGACCGAGCTGATCGTTGTCGATGTGGAGTCGCGGCCGCGAGGCTACGGTGCCGCCAATTCCGTTTGTGGACCAGTTTTGAACTGATTTAAGAGCCCACGATTGCCCTTCGCTGCAGGTCAGCGAATGATGGCCGGATAGCAACAATCGATTGACTGAGTTTACACGCGAACGCTCACGCCAATCCCCCGTTACCAGTCGCACTCGAAAAACCCAAATCGATGTGCGCTCGTGCCGCAGCACGATGCCTTGTTCCTGATCGGGCGAAGCCGTATGCGTGTATCGTTGGCGCGATACAATCGTGCCCTACCGGGTGGTCGACCCAGAGGAGAAAATCCATGTCAACGACCCAGGTGTCTGTTTTGGCGTTTGCAAGCCTCTTCATCTTATCAACAACGGCGATGGCCCAGGACCGCGGCTATCAGCAAGGTTATTCGCGGTATCAATATGCGCCCCGCGCAGATACTTACGCGTCTCCCCGCGGTTACGGTGCATACAGCAGCCGAGGTGGCAGCCCGGTCGTCACGCAGCCGAACGGGACTTACATCGGGACCGATCCGGACCCGAGCATTCGCACCTACATGAACCACGACAACATCGGGCCTAACGGCGCCTTCGGCGGCGGTCCCGGCAACTAACGTCGGCCATTACGAGAGCTTTGGCTTGACCGGCGCGCTTGGCTCTGCCGAGCGCGCACAACGTCTAATGATGGCTCCACTGACGACGTCGTATGTTCCCCACCGGCGTCAGCGATACCCCACTGCGGCTGACGATATTCATGCCGAGATCATCGGCTGATGCGGGTGATTTTCGATCCTTCCAAGGTCAAATTATACATCAGCCCTTTGGGATCGAGCACAAACCCGATCACCGGGCTGGTAATTTTGTCGGTATCGATTGAGCCGCCCGCGCCGACCACGATCACCGCGATCGAGCCATCGACGCCGACCTTGAAACCTTCGACGCGATTGAAGTTCGCGAGCGCCTCGGGCGTCATGAACATGATGATGACCGATCGCGCCTGCGCGCCAAGCTGAAAGCCGAAGGATCCGGCGATGGTATTGTAATAGCCGACCGTCCTTCCGCCGCTGCGCATGGCGCCTTCGCCGTACTCGCCGCCGAAACCCATCCCGGCCTTGATGACTGTCGGAAATACCAGAACACCGACCGCACGCGCGGCAAGCTCACGTGATCCTGGTACCTGCCGATAGAATCGGTCGAGCGTCGCGCTTACTCCGGCATTGATCTCGGCCGCGCTCGCCGCCTTGCCGCTACCGCTGGCGGCGAGCAGCGTGAATGCCGCGATCAGGATGATGTAAATGCCCTTCCAGGATTTGCTCATGGCAAGCACCCCCAACGACTCAAAGCCGCCGGCAAGCTACGCGCGAGGCTCAGGCAAGGCAATTGCTGCGAGCCGGGCCTAGGACTGAAACAACCGCGTGTTGGAGATCTGCGACGGCTCGGCTCTATCGGGTTGCAGCGATTGGCGCGCTGCCATTGGACTGCGCCGCGTGTAATGGGCGTAGTGGCCGCTCCGTTCCGGACGCCCGATCAGATAGCCTTGCACTTCGTCGCACCCCTCCTGACAAAGAAACGCGAGTTGGGCATCGGTCTCTACGCCCTCGGCAACAACCGGAACATCGAGACCGCGCCCGAGGCCGATGACCGCGCGCACGATCGCGGCCGACTGGGGATTGCGATCGAGATTGCTGATGAACGCCTTGTCGATCTTGATCTTATCGAAGGGGAAAGACTGCAGGTAGGACAGCGACGAGTAGCCGGTTCCGAAATCATCCATGGCGACCCGGACGCCAAGCGCTTTCACTCTTCGCAGGATGGAAACCGCCCGCGCGAAGTCATCGATCAGCACGCCTTCCGTTATCTCGATTTCAAGCCGGCTTGGCGCGAGACCTGTCTCGAGAAGCACTTGGTGGACGAGGCTCGGAAGATCGCCATGCCGGAATTGAATCGGCGAGAGATTGACGGCGATTTGCAGGGGCTCGGCCCAGCCTGCCGCTTCGCTGCAGGCACTGCGCAAGACCCATTCTCCGAGAGGCATGATCAGTCCACTCTCTTCGGCAATCGGGATGAAGGCCGTGGGCGGTACCATGCCAAGCCGCGGATGCTGCCAACGGACCAATGCCTCAAAGCCTCGAATTTTTCCGGCGACCGTCGCCTGCGGCTGGTAGTGAACCGACAGCTCGTCGCGCTCAATCGCCAATTGCAGGTCATGCTGCAAGCTGCGCCGTTCGCGAAGCCGACTGTCCATCGCAGCTTCGTAAAATTTCACAGCATTGCGCCCCTGCGATTTCGCGCGGTAGAGCGCAGCGTCGGCGTGGGCCAAAATCGTCGTCGCGTCCGCTCCGGCGGCGGGATGTATCGCGACGCCGACACTGATGCCGATGCGCATTGGCTGGCCGCTGATGGGGATTTCCTCGGAGAATGCTGCAAACAGTCGCTCGGCAAGAGCTTCGGCGGTCGCCGGTTGCGGTCCATCTCTTGAGATGAGCATGAACTCGTCACCGCCGAGCCGTGCGACATAGTCGCCGTTTGCTGCGGTCCGCAATCGGTGCGCAACTTCTCTCAAGAGCTCATCGCCAATCGAGTGGCCGAACAGGTCATTGACTTCCTTGAACCGATCGAGATCGATCGAAAGCACCGCAAATGGGTTACCCGTCCGGGCGGACCGATCGAAGGTCGCCCCGAGAAAATCCGTAAAGTGTGCGCGGTTGGGAAGGTCCGTCAGCGCGTCATGATGCGCCATGTGAGCGATGCGCTCTTCGGCCAACCTACGCTCCGTAATGTCCTCGTTGAGCGTCAGAAGATAATTGGCGGTGCCGTCGGCATCGACGATCGGAATCTTGCTGGCCGAGAAGATGCGGGTGCCTTTGTCCGGCAAATAGAGGGCGTGCTCGAACGAGACCGGCTGCCGGCTCGCGATCACATCGCAATCCCGCGCGACGAGGAAATCGGCCTCTTCCCGCGCGAAGAAGTCGTGAAGGCGTTTGCCGAACATTTCGACCTGGGGCACGCCAAAGAGCTGCTCGGTCGCCTTGTTGGCGAGGACGAACCGGTGCTCGGCGGCATCCTTCACGCTCACCATGACCGGCATGTTGTTGATCACGGTATCGAGGAAGGCGCGGGTACGGGATAGTTCCTCGTCGGCCCGCTTTCGTTCGGTGATGTCCTCCGACAGGGTGACGAGATATTGCGGCTCACCGGAATCGCCGAGTATCGGCACCTTCCGGGCAATCACGTGTCGGTTGCCGCTCGGTGTCTCGACGTCATGCTCGAACGTCACCAGCCGGCGGCCGTTGAGAACCTCGCGGTCGCGCGCCTCGAACAGTGCGGCCTCGTCCGGAGGCAGCAAATCCTGGGCGCGCTTTCCGATCATGTCGGCGGCGGAGACCTTGAAGACGTGCTCGGCGGCGTGGTTGACCAGAACGTAGCTTTGGTCGCTTGCCGTTTTGACCGTCAGCATCATCGGCATGTTGGCGATCACGGCGTTGAAGAACGCGCGCGTCTGGCGAAGCTCGGTTTCAGTTCGCTTAAGCGCCGCCATCGCCTTGGCCTTCGACCGCTCGGCAAGGAGTGCGGCGAACGCAGCGACGATGCAAACGATCCCCAGTCCTGCCAAAGTCAGGAAGTCCAATGGATCGCGCAAGCAGGCAATCAACCCATCCATGAACGGCTCCCCCGAGCTTTTGGGGGACCGTCGACCGACTTCGTTTAAGGGGCGGTTAAGGTGGCACGGCCAATTGTTGATACTACTAATGTCATCTAAAGCATTGCATTGCAGCGACGGTTCATCGCTCGCCGTTGAGGCGTGTTGATTGGTCTAGAGATCCGCGATGATCAACTGCGATGGGCGGACGTCGACTTCCGTCCCTAGCCGGGTCACCATCTCTTGCACGCGGCTGCCACTTTATTTGGATGTTGCGGAAGCTCGGCCTGTCTTTCGCGGCGGTTAACCCACATATTTCGTCAGAGAGCCAAAAGAACGCACCAAAGCATGGAGAGCAGCATGTCGGGCATCCACCATGTCACCGCGATCGCCGGTACTGCATTGCGCAATTTCGAATTCTACACCCGTGCCCTGGGGCTGCGCTTCGTCAAGAAAACCGTCAATTTCGACGATCCGAGCACCTATCACTTCTATTACGGCGACAAGTTCGGCAATCCCGGCTCGATCCTTACCTTCTTTTCCTGGGAGCATGCAGCGCCCGGCCGCGGGGGGATCGGCCAAACTCACGAGACGGCATTCCGCGTACCCTCAAGCTCGCTTGGATTTTGGACCCATCGTTTCATCGAAAAAGGCATCGCCCACCGCTCACCCGAGAAGCGCTTCGGTGAAACCGTGCTGCCATTCACCGACCCGGACGGCATGAGCCTGGCTTTGGTCGGCGTTCCGAGCGCAGAGCCCGGGGCAACATGGTCGACGGAGGATGTTCCGGCGGAGCATGCCATCCGCGGCTTTCACAGCGTCACACTTCTACTGGAAGATGGGGCAAAGACTGGCGCGATCCTCACTGACGTGTTGGGATTTCGCGAGATGGACCGCGATGGATCTGTCGTCCGCTTTGAGGCTTCGGGGGGAAACGTGGGAGGCCTGGTCGATATTCGAGTGGCCAAGGGCTTCTTGCCGGGGCGCCAGGGGCGCGGCTCGGTGCACCACATCGCATTTCGTGCTGCCGACGATGCCGCTCAGGCCGAGATGGCAAAGAAGCTCGTCGAAGGCCATGACATGCATCCGACCGAGCAGAGGGACCGCAAATATTTCCGATCCATCTATTTCCGGGAGCCTGGCGGCATCCTGTTCGAGATCGCGACCGACATCCCAGGCTTTGCTGTCGATGAGCCGGCCGACTCACTCGGCCAACACCTGAAATTGCCGGATTTTCTCGAGCCGCGTCGCAAGGACATCGAAAAGGTCTTGCCGGCACTGGAAGCGGCGGCGTGACTGAATCACTTTGAGGGGTGATCGCTCACCCCTTGACCTCGGTATTGGGCCGATCCTCGCCTTCCGACAGTTCGTCGTGCCAGCGGCCTTCCTTGTCTTCGAAGGAGATGCCTCTCGTTTCGCCGGGGACGCGCTGTTCTCCGGCGGCACGTTCGGCCGCTTGTCGCGCGAGATCGTGGGTCGGAAATGTTTCGGAGAAAACGCCGTCAGCGCGGTAAGCCCAACCGCCGTCATGTTCGACGATCTCATATGTGACCTTTGTCATTTTCGTTCTCCCTTCGCGCCGCGACGGCGCTTCCTGGTTGCCTCATTCACGAGTGCGACGTGCAGCTCTATGCAAGCGCCCCGCCCGGGGCGCGACGGAACGACCTTGCGGCGGCGTATCCGACCGCGATGAAGAGCACCAGCGCGATGAGCTGTGCTATCGCGAAGGGGGGCTCGGATCCATTCGGCGCGAGGACATGGAGAAATGGAATCTACTAAAGGCCTGCGCGATGCCGACGAAAAACAGGAAATAGAGGCTCGCAACGATTGTGACAGCATAGATCGGACCCCATACGCCCCGCTGGTGTGCGCCGTACAGCGCATAGAGTGCGATCGCTAACACGATGAGGGCGATTCCGCCGAGAATGTGTGATGGCAGGAGGCCATTAAACGGAAATCCGAATCCGGTCACGCTGGTGGCGATGGCGGTGATCAGGAAAAGCACGGTCAAGCCGCGCCGCACTTTCGGGCGCAGCAGATCTGCGACCACCACGATGCCGACAAGCAAAGCGACAAGGCTCAGCACCGTGTGGAATGCCGTGTACGTCGCAAGGTCGAACATGGTGAGCCTATCCTTTGGCCTGCTCGGAATGAACCTGGATTTGGTAGAGCCGCCGCCGTGCACCCGATTGCAGGAACACGCCATGTTTTGTCTTTTTGATCGAACCCGCACAAGTCCCCAATCGAGTTCCACCCTTGGCATGTGAGGACGCGCTATTGCACGGACCCGCTCCCAAACATGGTAGAGCAAACTCCGGTTCCCCGGGCGCCGTCTGCAATCAAGGAGATAAGCATGATACCGCGATACAGCGACCACGCCGCCAACGAGCGCACGTTTCTGGCGTGGGTCCGCACCGCGATCGCGATCATGGCTTTCGGGTTCCTGGTCGAAAAGTTCGATCTGTTCTTGGAGATCGCTGCGACGACTCTCGGCAGGCGCGCGCTCCCTGTCGGCGGTCAGTCAGTCGGAAATATTGCCGGCCTCATTCTCATCGCGCTCGGTAGCGCGACGATGATCCTGGCAATCATCCGCTTCCGTAGAACGGCCGGATCGATCGACAGTACGGACGTTCGACCAGACGTTGGCGGTCGAGCCGATGTAATTCTCGCCGGGCTTCTTTTCATGCTGGGCGCAACGCTGTTCGTTTATCTCGCGTACGCGGTGATCACCCGCTCATAGATCCCGGTCTCACAAGTTCCCGGGCAAAGCCTGGTGCGATCGATTTTGCTGACTCCCTCAAGCAATGACTTTGACGACGCCCATCATGCCTTTGTCTTCGTGATCAACGGCGTGACAGTGATACACAAAACGTCCAACGATCTCCGGATCGGTGAATGGAATGGTCACTTTCAATGTGCCGGGGCGTTCGGTCGTTGCCGGGGGAATGGAAACGGTGTCTCGCTGGCTATCTTCGTCTCGTCGGATGCCATTGATTTCGGTCACGACGAACGCCGTCTGGTGAATGTGAAAGCTGTGGTACTGCTGATCGGTGTTGATGACAGTCCACTCCTCGGTATCCCCTAGTCTTACCGTCTGATCGATGCGGTCGTCGTCCATGACCTTTCCGTCGATCATGAAAACACTGCGGTCGGCGGTTCGGGAATAAGTAAGCTGCCGCTGCCGAGCGATCGGGCTCGACCGCACTTCGTCGATCCATCGTGAACCATTGACCCGCTGGTGCAACACTTCAGTTTCGGCTTCCGCCAGATTGCGTGGAGACCCTGCGGAAACAATCGTCGCAATCTGCTGTGCCGGGTCGGGACTGCGCCACGCCTGATTTTGAAACGAAATCGTGCTCATGGCGTATTCACCGGCAGGTGGGCCGATCGCGATCGCGTCAACGCGCTCGCCGGGGCCGAGGAAGAATTCGCCGGTCTTGCGTGGTTGGGACAGCGGATGGCCGTCGGTTGCGATCACATAGAGCGGCATTGAATCGATGCGAAATTTGATGAAAAGGGTCGCCCCGATATTGGCTATCCGCCAGAACTGCAGTTCTCCCGGCTTGATATCAACCGTCGGATTCAGCTGACCGTTGATGGAAATGATCTCGCGGTTGTTGCCGGGTTCTGCGTGCTTGATCAGAAGGAACCGCTCCGGCAAGCCCGCCAGGATCGGAAACAGCGTTTCCGAACCATCGACCACAAGAGCTCCGGACATCCCGCCAAGCATCTGCTTGGTCACATAGCCGTGGTCATGCGGATGGTACCAGAACAAGCCCGGCCCTTGGCGGCCGGCACTCGGTACATTCACCTCATATTCAAACTCGCGATCGGGCCGCACCTGGATAAAGACGTTGTCGCTTCTGCCGCGTGGCGAAACACTCATGCCGTGGTAATGCAGATTGGTCGGATCGGCGGGCAAATTGTTCCGCAACGAGATCCGCATCACGTCGCCAAGGCGAATCCTGAGCAGTGGCGGCAGATAGGAGTTGTTGTAGACAAATCCGGGAAGCTCAACGTCGCCCAGTCGCACTTGGCTTGGCGCGGCGGTGAGCGTCGTCGCGAGCACGCCGTCTCGACTGCGAATTTCCTGGGGTTGAATCAATGTCTCCTGCCCCGCCCTCGCCCGATCGGATCGCAGCAGCGAGAGCGCGGGAGCGAAGAGTGTAGCAGCGGTGCGCCAGCCGACGGCGGCGGAAACACCTGCGTGTCCCATCGTCCTGAGGACGGACCGCCGGTCATAATCGAGAGGCTTTGCCTTCATGATGGTGCGATCTCCGCGACCATTCCAAGCCACCACCCAAAGGATAGCCGCCACCAAGATAGTTTGGAATGCAAAAAATCGCTTGTGCGATTTTGCCGTGATTATGGCTTCGTTGCCAAGTCGCGGAACCAGCGCGGACCCATTGCCGCGCGAATTCGCGCTGCGTGGTCTCACATTTGCTGCGGCGGCAGCTCCTTCAGGAACTCTGCCACATATGGCTTCCAGAACTTCGCGCGCAGATGCGTGAAATGGCCGTGGGTTTCCTCGGTTCCCGGGATCAGCACATATTTGGCGTGCGGGATGCGCGCGATCTCCCGCGCGGTCGAGGTGAGTTCGGGCGGATTGGCTTCGTCATCGGACGAATTGATGGCCATCAGCCGCGCTTTGATTTCATGAAGATGCGGCGTGGGATTGTAATCCATCACCGCCTCGATGCCCCATAGCGTGTCATTGGCATCGCGTTTCTTCGCGTCCTCCTGAAGCTTTTGGTAAAGGGCATCGCCGGCCTCGCGCGTCGGCGCCATTTTCTGGATTTGCAGCACGCTCTCGGTCTGCAGGAAACCGTAAGGCGCGGTGACGGTCCAATGGGTCGGATTAGTGTCGTAGAATCCGTTGTGCCAGCCTGGATCCTGGCGGATTGCCTCAGCCGCGACCCGGCGCTGGATCCAGTTGCGCCCGCTGATCTCGATCGGCTGGCTCGCAATCGCCACCAGCCCGTCCATCAGATCGGGATACATGTAGCCCCACATCCAGGTGTGCATGCCGCCCATCGATGAGCCGAGGACGAGGCGGAGGTGCTTGATGCCGAGATGTTCGACGAGGAGCTGGTGCTCCGCCGCGATCATGTCCTCGTAGCGATAATGCGGAAACTTGCCCTTGAGCCCGTCGCTCGGCTTGCTCGACCCGCCGCGGCCGATGCCGTCGGGGAGCACGATGAAATATTGCGAGGCATCGAGCAGTTCGCCCGGCGCAAACAACTCGTCGGCAAGCGAGGGAATGAACCAGATCTTGCCGTTGGAACTGGTGCCGTGGAGGAGGATCACTGCGTTGACGATGTCTCCCGCAGCATTGCGCTTCGGCGTGCCGAGCGTGGTGTAATGCTGCTTGAGCTCGGGCAGCGTCTCGCCGCTCTTGAAATGGAAATCCTTGATGATGAAGTCGCCCTCTTGCTGATTGGGCCAGGTCCGCGTCTGGGCATGGGCAGGTGCGGCGAGCGCCAGCAATGCGATCGCAGCGGCAATGGGACGCTTGATGTTCATGGGAGCTCTCCAGGCACGGCGAGCGAGCAGTTGGCCGATAACGCTAGCGGCGATCTGAACACGAAATCCAAGGCTTCACCAGCGCCCGAGGGCCGGCCAAATGGCCTGTGGCCGGCAAGGCAGCGAAAATCCCGCGGGTCGTCAGTGGAAGCAGACGTGGGTTCGTCCCGGCCTCGCAAAAGACGCTTGCTGATGCCATTTTGGGGGTAGAGAGAATCACCCGGACCCCAGCATTGAACGATCCTGCGAAATACAACCCGGCACCACCGCCTTCAGCCTCCAGTGGCGGCATTGCCGCGCGCGCCCGCGCGGCCGGCGCCTCCTATCTTGCCGGCCTCAATCCCGAGCAGCGGGAAGCCGTGGAGACGCTCGACGGGCCGGTGCTGGTGCTTGCCGGCGCCGGCACCGGCAAGACCCGGGTGTTGACGACCCGGATCGCCCACATCCTGCGCCTCGGCCGCGCGCGGCCCTCGGAAATCCTCGCCGTCACCTTCACCAACAAGGCGGCGCGCGAAATGAAAAAACGCGTCGGCGAGATGGTGGGCGAGGTGGTCGAGGGCATGCCCTGGATCGGCACCTTCCACTCCATCGGCGTGAAGATCCTGCGCCGCCATGCCGAGCTAGTCGGCCTCAAGAGCAATTTCACCATCCTCGATGTCGATGACCAGATCAGGCTGCTCAAGCAGCTCATTGCGGCCGACGACATCGACGAAAAGCGCTGGCCCGCCCGCATCCTGGCCGGCATGATCGACGGCTGGAAGAACCGCGGCCTCACGCCGGCCGACGTCAAGCCCGGCGAGGCCGCCGCGTTCGCCAACGGCCGCGGGCTCAAGCTCTATGCGGCCTATCAGGAGCGCCTCAAGACCCTCAACGCGGTCGACTTCGGCGATCTGCTGCTCGAGAACATCCGGCTGTTCCGCGAGCACCCGGACGTGCTGCGGCAATATCAGCATCGCTTCAAGTTCATCCTGGTCGACGAGTACCAGGACACGAACGTGGCTCAGTACCTGTGGCTCCGCCTCCTCGGCCAGAGCACCGCTTCACCTGAAGGGGGAAGGCCGCCTTCGCACGAGCCGGGCAACGGAACGTTGGCCGTCCTTTCTTCTCCCTCCCCCCTTGTGGGGGAGGGTCGGGGTGGGGGGTCGGCGTTACGGCACCGCGGTGCCACAGCTCTCGACCCCCGCCCCCGACCCCTCCCCGCAAGGGGGAGGGGAGAAGAGTGTCCGCCCGCTGAAAAACATCTGCTGCGTCGGGGACGACGACCAGTCGATCTACGGCTGGCGCGGCGCCGAGGTCGACAACATCCTGCGTTTCGAGAAGGACTTTCCGGGCGCCAAGGTGATCCGGCTCGAGCGCAATTATCGTTCGACCGGCCATATCCTTGCTGCGGCCTCACACCTGATCGCGCATAACGAGGGTCGCCTCGGCAAGACCCTGCGTTCCGAGCAGGAGTCCGGCGAGAAAGTGACGGTAACCTCGGCCTGGGACTCCGAGGAGGAGGCCCGGGTCATCGGGGAGGAGATCGAGCAGCTTCAGCGCGCCGGCCACTCGCTCGACGAGATCGCCATTTTGGTGCGTGCCTCGTTCCAGATGCGCGAGTTCGAAGACCGCTTCGTCACCCTCGGCCTGCCCTACCGCGTGATCGGCGGCCCGCGGTTCTATGAGCGCGCCGAAATCCGCGACGCGCTTGCCTACCTGCGCTGCATCAATTCCGATACCGACGACCTCGCCTTCGAGCGCATCGTCAATGTCCCCAAACGCGGGCTCGGCGATGCAACCATCAAGGTGCTTCACGATCACGCCCGCGCTGCCGGCCTCGCCCTGATGCCCGCGACCCGCGCCATCATCGCGACCGACGAATTGAAAGCGAAACCGCGCCAAGCGCTGCGCGATCTTCTCGTCGCCTTCGACCGCTGGCGCGAGCAACGCGATCTCCTCACGCATACTGCGCTCGCCGAGATCGTGCTCGAAGAGTCGGGCTACATCGATATGTGGAAGGCCGATCGCTCGGCGGACGCCGCCGGGCGCCTCGAAAACCTCAAAGAGCTGGTGCGCTCCATGGAGGAGTTCGAGAACCTGCAGGGCTTCCTGGAGCACATTTCGCTCGTCATGGACGCCGACAAGCAGGGTGGCGCCGAGGCGGTCTCGATCATGACGTTGCACTCCGCCAAAGGGCTGGAGTTCGACACCGTGTTCCTGCCGGGCTGGGAAGAGGGTCTCCTGCCGCACCAGCGCTCGCTCGACGACAATGGCCGCGCGGGCCTCGAGGAAGAACGCCGCCTTGCTCACGTCGGCCTGACCCGGGCGCGGCGTCGCGCCAAAATCTATTTCGTCGCGAACCGCCGGATGCGCGGCACCTGGTCGAGCACAATTCCCTCGCGCTTCGTCGATGAACTGCCCGAACACAACGTCGAGGTCGAGGAGGCGCGCGGCTTCGGCGGCTTCGCCGGGTACGGCAATGTCGGCGCCTCGCGTTTCGACGAGATGGAGAGTTTCGGTTCGACCTACCGTACGCCCGGATGGCAGCGCGCCCGCAACAATCGCGGCGGACAGGGCGGCGGTTTCGGCGGCTCCGATAACAGTGGCTTCCGCGATACCGGCACGTCGTGGACGAATTCCGACAGCGAGCAGCCGCGAGTTCGGGTCCAGCACCGGCTCTCGATCCGGCGGCGGCGGGGCCAAAACGAGCGCGCGGCCGGGCTTGCGATCAGGCCCCATCACCATCGAAGGCGAGCTGGTGGCCAAATCGACCGGCACCGTCTCGGCTTTCACGGTCGGCGACCGGGTGTTCCACACCAAGTTCGGCAACGGCAATGTCGTCCACGTCGAGGGCAACAAGCTCACCATCGCCTTCGACCGTGCCGGCGAAAAGAAGGTCGTCGACAGCTTCGTCCAACGCGTGTGAGGACGAGACGGCGCTCAACCCGACCTATTCTGTCCAACGGGAAAAAAGCGGGAGCGCCCATGCTCACGAACAGTCGCGACATAAAAAGTCGTCTTGAAAAGGAAGGATGGGTACTGGAGCGCGTAACTGGTTCACATTATATTTTCAAGCATACAGGATCAGCCGACACGATTGTTTTGCCGCATCCTAAAAAAGACTTGGGACCTGGTTTGGTTAGGGAGATATACAAGAAAGCGCGCTGGAAACGGGATTGAGGTTCATATGCCCCACTACGTGGCGATTGTGGAGGACGCCGGACCAGGCTTGGCGGTCGGCGTTTGGTTTCCCGACCTGCCGGGCTGCTTCTCGGCGGGCGATGATATTGATGAAGCAATGAGTAACGCAAAAGAAGCGTTAGCCCTATATGCCGAATCGCGCGCCAAGGAAGGGGAGGCGCTACCGGCTCCACGTACCGTCTCCGCGTTGAAGGATGATCCGGAGGTGGCCCCCGATTTGCGCAAGCATACGGTCGCGTTGATCTCCTTGCCGGCGGCCACGGTGGATGCCGCGGAGTAGACATCACCTCGCCTCTTGAAAGCTGCCGAATAACTAGAATACGTTTGGCTTGCGCGCGATGCGCGTCAGAGCGAACGCTGTTCGCACTAAAAAATCATCGGGGCCAAATCGGGAGGGTAGCATGTGCAAGCAGGGCTTCGGCCGGCTCATGGCCGGCGCGGCGGCAATTTCCATCATGATGATCAGCGGTGCATCGGCGCAGGCGCCGCCGCCGACCTCGCCGCCGCAGATTGCGCCGGCGCTGGTGCCGTCGCTCTCGGTCGATTTGATGACGACCCAGGGCGCCAACGAGTTCAAGGCGCAATGGAAGACGATGGAGGCAAAGATCGTCGAGGTGGCGCCCGTCAGTGGGCACATGCCGGGCTACGACAAGGCCTATGATATCGCGCCCCATGCCGGCGAGGCTGGCTTCGACGATTCTTCGTGGCCGAAGATCGAGCCCAAGGAACTCGCGGCGCGCCGCGGCGGCGGCAAGGTGTCGTTCATCTGGTTTCGCACCAGCCTCACGATCCCGGCGAAGATCGGCGAATTCGACACCGCCGGTGCCAAGATCGTGCTGACGGCGTATGTCGATGACTATGCGGAAATCTGGGTGA
Source organism: uncultured Alphaproteobacteria bacterium (assembly GCA_963702755.1). Classification (GTDB taxonomy): domain Bacteria; phylum Pseudomonadota; class Alphaproteobacteria; order Rhizobiales; family Xanthobacteraceae; genus JAJPKK01. Next base: position 116,007 of record CAVPDZ010000010.1, on the reverse strand, counting down.
ACGGCGAAGTCCCGCGCCGCGCCGGCATCACGAGCCCCGCGACCATCCAGGGCTTCAACATCCCGAACCGCGTCGTGCTCACCGAACTCGGCAAAGCCCGGCGACACGATTCAGATCGCGGTGTTCGGCATCAACGGACCGATCTCGGTAGCACCGTCGAACACCGTGTGGTTCCGCCAAGCCTCGATCGAATTGTACAAGTGACACGCAGCCCGGATGAGCCAACGGGTCCCGCCTCCGGCGGGCCCGATGACAGGCTCCACGATATCCGGGAATGCCGTTACAAAATTCACGACTGACCCCGGATGTCGCTCCGCTCATCCGGGCTACGGCTGATCCAACAGACCGTATCACCGAGCGCCATCACGCCGAAAACAGCAGCGCACAGCCAGCGCGGCGTGCCTAATCTCTCGGCGCGCCGCGCCCGCGAAAGCTGATGCAAAACCGAAACAATGACCTATTATCACGGCCAAGCTGCGGGGAAGCGGCTGTTCACAAGGGAGGCTTACCCATGTCCAAGATTACGAGTTGAATTGCCGGTCTGTCATTGACCGCGGCGTTGGCCGCCGGCCTCGCTGCTTCGGCGAGCGCCCAGTTGCTTGCGCACAAAGACCTGTCGCTCGCGATGGCGACGACGATTGCCCAGACCGCGATCGATACCTGCAAGTCGCAGGGCTACAACGTGTCTGTGCACGTAGTCGGCCGCGAGGGCCAGGTGGTCCTCGGCGTGCGCAGCGACGGCGCCGGCCTTGCCACCTTCGAGAACTCGATGAAGAAGGCCTACACCGCGCGCACCTTTGCGCGATCGTCGGGCGAATTCGCCGCGGGTGTCAAAGGCAACCCCAATGCGGGCGCGCTCTTCCTTACCAACATCACGCCGGCGCAAGGCGCGCTGCCGATCAAGGTCGGCAACGATACGATCGGCGCGGTCGGCGTCTCCGGTGCACCGGGCGGCGAGAAGGATGAAGTCTGCGCCAAGGCGGGCATCGACAAGGTCGGCGACGAACTGAAGTGATCGGCGTCGCAGCACAACAACCCTGATGTTTTCCCGACGTGCCCGCCTCGCGGCGCGGCCGTCATAATGGAGACCTAACGATGTCCACGAACGTAGTACGCGTTGCCGGCTTCTCGCTCGTCGCGGCCTTTGCCGTGAGCCTCGCCGGTTCGGCGGATGCGCAGCTCATCACCCGCAAGGAGATCTCGACTGCCATGGCGATGACCATGGCCGAGACCGCCATCGCGACCTGCAAGACCAATGGCTACAACGTATCAGCCAATGTGGTCGGCCGTAACGGCGAGGTTATCGTCGCCATGCGCGGCGACAGCACCGGCCCGCACACCCTCGAAAACTCCATGAAGAAGGCCTACACGGCACGCGCCCAGCGCCGCTCGTCGGGCGATTTCGGCGACGCCATCAAGGACAACTTCACCGCCGGCGCGCTCCACCTTTCCAACATGACGACCGCACGCGGCGCCTTGCCGATCAAGGTCGGCGAGGAGACGATCGGGGCGATCGGCGTGTCCGGCGCGCCGGGCGGCGAAAAGGACGAAGCCTGCGCCAAGGCGGCCATCGACAAAGTCGAAGCGCAGCTGAAGTAGGAATTGACGGCTTTCTCCCTCTCCGAAACCGGAGAGGGAGAAGCTATGCCGCGCGGCGGTGCATGGCCTTTCCGCTCGCGACGTCCCCCTGAATCATCTTGACGCTGCGTTCGATCGCGGAGAACAGGCGGCCGATCTCGCTCGCGGCCGCCGAGCCTGGATCGTACTCGCGGGCGCCCTCGCCTTCGGCAAGCGCCAGCGAGTAGGTCGTGCGGTTGGTAATCTGGCCGCCCCACACCGGTGCCTTGAGATCGTCGAGAGATTTGCGCGCCGAGGTGGCGATCGGCGCTTCGTTGCCGTCACGCAGAGCGGGCGCGCCGTTGACGACGATGGCGTACGGTTTACGGCGCTCGCGACAATAGGCGATCGTGTCCTTCACCGCATCAATGTCGAATACCGACGGCCGCGCCGGGATCACGACGAGCGTAGCGGCGCGGATCGCATCATTGACGACGCCGGAGATCTGCGGCGGCGTGTCGATGAAGACCCATTCGAGCTCGGCATCTTTGGCGGCCTTGACGACGTTATCGATGCCGCGCCCGCCGTTGCGCAACAAGAGCTCGTTACCTTTGCGCAGGCTGTGCCAGAGCGTCAGCGAGCCTTGCGGATCGGCATCGATGAGAAGGCAGCGACGCGACGCTTTGTTGGCGTAGGCAGACAGATGCGCGGCCAAGGTGCTCTTGCCCGAGCCGCCTTTGCGCGATGCGAATGTGATGACGACCATTTGAACCGGGCTCCTTCGTATTATTGTCAGTGCGCGGCGCGGCATGGCAGGCCGCGAAAAAACTTTTTTCAAGCTAGAATTGATCTGCGGCTGATTCGCAAGAGTTCGCAACTCAACGTTGCCCGCGAACCGCCCTCGAAGTGACTCAAACAACACAATGGACCGCGGATATTGCCGCGGCATCGCCCGCACTACCGCCGCCGCATCTGAAACAGGCACAAGGCGGCGATCATGATGACGCCGCCGAGAATTTGGATCGGCGTCAGGCGATCACCGAGGACGATTGCGCTGAGCACCGCCGTCATGAACGGCTCGAGGTTCATGTACAACGCGGTCCGAAACGGCCCGATCCGCTGTGTCGACGAGATAGAGCGTAAAGAACGCCGAAGTGGTGGCGACACCGACTCCGATGGTCGCGAACCAACCGAGCGGTGTCTGCGGCCAATGCCAATCCCACGCAATGAGCGCCGCCACGACAAATATCGGCAGCGATGCCCACATCGTGTACCAGGTGACGAGCCGCGGATCGGCAGTGTTCAGGGCCGCACGGGTGATGAGCAGCATCGCGGTGCGGGCGAGCGCGCCGCCGAGTGCCGCAAGGATCCCGAGCAGGGCAAGCTCGCCCGGATTTGCCCCGATGATGAGGGCGAGGCCAAAAAACGCGACCAGCGCGGCTGCAGCGCCCGCCCAGGTGAATTGGTCGAGGCCGGTCAAGGCTCCGATCAGCCCGGTCATCAGCGGATAGGTGAAGTAGGTGAGGATGGCGATCGACACCGGGATGAGGTCGATTGCCTTGAACACCCCGACCAGATTGAGCGTCAGGACGAGGCCGAGCGCGAGCGCTGTCCATCTCATGCGCGGGCTGAGCGGCGTTGCCGCCGGTCCGAGACGCAGCCACAGGAACATGAAGGCGATGCCGATGCCGGCACGGAACACCAGCAAGCTCACGACGTCGCTGCCGCCCTCAAGCGACAATTTGGCGAGAACATCAGAGCACGTGAACAGCAGCGCCGTCGCCAGCACCGGGCCAAGTTGATGGAGGGTGCCGCTAACGCCGTGCGGCGGCTTGTCTGTCACGTTGCCTCCCGTGTTGCCGCGCGATCCGCGGCTTTGAAGGAGGGCCTCAATAGCATGGTGCGGCCTGTCAGGTGAGAAGCGGCCGATGCAACCCATCCATGTGGAAAAACGGCGGGCCCGAGGTTGTGGGCTGCTGGGGATAAGCGTCGGACGTGGATGCCATCGCAGTGTCTTTCAAACTAAGACACCACCGGATGAATAAGTCGCGCGGTCACCCCGGATCGATCGCTAACAGGTCTCGCGATATAACCCAGTCATTCCGGGGGCCGAGCGCAGCGAGGCAGCCCGGAAATCCACGCAGTCCGTGTTCATGGATTCCGGGCTCGCCTCCGCTGTGCTCCGGCCCCGGAATGACCGCCGGCTGGGGAAGCCGGCGGAAAGGCTGTGGACGGACCGTGGATTGTCAGTGCATGGGTTTGTGCATGTCTGCCGCCGTAAGCCACGATGCGATGAGCGAGGAGCCGCCTGGGGAAAACTCGGTGGTGGCCCGCGTTGCGACAGACGCCGCAACGGCGCGCAGGCTCGGCGACGTGCTGGCGGAACTGTTCGCGCCTGGCGAGGCCGTCATCGCTGCCTTCGAAACCGGCTCGGCCGGAACCGGTGGCGCGATCAGCCGTGGCCGCAAAAATGACCTCGACTGGACCGTCGAGATCTATTTCCACCATGACCCCGACGAGGACGCCGTGCGCGCGCGCATCGGCGAACTTGCTGACGCCGCTACTGCGCGGCGCCTTGCCTTTGGCACGGTCGCCAAGCGCGACTGGGTCGCGGCGAGTCTCGCTGGATTGCCGCCGGTCGAGGCCGGGCGCTTCTTCGTGCACGGCTCCCACGATCGTCTGCGTATTCCGCCGAACCGCATCGCCATCGAGATCGAAGCGGCGCTCGCTTTCGGAACCGGTCACCATGCGACGACGCGCGGCTGCCTCCTCGCGCTCGACCGACTGCTCAAGCGGCACCGCCCGCGCGCCATTCTCGATGTCGGTACCGGCACCGGCGTGCTCGCCATCGCGGCCGCGCGGGCGAGCCACCGCCGCGTGCTTGCGGGCGACATCGACCGCACCAGCGTGCGCGTCGCGCGCGACAACGCCCGCCTCAACCGCACTGCCGGCGCGATCGAAACGATCGTCGCGAACGGCGTCGCCGATCGCAGAGTCCGCGCCCGCGCGCCATTCGACCTCATCTTCGGCAACATCCTGCTGATCCCGTTGAAACGGCTGGCGCGGCCGTTGGGCGCGCTCATTGCGCCGGGTGGACGTATCGTGCTGTCAGGACTGCTCGCGCGCGAAGCCAACGCGGCGATCGCGGCCTACCGCGCGGTCGGTCTTGTCCTCCAACGCCGCATCACGCTCGAGGGATGGACGACGCTCGTCATGGTCCGGCCGGCCGCGCTCCGGCCGCGCGGCGATTTGCGGCCTCTACGTTAAATTTGCTACACCGCTGCCGCGTTAGCCCGGACTCCGTGACAGTCCGCCGCGAAGTTGTTCCGCGATTAACAACGAGGTCATCATGTATCCGAATACGAACCTCTACACCGATGGCGCATGGAAACCGGCGGTCAGCGGCAAGACGCTCGAGGTGCTCAATCCCGCGACCGGCGATCCGATCGGCACGGTGGCCCATGCGGAGAAGGCCGATCTCGATATCGCGCTCGCCGCCGCGCAGCGCGGCTTCGAGACCTGGCGCAAAGTGTCGGCCCATGAGCGCTACCGCTTGATGCGCAAGGCCGCCGACATTCTGCGCGGTCGCATCAACGACGTCGCGGCCACGATGACGATGGAGCAGGGCAAGCCGTTGGCCGAGGCCAAGGGCGAGACCATGGTCGCGGTCGAGATCATCGACTGGTTCGCCGAGGAAGCAAGACGCGCCTATGGCCGCACCGTGCCCGCCCGCATGGATGGCGTCTACCAGCTCGAAGTGAAGGAGCCGGTCGGGCCAGTCGCGGCGTTCACGCCGTGGAATTTTCCGATCAACCAGGCGGTGCGGAAGATTTCCTGCGCCGTCGCCGCCGGATGCTCGATCATCATCAAGGGCCCGGAGGAGACGCCGGCCGCCTGCGCGGCGCTCGTCGGTGCCTTCGTCGAGGCAGGTCTTCCGCCGGGCGTCATCAACCTCGTGTTTGGCGTTCCTGCGGAAATTTCCTCCTACCTCATCCCGCACCCGGTCATCCGCAAAATCTCGTTCACCGGGTCGACCGCGGTCGGCAAGCAGCTGGCGGCGCTTGCCGGCGCCCACATGAAACGCGTGACCATGGAACTCGGCGGCCACGCGCCGGCGATCGTGTTCGCGGATGCCGATCTCGACACCGCGGCAAAGATCTTGAGCGCCAACAAGTATCGCAACGCCGGTCAGGTTTGCGTCTCGCCGACGCGCTTCCTGGTGCAGGAGCCGGTCTACAAGCAGTTCGTCGACAAGTTCGTGACCGCGGCGAAGGCCATCAAGGTCGGCGACGGCCTCAAGGAGGATACGCGCATGGGCCCGCTGGCCCACAGCCGCCGGCTCGACGCCATCGAGGGCTTCGTCGCCGACGCGGTCGCCAAGGGTGCCAAGGTCGAAACCGGCGGCCGGCGCATCGGCAACAAGGGCTACTTCTACGAGCCGACGGTACTCACCAACGTGCCGCGCGAAGCCCGCATCATGAACGAGGAACCGTTCGGTCCGGTCGCGATCGTGAACGCGTTCGATACCTTCGATGACGTCGTAACAGAGGCAAACCGGCTGCCCTACGGTCTCGCCGCCTATGCCTACACCCGCTCGACCAAGACCGCGGCCGCCATCGGCCACGCGATCGAAAGCGGCATGGTGTCGATCAACCACCACGGCCTCGCGCTGCCGGAAGTGCGCTTCGGCGGCATCAAGGATTCCGGCTTCGGCAGCGAGGGCGGCGCCGACGCGCTCGACGCCTACTTCAATACGAAGTTCATCACCCAGCTGAATGCGTAAACCTTTCACCTCCCCCTGGAGGGGGGAGGTCGCCTGCGCGTCAGCGCAGGCGGGCGGGGGTGACAGCGTTGCGACATGTTCGGCGCTGAATTCGTTGCAGCGCTGTCACCCCACCCCGCGCGCTGCGCGCGCGACCCTCCCCCTCCAGGGGAGGGTGAACATCTACATCCGCAACGCCTGCTCGGCGGGGATGTAGGGCAGCTTCAGCGCATCGGCGACGGCCTTGTAGGTGATCTGGCCCTCGTGGACGTTGAGGCCGGCGCGCAGGTGCGGGTCCTGGCCGAGGGCGACGCGGTAGCCTTTGTCGGCGAGCGCGATCACGAACGGCAAGGTCATATTGTTGAGTGCGAAGGTCGAGGTGCGGGCGACCGCGCCCGGCATGTTGGTGACGCAATAGTGCACGACCTCGTCGACGATGTAGGTCGGATGCGAATGGGTGGTCGGCCGCGAGGTTTCCGAGCAGCCGCCCTGGTCAATCGAAACGTCGACAATGACCGAGCCGGGCTTCATGGCTTTGACAGTTTCCGCTGAGATGAGCTTCGGCGCCGTGGCGCCCGGGACCAGCACCGTGCCAATGACGAGATCGGCGCGGCGGCACAGGGGTTCAATGGTGTCGCGGGTCGAGAACACTGTGCTTACGCCTTTCAAGGTGTTGTCGATGCGCCGCAGCGCATCAGGACTGCGGTCGACCACCGTCACGTCGGCCCCCATGCCGGCGGCGATCCGGGCTGCATTGACCCCGACCACGCCGCCACCCAGCACCAGCACATAAGCGGCCGCCACGCCCGGCACGCCGCCGAGCAGCACGCCGCGCCCGCCGATCTCCTTTTCGAGACAGTGCGCGCCCGCCTGCGGCGCCATCCGCCCCGCGACCTCCGACATCGGCATCAGCAGCGGCAGTCCGCCCTGCGCGTTCGTCACGGTCTCGTAAGCGATGGCGATGCAGCCCGACGCGAGCAAATCCTCGGCCTGCTCGCGGTCGGGCGCGAGATGAAGGTAGGCGAACAGAACCTGACCGCGCTTGAGCTTCTTGCGTTCCGGGGCCAGCGGCTCCTTGACCTTGACGATCAACTCGGCCTGGTCGAACACCCGGTCGGCATTCGGCGCGATCTCGGCGCCGGCCGCAACATACGCTTCGTCGGTGAGCCCGGCGCCAATGCCGGCATTCGTCTCGATCAAGACGCGATGACCCTTGAGCGTCAGCTCGCGCACCGTCGACGGCACAAGCCCGACACGAAATTCGCTGTCCTTGATCTCTTTCGGCACGCCGACCAGCATCCCTGCCTCCCGTTGCGGCCGCTTAGAGCGACCTATGAGCATCATAGGAAAAGCGAATAACGACCATAAGCAAATGCCATCTTGCGCATGCGCTACGCGCCTATGCAAATAGGCCGAACGTCACGGAGGAAACCGGAAATGTTGGGCAAAGCCCAACGCGCACCGCGCGGAAAGATCGACTTGCGCACACGAATTTTTACGCGCGCTGCCGCGCTCCTGGCCGTCCTTGGTGTTGGCGCTTTCGTCGCGACTGCGGCCACCGCCAACGACCGCATTCGCATTGCGGCACAGAAGACCGGGACGCTCGCCTGGGAGCTCGAGATCATCCGCAGCCATAACCTCGACAAGGCAGCGAACCTCGACGTCCAGGTGGTCGAGCTTGCGTCGCCCGAGGCCGGCAAGATCGCGTTGCGCAGCGGCTCCGCCGACCTGATCGTCTCGGATTGGCTGTGGGTCAACCGCGAACGCGCCCTTGGCGATAATCTCGTCTTCTATCCGTACACGAGCACGCTTGGCGCGGTGATGACGCCGGCAAGCTCGTCGATTGCCAGCATCGCCGATCTCAAAGGCCGTAAGCTCGCGATTGCCGGCGGTCCATTGGACAAGAGCTGGCTGATGCTGCAAGGGGTCGCGCGCCGCGACGGCATCGATCTCAAGACCCAGGCGACCGTCCTCTATGGCGCCCCGCCCCTGCTCTCGGCGAAGGCTCTCGAAGGTGAGCAGGATGGCACCCTGACGTTCTGGAATTTCTGCGCCGAGCTCGAAGGTCGCGGCTTCAAGCGCGCGATCGATATGGAGGAGATCGAGAAGCGCCTTGGCGCGAGCGGTCCGGTCGCCATGATCGGCTACGCGTTCAATGGGGATTGGGCGGCGAAAAACCGCGCGGCGGTCGCGCGGTTCCTGAAGGTCGCGGCCGAGGCCAAGGACATTCTCGCCGCGTCGCCGGACGAATGGCTGCGGCTCGCGCCGCGCATCGGCGTCACTGACAAGTCCGGCCTCGAAATCTACCGCAAGCGTTACAGCGAAGGCATTCCCCGCCGCGCGATCGCGGACGAGGAGAACGACGCCAAGGCGCTTTATCGCGTGCTGGCCGACGTCGGCGGGGCCGATCTCGTCGGCCCGGCGCGGGAGCTGACCAAGGGCACATTCTACGATCCGGGGAAGTCCGATTGAATGTTGCCGCCCGGCTGATCTCGCTCGGGGTGCTCATCGCGGCCTGGTATGCCGGATCGGCGATTGCGGGCTCGCGGGCGCTGCCCTCGCCTGACACGGTCGGCCTCACGCTATGGCATGAAGCGGAAAGCGGCGCGTTGGCCTTCAATCTCGGCGTGACGCTGGCGCGGGTCATCGTTTCGTTCGTCATTGCGATGGCGCTCGGCACCGTGCTCGGCGTGTGGATGGGACGTCATCGCCTCGTTGACCGCTTCGCCGACCCCTGGCTCGTGGCGCTCTTGAACCTGCCGGCCCTCGTCATCATCGTCATGGCCTACGTGTGGGGCGGGCTCAACGAACCGTCCGCCATCGCCGCGGTTGCCCTTAACAAGCTGCCCAATGCGACGGTTACCGTGCGCGAAGGCGCGCGTTCCCTCGACCGCCAGCTCGACGAAATGGCGCAGGTATTCGACATGAGCGGGTGGACGCGGCTGCGGCATGTGCTTGGTGCCCCAGCTTGCCCCCTATCTCGCCGCGGCGGCGCGCTCGGGCCTCTCGCTCGTCTGGAAAATCGTCCTCATCGTCGAGCTGTTGGGCCGCTCCAACGGCGTCGGCTTCGAGATCGGCACCGCATTTCAACTGTTCGACGTCACGCGCATCCTCGCATATGCTATCGCCTTCGTCCTTGTCATGCTGGCGATCGAATCCTTCCTGGTGCAGCCGATTGAACGACACGTCTCCCGCTGGCGGCCCAAACCGGCTTGAAAGCCAACTTGACGTCAGCATCCGCGAAAAATCCTACCGCTCCGCTTCGGGCGCTCGCGTCGATGTGCTGCGCGACTTCGCGTTCACGCTTCCTGCGGGCACGGTCGGTGCGCTGGTCGGCCCGTCGGGCTGCGGCAAGACGACGTTGCTGCGCATCATCACCGGGCTCGATCGCGATTTCGCCGGCACGGTGAAGCTGCCCGACCACGGCAAGCTCGGCATGGTGTTCCAGGAGCCGCGGCTGTTGCCGTGGCGCACGGTAGAACAGAACGTACGGCTGGGCGCGCCGGCGGCGACCGACGCGGAGCTTGATACGCTCTTCACGGCGCTGGGCCTCGCCGCCCATCGCCGCCATTTCCCGGGCGAGCTGTCGCTCGGCCAGGCGCGCCGCGTCGCGCTTGCGCGCGCCTTCGCGGTCAAGCCGGATTTGATGGCGCTCGATGAGCCGTTCGTCTCCCTCGATGCCGCCCTCGCCTTCCATCTGCGCGAGGAACTCGCGGCGCTGGTGACAAGCCGAAAGGTCACGACGCTCCTCGTGACCCACGACCTCGACGAGGCGATCGCCCTTGCCGACCGGCTGTTCCTGCTGTCGCCGAGCCCGACCCGCGTGATCGGCGAAGTGCTGATCCCGCGACCGCGCGAAACGCGAACGGCTGCGGAGCTTGAAAAAATCCGAAACGAGATCGCGCGCGTTCGCGGCCAGTTCACGCCGGCTGTGGCGCGCGGCGGATGATGCCGCGCTGCGGGTTGTAGCCCAGCACCGCGAGCAGAAAGAACAACACGGTACAGGCGCCGACGACTGCGGCGGCAATAGGTTCGAATTCGCCGTAGAGGGCGAAGCGGATCAGCTCGACCGCATGGGTGAACGGGTTTGCGAGCGCGGTGTAATACAGAAGCTCGGAGCCGCCCTCGCGCAGCTTCCACAGCGGATAAAGCGCCGAGGAGAAGAAGAACATCGGGAACATGACGAAGTTCATGGCGCCGGCGAAATTCTCGAGCTGCTTGATGTGCACCGAGAGAAAGAGCCACAGCGAGCCGAGCATCAGGCCGGACAGGATCAGGGCCGGCAATACGGCGAGCCAGTATTGAGCCGGAAAGGTCACGTCGAACAGGATGCAGACCGCCAGGAAGACATAGCAAGTGATCACGGCGAGTGCCGTGCCGGCGACGAGCTTGCAGATCAGAAGTACCCAGCGCGGCAGCGGCGCTGTCAGCAAGAGACGCATCACGCCCATCTCGCGGTCGTACACCATGGAGAGCGAGGACTGCATGCCGTGGAACAGCAGAATGATGCCGAGCAGGCCCGGCACGATGTAAACCTGATAAGTGATGTAGGTCTTGTACGGCGGAATGATCGAGACGCCGAACACGTTGTAGAAGCCTGCCGCGAACACCGCGAGCCACATCAGCGGCCGCACCAGCGCGGAGAGCAGCCGTCCGCGCTGCTGGACGAATTTGGTGAGTTCCCGCGTGGTCAGCGCCTTGAGGGCGCGGCCGACATGGGCGGCGCGATGTCCGATTTCCATGGCGTCTACTTGTTCAAATGGCAGGGGCTCTCGGGCTCGTCATCGCCCAAGGTGTCGAGTTCGTTGGTGCGGTGGAGAAATCCTTCGACAGGCGCGCTGGCGACGACCTGATAGGGCGCCGCGAGCAGCACGGCCTGGCGCACTTGGTGATCCCACGGCCGTACACTGACCGGCAGTCCCTTGTCGCCATCGAAGCCGCTGTCGCCGAGGATGAAATCACGCTGTTTCTTGAAGTCGGTCGATCGGGTGCGCAGCACCGACTGCACCACCATCTTCACGGCGATCCACGCCGCCCAGTCGTCGCCCTCCATGCGGCGGCCGCCGGAGCGCTTGTCGAACCGCGCGTTGACCTGCGGCGCGCCGTTGTGCTCCCAGGTCCAGTGCCACGCGACCGGCTCGAGGTCGATTGCGCCCACCACCGGCCGCGGCAGGACCGTGTGATAGGGGACCTGGCGGACGAAATCGAACGCGTCGTCGGCGACGAAGACTGCATCGTAGTTGCCGCGGATCGCGGAGAGCAGCGCCGGATCGTTCTGTTCGCGCTCGCGCGGATCGGTGCCCGGTTTGAAATGCTGGTTGGCGACGATCTTGGCGCCGAATTTCTGCACGGACCGGGTGAAGGCTTTCGTGGTCTCGGCGTCGGCCGGCTGCGGGCCCTCGAACACCAGGATGTCGCGCCATTTACGGGACACGAGATACTGCATCAACGCATCCATGCGCATGGCAAGGCTCGGCGTGACATGCACGAACTCGCGGGCGCAGAGATCGCGCCGCAGCGTGTCGTCCGGCGCCGAGACGTTGAACAGCAACGCGTCGCGACCCTTGACCGCCGCCGCGAGCGGCTTGAAAGCCTCCGCCGGCGCATCGATCAGGAAAAAGCCGATCTTGCGCGCCTCCATGGCCTCGGTTACCGCGGGCGTCACCTCGGCGGCCGACTTGACGGTGATCCGCTCAAGCGAGAACTCGGTGTTGAGTACCCGCACCAGCGCCGCGGCCTCGTCGACGCCGATCTGCGCTCCGGTGAACGGATGCTCGCGGGTCTTGAGGATCAGCCGCTCATACGCGCGCACCGGCTCGTGACGCGGATCGCCGGCGATCTCCACAAAGCCGATAGTGACGTGCTGACGCGGTTGCGACGGCGGCGGGGCGTCTGCGGCGAGAGGCAGGTGGCAGCGAGAACGAGCAGGCCGACAAATGTAGGGTGGGCAAAGCGAAGCGTGCCCACGCGTTGTTGCAAGCATGCACGGCAGACCGCGTGGGCACGGCGGAACAGCGTTCGTGCGATCGCCGAAGCCACTCGGCCGCCTTTGCCCACCCTACGGGTCCGGAGGCTAATCATCGATGACGACGCCCCACGGTATGCGGCCGACCGGGATCGAAATCACGGCTTTGCGGCTCGGCAAATCGATCACGGTGACGTCGTCGCCGAAGCCGTTCGCCACATAGAGCGTCTTCTCGTCGCGCGTCATGCCGAGACCCCAGGCTCGTTTACCGACGAGGATATAACCCTGGATCTTGCGCGTCGGAACGTCCACGACGGCGACGTGAGCGGCGTGGCCAAGCGTCACGTACGCGGTCTTGCCGTCCTTGGTGATGCGCAGGTCGACGGGCGTCACGTCGGTCTTGCGCATGCCGGGCGGCAGAAAATCGAGCTTGCCGCTGACCACGAATTTTTCGCGATCGATGATGTAAACCTCGCCGGAGAGCTCGGTCGAGACCCACAGCTCCTTGCCGTCGGGTGTTGCCGCGAAGCGGCGCGGCCGGGTGCCCACCACGACGTCCTGCACCACGTTGCCGCTGTCGGCATCGATGAGATGGATGAGGTCCCCGACCTCCGAGGTCACGTAAACGTTGTGACCGTCCTCGCTCACGAATACGCCTTCGGGCTCGGCGCCGGTCGGAATTTCCTGGATGATGATGTTCTGGTCCATGTCGATGACGGAGAGCGACGAGCCCTCCTCGTTCGACACGTAGATGCGGCGTCGCTTCTCGTCGATGCCGAAGGTCTCGGGGCTCGATCCGGTCGAGAGCTTGCCCACCACTTCGAGCTTGGCGACATCGATGATGTCGATCACGTCATCGTCGCCGCAGGCGACGTAGAGCTTGGTGTGATCGGCGTTGAAGTGCATGTCGCGCGGGCGGCGCGAGGTCTTGAGGTCCTTCACGACCTTGTAGGTCTTGGGATCGATCACAATCAGGTTATTGGTCTTCTCATTGCTGACGAAAATAAGTCCGGTACCCTTCGCCGATCCGCTCATGCTCGAACTTGCGAGCAACACAGCGGCGAGCATCAGGGCGGCACAGGATCGCAGGGCGATGGAAATGACGGCAGCAACGGATGTTGGCCGTCGCCTAAGCCTCTCAATGGGCACGGTGGGTTCTCTTTGCTTGCGAAGTCGCTTAAACCCAGCGTACGACTTATGCAAGCAGCCGGGCAAGGCGCAAACCGGCGCAGGCGCGCGAGCCGTGTGCGCCAGGCCTGGGAGGATGAAAGGTTGATGGACGCACGCTCCGGCGCGGCATTCGCTGGGCCCGCCCTGTTGCTCGATAATGTGGTGAAGACCTATGGGCCGGTGCGGGCGGTCGATGGTGTCAGTTTCAAGGCGTGGCCGGGCGAGTTCATCGCACTGCTTGGGCCGAACGGCGCCGGCAAATCCACCTTGTTCCAGCTGCTGTCCGGGCTGTTCGTGCCGGATTCCGGGCGCATCGAGGTGATGGGCCATGACATGACGCGCAACGCCGTTCCGGCCCTCGCGCGACTCGGCATCGTGTTCCAGCAGCCGACACTCGACTTGGAGTTGTCGGTCCTGGCGAATCTTCTGTTCCATGCCGGCTTGCACGGCATCCCACGCGCCGTTGCGCGACCGCACATCGATGCCGAACTCAAGCGTCTCGGTCTTGCCGACCGCGCGCACGACAAAGCCGCGAAGCTCAGCGGCGGCAACCGGCGGCGGGTCGAACTTGCCCGCGCACTCCTTCACGAGCCGAGCGTACTCCTGATGGACGAGGCGACCGTCGGCCTCGATCCGGCGAGCCGCAGCGATCTCCTCAAGCTGCTGCTCGCGATGCGTACCGAGCGCGCGGTCGCGGTGCTGTGGGCGACGCACTTGTGCGACGAGGTCGGCGAAGCCGACCGGGTGATCGTGCTTCACAAGGGCAAGGTCCTCGCTGATACGACGCCGGCCAAGTTCATGGCCGCGGCCGGCGCGAAGACGATCGAAGAAGCGTTTCTTGCAATGACCGGCACCGCCGCCGAGCGCGTGTGATACCTAGTTCTTCGGCGGCAGCGGGATGCCTGACAGCGGGCGGAATTCGATCTGCTGCGCCTGGCGCAGCATCTCCATCTCGACCTTGGAAATGCCGGTCTCCGCGCGGTTCGGGCCGGTCATCTGCTCGAGCTTCGCCTCGGTCTTGACCTCGTCGCCCTCGAGGTCGCTCGCGGTGCCCTCCTGGGGATTGCCGGCCATGATCTCGTCCTTGGCCTTGTTGGAGCGGTCCGCGAGCGGCGGCGTGTATTTGATTTTGTAGGAGCGCGGCACGCCCGTCGGCACGTTGTTCTCGTCGAGTTCTTCGACCCAAAGATAGATCGCGCCGGGATCGCCGATCTTGGGATCGGGCTCGACCACGCGCGTCCACAACAGCTGGAAGCGATGCGGCAGTTGGCCGGTGCCGGGCCATCCAAGCAGGCTTCTGGTGGCGAAGAACGACTCGATGAAGAACACGCTGGTGACGACGATAACGACGCCCTTGATCCACCATTTGAAGCGCGAGGTGAGCCCCATCGACAGCAGCACCACGGCCATCACGACGTAAGCGACCGATATCGCGAGCACTGCCAGTGTCATGCACGGGGCTTTTCAAATCGGTGCGGCGCGGACCGGTACAAGGGCATCGGCAGCACCGTCATTTGGCACCGGCATTGCGGCGGACGCTGCGCGTCATCTGGATGAGCGACTTCTGCCGGTGGTTCACCTCGACCACGTTGCCGTTCTCGGCGACCCGGAACCGCGCCGCGGTCTTTTCCTCGCCCATGTGGGTGAGCGTCATGGTGTCGTAGTAGACGACCTCGACGGTCGGATTCACTTTCTCGATCTTCACGGAGACCGGAACGGGCGCCGTCGCGGTGGCGAGATAATAGTTCACATTGACGGTGTACTCGCCGGCGAGGATGCCGCGAATGCTCACGGTCTCCTGGCGAATTGGGCTCATCACCTTGTGGCCGGCGACGGTGATGGAATTGTTGAGGCCGCCGCGATCGTCGCGGTCGAGCGTCATGAAGCCGGCTTCGCGTTCGTGGTACCAGACGATGTTGCCGAGCGGGTCTTCGGTATAGAGATCCATGTCATCGGGATGGCTGTCGGGCCAGCCCAGCGTGATGATGAACTCGGCCTTCGAATCGACCTTGCCCTTGGTGCTCTCCGGATTCATCGCCAGGAGCGCAATGAAGAACAAAAATGCGACGACCTGCAGCGCCTTGAACAGCATCACGCTGAAGGGATCAAACGGCTTGTCGTCGGGATAGTTGCCGAAGCTATCCATTTGGCTTTCGCTCGAGGACGGAAACCACAAAGACTTCGGTCAGATTGGTGGCAATCCCGAACAGCCGCTGGGTCGCCTTGTCCAGCATGTAGTACTGCGTCTGCACCAGGATCGAGCCGATCAAGCCGGTCAGGGTCGTGTACATCGCGACCGCCATGCCATCGCTCATCAGGCCCATGGACGTGCGGACCGAGACCCGGTCGGCGGCATCCAGCCCCGCAATCGGCGCCAGCATCATGATGAACCCGATGACGGTGCCCAAGAGCCCGAGCTTCATCAGGGCATCGCCTGCATAGGAGCCAAGCTGGTTTGGTCCGCGCAACGCATCCGCAAGGCCGCGCAACAACAAGGTCTGGTCGAGCCGATGCTCGTCGCCCTGCAGCCGCGCCTTGAGGAGGAGGTTGCGAATATGCTCGGTCACCTGTCCGCGCGGAAGCTTTGTTCCGTCGGGCGTCACAACGTCGGAGCCTTGGACGTCGAGGTGGGGCTCCCCGTTGCTCACGATGCGGAGCACCCGGTGGGCTTTGTCGAGCTCCCGAGAAATCGTGGAGGTGCGCAGCAGGCAGTGCAACGAACTCGCGACGTAGAGCACGGCGATAATGATGGAGATGTAGGTCTTATCGCCGTTTATCATCATCCGCACGAGGCCATATTGCCAGGCGATGACGAAAGCAAAGACGCAAACGCCGGTAAAAATCAGCCACCGCAGCAGCGGCAAATGGTCGGCGGGAAATTCGCTTTGCCAAGCGCGGGGCGCCAAAGCCTGGGTAGACATGCCGAAAATTCTTCTCGTTGAGCCTGACGGCTGGTCGTGACGTGGGCGTGTTTCCGGTTAACTTGTTACCCGGCCCCCGGGGTCGTGTCGATACCCCCTCCGACCCTGCCGCTTGAGCCGGCGAGGCGACTTCGACGACGCCGCATTGTTTGGCCGCATGTTTGGCCGCTGCTCGACCGCAGGTTTGGAAGAAGCTCCCTTCCGCTCACCCGCCGCGGCAGGTAACGTGCGCAAAAGCCTTTGGGGGAAACCATGCGAAGGGTTGGTTACGTCATCCTGCTCAGCCTGCTCGGCATCTCAAGCGCAATCGCGGTCGAGCGCCCGACACGGTTCTGGAACCTGACGCGCAACACGATCTCGGAATTCCAGCTCGCGCCGACCGGCACGACCAACTGGGGCGAGAACCAGTGCAAGAATGACAAGGACGGTACGGTCGATTCCGACGAACGGCTGCGGATCACCGGGATTGCACCGGGCACCTACGATGCTCGCCTCAAGGATGTGACGGGCCGCGTCTGTTACGTCCGCAACATCGCCATCAAGGCGGGCGAGGTCTTTTCCATCGACGAGAAAGAGTTGACCGACTGCGGCAAGTGATCGTGGAGATCACTTAAAACCGCGAGGGACCTACGCAAAAACTGCAATCTTGCCCATCTGCCTGCAAAGGCGTTTCTGCCCACTGAAGCAAGTTGGGACGCGCCCTTATGCTGCTGCAATTGGGCGCTGCGCGCGACAGCGTAAACGGGTTGACCCCCCAACATCAGCCGGCCTACCTTCCAATCTAATCTGCGGCCCGCGATCGAAAAATTGGCCGTTGAGCCGACGCGTCCGGGCTGTGCACCGGTTGACCACATTGGGAGGAATGCGATGACGACGAGACTGTTCGCCGGCACTATTTTGGCTTCGCTGCTGATGGCGACCGCGCTGACGCCGGCGCAGGCCGCCGACATGACCATGGATCGCGCGCTCAATCCGCAGCGCGAGCCGCAGAACTGGATCCTGCACCACGGCAATTATCAGGGTCATCGCTTCTCGCTGCTCAAGGACATCAACACCGAGAACGTGAAGAACATGAAGGTGGCTTTCACAGTCGCCTTGAGCGGATTCCAAAACGGCGGGCGCTATGCGTTCGGCAATCTCGAAGCGACGCCGCTGGTCGAAGACGGCATCATGTACGTGCCGGACGGCTGGGGTTCGGTCTACGCGATCGATTTGACGGCCGGCAACAAGGCCGTCGTCAAATGGAAGATGGATCCCGGCACGGATCGCGCCTGGGCGGGCGATGTGGCGTGCTGCGGCGTCAACAATCGCGGCGTCGCGCTGTGGAAAGACAAGGTCATTTCCATTGCGCTCGATGGGCGCTTGTTCGCCATCAACAAGGCCACCGGCGAGGTCGCATGGGAACGCAAGATCGCCGATCCGGCGATTGGCGAAACGTTGACGATCGCGCCGCTGATTGTCGGCGATCTTGCGATCGTCGGCACGGCGGGTGGCGAGTTCGGCATCCGCGGCTTCATCGAAGCGACCGACCTCAACACCGGCAAGCAGGCGTGGCGCACCTATACGATTCCCGGCAAGGGCGAGCCCGGCAACGAAACGTGGAAGGACGGCAAGGATCGCTGGAAACACGGCGGCGGCTCGGTCTGGGAGACCGCGACCTACGATCCGCAGAGCGACACGTTCTATCAGGGCATCGGCAATGCCGGCCCGGACTGGGACACCGAATATCGCCCCGGCGACAACAAGTGGGCGGCGAGCGTGCTCGCGATGAGCCCGCGTGACGGCAAGATCAAGTGGGGCTTCCAGTACACGCCGAACGATCCTTATGACTTCGACGAGATTTCCGAGCACCCGATCATCGATGCCAAGATCAATGGCCAGGATCGCAAGATCGTGGTGCACGCGGCGCGGAACGGCTTCTACTACGCGCTTGATCGCCTCAACGGCTCGTTCATCGCCGGCAAGCAATATGTGGAGAAGCTGAACTGGACAACCGGTCTCGATCCGAAAACGGGCATGCCGCTCAACTACGATCCGAGCAAGGACCTCCAGGCCTACAGTCACGGGCAGCCACCCCGACCGCGCCCATCCGCAGATGACGCAGCCGCTGTGCCCGTCGCACTTCGGTGCCAAGAACTGGGAACCGACCGCCTACAATCCCAATCTCGGAACGATCTACATTCCGACGATCGAAGGTTGCAACGCGCTCGAGACCAAGGAGCAGGCCGACTTCGTAGCCGAGGGCGGCACCGTGAAGCCGCGCGAGCGCTTCACCGGCGGCGGCCTCAAGATGATCGAGCCGCTCCACGGCGGCCTCAAGGCGCTCGATCCCGTGACCGGCGAGATGAAGGCGCAAGATCCGCCTCACCTATTCGAACTACTCAGGCGCGCTCGCGACCGCTGGCAATCTCGTCTTCCTCGGCCACGCCGACGGCACGTTCGCCGCCTATGACGGCCGGACGTTGCAGGAGCTGTGGTCGTTCAATGCGGGCACCGGCATCAACGCGCCGGCGATCACCTATTCGGTGAACGGCAAGCAGTACATCGCGGTGCTGGCCGGCTCGAAGCAGTCGCAGTTCGTGATCGGCGATCGGCCGGAGCTCAAGAACAGCGCACCGGCGTCGATGCTGTTCGTATTCAGCCTGTAACTTCGTATTCGCGCGGCGCGATCAAAAAAAGATCGCGCCGCGCTTGATCGAGCAAAGACTTGGATCAAGCAAAGATAAGCCGGAGTCATCGAGCTCCGGCACAACAGGGGAGGAGTACCATGAGACCGAAGACGTATGCGTTTATCGGATCGCTGCTGCTCGCGACCGCTCTGACATCCGTACAAGCAGCCGACATGACCACGGAGCGCGCGCTCAATCCGCAGCGCGAGCCCCAGAACTGGCTCCTTCATCACGGCAATTACGAGGGTCACCGCTTCTCGCTGCTGAAGGAGATCAACACCGAGACGGTCAAGAACCTCAAGCCGGTGTTTACGGTTGCGCTCAGCGGCTTCCAGAGCGGCGGGCGCTATGCCTTCGGCAACCTCGAAGCCACGCCGCTCGTCGAAGACGGCATCATGTACGTGCCGGACGGCTGGGGCTCGGTCTATGCGATCGACGTCTCGAACGGCAAGAAGGGCGTCATCAAGTGGAAGATGGATCCCGGCATCGACCGCGCGTGGGCCGGCGACGTCGCCTGCTGCGGCATCAATAATCGCGGCGTCGCGCTGTGGAAGGACAAGGTCATCTCCATCGCGCTCGACGGGCGCATGTTCGCCATCAACAAGGCAACCGGGGAAATCGCGTGGGAACGCAAGATCGCCGACCCGGCGATCGGCGAGACGCTGACGCTGGCCCCGCTCGTGATCCGCGATCTCGCGATCGTCGGCACCGCCGGCGGCGAATTCGGCATCCGCGGCTTCATCGAGGCGACCGATCTCAACACCGGCAAGCAGGCGTGGCGCACCTATACGATCCCCGGCGCCGGCGAGCCCGGCAACGAAACGTGGAAGGACGGCAAGGAGCGTTGGAAGCACGGCGGCGGCTCGGTGTGGGAGACCGCGACCTACGATCCCGAGAGCGATACGTTCTACCAGGGCATCGGCAATGCCGGGCCTGACTTCGACGCCGAATACCGGCCGGGCGACAACAAATGGGCGGCGAGCGTGCTCGCGATCTCGCCGAGCGACGGCAAGATCAAGTGGGGCTACCAGTACACCCCGAACGACCCTTATGATTTCGATGAAATCTCCGAGCACCCGATCATCAACGCCAAAGTCAATGGTGCTGATCGCAAGCTCGTGGTGCATGCGGCCCGCAACGGCTTCTTCTACGCATTGGATCGCATCAACGGGTCCTTCATCACCGGCAAGCAGTATGTCGATCAATTGAACTGGACACCCGGCCTTGATCCCAAGACCGGCAAGCCGCTCAACTACAATCCGAACGCGGACACGCAGATTTATGAGCCGGGCAGCCACGGCACGCGGGCGCGGCCGATCAGCAACAAGCTGTGCCCCTCGGTGTCCGGCGGCAAGAACTGGGAGCCCGGCGCCTACAATCCGCAACTCGGGCTGCTCTTTATCCCTTCGATCGAAGGCTGCAGTTCGATCCAGACGGTCGAACAGAAGGACCGCCAGGAGCAGGGCGGCCCGATCAAGCCGCGCGAACGCTTCACCGGCGGCCCGTTCAAGATGCCCGACCCGCGCCTTTACGGCGCGCTCAAAGCCGTCGATCCGACGACGGGAGAAATCAAGGCAAACGTGCGCCTTGATTACGCGAACTTCGCCGGTGCCCTCGCGACCGCCGGCGATCTTGTTTTCCTCGGGCATATCGACGGCGAATTCAGTGCCTATGACGCGCGGACCCTCAAGGAGCTTTGGAGCTTCAATGCCGGCTCCGGAATCAACGCGCCGCCGATCAGCTTCGCGGTGAATGGAAAGCAATATGTCGCGGTGCTGGTCGGCTCGCGGATACCGAGCAACATCATTCCGCTGGCGCCCGAGCTGAAGAACACGTCGACAGCGTCGATGCTTTACGTTTTCGGCCTTTGAGAAACGGCCAGCGGGCGCATCGCCCGCCTGCCGAACATAAAGGAGCGCGCCCGCTGTCAGGTCAGTGCGGCGTGCTCCGCCAATCACAGGGAGAGAAACGATGAACGCGAAACATTTGGCGGGCACGCTGTTCGGCGCACTTTTGACCGCGACCGCGCTGACACCCGTCCAGGCCGCCGACATGACCACGGAGCGCGCGCTCAATCCGCAGCGCGAGCCGCAGAACTGGATCCTCCATCACGGCAATTATCAGGGTCACCGCTTCTCGCTTCTCAAGGAGATCAACACCGAGACGGTCAAGAACCTGAAGCCGGTGTTCACTGTCGCGCTGAGCGGATTCCAGAGCGGCGGGCGCTATGCCTTCGGCAACCTGGAAGCGACGCCGATCGTCGAAGACGGCATCATGTACGTGCCGGACGGCTGGGGCTCGGTCTATGCGATCGATGTCTCCGCCGGCAAGAAGGGCGTCATCAAGTGGAAGATGGATCCGGGCACGGATCGCGCTTGGGCGGGCGATGTCGCCTGCTGCGGCGTCAACAATCGCGGCGTTGCGCTGTGGAAGGACAAGATCATCTCCATTGCGCTCGACGGGCGCATGTTCGCCATCAACAAGGCGACCGGCGAAGTCGCATGGGAGCGCAAGGTCGCTGACCCCGCGATCGGCGAGACCATCACCCTCGCCCCGCTTGTCATTCGCGATCTCGCGATCGTCGGCACCGCCGGCGGCGAGTTCGGCATCCGCGGCTTCATCGAGGCGACCGATCTCAACACCGGTAAGGCCGCGTGGCGCACCTACACCATTCCAGGCACCGGCGAGCCCGGCAACGAGACCTGGAAGGACGGCAAGGACCATTGGAAGCACGGCGGCGCCTCCATTTGGGAAACCGCCACGTACGATCCCGACACCGACACGTTCTACCAGGGCGTCGGCAATGCCGGGCCGGACTGGGACACCGAGTATCGGCCGGGCGATAACAAGTGGGCGGCGAGCGTTCTGGCGATCGGCGCCAGCGACGGCAAGATCAAATGGGGCTTCCAGTACACGCCGAACGATCCCTACGACTATGACGAGATCTCCGAACATCCGATCATCAACGCCAAGATCAATGGCCAGGATCGCAAGCTCGTGGTGCACGCCGCGCGCAACGGCTTCTTCTATGCGCTCGACCGCACCAACGGCTCGTTCGTTGCCGGCAAGCAGTACGTCGATAAGGTCACGTGGACGAAAGGCATTGATCCCAAGACGGGCCGGCCGATTGATTACGATCCCGCCGGCAACGCGCAGACCTACGTCCAGAACAGCCATGGGACACGGGCAAATCCGCAAAGCGCGACGCTGTGCCCGAACATCCAGGGCGGGAAGAATTGGGAGCCCTCGGCCTATAATCCCGAACTCGGCCTGCTCTACGTTCCGACGATCGAAGGCTGCAACAGCATCGACACCGTCGAGCAGAAGGACTTCGTCGACCAGGGCGGCACGGTGAAGCCGCGCGACCGCTTCACGGGTGGCGGGTTCAAGTGGCAGGAGCGTCTCTACGGCGCGCTCAAGGCGGTCGATCCGACCACCGGTGAAATCAAAGCCACCGCCAAACTCACCTATCCGAACATTGCCGGCGCGCTCGCCACGGCCGGAAACCTGGTGTTCCTCGGCAATATCGACGGCACGTTCTCGGCCTACGATGCGAAGACCATGCAGGAAGTATGGAGCTTCAACGTCGGCAGCGGCATCAACGCGCCGGCCGTCACGTACTCGGTCAACGGCAAGCAATATGTCGCGGTGCTCGTGGGTTCGCGCCAGCCGGCGAACTTCATCTCGGTGGCGCCCGAACTCAAGAACACGTCGACGGCGTCGATGCTGTACGTTTTCGGCCTGTAGGTCGTGCCCCGCCGCGAATGCTCGGCGGGACTACAGGTTCGAAGGACCGGGATCGTCCGGTTTGACCGGACGGCTCATGAACGCAGTCGGTGTCGGTTGAGGCTCCTGCCCAAGCGACAGCTGACGGATTGCTGCATGCCCGCCTTGCGCGGGCATGACGCCGTATGGGATTGATGCGGCAGAGCCGCAACACTAAACGTCACTCGTTCTGCCCGTGCCGTGGCGGCAGATCAAAAGGGAGAGAGACCATGAGGATGACAACGTTCGCCGGCGCCCTGCTCGCCTCGCTCCTGACGGCGACGGCGCTGACGCCGGCCCGTGCCGCCGACATGACCATGGAGCGGGCGCTCAACCCGCAGCGCGAGCCGCAGAACTGGATTCTCCATCACGGCAACTACCAGGGTCACCGCTACTCGCTGCTCAAGGAAATCAACGCGGACACGGTCAAGAACCTGAAGCCGGCCTTCACCGTCGCACTGAGCGGCTTCCAGAGCGGCGGGCGCTACGCCTTCGGCAACTTGGAAGCGACGCCGCTGGTCGAAGACGGCATCATGTATGTGCCGGACGGCTGGGGCTCGGTCTATGCGATCGACCTCACGGCGGGCAAGAAGGGCGTCATCAAGTGGAAGATGGACCCCGGCACCGATCGCGCCTGGGCGGGCGACGTTGCCTGCTGCGGCGTCAACAATCGCGGCGTCGCGCTATGGAAGGACAAGGTCATTTCCATCGCGCTCGACGGGCGCATGTTCGCGATCAACAAGGCAACGGGCGAAGTCGCGTGGGAGCGCAAGATCGCCGACCCGGCGATCGGCGAGACGCTGACGATCGCGCCGCTCGTCATTCGTGATCTCGCGATCGTCGGCATCGCAGGTGGCGAGTTCGGCATCCGCGGCTTCATCGAGGCGACCGACCTCAACACCGGCAAACAGGCGTGGCGGACGTACACGATTCCCGGCGCCGGCGAGCCCGGCAACGAGACGTGGAAAGACGGCAAGGACCATTGGAAGCACGGCGGCGGCTCGGTGTGGGAGACCGCGACCTATGACCCCGACACCGACACGTTCTACCAGGGCATCGGCAATGCCGGTCCGGACTGGGATGCCGAATATCGGCCGGGCGACAACAAATGGGCCGCAAGCGTCCTCGCCATCAGCCCGAACGACGGCAAGATCAAATGGGGCTTCCAGTACACGCCGAACGACCCCTACGACTATGACGAGATCTCCGAGCATCCGATCATCAACGCCAAGGTCAACGGCGAAGATCGCAAGATGGTGGTGCACGCCGCGCGCAACGGCTTCTTCTACGCGCTCGACCGCACCAACGGCTCGTTCATCAACGGCAAGCAGTATGTCGACCAGTTGAACTGGACACCTGGTCTCGATCCCAAGACCGGCAAGCCCATCAACTATGACCCGGCCGGTGGCTTCCAGGTCTACAACGCCGGCAGCCACGGGACCCGCGCCGAGCCGCACGGCAACAAGCTCTGCCCGTCTCACTTCGGTGGGAAGAACTGGGAGCCGACCGCGTACAGTCCTGCGCTCGGCGTGCTCTTCATCCCCTCGATCGAGGGCTGCAACTACATCGACACGGTGGTGCAGAAGGACATGGAGGACCAGGGCGGCACGGCCAAGGTGCGCGAGCGCTTCACCGGCGGCGGCCCGAAGACTCCGGAACGCCTCTATGGAAGTCTGAAGGCCGTCGATCCTGCGACAGGCGAGATCAAGGCCAACTTGAAACTCGAGTACCCGAACTACTCGGGTGCGCTCGCGACCGCCGGCAATCTCGTCTTCCTTGGTCACCCCGACGGCGGCTTCACGGCCCATGACGCCAAGACGCTGAAAGAGCTGTGGCGCTTCGACGTGGGCACGGGCATCAATGCGCCACCGATCACCTATTCGGTGAACGGCAAGCAGTACATCGCTGTCCTGGCCGGCTCGCGGCAGCCGAACAACGTCATTTCGCTGTCGCCCGAACTGCGGAACAATTCGACGGCATCGATGCTGTTCGTCTTCGCCCTCTGACCAAAACCCGGAAATGCCGCTAGCAATGAAACCAACTCGTGTTGTCGCGTTCGTCTTTCTCGCTCTCATGTCGTTTGCGTCGCTCGGCAGCTCGGCCAAAGCACAGGCCGCGCTGTCGGCCGAGGAGCAGCGGCAACTCGAGTTCGGCAAGGAAATCTTCAAGAGCAAGGCGGTCTGCCAGTTCTGTCACAAATGGGATGCGTCGGGCGACCAAGGCTATGGCGGCAACGCCTTGTCGCTTCGCGCGACCAAGCTCACGCCGGAGCAGATGACCGAGGTGGTGAAGTGCGGGAGGCCCGGCACCGGGATGCCGTATCACGACCGCTTCGCGTACACGGACAAGCGCTGCTACGGCTATACCCGCGAGCAGATGGGCAAGGACATGCCGCCGGCCGGCAACGACTTCCTCTCCAATCGCGAAGTCGAGGCGGTGGTCAAATATCTGTTCGCCAAGGACGTCGGCAAAGGACCGGCGACCTACGACGACTGCGTCGACTTCTGGGGCAAGGACACCAAACAGTGCGAGCCGATGAAGAAGTGAGTGCAATGAAGGCCCGTAGGGTGGGCAAAGGCGGCCACGTGCCGGCGAATTCTGGCGCAGCCGCGGTTCCGCCGTGCCCACGCGTGCAGGCGCAGCCGGCACGTGGGCACGGCGGAACAAGCGCTGTTCGGCTTTGGCAACGTCGGGCCGCCTTTGCCCACCCTACGGGCTCGCATCGCGCTGGCGGCGCTCGCCATCGCGGCAGCGCGATGCAGGTTCATGCGCAGCCGCGACCCGACCCCGGCGAAATTCACGGACTGAAGCTCGGTCTCAAGGCTGCCGAGATGTCGACCGCGACATGGGGCGATCTCGCCTGCGGCAGCAATGGCGGCCCACCGCGCCAGATGATCGACGGCTGGGCCGATTTCCGCAAATGCCGCCCGGAATCGAGTGGGCTCTACGAGGTCAATGCCCGCTTCGACGATGAACGCGATTATATCGGACGGGCGATCGACGACCCGCTGTATGCGCAGGGGCGGGTCGGGACGCAGGTCGCCGGTCATCCGGTGATCCTGTCGGTGCTGTTCGACAAGGATGGCATCCTGCGCGGCATCCGCATGGTGAGCGATCCGCGGGGGTCGGTCATCGAACGCCGCATGGCGCACATGCTGCGCCTCGCGGTCATCAATCGGTACGATCCGGACGGCTGGACCTGCACCGATTTTCCGCCGGCGCCGGGCGAGACGCCGGTCGGTGGCGGCGTGTTCATCAAGCAGCGCTGCGAAAAACATACGGCGGAACGCGATCTCATGGTCGAGGCGCACTTCCTGCGCAAGCCGGGCCAAAGCGACACCAATGCGGCGACCGGCGAGAGCACGGTCGGCCAGTTCGAAAGCTGGACGCGTTTCGAGCTGATGGACCCGAACTACAAGACGACGGACGCTCGCCCCAACGGCACGGGACAAACCCCATGAAGCATCTGCTTGCCGCGGCCGTTGCGTTGGCCGCGCTCCCGCTGGCGTCGCCCGCCTACGCGACCTGCTCGTCGTGCAACATCCAGTCGAAGACGCCGTCTGCGTCCGCGCCCGGGAAGTTCGACTATCGCGTGAGCTGCATCATCGACGAGAGCGGCGACGAGGTGAACACCGTCGTCACCGCCGCGACCGACGAAGAGGCCATCGAACTCACGAAGAAGAAGGGCTGCTGAAGCTGCTATTCATGTAGCCCGGATGGAGTGAACGCGGGGCGTTCGCGCAATCCGGGGCAAGCCTCTCAACTCGCGGAAACGTTCTTCCCGGATTACGCTTGCGCTCCATCCGGGCTACGAAGAGACTGTAGCCCGGATGAGCGAACGCGCAGCGGTCGCGACATCCGGGAGTATCGGCGAGATGAAGCGCTGATCCCGGATATCGCTTCGCTCATCCGGGCTACATTACTGATCACTGAGGTCCCGCTTTGCTGAACCGTTCGCGGAGTTCGCTGACCATCCGGAAGGCATCGCGCCGGTCGGCATCGGCGGTGATCGATTGCAACGCGGCGTCGCGACACATTTGTCCCTCGGCCTGACCGTTATCCTGCGCAAGCTCGCACCAGGCATAGGCCGTCGGGTAGCTCTGCGGCACGCCGAGCCCGAAGAAGTAAAGGCTCCCCAGCATCAGTTGGCCTTCGGCCTGCCCTTGCTCGGCGGCCTTGCGGAGCCAGATCGCCGCCTGAGCGTCATCGGTTTTGACGCCGAGCCCGCGGTGATACATGAAGCCGATCCCGGCCTGCGAACGCGGCTCGTTGCTGTCGGCGAGCGGGCGCCACAACCGCATCGCGGCGGCGTAGTCGCCGCGGTTGAATGCCGAGAGGCCGCTGCGGAAATCCTCTTCCGCCGAACCCGCCCGCGCCACGACAACGAAGACGGCGAGGCAGGCAATCGCGAAGGCAACGCGTCCGAGAGATCGCAAGACCATCATCAGGCACCTGTTCATGCGAACCCGCTCGCTCTCCGAGACACCCCCGATTTTTCCCTGAGAACAGGGAAAATAACAGGGAAAACCAAAAACCGTTCCTCCGTCCGCGCATGGCTCCGCCGATTCGCTCAACAGTCCAGAGGACATGGGCCAAAGCGGACCCGTGATTCCGCGGCCTTGAACAGCGTATCTCAGCGAAATCGTCGTAGCGGGCATGGCAACGGTCCTGCGAACATCATCACCTTGGAATTCTGGATGACTATTTTATAGGACTATTCCTATGATGTCAATCATCGCTGCGCGATTTGTCTTTCGCGACTCCGGCGCAGGGAGAGCTATCGCAACCGATAATGACATGTGCGCTCATTCTTTCCTTCTCATTCCCTTCCTCGCTAGGCGCCGCTTTCAGGGGCAGGAGCTTCGCATGCGATGCGGCGCTTGTTCTCCCTCCCCCCTTGTGGGGGAGGGTCGGGGTGGGGGGTCGTTAGGTTGCGGCACCGAAGTGCCTAATCGCGCGACCCCCACCCCCGACCCCTCCCCACAAGGGGGAGGGGAGAAGAACCATCATCGGCCCAGCGGAAGAGCAGCAATTCACTCCTGGCGCTTGCCGTCCGGCATGATGGCGGCGTCGAAATTGGCGCCCTCGGTCTGGGCGTCGGTCAGGATCGCGTTCTTGAGGTTGGCACCCTCGAAGCTCGTGCCGCGCAGATCGGCGCCGTGGAGGTTGGCGCCGAAGAGGTCGACGCCCGCGAAGGTCGAGCCGCGCAGATCGGCGCCGTAGAGATCGGCCTCGACCATGTCGGACAGCGTGAAGTCGATGCCACGCAGATCCATCTCGCGCAGCTTTTGGCCGTCGAGCTTGGCGCCGCGCAGATTGGCGCCGGCGAGCTTCGCGCCCGGCGAGGCGCGCGCCGCGCAGGTCGGCGCCCGCGAGCATCGCGCCTTCGAGATTGGCCTGGTTGAGCCGCGCCTGGCCGAGGCGGGCGTTGCGAAGCTGGGCTCCGGCAAGGTTGGCGCTCGACAGGTCCGCCTCGTAGAGGAGCGCGCCCGTGAGGTCGGCACCGCTGAAGTCCGCCCATTTGGCGTCGATCCGATTGAGATCGGTTTCGACGAGGTTCGCGCCGGCGAGATCGGCGCGTTGCAGCGAACCGCGGAAAAGGGACGCCTGGGCAAGGTTTGCCTTGCGCAAATTGGCACGATCGAGTTTGGCGCGCTTGAACTCGCGGTCCTTGAGATCGCGCCCGGAGAGATCGCAGGCGACGCACGCTCTCGTGGTGCCGGCGAGGAAGGCTTCGATGTCGTCGGCGAGGGCGCGCGCGCCCACAGGCGCGGCGATCACGAGCACCGCGACGAGGCTTGCGCCCGCCGCCTTTCGCACCACCCGGAAGATTACGTCCATCGCTCCGCCGTTGCCCTCAGTCCGCACCGTGACGGTTCGAAGTTATATCAAGCCGCTGGCGCGTTTCCGAGAGGCGCGGGCGTTCGCGGGGAGGCAGCAGCTTCGCCTTCCGCCGGCGGCTTGAGGCTTGGCAAACCCTCAAGCCACGTGATGATGGCCGTATAATCGGCGCCATAGCCGATTTTCTTTTCCGCCGCCGTCCAGGCGGCGAGCGTTGCCTCCATCAGCGGCGAGCGCGTATCGGTCGCCGCTGCAAGCTCCGCACCGAGCGCGAGATTGCGGCGCAGAATGCCGAGCTGCAAACCCGAATTGAATGTGCGCGAGACGACCTGCTGCAAGTGCGGTTCGGCGTCGCCGCCGATCTGGTCGGCCAGATCAAGCACCGCTCCCGGCTCGAAACCGAAACGCTGGCCGAGCCGGATCGCCTCGCTTGCGGCAAGGAGCGCTGCCGCGCGCAGAAA
Source organism: uncultured Alphaproteobacteria bacterium (assembly GCA_963702755.1). Taxonomy (GTDB): domain Bacteria; phylum Pseudomonadota; class Alphaproteobacteria; order Rhizobiales; family Xanthobacteraceae; genus JAJPKK01. The sequence continues at coordinate 86,896 of CAVPDZ010000010.1, read as the reverse complement.
ATCCGAGATCGCGCCGGCGGCCTGGGCGGCCGGCGCCGCGCCCACCGGCACGATCCGTTCCGCGAGCAGTTGCAGCAGCGGTTGGCAGCGCGCGATCGCCGCCTGCGGGCCGCCGACGACAAGCGTCAGCTTGCCTTCCTTGGCCTGCGCGGGCGTGCCGAATGCGGGCGCGGCAATGAAATCGACGCCGCGCGCCGCGAACCGTTCGGCGAATTTCATGGTCTCCATCGGATCGGTCGTGCCGAGATCGATGAGAATGCCCCCCGAAGCAAACCCCTCGATCGCGCCTTCCCACCCGAAGCACACTTCGCGCAACTCCGCCGCCGACGGCAGCGCCGTGATGATGACGTCGCAGGTCTGCGCCATCATCTTGGGCGAGCCGATCGCCATGCCGCCGTAGTCGTTGGTGAAGAGGCGCGTTGCGACGTCCGCGATGTCGTAGATCTGCAGCGTGTGATAGCCCGACCACAACAGCCGCAGCGCCACGCGCGAGCCGAAGGCGCCGATGCCGATCACGCCGACCTTCAATTGGCTCATAAGGGAAGCTCCTTGCGTGTGCTTCCGGATCGCGCTGGCGTCACCCCTCGCTGATCTTCAGCGCCTCGTCGATGAGGAAGAGGTCCGTCAGCAACGTCCGCACGTGGATCGAAGCATTGAGATTGTCGATGATCTGCGAGCCGATGGCACGCTGCGCCAGCACGAAGCGCAGCGCAGTGCGCGCGCGGATGGCGTCCTGGCGCACCTGCTCGATAAACGCCGCCTCGTCGGCATTGCCTTGCGGCGGCATGGCAGCGACGATCGCAAGACCCGCGTCGGCGCGGGCGAGATAGTCGCGCACGCCGTCGTCGCCGGAATCATCGCGGGCACGGCCCTGCGCGGCATAGGCGAGCAGGTAGGCATAGGTTTCTTCGATGACGTCGATCGCTTCCGCGAGCGTCGCCGGTCCTTCCGCCATGGATGTCATCGGCCTGACTTCCTTCGTAGCCCGGATTGAGCCAACGGGTCCCGCCTCCGGCGGGTCCGATGACAGGCTCCGCGAAATCCGGGAGCGGACCTCGCCGGCGGCACAGCCACCCCGGATTTCGCTGCGCTCAATCCGGGCTACGGCTACGGCGAGCGATCGCTTAGCTTTCATCGCCCGCCCAGCGCTCTTTGTCGAAATGGCGATCATATTCAGCGCGCGTAATCCAGCCGCGGAACATGGAACGGGTCAGATACCATTCGTCCGGGCGAACCGCGTAATAGATGTGAATCATGACCAGCGTGATGAGCGCCATCGCCGCAAGCCCGTGCACCGCGTAGATCTCGCCCCACTGGTAATCGGCGAGCACATAGGGATTGCGGCGCCACCACGGCGTGTCGATCTTGAGCAGCATCGTCAAGCCCGACACGACGATCGCCAGCCCGAGCACCGCAATGGCGAAGTGATAGAGCTTCTGCAGGCCGTTGTACTTGCCGGGGAGACCCGGCTCCGCGCCGCCGCCAAAGGCGCGCGTGCACAGGCGGATCGCGTTGCGGACATCCTTGCCGTCGAACCACATCGCCCGGAAATCCTGCCAGATCAGGGCGCGGACGATATGAATGACGACAAGAACGGACAGCACGATGCCGGTCGTCCAGTGCAGCGTGAGCCACTCGAATTTGATGCCGACGATGGGAAGGAACGCGGTCCCCATCAGCGTGAGGACGCATATGGCCATCAGCCAGTGATAGGCGCGATCCAACAGGATGTGGCGCCGGATGCGGCCTTCGGGCAATTTCGCTTCGGATATGGTCATTGCTGTTCCCGCTCGCCTCTCAGGCGCCGCCGGCGCTGCGATTCGTTCAGGACGGCCCGTGGGCACGCCGCCGGAACAAGGCGGTCAGCACCACGTGCGCCACGATGAAGGCTGCGCCCGCGCCGACGAACCACGGCAACAAATCCCAGTTGGCGCCGATCATCAGGTCGCTGCCGCCGTAAATCGATTTCGAATAGCGGAACAGCTCGACGGGGAATTCCAAGCGACGACGCTCCGTGGTGATCCGAGTGGTGGTGATCCAAGTAGTTCAGGGCTTCCAAAGCACGATCCGGCGAAGCCGTACCGCTTCGCCGGATAAAATGCCTCACGCCCGACCGGATCGCAACACGATCCGGCGCAGCCGATCACGCGCTGGCGTCGCGCACCGCGCGGGTGACGAGGTTCGCCATCAGCGGAATCTTGAACTGGTTGTAGTTCAAGGGCGAAGCGCCGCGCGTCGCCGACTGCCCGGCGAGCTTGGCGATGTCCGGGCCGGCTTTCTGGCCCTTGACGATCGACTCGACCGCCGTGAGGCGTCGCGGCGCCGCGCTGACGGCACCGCAAGCGATGCGGCAGTTCTCGATCACGCCGTTCTTCACCGTCATCGCCGCGGCAACATTGACGAGCGGGAAGTCCCAGGCGTTTCGGTCGGCGACCTTCTCGAAGTAGAAATGCGCGCCGGCCCACGCATTGGAAATCCGGATCGCCGTCAGGATTTCATCGTGCGCGAGCGACGTCATGCGGGTGATGTCGGTCTTCGGGCCGATGAAGAACTCATCGGTGCCGATGACGCGTTCGCCCTTCGCGCTCTTCACGACGAACTTGGCGTCGAGCGCGACCAGCGCCGGCGCCGTGTCCGACGGCGATACCGCGACGCAGCGGTCGGAATCGAACAGCGCATGCTCGCGATTGACGCCCTGCGGCGTGTCGGCAAAGCACGTCGTGCCGCCGGCGCGATAGCAGGGCAGGCCCGCGCGGTAGTACCAGCAGCGCGCGTCTTGCGACACGTTGCCGCCGATGGTGCCGGCGTTGCGGATCTGCGGGCTTGCGACCTTCGCGGCGGCATCGGCGAGGACGCGATACTTCGCCTTGATGACCGGGTTGCGCTCGATCTCGGTCAGCGTCGTCAACGCGCCGATCTCGATGCCGTCCGGGGTCTCGCGGATGCCTTTCATCTCAGCGATGCCGCTGAGATCGATCACGGCTTTCGGCCGCTTGGCGCGCTCCTTGAACCACGACAGGCTGTCGTAGCCGCCGGCCAGCTTCCAGCTGTCCTTGCCGTAGCGGTCGAGCAGGGCGAATGCATCCTTGAGCTGCGTCGGTTGAAACAGCTCGAAGCCGGGCATGACGTCCTTGATGATCATGGCGGTGCTCCCTCAGACCGTATTGATCTGGAGCGGCTTGTGAGCTTGCGGCCGCTTCGAAAGGTGATTGAGGATCATGTCGAGCGATATCGGCGTGCGGTTGAACAGATGTCCGCCGAGCGCGTCGGATATCGCCGAGGTGACAGCGGCGGCGCCGGAGCCTTGCACCGGTTCGCCGACGCCTTTGACGCCGACCGGATTCTGCGGATCGGCCTTTTCGACCGCGGCCCACCCAATCTCGACGGGCACGTCGAGATAGGTCGGCGGCTTGGTCTGATAGAGCAGCGTGTTGGTCGGCAGCCCGAGTTTCGGGTCGTAGACGTGGCGCTCGAGCATGGCGAGCCCGATGCCCATGATGTTGCCGCCGCGGATCTGGGCGGCGAGACCCTGCGGATGCAGCACGGTGCCGCAATCGGCCACGCACAGCATGTCAACGATGTGGATCTTGCCGGTCTCGACGTCGAGGGTGACCTCGGCGAACGTGGTCGTCAGGCCCGGCGTGACTCCGACCCGGGGCAGATTGTCCTTGGCGACGCCGATCAACCCGCTGCCGGCGATCATGTCGAGGCCGTGCTTGGTGACCGGATTGATGTCCTTCGGCGCTTCCTTGCCGGAGAACGTGCCGCCGAGCTCGATCGCCTTGCGGGCGGCGTCAGCGTAGCTGATCGACTTTGCCGGATCGGCTTTGCTGACCACTTTCTCGTTGCCGAGATCGTAGTCGCTCGCCGCACCGCCCAGGACCTGGGCCGCGATGCCGAGGAGCTTCGCCTTGGCGTCCATCGCGGCGACGTACATGGTCCGCGATTTCGTCGATGCCGTGAGGCTGCCGGCCTGGTTCGAGTTCCAGGGCAGGCCGCGGCGGCTATCGCCGCGCTCGATGATCACGTTGTCCCATGCGTAGTTGAGCATGTCGGCCGCGACGCGCGCGGTCGCCGAATGGGAGTAGGTGCCGAGATTGCCGACACCCGTGTGGACGTGCAGCTTGCCGTCCGGCGTGATGCGCACCATCCCGTCGAAGCCGTTGGAGCCGGCCGAGTGGTAGCCCTGGCCGATGCCGACGCCGGTGACGAGATTGCCGTTGCGCTGGCCGGACCGCTTCTTGCGATCGTCCCACTTGAACATCTCGGCCGCCTTGGCGAGCGCGTCCTTTTGGAAAGCGCTGGTCAGCGGACCGCGGTCGGAGCCGATCTTGCTTGCGGAGTCCGGCGCATTGATGCTCCGGATCGCAAGGCGGTCGATGCCAAGGTCGCGCGCCGCCTTGTCGATCATCGGTTCGAACACGGCGACGAACTGGTTCTCGCCCGGTCCGCGCTGCGGGCCGACCGGCGGCGTGTTGGTGAGCACCGGCACGGCGCGCCAGCGCATCGCCTGCGGCTGATAGACCATCGACAGCGCGTTGCCTGCCGAACGGAAGTCGCCGCCGCCGATGTGCGGGCCGTTCTCCTGCACGATGTAAAGGTCGGCCGCGAGCATGCGCCCGTCCGCGCCAAAGCCCAGCTTCACGTGGCCCTGGAAGCTCGGGCGGGCACTGCCGATGCCGTATTCCTCGATGCGGGAAATGCGGTGCATCACCGGGCGATTGATCTTCTTCGACATCAGCGCGGCGATCGCCATGTTGGGATAGCCGGGGATCTTGCTGCCGAAGCCGCCGCCGCAGAATTCGGCGACGAGGACGAGGTCATCGGGCTTGATGCCGATCAGGCGAGCGATGTTGGGCACCGCCGAAGTGTGGCTCTGGTTCGAGCCATGCAGGATGCACTTGCCGCCCTGCCAGTACGCCATGGCAGAGCGCGTCTCCATGGAATGGTGGGCAAGGCCGCTCGAGACGAAGCTTTCCTCGACGATCACCTTCGCGGCTTTGAAGCCGGCGTCGAGATCGCCATAGCTCCATTCCTCGGCCGGCTTGCCGAGCGGCATCTTGTCGTCGCCCGCCGCAGCGAAGGCCGCGGCATCCCACTTCACCGTCTGCAGGTTGATCTGCGCGGCCGCGACGTTGCCGTTGGAGCGCGCATCAGGTCCGCCGGGGAAGAGGCTTTCGAGCGGATCGGTCACGTGGGGCAGTTGCTCGAAGTCGATCTTGATCGCTTCGATCGCCTCCGCCGCGATCTCCTCGGTCTCGGCCGCAACCGCGAGGATCGGATCGCCGACATAGAAGGTCTCGTCCTTGGCGAGGATCGGGGGCTGGGGCGGCGGGAATTGCGGCACGTCGTCCGCAGTGAGAATGCCGAGCACGCCCTTGATCTTCAGCGCCGCCGACGTGTCGATCCGGCGGATGCGGGCATGCGGGATCGGGCTCGTCAGCGTCTTGCAGAACACCATGCCTTCGGCACGGAAGTCCTCGGCGTATTTGGCGCGGCCGGTCACCTTGGCGGCGACGTCGACCGGAACGAAGTTCTTGCCGATGAGATTGTATGCCATCTCAAGCCTCCCGCGATGCGCGCATGACGGCCTTCAGGTAGTGGTCGTACGCACCGCAACGGCAGATGTTGCCGGACATTGCGATGCGCGCTTCCTCGACCGTCGGCTTGGGATTGTGCTTGAGGAGGGCGACGGCGGAGACCACCTGCCCGGGCGTACAGAAACCGCATTGCGGCCCGAGCTCCTCGATCATGGCCTTCTGCACCTTGTGCAGTTCGCCATTCGGCCCCTCGATGCCTTCGATGGTGGTGATCTTGCGGCCGCGGACCTGATGCGTGAGCGTCGAGCACGAATAGGTCGCGACGTCATCGATCATCACGGTGCAGTTGCCGCATTCGGAATGATCGCAGCCGAGCTTGGTGCCGGTAAGCCCGAGCTTGTAGCGAAGGGTGTGGACCAAGGTTTCGTTCGGCAGCACGTCAACCGGGCGCTCGCTGCCGTTGACGTTGAGCCTGACGAGGCGCCCGACAGAACCCGCGACCTGCGCGAGAGCTGCGCCACCGCGGCCGAGGACCACATAGCCTCCGGCCGAGACGGCGACCCCCGAAGCGATCACCCCCTTGATGAACTCGCGTCGCGAGGCGCGCAACGCGGCCCGATCGGCGGGATGTCCGCCTCCGGGGTCGCCATGGCGTTCGCATGACGGACGTACATCGTTGTCTGACATGAGCGTCCTCCCAATGTCAGCGGCCCGCCACGAGCGGCGGCCGCAAGTTTTGAACTATTATGATTCACAAGAGCACGATTTCCCTGATGCGACAACGCGTTATAGCCGACGGAACATATCGGTTTCGGCGACGGGGCATGGCCCACTTTTGCTCGCGCGCTGGCAGGGACTTGCCGGTGGGCAGGTCGTTTGCACCGAGGCTTGTGTCGTTCGCCTCGATGGTTCACAACAAGCGAAAATTCACGCCCCTCGGGAGGAGCACCATGAAGCACATCGGTTCGGTGATCGGCTTGTCGCTGCTGTTTGCCACCGCAGCCGCAGCGCAGACGCTCGATGATCTCAAGAACGACGGCAAGAACACCGACAATGTGCTCACCTACGGGATGGGCTATGGCGAGAATCGCTACAGCCCGCTCAAGCAGATCGACAAAACCAACCTCAAGCGGCTGGTGCCCGTCTGGAATCTGAGCCTCGACAATCAGTGGGGCGAGCAGGCGCAGCCGATCATCTACAATGGCGTGATGTACGTGACCAACGCACGGGCGACGGTCGCGATCGATGTCGGCACCGGCAAGCAGATCTGGAAGACGCCGGTCGACTGGCTGCCGGAGACCCCGCGCGTCGTGTGCTGCGGCGTATCCAACAAGGGCGCGGCGATCTACGACGGCAAGATTTATCGCACCACGCTCGATGCCTATGTGGTGGCGCTCGACGCCAAGACCGGCAAGGAAATCTGGAAATCAAAGGCCGCCGAATGGAAGGACGGCTATTCGATGACCGTCGCCCCCGTCGTCGCCAATGGCGTGCTGCTGACGGGCATTTCCGGCGCCGAATACGGCATCCGCGGTTTCGTCGACGGATGGGATCCGCAGAACGGCAACCACCTGTGGCGCCGCTACACGATCCCCGCGCGCGGCGAGAAGGGCAACGAGACCTGGCCGCAGGACAATGACTCCTGGGAGCATGGCGGCGGCTCGACGTGGATCACCGGCTCGTACGATCCCGATCTCGATCTGACCTATTGGGGCACGGGCAACGCCGGCCCGTGGACCGGCGCCAAGCGGCCGGGAGATAACCTCTACACCGCGTCCGTGATTGCGCTGCGGCCGAAGACCGGCGAGATCGTGTGGCACTACCAGTTCACGCCGAACGACGTCTACGATTACGACGCCGTGTGGGAACTGATCCTTGCCGAACTGCCGATCAACGGCGTCAAGCGCAAGGTGGTCATGCAGCTCAACCGCAATGGCTTCCTGTACGTGCTCGACCGCGCCAATGGCGAGCTTCTCGCGGCGAACCCCTACGAGAAGGTCAACTGGGCAAGCCACATCGACAAGGAAACCGGCCGACCGGTCGAGACCGAAATCGCAAAGAAGCTGCGCGCGGGCGAGCAGATCGAGATGTGGCCGTCGACCCGCGGCGGCAAGAACTGGCCGCACGCCGCCTTCAACCCCGAGACCGGCCTCCTCTATGCCAACACGATCCATGAAGGCCGGCTCTACCGCTGGCTTCCGCCGGAGCCCTTTCAGGCGGGCCAGCGCTACATGTTCGTCGAGAACCTGAACATGCCGTCGAACGGCCAGCCGATCGGCCATGTGGACGCGATCGAACCGTTGACCGGCAAGCAGCGCTGGCGCATCCCGCTCTACGATCACCAGCATTGGGCCGCGATGCTCGCGACCGGCAGCGGCCTTCTGTTCACGGGCAAGGAAACCGGCGAGTTCATCGCGCTCGACGCCGACAACGGCAAGACGCTGTGGCAGTTCCAGACGGGTTCGGGCATCAACGCGATGCCCATCACCTACACCCATAACGGCCAGCAATATGTGACCGTGCTGTCGGGTGTCGGCGGTCTCTACTGGAACCTTGCCAAGAACGCGCTCAAGAACGTGGTGCCCGGCGGATCGGTATGGACTTTCGCACTCCTGCCGAACTGAGACCTCTCCGGCGGCGCGCGGCCGTTCTCGGCTGCGCGCTGGCCCTCGCAGCAGTCACCGCCGTTGCAGCGGAATTCGCACCGGAACGCATCAGCGCCGGCGCCGCGATTTTCGCGCGCAACTGTTCGCCGTGTCACGGCAATCACATGCGCAATCCCGAAGGTGCGTTCGACTTGCGCGAATTTCCGCCCGAGCAGCACGAGCGCTTCGTCAACTCGGTCACGCACGGCAAGGGCCAGATGCCGCCGTGGGGCGATCTGTTCAAGCCCGACGACATCGAGTCGCTGTGGGCGTACGTCATGGCCGGCGAACCGCGCTAGCGGCGGCCGGCGTACCCTTCAGATTTCGATGTGGACCAACCGACGGCTTTCGCCGTCGAGCGTCACCACAGGCCGACGCGCCGGTTGTCGTTGCGCCAGCCGGTCAGGCGGCCATTGCGGAACTGCAACCAGATTTGCCGATCATACGTATCGACCGACGGAATTGCGGTCTTTCGATCGACGTAAAAGACCTCCGAGCCTTCGCGGCCGCCGGCGTACACGAGGGGCGCGTGCAAGGCAGCCGACACCGCGTCCGGCGTCATGCCGAACTGCAGCGGCACCGTATTGGCGCGGGTGTCAAAGTACGAGCAGTTGGAGAACCACGCGATGCAGCCCCACACCACCGCTTGCCGCAGCTGACTCCGATCCCACATCGACCACCCCACCCGCCTGGTCGCAATGCCCCAAATAACAGGAAGATCGTGCGCGAGGCTGCGCGGGCAGTCAATGCCCGCGGAACGCGAGGCGCGGCGGCCGTGTCCTTGAGATCACAGCGCCGCGCGTCAACACGCCAAAGAGATTGAAACCGAACCGATTACCGCACGCTTGCGGTCGATTCAGGCGCCAGCCGTTGGACTTGGCCCTGGCCGCCCGGCAACACGACGACCTTCGTCCCGACCGTGACGCGGCCATAAAGGTCTTCGACGTCGGTATTGGTCAGGCGAATGCAACCTGATGAGACGAACGATCCGATGGTCGACGGCTGATTGGTGCCGTGGATGCGATAGACGGTGTTGCCGAGATAAAGCGCGCGCGCGCCGAGCGGATTGCTCTCACCACCGGCCATGAAGCGCGGCAGATAGGGCTGGCGCTCGATCATTTCCTTGGGCGGATGCCAGTCCGGCCACTCCGCCATCCTGGTGATCTTCTCGCGCCCGGTCCACGTGAAGCCTTCGCGGCCGACGCCGACGCCGTAGCGCATCGCCTTGCCGCCACCCATGACGAGATAGAGGTAGGTGTTCGGCGTATCGATGATGATCGTGCCTGCGGGTTCGTGAGTTGGGTACTCGACCACCTGCCGCCGAAACTGTTGCGGCAACTCCTTCGGACGCCCGATCTCAGGACGGTAGTCGGGCGGGAACGAAGCGTAAGCCCCGCCCGTGCCCGGAGGCGCAGCCTCCGCCGGCCCGCGATTGGTGGTGTCATAAGGCGGCGGAGCACCAGCGCCAGGGACGCCAGGTCCCGGCGGGAGTCCGCGATTGCCTAGGTCGCCGGGCGGACGCACCGGTTCCCAGGCACCGTAGGAGTAGCCGCGCGGCGCCGGCGCATTGTCCGGATAAGCGCCGCCGTATGGCCCCGGCTGCGCCCCATAGGGCTGCGGCGGTGCGGCGGCGTAAGGGCCGCCCTGGCCCGGCGGCGGCAATGTGTCTCGCTGGATGGTTCCGGGCGCGCTTTGTGGCGGCTCGTAGCCATAGCCATAGGGCGTGCTCGAGGGACGGCCGTACGGCCCTGGCGCCGGCAACGGCACCAAATCGTCATCATCATTCACGGGACCCGGCGCGCCGCGATAGCCGGGCGGCGGCGGCGGCGCATAAGGGGAATAGCCCTGGGCGCAAGCTTCGCCCGCGAGCACGACCAAACCCAGTGCGGTCACTGCAATAGCGACTGAGCGCGTGGTCATTTTGAAAATCCCCCAACCCACTCTGATGTTCTAATCGGGTTGATAGGGCAGGAACAAGGCGAAAAAACAGTAAAGAATTCGGCGATTGCATGAATTTATCGGGAACCGCTGCCGCGATCCGGCGGCGGCTTCCCGATCAATCAAACGTGATCGTGTGTCGTCCAAACGACGCTCAGGCCGGCAACTGCTCGATGCGGTCGACGCGGTTCGGATAAAACGCCATATACCCCGAGATCGCGCCCACGTCTGCGATCGGCTGCTCGTAGCTCCAGATCGCATTCTCCGCGACACGCCCATCGACATGGATCGAGTAGTAGGACGCATCACCCTTATAGGGGCAATGAGTCTTGTGGTCGGTTTTCTTGAGCACGTTGAAATCGACATCTTCGCGCGGCACATAGGCGACAGGCTGGTAGGAGGCTTCGCTCAGCAGCAGCGCCCGCTTGGTATCGGCGACAACGCGCCCTGCAAAGGTGACGCGCACGCGCTGCGGTGCGGGACCGATTTCGATCGGGTGGTCGGGAGTACCGGGCATGATTTTCATCTGCCTCCTATGACGGGGCGGGCGGCGGACGCCGCCGCGCGAAGAACCCCGGTTGCCTGATGATAGTGTCCGATCTCGAATGCTCAATCCCACGCCGTCATGCTTGGGCGCGCGATTGGCGCGCGAGGCGCGCATATCGCTCGGTCTTCCAAATTTTGTACACTCCGCGCCGCAAGCCATGATCGCCACCGACCGCAAAACCATCGCCGACCGCCAAAGCACCTTCTCGGGCATCAAGGACGTTGTGCAGCCGCTGCGATTCGATGACGCACGGCTCGAAGCCTGGCTCTCGAGCCACGTCGACGGATTTCGCGGGCCGCTCACGGTGAAGCAGTTCAAGGGCGGGCAATCGAATCCGACCTATCTCCTGGAAACGCCGTCGCGGCGCTATGTGCTGCGGCGCAAGCCGCCCGGCAAACTCTTGCCGTCGGCGCATGCGGTCGAGCGCGAGTTCCGCGTGATCTCGGCACTTCATCGCCAGAACTTCCCGGTGCCGGAGCCGGTGATCCTCTGCGAGGACGAAGCAGTCGTCGGCACCACGTTCTTCGTCATGGGCTATGTCGAAGGGCGCATTTTCTGGGACCCACATTTACCGAATTCCAATCCGGCCGAACGCGCGGCGATCTACGATGCCGCCAACGCGACCATCGCGCGCCTTCACAGTTTTGACCCCGCGGTGATCGGCCTTGCCGATTATGGCCGCGGGGAAAATTACGTGGCGCGCCAGGTCGAGCGGTGGTCGAAGCAGTATCGGGCATCAGAGACCGAGCCGATCGAGGACATGGAGCGGCTGATCGCCTGGCTCCCGCAGCACCTTCCGCCATCCGGGTCCGGTGCGCCTCGTGCACGGCGACTTCCGCCTCGACAACATGGTCATCGCACCCGACGCGCCCCGCGTCATCGCCGTGCTCGATTGGGAACTGTCGACGCTCGGCGATCCGCTGGCCGACTTCTCCTATCACCTGATGAAATGGCACATGCCGCCGTCGGATGCCGGCACCGGCTCGCTTGTCGGTTTCGATATTGCGTCGCTCGGCATCCCATCGATGCTGGCCTATGCCGACGCCTATGTGGCCCGCACGGGTCTCGACCCTCGGCCTCATCTGCCGACTTATCTTGCGTATAACTTCTTCCGCCTTGCCGCGATCCTCCAAGGCATTGCCGGCCGCGTGCGCGACGGCACGGCAACGAGCGAGCACGCTGCGGCCAAGGCCCAGCAGGTGCGGCCGCTTGCTGCGACCGCATGGAAGTTCGCCCGCGAGGCGGGCGCGGCGTGAAGAGCTTTGCGCTCGCGCTTGGCGCCGGCGGCGCGCGCGGGCTTGCTCATATCGCGGTGTTCGAAGCGCTTGACGAACTCGGCGTACAGCCGGTGGCAATCGCCGGGTCTTCGATCGGTGCGCTCGCCGGCGCCGTCTACGCGGCCGGCATGAGCGGGAAGGACGTCCGCCGCTATGTCATCGATCTCGCGCACAACACCTCGGAGGTGTGGCGGCGATTGATGATGGCGCGGACCGGCCACATCGGCGATTTGTTCAGCGGCAATCTGTCGGCCATGCGCCTCGATGCCGAAAAGCTCGCCGAAGCATTCCTGCCCGAGATGGTTCCCAGACACCTTCGATGCGCCTCGCCATTCCGCTGACGGTCGTCGCCTCGGACCTCCATCGCCGCCACGAAGTCGCATTCACGGAAGGTCCGCTGCGGCCGGCGCTCGCGGCCTCGATCGCGCTGCCGATCATGACGCGGCCGGTCGTCGCCGGTGAGCGCGTGCTGATCGATGGCGGCGCCACCAATCCGCTGCCGTTCGATCTGCTGCGCGGACGCGCCGACGTGGTGATGGCAGTCGATGTGGCGGGCCCGCCGGCGGATCACCGGACCAACGTGCCCAATGCGATCGAGTCGATCTATGCCACCGTGGTGGTGATGACGAGCGCGATCATCAACGAGAAGCTCAAGCACGAGGTGCCCGACCTCCTGGTGCAGCCCCACGTCGGCACGTTCCGCACCCTCGATTTCATGCAGGCGAGCGCGATCCTGCGCGTCGCGGAGGCCATGAAGCCCCAGATCAAGGCAGACCTTATGGCCCTGCTCGGGACGTGAATGCCGTGCGTCATCTTGGTACAACGGCCGCGCGTTGCCGATGGCGAACGTGCGGCCGCAGAATAATCCGAACCTGCCCGCTCAAGCGGCCCGCACCGTGTGCAGGAATTTCTGCACTTCGAGCTTGAGCCGGTTGCTTTCGTTCGAGAGCGACTGCGCCGAGGCCAGCACCTGAGACGAAGCGGAGCCGGTATCGCTTGCACCGCGGTTGACGTCGGCGATGTTGGTGGCGACTTGCACGGTGCCCTTCGCCGCTTCCCCGACGTTGCGGGAAATTTCCTGCGTCGCTGCCCCCTGCTCCTCGACTGCCGCCGCGATGGTCGAGGAAATCTCGGAGATCCGCTCGATGGTGCCGCTGATCTCCTTGATTGCCGACACCGACTCGTTCGTCGCCGCCTGCATGCCGGTGATCTGGGTGCTGATCTCCTCGGTAGCCTTGGCGGTCTGAGCCGCGAGCGCCTTTACCTCCTGAGCGACCACGGCGAAGCCCTTGCCGGCCTCGCCGGCGCGCGCCGCCTCGATGGTGGCGTTGAGGGCGAGGAGGTTGGTCTGCTCGGCTACCGAGTTGATGAGCTTGACCACATCGCCGATGCGGACCGCGGCTGATGACAGATCGTGAATGCGGGCGTCGGTCTGCTCCGCCTGCTTGACGGCTTCGGTCGCAATCTTGCTCGACTGCTGGACCTGTCGGCTGATCTCGGTGATCGAAGATGTCATCTCCTCAGTCGCCGAGGCGACCGACTGGACATTGGTCGAGGCCTCCTCGGATGCCGACGCCACCACGGTCGAGAGCTGCTGGGTCGTATCGGCGGTCTTGGTCAGCGTATTGGCCGCAGCCTCGAGCTCGGTCGAGGCCGACGAGACCGTCTCGATGATGTTGCCGACCGCTGCCTCGAATTCGTCGGCGAGCTTGCGCATCGCCGCCTTGCGGGCCGCTTCTTCGCGTTCCGCGGCTGCTTTCCGCTCGGCCACCTCGCGTTCCTCGGCGGCCTTCTTTTCGTCAGCCGCGCGAGCCTCGGCCTCGCGCTGTTCGGCTTCCAGCCGCTCCATTCGCACGAGATTGTCACGGAAGGTGTTGGCGGCCCGGGCTGCGTCGCCGACTTCGTCGCCGCGCCCGGTGAACGGAATGTCCACGGCCTTGTTGCCGTCAGCGAGGGCGAGCAGCACATGGGCGATCCGGCCGATCGGCCTTGCGATCGAGAGCGCGCCGAAGATCGCCGAACCGATCAGGACCAAGATGACGAACGAGCCGATGCCGAGGCCGATGCGGCTTGCTTGCGTGATCGTCGCTTCGGATTCCTGGGCCTTGATTTCCGCGAGTTTCGAGGTTGCGCCGAGCACTTCCTCGGTGACCTTATCGATCGCCGCCGCCGTCGGTAATCCCCGCTCGCGCGCCAGCCGCAGCTTTTCGTCCTCGGACGCTTTCGCGATTTCGTTCCCGATGCTGAAATATTCTTCGCCAAGGGACCGGAGCTTGGCAATGCGCTCCCGGTTTTCCGGCTTGGTCAACAGCGGCGCAATGGTATCGGCGCGGCTAATGAGCAGCGCTCGCTGTGCGCTTAAGCTATCCAACCCGGCTTTCGCCTGCTCGGGCGATCTCGCGAGGCGCAGATCGCGAACCGCGAGCTGCATGCCGCGCGCCGCCGTGTTTGCCTCCGAGACCAACAGCGCGATCTTTTCCTGAGACAGCGCAGCCTCGTTCAAGGTCGCAATCGAGTTGCCGCTCATCTGCTGGTTTGCGACCATGCCGACGACGAGCAGCACGCCGACGCCGGCGGAAAGGCCGAGTTTGGTCCCGATCTTGAATTTAAGGTTGAACATGGAAGGCACCATTATTCGTGCCAGCAATCGGTCCTGCTGCTGGGGCAGAATTGATCAGCCACTAATCAATCGACTAAATATTGAGCGACATGAATTAATATTTTACCTACCATGAAAAGCTCTACTCTGCGGCTTGTACAATCAGAGATTGCGGAACCGTCGGCGACGCCAGATTCACCGCCGTTCAGCGAAAAAGCCGCGCAGCAGCGCTGACGCCTCCTGCTCCGCAATGCCACCGTAGACCTCGGGGCGATGGTGGCAGGTGTCCGACATGAAAAAACGGACGCCGCTGTCGACCGCGCCACCCTTCGGATCGGCCGCTCCGTAGTAAAGCCGCCGCACGCGCGCGAACGAGACCGCGCCCGCGCACATTGCGCAGGGTTCAAGCGTGACATAGATGTCGCAGTCGGTGAGGCGCTCGGTGCCGAGCGCACGAGCCGCCGCGCGGATCGCCAGGATTTCCGCGTGAGCGGTCGGGTCATGATCGCGGATCGTGCGGTTGTGCGCCGACGCAACAACCTCGCCATCGCGCACGATCACGCAGCCGACCGGCACCTCGCCCGCCGCAGCCGCTGCGCGCGCTTCGGCGATCGCCATTTCCATGAAGGATGCCACACTCGTTCCCGAGGATAATCTTTGCTATCAGCCACCCCGTTATCGGCGAATTCGGCCAAGGTCCGCAATATCGATGCCCCGCAAGCATGAATTATCTCCCCGTCGCGACGAGGGCGAGCGCATTGCCAAGGTGATGGCGCGGGCCGGACTGTGTTCGCGCCGAGATGCCGAGGAATGGATCGCGGCGGGGCGCGTCGCCGTCAACGGCGGGACGATCCGCTCGCCGGCGGTCAATGTCAGTGCGCGCGATCGCGTCACGGTTGACGGCAAGCCTCTGCCGCAGCGCGAGCGCACGCGACTTTTTCGCTACTACAAACCTGTCGGTCTCGTCAGCACCAACGCCGATCCGCAGGGCCGTCCAACTCTCTTCGACGCGCTGCCGGCGGGCTTGCCGCGGCTCGTCAGCGTCGGGCGGCTCGACATCGGAACGGAGGGCCTGCTCCTGTTGACCAATGACGGCGGGCTGGCGCGCGTCCTGGAGTTGCCGAAGACCCAATGGGTGCGACGCTATCGCGTGCGCGCGCATGGCCGCGTCACGCAGGCCGATCTCGACAGGCTTGCCGACGGCATCACCATCGATGGTGTTCACTACGGACCGATCACCGCGACGCTCGAACGCGAACAAGGATCGAATTTGTGGCTCGGTTTCGAGATCACCGAAGGCAAGAACCGCGAGGTCCGCAATGTCCTCGGTCACCTCGGCCTGCAGGTCAACCGGCTGATCCGGGTCGCCTTCGGCCCGTTCGCGCTCGACGAGATGGCCGAGGGCGCGATCGAAGAAGTGGAGACGAAGACGCTGCGCGCCATG
The DNA here is from genome assembly GCA_963702755.1 of uncultured Alphaproteobacteria bacterium. Classification (GTDB taxonomy): domain Bacteria; phylum Pseudomonadota; class Alphaproteobacteria; order Rhizobiales; family Xanthobacteraceae; genus JAJPKK01. Next base: position 70,906 of record CAVPDZ010000010.1, on the reverse strand, counting down.
CTCGGCGCTGAGATCATTGCAGCAGCGGGCTGCGATTTCTCCGGACCTGCACTCACACATCGGCGCGAGGCGGTCCGCGAGCCCGATCATCGCGCGCGCGCCGCGGAGGGTTTGCGCAAACAACCGCGAGGCTCTCGCAAGCCGCATGCCGGTCGCGAGGATCGTCCCGACAAGCCTATGGGACGGCCGCGCCGCGGCCATGCCTGGCGCGAGGATGATGCACCGCTCAAGCGCACCTATCGCGGCTCACGTCGCGACGATCTCAAGATCCGCGATGCGGACCATACGGACCGACGCGCCGGCCTTTTGACCGACCGCAAGGGGAGGCGCGTGCTGGTGGAGCGGTTCGGCGCCAGCGACTCGACCAAGGATGCCCGCGCCGCAGAATCCGCGCCCCCGCAAAAGGCTCGGCGCGCGCAGCGCCGGCCGGCGCGCGATCGTTCCAGCGGGCCGCGGCCGTCGCGGCCAAAGCCACCGGAGCGGAAGCGCTGAATGCGCATCATCGGCGGGCGCTTCCGCGGGCGCAAACTCGCAGCGCCGCAGTCGCAGACGGTGCGGCCGACGAGCGACCGCCTGCGTGAGTTGATCTTCAACATTCTGGCGCACGGCCAAGGCGATCCGGTCAGCGGCGCGAGGGTCATCGATCTGTTCGCCGGCACCGGAGCACTTGGACTTGAGGCGATGTCGCGCGGGGCGGCGTTTGCCCTCTTTATCGATGACGGCGCTGAGGCGCGGGCACTGATGCGGCAGAACGTCGAAGCGCTCGGGCTCGGCGGCACCACCCGCATCTTTCGCCGGGACGCGACGCAGCTCGGCCCGGTCCATCCGTTGGCGCCGTTTTCGCTCGCGTTCATTGATCCGCCCTATCGGCGGGGGCTCGCGGAGAAATCGCTGGTCGCGTTGCGCGACGGCGGGTGGCTCGAGCCGGGTGCGATCGTTGTCGTCGAGGAGGCCGCGGATGCGGAATTTGCGCCGCCGCAGGGATTCCTGGAGATCGAGCGCCGCCGCTACGACGACACCCAGCTTGTGCTGTTGCGGCAGCCCTAGCGCAAAAACGCGAAACCCCGGGCCTCGCGGCCCGGGGTTTCGATGCAATCGACTGATCGATCAGAAGCGGTAGTTGATGCCACCGCGAACGACGTTCTCGGTGAAGCTCACGTTGTTGCCGCCCGGCAGTCCGCAAGCGACGGAGCAGTTGACATTGCCGAGATCGACATAGAGATACTCAACCTTCGCGGTCCAGTTGGCGACGAGCGCGAATTCGACGCCTGCACCCACGGTCCAGCCGGCATTGGTCTGGTCGATGCCACCATTGATGGCGTTCGGGGTGCGGATGTTGCCCATCGCAAGACCGCCGGTGAAGTACGGCAGCACGCGATCAAACGCATAGCCGACGCGACCACGCACGGTGGACAACCAATCGCTCCGCGACTGGCAGAGGTTGCCCGCGCACAGGCCGGAGGTGCCCTGGATGTCGGCCCAGTCGATATCGCCCTCGAGGCCCCACACGAATTGACCGAACTGCCAATTGTAGCCGAGCTGGCCACCGACGAGACCGCCGGTGGTATTGAAGCTGGTCGGCAGACCGTCCCAATTCGACGTGCCCCAAGCCCCGCCGCCGTTGATACCGATATAGAGACCGGTCCAGTTGTACATCGGCACGAATGCCGGGGCTCGGTACGGCAGCGGCGGCGGCCGCGCCAAATCGGCCGCCTGGGCGGCGCCGATCGATCCGGCCAGGGCCATCAGCCCGGCCAACGCCAACAGATAACGCTTCATTAGGTCCTCCTCCAGTCTCACCATGCCGGCAAATTATGCGCTTAACGATTTATGTCTAGTGCAGAAGAGCAACACCGACGCACATTAGTATTGATGGTATACAAAAGTTTTATCTCAATATTTCCTGATCAACGACACAATCGCGCCGCTTTCGCATCCAGCCGAAGCTGTTGCAATCGCGCAACAATACTGTCGATGATGATTTTACCGTCTGTTTACACAATGGAACAATATCCATTGCATAAACAATATTCGGCGAATTCACACCCCATCCTCCCCTCCAGCGCCCTAACTCCGGGGGATGAGGTTGGTTCCTGCGGAGTTGGCCTCGGGTCAAAACCGATAGTTCAGGCCGAACCGTCCCAGATTCGATTTCAGTCCGTTGCTCGTTCCGGTGAGGAAGTAACTTTCGTCCGCGAGGTCGATGTAGAGGTATTCCGCTCTGACCGACCAATTCTGCGCGAGGCCAACTTCAAGTCCGACCCCCGCGGCCCAGCCCGGGTGAAAGTTGTCCTCGCCAAGGCCGTTCGACACCACATGACCGCGCCCATAGGCGAGGCCGAGGGTGCCGTAGAACAGGATGTTGTTCAGAGCGATGCCGCCGCGGCCCCGGATGGTACCGAACCACGGGTTGGAGAACTTGTAGTTATTGAAGGTGTCGCTGTTGGACGAGAATTCCAGGTCGGTCTCGACGCCGGTCACGAACTGACCGTACTGCCAGTTGTAGCCGCCCTGAAAGCCGCCGGTCCCCCCGGACGGGTGCGCTCCGCTGTTGGTGAGGTCGCCCCATTGATAGCCGAAATTGCCGCCGACATAGGCGCCGGACCAGTTGTATCCGTAAGCGGGATAGGCCGGATAAGCCGGCGGCGGAGCCCGGTAGTAGTCGGCCGCGCCGGCCGCGCTCACCGAGAGGGCCCAGACGGCCGCAGTCGCCGACAACAATCCTTTACGCATTGTCTCACCCGCACCCCAGGAACATGGTTGATGGTTATCTCAATGCTGAGGTTAAGCAGTTCTCAACGACTTCGGTCGGAACGAATTAACGATAAGCGCGCGTAAACGGACCCGCCAATACTTAACGCGGCGTTGCCTATACTTTCCGATGACGAGCCACTCACCGGGGCAGTGCCGGGGTTGCCGATCACCATCGCCTGGGCGAATAAATCGATATGCCCGCCGACCTCGCCGCCGAAACCTCGCCCCCTGCCGCCCCGTCTCCACGCGGCCCGCTGCCTTGGTCACGGGTGGCGCCGAGCGCATCGGCCGCGCCATCGTCCTCGCCCTGGCGCGCGCGGGCTATGCCGTCGCAATTCATGCCAATCATTCCAGAGGCGCGGCGAAGACGCTTCGCGACGACATCGTGCAGGCCGGCGGCCGCGCCGAGGTGGTGCTCGGCGATCTTGCCGACTCTGACGCCGCGCTTCGTCTGGTGCCTGCCGCTGTCGCGGCGGTCGGTACGCTGACCCTGCTGGTCAACAACGCGAGCGCCTTCGAGCCTGATGAAATCGGGCAACTTGACCCGGTGCGGTTCGATCGCCATTTCGCGGTCAACCTGCGAGCGCCGATCTTCCTCGCCGATGCCTTCGCGAAACAGGCGCCGGTGGGCGGATCGATCGTCAATCTGCTCGATCAGCGCGTATTGCGGCCGAACCCGCGTTTTCTGTCCTACGGGATCGCCAAGAGCGGATTGCACGCGGCCACGACGATGCTCGCCCAGGCGCTGGCGCCGCGCCTGCGCGTGAACGCGGTAGCGCCCGGTCCGACGCTGCCGAACCCGCGCCAGGATGCCGAAGCATTCGCTCGCTACTGCCGGGCAATGCCGCTCGGCCACGGCCCCACTCCGGAGGAGATCGCGGACGCCGTGCTGTTCCTCGCGCGGGCAAACAGCATCACCGGGGCGACGATCCCGGTCGATGGCGGCCAGCACCTTGCCTGGCGGGACGCCAGCGGGGACACTGACGAATAGCGGGCGCGGCGAAGACCGCAGAACCAAGATGCCGAGCGCCGCGATTGAAGCTTATGCAAAAGAAGAACATCGATCCTGAAATCGATCTCAAGGACGAGGAGGAGGAAACCTCCCTCCCCGACCTTCCCGATGAATCCGCGATCGACCTTGACGTCGCCGTCGATGCCGCGCCCGGCCGCGATGTCGTCGCGGAATTTGCCCGGCATGCGCCGCTGGCCCCCGGCGTCTATCGCATGATCGGCGCCGGCGGCGAGGTGCTCTACGTCGGCAAGGCCAAGAGCATCAAGAAGCGCATCCTCTCCTACGCGAGAGGCGCCGGTCTCGAGACCCGCATCGCACGCATGGTGGCGGCCACGACCTCGATCGAGTTCGTGACCACGGCGACCGAGACCGAAGCGCTGCTGCTCGAAGCCAATATGATCAAGCGACTGCGCCCGCGCTTCAACGTGCTGCTGCGCGACGACAAGTCGTTTCCGTACATCGTGATCACCGGCGGCGAGAAGCCGGCGCAGATCTGCAAGCATCGCGGCGCGCGCAATCGCGACGGCGATTATTACGGGCCGTTCGCGGCCGTGAATGCCGTCAACCGCACCATCACGGCGCTGGAGCGGGCGTTTCTGATCCGGTCCTGTTCGGACACCGTGTTCGAGAGCCGGACGCGGCCGTGCCTCCTCTTCCAGATCAAGCGTTGTTCCGGCCCCTGTACCGGTGAGATCGCGCGCGCCGACTACGACGAACTCGTGCGCGAGGCGAAAGCCTTCTTGTCCGGCAAGAGTCGCGCGGTGAAGGAGGAGCTTGCGCGCGAGATGGACGAGGCCGCCGAGGCGCTTGATTTCGAGCGCGCCGCGACCTTGCGCGATCGCCTCGCGGCATTCTCGGCAGTGCAGGCGCGCCAAGGCATCAACCCGCGCGGCGTCGAGGAAGCGGATGTATTCGCCATCCACCAGGACGGCGGATTCAACTGCATCGAGGTGTTCTTCTTCCGCACCGGCCAGAACTGGGGCAACCGTGCTTATTTTCCGCGGGCCGACCGCGCGCTCGGGCCAAGCGAGGTGCTCGGCGCGTTTCTCGCCCAGTTCTATGACGACAAGCCTTGCCCGCGCCTCATCCTGTTGAGCAACGACATCGAAGAGCGCGCGCTCCTTGCCGAGGCGCTGTCGATCAAGAGCGGCCGCAAGGTCGAGGTTTCGGTGCCGGCGCGCGGCGAGAAGCGCGATCTCGTCGAGCATGCGCTTGCGAATGCCCGCGAGGCGCTGGGCCGCAAGCTCGCCGAAGCCGCCTCCCAGCAGCGGCTCCTCGCCGCGCTCGCGACCAGCTTCTCGCTGCCCCATCCGCCGCGACGGATCGAGGTGTACGACAACAGTCACATCCAGGGCACCAATGCGGTCGGCGCCATGATCGTCGCCGGTCCCGAAGGTTTGCGGAAGAACCAATACCGCAAGTTCAACATCCGGTCGGAGACGCTCACGCCCGGCGATGACTTCGGCATGATGCGCGAAGTGCTCACGCGGCGGTTCAAGCGCCTGATCAACGAGGCGCCGCGTCAGGGTTCGCCGACTCAGCCTCCAGGGGAGAACGCCGAGGCGGCCGCAATCGACGCGCCTTCTTCTCCCTCCCCCCTCGCGGGGGAGGGTCGGGGTAAGGGAGCGCCAGAGCTTGGCACCAATGAGCCCGATCTCGCCCGTCCCGACCCCTCCCCGCAAGGGGGAGGGGTGCAGGCGCCCGCGCCGGCAGACGATGAAGGCTCACCCTGGCCTGACCTTGTGCTGATCGACGGCGGGGAGGGCCAACTCAACGCCGCCCGCGAAACATTGGCCGACCTCGGCATCACCGACGTACCGCTGATCGGCATCGCCAAGGGGCCGGACCGCGACGCCGGCCGGGAGACGTTCCACATGCCGGGCCGGACGCCGTTCCGCCTCGCGCCCCGCGACCCGGTGCTCTACTTTGTCCAGCGGCTCCGCGACGAGGCCCACCGCTTTGCGATCGGCTCCCACCGCCAGCGCCGCAGCCGGGACATCCGCGAAGCCGGCCTGCAGGAAATCGCCGGCATCGGACCGACCCGCAAGCGTGCCCTGCTGCGCCATTTCGGTACGCTCAAGGCGATCGAGCGCGCCTCAATCGCCGATCTCAGCCAAGTTCCGGGCGTCAGCGCCGAAACCGCGCGGCGCATCTACGACTTTTTTCACGAGGCTCCCCGCTGAGATCGCCCCGCTGACGTAAGTGGCGGCCGACTATTGGGGCAGACTATCGGATAGAACTGCGGCCGCATCCACCCCCTCGGGGGCCCGATCGTGGAGGGCGCGGCCAAGCCAAGATTCGAGCGGCATAGCCAAATTTTAATCCTGCACGCCGGTGTCCCATTTGGCGCAACATGCACTATGTTAGGGGCCATGGATGCAGTCACGAGTCACCCCCTCCCGGCCCGGCCGCTCGCGATCCCGAACCTGCTGACCTATGCCCGGATTCTGGCGGTGCCGCTGGTGGTCGCCTGCATGTATTGGCAGTCGATCTTGTTGGGCGGCTTGTGGCTGCGCTGGGTCGCGCTCGCGATCTTCATTGCCGCCGGCGTTACCGACTTTCTCGACGGCTACCTTGCCCGCAGCCTCGGCCAGCAGTCGAGCTTCGGCCGCATGCTCGATCCTATCGCCGACAAGCTCCTCGTCGCGTCGTGCCTTCTGATGCTCGCGGCGGACGAGACCATCCGGGGCTGGTCGCTGTGGGCCGCCATCGTGATCCTGTGCCGCGAGATCCTGGTGTCCGGGCTGCGCGAATACCTCGCCGAGCTGCGCGTCAGCGTTCCGGTCACCCGGCTCGCCAAATGGAAAACCACGGTCCAACTCGTCGCCATCGGATTCCTGCTCGCCGGCGATGCCGGTGACGTGGCGTTTCGGTCGTTCGTCGGCGGTGCGTCCGCCCCGGTGGTGAGTCTGACCGGGCTGACGTTGCTGTGGATTTCCGCCATCGTGACGCTTTACACGGGCTACGACTACTTCCGTGCCGGCGTCCGCCACCTGATCGACTGATGAGCGTGAAGCTTTTGTATTTCGCCTGGGTGCGCGAGCGCATCGGCAAAGGCGAGGAGACCGTGGACCCGCCGGCGGGCGTCGCCACCATCGCCGACCTGATGGCTTGGCTTGCGGGCCGTGGCGAAGAATATGCCTTTGCCTTCGAAAAGCCCAAGGTCATCCGCGCTGCGATCGATCGCGGTCACGTGAAACCCGAAGCGCCGATCGCAGGCGCGCGCGAAATCGCGTTCTTCCCGCCGATGACCGGCGGGTGACGGCCATGATGACGGCCATGTCGATCCGGCTGCAACGCGAAGACTTTGATGCCGCGGCGGAAGCCGCAGCACTCGCGCGCGGGCGGACCGACGTCGGCGCGGTCGTCACCTTCACAGGCATTTGCCGTGGCACTGACGGCGGGCGCCCCTCGCCGCGCTGACCCTCGAACACTACCCCGGCATGGCGGAGGCCGAGATCGCGCGCCACGTGGACGAGGCGCAGGCACGCTGGAAGCTGATGGGCGTCACGGTGATCCACCGCCACGGGCGGCTCGTTCCCGGCGACAACATCGTGCTGGTGGTGACCGCGGCCTCCCATCGCGGCGATGCCTTCGCGGCCGCGGAATTCCTGATGGACTACCTCAAGACTCGCGCGCCGTTCTGGAAGCTTGAGGAGCATGCGGACGGCGCCAATTGGGTCGAGGCCAAGGCCACGGACGATAGCGCCGCGGCGCGCTGGACGGACGCCGGCAAGCGCTCATCGGTCGGAAGCAACTAAGTTCGGGGCCGGGGGATGGCGATCGATTTTCTGCGCAACAACGTCAAGGACAAGCTCGCCCGCGACGAGGTGGTCGCGTCGATGACCGTGCGCCTCGTGCGTCAGCCGGAGATCGCCCAAATCGCGAAGACCGCCGGCTTCGACACCATCTACGTCGACATGGAGCACTCCAGCGCCTCGATCGAAACGACGAGCCGGATCTGCATGGCGGCGCTTGCCGTCGGCATCGCGCCGTTCGTGCGCGTGCCGGCCAACACGCCGGAATACATCACGCGGGTGCTGGAGGGCGGCGCGCTCGGCGTGATCGCGCCGCATGTGGGCTCCGCCGACGAGGCCCGCGCCGTGGTGCAGGCGGCGAAATTTCCGCCGCTCGGCGGGCGCTCGGTCGCGGGCGGACTTCCGCACCTGCATTTCCGCACGTTTCCCGTCAACGAGGCGTTTGCCGCCCTCAACGACGCGACCACGGTGATGATCCAGTTCGAGAACGCTGCCGCGCTTGGCAAAGCCGAGGAGATCGTCGCCGTCCCCGGCATCGACATGGTGATGATCGGCACCAACGATCTTTTGTGCGACTGGGGCATTCCGGAGCAATACGAGCATCCGAAGGTCCGCGAGGCCTATGCGACGACGATCGCCGCGTGCCGCAGGCACGGCAAGCACGTGGGCGTCGGCGGCCTCGCCACGCGACCGAAGCTCGTCGCGGACTTTGTCCGCATGGGTGCGCGCTACGTCTCGACCGGCACCGACCTCGCGTTCCTCATGGGCGCCTGCGGCGAGCGCGCCAAGCAGGTGCGCGACATCGCGCTCTGACGACGGCAGCTTTGATTGCTCGGCGAATCGTCGAGCTTATGACGTCTTCATTGTTCGTTGCGGCGAAGGCTGCTCGACAGCCATCGCCGGCGCTGCAACCGCATCGCGATTAAGCCAATCGATCAGCTTGCGACCCAATTTCATGAACGGCGCCTCGATCAGCACGAAGGTAATCGAGGCGGCAATGAACGTCACGATGACGAGAAGCGGATAATAGACAGCGAGCGCCAATCCGGCGCTGATCTTATCCAGCATCGACGACAGAACGACGGTGACCGCGTCGAGCGTGGGTTCAAGCAAAGCAAAATGAAGGATGTACATGCTGAACGAGACCCGGCCGATGCGGGTCATGACGCCGTTGACCACAAGCGGCGTCGGCGATCGGTGCAGAAGAACGCAAAGAACGGCGGCGCAGGCGCCGAACCGCAACGAGGGTTCGAGCCAAGGGGTATTGATGAAGGGCAGGATCGTCACCATCGCGACAAAGAGCAGGGCGGCAAGCCAACTCTCCCAGGTTCGCGGCGTATTGTGGGATCGACCGCGAGGCCTGTTGATCAGCACGTCCGCCGCGAGCATTCCGAATAAAAAAACCGGCAACTGATTTGGGAAGCTCCAGTAAACCATCGGTTGCCAGAGCGTCGCGGCGTAAGGCCAACCCGCTGGCGGGACTGGCGCCAAAATCATGTAAGCAATCTGAACGACAATGACCGCCGCTACCGCGACGATCCACATTCGCGTCAGCGACCGCGAAACGATGATCAGCGCCGGAAGCAGGAGATAGAACATCGCCTCGGCGCCGATCGACCAGCCGCCGGGCACGACGCTGTTGTAGGCGGTCGGCCACCAGCCGTGCAGGAACAGCGCCGTCAGCGCCACGTCGAGGCCGCCGATGCCATCCGGCGCGAACTCGCGCGCCCTCCAACCGAACAACAGCAGATAGAGTCCGATGCCGACATAAAACATCGGCGCAATCCGGAAGAAGCGCCGGATGAAAAAGTCGCGGACACCGGCGGTTCCGGCCGTGTGTCGAGCCTGCCAGCTCAATGTCAGCGACAGCGCGCTGACCACGAAGAACAGTTGCACGCCGAGAATGCCGCCGGTGGCGATCTTAAAGATCGTCTGGTCCGGCACAAATATCCGATGAGTCATCAGGGCGCGCGGAAACTGCAGGGACTCGTACGCCGTCGGTCCGAGCGTCGCGTGAACGAGAATAACGAGCAAAATCGCCCAGCCGCGCAGGGCGTCGATATACGCGAGTCGTCGCGGTTCGTTCACGTTGCACCTTCCCCTCTCGGACGAGAGGTTAGGCGATCATGGAGGGCGTATCCATAGGCCGGCACGCCATTCGTTCTATCGGGAATTGCCGGAGGGACGGAAGCCGGGCCCCGCAGTCGCGCTGAGGTTCCGGCCCTACCCGCTTGCGAGGCAAGCCCGCAAGCCGCTTTCCAACTCCGCGCGATCGAGTTTGCGGCCGATGAAGACGAGCCGGCTGTTGGGACGATCGGCGCCCCATGGATTTGCCGGCCGCAGTTCGAACAGGCGATGAACGCCCTGCAGCACCCACCGCCGCGGATCGTCCTTGGCCGCCAGAATGCCCTTGAGGCGGAAAATCTCGTCGCCGCGACGCTCCAGCAAATCCTTCAAATGATCCTCAAGACGCGCCCTGTCGAAGGCCTCATCGAACGTGAACGAGACCGAATCGAGCGACGGATCGTGCTGGTGATCGTGATCGTCGAGGAAGTGCTCGTCGCTCGCCATCGTCCGCGACAGGTCGAATGCGCCGATGCCGAGGATCTTCTCGAGATCAACCTTCGCGTAACTCGAACGAATGATCGATGCCGTGGCGTTGAGGCCGCGCATGCGCGTCTCGAGCGACGTGATCTTGTCGTCGTCGACGAGATCGATCTTGTTGATGATGATGCGGTCGGCCGCCATGATCTGATCGACGGCCTGATTGTCGACGCCGTCGAGGTTCGGGTCGTCGAGATGCGTATCGATGTGCTTGGCATCGATGAGCGTTACGATCCCGTCGAGATTCACCTGGCGCGCGATGTCGTCGTCGATGAAGAAGGTGGCGGCGACCGGATTGGGATCGGCGAGGCCGCTCGTTTCCACCAGAATGTGATCGAACTTCTCGCGCCGCTCCATGAGCTGGCCGAGGATGCGGATGAGATCGGTGCGCACGCTGCCGACGCAGCAGATGCACCCGTTCGTCATCTCGAAGATCTCTTCCTCGGAGGTGAGCACGAGATCGGAGTCGATGTTGATCTCGCCGAATTCGTTCTCGATCACCGCGATGCGATGGCCGTGCCGCTCGGTGAGAATGTAATTCAGAAGTGTCGTTTTCCCTGATCCGAGAAATCCGGACAGGATGGTCACCGGCACCGGCCGAGATGATTTCTGCTCACTCACGCTCATGATCGCTCCATAAAAATCTTCTCGTTCGTGTCTATTTCATCGTTGTCCTTGTCCTCGCTCGCTTGACCGGGCGTCCGTAACGCAGCTGCAAGGCGATTGCCTGCGGATCCCATCACCGATAGTCCGGTGGTTATGGATGTCCGGCTTTCGCCGGCGCTTGCGCTACGAGCGCCCCGAACTCGAGCTTCGAAATCCATGTTCATCTCACGCCGCTTGCCTTCTGCCCGCGCGCGCCTTCGCGCTTTTCCCGCAGCGCGTCGAGCACCTGTTCGGGCGTGATCGGATAGTGCCGAAAGCGGACGCCGATTGCGTCGTAGACCGCGTTCGCGATGGCCGGCCCGATGGCGATGATCGGGTCTTCACCGACCCCCTTCGCGCCGAACGGTCCGCCTGCGGACGGCGCCGTCTCCAGGATGATGGTGTGGATCGGCGGCATGTCCATCGACAGCGGCATCTTGTAGTCGACGAAGCTCGGATTGAGCGAGCGGCCATTGTTCGGATCGATGACGTAGTCCTCGGTCAGCGTATGACCGATGCCTTGCTGAATGCCGCCTTCGATCTGGCCTGCGGCCGCGATCGGATGAATGACGCGGCCGATCTCGTGCACCGGCACCACTTTCACGACCTCGATCAGGCCGGTCTGGGTATCGACTTTGACCTGCACGAAATGCGCCGCGAACGAATAGGATTTGGTCGGATAATAGGTCGCCGTGCCGACGAGATGAGCGGCCGGTATGCCGAGGCGCGGCGCGATGGCCTCGCGCACGCTGAGCTTCATGCCCGGTACGCCTTTCACCGAAATCATGCCGTCGGCGATGACGAGATCGTCGGCTGCGGCCTCAAGCTGGTCGGCGGCGCGGCTCAGGAGCTGCTTCTTCACCTCCGCTGTCGCCATTTGCGCCGCGCGACCGCCCATGAACGTGGTGTGGCTTGCGAATGCGCCGATGTCCCATGGCACGATGTCGGTGTCGCCATGAACCACGGCGACATCCTCGAACTTCACCCCAAGCTCCTCCGCGACGATCTGGGCGAGCGCGGTGTGCGCGCCGGTCCCGAGTCCCGCCGTTCCGGTCAAAAGCGTGACGGTGCCGTCCTCGTTCATTTTGACGATGGCGTTGCCCTGCTCCTTGATGCCGGGATAGGCGCTGCTGCCGTGCATCTCGCAGCCCATGCCCCAACCGTAACGGATGGGCCCCTGCGCTTCGCGCGGCGCTGTTGCGGAGCTCATCCCATTTCACTTCCGTCCGTCCGCGCCGGATGCAGTCCTCGAGGCCGTGCCCGGTGAGCGGATGGCCCGACGGCGCGATGTCGCCCTCGCGGACGGCATTGCGCAATTTCAGTTCCGCCGGATCGATGCCCAGCCGCTCCGCCGCCTCGTCCATCTGGATGTCGAGGGCGTAATAGGTCTGCACCACGCCATAGCCGCGAAACGCGCCGGCGATCGGCGTGTTGGTGTAGACGCCGCGCCCCTCGAGATGGACGTTCTCGCAGCGATAAAGCGAGGTCAGCGCCGCGGTGCCGACAGCGGTCACGCCGGGGCTGTGCGACCCGTAGGCGCCGCCGTTGAACGTGACGCGCGCCTGTCGCGCGGTGATCGTGCCGTCCTTCTTGAAACCCTGCTTCAACCAGACGGAGCCGGGATGGCGCGAGCGCCCGCTGAGAAACGTCTCCTTGCGGCTCAGTTCCAGCCGCACCGGCCGGCGCGTCTCCTTGGCGAGGAGCGCGCACAGAAACTCGTTCTGAAACAGATCCTGCTTGGCACCGAAGCCGCCGCCCATGTGATCGACCAACACCCGGACATGATGCAGCGGCAGCCCGAGGACCTCGGCAAGGATTCCGCGCACCATGAATGCGGTCTGGGTCGAAATCCACACCGTGAGCTTGCCGGTCCCATCCCACTGGCAAACGCAGACATTGGGTTCCATGTAGGCCGGCGTCGGACGGCCCATCTCGTACTCGCCTTCGATGATGAGGTCGGCGTCGGCGAAACCGCGGCCGATGTCACCGCGCGTGACGACGAACGGGTCGATGACAAGGTTGCCCGGGTGCGTCTCATGAACGAGCGGCGCCCCGGGGCGCAGCGCTTCTTCCACCGTGAGAACGGCCGGCAATGCCTCGTACTCGACTTCGATGAGGTCGAGCGCCTCTTCCGCGATCTCCTCGCTGACGGCAGCGACCGCGGCGACGCCATCGCCCCAGTAGCGGACTTTGTCATCGAGGATGTACTGGTCCTTGGTCACCGACGCGGAGCGCGGATGGGGCGATCCGTAGTGGAGGACGCGCGGCACGTTGTCGTGCGTGAGCACCGCCTTCACGCCGGCAAGCGCAAGCGCCTTCGTCGCATCGATGCGCCTGATCCGCGCGTGAGCGACGGTGCTGCGCTTGATCTTGGCGTGCAGCATGCCCGGCAGCGCGACGTCGCCGGCATACCGCGCCTGGCCGGTCACCTTGCCCAAGGTGTCGACGCGCTTGACGCTGTGACCGACGACCGCGAAGTTCATCGCACACTCTCGCTTGCTTCAGGGGGTGTCTTTGCGCCCGCCGACAGCTCGCGCGCCGTCGCGAGGATCGCCTCGATGATCTTGGTATAGCCGGTGCAACGGCAAATATTTCCGGCAAGACCGAACCGGACCTCATCCTCGGTCGGGTTCGGGTTCTCGTCGAGCAAGGCCTTTGCCATCACGATGATTCCCGGCGTGCAGAAGCCGCACTGCGAGCCGCCGTATTTCATCATGTTTTCCTGCAGCGGATGCAGCCGGTCCGGCGCCAATTGGATGCCTTCGATCGTCACCACCTCGCAGCCTTTCGCCTCGACGGCGAGCACCAGGCACGAATTCACCGGTTTGCCGTTGAGGATGACGGTGCAGGCGCCGCAGTCGCCGACATCGCAGCCCTTTTTGGTACCGGGCAGAGCCGCCTCGTTACGCAAAGCATCGAGCAGGCTGCGGTAGGGCTCGACCGCAAGCTCCTGCAACTCGCCGTTGATGGTGATCGGCACCACCTGCTTCATTGGATCCGCTCCCGCGCCTCGGCGATCGCGCGTGACGTCAGCACCGCGGTGGTCTCCCGCCGATAGGAAGCGCTGCCGCGCACATTGCTGATCGGTCGCGTATCCTCCGCCGCGGCGCGCGCCGCCTTCTCGATCAGACTCGGATCGAGGGCATGTCCCTCCAACATCGATTCGGCGCGCTTCGCCCGGATCGGGGTCGGCGCGACCGCCCCGAGCACGATGCGAATGGCGCGGCAGACATCGCCATCGAGCGTGAGAGAGACCGCGACACCGACGGTCGCGAGTTCCATCGCTTTGCGGCGGCCGTGCTTGATATAGACGCTGGCCGAGTGCGGTGCTGCGGCCGGCACCTCAACCCCGGTCACGATTTCGTCGCGCCGCAGCAGCGTTTTGCCCGGGCCGATGAAGAAATCCTCCAGCATAATTCGTCGTCCGCCGGCGGGCCCGTGAACGGTCACGCAGGCGCCATCGGCGATGAGCGGCGGCAAGGTGTCCGCCGACGGCGAGGCGCGGCAGATGTTTCCGACAACGGTCGCGCGATTGCGGACCTGAATCGAGCCGAGTTCGCTCACGGCCTGAGCCAAGCCGCGATAGTGCTTGCGCACCGCCGGCGAAATCTCGATCTCGCGTGCCGTCACGAGCGCGCCGAACCGCAGCCCCGCGGTCGGATCGAAGCGCAACTGGTCCATGCCAGGTATTTTTTTGATGTTGATGACATGGTCGGGCGAGCGAATGTGCTCCTTGATTTCGACCAGCAGATCGGTGCCGCCCGCGAGCACGCTGGCGGCGCCGTCGTGCTGTCCCAGCAGCGCGACCGCCTCATCGAGGCTATGCGGTTCGAAATAGTCGAAACGCTTCATGTTCACTCGCTGCCGAAGGCCCGCATCTATTCAGCGGGCACCGGCTGGGCCGCCACCTTTTCGCGCGGCGGCAAACCATTGAACAGCAGGTTCAACAGCACCGCCGTCAGCGTCCCGATCAGGACGCCACTCTGGAAGAAGCGGCCGACGCCCGCCGGCAGCTTCGAGAAGAACTGGTCCGATACCACCGGGATCATCGCCAGCGCCACGCTTACGGCGACGATGTAGAGATTGCGCCGGTTGGTGGAAAAGTCCGCTCGCGCGAAAATCTTGACGCCGGTGGCCGTGACCATGCCGAACATGACGATCGCCGCGCCGCCGATGACATAGCTCGGGATCGACGCCGTGAGAAAGGCGAGCTTCGGGAAGCATCCGAGCGCGATCAGGATCACGCCGCCCGCGGCAACGGCCCATCGGCTCACCACGCCCGTGATCTGAACGAGGCCGACGTTCTGCGCAAACGTGGTGTAGGTGAACGTATTGAAGATGCCGCCAATGATGTTGCCGACGCCGTCGGCCCGCAGGCCTCGCGCGAGATCCTGCTCGGTGACCTGGCGACCGCCCATATCGGCAACCGCGAGGAATTGACCGGTCAACTCGATCATCATCACGATCATCACCGCGCAAAGCGCGGCAATCGACCACGGCTCGAAGACCGGAAAGCCGAAACGGAACGGCAAAACCAGCGTCAGCCAATCGGCGGACGCAACGCCTTGGAAATCGACCCGACCCAACGCGACGGCCAGAACAAATCCGATGGCGATGCCGAGGAGCACGGCGAGGTTTCCGAGAAACCCTTTGAGATAGCGCGTCATCAACAGGATCGAGAGCAGCACGATCGCGGCAATCGCGAGATTTTCCGGCAGGCCATAATTGGGATTGGGCGTGAGACCATTCGGACCGCGGATGAAGGGCTGGCCGCCGGCAGCCCAGTCGACGCCGACCCGCATCAACGACAGGCCGATGATCAACATCACGGTGCCCGTGACGACCGGCGGAAAGAAACGGACCCAGCGCCCGAAGAACGGCGCCGCCAGGAACGCGAACACGCCGGAGCCGATCACGGCGCCGAATACGCCCGGCATGCCCAATTCGGGAGTGTTTCCGGTCGCGATGATGCTTGGGACCGCCGTGAATGCGACGCCCATCACCATCGGCAGCCGAATGCCGATGTTGAAGAAGCCGACGCACTGGATGATGGTGACGATGCCGCAGACCAGAAGGTCGGCGCTCACCAGCATCGCGATCTGCTCCTTCGGCAGATGCACCGCGCCGCCGATGATCAATGGCACCGCCGCCGCGCCGGCATACATCGCCAGCACGTGCTGGAGGCCGAGCACGAAGAGTCGCGGAACCGGAAGAACCTCATCGATCGGATCGATCTTCGATGGCATAGGATCCACTCTCGGTTCCATGGTCTTAACTCCCGGTCGGTTTCCTCATCCCTGCTTGCCGCCGCGGCGGCTTTGTTGATGTCGATGAGCGTGCGGCAAGCGCAATCATTCGTCGAAACGACAAATCCGTGATCGATCCTGAGCAACCCTCGGCCGCTTGCTGCCGCGGCCGAGGAAATTCGCGAGAGTTCAGACCGCCTCGGCCATGACCTTGCCCGTCAGCCGGCTCTTGGCCTCGTCGACCGTCTTCGGCGGCTTGGTCGGCTTGATCCCGAGAAGCTTCGCGACGTTATTGCCCATGAAATCCTCGAGCGTATCCTCGTCGAGGTTCATGCCTTGGGGCGGCGGGCTGCACAGCACTTCGAGCTCGCGCAGCCACATGCCGGGCTCGTTCGGCGGCGAGTCGGTGCCGAACACGATCTTGTTGCGCGGCAGCTGCTTGGCGAATTCGACGATGCGCGACTGCAAGCACCAGCCCGAACTCGACGTAGACGTTCGGCGTATCCATCGCCATCCAGAACGCCTCGAAGCAGTAGACGCCGCCGGTCTGAATGCCGAAGTGCCCGATGATGAAATTGACGTTCGGGAACTCCCGGATGATCGGATAGAACTGCGTCGGAATGCTGTACGGCCCGTCGCCGGTGTGGATCAGCACGACGACGCCGAGTTCATCGCACTTGCGCATCGCCGGCCGCAGCCAATCGAGCGCGCGGTCGGGCCGGTACGAGTGCATGTTGGCGTGCAGCTTCAGCATCTTGAAGCCGTATTCCTTGACGTGGAATTCGAGCTCCGCGGCGCCGTTTTCCGGTCCAAAGCGCGGGTTGTAGGTGAAGTTGCCGATGAAGCGGTCGGGATACTTCTGAACCAGCTCGACGATGTAGGCCATGTAATCGCGGATGCCCTCGC
Organism: uncultured Alphaproteobacteria bacterium; assembly: GCA_963702755.1. Taxonomy (GTDB): domain Bacteria; phylum Pseudomonadota; class Alphaproteobacteria; order Rhizobiales; family Xanthobacteraceae; genus JAJPKK01. The sequence continues at coordinate 53,981 of CAVPDZ010000010.1, read as the reverse complement.
GTCCGGTGCGATTGCCTTCGCGCCACGCCGTGTTGCCCGGCGGCGGCTGGATGAGGCCCATATCGATGCGGCGCGGCTTGCCGTTGATGTAGTACGGGCCGTCCATCAGCTTGAGCATCCGTTCGCCGTTGAACGGAGTGCCATCGTGTCGCCACGCCTCGTCGACGACGTTGGTGGGATGGAGGTGGGTGTCGATAATCATGGTTTGCTCCCTGCAAACGACGCAAATGAACCGCGGCGGAATGCGATCGCAATCCGGCCCACGGCCACGCTTCCTGACGATATCCTGGATCAACAGCACGGCAGGCTCCGGTCCAAATCGCGACGGCACACAAATGCCTGTCAGCAATCTCCGACTGAAACGTCCCGGCGCTACGGTGACGGTTCAGCTGACCGCTTCTACCGACAACGGACCTCTATCAAACTCGTCCACATCGCGCAAGCGCGATACCGCCGCATATGCGCGGGGCCGATCACCGCAGGTGATTTGCAATATAGTTCCGCGCCCACGTGACGGATTTCTCCGGCAGCCGCGTGCGTTCGCCCTCGAACTTCGGTCCCTTGGTGGCGTCGATGCCGATTTTCGCCGACATGCCCTCGACCGAGGATGGATCGAGCCGGTTGCAGAACACTTTCGGGATCATGAACATGTCCGTGTCGGCCTGGAACCGCGTCGCCAGCGCCCACAGCACTTCCTCCTCGTTGAAGACGTCGACGTCCTCGTCCACCGCGACTGCGAGCTTGACGTAGGAGTCGAGCCCCATCAGCAGCATCAAGGCCTGGCGCGCCTGGCCCTCGGCCGTTTTCTTGAACGACATGTAGGCGTGAAAGTGCGTGCCCGATTTCGGATAATTGATCGCCTTGAGCGTCGGCACCATTTCCTTGAGCCGGTGGAACACATGCGCCTCGCGCGTGCTGCGGCCGAGCAGCAGATGCTCGGCGGAATATCCGGGGATGATGTCGAGGAAGATCGGCTTGCGCTTATGCGTGATCGCCTTGACGACGAACACGTTGCGAGTGGACCGGTAGGTCGAATAGCCGGTGTATTCCCCGTACGGCCCTTCGTCCTCGTGGACGCCGCCAAGAATCTCGCCCTCGACGACGTATTCCGCGTCGGCCGGCACCTCGACGTCGATCGTCTTGCATTTCACCATCTCGACCGGCGCGCCCATCAGCGCACCGGCGATCGCAAGCTCGTCGACATCCATGGCGACCTTGGCCGCCGCCGCAATGTAGATCGCGGGATGGCAACCGATCACCACCGCGACTTCGAGATTCTGTCCGCGCGCCTCGCAGCGTTGCAGATAATCCCAGATGTGGCCGCGTGAGTGCAGGCTCGCACCAAATCGATTGGGGCCCTTGAGCTGCATCCGCTGGAAGCTGAGATTGCGCACCCCCGTATCCGGGTCTTTGCAGACCAGGATGCCGGAGCCGATGTAGCGGCCGGCATCGGCCTCGAAATGCCGGGAAATCGGCAACTTGCCGGCGTCCGCCTCATTGCCGAGCGCGACCACGTCCTGCACCGGCGCCCGGTCGGTCATGACGGCGGGCTTCATGTTCGAAAGCGCGTCCGTCCACGCGGCATTGAACTCGCCCGGAGCCCGACCGACCATCCGCGCGATGCGATTGCGATCGGCAAACAGGTTCATCACCACCGGCACGTCGAAGCCATCCGGTCGCTCGATGCAGACGACGGGAAAGCGCTTCTGCGCTTCAAGCTCGAGCACGAGCGCCGTCGGCCCGAAATCGAGATTGACCGGCTCCGTGATCGTCACCTTCTCGCTCGCCGGAAGGCTGTCGAGAAATTCCTGGAGATTGGGCATCAGTAAGTTCCTGCTGGTGCAAGCGGTCTTCCGCGATCGTTCTAATTCTCGGCAGTGTCATTCCGGGGCGCCGCAGCGCAGCGGAGGCGAGCCCGGAATCCATGAACACGAGCTGCGGAGTATGAATTCCGGGCTGCCGAGCTGCGCTCGGCCCCCGGAATGACGCTGCGGATATTCCGGAGTGACGTTGCACACATCCCGGTCAATTGTGCTCGCTCGGCCCCATGATGACGACGCCTTCGGTCGCCTCGACGTGGCGGACAAAGACATACTTGTCCTCGCGGCCGTCGCTGTGCTTGCGCTTCACGTCGCGGCGCACGATGCGGTCGACCTTGGCGACGATCACGAACGGTGATTGCGCCGCCAGCCCTTCATCGCAGCGCTGTGCGAATTCGCCGAGGTCGCGCACCGTGTGCGCGTTTTCGACGCCCGCGCCGCACGCGATCGCGGCGATGTCGACGCGGCCGGACGCCGTGTGGGTCGGCGGCCCGCCGATCGACTGATAGCATTCGTTGTCCCAGACGATGACGAGCAGATTGGTCGGGCGCTCGTTCGCCAGCGTCGCCAGGATGCCGAGGTTGAACATCATGCCGCCGTCGGTATCGAGCGCGATGATGCGCCGGTGCGGCAGTCCGACCGCCAGCCCCAGCGCCTGCGGCGTGACGCAACCCAGCTGCTGCTGGAACAGGCTCGCTTCGCGCATGTGCGGCGCGGCATCGTACCATTCATCGACGCTGCCGCCGAGCGACAGGATGACGAGCTCGTTCTTGAGCTTTGCCGCGAGCACCTTCATGCAATCATAGCGCGTCATCGCACGATACTCCCGGCAAGCACGACGGCGGAATGATAATAGGCGGTATGCGACCAGGTGAACGCGTCGCGGATCGCCTGTTCGATCCCCTCCTCCCGGTCGACGATGCGATAGGGGATGCGCATGGCCTGCAGCAGCGGCTCCATGGTCATGCCGTGCGGGATCGCCCACCAATTGTTCTCGCCGAGGTCGCCGCGATAGCTCATCAGCATCACCACCGGGATGCCGGCGCCCATGCCCATGCGCGCCAGCGGCTCGATCGACGCGCGCAGCCCGGAGTTTTCCATGACCAGCACGGCGCGCTTACCCGACAGCCACACGCCGCCGCAAATCCCGGCGCCTTCGCCCTCGTTGGTGACGCGGATGGTGCGAATGTCATTGTCCCGGTCGAGCGCCGGATAGAGCTCCTTGAGGAGCGAATCCGGCAGATAGCAGGCGACACTGACGCCCGAGGCTTTCAGGGCCTTGATGACCTTTTCAACGGCGCTGGTTTTCATCGCTTTCGAGAACCTCCTCTCTACCGCATGAATGATACACGATAGCGCGGCGATCGCGTCTGCGTCGATTTCGCCGGCTCATGAAGCTTGAACCGAAGGGGCTTCTCGCCGTAGGACGCAGATCAACAATCAACGCCTTGTGCAAAAACGAATTGCAGGGCGACATGCCGGGGAGCGAAATCATGAGCCTGATCGAGGAAACCGTCCATCCGGTCGATGCGGTACCGCCGCCCGGCCGCCTCGCCGTACTGGGGCTCCAGCACCTCTTCGTGATGTACGCGGGCGCGATCGCGGTGCCGTTCGTGATCGGCAGTTCGCTTAGCATGTCGCCGGCCGATATCGCGCAGATGGTGTCGGCCAACACGATCTTTGCGGGGCTTGGGACGATCCTGACCACGGTAGGCCTGTGGAAGTTCGGTGCGCGCCTGCCGATCGTGCTGGGTCCATCCGCCAACGTCATCGGACCGCTGATCCTCATCGGCAAGACCTATGGGCTGCCGGCGGTGTGGAGCACGTGCATCCTGGCCGGCGCCGCGATGATGATCTGCGCCCCGATCATTGGACGATTGCGGCGCTTCTTTCCGCCGGTTGTGATGGGCACGATGCTCGCGCTCGTCGGCATCATGCTGGTGCCGATCGGGGTACGGCTCATCACCAATTTCAAGCCGGACGATCCGGTCAGCGCCAAGAACCTGATCATGGCGGGAGGCACGATTCTGCTGGTCGCCTTGTTCATGAAGTTTCTGCCGGCAATGCTGCGGCAGATGTCCGTCCTGTTCGGGCTTGTCCTGGCGACGGCGATCGCGCTTGCGCTTGGGGACGCGGATTTCAGCCGCGTGTTGCAAGGCAACCTGTTCGGCTTCGCGCTGCCGGCGACCTTCGGGCAGTTCAATTTCGACATCGGCGCCGCGATCGCCGTCATCGTCCTGATGGCGGTGCTGATGTTCGAGGTGCTGCCGCAGCTCGTCGCGGTCGGTGAAATGGTCGGGCGCGAGGCAACGAGCGAAGACGTTCAGGGCGGCGTTCTGGCGGATGGGCTGACGAGCCTCGTCGGCGGCATATTCGGCGCGTTCCCGCTGGTCACCTTCTCGCAGAACATCGGCGTCCTCGGCCTCACGACGACGCGCAGCCGCTTCGTTGCAACCGCGGCCGGCGTGTTTCTGGTCATCCTCGGTTTATTCCCGCCGCTGGGGCGGCTGGTGGCAGCAATTCCCGGACCGATCATCGGCGGCATCGCGCTCGTGATGTTCACCGCGATCGGTGTCGTCGGCATCAAGATCCTCAATCGCGTGGATTTCGGCCGAGCCGCAGAACCTGTTCATCGTCGCCACGTCGCTCGGAATAGGCTTCATTCCAATGGTGGCGCCGAAATTCTACGATGCCTGGCCGAAGAACCTGCAAACCATCTTCAACAGCCCGGTGGGCGCCGGCTTGATCGCCGCCATTCTGCTCAATCTCCTGTTCAATCACTTGCCGGCGATGCGAACATCGGCGAGAGAAAGCGATCATGCGGTGCCTTCGCCCGGCGCCGCGAAGACGCGGCAACATCAGGCATAGGATGTGTGAAGGTGACGGCCCCGATCCACGATCTTCGTGATTTCATCGACGTGCTGCGGAACGCCGGCGCACTTGCCGAGATCATGACACCGGTCGATCCGGTGCACGAACTCGGCGCGGTCTTGCGCGCCTGCGAACAGAGCGGCAAGGCCGCGCTCTTTCACGACGTGAAGGGCTCGGAAATTCCGGTCATGGGCAGCGCGCTCGGCTCCCATGAGCGGATTGCGCTTGCGGTCGGCTGCGAACGGCAAAAGCTCGGCGATGTGCTTGATGCCGCGACCCGCGCGCCGGTGGCGTTTCGTGCGATCGAGGGCGCGGCGCCGTGCCAGGAGGTCGTCACCGATAACGTCAATCTCGCGACCCTGCCGGTGCCGGTTCATGCGCCAAAGGACGGCGGCGCCTTCATCAATGCGGGCGTCGTGATCTGCCGCGATCCGGTCAGCGGCCGGCACAATCTTTCGTATGTGCGCATGCAGGTGAAAGGCCGCGACCGCGTCGGCATCAATCTCAACACCTGGCGCCATATGCGCGAGTTTTTCGAGACCGCGGAAGCGCGCGGCGAGAATTTGCCGTTCTGCGTCGCGATCGGCGTCGATCCTGTTCTGATGATCGCGGCCGCTTTCCGCTACGGCGGCGACGAATACGAAATCGCCGGCGCGCTGCGCGGTGGGCCGATCCCGGTCGTGCGCGCCCGCACCTGCGACATCATGGTGCCCGCGACGGCGGAGATCGTGCTCGAAGGCGAGGTTCTGGCCGGCGAACGCGAAGAGGAAGGCCCGATGGCCGAGTACACCGGCCATTACTCCGGCGTTCACCAGCAGCCGGTCGGGCGCATCACCGCAATCACCCATCGCCGCGATCCGATCTTCCAGACGACCGCCGGCGCGTCGTTCGAGCATCTGCTGTTGGGCGCGGCGGCGACGCGCGAGCCGCACCTTCGCCGGCTGACCATGAGCACGTCGCCGCGGGTGCGCGACGCCTACCTGCCGCCTTATGCCTCGGGCTTTCTCGCGCTGATTTCGATGGAGGAGCCGCGGCCCGGCGAAGTGCGCGCGGTCGGCATCGCCGCGTTGATGGCGCACGTCAACATCAACACGGTGGTCGTCGTCGACACCGACGTCGATATCTTCGATCCGACCGACGTGTTCTGGGCCCTGTCGACGCGGGTGCGATGGGATCGCGACCAGGTGGTGATCCCGGGAACGCTGGGCAACGAGCTTCACCCGTCTGCCGATGAAAACGGCGTCATCAGCAAGACCATCATCGACGCGACGCTCGCACCGGAACTCCGCGCCTCCTACAGCAAGATCGTCTATCCAAAGGTCGATCTCGCGGCGCTCCTGGCGCGCCAGCCGCAGACGCCGCCCAAGCGGAGCTGAACGTTGCCGTCGCCGCGGCCATCCAACCGCATGATGCTTGAGATCGATTCTAAGAGGCGCGCCGCAGCGCCGTAGGGAGGGACAGATGTCCGAACATTTGGGCTTCATCGGCGTCGGACGAATGGGCGGGCCGATGGCGGGCCGCCTGATCGATGCCGGTCACACGCTCACCGTCTACGACACCAGCGCGTCGGCGACTGCGGCACTCGCGGCGCGCGGTGCGCGCGTCGCTGCCTCATCGCGCGAGGTGGCGGACGCGGTCGAGACCGTGATCGTGAGCCTGCCGACGCCCGATATCGTTCGCGCCGTCGCGCTTGGCGAGAATGGCGTTGCGGCCGGCAGCCGCGTGAAAACCTTCATCGACCTGTCGACGACGGGGCCGCGCGTGATCGCCGCGGTCGCAGCGGCGCTCAAGGACAAGGGGATCGCCACCGTCGATTGCCCGGTGAGCGGCGGCGTCGGCGGCGCGCGCAAAGGCACGCTCGCCGTCATGGCGGCTTGCGAACGGTCCTTGTTCGAACGTTTCGAGCCGATCCTGAAGGTGTTCGGCAACGTCTTCTACATCGGCGAGCGGCCCGGCATGGGGCAGACCATGAAGCTCGCCAACAATCTCCTGTCGGCGACCGCGATGGCGATTTCGTCGGAGGCGATCGTCATGGGCGTCAAAGCCGGGCTCGACCCCAAGATCATGATCGACGTGATCAACTCCGGCAGCGGGCGCAACACCGCGACCCAGGACAAGTTCCCGCGCGCGGTGCTGCCGCGCACCTTCGACTACGGTTTCGCCACTGGCCTCATGTACAAGGACGTGAAGCTCTGCCTCGAAGAGGCCGAAGCCCTCAACGTGCCGATGTGGCTCGGCAGCGCGGTACGCCAGCTCTGGCAGGTCGCGCATGGCGAGCTCGGCCCGGCGAGCGACTTCACCCAGATCGTCCAGTGCATCGAGAAATGGGCCGGCGTCGAGGTGAAGAGCGACAAGGTGTGACGGAGATTATTCCGCGATCGCCATCGCTGCCGGATGCCAGTCCATGCGCACATGGCCGGGCTGCTCGGCAATGCGCTTGAGCCAGCCGCGGACCGCCGGAAAGCCGGTGAGATCGAAGTCGCACTCGTTGGCGACGTGGGCGTAGGCGTAAAGCGCGATGTCGGCGACGGTGTAGCGATCGGCCGCAAAGAAGCGGTGGGTCTCGAGATGCTTCTCCATCACCTGAAGCGCGCCGTAGCCGTGCTCCATCCATTCTTCGATCGCGTGCATCTGCAACTCACGTCCGCCCTTGACGAGCGCCAGCCAGAAGTGCGCGGCACCGAGATAAGGCTCAAGGCTGTGCTGCTCGAAGAACATCCACTGCAAGGTCTCGGCGCGGTCGATGCGATCGTCGGGCGCGAGCGGCGAGCCGCCGGCGAGAAACCACAAGATGGCGCCGGATTCCGGCAGATAGCGGCCCGGTGCAGCCTCCAGCAACGGCACATGGCCACTCGGATTCTTGGCCAGGAATTCAGGCGTGCGCGTCTCGCCCCTGAGGATGTCGATCTCGACGAGATGATAGTCGATATTGAGCTGCGACAGCGCGAGGCGCACTTTGTAGCAATTGCCGGACCGCTGCATCGAATAGAGCGTGTACATCGCGCTTCCCAGCTTCGCGGATACCCCGTGTCACGGCGTGACAGGCGAATGCGACCTCAATGCGACTGCTGACGATGACGTGATGGCGCAATCCGTCGCAGTCACCAACTTTTCCGAAAAGCTGAAGACGATTCGGAGAAGGTCTTGAGATCGTTTGCGTTAAATGGGAGCTACGCTGCCGGATATCCAGTCGCACGCCATCGATTGTACAAGCCGCATTCTTGTGCAGCGCGGCATAATATCAGTGCGAACACGGCGATCATCGCCATCACGCCGAGCGGAATCAGTGTGGCCTCCGCCACGCCGCGCGCGACGAGCGGCGCAAGCCAAAGTGCCGCCAGCGCCGTCTTCTCGTAAGGCGCAAACCCGTCACGTAGGCCGTGCATGGCGAGGAATGCGATCGCCGGTGCGAGCGCCGTCATGTCGTAGTCGAGGCTGTACGGGGTCGCGAGAATTGCGGCAATGACGAGCGCGGCAGCTTTCAGCGCATAATCAACTTTGAGCCGCCACAGCCAGACGAGCGCCGCCGCAAGCGCGAGCGTGACGATCGACTGCACCGTATACGCGAGCGGCACCGAACCTCCCCACATCCGCACTGTCGCGAACACGCTCTGGATCTTGTGCCAGCCGGTCCCGCCCGCTTCGAGCACCACGGCGCGGGTGAAATGCGTCGAGTCGAAAAACGCGATCCACACCTCGGAGCCGAACGCGAGAGTCGTGGCCAACGCGAGCGCCGCCACCGTGAGCGCCGCGGCCGCAAAACATTTCCATCGTCCGGTTGCGACGAGGACGAGCGGAATGAGAATTCCGAACTGCGGCTTGTAAACGAGAAGCCCAAACAGAATGCCGGCGACGAGCGGCCGTCGATCGAGAAGCACCAGTGCCCCACCGATCAGCGCCGCCGTCAGGAGGCCGTTGTGTCCGTGACCGAGATTGACGAAGACCGCCGGAAACGCGAGCGCCAGGAGCACCCACAATTTGTAGCCCGGATGAGCGCAGCGATATCCGGGGACGGCGGTGCCATCATCGCCGCGCTGTCCCGGATATCGCTGCGCTCATCCGGGCTACGTGGTGAACCGCTCCGAAGCCTCACCCATCACGATCGCGCGGATCGCAAGAAGATAGAGGAGGAGCGTCGCCGCCTGCCACAGGATGAGTGCCGGCACATAGGGAAGGAGCGCGAGCGCCGCCGCCACGCCGAGGAAGAACGGCGGATAGTGCCAGCCGTAGAACGGCGTCGCGGTCCCGAAGATTTGCTGTTCGCGGGCGTACTGTCGCGCCGGGTCGAACGGGGCCGCAGGCTCGCCGTCGAGCACATAGGTTCCCGCCGCATAAACGTTGGAGAAGTCGGTGCCGAGGGGCCGGCCCATGGCGTCGTTTCGACCGTGGGCCGTCGCCGCCATGTAGGCGAGCGCCACGGCAAACGCGGCGATGAGCGCAAGGCTCACAAGGCGGATTCGCTCGCGGGTCACGAAATCGCCGTTGCGCACGGCGCCCACGAATGCGCTGACCGCCCGACCCATGACATTGATCCTTCGCGATGCCGCGCTCGGCGGCCGCTCACGTCAGTCCTATCAACGGGTCATTAAGGGAGCGTTGCGGCGCCAGCCCTAGGTTGCGCCAAAAGCAGCGCGGGCTTCCGCCTCGGAGCGAACGATCGGCAGCAGCTGGTCGAGCCCGGCGACCCGCAGCACGTCCGTCACCAGCGGCGTCGGATTGAGCAACACGAGTTTGCCGGCGCCTCGCGCGACCGTCTTGGCCGCCATGACAAGGTGGCGAATGCCGATCGACGCGATGTAGTCGACCGCCCCCATGTCGATCACGATATTGCCGCGCGCACCAGCCGCCGCCGCGAGAGGCAAGTCGATCTTGTCGGCGCCCTGGATGTCGAGTTCGACCGACCAGCGTGACTTTCTTCGCGACACCGTCAAAATCTGAAACCGTTATTTCCATCGCATTCCCTCGACCCGGCGGCTTCAGACTACCTCATCCCGATGCGCAACCACAATCGTGCGTCCTGTGGCACGAACAGCTAAGTCCGGCCTCACCTTTACGTGATGCGCGATCGCGGTTGTTCGCACGTTCGCGCGAAGCTTTCCGCTTGCGGTAGCGTCCAAGCCCCTTTAGGTAACGGGCGCCCGCGAACCGGGCGAACCGACTCAAGGAGATTCGACGGAGGTTATCGTGGCTCTTCTCGCCGACCAGATTCTGCGCATCAAGCCTTCTGCCACCATCGCGGTGACGGATAAGGCGCGGGCGCTCAAACTGGCGGGCCGCAATGTGATTGGGCTCGGCGCCGGCGAACCCGATTTCGATACGCCCGATAACATCAAAGAGGCTGCGATCCGCGCCATCCGCGAGGGCCGTGCGTCCAAGTACACCAACGTCGATGGCCTTGCGGAACTCAAGGAGGCGGTGGCAGCGAAGTTCAAGCGCGAGAACGAACTCGAGTACAAGCCGAGCCAGATCTCCGTCGGAACCGGCGGCAAGCAGGTGCTCTACAACGCGCTGGTCGTGACGCTCAACCCGGGCGACGAGGTGATCATCCCAGCTCCCTATTGGGTGAGCTATCCGGAGATGGTGATGCTGGCCGGCGGCACGCCCGTCGGCGTCGCGGCGAGCGCGGAGACCGGCTTCAAGCTCAAGCCCGAACAGCTCGAGGCCGCGATTACGCCGCGCACCAAGTGGCTGATCCTCAATTCGCCGTCGAACCCGACGGGTGCCGCCTACACGCGCGCCGAATTGAAGGCGCTGACCGACGTGCTCGTCCGCCATCCGCACGTGTATGTGATGGCCGACGATATGTACGAGCATCTCGTCTACGACGACTTCGTCTTCACCTCGACGGCGCAGGTCGAGCCGCGCCTTTACGAGCGCACGCTCACCGTGAACGGCGTTTCCAAGGCCTATTGCATGACGGGCTGGCGCATCGGCTTCGCCGGCGGTCCCGAGCCGCTGATCAAGGCGATGGCGATGATCCAATCGCAGTCGACTTCGAACCCGGCGGCGGTGTCGCAGTGGGCGGCGGTCGAGGCCCTCAACGGCCCCAAGGATTTCATTCCTCGCCACAACAAGATCTTCAAGGAGCGTCGCGACCTTTGCGTCGCCATGCTCAACCAGGCCAAGGGCATCAAGTGCCCGAAGCCCGAAGGCGCGTTCTACGTCTACCCGTCCTGCGCCGGCACCATTGGGCGAACCGCGCCGTCCGGCCAAACCATCAAGACGGACGAGGACTTCGTGAGCGAACTTCTCGACGCCGAGGGTGTGGCGGTTGTGCAGGGAACGCCTTTCGGCGTCGGCCCGGCGTTTCGCATCTCCTACGCGACCGCGACCTCGGCGGTGCAGGAGGCCTGCGAGCGCATCCAGCGTTTCTGCGCCAACCTGCGGTAAGCAGGAACCTGTAACATATTGAAAGGCTGCCACATTGTGGCGGCCCTCCTCCCGCGCCGCCGATTGACGGCGCGACATCGCCTCCTTTATGTCGTATGGTCGCCATGGGGAAACCGGCGAAAGACGCCGGGCACGCGTACCCGGCCGTTCAACGGCCGGCGTAGACAGGGGAGCTTCAATGCGTCACTTCGCCAAGTTGGCGGTCGTCGCGGCAGTTGCCGTCATGACCGCGGTGCCCGCCGGCGCGCAGCCGCGCGAACGGATTCAGGCCGGCACGCTGACCTGCGACATTTCAGGTGGCATTGGCCTGATCTTCGGTTCGCAGCGGACGCTCAACTGCTCGTTCACGCCGGCAATTCCGGGACCAATCGAGTTCTATGCCGGCACGCTCACCAAGGTCGGCGTCGACCTCGGCATTACGACGGGCGGCGTCATGGTGTGGACCGTTTATGCGCCGACGTCGCGCCCGGCGGGCGCGCTCGCCGGCAGCTACGGCGGAGCCACCGCTGAAGCGAGCGTCGTGGCTGGCGTGGGCGCCAATGTGCTGCTCGGCGGCTCGAACCGCACGGTCGAATTGCAACCGCTCTCGGTGCAGGGTCAGGCCGGCCTGAACGTCGCCGCGGGCGTTGCCGGCATCGATCTGCGTTGGGTACGCTGACTTGAAATCGCGCGATCGTTCGTGACGCCGGACATGATGCCGGCGCAGAGTGCAAAGCCCCGGTTTGTCCGGGGCTTTTTTGTGAGGAAATCCCATGGCGTCGCTGCCTGATCCCGTCGCGTCCAACGAACGCACTTATCCTGACCTGCACGACCATATCGCCGCGCTTCGCAAAGCCGGCCTGCTGATCGAGGTCACCCGCGAGATCAACAAAGACACCGAGATGCATCCGCTGGTGCGTTGGCAGTTTCGCGGCGGCATCGCGCCGGAAGACAGGCGCGCCTTCCTGTTCACTAACATCGTCGACAGCAAGGGACGCCGGTTCGACATTCCGGTGCTCGTGTGCGGGCTCGCCGGCAACAATCAGATTTATTCGCTCGGCATGGGCTGCCGCGTCGAAGAAGTGCGCGACCGCTGGATCAAAGCGATGAGCCAGCCGATCAAGCCGCGCCTGGTCGGCGTCGCACCGTGCCAGGAGGTCGTCTATGGCGCCGGCGAATTGCGCAACGGCCACGGCCTCGATGCCATCCCGGTGCCGATCTCGTCGCCGGGTTGGGACAATGCGCCTTACACCACGTCGAGCCATTTCATCACCGCCGATCCCGACACCGGCATCCAGAACGTCGGCAATTATCGCGGGATGATCAAAGCGCCGGACCGCATGGGCATGAATCCCTCGGTCGAACTGCGCACCGGCGGCTATATGCATTGGGCGAAGTGGAAGGCGCGCGGCCAGCCGATGCCGTGCGCCGTCGTGCTGGGCTGTCCGCCGGCGGTCTCCTACACGGCGGTGCAGAAAGTGCCGGAAATCTACGATGAGCTCGACATCGCCGGCGGGCTCATCGGCGCGCCGCTCAACGTGGTCAAATGCAAGACTCTCGATCTCCTGGTGCCGGCGGAGTCCGAGATCGTGATTGAGGGATTCATCTCGACCGAATTTCTCGAGCCGGAAGCGCCGTTCGGCGAATCCCACGGCCACGTCAATTTGCAGGAATACAACGCCGTGCTCGACGTCACCTGCATCACGCGTCGCCGCGACGCCGTCATGACGTCGTGGGTGAGCCAGGTGACGCCGTCGGAATCGAGCTGCATCAAGCGCCCGGCCTTCGAGGCCGCGCACATGATTCATCTGCGCAACAACCTCGGCATTCAAGGCATCAAGCGCGTCGTCACCCACGAGCCGCTGACGGCGCTGCAAAAGCTGATCGTGGTGGTGTTCGAGAAGGGCGTGCCGCGCACCGAAATCTGGCGCGCGCTCTACGGCATCGCCACGTTCCGCCGCGCCGAAGGCAAGTGGGTGGTCGCGGTGGACGAAGACATCGATCCGGACAATGCGGATGCCACGTTCTGGGCGATGTCGTTCCGCTGCAAGCCGCACCGCGACGTGAAGATCCTCGAGCACAAGGACGAGGGGCATGGGCCGCGCAGCCTCATCGATCACGAGGACTCCGCGGTGCTCGTCGACGCCACGCTCAAGGAGACATTCCCGCCGATCTCGCTGCCCAAGCGCGAATACATGGAACGAGCCAAGACGATCTGGGACGAACTCGGACTGCCGAAGCTGCGGCCGGAAATGCCGTGGTACGGCTACGATCTCGGCGAATGGAACGACCACCTCGAACACCAGGCCGAACTCGCGGTGAAGAGCGAGTACTGGCAGACCGGCGAATGGTGCCGGCAACACAAACGCAGCGACGTCAAGATGAACACCGAACTGCGCACGCTCACGGATGATCCGGACTCGGCGATAGGGAGCACCGCGCGCAAACCTTGACCGGTTCGCATCCGGGCTGAAGAGAGCGCAAAGGCGCGGTCATTCCGGGGCGCCGTAGCGGAGCGCAGGCGAGCCCGGAATCCATACGCCTCGGCCGGTGGTTATGGATTCCGGGCTCGCCGCTTCGCGGCGCCCCGGAATGACCAGTTGTACATATGATTTGAAATGCGAGGATGCTGTAGTCTCCATCCCGTGACCTTACACATTCGCGGAGCCGCTCATGCCCAGCATTCAATTCCTCAATCCCGACGGTCTCGGTAAGCCGCTCGGGCAGTATTCGCACGTCACGCGCGTCAAGGCGTCGGAGTTCCTGTTCATCGCCGGCCAGGTCGGGGCCGACAAGGATGGCAAGGCAGGTGCCGACTTTGACGCGCAATGCGCCCAGGTCTTCGCCAATATCGGCGCGGCGCTCACCTCCCAGGGTGCGAGCTTCGCCAATGTCGTCGAATTCACCACCTATCTCGTGAATGCGGGCGACATTTCGAAATTCATGCAATACCGCGCGCGCGAGTTCCCGCGGTTCTTTCCCGGCGGCAGCGCCCCGCCGAATACGCTCCTGATCATCGAACGTCTCGTGCGCGAGGAGTTCTTGATCGAGGTCAGTGCCGTCGCGGCGCTGTAGATCTTCGTGCACCACGTCTGAGCATTTGCCCGTAGGGCGGAATAGCGCAGCGTATTCCGCCGTCTTGCCGGCCACAGTCACAATGGTGCGATGTGATTCTTCACAACGGCGCAATACGCTTCGCTATTGCGCCCTACGGTGCATGCCCCATCAGCCGTTCACGCACGGCAGCATTTGCCGCAAGATCGCGAGCCGATTTGCCGGACTTGTCCTTGATCGTCGGGTCGGGGCTGTGGCGGAGCAACGCATCGACGATCGCAGGATCGCCGCGCTCGGCCGCGATCATCAACGCGGTGCGTCCGCGATTGTCGGCGGCGTTGATCGCGGCACCGCGCTCGACCAACAAGTCGATCACTGCGGAAGCGGCACGCGCGCCGACGCCGTCTTCGGCGCCGGCGGCCCACATCAATGCGGTGAGATCGTTGCCGTAGCGCGCGTTCGGGTCGACGCCGGCATCGAGCAGGCGACGCACGATCGTTTCGAATCCGCGGCCCGCGGCATAGACGATCGGCGCCTTGCCGGTCGCGTCCTTGAGTTTCGGATCGGCTCCGTGGGCGAGCAGGAGTTCGACGATACGGTCATTGCCCTTGTAGGCCGCGGCGGCGAGCGCCGACACGCCGGAGCGGCCCGTCAGATTGGGATCGGCGCCCTTGGCAATGAGGAGCGCGACGGTCGCCGGCCGGTCGCCTTCGGCGGCTTCATCAAGCGCGGTCGCGCCATTGAGGTCGCGCGCATTGATGGCGGCGCCGGCGGCAAGAAACAGCTCGACCACAGCCACATGCCCGCCGCGGGCCGCGTGAGCGAGAGGCATGGCGCCTCCCCGGTCACGGGCCGCAAGCGAGGCGCCGTCCGCGAGGAGACGCCGCGCCAGCGGCACGCATCCGCGCGACGCCGCGGTGAACAACGCGGCGTTGCGTTCGATCGAGGTGGGTTGAGGCCCGGCGGTGGCGTAGCTTACGTCGAGGTCGCGGCAGTCGCCCTCGGCTGCGGACGCGGGCGGGGCCACCGCCGCCAACAGCGCGATGGCCCAAAACGCTATGGCCGCTCGCGACGTCAGGGGCCTTTCGAGGCGAGATAGGCCGCAATCGCGATCATGTCGCCGTCGTCGAGCTTCTCCACCACGCCCTTCATCAGCGGCACCATCGAGCCGTTGCGGGCGCCGATCTTGATGTCGTTGAGCTGGCGATAGATGTACATCGGCGATCGGCCGACGATCGGCGGAACATCGCCAAGACCTCTCAATTCGGGACCATGGCAGATCGCGCATGGCAGCGCCTTGCCGCCGCCGGTCGCAACGATCGCCTCGCCCTTCTTGATGCTGCCGACCGGCACATGGGCGACGAAGCCCGTGCGCGGATCGCGACTTTCGGCGCTGAGATCGTTCTGCGGCAATTCGATGATGCGGTTGCCGATCGGTTCGGTGCCGGCTTCGGCGCCTTCCAGGGGAAAGCGCATGGCGCCGTTGCCGAGATAGGATTTCGGCACGGTATCGCCTTCGACGACCTTGTACCAGAGCGGGTACTTCATCGACGAGAAGTACTCCGCTGCGGCCTTGACGTCCGCGTCGTCGAGACCTTTCGCGATCGGGATCATTGCGACGGCGCGCGCGCCTTTGCGGGCACCGCTCTTGAACTCTTCCATCTGGCGGATGATGTAGCCTGCGGGAAGCCCGGAGATGCCCGCGGATTCCGGATGACCGCCGCCGCTCGTCAAGTGACAGAGCGCGCACCCGCGCGCGTTCGTCTCCTTGCGTCCGTGCGCGACGACGTCGGGCATCGGCGCGTGATCCTGAGGATACCAGTCGGGCGGATTGAACCCGTCGTCGATCTGCGCCTGGGTGTACGATTTGGTGCTGCCGGGCAATTGAATCGGCTTGGTCGCATCCGGCGGCTTCGGGTTCGGATTAACCGGATAGGCCCACTGCGGAAGTTCTGCCGCCTGTGCCGGCAAAGCAATGGCACCGAACAGCGCAATAACGAGCAGCGCCCTCATGGACATTTCCCCTTTTCCGATTTTCGTTTTTTAAAAAGTGCGTCCCTCGGGGTTTCCCGAGGGACACTTAGCGTCAAGTTGTCAGTCGAGCGGTTTAGATCCCGCCTTTGGCAACAAGGTAGGCGGAGATGTTGACCATGTCTTCGTCGCTCAGGTGCGCGACGACGCCCTTCATCAACGGCACCCAGGTGCCCTGGCGAGTCCCGATCTTGATGTCGTTGAGCTGACGATAGATGTACTCCGGCGAACGTCCGACGATATTCGGCACCTCGCCGAGGCCCGTCAGGTCAGCCCCATGACAGACCGCGCACGCAACGGTCTTGCCGCCGCCGCCCGTTGTTACCAGCATTTCGCCCTGCTTGATGCTGCCGGGCGGCACATAGGCGATGTGGAGAGCACGCGAATCGCGCGCTTCCGTGCGGTCTTCATCGGCGGGGATTTCAATGATGCGATTGCCGATCGGCTCCGTTCCGCCTTCCTTTGCGGCGAAGCGCATGGCGCCGGCGCCGACATAGGATTTCGGGGCGGTAGCGCTTTCGATGACTTTGTAGAAGCGCGGATATTTGATCGAAGCAAAGTAATCGGCGGCCGCCTTGGTCTCTTCATCCGTCAGCGCCGAAGCGATCTGCTTCATGATCGGGGCACGCATGCCTTTGCGCTCGCCCGATTTGAACTCCGCCATCTGTCGCATGATGTAGCTGGCGGACAATCCCGACACGCTGGCCGATTCCGGGTGCCCGGCGCCGTTCGTCAGATGGCACAGGTCGCAGGCGAAAGCGCTCGGCTTCTTGCCGTGGGCGACGATATCCGGCATCGCCGGATGATCTTCCGGATACCAGTCAGGCGGGCCGAAGCGATCGTTGATCTGGGCTGCCGTATATTTCTTGGCGCTGCCCGGCAGCGTCTTCTCAACGACGTTGTCCGGCGGGGGCAAGTTGGGCGGGGCAACCGGGTAAGCCCATTGCGGCAGCTCCGCGGCTTGGACCGGCACGGCCAATAATCCAAGCATGGCGATCGAAGTCAGTAGTCTCATGCAACCCCCCTTTAGGGTTTTGAGTCGAGCGTTTCCAAAGGGTCAGGCGCGGAGTGCCAAAATCTCGTTGGGAGCCCCGCGACAGCCGCGCCCACTTTAGCCCACGGCATCGCCCTTGACGATAGCCGATGGGAGGGCATTGCGCGGCACCGCAACCCGAAGCGACGGACGCTTGACGGGCGAACCTCTCGGGGCTCAGCTTAAGCGGGGACCGCGCAAAAGCCCTTGATTTTCGCAAGGAGGGGAAATGCCGGATCAACGCCAGGGAAATATTAACCCGCCCGAGACATCGGGCGCCGTAGTCGGTCGCAAGGTGCCTCGCGGCGCGCCATCCTCGCCGCGGCTGCCGGTGCTGCGGCGGCGCCAGCCGCCTCTCTCCTCCCAGCAGCCGGCGGCAGCCGACCCGCCGACGCGCAAGTCATCGCGACGCGCGACGCCGATGCGGCGGAGCTTGCCCGCCTCCTGGCGGCGCGGCGCATCCTCATCAAAGGCGCGGTGGTGCTGTCGCAGGATCGCGGCGTCGGCGATTTCGCGAGCGCCGACATTTTGATCGAGGACGGGCGGATTCGCGAGCTGCGGCCGAATATGGCGGTATCCGACGAGACCGTCGCCGTCATTGACGCGAGCAAACGGATTGTCGTTCCCGGCTTCGTCGACACCCACAGCCATTCCTATCAAGGCGTGCTGCGGTCCATCATGCCGAACGGCGTGCTCGACCCCGACTACAACCGCGACGTTCAGTCGCTGCTGACGCCCGCCTTCTCGCCCGCCGACGTTTACGCGGGCGTGCTCGTGACGGCGCTCGGCCTGATCGACATGGGCACCACCGCCATCATCGACCTGTCCCAGATCAGCCACACGCCCGAGCACAGCGATGCGTGCGTGCGTGCGCTCCAGGACTCCGGCATCCGGGCGGTGGTCGCCTATTCGCGCGGCGCCGGTCCGGCGGCGCAATATCCGCAAGACCTGCTGCGGCTGCAGCGCACCTATTTCAACACCAAGGATCAGCTGCTCACGCTGGCGCTCGGCATCGGCCTCGACCCCAAGCTCTTCGTTGCCGCGCGCGAGGCGGGCGTGCCGGCGGTGCTGCACATGCGCAACGACAGCGCGAAGCTTCTCGAGCTCGGCCGCGCTGCGCTGCTGCGTCCCGGCGACGCCTATATCCATTGCACCAACCTCAATGACGCGGCCTGGCGACCTGATCCGCGACAGCGGCGGCCGGGTGTCGCTGTGTCCCCAGATCGAAATGACCATGGGCCACGGCATGCCCGCCGTCCAACAAGCCCTCGACATCGGCATGCGGCCGAGCTTGAGCTCGGACCACGGCGTCTCCCTTGCCCAGGACTTTTTCACCATCATGCGCACGGTGTTCACCTTCCAGCGCATGCAGATCTTCGCGCGGCGGCGCGCCGGCGAGGCGAACGTGCCGCCGCTCATCACGTGCCGCGACGTCCTCGAGTTTGCGACGCTCGCAGGCGCGCGCTGCGCCAATCTCGACGGCAAGGTCGGCTCGCTTACGCCCGGCAAGGAGGCCGACATTCTGCTCTTGCGCGCCGATACGCCGAGCTTGTGGCCGGTCAACAACGCGCCCGGCACTGTCGTCAACATGATGAGCCCTGCCAACGTGGAGACGGTGTTCATTGCGGGCAAGGTGAAAAAGTGGCGTGGCAGCCTCGTCGGCATCGATTGGCCGCGCGTCATGAGCATGGCCGATGCGGCGCGTGACGCCGTGATGCGCCGGACGGGATTTTCCGTGAATTTCCTCGGCTGACGCTGCGGCGACAAGCGGCGCGCCCGACAGAAACAGGGAGGAATCGATGGCGAAGACTCGCGATACGAGCCGCACGAGCAATGCGTCCGAACCCAACGACTTCGCACCGAAGGTTGCGCTTTCGCGCCGCGCGCTCCTTCACTCCGGCGCCGGCGTCGTGGCCGGCGGGCTTGCCGGCGCCGCCCTGCCCGCTGCCGGCATGGCGCAGGGCCTCTCTCAGAACTCTGCCGATGCCGAGTTGGGCCGCCTGCAGGGCGCGCGCCGCATTCTCATCAGGGGCGCCACCGTCCTCACTGTCGATCGACAGGTCGGTGATTTTGCCGCTGCGGATATTTTGATTGAGGACGGCAAGATCCGCGAAATCAGGCCGGGCATCGCCGCATCGGACGCAGCGACGATCGACGGCTCGCGCCGGATCGCCATTCCGGGCTTCATCGACACCCATAGCCACACTTATCAGGGCCTGCTCCACAGCATCATGCCGAACGGCGAGTTGGTGCCGGACTACAATCGCGACGTTCAGGCGCTGCTCTCGCCCGCATTCGCGCCGGCCGAAGTGTATGCCGGCGTGCTGACGTCGGCGCTCGGCCTGCTCGACATGGGGACGACCGCGATCGTCGATCTGTCCCAGATCAGCCACACGCCGGAACACAGCGACGCCTGCATTCGGGCGTTGCAGGAGGCCGGGATCCGCGCCGTCTACGCTTATTCCCGCGGCGCCGGACCGGGGAACCAATATCCGCAAGACATCGGACGGATTGCGCGAACCTATTTCAGCTCCAAAGACCAGTTGCTGACCCTCGCGCTCGGCGTCGGCCTCGATCCCAAATTGTTCATGGTGGCGCGCGAGGCCGGCGTGCCGGCGGTGCTGCATCTCGTGGCCGAGAACACGAGCGGACCATTGATGGAGATCGCCCGCGCGGGGTTGCTCCGGCCAGGTGATGAGTACATCCATGGCCTGAACCTCACGCCCGACGCATGGCGCCTCATCAAGGATACCGGCGGGCACATCTCGATCTGCGCCGCCATCGATATGGCCATGGGGCACGGCACGCCCGCCGTACAGCAGGCCCTCGACTATGGCCTGCGGCCGAGCCTGAGCTCCGACCATGGCGTTGCGATCGCGCAGGACTTCTTCTCGGTGATGCGTTCGACCTTCACGTTCCAGCGCATGCAGATTTTCGCGCGGCGCCGCGCCGGCGAAACAAACGTGCCGCCGCTGCTCACGACGCGCGATCTTCTCGAGTTTGCGACAATCGAGGGGGCGCGCTGCGCCAATCTCGACGGCAAGGTTGGCTCGCTCACGCCCGGCAAGGAGGCCGACATCCTGCTCTTGCGCGCGGACACGCCGAGCTTGTGGCCGGTCAACAACGCGCCCGGCACCGTCGTCAACATGATGAGCCCCGCCGAGGTGGAAACCGTGCTGATCGGCGGCAAAGTGCGCAAATGGCAAGGCCGCCTTGTCGGCGTCGACTGGCCGCGCATCATGCGGCTTGCGGAGGAAGCGCGCGATGCCCTGATGCGCCGGACCGGCTACACGGTGAGTTTCCTCGGCTGAAGTCCTTCCGGTGCCGTCCGCAAATCTGCTAACGTGAGCGACGCTCAAAGATAAAACCGGCGGAGGAAACATGCGGTCGGTCACGGCGACGTTGGCGGCGATGGTTCTCGTATCTGCGATCGGGACATCGGGAGTTGCCCAGAACGCCGCGCCTGGCGCCGAGACGAAGCCGGTGGAAAAAGACTATTACCAGCGCTCGCTCGAGACCTACGAGTTCAAGAAGGCCGCCGCCAGCGGCCCGGAGCGCGGGCGCGAGATTTTCTATTACAAGTGCTGGTTCTGCCACAACGAGTTCACCAAGAACGCGCCGCGCCTCGACGGGCTGTTTGGGCATGAAACCCTGCTGTCGGGGCTGCCGGTGAACGTCGATAATGTGAAGGACCGCATCCGCAACGGCGGCGCCGGGATGGCCGCCTACAAGTACACGCTGAGCGAAGCCGACATCGACGATCTCGTGAGCTTCGTGCGCACGGAATGCTGCTGGGATTCGGACGCACCGCCGCCTAATCCGCGGTACCGCATGCGCTGATCGCGCAACGACGATTTGATTGGGAGGACACCATGGCCACACACTCGATGCGTTACGGCGCCTTCGGCCTGATTGCAGGTTTCGCGCTTGCACTGTCCGGCGCGACCACGTTCGCAGCGGACGCGACGCGCCTTGCCGGCGGACCGAAGGGTATCGTCAAGTCGACCACGGGCGAGCTGCTCGAAGGCGTCATGGTGCAGCTCATCGCCAACAAGACGGCGATCCGCACCACCGTCTACAGCGACGCCGGCGGACACTACGAGTTCCCGGCACTCGCATGCCGGCACCTACACGCTGCGCATTGCGCGCCCGCGCGAATTTCGCCCCTATGTGCGGGAAGGCGTCGACATCAATGGCGCGTCGCCGCTCGCCGACATTTCCCTCGAATCCGTCACCGACCGTGACGTGCTGCCGTTCTCGCCGGCGATCGCGTCGCAAATGACCGGATCGGAATGGCTCTTGAGCCTGTCCGGCACCGGCGAGCAGAAAAAGCTCCTCACCAACAACTGCAACTGGTGCCATTCCTATCAGCAGATCTTCCGCAACCATTACGACGAGGCGGGCTGGGGCAAGATCGTCTATCGCATGATCCACGGCGCCGGCTCGCCGCTCATCAACATCAACGAGCGCGGCCGCTGGGGCGGCGACGAAGAGGCGCGGCTCGTCAAATGGCTCGCCTCCGTGCGTGGGCCCGATTCTCCAGATCCCGCGTTCGTGATGCTGCCGCGCCCGCAGGGCCGCCAGACCCGCGTCGTCATCACCGAATTCGAGTTGCCGCGGCTTGAAACCGCGACGCATGACGTGACGCGGCGATTCCAAGGGCAATCTCTGGTACTCGACCCACCGCTCCTCCTATGTCGGCCGGCTCGATCCCAAGACCGGCATGGTCAAGGAATTTCACGTGCCGCCGGTTGCGGAAGGTGTGCTCCCCGGCACGCACTGGATCTATGCCGACAAGAACGACGTCATCTGGGGCTCGGAGAACTGGGCGCACAGCATCTGGCGACTTGATCCCAAGACCGAACAGTTCACCCGCATTCCCTGGAAAGTGCGCGAGCCGGTGAACACGCCGATGGGCGGCAACTACGCCATCGATCCGGACGGCTTCATCTGGAAGGCACGCGCGCGCAAGGTGAGCAAGGTCGCCGCGCTGACGGGCGACGAGGTCACAGGCTACGTGCTCAAGAAGTTCGCCGGCACTTACGGCAGCGCCATGAGCCGCGACGGCCGCTATTTCGGCGGCGGCGCGTGGCCGCGCGACGGCGTGGTCATCGTCGATACGCAGACGGCGGAGGTGTTCGAACCCGATACCTCGCCGCGGTCCGGTCCCGCACGCGGCGAGTTCGATCTCAACGACAATTACTGGGCCGGCGGGCGCGGCGGGCAGCTCGTCAAGTTCGACATGAAGGAAAAGCGCATCCACGAATATCCGCTGCCGACGCCCTATGCCTCGATGTATTCCGCGCAGACCGACAAGAACGGCGAGGTCTGGGCCGGCGAAATGCATTCCGGCCGCTACCTGCGGTTCGATCCGAAAACCACGACCTTCACCGAATACGTGCTGCCCGAGCCCTACGGCCTCGATCGCGAGACCTGGATCGACAATTCAACCAATCCGGTCACCGTGTGGTATGTCGACCACGAAGGCTGGCTCGTGCGAATCGAGCCGAAGGATTAGCGACCTCGCCTCGCCTCAATGCGGTAGGGTGGGCAAAGGCGCGCGATGCGCGCCGTGCCCACGCGCCAAATTCGAATGCGAATCGTCAAACGTGGGCACGGCGCGACGGGTCCGATCCTCTTGCGCAGATCGTGCCTTGCGCCTTTGCCCACCCTACGATAGCGGCAGTGCCTTACAGGAGCGCGAACGGAACCTCACATGACTTATGACGAACTCAAACAAAAGCTCATCATCGCCGGCAAGGTGCTGGTCGCCGAGGGCCAGGACGATTTCACCCGCGGCCATATTTCGATGCGGCTGCCCGACAATCCGTCGCTGTTCTTCATGAAGCCGCACAGCGTCGGCATGGACGAGATCACGATGGAGAACATCCTCACCATCGATCTCGACGGCAACGTCAAGGCCGGCACGGCACGGCGCCACAGCGAGGTCTACATCCACTCGGAAATCCTGAAAGTGCGCAGCGACGTGAACTGCGTCATTCACACCCATCCGTCCTACGCGGTCGCGCTGTCGGCGACCGGTCAGCCGATGAAGGGCTACAGCCAGCCGAGCGCGCTGTTCTATGGCGACCTCGGGGTCTACGAGGACTCGATCGCACTCATCCGCACGCCGGCGATGGGCGCGCGGGTCGCCGAAGGGCTCGGACCGCACCGGGCCGTGCTGCTGCGCAATCATGGCGTCGCCGTCGTCGGCGCGACCATCGAAGAGGCCGTGGTCACGGTGATCATGCTGGAGAACGCCGCCATGATCCAGCTTGCGACTGAAGCCGCCGGCGATCCCGGGCCGCAGTTCTCGCGCGAGGACATCGCCAAGCACAAGAAGGAAATCTCCCAGCCCGAGCAGTTCATCGTCAATTTCAATTACCTCGCGCGCCGCGTGAAACGCCGCGAGGGATAAGTCGCGAGACGAGCCCGCTGCGTCATTCCGGTGCCGCGAGTTTGCGAGCCAGCAATCGCATACTCGCAGACAGATGCTTTCACCTCTCCTCTCGCGGGAGAGGTCGTCCGCGCGTCAGCGCCGGCGCGGCGTGAGGGAGCGTGCCACAAACGCAGCTTTCGTTATGTGGCACGCCCCCTCACGCCGACCCTCTCCCACAAGGGGAGAGGGAGAAGAGGTTCTCGTTAAAACCCCAGCGTCGGAACGACGTCGGCTGGCGGCGTCTTCCATCGCTTGGCCGGTCGCTCTTCGGCGATGGCGCGCAGTTCGCGCGCGAGGATTTTGCGCCACATGATGATCGCGGCATCGGAGCGGCCGAGCCGCTCGTTGTCGCGGTCCTCGATAGCCCCCTGTCCGGCCTGCACCGCGATGTCCTGCACGATGGCAAGGTCCGGGTGCGCCACGTCGGCAAAGCGCACCTTGCCCGACCAGATGTCGCGGACCACGTCCATCACCGGCGGCGCCTGGGCGACCTTGCGATCATATTCGGCGCGCTTGGCGCGGTAGGTGTCGACGTCCTTGCCGGCGACTTCGACGTGGCTGGTGATCAGCCAGAGATGGTTTTCGTCATCGACCGGCGTGAAGCTGAAATAGATTTCATTCCAGCCGCCGACGCCTTCCATGCCGGCAAGCGGCGGCACGATCACGCGCGTCAAGTTGGGCGCGTAGTGCAGGGTATGCCGCACCTTGCCGGATTTGCGGGTTCCGAATCGCAGCAGTCCCCAGTCGGTCTCCTCTGCCGTGATGATCGGCAGATCCGCGGCAAGCTTGGCATGCGAGCCGCCGGGCTGATGGGTAAAGGCGACGTGCACCTCGTCCATGCTGTTCTCGAAGCTCTGCAGATAATTGCAGGGCACATGCTCGGCATTCCACACCTGGATCAGCCCCTCGGTCATGCGGTGCGGGAAATGCGGAAACGGCGGCGGCTCGCCCGGTCCGAAATAGCCAAATACGAGACCGAGATATTCGCGGGTCGGATAGGTTTGGATCGAAACCTTGCGCGCGAAACCTGCCTCCTCGGCGGGCTGCTCGATGCACCGGCCGGCGCAATCGAACTTCCAGCCGTGATAGACGCAGCGGATATCGTCCTCCTCGACCCAGCCCAGATGCATCGGGGCGCCGCGATGCGGACAGCGGTGGGCGATGATCTGTGCTGTTCCTGACTGGCCGCGAAACAGCGTGAAATCTTCGCTCATGATGCGAATTGGTTTCGCGTGGCCTGCGCCCAAGTCCTGGCTGCGATGGACCGCGTGCCAGAACTGCCGCATGAAAATGCCGCCCGGAGTTCCGGGCTTGGTCGTTGCGAGATCGATGTCTGCGGCCGGCGTCTTGGAAAACTGGACGCGCGATGGCGAGGGTTGTTCGATCAGCGTCATGGGCGTTCTCCGAAAGCTCTCTTTTGTTGACGGCAGGATAGCACACCTGCCCGCACGAAGCGGCCGCGCGCGTCAGGCCTTTAGGCGCGGCAGCAGAGCCATGGCGTTGCCGCGTTCGATCGCGTCCCGCTCGGATTCCGAGAACGGCGCATGATGCAATTGCTCGACCATCTCCGCCGCTTTCACGAAGGGATAGTCGGAGCCGAACAGAATGTTGCTGACTGGCGCCATCTCCCGCAGGGCGGCGAGCGCTCCGAGAGAAGAGGCGCTCGCCGTGTCGTAGTAGAGTTTGCGCAGTTGCGCGGCGACGCCGCCCGGCATGGTCTCGGCGGCGTTGGCGCGACGGCCCAATGTCTCGACCATGCGTCCCGCCAACATCGGCGTCGCACCGCCTCCATGCGAGAAGATCCAGCGGATGTCCGGGTTCTTGGTCAACGTGCCGTTGATCATCAGGCTGGTGATGGCACGCGTGGTGTCGAACGGGTATTCGATCGCCTGCGGTTGGACGCTCGGAATGACGCTGCCGCAGCAGGCCGACACGGTCGGATGGAAATAGACGATTGCCTTGCGGCGATTCAATTCCGCGAACACCGGCGCGAAGGCGGCATCGCCCGGGTATTTGCCGTCATAGGATGACAACAGCCCAATGCCGTCTGCCTTGAGCGTATCGAGTGCGTATTCGATCTCTTTGAGGCTTCCTTCGATGTCCGGCAGCGGAATAACCGCAAACAGCCCGTATCGGCCGGGATAATTGCGAATCTGTTCGGCCGCGTAGTCGTTCCACATCCGCGACAGCCGGCGGCCAGCGGCAACATCGCCAAACCATACGCCCGGCGTCGTCACCGAGACGATGGCCGTCGCGATGCCGTTGCGATCCATCACCTCCAGCGACTGGCTCGGAGACCACGCCAGCATCTGATTGGCCGGGATGTTGTGGCCGAGGTTGATCCGCTCGTGCTCCTCCTTCATGTATTGCGGCGGCAGGAAATGATGATGGACATCGATCCGCTTCCCCGACGTGGTTGTCGCCGGGACCTGAGCCAGGGCGCGGCTTGCGGGACCGAACACCGTCGCTGCGGCAAGACCGGCTAAGAAGCTGCGGCGCCCGAGGCAGCAGCAAGAACCGTGGTCTGGATGATCGGCAACATCATTGCGCTCTTGAGTATGGATGATGGGCCGAACACTCAGCTGCCCCGCCGCGGCGCGGTGGGCACGCGCGGACCAGCCCGCTTTGCCCACCCTCGATCGTGCACCTATGTCGTTTTCAGTTCGAGCGTGCCGGCTGCCTTTGGTGCCGGATAGGCGTACTCCCCGAGACAAAGAAGAAGGAGACAGGTGATGGCCAGCACCACCTCGTAAGCCATGAAGATCTGGAAATAGGAGTGATAGATATCGAACGCCCGTCCGCTCAGAGCCGGCCCAAGACCGGTGCCGACGTTGAACAGCATGAACATCAGGCCGTAAATCTTGCCGTAGGCCCTGAGGCCGAAGTAACGGCTGATGAAGAATGCCATGAGGTCGATCTCGGCGCCGATGCCTGCGCCGCAGAGCGCCGCGCCGATGCGCGGAACAGGATTGCCCCAGCCGCTCTCGAGCAGCGCTATTCCCGCCATCGGGAGAAGAAAGAAGACGATCGCGACATAGGGCCCCCAGAAGCGATCGACGCACCAGCCGCAAATGATGCGGCCGATGATGATCGCGATTCCGGCAGCCGTCAGCGCGCCGGTCGCGGTCTGCAGTGGAACGCCGCGGTCCGACAACATCGCAACGATGTGGACAATGGTTCCGTTGATCGCGAGCGCGCCGAGAAAGAACGCGACCGTCAGCACCCAGAAGCGGCCGGATCTCAGTGCTTCGGTGGCTTCGATCCCTGGAAGGCCAGCCGAACCTTCGACGCGATGCCCGGAAATTTCCGGCTCGCGTACAAAAATGATGACCGGCAGCCAGGCAAGCACCACGACCGAAAGAGCAAGGCCGAAGTAAGCTTCCCGCCAGCCGAAGCGGCCGATCAGAAACGCCGCGAGTTGCGGAATCAACGCGACGCCGAGACCGACACCTGCGGTCGCAATCCCGAGCGCGAGACCACGCTTGCGGTCAAACCAATGCGAGATCACTGCCGCATAGGGAACCGGCGTCTGGATGCCGCCGACGAACCCCACGACGGCGAAGATCAAAAAGACGAGGATGAATGGTTCGGCCTGCATCAGCCCGAAGCCCGCAACCGCGAGCGCGAACAGGAGAATGCCGGGGATCATGACGGGACGTGTTCCCCACCGATCGATGAGCCAGCCGATGACCGGGGACGCGAGCGCGGTGAGCCAGGTCGCAATTCCCAATGCGCTCGACAGGTCGCCACGGCTGATGCCGAGACCCTCGGTCACGGGTTTCAGGAAAACGCCGAACGAGAAAATCATGATCGAGCCGGTGCCGACGAGAAGGCCGCACGCGCACGCGAACACGATCCACCAGCGGTTGGCGAATAGCCCTCCCATCGCGTCCTCCTGTTGGCGGTTTTGCCCGCCTTATCGAAAGTATATCACATTGCTGCGCCGGGGCCGGGACGCGCGAGTATTGCGGTTATCGCGGCCTAACCAGCGACGCTTCAGTCCAGCCCGCTGCTTCGCGCGATGGCGCGATAGAGCGAGAACTGCTCGCGGGTCAGCGCATCGAGTTCGGCAGGCGGGGAACCGACGGACTCCGTTCCGACCTCGCCGAGCCGCCGCACCACCTCGTCGCTGCGCATGGCCTTGCCGATGGCGTCCGCAAGCTTTTTGATGATGGCCGATGGCGTCTGGGCAGGCGCGTAGATCGCGGTCCAGAACGGCAATTCGTAATCCAATCCGGATTCCCGCATCGTCGGCACGTCGGGAAGCGCCGGCGAGCGGGCGGCGGTGGTGACCGCGAGCGCGCGCACGGCACCGCTCTGGATATTCTTGGTCTGCACCGGCACGCCGTCGATCATCATGGCGACGCGTCCGGTCAAGATATCCGGCATCGCCGCGACCGTGCCGCGATAGGGAATGTGCAACATGTCGACGCCGGCCTTTTGCAGGAACAACAGTTCGGCAAGATGCACGGCGGTGCCGCGACCGGAGGACGCGTAGCTGTATTTGCCGGGGTTTGCCTTCAGGAGCGCAATGAACTCGCGCAAATCCTTAGCGGGGAGCGTCGGCGACACGATCATCACCGGGGCGAACCGGGTGACGATCGAGACCGGCGCGAGGTCGCGCAGCCAGTCGTAGGGCAGACCGTCGGTGACGGCCGCATGCACCATCCCCGTCGTCGAATGATAAAGCAGCGTGTAGCCGTCGGCCTCCGCCTTGACCACCGCATCGGTGCCGATGGCGCCGCCCGCGCCGCCCTGGTTTTGAATGACGATCTGCTGGCCAAGAATGCCGCTCAACGATTGCGCGGCAATCCGCGCGGTCATGTCGATGCCGCCGCCGGCTGGAAACGGCACGATCATCTTGATGGGCCGGGACGGATAATCGGCCTGCGCGGCAGCCGGCGAAGGACATGCCGCGATCCAGCACATGCAGGCCGAAAGAATGAGAGCGACCGCATGCGCGGTTTTCATGGCAGCCATTCCTCCCGGAACTCGTTATGTTTGGCGGCCCGAACGTGGCGGGCTTGAACGCGGCGCGATTGTATAGAAAAACCTGTCGCTACCAAGCGCGCCGCTGTGCCGCACCAAATTCGCGAGGACCAAGGAGATCGATGGGACGCGTGCGATCGATAGCGTTCGTGCTGCTGCTCGCGGGCCTCGGGTGGGCCGGCGAGAGTCGTGCAGCCGAACTCGAGAAGCCGACGATTACGCTCGCGGTCGGCGGCAAGACGTTGATCGCGTACCTGCCGCTGACCATCGCGGAAAGCCGCGGCTACTTCACCAAGGAAGGTCTGAAAGTCGACATCAGCGATTTTCAGGGCGGCGGCAAAGCGCTCGAAGCTCTGGTCGGCGGCAGCGCCGATATCGTGTGCGGCGCCTACGAGCACACGCTTTACATGGCCGCCAAGGGCCTCGCCATCAAAGCGATTGCGTTGCAGGCGAACTCCTTCGGCCTCGTCGTCGGCCTGCAGAAAGATAAGGCGAAGTCCTACCGCTCCCTGGCCGACCTCAAGGGCATGAAGATCGGCGTCACCGGCCCGGGCTCCGCGAGCGCGATGGGGCTCGCCATGCTGTTGAACAAGGGCGGGATGACGGTCGATGATGTTGCCGTGATCGGGGTCGGCGCCGGTGCTGCGGCGGTCGCCGCGATGAAGGCCGGACGGCTCGACGCCATCGCGAACTTCGATCCGGCGATTTCGCTGCTGCAACGCGACGGCGCCATCAATGTCATTCTCGATACGCGCCGTGAAAAGGACCTTACCTATCTATACGGCGGCCCCTTCGCGGCCTCGGCCTTCTATGCCGACGCCCGTTTCATCCAGCGCAATCCCAAGACCACCCAGGCCTTCGTCAACGCGATCACCGCGGCGCTGACGTGGCTTCATTCGGCATCGACCGATGACATCGTCGCGTCCGTGCCGCCCGAATATTATGCCAGCGACCGCAATCTTTATCGCGCGATGGTCGAGAGCAATCGCGAGCGGGTGTCGCCCGATGGGCGGATCAGCCCGGAAGCAGCGAACCTGACCTGGCGCAATCTCGCGACGTTCGAAGAAACGCTGAAGAACGCGAAGATCGACGTCGCCAAGACCTATGATAATTCCTTCGTCGAACATGCGCTGGAGCAGCAGCAGACACGATAGGTGGGATTGCATGTGACGATGGGTCCGCCCATTGTCGTTGCCCGATCACCAGGTCCGGGCGCAAATCGAAAACGTCCGATGCCGACCCCTGAAATGTGGAGCCGATTTCTACAATGAAACGCAGCACTGATCGCATCTTGACGACCCACGTCGGCAGCCTGCCGCGTCCGGACGACCTGTTCCAGATGATGCTGGACAGGATGGACGGCAAGCCGGTCGAGAGGCCGCCTATGCCGCGCGCGTGCGCAAGGCGGTGCACGACAGCGTCCGCCAGCAGGTCGATGCCGGTCTCGACATCGTGAGCGACGGCGAGATGGCAAAGCCGAGCTTCATCACCTATGCCGCGCAGCGCCTCGACGGCCTGGAGAAGCGCGAAGGCGCGAGGCCGAGCCCGTTCGCCGAATCGCGCGAGACCGCCTCGTTCCCCGAGTACTACAAGTCGGCCGCTGCGGAGCAGGTCAGCGCCAGCCGCCGCCGCGCCCGCATGGTTTGCGCCGGACCGATCAAATACAAGGGCCAGGCGCAGCTGAAGGCCGATCTCGACAACCTGAAAGCGGCGCTCAACGGCATCAACGCAGCTGAGGCCTTCGTGCCGGCCATCGCGCCGTCGAACGTCGAGACGACGACGCCGAACGAGTACTATCCAAGCGCGGAGGAGTACGTCTTCGCGATCGCGGCGGCGATGCGCGAGGAGTACAAGGCGATCGTCGACGCGGGATTTCTGCTCCAGGTCGACGATCCGTTTCTCGTGACCTACTACATCACGCGGCCGGAGCTGAGCATCGCAGATTGCCGCAAGTGGGCGGAGCTGCGCGTCGAAGCGCTCAACGCCGCGCTCGAAGGCATCCCCGCCGACCGCGTGCGCTTCCACACCTGCTACAGCATCAACATGGGCCCGCGCGTCCATGACATGCAGCTCAAGGACATCATCGACATCATCCTGAAAGTCCGCGCCGGGGCCTATTCGTTCGAAGCCGGCAATCCGCGCCACGAGCATGAATATGCCGAATGGAAGCGAGCGAAAACGCCGGACGACAAAATCCTCATTCCGGGCGTCATTACGCAATCGACCGTTCTCGTCGAACATCCGGAACTCGTGGCGCAACGGCTCTGCCGCTTCGCCGAGGTCGTCGGTCGCGAGCGCGTGATCGCCGGCGCGGACTGCGGGTTCGCCTCCTTCGCCGGATCGAACGAGGTCCATCCGTCGATCGTGTGGGCGAAGTTCAAATCCCTGGTGGATGGCGCGTGGCTCGCGAGCAAGGCGCTGTGGAAGCGCTAGCCGGGCGGCCTTTCCGAAGTTCAAATCATATGGCCGTCATTCCGGGGGCTGAGCGAAGCGAGGCAGCCCGGAATCCATAATCACGAACCGGGATTATGGATTCCGGGCTCGCCTTCGCTTCACTACGGCGCCCCGGAATGACTAACGTCGATCGCCGCAACGATCGCATCGTTGGTCAGCACCCAGCCGACCGTCGCCGACATCAGCCGCAGCGCGAAGCGGTGCATGTCCTCGCCGTCCATCGAGTCGACCGCGTCCTCGGCAATGATCACGCGGTAGTCGCGATTGGTCGCCTCGAACGCGCAGCAGAGGACGCACGACGTCGTGTTGATCCCGGCGAGGATCAACGTGTCGGCCTTGAGCCGGTGGTCCAAGAGGAACGCGAGATCGGTATCGCGGAACGGGTTGTAGCGCTTCTTGCCGCGCACCACCCAGTCGCCCTCGCGATAGAGCTCCGGAATGATCTGCGTCGTCGGTTCGCCGGCGATGTTGTGACGCGACATGCCCTTGCGCGCCTTGCCGGGATCGTCGTGAATCGCTTTCCAAAACGGATTGGCGAGGATTTCTTCGGCATCGCGATACTCGGTGACGATGTGCACGATCGGCACTTGGCGTTCGCGCAACTGCGCAAAGAGCCGCGCCGCACGCGCGATCACCGGGCCGCAACGCTCCTGCGCCAGCGGAAGGGTCGCTACCGCCGGGTCGAGGTGGCCGCGATGCATGTCGATGGCGATGAGCGCGGTCCGTGCGGGGTCGATCCGATCCATGGCCATGTCACCTCGTCAGTCGCGGTGTCGCACGGCGCAGGCTGACAACAATCGAATTGCGACTGGACATTGTGGAGAATCCCTGCTGCAACATCGCGCATATCCGAGACGATCTGTCCATGCACAAGCCCGCATCCAACGCATTTCCGCGGATTCGAGTCCTCGCAGCACACCCAAATATCCAATTGGGTCACCCTCGTCGAGAACCGCGTCGTGCAATCCGCGCAGGACGACGTCGCTTACTATCATTCGTTCGTCACCGCCGATTACGTCTCGATCCTCGCGATCGCGAATGACGGGCGCATTCCGCTGGTGCGGCAGTTCCGGCCCGCCCTCAACAGCGTCACGCTCGAATTTCCCGGAGGCATGCGCGACGGCGACGAGGAGCCCAGCGCCTGCGCCATCCGGGAATTGGCCGAGGAGGTCGGGCTTGAGGCCGCCTCGATCGAGCCGCTGGCGGACTTCTTCCCCGAACTCCGGGCGGCTCGGCAATCGCATGTGGACCTTCTTTACGCGGAGCGCCGCGCCGGTTCCCGGCTGGCGGCCGGAATCCGGTGTCGATTGCCTGACGGTGAGCGTTCCGGAGCTGTTCGATCTCGCCCTCGCCGGCAAATTCGATCATGGGCCGCACCTTGCGATGCTCGGGATGGCGGTGATCAAGGGTCTGTTGACGCCGCCCATCGGCTAGTCCGGGTCGCCTGCCCGCTCACATCAAAATGACGTCGGCGCCATGCCGGGCGAGCCGTAGACAAGGCGATGCAGATCGGTGAAGTTCTGCGGCCCGCGTCTGACGGCGGGTCAAGAAAGGTTCGGGAGAGTTCTCAATGCCGTTTCCGCGGGCATCAAAGGCGCTGTCGCGTTTCACCGTGCTCGATCTGACGCGAGTGCGGTCCGGCCCAACGTGCGTGCGCCAGCTTGCGGACTGGGGCGCCAACGTCATCAAGATCGAAACGCCACCGAACCTCGACAGCGGCGAACCGCTGGGCGGACCGCGCGACGGTCCCGATTTCATGAACCTGCACCGCAACAAACGCAGCATCACCCTCAACCTGAAATCCAAGGAGGGCGTCGCCGCGTTCAAGAAGATGGTGAAGAAGGCGGACGTCGTCGTCGAGAACTTCCGTCCCGACGTCAAGGAGCGGCTCGGCATCGATTACCACACGCTGCGCAAGGTCAATCCGCGCCTCATCTATGCCAGCATCTCGGGGTTCGGCCAGGACGGCCCCTACGCGACCCGCCCCGGCTTCGATCAGATCGCCCAAGGCATGGGCGGGCTGATGTCGATCACCGGGTTGCCCGGCCAGGGGCCGGTGCGCGTCGGCATCCCGATCGCCGATCTGTCGGCCGGACTGTTCTGCGCCATGGGCATTCTCGTCGCTTTGCTCGAGCGGGAGACGTCCGGCAAGGGCCAGCACATCGAGACGTCGCTCTTACAGGCGCAGATCTTCATGCTCGACTTCCAGGCGGCGCGGTGGCTCGTCAACGGCGAAGTCGCCAAGCAGGCCGGCAACAACCATCCGACCAGCATCCCGACCGGCGTATTCAAGACCGCCGACGGCCACATCAATATCGCCGTCGCCGGCCAGAAGATCTGGGAGCGCTTCTGCCATGCGCTCGGCGAGCCCGACCTCATCTCGCGACCCGAATACGGCAGCGGCGCCAACCGCTCGAAGAACCGCGACGCGCTCAATGCGGAGATCGAGGCGCACACGGTGAAGCGCAGCAGCGCCGACTGGGTCGAACGCTTCAACAAGGCCGGCGTGCCGGCGGGTCCGATCTACGCCATCGACCAGATGTTCGCCGATCCGCAGGTCAAGCATCTGCGCATGGCGCAACCGGTCGAGACGCGCGGCAAGAAGGCCGCGGCCCGCAAGAACCTCACGCTCGTCGGCCAGCCGGTGACGCTGTCGCGCACGCCGAGCCATCTGGTCGCGCCGCCGCCATCGCTCGGCGAGCACACCGACGCGGTGCTCAAGGAATTCGGATTCAATGCCAAGGCGATCGCGGCATTGCGCGAGGCTAACGCGATCTAGTAGCAATTCCAGGATACTGATCGCGAGCACTCCGCATGCAAATTGCAACGCTGGTCATTCCGGGGCGCCGAAGCGAAGCGAAGGCGAGCCCGGAAATCCATACTCCTCGCGGGGGTTATGGATTCCGGGCTGCCGAGCTGCGCTCGGCCCCCGGAATAACTTGAATTTCCCCTGACAGCGACGAGGACCGTCATGAATACATTGGCCCAGACCGACAAGATGCTGTCGCGCAAGGAGGGGCATGTCGGCTATGTCATCTTCAACAATCCCGAACGGCGCAACGCGGTGTCGCTCGAAATGTGGGAAGCGACCGCGCGCATCCTCGATGACTTCAAGAAGGATAACGACATCCGCTGCGTGGTGCTGACCGGGGCCGGCGACAAGGCGTTCGTGTCGGGCGCCGACATTTCGCGGTTCGAGAACGAGCGCGCCAACGAGGAAGCGATCGCGCGTTACGGACAAGCCGTCGAGCGCGCCAACACCGCGGTCTACGAATATCCGAAGCCCACCATTGCGATGATCCGCGGCTACTGCATCGGCGGCGGGCTTGGGCTCGCGCTGTGCTGCGACTTGCGCATCTGCTCGAACGATTCCCGCTTCGCGGTCCCGGCCGCGAAGCTCGGCCTCGGTTACCCGTATCACGGCCTCAAGAAGCTCGTCGATGTCGTCGGCCCTTCGTTCGCCAAGGAGATCTTCTACACGGCGCGCCAGTTCGACGCCGAGGAAGCGCGCATCATGGGCCTCGTCAACCGGGTCGTGCCGGCCGAGGAGCTGGCCGCGCATGTGAAGAAATATGCCGACACCATTGCCGAGAACGCGCCGCTCACCATCGCTGCGACGAAGTACATCATCGGCGAAGTCGTCAAAGACGAGTTGAAGCGCGATCTCGCGAAATGCGAGGCCCTGGTGAAGCAATGTTTCGATAGCCGCGATTATATCGAGGGCCGCCGCGCCTTCATGGAAAAGCGCAAGCCCGCCTTCATCGGCGGATGATTTTATGCACCCTCCACCTGGAGGGGGAGGGTCGGACTGCCGCAGGCAGTCCGGGGTGGGGAGTCAGCCGTGCGACAAATAAGCGAAATCGAATATGTGGAACCGCTGTCACCCCCTCCCGGCCGCTAGCGCGGCCGACCCCGGATCAAGTCCGGGGCAGGCTCGTCCCCCTCCAGGGGGAGGCGATCCAGAACCGCCCATGAACGAGCCTCTTCCGACTATCGCGGTTGCCGACCAGCTTGCCGAGCGCATCGCGGCCATCGATCCGCGACGGCTGCCGGCTGCGGTACGGACCAAATGCGAGGACTTGGCGGTCGACGTGGTCGGCCTCTGCCTGACCGCGCGCCGCTTCGATTATGTCACGAGCACGCTTGCTGCTTGCGATGACGACGGCCCGTGCACCGCGATCGGCCATCGGCGCTCGCTCAGCGCCGTCGCTGCGGCGCTCGTCAACGGCACGGCCGCCCACGGCGAAGATTTCGACGACACCTTCGAGGGCGGCCCGGTGCATGCCGGCGCAGTCATCGTGCCGGCCGTGTTTGCCGCTGCGAGCGCCACCGCCCGGCGGGCGCTGCCGCACTTGTCGGCGTCGCTGCGGGGTCGAGACTGTGTGCCGGCTCTCGCTCGTCACGCCGAAGCTTGTGCACAAGGCGGGCTTCCATCCGACGGCGGTTTTCGGCGCAATGGCCGCGGCGGCGGGCGTTGCCGCCGCGCTCGGGCTCGACCGCCGCGCCATCGTGAATGCGCTCGGCATCGCCGGCAGCATGGCGTCAGGGATCATCGAATATCTCGCCGAAGGCACGTGGACCAAGCGCATGCATGCCGGCTGGGCCGCGCAATCGGGATTGCGCGCCGCGCTGATGGCAAAGCACGGCTTCACCGGGCCGCGCACCGTCTTCGAAGGCACTCACGGCCTCTTTCACGGCTTCGCCCATACGACCAAAGGCGATTACGACGCGCTTGTCGGCGACTTCGGCACGCGCTGGGTGACCGAGACGCTCGCCTTCAAGCCCTATCCGTGCGGGACCATGACGCATCCCTATATCGATTGCGCGCGCAGGCTTGCCGCGCATGGGATCGCGGCCGAGCAGATCGCCGAACTCGTCTGTGACGTCGCCGAAGGCACCGTGCACCGGCTGTGGGAACCGCTCGCCGACAAGCAGCATCCCGCCAACGGCTATGCCGGCAAGTTCTCGACGCCCTACTGCATCGCCGCGGGCTTCGTGCGCGGCAACGTCGGGCTGGGCGACTTCACTGATGCTGCTGTCAAAGACCCGGCCGTGCTGGGTGTCGCCGCCAAGGTCCGTTACGTGATCGACCCCGACAATCCGTATCCGAAGAATTACACCGGCCACATCCGCGCGGTGCTCCGCGACGGCCGCGTGATCGAGGAGCGCCAGCCCTACATGCGCGGCGGCGCCCACGAGCCGCTGACGCGACAGGACGTCGAGGACAAGTTCGTTCTCAACGCCCGCCACGGCGGCTGGCCGGAAACAGCGATCGCATCGTCGCTTGAGCGCGCGCGAACGATCTACGACGGGCCGTTGAATTTGCTGGCGCTCAGAGCAAGCAGCACTCCATAGCGATCGGTAGGGTGGGCAAAGCGCGGACTTGTCCGCGCGTGCCCACGCGGGCCTTGCCAAATTGCGGAGGACGGACGGTGGGCACGCTTCGCTTTGCCCACCCTACGAAGTTTCTCCAAATCGCTGCCGAATGACCCGCCACCATCAACGGCGGTTTACGGCCGCACGGCGGGCGACTCCATCGGCATGCCGGCGGCGCGCTGCATCAGGAAAAGTTCGAGATCGACGTAGTCCGCCGAATCGTACTCGGGGACTTCGGCGCGCATGCCGGAGATGCAGTTGCGCAGCCGGCGCTGCAGCGACCCGACGCTCTGCCATTCGAGCCGATAGAGCGGATAGCCGTTCGGGTGTCCCTGCGGCACGATGTTGCCGGCAAGCCGCTTGCCCCAATTGTCGTCATGGCACAGCGCGCACGACAGGTTGAGCTGGCCCTGGCGCAGATTGAAGAACGCGCGCCCGGCCGCGATGAACGGCGCGAGCCGCTCGTCGTTGGGCGGCGCGATCGGCTCGCCGCGCGATTGCAGCGCGACGTAGGTCGACAGTGCCAGCAATTCGCTCGACTCTCGAACCGCAGCGGCGGCGCCTGCTGATGACGAACGCGCTCGAGATTGATGCGCTGTTCGAGATCGACCGGCTTGCCGCTCTCGGCATCGAATGCCGGATAGCGCGCCGCCACACCCTTCATGCTTTGCGTTGCATCACCATGGCAATCGGCGCACGAGCGTGCTGCCGCGCCCGCCTTGCGGTTCCAGAGCGCTTCGCCGTCGAGCACCGACAGCATGGCGGGGTTCGCCGTGTCGTCGTCCTGCATCGCGCG
The DNA here is from genome assembly GCA_963702755.1 of uncultured Alphaproteobacteria bacterium. Taxonomy (GTDB): domain Bacteria; phylum Pseudomonadota; class Alphaproteobacteria; order Rhizobiales; family Xanthobacteraceae; genus JAJPKK01. Next base: position 16,749 of record CAVPDZ010000010.1, on the reverse strand, counting down.
GGTTTCGCGGCTCAGGTCCGCGTAGCCCGAACGACGCTCGGCTGGCGGGATATCGGCGGCAAGCAATGGCGAGAACGCAGCGCAGACGAGACACGCCGCACCGAACGCCGCCGCGCCGCGCATCGAGGTTTGATTATTCGACCGCAATCTTGGCGGTGCCGCTTTCGACATGGCCGTGATCGTCGGTCCACTTGAACTCAAGCGTGCCGCTCTCGGTCGCCGTCGTGAAGAATGTGATGAACGGATTGGCCGAGATCGCCGGATAGAGGCTGGCGCGAAAGATTTCCTCGCCGTTATAGGTGCAGACGAACAGGTTGATGATGTCGCGCGGGATCGCGACGCCGGTCTCGTTGCGGCGGTATCCGGTCTCCATGACGTGCGAGATCAGCGTCTTGATCTCGACGACCTGGCCGCGCTTCGCCTTGGGCGGAACGTTGATGAGCATCCGGGCCATGGCTAGTTGTACTCCAGGCAGGCCGCGATGGTGACGATGACCTCGGCCTCATCCGACCACAGCGAGCCGTCGCTCATCTCGGCGATCGCGGTCACGGTTTGAGAATCGGCGAGGCGGATGCGGGTCGAGAACGCTGCCTTGCCCGCGCGCGGGCCGAGGTGCACCGAGATCACATCGGGCTGCGGATTCTTTTCGTTGAAGACGTGGATCGCCTTGACGTAGTCGGTCGCGCTCATCGGGCTTTCGACCGAGACCGTCATGGCGATGGTGTTGCCGTTTTCGACGAGCGGCGGGATGTCGAGGCTCACCCTGCCCTTGCTGACCGGCAATTCGCCGATCACGCGGTGAATCGCGGCCTTCATCGTGGCCGGCGTCGCGTCGGCGCGGCGCACCAGGATCGGCGTCAGCGCCGCTCCGGCCGCCCCGATCAGCACGGCACGCCGTGTCGGCGCCTTGTCAGTCTCGTTCATGGATGCCTCGTGTCATCACGCAAGGTCATGAGGAACGCCACCACGTCCTCGATTTCATCCGCCGTCAGGACGGTCTTGCCGCGAAACGCCGGCGCAACGCGGTCAAGGCCGTCGAGCCGATAGTAGGACGGCATGATCGTCCCCGGGTCAACTAAGCTCGAATCGACGATTCGCAACCGTAACTGGCCTTCGGTGTTGCGCGAACCGGCGCCCTTGAGATCCGGCCCGATGGTGCCCTGGAATTTCTCCTCCGGCAGCGGCGCGGAGTGGCAGAGCAGGCACAACCCCGTCTGCCGGCTTGCGACGATCGTCTTGCCGCGCGTCGGGTCGCCCGGCTTGCCGGTGAGAGAGGCGGGGATGGCATCGCCGATGACGGTGTAGGGCCGCGGCGCCGTCTCCGCGGCGAGCGAAGGGGCGCAGAGGAATATGGCTGCGAGTCCGCAAGCGATTTTGGCAGAGTGGCGTAACGCGCGACGGCCTTTCCTCTCCGCCTCGGGTACGCCTTTCTTTTTCCCCTCCCCCGCTTGCGGGGGAGGGTTGGGGGAGGGGGGCACGCTCCACGGCACGGACTTGCGGAGGGGCCCCCTCCCGACCCTCCCCCGCAAGCGGGGGAGGGGAAAGAGAGACGCGCCCGAGCGGGAACGAGGAAAGAGAGAGGCGCGCGCAGTGGATAGGCGACGGCGCCAAAGCCGCCCATCCGCGAAGAGCGCGAGACAAATCCCGCCGCGCTCAGCCGAAGATTTCGGCGGTGATGGTGTTGAACCAGCCATCGGCTAGCAATGCTTCTTGTTTGCGGAACGAGGGCGGCGCGTCGATCGGGCTGATGCCGCCGGCGCCTTCGACTTCCTGCCACTGGCCGTTGACCGGATGATAGACGCCCGCGATCGAGAAACCGTAGTCGGGCGCGACAACGCTGTAGCAGGTGTTGACGAATTTCGGCGGCGGGGGCGCCTCGCCGCGAACGAGGTGCGCCACCGCGACCGCGCAGATTTTGGCCGCTGCGTTGGCGGCGAAGGCAGACTTCGGCACGGCGCCCGCGATCGCGGCATCGCCGACCACATGGATGCCGGGAATGAGCGCGAACTCGAATGTCACCGGGTCAACCGGGCACCAGCCGGTGCGATCGGCAACGCCCGCAAGCTCCGCGATGCGACCGGCTTTCTGCGGCGGGATCACGTTGGCGACGTCGGCCTTGTAGGTGTCGAAGTCCGACATGATGGTTTTGGTCTTGGCGTCGACCCCGGTCGGATTGCCGCCGGACGACAACGATATCCATTCGAGATTGGGATAAAGCTCCTTCCACGCGTTCTCGAACAGGCGCTGCTTCGAAAACGTGTCCTTGGCATCAAGCACGATGATCTTCGAGCGCGGCTTCTTCGTTTTCAGGTAATAGGCGATCAGGCTGGCGCGCTCGTAAGGCGCCGGCGGGCAGCGGTAGGGCAGCGCCGGCAGCGCCATCACCACCGTGCCCCCGTCCTCCATCGCTTCAAGCTGGCGACGCAGCAGCACCGTCTGCTCGCCGGCCTTCCAGGCATGGGGCATGCGCTCGACCGCCGCCTCGTCGTAGCCCGGCAGTGCATCGAACCGCAGATCGATCCCGGGCGCGATCACGAGTCGGTCGTAGCCGAGCCGCGTGCGGTCACCCATCGTGACACTGCGGGCGGCCGCATCGACCGCGATTGCCGGCTGATGCACGATGGCAATACCGTCCGCCGCGATCCGGTCATAGCGGAAGTACTGGCTTGCCATATCGCGCAGGCCGGCGATGACTTCGTTGCTGAACGGGCACGACGTGAAAATCGGATTCGCCTCGACCAGCGTCACGTCGAGCTTCGGATCGGCCCGCTTGAGAAAGCGCGCGACGGTCGCGCCACCAAATCCGCCGCCGACCACGACGATGCGCGGTTGTGCGCCTTGTGCGCGCAACGGGCGTGGCAGGGCCGCGCTCGCGGCTCCGGCTGCTGCAGCAGCGATAACCTGACGGCGGCTCGGTGCTGCTGGGGTCATGCGGATCACCGCTGGGCCGCGTACCAGGCCGCGATCGCCCTTACCTCGTCATCGGAGAAGCCTTTGGCGATGCGATCCATCACGGTCGCCGGACGCCGACCGGTGCGGAACGCCTGCATCGCCGCGACGATCGCCGCCGGATCCTGCCCGACGAGCCGCGCGACCGGCGTCTCCACCTTCGCCGTCGCAGGGTGGCATCCGGAGCACGAGGCCGCGCCGGGCGGCGCATCCGCGGCCATCGCCGGAACAGCAACATCCGCAATCAGAGCGGCGGCCGCGGCGAACCGCACCCGCACGCCTGACATTTCGAAAAGCCGGCGGCGGTCACCGCGAATTGCCGCGGGACCACCGCCAGAACGCTCAGACAAGGGTCAAGCCGTGGTTCTTGAGCGGGAAGGTGCGATAGCGCTTGCCGGTCGCGGCCGTGATGGCGTTGAGCACGGCCGGCGCGGCGACGCAGATCGTGGGCTCGCCGACGCCGCCCCAGACGCCGTGGTGGGACGGCATGACGATCGCCTCCACCTTCGGCATCTGGCTGATGCGCATCATGTCGTAGCTGTCGAAGTTCTCCTGCTCGACAGCGCCGTCCTTGACGGTGCATTCGCCCATGAACAACCCCGTCAGCCCGTACACGAACGAGCCGGCAATCTGCCGCTCGATCTGGCCCGGATTGACCGCATAGCCCGGATCGGTCGCGCCGACGATGCGGTGGACCTTCACCTTGTTGCCGTCGACCGAGACTTCGGCGCACGCCGCCACGTAACTGCCGAAGCCCATGTGCTGGGAAAGGCCGCGATAGACACCCTTGGGCGCCGGCTTACCCCAGCCCGCCTTTTCGGCCGACGGCGTTGAGCACCGCGAGATGGCGCGGATTGTTCGTCATCAACCTGCGGCGGAACTCGAGCGGATCGACGCCCGACTTCCTTCGCCAGCTCATCCATGAAGCTTTCGATGTAGATGGCATTGTGGTTGATGTTGACGCCCCGCCAGAAGCCCGGCGGCACGTGCGGATTGCGCATGGCGTGATCGACGAGGATGTTCGGGATGGCCTCGTAGCCGAACGCCGCTTCCGCGCCGCCCTTGTAGAAGCCCGCGAACGTTGCCGCGTCCTTGCCGTCCTCGATGCGGGCCGGCATGACCGTCGCAAGGATCGATTGGCCCGAGATGCGCACGTGCAGCGACGTCATGTTGTTCTTGTCGTCGAGGCCGGCCGTCATCTTGCATTGGGTGATCGGGTGATACCACCCGTGCGTCATGTCCTCCTCGCGGGTCCACAACAGCTTCACCGGCGTGCCCGGCATTTCCTTGGCGATTTGGACGGCCTGTCGAACGTAGTCCACTGACGTGGAGCGCCGTCCGAAGCCGCCGCCGAGGAAGGTCTTGTAGACTTCGCACTTGCCGACCGGCAGACCCGCAGGCCTCGGCGGTCGCGGCCAGCGCCTGCTCGCCGTTCTGCACCGGACACCACACCTCGCACTTGTCCGAGGTGTAGAGCGCCGTCGCGTTCTGCGGCTCCATGGTGACGTGGTGCTGATAGGGATAGGCGTAGACCGCCTCGACCTTCTTCGCCGCAGAGGCGAGCGCTGCTTTGACGTCGCCGCTCTGTTGCCGATGATCGCCTTGTTGGCATCGAGGCCGGCCTTGAGGAAGTCGGCGATCGATGCGCTCGAGACCTTGATCGTTCGGACCTTGAATCCCACGTGACCGGCAAAGCTTCGAGCGCGCTCTTGGCGTGCCACCAAGTGTCGGCGACGACGGCGACGGCATTGTCGTCGACCTTCATCACCTTCTTGACGCCCTTCATCGACGCGACCTTGGTCGCGTCGAAGCTCTTGAGCTTGGCCGCCGAACACGGGCACTGCCTTGAGTGCGGCATTGACCATGCCCGGCAGCTTGACGTCGATGCCGTAGACCGTCTGGCCCTGGACTTTGCCGATGGTGTCGAGGCGCTTGACGCTCTTGCCGATCAGCTTCCAGTCCTTCGGGTCCTTGAGCTTGATGTCCGCCGGCGGCTCGACTTTCGCGGCCGGCTCGGCGACCTTGCCGAAAGTCACTGTGCGGCCCGAGGCCGTGTGGGTGATGACGCCGTTCGCGGCGGTGCATTCCGCCGCCGGCACTTTCCATTGATTGGCGGCGGCCTCGATCAGCATGATCCGCGCCGCGGCGCCGCCTTTGCGGACGATCTCCTGGGAGGCGCGAATGCCGCGGCTGCCGGCCGTCAGATATTCGCCCCACACGCGCTTGCGAGCGAGGTTCTCGCCCGGGCGTCGGAAACTCGTAGCCGACCTTATTCCAGTCGCAGCCGAGCTCTTCGGCAACCATCTGGCAGAGGCCGGTCAGCGTGCCCTGGCCCATTTCGGAGCGCGCGACGCGAATCACGACGATTTCGTCCGGCTTGATCACGACCCAGGCGTTGACTTCAGGATGCCGGTCGCCGGCGCAGCCTTGCTTGCGAACGGAACGTGGAAGCCAAGCGCCAGGCCGGCAGCGCCAGTCCCGACAACGAAGCGCGGCGATCGATCTTCGGCATATAGTTCATCATCGCCTCCTCACGCGTTCGCTGCTTCGTGGATTGCCGTGCGCACCTGCTGGTAGGTGCCGCAACGGCAGATATTGGTGATCGCCGCGTCGATATCGGCGTCGGTGGGCTTTGGCTTGTCCTTGAGCAGCGCCGTCACGGCCATGATCATGCCGCTCTGGCAATAGCCGCACTGGGGCACGTCGTTATTGACCCAGGCCTGCTGGACCTTGGTGAGCTGACCGTTGTTGGCGAGGCCTTCGATCGTGGTGATCTGCTTGCCCACCGCGTCGCTCGCCAGCACCGAGCACGAGCGCGTCGGTACGCCGTCGATCTGCACCGTGCAGGCGCCGCATTGAGCAACACCGCAGCCGTATTTGGTGCCGGTCAGCCCAATATTTTCGCGGATTGCCCACAATAGTGGCGTATCGGGATCGATATCCACCTCGTAGCTTTTGCCATTGACTGTGAGACGAGCCATCAACTGATCTCCTGTGTGCGATCGATGGATATGATTTGTTTGGCGGGATTGGAATCCGACCATAGCGTAGTTTGACGAATTCCAAAATAGCGGCGGCGCATGGGAGATCATCGCGACCGTTCACAGGAACGTGACCGTCGCAATTGTCTTTTAACTTTTCACCTCAGACTGTCGCCGTACTCGACGAATCATCGGCCGAGACGCCAAACACCGACGCCGCGAACTGCGGATAGACTTCCGCGAGTTCCTGGGCAACGACCTCGCGCATGAGGCGCAGCGTTTCCGTAGTGGGCAGCGGCGTGATCGGCACATCGACCGGAGCGTCGTAATCGAACCCGGTGTTGTCGGCGACCTCGGCCGCGGTGTGGCCCGGATGGACGCTGTGCAGGCGAAAGCGCCGTCGCGTCCGATCGAAATCGAACAGGCAGCGGTTGGTGACGAGCGCGATCGGGCCGCCGCGGCGATAGACGTTCGCAGGGCTGCCGCCGGGCGCGCTGATGAAGCTGACGCGCGGCACCAATGTGCGCCGTGAATGTTCGGTGCGGAACAGAACGACCTTGGGCACGACGTAATAGAGATGCGCCGAGCCGAACGATCCGGGGAATCGCACGCGCGGCTGATCGTGGTCGCCGATGCCCACGAGGTTGATGTTGCCCTCGCCGTCAATCTCGCCGCCCGAAAGAAAGAACACGTCGATGCGACCCTGGCCGGCGCAGTCGAACAGCTCGCGCCCGCCGTCGGTGAAGAAATTGTGCTTGCGGCTCTGCAGGAGCGACACATAGGGCATGCCCCCGCCGCGCGCGCGGGCAAGCAGCGCCGCCGTTGCGGGGATTGGCGAGGCATTGCCCACCGCGATGTGGCGCACGTCGCCGATCACGCGCGTGATCACGTCGGCGAGGAGTTCTTCGTCTCGGACTGGTTTGGGATTTGCTGCAGACGAGTTTTGCAGTATCCTGCTCGATCGTCGCTATCGGCCGACGAAGTGTCGTTGCGGATCGCTGGCACTATTTCCCCTCCCCCGCTTGCGGGGGAGGGTCAGGGAGGGGGCCTGTCCGCAAGTTCGTGCCGTGGAATGAGCCCCCTCCCTAGCCCTCCCCCGCAAGCGGGGGAGGGGAAAGAGATCATGCCGCTAGCCGCTGATAGACATATTGATCCAGGTACTGCGCGAAGCCCTCGGCCGTCGCGGCGAGGCGGGCGTATTCCGCAAGGTGGCCGAGATCGGCGCCATAGTGATCGGGAAGCCCGAGCGGCCAGCAGCCGTTTTCCGCAACGGCGACAGCGTCCACGTAGAAGCCCGGCAACGTACCCGCCGCATACAGCGGATCGTCGAGCAGGTTGCCGTCCACCATCTTCTCGACGGTGACCACGGTCTTCTTCGCCGCGTGCGCCATGGTCGCGAGCTCGCGCTGGCGCCCGATCCAGACGTTGCCGGCGCGGTCCGCCATCGGCGCGTGCAGCAGCGCGACATCGGGATTGAGCGCCGGCAAAAGCACGATCGGATCGTCATTGCCGAACGGATTGTCGATCACGCGCCAGTCCGGTCGGCAGTTGAGCACGTCAGAGCCGAGAATGCCGCGCAGCGGCATGAACGGCACGCCCTTCTCCGCCGCCTGGAACGCGGCATGCAGCGCCGGACAAGTCGCCTCCAATATGCGGATGGTGCCGCCGGTCATTGCGGCGGTGAAGCGCGGCGCCGCTCCGAATTCGCCGAGGCTCACGGCCGACGTCTCCAGCACCGCAACGGCACCGGCCCCGATCAGGAGGTCGGCCTGCAAGCTCGAGGTCGGCAGCGTCACGAGATGCAGGTTGCGCACGCCGCGCCGGATCAGCGCGCGCGTCGCTTCCATCGGCACGCCCGCAACTTCGCGCGGCACCGCCAGCATGATGCCGTCGCCGATCGGCGCCAGCGCCTCATCGATCGTCTGCGCGATCAGCGGCATGATCGTTCCTCGGCCCGAGACATCGCCAAACTCAAGTTGATTTCCACGGAATGATGAAGCGCTCAAGCTCGTTGAGCGCGAGCGTGAGGATAAACCCGATCAGCGCGATCATGAACAAGCCGACATACATCTGCTCGACGGAGAACGTCTCCCACGCGCTCCAGATCAGGTAGCCGAGCCCGCTCTTGGCGCCGACCATTTCGGCGACCGCGATCAGGATGAGGCCGATGCCGATGCCGAGCTTGAAGCCGGTCATGATCACCGGCAGCGCGCCCGGCAACGCGATGGTCCAGAACATGTTCCAGCGACTGGCTTTGTAGTTGCGGCCGACGTCGATATAGATCTTGTTGATCTCCAGCACGCCGGTGGTGGCGTTGATGGCGACCGGAAAGAACACGCCGATCGCCACCATGAAGATCTTCGAACCCTCGCCGAGCCCAAAGATCAACAGTGCGAGCGGCAGGATCGAGCTCTTCGGAATCGGATAGGTCGCGGCGATCAGCGGGTCGAACAGCGCGCGGGTGACGCGATGCAGGCCCATGACGACGCCGAGCACGAGCGCCGGCACGCCGCCGATCAAGGTGCCCCAGAACAGCCGCCGCAGGCTCACGAGCGTATGGGTCACGAGTTCGCCCGACATGAGCATCTGCCAGAGCTGCGCGAGAATGCTCGATGGTGCCGGAAAGAAGCGGGTGTCGATGAACCCGAATCGTGCGGCAATCTCCCAGACGAGAAGGAGCCCGAGCGGCGAAACGATGCTGAGGATGCGGTCGCGCGTGCGCAGCGACAGCGGCTCCGAGCGACTGAGCGGACGCTGGGCGGACGCTTGTTCGACGCTCATGACTGGCTTTTCCAATCCTTCCGCGATCTCCCGCGCGCGCGTCACCTCGTCGCGCAGGCTCGCCCAGATGCGATGCACCAGCTCGCCATATTCGGGCGCGCCCTGCAGGTTCATGATGTTGCGCGGCCGCGCCAGCGGAACGCCGACGAACAGCTTGAGCCGGCCGGGCTGCGCCGTCATCACCATGACGCGGTCGCCGAGCAGCACCGCCTCGTCGACGCTGTGGGTGATGAACACCACCGTCTTCTTGTGCTCCTCCCAGATGCGCAGCAATTCTTCCTGCAGCAGCAGCTTGTTCTGCGCGTCGAGCGCCGAGAACGGCTCGTCCATCAACAGGATTTGCGGATCGTTGGCGAAGGCGCGGGCAATCGCGACGCGCTGGCGCATGCCGCCGGACAGCTGGTGCGGATAGTACTGCGCAAACCGCGTGAGGCCGGTGCGGTCGAGATAATGCGAGACGACGTCCTTGATGACGTTGGCGGGCACGTGGCGCATGCGCAGTCCGTAGGCGGCATTCTGCCAGACCGTCATCCAGGGAAGGATCGAGTCGCCCTGGAACACCATGGAATTTTCCGGGCGACCGCTGCCGGCCGGAACATCGATCTCGATCGATCCCGAGGTTGCGTCCTCCAAGCCGGCGAGGATGCGCAGCAGCGTCGTCTTGCCGCAACCGGACGGCCCGACGATCATGAAGAACTCGCCCTGCCCGATGTCGAGCGACACGTTGTCGACCGCGACGAGATCGCCGAAACGCTTGACGAGATTGCGAATGCGAATCGCCGGGCGTGCCGTCGTCTCCGCCACCGCGGGCGGCGCAACGCTATGCAGCTGGGTAACCGGACTGGACATCAGGGGCGATCCACCATCCGATAGTGGCCAAATTCCGCGGCTCACACAACATCACTTGCGCGGTTGCCTAGCAAGTAGCCCGGATGAGCGCAGCGACATCCGGGACAAGCTCATCCCGCGTTGGAAGCGTCAGTCCCCGGATATCGCTGCGCTCATCCGGGCTACGGATTCTCATCATCCCTTCGCGACACGCGGCCCAGACCTTCTCCGGGGTCGCCGGCATGTCGAGGTGGGCGGCGGCGGGAACCGCGTTGGCGATCGCATTCATGATGGCCGCGAGCGCGCCGGTGGTGCCGGCTTCGCCCACACCCTTGACGCCAAGCGGGTTGGTGGTCGCCGGCACGCTCTGCTCGGCCGCCGTGAACGACGGGAGATCGGCGGCGCGCGGCATGGCGTAGTCCATGAACGAGCCGGTCACGAGCTGGCCGCCGCCGTCATAGACAAGGCGCTCCATCAGCACCTGGCCGAAGCCTTGCACGATCGCGCCGTGCACCTGGCCTTCGACGATCATGTGATCGAGCACATTGCCGCAGTCGTCCACCGCGACATAGCTGATCAGCGAAACCGCGCCGGTGTCCGGGTCGATTTCGACCTCGGCGATATGGCAGCCATTGGGAAAAGTCTGCGGCGTATCGACCGTGAGCTTGGTGTCGAGGTCTTCGGCGATCTCGCCGCGGCGCTTGCGCTCCTTCGCCTCCGTCGCAAGTTCGACGAGGCCGATCCGGCGGTCGGTGCCGGCGACCGTGAAGGTGCCGCGCTCGTAGACGATGTCGTCTTCGGCGGCTTCGAGCTTATCGGAGGCGAGGCTGCGGCCCTTGCGGATCACCGCCTCGACGGTGCGCACGATCGCGGTGCCGACGGTGATGGTCGAACGCGACGCGACTGATGACGAACTCGTCACGCCGAGCGAGCTGTCGCCCTGCCGCAGCATGATGTGCTCCGGCGCGATGCCGAGTTCGCGCGCAACGAGGCGCGGAAACACCGATGCATGCGCCTGCCCGGTCGATTGCGAGCCGACCTCGACCGCGATTCGGCCGTCGCCGGGAAAGGAGATGCCGGCGCCTTCCGTCGGCATGCCGCCGGCGTGTTCGAGAAAGCAGGAAATGCCGATTCCGCGCCGTTTGCCGCGACGTGCCGCCTCGCGACGGCGCGCGGCGAACTCGTCGTAGCCCGCGATCGCGAATGCCTTGGCGACCACCGCCGGGAAGTCGCCGCTGTCGTAGGTGGTGCCGACCGGCGTCTTGTACGGCATCGCCGAGGGCGGGATGAGGTTGCGTTTGCGGATCGTATGCGGCGCAATTCCGCTGATGCGCGCCGCCTCATCGACCAATCGCTCCAGAAGATAATTCGCCTCCGGGCGGCCGGCACCGCGATAAGGCGCGGTCGGCACGGTGTTGGAGAAGGCGCAGCGCACGCGCACGTCGATCGCCGGTATGCGGTACATGGCGGGCAAGCAGCGGGCAAAATTGTTGGTCGCAAGATGGATGCCGACGAAGCCCACGTAAGCGCCGAGATTGACGACGCAGTCGAGGCGCAGCGCCAGGAATTTGCCGTTGCGATCGAGCGCGAGTTCGCCATCGGCGAACATGTCGCGGGCCTGATTGTCGCTGACGAAGGATTCCCCGCGCGTCGCCATCCAGTGCACCGGGCGACCCGAGCATTTTCGCGGCTACGAGCAGCACCGGGTATTCGGGATAGACCGGCGACTTCATGCCGAAGCCGCCGCCCACGTCCTCGGTCACGACCCGCAGCTTGTCCGGCTTGATGCCCATGACGCCGGCGAGAGCGTCGCGCTGCACGATGGCGCTTTGCGTGCACACGCGCATCGTATAGCGCTCGGCGGCGGCATCGTAGCTCGCGGTCGCGCCGCGCGGCTCCATCGCCACCGCGGCAATCCGCTGATTGAGATGCGACACCCGGGCGACGAGCGGCGCCTCGGCGATGATGCGGGCAACCTCACGTTCATTGGCGCCGTCGGGCGAGGCCGGGGCCTGCCAGTCGATGGAGAGATTGCCGGGGGCCTGCGGCCAGAGCTGCGGCGCGCCCGGCGCCACCGCGGCGCGCGCATCGGTGACGACAGGGAGGTCCTCGTAATCGACACTGACGCGGTCGGCCGCATCCTGTGCCAGCGCCGTCGAGGTCGCGACCACGAGCGCGACCGGTTCGCCAACATGCATGACACGATCGGTTGCGAGCGGCGGCCGGACCGGATTGATCAGCGCCGCACCATTGCGACCCGGCATCGGGAAATGCGTATAGATCGTGCCGATGCCGGCGGCTTTCATCTCGGCCGCGGTGAGCACCGCGAGGACGCCGTCGGCGGACCGCGCCGCCGCGATATCGATCCCGCGGATTTTTGCGTGGGCATGCGGCGAACGCACGAAGACGCCATACGCTTCGCCCGGCAGCGGCGCGTCATCGAGAAAGCGGCCGCGGCCGCGCAACAATGCCTCGTCTTCGACCCTCGGCAATGCGTGCCGAGCGGCCGCTTCACTTGAACTGCTCATCATTGGATGTCCGTTGTCGCGCATGTAGCCCGGATGGAGCGCAGCGCAATCCGGGACGGGCTATCACATGCTGAAACGCTTGTCCCGGATTGCGCGGAGCCTGTCATCGGGCCCGCCAGAGGCGTGACCCGTTGGCTCGATCCGGGCTACCAGCCCGGCCCCGGATTGGTATAAGCACGGCGACCGCGTGGGGCGAAATGGTGGAGCGTAGATATGTCGACGGCGGAGCGGCGCCAACCTTATATCGGCCGGGCGCTGCCGCGCTTCGAGGACCGGCGCCTCGTCGCGGGACGCGGGCGCTACACCGACGATTTCTCGCTCGAGGGACAGGCCTACGCGGTGTTCGTGCGCTCGCCGCACGCCCACGCCCGAATCGTATCGATCGATGCGACGCCTGCGACCAGCCTGCCGGGCGTGATCGCCGTTTTCACGGCAGCGGATTACGCCGCGTCCGGCGGGCGTGGCGTCAACCACATCGCAAACCCGGCCTCGACCCATGACGTGAAGATCAAGTCCTTCACCGGCGAGGGGCGCCGCACTGCGTTCGAAAAGCCGCATCTGCCGCTCGCGACCGACCGCGCGCGCTACGTCGGCGAGCCAGTGGCGATGGTGGTGGCCGAAAGCCGCGCGATCGCCCAGGACGCCAGCGAATTGGTCGCCGTTCACTACGAGGAATTGCCGGCGGTCACCGATGCGGTGGCCGCGCTCAAGCCCGGCGCGCCGCAGCTCCACGATGAACTGCCCGGCAATCTTGGCGTCGAGACCTTGTTCGGCGATGACGCAGCGGTCGCGGCGGCCTTCGCCGGCGCCGATCTCGTCGTTGCGCAGACGTTCCGCAATCAGCGCGTGGCGTCGGCTCACATGGAGCCGCGCGCGGCGATCGGCAGCTATGACAAAGACGAGGACGTCTACACCATCATCACCTGCAGCCAGGGCGCGGTGCGCATCAAGCAGACCATCGCGGCCGGCCTCGGCGTGCCGCCCGAGCGGGTTCGCGCCCGGACCCACGATGTCGGCGGCGCCTTCGGGCTCTTGAGCAACGTCTATCCGGAGCAAGTGATGGTGACCTGGGCGGCGCGGCGCGTCGGCCGCCCGGTGAAATGGAACGGCGACCGCACCCAGGCCTTCCTCACCGATTACCAGGGCCGCGACATCGTCACCGAGGCACGGCTCGCGCTCGCGGCGGACGGGCGATTTCTCGGGCTCGCCATCGCCATGACCGGCAACATCGGCGCCCATCCGGTGACGTATGTGCCGCTCTCCAACGCCTATCGGGTGACGCCGACCATCTATGATTTCCCGGTCGCGACAGTCGCGATTCGCGGCGCACTCACCAATACGGTGCCGACTGCCCCGTTCCGCGGCGCCGGTCGCCCCGAGGCGACGTTCGCGCTCGAGCGCCTGATCGACATTGCCGCACATCGCCTCGGCATGGATCGGCTGGCGCTGCGGCGGCGCAATCTCGTTCCCCGCGCGAAGCTTCCCTACGAATCGGCGACCGGTCTCATCTACGACAGCGGAAATTTCCGCGCCAACATGGATGCCGCCGTCAAGCTTGCCGACTGGCACGGCTTCCCGGCGCGGCGGCGCGAAGCGAAGCGGCGCGGCATGCTCGCCGGCATCGGCGTTGCGAATTACGTCGAGTCGCCCGGTCGGGCAACCCAATGAATATGTGCGCGTGACGGTGCATCCCGACCACGCCATCGAAGCGGTCGCCGGCACGCAATCGAGCGGGCAAGGGCACGAGACGACGTTCGCGCAAGTGCTCGCCGACCGCTTCCAAGTGACCCCCGACGAGGTCAAGCTTGTCACCGGCGACACCAAGATCGTGCCGGCGGGCGGCGGCACCCATTCGGACCGTTCGATGCGGCTCGCCGGCACGCTCCTGGTCGAGGCCTCGGGGCGGATCGTCGCCCAAGCCCGCAAAATCTTCGCGGCGCTCGCGGGCTGCAGCGAGAACGACGTGAACTTCAACGATGGCTTCTTCGAATCGCCGCGCTCCAACCTGCGCCTCGATATCTACGACGTCGCGCGCGCGATCGCCTCCGACCCCGCATTGCCGCAGGAGTTGCGCACGCCGCTCACCAGCGAAGCGAGCTTCAGCGGACGCATCCCCGCCTACCCGACCGGATGTGCGGTGTGCGAGGTGGAACTCGACCCGCAGACGGGGCTCATTGCGATCAAGCGCTATTCGTCGGTCGACGATTGCGGGCAGCCGATCAATCCGCTGATCCTCCATGGCCAGGTCCATGGCGGCATCGTGCAAGGCGCCGGCCAGGCGCTGTCCGAATGTTTCCGATGGGAGCCGGACTCAGGGCAAGTTCTCACCGCAAGCTTCATGGATTACGGGATGCCGCGCGCCGACTGGGTGCCGAGTTTCACGGTCGCGCTCGCGGAGGATCCGACCAAAGGCAATCCGCTGCGGGTCAAGGGCGGCGGCGAGGCCGGCATCACGCCGTCGCTCGCCGTGATCATGAACGCCATCGTTGACGCGCTCTCGGTCTACGGCATCGAGCACCTGGACATGCCGGCCACGCCGGCGCGGGTGTGGGCTGCCATCAGGGAAGCCGCGCGCAACGCGCCGCAAAAATGACGCAGTGCGATATCAGAGTAATGCTACATAATTGTTACAAGTATAGCTTTCGGTTATCACATTTTATGAATAGCGAAAATTTCGAATAATCTGATGTAAATGGACTTGATCTTCTTTGCTGCATTGCACATTTGACCGCGCGTCGGCTCGCTGCCGGCAATGACGACGCTGACCGTCGTACCTTCGTAGTGCCCGTTGCTGTCGAATAGCTTCCGAACCCGTTTCGGAAGGCAAAGTATAGATTTCAAAGGAGGCCTCACATGAAAGCATCACTCGCCCTGAGCGGATCTGCTTTCGCGCTGGCTTTGAGCGTCGCGTCGGCTTGTTCCGCGGACGTGCCGCCAGGCGACTTTCCGCTGGATCGGAGTGCCGGGGCCGTTCGCGCCATCACCACCCCGCCGGGCGGCGCCGGCAGTTGCGGGCCGATCTTCGACACTGGCCTCTTCGTCCCAACCGAGCGCGATCCGTTCATCAGCGGGCCATTGTCGAGGGATCCCGATTGCGCGCGATAGGCGCGCTGCCGTCACTCAAGAGCTGACGTCAGTCAAAACGAGACTTGTCCGAGGCGCGTGCGAAATGCGCGTCGATCAGGCACTGTCTCGTGCGCCTGCCGTTCGGCAGCGCGCTGGCACAGGAACGCAAACCTCTCAATCGAGCCCCGATGCGGGCTCCGCACCGACTTAAATCAGTTCAGCACCGATGGCGGGACCAGCGCCCGCCACATCAGGTTGAACGCGGATTTCCCCTTTACACGCCGCCGCCCGGCACGAAGCACCGGATGTAAAACGCATTGGAGCCCTGGCGGACGTACCACACGACAGCTTCACCGACCGGATTGCCCGCATTGTAGACGATCGCTTCCGGCGGCACCGGACGCCACTCGCCTTCGATCGGCACCCAGTAGCCGTCGCTGCGGATGTCATAAGACGTACGATGACCGTCGGCGATATCGCAGCATGGCACGCCGTGCGGACTGCGCACGCTCTTGAACCAGTGATCGGACGCTGTCCGGCACTTCGTTGTATTGGCCGTTGTCGAATGCCAGGGCGGCATAAGATACGGACGTTATGGCAGCAATGAACAAGCCACGCATGATCATGCGCATGTCGTCGTTCCTCGCGTGTGTTGGCCGCATTTGCGGTACGCGGAACTCGTCCGCGCCAGGTTGCGGCAATCCCTGAGGGGCCCCAACTCCACCGACGCATGCACGCGCGGTGCCCACGCTCAAAACTTTAGCAATATTCGCGCCAAGGCTGCGGTATCAGAGGGTACCGCGCGCACGACGTCGCATTTGTGTTATTTCGGCATCATGAAACTGCAACGAATCGGCAGATTACGGCTGTCAGATACCGCTGCGGGCAAGAACAGCCGGGGTTTTCGGGCGCACCTTTTCGCCAGGACTTCCACAAGAGCGATGCGATGACTATGGAAAGTGTGCACACTTCCGAATCAGTTGCCGAATCAGCTGCCCTCGAATGGGCACAGCGCTTGTTCACCGAACTGCCGATCGCGGCCCTGCTCGGCGCGCGTCCCCTCGGCTGCGATCCGCAGCGCGGGCGGTTCACGGTCGCGTTCGACGCGCGACGCGATTTCTGCAACCTGATCGGATCGATCCAGGGCGGCATGCTCACCGCGATGCTCGATCTCGCGATGTCGTTCGCGACGCTGTGCACATTGGAAAACGGCTTCGTCGTGCCCTCGCTCGAAATGAAGACGAGCTTCATCGCCCCCGCCCGCCCCGGCACCATCACCGGCGAAGGCGCGTTGCTGCGCAGAGGCCGCACCATCGCCTTCATGGAGGGGCGCCTTCTCGACAGCGACGGCAACCTCCTCACCGTCGCCAGCGCGACCGGCCAGATCAGGCCCCGCCCGACGCCGCCGCAATGAGGGGAGGCGCGCTTAATCTCGACCGGCGCCCGCTCCTGGAGGCGGCGCCACCGTATCGACCCGGTCATGTGGACAGCGCCGGCCTGAGCCACTATAACCCCGCCGCTGTCCGCCTCGCCCGCGAGGCCGGCGCCCAGGTAGCTCAGTTGGTAGAGCACGTGACTGAAAATCACGGTGTCGGTGGTTCGATTCCGCCCCTGGG
>CAVPDZ010000009.1:0-1124262 GCA_963702755.1 uncultured Alphaproteobacteria bacterium | reverse complement strand
TTCGTCATTCGATCTCGGCCCCGTCGTAGAAGTCCCTGACCGCGCTGTGATCGTGGCGGAACTGGAACCCATGCTCGTCGAGGGAGTAGCGCGCCGGGTCAAGCCGGCCATCGGCCACCGCCACGCGCCGGTCCTCATAGCGGCCGCTGCGTATTGGCACGCCCGGCGGCGGCTCGTAGTTGTAGGAGACCGGCCTGACGCCCGTATTCACCAGATAGGTCAGCAGGCCTTCGACCTGGTCATAGCGGGGCTCTGCAAGGGCCGTTGCTGCGTTAGCCATGTTCACTCGACCTCCGCGGCTCTTCCGGGCCGCATGCTATGGATATGAGCAAAGATTTGGCCATTCGGCCGAAAGGACAACCGATAAAAACTCTGGCTATCTATGAGAAATAATAACAGACGACCCGGTCGAGCCCTGGACCTAGGCTGCGGCACCCCTGCGTCCCAGCCTTTGAGGCACCGGTCCACCCACTGGGCCGTCAGCTTTTCCTGGACGCCGTTCTGGCTCAGCCGGTTGCGCAGGACCGCGAAATCCACCTGGTCCAGGGGCTGGTCCTGGTTGAAGCAGGAGAAGACCACGGTCTCCTTGCCCGTGGCCGGATCCCGATGGGTCTGGAGGCACTGGGCGCAGACCTCCTTCATCATGCATTGCATGGGCGAGTTGATGGAGGCGATGGCCTGATGCTGGGCCTTGAGCCAGGGCTTGAGCGCGTGATGGCGGGCCCGCGCGACGGCCGCCATCATGGCGTCGGAGCCGATGGCGATGATGCGATCGACCTCGCTGAGATCGATCGGCTTCTCTCCCAGCTTGCCCGTCTGATAGGCGACCATGGCCTCGACGATGTTGCCGACATGGCCGCGGTCCTGGGCCCGGCTGGGCGCGAAGCCCGGGGCCTCGTCGCAGGTCCAGACGACGATGTCGGCGGCGGCCTCGATGTCGGCGACCTTGTAGCGATCCTGCCGGCGCTTGTAGCCGGCGAAATAGAGCACCCGGGAACCGGCGGCGCGCAGCGCCCGGCCGATGGAGAACAGCACCGCATTGCCGAGTCCGCCGCCCGCCAGCAGCACCGTCTCGCCGGGCGGCGTTTCCGTGGCCTTGCCGGTGGGTCCCATGAGGATCGCCGGCTCGCCTGGCTCCAGCAGCATGCAGAGATCGGAAGACCCGCCCATCTCCAGGCCATGGTGCCCACGAGGCCTTTTGGCATCGGTCCAGGCGCCGGTCAGCGCCAGGCCCTCCATGGCGAGGGTCGTTCCGTCTATGCGCTTGGCCAGGGTTTCGAAGTTCTGCAACCGGTAAAACTCGCCGGGATGGAAATTGCGCGCCGCCTGAGGTGCCCGCACCACCACTTCGACGATGCTGGGGGTGAGACGGTTCACGGCCTCTACCCGCGCACGGAGGAGATCGTTCATGCGGGCGATGAATTCGCTTGGGCTTTCGTTCGAGGCCGGCCCTGGCGAGGCGCGCGATGCCTCGGCCACCACCGGCCAGCCCTGTTTCACCCCGCCCATGGCCTTGACTACATTGCCGGCGAAGCTCGGATGCAGGTCGCCGAAGAAACTGACGGCGCGCCCGTCGGGCGGATCTGCTGCAGTTCGGTGACCGGATGCTCCACCTGCAATCGCGTGTTCATTTCCATGAACCAGAACCCGCGCAGTCCCGCTGAAGCATCGACGATGAACTCGACGGTGCCGGCACCGACATAGCCGACGGCGCGGGCCGCGGCGACGGCGGCCTTTCCCATCTCCGCCCGCAACGCCGCGGTCATGCCCGGCGCGGGCGCCTCCTCGATCACTTTCTGATGACGCCGCTGCAACGAGCAGTCGCGCTCGTTGAGATGGATGGTGTTTCCTTCTTGATCGGCGAAGATCTGGAATTCGATGTGCCGCGGCGCCTCGATATATTTTTCGACGAGCATGCGCGAATCGCCGAAGGCCGCGTTGGCCTCGCGCTGCGCCTCTTCGAGTGCCGCCTCAAAGTCCGCGTGCTTGTCGACGCGGCGCATGCCGCGCCCGCCGCCGCCTGCCGCTGCCTTGATGAGGACCGGGTAGCCGATCTCATAGGCCTTGCGCTTGAGAAACGCCGCGCCCTGTTGTTCGCCATGAAAGCCGGGCACCACCGGAACGCCGGCCTTCTCCATCAGAGTCTTGGCCCGATCCTTGAGGCCCATGGCGCGGATCGCAGCGGGCGGCGGACCGACAAAGACGATGCCGGCCGCGGCGCAGGCCTCGGCGAAGTCCGCGTTCTCCGACACGAAACCGTAGCCGGGATGCACGCATTGCGCGCCGGTCTGGCGGGCGGCCGCGATCAGCTTGTCGATCGCAAGATAGCTGTCGCGGGGCGGCGGCGGCCCGATGCATACCGCTTCATCGCAGACCCGCACGTGCATCGCGCCCGCGTCGGCCTCGGAGTAGACCGCGATCGTGCGCAACCCGAGCCGCTTTGCGGTGCGGGCAATGCGGACCGCGATCTCGCCGCGGTTGGCGATGAGGACCGAAGAGAACATCGGTCTGCGATATCATCAGGACGATGACAAATGAAAGCGCCGCGCGCGGCGTTTTCCACCGCCGGCCGCCTTGGGCCGAGTAGAACGCTATTGGGACGCACATGAGTGGGCGAGTGCGGCCCACGCTCAACAGATCCGAATTGTAGGGTGCAATAGCGAAGCGTATTGCACCGTTCCCAGGCCAGACGCGGCCCGCGGCGCAATACGCTGCGCTATTGCGCCCTACGGGCGGAAAGTCAGCGCGGGGATGCGGTGCGCGGGAGCGTGCCGTCGGCCGGATCGACGTCCGGCTGTGCCGCGGGCGCTGGCCGTTCACGCGCCGGACGAGGTGGCGTCGCGCGCGCCTGCGCTGGACGGCGCGGCGGAACCGGCGTTTCGCTCGCTTGCGGGCGCCGGCGCGGCAGCCTGCGTATGCGACGGGGTCGTCGGCTCAGGCACCATGATGTTGATCGCCGGGATCGATTTCGCCGACGGGAAATCATAACGCGGCGAGACCGTGGCCGGCCCTGGCGTAATCGTGGGAATGCCCGCTGATGGGCCTATCGCAATCGTCGGCGTTTCGGTCCGCGTCGGCGAACTCCACATCGCCGTGTACTTGGTGACGCGGTCCTGGAAAACGTGGTCGCGCATATTGGCAAGCACGTGGCTCGGGTCTTTGAATTGCGCCAGCGCATTGCACCGGTCCGCGGTGCAGCCGTTCTTCGTCTCGAGCACATGGGCGACGACGCCGAAACGGTCGAGCTCGATCGAGGCCCGCAGCGGCGCAAGCTCGGCGGCAAGCGCGCCGTTCGGACGGTTGGCCTGCTGGGAGCTTTCGTTCAGCAACGCAAGCTTCGCAGTGATGTAGGACACGGCCGCCGCGATCGCCTCGGGACTGCCGAATACGCGCTTTTCGCAGGCCGCCTCGACGGCTTCGCCGGCCATTTCATCAAGGCAGGCAAGTGCCGAACCCGGCGCGATGGCGCGCGCTGTCAGGGCCGCCGAACGCTCATCGAACGAACGCTTCGCGGCCGTCTCGTCCTGACCGGACTGATGTTGCAGGTAATACCAACCGGCATAGACGATGGCGGCGACGATCGCGATCCGGAACAGCGACCTGATCAGGGCTGCGCCGCCCGCGCGGCGGATCGCCATGAACAGCGCAAACACCACGATGGCGGATGCCGCCGCTATCACCCACATTGGAACCGCAAAAGTCCCCATCGCCGAACTCCACCCCGGCATTTTCATACCTCACAGCGCGCGAACGCCAGTCCTGCCGGGCCCTTTGGGATCGCTGGCATTATGCAGTAGCCCCCGCGCGATGGCTACCGCCATTCTCTCAAAGTCTCTGTCGCCCGGCGCGACTCCGGGTTGCTCTTCCCCCATGAGGCATGACATGCGCGCAACGAACCATTAGTGTCCCGGCCGAAGTTACGACCTGTCCTCTCACGCTGATCCCGAGCTCTCAATGAACACACAGACTTCGGCGCCGCGTTCGGCCGGCCCTGCCGATCCCGCCGCCATCGATGATCTCGTCGCCGCCAACCGCATTCTTGCCGACCAGGGCGTGCTCGACGGCTACGGCCACGTCAGCATCCGCCATCCAGCGGCGGCGGATCGCTATCTCTTGTCGCGGTCGCGATCGCCCGCGATCATCACTGCCGAAGACATCATGGAGTTCGACCTCGATTCCAATCCGGTCGATCAGCAGCGCCGGCTCATGTACATCGAGCGTTATATCCATGGCGAAATCTACAAGGCCCGCCCCGACGTCAATGCGATCGTGCACAGTCATTCGCCGACCGTCATTCCCTTCAGCGTCAGCACGGTGAAGCTCAAGCCGATCTGCCACATGTCGGCATTCCTCAAGCATGACGTGCCGAATTTCGAAATCCGCGACTGCGACGGCATGACCGACCTGCTGGTCCGGAACGCCAAGCACGGCCAAGGTCTTGCCAGCGCCTTAGGCGCCAACAATGTGGCGCTAATGCGGGGGCACGGGAACGTCTGCGTCGGCCCCGACGTCATGACGGCCGTCTATCGGGCGGTTTATACCGAGGTCAATGCACGCCTGCAGGCGCAGGCCATCGCGTTGGGCGGGGAGATCAAATTCCTCGCGCCCGAGGAATGCGATCTGATCACCGGGCGCCGCGACACCAATTATCAGCGGCCCTGGGCCATGTGGAAGAGCCGCATCGCCACCAACTGACCACAAACGGGCGCCACACCATCTCCGAGAACCCGCGCCGCTGACGGCGAGCGGCGCATTCTTGTTCAACCGCGGAGGCTCAAGGCCGATGATTAAGAAACTGAGCGCTGCCGTTGGAGGCGCTGCCCTCGCCGCCGCCGTCCTGATCGGCAGTTCGGCCGACACGCCGGCCGCGGCAGAAACCGTTGTGCTGCAAGGCATCGGCACGCTGGGCTGCAAGAAGCTCCTCACTGACGTGAGGCCCACCGAGGGCCTCGCCAACACCGCGAACGTGATGCTCTACGCGTGGGTGCAAGGATACGTCAGCGCTGCCAACGTCGCGCTCCTCGAAGACGAGGGCAAGCATGTCGATATGGGCACCCTCGACGGCGGGCGCGTCCTCGGCTTCATCATCGAGTTCTGCAAGGCGAACCCCGAAGGCAAGGCGATTGCCGCGATCGACGAGTTGAATCCGCCAATCCGAAAAAATCCCGACCAAGTGGGACGCCGGCACGGTCAGCTGGGACGATTGAGACGACCGTTAGATCTTGGCCTTGCGTGACTGACGCGGTCGTCGCGTGCCGAGGCGCGCGTGGGGTTGCAAATTGCCCGCGGCCACGGCCATAGAACGCCATGCTGGTGATCGACGATGTATCGATACGCGTGGCCGGCCGGCTCCTGATCGAGCAGGCGACGGTCCAGATTCCGACGGGCGCGCGGGTCGGCCTTGTCGGCCGCAACGGCACGGGCAAATCCACTTTGTTCCGGGCGATTGCCGGCGACATCGCACTCGAGCACGGCGCGTTCGCTCGTCCCGCGCGCGCGACCATCGGACGGCTGCCGCAGGAGGCCCCCGACGGGCCCGAGAGCCTGCTCGATATCGTCCTTGCCGGCGACCGCGAGCGAGCGGCGCTTCTCGCCGAGGCCGAGACGGCGAGCGACCCCAATCGCATCGCCGAAATCCAGTCGCGGCTTGCCGACATCGGCGCCCACGCGGCGCCGGCGCGGGCCGCGGCAATTCTCGCCGGCCTCGGCTTTTCCCATGACGACCAGCAGCGCCCCTGCGCATCGTTTTCCGGCGGCTGGCGCATGCGCGTCGCTTTGGCCGCGGTGCTGTTCGCCGAGCCCGACCTGCTGCTGCTCGACGAACCGACCAACTATCTCGATCTCGAAGGCACGCTCTGGCTCGAAGACCACATCGCGCGCTATCGGCGCACGCGTCATCGTCATCAGCCATGACCGCGACCTTCTCGATTCCGCGGTCGATTCGATCCTGCATCTCGAACGCTGCAAGCTCACATTCTATCGCGGCAACTACACCTCGTTCGAACGCCAGCGCAACGAGCGCCTTGCCGTCGACGCCGCGCTTGCGCGCAAGCAGGAACGCGAGCGCGCCCGCATCAACGCCTTTGTCGAACGCTTCCGCGCCAAGGCGACGAAAGCGCGCCAGGCGCAGTCCCGTCTCAAATTGTTGGCGAAGCTGCAGCCGATCGACGTGCGCCTCGAAGACGAGGTGCGCGAGATCACGATCCCCTCTCCCGAAAAGCAGCTGTCGCCGCCGATCATCGCCCTCGACGACATGTCGGTCGGCTATGAGCCCGGCCGTCCGGTGCTGCGGCACCTGACGCTGCGCATCGATGCCGACGACCGCATTGCGCTCATCGGCGCCAACGGCAACGGCAAGTCGACCCTGACCAAGCTCCTCACCGGGCGGCTTGCGCCGTTCAGCGGACGGATGACCAAGGCCGAACGGCTGAAAGTCGCCTATTTCGCGCAGCATCAGCTTGATGAACTCAATCCGCAGGCGAGCGCCTACGATCACCTGCGCCGCCTGATGCCGGAGGCTCCCGAAGCGCGCGTGCGTGCGCGCGCCGGCGCCATCGGCTTTCCGGGCGCGGCCGCGGATACCAAGGTCGCCAACCTGTCGGGCGGCGAGAAAGCGCGATTGCTGCTTGGGCTTGCGACATTCGATGCGCCGCATCTGGTGGTGCTCGACGAGCCGACCAACCACCTCGACATCGACAGCCGCGCCGCGCTGATCGAAGCCATCAACGACTACACCGGCGCCGTGATCCTGGTGTCGCACGACCGCTTCCTGCTCGATGCCTGCGCCGACCGGCTGTGGCTTGTTGCCAACGGCGAGGTCAAGCCGTTCGATGGCGGGCTCGATGACTATCGCCGCGTCGTCCTCGGCGCGCCGTCATCCGAACGCGACACAGGGTCAGGCGAAACACGGACGTCGCGGAGCGAGTTGCGCCGCGCCGCGGCCGGCAAGCGCAGCGAGCTTGCGCCACTCAAGCGGCGCATCGACGAATGCGACAAGGCGATCGCCCGCTTCACGAAGCGCATTGCCGAGATCGATGCGGCGCTCGCCGATCCTACGCTTTACGACCGCGACCCGGCGCGGGTCGCGGCTCTCGGCAAAGGAGCGCGCCGACGCCTCGGCCGCACTCGCAGCGGCCGAGGAAGAATGGCTTGCGCTCAGCGGCGACTACGAGAGCGCCATGGCCAAAGCGTGATTTCCCCTCGCGGACAGCGAGAGAAGTGGCGGCAGTCCCACAAATGAGGCGAGCCGCAATTGTTGCACCGCTGTCACCCACCCCGGACCGCTGCGCGGTCCGACCCTCCCCCTCCAGGGGAGGGTCGCTTCCAGGGGGGGTGATCATTCCTTCTGCAAGGCGGCGCGATAGAGGGCGAGCGCATCCTTGCGGAAGGCAGCGCGCGATGTGTCGCGCATATAGAACATGTGGCCGCCGCCGTAGACCGAGAGCTTCAGGCGATCCGCCGAACCGAACACCGGCAACTGCTCGAGAATGAGCTGACTGCCGAAATACGGCGTGACGAGATCGCTCGCACCATGCACCACCAGCGCCTGAAGGTCGCGGTCGGCGGCAAGCGCGTTGCGCAGGTCGTCGACCACCTCGGGGCCGCTGCGACCGCGGCCCCAGTTCCATTGGCTGTTCACTTCGTTGTTGAGCAGGTGATAGGGCTGCTCGACGTGCCATTTCAGCGGCCCCTGATAGAGCGCCGTCATGGCGCCGCTCAGCGCCGGTCCCATGGCATCGAGCACCGGATCGGGGAAGCGGCTGGTGCGCGATGCCGGCGTCGGATCGAACGCCGTCACGGTCGGATCATAGGCGCTCGCCACCTGGCCGCGAGCCCGGTTGAGCTCACGCTGAAAGGTCCCGCTGTCGACGCGGCCCGCGAGGCGCTTTACTTCGGCGACGCTGAGGCCGGTATAAGCGGCGACCCGCGGCGCCATCCGCTCGACCGCGGCGGTATCGCGCTCGCCCTTCATCAGGTCGTGCAAATAGTCGCCGACCGCATAGGCTTCGACCTCGTGCAATGCGTCGCGATTGAAAGGGCCTTTGCCCTCGAGCACCGTCGCGGCCATCGAGGGCAGCCACGCCACCCACGTCATCGGGTTATGCCGGCGCTGCGCGAACCCGGCGAAATCAAGCACCGGCGAAATCATGACGAGGCCGCGTATGCCGACGTTCTGATCGGCCAGCACGTGCGCAACCTTGGGCACGCGGAAGCCGCCATAGCTTTCGCCGACGAGAAACTTCGTCGACGCCTGGCGGCCGTTTTTCTCGATCCACTTGCGGATGACGACGGCAAGCGCGTTGGCGTCGCCATCGACGGAGAAGAAGTTGCGCTTCACGCTTCTCGTCGTTGGCGACGATGTGGCTGTAGCCGGTGTTCGCCGGATCAATGAAGACGAGGTCGGTGAAGTCGAGCCAGGTCTCGGCATTGAGAACAGGCGCCGGCGTCGCCGAAAATGAGATGGTGTCAAACGGGACGCGCCAGGGACCGACCGCGATCAGGCTGAGATACGCCGAGGAGGCGCCGGGGCCGCCGTTGAACAGAAAGGTCACCGGCCGATTGGTAGCCGAGGGGTCGTCGAGCACATACGACAGATAGGCGATCTCGGCCTGAAGGTTGCCGGTCTCCGCGTTGTTGAGCGGAATTGAGCCCGCCGTCGCTTTGAATCTGCAGCGTGCGGTCGGGGTATTCGAGCGTGTGCGAGGTGACCGAATTGGCCGGAAGCCGCACGGTCGAGTTCCTGCGAACGGGTTTGGCGAGCGCCCTGCTCTCCCGGTGCTGCTGCAGCACCCCCCGCTTGCGAATTCTGCTGCGCCGGGCGGCCTTGCTGCGCCAGCGCCGGCACACCGACATCGCCGCCGACGATGAGCACGGCAAGTGCGAACGCCGCAGCGGCCGCAAGCCACGACATCTTGGGGCGAAGCGGCCGGCCTCGCATGCGGGTACTTTGTGTTTCCTGAGATGTGCTCATGACGGTGTCCTTGCAGAGGTCGCGCAACTCGCCCCACGTCCAACCGGTCGTTCGTGTTCGGAATAATGTAGGTACGCCACCGCCGCCACGCACGGCGAAGAGGCAGCGTGGATAACGCGTTGAAACGAAGATTGCTGGATTACGCCGGCGGCGGCGCGGGCGGAGGCTTCGGCTTCTTGGGCGGCGGCTTTTTTGCGACGACCGGCGGCGGCGGCGGTGCGGCGCCACGATCGATGGTCGACAGGCGGCCATTCACGAAACGATAGATGCCCGGCCGCTCGCCGGACATGTAAGTCAGGACGGCAACGCGCGCCGGTCCCTGCGCCCCAATCTCCGCCTGTGCCGGCGGACCAAGAGCGCGCGAGACTTCGCATTCGGTCATGCCAAGCGCGACGCTGCGTGACGGTGCCGGCGAGCCATCGGGCGCCGCCGCTGCAGGCGCTGCGCCCGCGCACATGCCCTGCCCATCGACCAGATCTCCCGGCCCAACCGCACCTGTGCCTCCCAGCGGAAGCGCATAAGAAGACACATTGGTCGGCGCGAACGACTTGGCGTCGGGCAGCGGGTGGAATTCGCTCCATTGCGGGGTGAGGTTCTGCACCGTTCCTTGCATGCTTTGAATCGACTCTGCAGCCCGCAAGCGCCATCGCGAGGGCGGCGATCGCCGTCCCCTGAATCAGCACCCGAAAGCTGCCAGTCCGTCCCATCACCCCCCTCATGCTCACTTTCGGGAGCCGGCTGTCCAACCATTGTATACCGTCAACCGGACATTGCGTCATCATCATGACGCGGCCGCTCAATTAGTCGTCCGCCCGATCAAATCTGAAAATCTCAGCCGCGGCGCTGCCAGCGTCCATTTTCGTCGGCCTGCCAATAGGTAACAGCAAAACCCTGCGCCTTGGCCGCCTGCCAGCGCTCGCGCGCGTCGAGAAGCGCGTCTTCATCCTCGCCGTCGAACAGCAGTACCACACGCTCGTAGCGTTCGGCGTCCGCCGGTACCGCCGCCCGGTCGATCAAAAAACGCACCGTCGCCGCGTTCGGGTTGTGATCGCTTGCCGTGAGCAATACCGGTTGTTCGGCCGCTGTCGGCTCGCGAAAGGTACCGTGTGGCAGGAAACTGTCGTCCCGGAAGGTCCACAAATGGGCGTCGAGCGCGTCGATCCGCTCCTCGGATGACGCCTGGACGACGACGCGCCACCCGCGCTCGAGCGACTTTTCGATCAGCGACGGCAACACCTGTTCAGCCGCCTGACGGCGCAGGTGATAGAAGAGGAACTCGGTCATATCCCCTGCTCGTCGTCTCGTTCAGCGCTCGTAGTGCTCCGCCACCAGCCGATCGAGCAGGCGCACGCCCCAGCCGGCGCTCCAACTCTTATTGATCTCGGTTTGCGGCGAGCCGAGGGCTGTGCCGGCAATATCGAGGTGCGCCCAGGTGGTCTTGCCGACGAATTGCGCGAGGAGCTGGGCGGCGGTGATGGCCCCGCCGTGGCGCCCGCCGGTGTTCTTCATGTCGGCGAACTTCGAATTGATCATCTTGTCGTATTCGGGCCCGAGCGGCATGCGCCACACCCGTTCCCCGGTCGCTTCGCCCGCAGAAATCAGGCGATCGCACAGCTCGTCATTGTTGGAGAACAGCCCGGCATATTCCTGGCCGAGCGCGACCATGATGGCGCCAGTCAGGGTCGCAAGATCGATCATGAACTGCGGCTTGAACTTTGTGTTCACGTAGTGCAGCACGTCCGCGAGCACGAGGCGGCCCTCGGCGTCGGTGTTGATGATCTCGATGGTCTGGCCCGACATCGTCCGCACGATGTCGCCCGGCCGCTGCGCGTTGCCGTCCGGCATGTTCTCGACAAGGCCGATGGCGCCGACGGCGTTGACCTTAGCCTTGCGCGCGGCCAACGCATGCATGAGGCCGACCACGCAACCGGCGCCCGCCATGTCGCCCTTCATGTCCTCCATGCCTTGGGCCGGCTTGATGGAGATGCCGCCGGTATCGAAGCAGACGCCCTTGCCGATGAACGCCACCGGCGGAGTGCCGCGCTTGCCGCCGTTCCAGCGCATGATCACGGTCCGGCTCTCGTGAACCGAGCCTTGGCCGACGCCGAGCAGCGCTCCCATGCCGAGCCGTTTCATGGCCCGCACGTCGAGCACGTCGACGGCGACGCCGAGCCGCCGCAGCGCGCCGGCGCGGCGGGCGAATTCGACCGGAAACAGCACGTTGGCCGGCTCGTTGATCAGGTCACGCGCGAGCACGACGCCATCCGCGATACCTTCGTGCGATGCCCAGGCGCGGCCGGCGGCAGTCGGATTAGCGACCGCAATGGTTAATCTGGTGGTCCGGCGCCGCTCTTCGCCTTCCTTGCGTTTGGTCTTGTAGCGATCGAACGCGTAGGCGCGCAGTTTCGCGCCGGTCGCAAGTTCGGCAACCGAGTCCGGTGCCATGGCACCATCAGGAAGGTCAGCAATGACGGTTACGTCGCCGCCCGCGCTCGGCGCCTTGCCCGCTGCAGTCCCGCCGAGCTTGAGGAAGTCCTTGGGCTTCATCTCGGCTGTTTTTCCGCAGCCGATAATGCTCAGCCGCCCCACTTTGAGGTCAGCCGGCAACACGATGTCGAGGGACGTACCGCTCTTGCCGGTAAAATGCTCCGCCGCGGCTGCCTTGCCGACCGCATCGGCAGCATTGCCGAGAATCCGGCGAGTTGCTGTCCCGAACTTCAGCGAATTATCACAGAACGCAATCAGAACTCCTGCCGACGGCCGGCGAAACGATGAAAACTCCAGCTTCAGATCGCCTGCCATTCCCACGTCCTCTGTTCAGGCGGATTTGGACCGCCAGCATTCTGTGCTCCGCCCCCTGATCGGCATACCCGACGCCTGCCGGCGTACCGCTCCCGATGGTGGCACGGTAAGCCTCGCAAGCCGAGACACGCTTAGTGCGATTCGGGTCCCCAAATCACGCTCGGCGGTACCCCGGGATTTGGCCGCCGATAACCTTGTTCCATTACAGGCTCTTAACCATTCCCACTTGAATTTCAACAGCTTTGCCTTGGGACGGCCACTTTGTGAATTGATTAGGTTAATCGCCTTTCAGGGGGATGGCGGGCATTCGGTGGGGCGCTCTGAACTGCGATGAAAGCAGCCTAGGCGGGGGGATGTGTGGCGCTATGGCTGCAGCGACGAAGTTTCAGTTTCGAACATCGGTTTCGCGTGGCGCCGCTGCGAGGCTTCCAGCTATGGTCCGCTTCGCTCCTGCGGAAAACGATCACGGTGGATGGGGACGCCGCCGTGCGGTGAAGGTTTTTGTCTGATTGCGATGAGCCGAGGGGACAGCGCTGACCAGGGAGGGGGCGCCGAGGCGTGGTGAACGGGGGTTGGGGGTAATGATGAGTGCGGCCGACGTAAGTTCGTCGGTTAGGCGCCGTAGCGGTCGTGTCGCCGCGGCGGCGCTTTTCTATTTGGCCGCGGCTACCTTGCTCGTCATCGTCGGGCTGCTGCAGGACGTGCGGCCAACCTGGGCCCAGGACACGCAATTCCTGACCTTTCAAACCCAGATCCGCCCCAAAGTCAGCAAGGGCCTCACGAAGCCGACGACGGCGGGAAACCCGCAGATGCTCGTCCAGGCGGACGAGATCCGATACGACTACAACAATCAGGTCGTGTCGGCGGTCGGCAATGTGCAAATCTACTACAACGGCGCGACCATCGAAGCCGACAAGGTGATCTACGATCAGCGCACCAAGCGGCTGCGCGCTGAAGGAAACGCACGGCTGACTGAGCCGGACGGCAAAGTAAGCTTGGGCGAGATCATCGATCTCACCGACGATTATCGCGACGGCTTCATCGATTCGCTGCGATTGGAAACCGTCGACGAAACCCGCATGGCGGCGACCAGGGCCGACCGCACCGACGCAAACTACACGGTCTTCCAGGATGGCGTTTACACGGCGTGCGAAGCCTGCCGGGAGGACCCGCGCAAGCCGCCCCTGTGGCAGGTCAAAGCCGCGCGCATCATCCACAACCAAGCCGAAAAGATGATGTACTTCGAGGACGCCAACATCGAGTTCTTCGGCGTCCCCATGGCTTGGCTGCCCTTCTTCTCGGCGCCTGATCCGTCGGTCAAACGCAAGACCGGCTTCCTGATGCCGATCATCTCGACGAGCTCGGCCTATGGGTTCGCGATCGAGACGCCGTACTATATGGCGCTTGCGCCCAACTACGATTTGACCATCTCGCCGCGGTTTACGACCACCCAAGGCCCGCTCGTCAGAGGCGAATTCCGCATGCGTCTGGACGAGGGTTATTTTACCATCCGTGGCGCCGCCATCGATCAGCTCAACAAAGACAAGTTCATCCGCGACGACGGGTCGGTGACTCCGGGCTTCCGCGACTTTCGCGGCAGCGTCGAAGGGACGGGTCGCTTCAATCTATCCCCAAACTGGACCTGGGGATTTGATGCGGTCGCCCTTAGCGATCCGACTTTCTTCCAGGACTACAAGATCATCCCACTGCAAACGACCGCCACCGATCCTCTCTTGGCCGCTACCACTGAAGGCGTATCGCAGCTCTTTCTCAGCGGCCGGGGCGACCGCAGCTTCTTCGATATCAGAACCATTCACTATTACGGCTTCTCGCAATTCGACTCCCAGGGCCAGCTGCCCTTCATCCGTCCCGTGATCGATTACGATTACAAATTCGATGATCCGTTTCTCGGCGGCGAACTCGGTACGAAGTTCAATTTCACCAGCCTGTCGCGGACGACCGCAAGCTTCCAACCGATCGCCCCAGACCTTCAGCTCAACACCGTGTTGGCAGCTAACCCGAGCGCTAATCCGGTTACGACAAGCACTTTCCTGAATTCCCAATGCGCCATCAACACCGCCGACACGGCGCAAAAGCCGACGAACTGCCTGTTGCGCGGCATCCCGGGAGACTATTCGCGCGCATCCGCCGAAGTGAGTTGGAAGGAGCGCTTCATCGATCCGTTCGGACAGGTGTGGATCCCGTTCGTTTCGCTCCGTGGCGATCTTGCGAATATGAACATTGCCAATGAACCCGGCGTGCCCAATTTCATCAACCCCGGCGAGTTGGATTTGGCGCGAGGCATGCCTACGGCCGGGGTTGAATATCGTTACCCCTTCATCGGGGTGGAAAGCTGGGGCACTCAGACGATCGAGCCCGTCGCTCAGCTCATCCTTCGCCCCAGCGAGCAAAACATCGGCAAGCTGCCGAACGAAGATGCGCAGAGCTTCATCTTCGATGACAGCAATCTCTTCAAAGTCGACAAGTTCGCCGGTTGGGACCGGGAGGAAGGCGGCGGGCGGGCCAACGTCGGCGTCGAATACACCGCGCAATTCAATCGAGGCGGCACCGTCAATGCCCTCTTCGGGCAGTCCTATCACCTGTTCGGCGTGAATTCCTTTGCCGCGTCCGATCTCACCAACACAGGTCTCAACAGCGGCCTCGACAAGACGTTGTCCGACTACGTGGCACGGCTGCAGTTCCAGCCCAACAGGATTTTTACCTTCACGTCGCGCTTCCGGTTCGACGAAGAGAATTTCAGCGTGCAGCGCATGGAGCTCGAAAGCCGGGCGACCTTCGATCGCTGGACCCTTGATGTCCTCTACGGCAACTACGCCGCCCAACCCGAAATCGGCTACCTGACACGGCGAAACGGCATTCTGACCACCGCCACCGTAAAATTGAGCGAGAATTGGGTCGTGAACGGCGGCGTGCGCTACGATTTCGAGGCCGGACAGCCGTCGCAGACCCGTATGGGCCTTGGCTATATCGACGACTGTTTCATCCTCTCGTTCAACTGGTTCACCGATTACACCTACAGCGGGAATGTTTCGACCAGCCAGACGTTTATGTTGCAGCTCAGCCTGCGAACGATCGGCGGCACCGGATTTCAGCTTCTAAACCCGGCGTTTGGGCTGACACGCGGTTGCCGCAATCCCGCGAAATAGGGGTATAATTGATAACGGCGAGTGCGACGACCACTGTTGCGGCAAACAGCCGAATGGAGATGGGGACGTGATCGCGAACGGCGGAACGCGTGGGGGACGAACACCAATCGTGTTGGCGTTGCTCTGCCTCGCCTCCATGGCGGGGCTTGCGGCGCCGACATCGGCCTTCGCCCAACAAGTGATCTTGATCGTCAACGGTGAGGTCATCACCGATTACGATGTCGAACAGCGCACAAAATTTGTCTTTCTATCGACGCACAAGACGCCGACGCGGGCGGAGGTGATCGAGGATCTGATCGACGACAAGCTGAAGGTTCAGGTTGGCAGGAAATACAAGGTCGAAATTCCCGATAAGGATATCGACCAGAGCTACGCCGACATGGCGAAGCGGATGCACATCTCGGCCGAGCAACTTACCCAAGCGCTGGCCCAGGGCGGCGTCTCCCCCCCGACCTTGAAGGCACGCATCAGGTCCGACCTGACCTGGACGGTCATCATTCGCGGCAAGTTTCAATCCAGCCTCGAAGTCAACGAGAAGAGCGTCCTCGCCGCGATGGAAACGAACACGAAGAAGGACGAGGGCGAAGCCGTCGGCTATGACTACACGCTGCGGCCGATCCTGTTCGTGGTCCCGCACGGCAATAACGAGATCGCCGAATTGCGCCGCAAGGACGCCGAAGTCCTGCGCGCTCGTTTCGTGGGATGCGACACCGGCCTGCCCTACGCCCGCTCTTTCCGCGACGTCACGGTGCGTGATTCGATCACGAAGAACTCTTCCGATCTGATCCCGGCGCTGCGGGAACTTCTCGACAAGACCGAGGTCGGACACCTCACCCCACCAGAGACAACGGCACAAGGCGTCGAGTTGTTTGCGATCTGCGAGAAAAAGCAGACGAAATCCGAGACACCCGAAAAACGAGCGGCCCACGACAAGATCTTCGGCGAGAAGTTTCAAAACGAATCCAAGCGCTATCTGCAGGAACTGCGTCGCCAGGCGATGATCGAACGCAAGTAATGCCGCTGCCGCTCGCGCTGACGCTGGGCGAACCGGCAGGGATCGGGCCTGATCTCACGATTGCGCTGTGGCGGCGCCGCGTCGAACTTGATCTGCCGCCGTTCTACGTCATTGGCGATATGGCGATGCTCGAGCGGCGCGCCGCACTGCTGGGCGTGCCCATTGCAATAGCAGCCACCGATCCGGCCAACGCAGCCACAACCTTTGGTTCGGCTCTGCCCGTCGTCGAAAGCGGCATTGCCGCGACCGCGCCGCCCGGCCGCCCCGATTCGACGAGCGCGCGTGCGGCCATTGTTTCGATTGAGCTTGCCGTTCGGCATGTACTCGCAGGCGACGCCCTGGCGATCGTCACCAACCCCATCGCCAAGAACGTGCTCTACCGCTCGGGCTTTGCCGAGCCCGGTCACACCGAGTTTCTCGGGCGTCTCGCCGCGGAGGCGACCGGCGCCGCGGTGCGGCCGGTGATGATGCTGTGGTCACCCGAACTCGCGGTCGTGCCGGTGACGATCCATTTACCGCTGGCGAAGGTGCCCAGTGCACTCGATGCCGATCTCATCGTCGAGACTGGGCGGATCACCGCGCGCGACCTCGTGACGCGATTCCGGATTCCTTCGCCGCGCCTCGCGATCGCCGGCCTTAACCCCCACGCGGGTGAAGACGGCGCCATGGGTGCCGAGGACATCGCGATCGTGCGTCCGGCCGTCGAGCGCCTCAAGGCTCTCGGGATCGCCGCGCGCGGACCGTTGCCCGCCGACACGATGTTTCACCCGGCCGCCCGCGCGACCTATGATGCCGCGCTCTGCATGTATCACGACCAGGCGCTGATCCCGATCAAGACCCTGGCTTTCGATCACGCCGTCAATGTCACCCTCGGCCTTCCGTTCGTGCGCACCTCTCCCGATCACGGGACGGCCTTCGACATTGCCGGCACGGGACGCGCCGATCCGTCGAGCCTGATCGCGGCAGTCCGCCTCGCCGCGCGGCTAGCCGCCCGCGAAACGGCCGCCTCGTGAACGCGGTCGACGATCTGCCGCCATTGCGCGAGGCGATTCGGCGGCACGGTCTTACGGCGCGCAAATCCCTGGGCCAGAATTTCCTTCTCGATCTCAACCTGGCGGCCCGCATCGCCCGTACGGCCGGAAGTCTCGACGGCGTCACCGTCGTCGAGATTGGTCCCGGTCCGGGCGGCCTCACGCGGGCGCTGCTTGCCGAAGGAGCGCGACACGTTGTGGCGATCGAGCGCGATACGCGCGCGGTGGCAGCGCTCGGCGAGATTGCGGCCCGCTATCCCGGGCAGCTTGAGGTGATCGAAGGCGATGCCCTCGAGATGAACTGGAGCCGGATGCCCGGCTCCCCTCCCCCTCCGGCGGAAGGCGCAGTGCGCATTGTCGCGAACCTGCCTTACAACATCGCGACGCCTCTCCTTGTGGGCTGGCTTTCGGTCGAGCCTTGGCCGCCGTGGTTTGACGCGATGGTGTTGATGTTCCAGCGCGAGGTCGCCGAGCGGATCGTCGCCTCGCCGGGCTCGAAGTCCTATGGCCGGCTCGCGGTGCTTGCAGGCTGGCGTACCGAGGCGAAGATCATGTTCGATATCGCGCCGAGTGCGTTCGTGCCGCCTCCGAAGGTCACCTCTTCGGTCGTGCGCTTTGTCCCGCGCGCCCATCCCCTGCCCTGCACCCGCACGAGCCTCGCGCGGGTGACTGCAGCGGCCTTCGGGCAGCGGCGCAAGATGCTGCGCGCGAGCCTGCGCGCGCTCGGCGGTGACCCGCAGCCCGTGCTCGCGGCTGCGGGCATCGACCCCGAGGCGCGCGCGGAAGATATTTCCGTCGCGGGCTTCGTCGCGCTCGCGAACGCGTTCGACGCTGGGCACACGCCTTCGCTCAAGCCCGCGGCAAAAAGGCAACGACCCATGACCAAGCTTCGCCGTCAGTCGCTGGTCGGATATGGGGCACCGCTGTGCGAGACCATCGTCGATTGCCCGGAGCCTCGTGGCAGCGAGGTCCTGGTCCGCATTGAACGATGCGGCGTGTGCCATTCTGACCTGCACATGCAGGACGGCTATTTCAAACTCAGCGGCGACAAGAAGCTCGACATCACTGCCGGCCGGAATTTGCCGTTCACGCTTGGCCATGAGATCGCGGGCGTCATCGAGCGTGGAGGTCCGGACGCTGCCGTCGTACCCGGCCGCAAAGTCGCGGTTTATCCTTGGATCGGCTGCGGCGCGTGCCCAGCCTGCAGAAACGGCGAGGAAAATCTGTGCGCGGCTGCGCGTCACCTCGGCATCGCGGCCGACGGCGGCTATGCGACCCACGTGCTCATCCCGCATCCACGTTATCTCCTCGACTATGCGCCGCTCGCGCCCAATGTCGCGGCGGCGCTGATGTGCTCAGGGCTCACGGCCTATGCCGCGCTCAAGCGCCTCAAGGACCGTGCGACCCGCGGACCGGTGCTGCTCGTCGGACTCGGCGGCGTCGGCATGATGGGGCTTGCGCTCGCGCGCGCGCTGTTCGACACGCCGCCGCTCGTCGCCGATGTCGATGCCGGGAAGCGGGCGGCCGCCATCGGCGCCGCCGCGGCGTTCGATCCCGCCGATCCCGGTGCCCGCAAGGCGGTGCTGGCCGCGACCGGAGGCGTTCACGGCGTCTGCGACTTTGTCGGCTCGGAGTCCTCGCTTGCGTTCTCCACCGGCGTGCTTGCCAAGGGCGGCAAAGTGGTGGTCACCGGCCTACTTGGGGGAAACTATGCGACGCCTGCGGCGATGTTCGTGCTGCGCGCCATGACGATCGAAGGCGTGTTGACCGGGACCCTCGCCGAGGCGGAGGAACTGATGGCATTGGCGCGCGCCGGACAGGCGCCGTCGATCCCGATGACCGAGCGCGACTTCACGCAGGCGCAGGCGGCACTCGACGATCTGCGCGCTGGCCGCGTGGTCGGGCGCGTCGTTCTCACAATGCCGGCTTGAACGCCGATCGAGTCACGCGCCGCGCTATAGCCCAGCCTGCAACGCGCGCACGAAGGCGGAGAGACCGGTCTGGCGCTCGCGCTTGAGCCGTTCGGCCGCAAGAATCGCGCAGACGTCCTCGAAAGCGCGCGTCACATCGCGATTGACGACGACATAGTCGTATTCGGCCCAATGGCTCATCTCGTCGGCGGCCTTGGACATGCGGCTATGAATGACGTCATCGGAGTCCTGGGCGCGCTGGCGCAATCGCGCCTCGAGGTCGGGGATCGACGGCGGCAGCACGAACACGCTGACGAGGTCATCGCGACCCTTCTCCCGCAGCTGCTGGGTGCCCTGCCAGTCGATATCGAACAAAACGTCGCGGCCCATGGCGAGCATGCGCTCGACCGGCGCGCGCGGCGTGCCATAGCGATTGCCGAAAACCTCGGCCCACTCCAGCAGCTCGCCGCCCCTGACCATGGCGTCGAACCGACTGTGGTCGATGAAATGATAATCCTTGCCCTCGACCTCGCCCGGTCGCGGCTTGCGCGTCGTCACCGAAATCGACAGCTCGATATTCGTATAGCGATCGAGCAGCAGCCGCGACAATGTCGTCTTGCCGGCGCCGGAGGGCGAGGACAACACCAGCATGATGCCGCGACGGGCAACCTCGACATTCATCGGCTTGGTTGCTTCCAGGGTTTTATGCCCTGCCATCGCCCGCTCCGGCCTATTCGAGGTTTTGCACCTGCTCACGGAATTGCTCGACGACCGCCTTGAGCTCGAGACCGATGTTGGTGAGCTCAAGATCGTTCGCCTTGGCGCACAGCGTATTCGATTCGCGGTTGAATTCCTGCGACAGGAAATCGAGCCGCCGGCCGACCGCGCCGCCATTCTTGAGCAATGTGCGCGCCTGCTCCACGTGCGCCGCGAGACGATCGATCTCCTCGCGCACGTCGGCCCGCGCCGCGATCAGCACCGCCTCCTGATGCAGCCGGTCGGGATCGAAACGCTCGGGCGCATCGAGGAGGGTCGCAACCTGCTCGGCGATCCGGCGCTTGACGGCGTCCGACCGTGCCGCAGCGGTCGTTTCAGCCTTCTCCGTCAACGCCGCGATCTCCTCAAGCCGTTGCGTCAGGATGCGGGCGAGCGCCGCGCCTTCGCGCCGGCGCATCTCAAGAAGGCTTGCCAGCACCTCACCGAAGCCTGCCGTTACCGCGGCCTCGACGATGCGCCGCTCGTCTTCGGAGTCCTCGGCATCGACGACCTCGATGACGCCTTTGATGCCGAGAATCCCATCAAGCCGCGGACGCTCCGCATCGACCCGGCCCGAGAGTGATTTGACGGTGTCGAGCACGGCCGCGAGGACGGCCTCGTCGACGCGCACGACCGGCGTTTTGCCCCGGCGCTCGATGGTGAGCGTTGCCTGAACGTTTCCGCGCGACAGAGCCTCGGCCGCCTTGGCACGTACCGCAGGCTCGACGGCGTCCCATCCGGGCGGCAGGCGCAGTCGCAAGTCGAGCCCCTTGCCGTTGACGGACCTCATTTCCCATGTCCACGCGTGGAAGCCACAGATGCCGTGTCCGCGGGCGAATCCGGTCATGCTCGAAAGCGTCATTGCCTTAAAACTTGCCTCCAGGAGCGCGCTCGCGCCGTAACGCGTCGACCGTGACGCGCGCTCGTGGCGGCCCTTGTAGGCCGACGGCGTGCGGCTGAAAAGCGTATGGAATCAAAATACACGCGCACGCGGCGTCACCCGCATCCGCTGAATGTGTGAGCTATCGCGGCTGCTGCGGCGCCCTCGCCGGGGGCTTTTTGGCCGGCGGTGCAGGTGCTGGAGCCGGCGCGGCCGCAACCGGCACCGCGGGCGCTGCAGGAGCTGTCGCAGCACTCTGCCCCTGCTCGATCGCCCGCAGGCGTGACACGTTCTTCTGGTGCTGGTCGAGCGTCTCGGAGAAGGAATGTCCGCCGGTGCCGTCAGCCACAAAGAAAAGCTCGCGGGTGCGCGCCGGATTCGCCACCGCATCGAGCGCAGCGCGGCCGGGATTGGCAATCGGTCCCGGCGGCAAGCCATCGATGACATAGGTGTTGTAAGGCGTCGGCTGCTCGATCTCGCTGCGCATGATGGGGCGACCGAGCGTGCCCTTGCCGCCCACCAAACCGTAAATGATGGTAGGATCCGATTGCAGCCGCATCTTCTGCTTGAGACGGTTGACGAAGACGGCGGCGACGCGGCTGCGCTCATCGGCGCGGCCGGTCTCCTTCTCGACGATCGAGGCAAGAATGACCAATTGCTCAGGGTTGCGCAGCGGCAAATCCTGAGCCCGGTGATCCCAGGCCTCCTGGACCGCACGGCGTTGCGCTTGCTGCAGGCGCTGGATCACCTGTTCGCGCGGCGTGCCGCGGCTGAAGCGATAGCTTTCAGGCAGCAGCGAGCCCTCGCGCGGATTCTCCTTGATGTTGCCGGTGAGGAAATCCGCCTCCATCAGGCGCTGCACGATCTGCTCGGAGGTGAGGCCCTCGGCAAGCGTGACCTGATGCTGGACCACCTTGCCTTCGATGATCGTGTTGATGACGTCGTGCAGGCTCGCCTCACGCGTGAACTGGTACTCGCCAAAGCGCAGTTCCTCGCGGGTCTTGGCGATCATCGCGGCAACCATGAAGGTCTTCGGATGTTCGATGACGCCTTCCTTGTACAAAACGTCGGCGATCTCCCGAAGGCCCTGCCGCGGCGGAATGTTCACGACCTTGTCGGCGGGCAACGGACCCGGCGCGTCATAACGATGTTTGAGAACGGCGAATGCCACACCCGCCACAAGCGCCAACAGGATGAGGCCGGTGAACACCGCATTGCCCGCGATCACCAACGGATGACGCGCGCTCTTCGACCAGCGCGTCGGCACCGGCACCCGCTCGGGCTCGAGCGCCGCGCGAGGGCTGCGCGGGGCGAAACGCCGAGAGTCTTCCGTGCGCCGCATCGCCGCTGCGACTTCAGCGCGGGACGGCGCCGAGATATCGCCAGCTTCGAACGAATTCTGTGGCGCGCTGTTGGCAGCGCCTGAAGGGCGCTTCGAGCCTGCCCCGCCCACTGGCTGCATCACATCCGAGCCTGCGTTACCGGTATTAGCCATTGGCCCAACCTATTGAAATTTTTTTAGAAACTCAACCGACCCCAGCGCACCCCGCACGCGCGAATACAACCCGCCGAAACGACGCCAACAATGTGTTTTTTTGGCGGTTTGAGGCCCCCGCGGCCGGTGTTTTGCTGCTTATCGTTACAGCTTTCTTGTCAGAAATTCTTGTCAGGAATTTTTGTGCCGGAGATGATTGATCCCCAGGCGCATCGCCCAATCCGCACCGGCGAGCGTAATTTCTGTCCGTCCGCGGCGTCAACTGTGAAAGCGCCGAAAGACGAGCGACGCATTGGTGCCGCCGAATCCGAATGAATTCGACAACGCGACATCAATCTTGCGCGGCCGCGCCTTGAGCGGAACGAGATCGATCGCAGTTTCCACCGATGGATTCTCGAGATTCAACGTCGGCGGCACGATCTCGTCGCGCATGGCAAGAATCGAGAAGATCGCCTCCACCGCCCCGGCGGCGCCTAGGAGGTGGCCGATCGACGATTTGGTCGACGACATCGAAATGCGGCCAGCGGCATTGCCAACGAGCCGTTGGACGGCGTTGAGTTCGATCTCGTCTCCGAGCGGAGTTGAGGTGCCGTGAGCATTGATGTAGTCGATCTCGGCCGCTGTTATGCCGGCGCGCTTGATCGCGGCTTGCATGCAGCGGAACGCGCCGTCGCCATCTTCGGACGGCGCGGTGATATGATGGGCATCGCCCGACAGACCGTAACCGGTCAGTTCCGCATAGATCTTCGCACCGCGCTTGCGGGCGTGGTCGAGTTCTTCGAGGACGACGACGCCCGAACCTTCGCCCATGACGAAGCCGTCGCGATCGCGATCATAGGGCCGCGACGCCCGGGTCGGCTCTTCGTTGAAACCTGTGGATAAGGCACGGCAGGCGGCAAAGCCGGCCATGGAGATGCGGTTGATGGGGGATTCCGTCCCGCCCGCGACCATCAAATCGGCATCGCCCAGCGCAATCAGCCGGCCGGCATCGCCGATAGCGTGCGCGCCCGTGGAGCACGCGGTCACGACCGCGTGGTTCGGACCTTTGAGGCGGTGGGCGATCGACACATAGCCGGAGGCGAGGTTGATGATGCGGCCGGGGATGAAGAACGGTGATACCCGGCGCGGGCCTTTTTCCTTGAGTGCCACCGCTGTCTCGGCGATGCCGGCGATTCCGCCGATGCCGGAGCCGATCATCACGCCGCTCGTGATTTCTTCCTCGTAGCTCTTGGGCTCGCAGCCGGCGTCCTCGATCGCCTGGGTTGCCGCACACATTGCGTAGACGATGAAATCATCGACCTTGCGTCGTTCCTTCGGCTCCATCCACCGGTCGGCATCGAAGGTACCGTTGTCGCCGTTGCCGCGGGGAATCATGCCCGGCGATCCGGCTCGGCAGGTCGGAGACGTCGAAGCTGTCGACCTTGCGGACTCCGCTGTCGCCGGCAACGAGCCGGCGCCATGTCGTCTCGACGCCGCAGCCAAGCGGCGTGACCATCCCCAGCCCTGTAACGACGACTCGTCTCATCTCCTCGCCTGCCTTGCCCGCAAATTCCGGCGCGACCTTCTAGCTTTTACGCTGCGGGGACTTTCTGGCAAGACCGGTCGGCGCGCCGGCGCTGTCAATATCTCAACGTCTGACGCCAACAGAAGGTCAGAGCGCAAGGCCCGGCCCAGTCGCCGAACCGAAATCAGGAGATGCAGCGCCGATCCACGACCTGTCGCAGAAATATAAAATGGTCCGATTGCGCCAACCAACGATTCGCCCCCCGCAAACCCGCGCATGCGTCCGGCGGGGTGAACGGGTCGGATCGAACAAATGGCAGGCTTCAGCTCTTGGCGTTCTTTTCCAGGAATTTCACGGCATCGCCGACCGTGAGAATCGTCTCGGCAGCATCGTCAGGAATCTCGCAGCCGAATTCCTCTTCGAACGCCATGACGAGTTCCACCGTGTCGAGACTGTCGGCACCGAGATCGTCGATGAAGCTTGCGGATTCCGTCACCTTGTCAGGCTCGGCCCCCAGGTGCTCCACGACGATCTTCTTCACCCGCTCGCCAATGTCACTCATCTCTCAAACCTCGTGCGCCTTTTCGAATTGGCTTAGCCGGCCAAGCGGTCAATTGATCCCCCGATCAGTTGCTCACTGGGCAGCATTGTCGTGGTCGACGGTAGCAGGAAAGATAACGCGTTTAGATTGTCGTTGCGAGCCCAGCCCCACCGCATCGTCCAGCCGTCCCGGGGGTTATCATACTTCATTTCGCTTGACTAGCATTGCCGCGGCCCGCCCGGGACCTCCCGCACTGCACTGCAAAGCTCTCAGAACATTGCCATTCCACCATTCACATGAAGGGTTTGTCCGGTCATATAGCCGCTCTCGTTCGAGGCCAGGTAGAGCGCCGCCGCAGCTACGTCGTCGGGCGAACCAAAGCGGCCGGCTGGCACGCGGGCGAGAATCGCCTCCTTTTGCTTGTCGTTGAGCGATGCCGTCATCGCCGTATCAATGAGGCCGGGGGCAATCACGTTGACCGTGACGCCACGCGAGGCGACCTCCTGCGCGAGCGATTTGGTCATCGCAATCATTCCAGCCTTGGCCGCCGCGTAGTTGGCCTGGCCGGCGTTTCCCGTGACGCCGACCACGGATGAGATGCCGATGATGCGGCCATAGCGACGGCGCATCATGCCGCGCACCGCAGCGCGCGCGAGCCGGAATGCGGCGCCGAGATCGACCGCCAGCACCTGATCCCACTCTTCGTCCTTGAGCCGCACGAACAGATTGTCCCGGGTGATGCCGGCATTATTCACAAGAATGTCGATGTGCCCCATGGCGGCTTCGGCGTTCGGGACGAGCTTCTCGACATCGCCCCTATCGGACAGATCGCACGGCAGCACATGGACGCGGCCTGCCAACTGGCCGGCCAGCGCGTCGAGCTTTTCAACGCGGGTCCCGGAAATCGCGACTGATCGCGCCGCTTGCGTGCAACGCGTGGGCAATGGCGCCGCCGATGCCGCCGGTCGCCCCCGTCACAAGCGCGGTCTTTCCGGTCAGGTCAAACATCAGCGCGTCTTGCCCTTCATATCAGCCAAAAACAATCGCTTGCGTGTCACGCGGCAGCCCCCTGCGTCACTTTGAAGGCCGCGATATCCTCGGGCGTACAAATCGGCGTGGCGGTGGCACCCTCCGCGATGCGCTTGGCGAGGCCGCACAGCACCCGGCCGGCGCCGACTTCGTAGAACCGTGTGACCCCGTGCTCCGCCATATAGGCAACGCATTCGCGCCAGCGCACGGTCCCCGTCACCTGCTCGACGAGGCGGCGAACGATCTCGGACGGATCGGTGATGGCGCGCGCCACCACGTTGGCAACGAGCGGCGGCGCCGGCGCGCGCATCGTCACCTTGGCGAGCGCATCGGCCATCACGTCAGCCGCGGGCTTCATCAGGGCACAATGAAACGGCGCGGACACCGGCAGCATCATCGCCCGCTTGGCACCTTTGCCCTTGGCGATCTCGACGGCGCGCTCGACGGCGGTCTTATCGCCCGAGACGACCACTTGGCCGCCGCCATTGTCGTTCGCCGCCTGGCACACTTGGCCTTGCGCCGCTTCCGTCGCGACCGCCTGTGCCGCATCGAATTCGAGCCCCAACAGCGCCGCCATGGCGCCGACGCCGACCGGCACCGCCTTCTGCATCGCGCGGCCGCGAATGCGCAAAAGCCGCGCCGTATCGGCAACAGTTAGTGCGCCTGCGGCGGCGAGCGCCGAATATTCGCCGAGCGAATGGCCGGCGACAAAGGCAGCGTCGCGCCCGAGCACGACGCCCGCCTCGCCTTCCAGGACACGCATGACCGCGAGCGAGACCGCCATCAGCGCCGGCTGGGTATTCTCGGTGAGCGTCAGCTTCTCCGCGGGCCCCTCGAAGATCACGTCCGACAAGCGCTCCCCGAGCGCCTCGTCGACTTCGTCGAACACGCGCCGCGCCGCGGGAAACGCCTGCGCCAGTGCCTTGCCCATGCCGACCGCCTGACTGCCCTGCCCCGGAAACACAAAAGCCGCCGTCACCATTTCCTCCCGCTGGAATTGGCGCGGACCAACACCGTGCGCAGGGCCGCTGTCAAGCTGGGGGCGTTACACGGCAAAAGGGATTTCGTCCGCCTGACGAGGCCTAAAAGGCCGAATTTCCTGCGCCCGCCGCCATTGCATTCGGGCGCAAAGCCACTATAAACCCTGCTTCCGCTCGATCCCGGCCGGGAGCTGAACGGACGGCCGTCGCCAAGACCTCCTGGGTTCACAAGACCTCTTGGTTCAAGCGCCGGCAGGACCTGACGGTCCGGCGTCCCGTGTTCCCGCCTTCAAAGCTTTCGAGCCTTTCCCGAAAGGCACGAGGGGCTTGGCGCCGGATCGGCGCATCGCGAAGGAGAGGCACACGCATGCCATTGTATGAGCACGTCTATTTGGCGCGGCAGGATCTGTCGCAGCAGCAGGTCGACGATCTGACCGGGCAGTATAAGGGCATTCTCGAGCAGATGGGCGGCAAGGTCGCCAAGGTGGAGTACTGGGGCGTCAAGTCCCTCACCTACCGCATCCGCAAGAACCGCAAGGCCCATTTCACCTTGCTGAACATCGATGCGCCGTCAGCGGCGCTCAACGAGATCGAGCGCCAGCAGCACATCAGCGAGGACGTGCTGCGCTCGCTCACGATCCGGGTCGATGAACTCGAAGCCGGCCCGTCGGCGATGATGCGCAAGGCCGACCGCGACCGCGATCGCGACGAGCGCCGCGGCGACCGGCGACGGGATCGCGACGGACGCGGTCGCGATGATCGCCCCGAAGGCGACGAAGCCGAAGTGACGGAGGAGTGACGCCATGAGCTTTACCCAAGGCGGAGGCGGTGGGGGCGGCGGCGCACGTCGCCCGTTCTTCCGGCGGCGCAAGACCTGTCCGTTCTCTGGCGCGAACGCGCCGAAGATCGACTACAAGGATGTGCGGTTGTTGCAGCGCTATATCTCAGAGCGCGGCAAGATCGTGCCGAGCCGCATCACTGCCGTCTCGGCAGGCAAGCAGCGCGAACTCGCGCGCGCCGTCAAGCGCGCCCGTTTCCTGGGGCTGTTGCCCTACCTGATCCAGTAATCAGAGGTCAGAAATCAGGGATCAGATCGGGTTCTCAATCTGATGCTTGCTGACGCCTGATCACTGATGAATGAAATCCGGTTGGGGCGGGCGTGACCCGTCTCTAACCGCTCCATGAACGAGCGGGACAGCTAGGTGATGTTGCAGATTGTCCTCGTTGGAATTGGCGCCGGCGCCGCCGCGGCATTGTTGTTCGCGTCGGT
This sequence comes from uncultured Alphaproteobacteria bacterium, assembly GCA_963702755.1. Lineage (GTDB taxonomy): Bacteria > Pseudomonadota > Alphaproteobacteria > Rhizobiales > Xanthobacteraceae > JAJPKK01. The sequence continues at coordinate 1,096,911 of CAVPDZ010000009.1, read as the reverse complement.
GACGTCGGGCGTGATCCTGTCGGTCCTGCTGTTCTATCTCGCGCCGTTGCCGATCATGATCGCGGCGCTGGGATGGAGCCATTGGGCCGGCCTTGCTGCCGCCGTCACCGCATCCTCCTGCCTCGGGATTGCGTTCGGCGGCTTGTTTTTCGTGGCGTTCCTCACCGGCGTCGCGGCACCGGCGTGGTGGCTGGGCTACCTTGCACTTCTCGGCCGCCCAGTGCCGAACGGCGGCGGCACGGACATCGAATGGTACCCCGCCGGGCGCCTCGTCCTGTGGGCCGCGATCCTCGCAGCGCTCATCATCATGATCGCGCTCGCAAGCCTCGGCGGAGATGAACAGGGTGTGCACACAAGCCTGCGGGGCGCGCTCGACGGAATCTTGAGGCTGCAGACGGGCGCCGGAACCACCGGGCCGCTGCGCGTTCCCGGCATCGAAGATCCCGACCGGCTGCTCGACTTGCTGGCGACCGCGCTGCCCCCGATGGCCGCGGTCATCGCGACGCTCACCCAGGCATTCAACCTCTGGCTCGCCGCACAGGTGGTGCGGCTCTCCGGACGACTGCGCCGCCCGTGGCCCGATCTCACCGCCATGGCATTTCCGACCGCGTCCGCCGCGCTGCTGCCGATCGCCGTCGCCGGCACTTTCATTCCCGGGCTCCCGGGTATGTTCGCGAGTCTGTTCGCGGCGACGCTTGCGGTCGCTTTCGCGATCATCGGCTTCGCGTTCGTGCACGCGGTGACCCGCCCGCTGTCCGGACGCCCCGTGCTCCTCACCGGCACATACCTCCTGGTGGGTATCGTCGGCTGGCCGGCGCTGATCATGACCCTGGTCGGTCTCTTCGAAACGTTGTTCCGCTGGCGCGAGCGCAGCCAAAAGCGCGGTCCGCCCATCGTTCCCGAGACCTGAACCAAATCATTTGAAGCCGCATCGAACTCGAAAACCAAACCGACATCGCAAGGAGAAGAAGCAATGGAAGTCATTCTGCTCGAACGCGTCGCCAAGCTCGGCCAGATGGGAGAGGTCGTCCGCGTCAAGGACGGCTTCGCCCGCAATTTCCTGCTGCCCCAAGGCAAGGCGCTGCGCGCCACCAAGGATAACCGCGCCAAGTTCGAACTCGATGAAATCGCAGCTTGAAGTGCGCAATCTCGAGCTCAAAGGTGACGCCGAGAAGGTCAGCACCAAGCTCGACGGCCAGAGCTTCGTCGTTATCCGCCAGGCGTCCGAGACCGGCCAGCTCTACGGTTCGGTCTCTCCGCGCGACCTCGTCGCAATTATGGCGAACGGCGGCTTTACCGTTTCGCGCGGCCAGATCGTGCTCAACACGCCGATCAAGACCATCGGGCTGCACAAGGTGCCGGTTGCGCTGCACCCGGAGATCGAAGTGTCGATCACGATCAATGTGGCTCGCAGCGCCGACGAGGCTGAGCGAATTGCCCGCGGCGAGGATGTGATGGCACGTCGCGAGGAAGCGCCGGTGATCCTCACCGGCGAAGCCGCGGCCGAGGAGTTCTTCGAGAATGCGCCCCCCGCCACTGAGGCCCAGCCGGAAGAGCCTGCGGCCGGAAAGAGCTGAGGACTGGTCTGCGAGGCCCGTTACCGGATCAGCGGAATGCTGACCGGGGCGGGCGTGCCCTCCGCAGCGGGCGCACTGCCATTCGATGCCGGCACGGCCGGCGTCGCTGGTGCTGCGGGAGCCGGCTCGCTTGCGGCCGCGGCGGGCGGGGCGGCACCGGCGGGTGGTGCTGCCGCAGCCGCCGGTGCGGGAGCTGCCACAGGGGCGGCAACGGGAGCTGCCGCAGCCGTCGGCGTTGGCACGGCTTTCTCCGGTGCAGCCGCTGACGCTGCCGCCGGCGGCGTGGCCGGCAATGCGGTCGGCGCGGCGGCTTGCGCTGTATTATCGCGGCGCTGATGCGGCTTCGGCGGCCGCGACTTCGCGGCTTCGGCGGCGACACCTTCGAGGTTGAGCCCGCTTAAGATGTAAGCGCGCATCTGCTCGAGCGGATCGGCGGTCTCAGTGGGACGGTCGCTTGCGGCGTTCGCAGATCGCACGGGCACGTCGGCCGGACGGCTCGCCTCATTGCGCGGCGTACGTGAGGGCTCCGTCGTTCCGGTTGCGGCCTGCCCCTCCTCGCGGGAGCGTCCCTTTTCGCCGTCGCCCGCGAGATTGGCATTGCGCCGCCTGCCTTCGGCACTCCTGGCTTCTCCGTTCCTGGCCTCGCCATTCCTGGCCTGTCCCTCTTCGGCGGCCTCGGGCGGCTTGCGGGGCTCCGGTGGCAGGTTGCCGCCGTTCGCCAGGATGTAGGCGGCGAGCGTCACCGCACTTTGCGGCTTGGTGGTGTAGTGCTCGCGCAGGAAGCCCGCGAGCGTGCGCACGTCGCGGTTCTTGGCGAGGCCTCGCGCGTCATGATGACAGGCAGAGCAATCGGAGCTGAACAGCTGCGCCGGCGACTTGCCCGCCGTGAAATCTTGCGCATGCGCGACGCCTGTCGCCAGCGCGAGCATCAGTCCCAACCCAAAACCGGACGTTCGCTTCATCGACGAGCAACCCCCGTAAGACATCGAATGGCATTCAGGCTCTTCTAGCCCATTCAAGCGGCGACGTGACCCCTCATTGGCCGGAATTCGAGAGATTGTGATTCGCTTAACCCTGATGGGCAGGTGCCACTCCCGCGGTCTGCCTCACCATCTGCAATTTTGTCGCATCAGTTTCGCATCTTGAAGGGAACCAAAAGCGGCGGATTTCCGTTGCCGGGTGGCACGAATTTTGTTTTAATTCAGGCATATGGGAGGCCAGCGAAGGATCCAGGCGAAGTCCTGGTCCCGGGCGGATACTGGCATTTCGTCCGACCGGGCGCGGCCTAACGTGGCGCGTTGAGGTCGGCCATGGAATGGATGCTACGAGCAGCGCTGGCGCATATCGATCGCGGCAATCTGCGCATCACTCTCGCAAACGGAAAGCCAGTCTTCTTCGGCGACGGAACGGGGCCCCTGGTGGCGGTGCGATTTACATCCGCCGCCGTCCAATGGGGCGTGTTTCTCAACCCCGACCTTAAGCTCGGCGAAGCGTATATGGACGGGACCGTCGTGGTCGAGTCCGGGTCGATCGCCGATTTCGTCGATCTGGTGCTGCAGAAGAAATTCGTCTGGCCGCGCTGGATCCGGGCGATCGCATCACTGCGCTATCCCTGGCACCGGATCCGGCGGCTTAACGTGCGATCCCGGGCACGGCGCAATGTCGCGCATCACTATGATCTCGATGGCCGGCTCTACTCCCTCTTCCTCGACAGCGATCGCCAATACAGCTGTGCCTATTTCGAGACCCCGACCGAAAGTCTCGACGACGCCCAACTCGCCAAAAAGCGCCATCTCGCAGCCAAGCTGATGATCGGTCCGGACCAGCGGGTCCTCGACATCGGCTGCGGCTGGGGCGGGCTTGCGCTTTACATCGCCGAACACTGCGGCGCCAAAGTCACCGGCATCACCTTGTCGAAGGAGCAGCTCGGGGTGGCGCGCGGCCGCGCCCAGGAGCGCGACCTCTCGGGCCGCGCAGAATTCCGCGCCGTCGACTACCGCGATGTCAGTGGGACTTCGACCGCATCGTCTCGGTCGGCATGTTCGAACATGTCGGCATCGGCTTCTACAATACCTTCTTCGCCAAATGCGCCGATGTCCTCGCCGAGGACGGCGTGATGGTGCTGCATTCGATCGGCCGTTCGTCGCGGCCCGGCGCGACCAATGCTTGGATTTCCAAATACATTTTCCCCGGCGGCTATATCCCTTCCCTGTCCGAGGTGATGCCCGCGATCGAACGCGCCGGTCTCCTGGTGACCGACGTCGAGATCCTGCGCCTCCACTACGCGGAGACCCTCAAGGCGTGGCGTGACCGCTTCCTCGCCCATCGCGCCGAGGTCGAGCGCATCTATGATGCACGCTTCGTGCGGATGTGGGAGTTCTACCTCGCCTGCTCGGAAATCGGCCTTCCGCCGCCAGGACATGATGGTGATGCAGGTCCAGCTCACCAAGCGGCAGGGCGTAGTGCCGATCACCCGCGACTACATCATGCAGGCGGAGACACGGCTGCGGGCACTCGAAGGCGGCCATCCCACACCGCTGCGACTTGCGGGCGAGTGAGACGCGCGCCGTTTGCGGTAAAGCCGTCAAGGCTTTTGCATCGCCACAACGCCAACAAAATTTTTTGGTGGTGATAGAGGGGAAAATCGAACACCATCGTTCCCAATCCGGCGGCGGACGTGCTTATAAGCTGGCGCCGGTCACTGTTTGCTTAAGTACTGGATCGGGGGACGACGGTTAGTTGAGCTTAGTGCAGTGGCGTTGCGATAGAAAAATCAGAAACTCCGGGACGTCATGGCGCTCGAATCGACTGCTCGCAAGCAGGCGGCGGATACCACGCCGCCTTTCCGTACCGCTCCGCACAACATCGAGCTGGAGCAGGCGCTGCTTGGCGCGATCCTCGTCAATAACGAGGCGTTCTACCGCGTCTCGGATTTCCTCGAGCCGACCCACTTCTTCGAGCCGATCCACCAGAAAGTCTTCGAGGTCGCTGCAAGCCTGATTCGGATCGGCAAGACCGCGACGCCGATCACGCTCAAGACCTTCCTGCCGCCGGACATTGACATCGCCGGGCTCACCGTCAGCCAATACCTGGCGCGCCTTGCCGCCGAAGCGACCACCGTCATCAACGCCGCCGACTATGGCCGCAATATCTATGATCTCGCGATCCGCCGCTCGCTGATCGGCATCGGCGAGGCGATGGTGAACACCGCCTATGATGCCGGCGTCAACGAACGTCCGCAGGATCAGATCGAGCTGGCCGAGCGCAGCCTCTACGAGCTTGCCGAGACCGGCCGCTATGACGGCGGCTTCCAGCGGTTCGCCGAGGCGCTCACCACCGCGGTCGAGATGGCGGCGCACGCCTATCAGCGCGACGGCAAGCTGTCGGGCCTTGCCACCGGGCTCAAGGACCTCGACCGCATGATGGGCGGGTTGCAGAAATCCGACCTCGTCATCCTCGCCGGCCGTCCCGGCATGGGCAAGACCGCGCTCGCGACCAACCTCGCCTACAACGTGGCGCGGAGCTGGGAAGGCAGCGTGCGCGCTGACGGCCACATCGAATCGACGAACGGCGGCATCGTCGGGTTCTTCTCGCTCGAAATGTCGGCGGAGCAGCTTGCCACCCGCATCATCTCCGAGCAGTCGGAAATCCCCTCCTATCGCATCCGGCGCGGCGAAATCGAACCTGGCGACTTCGACCGCATCGCCGGCGTTGCGAAGGAAATGGAGCAGATCCCGCTCTATATCGACGAGACCGGCGGCCTTGCGATCGCCCAGCTCGCGGCGCGCGCCCGCCGCCTCAAGCGCCAGCGCGGCCTCGACCTGCTCGTGATCGATTATATCCAGCTGCTGCAGGGCTCGACCCGGCGCGCCAATGAAGGCCGGGTGCAGGAGGTGACCGAAATCACGACGAGCCTCAAAGCGCTCGCCAAGGAACTCAACATTCCGGTCATTGCGCTGTCGCAGCTGTCGCGCCAGGTGGAAAACCGCGACGACAAGCGGCCGCAGCTCTCCGACCTGCGCGAATCAGGCTCGATCGAGCAGGACGCCGACGTGGTGATGTTCGTGTATCGGGAGGAATATTACCTGCGCAATCGCGAGCCGCGGCCCGGCAGCGATGAGCATTTCAAGTGGCAGGCGGAGATGGAGGCCGTGCACGGCCGCGCCGAGGTCATTCTCGGCAAGCAGCGCCACGGACCGACAGGAACGGTCGGGCTGCAGTTCAAGGCCGACGTGACGCGCTTCTCCGACCTTGCCGAAGACGATCGCCTGCCGACGCAATATCCCTAGCCCGACGCCGTTTCAGTTTTTGCCGGCTGCAACTATCCGCAGCGCGGTTGCGGCACCGGCCAGCATGTCCCAGCCCGAGCTGTGCCCGATGTCGCGGGCGCTCGCGACTGCTGCCGGGATATCGCCGACGACGAGCGCGGCGACGGTTCGTAGAGCCGCTCGCCGTAATGCCCGGCCGCGGTCGCCCGCAGGAAACAGGCGCTCAGCGGAGACGTGAGTGCCGGCGCCGCCGGCACGATGATGTCGGTCAGGCCGGCGCGAATGCGAGGTTCGCCAAGCGCATCGAGCATCGCGAGCGCGCCGCACAGGACATCATCGCCGGACGGGGTCAGCCCATGGCCGAGCCCGATCAGATCCCGGACGCAGTCGGGAGATCGGGTCTCGCCGCGATACGCGCCGGCAAGCCAACCCTCGAACTGCGCCAATCGGCGGGCCGGTAACGCCCCGAGAGCGGATGGCATGCCAAACGCGGCACGCGCGAGGCCCTCGGCCGGTGCGTCGCTTGCGACGCGGCGTGCGAGCGCCGCGAAAGCTTCCGCCGAGAAGGCGTCTCGCGGTGCCGTCGGCCACGCAGGCGAACGCCACGTCTCGCAGCCATCAAGGCTCAGCCTCAGCGCGCCGAGCGAAATCTGCCGCGCCGATATTTCAGCGCCCTCCCCTGCCCGCACGCCGAACTTGCCCCGTCGCGTCGCGCCGAAATCAGCAATGAGCGTCAACGGACCGTTGCCGATCGCGGGCGCCCCTGCGCACAAAAAGTCCTCGCCGCATTGCAGATAGAAACTGCGTTCGAACACACCGGCTACCTGCGCCGGTCCGCCGCGACGGCAGATGTCCTCAGCCAACACGCCGCATTGCCGAATGGCGATAACGCACGCACCTAGCGTCGGCGCGATGACGGCTCTCACTTCCTCGTTCTCTAATTCGTTCGCCGGGGCGGCCCTCACGTGCGTACTCGTAGCTGAACTGCATCGTTTCAAAGGTGCGGCTGACCGTATCTTGCGACATACCGGGCGACTTCGCCGCCGCCGGTCGAATGGCCGATATGGACAGCGTTCTTCAAGTTGAGATGCTCGGCGACGGCGGACGCATCGGCCGCATAATGGTCCATGTCGTGACCATCACCGACTTGAGCCGAGCGGCCGTGCCCCCGACGATCATGCGCGACGACGCGGAACCCTGAGCAAGGAAGAAGAGCATCTGCGCATCCCAATCGTCCGAGCTCAGCGGCCAACCGTGATGGAAGACGATTAGCTGAGCGTTCTTCGTCCCCAATCCTTGAAGAAGATCTCGACTCCGTCTTTGGTCGTGACGAATGACATGGTGTCAGCTCCTGCTTGCTTTGCCGGTTTGGGAGATGCCGATACCGCCTTCGAGCTGACGGCAAAGACAGATGAACGACACGGCCGATGCGGCGATCGCACCGGCTGCGCCAACCAGCAGGTCTCGACGGGACACGGCAGAATTTGGCGCGCCCGCCGGAGGCGAATTGCGAAAGCCGCGTAAGCCTAAACAGCATATGCCAAAGCGTTGCGATTACACAGCCTGTCTGATCAACGCGCGCTCGCCGTCAGGGCGTTCCACGCCGCGTGCGAGTCCATGTAATCTCGCCAGTGCGTGATCTTGCGCTTTCCAAGTTCGATGATCGAGCAGAACCGATTTTCGTACTTGGCACCGGTCGCAAGGATCGTCCCGTGGATCTCATATTCGATCACGACGACACGGCCGTTGTCCGCTTTGTTGACGATCAACTTGTTTGCGGATTGGAGTCGGATGCTGCCGACATATCCCTTGAACTGATCCATCAGATCGGTACGCCCCCGGACCACACGAGGCCAGCCCAGGTCGTAGCGAACCTCATAGATGATGTCGGCGGCGACGATATCGAAAAAATGCTCACCGTCGACGAGGTCACCCAGCGCCTCGCGGACCAGCTCGAAATATGGCGCGGCGCCCGCATAGGCAGAATATTTATTCTCCGGCATTTGGCTTTTTCTCCATGCTTTTTGTGGCATCCTCACCCGGCGCTCAGAATAAGAATCTGTCGTCGTGATACCAAAGCGCTCGTGGGCCGAAGAGCCCGCGCAGGGGAGAGATCGCCATGGACGGGAAACAAGTCATCGACGTGGCGCAAGCGCTTGATGACGCGAAGATCACGCGCTTCACCATCACGGTGCTCGTTTTCTCGGCCATCATCATCTTTGCCGACGGCTTTGACATCAACAACGTTGCCTACGTCGGACCAGCGCTGATCGCCGCCTGGAACATCGCCGATCCGTCGTCGCTCGGCCCCGTGTTCGGCGCGAGTCTGTTCGGGATTCTCATCGGCGCACCGGTCCTCGGCTATCTCGGTGACCGCTACGGGCGCAAGAAGGCAATCATCGCGTCCGGCCTGATCTTCGCGATCTTCACCTGGGCGGCGGTCCTGACGAACTCGCTCACCGAGCTTTTCATCGTGCGCGTCATCTGCGGCATCGGCATCGGCGGCCTGTTGCCGAACGTCATCGCGCTCAATGCGGAGTTCGCGCCGAAGCGTTTGCGCGCCACGCTGGTCGTCCTGATGTTCTCCGGCATCGGCCTCGGTTCGGCCGTGCCGGGCCCGGTGGCAGCGTTTCTTGTGCCGCACTACGGATGGCAGATCATGTTCACCGTCGGCGGCATTCTCGGCCTGCTCGCGACCGCGGCGTGCGCGATCGGATTGCCGGAATCGATCAAATATCATGTGGTGCGCGGCGACAGCAGCGCCGATGTCGCCGCCCTCCTCGCCCGTGCGCGTCCCGACCTTGCTGTGCTTCCGGACGCGACCTTCGTCCTGCCAGAGGAGCAGGCCTATTCCGGCTTCTCGCTGCAACGCCTGTTCGAGGAAGGCCGGGCGCCGCTGACGATTCTTCTGTGGGTGATGTTTGTCACCGCGCTGATGGGCTACTTCTTCCTCATCAGCTGGACGCCGACACTCCTCGCCGGCGCGCATATTCCGGTCGCCAAGGCGGCGTTGTTCACGTCGGTCTTTCAGGTCGGCGGCCTCATCGGCGGCTGGGCCATTTGCCGGCCCATGGACATCAAAGGCATGATGCCGGTCGCGCTCATGTTCGCGGTCGCAATTCCCGTCGTGGCGGCGATCGGCTACGTGGCGACGATCTCCGAGACGCTGCTCGCCGTCGTGCTTTTCATTGCCGGGTTTTGTGTGCTCGGCGGGCAATACGCCGTCAACGCGATTTCGGGCATGATCTACCCGACCGCGTTCCGCTCCAACGGCTCGGGCGTCGCGTTTGCGGTCGGCCGGCTCGGTTCGATCAGCGGACCGATCATCGGCGGCGTCCTCGTCGGCATGCATCTGCCGGTGGAGACGCTTTATCTCTGCGCCGCCATTCCCTTTCCTCATATGCGCGCCCGCATGTTTCGCATTCGCACGACTGTACGATGCCAAGTTCCGCGCGCCCGCCCCCGACGCCGCCAAGGTGGAATCCTTGGCGTCCGCCCGATGACGTGGGCCGATCGCTCATAAGGAGGAACGCGTGGATTTCGGCATTCAACTCGCAACCTCGGCGGAATTCCTGGAAATACGCCAAGCGCGCCGAAGAGCTCGGCTTCTCCCATGCGTGGTTCTACGATACGCAGCTTCTCAACGCCGACATGTTCGTCGCCATGGGGGCCGCCGCGATGCAGACCTCGCGCATTCGCCTCGGCACCGGCGTCCTCATTCCGTCCAATCGCATCGCACCGGTCGCAGCGAGCGCGCTCGCGTCGCTCGCCGCACTCGCGCCCGGCCGCATCGATTTCGGTGTGTCGACCGGCTTCACCGCGCGCCGCACCATGGGGCTCCCCGCGATCACCCTTGCCGAACTCGATGCCTATATCGGCGTGGTCGAAGGGCTGCTCGCCGGCAAGACCGTGGAGTGGCACGGCGAAGGCAGCGCGCACAAAGTCCGTTTCCTCAATCCCGAACTCGGTCTCATCAATATTGGCGATCCCATTCCGCTCCACATTTCGGCGTTCGGACCGCGCGGACGGCGATTGACGGCGAAGCGCGGCGCAGCCTGGATGAACGCGATGCGCGCTCCCCAGGTCGCCAATGCGGCGCTCGCCGACATGCAGAAGGCCTGGGCCGAGGCAGGACGCGATCCGAAATCGCTCTATGCCACCGCCTTCAGCGGCGGCTGCGTGCTGCGCGAAGGCGAGCCCGCTGACAGCCCGCGAGCGAAAGCCCAGGCAGGCCCGGCCGCCGCGATCGTGTTCCACAATCTGGTCGAGGAAGAGGAACTCGGATCGATCGGCTTTCCGGTGCCGCCGCCGCTCAAGCCGCACCTCGACGTCTATCGCGAAATCTATCGGAGCTATCAGCCCGCCGACGCGCGCTACCTTTCGAACCACCGCGGCCACTTGATGTTTCTGCGTCCCGACGAGGAGGCGAATATTTCCGGCTCGGTGATCCGCGCGCTTACGTTCACCGGCACCAGCGCGGAACTGGTCGACGGCTTGCGCGCCATCAAAGCGGCCGGCTACAGCCAGTTCGGCTTTCACGTCCGTTACGGCCACGAGATGGCGATGCTGGAAGACTGGGCCGACGTCGTCGCCAAGGTTTAGCGGAGATCACGCGCCGCGCAGCTGGCGTATCAGGCATCGACAAATTGCTCCTTCGACCCACGATCCTTGAACCTATCGGATCGCACTCGCGACCGATATCAATGAGCGATGCGGCTTTGGCTAGGCTTTCCGACGAGAGGCGGCTGAAAATCGCGGCTTCGGTTTTCGATTGGATTAAATCGCGACCGTCCTTCAGCTGCGCGGAGAAAATCAAATGAATTTCAGACTTCGAGATTTGGCTCTGGTGGCAGTCTGCATGCCGGCCGGCAATTACCTCTACGAGTTCCTCCGCAACGATAACTATGCCGCGGCCTTTGAGCGTTCATACTTTCAGCTCATTCCCCTTGCGGTCATAGCGCTGATCTGGTGGAGCCGCTCCAGAGCGCACCGCATCCAACTCCGCCGTGATCTGGAGTTCGCGCCGGATCGAAGCGTCGACTGAAAATCATCGCTGTCCAGAAAGCGTCGGCATTGACGTAGGCTTTGCATTACCCCGGCGCGATCCACTTCGACGCCACAAAAATGAGGAGGCCGACGAGGCCGCCCACCAGCGTTCCGTTGATGCGGATGTATTGCAGGTCCTTGCCGACCTGGAGTTCCAGCTTCTCGACCAGCGTCGTTGAATCCCAATCGCGCACCACGCGCTCGATGTAGGCGCCGATCTCCACGCGATAGGCGATCAGCAGGCGCTGCGCTGCTATCCGAATGCGCCGATTGAGCTGCGCCTTGCGCTCGCCATCCTCTTCAAGCCAGCGGCCGACGCGGCGCAGCGCGAGTTCGCTCGCCGTTGCAATTGCGTCCGCGTGCGCCGGAACGCCGGTGCGCAGGCCGCTTTCGACCTCGGCCCAGAGCGTGCGCGCCTGGGCGATGAAGACCGGATTGGCGAGCAGCTCGGCCTTGAAGGCCTCGCCGCGGGCGTACATCTGCGGGTCGGTCGCAAGGTCGTGGATCAGCTTCTCCACCGCCTTCTGCAGCTCGACGCGCCAGGGATGGGCGGGATTGCGCATCTCGCCCATGGTGCTGAGGAGGCCATTCATCACTTTGTCGGCGATCATCCGGTCAACCCATCGCGGGATCCAGCGCGACGACTGCTCCGAAATTTTGCGACCGATGTAGTCCTTGTTTGCGGTGAGCGCGCTTTCGCCGTGCTCGATCGCCCCCGCAATCAGCATCTGCGCTTCGCCTTGCGCCCACACGATCGCGAGCAGCCGCGACGCCAGGGGCGCGGCCGGAATGGCCTCCACGCCGCGCTGCGCGAGGCTGCCGAGCACCGAGCCGATCTGGGGGCCGGGCAGCGACTCGATCACCCGCGGCAGCAGCAGCGCAACGTACTGGGCGAGACGCTTTGCGTTCGCGGGTTCGGAAAGCCAAGCCGCGAGTGCGCCAACCACGTCGACCCGTTCGAGCTTCTCGCTCATCACGCCGGCGGTGAGAAAATTATTGGTGATGAAGCGCCCGAGCGCGCCGCCGATCCGATCCTTGTTGTTGGGGACGATCCCGGTGTGCGGGATCGGCAAGCCGAAGGGCTTGCGAAACAAGGCGACGACGGCGAACCAGTCGGCGCAGGCGCCGACCATGCCGGCCTCCGCGAAGGCGCGGACATACGGAATCCACGGCCAGTCGACGGTCGCCATCGTCGTCGCGATGAACACCAGCGTCATGGCGACGAGGAGAAGGGTCGCAATCGTTCGCATGCGCCGCAGCCCGGCCAGCCGCGGATCGACCGGAAGATCGTGCGATTTTGGGCCGAGCGGGACCTGGTGCGGGACTTGATGCGGGACTTGGAGCACTTGCGCGCTCTCCCTCGCCGTTAGCGGGCGGCAGCGTGCCGGACCGCCAGCTGCTGTTTGGGCTGCCGCTGCGGCGCCATGTCCTGGTAGAGGCGGCGAACGACGGCCGGCCCGTACGTGCGCTCGAGGCTGCGGATCGCGAAGTGGCCCTGAGCAATGCGCTGGAAATGATTCATGAACATCATGTTGACGGCAGCGCCACCGAGCGCGCCCAGCACCGGCATCGCGCTCGCCGCCGAGCGCTCGGACACGACGACGCCGAAGCGCCCGGCCACCTCGGCAACAAAGCTGCCGACGACCGGCGCGGCGACATTCGCAGCGCCGCGCTCGGCCATGAGCGTAGAGGCATTCGCGGACAGACGCCCCAGCAGAACCCGCGAGGCGTAGTAGCCGACATGCGCCCCGCGCCCGACGCTGGGCGCGCCAAGCGCAAACACCTCGACACAGGCAAGGCGCGCTTCGAGCGTCGACAGGTCTTCGCCGTGGTGGCGCGCGATGTCGGCGATGGCGCGCAGCATCAATGTTGTGGTGACGGGGAGCTCGATGGGCAAGGCCGCGAGCCCGAAGAATCCGCTGACCCCGCCGCTCAACCCCGCGAGGACCGAGGAGGCGCGTCGCGCCGGCGGTCGCTTCGACTGCGGCTCGATCGAACGAATGGCGATGTTGAGGCAGCGCAGGATCGCAAGCTCGACCGCCTTGTGGAAGCGATCGGTGGCGAACTTCGGCATGAGGCGCAGCACGCGGGTGACCGGCTGTCCGGCGTAGTCCGCAAGCTGGGCGGCGAAGCTTTGATTTTCCAGGCGGGCCACGGCGCGGCGCAGCGCCTTTTGGTGTTCGGGTGAGAGCGTGGTCTCGGCTGGGATCATTGGTACCGCAGAATGGGCCGAATTCCGTTGAGGCTCGCAAGAATGGCCGAGCCGTTGCTGATCACGGCGGTGACCGACGGGCTCACCAGGCCGCTCGGCAGCGCCAACGCCAATGCCAATGTATTCAACCCGGCAACGATCGCATAGTTCTGCCGGATGAGCCCGACCGCGCCGCGCGAAATCTCGACGGTCTTCACGAGCTTCCACAGCGAATCTTCCATCAGGACGACATCCGCCAACTCCCGCGCGACTTCGGCGCCATGCTTCATGGCGATGCCGACGTCGGCAAAGCTCAGCGCCGGGGAATCATTGATGCCGTCTCCGACCATCGCAACCACATTGCCCTTGCGCTGGAACTGCTGGATCACCTCGGCCTTGTCCGCCGGCAGCATGTCGGCAAACTGACGCGACAGCCCGAGGCGCGCGCCGACCGCCCTCGCCACCACTGCATTGTCGCCCGTCAGCATAACGCTGTTCTTGATCCCGAGTTCATGCAGCCGCTGGATGACCAGAGCGGCTTTCCGGCCGGATCGCGTCCGTGTACGGCACGAGGCCGGCAAGCGCACCATCCACGGCCACATAAATGCACGAGTACCCTTGCTCATCGAGGGCAGCACGATCCGTTTCGGCGCAGCGCACATTGATCTCGCTCTGCCGCATGAAGCGCTCGTTGCCGACATGCAGGTAGTAGCCGTTGACCTGGCCTTCAACGCCAAGGCCGATGCGGTATTTGGTCTCCTCGCAATAGGGGATGTTGGCGCCCATTTCGGCGGCCTTGGTGCGCAGCGCCTCGGCCACCGGATGGTTAAGGTGCGTTTCCGCCGCCGCGGCGAGGCCGAGCAGATGGCGGTCGGTGATGCTGTGCTGCGTAACTGATCACGTCGACGACGGCCGGTGAACCATGGGTCAACGTCCCGGTCTTGTCGAAGATGATGGTGTCGACCTCGGAGAGCCGCTCCATGTGGCGGCCGCTCTTGATGATGATCCCGGCGCGGGCGGCGTGGGTCATGGAGGCGAGCACGGCGGTCGGCGCGGCGACGCGGATGCCGGTGCCGTAGTCGACGATCACGAGCGAGAGGAAGCGATTGAAATCGGCGGTCAGCGCGGCGGTGCCGGACGCGAGCGCCAAGGTCGGCAGCACCAGCCGGTCGGCGAGCCTTTCCGCGTGGTTCTGCATGCGGGTGTCGCCGATCGGCGCGGATTCGACGAGGCGCGCGATCTGGCCGGCGGTGGTCGCGTCGCCGACCCGCATCGCGCGGACCGTCAGCTGGCCGTCGCGGATGACGGTCGCGGCGAACACCGCCTCGCCGGTTGCGCGCATCACCGGCAAGCCCTCGCCGGTGATGGTCTTCTGGTCGATCATGGCGTGACCGTCGATGATCTCGCCGTCGACCGGAATCATCTCGCCCGGATAGATCACGACCTCGTCGCCGATGGCGAGTTGGATCGCGGGGATCGACGTCACCACGCCGTCGCGGATGACCCACGCCGACTTGGACTGGAACTCCAGAAGCTCGCTGATGGCGCGGCGCGAGCCGGCGGCGGTGAGATCGCGGATCCAGTCGCCGAGCTTGATCAGCCAGGTGACGATCGCGCCGGCCATCGGATTGCCCTGCATCAGCGATGCGGCGATGGCGAGCGTGTCGAGGAAATCGACGTTGAGCCGGCCCTCGCGCCGCCACACCCGCCACGCCCGCAGCGCGATCGGATATGCGTTCCACAGCATCAGCGGCATGTTGACGGCGCGGACGATCGGATTGGCGCTGAACGCGAGCATCAGCGAGAGCGTCGGCAGCGTCAGAGGAATGCGGCGCCACGCCGGCGGAGGTGCCGCTTTGCTCATCGTGGCGGGAAGAGCTTTTTCCGCGCCCGCCCCGGCCGGCTGCATCTCGACGAGCCGCTTCAAGTCGTCGAGCGTCATCAATGACAGGCGGCCGATCAGCCCGCGCAGCAGCTTTTCGTGGGCAACGTCATATTCGATGACGAGGCTCGCGCAGTCGTAGTTCAACCGCGCGCGCTTGATGCCGCTCTGGCCGGACAGCCAGCTGACGACGGCCTCGGCCAGTGACGGTCTTCGGCACAGCGACGGCACGTAAACCCGGATGCGGCCCGGAATGAAATGGCGGATCGAGAAATCCACGGCGCCGAACTCCTGCTTGATCCGACGCTCAGCCCTTGACCCTCACCGGCGCCAAATGCGGAGTTGCGGGTGCCCCCTGCGGGTGCATCTCGATGAAATGATTGAGGGTGAAGATGGCGAGCGTGACCCACACCGGCGTTGCCGCGGTCGCGCCGACCTCCAGCACGGTGAAGCCGATGATGCCCGCGGCAAGGACGATCTTCAGATCGATGGTGTTGTTGGTGGCGAGCTTGATTTCGCGATCGACCTTCTTGACGAAATCGACCAGCGCGCGCGCCGTGTCGGAATTCTTGGCGAGAAACTCGGCCTCGTCCTCGATGCGATGCGCGAGCTCGTCGATTTCGGTACTCGGCGGCCGGTGAATATCGTGAGCGCGATATTGGTTGTGCAGCGTGCCGTGGAATTCATCGTGGCGGTCCGCATCGTAGTGCAGAACGATGCTTCCCGTGGTCGGGTTGACCGTGACCTCCTCGATCCCCGGAATGACGCCGAAGGTGTCGGCAATCTGCTGCAACAGCTCCGGATTTCCCTTCCCGGCCGGAATTTTCATCCGCACACGACCCGGCACCTGGTGGGCAACGTGGATATTGAGCTTGGTCATGACTTCCCTTGACGACGCGATTTCGGATCGCCCATCAACTTCACATCGGTCATCAGCCGCAGCGCGAGCGGATGTCGCGTGCCGGGAAAATTCAGCTAGTTCGGCGCGCTTGCGGTCTTCGGCGGCGTCTCGGCGTCGCCCTCGGCATGGACCTCGGCAACGATGTCGTGGACCTGCTCCTGGGCCTCCGCCATCATCTCCTTGGTCTTTCGCCCGAGCTTGTAAGCGCCGCGCACGGTCGACCTGAACAACGGATTGACGGCCTCGCCCATCTTCGGGAAGTACTGGGGAAGCCACATCGCCGCGACGCCAAGGACGATGCCGGGCAACAGCGCCGCCTCGAACGCGGCGGCGCCGATGCCGACAACGGCGACCGTCGCGACCGTTGCGACGACGTCGCCATGCTCGTGCACCATCTCGGCGATTTCGGATGAAGGGGCCGGATCCGGTTCGGCGTCGAGGCCGGCGCTTCCATTGATCTTTTGCATCGAACTCTCCCGCCTAAATCCCGAGCTTCCCACCTGCCTATTGGCAGGTCATTTTACGGGTACAAACGTATCGCCCCGTTACATGACAATCTGACGACTTCAGCGTGGCGACCGGGTTAAATCCGGCGCTTCAGCCCGCCTTTCAACTATTTGGTAACAAACATATTTTTGTAGGGCTCATCCTCTCAAATGTGGTTTCATCATCACGGCCCGAGACCCGCTTTTGGATCGCTACATTCGGGTTAGTTCGTGATCTGCGGCGTCCACGCACGAAATTGCGTCACACGATGCAAGAACCGTGCAAGCGCGGGTCATCGGCTCGCAATTTCAATCTGCGCGCGCGCTTCGCAGGCGCCCGAACCGTTCGGTCAATGCTCGTCTTCGCGATGAACGTCGTGCACGACAACCCCTGCGCCATGTGGCGGCATTGCAAGCCAATCCTTGCGGCGCAGGGTGCGCCGGGTGTCCTCGTAGCCGCTCTGCCAATGTTCGCGCATGGACGTGCCTGAGAACTCGTAGTCCTTGGCGTGACCCTCGTAGGCCTTCTGCTGATAGATGAGCTGGAGGATCGTGATGTCCGGCATGGTGGCGAGCTCGTTGCGAAGCATCCGCTCCTCGTCGGACAGTTTGTCCTCCGGCACTTTTTCGAGCGCCCGCTGCAGCTTCTTCTTCCAGGTATGGAGGCGGCGGTAGACGTCGGTGTTGTAGCGGGTGCGGGACGAATACATGATGTCCTTGTGGCGGGCGAGGACATCCTGGATATCGCGCGGCAGGACGCCGCGCGCCGAGAAGAGATCGATCTGGAAGATCAGCGTGTTGAGGCGATCCTCTTGGTCGAGCAGGTGCTGCAGCGGCGTGTTCGACACGATGCCGCCGTCCCAAAAATGATCGGTGCCGATCTTGACCATGGGCAATGCCGGCGGCAAGGCGCCGCTCGCCATCACATGTTCCGGCTCGATGATCTCATGGGCATTATCGAAATAGACGAAATTGCCGCTGAGCACGTTGACCGCGCCGACCGAGAAACGAACGATCTTTTCGTTGATGAGCGAAAATCGACGAGGTCTTCCAGCGTGTCGCGCAGCGGCCCGGAATCGTAGTAAGCTCGTCGCACTCTGGGCTCCCGCGAGGCTGAGCCACGGGTTCTGCATGGCGCGGACTGAAAAAGCCCGGCTGGCCCTGGACCATCGTCATCCATGAGCTCGCGGTGTTGCGCGCCTTGCGGAACAAGTCGCCGTCCGGCGTATAGCTCCAGACCTTGCGCTCGGTGATGAGCTCCCAAAATTCGCGCAGCCGGCCGAGCCGGCGCTTGCGCGAATTGCCGGCGATGATCGCCGAGTTGATGGCGCCGATGGATACGCCCGAACCCAATCCGGCTCGATCTCGGCTTCGTGCAGCGCCTGGTAGACGCCCGCCTGGTAGGCGCCGAGCGCGCCGCCGCCTTGCAGCACCAGCGCAACCCGGTCGCATCCGTCCGGCCGCCAACCCTGAGCATGACGTGAACGCGACAAATCGCCGGTCGTGGCATCCATGACGAGAACTTCCCTCCCGCAAGATCGCGGACAGGATGTCCAACAAGCCGTGACACGCGCATGACATGTGCGATCTCGTGACCGGATCGACTGTCGTCAATTCGCAGAAATTCCTTCGCATAATTGTTAGAGGCGATCTTTACGGTCTCATATCTACACTGGGGTTAATCGGACGGTCGCGCGGGCGGCCGGTGTTCAGTGTCACCCTTCTTCTCGGCTGCGACGACGCAAAATCCATCACCGGGGCCTTGCTGCCGGTCGACGGCGGCTCGCCCGCACATTGAGGAAAGCTGCCATGCGTCATGATGATGTTCTCAAGCTGCCGTCGATGCCGGCGGCAGGACCGAGCTATCCGGCCGGGCCGTATCGGTTCATCAACCGCGAATTCCTCGTCATCACCTATGAGACCGACCCGGACCTGATCCGCGAGCATCTGCCCGAGCCGCTGGAGCCGATCGAACAGCCGCTCGTGCATTACGAATGGATCAAGATGCCGGACAGTTCGGGCTTCGGCAGCTATACGGAATCGGGCCACGTGATCCCGGCGCGGCTGCGTGGCGAAGAAGTCAACTTCGTCACTCAGATGTTTCTCGATGACGATCCGCCGATCGCGGCAGGCCGCGAAATCTGGGGCTTTCCCAAGAAATACGCCCATCCGAAGCTCGAGGTCGTCAAGGACACGCTGACCGGCACGCTCGAATATGCCGGCCAGCTCGTCGCCATGGGCACCATGGGCTACAAGCACGAGAGCATGGCCGGTAACGGCGAGCGCACCCGCGCCACGCTGTCGAAGACGCAGATCAATCTGAAGATCATCCCGGGAGTCAACGGCCACCCGGAGATCGCCCAGCTCGTCGCGATCAACCTGACCGACATCGTCGTCAAAGGTTCATGGATCGGCCCCGGCCGCCTGCATCTCGTCCCGCATGTGAATGCGCCGGTCGCCGATCTGCCGGTGCGCCGCGTCGTCGGCGCGCATCATTTCCTCGCCGACCTGACATTGCCTTACGGCCGCGTGGTCTATGACTATAACCGTCCCGACATGGAGATGCGGCAGCAGATCCAGGTGGCGGCGGAATAGGCCGCAACGTTGCGGCATCGCCGAATTGCCTTTATCGGAATGTCGCCCGTGATTGCCGGCGGTCCGGGCGGCCCACCGAACCATTAAGGGGGATCGGCGAAAATGACAGCGGAAGCCAACAGTGCCCGCCCTCTGCACGAGCGCGTGCACGACGAGATGGTCGAGACCGTCGACGAAGAGCTCGAGATGGAGATCGACGACGACCGGCTCGCCGGCCTGCTCGAGCACGTCATCGACAAGCCCCTTCCCGAGACCATCGATCGCCACATCTACTTCAAGGAGCTGTTGCGGCTGCAGGGCGAGCTGGTCAAGCTGCAGGACTGGGTCGTGCACCACAAGCTCAAGGTGGTGGTGCTCTTCGAAGGCCGCGACGCCGCCGGCAAAGGCGGCGTGATCAAGCGCATCACCCAGCGGCTCAACCCGCGCGTCTGCCGCGTCGTGGCGCTGCCGGCGCCGAACGAGCGCGAGCGCACGCAGTGGTACTTCCAGCGCTACGTCGCGCATCTGCCGGCGGCCGGCGAGATCGTGCTGTTCGACCGCAGCTGGTACAACCGCGCCGGCGTCGAGCGCGTCATGGGATTCTGCACCGAGGCCGAATACGAGGAGTTCTTCCGCACGGTGCCCGAGTTCGAGCGCATGCTGGTGCGCTCCGGCATCATTCTCATCAAGTACTGGTTCTCGATCACCGACGAGGAGCAGAACCTGCGCTTCCTGATGCGCATCCACGATCCGCTCAAGCAGTGGAAGCTGAGCCCGATGGATCTCGAATCGCGCCGCCGCTGGGAGCGCTACACCAAGGCCAAGGAAGAGATGCTCGAGCGCACCCACATCCCCGAGGCGCGCTGGTGGGTGGTCGAGGCCGTCGACAAGAAGCGGGCGCGGCTCAATTGCATCCACCATCTGCTGCAGCAGATCCCCTATCAGGATGTCGCGCACGAGCCGATCGCGCTGCCGGCCCGGGAACATATGCCCGACTACGCGCGCAAGCCGGTGCCGGAGGACATGTACATACCGGCATTTTATTAGGGCGGATTTGCTGTAATTGCGGCTGATTTACCGTTTTTGCGGTCGAGACAGCGTCGATCGCAATCCGCAGCCGTACGCGATCGTGCAAGACTTGCTGCATCTCAATTCTTTTTGAATCGGAACAGCATCTGTTCCGCGCTCGTCAGCGCGAACCCCACTTGCCTTGGCCAGTGGGTAATGTCATCTCTTCTTCACAAAAGATTCGGACACACAGTCGGGCGTGCGTGATGAGCTTTGAAATCGAACGGAAATTCTTGTTGCGCAGCGATGACTGGCAAAATCTCGTAACCGCTGAGATCGACGATCCGACAGGCCTATCTATCGTTCGACGGCAAGGCATCGGTCCGCGTTCGCATCAAAGACGAGAGCACCGCGACACTGACCGTCAAATCGCGTCCCCATGACATGCGCCGCCTGGAATTGGAGTATCCCGTTCCGGTTCTTGAGGCCGAGGCGCTGATGCAGCTGCGGCGCGGTTCCACGATCGAGAAGGTGCGCCACCTTGTTCCGTGGGGCGATCTCGTCTGGGAGATCGACGTGTTCTCCGGCGAGAACGCGGGCCTCACCATCGCCGAGATCGAGCTGGAGCGCGAGGATCAACGCTTTGAGCTGCCGGACTGGATCGGCGCCGAAGTCACCGGACAAGAGCAGTATTACAACAGTGCGTTGGTGCAGCGCCCTTTTTGCGCATGGCCGCGCCGCATGACGGCCGCGCCCCATGAGAACGCGCTCTCGCGAGCGCTGTGACCGCGCAGCGGCGCGCGATATCAGCCGTATTACTCCGCCGTATTAGCCGTACCACTCCACCGTTCGCGTGCCGGCGCTGATTTTCTCGGCCAGCCGGCACGCGCCGCGTCGATCGTGCGCGGCAGCGTTGCGCGCTCGGCATCCCAGTTCGGACCCACCGTGGCATCGATCGCGACCTTTACGCTGACGCCACCGTCAGCGGTCGCTAATGTTATGTTCCCTCATAACTTCCACCTAAACTCACCCAGAGGACGGCCGATGAATACGAAAGCGACCCGTGGCGTCATTCTCATTCGCAACGGCCGCGTTTACGACCATGATGGCGACGTCGACCTGCCGCCGATCGCCGATCTCCTCATTGTCGATGGCGTGATCGCGGCAGTGCGTCCCGGCATTGCGCGCGCCATCGCGCAAGGCGAAACGGTCGCCGAACTCGGCGCGCGCAGCATCGACCAGACGATCGACGCGAGCGACAAGCTCGTCATGCCGGGCTTCGTCAACGCGCACTATCACTCGCATGACGTCCTCCTCAAAGGCTGCTTCGAGACGATCCCCCTCGAACTCTGGCTCCTGAGCGCACTCCCGCCGAGCTACCCGAAGCGGAGCACGGCCGAAATCCGCGCGCGCACGCTCCTCGGCGCATTCGAGTGCCTGCGCAGCGGCATGACCACCGTCCAGGATCTCTGCACGATCTATCCGTTCGACGAGGAACACCTCGAAGCGATCTTCAAGGCGTACGAGGACGTGGGCATCCGCTGCGTGTTTGCGCTGCAATTCGCCGACATGGCGGGCGCGAAATCGATTCCGTTCTGGGAAGAGCTGGTGCCGCCGGCGCAGCGTGGGTCGCTCGCCGGCTCGGTCGAGCCGTTCCAGGGCATCGATCTGCCGCGGCTCCTGCGCGATGTCGCGACCTCGCAGCGCAACCGCAATCCCCGCCTGACCTTTGCGCTCGGCCCGACGAGCCCGGAACGGTGCACGCCCGGCATCCTGACCAAGCTCGCCGAATTGTCGGATGCGGAAAGGCTTCCGGTCTACACCCACGTCTATGAATCGCGGGCGATGACCCTGATTGCCCGCCAGACCCACAGCTCCGACGATGGTTCTCTGATCAATTACCTCAAGCGCGTCGGCCTGCTGACGCCGCGAACGAACCTTGCCCACAGCGTGTGGATGACGCCGGCCGAGATCGACGCGATCGCCGAGGCCGGAACGAATGTCGTTCTCAATCCGGTCGGCAACCTGAAGACGCGCAGCGGCATCGCGCCCATCCGCAGCTACTTGAAGAAGGGCGTCCGCGTCGCGCTCGGCTGCGACAATTGCAGCTGCAGCGACTCCCAGAACATGTTCCAGACCATGAAGCTCTTTGCCGGACTTGCGGCGGTCACTCAGCCGGAGCCCGGTCCGCCGACGGCGGCGGACGCCATCCGCTCGGCCACCATCGGCGGCGCGCGAACGGCCGGATTGGACGGACGGATCGGTGCGTTACGTCCGGGCATGGCCGCCGATCTCTTCATTGTCGATCTCACCGATCCATCCTTCGTTCCGCTCAACAGCGTCGCGCGCCAGATCGTGTTCACCGAAAGCGGGCGCGGCGTCGAGACGGTCATCGTCGACGGACGCGTGGTCATCGCGGACCGCAAGATCACGACGCTGGACGAACGCGCCCTGCGGGAAGAGGTTGCCGACCTGATGAAGGTCTTGCGCAAGGATATCGAGGCGGTGGTGCAGCGAAATGCGGCGATGCTGCCCTATCTGCAGATGGCGCAGCGCAAGACCTGGGAAACGGATATCGGCCTCAACCGCTACGTCGGGAACGCCGACGACTGACGCGCGTGCCGTGCCGACCAGTTCGCGTGCGGCGGTTGTGCGGATATCAGAGGTCGGTTGCAAGAGGTCGGTTGCACCGGCGCCGTCGCCCATCAAGATGGCATGCTCCTTGCGTTTTCGCGGCGTAAACCGCGGGCGCAGCATCAAGCGATCGTCGTGCGTCTTCGTCGTGTCGAGAGCCTACTGCGTCTGCAACCATCGGAATCTGGGAGGAAGCATGATGAGAACCCTACCGGCAGCGCTGCTTGCTCTCGTCATCGCCGGGGCATTCACCCCGGCGGCATCCGCGCAGGAAACGCTGAAGATCGCCTGCGTGCTCGACGCCCAGCATCCCATGATGGTCGGCGGCCGCCGCATGGCCGAGATCGTCGAGCGCGAGAGCAACGGGCGGCTGAAGATCGCGCTCTATCCGTCGAGCCAGCTCGGCGGCCAGCGCGAAGTGCTGCAGAACGTGCAAGCCGGTGTCGTCGACGGCGCGCTCGAAGCCACCGCCACCTTGACCAATTTCGTGCCGCAGCTGGGCGCGATCGACCTGCCCTACCTCGCCCGGGATCCGGCAGCGGCCTATCGCCTGTTCGACAGCCCGACGTTCGAGCAGGAACTCGCCAAACCCGCAGCCGCCGCCGGCTTCCACGTGGTGCAGGTTTGGGAGGTCACCTTCCGCAACGTCTACACGCGCTCGCGCGCGATCAACAGCCTCGCTGATCTGAAGGGCGAGAAGCTGCGCGTCATTCCGAGCCCCTCCTACATTGCGCTCTTCCGCGCGCTTGGCGCGGCGCCGACAGCGATGGCGTTCGGCGACATCTACACCGCCCTGCAGCAGGGCGTGATCGATGGCGCCGAGAATGATGCCGTCACCTATCTCACCAGCAAGCACATCGAAGTCGCGAAGAATTTTGCAATCACGCAGCACATGATGCTCGCCAATTCCTTCTTCATGAGCGAGCGCGTCTGGCAGCGCCTGCCGGCGGACCTTCAGGACATCATCAAGCGCGCGTCCCTTGAAGGGCGAGCGACCGTGATCGCGGAACGGACCAAGCGCGATGCCAAAGCGCTCGATGATATTCGCGCCGCCGGCGTCAACATCACCCAGCCCGATCTCGCGCCCTTCATCGCGATCGGCCGGCAGACCTATCAGGAGCTGGCGCAGCGTCTCGGCCCCGATCTCGTCGCCAAGGTCGTCGAGGCCGCGAAATGATGGGGGTGAAGGCGATCGCCGATCGCCTGGACCGTTGCGTTGCGCACATCGAGGCCGCCGCCATCATCGTTCTGGTGTCGCTGCTGACCGCGGTCACTTTCGCGCAAGTGGTCACGCGCTATCTGTTGAACGACCCGCTGGTCTGGTCGGAAGAGGCCGCCCGCTACCTGTTCGTGTGGGTGTCCATGATCGGCGCCGCACTCGCGATCCGCGAAGGCGGCCATTTCGGCCTCGACCTGCTGCTGCGGCCGATGCCGCGCCTGAAGGCCTTCGTGGCGCCGCTGGTGACGCTCGTCATGGTGGCGTTCCTCGTCATTCTCCTGAAAACGGGGATCGACGAGACCCGGCTCGCCGCGATGCAATACGCCATGACATTCGAGATGCGCATGGAGTGGGCCTATCTCGCCCTGCCCGTCGGCGCCGGCCTCATGCTCTTTCACCTCGCGGTCCATCTGATCCGCCGACCGACCGGCCATATCCTCGACGTGCACGAGCCGCCGCAGTGACGCCGGCGGCCATCCTGTTCGTGGCGTTCGTGCTGGCAGGCGTTCCGATCGCCTTCGCGCTCGGCGGCGCGTCCATCGCCGGCCTGTCGATCTACGCAGGGCGCGCCGCTGCGGATCGTCGCGAGCCGCACCTTCTCGGGCATCGACAATTTCTCGCTCCTCGCCATTCCGTTCTTCATTCTCGCCGGAGAGTTGATGGAGACCGGCGGCATCTCGCAGCGGCTGGTGACGCTTGCGCGCGTGCTCGTCGGCCACCGGCGCGGCGGCCTCGGCAACGTCGTCGTGGTCGCGATGATCTTCTTCTCCGGCATTTCCGGATCGACCAACGCCGATGCCGCCGCCATCGGCTCGGTGATGATCCCGCCGATGAAGCGCCAGGGCTACGGCGGCGGCCACGCCGGCGCGATCGTCGCCGCCGCGGCCGGGATGGGCATCCTGGTGCCGCCGTGCCTGACGATGGTCGTCTACGGCAGCATCACCAACACCTCGATCGCGACGCTCTTCGCCGCCGGCTTTCTGCCGGCAACCATCATGGCGCTGGCGCTCATGATCCATTTGCGCGTCGATGCCGGGCGGCTCGGCCTCGTGCCCGACCCGCGCGTGCCATGGGCCGAACGCGGCAAGGCCTTCATCGCGGCCTCATGGGCGCTGCTGCTGCCCGTCATCATCTTCGGCGGCATTCTCGGCGGCGTCTTCACGCCGACCGAGGCGGCCGTGATCGCCGTGATCTACGCCATCATCGTCGGCATGGCGGTCTATCGCGAGATCCGCTTGGCCGACCTGCGACGGGCATTCGTGCGCACCGGCGTCACGTCGGGTGTCGTGATGCTGCTGATCGGCGCGGCCAATATCTTTGCCTGGCTGATGACGGTCGAGGGCGTTCCGGCCGCAATCGCCGCCGGCATCCAGGCGATCGGCGGCGGCAAGGCAACGTTCCTCGTCATGTCGGTCATCGTCTTCCTGCCGCTGTTTGCGCTGCTCGACGGCCTGCCCGGCATGCTCATGATCATTCCGGTGTTCGTGCCGATCGCCCAGCGTCTCGGCGTCGATCTCGTCCACTACGGGATTCTGATGACCACGGTGATGGGGATCGCACTGTTCCTGCCGCCGTTCGGCATCGGGCTTTACATCGTGCTGGGCCTGTCGAAAGCGTCGATCGGCGAAATCAGCCGACACCTCCTGCCCTACCTTGCCACCATGACCGCCGTCGCGATCCTCATCGCCTTCGTCCCCTGGATCGTCTATCTCGTGCCCTATGCGTTTCACCTCTACACGCCGAGTTAGGCCGGACTCGGTTCGCCTTAAAGCGCCTCTCGTCGTCATGGCCGGGCTTGTCCCGGCCATCCACGCCTTCCTTTGCAGAAACACCAGAAGAAAGACGTGGATGCCCGCGACAAGCGCGGGCATGACGACCGAACGTCGATTCCTGCACTCCAGACTTGCGGATCGGCCGCATCGTCGCAAAAGGCCGCGCCCCGTGAAGCTCCGCATCCTCAGCGAGGCCGACGTGCGCCGCTGCCTCACGATGAGCGAGGCGGTCGAGGCGCAGGCCGAGGCCTTTGCCGTGCTGGCGGCGGGGCAATCGATAGAAGGGTTGCGCAGCGTCGTCGCGAGCGACGCGCCGCCCGCTATCACGATCTTCAACCCGGCCTACCTCAAGAATGCACAGGGCTTCGGCATCAAGGTCGTCTCCGACTTTCTGCGCAATGACGATGTCACCACGCCGCGGATGGCGGCGCTCGTCGTGTTGTTCTGCGGGAAGACCGGCCTGCCGCGCACGGTGATGGAGGCTGGTTACCTGACCGACCTGCGCACCGGGGCGGGTACCGCGCTTGCCGCCCGTCATCTCGCCAATCCAGGGAGTTCGTCGCTGGTGTTGTTCGGTGCCGGACGCGTCGCCCGCAACCAGCTGATCGCGCTCGCCGGCACGCTGCCGCTCCGGCGCGTTCGCGTCGTCGCAAGATCGCAGGCGCGAGGCGAGGCGTTTGTACGCTGGGCGCGTGATGCCGGCGACGGCATTCCGCGCGACGTCGCCCTCGCCGACGATGCGGAAGCGGCCGTCGCCGATGCAGAGATCGTCGTCTGCGCCACGACGGCGGACCAGCCGGTGCTGCGCGGCAGCGCGCTGCGGCCCGGCACCTTTGTTGCCGCGGTCGGCGCCAACCGCAAGGATGCCCGCGAGGTCGACAGCACCACGATCGCGCGGGCAGCCAAGCGCGTGATCGACAGCCGGGCGGATTGCCTCAAGCATGCCGGCGATTTCCTGATCCCGATGGCCGAAGGCATCTTGCGCGATGAGGACGTGGCGGAGATCGCGGAGATCGTGGCGGGTCGCCGGCCGGGACGGCAAAGCGCGGACGAGATCACCTTCTACAAGTCGATCGGCGCGCCGATTCAGGATATCTGGACGGCGCAGCGGATCGAGGCCCGCGCCATCGCCGACAACATCGGAACGCTGGTCGAGATCGGCGGCGACCCGATCCGGCTTTCGTGAACGGCAATGGCGACGCTGTGCATCCACAACGCGAGGGTCGTGACCTCCAAAGGCATCACGGCGGGAGGCGTCGTCGCCGCTGACGGCCGCATCGCGGCGCACCTTGCCGGTACCGATAGCGCTGCGGCCGACACCGTGATCGACGCGCGCCAGCGGCTGCTCTTTGCCGGCTTCGTCGACGCTCACGTCCACATGCGCGACCCGGGCCAACCGCAAAAGGAGGATTTTTCGAGCGGCAGCACGGCGGCGGCCATCGGCGGCATCACCACGGTGATGTGCATGCCGAACACGCGCCCGCCGGTCGATTTCGATTGCCGGATTCGACCTCGCGCGCGAAGCGGGCGAACGCGGCTCGTATGTCGACTTTGCGCTCCAGGCCGCGGTTCATCCAGGCAATCACGATGCGTTGGCAACGCTGTGGAATGCCGGCGTCGTTTCCTTCGAGACGATGCTCGCCGACGGCCCGCCGGGCGAGGCTTATGTCGACAGCGCGCTTCTCCTGCACATGCTCACGCAGATCGCCGCGCTTGATGCGCGGGTCGGGGTTTATTGCGGCAATCAGGCGGTGGTCGATGCCGCGCTGGCGCGCATTCGCGCGGCGGGGCGCACAGATTTTCCGGCATTCGCCGAAAGCCGGCCGCCCATAAGCGAAGCGCTGGGCTTGGCGCATGCTCATTGAGGCGCGGCATGCCACCGGAGCAAAGATCATCGCGCGGCAAGTCTCGACCGCCCGCGGATTCGAGCTTGTTGCCGCCGCCAAGGCGCAGGCTCCCGACGGCGCCGTGGCGGTCGAGGTCACCCCGCATCATCTCCATCTCGACAGTGCGGTGCTTGCGCGGCTCGGTCCGTATGCCCAGATGCTGCCGCCGCTGCGTTCGGTTGCCGATGTTTCGGCTGCGCAGCAAGCGGCCGCCGCCGGCGTCGTCGACTTCATCGGCTCGGATCACGCGCCGCATGCGCTCGCCGAGAAGACATCGAACCCGTGGGAGAGCCCGAGCGGGACACCGGGCCTCGATACGCTCGCGGCGGCTGCGCTCGATCTCGCGGCGCGACAGATCATCGACTATCCGCGGGTCGCGAGCCCTGCTCGCGGAGCGCCCGGCGAAACTATTCGGGCTTGCCGATCGCAAGGGCAGTCTCGCGACTCGGCGCCGACGCGGACTTCGTGCTGGTCGACGCGCATGCGCCGTTCCACGTCACGCCCGACGTCATTCATTCGCGGGCGGCGCGCTCGCCGTTCGAAGGGATGACCCTGCAAGGCCGCCCGGTGATGACCATCCTGCGCGGCGAAGTCATCGCCGAGGACGGCGCGCTCGTCGCAACCAAGCCAGGCGGGCGGTTCCTCGCGCGCGCGCCGGCCTCCGCAAGCTGAGCGAGCCGAACATGCGCGGCATTCGGCACAAGATCGGCGTCGTGCTGCCAGCCAACAACAGCGTGCTGGAGCCCGAGCTTTGGCGCCACCTGCCGCCCGACGTGGCCCTTCATGTCACGCGCATCCTGGTCCGCGGCGATCTCACGGCGCAGGCAATCGAGGCCATGGAGGCGCATGCGGCCCGCGCGCTCGACGAGCTTACGGCGACCGGTGTCGACCTCATCGTCTATGCCGACATGGTGACGACCTTCATCATGCCCGACGGCTGGAACGAGCGGCGGACGGCAGCAATCGAGCACGCGACCGGACTGCCGTTCATCTCCGCATGGACGGCGATGGAGAAGGCCCTCGCCGCGCTCGGCGCGCGCCGGCTCGCCATCGGCAGCCCCTACCCTGCCGCAATCCATCCGCGCGCCGTCGCCCATTTCCAGAAATCCGGCTTCGAGGTTGTCGCCGACGCCACGCTTGACGTGCGCGCGGTCAGCGCGGTCGCCCAAACCCCGCGGAGCGCCGTCATCGACCTGGCGAAGTCGATCTCGCGTCCGGACGCCGACGCGATCGTGCTGCTCGCGACTGATCTCCCCACCTTCGATGCGATCGAAGAGATCGAGGCGAGCACCGCGCGCCCGCTCCTCACCTGCAACCAGACCATCCTCTGGGCAGCGCTCGGCCGGTTCGGCCGTCGCGCCCCGGTCACCGGCTTGGGTCGCTTATGGAACCGTGCAGAGGACGGCGGCTCATGACGACGGCATCACGACAGCCCCGCTAACATCGTCGAGGCCATCATCGAGGGTGCTCCGCTCGCGCCTTGACGTCGACGCGGCGTCAACAAGATCCCGCCTCAATCAGCGTCGGCGGTTCGATTTTTTCGATGACCACACGAAACAAATGAACCTGCGAAGCATCGCGTGCGACCCACGATCGGGCGACACCAGAGTCAATCGATTTGCGGGGTACGGGACATGGCGAGCATCGAGGCAATTCGTTCCGGCGAGATCGGCAAGTCGCGCAAACCCCTGAGCGGGTTTTGGCTGGTTGTCGCCTTCTCGGCGATCGGCCTTGCCGCGTGCATCGCCTTCGCCACCATCCTTCAGCACTTCGACCAAATGACGGTGCTGATGTAAGGAACTTCGGCTAACGAGCCGCGGCGTCTCGCACGGGCCAACCCTTGCACCGCGAACTAGCGTTGCGAAGGGTCGGGAACCTCGGCATCAACCTCTCTTGCGAAGGTGTCGCGCGGGACTTGAATGGGCTCAGACGGCTCCGTGGGTCCTGCCACATCGCACGCGACATACAGCACCGACGTCCCGGATAGCGCGATGACTCTGCGAACTTCGCTCGCTCGCACATAACAACGGTCGATCTTGACGCTGTAGTACGGCACGCTCATTTCGCTGGTACCCTCCTCTGCGCCAACGCAGTTGTTGCGGGCGTCGACCCGCAAAGAGCTGGTCACCCCGCCGGAATTCGGATCGGGATGGCCGCCAAGTCAATTGCGTATGATGGATTGACGTTGAGCCTGAAAGGTTAAGAAGCGGTTGGTCTCGCTCATTGTTGATTATTCCCCGGACGACGGCCGGCTGCCGCCGCCTCGCATCGAGAAATTTTATAGTCGACTGCGGTCCCCGGACACCGCCATGATCTCTGAGCCGGGACGGTGGGGCCGACGGCAGATTTGTGGTGTCACGTCGCGCAGGAGAATTGCTTGTTGACCGATCGCCGCCAAGTCATCGCGGGTACTGCCAGTCTGGCGATCGCTGCGCTTCTGCCCTCGGCTTACGCGGCGACGCAGGCCAAACAGAATGATCTCGGCGATACGCTAGACACCATCCGCGAAAAGCTCGGTCTCCCGGCGGTCGGTGCCATTGCGGTGTCGCGCGACGGCGTGCTGGCACAGGGCGTTGCCGGCGTTCGTCGCGTTGGCGAATTCGGTTTAGTCCCCGCTGATGCTCATTGGCAGCTTGGCTCGATTACCAAGACCTTCACGGCGACTCTTGCGGCGCTGCTGGTCGATCGGGGCAAGCTGAACTGGGATACGACGCTTCGCGACATCTATCCCGAGCACGCACGCATCATGGCGCCGAAAGTGGGCGACATCACCATTCGTCAGCTCGTCACCCACCGCAGCGGCATGTTCGGCGACGACGCCTTCTCTTGGGACGGCGTTGCGGAAACCAATGCGCCAAATCTGAGTTTCGGAGAGCGCCGTCAACGCGGCGTCGTGATTGCACTTCGCCTGCCGCTCCAATTTCCACCCGGCGAACGCTTCAGCTATTCCAATCGCGGCTACAACACGCTGGGGGCGGCTTTGGAAAAGGTCGAGGGCCGCGCCTACGAGGACATGATCGTTCAGGACATCGCCAAGCCGCTCGGAATCCGCTCCGTCATCTTCGGCGAGCCGGCACTTGTGGACCCTGCTCGCGAGCCCTGGCCGCATGTGCACGAAGGCGCGCGCTGGAGACCCGTTTCGCCGGTGCCGCGGAGCAGATACGGGTACCACATCTTCAACCCGGCGGGAGGCATCTCCCTGACGCTCGAGGGATTTGGCCGTTGGATGCAGGCGCATCTAACCGGTGAGATGGACAGCGGGCTGCTCTCGCGGCCCATATTCAAATTACTGTACACACCGCTGGCTGCCGGGGGCATACCGGCCTTCGGCATCGGGACGTGGGGATTGCTGGGCCGCTCGATCGGACACAACGGCACCAACACGCGCAACTGGGCGGACCATCTGATGCTGATGGACCAAGGTATCGGCGTGTTCGCTGCGGCCAATGCCCTGCCTTCGGCCAATGCGCCGGCATGGTTCATGCTGTCGAACACGCTGGTTGGAACGGCGATGCCAGGGCAATGGCCGACGCCGACCCTCAAACCACCGTTGCCGCAAACGGATGGGACAATCGAAGGGGAGGCTTTGGAATTTGTTGGGCTCACGGGCGGCGAGATTGAATTTCAGAACTTCAAGCGCATGTCCGGCGGCTTCCAATTGTGGTGGCACGGCGCCAAGGACGGCGACAGATTGGTGCTGCGTCTCGCTGTGCCCGTTGCCGGGCGATACGCGGTGGAAGGCGCATTCACCAAGAACAGGGATTACGGGGACGCGACCATCGAGTTGGGCGCGATAAGGAAACGCCTGCAATTTCGGGCCGATCTGATCTCTACAGAAAGTATTCCGCTTGGCGTCACCATGCTGGACGCGGGACCACACGAACTCGTCGTGACGTCTCACGGCAACGCCGGTAGCGGCGGCGTTTACTGTCACCTCGGGCTTGATGCGCTGCGCTTGAAGCGAGCAGCCTAAGTCAGTGCGGTTGTTTTGGACTCGCACCTCATCTTATCTTTTCGTGTGGCAGCGCAACGGCTCTCGACTGCGACACCTCCAGGCGTGCCCCATTGTTCATTTCATGGCGCAAGCCAATCCACGGGGCGCGCGCGCCTTTTCTGGATCGCTATGAATGTTGGTGGACGACGACGGACGTGGAACTGGCGGAGACGGAGGGATTCGAACCCTCGATACGCCTTGAGAGCGTATAACGGTTTAGCAAACCGCCGCCTTCAGCCACTCGGCCACGTCTCCTGTACCCGCCGATATGCCCGAGACCACGCCAACTGGCAAGGGAGACGGAGACGACCAAGCTCGGTAGCCCGGATGAGCCAACGGGTCCCGCCTCCGGCTGGCCCGATGACAGGCTCCGCGACATCCGGGGAAAGTCTCACTCAAGGCGCATCGCCGCCCCGGATGTCGCTTCGCTCATCCGGGCTACATGGTGAATAACGGCGAGGCGAAGCGGACGCGGCCGCTCGCCCTCACCTGTCAGTGTCTAGGCTGGACTAGATTAGTGCTTGAGCCAGTCGCGCGCGGCGCGCTGCGCGGCGGCGATCTCGGTGTCGGACATTTGCGCTGCGATTTCACGGCGCAGCCGCGCCGCATCTGCATTGCCGCGCATTGCCGCGAGATTGAACCACTTGTGCGCCGACACGTAATCGGTCGGCACCTCGGCGCCGGTGGAATACATCATGCCGAGGTGGAAGAACATGTCTCCCGACGCTTCCCCGAAGCTGCCGTTCTCGATTGCCGCTAGTTCCATACGTCCCATGTTTGGCCTCCCCCGGCCGATGTGCTTGCGTCGCTGCTGATCGCGGGCGATCTCCGTTCCGGAGTGTTGCGATCATCGTGGGAAATTTTGAATCGTGCTTTAAGCAGCGCGATGAATTGAGAGTGAATGCCGCAACGGCTGCACGATGCGGCAACCGATCGTTAATCACGGAAAGCCTTGGAAATCCGCGTGTCACACATTCCGGTGAGGGCGCGCTAACCGTGCCGCTTGAGAGCGGGGTAACCATCAGCGCGTTCGCGCCTTACCACGAGAGTTCGCCATGGCTCGCGGCGGGCGGCGGCGGATACCTTAGTGCGAGACCAGGCGAGAGCAGCCGCGCACGTCATATCGATGAGGTGAAATGCTGAACCGCAGCCGCCGGTGCTTGCGCGCGATTGCACCCAGCGACGAATAGAGCCTTCGGAAATATAGACCGCTTCGACAACAACGGACCCTGAGGCCCGCGCAGCAAGACCCCTAAAACAACCGAGGCGTCGGCGAGATGTCCGAGGCCCAGGACCTGTCAGCGGATTGCGCTGACGATAAGGTGCGAACTTCGCGCCTCATGCCCCGAACTGATCCGATCGGATGTCCGGGAGGTTCAAGCCTCAGTCTCGCCGACGCCTTCCGTCGCCGACCCCGGCGTCATCTCAACCGACTGCATCGCGATTTCGCGCTTGGCAATCTTGTTGGTGATGTCGCCGGTCTAATCGTTATGTCGCCGACTGGCTCGGAGCGGATCGCCCCGACGCTTACTTACTTCTTCTTCTTCGCTACCTTGCGCTTTGCAGGAGCTTTCTTCTTCGCGGCGGACTTCGCCTTTGCCTTCTTCACCATGCTGCCCTCCTAGCCAAGTCTCTTGGCGGATGTCGCATCAGCACCTACGCGAATCGTAAGCGCTGCACTTCGATTACTACAGCACAACAAAAAAAACAGCTTCCGCATTAACGAAACGTGTACGGCGAGGCCTCTCGCGCGTGTCGTCGCGTGTCGCGCATCGTCGTCGCGCGCGATGTTGCGCAAGCTCGCGTTCGCACCATCGCATCGCGTGCACGTTCGCATCGCAGTTGCAGAAAGCCTTGTGAATTGGGCACAACTGCCATGTGTCGAAGTTTGCGGTGATGAGCGCGAACGCCCCCTTGACAGCATTTTTTTCGAAGCGCCGCCGCGCGAAATCGCGCGCGCGGATGCGTTTCGGCGCCTCGAAAAAAAATGTGAGCAATTGCTGTCCGATGGGTCGATTCAGCGATCGCGTGATCACGAATTGCGCGAATCGGTCTTCCGATTTCGCAGCTGCAGACTCTGATTCCGCGTCAGCGAAGGCTCGAGTTGAGACGCCGCGACGGCATTGCGAGCATCATGGTCGACAAAAAATCCGCCGATCGATCGCTTCACGGCGACCACTTCGTTCGCGCGCGAGACGCGCGGCGCTCGTCAGATGCCGAGCTTCTCTTTGAGGAGCGCGTTCACCGCTTGCGGGTTCGCCTTGCCGCCGGACGCCTTCATGACCTGGCCGACGAACCAGCCGAGCATCGTGGGCTTCGCCCGCACTTGCGCGACCTTGTCGGGGTTGGCCGCGACGATCTCGTCCACCATTGCGGCGATCGCCGCCGTGTCGGTGACCTGGATCATGCCGCGCGCGGCAACAATCGCGCGCGGATCGCCGCCCTCCGCCCAGACGATCTCGAACAGATCCTTCGCGATCTTGCCGGAGATGGTGCCTTCGGCGATGAGATCGAGGATGGTGCCGAGCTGCGCCGCCGAAACCGGCGTATCGACGATGCCCTTGCCTTCCTTGTTGAGTCGGCCGAACAGCTCGTTGATGACCCAGTTTGCGGCGAGCTTGGCGTCGCGCGCCGCTTTGTCGCCACCTTTCGCCACCGCCTCGAAGTAGTCGGCGCTCTCCCGCTCCGCGACGAGGACATCGGCATCGTAGGCCGCCAGCCCATAGGCCGACATGAACCGCGCCTTCTTCTCGTCCGGCAACTCGGGAAGCGCGCGGGCGAGTTCGTCGACGTACTCCTGGGTCAGCTCCAGCGGCAGCAGGTCGGGATCGGGAAAGTAGCGATAGTCGTGCGCCTCCTCCTTGTTGCGCATCGAGCGCGTCTCATTGCGGTTGGGATCATAGAGCCGCGTTTCCTGCTCGATCTCGCCGCCATCCTCGAGGATCGCGATCTGGCGGCGAGCCTCGCAGTCGATCGCCTGCCCGACGAAACGGATCGAATTGACGTTCTTGATCTCGCAGCGGGTGCCAAGCGGATCGTCCGGGTGGCGCACCGAGACGTTGACGTCGGCGCGCAGGCTTCCCTTCTCCATGTCGCCGTCGCAGGTGCCGAGGTAGCGCAGGATGGCGCGCAGCTTGCTGAGGAATGCCTTGGCGTCCTCGGCGGAGCGCAAGTCGGGCTTCGACACGATCTCCATCAGGGCGACGCCGGAGCGATTGAGATCGACGTACGAGAGCGTCGGATGCTGGTCGTGCAGCGACTTGCCCGCATCCTGCTCGAGATGAAGCCGCTCGATGCCGATGTGAATGGTCTCGTGCGGCAGATCGACCGTGACCACGCCTTCACCGACCACCGGCGATTTGTACTGGCTGATCTGATAGCCCTGCGGCAGGTCCGGATAGAAATAGTTCTTCCGGTCGAACACCGAGCGCAAATTGATGCGCGCCTTGAGCCCAAGCCCGGTGCGCACCGCCTGGGCGATGCATTCCTCGTTGATCACCGGCAGCATGCCCGGCATCGCGGCATCAACCAGCGACACATGGGAGTTCGGCGCGGCGCCGAACGCCGTCGCGGCGCCGGAGAAGAGCTTCGAGCAGGACGTGACCTGGGCATGGACTTCCATGCCGATCACGACTTCCCAGTCGCCGTCCGTGCCTCTGATGAGTTTGTTGGGAGCCGGAGCGTCCATTGCGGTGATCCTCTCAGCCATGACGCATTGCGCGGGCGGACGACTGCGTCAAGGCCTGCTGGGCGCTCGCGATCAGCGACAATTGTCATTCAGCACGGGAGCGCTTGGATATGTCCCGCTTCAGCATAATCGAGCAGCACGCGATCGCGCGTCATGAGCACAAAACCATATTCTCGCGCCGTCGCGGCGAGAATTCGGTCCGCGGGATCGCGCGGTGGCGCTCCTGGAAGAAATGACGACTGAATCAAAACGTCGGGCGACATATCGGCAAGGCAAACGTGCGGCAACTCCAACAATCGCGAAAACAAACGCTGAGGACTGAGCGGAGATTTCAATCTGCCGCGCGCCGCCAATACGCCAAGCTCCCAGGCAGTAATGGGCGAAATGTGAACGGCGCGTTCCGTGCGCTCTGCCTCATTGAGGCATTCGACAGCGGCAGGGGAAATCGCATCCTCTGCCGCCCAGATCACGGCGCACGTATCGAGAAGAATGGGCAGTTCCAATCTCAGTCCTCCCAGACATGCTTGCCCCAATCCGGATCCGCCGGGGCCGTTAAATCCGTGCCCGGCTCAATATGTATCAGTCCCTTCAGGCTTCCGATCAGCGGATGACGCTGCGCTACGCCGCCTTCCGATGGCTCAGCGTCCCTGCCACGCGGCTCCTTGGTGTCGACCTTGCGGAACACCAACCGATGTTTGTCCATGTCGACCTGCTCGCTTTCAAACCCGGCCTCAAGCCATTCACGCGTCATGACGCTGTTATGCGCGTTGTTGCTCCACCAAGCGCGATAAAGTCGGGCGCTCGGCGGGAGCTTAGAACCAACGATTTTTTCGACACCCTCAAACGTAAGCGGAACTTCATTTCGCGACTGCTTGCGCAGAAATTCGCCCAAGGCGGAATACTTAGCCATAGGTCTACCTAAATAATGATGTGTACATATTTTATGTACATCCAACAACATCAAATGTCAAACACACGTCAGCGCAAGTCACGACCGAGGCCGACACACCGGATGTCGCTGCGCTCATCCGGGCTACACCTCTGTCAGCGCTTCGATGATGGCTGCGCGTTCGGCGTCGAGGGTGCCGGTCGCGGCGCGCTTGCCGGCGGTGCGGTACCAATAGCGCGCGTTATCGAGATCGCCTTCGGCACGGTGGAGATAGGCATGGACCCAGGCGCAGTCGGCGTCGTCATGGACCATCACGATCTCATGCGCGGCGTTCCAGTCATCCTTCTCGGCCCACCACAGCGCCTGCAGCGCTGGTGAAAAGTCCGATGGCGGTTTTCGTTTCGAGAGCGAGTGACGAAAGGCGTCGCCCTTCACCACCATCGCTCCGGCGCAAACCGCCCGGCGGCGTCCTCGAGCTTTGCGCCGAGAGCGAACAAGGTCTCTTCGTCGAACGGCCGACCAATGAGCTGCAACCCGAGCGGCAGACCCGTCGCATCGAGGCCGCCGGGTACCGAAATGCCGGGTAGCCCCGCCATGTTGACCGTCACTGTGAACACGTCGTTGAGGTACATCTCGATCGGATCGCCGCGCCCCTTTTCGCCGATGGCGAAGGCGGCCGATGGCGTGGTCGGCGTCAGAACCGCGTTGACGCCCGCGGCAAAGCACGCCTCGAAGTCGCGCTTGATGAGCGTGCGCACCTTCTGGGCCCGCAGGTAGTAGGCATCGTAGTAGCCGGCCGAGAGCACGTAGGTGCCGATCATCACCCGCCGGCGCACCTCCTTGCCGAAGCCTGCCGCGCGGGTCGCCTCATACATCTCGATGATGTCGCGCCCCCCGACGCGCAGGCCGTAGCGCACGCCGTCGTAGCGGGCGAGGTTGGACGAGGCCTCCGCGGGCGCGACGATGTAATAGGCCGGCAGCGCGTATTTCGTGTGAGGCAGGCTGACGTCGACGATCTCGGCGCCGGCGGCCTTGAGCCAATCCGCGCCGCGCTGCCACAGCGCTTCGATTTCGGCGGACATGCCGGCGACGCGGTATTCGCGCGGGATGCCGATCTTCATGCCTTTGACGGAACGCGTCACCGCGGCCTCGTAGTCGGGCACGGCGATGTCCATGGACGTGGTGTCCTTGGGATCGTGGCCCGCCATCGAGCGCAGCAGGATCGCACTATCGCGCACGGTGCGGGCGAATGGGCCCGCCTGATCGAGGGACGAGGCAAAGGCGATGATGCCCCACCGCGAACAGCGGCCGTAGGTCGGTTTGATGCCGACGATGCCGGTGTAGGCCGCGGGCTGGCGAATGGAGCCGCCGGTGTCGGTCGCGATCGCGCCGAGGCAGAGGTTCGCGGCGACGGCAGCGGCCGAACCGCCCGATGAGCCGCCGGGCACGATCTTCGCGTCGGAGCCGCGGCGCCGCCATGGCGACACCACGGCGCCGAAGCAGGACGTCTCGTTCGACGAGCCCATGGCAAATTCGTCGTGGCTCACCTTGCCGAGCATCACGGCGCCGTCGCGCCACAGATTGGCGCCGACGGTCAACTCATAGGTCGGGACGAATTTCTCCAGCATGCGCGAGCAGGCCGTGGTGGGCACGTCCTTGGTCGCGAACATGTCCTTCACGCCAAGCGGCAAGCCCGCGAGCGGCCCACCCTCGCCCTTGGCAAGGGCAGCGTCGGCGCGCTCCGCCATCGCGAGCGCGACGTCAGGCGTTTCCAGAACGAATGTGTTCAGCGCGCGTGCCGCCGCGACTTCCGCGACGTGGGCCTTGGTCAACTCGACGGCAGAAAACTCCCGCTTGCGCAAGAACTCGCGGGCTTGCGCAAGCGTCAGCGAAGTGAGGTCGCTCATTCCGAGCGCGGCTCCTCGCAGCGGAAGTTCGTTGGATCCTGCGGCGAGGCTTTCCCCGCTTCCTCCCAAAGCCCTTTGACGTCGCTGGGCGGTACGCCCTTCGCCTCTCCTGCAGGGAGGGATGACGAATCTGGCTCGGCAAGAGGCGATGTTGCCCCAAGAGCCGAACTGCCGTCAGCAGCCTGGGGTGGCGCCTTGACCTCTTCCCACGCGCCGAACCACATGGCGTCCATTTCGCAAGCGAGGCACATCAGGCGCCCTCCTCCGGGACCGACTGCTCGGCCGGCTCCTCACAACGAAAACATGTCGTTTCGACCGGTTCGGGCGGCCGGATATCGATCGCCCACGCGGTCGGGGCCTTCTGGGCCGGCCGCCAGAATTTGCCGCCGGCCTTGTTGAAATAGGCCACGAACTGCGCCGGGAATTCGTCGCATCCCTCACACATTATTCCACCACCTTGGGCACGACGAAATAGTGATCGCTCGCGGCCGGCGCATTCCTGAGGATGTCGTCGGCAATGTCGCCGTCGGTGACGACGTCGGGACGCTTTTTCATGGTCATGGGCATCACCGAGGTCATCGGTTCGACGCCGGTGACATCGACCTCCAGCAACTGCTCGACGAAAGCCAGGATCGAGTTGATTTCGCCCTTGAGATGCTCGACCTCGTCGTCCTTGACCGCAATGCGCGCAAGATGGGCGATCTTGCGCACGGTCGCGGTATCAACGGACATCTTCGAACCCTCAAGGCGGCCAGCGCCCAGCCTATAGCAGACCGGCTTTCGCGGCCGCAACCCGGCGGATTTACGGGAAAAACCGCGCCGATGGAACCCGAATGGCCGGATTGCGTTTGGGTTCCTGGCGGTTGGGCAGGCGAGAGGCATTGATGTCCGCTCTTATCGGAATTCTCATTACCTTCGTCGTCATTATCCTGGTGCTCTATCTCGTGAACATGCTGCCGATCGACGGCCGCGCCAAGATGATCGTGCGCGTCGTCGTGATCATCATCGGCATTATCTCGCTGCTGAAGTACCTGATGGTCTTCTGAGCGCACGCGATAGCGACCCACCCGATCGACGGGGTTTCGCTTTTGCGCGCGCTCGCCTAATTGTTGGCGATGGCTCGCAAAGCACGTCCCGGCCTGTTCGACTCTCCAGCGGACCTCCTCGACTATGAGATCGTCCAGGAGCAGGCCTCGGCGCTGGGCCGGCTCGGCCGGGCGCTGGAGGCCGCCCTTGCCGCGCTGCGCGCCTTCGATGCGGCAACCCCCGCGCCGTCAGCGCCCGCCGACAAACGAGCACGCAATGCACTCGTGGCGGACGCTGCCTATACGCTATGGCTCTTCGTCGTCCAGCGCGAATCCTGCGGGCTGCGCGACAGCCGCGTCGTGATGCGCGACTATCAGGTCCCCTCGGAAGTGCGAAACAAGATGGGGATGAAGATCAGGGATCAGTAATCGGGGATCAGTCAATCGGACTGCAGCGAACGCACATCTGATTACTATCTGATTACTGACCACTGATCCCTGTCACCCGCATGCCTGCGCTTCGGCGACCGCGACGGCGGTCATGTTGACGATGCCGCGTGCCGTCACCGACGGGGTGAGGACATGGACGGGCTTCGCGGCGCCGATCAGGATCGGCCCGACCGGCAGGGCATCGCCCAACACCTTGATCGCTTCATACGTGATGTTGGCGGCATCGAGCGTCGGGAAGATCAAGACGTTCGCTTCGCCGCTCAGCCGCGAATGCGGATAGACCTTCGCGCGTTCGGCCGGGTCGATGGCGGAGTCCGCGTGCATTTCGCCGTCGACCTCGAAGTCGACATTCATCTCGCGGATGAGGGCGGTGGCGCGCCGCATCTTCCGCGCCGACGGGGAATCGAAGCTGCCGAAATCGGAATGCGACACCAGCGCGATCTTGGGCTCGAGCCCGAACCGGCGCACATGGGCGGCGGCGAGCACCGCGGTCTCGGCGATCTCCTCGGCGGTCGGGTCGGTCCGCACCTGGGTGTCGGCGAGGAAGAAGTGCCCCTTCGCGGTGATCAGGAGCGACAGCGCAGCGAAATCCGACACGCCGCGCCCGCACCCGATGATGTCGCGGATGTGCCGCAGGTGGCCCATGAAGCCACCCTCCACCCCGCATATCGCGGTATCGGCGTCGCCTGCGCGCACCATGCACGCGGCAATCACGGTTGCGTTGGTGCGCATGACGGTGCGCGCCGCATCCGGGGTCACGCCCTTGCGGCCGGCCGCCTCGATGTAGAGATCGACATATGGCCGATAGCGCGGGTCCTCCTGCGGATTGATGAGGATGAAATCCCGCTCCGGCTTGATGGCGAGGCCGAATTTCTTGAGCCGCGCCTCGATCACGGCGGGACGACCGATGAGGATCGGCTTTGCAAGCCCCTCCTCCAACGCCACCTGCGCCGCCCGCAGCACGCGCTCGTCCTCGCCCTCCGCATAGGCGATGCGTTTGGGATCGGCCTTCGCCTTGGCGAACAGCGGC
The DNA here is from genome assembly GCA_963702755.1 of uncultured Alphaproteobacteria bacterium. GTDB lineage: Bacteria > Pseudomonadota > Alphaproteobacteria > Rhizobiales > Xanthobacteraceae > JAJPKK01. The sequence continues at coordinate 1,056,485 of CAVPDZ010000009.1, read as the reverse complement.
TTCATGATGAAGCCGGAGCGGAAGACGAAGGCGTTGAGGCGCTCGCGGTATTGCGCGATATCGGCAATCGGGCGGGTCGCGACCCCCGATTTCATCGCCGCCTCGGCGAGCGCGGGCGCAATGCGCAGGATCAGGCGCGGGTCGAACGGGTTCGGGATGAGCGAGCCCGAGCCGAACGTCGGCGCCTCGCCGCCATAGGCCCGCGCCGCGACCTCCGATGGCGCTTCGCGCGCAAGCTCGGCGATGGCATCGACCGCCGCAATCTTCATCGCCTCGTTGATCGAGGTCGCGCCGACATCGAGCGCGCCGCGAAAGATGTAAGGAAAGCACAGGACATTATTGACCTGGTTCGGATAGTCCGAGCGGCCGGTGCAGATCAGCGCATCGGGTCGCGCCTTCAACGCCTCATCCGGCATGATCTCGGGCGTCGGATTGGCAAGCGCCATGATCAGCGGCCGCTCGCCCATGCGCGCCGCCATCGCCGGCTTGAGCACGCCCGGCGCGGAGAGTCCCAGAAAGATGTCGGCGCCTTCGATCACCTCGGCGAGGGTGCGCTTGTCGGTCTTCTGGGCATAGATGCTCTTCCACCGGTCCATCAGCTTGGCGCGGCCTTCGTAGACCACGCCTTCGATGTCGGTGACCCAGATGTTCTCGCGGCGCGCGCCGAGCGAGACCAGGAGATTGAGGCAGGCGAGCGCCGCCGCACCCGCGCCCGAGGTCACGATCTTGACGCGGTCGAGCGTCTTGCCGCCCAGAAACAGCGCGTTCTTGATGGCGGCGGCGACGATGATCGCGGTGCCGTGCTGGTCGTCGTGGAATACCGGGATCTTCATGCGCTGCTGCAGCCGCGCCTCGACCTCGAAGCATTCCGGCGCCTTGATGTCCTCGAGGTTGATGCCGCCGAAGGTCGGCTCCAGCGCCGCCACCACATCGACGATGCGGTCGACCTCCTTGGCGTCGATCTCGATGTCGAACACGTCGATGCCGGCAAACTTCTTGAACAGCACCGCCTTGCCTTCCATCACCGGCTTGCCGGCGAGCGGACCGATGTTGCCGAGGCCGAGCACCGCGCTGCCGTTCGTCACCACCGCGACGAGATTGGCGCGGGCCGTCAGCGTCGCCGCTTCGGCCGGGATCGGCCGCAATCGCCTCGCAGGCGACCGCGACGCCCGGCGTGTAAGCAAGAGCAAGATCATGCTGCGTGCCGAGCGGCTTCGTCGGCTGGATCGCGATCTTTCCGGGCCTCGGCGTGCGATGATAGTGAAGCGCGCTCGCCCCGAGCTCGTCCGACACGTTGCTGGCCACGCGACCCCTCCTGAGAATCTCCACGCACCATAAAGCAAATTCGCGGCGGGTTGATCCAGCGTCGGAATGAGGCGGGAAGCGCCTCCCGAGGCTTCCCTCGGCCTGCTTTGTGATAGAAGGCCGTCCGGGCGAACCGGGCCGAACCTGCGGCGACATTTGGGGAGCGTCATGAGGACCACGATGAGACATAAACTGGCAGGTTGCGCCTGCTGCGCGAGCGCGCCCCTGACCGTCACGGCCGCAAATCCGGACCGCCGCCAGTTCCTGGCTGCAGGTGTCGCTGCGCTCGGGGTCGGGGCGGCAACGGTGCTCAAACCTTCGGCAGCAAGGTCCCAGTCATCGGCGGCGCCCGCCCGGCGCATCGATGTGCACCATCACTTTATTCCGCCGTTCCACCGCGAGGTGCTGCTCGCCAATCGCGCCGGCGCCGGACTGCCGCCATGGTCGGTGGAAGCGTCGCTCGCGGACATGGACAAGGCCGGCGTCACGACCGCCATTCTTTCGATCAACCAGCCGGGCATCTGGTTCGGCAAAGTCGACGAAGCGCGCCGGCTTGGCCGCGACTGCAATGATTTCGCCGCGCGGCTCGTCAAGGATCATCCGGGCCGGTTCGGCATGTTCGCGACGCTCCCGCTCCCCGATACCGAGGGCAGCCTCAGGAAATCGAATATGCCCTCGATGTGCTCAAGGCCGACGGCATCGCACTGCTCACGAGCTACTACGAGAAATATCTCGGCGACCCGGCGTTCCTGCCGGTGTTCGAGGAGCTGAATCGCCGCAAAGCCGTCGTCTACGTACATCCGACCTCGCCGGAGTGCTGCCGCGCCCTCGTCAAAGGCGTGCCCGTCGGCGTCGTCGAATATGCCTCCGACACATCGCGCACGATCGCGAGCCTGATGTTCGGTGAAGCGGGTACCGCGTTCAAATGCCCGGACATCCGTTTCATCTGGTCGCACAGCGGCGGAACGATCCCGTTCCTCACCGGCCGCCTGATCCGCCTCGCGTCCGAGCGCAAGGATCCGCGCATGCCCCAAGGGCCGCTGCCGATCCTCGCCCGCTATTACTACGAAGTAGCCCAGGGCAATACGCCGGGACAGCTCGCGGCGCTGATGAAGCTCGTGAAGGTGCCGCAAGTCATGTTCGGCAGCGACTTCCCGTATCGCGAGGCGACCGAAGCCGTCGAGGGCCTTGCTGATTACGGTTTCTCCGACGCTGACCTCAAGGCGATCAATCGGGAGAACGCGCTGAAGCTGCTGCCGCAATTAAAGGCATAGGCCTCGCGTCGTTCGGCTTGATGCACCTCCCAAAGTCATGGCCGGGCTTGTCCCGGCCATCCACGCCTTCTTTTGCAGGAAAGACGTGGATGCCCGCGACGAGCGAAGCGCGGGCATGACGAGTTAGATTTTCTGAAGGCTTGGTCTTACTGCCCGACCGCAATGACCCACGGCGGCGCGGGCGTAGCGTAGAGCGCCTCGACGGTGCGGGCGCGATGGCGCAGCACGGCGCGCTGGTTGATCGAGCCCTTGTCGGTGATCTCGCCGACGTCGAGCGAGGGCGCGTCGGCCATCAGCACCGCGCGAAGAATGCGATTGGAGCTGCCGGTGCTGCGCGCCGCGAAGCTGCCGAGCAGGAACGCGAACTCCCGGCGCAAAGCGGTGTCACCGATGAGATCGGCAGCAGACGCGCCCGCCGGGAGATGCGGCACGAGGCGTCGGCATGCCTCCACATCGGGAAACACCAGCGCTGCCAGATCGTCGCGATCGGCGCCTGCGATCACCACGTCGCGCACGAACGGAGCAAAATGCGCCATAAACGCGGCGCGCAGCGGCCCGACATGCACCCATGTTCCGGTGGCGAGTTTGAAATCCTCGGCGATCCGCCCCTCAAAGAGCAGCCCTTTGGCCGGGACAGCTTCGTCCTCGAAACGCATGGCATCGCCGAGCCGGTAGAAGCCTTCTTCATCGAATGCCGCGGCCGTGTTGGCCGGATCGCGCCAGTAGCCGGGCGTGATGCTGGGGCCGCGCAGGCGTGCCTCGTACTTGTCGCCCACCGGCACGAGCTTGACCTCAAGTCCCGGCGGCGGCAGCCCGACGTTCGACGCCACGTTGGTGTCCCAGGTGCGGCCGAAGGCGAACGGCGCGGTCTCGGTGGCGCCGAGGCCGGTGAGAAACAATATCTCCTCGCCGCAGGCCGCGATCGCAAGCTCCTTCATCTCGTCGAAGACGTGCTGGCTGATGCCGGCGCCCGCGTACCACAGCACTTTCAGGCGGCTGAAGAAGTTCGCGCGCAGCTCCGCATCGCTGCGCAGATAGGGCAGCAGCGCTTCGTAGCCCTTCGGGACATTGAAGTACCAGGTCGGCGCGATCTCGCGGAGATTGCGCACGGTCTCCTCGATCGCGCCCGGCAGCGGCTTGCCTTCGTCGATGTAGAGCGTGCCGCCGTTGTAGATGACGAGGCCGACATCGTGGTTGCCGCCGGCGGTGTGGTGCCACGGCGCCCAGTCGACCACCACGGGAGGCTCGTCCTCGAAATAGGCGAGCGCGGTGAGCATCATCGCCTGGTTGGCGCACCACATGCGCTGAGTATTGATCACGCCCTTGGGCGTACCGGTCGATCCTGAGGTGAACAGGAATTTCGCGATGGTATCGGGGCCGACCGCGGCATGCGCCTTGTCGACGGCGTCTGTTGCATCGAGTGCCGTGAGCGCGGTGAACGGCGTCGCGCGATGAGTTGGCGGCGGCCCCTTCGTCACGACGATTTCGACCTCGGGCGGAACGACGGCGTCGATCGCCCGCCCGAACGCTGCGCCGTCGGCTGCGAAGACGAGCCCTGGCGTCAGCAGATTGACGATGTGCCGCAGCTTGCCGAAGTCGGATGAAATCAGCGAATAGGCGGGCGAGATCGGCGCATACGGAATGCCGACGTAGTTCGCGCTGAGGCCGAGCATCGCATGCTCGATGTCGTTGCCGGACAGGATCACGATCGGCCGGTCCGGCGACAAGTCTCGCTGCAACAAGCTCTCGCCGATCCGGCGCGCGAGGCGCAGCGCCTCCCGGTAGGTGACGCTGCGCCAGCCGCCCGCCGCCGAGCGCTGCGCGAACAGGATGCGATCGGGAGCTCGCTCGGCCCAGAATTCGAGCCGGCGGCTCAGCTTGTCAGGGTAATCGCCGAGCGCACGCGGCGAGCGCATCATGACGGCGCCGTCGGCGCGGCGCTCGACGATTACATCGGCGCCGCCCAGTCGAACCTTGCGGATCGGTGCCCGCTTTGGCGCAGTGTCAAGCATCGACGCGCATCAATAGGACTTCACCCCTTGACCAGCGAGCAGCCGCCTTCTTTGAGCGGCCGGAACGCCTGATCGGCCGGCACGGTCGAGATCAGCTTGAAGTAGTCCCAGTCGCCCTTCGATTCCGCCGGCATCTTGGTCTCGTAGAGATGCACCGGGTGGATCTTGCGGCCGTCGATGCGGATCGTCCCTTCGCCGAACAGCGGATCGCTGGTCGGCATCTCTTTCATCTTCGCCACCACGGCGCGTCCGTCGTGGCCATCCTTCACGGCCGCGACCGCCTTGAGATAATGCACCGTCGCCGCATAGACGCCGGCCTGCATGTCGTTCGGCATGATCTTGCGCGGATGGCGTTCCTGGAAGCGCTTGGCGAAGGCGCGGCTCGCGTCGTCCTGGTCCCAATAGAACGGCATCAAGGCCAGCACGCCCTGGCTCGAGCGCAAGCCGAGCGCCTGGACATTGTTGATCTGGAACACGAAGCCCGGCATGCGCACCTTGCCGACGAGGCCGAACTCGGCCGCCTGCTTGAGGGAATTCGACAGATCGCCGCCGGCGTTGGCGAACGCGATCGTGTCGGCGCCGGAAGCCTGGGCGCGCAACAGGAAGGACGAGAAATCCGCATTGCCGATCGGCGCCCGTACCGACCCCAGCACCTGGCCGCCGAGAGCGGTGACTTCATCGGCGGCGTTGCCCTCAAGCTCCTTGCCGAAGGTGTAGTCGGCCGAGATGAAGAACCACTTCTTGCCGCCGCGCGCGAACACCGCCTTGGCGAAGCCGTGGCCCAAGCTCCCAGGTGTCGTAAGTCCAGTGGACGGTGTTCGGCGTGCAGGATTTGCCGGTCAATTCCGCGGTGCCGGCGCCCGATCCGATCAGCACCTTGTTGAGATCGCGCGCCAGCGTGTTGACGGCGAGCGCCACGGCCGAGTTCGGCACATCGATGATCATGTCGACGCCCTGGACGTCGTACCAGTTGCGCGCCAGGCTTGCGCCGATGTCGACCTTGTTCTGGTGATCCGCCGATAGCACCTCGGCTTTCACGCCGAGTTTTGCGGCGTAGTCGTCGACGGCGAATTGCGCCGCAATCACCGATCCGATGCCCTGGCTGTCGGAATAGACCGTCGACTGATCGTTCAGCACGCCGATCTTGACCGACGGCGTCTGCGCCAGCGCGAGTGAGGGCAGGCATGACAGCAGCAGCAGCGCACCCCGCCGCGCGATCCACATGGCTCTCGTTGTCATCGTTTCCTCCTTTTTGTTATAGACTATAACAAATCGAATTGCGTGCAAGCGTTGCTGGCCCAACCATCAATGGCGAATACCGATCAAAACACCACGAGCATCGGGCCAACGGCGCAGCGCCGCGCGGCCAGGTCCGCTCGCGCAATCGACCTCGGCCCGTTGCCGCGGCTGTCCGGCTTCGTGCTGCGGCTTGCCCAGCTTGCCGTGTTCGCTGATTTCATCGACGCGTGCGGACGGCTCGACATCCGCCCGGGACAATACTCCGTGCTGACCCTCATCGAGCACAACCCCGGCATCAACCAGACCGAACTGAGCGGAGCGCTGGCGATCAAGCGGGCGAACCTTGTCGGCATGATCAACGAAATGGAGGCGCGCGGCCTAGCCGAGCGCCGCCGTGCCGCGGGCGACCAACGCACCTTCGGGATGTTTCTCACCGACCGCGGCATCGGCCTGATGAAGGACCTGCACGCAACCGTGCGCGAGCACGAGCGCCGCGTCACGAAAAGGCTCGGCAAAAGCGGACGCGACCAGCTGTTTGCATTGCTAAGCACGTTCGACGCTCGCGGGGAGGCGTGAATGCTCGATCTCGGCAACCTCATCGCCATCGACATCCACACCCACGCGGAGGAGCCTTGCGGCACCCATCCCGATGATGGCTACGACGACTTCCAGGCGGCGATGAAGGCTTACTTCAAATCGCCCCACGAACATCCCCCGACGGTGCCGGAAACCGCCGCCTACTATCGCGCGCGAAGGATCGCCGCCGTGATCTTTCCCGTCGACGCCGAGCGCGAGACAGGATTTCGGCGCTACTCCAACGAAGAGATGGCGGCGCTCGCGGCGGAGCACAGCGACGTCCTGATCCCGTTCGCCAGCATCGATCCTGCCAAGGGCAAGGTGGGCGCGCGCGAGGCGCGGCGCCTGGTGCGCGACTTCGGCATTCGCGGCTTCAAGTTTCATCCCTCGATGCAGGGCTTCTATCCGAATGATCGCAGCGCCTACGTGCTCTACGAGGCGATCGAGGAGGCCGGCGTCCCTGCCCTCTTCCACACCGGCCAGACGGGCGTCGGCGCCGGACTGCCGGGCGGGATGGGCATCCGCCTCAAATACTCAAACCCGATGTATCTCGACGATGTCGCGGCGGACTTTCCCGAGATGAAAATCGTGCTCGCGCACCCGTCCTTCCCCTGGCAGGAGGAGGCGCTCGCGGTCGCGACCCACAAGCCCAACGTCTACATCGACCTGTCCGGCTGGTCGCCGCGCTACTTCCCGGCGATCCTCGTGCAGTACGCGAATTCGCTGCTCAAGCACAAAGTGCTGTTCGGCTCCGACTGGCCGGTGATCACGCCCGACCGCTGGCTCGCGGATTTCGAAAAGATCGACATCAAGCCGCAAGTGCGGCCGCTGATCCTGAAGGACAACGCGGTGAAGCTTTTGGGGCTTGGGACTTAAGCTGCCGGCGGGATCATATCCTGATCGATGCGTCGACGATCATTTCGTGTACATCGATCTTGATGCAGAAGCCGCAGGCGCAGGCGGCGCCGGCGAAATCGACAGCGTGAGCCAGGTATTCCAGCCGGACGGACGATAGTGCTCGTCAAACTCCTTGTAGCCCTTCACGTTGAGATAGCCCTGCAAATTCCCGACCGGGAAGATGAAGCCGACCTGGGGGCCGACGCCGACGACTTGTGATCGCGTGTCGCCCAAGATCGGAAGAGCACCGGTGTCGGAGGTGATCTGCTTGTAAAGATATCCCACCGCACCGACGAGAAACTGCTTCGTGAGGAACTGCGACGCGCCCCAATCGGTATGCCAGTCGATGCCATTCGTGTAGTTCGTAGCCGGATTGACGAAATTTCCGGTGAGCCCGCTGACGACCGAGAACTCGTGGCCCTTTTGCGGATCGAAGTACGTGTAACCGACCCCGCCATCGATCGCAGCATGGCCTATGCCCAGATTCGCGAGGTTCGTCGAATCGTAGAGGCCGACGGGAATATCGCCCGTCATGTAGATCATGAAGTTGTTGACGCCGCTGTTCCAGCGCAGCGAGGCTTGCGGAATGAGATCACTAAAGCCGCTTCGAGCATCACCCAGGGTGCCCGTGCGCGTTGCGGTGAGAGGGCCCAGTGAGGCCGTCAGCGTGCCGTCGAGTTGCGTGTTGTTGTGCCCCGGGCCACCCAACATGCCGACGGAAAATTGCCCGCCCAGCACCGGGGTCGCGAAAACATAACTCACAACAACCATATCGAGGTCAACGCGCGAATTCACGTTGACGTTGAGGTTGACATTCACCGTTCGCGAGAACGCCCCGATGGTGACTTCGCGCCCAGCCCCGATGCTGCCCGATGCACCCACTGCGGTGTGATAATAAATGTCGGCGAACTGCCAGCCTGCCTGCTGAGGCGCAGCCGCCAGGCTGCCGTAAAACCCGGGAATCCAGAAGCTCACGCCACCTTCGTCGGCGACGGCAGCCGTCGGCGCCGTCACGATGGCGGACAATGATAATGTCGCGCCGCACATGGCTGCGCGAGTAGCCTTCGTCGCGGATGAGAACAGCAGCATAACGACCCCCCGGCTGCGGCTCTCGATTTTCAAGGCATCGGTGCGATTGGCCTTACGGCTCGAAGCAAGAGACAGTCCCCTGCCGGCACTGACATCGCTCGGAAAATCCGAGAGCTTGTTCGAACCTTAGTGTAGCGGGCAGAGTGCGACTATCCCCACTGGCGCCGAGTTTGGAAATTTGCGCCGACTGTGGTCAAGAGAACACATTCGCCAGCGCATGCCACGCTTCTCGCTGCATTGTCCGCAAGCGAAATCGTACCTCCCGGAATGTTGCCACATCCGCTGAAATCGGCCTGTCCACTCTCGAGGGATCAAGATTTGGTGAACCGTGTCATCCGTTTACCGCAGCACTTCGCACAGTTCGGTGACATAATCGACCGATCGCGCAAACGGTCCACGAGGCGGACTGTTCCTGGCCCTGACACTGGAACGATCGCACAGCGCGATTTGCGGTCTTCAGTTCTCGATAAGTGAGAGGCGCAAGCACCCGGGACCCTCAACGGCAGGTCTGTTGCGGGATGGGGCAGAGGTTGCGCCGGTCATAAGTGGAGCATCGGTACGATGAAAATCGCTCAAAACAGATGGATCGGGCTCTTTGCGTGCCTTGCGGCCGCAATGACCGCGGGCACACCCGCGAGCGCCCAGCAACAAGTTCAGAGGCCCAACATCCTCGTCATCATGGGTGACGACATCGGCTGGGCGAATATCGGCGTCTACAATCAAGGGATCATGGCCGGCCGGACGCCCAATCTCGACCGACTGGCAAACGAAGGTATGCGCTTCACCGACTATTATGCGGAAGCGAGTTGCACTGCCGGACGAGCGAACTTCATCACAGGCGAACTGCCGATTCGGACCGGCCTGACCACGGTCGGACAGGCTGGCGCCACCATCGGCCTTCCGGCGCAAGCACCGACCATCGCAACGGCGTTGAAATCGATGGGCTATGCAACCGGGCAGTTCGGCAAGAATCACTTAGGCGACCGCAACGAGTTTTTGCCGACGGTCCATGGCTTCGACGAGTTCTGGGGCTATCTCTATCACCTCGATGCGATGGAAGACCCCTTCCACCGCAACTATCCGCCGGCTCTCCTGAACCGGGTTGGCCCGCGCAATCTTCTGAACACGTTTGCGACTGACGTGGACGATCCGACGGTCGACCCGCGCTGGGGAAAAATCGGCAAGCAAAGGATCGTCGACGAGGGCCCGCTGCCGCCCGAGCCGAGGCCGAACATCAAATACAACATGGAAACAGTCGACGAAGTCATTCGCGACAAGACTTTGGAATTCATCGGCAAGGCCAAGCAGCAGAACAAGCCGTTCTTCGTCTGGCTCAACCCGACGCGCATGCATGTCGTGACGCATCTGTCGGAAAAATACGAGGCGATGCGCACACCCGAAAACGGCTGGAGCCTTCAAGAGGCGGGGATGGCACAGCTTGATGACGTTGTCGGCTCGGTCATGACCTATTTGAAAGATAACGGTCTCGAAGACAACACCATCGTCGTCTTCACCACCGACAACGGGGCAGAGAACTTCACCTGGCCGGATGGCGGTCAGACTCCGTTCGCCGGCGGCAAAGGAACGGGCCTTGAAGGCGGCTTCCGCGTGCCATGCATCATCCGCTGGCCGGGGCACGTGCCCGCCGGAAAGGTCGAGAACAGCATCATCTCGGGTTTGGACTGGTTCCCAACCCTCGTGGCTGCGGCCGGCAACCCAAACATCACCAGCGAACTGCTGACCGGCAAAAGGATCGGCGATCAAACCTTCAAGGTGCACCTCGACGGCTACAATCAGCTCAACCTGATCACCGGCAAAGGGCCTTCGGCCAGGCACGAAGTCATCTACTTCACGGAGAGCAACTTGGCCGCCGTTCGCGTCGATGACTACAAGTATCGCTTCACCGACCAGCCAAACGGCTGGCTTGGCGCAACCGAGAAAGTGGACTGGCCGATCCTGACCAACCTGCGGCTTGACCCCTTTGAACGCACCGGCATGTTCAACGGCAAGGACAACGGCTCGCTTGGCTATTACAATTGGTTTGTCTACGAGTTCTGGCGGTTCGTGTTCGTCCAGCAGGTCGTAGGCCAAGAAGCGCAAACGTTCATCGATTTCCCGCCGATGCAGGGTGGCGCGAGCTTCAACATGTCGGCGATCAAGGAGCAGATTGAGAAGGCGATCGAAGCCCGCTCGCTCAATAAATAGTGACGCGGCTCGTCCCGCTCCACGCAGCGTGGAGCGGGACGTTGTCACAAGCCCGGCAGTCTGCGGATCATCCCCGCTCTAGGACGCCACCCGGATCGAGGAGGACCGGTTGATAGCCGCCGCGCGTGAGCGCGCGCATGATCTGTCGCGAATGCTCGTAATCTCGCGTTTCAACCGTGATGTCGACCTTCGCGCCCTTGGCCGGCACGTCAAGAAACAGGCGGCGGTGCTCGACTTCCAGAATGTTGGCGCCGAGTTCGCCCAACAGCGTCGCGATCGGTCCGAGTACGCCGGGCCGGTCCGCGATGGTGAGGCGGAACGAGACGATGCGGCTCTCGCGCTCGAGTTCGCGCACCATGATCGACGCGATGATGCGAGGATCGATGTTGCCGCCGCACAGAATGAGCCCGACCTTGCGACCGCGGAAGCGCCCGGGCTCTGAGAGCATCGCCGCAAGGCCTGCGGCGCCCGCCCCCTCCGCCATTGTCTTCTGCAAGGTGAGGTAGGCATTCACGGCGCGCTCGATGTGGGCTTCGTCGACGAGCACGATGTCCCGCACGAGTTCGCGCACGACCGGGAGCGTGAGCGCGCCGACGTTCTTGACGGCGATGCCCTCGGCGAGCGTCGGTCCGCCGATCGGATCATGCGCGCCGGTGAGTGCGTTGCGCATCGACGGATAAAGTGCCGCCTCGACGCCGATGATCTCGATCGAAGCGCGAACGCCGCGGGCGGCGATGGCATTGCCCGCGATAAGGCCGCCGCCGCCGATCGGAATCACCAGCGTGTCGAGATCGGGGACATCCTCAAGCATCTCGAGCGCAATGGTGCCCTGCCCGGCGATGATCGCCGGATCATCGTAGGGATGGACAAGCACGAGCTGGCGCTCGCCGATCATCGTCGTGACGCGATCCTGGCATTCGGACAGGGTTTCGCCTTCGAGGACGACCGTCGCACCGTACGCCTCGGTCGATTTCACTTTCACGAACGGCGTCGTGACCGGCATGACGATCGTTGCCGGTATGCCGAGGCGACGGGCATGGTAGGCGACCGATTGGGCGTGGTTGCCGGCCGACATGGCAATGACGCCGCGCCGGCGCTCTTCCTCATTGAGCGAAGCGAGTTTGACGAAGGCGCCGCGATCCTTGAATGAGTTCGTAACCTGAAGATTCTCGTATTTGACGAAGACGTCCGCGCCGGTGAGCGCGGAAAGCTTCGGCGCCGGCAGCATCGGCGTGCGCAGCACGGCGCCGACGAGCTTGCCGCGCGCCGCCTCGATATCGGCAAGGGTTATTTTCATCCGCCGCTTCCTCGCGCGACGCGCGCGGGCCGGTCAATCGCCGTCAAGCCCAAGCATAGCCGCGCCATCGATGCAAGCGAGGGCAAACGGACTGGAGCGAGGCACATACCTTGCGACATCCGAACGCAAAGCCCATCTCATGACAGGTAGGAACGCGAGGAGCCGCTATGACCAACCTTGGCTCAGACCGCTATGGCCCGACCTTCGGCGTCAGGCCCCATGCCTTTGACCCGGTCCTGAACCCCGAACTGTTCGAGGGTGTGCTGGCACGGCGGATGATCGCCTTTGTGATCGACCTCGTCGTCATCATAGTGCCGGTCGCATTGGCGTGCCTGTTCATCCTGCTGTTCGGCTTCTTCACGCTTGGACTTGGCTGGCTGCTGTTCTGGCTGGTCAGCCCCGCGACCATGATCTGGGCGATCTTCTACTACGGCTTGACCATGGGCGGCCCCGCCTCGGCGACCATCGGCATGCGGGCGGTCGACCTTGAGATTCGCACCTGGTATGGCGAGCCGTGCTATTTCCTGCTGGGCGCGATCCATGGGGTGCTGTTCTGGGTCCTTATTTCCGCGCTGACGCCGCTGGTGTTGCTGGTCGGCCTGCTCAACGAGCGGCGGCGCCTCCTGCACGATCTCCTGATCGGCACCGTGGTGATCAACAACGAGCGGCGGGCGACGGCACTCGGCCATTACGGCTGGGGCGGATCCGGCGCGCGCTAATGAAGCCAGCGGCACACCGCGCGGCGGTACCGGACTCCGCCGACGGTACGGCGGATTGACGCTCCTCGATTACGCTTCATCAATGGGCTTTGACGTAGAGCTTGAACCGCGCAAATCTAGCGGGAACGGACCACCGAAGATCCGCAGGGACCTTTGACTTAGCATTCGCGTGATACCCCCCAGTTCTATCTGACGGCACCGTCCCCTTGCCCCTATCTGCCCGGGCCAGGAGGAGCGGAAGGTCTTTACCCATTTGGTCGGCGAGCGCGCGGGCGACCTCAACAACCTTCTCACCCATGGCGGCTTTCGCCGCAGCCAGTCGATCGCCTACCGGCCGGCCTGCGAGCGCTGCCGGGCCTGCGTCTCGGTCCGCGTCATCGTCGACGAATTCCAGCCGACCCGCAGCATGCGCCGGGTGCTTGATCGCAACGCCGACATTGCCGGCGAGATGAGGGTGGCGGTGCCCACCGCGGAGCAATACTCGGTCTTTCGCGCCTATCTCGATGCCCGCCATGGCGACGGCGGCATGGCGGACATGACCGTGCTCGACTACGCCATGATGGTGGAAGACAGCCACGTCCAGACACGCCTCGTCGAATACCGGCGGCGCGAGTTGGGCGTCGCCGCCCCAGGCGAAGGCGAACTGCTCGCCGTCGCGCTGACGGACGTGCTCAAGGACGGGCTCTCCATGGTCTATTCGTTCTACGAGCCGGACCCGCTGGGGCGGTCGCTCGGCACGTTCATGATTCTCGACCACATCGCGCGCGCCCGCCGGATGGGACTGGCCTACGTCTATCTCGGCTATTGGGTCCGCGGTTCGCGCAAGATGGACTACAAAGGCCGGTTCTTGCCGCAGGAGCGACTGGCTCCCGAGGGGTGGCAGCGTGCCGATCGTTAATGCCCGATCGAAAATACGAAGCGATCAGGCTTTTAGCGCGCGAATAAATTTTAGGCAGCGATCTTATTGCGATCGCGAAGTCGATTTTGGGCAGCGGTACTTAATTATGGCCGCAAGGTGTTGAAAAATCATCCAAATGGCGCCTTCGCGGGCAATCCGCTGTCGTGCAACAAATTCGGTCAATCGGAGCTAAGTCGTTTAACTATCACGTAAATGTGCAATTGCGCCATTCGTAAAATCGTAGAAAATCTCTGGCATAAGGTAAGCAACGGTGAAACCAGGGCCACGCGCCCGCGTTGTTACCGCCGGGAGATCCGAGGGACATATCCATGCGCGCTTTCGTTCGGCGTTTCCTCATGCACTACGGAGTTTACCGCCGTTACCCGCTGCGGCGCCTGCCGGCGCTGCGCAACGCGTGGCGTATTGCACGGGCCTGATAGCTTTTTCTCCACCGAGGTATTTGAGTAGCGAACTGGAGCACTGGCGAGCCAGTGCCGTGCTCGAAGGTCGCGATCGTTCGCTCGTTTGGCGCGAGCAATTTGCAAGCTCGACGGTCACGCATAGATTTTCAAGACAACGCGCGTGACGCTTCCCGGCCTGTCAACTTCGCGGTCGGCTATGAACCGAACTTGTTCGACCGCGGGAAGCCCTTCGGAGCAATTCGGCCGGCATCCGCGCGGTTGCCGCGCCAGTCGGCGAGATCCTTCATCGATAGCGTGAAAACACGGCCCGCAGCATCGGTCCAGGACAGCCCGTCCGCGGCCTTGAAGGTCTTCACATCGCGCAGGCCCCCGTCCTTGTATCGCTGCAGCCGAACGCCGCGACCGCGCGCCATCTCCGGGACCTGATCGAGCCCGAAGACGATCATCTTGCGATTCTCGCCGATGGTCGCGACCATCTCGCCATCGACGACACACATCGCCCGCGCCTCGTCCGGCGGGGTGACGTTGAGCACCTGCTTGCCCTTCTTGGTGTTGGCGAGACAGTCGTCCTCGGCGACGACGAAGCCCCTGCCCTCTCGGCTGACCACCAGAAACTTGCGCCCGCCCGCCGCCACGAACACGGTCACGAGATCGGACTCCTGCTCGATGTCGATGAAGAGCCGCACCGGTTCGCCGTGGCCGCGGCCGCCGGGAAGCTTGCCGGCCTCGATGGTGTAGAAGCGCCCGTTGGTGGCGAAGACAAGGAGCCGGGACGTGGTCTCGGCCGGGAAGGCGTAGCGCAGGCTGTCGTCTGCCTTGAAGGCGACGCCTGACAGGTCGGTGACGACGCCCTTGAGCGCCCGGATCCATCCCTTTTCCGAAACCACGACGGTGATCGGTTCGCGGATCACCATGGCTTCTTCGATCGCCGCTTCGTCATGAGTTGGCGCGGAAGCGAAGGTGGTGCGGCGTTTGCCGAGCGGCGTCTTCGGACCGAAGGTGTTGCGCACCTCCTTGATCTGGTCGGCGATCGTCTTCCACTGTTCCGCCTCGGACTTGACGAGGTCCTGCAGCTTGCGCTTCTCGGCGCGCAGCTCGCGGTCCTCGGTCTTGATCTCGAACTCCTCGAGCTTGCGCAGGTTGCGCAGGCGCATGTTCAAGATCGCCTCGGCCTGGACCTCGGTCAGCTTGAACGTCCGCATCAATACCGGCTTCGGCTCGTCCTCGTTGCGGATGATCTTGATGACGCGATCGAGATTGAGATAGGCGACGAGGTAGCCGCCCAGCACTTCGAGGCGATTATCGATCTGGCGCAGCCGGTAATGGGTCCGGCGCAGCAGCACTTCGCGGCGGTGATCGAGCCATTCCCGCAAGGCTTCGGTGAGGCCGACGACCTTCGGAATTTTGCCTTTCAGCAGCACGTTCATGTTGAGCGGAATGCGGCTCTCAAGCTCGGTCAGCTTGAAGAGCGATTCCATCATCAGCTCGGCATCGACGGTGCGGGCGCGCGGCTCGATGACGAGGCGCAAATCCTCGGCCGACTTCGTCACGCACATCGCCGACCAGCGGCAACTTCTTCTCGTTGAGAAGTTCGGCGATCTTCTCGACCAGGCGCCCCTTCTGCACCAGCCACGGGATTTCGGTGATCACCACCTGCCAGGTGCCGCGTCCGCCCTCCTCCTTCTCCCACCGCGCCCGCACGCGGAACGAGCCGCGGCCGGTCGCGTAGGCTTCGGCAATCGCCTGCGCGTCGTC
Organism: uncultured Alphaproteobacteria bacterium; assembly: GCA_963702755.1. Lineage (GTDB taxonomy): Bacteria > Pseudomonadota > Alphaproteobacteria > Rhizobiales > Xanthobacteraceae > JAJPKK01. The sequence goes on along the minus strand of CAVPDZ010000009.1, from coordinate 1,040,797 downwards.
GACGATGATGCCGCCGGTCGGGAAGTCGGGCCCCGGCACGAATTTCAGGAGGTTGCGGCTCTTCGCATTGGGGTGGGCGATGAGATGGAGCGCCGCGTCGCACAGCTCGGCAGCATTGTGCGGCGGGATCGCCGTCGCCATGCCGACCGCGATGCCTTGCGAGCCGTTGGCGAGGAGATTCGGAAAGGCGCCCGGCATTACCACCGGCTCTTCTTCGGAGCCGTCGTAGGTCGGGCGGAAGTCCACCGCATCCTCATCAATGCCATCGATGAGGAGGCGCGCGACCTCGGTGAGGCGCGCCTCGGTGTAGCGCATCGCCGCCGGGTTATCGCCGTCGATGTTGCCGAAATTGCCCTGCCCGTCGATCAGCGGATAGCGCTGGGCGAAGTCCTGGGCGAGCCGCACCAGGGCGTCGTAGACCGACTGGTCACCATGCGGGTGAAACTTGCCGATGACGTCGCCCACCACGCGGGCGCACTTCTTGAATGCCGCGCCGGGATCGAGGCGCAGCTGCCGCATGGCATAGAGCAGCCGACGATGGACGGGCTTGAGGCCATCGCGGGCATCCGGCAACGCCCGGTGCATGATCGTCGACAGCGCATACGCGAGATAGCGCTCCTCGAGCGCGTCGCGCAGCGGAATTTCCTGAACGTTGGAGGGGTCGGGAATCAGTTGTTCGCCCATGGTTACTCGTTAGCGAAAGCAGGCTGCCCGCAACAACCCCGCTGTTCGTTTTCCTGTTCGGCATACTCGGACTATCGCATTGGCGACACATGCTTTTTCCCCCGCCCGCAGCAAGGGCAACGAGCAGCGCAGCGCATCCGATTGCACCTCTAGTATCCGCCGACTCATTCGCTCTGTCGGTCAGGTCGACCCTCTGATCTGCTCGAATAGCCCGCGAGTTGCTCGGAAAGCTGAATATGAACGCGACCTGAACGACGATGAATCGATATATTCACGATTTTGAGTGCTATATGCGCCGTTGGGCAAGTACCCCACCTGCCCCCAGCAACCTGTGTGAGGAGGGATGATGAGAAAGTACGTCATGATCGCTGCGATGGCCGCGGCGGTCATTTTCGCCGCGGCTCTGCCTTATCGGGCAAGCGCGATGGCGATTTCGGCGCCGGCCGGCCTGGCGACCGCCGTGGCCGCGGTCGATCCGGTCGAGAACGTGAGATGGTATCGTCACTACGGCTACCGGCACTACTGGGGATACCGGCGCCACTATTGGGGATACCGGCATTATTGGCATCGTACCTATTGGCGGCACCGCTATTGGGGCTGGCGACACCGCTATTGGGGCTGGCGGCGACCCGCCTTCTACGGTGGATACTATCAGCCGTGCTGCTTCGCCTACCGACCCGTCTATTGGTACCGGCCGTATTATTATGGCTGGGGCTGGGGCTATGGCTGGAATCGCCGTTGGTGGTGGTGATCCCGGTCTCGGGATGAGCTTCGCGCTCGTCTCGGGCACTCAGCACGATACGCGCTGAAATCACGCTGTTGGGCCCGCAATAATGCGGGCCCTTCTTTTTTTGCGCAGAGCCGGCTCGTCGGTCGATCGGCAGGGCCGATGATGGCTTGATGGCGGCTTTAATGATGGCTTGGCGATCGACGCCGCATTCGCGGCCAATATCAGAATCAGAACGCTGGCAGTCCGGCGCTTGGGACAACGTCCATTTTGAAGCGCGCCCGACGCGTTTGCCCTTTCTAAACCTTGATCGCAGTCTCTTGCATCCAACCTTCGCGTCGTTGTCGAAGCAATCTCTCGATCGGACGTATCGTTATGTGCGTCTCGATGCCGATTTGATTTGGCCTCGGTCGCACCTCTCGGGAGGGCAAGATGCGCAAGTTGATCTTCGTTGCCGCCGTCGCGGGCGTCCTGTTCGGGCTTGCTACCAATCCCGATCGCGCCAGTGCCATGACGATCGCAGCACCGTCAGGCCTCGCCGCCGCGGCTGCGGAGGTCAAGACCGTTGAAAACGTTTGGTGCAACTACCCTGGGTGCGCGGCACGTTATTGGGAAGCGCGGCCGTATTCCTGGGGCACTTATTGGAGAACGCGACCGTATTACTTTGGCGGTTGGTACCAGCCCGATCCGTACTCCGGATATTATGGATATCCCGAATGGTATCGCCCCTATCCATATTATTACGGCTGGGACTGGCGCCGCTGGTGGTGGTGATCAATAATGCCTGGCCCGCCTCGGTCTGCATCGGCGCTGATGGCTGATCAGTGGGGAGCCCGCGTAACCCGTCGCGCGGCTCGCCAGGCGGAGGCTCGGCCTCGACGAACGGATTCGCCGGCCTGACATTTGCGGGAGGGGGATCGGATGATGAAGTCCATCGCTATCGCAAGTTTGGCTGCCATCGCGTTCGCCGCGGCAGCGGACAATGCCCGTGCAATGACCATCACAGCGCCCTCGCGCGTCGCGGCTGCAGTGCCGCAAGATGCCGGCGTCGAGCACGTCGGGTGCAGATGGCGCGGCTGCGGGGGTGGCTACTACTGGGGACTGAGGCCCTATTATTGGGGCGGGTACTACGCACCGTATCCTTACGGCTATTACGCGCCTTACCATCCGTATCCGTTTTGGGGCTGGGGCTGGCGCCGCCGGTGGTAAAGGGCGCCGTCAGGCGACCGCCTTCGCGTTTCGCTCGATTGCGGCGATGAAATGCGCCCGCACGTCCGGCAGCGTTTCACCGCGCGGCTCGAACACATCGCGGGCGAGAAAGAACCCGGTCAGAGCGAATCCGTCACGCAATGCTTGCGCCGACGGTTCTTCGGCGTCGCTGTCGTTGAGAAATGCCGGCAGAGCCAGCAGGCGATCGCGCCATGGCTCCCCGCCGGCGCGCGAGACCGCTCGTCCGCTCTTCGGCGACACATAGACGAGATCGGTGGTCGCGCCGGTGGCGGCGCATGAGGCGAGATCGAGGCCGAACCCGAGTTCGGCGAGCAAGCTCAATTCGAACCGCGCCACGCGGGCTGCCGCGGTCGCCGGCCGCGCCATCTCGGACACCGTCAGGTCGAGCAGATCGAACACCGGCCGATGCGGATCGCGTTCGGGAAGCAGGCGGCACAGTGCCGCGAGATGATGAATGCCGTAGAGCGCGTGGGCGGCGTCGAGATAAGCGCCGGCGCGCAGTTCGACGGCCTCAACCGCGTAGTAGCCGAGATGCTCATCGAGGCGCGCGCGCCAGGTCGCGCGCAACAGGTTGCCGACCTGCAATAGCGGACGCTGGCGTGACCCGAAGCCGCCGCGCACCAGACCGAGATGGCGCCCATGCTCGCGCGTCATCAACTCGGCCACGGCATTGGATTTGCCGTGGCGGCGCACGCCGAGCACGATGCCGAAATCGATCCATTCCACGGGACGTCGCCCTTCGAATTCGATGGAAAATGCGCACGCGACCTGTGCGCGTCAATCCCTTGGAAATTCGAGGCCCATCTCGCGATAGCGTTCCGGGTCGTCGCCCCACCCTTCCCGCACTTTGACGAACAGGAACAGATGCACCGGCTTTTCGATCAGCGTCGCGATCTCCTTGCGCGCCTCCGCGCCGATCGCCTTGATCGTCTGGCCGCCCTTGCCGAGCACGATCTTGCGCTGGCTCTCGCGCTCCACGTAAATCGTCTGCTCGATGCGCACCGCGCCGTCCTTGAGTTCCGACCATGCTTCGGTCTCGACGGTCGAGCGATACGGCAACTCCTGGTGCAAACGCAGATAGATCTTCTCGCGGGTGATCTCGGCGGCCAGCGCCCGCATCGGCGCGTCGGAGATCTGGTCCTCGGGGTAGTGCCAAGGTCCGAGCGCCACGTGGGCCGCCAGCCAGCGCTTGGCCTCGCCGACTCCATCGCCGCTCGTCGCCGACACCATGAACGTCGCCGCAAACGGAAGGCGCTCGTTCGCCGTCCGCACGAGGCCGAGCAGGCTTGGTTTCGCGACGAGATCGATCTTGTTGATGATGAGGATTTTCGTCGCCGAGACATCGGCAAGCTTCGCGACAATCGTCTGGGTCTCGTCGTCAAGGCCGCGTGCGCGCATCGATGACGAGCGCGACAATGTCGGCGTCATGTGCGCCCGACCATGCCGTCGCCACCATGGCGCGGTCGAGCCGGCGACGTGGCGCAAAAATGCCTGGCGTGTCGACAAAGATCAGTTGCGCATCGCCTTCGATGGCGATGCCGCGGATGATCGCGCGCGTCGTCTGCACCTTCGGGCTGACGATCGTAACTTTGCTGCCGACCATCGCGTTGACGAGGGTCGACTTGCCGACGTTCGGCGCGCCGATGACCGCGATAAACCCGCAGCGCTGCCGGGACTTGTCCGCAGGCGAAGCCTCGTCCATGTCGGTTTGGTCCATGTCAGCTTGAGCCCATGTCAGCTCGCCGCCTCCACGCCTTCACGAGACAGCATGGCGGCCGCCGCGGCCTGTTCTGCCGCGCGCTTGGAGCGCCCCATACCCTCCGCCGGCGTCAGGGCCGGCAGTTCGACGGCGACGCGAAACTCCGGGTCGTGATGGGGGCCGGTGCGGGCAATCTCGCGATAGGAGGGCGTCGGCAGGCCGCGCGCCTGGGCCCACTCCTGCAACATGGTCTTGGGATCGCGCAGCGGGCGCGAAGGCGTACGCAGGCGCTCGCCCCAGAACTGTTCGACGAGAGCAGCGGCGGCGGAATAGCCGCCGTCGAGGAATACCGCCCCGACCAGGGCCTCGCAGACGTCGGCGAGGATCGCCATTCGCTGTCGGCCGCCGGCGTTTGCCTCCGAGGGGCCGAGCTTGATCGCGGCGCCGAGGTCGATCGCGCGGGCGACCTCGGCGCAGGTCTCCTTGCGCACGAGATCGGCCAGCCGCCGCGACAGTTCGCCCTCGTCCGCCTTCACGAAGGCGCGGAACAGCATGTCGGAGATGACGAGGCCGAGAACGTGATCGCCGAGAAATTCCAGGCGCTGGTAGCTCGCGACGCGGCTCTTGCCGCTCAAGGCCGAGATGTGGGTGAGAGCGGCGTCCAGTAGCGATTTGTCGGCAAACTGGTAGCCGATCCGGGTTTCGAGGTCGCGTCTTTCGGTTGCTGCCTTCCGGCTCATCTTATGATCGTGAAAAGTCTGCTCCACCGCACCGAGAACGGCCAAGCCCAGATATGCCAGGCGGGCTCACCGTCGCCGATCGAGAAGAAAATGATCTGCGCTTTGCCGATCAGGTTCTCGAACGGCACGTAGCCGACACCCTGGCGATCGGCCGGAACGCGGCTGTCCGTCGAGTTGTCGCGGTTGTCGCCCATCATGAAATAGTGACCGGCCGGGACGACGTATTCCTGGGTGTTGTCGAGAAAGCCGTTGTCCTGGAGATCGAGGGTATCGTAGGTCACGCCATTCGGCAGCGTCTCGCGGAAGCGCCGGACGCGCTCGGGCGTGCCATCCTCGTCGTCGACGTAGTCGGTGACGCGCTCGCGCTTGACCGCGGTGCCGTTGATGTAAAGCACCCCGTCCTTCACCTGGATGTGGTCGCCCGGCAAGCCGATCACGCGCTTGATGTAATCGACGGAATCTTCGCGCGGCAGGCGAAACACGACGACGTCGCCGCGCTGCGGGTCGCTTCCAAAGATGCGTCCCTTGAACAAGGGCGGCGACCACGGCAGCGAAAAATGGCTGAAGCCGTAGCTGTATTTGGAAACGAACAGATAGTCGCCGATGAGGAGCGTGTCCTTCATCGAGGCGGAGGGGATGTTGAAAGGCTGGAACAAGAAGGTCCGGATCACGACCGCAATGATGAGCGCATGGATGATGACGCGGACGAGTTCGCCAAATCCGCTCTCCGTGCGCTTCGGTGCGACGCGCTTTTGGGGTGTCGATACTGTCATCAGCCTGTCTTCCTTGGTGAGCGCGCTCGCTTGCACGTGGTCTGCACGGGTTTTCGGTCCAATTGCCGATGACTCGCCATTGTCAGCCGAACGTCAAAAATCCGTGGAAGTTCAGTAGCCTGATCCCACCCGCCAAGACGCGCTCAAGACCGCAAAAGGCGCGTGAATCCGCTGTTCTTGTAGCCTCTCGGCGGCCGTGGCGCAATCAAGTCGGCTGATTTGTCGCTTGCCCCTCAGGCATTGCTCTGCTGCACGGCCGATATGACGACGCGAATCGCCTTCGAGCGCATTTTCGCGCCAACCGCGATCTAATCTCCAGGGTTCAGGCCTGCGAGAGCGCGCAAATGCCGCAGCCCGATGGCGCCCGCGAGGCTCGCCGGATTTCAGTGCACCAGCGTGAACAAGCGGTTCCAGCGGACCGACAACGGCCACGTCCAGATGTGCCAGGCGGGCTCGCTGTTGTTGATCGAGAAGTAAATGACCTGGGCTTTGCCGATCAGATTCTCGAACGGCACATAGCCGACGCCTTCGCGTTCCGGCGCAACGCGGCTGTCAGTCGAGTTGTCCCGATTGTCCCCCATCATGAAGTAATTGCCGGGCGGAACAACATACTCCTTCGTGTTGTCCAGAGAACCGTTGTCCTGGAGATCGAGCGTCTCGTAGCTCACCCCGTTCGGCAACGTCTCGCGCCATCGTTTGACGCGCATGTTGCTGCCGTCCTCATCGTCGATGAAATCACCGACGCGCTCGCGCTTGACCGGCGCATCGTTGATGTAGAGGGCACCCTCCTTCATCTGGATGCGGTCCCCCGGCAGTCCGATCACGCGCTTGATGTAGTCTTCGGTATCATCGCGCGGCAGCCGGAACACGACCACATCGCCCCGCTGGGGTTCGATGCCGAAGATCCGGCCGCCGAACAGCGGCGGCGCGTACGGCAGCGAGTAATGGCTGAAGCCGTAGCTGTACTTGGAGACGAACAGATAGTCGCCGACCAGCAATGTCGGCTTCATGGAGCCGGACGGGATATTGACGGACTGGAACAGGAGCGTGCGCACGAAGATCGCGACAACGAGCGCATAGAACACAATGCGGACGAGTTCGCCGATCTCGCTGCCGCCGCGTTTGCGTTTGGGCGAGTCCACTGGCTTCGTCCGTTGTTTGGAGGGTGTTTCCGGCATTGCCAATCACACGCCGCCGCCATGTTCGGTCAGTCGATCGAACCTGGACTTAGGAACTTGGACTCCGGGAAAGCTGTTGTAACCTCGCGAGGATCATCACGCAATCGCGGCGGCTTGTGCGTCTCAGCCTGCGGCCCGCGCCACCGCCGAAATGACAACGAACGCCTGCGCCATCGGGTATTCGTCGGTGATCGCGAGGTCGATCTGCGCCTCGCAGCCGACCGGCATCATTGTCTGCAATCGCACCAGCGCCCCGCCGGTGAGCCGCATCGTCGGCTTCCCCGATGACAGGTTCACGACCCCAAGGTCGCGGAAGAAGACGCCGTTGCGGAAACCCGTCCCCAACGCCTTGGCGCAGGCTTCCTTCGCCGCAAAGCGCTTGGCGTAAGTCGCGGCGCGATTGGCGCGACGTTCGGCGAGAGTGCGCTCGGTTTCGGTGAAGATGCGATGAATGAAGCGATCGCCGTGGCGCTCGATGGTGCGCTCGATTCGGCGGATGTCGACAAGATCCGTGCCGATGCCGAGGATCATGCCGGACTGCCCGCCGCGGGAGCCGCCTTGGCGCGGCCGCGGTCCATCGCGGAGCGCATGCGGCGCACCACCGCCGCGAGCCCGCCGAACACGGCTTCGCCGATGAGGTAGTGGCCGATGTTGAGTTCGACGATCTCCGGCAGGGCGGCGACGGCTTCCGCCGTCACGTAATCGAGGCCATGGCCGGCATGAACTTCAAGGCCAAGCTGGCGCGCCCGATTCGCGCCGGCACGGATGCGGCCGAACTCGGCGGCCGCACGCTCGGTTGCACCCTCGGCAACGGCGTCGCACCAGGCGCCGGTATGGATTTCGATGACCGGCGCCATCAGCGCCGCGGCAGCCTCGATCTGGGCTGGCTCCGCCGCGATGAAAAGCGAGACGCGGATGCCGGCGTCCCGAAGTTCACCGATCAACGGCGCGAGCGTGCCCCGCTGGCCGGCGGCATCGAGGCCGCCCTCGGTCGTGCGCTCCTCGCGCCGTTCGGGCACGATGCAGGCGGCGTGCGGCTTGAGTCTGGTCGCGATGTCGACCATCTCGCGGGTTGCCGCCATCTCGAGATTGAGCGGCTTGTCGATGCGGGCCTTCAGGCGCGCCACATCGTCGTCGCGGATGTGGCGACGGTCCTCGCGCAGATGCGCCGTGATGCCGTCGGCGCCGGCGGCGATTGCGATCTCGGCCGCATGCAGCGGGTCGGGATGGCGTCCGCCGCGCGCGTTACGCAAGGTGGCGACGTGGTCGATGTTGACGCCGAGGCGAAGCTTCGCGGTAGTCATGACGTAGCCCGGAGTAATCTACCCGGTCATCCGTTCCGCCTTGGCGACCACGGGCTTTGCCCGCAGCTGCGCGATGATGGCGGTGAGATGCTTGAGGTCGTAGACCTCGAGATCGATCGTCAGCGAGGTGAAATCGGGCGACTGCCGGCTCATGCGGATGTTGTCGATGTTGCCGTCATGCTCGGCGATCACCTGGGCGATCTGGGCGAGCGAGCCCGGCTCGTTGACCGACTGCAGCAGGATGCGGGCCGGGAAACGCTGCGGGGTGGTTTCGTCGACGTCCCACCGCACATCGAGCCAGCGCTCCGGCGTATCTTCGAAGTCCTTCAACGCCGAGGATTGGATCGGATAGATCGTGATCCCCTCCCCCGGCGTCATGATGCCGACGATACGATCGCCCGGCACAGCGCCACCGTCAGGGGCAAAACGCACCGGCAGGTCGCTGTTGATGCCGCGGATCGGAATGGCCCCTTCCTTGGTCGTGCCATCCGGCACCTTGAACTTGACGGCCTTGCCCTTCTTGAGGCCGAACCAGCCGGCCTCGGGCGCCGGAGTCGCCGTCGCACGCTCTTCCTTGTAGTCAGGATACATGGCGCGCACGACGTCGGAGGCTTTCATCTCGCCGCGGCCAACCGCGGCAAAGACGTCATCGATGGAATGCCGCGCGAGACGGGGCAACGCGCCGGTCAGGCTTTCATCGGAATAATCACGTTTGGCACGCTTGCACAGCCGCTCGACGATGCGCCGCCCAAGCTCGGCGTACTGATTGCGAACCGCTTGGCGCGTGGCGCGGCGCATGGCCGCCCGCGCCTTGCCGGTCGCGACCAGCAATTCCCACGCCGCCGGCGGCGCGGTCTGAGCCTTGGAGGTCAGAATCTCGACCTCGTCGCCGTTCGTAAGCTCGGAGGCCAGCGGCGCGATCTTGCCATTGATCTTGCAGCCGATCGCCTGGTTGCCGACGTCGGTGTGGACCGCATAGGCAAAATCGATCGGCGTCGCCTTGCGCGGCAGCGCGATCAGCTTACCCTTGGGCGTGAAACAGAACACCTGATCCTGGAACAGCTCGAGCTTGGTGTGCTCGAGGAATTCCTCCGGGTTCGAGCCTTCCGCGAGCTGCGCGATGGTCCGCCGCAGCCAGGCATAGGCGTTGGACTCTCGCGCGACAGCAATTCGGTCGGCGCGCCGCTCTCGTCCTTGTAGAGGGCATGGGCGGCGATGCCGTATTCGGCAATGTCGTGCATCTCCTCGGTGCGGATCTGCAGCTCGACGCGCTGGTTTCCGGGCCCGATCACCGTGGTGTGGATCGACCGGTAGTCGTTTTGCTTCGGCGTCGAGATGTAGTCCTTGAAGCGCCCCGGCACCACCGGCCAGGTGGTGTGAACGACGCCAAGGGCCTGGTAGCACTGGCCCACATCCTTGACGATGACGCGGAAGCCGAAGATGTCGGAGAGCTGCTCGAAGCCGACCGCTTTGCGCTCCATCTTGCGCCAGATCGAATAGGGGCGCTTGCGGCGGCCCTTGACGCAGGCGGCAATGCCACGGTCGGCAAGCTTGCGGGCGAGCTGGCTTCGATCTCGGCGATCAGGCCGCGATCCCGCGCCGACAAGGCCTCGAGCCGCTCGGTCATGACCTTGAGGCTTCGGGATTGAGCTCGCGGAACGCCAGACTCTCGAGCTCCTCGCGCAGCTCGTGCATGCCGATGCGGCCGGCAAGCGGCGCATAGATTTCGATCGTCTCCTGCGCGATGCGGCGGCGCGTCTCCGGCGGCATGTGCTCGATGGTGCGCATGTTGTGGAGCCGGTCGGCGAGCTTGACCAGCAGCACGCGGACATCTTCGGCGATGGCGAGCAGGAGCTTGCGAAAATTCTCGGCCTGCTTCGCCTCGCGGGATACGAGATCAAGCTTCTTCAGCTTGGTCACGCCGTCGACCAGATGGCCGATCTCCTTGCCGAACATCTGGTCGATTTCCTCGCGGGTCGCCTCGGTGTCCTCGATCGTGTCGTGGAGCAGCGCTGCCGCGATGGTCGCGTCGTCGAGCTTCATGCTCGGTCAGGATCGCGGCGACTTCGAGCGGATGGGAGAAATAGGGGTCGCCCGAGGCGCGCTTCTGCTCGCCATGCGCCTTCATCGCATAGACGTAAGCGCGGTTGAGCAGATCTTCGTTGGTATTCGGGTTGTAGCTTCTGACGCGCTCGACGAGATCGAGCTGGCGGATCAGCGGCTTTGCAGGTTTCGGCGTCGGCTCGGGCGAAGGTACGATGCTCGGCGCCTCGCGAGCGGGCGCCCGGCGCGCCTTGGACTGCGACTCCATGCGCGGCAAATCGTTGCGCGGCACCTCAGCCCGCGTCAATTCGTTCGGCGGCAAATTGCTTGAGGACGGCGCCATTGCGTTTCCTCGTGGCGTAGCCGACGGGGGCCACGCGCCTCGTTATGCAACGATATTATGGCATAAGGGCCGTGCAGCAAGCGCTAATGCAGGCGACCAAGGCCATTGCATGCAAAGATACGCAATGCAGGCGCCTTCGCCGCAATCGCAAATAAAAAGGCGGGCGAAACGCCCGCCTCAGATGAGACGAAAAGCGGGCGGGACGCCCGCGCTCCCGTTATTCCTCGTCGTCGACCTCGATGGGTTCGGGGCGCTCCTCGGGCGGAGCAAGGCCTTCGAGACCACGGAGCAATTCTTCTTCGGTCATGCGGTCGGCAACCACTTCGACATCGTCCGCTTCGACGTTGCCGCCGCCGATGAGCGGCACGGTCTCGGGCTCGGGCTCATCAACCTCGACGTACTTCTGCAAGGAGTGGATAAGGTCCTCTTTCAGGTCGCCGGGCGAAATCGTCTCGTCGGCGATTTCGCGCAACGCCACCACCGGATTTTTATCGTTGTCACGATCGACGGTGATCTGGGCACCCGATGATACCATCCGGGCGCGATGACTGGCGAGCAGGACGAGATCGAACCGGTTGTCCACTTTGTCGATGCAGTCCTCGACGGTGACGCGGGCCATGGATGCTCCTTGCGGTGTAGTTGCGTTGCTGTGTGGTTATTGCCTGCCCCGCCCCAATCCGATCGTGCGGACCGGTGGCGTGATGGCGTGCCGCGCTGTGTCAGCGAAAGAACATGATTGAATTCGAACCAGGAAATAACGATTGCACGCTTTGAAAGCAAGAGGGTGCATTTCAGGTGTTAGTTCGCATGGCCGGTGACCGAGATTGCGCTTGGCGAAGCTGCAATGCTCTGTTACGCCAACCACTTCGAGACCGGGCGGGCGCCACTTTACTATCCCGCAATATTTATACCCGCGAGGGGCGACCGCGGTGGGGAATTTGGCCGCGCCCAAGCCCGATTTCGAAGCAAGTACTTTTTCCGCAGGCGGGTCCTGTAACTTAAGCGCCATACGACTTTCGTCCGTGGCATCCTGTCCCTGATGATCGTCCTGTCGTTTGATCGATCGGCGGTCTAGATAGCCAATTGTCCTGCTGCCAAGCAGGCGCGGCTTTGATCGAAAGAACTCCCATGTCTGTGTCCGGCGAAAAAATTGCCCTCTTCATCGATGGCGCCAACCTTTACGCGACCGCAAAATCGCTAGGCTTCGACATCGATTACAAGCGGCTGCTGCGCGAATTCCAATCGCGGGGCTATCTGTTACGGGCTTTTTATTATACCGCGGTCGTCGAGGATCAGGAGTATTCTTCGATTCGTCCCCTGATCGATTGGCTCGATTACAACGGCTACACGGTCGTGACCAAGGCGACGAAAGAGTTCGTTGACCAAACCGGCCGGCGGAAGGTCAAGGGCAACATGGACATCGAGCTTGCGGTCAACGCCATGGAGATCGCTGGCCATATCGACCATATGGTGCTGTTTTCCGGCGACGGCGATTTCCGTTCCCTGGTCGAGGCGGTCCAGCGCAAAGGCGTCCGTGTCACGGTGGCATCGACCGTATCGACCCAACCACCCATGGTTGCCGACGAGTTGCGCCGGCAGGCCGACATTTTCCTCGATCTTGCAGAGCTGCAGAACAAGATCGGCCGCGACCCCGGCGAGCGTCCTGAACGGCCGGCCCGCGAGCCGCGGGAGCCGCGCCAGCACACACCACAATTCTTGCAGCGCGGCCCGGTACCCGCGCGGGCACCGGTCGGCGCCGATGACGACGACGAATTCGACGAAGATTGATCGCCTGCCGCCATGGCCGGCAGCGGCGCCGCCCCGCGCGGCAGCAAAGTCGGACGTGATTGCCCACACTGTCCCGCGACTCGTCGCCTTCCGCAAGTCCTGGCGCGCGCGCGAGCCAAGCTGGCACAACTCTCCAGTACCGTCCTTCGGGTCACGCGACGCGCGTCTCCTGATCGTCGGACTTGCGCCCGGCCTGCAGGGCGCCAATCGCACCGGCCGGCCCTTTACCGGCGACTACGCCGGCGATCTCCTTTACGCGACGCTCGCGCAATACGGCTTCTCGACCGGGACCTTTGCGGCGCGCCCCGACGATGGCCTCGCGCTCAAGGATGCCCGCATCACCAACGCCGTGCGCTGCGTGCCCCCCGAAAACAAGCCGACCGGCGACGAAATCCGCCGCTGTCGCGAATTCCTGGTGGCAACGATTGCCGAAATGCCGAAGCTCGCCGCGATCGTCGCGCTCGGCCGGATCGCCCATGACAGCACCGTCGTCGCGCTCGGCTCGCGGATGTCCGCGCTGCCGTTCGCGCACGGTGCGACCCACGCGGTCGGCGCGCTCAAGCTATTCGATAGCTACCACTGCTCGCGCTACAATACGAATACCGGGCGTGCTGACGCCGCAGATGTTCCGTTCGGTGTTCGCCGCGGTGCGCAGTTATCTCGATGCACCCGCCGAGCGACCGACGGCGGCCGCGCTCTCGGCCGTCGGAAAGAGCAAATAGCCCTTCACTGGTAGGACATGAATTCCAGGAGCGAGCCGTCGGGATCGCGGAAATAGACGCTGGTGCCCTTGCCCTTGGCGCCGTTGCGCTCCACCGGACCGAGCTCGATTGGGACCTTGTGGCGCTCGAGATGGGCGATGGCGTCGGCGATCGGCCCCTTCCACTCGAAGCAGATGTCGCTGTTGCCGGGCTGCACCGGCAGCCGGGCCACCGGATGTCCGATCATCCCGGGGCCATGAAGATTGAGCTGGGTGTCGCCGAAGCGGTAGGCGAAATAGGCGCCGCGCGGCACCACCTCGGCGCCGACCACATCGCGGTAGAACGCGTTCGAGCGTTCCCAGTCGGAAACATGGATCACGCAGTGGTCGAGCTTTACCGGCAACGACATCGGTGCCCTCATCGGTGATGAATCACGGTGGAAAAGGCGAGGTTGACGCGAGCGTAGAGACGCCGCCTAGCCCTTCATCCGCAGCAGGCGGCCCTTTTCGCGATTCCAGCTCCGCTTCTTCTCGGTCTCGCGCTTGTCGTGAAGCTTCTTGCCCCGGCCGAGCGCGATATCGACCTTCGCCCGGCCCTTCTCGTTGAAGAACAAGCGCAGCGGCACGATGGTCATGCCCTCCCGCTCGACCGCAGCGGCGAGCTTCGTGATCTGACGCTTGTGGAGCAGCAACTTGCGCGGCCGCTTCGGCGCATGATTGAAGCGGCTCGCCTGCAGGTACTCGGGGATGTTCGAATTGATGAGCCAGATCTCGCCGTCGCGGGCATCGGCATAGGACTTCTGCGATGGTCGCCCGGCCGGTCCGCAGCGACTTCACCTCGGTGCCGGTGAGCGCAATGCCGGCCTCCAAGACCTCTCCGATCTCATAGTTGAATCGCGCCTTGCGATTATCGGCGACGATCTTGTGCGCTGGCTCTTTCTTCTCCGCCATGGTCCCGTCACTTCTTGAGAAGATCCCGGATCTCGGTGAGCAGGACGACTTCAGGCGTGGGCTTGGCGGCTTCGGGCGGCTTTGCTGCCTCTTGCTTGTAGAGCTTCGATATCCCCTTGATCACCATGAACAGGACGACGGCGATAATCGCGAAGTTAATCAGGATCGTGAGGAAACTCCCCCATGCCAGCACCGCGCCCTGCTTTTTGGCGTCCGCGAGATTATCGGCCGTGACCTTGGACGACAGCGGCACGAAATAGTTGGAGAAGTCGAGACCGCCGGTAATCGCACCGATCGTCGGCATGATGATGTCGCCCACCAGCGAATTCACGATGCCTCCGAACGCGGCACCGATGATGACGCCGACCGCAAGGTCGATGACGTTGCCGCGCAAGGCGAATTTCTTGAAATCTTCGAGCATGGCGTTCCCCCGGTCTTGTTGGCGGTAGGCGGCTTCGCGAGCCCCAATTTAGGGGCTCCCCGTACAAAGTGTACTCGCGGCCCTGCAAACGTCCGCTTTTCAATGCGACCGCGGGCAGCCCGCCAATTCACGGGCGCAAGCGAGCGCGCAACGCTGGGCTGCCCGTCGGCTAATTGATCAGCCCGGCATGGACCATCGCGGCGCGCACCGCGGTCTTCGACTTCTCCGACAGCGGCACCATCGGCAGCCGCGCCGTCTCTTCGCATCTGCCGAGGACGGAGAGCGCATATTTCACCGGGGCGGGATTGGTCTCGATGAACAGGTTCTGGTGCAACGGCAGGAGCTGGTCCTGGAGCTTGAGTGCGGTACCGAAATCGCCGCGCAGGCACGCGCTCTGGAATTCGGCGCACAGCCGAGGCGCGACGTTCGAGGTCACCGAAATGCAGCCATGGCCGCCATGCGCCATGAACCCGAGGGCGGTCACGTCCTCGCCGGAGAGCTGGTTGAAGTCGGGACCGAGCGTCTCGCGCTGCTGGGAGACCCGCGTCATGCTGGCGGTCGCATCCTTGACGCCGGCAATGTTCTTGAGTTCGAACAAGCGCTTCATCGTGTCGACGGACATGTCGATCACCGACCGCGCCGGGATATTGTAGATGATGATCGGAATGCCGATGGCGTCGTTGATCGCCTTGAAGTGCTGGAAGAGCCCTTCCTGGGTCGGCTTATTGTAATAAGGCGTCACCACCAGCACGGCGTCGGCGCCGGCCTCTTCCGCATGCTTTGCGAGTTCGACCGCCTCACGCGTCGAGTTTGATCCGGCGCCGGCAACCACGGGGACGCGGCCACCCGCCTCGCCGATGCACCACTCCACGACATGCTTGTGCTCGTCGTGGGACAGGGTCGGGCTTTCGCCGGTGGTTCCGACCGGCACGAGTCCGTTGGTACCCTCGCTGATCTGCCAGGCGACGAGGGCGCGGAACGCTTTCTCATCCACAGCCCCGTCCTTGAACGGTGTCACCAGGGCAGTGAATGATCCGCGAAAGTTCGTCCTCGCACCCATGATTGCTCCTCAAGGCGGGAAACCGGCATCCCCGTGCATTCATAACGATTTCGATGACTGGATTAAAGCCCCGCGCGATCAAGCATTGTGCAATCTGCCGAACCATTGCCACGATTTACCGCTTAGGGTTTCCTTAAGGGGTTCGAAACAGGGTGTTCTTCGGGGCAAATTGCGGCCCGCGCGCGCTGTCCGTGGGTACGGGGGGATCATTGATACGGCGACACTCAGCTATCGCAGCCGGCAGCTTGGCCGGCGCGCTCATCGCCGCTGCGGCAACCGCGGCGCCGCATCTCAAGCATGTACCGCTGCCGCGCCCGCGACCTCAGATCGCCGTCGCACCTGTTCCCGTAACCACCGCTCAGGCCACGACAAAGCCAGCGACTGCCGTTGCCGAATACCATACGGCGTCGCTGCCCTCCTCTGCCGTGCCGCTGCCGCGCGAGGAAGCGCCGTCAGCGCCAAGCGGCGGTTTCTCCGAACGCGACATTGCCACCGTCAAGCAGGCGCTTGAGTTCGCCCGGCGCGGCCGTTCGCAAGACGCCACCGACATCCAGAGCCGCATCGAAGACCCAACCGCCCGCAAGCTCGTCGAATGGGCGATTCTCCGCAGCGACAACAATAACGACCTGACATTCGCCCGCTATCGCGCCTTCGTCGCCGCCAACCCGAATTGGCCGCATGCGCTGATGTTCCGCCGTCGCGCCGAGGGAATGCTGTGGCAGGAGGGCGCGGACCTCGCCACCATCCGCGGCTTCTCCGGAAACTCTCCCGCGTCGATCAAAGGCGCATTCGCTCTTGCGCGCGCGCTTCTCGCGACGGGCGATCACGCCGCGGCACAGGCGCTGATCCGCGGACCGTGGATCAGCGAGCAGTTGTCGCCGGAGCTTGAGGAGCAGGCGCTCCAGACCTTCGGCGGCCTCATTACGCCTGCGGACGAGAAGGCGCGCATGGCGCGCCGGCTTTACGCCCACGACAATGCGTCCGGCCTGCGTGCTGCCCATCGGCTTGGCGGCGGCGAGCCCGCGATCGCCAAGGCATGGATTGCCGCCAACGAGAAATCCAGCAACGCGAAGTCACTGCTCGACGCGCTGCCGGCAAGCGTGCAACGCGATCCCTGCATTATTTTTGCGCGCATCCATGTGTTGCGCCACGCCGATAAGATTGCCGAAGCCACCGAACTGATGATGGCGGCGCCGAAGGACGCCGCCGCGGTGCAAGATACCGATGAGTGGTGGGTCGAGCGGCGCCTGTTGGCGCGCAAGCTCCTCGATCTCAACCAGCCCAACGCCGCCTACCAAATCGCCCGCGACGCCGCGACGCCGTTCAAGGAAAACTATCGGGTCGAAAGCCAGTTCACCGCCGGCTGGATCGCGCTGCGCTTCCTCAACAATCCTTCGGTCGCGGCCCAGCACTTCACGCGCATCGCGCAGACCACCAACAATCCGATCTCGCTCGCCCGCGCCAACTACTGGCGCGGCCGCGCCGCCGAGGCGATGAACCGGTCCCACGAGGCCCACGGCTTCTACCAGGAGGCCGCGCGCTACAACACGGCTTACTACGGGCAGCTTGCCCGCGCCCGCCTCGGCCTGCCCGAAATCGTGGTCTCCCCGCCGCCGGACCGGCATGCCTCGACGCGCAGCGAGGTCGCGCGCGCCGTCGAAATCCTCTACGCCGCCAACGAGCGCGACCTCGTCGTGTCGATCGCTGCGGATCTTGGCGACCATGGCCAGGACATGGCCGCGATGGCGGGCGTTGCCGAGGTCATCTCGCGTAACCAGGATGCCCGCGCTCTGCTTCTGCTCGGCAAGGAGGCGCTCGGTCGCGGCTATCCGTTCGACCACTATGCCTTCCCCACATTCGGTCTGCCGCGCTATTCGGCGATCGGCCCGGAAGTGGGACGCGAAATCGTCTACGCGATCGCGCGGCAGGAGAGCGCCTTCAATCCGCGCGATCGGTCGTCCGCGAATGCGATCGGCCTGATGCAGGTCACGCCGTCCGCGGGTCGGGAAATGGCACGCAAGTTCAACGTCAGCTATGACGAGCGGCGCCTGATCAATGACCAAGTCTACAACATGCAGCTTGGTGCGGCCGAGCTCGGCGACGTCATCGAGGGCTATCGCGGCTCCTATATCCTCGCGTTCGCCGGCTACAATGCCGGCCGCGGCCGGGTCAAGGAATGGATCGAACGGTTCGGTGACCCGCGCGATCCCAATGTCGATCCGGTCGATTGGGTGGAGCGTATTCCGTTCTCCGAGACCCGTAATTATGTTCAGCGCATCCTGGAAAACATCCAGGTCTATCGCGTGCGTTTCGGCGGCAGCCCGCAGCTGCTGATCGAGGCGGACCTCCGGCGCGGCGCCGGCAGCAATTAAGCCGGCTGCAACAGCCGGGTGAGGCCTACGACGATGCCCGGTTTCGAAAGCAGGTTCATCACGGCCCCAGACGGCCTGAGGCTGCATGTGCGCGACTACGGTCCGCGCAACAGCGACCGCCTGCCGGTGTTGTGCCTTCCGGGCCTTTCGCGTAATGCAGAGGACTTTGAGGAAGTGGCGAGCGCGCTGGCCGATGACGCGGCAGCACCGCGGCGGGTGCTGGCCATCGATTTTCGCGGCCGCGGCCTCTCAAGCTACGATCCCAACACCAGCAATTATGCCGTCCGCGTCGAGACCGCCGACGTCATTGCCGTGATCACCGCCATGGGGGCGGCCCCGGCCATCTTTCTCGGCACGTCGCGCGGCGGCATGGTGACAATGGAGCTGGCCACGGTTCGCCCGGCGGCGATCGCCGGCGCCATCCTCAACGACATCGGTCCGGTGATCGAGCCTAAGGGCATGATGCGGATCAAGGGCTATGTCGGCAAATTGCCGGAGCCGCGCAATTACGAAGAAGGCGCCGACATCTTGCGGCGGACATCGGGCGCACAGTTTCCGAAGTTCGAAACCGCCGACTGGATCGCCGCCGCCCATCGCATGTGGCGCGAAGAAAACGGCCGCTACATCGCCAAGTACGACGCTGAAATCGCGCGCACGCTTGACTCGATCACGCCCGATCGACCGATCAAGACCATGTGGGCCCAGTTCGAGGCCCTGGGGCAGATGCCGCTTCTCGTGTTTCGCGGCGCGAACTCTGATCTTCTGAGCACGGAGACGGTGCAGGAGATGCAGACCCGCCACCCCGACATGGACCTGCACGAAGTGCCGGACCAGGGGCACGCGCCGCTGATCGCCGAAGCGGACACGATCGGCCGGGTTGCGAGATTTGCAGCCGAGTGTGACGCGCTTTATGCGTGACGGCTGCTTCGCAACTCCCAAGTCCCAACGGTGAAGGGGCGCAGCGCCGTTACGCTTTGCGCACCTCTTGCGCCTTTGCGCTGGGTCGCTCCGGCGGCTTTTCATTGGGTCGCCGCAACAGTTCGGCACCGAGATCCGAGACGGCGCGGGGACCAACCTTGGAAGCCGGAGAAGCTTCGGGTGCGGCTGCCTTGGTGGTCGGCAAAATCTGAGGCGCGCCCTTAATGGTCGACGGCGTCTGAGGGATGGTCTTGGGATCCGGCAAAGCTTGAGAAACGCCCTTCGCAGGCGGCGCTTGAGCGGCGCCATTCACAGGCGGAGCTTGAGCGGCACCGTTTGGCGCGGGAGCTTGAGAGGCGCCCTTCGCGGGCGCAACCTGCGATGGCACCCCACGAGGGGCCGGCGGCACTTGCGCGGTCAGATGTTTAGCGAGGACGTCGATACGGGCCTGATTGGTTCCGATCTGGGACATCCACAGATCCTCGGCCTGCTTCGCATGCTCGACCGACTGCATCATTCGCCAGCGGCTGACCCGGACTTTCCCGTCAGCGAGAGGAACCGCTGTCAACTTCACACCCATACCATCCATTTTGGCCACGAAAGCCGCAACGTCGAACTCTGCCATTGCCATTCCTATTCACAGACTGCGCAACATGGACGCCCCCAACGCAAGCTACACGTACGCAAGCGAGAACCATGTGACACTCTCTGCCGCACTGCCACGTTATCGACCGCATTATCCGGTCAATCAATGCCGAAGCGCGGTTCTCCACCGCGATGGATGGCAACTGCGGCCATTGCGCCACACGTACACGTGCTTGGGCACAACCGTTTAGGTTCCGCGGCGCGCGTCGCGTCAGTAAAGCACTGAGGCTGGCCGCAACGGCCGCGACACCCCAACGTGCGGTTCGCGACTACCAGAAGAAAGTTGGCATTTCGCCCGCCGACGGCTATGCCGGTCTCAAGGTCCTGGCCCGGTTGCGTCAAAGCTCCTGATCGGCTTGGATCGTCACGATCCTGATCAGAAGGTTTAGCGCAAATGTCCACAAGCGAAGGTATCGCACGGCCCGCGGCTGCGACGCGACAGAAGTCCGGCGCCAAGGCCGAAATCTCGACCATCGAGCGGCCGATACCGTCGGGCACCAATGTCGCGGGCTTCGGCAGCGACGTCGTCGCCGAAACGCTGCGCGACCTCGACATTCCCTACATCGCACTCAACCCCGGCGCGAGCTACCGCGGCCTTCACGACAGCCTCGTCAATCACATCGGCAACGCGGCTCCGCAGATGCTGCTGTGCCTGCACGAGGAGGCAGCAGTCGCCATCGCCCACGGCTATGCCAAGGTGACCGACAAGGCGATGGCGGCGGCGGTGCACTCCAATGTCGGCCTGTTCCACGCCACCATGGCGATCTTCAACGCCTGGTGCGACCGCATGCCGATCGTCGTGCTGGGCGCCACCGGCCCGGTCGATGCCGCCAAGCGCCGGCCGTGGATCGACTGGATTCACACGGCGGCCGACCAGGGCGCGATCGTCCGCAACTACACCAAGTGGGACGACCAGCCCGCCTCGCCCGCGGCAGCGCGCGAAGCGCTGCTGCGCGGCGCGTGGCTGACGAACACCGCTCCGCGCGGCCCGGTCTACATCAACCTCGATGCGGACATGCAGGAGTCGGTGCTCGACAAGCCGCTGGCGCCGATCGAAGCGGCTCGCTTCATGCCGCCGGTTGCCGCGGGGGCTCCCGCCGACCTGATCAACGAGGCCGCCGCCTGGCTCAAGAAGGCGAAGCACCCGGTGATCCTTGCCGGCCGCGTCTCGCGCAGCGTCGAGGCCTGGAAGAGCCGCGTCGCGCTTGCCGAGGCGATCGGCGCGCACGTCTGCACGACGCCTAAGACCGGCGCCGCATTCCCGACTGACCATCCGCTGCACGTCGACGCGCCTCAGCCGTTCACCAAGGACGAACTGACGCCGCTGCTGCGCGAGGCCGACGTGATCCTGAGCTTCGACTGGGTCGATCTCGCCGGCACGTTGAAGTCGGTCGGCGCGCCGCCCAAGGGCAAAGTCATCCAGGTCTCGCTCGACCATCAACTGCACAACGGCTGGAGCATGGACTACCAGGGCCTGCCGCCGGTCGACCTTTTCATCGCCGCCGATCCCGACACTGTCGCGATCGCGCTTGCCGCTGCCGTCGGCCCGGCGTCGTCCAAGCCGAAAGGCGCGGCGCGCCCGCTGCACGAGCCCAAGGGCGGCGCGAAGGACACCATCGGCATCGAAGACCTCGCCCACGCATTGCGCGGCACGGTCGGCAGCCGCGACGTGACGCTCACGCATCTGCCGCTGTCGTGGCAGGGCTCGTTCTGGCATTTCCGTCACCCGCTCGACTTTCTGGGCTCGGACGGCGGCGGCGGCGTCGGCGGCGGCCCCGGCATTTCGGTCGGCGCAGCGCTCGCGCTCAGGGGCTCGGGTCGCCTGCCGATCGGCATCTGCGGCGACGGCGACTTCCTGATGAGCGCGACATCGCTCTGGACTGCGGTGCACTACCGCATTCCCCTTCTCATCATCGTGGCCAACAATCGCTCGTTCTATAACGACGAGGTGCATCAGGAGCGGATGGCGATTTTGCGCAACCGGCCGGTCGACAACAAGTGGATCGGCCAGAAGATGCTCGACCCGGAGATCGACATGGCCGGCCTCGCCCGCGCCCAGGGCGCGCGCGGCTTCGGCCCGATTACCCGGACCGAGAATCTCGCCGCGACGTTCGCCGAGGCGATTGCGGCCGTGGACAACGGCGAAGTCGCGGTGGTCGACGTGCGGATCGAGCCGGGCTATGGCGCCCGCGACGCCGGCGCGATCTCGCACCGCAAGTCGGGTTAAGTTTCTCGGCCCTCCCCTGGAGGGGGAGGGTCGCTCGCGAAGCGAGCGGGGTGGGGTGACAGCGGTGCAAAGATGTTCTGCATCGAGATTGTTGCACCGCTGTCACCCCCTCCCGGCCGCTGCGCGGCCGACCTCCCCCCTCCAGGGGGAGGTGAAGTTAGAAACAAGGTTATTCATGGCGAGCGTTTCCACCTTGTCCAAGACCGCCGCAAATGCGCCGTCCGAGCGCGGCATCCTGGTGGTCAACGACATCATCAAGCAGTTCGATACTCCCGAAGGGCCGCTGGTCGCGGTCGACCGCGTCTCGCTGAGCGTGCGGCCCGGCGAATTCCTGGCGGTGATCGGCCCATCCGGCTGCGGCAAGTCGACCCTGTTCAACGTCATCGGCGGACTGACCGACGGCTACGGCGGCATCGTCACGGTCGCCGGCGAAACCGTTCATGGTCCGCATCCGGCAATCGGCATGGTGTTTCAGGAGGAGTCGACCTTTCCCTGGCGCACCGTGATCGAGAATGTCGCTTTCCCGCTCGAGATCGCCGGCATGGGCAAGGCCGCGCGCCACGACAAGGCCAAGAAATTCATCGCCCTCGTCGGGCTCGGCGGCTTCGAGAACCGTTATCCCGCCGAACTCTCCGGCGGCATGCGCCAGCGCGTCGCCATTGCCCGCACGCTCGCCTCCGAGCCGAAAATCCTGCTGATGGACGAGCCGTTCGCATCGCTCGATGAGCAGACCCGGCTGCTGCTCGGCGACAAGGTGCTGCAGATCCAGCAGCAGCTCAAGCAGACGACGCTCCTCATCACCCACAACATCACCGAAGCGGTGCAGCTTGCCGACCGCATCCTGGTGATGACCTATCGACCCGGTCGGGTGAAGCGCATCATCGAGATCGACCTGCCGCGCCCGCGCTCGTCCGAAGTCGTGTCGAGCGAAGCCTTCGGCCATTACGTGGCGCAGCTGTGGAGCGACCTGCGCGAAGAGGCAAGCCGCGGCATGCAGGACGAGGAAAGCCGCATGCTGCACCACCATCACGGACCGTGACCGTGACGTCCGCGTCTCTTGCGCGCTCGCGCATCGTCCCGCCGGCGCTGGGCTTCGGCTCGCTGATTATCGCGATCCTCGCCGTCGAAATCCTGATCCGCGTCGGCGTCATCAATCGATTCATCGTGCCGATGCCGTCGCAGATCGCAATGGCATTCGGCCGCGTCATCACCGAGGAGGACATTGCCGATCGATTCCGCCTCACCTTCTTCGAGGCCTTTACCGCAGGCGCGATGATCACCGTCGTCGGGGTCGCGCTCGGGCTGCTGCTGTTTCGGTTCAATCTGCTGCGCCGCGCCACGGAGACCTGGGTGGCGGCCGCGGCGTCCGCCCCGACCGTGCTGATGTATCCGCTGTTCCTCGTCATTTTCGGCCGCAACATGTGGACCATCATCATGATGGGGTTCGTCGCCGGCCTGCCGCCGGTGATCCTCAAGACCATTGAGGGTCTCGCCGGGACGCGCCGCGTCCTCATCAATGTGGGGAAGAGCTTCAATCTCACCTCGCCGCAACTGTTCGCGAAAATCCTGTTCCCGGCAGCGCTGCCGACGATCTTCGTCGGCGTGCGGCTCGGGCTCATCTTCACCCTGATCAATGTGGTCGGCGTCGAGTTCCTGATCAATTTCGGCGGGCTCGGCCAGCTCATCAACGATCTCGCCGAACGCTACGATCTGCCCGGCACCTACGCGGCGATCTGCTTCGTGATTCTGGTGAGCGTCGTGTTCTTCGTCATAACCGAATGGATCGAGCGATGGCTGAGGCCGGTCAACTGAGGCTGACGACGGCCCCGGCCGTCTGGACCGATCCGGTTACGCTGGTGCGGATCGCGATCATCGTCGCGTGGCTCCTGCTCTGGGAGACCGTGTCGCGGTTGGAGCTGTTCTATCGCGACGTGGTGCCCTCGCTGGGCGCGATTGGAAGCGCGATCGTCAAGCTGCTGTCGTCGCCCGACTATTATTGGAATCTCGGCGTCACCGCCGGCGAAGTCGGCATCGGGCTCCTGATCGGAGGCGTGGGCGGTCTCGTGGTCGGCCTCGTCCTCGGCAGCAACAAGCTGCTCGCGAAAGCCTATGAACCTTACCTCTACTATCTTGGGCCGACGCCCAAGATCATCTTCTTCCCGGTGATGATCATGTGGTTCGGAGTCGGCCCCGGATCGAAGGTCGCGATGGGCGCTCTCTCCTGCTTCTTCCCGATCGCGCTATCGACCGCGGCCGGCATGCGCCAGATCGATCAGGTGCTGATCCGCGTCGGCAAGAGCTTTCGCGCCAACGCCTGGCAGATGGCGACGAAGATCTATCTGCCGGCGATGCGCCATCCGATCATCAACGGCGTGCGGCTCGGTCTCGGTGTCGCCATCATCGGCACGCTGCTGGCCGAGACCAAGCTCTCCAACCGCGGCGTCGGCTTCCTCATCATCCAGGCCTACAGCCTGTTCGACATGCCGCGCATGTATGCGATGCTGATCGTGCTATTCGTGCTCGCGATCGGCGCCAACGCGCTCGTCGGCCGCCTCGGCGGTCTCGGCACGATCAGGCCGCGATGACATCGTGCCGAGGACGAGGGTCGTAGGGTGGGCAAAGGCGGCCGAGACGATGCAAATTTCGCACGGCTTTGGTTCCGCCGTGCCCACGCGGACCGCGTAAATTAGGCGACTGTCCGCGTGGGCACGGCGGACCAGAGGCTTCGCAAAAACGGCAGCGTTTTGGCCGCCTTTGCCCACCCTACCGGTTAAGATACGAGAGACGCACGAAGATGATAAAAACAGGAGGAAACACGATGAAGCATCTCGCCTGTCGCGCGCTCATCCTCGGCGCGGCGATCGCTTCGCTCGGCACGGCCGCCGTTCGCGCGGACGACGTCATCAAGCTCACCATCGGCCAGCGCGGCAACTGGGACACGTCGATCACGCAGCTCGGCAACGAGGCCGGCATCTACAAGAAGCACGGCATCACGCTCGAGATGATCTACACGTCGGGCAGCGGCGAGACGCTGCAGCCGGTGATCGCCGGCAGCGTCGATATCGGGCTCGCGGTCGGCACGCTCGGCGCCATGGCGGCCTACGCGAAGGGCGCGCCGGTCCGCATCATCGGCGCCGAAGCGACAGGGGCCGCCGACTACTGGTATGCAAAGACGTCGGCGCCGTTCAAGACGCTCGCCGAGATGACCGACAAGAACACCATCGCCTATTCGACCAACGGCTCGTCCACCAACAGCATCGTCCGCGCCTTCATCGACGAATTCAAGCTCAAGGCAAAGCCGATGGCGACCGGCAATCCGTCATCGACGCTCACCGCGGTCATGACCGATCAGGTCGATGTCGGCTGGTCGTCACCGCCGTTCGGCCTCAAGGAGATCGCAGAGGGCAAGACCCGCGTCATCGCGAGGGCGATGGACTCGACGCTGGTGCGCGGCCAGACCATCCGCACCATGGTCGCCAATGCAGACGCCCTCGCCAAGCGCAAGGAGGCGATCAGCCGCTTCATGGCCGCCTATCGCGAGTTGATCGCCTACATGTACAGCAGCAATCCGCAGGTCCTCAAAGACTATGCCGCATTCGTCGGCGTCTCGGAGGAGGTCGCCCGCCAGGTGCGCGACGACTTCTTCCCCAGATCTCTCATCGACCCCGACGAAATCCACGGCCTCGATTCGCTGATGGAGGAGGCGGTGCGGCTCAAATTCATCCCGGCGCCGCTCACGAAGCAGCAGCTCGCGGAGCTGATCCAGCTCCAGAAGTGAGTTGTGGTGAGTTGTAGCCCGGATGGAGCAAAGCGCAATCCGGGACAGGTGTTGCCGCGTTTACTCACCAGCGCGAACGCACTTTTCGCCAGATCGATTTTTGGGCAAGGCCGATCCCGGATTGCGCTTCGCTCCATCCGGGCTACGTGTCACACCTTGAACGTCTCGTAGACCGAGGGGTGGAACATCTCCTCGACCTTCATCAGCCGGGGCGACAGGCCCTGCGAATGATGATGGCGCAGGAAGGTCTCGAGCGTGGTGCGGTTCGGCTCGACGCCGTAGGACCAGAAGTCGTTGCCCATCAGTTCGCGCACCGATTTGAGCGTCTCCTCGACGAACGGCAGCGTCACCTTGGTGGCCGAGGTATCGCTCAAAGCCGCCAGCGCCGTCGTCTTCGACTGCTCGAACGCCTTGAACACCGCGACGGGGAGCCATGGATGCTTCTCGGCGAGCGTGCGGCGAATGCCGATCAGATGCATGATCGGGAAGATGCCGGTGCGCTTGTACCAGTCCTTCGCGGCCGCCACCGGATCGCGGAACAGCCAGCCGACATTGGGATGGCCGCGTTCGATGAAGACCGGCGGCCGCGGCGCGATGAAGCCGTCGATCTCGCCTGAATCAAGAAGCGCGGAAATCGTTGCGCCTTCGGGGGCGTCGTCGAGCCGTACTCCCGGCGGCAGCTTGATCGTGACCTTTTCGGGCCGCCCGGCGTGCTCGATGCCGCCCCTGATCCAATGGATATCCGACGGCTTCACGCCGAAGTCGTCCTCCAGGATCGCGCGCGCCCACACATTCGCGGTCAGCTGATATTCCGGCACGCCGACCTTCTTGCCCTTGAGGTCCTTGGGCTCCTTGATGCGATCGGTGCGCACATAGATCGAGGTGTGGCGGAACGCCTTCGACACGAAGGCGGGAATGCCGACGTAGGGACACTCGCCGAGCGCGGTCTTGACCGTATAGCTCGACAGCGACAGCTCGCAGATATCGAAATCAACCGAGCGAAACGCGCGGAAGAAGATTTCCTCCGGCGACAGAGTCATGAATACGGGATCGACCCCGTCGATGCGAACGGCGCCGTTGATGAGCGGACGATTGCGGTCGTAGTCGCCGACCGCGACCGAGAGATTGAGATTGGACATGGATCATTCCGGATGTGCGAGACGGCGTTGGTATAGCGCGCCGGCGCCGCGCGTGCCACTCCGCCTGACGCCGGCCTCAGCCGCCTTCCGCGCACCTTACGGTGGCCGCAACCGGTCGAGCGGGTCGGTGGGCGCGACGTCGAGCAGGCGCAGTTGGAGCCGCTCGTTGCCTTGCCAACGGTCGACCGCGAGAGTCCCGGCGACGTGCATGCTGCGGCCGCGGTTCTTGAGGAGCGCGTGGCCGAGCTTCTGCCCCGCGGCGCGGAAGGCGATGGCGTCGAGCGCTGCGCCGTCGCCGGCGGCGAGCCGCGCGCGCACGTGGGCCTGGCCGACCTCCTCGGCATAGGCGATGGTGTGCGCCGGCAATGCGATGATTGGCTCTGGATTGCCGGCTCCGAATGGGCCTGCAGCGGCCAATTCCGCATGGAGTTCGGCCGTTGCGGCGCGTGCGGTGAGCGCGCCGTCGACCAGCAACGCGTCGTCACGCCGCGCGTTCTCCACGTCGGCGCTGAGACTTTCCTCGAGGAACGCGCGGAACGCGCCGAGCCGGTCCTTGCGCAGCGTGATGCCGGCCGCCATGGCGTGGCCGCCGCCCTTCTCGATCAGCCCCGCGGCGACCGCGTGGCGCACCGCGCGGCCGAGATCGACGCCCGGCACGGAGCGCCCCGAGCCGGTGCCGGTTTCGCCCGCGCCGAGCGCGATCGCGAATGCCGGGCGATCGAATCGCTCCTTCAGCCGCGCGGCAACGAGGCCGACCACGCCCGGATGCCAGCGCGGCGAAGCCGTCACCACCACGGCACCCTTCTCCTCGATGCCGAGCGCCGCCATCGCCTCGGCCTCCGCCTCGGCGACAGCAGCGAGCTCGATTGCCTGGCGTTCGCGGTTGAGGCGGTCGAGCTCGGCGGCGAGCGCGGCAGCCTCGATCGGGTCGGCGCACAACAGCAGCTGCGCGCCGAGATCGGCCCGGCCGATGCGGCCGCCGGCATTGATGCGCGGCCCCAGCATATAGCCGAGGTGCCAGGGCTCCGGCGGTCCGGTGAGCCGCGCCACGTCGATGAGCGCGGTGAGGCCGACCCGCTCGCGCCGCCGCATGGCGATCAGGCCCTTGGCAACGAACGCGCGATTGAGCCCGATGAGCGGCACCACATCGGCGACAGTGCCGAGCGCGACGAGGTCGAGGAAATCGAGGAGCGCAGGCTCCGGGCGAGCCGCGGTCCAAAAACCGCGCCGACGCAACTCGCGATTGACCGCGACGACGGCGAGGAACGCCAGCCCGACGGCGGCGAGATGGCCGAGGCCGGAGAGATCGTCGAGCCGGTTCGGATTGACGATGGCCTTCGCCGCCGGCAGCGCCTCGTCGGCCTGATGATGATCGATCACCACGGTGTCGAGGCCGAGCCGCTCGGCCTCGGCCAGCGGCTCGACGCTGGTGGTGCCGCAATCGACGGTGATGAGCAGCGTTGCGCCCTGCCCCGCCAGCATGCGGATCGCATCCACATTCGGTCCGTAGCCTTCGAAAATGCGGTCCGGGATGTAGACCTTGGGATCGAGGCCGGCGACGCGCAGGAACGTTGCGACGACAGCGGCCGACGTCGCCCCATCCACATCGTAGTCGCCGAAGATTGCAACCTTCTCGCCGCGCACGACCGCATCCGCGATCCGACCAGCGGCCGCCGGCATGTCGGTGAGCACGTCGGGGTCCGGCATCAGCTGCTTGATGGTCGGATCGAGAAAGGCCGCAACCGCGTCCGCGTCCACATTGCGTCCGGCAATGATCCGGGCGAGCAACTCCGACAAGCCGTGACGCTGCACGATCGTCAACGCCCGCGCGCTCGCCCGATCGTCAAGCCGGTCGCGCCACGCCCGCCCCGTCGCGGAGCACTCGACGCCAAGAAAATGCCGATTGGACTGGGGGGCCAACATGACGCGCCTTTGGCGGGCATCACATGACGCCCTGATTCGCACGGCGTCATTGTAGATGATCCGGACAGCAAAGGGTCGGCCGGGTGAACGGCGTGGAAAACTGCAGGGTCAACGTGACGCAGAGGCGATCAAAACCAAACGAAATCAGATGACAAATAACCGCGTCGGCAGCAACCTCCAAGGCGAACCGTTGCTGCGCATGGCCGAGACGATGACCTACGAGCTCATTCGAGTGCAGGGACGACGCGGATTGGGCGAGCTATCACGCGATCAGGCGCGACGTCTTATGGACCGCACGAGGGCTCACCGGCTACGACGACAAGCGCCCTGAGGAGCGGCTACCCAATCGTTATTCCTTGCTCCTCAAACTTGATGCTCAGCCAATCGGTACGACCCGGCTCGACGATCGCGGCGATGGAACCGGCATCGTGCGGCTCGTCGCCGTTCGCGGCGACGTTCAAAGGCAAGGCCACGGAACCAAGCTCGCAGCAATGGTGGATGATTTTGCTGTGACGCTCGGCCTGCACACGCTCTTTGTCAACGCGGTGGCGGACGCCATCGGGTACTATGAAAAGCTTGGGTGGGAATTTTTCGATTGGGACGCCGCCGAACTTGCCCTCATTTCGGGCAAGGGACGACAAATGAGGAGATTTTTGGCCTCGCGCAGTCGTTGATCTGACCTACATGAAGGCAACGCGAACCTTCGACCGAGGAGACACGCGATGCCGTTCGTCCGGATCGATCTGATACGAGGCAAACCTGCGCAATATCGAAAGACGGTGGGCGAGATCGTCTACAAAGCCATGACCGATCTGATCAACGTTCCGCAGAATGACAAGTTTCAGGTCATCACCGAGCACGCGCCTGAGGAAATGAATTTCGCCGACAGCTATATGGGCAACCGCTACACCCAGGACATCATCTTCATTCAGATCACGTTGACGGCGGGGCGCTCGGTCGAGCTCAAGCAAGCCTTCTACAAGCGCATCGTCGACGATCTCAACAAGCAATTGAACGTCCGGCCCGATGACGTGGTGATCAACCTTGTCGAAGTCGTCAAGGAAAACTGGTCGTTCGGCAAAGGCATTGCGCAATATGTGCAACAATGATGATTGAGGCTTGCCGACTCCTGTCTGATGGGATTGGCGCAGCCTACTCCGCTTTGAGACGCCGGCGGCCTTGATGATCGGCCACCACTTTTCGATCTCGGCCTTGTGGAAAGCCGCGAGCGCCTCGGGACCAAGCTGATCAGGCGGCGGCGTTTCGAGGGCGAGAGCGGCAAGACGTGCGCCCACGACCGGGTTGGCCAACGCCGCGCGGACCGCGTCGCTCAGCTTCACGACGATGTCCCGCGGCGTGCCCTTGGGCACCCACAACGCCGTCCAGGCGGAAAAGTAAAATCCGGGCAACCCTGCCTCATCGGTCGTCGGGATATCGGGCGCCGAGGCGAGCCGAGTGCTCGCGGTGACCGCGTAGGCCTTGAGCGCGCCGCCGCGCACGTGCGGCAGCGCGATCGCCGGGCCGGTAATCATGATGTCCAACTGGCCGGCGACGAGATCGAGCAGGGCCGGCCCCGCGCCGCGATAAGGCACAAGCTGAAAACGGGTGCCGGACGTCTGCTGGAAGAAGACGCTCGACATGTAGGACGGCCCGCCGATCCCGCTCGTTCCGGCCAAGGCGCGGCCCGGGTTCTGCTTGAGCCAGGCGATCAGTTCGGTCAGCCGCTGCGCCGGAAACGTCTTGCGGGCGAGGATCAGATCGGGCTCGGTCGGCAGCAGCGACACGGGATCGAGGTCCGCCAGGAGATCGTAGGAGAGCGTGTAGATCGCGCCGTTGGCAACGTGGGACCCCCAGGTGCCGGCGCTGATCGTGTAGCCGTCCGGCGCAGCGCGCACCACGCGGCCGACCCCAAGGCTGCCGCCCGCACCGGCCGCGTTCTCGATGACGACCGGCTGTCCGAGCGCCTCGCGCATCCCTTCCGCCACCACGCGCACGATGGTGTCGAGCGGACCGCCGGCGGAATAGGGCACGCTGATGGTGATCGGTCGCGACGGATAGCCCTGCGCCGACACGGCGTCGCAATGCCCGCCGATAACCGCGACCGCGAGCGCAACGACCGAAAGAGTTTTGCGCCTGTCGTGAACGTTCATTCCGCTACGACTTCGAGGCCGGCCTTGTCCCAGACGGGGCGCGTCGCGGGGCGCTGCAAGGCGGAGAGAAACGCGAGCGCGTCAGCAGGATTTGCATTGGCGACAGGCAGTGCAGCGTCATAATTGATATAGACCTCGACCTCGGCGGGTACCGGCCCCGCCCGCGCCACGCCCGGCGCCCGCGGAATTTCACTCAGATTGAAGAGGCCGACCTCGATCTCGCCCTTGGCAATCTGCGCCTGACCCTCCGCGAGGCCTTTCGAGAGCTTCGTCTTTGATTTGACCGCCTCGGTAAGGCCGAGATTGGCCAGCACCTTCTGCGCATTGATGCCGCTCAGTCCGCCGGTGCTTGAATTGCTGTAGGTGATCGTCTTGGCATCGATCAGCAGCTTGCGGGTCGATTCGACGGTCGACAGATCGACTTTGACGCCGTCGCGGACCGCGACGCCGATGCCGACCCGGGCGAGCGGACGACGGCTGCCGGCGCGAAACCGCCCTTCCCTCTCGAACGCCGCGGCGGACGCCGTCGCCGTGATGACGAGATCATAGATTTCTCCGGCCCTGATCCGTTGCTCGACCTGGCCCGGCGACACGCCCATAAAGCTGACCGCGATGCCGGTCTCGCGCGTAAAATCCGCCGCGATTTCCTTCATGGCGATCGTCAACGCGTTGGCGTTGAGCACTTTGACCTCGGCTGCCGCCACAGGCGTGAGACCCGCGACCGGCAACGCAACGGAGAAGAGCAAGGCGACAATGAACGAGGAACATCGCGCGAGGCGACTCATCATTTCCTCCCGAGCAGCTCTGTTAATTTTTGGCGAGCTTACGCCACTCGCCGCGCATTGCTCAATGCGCGGACGCAGAATTCGCCAAGAGGTGTCGCTAAGCGCGAGACAGGCTGATCAACGCGATCGTGACGGCAAGCATCAACAGGGCCGACACCCCCAGCGACCAGTGCACGCCGATCAGCGCGCCGACGAGGCCGACGCTGACGCCGCTGAAGGCGCGCAGTCCGAGGCTTGCCATGTTGAACAAGCCAAGGACGCGCCCGCGGCTGTCGAGCGGCGCGTTGAGCTGCACCAGCGTCTGCGCCATCGCATTGAATGAAAGCTCGAAAAAGCCGGCGGCGAACAGAAGCGGCAGGGCGAGGAGGTAAACATTGGCGGCCGCAAATCCCGCCAGCGAGCAGCACCACAGCATGGCGAGAATGATCGCGGTTCGAGCATTTGCTCGCAGCAGGCCTCGTCCTTCGAGGACGACGCCCGCGAGCAAGCCGCCTGCGGCATCCGCCGCCAGCAAGGTGCTGTAGGCCATGCCGGGATCGCCATGGCCGAGATCCTGGGCGAAGCCGGGCATCTGCGCGTTGTAGGCGTTGCCGACGAGAAACGACGCGCAGCCGGCGAGCACCGTCATGGCAATGATCACAGGGTGATGGGCGATATCACGCGCAGTCTGCAGGATATCGGCAAGACCGCGCACGGCACGCCGCGGCGGCGGCGCAGTCCCGCGAAAGCGCGGGCCGTAGGGCGCGTTCACGAGCCACAACACCAGCGGCAGATAGAACACCGTGTTGAGCAGGATGCCCAAGGACGGTCCGAGCGCGATCAACAGCACGCCGCCTACCGCCGGACCCACCAAGATGCCCAGATAACGCGCTGTCGCGTTGAGCCGAACGGCGCTCGGGAGATCCGCGGGGCCGACGATGTCGTAGAGCAGCAGTTGGTTCGGCGTCTGCCACAACACGCCCGCGCAGCCGTGGATCACCAGCAGCACCATGGCTTGCCAGATCTCCAAGGTGTCGGTGACGAAAAAATAACCCCAGCCGAGCGATGCGATGATGAACAGTCCCATGCCGCATTGGATGATCCGCCGCGGATCGAAACGGTCGGCGAGCGCGCCGGTCGCGACCGAGAACAGCAGGAACGGCAGCCAGTGGGTCAGCACCGCAAAGCCTGCGAGTGCCGAAGAGTGGAATTTCTGGAACACCATCCAATAGCTGATGACGTGCTCGATATTGTCGGCCATCATCGCAACGACGTAGGTGGTGAAGTGGGCGCGATAGCCCGGATGGCGTAGCGCCGCAAAGGATTGCTTTGCCGGCGCGGCCGGTGGTGGCGAAGTGTGCTGCAATGGGTTCCTTCGACGGGGACCGCCCCGATCCCGTCATTATTGTGATCGATCGCGCCCACACATAAGCGTCAGCGCCATGCTTTCAACCATGAAGTTGGCGTGGCGGCCCTGCGCGCCGCGGGACGAGATTGTCCGAATACTGAATCATTGCAGCTTCGAGCGCAGCGCTGCGACGATTTCCAAATGACGTTCGTGGTCGCCGGCAAAGCGCAACACCAGGTGCGCGGCGCCGGCCTTGGCATAGGCTTGCAGCCACTCGGCCAAGCCTTCAGCCGGGCCAGCGTAGCTTGCCTGGCGCGCGCGCAGCGTTGCGGCGGGCTGGCTGTAGTAGCGTTCGAGATACGTGTTGAGGCGCTCGTTGGCGCGGCCGGCATCGGCGTCGACCGACAGCGTCACGTACATGGCACCCGTGAGTGCATTGGGATCGCGGCCGGCGTTGCGGGCGATTTCCTTGATCTCCTGCCATTGCCGCTGCCACTGCGCGGCATCGGGCGCGATCGGCAGCCAGCCGTCGAAATAGCGCCCTGCCCGCTCAAGGCTCGCCGGCAGCGAGCCGCCGATCCAGATCAGCGGCCCGCCGGGGCGATAGGGCGTCGGCGCGAGCACGCCGCGATCGACCTTCCACAGCCCGTTCCAATCCACGGGTTTCCCCGTCCACAGCGCCCGCGCAAGCCGGATCCCTTCGAGCAATCGGCCAATGCGCTTTTCGAACGGCACGCCGGCCGCCGCGAATTCACCGCGGATATTTGCAACATCCGCAGCGATGCCGATGCCGACGATGAGGCGGCCTTCGGCGATCTGGTCGAGGGTCGCAAGCTGGTGCGCGAGCAGAACCGGGTTCCGCATCGCCGGCAGCAGCACAGCGGTGCCGACCTCGACCCGAGGCAAGCGACTTGCGACGGCGGCAAGCAATGTCAGCGGCTCGTGGCGCGGCCGCGCCAACAGGGAATCGCCGACCCAGATCGAATCGAAACCAAGGTCCGAGGCCCGCTTTGCGAGATCAAGGAGCGGCGCGACCCGCGGCTCGCCTTCCATGATCCGTTCGCGTGTCGGCAACAGGTATCCAAGGCGTGGCGGCATCTATTTTGCTTTCGTTCGAAAGGTGTTAACCCGCTCGCAAACATGTCACATCCTTGTTGAATATGATCGCCAAAAATTTGGATCGATCTCGCTCCTCTCGAGCGGATCTGATCTCCGAAAGGGCATTCGTGGTCGCGATGATTGCAAATTCATCCGGCGTGCGACCGGCGGCGAATGCCGCGGCGGTCCGCGAACAGATGAGCAGCGGCCGCTTCTTCTGGCTTGATCTCTTCGGCGGCGAGGAGGTTTTGAGCGCAGCGTTCCTCGGCGAGTTGGCGCTCGAGGGTCTTGATATCGCCTGGGTGCTGCGGTTCGGGCAGGCGGGCCGCATGCAAATAGGACAGCAGAGGCTGCGCGCCGTCACCTGGATGGCGCCGCCGTCCGGCGAACTCATTGAAGTGCACGTATTCGGCTCGCGCCAATGCATCCTCACCGTCTGGCAAGGCGACGGCACGGCGCTCGACGAGATCCGCGTACAGTTCAGCGAGCGCGCCGGCGGCCTCGATCAGAGCCTCTACCAGGCGGCCGGAATCCTGCTCGAGCTTCTGCTCGGTACGCTCGATCACGCCATGCGCAACCTCGACCTCGGCCTCGACCACCTGCGCATGCAGCTTGATAAAGGTGGAACCGATGCCGACGTCGCACTGTTGTCGCGGCGCCTGCAGCGACTGCAAACGGTGACCGCCGCCTTCAATCGCTACAGCAGCGCCGTCCGCTCGGCGATCGTCGGCATCGAGGCTGTGCCCGGCATGGACGCGCGGGGTGCCGCCGAGCTCAACGAATACGCCGAGCAGGTCGAGGACCTCGAAGAGCAACTGTATGAACGGCGGCGCTGGATGTCCGACATCATGCATGACCATGCCATGGCGATCGCCCAGCGGCAGGGCGAGCAGATCAACCGCTTGACGCTCGTCTCGCTGATATTTCTGCCGATGACCGCGCTGACCGGGTTCTTCGGCATGAACTTCAATTGGATGATCCGCCATCTCGCGAGCGGCCGGGCGTTCGTCGTCTTGGGCGTGCTGCTGCCGCTCGTGAGCCTTGCGCTCTCGGTGGCGTGGTTCATGCATCGCGGCTTTGTGCGGTTCAATCTGCGCCGCCCGACCTCGCCGCTGCCATCGGTCGGACTCGACGACCCGGCGTGGCCGATCCGCTCACCGCAGGCGAAGAACCGCCTCGGCATCGGATATCGGCGACACTGACGCTTCGCTCTCAGTTGAGAAAAACCAGCCAGGTCCCACATGAACTTTCCCCAGCGGCTCATCGACGGCTATCGCGAATTCGTTGCAGGCCGCCTGCCCCTTGAGCGCAGCCGGTTCGAAAAGCTTGCCGAGAGCGGCCAGCAGCCCGAGGTCATGGTCATCGGCTGCTGCAACTCGCGCGTTTCGCCGGAAGTCATTTTCGACGCCCATCCGGGCGAACTGTTCGTGGTGCGCAATGTCGCCAACCTGGTGCCGCCGTATTCGCCGACCGGCTTCACCCACGGCGTCTCGGCCGCGCTCGAATTCGCGGTCGTCGGGCTGAAGGTGAAGCACATCGTGGTGATGGGACATTCACATTGCGGCGGCGTGCGCGCCTTCGCCGACCATCGCGACCGCCCTACCCCCGGCGACTTCATCGACAGCTGGATGTCCCTGATCAAGCCGGCGGCAAACTCGCTCGACACGGGGGCCGATCCCCGCAGCCCCGATTACCTGCGACAGCTCGAGCGGGCTTCGATCGTGACCACGTTGGATAATCTGATGACGTTCCCGTGGATTCGAAACCGGACGCAGACGGGCGAGTTGCAACTCCTCGGCGCCTATTTCGATGTCGCGAGCGGCTTCCTGTCGATCTACGACCGTCAGAGCGGAACATTCACTCCCGTTGTCGGTCAGGAACTTCGCGAAGCGGCTGCGGAGTAGCGAGCCTACTCCATGATGTGCAGCAGCCCGACTTCTTCCCCGGGCGTCAGCTTCGAGACATCGTCGTCCACCGGCGAGCCCGCGCTCAGCGCGCGATAAAGCTCCTTGGCACTGTCACGGAACGCCGTACGGTCGGTCGTCTCGGCGGGCGAAGACGCGGCAACTGCTGTGGCCAACTCGCGCAAGATTTCCGCGAACAGACCGTAATGGAAATGCATGCGCACGGATTTCCGCGCCTCCTCGGAGCCGTCCCGGCGCAAGGTGAGCGAAATGCCGGTGTCATCGAGATGGGCATCGAAGCGGGCAGTCCGCTCGAACGTGCCGATGTAGACTTTATCGGGATATTCAAGCGCAACTTCCGCTTTGTCAGGAACGGGCTTGGTCATGACCCCTCCGGGCTGAGATTTTCATAGGTCGCAGCCTAGGGGCTTCTTCGGCAACAAAAAATGACGTGGATCAAATCCGCGGCCGATCTCGGGCCGCAAGCCTCAGAGCCTAAGACTGCGCCTCGCGCAGCCGCGCGGGGTGCGCCAGCGCCTCGATTGCGGCCTCCGCTGCATCCGCATTGGATTCCGCAACGATCACCCCGGCCGCGGTGAGCTTGCGCACTTGCGCGGCGCGGCGCTGCGGGTCGGCGTCGGTGCCGGTCACCGACGCGACGATCAGCGCGGCGGACTTCCGTCCGCCAGCACGCCGGCGAGGTGCCCGGCAGGATCGGGATGAGCGCCGAGCCCAAGCACGACGTCGATCAAAATGACGCCAACGGCTGGATCGGCGAGAGCGGCGGCCAGCGGCGCGTCGCGTACCGACGGCTCGAGCATCGGATGCGGGCGCCCGCGCGTGTACTCGTCGTCGCCGAGATCGATCATGACGTGGCCGCCTGCGCTTGCGTCCGCCGCGCCCGGCACCGGCACGTTGGACGACACCGCAAGCCCCGCCCGGCGGAAAACGATCTGCGCCTCCGAACAGAACGTGCCGCCGGCGAAGAGGCCACGCACCAATGGTCCGCCGCCACCCGGATGAAGCGGCGGCGCCGGCAACGGCAGCGGCGGCGCCGGCGCAGCCGGTGGCCGCCCGAGCGCGCGCGCAGCGGCGTCACGCAGCGTCGGCGCGGCATTCGCGTTCGCGGGCAGCGACAAATTATCGGCGCCGAGGAAGCAGATGGTGAAGGGCTTGCGGCTCCTGCCGACCCGGTCGAGCACGATGCGCGCGACATCCTCGGCCGGCGGCTTCGAAATCAGCACGATGTGCGAGGTCGAGGCGTCCGCCTCGAGCGCATCGATCGCCATCAAGGTGGTGATGGCACCGACCTCCGGCTTGAGATCGCGTCCGCCGGTGCCGATCGCATGGCTGACGCCGCGGCCGGCGCGCGCGATCAGCGTCGTGACTTCCTGAATGCCGGTGCCGGATGCGCCGATGACCCCGATATCGCCGCGCGGCACCACATTGGCAAAGGCGAGCGGCACGCCGGCGATGATCGCCGTCCCGCAATCGGGACCCATCACAAAGAGGCCGCGCTCGCGCGCCTCGCGCTTGAGCGCCGCCTCCTCGGCGAGCGGCACGTTGTCGGAAAAGATCATGACGTGAAGGCCGAGCGCCATCGCCTTGCGCGCCTCGGCGGCGGCGAACGGGCCGGGGACCGAGATCAGCGCCAGATTGGCGTCGGGCATCTCGTGAACCGCGGCCCGGATCGACCGCGTCGTGACGCCCGACGTTTCGGTCACGATCGGGCGATCGAGCAACTCGCGTGCGTGCGCAAGCGCGGCTTCTCCGGCCGCTGCGTCCTTTGCCGCGAGCGCGAGGATCAGATCGCCCGCCGCCGGCGGCGACACCTTCGGGTCCGAGAATCCCCGCGTCACGCAAAATCTCTTTGTTCGCCGGCGTGCCGATGAAGAGACCGGCCTCGATGACGCCGGGCAGCGCCGCGATTTCGCGCGACATGCGCATCAGCATGATGGAATCGAGATAGGTCGCGCGACGAACCTCGTTGAGGACGACGCTCATTCGACGCCCATCGTCTGCGCGAACGCGACCAGCGCCTCCTCGAAGCATTTGAGCGGCGCCTTGACGACGCCCGCGCCGACCTGGCCGACGCCGGGTTCGCGGTGCGCGATCCCGGTGTTGATCGTCGGGGTAAGCCCGGTCTCGACCACGAGGCGCACATCGATGCCGGTCGGCACGCCGGCGAAGTCCATACCCGGAATGCTCCAGGCCGGATTGCTGCCGACAACGATGTCGGTCATGGCACGCGTGAATGACGCGGCTTGCGATGGCCGTCCCGCGCCGACGTATCCGACCACCGCCGGAGCCGCCGCCATGGCGAAGGCACCGAGGCCGATGGTCTCGACGATTGCGGAATCGCCCATGTCGGGATTGGCGTCTCGCTCGCTGAAGCCAGGAAAATAGATGCCGCTCGGCATCTCGACCGGCGCAGTAAACCATTGGTCGCTGGTTGCTGACACGCGAATGCCGAAGTCGGTGCCGTTGCGGCTCATCGCCGTGACGACGGAAGAGCCGGCGATGCCGCGCGCGGGATCGGTCAGCGCCTTGCCCATCGCCATGGCGATGTTGAGGAAGAACTGGTCGTTGCCGCCAATGAAAGCGAGGCAAGCGGTGAGTTCGGCGCCGTTTCGCGCCGTCTCCGCGAGCGCCGGTGCAAGCTGACGCAGCAGCAGGCAGGAGCACGCGACGTTGCGCTGGTGCATCTCGTCGCCCATGGTAAGGCCGCGTGCGATCAGCGGCTTGAGCGGAATACCGCCTGCCTTGCGGAGCGCTCGCGACATGGCCGGGCCGAGCACCTCCTTGATCCAGCGCAGGCGGTCGAGCACTTCGGCGTCGTTGCCGCCGAACCGCATCACCTTGCCGAGGCCTTCGTTGAGGGCGCAGTAGGCGCGATTGCCGAACGCTTTGTTTTCCACCACCAGCACCGGCTGGCTCCGGGTGGTCATCCCGTCATCGGGCCGACGGCGCCGAAATGATGGTTGGGGTGGAAGGCAAAATCCCCGGCGGCGGCTTTGCCGGCGGCATCGTCGAGGTCCTTTGCCCAGCCCTCGAAGACCGCGATGCCCATGACGGCGCCGCGCAACGGTCCGCACATGCGCTGCCATGTGATCGGCGGTCCGGCATGCAGGATGGTGCGCTCGGCGAGGCCGGCAATCGCCTCCGAAGCCGGCACAACGTCAACAAGCACCGGATCGCCGGCCAAAATGCGCCGCAGGGCTTCCTGATTAGCCTCGTCGATGATCTTCAAGGAATTCTCCCGGCGGCGGCGTCAGCTTCGCAACTTGTCGAGGAGGCCGGCAAGACGCGGATTGCCGCCGGCCGGGGGCGCCCATTGCACATGGACGACCTTGACCTCCTGGTGGGCGAGATCGGCCGCGAACAGTTCGAGGCCGACATTGATCACGCGCGGCGGCGCGGCCAGAAGGCTGGTGGTCTTGTCGCGATCCTGGCGATCCATGACCAGCCTTTTCCGACAAGACCGCGTGCAAAATCAAGCGTGTCGCTGTCGACCGTCCGCACCAAAAAAATCACGCCGCTGGCGCGGCTTATGCTAAGCGTGCTGTCACGGTGCGTTGCCGGACATTGTGAGAGGCCCACTTTGCCCATCCGCAAGGCGAAATCCCCAATCGATACCCCCGAAACTCAAGCGCAGGTCGCGCCGCATGCCGCAACGGCGCCGCACGCGGCGCCTCCGCTCGGCCGTGAGCCGGCGCGATCGGTCGAGAGTGCCGGCCCGCATGAACTCGAAACCGGCGGCGTATTGACGGTCGATCTTGCCGCCGTCGCCAAGAACTGGAAGGCGCTGGCGCAACGCGTGGTCCCGGCCGACTGCGCCGCCGTGGTCAAGGCCGACGCCTATGGCTGCGGCATCGAACCGGTGGCCGCGCATCTCGCCAAGGCCGGCTGCGCCACCTTTTTCGTCGCCCATCTCGCCGAGGCACGCCGCGTCCGGTCGGTCGTGCCGGAGGGCGCGGCGATCTACGTGCTCAACGGCATCGTGCCGGGCACCGCCGGGACTTACGCCGAGATCAACGCCCGCCCGGTGATCAACAGCGTCATGGAGTATCTGGAGTGGGACGCGTTCCGCATGGCAAGCGGTTGGCGGGGCGGCGCGGCACTTCATTTCGATACCGGCATGAACCGGCTCGGTCTCACCGTCGCGGAAGCATCGACGTTCGCGGCGCGCTCGAAAATGCCGGACCATGGCATCTCGCTGATCATGAGCCACCTCGCCTGCGCCGATACGCCGGAGCACGCACTCAATGCCAAGCAGATCGCGGCATTTCGGGAGTTGCGCCTCCAGTTCCGCGGCATCGCCACCTCGCTTGCGAACTCGTCCGGCATTTTCCTCGGGCCCGCAAGTCATTGCGACATGGTCCGTCCCGGCGCGGCGCTGTTTGGCGTCAACCCGACGCCGAAGACGCAAAATCTGATGGACCCGGTGGTCAATCTCAAAGCGCGCATCGTTCAGGTTCGCGAGGTCGAACGCGGCGACACGGTCGGCTATGGCGCGACCTACTCGGCCGGCCGAGGCACGCGCGTCGCCATCGTTTCAGTCGGCTATGGCGACGGCTACCAGCGCGCGGCAGCCGGCACCAAGGCGGGCAGCCGGTCGAGCGCCGTCGCCACTCGTTGCCAATCGGCGCTCGCCGATCGTCGGGCGGATCTCCATGGACCTGATGGCGATCGACGTCACCGGCTTGCCCCCCGAGTTGGTGAAGCGCGGCGAGTACGCAACGCTCATCGGCGACGGCATCACCGTCGACGAGGTCGCGGTCTGGAGCAGCACCATCGGCTACGAGGTGCTGACCTCATTCGGCAAGCGATACCGGCGGGTGTGGGTGGGCTGAAGACGGGCGTTCCGCCATCCTCATTGTTGCGCTTCGGGGACCGCAATTCTCCGGCCATAGTGTCCGCTCCGGCTGTCCGGGCGATCGCAAAACCACCGCGACCTCATATATCGCCCGCCGTGATACCCTCGCGGCATTTCGCGGATTCGCAAAGCGCCCCATCCCATGGCCCGCCGTACTCCAACGTTTGTCTGCCAGAACTGCGGCGCGGTTTATGGGCGCTGGCAGGGCAAGTGCGATTCCTGCGGCGAATGGAACACGATTTCCGAAGAATTCCGCCGCGCTCGAGCGTGCGCTCCCCGGTCCCGCCCCCCGCAAGGGACGGCCGTTCGCGCTCCAGCCGTTGGCGGGCGAGAGCGATGATGCGCCGCGCACCGGCTCGGGGATTGCCGAGCTCGACCGGGTGACCGGCGGCGGGTTCGTGCGCGGCTCGGTGCTCCTCGTCGGCGGCGATCCGGGCATCGGCAAGTCGACGCTGCTGATACAGGCGGCGGCTGCGGTCGCCCGTGGCGGACACCGCGCGGTCTACATCTCGGGCGAGGAGGCGGTGGCGCAGGTGCGGCTGCGCGCCGAGCGGCTTCATCTCGGCGATGCCCCGGTCGAGCTTGCGGCCGAAACCGCGGTCGAGGACATCGTCGCCACGCTCGCGGAAGGCAAGACGCCGCGCCTCATCGTCATCGACTCGATCCAGACCATGTGGACGAGCGCAATCGAGTCGGCACCCGGCACCGTGAGCCAGGTGCGCGGCGCGGCGCAGGTGCTGATCCGCTACGCCAAGCGTTCCGGCGCCGCCGTCATCCTGGTCGGCCACGTCACCAAGGATGGTCAGATCGCGGGACCGCGCGTGGTCGAGCACATGGTCGACGCGGTGCTCTCGTTCGAGGGCGAAGGCGCCCACCATTTCCGCATCCTGCGTGCGGTGAAAAACCGGTTCGGCCCCACCGACGAGATCGGCGTGTTCGAGATGACGGGCGGCGGCTTGCGCGAGGTCGCCAATCCGTCGGCGCTGTTTCTCTCCGAACGCGATCTCGGCGCGCCGGGCACCGCTGTGTTTGCCGGCATCGAGGGCACCCGCCCACTGCTGGTCGAGATTCAGGCCCTGGTCGCGCCGACGACTCTCGGCACGCCGCGCCGCGCCGTGGTCGGCTGGGACCAGAACCGCCTCGCCATGGTGCTCGCAGTGCTCGAAGCCCATTGCGGGGTGCGTCTCTCGGGCCACGATGTCTATCTCAACGTTGCCGGCGGCCTGCGCATCCAGGAGCCGGCTGCGGACCTCGCGGCGGCGGCCGCCCTTGTTTCCTCGCTCACCAACGCGCCGCTGCCGGCGGACGCGGTCTATTTCGGCGAAATTTCCTTGTCCGGCATGGTCCGGCCGGTCGCGCAGGCCCCGGCGCGCCTCAAAGAGGCGGCAAAGCTTGGCTTCGGCCGTGCCGTCGTACCGGACTCCTCGCAGAGCGAGGCGGGCGACAGCGCGATCGCCCTGACCGGCATCGGTCCGCTGATGGATATTGTCGCAGCGATCGCACCGCGCGGCGCCGCGAAAAAGCGTATCGCAAGCACCGAGTAAGCTCTCGAATTTCGCGTCCGCGCTGCGGCGACGCCGTTGCGCATCGCCAAAGTCGCAGCAAATTTCGTGGCGAGATCAGTGACTTGAAGATCAGAAATTTAAATCGCTTTGCCATTCCCGATTGGATGGAACCATTCCAGGTCGAGCGAGTTACGGCTCGGGGAATACCTCGCCGGCGCCTTCCGTTGAAGGCCATCCTGAACTCGCCTCGAAGCCGTGGGGAAAGCATGCCTACTTTGATGAGCCGCAGCGCTACTGTCAGGCCGCTGCCGATGTCTTACGTTCAGAGCTCCCGTCGCAATCCGCTGTTGGCGGGCCTGTCGCGCGAAGCGTCGGCGCTGTTGAACGGCCACCTTCGCGACCAGGATTTCAGCGACGGCGCCGTGCTTTGGCACCCCGGCGAACCGAATGGTCACGTCTACTTCCCCGTCTCCGGATTGCTTTCGATTCGCGTGCCGACAAGCGACGGCAACTCGATCGAAGTCGGAACCGTCGGCCCGGAAGGCGCGATCGGCTTCCAGGAAGCTTCGGCCGCGCTACCTCCCCTCACCCAAGCCGTCGTTCAGGCCCCTGGTCGGTTCACCAGCATCCCGGCCCAAGCCTTCAGTTCTGCAATGGATCAGAGCGAAGAGCTCAGACACATGGCAACCACTTGCATGGGTTGGCTTTTCCTGCAGGCGCAACAGATTGCCGCGTGCAATGCCGTTCACGCCGCGGATGCGCGTTTTTGCCGTTGGCTGCTGCGGGCAAGCGATGCCCTCGGCGAGGACACGATTTTGGCAACTCAGGAAACCATTGCCCAGGCCCTGGGGATCCGTCGG
Source organism: uncultured Alphaproteobacteria bacterium (assembly GCA_963702755.1). Taxonomy (GTDB): domain Bacteria; phylum Pseudomonadota; class Alphaproteobacteria; order Rhizobiales; family Xanthobacteraceae; genus JAJPKK01. The sequence continues at coordinate 997,649 of CAVPDZ010000009.1, read as the reverse complement.
ACCACCGCCACCCTGATCGCGCAGCAATTCCAGTTGCGAGGCGTGATCAGCTATCGGCGGGGAAGAATTGCCATCCGCGATCGCGACGCCTTGCAGGCCGCCGGGTGCGATTGCTGTCACGTACTCGATCGCGGCCGATGGCCATCCGAGCTGCTGAGCGTCGCAAAGGCTCCGATGCCCAACGGTCATCCCGTCGCGAGCTGGGCCGCTGAGGTTTGAGCGGCCACTCCAACCGAGCGGCGGTTGCAATCGAGGGTTTGAACGGTTCCCGCGCCTGGCCGACCTTAAGCAGTCGGACGGACGTTATCCCTGATATTTCTCGACAACGCCCGTACCACGCATGCGCGCTTCGGCAGGATCGCGGCCGAACTCGCGCAACGCGCGGCGCTGTCGCAGCAAATCCCAGTACCGATCGAGTTCCACGTTGATCTTCTGTAACCGATCGAGATCGGCTTCGGTCGGCGCATTATGTTCGTAGAGGTGGCGCTCCTCGTCGACGAGCGCGCGAATATGTTCGAGGATCGAAGTATCCGATGCCGCACCACCGGTCGAACCGCCGCGTTCGTCTGCCATTTCCGATCTCCTGCCTGCCTCCCATCGGCGCGCACCCCTCCACATGGGAGTAGGCGCGACCGGTGAAAAGGTGGCCGGAGATTATTCGGCGGCGACGACGCGGGTATCGTTTGCGGCGCGCGCCGCCAATTCCTCCTGGTGGATGCGATCGAGAATGCGGCGCGCCTGGATCACGCCGGAATCGGCGTTGATGTCGACCTGCGGCGCATTGGGCAGGATCGTCATGGTGCGCTGCTGCGCCTCGAACACTGCCACGTCTTCGAGGAATGCAGTGGTGATCTCCTTCACCAGCATGTCGGTGAGCGTCTTGTTGTTGACATCCCAATCGTGGGCCTGGCCCCAGAAATAATGGCTGGTGGATTCCGTTTCCGGCGTGATGGCGTTGAGGTTGCGCATGGTGATGCCGCCGACGCGATTGCCTTCCGGCGCGCCGGTGCCGGTCGGGCAGCAGCCGACGTCGAGACGCAGGAAGGCCGGCGGCACGAAGTCGATGATCTGCCAGCGATCGACCGGTCCGGTGAAATTCCCCGCCCGCACGAATGTCGGCGGCGCCGGCGCGTCGATGATCCAGCGCGTCACGACGACGTTGTTGGGGGCGCGCGTCACTTTCACCGCGGCATTGTCGACGAGAGCCGAATTGCCGATCGTCGTCTCATGCACGAAGGCAAGGTGGGTGAGGTCGAGCAGATTGTCGACGATGAGCTGCCAGTTGGATTTGACGTGAAGATACTGGCCCTTGGCGCCCCAGTTCGGATCGTCGAGCCAATGGAAATCGGCGATCTTGTCGGGATCGGCGAGCGCCGGATCGCCCATCCAGATCCACAGCCAGTGGTAGCGCTCGACCACCGGATAGCTCTTGACGCTGGCGCCCGGCGGCACGGTGTTCTGGCCCGGCACCTGCACGCATTGGCCGCTGCAGTCATAGCGCAGGCCGTGATAGTGGCATTGCAGGATATCGCCGACGAGCTTGCCCATGGAGAGCGGCAGATGGCGATGGACGCAGCGGTCCTCCAGCGCTACCGAGGTGCCGTCCTCCTTGCGAAACAACACGATAGGCTCGCCCAGAATCATGCGCGCGAGCGGTTTGCGCGTGATCTCATGATCGTAGCCTGCGACGTACCAGTAATTTCTCAGGAACATGGGTATTTCTCCATGTTCCTGATTGTAGTCGGTCGACGGTGATTTTCAACGCGCGGGACTAATAGCCGCTATGCCTCAGAGCATTTCCTTGATGGCACGAACGAGCTTGCGATCGACGCTGATCAACGCGCCCTCCTCCGGCAATGCGAGTGCCTTGCGCTCTTCCGGCGAAACGGCACGGCCCTGCAGAATGACGCGCCCGTCGGCGGTGAGAAAGACCGAGGCACTCGCGTCGGTTTCGTCCTGCCACACGAGTTCGACGCGAAAATTCAAGGCCATCGAATTAGAGTCCCAATTGCACTTTTCTAGTTGCACTTCTCTAGTTGCATTTGGCGCCCTTCATGCCGCCCTTGATCCAGTCATCGGCGGTGACGTCGGCCGGCGGGTTCACGCATTCGGCCGGGAACCGGACAACGTCGACGAATTCCGGCGTCTTCGTCTGCTTGTTGAACTTGTAGGTGCCGTACGCCGTCTCCTGGATGCCCTGGTGGCCGTTGCCGATCGCAAGCTTTACGTGGCCATTCGGCGCATCGTATTCGATGCCTTCAAAGGCCGTGATGATCTCTTCGGTGTTCGGCCTGGCGCCGCTCTTCTGCGCCTGCGCCTTGTCCCAGGCGGTCTTCAGGCCGAGCACGACGAGCGCCATCTGATATGACGGATAGGTCGGCGGCGTCCCGTAGCGATCCACGTAGAGCTTATGGAACCAGGTATTGAGTGCGCTCGCCGGCGCGAACGGCCCGTTGGGGCCGCGCCCGCCCACCAGGGTGCCGTCGGGGATCTTGTCGCGCAGGCGCCACATCGACGCTTCGAGCGCGGTGCCGATGATCGGCATGCGCTTGGCGAGCCCGCGCGCGTCGCTCTGATAGATGAAGCTTTCGAGATCGCCGTCCCAGAAGCTCGTATGCACGGCCTGGGATTGCGAGATCAGGAGCGTCGAGATTTCGGCGCCGTACTCGCCCGCGAACAGTTTCGGAAACAGTTCCTTGTCGACCTTGGCCTTGCGGCGCGAGCACCGCCATGGTGCCTTCGAAATCGCGCCAGGAATCCTGGCCCCACGCATAGTTCTGGTTGATGCCGGAATAGAGCGTGATGTTCTTGTTGCGCGCGACGAGGTAACGCGCCGCCCCGACGTTATCCATCGTAGCGGTCGGCGAGGGCCGGAACACGTAGTGGCGCGGCTTTTCCTCGAAGATACGGGGCGTTCCGCAATCGTAATAGACGGTGAGCGTCTTGAGCTCCTCGGCAACCGGTGTCACCGCAAGACAGCTGCCCGATGACACGTAGCCGAGAACGGCTTCGACCTGATCGCGCTGCACGAGATTGCGGAATTCGGTGACGACTTGCGCGGTCGATCCCGCCTCATCCACGTACTTGGCTTCGATCTTCGCCCCACCCAGTCCGACCGTGTTGTAGGGCGCCGGCGCCGTGCCGGCATTGAGCGCCTCGATCACGATCTCGGCGCCGTTCCGGCCCGGCACGCCAAACGGACTTGCGGCCGGTCCGCTCAGAAACGTCACGATGCCGATCTTGACCGGCGGCGGCGCCGCCTGCTGTGCCTGCGCGATGCCGCCTGCGGTGCAAGCGACGGCGAGGGCAATGGTGCCGCCGAAGAAATGTCCGTAGCAAGATCGCATATTCCGTTCCTCCTGACCGTCGTCTCCTCAGCGCCTGTTGTTTGCTTGCCTTCCGGCGCCTTTGCGAAAGGGTAGCATGGTCCGCCCGCCTTGTCCGGGACTGCGAAAATCGGCATGCTGTCGCACGAAAAATCTGCGATTACGCGACAACGAACGGCATCGCGTTGACGGCCGGCCAACGCACGCCATCATCATCAGCCGGCGAACGGAGGAACCCTAAATGCGCAAATCGATCCAGACGGCTGTTGGCGCGATAGCGTTGGTAGCGGCGGGAGCCGCGATCGGCTCCATGACGAGCCGCGATCGCACCTTTGACGATGTCTTCGCCAACATGCTGAGCACGTCCGCGGCCGCGCAGGCCGGCGGCGTTTACGTCAACGCGGTCGACCTCGTCATCGTCCCGTCCGAGATGTCGAAGTTCGTGGAAGCGATCAAGGACAACGCCAGCAACGCGGTGAAGGAGCCGGGCTGCCGCGAGTTCAACGTCACCGTGCTGGCAAACCGCCCGAACCACGTCTTCCTTTACGAGGTCTATGACAACGAGGCGGCCCTGGCCTCGCACCGCAACACCGACCATTTCAAGAAATTCATGGCAACCACCGCCAACATGGTGGCCGACCGTAATGTCCGCGCCATGTCGGTCATCGCGATGAATTCGAAGGGTCACAGCTGAGGTCACGCCAGCGGCACGGACCAGGCGTCGTAGCCGTAGAGCCAGTCGGACTCGGTCTGCGACGCCGTCCGCATCCATAGGTTCTGCCGCGCGCCAAGCACAATGCGCGAGGTGCGCGGCTTGCGGTTGGCTTCGAAGCGGCGGAACGCCGCGGCAAAGCCGTCGAGATCGACGTCGTGCACACAGCGCGCCAGCACGACGGCATCCTCCATCGAGGAGGCTGCGCCCTGCGCCATGTAGGGCAGCATCGGATGACAGGCATCGCCGATCAGCACGATGCGCTCGTCGCTCCACCGCGGCAGCGGCTCGCGCTCGACCAGCGCCCATTTGCGCACCTCCGGACAGCTCTCCAGGATGACGCGGGCATCCGGGTGAAATCCTTCGAAGGCGGCGCGCATTTGATCGAGACTGCCGATCGTCGACCAGGATTCGATGCGAAAGGCCGGCTCGGGCGTGCTCGCGATGAAATACAGCTCATCGCGGCGCGGGTTGATCTTGTAGCTGACGATGTGCCGGTCCTTACCCCACCACTTGACCCGGTCGTCGATTGCGGCCGGAAGCCGTTCGGTCCGATAGACCGCGCGATACGCGACCTGCCCCGAAAAGCGCGGCTCGATACTCCCGAATACGAGATCGAGCACGGTGGAATGCACGCCGTCGGCGCCGATCACGGCATCGGCTTCGATGCGCGTGCCGTCCGCAAAGGCAAGCTGCATCCGCGCGCCGGCGCGATCGATGCCGACGAGCTTCTTGTCGAACCGCACGACGTCGGGCGGATTGATCGAGGCGAGCGCGGCATGGAGATCGGCGCGATGGAGCGAAACATCCGGCGCGCCGAAGCGCTGCTCGATCGCATCTCCCATGGGATGAAGGTAGGTGACCTCGCCGGTATCCCACACGCGGTTGTAGCCGACCTCGGGCGCAAAGCCGGCGCGGCGGATGCGATCTTCGAGGCCGAGCCCGCGGAGCAGCTTCATGGCGTTCGGGTTCAGCTGAATGCCGGCGCCGACGCGCGCAAATGCGTGGGCCTGCTCGTAGATCACCGCCGCGATGCCGATCTTGCGCAGGGTAGCGGCCGCGGTCAGCCCGGCAATGCCTGCGCCGATGATGGCTACCGCTGGTTTGCTCGTCATGCTCTTGTCCGAACGTCACACCTTAGGGCTACGAAACGATAGCGCGCATGACCTTCGTTGTCAGGGAGATGGGGATCGCCGACCGGTCGGCGTGGGCAGAGATGCGCAGCGCTCTCTGGCCCGAAGAAAGTGCATCGGCCCACGCGCAGGAGATCGATGAATTTCTGCGGAGCGGCGAAGCTTGGGGCTTCGTCGTGGAAACGCCTCATGCGCACGCCGTCGGCTTTGCCGAGATCGCGATCCGCGCGTACGCCAACGGATGCGACAGCCGACCTGTCGCCTTTCTCGAGGGCATTTGGATCAAACCGCAGTTTCGACGGCAAGGAGCGGGCACGCAGCTTATAGCGCACGCCGAATCCTTCCTCGCGGCGCGCGGCTTTCACGAACTCGGCTCGGACACGCAGATCGACAACACGTCAATCGCAGGACGCGCATCGTGCGTGGGGTTTTTCGGAAACCGAGAGAGTTGTGTACTTCCGCAAATTGTTGCGCGATCTACCGTCTGACCCTCGCGCGGCTACGGCTTCGGCGGATCGGGATAGTTGACGAGCGTCGTGATCGCGTTCTTGCCCGAATCCGGCGGAAGATCGATCCGGTTCCACCATCCGCCGCCGAGTGCGAGGAACAGCGCGACGGTGTCGGACAGCCGGTTCGCCTGTGCCTGCACGCGCGCGAGCACGGCCTGCTGATACGTGATCTGCGCGGTCAGCAGGTAGAGCACGTTGGCATTGCCGTAGGTGAGTTGCTGCTGCGACAGATCGAGGCTCACCTTGGCGGCGCGTTCGAAATCGTAAGCGGCCTTGAGGGCGTCGGCGTCGTTCTGAATGGCGCGTAGCGCATCGGCAACATTCTGGAACGCGGTGACCACCGTCGCGCGATATTGATCGCGGGCTTGATCGAGCATGTCTTCGGCGGCGCGCTTTTGATGGAGCAGGCTAAAGCCGTCGAACAGGGTTTGCGTCGCGTTCCCGGCGATATTCCAGAACAGACCCGCGGGCGTAAACAGCGTGGCGATATCGGGACCGGTATAGCCCTTCGCCCCGCTGAGCGTGATCTGCGGCAGCATGTTGGCGATTGCGACCCCCACATTGGCGTAGGCCGCATGCAATTGCTCCTCGGAGGCGCGCACGTCCGGGCGCTGTTCGACGAGCTGCGACGGCAGGCTGAGCGGCAGGTCGGTGGGAAGGTGCAGCGCTTCGAGCTTGAATGTCTCCCCCGGCATCTCGCTCGGAAGCCGGCCGGCCAGCGCCGCGATCAGATCGCGGTTCTGCGCCAGCGCTTTGCGCAGCGGCGGCAAGGTCGCGCGGATCTGGGCGAGGGCCGCTTCCTGAGCTGCCACATCGATGCGACTGACGAGGCCGCGGTCGAACTGGGTGCGCAGTATATCGAGCATCTTGGAATTGATCTCGATGAGGCGGTTGGTCGCGTCGATCTGACCGCGCAGCAGCGCATCCTGGATCGCCGCAACCGCCACATTCGACGTCAAGGTCAGATAGGCGGCTTCAACGGCAAAACGCTGATTGTCCGCGGCCGCCTGTTGCGATTCCACCGCGCGCCGATTGCCGCCCCAGACATCAAGCGTATAGGAGACAAGCACCTGCGCGGTGTAGAGGTTGAACGGGTTTTCTCCGCTGTTGAGCACCGGCGCGATCGAATTCGCGGTCAGCTGGCGGGTTGCGTTGGCATTGCCGCCGACCACGGGGAAGTATTTTCCTTGCTGGGCGTAAACGCCCTCCCGCGCGGCGCGCAGCGCATTCAGCGCCGCCGAGAGATTCGGATTGGCGTCGATCGATCTGCTCACGAGAGCATTGAGCGGCGGCGAGTGAAACAGCCGCCACCATTCGCCCGGCAAATCCTTGCCCGCAACGAAGCGTTGCGATTGCCCAAGCATGACGTTGGTGGAGCTTGTGCGCGGGGCGAGTTTTTCTCTCGTGTAGCCGCCGACCTCGGGAGGCGGCGGATTCTCGAAATCAGGCCCGACCGCGCAGCCGCACGCCGCCAAAAAGGCAACGAGCGCCGCCGCAACGCGGGCAAAAGACCTGACCGACATAAGCTATGACCCACCCCGCCTGACGCAGCGCATCAGCCCGCATCATTAATACAAGCTAAATGTCATAATTGCCATTGCCCAACTGTGACTTGTGACAGTGGACCGGCACTCCTTTGCACTGCAAAGAATCACGATATTAAGGGGCGAAAGGGCCCTCACCGGCATTGCAATGAGCCCCAGCACCCGCACCATAACCTTGCGCGCCGCGATCATCGCCGCGCTGTTGAGCTTCGGCGCCGGCATCTATCTGGCCGTGCTGTATTTCTATCCGCCGAAGGAGATCACGGTCGCCTCCACCGCCAAGGCCGCGGAAGAAGCGACCAAGACCGCGGCGCCGGCGCCTGACAGCATCGAACTGTCTGATACGCAATTGAAATCTGTGAAAGTCGAGACGGTCGCGACGCGCGAATTCCCGGTTGAGAAGTCGGCGGTCGGCAGCATCGATTTCAACGAAGAGATGCTCACCCAGGTCTTCACGCCCTACCAGGGACGTATCGTCGGCCTGTTCGCCAAAGTCGGCGACGAGGTGGAGAAGGGCAAGACGCTGTTCACGATCGACAGCCCCGACCTCGTCCAGGCGTCATCGACCCTGATCTCTGCGGCCGGCGTGCTCGACCTCACGAATCGCACTCTCGACCGCCTGAAGATGCTGTTTGCGACGAGAGCGGTTTCGCAGAAGGACCTCGAACAGGCGACGTCGGACCAGCAGACCGCGCAGGGCGCCTATCGCGCCGCGCGCGACGCGGTGCGGCTGTTCGGCAAAACCGAGGCCGACATCGACAAGATGGTCGCGGATCGCCACGTCGATCCGATCCTCGTGGTGCCGAGCCCGATTTCGGGGCGCATCACGGCGCGCAACGCTTCGCCCGGACTATTCGTTCAGCCAGGCAACCCACCGCCGCCCTTCATTGTCGCCGACATCTCGACCATGTGGATGCTCGCCAATGTCGCCGAGAGCGACATTCCAGCGTTCAAACTCGGCCAGGACGTCAGCGTGTCGGTGATGGCTTTTCCGAACCGGGTCTTCACGGGACACATTTCGACCATCGGATCGAACGTCGACCCGACCACGCGCCGATTGCTGGTCCGCTCCGACATCGACGATCCGACGCACGAATTGCGCTCGGGCATGTTCGCGACCTTCGTGATCCGCACCGGCGATCCGGTACGCGCTCCCGCTGTGCCGCTCGACGGCATTGTCCGGGAAGGCGATGGGACGATGACCGCTTGGGTGACCGCCGATCGCCGGCGCTTTACCCGTCGCACCGTCAGGGTCGGATTGCAGCGGGACGGCTACTACGAGATCGTCGATGGTCTGCAGCCGGGCGAACTCGTCGCCACCGAAGGCGCTTTGTTCTTGTCGAATGCGCTGACCATCGCGGCACGCTGAGTCACAGGTCGCGTTGAAGGTACGGACGGATTGTTTGATGAGCGGGCGAGCGACCATAGCCGGGAGAGCGCTGAGCATCGCGCTGTGGCTCGCGCTCGCCGCGAGCCCGGTGCTTGCACAACACAAGTCGTCCCACGGCGACAGCCACGCCGCCTCTAATCACGGCACCCACGGCACTGAGAGCGGCGGTCACACCAATGCCGGCGGCGCAGGCGGCACGTCGGCGCATGACGGCAGCGGTCACGCGGCACCCGTGGCCTCCACCATCCCGACGGGGATCATAAGGGCCCACACGAACAAGCCGGCCCGTCCCCTCTCCCCAACTTGAATGTGCCGCCGGGCGGCATCGATCTGACGCGCCCGGATGATGGCTACGGCAGCACGATCCGCCGCGGCATGTTTCCGAAATCGCCGATCGGCGGCCTGAACAAAAAAACCGCGCGGCCGACCGTGCCGGCACTCCCGACGCTGCCGCCAGTCCCGCACAATGGTCCCGACATCACGCGCAGCCCCATCGGGGCAACGTTGCCCGGTAGCACGACAGGACGGCAGGTCCGTCATCAACCTGGCTTCATGACCAGCCGCACCGCCAACATCGGCCCCCTCCCCCGCAACACGGCCGGCGTGGGTTCGAACAATGTCGGCCCCTACCACGGCATGCCCGGCAGCAATGCAGTCGGCGCACCCAACCCGACCGGCGTTCACCATGTGCCGACGCCGGTGGTCACCTCTCCGATCACGCCGCTGCACGTGACCGGCGTCAATGGCACGACAATAAGCCGTGTCGCGGCGGGCCCAAGTTCGATCGGCGGGCCATCGAGGCCCAACACCGGAATCAACGGTACCACGATCCACCGGCACTAGGAGCCGGTCCCCCGGCAGACCCATTTCGAAACGGCCACCGGCCGTCGCGCTCCGTTCATCCGCCGGCAGCGCGGATGTGATTAATCCCAGGAGATTGTGGGTGATGGCTCATTGTAAGTCCTAGAGCGTTGCCCCTGACACGTGCGCACGAATCCCTCATTTTCGTTGCGCGCATGAAGAGGCGCGGCGCCGGGGCGACGCCGCGCCGCCCATTTTCCCCGATCGCCGAGGGAATTGTTTCGTGCTCAAAGGCCTTGTTGTATTCGGCCTGACCCGCCGCCCGATCATCCTATTGGCCCTGCTGGTGTTTGTGGGCGCGGGCATCTTTGCGTTCTTCAAACTCAACATCGAGGCCTATCCCAATCCGGCCCCGGTCATTCTCGAAATCACCGCCCAGGCGCCCGGCCAGTCGGCCGAGGAGATGGAGCGCTACTACACAATTCCGATGGAGGTCGGCCTGTCGAGCACGCCGGGCGTCGACATCATCCGCTCGACCTCGTTCTATGGCCTCTCATTCGTCCGCGTCACCTTCCGCTACGGCATCGATTATTATTTCGCCGTCCAGCAGGCGGCGCTGAGCCTGCAGCAGAATGTCAATCTGCCGAACAATGTGTCGCCGCAGATCCAGGGATCGAGCCTGGTCGGCGAAATCTATCGCTATCAACTCGTCGGCCCACCGCATTTCGGGCTGACCAACCTTCGTACCGTCCAGGACTGGATATTGCAGCGCCGCTTCCTGACCGTGCCGGGAGTGGTTCAGGTCAACACTTGGGGCGGCACCACCAAGGAGTATGAAGTCGAGGTCGATCTTCACAAACTCGATGCCTACAACATCACAATCCCCCAAGTGGTCGCCGCGATCGGCAACGCCAACGTCAATGTCGGCGGCCGCACCATCAACATGGGGCAACAGTCGGTCAACATTCGCGGCGTCGGCCTGATCGACAGCGGCGGCACCGCTGACCTCACCAAAGGGTTCAAGGTCAACGACATCGAAAATATCGCGCTCGCCCAGGTGAACGGCGTGCCGGTCCAGGTCAAGGACGTCGCCAATGTCTTTGTCGGCAACCAGCCGCGGCTCGGAAAAGCCGGACGCGACGACCAGGATGACGTGGTGGCTGCCATCCTCGTCATGAACCGCACGCTGCACACCAATGACGTGGTGCCGCGCATCAAGGCAGAAGTCGAGAAGATCAACAGCGACGGCACGTTGCCGCCCGGCGTCAAGATCGTGCCGTTCTACGACCGGACCGTGCTCGTCGCCGTCACCACCAGCACGGTCATTCACAACCTCGTCTTCGGCTGTCTCCTCGTCTTCATCATCCAGTGGATATTTCTCGGCGACCTGCGCAGCGCCATCATCGTCGGCGTCAACATCCCATTCGCACTGTTCTTCAGCATCATCATTTTGGTGCTGCTAGGCGAGGATGCGAACCTGCTGTCGGTCGGCGCCGTCGATTTCGGCATCATCGTCGATTCCGCCGTGATTTTGGTGGAGAACATATTCCGCAATTGCCAGGCCAGTCCCGAGGAGCGGCGGACCGTGCTGGACCACCTCGCCGAGGAACGGTGGGGCACCGATCCGACCAAATCGACAGGAGCGGGCGGGCCAATGTGGACCGACCGACTGCGCCTTATCCTGATCAGCGCGCTCGAAGTCGACAAGGCGGTGTTCTTCTCGGCCGCGATTACGGTCGCGGCCTTCGTGCCGCTGTTCACGATGCAGGGCGTCGAGGGACAGATCTTCAATCCGATGGCGCGCACCTACGGCTTCGCGCTCGCCGGCGCGCTGATCGCGACCTTCACCATCACGCCGGTGCTCGCCTCATTCATGCTGCCGGCCGAGATCACCGAGGTCGAGACGATCGTGGTGCGTTGGCTGCGGGCGATCTATTCGCCGGCGCTCGACTGGGCGCTGACCCACCGCAAGACTTGCGTCGGGCTCAGCGTCGGATTCCTCGCGTTGGTCGGCCTTCTCATTCCGCGCCTTGGCACCGAATTCCTGCCGGCGCTCGAGGAAGGCAATCTGTGGATCCGCGCCTCGATGCCGCCGACGATCTCGCTCGAAGCCGCCATGCCCATGGTGACGCGGATGCGCGAGATCCTGAAAAGCCATCCGGAAGTCATCACCGTCGTGTCTCAGCACGGCCGGCCGGATAACGGCAGCGACGCCGCCGGCTTCTTCAATGCGGAATTTTTCGTGCCGCTCCTGCCCTTCGACAAGTGGCCGGCCGGCATGACCAAGGAGAAGCTTGTCGATGACCTGCAGAAGCAGTTCGAGCGGGAATTCACCGGCATCGGCTTCAACTTCTCGCAGTACATCCAGGACAACATCGAGGAAGGCCTCTCCGGCGTGAAGGGGGCCAACTCCGTCAAGATCGTTGGGCCCGACCTCAACAAGCTCGAAGATCTTGCCGGCCAGGTCATGCGCGAAATGGACCAGATCCGCGGCGTCAGCGACCTTGGAATCTTCCGCGTGCTCGGCCAGCCCAACCTCAACATCACCGTCGATCGCGACAAGGCGGCGCGCTATGGGCTCAACACCGGCGACGTCAACACCGTGGTCCAGGCGGCGCTTGGCGGCACGGTCGCGACCACGCAACTCGAGGCCGACCGCCAGTTCAACGTCACGGTGCGCCTCGCGCCGGAGTATCGCGGCAATGTTTCGACCGTCGGCGACATCAAGGTCGGTTACACCACGCCCACCGGCGCCAATGCCTACATCCCGCTCTCCGAGCTTGCCACCATCACGCTCGACACCGGGGCCTCCTACATTTTCCACGAGCGCAATGCGCGCTTCATCCCGATCAAGTTCAGCGTCCGCGGCCGCGACCTCGGCAGCACCGTTGCCGAGGCCCAGGAGCGGATCGCCAAGACCATTTCATTGCCCAACGGCTATCGCATCGAATGGGCTGGTGAGTTCGAGGAGTTGCAGCAGGCCAAGGCGCGCCTGGAGGTGATCGTCCCGCTCAGCCTCGTGCTGATCCTGGTGCTCCTCTATGGCCTGTTCAATTCGTTGCGCGACAGCCTGCTGGCGCTCGCCGGCATCCCCTTCTCCATCGCAGGCGGCGTGATCGCTCTGTGGGTCACGGGGCTTGATTTCAGCATTTCGGCCGCCATCGGCTTCGTCTCGCTGTTCGGCGTCTCGGTGATGAACGGCATCCTTATCATCACGTACTACAATCAGGTCCGGCACAGCGGCATGGGCACGGTCGCCGCCATGTACCACGCCGCCGAGCAGCGGATGCGGCCGCTGCTGATGACGGCACTCTCGGCCTGCATTGGCCTGTTGCCAGCCGCGATGTCGAGCGGGATCGGCAGCCAAGTCCAGAAGCCGCTCGCCACCGTGGTGGTCGGCGGCATGCTGATCGGCCCGATCATCATGCTGGTGGTCGTGCCGGCGCTCCAGACCTTGTTCCTCGGCTGGCAGGAAGAGCCCCCGCCGCTGATGCATGAGGACGAGCAGGACCTCGCTCAGGCGTGAGCCGGTCGTAGGGCGGAATAGCGAAGCGTATTCCGCCGATGCGCCTGCGTCGCGTTCGAGCGGCGCAATACGCTGCGCTATTGCGCCCTACGATCGTCCGCGATCCGCGGCCCGTTGACGATCCCCTGCTACGGCTCGATCAGACGGCCGGTGGCCGCCTTGATGGCGGCTTCGACGCGGGTGGCGGCGCCGAGCTTGATGCGAGCGTTGTCGATGTGGAAATCGACGGTCCGCTTGGAGAGATCGAGGATTTGCGCGATCTCGGCCGATGTCTTGCCGCGCGCGGCCCAGGTCAGGGTCTCGACCTCGCGGTCATTGAGGTCGACGAGCTTCGGCCACAGCTCGTTGCGCGCGACGCCGGCGAGCCGCGCCATGATGATGGTCTCAAGGACATCGAAATCGATCGGCTTGGTCACGTAGTCATCGGCCCCGAGCTGGCGGCCCTTGAGTTCGTTGTCGCGGTCGGTCAACGCAGTGAGGAATATGAACGGCATCGCGCCGAACCGCGGTGCAAGGGAGGTCAGCCGCTCCAACAGTTCGAAGCCGGACATCACCGGCATGCTGATGTCGGAGAGCACGAGGTCCGGCATGGTCTTGAGAATCGCCGCAAAGCCCTCCCGTCCGTCGTGGGCGAGCTGGACCTCGAAGCCCCGTTCGGCCAGCTCCTCGGCAATGAGCGCCGCGGTCTCGCGATCGTCTTCGATACAAAGAATCTTTCTGCGGGTTTCGGACATCAGCTGATTCGACGAGGTTGACCGGCCGTGGGCCGGCAGAAATCGAGGGCAATAGCAACATGCAGCAAGGAGTAGCAAGATATTGGGGTTGGCCCCTGGAGAACAAGCATCATATCACGGTTCCCCAGCCGCCGATGAAGGCCTATGCTGCGCCGGGGAGTCGGAACAAGACACGGCGTTTTCGCCGTTACGCAGGTGGCCGCCATGACGCGAGCTCGTTCGATCCGCTTTCACCTGTCGTCGGTGTTCATCTTCTTCTTTCTGCTGATCATTTTTCTCGGCCTCTTGAGCATTGCCCGGCTCCGCGACTTTAACCACGTCTCCGCCTCCATTGCTGACCTGTGGCTGCCCACGACGCGCGTGCTCGGAGATCTTAACAACTACACCTCCGATTTTCGCGCCGCCGAAGGCAACATGCTCCTTGCCCCGAGCGCCAACGAGACCGAGATCGAGCACGAGATGGTTAATCTCGACAAGTCGATCTCGCAGGCGCAGACGGCCTACGAGACCATCCGACACGACCCGGACGAGCGCGGCTATTACGTCCAATTCCGCACGCGGTGGAACGACTATCGCGGGGTCGTCAACCAGATGCTGGAGCTCGTTCGGACAGACCACAAGTCCGAGGCGGCGGCCCTCTACGCGACGACGTCGCGAGCTGCCTATAACGCTGCCAGCGATGCCCTGGGGGTCCTGACCAAGCATGCCGGCGATAACGCCATCGACGCTGCAAGCCGGGTCGAGATCGCCTACCGGCAGGCGATCTGGCTGATCGGCATCGCGATCATCTTCGCCGGCATCCTGGTGGTGGCGGGGCTCATCTACATCAGCCGCTCCGTCTCAGGTCCGCTCAGACGGCTCGCCGGCTATATGCATCGCCTTGCGGCCAACGACACCGACATCGTCATTCGCGGTACCGAGCGCCGCGACGAGATCGGCGAAATGGCGCGCGCTGCCGTGGTGTTTCGCAACAACGCCATTGAATTGATGGTGACCCAGCGCGGGCTCGCCCAGCAGGCCTCGATGCTGGAGGAAAAGCTCACCGCCGAACGGCACCTGACCCAGTTGCAGCGGAACTTCGTATCCATGGCGTCCCATGAATTTCGCACGCCATTGACGATCATCGACGGCCACGCCGGCCGGCTCGCCAAGCTCGGCACCCGCATCGCCAACGAGGAAGTCGGCGTGCGCGCCGGCAAAATCCGCGCCGCCGTGTTGCGCATGACCCATCTGATCGAGAACCTGCTGACCTCGACCCGTCTCGTCGAAGGTGGCACTGATCTCTATTTCCATCCGGAAAAAATCGATCTTCGCGACATCCTGCACGAGGTCTGCCAGCTCCATCGCGAGATCGCGCCGGGCCAGCAGATCGTCGAGGAGTTCGGCATGCGCGCGCTGCCGATGACCGGCGACCCGAAGCTCCTGTCCCAAGTGTTCGATAATCTCCTTTCCAACGCCATCAAGTATTCTCCCGGCGGCGGCGTTGTGAAAATCGCCGCCAAGCACGAACGCAAGGAGATCGTGGTGTCGGTCGAGGACACCGGCATCGGCATCCCGGCGGCAGACATGGCGCGGCTGTTCGAACGCTATTTCCGCGGCAGCAATGTCTCCGGCATCGTCGGGACCGGCGTTGGACTTAATCTCGTGAAGATGGTGGTCGACTTGCACGACGGCGAGATCACGGTCGCGAGCGAAGAAGGCAAGGGGTCGAAGTTCACGGTCCGCTTGCCGACCGTCCTCAAGGCAGAGGTTCCGGCCGCGGCACCCCTCGAAAGCAACGTCGAGCCCGCCGCCGACCCGGTCATCGGCGCATAATCGAGCCGCGAAAAAAGCCCTGGTGGCCCGACAGCCGAGGCCTATCCTGCGCTCCTTCGCTGGCGATTGACGCATCGCGAAGATCGAAAAACGAGGGAGGTAGCGATGGCGAGACACAGCCGCAGGGATTTCATGGGCTTGTCCGGCGCGGGAATGGCCGGGCTTGTCGGCGCGTCGTGGCCCATCGCGAGGGCCCTCGCCGCAGTCGACACCGCGGACCCCGATCTCATCGTCGTCAATGCCAAGGCCTATACCGTCGATCCGCTCGCGCCGCGCGCGCAGGCCTTCGCGATCAAAGCCGGCCGGTTCGTCGCAGTGGGCTCGAGCGATGAGATCAAGGCGCTCGCGGGCAAGCGGACCCAGACCATCGACGCCAAGCAGATGACGATCGTGCCGGGCTTCATCGACGCCCATAATCACGCACCCGGCCCGATCCTGCTTTACGAAGTCCTGGTCGGAAACCCCTACGACGTGGAGTTCGTGTCCATCGCCAGCATCGTCGACAAGCTGCGCGCGCGGGCACGCGAGACGCCGCCGGGATTCTGGGTCGAAGGCTTCTTCTTCGACGACACCAAGGTGCAGGACAAGCGCGCGCTCAACATTCACGACCTCGACCAGGTATCGAGCGAGCATCCGGTGGCGGTGCGTCACCGCGGCGGTCACACCTCCTACTACAACAGCAAGGCCTTCGCCCTCGCCGGCGTCACCAAGACGACGCCCGAGCCGGCCGGGGGCACCTTCGACCGCGATCGGAACGGCGAGCTTAACGGGCGGGTCACCGATCGGGCGCGGGTCGTATTCAACGGCGTCGGCAAGCGGTCGACCTACACCGCGGACGAAACCCGGCGACGCAACCGCGATGCCGCCGCCTTCATCTCCAAGCAGTTCGTCCGCTACGGACTGACGAGCGTGCACCACGAGGGCGGCGACCTGTTCGCCCTCCAGGAGGCGCGCTCACGCGGCGAGCTTCTGCACCGGGTCAGCTACGAGGCAATCGACGACGTGCTCGAGGCAATGATCAAGAACGGCATTGCCACCGGCTTCGGCGATGAGTGGATCAAGCTTGGCGCGACGTTCGAGCACACCTGCGACGGCTCGTTCTCCGAACGCACCATGGCCCTGAGCGAGCCCTATCCGGGCGTCGAGCCGCCGTACCTCGGCAATGTCACGACAACACAGGAGGATCTCAACGCCTGGGTCGAGCGGGTGCATCGCGCCGGTATCCAGGTCAATTGCCATGCTAACGGCGACGTCACCATCGGCATGGTGCTGACCGCGCTCGAGCGTGCCCAGCAGCTATTCCCGCGACCCGATCCGCGCCCCAAGATCACCCACTGCACGCTGATCAATGACGATCTGCTGCGGCGTATCAAGGCGGTCGGTGCGGTCCCTGCTCCCTTTACGTCGTACGCCTACTACAACTCCGACAAGTTCCATTTCTACGGCGAAGCGCTGATGCAGCGCGCGATGGCCTATCGATCCTTCGCGGATGCCGGTATTGCGGCCGCCGCCGGCTCCGACTTCAGCCCCGGGCCGTTCGCGCCGCTGATGGGCATTCAGGGAATGGTGACGCGCACCGGCTGGAATGGCGAGACCTGGGGCGCGAACCAGCGGATCAGCGTCGACGAGGCGCTCCGCGTCGTCACCATCAACGGCGCCTACGCCTCACACGAGGAAGGGATCAAGGGCTCGATCGCGCCGGGCAAGCTCGCCGACTTCGTCGTCCTCGCGGACGATCCCCACACCGTCGAGCAAAGCAAGATCAAGGATATCGCGATCGTGCGCACGGTCACCGGCGGCAACACGGTTTACGAGGCGTAGACCGCCCCGCCCCGAAATCGAGACTGCGATGTCGCCCCGGATCGGATCGCCTTCGACGATCCGATCTGCTCCAAGGCCATACCGAGGCTAGCGATTTGCCAGCATTTCGATCCGGCGCGGGCCCTCGGGTGAGCCGAGCGCGCGGGCGCGCTCGTACCACGTGCGAGCTTGATCAACGTTCGAATTGACGCCGTGCACGAAGTGACCTGACAGAATGCTTGGATCGTAGGTCGCGCCCATGGCAAGCGCTGCGGCCGCGTTGCCGGCATTTGCCGCGCGCCGGAACAGCAGACGCGCCGCCGCCACGTCTCCGGCCTCGAAAAAGCTTTGGCCGCGGGTGACCAGCGCCGTGACCTCTTCCTCCGGAAGAGCCGCGGGCCGATCAGCTGGCACAGCGCGCTCGCTACGATCGGCTGGCGCGGCGTGCTCGATACGCTCGGCTGGCCGGGTCTCCGCTTCCGGCGGCGTGGGAAGCGCGGCAACGACTGTGGGCGCCTCGGGCTCGGCAGCCGCCGGAGGCTCCGGCGCGGCGGCGGCAAGGACGGTTGGCGAAGCCGGCGCCGCCGGGCCATCATCCTTGACGGGTGAAGTCTCGGCGATGGGTGAAGTCTCGGCGCCAAAGACTGAAGTCTCGTCCTTGACCACCTCGTCTTTGACCACCGTTGTCTCGTCCTTGAGCACCGTAGTTTTGGCGACGAAGATTTCAGCCAATGATGATGCCAAACGCGGCGTCGCGGCGACCGTCGAGGTCATGACGGGCGCGGTCGACGGCCAGTCCACCTCCACTAGAAGATAGGCAATCAGGGCGGCAATCGCGGATGCCAACGCGAGCTTGAAGAAGCCGCCAAACCAACTTCGTTGCTCGGGGACGCGCAGCGGCGCCATGGGTTCGCGTCCGGCGGGAACGAGATCGTGGTCGCGATGAACGCCGCGGCGCCTCTTCAAAGTGACGCTCATCAACAAAGTCGCGCTCAGCGACGTCGTCCGCGATCCAATTTTCGTCGGGCGGCTCGCGTTCATCATCACCAGGCGCGCTCGCATCCGGCAAATCGCCGTCATGCCGCAAAAGACCCGGCACCGGCGCAAGCGTCGCGGCGCGCGGCAATCGACGGACCGTCGCCTCCAGCTTGAGCCACTCTATGCTTGCTTCGACGCGGCGTAGGTCGCTCGCTTCTGCCGCGGCGTCCGCCGACGCGAACAGTTCCAGCTGACCATCGTCCGGCAACGGTGCCGATGAGTCAGGCGATGCAGCAGCCGCGAGTTGATCAGGCGATTGGCCGGGTGGGTTGCTCATGTTGGCCTCCTAACGAGAACCCTTGAGCGAACCCTGCCGTCGGCATTCGCCGATTTTATGATGGCAATCGGGTTAACGTAGTCTGCTCGACAAATTGCCGGCGCGGAATCTTCACATTTGAACTTCGCCTGCGCTGTTAGAAATCGCGCCCAGCGTTCGGATAAAGTTGAGGACCTTCGCGAGAGTACCTCCAGCCTCGCGTACTCTTTGCACACGCCGACTTCGTGCCTGATCCGCCGTTCGCTTCTGCGCTCGATCGCTTGGCATCGCGCTCTGCCCCAGTCTGTCGCGAATACCGTATCCAATTTTCCGCCCTCTATTTGTGCAAACGGCAATGCCAAAAATATGAGCAGTCCTTGTGTGCACTGCCGAAACCGGCAGCGCGGTTGGTTTTACCAAATGTCATAAGCGATTGAAATTGCAGACGTTATAGCTTGGCACATGTCTTGTATAGGGCGGATCGTTCGCGTCCGAAATTAGAGAGTGGGCAATTGCAAAGAGCCTGACCGGGGGCCCGCCCTCACGTCAGCAACGAGGATATCGAGATGGATTACGTCAAGCCGGCCGACGTCGCGAAAGCCATGGTCGAGACGGGAGCCCGCAAGCTTACGCTCAAGCCCGCCGATCTGCTGATCAGGGGCATTTTGTCAGGCGCCATTCTGGGCGTCGCCACCAGTCTTGCTTTCAACGGCGCCTTCACCACCGGTCAGCCGCTCGTGGGCGCGCTGATATTCCCGGTCGGCCTCATCAGCATCGTGCTGCTCGGGCTCGAACTCGTCACCGGCAGTTTTGCGCTGGTGCCGTTGCCGTGGCTGCGCGGCGAAGCGAGCGGCAGTGCCGTCGTCGCCAATTGGAGTTGGGTCTTCCTCGGCAACCTGATCGGCAGCGTCGCCTACGGCGCGCTGATCGCAATCGCGCTCACCAATATGGGTGCGAGCGAGCCGACCGGCGTCGCAGCGCGCATCATCGCCACCGCCGAGGCAAAGACCATCGGCTACGCGGCGTTCGGCTTCAAGGGCATGGTCACCGTGTTCGTGAAGGCGATGCTGTGCAACTGGATGGTCTGCCTCGCCGTCGTGCTCGCGATGACCACCAACTCGACCATCGGCAAGATCGCCTGCGCCTGGATGCCGATCTTCATCTTCTTCGCCCAAGGCTTCGAGCACTCGGTCGTGAACATGTTCATCATTCCGACCGGGATGATGCTGGGCGCCAAGGTGACGGTGGCCGATTGGTGGCTGTGGAACCAGATTCCCGTGACGCTCGGAAACCTGGTCGGCGGCTTCTTCTTCACCGGCTTTGCGATCTACACGACCTACAAGCCGCCCCTGCCCGAGCCCGCTCGCATGACATCACCTGCGGCGCCGGTGCCGGCCGAATAACGGGGGCACCGCCACCGCCGATGAGGATATGCGATGAGCGGTGAATTCGAGCCGGAGCAGAAGCGCTATCTCGAAGGCTTCGTTGCCGGCTTGCAGATCGCCAAGACCGCGGCCTCACAAGCGCGCGCCGCCCCGGCGGCCGCGGTGCCCGAACCGGTCGGCCCC
Source organism: uncultured Alphaproteobacteria bacterium (assembly GCA_963702755.1). GTDB lineage: Bacteria > Pseudomonadota > Alphaproteobacteria > Rhizobiales > Xanthobacteraceae > JAJPKK01. Next base: position 977,497 of record CAVPDZ010000009.1, on the reverse strand, counting down.
GATGCACCGCATCTGCGTGCCCAGGACCGGCTCCTCAAGGCCGGCGCCAAGCTTTCCGACCAGGAGAAATTCAAGCGCGAACTCCATCCGTTCGACGGCTACGAGAAGCTCAAGGCGCAGGCGCGCGCCAACGAGCCGCCCAAGCCTGACGACAATTTTCGCTGGCGCTTCTACGGACTGTTCTACTGCGCGCCGACGCAGCCGACCTACATGTGCCGGCTGCGAATTCCGAACGGCATCCTCAAGGCGGCGCAGTTCGAAGGCGTTGCCGATGCCGCCGAACGCTTCGGCGGCGGCTACACCCATGTGACGACCCGCGCCAATCTGCAATTGCGGGAGATCGAGCCGAAGAACGCCGTCGCCCTCGTCGAGCACATCCAGGACATTGGCCTGTGCTCGCGCGGCTCGGGCGCCGACAACATCCGCAACGTCACCGGCACGCCCACCGCCGGTATCGATCCGCAGGAACTCATCGACACGCGGCCTTACGCCCGCGAGTGGCATTTCCACATCCTCAACGACCGCACGCTCTACGGCATTCCGCGCAAGTTCAACGTCGGCTTCGACGGCGGCGGCGTCATTGCGGTGCTGGAGGATACGAACGACATCGGCTTCACCGCAGTCGAGGTCAAGGACGGCTACGGCGTCGAACCGGGCATCTGGTTTCGCCTCGCTCTCGGGGGCATCACCGGGCACAAGGATTTCGCCCGCGAGACCGGCGTCATCGTCAAGCCCGCGGAAGCAACCCAGGTGGCCGACGCGGTGGTGCGGGTGTTCATCGACAATGGCGACCGCACCAATCGCACCAAGGCGCGGCTCAAATACGTCATCGATGCCTGGGGCATGGAGAAATTCGTCGCGGCGGTGGAGGAAAAGCTCGGCCGCAAGCTGGTGCGGGTGCCGACCGAGGCCCTCAAGCCACGTCCGCCCATCGATCGCACCGCCCATATCGGCGTGCATCCGCAGAAGCAACCCGGCCTCAACTGGATCGGGGTCGCGCTGCCGGTCGGGCGCATGACCTGCGCGCAGATGCGCGGACTTGCCGCCGTCGCGCGCCGTTTGGGCGACGGCGACCTGCGTCTCACCGTGTGGCAGAACCTCCTCATCTCCGGCGTCGCCGACAAAGACGTCGCCGCCGCGGAAGCGGAGATCGAAGCCCTCGGCCTCGGCACCAAGGCCAACGCGCTGCGGGCCGGCCTCGTCGCCTGCACCGGTAATACCGGCTGCAAGTTCGCGGCATCCGACACCAAGCGACATGCCGACGAAATCGCAAGCTGGTGCGAGACCCGCGTCGCCATCGATACGCCGGTGAACATCCATCTCACCGGCTGCCATCACTCCTGCGCCCAGCACTTCATCAGCGAAATCGGTCTCCTCGCCTGCAAGGTCCAGGAGAGCGAGGACGGCGATCCGATCGAGGGCTATCACATCCTGGTCGGCGGCGGCTTCGGTGCCCATGCCGCGCTTGGCCGCGAGATCTATCGCGACGTCAAGGCGACCGATGCGCCGCGCACCGTCGAGCGCATCCTCAAGGCTTATGTCGCGAACCGCGCCTCGCCGCAGGAGACCTTCCTCGCCTTCGCCGGCCGCTACGACGACACCGCGCTGAAAGCGCTGTTCGAGGCCGAGACCGTCGAATGACCGCAAGTCCTCCGATCCTCCAGATCTTGCCGGAGAGCGCCCCGTTCACGCCGGAACAGCGGGTCTGGCTCAATGGCTTCTTCGCGGGCTTCCTCGGGCTCGATCAGGCCGTCACGCCATTGTCGGCCGAAGAAGCTGCCGCGCTGGTGCCCGGGTTGATGACGCCCGCCGGCGGGGCGCCCGCCGACGAAGGGCCGATCACCTGGCACGATCCGGGGCTGCCGATCGTAGACCGCATGAAGCTTGCCGAAGGCCGTTCGCTGCACATGCGCATGATGGCGGCGATGGCGCAGCAAGACTGCGGTCAGTGCGGCTCAAGCTGCGAAGAATATTCGGGACAGCTCGTCACCAAACACGAAGCACGACTGAACCTCTGCGTACCCGGCGGCAAGGATACCTCGCGCATGCTCAAGAAGCTGTTCGAGGAAATCGGTGCCGCGCCGGGCGCCGCCACGGCCCCGGCGGCGCCCGCCCCCACAACTGAGCCGGCCGCCGCGGGCGCTCCCGGCCGCTCCCGCGATAATCCTGTCACCGCGACCGTCGTGTCGCGCACCCTTCTCAACAAGAAGGGCTCGGAGAAGGAGACCTGGCACGTCGAGTTTGACCTGAGCCAATCCGGTCTCGACTACACGGTCGGGGATAGCTTCGGCATTATGCCGATGAACGATCCCACGCTGGTCGATGCCATCATCCGCGCGCTCGATGCGCCGGCGGACTTCCCGATCGGCGGGCGCACATTGCGCGACGTCCTCACCGACGGCGTGTCGCTGAGCCCGGCGCCCGACATGCTGTTCCAGCTTTACTCTTATGTCACCGGCGGCACCCGGCGGCAGAAGGCAAAGTCGCTCGCCGCCGGCGATGATCCGGACGGCGACGCCAAGACCATGGACGTGCTCGCCGCGATCGAGAAATTTCCCGGCATCCGGCCCGACCCCGAGGCGCTCATCGAAGCGCTCGACCCGCTGCAGCCGCGGCTTTATTCGATCTCGTCATCGCCGAAGGTCAATCGCGGGCGCATTTCGCTCACGGTTGACGCGGTGCGCTACAAGATCGCGAAGCGCGAGCGCCGCGGCGTTGCCTCCACGTTTCTCGCCGAACGCGTCAAGCCGGGCGACAAGGTCAGGGTCTACATTCAGGCCTCCGAGTTCGGATTGCCCGAAAACCCGGCGGCGCCTGTGATCATGGTCGGCCCCGGCACCGGCATCGCGCCGTTCCGCGCCTTCCTGCACGAGCGCATGGCGACCAAGGCCCCCGGCCGCAACTGGCTGTTCTTCGGCCATCAGCGCCATGACTGCGATTTCTTCTACGAGGACGAACTCAACGGCATGAAGGCGGCCGGCGTTCTCACCCGGCTGTCGCTCGCCTGGTCGCGGGACGACAAGGGCAAGTTCTACGTCCAGGACCGCATGCGCCAGGTCGGCAGCGATATCTGGACATGGCTCGAGGACGGCGCCCACTTCTTCGTCTGCGGCGCGGTGCGCATGGGCCAGGACGTGGAGCGCGCCCTTGTCGACATCGTCGCCGAGCACGGCAAGAAGACCCCCGACCAGGCGATCGCCTATGTCGCCGATTTGAAGAAGCGTGGCCGCTACCAGGCTGATATCTACTGACCTATATTGGGGCAAGTCAGAAGCATTTGTCCGCGTGGCACCTGTCCGCGCATTGAGACCGATGATGCGTGAATACAAGCTCGTCATTCCGGGGCGCCGCAGCGAAGCGGAGGCGAGCCCGGAATCCATACGCCGCGGCTGAGAGTATGATTCCGGGCTGCCGAACTGCGTTCGGCCCCCGGAATGACCGGCAATGACGGGTGAAGACGATGGCGCGCCTTCCCGCCGATGTTGAACCGCCGCGCATGGAGGCGCTGGCGCGACTGCCCGTGTTTTTCGCGCTCGACGGCAAACGCGTCGTCGTCGCCGGCGGTGATGCGCAAGCCGCGTGGAAGGCCGAACTCCTGTCAGCAGCAGGTGCTGCGGTCGAAGTATTTGCCGAGCTCGCTTGCGAGGAGTTGACCGCGCTTGCCGTCACGCCATCGCGCGGCCCCGTCGCGATCACGCTGCGGCGCTGGACTACGGCCGATCTCGCGGGTGCCGCCGTCGCGGTCGGCGCGTTCGAACACGACCACGAGGCCGCCGCATTCGCGACGGCCGCGCGCGCGGCCGGCGTGCCCGTCAACGTCATCGACAAGCCGGCGTTCTGTGACTTCGCCTTCGGGGCGATCGTCAACCGCTCCCCTCTCGTCATCGGCATCTCGACCGACGGCGCGGCGCCGGTCTTCGGCATGGCGATCCGCGCCAAGATCGAAGCCATGATCCCGCGCGGCTTTGCCCGCTGGGTGGAAGCTGCACGGGGATGGCGGCGGGCGGTGTTTGCCGCGCAATTGTCTCAGCCCGGCCGGCGCCACTTCTGGCAGATCTTCGCGCGCCACGCGGCGACCCATCCCGAACGCGAGCCGACGCAGTCCGACTTCGAGGGCTTGCTTGCCGAAATTCGCCACGGCGCCGGCCCTCACAGCGGTTCGGTGACGCTCGTCGGCGCCGGGCCCGGCGATCCCGAACTTCTGACGTTGCGGGCCGTGCGGGCGCTTCAATCCGCCGACATCATCCTGATTGACGACCTCGTCGCGCCGGCGATCCTCGACTTCGCCCGGCGCGAGGCGAAGAAGATGCTGGTCGGCAAGACCGGCCATGGTCCCTCCTGCAAGCAGGAGGAGATCAACGCGCTGATGGTCACCCTCGCCAAAGCCGGCAAGCGCGTGGTGCGCCTCAAGGGCGGTGACCCCATGATCTTCGGCCGCGCCACCGAGGAGATCGCCGCGTGCCGCGCAGCCGGCATCCCGGTCGAAGTGGTGCCGGGCATCAGCGCGGCTCAAGGCGCCGCCAGCCGGCTCGGGATTTCGCTCACCCACCGCTCGACCGCACGCCGGGTGCAATACGTCACCGGCCACGGCTCCGACGGCCGCCTGCCGGCCGATCTCGACTGGACGAGCCTCGCCGACCCCGGCGCGACCACCATCATCTACATGCCGGCAAAGACGATCGCGGCCTTTGTCGGGAATGCGATCGCGTCGGGCCTTGATCCGGCGACGCCCGCGGCCGCGGTCTTCAACGCGACCCGCCCGGATGAAGTCGTGATCGCGGCGCCGGTCGCTGATCTGCCGGCCCGCCTCGCCGCAACGGAAAAGAGCGGCCCAGTCATCGTGATGATCGGCCGCGTCCTCGCCGAGCGCGCCGCTGTCGCGGACGATCTATCCCTGATGTCGAGCGAAAGCGTTCGATAGCGCGCCTCTCGAAACCCGTGACCTGAAGAACGCTCACAGGCATAATTCTCCTGTGCACGCCATCATCGCGCCTTGGTTCGACGTGACGACGGTCACTGCGGCCGAACATGGCCGTGCTACTATGGCTTTTGGGGGGATGCCATACCAGCATACCAACCAACTGACGAACCAAGCGCAGGGGATCTCTGATGTCCAAGACTATTGCTTCATTTGCCGCCGCGGCCGCGTTGCTGTCTTTCGCCGTCGCCGACGCTCAAGCCGAGGGAGGCTGCGGGCCCGGTTTCCACCGTAACGCATTCGGCCATTGCCGGCCGAACGGCGGCCCTGTTGTCGTGGTTCCGGCAGCCCCCGTGGTCGTCGCCCCCGCACCCGCGGTTGTCGTCGCGCCGCCTGCGGTGGTCGTCGCGCCCGTCGGGGGATGCGGTCTCGGCAGGCACTGGAGCCCCCGCTGGCGCCGCTGCGTGTTGAACTAATTTCTGCTCCATCGGTTTATCCGCAACCGATCGAAGACGGCCGGGCGATCCCAACGCCCGGCCGTTTTGCGTCGCGGTTGCGCCGCGCGCTTAACCCGGGATTAACGGTCTCGCTGACGTTTCGCGCCGATTCGATGACTCGCTCGTGTTGCAGCGCTAAAGCTAGGCAATCATTCGGCGAGGCTCTGGATGGACCCGATTTCCACCGCGCTGACGAATGCATGGCTCTCCGCCGTGGCGCGCCTGCGCGCGCCGCCAACCGACTTGCCGCAGCGCGCCGGCCCACCGCAGACGTTGACCGAAGCGATCGAGGATGCGCTGCGCCGCGACGGCGCCGCTAACGGCACCGCACGGTCCGGGCTGATGGTCGACCAGCTGGCGTAAAAGTCCAACAATAACGCCCACCTCGCGACAACATCCGCTGCGTGCTGGCGCCGCGGGAGCTTACGCCCGGCCGAAACCAGGCAAGGGATGCCGCGCTCGACCCCCAACCGAAGGGGAAAAAGAAGCAATTGGGGCGCGACGGAAAAGTAGGTTACACACGGCCCTTCACAGATACGGGAGTTGATGGTGCGGAAGCCGAGAGCACCTGCGATGTCAAAGGAAGAGATGCGCCAGGAGTCGGAGCGCTTGGTCAAAGAAGCGCTGGCGCGGAACGTGGTCATCAAGCAAGGGAAGACCAGGCTGGAAGTGAAATGCGGGAAGTGCGGCGCGCCCAATCGCGTCACGGCGGACGTGGGCGAAAGCCGGGTGGAGTACGCCTGCAAGGAATGCGGCCACAAGCAAAGGACCTTATGACCACAAAGCCCGTTGGGCCTGTGGACTCTGTTTGCACCACTTCGGTGTGGAGGTGCAGTGCCGACGCGGGCGGGTCATAGGCTGTTGAACTGGAAACATCGATCGCTGGGGTGTGTCGGTGAGCAGGAAATGGTCTTGCCGGCGATGATTCTTTCGAACTGTCGGATTCCCGTCACCGGGATCAGCATGAAAGAACGAATGGAGAAGATCCTGGCGTTCGACTGAGCGCCAGACGATGCCTCACTCCAATCCAAGTATTGATACCTTGGCCGTTGTGATTTCCGTTGGCCACAGAATTTCTGTGAGGCCTTTTGCGACGGCGATCTTTTGTGTCCCGTTGACCGAATAGGTAATGACGCCGCCGCCAATTGCGCCGCGGAGGTTTTGGCCCCACAATTTTCGCCCGTTTGCCGTGTCAAGCACGTAGAAATTTCCTCCCATGTCCCCAAAGAAGACGATGCCGCCCGCCGTCGGCGTCATGCCGCTTTGAATGGGATAATTCGTCTTTGCTCGCCATCTCCAAGCGCCGGTGTCGGCATCAACGGCGTAGGTCCAGCCCGCCCAGTCGAAAGTCGGATCCGCCTTACCCCAGGTGTTGAACGGATTGATCGATGCCTCGCCGGACCACGGTTTGCCAGGCGACACGGCGCCGATTTTCTCGGCCGGCACAAGCGTAACAGTGGTGCACCATTCGACCTCGCCGATGAAAACGAGGTTCAATTGCGGATCGTAACCGGGGCCGTTCCACTCGGCGCCGCCCACCGACCCAGGACAGAAGTGGACAGGCTTGCCGACCACAAACGGCTCATCCGCGTTTTCCATCCGGGTGACCGGCAGCCTGTAGAGCAAGGCATTGGTGTCGAGATCGAAGCCGTACAGGTGCCCATCCTTCGGGGCGACCGATAGAACCTTCTTGCCACCCGCGGTCTTGATAATGGCTGGAGCGCCGGAAACGTCCCAATCGTGCCAGTCTTTCGGCACGAGCTTGAAGTGGTTCTTGTAAGCCCCAGTCTTCGCGTCGAGAACAACGACCGAGCCGGAATACAGGTTCGACCCTTCACGCACGCCGGTTGCAAAATCAGGCGCGGGGTTTCCCCCCGGCACATACAACAAGCCGGTATCCGGGTCCAAGGTGTATGAAGTCCAGGTTGCCCCGCCGGTTATCGGCACGCCTGGCAGCGAGTTGCCCCAAGTCGACGCATTGAGGGGTGAAGCAGCGATCGGTCCGCGCGTCGGATCGCCGTCAGCCTTCGGCACGAGGTAGAACTCCCACACGATCTTGCCGGTCTTGGCGTCAAGCGCGTACATGCGCCCCTTGACTCCCTTGATGTCGCCTCCCGCGTTGCCGATGAAAACCAAACCGTTCCAGGCGATCGGAGCCGCAGGGGCGCTCTCGCCCTTCTTCGGATCCCCGATCGGGGTTTCCCAGATGCGTTTGCCCGTCTTGAAATCATAGGCGAGGACTCGGGCGTCTTGGGTACCGCGGAAAAGCATGCCGTCCAGATACGCCGCCCCGCGATTGACCTCCTGGGGCGTGGCAGGAACGTAATTCTCATGGATGCGCCAGTTCTCGCGGCACGTCGAAGCATCGATCGAGAAGATATCAAACGCGGTCACGAAGATCAGCGCACCGTTCACCTCCAACAGCCCGGAATTGAAGCCGGTGTATTGCCCGGTATCATAGGTGCAAAGAACTTTGAGCTTCTCGGCATTTGTCCTGTTGATCTGACTTAACTGCGAGAAGCGGTTCGATGTGAGAGTCTGGTTGTAGCTTGGCCAGTCTCCCGCAGTTCCGTCGGGAGCAACCTGTGGCGATGCCGAAGGCGGCGGGGCCGGCTGCGCCGTTCCGGTCCGGGCGACTTCCGTTTCAAGGGTCCCGGCGGGAGCCGACCAATAGCGCACATAATTGATCACCGTCGACCCGATCAGAACCGTTTGGTCCCAGAAAGCGTAAGACAGACCGGCTACGGCAATGCCGACGACGACGATTGCACCTGCGAGAACCCGAAGCCACAATCTCATCGGTTAATCCTCCCTAGCTCACTGCTGCAACCTTGATGCATTTGCCCCAGGTTGTAGTTCTCGGGTGGGTCATGAGTCGAGAGCGAGCCCGCGATAATCAGCGTGACAATCAGCACGCCGAAGGCAAGCGGCCAGCGCGTCGTTGGTGTTCGGCATTGTCGTCACCGTGGCTCGGCCTGCGGTCGATACCGCCCTGATGACGATCAAGGCTTTTGATCGACCCTGTTCGGAGCATCTTTGGAAACTTCGAAAATTCGGACCCCTTCGATTGGGGCCGGACGCCGCATCACTTCGGGTTCCGCGAGCGCGCGGCGGGCATCGTCGTAGCCGCTCTCCCAGTGCTCTTCCATCATTAGTCGGGAAAAGAGGAAGTCCTTGGCGATGCCCTCGTAGCTTTTGGCGCGATAGATGAAGTGGACAATATTACATACCTTCTCGTCCGCTTCCTGCTGCAGCATTCTTGCATACTCAGACTTTCGAAATTCGTCGGGAACCTCCTTCAGAAGATTAGCGATTGCGATACGAAGCTTCTGTGCCTGCTTGTATTGCCCCGTTGCTGCCCGGGTTCGGCTCGAATACACGATGTCCTTGTAGCGCACTTCCACGTCGGTCAGGTCCTGTGGCAACGCCCCGTGGGCGCTCCAAAGGTCGATTTGGAACGCGAGCGTGTCTTTTCGCGGTCGGCAGTCGAGCACCCATTGCAGTGGAGTGTTGGAAACAAGTCCACCGTCCCAGTAATACTCCCCATCGACTTCGGTAGCCGGAAAACCGGGAGGTAGCGAACCGCTGGCCATCACGTGCTCGGGCCTTATGCGATCGGTAGCGGCATCGAAATAGGCAAAATTCCCAGTAGCGACGTTCACGGCGCCCACACTGAAGCGCATGCCGCCTGCATTGATCCGGTCAAAATCCACCAGACGTTCGAGGGTAGCCTTCAGAGGCGTATTATCATAGTAGCTGGCCTTGTCCGGTGCATCCGCGGGCCACAGCAACGCGGGTGGCATACGCGGAGTAAAAAAACTCGGTGCGCCAAACATGAGGATATTCACTGCTCGTCCCTGATTGACGAGACGATGAACAAACGGATTTTGAAGTTCGTCGGATTTGAAATATGGGATACCCAACGGCGCGGCGCTGACGGTCTCCCAGAATTCGCGAAGCCGATTCACACGCTGCTCAGGAGCATTGCCGGCGATGATTGCTGCATTGATCGCGCCGATTGAGATTCCCGCAACCCAATTCGGATGAAGATCCGCCTCAGCGAGGGCCTGATACACCCCAGCCTGGTAGGAGCCGAGCGCTCCACCCCCCTGGAGCACCAGGACAATCTGCTCGAATTGTGTCCGTGTGTCTTTCCGGGAATTGGTTTGGTATGAGGTCATACTGAACCACGTTGGTTTGCCGGTGGTCCTGTTGTAACAGTGTTGTTGTAACGGTGTTGCGATGGCCGTGTGATCAATTCTTCTCAATTATCTCCTTGTGATCACACGCCTGCCGGAAATCCGCCGGCGGGAGCATTCGGCGCTTCTTGCGTGACACGTCGTAATAGCTGCGCCCGACGAGATCGCGAAGGTAGAAGCACTCGCGCAGGCGAGGGCGTTGCTATCAATCCAATTACGGGGACAGCACACGGCCATGAAGCGTCAGCGATCTGGCTGATTTGCGGCCCACGATGTTTCGGAAGAAAAGTCTTTCGGATCGGGAACCTTTTGCCGATTGGACGATTCAAAACCCCCAAGAGTGAGCCCTTTGGAGTGAGGGGGTTTACTTGGGGTACCTCGGAGAAATTCGAGCAATTCGCCGCCGAGTGAGACGAAATGCCGAACAGTATCTTGAGTTCGGAAAACAAGGTAATATGGGTCGAATTCGGGCATCGATGGATGCGGTGCGCCCACATTGTACGCAAGGCTGAGGCGCCGGCTCCGCGGGACATGCGGCGGAAACGTCACTTGCGAGCCGCATAAGGCATCAGTTCTCGGCGCGGCCGGAGCCACGATTTAGCCGATTGTATCTAAGGGGATAGTCATGGACATGCGCGCCAGACCGCCGGCAGAGCTGCTTTCGCGGGCGTTGGGGGAAGCGTTGGCTGCGGCCTGGAGCTTCTTGCCGCACGACGTCCAGCATCGGATCTTCGAAGATGCCATTGCCCGACATGGTGAAAGCATCAGGGCACCGCTTGCAATTCATTTGCATAAAAAGCATCCGCGGACGCACGCGGCGATGAAAGCCCGCGCGGTCCTTGAACCTGATAGCTTGGGTGGCTAGTCAGGGTTCCGCAGGGGCGACATCAGCGAGGACGAATGTCGCTTCATGAGCTCGGATGCCAAATCGTCTGTAGGGCTGCGCATCCGAACGATGCGCCCGCATGAAATCTCAATTGCTCTTGACTGGGCGGCGGCCGAGGGTTGGAACCCCGGCCTCGACGATGCCGCATGCTTTGCCTCGGCTGACCCGGAAGGCTTCCTTATCGGGGAGTTGGACGGCGCGCCGGCCGCGACCATCTCCTGCGTGAACTACGGCGCGAGCTTCGCCTTTCTTGGCTTCTACATCGTGCGCGAGGACCTGCGCGGACGCGGCTACGGACTGCAAATGTGGGACGCCGCCATCGCGCGGGCCGCTCCGCGCGTGATCGGGCTCGATGGAGTGGTCGCGCAGCAAAAGAACTATCAGAAATCCGGCTTCGAGCTTGCTTATGCAAATATTCGCTACGGCGGGACCGCGACATTCCCCTATGCGGCGCCGCCTGGAGTCACTGCGCTCACCGAATTGCCGTTGGCGATGATCGAGGCATCCGACGCTATGGTGTTTCCAGCGCCACGCAGTGCGTTCTTACGCGCCTGGATCAGCTCGCCTCGTCACGTCGGTCGCGCTCTGGTTCGCGACGGCAAACTCGCCGGCTGGGGTGTCATCCGTCCATGCCGGAACGGTCACAAGATCGGCCCGCTGGTGGGCGACGACCGCGCCGCCGCTGAGGCCGTTTTATCGGCGCTGTTGCCAAGTGCTGGCCGCGGCGAAATCTTTCTCGACGTCCCGAGCGTGAACCAGGACGCAATCGCATTGGCCCGCGATCTGGGTCTTGCGCCAACATTCGAAACCGCGCGCATGTATACCGGCGAGATTCCGCCGTTGCGTTTGGAACGCCTATTCGGCGTCACCACCTTTGAGCTTGGCTGACGTTGTGTTGCCGTCAATATCGGTTGCCCAGCAAGCCGCTCGCGAGCATGACGCGACGTTCGGAACGCCATTCGCAAGTGAGGGACCCGCGGGCGCTACGAGTTGCAACCATCAGGCACCACCCGTTGCCGATTGTCAGGGAACGCCTGGGCCAGCCCCAAGCGTTCCCCGCCTCGCTTGATCTACTGCACCGTCTTAGCCAGATCGGCGAAATTGCCGACGCCGCCATGGCCGCCAGCCATGCGGTCCATCTGGATGCCCATCTTCTGGATGCCCTTCACCAGCGCGGTCGTGCCGGGATTGGCCGGCGGAATTTGTGGTTGCGGGCTCCAGATGTCCGTCACGAAGCCGAGCTTCGCGTCCGGGATGTAGGGGATGATGTAGCCGGTGGAGTGCGGATTATCGAGCGAATAGGCTTCGATGGTGCGGCCGCCCTCGGTGGTGCTCCACTTGCCGTTGACTTCCTCGACCTTCGGCGGCACCTGCTTGGTCCCGTAGGGATTGAGCGTCTCCGGCGCCGACAGCACTTTGCGGTAGAAGGCGCCGTCGCCCTTGCCGACGACGATGGTCGCCCCCGCCGCCGCGAAGGCGCGTAAGCCGCCGATGTGATCGATGTGGTGATGGTCGAGCAGCAGATATTTCCACGGCTTGCCGGGATATTTCTGCTCCGCGAGACCCATCACGATCTTCGACTGGCCGTCGTCGCCCGGCGCTTCAACCGCGATTAAGCCGTCGTTCGTTGCGATGATCAGGGTGTTGTGCGACCCGCCGTTCACGAAACTGATGTTCGGGGCGATCTCCTGGATCTTCAGGCTGCCGCCGTCGGCCGTGTAGTAGGCATCGGTGTCGAGATAGAAGCCGTTACCCATCCGCCGCAGCACCCATTGCCAACGCACGTTCTCGACCGGAGCCGGCGCCGCCGCCTTGTCGCGCAGCTCCGCCGGAATCGCGAAGGTGTCGGCGGAAAGCGCCGGATTCACCGAGGCTTCCGTCAGCGTGGTGTCGAAGATCTTCAGGCCATTGATGGTGATGACCTGGTGGAACGGCACCTTCACGCCGTGGCCGGCGTCACGCCAGTCGGACAATGTCTGATCGTAATTGGCGTCGCCTTCGATGACGTCGAAATCGCGCGTCCTGCACGACCGCCGGCAGGCCGGTGGCCGGATCGAACAGCACGATGAAGGTGCCGTAATTGCCGCGATACTCGACGGCCGGATAGCTCTTGCCGTCGACAGTCTGCGCGGGATAGTCGGAGACCTTCCCCGGATTGGCGTGCATCTCACTGACGACGTTGTTGCGCTCGAGTTCGCGCAGCTCCGCCGTCAGCCTCACCCCGGACATCGTATGCAGGGGCTTGTCGGCCGGGCCGACGGAACGAGCCGGCGTCCCGTTATTGATGTCGACGCCGGTGACATAGCCGCCCATTTTGCCGCCGACCTCGTTCGAGAATACCTCGGTGTAGTTGCGCATTCCGCCATTCGGCTTCGGGCGCAACCAGTCCACGCGGTAAAGTCCGCGCCCAAGGTCCGCACTCTCGGTGAACGTCGAGACGCCAAAATCGCCCGTTTCAGGCTTGTAGGCGTCTTGGGATTCGCCCGGATCCCAGGTGTGCGTTGTGCCCTTCACGACAAGGGTGTTGACCGCGTTCGTCAGGCCCATCGCCTTATATGCGGCGTCGACCCGCTGTTGCGGCGAAGTCTGCGCGGTCGAGACGGTGCCCACGCCGATTCCGAGTCCGATCGTGGCAGTGGAAAGCAGCAGGGCAGCAAGCATTCGGCGTCTATACATCGAGTTCCTCCTCCTTTGCGCCCCGGCGGGGTCCGGAGCTGCTTGAACCACTCTACAACACTATGTGGCATTTCGCAGAGAGCCGGCAGGCAGGCTTTCTAACCCGTCGGGGAGATTTCCCGGCAACGTGTGACGCACGCAGGTTTGGTGCGTGCTCGTCGGTATCGCCGGCCGCGTCGCGGTGCACGTGCGTGCGCGCACGCCAAACGGCTTCCGCTAACTCGGGACTGCAGCGCGTCGACGAGATGGTGCGATAGCAATGCTACTGGTGCGCCACGGCACGCGCGTCATGCGCCGCATACGTGCCGGCGGCCTCGCGATGAGCACCACGACCGTTGCGGAGTCGTTTATCTTGGTGCAGCGTCCGTTGGCGCCAGCGGTGCACCGGGAGCGCGTGCGCGCTTTTGCATGTCGATCAGATTTATTTTCGTGCCGTTCGCCATGATCATGTCGCCGGGCTTCTGATCTGCTGCGCAGGGCCCGATCCATCTGGCAGTCATGGTGATGGTACGGGCAGCAGGAATGCCGGCGCCTTCGGTCGTGAGGGTCATCGTGTATCCGCTGTCGAAGCTGCCCTTGATGACGGTATGATGCGTCGAGGTCTTGCCCGCGACGGTGCAAACGAAATCGATCGTCGTCGTATCGCCAGACCTTTCCACGTCCCGTTTCGAGCAAGACCGCTGTGGGACCGGGCCGCTGTTGGCCTGCATCGCTTGGTCGGTTGCAGCGTCGACGCATTGCTTAACGGAGAAGTTGCGTCCCTCTCTTACCGTTGTGATCTCCCACAGCCCGGACTTTCGAGTTGGCAACTCGGCTGCTGAAACGGTGACCACGCAGCCAAGACCAAGACCAAGACCAAGAGCGAGTACAATCCCAACTCTTTCCATGGGACCTCCAACGAGCTAACCGCCTCTCATAAACCGCCGCCGACGAAGCCGCGGAGCATGCAGAAAAATTCAAACGATGCCAATGAGCGATTGATTGGCAAGGAGGGGAATGACGGATGGTGCGGTCGAGAGGACTCGAACCTCCACGAGTTGCCCCACTAGCACCTCAAGCTAGCGCGTCTACCAATTCCGCCACGACCGCATCGGGGAGGACGCCGTGCCGAAAGGCCAAGGCGTCTAGGCAACGGCGCAGGATGTAACAAATCGCTCGCCGCGGTACAAGGGCGGCCGGACCGGGCGGACAGTATCGACCGCCGAGACGTTTTCCTGCTTTACGCCAGGGCCTTACGGCGCCCCCTGCCCTGCGGTGCGCCTCATGCTGTCGCCCGCTCTGCGCCTAGCGGACGCGACCGTCGGGCGGGCGCGGCAGCATTTCCTTCACCTCGACGGCGACGCGGTTGCCGTTGACCACCACGAGGCCGGAGGCGATCGGCATGTTGTTGGCGAGGATTCGCACCTCGTCGTCTTCGGTCGCGTCGAGTTCGATGATGGCGCCGCGGCCGAGCCTCAGCACCTGATGGATCGGCATGGACGCGGAGCCGAGGACAACCGATATATCGACGGAACATTTTTCCAGGATGGACACAGGGATGTCCTTGCGGTTCGTGACGTCACGTGAAGCGGAGCGCCGATCCCGGATGGCGCCGGGCGACCCTCATCGCTTACGTGGCACAATCATGGTTAGCGAATGATTAAGACGCGCGAGGCGATCGCGGCGGCGCCGCGGTGCCAGCCGGCTGGCGCGCCGATCGGCTGGCGCGTCGAGGCGGCGCCGGTCGGCTACGAACATGCGCTTGCCGTCATGGAGGGTCGCGCCGCCGCCATTGCTGCGGGCACCGCCGGCGAACTCGTCTGGCTGATCGAGCATCCGCCGCTCTATACGTCCGGCACGAGCGCGCGCCGCGAAGACCTGCTCTCCGCTCGCTTCCCGGTCTTCGTCGCCGGCCGCGGCGGCCAGTTCACCTATCACGGCCCCGGCCAACGCGTCGCCTACGTGATGCTCGACCTCAAGCGCCGCGGCTCCGACGTGCGCCGCTTCGTTGCCGATCTCGAGGAATGGCTGATTCGCGCGCTTGCGGCGTTCGGCATCGTGGGCGAGCGGCGCGAGGACCGGGTCGGAGTGTGGGTGCGCCGTCCCGGCGAGGATCGCGAGGACAAGATTGCCGCGATCGGCATCCGCGTGAAGCGCTGGGTGAGCCTCCACGGGATCAGCCTCAACGTCGATCCGGACCTTGGGCATTTCGACGGCATCGTGCCCTGCGGCGTCGCCGACCCGCGTTATGGCGTGACAAGCCTCGCCGCGCTCGGCCGCGCGGTCACGCTTCGCGATGTCGATCTCGTCCTGCGGCGCGAATTCGAAGCGGTCTTCGGCCCGGTGGTCGAGGAGCCCGCCATCTAGGCGGGCTTGAAGGCGCGATTCGTAGCCCGGATGAGCCAACGGGTCCCGCCTCCGGCGGGCCCGATGACAGGCTCCGCGACATCCGGGGAAGACGTTTCCACCTTGCACGTCTGACCCGCATGTCGCTGCGCTCATGCGGGCTACGGGAGGGCTTCAAGAAACCCGGGCGCGGGGTGGAACGTTTCCCTATGATCCGAGATCAACCGATCGGGCTGATGGAGATCGAATTGGCCAAATCGAGACCCACGCGCACATCATCGAAAGCCAAAGCTTCATCGAAGGCTAAACCTTCGCGCCGGAAGGCGAAGCTCGCGCACGCGACGCCGAAGCCCGCCAAATCGCATACCGCCAAGTCGCAAGGCCGGCCCGCAAGGCCCGGTCGGAGAACGTCCGCAAAAGAAACGTCCGCCAAGGCGAAATCCGCGAAGTTCAGCCGCGCACAACAACGCGAAGCTTGCGGATTACGAGGCCAAGCGTGACTTCGCGAAGACCGCAGAGCCGCGGGGCGCCGGCAAAGTCGCGGCCTCCAAGCGGCTGCGCTTCGTGATCCAGAAGCATGACGCGACGCGCCTGCATTACGACTTCCGCCTGGAGCTCGACGGCGTCTTCAAGTCATGGGCGGTGACGCGGGGGCCGTCGCTCGATCCCCACGACAAACGGCTCGCCGTCGAGGTCGAAGACCATCCCGCTCGACTACGGCGATTTCGAAGGCACGATTCCCAAGGGTCAGTACGGCGGCGGCACGGTCCAGCTTTGGGATCGCGGCTACTGGGAGTTCGAGGGGTCGGGCTCCCCGAAGAGGCGCTGCGCAAGGGCGACCTGAAGTTCACGCTCGACGGCAAGCGCCTCAAGGGCAGCTGGGTGCTGGTGCGCATCCGCAACGACAAGTTCAACAGCAAGCGCAACAACTGGCTCCTCATCAAGCACCGCGACGAGTTCGCCACCGAGGGTCATGGCGATGCCATTCTGGAGGACGACCGCTCCGTCGCCTCCGGCCGGCCGATGGCCGCGATCGCGGCCGGCAAAGGTCGCGCGCCGACACCGTTCATGAGCATGGGCCGGCGCAAAGCACGGCGCCGACGCGGTGTGGAATTCGAACCAAGGCACGGCCCACGAGGAGCGGGCGAAGAGGACGCTCAGCCGATCGGCGGCCGCGAGCCCGTCGGCGGCGACTGTTCGCTCGGCGGTGAGCGATCCCCCTGCCCGCGCTGCGCGAGCGGGAGGGAAGAGCGCGCGGGCGATGCCAAACTTCATCGCCCCGCAGCTCTGCACTCCGGTCGAGCGCCCGCCGACCGGCGGCGGATGGGCGCACGAGATCAAGTTCGACGGTTACCGCATCCAGATGCGCGTCGAGGATGGCGTCGCGGTGCTGCGGACCCGCAAAGGCCTCGACTGGACCGCGAAATTTGCGGCGATCGCCGAGGCCGGCGACCGCCTGCCGGACTGCATCCTCGATGGCGAAATCGTCGCGCTCGATCATGAAGGCCGGCCGGACTTCGGCGCGTTGCAAGCGGCGCTCGCGGATGGAAAAACCGAAAACCTCATCTTTTTCGCGTTCGATCTTCTGTTCCGCGGCAATGACGATCTGCGCAAGCTGCCGCTGTCGGAGCGGAAGAAGCAGCTGCGCGCTCTGCTCGACGCCCACAAGCAGGCGGCGCCCCGGATCCGCTTCGTCGAGCATTTCGAGACGGCCGGCGACGCGGTGCTGCGCTCCGCATGTGAAATGTCGCTCGAAGGCATCGTGTCGAAGCGGCTCGACGCCCCCTATTCATCAGGACGCGGCGACACCTGGACCAAGGCGAAGTGCCGCGCCGGGCATGAGGTGGTGATCGGCGGCTGGAGCGAGGAAGACGGCCGGTTTCGCTCGCTCCTCGTCGGTGCGCGGCGCGACGACGAGCTCGTTTATCTCGGCCGCGTCGGCACCGGCTACAGCCAAGCGACGGTCGCGAAAATCTTTCCGCGCATCAGGGCACAGGAAGCGCGCGAGAGCCCGTTCAGCGGCGCCAACGCCCCGCGCCGCGAGCGCGGCATCCACTGGACGAAGCCGGTGCTGGTTGCGGAGATCGAATTTGCGGGCTGGACCGCCGACGGGATGGTGCGCCAGGCGGCATTCAAAGGCATGCGCGAGGACAAGCCCGCCGAGGAGGTCGAGGTGGAAACGCCGGCGCCTGCCGCGGCAACGCCGCTCCGCGTTCCGAAACCCCACCCATCCAAGCACGCATCGAAGCACGCATCCAAACACCCATCCAAGTCGGCCGGCGGCCGTACCGGAGCTGCCTCGGTCGTGATGGGCGTCACGATCAGCAAACCGGACAAGGCGCTGTGGCCTGACGACGGCGAAGGCGCGCCGATCACCAAGCTCGACCTCGCCCGTTACTATGAAGCGGTCGGCCCCTGGCTCATCGCGCACATCAAAGGCCGGCCGTGCTCGATCATTCGCGCACCGGACGGCATCGGCGGCGAACTCTTCTTCCAGCGCCACGCCATGCCGGGCCAATCCAACCTGCTCGAGCTGACGACCGTCTCCGGCGATCGCAAGCCTTACGTCCAGATCGACCGCGTCGAAGGTCTCGCCGCGGTTGCGCAGTCGGCCGGCGTCGAGCTTCATCCGTGGAATTGCCAGCCCGGCAAGCCCGACCTGCCCGGTCGCTTCGTGTTCGACCTCGATCCGGCGCCCGACGTTTCTTTCGATCAGGTCGTGGAAGCGGCCCAGGAAATTCGCGCGCGGCTCGAGGCCGTGGGTCTTGCGGCCTTCTGCAAGACCACCGGCGGCAAGGGGCTTCACGTGGTGACGCCGTTCACGTCGGCGCCGACGCCCGACTGGCCCGCGGCGAAAGCGTTCGCTCGCGATCTCTGCGCTGCGATGGCCGCCGACAGCCCGGACCGCTATCTCGTCAACATGGCGAAGAAGCAACGCAACGGCCGCATCTTCCTCGATTATCTGCGCAACGACCGCATGTCGACCGCGGTCGCCGTACTCTCGCCGCGCGCGCGGGCCGGCGCGCCGGTGTCGATGCCGCTGACCTGGAGCCAGGTGAAGAAGGGCCTCGATCCGAAACAATTCACGCTGCGCACGGCTCCGGCCCTGTTGCAACGCTCGGCGGCGTGGAAGGACTACGACGATGCCGCGCGCTCGCTTGCCGATGCGATCAAGCGGTTCGGCGGCCGCCCGCGAGCCGCGTAACGTCTTCGAGAGCGCGGGTCGCGCGCATCCGCAATTCGGATATGAGCGTTGGTCCAGATCGCTCCTCGCTAGTTGTCGTCATCGCCCGGCTTGACCGGGCGATCCAGTAACCCGCGGCTCAGAATTTTGAGACAGAGCATCCACCGCTAGTTCCGTGGTTACTGGATGCCCGCTTTCGCGGGCATGACCAAGAAGGGTGTGGTAAATCTCGTAGCGAACGCCACGCAAAGCGTGCGCCCCCGTCTCCTCAATTCCGTCAAACTCACCCGTTCTAAGCGCGCCGCAACAGGATTTCCTTTGTTGTTTTTCGCGCGCAAGGGCGCGGTCTTATTTTCGATGAAGACGCTGCTGCAACCCAATCGGCTCGTGCTGATACCCGAAACCGACGACGAACGCCTCGCGCTCTCCTCCTGGCGCGCGGAGCACGATGATTTTGTCTTTGCGATGCAGCCGAATTCCGGAACGGGGGCCGCACTGGCAGGCCTCGGGCCGCGGCATGACGGCGTGCCGCGAGCCGATCAACGTCACCAGCATGAGCCCTGAACCGATCCGGCTGATCGCGAATTTCGCGCCGACGCCCTTCGAGCTCGACGGGATACGTTACAGTTGCGTCGAAGCGTTCTGGCAGAGCTTGCGATTTCCCGCGAACGAACGGCCGTCGATCGCCCGCCTCGATGGTTCGGCCGCGAAGCGCGAAAGTTCGCGAGCGCCCTACGGCACTCACGTGATTTATGGCGGAGAGACGGTGCCGGTCGGCGCCTATGAGCATTGGCAACTGATGCGCCGCGCATGCCAGGCCAAATTCCAACAGAACGGCGATGCGCTGGATGCTTTGCTGAGCACCGGCGAGCGGCCGCTCGTTCACGTCGTGCGCCGCGACAGCCGGACCATTCCCGGCGTCATCATGGCTGACATCTGGATGGACGTGCGCGCGCGTGCGCGCAGCGGCGGCCTCTGGTCGAGCTAACGCGCGATCGAAGCCACCTGATAGGAGACCTCGAGCGCCGATAGGCAGCGCCCGATGATGCCCGCCATGCGCGGCGCCGCGTACGGGCTGAACGCGCCCTCGCATCCGACCGGCAGCGCCTGGCGGCCGGCCGGCGCACGCGAGCGGTCGGCATTGTCTTGATTGCTGGCGGCGAACACACGCTCGGCAATGAGCGTCGTCTGGCTCTTCGGGTCGATCCGGTAGAGCACGTTGCCGTTACGATCGCGAACCGTAACGGCCGACGCAGCCGGGGTCGCGAGCTCGATCGCGGCGAACTCCGCGCGCGGCGCACCGCCGGGAAGCGCGAACGCCAGCCATAAACGGTCGCTCTTGTGTGCGCTGTCTGCCCTCACGTGCGTCGATAATCTCGTCCTGTCGTTCGGACCATAGGCAGCGTCAGCCGCAAAGAAAGCGGCGCCCGCGAGAAGGCAGACCGAGCCGGCACATAATCCAACGAGAACAGCGCGCATGATAAATCCCCCGTGTCCACGGATGCAGCTTTCGCGAAGAGGGAAAACTCGGGGCTGGCGTCCCACACGGCCAATCCAACGAGCGGCCGCCGGAAATGTTCCCAATAGGTTAAATCATTCGCACAAGGCATCACCGCAATGTGATTCAAGACAATCGCAATTTGCGCTTTCCAAAGCCGCGGTGTTGTCTGAGTGACAAAGCGCGCCTCTCAGTTGTCATGCCCGCGCTTGTCGCGGGCATCCACGTCTTTCGCGGCAGACAAACGGAGTAAGACGTGGATGGCCGGGACGAGCCCGGCCATGACGATGGAAATGTGCTTCAGGGCACGTTAGATGCGGCAGGTCACGCTAGATGCGGCCGATCAGCGCCAAGATCACGACGACAACCAACACGAGGCCGAGGATGCCGCCGGGTCCATAGCCCCAGCTGGAGCTGTAGCCCCAGGTGGGCAATGCGCCGACGAGCAATAGAATGAGAATAACGATAAGGACGGTCGAAAGCATTTGCGTAATCTCCGTGTAGCATTTGGTTCGGTTGAAAATTCTGCATCGAACCAAAAGTTCCCGTTTGGCGCAGCGCAAAACCTCGCTGCAGAGCGGGATGACAATCGTGATGCAGTGCGAGAACGGCGCGCGGCCCAGTTCGGTCGTTCAAGTTTCTGGCCGGGGATCGGCAACCAACTCACAATGTGAAGCGTTGGGTTGGGGGCGTCTGATTCCTGCGTGGGGCCGCCAACCTGGAGCGCTTTCGATGTGCGACTACAGCCTGCAAAATGTACGCTCCCGGCCTGCCAAGGTCGGAGACAAACTTGTTACCCGCGACTTCGGCACCGGCACACGGGGTTTTGCCGCGCCTGAGGACAAAGCCGTTGCAGTCTGCGTTCTTCCCGGAACGGAAATTGCCTTCGCAGATGAGCTTGTCGTGCCCGCCTGGGGTTTCCTGCGGCTGGTGACGACCCGCCGCAAATACAAGACGGCGATCTTCCGACAGATCAACAAGGACGCGCCCCATTATCATCACGATGCCCTGGAATTCCCGGATGGGCGCACCGTGCTGCTGACAAGTCTGCCGGAAGGCAAGCATGCGACAGTCCTCCAGCTCCCGGCACAGGCAAGGACGCGAGCGGAAGCTCAGTCGCGAATGCGCGTGCCCTACCTCGGCTGAGCGACCTCAGCTGAGCGAGAGCGCGGAGAGGCGACAGGCATCGGCAGACCACCACCAGCTTCGGCAACGCCGTCCCATCGACGGCGTTTGTTGGGCCGCGGTCATTTTTGGCGAACCGACTGGCTCGCCATTGGCGTTTGTGAACTGAGCGAGAGCGGGCTCGCGAGATTTCCGGCAGACGTTGTTGCGGACAAAGCTGTTTGCGACAACATCACGCCGAACGAGGGGCTATTCCATGTCCACCGAACGTAGCGCACGCGCAAAGGCCGTCCACGTCGAGGAGGTGCCGCAGGCGCTGCATATTGCGGACGAAGGCATCGCACCGACGCCGCACAGCACGCTGAAATACGGCGACACCTTCGTGGTGCTGGACCGTCATGGCGACATTGGAACGTCCGACGGCCCGGATGGCCTTTTTAACAACGATACGCGGTTCCTTTCGCAGCTCGAGCTTTTGATCAACGGGCGACGCCCTGTTCTGCTTGGCGTGAACGCGCGCGACGACAATACGCTCCTGACCATCGAGCTCACCAACCCGCAGATGGTCTTCGATGGCAACATCGTGCTTCAGCAGCACGCCCTGCACGTCGTGCGGACAATCTATCTTTGGCAGAACGAAGCCTATCAGCGCTTCGCGATCCGCAACTACGGCGAAGTGCCGGTCGGGCTGGAGCTCACCATAAACTTCGACAACGATTTCGCCGACCTGTTCGAGGTGCGCGGCGCGCGGCGGGCAAGACGCGGCACTGTCAGCCGCAGCCTCGACGGCCCGGCGGAAGCGAGCCTCAATTATCGTGGGCTCGATGACAAAACCCGCAGCACCAAGCTCGTGTTCGATCCGGCGCCGGCGACGCTGACGGCAAAATCGGCGACCTACCGTGTGCGCCTCGAGCCGCACGACCACGCGCCGATCTTCGTGACCGCAAGCTGCAACCGGCCCCGCGAATTTCGGCCAGCTTCGTTTTTGCGCGGACTGCTGGCGATCCATCGCGAGCGGCAGCGCGACAGCCGCAGTTGCACGACGGTGGAAACCTCCAACGACATCTTCAATGAGGTGCTGTGCCGGTCGATGGCCGACCTGCACATGCTGATCACCGAGACGCCGCAGGGTCCCTACCCTTATGCCGGCATTCCCTGGTACTCGACGACATTCGGCCGCGACGGGCTGATCACGGCGTTGCAAATGCTGTGGTTCGATCCGAGCGTGGCGCGCGGCGTGTTGCGGCGCCTTGCGCACTACCAGGCCACGACCGAAGATCCGGAAGCCGACGCACAACCCGGCAAGATCTTGCACGAGATGCGCGGCGGCGAGATGGCAAACCTCAAGGAAGTTCCGTTCGGCCTATACTACGGCAGTGTCGATTCAACGCCGTTGTTCGTGCTGCTCGCAGGCCTCTATGCCGAACGTACCGGTGACTACGAAACATTCATAGAGCTGTGGCCCCACATCGAGGCGGCGTTGAAATGGATCGACGGTCCCGGCGATCCCGATGCTGACGGATTTGTCGAATACCGACGTGCGAGCGAGCACGGTCTTGCCAACCAAGGCTGGAAGGATTCCTTCGATGCCGTCTTCCACGCGGACGGCCGGCTGGCAGAAGGCGACATCGCGCTGGTCGAGGTACAGGGCTATGTTTACGCCGCCAAGCAAGCCGCGGCCCGATGCGCGCGACGGATCGGACGGGAAGCGCACGCCCGACGGCTCGCAGCCGAAGCGCAACTGCTCGCCGAACGGTTCGAGGCTGCATTCTGGTGTGCTGACCTGAAGACCTATGCGCTGGCGCTCGATGGCGCCAAGAACCCCTGTTGCGTACGCAGCTCGAACGCCGGGCAGGCGCTCTTTGGCGGCATTGCCGATCCGGCGCGCGCCGGGCTCGTCGCGTCCGATCTGATGCGGCCGCGCTTTTTCTCCGGGTGGGGTATTCGCACCATCGCCAAGGGCGAGCCCCGTTACAATCCGCTCTCCTATCATGACGGCTCGATCTGGCCCCACGACAACGCGCTGATTGCACTCGGCCTCGCCCGTTACGGATTGAAGGATCCGGTGGAGCGTGTGTTCACCGCACTCTTCGACGCTGCGGCCTATATGGATCTGCGGCGATTGCCAGAGCTGTTTTGCGGATTGCAGCGCCGGTCCGGCCGCGGTCCGACGCTCTATCCTGTGGCATGTGCGCCGCAGGCCTGGGCGAGTGCAACGCCATTCACGTTGATCGAAGCGGTGCTCGGGCTGGAGTTCGATTCCGGTGCCAACGAGATCCGCCTGCGAAATCCCCGCCTGCCGCCGTTCCTTGATGAGATGCTGCTGCGCAATGTGACGCTCGGCGATGCGAGCGTCGATCTCATCGTCAGCCGTCACAAGGACAATGTGTCGGTTGCAATTCCGCGGCGGCGTGGCGACGTTCAGATTTCGGTTATCTGTTCTCGGTGATGTCGCTGCTTCGGTGCGCGCGCGCCGCTCTGTGATCGGAACTTTGAAAAGTGAATCGCGAGCGAGCGCGCGTCGACGCAACTGCGCGCACGAAGTCCCAATCGCGGCTTTGGAACTTTCCGGAACCTTAATTTCATGAAATGCCCTGGAACTTAGTATGCGCTGGGCGCTTGTCACGTTGAGACTTATTGTTTCGATGCGGGAGGTTCCATGCGCGACAAGGGTAGCGTGGCTGCGGCGGCGCTGATTTTGGTTGCCCTCGCGTGCACCGTGCTCTACGCCACCGCCCAAGATAATCCTCCGCGACCGAATCCTGCGGAACCCCCGTCCGGGAACGCACCGCCCGGGGAACCCACGGTCACTGTTCTTGATCGTCAGGACGCAGAGGGAATTCTGAGCCGGGAAGTGCGGAGTAGTTCCGGCGAAAACATGGGTCGCATCGTTGACGTCATCGTCGATCGAACCGGACAGGTTCGCGCGGCGATCATCGACTTCGGTGGTTTTCTCGGCGTCGGCAGCCGCAAAATTGCGGTGGACTGGAAGGCGCTGAGCTTCCCGCCGGCGAGCGAGAAGATCGATCGAGTCACGTTGGAGCTGAACAAGGACCAGGTCCGGGCCGCGCCGGAATACAAGCCCGGCAAGCCGATCGTCGTGCTCGGACCTTCGGGCAGTCTCGAATTGCTTCCGCTGCCATGATTTCGTTCGGGGATATGCAAAACGGGGGAACAGGCAACTGTCTGCCAAATCTTTGCGTCGACGCATCCGCAACGATTCCGATCACGGTGTGAAGCCCGCAGTCAGCGAGCCGATCCTCAGCGTCGTGCCGTCGGCAGCGGATCAGGATGCGTCGTCGCATCGTCCTGAAGTGCTCCGTGCAGGTCTTCCCCCGGACTCCGGTGCGTCGCCCCATCCCGAGGCACCGCCAAAGCATCCGTCGGCACGCAGCCTGCGCGGGCTCGATTGGTTCATCTTCTTTGTCGCCGACGTGCAAACGGGCTTTGGGCCGTTCGTCGCCGTTTATCTGACCGCGCAAAAATGGACCCAGGTCGATATCGGTCTCATGCTGACCATCGGCGGACTTGTCTCGCTGCTCGGACAAATGCCGGGAGGCGCCATCGTCGATGCGGCCAAGTCGGAACGGCTGGTCGCCGGCATCGCGGTCGCGGTCATTGCGGCGAGCGCCCTTGCTTACGCGCTTTGGCCGATCTTTCCGGTGATCCTCGTCGCCGCAATCGCCCATTCCGCCGCGAGCTGCGTGCTCGGGCCGGCGATGGCTGCGATCAGTCTCGGTCTCGTCGGACATCGCGGGATCGGCGAACGGCTCGGGCGCAATGCGCGTTTCGCGGCGCTCGGCAACGGTGTCGCCGCGGCGGCAATGGGCGCGTCCGGATATTTTCTGTCGGCGCGCGCCGTGTTCTTTGTCACGGCGGCCTTGCTTGGTCCGGCGTTGCTCGCATTGCGGCGGATCGCGACCAAGGAAATCGACCCCGCCTCCGCTCACGGCGGCATGGTGGAAAGTCCCCCACCGGCACATTCCATATCCCTCTCGCAGCTGCTGCGAAGGCGTCCGCTGCTCATACTTGCCGGCTGCGTCATGCTGTTTCATCTCGCCAACGCCGCGATGTTACCGCTGATGGGCAGCGTGCTGACCACGCGATCGAGCAATTGGGCAACGGCCTTGATCGCCGCGTGCATCGTCGCGCCACAGGCGATCGTTGCGATCTCATCGCCCTGGGTCGGCCGGAAAGCACAGAGCTGGGGCCGCCGGCCGCTGCTCCTCGCAGCGTTTGCGGCCCTGGCGTTGCGCGGCATGCTCTTTGCCATCGTGCACGACCCGTTCCTGCTCGTGGCCGTGCAACTTCTTGACGGCGTCGCCGGCGCCGTTCTTGCCGTCACGATCACGCTGACGATTGCCGATGTGACGCAGGGAACCGGTCACTTCAACCTTGGACAGGGCATCGTCGGCACGACGATGGGCATCGGCGGCGCGCTGAGCACGACGCTGGCCGGTTATGTCAGCGATCAATTCGGCAGTCCCATCGCCTTTGTGACGCTCGCAGCGATCGCGACGGTGGGATTCCTTGCGGTGACCAGCTTGATGCCGGAGACTCGTCCGAACAACGCTTGACCGCGGGTGGTCGAAAAGCGAAAAGCGCGCCGCCTCTCTTTCTGGCGGCGCGCAAGAATTCACTGCGGCTCGGTCTGCGTCATCTGCAACGGCGCGCCATCCACCACGAGTTTGAGGTGGTGCCTCGCCTCCCCCATCAGACGGCGATAGGCCGCGAGATAATCTTCCGCCATCCGCCGCGCGGTAAACCGGCGCTCGAACTCGCGACGAATTCTTTCGCGCGACAATCGCGGCAGCCGGTCGACGGCGCCGATGGCTCCATTCTCATCCTCGACAATAAATCCTGTCACCCCTTCGTCGACGATTTCGGGAACCGACCCGCGATTGAAGGCGATCACCGGCGTGCCGCAGGCCATCGCCTCGATCATCACCAAGCCGAAGGGCTCTGGCCAGTTGATCGGCACCAACAGTGCCGTGGCGCCGCTCAGGAACTCCGATTTGTCCTCGTCGGTAATCTCGCCGATGAATTCGATGTCGCTTCCAGCCATAAGCGGCTTGATCTCCGACTGGAAATAATCGCGGTCCATGGGATCGACCTTGGCGGCGACTTTGAGCGGAATACCGCAATGTCGCGCGATTGCAATCGCGCGATCGATGCCTTTCTCCGGAGCGATGCGGCCAAGGAAAGCAAGATAGCTCGGCTTGGCCGGTATCGGACGGAGCAGGTCCTGGGGCAGACCGTGATGAACGGTGCGTACCCACCGGGCCTGCGGGAGCGGACGGCGCTGCGAGTCGGAAATTGAAATCACCGGGACCGTTGGAAACGTTGTGAAGACTGGCTGAAGTTCCGGAAGATCGAGGCGGCCGTGCAGCGTCGTCACGAACGGAACCGATTGCCGCGAAAACAGCGAGAAGGGGTAATAATCGAGATGAAAGTGAAGGCAATCGAACTCATCTGCCTGCTGCCGCACGCGCTCCAGCATCATCATATGGAGAGCATTCGCATCTCGCACCGCGCCATCAAGACGAAGCGCCCGCGGCCAAACCGGCTCGAGCTTGCCGGACGTTCGTGAATCCCCGCTCGCGAACAGCGTAACATCGTGGCCCAGCGCAACGAGTTCCTCGGTCAGCCAGTGAACGACCCGTTCGGTTCCGCCATAGAGCTTCGGCGGAACCGCCTCCGTCAAAGGCGCAATCTGGGCGATGTGCATTTCGCTCGCTCCTTGTCAGCGGAAGGTCACGGGTTGTCGTGGTGAGTTCCCAACTCGCAAACCATCTCGCCGCGATTTGGTTCGCGCGGCACCAGGAACTTAATTTTGGGACACGTTCTGGAACCTTCTCGATTCTGGAGCGTCAACGAACACACAACCATGCACGGGGCCCCGAGAGCCGGGATGCCCCATGGGTTCATTCGGCTACTCACGCGAGACACTCGTGTCCCGCATTCGGTGTGAATTGGTCCGAATGTGGTCGAAAGGGAAGGGTCGGCCTTAATGGAGGATCTCAGTGGTTACCGCGATCGGCCGTTCGCGTTCGTGTTGCGCTTCGTTCGCGGTCGATGGGTGGCTCACGCCGTCATTCTCGCTGCGGTATTGGCGGCCGTCTGTTGCTCGGTCGGCACGCAATACGGGGTCAAGTTTCTGGTCGACACCTTGTCGATCGGTGGAGAGCGCGGCGACAAGATTTGGCTCGCGTTTCTGTTCCTCGTCCTTCTCGTTGCCGCGGACAGCCTGTTCTGGCGGATCGCCGCGTGGATCGGTAATTATTCATTCGTCGCCGTAACCGGCGACCTCCGACGTGATTTGTTCCGCTATCTGACCGGTCATGCGCCGAGTTATTTCTCCGAACGTCTTCCCGGCACGCTCGCAAGCCGCATCAGCGCGACATCAACCGCCGTGTTCACCATGGAGAACATGCTGGTCTGGAACGTGCTGCCGCCCTGCGCCGCGATGGTTGCAGCGATCGGCTTCGTGGTGACGATCAGCGCGCCGATGGCGGCAACGCTCGCGCTTGTCGGCGGTGCCATGGTCATTGCCATGTTCCGCCTTGCCGCGGCCGGACGGCCGCTGCATCACGATTTTGCCGACAAGGCCGCCGTGGTCGACGGCGAGATGGTCGATGTCATCAGCAACATGTCGCTGGTGAAGGCATTTTGCGCGCTGGGCCGCGAACACCATCGCTACGACGTCACCGTCGAGCGCGAGATGACGGCGCGTCGCCGCAGTCTTCTTTACCTTGAACGCCTCCGCATCATGCACGCGTCGGTGACGATCGTGCTCACCATCGGCCTGCTGGCGTGGGCGATCCTGCTGTGGCAGCGCGGCGTCGTCACCACCGGTGATGTCGTTCTTGCTTGTACGCTCGGCCTTTCGGTGCTCCATGCGACCCGCGATCTCGCGGTCGCGCTCGTCGACGTGACCCAGCATGTCGCCCGGCTCGCGGAAGCTCTCTCCATGCTCCTCGTTCCCCATGCGCTCCGCGACCATCCGGAAGCCGTGTCGCTCGAGAAGCGCGGCGCCGCGATCGTTTTCGAGAATATTTCGTTTCGCTACTCGGACGGCCGAGTCATCTTCGACAATCTGAGTCTGCAGCTCGAGCGAGGCCAGCGGGTCGGACTCGTCGGTCCATCAGGCGGCGGCAAGTCGACCCTCTTCGCCTTGTTGCAGCGCTACTATGATCTGCAGGGCGGCCGCATCCTGATCGACGGTCAGGACATCGCGCGCGTCACGCAGCATAGCCTGCGCGACGCGATCGCCTTGGTGCCCCAGGATCTCTCGCTGTTCCACCGCTCCGCGATGGAAAACATCCGCTACGGCCGGCCGGAGGCATCGGACGAGGAAGTGTTCGAAGCCGCCCGCGCCGCAAAGTGCCAAGAATTTATCGCCGCATTGCCCGACGGCTTTGCGACCGTGGTCGGCGACCGCGGCGTCAAGCTCTCCGGCGGCCAGCGCCAGCGCATCGCCATTGCCCGCGCCTTTCTCAAGGATGCGCCCATCCTGTTGCTCGACGAAGCAACCTCGGCGCTCGACAGCGAGTCCGAGGACGCGATCCAGAACGCGCTGCGTGTCCTGATGCAGGACCGCACGGTGATCGCGATTGCGCATCGACTATCGACGGTGCGCAATTTCGACCGCATCGTCGTGCTGGAGGCCGGACACATCGTTCAGGACGGGCCGCCGGATGCATTGATGCGCCGCGACGGCCTCTATCGGACATTGGTACGGCGCGAAGTCAACCGTCTCGCCCAGCGCGCCGCGTGATTGGCTTGCCGTAGTGCGCCGTAGCCCGGATGAGCGCAACGGGTCCCGCCCCCGGCGGGCCCGATGACAGGCTCCGCGACATCCGGGGGCAGCGCTTCCATCTCTGGAATCGTCGTTCCCGGATGTCGCTTCGCTCATCCGGGCTACCGAACGTAGGGTGGGCAAAGCGAAGCGTGCCCACCAAATGTGAAAATCTTCGCCCGCACGCGGATTGTTTCGCGCGTTCGACCGTGTCCGAAGTCTGACGGTGGGCACGCTTCGCTTTGCCCACCCTACGAGGTCGGATCGTCGGGAACTGCGACTGCTACTTCGTCGCGATCAGCGAAAAGAGCTCGCCGGGGCGGCGGTAGGCGAGGTCGAGCACCATCGCTTCCTGCATGTCGATCGACTTCGACCTTGGCAAGCGGCGGGCCTTGCCAGCAGCGTTCGATCATCTTCTCCACGGCGTCGGGAGCGCCCGAGATCACCACCTCGACGGCGCCGTCGACGCGGTTGCGCACCCAGCCCTTGAGCCCGAGCGCCAGCGCCTCGCGTTCGACCCAGACGCGAAAGCCGATCTTCTGTACCGCGCCCCGGATCATCAACCGTTTGATGTCGCGGCTTTCATTTGCCATGGACCGTAACCTTCGCCCGCGGCGGTGCCGCGGGAGCGAAGCGGCCCAGCGGCGCCGGCGCGATGCGTGCCAGACCCCGAACGTAGTGGGGTGGCAACCCGGCCTCGCGCGCAGCCGTGGTCACCACGCCCATATAACCCGATTTCGGCCGTCCTTGAACACGGCTCGCGGCTACGTAGACGAGCGCCGTCACCCGCCGGCGGGACGCGATCACCACCTTGGTCTCGACCCGGTAGAGGCCGGTGTCGACGTTCTCGTAGGCGTGGAGCGCCGCGAGGTCGCGCGTCGTGAGGCGCCAGAGCACGCCGTGCACCACGCCGCCGCGTGTCGGGACGATCGTTGCGAGCCCGTGGCGCATGATGATGAACCGATGGCCCGGCAGCACCGCGAGCCCCTCGAACCGTGCGCCGGGACAGCGCCACCCCATCATCATGCGGTTCATGTTTGAACCGTACGCAAAATGCAACATCACACTCACTCCCCCGGTCGAGGCTGCGACGGCAGCGCAACGACGCCACCCGACATGGCGCGGGGCACACCGGTGGTGCCCGGAAAGGTGATCGGCAGGCCGCGCAGGCGGCGCACCGCGAGATAGGCAAAGGCCTGGGCCTCGATGGCATCTCCGGCCCACCCGACGGCGGCGGCGGTCTCGACCTTTGCCGGGGCAAGCCGCGCGGAGAGCATCTTGATCAGCGTCGGATTGTTGGCACCCCCGCCGACGACAATGACGCTCAGCGGCGGCCGCGGCAGATGCGGGACGATACGCGCGACCGCAGCGGCCGTGAGCGCGGTCAGCGTCGCGGCGCCATCGGCAACGTCGAGCGCCGCAACCGCTGCCGCGGCGGTCACGAACGCATTGCGATCGAGCGACTTTGGCGGCGGCGCCGCGAAGAACGGTGCGGCGAGCACGCGCTCCAAAATATCCTCGTGCACCCTCCCCTGCGCGGCCATGGCGCCATCCTGGTCGCAACGGCATTCCCGTGCGCGCGCGCATGAAATCGTCGATCAGGGCGTTGCCCGGGCCGGTGTCACACGCGATCGGGTCGCCGCTCTCCGCCACATAGGTGATGTTCGCGACGCCGCCGATGTTGAGAACGATCAGCGGTCGCGGCCGCGCGATCCTCGCCGCCAGCGCCTCGTGATAGATCGGCACCAGCGGTGCGCCCTGCCCGCCAGCTTCAACGTCGGCGGCGCGGAAATCATGGACGACGGCCAAGCCCAGCCGATCGGCGAGCGTCTGGCCGCAGCCGATCTGCACGGTGAGCCGGTCATGCGGCCGATGCAGCACCGTCTGGCCATGAAAAGCCACCACATCGACGCTGTCGGCGCCGATACGATGCGCGGCGAGAAAGCGCGCGACTGCGGCGGCATGGCGTTCGGTCACCATCTGCTCGGCAGCCGCCAGCGCTCCCGGGCGAGATTCCCGGTCGTGCAACGCTTCCGCATCGACAAGCGCGCGACGCAAGAGGTCGCGCTCTTCCGAGCCATAGGCGTCCGTCGCGCTCGGCCCGAAGCCGGTTACGCTCTCGCCATCGGTCTCGATCACAGCCACGTCGATGCCGTCGAGCGAAGTGCCGCTCATAAGGCCGACCGCACGCATCACCCGTCCCCCGGTTGTATCGGTCCATGGACCTGATAAACCGTTTGCCGGCCGAACTGTCGGCCGAACCCTTGAATCAAACGTTAAAGATAGGAACGCAGCGAGCTTATGGCGACGTTCAAATCCGATTTTCTGGAAGTCCTGTCGAGCCGCGGCTTCATTAATCAAGTCTCCGAGCCGGAGGCGCTGGACGCGCTCGCCGCGCAGAAATCCATCACCGCCTATATCGGCTTCGATTGCACGGCGCCGTCGCTGCACGTGGGCAGCCTCGTGCCGATCATGCTGCTCTACTGGCTCCAGCAGACCGGCCACCAGCCGATCGTTGCTCATGGGCGGCGGCACGTCACGGGTCGGCGATCCCTCGGGCAAGGACGAGAGCCGGCGCCTCATGACCGAGGCGACGATCGCGCAAAATCTCGTCGGCATGCGCGATGTGTTCGACAAATTTCTCGATTTCAGTCCCGGCAAGAGCCATCATGGCCGACAACGCCGATTGGCTCGCCAAGCTGAACCATATCGATTTCCTGCGCGAGGTCGGTCGGCATTTCTCGGTCAACCGTATGCTCACGCTCGAGTCGATCAAGACACGGATCGAGCGCCAGCAGGAATTGTCGTTCCTCGAATTCAGCTATGTCGTCCTTCAGGCTTACGACTTCGTCGAGCTTTACCGCCGTTACGGCTGCGTGCTGCAGATGGGCGCATCGGACCAGTGGGGCAATATCGTCAACGGCATCGATCTCGGGCGCCGCATTGCCAATGCGCAGCTGTTCGCATTGACGTCATCGCTTCTCACCACCGCTTCGGGCGCCAAGATGGGCAAGTCCGCGGCCGGTGCGGTGTGGCTCAACGCCGATCTCCTCAGTCCCTACGAGTTCTGGCAATACTGGCGCAACGTCGAGGACGGCGACGTCGCGCGCTTCCTCAAGCTGTTCACCACGCTGCCGCTCGACGAGATCGCAAAGCTTGCCGCTTTGCGCGACGGGGAGATCAACGAGGCGAAGAAGGTGCTGGCGACCGCGGTGACGACGCTTGTCCACGGCCAGCAGGCCGCGAGCGAAGCCGCCGAGACTGCGCGGAAGACTTTCGAGGAAGGCGCTCTCGCCGAGACGTTGCCGACCGTCGAGATCGCGCACAGCGACCTTGAGAAGGGCCTCGGCGTGCTCAGCGCGTTTGCCGAGAAGGCACACCTTGCGACATCGAACGGCGAGGCTCGCCGCCAGATCAAAGCAGGCGGCCTCAAGGTCAACGATGCCACCGTGAGCGACGACAAGATGATCCTCACGGCGCGCGACCTCACCCCGGAAGGCGTGATCAAGCTGTCGCTCGGCAAGAAGCGCCACGTCCTGCTCCGCCCGGTGTGAGGCGGCGTCAGGCTCTGGGATTCCAGCGGGCCGGCGAGCCAAACACACACGTCATCCTGAGGAGGCGCGAAGCGCCGTCTCGAAGGATGGCCGCCTGCACTGCTGTGCCCGCTGCCATCCTTCGAGGCTCGCTTCGCGAGCGCCTCAGGATGACGTCTGTGATGGCTGCGCGATACGCGTCAGGATGACG
Source organism: uncultured Alphaproteobacteria bacterium (assembly GCA_963702755.1). Lineage (GTDB taxonomy): Bacteria > Pseudomonadota > Alphaproteobacteria > Rhizobiales > Xanthobacteraceae > JAJPKK01. Next base: position 944,647 of record CAVPDZ010000009.1, on the reverse strand, counting down.
TGTGTGATCGCTCGCGACGGTCATCAGGGCGATGAGGTATGGTTGCCGCGCCAGCACCCTGCGATAAAATCGCTTGCGCTTTCCCGATTTGCGATCGGCCGGGAACCGCCGCTATGATTGACCGACGTCTCGCCGTCAGCCTGATATCCGCCGCCGCGGTCGCGCCAAGGAGCGCCGCGCTCGCGCAGCCGATTGGACAGCACGTGCTCAAGCGCATCCGCACGACGACACTCGACATCGCCTACGAGGAAACCGGGCCCGACGACCGGCTTTCCCGTCCTCCTCATGCACGGCTTTCCTTACGACCCGCGCGCCTATGACGACGTGGCGCCACAGGTTGCGGCGTCCGGGCTATCGCGTGATCGTGCCTTATCTGCGCGGCTATGGGCCGACGCGATTTCTGTCGGCGGATACGCCGCGCTCCGGGCAGCAGGCCGCGCTCGGCCACGATCTCCTCGAACTGATGGATGCGCTCAAGCTGCCGCGCGCGGTGCTTGCCGGCTACGATTGGGGCGGACGCGGCGCCTGCATCGTCGCCGCGCTGTGGCCCGAACGGGTGCACGGCCTCGTCTCGGCAAACGGCTACAACATCCAGAATATACCCGGCTCGGTGGTCCCGGCGCCGCCGGCGCAAGAGCATCGGCTGTGGTACCAGTACTATTTCCACACCGAGCGCGGACGCGCAGGGCTCGCGGCCAATCGGCGCGACTTCTGCAAGCTGCTGTGGCGGCTGTGGTCGCCGAACTGGACGTTCGACGACGCCACGTTCGAACGCAGCGCCGTCTCGTTCGACAATCCGGACTTCGTCGACGTCGTCATCCAATCGTATCGTCATCGCTTCGGCTACGCGCCCGGCGATCCGGCGCTGGAGACGATCGAGCAGCGGCTTGCCGCAAGCCCGCCGATCCCGGTGCCGACCATCGTGCTGCACGGCGAAGGCGACGGCGTCGGCCCGCCCGCCGCATCGGCGTCGCATGCGCGCTTCTTCACGGGCTCATATCAGCGCCGGTTGATCCCGGTCATCGGCCACAACGTCCCGCAGGAAGCGCCGCGCGAATTTGCCGCCGCGCTCCTCGAGTTGCTGGCAACCGCACGATGATGCGACAAACTGTAGCCCGGATGAGCGCAGCGACATCCGGGGCTGAGCTATCAAATTTTGAGGCGCTGATACCGATCGAATAACGCACCGATGCGGTGAAGCGCTGACCCCGGATGTCGCTCCGCTCATCCGGGCTAGGAGAAATCAACTGACTACCGCACTTGCTGCTGGCGCCAGGGGTCGGGGAAGCGGTCGCCGGACTGCGGAAATTCCATGAATTTGCGGACGATGCCCGGTGCGACGGCGCCGATGGCATTGACGTTGAGGATCGGCGCTCCAGGCGAGCCCACGACCTCGTAAGGCATGCTGCCGATCAGGCCTTCCTTGCCGCCGAGCAGCAAGCCGACGACCGGGACGTCGCCGAACGCACTGTTGAGGCCGTAAAGCGGAATGAACGTGCCCCGCAAGTGGAGCTCGTTCGCCGCATAATTCATGACGCCGTCGATCGTCGCCCCGAGCATCGGGCCGGTCACGCGGCCTTCATGGATCGACATGACGCCGGGCGATTTGGTGAAGCGCACCTTCATCGCCGAGAACTGGATGCCGTTCTGGACGCCGTTCTGCTGACCATTGAATCCGCCGGCAACCCCATCGAGCCCCTGGTCACCGCGCACATAGAAGTCGCGGACTTCGAGGAGACCTTCCTGGGCTGTTCCTTCGGGCGTCGGCGGATCCATCGCGATGTACATCGAACCGCCGATCATATGCGAGTATGTATCGGTGAAGCGGAACAGGCCGCCCGCATCGGTCGATTCGATGATGACGTATGGCCGCTCGCCGGGCTTGCCCCGCAGTTCCCCTTGCAGATTGCCCTCGCTCGAGAAGCGTGCGCTGAGCGCGAGGCCGCGGATCACACCGGCGCGCTTGACCATGTGCAGGTCGAAATTGCGCATCGCCTCGTTCTTGAAGCCGGTGATCGAGCCGAGCTTCGCATCGAGGTCGAAGTCGAACGTCGACTTTCCCTTGCGCGCGTCGCCGGTCACGCCGGACATCGACGACTTTATGAAGCCGCGACCGTCGATGTTGTCGCCGCGCAGCACCACCTTGTAGAGGCCGTCGGAACCGCGATCGACGCGCAGATTGGCACGGTCGCCATCGGTAAATCCGAAGGTCGGGAAAATGGCGGTGGACACATCGCCGTTCTGATCGAACTCCACGTTGCCGCGAATCGATGCACCGCCGCCGTCGAATGCCAGATCGTCGAATCGCATCGCCTTGCCGCGACCGACAAAGATGAAGCTTGCACGCGCCGGCCGAGCCGCGGATTTCGTCCAGCCCGGCACCGCATTGTCGATCTTCGCCTGGGTGAAATCGGCATCGACCAGCAGGCGGGTGTCCTGTTCGCCCGAGAACGCGACGCGACCCTTCACCTGTAGGCCGACCGGTCCGGTAATGCCGCCGGCCGGATCGAGGCCCATGCGGGCGCGGGCGGCGGCATCGAGCGTGGCGTTGAGCAGCACCTCGGCATCAGTCTCGCCGTTGTTGTGGCGCAGGTCGACGCTCGCCGGCGCCCCGCCGATGCGCATTTCGCCTTTGACCTGATAGCCCTGGTTGTTCGCCGTAGCGCGCAAATTCTGCGCTTCGACTTTCTGCGACATGAGGAACTTGTCGGCCGCGAAATTCGCGATGTCGGCGCCGATCGAATAGGTGACGGTGTTGGTCGTCATGTCCTCGCCGAGCGGCATCGCCATGTTGAGCGTCGCCACCAGGTTGCCCCGCGTTGCCGCCGGATCGAGCGGCAGGTTCGCGGCATCGCGCAGGCGGTCGAAGTTCAGCAGTTCCGCCGCAGCGGCGACCGGACCGTCGAGGCGGATACGCACCTTCGACGGCGGCCGCTTGATCTCGGTATCGGGCACTTCGAAGGCGCCGTTCGCAAGCGTCAGGCGTCGCCCCGACGGCATCTGCACCGTGCCGCGGCCAAGCGACACCGTCGCGTTGCGGCCCTTGACGCGCGTGACGAGGTCGGCATCGCGAATGTCGGGCAGGTTGTCGAAAGGCTTCACCGTCGTGCCGGTGGTCGTGACCTGGACGTAGAGGCCGTCATCCGGCACCGGCGGGCCGCCGGAACGCAGCGTCGAGAGCGGGGCATTGGTGGCGATCTCGCCCTGCTCCACGGTGCCGTTGCCGACGCGCTCCAATACCCAAGTGCGGACCGGCGGGTTCACGAACGGCGGCCACAATTGCTTGAAGTGGGCGAGCGACATGTTGCGCGCCGCGACGCCGATGCTCAGGCGCGGATCGCCGGTGGCAAAATCGACGCTCCCCGACATCGCAACGCCGACGCCTTTGCCGGCGACTTCTGCGTCAGCGATGGTGAGCTTGCGGGCGACCGGATCGAAGCGCCCCTGCATCTGGACGCGATTGAGTTGCAGCGGTTCATCGCCCGGACTTTGCGGCGGCAACACCACCGAGCCGCCGGAGAGATTCAATGCCCAGCTTCCGTTGGGCTGGCGGGGTGCCTGCGCCCGCGCCGAAAGCGTCATGCGCGTGCCGCCGGACACGAGCTGGAACGGCATGGCGAGCATGCCTTGCTCCGCATCCCAGTCCATCGTGATATCGGCGCGATCGATTGCGATTTTGCCTAGCGGATCCTTGAGGTCGGTGATCGCGCCAGGTCCTGCCTGCAGACGGCCGTGAACGAATCGAGGCGTCCCATCGCGATCGAACTGGGAGCGCAGCGTCGCCGAAACCGGCAGGTCGGTGTCGAAGCCGCCATTGTCGATGCGCAAGGCCAGCATGAGATCCTTGATCGAGACCTTCTGCGCGTCGAGATCGATATCGCGAGTGCCGTTCGCGCCCGGTTTGAGCGAGGCGACGACAAGCCAGGGTCGCGTCTTGTCCTCGGACCCGAGCTGCACTTCGAGCACGCCGGCGCTCGGCCGGTTCACGCTCAAATGAATGTTCTCGAACTTCGACTGCTGGCCGTTACGGCGATCGTCGACGATCAGGTTGCCGCTCTTGAGGCCGACCGCGGCAAGATCTCCGCCGTCGAGACCGAGCGCATTCAGACTGTCGAGCCACGTCAGGAAGGAGGCGAGGCTGTCTTGCAGGCTCCGCTTCTGCTCCACCGTGCGCCAGGTACCGGGGGTCGGCCCGGGCGTAACGGGGACGGTCCCCGTGCTCGCGAGGGCGGGCGTCGTGGCAATCGGAGGCCCGGACCCAGTCGAAATGGCGACCCGGCCGTCGGACTCGACCCGAATGGCAAGCTCGGCGCCGACGAGGTTCAAGCTTTCGGCGCGCGGACGACCGCCCAGCAGGCTGGCACTCGAAAAACCGACCTCGGCCTTGGGGGCGCTGGCGATGACGTTGCCGTCCCGGTCGCGCACCTTGATATCGCGGATGCGCATGGCGGCGCGGCCGTGCTCATCCCGTTCGAGAACGGTGCCCCCGACCTCCACCCGGAACTGGTCGCCAAAGTTCTCGCCGATGGCGGCCGTGAGCCAGGGCGTCGCGAGATCGAAAGAGATCGGCCCGCTGTTGAGGCGCCACCACAGCGTGCCGGCAACCAACAGCAGCACCGCTGCGAACACGCCAAGGCCGATACCGGTGCGGCGCAGCCAGCGCCGCCGCGTAAACTTGGCGAAGCCGGTCGGAGCAAGACGGGGAAACCTCACCCATTGCCACGGACGCAGCGCATCCAACCAGCGACGCCTTTGAGATCGCTTGAGCGTGTGGCGGATTTTGCTGGGCTCGCCCTTATAGGTTTGCTTGGGGGGATCGGGCTCCACGCGCGGCGGGGAAGCGGTCGCGCCGGTGTGGCCGCGGACAGGCACCCGAACAGCACCGGTGCGACGAATCCCGTCGCCGCCGCGCGCACTGACGAGCCTGGGCCTGATGTACTCAGCCATGGCCTGTTCGGATGTCCCCCTGGCCCGACATGCTGCCGGACGGCAGCACGTTACCCCCACTCACCGGCCCGCACCGGCGCCTAGCTACGACTTGTCACCGACCTGGAAGTTCTCGGATTCCCAACCATTTGGCGATAGCGCCGCGACTGAAACCTTAGCGCCTGGCAAGCGCCGAAACGCCCACGCTCCCGCGTTTCGCGGTGATGCGAAGCCGGCGTAACTTCGGTAACGTGCATTTTGAGGCTGTCCCCCACCCCGATTTGCCAACAAGACCGCCGGAAAGCGACGAAACGAAGACGAAAGGAAGGCACATGGCAACAAAGATCGCCGAAGGCGCCCACGCTCCCGACTTCCAACTCCCCCGCGACGGCGGCGGCTCAGTATCGCTCAAGGATTTCAAAGGCCGCAAGCTGGTTCTCTATTTTTATCCCAAAGCCGACACGCCGGGCTGCACGCTTGAGGCAAAGGATTTCTCCCGTCTCGAACCCGCCTTCACCAAGGCCGGCGTCGCCCTCCTTGGCGTGTCAGCCGATGCGGTCAAGAAGCAGGACGCCTTCAAAGCGAAGCATCACCTCAAGACTCCGCTCGCGTCGGATGAAGGCCACGACATGCTCGAAGCGTATGGCGTGTGGGGCGAGAAATCGATGTACGGCAGAACCTACATGGGAATCAGCCGCACGACCGTCTTGATCGGAGGCGATGGCCGCATCATCCGCATCTGGCCGAAGGTGAAGGTCGAGGGTCACGCCGAGGAGGTGCTCGCCGCCGCCAAAGAGGCCGGATAACAACCCTCATTGCCGATGGATTTCTCTGCGCCGGTGGCCCGTTACATCATCGTTAACGCAACGCCGCAATTTTGGGCGGCCGGTTTTCGTAAAATTAACCATGTCATGATTTCATTGCACCCCAATGCCGGCTCGCCCAACGGAGTCGGTCGGAGTGCTTATGTCGTTTCGTTCGCAGCAAGTTTCCTCAGATGGCCGCCAGGATCCCGAGGAGCACAACGCCGGTCACCAGCGCCGTCACATCCGCAATCCGACTCATCCGCACCACGAGCACCGCACCGCTCCCGAGCGTCAGCGGGTCGATCACGCAGCCGAAGCGCGGCCGCGCACCGGCAATCGCCAGCCGCCCGCACGCGCCTTCACCTTCGGCCACGGCGACCGACTGGTGCGGCTTGGGCCGGTGGCGTTCTGGACCGTGGTCGGCGCGCTGGTGATCATGGCCGGATGGTCCGCGGTGACCGCGACCTACTTTGCATTCCAGGATGACGTCCTCACCCGCATGGTGGCGCGCCAGGCCGCGATGCAATTTGCTTACGAGGATCGGCTTGCCGAAATGCGCGCCCGGGTCGACCGGGTGACGAGCCGGCAAATGCTCGACCAGGAGCAGCTCGAGCAGAAACTCGAACAGCTCATCCGCCGGCAGGCGGTGTTGGAGCAACGCGCGACCTCGCTCGGCGCCGTCGCCGATCCGTCGACCACCGGTTCGACGCGCTCGCGCGCCCCGGCCAGCCAGACCACGCCGAAAGCTTCGCCGATTTCGGCCCCTGCCGGGTTCACCCTGCAAAGCTTTCACGAATCGCGCGCCGAAGTCGCTCCCGCGCCGCGCCCGCGCATCGGCAATATCACCGCCGCGCTGACCAAGCTGTCGGAGTCGCTCGATCGCGTCGAAGGCCGGCAATCCAACACCCTTGCGGCCATGGGCGAAAGCTACGATGCCAAGGTGCGCCGCCTGCGTACCGTGCTCGCCGACATCGGCCTCAGTCACGGCAAGTTCGCCAATGCCGCCGTCGGAGGCCCCTTCGTCCCGTACCGCGTGGCCGCAAACGCCGGGCCATTCGACAAACAGGTCTACCACCTCACCGTCGCGCGCGCCGAGGTCGAGCACCTCAACGCCGCGATCAACGCCGTGCCGCTGCGCAAGCCGGTGGACGGCGAGATCGAAACGAGCTCAAGCTTCGGCGTGCGCGTCGACCCGTTCCTCGGGAAACCGGCGATGCACACCGGCATCGATTTCCGCGGCGAGAACGGCGAGGGCATCCGCGTCACCGCCGCCGGCACCGTGGTGTCGGCCGGCTGGAGCGGCGGCTACGGCCGCATGGTCGAAGTCGATCATGGCAACGGCCTGTCGACCCGCTACGGGCATCTCTCCGAGATCGATGTCCATGTCGGTCAGGTCGTGAAGATCGGCCAGGTGGTGGGCCGCATGGGCTCGACCGGCCGCTCAACCGGGCCGCACCTGCACTACGAGACCCGCATCGACGGCGAAGCCGTCGACCCCCAGCGCTTCCTGCGCGCCGGCACCCGACTAGGGTTGTAGTTCGACGAATTGGCGGGCGGGCGAAGCGAAGCACGCGGCTCCAAATCGTATTCCGGGGCGCCGCAGCAGCCCGGAATCGTACCACGGCCGCTGGTCGTTCGCCTCACTTGCTGGACGGCGGAATACGCGTGGGCACGCTCACTTTGCCCGCCCTACGCGTCTTAAGCCTACCGCCCCGGTCACTCCACCGAGAGGTTTGCCGCTTTGACGACGGTCGCCCATTTTGCCGTGTCGTCGGCAACGAACTTGCCGAACTCCGCGGGCGACATCGGCATCGGAATGCCGCCAAGCTCGGCGAGCTTCGCCTGCAGTTTCGGATCGGCGAGCGCCTTGCCGACCGATTTGTTCAACGTCTCGATGATGTCGGCCGACGTGCCTTTGGGCGCCGAGATGCCGTACCACGGACTCGCTTCGTAGCCCGGAACGGTCTCGCCGATCGCCGGCACGTCGGGCAGTGCCGGCCATCGCTGTCCCACCGTGACCCCGAGCGCGCGCAATTGGCCGCTCCGCACGAACTCGATCGCGCCCGGCAGATTATCGAACATCACTTGAACTTTATTAGTCATGAGGTCCGGATAGGCCGGTGCCGAGCCGCGATAGGGCACGTGGATGATGTCGATATGCGCCAGCATCTTGAACAGCTCGCCCGACAAATGCACCGAGGTGCCGTTGCCGGATGATGCGAAGCTCATTTCGCCCGGCCTTGCCTTGGCGAGCGCGATGAACTCCGCCACCGTCTTCGCCGGCAGCGACGGCGGCACCACCATGACGTTGGTGAGGCGCATGATGCCCGCGACCGGCACGGTGTCGCGGAGGAAATCGAACGGCAGCTTCTTGTAGAGCGAAGCACTGATCGCATTGGCCGACGCGGCAAACAAGATCGTATAGCCGTCGGGCGGCGAGTTGATTACCGCGGCGGTGCCGATGTTGCCGCCGGAGCCGGCGCGGTTCTCCACGACGAACTGCTGGCCGAGATCGTTCGACAGCCACTCGGCCATGACGCGGGCAACGATGTCGACCGGTCCGCCCGCGGCAAAGCCGGCCACGAAGTGCACCGGCCGCGCCGGATATTTTTCCGCAGCCGTCGCCGGCAACGCCAGGAGCGCTGCCGCCGCAAAAGCGAAAATGGAAGGTATTCGGACGGCGCCCATGACCCGGCTCCTTGGCGCTAAAGACAATGAGGCACGTTATCAGCTTGTCGGCGGGCGCGATACAATCCGGTCACCGCCGGCAACGTCCGTGCGTGCTGTCCGCTACGATGAAGCAGACGCTCGATCGCGTGGCTGGCAGCAAGTCAGCTCGGCGTTCGAGCCAAAAGGCGATATGGTGCAGCGCGTCCGTGGCGCCTGCCTCGACTGGAAAGTGTTTTATGGAAGAATTCGCCTTTACCCGCACTCAGCGCTCGTCCCCAAATCCCGATGACCAAGCGGTCGCGTGGCGCGATCTGCGCGAATGGCTCGCGCTCATCGAAGCATCGGGCGAGCTCAAGCGCATCGGCGCGACCGTCGACCCGATCGAGGAGCTGGCCGCGATCACGTTCCTTGCCGGTCGCACCGCGGAAACGCCCGCACTTCTCTTCGAGAAGCTCGCCGGCGACGAGTTCGGCATGAAGGTGCTGAGCAACATGCTCGGCGCAAGCAAGGAGCGCTATGCGCTCGCGGTCGGTCTCGACCCTGCGCTGTCGACCGCCGACATGATCGCGGCGACGCGCAAGATCATGAGCCGGCGTCTCGCGCCGGTCGAAGTCGACAAGCGCGACGCGCCGGTCAACGAGATCGTGCTGCGTGGCGACGACATCGACGTCACCAAATTTGCGACCCCGAAATTCTGGCCCGGCGACGGCGGGCGCTACATCGGGACCGGCGACATCACCTTCACCCGCGATCCGGCCTCGGGGCGCATCAACGTCGGGGTCTATCGCCAGATGACGCTCGGACCCGCGCGCATCGCCATGTACTGCTCGCCCGGAAAGCACGGCCGCCTCGACCGCGAGGCGTGGTGGGCGAACGGCAAGCCGTGCGAGGTGGTCGCGGCCTACGGCATCGACCCGGTGCTGTTCATGGTCGGCGCGCAGACGTTCGCGGCCGGCGAATCCGAGCTCGATGTCGCCGGCGGCCTGATGGGGCGGCCGGTCGAACTCACGCGGGGCGAATTCGTCAGCCTGCCGATTCCGGCGCGCGCCGAAATCGTCATCGAGGGCCTGCTTCATCCGGGCGATCACCGAGGAAGAAGGCCCGCTCGGCGAATTCACCGGCTATTACGGCAACGTGCGCGCGCCGCAGCCCGTCATCGAGGTCAAAGCGCTGCATTGCCGGCGCTCGCCGATCATGACGGCCGCGCTGATGGCGACGCTACCCGTCATGCGAGATCGGCGCGTACTACGCGATCATGCGCTCGGCCCGCATCCTCGACGACCTCGAGCGCATCGGCGTGCCGGGCGTGATCGCGGCCTACACCCATCCGGCGGCCGCCTCCGGCTGGGGCATGGCGGTCGTGTCTCTGCGCCAACAGTATGCGGGCCACGCCGCGCAAGTGCTGGCGCTCACGGCGCAATGTCCGGCCGCGGCCTACTACACGAAGTGGATCATCGCGGTCGACGAGGACGTCGATCCGACCGACTTCGACCAGGTGCTGTGGGCGCTGTCGACGCGCTGCAATCCCTCCGACGATCTCGACGTCCTGCGCAACACCTGGTCGACCGGCCTCGATCCCAGCCAGTATCCGCCGGAGCGGCGGCCCTACGGCTCGAAGGTGCTGATCAACGCCTGCAAGCCGCATCGCTTCCTCAAGGAGTTTCCGCAAGCGACGATGCTGCGGCGGGAGATCTACGAGCGCGTTGCGCAGCGCTGGCCGGAATACGGATTGCCGGGCGAGGCGCCGCGCCTCAACGTGTTTCACGAGGACAAATGAAATCCGGTAGGGCGCGATTAGGCGACCGAGGAGAACGGAATGACGAAATGGCTTCGCATCGCTGTTAGCACGACGCTCGCTGCTCGCGACCTCCTCGGCCGCGCTGCATGCCGAGGATCTCAAGGTCGGCGTCGTCGGCACGACGAGCGACGCGCCGTTCTTCATTGCCGAGGCCAAGGGCTACTACAAGGACGAAGGACTCAACGTCAACTTCATCCGCTTCGATTCCGCGGCCAAGATGGTGGTGCCGCTCGGCTCCGGCGAGCTTGATGCCGGCGGCGGCGCAACCTCGTCGGGACTTTACAATGCGGCGACCCGCGGCGTGAACATCAAGATCGTCGCCGACAAGGGCCGCACCTCGCGCGGCCACGCCTTCGAGGCCTTCCTCGTGCGCAAGGACTTGTACGACGCCGGCAAGGTGCGCTCGTTCCGCGACCTCAAAGGTTTGCGCGTCGCGGTCAACTCCAATGCCAACAGCGAGGCGGTGCTGCTCGACCTTGCGCTCAAGGCGGGCGGCCTCACGATCAAGGATATCGATCCCGCCTATCTCGGCTTTCCCCAGCAGCCGGCCGGCTTCCAAAACGGCGCGCTCGACGCCGCGATCGTGGCCGAGCCGTTCATCACCTACATGCTGCGCCAGGGCACGGCGGTGAAGCTCATGGGCGTCGACGAATTCGCGCCCGATTTCCAGAACGCCGTGACCCTCTACGGTGCCGATTTCGCCAAGCGCAAGCCCGAGGCGGCGAAGAGCTTCATGCGCGCACTCGTGCGCGCGATGCGTTTCTATAACGACGCCCTCAAGGATGCGCGGCTCGCCGGCCCGAACGCGCCGGAGGTGATCGCCATCATGGTGAAATACGCCGCGCTCAAGGACGCCGCGACCTATCGCGAGATCGTCTCCCACGGCGTCGATCCCGACGGCGGCGTGAACGTCGCGAGCCTGAAGCAGTCCTGGCAATATTTTCGCGACAGCGGCCAGATCGACGGCAGCGTCACCGTCGACGACGTGCTCGATCTTTCGTTCGTGAAGGCCGCCGTCGCCTCGCTCGGGCCTTATCAACCAGCGACGAAATAGACGTTCAATCTTGTAGGGTGGGCAAAGGCGCAAAGCGCCGTGCCCACCGAAACGCCGCTCGTGGGCACGCGCGGACTTGTCCGCGCTTTGCCCACCCTACGAAAACTTGTAGCCCGCATGAGCGCAGCGATATGCGGGTAGCTCCGTCCCGCATGTCGGCTGCACGGCTCATGCGGGCTACCGTTGCGCTGCCGCTCACAAATTCGCGGCGCGGAAAGTGTTGCACGCGGCGACCGTGCCTTCGCGATAGCCGGTCATGAACCAGCGCTGGCGTTGCTCGGCCGAACCGTGCGTGAAGCTGTCCGGCACGACGCGGCCTGTCGCCTTGCGCTGCAGCGTGTCGTCGCCGATCGCAGCGGCAGTGCGCAGTGCGGCCTCGATGTCGCCGGGCTCGACCAGGGCTGGTTTGCCCGCATTGAGGAGGCGTTGGTTTTCATGATTTGCCCACAGGCCGGCGTAGCAGTCGGCCTGCAGCTCGACCATGACCTGAAGACGGTTTGCCTCGGCGCGGCTCAAGCTCTGCTGCTGCGCCTGAATGCGCGGCAGCGTCTTCAGCAGATTCTGGATGTGATGCCCGAATTCGTGGGCGATCACGTACGCCTCGGTAAACTGGCAGGCACGGCTGCCAGTATCGCAGCCGTGGAACCGCGTCTGGATTTCATTGAAGAACGAGGTGTCGAGATAGATCTTCTGGTCGTTCGGACAATAGAAGGGGCCCATCGCGGCCTGGGCGCCGCCGCAGGCGGCATACGTCTGGCCGTTGTAAAGTACGAGGGTCGGGTTGTTATAGGGCTGGTTCGCCGCCTGGAAGATGCCTCGCCATTCGCGCTCGATGTTGCCCATCACGGTCGATACGAACCTGCCGGTGTCGTCGGCCGGTGTGCCGGTGCGCCCGGACTGGCGCGGTGCCTGCTGCTCGTAGCCACCGCCGCCGCCGAGAATCTCGGCGCCGCCGATCAACACGCGCGGGTCGACACCGAGTGCCCAGCCGAGAAGCCCAAGCACGATAAGGGTGCCGATGCCGATTCCGCCGCCCCCCACCGGCAAACCGAATCCGCCACCGCCGCCGCCGAATCCCCCTGACTGACCGCGACGATCCTCGATATCGCTGCTCTGTTCAGATTCGTCCAACCGCATGGCAAAACTCCATCACCTGCTCATTTGGTACAATCGATCAACGCGTAACCCGTCATTTTGAGCCGCCGCGCAAGCCTCGGCAATCATTCTGCGCTCGGCAAAATTTGCCGGGTGCGCCGCCGACAATCTCATAGCACCGCCGCGACGGCCCATGCAGTACACAAACAGGCGCAATATGGTAACGCGAAACTTGCGGCGCCAGTGAGACCGTCCGTGTTCTTTAAGTCGATTTTTACCTTGCCCGGGCATGATTCCAAATGTCGGTTGTAGGTCCCGCGTCGCCGACCGCGTTGCCAGAGTCAGTGTCCTGAGTCATGGTCATGCCGCGCTGCGGGGCGTCCAGTAGGACGCCCCGCTTGATTTCTGCCCCCGAGCAAGACGTCCAGATTTTTCGGGGCGATTGCGTCGCCGCGCTCGAGAAGCTCGCGCCGGCCTCAGTCGATCTCGTCTTTGCCGATCCACCCTATAATCTTCAGCTTCAGGGCGATCTCAAGCGGCCCGACGATTCCCGCGTCGACGCAGTTGATGACGACTGGGACAAGTTCGCCGATTTCAGCGCCTATGATGACTTCACCCGCGCCTGGCTCTCGGCATGTCGACGCGTGATGAAACCAAACGCCACGCTCTGGGTCATCGGCTCGTATCACAATATCTTCCGCGTCGGCACGATCCTGCAGGACCTCGGCTTCTGGATCCTGAACGATGTGATCTGGCGCAAATCGAATCCGATGCCGAATTTCCGCGGCCGCCGTTTCACCAACGCGCACGAGACGCTGATCTGGGCCGCACGCGAGCCCGCCGCGCGCCGCTACACCTTCAACTACGAAGCGCTCAAGTCCGGCAACGAGGACATCCAGGTCCGCTCCGACTGGACGCTTGCGCTGTGCACCGGCGAGGAACGTCTCAAAGGCCGGGACGGCAAGAAGCTGCACCCGACGCAAAAGCCCGAGGCCCTGCTCGCGCGCGTCATTCTCTCCTCGTCGCGATCAGGTGACCTCGTACTCGACCCGTTCTGCGGCACCGGCACCACCGGCGCCGTCGCGAAACGCCTCGGCCGCCGGTTTGTCGGGGTCGAGCGCGATGCCGCCTATCGCGATGCGGCACTCGCCCGCATCGCCGCAGTCGAGCCGTTGCCTGAGGCGACGCTGGCCCCGTTCCAGACTGCGCGCGAGGCGCCGCGCGTTCCATTCGCGGCGCTGCTCGAACGCGGCATGATCGCGCCCGGCGCCGATCTCTATGACGCCAAACGCCGCCATCGCGCGCTGGTGCGTGCCGACGGCGCCATCGCGCTCGGCGAAGCGGTCGGCTCGATCCATCGCATCGGCGCCCTCGCCCAGGGCCTCGAAGCCTGCAACGGCTGGACCTTCTGGCACGTGGAGCGCAAGGGTTCGTTGACGCTGATCGATACGCTGCGGGCGGAAATCCGGGCATCCGCCGCGATTTAAGCCGCGGAGGTACGTGCCCCGGAAACCGTTGCGCCGCAAAAACAACCGCGCTGATTGTCGGCATTGCAACTCAATACCGACTTCGCGGTTATTTGACCGAACAGACGCGCGTCTTCGGGCGGCTGGCGCGGCGGCGCGAGGGGTGTGGCGCTCCTGACGCCCCTCCCCTCGGAGAGCCGCTGAGGATTGCCGCCAAACGAACGAAACTGGAGCGATTTCATCATGTATCTCTCGGGAGAAAGTCTCATCGTCATATTGATTGTCGGCGTCGTCGCCGGATGGCTCGCGGGCATGGTGGTCCAAGGGACGGGCTTCGGGTTGATCAGCGACCTGCTGATCGGCATCGTCGGCGCCTTCATTGGAGAATGGCTGCTGCCTCGTCTCGGCATCCATCTCGGCGTCGGCATCGCGGCGGCAATTCTGAATGCAGCCATCGGCGCGATCATCCTGCTGCTGATTCTCAGGCTCGTTCGCGGCGGCGGCCGCTGGGGCGGTCGTTGGGGAGGATGGCGAAGCGGCTGGGGTCGACGCTGGTAATCGTCCAGGGATAAATCCCGCTCCGACGTTTGGGGAACGCCCTCCGCTGAAGTAAGGTCGCCGCGCCAAGAATGCAGCGGAGACCAGCGGTGCGGCGCAGCACGTCCAAAATTCTGACCACCCATGTCGGCAGCCTGCCGTTTCTCACGCTCGACAGGGGCGTTGCGATCGGCGATCACACCCGGCTCGCCGAAGACGTCGCCGCCGTCGTCGCGCGACAACGCGAGATCGGCATCGACATCGTCAACGAAGGCGAGTTTGCCAAGGGCGGCGACTGGCTGCGCTACATGCTCAAGCGCTTCGGCGGATTTACCGAAATCGACGAGCCGGAGGGAAAGCCGCTCGTCGAGCAAGGCAAGGATCGCGAGGAGTTCGCCGACTTCTACCGTTATGCCAACGAACGCGGCACGCTGTTCTACATGCCCGGGGCGCAGATCACCAAGAAGCGCCCGGTCCAGGCTTGTACCGGGCCGGTGACCTATATCGGCCAGGCCGATCTCAAGAAGGAGATCGACGTCACCATCGCGGCCGCCGGGACCGAAGACGTGTTCCTCACGTCGACCGCGCCCGCGAGCCTCGAAGTCTATCGCCGCAATCGCTACTACAAGAGCGACGAGGACTACGTCTTCGCCCTCGCCGAGGCGATGCGCGTCGAATACGAGGCCATCGTCGCCGCCGGCCTGATCCTGCAGGTCGACGACGCCTGGCTGCCGGCGCTGTGGGATCGCATCGGCATTGCGATGGGGCTCGATGCCTTCCGCAAGCGAAGCGAGATGCGGGTCGAGGCGCTCAATCATGCGCTGCGAAACATCCCGGAAGATCGCGTGCGCTATCACCTGTGCTGGGGCAGCTGGCACGGCCCCCACGCCTACGATCTCGAGCTCGACCGCATCGTCGACATCGTTTTGAAAGTGAAGGCGCAGGCCTATCTCATCGAAGGCGCCAATGCCCGCCACGAACATGAAGTCGCGGTGTGGGAAAGCGTGAAGCTCCCCGCCGGCAAGATTCTCATTCCCGGCGTCATCACGCACTCGACCGACGTGATCGAGCATCCTGAACTCGTCGCACAGCGCTTGCTGCGCTATGCGCGCCTTGTGGGGAAAGAGAACGTGATCGGCGGCGCCGATTGCGGCTTTGGCGGGCGCTCGCATCCGCAGATCGCGTGGGCAAAACTGTGCTCCCTCGTCGACGGCGCCGCCCGTGCCAGCAAGGCATTGGGGTATTCGTCGGTGTAGTCCAACGATGCCTTCAAGGCAGCGAAGCGCCGCAGAAGCGACAGCGCAACGTTACTGACGTCATCCTGAGGAGCGCCGAAGGCGCGTCTCGAAGGATGGCCGCTTGCACCGCTTCGCCCGTGGCCATCCTTCGAGACGCATCGCTTACGCGATGCTCCTCAGGATGACGTTGACGTTGTCTTCAACGCGAGTGGTCCTGGTTCAGCTCAGGCTTGCGAAGATTTGCTCCTCGTCGGAAATACGCCACATGATCCGACGCGCGGAATAATGCTACACATCGGCGTCGGCTCACGCAGAAAGAAAATCGGGAGAAGCGCGCCATGTCCTCGACCAAGGTTGATGTCATCGAGCTTATCGATCGACATCCGGTCACCGGCTTTCAGATCGGCGTGCTGATCCTCTGCATGCTGGTGGCGGCGCTCGACGGCTTCGACACCCAGGCGATCGGCTACACCGCGCCCGCGATCGCCGGCGTGCTGAAATTTCCGATGTCGCAGTTCGGACAGGTCGGCTCGATCGGTCTCCTCGGTGCGGCGCTCGGCGCGCTGTCGTTCGGTCCCTTCGCCGATGTGTTCGGCCGCAAGTGGTTCATGATTGTCGCCATCGTCGTCTTTGCGGTCTTCAGCCTGCTGACGGCGCATTCGGCGTCGTTCGAGCAACTCCTGGGCTATCGTTTCCTCGCCGGCCTTGGCCTCGGCGGCGCGACTCCCGCATTTCTCGCCATGGGCGCCGAACTTGCTCCGAAGCGCCTGCGCGACGTGTTCGTCACCGTGTTGTTTGCGTCCTTTCCCGCCGGCGGCCTCATCGGTTCACTGACGAGTGCCTGGGTGATCCCGACGTTCGGCTGGCAAGCGGTGTTCTACATCGGCGCGGTCGCGCCGCTCATCGTCGCGGTCATCCTTGCAATCTGGCTGCCCGAATCCGTTCGCTTCCTGCTCGCGCGCAACATTCGCCAGGACGAAGTGCGCCGCACGCTGTCGCGCATCATGCCGGGTCAAATTCCGCCCGGCGCCGAACTCATCACGACGCCCGATCCGGCACGACAGGGAATGCCTGTGCTTCACCTGTTCACGGAAGGTCGCGCGATACCAACCGTCCTGCTGTGGGTACCGTTCTTCATGGCCTTCATGGTGCTGCTGACCGTGACGTTCTGGACGCCGTCGGTACTCAATTCCGTCGGCTTCTCGCTGTCGGCCGCGGCATTGATCGTCGGCCTCAACAACTTCGGCAGCGTGTGCGCGAGCGCCATGTCAGGCTGGCTGGTGCACCGATTCGGCGCTTACCGGATGCTGATACCCGGTTTCATTATCGGCGGCTTGTGTCTCGCCTGGTTCGGCCAGGCAACGTCGTCGGTGTTTGCTTTGAGCATCGCGTCCCTGCTCGCCGGCTTCTTTGTCGGCGGAACCGGAACCGGTCTCATCGCACTGGCAGCGGGAATGTATCCGACCTCCGTCCGCTCCACCGGCATCGGCTGGGCCATGGGCATGGGCCGCGTCGGACAATTTTTCGGACCGTTCCTCACCGGTCTCCTGGTAGCGCTCGGCTGGAAAGTCGGCGGTATCTTCTACGCCGCGGCGGTGCCGTGCTTCATCGGCGCGTTGTTCTTGTTCTTCCTGTTGTTCTCGCGTCCGACCATGGAGCCCGACGCATCCGCAAAAGCTGCGCCCGCCGAATAGCCGCGGACCAAGCTTCGTCGAATTTGCGGCGCGGGACTCACGTCTCCGCCCATTTTGCATCCTATTGGTGCCGCATCTCTGCGCGACGACAGGCGTGCGCTCGAATCCATTCAGGAGAACGTTATGCCAGAACGGCTCGTCTCACGGGCAGCAACAACCGTGAGCTTGATAGCTGCATCACTTGCGCTCGGCTCGACCGGCACGCGCGCAGATTGTCTGCCGGGACCGGGCCAGGCCGCCGCAAACGGCCATTGGTATTATCGCATTGATCATGCGACCAACCGCAAGTGCTGGTACCTCTCGCAATCAGGTCCGGCAGCAGCGCCGGAAGCCGATGGAGCACGCGCTCCGCAGAATCGGCAATCGGCTACCCATTCCGCTGCCAGCGAATTGTCTACGCATTCCGCCGCCGGCGAATCGGCGAACAAGCATGTCGCAAGCCGCCTCACCGAAGCGGAGCGCTCGACGCTGTTCCACGAGTTCCTGCTGTGGAAGGAACGGCAGAAACCCTAGGACGTCGTCCGTGACCGATCGATCGGCGCGCTACCGCGCCGCGGTCACCTGAATCTCGACCTTCTTCTCGGGGCCTTGCAGCAGCGCCTCGATGCAGGCGCGGGCCGGCGCAGCGCCCGCAGGCACCCACGCGTCCCACACCTTGTTCATCTCTTCGACGGTGCGGATGTCCGAGAGCCAGATGGTGGCCTTGAGGAGCTTCGACTTGTCGGTGCCGGCCTTCGCCAGGTAGCCGTCAATGATCGCGAGGATTTCGGCCGTCTGCTCGCCAACGCCGCGGTCGACCGTCTTCACGGCGGTGAACCCGGCGAGATAGACGGTGTCGCCGTGGATCACGGCCTTGCTCATGCGGGCGCCCGTCTCGATGCGTTCGATCTTCATGTCTTCTCCTGATTGCCGGCTCGCGGGCCACGACGAATAGCGTTTTGTCGCTGGCGTGACAAATGTTCGCCCGCACAGCGCGTAGGGTGGGCAAAGCGAAGCGTGCCCACCGCGACGCTGCCACTCGCGGCAATGCCGAACGTGGGCACGGCGGAAGTATTTACGTCGCAAAAATTGCGAAACCTCGGCCGCCTTTGCCCACCCTACGATTTGCTATCGTTAAAACTTGATCTGCTGACCGGTCTCTTCCGAGATCACTTTGGCGCCATCCGGATGGCCTTCGGGCGTCTCGACGCCGCGGAGCAAAAGGAACGTTGGGGACAAGGGCGCGAGGCCCGCGGGGAAACGAATCTTGCGGTGAATGAGAAATTCGCCGCGCTGATTGCGGGTGAGCGCACCGGAATTTTCGAGCTGCAACAATCCCGCCGCACCCGGCAGCACCTCGTAGCGGACGGCCGGCGCGTTTGCGACCACTGTCTGCGGATCGATATCGACGACACCGCCGGGGCTGAATTGCTCGAGATCGGACTCAAGGTCGGTCGGCCCGGTGCGCACGACGACACCGCTCGAATCTCCCTTGAGCGTCAGCACGCCCGCTTCCTTCACGATGGTGAGCCGCGGCTGTTTCTTGTCCTCATAGGCCGAGCGGATTTGCCCCGACGGAACCGAGAACGCCGCCGCATTCTGGCGCGCGGCGACCATGGCAGGCTCCTTGCCGGCATCGCGGCGCACCGCCGCCGCGACGAACGCGCCATCGGTCGATTTCGCCTCGGTGAAAGACCGCAGGCAGTTTGAGCGCGCGAGGAAACTCACGCGATCGGCCGGCAATCCGCTGATGCCGGCGAGCGCAATCGGCTGCTGCGGTGTCACCGGGCGCGGCGTGGCATTCTGGCTTGCAGGCAGCGAACTTATGGGGAAAGCCGACCCGGGGTTCGAAGCGATAGTGATGTGATTTGATTGCGCCGTCACCCCGAACGCCACCAGCCGCTCGACGCGGTCGGTCGCGCCGGTGATGCGCCAGATGGTCGGCTCGTGGGAAATGGCGACGATGTACAGCGGCCCCTCCCCGGCCTCGATCCTGATCTCGCCGGTACCGGTGGCAACGTCTTGCGAGCCGAGACCAACCGTCGAGATCGCCTCGCTCTTGTAAGCGCTGAGCACGGCGACGGTGGCCGCATCGGATGCTTTCGGCATCGTGCATTCGGCGCGCGTCGCAGCCTCCTGCCGTTCCCGCGCCGCGTCGGCCTCGCGCTTGCGGTAGCCGTTGAGTTCGTCCTGCGAGATGGTGCCGTTGCCGTCGGTATCGACGGCGCGGAAGACTGCGGTCGCGGCGGCCTCGAAGTCCGCCATCGTCACCTTGCCGTCGTGACCGACCGGGAGCAGGCGCCTGACCTCATCGGCCATCGGATTGCCGCGCTGATTTATTGCGACGCTGAGGAGGTTGGCGAACTGGCCTATTCTAGGGACCGCATTGGCCGCCCTCGGCGTGGAGTTCTTTGGCACTCGCAGCAAAGGCGAAAGCCTCAGCAACACTGATCCGTCCATCACCGTCTGTGTCGGCTGCCATCAACTGGCGCACCTCCGCGTCAATGGTGTCGAGCGATTGCGGGGTCGTAGTCATTCGCTGATCGTAGCGCAGCGCTTTGCGCAGTTCGGCCTGCGTCACAAAGCCGTCGCCATCGAGATCGGCCCGCAAGATCGCCATTGCGATCATGGCCCGAACCATCGCGCGCGCCACATTTTCATGAAAATCGGCGTCAGCCGCCGTCAATTCGTTGTCGCCATCGGCATCCAGCCGGCGAAACTCCTGACGCAGGCTATCGAAGTAGCGGTTGAGAATCATTTCCGCCATTGAGCTTCGGCAAGAAAATCTGCGTCGTGGAATTGCTTGCCGCTGGCAGCGGCGGCCCGATGACGGCCGAAACTCTCGGCGGCTGCGTCGCGTTATTTTGATTTGGTGCCGGCTGCGCGAGCGCCGCACTCGCGACCACGCTCGCAGCAAACCACAGTGCAGTGGAACGCAAAAAGCGGTGGACCATTGTGTTGCTCCCGGTGGCGCCTAATGGCGATAGCGCAGCGCGCATCGTCCGGCAAAGCCGAACGCAAACTTGAGATAAATTTCGGTTCCGCAATTATCTTAAATCGAAGGCAACGGTGTGACGCCCTTACCCCACCCGCTTCGGCTGCCGCTTCGATGGCGTCGGCGTGACGCTCGCATGCGCCAGCACTTTGCGCATCAGGCTCGGCAAGGCGGCATCGGCAATCTCGTCAGGCGCAAGCCACCACATTCCGTCGGGCGGGTCCGTTCCATGAGGCACGCACGCGGTGAAGACCTCGAGCTCGAGTGGGAAATGGGTGAAGACGTGATTAACCACGCCGGCAATGCGTCGCCACGCGACCGCTTCCGCGACGCCAAGGCGCGGCGCGTCGGCAAGTGCGCCCGTGACGTCGAAAGCAGGATGCCATTCCGTCGTGGGCACCTCGGTCATGCCGCCGAGAAGGCCGCGCGAGGCGCGCCGGCGCACCAGCACGTGGCCGTCCGCGCGGATGGCGACATACGCGGCGCCGCGCCGCAACTGCCCTTCGCGCTTCTTCGCGCGGCGCGGAAAGCTTTCGGCGTCCCCGCGTGCCGCCGCCGCGCACGCTGTGATGAACGGACACAGCACGCAAGCGGGAGCCTTCGGCGTGCAGATCGTCGCGCCGAGGTCCATCATCGCCTGTGCAAAATCCCCGGCACGGCGGTCGGGCACGAGGCGCGCCGCGAGCGTGCGGATCGCAGGCTTGGCGTCGGGCAACGGCTGCTCGATGGCGAACAGGCGCGTCACCACGCGCTCGACATTGCCGTCGACCGCAGCCGCCTTGCGATCGAACGCAATCGCCGCAATCGCCGCCGCGGTGTAAGGGCCGATCCCCGGCAACGTCGCGAGTTCGTCTTCGGTATCCGGAAAGCTGCCGCGCGCCGCGACCTCGCGGGCGCAGGCATGAAGATTGCGCGCGCGGGCGTAATAGCCGAGGCCCGCCCACAGGCCGAGCACGTCGTCGATGTCGGCCGCCGCGAGCGCCGGCAGGCAAGGAAACCGCGCCAGGAACTTGAGATAGTACGGCATCACCGCAGTGACGGTGGTCTGCTGCAGCATGATCTCGGAGAGCCACACCCGATAAGGATCGGGAGCCTCGCCGGGCAGCGCGCGCCACGGCAGCCGGCGGCGATGCCGGTCGTACCACGCGAGCAGATCCGCGGCGCTGGGCTTTACTTCACCTTCCCCTGGAGGGGGCATAGCCTCCCCCGGACTTGATCCGGGGTCGGCCGCGTCAGCGGCCGGGTGGCGGTGACAGCGCTCCCCCTGTAAGATGGTCGGCGGGGGTCGCGAGATTCGGCTTTGTTGCCATCGCTGTCACCCCACCCTCCCGGGGGGGGACCGCCTCCGGCAGTCCGACCCTCCCCGCCTCCAGGGGAGGGTGTTTCGATGTGGCCGCTTCTGCTTTGTGCGCCTGCCTGCTACGGTCATGGGCAAGCTCTGGCAGAGCGGCGCGCCGCGAACAAGCCGCGACGCGCATCTGCCAACAACCGCGGAATCGCGACCATGAAAGCCGCGACCATGAAGAAGCCGTCCGGGCCGAAGCCGCTGGCCGACCTCATCGGCGCGTGCGTCGGCCACGTCTTCGAGCGGCAGGGCTTTGCGTCGCGCGAGATCGTGACCCACTGGGACGAGATCGTCGGCGCCGAAGTGGCGGCACACGCCGAGCCGCTGCGGATGAACTGGGTCCGCACCTCAAACCCGGATGACATGCAGCCCGCGACCTTGGTGCTGCGCGTCGAAGGCCCCGCGGCGATCGAGATCCAGCACCTGTCGGGCCTGATCGTCGAGCGCGTGAACCGCTATTTCGGCTGGCAGGCGATCTCGGGCATCGCGCTCCGCCAGGCGCCGCTCGCCCGCCGCAACCGCAAGCCGCGCCGCCCCAAGATCGATGACGCCCGCGCCGCAGCGCTGGCGGCAGAGATGACCGGCATCACCGACGATCGCCTGCGTGCGGCGCTCGGCCGCCTCGCCGCGGCAATCAAACCCGCGTGACCGAAGGACGCGGCGCGGCCGCGCGCCCGCGCGACAATCGTTCTCGATGACGCACCCCGCAACCATTACCAAATTGCAAACCGCCCCCTGTTGCGCAAACCGCTCCCTATTGCGAAAATCGCGCTATGTGAAGGGGACCAACGGAGGCTACATGATCACCCGCCGCACGTTCGTTACGACCACCACGCTGGCGCTCGCCGCCTTCGCGTCCATGGGCACGTTCGAATGGCTCTGGCGGCTTGGCGGCACCGCCCAGGCCGACACCATCTCGATGCTCGAACTCGAAGCCAAGGGTCCGCTTGACGACATTCCGCTCGGCGCCAAGGACGCGCCGGTGACCATCATCGAGTACGCCTCGATGACCTGCCCGCACTGCGCGCGGTTCGAGGCCGAGACCTTCCCGGCGCTGAAGGAGAAGTACATCGACACCGGCAAGGTACGCTACATCATGCGGGAGTTCCCGCTCGATCGCCTGGCCGCGGCAGCATTCATGCTTGCGCGCTGCGCCGGGCCGGAAAAATACAATCCGCTGATCGAGACACTGTTCGCCCAGCAGCAGAAGTGGGCGGTGCGCGACCCGCTCCCGCCGCTCCTCGCCATCGTCAAGCAGGCCGGCTTCACCGAGGAGAGCTTCCAGTCCTGCATCAACGACACCGCGCTCCTCAACAAGGTGCAGCAGATGCGCGACATCGGCTCGCGCAAGTTCAAGGTCGACTCGACCCCGACGTTCTTCATCAACGGCGAGCGCCACGGCGGCGAGCTCACGATCGAGCAGATCGACAAGATCATCGCGCCGATGCTGAAGAGCTGATTTTGAGCACTCCCCCTGGAGGGGGAGGGTCGGACCGCCGCAGGCGGTCCGGGGTGGGGTGACACCGGCGCAACATAATCTGCGCCGCCGCGTTTGCTGCAGCGCTCCACCCCCTCCCACCCGCGCCTGCGGCGCGGGTGACCTCCCCCCTCCAGGGGGAGGTGCATCTGCGGTCACGTCCGGAAGTGCGGCATCACCTCGGCGGCGAACATCTCCATGTTGCGCTTGGTGAGTTCGTCGCTCATCACGCCGAACTGCAACAGCGCCACCAGAATCTCGAAGCCGGTGCGCTCGCGCATGCGCGCGATGCGCTCGCGCACGGTCTTCACGCTGCCGACGACGACGGTGCCGTTCGCCGACAAGTCCTCGATCGTCAGGTTGCGCGCCCCCGACCCCAGCGCTTTGCGCAGCGACATGGTGCGCTTCATCGACTCGAGCGAGGTGTAGCCCGGCGGCAGCAGCATCTCCCACGGATTGGCGAGATACTGGTTGAACAGCGTCTCCACTCCCGCCCGCGCCTCCGCGATGGCACGCTCGTCGGTGTCGGCGACGTAGATCGGGCACGCCCAGCCGAGCTGCCCGCCCTCGGCCTCGTAGCCGAACTTGCGCGCCTGGTCGCGGTACATGTTGAGATAGCGCACCACGAGATCCTCGGCGCTGAAGGTGACGAGGAACGGATATTTGCGCGCGGGGTCCGCCGCCCACTGGATCGTCTCCGATGAACCCATCGACGGAATCCAGATCGGCGGATGCGGCTGCTGATACGGGCGCGGCCAGATGTTGACGTAGCGGAAATTGAAGTGCTCGCCCTCGAACTCGAACGGGCCGGGCTTCGTCCACGCGCCGACGATGAGATCATGGGCCTCGTGGAAGCGCTCGTGGGAGAAGCTCGGCGAGATGCCGGTCGCGTGATACTCGGTGCCGATGCCGCGCACGAAGCCGGTGATGATGCGCCCGCGCGACAGATTGTCGAGCATGGCGAACTCTTCGGCGATGTTGAGCGGATTGTTCACGAGCGGCAGCGCGCGGCCGAGGATCGCGACCTTGACCTTCTTGGTGCGGGCGACGAGCGCGCTCGCGATGATGTTCGGCGCCGGCATCAGGCCGTAGGCGGTCTGGTGATGCTCGTTGACGCCGATGACGTCGAAGCCCAGCGCCTCCGCCGACACCAGCTGATCGATGTAGGAGGCATATTCCTCCGCGCCCTTCTTCGGATCGTAGAGCGTGTTCGGCATCACGACCCAGGCGGCGCGGTACTTGGCGCGCTCCTCGAAATCGAGCGGCCGGTAGGGCATCAGGTGGAAGCAGACGAATTTCATGGCGTACCTCGCGCTTTGCCGTTCACGAAGGCGAGGACCTTGTTCGCCACGAGCTCCGCCTTTTCGATGTGCAACAGATGGCCGCAGTTCGGGATGATCTCGACCTGCGCGCCGGGCACCTCCTTCTTCCAGACCTCGGCGTAGCGCGCCGGCAGCAGCTTGTCGTCGTCGCCCCACAGCACGAGCGTCGGCACCGAGATGCGGTGCAGCCAGCGCGCCAGCGCCGGGTTGAACCAGCGCGGCTCCCAGCCGAGCCTTGCCGCCATGAAGCGGTTGGTCAGCGCGCGGTCCGCCTCGGCGTCTGTCGGCACGATGGAGAGCATGCGCTCGGCGACCGCCTGGTCGTGGACGAGGTTGCGCATCGCCTCTTCCGGACCCCAGATGAAGTTATCGCCCGACGGCACGCCTTTGACGCGCACGCCCGCCGGCGAGAGCAGGGTCAGCGTCTTGAGATGCGCGCAATTGCGGGTCGCAAGCTCCGCCGCAATCCAGCCGCCCAGCGAATTGCCGACGAGATCGACCTTGCCGCCGCCAAGGCCATCGAGGAAATCGAGGTAGTACATGGCGACATCGCCGACATTGCGGATGAACGCCGGATTATCCGAGCCGCCAAAGCCCGGATGCTCCGGCACCATCACGGCGTGATGCGCGGCCAGAAGGTCGAAGAACGGCAGCCAGCGCTCGACGCCCCCGGCGCCATGCAGAAAGATCAGCGGCGGCCCCTCGCCGCCGGTGAACATGCGCACCTTGACGCCGCGCACCGTATGGGTCGTTTCCCGAGCCGGCATGTCTCCTCCATGTGAGCCGGCGAAGCGCCGCCGGCTGATCTATCTTACAAGCACAGCGCGCAAAGCTAGCAAAGCCGTAGGGTGGGCAAAGGCGGCCGAAGCCTGTGCAATATTGCACGGCGTTCGATCCGCCGTGCCCACCATCGGCGCCGCGGTGGGCACGCTTCGCTTTGCCCACCCTACGGCTGCCCGTCCGTACTGCGTCCGCTTCACGGTGGCGCGCAGCTCCTGCCATAGCGGCTGCAGCTCCGGCTTGGTCTTGACGATGTCGTCGCCGATGGTGCCGGTCTTGGCCATCAGCTCGGCGTGATCGGCCGCTGATAACGCATCAAGTTCGCCGCCCTTCTCGACCCAGGTCTTGCGCTGCCGGGCGAGGAAATCGACCTCCCACGAATTGACGTCGATCCCCTTGGCGGTCGCGAGCACCAGCGCCTGGAGATCGGCCGGCAGCGTGTCGAACCAGCGCTTGCTCATGACCGCGAGGCTGAACACGAACGACTGGCCGGCCTCGTTCATGTATTTGGTCGTGTCGTAATAGGCGAAGGCGGTGAACACCTGCAGCGCGCCGAGCGCGCCGTCGATCGTGCCCTGCTGCAGCGCCGGCAGCACGTCGCCGAGCGACATCGGCACGCCGGTGCCGCCGAGCCGCGTGATCTGGTCGATCTGGAACGGCGAGGCGAACACCCTGATCTTCTTGCCCTGGACATAGGAGAGCGTACGGAACGGCGTGCGCGTCGCGAACGCCGTCGGCCCGCCGATGAAGAGGCCGACGCCGATCAGCCCCTTGTTGGCTCCGACCGCGAGAAAAGCCTTGGAGAATTCCGGATCGCTCACGACCTTGACCGCGTGGTGTTCGTTCTCGAACAGACCGGCCGCGCTCATCAGTTCGAAGCGCTGATCGACGCCGACGAGGAACTCCGGCGGGCTCACGAAAATCTGAATCGAGCCGAGCTGCGTGCCCTCGATCATGCGCGGGATCGAGCCGAGCTGGCTCGCCGGATAAAGTTCCGCCTTGATGCGGCCGCCCGACTTCTGCTCGATCGCGGCGGCGAAGCGCTTCATCCATTCATGCTGCCCGTCATTGAGCGTCGCGGTCGCAAGCTTCATGACGAAGGTCTTGTCCGGCGCCGCGTTCTGCGCGGCCGCCGTCGCGCTGAACGCGCATAGCGACAGCAAGGCGACATACCAGCGTGCCATGCAAATCCTCCCGATTTTATTCCTTGGGCAAAGCGAACCACGCTTTGGCCGGTACATCAATGCGCGAAAGTGCCTCGCAATGACCGTGCAAAGACGGGAACGATTGCGCAACAAAATGGCAGGGAGGCCGGGCGGAAGCGCAAGTTCTCCTTAAGACTTTGGCCGCAGAACACGGGTTCCGCCCTTCGCCGTTCTATTGCCGTGTTCAGGGTTAAGACGGTGGGGTGACAAGTACGGGGTGGTGGATGTCCGACAATCGATGGCTCGCGCAAAGCGGCCCGCGCACGGTGTCACGCCGCGCGGCGCTGCGCGGCCTCGCGTCCGCCGGCGCGGCCTTCACGGTCGCGGGATGCGCCGGCTTGGCCGCGAACGCACCGCGGTTCGACGCCTCGGAAATCTCCCAGCAGCCGACCCTCCTCGTCGCCACCACACGCAAGCCGGCGAGCGGCGCGCGCGCAAGCCCCTGGTTCGGCACGGAGCGCGCGGCGAAGATGACAGTTGGCCGCGTCAAGCTCATCCCGCCGGATGACGGTCGCTTCACGCTGGCCTCGATCGGGCTTGTCGACTGGACCATCAAGGGGATCGACACCGGAGCGCAGATCGGCGACCTCGTCCAGGCGACGAGCGGGCGCGACGTGCTGATATATGTCCACGGCTTCAACACGACGTTCGAGACCGCCGCGCTCGATGCGGCACGGCTCTCCGACGCCATCAAATTTCCCGGCGAGACCATGGTGTTTTCCTGGCCGTCGAAGGGCAAGCTGTTCGACTACGGCTACGACCGCGAGAGCGCCATGTGGTCGCGCGACGCCCTCACCCAGGTGATCGAGGACCTGATGGCGAGCCCGACCATCGGCCGCATCAACATCGTCGCCCATTCGGTCGGCACCATGTTGACCATGGAGGCGCTGCGCCAGCTCTACGCCAAGCGCGGCGACACCGCCGCCGACCGCATCGGCGCGGTGATCTTCGCGTCGCCCGACATCGACATCGACGTGTTCATGACGTCGGTCGAGCACATCGGCCCGCTTGCCGCAAAGATCACGGTCATCACCGCAACCAACGACCGCGCGCTCGCGGTGTCGCGCTGGATCAACGGCGGCGTCGCCCGCGTCGGCGCCGCCGAAAAAGCGCGCCTCGAACAGAAGGGCCTGCGCGTCATCGATGCCTCGAAGGAAGGCTGGGGCATCATCAACCACGACCTCTTCCTGTCGAACGCGCAGATCCGCCAAGTCATCCGCGACGCCGTCGGCGGCGCCCCGCGCGGCTTCAACGCCTTCGCCACCGGCCGCGTCGAGTCGGAGTCCCTGCTGCCGCTCTTCAGCGGCCCCGGAGGCGGGACGCCGTGATCTGGGCCTGCGGCTCGATGCGTGACTATCCGATGCGTCTGAATCGTGGAGGCCCGGATGAGTCGTAACTGCACGATATCGACGACACTCCGGAGGCGATGCACCGGACAACTCGAAGGCGTTCGCGCGCGAGACTCACTTCGAAAGCCGATCGGACGGATCGAAGACGGCAACATCTCGCCGACGCGATCGCAGCCTGCGGTCGCGTGCTGCACGCACGAGTTCGCCCAATTGATCCTGCGTCTTGGCGAAGCGCTCTTCCCAGCCACGTTCGGCAGCGATCTCATCGAGGATAAGGCTCGCGATCGCTTCCTGCTGGGTTTCGGGCAGCTGACGAAACCGCGGCCAGAGCTTCTTTCAGCAGAGCGTTCATGTTTATCGTCCGATCCTAATGTTGACTATATTCCTATTTCGCTATAGTCAAGTTCAATAAGTGCCGCATTTTCTGCGGTCATTCCGGGGGCCGAGCGAAGCGAGGCAGCCCGGAATCCATACTCCGCAGCCTGTGGCTATGGATTCCGGGCTCGCCTGCGCTCCCGCTATGGCGCCCCGGAACGACCGCCGGAAGCGAGGAACGGGCCTTCCCTGCTTGGTGGAAGGTTTTCACTGCTCCAGAAAGATCAGGGAATCCAATGCAAACCTATGACCCGAAAATCGAAATTCCTGCCGAACGCGCGAAAACCGGTCGAAAACCCCCGGAAAAATAGTTTTCCCTGAGATTTTCCCTGTTCTCAGGGAAAGTTTCCCTGTTCTTGAAATGGCGACGCTTTGTGGCGAGCCGCTGTGACGGCAGCGCCGTCTGCGATGATCTCGAGCGGCGGATCGGCCGTCGTCGAGAGTGTCGCGCGTGTGGATGGGGCGACCCCGGATGTCGCTGCGCTCATCCGGGCTACAGGTGAGGCTGCTGGCACCGCACGTGGCGTGAAGGCGCCGGTCTAGTCCACGTCCTCGATCTCCTTCGGCTCCTCGCCGAAGGCTTTTTGCGCGAGGGCGGCGGCCATGAACTCGTCGAGGTCGCCGTCGAGGACGGCGCCGGTGTTGGAGGTCTGCACGCCGGTGCGCAGGTCCTTCACCATCTGGTAGGGCTGCAGCACGTAGGAGCGGATCTGGTGGCCCCAGCCGATGTCGGTCTTGGCGGCCTGCTCGGCGATAGCGGCGGCCTCGCGCTTCTTGATCTCGCGCTCGTAGAGCTTGGCGCGCAGCATGTTCCAGGCCTGCGCGCGGTTCTTGTGCTGCGAGCGCTCGGCCTGGCAGACGACCGCGATGCCGGTCGGGATGTGGGTAAGGCGCACCGCCGACTCGGTCTTGTTGACGTGCTGGCCGCCGGCGCCGCCCGAGCGCATCGTGTCGGTGCGCACGTCGGCCTCGTTGATGTCGATGACGATGCGGTCGTCGACCACCGGGTAGATGTTGATGCTGGCAAACGAGGTGTGGCGGCGCGCGTTCGAGTCGAACGGCGAGATGCGCACGAGGCGATGGACGCCGTTCTCGCTCTTGAGCCAGCCATAGGCGTTGTGGCCCTTGATCTGGATCGTCGCCGACTTCACGCCGGCCTCTTCGCCCGACGTCTCTTCGAGGTACTCGACCTTGTAGCCGTGCTGCTCGGCCCAGCGCGTGTACATGCGCAGCAGCATGTTGGCCCAGTCCTGGCTCTCGGTGCCGCCGGCGCCGGCGTGCACTTCGAGGAAGCTGTCGTTGCCGTCGGCCTCGCCGGACAACAGCGCCTCGAGCTCGCGGCGCGCGGTCTCGGTCTTGAGCGCCTTGAGCGCGCGCTCGGCGTCGGCGACGACGGAGCCGTCGTTCTCGGCTTCGCCGAGTTCGATCAGGCCGACATTGTCGTCAAGATCGCGCTCGATGCGGCCGATGGCGGCGAGCTGATCCTCGAGCGACGTGCGCTCCTGCATCAGCCGGCTGGCGCGCTGGGGATCGTTCCAGAGATTGGGGTCTTCGGCGAGGTGGTTCAGTTCGGCAAGTCGCGCGCGCGCCTTGTCGACGTCAAAGATGCCTCCTCAGCAGTCCGAGCGACTGCTTGATCTCGTCGACGATCGATAGAATTTCCGCGCGCATGGGCTCACCGGTTCTCGTCCGAGCGACGGATGTAGCGACTGCGCCGCCCGTACGCAAGCGACAACCCTTCGGCCGTCATTCCGGGGCGCCGTAGCGAAGCGGAGGCGAGCCCGGAATCGCATGAACACGGACCGCGGAGTATGGATTCCGGGCTGCCGAGCTGCGCTCGGCCCCGGAATGACTGCGTGGAGGCTCCGTACGCAAACGCCCTCCTCCGCGGCGCGGGGGAGGGCGAGAGCGAGAGACAGCGTCGCTCGGTGTGCGCGAACGGCGCTAGCGCGCGCCGCGTCAGTGCGCCAGCGGGTCGGGGCGCAGCTGGAAGTGCACGGCCATGGGCTTCATGCCCTTGCCGCCTTCCTGCATCCACGGCGCGCGGTCGCCGCTCGATACCCACAGGCCCCTGCCCTTCCAGCCGGCGTTCGCGTCGTCGATGCGGCCGTCGAGGCCCTTGGCGTAGAAGCCGGTCGGGTACGGCACCTTGATGGTGATCATCTTGCCGTCCTTGAGCGCGATGACGCCATCATTGAGATTGCCGGTCGACATCGGCGTGTCCTTGCCGAGGCCGAAGGTGTCATGCAGGTCGACCCACGAGTAGTAGCTCGAACTCCGCGCTGTTCGCACCGATGCCTTCGAAGCCCGGGCCCGGATACTGGTAGAACGACCAGCCCTCGGGGCAGTGATCGCCGGTCGCGGTCGGGCCGTTGAGGACCTTGCACTTGCGCCGGTCGAACGAGCCCATGTGGCCGCTGCCGAGCGACACCCAGACGACGCCCTTGCTGTCGATGTCGGCGCCGCGCGCGCCGAAGCCCGGCATCGGCACCTTGTAGACTTCGGCGAGCGTCGTCTCCGGCGGATTGGAGCCCGGATCGATCCGCACAAGGCCGCCGGGCGTGCCCCACAGCGAGCCCCAGATCGAGTTGTCGACCGGGCTTGCCATCACCGCGTAGATGTTCTGGCCGAAGCGCATGTCCTTGCCGGGCTCGAGTGGCTTGCCGGGCTCGGTCGCCTCGTCGCGCTTGCCGTTGCCGTTGGTGTCGATGATCAGCGAGGTCCAGCCTTGCGACTTCGCGGCGTCGCCGGTCTCCAGGAACATCTTGGTGTTGAGCCAGCCGACCGGGCTGTCGCCGGCGCCGCCCGAGAACCACAGCGTGTCGTTCGCGTCGTAAGCGAAGTTCAGGTGCTGGGTCCCGAAGCAGGTGTCGATGAAGGTGTACTTTCCGGTCGCCGGGTCATACATCGCGGCCTGCCGGCTGCTGCGCGCGAGCGGGCGCAGCTTGGCTGACGGATGATCCGAGCCGCGGCGGCAGAACTCCGGATTTTCCGGGGCGCGGACCGCGGCCGCGAGCCACAGCCTGCCCTTCTTGTCGAACACCGAGTTGTGGTTGTTGACCCGGGTATCCCACAGTTGCTCGTTGCCCCAATAGGCGGACGGCATGATGGGCTTCGCGGCGGCGGCATGGCCGGGGCCGAGCAACTCCGGCATGCCCGGATCGCGCACCGGCGCCTTGTAGATCGTGACCGTGTTGGTCTTCGGATCGAGCACCGGCAGGTTGTCGGTCGAATACTCGGGCTGGCCGTAGATCTTCCCGTAAGCGTTGACCGTCGAGCTGCGCTTGTCGGTCGAGATCAGGTCGTGGAGATAGTGCTTCTCGTCCGACCAGTCCCAGGTGGTGACAACGACGTTGCGCTCGACGCCGGACGGCCGCGGCGGCTTCGCATGCGGCAGTTCGCCTTTGGCGATGCGGTCGGTCCAGTTGGCGAAATACTTGTAGGGCGCGCCGCCAAGCTGGCCCGCGAGGACGTTGGTCATCATCTCGCCGGCCTGGCCCGACTGCGTGCGCCGCATCCAGGCCTCTTCGCTGTTCTTGAACTCGCCGAACCCCGCCGGGATCGTGCGCGTCGCGAGCCCGCCGAGCTGATGGCAGCCGACGCACTGGTTGTTCTTCATCGTCGAAAGCCAGAGCGGCTGGGTGACTTCGGACGGAATTTCGCTCTTGCCGCCGAACTGATCGGCGGCCGGGATCTTCAGCATCGAATACCAGTAGATCGCCGGATAATACTGCGCCGCGGCCGCTTCGTTCGGCGCCGGCACGGCGGTGAGGTTGAGCTGCTGGCCCGGCTCGCCGTCGACCTTCGGCAAATCGACGAGGCCATAGCCGCGCACCCAGATCTTGTACTTCGCCTTCGGCAGGTCGGGCAGCACGTAGCGGCCCTGGTCGTCGGTGACGACGCTGCGGGTGAAACGGGTCGGCAGGTCGCGGGTCTCGGCGATCACCCACACGCCGGCTTCCGGACCGTTCGGGCCGCGCACGACGCCGCCGATATCATCGCCATCGATTGCGACCGCCGCGGGCGCCTGCGCGTGGCCGACGGTGGGCGCGGCCATCAGAGCGGCGAGACCGATTACAGCCGCGGTGCCAAGAAAAAATTGTTTGGTCCTCTGCATTGGGCGTCTCCTCTGGATTTATCCGGCGATCGACGTTGTTCGGCGATCGGCCGGCCCGACCGCAATTGCAATGGGGCGACCGGTTATCGCGGCAAATGTGCCACGCCTTCGCCCGGCAATCCATAAGGATCATGACCGAAAGCGCGCATTGCGGAATTTGGTCCCTTACGCCGCGGCAAACGGCATCGACCAACGTTCCCGTCACCGAGGCTGCCGCGGTTACGCGGCCCTCGAAGGATGATCGGCCGGGGCCGGGCAGCAAACAGCTGTTGGCAGCGCCTCGGCCGCCGCCCTTCGAGGCTCGCTGCGCTACGCGCCCCCGGGTGACGGAAAACGCAATGTGCATTGCGCCAGCGCGAACAACTGTAGGCCGGGACGCAATTGCTGCGCTTTGGCCGGAATTCACTACCCCGCGAGAAACTTACTCACCGTCTCCACGAAAAAATCGGTCTGGTCGTGGTGCACCCAGTGACCGGCCTTTTCCACAAGCACGACGCGGGCATTGTTGAAATGGCGGGCGCGGCCGTCCTCCGCCGGATTCGAAGCCCAGCTGTCCTTGCCGTAGATGAGGAGCGTCGGGCACGTGATGCGCGCCCACAGCGCCTCGACTTCGGTCGCGGGAATATCCACCGGCGGAAAGACGTGGAGGTACGGGTCGAACTTCCAGCTGTAGGTCCCGTCCTCGTTCTGGTTGACGCCGTAGCGCGTGAGGTGCTGCGCCTGCTCGGGCGAAAGCTGCTTGTTCGCGGCCTGCATGCGCGCGACCGCATCCTCGATCGAGGGATAGCGCCGCGGCAGGCGGGCAGCGAGGCCGCGCTGCGCATCGATCCACTCGCGCATGCGCTCGGCAAACGATTTTGCCGCGCGCTCGGCCTGGACCTTCGGCGACGGCCCCAACCCCTCGATGGAGACGAGGCGGCTCACGCGCTCGGGATAAAGCGCGGTGTAGCGCGTCGCGATATTGCCGCCGAGCGAATGCCCGACCAGCGCGACCGGTCCGAGCGCCCGCTGATGGACAAGCTGCGCCAGGTCGTAGATGTAGCCCGGCATCGCGTAGGTGCCGTCCGAGGACCATTCGCTGTCGCCGTGGCCGCGCAAGTCCGGCGCGATGATGTGCCAGCGGTCGCGCAGGCGCTCGGCAACCCAGTCCCAATTGCGCGCGTGGTCACGCCCGCCATGCACCAGCACGAGCGGCGGCGCGTCCGGATTGCCCCAGTCGTAATAATGCAGGCGCAGGCGTTGGGAGATGAAAGTGCGAGAGGTCGGTCCTTGCATGGCGCAAGAGCTATAGCCCGTGAGGTGCGCAAAGCGAAGCGTGCGCACCGCGGCCAGTGCAAGTAGGGCAGCCATGCCGCGACGGCACTTTCGGCGGCGCGCAGATTACGTTATCGCCTAGACTGCAAATGGCCGCCACGCGCGGCATTTTTTTGGAACGAGATGCTTTTGGAACGAGACGCGTGACGCTGCGAAAAATTCATTACGCCTGGGTGGTGGCGGGAGCGACGTTCCTGACGTTGCTGCTCGGCGCCGGCGTGCGCTCGACGCCCGGCATCCTCATGGTGCCGTTCGAGCAGGAGTTCCATTGGAGCCGCAGCACCATCTCGTTTGCGGTTGCGGTCAACCTCGTGCTGTTCGGGCTGATCGGGCCGTTCGCGGCGGCGATGATGGAACGGTTCGGCATTCGCCGGCTGATGCTGGCATCGATCACGCTGATCGGCACCGGCGTCGCGCTGACGACGTTCATGCGCAAATCCTGGCAGCTGATATTGCTGTGGGGCGTCGTCGTCGGCACCGGCACCGGCACCGCGGCGAACGTGCTGGCGGCGACCGTCGCGACGCGCTGGTTCACCAAGAACCGCGGCCTCGTCGTCGGCATCCTGAGTTCTGCGGCAGCGGCCGGCCAGCTCATCTTTCTGCCGACCATGGCGAGCATCGTCACCGCCTATGGCTGGCGCCCGATGGTGCTCGCGATCGTCTGCGTCGCCATCGCGATTTTCCCGATCGTCGCCATTTTCATGCGCGACCGACCGGAAGATGTCGGGCTTGCCCCCTATGGCGAGAGCGTCGTTGCACGCGAAGCCGCCGCCCGCCGTCGGCAATCCGGTCGCGACCGCGATTCCGCGCGCTGGGCGAAGGCTTGCGTCGGCGCGACTTCTGGCTCCTCGCCGGCAGCTTCTTCATCTGCGGCGCCTCGACCAATGGGCTCATCGCGACGCATCTCATTCCGGCGTGCATCGACAACGGCATACCGGAAATGACCGGCGCCAGCATGCTCGCCATGATGGGCGCCTTCAATTTTCTCGGCACCACCGCATCGGGCTGGCTCAGCGACCGCGTCGACAACCGGCTGCTGCTCGCGGTCTATTACAGCCTGCGCGGCCTGTCGCTCCTGTTCCTGCCGTTCTCGTTCGTCTCGCTCTATGGCCTGTCGCTGTTCTCGATCTTCTACGGGCTCGACTGGATCGCGACGGTGCCGCCAACGGTACGGCTGTCGGCGAACGCGTTCGGCAAGGAGAAGGCCGGCATTCATGTACGGCTGGATCTTCGCCTCCCATCAGCTCGGCAGCGGGTCGGCCGCCTATTTCGGCGGCGTGCTGCGCAC
The DNA here is from genome assembly GCA_963702755.1 of uncultured Alphaproteobacteria bacterium. Classification (GTDB taxonomy): domain Bacteria; phylum Pseudomonadota; class Alphaproteobacteria; order Rhizobiales; family Xanthobacteraceae; genus JAJPKK01. Next base: position 909,817 of record CAVPDZ010000009.1, on the reverse strand, counting down.
CGATTTCGGCAGCTACCTGCAGACCTTCGTCCTGTCGGGCACGCTGTGCTTTGCCGCAGCGCTGCTCGTCATGTGGATCGGCGTCGACTGGCGCCGAGGAAAGCCCGCGGTCGCGGTTGCCGGAGGCTAGGCGCGCGGAGCGCGCCCTGCTCCAACGCTTACTGGTTTGGCGACGGGCACGGCGTCGTATTCGGCCGAAATATCCTTGCCGGTGTAGTCGGGCATGAAAGCCGCCGACACCAGGCTCACGACGGCGCAAGCCGCGATGTAGATCGCGATCGCATAACCCGTCTGGTAGTGCGGCATACAGCGCCGTCGCGATGATCGGCGCCGGACCGCCGGCCGTGATCGAGGCAAGCTGATAGCCGAGCGAGGCGCCGCTGTAGCGCAGCCGGGGCGTGAAGGCTTCGGCGATCAGCGCCGCCTGCGGCCCGTATTGGATGTCATGGGGGATGAGCGACAGCACGATCGCGATGAACACCGCCGACGGGATCGCCGTATCGACCATGCCGAAATAGAGAAAGCCGAACAGGCCGATCGTCGCCGCGCCGATCACATACATCTTCCGCCGGCCGATGCGGTCGGAGATGTGCCCCGACAGCGGGATGGTGACGAAGGATACGCACGGCCGCCGCCATCACCGCCGCCAGGATGAAGTCCCGCGACATGTGGAGCGTGCCGACGGCGTAGGCGAAGATGAAGGCCGTGAAGATGTAGAACGGCGCCTGCTCGGACGTGCGCACCAACGCCGACAGGATGATCTCCTTCGGCTGCTTCGCGATGACCTCGATGATCGGCGCGCGCTCGATCTTGTTGGTCTCGAGAAGCTGCTGGAATACCGGCGTCTCGAGGATGCCGAGGCGGATCCACAGGCCGATGCCGACGAGAATGATCGAGATCGCGAACGGAATCCGCCAGCCCCACGTGTCGAACTGATCGCCGGACCAGGTGCTGAAGGCGAGCACCGCGAGGTTGGCGAGGAACAATCCGCACGGCACGCCGAATTGCGGCCACGACGCGACGAGGCCGCGCTGGCCATGGTGCCGCGACCATTCCATCGCCAGCAGCACCGATCCGCCCCATTCGCCCCCGACGCCGATCCCCTGCACCATGCGCAATATCGTCAGGATCACCGCGCCCCAATTCCGATCGAGGCATAGGTCGGCACGAATGCAATGAGGAACGTCGCGATGCCCATGCACAGGAGGGTCGCGATCAGCGTCGCCTTGCGGCCGATGCGATCGCCGTAATGGCCGAAGATCGCCGCGCCGATCGGCCGGCCGACAAAGCCGATGAAATAGGTGCCGAACGCCGGCAAGCGTCGCGGTGAGCGCATCCTCGTTCGGAAAGTAGAGTTTGCCGAAAATCAGGCCCGCGGCGGTGCCGTACAGGAAGAAATCGTACCATTCGATGGTGGTGCCGATGGTCGATGCGATGACGGCCTTGCGAAGCTGAACGCTGTGCTCGGCATCGGACAGCGTCCGGGATGTGGTGGTGGCGTCCATGAGCGTTCCTCCGGACCGATCCCTCGCATCTTGTGTGCAAGCAGTTGTCGGCCCTTGGAAGGAAGCGTAATCAATCAGGGGTAGTATTCAAGTCGCAGGAGCACTCCCTGCCACGGCAATAACGTCGCAACACCGCCGGTTACCTACAGGTCGAGGTCGAGTGCGACGTCGGCGAAGGTCAGGGTCATGTGATCGGCCTGCAACTTGGCGGCGAGCCCCTTTGGGCCGCCACATGAACTGCGGCGCGCGCCGCGCCAGCAGGCGCCCGACGAGCGGCGTCGCGGGCGACAGGAAGCCGGCCAAGGCCCGGGCATGGGCGGAACTTGTGGTCGCCATCAGCAGGATGCGGGCTTCCAGGGCCGCGGCGGTGCGGACCGCCTTGCCGACGAGCGCGCGAAGCACGGCAGGATCGTCATCGAGAGCGACGAGGTCGGTGATCATCGCCGCCTTGAGGCGGTCCATCATCCGGCTCCGCCCCGCGCAGCATCGGCCGCACCACCACATACCCGAGCGGCCGGCCGTCCGCGTCGCGGGCGAGCCAGAAGCGATAGCGCCGCTTGCCGCAAACCGACAGGCGCCACGCCCAATCCTTGGCGCCGCGCCGCATGTGAGCGGAGGTCATGAAACCGCGGGCGGTCTCGATCGCGTCGAGAACGGCGCCGAGGTCGCCGAGCGGTTCGCCGTAGCCGAGGTCGCGCTCCTGGAAGACGAGGCCGTCCGCGGCCGGAGAAAAAGACGCGAGCAAAGCGCGGCAGCGGCAACGCCATGAGCGACGACGAATGCGGCTCGTCCCAGCCCAGCGCTTTCAAATAGGCCTTCGCGGCTTCCGAAATCGAGAACGCATAGAAGAACCGGTCCGGCGCGTCGAAGTGCCGGACAAGGCGGCGGCCCAAGCCCTTGCCTTCATGCGCCGGCGCCACGAACCAATCGCAGATGCCGATGGCCGGGACCGTCGTCCCGTCGATCGTCCATTCGCACGGCCGCCCGCCGCAGATGCCCGCCATCGCCCCGCTCGGCTGATGCACCACGGCGACCGCGCACTCCGGCGCGGCGCGGCGCCACCACGATGTCAGGATCGGGAAATCCGGCGCCTGCTTGGGCCATACCGCGCGCGCAAAATCGATGAGCCGCGCCTCCTCGATCGAGGTCGCGGGAACGAGCGCATAATTGCCGGCCGGTGACGCCACCGCTACGCGTCCGCCCCAGCCGTCGGAGATCGCCGCGTGGCTTTCGACTGCTCCCCTCCCCCTTGTGGGGAGGGGTCGGGGGTGGGGGTCGGGAGCTGTGCCTCAGGCCAAAGCCTCCCGACCCCCCACCCCGACCCTCCCCGCAAGGGGGGAGGGAGAAGGCTTCTGCGAAGCGTCGGCGTAAGCGCCCATGGTGGCGATCTCGATCCGCCCGCGCGCAGCCTCGTTCGCCGCGTGTTCGAGGAAATCAGCGAGCGTCGCCAGTTGCTCGTCGCGCCGATAGTAGAAATTCGACGGATGAAACCAGAAGTGAAACGTGCCGCCGGTCGCTTGCGCACGGGCGAGACCTGAACGCAGCTTCGCCCGCGTCACGAAGGGCAGGACGAAGCGGCGCGGGCCGTTGCGCGCCATCAGCAGCATCGATTTGCGGATATTGACGAGGCCGCCCGCCGGCTCGGGACGCGCAGGATGCGGCGGGATCGGCAGCAGCATGTCGAGGAGATGGGCGCCCTGCCCCGCCCTGCGGCCGAGGTGCCGCATCGTTTCGACCCAACCGACATCCGAAAAGCTGCACGTCCGCAGCCCGGCGGCATAAGCCACGTCCAAATGCCCGCCGCCGCCGCGCGGATAGACGAACGAGCGGAACGGCAGCCCGTGAGCGCGATGGATGTCGCGCGCGAAGGCGAGATCGGCGCGCGCCTCGTCCGCTGTCGCGGTGTCGAAGTAGATGTGGCGGCCGCTGTGAGTGCCGATCTCGTGTTTCACTTTGGCGGCGAGGAGCCGTTCCACGATGTCGGGCGCGTACCAGCAGGCCGTGCTCCCCGGCCGCGATTTCGCGCTCTCCTCATCGAGCAACGCGGCGACGATCGCCCAGGTCGCGGCGATCCCGTAGCGATCGAACAGTTCGATGAGCGCGGCCGCGATCGGGCGCTCGGCGGTCTCTGCCATCTGCAGATGCTCCGCCGTCACCCAGTCCCACACGCCCCAGGCAAGCTCAAGATCGACCGAAATGGTCAACTTGCCTTTGCCGTTCGAATTTCGCATTGCGCGATGGTCCCGCAATCAAGGCGACGGAGGATGAACTCGATCGCTGCGACCGGCAACCGTCATCCGAGCGAGGGCATGCCGAATTGCGGGAAGAGGTCGTCGCCCCATGCGACGTGCCGGGCGACGTTCATGACCGGCGGCAGGTTCGGAAACCATTTCACGTCATCCGCCGGAACGCCGCCCGACCAGGCCACGGCAAACCCAAGGTCGCCGTCGAACTGCAGCGCGCTCCACGCCGACGACAGGACGCCGGCCTTGTAGCCATAGAACGAACCGTCGCCGTGGTCCTTGGCGCCGTCGAGCCCGTGGCCCTTTCGCGCGGCGGCATTGGCCAGCATGGTGCGGACGGTGTCGCCGCGAAGCGCCGGCGTATCGCGCCGGCTGATCATCACCGCGACGAGCCGCGCGAGATCGACCATCGCGGCCGACAGCCCGCTGTCGCCCTCGTGGATCTCGATCTGCTCGTGTCCGTAACCGACCGGCACCAGCGGTCGCGCATCGCTCATCACGCTGCGGGCGAGCGGCAGGATGCGGACGTGATCATGATCAAGCGCGACGCGGTAGCGCGCTTCATCCGGCAGCTGATCCGCCAGGAGGCTGCGCGCCCGCCGGATGCGGGTGATGCCGAGCGGCGCGAACAGATGCTTGTCGAGTGCAGCAATCGGCATGTTCGGTGCCATGGAGTTTCGCGACGACACGGCCAAGCAGGAAATGCGCGCAGTTGTTGTATTCGTAATGCGCGCCCGGCTCCGACACCAGCGGCTGCGAGGCGACGTACGATGTCGCCATGTCGAGCGTGATCGGAAAATGCGAAGGACGATGCCCTGCCGCGATCCAGGCTTCATGCACTGCGACCGACGGCACCCCATGCGGCGTCAGCCCGCTCGTGTGAGCGAGGAGCTGCTCGATCGTAACCTTGCCAAATCGCGGGTCCTTGGGCGGCCCGCCCGACAGCGCGCGCAGCTGTAGATATGTCCTGCATGCGGTCGCTGAGCCGCACGCGGCCAGCTTCGATGAGCTGATAGGTCGCGAGCGCGGCGACGGTCTTCGTCAGGCTCGCGACGCGAAACGGGGTCGTCGGCTGAGCGAGCGGCCAATCGGGTTCGGCAAACGTATAGCCGCGCGCGAAGACGAGCCGCGGTCCCTTGACGATCGCGAGCGCCGCCTGGCGGATCGCCGCATTCGTCATGATGCCTTTCATCGCCTCGTCGATCGCGGCTTGAGCGGCCGGACCGGCGGGCGTCCAACGCCGCGGCGCGGGCGTCGCGCGTCCGGCAAAGATCACGTTGAAGCGCGCCGACGTGGCGTCGCGACCGACCGCCTGCAGCGCAACCGGCTGCAAGCCTTTCGCCGCCTGAGCTTCCGTCTCTTGCAGCAAACGCTCCGCGGTCAGATTCTCGCTCACCAACAAAGGACCGTCATCCTCGAGATGATAGAGCGAGAGCAAGCGGCCGTCGGGCCCGGCGGCGAGCAATTTGAGCCGGCACCAGCTGGCCGTCTGCGCGGCGAGACGCTCGCGAAAAGCCCGCTCGTCGTCCGCGATCCCGTCGGCGTCCCACACGATCTTCTCGGTGTTGGGTCCCCAGATGGTGGCGAAGCGACGTTCGGTGCCACTGCCGTAGATGGCAACGCTGCGCAGGATCAAACCCTTGAGCCTGGCCTGATGCACCATGCCCTGCAGCGTTGCCGCGTCCTTCTCGGCGCCTGATTTCAAATCGAGGCGAACGAGCGGCTTTGCTTGCTGCGGCTCGAAGACGACCGCGAACGTCGGACTTGCAGCCGAACCTGTCGCCGCGACGATCGCCGGACCGAAATTCTCGGCCGCCTGGCGTCCCACCTCGGCATGCACCTGCGCCGCGGTCAGCGAAGGCGCGCATCGCTGCGTGACGAGCGTTTCCGCCTTTGTCAGCAGCGCTGCGTAGAGCGGGCTCGATGCCGCGCCGTAAAGGCTCAGGCTTCGGATCTCGTGGCCATGTTGCGCGGCCTCAGCGACAAGTCGCATGAATTCCGCGCCAGTCTTGCCGTACACGATCAGCGCCGGACCGACCTCGATCCGCCCCGTCTCGGCCAGCGCGGGCCTCGCGACGCCGGCCAACCCGCTCGCGCCAAATCCTGCAAGGAGATGACGCCGTGAAATGCCAGCGTTGATTGCGCGATTGCGGCGACCCGCCACCGTCAAACCCTGATTCTGCGATTTCGCCGATAATAGCAGCGCAGCGCACGGTCGTCGCCCCACGCTCCCTCAAAAAAGGAGGTGCGGTGCATAAGCACCGTCCTTGAGGCCTGCGGCAAATCGTATAAGCTCTGCGCATAAGTACTGGGCATTTCGATCCCCATCGCGCCCGGGCGATCAGTCTCTCCGGGTCCGCGCAAAATTCACGGCAAAACGGAGGAAACGCATGGTCGCCATAACGGTCAACGGAGTGCGCCGCGAGGTCGGCGTCGACGGCAATACGCCGCTCCTGTGGGTGCTGCGCGAGCACCTCAAGCTCACGGGCACCAAGTTCGGCTGCGGGATCGCCGCCGTGCGGCGCCTGCACCGTGCATGTGGACGGCGAAGCGGTGCGCTCCTGCTCCACGCCGGTCTCGCTCGTCGAGGGCAAATCGATCACCACCATCGAAGGGCTGTCGGCTGACGGCAGCCATCCGTTGCAGAAGGCCTGGGTTGCCGAGCAGGTGCCGCAATGCGGCTACTGCCAGTCCGGCCAGATCATGCAGGCCGCAACGCTCATCGCGCACAACAAAAGTCCGTCGCGCGAAGAGATCGTCGAGCACATGGACGGCAACGTCTGCCGCTGCGGCACCTACCTGAAAATCATCAGCGCCATCCAGCGCGCGGCGCGGGGAGGGCTAAGCCATGTCACGCAAAGTCATGAGCGAACTCAGCCGCCGCGATCTTTTCCGGGGCGCCGCGGTCTTACGCCTTGCGCTGACCGTCACGCCCGATCCGGCTGGCGCTGATCGGCGGGCTGGCAGGCCGAGGCGCGCGCCGACGCGCAGCCTTCGCCCAATGTGTGGGTTTCGGATCGCGACCGGACGGCACCATCACCATCGTGTCGCCCGCGGCCGAAATGGGCCAGGGCACGTCTCACGACGCTGCCGGCCGTTTTCGCCGACGAATTCGACGCCGACTGGTCGAAGGTTCGCCCGATCACGCCGCCGGAATGGAACGAGAAGAAATTACGGCAATCCGGGGTACAACGGCGTCTTCCAGACACTCCGCGAGCAGCCGGCCGTCCGCGGCTATTTTCAAAGCGATGCGCATCGCCGGCGCCAGGCGCGCCGCGTCCTGATCGATGCGGTCGCCGCGCAAATGGAACGTGCCCGCCGTCCAGTAGCTTTCGACCGAGCCCAGCATCGTCGGTTCATGCCGTCAACCGGCCGCCGCATTTCGTACGGCGAGATCGCGGGGTTCGCGAAGGCGCCGGCCGAATTGCCGAAGATCGAGGACAAGGACCTCAAGCCGGCATCGCAATTCCGGCTCATCGGCAAGGACGTGTCCCGCGTCGACGTGCCGCTCAAGGTCAGGGGGTGCCGCGCAAATACGCCATGGACGCGCAGGTCGACGGCATGGTCTATGCCGCGGTCCTGGCAATCGCCCTACCCTGGCGGCGCAGCCTGTCACGATCGATGACGCGCGTGCCCGCAAGGTCCGCGGGCGTGACCGACATCGTCAAGACTGCCGGAAGGCGTCGGCGTCATCGGCGACGAAGCTGGTCGAGGCGACCCAGGCGAGCGAAGAACCTGCTCAAGGTCACCTGGAGCGACGCGCCCGGTGCGCATCACGACAGCGAGCGCGGAGCTCGATGAATTGGCAGCGATCGGCCGCAACCTCGGCCAGGAAGGCGTGCCGTTCTGGAGCGTCGGCGACGCGCGCGGCACCATGGGCAAAAGCGGCCAAGGTGTTCCGCGGCGACTACCGCACCCGCTACGTCTATCACGCTCAGATGGAGCCGCTGAACGCCACCGCCGACGGTCGCGCCCGACGGCAATCGGTGGAGATCTGGGCCGGCACCCAAGAGGCCGACGGCCTGCCACGCGCAGGTCGCCCGCCTCCTTCGACATCGACCGCAGCAAAATCACGCTGCACCAGCATTTCCTGGGCGGCGGCTACGGCCGGCGCGGCTCGCAGAGAGGTCGTACTCGATGCGGTGCCTCCTGTCGAAAGCAGCAGGCAAGCCGGTGAAGCTCGCTCTGGTTCGCGCGAGGACGACATCGCCGGCGGCAAGTTCCGACCGATGACGGCGCATCACATCGAGGCAGGCTTCGACGCGGCCGGCAAGCTCGTTGCCTGGCACCACCGCGTGGTGTCGAAGTCGGCGGTCGCCTATATGGCGGCAAGCGCCGGCTCCCCACCGCCCAAGCAAGACCTCATCGTCATGAAAGGCTCGCCGGTCCCGGAATATCCGACGGCCAACAAGCTTGCGGAGCACGTGGTCGTGCCGGGCAAGGCGCGGCTGTCGCCGTGGCGCGGCATCGGCAACGGCCACAACGCCTTTGCCGCGGAAAGCTTCCTCGACGAGATCGCGGCCGCGGAAGGCAAGGATCCGATTGCGTTCCGCCTCGCGCTGTCCGAGGGCGTTCCTCGGGCGCAGCACCTGTTGCGCACGGTCGCGGCGATGTCGGACTGGACGAAGCCGCGCGAGGGGCGCGCGCTCGGCGTGTCGTTCATGGAGAAGGACGAGACCTTGTCGGCGGGTGTTGCCGAGGTCTCGGTCAATCGCGAGACCGGCAAGATCAAGGTCCACAATTTCTGGGTCGCGATCGACGCCGGCATCGCGGTGCAGCCGCGCAACCTCGCGGCGCAGACCGAGGGGTCGATCGTCTACGGTCTCGGCCACGTGTTGCGGGAGAAGATCACCATCCGCGATGGCCGCGTCCTTAGTCGAACTTCAACGACTACGAGGTGGCGCGGATGTCGGATGTCCCCAACATCCAGATCCAGGTGGTGTCGACCGACAATCCGCCGACCGGTGCCGGCGAGGACGGGCTCCCGCTCGTCGCCTGCGCCGTCGGCAACGCCATCGCCAAGCTCACCGGCGTGCGCCTGCGCGAACTGCCGTTCGCACCCGAGCGCGTCCGCGGCGCGCTGCGGCGCGTAACACTTCACCTCCCCCTGGAGGGGGGAGGTCGCGACCGCCGCAAGGCGGTCGCGGGAGGGGGTGACAGCGCTGCAGCACGCGCGTCCGCCGTGCAGCACGCGCGGGCCCTGCGCAGCACACTGCACACACGTCCGCTGCGCCCTATTTGCTGAAGCGCTGTCACCCCACCCCGGATCGCCGTTGGCGATCCGACCCTCCCCCTTCAGGGGAGGGTGCAGGCGCTTTCTTCGCCTGCAGCGAGGCGCCGGCTTCGACCGGCAGACGGCGGAAGTGCCAGATGCCGGCGAAGCCGATGAGCGCGACGCCCCAGAACGCCATGTGGAAATCGCTGACGGTCGCGCCGGCTTCGCCGCCATGGGTCAGCGCGGCCATGCGCAGCAGGATCGCGCCGCCGGCAACGCCCAAAGCATTTCCCATCTGCTGCAGCATGCTGAACAGCGTGTTGGCGCCGCTCATGCGGGCGTGATCGAGATCGCCGAAGCTCAGCGCATTGATCGTGGTGAACTCCATCGACCGGGTGAGCCCGCTCGCGAAAAGGAGCGCCAGGATGACGATCACCGGCGTCGTGGCGGTGATGAATCCGCAGGCGAAAACGGTCGCGACGGCAAGAAGGCCGTTCCAGATCAACGTCGGGCGGAAGCCGAACCTGCCGAGCACGAGGTTGGTGGCCGGCTTCATGCCGAGATTGCCGGCGAACACGCCGAGCAGCAGCAGGCCGGAGTAGAACGGGTCGAAGCCGAAGCCGAGCTGGAACATCAGCGGCAACAGGAACGGCGCCGCGCTGATCGCCGTGCGGAACGCAACGCCGCCGGTGACCGTGATCGCAAAGCTCGGGACGCGAAACGGCGAGAGATCGATCAGCGGATGGGCAGCGCGCAATGCGTAGCGCACCGCGTAGACCCCGGCGGCAATGCTCAAAGCGAAGAGCGGAAGTGTGATGAACCAATCGAGGCGATTACGCGCGAACGTCTCAAGGCTATACATCACCCCGAAGCTCGCGAGCCCGGCGAGGAGGAATCCGGTCCAGTCGAACCGGCCTTTCGCCTCGCCGCGCGTGTTCGGGATCAGCACGATCGCGAGCCCCAGTCCGATGAGCCCGAGCGGAACGTTGAGCAGGAAAATCCAGGGCCATGAGCTGTAGGTCGTGATGAAACCGCCGAGCGGCGGCCCGAGCACCGGCGCGGCCAGCGCAGGCCAGGTCAGCAAGGCGATCGCCCGGATCAGATATTCCTTCTCGGTCGTGCGCAGCACGATCAGCCGGCCGACCGGCACCATCATGGCGCCGCCGACGCCCTGCGCGATGCGCGCGAGCGTAAAGACCGTGAGCGAGCCGCTCATGGCGCACAGCACCGAGGACAGGGTGAACGCCGCGATCGCGCTCGCGAAGACGGTGCGGGCGCCGAACCGATCGGTGACCCAGCCGCTTGCCGGAATGAACACCGCGACGGTGAGGAGATAAGCCGAGATGCCGATGTTGACGTCGACCGCTGCAACGCCGAAGGATTGGGCCATCTGCGGCAGTGCGGTCGCGATCACCGTGCCGTCGAGCTGCTCCATGAACAGCGCGCCGGCGACGAGAAGCGCGATCACCGGACTGGGCCGGGCGGGTTTGTCCATCAACTAATCACGCTGTCCTTGATTGATTAAAAACGATCCCCGGCGGCACGGCGTTGCCGCCCGCTGATATCGCGCGCCATCAAAGGAGGTCAATGGAGTCAAGGGCAAGCTATGAGGATTACACGTAGCCCGGATGAGCCAACGGGTCCCGCCTCCGGCGGGCCCGATGACAGGCTCCGCGATATCCGGGGCGACGTCATAGCTGGCGAGGCTAATCCCGGATGTCGCTTCGCTCATCCGGGCTACATCGAGACCGAAATTGCTTTGCGAAGACCCGCGGCGGAACATATGCGACGCCTCCCAGAAACCCATGGTGAGGAGCGCAACCGCAAACGGCACCATGAAATAGAGCGCGCGGAACAAGAGCAGGCCGGCGACGAGTTCCTCCTTGCCGATCTGCGGCAGCGCCAGCAGCATGGCGGCGTCGAACACGCCAAGCGAGCCTGGCGCGTGGCTCGCAAAGCCAAGCAGCGTCGCCGAGATGAACGCGACCGCCACGGTAAAAAACCCGTCGACGCCGGTGGCGCCGTTGGAGGCGGCCGGCATCAAGCTCCACATCGCGAGCGACGAGCAGCCGAGGTCGGCGACCGCAATGCCGACTTGGATCAGGGTCGAGCGGCCGCTCGGCAAATTGACGCGCCAATCCTTGATGCCGATCGAACGCTGACTGCGCGCCGCATATGCCACATAGACGACGAGCAGCACCAGGGCTGCGATGCCAAGCTGCGCGCACAAAATCGGGCGGCAACTCGAGGATGCGGGCGGGTGCGTCCGGATGATAGATCATCCCGGTTCCGAGCACCGCGAGATTGCCGAGCCAGAAGGTCAGTCCGGTGAGGAAGCAGACCTTGGCGACGTCAACGACCGTGAGGCCGAACTGCGAGTAGATGCGGTAGCGGATGGCGCCGCCCGAAAACGCGGTCGCGCCGATGTTGTGGCCGATCGCATAGCTCGTGAAACTTGCGAACGCAGCCACCCGATAAGGCACGTGACGAATCCCGATGGTGCGCAGCGCGAAGAGATCGTAGCAGGTCAGTGTCGCGTAAGCGGCGGCGATGAAGAGCACCGCGCGGGCGATATTGCCTGCGGGCATCGCCTGCACATGCGCCCATACCTTCGCCGGATTGATGCCGGCGAGAATGTGCACCAGCACCAGGATCGACACCACGACGACTATCGAGCTGAGTGCGAAGCCGATCCAGTTCCATTGGAAGCGGGTCGTGAGCGCCCTGGCCTTGTGCAAAAGTCGAAAAGCCAAACGTCACCGCCCCGAAGAAGGTGAAACAAGACGGCGAAATTGCTGGTGATCGCTGTAATTACTTGCGAATTGTCAGCCGGCGCCGCGTGATTTACGCCACCTCAAGCGACAGGAATGCGACAACGTTCCGTGGCAGCGGGCGAACCGTCATCAAACCTACATGCGCAGCGATGCTTAATCCCGCCTCGATTCGCGGCCTGCCGCTCACGGGGAAACGCTTTGAGTCCGGGCACTAAAATGGCGGCGCGCCGGCGCCTCAACCAGGCAGTGCGACGCAATCGCGCGCTGTCCACCGCCGGCCTCCTCGAAATCCTCTTCACCTTCGCCTTCAAGGGGCTCGTCTACCCGCAGATATGGGAAGACCCCGAGGTCGACATGGAAGCGCTGGCGCTGACGCCGGACTGCCACGTCGTGGCAATCGCGTCGGGCGGCTGCAACATCCTGTCCTATCTGATCGCCGATCCGGGCCGGATCACGGCTCTCGATCTCGCCCGCGCCCATGTGGCGCTTGCCCGCCTCAAGCTTGCGGCCGCGCAAAATCTGCCGTCGTGGCAGGCGTTCTATCGTTTCTTCGGCGCCGCCGACGAAGCCGACAACATCGCGGCCTATTGGCGTTTCCTCGCGCCGCATCTCGACCGCGAGACCCGCGCCTATTGGGAGGCGCGCAGCGCCGCCGGTTTCGGACGCCGCCGCATCTCGATGTTCACCCGGAACGTCTACCGCCATGGCCTGCTGGGCCACGCCATCGGGATGAGCCATCTGGTCGCGCGCGTCCACGGCGTCGACTTGAGCCACATTCTGCGCGCGCGCTCGCTCGACGAGCAGCGGGCATTCTTCGAGACCTCGATCGAGCCGCTGTTCTCCAAGCCGCTGGTGCGCTGGGCAACCGCGAACCGGCTCTCGCTCTACGGCCTCGGCATTCCGCCGGCGCAATATGCCTCGCTCGGCGCCGGCGCACCCGAGATGGCATCCGTGCTGCGCGAGCGGGTCGAGCGGCTCTCCTGCGGATTTTCGCTCGACGAAAATTATTTCGCCTGGCAGGCGTTCGGCCGCGCCTATGCGGAGCGCGCCGACGGGCCGTTGCCGCCCTATCTGATGCGCACCCATTTCGATGCCATCCGTTCGCGCGCCGACCGCGTCGAAGTGCTCAACCGCTCGTTCACCGAATATCTCGCGAGCCGCCCCGATCGCTCGCTCGATCGCTACGTGCTGCTCGATGCCCAGGACTGGATGTCGGACCGTCCAGCTCAACGATCTGTGGCGCGAGATCACCCGCACCGCACGGCCGGGCGCGCGCGTGATCTTCCGCACCGCCGCGGCGCCGAGCTTGCTGCCGGGGCGTGTCGACGACGCCGTGCTGCGGCGATGGCGTTACGAGGCGGAGAAATCGCAGGACCTCTCGAAGCGCGACCGCTCCGCGATCTACGGCGGGTTCCACCTCTACGTGCTCGACGCATGACGACTGTCGCCGCCGCGGGGCTGATGGACCGGATCTACCGGCATCAGCGCCACGTCTATAACGCGACGCGCAAATATTACCTGCTGGGCCGCGACCCGATGATCGCGAGCCTGCGACCCCGCCCGGGCGATGCCGTGCTCGAAATCGGTTGCGGCACCGGTCGCAACCTGATCGCAGCGGCACACCGCTATCCGCAGGCGCGTTTCTTCGGCCTCGACGTCTCGACGGCAATGCTCGCCACCGCCGCAACCTCGGTTGCCCGCGCGGGACTTGCCGGGCGCATCCGCCTCGCACAAGGCGACGCAACGCGACGCGAGAGCCTTGCCGCGTTCGGCGACACGGCATTTGCCCGCATCTTCATGTCGTACAGCCTGTCGATGATCCCTGATTGGCGGGCGCGCGCTCGACGTTGCGATGGCGGCGCTGCCGCCGGGCGGCGAACTGCACATTGTCGATTTCGGCGGCCAGGAGCATTTGCCGGCGACGTTCCGCCGGCTGCTGCGCACCTGGCTCGCCCAGTTTCACGTCACGCCGGTGGACGACCTCGAACTCGCGCTGCGGGCCCGCAGCGCAGCTCGGCACCCTTCTGGCACCGCGCTCGTCATCACCCGCCCCTACCGCGGCTACGCGCAGTACGCGGTGCTGCGCGCGCCGGCCGCAGCCTGATTTCCACACGACGATGTCAGCCGGCGTTATCGCTGAGCATTCCGCGATGCTCGTCTTTGAGGACGCGCCGCCCCCTCAATGCTTCGCGCCGGAGAAGTCGCGCGGGAGGCGGCAGGCGGCGACGCGGAGGTGCGCGTGGTGGCGGGCGTGTTGCGGCTGCGGCCGACGAAGCGCGGCTCGCCGGCGCTGATCACGGCGCCGATGGCGGCGATATCGCCGTTGCGTATCGCCGAGAGCGCGTCGCTTTGCGTTCCGCCGTCGGGCGCGTCGATGAGGACGATGTCGGCCGCCTTGCCGGCGCTCAGCACGCCGCTATCGAGGCGATAGACCCGCGCGTTGCTCCCGGTCGCGGCCGCGATGGCAAGCTCCGGCGCGATGCCGGCGAGGCTTGCGATATGCGCGATGGTGTAGAGCATGCCGAGCGGCATGATGCCGCTGCCGGTCGGCGTGTCGGTCGCGATGATGAGGCGATCGAAGGCGCCGAGCTTTTGCGCGAGGCCGGCGCACAGGAGCGCCGTGCGCAGATTGCCGGCGGTGCAGATCTGCAGCGCGATGTCGCTCTCGCGGATGATGCGCTCGAAATCCCGGTCCGGCATCGCCGTCGGGCCGCCGTTGATGTGAAACGACACATGCGGCCTCAGCGCCAGCAGATGATCGCCGGTGATGGCGCCCGAGCCCGGAATTGACGAGCCGCCGGTGTGCACGGTCGTGATCATGTCGTGCGCGCGCGCGCGCCGCGATCAGCGGCGCGTATTCGTAGGCGCGTGGCAAAGGCACCGAAGCCGGCCTTGGCGAGCCAGACGCCCTTCTTCGCGATCTCGCCGAGATCGTTCCCGGAGAGCCCCGGCTCGAGGATGACCGAGCCGGCATGACACGGTCATGCCGCCCGGCCGGTAGTGCTCGAAGCATTTGTGCGCGGCGACCGCGAGCGCCTTGACCCCTTCCGCATCGCGCGGACGCCCCGGCACGTGCACTTCGGACGCGCTGATCGCCGTGGTCACGCCGCCATGGACGTAGCTTTCGAGAAAGCCGACGGTCTGCTGGCGCGGCGTGTAATCGCCGAACGTGATGTGGACGTGGGAGTCGATGAGCCCGGGGATGGCGGTCGCCCCGTCGGCATCGATGACGACGTCGCAGGCCGAACATCGCTCGCCGAGGCGGTCCCGACGGTCTCGATCTTCGCATCCTGGGTGATGATCGTATCGCCGGCGGCGAGCGGCGCGCGCCAGTCGCCGGAAACGATCGTGCCGATATTGGTGATGGCTAAACGCATGTTCGCAACCCCGTGACGGCCGCACGTTAGAGCGGATTCCGTTCGTCTTGAAGCACCTCCGTCGTCATGGCCGGGCTTCGTCCCGGCCATCCACGCCTTCCGCGCAGAAACACCGAAGGAAAGACGTGGATGCCCGCGACAAAGCGCGGGCATGACGACGGGCGGCGGGCATTTTCTTTGAAACCACTTGGCAAGCTGATAGCTTCGGCAATCTTGAGATGCTCATTTTGCTTGGTCGTTCCGACGTCCAAGCGCCGTCGCTTTCCGGGGAGCCCCCATGAAGCTTTCGCGTCGTCGCTTCCTGCCGCTCGTCGCCGCAGCCGGCTGCGGCGCCCGCGATCGCGCGCACGGCCCGCGCGCAGGCTTATCCGTCGCGGCCGATCCGTCTGGTTGTCGGCTTTCCGCCGGGCGGCGCAACCGACATCGTTGCCCGCATCATGGGCCAGTGGCTGTCCGATCGCCTCGGCCAGTCGGTCATCACCGAAAATCGGCCCGGCGCCGGGTCCAATCTTGCAGCGCAGACCGCGATCAACGCGCCGCCCGATGGCTACACCTTGCTCGTCGCGACGGGCTCGAACGCCGTCAACGCCACGTTCTACGACTCGCTTCCCTTCAACTTCTTGCGGGACATCGAGCCGGTCGCCGGGTTCGTGAAATACCCGCTGGTGCTCGTCGCGGATCCCACGTTGCCATTTCGGACGACGGCCGAGTTCATCGCCTACGCGCGAACGAATGGGAAGAAGCTGAGCATGGCGTCATTCGGCACCGGCACATCGAGCCATCTTTCGTGGGAACTGTTCAAGATGATGACGGGCATCAACATGGTGCACGTGCCCTATCGCGGCGAGGCGCCGGCGCTGATCGACATCATCGGCGGACAGGTGCAGGCGATGTTTTGCACCCCGCCCGGATCGGTGGAGCACATCAAGTCCGGCAAGGTACGCCCGCTCGGCGAGACGTTCCTGTCGCGCTGGGAGGGGCTGCCCGACGTTCCGCCGGTCAGCGATGCCGTGCCCGGATACGAATTGAGTTCATGGTCCGGTATCGGCGTCCCAAAGGGCACGCCGCGCGCCATCATCGACACGCTCAATCGCGAGATCAATGCGGGCCTTTCGAATCCCTGCGATCAGAGCGCGCTTGAGCGAAATCGGCACCGCGCCCATGGTGCTTACGTCGGCGGCGTTCGGCGATTTCATGACCGCGGAAACGGAAAAGTGGGGCAAGGTCGTCAAGGCGGCCGGCGCAAGGGCGGAATGAAGGCGCGCGTGCAGCCGGCCGTGGGACGCTTGCGATGAAATGGACGACGCCCGCTCTCGCCGTCCTGCTGCTGCAATGCCTGTCCGGCCCCCTGCCCGCCCAGCCGGCCGCAAGCCCCTCGGATATCGAGCGCGGGCTTGAGATCGTCGAGCCGGGCGCGGCCAAAGCGTCCCTGCTCGATCTTTCCGGACGCGCTGGCCACGCTGAAAATCCCATCGGTCAGCGTCGCGCTGATCGACCACGGCAAACTGTCGTGGGCGCGTGCCTGGGGCGACGCCTCGACGCACACGATCTATCAAGCGGCCTCGCTTTCAAAACTCGTGACCGCCGTCGCGGCGCTGCGACTCGTCGAACAGGGCCGGCTCGACCTCGATCGCAACGTCAATGATGATCTCGCGATATGGCGCGTGCCGCAGAACGATCTGACTGCGCGTCATCCCGTGACGCTGCGCGGCCTGTTGAGCATGACCGCCGGCATCGGTGTTCCGGGCTACCTCGGCTACGAACCGGGAGCGCGGCTCCCCGATCTCAAGCAGATCCTCGATGGCGCGCCGCCGGCGAACTCGCCGCCGGTTCGCGTCGTCTATATGCCGGGGAGCCGCTACGCCTATTCGGGCGGGGGGTATGAGATCGTTCAAGCCCTCATCGAAGCGAAGACCCACAACTCGTTCGATGAAGCCCTCAGCGATCTGATCTTCGAACCGGCGCATATGGCGGACAGCACCTTTGCCCAGCCGCTCTCGACCGCGCTCACGCCGAGGGCGGCGCAAGGCCATTACCGGGACCGCCGCGCGCTGCCGGGCGGCTGGCGGGTGGTGCCGGAGCTCGCCGCCGGCGGATTGTGGTCGACGCCGACCGACCTCGCACAACTTCTGATCGAGATCGCACGCGCCTACCGCGGCGAGGAAAATCCCCTCCTCAGCCGGACGACGGCGATCGAAATGCTCAAACCGCAGAATGGCGGTCCTTACGGCCTCGGCGGCGCGGTTGCCGGATCGGGACAAAGCCTGGTGCTGATGAAACGCGGTCAGAACATCGGCTACCAGGCCTACATGCTGATCTTTCCGGAGGCCGGCCAGGGCATCGTCGTGATGACCGGCTCCGACAACGGCACCACCCTGGCGACGGCGCTCATCCGCCGGGCCGCAACGGTCTACCGCTGGCCGCCGCTCGGAGCATTGCCCGATTGACGGCCGTTCGCGTGCGGCCGACCCGCGGCCGTCGGTCACTTCGGCAGCATCAGTTCCTCGCGCGGCGGCAGATAGGCGGCGGTCCACACGTCGGCCGGCGCCGGCTTCGGAATCTCCAACGCCTCCGCGACCTGGGTCAGCACGCGATCAAGCCGCTGCGGCTCCATGGCGCTCAGCCCGTATTTCTTGACGTCGTCGGTGACGATGGCGCGCGTGGTCGAGAAATCGAGCGCCGTGCTCTCGATCTTGTCGTCCGCCATGGAGTTGAACTTCTTCAAGCTGACGATCGCGTATTTCGGATCGGCGATCGACCCCTTGATGCCCGCGACCGCGCATTTGATGAACGCCCGCATGACGTCGGCGTGCGCAGCCGCCCATTCCGGCTTGACGATGATGGAGTTGCCGAAGGTGCTCAGCCCCCAGTCGGCGTAAGGGAACTCGACCATGTCCGCTTCCTTCACGCCGAGCGCCTGAAGGCCGGTGATGACGGTGAAGAAATGGCCCGCCGCGGCGTCAGCCTGGCCATGAAACAAGGTCGTCTGGCGCAAGTTCGGGGTCACCGTCACCCAGACGATGGCCCCAGGGTCGATGCCCATTGGCCTTGGCGAAGGCCGGGAACAGCACGCGGCTCGCTTCGCCCTGCGCATCGGCGAGGCGCTTGCCGATAAGGTCCTGCGGCTTGTTGATGTTGTTCTTCTTCAGCGTCACCACCGACGTCGCCGACTTGTCGCTGATGACGAACGTCGCGATCAGCTTCTCGGTCGGATGGGTGCCGTTGTAGCTGATGAGCGTATTGAAGTCGGACACGCCGATGTCGTAGGCGCCCGAGGCGACCTTGCTGACCGCATCGCCCGAGCCGAAGCCGCGGTCGATCTTCACGTCGAGGCCGGCGCGCTGGAAGCAGCCGGAGTCGGCCGCGACCGTCCAGATGGCCTGTGCGCCTTCAAACGCCCAGTCCATGACGAACTTGATCGGCACGCGCTCGGCAGCGCACGCAGACGACGATCATCGCCGCGGACGCGCCGAGCGCCGCAACACCAAGCCAAACTTTCAGACGCATGATCGCCCCCGGTCTATTGAGCTGCAAAAACCCTTTGACCCGGCCGCTTATGTAAAGACGAAACTTTCGTTTCAGGCCAGCCAAAAATATTGCATCATGGCTGCAAGGTCCTCCTGGACCCTCCTGGCTGCCTGGAGCATCGCGGATGAACTACCAATCCATCAGCGTCACGCCGTTGACACCCAACATTGGCGCCGAAATCGGCAACATCGACCTCACCAAGCCGCTGTCGAACCACGAAGTCAAAGAGCTGCACGACGCGTTCGCCGAGTTCCAGGTCATCTTTTTCCGCGACCAGCCGATCGATCTCGATCACCACGTCGCCCTGGCGCGGCTTTTCGGCGAGCTTCACATCCATGTCGGCCCGTCGACCGAAAGCAAGGCGCTGCCCGATCGTCCCGAAATCCGCATGCTGCACTTCGACGAGACCTCCGAGAAGGTTGCCGGCGAGCTATGGCACACCGACCAGTCCTGCGCGGAGATCCCTCCGCTCGGCAGCATCCTGCACCTCCACCAGGTGCCGCCGAACGGCGGCGGCGCGACGCTGTTTTCCAGCATGTACGCGGCCTATGACGAGCTGTCGCCGCAGATGAAGACATTTCTCGGCGGCTTGACCGCGACCCATGACGGCCGGGGCGTGTTCGGACCCAAGGCCCCGGTCGCGGTGCATCCGATCATCGCCAAGCACCCGGTGACGGGCCGCAAGCTCATCTATGTCAACCGCGCGATGACCACGCACATCAACGAGCTGCCGCGCGAGGAAAGCGACGCCATTCTCAATTTCCTGTACGGGCACATCACCAAGCCGGATTTCCAGATCCGCTTCCACTGGCGCGAGCATTCGATCGCGTTCTGGGACAATCGCTGCACCCAGCACAAGGCGATCTGGGACTATTACCCCAACGTCCGTTCGGGTTACCGCATCCAGATCAAGGGCTCGGCACCGCCGCTGGCCGCCTGACGTCGCGTAGGGGTGGGGATGGATTCTGTCACGGCGCCGGCGCGCGCGACAAGACCTTCGGCGGGATCGCCCCAACCCCATGTCGAGCTTCGCGACGTCAGCATGGTCTATGGCGACGGCGACGATGGCTTGCCGGCGCTCGACCATGTCAGCATGCGGACCGCCAAGGGCGAGTTCGTCGCGGTCGTCGGGCCGTCGGGCTGCGGCAAATCCACCTTGATGAAGCTCGTCACCGGGCTGATGCCGCCGACCGCGGGCGAAATCGTGGTCGACGGCCGCACCGTCGTGCGCCCCATCAAGGGTGTCGGCATGGCGTTCCAGAACTCGACGCTGATGCCGTGGCGCACCACGCTCCGCAACGTGATGCTGCCGCTCGAGATCGTGCAACCTTACAAGAGCCGGCGCCATCGCGATCGCCGCGCGCACGAGGCGCGGGCGGAACGCCTGCTCGAGTCCGTCGGCCTCGGCGGCTTCGGCCGCAAGTATCCGTGGGAATTGTCGGGCGGGATGCAGCAGCGGGCGAACCTGTGCCGCGCGCTCGTTCACGAGCCGCAACTCCTCATGCTCGACGAGCCGTTCGCCGCCCTCGACGCGTTCACCCGCGAAGAGCTTTGGGGCGTGATGCAGGACTTGTGGATGCGCCAGCGCTTCAGCGCCGTGCTCGTGACCCACGACCTGCGCGAAGCCGTCTATCTTGCCGACACCGTCCTTGTCATGAGCAAGCGGCCCGGCCGGATCATCCACACCCGCACGAGTCTCCCTGCCCCGCCCGCGCACGCTCGCGGCGAGCTTCGAACCCGAGTTCGTCGACATCGTGCATGAGCTGCGCGACAAGATTTCCGAGGCGCGGGCGTGAAGGCGGCGACCGCCAAGCGGCTGCGCATGCAGCTCACGCCATGGATCATCACGGCGGTTCTTCTGGTCCTGTGGGAGATCGCGACGCGCGCGAGCGGCATTTCGAACGTCATCCTGCCGCCGCCGAGCGAAATTCTGCAATCCCTCGTCCAGCATCGCGACCTCCTTGCCCAGCACGCGCTACAAACGCTCATCACCACCGTGGTCGGGCTGGCGCTCGCCATCGTGATCGGCGTGCTGATCGGCCTCGCGATCGGCGCCTGGGCCGGCGTCTATCGCGGCGTCTATCCCCTGCTCGTCGCCTTCAATTCCGTTCCCAAGGTGGCGCTGATGCCGCTGTTCGTGCTGTGGTTTGGCATCGGCGCCATTCCGGCGGTGCTGACCGCCTTTACCCTCGCGCTGTTTCCGATCGTCGTGAACGTGGCCACCGGCATTGCCACCATCGACCCGGAAATGGAGGACGTGATGCGCTCGCTCGGCGCGCGCCGCGACGAGATTCTCGTCAAGGTCGGTATTCCGCGCACGATGCCGTACCTGTTCGCATCGCTCAAGGTCGCGATCACGCTCGCCTTCGTCGGGTCGGTCATATCGGAAACGGTCGCCTCCAACGAAGGCATCGGCTTTCTGCTGATGGGGGCGGCCGCACGCTTCGACGTCGCGCTGGTGTTCGCCGGCCTCGTGGTGGTCGCCGTGATGGCCGTGGTCGCCTACGCGGCCTGCGAATTCCTCGAGACGCGAATGGCCCATTGGGCTTTCCGCAGCCGGGAACGATAAGGGCTTTGCCGCGATCTTGAGTTTCCACCGGGATCGGGGGCATGCTGCAAGCGAAGGTTCGGGACGCGAAAGGAAAGGACTGCGCCGTGCTGGAAACCAAGCCGTCTCCCATGGACCCCGCGCACATGCCGACGTGGCCGGCGCAGGGCGTCAGCCGCGTGCCCGTTTGTCGTTTACTCCGACCCCAATATCTTCGCGGAAGAGCAGCACGCCATTTTCCGCGGGCCGATCTGGCATTTCCTCGGCCTCGAAGCGCAGCTTCCCGAGCCGGGCTGCTTCGTCACCGTCCAGGTCGGCGAGACGCCGGTGATCGTGGTGCGCGAGCGCAACGGCACCATCAGCGCCCTCGTCAACCGCTGCGCCCACAAGGGCACGCCGCTGGTGTTCGTGCCGTCGGGCAAAGTCGACCAGTTCATGTGCGTCTACCACAACTGGTGCTACGACCTGTCCGGCAAGATGCTGTCGGCGGCATTCGAGCATGGCGTCCGCGGCAAGGGCGGCATGGCGTCGACCTTCAAGAAGGAAGAGCACGGCCTGCAGCGGCTGCGCGTGCATGTGATCCGCGGCCTCATCTTCGGCACGCTCAACGACGAGACCCCGCCGTTCGAGGACTATGTCGGCCCCGACCACATCGCCAACATCAATCGCGTGTGCGGCCGGCCGCTGCGCATTCTCGGGCTCTACAGCCAGAAGCTGCCGTCGAACTGGAAGCTCTATATCGAGAACGTCAAAGACCCCTATCACGCCTCGATCCTCCATGCCTTCAACGGCGTGATGAAGCAGGACCGCCTGACCATGGAGGGCGGCATCAAGATGGGCGCCCGCGGCTGGCACCACATCAGCTACTCGAAGATGCACACCGACACCGGCGGCGAGATCTATTCCAAGGCGGCGATGCGCAATGCCGAGATCGAGGCCTACGGCTTCGGCCTGCGCGACGGCTCCATGACCGACATCTGGGACGATCATGGCGACGCCATCACCATGACCATCACCACGATCTTCCCGAACTTCGTGCTGCAGCAGTTGCGCAATTGCCTCGCGGTTCGCACCATCGTTCCCAAGGGCACGCATGAATCCGAACTGATGTGGATCGCGTTCGGCTACGAGGACGACGACGAGCGCCGCCTGCAGGGACGCCTCAAGCAAGCCAACATGATGGGGCCGGCGGGCCTGATCGCCATGGAGGACGGCATGATCGGCGGCCTCGTGCAAAAGGGCATTGCCGGCGACCTCGACAAGGCCGCGGTGCTGGAAATGGGCGGCCACGGCATCGAGCCGATCCCCGGATCGCGCGTCTCCGAAGGCAGCGTCCGCGGCTTCTGGACCGGCTATCGCGCGCTGATGGGACTTTAGCGATGACGGTCAACGTGCCCGCCGGGCAATCGATGCAGGCCGGCGCACGGGCGCTGCTCGTCGCCTACACCTACGTGCTCGACGAAGGTCCGCTGAGCGACTGGCCGGCCCTGTTCACGCCGGCCTGCCTCTACCGCATCACCACGCGGCAGAACGAAGAGCGCAACATGCCGCTCTCCATCATGCTGTGCGACAACCATGCGATGCTGTACGACCGCGTCGAGGCGGTCGAGAAGGCCAACATCTACGAGCCGCACTACTACCGCCACATCCTGTCCGACTCGCGCACGCTGCGCACGACGGCGGATTCGGTGTGGATGGAGACGAGCTTCATCTGCGTGCGCACGATGCTCGACGGCCGCACCACGCTGTTCGCCGCCGGCAAATATGTCGACGAGGTGGTGGCGGACAAAAACAACTGGCTGTTCCGCTCGAAGACGGTCGTGCTCGATTCCTCTCAGGTCGATACGTTGATCGCGAAGCCGCTTTGACGCGCTCCGACGCGGTCGCAGCGATCATGGAGCGTCCATGTCTTCCCCGAGCATGTCTTCCCCGAGCATGTCTTCCGAAACTCCCCTGAGCGAGAGCGACCGCGAAAAATTGCTCCAGGTGAGCGTCGCGACCATTACCACCTGTCTCTACCGCGCCGGCATCAGAGCCGCCTGCCCTCACGGCATCAGGCCGGTCGCGCCGAACCTTCCGCGCATGATCGGCCCGGCATACACGCTGCGCTTCATTCCGATGCGCGAAGATGCCGGCGGCGTCGGCAACATCCACCAGCGCGCATTCGAGGAGTGTCCGCCCGGCCATGTGCTGGTCATGGATGCGCGCGGCGAAACGCGGGCCTGCTCGTGCGGCGACCTCCTGATCGGCCGGCTCAAGGCGCGCGGCTGCGCCGGCATCGTCACCGACGGCGGCTTCCGCGACACGCCCGACGTCGCGCTGCTGCAATTTCCCGCCTATCAGCGCCAGCCAGCGCCGGCGCCGAGCTTCGGCTACCTGCGAGCGGTCGAGATCAACGTGCCGATCGGCTGCGCCGACGTCGCGGTCTATCCGGGCGACATCGTTGTCGGCGATGCCGAGGGCATCGCCGTCATTCCCGCAGCCATGGTGAGCCGGATCGCCCAGGAGGCGCACGAGCTCACGCGATACGACACCTTCGCCGCCGAGGAGATCGCCCGCGGCCGCAGCATCGTCGGGCTCTATCCGCCGACCGAAGCATCGCGCGCCGAGTTCCAGCGCCGGATGTCTGAGGGTACCTGACGACCTTGCCATGCGCTGACGGCGGGTAGGGAGATACTAGCCGCCGCATTGCTGCCGCTATGTTAGGCGGACCTATCCCCTCGCGACCGTTGTTTCGGCTTGCGGACCGGGGTGAGCGGCCTGATAAGGCCGCGCGAGGGGCTAGGCGTGAGCGGCAGACGTTTCCGCATCTCCGTATCTGTCGTTCTGGGCAGCTTGGCGCTCGCAAGCTGCGTCTCCGTTTACAATCTGCCTGGCAATCAGCCGCTGCCGGCCGGCGCGATCAACAGTCTCGCCATCATGGACGCGCCGGCCTACGACGACGATGTGCAGGTCGCACTTTCGTTCTCGGGCGGCGGCACGCGGGCGGCGGCATTTTCCTTCGGCGTGCTGCAGGAACTCGATCGCACGCGACGCGCCAAATCGGGAAAATCGCTTCTCGACCATGTGAGCTTCGTCTCCGGCGTTTCCGGCGGCTCCGTTACCGCGGCTTATTTCGGACTGAAGAAGCGCGCGGCGCTCGAGGACTTCCGCGAGCGGTTCCTGCTGCGAAATGCCGAAGAAGGCCTTCGCACCAACGTGAGCCTTGCGAATCTCGACCGCGCGCTGGGCGGCGGCGTCAACGACAGTCAGTTCTCGCGCTGGCTCGATCAAAATCTCTTCGAGGGAGCGACCTTCGGCTCGTTCGGCGCCCATCCGCGGCCGTGGGTCTGGATCAACGCGTCCGACATCTACAACCGCACGCCGTTCGTGTTTGGCGCCGTGGCGTTCGGCGCGCTGTGCAGCGACATCCGCTCCTACAAGATCGCCGATGCCGTCGCCGCCTCGGCTGCGGTGCCGCTCGCCTTCGCGCCCGTCGTGCTGGAGACGTTTCCGGGGTGCGCCGCCCACATGCCGGAGTGGATCGAGCGCGCACGCCGCAATCCGGAGGCGCAGCCGTTGCTGCGCTCGTTCGCGGAAGCCGTGTCGCGCTATCACGACGGCTCGATGAAATACGTGAAGCTGCTCGATGGCGGCCTGGTCGACAATTTCGGCCTCGCGGGGATCAGCATCGGAATGCTGGCGGCGGAACGTCCCTACGAACCATTGACCGAGCGCCAGGCGGCGCATGTGCGCCGGCTGATGTTCGTGGTGGTCGATGCCGGCCGAGGACTTTCCGGCAATTGGTCGAACAGCCTCGAAGGACCGACCGGCGTCGAACTGGTGTCGGCCGCGGCGGACACCGCGATCGACGCAAGCGTGCGTTCGAGCTTCGCGGCGTTCAGCACGCTGATCAAGGAATACACCGGCAAGGTGCGGCGCTGGCGCTGCGGCCTCTCGGCGGCTGACCGCGCGCGTTTGTCTTTGTCGTCGACTTGGAAATGCGACGACCTCAACACCTATGTGGACCGCATCGGTTTCGAACGGGCGGGCCAGGGGCGCGCCGCCACCCTCGAGGCCATCGCTACCCGGCTGACGCTGCCGGCCGACAAAGTGGACCTCCTGATCGAGAGCGGCGCTGAAGCACTCCGCCGCAGCAGCCAATATCAAGCCTTCGTTCGCGGCCTTTAATGTCTGCGCCCTCCGCGAAAGCGATGCATCCGTAGCCCCGTGCTATCAATTTAGCCCAGCGTGCCGTCGAACCGTCGCGTTATGGATCGCCCGATCAAGCCGGGCGACGACGATCGTGGTCAGCGCTTTGCGCACCCTACGAGGCTTTGATCGCCCGCCTATTGCGCGGGCGCGCCGATCGCGACCGGGCGCACCGGCGAGCCCGAATTCCCCTGGGCGCGCAGCGGCAGGATGATGGTGCAGGACACCCACACCTTATCGTTCGCCAACGCGCCGAGGTTGGCGTTCTGGATCTGATAAATGCCGGACTGCGTCAGGTCTTGGTGGTGGATCGCAAACGGCATGTTCGGCGGCGTGCCGGGGGGCGGACCTGCCTTGCCCTGGAGCGCGCCGTCCGCGACCGGATCGGTGAACGGATTGTCGAGCGCGACCAGCACGACCTGCTTCTGTTCGATGTATTTGGCGCCGTCGTAGGCGAGACCGGGACCTTTCGTGTAGTAGAACTTCTCGGTGTCCGGGTCTTTCCAGTTGTCGCCCCAGCCGGTGTAGATGTAGAGCACGTCGCCCGGCAGCAGCCCGCGGCTTTCGAGCCCCTGCGCCTTCAACATGCCCTCGATGTCCTTGGCGGTGACGATCTCGCCCGGCTGCATTGCCTTGCCTTTGCCGAGATAGGTCTTGGCATCGAGCAGCACCGCCGTAGTGACGATCGGCGGGACTTTCTCGATGCCGAGCTTCTGCAACGGCGCATCCGGCGTCGGCTTGATGTCGGACTGCTTGCGGCCGCCGTAATACTGCGCCTTGTCGGCAGGAAATTCGCCTTTGCCGTCCCACGGCTCAGGCAGCACCGCGAAATGCCCGATGGCATCCATTTGCGTGCCCTGCGCGCCGGGCTCGCCGCTCACGGTCTCCTCGCCATTGAAGGCGTGGACCGTGCCGGGAATGCCCACGGTCGGCCGATATTTGTCGCGCAGCGGCACGCCGAACGGCGACTGCGGCATCGTGTTCGAGCGCAGATACGAGATCTCGTAGGATTTCGATTTGGGGTTTGCCAGTGACTGGGCACAGCGCTGCCACGTGGCGGTGCCAAGCGTGTTCGCCATGCCGATCTCGTCGTTGGGTCCCCATCGCGAAGGACCGGTCGTGTTTTGCGCCTGGGCGACCGAAACCAACGCACTCGCCGCCGCGAGCGCGCACAAAAAGCGCGTCACAAACATGATGTTCTCCTGACAGTCGTCGCACACGCGGCAAAACCGTGCCGCTCGGCCAGCAAAGGTCTTTCAATTGTAAGACTTCATGATGCCGCCGAACCCGGCGGACGACAAGGAGATCGGTTCACTCCGGCTTTATGCCGGCCTCTTTGATCACGACGCCCCAGCGGCTCATCTCCCCGCGCATGAAGTCCGCGAAGGCGGCCGGCGTACCGCCCGCGACGTAGGCACCCTGGTCGGCGAAAGATTTGCGGATGTCCGGCATGGCGAGGATCGTGACAAGCTCGCTATT
Source organism: uncultured Alphaproteobacteria bacterium (assembly GCA_963702755.1). Classification (GTDB taxonomy): domain Bacteria; phylum Pseudomonadota; class Alphaproteobacteria; order Rhizobiales; family Xanthobacteraceae; genus JAJPKK01. The sequence goes on along the minus strand of CAVPDZ010000009.1, from coordinate 882,957 downwards.
GAGCCGCTGCACGATGGGCTGCGGCGTGTTGGCCGGGGCGACGATGCCGTACCAGAGCGCGATGTCCATGCGGTCGTAGCCGAGTTCGGCAAATGACGGCACCTCGGGCAGCAGGCGATGGCGCTCGGGACTTGCCGCCGCCAGCGGTCGAAGCTGGCCCGACGTGATGAAGGCGAGCAACGACGGCGTCGCGTCGAACATGATGGCGACGCGCCCGGCAATGAGATCGACCACCGCCGGGCCGCTGCCGCGATAGGGAATGTGAAGCAGATCGATCCCCGCCGAGGTCTTGAACAGTTCGCCGGCGAGATGCGGCGCGCCGCCGGTTCCTGATGATGCGAAGGCGAGTTGTCCGGGGCTGGCCTTGGCAAGCGCGATCACGTCGGCGACCGAGCGCGCCGGCAGCGACGCCGTCACCGTCATGATCAGCGGCAGCTTGGCGAGCAGGATGACCGGCGCAAAGTCCTTCACCGGATCATAAGGCAGGTTCGCATAGAGATGCGGGCCGATCCCGTGGGTCGCGATCGTATTCAGCAACAGCGTGTAGCCGTCGGGGTCCGCTTTGGCGACGGCCGCAGCCGCCGTCGTTCCACCGGCACCGCCGCGATTGGCGATGATGACCGGTTGCCCGAGAGCATCGGCAAGTTTCGCCGCGACGAGCCGCGCGACGAAGTCCGCGGCGCCGCCCGGCGGCACAGTCACGACGAGCTGGACCGGATGGGTCGGATAGCGGGACTCTGCGTTTGCTGAAGTCGCCGAGACAAGCGCTGCCGCCACGAGCAACAGGATCGGCGCGATCAGACTGAGAACGCTTTGAGCTCGCGCCGTAAGGTGGGCAAAGCGCGAACGCGCGTGCCCGCCATCTACCAAACGGTGCTGATACGGGTTCGAACTTCGGATACGATCGCCTGCCAACATCCAAAGTCCCGTGTCTGATGCCCATCAAGCTTGCTGAGAATTTCCGCGCGGTGTTCTACGCGCCATTCTATGCCACCCATGCGCTCGGTTTCTATGCCGACGAAGGCGTCGAGGTCGATCTCCTCAATTCGCCGGCGCCGGCGGCGGCCGCATCGGGTCTCCTCGACGGCAGCATCGATCTGTCGTGGGGCGGACCGATGCGGGTGATGAAGGCGCGCGACAGCGATCCCAACGCGCCGCTGGTCTGCTTTGGCGAAGTCGCCGCCCGCGATCCGTTCTTTCTGGTGGGAAGGCGCGACCTCGCGCAATTCCAGTTCGCCGATTTGCCGCGACTGAGATTTGCGACGGTTTCGGAAGTGCCGACGCCATGGCTGTGCCTGCAGCAGGACCTTGCGCGACAACGGCATCGATCCCGCCGGCCTTACGCGTATAACCGACCGCACCATGGCGGAGAATCTCGCGGCCCTGCGCAACGGCGAGCTCGATGTGGCGCAGATGTTCGAGCCTTACGTCTCGATGGCGCTCACGTCCGGCGTCGGCAAAGTGCTCTACGCCGCCAGCACCCGCGGCCCGACGGTCTACACGACCTATCTCGCGACCCGGGACAGCATCGCGCGCAATCGCGCAGCATTCAAAGCGATGGTGCGCGCGGTTCGCCGGACGGAATCATGGCTCGCCGAGCACGGTCCGGAGCAATTGGCCGATGCGGTCGCGCCGTTCTATCCGGACGTCGCGCACGATCTTTTGGCGAGTTCGCTGCGACGCTACTTCGAGGCCGGCCTGTGGGCGCGGCATCCCGAAGTGTCGCGCGAAGGCTTCGCACGATTGGCCGCGAGCCTCGTGTCCGGCGGCTTCATTTCCAAAACTTACAGCTACGAAGACTGCGTCGATCAAACGCTGTATTGAAGGCGCGGACGAGCGATCGTCGAGGGGGATCACATGCTCGATACGATCATTCGCGGCGGCGACGTGGTCACGCCCCAGGGCGTCGCCCGGGCGGATATCGCGATTGCAGGCGAAACCATCGCGGCGGTGACCGCGCCGGGCGCGCTTGCGGCCGAACTCGCCGCGCGCGTGATCGACGCCACCGGACGCATCGTCATGCCGGGCGGCATCGACCCGCATGTGCATCTCCATCATGTCTGGATGAAACCGGACGGCACGCCGCTCGTCACCGCCGGCCCCGAGCAGGTCGGCCGCGCCGCCCTCTTCGGCGGCACCACCACATTCATCGATTTCGCCTATTGGCGCGACGGGGCGTCGGCGCGCGAGGCCATCGAAACCCGCGACAAGGATTTCGTCGGCAAGAGCCCGTGCGACTGGGCCTACCACATCATGCTGCACTCCGAGCCGCCGCCGGAATTCACCGGGCAGCTCACCGAGGCCATCGAGGCCGGCTATCCGACGCTGAAGATATTCACCACCAACATTCTCCCGACGCGCACCGGGCGCATGATCGATTTCGGCGATATCTGGGAGGCGTTCCAGGTGCTGGCGAAGGCCGGCGGGCTCGGCGTCATCCACGCCGAGGACAACGACATCGTCATGCACATGTACGCGAAGCTGATCCGCGAAGGCCGCGTCGGCTTCGAGAACCTCGCCGAAGTCCACAACCGCCTTCGGAAGACTTGAGCTTCCGCCGCATCCTGCGCCTTGCCGAAAGCGTTCGCGGGCACGGCGCTCTATATGATGCACGTCTCGGCCGCGACCGGCGTCGCCGCCATCGCCGAGGCGCGGGCGAAGCAGCTCCCGGTCTATGGCGAAACACTGCACCAGTACCTCGCCTACACCGCCGAGGACTACAAGCGCCCGAACGGCCAGATCTATCACACCTATCCGTCGCTCAAATCGGCGGACGATCAGATCGCGCTCTGGGACGGCACGCGGCGCGACGTGATCCATTGCGTCGCCACCGACGAACTGTGCTGCACGCTCAAGGACAAGACTGCACGGCAACCGCATCGACGACACCACCGGCGGCAATTCCGGCGTCGAGCCGCGGCTTGCCATGATGTATACCGAGATGGTCGCGCGACCGCGGCTACAGCCTGGACGCGATTCGTCGACCTGTCTCCACCAACGCCGCCAAGATCATGGGCCTCTACCCGCGGAAGGGCGCGATCGCCGTCGGCAGCGACGCCGACATCACTGATCCTCGACCCGACCCGCCGCGGCAAGATCACCGCAGTCAGCCCTCCACGAGACCGACTACACGCCGTGGGAAGGCCACGACATCTCCGCCTGGCCGGTGCTGACCATGCTGCGCGGCAAGGTGATGGTGGAGAACGGCGCATATTTCGCGGGCCCCGGCGATGGCCGGTATCTCAAGCGCAAAATCGCCGCCGAGATTTTGAGCGGCCCAGCGCTTTAGAGCGCGGTTGATCTCGCAGAACAATCTCTTTTTCGTCATGGCCGCGCTTGTCGCGGCCATCCACGTCTTTCTTTCATCGATGCTGCAAAAGCGAGGCGTGGATGGCCGGGACGAGCCCGGCCATGACGATGAAAAGGGCATCAATGCGAATGGGCGTGGCTCCAAAGCATTCGTCGCATCTAACACCTCGCGCCGTCATCGCCCGGCTTGACCGGGCGATCCAGTAACCACAAGGTGAGAGATGCGGCACAGCCTCACCTAAGCCGAGAGTTCGGTGGTTACTGGATTGCCCGGTCAAGCCGGGCAATGACGAAAGTGGGTAGCTGTACCTTGGACAAGCGCCGATGTTGCGGTTCTCGGAACAAGTCCACGAATTGATGGAGCAGTCGCTGCTCGCGTGGCGCCTCGATGGCAGCGTCAGCGCCGAAAGCGATGGCGCAGTTGTCGTGCACTGCCGGGATCACATCATCCGCATCGAGCGCGCGCCGCCGGATTTGCCGTTCCGCTGGCACGTGACCGTCGATGGCCGCAGACGTGCGGCGCTCTCGCTCGTCGCGGTGTTGCGCCAAGTCCGCGAGGCGCTCGATCCGGGCTACGCAACCCTGCGACCGCGGATTGCGCCCGTGCCGCTGGTGCCCGCGGGACCGTCGACGTGACCGACGAAATCATCGAGGCCACGGTGCTGACGGGCTTCCTCGGCAGCGGCAAGACCACCTTGCTCAGCCGCCTGCTGCGCCAGCCGGAATTTTCGCGAACCGCCGTGATCATCAACGAGTTCGGCGACATCGGTCTCGACCACGAACTGGTCGAGGCGAGCGAAGACAGCATCATCGCGCTGCAAACGGGATGCCTGTGCTGCAAGATCCGCAGCGATCTCGCGACCACGATCCACGATCTGCTGCGGCGACGTGACGAGGGCAGCGTTACCGCATTCGACCGCGTCGTGATCGAGACCAGCGGGCTTGCCGATCCGGCGCCCATTCTGCAAACCCTGATGACCGATACGACGATCGCCGACCGTATCGCGCTCGGCGGCGTCGTCACCACCGTCGATGCGGTAAACGGCGCGCGCACGCTCGACCGCGAGGAGATTTCGGTCAAGCAGGTCGCCGTCGCCGATCGCCTGGTGCTCACCAAGACGGACCTCGCCGACCAAGCAGAGCCCGAATTGCTGCGGCGACTGGAGGCGCTCAACGCGACGGCGCCGCTTCTGCCGGCCCGCCACGGCGAGGTCGACGCGCAGCGCCTGTTCGACGGCCGGCTCTACGATCCTCTCACCAAGTCTCTCGATGTTCAGGCCTGGCTTGGAGCCCCCTCCCCCGCGAACGAACACGCACACCACCACGATGTCGATACCTTCGTGATCCTGCGCGACGAACCCATTCGGGCGGTGACGCTGACGCTCTTTCTCGAAACGCTGGCCGAGCATTGCGGCGGCGATCTCCTGCGCCTGAAAGGCATCGTGAACATCCTCGAAAGCCCGGATCAGCCGGCGGTGATCCACGGCGTCCAGCATGTCTTCCACCCGCCGTCATGGCTTCCGCGCTGGCCCTCGGCCGATCGGCGCAGCCGCATGGTCTTCATTACGCGGCGGATTCCCCGCGGCTGGGTCGAAGCGCTGCTCGCGGCGCTTGAGGCGGAAGTAACCGATGTCGCCACGGCGGGATCGATGTAGGATGCGGCTTTCACGTGGGGATCGTCGCATGAAGCCAATTATCCTCGGAATATCCGCGCTCTTATCGCCGACGCTGCGGCGGCGCAGGAAGTCACGCTCAAGGCCGTCACCGCCTTCACCGAGAACACCACCTATTCGCGCCCGTTCGAGCGCTTCATCAATCGCGTCAATGAGGAGGGCAAGGGCCTCCTGCGCATCAATTACATTGGCGGGCCGAAGGCGTTGCCGCCGTTCGAAGTCGGCAATGCACTGAAAGGCGGCGTCGTCGACATCGCGAATGCGACCGGCGCCTTTTACACCAACGTGATGCCGGAAGCGGATGCCTGGAAACTCACCGAGCGGCCGATGTCCGAGCTGCGCCGCAACGGCGGCTACGACACCATGGCGGCGATCTACGCCCAAAAGCTGAACGCGATCTTCTTCGCGCGCCTGGTCGACAGCAATCCGTTCCATCTCTACCTCAACAAGCAGATCTCCAGCCCCGACCTGACCGGCCTCAAGCTTCGCATCACCCCGGTCTACCGCGATTTCTTCCAGGCGCTCGGCGGCACCGTCGTGCAGACCGCGCCCGGCGAGGTCTATACCGCGCTCGAGCGCGGCGTCGTCGACGGCTACGGTTGGCCGATCAGCGGCATCTTCGACCTCGGTTGGAACGAGAAAACCAAGTACCGGGTCGACCCTGGCTTCTACACCGCCGAAGTCTCGGTGCTGATCAACCGCAATTCCTGGGACCGCCTCAACGACGCACAGAAGAACGTACTGCGCGCCGCAGGCGAGCGCGGCGAAGGCGAAGCCGTCGCGGAGTTCACCCAGGAAAACGAGCGCGAAACCAAGCGCCAGGCCGCCGCCGGCATCCAGACCATCAAGTTCGAAGGCGCGGTGGCCGATGCCTACCGGGCCAAGGCCTATCAGGCCGGCTGGGACGGCATCATCCGGCAGAGCCCGACGACCGGACCGAAGCTCAAGGAATTTTTCCAGAAGGCCCCGTAGCCGCCGGTCATGCCGAGGCCCGAACCTTTCAGTCATGGCCGGGCTTGTCCCGGCCATCCACGCCTTATCGCGTCGGCCACGCGCACCCCGGAAAGACGTGGATGCCCGCGACAAGCGCGGGAATGACGTTGGGAGACGCGCGCTGATGTCTCACCCTGTCCCGGTGGTACGGGCACCTGTTGCAAGGCATGCTGACCGCGGCCGGCATCCTGCTGCTCGCCATGACGGTGATGATCGGCCTCGACGTGCTGTTTCGCAACATCGGTGCCGGCGGCATTCCGCCGAGCAACGAATTGTCCGAGGACAGCCTCTACCTCATCACGCTGCTCGCCGCGCCGGGCCTGCTGCGCCAGGGCCAGCACATCCGCATCGATATCGTGCTGCGGGCGCTGCCGCCGCACATCGGCTGGGCGCTGGAATGGATCGGCGACGTCATCGGCCTCGTCTGCTGCCTGGTTTTCGTGTGGTACGGCACGAGCGTCGCGATCACGAGCTTCGTCGACGGCTCCGTCACCATCAAGACGCTGGTGCTGCCCGAATGGTGGCTGCTCGCGCCGATGCCGGTCGCCTTTGCGTTGCTCGCGATCGAATTCGGCTTTCGCATGCATCGCCTCGCGTCAGCCGACCGGCGCCCGCGCGATGACGCGGTTTCAGCGTCCTGAAAGAGCGAGAGGCCGCCGAACACATGTCGTGGCAGTTCGCCTCCCTTCTCCTCCTCGGCGGCTCGATGGTTTTGCTGTTCCTCGGCATGCCGGTGGCGTTCTCTTTCATCGCCATCAACATCATCGGCGCCATTCTGTTTCTCGGCGGCGATGCCGGCCTGCACCAGCTGCTGCGCAACAGCAGTGCGGCCGTCATCAATTTCTCGCTGACGCCGATTCCGCTCTTCATCCTGATGGGCGAGGTCCTCTTCCACACCGGATTGGCGATCAAGGTCATCGACGCGGTCGAGCGCCTGATCCGGCAGGTGCCGGGCCGGCTTGCGGTGGTGGCGGTCGTCGCCGGCACGGTGTTTTCCGCAATCTCCGGATCGACGATCGCGACGACCGCGATGCTCGGCTCGCTGATGCTGCCGATCATGCTCTCCCGCGGCTACCATCCGACCATGGCGACCGGTCCGATCATGGCGATCGGCGCGGTCGACATGCTGATCCCGCCGTCCGCGCTCACGGTGCTGCTCGGCAGCCTGTCGGGCATCTCGATCTCGAAATTGCTGATCGGCGGCGTCGTGCCCGGCCTGATCCTCAGCGTTGCCTTCGTCGTCTACATCGTCCTGCGGGTGAGGGCCAATCCGGCGCTCGCCCCGGCGACGCCGGTCGAAAAGCTCGTGGGCTGGGCGGAATTCGATCCCCTCTTTCGTTACGTCCTGCCGCTGGTCTCGATCTTCGTCGTGGTCGTCGGCGCGATGTCGGGCGGCATCGCGACGCCGACCGAGTCCGGCCGCGCTCGGCGCGCTTGCGACCATGGCGCTCGCGGCCGCTTATGGCGCGCTCAGTCTGGAGGCGATGAAGAAGTCGCTGCACGGGACCATCGGCATTTCCGGCATGATCCTCTTCATCATTCTCGGCGCCACCACGTTCTCGCAGATCCTGAGCTTCTCCGGCGCCACCGAGGGCATCGTTTCGGCGATCTTCAGCCAGCAGCTTTCGACCTTCGCGATCCTCACCGGGATGATGGCGCTGTTGATCTTCCTCGGCCTCTTCGTCGATCAGGTCAGCATGATGCTCATCACGCTGCCGGTCTTCATGCCGATCGTGCAGCGGCTTGATGTCGACCTGATCTGGTTCGGCGTTCTCTATCTCATCTGCATGCAGCTTGGCCTGCTGCTGCCGCCCCATGGTCTGCTGTTGATGACGATGCGCGGAGTCGCGCCGCCGCAGGTATCGATGGCGCACATTTTCCGCGCGGTCGTGCCCTACATCCTGCTGAGCCTGGTGCTGCTGGTGATGATCATCATATTTCCGGCGGTCGCGACCTGGCTGCCGGCGCTGCTGGGATAATCAGGCCTGCGTGGACCGCCGTCGCGACGAAGCCTGATCGGCTTTGTCCATCGACTTTATGGATTCGCCGCGCGATCGACGCCGGGCGCCACCAGCGGGACGGCGCAGGCGTCATAGCAGAACAGCCAGTCCGGATCGGTCGGCGTCCGCAGCCAGGTGTTCCCCAGCGAGATGCGCTGCACCTTGCTCGCGCGCGGCATGCGGTTCGCTTCGTACCACGCGAAGCTTTCGGCCGGATCGTCGCTGCCGCGGTCGGCGACGCAGCGCGCCAGCACGGCGGCGTCCTCGATCGCCATTGCCGCGCCCGCCGCCATGTAAGGCCGCATCGCATGACAGGCGTCGCCCAGCAGCACGACGCGGCCGCGGCTCCAGCTATCCACCGCCTCGCGGTCGAACACCGGCCACTTGGTGACCTCGGGCGCGGTCTCCACCACCTGGCGCAATTCGGGATGATATCCCGCGAAGGTCGCGATGAACTCGTCGCGATCGCAGGGAACGTAGGACGCGCCCGCCGTCCACTCGGCCTGCGGGGCGCTGGACACGAGATAGACCTCTTCGCGGGTCTGCGTCATGTAATAGACGAGGATATGATTGCCCGGCCCCCACCATTTGGTGCAGGCGCGGATCGGCAATCCGTTCAGCATCCGCGACGGGAAGATCGCGCGATGGGCGATGTGGCCGGTGTAGCGCGGCGGCTCGGGTCCCAGCAGAAACTCGCGGACCTTGGAGTTGACGCCGTCGGCGCCGATGACGAGATCGGCTTCGCCGCGCTCGCCGTTGTCGAACGCGAGGCGGACGGCTGATCCCGTGTCATCGAGATCGCGCAACTTCCGACCGAAGGCGACGGTGCCGGGCTCGAGAGCAAATTCGAGCGTCGCGTGCAGATCGCCGCGATGCACGTTGATGTAGGCAGCGCCGTAATGGGCCTCGCTCGCCGGATCGAACGGCAATTCGAACAGGACCTCGCCCGTGTCCCACTGCCGGCTCACGAAGGCATCCGGATGAAGCCCGATATCGGACAGCGCGCGCTCGATCCCGAGGCGCCGCATCACCAACATCACGTTGGAGCTCAGATGAATGCCGGCGCCGATGCGCGAGAAGGCGGGCGACTGCTCGTAGACCTTCACGGCGAATCCGGACCGCTGCAGGAGACCCGCCGCCGTCATTCCGCCGAGGCCCGCCCCGATCACGGCGATCCTGGTGCTGCGCCTCATTCACCTCGTCTCCCGCATGGACATTTTGCCTCCCGCTAGCTCGATATCGAACGGCGCGGCGGCGAGCAAGGAGGGCCGCCCATATGGCTCCAATGCGCGCTGCGCGGCGCTTTCGCCGTGTTTGCCGCGCCAACATTGACAAGCTTTTGCAGCGAGACCTAGTGTGATTTTCAAGCTCACGGAAGAGCGCGAAACACCATCAACGTCATCCTGAGGAGGCCGCGCAGCGGCCGTCTCGAAGGATGGCAACAGGCACGGCCGGGCAAGCGGCCATCCTTCGAGACGCGCCTTCGGCGCTCCTCAGGATGACGTTCTTGACGGCTTCATCTGTCTGCCGGGCGTTCGCCCCATGGATATTGAGGCTCCAACTCTGATGAGGCTCCGAAGGAATCGCATGAAGCATCACATCACGACCGGCGAGACCCGCCGAGACGTCCTGAGGAAAGCCGCGCAGATCGCCGGCGGCGCTGCCGCGACCGCGGTCCTCGCCAAGCCAAGCCGGCTCTTCGCGCAGGATGGGCTGCTGCGCGTCACCCATTTCGGCGGACCTTACCAGGCGCTGGTCGACATCGTCGCCAAGCCGTTCGCGGCCGCCGGCGGCGCGCGGGTCGAATACGACGTGGAAGTCTCGCCGTCGGTCGTCGCCAAGCTGCAGACCCAGCGCGACGATCCGCCGTTCGACGTCGGCATGGTGTCGCGTTCGTTCGGTCTGCGCGCCCTCAACGCCGGCCTCGTCGAGAAAGTGAGCCCGGCCGATTTCCCGGACAGCGCCGCGCTGATCCCGGATGCGCTTCCCGCCAAAGGATGGGGCGTCGCCATGGTGCTCGACACCTACGACATGATGATCGACACCAAGCAGGTCAAAGAGCCGGTCACGTCGTGGCTTGATCTGTGGAAGCCGGAGTTCCGCGGCAAGACCGCCCTGCCCTCCGCCGCGAACGGTGGCGCCGCGTTTGCGTTCATCGCCTGCATCTGGCGCGCCGTCAGCAACAGCGACCAATCGCCCGCGGCCATCAACGAGACCTTCGCGCGCCTCAAGGCGCTCAAGCCCGCGGTGCGCGTCTTCTATCCCGACAGTGTCCAGGCGACGCAACTGATCGACCGCGGCGACATTTCCATTGCCCCGCAGTTCGGCATTCGTATCGCCAACCAGACCAAGGTGTCGCCGCACATCGTCAAGACCACGCCGAAGGAAGGCATCGTCGCGATCCCCTACGATCTGTGCATCGCCAAGGGATCGAAGAAGATCGAGCTCGCGAAGAAGTACATCAATTTCACCATCGGCAAGCGCGTGCAGGAAAGTCTGGTACAGAATCTCCTGGCGACGCCAGCGCGGCGCGACGTCGACGTGCCCGCGGAGACCGCAAAGCTCGTCACCATCGATGCGTCCCGGCTGTGGTTCCAGGACGAGGATTTCGCCGCCGCCAAGCAGCGCGAATGGCTCGACCGCTACATCCGCGAGGTGCAAAGTTGAGCATGGCGGACGCCGCCCGCCAGCCTTCCGACGATGCCGAGCTGGAGCTGACCGACCTCAGTCGCATTTTCAACGGCGTGGTTGCGGTCGAACGTTGCAATCTCTCCGTCAGGCGCGGCGAGATCATTGCCCTGTTGGGGCCGAGCGGCTGCGGCAAGTCCACGCTCCTCAACCTCATCGCCGGGTTCGAAACGCCGGACACCGGCACGATCAAGCTGCGCGGGCGCGCGCTCAACGGCGTCTCGCCCCATCGCCGCAACGTCGCGATGGTGTTCCAGCATTACGCCCTGTTTCCGCACCTCACGGTCGCGCGCAACATCGCCTATGGACTCGATGCGCGCCGCATCGATCGCAAGACCATCGCCGAGCGTGTCGAGGAGATGCTGGCGCTCCTCAAGCTCGACGGCCTCGCGCAACGCTATCCTTCGCAATTGAGCGGCGGCCAGCGCCAGCGCGTCGCCATTGCCCGCGCGCTCGCGATCCGCCCGGACGTGCTGCTGCTCGATGAAAGCTTCAGCGCCCTCGACCGCAATTTGCGCGAGGAGATGCAGCTTGAAATGTCGCTGCTGTTGCGGCGGCTCAACGTCACCACCATCCTCGTCACCCACGATCAGCGCGAGGCCTTCAGCCTGGGCGACCGCATCGCGGTGATGAATGCGGGCCGCATCGCCCAGATCGGAACGCCGCGGGAGATGTATGAGAGCCCGAGCGACAGCTACGTGCTGCGCTTCCTCGGCTCGGTCAACACCTTGGCGGGCGCGGTCGCCGCAAACGGGGACGGCACTGCGCGCATCGATCTCGACTGCGGCCTCACCTTCGAGATCGATCGGGTGCCGCATGACCTGCACGGCCAGTCGCGCGCCGTCGTGCATCTGCGCACCGAGGACATCGGCGTTGCCACGGCACCGACGCCAGTCCAGCGCTGCGGACCGGCGTTCGTCACCCTCTCCACGTTTCTCGGCGCGCAGGAACGCATCGTCGCGACGCTCGCCAGCCAGCAGATCGTGATCGACCGGCCGGCGAACGGTCGCGACCATTTGCCGGCCGGCTCAGCGATCTATCTCGACTTCAATCCGGCGCGCTGCCGTCTCGGCCGGAGTGCCTGAGCGCCGTGAGCCGGCGTCCCTATGTGCCGTGGCTCTGGCTGTTGCCTGCGGGCGCGCTGCTCATTCCGTTTTTCGTCATTCCGCTCGGCATCGTCGTGCGCAACAGCGTCTACCGCGACGACCCCAACGGATTCATGGTCGCCGACTTCACCGGCGATAATTACGCGCGCGTCCTCACCGATCCGTACTACCTGCAGGTCTTTGCCAACACGCTCATCGTCGCCGGTCTCGTTACGGTCCTGTCGCTCTTCATCGCCTACCCGTTTGCCCTCCTGATCGCGCGCGCCTCGGCGCGCGTCCGCGTGCTGCTGCTGTGGACCGTCTACCTGCCGCTCTACGTCAGCGTGATCATGCGGGCGTTCGGCTGGACGGTGATCCTCGCCGACAGCGGCATCGTCAACCAGGTGCTGCTCGCGACCGGCATCATCCACGAGCCGCTCCGCATCCTGTTCCAGTTCGACGGCATGACCATCGGCATCCTGCATCGCTACCTGCCGCTGATGATCATTCCGCTCGTCGCAGCGCTGCAAAAGATCGACCTCAGCCTGAACCGGGCGTCGAGCAATCTTGGCGCATCGCGCTGGCGAACCTTGATGCGGGTCACCGTGCCGCTGTCGTTGCCGGGCATCGCCGCCGGCGCCCAGCTCGTCTTCGCGGGCGTGCTGAGCGACTACGCCCTGCCCGCACTGCTGGGATCGACCCAATACCAGCTCACCGCGCCGGCGATCTATTACGAAGCCGTCACCAACACGAGCTGGGCGCTTGCCGGCGCGATGGCGACGCTCGTGCTCGGCATCGTCGCGCTGTTTCTCGTTCTCGCGAACCTGGCGCTGCATCGCTTCGCCCCATGGGCCTCGAGCCTATGACCGAGCCGGACACCAATGCTGGACTTGGGCTGCGCCTGTTCTCAGCCGTCGTCGTGTGCTTCCTGCTCGCGCCGATCGCGATTGCGGTGGTGATGGCGTTCAGCAGCGGCGAACGCCTCGTGTTTCCGCCAAGCGCGTTCAGCCTGCGCTGGTTTTCCGCCGTGATCGATTCATCGCTGCTGATGGACAGTCTGAAGCTCAGCCTCGTCATCGCGACGGCGAGCACGGTGCTCGCGACCATTGCCGGCACGGCCGCGGCCGTCGCGCTCGACCACTATCGCTTCGTCGGCCGAACGCCGGTGCAGGCCTTCCTGATGTTGCCACTTGCCATTCCGGCCATCGTGCTCGGCCTCGGCATGCTGTTCTCGCTGCCGCTGTTCGGCATGAGGGTCGGCGCGCTCGCGGCCATCGTCGGCCACGCGGTCCTCGGCCTCCCCTATGTCGTCGCGATGGTGCTCGCCTCGCTCGCGAACTTCGACCGGACGCTGGAGCGCGCGTCCCTCAACCTCGGCGTCGGACCGTTCCAGACCTTTTTCCGCATCACCTTGCCGCACATCCGCATCGGAGTGCTGGCCGGCGCGGTCGCGACCTTCCTGCTTTCGCTCGACAACATTTCGCTGTCGATCTTTGTCACGCGCAACGACACGCTGCCGCTGCGGCTGATGCAGCAGATGCTCTCCTATGCCGATCCGAGCATTGCCGCGATGTCGACCCTGCTGCTGGTCGCCTCGTTCGTGCTGCTGCTGTTCCTGCTGCCGTTCCTGGCGCGCCGCCGAAATTGACCGATTGCGCGGCCGCGAAACCCGCGTCACGCATCGACCATCAGGAAATCCCACGCCGAGAGCACCAGCACCTCGCCGAGCGCGGTCAGTTCGGAGACGAGCACGAACTCGTCGGCCGCGCCCATGTTGTTTGGCGTCGGGCCGCAGACCACCGACGGCACGCCCGCCGCGCGATAGAGCCGCGCATCGGAAGCGCCGACCCGCATATTCACCACCGGATCGAAGCCCAGCACGGCGCGACAATTGTCGCGCACGATGCGCACCACGCGATGATCGGGCGGAGTAAAGCTCGGCTCGTAACGGCGCAGCACCTCGAGCGTGAGCTGTTGGTCGGACGTCACGATCCGCCGCACCTCGGCCTCTATTTCCGCCGCGGACACGCCGACCGGCAGGCGGATATCGACCGTGGCCTCGGCCGCGTCCGCAACGAGATTCGACAGGCGTCCGCCGTGAATGGTGCCGATGGTGACCGTCACGCGGCGCAGCACGTCGCTCTCCCCCGCACCGGACAGCGCCTCCGACACCGGCGCCGCGGCAGTGATCGCCTGCTCGATGGCGGCCGGCGTCGCGACCGGATAATCGCGCAGCGCCGCGATCCGGTTCAGCGCGCCCAGCAACCGGTCGATGGCGCTGTCCCCGCGATGGACATGGGCGGCATGGGCCGAACGGCCGCGCGCGGCGAGCCGCAGCCACAGCATGCCCTTTTCGCCGAATCGCAGGACGCGCAGCGAACCGACGTCGGCCGAGATCATGGCATCGCCGCGGGCGTGCGGCACGTGATCGAGCAGGAATTGCGTCCCGAGCCGCCCCATGGATTCTTCATCGCCGGCAAAGGTTCCGACGACTTCGCCCGCGAATGCATCGCGGTGCGCCGCGAGGAGGCGGAGCGCAAACAAACTCGCGGCGACCCCGCCTTTCATGTCGGAGACGCCGAGGCCATAAAGCCGCCCGTCGCGCAATTCGCCTGCCGGATCGGCGGTCCATTGCGCCGCCGGGTCGCGCGGGAACGTATCGAGATGACCGTTGAACACGACGCGCCGGCCCGGCCCCCGCCCCTTCACGCGGACGACGACGTTGAGGAGATGCGGCGCCGAGCGATGCCGCTCGACCTCGACGCCCGGCACGGCTTCCATCATCGCCGCCACCGCCTCCGCAATCGCGTTGGTGTCGCCGGGCGGATAAGCGCTCGGGATGGCAACGAGGCGGCGGGCGATGTCGACGATGTCGCCCGCCTCGCGGCGCGCCGCGGCGGCAAGGGCATCGCGGCTCATGTCAGGCCGAGGGTCGCCACCCGCTCGCCTTGCGAGACGGTGGCCATGGTGGTGGTGCGCACCAGGAATCCCGTCCTGCGGCGCGGTGATCGTCTCCAGAAGATCGCCGAACACGCCGGTGATGCGGCACAGCACATCGCCCGCGCGCACCGCCGCACCGAGCGGCGGGACTGTCGTGAGGAGCCCGCCGCGGCGGGCGCGCAGTCCGAGGAAGCTGCGAATGAGGTGTGTCTGCGCCGGCAATTCGGGCTGACTGTCGATCATGCCGAGATGGCGCAACGCGTTGAGCACGCAGGTCGCGCCTGCCGTGACAGTCGACTCTTCGAGGCGGCCGCCCTCCCCGATTTCAAACGTCAGCGCCGGAATCCCGGCCATCGCCGCCTCGACGCACAGGATGCCGCGGGCGACATACATGCCCGCGGTGCCGGCCACGACCCATCCGGTCCCCATCGCGTCGCCGAGCGCGCGCGATGCCGCAGTAGGCCGCAACATCCGGGCCGGGAAGAATCGCAATCGGAACGTAGCGCCCGCCGCGCGTCGGCGTGTGAATGTCGACGACCGCATCGCAGTTCGAGATGAGGCGCCACAGCGTCGCCGCAACGATCTGCGCGACGTTGCCCTCGGGGTCGCCGGGAAAGCACGTCCAGGCATCGGACGGCACCTGATCGAGCGGCGACTTCAGGAATTGCGAGAGCGGCAGGCGGTGGTCGGCCTGCAAGGCCAGCGGATGCTGCACCGGCACGCAAACGATGGTGCCGCGGAGCGTCGCCGGATCGACGGCTTGCAGCGCCCGTGCCACGATCGCGATACCGGTCGCCTCATCGCCATGGATCGCCGCGCCGAGATAGAGCCGCCGGCCCGGATGCCGGCCATGGATGACGCGCAGCGGCAGCGACATCGCGGAGCCGTCCGCGAGGCTCAGCACCGGAACGGTGCCGCGCCGCTCTTCGCCCGGCGCAACCGTCAAGCCTTCGATCGTCAGCGCATCCATCGGTCATCGCCAAATGATGGATCAGTGGTGGGATCATCGTCAGCGCGCCGCGAACGGATGCACCTTGATCCAGTGCTCCGCGATATCGCTGGCCAGTGCAGATCCAGACGCGGTCGTGCTTGAGCACGTGATCGAGAAACCGCATCAAGCCGGCGGCGCGGCCGGGACGTCCGATCAGCCGATCGTGCAGGCCGACCGACATCATCTTCGGCTCGTCGGCGCCCTCGGCGTAGAGCACGTCGAAGGTGTCGGTCATGTAGCGCACGTAATCGTCGGAGGTGGCGAAGCCTGCGTTCTCGTTGAAACGATTGTCGTTGGTCTCGTAGGAATACGGCACGACGAGATGCGGCTTGTCGCCGACGGTCACCCAGTACGGCAGTTCGTCATTGAGCGCGTCGCGATCGTAGAGAAAGCCGCCCTCCTCCACGAGCAGGCGCCGCGTGTTCGGGCTCGGGCGGCCCGTCATCCAGCCGACCGGGCGCTGCCCGGTGATCTCGGCAATGGTGCTGCACGCCTGGCGAATATGCTGGCGTTCGACCGCTTCGGGGACGCTCTGATAATCGATCCAGCGGTAGCCATGGCTGACGATCTCATGGCCGTCGGCGATCGCGGCCTGGGCCACCTCGGGGTTGCGGGCAAGCGCGGTCGCGACGCCGAAGAAGCTCATGCGGATCTTGCGCTCGCGCATGATGCGCAACAGCCGCCACACGCCGCGGCGGCTGCCGTACTCGAACGAGGATTCGGCCAGCATGCTGCGCGCGCCCGCAACGGCGGGGAAACCGATGTCGGTCAACATGCTCTCCGACGTCGCGTCGCCGTCGAGAATGGTGCGCTCGGCGCCACCCTCGTAATTGAGTGCGATCGAGACCGCGACCCGCGCGTTCGCGGGCCATTGCGGATCGGGCATCCGTTGACCATAACCGCGCAGGTCGCGCGGATAAGGCATTGCACTCATCACAGTCCTTTCGATCTGCCGGCGGCGAGGGCTCAATCAAGCTGAGGGCGGACTTGAGTATTAGGAAACGGCACGGAACTTGCCAATTCGGCACGAGAACAAATCGCGGCGATATGTTAGCGTAACGCAAAGCTGATGCGTCCCACATTGCGCCCCAAATCGCGTCCCATATGGCGTCTCAAATCGAGAGACATCGCTCCGGAGACTTCGCAAATGTCCGTTCCCCCGACCACTCCCCTGACGCCGCGCGCGGACCTGCTGCTGCGCGGCGGCCGGGTGATCGATCCCGCCAACGGCCTTGACGGCGTCGCCGACGTCGCGATCCGGAACGGCCGCGTGGTCGCGGTCGGTGCGGCCGCTCAGGACACTGCGCCGCGGCGCGAGATCGATGTCAGCGGCGCGATCGTCACGCCCGGCTTCATCGACATGCATGTCCACGTCTACGAATGGGTGACGAATTTCGGCGCCCCGCCGGATGCGACCGGCATCCACTCGGGCGCAACCACGATCGTCGACCAAGGCAGTTCCGGCGCCTGGACGTTCGGCGGCTTCAAGCATTTCATTGCCGATGCGTCGCGCACCGACGTGCGCGCCTTCGTCTCGATCAATATTGCGGGCGCGCTGCAAGGCGGCATGGAAGGCACCACGCTCCACAATCCGGGCATGGTGGACGTCGCGGGCTTGGTGCGCATCGCTGCGGAGCATCCGCAGATCGTGCGCGGCATCAAGTGCCATTGGGAGAGCGGCAGCCTCTCTCATTGGGGACCGACCGTGCTGAAGAAGGCCGCCGAAGCCGGGCGCGCCGCGAACCTGCCGCTCTATGTGCACACGGGCGAACTCTTTCCGGTCGACGAGGCGAACCGGCCGACGCCGTCGCTCGTCATGGGGCAGGTGGTGCAGTACCTGAAGCCCGGCGACACCCTCGCCCACATCTATTCATGCATGCCGGACGGCATCATGAGCATCGGCGAAGAGGTGCCGGATTGGCTGTTCGAGGCGAAGGCCGCCGGCGTGCAGTTCGATCTCGGCCATGGCATCAATTTCAGTTTCCGCATCGCGCGCAAGATGATGGAGAAGGGCATCTTCCCCGACACCATCGGCTCCGATGTTCATGGCGATTTCAACGCCTACCATGACCTCAGCATCCTCGATTACTCGCTCCTCGGCGGCATGAACAAGCTTATCGGCCTCGGCATGAGTTTGACCGATGCAGTGCGCGCGCTCACGGCGACGCCCGCCAAGGTTCTGGCCGATCCCTCCATCGGGCATCTCGGCGCGGGCGCGCGCGCCAACGTCACCGTGCTGCGACCGGTCGAGGGCGAATGGACCTTTGTCGATACACGGCGCGAGCGGCTGACGGTGCGGGAGCGCCTGTTGCCCGACCTCGTCATCATGGACGGCGAGCCGATCACGCCCGATTGCGGGCTGCTCTCGGACGTCATGGCGCCGGCCGAACGGCCGCGCGGCATCACCCGCCCGCCGTTCCTCGCAAGCGACGTCACCCACATGGCCGCGCAGTAACGCCCAGGTACACGGCGTACGGTCCTCCGCTAAAAGCGAGCGCCGACGCTGGGGGTGAACCTCAAAGTCATGGCCGGGCTCGTCCCGGCCATCCACGTCTTTCTTTGTAAGGCGGGACAAGGAAGACGTGGATGGCCGCGACGAGCGCGGCCATGACGAACGAGCGGCGACAAATACGCTTCAGCCTCGGTCGGCGCCGCGGGTGGCCTCGAAGAGAAACCAGGTGCGCCGCTCGGCTTCGTCGATCCAGACTTCAAGCAGGCTCGCGGTAGCGACGTCGTTGTTTTCGTCGCAAAGATCGTGGGTTTCGCGGAGGCTTGCCACGAGTTGCTTGTTGTCATCGCGCAACTCGGCCAGCATATCCATCGGCGTCACGAATTCCGCATCGTTATCGAGCAGCCGCTGCTGGTTCTTGATCTGACCGATCGACTTCAGCGTCGTGCCCCCAATCTTGCGAACGCGCTCGGCGATCGGATCGGTGGTGGCGAAGATCTGGTCGGCCTGCTCATCGAGCAGCAGGTGAAAATCGCGAAAGTGCGGGCCGGACATGTGCCAGTGGAAATTCTTGGTCTTCATGTAAAGCGTAAACATGTCGGCGAGCAGAGTTGTAAGCGCCGCCGAGATGTCCTTGATGGCGTTGGACTTCAGATCGGACGGCGTCTTCAGGGGAACAACTTTAACGTCGGCTTTCTGACTCATCTTTGAACCTCCAGCTTTCCACGTGTGGAACTGGTGATCATCGTTTTCCGATTCAAGGGAGAGAACCGAACGAAGCTCGATCGGTTGCATCCCTCGCTCCGAATCATCGACCAGACCTATGCGCCTTCCCAAAGCCGTGGGGTCGAAGCGCTGAGCTTTGAACGCAATTGCTCGTTGCGCGACGCGAAATTCGCTCTCGTGGTCATGGCCGGCAATGGCTAAAATGCCACGATCCGGGAGTGGACGGGTGATGCCCCAACAAAACAACAACAACTCGGACGGCTATCGGCTGGCGCGATTCTGGGCGAGCGCTTCGGCCTTCTGGCGCGGCAAATCCGCGATCCTAGCGTGGTCCCTGACGATCAGCCTGCTGGTGATGGGCCTCAGCCAGCTCGCGGTGCAATACCGGCTGAACTATTGGAACCGCGATTTCTTCAATGCCCTCGGCAGCCGCGATGCGAAGAGCCTTTGGGACCAGGCCCTGATCTTCCCGCCGCTCGCGTTCCTGAGCGTCGGGCTGTCGGTCGCTCTGGTATGGGGCCGCATGACCACGCAGCGCAGCTGGCGAAGATTTCTCACGACGCACATCCTCGAAATGTGGCTCACGAAAGAACGCTATCGGCGCGTCGAAACCGTCACCGGCGAATACAAGAATGCCGAGTACCGAATTGCCATCGACACCCGCATGTCAACCGACGCGCCGGTCGATCTCGCCGTCGGATTGGTCAATTCCGCCCTCACCGCGGCCGTCTTCATCACCGTGCTTTGGGACGTTGGCGGCAGCATCACGTTCTCGGTGGGTCGCATCGCGCTGACGGTGCCTGGCTATCTCGTCATTGGTGTCGGGATCTATGCGCTGGCGTTCACCGGCGCGATGGTCCTGATCGGCCGCGACTTGTCCGGTATCATTCAGATGGAGAACCAGGCGGAAGCCGAGTTCCTGTCCGCAGCGAACAAGATCCGCGAGTCCGGCCATGCGGGAAATTCACCGATCGGCGAGAACGAGAAGCATGAGGCCTGGAATGCTCTTCGGCAGGTCCTGCTTCGCTGGCGCCAGTTGTGCTGGCAGCTCATGGGGACCACCCTGGTCACCCAAACGGACGTGCTGCTGGCGCCGGCGTTTGCGTGGATCCTGTGCGCGCCGAAATACCTCGCCGGCGAAATGACGCTCGGCGAGCTCACGCAGGCATCGGCCGCCTTCGTGACCGTCCAGGTCGCGTTCAACTGGCTTGTCGACAACTATCAGCGCCTGTCCGACTGGCGCGCCGCGGTCAACCGTGTCGCTTCGCTGTTGCTCGCGCTCGACGAGGTGACCAAGCTTGAAACTGTGTCGCCGCCAGGAACCGCGCGGCACGGAGCGGCGACGACCGCCGGGACGCAATCTCCGGCCTGACGGCTCGCCGCTAAGCCTGGAGGAGTCTCCGGCCTTACCGGTGTCGACTTGATGAGCTGCGCATACCAGCGGAACGATTCCTTCGGGATTCTGCGCTGCGTCGGATAGTCCACGTAGACGATGCCAAATCGCTGGCTATATCCCGACCCCCATTCGAAATTGTCGAGCAGCGACCAGATGAAGTAGCCGCGCACGTCGGCGCCGGCCTTGATCGCGTCGAACATCGCGGCCGTGTAAGCGCGCAGAAATTCAATGCGGGACTGATCCAAGACTTCGCCCTTGGCGTCGATCACATCCACGGCGGCGGTCCCGTTCTCGAGGACGTAGATCGGCAATCCATAGCGATGATGGAGGCCGAGAATCGTGTCGCGGAAGGCCTCCGGCTGCAGCGGCCAGCCCATGCTGGAACGCGGCACATCCGCCGGAGCCGCTCCAAACCCGACGCCGAGCGGATTGCCATGATCGGCCCGCGCGTAGATCGGCGAATAGTGATTGAGCCCGAACCAGTCGACCGGCCGGCAGATGCGCCGAAGATCCTCGGGCTGCTGATAAGGCGCCATCGCAGCCGCGATTGACGGCGGATAAGAGCCCAGGAGTTGCGGATCAGGAAAGGCGCGGTTCCAATAATCGTCGAAAACCCGGGACGCCTCCTTGTCCTTAGGATCCACGGTCGCGGGAAGGCACGGCTGGCAATTATGGATCGCGCCGAGCGATGCGTTCGTCACGTTTGCCCGCAACACGTCGATCGCAGCCCCATGGCCAAGATTGACGTGATGGATCGCGCGCAGGAGCATCGCGTGATCGGCGATCCCCGGCGCCTGGCCGCCCATGCAGAAACCGAACAGCGTGAACACCGACGGCTCGTTGAATGTCGCGAACCGCTTCACCCGGTCGCCGTAGCGACGGGCAATCAGCGTCGCGTAATCCGCGAACCACTGCACGCAATCGCGATTGGTCCAGCCGCCCTCTTTGCCGAGCGCAAGCGGCAGATCCCAATGATAGAGGCAGAGCCACGGCTCGATCCCCGCGGCAATGAGCGCATCGATGAGACGGTCATAAAACGCAAGTCCCGCCTCGTTGACGTCGCCGCGCCCGTCAGGGATGACGCGCGGCCACGCCACCGAGAAACGATAAGCGTTGACGCCGAGGTCTCGCATCAGCGCGACGTCTTCGCGATAGCGGTGGTAGTGGTCGCAGGCGACATCGCCGGTGTCACCGTTCACGATGCGCCCCGGCTCGCGGCAATAGGTATCCCAGATGCTTGGTCCCCGGCCGTCCTCGTTGGCGGCGCCCTCGATCTGATAACTGGAGGTGGACACGCCCCAGACGAAGCGCGGCGTTGGACGGGACGATGCGGCAACCATGATCAGCCTCCGATGGCAACGGATCGGTACCGCCGATCGACAGGGGCCGTGTTGATTTCCATCAAAATTGCCGAAGCAGCAGGAGACGCATCGACCTCGCGCGACCTGCGCGATCGAGCGAGAAGTTACAAGCGTCGAGGGCGATCAGAACGGCCGTCGCACCCGCGCGCGGTTGCGCAACATCTGGCGTTCCAGTTCCACCATATGCGCGACGGCGCCGACATCCGGCTCCGCTGCTTTTGCGCTCCTTGCGATCGCCTTGGTCAGCGCCCGGACGAGGTCGGCACGCGCGATCACACCGACCAGCGTGCCGTCATGAACGACCGGCAGTCGCTTGATGCCGCGCTCCTCGATCAGGCGCCCCGCTTCTTCGAGCGGCGCCGCCGCGCTGATGGTGACGGGATTTGGCGTCATGACTTCGCTGACCTTTCGGTCGCGGAACAGCGTTGGCAGCGAAGCGACCTTCGCGGGATCGATCGCGAGGGCAAGCCAGTTCGGTCTCCTCACTTGGCCGTCGTCACGTTCGCAGAGGAGATCGTGTTCGCTGACGATTCCGACGACGTGAGCGGCAGCATCGACGACGGGCAGGCCGCTGATCTTGTGCTCCAGCATCAGTTGCGCCGCCGCGAGAATCGGAGTGTCGGGCGTGACCGTGATCACGCGGCGCGTCATGAAATCTCCGACTCTCATCTCGCCTCTCCGTCCGCGGGCGATTCACATGGTCAGAACCGGCCGGCGGTCTCGTCGGCCTGCTTAAACGAATGATAGCCGACAAAACGGCGAACCTGTAAAGATTCAACCTAAGCGGAGTGCATTTCAACGGCGCATCATTTCGGGCGCCGCAATGCGAAACGCTTCACGCAAGCCAGCTGGAGGGCGTTGCATGCAGACGATGACGAGACGCGGAGCAATCGCGGGGCTTGCCGGCGTCATTGCGGCAGCGCGGCAATCCACAGCGCAGTCGATCCCGACGCCGGTGCGCATGCTGGTCGGGTTCCCACCGGGCGGCACCACCGATGTCGTAGCGCGACTGCTGCTGCCTGAACTCAAATCATACGCGGGGTCCGCCATCATCGAGAACCGCCCGGGCGCCGGCGGACGCGTGGTGTTGGAGGCCTTAAAGTCGAGTGCCACCGACGGTTCGGTATTTGCGGTGTCGCCGCTCGACGTCATCACGCTCAATCCGCACATCTACAAGAAGCTGCGCTACGACGGACTTGCCGACTTTCTCCCCGTGTCGAGCGTCTGCGTGCTGCCGAACGCGGTGACGGTCGGCCCGCGCGTGCCGACCGAGGTGAAGACGCTTGCCGACTTCATCGCGTGGTGCCGGGCCAATCCGAGCCTCGCGACCTACGGCACGCCCGGCGCCGGCACGCCGCTGCACTTCATCGGCGTCATGCTCGCGCGCGCCGCCGGCTTCGATTTCGTTCACGTGCCCTACCAAGGTTCGGCGCCCGCCGTGCAGGACCTGCTGGGCGGCCAGATCGCGGCGACGATCGTGCCCATCGACGGCACGCTCCAGCACGTGCAGGCGGGTCGCCTGCGGGCGCTGGTGACGACCGGCCCGCGACGGAGCCGTTTCCTTCCCGATGTGCCGACCATCGGCGAGGCCGGCTATCCCGCGATCGAGCGGGTCGGATGGTGGGGCATCTTCCTGCCGGCAAAGACCCCGGCCGACATTGCCGACAAGCTCAACGCGGCCATTCGTGAAGCCGTAAATATGCCCGCGGTAAAGGATGGACTGACCACCCTGTCCGCGGAGATCGCGCCGATGTCGCGCGGCGAGTTCGCCAAGCTGACGCAGTCCGAGTTCGAGCGGTGGGGACCGATCGTGCAAGCCTCCGGATTCACGCCGCAGGATTGACGAAGAGCGAGCGCCGCGGCGCACACGCGGAGCCTCGGGACGGTGCTGGCGGCGTTACCACGGGCCGCGAAAGCCAACCGGTAAGCCCCTCAGATATTTCGATAAAATTGTCCGATTGGATCGAATTTTCGGGCCGCCGGTAGCGGCCGCGTAACCAAAATTCGCCTTCCCTTCGGCCCGGCTCACCCGAAAGTAACGCTTCGCGGCGCACATGTTTCGCACCCGGTTCTCGCGGCCGCGAGATGCTGGCCGGCTTTGAACCTGGTTCGGTGGCCGAGCGACAAAATAATAACAGCAGTCGCTGAAAAGGGGAGCGTCATGTCATCCGAAATCCTGTCTGCCGCGCCGCCGCGCCGCCGTTATGGCTGGATCATCGCAGTCGCCATCATTGTTGCGATTGTCGTTTTGATTGGCGCCCTCGTTGTCCATTTCGCCCAGCCGCTCAAGTTCGGCTTGAGCTTCCTTGAGGGCAATCCGACGATCCCGGGATGCCGCACAACGGTCGTCGCCGAAAATACCGTCGGCCCGCTTTGGAACCGTATCGTCGACATGAACTGCCGCACCACGACGATGCACATCGTGTTCGTCAAGCGCACCTCGAGCGGAATGCCGTTTGTCATGCCGGCCGTGATGAGCATCGACGGGCCGGCAGCGACCTCGGTCCGCCAGACCGGCGACAATGAATTCGAAGTTGTTCTCGCTGCGCCGCTCGCAGATGGCCGCACCAGCGTACCGATCAAGCTCAACAAGAACGGCGTCGTGACGGAATTGCAGTCCTTCAATCACGGCAAGCTTGTTAACGCGAAGCCGTCGTTGATGCGCGGGTAAGAGCACGCTCCGTTTCCACCCATCAAAGCTCTCACCAATCAAAGCGTCATTGCCCGGCTTGACCGGGCAATCCAGTACTCCGCAGCCGGGGGTTACTGGATCGCCCGGTCAAGCCGGGCGATGACGATCAGCAATACTGAATCATAAGAAGCGGTGACACGCTGCTCCTTTACCTTGGCATCTCGGCGATCGCCTCGCCGTCCTTGCGCGGATCGGACGCGCCGTAGTTCACGCCGGTCTTGAAGTTGCGCATCACCGCCTGGCCGCCGCCCATGCGCACCGGAAAAGTCGCCGAGCGTCTGCGACGCGATGTCCGCGCTTGGCAAGCGCCGCGACCGCCGCTGCCGGCATCCGCGCCTCCGCATAGAGATCGCACCCGGCAAAGCTCGCCTTGGTGAAGCGCGCGGCCTCCATGGCGGCCTGGATATTCATCCCATGATCGACCACGTTGGAGACGAATTGAGCATGCGCCTGGGCCTGGTTGAAGCCGCCCATGATGCCAAACGCAATGCGGATGTCGCCGTTCGTCATGAACGCCGGGATGATCGTGTGCAGCGGCCGCTTGCGCCCGGCGAGTTCGTTCGGATGGCGCGGTTGCAGCGTGAACAGCGCACCGCGATTGTGGAGCATGAAGCCCGCGCCTTCGACCGCGATGCCCGATCCCCACAGCGAGTAATTGCTCTGGATCAGCGAGACCATGTTGCCGTCGCGATCGACGGTCGAGAGATAGGTCGTGTCCGATCCCGCATAAGGCGGCGTCCCGGGACCGACGTCGCACTTCGCTCGCGCGGGATCGATCAGCGCCGCGCGCGTGCGGCCATAGGCGGCGGAGATCAGCCCCTTGGTCGGCACTTCCGCAAAGCGCGGATCGCCGACGTAGGTGATCATGTCGGCATAGGCGAGCTTCTTCGCCTCGATCATCGCATGCAGCGCATCCGCCGAATTGTGCCCCCACTTGCCGAGCGGGAACGTGCTCATGATGTTGAGCATCATCAATGCGGCGATGCCCTGCTCGTTGGGCGGCATTTCGTAGACCGTCCAGCCGCGGTAGTCGGTCGACACCGGATCGACCCATTCCGCCGCGAACTCCGCGAGATCGTCCGCCGCCATGGTGCCGCCGAGTTGTGACGACGTCTCGAGGATGTGCTTTGCGAGCGCGCCCTTGTAGAAGGCGTCGCGGCCCTCGCGTGCGATCGTCTCGAGCGAAGCCGCAAGCTCCGGGTTGCGGAAGATCTCGCCGACCGCGGGAACGCGGCCGCCCGGGAGATAAATATGCGACGCGGCCGCATCGCGCGTGAGCGCCCCGGCCGTCAGTTCCCAATCTTCGCCGAATATTTCGCTGATCGGAAAGCCATTGCGCGCCGACGCAATCGCCGGTGCCAGCACGTCAGCGAAGCCCTTCGCTCCGAACCGGCTCAAGAGCGCGTCCCAGCCGGCGACCGCACCTGGCACCGTCACCGCGTGGATGCCCCGCCCCGGCATCGCGGCAAAGCCTTTGCTCCGCAGAAATTCGGCGGTCAGCCCCTTGGGCGCCCAGCCCGACGCATTGAGGCCGTGCACCTTGCCGGTCTTCGCCTCGTAGACGATGGCGAAGAGGTCGCCGCCGATGCCATCCATCATCGGCGCGACCAGGCCCATGACGGCATTGGCCGCGACGGCCGCATCGATGGCATTGCCGCCGCTCTCCAGCACCGCCGTGCCCGCGCGCGACGCCAGCGGATGCTCGGCCGCCACCACCCCGTATTGCGAGATGACCATGGAGCGCGCCTGCGAGCGCTCCTGCGCCGTCAGCGTCAACGACGACAACACGAGCGCAGCCGCGATCAATGGCAGCAGATGAGATGGGCGCATGAACTCCTCCCGCGCGACCGCCGTCTTCGCAGCGCGTCGCTCGCCGTCGAATTTAGCCGCGGGCGCGCCGCGGTTCCATATCCTTTGCGGATCACCATAGCCCGACGTTTCTTGACCGCGTCCCGGTGGCGTTCGATGTTGCCGAACGCCTCCGACGAGAGGAATCGCGCGTGCCGGATCTTGTCATCCTCGGCGGCCCGAACGGCGCCGGAAAAACTACGGCGGCGCAAAATGTGCTGCTGAGAGAACTTGGGATTCGCGAATTCGTAAACGCGGACGAGATTGCGCGCGGTTTATCCCCATTTAATCCGGAAGGAGTTGCGTTCTCCGCGGGCCGGCTGATGCTCAATCGGATGCAGGCACTCATTCGCGAACGCGAGAGCTTTGCATTCGAGACGACCTGTGCGGGAACCACTCAAGTCCGGTTGTTGCAACAGTGCAAGGCGGACGGATGGCGCGTGATCCTGATTTTTCTTTGGCTGCCTGATCCCGAGGCAGCGGTCGAGCGGGTGGCACGACGCGTCCACGTGGGAGGGCACCGCATCCCGGATAATGTTTTCGTACGGCGTTATTGGACAGGACTTGCCAACATGCGCCATCTCTATTTGCCGCTGGCCGACGTTGCAGTGATCTTCGACAATTCGGATGGCCCGCTTATATTAATCGCCGAACAAACTCCGAATGGTGCTTTTGTTGTGTACGATGAGCCCCGATGGGCGCAATTGAAAGGGCAAGAGCGTGAAAGAAATGAAGGCACGAGAAATTCTCGACAATCCGTAAGGCGCGGCATGGAGGTAACTCGCACGGGTGTCAGATGCGAAGCGATGTTCCACGCCTCGGGCAAATCCCCGAACTATGGCAGAGACATCGCCTCGTCAGGCGATTTCGAAGTTGGAATTGAGCGTATTGAAAACGCACAGAAATAACGAACAAGGACGCTGGTAAACTCTGATCTGAGGAGACGCTCCCGGCACGGATCTTTTGCTGGCATGTGTTTTGCATTCTCTGCTGGGTCAGACCGAATTTGCGAAGACCATCTTGCAGTTTGCATCGAAGGCATCCAACTCATAGACATCATGGCCAGCCGCGATTCTGCTCAGGTCGAGATCACGCCGGAGGTGCTGCTCAAGGCTTACGCCTGCGGCATCTTTCCGATGGCGGAGAATGCCGACGATCCGGCGCTCTATTGGATCGAGCCGGAGTTGCGCGGCATCATCCCGCTCGAGAGTTTCCACATCCCGTCACGGCTCGCGCGCACCGTGCGCTCGGAGGTGTTCGAGGTCGTGTGCAATCGCGATTTCGAGGCGGTGATCGACGGCTGCGCCGAGCCCGGACCCGGCCGCACGCGCACCTGGATCAACGGGCGCATCCGCACCCTCTATCGCAAGCTCTACGACATCGGCCACTGCCACACCGTCGAGGTCTATGACGGCGAGGCGCTCGTCGGCGGTCTCTATGGCGTGAGCCTCGGCCGCACCTTCTTCGGCGAGAGCATGTTCCACCGCGCCCGCGACGCGTCGAAGATCGCGCTCGTGCATCTCGTCGCGCGGCTGCGCGCCGGCGGCTTCAAGCTGCTGGATACGCAATTCGTCACGCAGCACCTCAAGACCTTCGGCGCGACCGAAGTGCATCGCCGCCAGTATCACAAGTTGCTCGCCGATGCGCTGGTGGGCGAAGCCGATTTCGGCGTGTTCTCGCTCGCGGACCCGATCCCAGGCGACGTCGCCGTCACCCGCGCGACGACGACGTGATCGACGGGCGCATTTCGAAAATCTCAGAAAGTCATTCCGGGGGCCGAGCGCAGCTCGGCAGCCCGGAATCCATACTCCGCAGTCCGTGTTCGTGGATTCCGGGCTCGCCTCCGCTTCGCTGCGGCGCCCCGGAATGACCGGCTTCAGAGGTTGGGCCCAGTCTCAGCGCGGCTGTGCCGGCGGAGATTGCCGCGGCGGCGGCGCATTCTGCGAACGCTGCGCGGCCGGCGCGCGTTGCTGGCCGGCGCTCGGCGGTTTTGCAGCCGGTGCCGCAGGCGCGGCGGGCGCCGGCGGTTGCACGTCGGCGACGGCGGGCGCGGCGCCTTTGCAGTCGGTCAGCCACACGTCGTAGATCGGGTGTTCGACCGCATGCAGGCCGGGGCTCGCCGCAAACATCCAGCCGGTGAAAATCCGCCGCACCTCGCCCTGCAGCGTCACCTCGTCGACCTCGACGAAGCCGTCGGTGAGCGGCGTCTCGGTCGGCGGCCGTGAATAGCAGGCGCGCGCGGTCACCTGCAGCGCGCCGAACTGCACGGTCTCGCCGATCGCCGCTTCGAATGTCGTGATGCGTCCCGTGATCTTGTCGAGGCCCGAGAACGCCGCCATCGGATTGGCGATGCGCTGAGGCGGCGGCGGCGTGAATGTCTCCGGCGGCGTCACGGTCGTCGCCGCGGCCGGAACAAATCCGCCCGGCGCGGGAATCGCGGCAGTCGCCCCCGGCGGGGTGCCCGGGCGCTGTTGCTGTTGCGGCGGTCGCTGGCCCGGCGGAACCCCGGCCGACGGCGGCGGCGGCATCGCGGAAATCTCACCGCCGCCCGGCGGCGGCAGGTCCTCGCCTTGAATGCGGCCTTGCGGCGCCGGCGGCTGATATTGGGGAGGCGGCGGCTGGTACTGCGGCGGTGGCGGCTGCTGAGGCGGCGGCTGGCGGGTCGGCACGCTCGACGGCGGTCGCGGCGGATCGAACAGGTTGCCGAAGCCGAACTGGGCGAGCGTCGGCGCCGCCCACACGAGCGGTACGGTCGCGGCGACGATCAGGCCCACGGCACGGACGGTCATGATAAAGCCCCCGCGGCCCCCACGCCGCAATCACGCCCGATTAACACGCCGATTGCGGCGCTCAGAGGGCGCGGCCAGCCCGAGGCCACGCTCGGAATTCCATACGTGGCCCCCCGGCATCCGCCTCACTGCCCCGGCGCCCAGGGCTTGTAGTCGCCGGTCGCCTTGGGCCGGCGATTCTGCGCCAAGGTCGATCCGGTCGGGCGATAGGCCGCGGGCGTCCCCGTGAGATTCGGGCGATGCGGCTTCCACCACGGCTGCGGCTTCACCTTGTCGAGGGTCGGCGGCACGTCGACGGTGTGATGCATCCAGCCATGCCAGGCCGGTCCGATGGTCGAAGCTTCGGCCAATCCCTTGTAGATCACCCACCGGCGCTCGAACCCGAGAACCGGATCGATGGCGCCGTTCTTGGTGCGGTAGTAGCGGTTGCCGTATTCGTCCTCGCCGACGAATTCGCCGAATCGCGCGGTCCACAGCTCCGTCCCGAAGGTCGTGCCGTTCCACCAGGTGAAGCAGCGGAGGAAGAATTCCTTGATCGTCATCGATTCGGTCCGGTGGCGGCTTGCGGCAAGAGGCGTGTTCGTAGCCCGGATGAGCGAAGCGACATCCGGGATCAGTCGCGCGTCATAGGCAGGCCCCGGATATCGCTGCGCTCATCCGGGCTACGACGGTCGAGCGTTGATGCCACCGGCCCCTTCCCAAGTCCATAGCGAGCCCGTGAAGCTGACGACCGATTCGAAGCCTGGCGCTCGATCGCACATCGCGCCGAATTGGTTTCTGCACAGACGAAGCGACGAGCTGGCATGCACAGATAGTCGCGGCATTCCGTCCGACCGTCCCTTGACTAGGCGACTTGCCGCGATTCGAAAGCCCCATCATCATACCGTCCAAGCCTGTCCCCAGCCGCCATGACCGGGCGGTGACGGCGCGACGACGGATTCATAAAACTCTCCGCTTCCGAATCTCGCCCGGATTCCCGATACTTGCGCCGATGGTACTGAATTCTCCCTGGTTATACCCAGCTTTCACACCATATTTAGGGGATGATTTAGACTCTTGTACTAGACCTTGACGGGCGCGTTGGAGAGTCATAGCGTTCGGAGGTGCGGCGGGGCGCGTGTACCAAGTCCCGGCCGGCCAAATCCCGAGAGGCTTGTGATGCTTGCCCGCCATGGCCAGGTGGCTTGGGTGGACGGTTGAATATTGCCTTGAGGGCCGATCCTCCGATCGGATGACCGACACGCCGCAGTTGGAAGCCGGGCCCTTGTCCTCTCGCCAGCGGGGACGAGGCAGAAAAACGGCGGGCGTCAGAACGGCCGGCGACGGGTGCGCAGGGGACAGGCGCGCGCCCGGGGGATGGAATGCGCTACGCTTCATCAGGAGGCGAGCGCCCGTAAATAAGGGGCAAGACGACGATGCGGATTGAGCGGCGCTACACCAAGGAAGGCCAGTCACCCTATGCGGACATCGCCTTCCGCCTGACCACGAGCGAAATCCGCAATCCGGACGGCTCGACGGTTTTCCATGCCGACGACGTCGAAGTGCCCGCCGACTGGACGCAGGTCGCCTCCGACGTGCTGGCGCAGAAATATTTCCGCAAGGCCGGCGTGCCCGCGCGCCTGAAGAAGGTCGAGGAGGAGACGGTCCCCTCGTGGCTGTGGCGCTCGGTCGCCGACGAGGCCGCGCTCAAGGAACTGCCGGAGAAGGATCGCCACGTCGGCGAGCAGTCCTCGAAGCAGGTCTTCGACCGGCTCGCCGGCACCTGGACCTATTGGGGCTGGAAGGGCGGCTACTTCGATTCGGAAGCGGACGCGCAGGCCTTCTTCGACGAGCTGCGCTACATGCTCGCCATGCAGATGGCGGCGCCGAACTCGCCGCAATGGTTCAACACCGGCCTGCATTGGGCCTACGGCATCGACGGCCCGAGCCAGGGCCATTTCTACGTCGACTTCAAGACCGGCAAGCTCGTGAAGTCGAAGACCGCCTACGAGCATCCGCAGCCGCACGCCTGCTTCATCCAGTCGATCTCCGACGACCTCGTCAACGAGGGCGGCATCATGGATCTGTGGGTGCGCGAGGCGCGGCTGTTCAAATACGGCTCGGGCACCGGCACCAATTTCTCGCGCCTGCGCGGCGAAGGCGAGCGGCTCTCGGGCGGCGGCAAGTCGTCCGGCCTGATGAGCTTCCTCAAGATCGGCGACCGCGCCGCCGGCGCCATCAAGTCGGGCGGCACCACGCGCCGCGCCGCCAAGATGGTGATCGTCGACATCGACCATCCGGACATCGAGCAGTTCATCAACTGGAAGGTGATCGAGGAGCAGAAGGTCGCGGCCCTCGTCACCGGCTCCAAGCTCAACCAGCGCCACCTCAAGGCGGTGCTGAAGGCCTGCGTGAATTGCGAAGGCTCCGACGACGACTGCTTCGATCCCGACAAGAACCCGGCGCTGCGCCGCGAGATCAAGGCGGCGCGGCGCAACGGCGTGCCCGATCCGATGATCAAGCGCGTCATCCAGTTCGCCAAGCAGGGCTACAAGGACATCGACTTCCCGATCTACGACACCGACTGGGATTCGGAAGCCTACCTCACGGTGTCGGGCCAGAACTCCAACAACACCGTGCGCGTCACCGACGAATTCCTCAAGGCGGTGGAAGCGGACGGCGACTGGGATCTGACCTGGCGCACCAAGCCCGGCAAGCTCGCCAAGACCGTGAAGGCGCGCGAGCTGTGGGAGAAGATCGCCTACGCCGCCTGGGCCTCGGCCGATCCCGGCCTGCAATATCACTCGACCATCAACGACTGGCACACCTGCCCGGCGGCCGGCCCGATTTCGCGCATCGAATCCGTGCTCGGAATACATGTTCCTCGACGACACCGCGTGCAATCTCGCCTCGCTGAACCTGCTCGCCTTCCGCGGCGCTCGCTTCCGTCATTCCGGAAGCCGCGAAGCGGCTATCCGGAATCCAGACCCAAGCGCCGAGTTTGCCCCTGGATTCCGGGTTCGCGCCTGCGGCGCGCCCCGGAATGACGGCGAGAGCTGTTCGATCTCGCGGGCTACGAGCATGCGGTGCGGCTGTGGACCGTCGTGCTCGAAATCTCGGTGCTGATGGCGCAGTTCCCCTCGAAGGAAATCGCGCAGCTCTCCTACGAGTACCGCACGCTCGGCCTCGGCTACGCCAATCTCGGCGGCCTCCTGATGTCGTCGGGCATTCCCTATGATTCGGAAGCGGGCCGCGCGATCTGCGGCGCGCTCTCCTCGATCATGACGGGCGTCTCCTATGTCACCTCCGCCGAGATGGCGGCGCTGCTCGGCACCTTCCCCGGCTACAAGAAGAATCGCGAGGCGATGCTGCGGGTGATCCGCAATCACCGCCGCGCCGCCCATGGCGAGAAGACGGGCTACGAACACATCGCGACGCCGCCCGTGCGCCTCGACCACGCCGCCTGCGCCGCGACCGGCGAAAACTTCGCCGGCCTCGCCGAGCATGCGACCCGCGCCTGGGACCGCGCGCTCACGCTCGGCACCGAGCACGGCTTCCGCAACGCCCAGGCGACGGTGATCGCGCCGACCGGCACCATCGGCCTCGTGATGGACTGCGACACCACCGGCATCGAGCCGGACTTCGCGCTGGTCAAGTTCAAGAAGCTCGCCGGCGGCGGCTACTTCAAGATCATCAACCGCGCCGTGCCCGAGGCGCTGCGCGTCGCTCGGCTACGCCCCGCCGAGATCGCCGAGATCGAGGCCTATGCCGTCGGCCACGGCACCATGGCGAACGCGCCGGCCATCAACCACACCACGCTGAAGGCCAAGGGCTTCACGCCGGAGATCATCGAGAAGATCGAGAAGGCGCTGCCGACCGCCTTCGACATCAAGTTCGTGTTCAACAAGTGGACGCTCGGCGAAGCGTTCTGCCGCGACGAACTCGGCTTCTCCGCCGAAGACCTCGCCAAGCCGAACTTCGACATGCTCGCGGCGCTGGGCTTCAGCCGGCGCGAGATCGACGCCGCCAACATCCATGTGTGCGGCGCCATGACGGTCGAGGGCGCGCCGCACCTCAAGCCCGAGCACTACGCGGTGTTCGACTGCGCCAATCCGTGCGGCCGCCTCGGCCGCCGCTTCCTCTCGGTCGAGAGCCACATCCGCATGATGGCGGCGGCGCAGCCGTTCATCTCGGGCGCGATCTCCAAGACCATCAACATGCCGAACGAGGCGACGGTCGAGGACTGCAAGGAGGCCTACCTCCTCTCCTGGAAGCTCGGCCTCAAGGCGAACGCGCTCTATCGCGACGGCTCGAAGCTCTCGCAGCCGCTGCAGAGCCAGCTCATCGCCGACGACGGCGAGGAGGACGACGAGGTCGCGGCCTTCGTCGAGAAGCCCGCCGCCGCCCGCACCGCGGCGCTCGCCGAGCGCATCGTCGAGAAGGTGGTGGAGCGCATCACCGTGATCCGCGAGCGCGAGCGCATGCCCGACCGCCGCAAGGGCTACACCCAGAAAGCCGTGGTCGGCGGCCACAAGGTCTACCTGCGCACCGGCGAATACGACGACGGGCGGATCGGCGAGATCTTCATCGACATGCACAAGGAGGGCGCGGCGCTGCGCTCGCTCCTCAACAACTTCGCGATCGCGGTGTCGCTCGGCCTGCAATACGGCGTGCCGCTCGACGAATATGTCGACGCCTTCACCTTCACGCGCTTCGAGCCGTCGGGCCCGGTGCAGGGCAACGACACCATCAAGTACGCGACCTCGATCCTCGACTACGTCTTCCGCGAGCTCGCGGTCTCCTATCTCTCGCGCTTCGATCTTGCCCATGTCGAGCCCGGCGAATCGAACATGGACGCGCTCGGCAAGGGCATCGAGGAAGGCAAGCCGCCGAACGAGCCCGCGACCCGCTACGTCTCGCGCGGCCTCACCCGCTCGCGCACCGACAAGCTCGTGGTGATGCCCGGCGGCGGCGAACGCGTTGCACCCTCCCCTGGAGGGGGAGGGTCGGCGAGTGAAACGAGCCGGGGTGGGGTGACACGCCTCCGCAAAAATCACCTCGCTCACCACCGCCCGCGGCGCCGTCGAAGGCACGACCGCGCTCAAGCCCGAGCGCGCCCCCTCGCCTGCCGAGGCGCTCGAAAACCTGCCGTGGTCACCGACGAAGACCGAGGCCCGCGCCGAAGCCCGCGCGCTCGCCGCCGAGAAACGCGCCGAAGCCAAAGCCCAAGGCTTCGAAGGCGAAGCCTGCGGCGAATGCGGGAATTTCACGCTGGTGAGGAACGGCACGTGCTTGAAGTGCAACACGTGCGGGGGGACGACGGGGTGTTCGTGAGAATGACAAAGGACGAGGGGGAAAGCGCGGGCGATCGCGCTGTCCCTAATTAAGATGCCGACTAATCTCGAACGTTATCGGTCCGATCTAGATAGATTAACGAACTCTGGCAGCCTCCTGCTGGCGTCGATGTTATTAGCTACCGCCAAGAGAAGTGCAAAGGATATTGGCTTAACAGACGAACAAGCCAAGCAAGTACCAATTTTCGATTATGAGTACCAAGTCTGGTATTCTGAGGCACTAGCTTGCATAAGCCAATTGCCGCCTTCGAGAGTTGAAGACTTCGTCAGTTACTATAAATCCGACAAGCCCCGAAAGGACATAACCTACGCTAACTATACAATCTCTGACTATCTGAAAGGCCTAACAATTACAATCGGCGCGTTTAAGGATAAAGTAGTTGGTCCGGACGCGGCCATTCCTGCGTTCCGACAGCAAGTTGAAATAGTTAAATCTGCGACGCAGCGGCTTGAGAGTTCGCTATTCGATATCAAGACCCTCCTGCAAGCTGACCTTTTTGATAACGAATTGGAGATTGCGGGGGAGCTCAATCGCAAGGGCTTTCATCGCGGAGCTGGTGCGATTGCCGGAGTAGTTTTAGAAGGCCATTTATCGATGGTTTGCCATCAACATAAAATTACGATTGCGAAGATCCTCACATCAGTGACCTAAATGACATTCTCAAGAAAAATGATATAGTTGATGTGCCGACGTGGCGCTTCATTCAACATTTGGCTGACCTTCGCAACCTCTGCGACCACAAAAAGCCAAAGGACCCAACAACCGAACAAACGTACGAACTTATTGAGGGCGTCCGCAAGATCATCAAGACTGTATTTTAGACGCGGCTTCCTCCTGCCGTTGGCGTGGTTTCCGCGTCTCCTGAATGCAACTCGCGCGCAACGCAAACAGGTCGAGCTTTCCCGTCTCGGCTTGCATTGGGAAGAACTTGACGAGGATATTTCGGTCGCCGGCCTCCTTGAAGGACGAGGCGACACGACGCGTGGCGCGCGCGATCTGACAGCCGCCGCGCGGCGCACACGCGCGGCACGTGATCGCCGACAGACATCGAAGCCCAAGAAAGCTCGCAGCGCGTAGCCCGGATGAGCGCAGCGCGGCAGGTCGCCTGTAGCCCGGATGGAGCGAAGCGAAATCCGGGGACCGCATCGCAATCAGAAAAGCCGTTCGTGTTGAAACGCCGTTCCCGGATTTCGCTTCGCTCATCCGGGCTACGGCAAGCGGGCTACGGCGGTGGGGCTCCCGGCCCTAGCCCGCGCGGGCTTCGCGGGCGGCGAGGACGGCGGCGATGTCGCGCTTGTCGTAGCGCTCGCCGCCGCTGCCTTCGATCAGGAGCGCGACGCGCCCCGTGGTCTTGACGTGGCCGGCCCACGACAGCGCCTCGTCGAGGCTCGTGAATTCCTTGAACAGCATGCGGTCCTTGCTGATCGGCGACACCGTCTCGGTGCCGAGCGGGCCGCTGTAGACCTTGTACGACATCTCACATCCTCCTTCGTTGGCTCCTTCGTTGGCTCCTTCGTTGGCTTGGCTTTGCGATTGTTCTGTCGGCCGTGTGGCGATGGATGGGATCTGCGCGTCAATCCATGAGCTTTAATCCATGACGCGGGAGATTGGCGGGCGTGGGGCCGCGCGTGGGCGGCCAAGCGGACAAAATGTCGCCGACGGCGCGCCGTGCCCTATGGCGTAACCTTCGCGACGGCGGATGGTTCCGTGAGCACGCTGTCTCGCCGGGCCTTCGCGGGTGCGAGAGCGCGTGAAGACGGCGCACGCGCTGCGAGCACTGCATGCAAACATTATGAGCGTGCCCACAATTCAGACGTCATCCTGAGGTGCGAGCGAAGCGAGCCTCGAAGGATGGCAGCGGGCACGGCGGAGCATGTGGCCATCCTTCGAGACGCGCCTTCGGCGCTCCTCAGGATGACGTCTGTAAGATGTTCGCAAAGAGGCCGTCACGGCACTCCCGCGCTGGCGTCGGGCGGCCAAACATTGCAGAATTGGGCGACGCGGAAACCTGGGGAGGTCCACCATGTCGCTCGAACTCACGATGCTTCTCTGGACGGCGATCCTCGCGGCCGTGCAGATGTTGATCGCGGCCAGCGGCACCGTGCTGCAGTTCGGGTTGCCGTGGGCCGTCGGCAATCGCGACGACGCGCGGCTCGCGACCGGCTGGGCCGGGCGCGCTCTGCGCGCGCACCGCAACATGCTCGAAAGCCTGGTGCTGTTCGCGATCCTCATCCTGATCACGGAAGTGACCAACAAGAACAACTACATGACGGGCCTCGGCGCGCAGATCTTCTTCTGGTCGCGGCTCGCCTACGCCATCATCTACATCATCGGCATTCCGTGGCTGCGCACGCTGGTGTGGGCCGCGTCGTTCGTGGGCCTCATCCTGATCCTGATCCAGCTGCCGCTGATCTGACGAGGCCGCAGCCTCGGCAATCGTGCGGGCCGTAGGGCGCAATAGCGAAAGCGTATTGCGCCGCCGGGCCGTGGATGGCGCAATACGCTTCGCTATTGCGCCCTACAGTTTTGCACCCGTTCCCGGCTCCCTCCGAAAAATCGCTAGTCTTCGCACCAACCATAATTCGTCGGGGAAACGTCATGACTTACCGCTGGTGCGCATTCGCGTTTGCTCTCGGGATCGGCCTCGCGGGCATGTCGGACGCCCGCTCCCAGATCGTCGATTTCAGCAAATACCCGGACTTCGCGGGGCGATGGGGTCGCAGCGAAATGTACGCCTGGGCGCGCGGCGAGAAGCCGCCGCTGACCGCCGAATATCAGGCGGTCTACCAGGCGAACCTCGCCGATCGCGCCACCGGCGGCCACGGCACCGACGTCATGTATCGCTGCTTCCCGCCGGGAATGCCGCGGCAGATGCACGCCTACGCGGCGATGGAGATCGTCATCACGCCGAAGACCACTTACATCCTCGTCGATCACATCCACGACAATCGCCGCATCTATACCGACGGGCGCGAATGGCCCGAGGAGGTGGAGGAGGTGTTCTCCGGTCATTCGATCGGCAAGTGGGTCGACGAGGACGGCGACGGCAAATACGACGTGCTCGAAGTCGAGACCCGCTTCATCAAGGGCCCGCGCACGTTGGACGGCGCGCTGCCGACCCACGCGGACAATCAGACCATCGTGAAAGAGCGCATCTTCCTCGACAAGGCCAATCCCGACATCCTGCACGACGAGATCACGCTGATCGACCACGCCTACACGCGGCCGTGGACGATCCTCAGAAACTATCCGCGCTACAAGAAGCCGGGGCCGATCTGGTGGGCCGAGGAAGTGTGCGCCGAGGACAACGCACACGTCAGCATCGGCAAGGAAGACTATTACCTGAGCTCCGACGGCTATCTGATGCCGGTGAGAAAAGGCCAAGCCCCGCCCGACCTGCGCTACTTCAAACGCACGGGAAATTAGAACGATCCGACTGATTGGCGATCCGCTGATTGGTGGTCCGCTAATCGGCGATCCCCTCAATTGGCGATCCGCTTCCAACGAACTACCAAGTCCGTCATCGCCCGGCTTGACCGGGCGATCCAGTAACCACCAGCCTCGACATTGGGCGCAGCCTTGCGACAATCGATGGCTCAGGGGTTACTGGATGCCCGCTTTCGCGGGCATGACGTCGGAGAATGATGAGACGCTGTCGAGTCGCGACACCAAGCCGCGAGCATGCAGGCCCGCGAGCGGATGTGGCTATTCGTTGGCCACCACAAGCGCCCGCAGCCGTAGTCGGTCGGACCGTCACATCCGAAAGACGCCGAAGCGGGTTTCCGGGATCGGCGCGTTGAGCGCGGCGGAGAACGCGAGCGCCAGCACGCGCGGCGTCTCGGCGGGCGTAATGATGCCGTCGTCCCATAGCCGCGCCGTCGCGTAGTACGGATTGCCCTCGGCCTCGTACTGCTCGCGGATCGGCAGCTTGAACTCCGCCTCCTCGACCTCCGACCACTTGCCGCCGACAGCCTCGATGTTGTCGCGCCGCACGGTCGCAAGCACGCTCGCCGCCTGCTCGCCGCCCATCACCGAGATGCGCGCGTTCGGCCACATGAACAGAAAGCGCGGCCCGTAGGCGCGCCCGCACATGGAATAGTTGCCGGCGCCGTACGAGCCGCCGACGATCACCGTGACCTTCGGCACCGCGCGCGCAGGCGACCGCCATCACCATCTTGGCACCGTCCTTGGCGATGCCGCCGGCCTCATAGCGGCTCCCCACCATGAAGCCGGTGATGTTCTGCAGGAACAACAGCGGGATGCGGCGCTGGCAGCACAACTCGATGAAGTGCGTGCCCTTGAGCGCCGATTCCGAGAACAGCACGCCGTTGTTGCCGAGCACGCCGACCGGAATGCCGCCGATATGGGCGAAGCCGGTGATCAGCGTCGTGCCGTAGAGCGCCTTGAACTCGTCGAACTCCGAGCCGTCGACGAGGCGCGCGATGACGGCGCGCATGTCGAGCTGCTTCTTGGGATCGGCCGGGATCAGGCCGTCGATCTCCCGCGCATCGAACGCCGGCGGACGCGGCGGCACGACCGCAAGCGTCACGCGCTTGCTGCCGCCGAGGTTCGCGACGATGCGCCGGCAGATCGTCGAGCGCATGATTGTCGTCGGCGGCCATATGGTCGGCGACGCCGGAGCGCCGCGCATGGACGTCGGCGCCGCCAAGGTCTTCCGCGCTCACCACCTCCCCGGTCGCGGCCTTCACCAGCGGCGGGCCGCCGAGAAAGATCGTGCCCTGCCCGCGCACGATGATCGTCTCGTCGGACATCGCCGGCACGTAAGCGCCGCCCGCCGTGCACGAGCCCATCACGGCCGCGATCTGGGCGATGCCCGCCGCCGAGAGATTGGCCTGGTTGTAGAAGATGCGGCCGAAGTGGTCGCGGTCGGGAAACACGTCGGTCTGGCGCGGCAGGTTGGCGCCGCCGGAATCGACGAGATAGATGCACGGCAGCCGGTTCTCGAACGCGATCTCCTGGGCGCGCAGATGCTTCTTCACCGTCATCGGGAAGTAGGTGCCGCCTTTGATGGTGGCGTCGTTGGCGATGATGACGCATTCGCGGCCCTCGACGCGGCCGATGCCGGCGATCAGGCCGGCGCCATGGATCGCGTCCTCGTACATGCCGTTCGCGGCGAGCGGCGACGAGTTCGAGAAACGGCGTGCCGGGATCGATGAGGCGCAGCACGCGCTCGCGCGGCAACAGCTTGCCCCGCGCGGTGTGGCGCTCGCGCGCGCGCTCCGGCCCGCCCAGCGCCGCCTCGGCGCGGCGGCGTTCGAGATCGGCGATGAGCGCGCGCATCTCGTTCGCATTGGCGCGGAATTCGGCGCTGGTGGTGTCGACAGGCGCAGCAAGAATCGCCATGCGGTAGCCTCCCGCCGCGGAAATTGCCCCGCCCGCGGCACGAACGCAAATGCATCCTCCCCAGCAGGGGCAGGGTCGGACTGCCGAAGGCAGTCCGGGGTGGGGTGGCAGCGCTGCATGGCGGGTTCGTCATCAACCTGATAACGTTTTCAAAACTGCACCAACGCCAAAACAACCAGGTCGACTTGGGGAGGATGTCATGCCGTCATCACTCTTGCTGCGGATCGCGATCGCATCGGGCATCGCGGCGGTTGGAGCGCCAGTAGCGGCGCAGACGCAGCCTGCCCCCGAACAGTGCGCCGTTCACAAGGAGATCAACGTCGCAGCCACGATGCGCGACGGGACGGTGCTCTATGCTGACGTCTATCGCCCGGTCGAGAGCGGCAGCTACCCGGTTCTCCTGATGCGCCTGCCCTACGACAAGTCCGCCGCCCAGAGCGGGGTCTATGGTCCGCCGTCAGGATATGCGGCGCGCTGTTACATCGTCGTGATCCAGGACTTGCGTGGGTTGTACACCTCCGAAGGGACCTTCTATCCGTTCCGCGACGAACTCGATGACGGATACGACACCGTCGAATGGGCCGCCGGTCTTCCCCAATCGAATGGCAAGGTCGGGATGTACGGCTTCTCCTACGTCGGCGCGACGCAATGGCTTGCAGCCATCAAGGCGCCGCCTCATCTTGCCGCAATCGCGCCCGCGCACACCGGTTCGGACTACTACGACGGCTGGTCCTATGAAGGCGGCGCGTTCTCGCTAGCGTTCGAGGAATCCTGGGCGCTCTCTTCGCTCACGGCCGGCGCCGTGCCGCGGCTCGGCGATCAGTCGGTCGTCGACAAGCTCGCCGAAGCGCGCGGCGCCATTGCGAAATCCTACACGCACCTGCCGATCAGAACCTATCCATGGCTGATGCCGGATCGTCCCGAAGTGGCGGGATTTTTCTTCGACTGGGTCAAGCACAGCGATCGCGACGAATATTGGCGGCGCTGGAGCATCCGCGAGCGATGGCCGCAGGTAAAGGTTCCCGCGCTCAATTTCGCCGGCTGGTACGACGTCTTCCTCAACGGCAGCGTCGAAAACTTTGTCGGGATGCGAAAGTCCGGCGGCTCGGATGCGGCGCGGAACGGGCAGAGGCTGGTTATCCGGCCTTACGTGCACATTCCATGGGACACCAAGAGCGGCGATGTGGACTTCGGCCCCGAGGCCGCCAACACCACCATGGACCAGCAGCTCCGGTTCTTCGATTATTGGCTCAAGGGGAAGAACAACGGCGCCGACAAGGACCCGCCGGTGCGCGTCTTCGTCATGGGCGCCGAATGTCTGGCGCGAGGCGCAGGATTGGCCGATCCCCGGCACGCGGTTCACCAAGTTCTACCTCCATAGCCGCGGTCAGGCGAATTCATCGTTCGGCAACGGGCAGCTCACGACCGTGCCGCCCGTCGGCACCGAGCCAAGCGATCATTACGTTTATGATCCCGCCAATCCGGTGCCGAGCAAAGGCGGCCATTCATGCTGTTTTGCCACCGTAGCGCCCGTCGGGCCTTACGATCAGACCGACACCGAAAAACGCGCTGATGTCCTCATCTACTCGACCCCGCCGCTGTCCGAGGCCGTCGAGGTGACGGGACCAATCACCGTGAAGCTTTACGCGGCTTCGTCGGCGCCCGACACCGATTGGACAGCGAAGCTCGTCGATGTGGCGCCCGGCGGAAAAATCATCAACCTCAATAATGGCATCGTCCGCGCGAGCCATCGCAACGGTCTCGAAACGCATGAACCGCTCGATCCAGGAAAGCCGTACGAGTACACGATCACGGTGTTTCCGACGAGCAATCTGTTCAAGGTCGGTCACCAGATCCGGCTCGAAATATCGAGCAGCAATTTTCCCCACTACGATCGCAATCTGAACACCGGACAGCCGGTCGGTGCCGATGCCCAGATGGTCGCTGCCCGCCAGACCGTCTTCCACGATGCGGCGCACCCCTCCTACATCGAGCTTCCGATCATGCCGGCACCGATCAGGACCGCGTCGGGGCAGCAATGATGCACGTCACTCGATGAGCCCCCGCATCAGCGTGTAGAGCGCGGCCTGGCCCTCGAAGCCGATGCCGGGACGGTCGGAGAGCGTGATGTATCCGTTCTCGACGCGGGCATCGTCGGCGAAGCCGCCGAACGCGCCGAAGACGCCGGGATAGGACTCTGCGCCGCCGAGGCCGAAGCCCGCGGCGATAGCGAGCGACATCTGGTTGCCGCCGTGGGGAAAGAGATTGGCGCGCGACCAGCCCTCCCCTTCCAGCATCGCGACGGTCTTGCCGAACCGGCTGATGCCATAGGCCTGCGGCGGATCGACCTGGATGAAGTCGCGCCCCGCCTTGAGGCCGCCGAAGCGCACGAGATTGCGCACGTCTTCAGTGGAATAGAGGTTCTCGCCGGTCGCGAGCGGCGCATCGTAGGCCCGCGCGATCTCGGCATAGAGCGCGTAGTCGAGCGGATGGCACGGCTCCTCGAACCATTTCAGCCCGAACGGCTTGAGCGCCTTGGCATAGGCCAGCGCCTCGTCGCGCTCGAACTTGCCGTTGGCGTCGACCGCGAGACGATGCTCGCTGCCGAGCACGTCGAGCACCGCGGCGATGCGCCGGCAGTCCTCGTCGAGCGGCGCGCCGCCGACCTTGATCTTGACCATGGTGTAGCCGGCGCCGAGATGACGGCGGATCTCGTCCTTGAGGTCGCCGAGCGTGCCGCCCGGCCGATACCAGCCGCCGCCCACGTAGCAGAACACCTTGTCCGGCAGCTTGCCGCCGCTGAAGCGTTCCGCGAGCACGCGATGGAGCGGCTTGTCGGCGATCTTCGCGACCGCGTCCCACACCGCGACTTCGATGGTGCCGATCGCGATCGAGCGCTCGGCGTCGCCGCCGACCTTCTCGCCCGCGCTCATCACGGCAAGGACGCGCGCCGGATCGAGATCGCCGCGCGCATCGACGAGCTTCGCCGGATCGGCGCGCAGCACGCGGGGAATGAAGCGCTCGCGCATCTGCGCGCCGCAGGCGTAGCGGCCGGTCGAGTTGAAGGCGAAGCCCGCGACCGGCCGGCCGCCGCGGATCACGTCGGTGACGACCGCGACGATCGACGTCGTCATCTCGGAAAAGTCGAAGCTCGAATTCCGCAAATCCGATTTGAGCGGAATTGCGGTCTCGCGGATATCGGTGATGCGCATGCCGCGTTTGTGCCGCAGAACCGCCGCCGCCGCAAGCCGCAGCAAGCCGCTAGCCGTAGCCCGCATGAGCGCAGCGACATGCGGGATCTTCCTGCTCCCCTTTTTAGCGTGCGAAACAATCACAAACGTCATCCTGAGGAGCGCCGAAGGCGCGTCTCGAAGGATGGAAGCGCGCACCGCCGTGCCGGTGGCCATCCTTCGAGGGCCGCGCCAGCGCGGCCACCTCAGGATGACGTCAGCAGGGAAATGCCGGACGTGTTGGGTGTTTCCGCGTTCCCTGTCATTCGCGGGCGGTGTATCTTCATCGCCGTCAGGCGAAGATCGGGCCGACCCAACGAGCCGATCCGCCGACACAGGGAGGATCACCATGTCACGCCGAAGCGCTATGGGGCCGGGCGCGCGCGCCCTTGCTGTCGCCGCCCTGCTGATGGCGAGCGCATCCGCTCATGCCGACGAGACGAAGTATCCCAATTGGAAAGGCCAGTGGGACACGTTCAGCCAGCTTTTCGGCGGCCAGCGAGTCAAGTTCGATCCGAACAAGCGCTTCGGACCGCCGCAGGAAGCGCCGCTGACGCCCGAGTACAAGAAAGTCCACGAGGAAAGCATGGCCGACCAGGCCAAGGGCGGCCAGGGCAATTTCATCGGCCACGCCCAATGCCTGCCGGGCGGCATGCCGTTCATGATGGCGATCCCGGTGCAGGAATTCGTCGTCACGCCCGAGACGACCTATGTCATCGCGGGCGAGGAGATTCGCCGCATCTTCACCGACGGGCGCGATTGGCCGAAGCCGACCGACGAAGTCACCGCGACCTATCAGGGCTATTCGATCGGCCATTGGATCGACGAAGACGGCGACGGCCGCTACGACGTGCTCGAGGTCGAGACGCGAGGCCCGTTCAAGGGGCCGCGCGCCTACGACGCGACGGGCTTGCCGCTGCACTTCGACAATCAATCAACGTTCAAGGAACGCAT
This sequence comes from uncultured Alphaproteobacteria bacterium, assembly GCA_963702755.1. Lineage (GTDB taxonomy): Bacteria > Pseudomonadota > Alphaproteobacteria > Rhizobiales > Xanthobacteraceae > JAJPKK01. Next base: position 839,135 of record CAVPDZ010000009.1, on the reverse strand, counting down.
CCACCTCGATAAGGCTAATCCCAACCTCCTCCACGACGAGATCACCGTGTTCGACCACGCGCTGACGCGGCCGTGGAGCGTCGACAAGACCTATCGCCGCAATGCGAACCCGCATCCGCACTGGGGACAGACCTTCTGCACCGAGGGCAGCAATTACGTCGTGATCGGCACGGAAGATTATTTCATGAGCGGCGACGGCTTCCTGATGCCGACCAAGAAGGACCAGCCCCCGCCCGACCTGCGCTATTTCACCCCGACGCGGAAGTGACGCGCCGGCTGAAGCGGCGCAGGATCACCAGCAACTCAAGCCAAAAAGCGCGTCATTCCGGGGCGCCGGAGCGAAGCGGAGGCGAGCCCGGAATCCAGGAACACTGACTGCGGAGTATGGATTCCGGGCTGCCGAGCTGCGCTCGGCCCCCGGAATGACGACGCGGCGTCACGCGGCGCGCACGGTGTCGAGGAATTTCTGCACCTCGAGCTTGAGCCGGTTGCTCTCTTCGGAGAGCGACTGCGCCGACGCCAGCACCTGGGATGCGGCCGAGCCGGTTTCGCCGGCGCCGCGGTTGACGTCGGTGATGTTGGTCGCGACCTGCGCGGTGCCCTTCGAGGCCTCGCCGACATTGCGCGCGATCTCGCCGGTCGCCGCGCCCTGCTCCTCGACCGCGGCGGCAATCGTCGCGGAAATCTCGGAGATCTGGCCGATGGTGGCGCCGATCGCCTTGATGGCGACGACCGACTCGTCGGTCGCCGACTGCATGCCGGTGATCTGGTTGCCGATCTCGTCGGTCGCCTTGGCGGTTTGCGCGGCCAGCGCCTTGACCTCCTGCGCCACCACGGCGAAGCCCTTGCCGGCCTCGCCGGCGCGCGCCGCCTCGATGGTCGCGTTGAGGGCGAGCAGGTTGGTCTGCTCCGCGATCGCGGTGATGAGCTTCACCACGTCGCCGATCCGGCCGGCGGCCTTGGAGAGGTCGTTGATGCGTCGATCGGTCTCCACCGCCTGCTTGACGGCTTCGGCCGCGATCTTCCGCGATTCCTGCATCTGCCGGCTGATCTCGCCGATCGAGGCCGCCATCTCCTCGGTGGCGGAGGCAACCGACTGGACGTTCGCGGACGCTTCCTCCGAGGCCGATGCCACCACGCCAGAGAGGCCCTGGGTGGTTTCGGCGGTCTTGGTCAGCGTATTAGCCGCCGCTTCCAGTTCGGTCGAAGCGGACGACACATTGTCGATGATGCCGCCGACCGCTGCTTCGAACTGAGATGCGAGCTTGTGGGTCGCGGCCTTGCGGGCCGCTTCTTCGCGCTCCGCCGCGGCGTGCTTTTCCGCTGCCGCGCGCTCCTCGGCGCTCCGCTTGTCGGCGGCGGTGCGCGCCTCGGTCTCGCGTTGCTCCGCCTCAAGCCTGATCCGCTCGATCGCGTTCTGCTTGAACACCTCGACGGCCTTGGCCATGGCCCCGATTTCATCCCTGCTGTCGCGCGAGGGGATTTCGACTTCATTGTCCCCGGCGGCGAGCCGCTGCATGGCGCCGGTCATGCCGGCCACCGGCTTGATGATACTGCGGCTGACGATCCAGGCGATGAGCACGCCGAGCACGAGGGCGAGGCCGCCAACGATCATCTGGGTCGAGATCGTCGAGTCGATCGCCGCAAAGGTATCGGCCTTTGCCGAATCGGACACCTCCTTGAGCTGCTGCTGCACCGTGCCGATCTTCGCCAGCATATCGACCGCCTGCGGCACCATGTTCTTCCAGAACAGATCGTCGCTCTTGAGCATGTTCGCCGCCAGCGCGTCGAAGCTCGTCGCATAGGCGGCGAGCGCTGCCTTGACCGGCCCAATGAAGGCGCGGACGCTGTCCGGAAGTTCGGTCCTCTCCAAGGCCGCAAGCGCCGCCGCCGCATGTTCCATGTTGGCCTTGAACGTCGCCGGCCCCTTCGCGTCGCGCGTCGCCAGGAAACGCCAGTTTGCGACCCGCACAAGCAGCACGCTCAATTCGACCGGGCTGAACAATGACAAGACGCTGCGATCGTTGATCGTCGTCCGCGACTGCATCAGCTTGTCGGTGGCGGCGGTCAGCTCGTCGCCGCCGCTGAAGAGCTTCGCGCGGTCGGCCTGCATCTGCTTGACGAGACCCATCAGCGTCTCGCGCTTTCCCCGCATCGCGTCGATTTCGGAACGAATCGTGTTGTAGGCGTTGCGGCGCTCCAGCGTCGGCGTGGAATCCGCGGCGAGTTTGAGCAAGTCGCTGGCACTCGATTCGGCCGCTGCGGCCTCCTTCATCGATTCCTCATCGGCATCAACCATGTAGCGCAGGTTGGCACGCCGGATGATCTCGATCCGCTTTGAGGCCTCAAGCGCGCGAGTAGAGTTCTCGTTGATCGCGGAAAGTCTTTGAACATCAGCCTTGATGCCCGACAATTCCCACGCCCCGAAACCCGCAAGCGCGAGTCCCATGAGGACGAGGATTGAAAAACCGCTAAAGACACGGGCTTTGAGGCCGAGACGAATGAAATTCACGACGAGGCTCCTGGAGGAGCGCCTCAGGCGCAACGCTAAGGCGCGATATCGAACGAGTGCACCAAGGGCATCGCAAATTTTATTTAATTTTTCGGTACCGGGCTGCCGAGGCCGCTGCGATTTGGCAGTCCTAAAGCCTCCGACTTCGAAAGACCTTCGATTTCGAAAAATGAATCCGCGCCGGGTGACTCCGGTAGCGATCCCCCTCGGCACAAAAATAGATTTGACGTTATAGGATTATTCCTATAAATTAGTCTACTTCCTATTGGCGAGCCTGGTTTTTTTGCCGGCCCATTCACCCGGAGGACTTTCTCAATGCTTCTCTCGACGCGTTCAGATGGACGCATCCATCGCAAACGAACGATCCCTCAGCATCCCTGTTCGACCGCCTCGGGAAACGGGTGCAACTGTCTCAAAGCGCTGCACGAATTGGCGCGACGCCGGCAAAAATGGCCGCTTTTTTGATTTTCCCTGAGATTTTCCCTGTTCTCAGGGAAAGATTCCCTGTTCCGGGACGGAGCTTCGCTCCGGCACGAGCCGCCGCGTTCCGCGACTGAGGGTCACCGCGGCCGCGCGCGTCCTCAGACCCGCGCGAGACCCATCATGGCGATCGCAGCGCGGCCGTTCGGTCCGTAGGGATTGCCGAGCGATTCCTCGGTTTCGAGATGCGCGAAGTTCGGCGCCTCGACGAGCGTGACCGGCCGGCCCGACGCCTTGATGGCGGCGGCGAAGTCGCGGGCCTGGCGCTGAAACTCCGGCGTCTCGAAGGTGCCGTAGGTCACCGTGACCGGAGCGTTGAGGCGGTCGAGATGGCGGATGGAGCTCATCTCGTGCTCCATGGCGTCGTTGAACTTCACGTAGCTCGCTCGCCACGAGAGGCGCACCGGCTTGAGGTCGTACATGCCGCTCATGCACAGGCCGCCTTTGACGGTGTCGCGCGGCAGACCCATCGCCTGCCAGTCGGTCACCATGGCGACCCCGCAGAGGTGGCCGCCCGAGGAGTGGCCGCCGATGTAGAGACGGCTCGCGTCGCCGCCGAAGCTCGCAGCGTTGCGGTAGACCCACGCGATGCCGCGCCGGACCTGGTCCGCCATCGGCCGCAGATCGCCGCCGGCGTCGAGCACGTTGATGAAATCGAGCGCAACGTAGTGCGCGCCGCGATCGACGAACATCTCGGCCGGATAGGCGCCGCGCGCCGACGAACCGGTGCGCCAGGTGCCGCCATGGATGTAGACGAAGATCGGCGCATTCGGCCTCGCGGCGCGATAGATGTCGAGCTTCTCGATCTCGGTCGGGCCGTAGGCGACACGCATCGGATCGCCCAGCCGCTTGCGCGCGTCCGCGGCAAGCGAAGCAAGCCGGTCGCGCGCCTGCATGATCATCGGCTCGTAGACGGAGTTCTCGTAAGCGGCGTCGAGCTCGACCTGGTCGTAGTCCAGGAACACCAGGGGTCCCTTCGCATGGGGCTCCGGGCCGACGCGGCACTCCGCCGCGACCGCGGGCGCCGCCGCCAGGCTCGCCGCCGCGCCCAGCATGGTGCGCCGGGAGATGCGATGAAGGGGCGACGTACCAGCGGTCGACATGTGCAGTTCTCCTTCCAAATTCTCGGATGACGCGTTTCGCTCGCCGCGAAATGTCATCGCCCGGCTTTGACCGGGCGATCGCGTAACCGTCAGTGTTCGAATAAAGCACGCGACGTACCGAACAGAAAGTTCGATTACGTCATCGCCGGCATTCGCCTGGTGATTGCGTCAGCTCGCGGAGCAACGATGGAGCACAACCGCAGGTCACTCGATCCGGATGTGCGCGGCGCGCACCACCTGATCCCATTTGGCCATCTCGCTCTTGATGCGCTCGCCAAACTCGGCCGGCGTCGAGACCACCGCGCGGAAGCCCAGCACGTCGAGGCGCTCTTTCACGTCGGGAAGCGCAAGGATCGCGACCGTATCGCGGTTGATCTTCGCGATGATGTCGCCCGGCGTGCCGGCGGGCACCAACAGGCCGTTGATCGTTTCCGCCTCCTGGTCAGGCACGCCGGCCTCGGCCATCGTCGGCACATCAGGCAGCGGCGTAACGCGCTCATGCGCGGTGACGGCAAGCCCGCGCAGGTTGCCTTCCTTGATGTTCGCGATCGCCGGGGGCAACGCCGTGAAGGCGATCGGCGTGTGGCCGGCGAGCGTCGAGTTGACCGCCGGCGCCGCGCCGTTGAACGGCACGGTCACGAGATCGAGGCCGAAGCGCAGCTTGAAGAGTTCGCCCGAGAGATGCGGCGTCGATCCGGTCGAGGGCTGGGCATAGCTGAACTTGCCGGGATTGCGGCGAATAAGTTCGATCAGCTCCATGACGTTGCGCGCGCGCACCGACGGATGAACGAACAGCACGTTGGGCGATGCGGCCGCGAGCGTCACCGGCGCGAAATCCTTGATCGGATCGTACGGCACCTTGGCATAGAGGCTCGGGTTCACCATGAAGCCCGTGCTCATCATGTAGAGCGTATAGCCGTCGGGCGCGGCGCGCGCGGCGATCACGGTGCCGGTGTTGCCGCCGGCGCCGGGATGATCCTCGACGAAGACTTCGCGGCTCCAGCGCTCCGAGAGCTTCTGCGCGATGAGGCGGGCAATGACGTCGGTCGGTCCGCCGGCGGCGAACGGCACCAGGATGCGCACCGGGCGGATCGGATAATTCTCCTCGGCGCCGGCAACGCTTGTCGCGATCAGCGCCGCGCCAAGCACGAGCGCGCGGACCATCCCGTTCATCGCTTCCTCCGACTTTCTTTTGCTTCGGCCGTTGCCGCCCGAAATTCTTGCCGCGGGCGCAATCGTATCATTCTCGCGCGCGACGTCGATACCGGCGCCGTCGTCGCATGAATGGGGCCCCTACCACGTCATTGCCCGGCTTGACCGGGCAATCCAGTAACCACAAGCGTTGCGATCCGGCGCACGGCCCATGCGTTCCCCTCGAGGCACGGTGGTTACTGGATCGTCCGGTCAAGCCGGACGACGACGGCATCGGAGAGCCAATGGAAACCACCTGACGCGCCCGAACCGTGGCGCTATAGGAATGTCGCGCACTGCGCACCGCTCTCGCCATTTCGGAATCCGAAAAAGGATGCTCTCCATGCCGGCCCGCAAATTCACTCGCCAGGACCTCCGCGTTGCCGCGGAGAAATACAAGAACTGGGGCAAGTGGGGCCCGAACGACGAGATCGGAACGCTCAACTACACGGCGCCGGAGGACATCGTCGCCGCCGCGCAGCTCGTGCGCAAAGGCAAGGTGATCTCGCTCGCGCTGAACTTCGACCAGTACGGACCCGCAGGGCGGCAAGACCAAGTATCCGCCGATGAACCGCATCAACCCGCTGCACCTGATGCTGCGCACCGGCACCGACGCCTATTCCGGCGTGCTCGACAAGCGCGGCATCCGCGCCTCCGACGACATCGTGGTGATGCCGCTGCAATCGGGCACCCAATGGGACGGGCTCGGCCATATCTTCTACGAGAACTACATGTGGAACGGCTACGATTGCCGCGAAGTGACGAGCGCCGGCGCGCAGAAGTGCGGCATCGAAAAGACCAAGAACAAGATGGTCGGCCGCGGCGTCTTTCTCGACGTGCCGCGCGCGCTCGGCAAGGAGGAACTGGAGGACGGCTACGCCATCACCTCCGAGGACCTCGAGAAGACCGCCAAGGCCGAGGGCGTCAAGATCAAGCGCGGCGACTACGTCATCGTGCGCACCGGGCAGATGGAGCGCTGCCAGCGCGTCGGCAGCTGGGACGGCTATCCCGGCGGCGATGCGCCGGGCTTCTCGTTCGAAACGCTCGAATGGGTGCACAAGACCGAGATCGCGGCGATCGCGAGCGACACCTGGGGCTGCGAGGTGCGCCCGAACGAAGCGGAAGAAGGCATCAACCAGCCGTGGCACTGGATCACCATCCCGATCATGGGCATCACCATGGGCGAGATTTTCCAGGTCGCGGAGCTGGCCGAGGATTGCCGCGCCGACAAGGTCTACGAGTTCATGTTCGTCGCCCCCGCGATCCCGATCACCGGCGCCGTCGGCTCGCCGACCAATCCGCTCGCGATCAAGTAAACGCGCGATGTTTGTAGGGTGGGCAAAGCGCGGACTTGTCCGCGCGTGCCCACGTTGACGCTCTCCGCGTGGGCACGTCTCGAAGAACGCGCCTTTGCCCACCCTACGCTCGCCAGTCATTACGGGCCGGGAAAGATCGCCGAGCTTTTGCCGGTGAGCCAATAGACGAACATGCCGATCCACTCGCGGCTGGCGGTGTCGGTGCGGCGCAGGCCGGACGCGACGTCATCGAACGGGATCCAGATGTCCTCGACGCCGCGGGTGCGGTAGTCGACCGGATAGGCCTCGACCTCGAAGCCCACCTTGCGGAACGCGCCGACGGCGCGCGGCATGTGATAGCCCGACGTGACGAGGAGCCACCGCTCGCCGGGCTTCGGCTGGGCGATCGGCAGCACGAACTCCGCGTTCTCGGCGGTCGTGCGCGAGCGATGTTCCAGGATCAGACGATCGCGCGGGATGCCGAACGTTTCGAGGAGCGTCGCGGCGGCGTCCGCCTCGCTGCCGCCGCGATAGACGATGCGCGCATTGCCGCCGCTGTAGATGATGCGCGCCTGCGGGAAGCGGCGCGCCAAGTCCGCGACAACGGTGACGCGCTCGGCCGCCTCGTTGAGGTCGGCGGTGCCGCGTGCCGCGACGAATTCCGGATCGACCGCGCCGCCGAGCACCACGATGCCGTCCGGCGCACCGCGTGATGCATCCCACGGCGGAAAGCGATCCTCCAGCGGCTCGATCAGTGCCTTGCCGACCGAGCCGAGACCGCACACGGCGAACAGCACGATCGACGCCACGGCGAGCCGCCGGCCGGCGCGCGCGTAGCGCGTCGCCATCAGCACGATGCCGAGGACGCCGATCCCAAGAATGAAATTCGACGGCAGCGCAAAGAAGCCGAGGATCTTCGAGACGTAATAGAACATGTCCGGTCAGAACACGGCGCGATCAATCGCGCCGCTTGCGCCAATCCGCGTAGCGCTGCTTGGCATCGTCGTTCGGCGGATAAAGGCCCGGCAGTTGCACGCCCTTCTCGACCTCGGAGAATACCCAGCTCTCATAAAGTTCGTGCTCGGCGCCTTCGTGGGCGACGAACTCGAGGAGGTCCTTCGGGATCACCACCGCGCCGTCATCGTCGACCACGATGATGTCTTCCGGAAAGATCGCGCAGCCGCCGCAGCCGATCGGCTCGTTCCAGCCGACGAAGGTGAGGCCATTGACCGAGGCCGGCGCCGCCATGCCGTCGCACCACACCGGCAGCTGGCTTGTGAGCACGCCGGTGCGGTCGCGCAGTGCTCCGTCGGTGACGAGCGCCGCCACGTTCCGCCTCTTCATGCGCGCGCACAGGATGTCGCCGAAGATGCCGGCGGTGGTGATGCCCATGGCGTCGGCCACCGCGACAACGCCCTCGGGCATCGCCTCGATCGCGGCGCGGGTCGAGATCGGCTTGCCCCAGCTTTCCGGCGTCGCAAGGTCCTCGCGCGCCGGCACGAAGCGCAAGGTGAAGGCCGGTCCGATGATGCGTTCGCGGCCAGCAACCAGCGGCTTCGGCCCGTTCATCCAGCACCGCCGGATGCCCTTCTTGAGCAACATGGTGGTGATGGTCGCGGTGGTGACCTTGCGCAGCACGTCGAACGTCGCAGAACTCATAAGGGCCCTCGTATTTTCGCCTCGGGCGGACCATCAGCAACGACGGTCGCCGGTCCAGACCGGCGGTACGAGTAACACATTTCTGGTGTGTTCGAGCCCATGGTGAATCGGTCGCGGGCGCGGGCCGCAGCGTTGCCGCCAGCGCGCTGCGGGGATGCGCGACGTAGCTGACCGAGACCCTTCCAACCGGCGGCGAGACTCGTCATATTGCGGCTCAAATCAAAAGGAGTTCCGCCATGCAGCAGTCGGCGCACAAAGACAAATCCGCAAAGCACAAGTCCGCGAAAGAGAAGACCGAAGCGCCGGCGTCCGCCCCGATCCATGCGGGTCCCCGCGACCTGCGCACGACGCTCGAATGGCTGCGCAGCCAGGGCGATCTCGTCGAGACCGACAAGGAGGTCGACCCCGATCTCGAGGTCACCGGGCTGCAAAAGCACATGGATGGCGGCTGTCCGGTGCTGTTCAACAACGTGAAGGGCAAGCCGCAACATCGCGTGATCACGAACCTGTTCGGCGACATGAACGTCATCAACAAGATGTTCGGCTGGAAGGATGACGTCGATCGCACCCGCAAGATCGCCCAGGCGTTCCGCAAGCCGCTCAAGCCCGAGATCATTCCGCAGAGCGAAGCGCCGGTGCAGGAGCACGTGGTGCTCAACCCGAAGGACGTGAACGAGTACATGGTGCCGATCCGGCACACGGTCTACGAAAGCGAACTGACCGTCGGCTCCGGCATCCGCTGCATCAGCTTCGACCAGTTCGATGGCGGCACCGACCTTGGCTACAACCGGATGAACTTCCGCTGGGGCAACGTCGGCACGTTCCAGATCTCGCCCGGCTCGCACATGTGGCAGGTCGCGAACAAGTACTACAAGGAAGACGAGCCGATCCCGATGACCATGTGCTTCGGGGTGCCGCCCGCCTGCACGCTGCTCGCGGGCGCCGGCTTCGACTACGTCATCCTGCCGATGGGCTGCGACGAAATCGGCGTCGCCGGCGCGGTGCAGGGCTCGCCGATCCGCCTCGTCAAGTGCCGCACGATCGATGCCTATACGCTTGCCGATGCCGAGATCGTGCTCGAGGGTTACGTCCATCCGCGCGATCGCCGCTACGAGACCGAGGAGTCGGAGAAGGCCGGCGTCCAGGGCCGCTACCATTTCCATCCGGAGTGGGCGGGCTACATGGGCAAGGCCTACAAGGCGCCGACCTTCCACGTCACCGCCGTCACCATGCGCCGCCCCGAGACGAAGCCCCTCGTCTTCTGCCTCGGCGTCCACATGCTCGACGACCACAACATCGACACCACCGTGCGCGAGGCGGCGATCTTCGAACTGTGCGAACGGCTGCAGCCCGGCATCGTCCAGGACGTGGTGATCCCCTATTGCATGACCGATTGGGGCGGCTGCGTCATCCAGGTGAAGAAGCGCAACCAGATCGACGAAGGCTGGCAGCGCAACTTCCTCGCGGCGGCGCTGTCGTGCTCGCAGGGCATGCGGCTCGCGATCGCGGTGTCGGAAGACGTCGATCCCTACTCCATGGACGACCTGATGTGGTGCATCACCACGCGCGTCAATCCGCAGACCGACATCCTGAACCCGATCCCGGGAGGCCGCGGCCAGACCTTCATGCCGGCCGAGCGCATGACCGCGGGCGGCGCGCAGTGGACGGCGTCGAACACGCGGTTCGAAGGCGGCCTCGGCATCGATGCCACCGTGCCGTTCGGCTACGAGAGCGACTTCCTCCGCCCGGTCTATCCGGTGGACAAGGTGAGGCCGGAGGACTTCTTCACCGCCAAGGACATCGCGAACGTGAAGGCGCGCATGTCCGGCTGGGTGCATTCGCTGGCGCGCAGCGGACGGTAATCGCGGGGTACGGCGCAACACAGAGAGATCAGAGACCGGCGCGCAGTAGCGCGCTGGTCTCGGAAGTGTCAGATCTCCGCCAGCACTTGAGCGGCGGCGGACATTTCGCCGAAACGATGAGCGCGGCGCGCGAGCGCGATCTCGTCGCGCCCCCACAGCTCCATGTTCCAATCCTCGTCGACGTGCGCCGCACGCCAGGCCGCGTCGCGATCGAGCGCGCCTTCGGCGACTGCAAGCGCGATCAGTGCGGAGCCGGTCAGGGTCATGATCGCGTGGACGGCGCCGAGCCGCCATGGATCCTGCGGAATCCTTGCCGCGGCAGCCTTAACCGCAGCAGCCGGCTGGGCGACGTACGTCACGCCCTCGGCGAGCGCAAACTGCGCGCCGAGCGCGTCGCGCGCCCAGGCGAGAACCGGGTCCCAATGCTGCGCCTGCCGCGCCACCAGGCCTGCCGGCGTCGTCGCGCGGTAGCACACGAGATCGGAGCCGAGATACTTGATGATCTCCCGTTCGATGTCGTCGCGCGCCGCGGCAACGCCGTCGATGATCGTGTTCGCAAGGCGCGTCATCGGCATGGCGGCGGGATCGATCACATCGCCCTGGGCGCGCCATTCCTCGGCGGCGGTTTCGGCGAGCCCGCGGCGCGGCAGCGCGAGCGCGCGGCGCGCCGGTGTCTTGATGGGGCGGCCATCGAGCACGATGGCGTGGCCTGCCGGATCGTCAACGATCGCGACCTCTTTGTAGAAGCGGCGCCGCAACGCCCGCATGTTGCGGCGCGCCGCCTCGGTCGGATCGAGCGGCTGATTGGCGAAAATCTCTTCGAACATCTCTCGCATCGGGGCTGCCACGCGGTGTCTTTGGAGCTGGGGGTGAGCCTATATATAGGCGTCGCTCACGGCCGCGCACATCGCCGGCCGACGCGCGCAACGAAGTCCGGCCCCGGCGCAAGGAGCACCCCATGGCCTCACGTGGCAAGGACAGCAGCGCCCACCGGCGCAAGCTCATCGAATTCGATGCCGAGACCTGGGTCGCGCTCGATCAGTTGTCGCACGACAGCATGAAGACGATGCAGGAGCTTGCCGACGAGGCGTTCGCCGACCTGCTCAGGAAGCACAACCGTCCGGTGACCTTGCGCGACGCGCTGCGGGAAAGCGCCCGCCTGACCGCCGCCAACGATCCGCATCCGGCAAAGCCGCGCCGCCGGTGAAGCAGCTTCCTCTTGGCGCATTCTTCTGCCTCTCCCCGCTTGCGAGGAGAGGTGGGTCACATGCCGCTACCGATCGCTACTTCAGCTTTTTCCAGACGAGTTCGATGTGCTGGGCATCCGGGCCGGGCGCTGACGGTGTCGGATTGTTGTAGGTCAGCACCTCGTCGGTGATCGCGGTGATCTGTCGCGTCTGCTTGGCGCCGTCGAAGTTCGGAAACGAGCTGCCCTCGATGCGGAACGTCAATGTCTTCGCGCCCTCGTCGACGGTGTAGGTGCCGAACGAGGTCAGCATCCCGGTGATCGCGGCCTTGTTTTCATCGGCGGTCCCGGTCAGTCGGCTTTTCGAGGCGAAGGCCGGCCGCGACGCCCGCATGACCTGGAGCGAGTAGTGTCCGTTCGGCGCAAAAATCAGCGTGCCCATGGGATTGGGGCCGAACATCGGGACGTGGGTGCCGTCGTCGGCCTTGATGCCGTCCGACAGCAGCAGCGTCCACGCGCCGACCAGCATCTCCTTGATCGGCTTCTGCGGCTTGTCCTGGGCTATCGCATTGCCCGGCAGCCCGGCGAGCCCCAGCGCTGCCGCCGCGAATATTCCGAGCATGTCACGTCTGTGCATCGTTCTCCTCCTGTTGCGTTTTTCATTCGGCTAAGCCGCCGCAAGCGCCCCTGCCGCGCAGCCCGCGCTGCGATTGTCCCGGTTTCGCAGCCCCGATGCAACTATGGCGAGCCGCTGATTCCGAAATATGCAGGTTCTGTGTCAGCCGTCATTTCTTTGCTACATCGCGGCTCTCGATCCCTGCCAATTCGGGCGAGCGCTGGAGGAAGACAACATGGTCGTCAGAGCGGGACGCGAGTTTCTGGCCATCCCGGGCCCGACCACGGTGCCCGACGAAGTGCTTGCGGCGATGCATCGCCCGGCGATCGACATCTATGCCGGTCCGCTGCTCGCGATCACCGACAGCCTGCTTGCCGATCTCCGCCGGATGTTTCGCACCCGCGGCCGCGCCTACATCTACATCGCCAACGGCCACGGCGCTTGGGAGGCCGCGCTCACCAACGTGCTGTCGCGCGGCGACCGCATCCTGGTGCTGGAGAGCGGCCGCTTCGCCGTCGGCTGGGGCGAGCATGCGAAGAAGCTCGGCATCGAGGTCGAGGTGTTGCCGGGCGGACGGCGACGCGCGGTCCGTCCGGCGGAAGTCGAGGCGCGGCTCAAGCGCGACAAGGACGGCGCGATCAAGGCGATCCTCGCGGTCCAGATCGACACCGCCTCGGGCGTCGTCAACGACATCGCCGCGATCGGCAAGGCGATCAAGCGGGCGAAGCACGATGCGCTGTTCATGGTCGATGCCGTCGCCTCGCTCGGCTGCGTGCCGTTCGAGATGGACGCCTGGGGCGTCGACGTCGCGATGTCCGGCTCGCAAAAAGGCTTGATGACGCCGCCGGGTCTCGGCTTCGTCGCCGCCAATGCGCGCGCCAAAGCGGTGCACAAGCGCGCCGGCCTGCGCACGCCCTATTGGGACTGGACCGCGCGCGACGGCGAATTGCACTACCTCAAATATGCCGGCACGCCGCCGGAGCATCTTCTCTTCGGACTGCGCAAAGCGCTCGACATGATCGCCGCCGAGGGGCTGGAGAACGTCTTCCGGCGCCACCGGTTGCTCGCAGAGGCCGTGCGCCGCGCCGTCGCGGCGTGGGCCAAGCGCGGTGTGCTCGACTTCAACGTCGAGCGCCCGGCCGAGCGGTGCGACACGGTAACGACGGTGACGATGGGCGGGCGCGATCCGCGGCCGCTGCTCGCCTATTGCAAAGAGAAATGCGGCGTCGTCGTCGGCATGGGGCTCGGCGCGAATTTCGGCGATACGTTCCGCATCGCCCACATGGGTCACGTCAACGCGCCGATGATCCTCGGCACGCTCGGCGTCGTCGAGACCGGCCTCAAGGCGCTCAGGATTCCGCACGGCAAGGGCGGCGTCGAAGCCGCGATCGACTATCTCGGCGCGAACGTAAAGCCGTAAAGTCCGGCTACAATTCCAGCGTGACCACGGCCCGCGCGCGCGAAACGCATGGCGTCATGCGGTCCTGGCGCTTGCCGACCGGGAGAACGACGTCGCGATGGATGACGATGCCGTCGCGGTAGCCGCACTCGCAGGAGCCGCACACGCCAAGCTCGCACGACGACGGCATGGCAAAGCCGTTGCTCGCGCAACACCGCCAGCAGCGAACGATCTGCCGGCAGGGTTATCCCGGATATCGCGGAGCCTGTCATCGGGCCCGCCGAAGGCGGGACCCGTTGGCTCATCCGGGCTACAGGCTGGCTACACGCTGGCGCTGCGCCGCTAGCTGCGGGCGATGTCGAGGTTACGGGTCTCGACGGCCGCCAGCGTCGCGATGAACGTGATCGTCGCCAAGCCCACGAGATAGAGCGAGACCGGCCAGGTGCTCCCCGACCACTCGAGCAGCGCCAACGAAATGATCGGCGAGAAGCCGCCGGAAATCGCGGCCGCCACCTGGCAGCCGAGGGACGCGCCGCTGTAGCGCACGCGCGTGCCGAAGAGTTCCGGCATGAAGGCGCCCTGCGGGCCGAACATCAGCGCGTGGGTCAGGCTCATCGCAACCGCGATCGTCACGATGATGATGGTCGCGTCCTTGGTATCCATCAGGCGGAACAGCAGGAAGGCAAACACCGCGCTGACCACGGCGCCGGCGAAGTAGAGCGGCCGCCGTCCGATCTTGTCGGACAGCCAGCCGAATAGCGGCATGGTGATGAATTCGAGGAGCGCCGCCCAAAGGATCGCTTTGAGGATCAAGCCGCGCGACAGGCCGAGCGTTCCGGTGGCGTAGACGATGGTGAACACCGTCAACACATAGACCCACGCCACTTCGGACACCTTCAGGCCGGCCGCGATCAGAAATGTCCGCGGCTGCTCGGTGAGGATTTCGAGCAAGGGCGCCCTTGCCACCTTCTGGGCCTGCTTGACCCGCGCAAACGCCGGCGTTTCCACGAGGCGCAGCCGGATGAAGACGCCGACGGCGACGAGGATGATGCTGGCGAGGAACGGCAGCCGCCAACCCCACGACAGGAAGTCGGCTTCGGGCAGCGTGGTGAGCCACAGGAACGTCGCGGTCGAGCCGGCGACGCCCGCCGGAAACCCGACCTGCACCAGGCTGCCGTAGAGCCCACGCTTGTCGGCCGGGGCGTGCTCGATCACCATCAGCACGGCGCCGCCCCACTCGCCGCCGATGCCGATGCCTTGGAACAGGCGCAGCGCAACGAGCAGAACCGGCGCCCATAGCCCGATCTGGCTGTAGGTCGGCAGGCAGCCGATGAGGAATGTGCCGCCGCCCATGATCAGCATGGTCATGGTGAGCATCGCCTTGCGTCCCAGGCGATCGCCGAAGTGGCCGAAGAGCGCGCCGCCGAGCGGACGGGCGACGAAGCCCACGGCCAGCGCCGCGAATGCCGCGAGTTGGCCGGCGACGGGGTCGAGGGTCGGAAAGAACAGCTTGTTGAACACCAGCGCGGCGGCCGAACCGTAGATCAGGAAGTCGTACCACTCGACCACGGTGCCGAGCACGCTCGCCCAGACGATGCGCTTCATCTCGGCATCGGCGGTCGGCGCCGCCATGAGCGGAAGGGCATCCATCTTCTCGGTGCTGGTCATTGCTGGCCTCCGATCGACCTGATCCCGCGGATATAAATCACCTAACCGGAACGCAAAGGCCGTGCCACTTTATTCTTGTTGTATGGTTTCCGTGCCAAGGCTCTGGTTCGCCAGCCTATTTCGCTGCAAACATGAGAGAAAGGACGACCTCGCCGGCGGGTGCGACGACGCGCCTCGCTCTGCTATGAGTTCAACCATGACAACCAACGCGACGGTCAGAGACCGCGATGCGCCGGCACGCCTCGGCGTCATCCTTTACGACGGCGTCGAGCCGATCGATGTGGGTGGGACCATCGGCGTCATCTCGATGGCGCAGCGCATCCTTCCCAAGATCAGCTACGCGGTGATGGCTTCCGCCGCCGGCCCCGTCCGGCTTGCGGGAGGGCTTGTTACCGAAGCGGCCTACGGCGTCGACGATCCGCCCGCTTGCGACGTGTACATCGTCTGCGGCGGCCCCGGCTGGCCGGATGCCTCACGCGATCCGCGCCTCGTCGCCTTTTTACGCGGCCAACCCGCAGCGCGCCTCGCCTCGGTGTGTACCGGCGCCATGATACTTGCCGCCGCCGGCACGCTCGAGGGACGCACCGTGACGACGCGACGCATGCGCGTCGGCGCCGAGACGCACGCTCCGCTCGACCTCCTCGCCATGACGACGGGAGCCAACCCGAAACCAGCCGTCGTCATCGACGATGTGGTCGTCACCGGCGGCGGCGTATCGCTCGCCATCGACACCACGCTCTATCTCATCGGCAAGTTTTACGGCGAGGCGGCCCGCGACGAAGTCGCGCGCGTCATCGAATACGATCGGGCATTTGCGGCAAACCGGGCGGCGCTCGGCGTCGCGGAGTGACGAGGAATTGGCTGACTGTGCGGCCTATCGCACCCGCTCGAGCCACTCGCGCCTGAGCATGCTGAAGACGTAGTCGTCGTACAGACGGCCATCGAGCTCATGGTGCTCGCGCAGCACGGCGTCGCGATGAAGCCCGAGGCGCTCGAGGAGCTTGACTGAGGGCCGGTTGAACGAAGCGGTCTGACAATAGAGCTTGTTCAAATTCGTCGTTGCGAAGAAGTGGTCGAAGGCCTCGGCCAGCATGCGCTTGCCGATGCCGCGGCCTCGCAGCGGTCTCAACACACCGTACGCAAACTCTGCCGAGCGGTTGCGCGCGTTGAAGTCGAACAACGACACCCAGCCGGCCGCGCGATCCTCGAAGACAAAAGTCCAGTCCTCGTGGCGCGTATCATCAGGCATGCGCTTGCCGTCGATGACCGGGCGGCACGTCAACTCTTCCATCCGATCCTCCGCGGCATAGCGGCGGAAGATCGCAAGATCGTACTCAGATCGCGGCCGGAGCATGGTCCGCCCCTACTCTCACCCGGGCGTGGCTTGCGAACAACACAGTCGTGATTTTTCGACACACAGGGGAAAAAAGCCTTCCTTAGGCCCGATATGGGGAAAAAGTTCCGTGATTGCATGGGTCATAAACAAAAATTAACCCCCCTACCCCTGGCCTTTGAGCGCCAAAACTTGTATTCCCTCCGCCTCTTTTGGCCCTGGCGGGCAGCGCTCGTTGTGCCGTGGTGCGCCACCGCGATGTTCCGCCCCGGCTGCGTTAAGCTCGATTTGGCCAGCCCTAATCCGGTAGTGGAAATCGCGCCGCCTGATGATTAAGATTTCCGCCAAGAACGGCTGCATCTCAATGAGCCGGCACAGAAAAATCGGATCTTCGGGGGTGCGTCCGGTGCGAGGAATGAATGGAACCAACCAATATCGCGGCACCGGACTACTTCCATAAAGTCGTCGACTGCCAGTGGGCCTGCCCGGCGCATACGCCGGTCCCGGAGTACATCCGGCTGATTGCCGCCGGACGCTACTCCGATGCTTACATGATCAACTGGAAGTCCAACGTCTTCCCGGGCGTGCTCGGGCGGACGTGCGACCGTCCCTGCGAGCCGGCGTGCCGGCGCGGGCGCGTCGAAAAGGAGCCGGTCGCGATCTGCCGCCTCAAGCGCGTCGCCGCGGACTTCAAGGACGACATCCGCACCCGCCTGCCACACAAGGCGGCGCAGAAGAACGGCAAGCGCATCGCACTTGTCGGCGCGGGCCCTGCGTCGCTCGCCGTTGCGCGCGATCTCGCGCCGCTCGGCTATCACTGCGTGGTGTTCGACAGCGACCGCAAGGCGGGTGGCATGATCCGCACGCAGATCCCGCGTTTCCGCCTGCCGGAATCGGTGATCGACGAGGAGTGCGGCTACATCCTCGACCTCGGCATCGAGTTTCGCGCCGGACAGCGCATCGACAGCCTGAAGCAACTGCTCACCGAAGATTTCGACGCGATCTTCGTCGGCTCCGGCGCGCCGCGCGGGCGCGACCTTGACATTCCCGGCCGCAACGAAGCGGCCAAGAACATCCACATCGGCATCGACTGGCTCTCCAGCGTGTCGTTCGGCCACATCTCGAAGATCGGCCGGCGCGTCATCGTGCTCGGCGGCGGCAACACCGCCATGGACTGCTGCCGCTCCTCGCGCCGCCTCGGCGGCGAGGAAGTCACGGTCGTGGTCCGCTCCGGCTTCGAGGAGATGAAGGCTTCGCCGTGGGAGAAGGAGGACGCGATGCACGAAGGCATCCCGATCCTCAATTATCTCGTGCCGAAGGAATTCACCCACGACAACGGCCGGCTGACCGGCGTCGTCTTCGAGAAGGTCAAGGCCGAGTACGACGCCAAGGGCCGCCGCACTCTCAAGCCGTCGGGCGAACCCGACCAGCTTATCCCGTGCGACGATGTGCTCGTCGCGGTCGGCCAGGAGAACTCCTTCCCCTGGATCGAACGCGACATCGGCATCGAGTTCGACAAGTGGGACATGCCCAAGGTCGATCCCAAGACGATGCGGTCGAGCCATCAGAAGGTCTATTTCGGCGGCGACGCCGCGTTCGGCCCGAAGAACATCATCTGGGCGGTCGCGCATGGCCACGAGGCCGCGCTGTCGATCGACATGGCCCTCAGCGGCGAGGACATCAATCAGCGCCCGCAGCCGGCCGTCGAGATCTTCAGCCAGAAGATGGGCATCCACGAGTGGAGCTACGACAACGAGATTTCGGCGGATCGGCGTTTCCGCGTGCCGCTGCGCGACAAGGTGGTGGCGCTCGCCGACATCAAGGCCGAAGTCGAGTTGGGCTTCGACTACAATCTCGCGCTGAAGGAGGCCGAACGCTGCCTTAATTGCGACGTGCAGACGGTCTTTACCGCCTCGCTCTGCATCGAGTGCGACGCCTGCGTCGACATCTGCCCGATGGACTGCATCACGTTCACCCAGAACCAACCTGAGGCGGAACTGCGCACCCACCTTCAGGC
Organism: uncultured Alphaproteobacteria bacterium; assembly: GCA_963702755.1. GTDB lineage: Bacteria > Pseudomonadota > Alphaproteobacteria > Rhizobiales > Xanthobacteraceae > JAJPKK01. The sequence continues at coordinate 820,814 of CAVPDZ010000009.1, read as the reverse complement.
GCCCGCGAAGGACCTCTCGCAGGACCTCTATATCGCCGACGGCCTCAAGACCGGGCGCATCATGGCGAAGGACGAAGACGTCTGCCTGCACTGCGGCTTGTGCGCGGAACGTTGCCCCACCGGCGCCTGGGACATGAAGAAATATCTGATCGACATGGTTCACGCAGGATCGAAATGCCAGCACGAAGCCCGCTCAGCAGCGTAAACGATTTCGTCGTCCGCTTCGCGAACGTCAACGGCTCAGGGTCCGCCAGCGCGAACGAGCTGTTCGCCCGCGCCGTGCTGCGCATGGGCGTGCCGGTGTCCTCGCGCAACATCTTCCCCTCCAACATCCAGGGCCTGCCGACCTGGTTCGAGGTGCGCATCAGCGGCTCGGGCCACCTCGGCGCGCGCGGCGGCTACGACCTCATGGTCGCCATGAACCCGCAGACCTGGGACAAGGACATCGCCGGCATCGAGCCCGGCGGCTACCTCTTCTATGACTCGACGAAGCCGATGCCGGCGTCGAAATTCCGCGACGACATCGTCATCCTCGGCGTGCCGCTGACCGCGATCTGCAATCGCGAATACACCGATCCGCGCCAGCGCCAGCTGTTCAAGAACATCATCTATCTCGGCGCGCTGTCGGCGCTCCTCGACATCGATCCGGCCGTCATCGAGGCGCTGTTCTTCGAACAGTTCAAGGGCAAGGAAAAGCTGATCGGCGCCAACAAGCGCGCGCTTCATCTCGGCCGCGACTGGGTGCTCTTGAACATGGAGCCGCGCCCCGGCAGCGAGCGCGTCTGCGGCCTCAAGATCGAGCGCGCCGACAAGGTCGGCGACCGCATCTACATCGAGGGCAACGCTGCGGCGGCGCTCGGCGCCGTCTATGGCGGCGCGACGGTGTGCGCGTGGTATCCGCTGACGCCGTCTTCCTCCCTCGCCGACGCCTTCACGAGCTATTGCGCCAAGCTGCGCGTCGACAAGGAAACCGGCAAGGCGAACTACGCCATCATCCAGGGCGAAGACGAGATCGCATCGATCGGCATCGTCGTCGGCGCCGGCTGGAACGGCGCCCGCGCCTTCACCGCAACCTCGGGCCCCGGCATCTCGCTGATGCAGGAGTTCACCGGCCTTGGCTACTTCGCCGAGATCCCGGCGGTGATCTTCGACGTGCAGCGCGCCGGCCCCTCGACCGGCATGCCGACGCGCACCCAGCAAGGCGACGTCATCAGCGCCGCCTACGCCTCGCACGGCGACACCAAGCACATCGTGCTGTTTCCCTGCGACCCGCGGGAGACTTTCGAGTTCGGCGCGCTCTCGTTCGACCTCGCCGAGCGCCTGCAGACGCCGATTTTCGTGCTGCTCGATCTCGAGATCGGCATGAACCATCATCTCACCGCGCCGCTCGCCTGGGACGACAAGCGCCGCTACGACCGCGGAAAGATCATGACCGCGGCCGACCTCGATGCCGGCAAGGATTTCGGCCGCTACCTCGACGTCGACGGCGACGGCATTCCCTACCGCACCCTGCCCGGCACCCACCCGACCAAGGGCTCCTACTTCACCCGCGGCACCTCGCGCGACCGCTACGCCCGCTACACCGAGGAAGGCTCGGCCTACGCCGACAACATGCAGCGCCTGCTGCGCAAGTTCGAGACGGCGAAGGCGCTGGTGCCGCGCCCGCTGCGGCGCAATGCCGACAAGGCGACGAAATACGGCGTCATCTATTACGGCTCGACCGCGCCCGCCATGGACGAAGCGATCGAGATGCTGGAAGCGCGCGGCAACCGCCTCGACATGCTGCGCGTGCGCGCCTTCCCGTTCCACCAGGATGTGCCCGACTTCATCGCCGAGCACGATTTCGTCTTCCTGGTCGAGCAGAACCGCGACGCCCAGCTGCGCAGCCTCGTCGTCAACGAATGCGGCATCGACCCGGTGCGCCTCGTGCCGATCCTGCACTACGACGGCACGCCCATCACCGCGCGCTTCATCGCCAGCGCAATCGCGGACAACCTCGCCGCCCTCAAGGTCGCGCCGCTGCGCGTGGTGAGCTGAGGCAGGTTCAAGTAACCTAGTCGCTCCCGGCAATTCCGACGCGGACCTCGTTGACCTGATCCTGATTACGTCATCCTGAGAGCGTGCGAAACAATCAAAAACGTCATCCTGAGGAGCATCGCACAGCGATGCGTCTCGAAGGATGGCAGCAGGCGCAAGCAGAGCAAGTGGCCATCCTTCGAGACGCCGGCCGCAGGCCGGCTCCTCAGGATGACGTGGGAACCCCTGTCGCAGCTGTATCCATTCGACCTTTCAAACATGCGCGCTGAGGATTCGTGTCGACTTTTGAAAGTTCAATTGCGGAGTTCCTTGAAACGATTGCTGCGGGAGATGCGTTGAAGCGTACCACCCCAATCTGAGGAGGTACGACATGCGAAGCGTTACTCTCGCCATGCTCGACGACCGTTGCCTTGTGTCTGCCGGCTGCCGCTCAGCAGAATGGCAGTTCCCCAGCGCCGCAGGGGCGCACCGACGCGCAAAATCAGAACGCCGACCCGGCTATGTCGGGCACCATGCTGTCGGAGAATTTGGTCCGGATGTTGCAGCAGACCCTGACCAACAGAGGATTCCTGGTCGGCGACCCCGACGGCAAGTGGGGGCCGAAGACCAAGGAGGCGCTGGAAGAGTTCCAGCGCTCGCAGAACCTTCCGGCATCGGGCCAGATCGACCAGCCGACGCTCGCGCGTCTCGGCGTGAATATCTCTCCGGCGATGGGCGGCCCGCAGACGACCGGCCAGGGGTCCGAATGAAAACTCCGGCGTGAACCAAGGATCGCCGCGAATGTACGCGCCCGGTTCGGCCCCTCCGTCGAACCAGCGTCGCGAGTAGCCGGACCGGCGCGGTCCGGTCGAGTTATTCCGGAACGCGCAACATAAAGCCTCAAGCGCACAACTGGTGCGCACGACCCGCTCAACGAACTTCGTGAGGGCGCGTCGACGCCCTCACTGTTTCGGCGCGTATTCGCACATCGCCCCGCTGCCGTCGGCCTTCTTGATGGCGGCGGGATCGAGCGCGCAGGACAGCGTCATGACGCCTTCGAAGATCGAGCCCGCGGCTCCATCGGAAGGAATGCCGGCGGCGGCCAGCGTCGCGTAGAGTTCGTTCGCCTCGCGTCCCTTCAGACTTGCGTTTGGCGGACCCGAAGGTGAGTTCGCAGCTGCGCGCCGTGATCTCGACATTGCTGACGCGGCAGACGATGGAGTCCGCCATGACGGATATCGTCTTCCCCGCCGGGACGGCGACTTTGCTGTCGCCGGCGAACAAGCGCGCGATGATGTGTTTGTTGGCACCGTCGACGAGCGGCGAACGCTGCGCGACCACCGCCGCGAGAGCGAGCGCCATGGGCCCGGAGACATTCTGAGCCGCGGCGCCGTGCGTCCCGGCAAATTCGATCAGCGTGGCCGCGAGCGCCACCGCCGCAACAGGTTTCAGGTGCGATGCCGACATGGATGCCTCCTCCTCTTGATCGCCCCTCGATCGATAAGACTGCGTCTCAACCCTCCGATCTGCCTTAGTACAACGGCCCGCTGATCAATCTGATGACCAGCGCAATGATGACGACGGCGATGGCGAATGAGCCTGTGAACGCCACGTGCCGCCACAGGCGCAGTTGCTGCGCAAGCGGCAGCGGCGGCGCCGCCCAGTCAGGGGCGTGAGTGCCCCAGACGGCCAGCACGCCGCCCTTCCCCTCGACCATGCCAAGATCGCGGAGCGGTACGTGGGCGCGCGCCGCGAGGTCGGCGGCAATGCGCGCGAACCATTGCGCTTCGAATGGCGTGCGCAATGCGCGATCCTCGAACAGGAAGATCAGGCCGCCATCGCCTGCGCTGTGCTTGCGGCGCAGCACGTAGGCGCGCTGCGCCATCGCCATGCCGAAGGTGGGATAGGCCTCGACCCGCGTCTCGATCGCCTCGATATCCGTATAGGGAATGGTCATGTGCAGCGCCGGCGGACGGTGGATGAGGGAACGGCCCGACGGCAGATCGAGGCGTCACGGCGTGCGCATCGAGGCTCACCCGCAGCCCCCATTTGCCGCGCAGGTCCCGGGCCGTATAGCCCGTGAGCGCGGCGATGAACGCTGCGACAGGCGCAACGACAAAAAGGCCGAGCGCCCAGCCGTTCGTGAACAGCAGAACCACTGCAAATACGGTCATGCCTGCGCTCACCAGCCCGAGAACGGCGACGCCGAAGAGGGAGAACAGCCGCGGCAGGAGCGGGACCGCAAAGACGACCGGCGATGGCCCGGCGTTCGCCGGCGAGCAACGGGGATGTCGGTCGTCACCCTGCCCTCCCCTTCGTCACGATCATTGCCAGCGCCATGCGCATGGGCACAATGGCGACAATCGAGGACGCAACTCTTGCGAGGACCACCATGACCGAAGACGAACGCGCCATTCGCACGTTGATACAGACATGGCTCGATGCGACCGCGGCCGGCGACTTTGCGACCGTGCTGACGCTGATGTCGGACGAGGTCGTGTTCATGGTGCCGGGGCGCGAGCCGTTCGGGAAGGACATGTTCGCGGCCGCAAGCGCGGCTCTCAAAGATTTCCGTATAGAAACCAAAAGCGACATTCGCGAGATCGAAATTCTTGGCGATTTCGCCTATTTGCGCAACCGTCTTGAGGCGGCAATGACGCCGCCCGGCGGCGGCAAGCCGATGCGCCACGCCGGCCATACGCTCACGATCCTGCGCAAAATCGCCGGCAAATGGCTGGTAGTACGTGATGCAAATCTGATGACGCCGGTGGTGTAGCGAAGGGCTCTTCACCGGGCTCCCCGCGTTGCGGGCAGAGGTCGCCCGCGCCAATCGCAGGCGGGCGAAAGCGGGCATGCCAGCAAGCCCAGCTATTGAAGTTATGCGGCACGCCCCATCAGCCCAGACTCATCTCCCGGTCAAGCCGGGCGACGAGGGAGAATCGAGGGGAGACACCTCGAATGCGCCATTTCGGAGCCGAAAGCCGGAAGCCGAAATCCAGGGGACCTCTTTGCACAAATGTCATGATGAGTGGGTGCACTTGGCCCTGGATTCCGGTTTCCGGCTTTGACTTCTCCTCAACGTCTCGTGGCAAGGTGCTCTCAACGTCTCGTCGCAAGGTGCTTGATCGTGAAATTCAGATGCCGAATTCCTTGACGGCGAACAGCGAGTAGCGGACCGAGGGGCCGATCGGGACGATGCCGGCCTTGGTCTCGACGCCGACCACGAGGACACGGACCACCTCGAAGGCGTTGTTGCCGTTGCGTACGATGTCGATGCGCGCGCCGCGCAGGTACACGACATTCATCATGGCGCAGGCCGTGGCATCGCCGGCTTCGTCATTGACCACCATCACCGCCGAGCCGGCATCGCCGGAGAACACGTTGGCGAAGCGCTCCACCTCGGCCTGGGTCTCGCAGACGAGCGCGCTGCCGATCTCGTATTCGGCGGTGCGGTCCGACGTCTGCGCCGAGGCCGCTTGTGTCGCGGCCGCGAATGCCACGGTGACGGCAGCCGCAAACAGCGCGACGCGGGGCGCCGGGCGATACGTGGTCCGCTTGCTGGAGCGGGGACCGAAGTGCGAATTCGTTCGTGTCGCGGAGCTCATGAGAGCCTCCTGTGCATTGTCTTCCTCCAGTAGTCGGGGGCTGCGGCGGGCGGGTTCAACTCGGCAGCCCTCCAGGCTAGGCTCCGGGACTGTTACAAATCCCATCCCCATGGGCCTTTGCGCCTGGCGGGAGGGACTTCAAGGAGATCGCCATGACAAACCGTCGACGCCCCGCGGCCATTGCCGTTCTGCTGCTGGGGATCGGTGCCGTCGGGCTTGCCGGGGGTTCCGCAGGCGCCCAGGAAGCCGATGTCGTGGCGATCAACGGCAAGGTCTTCACCGCGCAGGCGGCGGGTTCGCAGGCCCAGGCATTCGCGGTGAAGGGTGACCGGTTCATCGCGGTCGGCACGTCGGAAGCGATGCGGACCCATGTCGGACCCTCGACCCGCGTGATCGATCTCGGCGGCCGGTTCGTCACGCCGGGGCTCGCGGACGGCCATTTCCACAACGAGGGCGGCGGCGCGGGCATCGACCTGTCGGCGACCCGATCGCTCGATGAACTCGTCGCGGTCGTGCGCGCCGCGGCCGCCGAGACGAAGCCCGGCGAGCTCATCGTCAGCAATTCCGACTGGCACGAGGCTCAGCTCAAGGAGCAGCGGCTGCCGCTCGCGACCGAGCTTGACCGCGCCGCGCCCGATAATCCGGTGGTGCTGGTGCGCGGCGGCCACGATTACATCCTCAACACGGCGGCGCTGCGACACTGGAACATCAGCAAGGACACCCCGGTGCCCGACGGCGGCGCGATCACCCGCGCCGCGACCGGCGAACTGACGGGCGAACTCGTCGACAATGCCAAGCGCCTCGTGTCGCTCCCGCCGCCGCCGCCCGTCACCGTCAAGGACGTGCTGACGACGCAGCGCAAGGTCAACGCGTTCGGCATCACCAGCGTGCGCGTTCCGGGCAGCTACAAGGGCGAGTTCTTCCAGTCGCTCGACGCGATCCTCGCCGCGCGCCGCAACGGCGAACTCACGCTGCGCTACACCATCTATCTCCCCGGCTTCGGCGAGCGCGATCCCGCGCGCATCCGCGACATGATCGCGAAGTCGCCGCTCAAGCAGGACGAAGGCGACGAGTGGGTGCGCATGGGCGGCGTCAAGCTTCTGGTCGACGGCGGCTTCGAGGGCGGACACATGTCGCAGCCCTTCGCCGAGCCTTACGGCAAGGGCGGCACCTTCTACGGCATCACCGTCGTGCCGCCGCAGAACTTCAACGCCGTCATCAAGACCATCAACGATCTTGGCTGGCGCGCGACGACGCACGCGGTGGGTGATGCTGCGATCGACGAGGTGCTCGACGCCTATGAGGCGGCGAATGCCGAGCATTCGATCATCGGCAAGCGTTGGGCGATCGAGCACCTGTTCGTGTCGCGCCCCGAGCAGCTTGCCCGCATGAAGAAGCTCGATCTCATCCTGTCAGTGCAGGACCACCTCTATCTCGCGGCGCCGGCGTTGAAAAATTATCTCGGCGCGCCGCGAGCGAACCTCGTGACGCCGGTGAAGACCTATCTCGATGCCGGCTTCCTGGTGGTCGGCGGCACCGACTCCCCGGTCGTGCCGTTCAACCCGTTCTTCGCGTTCTATCACTTCCTCACCCGCGACACGATTTCGGACGGCGTCTATGGCGCCAGCGAGCGCGTGCCTTCGCGCGACGCGCTGCTGCGCATGATCACCATCAACTATGCCGCCCTCACCGGCGAGGCCGCCATCAAAGGCTCGATCGAACCCGGCAAGCTCGCCGACTTTGCGGTGCTGTCCGACGATCTCCTGACGGTCGTCCGAGGCGAAGATTCCGTCGATGCGGGCCCTGTTGACGTACGTCGGCGGCCGCGAAGTCTATCGCGATAAAACCTTCACCACCCCCTGAAGAAACGCTTCACCCTCCCCTGAAGGGGGAGGGTCGGACCGCCGAATGGCGGTCCGGGGTGGGGTGACAGCGGTGCCAAAATATTCGGCGTATCGCTTGTTGAACCGCTGTCACCCCATCCCGCCCGCGCTGCGCGCGGGCGACCCCGGATCAAGTCCGGGGCAGGCTCTTCCCCCTCCAGGGGAAGGTGAACGCGCCATCTGCTCCGCGTGCTTCACCAGCGCGTAGAGCGTGCGGTTGACGGGCGCCGCGAGGCCCAGCGCCTCGCTTTCGCGGACGATGTAGCCGTTGAGATGATCGATCTCGGTCGGGCGGCCGTGGGCAAAGTCCTGCGCGGTCGATGACACCGCCTCCGGCATGGTGTCGGCGAGACCGAACGTGGCGCCGACAGGATCGTCCATCACGAGCCGCACGCCCTTGGCGCGGGCGAGCGCGACGATCTCGGTCACCGCGTCCGTCATCACGCGCCGCACGTCCGGCGAGGCAACCATCGGGCCGTATTTGCTGCGCGTGAGCGCCGAGATGGCGTTGTAGGCGGAATTGAGAATGAGCTTCGACCACAGCTCGCCGTCGATGTTGTCGGTGACGCGCGTCGGGATTTTCGCGGCGGCAAGATGTGCCGCGAGATCGCCAAGCAACGCCGTGTCCGTGTCGCGCGGCTGGCCGATGACAAGATCGCCGCGGCCGTTGTGACGCAGGACGCCGGGCGCCGCGACTTCGACCGCAACGTAGACGACCGCGGCAACGATCGGGTTTGCGATCACCGCGCGCAGCTGATCGAAGTTCTCGACGCCGTTCTGCAATCCGAGCACGACGGCGCCCGGTGCGAGATGCGGCGCGATCGCCCGCGCGGCGTCTGCCGTCGCCGATGACTTCACGCTGAACAACACGAGCCCGCAGCCGGCGACAGCGCCCGGATCGGTTGTCGCCGCAAGTGCAATGCGTTCGGTCCCGCTTGCGCGCTCGATCCGCAGCCCGTCGCGCGTCACGGCATCGACCATCGCCTGCCGGCCGATCAGCGTCACCTTCGCGCCGGCGCGCGCCAGCATCGCGCCGAAATAACAGCCGACCGCGCCCGCGCCCATGACGGCGACGTTCTGGAAGGACGGGTTCACGCGCGGGTCCGTGGCGCCGCATGCGCCTTTTTGCTATCAGCCATCTCGGGCTTCGCCGTCGATCGAAAGAACAATCGGGATGGGAGAGAATAGCATGATCAATGTTGCCGCCGCGCTTGCAAGGGTTGCAGCAGGTGCGGTCCTGTTGGCGACGGCCGGCGCGGCATTGGCCGAGCCGAAGTATCCCGATTTCAGCGGACAATGGGCGCGCATCGCCGTGCCCGGTCTTCCCGGCCAGCCGTCCTACGATCCGACCAAGGGCTGGGGCAAATACCAGCAGGCGCCGCTGACGCCCGAGTACCAGGCGATCCTCGATGCCAACATCAAGGACCAGGAGAACGGCGGCCACGGCAAATTCTCTGGGCTGGACCTGCCTGCCCTACGGCATGCCGATGATGATGTACGGCTTCCTGCCGATCGAATTGGTCGTCACGCCGAAGACCACCTATGTGCTCGAAGGGTTCATGGACGCGCTCCGGCGCATCTATACCGACGATCGCGACTTTGCCGATGTCGAGCCGACCTGGCAGGGCTACTCGGTCGGCCGGTGGATCGATGTGGATGGCGACGGCACCTACGACGTGCTCGAAGTCGAGACCCGCAATTTCAAGGGGCCGCGCTATTTCGACGAAGGCGGCATCCCGCTCCACGTCGACAATCAGTCGATCTTCAAGGAGCGCTTCTATCTCGACAAGAACAATCCCGACATCCTGCACGACGAGCTGACGACCATCGATCACGCCCTCAGCCGTCCTTGGACGGTGGTGCGCAACTATCGCCGCGCGAAATCCGAGAAGCCGGTGTGGATCGAGTTCCTGTGCAACGAGAACAATCCGCACGTCCTGATCGCCGGCGACAATTATTACCTGAGCGCCGACGGGCTGCTGATGCCGGCCCGCAAGAACCAGTCACCGCCCGACCTGCGCTACTTCAAGCGCAGCGAAGGCAGGCCGTAAAAGGTGCGCTTTCGTACATAGCCCAGCCAAACCATGGCTTTCACACCTGCACAATCCATCCTACGTATGGGGAAACCATCACGGAGGCATCATGGAAGCGAAGCGATACCCCGTCACCCACACTGACGCCGAATGGCGCAAACTGCTCACGCCGGAGCAATACGCGGTCATGCGCCAGCATGGCACCGAGGCCCCCGGCAGCTGCGCCCTCAATTACGAAAAGCGCGCCGGCACGTTCACCTGCGTCGGCTGCGGCCAGCAGCTGTTCGTTTCGAAGCGCAAGTTCGACAGCGGGACCGGCTGGCCGAGCTTCAACGATCCGGTCGAGGGCGCGGTCGAAACGTCCTCCGACGCGAGCTACGGCATGGTTCGCACCGAGGTGCACTGCAGCCGGTGCGGCAGCCATCTCGGCCATGTCTTCGATGACGGACCGCCGCCGACGCATCTGCGCTACTGCATCAACGGCGTCGCCATGAACTTCACGCCGGAAAAGGCGTGATCGCGCATCGTAGGGTGGGCAAAGGCGGCCGATGGACTGTAATCTTTTGAACTGAGCTTCGATCCGCCGTGCCCACCGTCGAAGCTATTGGTGGGCACGTGCGGACTAGTCCGCACTTTGCCCACCCTACGGAACTGCGGTTCCAACAAAAACGAAACAGACTCTGGGAGGAAACGAACATGGGACATCGAACAACGGTGAAATTTGCGCTCGGCGCGACCCTCGTGCTGGCGCTGATGCTGCCGTCCGCGCGCAGCCACGCCCAAACCGCGGACCCGAATTCAGCGCCGCAGCTTTATCGCCTCGATGACGGCTGGGCGAAGCTTCCCGAGGGCCGCAAATGGGGCGCCGCGGTCGGCGTCGACATCGATCGCGACGGCAAGACGGTGTGGGTGTTCGACCGCTGCGCGACGGCGGACGATTGCTCCGGCTCGAACCTCAGTCCGATCCAGCATTTCGACGAGAACGGCAAGCTGATCGCGGCATTCGGCGCCGGTATGTTCAACTACCCGCACGGACTTTACATCGACGCTGAAAACAACGTGTGGGTGAGCGACGGCCGCGCCAAGAATAATGGCCGCGGTCATACCGTCATGAAGTTCAGCCATGACGGCAAGCTGTTGATGACGCTCGGCAGGCCCGGCGTCGCCGGCGACGGCACCGACACCTTCAATGCCCCCTCCGACATTCTGGTGGCGCCGGACGGCAGCATCTTTGTCGCTGACGGCCATGGCGGCGACACCAATGCGCGGATCGTGAAGTTCGACAAGGACGGCAAGTTCATCAAGACGTGGGGCCGGAAGGGCAAAGGGCCCGGCGAGTTCGACTCGCCCCACGGCCTCGCGATGGACTCCGCCGGTCGCCTGTTCGTCGCCGACCGCTCCAACAGCCGGATCCAGATCTTCGATCAGAACGGCAATTTCCTCGAGGAGTGGCGACAGTTCGGCCGCCCCAGCGGCATCTACATCACCAAGGACGACGTCATCTATGTCGCCGACTCGACCTCGAGCGACAAGACCAATCCGGGCTTCGTGCAAGGGATAAGGGTGGGCAACGTCAAGGACGCCAAGGTGACGGCGTTCATCCCGGAGACGAAAGAACTCAATTCGCTGGAAGGCGTCGCCGTCGACGCTCAAGGCAACGTCTACGGCGGCTATACCAACACGCTGAACTTCCGCCGTTGGGTGAAGAAGTCGCAGACCTAGGCTTCAGCAGCCCTTGGGCTTCAGCAGCCCTTGCAGATGTTGAGGCGGGAATTGATGGATTGGCGCGGCGTCTGATTGGCGTCGCGTTCCTCCTTGGTCACCTTTTCGCCGGCTGCGACATCGGCCGCACTGGGCTGGCGGTGACCGACGGGGGCCGCCCATACGCCGGTCGGCAGAATTGGGACGGCCGGCTTGACCTGCGCGGGCGCCGGTTGCGCGGATGGGTTGACGTCCTGAGCGAGGGAGTTAGCCGAGCGCGATTGCTACCGCGGCGGCGGCACCGGCCGCGGCGATCCATTTGATGAACTGATGCACGACACACACTCCGGTTCGGTGGTTTTCGCGCAAACGCGAGGACAACGCGGCGGAATGAACTGGCGTAATCAACGCGGATGATATCGTGGCGGATCGGCCGTCCGGCCGCGACGTTCCGTCGCGCCCTAAAGCTTCGGTTTACGGAAACCGCCACTGCCGCAACGGAATGGCCGAATGCAACGGATCAGGAAATCGAAATCCGGTCAGTGGCAGTCGCCGATATACTCGCCCTCGATCGACACCGTGGTGTTGACGAATTCGCGGCCAGCCATGGCGCCCTTGGAGTTGATCTTCGCACTGTAGTGCCGCGGATTGTCGAAGGTGAAATCGCCCGCGACGTCCATGTCGAGCTGACCGGTGCACAGCATGTGCCAGCGCAGCGAGGTCGCGGAGGCGCTGAACTCGACCTGCCGGCAACTGGAATTGGTCGTGCGGTATTCGGGAGTGAACGTCTTGGCCGTATCCGCGGCCTCGTCCGGCGACAGGCAGCGGGTGCGGACCTGCGGGGGCGCTGGCGCGCCGTTCATGATCGCGCTCTGCGTCACCCTCCATTCCCCGGGCGTAATGCCGTCGGCAACTGCTTCGCTCGCGCTGCAGGCGATTGCCGCAATCAGCGCCGGACCGAGAACGGCAACGCCTAGCAATGCAGCGCCGGCGGGCATCGGCGCGACGCGCCGTCCGACGCCCATCTTGATCGCGTAAGCAATCCCAAGACCGATCACCAGCACGACGACGGACACCAGCGGGCGATACCAGAACCATGCAATTGCAATGACCACGGGCGCGGCGATTGCGGTCATCATCAGGGCCAGGAAACCCATGCCGGCGCCGAGCACATCGCCGATCAGCGGCACAACGCTGCCAAGGACGGACAGCGGGCGCCCGACCAGCAGCCAGCCGATGAACATCACGACGCTGCCGACGGCGCGCAGAATCCAGGTGAAGATGCGGTTCTCCGCTTCCGCCGCCTTGAACATGTCGTTCGCCGAAAGTGTGCCGGTGGATGCCATCAACAGGCGATCCCCGGCCTTGGTCTGGTACTCGGCGAAGTCGGCGCCGCTCTGCCGACCGATGAGACTTGTCGGGCCCGTCGGCGCGATGTGATAGGTGACGCGCATATCGCCGATGCGCGGGCGTCCCGGATCGGCGCCCAGGAAGATCACACCGTCGGTCACGGTCACCATGCCGACGCGTTCGCGCAGCGCGCCTCCCGCCGATGCGTCGGCGGCGTAACGATCATTTGCCGCAAGCCGCCGCAACACGGCTTCGCCCGGTCGGAATGCCCCGAGCGTCGCGTCGCGCGCAACAACATCGACCCGTCGATAGCGCGGCTGCGGATTCTCGTGGCCCCCCGGATTGCGGAAGCGGCTCGAATCGATCCGCGGTTCCGACCACACCTGGGTGTAGGTATAGGTCGTGACCTTATCCTCGGAGCCGCCGAGATTCTTGCGGGTCTCGGTGTGGCTTTCCTCTTTCCATTGATAGGTCTCGACAGTCCGCACGAGGTGTGCCGCTTTTGCCGTGACACCAAATTCCGGGTCGGCGAGCGGCGCCTTGGTGACGAGATCGCCGCTGATGTGAACAAGCTTGCCCTCGTTCGCCGGGTCGACCTTGGCGGCATCGCCGTCGACCACGATGCCCTCTCCCTCGGTGAGCGAGCGGGCCGTCTGGATCGCCCGCCCTTCGTTCCAGAACAACAGGACGATGGCCCCGACGATCATCACCAGGCCGAACAGCACGCCGACGATCGACTGGCCGAGCCGCGACAGCCAGGATTGATGCGTCGTTTCGGTAAAACTGTCCGACGTTGCGACGTCCGGTCCGGAATCTTCCGACATGCCCTGCCCCCTGTTGTCGCCGCCATCATCGCAAAGCGGGCGGGCGTTGCAAACCGTGAACGGTGAAATCCGCGCCGTAAAACACCGCACTTCGAACCGAGAAACAGCCTTAGCCGTTGGCGCTAAGCCATTGTCCTGTCGCGCTCTGTGGGCGGGTTCGCCGTGCGATCCGGAAACGCGGCGGCAAGTCCCGTCGCGGCTCGCCGCGCTGACGCCGCGCTCGGTGATGAGGCCGCTGACGAGCCGCGCCGGCGTCACGTCGAAGGCATAGTTCGCGACCGGCGATCCGTCCGGCACCAGCGTCACGGTCTCGATGCGGCCGTCGGCGGTGCGGCCGGTGATGGTTGCCACTTCGCCGGGTCCGCGCTGCTCGATCGGGATTTCGCGCACGCCATCCGAGAGCGCGAAGTCGATGGTCGAGGACGGCATCGCGGCGTAGAACGGGACGCCGTTGTCGCGGGCAGCCAGTGCCTTCAGATACGTGCCGATCTTGTTGCAGACGTCGCCCTGCGCGGTCACGCGATCGGCGCCGGTAATGACGAGATCGACGAGGCCATGCTGCATCAGATGGCCTCCCACATTGTCGGCGATCACCGCATGGGGAACGCCTTGATGTCCAAGCTCCCACGCCGTGAGCGCGGCACCCTGATTGCGCGGGCGGGTCTCATCGACCCAGATATGGAGCGGTATCCCTTTGAGATGCGCGGTGTAGATCGGCGCCGTGGCCGTGCCCCAATCCACCGTCGCGAGCCACCCGGCATTGCAATGGGTGAGGATGTTGACCGGAACGCCGCGCGGTTTGCGCGCAGCCACGGCTTCGATCAGGGCGAGGCCGTGTCGGCCGATGGCCGCGTTGTTGGCGACATCCTCTTCGCAAATCGCCGCTGCCCGCGCATAGGCCGCGCCAACGCGCTCGGCACGCGGCCGGTTGCGCACGACCGCGACGATCTCGTCGAGCCCCCATTTCAGGTTGACGGCGGTCGGGCGCGTGACAACGAGTTGTCGATAGGCTTCCTCGAGTGCCGCATCGGACGAATCGACGCGCAAAGCCAAGCATAGGCCATAGGCCGCGACCGCCCCGATCACGGGGGCACCGCGGGTCTGCATTGAGGAAATCGCGTGGGCGGCATCTTCGACAGTGGCAAGCCGCAGCGTCCTGACCTCGAACGGCAGCGCCGTTTGATCGATGATGCCCACCGACCAGCCGTCGGATTCGACCCAGACACCGCGGGTTTGCCGGCCCTGCGATCAGCATCGCCGCGCTCGATAAGCGAAGCTACCGCCAAATCCCGCCGGGAGCGGCATCTTATTACCCCGCAAAGGGCCGAACGCCCGATTGCCAAACATCGACCCGTCCTCGGCCGCCCGAGTGTGACGGGCGTGCTATTCGCGTGATTTCCGCAGGATAGTGGGTTAAAGTACGAGTGCCGGCAAGGGTTGGGGATCTGGCCGCGGGCCATGAGAGCGAACCGGGGGACAGCTTCGAACGTCGTTGCGTTCAAGCCTGCGCGCGAGCGCCAGGCAAAGATTGTCGCTGCCGTGCGCGTGGTCTCGATCGATTATCGTTCGATCGTCGAAAGCGCAGTCGCGGCTCTCGTCCACAACACGGCCGCGGCCCGCCACGAAGTGTACACCCAGGCGCGCGGGATTGTGCGGCGCCACTTGCAGCTCATGCGGCTGCCGGCGCCGATCGTCGAGGTCGAAAAGCTCTCCCTCGATCTCACGATCCGCAAGATCGAACGGCAGTGGCGCTCCCGCCAATCCGCCGAAGCTGCCCTTCCCGACATGCCGGAAGAGTTGGAGGCCTCGGAGGCCGACCTGCCGACGACGTCGCGCGGCGCTTTCATAAGCGCGGCGGGGTCAGTGGTCATGAACGTCGTGCTGCGGCCGCTCTTCACGTTGGTGTGGGCGCTGTTGCTCCCGGCGCGATTGATCGCGCGCTTCGCGACCTCGCCGATCGGATTCGCCGCGGTGATCCCGTTCACCATCATGGCGATCCTGATCGTGTATTTCGCGGACGAGACCGCGACCTACAAGAAGTTTGTCGGAGAGCCCGCAGGCCGATTGATGTCGAGCCTCGAGGTCCACACGTCGACGCCGCGGGGCCGCAACAAATCAGCCGACCGTGTCCAATCCGGTGCAGCCGGCGAAAGCCCACCCGGTCGAGACAGCTTCGACGACAATTTCGACCACCCTCCCCTCGCCGCCAGCGGCCGCCCCGGCTTTTCAATTGGCTGGAGTAAGCCTCGCGCGCGGCGACTGATGCGCCCGCGCCGCCAGCGCCACCTGCGTTCAAGACCCCGCCGATGCGGACGGCTGCAGTCACGCCTGCGGCTGCCATCGCCGCGTTGCCGCTGGCCGTTGCCGATCTCGATGAACTCCCCGCAATGGCGGAGACGCCGCCTGTAACCGAATCGCCGCCGTATCGCGGCGCGACGCCCATTCGCCCCGTTCGCGCCGCCTTCCCCGTCCCGCTTGCGTCAACCAATGCGACGGCGGCGCGTGTCGCGATGGCGGCGCCCGGAGCGCCAGCAAATCCATGCGATGCACTTCCGCTTGCCGAGCGCATCGCATGCGCCACCAAAGATGCGTCTGCGCCCGACACGTCAGCTGTGAACTTCGATAGTCGCCCGAAGTGGCTCGCCGGCTATGCGGTGGTGAGGGACATCATGACGCCGCGGCCGCCGGCGCCGCCAGCACCAGCTTCAGCGTCCGCGCCGGCAGCAGCGCCTGCACCGTCGGCAGCGGGGTCGGCCGCAACAGCGCCGCCCGCGAGCGATGCGAAGGCCGGCGCGACGGCAATCGCGGCGGTCACGCCGGCCAATCAAGCGGAAGGAAGCTCCGCCGGGACTCAAACCGGCAGCAACGCCGCTCCGCCGAAAACCGTGATCCGCCCCGCCAATCCAAAGCTCGCGGCCCTCATCGAGAGCGGCCGCAAGTGGTCGACGAAGGGCGACCTCGATCGCGCTGCGCATGACTTCAGCGAGGCGATCCGCGTCGATCCGAAATATCCCGACAGCTACGCCGAGCGCGGCCAGGTCATGTTCAAGATGGGCGAGACGGAGCGCGCCATCGCCGATTACACCGCTGCAATTGCGCGCGATCCCCAGCATGGCTCTGCCATGCGATCGCGCGGCATGGCCTATCTTTACCGCGGATCATCAGATCTCGCGCTCACCGACCTCACGCATGCCATCGAGCTTGCCGAGAAGGATCCGACGGCGCTCGCCCCGATCGAGTTGTTCTATGCGCGTCGCAGCCGCGCCTCGCTCTATGCTGCCAAGCAGCAATGGGATCGGGAGATCGGCGACTGTACCGCCCTCATCGACGCGCAAACGAACGACCCCATGGTCGCCGAGGTGCTCAAGCAGAATTACGGCGAGGCTGGCGCTGCTAACGTCTTGGCCGGCGTCTACCGCCAGCGCGCCACCGCCCATATCCGCCAATCGGAATGGGAAGCTGCGATCGAGGATTTGACCGCCGCCGTGCCGCTGAGCGCCGACCGCGGATTTGCCGCGCTGATGGACCGCTCGAAGCTTCATGAGGCGCGCGGCCAGCGCGAAGAAGCCATCGCCGACCTGCAGACCGCGCTCGCCGCACGCCCCGGCAGCGAAGAAGTGCGCCTTGGGCTCCGCCGGCTTGGGGCCGCGCCACGCCCGCCGCCGGGCGCGTTCTGATGCGCGGCGCCGCTTAAGCCGACAGCCAGAAATGGCGTTCGATCGGGTCCCGGTGGCGGCAGCGATCATCGCGATGATGATCGTCGTGGCGCAAACGCCGGCCAACGCTGTGGAGACGACCGGCGGGTGGCGGCTTGTGCGCACACCCAACCCGTACGGCGATGCAGATGCCGTCTCGATCAGGCCATCAAAATGCTGAACGCAAATTGGGTCGGCTCGCCGTAGCCTGAGGCTTCAACTCCGGCATTGCATTCCGGAGGCCTGTTCGCGGCGCATCTGCCAACACGGCTTTCAAGGATCGTTAATCTTTGCAGTGGACCCTTTGCGAAAAGGGCCGCTGATCATGCTGTTTGCTCTCGTCGAAATCCTTATCGGCGCCGTACTCGGCATGCGCTTTCGCGTCTTTGTTCTGGTGCCGGTGATCACGCTTGTCTGGATCGTCCTTGGAGCACTGGGGTTTGCGAACGGCGTGCGGCCGTTACTCGTGATCGCCGACATGCTGTTCGCAGGAGCGACGCTCCAATTCGGATTTCTCCTCGGCCTGATGACCCGTCATTTCATCGTCGGCATGCGTGCCCCTCACAACCGCAGGCGCGGCACGTCGCGATTGCCGGCGGCTGAATAACTTGACCTGACAATCCTGCTGCGATCCTGCGCCTCGGATCACGTTATAGAGCTGCGGCAGCGTCATCGATGCTGGCGCAGCCCATCACGCGGCCGATCCAGGTGACGCGCCCATCATGGCGCGTAGCCTGGGGGATTTCCTGACCATCCTCCTGCACGGTCATGGTCCTGAATTTCAGGATCGCGACCGCCGTCACGACCAGGGGCGGTGATAGCGCGACCAGCGCAATGCTGGCGATGACAAAACTGTTGGGCAATCGTCAACGGGCCGCGCTGCAACTCGATCGAGAGCGACATGGCCGGACGGTTTCGCCACGATCATGAACAGGATGGCGACGATCACGCCGAGACCGAAATACCGGCCGCGACTTCGCCGCCCGCAATGAACTCATAGAAGAAGCTCAGGAGCACCGCGCGGTCGTGATCAAGACCGCGTCGAGAATGCCGATCAGGGCGCCAATTGTGGTTTCGGATAACCGAAGCGAAACCGCCGCTTGCGTGGCCGGGCTCAAATTCCCGTGCAGCTTGATACCCTCGCTCATGGCCGAAACGCGACGCCGTTAACGCTGAGGGTCAGATAACACGGGCTTCAGGCTGAGAAAGCAATCAAAATCGCGGCAGCATGGTTAACGCGACAACCAGATTTGCCCCAATTCGTCCATCATCCCACTGCCTGTAGTAGTGATCATCTGCCGGGGCCGCGCCCGACCGGATGACACAATCCTATACCAAACGTTAATGTGTTGAAGATCGCGCCAATCGGGGGAACTTGGCCCGGGAATGCCCGACTACTACACCATACTCGCGCAAAAGATCAGGGAGGCCGAGGACGATCCGGCCAAGCTGCGCGAACTCGTCTACGCCGCCGCGCGCCTTGCACTCAAACGCCACGTCAACCTCTATCCTGCGGCGAGCCTGCAACAGGGCAAGCAGCTTCTCAGGGATCTTGAGACAGCGATCTCGCGCCTGGAGGAGGAAGCTGAAGCAGACGAGCGCTCGCGCCGAGCAGGACCCGGTGCAGGACGACACCCAGGCTTTTTTCGAGACACGGGCGAGCCCAACAGAGGCACCGCCGCCCGCACCGGAATTTGACTTTCGCACGGCGTTCGAGGGCAGGAACGCCGATCCAACCGAAGAACGTGAGGACGGCGATGACGGCAGCGCCGAACATTCCGCCGGCGATGTCCCCGCGGCTGCGTCGGAACCTCAACCGGAGAAGGAAATAAGCTTTACTCATCGCCCCACACGACAAGAGCGCTCGACCGATGCCCCGCGGCGAGAGGAGCGTCGCGCCCGACGCCAATCGCGCGAGCCGAGCCAGACCAGGCAGGTTCGCGACGTCCCGACCGCCGACTTGGCGGCATTCGCAACGACGAGCCACGACGGGTCGAGGGAATACGCGATGCGGCGCGGCGAAGGATCGACCGCAGCGAGGCTCGACGAAGAAGACGACGCCCAGCCGGTTGACGAGCCACGACGGGTCGAGGGCATACACGACGCAGCTTGGCGAAGGATCGACCGCAGCGAAGCTGGACGAAGACGACGACGCGCCAGCCGGCCATGATGGAGCATCGACATCGGATGCGGTCACGGTCGGTTGACGAATTCGACGATGATGAGCCCCGCCCCCGCGAACTCGTTCTTCTCCCAGCTCAGGGTAGCGGCGCAAATCGCGGTTCGGTCTATGTGATGCGGCCGCAGCAGCCGGCAGCTCGCGCGAACGACTATTACCGCGATCCGCCTCAACCGGCGCCCCTGCTCGGACGGACGATGTTGATTGGCATGGCGGTCGCCTTTCAGGTTGCGGTCGTGATCCTGGCCGCAGCAGCGTTCTACGTCGCGGTGACGGGGCGCAACGGATCGAATGGGCCAGGCCAGCAGAACGTCGCGCAAACACGCGACGACCTTCGCGGGCCGGTCACCGCCAGCTCTATTGCCGCCGGAGCCGCGCCTCCGTTGGCTGGCGTATCGACTGCCGCGACGGCGGCGGCGCCGGCAGCTGTCAGGGGGCAGTCGTTTCCCCGCCCCACGACCTATGGCGTCTACGCCATCGCCGACGACCACCTGATCGATCTCGACCAGATCCAGACGACGCCGGCCGATCCGCGGACGAAGTACCTGTTGCAGATCGTCAAGCCCGGCCGCACGGTCATCAACGAGTCGAAACTCAGCTTCGTCGCGTACCGCCGCGACTTTGTGACGGCCGTTCCCGAGAAGGTGCCGGTGAAGATTGCCGCGCGGCTCGCGAAAGCGATGACATTCGATGCGAACGGAAAGGCAGTCGTGGCGCCGCCGGCAAGCGACACCTGGATCGTTCGTGACCAGGGCTACGACTTGCGGGTGCAGCCCCTCCGCGACAGCCCTGAAATGGTACTGCTGCGCCCCGAAAGCGAGGACTTCGTTTTTCCGTCGGGCCGCTACGTGCTGCAGCTTGGGGGCCAATCCTATGACTTCGTCGTCGGCGGGCCGGTCACCGATCCGGGCCAATGCGTCGAGGGCGTAGCGACCGCGCGCGGGCCGGCTTTCTATGAGTGTCGTACACAGTGAGGGATAAAAGCGCGATATGCCATACCGTCGGCCCCTCCGGTCGACGGACAACGGAGCTTGCGCGAGTCCGCTAGGGCGGGCATCGTCGCGAGAATCATCGTGCCGGCCGACGCATCGTGTTGATCCCTTTTCTCATACTCGCCGCGCTCATCGCTGCCGTACCGATTTTGATCTTTCTCGACGGGCCAATCATCGTCGGCATCGTGGCGATGGTCGCAGCGGTCCTCTTGGCCCTTTCGGCTGCTTCGATCCGGCCCGGCGAGGCCGCCCATTTCGATCGCGTGGCGCGTGGCGTCTGGGTGATCCTGCTGGTCCCGATCCTTATGCTGATCGCGCAGCTGCTGCCAATCCCCGCCGGTGGGCTTTCGCCGTCAATCTGGCAATCCACCCGGGACGCAATCGGGAGCCCACTCGCTGCGCTTGTCTCGATCGATCCCGGCGCGACGATCATTGCGCTCGTGACCTACGTGGTCTTGGTGGCCGTTCTCGCAAGCGCCGCCATCCTGACCATCGATCGCCGTCGCGCGGAAACCGTGCTGCTGGTGCTGACAGCGGCGGCGAGTGTGAGCGCACTCATCGTGGTCGTGCACGACGTGGCAGGTTTCACGTTTCTGGGTGACATCAGCCGTGCCGGCAGTCCGCGTCCAGCCATCGCCGCGATGAGCGCCTTCGGCATGGTAAGTGCCGCGGCCTCTGCAATTCTCATGATCGAGCGCCAGGAGACGCGCCATCCCCATGGGCGACGTCTCATGGTCCACACCGTCATTCCCATTGGGCTGGCGACGATCTCATTCCTCGCGTCGATCCTGTCGCTCCTTTTGTCGTCGGACGACACCGCACTGTTTGCGGGCAGCTGCGGTCTCGCGGTCGTCGCGATCATTGTCGCGATCCGCCGCCTTGGGCTCGCGGTCTGGGCGTCCGTTCTGTTATCCGCGATGGCGATTGCGGCTGGGGCGGCGGTCGTCGTCACACACGCGAGCTTGGCGGATACTGACCTGACTCTCCGCTTTGCCTCCCATGCCTCGACTTCGCTCGTTGCCATGAGCGGACGGATGATCAGCGACGTCGGCTGGCTGGGCACGGGCGCCCGGACGTTTGGGGCAATTGCCCCGATCTATCGGGATGCGGCGGCGTCAGGGGCGCTCGGCGCACCGACGCTTGCAGCTCAGTTCGCCGTCGAGTGGGGACGCATCGGCTTTTGGATCGATGTCATTGCAATGCTGGCACTTATTGCCTTCCTCGCGCGCGGTGCTCTTCGCCGCGGCCGGGACTCGTTCTATGCGACAGCCGGTGCCGGGGTGGGCGTCACAGCTCTGGTCGCGGCGTTTGGCAACCCCGGCCTGGCCAATTTAGGTCCGGAAATCTGGATGGCCGCGCTGTTCGGCTTGGCGCTGGCACAGAGCCTGAGCAGAACGCTCTAGGGGCGCTCGACATCACACGCGATCGGCCGCACGGTGCTCCGGTATTTTGGATTCATGGGCGACTGCATCCGCCCCCACCGATATTGTGTTCGCGACCACGGCCGAATGTTGGCATTTATGTTGTCGAGCACGAAATCGCCTTCCTTGAGGGGTACAAGCACGACCAAATGGTGCTCGCCTGAAGGCACGATCACTTCGGCAAGCAGCAGCGAGTGCGACGGCCAGCCGAGAGCGAGTAATTCGTGGCGTTTGGTAACAGCGTAGTCATTACAGTCGCCCGCCCGCGGCGACCCGAGCCATCGCTCGAACGCGACGCCACGCACGTTGGCTTCCGGCGCGACAGCGCGATTGACGCCGGTGTTGACGGTGCCCATTTCAATCCAGCGCTATTCGGTCAACGCCACCGGGCGCGGCCGGAACGCCATCCGTTTCACCGTCACCCGTGGCGGGGAAACTAGCGAGGATTATCTTCAGTCCCGTTGGAGCGGGGCCATAAAAAGTAACAATGGGTTGGGGAGACACACCTTATTAACCATCAAGGCTGCGGCAGAGTTTCGGCGGTCGACTTCGTGGGGTGAGAACGCGTGCTGAACTTTTTCAAGTCGAAACCCAAAGACGTCGAACCGGACCTCCCTCCCGTCAGGCATCGTCTCTATGCGATCGGCGACATTCACGGCCGTGCGGATCTCCTCGAAGCGTTGTTCGCACGGATCGATGCTGACCTTGCCGACGATCCATGCTCGGCCTACGCAATCATCGGGATCGGAGACTATGTGGACCGCGGGCCCCAGTCGCGCGAGGTCCTTGACCAGTTGATCGGCTGCTTGCGCACCCGCAAGACCGTTCTCCTCAAGGGCAATCACGAGGCCTATTTCCTCGAGTTTTTGCGCAATCCCGCGGTGCTTGACGACTGGCGCAAGTACGGCGGACTGCAAACACTGATTTCCTATGGGTTGAAGCCATCGCTCAGTCCGGACGAGACCGAACAGCGCGAACTCGCCGAACAACTCGCAAACATGATGCCGTGGGAACATCGCGCCTTGCTCGAGGCGCTTCCGTCGTCCTTTACGTTCGGCAATTATTTTTTCACCCATGCCGGCATCCGGCCGGGCATCCCGTTGACGCAACAGCAGGAACAGGACCTGTTGTGGATCCGCGAGGATTTTCTGCTGTGTGAGGATGATTACGGCAAGGTCGTCGTCCACGGACACTCGCCGGTGCGGGAGCCGGATATCCGCTCAAATCGCATCAACATCGATACCGGCGCTTATGCCACCGGCCGATTGACCTGTATTCGCATCGAAGGGCACAGTGTCGTGATCCTGTAGGTCCCCACGCCGGCAGCGGACGGTTAAGAAAGGGTTTCATCAGTGCGAAACGGTCTCATGGCAATTGCGGCCATGGTGGCGCTGTTCTCGGTCTGGCTGATCCTGCCTGAACTGATCCGGCCCAGCCTACCAGCGTTTCCAACAAATGCTGCCGCGGCGCGGACGGCGGCCGATCATCGTACGCGTTCCGTTGTGGCCGCTTCGATCGCCCAGGTCCGCGGCGATCTCTGGACCGAGGCCGCCGTTAGCGCTGCCGCTCCGATCGGCTTCGGCCTTGCCCTCACCGGTTCTTCGGCTGCGAATGGCGAGATCGAGGATCGTTCGATTTTCGAGCGCGCAGTGAGATGGTCGCCGGCCGATTCGCGCGCGTGGCTTGCCTTTGCCGCGGCGAACCCGGGCGGCGGTGCAGCCGAGCCTTCAGTGACTGAGTTGCTCAAGCTGTCCTACCTGACAGGTCCGAACGAGATCGATCTCGTGCCAATGCGGCTTGCGGTCGTTGCGAGAGGCAGCGCCTTGGAGGATGCCGACGTTCGCCAATTCGCGCGCCATGACCTGGAGAACGTGCTGCAACACGCGCGCCGATCTGCGGCCCGCGATCATGGAAGCGTATCGCCGCGGTTCGCCCAGAGGCCGGCAATTCATCGCGGCTGCGCTCAGCGAGCTCGATCCCGCGTTCCTCAAAACGTTTCCGGCTGCGGCGCCGGTCTCGACGCCGCAGCCGGGGAAATAGCCGTCGCCCTTCGAGAGGCGAGGCGAAAGCGCGTCAGGCCGAGCGGATGCCCTCATGCATCAGCGGGACCGAGCGCAGGCGCTTGCCGGTCGCCGCGAAGATGGCATTGAGCACGGCCGGCGCCGCCACCGACACCGTCGGTTCGCCAACGCCGCCCCAGAAGCCGCCCGACGGCATCACGATCACCTCGACCGGAGGCATCTCGCGGATGCGCAGCGAGTTGTAGGTGTCGAAGTTCGTCTGCTCGACGGCGCCGTCCTTTACGGTGATTTCGCCGTAGAGAAGCGCCGAGAGCCCGAACACGAACGAACCGGACACCTGCCGCGAGATCTGCGCGGGATTGACCGCGTAGCCCGGGTCGATCGCCGCCACGATGCGATGCATCTTCAGCGCGCCCTGTGCGCTGACCGAGACTTCGGCGCACGCCGCCACGTAGCTTGCGTGAGCCATGTACTGGGCAAGGCCGCGATAGACGCCCTGAGGTGCCGGCGTCGACCACCCGACCTTGTCGGCCACGGCCTTGAGAACCGCGGCATGCTTCGGCTTGAGGAACTTGAGCCGGAAGGCAAGCTGATCCTGGCCGAGTGCGTGCGCGACCTCGTCGATGAAGCATTCGGTGTAGATCGCGTTGTGATTGACGTTCACGCCCCGCCAGAAGCCGGCCAGCAGATGCGTGTTACGCATCGCATGGTCGATCAGAAGGTTCGGGAAGTTGTAGCCGAAATTGCCTTCCGGCGAATCCGGCGTCAGCCCCTGGAACACCACCGGATCCATGCCATTCGCTTGAAGGCGTTCCGGCGCAAGCGACGCCGAAATCGACTGGCCGGAAATGCGCATGTGGAAGCCGGTGACGTTGCCGGCGGCGTCGATGCCCGCGGTAAGCTTCGCCTGTGTTACCGGATGGTAGCCGCAGTGCGTCATGTCCTCTTCGCGCGACCAGATCAGCTTGATCGGCGTGCCCGGCATCTGCTTGGCGATTGCCACCGCCTGGCGCACATAGTCGACCCGGCCCCGGCGACCGAAGCCGCCGCCGCACAGGAACTTGTGCACGTCGCACTTGCCGATCGGCAGCCCGGATTCCTCCGATACGGCGGCAAGCGCTGCCTCGCCGTTCTGGGTCGGCCCCCACACCTCGCAGCGATCTGCCGTATAGAGCGCCGTCATGTTCATGGGCTCCATCGTGCAGTGGTTCTGGTAGGGGTAGTTGTAGACCGCCTCCACTTTGCGGACCGCGCCCGCCAGCGCGACCTTGGCGTCGCCGGCCTTGTTGCCGACGAAAGCGTCCGGTGCATCGAGGCCGGCCTTGAGGAAGTCGGCGATGCTGGCGCTCGAGACTTTGCCGGCCTCGCCCGGATCCCACACGATCGGAAGTGCTTCGCTCGCGGTGTGAGCGTGCCAGAACGTGTCGGCAATGACCGCAACGCCGGAATCGCCGACCGGCACCACCTTCTTGACGCCTGGCATGCCGGCGACCTTGGCGGCATCGTAGCTCTTCACCTTGCCGGTACGGACCGGGCAGTCCCGAATGGTGGCGATGAGCATGCCCGGCATCTTGATGTCGATGCCGTAGAGCTGCTTGCCGGTCAGCTTGTCCGCGGTATCAAGGCGCTTGAGGCCTTTGCCGGCGATCGTCCAGTCTTTCGGGTCCTTGAGCGGCACCTCCTTCGGCACGTTCGAGCTTGGCCGCAGCTTCGGCCACTTTGCCATAGGTCGTCGTACGCCCCGACGGCTGATGCGTGATCACGCTGTTCGCCGCGCGGCATTCGGAAGCCGGCACCTTCCATTCATTGGCGGCGGCCGCGATCAACATGACGCGCGCGGCGGCGCCCGCCTCGCGGACGTATTTCTGCGACGTGCGAATGCCGCGGCTGCCGCCGGTCGACATGTCGCCGTAGACGCGATGGCGCGCGAGGCTCTGGCCCGGCGTCGGATATTCGGTCGTGACCTTCGACCAGTCGCATTCCAATTCTTCGGCCACGAGCTGGGCCAAGCCGGTGAGCGAGCCCTGCCCCATCTCCGACCGTGCGATCCGGATCACGACCGTGTCGTCGGGTTTGATCACCACCCAGGCGGTGACCTCCGGCGATCCGTCGGCGGCACGGACGACGTCCGGACCGAACGGCAAGCGCAGGCCGAGTGCGAGCCCACCACCGACGGCGGCGGTGCCGACCACGAAGGAACGGCGATTCATTTTGGGCATGTAATTCATGGCATCCTCCTCAAGCGTTGGCGGCGGCGTGAATGGCCGCGCGAACTTGCTGGAAGGTGCCGCAGCGACAGATGTTGGTGATCGCGCTGTCGATGTCGGCGTCGGTCGGCTTTGGCTTGTGATTGAGGAGGTCTGCGACCGCCATGATCATGCCGGATTGACAGTAGCCGCACTGAGGCACGTCGTTCTCAAGCCACGCCTTCTGCACCTTGTGCAGCACGCCGTTTGCGGCGAGGCCTTCGATGGTGCCGATCTTCTTGCCGGCGACGTCGCTGACCTGGACCGAGCATGAGCGCACCGCGACGCCGTCGATATGGACCGTGCAGGCGCCGCATTGGGCGATGCCGCAACCATACTTCGTGCCGGTCATGCCGAGGGTGTCGCGCAGCACCCACAGCAGTGGAGTATCAGGCTCCACATCGACGTTGTGGGTTTGACCATTGACGATCAGGGCTATCATTTGGGGTTCTCCCATTCCATCGCCTGCGATGAGGCGAATTCGGTGAAGCGCGGGCGGGCAAGAAGCGGCAACACGCGGGCCCAGGCGCCGGCCGGACCATAGCTTATTTTTATTCCAATGAAAATTCGCCGGCTGAAAGGCAGGCGCTATGGCGCGCGCATCTCGCTTGCGAGAGCATCGAGTTCCAGATCGAGCCCCTGGCGCCAATCAGGCGTTGTCACGCCGAAGAGTTGCCGCAGTCGCGTCAGATCGAACCGCGAATTGGCCGGTCTCTTCGCTTTCGTCGGGTAATCAGCCGTGTTGATCGGGCTGATCGTCTCGGTCGCGAGGGCGATGCCGCGTGCCTTGAGCCCATCCACGATCGCACTCGCAAAGCCGTGCCAGCTGGTTTCACCCGCGGCCGCGACGTTAACGACGCCGTCTGCCTCCGCGAACCGCGCGGTCGGATCGGTTTGCAACGACACCTGCAATATTCCGACGACCGCATCGGCAATCGTGCGGGCGGACGTCGGCGCGCCGATCTGATCCGCGACGATGCGCAACTCCTTCCGCTCGCCCGCCAGTCGCGCGATGGTGCGCAGGAAGTTCGTGCCCTTGGCCGCGTAGACCCACGACGTGCGAATGATCAGATGCGGGGCGCCTGACGAACGAATTGCCTCCTCGCCAGCAAGTTTGCTTGCGCCGTAGACGGAGAGCGGCGCCGGATGATCATCCTCGCGCCACGGGCGCGTGCCGGTGCCGTCGAAGACATAATCGGTGGAGAAATGAATGAGCGGCGCGCCCCGTGCCGCCGCCCAGCGGGCAATGGCGGCAGGAGCCTCCCCGTTGACCCGGAAGGCGAGGTCTCGCTCGTCCTCGGCGCGATCGACCGCGGTATATGCGGCCGGATTGATGATCAGATCAGGCGCGAGGCGATCGAGCGTTGCGGAGATATCGTCCGGCCGGGACAGATCGAGAAGCGCGCGGTCGGCGGCAATAACGATCCGATCGGCTGCAACGGATCAACGAGCGCGCGCCCGACCTGACCCGTCACGCCGGTGAGGAGGATGCGCATCAGACCTGACCATAGATCGGCAGCGCGGCAACGTCGGCGAGGAGCGGCGCCGCAGCGTCCCGCGCCGACAAGGAGGGCGTCGGCGACGCCCCACTCGATCCCGATGGCGGGGTCGTTCCAGCGCACCGTGATCTCGTCGGCTGGGCTGTAGACCTCGTCGCATTTGTAGAAAAAGTCGGCACTTTCCGACAGCACGGCGAAGCCATGCGCGAAGCCGCGCGGTATCCAGAACTGGCGACGGTTTTCTTCGCTCAATTCCACGGCAACATGCTGCCCAAATGTCGGGCTTCCGCGGCGCACGTCCACGGCGACGTCGAGCACCCGCCCGCGCATGACGGTGACGAGCTTGCCTTGCGCCCTTGGATTCTGCAGATGCAGGCCGCGCAGCACGCCATAGGCGGATCGCGACAGGTTGTCCTGGACGAATGGTCCCGCGATCCCGGAAGCGGCGTAGCGATCGGCCCGGAACGTTTCGAGAAGGAAGCCCCGCTGATCGCCGAATATCTTGGGCTCGATTATGAGCACGCCCGGAATTGCAGTCGAAACAACATTCATAAAGACGACGCAGCCCCAGGCATTAATTCATCGCGGGGCGGTTGTATAACACGCGCCATTTGCTATGAAAATTCAGTATCTGAGGGGGTTGCGTATTTATGAAGGGCATTATTTTAGCCGGCGGCAGCGGCTCGCGCCTCTACCCTGTGACGACTGTCGTCTCCAAGCAATTGCTGCCCGTTTTCGACAAGCCGATGATCTACTACCCGCTGTCGGTGCTGATGTTCGCCGGCATCCGGGACATCCTCGTCATCTCGACGCCGCAGGACCTGCCATTGTTCCAGCGGTTGCTCGGCGACGGCTCCGACCTCGGGCTCCGCTTCGCCTTCGCGAGCCAGGACAAACCGCGGGGGCTCGCCGACGCATTTATCATTGGACGCGAGTTCATCGGCAAGGATCGGGTCGCGCTGATTCTCGGCGACAATATTTTTTACGGCCATGGTCTCACCGAGCAACTTGACCGGGCGACGAATCGCGAGAAGGGCGCGACCGTATTCGGCTATATCGTTAACGACCCGGCGCGGTACGGCGTCATCGAACTCGATTCGCAGGGGCGAGCGGTTTCAATCGAGGAAAAGCCGGCCCAGCCGAAGTCGAACATCGCGGTGACCGGCCTCTACTTCTACGACAACGACGTCGTCGACATTGCCGCCGCGGTCAAGCCGTCGCACCGCGGAGAGATCGAGATCACCGACGTCAACCGCGCTTATCTTGATCGCGGCGAGCTTTTCGTCGAGGTGCTCGGGCGCGGCTTCGCGTGGCTTGATACCGGCACCCATGCCTCGCTCGTCGAGGCGAGCAGCTTCGTGCAGATCCTGGAGCAGCGTCAGGGGTTGCGGATCGCCTGCCCCGAGGAAATCGCGCTGCGGCTCGGATATATATCGCCGCAGCAGTTCCATTTGCTGGCGCAACGCTGCGCCAAGAGCAGCTACGGCGAATACCTGCTTTCGGTCTATGATTCCGTCTCCGGAGCGAGCGCAGGCAAATCGTCATGGGTCTGAGCGGATCGACCATTTTCGTGACTGGCGGCGCCGGATTCATCGGATCGGCCGTCGTGCGGCACTTGCTTGACCGCACCGACGCTTTCGTCGTGAACATCGACAAGCTCACCTATGCGGCAAATCTTTCATCAATTCCCCAGGCGCGCGGTCACCAGCGCTACGCCTTTGCCAAGGTCGACATCTGCAATGGCGCGGAACTGCGTGCCTTATTCGATCGCTACCGCCCCGACGCCGTCATGAACCTTGCGGCCGAGAGCCACGTCGATCGTTCGATCGACGGACCGGCCGAATTCATCCAGACCAATGTCGTCGGCACCTTTACCTTGCTGCAGGAAGCGCTGCGCCATTGGCGCACGCTCGAGCCGGCGCGGCGCGACAAGTTTCGGCTGCTGCATATCTCGACCGACGAAGTCTTCGGCACGCTCGGAGCCGAAGGCATGTTCACGGAAACGACGGCCTATGCGCCGAACTCGCCCTACTCGGCGAGCAAAGCGTCGTCAGACCATCTCGTCCGGGCCTGGCGGGAGACTTACGGACTGCCGACCATCGTAACCAATTGCTCCAACAACTACGGTCCCTATCATTTTCCTGAGAAGCTCATTCCGCACATCATCATCCGGGGCTTGGACGAGCAGGAATTGCCGGTCTATGGCGACGGCATGAACATCCGCGACTGGCTGTTTGTCGAGGATCACGCCCGCGCGCTCGCCCTCGTGCTGGAACGCGGACGGGTCGGCGAAACCTACAATGTCGGCGGGCGCAACGAGCGTACCAACATTCATGTGGTGCAGACGATCTGCGAAATTCTCGATCGCCTCGAGCCGTGCCCCGGAGGCGCGCGCCATCGGTTGATCAGGTTCGTCGATGACCGCCCGGGGCACGATCGCCGCTACGCGATCGATGCCGCCAAGATCGAGACCGAACTCGGCTGGCGCGCTGAAGAAACTTTCGAGACCGGGCTTGAGAAAACCGTGGCTTGGTACCTCGCAAACCGCGATTGGTGGCGCGACATCCTCGAACGCGGCTATCAGGCGAAACGCATTGGGATCGTGAGCGGCTGATTGGATGACGGCGCGGGCGCACGCCGGTTACATCAGCACGTGAGGCTCAGCCGTCGCTGAGGATATCGAGTCCCGATTTCGACAAAAAGGCCTTGATCACCGTTTTGTCGGCCTTTTCCATCAAGGCCAGTGCCCACAACTCGAAGCGTTCGCGCTTGGCATAAACCGGACTGAAGCCCGCTTCGACCAGACGCTTGCCAAGGAGCGCGGAGGTAAAGCCGCTCTTGTGGGCCATGTAGACGCGACCATGCGCGATCGAAGCCGTATGGCCGTAGAGCATGTCGAGCGGCGTGATCGGGCCGGCCTGCGACACGTAGGCAACGTGATCGAGGCCTTTCTCCACGATCATCGCCGCAACCGATTCGATGTCCGGCGATGTGATCAGCGCAAACCCATCGGGTTTGAGAACGCGCCTGAATTCCTCAAGCGCGGATGCAACCTGATGGGCGTAAAGATGCTCGAGGATATGGGAGGACCACACGGCATCGAAGGTCCCGGGAGCGAAGGCGCTCAGGTCGGTCACCGAGCCCACGACATCCGGCCTGTTTGCGGCATCGATATCGAGACGGGTCTCCTGCCAAACCTCCGGTGTGAATGCCGGATGCAGCGAGCGCGCCGATAGCGCGCCGGATCCCGCATTGAGGACGCGGCGGGTCGCGCGCGTCAGCTGCGGCGCGGCTACCGCTTGTGCTGTCATCGGCTCAGCCGTGAGCGAAAATTGCGGGTTGTCCAACGCGGGCGTCTCGGCCTCTTGCATTCTAGGTTCGCCTCATCGCAGTAGGACTCCGGGCGCTCGCGACGTGCAGTCGGCGTCAAACATGCACATGACCATAAATACGCCATCGACAATCAGCGCACGAACATAGGGTCTTAGCGGTTTATGGCAAGTCGCAATCGCTCGGGCTTTTTTCCCACGCTTGAGGGAGGATTTCGCTGCCATCAGCGTGAGGACGTCAGCGGGCTGCGAGTAAAATCACTTTGTCGTCGGTCAAAGCCGCCGTCAGATGATAGAGACTCGATGCCGGCGCGGGGTCGCGCAACGGCCGTCCGGAAACATCGATCCGCTCGATCCACAGGCCGGGACGAACTTGCGCGAAATGCTGGTCAAAGGCGCGGAGCGACGCGGCGAGCGCTGTTCGCGATCCCTTTTGACGTCGCGCCTCGGCTTTGAGCCGCTCCGTCTGTGGCCACAGCCGAAAGCCTGCGTCCGCAGCCGTGCCATCACTCCAGAGACTGTTCATGACAAGGCCGCGTTGCGGATCGACCGCATGCCTGTCCGCGAAGGCGAGAAGCGCATCGGACGCCGTCGTTAACCGCGGAGAAACAGCGGTCCCGAGTTGAGCAGCCCGAAGCGCATATCGGTCGAGCAGCCAAATCCATTCATAGTGATGACCCGGCTCGACCTGGAAACGTCCGCCCTCGCGCGCCGGGGAAAGCGCGTCATCGAAGAACTCCGGCAAGGCGCCCTCCTCCGCTTGAAAGAAGCGGCCGAGAAAAACCTCCGCAAGATCCTGCGCCCGAGCAAAGAAGACATCGTCGCCGAAAGCTTCGCTCGCCGCCAACAGCGCTTCGAACAGGTGCATGTGCGGGTTCTGTCGTCGGGGTTGCGCCGGCGGGACGCTCTCGTGGTAGCCGCCGAGAGGATGAACGAAGTTCGATGAGATGTAATCGACGAGGGCCAGCGCATCAGCGCGCAACTCGTCCTTTCCAACCACATCGGACGCCGCGGAAAATGCCAGCAGCACGAAGGCATGGTCATAGAGGTCGCGCGTCGTGTCGATCGGTCGATTGGCGAGATCGAAGCGCCAAGCATAGCCGCCGTCCTCGAGCCGCGCGGCGCCGCGCAAAAAATCAAGACCGAGCGCGACGGCTGCCGCGGCGCGCGGAACACCGCAGTCCGCGGCCTTCGAGAACACGTAGGTCTGGCGCGCCGCGACGCGCAGCCGGCGAAAGTCGGCGCGGCATTCGAGGTTGTCCAAATCGAGATGCTCGTGAAAGGCTCCACGCTGCCAGTCGATGCCGTGCTCGAGCCACAGCGGCCAGGCGTGGTCCGCGAGCCAGCGCGGTCCGATCGCGACGCCGGGCCCGCCCTCGGAGAGGGCGGCGACACGCTCCTCAGCGCAAGGTCGATCAGGCTTGGCGTCCATCGTCGGACGGCCGCGCTACCGCACTTCGGCGAGGTCGGGGACCGTGGTTCCCGCTTTCAGCCGATCGATGATCCGCGTCGTGCTGGAGTCCGGCACAAGCTCTACCAGCGCCACTTTACCGCCGTAGGCTTCGACGAGATCGCGCCCCACGACCTGGTCGATCCGATAGTCCGCGCCCTTGATCAACACGTCCGGCTTGAGGGCCGCGATGAGTTCGAGCGGCGTATCCTCGGCAAACAGCGTCACCGCATCGACGAAGGCTAGTCCGGCAAGCACGATCCGTCGCGCGTCCTCCGACTGCACCGGGCGCGTTGCGCCCTTCAGACGCTTGACCGACGCATCGCTGTTGAGCCCGACGACGAGCCTGTCGCAATGCGAGCGCGCCTCGCACAAAAGGTGCACATGGCCGGGATGGAGCAGGTCGAAGCAGCCGTTGGTAAACCCGACCGTCAGGCCATCGCGCCGCCACGATGCGACGCGATCAAGCAGCGAACCGAGATCGTGGATCTTTTCGCGCAATTCGAAGTGCGGGCGCGACAGCAGCACCTCGCGCAGTTCCTGCGCCGACACCTGCGAGGTCCCCTTCTTCGAGACGACCACCCCTGCCGCCGCATTGGCGAGCCGCGCCGCATTGTGGACGCCGGCGTCAGTAACGTACGCCAGCGCGAAGCTCGCCACGACGGTGTCGCCGGCGCCGGACACATCGACCACGCGTCGCGCGGCGGCGGCGAAGGACAGCGCTTCGCCCTCGCGCGGCACGATCATCATGCCGCGCTCGCCTCGGGTCACCAAAACGCTCTCGCAACCCGTGCGCTCGATCAACTCGGCGGCGGCCGCCGCAAGCGAGGTTTCATCGTTTGTCACCGGACGTCCCAAGGCCTGCGCCAGTTCGCCAACATTGGGTGTGATCGCGGTCGCGCCACGGTAGCGGGAGTAGTCGAGCCCCTTCGGATCGACGATCACGGGCTTCGCGGCTGCCTTTGCTGCGGCGAGGATCGCCGTCAACACTTTGGGCGTCAGCACGCCCTTGGCATAATCAGAGATAATGACCGCATCGACATGCGGAATGCGGCTCCGCACGGTTGCGATGATGGCGTCAGCGATCTTGTCGCTGACGGGCGACTTGTCCTCCGTGTCCGCCCGCAGCAAATGCGTGTTGTGCAGGTTTGCAACAAAGCGGGTCTTCACCGTGGTGACGCGTCCGGAATCCTCGACGAGGCTGTCGGCATTGACCGCGCAATCTTGAAGAGAACTGCGGATGGTGCCGGCGGCGTCATCGCGTCCGACGACAGCGACGATATCGCAGGCGGCGCCGAGCGACGCGATATTGCGCGCCACATTGCCCGCACCGCCGATTACGTCGACCGGTCCGGCCGTCTCTATGACCGGCGCCGGCGCCTCGGGCGATATCCGCGACACTTGCCCGTAGACGAAACGGTCCAACATGATGTCCCCGACCACCAGCACGCGTTTGGTGCTGAAGTGATCCAGAACCGCCTCAAATGGAGTCATGGTCCCTCGATTTTCGCACCGGACAGTAGCCCGTCGGGGTATGCAAGGCCATACTAAAGCGAGTGGTTTAGGCAAAGCACCATTCAGAGCAATGCAAAGGCAATGCCGCCGCCAGCGATCCTAAAGATCGCCGCGGTCTTCGGAGACCCTGAAAAGCATCAAGAATTACCTCTTGCACCGGCCCGTCACTGAGGAAGTGCCGCAATTCTGCGCGCGATTTCGCCGGGTATCCAGGAATCGCGCGGCGCCAGCAGCCCCCGCGATTGCATCTGATGCGCGACCTCGGCCGCGCGCAAAAGCATCGCCTTTGCTTGCGTTCGATCGGTTTCAGCCACCTTGACGCAAGAGACGACAAGGTCACGCTGCCATAACGCATCATCCGGCGCCGACCGCGCGGACCGATCCCTGATCGCAAGACCGTCGCGATAGGCTTTGAGAGCCTCCGACGTGTTGCCTTGCGCGGCAAGCGCGTCACCAATCTTGGTGTTGGTCAACGATAGATCGCGCCGCCATATGGCGTTTGCCGGATCGCTTTTTGCCAGGCGATCGACGATCGCCATAGCGTCACGAAAGAACTTCAGCGCTTCCGCGTGGCGCCCCTGCTTCGCCAGCACATCGCCGACATTGATGTGGGAAATTGCCAGTTCTCGCCGCCACGAGGGATTGCCGGTTTCGGCAAACCGCGCCCTGATGGCAAGGCCCTCGCGATAGGAGGCGAGCGCTTCCGACCAGTCTTCCTGTCCCGCCAGGACGTCCCCGATATTTTCATGGGAG
This sequence comes from uncultured Alphaproteobacteria bacterium, assembly GCA_963702755.1. Taxonomy (GTDB): domain Bacteria; phylum Pseudomonadota; class Alphaproteobacteria; order Rhizobiales; family Xanthobacteraceae; genus JAJPKK01. The sequence goes on along the minus strand of CAVPDZ010000009.1, from coordinate 786,302 downwards.
GTGGCAAGTTCGCGCTGCCACGAGGCGTTGCCGGGATCGATCCTGATGAGTTCATCCCGGATCGCAAGCCCGTCCCGATAGGCTTTCACGGCGTCCGTGAATTCCCCCTGCATCATCAATACGCGACCAATATTGTCGCACGAGGCCGCAAGGTCCCGCTGCCACGCCTGGTTGCCGGGATCGGCCGTCGCCAGGCGATCAAGAATGACGTTGCCGCTGCGATAGAATTCGAGCGCCTCCACGAGCCCGTTCTGATCCACGAGCGCGTCGCCGATCTTGTTGTAGGAGACCGCATGCTGGCGTTCCCACAGGGCGGTTCCGGGCTCCGCCTTCGTCATACGTTCGGCAATGAGGTGGGCTCGTTGATAGGCAGCAAGGGCGCCGGCCAGATTGCCGCGCTGCGCCTGAATGTCTCCCGCTCCGATCTGCGACCAGAACAACGCTTCGTCGTCGCTTCCCGGTTTGGCCGTCGCAATCACCCGGGCGAAGGCGGCCTGGGCAGCGTCAAGCTGGCCCGCATCTTCCTGTCGCCAGCCGTTGCGGAACAGCCCCCATACGTCGGAAGCTTCAAGCAAAGCGGGCTCTGCATGGACTTCCCGGTCCCAATTGAAGCCGGATGCCGCAGCGGCAGCAGCAGCGCTGCGGCAGGTCAAACTTGGTTCCTGGACAGCCACGACAGGGGTCACTGCCACCGGTGTCGGCGGCACCTCCGTGACCGGCGTCGAGCCTTGCTCGGTCACAAACGCAAGCGTTTGCGCATGGTAAAGATCGGCCGCGGCATTCTCCGCGCCGGTGGTCGTCGCCACCGTCTTCACGGCGGGAGCGGGGGCTATGGTCAAAACGTGGGCGACCGCGTTCGCGTTCTCCACCTGGGCGGCAATCTGGGTAAGCATCCGCTTTTCCAAACGAGATTGCCAGAAGAACGCCCCCGCGATTGCCGCTGCGACGGAAATCCACGCCCCCACGGCCGCGCGTCGCCTGACCTGCTGCCACCGTCTGCGCTGAAGTCGCCGAACGACGTGGGTGATGGGGAGCCCAAGAAGAAGTGCAACAAGCTTCGTGATGGCCAACTCGAATTCGTCGCCTTTTTCACGCAGGTCGACGGCGATCATGGCGACGGTCGCATCCGCCACGCCGGTGTAACTCGCCGCCTCGGCCCGCAAAGCGAGTGGAAAGCACTCTTGGGCGGCATCTCCAGGGTCGCCGTCAATAATCAGCGGGATGATCGGCCGTTCGGGGTGGCGCGCTCTTAAATCGCCGCACCTCCTCGTTGACCCGTCCGCTCCGCGCTGCGCGACGCGAGGCAAGCACAATGAGAGCAGCCGAGGCGTCAAGCGCCTTTCTCCGCCAGCGATTGCCAAAGACAGCGCCAAGCCCGAACAGCGGAAGCCGCCCAAAAATCGGCCGAAGCGCCTTCGGAATAGTCCCGAATGCGGTGTAACAACCGACAAGATCTTGATCGATGCGAAAAGCTTCGAGGTCGCGCTGGATGCGCTTCGCCGTATCTTGATCCGCGCGGCTATAGGAGAGAAACGCGCGGTACTTGCACAACGAAACGTCCGGCATACTCCCCTCGTTCCACTCGAAATGAGCAGGGGTAATCAAGCCAGCTACCATCTGATGTTAACAGAAATTCGACGCGGCTCCGGAAAAAATTTTTTATTACAGTTTGCAACGGTACTCAGCAGGCTGAATTTATCCAGCGAGTTAATGCTGCGGCCCAAGCGCGATCGATCGAGCCGAGCGAACTTGCGCTTTTTGAACACTCTGCATTCAGACGGCGGAGCGATTCGATCGGCATCGGCCCCTCTCTCGTCATGCCTGGAATGCTCCGCCGAGGTTCGATGACGATCGACCTGCCACAACACATTCTGTTCGTCCCGATCTGGAATGAGGTCAGCGGCAACACCTCGTCGCGCCGGATTGCGCAGTATTTCCCGATGGTGCAAAAAAGCTGTGAGCTGCGTCACAAAGGCGAGAGATTTAATGTTTCTGGTAACCGGCGGAGCAGGATTCATCGGCTCGAACGTGGTCGCGAGCCTTAACGACGCCGGCTATTCCGACGTTGTCGTCAACGATACGCTCGGCAGCGATGGTAAATGGCGCAATCTGCAAAAGCGCCAACTTGCCGACTTCATTCCGCCCGCCGACCTGTTGAGCTGGCTTGCCGGTCGCAAGCTCGACGCCATCATTCACCTCGGCGCCATCTCGGCAACGACGGCCATCGACGGCGACGAGATCATCGAGAACAACTTCCGCCTGTCGTTACGCCTGCTGGACTGGTGCACGGCAACGCGGACGCGCTTCATCTACGCGTCTTCGGCCGCAACTTACGGAGATGGCGAAGCCGGTTTTGTCGATGACAGTTCGCCCGCGGCGCTCAAAAAGCTCCGGCCGATGAACCTCTACGGCTGGAGCAAGCATCTGTTCGATCTGGCCGTCGCCGACCGCGTCACCAAAGGCCAGCCGCTGCCGCCGCAATGGGCAGGGCTCAAGTTCTTTAACGTGTATGGCCCCAACGAATACCACAAGGGCGCGATGATGAGCGTCCTGTGCAAAGTGTTCGACGAGGCCAAGGCAGGAAAACCGGTGCGGCTCTTCAAGTCCCACCGCCCCGGCATTGCCGACGGCGACCAACGGCGCGATTTCATCTACGTCGACGACGTGACGGCGGTCACGCGGTGGCTTCTTGAGACGCCCCAGGTCTGCGGCCTCTTCAATGTCGGCACCGGCAAGGCGCAGAGCTTTCGCGAGATGATCGAAGCGATGTTCGCGGCACTGGGCCGTCCGCCCAACATCGAATATGTCGATATGCCGATGTCCATCCGCGACACCTACCAGTATTTTACGCAAGCCTCGGTCGAGAACCTGCGCCGCGCGGGCTACAATGCCGGCTTTACGCCGCTCGAAACAGCGGTGCGCCGGTACGTCGGGGAATTTCTCGACCGGGCGGACCGGTATCGTTGACTCTCTCTACCGGTAGCCTTGCTGACCCTCGCCAGGCCCAACCGGCGCGGGCTCGCCCGGCGCCCACAGCGGCCGAAATTGCGTTGCGACAACATCATCATAGGCGGGTTGGCCGCGAAGAAGGCCGAGGTCGCGGGCGAACGCGTTCAGGCCGTCGATCGTCTTTGGCGTGATGGCCGCATCATAGAACGGCGCGTCGCGGCGGACGAGGTCCTCGATCAATGCCGCCTCCTCGGCGGGAAAGCATTTCCGCCCGACCGTTGTCGCGAGAGCCGGGTCGCGTCGCAGCGCTGCTTGTGCTGCCGCGATTGCGCGCACCGCAGCGGCAGCCCTGTCGGCACGGCTTGCAATGAATTGGTCGGTCGAGGACAGCGCAGCAAAAGTATAGTCGAAGCACCCGGCCGGCCCATCGCCTCGACGCACGTCGAGGACGATCGTGCCGACGCCGCGCGCGACCGCAATCGCCGCGCCCATGCCGTTCGCCCAGAAACCGTCGATCACGCCACGTTCCAGTGCCTGCGCCGCCGTCACACCGTAATTCGTGCGAAGCCCCAACGAGTCGGGGACAGGCGCGATCGCGACTTCGTCGCGCACCGGATCGATACCTGCAGCGCGCAGCAGCCGATAGAGACCCAATTCCACCCAAGGCGACGCCCCGATCCGACGCCCGCGAACGATCCCGACATCGCCGCGCTCGGCGCCAATGTCGGAGCGCATCACCAGGAACCAGTACATGCCCTGGGCGACGGCACAGAGAAATTTGAAGCCGCGCCATTCCGGGAAGCTCGCGAGCGCGGTGTGCGCCTCCGCGGCGACAAGGTCGACCTCGCCTCGCGCCAACGCGCCGTAGGCCTTGTCGGCCGGCGACATCAGTTCCAGCGAGACATCGAGGCCCTCGCGGCGGAAGAATCCCAATTCCGCGGCGGCAAGCACCGGGAAATAGGAATTCGAGATCTTGTCCGCGATCGCGAGCTTCACCGAGCACCCGGCCGTCGTTCTGTGATCTTTCGGCGAACGCCCCGGCTCGCCGGCCGGACCTACCCTTTCATGGAAGGAAGTTCCTTGGGAATGCGCGCCTCGACCTGCGCCCACTCGGCATCGGTAAGCTTCACCGACCCCGTGAAGCGATCGGTGAACAACTGGGCCAGCGGCGGAATATTCTTCATGTCCATGTAGGTTTCGACCGACTGGCGAGCCTCGGTGAGAAGTTCAGGGTCCATGTAGCCAAGGCCGTGAGCCTTGAACGACGGCACGATGCCGAGCGAGGTCCCGATCTCCTGTCCGTAGAACAGAACCTCGCGTGTCGCCGGGCTGCCGCCCTGGAATTCCTTGAGGCTTTCCACGTGCAGGTCGAGGGCCTTCTCCGGATTGAGATAGGCGAACTTCAGCCCTTCCATCATGCCGTCCACGATCGCCTGGCACAGCTCGGGCTTCTTCTCGGCGGTCGCGCGTTTGCACGCTAGCACGACGCTGAACATCTTCACCCCGTAATCGTCATAGAACATGGTGTTGATGTCGATCTTGTTCGCCCAGAACGTCGGGGCGATGCTGCCGAAGAAATTGCCGACCACTTTCATCTGCTTGTCGGCCGCCGCCCGCATCAAGGCCGCGGCGTCCATGTTCACGATGTTGATCTTCTTCGCATCGATGCCGGTCGCCTTGACGAAGGCGGGCCACAAGGCGAACTCCGCGCCGCCCGGCTCGAAGCCGATGGATTTACCTTCAAGGTCCTTCGGCTTGGTGATGTTGAGTTCCTTCAGGGAGAAGATTCCGATCGGCGATTTCGGCCAGACGCCGGCAATCGCGGTGAGGTCGAGGCCGCGGCCGGCACAAACCGCGAGCGCGGCGAAATCGAGGAGGCCGAAATCGTATTGGCCCTGATCGACCGGCACGCACACCTTTGACGAACCGAACCCGCGATCGATCGTCACATCAAGGCCGCGCTTTTCCCAAAACCCGAGCTTCTTCGCCGCGAACGTGAAGCTGTAAGTGCCGAGCGGCAGCCAGGGCAGCGTGAGCTTGACCGGCGTCGCCGCGCTCGCGCGCCGCGTTCGGATACCGACCGCCGCGGCCGCACTTGCCGCTCCCAGACCTTTGACGAAGGAACGCCGTTGCAGCTTCATCTCAATCTCCCCTTGTCATGTGACAACTTAAACGGAGCCCTGTGCGGCGCCGTAGGATGGGCAAAGCGCGGACTTGTCCGCGCGTGCCCACGGCCTGCGCGCGGTGGGCACGCTTCGCTTTGCCCACCCCACATTGGCGCAACAAATTCACCGCGGGCGCCATTGCGTCAGACGGATCGGCGTCGGATTGCCGCCGGAGCATGGATTGAGTTCCTGCGGGCAATTGGAGATGACGACGATCACATCCTTCTCGCAGCGGAGATCGACGTAGTCGCCGGGCTTCGAGATGCCGTCCGCGATCGAAACGCCGCCCTCCCCGGTCACCGGCACGTGCATGAAGAAGTTGATGTTCGCGACGATGTCGCGCTGCCCCATGCCGATTTCGCCGAGCGCCTTGATGAAGTTGTCGCGGCAACTCAGGCTTCCCGGCTTGCCGTAACGCACTTTGTTGATCTCGCGGCTGCAATTGCCCGCGAGCGTATCGTGGCGACCGACGGTATCCTCGATCATGGTCATCATCGGCTGGGCGAGATCGTCGTAAATAACGCAGCCCTTCGACAGGTAGACGCTGTGCGCGAGCTTCATCGTGTTGGCGGCATTGTAGCGCACCGACGTGTCGGCGGCGTCATAGATCAAAGTGTCGACCGCCTGGCAGCCTTCCAGATCGACGATGCGCAGCACCGTCCCCTTGGCGAGCCGCTTATGCCAATAGGCGCGCGCCGGCAGAACTTCGTCGCTGATGATCTCGCCAGGTAATGTTGCGGGTGCCTGCATTTTTCTGTCTCCCGGTTCGTTGATCAGGCGCCGCCCGCGCCGATTTCGACCGGCGGCTGCCAATAGATGGACGTGCGCTCGGCGATTGCGATGATCCCGTAGAGGGCAAGCCCGACCGCGCTCAGGACCGTGATCGCCGCCATCATCAGCGGCGTATCGAGGAGGCCGCTCGAGAGCTTGATCAGATAGCCGATCCCCTCCTGCGAAGCCACGAACTCGCTCACGATAACGCCGATGATCGCGAGCGTAATCGAGATCTTCATGCCGGCAAAGATGTGGGGAAGCGCATGAGGCAGCCTCACCTTCCAGAAGATCTGCCACGGCGAGCCCATGAACGCACGCGCCATCTTGTGAACGTCCTCGTCCACGCTCTCGAAGCCCATGGCGGCGTTGATGGTCATCGGGAAGAAGGCCACCAGGAATGCCAGCATCAGGCTCGAAATCGGTTCCGGCACCGAACCAGACGATGAACAGCGGCGCGATCGAAACCTTCGGCACAACCTGCGAGACCACGATGATCGGGTAGAGACCGAGCCGCACGACGCGCGAATAGGTGATGAGGATGCCGACGCCGATCCCGCCGACAACCGACAGAATGAAGCCGAGCACCGTCATGTAGAGGGAGGGCCACAGGTTCGCGGCGAGCAGGTCACGCCGCGCGGCGATCACTTCGAGGATTTCGGATGGCGCCGGCAGGATCACAGGCCGCACCCCACCGATACGGACGGCGATCTCCCACGCCGACGATCACGGCGGCGGTCGTGACGACCGGCCAAAGCACCTGCCAGCGGTATCCTTTCTTAGCCGGCATGGCTCGCCTCGATGGCGCGGCGGAGATGACGGACGTAGCGGTTGAACTCGCCCTCCTCCGTCATTGCGATCTGACGCGGGCGCGGCAGGCTGATCGCCAGGTCCTCGACCATTGTGGCCGGTCGCTGCCCCATCACGAGCACCCGATCGGATAGGAAGATCGCCTCGCGGATGCTGTGGGTGACGAATACCACCGTCTTCCGATTGGCCTGCCAGATGCGCATCAGTTCGACGCCGAGTTCATCGCGCGTGATGGCATCAAGCGCGCTGAACGGCTCGTCCATCAGCAACAAGGACGGATCGTGCACGAGCGCGCGGCAGATCGCGGCGCGCTGCCGCATGCCGCCGGACAGTTGGCGCGGTAGCGCTGCGGCAAAATCGGCAATCTTGGCCATCCGCAGGAGTTCGAGCGCGCGCGGCTTGAGCTTTCCGCGCGACAGCTTGAGCAACTCGGCCGGAAACAGGACGTTGTCGAGGACAGTGCGCCAGGGAAGCAGCACCGGCGACTGGAAGACGACGCCGGTCTCGCGGCGCGGACCCGTCACGGGCGTTCCGTTGAGCCTGATCTCGCCCTCGGTCGCCGAGGCTAGACCGGCGATCATCGCGAGCAGTGTGCTCTTCCCGCAGCCGCTCGGACCGAGGATGCTTACGAACTCGCCATCGCGCACGTCAAACGAGACGCTGCGGATCGCTTCCAGCTCATCGAAGACCTTGCGGACCGCGCGTATCTCGAGCGCGACCGTCCCCGCCCGCGCACCGGCAACGGTGGGTGACCTGGGCGCGTCGACGCCGACCGGCGAAAGAACGCTCATAACCGGCGTCGTGCAGGCCTGGATTTGCCGCTAACATTCAGCATGGAATTGCCTGCTAATTGCTCAAAATGTTGGACCGCTGATCGTTGATAATGCAAGCTGATTTTTTGATCAGCGATGCGGCAATTGTGCTCTCATCTCAAGACGATCGCACAACCGATTGAACCGCAGGCCTAAATCGAAGAGCCTCTGATTCCATGCTGGACCGCCTCGAATTCATGATCGCCCTGGCGCGCGAAGAGCATTTCGGCCGCGCGGCCAATGCCAGCGGCGTCAGCCAGCCGACCCTCTCGGCCGGCATCAAATACCTGGAGGACCTTTTCGGCGTCCTGCTGGTGCAGCGCGGTTCGCGGTTTCGCGGCTTCACGCCGGAGGGGGAGAAGGTGTTGGAATGGGCGCGCCGCATCGTCAGCGACGCGCGCGCCATGCGCCAGGACGTTGACGCACTCAAACGCGGTCTCGTCGGCCATTTGCGCATCGCGGCGATCCCGACCGCACTCGCGATGAGCGCGATGCTGACGACGCCTTACCGGGCCAAGCACCAGAATGTGCGTTTCACAATCCTTTCACGCACTTCCATCCAGATTCTCAACCTGATCGAGAATCTGGAGGTCGACGCCGGCCTTACCTATCTCGACAACGAGCCGCTCGGCCATGTCAAAGCGATCCCGCTCTATCACGAGGAATACCGCCTCCTGACGTCGCGGACCGCCCCGCTCGGCGAGCGGGACAAAGTGACGTGGGCGGAGGTCGCGAAAATCCCGCTGTGCCTGCTGACTCCGGACATGCAGAACCGTCGCATTCTCGACCGTCTGCTGCGCTCAGCCGGCGGCGACCCATCGCCGACGCTCGAGTTGAACTCGGTGGTCGTGCTGTTCGTCCATGTGCGCACCGGCCGCTGGGCGACCATCATGCCGGCCCGGCTTGCCGAAACGCTCGGCCTGACGGAAAGCGTCCGCTCGATCCCGATCGTCGAGCCGACCGTGAAACAGGTCGTCGGCTTGGTCATTCCCGGACGGGAGCCGACAACGCCGCTCATCGCCGCGCTGGTCGCAGAGGCCCGCCAGCTTGCCAAGGTGCTTGGGGGGCAGACAGGATCGACTGCCGAGCGCCCCGAAAAGGCTGCGCCAAAGGAGCGGGCGCAGCCTCGCAAGCCGCAAAGGCGCTGATCGGGCAATTGGGCATTCTGATCGCGTTTCGATCAGGATTCCTGATCAACCGATGGACCGGCTTTATTGCATCGGTGGGGTTCTTTTACCAATTATAGTCTAAAGAAGTTCTAGAATGACGGGCGCCCACCGCGTGCAGACCTACGAACCGTGGAGCGCGGAACGGACCGCGCAAATCATCGCCGAACACCGCGACCTCGAAGGTCCGGCCCTCCCGATTCTGCTCGCCATCCAGGATGCGTTCGGGTGCGTGCCGGACGAAGCGGTCCGCATGATTGCGGAGGCGCTGAACATCACGCGCGCCGAGATGCACGGCGTCGTCACGTTCTACCACGACTTCAAGAAAGCCCCGCCGGGACGGCACGTTTTGAAGCTGTGCAGGGCGGAAGCCTGCCAATCGATGGGGAGCGACGCGCTCGCGGCCCGCGCCGAAAAAGCCCTCGGCATTGCCATCGGCGACACGACTCCCGACCGACGCGTGACGTTGGAGCCGGTCTACTGCCTCGGGCTCTGCGCCGTCGCGCCGTCTGCAATGCTTGATGGCCGCATCGTCGGCCGCCTCGACGAGAAACGGCTCGATGCCCTCGTAACGGAGGCGCAGCAATGACGCCGCGCATCTACATTCCGCGCGATGCCGGAGCGCTCGCGGTTGGCGCCGAAGAGGTCGCCGTGGCTCTGCGGCAAGGTGCCGCAAAGCGCACCCTCGACATCGAGATCGTGCGCACCGGCTCGCGTGGCCTCTACTGGCTTGAGCCGATGGTCGAGGTCGCGACCCCGCAAGGCCGGATGGCGTACGGCCCGGTGACCGTCGCTGACGCCGACAGCCTGCTCGATGCGATCCTCGGCGACGGCATGCATCCGCTGCGGCTCGGCCTTGCCGAGGACATTCCCTGGCTGAAGCGGCAGACGCGGCTCACCTTTGCGCGCTGCGGCATCGTCGATCCCCTCTCCGCCGAGGACTATCGCGCTCATGGCGGCTGCAAGGGCCTGGAGCGCGCACTTTCGCTCGGGCCGGAGAAGACTATCGAGGAAGTCGTCCAGTCGGGCCTGCGGGGACGCGGCGGCGCCGGGTTCCCGACCGGGATCAAATGGCGCACGGTTGCGCAGACCCTGGCACCGCAGAAATACATCGTCTGCAACGCCGACGAGGGCGACAGCGGCACCTTTGCCGACCGCATGATCATGGAAGGCGATCCCTTCGTCCTGATCGAAGGGATGACGGTCGCAGGTCTCGCCGTCGGTGCAAGCAAAGGCTACGTCTACATCCGCTCCGAATATCCGCATGCGATTGCCGCCATGAAGGCCGCCATCAGCGCAGCGCGGCGCGCCGGCCTCCTCGGGCACCGGGTCGCGGGTTCGGAGTTTCCGTTCGACATGGACGTGCGGTCGGGCGCCGGCGCCTATGTGTGCGGCGAAGAGACCTCGCTCCTCGAAAGCCTGGAAGGCAACCGCGGCGAGGTGCGGGCAAAGCCGCCCTTGCCGGCCCACAAAGGGCTGTTCGGGCGGCCGACGGTCATCAACAACGTCCTGTCGTTTGCGTCGGTGCCGATCATCCTCGACAAAGGCGCGACCTTCTATCGCGACTTCGGCATGGGCCGGTCGCGCGGCACCATGCCGATCCAGCTTGCCGGCAACGTCAAGCACGGCGGGCTGTTCGAGACTGCCTTCGGCGTCACGCTTGGCGAGCTCGTCGACGACATCGGCGGCGGCACCGCCTCCGGCCGCCCGGTGCGGGCGGTGCAGGTGGGTGGCCCGCTCGGCGCCTATTTCCCGCGTGCGCTGTTCGACACGCCGTTCGACTATGAGGCCTTCGCGGCGCGCGACGGCCTGATCGGTCACGGCGGCGTCGTGGTGTTCGACGACACGGTGAACATGGCGCGCCAGGCGCGGTTCGCGATGGAATTCTGCGCAATCGAATCCTGCGGCAAGTGCACACCGTGCCGGATCGGGTCGACCCGCGGCGTCGAGCTCGTCGACAAGATCATGGCCAATCAGGATCGCGCGGCCAACATCACGGTCCTCGAGGATCTCTGCAACACCATGAAATTCGGCTCGCTGTGCGCGCTCGGCGGCTTCACGCCCTATCCGGTCATGAGCGCGCTCAACCATTTCCCCGAGGATTTCGGCGCGGCGCCACGGCGCCTGCAAGCCGCTGAATGAAGGAGGACGCCATGTCCGAATCGACCACCGTCCCAAGTTCCGACCTCGCTGATCCAGGAGATCGACTTCGGGACGCCGCGCTCCAAGAGCGAAAAGACGGTGACGCTGACGATCGACGGCCGGCTTGTGACCGTGCCCGAAGGCACTTCGATCATGCGGGCGGCGATGGAGGTCGGCACCAAGATCCCGAAACTCTGCGCGACCGACATGGTCGATGCGTTCGGTTCCTGCCGATTGTGCCTGGTCCAAATCGACGGCCGGCCGGGAACACCGGCGTCGTGCACGACGCCGGTTGCGGCGGGCATGGTGGTGCGCACGCAGACCGAGCAGCTCAAGCGGCTGCGTCGCGGGGTCATGGAGCTTTACATCTCGGACCATCCGCTCGACTGCCTGACCTGCTCGGCGAACGGCGATTGCGAGCTGCAGGACATGGCGGGCGCGGTTGGCCTGCGCGATGTCCGTTACGGCTATGAGGGCGGCAAACACCCCAATCCGGGCAAGGACGAGTCGAACCCCTATTTCACCTACGAGCCGTCGAAGTGCATCGTCTGCTCGCGCTGCGTGCGCGCCTGCGAAGAAGTGCAGGGCACGTTCGCGCTGACGATTGCCGGGCGCGGCTTCGACTCCGTCGTATCGCCGGGCATGGAAGAGAGTTTCCTCGGCTCCGAATGCGTCTCGTGCGGCGCCTGCGTGCAGGCCTGCCCGACCGCGACGCTCAACGAGAAATCGGTCATCGAGATCGGCACGCCGGAGCATTCCGTCGTGACCACCTGCGCCTATTGCGGCGTCGGCTGCTCGTTCAAGGCCGAGATGCGCGGCGAGGAAGTCGTGCGCATGGTGCCGTACAAGGACGGCAAGGCGAACCGCGGTCATTCCTGCGTCAAAGGGCGCTTCGCCTGGGGCTACGCGACCCACAAGGATCGCATCCTCAACCCGATGATCCGCAAGAGCATCAACGACCCGTGGCGCGAGGTGAGCTGGGACGAAGCGATCGCCTACACCGCGTCCGAGTTCAAGCGCATCCAGGCGAAATACGGCAAGCGCTCGATCGGCGGCATCACGTCGTCACGCTGCACCAACGAAGAGACGTTCCTGGTGCAGAAGCTGATCCGCGCCGGTTTCGGCAACAACAATGTCGACACCTGCGCCCGCGTCTGCCATTCGCCGACAGGTTACGGCCTGAGCACGACGTTCGGCACCTCGGCGGGCACCCAGGATTTCGATTCGGTCGAACATGCCGACGTCGTCGTCGTGCTCGGCGCCAATCCGACCGACGGTCATCCGGTGTTCGCCTCACGGCTCAAGAAGCGGTTGCGCCAGGGCGCCAAGCTTATCGTCATCGACCCGCGCCGGATTGACCTGGTGCGCACGCCTCATATCGAAGCGACCTACCACTTACCGCTCCTGCCCGGCACCAACGTCGCGATCCTCAGCGCATTGGCTCACGTGATCGTCACCGAAGGCTTGGTGAAGGAAGATTTCGTGCGCGAGCGCTGCGATTGGAGCGAGTTCCAGGAGTGGGCGGAGTTCGTCTCGCAGCCGCGCAACAGCCCTGAAGAAGTTGCCAAGGTTTCCGGCGTCCCGGCCGAAACCATCCGCGCAGCCGCGAGGCTCTATGCGACCGGCGGCAACGGCGCGATCTATTACGGGCTTGGCGTTACCGAGCATAGCCAGGGGTCGACCGCGGTGATTGCGATTGCCAATCTCGCCATGGCGACCGGCAACATCGGCCGGCCCGGCGTCGGCGTAAATCCGCTGCGCGGCCAGAACAACGTGCAGGGCTCGTGCGACATGGGCTCGTTCCCCCACGAGCTGTCCGGCTATCGTCACATCTCCGGCGACGCCACGCGCGCGATGTTCGAGGCCCTGTGGGGCGTCGGCCTCGACAAAGAGCCGGGGCTGCGCATCCCCAACATGATCGATGCGGCTGTCGATCACACTTTCATGGGCCTTTACGTCCAGGGCGAGGACATCCTGCAGTCCGACCCCAACACCAAGCACATCGCGGCCGGCCTTGCGGCGATGGAGTGCGTCGTCGTCCACGACCTCTTCCTGAACGAAACCGCGAACTACGCCCACGTCTTCCTGCCGGGCTCGACCTTCCTGGAGAAGGACGGCACCTTCACCAATGCCGAACGCCGCATTCAGCTCGTTCGCAAGGTGATGGCGCCGCGCAACGGCTATGCCGACTGGGAGATCACCATGATGATCTCCAACGCCATGGGCTTTGAGATGAACTACAAGCATCCGTCCGAGATCATGGACGAGATCGCGCGGCTGACGCCGACGTTCGCCGGCGTGTCGTTCAAGAAGATCGAAGAGCTCGGCTCGGTGCAGTGGCCCTGCAACGAAAAGGCACCGGAGGGCACGCCGGTCATGCATATGAACGGCTTCGTCCGCGGCAAGGGCAAGTTCGTCATCACGGAATATATCGCGACCGACGAGCGCACCGGCCCGCGCTTCCCGTTGCTGCTGACCACGGGACGCATCCTCAGCCAGTACAACGTCGGCGCCCAGACCCGCCGCACCGCGAATGTGGTCTGGCACCACGAGGATCGGCTCGAGATCCATCCTCACGACGCCGAGCAGCGCGGCATCCGCGATGGCGATTGGGTCAAGCTCGCGAGCCGCGCCGGCGAGACCTCGCTGCGCGCGCTCATCACCGAGCGTGTGGCGCCGGGCGTGGTCTACACCACGTTCCATCACCCGGACACGCAGGCGAACGTCGTCACCACCGAATATTCCGACTGGGCCACGAACTGCCCCGAGTACAAGGTGACGGCCGTACAGGTCGGGCCGTCGAACGGGCCGACGGCGTGGCAGGAGGAGTATGAGGAACAGGCGCGCCATTCGCGCCGGGTGGCGCCGGTGGTCGAGGCCGCGGAGTAGCGGCGAGCGGCGAAGCGTTCGGAGGTAAGCGTCGTGGTGGCGCCGGTTGCAAGCGTGGCGCGTACGGTCTGGCGCCGGGACGGCGTCACGGCGGGCGAACGCGTCATCCCGGAAGAGAGCGCCGTCGCGTTTACCTACAACGGCGGCACTTACGCCGTCATGATGGCGACGCCGAAGGACCTCGAGGATTTTGCGATCGGCTTCACCCTCACTGAAGGGATCGTGACATCCGCGGAGGAGATCGACCGGCTCGAAGTCATCGACGAGGGTCCGGGAATCGAGCTGCGCATGTGGCTCGGCGAGCCGCGCGCGCAGGCGCTCAGCGAGCGTCGTCGGCATCTCGCCGGCCCGACCGGCTGCGGGCTGTGCGGCATCGAAAGCCTGACGGAGGCACTGCGCGCCATTCCGACCGTGAGCGTCGGACAGACTTACGCGCCCGAAGACATCATGCGTGCGCTTGACTCCCTTGCACCGCGCCAGGAACTCAATCTGAAGACCCGCGCCGTCCATGCCGCGGCCTTCTGGCAACGGGATGCGGGCCTTGTTGCCGTGCGCGAGGACGTCGGGCGGCATAACGCGCTCGACAAGCTTGGCGGCGCCCTTGCCCGCCAACGCGTCGCTGGCGCGTCAGGGCTGACGCTGCTGACCAGCCGCCTGTCGGTCGAAATGGTGCAGAAGGCGGCCGCGCTCGGCGTCCCGGTGCTGGTCGCGGTGTCCGCGCCGACGGCACTTGCAGTGCGCACCGCCGAGAGCGCCGGCATCACCCTCGTCGCGGTCGCTCGCAGCGACGGCTTCGAGGTCTTCACCCATCCTCACCGCATCGCGGTGGAAACGCTGACGGAGACCGCCGCCCATGTCGCCTGACAGGCTCATCTACATGGCGAACCAGATCGGCAAGTTTTTCGCGAGCCAGGGTTCGAAGCAGGCCGTCACCGGTACGGCCGAGCACATTGGAAAATTCTGGGACCCGCGGATGCGCGCCGCCATTTTTGCGTATCTCGAGAAGGGCGGCGAGGGATTAGATCCCGACGTCCGCGCAGCGATTGCGCAGCTCAAGGCCGCGCAGGAGAAAGCCGCGCCCTCCGCAGCAAAGGCTTGAGGCGCCGCTACGCCCCGACAGCCGGCCGCGTGGTTTCACGCGTCCACGCCGCCGCGAGCGCCATCACCAGGGCAAGCGAACTGCTGGCGCCATTGCCCTCGCCCTTCTCGAAATCACCCTCACGGCAGCCGAGCTGGTTCGAGACGTGGGCAAGGCAGATCACCGGTTTCGCGCGGGCCGACGCGAAGGCGTAGAGCGCCGCGGCCTCCATCTCGACTGCGAGGATTCCGGCGTTGCGGCGCGTTGCGATCGCATCCGCGGTTTCGCGGAACGGCGCATCGGTGGTCCAGGTCGCGCCGCGATGCAAGGCATGGGGAACGCGATCGAGTGCCCGCGCCGCAAGAGAAACGACGGCAGGGTCGGCGTCGGCATAGGGCGACGGCGGCAGATAATGATAGCTCGTGCCTTCGTCCCGAAGCGCGCGCTCGATCAGGATGTAGTACGGCGGCGGTCCGACGTCGGTGATCTGTCCCGCTGAGGTGACACTGACCAGAAATTCGCATCCTGAAGCAAAAAGTTGCTCGGCGACCAGCACAGAGAACGAGCCCCCAACCGCGTGGCCGACGATGCCGCAACGCAAATTGCCGATGCCCCACTGCCACATCCTGGTGTGATAGCAGGCCCACTTG
The DNA here is from genome assembly GCA_963702755.1 of uncultured Alphaproteobacteria bacterium. Lineage (GTDB taxonomy): Bacteria > Pseudomonadota > Alphaproteobacteria > Rhizobiales > Xanthobacteraceae > JAJPKK01. Next base: position 770,870 of record CAVPDZ010000009.1, on the reverse strand, counting down.
TCGCAACGGGTCGCACCGTAGACACGACGGACATGGCTCACGATGTCGCCGTCGGGATCGATGACGCAGACCGGCGGCACGGTGCCGGCGGCGAGCTCCTTCTGCCGGCGCGCCTCGCGCAGCATGTTCTCGGGGAGAAACACCGATGGCGCCGCGTGATCCTTGCGTTCGAGGAGTGGAGCGGAAGACGCCTTCCGGCCGTTGTGCCCTCGCGCTCTCTGCGTCGAGGGACGATTGATGACCTGGGCTTCGGCACCAACGTCACTTTCCTGATAGGACAATTGCGCCGCGTGAGAGGCGCGTCCGTTCGGGCTCCCAAGCTCCGTCATGCGTCGCGCTCGCGCATGGGTGCCGCGCCGGACGTCGCAACGCGCACGAAAGTCGCAACGATCCGACCTGCGGCGACGAGCGTGCCGCGCAGGCTGCCGGCGACCTTGGAGGCACCGCCGGTGCGGCAGCGATAGTCCACCGGAATTTCGAGGACGCGCAGGCCGGCGCGCGCGGCGCGCATCTGCATCTCGATGTTCCAGCCATACGTCATCTCGGACATGCCGAGCCGCAGCAGCGCCTCGCGCCTGATCGCCCGGAAGGCGCACATGTCGGTGTAGCGCACGCCGTAGAGCGCCTGCGTGCCCAAGCCGGCGAGCCATCCCGCAAGCAATTGATGCCAGCCGATGCTGCCGGGTTCGCGGTTGCCGCGCGCGCGTGAGGCGATGACGAAATCGTATTGGCCCGTGCGGATCGGCGCGACAAGTTGCGCGATGGCGCCCGGATCGTCGGCGCCATCGCCATCCATGAAGACCACGATGTCAGCGTCGACGGCCGCGGCGACGCCGGCAAGACAGGCACGGCCGTAGCCGCGGCCCGCGTCGATGACCTCGGCGCCGGCCCCCTTCGCCCGCGCAGCGGTCGCGTCGCGGCTGCCGCCGTCGGCTACGATCATCCGGCTGACGAGAGGACGCGGGATCGCCCGCACGACATCACCGATCGAGGCTTCCTCGTTGAGCGTTGGAATAATGACGGCGACGGCGTTCGCGCTCATCACAGGCTCCAACGCAAGCCGCAGCTCGCGCACGCGGCCGGCGGCCGATCGGACAACAGCTCGTCGCGGAACGCCTGGTAGCGCGCACCGTTCCAAATCTCGCGCAACGTCTCCTGGGTGGCATCGCCGAGCGTGTAGTTCTCGTAGCCGCGCTGCGAGAACGGCGCGATGCAGCAAGGCAGCGCGCGGCCATTGGCGGTGAAGTACATGACCGTCCACGGCCGTCGGCACAGCGACCACGGCGAGCCTTCGTCGGCGTCCTCGCGCTGGCGCTTGAGGCTCATGCCGGGCTCCGACACCGCGCCTGACGCGCTGAACGTCATGCCCAAGCTTTTCGCTAGCTCCGTCGCTTCGGCGAGATACGTGGCCTCCTCGCGGTTCATGCTCTCGTAAAGTGCCTGGTCGGGGCGCGCGTGGCCGATCGAACCCTGCTCGAAGAACACCAGGCGCTGCAGATAGACTTCGCGCACGCCGATCTCGGCCGCGACTTTCACGAACGCCGGCAGCTCGGCGATCGTTTCCTTGAGACCCGTCAGCCAGGCCGAGACGCGCGGACGGTCGCTGCCCTCGCGCTCCTGCAATTGGCGAAACGCGCGCACGTTCTTCAGGATTCGGCCGAAGTAGTCCTTGCCGCGGATGGCACGGTAGGATTTGGCATTGGATGCATCGAGCGACACCCGCAGCTCGTCGAGACCTGCCTCGATCAAGGCGCGGCCGTTGCGTTCGTTGAGCACAGTGCCGTTGGTGTTGAACAGCACGTAGGTGCCGCGGTCCTTGAGATAGCGGACCATGCGCGGCAGATGCTTCACCAGCATCGGCTCGCCGACACCGTGGAGGACGGCCCGCTCGATGTTGGGAAGCTGGTCGACGATCTTGGTGAACAGCTCCCAACTCATGTCCGCCGGCGGCTCGAGCTCCTCGTAGGTGCGCGGGCAGGTGGTGCAGAGCAGATTGCAGCGGTTCGTCGTCTCGAGATAGAGGCACACCGGCGGCCGCGCCGTGGCGGCGGTGCGCTGTCCCGCCGCGCTCTCGAAATAGCGGCGCGGATCGACCGAATGATCCGCCGCCAGCGAGTCCCCGTTCGTCATCTCGCTCATTCGGCGGCCCTCTGCAACGACAGATCGGCGATCCCGAGCCGTCGCGCGAAGTCACCGCCTGCGATCAGCTTCGCCAGCAATCGACGCGTCTGCGGCGCATGATGGGGAGTGAGGCCGCTCGCAAAGCTTATGCCATCGCACAATTCGGTGTTGAGGAGACGGAGCGACGAGGCATCATCGACGTCGTACCAAGCGGGCAGCGTGTGGACGTCGAGGCCGATTTCGGCGGCACGCTCGAGGGTCTGCTGCGCCACCACGTCGGTGCTCCACGCGATGTCGTCGAACAGCCGCCGATGCGCCGCCTTCAGGCCAAGCAGATAATAGCCGCCATCCGTCGACGGTCCGAGCACGGCGCGGTCGCCGGGACGCGCAAGCACTTGCGCAGCTTCGATCAGCAGCGCCGTCGGCAACGTCGGGCTGTCCGAATTGAGCACCACAGCGCCGGTGTGCCCATCAGCCAGCAACCGCTCGATCGCTGCGTAGAGGCAATCGCCGAAGTTCGGATGCCACGCTTCAAAGCGATTGGTCGATGGCAGAATGTCTGCGAAGAAGTCGCCGGCAGCCTGCCGGACCATACGCCATGTAGCCCTGCACGGCGACGCCCCGCCCTTGATCGTGCGCCGCGGCGATATTCGTCGCGACGTCCTGCAGGAAAGCGGTGTTGCAGGCGGCGGCTTCTTCGAACGTCAGCGGAGGAACGAGTCTCGTCTTGGCGCGCCCGGGAATGGACGCTTTGGCCATCACGGCGATGCCGCATGATTTGCCGGCGCGCCGTCTGACGTTGTCATCATCGCTGGTCACGCCTTCGCCCCTCGATCCAGCCAGCACGATCTCTCATCTCTGCTTAAGCGAGAAGGTGAAACAATGCTATCGAGGCAACCCGCTGCGACATTCACATTTTCCCTAGAAACGTCGATGACGAGATAACTATTCCGTGACCCGGGAGTGAAGGCCGGACGTCGAGAAGGGCAAACGTCGAATTCGCCGTCTGGTTCCGGCGCTGAAAAAATGGCTTCAGCCTCAAATCCTCGGGCACAAATCCTCATAGGCCCGGGCACAAATTAAAGAATGCCGTGTGCGGTCCACGACACGGCCTAATGAAAATGGCCGGGACAAGCCCGGCCATTCCTCATCGAGATGCTATTTTTTAGGCAGCGCGTTCACTGCGCCGCGAAGCAATAGAAGAGACCATTGCCGCCGGTCGCGACCAGTCCCGGCTGGGTGCAATCGCGCGACATGTGCGAAGACTGCCAGGAGTGCTGGTAGACCGTGTCGGCGATGCCTTGGCGGTCGCTGTGGCCGAGCATGGCCGAGCCGAAGTTGCCGCTCGTCCAATTGCCACAGGTCAGGTTGAGATTGCCCGGGAACGCGCGGCCTTCGAGGGTCGAGCCGGTCAGCATGTCGTGCATGTTCGGCGTGTCGCCGCGCACCTTGATGCGTTCGCCTTTCTCGTCGAGACCGGTTTCCTTGTTGATGTTGGCGTTGTTCTCGAGGTCGTTGAGGTCCTTGGCGATGACGACGCCCTTGGCGTTCTGCCACGGTCCGTTGCCGATACGGTCGCGCGCATTGATGCCCGGCCCGGCCGGCGCCGAATTGGTGCTGAGATAGGCGCGCCAAGTCTTGCTGCCGGCGCCGGCTGCCGTCGCGAGCTGCTGACAATGCCTGTCCGCGCCCTCGATGCCGCCGAGATCGCCGCCTTTCCCGGAGCCGACGCTGGTGATGAAGAATGTCATGTTGTTCTGTTGCGCCAGGGACGCTCCGGCCCATCCAAGGGACAGCACGGCCGCGGAGGCGAGGATCGAAAGACGCAGTGTGGTGGTCATGGTTTCTCCCTTTGAGTCCGAAGCGCAAGCTTTTTTGGCTGATCGGCCGAGTGATGCTTGGCTTTCGGCCCGCGGAGAGATGATACCGCGACGCCCATCGCGCTGCTAGTGCCACCAGGGGTGCCTGTGCTGCAGCGCCGGCGCCTAGCCGGCAGCAGGTGCCGACTCATTGCCCGGCGTGTCCGCCCTCGCGTGGGCGAGAAATCGCGGGTCGATCGCAAGCGAGGGTGGCGCGTCCTCGTCGACGAACACCGGGAAGAGAGTATGCAGCGCGTAGCGCCACTCGCCATTCGAGGGCACCCACTCGCTGGCAAAATCGGCAACGAGAATCGGCGCCGTCGCCATGCGGAACGGCGGTCGGCCGCGGCCGCGGTGGACCATGATCAATCCAGACGTGTAGGCGCGCCCGTTATGCTGGGAATGAAACATATGATTGGTGACCACGTGGCGTGTCGTCATCTCTCGCCGGTGGCGCCGCCATTCATAGAAACTGCTGATGCCGTCGCGGCCTTCAAAGCGATTGTTTCCGACGGCGAACACGCCATCATCGCAGTAGAATTCGTGGGCGTGACGCCCGCCATCGAAGTCGACATCGTACCAGTGTTCCAACTCGAGGCGCTGCAGCGTGTACCAGATTCCAAGTTCGTCGGCGTGATGAATGCGGTCCGTGTTCATGGCTGTCTCACAGCCTTGAAATGATAGCTTGATCAGTTAATTAATCCGATCCGTTCCCGGTCGGTTCCGCGCCCTGGCTGCGACATGATCGCGGCTGCGGCCTGACGGATCGAGGTGCGATTGTTATGCGAATCGGGCAGTGAGGACGGGATTGCCTGGGGGGCGGAAATGCAAGAGGAACAAGGCCGCGTCGTGCGCATCCTGGCGCTTGGCACCGGCACGATCTGCGGCCTGCTGATCACACTGACGCTTCAAGTTGTGCTTGGCCATCTCAACGTCGAATTCGACTCGATGTGGCACAATCTGTTCGCGTCGCCGACGGCGCAGGCGAGATCCGCCATGGCATGGTGGCTGATCGCCGGGACCGGACTCGTCGCCGGCTTCATCACTGCCGCCATCGCGCGGTTCCTGATGTTGAATTGGTGGCCGCTGCGGGGTCCGCGATGGGTGCTTGGCGCCGCCATCGTCGCGGGCTTGGCCGCCGTCGGTCATATGGCGAGCGAACCATCCGCGTTCGATGCCACCGCCCATGTCGCGGCTGGCGTTGCCGGAATGACGGTCGCAATGTTGACCGCATGCCTCGGCGCCTTCTTTGCCGCGCGGCGATAAGCCCCTCAGCTAAGCAAGCACGTCGATCCTTTGGCCCGTGCCCGGCGCTAGGGCGGCCTGCGGCGGCGGAAGCGGGGCTGAGTTGTTCGCGGCATCTTGCTGTGACGCAGCGGAATTGGCGACACTCTGCGGCGACGGCGTCGTGCTTGAGATATTCGCAGGTCCCGGTGGGGCAGATGATGACGCACCGCCAATCGATAGGCTCATGTCTCTAACCTTGCGTTCCTCCCCCCGCCGTATCGAACGACAGGTCCGTTAACGGACCATGCGCGCGATGGCATACCTGACACGGTGTTAACGACCGGCAGGCTCACAGCGCGAGCGCGTCCCGAGGCTTAGCGCGGCCGATCAGCATCGCGCGGGCGGCATCAAGGACCGCCGCGACTGCGGGCCGACGATAGTCCCATCGCGCGTCGGCATCGGGCTCGTTCACCACCATGGTGGCGTTCGCCTCGAACAACAGCACATCACCCGATGGGCTGAGTCCGAAGTCGATGCCGCCATAGTCGAGCGCAAGCACGTCACAAATACGCGCGAGCGCTGCGATGGCCTTGGCGCCAAGGCTTGCAGGCATGTCAGTCAAAAAGGCTGCCTCCTCCGCCCGATAATCGTCGTGCCCGCCCATGTCGGAGGTGAAATAGTGAACCTTCCATTGTCGCGATATCGCGAGATGCAGTGGATAGATGCGGCCGTTGATCACCATGACGCGATATTTTCGCGCCATGCCATCCCCACCGCGGGCATCGAGATATTCGATGGCAAGAAGCTCGTCCCCAGGCAGACCGGCCACCGCCGCAGCCAGCGCATCCGCCGTCTCCACGAGAACGAAATTGCGTCCGGTATGAAAGCCCGGCGCGCGCAGCAACAATGGAAATGCCAAGCCGCGGTGCGTTAGTGCGGTGGCACCATCGGGGCCGGCAAGATCGGCACGCGGCAGCGCGACAATCCGCGGCACCACGACGCCGTCAAGCGCAGCGAGGCGGCATGCGTTAGCGGCGCGTCCCGTCGCGAGCACCGCGCGAGGGTGGTTGATGATGGGTGCGCCTGTTCGCGCGATGATCGCGCACGCCGCTTCGAGCGCTGTCTTGCACAGGTCGGCATCGCCGATGGTGTTGAAGACCAGATGATGCGGCGGCAGCGGAGTTGCAGCGTCAAAGAAATCGGCAACGACAACCGTCGTCAGAAATATCCGGTTGTCCAGAAACGGAGCGGTCGGAATGTTGCCGCCGTCGGCCGACACCAGCATCAAAATGCGAACCGGTGGCTTGGTCCCGCGATACGGCAGCGTCGTTACGGACTCCCGGGCAAATCCGGCGCGACGGTGCCGGTCAGCGCCCTCGACGTCGCCTAATTCCGTGAGAACCGTCGCCAAACCCTGATGCGCCTGCGGATGGTTCGGGTCGAGCCGCAGCGCGGTCTCGTAATTGGCGCGGGCTCCCGCAAGGTCCCCGTCGTGCAGCAACAGGTTTGCCAGGTTGACGTGGCCCTTGGGGTTGTCGGGATGGTGTGCAACCGCCTGGGCATAGAGCGTGCGCGCCGCCGTCCTAAATCCCGTTGCCGCAAGCATGGTCGCGAAATCATTCAAGGCGGCGAAGTGGGTGGGCGCCCGCGTGATCACGTCGAGGTACGCGGCGCGCGCCTCGTCAGGCCGGTCGACCGCATAGAGAACGGCTGCCCGCTCGACGCGGGCTTCGATTGCATCAGGCGTAGCGGCAATAATGTCATCGAGGTGCCGAAGTCTCGCCTCCTGCGCGAGCCGCGGCGGCCACGGCGCCTCAGCGTTCATGAGAGCGCCGTGCACGCGGCGCCTCGTCGGCGCGCATTCGCTCGGCGAGGACGCGGAGAGCCGACGCCTGCAACACCTCCATCAACGTGTCGATGTCGGCCTCGGTCGTCCGGTGATTGACGATGGCGGCGCGAATCACGATCTTGCCGCCGATCGAGGTCGTCGACGGCGCGGCAAGGCCGCGATCGTGCAGATCGCACACGATGGCTTTGTTCAATTCGCCCTTGTCGGCCATTCGCAGGGCGAAGCAGACGATGTTGAGGGTCACCGGCGCGCAGACCTCGAACAGTTCGCTCTCCGTAAGCCTGGCTTCGAGGTAGCGCGCCAAACGGCAGGTATGCTCGATGCAAGCGCCGATCTGCGCAGCGCCCAGGACGCGGAACGTGAACCATGTCTTCAATGCGCGGAAGCCGCGGGACAGATCGGGACCGAGGTCGCACGGCCACACCTCGCCGGCGGCAAGCCCGCTCGGCGCCCGATCGAGATAAGCCGCAGAATTGCCGAATGTGCGCAAATGCGCATCGGCGTCCCGGACGAGGACGAAGCCAGCGTCATAGGGAACATGCGCCCATTTATGAAAGTCGAATGCAACCGAAGACGCGCGTTCGATGCCGGCAATCAACGGCGCAAGCGTCGGGGATAGCGCGCACAGTGCGCCGAATGCACCATCGACATGGAACCACAAGCGCTCGCGGCGACAGAGGTCGGCGAGCGCGGACAGATCATCGATTGCTCCGGTATTCACAGTACCGGCGGTCCCCACCACCAGAAATGGCCGCAGCCCACAGGCACGATCTTCGGCGATGGCCTCTTTGAGCGCATCGATCTTTATGGCGCCGCGAGCATCGACTGGAATCAAGCGCAGATAGCGTGATCCGATTCCGGAAATTTCGGCCGCCTGCACGATGCAGCGATGAGCCTGCGCCGATGTGTAGGCCGTGAGCTGCGGGCCGGCCTCGCGCAACCCGTCATGCCTGACCGCTTCTCCGAGCGCGGCGTGACGCGCAACGAGCAGCGCGACGAGATTTGCGGCCGACGTTCCCGTCACGAACAGTCCCGATGCGGTGCCGGGAAATCCGAGCATCTCGGCCGCCCACGCCGCGACCTGGCGCTCGACCTCGATGCCGATGTGATTGCGCCCGCCGCAATTGGCATTGAGCCCACCCGCCAGCATCTCGGCCACCATCCCGACCGGCGTTCCGGCACCATGAACCCAGCCCATGAACAGCGGGTGGCCGTTGCCGTTGGCGTATGGCTTGATGAAGGCCTCGAAATCATCGAGAGCCGCACTGAGTGGCTGCGGTGCCCGCGGAAGCGGCTCGCGGAAATGCGCACGGATGTCCGGCGGCGCCGGCTGCCACACCTTGCGATCGCGGATCGACGCAAGGTGATCGATCATCTGATCGAGGGCGCGATGGCTATCGCGTCGAAAGATTTCCCAATCCCGCGGGTCGAGATTCGGCTCAGAAGATTGAAGTCATGGGTATCGATTGTCAGGATGTTGCGGACGATGGATACAGCCACGTTTCCCGGCAGAACCACGGGCGAATCACCAACCGCGCCGACGTTAACATTTTATTAGAATTTCGGCCCGACACCGTCAGCCGGGGCGGGCGGCGTTACGAGAATCATAGCGGTGCGCCGAAGAGTTGGGGAACGGACGTGCCGAGTGCCGCCATTCGTGACGCGCTTCATGCTGCGTTTGAGCACCATCAGGCCGGCGAATTCGACCTTGCCGAAAATCTCTACCAGACCGTGCTGCGCGATGTGCCTGACGAGCTCAATGCCTTGCGGCGTCTCGGTGCGATGATCCATCACGCCTGGATGCAAGACGAGGAGCGTCTGTTTCTTGACAATCCCGGCCTGGTGTTCTCGAAGGCCCACTACGCGACACTCGCCAAGATCGCGGCGGCTGTCCGGCTCGATTTCGTCGGTATCGATTGTGCGCTCGATCGCGATGACAATCTTGTCGTGTTCGAAGTCAACGCATCAATGCTGATTCACGACGACAATGCTGACTTTCCTTATAAGACGCCCCACTGCGAGCCGATCAAGGACGCGCTCCAGGCGATGCTGACCCGCAAGGCACGTCCCCACGCCCATGCCGTCGGTCGGGCGAACGCGACCCACGACCGGATTTTCCTGTTCAGCGCGGACCTATAGGAACCCCATCGGTCGACGGCGCTTCGCGGCCTTCAAGGGCGAGGGTTCCGGCGTGCTGCGTGCTTTAGTCCCGCAACGCTCGCCTCGCCGTGCGCTCATTTCGCCTGCTTGAAATATCTCAGATCCGGCGGCCCTTGATCCTTCTTGGCGGGCATCAACAGGCCGTCGCCGCTCAGGAAGTAGTTTTCCTTGCCGACCTGCACATGGCCTTGCCCGGCGGCACAGACGTATTCGGTCCAGACCGGCCGCGGGCTCGTGCTGCGGCGATAATTCTTCAGCGCCGTCCACGGCCGAGTCAGGGCATGGTCGATGACGGTGATCTCGTTATGAAGAATATTGCGATCGGTCTTATCGAGGTAGAGGCGCTCCTTCACGATCGTCTGGTTGTCGGCGTGCAGTGGAATGCCGCTTGAGCCGTAGACGCGCGGCCCCTTGAAACCGCGGGTCTCGATCTCGAGTGTGTCGTAGCGACCATCGCCGTCGGTATCGAGCCATCGGCCGAGCGACATGCCGCCCTGATAGGCGGGTTCGATCTGCGCCGGCCAATCGCGTCCGTCAGTGAAGACGCGCCGCTGCGACAGGTGGGCATCGCTGGTCAGGATGTACGTGGTCTCGGGCATGACCACGATTTCCATCGGCTGATAGACGTTCATCATCGCCGGCAAGCCCCAGGCCGCACAATGCCAGCCGCCCGTATTGCCGAAGCCGCCGGCGTCCTGGTCGGCAAGATTGGCCTCAAAAATCGCCTGGTACTCCGCCGTCAGCGGCGCCTCCTGGGGGCGGCCCGCCGACTTGCTCGGATCGAAATCAGGTTGACCACGCACCCCCGGTGCGGTCATCCGGGTCCATTGGCCCCGCAGATCGGGATAGGCCGCATCATCGAACGCCTTGGCGCTCCCGATCGCCGCGACCGAAGCCGCCAAGAGCGCAAAAAGGCCCATCGATTTTCGAAAATGCATGGCAAGCCTCCCACAAGACGATTTTGTTTTGCCGGGAGCATATCTCGCTTCTGCGATTTTTGCGAAGGGGAGCCGTTTGCAGCGATTCCCGCGACCAATCTCGTAGGGTGGGCAAAGGCGGCCTAGGCTTCGCAATTCTTGCCAGGGCGATCGCTCCGCCGTGCCCACGTTCGGCGTGGCCACGAATGGCCCGCTGCGGTGGGCACGCGGAGCTTGTCATCGGGCCGGCCAAAGGCCGGACCCGGTGGCTTTGCCCACCCTACGAAATCAATGCACTATTGTTGCTTGCCGTAATGGCTGCGCACGCGGTCCATCAGCCAACCCCATGCTTCTTCTTCCGCCGGGCCGGCCGTCTTGTTGATCGCGATTTCGAGATAAGCGAGCTCCTGTTCCACTTTTTCTCGCGGCAGAAATTCGAGCCGGCTCACCAGGATCGCGGCTTCGACCACCGCGGCTTTGGCGCGGTTGAAGCCCCGGAAAGGAGCGTGCGACGTCACCCGCACCACACGGCAATGGTAGCGCGGGCGCTGCGGGTCCTCGCTGACACGAACGACCGCGAGTTCGGCGTGAGCGAGCGCATCCTGAAGGCGCGGCACCGGGACCTCCTCCGCGGGTACGGTCGGCCAGTCGTGGCGCCCGGTCAGGCAGCCGGCGAACACGCGCACGTCATCGGTGTAATTCGCGACGGCAAACGGAACGTCGCGCAAATTGTCGAGCGTGGTAGAGGGGCGAAACGGCGCGATGATCCAGCCTTCGCCGTCGGCGATGATGCCGATCGGCGCGATGTGAACGCGACCATCGGCACTCGCCGTCGTCACGATCGTCTCGCGGATCATCGGCATCGCATCGGCCTCCGCGCGAGCAATATCACCCCAGGCGATTGCGGAACATCCACGCCGCGGCCCACAGCGTAATCGCACCGATCACCGCCAGCGGCCAAAGCTCCGGCAGCAGGGAGGCCAAGCTCGCCCCTTCCAGATAGATGCGATGGATGATGTCGATCGCATATCGCAGCGGATTGAACAGCGTGGAGTACTGCAGGATTTTCGGCATGTTGTCGATCGGCGTCGTGATCCCCGACAGCAGGATGAACGGCATCAGGACGACGAACGAAAACAGCATCGCCTGCTGCATGTTGGCGACGACCGACGAGACCAGGAGGCCGATGCCGACTGCGGCCAGGACGAACAGCAGCAGCGCGGCATAGAGGTTGAAGAATGACCCGGCGAACGGAATCCGAAACCACAGCTGCGCCACCAGCAGGATCAGCGTCGCCTGCGTAATCCCGATGAGCACCGAGGGAATGGCTTTGCCGGCCATGATTTCGACCGGGCGGAACGGCGTCACCAGCAGCTGATCGAACGTGCCCTCCTCGCGCTCGCGGGCAACCGACAACGCGGTCAGGAGCAGCGTCTGCAACATCGTCAGCGTCCCGATCAGCGCGGGGACCATGAACCAGCGGGTTTCGAGGTTCGGGTTGAACCAGGCGCGGCTCATGACCTGCAGCGGCACGCCGCCTTGGCCGTGGTCCGCCCGCCATTGGGCGTTGAAGGCGTCAACGGCGACTTGAACATAGCTCAACGCCGTGCCGGCCGTGTTGGAATTGCGTCCATCCGCGATGACCTGAACCGCAGCCGGCATCCCCGAGAACAGCCGGCGCTCGAACTCCTGGTCGATCTGGATCACGAGGAGGGCGCGCCGGTCGTTGATGTAGTCGGCGATGTCGCCCGCGCGACGAAGATCGGCCACCCGGACAAACACGCCGGAGCCGTCAAGCTTTGCGAGCAGATCGCGGGAGGAACCGCTGCGGTCCTGGTCGAGCACCGCATAGGGCACGTTGTTCAGATCGTAAGACGCGGCGTAGCCGAACACGAGGCACTGAATGATAGGCGGGCCGATGAGCGCGAAGCGGGCGCGTGGATCTTTGAGGATCGCCAGCAACTCCTTGCGCACCAGGGCGACGATGCGGAGCAGCGAGTCGAACATGGCTCAAGCCAGCTTCTTTTGAGTGGCAAGGCGCGACAGCACGAGCAGCACCGCCGCCATCGCCGGCCAGCACGACGGCGTTGGGCACGATGACGCTCCAGATGTCGCCGGCCAGAAAGATCGTCTGCAGCAGCGACACGTAATATCGCGCCGGCAAGATGTAGGTGAACACCTGCACGGCCGCCGGCATGCTGCGCAGGTCGAACAGGAAGCCGGACAGCATCATGGCCGGCAGGAACGTGATCACGATCGCAACCTGGCTCGCGATGAACTGGCTCTTCGTCACCGACGAGATGAGGAGCCCGGTGCCGACGGTCACCAGGAGGTAGAGCACCGAGACACCGGTCAGCACCAGGACCGATCCCCGCAACGGGACGTTAAATAGGAACTTGGCGGAAAGGATGCACAGGAAGAGACCGATCATCCCGAGGACGAAGTAGGGCGTCGTCTTGCCCAGCAAAATCTCCTCGGACCGCACCGGCGTCACGAACATCGCTTCGAAAGTGCCGCGCTCCCACTCGCGCGCCATGATCAAAGCCGTGAGCAGCGCTCCGATCAACGTCATGATGAGCACGACGAGGCCCGGCACAAGGAAGTAATGGCTGTCGTTCGATTCGTTGAACCACAGCCGGCTGGTCACGACCGCCGGCCCGCTGGCGATCGTCTTGCCTTCCGCGACCTGGCGCGCGGCCCATTGGGCGACCGCGCCCTGCGCGTACGACTGGATGAGCCGCGCGGTATTGGCATCGGCGCCGTGGACGATCACTTGAGCGTTCGCGCCATCCATCGCGAGGTTGCGGGAAAAATCGGAACGGATGCGCACGATGCCATCGACCTTGCGCGCGAGCATCAGTTCCTCGGCGCGCGGCATCGACGTCGTCAGCCGCACGTCGAAATAGGACGACAGCTGGAAGCCGGCCGCAAGTTCGCGCGCGTCGGGAGATAGGTCCTCCATGACCACCGCGACCGGCACGTTCTTGAGGTCGAGCGACAGGCCGTAGCCGAACAGCAGGATCAGAAGCACCGGCATCGCGATGCCGATGGCGATGCTGCTTGGGTCGCGAACGATCTCGAAGCTTTCCTTGCGGACTAACGCCCAAATGCGTCGAAGCTTGCTCGACGATCGGGCCTGTCGGACATGGACATCGGCACTCATGCGGCTGCCCTCGTCTGACCCTTGCGCGCCTCCTGCACGATCGCGATGAAGGCATCCTCCATGTTGGGCTCGCGGCCGTGCTCAGCATGACCCCGCGTGCGGATTTCAGCCGGGGTGCCTTGGGCTAGGATGCGGCCGGAGTCGAGAATCGCGACCCGATCGCAATATTCGGCCTCCTCCATGAAATGCGTCGTGACGATCACCGTGACGCCGCCTTCGGCAAGCATCGTGATGCGATGCCAGAACTCGCGCCGCGCCAGCGGATCAGCGCCGCTCGTCGGCTCGTCGAGGAACAGGATTTCCGGCTCGTGCAGAAGCGCCGCGGCCATGGCGAGGCGCTGCTTGTAGCCGCCGGGCAATTGGCCGCTGGCGAGATGCGAAAGCCGGTCAAGCTCGAACTGCTGCATCGCCCAGTCGATCCGCTCTCGCTTCCGCCTGGCGCGCAAGCCATAGGCACTCGCAAAGAACTCGAGGTTCTCGGTGACCGAAAGCTGGCCGTAGAGCGAAAATTTCTGCGCCACGTAGCCGATGTGCTGGCGGGCCGACGCGCGCGCATATCGCAGGTCGGTGCCCGCAACCTGCAAGACCCCGCCGGTTGCCGGCAACAAACCGCACAACATGCGGAACGTCGTCGTCTTCCCGGCCCCGTTCGGTCCCAGCAGCCCGAAAATCTCGCCGCGGCGAACGTCAAAGCTCACGTGATCGACCGCAGTAAAAGTGCCGAAACGACGGACGAGATCGCGCACGGCGACGACCACTTCGTCGTCGGCATGTCCGCTTGCCTGATCGAGTTTCATGTTCGAAGTGGGTCTGGTCTCGACCGCCTGCCGCAGCAACACCATGAACGCATCCTCGAACCGCGGCGGCACCGGCTCGATAGTCGTATTCGCGAGCAGTCCCTCGTGCACGTCGCCGTCGTTCGCGGCGGCACGCACGACCCGAACCCGGCCGGCCTCGGGCACAGCGTCGACAACGCCGGGATCCTCCAACAAGCGCGCCTGCAGACCGCGCGCGGCGCGGCCGGCCGGCGGATCGACGATGAAGACGCGATCGCGCGCGACCTTGGTGATCTCTTGCGGCGTTCCCTGCGCCAGCACGCGGCCGGAATGCAGCACGACGACATGGTCGCCGCGTTCCGCTTCGTCGAGATAGGACGTGCTCAGGAGGACGCGTGAGACCTTCCTCCTTCACCAGACGGAGAATGATCTCCCACAGCTCGCGTCGCGACAGCGGATCGACGCCGACAGTCGGCTCGTCGAGCAGTATGAGTTCCGGCGAACGCACGAGCGTGCAGGCGAGACCAAGCTTCTGCTTCATGCCGCCCGATAACTGGCCCGCGAGCCGTCGCGTGAACGGCGCAAGGGCGGTCATCTCCAGGAGGCGCGCATACTGCCGTTGGCGTTCGGCCATCCCGATGCCGTGCAGATCGGCATAGAGGTCGAGGTTCTCCTGAACGGTCAGATCCTCATACAAGCCGAACTTCTGCGGCATGTAGCCGATGCGGTCCTGAACCGCTTGCGGCTCCTTCACCACATCGAGGCCCAGCACGTTGAGCGTGCCCTCATCGGGTGCAATGAGCCCCGCGATCAATCGAATGAGCGTCGTCTTGCCCGCGCCATCGGGCCCGACCAGCGCGGTCAGCGTGCCGTGGCGCGCCTCGAAAGAGACGTTATCGAGCGCGCGGACGGTTTCGCCGGTGCCGAGGCGAAAGCTCTTGCAGATGTCGCGCCCGACGAGCGGTGCCTCGGCTGCGTTCATTGCTTCACCGCCCGATCTGTCTCGCCGCTGTCGAGCGACAGGTGCACGGTCGCCGGCATGCCGAGCGGCAGATCGTTTCCGGGTCTTTGACGAAGACGCGAACCTCGTAGAGGAGGCTCGTGCGCAAGTCCTCGGTCTCCACCGTCTTCGGCGTGAATTCCGCGACGGGCGAGAGAAAGCCGACCCAGCCTTCAAATTGCCGGCCGGGGAAACTGTCGACCGTCACCGATGCCCGCATGCCCATGCGGACATGGCCGAGGTCGCGCTCCGACACGTAGGTGCGCACCCATTTCGGATCGATGATCGCCAGCGAAAACACCGGCCGTTGCGGCGAGGCCATTTCGCCGGGCTCCATCAGGCGCGAGCGGACGATGCCATCGAGCGGCGCCTTGAGCTCGGCGTCGGCGAGCTGCTGGCGCAGGAACGCAAGCTGGGCTTCGTTCGCCCGCAACTGCGCCTCTCCCTGGTCGATGTCTTCCTGCCGCGGCCCGAGGACCGCGAGGTCGAGCGTCTTCTGGTTGAGGTCGACCCGCGCGTCGGCGACGCCGGCTGCGGCCCTCGCGGTATCGACATCTTGCTGCGTCGAGCCGCCGCTCGGCAGCAGCGTCACTTTGCGTTCGAGGGTCTTGCGCGTGTTGACCGCATCAGCCTTTGCGGCATCGAGATTGGCCTTGGCTTGCGCGATCTCCTCGGGGCGACTGCCGTTGTGCAGCCGCGTCACCACCGCGCGCTGGGCCGCGACCTGGGCCGTCGCCTGGGCGACCTGCGGCTCGAGGCGGCTGGTGTCGAGACGCGCGAGGAGTTCGCCCTTTTGGACGCGGTCGCCTTCCTGCACGAGTACGGCGGCGATGCGCTCGTTGTTGTTGAACGGCAGCGCCACCTGCCGCAAATCGACATTGCCGTGCAAGGTCAGCTCCGTCAGCGGGTCGACGCGATGGGTGAACCACCACCATGCCGCCGCGCTGCCGGCGGCGATGATGACCAGGAGCGCGACGATCGCGAACCGGCGGCCTCCCCTCCGTCGGCGCTGGCGGCCCCGCCTCGCTCTTCACGGGGGCTGCCTTGGCACGATCGGACGGCGCAGTTTCGATCGGGTCTTTCCTGACGATCACCCCATTGCGATCGCGTTCCAGCCCCCGAGGTTCCGCCGCGACATCAGCCGCCGCAGCGCGGCCGAAGGTCAACGTCGACGAGGTCATGACGCCCTCCCCAACAGCAGCTCGATGTGCGCGCGCATCATCCCGGCGACGTCGAGCTTTGAGAAACGATCGAACAAGCCCGCCCAGATGATCGCGAGAATGGCCGGCGCGGCGACGAGCTGGGGGTAGCGCGCCAGCGCGGGGTTCGAGACTTCACCGCGCGCGATGCCGCGCTCGAGCAGCGCGGCGACCGTCGCCATTCCGCGCTCGACGACCTCGCGATAATAGAACTCGGCAAGCTTTGGAAAGCGCGCGCCCTCGGAAATGACGAGCTGTGCGACATCGCGCCGCCGTGTGCCGTAAAGGCCGGTCACGAACAGGTTCGCAAATCCTTCGAGCGCCATTCGGACCGGAATATCGGTCATGCGCAGCTTGTCGAGGTTTGCCACCAGCGGGCCGAGCATCGCTCGAACAAGTTCCTGGAACAGCGCCTCCTTGTCGGCGAAGTACAAATAGATCGTCCCTTTGGCGACGCCGGCGCGGCGCGCCACGTCCTCCATCCGCGTCGCAGCAAAGCCCTGCTTTGAGAATTCATCAAGCGCCGCCGCAAGGATCGCCTCCCTGCGGGCAGCGCTCGTTTCCGCGCGCCCTGCCCGCGGCGTCGGCGCGGGCGTCGGGCGTCGGGCCGCTGATTTTGCAATCGCGTGCGGTTGCGATTTCGACCTTCGTTTCGCGCCGGCCATAGTCTTACTTCCTGACTGACTGGTCAGTCATATTTATATCGGGGAAAGAGGATTCGCAAGACCCCGATCGAATCATTTGAATGAGAAAGCCGATCGCGACAGCGCGCCCGTCGGTCTCTTGAGATCGAAATCGTTCGATTTCTCGGCCTAATCGAGTGAATTCTTGGCGCGCAACGTGTGACCGGCCTCGCGCAGGCGTGTCGTATCTTCGGGCGAGCGGTCGGTCGCCACGCCCCAGTCGAGCGGCTCGTCCTGGCTGTAGCGCTTGCCTAGACGCCAGGCGATCTCCGCCTTCATCAGCTCCGCACCGAGATAGAAGGCGTGCGGCGCATCCTCGCCAATGGCGAGCTTCGGAAAGAGCGAGAACGCATCCTGCGCGACGTGGTGTCCGTCGCGGTTGTAGACGTGGATCCCCTCCCCGCTCGTCTCGATGCGAAAATTCGCATCTTTGACCTGGCGCGCCAGTTCCATGATGTCCTGCGACGAACTCGGAAATGGGGAGCGGTCGTGCAGTTGCACGAGTGCGCCGCCGTAATCCTTGGGCAAGGCCCCATCCTGGCGGGCGGCGTACATCATGCGTCGCGCCGCATCGTGCTCCTGCAAAGTGCGCCGCGTATGCGGGCTCACCTGCACGACGAGCACGTTACGGATGTGAAGCTCCGAGCAAACACCGAGCAGCGCCGCGGTAACGCCGCCGGAATCGGCATCGGTCAGCTCGGTCAAATTCCCGGTCCCCATCAGAATTTCCGCCTCGGGCAATTGGCGTCGCAGCTCCGCATACCGCATGAGCGACGCCATGAAGCCGAAATGAATCGGATCGAGGATCGGGTCGAGCAGCGCTGCAATTCCGCGCCTCTCGGCCGCCTCGGCGGCACGCAACAAGGACGCGAGGTCGCCGTGAGTTGCCGGAACAAGCACCGGCGTCGCGCCGGTCTCCTCGGCAAGATCGAGGGTATGCTCGTTGAGGCTCAGGAGAAAGCCGGCGCCGGCGCGGCCGCCGCGACGCAACTCACCGGTGTCGGCGGAATCGACACTGACCGCAAAGCCGGCCTCAACCAGCGCCCGCACCGCGTCCTCCAGATGAGGAAACGGCGTATCCGGCAGGCAGCCGAGATCGATGACGTCGGCGCCGGCGGCACGCATCGCAGCGGCGCGCGCGAGGATGATATCGACCGGAAGAGCCGACGCGTCGACGATCTCGGCAAAGATGCGGATGTCGTGACGCGAAAGATCGAGACCGCGGCCGCCCTTGCCGAAATAGGCAGGCAAATCCTTCAACTCCTCCGGGCCGCGCTCGAACGGAACCCCGAACTCGACGCCGAGCCGGTCGAGATCGGCGCGACAACGACCCGGCAACATGATCCGGCTCGCATTCACGGGCCGCGGCAGCCGCCGCGAGATGATGCTCTCGGTCATGAGCGCGGCGACCGTCACGCCGATATCGTGGATCGCCCACTGAAATTCGGTATCGCCGAGCCCGACCAGGACCTTCTCAAGCCGCGGGCGCGCGAGATGCCCGGTGAGAAACAGGATGCGTTCTTGTTCACCCATGGAGCGCGAGCTCGCGCTTGCGTGACGCCAATGCCTGTTCGAGCTCGGTGAGCGTCTCGACGACCTGGGTTGCGTCAAAAGTCTTGAGCCGCGCCGTGTTCTCAAGGTCGATGCGCCGCGGATAGACCTTCACCATCCCCTTCGGCGCTTCGGTTTCGAGTTCGGGAGCGGTGTCGCAGGCAAACACGATCGCCGGGACCCGGCACTTGCCTGCCTGCGCAAAGACGTTGGTCGCGAGACTGTCGGAAATTCCGTACACGCACTTCGCGACCGTATTCGACGACGCCGGCGCGACGACGAGCGTATGGTAGATGCCGTAATAGAAGTTGCCGACCGGAGGCGCGCTCGCCGTCGTATCGCGGAAAATGCGCGTCGACTTCGGCACGCTCAGATCCTGCTTGTACATGCGCACCACTTCGGCGGCAGCACGCGTCACGAACAGGTCTACCTCATCAAGCTCATGGATCATGGCGAGGCATTCCTTGAAGAAATGCCCTGATCCCGTCAGCGCCCAAGCCCACCGCGGTGTCTTCACCTTGGCCATGGAGAGATGATCCCCTCGTCCATCGCTAACGCAAGCTGATCGGACGGCCGATCGCGATGTCGCGGGCCAATGCCGCGCTTACCGACTTATGCTCGGCCGGCCCGGCAATGGCGGCTTCAATTCCGCGCGCAGGCAGGAACCGCACAAATGCCGGATCGATAATCCCGCGCGCAACGAGATCGCGCGCGCAAGTGCCGGCGGCGGGAGGCGCGACCTGCTTCACCAGCAGCAGGCGCTTGGCGCCGATGCGCTTTGCGAGCCAGGCCGCAAGGCTGTCGGCCGTCACGTCCCACGACCACGGGATATCCTTGGCCATGAGCACGGCCCGCGTCGGCGACCACACCGCGACTTTGCCTTTGCGCAAAACATTTCGGATTGCCGATAGCGGAATCCGCGCGGACGAATGCTGCATTGAGGTTCGCGAGCGCTACGCCATACTGCTCCATGGCGAGCAGCGCCATGTGATGCGCGGCGCGGTCGTCAAATCCCATTTTTGGCTGCGCGGCCCGAACCGCGTCCGCGAACGGACCTCCGCCGGGCACGACAACGACGTGCCCGGCGCCGCTGTCCGCGATCGCGTCGAGCCAGCCGCGCAAATGACGCGAGAAGGCAAAGCTGCCGCCGAGCTTGATGACAGCGAGCTGGCGCTTGGCGCGCATTCACTCGGCCGCGTTCGAACGCGTGGCCCCGCCGGTTACGGTATAGAGCTGATAGACGTTCGCGACTTCCGCCTTGCGCTCGCGCCTGATCTCGACGCCCACGGCACCCGGCCCGACATCGAGCTTCTCGACGCGCACGGTGACGTTGATCACGCGCGGATGCACCAGGAGAAATGACGCGACCCGCTCGGCAATCGTCTCGACCAAAGGCGTGTGCGCCCGGGCAACCACAAGGCGGATGCCGTCCATGATCACGTCATAGGAGACAACATCGCGCATGGTCTCGATAGCGCGGCTATGGCGGACGATCGTCGCGTCGACATTGAACCTGACGTTCTGCGGCTTCTCGCGTTCGCGCGCATAGGCGCCGACACGGACGGGAATCACGAAGTCGTGAACGAAGATGCGGTCGGTGCCGCCTTCGGGATCCTGGTCTGCCGCATATCCCCAGGCGATCGGATGCTGATCATGCTTACCCGCGGACGGCGCGACGACGCGGCTGCGCGGATCGAGCGGGATCAACTCGCGGATCAGCCGCATTGCCGCCGGATCGATGGAGCCCCCGCGATCGTGCTCCGCGCATAACGCGCGGCGAAATCCGAGGAAATCGGGATCAAGCAGCAGCAACCGGGGAATATCGGGCGCTTCCAGGGAGCCCGCGAGGCCCGCCATCAAGCCGTTGGCCCGGGCGCACACGACGAAATCCTCAAGCGCGGCCAAATCCATGTGATCGAGCAGCGAGCCCACGCCTTTGCGCGCGGTGTCGATCATCACCCCGGCGAACCCGCATTCGGCCATCAGCGGCACCAAGCCAATATCGGCTTCGGCGTCGGCGAACATGACGCCGACGAGTTTGGTGTCGCGTGCCACCCCCGACAGTGCGCGGATACAGTCCTCGCGTCCGGGGCCAGGAAAGAGCCCGACTTTGACATAGTCGACGCCGGCCTGGGCCATGCGCGCAGCCGCGGCAACAACGACCTCCGGCTCCATGGGGAGATCGCCAGTCACGGCACTGACCGGCCGCCGACCGGCAACGGACCGCACGACCGCTTCGACCGCTTCGGGCGACAGCGCGCCGAGCGCGCCCCTGCGACGGGTCCTTCAGGTCGATGATGTCGGCGCCGTCCGCGACCGCAATCTCGGCCTCGTCCGCGTCCCTGACGCTCGCCAATAACAAAGTCATCCCGGCTCACCTGATTGTTGCGACTGCGAAGCGCACATCGTCGCACGTGGAAAATCGCGCCGAAGCATGGGCGGCATTGTGTCTCGTGGAACCTCTGCGCTCAACATCTCGTTCCCTCCCTCAATGTATTATTCTGAGCCAACCGAATGAAGCGCAGGCGTCGCGGCCAACTTGGAAATGCGCCTCATTATATAGACAAACGGCCGCTATGATCGTCTCATGCGACGTTAGGTCTGTCGGAGCATTGTCGTGGTTCGCCTGCTTTTGACCATCGGTTTCATGCTCGCGTTGCTGTCCGCGGCCACGGCGGACCCGGTCGAATTCAAGCTCGGTTATCTGCGCGTCGTGAAGCCGAGAATCGCCATCTCGCCGCTCGAAACGCCGGCGGCAAATGATGGTTTGGCGGGGGCGCAGGCCGCCATCAACGACAATAACACCACGGGCAAATTCGTCGGATCAGCATTTCACGCTCGAAGACGTGAAACTGAAGGAAGGCGACGATCCTGCGGCCGCCGTTACGGGGCTCGCCGACCGCGGCATATCGTTCATTGTCGCCGATCTGCCGCCGGATGCGCTGTTGAAGGCCGCCGACGCCGGACGGGCGCGCGGGCTTCTGTTCTTCAATGCCGGCGCGCTCGACGATCGGCTGCGGGAAGCGGACTGCCGCGCCAACGTCATCCATATCGGCGCCGACCCGCTCGATGCTTGCCGACGCGCTCGGCCAATATCTTGTGTGGAAGCGCTGGCAGAAATGGCTGCTCGTGGTCGGCTCGCACGATGCCGACAAGCTTTATGCCGACATGCTGCGCCGCTCGGCAAAGCGCTTCGGCGCGAAGATCGTTCAGGAGCGCGTATTCGAGGATACCGGCGGCTCCCGCCGAACGGATACCGGCGTCGTCCAGGTCCAGCGCCAGATCCCGACTTTACGCAGCAGGCGCCCGATTACGACGTGCTCGTCGCCGCCGACGAGAGCGACGTCTTTGCCGCTTATCTGCCTTATCGTACCTGGGACCCGCGCCCGGTCGCGGGCTCGGCGGGCCTGGTGCCGACGAGTTGGGACGCCTCCAACGATCAATGGGGCGCGACGCAGATGCAGGACCGCTTCGTCAAGGAATTCGCGCGCCGCATGACCGCGCGCGACATGCAGGCCTGGATGGCGGTGCGCATGATCGGCGAAAGCGGCGACCCGCACCAACTCCACCGATCCGAAGGCGGCGCTCGCCTTCTTCAAAAGCCCGGATTTTGCGCTTGCCGCCTTTAAGGGCCAGAGGCTGACGTTACGCGACTGGAACCTGCAACTGCGCCAGCCGATCCTGCTTACCGACGGACGAACCGTCGTTTCGGTCTCGCCGCAGGAAGGCTTTCTGCATCAGTTTTCGGAATTCGACACGCTTGGCTTCGACCGACCCGAGAGCAAATGCAAACTGCAATGAGTTTGCGGACGATGAATACGATCAAATGAATACGATCAAATCGAGTTTGCTTGGCCTCGGCTCGCCCTTGCTGCGGGCCGGCGCCGGCAAATGCATTCACCGCCTATGTATCCAACGAGAAGGGCAATACCGTCACCATCATCGATACCGACAAACTGGCCGTCATCGGCACCATCAAGGTTGGGCAACGGCCCGCGCGGCATCGAATTGACCAAGGACGGCAAATTCGTCCTCGTCTGCCGTCGGCGACGATGACACGATCCAGATGATCGATACCAAATCGAACGAAGTCGTCGCCAACCTGCCGTCAGGACCGGACCCCGAGCTGTTCACCCAGGACCCGACCGGCCAGATTCTCTATGTCGCCAACGAGGACACCAACACGGTCACGATCATCGACCTCGAGAAGCGCGTGCCGCATGGGCGAGGTGCAGGTCGGCGTCGAGCCGGAAGGCATGGGCATCAGCCCCGACGGCAAGATCCTGGTCAACACCTCCGAAACGACCAACATGGCGCACTTCATCGACACCGCAGACGCACCAGATCGTCGCCAATGTGCTGGTCGATTCGCGGCCGCGCTTTGCCGAGTTCAAGCGCGACAATTCCGAACTGTGGGTGTCGTCCGAGGTCGGCGGCACGGTGAGCATCATCGATCCGGCCAAGCATGAGGTGATCAAGAAGATCACCTTTGCGATTCCCGGGCTGCGGAGCGAGGCAATCCAGCCGGTCGGCATCACGCTCACCAAGGACGGCAAGACCGGCTTTGTCGCGCTCGGTCCCGCGAACCGCGTCGCCGTGATCGACGGGACGACCCACGAGGTCAAGAAATATCTGCTGGTTGGGCAGCGCGTCTGGCACATGGCGCTGACGCCGGACGAGAAATATCTTTTGACCACCAACGGCGTTTCCAACGACGTATCGGTCATCGACGTCGCGAGCCTGCAGGTGATCAAGTCGATCCAGGTCGGCGAGCTGCCGTGGGGTGTGACGATTTCTCAACGGTAGCGCGCCTAGCCTTTTGATAAGACAAAAGCACGGCGCGAGCCGCAACGGCGAACTGGTATGCGCGGCTTTGAAACCGCGGCAAAAGCATCGGGACGGAGACAATGCACGGCGTCAGGGACGTGGAGCCGGCGGCGCTTGCGATCGAAGGCGCAGGCTATGCCTATGGCCCGCGCCGTGCGCTCGATAACGTCTCCTTCACGATCGCGCCCGCGACTTTCACGGTTCTCCTCGGCCTTAACGGCGCCGGCAAGAGCACGCTGTTTTCGCTGATCACCCGGCTGTTCGCCGCGCAGCATGGCTCGATCCGCATCTTTGGCCACGACGTTTCCCGCAGGCCGGGCGATGCCCTGCGGCTCCTCGGCGTCGTCTTTCAGCCGCGCACGCTCGATCTCGATCTTTCGGTGATGCAGAACCTGATCTATCACGCGGCGCTGCATGGCATCGGCAAGCGCGACGCGCGCCGACGTGCCAATGAGGTGCTGGCGCGCATCGCGCTCGCCGATCGGGCCAAGGACAAGACGCGCAACCTTTCCGGCGGCCAGATGCGCCGCGTCGAAATCGCGCGCGCGCTGCTGCACCAGCCGCGCCTCCTCGTGCTCGACGAGCCGACCGTCGGCCTCGACGTCAAATCGCGGGCCGATATCCTCGCGCATGTCCGCCAGCTCGTGGCCGCAGGATGGCCTCAGCGTGCTGTGGGCGACCCACCTGATCGACGAGGTCGCCGAGGGCGACGATGTCGTGGTGCTGCATCACGGTCAGGTGTTGGCCCACGGTCCGGTCGCACAAGTGATCGCTGACGCCGGCGCCCGCGATATCGGCGACGCCTTCGCGCGGCTCGCGCAGATCGTCGCCGGGCGCGGGAACAAGCGAGGCCGCATGACGATCGAACTCGCGGTGCGCGCGCCGAGCGGATTTTCGCCGTCGCAATATCTCATCTGCCTGAAAGGCATCGTGTGGCGCGAAGGCTCTGCGCTTCCTGCACCAGCGCGAGCGCTTTATTTCGGCGCTGGTGCGGCCGTTGGTATGGCTCTTCATCTTCGCCGTCGGCTTTCGCCAGGTTCTCGGCGTCTCGATCATTCCGCCTTACGAGACCTACGTCCTCTACGAGGTTTACATCGCGCCCGGCCTGATCGCGATGATCCAGCTGTTCAACGGCATGCAGTCATCGCTCTCGATGGTCTATGACCGCGAGATGGGCAACATGCGCACGTTGCTGGTGAGCCCGTTGCCGCGCTGGTATCTGCTCTCCTGCAAGCTCCTGGCCGGCACCGCCGTATCCCTGCTGCAGGTCTACGCCTTTCTCGTCATTGCCTGGTTCTGGGAAATCGAGCCGCCGCCGCTTGGATATCTCACGCTGTTGCCGGCGCATCATTCTGACCGGGTTGATGCTTGGCGCGCTTGGGATGTTGATTTCCTCGGTCATCAAGCAGCTTGAGAATTTTGCCGGCGTGATGAACTTCGTGATCTTTCCGATGTTTTTCGCCTCGTCCGCGCTCTATCCGCTGTGGCGGGTGCAGGAGGCGAGCCCGGTGCTTTACTATATCTGCCAGTTCAATCCGTTCACCCACGCGGTCGAGCTCATCCGCTTCGCGCTTTATGAGCAGATCAACTGGCTGTCCCTGGCGGTTGTCAGCGGCTGCACCATCGTATTCATGGTCGGCGCCATCCTTGCCTACGAACCGTCGCGAGGCTTTCTGGCGCGCCGCACGGAACCCGGAGCCGGCACATGAGGAGCCACGCACAACGTCATTCCGGGGGCCGAGCAAAGCTCGGCAGCCCGGAATCCATAGCCCCTGCCGAGGAATATGGATTCCGGGCTCGCCTCCGCTTTGCTGCGGCGCTCCGGAATGACCAGACAAAGGCCCGCCAGCTTTGCCGATTCATTGCGGCGGTTGTCCTAACGATAATCGCCGGCGCGCCGGCATCGCCCGTCACGTCGTTTGCGGCCGATCCGCGCTACCCTGATTGGCCCTGTCGCCAGATCAAGGTGCCGGAACTCTCCGTCGCCGCGATATGGGCTGGGCCGCCGATCGATGACGTCGGCACGACCTGGGAGAATGACACCCAGATCAGGGATCTCGTGGCTCGCGTTTCCGCCCGCCGCACACCGATCGAAGACGCGGAAAAGGCGGTCACCGATTTTCTTGCGGCTGACCCCAAAGAAAAACAGCCGCGCGCCAAACTTCTGTTCGCCGGTGTCTTTGCGACGCTCAATCACGAGCGCACCGATGTCATGAACGGAATTGAACGATTTTCCAAACAGGAAAAGGCCTTTGCGGAACAGATCCGCTCCAAAGCCCGGCAAGTTCGCGAACTCGAAGATGATCCCAATCGCGATCAGGCCAAGCTCGATGAACTTGGCAACGCCATCAACTGGGACCGCCGCATCTTCGAAGAGCGCCGTAAGACGATCAGCTACGTCTGCGAGGTGCCGACGGTGATCGAGCAACGCCTGGGCGCGCTCGCCCGCGCAATCCAGCAGTCGCTGGAGTAGACCTCACTCCCCCGGGTGTTCACCCGGACGTGGCGCCGGCTTTGCTTCGGTGAGCGGCAGCCCGGCTTCCTCCCATCCATCGGTGCCTTCGGGAAACCAGGCAACGTTGACGTAGCCCATCGCCATGGCGCGCTTTGCGGCATTCCAGGACATCCAGCAGCTGCGCAGGCAATAGACGACGAGCTCCTTGGTCTGATCGCCGTTCGTGATCTCCTTCAGGCCGGCACGGAAATATTGTTCCGTGACCGGCGCGAGTTCGCCGTAGCCGGTGTCCGGGAGCCAGATGCTGCCGGGGATGTCGAGACGCTGCTTATCCCGCCATATGGTGCCGGTCGGAAGATTGGCTGGCCGCGGCGCACGCGGCAGCACGTCGATAAAGGCTGCACCGCCGCGTTTCCAGATCGCTTCCGCTTCGGCGGTCGTTACGACGCGTGCGCCCTTCAGCGTCGCCGGCGTCGGCGCGCGGTAATTCTCGGTGCGGTACGTCGGAGGCTCTGGCGGCGGCGGCTGTTGCGCCCATGTGATCTGCGCGAATGCCGCGAGGACCGCGATCGCGACACTCGTGCGGCAGAACTTCATGGTGTTTTTTGCAACGAAGCAGGAGCGATTGGCTGATCTTTCTCGTCGAGCAGCGGCACGCCGAAGCTCGACAGGACGGCGTTCATTTCGCCCCGGTTCTGCTGGATCATGCGGTTAAGCTGACGCTTCCACTCCTGATCGGTGTAGCGCACGCCCATGCCGATCCAAAAAGCCATCGGTGGACCCGGCCCCCTCTCCTTCACCAGCGGCACGACCGTTGCCGGCGGGTTCATCTGCTTGGCGTAGTAGCCCGCCATCGGCCCCCACAGCACAGCAGCGTCGATCTCCCCCTCGTCGAGATCATGGATCATCGCCGCCGCGGACGAATCGACGCGGGTGTCGATCATCAGCGGATAAGGCTTTGCCGACGACATCAGGCCGTTGATTGACAGATAGTTGGCGGGCGGCGTCCCGGCGACGATGCCCAGGCGTTTGCCTTTGAGCCGGGGATCCGCCAGCGTCTCCACGCCGTCGAGCCCATTGCCGGGTTTGAACACCAGCCCATAGGCCGTGCGGTAATAAGGGTTCGTGACCTGCACGATGTCGTCGCCTTGCGGCATCCCCATGATGACATCGCACTTGTAGGCGCCGAGCGTATTGCGCACGAAGCCGGTCGCCCCCGGATACCAGGCGTACGCAACACTCTTGCGAAGTTTGGCCGCAAAGAGATCGGCAATCCTGTTCTCGAAGCCCTGGCGGCTCTCGGTCGAGAACGGCATGTTGCGCGGGTCGGCGCAGACGCGAAAGACCTTGGGGTCAATCAGCTCGAGCGACAATTCCGGATTGTCGGCGATTTGTGCAAAGGTTTTCGCAGTAACGAACGCGGCGGAGAGTGCGATCGCGACAACTGCCGCGACGCCGAGCGGACGCCGACCCACGGCCAGAGCCGTGTTCGCCGACTGCAACGATAAAAATCTGCGCCGCCTTTGCATCGCGTACCAACCCGGCCCGCGGCACCGGCACTCAGCCGGTTACCCCAAGGCAACTGTCCTCGTACTCACTGACGCCTTTTGGTTTGTCATCGTGCTTTGCCGGTCGGCCGCGCGGTATCGCGTTGTTCGCTCGCGCCCGCAAATAGACGTAGATGTCATCGATATAACACATCACGTTCTTGTTGGTGCCGAACGCCGGCATCACGCTCTCTTGCGCCGTATTGACGTTTTTCCGGCCGCTCGCAACGACACCAAGAAAGTCCGGGTAGCTGATCGTCTTCAAAAAATCCTTCAAAGCCGGCGCGTACGTCGATCCTTCACCATCCGGTCCATGACAGACGTGGCAGTCCGAATGATATCTTCGGTATCCGGAGTAGGTATACCAATCCACCGTGCCGTCAGCTGCGACTTTGTATGTCGGATTACCGTCCTTGTCGTAATACTTGCCGTTGTCGTCTTTGACCGCGGCGGGGTTGCCTGATCCGTCGCCGAACGCAGCACCGACCAGACACATCATGGCGACAGACGCCACCGCCGCCAAATTCAATTTTAATCGCATTCGAATGTCTCGACCGCAAATATCTCGGGCCATTTGGGTGACGGACGGCCGAAAGCCGAAGCTCCGGCGCGCGTTGAGCAACGCGCGCCGGAGGATTTCGTATTCGGCTACCTGCTGGTCCGCTTATGGAACCGCGAACACCGTGAGTTGTCCGCCCAGCGCTGTGTAGTCACGCAAGCCGGCATAACCGCCGACCGCACCGAGACCCGCTTGCGGTTCCGTCAAACCGGCTGCAAGGCCGATACCGGCCCAGCCGCCGACGCCCGACAGAATGGCGACGTATTGTTTGCCGCCGTGTTCGTAGGTCATCACGTTGCCGATAATGCCGGACGGAGTTTTGAACTTGTAAAGTTCTTTCCCCGTCTTGGCATCGACAGCCTTGAGATAGCCTTCGAGCGTTCCGTAGAACACCACGCCGCCGGCAGTCGCCAAGGCGCCTGACCACACGGAGAACTGCTCCTTGTTGGACCAGACGATCTTGCCGGTCTTGGCGTCCCAGGCGATGAAGTTGCCCATGTTGGTCTCGCCCGGAGGCGGATACATCGACAACGTCGCGCCCACGTAGGGCTGACCTGCGGTGTAACTTACCTTGAACGGCTCGTAGTCCATGCAGACGTGGTTGGTCGGCACGTAGAACAGGCCGGTCTCAGGCGAATAAGCCGCCGGCTGCTCATCCTTGGTGCCGAGTGCCGCCGGGCAAATGCCCTTGTGGTTCACATCCGCTTTCTCGGTCGAATATTGTTCAACCACCTTCGGGCGGCCATACGTCGGCGACGACTTGTTCATGTCGACGCCGCTCGTCCAGTTCACCTTCGGGTCAAACTTCTCCGCCACGAGCAGTTCACCGGTCGCGCGGTCGAGGGTATAGCCAAGGCCGTTGCGGTCGAAGTGAACCAGCGTTTTACGAGTGGTGCCGCCCATGTTCTGATCGGCAAGGATCATCTCGTTGACGCCGTCATAGTCCCATTCATCGTGCGGCGTCATCTGATAGACCCACTGGGCCATACCGGTATCCGGATTACGTGCCCAAATGGTCATCGACCACTTGTTGTCGCCAGGGCGCTGACTCGGATTCCAGGTCGAGGGATTTCCCGAGCCATAATAAATCAGGTTCAATTGCGGATCGTAGGCGACCCAGCCCCAGGTGCACCCACCACCTATTTTCCACTGATCGCCTTGCCACGTCTTGAGGCTCAAGTCTTTCCCAACCGGCTTGCCGAGCTCCGTGGTCTTCGCCGGGTCGACGAGAATTTGCTCGTCGGGTCCTTCGGAGAAAGCTTTCCACGCGAGTTTGCCGGTCTTCATGTCATAAGCGGTCATGCGGCACTGGACGCCAAATTCACCGCCCGAAATGCCGACCATTACTTTGTCTTTGATGACAAACGGCGCCGACGTGCCGGTCTCGCCCTTCGCCGGATCGCCGTCCTTCGCCGACCACACGACCTTGCCGGTCTTGGCATCAAGAGCAACGAGAGTCGTGTCCGCCTGATGAAGGAATATCTTGCCATCGGCATACGACAGACCGCGGTTGACGGTGTCGCAGCACATGACGGGGATCACGTTCGGATCTTGCTTCGGCTCATAGCTCCACAGGATCTTGCCGTCGTGATTGAGATCGAGGGCGAACACCGGATTCGGAAACGGCCCGTGCACATACATCACGTCGCCGATGACGAGAGGTGAACCTTCATGACCGCGCAGCACGCCGGTCGAGAATGTCCACGCCGCTTGGAGCTTGCCGACATTGCCGGCGTTGATCTGCTTGAGCTGCGAATAGCGTTGATTGTTGTAGTTTCCCGCCGGCATCGCCCAATCATTCGGGTTCTGCTGGAGCTTCAGGAGTTCGTCATTCGCGCTGGCTGTGCCGGCAGCCAACGCTGCTACCGCACCCAGGCACGTTGTAAGCAGCAAGTTGCGCATCAAAGTCCTCCCTGCGACGTTGTCGCGGGTTGACCGACACGCGGCTTCTAACGTGCCGCAGGTCGGCACCCGATAGATGGGAAGAGTTCTCCGGCAGCGTGTCACAGCAACGCGAAGCACGGGGGCATGGCCGCACCCCGCTTATGCTTACGAAGAAACGTCAGCATTCCCGTTAGACTGACGTCCTTGAAGCCGGAAACCGCAAAAAGTGTAACCTTGCGTTTTTTGGACCGCAACAGAAATATCTTTGAACGGCTCAAGCAAAGGCTCTGATATGTGCACGCGGCCTTGCAAAATGATTTACGAACGTATTCGCCAGCGTGAACAACGTCGGGAACAGTGCCCACTTTTTTGGTGGGTGTAACAAATGGGCGCGCGAAAATTCATTTCAGGCGGCGTGATCGCGATCGTGGTCATCACGGGAGCGTTCGATGCGAAGGCTCAGGAAAATAATTCCATAAAATCTGCCGCA
The DNA here is from genome assembly GCA_963702755.1 of uncultured Alphaproteobacteria bacterium. Taxonomy (GTDB): domain Bacteria; phylum Pseudomonadota; class Alphaproteobacteria; order Rhizobiales; family Xanthobacteraceae; genus JAJPKK01. Next base: position 740,603 of record CAVPDZ010000009.1, on the reverse strand, counting down.
TCCGACCAGATTAACCCGTTGGCGATGAGCGAAATCGCGCCAGGGGTATTTTTTCACCAAGGTGCAATCGCACTTATGACGCGCCGCAACGAAGGCGCCATCGCCAATGTCGGTTTCATCGTGGGACGCGATGCCGTTGCGGTGATCGATACCGGCGGAAGCGTGCGCGAAGGAGAGCGACTCCTTGCCGCAATCCGGCTGCGATCGACGAACCCAATCCGTTACGTCATCAATACTCACGCACACCCGGATCACGTGTTCGGCAATGCGGCCTTCGCGAGTGAACGTGCGACTTTTGTCGGCCACAAGACTTTACCGCAGGCCATGGCGGCGCGAGGTCCGTTCTATCTCGAAGCTTTTCGCAAAATCATGGGCGACGACGTTCTTGCGGGTGTGAAGATCATTCCACCTACACTCCTCGTTCAGAACGAACTGCGGCTTGACCTTGGCGGCCGCGTTCTCGTCGCAAAGGCCTGGCGCGCGGCACACACCGACAGCGATCTCACCGTATTCGACGAAACGTCGGGGACCTTATTCGCCGGCGACCTGCTGTTTGCGGAGCATGTGCCGGTGCTCGACGGCAGTCTCCGCGGCTGGCTCGCCGTCATGGAGGACTTTCCCCGGATACCGGCCACGAAGATCGTGCCCGGCCATGGCCCTCTGCTGGATCCCAAGTCGCCGGCGCTTGCCGATCAGCGGCGCTACCTCGAGCGGATCGCGTCCGATGTTCGCGGTTTCATCGATCGCGGCGTTCCCATTGGGGTGGCTGCCGAGCGCGCGGGTCAGTCGGAAAAAGATTACTGGAAACTGTTTGAGGACTATAATGCTCGCAATGCGACGGCGGCCTATGCCCAACTCGAATGGGAGTGAGGCTTTGGCCGTCTTCCGAAATTTGGGAGATCGCTCGATGCGCGCGACAACGTTCGGCCTTTACTGCCTCGCCGCTGCCACGGCTCTCGTTGGTTTTGTCGAAAGTGCCGCCAAGCGGAAACAACCAGCGATCCCTGGCCGGGCATCGCTCGGGAAGCCTTCAACGGGCGCCCTCTCGCCGACGGTAGCGCAATCCTGGCGATCGAAATGCCTTACCGCGCCGAGGATGCCGCGATCGTGCCGGTCACGGTTCGTGCCAAGTTGCCGGCGGGCGACACGCGCCACGTCAAGGCGATCACGATCGTGGTGGATGAAAACCCCGCACCGGTCGCCGCGACCTTCACGATCGGCGAGGGCTCCGGCGTCACGTCGATCTCGACGCGGGTTCGCGTCAATTCCTACACCAACGTGCATGCGGTCGCCGAACTCAGCGATAACGCTCTCTACGTCGTCAAAACCTATGTGAAAGCCTCAGGAGGCTGTTCGGCGCCGGCGGCGAAGAATGCGGAGGAGGCCAAGGCCGATCTCGGCCGGATGCGGTTCCGTCAGTTCGCAAACGCGCTTGCGGCGGACGGTCGACCGACACCGTCGGAAGGGCCGGTGAGCCGCGTTCAAGAGGCGCAAATCATGATCCGGCACCCCAACAATTCGGGCCTTCAGATGGATCAGGTATCCCGCCTCTACATCCCGGCGTTTTTCATTCGCGAACTGAAAGTCTGGCAGGGCGACCAACTCGTCATGGCGATGGAGGGAGGGATTTCGATTTCTGAAGACCCCAACATCCGGTTCAATTACCTGCCGAATGGCGCCAAGACCTTCCGCATCGAAGCGCGCGATACCGAAAATCACGTATTTGCCAGCGAGCTTCCGGCGCAGCCGCAGATGTAGCCAGCGTCAGAAGCAGCGGACTTCCGCTTCGGCCTGCGCGCGCCGCAGGTCGTTGACGGCAGATTTTGCCTGCTCCGGCGTGCGGAACATGGCGCCGAGATTGCCCGGCACCTGCGCCATGCTCATGACGGTCTCGGCCGTGACGTATCGATCATAGGGGATGATCGACGCGATGACGTCGATCGAGCACGAGCATTGCTCGAGTGCCTGGCGCGTTTCGCCATTCGACTTCATGCACGCGAACACATAGTCGCTGCGCGCAACGGTCGGATAGTCGTTAAAATCCGCAGCGCCGGCCATCGTTGTTGCAGCGACCAACATTGTAGCGATTGACATCAGCGCACCAAGCGAAGGTAACCAACGAAGTATCGACATTGCTATCACTCGCAACTCGCCTTAACGCGATCGACTTCGATCGGCAACAAACATAATCTTCCCAATCCTATCCTCAAGTGCGATTGATGCGCGCGTCCCTCCACGGCCCTTCTCCAAGATCTTTGGCGCGAAGACATTTGGACCGCAGATGATTCCGCTGGCGCAACGATAGCCATGGCATTGTTGATTTACGATTGTGATGGCGTGCTCGTCGATTCCGAGCCCCTCGCCAACGCCGCGATGGCTGAGATGATGACCGTGCTCGGCCATCCGATGACCACCGAGCAGTCGATTCGCCTGTTCAGCGGACTGCGCATCGACGACGTCCTTCGCCGGGCCGAACAGGTGCTGGGCCGCCCAATTCCGCCAGCCGCAAGTGCGGATGCCAGCCGACGATTGTTGGAGAAATTCCGGCGCGAGCTTAAGCCGGTCGCGGGGGCTGCGACCGCCGTCGCCGCCCTGCCCTACCCGCGATGCGTCGCCTCTTCGTCGGAACCGGCCCGGCTGATGCTGTCTCTTGAGGTGACCAGGCTCGCACCGCTCTTCGGCGAGCATGTGTTTAGTGCGGTGCAAGTGGCGAACGGCAAGCCAGCGCCGGACCTGTTCCTTCTCGCCGCGCGCCGCATGGGCGAGACACCGTCGCGCTCGATCGTCATCGAGGACACGGTGCTCGGCATCGCAGCAGCCAAGTCCGCCGGCATGACGGCGATCGGTTTCACCGGCGCAAGCCACCGGGATGAAGAGCTTGGCGCCGAACTCGCGGCGGCCGGCGCTAACATCGTTATTGGGTCGATGACCGAACTGCCGGCCACGGTCCAGTCGGTCCTGGCGCATTTCGGTTGATCGGAGCGCGGGCGTCCCGCGCGCCTTTATTTTCTACACCCACGGAAAAGGAAAGGGCGGGCGGGACGCCCGCGCTCCGCTGTCGCGTCGGCTCACATCACCCTTGGTCATGATCGGCCCTCAAGATGCGGCCGGTCGGGATGCACCCGGCCATGATCCGGATATGGATCTGCCGGTGCGAATGGCATGGAATACTTTGAGCGCGGCGACGTTCTCGGCAACGTCGTGCACCCGGAAGATCGATGCGCCGTGCGCTGCCGCCGCGAGATTTGCCGCGATCGTGCCGGCGAGAGAGCTTTCCTCGCCCTCGGTGATGCCGCCGAGAAACCCCTTGCGCGACACGCCGACCAGAATCGGCAAGCCGTAGTCCTTGAGTTCGTCGAGGCGAACGATGGCGTCGCGGTTCTGCCGCGAGGTCTTGGCGAAGCCGATCCCCGGGTCGAGGATGATCCGCTCCTTTGGAATGCCGGCTTGGGCCGCGAGCGCGAGTGAGCGATCGAAGTAGCGGCGCATGTCGGCGATGATATCGATCGCCTCATCCTTCTCCAGCCGATTGTGCATGATGACGACGGCTGTTGCCGCGTCGGCCACAACGTCGGCCATCCCCAAATCCTTTTGCAGGCCCCAGACGTCATTGATCAGGACAGCACCGAAGTCGGCAGCCTTCGCCGCAACTTCGGCTTTGGACGTATCGATCGAAAGCGGCACGTCGAGCGTACTTGCAAGCGCCTCCAGCACCGGCGCAACGCGTGCAAGCTCCTCCTCGGCAGTGACCGGGACCAGCGCCGGGCCTCGTCGACTCCCCGCCAACATCGACGATGTCGCAGCCATCGGCGGCCATGCTCTTGGCGTGCGCGACCGCAGCATCGACGCTTTGGAAGTCGCCGCCGTCCGAAAACGAATCCGGCGTCACGTTCAAGATGCCCATGACGAGAGGGCGTGTGCCGATGCGCCCCAGAAAAGCATCTCGCTTCCGGCGCAGTTCGGCGCGCATCAAGCGCGCTTTGCCGCCCCTGCCTGGATACTCGCAATGCCAGCGCACCGCCTGCCACTTCGGATGCTCGCCGATCCATTGGGCGATATAGGGCGGCGCCGTCATGGCGCATTGGTTGAGCGACCCGTTGGAAAAGAATTTCAGGCGCTGCTCCTCACAGGCGTTGGGCTCGGCGACGGCACAGACAATGATCACCAGTTCCATCAGGCCCATGGCCGCACCTCGCGCATCTCCGTTGTACCGACTTCCATGTACCGATGAGGCCCGCCCGCGGTTTCAATCCGGGGCACACAAGATTTCGCCCTTGCCGAGCACCGCCATGTCGCCTGCCAGACGTTGCAGAGGGCCGCGCAGCAGAGCGGCAGCCCGCGTACTGTAAGCTTTGACGAATTTCGCCAGCAATCGCGTGGCCACGAGATCATGCAGCCCACAGTCGATGAACGTGGGCGACATCGTGTCGCACGGCCGGCCCAACACGATGGTGCCGCGCCGCATCAGGTAGCCGGGCAAGGTGCCGGTCGCACTGCGGAGGATCAGCGTCCCCGCAATCATGCGGCTGCCGGCGTAATTTCCGCTCGTCCCCTCGACGATGATGGTGCCGCGCCGCAGCCGGTCGCCGACGCGCTCGCCGACGTCGCCGCGCACGACGATGACGCCCGCCGCGCATGCCCGCCATTTCGCCGGGAAGCGGACCGCCGAGGCGTTCGCCGGCGCTGCCGGCGATTTCAACATGCCCGCCGCTCATGCCGGAGCCGGCCCACGGTCCGGCGCTTCCTTTCACCGTCAGCCGGCCGCCGCTCATGAGGCGAGCGGCCCTGCTCCCCACATCGCCTTCGACAACGATGTCGCCGTGCTTCATCCCCTGCCCAACGTTGTCGAAACGTCCGGAGCCGCCTTCGATGCGCACGCTCGCGCGATCCCCCATGCGGACGCGAAACACATCGCCGACCGTGACCTGGTGTCGCGGTCGTCTGCACCGCGATCTTTTCCAGTTCTGCGGCCGACTTTCCCGCGAGCAGATGCGGCACGAGCGGCGACAGATCGAGCCGCTGATCGGGCTCGCTGCGCAAGCTCAACACGAGCGGCTTCACGGCAGCAAGTCCTTGAGATGGAAGTGGTGCGGTCCGAGCTTGCCGCCGTAATTGCCGGCGCTAATGCGCACCGCGCCGCGTTCGGGACCGAGCTTGATGATCGCCGTCGAGCCCGGCGCGCATGGCCTCCGCGACGCGCATCGGGCGTGAGCCCGTCGATGACGATCTCCAGCACCGACCGAATGTCCGGATCGAGCGCGCTCGCGACCAGCGCCGCGGAGCGTCGGGCAGTAGGCGTCGTTGGTCGAGGCCCGCATCGACTTGTACTTCGCGCCGACTTTCGAGCCCGAGCGCGCGATGCCGCCGGGAAACGGCATGATCGCATCCGGCACGCCGTCAATCGCCTTCACGGCCGCCTCGGCGGCCGCCAACGTCTGGCGCGCACTTTCGCCCATGATGATGAGATTGCCGCCGCCGACGCCAGCCTTGGTCAAGCCGGTCGTCGCTTCGCAGACGAACTCGCCGTCCATCACCGGCACGCGCCAATAATGCTTGTTGCCGAGCCGCTTCGAGACCTGCCAGCCGTCGCCGAAATAGCGCAGCGCATCGCCGAGCTTGAGCCGCTCCTCGCCGTCGAGGCCGGCGTAACAGGCGCGAGCCCGGGCTGGTCAGCACGCATTGGCCGACGCGTCCCTGCAACTGCTTCTGCAGTTCGCCGGTCGAGACGGCAAACAGCAGCACGCGCACGCCCGGCCGCCCGTCCGGCGTTTCGTCCGGCGCCAGCTCCTGGTCGACTGCCGGCCTCGCACGCCGCAGCCGATCACCGACGTGGCGAAGCCAGTCATCGTGGTCGCGGCCTGCTGCGCCCATCGCAGGCTGTGCGCGGTGATGATCAGGCCGGTGGCGCGCATGCCGAAGGCTTCGGCGAAACGTGTCGTCGATGCGGACGCCGTTGACGACTACGTGCGGCATGGCACGCGTCTCGAATGGATCGGTCGCGGGATCGCGGCCTCGGCACTGCGCGAAATCGTGCGACACGCCGTACGGCGTCTCGTAATAATCGCGCGAGCCGCCGGTCGATGGCGCGATCGTAGCCCGGGCCGAACGGTGAGCGCGCGTGCCCCAACGATAGTGGCGTCACCGCGCCGTCGCGCACGACGAGTTCGCCATCCTTGAACACCATCGCCGCGTTGCGGAACATCGCGGCGCTGTCGCGACCTGCGGCGATAGACGGCGATGTCGGCGACGGCGCCGGCGCCCAGGTGGCCGCGATCGCGCGAGCCCGAGCAGCCGCGCCGGCGCCGCGCGCGTCATCGTCGCGATCTCGACGCAGCGTGTATTCGCGCGTGATCGCGGGCAGCGTGGTCAGCGCCATCGCGTCCGCCGGCAGGTTCGCCAGCCATTGCGCGCGCAGGCTCGCGGTCCATCAGCAGCGCGAACAGGTCCGGGATAGGTCGTGAAAGGCGCGCCGTTGGGATGGTCGGTGGTGAAGAACACGCGCCAGGGATCGTTGATCAGCAGGAACAGCTCCAGCCCGGCCGCCCATTGCACGGCGTTGAAGAAATCGTTCGCGCGATAGCGGTAGGGCACGATGCCGCCGCCATTGCCCATCGCCGTCGAAGATCGACCCACTTGCTGCGGCTGCGCCTGACCGCGCGCGTTGAACTGGCGCAGCACGTCCGAGGAGATCGTCACGGTCTGGCCGAACATCACCTGGCCGACGTCGACGGTGACGTTCGGCGTCGCGTTCACCGCCTCGGCGAGCGCGCGGCGCCGCCGAGGAAAAGCCGCTCTTGCCCTCCTGTGCCGTAGGCATAGAACTGCAGATGCGCGAGATGCAGCGGCATGCCTTCGCGCGGCCTCGATGGTGGCGAGCGCGGTCTCGACGTTGCCGGGCAAGGCCGAGATTGTTGCAATGCAGATGCAGCGGATGCGGCATGCCGAGATCATGCACGGCGTGCTGCAAGCGCCCGGATGATCTGCCGCGATGAGACGCCATAGCACGGCACCACGTCGTCGAGCGAGAATCGGCGCGACGTTCGCCTTGAACGCCGCGGCGCCGCCGGCATTGATCACCTTGATGCCGATCGCGCGCGAGGTCCGCGAGCGTCGCAGCGCGACATAATCGGCGCACGCCGTCTGCGCTCTCGCCCTGGCGCAGCAGGCCGAGCAGAAAATCCTCGTTGCCGAGGACGGCAGAGGATCGCCTTGTCGATGATCGGCGTATCGCGCGAGTTCGAGATGGGCCTGCAGCGCATAGTGCGGCGAGCACGGCCGGCTCGACCACCGTGGTGAAGCCCATCTCGGCATAGAGCCAGCCGGTCTCGACCGTCGAGATGCCGACGTCGGCGATCGGATGCTCGTCTCGGGCAGCCCGCGCAGTTCGGGCAGCAGCAGGCGCGCCGTGTTCACGTTGACGCCGGCGATATGCGAGTGGATGTCGATGCCGCCGGCCATGACGATCTTGCCCGACACGTCGTGGCGTCGCATCGGCGTGAGCACCGCCCGGCGGCGGCTCGACAATCCGCCCGTCGCGAATCCACACGTCGCCGACGCCGTCCCGTCCATGGGCCGGATCGATCACGCGTCCGCCGGCGAGGCGCGTCAGCATGCTAACCTCCCGTTGGCGCCAAGACTTCTCCGATTTCGGCAATGACGCGAGCGACCGTCACGGCTTCGCTCGGTTTCGTCGCGGTCTCTGCCACAAGCGTGCCCACCGCCGCGGAATAGGCGACCGCGTCGTGATCGTGTCCCGGGCGCGCCAACCTCGATGTGCACGCGCGGCGGACGCGGAAAGCGCGCGTGTTCCGCGGTGAGCGCGATCAACGGAACATCGCGCGCGCCACGACGGCGCCGTTGCGCGATAGGCGGAAATCCACAGCGCGCAATCGACTTCGCCCGCGTCCACCAGACGATCGGCATCGAAGCGCCAGGGATCGTGCTCCGGGTGCCGCCGGCCAAAGCCTGTGCGCACGGGAAATCCCGTCAGCCAAGCGCAGGCCTGCAAGGCGCCCGGCGCGTTGTCTCCGGCGTGCAGGGGCAAACCGGTAAAGCGCGTCTTGGCGTTGAGATCCTTGACGAGGCCGCACAGCATTTCGATGGTGAGTTCGTCGAGTTCAGCTGCCGCCCACACCGCGACGCCGAAACGAGTCGCCTGAAGATCGGCCGCGAGCGCATCAATCGCCTTGGCAGGCAGACGCGTTTTGCCGACGGGCCGGCCGGCGAGACGCGCGCGCAGCGCCGCGAGCACCACCGGCAGGTCCGCCGGATCACGGCCGATCGTCTCGACGCTAGGGACGGTCTCGCGCGCCTGTTCAGCGCGCCCTGGACAAAGCCATATCACGCGGCGACTCGCATCCCCCGCCTCGGGTGCAAGCGGAAGATCGATGAGACGCTGCCGCAGTTCGGACCACGCCGCCGTGAGACCGCCGCCAACGAGCAGCAGCAGTTCGCCTCGCATCCTCGCTTCGTTCGGGGTTGTGATCATGATCCCGGCGTCGCGCATCACATCGAGGTCCTTGAACAGCACGCGCGAATGCATGTGATCGATCGCCGCACCCAACCGCTCGGCAAGCGCGACCGCCGCGCGAACGCCGGCGACATCGGTGCCGAGACCGGCGATCAAGGGAAAACGGCTCGCCGCCAGCAGTCGCGCTGCTTCGACCACGGCTTCGCGAACTGTTGCGGCCTTGCCGTCGATCCAGGCGTTACCCATTGCCGGCCCTCCAGCGCACGGCGGCAAGCGGAGCGCAGCGTGTTTTCAGGAATCGTACTTGATGTAAGCGAACCGCTGGTCGGTCTCCGGCGTGCCCTCAAGCGCGCCGCCCGTCTTGCCCGGCCGCCAATGGACCACCTCCTCGATCTTCTTCGCGAGTTCGAAATCCTTGTCGGTGATCCCCTTGGCAGCATGGTTCTGAAGGCGGACCTCGACCCACGCATAGGAAGCCGTGATGTCCGGATGGTGCCATGCGGCCTCGGCGAGGTGGCCGACCGTGTTGATCACCATCAGCGTGCCCTTCCAACCGTGGGTGCGATACTTGCGGCGAATCCAACCACCTTCGAGATACCAATGCGGCAGCTCCTGCTTGAGCCGCGCCGTGATCTCCTCATCCGAATAAGTGCGTTCCTTGACCGTGGCCATTGCGTCCACCTCTTGTTGGGACTTTATCAATTGCCGTCCGACTGCGGTCCAATTTAAGGTGCGGCAGTCTAGTCGGGTATTTCGTTTCGACAACCGGCGTTTTCGGGAGACATGTATTGAGCGGCGCAACAACCGCAACGGCGGCCGCGGTGACGGTCAAAGTTCCGGCGCGGTTGCATCTTGGATTTCTGGATCTCAACGGCGGACTGGGGCGCCGGTTCGGCAGTATCGGCCTTGCGATCAGCGATGTCAGAACCCGCATATCGATTCGCCGCGCGCAGCGCATGCAAGTGAATGGGCCGGAACGCGAGCGCGCCCTCCGCTACGCCTCGACGATGCAGCAATTCATTGGCGCTGACGCCGAATATGACCTGCGCGTCGAGGAGGTCGTTCCAAGCCATGCGGGCCTTGGCTCGGGAACACAGCTCGCGCTGGCCATCGCCGCGGGAATACGCCGGCTTCATGGCATGCCGCTCGATGTCGCCGGCGACGCATCACGGCTTGGTCGTGGCGCGCGCTCGGGGATCGGCATCGGCTTGTTCGAACGAGGCGGCCTCGTCGTCGATGGCGGACGAGGATCGGGTGCTGGGCCAGCGCCCATCGTCAGTCACATGTCGTTCCCCGAGAACTGGCGCGTGCTGGTCGTGTTCGATGCGCATCGTCAGGGCGTACATGGCGATGACGAGTTGGCGGCTTTCGCCCGCCTGCCGCCCACCTCGCCGGCCGATGCAGGCCACTTATGCCGGCTGGTGCTGATGCAGGTTCTGCCGGCGGTCGCCGAATGCGACCTGCCGACATTCGGTGCTGCGATCAAAGAGATGCAGGCGCGAATCGGCGACTATTTTGCGCCGGCGCAGGGAGGTCGACGGTTTGCGAGCGACGACGTTGCCGCTGCTCTCGATCTTCTTGACCGCGAAGGAGCGTTTGGTATCGGACAGAGTTCCTGGGGTCCGACGGGCTACGCATTTGCGCCGTCGGCGCAGGCAGCGAACGCGCTTCTCGAAAGCGCGCGGCGACATCCGGATTGCAGGGGAGTAGACATCCGCATCTGCAAGGCGCTCAATAGTGGCGCACAGATCAGCGTTCACGCCACGACAGCGGCGGCGGATGTAACGGAGCATAAGAATTGAGGGAGGCGACGGATGGCGGACAAGCACATCCTGCACATGGTGACCCCTCTCAAGCACATGAGTCCGTTCGACGTGAACATGGCCGTCGATGCGGGTTATGACGCGGTGCTCACGTATACCGATGTCACCATCGACGAAGTCACGGGCTTGGTGCAGGACGCAATCTTCTCGCGCCCGCCGAAAGTCGGCATCAAGACGGGGATGTTCTTCGGCGGCAAGGACGCCAGCATGGCGCTCGACATGCTTGCGGCGGCTAAGAAGGCGCTCGTCCCGCCGTTCGGAATTTCGTTTTTCGCCGACCCCGCCGGCTCGTTCACAACGGCTGCAGCGATGGTCGCTTGCGTGGAGAAAATGCTCAAGGAGAAGAAGAAAAGCGACCTGAAGGGCTCAAGGTCGCGGTCTTTGGCGCGACCGGCGTCGTCGGCTATTCCGCAGGGGTGATCGCCGCGCTCGAAGGCGCCGAAGTGAGCCTGGTCGGCTATGACGGCGTCAAGCGCGTGAGCGACAAAGCGCGCGAGATCAAATCGCGCTTCGATGTCGCGGTGCATCCGGCCGACGGCAGCGATGACGCCAAGAAGTCGCAGATACTCGACAATACCGAGGTGGCGTTGTGCGCCGGCCGGGCCGGCGTTCAGATCCTCTCGCGTGCGCAGCTTGCTGCTGCGCGCCGTCTTCTGGTCGTGGCCGACGTGAATGCGGTACCGCCGACCGGCGTCGAAGGGATGGCGATGGGTGCGAACGGCGACGAGATGACGGCCCACGGCACGCTTGGTCTCGGGCCGTTGGCCATCGGCAATATCAAATACAAAACCGAGTTCGGCCTGTTCCAGAAGATGATTGCCGCGACCAAGCCGGTGAACTTCGATTTCCGCGACGCCTTCCAGCTCGCTCGCGAACTCAATGGCTAGCGATATGACCATGCTGATCGCGGCCGCCTCCGGCCGCGCGCTTGCGGCGTCGGCGCGTCGCGCAGGCTATGTGCCGCTGGTCGCCGACTTTTTCGGCGATCAGGACACGATCGCCGTCGCGGATGCGCACGTTCGGCTGCCGCTGACCAACGGCATGGATTGCGAGGCGCTCCTTGCCGCGTTCGAGACGCTGGCGAGGTCGCGCAATCCCCGCGGAGCCGTCTGCGGTACAGGTTTCGAGGATCGGCCCAGCCTGCTGGGCAAGATCGCCGCGCGTTGGACTCTCTTCGGCAACAGCCCGGATATCGTGCGTCAGGTCAAAGACCCGACGGCGTTTGCGGAGCTGTGCCTGCGATGCGGGATCCCGCATCCGGAAACCTCGCGTCTTCGTCCGAGCAACATGTCCGGCTGGCTCACAAAGCGCGTCGGCGGCGCCGGCGGCAGCCATATCCGCGACGCGAGCCCGGATGCCATTAGTGACAATTTCTATTTCCAGCGCTGTGTCGAAGGTACGCCGATCTCGGCGCTATTCCTCGCCGACGGCCGCCGCGCCATGGTGCTCGGCTTCAGCTTGCAATGGTCAGCCCCCACGTCGCGCCTCGCGTTCCGCTACGGCGGCGCCGCGCGCCCGGCGCCGATGACGGAGGAAATGATCGAGACGATGACCGGTGCGGTCGAGCGCGTGATGACCGCCGTGCCGCTCGTCGGGCTGAACAGCGCGGACTTTCTGGTCGATGGCGACGACTTCCATCTGTTGGAAATCAATCCGCGGCCCGGGGCAACGCTCGACATTTTCGAGCCGCGCGACCAATCGCTGTTCGCGCTACACGTCATGGCGTGTCGCGGCACGCTGCCGGCCACCCCTCCCGTCTATGATGGCGCGGCAGCCAACGCGATTGTTTATGCCGACCGCGACCTTCTGGTGATGCCGACGCTAGACTGGCCCGCGTGGACGGCGGACCGACCTGTGACCGGAAGCGCTGTCATGGCACAAGCCCCGCTGTGCACCGTGTTCGCGACTGCATCGACAATGGATGAGGCCAGGGAATTGGTGCAGCGCAGGGCTGCGATGATCCTCGCGGACGTAAAGGCGAGGCTTGCATGAGTGACGTGCGGCCTGCGAGCGTGAATGAGCAGGCGGCGAAACTCGTCGACCGATTCCGCGCGTCGCCTGCCGAATACAAAATCGAAATATCGCGCGGCACCCTTGGTGAAACGCTGATCGATGCCGGCGCGCACCAGCGTGGCAGCATCTCCGCGGGATTGCTCATGGCTGAGATCTGCATGGGCGGCCTCGGTGCCGTCGCGCTCGCGAGTAGCACCGCGACACCGCACTGGCCCTGGACGCTGGAGGTGCGTTCCTCGCACCCGATCACCGCCTGTCTCGCCAGCCAGTATGCCGGTTGGCGTCTCGCCGAGGGCGAGGGCAAGGACGCGTTCTTTGCGCTCGCCTCGGGGCCGGCACGGGCACTTGCCGGCAAGGAAAAGCTCTTCGAAGAGCTCGCCTATGCTGACGCGGCCGACACTGCAACGCTGGTGTTGGAAGCCAATCGGCCACCACCGCCGACAGTGGTGAGCCGGGTCGCCCAGGATTGCCGCGTGCCCCCTGAGCGGCTCGCTTTCATCTACGCCCCGACGCAAAGCATCGCCGGCAACGTGCAGATTGTCGCCCGCGTGCTCGAAGTCGCGCTCCATCGGGCGCACGAGTTGAAATTCCCGCTCGATCGCATCGTGGAGGGCATGGGCGCAGCCCCACTGTCGCCGCCCCATCCCGATCTCGTCACCGCGATTGGGCGCACCAACGACGCCATCATCTTCGCCGGCCGCGTGCACCTGTTCGTGACAGGCGCCGCAGACGACGCCCGCGCACTCGCCGAAAAACTGCCGAGCGCGACCTCGCGCGATTACGGCCGGCCGTTCGCCGAGATATTCAAAGCCGCCAAGGGCGACTTTTATGCCATCGATCCGATGCTCTTCAGTCCGGCGGAAGCGATCGTGACGGCAATCGACAGCGGCGAGAGTTTCCACTGCGGCCGGATCGACCTGAACCTGCTCGATGCATCGTTCGCCTGAAAACCTCGCGACTGAGCCTGCAGCGCCGGTTCCCTGCATTGCGTTGGTCGGCGATCGTGTCGACTGGCACGCGCGCGTCCTCGCCAAGGCGTTTGCCGCGCTTGGCGTAAGAACGATCCCCGTGCGTCTCGAGGAGTGCCGGTTCGAGACGCATCGTTCGCCGGCGCTATCCATTCCGGGATTCGGGAACGCGCTTCCCGACGCAGTGCTGGTCCGCTCGATGTCGGGCGGCACGTTCGAGCGGGTCACGGTGCGCCTTGGGATTCTCCATGCGCTTCGCGATCTCGGCGTCCCGGTCTGGAACGATGCCCGCGCCATCGAACGATGCGTCGACAAATCGATGACGAGCTTCCTGCTGGCGCAGGCCGGTATACCGACCCCCGAGACTTGGGTAACGGAATCGCCTGATGCGGCACGCGCGATCGTTGACCGCGAGGCCCGCGAGCCGCCCGCTCGTGCTCAAGCCATTGTTCGGATCGCAAGGCCGCAATCTTCGCCTGATCCGCAGCGCGGATGATCTCCCCGATCCCGGCGCAGTCGCTGGCGTCTACTATCTGCAACGCTATCTTGGCACCGATCGTGGTGACGGATTTCGGGATTTTCGCCTTCTGGTCGCGCGCGGCCGGGTTATCGCCGCCATGATCCGTCACGCCAGCCAGTGGATCACCAACGTCAAGCTTGGCGGCCGGCCGCTCGCCGTCGTGCCTGATCAAACGATGAAGGAGATCGCGGTCCGCGCCGCCGCCGCGGTGGGCGCCGACTTCGCCGGTATCGATATTCTCCATGACGCTGATGGCCGGCCGACGGTGCTCGAGGTCAACAGCATGCCGGCCTGGTCGGGATTGCAGAAGGTCACTTCAGTCGACATTGCCTCGACCCTTGCGACGGACCTCATGACCGCACTTCACTCGCAGACGCGGCAAGGAGCGAAGGGGTGACGCGCGCGACGCAGATCGCGGACGCCTTTCGGAATGCCTGTCTCGACGAGCTTGATGCGCCCAAGCCCGGCAACGTCCACAACTTTGCCGCCGGGCATCGCATGACGGCGTCCGACTTCATTCGCAGCGCCGATGCCGCGGCCGTTCCGCTCGCGCGAACTGGCGCACGGGTCGGCGAGCGAATACTGGCGGCGGTCGAGGCGACGTTCGCGGCGGTCGGCGTGAACACCAATCTCGGTATCATCCTGCTATGTGCGCCCCTCGCGGCGGCCGCCGAAAGGCAAAGCGCGGATCTGCGCGCAGCCGTCACCGATGTGCTTGCCGCGCTCGACGTCGAAGATGCCGACTTGGCGTTCCGCGCCATTGCGCGGGCCTCGCCGGCCGGGACTTGGCCGCGTCGCGCAGCACGATGTGTCGGCCCCGGCGACCATCACGCTGAAACAAGCGATGGCCGAAGCCGCGGATCGCGATCGGATCGCGCGCCAATATGTCAGCAATTTCGCCGACGTATTCGAGCTGGGCGAACCTACCCTTGCGGGCATGTTGTCGCAGGCGGGAGACCCGCGATGGGCAACGCTCGCGGTCTATCTCGCCTTCCTGTCCGCATTTCCGGACAGCCACATCGTGCGCAAGCATGGCGCTGCCATCGCAGAAGAGATTCGTCAGACCGCGAGCACGTTTTGCCAAAAAGTTCGCGAGTTTGACGCGACCGGACGAGATGCTTGCGGAACTGCTTGCTATGGGATGCCGCCCTCAAGGAGCGCGACATCAATCCCGGCACCAGCGCGGACTTGACGGTCGCAACTCTGTTCGCGCACCGACTGCTGAACATCTTGCCGCCGCATTCGAATAGTGATTGACTTCTCAGTGCGGAATAATTTTCCGCCGCTATCTGGCTAACCGGTCGGACCCGTTCGGGTCCGATGCTGACAACAAGGATAGCCGTCCTGCCGAACGCCAAAAGGCCTCGGCGTATCGGCGATATGCAACGTTCCTTGGGAGGAGATGGCGATGGCGAAGATTACAGGACTTTGCGTTGGTGAATCGCTCGTTGGTGAGGGCAACGAGGTTGCTCACATCGATCTGATCATGGGACCGCGCGGCAGCTCCGCCGAAACGGCATTTGCGAACTGCCTCACCAACAACAAGGACGGCTTCACGGCACTGTTGGCCGTGGTCGCGCCGAACCTGATGTGCAAGCCCGCGACGGTGATGTTCAACAAAGTCACCATCAAGGGCGCGAAGCAGGCCGTGCAAATGTTCGGCCCGGCCCAGCATGCGGTTGCGAAAGCGGTCTCGGATAGCGTCGCGGACGGCACGATCCCGCAGGATGAAGCCGACAATCTTTTCATCTGCGTCGGCGTGTTCATCCATTGGGACGCGGCCGACGACAAGAAGATCCAGGAATACAATTATCGCGCTGTGAAGGAATCGATTACGCGCGCGGTCCGCGGCGAGCCGAAGGCGAGCGAGGTCGTCGCGAAGGCCAATCAGGTCAAGCATCCGTTCGCCGCGTAAGCGCCGGATAACCAACTCCTCCTTGCATTCCGGGGCGTGAGCGAAGTTCGCGTCCCGGAATCCGTGATCCCGGAATTGTCGGATTCCGGGCGCGTGTTAGTTTTGCTGCGGGACTTCCGAACGGCGCAGCTCCTCGATATCGCGAGCAGTTACGTTGCCGTCGTGAAGGCATGTCGCGACGAGCGCTCCGGCAATTCCGGCGCGCGTAAGCGCCGCGAGGTCCGCGCGATTGCGAATGCCGCCTGCGGCGTAAATCCGGCGATCGGGCGCCGCGGCGCGAATGGCCGAAAGACGAACGAGGTCAGGGCCGGCGCCGCTGCCGACACGCGCGAGCGTCATCACGATGACTTGCGCCGGCCAGCATGAGGCGTCGGTCAGCAGTTCGGCCGGTCCCAGAAACTCGTCGCCGCGAAAATCGAGAGACAAGACAACGCGCGGATCGCGGGCAAGCTCGCGAACCGGCGCGGCATTCGTCTGCGTTTCGCTGCCGAGAACAAGACGGCCCGATCCGTGCGAAAGCCAGTCGAGGGCGCGCGAGAGTTCGCCGATCCCGTTGTCGACCCACAACCGCAAACGGGGAACGGCTTCGCGAAGGCTGTCGAGCACATCCTGGTTGTCGCCGATGCCGGCGATAGCATCGAGATCGGCGACGTAGAGCGTTTGGAACGGATAGATCGACAGCAGGCCGCGCACGACATTTTCGGGGTCGCTGCTCGACGACAGCGGCGTTTCGATCGGCCGATATCGATCGCGTTGCCCCATGCGGGCGCGAACGACCGTGCCGTTCTTGAGATCGATGACCGGAATAATCTCCATGGCGCGACTCGCGCTGCGAACAATCACTATGATGACTTCGAACCGGATTTGGTCCCATATCACGGGACGGCAGCATAAGTCCGCAACGGAGTTCTTGGTGTGAGTGTCGTCATCGGATGGGACATCGGCGGCGCTCATCTCAAGGCGGCGCGGGCCGAACAAGGGCGCATCGTCAAGGCCATCCAAGTCGCCTCGCCGCTTCGCTTCGGCCTCGATCGGCTCGCGCAATCGTTCGCAGAGGTGAACGCCGCGATCGGCACAGCGGACCGCCATGTCGTGACCATGACCGGCGAACTTGCGGATACCTTCGCCTCGCGCGCCGAAGGCGTCGCCGCGCTTTCGCAGGCCGCCGCGCGCGAACTCGCCGGCGGTTCAGTGCTGCTTTATGCGGGGCGCGCAGGTTTCGTGTCGCACGATCATGCGAACGAACACGTCGAGGACATTGCTTCGGCGAACTGGCACGCCAGCGCCGCGCTCGTCGCCCGCCGACAAGGCGATGCGCTGTTCGTGGACATGGGATCGACCACGACCGACATCGTGCCGGTCGCCGGCCGCAAAATCGTTGCGCGCGGCTATACCGATGCTGAAAGGCTGGCGGCCGGCGAGCTCGTCTACACCGGCCTCGTGAGAAGCTTCGTGATGGCGGTGGCGGAGCGCGCCCCCGTTGCGGGCCAATGGACGACCTTGATCAAGGAGAACTTTGCCAACATGGCGGATGCCCATCGCGTTCGCGGCGCTTTGCCCGAGGGCGCCGACCAGATGATGACCGCCGATGGCCGCGAGAAGACCGTTGCAGCCTCGCAAGCACGCCTCGCGCGCATGGTGGGACGCGACGCCTTGGATGCCGACGATGCGACGTGGTCGCTCCTCGCCCAATGGTTCGCGGAAACTCAAATTCGCGCCGTGACGGACGGCGCATTCCTGGTGTTATCGCAAATGAGCCTTCCGGCGCATGCCCCGCTCGTCGGTGCCGGGATCGGAACCGCGGTTCTGGGCGAGGTCGCGCGGCGGCTCGGCCGCCCGTACGTCGACTTCGAAACCCTCCTCGACATCGCACCGGAGGCCCGCCAATCCGCCTCGCAATGCGCGCCCGCCGCCGCGCTTGCAGCACTGGCCTCGATGTCGACGCGCCCGTAACGGAACCTCTCGGCTGTCAGCGGGTTCAAGCAGGGTCGACGCGGAACCCGATATGTCATCTGCCGCTCAAGTTGCCGCATCTTCGTCGGAGTCGACGAAGCGCGGACAAGCCAAAGCGTCCTGCGATCCGCACGGATATTCCGGCGCGGCTCGACCGCCTGCCGTGGAGCCGCTTCCATCTCATGGTCGTGGTCGCGCTCGGCGTGACGTGGATTCTCGATGGCCTCGAAGTCACCATCGTCGGTGCCATCGGGCCCGTGCTGCAGAACAAGGACACGCTTGGCCTCACGGCGATGGAGGTCGGCAACGCAGCGTCCGCCTACGTGGTCGGAGCGGTCATCGGCGCCGTTGTGTTTGGCTGGCTGACGGATCGGTTCGGGCGACGTCTCGTGTTCTACGTCACGCTCATCGTCTACCTGGTCGGCGTGTTCCTCACCGCAACCTCCTGGAGCTTTTGGAGCTTCGCCGTCTTCCGCGCCATCACCGGCCTCGGAATTGGGGGCGAATACGCCGCCATCAATTCCGCAATCGATGAGCTGATCCCCGCGCGCTATCGCGGCCGCATCGACCTCATCGTCAATGGCAGCTTCTGGCTCGGCGCGGCGGCGGGATCCGGTGCTTCGCTGCTGTTTCTCGACCCGAACCTGCTCGGGACTGACGTCGGCTGGCGCCTCGGATTTGCCATCGGCGGCGTACTCGGCCTCGGCATCCTGCTGATGCGCCGTCACGTGCCGGAAAGCCCGCGATGGCTCGTCACGCACGGCTGGAGTCAGCAAGCCGACGCGACCATCGCCGACATCGAGCATCGCGTCGAAGAAGATGCCGGCGGAGTTCAGCTTGAAAAGCCGAGCGACACCCTCGAGGTTCACCCCCGCAAGAGCTTCGGCTTTCGCCTGATCTTCGGGTCGATGTTCGGGAAGTATCGCGACCGCAGCATCCTCGCGCTCATGCTGATGATCGCGCAAGCGTTCCTCTTCAACGCCGTCTTCTTTTCCTACGGGCTCGTGCTGTCGAGGTACCACGGCGTGCCCGAAACCCGGACCGGACTTTATCTCCTGCCGCTCGCGGCCAGCAATTTCCTCGGTCCCGTTCTCCTCGGATCATTGTTCGACACGATCGGACGAAGGAAGATGATCGCCGGCACTTATGCGCTGGGCGGCGTGCTGCTGCTCGCGACGGCGGTGATCTTCGGGCTCGATGGCTTCTCCGCCTGGACGCAGACCCTGGCCTGGATGCTCATTTTCTTCTTCGCCTCGGCGGCGGCGAGCTTCGGCCTATCTCACGGCGAGCGAAATCTTTCCGTTGGAGACGCGGGCGCTTGCCATTGCGACATTCTACGCCGTCGGGACGGCGGTCGGCGGAAGCGCGGCGCCGTCACTCTTCGGATTCCTGATCGGGACCGGATCGCAGTGGGCGCTCGCCGGCGGCTATCTGTTTGCCGCCGTGCTGATGCTCATCGCGGCGCTGACCGAGGTTGCCTTCGGCGTCGACGCCGAGGGAAAATCGCTCGAACATATCGCCGGACCGCTGTCGAGCGAATGAAGACGCCGCGTTGGCGGCGGCACCGGTCAGTCGCACGCAAAATCACTGGCGCTCGTCGCATGGCACGGCGCGGGCCAGCCGCGCGCCTGCCAGTAATCGACGAGGCCGAGATCGCGCACGACGGCCTTGAACCGATCAGTCCGCCGCACCGCCGCATAGCTCGGGTGCCAGAACCAGGTCGCGGAAATCGGCTGGAAATAATCAGCCTTGATCTCGTCCTCGTAAAATTCGAGGACGCGCTCCGGCGCGCCGACGTGCATGTAGGCAAAGCTCATGTTGCCGAGCCGCGGCAACTCGCCCGGTGAAGCCGCTTTCGCCGGCGCCGATTCAAGAATCTTCGCCGCTGCTTCGGTCATGCCGGCGGGATAATTCGTCGCCGGCATGGCACGGATTGCCGCCGCCGCCTCGCCATACCGCCCGGCCGAAGCTTCGATGAGCGCGAGTTCCAGCGTCCGCCCGGGGCTGAACGGCTTGAGCATCGTGATAGCCTTCTCAGTATCGCCATCGAGCCACACGATCTCGGCGGTGTCCGCGGTGTAATTGGTGATGAACGGCTCGATCGCCTGCAGATGCTCGCGCATCGCGAGCGCTTCCTTGATGCGTCCCATCGCGGCCAGCAGCTGGCTCAAGCCGTGCAGCGCGTCCGCTTGGTTCGGATTGAGTGCGAGCGCTTGCCGAAATGCAGCCTCGGCCGCCAGCATGTGCCGCTGCACCATCTCGGCATAGCCGAGCGCGACAAAGGCTTCGGCACTTTTCGGGTCGAGTGCGGTCGCCTGCCGGGCAAGTGCATCGCTGAGGGGGATCGTACGCTCGACAATCTTCCGCTCCTCTTCGGGCATGCCGCCGCGCAGCGACGGGGCGAACAGCGGCGTCAACGCATAGTCATAGGCGAGCAGTGCAGCGGCCGGCGCAAAATCGGGAGCCCGCATCACCACCGAATCCAGAATCGCCGCGGCGTCGGCGAGCGCCTTGGCGCCGCGCGGCCGCGCCGCCGCCTTGGCGCGCAGAAAATCGAGATAAACCTCGATATCGGCCACCCGGCCGCGCATCGATGCTGCATCGGTCATGGCGGGCATGCTCAGGGCCGCCGCGATCTGCCGTGCGACATCGGCCTCGACATCAAATACGTCATCGCGGCGCACGTCGTAGTCCTTCGACCACAGCTCCATGCCGTCGCGGGCCTGGACGAGCGAAACGCTCAAGCCGATGCGGGCGACCGAGACTTGCGCGCTACCCTGAACAAGGTAGTTGGCATTGAGCGCGCGCCCAATCGCCGTGATGTCGCGCTTTGGTGCCTGGAAGCGAAACGAAGACGAGCGCCCGACGACCTCGATACTGCGCATGCCGGCGAGAGCAACGGCAAGCTCGTCGGTCAGGCCCTCGGCGAAGAAATCCTGCGTGGCGTCCCCGGAAACATTTGCAAGGGGCAGCACAGCAATGGCGCGAGGAAGCGGGACCTGCGCTTGAGTCGAAAGCGGCGCCGCACAAAACACAAATGCGATGGCGGTCACGGAGGTCACCGCACACCGCAGGCTCTTCAAGGCAAGGCTCGTCATGAATTCGCTCACCGCCCTAAACATTCGGGTTTGAAATAGAGGCTCGGATCATCCAAGCGCACGGCCACAGCTCCCTTGACGACCCACGAGATTAGCGGACCGCAGCAAAGGCAGTTCCTACGCCGGCCCCGAACGGAAGTCACTCGACAACGATTCTGACAAATTGTTCAACCGACGCCTGTCTGATGAGATAAATCCCACCTGATGTTGCAAGGAACCTCTTCATTAACTCCCTGCGGTCAATATATTTGAAGCGCTGGGCCTCCATCCCCCGTTTTGCCCACCCCCCAATGGAGGCGCAAGGAGGAAGATATGAGCATCACTGCAAATAAGCTCACCACGGCCGCGGTCGTGTTGTTGGCTGCAGTTGCCCTGCCCCAAGTCGCGGCCGCTCGTGGCGGTGGCGGCTTTGTCAATTACGGCGGGACTCCCGATGCCGGCTACTATTCTTCAGGCGGTGCGTATGGGAGCAGCTATGGCGGCGGCTATGGCCGCGTCTACAGCAGCACTTATGGCGTCTATCCCAGCAGGCCATATGGCGCCATTTCCGAAAGATCGCCCCGCGCCTATGGCGGCTGCTATTACAACCGCCATTACGGTTACCTCTGCCGCTGATGAGTTCTGAATCAAGAGGGCCCGCCTCACGGCGGGTCCTCTGTCTTTCTGCACGGCACCAGATTTGAGTTACGGTTGGGCCGATTTTGACAAGTGAGTTTTAGCCGTCTTCCGATTAAACGGAATCGCGTGTCGTCATGCCCGCGCTTTGTCGCGGGCATCCACGTCTTTCCTGCAGAAGAAGGCGTGGATGGCCGGGACGAGCCCGGCCATGACGATCAACTCTTCGTGGCGCTGCACCAATCGTAGATGCTCAACGCCATCACCTTGATGGCCGCCAGGTAATCGTCGATCGACACATATTCGTCGTCGGCGTGCATGACGGCGGTCGAGCCCGGGCCGAAGATCACCGTCGGCGTGTGACCATAGAGATTGAGGAAGCGCGTGTCGGCCGCCCCCTGCCGGCCGCTGATCTCCGGCTGGCGTCCGGTGACCTCGGTATAGTTTCGGCTCACCGTTTCGACGATCGGATGGTCGCGTGGAATTTCCGACGCCTGCGCGTCGTAACCCACGAACCGGACCTTGGGCGGATGGTCCTTCATCCAGGGATCCTGTGCGGCCGCTTCGGCGATGTGGGCGACGAGACTGCGTTTCACGCCTTCGTGGTCCTCGCCCGGCACGGTGGCCATGCTGCCCTTCAACAGGCAGGTCGCCGGAAACGAGCTTGGAAAATTGCCGGAGTGGAATGCGCCGATCATGCAAGGCAGCGCGTCGATCGCCTTGGGATAGAGCGGGTGTTTCACGGTCGCGACGCGCTTTGCTTCGAGGGCCTCGACGGCCTTCGTGATCTTGTAGCCGAGTTCGATGCCGCTCACGCCCTGATAGCGGCGCTGGATGCCGGCCGGCTTGCCCTGGATTTCGATCTCGAACCATATGCGGCCGATGCAGGCGGGCTGGACCGCAAGGCCGCTGGTCTCGCCGGAGATGCCGGCGTCGGCCGTATAGCCGCGGATCACCGTGTCGAGCGTGCCGTGACCGCTGACCTCCTCATCGATCACGATGTCGATGAGCACGTCGCCCTTGAGCTTGATGCCGGCTGCCTTGAGGAATTCAACCGCGAGGATATGGCTCGCGACCCCGCTCTTCATGTCGCAGGAGCCGCGTCCGTAGATGCGGCCATCCTGTACCTTGGCCGACCACGGATTGTCGCTCCAGCCCTCGCCGTTGCCGACCGGGATCACATCGGTATGGCCGTTGAGCAGCAGCGAGCGGCCTCCGCCCTCTCCCTTCCAGACCGCCACGATATTCGGCCGGCCCTCGTAGCCGCGGTCGACCGGGATATAACCGGGGTGCTTCTTCAGCGCCTCCCAGTCGGATTCCCACATATCGACCTTGAGCCCGAGTTTCTTCGAGGTAATCCGCGAGAAACGCCTGGATCTTGCCCTCGTCGCCAGTGACGCTCGGAATTGACACCATCTGCTGGAGAAACGCGATCGCCTTGTCGCGATTGGCATCGATCGTTTCAACGATCTTCTTGCGGGCGTCGGTCATCGGGGATCCTTTCGTCGCGGGTGTTCTTGTTGGTCATACGGCGGGGAATGCGACGCAATTGCCGCCGCCGAGGGAAATGCTTGCCTGGTCGCCGACCGACCATCGCATCATCGGTTCATGCCCGGCAAGACGGACCAAGAGCCGGCCGGACTTGCAGTCCGCCGAATCGAAGTAGAGATCAAGGTGTCCGCCCTGATAGACCGTCGCCGCGACCGTTGCCGTGAGCACGCAAGCTTCGCCCGCCGTGGACAGCCGCAGTTGCTCGGGGCGGATGAACAAATCGACTGGCCCTGACGGCGAAACGCCTGCGAGCGGTGCGGCCGGAACTTTGATAGTCACGGCGCCGACTGTCACGATCGCATCCGCTCCATCGACCCGTTCGAGGCGACCGCGCAGGACGTTGGCATCGCCTACGAAGGAAGCCACGAAGCGCTCGCACGGCCGTGCGTAAATCTCCTCCGGCGTGCCGACCTGCCGAATCCGCCCTTCCGACAACACCGCCATGCGATCCGACAGGCTCAAGGCCTCGCTTTGGTCGTGCGTTACGAAGATCGTCGTCACCCCAAGCTTGCGCTGGATTTCCCGAAGCTCGACCTGCATCGAGGCGCGCAAATTCTTGTCGAGCGCGGAAAACGGCTCGTCCAACAACAGCACTTTGGGATTGATCACCAGCGCACGGGCAAGAGCCACGCGTTGCTGCTGACCGCCGGACAACTGCCGCGGCTTGCGATCCTCAAGGCCGCCGAGCTTCACGAGCGCCAAGGCCTCGCGCGTGCGCCGGTCTATCTCGGCCTTGGGAAGGCGGCGCATCTTGAGACCGTACGCCACGTTGGCGCCGACGGTCATGTGCGGAAACAAGGCATAGTTCTGGAACATCATGCCGATGCCGCGCTGGTACGTCGGCACATCGTTCACACGCAAGCCATCGATCGCGATGTCGCCTCCGTCGGGGCTGAAGAAGCCGGCGACGAGATTGAGGAGTGTGGTCTTTCCGCACCCGGAAGGCCCGAGCAGCGTCATCAGCTCGCCGCGCCTGACCTTCAACGAAACCTCATGCAGGGCCACGACATCGCCGAACCGCTTGCTGCACGCGATCGAAAGAGACCGCGACGTCGCCGCGCTCAACTGCCGCTGCTTGCGGCGACTGGGCGGTGTCGCGCACCATGTCAGCGGCCATATTCGACATTCAGCACCTTGCCGAGACCGAAATAGGCGTTGGCAAACGTCAACAGCGCCGCGGTCGCAACGATGTAGATCACCGACAGCGCCGCCATCGAGGGATCCGCGTATTCGCGCACGTAGTTGTACATCGCGACCGGCAGCGTCTGCGTGCGCTGGGCGGTAACGAAGAGCGAGGCCGTGAATTCGTTGAACGACAGGATTGCCGCAAAGAGCCATCCGCTCACCAGGCCCGGCAGCAGCAGCGGCAGCGTGATGCTCGTCAGCACGCGGCCGCGGCGGCGCGCCGAGGCTCGCGGCTGCGAGCTCGAACCGCTGGTCGAGATTGCGGAGCGACACATAGACGCTGCGCAACACGAACGGCAGCACGAGGACGACGTGGCAAACGATCACGACCGCATAGGTGCGCGCCAGCCCGACCTGCGTCGCAAGGATCAGGAAGCCGAGCCCGACGGTGAAATGCGGCACGAACAGCGGCGACACCAGCACGCCTTCGATGGCCGCTTTGAAGGGGAAGCGGTAGCGGTCGAGCGCCACCGCGAACGCGGCGCCGACCGCCAGCGCGATCGTCGAACTCCACGCCGTCACGATGAGGCCGTTGCGGAGGCCGAGATGAAAGTCCTCGTAAGCGAGCGCCTTCGCAAACCATCGCAGCGACAGCGCCTGGGGCGGAAACGACAGGATGGCCCGGTCATTGAACGCCGCGACCGTCACGACGAAAGCCGGCAGCACCAGGAAGCCGATGATCGCCAGGACGACGAGCGCGCCGCCAAACGCGATGATTCGCTGAAGAGGCGAGCGCGGCATCTCAATGGGGCCCGATGTTTTCGAGCGGTCGCGCCGCGAGACGCAGCAGCAACAGCACGATGAGCGTCAACGATACGCCGGCGACGCACAGGCTTGCGGCGAACGGGAAATTGAAACTCGCGAAGCCGAGTTGGTAGACGAGATTCGAGACCATGTTGACGCGACCGCCGCCGATCAGTTGCGGCGTCGCGAACGCACTGAACGTCCAGGCGAATGCCGTCGTCACGCCGGCGATGATCCCGGGCATCGACAGCGGCAGCGTCACGGTCAGGAACGCGCGGATCGGACCGGCACCCAGGCTCTCGGCAGCCTTCCGGTAATCGCGGTCGATGTGCGCGAGCGCCGCCGCCAGCATGATCACCATCACCGGCATCGTCACGTGAACGAGCGCAATGACAACGCCGAAAGTGGTGAACATGAACTGGATCGGCTCATCGATGATCCCGAGTTTGAGGAGCACCGAATTGATGAAGCCGTTATTGCCGAGAACGACGATCCACGAATAGGTGCGGACCACTTCGCCGAGAAAGAGCGGCGTCACGACCGTGATCAGGATCGCCGACTTTGCGACCGGGCTGCGGACATGAACCAACGCGTAGGCGAGCGGATAGCCGACGATCAGCGTCCAGAACGCCGTCAGAAAGCAGATCCAAACCGTGTCGATGAAAACCCGTGCGTAGAGCGGTTTCAGCAGGGCGGTGAAATTGTCGAGCGTGAGGCCGCCGGGCTCGAGCGAGCCCGGAACATAGGCGCGGACGCTGAACTGCAGCACCGCCGCCATCGCAGCAATGAAGGCGATGGCACACAGCGCAGCAGGCGTTACGAATGTGCGAAGGAATGGCTGCGTCGTCACGGGAAGAGCAGAGGCGGCCGCGCAAGCGCGGCCATTCTTCGCCTCAATTCATGATGTTCTCGGCGAACCACTTGCGCCATTCCGCGGTTTTCTCGGCCCGGAGCTTCGGATCGATGTTGATCTGGCTTCTTCCATTGCTGGGCGGTGGTGAACACGCCCGGAAGCTTGGCGATCTCCGGATCGAGCTTGGCATTGAGCACCGCCGGACTGCCCTTCTTCAGTTTCGCGATTTCCGCCTGAATGACGGGATCATAGAGAACGTTGATGAATTTGTACGCGAGATCGGTCTTCTTCGAGCCCTTCATGATGGCGACCGCATCGACGCCAAGCACTGCGCCTTCCTTCGGTATCGTCAACGTTATCGGTACCCCCTGCCCGATCATGTAATAGGCGTTCATCGACAGCACGACCTGTACCGGCGTTTCTCCGGTCGCGAGCAACTGCTGGCTGTTGGCGTCGTCGGTGTAGAAGGCCTTGAAGTTCGGCTTCAACGCCTTGAGCTTGTCCTGGCCCTTTTCCCAATGCGCGGCGTCGCCGCCGGACAGGATTGCGGACACGACGATGATGTGGCTTGGATCGAAATCCGGAGACGGCGATCTTGCGCTTCAATTCCGGATTCCACAGGTCGTTCCAGCTTTCGAATTTGATGTTCTTGATGAGGTCCGGCCGGTAGCCGATCGTGTAGATGTAGGCCCAGCTGCCGAGATGATAGGGACTGACGCGCGCTTCGTCGGCGAGATTCTTGGCATTCGGAATTTTGGCAAGGTCGAGCGTCTCGAAGAGCCCGTCGTTGGCATAGATCCAGCCCACATGCGACGTCGTAAACGTGATGTCGCTCTCCGGGCTCCCTTTGGCGAGCCTCGCCTTGTTGAGGCGATCGATGGTGCCGCCGGTGATGAACTCGACCGGGACACCGGTCTCCTGGGTAAATTTCTTGGCGACCGTTTCGGCGACGAGATCGCGCCAGCTGCCGCCCCAGATGCTGATGACAAGCTTTTCCTGCGCGTGCGCCGGCAACCCGAGCGCAAGCACGAACAGCGCGATCAAAAGCTTTTTCATCCTCAATCCTCCATCAGCACCACAATTGTGCCCCACGCCGGTGTTGTCGACAATACCATCTGCCTTGCGAGTGATTGCCGCATTTATGTATCTTCGCGTGTTCGCCCGGTCGCGCCGCACGCGCCTCGCGCAATCACCCATGCTTCGACATTCATCGATAAAGCCGCGCACCTTTGCATAAGCCACACCCAGCGCCAGAACAGCCGCGATATATCGGCGCCCGGATCACGCGGCTCGAGGACCCCCGCCTGCTCACCGGCAAGGCGCGTTACATTGACGATCTCATCGTTCCGGGGATGCTGCACGTTCGCCTCGTGCGCTCAGCTCTCGCCCACGCCAAATTGGCCGATATCGACACGACGGCGCTGCGGCGCACGCTTCCCGCACGCGCTGGCATTTACCGGCGAGGACATCGGCACGCTCGCGATCCGCGCCGCGGCCGACCTGCCGAGCGTGCAAAGCTTCGCCCAACCGATTCTCGCCCGCGAGCGCGTGCGTTTCGTCGGCGAGCCTGTCGCCGCCGTCCTCACCGACGGTTCCTATAGCGCTGAGGATGCGGCCGCGCTGGTCGATGTCGCGTACGAGCCTTTGCCGATTGTGGCCGACGTCGCGACCGCACTTGCGCCCGGCACATCGCCCCTGTTCGAAGGCTGGCGCAGCAATCTGTTCATCGAGCAGACCCGCCGAGGCGGCGATCTCGCCGCGGCGCAGGCGCAGGCGCGGCACGTCGTCCGCCGCACCTATCGCAATCAGCGGCAGGCGGGCGTGCCGCTCGAAGGCCGCGGCGTCGTGGCGGCCGTCGATCCCGCGACCCGAGTCCTGACCGTTTGGTCATCGACCCAAATTCCGCACCTCCTGCGGACGTACCTCGCCGAGGAACTGCGCTGGCCCGAGAACCGGATCAACGTCATTGCGCCCGAGGTCGGCGGCGGGTTCGGCGTCAAAGGGCATGTCTTCGCCGAAGAAGTCCTGCTGGCGTGGCTCGCCATTCGCACCGGCCGCCCCGTGAAGTGGATCGAAGATCGGCGCGAGCACCTCATCGCCAGCATCCATGCCCGCGAGCATGTCCACACCCTCGAAGCCTATGTATCGGCGGAGGGCAAGGTGCTGGGCCTCAAGGCGGACATCACCGTCGACGTCGGCGCCTATTCGGTATGGCCGTTCACGGCCGGCAGCGATCCCGGCATGGTCGCGAAGGTGTTGCCCGGGCCTTATGACATCGGCGCTTACGAAGCGACCTATCGCGGCGTCGCGACCAACAAATGCCCCATCGGCACCTATCGCGGCGTCGGGCGTCCGGCTGCGGTGTTTTCGCAGGAACGGCTGATGGACGAAATCGCCATCGAACTCGGGATCGATCCGATCGAGCTGCGCGAACGAAACCTGATCGCCAAATTTCCGTACACAAACGTGCTTGGGTTCACCTACGACCAGGGCTCTTACGCCGAATCGCTGACGAAAATCCGCGACCTTCTGGCGCCGGACGTCGCGCGCGCGCGCAATCCTCAGACGCTCCGCACATTCGCACCGGGGTCGGTATCGCTCTGTTCTTGGAGCAGACCGCCCACGGCACGCCGGATTTCATCCGCCGCCGATCCCCGATCGAGACCGGCTATGAGTTCGCCAAGGTCGAGATGCACCCCGATGGCACCGTGACCGTCGACACGGGCCTGCAGTGCCACGGCCAAGGCCACGAAACCACCTTCGCCCAGCTGGTCGCCGAACAGCTTGGCATTCCGCCGCACGATGTGCTGGTGCGCCACGGCAGCACGGTGACGTCACCCTACACGGTCGGCACCTGGGGCAGCCGCGGCATCACCCTCGGCGGCGGCGCCGCGCATCGTGCCGCCGGCGTGATCCGCGACAAGCTCATCGCCATTGCCGCCCAGCACCTGCAGGCGGTCCCCAAGATGATCGAACTCGCCGATCGCCAGGCCCGCATCGTGGGCGACGCGAGCCGCGCAATTCCGATCGCCCTCTTGGCGCGCTGGGCCTCGCGCAATGTCGAGAACTTGCCTGCCGGCATGGAGCCCGGCCTGATCGCGACTGCATTCGTCGACGGGCCCCCGGACGGCAGCTACACCAACGCCGTGCACGCGGCCGTCGTCGAGGTCGACCTCGCGACCGCGGCCGTCGAACTCAAACGGTTCGTCGTGGTCGAAGACTGCGGCACCATCGTCAATCCGATGATCGTCGATGGCCAGGTGCGCGGCGGCGTGGTGCAGGGCATCGGCTCGGCGCTGTGGGAGCACTTCATCTACGATGACAGCGCGCAGCCGATGACGACGAACTTTGCCGACTATCTGATGCCGATCGCCTCCTCATTGCCCGATATCGAAGTGCATCACATTCAGACGCCCTCGCCGGTCACGCCGCTCGGCATGAAGGGCCTCGGCGAAGGCGGCGCGATCGGACCGGCGGCTGCCATCGCCAATGCTGTCGCGAACGCGTTGGGCGTACCGGTCCAGGAGACGCCGATCACGCTCCATCGCATCTGGGAGCTGATCGGCAAAGCGCGGACCGGCGATCTTTAGCTGCGGCCGCGCCCTGACGTTGCTGCTTCCCCCAAAGCACAATAAGGTCACGCGAATTTTCTGGGACGGAGCGACAGGATGGACCTCGGATTGCGGGGCAAACGAGCCCTGGTCACGGCGGCCTCGCGCGGCCTCGGTCTTGCCTGCGCGCGCGCTCTCGGCGGGGAAGGTGCGCGCGTCGCGATGACGGGGCGCAGTGTCGACGATTTGACGCGAGAAGCTCAAGCCATTGCGCGTACCGCTGAGACGTTGCCCTTGGCCATGGATCTTTGCGATCCCGCGAGCATTGCCCGCGGCGTTGAGGAGGTGCTTCGACGTTTTGGCGGCATCGACATCCTGATTGCAAACACCGGAGGGCCGGCGGCCGGGCCATTCACGAGCATCGATCGCGAGACGTGGCAGGCTGCGCTCAACATGACGGTGATGCCGGTCGTCGACCTCCTGCACTGCGTGATCCCGTCGATGCGGGCGAACGGCGGTGGCCGCATTCTATGCATTACAACCGTCGGGGTGAAAACCGCGCAGCCAAGCATGGTGCTGTCGAATTCGACGCGGCTCGCGATCACCGGCATTGCCAAGACGCTCTCGGTCGAGCTCGCGAACGACAATATTCTCGTGAACACGCTGTGCCCCGGCCCGATCGATACCGACCGCATGGTGAGCCTGATCGATGCGACCCAGAAGGAAAAAGGAATCAGCCGCGAGGCAGCGGAGGCGATCTGGCTTGATGAGGTGCCGCTGCGGCGGATGGGCCATGCCGCGGACTTCGGCAAGCTCGCGGCCGTCCTCGTGTCCGATGCCGCCGAATATGTCACCGGCGCCGCCATTGCGATCGACGGCGGCAAATCACGTGCCTACTGACCATCATGGCTGAACGACGCGCCAATCGGTTCGAGGGCGGCGATCTCGTCGTCAAGTCGCTGCAGGCGATGGGCGTGCGCCAGATTTTCTCGGTCTCCGGCGGCCCGCTCAATTCGATCTACAACGCGTGCGCTGCTCACTCGCTGCCGCTGCATCACACGCGCCACGAAGCCGGCGCCTGTTTCATGGCGGAGGCGATCTCGCGCGTCACCGGTGTACCGGGAGTTGCGGCGGTGACGCTCGGGCCGGGCGTGACCAATTCTGTGACCTCAGCGCTGACCGCGAAAATGGCGGGCACGCCGCTTCTCATTCTCGGCGCGCAAGCCAACACCGCGTCGTTCGAGCGCGGCGCCGGCATGTCGGCGGATCACATTCCGATCATGGCGCCGGTGACCAAGTTCGCCGCGCGCGTGCTGCAGACGGAGCGCATCCCTGAATACATCGAGATGGCGTTCCGCCGGATGTGGTCCGGCACGCCGGGCCCGGTATTTCTCGAGCTTCCGGTCAATGTGCTCGCGGCACCCGCCATAGACATGCCGATGCCCACCTTCTCCCGCGCCCTGCCCGGATTGGCGGCGAAGGATCGCAACGCGATCGCAACGGCGATCGCCCAAGAGCGGCGTATCGTGCTTCTCATCGGCGATGACGTTCGTTGGGATTTGCCGGCACAACTCACGAATGTCATCGAGCGATTGCACTTGCCGTTCGCGACGTTGCGGCTCGCCCGCGGCGTGATCGACGAAACCCATCGCTTATGTATCGGGCCGGGCTATACGCCGTGCAACACCACGCTGCGCCGCGCACTCGGCGGCGCCGATCTCGTGATACTGCTGGGACATCATTTCGAGTTCGACCTCGAATTCGGGCGAGCGCTCGGGCCCGGCACGCGCGTGCTGCAATGCGTCGTCGATCCCGAGCGGCTTGGGCGCAATCGCAAAGCCGATGTCGGCGTCGTCGCTTCACCGTCGGCTTTTGTCGACGCGCTTGCGGAGATAGCGGCGCCGCGGGTCGATCGTGCCTGGATCGATGGCTTGGCAGGCGCGTGGCGCGCCGAGCGCGATGCGCAACTCGAGCGGAGCGATGGCGACGGTCCGTTGCACCCGGTTGCGGCGACCGACGCCGTGTTATCCGCGCTGCCCGACGACGTCACGTTGGTCTCGTCCCACGGCAACGTGGACTTCTGGGTTGATGCCCGCGTGCAGCTCAAGCAGCCCTTCCGCTATCTCCGTGCCGGGCAAGCCGGCGCGCTCGGTGCGGAAGTGCCCTACGCAATCGGGGCGCGGTTCGCAGCGCCCGATCGACCGGCTGTTGTTTTCGTCGGCGACGGCGGCATCGGCTACCATGTGACCGAACTCGAAACGGCGGCGCGCTACGGCCGGCCGGTGGTTGTCGTCGTGCTCGACGATGAGAAATGGGGCGCGATCGCGCTCCCGCAGAAGATGGCTTACGGCGGCGAATTCGAGATGGATCTGCCGCGGCGCGATTGGGCGAAAGTCGCGGAAGGACTTGGCGGCTTCGGCGCACACCCGCGAACCGCGCCAGAGATCGTAGCGGCGATACACGATGCCCTTGCGTCGGGAAAGCCGGCGATCGTCCAGATACCGGTTCGCTCGGTGCTCAGCCCCTACATGGCCCATATCTCGAAATAGGAGTTGGTCCGATGAAAATCTGGCGCGAGAAAAATCCGGAGGGCTTCACGCCGCCGGCGCATTTCGGCGGGCTGAAGGTTACCAACATCGTGCCATTCGGCGACGGCGAGTTTTCAGTGCAGGTGTCCAAGGCGCCGCCCGGCGCCGGCGGCGAAATGCACCATCATGAGTTCCTGGTCGCAGGTTTTCTTCGTTCTCGAAGGTCAACTCTCGTTCGACACCAGCCGCGAGAAATTCACGCTCTATCCCGGCGAAAGCGTTCTGTTCGAGCCGAAGGACCCTCACGCCACCCTCAACGAGGGCAAGACCGACAGCGTGAGCTTAGTGTTCACCGTCAAGCACGAACACCAGCCGGCGTGAGTCGGCTGCGCCCGCATCCCAATTCCAACAGAGCGGACCGGTTTCAGCCGTTTTTCAGCCGCGGAATGATCTCGCGCGCGATGATCTCGATCTGCTCCAGCTCGTAGCGGTAGGGCACGAAAATGAGCTTCTGCGTGCCGACGGCGAGATGCGCCTTCAATTGGTCGACGCATTCGTCGACGGTGCCGAGGATGGCGCTGTCCTTGGTCGATTCGCTCCAGGAGGCGTAGTCCCACTCCTTGCCGAGCCACTCCATCATCTCGCTTTCGATCGCGGCGCGCGACTTGCCGATGCGGATGGGCAAGCTGCGACGCGTTCAACAGCTTGTCAGGGTCCTTGCCGGCTTCCTTGGCGAAGCCGCGAATTTTTGCCCACGACTTCGCAAAGCTCTCGGGCCGATAGAAGTAAGTGAGCCAGCCATCACCGGCGACGGCAGCGCGCTTGAGCACGCGGTCGACATAGCCGCCGATCAAAATCGGCGGACCGCGGCTTCTGCGACCGGCTTCGGATACATCACGCCGGCCGGAATTTTGTGGAACATGAACTCGCCCTTGACCATGTCCTCGGTCCAGAAGCGGTTCAGGATGTCGAGATTCTCGTCCATGATCTTGCCGCGCTTGTCGAACGGCACGCCGACCGCGTCGAACTCGCGCTTGTACCAGCCGGACGCCATTCCCATGATCAGCCGGCCGTCCGACAACAGGTCCATGCTGCCGAGCTGCTTCGCAAGGATCACCGGATTGCGCATCGGCAGAACGAGAATGCCCGTGCCGAGCTTGATCTTCTTCGTGCGGGCGGCGATCGCGGTCAAGATCGTGAGCGATTCCAGGATCGGAAAATTCGGATGCGACCCCGAGCAGAACGTGATCCCAGACCCATAGCGAATCGAAGCCGAGTTGCTCCATCCTGACGCCGTAATCGACCAAGGCGTGGGCATCCGGCATTTCCGGATAGGCGGTGAAATTGCGCGCCGCGATGCCGAACGTCCGGCTCAAGGATGTCATTGTCGTTATCTCCTGTGATGCACAATTCGCACGGCGCGTCAGCCGATGTAGAGGCGTTGCGGGATCGAGCATGCGCAGCACGGAGAGTTCGTGGCCGGTCGGCGGCTCGGTGACGCCGACGTCGTGATCGAACTCAAGCTTGAATCCGGTGTTGTCCTGCACCTGTTCGCGGGTGACGCCGGGATTGAGCGCGAGCGGCTTCATGCGGTGGGTGTTATCGTCGAAGCCGAAGACTGCGAGATCGGTGACGACGCGGATACATGCCGCCCATCGGCAGCCCGTCAGCGCTCCGCGTCTTGCCGCCGCTTGAGCCAGCCCGGGCTGGTGATGAAATCGACGTTTTCGACGAAGCGCCGCTTCTCGTGCTTCATCGTCACGATCATGTTGGTGAGGCTCGCGATGTCGTTGCCGCCGCCGGTGCCCGGCAGCCGGGTCTTCGGTTGTTCCGGGTCGCCGATGAACGAGCTGTTGAGATTGCCGTACTGGTCGATCTGGGCGCCGCCCATGAAGCCGATGTCGACGTAGCCGCGCTGCAGCAGCAACAGCACCTCGGCGCTGCCGAGCACCATGTTGGCGCGGGCGGTGCAGCGCTGATCGTTGGTCGAGGGCGGCAGCTTGCCCGGCTCGATGAACGCGCCGACGACGCCGCCCTCGAACAGGATCGTGAGACCCGGACAATGCAGGCGCTGCGCAAGCGTCGCCGCCAGCAAGCGGAATGCCGACGCCGGCGAACACCACCTGCCCGTCCTTGAGCTGGCGCGCGCTCAGGATCGCGAGCAGCTCGCCGGCGGTGTAGTCGCGCGTATGCTAAGCGTCATAGATCGAACTTCCCGCACGCGCGGCGCCGAAGCAATTCTTCGATCCCGATGAGGTCGAGAAACTCCGCCCATGATTTCGGCCCGTAGACGAAGCGGTCGAGATACTCCCGCATCCCCTCGACCGGCTCCTTGTTCACGAGGTCGACGTAGATACTCCATGTGCTTGCATCATCGGCTCGTAGACGCCGTAGCACTCGTGCGGCGCGCAGCCGAACGGCACCTCGACGATCGCATCGACCGCGAAAAACGGAATCTTGGTGTGGTCGGGCGCGCGCCGGATCTGATCGTTGGAGACGATGCGCTCGGTCGTCAGGATCACCTTGTTCGCCGCCATGGCGAGATCGATGTCCATGAATTGCAGGCCGTCGATCTGCGCGTTGCCGTAGGCGTCGCAGCGCTGCACGTGGATCAGCGCCACGTCGGGATTGAGCGCCGGCACGAGCAGCAGTTTCTCGCCGGTGAACGGGCAATCATCTCCTTGGCTTCGGGCCGCTGCTCGCAGCACGTCGGAGCCGAGCATCGAGCCGGATCGGCATGAACGGCACGCCCATCGCGCCGGCGCGAAAGCCGCATGCCCATCGCCATATGGCTCCATTCCTCGAACTGCGCCTTGCCGGTTTCGACGTGGTGCCGCATCACCTTGGACACGCCCCACAGGATGCCCTGGCTGAACCAGCTGGTGATGATGTGTTCGCAGGCGCCGGAGCCGAACAGCAAGTCGCCGTCGCTCGAGATGATGCTGCGCGCGCAGGTGAGCTTTTTGCGCTTGGCGCGGATCAGCGCCCAGATCAGCGCCATCGGCGTGCGCGACATCGTGCTGCCGCCGATGCCGACCGACATCGCCGTCGCGCACGAACGAGGCGGCTTCGTCGAGCGACACGACCTTCTCGCGCAGGCTGCGGTCGCGCTGCGCGAGGTCGTCGCGCAATTTGTCGTAGGGATGTGACCACGCTCATGCCGCGTTCCTGCCGCCGATCTCGGCGTTGAAATCCTCGATCATGCCGGTCCCAGGCGGGAATGGTAGTCGACAAGCGATTGCCAGAAGTCCTGGCTTCTTGCGGCGGTCGAAATCTTCGATCGAGACGCCCTGCTGCTCGACCCAGGTGTAGTAGCCGAGATTGAAAATGCGCTTGCGGTCGAGATGCGTGAGTTCCAGCACGTGGTCGTCGGCGATGCCTTCCATGTGCCGCCCGAAAATCTCGCCGGCATTGACCTCGTCGAATCCGGCCGGATACGTCCGCGCCAGATAGGCCTCGCGTTCGCTGGCGTAAAGCGCGGCGCTGTCGGTCGCGACCGTCATCACGACGTCGTTCGGGTCCATAGTCGAGATGTTTGGCGAGCTTGATGGCGGCGACGATGTTGGCGAGACCCGAAATTCCGAAGTCGTCGAACTGCGGATCAGGTCCGGATCGATTTTGCGACGCCCGGCGAGATAGTCGCGGCCGCAGATCGTCGCCGAACAGCAGATTGAGCGCATCGGTCGCCGCGTCCGAGACGCGCGACCACGACGTCGGTATTCATCACATTGTGAATGAGCGGAATGTGCTTGTCGCCGATGCCCTGGATGTTGTGCTCGCCGTAGCCGTTGCAGAGCATGGTCGGACATTCGGCGGCTTCGACCGCGACGATCTTGCGTGCCATGCAGTTTCTTCAGCCGGTCGCCGGCCGCGATCGTGCCCGCCGAGCCGGTCGCCGAAACAAAGGCCGCCAGCCGGTAGTCCTTGTTGTTTGCGCTGGAGATGTTCGAAGACGCGATCGAACGCGCGGCCGGTGCAATGATAGTGAATCAGATAATTCGCAAATTCCGAGAACTGATTGAGAATGACGTTGTCGCTCGTCGCGCGCGAGCTCGGCGCACTTGTCGTAGATTTCCTTGACGTTGCTCTCGGTCCCGGGCGTGCGGATGATGTCCGCCGGATCGCCGACCCATTGCGCCAGCCAGTCGAAGCGCTCGCGGCTCATGCCGGCCGGAAGCACGGCGACGCCGCGGCAGCCGAGAATGCGCGAAATCGCAACGCCGCCGCGGCAATAATTTCCAGTGGACGGCCAGATCG
Organism: uncultured Alphaproteobacteria bacterium; assembly: GCA_963702755.1. Lineage (GTDB taxonomy): Bacteria > Pseudomonadota > Alphaproteobacteria > Rhizobiales > Xanthobacteraceae > JAJPKK01. Next base: position 704,559 of record CAVPDZ010000009.1, on the reverse strand, counting down.
CGCGCTGGTGCGACGGATCGAATCTGCCGGTGACCAGCCGCGGCACCAGGCACGCATAGGCGGCGAGCACCTTGTGCGCGCCGATCATCGGAAAATTGCAGCCGAGCAGCACGACGATCGGCGCCTTCACGCCGGTCAGTTCCGGCGGCAGCACCACGTGCGTCGGCACTTCGGTGCGGGTCTTGCGGTCTGTGCCGTTGAACCAATGCACCCGCCAGAGATTGGCGGCGTCCGGCGCATCGGGATCGACCTGCGCGAGCTCCGGCACTTGCCGTCGCCGGCATCGTCGTCGGATCGGCAAGCTCGCTCCAGGTCGGCAGCCGCCCCTGCACCTCGCGCAGGCGATCAATGGCGGCACGCCGCCGCTTGCGGTCCACGATCTTGGGTTGAATGAACAGGCTCATCGCTGGGTCTTGGCGGGGGTCTTGGTTGTTCCGTCCGCCGCGTCTTAGAGGAGCTTCAGACCGGCAGCAAGCCACGGATGATAAGCTATAATCCGCACCCGCCGCAAAACAGCCGGCTGCCCTCACTGAATCTGCAATCGAGACCACGGCGATGGTGCCGTCTTCGGGATCGTCAGCGACCGAAAATCCGAGTTCGCGGCACATCTGGAGCATCGTCACGTTGTCCTTCAGCACCTGCCCCTCGATCGCGGTCAGCCCTTCGCTGCGAGCATAACGGATTATCAGTTCCATCAGTGCCCAGCCAAGGCCGCGGCCTTTCAGGTCGGAGCGGATCAAAATCGCGTATTCGCCCTTCTCGTGGTTGGCGTCGGCATGCAGCCGAACAACCCCCAACAAATCGCCGCCCGGCTTGTCGAAGGCCGCGAAGGCGATTGCGCGGGCATAGTCGAGCTGCGTCAGGCGCGCCAGGAAGGCGTGACTGAAGTCCTTGATCGGCGCGAAGAAGCGCAGGCGCAAATCCTCCGCAGTGATCTTTTCAAGAAATGCGCGCAGAACCGCCTCATCGTCCGGACGTATCGGCCGCGCGAAAACCTTGCTCCCGTCGCCGAGTGCGAGCTGCTGCTCCCATTCGCTCGGGTACGGCCGCACGGCGAAGCGGCCATAGCTGCCCGCGCGTTTCTGTCGGGGGGTCAAGCGGCGCGACGGCGATGCGCGCATCGAGCGCGAGGACGCCGGTCTCGTCCGCCAGCAGCGGATTGATGTCGAGTTCGCGGATCTCCGGCACGTCAGCCGCAAGCTGAGCGAGCTTCACCAGCGTCAGCGCGATGTCCTCGGCTTTGGCGGGCGGCACATTGCGATAGCCCTTGAGCAGACGGAACACGCGCGTGCGGGCGATCAGATTGCTGCGCCATGACGAGATCGAGCGGAGGCAGCGCCAGCGCCTTGTCATCGATCGCCTCGACCGCCGTTCCGCCCTGCCCAAAGGCGAGGACTGGACCGAATGTCGGGTCGTCGGCCAACCCCACCAGAAGTTCATGCGCCTTTGGCCGAACGATCATCGGCTGGACGATCACCCCGGTGATCTCGGCATCGGGCTTCGCCTGTCGCGCCCGCGCGATGATGTCAGCCGCGGCGTCGCGGACTGCGACTTCGGACGTGAGACCCAGCCGCACGCCGCCGATGTCCGACTTGTGCACAATGTCTGGCGATTGAATTTTGACGGCCACCGACTGTCCAGCCACGAGGAACGGCTTCGCAACGACGGCCGCCTGTTCGGGGTCTCGTGCGAGCACGACCGGAACCGTCGGCACGGCATAAGCCGTCAGCACCTGCGCGGCTGCAATCGGATCGAGCCAGCGTCGCCCGTTGCGCAAGGCCTCCTCGACTGCCGCCCGCGCCGCTGCAACGTCCGGGACAAAGCTCGTCGGCAGGCTCGGCGGCGTTTGCATCAGGGCATCGCGCGTCTGGCATAGCGCACCAGATGCGTGAAGCCGTAAATCGCCTCCGCCTCGGTCTCAAAGTGGGGAACCTTGGCCGCGGAAAACTTTGCGGCGACCGTTTCGTCGCTCCCGACCCAGACGGCGAACACCGGCTTCGGCCGCACGACGGTCGCGCGGTACCGCGTCACGGCGTCCGCGACCGCCTGCGCGGTGGCGGCCGGCGACGCAAGCGCCGTCGGTACGTTGAGCACCAGCACCGCGTCGTTCGCCTTGTCGGCGAGCAGAATCTCCAGAGCCGCCGTGTAACGGGCGGCGTCGGCATCGCCGACAATGTCGATCGGATTGGCCTTCGACCAGGTCGGCGGCAACGCCGAATTAAGCCGCGCCATGGCGTCCGGAGAGATTTCGGCCAGCACGCCGCCGAGATCGATCAGGCGATCGACCGCGAGCACGCCAATTCCGCCGCCGTTGGTCAAAATGGCGAGACGCTCGCCTGCAAACGGCTGCAGGCGGCTCAGCGTCTCGGTCGCGTCGAACAATTCATCGAGATCGAAAACGCGCAGGAGGCCCGCCCGGCGGAACACCGCATCGTAAACCGCGTCCGATCCCGCAAGCGCCCCGGTATGAGTCGCCGCCGCCTTTGCCCCCTGAGCGTGACGGCCCGCCTTGATGACGATGACCGGCTTGGTGCGGGCTGCGGCGCGGGCGGCCGACATGAACTTCTGCGCATTCTTGATGGATTCGACGTAGAGCACGATCGAACGCGTTGATCGGTCCATCGCAAAGAAATCGAGAAGATCGCTGAAATCGACGTCGACCTGGTCGCCGATCGACACCACTGCGGAGAAACCGACGGCACGCCGTGCCGCCCATTCGATCATGCCGGCCGCGATCGCGCCCGACTGCGAGATGACGGCGACATCGCCCTGCGGCGGCATCCGGGTCGCGAAACTCGCGTTCAACCGGGCCGCGGGAACCAGAACGCCGAGGCAATTGGGACCGATCAGCCGCAGACCGCGCGCGCGTGCCGCCCGCTCGGTTGCTTCGGCGAGCGAGCCAGCGCCATGGCCCAACCCCGCTGTGATGATCACCGCGGCCGGAACGCCGCAGCGCGCCGCCTCTGCGACGGTGTCAGGGCACGGCCGCCGGCGGCACGGCGATCACGACAAGATCAGGCGGCTCCTTGATCGCACTCAGCGATGTGGCGGTGGCAATGCCCTCGATGGCGGCGTAGTGCGGATTGACGACGTGGATCGGCCCGGAGAACCCGGCACTTACGATGTTGGCGACGATGTGCCGACCGACCGAGCCTGCGTTGGGGCTCGCTCCGACGACGGCCACAGAGCGCGGCGATATGATCTTATCGAGGCGATAGGTCGACATGCTGAGTTTTCCAGCGCGCCAGCGAACGGTCCTTCGGCCAAAAATCAATCATCGCTTTGTTCCTGGCTGCGGCCTCGGATCGGCGCTTGCTAGCGCGCAGATCCATTCGCGATCTTGATCTGTCTCAATGTCCTCCAACCTGCCCCATGCGATCCGGATAACCGATCGCGCAACCGCGAATCTACCTGACGGAAATGACTATGTCGCGAAAGGCGATTGGCGCTGCGGCGGAGGAACAACGATGTGTTGCTGCGGCTGTCTGGTAACGGTTCCCGAGCAAGCGACCCGATCCCGAATCGATTGGCGCACACTATTTCCGCACCGATGGTGGCTATTTCGGATTCGACGAAAGTCTAAATGCTCAGCGACGGTAGCGACCATCCTTGCGGAAGAGACCGCTGACGAAAGGCGTGACTCTGCCTCTCCTTTCGCATCGCCACAGCGACTTTGACCTACATCAATGCCTACACCTGGGCTGCCTCTCAATGAGAGCCTGTCGAAACATCTTCATTAGCCGAATTCTAATCTAACGTCCTCAAGCGCCGAACCCCTCAAGCCCGGAACCGATGGTGGATCATGACTGAAGCGGTTGAACGAAAATCAATGACGATCGGCGAAGGCGGCCTGACGCTGATTTTTTCATTCACGGCGCTTCTTGCCATCATCTTCGCAGCGAAAGCTGAGGACACCGCTTTCGCGTTCCACGCCTTCCTCGCGAGCGCAGCGAGCCTCGCGGCGGTGGTCGCGGTCGTCAGCCACTATTATGCCCGCGCCGGCCTGATGCCGCCGCAGGAAATCAACGGCAAACCGAACTATCAACTGGGGCCGATAAAAGTCGCGTCGGCTTTTGCAGTTTTCTGGGGTTTGGCCGGCTTTCTGGTGGGTCTGTGGATTGCGCTGGAATTGGCTTGGCCGGCGCTCAACTTCGATCTGCCGTGGACGAACTTCGGCCGCTTGCGGCCCCTTCATACATCAGCAGTGATCTTCGCCTTCGGCGGCAATGTACTTGTTGCAACGTCGCTCTACGTTGTTCAGAAGACCTGCCGCACCCGCATCGCCGGCGAACTCGCTCCGTGGTTCGTCGTGCTCGGCTACAATTTCTTCATCCTGATCGCGGGCACCGGCTATCTGCTCGGCGTTACCCAGTCCAAGGAATATGCCGAGCCTGAATGGTATGCCGACTTGTGGCTCACCATCGTGTGGGTGGTTTATCTGCTGGTCTTCCTCGGCACGCTCATCAAGCGCAAGGAACCGCACATCTTCGTCGCCAACTGGTTCTATCTTGCGTTCATCGTCACCATCGCGGTGCTGCACCTCGGCAATAACCCGGCGCTGCCGGTGTCGCCGTTCGGCTCGAAGTCCTACATCGCCTGGTCCGGCGTCCAGGATGCCATGTTCCAGTGGTGGTATGGGCACAACGCCGTCGGCTTCTTCCTCACCGCGGGCTTCCTCGGCATCATGTACTACTTCGTGCCGAAGCGCGCGGAACGGCCGATCTATTCCTACCGGCTGTCGATCGTGCATTTCTGGGCGCTGATCTTCCTCTACATCTGGGCCGGTCCGCATCACCTGCACTACACCGCCCTGCCCGACTGGGCGCAGACGCTGGGCATGACCTTCTCGGTCATGCTGTGGATGCCGTCATGGGGCGGCATGATCAACGGGCTGATGACGCTCTCCGGTGCGTGGGACAAGCTGCGAACCGATCCCGTGCTGCGCATGCTCGTGGTGTCGGTCGCGTTCTACGGCATGTCGACCTTCGAAGGTCCGATGATGTCGGTGAAGGTGGTCAATTCGCTCAGCCACTACACCGATTGGACCATCGGCCACGTGCATTCCGGCGCGCTCGGCTGGGTCGGCTTCGTGTCGTTCGGCGCGCTCTACTGCCTGGTGCCGTGGCTATGGGACCGCAAGGGCCTCTATAGCCTCAAGCTCGTCAATTGGCATTTCTGGATCGCCACCATCGGCATCGTCTTCTACATCTCGGCGATGTGGGTGTCGGGCATCCTGCAAGGCCTGATGTGGCGCGCCTACACCTCGCTCGGCTTCCTCGAATACTCGTTCATCGAGACCGTGGAGGCGATGCATCCCTTCTACGTCATCCGTGCTCTCGGCGGCGCCCTCTTCCTCATCGGCGCGCTGATCATGGCCTACAACCTCTATATGACCGTCCGGTATGGCGAGGCTGAGTCAGCCGCTCCGCAACCGGCGCTCCAGCCCGCGGAGTAAGCGTCATGTCGCTCTTCACCAGACACCAGGTATTGGAGAAGAATTCGATCCTCCTCGTGATCGGCATTCTGATCGTCATCGCGATCGGCGGAATCGTCGAGATCGCGCCGCTGTTCTATCTCAAGAGCACGATCGAGACCGTCCAAGGCATGCGTCCTTACACGCCGCTCGAACTCGCCGGCCGCAACATCTACGTCCGCGAAGGCTGTTATCTCTGCCATTCGCAGATGATCCGCGCGCTGCGCGACGAGGTCGAGCGTTACGGCCATTACTCTCTCGCGGCGGAAAGCATGTACGACCACCCCTTCCAATGGGGCTCGAAGCGCACCGGCCCGGACCTCGCGCGCGTCGGCGGCAAATATTCCGACGAGTGGCATGTCGCCCATCTGATCGATCCGCGCGCCGTCGTGCCGCAATCGGTGATGCCGGGCTATCCGTTCCTCGCCGAGACCGATCTCGACTATCACGACATCGCCGCTCATCTGGGCACCAATCGCGCAGTCGGCGTGCCGTATTCGGCCGACCAGATCGCCAACGCCGCCGCCGACCTCAAGGCGCAGGCCAATCCGGATGACGCCGGGGTGAAGGATTTCCTCGCGCGCTATCCGAAGGCGAACGTCCGCGACTTCGACGGCCGGCCCGGCCGCATCACCGAGATGGATGCTCTCGTCGCCTATCTCGACATGCTCGGGACGCTCGTCGACTTCAAGCTTTACAACGACAAAGCCGATCTGCGGTGAGGATGAACCATATGCAGACCTTCATCTCCGATTTCGTCATGACGCTGTGGACGCCGATTTTCGTGGCGATCTTTATCGCCATCGTCGTCTACGCGCTCTGGCCGGGCAATCGCGCAGCGTTTGATGACGCTGCAAAGATGCCGCTGCGGGAGGACTAAGCCATGGCGAAAGAGACAAAGCCCGCCGCCCGCGCCAGCACGACCGGTCACGAGTGGGACGGCATCGAGGAACTCAACACGCCGCTGCCGCGGTGGTGGCTGTTCGTGTTCTACGCCACGATCATCTGGTCGATCGGCTACTGGGTCGTCTATCCGGCCTGGCCGACGGTGACCGGCTTCACGGCCGGCGTGTGGGGCTATTCGGATCGCGCCCAGGTCGCTTCCGATCTCGCCGATCTCACCAAGATCCGCGGCGAAAAAGGCGCGGCACTCGCCGAGACGCCGCTCGCCGACATCGAAAAGAACCCGTCACTCCTTGCCTTCGCTCAGGCCCAAGGCAAAGCCGCCTTCGGCAATAACTGCGCGCCATGCCATGGCAGCGGAGCGGCGGGCGCCAAGGGTTATCCCAATCTGAACGATGATGACTGGCTCTGGGGCGGGACGCTCAACGCCATCCACGACACCATTTCCTACGGCGTCCGCTCCGGGAACCCCAAGGCGCATGAAGGCGCGATGCCGGCATTCGGGCGCGACAAGCTGCTGAAGCCCGAGGAGATCGTGCAGGTGGCCGCCTATGTCAGTTCGCTGTCCGGTCTTCCGGTGCGAACCGGCATCGACCTTGCCGCGGGCAAGAAGATCTTCGCGGACAATTGCGCTGCCTGCCATGGCGAAAACGGCCAGGGCAATCGCGATCTTGGCGCACCGAACCTCACCGACCGCATTTGGCTCTACGGCTCGGACGAGGCGACGATCATCGACGACATTACCAATGGCCGCGGCGGCGTAATGCCGGCGTGGGCCGGACGGCTAGACCCCGCAACAATCAATGCCCTCACCGTCTACGTGCATACGTTGGGCGGCGGCCAATAATACCAGCGGGGCCGAGCGCGGGTGGCGGCCGGACAATCCTCCGGCCGCCATTCGCTTTTTGGCGACTGATGGGAGCGTTGTTTGCGCTGCATCAAAGATGGGCGGCCTCGGCACTGCTACATAAAGTCAGGCGCATTGCCCAATTCCGAGTCCATCGAGGCCTAGATGAACAAGCCCCTGATCCCGGCCGATCTCGATGTCGACCACGAGCCGCTCTACGAGGCCCGCAAAGCCGTCTATCCGCAAAGTGTCTCCGGCACCTTCCGCAACATCAAATGGGGCCTGATGGCGGCCTGCCTTGCCCTCTACTATTTGTTGCCGTTCGTGCGTTGGGACCGCGGGCCGGATGCACCGAGCCAGGCGGTGTTGGTCGATTTTCCGAACCGCCGCTTCTATTTCTTCTTCATCGAGCTGTGGCCGCAGGAGGTTTATTACTTCACCGGCCTGCTGATCATCGCCGCGATGGCGCTGTTCCTGATGAATGCGATCGGCGGCCGCATCTGGTGCGGCTATCTGTGCCCGCAGACGGTGTGGACAGACCTGTTTTACGCGGTCGAGCGCTTCATCGAAGGCGATCGGCGCGAACGCATGAAGAAGGCTGGCGGCAAGCTGACGGCCCGGCGGATCGGCGAGATCGTTGCCAAGCACTCGATCTGGCTTTTCATCGCCTGGTGGACCGGCGGCGCCTGGGTCCTCTACTTCGCCGATGCCCCGACCCTGGTGAAAGAGCTTGCGACCGGTACAGCCCCCATGGCGGCGTATGGGTGGATCGCGATCCTCACTTTCACGACCTACACCCTTGCCGGCCACATGCGCGAGCAAGTGTGCGTCTACATGTGCCCGTGGCCGCGCATCCAGGCCGCCCTCACCGACGAATGGGCGCTCAACGTCACCTATCGCTACGATCGCGGCGAGCCGCGTAAATCCATCAAGAAGGCCGAGGAACTGCGTCACCAGGGATTGCCGGCCGGCGACTGCGTCGATTGCCGGCAATGCGTCGCGGTATGCCCGACCGGCATCGATATTCGTGACGGCGCCCAGCTCGAATGCATCATGTGCGGCTTGTGCATCGACGCCTGCGACACCGTGATGACGAAGGTCGGCCGGCCGACCGGCCTCATTGCCTATGACAACGACATCAACATCGCCCGACGCGCCGAAGGCAAAGCGCCGATCTATCGATTCGTGCGTCCGCGCACCCTCATCTACGCGGCAATCATCGTCCTCGTCGGCGCCGTGATGACCTACGCCCTCGCGACCCGCAGCTTCATCGAGATCACCGTGCGGCATGATCGCAATCCGCTGTTCGTCACGCTGAGCGACGGCGCGACCCGCAACGCCTACACGGTGCACCTCCTCAACAAGCGCCCCGAAACCCGCACCGTCGTCCTCGACATCACTGGCCTGCCGGACGCGGACGTGCATGTCGTCGGGCTCGACGCCGCGTTGCCCGGCCAGCCGGTGATCCCGGTCGGCCCCGACCAGGGGCGGGAGATACGGGTGCTTGTCACCGTTCCGCCCGGCAAGGCGATCGAACACTCGACGCCGTTGACCTTCAGCGCCGTCGATACGGCAAACCGGGAGACCGCCAAAGCTCAGGATCATTTCATTGCCAACTGAGCTGACGAATGCTGGCTGCATCAACAAGGCGCCATGAACAGGTAGGGCCGCATGAGATCGTTCGGACAAATCCTCCCTTCCGCTGGCGGCGATCGTTCGCCGCCGGCGCGGCCGCTGACCGGCCGCGTGGTTCTGTTGGCGCTGCTCGGTTTCTTCGGCACCGTCATCGCCGTCAACGTCGTGATGATGACGCTTGCCATCAGCACCATGCCTGGAATGGAGACCGAAAGCCCTTACAAGGCGGGCATCAACTACAACGCCGAAATTGGCGCCGCTCATGATCAGGTCGGCCGTCACCTGCGCGTTTCCGGCCACATCGAGCGCGCGGCTGACGGCCGCGCCACCGTAAATATCGAAGCGCGCGATCGCAGCGGGGCGCCGCTGACCAATCTCGCCTTCACGGTTCGGTTTCTCCGGCCGACCGATGCCCGCGCCGACCGCACCGTCGCCATGACCGAACGCGAAAGCGGGGTCTATCGCGGCGAAGCTGCCGATGTGAGCCCGGGTCTGTGGGAGATCGAGATCGAAGCTGACCGCGGCAGCGAGCGCGTCTTCCGTTCGACCAACCGCATCACCCTCGAATAGCGGCAAGTCCGATGGCAAGAGACTCGCGATTTTTCTCATTTCGTGCGCCATCTCGACGGTGGCGTCGCGCGCATGGAGCTTGCCGTCGAGGGCATTACCTGCGGCGGATGCATGCGGGCGATCGAGAACGGGCTCTCCACCATCCCGGACACCACGCAGGCCCGCGTGAACATGACCGACCGTCGCGTCGCCATCGAATGGCGTGACGGCAGGGTCGCGCCCGAGCGCTACATCGAGCGGCTCGCCGAACTCGGCTACAAGGCCCACCCCTTCGATGCCGGCCGTTCCGCCGGGAACGAAGAGCGCGAAGGGCGCATGCTGCTGCGCTGTCTCGGCGTCGCGGCGTTCGCCACGATGAATGTCATGCTGCTGTCGGTCGCCGTCTGGTCCGGCAACGTGTCCGACATTCTGCCCGAGCAGCGCGACTTCTTTCATTGGCTGTCGGCGCTGATTGCGCTGCCGGCCGCGGCTTATGCCGGCCGGCCGTTCTATCTCTCGGCGATCCGCGCCATTCGCGCGCGGCGCGTCAACATGGACGTGCCGATCAGCGTCGGCGTGCTGCTCGCGCTTGCGATGTCTCTGGTCGAGACCATCAACCACGCGACCCACGCCTATTTCAATTCGGCGTTGATGTTGCTGACCTTTCTGTTGGCCGGCCGCGTGCTGGAACAGGCGATGCGCCGGCGCACCCGGGCCGTTGCCGGCAATCTCGCCGCGCTGCGGGCCGAGACAGCGACGAAGTTCGTGAGCCCGACTGAACTCAGCACGGTGCCGGTGAAGTCGCTTCATCCCGGCGACCTGGTGCTGGTGCGCCCCGGCGAGCGCGTCGCGGTTGACGGCGCTGTCATCGAGGGCCGTTCGGAGATCGACCAGAGCCTCGTCACCGGCGAGACCACCCCGGTTGCCGCGACCCGCGGCACCACCGTCTACGCCGGGACCCTCAATCTGTCGGGCACGCTGCGAGTCGAGGTCAGGGCCGCGGCGCAGGGCACGCTGCTCGACGAGGTCACCCGCATGCTCGAGCGGGCGCTCGAGGCGCGGTCGCGCTACGTGCGCCTCGCCGACCGTGCGGCGCAACTCTACGCGCCGCTGGTCCATGCGACCGCACTCGCCACCTTGATCGGCTGGATCGCAGTAGGCGCAAGTTGGCATGACGCCATCGTCACTGCGATCGCGGTGCTCATCATCACGTGTCCGTGCGCACTCGGGCTCGCCATCCCGGCGGTCCAGGTGGTAGCGTCGGGCACACTGTTTCGCAATGGCGTGCTCCTCAATTCGGGCGAGGCCCTCGAGCGGCTCGCCGGGGCGGATACCGTCCTGTTCGACAAGACCGGCACGCTCACCTTGCCCGAGCCCGAGGTGATCAACGCCGCACACATACCGTCGGCTCGGCTGGCGATCGCCGGCCGGTTGGCGCTTGCGAGCCGGCATCCCCTCGCCGCAGCCGTCGCGCGCGCTGCACGCGCCAAGGCCCCGCTCGACGCGATCGAGGAGCCGGGTCAAGGCGTACGCTGCGAATACGAAGGCGTCGAGTTGCGGCTCGGACGGCCGTCGTTTTGCAATGCCGACCAGGACGTGGAACGCGCGGCCGGCAACGATCCGGAAGCTTCGATCATCGCCTTCGCCTACGGCGCGGAACACTACGTGTTCGTTGTGCGTCAGCGGCTGCGCGATGACGCGGCGAAGGTAATTGCTGCGCTCGAGGACCGCGGACTCGCGGTCGAAATTTTATCCGGCGACCGAACCGCCGCCGTCGAGCACGCGGCGCGCAATCTCGGCGTCGAGCACTGGCACGCTGCGATGACGCCGGCCGACAAGATCGCCAGGATCTCGGCTTTGCAGCTTGCCGGCCGCAACGTGCTCATGGTCGGCGATGGCTTGAACGACGCGCCGTCGCTCGCCGCGGCCGACGCTTCGCTCTCGGTCGCAAGCGCGGCTCATCTCACCCAGGCGGCGGCAGACGCTGTCTTCCTCGGTGACCGGCTCGCGCCCGTCCTCGCTGCAATAGATACCGCCCGTCGGGCAAGGCGCCTGATGCGGGAGAACCTCTTCCTTGCAATCGCGTACAATGCCGTCGCGGTGCCGGTCGCGATCCTCGGCTTTGCGAGCCCGCTGATTGCCGCGGTGGCGATGTCGGGATCCTCGATCCTCGTCACCTTGAATGCGCTCCGCGCGAGCGGTGCGACCGCAAAGCGCCCGCAGAATGGAGGAGGAGGAGATGGAAGTCCTGATCTTTCTCGTGCCGATGGCGCTCGGTCTTGGCCTGCTGGGCCTCGGCGCGTTCCTGTGGTCGCTGAAGTCTGGTCAGTACGATGACCTCGAAGGCGCAGCGTGGCGCGCCATCATGGACGACGACGCGCCGCGACAGCGGCCGTAAGGATCCGGCATAGTCAGCCAGCATCGCCAGGTTGCTCCATAACGCAACCGCGGCGAAAGAACGGACCACACGCGTCACTTCTTTTCCAGCATGATCGTGGCCTTGCTTCTCGATCGTTTGCTGAATTTTGCCGGCGATTTGGGCCAACAGCCACGGCAACTGGACTTCCAGCCGCGCGTGGTCTTCAGCAACGTCGATCGTGCCGCTGATCGGCTGCCGCAGCGCCGAGATACGAAACTGCAGATGGCCGTCCGTCCACGTCTCCTCATCGATCGAGAACACGCTGCCGAACTGCGCCTGTGCAGTCGTCAGACCGGCCTTCAGGCGCCGTATGGCTTCAGCTTTTCCCAGGCGATGCGGAATCGAAACGATGAGGGGCTGCGGGGACATGCGGAACTCGAAAAATCGGTAAGGAACAACACTAATGAACTGCGATGGTTCCGTCACAGCCTGAATTTCGACAACGCACCACCTGCCTGACGCCAAACGAGGTCCGGTTCAAACCACGACGGAACGTTAGATCATTTGACCTGAAGCGTGTGGATATAGCCGATCAGCGCAAATATTCTGCCCTTCACCAAATCCTCCAATTCTTTGGGCGAAGCCAACCCAAAGCACAGCCCCGCGGCGACGTCGGTTCGAAACACATTTCCCCATAGGGGCATCTCACGGGTGCCATGAACCGCGACATCCTGTCTGCCGTCGATGACGGCATAGATTTTCTCGACCGGTAGGATGCCGTTATTGTTCGCTTCAAGCTTCGTCAGATTGGCTACGGGCGTCTTAAGCTGCGCTGCGAGCGGCCCATCGCCTTTCCCGCTCGCGCCGTGACAAATGGCACAGCTGTTGGTGTACTCGCGCTTGCCGATGTCATTCACCTGCGCCTGAACTGTAGCAGGCGCCAAAGCTAAGCCGGCTCCAACGACAGCCGCTCCGAACCACAATCGCATTTTCATGCTCCTTCGTCGTTGGGCCGTCGAGAGCAACGGGGTCGCGCGAGACAGGCCGACATTTCACCGCCATCTGGATAGCCCGACTGCCGCCTGACGCGTTTGACTTTCGTCAATGCCCAAAGCGAATTGGCGCCTCAGATCAATGCTGTCGCTCGAAGCGTGGCATGGCCCGCACATCGAGTTTGGACCGATCGCTGCTGTTGCTGCAGAACATGATTGATAAAGCGCGCCACGCTCCGCAGCCGGCGATCATCAGCGATCGATTGTTTCGACGCGCGCTGATCGTCATTGCGCTTGCGGGGCTCGTTCTCGGATCCGCGGCCTGGGCCGCGGGTCGGGGCGATTTGGCGGCGTGGTGCTGGGCGGGCGGCACGTTGCCGGTCGTTGCCGGGCTGTTCGTCTCCATGATCCGCGATCTCCTGGCGGGTCGCATGGGCGTCGACGCGGTCGCGTTTCTGTCGATGTCGGGCGCACTCATCCTCGGCCAGAATTTGGCTGGGATCGTCGTTGCGATCATGTATGCGGGCGGCAATCTGCTCGAGGACTTCGCGGTCGCCCGCGCCGAGCGGGACCTCAGGTCGCTGATCGATCGCGCCCCGCGCATTGCCCATCGTCGTGCCGCATCCGCCATCGAGGACGTGCCTGTCGAGCGCGTCGCCGTCGGCGACGCCATCCTTGTTCGAGCCGGCGAGATCGTGCCGGTTGACGGCATCATCACCAGCCCGCTTGCGGTCATCGACGAGGCTGCGCTGACGGGCGAGCCGATCCCGGCGTCCCGTCAAGCCGGTGAACTGGCGCGAAGCGGCTCGCTCAATGCGGGTGATTCATTCGAAATCCGCGCCTCCGCGACGGCGAGTGAAAGCACCTATGCCGGCATCGTTCGGATGGTCAGTGCGGCGCAGACGGCAAAGTCGCCCTTCATCCGGCTCGCAGACCGCTTTGCGCTGCTGCTCCTGCCGGTCACCGTTATCATCGCTGGCGGCGCCTGGTTCTTTTCCGGCGATCCTGTGCGCGGGCTCGCCGTCCTGGTCGCGGCAACGCCCTGCCCTCTCATTTTGGCGGCGCCGGTCGCGTTCATTGCCGGCGTGGCGCAAGCCGCAAGAGTGGGGATCCTCGTCAAAGGCAGCGGACCACTCGAGGCTCTCGCACGAACACACACGGTGATGTTCGACAAGACCGGCACGCTGACCGTCGGCGGCGCGCGGCTCGTCGCCATCGAAGCCGCGCCGGGCGAGACGAGCGACGAAATCTTGCGGACCGCCGCTTCGCTGGAACAGGCATCGCATCACGTCGTTGCTGCTGCGATCGTCGAGGCGGCGCGTCAAAAAAGGGCTCAAGCTCACTGTTCCGGCCGAGGTGCGCGAGACCATGGGCTCGGGTCTCGAAGGCGTGCTGGAAGGTCGAAAGGTCCGAGTCGGGTCGCACCAGTTGGTGAATGGTTCCCGCCAACTCGCGACGTGGGCGGTGCGCGCGCTGCGGCGCGCCGCATGGCGCTCGGCGCTCAGCGTGTTCGTCTCCGTGGACGGGCACACCATTGGTGCCGTCTTGCTGGCCGACGAACTTCGGCGCGAGACGCCGCGCGCCATACAGTCCCTGCGCGCCGCCGGCGTATCGCGGATCGTCATGGTGACCGGCGATCGCGCGGACGCCGCCGAGACGATCGGCGCCGCGCTTGATCTTGATGCGGTTCTCGCCGACCGCGAACCCGCCGACAAAGTCGATGCCGTCGCCACCGAGCAGCGCCAGCACCCGACCGTCATGGTTGGGGATGGGATCAATGACGCGCCGGCATTGGCGGCCGCAAACGTCGGCATCGCCATGGGGGAGCGAGGCGCGAGCGCGTCGTCGGAAGCTGCCGATGTCGTCATTCTCGTCGATCGCCTCGATCGCGTGTCCGATGCCTTGATGATCGCGAGCCGCACCCGCCGGATCGCGCTGCAGAGCATCGTCTCCGGATTGGCAATGTCCGCAGTGGCGATGGGCTTCGCCGCGATTGGATGGCTGCCGCCGATCGCCGGAGCTTTGACTCAGGAAGTCATCGACGTTGCCGTGATTCTCAACGCCTTGCGCGCCTTGACGCCGGGTCACCGGTTTGGCCATCGCCAAATGCCCGCCAGCGCCGCGACATCGCTGCGGTTGGATCACCAACGGATGGAAGCGACGCTCGACCGGCTGAGAGAGATTGCCGATACGCTTGATCATGCTGCGGGCGCCGACGCGGTCTCACTGATCGCCGAAGCCGATGAGATCGTCGCCCGCGACATCGTCGAACACGAGCGAGACGACCAAAGCGCTGTCTATCCTCGGGTGGCAAAATACCTCGCCGCGCAGCACGGACTTGGGGCGATGAGCCGAGCCCACCGGGAGATCATCCACCTGGCGCGGCTGCTGCGGCGCCTTGCCGACGGCCTCAGTCCCGATGACGTCGACCGCTACCTGATCCGCGATGCCCAACGCATCATCGAATCGATCGAGGCGCTCGTGCGCATCCACAATGCTCAAGAGGAAGATATCTACGAACAGGCGGTCGGGGCCTAGCGGCGCGCGCGAGCTACTTCCATATCGATAGGAACATCAACTGACGATCGAACGTTCATAAGGGCGCCCAATGCCAAATCGCGCTGAAGAAATGCCTTCAATCACGACGCTGAGCGCACTTCGCGAGGCGGAAGCCCAATGCACGCGCTGTCCGCTCTATGCCGATGCGACCCAGGTGGTGCCGGGCGAAGGAAAAGCCCAATCGCATTTCATGCTGGTCGGCGAACAGCCCGGCGACAAGGAAGACCTCGCCGGCAAGCCTTTTGTCGGACCCGCGGGCCGCGTTCTCGATCAGGCGCTCGAGGAAGCGGGCATCGCGCGAAACGATGCTTTCGTCACCAATGCGGTGAAGCACTTCAAGCACGAGATGCGCGGCAAGCGCCGGCTGCACAAGCGCCCCAATGCCTATGAGATCGAGCGCTGCCGATGGTGGGTCGATCTCGAACGCGCCATCGTGAAGCCGACGGCGATCATTGCGCTCGGCGCGACCGCCGTGCGAAGTCTCTTGAATCGAACCGCAACCATTTCCGCGCTGCGCGGAAAGATGCATCGTCTCGACGACGGCACGCCGCTGTTCGTGACCGTTCATCCGTCCTACCTGCTCCGCATCCAAGACGAAGCCGACAAAGCGCAGGCGTACCGCGACTTCGTTGCGGACCTCCGCCTGGCACGCGACAGCAGCGGGCAAAAATCGGCAGAGCCGCGGAAGCGGTCACGGCGGCAGCAACCGTAAGGCGACGGCCTGATAACCTGCGGTGACCGCCTGCTAGCTAGCAAAAGAGCCGTGACCGAACGGCCCTTATCCTCAGCAGCCGCGTTATCCTGACTGCGTGCGAAACAATCAAAAACGTCATCCTGAGGCGCGAGCGAAGCGAGCCTCGAAGGATGGCCCCTTGCAC
The DNA here is from genome assembly GCA_963702755.1 of uncultured Alphaproteobacteria bacterium. GTDB lineage: Bacteria > Pseudomonadota > Alphaproteobacteria > Rhizobiales > Xanthobacteraceae > JAJPKK01. The sequence continues at coordinate 688,364 of CAVPDZ010000009.1, read as the reverse complement.
CGCCCTGCTCGCAGCCATCCTTCGAGACGCATCACTTCGTGATGCTCCTCAGGATGACGTCCTTTGTGGTGCGTTCTGCCTTAGACGCCCAAGTTGGCATTCTCAATCAATTCATCCCAACGCATCACACTTTAAATCCTGAACGCAGGATCGAAGCCGAGCTCGCGGCGCGCTTTATCGATGCCGAAGACGCCATCATCGTCGGCGATGTTGTAAATCCCGGGGGCGCCGCGGGTGACGGCAAGGCGCGCGGCCTGCGCTGCGGCATCGACATGGACCGCGCCCGCGCCCGACGGACCGGATTGATTCCACGTGCCCGGCCCGTAGAGGCGCCCGTATCGAAGCACCACGCCGGCGATGCCCGGCGTTCCCAGCACCTGCTCTTCGAGCGCAATCGCGCCGCGGATCGACGTGCTGTAGCTGCCATCGGGTTGAACGGCGAACGGATCGGTCTCCACGCGAGGTCCCTCACCCGGCGCGTATACGAATGCGATGCTTTGGGCGACGATGCGCTTCGCACCGCCTGCCTTTGCCGCCGCGACAAGATTGCGCGTACCGTCGATGCGAAGCCGGGCATTCGCCTCCATGAAGGCCGGCATCCTCGCGGGATCGGCGACCTGCGGCAAATCGGTGAGTTGGTGGATGACGACCTCCGGCTGCGCATCCCGCATCGCTTCGGTCAAGCCGACGCCATCGAAGACGTCGACGACCACAGGGGTCGCGCCAGCCTTCCGCACGAGGTCGGCCTTGGAGGCTGACCGCGTCGTGCCGAAGACCGCGTGTCCATCGGCAATCAGCAGCGGCGTCAGGACCCGTCCGATCGCCCCGGTCGCGCCTGCGAGAAAGATGCGCATCGTTGCGTCTAATGTGACATCAGAATTGGGAGCCGCATGTGATGGAGAAGGTCGTGCGTGACGCCGCCGAGCAGCTTCTCCCAGAGTTTGGGGTGACCGAATGCACCGGCGACCATGATATCGGCGCCAAGGTTGCGGGCCTGCGACTGAAGCGCCTCGGCGATCGAGCCGGTTGGAACTTTCTCCAGTTGGACAGCATCAACCGACGGGCTGTGGCGCTTGAGGTGTTCGATCAATTGCGTTGCGGGCGGCGCACCGTGCGATTCGATGAAATCCGCAGAATTGACGGTCAGCACCGTCGTCCGCTCGGCGCGCTCGATCAGCGGCAGCGCGTCATTGACGGCGCGTGCAGCCGCGCGAACTCGAATTCCAGGCGACCATGACATGCCGGCCGAGGCTCGCAAAATGGCCGTCTGACGGAACGAACACCACCGGCCGCCCGGTGACGAACAGCAGCTGTTCCGAAAAACTGTACCCGACCGCGGCCCCCTTCTCCCGCTCGGATTGGCCTACGATGCAGAGATCCGCATAGCGCGCCTGCTGAGGCACGACAACCGATGACATGCCGTCGGCCGTGCGCCATTCGACGCGAACCTCGTGCTTGCGCGCAAGAGCCTCGAATGACGAGCGCAACCGTCGTGCCGCCTCATCGATGGACGCGAGAATCGTCGCGTTGAGCTGGTCGAGACCTTCGGCCGTGACGAGTCCGAGTTCTGCTGCGCGAAGCAGTTCCTGCTGGGGAGAGCTGACTTCTCTCACGAACAGGGCCGTCAGCCGGCTCCCGTGGCGCCGGGCCAGATCGACCGCCAGTTCCATGCGTCCTTGGGCGCCTTCGGTTTGATCGACGTAGACGAGCAAGTCCTTCAAAGCCATGGCGCACCCCATCCATGCGGTCGTCCCAAGTCATCATAACCTATAACCGTCCGCGGCTTTCACCCCGAGGTTGCCTCGCCGGGTAATGCAAATTGTCGCGCTCGCGCGATCCACCGACGTTTGGCCGTTCGCAATTGCAGTTCTCAGGGCAACGTCGAGCGAGCCGATTCGATCCTTTGGCGGCCGCCCTCGGAGTAGACCTCCAGATTTTATCGTGTATATGGTCGCGAGACGCAGAGAGCGCTGGTTTTGCAGGCAAAATCGGCGCGCGCGATTTTGGAGAGCAGAGGATTTTTGCGGTCAATCTCGACGTTATCCGAACCACGACCACGAGCTGAGATGGCCGAACCGCAAAGCGTCAGTCAAGCGCGTACCATCGGCATAGCCTCGATGCTCTGGGCAGGCTCAATCTTCTTGAGCCGCATCATGGGCCTCGTTGCGCGAGCAGATCATTGGCCGCACTCTTGGGGCGAGCCGAGAGGCCGATCTCTATTTTGCAAGCTTCACGCTGCCGGATTTTCTGAACTACCTCCTTGCTGCGGGCGCGCTATCGATCGTGTTCATTCCGATCTTCCTGGAGCATTTGCAGCGCGGCGATCCCGAACGCGGATGGAAAGCCTTCAGCGCCATCGCAAACTTCATCCTGCTCGCCGGGTGTCTCGGCATCGCTTTGCTGATGCTGTTCGCGCGTTCGCTCGTCGGTGTCGTCGCTCCGGGCTTCACGACCCCCCACGAAGTGGACACGCTGGTGCGCCTCACCCGCATTATTTTGCCGGCCCAATTCTTTCTCGTCATCGGCGGCTTGCTCTCGGCGGCGCTGCAGGCGCAGGACCGGCACCTGCTGCCGGCCATGGCGCCGCTTGTCTATTCGGCCGGAATCATCGTGGGCGGCATTGCGGGTGCGTACTACTCGGGGCTCGGAGCCGAGGGCTTCGCCTGGGGCGTGCTCGCCGGCGCGATCCTAGGCCCGTTCGCACTCCCGCTCTTCGGGTGTTTGAGAACGCGGATGCGGTGGTATCCCATCCTGTCTTTTCGCAATCCGGATTTGAAACGATACCTCTGGCTATCGCTGCCGATCATGGTCGGATTTTCGATCGTCGCGGTCGACGAATGGATCGTCAAAAACCAGGCGTCTTATCTCGGCGCGGGCGAGCTCTCGTATTTGCAATACGGGCGGACGTTGATGAAAGTACCGATCGGCGTCTTCGGCATGGCAGCAGGGGTTGCCGCCTACCCCACGATCAGCCGCCTTGTGGCAACGGGCCGGATTGCTCAAGCCTATCGCCTCCTCTGCCGCGGCGTGCGCCTGATGCTGGCTGCGACCTTCGCCGCGCAGGTGTGCCTCACCTTGGCGGGGTTCGAAGCCGCCTATCTGATCTGGGGATTGTTCGCGGCGCGCTTCTCGGTCGCCGATGCGCAAGCCACCGCGACGCTGCTTGGCTATCTCTGTCTCGGCCTTGCCGGCTGGGCCGCGCAATCGGTCATCAGCCGCGGCTTCTACGCGCTGAACAGCACGTGGCTGCCGACAACGATCGGAACGGCAGTCGCATTTACGATGGTGCCGATGTACGTGCTGTTGCGTCAGCAGTGGGGCGCCGTCGGCTTGGCGGTTTCCAGCGCCTTCGCGATTCTGGTCTACGTCCTGCTGCTCGGCTGGCTGCAGCGGCGCCGTTTCGATCGCGAAGCGCGCGCCAGGGGCACAATCCTTGAAACCGGGCCCGGAATGTTGGACGGCGCGCTGCGGCTCGCCGCGGCCGCGGCTGTGGCGACCGTCATCGGCCTCGGCGCGCGCATCCTTCTCGTTGCAGATGATGCCTGGAATTGCGTTACTGACCATCCTGCTGCGCGCGGCTATCCTGTGTAGTCTTGGGCGATAGGCTATCTACGTGACGCTGGCCTACTGGTTCGGCGTGCGAGATTTGGCAGACGTAAAGACCGCTCTTCTGCGCCGACTGCGATCGCACGGTCGATCCTGATTTTGTTCTAACCGGACACCGCTGAGCACGCACGGGCTTGCAATATCATTGACTACCTTTGCGTTTAGCTTGACGCTAAAGCCCTCGGATGACTTGATTTGGCGCGCTCTTTGCCGAGACGGGGAGCCCAACCTTTGCGCCAAGTCAATGCTGCCGCCCACGGTCGAAGGCTACTTGCAGCAAATTCGTGCTCATGGAGAGAACCATGTCGACTGCAGATGACCTGCTCCCATCCGCCTCGGACTGCATGAAGAAGATTGCGCACGCCGAGGCCGAGAAGGCAGCCGCCTATGTTCGCAGGCAAACTGCGGCAGAAGCCGAGAAGAAGGAACTGCTGGACCGGCTGCAAAAGCCTTCCGGCGTCTCGGATGAAGACAGGCTCAAGCGAGCCGCGAGCATCATTCAGCGGGCCGTGGACAACGGGCTCACCGAGGTCTTCATCGGCCGATTCCCTAATGCAATTTTCACAGATCACGGCCGCGCCATCAATCAGCAGGAACCCGGCTGGGAAAACACGCTGACCGGATTGCCGAAGGAGCTTTATCAATTCTGGCAAAAATATTTGCAGCCGCGCGGCTATCGCCTTCGGTTTCAAATTGTCGATTGGCCCGGCGGAATGCCCGGTGACATCGGCGTGACGCTGACGTGGCAATGATCGGCCCGCCGGCCATTTCGATCACGTTTCAAAAACAGCGTGCGGATTTGCCCTCCGCTTGGAATTGACGTCACCCTTATGTTTGCCGGATAGCCCATGAAAAAAGCCAAACCTTCCGACGACAAGAATCAGAAGCTGAAGCCAAAAGAAGACGATAAGAATCAAAAGCTGAAGCGAAAAGAATACGAGCAACACTTGCGAAAGCTCCAGGTTGAGCTTTGCGCGCTGCAGGATTGGGTGAAGTCGACCGGGCAGCGCATCATCATCGTCTTCGAAGGCCGCGATGCTGCCGGCAAGGGCGGCACCATCAAGGCGATCACCGAACGGGTGAGCCCGCGCGTTTTCCGTACCGTCGCCCTACCCGCGCCGTCCGAGCGCGAAAAAACCCAGATGTTCATCCAGCGCTACATCCAGCACTTTCCGGCGGGGGGCGAAGTCGTCATCCTCGACCGCAGCTGGTACAATCGCGCCGGCGTCGAACTCGTCATGGGGTTCTGCACCGAACGGGAAAACCAGCGCTTCCTCGATCTATGTCCGCTGGTCGAGAAGTGGATCATCGACGCGGGGATCATCCTCATCAAGATCTGGATGGAGGTCGGGCAGGAAGAGCAGGAGCGACGCTTTCTGGCCCGGATCAACGATCCGTTGCGGCAGTGGAAGCTCAGCCCGATGGACCTCGAGTCATACCGGCGCTGGTACGACTATTCGCGCGCCCGCGATATGATGCTGCAAGCAACCGATAGCCGACACGCGCCTTGGCATATCGTGCGATCCGACAACAAGCGGCGCGCACGCCTCAACTGCATTTCGCACATCTTGTCATTGATACCTTACAAGAAGGTATCGCATCCGAAAGTCAAATTGCCGAAACGATCCAAGAAGGGCGCTTACGACGACAACGCCGTTCTGAAGGGACGGAATTTCGTTCCCACGAAATATTGAGTACCTGCCCCGCGCGGCTTTGCTACTTGCTGCCCATGCCGCCGTTTCCGATGACGCGGGTGTACGCCTTCATGAGATTTTGGACATCTTCCGCAGACTTCTGTCCGTGCTTGGCGAGCAGGTCCATGTGTGCCTTTGCCCACGCTTGATAGGCTGCCATGGAATTGGGGATCGATCCCGACGATCCGACCTTTTTGATGAGATCGGACATGAGGGTTGCTTCCTCATTGAGGCAAGCAACCCAGTTGCGGTTGGCGCGCTCGAAAGCCTCCAGGATCTCTTTTTGAAGCTCGGACATCGCTTCCGCGCTCCGCCTGCCCATTCCAGCGACGTCGGGCATCATCGGCATATTCCAATCCATCGAAGAACGACCCGAATCCGATTGCGACATAGTACGCCTCCTTGCGAGTACGTGTACCTCAGCCATGAGCCGATCCGGACCACATTGACTTTGATCAACTAATGGTACGCGCCGGCGTCGGTCTCGGCTAGTCGATAATGTGGTATCCGCCATCGATATAGAGCGTTTCGCCGGTAATGAGACGAGCAGCGTCATGAGCGAGGAAGGCTGTGGCGACGCCCACATCCTCGATGCTGACGAGGCTGCGCGCCGGCGCCTTCGCCTTGGCCTTCTCCAATAGCTCGTCGAATTCAGGAATACCCGACGCCGCGCGCGTGGCGAGCGGTCCGGGAGATATGGCATGCACACGTATCCTCTTGGGGCCCAGTTCGGCCGCGATGTATCGCACGGCGCACTCCAGCGCCGCCTTGGCAACGCCCATGATGTTGTAGTTTTCGACCACCATCTGACTGCCGTAATAGGTCATTGTGAATAGCGTGCCGCCCTTGCTCATGAGCGGCTCGGCGAGATGCGCCATGCGGATGAACGACCAGCAGGAAACGTCCATGGTCGTCAGAAATCCGTCCTGCGGCACGTCGACGACGCGACCTTGCAACGTATCCTTGGGCGAGAAGGCAATCGAATGGACAGCGAAATCGAGCTGCCCCCATTCCTTTGCGATGCGGTCGAACACCGCCTCCATCTGGCCGGCGGTCCGCACGTCGAGCGGCATGAATATCGATGCCTCGAGCTCGCGGGCAAGCGGCTCGACATAAGACTTCGCCTTGTCGTTGAGATAGGTGACCGCGAGTTCTGCGCCGAGCGCGCGGAACGCCTTGGCGCATCCCCAGGCGATCGAGTGCTCGTTGGCGATGCCGATGACGAGGCCGCGCTTGCCCTCAAGGAGCGGCGCTTTTGCAACTGGAATGGTCATGTAATTCGCTCCTTTGCGTTTGGTCGACGTGCGCGGGCCGACACGATCGCGAGGGTATGCCGCGCAATCATCAGTTCTTCGTCGGTCGGCACGACCAGAAGTGCGATCGCGACTGTTTGGCGTCGAGATTTTCGTCTGGCCCGTCGCGTTTGCGGTCGTGTTCAGTTCTGCTCCGAGCCAGACGAGCTTTTCGGCAACCTTGCGCGCGGAGCGACGCGGAGTTCTCGCCGATCCCGGCCGTGAATACGAAGGCGTCGATCCCGCCGAGCGCAGCGGCAAGCATGCCGGCATTAAGCCCGATCCGGTAGACGAAATAGTCGATCGCAAGCTTCGCGGACGGATTTGTGCTCGCTTCGAGCTCGCGCATGTCGTTGCTCACGCCGGAGATGCCTTTCAGCCCGCACTCGTGGTAAAGCATGTCTTCGACTGCGGCCGCGGTCATGCCCTTTTGTTGAATGAGGATAGAGCACGACGCCGGGATCGATCTGCCCCGGCCGCGTCCCCATGGGCAGGCCATCGAGCGCCGTGAATCCCATCGTGCTCTCGACGCTGCGGCCGTTTGCGAGCGCGCACATCGAAGCGCCGCTTCCGAGATGGGCCACGATCACCCGCCGCTCAGCGATGTCCGGCGCGACCTGACGCAAGCCGCTGCGCGATGAATTCATACGACAAGCCGTGAAATCCATAGCGACGAACACCTTCCTGCATAGAAGTGCTCGGGGATCGCGAAATGATCGGCAACGGCGCTGTGCCCGCGATGGAACGCGGTGTCGAAGCAGGCGACTTGCGGCAACTGCGGAAATCGCGAGAGAAGCGCGCGAATGGGCGCGAGATTGCTCGGCTGGTGCAGCGGCGCCAGCGGAATATAGCTGCTCGAGCTTGGACACTACGGCTTCATCGACCAGGATCGGTCGATCGTAATTCGGGGCCGCCATGCACGACGCGATGGCCGACAGCGCTCGGCTCCAAGCTGTGCTGCTCCCGCAACCAGCCGCCCGCGGCGTGGATTGCCGCCGGCACATCGGCGACCTGCTCAGTCGAAAAGGTACGGTCAACGGTGGACTTGCCGTCGGCCGTCTCGCCGCGCAACCGCGGCCGCGAGCCGATGCCGTCCACCTGCCCTTTGATCAGTCGTTTCAATTCATTTTGAGCATCGACTTCATAGACCTGGAACTTGACGCTGGACGAGCCCGCGTTGACGACCAGGATCGTGTCCATGTCGGCTCAGGCCTCCGCCACCACCGCGCGGCGCCGGCGCGCATGGGCGTAGAGCACGGCGACGGCGCATGACGCCATGCGCGCGCGAACAGAATCCGCGCGCGACGTCAGGATGATCGGCACGCGCGCGCCAAGGACGATCCCGGCGGCGTCGGCTTTGGCCATGAAACGTCAGGTTCTTGGCCAGCATATTGCCGGCCTCAAGATCGGGCACGACCAGGATCTGCGCCCGCCCCGCGACCTGCGATTTGATGCCTTTGATCCTCGCCGCTTCGGGATCGATGGCATTGTCGAACGCGAGCGGTCCATCGAGCATTCCGCCGACGATCTGACCGCGTTCAGCCATCTTGCACAGCGCGGCAGCCTCGATCGTCGAGGGAATCTTCGAAGTTACGGTTTCGACCGCCGACAATATCGCGACGCGCGGCGTTCCAAGACCGACCTCCCGTGAACAGGTCGATCGCGTTCTGAATGATGTCATGCTTCGCATCGAGATCGGGGAAGATGTTGATGGCCGCGTCCGTGATGAACAGGGTCTCGGCATAGGTCGGCACATCCATGATGAAGACGTGACTGATGCGGCGAGAGGTGCGCAGCCCGGTCGCGCTGGCGGTGACCTGCCGCATCAGCTCGTCCGTATGCAGGCTGCCCTTCATCAATAGCTCGCCTTTGGACTCGCGGATCAGCGCGACGCCGCGCTCAGCCGCCGCATCGCTATGGGGGACGTCGACGAGCGTATAACGGCTGATGTCGAGACCATGGGCGCGGGCGACGCCGGTAATTTTTGCCGCCGGCCCGACAAGAATGGGAACAATGATCCCGAGTTCCGCCGCCTCGACGGCCCCGCGCAGTGAACTCTCGTCGCACGGATGGACCACGACAGTCGTCGCCGCCGGTACCTCCTTGGCCTTTTGGATGAGGCGCTCGTACTTCGAATGTGCGGGCGCCGGCGGTTGCGCCAGCGGGCTCAGACCAACGGCAGCGCTGATGCCATTATCCTGCATGTATTTCTCCCCGGAATGAGGCCTGCAATGCGCGAGCTCGTGCTCCAGCTATGGAGCTAAAGGTCCGTGTTCCATACCCACACGTCTCAAGCCGCTTCGGCACTGTGCTTGAGATAGGACTTGGCGTTGTTGATAATTCGCAAAAGGAACTCGGCCTAACGAAAGTACCTTTTGTTTCGCGGCTTTTCGAACGCGGGTTGATCATGTCGATTTCGATGTATCCAAAGGACATGCTGTTCACGTCGGAATCCGTCACCGAAGGGCATCCTGACAAGTTCTGCGATCAGATTTCAGATGCAGTGCTCGACGAATGCCTTCGCCTTGATCCCCAATCGCATGTTGCCTGCAACACTTACGTGACGATGGGGCTGATCTTGATCGGCGGCGAAGTGACGACCAAGGCTCTGTTCAACACTGACGAGTTGGTCCGCAAGCTCGGTAACGAGATCGGTTACAAGTCCGCGGACTATGGTTTCGACATCAATGCCGGCGCGATCTTGCGGTCACTTCATTCTCAATCGCCGGATATCAATCTCGGCGTGACGAAGGGCGGCGGCGAGATCGGCGCCGGCGATCAGGGCATGATGTTCGGATACGCCTGCGGCCAGACTAAGGAGCTGATGCCCCTGCCCATCATGCTCGCACACAAGCTGACGATGAAGCTCGCCGAGGTCCGCAAGCAGAATGTGCTGCCTTTTCTCGGTCCCGACGGCAAATCCGAGGTGACGGTCGAGTATCGGAACGGCAAGCCCGCGCGGGTGGAATACGTCGTGATCGCCGCTCAGCACACGGCCGACGTCGTAACGCCGGATGGTAAGTTCATGACCGAGGAGGCCAAGCGGGACATCATCGCCAGGGTCGTGGAGCCCGTGCTGGGCAACCTGATCGATGAAGAAACGAAGTTCACGGTCAATGGAACGGGCAAGTTCCTGCTCGCCGGACCGCAGGCCGATACCGGCCTCACGGGACGCAAGATCATGGTCGACACCTATGGTGGCTGGGTCCCTCACGGTGGCGGCGCGTTCAGCGGCAAGGATGCCACCAAGGTCGATCGGTCGGCGGCCTATATGGCGCGCTATGCGGCAAAGAACATCGTCGCGGCTGGCCTCGCCGATGAATGCTTGATCCAACTCGCCTATTGCATCGGCAAGGTCGACCCGGTGTCGGTGATGGTGAACACCTTCGGGACCGGAAAGCTTCCTGATCGTGCCGTCGCAAAGCTGATGCGCAAGGTCTTCCCCCTGTCCCCCAGGGGCATGATCGAGCACCTCGACCTGCGCCGGCCGATCTATCGCAAGACCGCCGTCTATGGACATTTCGGTCGCGAGGATCCGGATTTCAGTTGGGAGCGCGTCGACGCCGTGGATGAGTTGCTCGCCAAAGCCAAGGCCGCGTAAGCCGGCACCACGATCGCGCTTTCGGCGAACTCTTGACCGCGGTCAACTGCGACTGAGCTTCGTGCAGCATATCGCTCGCCGAGCAAACCGTCGGGATCACGATGCCCTGGCCTGCGGCTCCTCAACCGGCGGCACCAGGGTCAGTCGTCTGCCGGCGGCCGCACTTCGGTCGATGCCGAACAGCTCGGCGATGCGCGCAAGACGACGAGCTTCCTCGGTGCTCGTCTCGCCGGTGGCGCTCAGCACGTGCTGGATCACGTCGAATGCCTTCTGACGCACGTCGCCGTCTGCGGGCAGCATCTGGGACAATGCGTCCACGGCGGTATCCGGATCGATCAGCAGCATCAGGTATTGTTCGCGGATCATGGCCTTGAACTCCGCGAGCGTCAGCGGAGGCAAATCCTGCTGCGCCGTTCTGATGCGCCGCACGACCTCGAAGCCCCGCTCGTCGACAGAGCCCCGCGTCATCGCGACGTACAGCACCGAGCGGGCGACCGCCTCGCGCAACCCGCCATGCGGGATGTGGGATTTCAGCTCTGCGATCCGGTTGCGCAGGAGTTCGCGATGGAACGGGCTGCTTGGGGCTTTTCGCAGCCGCTCGGTCGTCGACGGATCGATGCCGACGGCTGCCTGCACAACAGGAGATCCATAGACCCACAGGAACGTCTGCTCGGCGAGCATGTCGCGCCAATCGCGCCAAATATCGAGTGCATTGACGATCTGCTTCGACATCATCTCCTGCGCCAGCAAGAATGGATTGTCTTGAGCGGCCGGGCTGCGATGCTCCTTCACCCATTGCGCCATCGTCTTGAGCGGTTCCGCCGCCGGATTGGCATCGTTGAGTTGCGAAAATTCAAGACGCAGGGGATGCATTTGATAGATCTGCTCTGCCGTCGGTCCGGTGACCATCGACCTGACGACCGGCTGGGCAAGCTTGCGGTAGAGCGCCAAGTTGATCTCCGATAGCCGCGCCGCCGTCGCGAACCGCCGCTCGTCGGCGGCGTCGTTGCCGCCCAGCGCCCGAATATCGTCGAGCGTGCGCGCCTCGCAGCGCATGACCCAGTCGCCGGTTACCAGGTCCGGGTTCGCTGTCCCATCATTCTTCGGGCTGAAGACCGCCTCATAGAGGCCCGGCGGAAGCGCATCGACGAGGTCGATATTGCTGGAGAACTCGCCGTGCTCCTTGCGAGCGACGCCGCCCGAAACAAAAATTCCAAGATGACCGACACTTTCATGGATGGTGTAGACGATCGTCTGCCCGTAGGAGCGGATATCGTCGACGCTCTCGTAAAGGTCGAGAATCCATCCGAATGCCTGTTGCGGGGGCGTGATGTTGTCGCCCTTTGAACAGAACACGACGATCGGCGAGCGAATGGTGCGCAGGTCGATCGTTGAACCGTCGGAGGTGCGGATCGCTCCAGCCGCGAGCTTGTTGCCGACGAACAGCTCATCGACGATGAACTGGATTTCTTCGGCGTTGAGATTGATGTGGCCGCCCCACCAGCGTTCGAAGCCGAGATACCGCTCCCGTTCGGTGTCGACCTTCGAATAGAGATTGTACTGCTTGGTCCAAAGCGTATTCGACGGATTGAGCCCTTCGAAATTCTCCACCAGCCACGCGCCGTCAAACCTTCCGCGGCCCAGATCGCTCGTCAACGCCGTAAGCCAGCTGCCGCCCAAGAGGCCGCCGCTGTAGCGCATCGGGTTCTGCCCCCGCACGCCGGCCCAATAGGACAGCGGCGATCCGGCGACGATGATCGGACCGAACAGGTCCGGACGCGCCGCGGCCAGCATCATCACGGCCCAGCCGGCCTGACAATTGCCGATGACGCAGGGCTTGCCGTCCGCCTGCGGGTGAAGCTCGATCACCTTTTCGAGGAAAATCGCTTCGGCGCGAGCGATGTCTTCGATGGTCTGCCCCGGAACCGGATCGGGCAGGAAGCCGATGAAGTAACATGGATGGCCTGCCTTGAACGCTACCCCGATTTCGCTGTCTGACTTGAACCCGCCGATGCCGGGGCCATGGCCGGCGCGCGGGTCGACGATCACGAACGGCCGTCGGGTCTGGTCGATTTCGGTGCCGCGCGGCGGAATGACACGGACGAGGCAATAATTGACTGGCCGATCAAACTTGCGGCCGTCGAGCACGACTTCCACGTCATAGTCGAGCACGTGCGGCGCGGTCTGTTCGAGATGCTCGCGATAGGCATTGCCGCGCTCCCGCATGACGTCCCAGAACAAAATGCTGCGTTGAGCTGCATCGACAAAGTACTCGGCCGCGGCGCCGAACAGGCCGAACGGCAAAGCCAATCCCGAAGAGGAAGGGTCAGGTCGTTGCTCGATGGCGGACATTGCGCAACTCCTCAAGGTTTATCGGTCGGATCAGCAGGTCGCAGCCATGCGGGCGGCCGGCAAACGCGCACGCAACATCTTGCGCTATCTCGTTGCGTGGACTTGGCCTGAATAGATCGCAAGGGCAACGCCGAGAAAACATCGCGTCTTGTGGCTCTCATTGCCTTGACATTTCTCAAGGCGGCCAGCGAACCGAAATATAGCCGTCGACCGTCCGGGCGGGCATCACTCTCGCGTGACCTGCCGGCGAATTTGAATTAGCCTGCTGCGTGATCGTTCGTGCCGTCATCGGGGTGCCACCCGTCGTAGGCTACCTCGGTAGCCTACGACTGCTGACTAACGGGGAAATGACAAAATGCGGATGCTGGTGTTGTCGAGCGTGCTGATCTTTGCGCTGGCGTCTCCGCTCTCGGCACAACAAGGAAGCGCACCCGCTGCGGTACCGGTCGGTACCGTCACGGCCGAGCGCAAACCGATCTCCAACACCCTCGATTTCGTCGGACGGATCGAAGCGACCAATCGCGTGCAGATCGTTGCGCGCGTCAAAGGCTACCTCGAGCAGGTGCAATTCAAGGAGGGCGATCAGGTTAAAGAGGGCGACCCGCTCTATCAGATCGAGCAGGGCCTGTTTCAGGCGGCGGTTGAACAGGCGCGCGGCGCTCTCGAGCGCAGCAAGGCGGCAAAGATACTCACCGTGATCCAATTGGATCGCGCCGAGCAGCTCGTGAAATCACAATCGGGCACGCTGGTCGCGCGCGATCAGGCCAGAGCGGCCGACGAGCAGGCTGACGGTGCGATCCTGACGGATCAAGCGAACCTCGAGACCGCCCAGATCAATCTCGGCTACACGAAGATCACGTCCCCGATTACCGGCAAGATTGGACGCACCAACATCACCCGAGGCAACGTCGTCGGCCCCGACAGCGGCCCGCTGACGCTGATCGTGAGCCAGGACCCGATGTATGTGACGTTTCCGGTAAGCCAACGCGAACTGCTGGAGGCGCAGAAGACCGGCAATTTCGCCGACGTCAAGGATATCAAGGTCAAAATACGATTTTCGGATGGCTCGCTCTACGATCAAGTCGGCACCATCAATTTCATCGATGTCACGGTCGATCGCACGACCGACACCGTGATCGCGCGCGCGACCATGCCAAACCCGAAAGGCATGTTGATCGACGGACAACTGGTTCGCGTGGGCATCGAGAACGGCACGCCGGAAGAGAAGGTCGTCATTCCGCAAGCCGCCCTCATCGCCGACCAGGAGGGCGTCTACGTGTTCGTCGTCCAGGATGGCAAGGCCGCGGTCAGGCGCGTGAAGCCTGGCGGCGAGAGCGGAACCGGCATCGTCATCGAGAGCGGCCTCTCCGGCGGCGAGCAAGTCATCGTCGAAGGCCTGCAAAGCATTCGTCCGGGCTCGCCGGTGCTGGCGCAACCGGTGCCGGCAACGATCCGAGGCTAGAGCGATGCTCTCCGCCATCTTCGTCGACCGGCCGCGCCTCGCGATCGTCATCGCCATCGTGACGACGATTGCGGGCGCACTCGCGCTCTACAGCATACCGATCGCGCAATACCCCGATATCGTTCCGCCGCAAGTCTCGGTCACGACCTTCTATCCGGGCGCGAATTCCGGCGTCGTCGATGCGACGGTCGCTCAACCGATCGAAGCGCAGGTCATCGGCGTCGACAAGGCGATCTACATGAAGAGCGTGAGCGGCGACGACGGCAGCTACTCGCTCACCGTCTCGTTCGAGCTCGGCACCAATCCGGACATCAATACCGTCAACGTCAACAATCGCGTTCAGGTGGCACTGTCGAGCCTGCCGCCGGAAGTCCAACGCCAAGGCGTCGTGGTCAAAAAGAAATCCTCGGCATTGCTCGGGGTGATCGCGCTCTATTCGCCGAAGCATACCCACGATCCGCTGTTTCTCTCCAACTACGTGACGATCAATCTCCTCGATACGATCAAGAGCACATCAGGCGTCGGCGACGCGTCGTTGTGGGGACCGCAGGACTACGCCATGCGAGCCTGGGTGCGGACCGAGCGCCTGACGGGGCTCAATCTGACGACCGGCGACATCATCAATGCCATTCAATCGCAGAACATTCAGGCGGCTGTCGGCCGGATCGGCGCGCGGCCGATTTCGGACGAACAGCAGCTTCAGCTCAATATTCAGACCAAAGGGCGTCTGACGACGGTCGCCGAGTTTGAAAATATCATCGTGCGCACCAATCCCGACGGCTCGATCCTCCGGCTCGGCGACGTCGCGCGCGTTGAGCTCGGAGCTGCCAATCTCGATCGCGACACCCGCCTCAACGGCGGCCCCGCGGCGGCGATAGCCATCTACCAGGCCCCCGGAGCAAACGCGATCAACACGCTTCAGGCGGTGCGCACGAAGCTCACCGAACTGGAAAAGCGCTTCCCGGAGGACCTGGCGTGGAAAATCACCTACGATCCGACGACCTTCGTCACGGACACCATCCACGAAGTGCAGAAGACGCTTGTTGAAGCGTTCGTCCTGGTGGTGATCGTCGTCTATCTTTTCCTCGGCAGCTTTCGCGCCACTTTGATCCCGACCCTCGCCGTACCTGTCAGCCTGATCGGCACGTTCATCGTTTTGCTCGCGGTCGGCTACTCGGCCAACACGGTGTCGCTGCTCGCGATCGTTCTCGCCATCGGCATCGTTGTCGATGATGCGATCGTCGTGGTCGAAAACGTCGAACGGGTGATGGAGGAGCATCCGGAGTTATCGCCGGCCGATGCGACCAAGCGGGCAATGGCGGAAATCACCGCACCGATCATCGCGATCACGCTGGTGCTGCTGTCGGTGTTCGTACCGGTTGCCTTCATCCCCGGCATTTCCGGCGAATTGTTCCGGCAATTCGCCGTCACCGTGGCGGTCTCGATGTTCCTCTCGGCGATCAACGCATTGACGTTGTCGCCGGCGCTGTGCGGCGTGCTGCTGCGTCCGCATCACGGTCCTCGGCGCGGCATCATCGGGATGGTCATGCGGTCGATCGACCATGTGCGTGACCTCTATGGCGCGGCCGTCGCGCGCATCGTCCGGTTTTCGATCATCGGCCTCGCGCTCGTTGCGGTCTGCGGCATCGGCATCGTCGGCCTTTCCAAGATCACGCCGACCGGATTTCTGCCCGAGGACGACCAGGGCGCCCTGTTCGTCGTCGTCCAACTCCCGGGTGGCGCTTCAGTCGCACGGACCGAAGACGCCATCGAGAAGGCGGAGGCAATTCTGCGCCAGGAGCACGCCGTCCAGGACGTGACCTCGGTCGTCGGATTGAACTTCATCGACAATTACTCGCAGCCGAATGCCGCCTTCATCGTTGTCACGCTCAAGCCGTTCGAGGAGCGAAAGGACGCATCGAGCAGCGTCAACGGACTGATTGCGCGGCTCGGCCCCAAGTTCCGCGATATCCCCGGCGCGACCGTGGTGCCGCTCGCGCCACCGCCGATTCTCGGCCTCGGCACCGGCGGCGGCTTCAGCTATGTGCTGCAAGACTTGCGCGGCGGCGATCCAAAGGCGATGGCGCAGGTGCTGCGCGGCCTCGTGGTCGCGGCCAACCAGGACCCGCAGCTCAGCCGCGTGTTCACGACGTTTTCCGCCACCAATCCCTCGATCTATCTCGATATCGATCGCGACAAGGTGCAAATTCTGGGCGTGCAGCTGAGCGCCGTCTTCCAGGCGCTGCAGACGACGCTCGGCGGCTACTTCGTCAACAACATGAATTTGTTCGGCCGCACCTGGCAGGTGCAGGTTCAAGGCGACGCCGCCGACCGCTCGAACGTCGACGATATTTTCCGCATCAATGTCCGCAATGCCGAAGGCAAGATGATCCCGCTGCGGAGCCTCGCCGAGATCCGGGTGGTGGTCGGTCCGCCGGCCTTGATCCGCTACAACAATGTCCGCGCCGTTACCGTTCAGGGCGGACCGGCACCCGGCGTGTCGTCGGGTCAGGCCCTCAATGCAATGGAAGCGGTGGCGGCAAAGACGCTGCCGGCCGGCTACGCCGGCGAATGGACTGACACGGCGTTCCAGGAGAAGCGCGCCGAGGGCAAGACCGCGATGATCCTCGGCTTTGCGGTGCTGTTCGCCTATCTCTTCCTGGTCGGCCTTTACGAGAGCTGGACCATCCCGGTACCCGTGTTGCTCTCGGTATCAGTCGGCGTTCTCGGCTCCTTCCTGGCGATCCTGATTGGGCGCCTGACGCTCGATCTCTACGCGCAGATCGGCATGGTCGTTCTCATCGGCCTCGCCGCCAAGAACGGCATCCTCATCGTCGAGTTCGCGAAGGAGAAACGGGAACAGGGCGAGCCGCTGCTCCAAGCGGCGACGGAAGGCGCGCGTTTGCGCTTCCGCCCGGTGATGATGACGTCGTTTGCCTTCATCCTCGGATTGTTGCCGCTCGTGATCGCGACGGGCGCCTCGCAATTGGCGCGGCGGAACGTCGGCACCCCCGTATTCGGCGGCATGATCCTTGCGTCGTTCATCGGCATCTTCGCGATCCCGCCGCTTTACGTATCGTTCCAGGCAATGCGCGAACGGTTGCGGCCCGCGGCTCGTCCGGCCAAAGTCGGTGGAACATCCGGCGGAATAATCGGCGAAGTCGGAGCGACTGCCGCCTTTATCCGTTGAAGCCGACGTCGCGGCCTCGGCGGGCTTTTCCTCTCGCTACCCTTTTGACATGAATCAACGATAAAGACGCATTCCTCATCACCATAACGAAAACAGGGACGCGCTCATGGCATCACGGTCGTTTCCGATCGATCGAATTCGCTGCTGGATCGTTTTGACAGCTATCATCTTTGCCGCGTCAACCATCGGCGCAGCGAAAGCGCAGAATGCTGCACCGCCGCCCGCGGACGCCGGCGCAGCTCGAGCAGCTGGTGGCGCCGATCGCCCTTTATCCCGATGCCCTGCTTTCGCAGGTCCTGATGGCTTCGACTTATCCGTTGGAGGTTGTCGAGGCTGCGCGCTGGTCGCAGGCCAATCCCGCAATCGACGGTCAAGCGCTCGATGACGCGATGCAGAAGCAGCCGTGGGATCCGAGCGTCAAGGCCCTGACGGCGGTTCCGCAGACGCTCCAGATGATGAATGACAAACTCGATTGGACGCGTGATCTGGGCGATGCCTTCCTTGCCCAGCAGCAAGACGTGCTCGATGCCGTGCAGCGGTTGCGCGCGCGTGCTGACGCGTCCGGTTACCTGAAATCGAGCCAACAGCAATCGGTGACCATTACCGCGAACCCCACGCCGACGCATCTCAGGCATCCGGTGCTCCTGCAAACATCTATACCATCGCGCCGACGAACGCCGATGAGTACTACGTGCCGATCTACGATCCCGGTACCGTCTACGGCGCTTGGCCATATCCGGACTACGCGCCGTTCTATTGGTATCCGTCCGGCTACGCGACCGGAAATGTCTTCTCGTTCGCGGCCGGCGTCGTGGCGGGGGCGGCGATTTGGGCGGGCATCGATTGGGCGCGCCGTCGCGTCGATATCAATGTGAACCGCTACAACAATTTCAATCATACCAATATCGCCAACCGAAATTGGACCCACAACCCGGCCCACCGCGGCGCCGTGCCATATCGCGATCGCGAGGTGGCCCAGCGATTTGGCAATGCGAACCAGAACGCCGCCCGCGAAGCCTTTCGCGGCAAGGCGGAAGCCGGACGGCGCGAGATCGCCGCGCAGCACCGCGGCGGAGCGGCTGGCGCGAACCGGCCCATCCATCCGAACGTGAACGCGGGGGCCAACCGAACCGTCGGAAACAGGAATGCGGGAAACGGACCGGTGCGTTCAAACCAGGGCGCGCATGTCAACCGCCCTGCCAACGTCCACAGAGAAGGTTCCGCAAACCGCGGCGTCCAGCATCAACGGAACGTTGCGCGACAACCATCGGCCCATCCGCGCGGAAATGTGAGTCGCGGGCACGCGCCGGCCGCTCGGTCGGGCGGGGCACGCGTGGGCGGGGGGCACGGTGGCGGAGGACACGGCGGTGGGGGCCGTGGCGGTGGACGGCGGTCTGATATCAGGCTCAAGCACGATATCACGCTTATCGGCTATCTCCCCAACGGACTCGGCCTCTACCGCTTCAGCTACAACGGCAGCGACGAACCGTACGTCGGCGTCATCGCGCAGGAAGTACAGAAAGTCATGCCGGACGCGGTTGTACGCGGTCGAGATGGGTATCTCAGGGTCTTCTACGAGAAGCTCGGCCTGCATCTGCAAACCTATAACCAGTGGATCGCGTCGGGCGGACAGGTATCCGTTGCCGCCCATCGATCATGATGGATTGCGGAAACCCAGCTCTGGACACCCTGCCCCGATCACCGGGCGCATGCAGTCCCTTCCGATGGGCGGCCGCTTCCGGCGCAGCAATGTAAGCGGCGGAGCAACGTCTGATGCGTCTGTGGCTTATTCCAATGTTTTACGCAGTCGCGAGCGTCGTCTGCGGATTTACGTTGCCCCGACTGGAGCGCGCATATTTCCCGCCCTACGCTCTCGACCTGTCGATCGCCTCGGCGCAGACTTTTCTGTCGGCCGTGGCCTCCGGCACGATGGCTCTGACCGGCATTGTCTTCGCGATCGCATTCGTCGTGGTGCAATTCAGCGCGGTCGCATATTCGCCGCGGCTGGTTCTTTGGTTTGCACGCGACCCCATGCTGTTCCATTCGCTGGGCGTCTTCGTCGCGACGTTTATGTATTCGCTCGCGACGCTGCTTTGGGTCGACCGCGCCGGTGCCGGCACCGTGCCTTTCTTTTCGGCCGTGCTGGTGGCGTTGCTGCTCATCGTCAGCGTGGTCCTCTTTGCCCGCCTCATCCAGCGGGTCGTCGATCTGCAGATCACCAATGTGCTGAATACGATCGGCGGCAGAGGCCGCAAAGTCATTCGCGAGATGTTCAGCCACCCGATCGGCTCGACTGATATTGGCGTCCGTGCGGCCGCCGCGCGACCGGATTGAGCTTGGTCCGGTCACGCAAGTTCTCAGATACTCCGGAGAGCCGCGCACGATCGCGTCGCTCAACGTCGCAAGTCTCGTCAAACAGGCAAGCCAAGCGGGGGCGGTGATCGTGCTCGCGTGCGCGGTCGGCGATACACTCGTCGAGAACACGCCAATCCTGCGCATCCACAACGCCAAAGCAGAGCTTCCTCGCCGCAGATTGATGCGGGCGCTGAGACTTTCGATCGACCGCACCTTCGAGCAAGATCCGAAATATCCCATCCGCCTCCTCGTCGACATCGCGATCAAGGCGCTCTCGCCGGCCATCAACGATCCGACAACCGCCGTGCAGGCAATCGATCAAATCGAAGATCTGTTGCATCGCCTCGGTCGGCAATCGCTTGAAACCGGCTATGCCACCGACTCCGCTGGCACTCTCCGCGTCATTTTCCCAATGCCCACCTGGGACGACTATCTGACGCTCGCCTTCGACGAAATCCGACAATACGGTGCGACTTCGGTGCAGGTCATGAGGCGCCTGCGGTCGGCTCTTACCGGCATCGCGGAATTGCTGACAAACCCCGAACGGTCTCAAGCGGTGAGGCAATATCTTGCTCACCTCGACCTCGCTATCCAGCGATCCGAACTCGATGCCGAAGACCAGGCGGTGGCGCGCCAGGAAGATCGTCAGGGCCTCGGCCTCACGAGAAAAGTACCGGCGTGAACATGGAACGGCAGGGGCGGATTCTCACTCAGGCGAACTTGAGAACGCCAAAGGCTGCCGCTGCGGCCGGAATCATCTTTTCGCTGCTGACGATCGCGGTCCTCGTTCTGTTTCGCGTTTCAATTCCTGCCGATCCGCTGGAATCGGGCGCATGGCTCAGCACCGGCACGAAGTCCATCGCTTTGGCTTTGAACCTGGTCCCCTTTGCCGGCATCGCCTTCCTGTGGTTCATCGGCGTCCTGCGTGACCGCCTTGGCCAGAGCGAGGACCGGTTTTTCGCGACGGTCTTTTTCGGAAGCGGCCTGTTGTTCCTGGCGATGCTTTTCGTTGCAGCGGCCGCCGTCGGCGCAATCTTGCTGGCATTTGCCACCGCCCCGCAAGACGTGATCAATTCCGCGACCTTCCGTTTTGCGCGTGCCTTTTCCTATAACCTCGTCAACATATACATGATTAAAATTGCCGCCGTGTTTATCATTTCGACGTCAACCGTCGCCGTCTATACCGGTTTTGCGCCGCGCTGGATCGCGCTTCTCGGCTACGCATTGGCTTTGTTCGTGTTGGTCGGCAGCTATTATGTTGGGTGGAGCTTTGTTGTTTTTCCACTCTGGGTGCTGCTGATCAGCATATACATTCTTGCCGACAACCTGCGACGCGGCGACTAGATGATCATCGGCCTTGAAGGCTCGCGCGCCTGCTGTCTTTCATCGCATCGTGAGTTCGAGCCCTTGTGGAGACGAGAGGCCTAATCCTTCAATTCCAAAACCTTTTGCGCGGCGTCCATGATATGCATTGTGAGATTGCCCCGGCAGAAGGTTCGCAGCTTTTCCGAATAATCTTTAAACCTCTCGATATCGAGAGTTGTATTATCGCGCTTCCCGTTGTAGTAGCCGCTCAACCAAATGGAAATGTCGCGGGGATCGGCCACCTTGAACAACAGAAACTGGTCACACGTAATCTTGGCGACATCGACGGACACTTGAGCACGAGCCGGTCCTTGGAACGAGATCGTCAAAACCAGGGCTCCGAGCATCAACTTCCAGCGGCTCATACGTTTCTCCCTTCAGCAGCAAATTGATCCCTTGATCTGGGTCAAGGCGGATATCCATGCATCACGGGTATCCAGAACCCTCTTGCATTGATCGAAATCAGGTTGGTCCGAGCGCGCAGCCGACAAGCATCTCCATGAGTTCGTCGCAACATTTCTATCCGCAATACGGCTACCTGCATCCCTCTTTCGCGTTCCGACGAACCATGTTGGTCCTGGTGGTTGCGCTCGCGTGCGGATTGCTTGGTATCATGGAGGGGCTGCTGTTCACAACGATAGGCTGGCAGTCGAACCCTCGACCTGGTCCGCCTTCCCCATCCGATAGTGTTTCGGAAAATGTCGCGAGCGAGTTTGCGGCAGCTGCAGCCGTCGACCACTGATCTTCAGGCGCCTCCACGCGTCGAGAGACGTGCCCTTGCCGAGAGAGCGGGCGTCGGCCAGGCAATGCGCGGAGGGCACCTGGCCGTACTATGACGAAGATTGTCTCTTTGGACCGTCAACCGTGAGGCAGCATCATCGTCGAACTGCCGATCGCCGCAGGAAGCCCTGGTGCGCGGGGGTGTTTCACGGACGAAATGCCCAGAGGTGCACTTTCTGACCGGTCGGAAACGCGCCCGCCCAAAGCCGCGCCCGGCGGAACCGCTTCTCAGCGTTCGTACACGCCGACGAAGAATGTTTCCGCCAGCAGATGTTTGCGCGCCTCGCGCTCCACATCTTTGCAAGGAGGGTCTTTTCGCACGCGCAACTGGTCGGTCGAGAGGGCAAGCAGCCGGAAATGGTAATGATGCGGACCGCCGCTGCGCGGCGGACACGGCCCGCCATATCCCGGTCGTCCGAAGTCGTTGAGCGCCTGCTTGAACCCTTCTCTGGCCGCGTGCCGCGCCGCCCCCTCCGGCAGCCCGGAGCGTTCGACCGGAATGTCGTAAGCCGCCCAGTGATGCCAGATGCCGACGGGAGCATCCGGATCGTCGCACAGAAGGACGAAGCTGCGGGTATCGGCGGGAGCATCGTCCCAATCAAGCGGTGGCGACACGTCCTCGCCTTCGCTCGTGTATCGCCTCGGCATTGCGGCGCCGTTCGCAAACGCGCCGGATTTCAGGTGCATCCTCATCTCCTTGGGCGGTGGGGTGCGGGCGCATAAGGTACCCCGTAGCCTCATCGCGGAATTGATGCTCGTCAAGCCGCAGCGCATCACGAATGGATCATCGCGGGCTGGCTGGGGCGCCAGGATTCGAACCTGGGAATGGCGGAATCAAAATCCGCTGCCTTACCACTTGGCTACGCCCCAATGCGCTCCGCGGCGTGATCGCGACCTGCCGGTCCACCGCAGCGGCGGCCTCGGTCGGATCGATCTATCCGGGCGGTGCGCGCGGACCATACTTGCCGCGCGGGCCGAGATCAATGTACCGCGGCGCAGCAAGCACGGTGTCTTACGCCTGCCGCCGACAGGCTCCCAGGCCGCTGCCAAATCAGCCTCGCGGAACGCAAAGCGCCTCTTGGCGTTATCGCGTTCGCCGCCGGCGCGGGCCGATTTTGCGCGCGGCAAGTGCGCGACCCCTTGCGCGATTTGACGTGCAGCCACTGCGCATTAGAGTGAGCTTGCGGCGCGCAGGCGGCGACGACGTTTGCCGCGGAACCGCGCAATGCTTGCCGGGCGCGAGGAGGCACCATGGCGTACCGGGCGCCGGTCGAGGACATCATCTTCACGCTCAAACACGGCGCCGGGTTCGCGAAGGCGCGCGCGGACGGCATCTATGATGATCTCGGCGATGACGTGATCGAGGCGGTGCTCGGCGAAGCCGGCCGCTTTGCGAGCGAGGTGCTGGCGCCGCTCAATGCGCCGGGCGATCGGTTCGGCACGCCGTTCCACGATGGCGTGGTGACGACGCCGCCGGGCTGGAAAGAGGCTTATCGGGACTGGGCGGCGGGCGGCTGGAACGGGCTCGCCGCGCCCGAGCAATGGGGCGGCCAGGGTTTGCCCCGCGCGCTCAACGGCGGCTGCATCGAGATGTGGAACGGCGCCGCCATGGCGTTCGGCCTCGGCCCGTTCCTCACCATGGCCGCGGTCGACGCGCTTGCGGCTTTCGGCAGCGACGAACTCAAGAAGGCTTTCCTGCCGAAGCTCGTGTCCGGCGAGTGGACCGGCACCATGGAACTGACCGAGCCGCAGGCGGGCTCCGACGTCGGCGCGCTGCGCACCCGCGCGGTGCGCGCCGACGACGGCACCTACCGCATCACCGGACAGAAAATCTTCATCACCTGGGGCGAGCACGACCTCACCGACAACATCATCCACTTCGTGCTGGCACGACTGGCCGGCGCGCCCGAGGGCACCAAGGGCCTGTCGCTGTTCCTGGTGCCGAAATTCCTCCTCGGCCCCGACGGCAAGCCGGGCACGCGCAACGATTTGCGGGCGAACCGCATCGAGCACAAGCTCGGCATCCACGCCTCGCCCGACCTGCCACATGGTCTACGGCGACAACGGCAATTGCGTCGGTTACCTCATCGGCGAGGAAAACCGCGGCATGGCGTGCATGTTCACGATGATGAACGAAGCACGCCTCATGGTGGGCCTGCAGGGCGTCGCCATCGCCGAAGCCGCGACCCAGCACGCGGCAGCCTACGCGCAGGAACGCCGCCAGGGTCGCCGTTACGGCGCCCCGGTCGGCGAATCGGTGCCGATCATCGACCACGTCGACGTGCGGCGCATGCTGATGACCATGCGCGCGCTCACGGGCGCCGCCCGCGGCATCTGCCTTGCAACCGCGGTCGCGCTGGACCGCGCCCATCTCTCCGCCGATGCCGCCGCGCGCAAGGCGGCGCAGGAGCGCGCGGCGCTGCTGACACCCGTCGCGAAGGCGTTCTCCACTGACATCGGCAGCGAGGTCGCCTCCCTCGGCATTCAGGTGCATGGCGGCATGGGCTTCATCGAGGAGACCGGTGCCGCGCAATATTATCGCGATGCCCGCATCGCCCAGATTTACGAGGGCACCAACGGCATCCAGGCGATCGACCTCGTCACCCGCAAGGTGCCGATGGCGGGCGGCGCCGTGGTGCGAGCCTTTATCGACGAGTTGCGCGCGACCGTCGCTGTCGCAAGCGCGACGAACGACAAGGCGTTCGGCGCGACCGGCGCGCGGCTCGCCGAGGCCGTGGATGCATTGGCGAGCGCAACCGATTGGATCCTCGCGACGCTGCCAGTCGTCGCCCGAAGCGGCGCTTGCCGGCGCGACGACATATCTGCGGCTGTTCGGCACCGCGGCCGGCGGGACCATGCTTGCGGCAGACGCACTTGCCGCCGCGCGAATCGCCAACGGCGGTGGCGACGGCGCGGAGGGCGGCGCCGGTGATGCGTCGCGCCGCATCGCGCTCGCCCGCTTCTTCGCCGAAAATCTTGCCGCCCAGGCGCCGGCGCTTGCGCGCGTCGTCACCGAGGGCGCCGACTCCCTCCTCGCCGCCGACACCGCCACCATGACTGCAGGTGCGTCATGACCGAGCATGTGATCGTTATCGACGAAGGGCCGATCCGGGTGATGCGGCTCAACCGGCCCGACAAAAAGAACGCCCTCACTGATGCGATGTACGACGCGCTGTCGGATGCGCTCGAGAATGCCGCGGTCAACAAGACCATCCGCTGCGTCGTGATCACCGGCGGGCATGGCGCGTTCACCTCCGGCGCCGACCTCCAGGATTTCCTGTACGCGGCCCAACATATGGAGGGGCTGCGGCCGCAGGCCATGCGTTTCCTGCACCGTCTCGCCCACGGCACCAAGCCGATGGTCGCCGCGGTTCAAGGCGTTGCCGTCGGCATCGGCACCACGATGCTGCTGCACTGCGACTATGTGGTGGCGGCGAGCGATGCGCGCTTCGCGACGCCATTTGTCCACCTCGGCCTGGTACCGGAAGCCGCATCGAGCCTGCTCATGCCGCGGCTGATCGGGCTTCACCGCGCGTTCGAATTCCTGGTCATGGGGAAGCCGTTCGACGCCGCAACCGGGCAGACGCTCGGCCTCGTCAACCTTGTGCTGCCGGCCGCGGATGTCGAGGAGGCGGCGCTCAAAGCGGCCCACGATATCGCGGCGCTGCCGGCGGAAGCCCTCGCGGAAGCGCGGCGGCTGATCCGCGGCTCGCCCGCCGAGATCGTCCGGCGGATCGATGAGGAAACCGTCATCTTCCGGCAACGCCTGAAATCGGCGGAGGCCAAGGCCGCGTTCGAAGCCTTCTTCGCGCGCAAAGGCTGACGCGCGCGAGATAGCCGCCGCAAGAACGACTTCACCGGAGACCGCCCATGTCGCTCAAGGGCAAGACGCTCTTCATCACCGGCGCCTCGCGCGGCATTGGTCTCGCGGTCGGCCTGCGGGCGGCGCGCGACGGCGCCAATGTCGCGATCGCCGCCAAGACCGAAAAGCCGCATCCGAAGCTGCCCGGCACCATCTACACCGCGGCCGAGGAGATCGAGAAGGCCGGCGGGCGCGCGCTTGCCGCTTGCGGTCGACGTGCGCGACGAGGACGCGGTCAAGAATGCGATCGAGGCGACGGCGGCAAAATTCGGCGGCATCGACATCGTCGTCAACAATGCGAGCGCGGTGTCGCTGACCACCGTTGCGAACACCGACATGCGCCGCTTCGACCTGATGCAGCAGATCAACGCGCGCGGCACGTTCATGGTGTCGAAATACGCGCATCCCGCATCTCCTGCGCGCCGCAAACCCGCATATCCTGATGATGTCGCCGCCTCTCGACATGGCGGAGAAATGGTTCGCCTCCCACACCGCCTACTCGCTCGCGAAGTTCGGCATGAGCCTCGTGGCACTCGGCCTCGCCGGCGAACTGCGTCCGCACGGCGTTGCCGTCAATACGCTATGGCCGCGCACCACGATCGCGACCGCGGCAATCAAGAACTTGCTGGGGGGCGACGAGGTGATACGCCGCTCGCGCACGCCCGAGATTCTCGCCGACGCCGCCTACGCGATCTTCGTCAAGCCGGCGAAGAGCTTTACCGGCAATTTTCTGATCGATGACACCTTCCTCGCGGCCGAGGGCGTGACGGACTTCGAGCGCTACCGCGTCGATCCGCGCGAACCGCTCGCCGTCTCCTTCTTCGTGCCGAACTCGGCGGCGCCGCCACCCGGCGTCGTCGCGACCCCGCGCGGAGAGGTTGCAGCGCTGCCCGCCGCACGATAGGTCAGTCTCATGAGTTCGGATGCATCTCTTCGGGTACGCCTTGTCGTCGCCGCGACAGCAGGCCGCGGGCAGCGCAAGCCATGACGACCCTCCTGGTCACCCATCCCGCCGGCCTCGATCACCTGACGCCGTCCGGCCATCCGGAGCGGCCGGACCGCCTTCGTGCCATCGATCAGGCGCTGGAGGACGAGCGGTTCCAGTCGCTCGCCCGTGAGCTTGCGCCGACGACGACGGACGAGACGATCGCGCTTTGCCATCCGCCCGATTACATCGCGGAAATCCGCGCCGCGAGCCCGGCCTCGGGCCTGGTGCGGCTTGACGCCGACACCACGATGTCGCCGGGCACCGTCGAGGCCGTGCTGCGTGCGATCGGCGGCGCCACCATGGCGGCCGACGAAGTCATGGCCGGCCGGGTGGAAAACGCATTCTGCGCCATGCGTCCGCCGGGCCACCACGCCGAGACCGCGCGGCCGATGGGCTTCTGCTTCTTCAATACGGCCGCGATCGTCGCGCGGCATGTACAGAAGCGCCACGGCGTCGAGCGCGTGGCGATCGTCGATTTCGACGTCCACCACGGCAACGGCACGCAGGAAATCTTCTGGTCCGATCCGACCGTGATGTACTGCTCGACCCACGAGATGCCGCTCTACCCCGGCACCGGCGCGCCGTCCGAGCGCGGGGCGCACAACAATATTGTGAACGCGCCGCTGCGGGCCGGTGACGGCGGCGACAAGTTCCGGATAGCATTCGAGACCGTGATTCTGCCGCGTGCGGGGGCGTTCCGGCCCGATTTCCTGGTGATTTCGGCCGGCTTTGACGCCCACATGCGCGATCCGCTCGCCAATCTGAACCTGGTCGAGGCGGATTTTGCGTGGGCGACGCGAAAGCTGATGGAGATTGCCGACGCGAGCGCCTCCGGCCGCATCGTGTCCGTGCTCGAAGGCGGCTACGATCTGCAGGGCCTCGCCCGCTCGGCCGCCGCCCACGTCACTGCGCTGATGCACGGCTGACCGCGGCGCAGGCAGACGAAAGCTCAAAGGACTACTGATGCCCGAAAATGCTGCCGACATCGATCAACTGAGCTTCGAACGCGCCATCGAGGAGCTCGAGTCGATCGTCAAGCGCCTCGAAGAAGGCAAGGTCCCGCTTGAGGAATCCGTCGCGATCTACGAGCGCGGCGAAGCCCTCAAGCGCCGCTGCGAACACCTGCTGCGGCAGGCCGAGGCGCGGGTCGAACGGATTGCGCTCGATACCTCCGGCACCCCAAAGGGCACCGAGCCGCTCGACGTGAAGTAACGGAGCGAGGTCAGACCTCATGGCCGGCGATTAATTCAGCGGCCCCGCGAACAACACCAGATTGCCGTCCGGGTCCTTGATGATG
This sequence comes from uncultured Alphaproteobacteria bacterium, assembly GCA_963702755.1. Taxonomy (GTDB): domain Bacteria; phylum Pseudomonadota; class Alphaproteobacteria; order Rhizobiales; family Xanthobacteraceae; genus JAJPKK01. The sequence continues at coordinate 660,520 of CAVPDZ010000009.1, read as the reverse complement.
AACGTCTGCGCGCCCCACGGCTCCCGGTGCAGCGTCTGGAAAAAATCAACGCCTGCGGCCTGGAACTCGAGGAAAAGCTCTTGATTTCCTTTGGATGTTCCAACGCCCAAGTCGGCCGAAAGCAAGCTCTCCCGTTCCCTCAAAGCCTGATCGATCACCAGTTGATCGACGTGCCTGAGGTTGAGGAGCCCCTGCTCCCGCCTGACCTGGGCGTAAAACGGCGGCTCGCCGTAAGTGAAGACAATCGAAAAGCCCAGCTTCTGCACGAAGAAATCGCACGAGCGCTTGATGTCCGTTACGAACAACTGGGCAGCGGTCGCGGTGATGACGCATCCGGTGCTCGACGGGGTTGGCGGTTCGGATGCCGTCGAAAGCCCGCGTTTGAGGGCTTCCCAGTTCGCGAAACCATGCTGTCGCGCGACCAATTCCTGGGCATCGCTCAGCTTGAATGGGTGGGTGAGGATTTCCGCATCATCCAGGTGTCCGAACCGCGGGAGACTTTCCCTGATCCGGCCTGCCACCGGAAAATACCGGTCGCGGTGCCAGCGCAGAAACTGCTTGGCTTGCTTTTTGAGATTTTCGAGATTTGGCATGGGCGCACCACCGTAGACGTTTTCGGTCGACGTCTTGTAGGTGGGCCTTGCCCCTTCGGTCGCACTGCCGATGCGCCCTACAGCAACCCAGGTAGCTTGTCGGATGCTCTTGCCGGAGTCAACGCTGGCGGACTCGGGTCAAAACACCATCGGCACGACGCGTGCGGTCCGCGCGGCGTAGGCGCGGTACTCATCGCCGAAGGCCACTTCCATCATGTGTTCCTCGCGACGGACGCGGAACGCGAACAGGATGCCGAACCCAACGAGCCCGGCGAAGCCCGCGACGACGTTCGGCAGCAGCAGCGCCTGCGCCACCGCCCACAGGAAAAAGGCCGAATACATCGGGTGGCGGACGTAGTGATAGACCCCCGTGGTGACGAGGCGGTGGGATTTGCGGATTTCCAGCGTCACCGACCAACTGCGGCCGAGATCGCGGTGCGTCCGGTAGAACAGCCCGAGCGAAAGCGCGAACATCGCAGTACCGAGCCACGCAAGAGCCGGCATGAACGTGTAGTCGGCAAAGCGCGGTTCGCCGAACAGCACGTAGATTACCGGAACGATGAAGAGGCCGGTGAACGAAATCGCCAGCAGGACCCGATCGCGCACGCGGTCTCGCTGCGCCTCGACCGGCGTCTTGCGGGAGCGGCGCTGATGCGGATAGCGGATGATGAACCAGCCGATGATGCCGGCCCACCACACGAGCTTGGCGACGAACAGCGTCATGACAGGGTAGCGGACGACGCTGTTGATGGCGCGCTGTCGTTGCCGACGGCTGTCGTTGGCGTCATCGACGATCCCGCTGACGACGCGACTTCACCGCGCAGCGAACCATCGTCAGCAAAGAAGTCCGCCGGGCCGTTGGGCGCATCGACCATCTGACGGAACGGCACCGGCCCGCCCAACAGCATGAAATAGTCGTAGGGCGTGCGGCGGTCGTTTGCCATCACGAACTGGTAGTGCATCCGCATGTAGTTGAACCGCAGCCGGCGCAGCGTCGCGTCGTCCAGCATCTCGTGAATCTGCACGCGGCGGACCGCAACCCCGCTTGGCTCGCGCATGCGATCGATGCGGCAAAGCTCGACCGGATCGAACTTGTGGAACGAGATGAAGTCGTCACGCGCCTGGTATTCGGCCCAGGCCAGCGACGGTTCGCTTGCAACCCTCCGCGCTGCCGCACGCACCCATTCACCCTTCGGGTGCAGCGCGAGCTTCGGGATGGTTGCGCCGATCGTGAGCACGCGTACCGACGGGCCGTGGCGCCCCAATGCCGGATCGGCGGCGAGCGCGCGCGCCACAAGATCGATTGCAACCGTGGCGCCGAGGCTATGGCCCGCAATGACGATCTCGTCGACGTCTCCGCGTCGCGCGCACGCAGTCACCCGTTCGGCGAACGCCGCGACCCGCGCCTCCATGTCGGGGCGCCGACCAAGCATCCAGTCGCGCGCGAAAATCCAATCGGCGAACGCCTGGCCGACCCGCCACCGCTCGCCCGGCCATCGCAGCAGCACAGCGAACACGAGCACCGCCACGATCACCCCTGCGACGGCGCCCGAAACGCCGGCGAGTTCGCTCCCGGCCATTCCCGCGTGCATCGCGCTGGTAAGCGTCCTGCCGACAGCAACGGCGGCGATAACCGCGATCACGGCGAACAGCACGACATTCAGGAACGGGATCAGAAAGAACATCCCGTAGCGCCAGTTCGCCTTGAAGTAGCGGCCGGCAGTGCCGGTGGCGATCAGATCGACGAGCGTCACCAGCCCGTCCCACAGCCGGCGCCCCGCCGGCCGCGCCATTTCGGCGCGAACAATATCGCTCCAGTCGAGTTGTTCGTACTGCGTCTCCACCCGCCAACCCGGCCCGGCGACGTTCACGGTCCAATTGCCATCGGCGCTGCCCTTCTCGCGCAGGGGCGACACCGCCGCGGTCACGTTCCAGGTTGTGGCGAAGCGCTTGAGTTCGCGCGCAAACCGCCGATGCAGGGCAGCGACGTCGTAGGGATCGAAACCCGACGCATGGAAAAAATGGCGCTTGTGAATCATGGTGCCGGACTACACATCCTGGGATAGGTGCTGGTGGCGCTGCACAGCTACCGAGGTTCGCGAAGGCGCGCAAAACTCAAAGGCCGGCCGAGGCCGGCGGCGGAATCACCGCCATTCGTGACCAAGAATCAAGGGTCGCAAGAATTTAAGGTTGCAAGAATCAAGGTTGGAAGTGGGACTTTGATGAGGCGCTGTCCCACACCCCGATGGTCCAGAACTAGATTGTGGCTGTGCGGTGTTGCCGCAGCACCACAGTCGGTCGAAAAGTGGTCGGGAACTTGAGCGAGATCGTTACCAAGTCGAGAACCAAAACCGTCTGAGATTCATAATGAATTTCCCTTGTGGCGACGTTTTTGGTTCAACTGAAGAGGCACTTGGACTAGTCTTGCTGATTGGAATTCGTTCTGTGAATGTGCCACCCATGGGCATTCGGTCTGCTGGCAGGAGGTCACGCTTTGTTTGAGCCGTCCAAGACTCCGCTGCTCGACCAGATCAAGACGCCGGACGATTTGCGTCGGTTCGAGCCGGACCATTTGCGGCAGATTGCGGACGAGCTGCGGGTCGAGCTCATCAGCGCGGTGTCCCAGACCGGCGGACATCTCGGCGCCGGGCTCGGTGTCGTCGAACTGACGGTAGCGCTGCATTACGTGTTCGACACGCCGCATGACCGGCTGATCTGGGACGTCGGCCACCAAGCCTATCCGCACAAGATTCTGACCGGGCGCCGCGACCGCATTCGCACCTTGCGCCAGGGCGGCGGCCTTTCTGGTTTCACCAAGCGGGCCGAAAGCGAATACGATCCGTTCGGCGCTGCGCATTCGTCGACCTCGATCTCCGCCGGCCTCGGCATGGCAGTGGCGAGCAAGATAGAGGACCGCAACAATAAGGTGGTGTGCGTCATTGGCGACGGCGCCATGTCGGCCGGCATGGCGTATGAGGCCATGAACAACGCCGGCGCGATCGACTCGCGGCTGATCGTCATTCTCAATGACAACGACATGTCGATTGCGCCGCCGGTCGGCGCGATGTCGGCTTACCTGTCGCGGCTGTTGTCCGGCCGCACCTACATGTCGATCCGCGAGATCGGCCGCCAGCTTGCAGCCCACCTGCCGAAGTTCTTCGAGCAGCGCGCGTTGCGGGCCGAAGAATACGCGCGCGGCCTGATCACCGGCGGCACGCTGTTCGAGGAGCTGGGCTTCTATTACATCGGCCCGATCGATGGCCACAATCTGGAGCATCTGCTGCCGGTACTGTCTAACGTGCGCGATGCCGAAATTGGCCCGATCCTCGTCCATGTCGTGACGCAGAAGGGCAAGGGCTATCCCCCCGCGGAGACCTCCGCCGACAAGTATCACGGCGTGGTTGCTTTCGATGTCGCGACCGGCGCGCAGGCGAAGTCCAAGGCCGGAGCGCCGGCCTACACCAAGGTCTTCGCCGAGAGCCTGATCAAGGAAGCGAAGAAGGATCCGAAGATCGTTGCCATCACGGCGGCGATGCCGTCCGGCACCGGGCTCGATCTGTTCGGCAAGGCGTTCCCGGAGCGCACCTTTGACGTCGGCATTGCCGAGCAGCACGGCGTGACGTTCGCGGCCGGGCTTGCGACGGAGGGCTTCAAGCCGTTCGCGGTGATCTATTCGACCTTCCTGCAGCGCGCCTACGACCAGGTCGTGCATGACGTGGCGATCCAGCGGCTGCCGGTGCGTTTTGCCATGGACCGCGCCGGCCTCGTCGGGGCCGACGGCCCGACCCATGCCGGCTCCTTCGACGTCGCCTATCTCGGGTGCCTGCCTGGGTTCGTGCTGATGGCGGCGGCCGACGAGGCGGACCTTGTCGACATGGTTGCGACCCAGGTCGCCGATCGACGATCGCCCCTCGGCGCTGCGCTATCCGCGCGGCGAAGGGCGTGGCGTGCCGATGCCTGAGGAAGGCAAGCCGCTCGAGATCGGGCGCGGGCGCGTGCTCCGCGAGGGCGACAAGGTGGCGCTGCTGTGTTACGGCGCGCGCCTCGGCGAATGCCTCAAGGCGGCCGACGAACTGGCCGGTTACGGCCTCTCGACCACGGTCGCCGATGCGCGGTTTGCGAAGCCCCTCGATACCGATCTCGTGCTGCGGCTCGCGCGCGAGCATGAGGTCATGATCACCATCGAGGAAGGCTCGATCGGCGGCTTCGGTTCGTTCGTGCTGCAGGAACTCGCCGAGCACGGCGTGCTCGACCGCGGGCTGCGCTTCCGCGCCATGGTGCTGCCTGACACCTTCATCGATCAGGACTCGCCGAACGCGATGTACGCCAAGGCCGGCCTCGACACGAGGGGGATCGTCGCCAAGGTGTTCGAGGCGCTCGGCCGCGACGTCACCACCGAGCGCGTGAAGCTCGCGAAGGCTTGATTCGCCGAAACCGCAAGCTGCCGCCGCAAAAGACCGGCGTGACGTTGAGCCGTCACGCCTGCGAAGCTATATCAATCAAGCTTTTTGAGCAGCGAGCGCAAGGACGTTCGTTGTTGCGTGCCTGGTTCGCGGAATTCACCAATGCCTGATGCGCCAGCGCCGGGCCGACGGCGCGCCGATGTCGTTCTGGTAGAGCGAGGCCTGTTCGAGAGCCGGGCCAAGGCCCAGGCGGCGATCACGGCTGGCCTCGTCACCGCCAACGATGCACCCGTGCGCAAGGCCTCCGATGCCATCGCGCCGGATGCGGCGCTCGCCGCAACCCCCGCTTTTCCGTGGGTGTCGCGCGGCGGCGTCAAGCTCAGCGACGCGCTCGACCGCACGGGCGTGAGCGTCGCCGGCCGCGTTTGTCTCGACATCGGTGCATCGACCGGCGGCTTTACCGAAGTGCTCGTCGCGCGCGGTGCGCGAGCTGTCTATGCGATCGATGTCGGTACGGGTCAACTGCACTCGCGGCTGCGCGGGCGTCCCGAGATCGTGTCGATGGAAGGCACCGACATTCGCACCCTCGACCCAAGCTGCTTCGCGGAGCGACCGGACATCGTCACCATCGATGTGAGTTTCATCTCGCTCAAGCTGGTGATGCCGGCGGCGCTCGCGCTCGCGACGCGCCCGGCGAACCTCCTTGCGCTGATCAAACCGCAGTTCGAAGCCCCGCGCTCCCGCATCAAGAACGGGATCGTGCGCGACGCCGCCGTGCATCAAGCGGTCTGTACCGATATTACGGAGTTCGCCGCCGCGCTGGGATGCACCGGCATCGTGGTATTTCCTTCGGCAATCGCAGGCGGCGACGGCAATCGCGAATTCTTCCTCGCCGCCGCGCTTGATTGAGAGCCGCTGATGGTCGAACGGCTGGTCATCGACGATATCGGCCGGCGCGGTGACGGCATCGCGCACGCGCCATCGGGTGCCATCTACGTCCCCTATGCACTGCCCGGAGAGACGGTCGAGGTCGGACCGTGGCTTGGCCATCCGGACCGGCGCGCGCTGTTGCGTGTCGAGACCGCGAGCCCGGCCCGGATCGCTCCGATCTGCCCCCACTTCGGCACCTGCGGCGGCTGCGCGCTCCAGCATTGGGCGAGCGCCGATTATCGCGCCTGGAAACGTGGGCGCGTGGTCGAGGAACTCAGCCACGTCGGCATCGATGGGCCGGTCGGCGACCTCATCGACGCCCATGGCGATGGCCGCCGGCGCGCCGTGCTGCACGCGCGCCGCAGCGATCATGATGTCCTTGAGGTCGGCTTTGCGGCACTTCACGCCCATCGCATCGTACCGATCGATCGCTGCCCGATCCTCGCTCCAGGTCTTGCCGGCGCGATCAATGCTGCCTGGGCGATTGCCGAAGTTCTGCAAGGCGTCGGCAAGCCGCTCGACATCCAGGCGACAGCGACCGATGCCGGCATCGATATCGACGTGCGCGGCTCCGGCCCGCTCACCCCGCAGCTCACGATGACGCTCGCGGGCATCGCCGAGACCCACCGCCTGGCGCGCATTACGCGGCACGGCGAACGCGTCGCCCAGCGCAGCGAACCGACCCTCCAGATCGGACGCGCCGTTGTCGCGCTGCCGCCCGGCGCCTTCCTCCAGGCGACCGCGCTCGGCGAGAAGACGCTGGCGCAGCTCGTGCTCGGCCATCTTGATGCGGCCGGCCGCCGCGTGAAAACGGTCGCCGACCTGTTTGCCGGCATTGGCCCATTTGCGCTGCGGATCGCGGAACGCGCGCGCGTCGTCGCCGCCGACAGTGATGAGGACGCCATCGAGGCGCTGCGCCGAGCAGCGGCGGCGACGACGGGGCTCAAGCCGATCGACGCGCAGCGGCGCGATCTCTTTCGCCGCCCGTTCGTCGCCGGCCGAGTTGACCGGCTGCGATGCCGTCGTATTCGATCCGCCCCGTCAGGGAGCCGAGGCCCAGGCGCGCGAACTCGCCAAGAGCCGCATCGGTACGATCGTCGCGGTTTCGTGCAACGCCGCGACGTTCGCCCGCGACGCCAAAATCCTGATCGACGGCGGCTATCGCCTCGACGAGGTGACGCCGGTCGACCAGTTCCGCTACTCGTTCCATGTCGAGATCGTCGCGCGATTTTCGCGATAGTGAGGCGTATCGCTGCGCTGCGACTTGCGCTTCAATGATGCGCCATCAGCCGGAGCACGATATGCACAGAGGTCGCGGGATCAAATTTGGCAACCTTGCCAGCCGGTCAGGTTCAGGAATCATCCTTACGGTCCTGCTAGCGCTTGCTTTGATGAATATGCCCTCACCCGCTGCGGACAATGCCGGACATTACGCCGACCTTCCGGGCGTAAAACTATGGTTCACCGACACGGGTGGCGGCGGCGTGCCGATCGTGCTGCTCCACGCGAACACCGGCACCAGCGCGGTGTGGGAACGGCAGGCCGCAGCGTTCTCGGCGGCCGGATACCGCGTCATCGCCTTCGACCGGCGCGGATGGGGACGCAGCACCGCCGTACCCGAAAGCGGCCCGCAGCCCGGCAGCATCGCCGGCGATCTCGACGCCCTCGCCGACCACCTCAAGCTTGATCGATTTCATCTCTTGGGGGTTGCCGGCGGCGGCTTCGCGGCCCTCGATTACGCGGCGTGGCGGCCGCAGCGGCTGCGCAGCCTCGTGGTGGCCGCGAGCACCGGCCAATTTTCCGAGCCGCAGATGCGCGAGTTCGTAGCGCGGCTCGAAATTCCCGGCCTGCGCCAGCTACCCGCGGTCTACCGCGAAGTCGGCCCAGGCTATCGCGGCGGCAATCCCGACGGCACCAAGCGCTGGATCGAGATCGACGAGCACGCCCAGCAGCCGGGCGCCCCGTCGCAGCCGCTGCGCTCACCGAACACCTTCGCGAAACTTGCCGATGTGACGATGCCAACGCTGGTAATGGCGGCCGATTGCGATCTCCTCGCGCCGCCCGCCTTGATGCGCCTGTGGGCGGCGCATTTGAAAGCCCACGAATGGGCCGTCATCAGCGAATCCGGCCATTCGATCGCCTGGGAACAGCCGGAACAATTCAATGCCAAGGTGCTTGATTTCATCGGGCGGCATTGAATGGTGGTGGTCGAACGGAGGGCATCAAATACGGCGACCTATACTCCACCTCGAAATCGGCGCGGAGTTTCGATATATATTTTCATACATAACGGAGAGACGGGTTACCGATGATATCGAGACGGTGCGGGCTATTCGGGATTGCGTTTGTCGCAATGTTCGCGGCGATCGTCGCTGCGCGCGGCGACGACGCCGACGCCCGATTCCGCTCCGGCCTCGCCGCGTTCAACGAGGGTGCTTACGAGCGCGCCCAATCGGTGTGGACGCCGCTCGCGGCGGCGGGCGATGCCCGCTCGCTCACCAGTCTCGGATTCATGGTGTATTCCGGGCGCGGAAGTGCCATCGACCGGGCGCGGGCGGCCGAATTGTTCGCGCGCGCCGCCGAGCAGGGGGAGCCGACCGCGCAGCTCTTTCTCGCGCTGATGTATTTCAAGGCGGACGGCCTGCCGGCCAATCCGCCGCTTGCGTTGATGTGGGTCGAACTCGCTCTTTCCGGCGGACAACCCGACGCCTTCCTGTGGCGCGATGCCATCATCCAGGAGTCGACCGCAGCGCAGCGGGATGAAGGCTGGCGCCTGCTCGCGAAATGGCGCGAAACGCACGGCAAGCCTGCCGGCACGAATAGCGGAAAATAGGCCACGCCCACACGTCACGGGCGAAAATCTGGTGCGACATCGTCGCCTGACCAGCGCCGTTTCCATTGCCGATGCGGCTTAATTGTGATTGATTTTGAAACTCTCTAAACTCGCCGCCCTGAGCGAGTTTGCCGTGCCCACGGCAAAACAAAATTCACAAGGAGGGACCATGGAGCACTATCTTCCCCCCGATACTCGCATCGTTGATGCGAATCTCGACTACAAGGCGCTTGCTGCGCAAGATCCGCCTTGGACACCGCCGCCACCGCAACCACGGGCTCCGGGCGCGAATCGCCGCGACTTCATCAAGGCGGTGATTGCCTCAGGCGCGGCGGTCTCCGCGCTGAGCTACACCATGGGCGGCCGCGGCGCCCGCGCCCAGGGCGCGGCTGCAACGCCGGAGCGGCTCCTCTCCATCAACGTCAATGGCCAGATGCGCCGGGTCGATGCGACCGCGAACGAGACGCTGGCGATGACGCTGCGCTACAAGCTCGGCCTCACCGGCACCAAGCTCGGTTGCGACCGCGGCGAATGCGGCGCCTGCACCGTGCTGATCGACGACGTGCCGATGCATTCGTGCTCGACGCTGACGCACTCGCTGCGCGGACGAAAAGTCACCACGATCGAAGGCCTCGAAGGCCCGAAGGGCGAACTGCATCCGATGCAGAAAGCGTTCGTCGAGGAGCTGGCCCCGCAATGCGGCTTCTGTACCCCCGGCCAGATCATATCCGCAGTCGGATTGCTCAAGGTCAATCCGAAGCCGACGCGCGACGAGGTGCGCCTGGCACTCTCCGGCAACCTCTGTCGTTGCGGAGCCTATGACCATTATCTCAACGCGGTGATGCGCGCCGCCCGGGAGGCGTGAGATGGCATACGATCTGATCGGCAAGAATTTCACCCCGCCCGACATCTACGGCAAGGTCACCGGCAAGGCGAAATACGCGGAGGACTACCGCGCCGACGGCATGGTGTTCTGCCGCATGCTCACGAGCCCGATGCCGCACGCCAAGGTGAAGCGCATCGACAGCTCGGCGGCGCTCAAGCTGAAGGGCGTGCTCGGCATCATCACGGCCGATGACGTGCCGGCATTCCCGCCGCCCAACAATCCGATCCTGACCAACGAGCCGCTCTACGTCGGCGACCCGATCCTCGCGGTCGCGGCCGAAACCGAGCAACTCGCCCAGGACGCGATCGACCTCATCAAGATCGAATACGAACCGCTGCCGTTCGTGGTCGATCCGCTCGACAGCCTCCATCCGGCCGGCCCCACCGCCCGGACCGACGGCAACGTCGCCAATCCGCGGGTCAAATTCCAGACCATCAAGTGGACGGCGCGCGACTTTGCGTCGGCCGGCGAAGGCAACCTGCCGATGGGCAAGCCCGCCGAAGAATGGACCTATGGCGACCTCGATGCCGGCTTCAAGGACGCCAAGCTCGTCCTCGACGAAAGCTTCGTGATCGGCGCTCAAGGCCATCAATGCATGGAGCCCCGTTCCGCCATGGCTTACTGGCAGAACGGCAAGGTCTTCGTGTTCGGCTCGAGCCAGAGCCAGACGGCGATGATCCCGGGTCTTGCCCGTTACATCGGCGTCGAGCCCAAGGACCTCGTGTATGTCGCCGAATACTGCGGCGGCGGTTTCGGCTCGAAGGGCACGCCCTACCCGCAGATGGCGATCCCGGCCCACATGTCGCGCAAGATCAATCGGCCGGTCATGATGCGCGTGAGCCGAGCCGAGGAATACGCCATCGGCCAGGGCCGCGCCGGCTTCCAGGGCCGGATCAGGGTCGGCTTCCGCGCCGATGGCCGCATCACCGCCATGGACGCTTATGTGGTGGCCGAGAACGGCGCCAACATCGGCTTCTGGGATTTCGAGAACTTCGGCCATACGCTTTCGGTCGTGTATCAACCGATGGCAATGCGCTGGCGCGGCATCCCGGTGCTCACCAACACGCCATTCCGCGGCCCGCAACGCGGCCCCGGCGAGAACCAGACGGCCCTCGCCATGGAGCCGATCATGGACAAGGCGTCGCGCGGGCTCGGGCTCGATCGGGTGGCAATCCGCACGATCAATGCGCCCGACAACAACGGCAAGCACGGCGAGAAGCGCGAGTCCTTCACCAGTGCCTACCTCAAGGAAGCGCTGGCAAAAGGCGCCGAACGCTTCAAGTGGGACGAGAAGATCAAGCTGAGCGGCCAGCGCCGCGGCAACAAGGTGATCGGCGTCGGGGTCGGCTCGGCGTTCCACCAGGCCGGCTTCAATGGCTTTGACGGCCTCGTGCGGATCACGCCGGACGGCAAGGTCCACATCCACACCGGCGTCGGCAATCTCGGCACCTACTCCTATGCCGCGACCTCGCGCGTCGCCGCCGAAGTCCTCAAGTGCAGCTGGGACAACTGCATCATCGAACGGGGCGACACCCGGCGTCACCTGCCGTGGAACTCGCCCCAGGTCGGCAGCAATACGACCTACACCCAGTCGCGCACGAACTACGTGGCGGCAATGGATGCCAAGGCGAAGCTGCAGCAGATCGCCGCAAAGGATCTTGGCGGCCAGCCTGACGACTACGACATCGGCGGCGAGAAGGTCTTTCTCAAATCCGATCCGTCGAAGTCGCTCACCTACGCCGCTGCGGCCCAGCGCGCGATCGATCTCGGCGGCGTGTTCTCCGGCAAAGAGGCGCCCAAGGACATCAACCCGATCACCCAGGCAGCCGTCGCCGGCATCGCCGGCACCGGCCTGGTCGGTGTCGCCAAGGACAATCTTGCCTTCAATGCCATGCCGCCCGCTTTGGCGGTCGGCTACATCATGATCGAGCTCGATGTCGAGACCGGGCAGCATACGATCCTCGAATATCTCGGCGTCGCCGATTGCGGCACCGTGATTCATCCGATGGGTCTCTTCACCCAGGTCAAGAGCGGCGCGGTCATGGGCTTCGGTCTCGCCTCGACTGAGCGATATGTGCTCGATGCGCAGATCGGTCTGCCGGCGAATACCGGGTTCCTGAGCCAAAAGCCGATGAGCTATCTCGACGTGCCGTCGGAAATGCACGCCGACGCGGTCGACATGTCGGATCCGAGCGCTCCGCTCGGGTCGCGCGGCATCGGCGAGCCGCTGGAGGGCTGCGCCGGCGCGGCGCTCGTCTGCGCCATCGCCGACGCCATGGGCGGCCACTACTTCAACCGGACGCCGGTGATGGCGGACATGATCGTCAATGCCATCGCCAAGCGCCCGCAGTCGTACAAACTGCTCGCCGCCAATACGCAATAAGGGGATGCAGCCATGATCAGGGATATGATGCCCAACTTCGAGCTGCTGCAGCCGACCAAGCTTGCGGACGCTCTCACTCAACTCAACCAGCGTGGCCAGGACATCTGGAAGATGGCTGGCGGCAACGACAGCCTCGACTGGTTCAAGGACCGCGTGAAACGGCCGAAGGCCGTGATGGACCTCGGCGGAATCGCGGAGCTCAAGGGCATTCGTGAAACTCCGAACGGGATCGAGATCGGCGCCTTGACGACGCTCGCGGATGTTTCGAACAGTCAAGTCATCCGCAGCAAGTACAAGGTGCTGGCGGATGCCGCCGGGCGGGTCGCGAGCCCGCAGATCAGGAACATGTCCTCGATCGGCGGCAACGTCTCGCAGGACGCGCGGTGCTGGTATTACCGCTCGGGCCTGCCCTGCTATCGGGCGGGCGGCAACACCTGCTTCGCCGATACGCCGGGCGGGATGAACCGCGAGCACGCGATCTTCGACGCCTCCCGCTGCATTGCGGTGAGCCCGTCGGATACCGCGCCCGCCTTGATCGTCCTCGACGCCAAAATGGTGATCCGCTCAGCCAAGGGCGAGCGGGTCGTCGACGCCGAGAAGTACTTTGTGGGACCGGCAGTCGACATCACCCACATGACGGTGATCAAGCCCGAGGAGTTGCTGGTTGCGATCCGCATCCCCACCACCTGGGCCGGGGCCAAGTTCTATTTCGAGAAGGTGGCCGACCGTCAGACCTGGGACTTCCCGCTCGTCAACGTCGCCTCCGCGGTGAAGGTCGCGAACGGCACCATCAGCGCGGCCCGCGTCTGCTGCGGCGGCGTTGCGGCAACACCGCGCTTCCTCAAGGTCGTCGAGGATGTGGTGAAGGGCAGCGCCCAGGATGAGGACACCGCGACGCTCGCCGGCAAGACCGCAAGTCACGGCGCCCGGCCGGTGACGTTCAATCAGTACAAGGTTCCCCTGATGGAGAACCTCGTCAAACGCGCGATCCGCGACGCGGTGTAAGCGCCAAGCCTGTAGCTCGGATGATGGACCGCGGCGAGCGCGGCCCATCATCCCCGAGGCCCTTCACGAAATGGTTGGCAGCAGCGGCCTGTTCTCGCGGACTTCCACGCGGTCGTCCGTGCGGCAGTTACTGGGCTCGCTCTGCGCCATCCACGCCGACAAACCCCGACAACTGGAACATCGATCATGAGCGCGGATGCGCAACCCGCAGGCGGTTTCGCGGAACGGATTGCTGCGATTGAGGAGGCCTACGAATTGATGCTCGCCTATGCCTCGCAAGGCCATCGGCGCGGCACTGAAGGCGGGGAGGTCCGCGATTTTCTCAAGCGCGCCGACGCGGCGCTCGACGGCATCGGTGCGGCCGCAATTGCTGCGGCGAAAGCTGCCGCGGCCGACCCAGCCGTATTTTCCCCGTTCGTCGCGACACTCGAGGACGACGCACGCAAGGCGCGGGCCGGCATCAAGCTGGCGCTCGCCCAGCGCGCGATCGGATCGCAGCTCGTCGACAATCTCAATGCGTCGATTCACCTGCGCGCGCTGCTTGACCGACCTCTTCCTGGTCGACGAAGCGATCGCTTCGATGCGCGAGTGATCTACAACCCGTAGCCCGGATGGAGCGAAGCGCAATCCGGGACGGCGCAACAACGCGGTCGATTGAGAGGCCGGCCCCGGATTGCGCGCGGCGACCGCCGCGCTCCATCCGGGCTACGGCGGCGAGATTGCCCCTCAGCGGAAATCCGGCATGCCGCCCCAGCGCTCTTGCCACAGGCGCTCGCCGATGGTGCAGGAAATGCGCGGGGCCGACGCCGCCGCCGGCACGATGCGGGGCGTCGTGCTCGCTATCTCAAGGACGAGCTTGGTGCGCGTCGCTTCGCGAAACTGCTTGCGCTCCTTGATCGGAATCACAAAGGAGCCCGGACCTCCGACCACGCAATCCTCGTAATAGATGTCGAGGTCTTCGATGTCGATCGAGCCGGGCTGCGGGCGCTTGAGCATGATCGGCAAGCCGTTGATCGTGATCCCCTGCTCCAGCACCTCGTCGCGCACGATCGCAACCGGCGCGCCCTGATTGTTGACGCCATCGCCCGACACATCGATCACCCGGCGCAGTCCGCGAAATCCCGAACTCTCGAACAGCGGCTGGGCGAACTTGAGCGCGCCGGAAATCGAGGTGCGGTAGGCGCGCCGGTAAGGCGCGTTGGCGATCTCGTCGGTAAAGGCGCGCGCGGTCGCCGCGCCGTCGATCATTCGCCATGGCACGACGACACGCTGGTCGGCAGCGCCCGCCCATTCGAAATAGGTCAAGGCAATCTTGCCATGGGTGCCCTGATGGAGCGCGTTGAGAAACTCCGGCGAGTTGAGGCCGGTGATGTAGCCCTCGCGTTGCAGCGCCTGCTCGTCCGGATCCATGGAATAGGACACGTCGACCGCGATAATGAGCTCAACGTCCACATCGGCGGTTGCCGCCGCGGCAGGGGCCTTGCCCCGAACTTGCGCCAGCGTCGTCCACCGGTCGCCTGACGCCAAGCGTCGCGACCGCCAGCGCGAGAGCGGCCGATGCCACGGCCGCAGCCATCGTCAATCTGAATGCGCGCATCAATTTCCCCGACCCGCGCCTGGCCCGGAAGCAACTGGCGTTTCGGTCCGGCCAGCGGCAGCGAGATTTAATTTCGCATGGTGGCACGCTTGCCAGGACAAGAAAAGCGGCCCGGCCACCGTTCACCTGATCATGCCGGCGAAATACGGCAGGGCAGCGGCCTCGACGAAACCGCTTTGTGGTGGCGCGGCATAACCGGCGTAGACGCCGTTACATCTGCGTCAGGTGCTTAGAGAGCACATCTTTCGCATCCCGCTCAGTCGCGTCGCCGCGAAGGTAGCTGTCGAGACGTCGCTCGCTCTCTTCAACCCAAGCCGCGTCAATCTCACGATTTGACGGATTCAATGTATCAAGCAGGTGCTCGACGAGTTTGATGCGGTCAGCGGCTGGGAGTCGGTCCGCCTCCTCCGCAATCGATGCAGTGCGCGGGTTCATCGTCGAATACCTATCACGAAGCACCCTTCAATTACAGGTGTACGGCCGCACACAGTACATCAAGGGTCCAAGCTAACCCTACGGCGCGATCGGCTCGCTCGACGTGATCTCGATGCCGAAGCCGGCGAGGCCGACGTAGCGATGCTCGGCCGACGTCAGAAGGCGGATCGAGGAAATGCCGAGGTCTTTCAGGATCTGCGCACCGAGACCGATCTCGCGCCATTGCCGCTGGCGCGCGGCATCGGTGCCCTGTTGCGGCAGCGCGGTCACGGGCACGCCCGCGGAGCCGTCGCGCAGGAACACGATGACGCCCCGCCCGTCGGCCGCGAACCGCCGCAACGCGCCGTGGACGTCGGCCGCGCCGCCGAAAATGTCCTTGAGGATGTTCGCCCGATGCAGCCGGGTCAGCACATCGCGGCCGTCGCCGATACGTCCGTGCACCAGCGCCATGTGGTGGACCTGGTCGAACCGGGTGACATAGGCATAGCCGTTGAGCGTTCCGATCTCGGTCGCGACGGTGAACTCGCCGACCCGCTCGACGAGTTTCTCGCGCACCTGCCGATAGGCGATGAGATCGGCGATGGTCAGGCATTTGAGGCCATGCTGTGCGGCAAAACGCGCCACGTCGGCGCCGCGCATCACGGTGCCGTCGTCGTTCATCAACTCGGCGAGGACACCGACCTGGGACAAGCCGGCAAGCCGGCACAGATCGAGGCACGCCTCGGTATGCCCCGACCGCATCAGCACGCCCCCCTCGCGCCCGACCAGCGGAAACACGTGGCCCGGGCGCACGAAATCGACGGGGCCGCTGTTGCCATTGGCGAGCGCGCGCACGGTGTTGGTGCGCTCCTCGGCGGAAATGCCGGTGGTCAGGCCGTGACGCACGTCGACCGACACGGTGAACGCGGTGCCGAGCGGCGCATCGTTGAGCGCCACCATGGGGTCGAGATGCAGGCGCTTTGCCGCCTCTCCCGCCAGCGGCGCGCAGACGATGCCGGAGGTGTGCCGGATGATGAAGGCCATCTTTTCCGGCGTGCACATGGAGGCGGCCACGAACAGGTCGCCTTCGTTCTCGCGGTCGTCGTCGTCCGCGACCACGACGATCTCACCGCGCGCAAACGCAGCGACGGCCGCCTCGACCAGCGAGTGGGATTGTGACGTCATTGGTTTCTCAGCATCTACGGCATTCATTTCAGGGCCTTGTTGCCGGCCAGGGCGGTGTCTCACCGACCTGGCCGCGATGACGCAAATAGTGATCCGCGAGCACGCACGCCATCATCGCCTCGCCGACCGGCACGGCGCGGATACCGACGCAGGGGTCATGGCGGCCCTTGGTGGCAATTTCCGTTTCGTGGCCGTAGCGGTCGACGGTCTGGCGCGGCGTCAGGATCGACGACGTGGGCTTGACGGCAAAGCGCGCCACGATCGGCTGTCCGGTGGAAATGCCGCCGAGAATCCCGCCGGCGTGATTGGACAGGAAGCGCGGGCGGCCGTCATTGCCCATGCGCATCTCGTCGGCGTTTTCCTCGCCCGACAGCGCCGCCGCCGCGAAACCGGCGCCGATCTCCACGCCCTTGACGGCGTTGATACCCATCAGCGCCGCCGCGATATCGGCGTCGAGCTTGCCGTAGACCGGCGCACCGAGACCCGGCGGTACCCCCTCGGCAATCACTTCGATGACGGCGCCGATGGAGGAGCCGGCTTTGCGGATGCCATCAAGGTAATCGGCGAAGAATGCGGCCTTGTCCGCGTCCGGACAGAAGAACGGATTGCGTGCGACCTCGTCCCAGTCCCATCGGGCGCGGTCAATCGCGTGCGGGCCCATGGCGACGAGCGCCGCGCGCACGGAGACCCCCGGCACCACCTTGCGCGCCACCGCGCCCGCCGCAACCCGCGCCGCAGTCTCCCGCGCCGACTGCCGGCCGCCGCCCCGATAGTCGCGCAGGCCGTACTTGGCGTCGTAGGTGTAGTCGGCGTGACCGGGCCGATAGCGGTCGCGAATGTCCGAATAATCCTTGGAGCGTTGGTCCACATTCTCGATCACGAGCGCAATCGGCGTACCCGTCGTCACCTGCACGCCGGCCGCATCGGCGAAGACGCCCGAGAGGATTTTCACCTCGTCGGGTTCTTGGCGCTGCGTGGTGAAGCGCGACTGGCCAGGCCGGCGGCGGTCGAGATCGCGTTGGATGTCGGCGGCAGTCAACGGGATCTGCGGCGGGCAACCATCGACGACGCAGCCGATTGCGGCGCCATGGCTCTCGCCGAACGTGGTCACCCGAAAGAGGTGGCCGAAGGTATTGTGGGACATGAGCTTTGGCCTGCCGCCGGCTTGGTAGCCCGCGCGCCGCGAAGGGTCAATGACGCCGCCATGCGTGCGGTTGAAGGCCTGTCATCGCGACTTCCTCAACCAAATCAATAACCGCAGGAGAGCGGGCTCAAGCTATTGAAATATCGTTATTTCTTGACGAGGCGGAAGCGGCCGCATCATTCATGCCGATGCATGACGCCGTCGGAAAACTCATAGACGACGCCCTGCTCGATCGTGCCCGTCGTCGCGTCATCTGCGGGGCGCACGCCATAAAGCACCATCAGGGTCCGCGCCACGCCGCCATGGGCGGCAAGCACGATGTCGCCCTCGACCTCGGCATGCCAAGCCTGCACGCGCGCGAAGAGATCGGCGTAGCTTTCCCCCTCGGGCGGCCGGTAATTCCATTTGTCGCGATTACGCGCCGGCAGTTCGTGGGGATGCTGGTCCAGGACCTCGAGGTATGTGAGGCCTTCCCAGAGGCCGTACGACATCTCGACCAGCCGGCGGTCGAGGGAATAGCCAGCCGCCTCCATACCGAGACCGCCGCGGATGATCTCCATGGTCTCGCGGGCCCGTATCAACGGGCTAGCGACGAAGCTCAGCGCCGACACCGGTTTGACGCCGAGGCCGCCTAGAATCTCGGCGCACCGGGCAGCCTGGCGGCGACCGACCTCGTTAAGGGGCACGTCGATCTGGCCCTGGAGCCGGCGCGCGGCGTTCCAGTCGGTTTCGCCATGGCGAACGAAATAGAACGTCATGGCAGCGATATCGGTATGCCCGGCGAGCGCATCAATCCTTGTGGACGACGATGTCCGGCGCGTCGGGATGCTTCATGCCGACGATGTGATAACCGGCGTCGACATAGTGGATTTCGCCGGTGACGCCGCGCGACAGGTCGGACAGCAGGTAGACCGCGGTATCGCCGACCTCATCCGCCGAGACGTTGCGGCGCAGCGGCGCGTTGTGCTCGTTCCAACTGAGAATGTAGCGAAAATCGCCGATGCCCGACGCCGCAAGCGTCTTGATGGGTCCGGCGGAGATGGCGTTGACGCGGATATTCTTGGTGCCGAGATCGGCCGCCAGATAGCGAACGGACGCTTCCAGTCCGGCCTTGGCAATGCCCATCACGTTGTAATGGGGCATCCATTTCTGCGAGCCGTAATAGGTGAGCGTCAGCATCGCGCCGCCGTTCGACATCAGCCGCTCGGCGCGCTGGGCCACGGCCGTGAACGAATAGCAGCTGATCTCGAGGGTGTTGAGGAAGTTATCGCGGGTCGTGTCGATGTAACGGCCGTCCAGCTCCCGTCGGTCGGAAAACGCGACGGCGTGGACGACAAAATCGATCGAACCCCACTTCTCGGCAGTCGCCGCAAAGACGGCATCCATCGAGGCCGCGTCGGTGACGTCGCAGTGTCCGACCACGAGTCCCCCAACCTCGTGCGCCAGCGGCTCCACCCGCTTCTTGAGCGCGTCGCCCTGATAGGTGAAGGCCAGTTGCGCGCCATGGGCCGTTGCCGATTTGGCAATGCCCCAGGCGATCGACCGGTTATTGGCCACTCCGATGATCAGGCCGCGCTTGCCCCGCAACAGCCCCGCGGTTTCCGGCATATCGTCCCCTTCAGCCGGCGACCGGCCGGTCGCCTCGTATGACATAGGCCCCCAGGGGCTTCAAGAAGCCGGGAGGTCCTCGGGGATGGATGCAGCCCGGATGAAGGGAGCGCGCCTGCGCGATCCCGTAATCCGGGGCGGCCGTGCGATCGGGGCCAAGGCGACGCAGTGAGGAGAGTCCATCCCCGGATTAAGCGAACGCGTTTGCGTTCGCTTCATCCGGGCTACGGCTGCGGCAGTCTATGGATTGAGGATCGCCCGGTTGTACCAGTGGAAGGAGTCCCAGCTCAGCGGCCTTCTCGGTGCCGTCGAACAAGCCGCCGAGCTTGCCGCCGGTGACCTTGTAGCTGAACTCCTTGACCCGATCCTTCACCGGCACCGACGCGTTCTTCATGATGTCGAGACCGGAATCGACCTTGAAGATCTGATAGGCGCTCGGATTTGACGGATTGAAGAACTTCACCTCTTGGGTCGGATTGCGACGCGCAGGGCCGCGCTCGTATTTCACATGGGTCTCCATGCGCTCGCCGCTCGGCGCGATGAACTCCCAGTTCTCCTCGCCTTGGGTGACGCCCTTGTCGGTCGAGAACGAGCGCGACGTCTTGGCGTTCGCGACTCCGTAGTTTCCGAACGGCCCCGGCGCTTCCTTGGCGTCAGACGTCAGCCCGCCAATGATCATCTGCCCGGCAATATTGTTCGTTCCCGTCTGTTTGACCGGGATCGCGACGTAGACAAGCTGATCGGTCGTCTTCGGCGTGTTGTCGGGATTGGTGACGTCGACGCGGTCGATGAAGATGAGCCGCAAGTTGGCATCCTTGGCGGGACCCTGCGTCGCAATGGCCGGCTCCCAGCCGGCGGGCAGCAGCTTCTGCAGCGCGGCATCATTGACATGGAAGTCGAGTTGAAAGCGGAATTCCGCGCTGTTTTCAACAAGCGTCTCGGCGCTCGCCTGTTGCGCCATCCCGCCCAAGGCGCCCGCCAGCAACGCGCCGCCCGCGCTCAACGCGATCATTCTTCCCATGAGTGTCTCCCGTCTTGGTTCGTCCGCTTGGCTTGTCCGCGATCGCGGATTAAGGCCGCGACACTAGCACGAAAGATCGAGCCGACATGCATCCTCCGGCGCCAGTCCGACTTTCTGCCGGACCGCAGCTATTTGCATGGTAAATGGGCGAAAACCCACTCGTATCTCGCATTCAACTGCACTAGCTTTCGCGCGGCCGCGGCCGATGTTATGGGCCGCGCAACGGACGGAGGATTAGGGTGAAAAAGCAATTCAACCTTTGCGTTTCCCGCGCCGCATTGACGCTCGGTTGGGCCGCCCTCGGCGCGATCGCGATGGCGGGCACCACGGCAACGGCCGCCGACGTCACGTTCGAGCGCCTCGCCAATCCGGAGCCCGGCAACTGGCTGATGAATCACCACGACTACGGCTCGCACCGCTACTCGTCGCTCGACGTGATCAACAAGGCGAACGTCAAGAACCTGAGGCTCGCCTTCGCCGTGCCGCTCGGCGGCACCAGCGGCAACGAGTACAACGAAGCGACGCCGGTCGTCGAAGACGGCTTCCTCTACATCACCGACGTCTGGAGCGTCGTCTACAAGATCGATGTGCGCTCCGGCACGGCCGGCCGGGTCGTCTGGAAGATGGACCCGGGCACCAAGAAGGCCGACCGCAACCGCGGCGTCGCGCTGTGGGGCAACTACGTGATCTCGGTGACCGGCCTCGACGGGCGCGTGATCGCAACCGACAAGGAAACCGGCAAGATCGTCTGGGACAAGAACCTGCTCGATCAGCCCGATCTCGAAATCACCGCGGCGCCGCTCGCGCTCAAGGACTCCATCGTCATCGGCGCGTCCGGCGGCGACAACGGCGTGCGCGACTGGATCGCGTCGCTCGATCCGAAGACCGGCGACACCCAGTGGAAGACCTTCGTGATCCCGGCGCCGGGCGAGCCCGGCAGCGAGACCTGGAAGGACAAGAACAACGCCTGGCAGACCGGCGGCGGCGCCATGTACGTCACCGGCTCATACGACCCGGCGACGAACCTCACCTACTGGGGAACGGGCAATCCGGTGCCGCGCTACGATTCCGGCTATCGTCCCGGCGACAATCTCTATACCGACTCGACCGTCGCCTTCGGGGTCAAGGACGGCAAGATCCAGTGGCATTTCCAGCACACCGCGAACGACATCCACGACTACGACACCTCGGGCTCGCAGATCATCATCGACGGCAAGGTCAACGGCGAGGACCGCAAGCTCGTGGTGCACGCCGACCGCAATGGCTTCAACTACACCTTCGACCGCCTCAACGGCCAATTCCTCAAGGCGGTGCAGTACGCGATGAAGCTCAACTGGACGAAGGGCCTCGACCCCAAGACCGGCAAGCCCGTCGATTACGATCCCGGCAAGGACGTCCAGACCTACAACCACGATTGGCCGTCGCCGACCGCGAAGATCATGAACTCCTGTCCGGACGTCCACGGCGGCACCAATTTCTGGCCGCCGTCGTACTCCGACAAGAGCAAGCTCCTCTATATCGGGGCAAGCGAAGGCTGCGCCGACATCACGCCCGATCCGACCGCCCATGTCCGCGGCAAGTTCGGCGGCGGCGGCTACGTCAACGATGCCCGCATCGTCGGCAGCCTCACCGTCGTCGATCCGCTCACCGCCGAGATCAAAACGCGCCGCGAACTGCCCTACCCTGACCTTTCCGGCGTGCTCACGACCGGCGGCGGCATCGTGGTGACCGCGATGCTCGACGGCACCATCCTCGCGTTCGACGATCAGACCCTCGACAAGCTTTGGGAAATCAACGTCGGCACCGGCTTTGTCGCCCCGCCGATGACCTACGCGGTGAACGGCAAGCAATATATCGCCATCGCCTCCGGCATCGGTCCGGTCGGCAAAGCGAAGATCGCGCGCTCGCCGGAACTCAAGACCCAGGGCAACGCGACCATGCTGTTCGTGTTCGGGCTGTGAGATCAGGATTAGAGCTTGTTTCGATCTGATGGAGTCGCCCTTCGGTCGTCATGCCCGCGCTTGTCGCGGGCATCCACGTCTTTCTTTCAGTGTTTCTGCAAAGGAAGGCGTGGATGGCCGGGATAAACCCGGCCATGACGTTGAGGTGATTCAGGACGAATTAAATCCGCTCTGAATAACGGCTGCGCATGCTGACACCTGTCGTCATTGGTATTGCTACTCCGCCGGGGATGACAGCCGCCAACGGCTATTTCAGCGCAGCCTCGGCCCTGGGCTACGATCGCGACGAAGGTCTCGAGTTCAAGATCTTCTATGGCGAGGAGCCGGGGGCGACGGCCCGCGCGCTGTGCGACGGCGCGTGCGACATTGCCTCGCTCAACACGACCGTCGGGCTGCTGGGGCGCGAGAGCGGACTGCCGATGGTCGCGGTCTACGGCAAGGCGCGCCGTACTCACCGCTGGTTCGCCGTCATCCAGCAAAGCCCGATCCAGTCACTGCGCGATCTCCGGGGTAAGAAGATCGCGTGCGACTTCGATCATCTGCGATCGCTCGCGGAGGCGGCACTCGCTGAGGAAGGTGTGTTGGCCGGCTCCTTCGAATGGGTGCCGTGGCGCGGCTCGGGAATGGAGACGCGCGCGATGATAGCGCCGCTGCGCGAGGGAGCCATCGATGCGGTGTTCCTGATCGATTGGAACCATGGCGATTTCATCGCCGAGGGACTGGAGATGCGCCGCTTGCCGTCGCGAGCGCTCGACCGGATCAGGCTGTCCTCCTGCCTGTGGACCTCGGAGCGTTATCTGCAAGCGCACCGCGACGCGATTGCCGGCATCGGACGGGCGATGGCGAAGGTGACGACCTACGCCTTGGAAAATCCCGAGGCCGCCGTTCGGCTGATGTGGCGCCAGGAGCCGCAGACACGGCCGTCGGCCGAGGACGAGGCACGCATTCTGAGACGGGACCTCGAGATCATGAAAGCCCGGCTCGATTCATTTGCTCCCGATCCTGGCGAGAAGGCGTGGCGTTGGGGCACGATCGAGCGGGACGAGATCGCGGCCTGGGAAGATTTCCTGATCAATTGCGGCGCAATGCATCGGCGCCTCGATCTCGCCTGCCGTTTTCACCTCGGAGTTCGTGGACCACTTCAACGCGTTTGACGCCGATGCGGTCCGCGCCCAGGCGCGCGCGTTCCAGGCCCATGCGTCGGACGATGACGGCCGCGCGACAACTCGGGAAACCGGCAGATGACCAGACGGAAGTTCACGATCGGGCTCGCCATCCCCGACCGCATGGGGCCGGCCTACGGATATCTCGCCCCGATTGTCGCGATGGGCTACGACCGCGAAGAAGGTCTCGATCTCGCGATCTTCTATGGCGGGGAGCCGGGTGCCACGGCGCGCAGCCTTTGCGCCGGCGCATGCGATATCGCGTTCCTCAATACGATCGTCGGTTTCATGGGACGGGCCGAAGGCCTGCCGATGGTGGCGATCGGCAGCAAGGCGCGCCGCGCGCACCGCTACTTTGCGGTCCTGCCGGACAGCCCGATCCGCTCGTTGCACGACTTCGAAGGCAAACGCATCGCCTGCGACTTTCCCCACCTTCACCCGCTGGCCGAAGCAGCGCTCGCGGAAGAGGGCGTGGGGAAGCAGAGCTTCGAATGGGTGCCCTGGCGCGGCTCGGGAATGGAGGTCGCGCGGCATGGTCGCGCCGCTGCGCGACGGCGAGGTCGACGCCGCATTCATCATGGACTGGAGCGACGGCGATTTTACCGCGAGCGGCCTTCGCTTGAGACATCTGCGCTCGAAGCTTCTCGAAACGATCAAGGTCTCCTCCTGCTATTGGACGACCGAGACGCGCTTCGCCGCCGATCCGGACTTGCTGGCGCGCGGGCTGCGCGCCATTCAGAAGAGCCTCGTCTTCTCGTTTGCCAATCCCGAGGCGACCTTGCGGCTGATGTGGCAGGTCTTTCCGGAAGCAAAGCCGGCAGCCGATTCATCCGGCGCCGCGATACGAAGGCAGCTTGAAATCCTCAAGGCGTGCCTTGAACCCATGCGCATCGACCATGACGATCCAGACCCGCGGTGGTGCGCCATCTCGGCTGACCAGATGGAGGCCTGGCAGCAGTTTCTGCGCCGCTCCGGCACGTTGAGTACCGAGATTGATGTCGAGCGCTGCTATTCGACGGCCCTCGTCGACCAGGCAAATGCTTTCGACGCTGCCCCGATCCGCGCCGCTGCCGCATCAAGCGGAACTGCGCTGCATCCCTGATCGCCAGCGAGCCGCGCGGGATTGTCCAAGCGCGAACCCGCCTTCGCGCGCGCCCCGCCAAAGGCTGCTGACACCACTATCGACTGCCGATACCATGGCCTCGCCGGAGAAGGCCTAGTGCCGTGCCAAGAAAGGCAAAGTCGATGATGGAGAGCACGACGATGCGAAACAGGGCTTTGGTGATCGGCGCGCTCGGTGCCCTTGTCGCTTTGAGCATCACACCGCGGGCGCAGGCGGCGGATGACAATCTCCTGAAGACCATCAAGGACCGCGGCGTGATGCGCGTCTGCAGCGTCGATTACACGCCATGGAACATCAAGAATCCTGCCACCAACCAGTGGGAAGGGATCAACATCGATATCGTCAATCTCGTCGCGGCCGCACTGAAGGTGAAGCCCGAATACGTGGATGCCACCTGGGGAACCGTCGTCCCCAACATCACGACGGGAAAATGCGACTTCGCGGCGGCGGGCTTTTACATCGTTCCAGCGCGCGCCGAGATCATTACGTTCACGCGGCCCATCGCGGCCGACGGCATTTCGCTGTTCGTCGCGGCAAACTCGCCGATCAAGACGATCGCGGACCTCGACAAGCCGGGAAAAACGGTCGTCGTCCGGTCGGGCGGGTTTGAAGAGACCGTGGCGAAGGCACTGTTCAAGCAGGCCACGGTCAAGACCCTGACGGCGGATCAGGCCGGGATCATCCTGCTTGAGATCGCCTCCGGCCGCGCCGACGCCGGCGCCGGCGGGTATTACGGCAACCTCTCCTTCATGAAGGCTAATCCGAACATCAAGGCGAAGCTGCTTGTCCGACGAGTTGCTCGCCAAGACGTCGATTGCCTATGCGGTGCCGCCGCGCGAATATTTCTTCCGCGACTGGCTCAACGCGGTCTTCCTGAGCCTCGAAGAGAACGGGAAGCTCAAGGAGATTCTCGACAAATGGAGCAAGTAGAGGACAGCCGCTCCAACACATCATCAGTGAAACTGCGACCTGACAAACACGACAACGCGCTGCTGTCCCGTTCCGCCTCCGATCTCCTGATCCACTGGATTGTTCCAACCGGCGCCGCCCTCCTTATCGTGGGGTGGCTTGCCGCGCAGGTGAATTGGTCGTTCGTCGAAGGCCTCGATTTCTCGGTGGTCTACACCTATCGGATCGCCCTCCTCCAGGGTCTTCTCACCACGATCCTCATTACGTCGCTCTCGCTGTTGCTCGGCTTGGCTCTCGGCTTTGCATTTGCCTGCCTCGCCTACGTGCCGTTCGCGCCGCTACGATGGCTCATCGCTGCCTACATCGAGGTCCTGCGTGACGTGCCGCTGGTGGTGGCGCTCTTTTGGATTCATTTCGCCCTGCCGGTGGTCACCGGAATCTCGACGTCGGCGTTCGAAAGCGGATTTATCGCGATGGCGCTGCAATCGAGCGCCTACCTCGCCGACGTGGCGCGCGCAGGGATCCAGGCGGTCCCCAAGGGCCAATGGGATGCGGCCGACGCGCTCGGCCTGTCGCGGACCCGGAAGTGGCTTGATGTCGTGTTGCCGCAGGCGCTCAAGATCATCATTCCGCCGCTCGCCAATATTGCGCTCGGCTACTTCAAGGCAAGCTCGGTCCTCGCCCTGCTCTCGATCGGCGAGTTGACGGGCGTCGCGACCCGCATCAGCAATTACACGTTCAAGCCGATCGAAATCTTCACCACGATCGCCATCATGTATCTCGTCCTCGGCTATCTCTTGAGCTCGATGACCTTCCGGCTGGAAAAGGTCTTTCGGACGACGCAGGGCTGAAGATGTCGTTCGACACCTCGTTGCTTTGGCAAAACCTTCCCGTGCTGGCGAGCGGCGTATGGATGACGCTTGCCCTCGTCATCGTGTCGCTTGCGATCGGCATCGTCATCGGGCTCATCATTTGTGCCGGGATGCTGCTCGGCCGCGGGATCGCCTACTATATGAGCGCCGGCTACGTCGCGCTCTTTCGTGCCCTGCCGGAGCCGGTCATCATTTTCTGGCTGTATTATTGCGCGCCTCTCATCCTGAACGCCAAGCTCATCGGCATTCGAGGCGGGGACGATCGCGCTGGCGATCCCGACCGGCGCCTACCTCGCCGAGATCTTCCGCGCCGGCATCGAAGCGGTGCCGCGCGGGCAGTTCGAGGCGGCGCGGGCTATTGGCCTCTCGCCGTGTTGCCGTCGTGTGGGACGTTGTCGCGCCGCAGGCCTTGCGCATGATGATCCCGCCCATGCTCGGCATCACGACAATTCTGATCAAGAATTCCGCACTCGTCTCCGCCATTGGCGTCGGGGAATTGTTCTATCAAGCGATGGTCCTCGGCGGCCAGACGCTTCGCTACTTCGAGTTCTTGACCGCCATCGCCATCATGTACTTCGCCCTGATTTTGCCGCTGAGCCTCCTGGTTCAACACCAAGAACGCCGCCTGTTGGGAAAGGTCTGGTGAGCGGACAAACGGACAGCCCCGCTCCGAACACGAGTTCGGAGCCCATGATCGCCTGCGAAGGGGTGCGCAAGTCATTTGGCGCCTTCGAGGCGCTGCGCGGCGTCGACCTCGCGGTGGCGCGCGGCGAGGTGCTTTGCGTCATCGGGCCTTCCGGCGGCGGCAAATCGACGTTCCTGCGCACCATCAACGCGCTTGAACAGATCGACGCCGGCCGCATCCGGATCGACGACATCGAACTTCCGGCCGACCGGCGCGAAATTCTGAAACTGCGACGCAAAGTCGGCATGGTCTTTCAGAGCTTCAACCTGTTTCCGCACATGACGGTGCGCCGGAACGTTGCGCTCGGCCCGGTGCGGTCGCGCGGCCTGTCATGGCAGGAGGCCTATGCGCGCGCCGAACGCCTGCTCGCGCGCGTCAACATCTTTGACCAGATCGACAAGTACCCCGGTCAGCTCTCGGGCGGCCAGCAGCAGCGCGTGGCGATCGCGCGCGCGCTCGCGATGGAGCCGGAGGTGCTGCTGTTCGACGAGCCGACCTCCTCCCTCGACCCCGAGATGGTGCAGGAGGTGCTGCAAGTCATCCGGGAGCTGGCGCACACCGGCATCACGATGCTGGTCGCGACCCACGAGATGGGTTTTGCGCGGGAAGTCGCGGACCATGTCGCCTTCATGGCCGACGGCAAGCTCGTTCACCTCGCGCCGCCGGACGAATTCTTTGAGCGGCCATCCGACCCCCGTCTGAATGCGTTCCTCTCAAAGGTGCTTTGACGCGGCTGTTCACGGACGATAGAGACTTCTTGACTGAACAATTCGCCCTGAGATTTACGCCGTGCGCGGACCGATGAGACGTTGCGCCAGACTTGCCGCCCTGACGCTGGCCTTGATCGCGACGACGGGAATGGGGGCGGCGGCAGCGGATGATTTCGCGTTCGGGCGGCGGCTCTTTCTCGACAAGGCGCAGTGCTCGTTCTGCCATGGCTGGGCCGGAGATGGCGCCGGCGAACCGCAGTCGAGCGGCGCGGCCGCAAACTTGCGCGCCTCGCCGCTGAAGCGCGATCAGCTGATCGAGGTGATCGGCTGCGGCGTACCCGGCAAGGCGATGCCGCATTTCGACGAGGACGCCTACACCGACAAGCGCTGCTATGACGTGACCGCGGCCGAACTCGGTCGCGACACCCCTTCGCTGCCGCCCGGCGCCACGTTGACCCGGCGCGAGATCGAGGCGGTCGCCGATTATCTCCTCGCCAAGGTGATCGGACGCGGACCGGTCACGCGCGCGGAATGCGAAGAGGCTTATGGCGACGGCGCGCGCAACTGCGCCGGTTATCCGTAAGAGCGAAATGCGAACGCGGTCGGGCGCGACGCAAGCCGCCGACGACCGCGCCATGGAGGAAATGCGATGCCCAAGACGCAAGTCACTTCGTCGAAGATTCGCCAACCGAGCGGCCACTTCTCGCAGGCGACCGTGATCGAAGCACGGGGGCGCCTCGTTTTCATCTCCGGCATGACGGCGCGCCGCCCTGACGGCACGATCGCCGGCATCGGCGATATCGAGGCGCAGACCCGCCAAGTCTGCGAGAACATCAAGGCCGCGGTCGAAGCGGCCGGCGGCACCATGGACGATATCTGCCGGGTCGACGTGTTCGTGCGCAACATCGAGCAGTTCGACCAGATTCACAAAGTGCGCCGCGAGTATTTCAAGGCGCCGGCGCCGGCATCGACCATGGTCGAAGTCACCAAGCTGGCATCGCCGGACTACTTGATCGAGATCAATGCCATCGCCGTCCTGAGCGATTGACGATGCATATGCCCGGATTGCAGTCGGGTGCCGTGCCGGCCTAATCTCGCCTTCGAACCAAGAAAAATGATCGGCCGCCGCCGATCGATCTACGGAGACCGGAATGCCCAAATCGCCCGACAAATCGTCGCCTGCCAAGAACGGCAAGAATGGCGGCAAGCATGACGCCAAGAGCAACGGGAAAAGCCGTAACGGCGGGCACGCGCGCCAGGTAACCGAGCTGCCGAAGATCACCAACGCGACCGACACCCGCGATATCCTCGCTCACGCGGCAACTCACCAGCGCCACGACGATTACTTCATCGTCGATATCGACGCCCACGTCACCGAGACCGCCTTCTGGTCGGAAGTCGTGGACCTGATGGACAACGACGTCTATCGGACGATGGCGCGCGCCTTCAAGGACCGCGGCGGCTCGCCGCCCGGGCCTCCTCAACGCCACGCCGGGCCTGCTCTATCAGGACGTGTTCGGGCGCATTCCCCATCAGCAGCGTCTCGGCGAAGCGGTGCCGCCCGGCAAGACCCACGCCCAGGTCGCCCTCGTCCAGCGCGCCATGGACAGCATGGGCATCGATTACATGGTGGTGTTTCCGACCCCGATGCTGGTGCTCGGCATGCACCCGCAGGCCGAGGTCGAGGTCGCAATCGGCACCGCCTATAATCGCTGGCTCGTCGAGCGGATCTTGCCGCAGGACAAGCGCATCAAGGCGATGCTCTACCTGCCGTTCAATCATCCGGAAGCCTGCCTCGACGTCGTCGAACGCTTCGGCGACGTCCCCGGCGTGCTCGGCTTCTCCGTCACCTCGACGCGGTTTCGGGCGGTGCATCACGACGCCTACATGCCGCTCTACTCGGCGATCCAGGCGAGCGGCAAGCCGCTCGGCTTCCACTCCGGCTTTCACTGGGGCGACCAGTCGATGCAGCAGTGCAACCGGTTCCTGTCCATGCACGCGCTGTCGTTCGTGCACTTCAACCTCGTGCACATGACGCAACTGGATCATCAATGGCCTGCCGGAGCGGTTTCCGCGCCTCAAGGTGATCTGGATCGAGAGCGGACTCGCGTGGGTTCCGTTCCTGATGCAGCGCCTCGACCACGAATACATGATGCGGTCGTCGGAAGCGCCGATGCTGCGGCGCAAGCCGAGCGAGTACATGGCGGACATGTACTATACGAGCCAGCCGCTCGAACGCTCCAACATGAACCTGACCAAGGCGACGTTCGAAGCCATCAAGGCCGACACCCAGCTCCTGTTCGCGTCCGACTGGCCGCACTGGGACTTCGACCTGCCGAGCACCATCACGACGCTGCCGTTCCTGAGCGAACAGGGCAAGCGCAACATCCTGGGCCTCAACGCCGCGCGGCTGTTCGGCCTCGACGTGCCGAAGGGCAAGCTCTCGGCACCGAGCCCCGTCCGCGCGCCGCGCGAGCCGGTGCCGGCCTGATCGACGCAGCTTCGCTTGGCGGTTGTCATGAGAGCAGCAAAGCCGAAAGCCTCCCGGAAGGCGGCGAAACGCCCACGCGCGGCGCAGCCGAAGCCCGCGGGCGATTTCGTCGCGCTGGCTCGAGAAGCGCTGCGGCGGGGCGAACCCGACGCGATATCCGACGCGACGCTGCAGAAGGTGCTGGCAGCGGCGATCAAAGTCTACGCCGCCAAGATCGAGCGGCATGGCAGCGACGTGAAGCCTGTCGCCGATGGTGCCGTCACCACGACTGAGTCCGTCGTCGCAGCGTGCGCGCTCATTCGCGCGGCCGATCTCAACCTGTTCGACGTAGCGATGTGGTTCAACCGTCCGCCGGCCGTGTCATGACGGCGGCAGCAAGTGTCCGGGGGAAATGACATGGAAGAAGTTGCGGTCGCGCGCCTGAGCGATCTTGCCGACGGTGACTACAAGGTCTTCGCGGTCGATACCTTCGAGGTCGGCGTCTTTCGCGTCGGCGACAAGGTGGTCGCCTACAGAAACAATTGCCCCCACGCCGGCGGCCCGGTGTGCCAGGGCAAGATCTTTCATCAGATCGAGGAGAAGCTGACGCCGGACATGAAGAGCGCCGGACTGCAGCACTCGAAGCAGCGCAACATCGTGTGCCCATGGCACGGCTACGAATTCGACATTGAGACCGGCCGGCATCCGGGCGACCCCAATGTCCGCCTGACCCCCGTCAAGGTCGAGGTTCGCAACGGCGACATTTTCGTCGAGGTCAGGGTGCGATAGTTCGCGGCGACCCTCGGCGCGGGGTAACCTCCGCGCTTACCTCGGCCCGCCCATTCCGTCCGCGCCTCGCGTCGCCCAGCCGGTGGTACGGCGCTCGATGAACTCGGCGACGAGATACATGCCGATGCCCATGATGCTGGTCACCAGCAGGCCGGCGAAGGCGAGCGGCACCTCGAAACGCGAGGACGCGACCAGCATCAGATTGCCGATGCCCCGGTTGGAGGCCACCGTCTCGGCGACGATCGAGCCGACGAAGGCGAAGGTGATGGCGATCTTGAGCGAGGCGAAGAAGTAAGGCATCGAGCGCGGCAGGCCGATCTTGACGATGATTTGGCCTGGCGTCGCGCCGAGCGCCCGGAGCACGTCCTTGAGCTCGGGCTCGACGGTCGCGATGCCCGCCGCGACGTTGACCAGGATCGGAAAGAACGAAATCAGGAACGCCGTGATGATCGCCGGCACGGTGCCGATGCCGAACCAGATCACGAGGATCGGGATCACCGCCACCTTGGGGATCGAATTGAAGCCGACCAGCGCCGGATAGAAGGCGTCGTAGACGAGCGTCGAGGAGCCGATCGCGACCCCGCCCAGAAGGCCGAACACGACCGCGATCAGGAAGCCGCCGACGGTCGTCAGCAGCGTTTGCCACGAATTTTCCAGGATCGGCCCGCGCCATTCCCAGCCTGAGGCGAACACCGCGCTCGGCGCCGGCAATATGAACTCTTCAATCCCAAACAGCCGGACCGTGATTTCCCACAGCAGGAAGATGGCCGCGATGACGGCCCACGGCAGCGCCTGCCGCACGATCCTGCGCTGGAGGAAGGCGGGTTTTTGCCGCGGCAATGGTCGAGAGTTGAGGTCTGTCGTCGCCATCTGGTCGTCCGGCCGCGATGACCGCGGCGCATTGACCCCGGAACGACACACTATCACGGCCATTGGTGAGGCTCAAACGAGCGCCGCCAATTCCCCGGCCGGAAGCGAATTTGTCGCGCATGACCGAGCTAAATCGGCGGCATAGCGAAAGATTAACGATCTCCGACGTTCCTTCCCGGTCGCGACCGATTCTCCGCAATGCGGCCACATGCATCTGGACAACGCGTCACGCTAAACGCACAATCCGTCGGCAAGTGGTGTTTAGGCCAGATCACATTGGTAGCGTCGTGCCGCAGCGTCTTCACAAGGGAAATTTGGCTATGCAGCTCCACAGCATCCCACGCCGCTCCTTCAATTCGTCGCCTGCCGAACGCGCGCCGATCAACTGGCGGCGGGGCATGTTCCGCGTCTGGATCCTGACTTCGGTCGCATGGATCATGAGCTGGGCGATCTATCTGATCATGTACACGCTTGGCGGGAGAACCGAGCCCAAGGACTTCCTGGTGATCCCGGTGCTCCTGTTCGGGCCGCCTGTCGCACTTTTGATTTTCG
This sequence comes from uncultured Alphaproteobacteria bacterium, assembly GCA_963702755.1. Lineage (GTDB taxonomy): Bacteria > Pseudomonadota > Alphaproteobacteria > Rhizobiales > Xanthobacteraceae > JAJPKK01. The sequence continues at coordinate 628,414 of CAVPDZ010000009.1, read as the reverse complement.
GCGCCGCGACCGCGTGGTCATTCCGCGGCTTCAAGCCCGACGAAGCCCCGGCAGAAGAGCAGCCGTAATCCCGGATTCCGAGACCACGATCCGTAGGGCCTTCTACCGTTTGTCAACGCGCGATGGCGGGGCGGTAGCCCTGCGGCGGTGCTGTCCTTCGCCCTGAGCTTGCGGCAGGCTAGCGGCGTGCTCGCCGCCGTCAAGGATGGCCTGGAAGCGCCGCGCCAGCCTCGCGGGCAACGTGCCGGCCATCCTTGACGGCGGCTGCGCGCGACGCTGTGTCGGCCGGCAGGTCGTGACGAGGGAATGGTTGTGCGCTCGAACTAAGGAATAAGGGCGTCAAGCAACAGCAGTTGCCGGCGCCTTGGCGTAACTCGGATCGAACAGGACCTGGCGTTCGAGCAGCGTGCACAAGCATAGAGCAGGCGGTCGGCGACCTGCGCAAAGCGCGGGCTGATTGTGGCCGCGCGTCCGCACCGCCCTTTAACGCTCCCGGCTCGCCTGATCGTGCTGAACGGCGACGCGCCCCCAATGATAGGCCGTGGTTTGCAATCGCGTATTGCAGGCATGGCGCTGAATTACCACGCAACTCTTGCCGCTGCGCTTGGTGACCGGCGCCACCCCCGACAGCGTCCGCAAGGCATGGTAATCTCGCCGGCGCAGAGGCTCGCTGGCCTCGGCGAGCAGCACGGTGACGTTGATCCTTCCGAGCCCTGGACAGGAACGCAGGATCGCGACGTCGTGCTGCTCGCAAATCTGCCCCGGCGCGGCCTCGGTGCTCGCTTCGATCGCGGCGCAGAGTTGGTCGAGTTGATGTTCGGCCTCCTTGATCTGCGCATTGACCAGGCGCAGCCGCGCCGCGACGGTGCGGATATCGGCGGTGGCCGCCGCGATGGTGCCGGGAGCCACCGCCAGCGGTGGCTGGCGCAGAATGCCGAGCACAGTTGCGGCATCGAAGCGGCGGATGCGGTGGCTCTTGAGGATGGCTGCAATCGCCTTGTCGGTGGCACGCGCTGCCTGATCGGGCGTCGGCACCGCGTGCCACAGATCGAGCAACCAGTCGCTGGCAAAGTCCTCACTCAAAGCGCGCATCTGCGGATAGTAGCGCCACAGCTGGTCGCGCACGCGGTTGGTGAGGCGGCTCTGCTCCTGCTTGAGTTCGTCATACATGCGCGACCATTCGCGCAGTTCGATCACCAGCGGATCATCAAGCGCGACGCGGCGAAACGCATGGCGATCGGTGCACAGCGAGTGGCCAAGCACCTGGGCATCGCGGCTGTCGTCTTTGGCGCCGGCGAGGCTGAACCGATCGCGAAAGCGATCGAGCTGCTTGGGTGTGGCGAACACCGCAAAGTCGTGCTCCAGCAGCGCCTCGACCATCGGGCCGCGCGGCGTCGTAGTGGGCAAAGCGAAGCTCCGCGCTGCCCACCGTTCAATTGTGCGTCCCGCGCTTTCCTTCGCTTATCGGATCAACTGCCCGGGATGATGCCCTTCGGCATCTCGAAGCAATATTTCGCGATCTCGCCGGCGCGCGTCACCCAGATGCGGTCCTTCCCCTTCTCGATGCAATGCTTGATGGCTTTGCGCAGCGGCCGCAGCCGGAACGGCTGGCCGACGATGAAGCCGTGCAGCGCCAGCGAAAACACCAGCGGATGGCGCTCCGATTGCTCGAGCATCTCCTCGAACTGATCGACGATCATGTCCGCGAAATCGCGGCCGGTCTGGTCGCGATGGGCGAGCGAGCCGGCATCGTTCAATTCCATCGGATACGGCACTGACAGCAGCGGGCCGGCCCGCGTCTGCATCCAGATCGGCTGATCGTCGAACGGCCAGTCGAGGAGATGGGTGTAGCCCGCCTCCTTGAGCAGGTCGGGCGTCACGTTGGTCTCGAGCCCACCTGGCCCCATCCAGCCCGTCGGCCGCACCCCGACGTGTTTCGCGAGGACTTCGGTGCACTCGGCGATGGCGCGCCGCTCGTCCTCCTCCCACATGCCGCGCAACACCTCGGCATTGGTCCGGCCGTGGCCGACCACGTCGTCGCCCCGCGCCTTTATCTTGTCGACGATTTCCGGATAGTTATGGCAGACGCTGCTGTTGAGCAGGATGGTGGCCGGCAGCTTGAGCTCGTCGAGAATCTCGAACAAGCGCCAGTTGCCGATCCGGTTGCCGTAATCGCGCCAGGAGAAGTTGCGCGAGGTCTGGACGGTCGAGTGGACCGGATCCATGCCGATGCCGGTCCCGAACGCGAAGTGCTCGATGTTGAGCGCGATATAAAAGGCAAGCCGCTTGCCGCCGGGCCAAGTGTAATCCTTGCGCTTGATGAGCGGCGTATACTCATAGCGCGTGTGGCCGGGAACCTTCAGCATCGGCTTTCTCCTCGATTGATGATGCATTTCATGGCGAGGGCGCTTGCCGCGAAATGCACGGTGAAAGAGGCTGGCACGAAACATGCCTTCGGAAAAGGCATGTCATCGCACTGCATGCATCGATCAAGCGCGGGGCGATCGGGATGGCGGAAGCTAGCAACGGTCGACCCCCATGCCAAGGCGATAGTCGGCTCGAAGGCGGCTCGACGCGTTGCGAAACCTGATTATGATGGAACGTCTTTCATTGTCGGTTTGCATGTCGAATTTTTTGCGAATGGAGGTGAACGATGATCGGCACTCCTTCTCGCGGCCCCGCCTCGGTCATTTCGGCGTTCCGTGCAACGTGCCGGGTATTGGTGCCGGGATTGATCCTGGCCGGCGCGTATTCCGTCGCCGCGCAAGCCGAAGTCAAAAACGTCAAGATCAGCCTCGACTGGGTGATCCAGGGCACGCACGCGCCATTCTTCGTCGCGCAGGAGAAGGGATACTTCAACGCGGCAGGCGTCACCGTTGACGCCATCGACAAGGGCAACGGCGCAACCAATGTCGCCGTCACCGTCGGCAGCGGCGCCTATACCTTCGGCTGGGTCGATATGCCGTCGATGATCCTGTTCAACGCCAAGAACCCGGGAACGCCGCTCATTGCCGTCTATGTCAGCTTCGATCAAACGCCGCTCGCGTTCATCACGCGCAAGAGCGCAGGAATCCGAACGCCGGCCGATCTCAACGGCAAGAAGATCGCGGGAGGTCCGGGCATCGCCGTGCACGACACGGCGTCGATCCTCTTCAAGGCGGCGCACGCGGAAAACGTCAAGGTCGAGTGGATATCGGTGCAGCCGCAACTGTTCGGACCGATGATGAAGCGCGGCGAAGTCGACGGCACCGGCGGCTTCACCAATTCGAACGTTCCCGCCATGCTCGAAATGGGCTTCACGATGGACGATCTTTACGTGCTGCGGTACGCCGATTTCGGCGCCGACATGTACGGCGTTGCGCTGGTCACGCGCAAAAAGTTTGCCGACGAGAATCCGGAAACGACGCGCGGCGTCGTCAAGGCCCTCAACCAGGGCACCAAGGACACGATCGCGGACCCGCAAAAAGCTCTGGGCGTGCTCAAGGCGCGGGACGCCATGATGAAGCTCGACATCGAAAAGATTCGCCTCGACATCGCGCTGGGTTTGACCGACACGCCCCACGTGGCGCAGTTCGGGCTGAGTTCGGTCACGCCGGAGAAATTGCAGAAGACGATCGACTCCGTGGTGTCGGCCTACGGACTGCCGAACAGCCCGGATCCGGCCTCGGTCTACACTGACCGCTATCTGCCGCCGCTCGCCGAGCGCATGCCGCCAAAGCGCACGAATTAGTCCTTGTCATCGCCCGGCTTGACCGGGCGATCCAGTAACCTCCGTCAGCTGATACAGGGCACCCGTCTCTATAGCCGATAGGTCGGTGGTTACTGGATGCCCCGCTTGAAGCGGGGCATGACGGGTGGAGGATGGATCGAAGCGTTAGAGTTAGCGAGCGCTAGAGTTTCGGCGCCGCTAGATCACGCCGTCGCGGCGAAGCGCTTCGAGCTCGGCCTTGCTGAGGCCGAGGCGTTCGGTGAGCACCTCGTCGGTGTGCTGGCCGAGCAAGGGCGGCGGAAGGCGATAGTCCGGCGGCGTCTCCGAGAGGCGCACGGGGTTTGCAATCACGTCGACGCCCTTCGGCGTTGCTGCATGATCCATGTGAACGACGACGCCCCGCGACCGCACCTGCGGATCGGCGAAGACTTCGCGCAAAGTGTTGATCGGGCCGCAGCCGATCTTGAGCGCCTCGAGTTTCTCGACCCATTCGGCGGTGGTCTTGGTCTTCATCACCGGCGTCAGCGTATCGGTCACGAGCGCTCGGTTCTCGACCCGCGCGGCATTGGTGGCGAAGCGCGCATCGGCGAGCAGATGAGCCAACCCAAAGCTCTCGCAGAAGCGCTTGAAGGTCGGATCGTTGCCGATCGACAAGACCACATAGCCGTCGCTCGTCGCGAAGACCTGGTACGGCACGATGTTGGGATGCTGGTTGCCGAGACGCGGCGGGTTCTCGCCGGTGGCGAGATAATTCATGCCCTGGTTCGCGAGCCACGCCGCATGCGTGTCCAGCATTCCGATGTCGATCTGCTGGCCGTGACCGGTCGCGTCGCGATGGCGCAGCGCCGCGAGGACGCCGATGCAGCCGTAAAGGCCGGCGAACAGATCGGCGAGCGGGATGCCGACCTTCTGCGGCTGGCCGTTCGGCTCGCCCGTGAGGCTCATCACGCCGCCCATGGCCTGGATGAGGCTGTCGTAGCCCGGCCGCTCGGCATAAGGCCCCGTCTGTCCGAAGCCGGTAATCGAACAGTAAATCAGAGCAGGAAATTTGCGATGCAGGTCCTCGTAGCCAAGTCCGTATTTCGCCAGCGCCCCGACCTTGAAATTCTCGACCAGGATGTCGCTGCCGGCGATCAGCTTGAGAGCAATTGCCTGGCCTTCGGGCTTGGCGATATCGAGCGTCACCGAGCGCTTGTTGCGATTTGCGCCCACGAAATAGGCGCTTTCCTTGGTGCCGGGCATGAAAGGCGGCGCAAATCCGCGGGTGTCGTCGCCCGAACCGGGCTTCTCGATCTTGATCACGTCGGCGCCGAGATCGCCCAGCATCTGCACGCAGGTCGGCCCCGCCAGCACGCGCGTGAGATCGAATACCTTGACGCCCCGCAGGGGTCCGCTCGCTTGCTTCATGTCCCTCCTCGCTTTCGCGCCCTCTTCGCAGATGGATAACAAAATCGCAAGCATGGGCGAAGTATCGGCGCCGAGAGGACAAATCGCGCGCCCGGCGCGGCCATCGCAGTGTCTGCGGCGGCATTGCTGATGCGGAATACAACGGCCGCGCGCAGCGATGAGCCGGGCCTTGCAGCCTCAGTTTCGCCAAATGTCGCGAGCACGCTTCCGCTAGCAAATACTGGCATTGGCACGAACAATGCTTGTGCCGATATTTGGTCGGCCAAGACTTGAACATTCAAGAGTTGCACATTCGGGACTTGGCTCTTCAAGGCCAGCGCGCTCCAGGTTCGGGCCGCCGGCTTTGGGCGATCGAGCTTGGATGGTCAAGCTTCCGCAATCAAACTTGAACGAACCAAGCTTGAGCGAGTTACGGGTTAGTCTCGATCTTGAAAGGCTTGAGAACGCGACACTGAGCGACCACGACTGGGGCTAATGGGGCTTAACTTAAGATAAGGGAGTCCTTGCCATGTGTGACTACAGCCTACAAGGCGTTGCGTCACGTCCTGCTGCGGTTGGAGACAAGCTCATTACGCGAAACTTCGGCACTGGAACGCGCGGCTTCGGCGCGTCGGAAAACCGCAACACCGCGGTGTGTCTGCTGCCAGGCACCGAAATCGCCTTCGCCAGCGATGTTGCCATCGAGTCTCCCCGCTTCTTCGGACAGAGCGTCAAGACATTGAAGCACAGCACGGCGATCTTCCGTCAGATCGACAAAGAGACGCCGCACGTGCATCACGATGCTCTCGAATTCCCGGATGGGCAGATCGTGCTCCTGACCTCGCTGCGCGAGGGCCAGCACGCGACCGTGCTTCAGCTTCCGGCGAAGCCGACGACGCAGCGCGAAGTCGAAGAGCAACGCCGCGCCGCCTTCACCGGCTGACGCTGACGCAGCTCTCTGACTGCCTACGAGCAAACGGGACCGCGACCTCGCGGTCCCGACATTGTGGTCAAGCCGCCAACCCGCGCATGATCAGGCGGTTGAGCCGCGCGGTGAATGCGGCGGGGTTCTCCGGCACTTCGCCGTCGAGAATGCACGCCTGATCGAACAGCACCTCCGCAAGATCAGTGACGTCGGTGTCGCGCGCCTCCGTTTTGGCGCGTGCCAGCGCTTTCACCAGGCCGTGGCGCATATTGAGTTCGAGGATCGGCTTGGCGCCGGCGCCGCGGTTGTGACGCGCGAGCAGCCGCTCCAGTTCGCGGTCGGGACCGAAGCCGCCGGCGACGAGGCACGCGGCGCTGTCGGTCAATCGCTGGGACGCCCGCACCTCGGAGACGCGCTCTCCGAGCGCCGTCTTGATCGCCGCAATCACCTCGGCGTCATCGGTCACGCCGGCCTTCTCGGCCTCTTCCTTTGCGTCCTCCGCGGGCTTTTCGACGAGCGGTATCAAACCGAAATCGACCTCGCCCTGGCTCAGCGATTTGAGCGGCTTGCCTTCGAAGCCGAGCGGTGATGCGGTCCAGAACGCGTCGACCGGATCGGTGAGGAGCAGCACCTCGATGCCGCGGGCCCGCGCCGCCTCGAGCTTCGGGTTGGACTTCAACCGTTCGATCGAATTGCCGACGAGATAATAAATCTCGGTCTGGTTCGGCTTGAAGTCGGAGACGTATTGCTTGAGCGAGCGGAAGTCGCCGACGGTGGTGGTGAAGCGCGACAAGGCGAGCAGCTGGTCGCGCCGCTCCGGGTCTTCGTAAATGCCTTCCTTGAAGACACGGCCGAATGCGTCCCACATCTTGCGATAAGAAACCGCATCCTCTCCCGACTTTTGCGACTCTCCTTCGCCGTCCTTCGCCGTTTCCTTGTTCGCATCGGACGAAGCAGCCGCATCCGCCGTCGCGTCCGGTGCCTTCGTCTCCTTCGCCGCGAACTGCTCGAGTTCGGAGAGGAGCCGGCCGGTGATGGCCTTGCGCATGTGCGCCACTTGCGGGTTGTTCTGCAGCATCTCGCGGGAGATGTTGAGCGGCAGATCCTCGCTGTCGACGACGCCGCGCACGAAACGCAGATAGGCGGGCAGCAGCTCGGCGTCGTCGGTGATATAGACGCGGCGGACGTAGAGCTTCACGTGGCCTTTGCGCGCCGGATCGAACAGGTCGTAGGGCGCCATCGCCGGCACGAACAGCAACACCGCATAGGACTGCCGCCCCTCGGCGCGGTAGTGCAGCGTCATGGCCGGCTCGTCGAAGGCGGCGGCCACCTGGCGATAGACCTGCGTATAGTCCTCGCGCTTCAATTCGGATTTGGAGCGCTGCCACAGCGCGCTCGCCGAATTGATCTGGCGCGGCTCCCCCTCCCCCACGAGCTCGATCGGGAAAAGGATATGGTCGGAATAGGTGCGCACGATGCGCTCGATCTCGTGCGCTTCGAGATAGCGCTTCGCGTCGGACTTGAGATGCAGCACGATCTCGGTGCCGCGCGGCACCCGCGCTGCCGCCTCCTCGCTCGCCGGAGCGATATCGAAACCGGCGCCGCCCGAGGACGACCACGTATAGGCCGTCTCGGCGCCGGCGCGGCGGCTCGTCACCTCGATGCGATCGGCGACCATGAAGGCCGAATAGAAGCCGACCCCGAATTGCCCGATCAGCCCCGCACCGTCCTTGGCCTCGGCAAGGCCCTTGAGGAACGCCCGGGTGCCGGACCGCGCGACCGTGCCGAGGTTATCGATCAACTCCTGCTGGTCCATGCCGATGCCGGTGTCCGCGATGGTCAGCGTGCCGGCGCGCGGCATCCGGCTTGATGCGGATCACCAGGGCTCCCCCGGCCGACATCAGTTCCGGCTTGGCAATGGCTTCGTAACGCAGGCGATCGCAGGCGTCCGAGGCGTTTGAAATCAATTCCCGCAGGAAAATATCGGTCTCGGAATAGACCGAATGCACCATCAGGCGAAGGAGTTCCGCCACCTCGGCCTGGAAGGGGTGGGTTTGGGCCACGGTTTCGGTTTCGGCAGTCATACCGCGAGGTTCCCTGGGCTGCGTTGAATTTGTTCCCGATATAGCGGGCGAGGGCTTTCGCGCAAGAGCGTCGGCCGGCAAAAACGAGCGGTCTTCACGCTGGCGTGTCGGAGTGGCACTCCCGCCCGGGGTCGCGCAACTTCGAGGGCGAAGTCGCGAGCTGCTCTAACGGACCTTTGATCTGCATCAACGCGGTTTATCTATTGGCGCGAACAATAAAGCTGTGCCCAGGGCCCGAGAGCACACGACAGGTATGTGAATTGACCTGAAGCGGCGATCGTGCTGAGGGCACTTTACGAAAGCGGAAAACGGAGGCGATGATGTCAGAGCAAAGCATGATGCATTTCTACCTGAATTGGGCGAAGGAGCGGATTGACGAGATGGATGCTACATTGGCATCGCTTGAGGGCAAGGCGAGCCAGATGCAGGCGGACTTGAAAGCCAAAGCCAATCAGCTGAGAGCCGACTTGCAGAAGCGCCGCGATGAGTTCCAAGCCATTGTGAAGAAACAGGGCGAAGCGGGCGAAGCCGCATGGGCTCGCACGAAGACTCAGCTTGAATCCGATTGGAACAACTTCGAAGCGGAGGTCAAAACCTACATCGAGACCGTCGGCAAGCAGGTCGGGCAGCAGCAAGCAACGTTCCGAGACGTGGCGGCCGCTCAAGTGAAGGCCTGGCGCGAGGCGGCCGATCAGCTCCATGGCGCAGCAGCAAAGGTAGCAGCCTCCCGACGTGCTGACATCGATGCTGCCATCAAGCAGATGAATGCAGAAGCGTCGGAGGCCGAAGTGCGCTTGCAAAAGCTGAAACAAGCAGGAAGTGAATCTTGGACGGCGTTGGGCGCGGGGCTGGCGGAATCGCGCAAGGCTTTCGACCGCGCAAATCAAGTGGCTTGGGACGCATTTAAGCGCGCGGCTGCGTGAGGCGGTTCGCCCTCAGCCTGTTTTCGGTTGAAGTTCGTTCTTCGGCGGAGGCCGTCACGCCTGTGGATGTGGTCGTCTCGCGTGAATTGAAATCGCTGCAAGAGGAGCTTTCGGCCTCCAGCGAGAACGCTTGGCACCACGTGTAAACACGACGGGCGCGACGGCTTCCTCAGGTTCTGCGCAAGTTGATTTTCAGATTGCGATCTCGCCCTCGACGTTCGCAAAATGGCTGTTAAATCGCTTGTAGTCGACGCGCGCGAGCTCGCTCACGATTGAAGCCTTTAGCCAAGAAATTCGAGATGCGAAGGCAACCTTCCTCGCCTCGTGCAAAATCCTTTGGACGTCGCCGCGCAGAAGGACTTCGCGCAAAGAAAGTACAAGGTTGAACGGCTCTCACTCATGCGGGCTAAAGCGAGCTGACCCGGCGGTTGCGCCACTCGTAGCCGTGGGCAATTCGCATGTAACGCTAGGGGCGGTCTTCATTCGGCGGCAATCTCTCCATTGCCTCGCGTTGCCGGGCGTCGACTCGGGCCAGCCGCGAGCAAATTCAAGACTTCGCGTATGCGGCGTTGCCCATCGGCACTGAGCTTCTTGCCGGTCGCTGCGACGGCTGCCTGAAGCAGGTCGGCAAGAGCGCGACGCTCCGCGGCATCCTCGGGCAGCAGCTGCGGCAGCGCCTCCATCGCGGCGCGTTCGTCTACGGCCAGGATTGCCCACTGCTCGCGCACGGCAGCCTTGAACGCAGCCGGCGAGACTTCTGGGTGCGCCAGGAGTAGCTTGCGCAGGGCCTCGAAGGTGCCCTTGTCGATGCGGTGTTGGGCTTTGCCGATATAGACCACCACCCGTGCCGCAGCATCGACCACATTGCCGTCGGCGGTTCGCCCCTTCAAACGACGTTTTTCGTTCTCGGCTGCCGCGAGGACGGAGGGATGCAGCCCAGGCCGCGGTCGGGGCGGGCGATCATCTTGAGAGATACCGCAGGCCGTCTGCACCAGGGGTGAGCCGTATACCACGTGGAACGTGCGCTCGACCATCTCGTCGCGCAGGTCACGAAACAGATTGAGCCCGTCGACCATTGTTTTCGAGAATTGCTGCTGCATCGCGATGAAGGGGTTGTCGGCCGCGGCGGCGACGCGGTTCGCCCGAGCGTACTCGGCGAGCGGCGCAACCGCTCGCATCATCGGATTCCTGTCGGACGGGAGCGAATAGCCGAGCCGCAAAGGATTCAGTTCAAGCGCCGCGCGCGCTTGCTGCGGGCCGCTCATCATCTTGATCCAGGGCTGCAGGAAAGTCTGATAGAGGGCGTTGTTGAGGTCTGAAACGCGCGCGACAGCTGCGAACTCGCGCTCGTCCTCGAGCGAGTTGCATCCCAGCGCGCGGATGTCGTCGAGACCGCGTTCCTCGATCGACAGATCGAAGGCGCCGGCCTCCCCGTCGCGAGACGTTTCGCTGCTCGGCTTCTCGGTGATCACGATCTCGTAGAGCCCCGGCGGCATCGTCTCGATAAGCTCCATGTTGTTGATGAACTCGGCATGATCCTTTGCGGCCACCTTGGTGCCGACGAAAATCGCCAAATGGCCGGCCTTGGGATCAATAGTGTAGAAAATCCTCTGGCCGCACTGCCGGATCTCGTCCACGCTTTGGTAATTGTCGAGAATCCAGTCCAGGGCCTGCTGAGGCGGCGTGATATTGTCGCCATGCGAGCAGAAGCAGACGATCGGCGTCTTAACCTCCCGGATATCGAGGCGAATGCCGTCGCTGGTGACGATCTGGCCAGTCGAGAATTTGTTGCCGATAAAGAGATTGTCGACCATCCACTGCATCTCTTCGCCGCGCAACAGGACAAAATCGCCCCACCACTTCTCGAACTGCAGGTAGCGGTTCTGCTCCTGCTCCGGGTTTGCCCAAACGTTGTATTGCTTGCTCCACAACGTGTTGGCAGGGTTGAGATTGTCAAAGTTGGCGACAAGCCAAGCAGCGTCGAAGACGCCGTTGCCAATATCGCTAATCATGCGATCGAGCCAGGTTCCGCCGAACCAGCCCCCCACATAGCGCATGGCGTTCTTGCCGCGGACACCGGCCCAGTAAGAAAGGGGCGCGCCCGCGACCACCATCGGCCCGACCACGTCGGGACGCATGCAAGCGGCCATCATCGCGTGCCAGCCAGCCTGGCAGTTGCCGAACACCAAGGGCTTGCCGAGAGCGTCGGGATGCAGCTCAGCGACCTTCTCGAGGAAGACGGTATGCGCTCGCGCGACGTCCTCAATGCGCTGCCCCTCCACGGGTAAAGCGGTAAAGCCCGCGAAGTAGACAGGATGCCCGGCCTTGAACGCGTCGCCGATCTCGCTCAACTGCTTGAAGCCACCGATCCCCGGTCCCTGCCCGGCACGCGGATCAATGACGAAAACCGGGCGCTTGCGGTCGTCGATCTCGGCGCCCTCCGGCGGAATGATACGCAGCAGAGAGTAGTTGACCGGATGGCGCAATTCGTCGCCGCGCATCACCAGTTCGGTGTCGTACACCAGGACCGAAGCCACCCCGTGAGCCAACATCGTCTCACGCTGATTGCCGCGTTGGCGCAGGATGTCCAGGAACAGAACCGACCTCTGCCAGTAGTCGCGCGCATACTCATTAAAGGCGGTTGACGGAACTGACCTTTGCCAGAAGTCGCGCACACGCTCACTCTCATTGAAAGCGGTCGGCGCTAGTTCGCTGATCCGGCCCGACAATTCCTCGATCACTCTGGGTGGTGTCGGGTCCTGGAACGGGATTGCGGCAGGAAGGGCTTGGGGCATTGCGTCCTCCGTCTAGCTGCGCTGGGCAAAGCATTCCTAGCGCGGCTCATGGTATCGCTCGCTGATGTGCCACGACGCAGCGCTGCCCCAGGCAGCTGCGAAACGCGCCGTCATCCCGCTGCGAACCTTCAGAACCTTATGCATACCTATGTGCCCGTGAGCCGCTGTCCCTTGATTCAGATCAATGGATCGCCTCGACTCATCTGACATTCATTTTTCAAATTAAGTCGTGTCGTTTGAAGGACGCCGGATAATTCGCCGGTCTCATCCGAATTCGGACAGGAGAATGTGGTGTCAGCACATCCTGTATTGTCGCGCCAACTGAATTGGCTCCAGCAAAAGATTGCGACGACGCAAGAGCCAAATCGAGAAGCGTCATCCGCCCTTGAGACGAGCAACGGTCCTGCGGTAGCCACGAGCGGCGGCATAGCTGGTCGAGTTCACAAACTGAATCTGCGTTTCTCGAGCGCCGCCGTGCTGGCCGCTCTGATTTGCGTTCTCACGCCGGCTTCGGACGGAGGCCTCTCAATCGGTTTGGCGTATGCTCAATCGAAGGACCAAAACCCTCTCGAAAAAGCCCGCACCTCGTTAGAAACGCTGATAAATCGTTTGCGCGGCCGCGATATGCCGGAGGGGATCGTAAAATCGAACGGGCGGCTCGAAGCCACCGAGGTTGACGTCGCCGCGAAATATCCTGGTCGGTTGGCGACTTTGACCGTGAATGAAGGCGACGAGGTGACGGCCGGACAGGTCGTCGGCACCATCTCGGCGCCGGAAACAGAGGCTCAGTTGCGCGGGGCCCATGCCCAAGTGCTGAAGGCCAAACAGGCTTCGGCGGAAGCTGTCGCGCTTATTGCCCAGCGGAAAAGCGAGTTGGACACCGCCAGGGTCGATTACGAGCGTGGAAGGAATCTGATCCAGAGTGGGTTCATTACGCAGCAGCTGTTGGAGCAGCGGCGCAATAGGCTCGACTCTGGCGGAGGCACTTTATGTTGCCGCGAACGCCCAGCGTGATCAGGCCGAATCTCAGATCAAGGCGTCCGAAGCTGAGGTGGAACGACTGCAATCAATTCTGGTGGACCTGGTGCTCGTTTCGCCGAGGAGCGGACGTGTGCAATACCGGCTCGCTCGCGCGGGTGAGGTGGTCAGCCCAGGACAACGCATTCTGACGATCCTCGATCTCAACGACGTCTATATGACCATTTATCTGCCGGCGGACCAAGCCGGCAAGCTCAGCCTCGGCGATGAGGCCCGCACGATCCTTGATCCGGTTCCCCAATACGTGTTCCCCAATACGATCAGTTTCGTGGCGACTGAGGCCCAGTTCACGCCAAAGAGCGTAGAGACCGCCGAGGAGCGGCAGAAGCTCATGTTCCGGGTCAAGCTCCAGGCCGATCCTAAAGTTCTGAGCAAGTATCACCGGCAGGTCAAGACAGGCGTCCGCGGCCTCGCCTTCATGCGCACCGACCCTAGCGTCGCTTGGCCCGACGAGCTTGCGGTGAAACTTCCGCAATGAGCAAGGCCATCATCGCAAGCGTCGAGCGCATCACGCACCGCTACGGAAAAACGCTCGCGCTCGACGACCTCACCCTCGATATTCCCGCCCAGTGCATGGCGGGGTTGATCGGGCCCGACGGCGTCGGCAAGTCCACTTTGCTGGCCCTTATCGCTGGGGTGCGCAAGATTCAAACAGGCAAAGTCATGGCGCTCGGCGGTGACATGGCCGACGAGCGCCATCGCAGGGCGAGTTACGGCGGCATCGCCTACATGCCCCAGGGGCTTGGCCGCAATCTCTATCCAACGCTCAGCGTGTTCGACAACATCGACTTCTTCGGCCGGCTGTTCGGCCAGGGCGCGGTCGAGCGGCGCTCGCGCATCGACGAACTTCTGAAAGCCACGGAACTCGACCCGTTTGGAGATCGACCATGCGGAAAGCTCTCGGGCGGCATGAAGCAGAAAGTCAGCCTCTGCTGCTCGCTGATGCACGATCCCGATCTCCTTATTCTCGATGAGCCCACCACGGGCGTCGATCCGCTCTCGCGGCGGCAGTTCTGGGAGCTGATCGATTCGATCCGCGCGCGTCGGCCGCAGATGAGCGTGATTGTCGCAACCGCGTACATGGACGAGGCGAGCCGGTTCGATTGGCTCGCCGGCATGGATGACGGCAAGGTCATCGCGCAGGACGCGCCGAAGGAGATTCTCGCCAAAGCGAATAAGACCAACCTCGACGACGCTTTCATTGCGCTCCTTCCACCTGAGAAGCGCAGCCAGCACCAGGAAGTCATCGTGCGGCCGCGCGCCGAGAGCGATGACAAGACGCCGGCGATCGAGACGGACGGGTTGACGCGCCGGTTCGGCAATTTCGTCGCCGTGGACCATGTGAGCGTTCGCATCGGACGCGGCGAGATCTTCGGCTTCCTCGGCTCCAATGGCTGCGGAAAAACAACGACCATGAAAATGATGACCGGCCTCCTGCCGGTCACTGAAGGCTCGGCCAAGCTGTTCGGGAAACCGATGGCAGCCGACGATATGGAGGCGCGTCAGAACGTCGGCTACATGTCGCAGGCGTTCTCGCTCTACGGCGAGCTTACCGTCCGCCAGAACCTTGATTTGCATGCGCAGCTTTATCATTTGCCGCCGAATGAGATCGGAGGGCGGATCAACGAGTTGCTCGAACGCTACGATTTGAAAAACGTGGCCGATGCCAAGCCGGAAAGCCTGCCGCTTGGGGTCAAGCAGCGGCTGCAGCTTGCCGTGGCCGTGCTCCACCGACCGCCCATGCTCATTCTCGACGAGCCTACTTCGGGCGTCGATCCGGTCGCACGCGACCAGTTCTGGCGCACGCTGATCGACCTCTCCCGCAACGATGGAGTCACAATCTTCCTTTCGAATCATTTCATGAACGAGGCCGAACGCTGCGACCGCATTTCGCTGATGCATCAGGGGCGCGTACTTGCGGTCGGTACCCCGAAGGAGCTGGTCGAACAGCGCGGCTGCGCTACTCTGGAGGACGCCTTCATCTCCTATCTGGAGGAAGCGGCCGGAATTGGAGAAAAAAAGAAAGCTCGAGCCGCGCAGCCCGCGGTGGCCCAAGGCGTGACGACGTCGAAGCCGGAAGAAAAAACGAAGGCCGAGCCGGCGCGGCAACCCGCGGCAGCGCCAGTCGGGACGGCAGCGAAACCCGTCCAATCGCATGCGTCCAGCCCATTTGATCCCGGACGGCTATGGGCCTATGCCCGGCGCGAAACGATGGAACTCTTGCGCGATCCAATCCGGCTGGCATTCGCGTTCGTCGGTCCTTTGATTCTAATGGTCGCCTTCGGTTATGGCATCACGTTCGATGTCGAAAATCTGAAATATGCGGCCTTCGACCAGGACAACACGCCGGAAAGCCACAGGCTGCTCGAAAGCTTCTCGGGCTCCCGTTATTTCTCCGAACGACCGCCGATCGGTTCTCCAGAGGAACTGGAGCAGCGGATGCGGAGCGGCGAACTGGCTCTCGTCGTTGAGATCCCGTCAGGCTTCGGCCGCGATCTTGAAAGCCTGCATCCGCCCGAGGTCGGCTTCTGGATCGACGCCGCCATGCCGTTTCGCGGCGAGACGACCCAAGGATACGTTACGGGTTCGATGCTGCGTTATATGCAGAACATCGCAACCGAGCGTTTTGGCCCTAACCTCGTTTCCAACGTCTACCTTGGCAACCTCAATATCGAAAATCGCTTCCGCTACAATCCGGCCTTCAAGAGCGTCTTCTCCATGGTTCCCAGTGTCATTGTGATAATGCTGGTTCTGATCCCGGCGATCATGGCGACCATCGGTGTCGTGCGCGAGAAGGAAACCGGCTCGATCTCCAATTTTCGGTCCACGCCCATCAGCAAATCCGAATTCCTTCTGGGCAAGCAGTTCCCCTATGTCATCGTCGGGATGGTGATGTTCATCATCCTGGTGATTGAGGCGCTTGTCGTTTTCCAGGTGCCTGTCAAGGGATCGTTCGGAGCCCTCGCGATCGGAGCTTTGCTCTACGTTTTCTCCACGTGCAGTTTCGGACAACTCGTCTCAACCTTCACCCAGACCCAGGTAGCGGCGGTCTTCGCCACCACGGTTATCGCCATCATTCCCACGGTGAACTTTTCAGGCCTGCTCGTGCCTGTGTCCTCTCTCACCGGCCAGGGAAGGCTGATCGGCCTGATGTTTCCGGCGGCTTGGTTCCAGCCGATCAGCGTCGGTACCTTTACCAAAGGGCTTGGCTTTTCTGATCTCTGGTTCAATGCGCTCGTCCTTGTGATCTTCGCGGCCGCCTACTTCACTGCCTCTCATCTATTTCTGCAGAAGCAGGAGACTTGAGATGTCCGTGGCGAGCCAAGCGTCGGGCGCACCGGAGCAGATAACGGCTCAAGCCGCGGCGAAGTCGAAGCGACCAAGAAGCAGTCGGTTCACCCACCTGCGACTGCATTTGGCCAATATCTACCGGCTGATGATCAAGGAGTTGCGTGGCATCCGCTCCGACCCGATCATGCTGGCGCTTGTCGCCTATTCCTTCACCGTTGCGATCTACGCCGCTGCCACCGGCGCCTCGACTGAAGCGACCAATCTTTCGGTTGAAATCGTCGATGAAGATCATTCCGATCTGTCGCGCCGGGTTGCGGATGGCCTCACACCGCCGACGTTCCAGCCGGCTGTGCAGATCACGGCCGGGCAAATCGACTCATCGATGAACTCGCAACGTTTTCTTTTCGTGATTGAGATTCCTCCGAAGTTCCAGGAGGACATTCTCGCCGGTCGGCAGACCGCTGCTCAAATCAATGTCGATGCGACCGCGTCCGCTCAGGCGTTCAATGGGATGACGTACATCCAGAACGTCATCCAAACCTATGTGGCCGGGTTCGTCAGCGGACGTGAAGGATTGCCCGGCGTACCGGTAAACGTCGTTACGCGAGCAAAGTTCAATCCAAATTTCAAGTCGAGTTGGTTCAGCTCGGTTATGCAAATCGTCAGCAATCTCACGATGATCACCGTGATTCTTACCGGTGCTGCGCTCATTCGCGAGCGTGAGCAGGGTACAGTCGAGCATCTCCTTGTGATGCCCGTAGTCCCCGCCGAGATCATGCTCGCAAAGATTCTGGCCAATGGCATTGTCATTCTAATTGCAACGGCATTATCGCTGGCGTTTGTCGTCGAGTGGTGGCTGCAGGTGCCAATCGCCGGATCGCGCCTGCTTTTCCTGGGCGGCGCTTGCTTCTACGTGTTCACGGTCGCGGCGCTCGGCATCGCTCTTGGTACCGTCGCGTCCACGATGGGCCAGTTCGGTCTGCTGTCAATCCCGGTATTACTGGTGATGATGCTGCTTTCCGGAAGTACCACGCCCTTGGAGAGCATGCCGGTTTGGCTGCAGTACCTCATGAAGGTGATCAGCCCAACGCCGCATTTCGTGATCTTCGCTCAGGATGTGCTTTATCGCGGGGCAGACCTTCCTATTGTCTGGCCAGAGATCCTTGCGACGGCCGTTATCGGGAGCGCCTATTTCGGCTACGCTTTGTACCGCTTCCGCCGCGTCATTTTCGGCAGCTGAGCTAGGGCAAAATCCAAGCCGAGTAGCGCCCTGACCGATCACGGATCGATAAGGAATTGCCCCAAGAGAGAACACCAATTCGTCCAATGTTAACGAGCCGTTAACCCGGCCGTTAAACACTAGCGGTATTACACGTCGCCCATCTGCCGCAGGAGGCGCCCGATGAAGACCGTGTTTGCCCGCACTCCCACGACCCCTCAGTTGGACGATGACGCGTTCGTCCCGGAGGAACTGATCGGCCGGCTGCACCGGGCGAGCGAGACCACGATTGCCGATCTCCTGGACAGGTTCACGCCCCAGGAGCGCGCCAATCTCGCGATGTTCTGCTACCACAAGGCCCATCTGCGAAAGATCGGTCTCGCGCTCGCGGCAACCTGCGACCTGCCGACGCTCGTGAGCCAATGGGGCAGCGTGTTGGGCCACACGATCTTCGCCCAGTCTCGCGACGGCGGTGCCCCGCTTGATGCGGTTCGGCTTCCGAACCGGCCAAAGGTCACCCTTGCGACCTCGGCCGGCGGGTACTGGCCGCCATTCGCCGAAATCGACGACACCGACGCGCCGGCCACCGCCTGATCGCAGGTCCTTGATCAAACTATTGCCGCGGCACGGTATTTACCGATTGCCGCGCGATTGCCATTGACTGGCTGCGCGGGCACCGTAAATGTCCGGCATGCAGCCCGACACCGCCAAACCTCTGTTTTCCTACCGCCGCCATTGGGCGCATCGGTTCGGCACCGCGCCGTTCCTGCCGATGTCGCGCGCCGAGATGGACGTGCTCGGCTGGGATGAGTGCGACATCGTCCTGGTGACCGGCGATGCCTATGTCGACCATCCGAGCTTCGGCATGGCGATCATCGGCCGCCTGCTGGAGGCGCAGGGCTTCCGGGTCGGGATCATCGCCCAGCCGGACTGGCAAAGCGCCGAACCGTTTGCGGCGCTCGGCCGGCCGGCCCTCTTCTTCGGCGTCACCGGCGGCAACATGGACTCCATGGTCAACCGCTACACCGCCGACCGGCGGCTGCGCCACAACGACAGCTATACGCCGGGCGGCGAAGGCGGCCGGCGGCCCGACCGCTCGGTGATCGTCTATGCCCAGCGCTGCCGCGAAGCGTTTCGCGACGTGCCGATCGTGCTCGGCGGCATCGAGAGCTCGCTGCGCCGGATCGCCCATTACGACTACTGGTCCGACAAGGTGCGCCGCTCGATCCTCGCCGACGCCAAAGCCGACATCCTGCTCTACGGCAATGCCGAGCGCGCCGTCGTCGAGGTCGCCCACCGGCTTGCCAAGGGACGAGAGGGGACGACAAGCGACGTCATCGCAAGCCTCGACGACATCCGCGGCGTTGCCCTCTTCAAGTCGGCCGTGCCGGACGGCTGGAGCGAAGCCGACGCATCCGATCTCGACCGTGCCGACGAAGGCGCCCGGCTCGGCGGCGAGAACACCGTCATCCGCCTGCCGGGCTTCGATCAGGTCGAGCACGATCGCGAAGCCTACGCGCGGGCCTCGCGCGTGCTGCATCGGGAGAGCAACCCCGGCAATGCGCGCGCCCTGGTCCAGCGCCACGGCGACCGCGATGTGTGGCTGACGCCGCCGCCGATCCCGCTCACCACGGCGGAAATGGACGCGGTCTACGATCTGCCCTATGCGCGCGCGCCGCACCCGTCCTATGGCGAGGCCAAGATCCCCGCCTGGGACATGATCAAGTTCTCCGTGACGATCATGCGCGGCTGCTTCGGCGGCTGCACCTTCTGCTCGATCACCGAGCACGAGGGCCGCATCATCCAGAACCGCTCGGAAGAGTTCGGTGGTGCGCGAGATCGAACGCATCCGCGACAAGACACCGGGCTTCACCGGCATCATCTCGGATATCGGCGGCCCGACCGCGAACATGTATCGCATGGCCTGCAAGGACAAGAAGATCGAGGCGGCATGCCGCCGGCCGTCCTGCGTCCATCCCGGCATCTGCCCGAACCTCGACACCTCCCACGACGCGCTGATCTCGCTCTATCGCAAGGCGCGCGACGTGAAGGGCGTGAAGAAGGTGATGGTCGCGTCGGGCGTGCGCTACGATCTCGCGGTCGAAAGCCCGCAATACGTCAAGGAACTGGTCACCCATCACGTCGGCGGCTACCTCAAGATCGCGCCGGAGCACACCGAAGACGGGCCGCTGGCGAAGATGATGAAGCCCGGCATCGGCAGCTACGATCGCTTCAAGCAGATGTTCGACGACGCCGCGAAAAAGGCCGGCAAAGAATATTTCCTGATCCCCTACTTCATCGCGGCGCATCCGGGCACGACCGACAAGGACATGCTCAACCTCGCGCTCTGGCTCAAGAAGAACCGCTATCGCGCCGATCAGGTGCAGACCTTCCTGCCCTCGCCCATGGCGGTCGCGACCGCCATGTACCATTCCGGCGTGAGCCCGCTGCGCGGCGTGCGGCGCGGCGGCTCGGAGGCGGTCGAGACCGTGAAGGGTTTGCGCCAGCGCCGGCTGCACAAGGCGTTCCTGCGCTACCACGATCCCGAGAACTGGCCGCTCCTGCGCGAGACCTTGAAGCGCATGGGCCGCGCCGACCTGATCGGCCCCGGCAAGCACCAGCTCGTGCCCAACTGGCAGCCGACGGGCACCGGCAAAGGCGGCGGCGAAGGCCGCCGGCTGGGACGCAAGCACGGCGCGCAGAAGTTCACCACCAAGGGCATTTTCCCGGCGCGCGCCAAGACGCAGCCGTGATCTCGCGTCACGAGGCAGTCAAGCATAGCGCTGGAGAGTATCGATCCGCACCGGCGCCGCTTTGAGCACAGCGAAGAAGCTGGCTTTGATCGCCGCGGGCTACGCTCTCGCCTTCGTCGGCGGCCTCGCCGCCGTCGCCCTCAATGAGTTGCGCATGCAAGTGGTCGGACGCGGACGCCTCGTCCGGCATGGCCGCCTTCGGCGACATGGTCCTGTTCATCCTGGTCGTGGGGTTCCTCGGCCTCGTGCCGACCTGGTTCTTGCTGAAGCTCTTCGTCGAGAAGGCGCCGCGCGCCTTGCTCGCCATTATCCTCGTGCTCGCGGCGATGGGACCGGCGAGTTGGCTCACGGCGACTTACCTCGCGAGCGACCCCAGCGGCGCCAGCCTCACGACGCTGCCTCAGGCCGTCACCGAATTGCTCGCCCCGCTCATCCCCTTCGTCGCCATCCCGCGCATGGTCTTTGGCCCGATCCTGCTGGTGATCGAAGGAGCGATGTTCGTCCTCGTGCGTGGGCGTATCACGCGCACGCTGCTCGCTGCGGCGATGCTGATGGATATCGTCCCGCTCAGCATGTTCGCTCTGCATCTGGTGCGCGCGACTGGCTACTAGACGACCAATCTCTACGCGCGACACTGTTGCAAGATCATCGCTTCAGAAAATCGCGGACGCTGTCGGCGATCTCGCGCGCATGCGTTTCGACCGCGAAGTGGCCGGTATCCAGGAAACGAACCACGGCCTCGGGAATATCGCGCTTGAACGCCTCGGCGCCGGGCGGAAGAAAGAATGGATCGTTCTTGCCCCACACTGCCAGCAGCGGCGGTTTGTGCGTGCGGAAATACTGCTGGAATGCCGGATACAAGGCAACGTTGGTCTTGTAATCGCCGAACAGGTCGAGCTGGATTTCATCAGCACCTGGACGAGCCAGATAAAAGTTGTCGAGGTTCTGCCCGTCGGGCGACACCACCGTTTGATCGGGCACGCCGTGTGTATACTGCCAGCGGGTCGTCTCCGGAGTGAGGAAAGCGCGGAGCGCCTCACGGTTTGCCCGCGACCGGTCCTGCCAGTATGCCCGTATCGGAGTCCAGCCGTCGCTGAGGCCTTCCTCATAGGCGTTGCCGTTCTGCGAGATGATGGCCGTGATCCGCTCTGGGTGGCGAATGGCCAACCGAAACCCTGTCGGTGCGCCGTAGTCAAAAACGTAGACCGCGAACCGATCGAAGCCGACGACTTCGGTGAAGCGCTCGATCACATTGGCAATGTTGTCGAACGTATAATTGAATTTATCCCGCGGCGGCATGTCGGACTGACCGAACCCGGGAAGGTCCGGCGCGACTATGTTAAACCTGTCGGCGAGACGCGGGATCAGGTCACGAAACATGTGGCTTGCGCTCGGGAAGCCATGCAACAGCAACAGCTTCGGCGCATCAGCCGGCCCTGCCCCACGATAAAAGATCTTGAAACCGTCGATGTCGGCCGTGCGGTACGCGATCGCCGCCATTAAACCCTCCTATGTGAGATAACCTACTTATGATGAAGTATTAGGTTATCGCGTGGACAATCTGATGACCTGCCTCTCGCAGCAGATCAGTTGCCCGCGACCGCGCTGGTTGCATCGCGAATAATGTCCACGACGATCGTTGGAGCGGTCACGATCGGCGTGTGATCGACAGCATGGGCCTTTATCTTCGCCCTCATGCGTTCCGCCATGTAGCGCTGCGTCGCGGGCACGATCATCCGGTCCTGCTCGGCGAGGAGAAACCAGCTTGGAACCTCTTTCCAAAGCGGCCGCCCGACCGGGACGGTGATGCAGTCCAGCGATATCGGCCGCTGCACGGCGGCAAGCACCGCCCGGTCGTCCGCGGACGCATTCTGTGCGAACGCTGCAGCGAAGGCCGCTTCGGGTAGCCAGATCAAGCCATTGTCGTCAGGTGCGAGCTTTGGCGCCTGCGGATGGGGCTCGAGACGATAGAAGACATCTGCGACCTTCTCGCCCTCGTCCGGAGCCAGCGCGGTCACGTACACCAGGGCCTTCACCCGTGGATGACGCGCCAGAGCTATGACCGCGCCGGCATAGGCATGCCCCACCACCACGATCGGCCCTTCCGTCCGGTTCAAGCTGCGATCGAGGGCGGCCACATCGTCCGCAAGTGAGGTGAGCGGAAGCGGCGCCGCCGATACGTTCGCGCCTTCCGCTTTGAGCGCAGTTATGACCCGCGCCCAGCTCGATCCGTCCGCCCACGCGCCATGGGCGAGCACCACGCTCACATCCTTCGTCGCCATCCTGCTACTCCTGAAGATTGCATGGTCACATGCCGTCACATAACCTGTTTATTTGCTATTGACAGGTTATGTTGTCCGATCTCATAACTTGTCAATGACGATCTGTACGGTTATCGATTGGAACTTTGTTCCCGCCTCAAGGGGCACCAATCGTGCAACGCAGACCGCCCGCAATCTTCATCGCCAACTCGCTCGCCCTGGATTTCCTGAACTCCATCGCGACACCGGTCGATACGCCTGTTGACTGGCTCGACAGCGGCGCTGGTCTCTTGAAGTGGCTGGCCGAAGCCAAGCTTGCGCCGGCTGATGTCTTGGATGAGTTGAAGGCGCGAGCGATGCCGGGTGAACTCGACAAGGTTGCGGAACAAACGCGCGCTCTACGCGAGTGGTTCCGAGCCTTCGTTCGCAAGCATATGGGCCGGCCGCTCCCGCCCAAGGCGCTGCAGGAACTGGCGCCCCTCAACAGCCTCTTGGGGCGAGACGAAATGTTCAGACGGATTTCACGCCATCGCCGCGGCGAGCGCGATGCCTTGGAACTGCAAACGATGCGGCGCTGGAGATCGCCTCAGTCTTTACTGCTGCCGATCGGCGAGGCTTTGGCGAAATTTGTATGCGAGGAGGACTTCGCCAACGTGAAAGCGTGCGAGGGACGCAGCTGCACGCTCATATTCGCGGACCATACGCGGAGGCGGGCGAGAAAATGGTGCAGCATGGCGATCTGCGGCAACCGTGCCAAACAGGCCGCGCACCGCGACCGTCTCAAGAGGCAATCACTGAGACGCTGAAGAACTTTGGGCGCGGGGCGACAAACAGGAGTTTGGAACATGGCCGCACTTCCGCTCATCGTCTTTGACGTGAATGAAACGCTGCTCGATCTCGAAACCATGGAGCCGACCTTTGCGCGCATCTTCGCCGACAAGAGCGCGATGCGCCTGTGGTTCGCCAACCTCATTCTCTATTCGGCCGCGCTGACGGTCGCCGGCTGCTACGTGCCGTTTACCGACATCGGCTCGGCAGTGATGAAGATGCTGGCGGATACGCGCGGCATCAAAATTGAAGATAAGGACAAGAAGGAGCTGACGGAAAAATTCTCGACGATGCCGCCTCACCCCGAGGTGCCGGGAGCCTTGCGCAAGCTGCGCGCTGCCGGCTACCGGCTATTCACGCTCACCGATAATCTCCTTGAGGTTCAAACGCGCCAGCTTGAGCACGGCGGTATCGTCGATTTGTTTGAACGCCGCTTCAGCGCCGACGGCGTGAAGCATCACAAGCCGTCGCGCGAGGCTTACGCCTATGTCGAGAAAGAGCTTGGAGCGAGACCTTCGCAGTTTTGCCTGATCGCCTGCCACACCTGGGATACCCTCGGCGCGGTCGCAGCCGGCTGGGAGGCAGCGCTGATCAAACGCGTCGGCAACGATGTGTTAGGCGTCGGTCCGCAGCCGCAGATCGTCGGCAAGGACCTCAATGACGTCGCCGACCAACTCATCGCCCGACACAAAGGGAGCTGATTATCGCTAGGCTCGCTATCCGCACCAAATCGGCCCGCACCAAATCGGCAGAGGTGCCCCAGGTCCGTCGTTTCTCGGCCCGCTTAATCCGAGCCGGCCGGGATTTCGACCACGGCCACCTCGAAGCCCCGCGACGGGCAGCGACATCCGAAAGATCATCTCACCTGGCGTGGATCTTGATCCATTCCGAAATCAAAGCCAGCGCGGACGGCGCAATGGTTTCGTCGATGGCCGGATACTCGCTGACTGCACCCGTCTTCGCCGTCTGAAACAGATGATTGAGGCCCGGCAGTTCGCGAACCTCAGCGTTCGGATTATTCACGAGCGCGTTCTTTATCGCCGCAAGATCTTCGGCGGCGAAAACCTGCGTGTCCTTCGAGCCGTTGATCGCGAGCACCGGACACGTGACGCGCTGGAGCGCTGGGACCGGATCATAGGCGAGGAAAAAGCGGAACCAGTTGGAGCTCATGTGCTTCGCGGCGCCGTCGGCATCGGCCTCGCTCATGTGACGAGCAAGGTAGATGCCTCGTGCGGCGGCATAGGCCTTGTCACCGTCAGCCGCACCAGTGACGGCCGCGTAAAGTTCCCGCGCCGACGCCACGCCGGCTTCGATCTGATCGGTGCTTGCACCGCCAAGACGCCCCGCAGCACGCACTTGAGACAGATTAATCTCACTGCCAGGCCGGCCGGGTGCCGCCATCATGACGATGAACGCAACGGTCGAGTTACGCGCCGCGATCATCGGGGCAGCGGCACCGCCTTCGCTGTGGCCGATAAGACCGATGGCATTTGCCCGGATCTCAGGTCGCGTCCTCAAATACGCGATGCCGGCTTCGGCGTCGGCCGCGAAATCGGCGGTGGTTGCGCCTGCATAGTCGCCGGTCGAAGCCTTGATGCCGCGCTTGTCAAACCGCAGCACCGCAATCCCGCTTCGGGTCAGGTGATCCCCCAGCACTTTGAATACGTCGTGGCCAAAGACGGTTTCGTTGCGGTCGTTCGGACCCGAGCCGTGGATCAGCACGACCGCGGGAAACGGTCCGGCTCCTTCCGGGATCGTCAACGTGCCGGAGAGCCGCACGCCGGCGGCTCCGCCTTCATAGGTCACCTCCACCTCGCGATAAGGATACGGCGGTGTTGGCGTTTGTGTCCGTCGCGGCGCGGCCTTGACGGTGTCGGCGGCATGTCGCTTCAGGGTGAACGGCAGCGCCTGGCCCCTTTGCGTCATTTTTCCTGAAAGGGTTTGCCCATCCGATGACAAACGGCCCTCAAGGATGGCGCCAACTCGGTTCAACACGATCTGAACGGTGTCGCCAGCGCGCGCGATCGAGGACACCGGCATCCCGAACCCGCCCTGGTCGGGGCTGTCGGCCGTGCCGGTCGTCATGCCGTTCAAGGTCCTGATGTGTAAGATCATCCGCAGCTTGGCGGCGGGGACTTCGATCTCGCCATCCCAGTCACCGTCGAGCCCGGGGGCTGCCTCGACTTGTGCGAGACTCAGCGGCAGACCGCCCCCTTGGGTCCACTCCCCTTTCCATTGGCTTTGCGCGGCGTCCCAAGTGCCGCGATAGCGGCCGTTGATTGCCGGCACCTCGAACGCCAGTGTTTGTCTGTCTGCCGCGATGGTGGCGAGCGGGATCCCCTTGACCCCTTGGTCCACGCTGTCAAACGAGCCGGTGAAACGGCCGTCGGGACTTTTTTGGATATGAATCACGAGCTGCAGTCGGCCCGCTGGGATGGCGAGTGTCCCCTGCCAATCGCCCTGCAGCTCCTGAGCTTGCGCTGTGGAATTGATGCACACGGCCGCTACCGCAGCAATCCAAAGCAGCAATTTCATGATTTATCTCCGTACCTTTGGCGCGATCAGGCGCACCGGAAGCGCGGCTCGACTATCGTTTGGCCGTTGGCCGCAGAGGCGGCGGGCCATTACATCGCAAGAGTTCGTAGCAACTTGCAGTAGCGCGGTTCATGCAAAGAGCGTTGAGGCGACCCTGACAATGTCACACGGCTCGGCTGAGCAACAGTCACAGGAGGATGGTTACCTTTCCAGTTATCTGCGGCTTCTGCGAGCGGCCATCAGGACCGTATCGCGCTATGTCCCAGCGCGATCGACTCCACCGGAGGCGACGCTTCGCCGGACATGCTCCGCGAAGGCGCGTGCGGCCGGAGTTCGGATGCCGTGCCTCGTAGAGATTGATCTGAAACATCGGCAGTCGCGGCAAGCGCCGGTCGGCTGAGATGATCTCCAGCGTTTCGGGGATCGAGTTGCCGAGCAGCGGCGCGATCGCGAGATCGGCCTCGAGCGTCGCACGCACGGGCTCCATGTTGCTCACCTCGCACACGGCCTGCCAGTTGCGACGCGCTTTCCTCAGTGCCGCGATTGCCACCGGCCTGAAGACACAGGTCTCCGCCCCGAGCGACACCGGCAGCGGGTCGCGCGCGCGAGCATTGCCGGCGCGGGCTCCGATCCAGACAAGGCGGTCGCTGCGCAGCGTTTCTCCATTCTTGCGGCAGCCGAGTTCCGTCGTGAGGGCGAGATCGACGGCACCGGCCTTGAGCTCTTGCAGCAAGACGATCGTATCTTTGCAGATGAGCTTGACCCGGATGCTCGGAAACGCCTGACCGAAGCGCCGCAGGATCGCCGGGGCATAGCTGCCGATGATGTCATAGGGAACGCCGAATCGGACTTCGCCGTCGAAGGCCGGTTGCCGAAGCGCGGCGATCAGTTGCTCGTTTGCGGCCAGGAACTGCTTGACCGCCGCGACCAGCCTCTGCCCTTCCGGGGTCGGCGCGATCCGACGGCCGACGCGCAAGAACAGGGGATGATCGGCCAATTCCTCGAGCCGGCGCAGCTGCTGACTGATGGCCCCCTGCGTGAGGTTCAACTGACGGGCCGCAAGGGTCACGCTGCCGGTTTCGATGACGGCCACGAACGCGCGCGCGACGGCGACATCGATATTGCGGTTCATCGACATCCCATCCATTAGATTAGCTAATCTCAATCTATTAGAAGCTTTACGTATACTAAACAATAGAACGATTGTAGCCATCCGTCATCGCGTTGATGCGACGAGGACTACCGGGGAGCGGCGAGATGCCAAGCACACGGATCGTTACCGGATCATGGGCTCGCGGGAGCGAACGCAAGGTCATCGAGGCCGTGCAGTCCGCACTCCTCAGTTCGCTCAAGCTTCCCGATTATGATCGGGACGTCGTTCTCGACATCTATGACGAGACGACACGAATTGTGCTGACGGGCCGCTCGCAGCGATACACGCGGGTCGAGGTGACGCTGTTCGCCGGGCGCTCCATGGAGGCGAAGCGAGCGCTTTACAAGGCGATGGTGGCAAACCTTGCCGCAGTTGGGCGTGCCTGAAAACGAGGTCAAGACCGTGCTGATCGAGGTTCCCGCGGAGAACTGGGGCCTGAGAGGCGGCTATCCGGCATCGGAGATCGACCTCGGCTTCAAGATCGACGTGTAACAAAGTCGCGGAACGGGCTGACGGATGCCCGCTCAACCGGCGGTCAGGCCAGGCCTTTCCCGCGGTCCGTTTCGTTTACTTGTCGGTCGAGCGCCCTTTTAACAAATTCCACGGAATCAATTGCCGCCCCAAGCTGGCTGCGAAACTGCTCGAGCGCGTCCTTCATCGGCGCCGGCAGATCTCCCCACCACTCGATGACCTCACTCATCGCTTCTTCGACGGTTTGCAGCATCTCCTCTATCGCAATTTCACGGTAGGTTCTCGCCATGACACTGCGCCTCTTCTTGCAGCAGACAAGCCGCGGAGCGCGGCCGGACCACGTCCCGTTGCCGGGCCTCGTCCACTGCAGCCACAGCGTCTCTATTCAATCGCCGCCCGAGGCTCCGCGAACGTCGGCGCCGGTTTTCGGCTTATCCGCGCCGTACCGGCTTCACGCTCCACCATTTTTCGAATGCGGCGTCCCTATGTAGGGGAACTCCTTCAGGATGTCGGTGTGGGGCTTGAGGCCGGTGGGCGGGCACTGATTTTTTGTGAGGAAAGCGAGGCGGTAATTGATCACGTCGTCGGTAAAGACGCGGCCGTTGGGATACGTTGCGGGCTTCGACGGATCGAAGCTGAGCACGTCCGGAAGTGTGCCCTCCTTGTCGATCGCGACGATCGCTTCCTCGCGCGTGTAATCGCCGGTATGCCCCATCAGGTGTATGAACTGCTCGAGCCAGCGGTTGCGGTCGTTGACGGGCTCGCTCGCGTTGTATTCCTCCTTGGTGTCGTCGGTATTGAAGAAGCTGCTGACGCTTGGATGCCCCGCACGATCGACGTGAAGCCATTTGCCGTCGCGCTTGACACTGCACCGCCCCCAGACATGTATCTCGGGCTTGGGATCGAGTTCACGCGTCGGCACCTCGATCACCGTCGAAAACACGTTCGCTTCCGTATTCGAATCGACCCCGGTCCACGGCGACTTGCCGCCAAGATGCGGCTCGGTAAAGTTCCGTTTGCCTCTGGTATCGAACAGGTTCTTGATTCCGTCGAAGTCGAAAAAGAACGCGTCGCTGCGGCTGCCGGCAAAAAAAGTGTAGTGGCCGGACTTGATGATGTTCGGCTTGGTGCCGAAGGACACGTCGGCACCCGCAATGAGCTTCGCCCCCGGCGCTCCGTCCGCGCGCGACTCCGCGCCCGTTGCCATGAATACGTCAACGGTCTGCTTGCCGTTCTGCGGCTTCGAGAACACGTAGCTGAATGCGATGTCCGTCAGGTAATCGCCGTCGTTATCGATGTTGAGGCGGTAGATGGCGTCGGGATGAAGGGCGTCCGCGTTGGGATTTGCATTGAGGATGATCACGGTTCTGTTCTTGTCGACGGGCGACTGGAACGCATACAGGTCGCAAAGGTCTAATCGTTGATCGCCCATCGGCGGGCCAAGACTGAGTCCGGTGAAGTGGTTCGACATTGCACTCTCCTGTCACCCAAGATTTCTAATCGGGTCTTCGGGGCGGGCATCACAGCAAAACAATCGCGTTGCCGGACTATCCGGCAATATCTCCGCACGGAAAGCATTAAGCATCTCCGCACCAAATGTATCAAACCTTAATTCCCTAACGGGATCGTGAGTTGGGTCTCACTCGTGTCGACCACGAACCCTGCGAGCAGATTGGCCGGGCTCGTCTCGCCGGCATGAGCGCCGACGCTGTGTCGGTCGCCCGACAATTCGGAGAAACTCTGTCCGGTCTTGTAGGTCGTCACCGTCCCGCGCTCACGACCTAACCACATTAAACGCGCATGTCGCGCATTTGTCCGCTTGTTACGGTGACGTGCTTCTATGACGTGGCGAAGACGGCTTTGCCGCCATCGCCCTCATACCCGGGTTGCCGCGATGAGCGGACCTATCTGCGGCTCATTCTCGATGTTCCACAGCCGACGCAGCAAGTTCATGGACTGCGTTCGGCGGGCAGGTGCTTCTGCGCCATCAGGTTGAACTTTTCTTCCATCTCGGCGTCCGTCATCGGATTCTTGAAATGCCCGCGGTGGTATTCGACGCGCACGGTCCTGCGCGCACCCGATCTCAGCACGACCTCGAACTCGCACAGATTGAATTCATTCTCCATTCGGTCGGCTTCATCGGACGCAGTGCATTTGACCCGGCTCACGAGATCGAGCAGGCGTGCGTCGTGCAGATACGGGTCCTCGTAATATTCGGGCTCGATCTTGCCGTACGTCAGCACGAGCGCCGCCGCGTAGGGAATGCTGTGGTCGGCGGTCTCGTGCGTTTGCGGCCGCCACTTGTCCGGCCCGTCCGCCATGATTTTGATTGCGGAGCGCGAGACCGCGATGTTGATTTGCGCGATGTCGTCCACGTTGGTGACGAAGGGCCGCGCCTCCACGGCGGCTTGCGCAACAGTCTGCGAGAACTGGCCGAGCGGGAAGCGTTTGGTGAAAGCGCGGCGGATGCCGAACGGCTCGCCGAGCTGGGGCGGCGCGACCGGCTTGCGGCCCATCACCTTGAAGAAGCCGTAAGTGCCCTCGAACACCTTGCCCGGTCCCGTCATGCCGTTCTGCGCGAGCTCGATCGCGAACATCGCCTTGCGGCAGGCATCCGCCGCCGCGAAGGCCTTCCAGTTCGACAACGCATCCGAGCGGCCCTGACGCGTCGCGGTGTTGCCGCCGACCGTGATGCCGATCGCCTGCACCATTTGATCGCTCGTCAGGCCCATGAGCTGTGCGGCGCCGACCACGGCCGCCATGCCGGTGATGGTCGAATGATCGATGCCGTTGCCGAGATAGTCGAACACGTCGGCGATCTTGCAGAACACCTCGTAGGAGAGCACCGTCGCGGTGATGAGATCGCGCCCGCTGCGCTGGCCGAGCTCCGCCGCGGTGAGCAACGCGGCGATCGTATCGCTCGGATGCCCGGCACCGTGGGTCAGGCTCACGAACGCATCATTGAAATCGAGATAGCGGATCATCACCCCGTTCGCGAACACCGCGAGGTCGGGACTGGTCGCAAAGCCGCCGCACAGCACGGTCGCGCTGTGCTTTGCGCTGACCTCGCCCGCAAGCTTGAGCGCGATACGGCTGGGTTCGGCCGGATAGCCGCCGAACGCGCAGCCGATGGTGTCGATGATTGTGCGTTTGGTCATGCGCACAATATCCGGCGGCAGGTCTTCGTATTTCAGCGTCGCCGCGTAGCGCGCGAGCGTTGCGGCAAGTTCCGCGCTCTCGCCGCGGGGAGTGGTCTCCGCAGCGAGCGCCGGACCGGTCACTACGCCGGCCGCAAGCGCGGCGATCCCTTTGAGAACGCGCCGGCGCCCATTGTATGCCCGATCGTTCGGGCCTGTGCCCGATGTCGTAATCATGGCGCGCCTCCCGGTGCCGGATCGACCGAATGTCAGCCCGCATGCGCGGCGTCGTCAGCTTCACTCGCACACGCGGACGCGCGTCGCAATGTCTGCAGACGACAGACCATGACCAACGGGAGACGACCTCCTCCGCACTTTCGTGCCCTTGGAGGAGGCGTCCTCAGCGTCAATAGCGGGCTTCCAACTCAGGACGAATACACCTCGACCACCTCCATCATGCCTAGTTCCTCATGGTTCATCATGTGACAGTGGTGGACGAAGCGACCGGTGAAATCGAGAAAGCGTGTGCGGAACGTGATGTTTCCCTGCCGCGGCACCACCGCCGTGTCGCGCCAGTCGCGCACCGCGAGCGGCTCGCCGTTGATCGCAACCATCTGGAACGGATTGGTGTGGATGTGAAAGACATGATCGGCGTTCTGCTCGTTGACGACGGTCCATTCCTCGACCGCTCCGAGCTGAACGCGCTGACCAACACGGTTCGGATCGAACCGGCGCCCACAAACGAAATACGTGAATTCCTGATAGTTGCCGGCGGGTGGAAATTCCGGTTCCGCGGCATTTAGTGTGATCCGACGACGGTTGGTGACCTCCTCATCGCCGATTGTGCCGTAGGGCCCCGAGCCGAGCGTCGCGGGGAGCGGCATCGGCAGCGGCTCGCCTTCAATCGCAACGCTGGCTATCGGTCCGACCGGCGACGCGTAGCCCTGATCATTGGCGATCGCAGCGAGGGTATAGGTGCCAGCCGGTCCCGCCTGCACGAGCACGTCGGCGCGCTGACCGGGTGCGATCAGCAAATCATCGAGACGATCGATGTGCTGTCGCCGAATGCCGTCAAACGCGATGGCATGCAACGCGTGCTTCTCAAGCGCGACGCGCAAATTGTCCTCGTGACCAGTGTGAACAATGCGCCAGCGCTGGACTTCACCCGGCCGCATGCGGATGGTCGGCTCGCGCTGGCCATTGACCGAGAGGAAGCGGGGCACGGCTTCGGGCCAGACCGTGTCGTAGGACTCGATCGTGCCACGGTAATCGAACAGCACTTCGTTGAGGATGAGCACGCGCTCCGCAGCGCCGGCGATCTCCGGAACGTCGTCGAAATCGCCCTCCACGACCACCACGCCGGCCATGCCACTCGTCATCTGGACGTCGGCGCTCCCGTGGTGGTGCGGGTGATACCAGTAGGTCCCGCGCGGATGATCGTGCGGGATGGCGATCTCGATCTCGTAGCTCTGCCCCGGCTCCATCGATCGAAATACGTTGTCGGCATTTTCGCTGGGGCTCACGTGCGCCCCGTGGAAGTGAAAATTGGTCGTGTTGAAGTGGTGCGGCAACGACATGTCGACCGGCACCGGATCCGGATTGGGCGGCAGGTCATTGACGAGACGGATACGCAGCACATCGCCGGGCCGCACGCGCAGCGTCGGACCGGGGATCGAGCCTTCGTAGGAACGCAACCACAGGCGATAGCCGCCGATGTCCTTGTAGGCGTAGCCGGCGCGCAGGATTGTTCGCAGTTCGCCACTCGCCGAGCCTCGAACTTCTGGTTCGGTGAGCGCTTCGCCCCTGGCGAAGGGAGCGCGGGGAACGCCGCGGGTCGTGGCGCCGCCGTCGTGGCCCTGAACCGCCACATCCGCATCGTTGGCGTTTAGGCTGCGCGCGATGGCCAATCCAACCAAGCTCGGACCAAGCAGTGCCGTGGCAAAGCCGCTCTTACGCAGGAATCCGCGCCGGGAGAACAGCTGCGGATGACTTGATGTGGATCCGGTTGGTTTCATAGGCGATTCCACGTGAGCGAGGTGAGGGCCGGGTTGCCTGCCAGGGAACCCCTCGTTGCCCGCAGACTCACGGTTGGCGGCACTTTGCGAAGGCTATTTCGGGCACTCCGCCCCGGTGTTCGCCCACGCCTCGACCAACGCGCCCGCTTCCTTCTGCGTCCCGGGAGCGGGTTGCCGTCCGTATCCGGGTGCCCATGCCCAGCCGACCAGATGGTCCTCGCCGATGTGCTCGATCAGCTCGTGGACAGACCGGTTTCCGTTGCGCGTCGGGTCCTTGATCTGGGCACAAATCTCGCCGAGCGTCTTGCCCTCCCACGCCATTTCACGCGGGGCGAGATGCCAGATCGGGTTGCCCGGCACGCCGGCGGGATCGAAATTGGCGTGCTGGTGGCAGATCGGGCAGCGCAGCGCCGGCAGCCCATAGCCGTCGGCTCCGCGCTCGACGGGCGGCTGGTGGAGCCGGCGCGCGTCGCCTTGGCGGGGATGGTCGCCGGCCGGATGGCAATTCACGCAGCGCGGGTGCGTCAGGACCTTGCCGAGTTCGGTGAACATCGCGGCCGAGCGCTCCGCCGTATCTGCGATCGAGGAGAAGCTCTCGACACTCGCAAGACCTTCGGATCGCCCGTCCGAGACGCCGTATGCAATCAGCGTGCTGGCAGGCAAGGCCACGACGGCAACGAAGAGGTGAACCCACGAGCGAAGCTTCATCTTAGCTGCCTCCTGGACTTTGGCTTCCCCGAACTCTTGAGCCCGTGCGTTTCGACCGGCGTAATGTTGCAAGCTACGAAGACAGATACCGTGCCGGATCCGCCAGGATCACGGCGCGTACAGCCTCGTGATATTTGATGTAACCGGTGCACCGGCATAGATGACCGTCGAGCGCTTGGCCGATGGTCTTGTCGAGATCGGCCCGCACGACCGGCTTCCGCGCCAACCGCTCAAGCAGAGCCTGGCCCTCATTCAAGAAGCCCGCGGTACAGTAGCCGCATTGGAATGCGAAATGCTCGATGAACGCCTTCTGAAGTGCGGAGAGTTCGCCGTTCTTGGCGTGACCTTCCACGGTGCGGACCGCCTTGCCGTTGAAGTTTATTGCGGGAACGATGCAAGTGGGGCTCGTGTAGCTGGTCCCATCAGGATCATCGATGATGATCGTGCAGCTCAGGCACTGCGCGGCGCCGCAACCGAACTTGGTGCCGGTCATGCCGAGATACTCGCGCAGGAAGTCGTTCATTGACAATTCGTCCCGCACCTCGCGCGGGCCGTGGGTGCGTCCATTGATGGTGACGGACATCATCGTCACTTGAGTGCTCCTTTGATCATGGCTTGAGTCACCGGCAAGGACCGGAAGCGGTGACCAGTGGCATCGTAAATGGCGTTGAGGAGCGCCGGGACGACGGGGATCATATTGACCTCCGCCATCCCCTTCGGATGTTCCGCAGGATCAACGGGCGGCAACACCTCGATCTCAAGCTCGTGCAGCGGCAGGTCCGAGCCGCGTGCGATGAGGTATTGGCCGAGGTTCCATTTCCCATTGCCTGGTCCGTCTTCGTAGAGCGGCAGCGCCTCGAGCAAAGCGTAGCCAACGCCCATTGCGAAGCCGCCCTGCGCTTGTCCCAGCACGATCTCGGGAACCAGCGCGTGCCCGCATTCCAACACGCTGTATGCCTTTGCGATGCGCAGCGCGCCGGTTGAACGGTCGATCTCGATCCGGACCAGCGTGCCGCAGAGCGCGGTGTAGGTCGGTCCGCTCTGGTTGAGACTGACCGGCGGAAACTTCACGTTGGAACGATCGATGCGAACAAATTTACCCGTGCCGCGGCGAACGGCCAGCGCATCGATGTCAGCCGTCCACGGCAGTCCGCCGACCGCGAAGGTCGCGCTCGCCCAGGCCCAGCGGCTGAACCCGTGCGCCATCGCACCGGTCACCCCGTTGCGCGCATACGCCTTCGCGGCAACTGCCTGCAAACGAAGCGGCGGGTGTCCCGGCATGATCAGCTGGCCGTCTTTCCACCGTGCCTTCTCCCAGTCCTTGGCCTGTGGGGCTCTTTGCGCGATGCCCCACAATTCGAGCGCTGCCGGCCAGAGGCCGAAGCGAAAGATGACGCGCGCGGCCTCCATTGCCGCGTGTGTGCCGACATGGGCGCCGGTCGAGGCGGCGGTCGCCGAACTGATCGAGGGGACCCAACGCGGATTGCGGGCTCCCGCGTCCTGCGTCTTCTGCTCCATGGTGAAGGGATCGTCGGAGCCCACGAGATTGAGCGGACCGAATGTATCGACCTGCTGCATCGCGACTTCGTCAGCGACACCGCCCAGGTGTTCTGCGACCCGATTGGCGAGCGCCGTGCCGAGACCGTTGCCCATCTCGGCGCCGTCGCACCAAATGCTGATCCGACCGTTGGGGTCGATCTCGACCGATCCCAGCACCGAGTCCCCTCCGGTGCCATAGTTCTTGGTCGCGACCGCGACGCCGGTACCGACGAGAATTCCCGACTGCTGTCCGCGCGCCTTCTCTTCGGCGCGCCGCCCCCAGATCGGATGCTTCTCCAGCTTATCGAGGATTTCGGGCGTGCGGATCGACACGACGTAAGGGTTCCCCGCCACCGGTTGCCGGCTCCGAGTTCGCATTGCGGCGACGGAATTCGATCGGGTCGAGCGGCAGGGCTGTGCAGATCTCATCGATCTGCACTTCAAGCGCGGTCATGGTCTGTATGGTGCCGTAGCAACGCATCGAGCCGGCCGTCACGCCGCGCGAGTGGAAGGCATACGTCGTCAGATCAACCTTCGGAACATCGTAAATGCCGAGCGCGGCGAGAGCGCCGACGGACGCCACTTGGCCAGAAAAATTGGCGAGGCCACCGCCGTCCAGCGCATGGTCCGCGGCGAATCCGACGATCTTGCCAGTCGCCCGATTAACCCCGATCTGCGTACGCATTTTGAAGGCGTGTCGCTTGATCCCCAATTGAAACTGCTCGAAGCGGTTGTTCGCGAGCCGGACCGGACGATTCGGGAAGAACATCCCCGCCAAGGCCGCGTAGAGCGGGAACGGTGTGTGGTCACGCCCGCCGAATCCGCCGCCGCAGGAGGCGCAATTGGCGTTGATATGCGCGGGTTTGAATGCCGGCTGGGCGTTGCCGAGCATATGAGCGATCCCTGTCGTGATCTCGGCCGGCGACTGCACGCTGATAACGAGATTGAGGTCCTTGCGGCCGGCGTCGTACCAGGCGAGGCCGCTTTCCGGTTCAAGAGCCATCGGGTCGACCGACTGGGTCTCGAATTCGCGGTCCAGCACCAAAATTGCGGGATTGTTCGCTGCGAGCTCGTCGCGGATCTTTTGGCCATAATCCGCGGCCTTCGCATAGGCCGCGCCGCTCGGCACCGGCAGGCGCGGCCATATCGGGGCTCCGGACTGCTCGAAGAATCCCGGACTGACCCAACCGTTCTTGGACGGCGAGTAGACGTCGGGAGCGTCGGGAGTTGGGCCGCCCACGCGGGTGAAACGAAACTGGCCGTAGTTCGGCATTTTGACCGGGCCGGTTTCTGCGCCGAATTTCAGAACAGCCAGGTCGCGCAAAGCGAGCCGTGCCTGATCAAACGTGTCGAAGTCATCGAAGATCAACAGTGCCACCGGCTGGCCCAGATAGAGCGGCGTTTTGCCGACCGGGCAGAGCATGTCGCCGGCATAGAATTCGGGAACGCGCGTGCCGATGCGCGCGAGGTCGGCGGCGGTCACGACCACCGATGGCTTCAACGCGCCGGGCAGCAATGAAATGTCGATTCCAGTTAAAACGTGAGTCGCATCCGCGGCGCGGATCAGCATCGCGTGCGAGGTCGTCTGCGGCCAGCCGGGGAGATCGGCAGCGCGAAAATCGGACGCGTAGAGCTTGGCTCCTGTAACCTTGGGCAACGCGTCGACGCGGCCGCGGCCGCCCGCGGCGGGGTTCCAGCGCTGCCGTCCCGGCAGCGTCTCGCGCTCTGCGAAGCTGGGCTCCTCGGCGATCGCCAGCCGCGACATACTGAGAGTTATGCCGCCTGCCGTGACCGATTTGACGAATTCGCGTCGCGAAATTCTCATTGTGCCGCGCCCTTTATCGCTGGAGCCGCAACTGCCCCCTTGTTTTCAGGGACCCCTCGTAAAGAAACACATAACGAGAGTAGCGTGCCGATGGTGCACGCGATGATCGCAGCTTGTTTTCAACGGTGCTGCAACGCAACGGAGCCGCATCGCATCACGCGCCACGCGGACGACCATGCGGCTCAACGCAAGTGACTGAAACGCATAATCCGCCTGTCTGCGCGATCACACCGTCTGGGCGGCAATGTTTGACGGCGCTCGCGCCTTTTTGCTGACGAGGCTGTCGAATGAGAGTCTGCAGCGATTCGACCGCTCCGCACCACAGGACTTCGATCAATATATTCTCAAATTATATTAGTATCGATCGCGACCTGCGGCTGTAGTTGTCGCGCAACTGCCAGCGCGCCATTGCCGCGGCGAGATTGATTTGAACTACTGGCGCGGTGGCAGGCCTGCAAAGGCGGGCACTCCCATCCGCATGAGATGGAAACTCTGACCTTCCGCCGTCAAGATCGCCATTTGCGCGCCGCGATAAACTGAAGGATCGTCCAGCGTTCCGATCTTGTCAGCCCGCGTGCGCGGGATCGTCAGTTTCACTCGACACGCGGACACGCGTCGCAGTGTCTGCGGATAGCGGATCAGAGCCCACGAGCGAATATCACGCGGTGGTCGGCTGAAGGCGCGATCGCGATCGCTAACGAGGCGCACAGAAGAAGAGCGAGCGCGGGTCCATCGATGCGAGACAGCGCGCGCCGTGATCAGGCTCCGCGCGAAGTCGACCCCACTACGTCGGCGCGGAACTGGGAGCATTTTCCGGAAATTAAGCCGAGCAAACCCTAGGCAGAAGCAGGTTCTGCAGGGGGCCGCGATTTCGACCAGCGGTGCAGCAAGGCGGGCAGGTTTTCCGCTGTGATCGCCGTTCCTTCCGGCTGTGCCTTCCAAATCGCTTCGGACAACTCAATCATCTCTCCATAAGTGAGACCATGAATGAGCATCGCTATGTCATCAAGCGGCCTGCGCAAGAGTTGCTCTTGGAGCTTTCGCAAGTTTACGGTCGTCCCCACGTTCGTCTCGTCCTTCTGCTCGCTTGGCAAATCTATTTCTTTCATCGGAGCGCTTTCGCCCTCCTCACGTAATACGGTTCTCGCGCGGGCTGATGCTCCCGGTCGAAAATCATCGGGTCCCGGACGCCGTTCCAAGACTTCGATCAACGGTGGCCACTTCGGAAGACTAGCGTCGGCCATATCGCTCCCCCATAGGTTTCGGTGAGCCTCCTTCAGCTTCCCCACAGCCGAGCAAATCCACTTAAAACGGCTGAACTATGATGGGGTTGGCCCAATAAAGTTCCATCCTTTTCTTAAATCGAATATGCCGCCGCTCCCGCCGCCATGGCGAATACGCAAATTATCATCGTCGCGCTTGCGCGCGCGAAACTGGGCGCGAGTTATGCGGTGCAATTGTACGGTTCCAAAAGACCGTTGCTGGTTGTCTTTGTGATCGCTGTGCGGGTAGATTGAAAATCGTCTCCAGCGAGTCGGATTTCGGTTCTCAAGTGGCATCCCTCGACGAAACCGAGCAACTCTCCACGTTGATCGGCGAGATCTACGATGCGGCGCTCGATCCGACGCTGTGGGTTGATGTCCTTGGAAAGGTACGGACGTTTATCGGCGGTTCTGCGGCGTCGCTGTCCTGGAAGGATGCTGTTACCAAAATCGGCGCCGCCTCCTTCGAGGACGGCAGCCAAGACCCGTACTACCGAAAACTTTACTTCGAAAAATACGTAAAACTCGATCCGCTCACGACCGGTCAATTCTTTGCCGAAATCGGACAACCGATGGCCACAGCGGATGTGCTCCCGTACGAGGAATTTCTCGAGTCGCGTTGTTACAAGGAGTGGGCGCGGCCTCAGGGCCTGATTGACGCCGCGATGTCCATCCTCGACAAGTCGGCAACGAGCATGGCGTATTTGGTGGTATTCCGCCACGAACGCGACGGCCTCGTTGACGACGAGACCCGTCGACGTATGCGCCTCATCATACCTCATATCCGGCGCGCCGTTTTCATCGGCAAGGCGATCGAGTTGAAGAAGGCGGAAGCTGCGGGTTTCGCGGATGCGCTCGATGGCATCAGCGCCGGCATGTTCCTGGTCGATGCCACCGGCCGCATCGTCCACACCAACGCAACCGGCCATGTGATGCTCGGACGCGCAGATTTCTTGCGCAGTGCCGCCGGACGGTTGGTCGCGAGCGATCCCGACGTTGACCAGACACTGGCCGACATATTCGCGACGGCCGGCAACGGCGACGCGGCGATCGGCATCAAGGGTATCGCCGTGCCGCTGGTCTCGCGCAACGGCGAGCGTCATGTCGCCCATGTGCTGCCGCTCACCTCCGGCGCGCGGCGCAGAGCCGGCGCCAGCTATGCGGCTGTCGCCGCGCTGTTCGTACATAAGGCAGCGCTCGATACCCCGTCGCCGCCGGAGGCGATCGCCAAGTCCTACCGGCTCACGCCGACCGAACTGCGCGTACTGCTGGCCGTCGTCGAGGTCGGCGGCGTTCCCGAAGTCGCCGAGGCGCTCGGCATCGCCGAGACCACGGTCAAGACCCACCTCGGTCGCCTCTACCAGAAGACCGGCGCCGGCCGCCAGGCCGACCTCGTCAAGATCGTGGCCGGGTTTTCAAATCCGCTTCTAAACTGAGGCTGGAATTACCTGAGGCGGGAACTTTCCGGCCAACCGGGCTCCTCCAATTGGAGGATGCGGCGATCACCAAACACGTGCAACACGTGGCCTGCGATTTATCGCACGTGGCGGCGACGACAGTCTTGGAACCCGTGAACCTGTAAGCGCAACGATGTCACCTAAGGGGGTGGCGAAGCGCCATTCAACATTAGCGAGGTCGTTATGCAGCGGCAACGAACTGCCATCGGCATCTCCGCGATCACTCTCATCGTTGCGATTTCAATACTCGGCGTTCGCGCCATGCATTTGGTCGGATTCAAAGCGGCGCAATCGTCGGAGAGGGTCGAGGTTCGCCAGCAAACAACGGGGAGCACGATGAAGATCGTGCCAGCGAAAGCGGAGGGCCCGGAGCACAACTTTTTCGTTGGCACCGGAGACGGCGGCAATGGCTTCTTTGGCAGGTAAACAGTCAATCGCCGGCTAAGTTCGGTCCCTCTTCGTCAGAAAGGTTCGAAACCCGACCCAAGACCTCGCGTACGACTGCGCTGGAATGAAGCGTCGGAGCTCGAGCCGGACTTCGAGTTTGCGTGACCCTCCTCACACTGGTCTCCCGCAACGTTCGTCTAGTGTGTGAATTCGATGTCGCCGAAGAGCGTTGCCAGGGAGGCCCACGTGATGCCGATGCGTAGCGAAATCACAACAAGTGCGTCGCGCGGTGCGACCAGACCTCAATATTCGCGATCGGCCGTGGCATGGTCGGACTTTGCCCTGGTCAGTGCCGTTTCGATTTTCGGGTTCCTCGCTGCCCTGCTGTTGGCGATCGCCACACATCATCTCGATCCAACTTACATCGCCGCTATGCTCCCGGTGGGACCTTAATGCCGGCATGTCGGATGTAATGGAACCAAGCCGCGTCCCGACCATTTTGCCAATGGTCTGCGCCACAGAGCGTCAATCTAACGCCTTTGGCTGCGTCGGGGGCGTGCGTC
Organism: uncultured Alphaproteobacteria bacterium; assembly: GCA_963702755.1. Taxonomy (GTDB): domain Bacteria; phylum Pseudomonadota; class Alphaproteobacteria; order Rhizobiales; family Xanthobacteraceae; genus JAJPKK01. The sequence continues at coordinate 588,150 of CAVPDZ010000009.1, read as the reverse complement.
GTCGGGGGCGTGCGTCCACTGCATCAGGCAACGACGAAATCCAGGAGAGTGAGATGCAAGTCGCGTTTTCAAAGATGGATCCGCCCCAGTGGCTGCTCGATATGTGGAAGGAAATTGACGACAAAACCTTCGGCAAGGGCTTCGACTGCTTCACGGAGGATGCGGTCTGCAATCTCGGGGTTGCGGACTGGAAGGGTCGCGAAGCGATTCGCACCAACCTCAAGGCCTTCATCGATACTGGGTTCACAGCGCGGCATCACGTCAGCGAATATTGGGATGCTGGCTTCCTGAAAGTGTTCCGCGGCGTCGTGGATATGAAACCCGACGATCGGTCAAAGCCGACGGTTCATCCCACGATGAGCCATTTCTTCTACATGGATGAAAAAGACCAAACGAAGGTGCGTCGTTGGGTTGGCGCAGTTGGACCGGTATCGTTCGGTTAATCGCCTCGTCCAAACCGCCGACTGTGGGTACGGCAACCTCGGATCAAAGAAGTTGTTTTGATCCGAGGCACTGGGCCGCTTTGCCAGGCCGTCAGTTCCGCAACTGGTCGCATATAACAGGCGCCGGCGCCTCAAAAGTCCGGCTTGGTCGCGGTCGGCAGACGCGCGTTCTTGTCGGAGAAATAGTTGTACTGATAGTCGTTCTGGACGTTCTCGGCGCAGATGCGCTCGTCCCAGGCCTGGTTCGGGCTGCGGCCATAGGTGATCGTCGCCGACCAGGGCATGGTGAACACGCCGGGATCTTCCACCGTGAATTCGAGTTGCAAACCCTTGCCGCGATATTTTTGGTCGACGCCGCCAACCCGCGGCCATTCCTTCTCTTGGCGCTCCAGCGCGGCCTTGGTGGTCTCGTAGTCGATGAGCCGGTAGCGTTCGACCACGTGCAAGGCTTCCGTGTACGGCGTACCGAGACGGTCGATCATCCGATACGGACCGACCTTGACCCCGACGGTATCGATGACCAGCGTATCGCCTTCATAGCGACCGACCGAGTCGCCGTGCACGGTTGGGGTCACGACCGCGGGATGAGGCTGGTTGAGTCGCACCATCCGGTAATCATCATCATGGGCGTAGACGAGAGTGACCTTGTCGGGCTGCTGCAGCAGCTGGAGACTGAAGTTCCAGAAAATGTACGGCACGGGGTTTTGCATGCACAGGCTATCGGGATCGGGGTAAATCCGGCCTGACAAAGAGATGTCGCCGAGCCTCTTGACCACCGCGGCCGCCTCGGGCTTCAGAATCGGATTGGTGTAATCCCCGACCAACAGCATGAAATCGCTGGCGCCGGTTGGCGTCGTCGCTTTGTTGCGCACCGGCCCCGGCCCCGAAAGCGGTGGGCCAAATCCAAGCCCGGGATGCAGCCAGAAGCCGGAGAAATCCGGAATTGATGCGGCGCTTTGCGTTCTGCCGGACGTCGCACCCGAAGGCGCCGTCGCTTGCCCAAAGGCGGGGGTCGCGACCGCGCCCGTCATCATGATCGCCAAGAAACGCCCCGGTCGAAGCAGCATGTCTCCCTCCCTTTTTTCGCTTTTGAACGTGACGTCGAACGAAGTTTTTCAGATGTCGTGAATACCCATCGCGCTACCGAGCAGAGAGCGGCAGCAAGCCGGCGTCGGAGATCACCGGCGCCGCCTCTGATGATGCCAGGAAGCGGATCAGAGCGATAGCGGCTTCAGGCTGCCGGACCCCTGCGGTGAGGGCCCCTGAGAAGAACGTCATCGGCTGGACTTCAGTCGGCAGCGTGCCTGCGAAGGTAACTCCCTTCACATGGATCAACTCGCTCACTTGCTGGAAGCCGATCTCCGCCTCGCCGCGCGCCACGACGGCGGCGACCGGTTCGCCTGACGGCGGTCCTCGTACCTTTCGGCTCTTGCCGGCGACCTGGTCGGCGATGCCGAGTTTGGGAAACAGCGTGGTCGAAAGATAAGTGCCGCTGCCGCTGTCGGAGTACGCGATCGACTTTGCCTTGAGCAGGGCGCTCCGCAGGGCCTCGACACTGCTGATGTCCGGCTTTGCGGCCGTGGCAGGCACGACCATGCCGATCAGCGAGCGGGCAAGATCGAGCTTGCTGTCGGCGCGCACCAATCCTCGCTTGGCCAGTTCGTCGGCCGCGCCGCCATCGAGGATCACGACGTCCGCCGCCTCGCCTCGCGCCAGTCGATTCGGGATTGCTTCCGGGGAGTCGCCCATCGACGGGCCGCGGGTCGTGACCAGGTGATGTCCGCTTGTGCGCTCGAAAGCCGGACCCAGCTCGGCATAAACCTGATAGAAGCCGGCCGAGATCATCACGTGGACGTCGGCCGCAGACGCAGCCCCCGCCATCAACAGGGCGTGAGCACCCAACGCGAACAGTCGTCGAGCAACCGAACTTGGCGTCAAAGGGATCCTCCGGCGGATTCGTGCACCTTCCCCTGGAGGGGGGAGGTCGGCCGTGTCAGCGGCCGGGAGGGGGTGGCAGCGTTTCAACATATTCGGCGTTTCGATTGTTGCACCGCTGTCACCCCACCCCGGACTGCCTTCGGCAGTCCGACCCTCCCCCTCCAGGGGAGGGTGTGAGCTTCCATCGATAATCGAAGCGCAGGCTAGTCTTTCTCGCAAGCAAAATTCCAAAGATCGTCGCGGCTTCGTCGAGCCCTACTCGCGTCACCTTTTGCGCAAGGGCGGGGCTTGATAATCTTGTCGCCGCTTTGAGCGGCATATCGGGATGAGCGATATCATGATGCGGCAGCCACGCAGACGATTTCTCAAATTCGCCACCGGCGCCCTGCTCTTTCCGGCTGCGTCCCGGATCGCGCGCGCGCAACACCCGCCTGGAGAGCACGGCCGAGCGACGTCCCCGATCGCGGAACAGCTTGCCGGCTATGCCGAAAGCCTCACCTATGGCGATCTCGACGCGGCAACGGTCGAACGGGTCAAATCTCACGTCATCGACACGCTCGGCTGCGGACTGGCGGCATTCGGCGAGAGACCCGTCGAGGCCTGTCGCACCGTCGCGTTGAGTGCCGGCGGCGGTGCATCGACCGTGATCGGGACGCACTTCCCGCACGACTCCGGATCTTGCCGCATTCGCCAACGGCGCCGCCTTTCGCTACTACGATCTCAACGATGTTTATGTCGGGCGTCCCTCCGGCCATCCAAGCGATAACATCGCGGCATGTCTTGCGGTCGCCGAGGCCGAAAAGGCGAGCGCCGCGGAGCTCATCACCGCGATCGCACTGGCCTACGAGATCAATTGCCGGCTGATCGATGCCTTCGATCTCTCGGCGCGCGGCTGGGACGCTCCCGTCTTCAGTCTGCCGGCGGTTGCGCTCGCCGCCGGCAAATTGATGAAGCTTCCGGCCGAAAAGCTGACCCAGGCCGTCAATCTTGCCATCAATGATCACATTCCGCTGGGGCAGACGCGTTCGGGCGCGCTGTCCGACTGGAAGGGCCTTGCCGATGCCGAAGCGGGTCGCAACGCGGTGTTCGCCGCGATGCTGGCGCGCGGCGGCGTCACCGGGCCGACCCCTATCTTCGAAGGCAAAAAAGGCCTGTTCGAACTGGTGACCGGGCCCGCTCCGGTCGATGTCGCCGCCTTCGGTCGCCGCGGTATTCCCTTCAAGATCATGCAATGCGGCATGAAGGCCTACCCGGTCGTCGTCTACGGCCAGACCACGATCCCGGCCGCGATCGCCGTCGCCAAAGACGTCGTCAATCTCGACCGCATCACCGCGATGGAGATCGAAACGACCAAGCGCGGCTATCAACAAGCCGGCAGCGACCCCGAGAAGTGGGCACCCGGATTCAAAGGACACGGCCGACCACAGCCTGCCCTACATCGCGGCGCGGACGATGTTCGACGGCGACATCAGCAACGACAGCTTCGCACCCGAAAAGCTTCACGATCCGCGCATCCTCGCCTTCATGCGCAAGATCACGGTCAAGGAGGACCCGGCGTTCGCGACGCCGCGCGGCAACGCGCCCTCGACCCGCATCACCGCCGTCCTCGACGGCGGCAGGCGCATCGTGCACCAGGTCGACGACATGCCGGGCTTTCCCGGGGCAGCCGATGAACCGCGCCGAAATCGAGCGCAAGTTTCGCGGCAACGTCGCAAAACGCTGGTCCGCCCGTCAGACCGACGCCATCCTCCAGGCACTGTGGTCGCTCGAGCAGACGGAAGACCTCTCAGCCTTGCTTGGCGAGCTTAAGGTCTAGGCACAGCCCCGGCGCGATCGCCTCCGCGCGGCGAAAGCCGACATTTGCTCCATCGGCTCAATCGGCCGCGATGGGCCAACAACAGACCCCCACCCGCCCGACCACCTTTACTCAGATGGTTGGTATGCCGTAGCTTTTCCGGGGATTGCAATATCGTTCGGCGACTTCATCTTTGCGGGGCCAGCGCATGTCACACAAATCTTCGCGGCGTAGGTTTATCAGGAGTGTCGCTGCAGCCGGCGCGGCACTTGGCACGGTCGGCGCCAAGCCCGCAGCGGCACAGCAAATCGGGCGGGTTCGGGGCTTCGATCATGTGGCCCTCCCGATGGAAAACACCGACGCCATGGTCGCCTTCTATAAGGCTTTAGGTTTCGACATTGCGGAGAGCCCCAACGGTGTCTCGGTCTACGTCGGCGAGAACATGATCAACTTTCATCGCCCGACGCGCTGGCGAGATAAGACGTTTACGAATTGCGCGCCCGCAGCAGTCCCCCCTTGTGGTGATCTATGCTTTGTGTGGGAGGGGACGGCGGAGTCCCTAAAGGCGATGCTTGACCGCGCAGCAGCAAAGATTGATCTAGGCCCGGTCCCAAGAGGCGGCGGCCGACGGAAGACGGGTTCAAGCGTTTATGTGCGTGACCCGGATGGCAATCTGCTGGAATTCATGATTTACGGCTGATTTCCAATCGAATAAAATTCTCCGCTGACGGCAAAGGGAATCACCTTAAATCCGGCGCAACCGTGGTATTCGCGGCGATCGAAAGATCCAGCTGTTGGCACCTGGATGCTCGCCCACGTTGACCTCAGATGAAGCCGAGGGCTTCGCGCACTGCGACGTGGTAAAGTTGCCTATGGTTCGCAAAAAGCAGCAACCCCCGTTGGCATTTGAGAACGCATCCGAGCTTGGGGACTGGCTTGAGAAGCACCATGGCACTGCGACCGAACTCTGGGTGCGGATCTTCAAATCAGGCACGGGCGTGCCGTCGGTGACGTGGAACGATTGCGTTATTGAGTTCATCCGCGTCGGTTGGATCGATGGCCAGATGAAACCTTTCGACGACATGTCGTACTTGCACCGACTTACCCCGAGGAAGGTGAATTCCAATTGGTCGGCCAAGAACTGCCGTCATGCAACAACCCTGATCGCTGAAGGACAAATGCGTCCCGCTGGATTGGCTCAGGTCGAAGCGGCCAAGTCGGATGGACGATGGGACACCGCATACGCGGGCTCAGCGGACATGACTATCCCGCAAGACTTTCTCGACACCTTGGAGGACATGCCCGCGGCGAAAGCGTTCTTCACGACGCTCGATCGCAGAAATCTCTATTCAATCTACTATCGCCTTCATGCAGCGAAGAAGCCCGAGACGCGCGCCAGACGGATCGCGCAAATTGTTGCGAAACTGGATCGTGGCGAGAAGTTTCACTGACTTATGCAGCCTCTCGGAGTCAAGTAAGCTATAGCAGGCAGATGATCGGCCGCGCTGTGCCGCTTGTGAAGCAAAACCGGCCGTCGCTCCAGCTCGCTGAATTCCGTGGCTCCCGCCGCTGGCAGGCGGGTGATGCAGTGACCGCAGAGCGGCGTCGTTCCCGAATACGGGATCAAAAGCGCGGCGCTGGCTTTCGAGCGAAGCGCGTTGGACAATGAATTGCGTCCCGGTGGCTAGCGCGACAAGGGCGAATGCAAATTGAAAGCCCCGGACGGTGGATAGCTTTCGGGTCGCCAGGACAACCTCGCCTCCAACGCGTGCCTATGTGGGTTGCCCAGCTCGGCCCATCCGGCCCATCGGAACCTGATCGAGACGAACGGCCAGCCGAAGTTCCTTCACATCAGATTGTATTCGGTGATCAGTATCGGTAGTTGGCCGAAGTGCTGAAGGACTGTGGCAAAGGCGATAAAGGCAGTTGCACCGATTTCGCAGAAGGCAACCAAGGGCCAGAACCCGGGGTGCGCTTTGCTGGAACTCTCGACCGCGCCCGAACGGATCGAAAAAACATCGATGCTCGCCATGTCATGCACTCCTTAAAGGGTTAGATCGCATTTCGCCCGATCGTGGGTCGCGCCAGAGGCATGGTAGGTTCAATGGATCGGCCTGCCGCCGGCGGCATCGCGCACTCTTACCGAGGCTTGTCATGACGGATCAAAGGGGAGGCACGTCGGCGGCCGTCGGCGGCACCGATCGCGAACAATATGCCAAGGCACAAGCGAGTGGGCGCATCAATGAATTGCCTGTCAATCACAGTCCGCTTTTCGCGCCGGCTGTCCATCCGACGCTGCAAACAGGCGTGGAGACCTTGGTGGTCGCCGCCGGCGCCTGGATCGCTCCGGCCGACCTTGCCTCTTTGTGAGGATTAATGACAACAGACATCAACAACCGCGACGGTGGTGCAGCCGCCGCACCGAAGAAGACTGCCGCGACGAAATTCTCCGGTTACCAGAAGTTCGTCGTCGCGCTGCTCGCGTTCCTGCAATTTTCGATCATCCTCGACTTCATGATCATATCGCCGCTCGGGGCGATCATCATGCCGGACCTCGACATCAGTCCGCAGCGTTTCGGCGAAGTTGTGTCGGCCTACGCCTTCAGCGCCGGCATTTCTGGCCTGCTGGCCGCGGGCTTCGCCGACCGGTTCGATCGCAAGCGATTTCTTCTCTTCTTCTACGCCGGCTTCCTGGTCGGTACCGCGCTGTGCGCGCTGGCGCCGAACTACCCTTTACTCCTCGCGGCTCGGATCGTGACCGGACTGTTCGGCGGGGTCATCGGCTCAATCGTTCTTGCGATCGCCACGGACCTGTTCCCCCTTGAGATGCGTGGTCGTGTGATGGGCGTGGTACAAACCGCTTTTTCCGCAAGCCAGGTTCTCGGAATCCCCGTGGGCATCTACATCGCCAATCTCTGGGGCTGGCATGTGACGTTTGTTGCAATCATTCTATTAGCAACCCCGGTTGCCCTGATCATTGTCTTCTACATGAAACCCGTCTCCGGCCACCTTGCGCTGAAGCAGGCGGAGAACCCCTGGAGGCACTTGAAGGGCACCGTCTTCGAGCCGCGATTCGCGATAGCGTTCGTCACGACGGCATTACTGGCGACGGGGGGATACATGCTCATGCCATTCGGCAGCGTTTACACCGTCAACAATCTCGGCATTTCATTGACTGATCTGCCCACAATTTATCTCGTATCCGGTTTCTTCACGATCTTCACCGGACCCCTGATCGGGCGAGCCAGCGACGCGTTCGGTCATCTCAAGATTTTTGCATTTGGCTGTATGGTCACGATCGTCATGGTGCTGACCTATACGCACCTCGGCCGCGTGTCGCTGGTGACCGTCATCATTGTCACCGTGTTGATGTTCGTCGGAATATTCTCGCGCATGATTCCGTCGCGCGTGCTGATGTCGGCTATACCTGAACCCACGAAACGAGGCTCTTTCAACGCGATCAGCGCCTCTCTGCAGCAAATATCCGGGGGCGTCGCTTCGGTTATCGCCGGCGCTACCGTGACGCAGGGTGCCGACGGCAACCTCCAACATTTCGATCGCCTCGGCTACATCGTCGTTGGCACGACGCTGTTATCGCTGGTGCTGATGTATTTCATTGATAGAGCCGTGAGGGCGAACGCTGATCTCGCTGCCGCGGCTGACGGCGTCAAATCCTGGCAACGGGTAGGCGATACGGCCGATCGATAAAGTCTTTCAGCGACGCCGCGGCCCTTGGCAGCGCTCCTGCCCGCCTAGCGGACAGCCGCGATCGCATCGCCACTCGATGCGCGCATTTCCACGGAGGCAGGTTGCAGTGATTCAGCATCCTTTCGGATGCACGGGCAATTGATGTAGCGTTGACATCCTGGACGGCCACCGGCGCTAAAGCCTTGCCGCCGGGTAATGCAGGAGGAAACCTATGACCGGCCCGCGTCGTGAAGTCTTGCGTCTGGCTGCGATTGCGTTCTTCGCCACATCCGCCATGTTGCCGGCGGCAGCGGCCGAGTCCGGTCCGACCGTCGCGGTGACCGGCGGACAACTGCAAGGTGCCGCGCTCGAAAAAGGCGGCGCAGTCTTCAAGGGAGTTCCCTTCGCGGAGCCGCCGGTTGGCGCACTGCGCTGGCGCGAACCCGCGCCGGTGAAACCCTGGAACGGCGTGCGCGACGCTACCGCCTTCGGTTCTCCCTGCACGCAGAGCCCCCAACTCAACCGAGCCGGCACGATCGCGAAAGAGGATTGTCTCTACCTCAACGTCTGGACACCCGAGTGGCCGAGCCGGTCGAAAAAGCCGGTGATGGTGTGGGTACCGGGCGGCGGGAATTATTTCGGCTCGGGATCGACGCCGACCTTCGATGGCGAGAGCCTCGCCAGGCACGGCGTTGTCCTGGTGACCATGAACTATCGTCTCGGCAGCTTAGGTTTCTTCTCGCATCCCGCGCTCTCACGGGAATTGCCGCATCACGCATCAGGGAACCAAGGCATCCTCGATCAGATTGCCGCCCTCCGTTGGGTTCGCGACAACATCGCGAATTTCGGCGGCGATCCGGACAACGTGACGGTCTTCGGCGAATCCGCCGGCTCGATCGATGTCAGCGCGCTCATGACCTCGCCGCTGTCGCGCGGCTTGTTCAATCGCGTGATCGGCGAAAGCGGTTCGGTCGTTGGGCTCGGCGCCCCCCTAACGCTCGCGCAGGCCGAGAAGAGCGGAGAAAGCACCACAACGCGGTGGGGCCTCGCCGTCGGCGCCTCGCTCGACGACCTGCGCGCTGTCTCTGCAGACGACATCGTGAAGGCCGAGCCGAACTTCGCCCCGACGCATCCCGACCTCGGCATCACGGTGGACGGCTATGTATTTCCGAAGAGTCCCGCCGCGGTCTTCGCCGCCGGCGAACAGCATCGTGTGGCGCTTTTGCACGGCAACAACGCGCGCGAGCGCATTCCGAACACGACTCCGCCCGACGACCTGAAGAAGGCCATCAGCAACAACTATGGACCGCTCGCGGATCGCGCCTGGGCGGTTTATTCGCGTTCGCCGACGGACGCGTCCTACGGCACCGCCGCTGATCAGTGGGCCGACGACATTTCGTTCCGGTGCGCTGCGGTGGCGCAGGTCGCGTGGCACGCGGCGGCGGGGAATGCCACTTACGAGTACGAGTTCGCGCGCATTCCGGCCGGAAGGGAATCGGAAGGCGCCACCCACGCGTCCGAACTGGCGTACGTGTTCGGCACGCTGGATCGTGGCTTCATCGCCGTCGTCGGTCCGCGCCCGAGCGGGTTCTCGGACATCGACAGGCGGGTCTCCGAACAGATGCAGCAGTATTGGACCAACTTCGCCAAGACGGGCGATCCGAACGGCGGCGAGCTTCCGCGATGGCCGAAGTTCGACGCCTCGACACGCGCCTATATCGCGTTCGTCGACGCCGGTCCCGTCGTCAAGAACGATTTGCGGCGCCCGTTCTGCGACCTGTTCATCGAGAACGAGAAGCGGTTGATGGGCAAGTAGGGCGGATGGGCCGCAGGGCTGAACGGGTCGCGTGCCGACCTCCAACGCTGGATCGCCTTACGTATCTGGGCCATCTCCGCACTTACAATTTCGGCTGCTCGTGATCGATTGCTGCGTCATACCAACGCACGAACGCGAACAGGAACAACATCCCGGCAGCGATCAGCAGCGCGGTCACTGCCGCGGCGTAAACGCCCGCCAATAGCTCGACAGGAACAACAACTGCATTCGCCGCCAAAGCCAGCGCATTGATATCCATCGCCACCGAGAATATCACCACCTGCAACGGCAAACGCGTCGGGTTTACCGCCTGCCGACGGCGCGGAAATGTCAGTGCCCAGCCCAGGAGAATGACAGCCATAACGCCACTTGAAATGCGCCAAGCAATCGGCGCCGGGGCTCCAACCAAAATCAACAGCGGCGGCAGGATCGAGCCGAACGTCGTCATGAATCCCAGTTGAAGCCAAGTGCGCGTTACAAAGCTGTCCCACTTGGTCATCTGACCCCCGAGCATTTGCCGAAGGATCATTGTCAGGACAGACAAGCCCGCGAAGGTCATGCCGACGGTCGCGATTGTGTAGAGATAACCGAATGCGTCCACGCAGTCCCCCTGACCTGAGCCCCTTATTCAGCCGCCTCTGCCAGATGGTCCAATATATTTCCCCAGCCCCGCGTATGACCTTCACAAATTGCCGGCGTCGGTAGACGCTCGTGGGTCAGCACGAGGTCGGTTTCATCGCCGCGCGGACTGAGTTCGACCGTCACCAACGTATTTACATTATTCGTCAGCGGGCCGACCCATGTGAACACCAGTTTGCGCGGCCGGTCGATTTGCACATAGGTGCCGGACACTTCGCGGCTTGCTTCCTTCGATGACATGACAAGGCTGAAGGCTCCGCCAGGGCGCAGGTCGCAGCTCGCCTTGCAATCGACCGCGCCCGGAAAGGGGCTCATCCACCGAACCATCAAATCGGGTTTGGTCCACAGGTCGAAGATCTGCTCCGCCCTCGCCATCACGCGCCGGCGTATCTGCACGGTCGGGCCCGTCGTGTCACCGCGATCCACGCTTGCGATCCTTTCGCCCCGGCTTGTGGTCCTTCTTGAGCTCGCGCAGCAGGAGCTCCATCGCGTCCAGCCGCTCCTCCCAATAACGGCGCGTCCGCTCGATCCAGCCATCGACCTCGTCCAGCGAACGGGTATTGATGGAGAGAATGTGGTCGCGCCCTTTCCTGTGCCGCTCGACCACGCCGCTCGCTTCCAGCACGCGGATGTGTTTCGACACCGCGTTCAAAGACATATGGAAGGGTTCGGCGACCTCGGTGACGCGCGCCTCGCTGCGCGAGAGCCGTTCGATAATCGCCCGCCGCGTCGGATCGGCCAACGCGGCGAATACCGCGTCGAGGCGCGCGGCGCGCGAAGCGGCTTCCTTCCGGGCTTCGATCTCAATCATGGCGATCTGCCCGCTCGATCCTCGATTCCAAAAATGTTCTACCAAAAGGTTGACAATCCGGTCAAGTCGACGCTTTATTCAACCCGTCGGTTGAACGTATTTGATAGCGAGGGAGAGCTCGATGCCGAATAAACCAATTGCCGCCGCGGCCGCGGCGGTCGCCCTTCTGTCGGCTGCCGTCGCCCCGGCGCGGGCCGAGCCGGTCAAGAACGTCGTCCTCGTCCACGGGGCGTTCGCTGACGGTTCCGGATGGCGGCGCGTCGCCGACATCCTCGGCAAAGACGGCTATACGGTCAGCGTGGTGCAGGAGCCGCTGACATCACTCGCCGATGATGTCGCGGCGACCAGACGGGTGCTGGAACTGCAACAGGGCCCCACGCTGCTGGTCGGCCACAGCTACGGCGGGGTGGTCATCACCGAAGCCGGCAATGCGCCGAATGTCGTCGGCCTCGTCTACATCGCCGCCTTCATTCCCGACCAAGGCGAGAGTGCAATCGGCCTGCTGTCGCAGGCCCCCGCCGCCAACAACGACATGCGCGCCACCAAGGACGATTTCCTGTACCTTGACCCGGCCGCCTTCCCCGCCGATTTCGCCGCCGACGTCGAGCCTGCCCAGGCGAAATTCATGGCCCATTCCCAGGCGATGCTGGCCAAGCCCGCTGCCGGCGCGACTGTGACAACGGCTGCCTGGCATCAGAAGAAGAGCTGGGCACTGGTCGCGACCAGCGACCACAACCTCAATCCTGATCTCGAGCGCAAGATGGCCAAGCGCGCCGGCAGCGAAACGATCGAGGTTCCCGCCAGCCACGCGGTGTACGTTTCCAAGCCGGAGGACGTGGCGCGTTTGATCGAACGGGCGGCAAAGGCGTCTGGCCAGTAACCTTGGCGGGCGGCCACGTTCGCCCCGATGAGTTGGTGCAACTCGTCACAGCGCAAACACAAACAACATGGTTTGGTTGCGCATCTCCCGAAGTTCGGGCGTATTGACGATCGTCATTTTGGCTGTCCTGCCCAACCCGGCCAGGACAGCAACGTATTGTCGGTCGCCAACCTCAAAGGTCATCGGTGGCGCATTGAGGCCGATGCCGACATTGATCTTCCAAAGCTCTTCAAGGCTAACGTCATCGTAGGCGGCGAATGATCCGTCGACGAAGCCGGTAAACACCAGGCCTCCGGCCGTTGCGAGCGCCGCACTGTTGTTGGGATAAGGCAGGCGCACCCTGTTCTTGATTTCGCCGGTGAACGGATCGGCTACGACGATCTCGGATTCGTTGCGCTCGGTATATTTGAAGCCGCCGCCCAGCAACAATCCGCGAGGGTTCTTTTTGACATCCGGATCGAGCGTGGCTTCATCGCAGGTCGGCCGCGACGGAATATAGAGCAGCTTGGTCCTCGGGCTGTAAGCCGCTGACCAGAAATTGTTGCCGCCATCGTGCGACGGGCACAGCTTCTTGGTGCGCTCCGTCACCGTCTGATTTTGCTTGCCCGAATAGACCTGGACGTCCTTGTTGGGATCGTAATCGACCGGTAGGCCGGTCTTCTGGTCGATACCCTTCGTCCAGTTGATCGTCTCCACATACGGCTTGGCCAGGAGGGTTTGGCCGTTGGCGCGTTCGAAAGCGTAGAGGAAGCCGTTGCGGTTCGAGTGCAGCACCAGCTTGTGCGGCTGGCCCGCGATTTGACCGTCGATGAGGATGTGGGTGCCGGCGGCATCGTAGTCCCACATGTCGCCCGGCACATACTGGTGATACCAGTTCATCCCGCCGGTGTCGGGATTCCACGAAATCAGGCTGTTCGTGAAGAGATTGTCGCCGGCGCGGTAGAACGGATTGTACATCGGCACCGGATTGCCGGTGCCCCACAGCACCTGGTTGGAGTCGACATCGTAGGAGCCTGTGACCCACATGGCGCCGCCGCCGGTTTGCCAAGCGTTGTTCTTGTCTTTCCAGGTCTCGGAGCCGGGTTCGCCGGGCGCCGGGACCACGTAGTTGCGCCACGCGAGCTTTCCGGTCGCGGCGTCGAGTGCCACGATGAAGTCCCTCACCCCGCGATCGCCGCCGGCGGCCCCAATAATGATCTTGTCCTTGACCGCCAACGGAGCCGCACTGAATTGCAGCGCTGCCTGGCCATCGGAGAGACTGGTCTCCCACACGATCCGGCCGGTTTCCTTGTCGGTCGCGATCATGCGCGGCGGATAGTTCGCTACCGAGACGACGAGATTGCCCCACAGCGCCGCGCCACGGTTTGCGGCGTCGATCTTCTCCTGCCCGGGGTCCATGCGCCACATGATGCGGCCCACATCGCCCGAACGGCCGTCGATCTTGTAAACCACGCCCCATTGATCGACGACGTAGAGGAAGCCATCTTCCGCCAATGGCGTTGCTTCGAGGTTCTCGTTCGCGGATGTCCCGCCAATCGCTACCGCATAGGCAAGCTTGAGAGATCGGACGTTGTCGCGGTTGATCTTGTCGAGCGGCGAGTAACGCTGCGCATCATAGGTGCGGTGGTTCATCAGCCAGTTCTGTGGTTCCCTGTCGGCGTGATTCAGCCGATCGGCCGTAACTTCGGCAGCCTTTGCGGGACCCGCCATCGCGAGTGCGGCGCTCGTCAGCAACGCCAAAATGATTGGTCGGCAGCTGTTTCGGCGATCTTGCATAATCATGCGCAGCTAGCTCCCACCAGCGCCTCGGCTCGAATGTGATCGACCGCTCTCAGCGTGCGCGCTTGATCTGCGTGCAGCTCACGACGCTCGTCTCGGTCTTGCCGCCCGCCTGGGTGTAGCAGAACGAAATCGTATCGTTGTCGATGAGTTGGCCGTTGAGGTAGCCATCGGTGTCGACCAGGACGAGAGTGCGATAGTTGGCACCCGTGAGCTCGCCGATCATCGGCTCCTGCGTCCTCTCGCCGTTGCCCGTGAAGATCTGGTTGCCCCAGAATCGGTTATCGGTCTGCCCGGTGATGTCGATCTCGAGGTCCTTCTCGAACAGTCCCGGCTTGTCGAAGGTTCCCCTGTTCGAGGGCCAGTGAAGGGGCATGCCGGCGACGATCGTGTGAGTCTTTCCCACCCACTTGCCCCGGATGTCCGGGATTGCATCGGCCGCAAGGGCGGGAGCGGCAACGGCTGCGGCAAGCGCGAGCCCGAAAACGAACGACCCTTTGGCGCACCATTCTCGCTTCATGATGTTCTCCCAAGGTCTATAGGCATCGGCGTTGTAGGCGGCCCGCCCAAGCCCGGCAAGCTCTCTCCAAAGCACGGCTGCAAATCTGGTGAACATTCTCTGTTCACCCCGACATCGAACACCCAAGTCCGGCTTCGACCACGATGCAGCCGACACATGGTACGGGGTGCGGCTCGTGGCTGCATTCATTCGCCTTTGAGGAACGAGAGGATGAGGGTCACGGCCTGCTCCGGTTGCTCCTCCATGATCCAGTGACCGGAATTTTCAATCACCGCCGCGCGTACATTCGCGGCGGCGAAACCGATTTCGGTCGCGAGCCGCGCGCCATAAGAGTGGTCGCCGCCGATCGCCAACACCGGCATCTTCAGTTTGCCTTTCGCGAGGAGTTGTTGATTGTCGAGCGCGTCTTGCGCGAAGGCAGCGAACTGCCCGCCCAAAGCGTTGTGGATGGCATTTGGACGCGCGTAAAGCGCCGCATAGTGGTCGCGCGTTTGCTCATCGATGCGGGACGGGTTCGCTGAAAGCTCGTTGTAGAACCGGTCGAGCAGGATGCGCTCGCGTCCCGCGACCAGCCTTTCGACATCGGGGCCACGGAAGTTGAAATGCCAAACTCTCGGATCTTTCAACTGGTCGTCCCAGTGCCCGATCCCCGGCAGTGGCGCGTCCATCACGACCCATCTTGACACGCGCTGCGGAAACATCGCCGCAAAAGCGTAGCCAACCATGTTGCCGATGTCGTGGGTGACGAGGGCGATTTCTTGGAACCCGAGCTGATCGAGAATCGTGGCGAGGTCCCGACCCTGCGCGACCTTTTCGTAACCGCCCTCGGGATGTGACGAGAGGCCCATACCTCGCAGGTCGGGAACGACGACGGCGTGGGTGTCGACGAGCGCCTTGGCAAGAGGCACCCACATATCGCCGGTGTCGCCGAAGCCATGAAGAAGCACGACGGCTGGTCCTTTTCCGCCGAGGCGAACATATTGGGTGCCGCCCGTCACCGCCATCTGCTTTGCAGCAAACGCCTCGGGCCAATCGCCAACCGCCATGATGATGTCCTTTCTTCAGTGCCGCTGCTGCGAAAACCGTAAAATGTCTTGCGGCTGGTTCCTGTGCCGGATCGGCAACGCCGGTCGATCCAGCCCCGAAAGTACTCGTTCCAAGTTTTGAAGAAGACAAGTCGCTTTCGCGTCAGCCTGAGACCGTCCGGCACGCGACCAATCTGCCTCAACAATCGGAAATCGGCCGCGAACCCTTTTTACACGCGCTATATAGCCAGCGCAGAGACCAGCCCCGGATAGAGATCCGGGGCCGTTCATCCGCAAGCTAATGGCTCGAGGGCAGGCCGATGCTAGCATCTTGTCGCTGTGGCAAAGTCGGGCTCCAGATCGTCGGGGCGCCAATTTTGCGAGGCATTTGTTATTGCGCGAGTTGCCAAGAGGCTGGTCGCCGGCATCAGGCGGTGCCCGGCGTCGATTCTGTTTTGGCCGAGGATGGCGGCACCGACTACGTTCTCTATCGCAAGGATCGCGTACGCTGCGTGCAGGGCGGGGACCTGTTTGAGGAACGACGGCTGACACCGGATTCGCCGACGAGGCGAATGTACGCGCGCTGTTGCAATACGGCCATGTTCCTCGACTTCACCAAGGGTCACTGGCTCACCGTCTATCGCGGCCGCCTTCCCGACGATATCCCGCCGCCAACCATGCGGATGATGACTGCCGAACGACCCGAGGGCGTGATCTTGCCTGACGATATGGCCAACTATCCAGGCCACTCGGGAAAATTCATGCTGAAGTTACTCGCTGCGTGGATGGCCATGGGGTTCAGACGACCGGCCATCGATGGGGTGCCATAAGCGCTGACCCTGCTCCGCCGGTTCAATCGGCCGCGACGGGCCATGAGCGGATTTCGCTACGCGATACGGGCGAAGGGCCACAGGGAGAAATCCCGCGGGCGCGGCGAGACCGGCATCCAGCCTCCCTCCCCTTTATGACCTGGCATGTAATTGAGCTCCGCGCGCGGCCGGGTCAGCCGGGCACCCAAGCCCCGCCGCGGTTTCGAAACCTGTGTCGCGCGCATCACACTGCGTCCGAAAAACGCCGGGATAAATCGGGGTAACGCTCCAGAGCATTCCCCGTTCGGCGTACAATTGAGTAGAAACTGCTGCAATTCTTGATTTGGTGGGGGCCATCATGAAGCAGCTACTCCGAAGTGCGACAATTTTTGTGTTCGCAGCCGCGGGCGCTGCAAACGCCGCTGACATGCCGGTCACGGTGGCGATTGCGCCGCCGGTGTGGAACTGGACGGGCTTTTATATCGGTGGGCAGGTCGGAGCCGCGACCGGCACCGCCAACTTCGCCGATCCGTTCGGCGCTTCGGTGTTTGGCGATCGCGTCACGACGCCGGCATTCCTCGTCGGCGGCCAGCTCGGCTACAATTGGCAGGCGTTGAACTCGAGGTGGGTGTTCGGCGTCGAGACCGATGCCAACTGGCTTGCATCGGACGGCACCAATACGTGCTTCGCATTCAACGGGCTTCTCGTCTCAGCGACGTGCCATGCGAATCCCGATGCCTTCGGCACGATAACGGCTCGGGCCGGGTACGCATTCGGGCTCGACGGTCGCACGCTCCTTTATGGAAAAGGTGGTGCCGCGTGGCTCCATCAGCGCGTCGATACCATTGCCAATTCGGGGCCGTCTGACTCTCGGCGGCGTTCCCGTTCCGAATGAATTTGCGAGCGCCACTTCGACGACATGGGGATGGACGCTCGGTGCCGGGGTGGAGCATGCCCTGGCGCCAGGCTGGACCATCTTCCTTGAATACGACTACCTCAATTTCGGGCGCACCGGCGTCGGGACTCCGGAGAGCATCATCCAGGTCACTCCTGGCATCAACGGATATAACCTGTTCCCGCCAAGCGCGACCAATGTCAGCCAGGATCTTCATGAGGTGAAGCTGGGCTTGAACTACAAGTTCGGCGCTGATCCGTGGGCGACCTGGAATGCGTATGCGACCAATATGTCGTACTACGTCAAAGAACCTCGACCGGTGCAAGGCTGGGCACCCGGTTGGGAGTTCGAATTCGGCACACGCGCCTGGTACAGCTCGGGCAAGTTCCAGTGGAATATCGGGAGCGGTCCGCCGATCTTCGGAAACTCCGATATCTCGCGCCTGACCTATAATGGCCTCAACGCCATCGCGGGCGAGTACTTCCAGCGTATCGACAGCCCCTACAATATCTTTATCAAGGGCAATCTCGGTCTCGGGAGCATATATACCGGCCACCAGAACGACGAAGATTGGTTGCTGTTCGGTGGGACGGTCGGATACTCCAACACGCTGTCCGACGCCGTCAAAGCCGGCAAGCTCGGATACACCACGATCGATCTCGGCTACGATGTCCTGCGCGGCGCCGGATACCGTGTCGGACCGTTCGTCGGCTACAACTACTTCACCGAGCGATGGGACACCTATGGCTGCGTCCAGATCGCGAATCCGGCCTCTGACTGCGTGGGCAACTTTGCCCAGCCCACAACAGTCCTCATCGACACCCAAGACTCCACATGGAATTCGCTTCGCGTCGGTCTGACGGGCGATACCATGTTGACCGATCGTCTCAAGCTCAGCGCCGATGTTGCCTATCTGCCCTATGTCTGGATGACTGGCCGAGACAACCACTTGCTGCGGGCCACCACGACCTATTTCGACCAGGAGGGCTCGGGACAGGGCGTGCAACTTGAGGCGATCGTGTCCTACTACCTGACCGACTATTTCAACGTGGGCGTGGGCGGGCGGTATTGGGCGATGTGGACCACCTCGGCGACGGATACCTGTAACGGCTGCGCGGGGCCGGGAATTTCCTCGCCCTCGAGCAATGCGCGCTTCAATACCGAGCGCTACGGCGTCTTTGTCCAGGCCGCGTACAAGTTCGGTGTGCAGAACGCCATCGTCACCCGGTACTGACGAGCCAACGAGTTGCGGATTGCCCCAGTGCAGGTACGCGACGGCCGCATGACTTGCCAGGTCGGACCCGAGATCGCGGCGACATGGCGCTGGCGAGGCAACCGTTGAATGGCCGCCGATCGAGCGCGGCGGTCCGCGCAACGGTGCCGATTTGGGCGCGAACAGTTCCTTGGAAGTACCGGTTGCTAGCGCGGTGTCGCCAGTAGACCTTCCGCAGACTTCAAATCTGCCGTGGCCAGGCCTTCGACGAAGTGCTCGAAGACTGGTCGCAAAAGGCCGTGAGCCCCATCAATTTTGCCTCGATCGGCCAGTAGCTTCGCCAGGTCGATCGCTGCACGCAACTCCCATGCGCGCGCTCCCTGACGGCGACTTCAGTCCAGCGATTGCACAAAGCACGCTTCAGCGTCGTCATCGCGGGATGGCCGCATCGACGCAAAAAGCCTTCCCTTTACCCGCAGCAGTTCCGGCATGAAGATATGATTGCCGTTTGCCGCCACGCGATGGATCGTATCGTCGGCCAAGTCGATGGCTTCGGCGTGCCGTTCCATTGCTTGAAGTCCTTGGATAAGCGCTATGTTGAGCTCAGCACTCAGGAGCTCGTAAGGCGCGGCGTGGAGCTTCTCCAGTGAGTCCTGCAAGATCGCGACGCCGCCCTGGGCATCACCCCGCCGGATTGCTACCTCGCCCTTGAAATCCCCGTCCGACCAGAAGATATGGCCCCAGCGAATGGGATTCGGCGTGCGCGACGAGCCGATCGATATGCCTTTCGGCATCCTCCAGATCGCCTCGCCACAGGAAAACAGAAATGCCCCAGATCAGGGCAATGCACAGTGTCAGCGAGTGGTCCATGGCGGCGGCTTCATCGATTGTCGTGCCCGCTCGTCGTGCCGCCTGATCCGGACTTCCTTGCAGCCAAAGGTTCCGTGCCAAGATGGCGCCGGCCAGATTTCTGCCTTCGAAGCCGAGATAGATCGTCGTCGTTCGTCGGGTGCGCGGCCCACGCTCCACGGCAGCCGCGAGTTCCATTCCCGCATTGCCGAGATCGCCGTTGAGGTGAAGCGAGATTCCGAGGATGGAGTGAGCGAGAGCAATTGCGACCGGATCCTCAACGGACGTGGCGGTAGCGGAGCAGCGCCGTGCGTAGTCAAGGGCAGTCGTAAAATCTCCGATACGCAGGTGGAACATGTTCAGGGGGCCGAGCAGACGGAGCGCATCAAGCGCGTCGCCACGCTCCTCGGCGATCACGAGGCTCCGACCCAAGGCTGCACGCGCTGCCGCGTGTCCGCCGCGCATGAACATCAAGGACACACCGAGGGCCGCCTGAAGATGCATCTCATCGAGCCCGCCGCGCGCAGCGTCGTTGAGAGCGAGCATGGCCCGCTCAGACCAGCGATGACATTCGGTCAGGAGCGACATCGCGAGGAATACCGGCGCCGCAGCAGCCGCAAGGCTGACGCCAATTTGGGCATTGCCATCCTCGCCGAAGCACCGTTCAAGGGCGTCGCGGACATTATTCAGGGCAGCAAAGTGCGGCGACCGTTCGATTCCGGTCGCCAACGTCGGCCAGTCGCTGCCGTACTGTTCGAGCCAACGCTGGTAGTAGGTCGCGTGGCGTGCCGCGAGCTCGGCGCGCTCGGCAGCATCGATGCCCAGGTCAAGGGCGTAGGCGCGCGTCATATCGAGGAGCCGATAGCGCATCATGGCCCCTAGAGGGCGCGTCGCCACCATTGACTTGGCGACGAGACTGTCGATCGCCGCAAAGACGAGGGCGTGATCGACTTCGGCGCTGGTCGCGACAGCTAAGGCCGCATCGATGGTGAAATCCCCGACAAATATGGCAAGCCGGCGAAGCACCACGCGTTCAAGCTCGGTCAGGAGTCCGTAGCTCCAGTCCAGCGTCGCCTGCAAAGTCTTTTGCCGCGGCGGTGCGGTGCGCGGACCCAGCCATAGCAAGGTGAGGCGTTCGTCAAGGAGCGCCGCGGTTTGCTCAAGACCGTAGGCCTCAACGCGTCGGGCAGCCAACTCGATCGCGAGCGCCATCCCGTCAAGCTTTCGACAGATACTCACCACGATGGCGACGTCCGCGTCGGTCAGGTCCAAGCGAGAGCCGCTTGCCGCCGCCCGCTCGATAAATAGCTGCGGTGCTGGAAACGTCTTGGCGACCGCCGCCGAGAGAGCTGTGTCGTCTGGCGGACAGGCGAGCGAATCCAGCTTGTAGACATGTTCGCCCTCGACCTGAAGAACCTCGCGGCTTGTTGCCAGGATGTGAACTTGCGGAGCCGCCTCGAATATGCGTGTCGCGAGCGCCGCGGCGGCTTCGATGAGATGCTCGCACGTATCCAGGATCAAAAGGATTCGCTTATCGCGAAGATAAGCGATCAGGTTGGGGGTCGCGTCCTGCGACTGGACCGACAAACCCAGCATCGAAGCCACCGTTGTGCCTACCAGGCCGGAATCGCTCAGCATGCTGAGATCAACGAACAACACCGAGCCCGCGAATGCGTCGATCAAGTGATGGCCGACTGCCACCGCAATGGTGGTTTTTCCAACACCGCCGGCGCCGACGATCGTGACAAAGCGCGTAGCGGTCAGGTGAGTCGACACCTTGAGAATTTCGTCATCACGTCCGACCATGCGTATCAGGCGGCTAGGCAAGTTGGCATGGAGAAAACCGGCGGAAGCCGCGGCCATGTCGGAGGTTCGGTCGATCGACCGCGAGACAGGCGCTACGAAACAGTATCCGCGTCCGGCCAGCGTCGTGATGTATCGGGCGCCATCCTTGCCGTCGCCGAGCGCCTTGCGCAGGCCTGCAATGTGAAACCGTAGGCTGCTTTCTTCTACGGTGACATCGGGCCAGATACGAGCCAACAGGTCTTTCTTGCTGACGGCGTCGTTGGGCCGGGACACCAATGCAATCAGTATGTCGAGTGATCGCGCGCCCAATGGCACGGGAACGCCGTCCTTTGCGAGGAGTTTTTCGCCCACGACCAGACTGAAAGGGCCAAACGAAATGATCTCTCTGGTCTGCGGCGACAACGTACTCATGGCGTCATCTTTCGCAGCCGTACGCCCCCGCACAAGCTCATTCTACCCGACGGGTTGTCGGTACAAAAGAGCGCCGGTCTATGACAGGGCAGTGAACGCAATTGATGCAAAATCGCCGTAACGGCGCACAAAACCTTGGCGGTGTAACATTTCATTCCGCCTGATTGAGGCCTCCCCGTTGCTTTTGAGCGCGTAACCGCCTGCTCATGCTGTGCGAGGTCCGCTACTGGCAAAGCCTAACAGCGCATCACAAGACCTAACGGGCATTTCCCGCGGCTATTGCTCAGAGTGCGGGCACAGCGATTTTGGATTGCGACCCTGGAGATGCGCGATGCCCGAGCCTTCGCAGTTCAAGACCGACCGCACCTGTCCGGGCCGCTGGACGATCACCTTCAGCAACCCGCCGATCAACATGTTTGTCCCCGCGACGATCGTCGAATTGGGAACGCTGATGACCGACCTCGAGACGGACCCGTCCGTGAAGGTCGTCGTGTTCCAGTCGGCAAATCCCGATTTTTTCATCGCCCATCTCGACGTAGCCAAGGCAGCCGAACGGCCAGGGGTGCTGGACCTTTGGCGCGACTTTGTGCTGCGCCTCTCGTCCGCGCCGGTTGTGAGCATCGCCAAGATTCGCGGCCGCACGCGCGGTATCGGTAACGAGTTCGTATTGGCCTGCGACATGCGCTTCGCCGGCCGGCAAAGCGCCCTATTCGGCAACCCTGAGGTCGGCGTCGGACTGATCCCGGGCGGCGGCGCGCTGGAATGGCTCCCGCGTTTGGTCGGCCGCTCGCGCGCACTTGAAATCGTCCTCAGCGCCGACGATTTCGATGCGAACATCGCCGAGCGCTATGGTTGGGTAAACCGCACGCTGGACGACAACGACCTCGACTCGTTTGTCGATACATTCGCTGGGCGTCTGGCCTCATTCGACCGTGAAGTGCTCGCCGCGGCGAAGGCGCAGATCAATCGGTTCGGAGTGCCAACAGCCACCGAGCTTCAGTCGAGCAACGACATGATCTTCCCAATGCTGACCTGGCCCAGTGCGCAGGCCCGCCGAACCAAGCTCCGTGGGCTCGGTTACGGCGTTCGGAGCGACTTCGAATTGAACTTCGGCCGGTACCTCCCTGCGTTCGGGCAAGCGGACGATGATAACCGCCCAACTCGAAATGACTGATCAGGTAGGAAGCCTTGGACAAGACTGATGCCGGGCTTTGACGTCGCGACGTTCACGCAACAGTTCAACCAATTCGGTCCCGAACCTCACTTCAGGGATATCGGCTTAATTTGCAAACATCGGCAAAGGAGTGGGCAATGACGAGAATTTCACCGAAAGCGATTGTCGCCATCGTCGCGGCAGGGCTCGCCATATTGGCCGGCCGCGCCATTTCCGCGGACAAGTACACCGTGCAAGTTCCGGGAGGGCTCGCGTTCTCCGACGTCAGAGGCTACGAGGACTGGCCGGTCATCTCGACCAGCGACAACGGCGGCAAGTTCGCCGCGATTTTGGGGAATCCGGTCATGATGGCCGCCCTTCGGGCAGGCGTGCCAGGCAATGGCAAGCCTTTCCCGGACGGCGCCAAAATGGCGAAAATCCATTGGACCCCGAAAACACAAGCAGACGTTCCCCGGTCCGCCGAGGGTGCCGGGTACCCAGGCCAACGTCGATTTCATGGTGAAGGACAGCAAGCGGTTCGCGGAGAGTGGCGGATGGGGATGGGGCTCATTCGACTACGACGCAGGGTCCGATACGTTCAGCCCCGCGACCGAGGCGGACACGCCGCCGCAGAGCCACGACGCGAAGTGCGGGTTTGCGTGCCACACGATCGTGAAGGCAAAAGATTACGTTTTCACCGAGTACGCGCACAGGTGAAGCGGAGTCCAGCAGCAGCTGACGGAGCAAAACCCGCCAGGTTCTCTCGATCTCTTTTCTTCAGAAAGGGAGTTCACCCATGAGCGTTGTCGAAAAGCTGGCGGAGAGCGACAAGACCGCTATCCGGGCGTTTCATGTGAATGTTCCGGAGACGGCGCTTGCCGACCTGCGCCGGCGCTTGGCGAATACACGGTTGCCCGAGAAGGAGACGGTCTCCGATTTTTCTCAGGGCGTGCCGCTCAAAACCGTGCAGCAGCTCCTCCGCCACTGGCAGACGGAGTACGACTGGCGCAAGGTCGAGGCACGGCTCAAAGCCTTGCCGAATTACATCACCGAAATCGACGGGCTGGATATCCACTTCATCCATGTCCGTTCCAAGCATGAAAATGCATTGCCCCTTATTGTGACGCATGGCTGGCCCGGCTCGGTGATCGAGCAACTGAAGATTATCGAACCGCTCACCAACCCCACTGCATATGGCGGGAGCGCATCGGACGCCTTCCATCTGGTGATTCCGTCGCTGCCCGGTTACGGATTCTCCGGGAAGCCGACGACGACGGGCTGGGGCCCCGAGCGCATCGCGCGCGCGTGGACCACGTTGATGCGACGCCTCGGCTACAAGCGCTTTGTCGCGCAGGGTGGCGATTGGGGCGCGATCATTACCGATCTGCTGGGCGTTCAGGCACCCCCTGAGTTGCTGGGCATACACACCAACATGCCCGGCGCCATTCCTGCTGACATCGACAAGGCATCATCCGCCGGTGCACCGGCGCCGTCAGGTCTTTCTGCCGAAGAGAAAAGGTCCTACGAACAGCTCGTTTTCTTCTACAAGCATGTTTATTACGCCTTCTGGATGGGATCGCGCCCGCAAACAATGGCCGGGTTTGCAGATTCGCCCGTTGGCCTCGCGACATTCCTGATCGACCACGACGCGCGCAGTCTGGAGCTCATCGCGCGTTCGTTCGACGGTCAGACCGAAGGCCTCACGCCAGACGATGTCCTCGACAATGTCACGCTGTACTGGCTGACCAACACGGCGGTCTCGTCAGCCCGCCTGTATTGGGAGAACAAGCTCCCATTTTTCACTCCGAAGGGCGTCAAAGTCCCGGCGGCCGTGAGCGTTTTTCCGGACGAACTCTACGAGACGCCCCGGAGTTGGGCGGAGCGCGCCTATCCCAATCTCATCCACTACAACAAGATGAAAAAGGGCGGTCATTTCGCGGCTTGGGAACAGCCTGAGCTCTTCACCGCCGAGATGCGGGCATCGTTCCGATCGCTGCGCGCGGCAACCTGAAGCGAGTGGCGGCGCTCGTTCTGTACGCCGCCTCCGTCGTCGTCCTCAGAATTCATCTTCAATTCGAAAGAGAAGCTTATGAAACGGATAGCTTGCTTGGCGGTGGTCGTCGTAGCGGTCGTTGGCACAGCGGCCTTCATGCGTCCGGTCTCGGGACAGGTCGATAAAGCGGCTTCCCCGATCTACGGCGTAACGATTCCGAGCGGATACCGCGATTGGAAATTGATCGCCGTGGATCAGCTTCAAACAGACAAGGTCGACCAGCTGCGCGCCCAACTGGGCAACGACATAGCGATCAAGGCCTTTGAGAAAGGAACGCTCCCGTTCCCGGACGGCACGATCATCGCCGCGCTGCATTGGAATCGTGTCGCCTCGGCGGACAACGCCAAGGTGCTGGAGATCGAATTTCCCGGCGCTCGTTCTTTCGTCGTCGGTTCCGTAGTCAACGTCCAGTTCATGGTCAAGGACTCCAAAAAATACGCCAAGACCGGCGGTTGGGGCTTCGGCGACTTCAAGGACGGAAAACCCGGCGACACCGCGTTGCACGAAACCTGTTTCAGCTGCCACGCGCCGGCGAAGGATCACGACTTCGTTTTCGCTCGTTATGCACCCGCGCCTGCGCCCTGAGACCCGATCGATCGACGCGAACAGCGAGGCTGACAACATGAACAAACATAACGCCCGCGAACACATCGACCACGAGCGCGCCGGTGCTTCGTTGCCGCGGTCGGCCGTGATTTTCATGGCTGGCCGTAAAGAGACCTGGAGGCAATGTGATCCAAGCCGGCAGGGTCGTGTACACCGCCAAGACCGCGACCACCGGCGGCCGCGAGCATGGCGTCTCCCGCAGCTCTGACGGCCTGCTCGACATCCGGCTTTCTATCCCCGGTTCGGCGCGTATCGGCACAAACCCGGAGCAATTGTTCGCAGCCGGCTGGTCGGCCAGTTTCGAAAATGCAATCGCGCTTGGGGCGCGTCAAAGAAATATCGCCTTGCCGGCTGAAGCAAGCATCGAGGCCGAAGTAGACCTGAACCTCGGGGAAGACGGCTACTTTCTCCGCGCGCGGCTAAACGTCAGGCTGCCCGGTTTGCAGCGTGATGTGGCGCAAGCCCTCCTCGATGAAGCAGCGGAGATTTGTCCGTACTCGAAAGCGACGCGCGGCAACATAGACGTAACGATCAAGCTGGTCTGAGTTCGATTGTTCTCGGCTGCGACGGCATCATCCGCCATTCGCCGCCGGCAACTCGTGACATCCGAGGAGCGCAGGAGGAACGCGCGATGAATGGCTCCATATCCGACAAGGACATTACCGCCTTGCTCGTGATCGATCCCTACAACGATTTCATTTCCGAGGGCGGGAAGCTCTGGCCCCGCATCAAAGCTGTGGCCGAAGCGAACAACTGCGTTGCCAACATGCTGCAAGTCCTCACCGTCGCGCGGAAAGCGAAGCTGCGGATTTTCTTTGCCATGCACCATCGATACCGTCCCGGCGACTACGAGACCTGGACGTATATTGCACCCATTCAGAAGGCGGCGTGGACGCGAAAAACATTCGAGTACGGCACGTGGGGTGGCGAGTTTCGAAGCGAGTTCGCGCCGCACCCTGGCGAAATAGTCGTAGAGGAGCATTGGTGCTCCAGCGGTTTCGCCAACACCGATTTGGATTTGCAGCTTAAAAGGCATGGCATCCATAAACTGATTGTCATGGGACTCGTCGCCCATACGTGCGTCGAAGCGACCGTCCGCTACGCCGCCGAGCTCGGATACGAGGTCACAGTCGTGAAGGACGCGACGGCAGATTATTCCGAGGAAATGATGCACGCAGCTCTCGACATCAATCTTCCGAATTACGCGAGCGCCATCCTCACCACAAAGGAAATCGCCGGCTCGATCTCCGCCGTCAGCAGGTGATCCGCGCTTGGCACTCCGCTTCGGATCGATCGCGTTGGTTTGGCTGACCTGAAGAGCTGGCACCGTCACCGTCAGATAACAGACGACTTCACCGGAGAAGTCGGCTGGAAAGCCCGAGATACTATCCGGTCAAAGGAGAGCCCAAATGAAAATGATCGCGTTGCCATTCGTTGGAATTGCAATGCTCGCTGGCGTTGTCGCCTTCACGGCGCCTGCAGCCAATCAAGAGCGTGCCGGGATCTACGTTACCGATATTCCCCCCGGATACCGCGACTGGCGGCTCATCTCCGTAGCCCACGAGGAAGGCAACTTTCACAGTTTTTCCGCCGTGTTGGGCAACGATTTGGCGATCCAGGCCTACCGCGAAGGGAAGGTCCCGTTCCCGGACGGCGCGATCATTGGCGCTCTGCATTACCGTCACGTGCCATCGGATGAAAACAACAAAGTCTTCGGCCAAGCCCAATCTTTCGTACCCGGTACCCCAACGAACATTCAGTTTATGGTCAAGGACACAAAAAAATATGCCGCAACGGGAGGTTGGGGTTTCGCTCACTTCCAGGACGGCAAACCCGGCGATGAGGCATTCATGAAAACCTGCTTCCCCTGCCACAACGAGATCAAAGCGCGCGACCTTGTCTTCACCCGTTACGCACCATAAGCGGGCAAAGGCGGCGTGCAGTTGGCGCCGACGCGTCGCGGGCAGCATGGGATAGGGTTCGCCGCGACAACGCCAAAGATCGCAGCGAAGGCGAAGAGAACGCGCAAGCCGAGCGGTTCACCGACGAACCCGGACTTCTGACCGTCTGCGTCCGCGTGACCCGCTTCAGGTCGGGGCCGATGTTGGCTTTTCGCTAGGCGAAGCGGCGTCGACAAATCACGGCGCTTTGACGATCTGCTTGCACGCGGGGGGCAACCCGGCCAGCGTCAACGGAGGTCTCGGTTTGCTCGGCGGCGGGTGCAGCGTCAATTCCTTGAACCAGTAGTCGAGCTCGTGATCGCAGCCGTCGCTTGCGTGTGTCGGGGCCGGCGGCTTGCAGTCCGCGCTATCTGCCGGACAGGCAAGCTGGACATGAAAATGCTCGGCGTGACCATACCAGGGACGCACTTTGTAAAGCCAGAGTGCGATCAGCTCCGGTGCGATCGGCTCCGGCCTCGCGGCACAGCGCCTTCTTGATCGCGGCATTGACCAGGATGCGCACGACCGCCGGATCCTGCGCAGCCGTCCGAATAAGCGCCGCATGTATTTGGGTCCACACTTTCGGATCGACATCGCGCTGATCGGGCGCGACCACATCGGTGCCCGGGGCGAATTCGCGCTCCTCGCGGCTTTGCTCGTGGTCCGGCATCGGCGCAAACCAGATATCGACGTCGAGGCCGATTTGATGACTGGTGTGCTCGGAAAACATCTGCCCGCCGCGCGGCTGAGCCATGTCGCCAATCAAGAGACCGTTCCAGCCGACCTTTCTGGCGTTCGCGGCAAACCGTTCGATGAAGCGAACGAGTTGCGGATGGCCCCAGTTGCGGTTACGCGACGGCCGCATGACTTGCCAGGTCGGACCCGTGATCGGCAGCGCCGCGGCGCCGGCGAGGCAGCCGTTGAAATCGCCGCCGATCGAGCGCGGCGGTCCGGGAAACGGTGTCGATTTGCGCGCGAACAATTCCTTGGCCGGCGTTGACGGCGCGTCCGGATTTTTCAACGGCGGCATCGGCTCGGGATTGAGCGAGCCGGGCAGCATCGGGTCAATCACGTGCTTGTCCTGCGCCACGGCGGAACTCGCGCCGGCAAAGAACAAGACGGCGAGGAGGCAAACAACAGCGCGCATCAGCAACGCTCCGCATAGGAAATCCTCATGACTTCATCCAGCTCGTATCCCGGCGGAAAACGGTCCAAACCCACCCCCAACCGTGGATCAATTGGTGCGAGGCAGCCGATCCGGCCCACCAGATGATCTATTGCCTTCCTTCGAAGTACGTCAGGCCGCAGAGTGCGAAGGGCCGCTCCGCTGATGCTTCCGGAAGAAGCGTCGAGTCCGACTTTACGCGCACTGGAAGAGGACGCTTAACATGACCCTGGTACACCGGGTACACATTCGCCGGTAAGAAGCTCGCGAATTTCATCGCCCAGCAAGTTTGCCCCCAGCGCGAGGCATTTGGCGGCAATATCGTTTTCAATGACATCGACCATGATGTTATGGCCGCCCGTGGTGACGCCGAACTTGTGATTGATACAGGCCTTCACCATAGTTTTGAGCTTCGCAGCAGCGTCGGCAGGCTGAGTGCGGACGTCCTGCGCCAGCAATCCCATCAGTGTGCGGTAGTTGCGTTGCAGAGCCTGATAGGAGTTGACGTGCCGCTTGCGCGCGGCGCATTGTTTTCGCGCGGCCTCTTCGATGTCCTCCTCCGACCAACCCTCTGTTTCTGCTCTCACGTGAGCAACGCACCCTTGCGAGCTGGCGTCGATCTTGCCTTCGTCGTCGTAGCCTAGTGTCAGGCGCTCGGGCGGCGGGTCCGCGAGGGCAACAAACACGCCCTTGAGGCCCTTCGCATCGATCGCCCTTTGCACCACGCCGGTGTTCTTTGCTTCATCGACGAGCGTCGCGAGTGCAGCCTGTGCCGTCGCAGAGCGGCCTTTCGGCAGCGCTAACGCCACGCGAACCATCGCAAAAGCGCCCGGGACGATCTTGGCGCCGCGAAGGGCCTCGGCGGCAGGATACCCAACGCCAGAGTCGCGCCGAAGACGTCCGCTTTGCCGGAGCGCAGCAGTTCGGCTGCGTCAGCCGCAATGGTTGGACTGAGCGGTATACGGACGATCTCGGCAGCCTTGGTCTCCCGCGTCAGCACGCGGTCGGAGGGAGCGCCGCGGATCGTTCCGATCTTCACACCTGCCTTATCGACCGAGGCGGTATCAGGAAATTCCTTTCGCGGTCCGGCGACGTAGATAAGGCTGATGACCCAAAGGTCCGCCGTGGCATCTGCCTTGTCCGCCGGCGCAAGGACGCGCGGTCCAATTGCGACGTCCCATTCATTCTTCCCGAAGCTTTGAAGATAGGCCTCGGGGTTCGGATACATCACCGGTTCGACGGTCGCGCCAAGCTTCTGTCCGATGAACCTCGCGACAGGCTCAGCCACGCCGCCGAGCACGGTAATGGCAATCATGCCAACGCGCAGCTTTCCGCCCGGTGCGATGTCGGGCGTCGCCTGCCCGAATGCAGCGCCAGAGAAACCCGCCATCAATGCGATCGAGAGAAGAACGCGCCACATGTGTCATCCTCGATGAGACGTGGACAGCGACTCTGCCGGATCAAGATGACCGGGCAAGCTAGTCCGATTAGCACACAAGTTTAGTGGGAACGGTGACACACGGCCACCGGCTGTCAGCGAAGCTTTACATCCCCAGGCAAGTCGGCGGCCATGGGCCAACAAGGGGCATCTCCGCGAAGTTTCCGAAAATGCTTTTATGGTGCCCGCCGAAGCAGCATCTGAAAGTTCGGCGATCGAACGAATCCCAGCTTCGAATACAGCTCAATTGCTCGCTCATTGGTTGGGCTGACCTCGAGCGCGATCGCCGCAGGACGCCCAGGCCAAATGGTGCTGCCGGCGACCAAGGACTTCGACGAGGGCTCGGCCGTGGCCACGTCCTCGCCAATCCGGTCGAACATAGATCTCATCGATGTTGCAGATGTCTCCACAAGCTCATTGGACCAATACGCGACCAGCAACGCATAACCCTCTACGCGGCCATTCAACTCCAGCACTGGGATAATACCGCGCACCGGATTGGCTCTGATCTCCGCCAGCGTGCTTCTGACCTGATGGATCGCCACAGGTTGCGGACCAGGGTCTTCCCGATTAAGCGCGAGACACATGTCAACGATCAGGTCATCGTCGTGCGGTCGGGAAATCCTCCAATCCATCCGTGCTCACCAATTCGGCCTGGAACCCCAACGAAGCAGCTTCGGGTCTTGGCTGTGCTGCTCTTCACACAGCCAGGGTCTCAAGCGGCCCTTAGAACTACATTGCTCCATGTCCGCTCCGTCTTGGATAGTACGCGCACTCGAGGCGGACCCGGGCAAGGCGAGGCGAAGAAGGTCCCATACGGATTGGAGACTCGAGCAAAGGACAACGCGATTGTCCAATAGGACTATTATGACTATATATAGTCCTATTCGACAAGAAGATTCCGATGTCACCTACCTCCCACCTCCACGAGCCGCTTTCGGCCCTATCGAATTTCGCTGTTTCCGACCGCAAACTTCCCTCAGCTTGCCACGGGCGTTCGCGTGTAAGCTCCTGTCGCAACGAGCGATTTCGCCGAGGCATGCGGAGAGCGCAGGCCACTTTTTGAGTTTCCCTGTTATTTACCCTGTTCTCAGGGAAAAGCCGGCGTTTTCGCGCGCGGCAAGCCGCGCGGCTGAGCGGCTAAGTTAGCGAACCTGTTACGTTTTTCGTGTCTCATTCGCGGCCTTCCGGCGATTGGAGTTTGCGATGACGACAGCGCCGCTGAAATTCAGAAGCTCCGAAGGTCGGACCGCATGGCGC
Organism: uncultured Alphaproteobacteria bacterium; assembly: GCA_963702755.1. Classification (GTDB taxonomy): domain Bacteria; phylum Pseudomonadota; class Alphaproteobacteria; order Rhizobiales; family Xanthobacteraceae; genus JAJPKK01. Next base: position 557,219 of record CAVPDZ010000009.1, on the reverse strand, counting down.
AGCGCACTGCGATCTGCGATCGCCGTGCCGTTGGCGGCGGTGTGGCTTGCACTCTCGATGAGCGCCGGCAACTGCAAGGACCAGCTCGCAAAATATACCTACAAAGATACCCAGGATCTCGTTTCGCTCGTCGAGGGTGCCGCAGCCTTGCTCGAAATAAAGGGCGACGAGGCCTTCAAGGAATTCGCGCAAAAAGATTCAAAGTGGCTTAACGCCGACTACTATTTGTTTGCCTATACACTTGACGGCACCACGGCTTTCCATCCGCTGCGGCCTGAACTGGTCGGCCAGAATGTCATGGACCTTAAGGACATGAACGGAAAGCCGATCATTCGCCAGATCACCAACATTGGCAGACGGCCCGCTAACGATGCGAGCGGTTGGGTGTTCTATCTCTGGGAAGACCAGACGCAGCTCACGCCAAGCTGGAAGGCCGCCTATGTTCGCAAGGTCGTGACCCCGGATCTCAAGACTTACGTGGTCGGAAGCGGCAGCTACAGCATCAAAGTTGAAAAGGCCTTTGTCGAGGAACGGGTCACGCGCGCAACGCGCGTCCTGCAAAGCGCCGGAAAGGACGAAGCATTCAAGCGATTTCACAGTCGCGCCTCGCCGTTCTACTTTCTCGATTCCTATATTTTCGTTCTTAACGAGCAGGGCGAGACGCTCGTCGATCCGGCCTACCCGAATCGTACCGGCCGCTCGGTGGCGGAATTCCAGGACGCCGTCGGATTTTTCGCCTTCAAGAACGCGCTCAAGAAGCTCGAGCACGCCGACGAAGCCTGGGTGCAATATCTGTGGCCGAAGCCAGGCAGTTCCACGCCCTCCCGCAAATTGATTTACGTGCGCAAGGTGAAAGTGGGCGAGGAGGTTTTCGTCGTCGGCTCGGATTTCTTCCTGGCCACGCCGATCTGGTTGCGCGTGTAAGCCCGGCCCGTCATCCCAACGCCCGTCCACCCGAGGCCATGAACACGTTCACAAGCAGTCCCGGGACCTCGCTTGGGTGGGTGTGAGCGGAGCGAAAATACCAAACGCACTGAACAATCGAACGTATCGGGGAACAGCCAATGTCTCAGAAGCCGGCCGGACTGATCTATGGTGTCGACGACACGCCGCCGCTCCCGGCGTTGTGCCTTCTGGCGGTTCAGCACATCTTCTTGATGTCGAGCACACTGGTGTTGCCGGTCGTCCTGGTGACGGAGCTTGGCGGCAATTTCGTTCAAGTGCAGTCGGTTGTAGCGTTGACGATGGTGGCGTGCGGCATCGGCACGATCCTTCAGGCGATGCGCTGGGGAGGCATCGGTTCGGGCTATCTTTGTCCGAATCTTTGCGGCCCGAATTTCTTCGCGTCATCCATGAGTGCGGCGTGGCTCGGGGGGCTGCCGCTGATGCGCGGGATGACCATTGCCGCCGGCCTCGTCGAGATGGTGTTTGCGCGCTTCGTGCATCGCCTGGAGTTTCTGTTCCCGACCGAGATCACGGGGCTCGTCGTGTTTATGGTGGCGGTCAGCCTGGTCCCGGTCGGATCATCGAAATTCCTGCACATCGACTACACCGGCGAGCCGATCCAGGTCATCAGCCTCCTCGTCGCCGCCGCGACCTTTATGGCGATGGCCGGACTTAATATCTGGGGGAACGCCAAGCTGCGACTCTACGGCGTGCTGATCGGCATGGTGGCGGGCTATGCGTTGTCGGCAGCCGCCGGCCTCCTGCCAATGGCTCAGTTCGAACAGGTCGCGCAGGCGCCGTGGATCGGGCTGCCTGCGCTCGATGACATGTTCGACATCAGCTTTCGCTGGTCGCTGCTGCCGACCTTCGTAATTGTATCGATCTGTGGGGCGTTGAAATCGTTCGGTAACCTCGTCATGTGCGAGAAAGTCAACGACGACAATTGGCAAAAGCCCGACACCCGTCGGATCGGAACCGGCCTGATGGCCGACGGTATTTGCGTGGCGATCTCGGGTCTGCTCGGCGGCGTCGCCTCCGACACCTCGTCGAGCAACGTGTCGCTGAGCGGCGCATCGGGAGCAACTTCGCGGGTGATTGGCTTTGCCGCCGGAGGGCTGTTCATGCTGCTGGGGCTTTCGCCGAAGCTGAGCGCGCTCCTGTCGATCATGCCGCCGCCGGTCGCGGGCGCGATCGTCGTGTTCGTCGTGTGCTTCATGATGACATCCGGCCTGCAGATCATGCTGAGCAGCAAACCGGACAGCCGCAAGACCTTCGTCCTCGGCAGCGCGCTATGCTTCGGCCTGAGCCTCGACATCCTGCCGGACCTCTACGCGCATGTGGCGCCGTGGCTTCGGCCACTGTTTGAATCGTCACTGACGCTGAGCACGGTGGTCGCCGTGATCCTCCACCAGCTTCTGCGGTTCGGTTCGGGAAGTGCCGCTGCCGCCGCCGTAAGCGCGCCTCCGGCCGTGATGCCTGCCGTTCCGACCGGCCAAATTCCGTTGGTTCCCACAAATCCGGTGTCGGCAAAGGCGGCCGGCCAAGAGGCTCCCGCAGTGCCTTGAAACTCCGGCTGACCTCAGCCGAGTAAGCTGTCGGCATCGGCCTTTCCAATGTCCACTGCCGCAGGATTTCCGCGGTTCGTCAGCTTGCCGCTCAATACCGGTCGCGTTGCCCATTCCAGCGAAACGGCACTGCGGGCCAGAAGCGGACATGTACGGTGACTAAGCACTTAACCGGTCAGCAGGCCGCGCTTTTGCCGGGGAATTCGATAACACGGCGGAATGCCACCACGACGCAATGAGCCCTGCCCGTGCGGTACGGACCCGACTGAAACATTGTCACGGACGGAGAGTTCGGACCACCTCCCGTTCCGAGGGGATCGCCGATGCCGGCACGGTTTGTCTGTTTTCGAGTACGCATTTGGGAGGACTTTCGGTATGCACAAATGGCGGGACCGCCTTCATAGCACGACTAAGCTGACGCCATTGGCAGAACATGTCGGCACGTCTTGACGTGGGTTCAGCATCGACGATCTTGTGATTACCGACGCTAGAATGGGTCGAAAAGTGGCCGGCATCAGGGCGTATGTCACCATCCGACAAATCTTCGCGGCGAAAACGATGAGGATCTGGACCTCGACGACATTTGCGTGATCGCCTTCAACGAGTTCGAGGGGCAGTTTTTGATGGAGCTTATGACCTCGACCGCCAAACCGGCAGCCTCGAAGTGAGCCAGCCAATCAACTCATAGCCACAGGGTTCTTGAAGAAAAAGCCGTATTGATCCGCCGAGCATTTTTCGCAGGATTGAGCTTTCTCGAATTTCGCGACGCCGGCGCTAGCGGAATCGACCATGCCTTGCGAGAGGTTGGCAACATACGCAACCTATTTCAATAGTATTTCGGGCATGAGCGGATCGCCGGTTTATAACCTCAACAGCGGAGCGTTGTGCGGCATGGTCGCGCGCGGCGGCCTTGAACCTGATGGCGGACTTCGACAATTACTTCATCGACATTTTCGACATATTGCAATTTCTCGATGCCGTGGCGACGGAATCAAACAATGTCAGTTATACCAAGGACCGATCGCGACTATAAAGTATCTCTCCGGTAGCGGCCGCTTTGCGGGATAGGTGGGACTGTGAGTTCTGAATGGGTCATAAGCGGCCGTTAGGACCACATCGGTTCGAGTCCGCTTAGCCTCGGGATAGCGGCTCCTAAAGCGCAGCCGCGAAATCGGTTCCATTCCGATTATTTTGAGCACGCGCACTGGAGGCCCATCCAGGCAACGCGAAGGAAGGGCAATACGGATCGGAACCTCAACGCACAAGGCAACACGGCAAAAAGCAACCGGTTGCCCTAATAGGACTATTATGCTATAAATAGTCCTATATAGCAAGGAGATTCCGATGTCGCTTACCTCCCCTTCCACGCGCCATATTCGGCCCTGCCGAATTACGCTGTTTCCGGCCACAGACTTCCCTCAGCTTGCTGCGGGCGGTCGCGCGCAAGTTCCCGTCACGACGAGCGATTTCGCCGAGGCATGCGGCGAGCGCAGGCCACTTTTTGAGTTTCCCTGTTATTTTCCCTGTTCTAGGGAAAATCCGGCGTTTTTCGCGCGCGGCAAGCCGAACGGCTGACCGACTCTGGCGTCCGCTATCTATTCTCTCATGCCCACCTCGTCAGTGGACTCATATCGTCATGCCCGCGCGCTCGCGGCACCTCTCCCCGCTTGCGACGCACGCGGGGAGAGTCGAACGGAGCGGACCGCGGCAGCGCCTCACTTCTGCGGCAGGGCGAACACCCACAGCGTCGAGCCGCCGTCGGGGACCTTCATTTCCGGGACGAGGGTCGCGAGCGACGACCGAGCCCGAGCCGCTGCCGGTTGCGACGGCGACGTATTGCTTGCCGTTGACGCTGTAGGTGATCGGGAACGAGTTCACCATGTTGTTGGTGCGGATCTGCCACAGCACCTTGCCGGTCTCGTCATCGAGCGCTCGGAAATAGCGATCGATGTCGCCGGAGAAGACGACGCCGCCGCCGGTCGGCAACACCGCGCTGGTGTTCGGTGCATGCTGGCGATAGGACCAGCCTTGCGAACGGTCGGCGAGCTTGATGCCGTCGATCCGGCCGATGTTGCCGTCGCTGTTCGGCACCTTGACGCGGGCGAAGACCGCGCGGCCGCCGCCGGTATAAGCCTGGCCGGGATCGAGCGGAGACGGCGTGGTGTTGGCGCAATACTCGTTGAGCGGCATGTAGAGCATGCCGGTCTTCGGGCTGTAGGCGGTGGCTGGCCAGCCGCGGCCGCCGGGATCGGACGGACAGTTGACCGTGGTCTGGCCGATGTGCGGGATCGCGGCGACGTTGATGGTCTTCTCGCCGGTCTTCGGATCGATGGCGGCGACGACGTTCTGCGGCACCGTCTCCTTGTGCCAGAGCCACTGGCCATTGGTGCGGTCGAGCGCCTCGATGATGCCGAGCTTGCCGGTCGTCACCACCGCCTTGCGGGTCTCGCCGTTGACCGGCATGTCGACCAGCATGCGCTCGTAGACATAGTCGAGGTCCCAGGTGTCGTCCTCGAGGTGCTGGTGATACCAGTTGAGCTTGCCGGTGTCGGGATTGATGGCGAGCGTCGAGTCCGAATACATCGCCGTGACCTTCGCCCCCGGCTTGCGGGGCATGGTGCCGCGCATCTCGGCGATCCACGGATAGGGCTGGCCGGTGCCGTAAAACACGAGGTTCTGCTCGGGATCGTAACTGCCGGAAATCCAAGCCGAACCGCCGAAGCGGCTTTCGATCGGCAAACCGTTCCAGGTGTCGTAGTTCGGATCGCCGGGATGGGCGATGGTGTTGACGCGCCACAGCTCGGCGCCGGTCTTGGCGTCGTGGCCGGTGATGAAGCAGCCGCCGGGCTCGGCGTTGCCGCAGCCGGTCATGCCCTGGATGATCTTGCCGTTCACCACGAACGGGCCGCCGGTGTAGCGCCAGCCCTTGGTCCAATCGGCGGTCGCGTGGTCCCACACCACCTTGCCGGTCTTGGCGTCGAGCGCGACGAGATGCGCGTCGGAGGTGGCGACGATCAGGTTGTTGCCCTCCATCGCCATGTTGCGCGACGACAGGTTCTGGGTGTTGGCGATCAGCGCTTCCGGCAGGTCGCGCTTGTACTCCCACAGGAGATCGCCGGTCGCGGCATTGAGCGCCTGAATGCGGTTGCCGAAGTTGAAGAGGAACAGCACGCCGTCGTGGACGATCGGGGTCGTCTCCGTCGCGCCCGGCGTCATCGACCAGGTCCACGCGACCTGAAGGTCCTTGACGTTCGCCTTGTTGATCTGGTCGAGCGGGCTGTAGCCGTAGCCGTCATAGGTCCGCCGCCACATCAGCCAGTCCGAAGCCGGCGGACTGCGCAGCATCGCATCGGTGACGGGCGTCAGATTGCGGGTGGGGTCCTGCTGCGCGAACGCTGCGGTGCTCGCCAGCAGCAGGCACGCGAGGCCCAGCATCGGGGACTTCGGCAATCGCTTGGTCGACATGGTATCCTCCCTCCTAAAAGTTTCGCTGAAGTATAGCCCGTCACCACGCCGGCGCTATGGAGAAAGTCCATGAGTTCGCCGCATGCGCTATCGGCAAAAGCGTACACACCTCAGCGTTGCAGGGCTGACGATCCGCGCCGCGTGAGCCGAGCGACTGGGAGGCGATGGCTGCACTCCTTACTCTCCCGAAAGTGCGTTGGGGCACGCTGCGGATGCCGTTCGAGAGAGGCGAGCAGTGGCGCAAGCGGCTCGAGAATCCTCCCGAAGGTATGACCGGCATCGTCGCCGAACTTGACGGCCGCCTGGTCGGCTCCGCCGATGTCACCCGTTTTACCAGGGCGGCGGAACCATGTCGGCGGCATCGGCATGTCGGTGCATGACGATTTCCACGGACGCGGTATCGGCTCCGACCTGCTGGGAGCCGTCATCGATATTTCCGATAACTGGCTCAATCTGCTGCGATTGGAATTGAAGGTCTATGTCGACAATGAACCGGCGCTCCGGCTCTATCGAAAATTCGGCTTCGAGGTGGAAGGCACGTTTCGCGCCGATGCTTTTCGCGATGGCCGCTATGTCGACTCGTTCGCGATGGCGAGGTTACGCGGCGAGGCTCACGCCGCGCCCTGACACCGTCTAAAGGAAGGCCGGCATGACTCCGCAACGATTACTTTGATCGGCGGTCGTCCGGCGGCGCATCTTTGAAGTGCCTATGCGTCGTGCCGCGACAACCCGCCGGGAAATTGGGCTAATCTCCCGACACAATTGTACAGTCCAAACGGGAGGACACGATGACGATGACGATGCGCGCCGCGTGCGGCGCCTTGGCTGCGGCCATGATCGCAGCGTTTGCGCCAGTCGCGGCGTCGGCCGGCGATATCATCGCGGAGTGGGCGACCGTGAAGGCGCCGCCGGTTCCGGAACTCAAGCCGGTCACGGTCGATCCGAAGACAACTGCCCTCCTTGTCCTCGACCTCATGAAGACGAATTGCGGCACGCGCCCGCGCTGCGGCGCCACGGTGCCGAACGTCAAACGGCTTATCGATCAAGCCCGCGCGCACAACATGATGGTGTTCTACACGCTGGTCGGAAATCCCAAGGCAACACCCGCCGATATGGTCGACCCCGCCATCGCAGCGCGTGACGGCGAGTGGGTCTACCAGCCCGGTCCGGACAAGTTCCTCGGCTCGGATCTGGAAAAGCGGCTGAAGGATCACGGCATCCAGACCGTGATCGTGACCGGCACCTCGGCGCAAGGCGCCGTGGTCGGCACCGGCTCTGGCTCAGCGCAGCGACGCTACAATGTCGTCGTCCCAGTCGACGGCATGTCGGCCGAGGACACCTATAATGAGCAATATGCGGCCTGGCATCTCTACAAGGGCGGCCCCGCGATCGTCACCGAACACGTGACGCTGACGCGCAGCGACATGATCAAATTCGCAAACTGACAAACGGCGCTCGACGGCCGGGGTCGCATCGTAACCGCCGCGCGCTTCACGACACTGCCGAGCACGACCGAGTTTCCATCCTTACAGAACAGCGGACAATCAGGCTTCAGCATGAAACGACAAATCGTTGCCGTAGTTTTCGCTGCCGCGCTCGCGACGGCGAGCACCGCCGCGATGGCGCACCACTCGTTCGCGATGTTCGATCAGGAACACAAATCCGAGCGCCAGGGCATCGTGAAGGAATTCAAGTTCAACGCGCCGCACGTGTTCATCATGATGGAAGTCAAGGACTTCGACGGCTCCTCGAACGTCTGGGCGCTCGAGGGCGAAGCTCCGACAGCGCTCGTCCGGGCGGGATGGAATGCCAAAAGCCTGAAGCCCGGCGACGAGATCAAGCTGATCGTCGCGCCGTTGCGCAGCGGCGCCGCCGGCGGCTCTTGGGTCACCAAGGAGATCATGTTCGGCGACGGCAAGCCGATCGCCGTCGCTCCGTGACATGCTTTCTTCGCCCTTCGCTCGGCAAGTTACTTTGAGGAGAACAGCCATGCTTCGTCGCAACTCGACCGGCCTGTTCATTGCAACCATCGCAGCGACGATGCTGCTTGGGGCTCCCGCCCGCGCGTTCGATGAATCCAAATATCCCGAATGGATGGGCTACTGGATGCGGATGGGCGGCGGCACCTATGATCCTTCCAAGCCGCCGGCGCGCGGACAGCAGCCGCCGCTGACCCCGGAATACAAGGCCAAGTGGGAGGCGAGCATCGCCGACCAGGCCAACGGCGGCCAGGGCGACAACTACATGGCCTGGTGCATTCCGCCCGGCCTGCCGCGCACGATGATCGACTACGAAGGCATGGAAATCGTCATCCGGCCCAATGTCACGTATTTCCTCATTCTCGAACCACAGGACCAGATCCGGCGGGTGTTCACCGACGGCCGCAAATGGCCGGACGACATCATGCCGTCCTATCTCGGCTACTCGATCGGCACCTGGGTCGATGAGGACGGCGACGGCCGCTACGACACGCTGCTCATCGAGACGCGAGGGCTCAAGCCGGAGCGCGTCTATGAAACGAGCGGCATCCCGTTCCACCAGGACGGCCAGACCGTCATCAAGGAGAAGATCTATCTCGATAAATCCGATCCCAACATCCTCAACGATGAGATCACGAGTTTCGATCACGCGCTTACGCAGCCGTGGACCATCAAGCGCCAGTACCGCCGCGATCCCAAGGAGATCTGGGTCGAGACCGTCTGCGCCGAGGACCAGCACCAGATCAAGATCGGCAACGAGGCCTATTACATCGGCGCCGAAGGTGCATTGCTGCCGACGCGCAAGAACCAGCCCGCCCCCGCGTTCAAGGACTTCACGAAGGCCGCGAAGTAGACTTCGAAGTAGAAGCGTCGTGCTGAACTGAACAAAAGCGACTGCCGCGGTACGGCAGCGGGAGGAGCACATGAAACCGCCACACCACGTCTCACGGTTTCACTCGTTACCGGCATGCTGCTCGCGGCCGCGCTGACTCGCTGCCCGCGCCGAGCCGCCCAAGCTGCCGGTACCGGCTGTCGACCAATCGGCGGTCGGCCAGCGCGGCTATTTCTATGTCGGCGGCAAATACGTCGGCGAGCCGGGCAAAGACATCATGACCGGCCAGGCCTATGTCGAGGTGCTGGCACCGAAGGATGTGAAACGCCCCTATCCGCTGGTGCTGATTCACGGCGCCGCCCAGACGGCAACCAACTGGATGGGCACTCCCGATGGTCGCAAGGGATGGGCCGAGTATTTCGTCGAGCAAGGCTACGTCGTCTACATGATCGATCAGCCGATGCGCGGGCGTTCGGCGATCCATCCGGCCGACGGGCCGACGCGCATGTACACGGCGCAGAACGAGGAGTTCCAGTTCACGGCGATCGAAGCCGAAGGCAACTGGCCGCAAGCCAAGCTGCATACGCAGTGGCCGGGCGATGGTCCGAACAAGGGCAAGAAGGGCGATCCGATTTTCGATGCCTTCTACGCGACGCAGGTCGAGACCGTCCTCAACAACGAGGAGACCCAGGAGCGCAACAAGGACGCAGGCACGGCGCTGCTCGATCGCATCGGGCCGGCGATCGTGCTGACCCACTCGCAATCCGGTTCGTTCGGCTGGCTCATCGCCGATGCGCGGCCGCGCCTCGTGAAGGCAGTCATCGCCATCGAGCCGGCCGGACCGCCGTTCGAAGCCACCATCATCGGCACGGGCAAGACGCGGGCGTGGGGGCCGACCGATATTCCGATCACCTACGATCCGCCAGCGAAGGATCCGAGCGAACTCGCCGTCGAGCGCGAAGCAAAGCCTGATGCGCCCGACCTGTTCCAGTGCTGGATGCAGAAGGCGCCGGCGCGTCAGCTCGTCAATCTGAAGAACATTCCGGTGATGATCATGGCGGCCGAGGCCTCCTATCATCAGACCTACGATCACTGCACCGCCAAATATCTCAACCAGGCGGGCGTCAAGACCGAATACATCCGCCTGCAGGATCGCGGCATCCGCGGCAACGGCCACATGGTGATGATCGAGAAGAACAATCTCGAGATCGCCCATCTCATCGACGAATGGGTTCTCAAGAACGTGCGGTGAAGCATGCACGTTGCCCCGCCGCTCACCCGTCGCGGACTGCTGCGCTTCGGAGCGTCAGCCGCGGCGGTAGGTCTCGCACCGCCTGTCGGGTCGGCGGAAAGCTACCCCGCCCGGCCGGTGCGGGTGATCGTGGTGAGCGGGGCCGGCGGCCAGGGCGACACCACCGCGCGGCTCTTTGCGCAGCGGCTCACCGAGCACTTCGGGCAATCGTTCTACATCGAGAACATGCCTGGGGGCGCGGGCAACATCGCCATGGGCGTCGCGGCGCGCGCGGCGCCCGATGGCTATACCCTGCTCGCCGCGTCCGGCAGCTTCATCACCAATCCGAGCCTGTTTGCGAAAATTCCGTACGATCCCGAAAAGGACTTCGCGCCCATCAGTTTGCTGTGTTCGTCGCCGCATGCGCTCGTGGTCAACCCGATGGTCCCGGCGCGAAGCGTGACCGAACTGATCGCGCTCGCGAAGGCCGATCCCGGCAAGATGAGCTATGCCTCAGCCGGTCGCGGCACTCCGGCTCATCTTGCGGGCGAACTCTTCAAGCTCGCCTTCGGTCTCGACCTCATCCACGTGCCGTTCTCGGGCGGCGGACCCGGCATTCTGTCGACGATCGCGGGCCACACGCCGATTTCAGTCTCGGCGGTGCCGACCGCAGTGGCCGCCATCGCGGCGGGCGAGGTGCGCGCGCTCGCGGTGATGAGCGCGACGCGCTCCTCGGCGCTGCCGAACGTGCCCACCATGGCAGAGGCGACCGGACACGATCTCGTCGCGGACATCGTGACCGGTTTCGTGACGCGCGCCGGTACGCCGCGCTCGATCATCGACAGCCTTTACGGCGAGATCATCAAGATCATCGCCGAGCCGGATTTGCGCGAACGGCTTGCGATGCTGGGGTTCGAGCCCGTCGGCAACAAGCCTGAGGAATACGCGGTTTGGCTTCGCTCCGAGATGGCGAAATGGGCTAAGGTCGTGCAGGAAGCCCATATCGGCACGCAATGAAGTGCCGTGCCTGGAGGGCGCCGCAAGCCGGTCGCAATTGCCCTCCAATCTCCGTATAGTGCGCGTCTTTTCCAAGAGATTCGGAGCTACCTGATGAACCAAGCCCGTTTTGTATTCCCGTCGCTGCTGACGGCAATGCTCGCGATCGCCTTCGCGGTGCCGTCCGCCGACGCTCAGGCGCCGCGGCCGCTGCCGCCTGGACCTCAAGGGCAGCCTCCGGCTCCTCCCCGCGTGTCAACCACCCGGCCCGCCGCCACAACAACAGCAACAACAGCAACAGTCCCAGCAGCCGGCACCGCCGCGGCCCTATATGCCGGTGGCGATCACACTGCCTCGGCCGTTCCCCGACCCGAGCTTCGAGGCCTTCCGCAAGCAGCTCGGCGACATCATTAGCCGCAAGGACCGCGCCGCGCTTGCGCGCGTCATCGTCGCTGCCAACTTCTTCTGGTTCGGTGAGAACGGCGACAAAACCGATAAGCGCAAGTCGGGCATCGATAACTTCGCTGCTGCCGTGAACCTCGATGCGCCGGACGGCTCCGGCTGGATGTCGATCGCCGACGTCGTGCGCGACCCGACGCTCGAGCCGGTGCCGGACCGCCAGGGCGTCATGTGCTCGCCGGCGGCGCCGACCTTTGACGAGAACCAAGCCGAGCAACTCGCCAAGAGCACGGGAACCGAGCCGAACGAATGGGCCTACACGACGAAGCAAGGCGTCGAGGTGCATGCCGCCGCGCAGCCCAACTCGCCGGTCATCGACCGGCTCGGCCTGGTTCTCGTTCGCGTCATGTTTGACGACAACCAGCAATCGCCGATGGTGCGAGTGGTGACGCCCAGCGGCAAAGTCGGCTTCGTAACCGAAGAGTTGCTGGGGACATTGGAAAACGACCAAGTCTGTTACACCAAAGAAGGTGCCACCTGGAAGATTACGGGCGTCACCACCAGCAACTGAGCTGACCGAGCCGCGATTAGCGGCCTCAAGCGATTACGGCCCGCTCGATGTCTCGAGCGGGCCGTATCATTTCTGAGCCCGTGAGCGGACGAACATAGCGAGCGGCCATCCGGACAGCCGCCAGACACCCAGACCCGGTTCAGGCCTCGCTCACTTCCACCTTGAATTTGGCGGCCGGCGCAGTCCCCCGCAGATGCCGTTGGAAGCTCGCCTCCTCGGCATCATCGGCGCAGAATTCGTTGCAGAAGAACTGGCCGGCCGGTGACCGCCACGGCTGGATGCGGCCGTCCACGATCGGCAATGGCTTGCGGCAGAATGCGCAAACGAACCCGCTCTGAGCGACAGCTATGTTCATTGGAAACTCCCCCGTGTGACGCAGCACACCACCCCTGTGTGCCGATGAAGCTGGTGATAGTGGCGATGTATTGATTGCCCTCCGCCTCCCCGTAACCCACTCACACAGCAGATCCCCCAACACCCCCATTTGCGAACGGTACAATCTACGTCAAATGTGACGGTAATTTGCATGCCGACATTTTGCCATAATGCACCATCCGTCGATGGGTATCATGGCACCCTCGTTGAAGTTCGGGGGAACTGTTCCCCGAATGCCACAGAGCAGCAATGCTGTCATATTAGCGAAAATTGGAGCGAGTGTGGTTGTCGGGAGCTTGAATAGGTTTAAATCATATTAACCTTAAGGACCGCTAAAGCCCGCATATACGGTTCCTTTCGTTGACGATAACCACTTATTAATCAACATTAACGGCGTTGGGAAACGTAGGTGCCGGGTGGGTTATGCCGGACTTCAGGGTTTTGACCGCCGGCGATACGGCGCTTGTCGTTGAGTTTGGCGACAGCGTTGATCGCAAGATCAGCACCTTTGTTCTGGGTCTGGCGCGGCGGCTCGATGAAATCCGGCTCAATGGCGTCGTCGAGACTGTCCCGACGTTCCGCTCATTGATGGTTTACTATGATCCGCTGGTCATTCCGGCCACGGCACTTATCTCGCGCATCGAGTACGAGGCCGCGGCGTTACGCGTCGGCACATTTTCCAGCCGCGAGTGGCGCCTTCCGGTCTGTTACGATCCCGCGCTCGCGCCGGACCTTATTGATGTAGCCGCGCGGATCGGCATTTCTCCCGGCGAGGTGATCGAGCGCCATGCGGCGGCTACCTACCATGTCTACATGCTCGGCTTTTTGCCCGGCCTTGCCTATATGGGCGATGTCTCCCCTGAACTCGTGTTGCCGCGACGCGAGACACCGAGGCAACGGGTAGCCGCCGGCTCGGTCGCTATCGCGACCACGATGTCGATCATCTTTCCGCGCGAAAGCCCCACCGGCTGGCATGTCATCGGCCGCTCCCCCGTTGAGATGTGGCGGCGGCCGCCGGCAGGCGCGGCTTCCACGGCTGCCTCCCCCCAAACGGGCGCGCTGCTGGCGCCTGGCGATAAGGTGACATACGCGCCGATCTCGCTCTCGGAATTCGAAAACCTGGCCGCGCGCGCGGCTGCAGGCGCTCTCGACGTTGCACCTATTAACATAGCCGCGGAGGCCGCAGCATGATGCCGGCCTTGCACATTCTACGGCCGGGCCTGCTCACGACCGTGCAGGACTTTGGACGGACCGGATATCAGTATCTCGGCATTCCCGTCGGCGGTGCGCTCGATCCCATCGCCCTCCGCGCCGCGAACGCTCTCGCCGGCAACGCGCCCGACTGCGGTGCTCTCGAGGTGCTTTACGTCGGACCCACCATCGAAATTGAGGCCGACACCGCGCGGCTCGCATTCGCTGGCGCCAATGCCGTGATCGAGATCTTCCCCGATGCCACGGCCATCACCGGCACACGGATCGACACGATGCGCACCGTGCTGGTGCGGCGCGGCGAGATCGTGCGTATCGGCTCGCTCAGCGGCGGAGCCGTGCTCTATGTAGCGATCGAAGGCGGCTTCGATATCAAGCCGGCGTTCGGAAGCATGGCTACCGATATCCGCGGCGGCATCGGCGGCTGGCAAGGCCGCGCGATCATCGCCGGGGATCGGCTGCCCCTGTGCTCCACGCGGGCGATCGAGCGCGATGAATGCCGGCTCAAAGGATTTGACCTCGCTCCACCATCACGGGTTCGGGCCGTTCTCGGCCCGCAGACACGATTATTTCACCTCTTCGGAGATCGAGGGATTTTTCGCGAGCCCCTATACGGTCGGCACTGGCTCCGATCGAATGGGAATGCGGCTCGAAGGCCGCCGCATTGCCCATGCGCGCGGCCATGATATCACCTCCGACGGCATCGCCCCCGGCTCCGTTCAGGTGCTCGGCAACGGGCAGCCCGTCGTGCTCATGGCGGACCGTCAGACCACCGGTGGCTATCCCAAAATCGCGACCGTCATCTCGGCGGACCTCCCGGCTATGGGCCGTCTGCCGATCGGCGCTGCCATCGGCTTCGAGGCCGTCACCGTCGAAGCGGCACAGGCGATGCGCCGCGCCATGTATGCCGAGATCGCTCGCCTCAATGAATACATCGTGCCGGTCGGCCGCGATGGCGCCACCGCCGATGTGACCCCTTTGCTGTCCAACTACAATCTGATCAGCGGTGTCGTCGACGCCCGCAACTGGATCATGTGACGGCACCATGAGTGCGGTGAAGTCCACAGCGCGTCCGACCCTTCGCGTCGAGAACGTTCCGCGCGGCATCCTGTTCATGATTGGCGCGACGGCGCTGTTCGCAACCTCGAGCGCATTCGCTAAGTGGCAGGTCGCAATCTATCCCGTCGGCGAAGTGATGTTTGCGCGCTCGTTCGCATCGCTCGCCGTCTGCGCCGCCTTCGTCCTGCCGTTTACGGGCATGGGCGTGTTCGCGACGACCATACCGCGCGCTCACGTCGCGCGCGGCCTGTCGCAATCGATCTCCCAGACCTTGTCGGTCATCGCATTCAGCATGATGCCGCTTGCGGGGGCGATCGCCATCAATTTCTCCGCGCCACTGTTCTCGGCACTGATAGCAATCTTCTGGCTCAAGGAACGCGCGGGGATGGCGCGATGGGGCGCCCTCCTCGCCGGTTTTTTGGGCGTCCTGATCGTCGCTGATCCGGGAACGGATTCGCTGCAGCTGGGCGCCCTCTTCGCGCTCGGTAATGCGGTGATGTACGGCAGCGTCACCGTCGCGGTGCGCGGCATGACGGCGACCGAGAAGCCCGATACGCTGCTGATGTGGCAGATGGGAACCATCGCCGCGTTCCACTCCCTGCTGCTCTTGTTTGGATTTCGCTGGCCGGCACCGCTCGACGCCGCAATGCTTCTCGCCAGCGGGGTTACCAATGCGCTCGGGCAATATTTATGGACGCGCTCTCTCGCGCTGGCTCCGACGGCGGCTGTCGGGCCGTTTTATTATCTCATGTTGGTATGGGCGATGGTGATTGGTTTTCTTGCCTGGGGCGATGTGCCGAGCATGGCGCTCATCTCGGGATCGGCCGTCGTCGTCGCATCGGGATTGTTTCTGCTCTGGCACGAAGGCCGGCGGCGACGCGCGACCGTGGCAAAAGCGCCGGTTTCGCTGCCAAAGCCAGCGGAGAAACCGCCGGCCCGCGGCTTCCTGGCAGCCCGCGGGCCGGTCATGCCGCCAGGGTCTTACCGGTCATCGACGTGGCGAACAGTTCGGAAATCTTCCCGGCCGCAACCGGCGCGCTGAACAGGTAGCCTTGCAATTCATCGCAGCCGAGCGCGGCGAGGAACTGGTGCTGCCCTGTCGTCTCGACGCCTTCCGCTGTCGTCGTCATCCCAAGCGCACGTGCGATGCTGACGACCGCCTGGACGATGACGACGTGCTCGTTGCGCTCGCCAAGGTCGGAAACGAATGAGCGATCGATCTTGATCTTGTCGAACGGGAAGCTGCGCAGATAACTCAAGCTCGAGTAGCCGGTGCCGAAATCGTCCATGGCGATCCGCACCCCGAGCGACTTCAGTCCGCGCAGGATCGACAGCGTCTGTTCGCTGTTGGAAATGAAAATCCGTTCGGTGATCTCAAGCTCCAGGCGTTCCGGAGCGAGCCCAGTCTGCGCGAGAACCCGCTCGACGATCTCGATCAGGTTTGGCGCAGAGAACTGCACCGGCGAGAGATTGACGGCGATCTTGACGTCCTCCGGCCATTGCATCGCCTGTCGGCAGGCCTGCATCAACGCCCATTCGCCGAGCTGCAGGATCAATCCGGTATCCTCCGCGATCGGGATGAACAGTGCCGGCGGAACCATCCCCTTGGTGGGATGCCGCCAACGCGCGAGTGCCTCGAAGCCCGAGATGGTGTTGCGGCGGACGTTCATGATCGGCTGATAGAAGAGCTCGAGTTCGTTACGCTCGAGCGCTTCTCGCAGGTCGATTTCGATCTGCCGGCGGTCATTGAGCTCCTTGTTCATCGAGCTCTCGTAGAACATGTAGGTCCCGCGATTCCCCCCCTTCACAGCGTAAAGCGCGAGATCCGCCGCCATCAGCAGGTCCTCGGCGTTATCGCCATCCTGTGGACCGACCGCGATGCCGATGCTGACCGTGGAGCGAATTTGGTGTCCGCTGATTTCAAAAGGTGCGACGAATGCTTCAACCAGTGCCTGCGCCAGCGCTTCGAGCTCTGGACGGCCTGACACCGAAGGCACCACGACGGCGAACTCGTCGCCGCCCAGCCGCGCCAGAACATCGTTCGCCCGCACGCGCTCCCTGAGTTGCTGCGCGACCTCCAGCAGCAGCGCATCGCCAACGCGATGGCCGAGCGTGTCGTTGATGACCTTGAAGCGGTCGACATCAAGGAACAGCACCGCGAACGCTACTTTGCCCTGTGAGACGTTGGCGTCAGAACGAACGCGCTTGCTGACCTGGTCCAGTGCCGCATGAAACACGCGACGGTTCGGCAGCCCGGTCAGCGGATCCTCCGAGGCAAGCCGTGCGACATGGGCTTCCGCCTCGCAGCGCTTGGTCACGTCGGTGAAGGTCTGCACGAAGCTGCCGTCCGGCAGATGTCCGCTTCGCACTTCGATGATGGTGCCGTTCGGCATGGCGCGTTCGCACACCGCGACTTGCTCGTGTGGACTGGCCGCAGACCGATCCTGGTCCACCACCTGATTGAGAATCGAGGAGTCGTGCAGCTTGCTTTTTTTCGCCTGATAATCGACGAGCTCGTCGAAACGCGGCGGGTGCTTGATGAACTCCGGCGGAAGCTCCAACAACTCTCCGCATTTCGAATTGATGATCGGGATCTGAAGGTCCTTGGTGACCATCATGATGCCCTGGCTCATGTGTTCGAGCGTGAGGTGGAGTTGGTCGGTTTTCTGCCGCGCCCGCGTCTCCGACCGGAGGATCTTCTCCATGGCGATGAGGATGAACAGGGTCAGCACAATGCCTGCGATCACGTTGAGCTTCAGCGTGCCCAACGAACCTTTATAGACCTCGTCCCGATCGACGCTGACGCTCACCCACAGCGGATGACCCCTCACCTTGCGAAGGGTATCGAGGCGGACCCGGCCGTCAGCGGGGTCCGTCGCCTCAAAGGTCGCGTTGACACCCTTCTGCATGTGATCGAACACCGGCGTGCCGGCGAGGTCGCGTGCCAACCGGTATCCGCCGGCACTGCCGCCGCTCGAACGCACGATGCCGTCGCTGCCGATGAGCGAAATCGAAGCCGCCGAGCCGAAATCGATCTTGTCGTAGAATTTGGTCAGGTGGCCTGGATCAAGCGAGGCCACCAATACGCCGCCGAAAGTTCCATCAGGATTGAGGAACCTGCGGGTGACTTGAATCGACCATTGGCCCGAGACACGGCCGATCACAGGTCGGCTAATGTAGAGCTGGTCGACCGGATTGTTGACATGGAACTTGAAATGGTCGCGATCGCTGAGGTCGACTGGCGGCGGTGGCGATGAGCCAACGTTCGAGGCGCGGGTGATGCCGTGCGAGTCGACGATTGCAATCTGCAGAATGATCTCGCTCAGCACGTCGGTGGTGCGAACGATGGTTGCCAAATCCGTGGTGGATTGGCGCTGCTCGATGTTGTGGCGAACGTACAGCAGAGACTTGTCGAGTTCGCCGATTGAGCGAAGAACGTTCTCTTCGAATACGATCGCAAAGTTATAGTTCGTGCGCTCCGCGGCATCGCGGTCGGTTCGGACGTCTTCGACGTACTTGATGCCAATGCCAACCCACAACATGGCAATAACGAACACGCCAAGAATCGCCGCGCTGCGGCGATCAGCAATCAGTTTGGGTAACTTGGCGAGGTGCAATTCCATCGGCGCTCACGCACCTGATTTGGCATTTCGGCTGTTGTTGCGCATCCCGAGTTGAGAGCACATTAATTCAGCATGCCTTAGGAATTGTCGTGGCTAAGGAAGCCTTAAGGCAATCCAATAAAGCAGCGCCCGAAAAGATAAGCGCACGCGACTGTCGCGCTGCTTTCGCTCTCTATTCGATCAAACGCGAATTCCACTAAACATTATTGCCATAGCGCGTAATGAGTTTCCGATTTCGATTTGCAAATGCGAAAACTGCATTTGTCGATCGCCGCGCGCACCATCGGCTGTGCTGTCCGGTGATGGAACTTTGTTTTCGCGGCGTACCCGGGTGCGGGAAGCGTCAGCACCCGGGTAGTTGGGCGCAAATTCAACTCAAGATTGCGTCAAGGGAGAACCTCGACGAACCCGACGCGGCCGGCGGTGTTGCCGCTGAAATAGACCCGGTTCGGGTTGGTCGGATCAATGTCGATGCGGCGCGGATCGGATTGGGCCTCCGGCAGCGGGAACTCGACCCATTCTTCGGTCTTCGGGTTGAAACGGGCGATCTTGTCGACCTTGTGCTCGCTGACCCAGACCAGATCGTTTTTCTTATCGATCACCACCGAATAGGCGCCGCCGTTCGGCGTCGGCGGCGAATAGATCGTCATTTGTCGGGTCTTGTGATCGATCTTCATCAGCTTCCCGGCCTGCCACAGCGCGACCCACAAGTCGCCATGGGCATCGCTATTCATGCGACGCGGAAAGGCGTGCTCTTCGGTGTAGGGGATCGTGTACTCCTCGACCTGGCCCGTCTTCGGATCGATCCGTCCCATCTTGTCGATGTTGTCCTCGGCCCACCACACCGAGCCATCGCCCGCGACCGCGAGACCATATGCGCCCGGCTCGACTTTGCCGTGGGCGCTCGGCGACGGATAGAACTTGAACTCGGCGGTCTCGGGATTGAGCGCACGCACCTCCTTGCCGAGGCCGGTCGCGTAGATCGTGCCGTCGGGATGGACCGCCATGCTGTTGCCGCCCGCGTTGCCATGTCCCTTCGGCCACTGGAAGCTGGCGAACTTTTCGTACTTGGTGTCGTAGCTCAGCCAGCGGCCGTTCGGACCATCGGCGACCCAGAGGACGCCGCGGCTGTCGATCTGCGGATTACCGAGGCGCTGACGGTTCGGTGCGGCCGGCCCCGGCGGCGGCGCGATTTCGACGAACTCGTAGGTCTTGGGATCGAAGCGGCCGAGCTTACCGGCCCGTTCCGCGACCCACGCATTGCCGGTCGGATCGGCGGCGACGTCATGCGGCTCGGCGAAATGATTGACGAGATCGTACGTGACGGCCCGGTATTTCATCGCCTTGCCGGTCAAGAGTTCCCGCGGCAGGCGGCTGTTGGGGCCGTCATTGCCGTCAGCCTTGTAGGTGACGGTCAGGTAGTTCGCGATCGTCGCGGCTTCCTCGTTGGTGATATCGGGAATGTTGGCGATCGCCATCGCGCCGCGCATACGCTCCACGATGTGAGCCCATTCCGGCAACGTGGTGCGCTTGACGACGATGCGCTGGACGTCGTGACAGGTGGTGCAACGCGCGTCGACGAGTTCCTTGCCGTTGCCTGCCGGCAGATCGAGCGAGACGCCCTTGATCTGCTCCTCCGGAATGCGCTGCGGCCACGCCGGCGGCAGCATCGCGCCCTGCTTGTTGGCGAGCGCGAGATCGACCGTCGCGCTCTTTCCGCCCTCGACGGTAATCGGGGCCGACGCATTGCTTTCGAAGCCGCCGCCGACCCCTTGGACGACGTACTTGCCGGGCGGCAGATCGGACGCCTCGAAGCGCCCCTGGGCCTGGCTCACCACCATGAAGGTCAAGTGCCGATCGGCGTTGGTGAGCTTCACCATGGCGCCCGCGACCGGCTGGCCAGCCGCATTATTGACGTTGCCCTGAACGATGCCCCGTCCATCGGCTGCCTGCGTTGTCGTCTGGGCCGCCACGCAATGGCCCCAAATGCAACGCCGACAGCAAGATACCGCGTCAATTTCCTGAGCATGTTTTCCTCCTGATGGCTCTCGGCCAGGGCATCATCGATTAGGTTTCGATGAAGCGAATTGTGTGACACGCAAACTTAGCTCATTCGAGAGCGGCGTTCGAGGGCCACTGAACAAACCGCAGAACGGTCCGTCAGCGAACCCAATTTCTGTCTGCATGAGTTCCGTGTCAGTGCTGAAGCATCTTGAACCACTTGAGGTCCGGCGGCGCCTGGTTTTTCTTGGTCGGCATCAACAGACCATCGGCGCCAACGAAGTAGTTCTCGTTGCCAAGGTGGACGTGGGTATTGTTCTCGGCGCAGTTCATTTCCAGCCATTCGGGCTGCGGATCATCGAGGCGACGATAAGTTCTGGTCACCGTCCATGGCCGCGTCAGCGCATGATCGATGGTCGTCACCTCGTCGTAAAAAACGTTGGGATCGGTCTTGCTGAAATAGATGTGTTCGCGCACCACGGTTTCATTGTCGCTGTGCAGCGGCAGGCCCGTGGTGTCGTACGCGCGCGGCCCTTTGAAATGCCGGGTCTCGACCTCGAGCGCGTCGTATCGGCCATCGCCGTCCTGGTCAATCCAACGCCCGATCGAATAGCCCCGAAACGAAGGCTCGATTTCTTTCGGCCAGTCGCGGCCGTCGGTGAAGATGCGGCGATTGTCATTGATATGGTCGATCAGGATGTAAGTCGTCGTCGGCGTGATCACGACTTCCATCTGGGTGTACACCAGCATCGCGCGCGGCATGCCGGGCGGCAGGCATTGATAGGACGGCTCCGTGCCGTGTCCGCCCGCTGCCTGATCCTTGAGATTCTGGTCATAAATCGCCTGGTATTCCGGCGTGAGCGGCGGCTTCTGGCCGCTGGGCGTCCATTCGGCCGAGCCAATGCGGCGCCATTGACCCCGTAAGTCCGGATACTTGCTCATGTCCTGGGCGGGCGCCGAAGTTGCTGCCGCAAATGTCGTAGCGACTACCAGTGCCGCCAGCCCGAACTGAAATTTCATTGACCGCCCTTCCTTGTCCCTACCACAATTGTTTGGAGGCAAGCTTCGCTCCCTCCGCAAGCGACGTGAGCTTCATCCAGACAATCTTGCTGTCAACCTGCAGCCGTCCCGCAAAGGTGCCGAAGCCGCAATCGACGCCCGCGATGACATTCTCACGACCGACGACGCCGGCGTATTGGATGATGCGGTCGGCGACGTATTCGGGGTGCTCGATGGTGTTCGACGTCGAATCGATGACGCCCGGAATGATGATCTTGTCGGCCGGGAGCTTCACGTCGCGCCAGATTTTCCATTCGTGGGCGTGGCGCGCATTGGCCGCGGGGAACGATACGGCCTGCGGCTTGGCAGCGAGTATCACGTCGACAATGTCGCGCAGCGGAATATCCGTGTGATGCGGCGCAACGGTCGAGCCCCAGCAGACATGCATGCGCATGCGCTCCGCCGGGATGTTGGCCACCGCATGATTGAGAGCCTCGACATTCTTGCCGATCAGCTTGCGATAGGCCGCGAGATCCATGTTCGGATAGAGCGTGTGCCGCGACATGGCGAGGTCCGGGCAATCGAGCTGCAACACGAACCCTGCCGCGACGATCGCCTCGTACTCGCGTTTCATGGCGTCGGCGAGCGCGAACATGTAGGCTTCTTCGGTGGGGTAATAGCGGTTCTTGAGGTAGCGCGCGATCTGACCGGGCGACGGCGAGGTCATGAAGAATTCCGTTGCCGCAGCGCCTGCCATGGCGCGCTTGGCGCAGGCGATGTCGGCTTCGGCCGCCGGCCAGTCCTTCCAACCGACGGGCCCGGAACAGGCCGGCCGATTCTGAAACGGCGAGGCGAACTGGGCGAGCAGCGCGGCGAGTTCGGGAAACTCCTCGTCACCGGTGCCGAGCGGCGGTGTGGACGGACCTTCGAAGCCTGACAGGCGATCCTTCACATGCACCGTATAGTCGGTGCGACCCTGCTCACCGTCGTTGATGATGTCCAGTCCGCACGCGATCTGCTTTGCGACGACATCGGCGACGGCCTCATTCACCGCCGCGTCAAGCGCGGCCCGATTGGCGCCTGGCTTCTTGCTCTCGGCAAGCAACAAGTCCACGAGCCGCGGCGGTCGCGGCAGGCTGCCGGTGTGGGTGGTCAGGATGCGGGTGGTGCTACGCTGCATGAGTTGATCCGACTTCGTTTGAGCGGAAAAGGGAGTGCCGAGCCGCGTTCATCACATGGCGACGATTGGATGCGTAGCCCGCGACTGCCGCAGCGCTCATCCACGCGGCTTCGACAAATGACATGAGACCTGCAGATTTAGCGCCGCGGCTCACTTCTGTGTCTGCTTGAAATATCTGAGATCGGGCGGCGCCTGGTTCTTCTTGGACGGCATCAAAAGATCATCGCCGCTGATCACGTAGTGCTCGTTGCCGATGAAGACGTGCCGGTTGTCCTCGGAGCAGTTGTTCTGAAACCAGATCGGATTGTGGTCGCGCTTGTAGCGCTTGTCGACGACCCACGGACGGGTCAGCGCATGATCTATGACCGTGATCACGTCGTGCAGGATATCGGGATCGCCCTTGTCGATGAAGATGCGCTCTTTGATCACGGTTTCGTTGTCGTCGGCCAGCGGAATGCCGGTCGCCTCGAACGTGCGCGGTCCCTTGAAGCCGCGCGTCTCGATCTCCAGCGCGTCGTAGCGGCCATCGCCGTTATCGTCGACCCACGTGCCGATCGAATAGCCGAAGTGGCTCGGCTCGATCTCGGCCGGCCAGGATCGCCCGTCGGTATAGATGCGGCGCGGCAACGCATAGTCGAAAATGATGTGCGTCGTTTTCGGCGTGATGACGATCTCCATCGGGAAGATCACCGACATGATGCGCGGCATGCCGAACGGGGCGCATCGTGACGGCGGGTCATTTCCCTGGCCGCCGGCCGCCTGGTCCGCCATGCTCGCCTCGAATGCCTTTTGATATTCGGGCGTGAGTGGCGCCTGCTGGCCGCGCCCGAGCGGCTTCGTCTGATCCCACTGAATGCCGATTCCAGGTGGTCGGCGCCATTGGCCGGAGAAATCCGGATATTTGCTTTCGTCGAAAGCCGCGGCGCCTGCCATCGGCAAGGCCAAGGCCGCCGCAACCGTCATCGCACCGATCGAGCCGCGCCCGAACATGATCGCCTCCCTGTCGCGCCGGCATTCTTGAGCCGGCATCGATTGGCACAAATTACCTGGATTTGCGCTGCCGATCCATTGGCCTGGACGGCCAAGACCCGTCGTTCTACTGGCTGCTTCGCTTGAAGAAGCGCAGGTCCGGCGGCGCCTGCCCTTTCCGGGTCGGCATCAAGTAGCCATCGCCGCTGAGGAAGTAAGTCTCGTTGGCGATCCCCACATGATTGTTGCCCTCGGCGCAGATGGCCTCGTTCCACACCGGCTGTTCCGTCTTCACGCGCCCGATCTTGCGCAGCACGGTCCACGGTTCGGTCAAGGAATGGTCGATGGTCGTGATGTCATCATAGAGGACGTCGGGATTGTTCTTGTCCTGATAAATGCGTTCCTTGACGATCGTCTGGTTGTCGCCGTGCAGAGGAATGCCGCTTGCATCGAAAACGCGGGGCCCCTTGAAACCACGGGTTTCAACCTCCAGCAGGTCGAAGCGGCCATCGCCGTCGGTATCGATCCAGCGGCCGATCGAATAGCCGGCAAACGACGGCTCGATGGAATCCGGCCATGGCCGTCCATCGGTGTAGATGCGGCGCGAATCATGGACATGCCCGATCAGGATTCGCGTCATGGATGGCGTGATCACGAATTCCGTGGGGTCATAGATCGTCATGATGCGCGGCATGCCGGGCGACATGCAGTTGTAGGTCGGATCGTTGCCCTGGCCGCCCTGTTTCTGGTCCGCGAGGCTTGCGGCGAGGATCGCTTTGGCCTCGGCTGTCAACGGCGCCTGCTGGGCGAGGCCTTGACGCTTGGTCGGATCGTAGCCGGGCTGACCCGTGATGCCCGGAACGGGAAGGCGGCGCCACTGGCCGCGCAGGTCAGGATACTTCGTTTCATCGAATGCGCGCGCCGCCGGTATCGCCACCGCAAGCGCGGCCACCGTGAATGTTACCGTGACGGTAATTGCGCGGATCGAACGTCGACTGCGCATGGTTCCTCCCTGGCACAAAAAACGGGCGGAGCTTTTTTGCCCCGCCCGTCGATTTTACTTATTCGACCGCGCCTCGTGTCAGTCGAGCGGTTCGACCCTCACGATGGCGTTGCCGTGGTTGTTGCCGACCCAGAGCACCGGCCGCGGGCCGCTCTCCTGCACGAACACGCGCCGGATATTGGTGGTGTGCGGCAGCAGGTACTCGACGATCTCATCGGTCTGCGGATTAAGCCGAGCGACCTGGTCGTTGATCATCGAGCCGGTCCAGACTTCCTTCGAGCCGCGGGCCGGGACGACGTCGTAGGGTGCGCTCCAATCCGTCGGCAGCTTCCATTCCTTGATCTGCTCGGTGGTCGGATCGAACATGGCGATGCGGTTGCCGGCATATTCGGCGAACCACAGCCGGTTCTGGTCGTCGAAACGGCCGCGGCGCGGTCGTGAACGGGCGATCGGCGTCGACCAGATCTTCGCCACGTTGGTCTTGGCGTCGAGCATGCCGATCCGGGTGTCGCCGAACGACATCAGATAGAGGTTGTTGTCCTTGTCGGCCGGCAGGCCGTAACCGCGGATGGTCTTGCCGTCTGCGGTGGTGGCCTGACCCTTGAGCTCCCACTTGCCGGTGCCGAGGTCGAGCCGGTAGACGTGGCCGTTTTCGGTGTCTTCCATCCAGACCTTGTTGTCGACGTACATATGGGTCGGCGTCACCATGTTGGTCTGGGTGGTGAGACCCGACCACTCCTTCGGCAGCGGATAGGTGGTGACGGTCTTGGTCTTGCGGTCGATCTTGGCGGCGCCGCCCTGGTACGACAGCCCGACCCAGACGTTGCCGTCGGGATCGAACTCGACGTTGAGCGGGCCCTTCGGCTGCTCTTCGTGCAGCGTCGGGATCGCGTAATCAGCCACCTTGCCGGTCACGGGGTCGAGTTCGCCGACAAACTGGTTGCCGAAGTCGGAGTACCAGGCGTGGCCGTCGGCATCGACGATCACGTCATGCGGCAAGGCTTCTTTGCGCGGCAGGTCGTATTCGGTGATGATGACATTGGTCGACCGGCCCTTCGGGCGCGGCAGCCGCTTGAACGTCAAACCCTCATTGTCGGGATTGTTGACGTTCGCCGTGACGAGAAACTCGGCGGCCGCATCCATCATGTTGGCGGGAACGCGCGGACGTTCGCTGCGGGCGCCGCCCTGGAGAAGAAGCTGCGGACGGGTCGGAACGAACTCGGGTGCGTAGCGACCCATGCGCACGAACACGTTCTTCCATTCTTCAGGCGTGTGCAGCGCCGAGAACACGCGTTGCAGCGTGTGGCAGCCGACGCAATCCGGCAAGAACGATTTGACGCGATCCTCGCCGGGCGCGCTCATGATCCATTCGCCGTTCGAAAGCTGCGCCTGGATCTTCTTGGTCTTGGAGAGCTTGAGATCGGCGGTCGCGGGCGTCGTGCCTGCGATATCGACCTCTTTCGGCCCTGCGAGATCGTAGCCCGCCGCACGGATGGTGATGACATAGTGGCCGGGCGAAAGCCGATCGGCCGGGAAGCTATAGGCGCCGTCGGCATGGCTCACGACGGTCGTCGTAATCGTCGAGCCCGCCTTCTTGGCGCTGACCAGCACGCCCTCCATTGTCGCTTCCTCGGCGGAGGAAATCTTGCCGGACAGCGCGGTCTGCGCGCTGGCGCCGACCGCGGTCAACCCCACAAGCAGGCCCGCAAGGCTCACCGTCGTCATCAGTTTTCTGGACAGCATGTGTTCTCTCTCCCTAAGCGGATCATCCGAAAAACCGATGTCCGGATATCCCTTTATCGGAGGGTTTCGCGGTGAACGCTTATGGCGCCCCACCAGCACCCTCACGCCGCCGGCTGGCGATCGCAGGATCCGCGCAGTGCCCAGCCGCAACAGCGCGCAAAAAATTAAACGCTAAACACAGCGTACGGAGCGGCAACGTACCGCAGTTTCGCCACAGGCGAAAGAGCGCGGCGTCACTTGGCGCAATAAATCGCGCGCCGCAGAACGCAGTCCGCCGCGGCAATCGCGCAACTAGCGCTTCGCCGCCCTCGAAGGAGGTCGCAAAGCTACACGCGACCGTCAGGCAGGAGGGCAAAAAAAAGCCCCGCACCTTCGTGCGGGGCCAAGGAGGCTTCTTGCATCAGTGGAGAAACACCCCGGAGAAACAACCAACCATCTCGATCACAAGTTGTACAATCAAAACGCCGATTGTATAAATTTACAATAAACAAATTATCGGCTTTTTATGCGATTTGCAACCAAATTTCTCGGCAGGGTCCCCCTGCGGTCGGCCTATTCACCCGCCGTCGGTCGAATGGCTCGTTGCCCCGGCATAGCTGACACCATCAGCGCCCCCGCCCGCCGCCGCGGGCGCTTGCCCTTGCTCTCGAATTCGTTGTAGGGCGAGCGGCCCTGCGCGGTCCTCGCGAGTTTTTCCATGCCATCGTCAAACCGATCCCCTTCGGGATCACCCCACCTGCGGCTTGCCGCCGATATCGGCGGCACCTTCACCGATGTCGCGTCATTCGACGAGGCGACCGGCCGCCTCGCCTTCGGCAAGGCGCTGTCGACGCCGCATCATCTGGTCGAAGGCATCTCAGCAGGTGTCGCCAAGGCCGCCACGAGCTACGCCGCCGCGAGTCTTTTCCTTCATGGCTCGACCATTGCCATCAACACCATTCTCGAGCGCACCGGCGCCAAGACCGCTCTCGTCATCACCGAGGGCTTCCGCGACATCTACGAGATCGGCCGCATCAACCGCCCCGATGCCTACAATCTGTTCTTCAAGAAGCACGTGCCGCTGGTCGAACGGGCGCTGCGCTTCGAAGCCCATGAGCGGATGCTGGCAAGCGGTGAGGTCGACGTCCCACTCGATGAAGTCGAACTCAAGCAGCTGGGGGAGCTGCTCGCGCGCGAAGGCGTCGAGGCCGTCGCGATCCTGTTCCTCAACTGCTATCGCAACCCCGACCACGAGGCCCGCGCCAAGGCGCTGATCGAGGCGAACCACAAGGACATGTTCGTCTCGGCCTCCCACGAGTTGTCGCAGGAGTACCGGGAATTCGAGCGCTGCTCGACGGTGGTCGCCAACGCCTATATCGGCCCCAAAGTGCGCGGCTATCTGGGCGAAATCGACACGCGCATCCGCGAGGCCGGATTTGCCGGTTCGTTCCTCGTCGTGCAATCGACCGGCGGCCTCTACGAAGCCGAGCAGGCGAAGACGCATTGCATCCGCATGCTCGAATCGGGGCCGGCGGCGGGCGTCATCGGAACGCGGGCGCTGTGCCACGCCCTCAAGATCGACAACGCCATCGCCTTCGACATGGGCGGCACCACCGCCAAGGCCGGCGTCATCTACAAGGGCGAACCGCTCACAACTGGCGCGGCCCTGATCGGCGGCTATGAGCGCGCGTTGCCGGTCCAGATCGCGATGATGGACATCTTCGAGGTCGGCACCGGCGGCGGCTCGATCGCCCGCGTCGAACAGGGCGCGCTGCACGTCGGCCCGCAGAGCGCCGGTGCCCAGCCGGGTCCGGCCTGCTACGGCCTTGGCGGCACCGAGCCGACGGTCACCGACGCGAACCTGGTGCTCGGCCGCCTCGGCGCCGATCGCTTCCTCGGCGGCGAAATGCGCCTCGACGTCGCCGCGGCCGAATCGGCACTGAAGACGCACGTCGCGCAGCCGCTCGGCATGAACGTCACCGAGGCGGCAGACGGAATTTTGCGCATCGCCTCGACCGCGATGTCCTATGCGGTCAAGGCGGTGACGACCGAACGCGGGCTTGATGCCGGCGACTTCGTGCTGTTCGCGTACGGCGGCGCCGGCCCGCTCCACGCCGTGGCCGTCGCCCGCGAGATCGGCATCCGCCGTGTGATCATCCCGAACGCCCCGGGCGTATTCTCGGCGTTCGGCATGCTGTTCTCCGACCTGCGCTACGACTTCGTGCGCACGGCGCCGTCGCGCCTCGAGGACGCCCGCTTCGGCGACGTCGAGCGCATCTACGGCGATCTCGAAGCTCAGGGTAAGGCCGCCATTGCGGCAACTTCGATCACGCCGCGCGATGTCACGATCCAACGCGCCGCCGACATGCGCTATGTCGGCCAGGAGCACGCGGTCACCGTCGACCTGCCGATGCGCGTGTTCGCGAAGGAAGACCGCGCCGCCATCAAGCGCCACTTCGACGACATGCATGCCCTGCGCTACGGAACGTCGGCGCCCAATGAACCCGCCGAGATCGTGAGCCTGCGCTCGACCGTCACCGGCGTGATGAAGAAACCGACGCTCGCGAAGATCGCGCGCGGCAGCGCGGCGCCGCCAAAAGAGGCGTCCACGGGGCGCCGTCCGGTCTATTTCCAGGGGCGCGGCTTCGTGCCGACCCCGACTTACGCTCGCGCCGCACTTCTCGGCGGCAACCGCATCAAGGGCCCGGCGCTGATCGAGGAGCACGCCTCCACGACGGTGCTGATGCCGGGCGACACGCTCGAGGTCGATCCGTTCGGCAATCTCGCGATCGCCGTCGGAAAAGGATGAGTTGTAGCCCGGATGGAGCGCAGCGTAATCCGGGACCAGAAGTGCAACGAAGTCTGACCCGGATTGCGCTACGCTCCATCCGGGCTACGGTGCGTTACGCACGGTGAGACAATGGCGAAGAAGTCGGTCGCTCCAAAATCCAAGAAATCATCGCGCCGCAAGCTTGATCCGGTGGTGACCGAGATCGTGCGCAACGGCGTCATTGCGGTGACTGAGGAAATGAAGACCAACCTCATGCGCACCGCCTACAACATGATCATCTACGAGGCCCTCGACTTCACCGTCGGCCTGTTCACCCCGCAGGGCGAGACGGTGTCGATCGGCATCGGCCTGCCGATGTTCATCCGCGGCATGTCGGAGACGGTCAGGGCCAAGATCCGGCATTTCGGCTACGAGAACATGCGGCCGGGTGACATCTACGTCACCAACGATGCCTACACCACCGGCAGCCATCTCAATCACGTGACGCTGACGCTGCCGATCTTTCACCGGCAGGTGCTGGTCGGATTCGCCTGCTGCATGGCGCACTGGATCGACATCGGCGGCAACCTCGGCGGCATGACCACCGACATCTATTCCGAAGGCCTGCAAATCCCGATCCTGAAGCTGCACGATCGCGGCAAGGTCAACCAGGATCTCGTCGATGTCATTCGCCAGAACGTGCGCATGCCGAACCGCGCCTCGGGCGACCTGCGCGCCCA
Source organism: uncultured Alphaproteobacteria bacterium (assembly GCA_963702755.1). Lineage (GTDB taxonomy): Bacteria > Pseudomonadota > Alphaproteobacteria > Rhizobiales > Xanthobacteraceae > JAJPKK01. The sequence goes on along the minus strand of CAVPDZ010000009.1, from coordinate 527,586 downwards.
GGTGACCGCGGTCAAGACCGGCGAGCGGCGCTTTCTCGAGCTGATCGAGCGCTACGGGCGCGACGAGGTCGCGGCATCGATTGCCGCCGTCATGGACCGCTCGGAAGCGGCGGCACGCGCGGCGACACGCTCGATCCCGGACGGCGTCTATGAAGCGGAATCCTTCATGGACGACGACGGCATCACCGTCGGCAAGCGCATCCCGATCCGGGTGCGGGTGACCGTCAAAGGCGAGGAGATGACGATCGACCTCACCGAGGTCTCGCGCCAGGTCCGTGGCTTCTACAATTCAGGCATCACCACCGGCTATGCGTGCTCGCAGGTCGCCTATAAGTGCCTGACCTCGCCGACCGACTACCCGATCAATGACGGCTCGTTCCGCAGCCTCAAGGCGATCGTGCCGCCGGGCCGCGTCATCAGCGCGACGCGGCCGGCGCCGATGCGGTTCTGGATGACGTTCCCGATGACGATCGTGGACACCGTCTTCAAGGCGCTCGCCGGCGCGATCCCGGACCGCGTCATCGCCGGTCATCATGCCGATCTCCTGATCGCGCAGTTCCACGGCATCAACACCAAGTCGAACGAGTTCTTCATCGGCAATTTCGGCCCGCACGGCGGCGGCTGGGGCGCGAAACGCGCCGAGGACGGCATCTCCGGCACCGTCTGCATCAATGATGGCGACACTCACAACAGCCCCAACGAGCAGGTCGAGGCCAAATTTCCGATCGTCGTCGAACGCTATGCCCTGGTGCCGGATTCTGCCGGCGCCGGCCGGCATCGCGGCGGCCTCGGCGTCGAACGCGTCGTGCGCGCGCTGAGCGATATCACGCTCAACACCCAGATCGAGCGCGCCCATTGTCGGCCGTGGGGGCTCGACGGCGGCGACGAAGGCACGGGCAACGACGTGGCGCTGCGCCTCGGCGGCACCTGGAAGACTGATTTCCCCAACGCCAAAGTGCTGGTCGCCCAGGTCAAGACCGGAGACGCCTTCCGCCTGCGCTCCGGCGGCGGCGGCGGCTACGGTTCCCCGTTCGAACGGCCGGTGGCGCAGGTCCAGGACGATGTCCGCCAAGGGCTACGTATCGGCGAAGGAAGCCGCCGCACGCTACGGCGTCGCCATCGATCCGCAGACTTTCGCGGTGGACGAGGAAGAGACCGCGCGATTGCGGGCAAGGCGCGCGTAGCTCTGGATTGAGCCCTATACTGGACCCCAAGCTCGATAGGCGAACGGCGACGTATGGATTCCAGGGACTGGCATCGGCAAGTCAATCACTGGCACTTTCAGCGTCGTCGGGCGATCCTGGACGGCGAAGCAAGTCGCGGCGCGGAAGCAGAACTTCTTCGCGATATCATGAAAAAAATTGAAGGCGAATCCGATCCCAAAAGGTTGGCCGCCCTCAAATACATCCTCGCGAACGAATATCATTGGCAACATCGATGGGCCGACGCTGAAGCTATATTGCTCGAAATTCATCGTGCGGCACCCGACGAGCCGTTACCACTGTTATCGCTGGCCGGATCAAAGCTCTATTACGAGCGGAGACCCGAAGCCGCGATGCCATACATCGACCAAGCAATCGAGGTCGCCTGCCGCACCGGCGTCTTCCGCCAACTCGCGCTAGGTACGAAGGCGAGGGTCGCGCTCGAACTAGGGGCCTATCGTGTTGTCGAAGATATATTGCAACAATTGATGGAACTGAAATTCAGCCGCGAATCCGTCGATTGCGGGATAGAGAGAGATTTTTTCGAGCGCCTGCCGGCTGGTACAATCGACGCAAACGTTGCACGCCGATACGATGATTTTTCCCGCGAGAAGAATTAAGCGCGATTCCGCCACTTCGGACACAGAGTTAAATATTTCCGAGTAGTTGCGATCAACAATACCGCTCATTATGAAAATGAGAATGTATCTGTCGCCGAGCCAAGTGAGGTGCGGGTGGCTGCACGCACGCCCGGGACGGAAATTAGCGTTGGTCGGCGAGACAGTCGCAGGTGCCCTTTCGCCTTGCCGGGCAGGCGTGAAGCCGAAACTTGCAAACATCCCGATTGGCGGCTCGCCTGCTTCATGTGGGCTGCGGGGAAATGTGCGCGACATGGCTCGCACAGCCCGGCGACTTCGCGCATGATTCTGCTAATTCGGCATCCGAAACCGCATGAGAGAAATGGTGTCTTCCCGTCAGCGCGACCTATTCGATGACGAAGAGCAGGCCGACCTGTTCGGCGAAGATGCGCCGACGCCCGAATACCGGGCTGACCCGGACACGGTTCGACAGGAACTCTACAAGATTTCTCGCCGAGGCGCGGGCGGCGCAAAAACTCCCTTGGGACAGTCGGCGAGCGACGCTCTATCGCACCATTTTCCCGCAGATGACGAACTGGCTGCCCGACGAGGAAGGCGCGCAATTGCGATTCGAATTCGAGACCGAATTGGCGCGGCTTGACGCGGCCTGAGCGCGGAAACGAGGGTCGCGCTGCGCCACGTGACCGCTTGGCGCGCGCTCCGCTTGGCTAGCCGACGCGATAGCTGCGGCCGGGGTCGGCGCCGCGGAGGTCGGCGATGATGGTTTCGCCGGCGGTCGCGGTCTGGCCCTCGGCGGCGAGCGGGCGAACGCCATCGGGCAAATAGACGTCGACGCGGGAGCCGAAGCGGATCATGCCGATGCGCTCGCCGGCGCCGATGCTCGTGCCTTCGGAAACGAAGGACACGATGCGCCGTGCGACCAGTCCCGCGATCTGCACCACGCCGACACGCGCGCCGTCCGGCCCGACGATCACCATGCAGTTGCGCTCATTGTCCTCGCTCGCCTTATCGAGGTCGGCATTGACGAACGCTCCCGGCTTGTAGGCAATGCGCGAGATGCGGCCGGTGACCGGGCTGCGGTTCACGTGGCAGTCGAACACGCTCATGAAGATCGAGACGCGCGGCAGCGGTTTCTCGCCGAGCCCGAGTTCGGGCGGCGGCGCTGCGTTGATGACGCGGCTCACCCGCCCGTCGGCCGGCGCGATGACGAGGCCGTCGCGCAACGGCGTCACCCGGGGCGGATCGCGGAAGAAATACACGCACCACAGCGTGATGAGCACGCCGAGCCAGCCGAGCGGCGACCACAGCCACATCAGCACGAGGCTCGCAAGCGCGAAGGTGCCGATGAAGCGATAGCCTTCGGGATGGATCGGGACGATCTGGCGGCGGATCGAAGTCTACGACCGACATCGCGTTTACTCCGCGGCGTCGGCGGGCAGTGTTTCGGCCTCCGCCTCCTCGATCTTCGGCGGATCGCGGTTGGGCGCGCCCTCCTCATCACCGACGAGCGCCAGCTTCTCGCGTGCCGCTTCGGCTTCGCGCTGCCGGTTCCACATGCTGGCATAAAGGCCGCCGGCGGTGAGCAGACGGTGGTGCGTGCCGCGCTCGACGATCACGCCGTGGTCGAGAACGATGATCTCGTCCGCGCCGACGATGGTCGAGAGCCGGTGCGCGATCACGAGCGTGGTGCGGTTCTTCGAGACGCGATCGAGCGCGTCCTGAATTTCTCGTTCGGTGTGGCTGTCGAGCGCGGAGGTCGCCTCGTCGAGCAGGAGAATCGGCGGCCCTTTGAGGATCGTGCGGGCGATCGCGACCCGCTGCTTCTCGCCGCCGGAAAGTTTCAGGCCGCGCTCGCCGACTTCGGTCTCGTAACCCTTCGGGCTCAAGCGGATGAAAGCGTCGATCTGCGCGAGACGCGCCGCTTCCTCGACCTCGGCATCGGTCGCATCCCATCGACCGTAGCGGATGTTGTAGCGCACGGTGTCGTTGAACAGCACGGTGTCCTGGGGAACCATGCCGATGGCGTCGCGCAGCGAGGCTTGCTGGATATCGCGGATGTCCTGGCCATCGATGGTGATGCGCCCGCCGGTCACGTCGTAGAAGCGATAGAGCAGCCGCGATACCGTCGATTTGCCGGCGCCGGATGGGCCGACGATCGCGACCGTGCGGCCGGCCGGCACCTCGAACGACAGCCCTTTCAGGATCGGCCGCATCGGCTCGTAGGCGAAGCGCACGTCCTCGAAGCGGATCGCGCCGGCGGCGACGTGAAGCGGCGGCGCTCCGGGCTTGTCCTTGATCTCCGGATCGCGCGCCAGCAGCGTGAACATGGCCTCGATGTCGATCACCGCCTGCTTGATCTCGCGATAGACCATGCCCATGAAGTTCAGCGGCTGGTAGAGCTGAATCATCATGGCATTGATCATGACGAAATCGCCGATGGTGTTCGTGCCGGCGCGAATGCCGTAGACGCACAGCACCATGGTGACGGTGAGGCCGGCGGTGAAGATCACGGCCTGTCCGGCGTTGAGCACCGCAAGCGAGACGTAGGCGTCCACGCTCGCCTTCTCGTAGCGTGCCATCGAGCGATCGTAGCGCGCGGTCTCGCGCGCCTCGGCGCTGAAATATTTGACGGTCTCGTAGTTGAGAAGGGAATCGATCGCCTTGGTATTGGCGTCGGTGTCGCTCTCGTTCATCCTGCGTCGGATGCCGATGCGCCATTCGGTGGCGATGTAGGTGTACCACATGTAGAGGGCGACGGTGATGAGGATCGCCACCACATAACGCCAGTCGAACTGCCACAGCAGCACGACCGAGATCATCGCGACTTCGACCACGGTCGGGATGAGCTGCAGGATGACCATGCGCACGATGGTCTCGATGGCGTTGCGGCCGCGTTCGAGGACGCGCGTCAAACCGCCGGTCTTGCGCTCGAGATGGAAGCGCAGCGACAGCAGATGCATGTGCTCGAAGACGAGGATCGCGAGCCGGCGTACCGCGTGCATCGAGACCTTCGCAAAGACGCCATCGCGCATCTGGGTGAAGGCGGCCATCAGGATGCGCATACCGCCGTAGCTGACGGTGAGCAGGATCGGCGCCGCGAGCAGCAACGCGAACCATGACGTGCCCGTAGCGTCGGGCTGATGAACGAGCGCGTCAGTCGCCCATTTGAAGGTGAACGGCACTGCGATGGTCGCGAGCTTTGCCGCCAACAGCAGAACCAGCGCCGCCAGCACGCGCAGCTTCAGGTCGCGCCGGTCGGCCGGCCAGATGTATGGCCACAGATGCATCAGCGTCTGCAGCAGTGCTCCGCCCTCCCCGGAGACCTCGCGCTTCATCATCTGCGGCGTGCGTGGAAAGTCGCTCATGCCCGGTCCGTACCCGACGGACCGCGTCCGTCAACGAATTACCATATAAGCGTTTTTCACCGCGCAATCACGCCTCGTCCCGGCGAAATCCCATGTGCCTCATGCATGGGACCACGGCGGCGCGCAGACAAGTCTGAAACACCGGGCGGCCTTCTTGACGGCGAGCCTGCTGCAGTGCCACATGCGCTAAATGAGCCTTATCAAACGAATCTGTGTGTACTGTGGGTCGAACCCCGGACACGATCCTCGCTTCGTCGCAGCGGCCCGCCGATTTCGGCGAAATCCTCGCCGCCAATCGCATCGGCCTCGTCTATGGTTGCGGGTCGACCGGCCTGATGGGCACGGTCGCGCGCGCGGTCCATGACCATGGCGGCGAGATCACCGGCGTCATCCCCGAGTTCCTCAAGGCGCAGGAACGCATGTTCACTGACGCGGACGAGATCATCGTCACCAAGGACATGCACGAGCGCAAAGGCCTGATGTTCGAACGCGCCGACGCTTTCGTGGCGCTGCCGGGCGGCGTCGGCACCTTGGAGGAAGTCGTCGAGCAGCTCACTTGGGCGCAACTCGGCCGCCACAAGAAGCCGATCCTGTTCGCCAACATCGCCGGCTTCTGGGACCCGCTGATCGCCATGCTCGACCACCTGCGGCAGCTCGGCTTCCTGGCGTCGAAAGAGCTCGGCTACCTCACGACGATGAACGTCGAGGACATCTTGCCGATGCTGCGCGCCGCAGTCGCGGCCGTCAGCGAGGCCGAGACGGCCGGCGAGCCGGAACGCGTCCACCGGATGTAGCTGCGTTTCTGTAGCCCGGATGAGCGCAGCGACATCCGGGGCGGGCTTCGCCTGCCGCGGCGCCGCTCCCGGATTTCGCTGCGCTCCATCCGGGCTACAAGCCGAGCGGATCACGCCGTCTTCTCCAGGAACGTCACCGCCTCGATGCGATTGCCGTCGAGATCGCGGATGAAAGCGGCGTAATAGCCATCGCCATGTTGGGGGCGCAGGCCGGGCTCGCCGTCGCTCGTTCCGCCGGCGTCGAGCGCCGCCGCATGAAAGGCATCAACGGCTGCCGTACTCGCGGCCCGCAGCGCGACATGCGCGCCGGAATCCGCCGAGCCCGGATCGCGCGACGGTCGGTGATTGATCCAAAACTCCGGATAACGTTTGCCGAACCCGACCGTCGCGGCCCGCTCTTCGAGCTTCGCGAAGCCGAGCGGGGCAAGTACCGCTTCGTAAAAACGTGCCGCGCTCGCGAGGTCCCGCACCGCGACGGAGACGTGGTCGATCATTGAGTTCACCTCTTTCCCTTCACCCCCGCGAGTGTCCTCTTTCCGCTCCCCGCGTACAGGTGTTTGGGCGTGGGAGGGAAAGATGACCTCGCGGTGGGGTGCCGCCGTTGCTGCCGGACGCTAGCGATTCGCCGGAGCCATCACGACAAGCTCAGCCGCACGTTTTGATTGATCGAATAGGAATAGTCCTATAAGCTACATTCAATTTAATGACAGCACAGCTCTCCAAATGACGCTCGCTCTCCAATCACTGCAACAAGCTGAATATCCAACCACTCCAATGCCTTACCCAAACGTGCTTCCCTGTTGTGCCAATGCCGTTCCCTGTTCCGGACCGACGAATTTCCGCCTAACCCTATGACGACACGAATAAATCGCAATCCGTCTACGCTGAAATTTCAGGTTTTCCCTGTAATTTTCCCTGTTCTCAGGGAAAACCGTGGATCGGGCCGGCGGCGCGTGGCCTAAGATCGCGGCCCATCTTCTTAGAGTCGCGCCGATGCCGATCCGCCAGCTTGATCCTGCCACCATCAACCGCATCGCCGCGGGCGAGGTGGTGGAGCGGCCGGCGAGCGTCGCCAAGGAGCTGATCGAGAACGCGCTCGATGCCGGTGCGCGGCGGATCGACGTGCTGACCGACGGCGGCGGGCGGCGGCTCATCCGTGTCGCCGACGACGGCGCCGGCATGACGCGCGCCGACCTCGCGCTCGCGGTCGAGCGCCATGCGACCTCGAAGCTCGACGACGACGATCTCCTGGCGATCCGCACGCTCGGCTTCCGCGGCGAGGCGCTGCCCTCGATCGGCGCCGCCGCGCGGCTTCGATCGCGACGCGCCACGCGAGCGAGCCGCACGCCTGGTCGATCACGGTCGATGGCGGGGTGAAGTCGACGGTGAAACCCGCGGCGCTCGGCGCCGGCACCACGGTCGACGTGCGCGACCTCTTCTATGCGACGCCGGCGCGGCTCAAGTTCCTCAAGACCGACCGCACCGAGGCGGAAGCGATCCGCGACGTGGTGCGACGGCTCGCCATGAGCCGGCCCGACGTCGCCTTCACGCTCGCCGGCGAAGAGCGCGCGCCGGTCACCTGGCCCGCCGTGCTGCCGGATGCACCCGGCCGGCTCGTCCGCCTCGGCGACGTGCTCGGCGCCGACTTCCGCGCCAATGCCGTCGAGGTCCGGGCCGGCCGCGACGGCTTTGCGATCGAGGGCTTTGCCGGCCTGCCGACGTTGAGCAAGGCGAACAGCCTCGGCCTTTACCTCTTTGTCAACGGCCGGCCGGTGCGCGACAAGCTGCTCCTCGGCGCCGTGCGCGCGGGCTACGCCGATCATCTGCCGCGCGACCGCCATCCGGTGGTGGCGCTTTTCATCTCGCTCGATCCGCACGAGGTCGACGTCAACGTGCATCCCGCCAAGGCCGAGGTGCGCTTTCGCGACGCCGGCCTCGTGCGCGCGATGGTGGTGCGGGCGCTGCGCGACGCGCTGGAACGCGGGTCTTCGCGTGCCGCGTCGACCGGCGGCACCGCGACGATCGCGGCGCTGCGTCCCGACGCATCGCGCTTCACCCGTTGGGATTGGCGCCGCCCGGGGATGCGGCCTCTCGTGCCGCCAACGGCGGGCGCAACCGCGCTCGCCGCTGATGCCACGCTCGAAGCGATGCCGGCGGGGTTCGCCGAAGTCGTGCAGACCGCCTTCGACGCCGGCCCGCCGTCGGCGGATGCGCGAACGGCGGACGTCGAGGCCGAGCCCCATCTCGTCGCGCGCCCGCTGGGCGCGGCGCGGGCACAGATCCACGAGACCTACATCGTGGCGCAGACCCGCGACGGCATCGTCATCGTCGACCAGCACGCCGCCCATGAGCGCATCGTCTACGAGCGCATGAAGGCGGCAATCGCGGCGAACGGCGTCGCGCGGCAGATCCTGCTGATCCCCGATATCGTCGAACTCGACGAGGCCGACGTCGAACGCCTCGCGGCGCGCGCCGGCGAACTCGCGCGGTTCGGCCTTGTCATCGAGGGCTTCGGTCCGGGCGCGATCGCCGTGCGCGAAACGCCGGCGCTCCTCGGCGAGGCCGACAGCGCCGGCCTGCTGCGCGATCTCGCCGAACACCTGGCCGAATGGGATGAAGCGCTCCCGCTCGAGCGCCGCCTCATGCACGTCGCCGCGACCATGGCGTGCCACGGCTCGGTGCGCGCCGGCCGCCGCCTGCGGCCGGAAGAGATGAACGCGCTGCTGCGTGAGATGGAGGCGACGCCCAATTCAGGCCAGTGCAACCACGGCCGCCCGACCTATGTCGAGCTGAAGCTCGCCGACATCGAGCGCCTGTTCGGCCGGCGGTGATGCGCGAAGGATCACCGATATGCGGCGGCAAACATGACACGTCATTGACCGCCGCTGTCACTCCCCCCGCGCCGTCATCGTCCGGCTTGACCGGACGATCCAGTAACCACGTGAGTTCCGGTGAGGCACAGCCTCGCCATATCGCTCGCGCGGTGGTTACTGGATGCCCGCTTTCGCGGGCATGACGGCGTCATTGGGGCGCCGTAGCGAAGCGCAGGCGAGCCCGGAATTCATGACCACTGACTGCGGAGTATGGATTCCGGGCTGCCTGAGCTGTGCTCGGCCCCCGGAATGACCAGTCAGCGCGTGCTTACTTCGCGGCGACTTCCTCGGTGACGGGCTTGTCCTTGTCGAGGATGTTGAGCTCGACCGAGCGCGCCGGCTTATCGGCGAGGTTCTGGTTGCGGTGGACGGTGCCGCGCGGGATGTAGACCCAGTCGCCGGCTTTCAGCACGCGTGGGGCCTGGCCCTGGATGGTGAAGGTGACTTCGCCCTCCTGCACCGCGGCCCACTGGTCGCCGTTGTGGCGGTGGAATTCGTTGCCGGCGCCGACCGGCAGCACCACCGATTGCAGCCGCACCTCGCGCTTGGCGTCGCCTTCGAGCGGCGTCTGGAAGTAGCGCGTCACCTGGAACTTCGGCGCCTGCGCGGTCTGCGACCAGGCGCCGGCGACGGCCATGCCGGCAGCGACGATGACGGCCGGAACGATCAACTTGTTCATGACAGCCTCCCTTAGTTTCCGTTGCGGTTTCCCTTACTCTCCGACGACTTGGAGCGCGGGTTTGTCCTTGTCGATGATGACAAGCTCGATCGAGCGCGCCGGCTTGTCGGTGTTGTTCTGATTGCGGTGGACCTTGCCACGCGGGATGTAGACCCAGTCGCCGACCTTGAGCACGCGCGGCGTCTCGCCCTTGGCGATGAACGTCACCTCGCCTTCCTGGACCGCGGCCCACTGGTCTCCGGGGTGCTGGTGGAACTTGTTGCCGCTGTTCGCCGGAATGGTGACCGACTGCAGCCGCACGACGCGCGACGCGTCGCCCTCGAGCGGCGTCGTGTAATAGATCTTCACGTTCGGATTTGGTGTTGTCTGCGACCACGCGGCCGCGGCGATGAAGCCGGCCGCGATCATGATCGCCGGAACGATCAGCTTGTTCTTCATCAATTCCTCCTTGGACTTCCTGGCGCAACTTCGGAGCACGACGGAGCGGACGTATCGCCCGCTCGATCGCAACCGTTTTGCACGAGATCACTCGATCGCTTCAAGACGACAGACGCGAGGCATGTGGCGAGCCATGTGCACGTCGGGGCTGCGCGCGGTATGATCAATGCTAGCGCGCGGCGCTACTGATTTGATCAGCGGCCACCACAGCTGCACCAGCACCATCAGCATGAAGAACTCGACCAGCGTCAGCCACCGCCCATCTTCAGAGATCGCGCGCTTCGAAATAGCCGTACGAATAGCCGAGCATGCAGCACGCCTGACTGATAAGCGAACAGCTTCCCGCCGGCGGCGAACGTCCAGATCAGCCGAGCTGCAGCGGCTTGAAGTCGTGCGCCTTGGCATACTCCATCACCAGCGGGATCGAGGTCGCGAGCATCGAGATCTCGCTCGCCAGCAGGAAGTGATAGAGGAACGCCGTCCAGTAGAGCACCGCCGTGGTGCTGAAGAGGTTGGTGAACGCGGCTGGATCCAAGTGAAACACGCACGTTCGTGAGCACTCCGAGGCCCTGGGTCGCCTCGAGCACGGCGCCCATGCTGACCGCCGCGGCGACGAAGAATACCGGCATGTAGTTGAGGCTGCGCAGGCGCCGGCCTCGAGGACGCCGACGTGAGGCAGAGCGCGAACAGCACCGACGCCGACGCCACCATGGTCGAGCGGAATGTGGTGGAGGGAGTCCGTCATCCACAGCATGGCGCAGCCGGAGCAGCAGCGCCGCCCTGGTCTCCGCCGCCGACCAGGTCCCATCCTGGCGAGCTCTGGCGGAGATAATCGCGGCCGCCTTCGAGCGCGCACCGTCGCTCGGGCGGATAGAGCCGCAGCGTCAGCCACCAGGCCGACGAGCACGGTACGATGCTGCAGGGCAGGAAGGCGAGCAACCACTCGCTCCACAGCACCTCGACGCCGCCGACCCGCTGCATGACGCCGGCCGCCGTGATCGAGCCCGCGCCCGCGAGGATCATCTTGTCGAACAGGTTCGCCGTATAGGTGAGGACGAGGAACATGCCGCGGGCGATGTTGCTTCCGCGCGGCGCGGAACGCCTCGACCAGGCCGAGCGCGATCGAGGCCATGATGACGAGGCGCGCGAGGCCGGACGGCACGATGAACGTCAGCAGGAAATTCGTGATGACGAGACCGAGCAGGATGAGCGGAGTAGGAGGTCCCGACGGCCGCATGACGGTGTAGGCGAGCCGGCGCGCGAGGCCGGACTGGTCGCGATCACGCCGATCAGCAGCGCCCCGAACAGGAACCAGGCCGTGTGGTTGGCAAAGCCGCAAACGCGACCGCGAAAGGGGACGACGCCGAGCGCCCAGAACAGAAAGCAGCCGATGAACCCGCCAAGCGCGAAGTCCGTCGCCTGCGGTGATCCAGGCGACCACCATGAACAACGCGATCGCCAGGGCATGCTTGGTGGTCAGGTCCATGTTGATCGGCATGAACCAGAAGCCGATCAAGACCACGACCGAGAGCACCTGACCGATGATCGCAAGCCGTGACGAGCCCACGAGTTCATGCACCGGCGCGACCGGTAAGGTGGTTTCGTTCACGGCCGACATTCATTCCCCCCGATTCCTTGCGCTGCGCGCCTGACGGCGAGCATCGTCTTATCAAGGTCACACTATAGCGCCTTCTGACGTCAACGCCCGATCGCGCGCGCACGCGACGTTATGGCGAGGGTCGCGCCGATACGCAGGCGGCAGCATCGCATCATGGGTCATAGCACCCCTGGATACCATCATCTTTCGTGACGCAGCGATGACACTGAAAGCGGCCGCCAATCGCCTGCGAGGGGCTTTTTGTAAAGACCGCATATCGGACGGTTTGGTCGACATAAATTTCGCGTAAACCCTATATGATTCCAGCGGAATTTTTAGTTTTACGCGCCACCAAGGCTCTTTTTGCGACGCGGCGAAAGCATTACATCAGTCGGCGTGGGGACGTTCTTTCAGGGAGCACATTCGCCGTGAGAGTTTTTTTCAGAGCGCTGCTCGCCGTCGCTGCCTCGGTCACGTTGTGCGCGACGCCGGCGATGGCAAAGACGCAAGTCAATCAGCTCAATCAGGCGCGCGTCAGCCACGCGCCGTTCGCGAGCAATTCGACCTTCGTCACCAGGGACACACACGTCCTCGGCTTCGATCGGGATCCGACCGTCCGCTACGGCACCCCGTTGATCGATCAAGCTGGAACCGCGAACTGACTGTTTCCTGCCGTCCGACTTGCTCCCCAGACGCAACCGGACAAAAGCCCCGGGCTCTCCAGCCCGGGGCTTTCTTCTTGCTCAGAACAGTGCCGGCAGGCAGCGCACGTTGCCGCCGCCGTCGCAATAGCCCCGGCCGATATGGCAGCAGCCGGTCGCTCCCGGCGCGCAGTAATAGATCTGATAATCGATGCCGCAGTGATCGGCGCAGATGAAATGGCCGCGGTAGAAGCCGCAATGGTTCTGGTAGCGCCGCGGCAGCAACGGCATGGCGACCCAGCTGTAAGTGAACTGTTCGACCACCTCTGGAATGGGCGTGTAAGGTGCTTCGACGAGCCCGCCGGCCGTGACCGACGAAGCCGACGCCGCCAGCAGAGCGGCCGCTGCCCAGAAAATCTTGGTCATACACGTCCCCCCGGACCTGTCCCGCGGGCTAATGTACCCGATCTCCACCGGCCGTTGAACCGCAATAAATCACAGGTGGCGGGGCACCCGGCGCGCCGTTGTTGCTTCATACCCGGGCGATGACCGCGACGGGGCCGCCGCCCGGCGGGCCTTGATGCTCGGCGCCGCCGGAGACGAACACGGCCGGACAGCCGGTGAGCCCGGCAACGACGCCGCCGACCGCGGCGCGGGCGTGCCGCGTCGCCGAGATGTCGGTGTCGTCGAGCATGGTATGGCGCCAGCCACGCACCAAGCCGTCGGGCGACGGGTCGGCTTTCGCCAGCACATTGATGATGCGCGCGGCGTCGATCGCTTCGAGCCCGGCGCCGCACACACCGACCCGGCGCATCGCCGTGATCACCGCGCCGGCGTCGATTGCATCCTGCATCACCGCGTGGGCAATGACGCTGTCGCCTGTCGCTTCCGCAGCGTTGCCGAGCACGATCACGATGTTGTTCTTCAGCTCGATGCCGGCCGACGCCGACGCGACGCCCGAGGCGAGCGACCAGTCGTTGAGGACCGCGTCGTCGGGGATCGGCGCCGTGATCTCGCCCATGGCGACCGCGACGCCGAGCGCAGACGCGCCGCGCGAATAGGCCATCGACTTGTAGGCGATCTCCGTCACCGGCTCGTGTCCGGCGCGGCGCGCCGCCTGCACGCGCTCCGCGGTCAGCAACGGGCATTTCACCTGCGCCCAATGCACGTCCTCGACGCTGGTGATGCCGGCGTCCTTCATCGCCTGCTTGACGGCGTCGGCGGTCGCGGCGATCTGCGGCGCGCGGCCGATCTCATGCGGCTCGAAATCGCGCGTTGACGCGATGCCGATGGCGAGCCGCTTGCCGCCATTGCCGTGGCCATCGCTCGCGGTCGTCGGCACCCGCGCGAAGATCGTCGCGTGCGGGCTCAGCACGCCCTCGGTGCCGCCTGACACCACCATGGCGATGCGCCGTTCGACCTCCGCGTTGCTGGCGCGCAGATAAGGCGCAAGCGTCGCCGCCAGCGTGGCGCAGGTGTATTCGCGGGTGAAATCGTTGACGCCGCCGTTGCCTTCGGTCTTCACCAGGATCGCCGCGATGTGCTGCGGATCGATCGCCCGATCTTCGATCAGGGCGATGAGGCCGCGTCATGTCGGCAGGTCCCGCCATGGCAATGCGGAACGTATCGGTGCGATAAGGCATGCGGTCCCCTCCCCGGCTGCGCGCGGCTCACTCTGCCTGACAGGATCGCACGCGCAAGACTGCTTCGGGCGAGCAAAAATCGGACCAAGCCCATCCTCTTCTATGGACCTCATCCTATTTGCCGCCGTCATCTTTGTAAGTCAGAAGAGGAGCGCCAAAGGCGCATCTCGAAGGATGGCCACTTGCTCGGCCGGGCTCGTTGCCATCCTTCGAGACGGCGCTTCGCGCCCCTCAGGATGACGTCCTTAAGAGGATATGTTCAGGATGAAGCTTTGCTCGCGAAGAAACGGTTCTCCGGCCGTGGCAGCCCCAAATTCTCCCGCAGCGTCTTGCCTTCGTACTCGCGGCGAAAGAGGCCGCGCCGCTGCAGCTCCGGAACGACGAGGTCGACGAATTCGTCGAGACCGCCGGGCAAATGGGAGAACTGGATGATGAAGCCGTCGCTCGCTTCCGTGACCAGCCACTCCTCCATCTCGTCGGCGATCGTCTTCGGCGTGCCGATGAACTCAAGCCCCGAATGGCCGCCGATCCGCTGGGCAAGCTGGCGCACCGTCAGGTTCTCGCTGCGAGCCAGATTGATCGCGCGCTCGCGGGCGCTCTTGCTGGCATTGCTTTCGGGGATGTCGGGCAGCGGGCCGTCGGGGTCGAAGCCCGATGCGTCGTGACCGAGGGCGATCGACAGCGAGGCGATGCCGCTGTCGTAATGCACGAGACTGTCGAGCCGCGCGCGCTTCTTGCGGGCATCCTCGGCGGTCTCGCCAATCACGACGAAGGCCGCGGGCAAAATCTTCATGTGATCGCGCGAGCGCCCGACTTTCTCCATGCGCCCCTTTACGTCGGCATAGAAGCTGCGGCCCGCGGCGACATTCGGCTGAGCGGTGAAGACGGCCTCCGCGGTCTCGGCGGCGATCTGGCGTCCCGCGTCGGACGCGCCCGCCTGCACCACCACCGGCCAACCCTGGATCGGGCGCGCGACATTGAGCGGTCCGCGCACCGAGAGATATTTGCCCTTGTGATTGAGCACGTGCATCTTGGCGGGATCGAAATAGACGCCGTTCTCGACGTCGCGAACGAAGGCATCGTCCGCCCAGCTGTCCCACAAGCCGGTGACGACATCGAAGAACTCGCGAGCCCGGCGGTAGCGCTCGGCATGCTCCATGTGATCGTCGAGACCGAAATTGCGCGCGGCGTCGGGATTCGACGTGGTGACGAGATTCCAGCCGGCGCGGCCGCCGCTCAGATGATCGAGCGAAGCGAACTTGCGGGCGACGTGATAGGGCTGTTCGAACGTGGTGGAAGCCGTCGCGACGAGGCCGAGATGCTCGGTCACCATCGCCAGCGCCGGCAACAGCGTCAGCGGATCGAACGACGTCACCGTATGGCTGTGCATCAACGCCTTGGCCGGCATGTTGAGCACGGCAAGATGATCGGCCATGAAAAACGCATCGAAGCGGCCGCTCTCGAGCTTTTGGGCAAAGTGCTTGATGTGGCCGATGTTGAAGTTCGCATCGGGATAGGCGCCGGGATAGCGCCAGGCGCCGGTGTGGATCGTCGTCGGCCGCATGAAGGCGCCGAGGTGCAATTGCTTGGTCAATGCGTGCTCTCCTGTCGCGCGGCCGGCAGCGCGCGGGACTAGGCTGACACGCAAGGGAGGTCTTGCGTCAAGTACGCCGACGTTTGGCGTCGCGCCGAGCGACAAAATTCTTTCCTGCCCGCTGCGGAACGCAGCATGACGATACTGTCGTCGATGCTGCCATGTCGTGGCGGCAGAACTACTTCGCCGCCGCCTCCACCACAACGCGGACATCAGGACAGGATTCGATGTCCCACAGTTGATCGCGCAGCGCGGCCATGCGAACGGGGCCGAGGACCGGTCCCACGATGTCATCGAACTTGGCACGCAGGCCGGCGTCGTCGAGCGGCACGAGCCGCGAGCCGAGCGCTTCGTCGGCCGCGCGCGAGAACACGCCACGCGTCGTGGTGACCTTGACGCGCGCGGGACGCAGGTTCGGATAGAGGCGGTCGGTCTCCGGCGTTGCCGTGACATGGAGCTTGCGGGCGATCTCCGCGAAGGCCGGATCGCGGCGCACATCGTCGGCGAAATAAGCGATGCTGATTGCCCGGAACCGCAGCGCGAGGCCCATGAGATAAGGAAAGCTCAGTTGCGCGCTGGCGTAATCGTCCCAGCCGGTGTGGGCATGCTCGGCGGCGATGCGATAGGTGTCGACGTCGATGCGCGTCACTTCGTCCGGCACAATATTCTCGTCCGTGCACAGCCCCATCAGCGCCTCGATCGCCGGCTGGATGTGGCGGCAGCAGGCATAGGGCTTGATGTAGCAGTCGGTGATGCCGAACGCGGTCTGCGGCGGCAGGACGATCGGCCGTGCCTTGTCGATCCGGCCGAATGCGAACGCCTGCATGAAGCCGTCGCGGGATTCGATCACGCCGGGCGGCCCCTGCACGCCCTCGCGTGCGAGGAGCGCCGCCTGCAAGCCTTCGCGCGAGGCGTGGCCCGCGTGCAGGCGCTTGACGTCGCCGCCACCGTTCACGAACGCGAACAGGCCGGCGGCGCTCGATGCCGCAAGGCCGAACGCATCGCTGATGCGCGACGCCGGAAGGCCGACAAGCTTTGCCGTCGCGGCGGCGGCGCCGAACACCGCGCAGGCGCCGGTCGGATGAAAGCCGCGCTGGCGCAGGTCGGGATGGCAGGCACGGCCGATGGCAATCGCGGTCTCGTAGCCGGCGACGATCGCCTCGATCGCCGTCTTGCCGCTGATGCCTTGCTCGTAACCTTTCGCAAGCACGGCCGGGACGACGGTGCAGCCGGGATGCACCGAGCCTTGACGAAAGCCGTCGTCAAGCTCGATGCCGTGGGCCGCGGTACCGCCCAGGAAGGCCGCATCGAGGAGATCGGCGCGGCGCGCACGTCCCGGCACCGGGATGCGGCCGGCGGGGCGCACCGCGGCGAGCACCGCCTCGGCGCGGGTCGCGACATCGCCGCCGGCGCCCGAGATCATGACGCCGACCGTGTCGAGCAAATGCCGCCGCGCATAGTGGCGGACCTCGTCATCGAGCGCCTCATGACGGAGCGCCGCGACGAACGCGCACAGCGCATCGGTCGCGCCAGCCGCGGGCTGCAGGGTGTGGATCGCTTCGGCTTGCGACATGGGGCGCTCCGGTTTCGAAAGGATGTAGGGCGGATCAACGTAGCGTAATCGTGCTCCGCTGTCGCCCGCAGTGGAGGAGCTCGCGAAGGGTCATCACGCTCGCGGTTAGCCGGATTGTGACCTCGCGCGTATCAGCGCGTCGACCGCAACGACGCCCTCGCCCTCGCGCCGCACGATCAGCGGATTGATTTCAGCCTCGACCACGGTGGGCTCGGCGGCGAGCCGCGACAGCGCCACGATTGCCGCGCGCGAGCGCATCGATGTCGCCCGCCGGCTTGCCGCGATAGCCCGCGAGCACCTTGAGCCCTCGCACCTCGCCGATCATTTCGCGGGCGGTGTCGAGATCGACCGGGGCAAGCCGCAGACTGCGGTCGCGATAGATTTCCGTGAAGATGCCGCCCGCGGCGACCATCACCAGCGGCCCGACATCGCGATCGACCCGATAGCCGATCAGCGCCTCACCGACACCGCTGATCATTGGCTGCACAAGGACCCGCCGCGCCTGCGGCAGCCGCGCTCGCATCGCCGCCATGGCCGCGGAGAGCACGGTTGGGTCACCGATGCCCAGCATGACGCCGCCGACATCGGATTTATGCGTGATCTCGGCAGCAAGCACTTTCACGACGACCGGAAAGTCGAATGGGAGAGCGGGCGGCGGTGCGCCGTCGATCGTCGAGCGCAACCGACGGCGCATGCGCGATGCCGAGCCGATCGAAGACGGCGTAAGCCTCGAGTTCGTCGAGGGTGCGGATGAGATAATGCTCGACCTGCCTGCTGGCCGATGCCGCGCATCCTCTCCCCTCCCCCTTGTGGGGAGGGGTCGGGGGTGGGGGTCGGGAGATGTGGCACGTCTCTGCCAAAACCTCGTGACCCCCCACCCCGACCCTCCCCCACAAGGGGGAGGGAGACGAAAGCGCCGCGCCTTCTCTCGATGCTTCGCGGGCATCGCTGCCACCCCCTCCCGCCCGCTCCGCGGGCGACCTCCCCCCTCCAGGGGGAGGTGCGAGGCGCGGCAAGCGGCGCGTCAGTGCCGCGGCGGCCGCATCGGCGCAAGCTTCAGGCGTGTAGAAATTGGCGATGCCCGCCTTGCCGAGCGCGACGCGCGCCTGCGGCGCATCGGGCACGAGGAAGACAGCGAGCGGCGCGGCGGCGCCCGCCCTTGCGCAATCGATGATCGGTTGCACCGCGAGCTCGGGATGAAAGCGCGCCGAGGAGCCGACCACGACAATGACGAGATCGAACTCGGGCGCCGTCGTCAGAATGTCGAGCGCCGCTTTCATGACGTCGTAGCGCGCGCCGGCGAGCGTGAGGTCGATGAGCCGCGCCCGAGCGACGACGATGCCGGCCGCGGCCAGGCGCGCGTACGTCGCCTCGCTCGGCGGCACGATCTCGACGCCGCGGCTCGCCAGCGGATCGATCACCATGGCGGCGCCGCCCGCCGTCGTGGTGACCACGGCAGCACGCGGCGCGCGTTCGCGCCGCCGCGGCGGGATGCGGGCGAGCAACGGCAATCCTTCGATCAGCGCCGACATCGTCTCGACCCGCGCGATGCCGCAATCGCGCAGGAAGGCATCGGCGACGTCGTCCTCGCCGGCGAGCGCGCCGGTGTGGGTCACGGCAAGTTCGCGCGCCGCTTCCGAGCGGCCGAGCTTGTAGGCGAGCACCGGCTTGCCAGCCGCCGCGGCGCCCGCGGCAAAAGCCGCGAGCTTGTCCGCATGGCGCAGTGTCTCGAGGAACAGCACGAAGCCGTCGATCTGCGGGTCGTCGAGCATCGCGGTGCAGATTTCGCCGAGCGACAGGTCGACCTCGTTGCCGACCGACACCAGCGCGGCAAAGTCGATGCCGCAGGCTTTGCCGCGCGACAGGAACGTGCCGATCATGCCGCCGCTGTGGGACGCCGCGAAGATGCGGCCGGGCTTGAGGTCTTTTTCCTCGAATGCGGCGTTGGCGGTGAGAAAGCTGCCGGTGCGAAGATCGACGATGCCGAGGCTCGACGGGCCGACGATCCGCATGCCGGTTTCCGCGACGATCTCGCGCAGCCGATCTTCGCGCGCGCGACCGCCCTCGCCGGTTTCCGCAAAACCGTCGGTGAGCACCGTCGCCGCTTTGACGCCGAGCGCGTCCGCACGCCTCGATGGCCTCCATCGCGGCGTCGGCCGGCGTCACGATGTAAGCGTGCTCCGGCACCTCCGGCAGCGCGTCGAGCGAGGGCCATGCACGCTCGCCCAGCACCTCGGTGCGCCGCGCATTGATTGGATAGATGCGGCCCTGATAGCCGGCTTGGCGCAAATATTTGAGCGGCCGCCCCGTCGTCTTGCCGGCGTCGTTCGACTGGCCAATCACCGCGACCGACGCCGGCGCAAACAGGATTTGGCGGAGCGGAGCAGAGCTCACCTCACCTCGCTCCAGTCGCGAAGGTGATTGCAGCCAAGAACTGATGTCGATCCATCGCGGAAAAGTAAGCCATTCGCCGCAAAAATCTCAGCCGAAGCCGAACAGGCGGGCCGGATTGTCGGCGAGGATGCGGCGGCGCGTTGCGGCATCGGGGGCCCATTCGATGAGCTTGTTGTAGAGCATGATGGTGCCGACCTTGTCATGGAACGACAGGTGCGGGTAGTCGCTGCCCCAGATCACGCGGTCGGGCGCGGCCTCGATCAGCGCCTGGGCGAACGGTTTGACGTCGGCGAAGCTCGGGTCCTGGGAGAACCGATAGATGCCGGTGAGCTTTACCCAGCAGCGCCCCGTGCCGTCGGTGACGAGCCCGAGGAACTCGCGAAAGCCCGGCTGCCCGACACCGTCGCGCGCCGGAAACAGGCCCATATGCGCGACCGTGAACTCGACCGGCAATTCGCGCAGCGTCGGCATCAGCTCGGAGATCAGCCAGCCCGGCAGCAGCAGATCGAGATGCCAGCCGAGGCCACGACAGATCGCGGCACTGCGCGTGATCTTCGGACGCAGCGCGTCCGCAAGGCCTGCCTCCGGCTTGCGGATCGGTGAAATATTGATCCGCACGCCGCGCACGCCGAGCGCATCCCAGCGCGCGAGTTCGGCATCGTTCGGATTGACGTCGTCGAGATGGACGATGCCGCGGCGCACGTCATGTGGGAGCGCCGCCATCCCATCGAGCATGCAGGAATTGTCGAGCCCGTAGGCGCTCGGCTGCACCAGCACGAACCGCTCGAAGCCGAGCCGGCGCGCCTGCGCGAGATAGTCATCGAGCGGCGCATAGGGCGGCGCATAGCGCAGGTCATCACTGACGTGGGCGTACTTGCCGGCCGGACCAAAAATGTGAAAATGCGCATCGCACGCCAGCGCGGGTGCGGCGAAGGCGGGCTCAAGGCCCTCATCAGGATGTTGCGGCATCGGGAGCGTCATCGGCGAGTGTCGCCGACAAGGAAGCCCGGCCGCGCGCCCACGTCAACCGCTTCCGAGTAGGAGGCACCCGTTGGAGTTACCATGGCCCACTTCACCTATGACCACATCCATCTGCGCAGCCCCGATCCGGAGGCCACCGCGCAATATTACGAGCGCATGTTCGGGGCCGAGGTGATCCGCACCATGCAGCAGGGCCAGCCGCGCATCGACCTCAAGCTTGGCGGCGCCAACATCTTCATCGCCCCGGTTGCCGCCGGCAGCGACGTCGGCCCGCCGCCGAAGACGCCCTACCAGGGGCTCGACCATTTCGGCCTCTCGGTCAGCGGCATCGACGACATCGCCGCCGAGTTGAAGGCGAAAGGCGCCGAGTTCACGATGGAACCGACCACCGTCCGCCCCGGCACACGCGTCTGCTTCATCCGCGGCCCCCAAGGCGTCTCGATCGAGCTGCTGGAGCGCAAAGCGGTGTGAGGCGCGGCCTCCCCGCATAGCGGATGGGCGCGTTCGTCTACATGCTGCGCTGCGCCGACGGCTCCTACTATGTGGGCTGCGCAACGGGCGATGATCTAACGCGCCGTGTCGCCGAACATCAGACCGGCGCCTATCCGGGCTATACCGCGACGCGCCGGCCGGTGAAACTCGTGTGGTCTGAACATTTCGTTCAGATCACGGATGCAATCGCGATGGAACGCCGGCTCAAAGGCTGGAGCCGCGCGAAGAAAGAAGCTCTGATCGAGGGAAACTGGAGTACGATCGCGAAGCTCGCAAAGCGTCGCGCCGGCCGCCCGAAGCCAAATTCAAGTTAGTGTCAGCGGCGCTAAGGCTGCTCGCTGCGCCGCCACGGCTAATTATCCTTCGAGCGGCCGCGTAACCGCGCCTACCTCAGGATGACGAAAAACTCGCGAAGATTAAGAAAACGGCTATTTGAAAATCACAGCGGATCAAAAAGCTCGGTTAGAGCCTGCGCCAGAGCCACTTCCGTCATCCTGAGGTGCGAGCGCAGCGAGCCTCGAAGGACGACGGCCGAGGCTGTGCCACAGCCGCGATTGCTGCGCAGCCGTGGCCGATCATCCTTCGAGGGCCGCGCGAAGTGCGCGGCCACCTCAGGATGACGGAATAACGCTAACCGCGTTGAGGGCACGCGCTCGCCCGCTTTGCACGACACTCGGCCGCTACGTGCGCGCTCTGCACACTCTCGGCAGTCTCGCCTTCTACCTTTCGCCTCACCCCTCCTCGCGGCCGCCTTGCCAGCGTTTGACGGCTTTGGTGTCGATGCCGAACAGGTCGAGGAGGCGGCCGACGGTGTGGTTGATGATGTCGTCGATGGACTTTGGCCGGTTGTAGAACGCCGGCACGATCGGGGCGATGATCGCGCCCATGTCGGAAAGCTGGGTCATCGTGCGCAGATGGCCGCCGTGGAGCGGGGTCTCGCGTACGGCGAGGACGAGGCGGCGGCGCTCCTTGAGGACGACATCGGCGGCGCGCGAGAGGAGCGAACTCGTGACCCCGGTCGCGATCTCGCTCATGGTCTTGATCGAGCATGGCGCCACCACCATGCCCATGGTCGGAAACGAGCCCGACGAAATCGTCGCGCCGATATCGCTGTTCGGATGATTGACGGTCGCGAGCGCGCGGATGTCCTTGGTCTTGAGATCGGTCTCGTAGGCGAGCGTCATCTCGGCCGACTTGCTCATGACGAGATGAGTTCTCGATATCGCTGCCGCGCAAAAGCTCCAGCATGCGAATGCCGTAGACGGTACCGGACGCGCCGGAAATGCCGACAATGAGGCGGCGCGGTGTTTCAGTCGTCATCCTTCATTCCTTCGATAACGCGGCTCGACGTATTGGGCGCGACGCCGCGGCGGCGGCGCTGGCGGTAGCTTTCGCTGCGATCCATCCAATGCGACTGGGCCGCCCCGCGCGCATTGTCGTCCCAGGTCTCGTTCCAATCGCCGAGCGAATAGCCGAACCACGGCATCTGGGGCGAGAGCGGCGGCAGGCCGAGGCGCTCCCACAATGCCTTGGCGTTCTCCATGTATTCGCGCTTCGGCAGCGCGAGCGGCGGCATCTTCTGCTTCATGGTGGCGTCGATCAGCATCGCGGAATCCGGCGCGGCATCGCCGGTGCGCGGACCGTGTCCGGGATCGCGGTAAGGCACCACATGCGTATCCTTGATGGGATTGCAGCGATAGGACATCGCCCAGAAGACAGCGTCGGCATTTTCGGGGTCGATGTCCTCGTCGACCGCGATCACGAACTTGCCGACGATCGCCTGCAGCGTCAACGCCCCATTGAGCGCGCGCCAGACTTCCGATTGCGGGCTGCCCGCCGCGAATTGCAGGATCACGAGCTTGCGCAGGTTGGTCAGCGGCTCGTGCATGACGACGCGCTTGATGCCCTTGATGCCGAGCGCGTCGCGCAGATGGGCAAGGAACATCGGCTCGTAGGCCATGCGCTTGACGACGCTCGATTCGCGACGGCGTCACCTGGCTGATGATCGAGGTCGACGATGGCATTGCGGCGGCGCGTGATCGCCGTCACCTCGATGACGAGGTTGTAGTCCTCGAGCGCCACATAGCCGTGGGATTCGCCGAACGGACCTTCCGGCTCGAGATAGTCGGGATCGGCGAAGCCTTCGATGACGAACTCGGCATTCCGCCGGCACCAGGAGATCGACCGTCTTGGCGCGGACCACGTTGATGGGCGCGCCGGCGAGCCCCCCGGCGATCGTCAACTCGTCGACGCCGTGCGGCGGCTTCTGCGGTCCCATGAACGCGACCACCGGCGGGCAGCCGACCACGATCGCGATCGGCATCCGCTCGCCCTTCGCCTGGTATTTCCGCCAATGCTCGTAGCCGCCGGCGCGGACGTTCGACGAGCGTCATCATGCCGAGCCGGGTCGGCGACTTGAGCTGGGCGCGATAGGTGCCGAGGTTGGCGATGCCGGTTTCGGGATCGCGAGTGATGACGCAGGTCGCGGTGAGATAGGGAGCGGCGTCGAAGCCGGGCGTCGAGATCGGCATCGGCAACGCTTCGAGGCCGTGGCCGGGACCGTCGAGGTCGCGCCCGGCGATGACGATATCCTGGCACGGCGCCGTCTCGACGACGCGCGGCGCGATCGGGTTGGCAAACGCGTGCTCCCAGCGCGGCCCGATGTCCTCGTTGCGGGCGACGTTCATGCCGACGCAATAGATCGCGGGATTGGCGGCGAAGGCCCCGATCAGCCACCGGGATGTCGTAGCGCCGGCCCGCGCAATCGACGACGTTGGTGAACAGGAAGGCCTTGCGGTCGCGCTCGGGGATGCCGCCGCGGAACTGCCAGCGCACCAGCGGATGCATCTCGGTGTCCTTGTTCACCGGCGCATCGATGCGATGGAGAAGCCCGGCGCGGTCAAGCCGATCGAGGTGCTCGTGCAGGTCGGCATAGCCGCGGGCAGCGGGAGCGTGCATCAGCGGCCGCCATCCGGAAGCGCCGCGAGAAGGCGGGCGACCGCATCCGGCGCGAAGGGCCGCGCCATGATGTTTTCGTAAGCCGCGACATTGGCGCGCGCTGCGGCCTCGACCGACGGCGCGGTCGTGGTGGCAAGCCCTGGGGCGAGCGCAAACAGCGCCTCCTGCTGCAACCGCTCGGCCTCGAGCTCGATCGCCTTGATCTTGGTGCGGAAGACTTCGCCGGTGCCGCGCTCGACCAGGTCGAAGCCATCCTTGAGCCGGCGCCGCAGCGTGCGCAGCGGCACCACCACCTCGTCCCGCCAGGCGCCGGCCTTGGCGCATACCGCCTGGACGTCCGCGCGCCCGGCACTGCGCTTCGCCGTCGCAAGCCACAACAGGAACAGCAGGATGTTGACGTCGACGCCGCAGCCGTCCTGCAGCGCGATGCAGGCTTCGCTGACGCCCGGCCGGCGGTAGTAGCCGAGCGAGAAACGCCAGAACGGCGAGCCGCCCTCTTCAGTCATCTCCTCCTCCGTTGATCTTCGTGTTGGGCGCTGCGGGCCTCACCATATCTTCTCATAGGCGCCGGCCGCTTGCAGCGCCGCGACGATGCGGTCGGGCGTCAGCGGGATCTCGGCGAAATGAACCCCGAACGGCGACAGCGCATCCTCGATCGCGGCGACGATCGTCGCCGGCGCCGGAATGGTGCCGCCTTCGCCGGCGCCTTTGACGCCGAGCGGATTGAGCGGGTTCGGCGTCTCGACGTGCTCGATGACGCAGGACGGCACGTCGGTCGACGCCGGCAGCAGATAGTCCGCGAACGTCGTGGTGAGCGGCTGCGCGCCGGCGTCATACTTCATGTATTCGAACAGCGCATTGCCGATGCCGTGGGCGACGCCGCCCTGGACCTGGCCGTCGACGATCATCGGATTGATGACGACGCCGCTGTCGTGGCCGACCACGTATTTGAGGATGGTCACGGCGCCGGTCATCGGATCGACTTCGACCTCCGCGACGTGGGTGCCGTTGCAATAGGACGCCTGCGGCGGCGTGAAATAAGCCGTGTGCTCGAGCCCCGGCGTCTGGCCGGGCGCCATGGAGAAGCCCGGCATCCCCTGGGCCATGCGGGCGAGTTCGCCGAACGTCAGCACCGGCTTGTTGCCGCCGCGGGCGACCGCGCGGCCGTCCTCGACGTCGATCTCGGCCTCCGGCACGCCGAACGCGCGGGCCGCGAGCGCGATGACCTGCCGCTTCACGGTTTCGCCCGCGATCATCGCCGAGTTGCCGGCATTGATCGCCTGCCGGCTTGCGAACGCACCGACGCCCTGGCTGATGGCATTGGTGTCGCCCACCGTCATGACGATGTCCTCGATCGGGCAGCCGAGCTTGTCGGCCACGATCTGGGCAAGCGTCGTGTGGGTGCCCTGCCCCTGGGTCGTCGCCCCGGTCGCGACCGCGACTTTGCCGTTCGGCATGATGCGCACCGAGGCGCCCTCGAACGGACCGAGCCCGGTGCCCTCGACGTAGTTGCCGATGCCGATGCCGATGTAGCGCCCGTCGGCGCGCGCCGCCGCCTGGCGGGCGCGGAAGCCCTCGTAATCCGACATCACGACCGCGCGCCGCTGGCTCAGCGGAAAATCGCCGCCGGCGTAGACGAGCGGCTTGCCGTCGCGAAACACGAGGCCGACGCTGTAGGGCATGCGCTCCGGGCCGATCATGTTGCGGCGGCGCACTTCCGCGCGGTCGATGCCGAGTTCGCGCGCGACGCGGTCCATCAGGCGTTCCATGGCGAACACGGCCTGCGGCCGACCGGCGCCGCGCACCACCGTGGTCGGCACCCGGTTGGTGAGCACGACCGTGGTCTCGAACTTGAACGCCGGCACCACGTAGGGACCCGGAAACGTCGTCGCGGCAATATACGGCGCAATGATGCCCCAGGGCAGATAAGCGCCGTTGTCGTGGATCATCTTGCCGCGAAGCCCGAGGATCTTGCCGTCGCCGTCGACGGCAATCGCGACTTGCCAATACTGATCGCGCTCCTGGGTCGCCGACAGGAAATGCTCGCGGCGATCTTCGGTCCACTTCACCGGCCGGTTGAGCTTCATGGCCGCGACCGGGATCACGATCTCTTCGGCATAGAACGGCGCCTTGGTGCCGAACCCGCCGCCGACAAACGGCGCGATCACGCGCACGGATTCGAGATTGCGGCCAAGCAGGTCGGCGATGGTGGTACGGCAGATGTGCGGCGTCTGGGTCGCGGACCAGACGGTGAGGAGGCCCGACACCGGGTCTTCGCTCGCGAGGACGGCGCGGCCCTCCAACGTCATCGCGGCACCGCGGTGCTGGAAGATATCCTCCTCGAATACGTGCGCTGCGGTCGCGAATGCGCGCTCCACGTCGCCGTAGCTCATGGGCACATAGGCCGCGACATTGGTCGTGAGATCGCGGTGGGAATGGGCGGTGCCGTTGATGGTCGCGTCGCGGCAATCGCTCACGGCGGCGAGCGGCTCGTAGGCGACATCGACGGCGGCCGCCGCATCCTCGGCGAGGTAACGGGTGTCGGCAATCGCGACCGCGACGGTCTCGCCGGCATAGCAGACCTCGCCGCGCGCCAGCGCCCGTTGGGTGCGCATCGCGGTGATCGCCGGGTTCGGCACCGGCGTCGGAATGGGATCGGTCGCGAGGCGGCCCGGCATGTCGTCTGCCGTCAGCACCGCGTGGACGCCCGGCATCGCGCGCGCCGCGGCCGTATCGATCCCGGCGATGCGCGCGTGCGGATGGGGGCTCCGCACGAAACAGGCGTGGAGAACCCCCGGCACCCTTACATCATCGACATATCGGGCGCGGCCGGTCAGCAACGCGGGATCCTCGATCCGCGCTACCCTCGCCCCGAACTGCTTTGCTCCCATCCATGCACTCCTGCGCCCGGCCGCGAGCGCGCCACCTTGTAACAGGCTGTACGGCTGAGCGAAAACAGGTCGCGGTCGCGGAATGCTGTTGCTGGTGTCGCAGCAGGCATGCAGGAGTAGCGGTCAGCGGCGGCTGTCAATAAGATCGGCCCGCTGCGCCGACAGCGGTCACCGCTGTCGAACAGCCAAGAAGTCGCTACGACTCCCTGAAGTTCAGGTTCATCGGAGGGAATGATGCCGGCAAGGACGCGGGCGGGAAGGCGCTGGCGCTTGCGTCTTTGGGTGACCGAAGCCCTGCCGTTTCTTGACTGCGCACCGCATGCGCACCGTCGCCTCCTCACCCTCGCCTCCTGCGTCTGCGTCCTCGCGTCGCTCGCAACCGGTGCTTCTGGAGAGACGTGGCCCACGCGGCCCGTGCGGGTGATCGTTCCGTTCGCGCCCGGCGGCGTGACCGACGTGGTCGCGCGGCTTGTCGCGGGCAAGTTGAGCGAGCAGATGGGGCATCAGTTCTATGTCGAGAACCTCGCCGGCGGCTCCGGAAATGTCGGGATGGCGCAAGGCGCCAGAGCGGCCGCCGATGGCTATACGATCCTCACCGCGTTCAGCTCGATCGTGATCAATCCATCGCTGTTCGAGCGGGTGGGGTTCGACCCCATCAAGGATTTCGAACCGGTATCGCTTGCCGTCACGTCGACGACCGTGATCGTCGTCAACCCGGCGGTGCGCGCGGCCAATGTCGGCGAGCTTGTCGACCTCGTTCGCGCCAATCCCGGCAAGTTCAGCTACGCCTCGGCCGGAGCCGGCACGACCGCCCATCTCGCGGGCGAGCAATTCCGGTTGGCGTTTGGCCTCGACCTGGTGCACGTGCCGTTTACCGGCGGCGCACCGGCGATCGCATCGGTGGTCGCCGGCCACACCCCGATCGGCATGGGCAATCCGACCACCGTCACGCAATTGACCCGCGACGGCCAGATCCGCGCACTTGCCGTCACCAGCAAGACGCGCGCGCAGACGATGCCGGATGTACCGACCCTCGCCGAAGGCGGCTATCCGGACATCGCCGGCGACAGCTTTGTCGGATTTGTCGTGCCGATCGGGACATCGAAAGACATCGTGACCCAGCTCAACCGCGAAATCGCGAAGGCGATTGCCGCGCCCGACATGCAGGAGAAGCTCGCGACGCTCGGCTACGATTCCGTCGGCAGCACGCCGCAGGAATTTGCTGAACGGCTGCGCGCCGAGATCGTCACCTGGGCGAAGGTGATCAAGGCGGCAAATATCCGCTCCCAATGAGGCGTGCCGAACTAAAATGACTTTTGAAATTATTGCGCGGTTTCACCCCAAGCAACGCTCGTTCGCTTGAATTAGGGCGCCTGTCATGAATCTCATGAAACTCGTCGGCCTCTGTGTATTTGCCGCCGGTCTCGCAGCCGGCTCGGTTCCAGCTGCCGCCCAGGCGAGCTATCCGGACCGCAGCGTTCGTATGCTGTTCGGGTTCGCGCCGGGGGTCGATGTTGTGGCGCGCCTTCTGGCGGACAAGTTGAGCGATACGCTCGCAAAGCCGGTCATCGTCGAGAACGTGACGGGCGCCGGCGGGAATATTGCCGCGGATCGTGTCGCGAAGGCCACCCCCGACGGCTACACCATCGGCGTTCTCGCCGCGGGCAGCACCGTCGTTGCCGTCAGCCTCTACAAGAAGCTGTCGTATGATCCGCTCAAAGACCTGATCCCGGTCACGCAGGTCTATGCGTATCCGCTCGTGCTCGTGGTCAACAATGACCTGCCGGTGAAAAGCGTCGCCGAACTCGTCGCACTGGCTCGTCGCTCCCCCGGCCAAATGACCTATGGCCATTCCGGCCCTGGCTCCTCGCTCCAGTTCGCCGGCGAGCTCTTCAATGTGCTGGCGCATATCGATGTTCAGCAGGTGCCGTTCCGCGGGTCATCCCTGGTGCTCACCGACCTGATGGGCGGCCGGATCACCATGAGTTTCATTCCGCCGACGGCGACCCTCTCGATCATACGCGAGGGAAAAGTGCGTTCACTTGCGGTGACCTCATTGAAGCGCGCGCCGTTCCTGCCGGACCTTCCGACGATGGACGAAGCTGGCTTCCCCGGCTTTGACGTGACGACCTGGTTCGGCTTGTTTGTGCCCGCCGGTACTCCGGGCGCCATCGTGACGAAGCTCAACCAGGAAACAACGAAGATCATGGCGTCGCCGGACGTCCAGGAGAAGCTGCACGCCATCGGCATTGTCCCGCTCGGCAACACTCCCGCCGAGTTCGCTGCGCTCATCAAAGAAGAAACGCCGTATTGGGCAAAGATGATGAAGGACGCCGGAATCAAGCAGATCGAATAATGCTGGGGACGCGATAACAGGATGGTCGGGCGCGGCAATTGCCGCGCCCGCATTGTTTTCAGCTACGCCGCGCGGACCACCGCACCCAGCCGATCGCGATCGATCTGGTATGCGCCGACGGCGCGATGCGGCCTGAAGCCGAGCTTCGTATTGACCGCCACCATCGGCACGTTATGTGCCGCGTTGGTGGTTCGCATTTCCGTCACCGACGGATGGGTTACGCGCACCAACTCCAGCGCCGCCACTTTCAGCGCGGTGGCAAGACCGCGGCCGCGCATATCCTGCCGGACACCGGTGAACGAATGGTACGCGAAGCCCGGGAGCCGCGCGTCCCAATGGATCTCGGCAACGCCGGCGAGCCGTCGATCGGCATCGCGGAACACGACGAGATCGTGAGCTCCGCCGAACAGATCCAGCTGGCGGTAGAACTCCCGAATCTGGCTCATAGCCAGTTGCGCCGGTGGCACGTCGAGGTCGCCGAGCGGGACGTCGGCCAGCAAGCGCTCCAGCTCCGGCATCATCTTCTCGTACACCTTGAACGGCACCCGATGGACATAGGTTTCCATCGTGAGATCGGGATTGGCGGCGACGATGTCGTCCTTCCACCCGCGCAGCTTCGCCCAATCAACCCCGTCGAAACGGAGGCGATTGTCGATGACGCGCAACTTCTCGCCGGCGCCGATGCGGCGCAGAAAGGCTTGGCCGTCGCCCTCATAGGTCGATGCGGTCGCGATCATCCGCCCGTCCTCGCACATCAGGCGGTGCAGACGCGCGAGCAGACGCGTCGCGATGCCGCGGCGCCGCCACGGGCCGAGCACGGAACAGCCGGCCGACAAATGCCGCGCATTCTCGGCATGGAACGGGCTGCCCTCGCGGGTCCGGAACGAGGTCAGGCCGCCGACAACGACCCGGTTGTCGACCGCAAGCCAGGCCGATCGGACATAGTGCGGGTGCACCTCCCGCTGCTGCGCTTCGAACTGCGCATCGGAGAGGATCGGCTCATCGGGCGCGCTTTCTGCGTGCCGCGCCCGGCGGAACGCATGGAAGCTCGACCAATCGGCGGTTTGCGCCGGATCGTAAGCAATGATGTCCATGACTATCCTCGTTTGCCGCAATTAAATTGTTGGGGGCGCCAAAAGAGCGCGAAAATTAGTGGCCGAAGCGAGCAATGCGGTTCACTTAATGTCGAAAAGTGGCGGCAGAAAGGGTGAGTAATTAGCCGTGGAATAATCGGCTATCGCGAAGTTCACCGCCGTGCGCTAACGTCGCGGTCTTCGCGAGGGCGCCATGAATTTCGAGTTCACCGAAGAACAAAAGCAATTCGCCGAGGCCGTGCATAAGTTCGCCGAAGCGAATTTTGCCGACGGCGCATTGAAGCGCGCGCACAATCCGCGCTTCCCGTTCGATGTGGCGCAAGTCATGAGCCGGCAAGGGCTGATGGGCATCACCATCCCGGAGGCCGATGGCGGCCAGGGCGGCGCGCTGATGGACGCGGTGATCGCGATCGAACAGGTGGCGCTCGTCTGTCCGCGCAGCGCCGACGTGGTGCAGTTCGGCAGCTTCGGTCCGATCCGCACCTTTGCCGAATATGCCTCGCCGGCGTTGAAGGCGAAGTTTTTGCCCGATCTCCTGGCGGGCCGTGCCGTCATGAGCCTCGGCATGTCGGAGCCCGATGCCGGCTCGGCCGCGACCGATCTCAAGACCTCGGCGCGCCCGGACGGCGACCACTACGTGATCAACGGCACCAAGGTGTTCTCGACCTTCAGCCCGGACGCTGCCGTGTTCCTGATCTATGTGCGCTACGGTCCGGGCGTCGGCGGCATCGGCTCGGTGATCATCGAGCGCGGCACGCCCGGCCTTCACATCGCCGCGCCATCGACCTTCATGAGCGGCGAGGAGTGGTGCGAACTGCACTTCGACAATTGCCGTATCCCCGCCGAGAACGTGCTGCTCGGCCCCGGCGGCTTCAAGAAGCAGATCTCCGGCTTCAATGTCGAGCGCATCGGCAACTCCGCCCGGGCGCTCGCGCTCGGCCGCTACGCCTTCAACGCCGCGCGCGACCACGTGGCGACGCGGACGCAGTTCGGCCGGCCGCTATGCGAATTCCAGGGACTGCAATGGAAGTTCGCCGACATGGCGCTCAAGCTCGAAGGCGCGCAGCTTCTGCTCTACCGCGCGGCCGCCAACGCCGACCGCGGTTTTCCCTCCGCCTACGAGACCTCGCTTGCCAAGGCCGCGTGCAATCTCGCGGGCTTCGACGTGGCGCACGAGGCCGTGCAGGCCATGGGCGCGCTCGGCTACAGCCGCGACACGCTGGTCGAATATTGCATGCGGCGCTGCCGCGGCTGGATGATCGCCGGCGGCTCGGTGGAAATCCTCAAGAACCGCATCGCCGAGGACATCTTCGACCGCCGCTTCGATCAGCGCGGACGGCGCGCCGACGCCGCCGAGTGACCTGCGCTAAAAGTGATCGACCCTAGGCGAGCCCGCACTCGGCGAGGAACGCCAGCGTCAGGCGCGCGCACTCGTCCGGGTTCTCGATCTGCAGCATGTGGCCGGTGTTCGGCACGAAGCTGTAGTCGTAGCCGTTCTCCGTGCCGAGCGCCTGGTTGGCGCGACCGGTCGGCGGGCCGCCTTTCATGTCCGGGTCGGCGCCGATCAACTTGACCGGCCCGCGGAAGTCCGTCGCGCGCGGCCACAGGTTGAGCGTCATCGCCTCGGCATAGATGCCGGCCTCGTTCGCCGGATCGCACACCAGCACGAAGCCGTCGCCGTTCGGATTAGGGCGCAGCACCGCACGCGCCATCAGCGCATGCACGCCTGGCGCCCAGGATTGGCCCATCCGCGACTTGGCGAAATCGGCAGCGAGTTCGTCGACCGTCGCGAAATGACTGCGGCGGCCGCCAGCAAATTCGGTAAGCCGCGCCTCGAACGCCTTCATCGCGGGATAGACCGCGTGATCCGGCGGCGGCACGTTCGGCGGATCGAACAAAACGAGCGCGTCCCAGCGAAAGCCGATCTCGATCGCGTGCTTCATCGCCGTGCGACCCGACATGGAATGGAAGATGCCGGCTGACGGACGTTTGCCGAGCTTTGCGGTCACGTCCTGATAGACCCGTTCGAGATCGCGGCTTAGCTGCCCATAAGTGTGATTAGGGGGCGTGACCGGAATGTTTTCGCCGTGATTGCGAAAATCAAACAGGATGACATCGAAGCGCGGCAGGAAGTGCTGCCAGTACGGCAGGTAACCATTGATGGCGTAGCCGTTGCCGTGACTGATGAAGAGCCGCACGCCGTTCGGATCGCCGTGCCGGCGGACGCGGATGCGGGCGCCGTCCGCGAGCGGAACCTCGAAGGTTTCATGCGGCGTGGGAAGTTCGAGCATCATGAATAAACTCCGGTTGCTTCACCCTCCCCTGGAGGGGGAGGGTCGGACTGCCGCAGGCAGTCCGGGGTGGGGTGGCAGCGCTTCCGCACACACCGCGGAGAAGCAGAAAGCACGTTGCGGCGCTGCCACCCCCTCCCGGCCGCTGCGCGGCCGACCTCCCCCCTCCAGGGGGAGGTGAAGATTACTTCAGCGGCTTCAGTCCGAAGTCGCCCCAGCGACGCGAGACGGCGGCGATGTCGGCCTCCTCCGGCCAGACCTTGGGCGGGAAGCGTGCGCCGCCAAGATCGGGGTCGGGGTCGTAGTCGAGGTTCATGGTTGCGTCGATCAACAGCCGGTTCCACTTGCCGGTGCCGAACAGCGCCGGGTTGCGGTCGCGCCGCCGCGTCGACGGGTCGAGGCCCGCGCCGAAGGTCGAGGGCATGATGATGACGTCGTCCTCGCCGGCGTTGACGCGGTAGGCGATCGCCCAGTCGACCGCCGCGTAATCGTGGATGTCGATGTCGTCGTCCACCACCGTGATGTGCTTGTAGCGCACGTGGGCGGCGGACGAGCCCCAGATGGCGTTGGCCGCCTGCTTGGCCTGGCCGCGATAGGTCTGCTTCATCTGGATCACGCAGATTGATGCCGGCATGGACCGGCGGGCACCACACGTCGGTGATGCCCGGGACGCCGGCGCGCTCGAGCACGCTCCAGGCGGTCGCCGCGCGCATGATCGAGGAGCAGATCGCGTTCTCCGAAAAGCTGCCCGGCAGCGAGCCCTCGATGCAGCCGCGCAGGATCGGGTCGTTGCGGTGCGTGATGGCGGTGACGCGAATGGTCGGCTTCGGCGATTTGTCGCCGGCGAGATAGCCGGTGAATTCCGCAAACGGCCCCTCCATCTTGAACTTTGCCGGGTCGAGCTGGAGATAGCCCTCGATCACGATCTCGGCGGTTGCCGGGACATGGAGATCGACGGTCTCGCATTTGACGAGTTCGACCGGCGCGCCGCGGATCGAGCCCATCACATCGTATTCGCACACGCCCTTCGCGACCGGCGCCCCGCCGGTGAAGCCGAGCGACGGCTCCCAGCCGATGGCGACGGCGATCGGCATCTCGTTGTGGCCGGCGCGCTCCCAGGAGGTGGCGTGCTGGCCGACATGCTGGGCGCGCCACATCAGGATCGGGATTTCGTTCTTGCTCGCAACCATGCCGCGATAGATGCCGACATTCATCACGCCGGTGTCGTAGTCCTTGGTGACGCAGCCGCCGTAGGTCAGGAGATAGCGGCCGCCATCGAGCCTGTTCCACCACGGCGACGGCAGCTCGTAGAGGTCGACGTTGTCGCCGGTGACGATGTTCTCCTTCACCGGCCCGGTGCTGACGATCTTCGGCGGGATGCCGCCGTTGAGCACGTTGCGCCCGAGCTTGACGAGGTCGCGCGGATGGGTGTCGGGCGATACGCCCATCATCATCGCGACGCGGCGATAGCTCGCCAGGCCGCAGCCGAAAATGCGCCGGCAGCGGGCGTTCGCCCCGTAATCCTTGATCTTGTTGAACAGCAGCGCCGGGCCGTCGCCGGTGCCCTGGGCAAGCCGCATCACGGTGCCGATCTCGATATTCCAATCGACCTCGGCGTCGATCTCCTTGACCTCGCCGGCGTCCTGCAAAGCCTTGATCCAGCCTCGCATGTCGCCATAGGCGACCGGCTTGCGTTCGATGTTCATTGCCTGTTCCTTGGCAGGTGAAAAAAACTCTTTGGCGGGCCGGAGTTATGCCTGGCGCAAGCGCAGCGTCGCAACGGCCGAAAGCTGCCGGAATGGCAGGGCTGTCATTTTCTGAGTTGTCATGCCACGCGAAAGCGGGGCATCCAGTAGCGCCGGCGTAGAAGTGGACGCGATGCGATGCCTCGCACATTATGCGGTGGTTAATGGATCGCCTGGTCAAGCCGGGCGATGACACCTGCGGTCGCAGTGGCGTAGGTGGCCAGCATTTCATAGGTAAATCGCGTGTCCCAGGTCCTAGGCCGTCCGCTCGTTCGCAAGGAAGACCCGGCGCTGTTGTCGGGGCGCGGACGCTATGCGGATGATCTGCCGGTTCCGCACGGCACGCTCCATGGCCATGTGATCCGCTCGCCGCACGCGCATGCGAATATCCTCCGCATCGACGCCACCGCCGCCCTGGCGCTGCCGGGCGTCGCCGCGGTGATCACCGGCGAAGACGTCCGCAAGCTTACCGATCCGTTCCTGATCGCGCTCAAGCAGCCGGTGCATCAGTGGTCGCTCGCCGTCGAGCACGTGCGCTTTGCCGGCGAGGCGGTGGCGCTTGTCGTCGCCGAAACCCGCTACGTCGCGGAGGACGCCGCCGAACTGGTGGAGATCGAATACGAGCCGATCGAGGCTGTCATCGATCCGCTCGCAGCCTGCGAGAAGGATGCGCCCCTCCTCCACCCCGCCTGCAAGACCAACGAAATCTCGGTCCGCAAATTCACTTATGGCGACACCGCGGGAGCGTTCGCGGCGGCGGATCGCACGATCGCGCTCACGGTCGAATTTCCGCGGCTCTCCTTCACCCCGATGGAGTGCTACGTCGTCGTCGCCGAGTACCGGCCGCACGACCAGAGCTACGACGTGCTCGCGAATTTCCAGGGCCCGTTCAGCACCCATCCGGTGATGGCGAAGGCGCTGCGGGTGCCCGGCACGAAAATGCGGCTGCGCATTCCGCCCGACTCCGGCGGCAGCTTCGGCATCAAGCTCTCCGTTTTCCCCTACGTGGTGCTCGCGGCCATCGCCGCAAAGATCGTCGGGCGGCCGGTGAAATGGGTCGAGGATCGCGTCGAGCACCTCGTCGCCGCGAGCTCGGGTCCGAACCGCATCACCAAGATCGAGGCGGCGGTCACGAGAGAGGGCCGCATCCTGGGACTGCGGCTCGATCAGCTCGAAGACTACGGCGCCTATCTGCGCGCTCCCATGCCGGGACCGCTCTATCGCATGCACGGCGCGGTGACCGGCGCCTACGACATTCCCAATGTCGATGTGGTCAACCGCATCGTGCTCACCAACAAGATGCCGGCGAGCCTCATCCGCGGCTTCGGCGGCCCGCAGCTTTATCTTGCGATCGAGCGGCTCGTTCATCGCATCGCGGTCGAACTCGGTCTCGACCATCTCGATGTGATCCGCCGCAATCTGGTTCCGACAGCAAAATTTCCCTACCGCGCGGCCGCGGGCGCGCTCTACGACTCCGGCGATTTCGTGCGCGCCGTCGAGACGACCGTCGGCGAGGGTCGGCTTGCCGATCTCAAGCGCCGGCGCGACGAGGCCCGCGCCAAGGGCAAGTATTACGGCATCGGCTTTGCCGCCGTGGTCGAGCCCGGCATGTCGAACATGGGTTATCTCTCGACCCTCCTCACCGCCGATGCCCGCGAGCGTGCCGGCCCGAAGAACGGCGCGGTGTCGATGGTGACGCTCAACATCGATCCGCTCGGCGCCGTGTCGATGACGGCCGACGTGACCGTGCAGGGCCAGGGACACCAGACCGTGCTGGCGCAAATCGTCGCCGAACGGCTCGGGCTTGAGCTGTCCGACGTCGAGGTCACGCTCGAGATGGATACGGCGAAGGATGCCTGGTCGATCGCGGCCGGCACCTATTCATGCCGCTTTTCCCCGGGGACCGCGGTCGCGGCACACGTCGCCGCGACGCGCATGCGCGACAAGCTCGCCGGCATCGCGGCAAAGCAGCTCAATGTCCTGCCCGACGATGTCGAGTTCGGCGACGGCAAGATCCGCAGCCACTCCAATCCCGATAACGCGCTGCCGTTCGGCCGCGTCGCCGGCACCGCCCACTGGTCGCCGGTGATGCTGCCCGACGGCGTCGCGCCGGGACTCTCGGAGACAGGCGTCTGGTCGCCGGTCGAGCTAGAACCGCCGTCTCACGACGATCGCATCAACACATCGCTGACCTACGGCTTCGTGTTCGATATGTGCGGCGTCGAGATCGATCCGGTAACGTTCTCGGTCCGCATCGACCGCTACGTCTCGATGCACGATGCGGGAACGCTGCTCAATCCGCTGATCGCCGACGGCCAGGTGCACGGCGCGTTCGTGCAGGGCATCGCGGCGGCGCTCTACGAGGAATTCGTGTACGACGAGAGCGGCAACTTCCTGTCGGGCAGCTTTGCCGATTATCTGGTGCCGACGGTCACGGAAATCCCGAAGCTCGAAATCCTGCACCAGGTGACGCCGTCGCCGCTGACCCCGCTCGGCGCCAAAGGCTTGGCGGAGGGCAACTGCATGAGCACGCCCGCCTGCATCGCCAACGCGATCGCCGACGCCCTCGGGGTGAAGGATGTGATCTTACCGATGACGCCGCGCCGCCTCCATGAGTTGATCGCCGGCGAGGAAGCGCGGCAGCCTTCACCTCTCCTTGGAGGGGGGAGGTCGGCCGCGGCAGCGGCCGGGAGGGGGTGACAGCGGTGCAACATCTACCGACGCAGCGGGTGTGGCACGGCTGTCACCCCACCCCGGACGCCTTCGGCAGTCCGACCCTCCCCCTCCAGGGGAGGGTCGACGATGAAGCCGCGACGCTTCGACTATGTCCGGCCCGACAGCGTCGAAGAGGCCGTCGCCGTCCTCGCCGAAAATGGCGATGCGGTGAGCGTACTCGCCGGCGGCCAGTCGTTGATGGCAATGCTCAACCTGCGCATCGCCGAGCCTGCGATCCTGCTCGACATTGCGCGGCTGCCGGAGCTCTCGAACATCCGTGTCATCGATAACAAGGTCGAGGTCGGCGCAGCCGTCACGCAGAACCGGCTCAAGGATTGGCCGGAGCTTGGCGCGCGTCTGCCGCTTCTCGCCGCGGCGTTGCCGTTCGTCGGGCATTTCCAGACGCGCAACAAAGGCACCGTGTGCGGATCGATCGCGCATGCCGATCCGTCCTCGGAGTTGCCGCTCTCGCTGGCGACGCTGGGCGGTGAGGTGGTGCTGCGCTCGCATCGCGGCACGCGCGTGCTCGCCGCGCAGGATTTCCAACGCGGCATGCTGACGACGGCGCGCGAGCCGGACGAATTGATCACCGCCGTGCGTTTTCCGGTGCAATCGACGCGGCAGGTGGCGTTCCGCGAGGTCGCGCGGCGGCACGGCGATTTCGCCATCATCGCGGTCGCGGCGGTGATCGAGGGCAAAAGCGCGCTGCGCGTCGGCATCGGCGGCGTCGCCGACAAGCCGGCGGTGCGCAGCGCAACGATCGATAGCGCCGACGCCGCGCGCACATTCTTCGATGCGCTCGCCTGGGAGCTTGAGGGCTACGACGACACCCACGCCTCTGCCCGGCTGCGCCGCGATCTTCTGCGCCGCGTCGGACCGGCCACAGTCGACGAGGCGTTGCGATGCGCCGCGTGAACAAAGACGATCAGGTCCGCATCGCGCTGACGCTTAACGGCCGCCCGGTCGCGGGCTACGCCGAGCCGCGCATGCTGCTCACGGATTTTCTGCGCCACGTGATCGGCGCGACCGGCACCCATGTCGGCTGCGAGCACGGCGTGTGCGGCTGCTGCACGGTCATGATCGATGGCGATGCGGTGCGCTCCTGCCTCACGCTTGCGGTACAGGCCGAAGGCCGCGCCGTGACGACCGTCGAGGCGCTCGCGTCGCCGGACGGCGAACTCAACCCGCTGCAGAAGGCCTTTCAGCAGCACCACGCCTTGCAATGCGGCTTCTGCACGCCCGGCATTCTGATGTCGTTCACCGATTATCTTGCGAAAAATCCGCATCCGACCGAGGATGAAATCCGCGACGTTCTGAGCGGCCATCTCTGCCGGTGTACGGGCTATGCCGGCATCGTGGCCGCAGTCCTCGCCGCGTCGGGCGGCGGGAAACCGGAGTGAATTGAATGACCACGTATCGCGAACTCGTCACCATCAACGGCAAGAACGTCGTTCTCGCCCACAACGAACCGCCGGTCATCAATGCCGGCGTGCTGGAGAATGCCGACATCTTCCGCATGATCAATATTTTTGCCGAGAAGTTCAGCCCCAGCAATATCGACAAGGCGGACGGCACGCCATTGCGGCTCTACACCTCCGACCGCGTGAAGATCGACGTTTCCAAGCGCCGCAAGCACGACATGGGCTTCTGGCACCGTAACATCGACGCCCACGAGATCATCTTCTGCGTCAAGGGCGCGCTGAAGTGGGAAACCGAGATGGGCGTCAAGATCATGCACCCCGGCGACATGCTCCTGATCCCCAAGGGCATCGGCCATCGCTCCATGCTGTGCGAAGATTTCGACCGACGAGAACGTGCTCATCGAGCTGAAGATCGCCGATGAACTCACCTACGTTGGGGAGAATAAGTAGCCCTTCAGCGCGCACTGTTTCACCCTCCCCTGGAGGGGGAGGGTCGGACCACCGAAGGTGGTCCGGGTGGGTGACAGCGCTCGAAATGCGCAGCCTCGCGAGTGGGCTCCACCGAATTTGCTGAATCGCTGCCACCCCCTCCCGGTCGCTACGCGACCGACCTCCCCCCTCCAGGGGGAGGTGAAGTGGCCATCCACTCCTGGCCGAGGGCGGCGCTCGAGGGGAAGATCAGCGACTTGATCACCACCGGCACGGCGCCGGAACTCTCCAGAATCTCGCCGATGTCGATGTAGTCGAACTGCTTGAGGTCGAGCCCGTCGATCGAAATGACGGGATTGGCGAGCTTCAGCTCCTCGCGGAAATGGATGCCGAGAAGACCGCCGACGTCGCCGTCGCCGGCGAGCACGATCGGCAGCTGCCGCGCCATCAGATCGCCGAGGCCTTCGGCAACGCCCTGGCAAAACGCGTCGAGCCGCTGGAAGGTCGCCGAGCCCTTCCATGGCACGAAGATCGCGAGCGCAGTTTCGACCTCGTGAAGATCGAGATGACGGCGCGCCTTCTCGATGGCGGCGGCGACGGCCGCTGCGATCGATCGCATCCTCGGCGAGCGCGAAATCCGGCGCAATCACCGGAATGTTGCGCAACGGCAGCGCCTCGAGCGGCGAGACGAAAATGGTGCTGCCGCTCACCTGCGTGGTGTACTGGGATGCGCCGATCACGGTCGCGCGGATGCCCTGGGCCGGCGGTTCGAGCCGCAGCCCCGCAGCCCCCACCCGCGCGCGGATCTCCGCCGCAAGCTCGGCGCCGAGGTCGCCGAAATTTCCCCGCTCCCAGCCGTAGACGTATTCCGACACGCCACCCGAGAACGTCACGGCTTCGACCGGCCCGTCATAGCCAAGCGGAGCAAGGCGCAGGAGACCGGTCGCGCCGAGATGCGGCGTGCCGCCCGCCATCGCATCGAACAGGCTGTCGGCCATGCGCGCGGCGAGCCGCGCTGCATCCTCGCGCGCGAGCGTCGATCCGATCTCGAGCTTGAGGCCGAGTTCTTCGCCGAAGCGGCGGCCCGCTTCCTCGATCCGGGTGATCGTTCCGTTCGCATCGGTGCAGACGAGACGCGCGCCCACGTCGACCGCCGTGATCGCAACAACCCCGCCGTCGCGGCACACCGCGATCTTCGAGGTGCCGCCGCCGACATCGACATTCATCACCGCGCCGCCCTCGCGGATCGAGCGGGCGACCGCACCCGAGCCGAACGCCGCCATCACCGTTTCAAGATTGTCGCCGGCACTGACGGCGACGAGCTTGCCGGCCTGCCGTGCGAACAGTTCGCCGATGCGCCGCGCATTGCTGCGCCTCACCGCAACGCCCGTGAGGATCAGCGCGCCGGCGTCGATCTCGTCGGGATCGACCATCGCGTTCTCGTACTGCTTCTCGAAGAACGCGCCGAGCGCTTCCGCGTCGATCTCATCCTCGGACGCATAGGGCGTGAGCAGAATATCGGACTGATAAAAGGTCTCGCGTTCGGTCACGACATAACGGCTGTCGAGCCGCTCCAGCACGATGCGCGAGAACACGAGATGCGAGGTCGACGACCCGATATCGACGCCAACGCTCAGGATGCAGATTTCATCTTCTTCCGCGAGCGTGCGGCCGGTCGAAGAAAAGAATACGCGACCGCCGTCTTCATCAACTTCAATCGTCATCTATGTTCGGGTCCAATGCCGTTTTTTGCCTGCCGTAGTCTTCTCAACGCGTCATCGCCCGGCTTTGACCGGGCGATCCAGTAACCACCGCGTGTCGATTGAGGCACGGCAAGAATCCAATCGAGAATCTTGGGGTTACTGGATGCCCGCTTTCGCGGGCATGACAACTGCCGAGTTGAGCCATGAGTTTAGCACAAAAATCATCGGCCGTTGCGCCGGCTCAGCAGGAACACCGCCTGCTCGCCGAACAGATTCCAGAACCACCACGGCGCATTGAGCCGCAGCGGCCGTCCCCAGGCATCGAGCGCGAGCGCGCGCTCCATCTTGGCGCCGACCGTATCGCACAGGTCGCGGAAGTCCTTGATGGTGCAGAAATGGATGTTCGGGGTGTCGTACCAGGTGTCCGGCAGATTGGCGGTCTGCGGCATGCGGCCGCCGAACATCAGCAGCAGGCGGATGCGCCAGTGGCCGAAATTCGGGAACGACACGACCGCGTGGCGACCGATCCGCAGCATGTGCTCCAGCACCAGACGGGGATGGCGCGTCGCCTGCAGGGTCTGGGACAGGACCACGTAATCGAACGCGTCATTGGGATAATCGCCGAGGTCGGCATCGGCGTCGCCCTGGATCACGGCAAGGCCTTTGGCGACGCAGTCGTTCACCCCTTCCCGCGACAGTTCGATGCCGCGGCCATCGACGCCGCGGCTTTCGAGTAGATTTCAAGAGCTCGCCGTCGCCGCAGCCGACGTCGAGCACGCGCGAGCGCGGCTCGATCATCTCGGAAACCAGCAGGTGATCGACGCGGGCATTGCCGGGCCCCCGCGCGGCCTCCGCCATGGTCAGATCGCGCCGGGTCCGTGACAGCACGTTAGGCCCTTGGCGCGACGCCGCGCGCGGCAGCAGCGGAATCGAGGAAGCCGGTGACGATCTGGAACAACTCCGGCTCGTCGAGGAGAAAGGCGTCGTGGCCTTTGTCGGTGGTGATCTCGGCAAACGAGACGCGCGCGCCGGACGCATTGAGCGCGTGGACGATCGCGCGCGAATCCGAGGTCGGGAACAGCCAATCGCTGGTGAACGAGATCACGCAGAACCGCGTCTTCGTCGCCTTGAAGGCGTTGGCGAGCACGCCGTCATAGTCGGCGGCGAGATCGAAATAGTCCATCGCGCGGGTGAGATAGAGATAGCTGTTGGCGTCGAACCGCTCGACGAACGACGAACCCTGGTGGCGCAGATAGCTCTCGACCTCGAAGTCGGCATCGAACGAGAAGGTCGGATTGGCGCGATCCTGGAACCGGCGGCCGAACTTGCGGTGGAGCGCCGCGTCCGAGAGATAGGTGATGTGCGCGCCCATGCGCGCGACCGCGAGGCCGCGGCGCGGATTGACGCCTTCGGCGAAATAGCGCCCGTTGCGCCAGTCGGGATCGGCCATCACGGCCTGGCGACCGACTTCATGAAAGGCGATGTTCTGCGCCGAGTGTCGGGTCGCGGTCGCGATCGGCAACGCCGCAAAGACGCGCTGCGGATAGCTCGCGGCCCATTGCAGCACCTGCATCCCGCCCATCGATCCGCCGGCGACGGCGAACAGCGTGCCGATGCCGAGCCGATCGAGCAGCATCGCCTGGGCCCGCACCATGTCGCGCACGGTGATGACGGGAAATTCGAGGCCCCACGGCGCGCTATCGCCGGGCTTGATCGAAGCCGGGCCGGTGCTGCCCATGCAGCCGCCCAGCACGTTGGGGCAGATCACGAAATACCGGTTGGTGTCGATCGGCTTTCCCGGGCCGATCATCGTCTCCCACCAGCCAGCTTTGCCGGTGACCGGGTGACGATTGAACACGTGCTGATCGCCCGTGAGCGCGTGACAGACCAGCACCGCATTGCTGCGGTCGGCATTGAGCATGCCGTAGGTCTGATAGGCCACCTGGAACGGCGACAGGGAGACGCCGGCATCGAGCTTGAGCGGTTCGTTGTCGAACACGGCAACCGGCGAGCGCGGAGAATCGGCCTCTCGCACGCGGTCCGGTATCACAAGTGCCTGCAACTCGCCCATCTACTCGTTCCGCCGAAAACCACCAAAAGCCGCTGTAACAATTGGACAATCAGGCGCCGCAACCGAGCTGGCGGCGAAAGGCCGCCAAGTGTCTTCGCCGGTCCCGTGCTGTCAATGATTTATTGCGGCGCGAGGGCGGATGCGAGTCCCGCCTCGTTGCTGCGGCG
Source organism: uncultured Alphaproteobacteria bacterium (assembly GCA_963702755.1). Lineage (GTDB taxonomy): Bacteria > Pseudomonadota > Alphaproteobacteria > Rhizobiales > Xanthobacteraceae > JAJPKK01. The sequence goes on along the minus strand of CAVPDZ010000009.1, from coordinate 484,880 downwards.
CACAACTAGTGCCCGGCATCCGCAAATGCACGTTCGCCCGGCGCGCTCGACGGCCGGCGCTCCGCCGGCTCGAGCGCAGCGGCGACCGCTTCATCAAGGCGCTCGAGCCAGACAAATTCGAGCTGACGGCGCACATCTTCGGGAATGTCGTCGTAGTCCTTGCGATTGCGTGCCGGCAGCATCACGCGCTTGATGCCCGCACTTGCCGCCGCGACCACCTTCTCCTTGATGCCGCCGACCGGCAGCACAAGGCCGCGCAGGCTGATCTCGCCGGTCATCGCCGTGTCGTGCCGAATGGTGCGCTCGGTCATGAGCGAGACGAGGGCCATGAACATGGCGACCCCGGCGCTCGGCCCGTCCTTCGGAATGGCGCCGGCCGGCACGTGGACGTGGATGTCGTTCTTTTCGAACAGCGTCGGATCGATGCCGAGCGCCACCGCGCGGTTCTTCACGATGCTGAGCGCCGCCTGGACGCTCTCGCGCATCACATCGCCCAGCTGGCCGGTGAGGATGAGCTTGCCGTTGCCCGGAATGCGGGTCGCCTCGATGAACAGGATGTCGCCGCCGACCGGCGTCCACGCAAGTCCCGTGGCAACGCCCGGAATGCTGGTACGCAGCGCAAGCTCGCTCTCGAACACGGGCGGACCGAGGATCGCCTGCAGATCGCCGACATCGATCTTGATCGGACCGCTCGCGCCTTCGGCGATGCGCACCGCCGCGTGACGCAAGGCCCGGCCGATCTGGCGCTCCAGGTTGCGCACGCCGGCTTCCCGCGTGTAGTCGCGGATGATCTCGCGCAGCGCCGTCGTCGGTGATGTCGACTTCGCCTTCCTTGACGCCGTTCGCTTCACGCTGCCGGCGCACGAGGTAGCGTCGCGCGATCTGCAGCTTCTCGTTAGCGGTGTAGCCGGCGAGGCTGATGATCTCCATGCGGTCGCGCAGCGGCCCGGGGATGGTGTCGAGGAGGTTTGCCGTCGTGAGAAACACGACGCGGCTCAGGTCGAACGGCACGCCGAGATAATTGTCGCGGAAGGTGTTGTTCTGCTCGGGGTCGAGGACTTCGAGAAGCGCCGCTGACGGATCGCCCTGAATGCCGGCGCCGAGCTTGTCGATCTCGTCGAGCATCATCACGCAGTCGCGCGACCCCGCCTTGCGGATCGCCTGGATGATGTTGCCCGGCAACGCGCCGATGTAGGTGCGGCGATGGCCGCGAATTTCCGCCTCGTCGTGCACGCCGCCGAGGCTCACCCGCACGAACTTGCGTTTCATCGCCCGCGCGATCGATTGGCCGAGCGAGGTCTTGCCGACGCCGGGCGGCCCGACGAAGCACAGAATCGGAGCTTTGCCCTGCGGCGCGAGCTTGCGCACCGCGAGGTACTCGATGATGCGGCGCTTGATCTTCTCGAGGCCGTAGTGATCCTCGTCGAGAATGCGCCGCGCCTCGGCAATGTCGATCGGGCTCTCCTCGGGCAGCGCCCACGGCAGTTCGATCAGCCAGTCGAGATAGGTGCGGACCATGCCGTATTCGCCGGCCGCCTCCGGCATGCGCTGGAGCCGGCGCAATTCCTTGCGCGCCTGGTCCTCGATCTCCTTCGGCATCCCGGCCTTGGTGATCGTCTTGTCGAGCTCGGCGATTTCGGCGGCCTTGCCCTCTTCGCCCTCGCCAAGCTGGCGTTGGATCGCAGCCATCTGCTCGCGCAGCAGCGCTTCGCGCTGACGTTCGTCGAGCGCCGCCTTGGTCTGCTTGCCGATCTCGGCGGAGAGCCGCAGCACCTCGATGCGATGGGCGAGAAGCCGCGAGACCTTGTCCATCCGCGCCGCGATGTCGATGGTCTCGAGAATCTCCTGCTTTTCGCTCGGACTCACGTCCATGTAGGCGATGGTGAGATCGGTGAGCGCCCCCGGCGCGTTGGTCGCTTCAACGGCGGCCATCAGCTCGCGTGGCGGCTGCGGCAGAAGGCTCAGGGCTTCCAGCGCCTGACCGCGCAGGTTCAAGAACCGCGCTTCGATTTCCGAAGAACTCGTTTCCGGTTCCGGCACGCGGATGACGCGCGCCACCATGAAGGGCCAGCCGCCCAGGAATTCGACGACCTGGAAGCGCTGCTCGCCCTGGCAGATCATGTGATTGGTGCCGTCCGGCGCCGTGATGTAGCGCGCGATATTCGCGACCGTTCCCATGCGGTGCATGTCGATCGGCGCCGGATCGTCGGGCTTTGGGTCGCGCTGCATCAGGATGCCGATTTCGCGCTGCTCGCGCACGGCCTGTTGGGCCGCCGCGACCGAGCGCGGGCGACCGACCGTGACCGGCATGACGGTCCCGGGAAACAGCACGAAGTCGCGCACCGCGACGATGATCATGGCATCGGGCGGCAACGGGCGCAGCACGGACGCCTCCGCGGCGTGGCCGGGCGCGCCGGCGGGCGTCGCACTTTGTTCGAATGATTGCATGCTTTCCGTTTCAGCCACGGAACGCTCCTGCTTTTTGTAAAGTAATGACCAGGCAGCCGTGGACGGTCGCGCGGCGCACCGCGGCGTAGCGTCCCGCCGGCAACCTGATGCGACGTTCGAACCGCCCTTGCGGCAGTTCGAGGCGGTGAATGGTGGCCGTCCGCAATTCAGCCGGCAGAACGCGACTGCCGCTGACGACGAGATCGGCCGCGTCGATGACCGCTTCGACCCGCTCGGGGTCGACCCCCGGCAGCGCCATCAGCACGAGCACCTCGCGCTCGGTCTCAAGCACGTCCGCGGGCGGCTCCCAGACCGGCAGCCGCGACTGCGACCGCCCGGGCCGGAAAAACTCGCGATGCATCCGCTCGGCGCGCGCGAGCATGTCGCACGCCTCCGACCACATCCAATTGTTAGGAAAATCAGCCATGTTCACCAACCGACGTTCATGTGATGTCGATGAGCCCTAAATTCAATGCCAACCCTCAATGCCAACCCATTGAGCCGCTTTTCGCTTTCTCGACATCGTCCCTCCCCCGGCTTCCGGCCGGTTCGGAAAACCCCTACCATCCATCGCCGTCCGGGGGTCACCTGGTGAATACGCTCTAAACGGTATCGTGGCAGGCATGCAGAGGAACCAATCCGCCGCTGCACCATCGGCGCCGGCGCGCCCGACCTGGCGGCGGGGGATTGGCGACCGCGCGGCCGATCTGTTGCTTCCGCTCCTCGCGACCATCGCCGTGCTCGCCGTCTGGGCCACGATCGTCAGGATTTTCGATGTTCCCGATTATCTGCTGCCGGCGCCGCAGGATGTGGCGCGGCGCATCATCAAGGAATGGCCGCTCCTGTGGCAGCACGGGACATACACCCTGCTGTCCGTGCTGACGGGCTTTGCGGCCGGCGTCGTCATCGGTGTGCCGCTGGCATTCGGCATCGTCCTGAGCCGTGGCATGGAACGCATCGCCATGCCGTTCCTCGTGATGTCCCAAACCATACCTAAGGTCGCGATCGCGCCGATCCTCGTCGTCTGGCTTGGTTTCGGCATCCTGCCGAAAATCGCAATCGTGTTTCTGATCTCGTTCTTCCCGATCGTGGTGTCGACCGTCGTCGGATTGAAGAGCGTCGAGACCGACATGATCGACCTTGTCCGCTCGATGGGAGCGCACACCGTCAAGATCATGTTGCGGGTCCGCGGGCCGTCGGCCTTGCCGCAGATGTTCGCGGGGTTCAAGATCGCGGTCTGCCTGGCGGTTGTCGGCGCGATCGTCGGCGAATTCGTCGGCTCGGATCGCGGACTTGGGTTCCTGCTTTTGACCTCGACCGGCACCCTCGACGGAACGCTGGTTTGGTCCGCGCTGTTCGTCCTGATCGCGATGGGGGTTACACTGTTCGCCATCGTCTCGAAGCTGGAGCGGTTGGCTATTCCCTGGCATGTCTCGGTGCGGACCGAGGATGCGCCCGTGTACCAATCCTGATGTACCAGTCCTGATGATATCAATCCTGATGAGATGCAGATGATGGCTACTGGCCTGCAGCGCGCCTTCGCGGCGACGGCACTCCTTCTCGGCGCTTTCTCTGAGCCCGGCGGGCGCGGCGGATGCCGTCAGCTTTCGCCTCGACTGGACGCTTTCCGGCTATCACCTGCCGTTCTATTGGGCGAAAGAGAAAGGCTACTACGCAGCCGAGAACCTCGACGTCGACATCAAGGAAGGCGCGGGCTCCGGCAAGACGGTTGCACTGATCGCCGGCCAGCAGGAGGACATCGGGCTTGCGGATTTCATGTTCATGTCGGTCGGCGCCGCCAAGGGCATGAAGCTCAAGGGCATCTATGGCGAGGTTCAGGACGGGGCATTCGCAGTTATTTCCGCTGCCGACAAACCGATCAAGAAACCGGAAGACCTGATCGGCCGGAGCGTTGCCGTGACGGCGGATCACAAGGCGATCCTCGACCTGCTGCTATCGATCAACAAGGTGCCGCCGGACAAAGTCCGTATCCAGGTGACCAGCGCCGCCACCCGCAACACCGTATTCGTCAACGGGCAGGTCGACAGCTTCATCAGCGTCGTGATCGGTTCACCGCTCGATCTTGTGGTGCGAGCGGAGCAAGGCAAGGGCAAGCCCGTCTATTTCATGCCGTTCGCCGATTTCGGCATCGCTCCCCTGGGGCAAGGCATCATCGTGCACGACCGCACCATTGCCGAGAAGCCCGACATGCTGCGACGTTTCGTGCGGGCGAGCGCGCGTGCGCTCGATGATGTCGTTAAGCCTGAGAATACCGAGGCGGCCGTCGACGTCGCCATGCGCCTGTCTCACGCTCGCGACGAGCGGCGAGACTCGGTCAAGCTGCAATGGCTCGAAACGGTGCCACGGCTGCGCACCAAGAATAGCGAGGGCCACCCCTACGGTTGGATGAGCGACAAGGATTGGGCCGTGTCCGTCGACGTCCTTCTGAAGACCGGACAGCTTGAAAAGCCGATCGCAGCTGAGAGTTTGTACACGAACGAATTCATGCCGACGAAGTGATGCAAACGCGTGCGCCTGGCGGGGAAGTCATCGGAATCGAAGGTGTGAGCCTCTTCTACCGTTCCAAGAACGCCGAGGTGCACGCGCTCGACAACGTTTCGCTGACCGCGACCGACCGTGAGTTCGTCGCGGTGCTTGGTCCCAGCGGTTGCGGCAAGAGCACGTTGCTCAAGCTGATCGCCGGCCTCATTCCCCAGTCCAGCGGGATCATCCGGGTCAACGGTCGGCCGATCACCGGCCCGACGGCATCGATCGGCATCGTCTTCCAGAGCCCGCTTTTGATGGCATGGCGCACGGTGCTGCAGAACGTGTTGCTGCAGATCGAAATCCGGAATCTGAGCGTCGCCGCCTATCGGACCGCCGCGCGCGATCTAATTCGGCTCGTGGGGCTCGAGGGATTCGAGGACGCCCATCCGCATCAGCTGTCGGGTGGCATGCAGCAACGCGTCGGCCTGTGCCGCGCCCTCATTCACGACCCGGACCTGCTCATCATGGACGAGCCGTTCGGCGCGCTCGATGCCATGACCCGCGAGCAGATGAATGCCGAGCTTCAGCGCATCTGGATCGAGCGCCGGAAAACGGTTCTCTTCATCACCCACAGTATCGCCGAAGCCGTATATCTCGCCGACCGCGTCCTCGTCATGTCGCCGCGTCCCGGCCGCATCGTCGGTGAGATCATCGTGGATTTGCCGCGACCGCGCACGGTCGCGACGACGGAATTGCCGGCCTTCGTGCACCTCACGCGCGAGGTCCGGCGGTGTCTCAACACAAGCTCTGTCATCGAGTAGCCGATCATGAAACCGCAGATGCATCTTGCCATCGACGTCTCCTGGACCCAGGTCGAAACGATCTGGCGGGACCCGGGAGCGCGCGTCGGGCGCCACTATCCTGATGTCGGCCTGTTCGAGGATATTGCGCGCGTCGCCGAGCGTGGGCTCCTCGACCTGATCTTTTTCGGCGACAGCACCGGCATTCCCAACACCTGGAAGAATTCGATCGACGACGCCGTGACCTACGGCGTGGCCTGGCCGCGCCTCGATATGAGTCCGTGGATCGCGGCGATGTCGCGGGTGACGAGCCATGTCGGCTTCGGCCTGACCTACGCGACGACTTTCATGCATCCGTTCTACGTCGCGCGCCTCTTGAACTCGCTCGACCACCTCACCAACGGGCGCATCGCGTTCAACGTCATCACCTCCCAGCGCAAGGCCGACGCCCAGAACTACGGCTTCGACGAGTTGATGGAGCACGGTCAACGCTACGACCGCATGGACGAGTTCATGGACGTCTGCAGGGCGCTGTGGGCAAGCATCGACCCGGATGCGTTCGAGTGGAACCGCGAGACCGGCCGCGTCGCCAACCCGGCCAAGGTGCGCCCGATCAATCACGTCGGGCGCTTCTTCAAGGTGAAAGGGCCGCTCAGCGTGCCCCCCTCGCCGCAGGGTTACCCGGTGCTCATCCAGGCCGGCGGCTCGCCCCGCGGCACACGTGCGGCGGCGCGCTTCGTCGACCATATCTTCGGTGCGCGCAAGCCGCTCCCGGCCATGGCGAAGCAGCGCGCGGAGGTGGACGCAGCGTTGCGAGCCGAAGGACGCGACCCCCAGAAAGTCGGGATCATCTGGTCGACCCAGATCATGGTCGCGGAAACCGAGCGCGAGGCCAAGCGGATGAAGGAACGGCTCATCGACGGCGTGCCGCGCGAAGCGGTCGGGCGTCTGGCTCTCCCACAATACCGGCTTCGACATGTCGACCCTGCCGCCGCGTTTCTCGTTGCGGGAACTCAACGAGCGCATCGTCGCGGCTAACGCCTCACCGGTCGGGTTCGTCGGCACGCTCGCGGAAGAGCATGGCCAGGACGGCGAAATCACGCTTGAGGAGTTTTTCGAGCACGGCCTTAGAACCGCGACCAGCTACGGCACCACCATTGCTGGCACCGCGACGCAGATTGCGGATTATCTCGAGGAGAAATTCGAAGGATCAGGCAGCCGCGGGGGCTTCATGATCCGCCACTCGCAAGCCGAACAGATCGACGCCTTGCACAACATTGCCGATCTCCTCGTCCCCGAACTGCAGCGTCGCGGCGTGTTTCGAAAAGCCTATACGGGGCGGACGTTACGCGAGAACCTTGCTACTTGAGACGAACGGAACGATACCGCCAGACGTCAGCGGCGCACCGGCGCTCGCCTAACCCTTGAACCAGAAGCAATGTCGGAGACGAGCCCCAAGCCCCCATCCCTTGCCGAATTGCGGCGCGAGATCGACCGCATCGACGAGACCATGCACCGGCTCCTGCTGGAGCGCGGCGATATCATCGGCCGGCTGATCTCGGTCAAGCGCACCGCCGAATCCGGGTCCGCATTCCGGCCGGCGCGCGAGGCCGACATGATGCGCCGTCTGGTCGAGCGCCATCGCGGCATCCTTCCCCTCGATACCGCCGAGAGCATCTGGCGGGTGATCATCGCGACCTTCACCTATGTCCAGGCGCCGTTCCGGGTGCACGCGGATTTTTCCGCCGGCGAGCCCGCGATGCGCGACTGCGAGCGCTTCCATTTCGGCTTCACGGTGCCCCTCGTCGGTCATATCGGCGCGGGCGCGGTCGTAGCGGCGGTCGCGGCCTCGCAAGGCGATCTCGGGCTTGTCGCGATTGCACCCGGCGCGCGGGCATGGTGGACGGCGCTCGAAGCCGCGGATGCGCCGAAGATCATCGCCCGCCTGCCGTTCATCGAGCGCGAAGACCATCCGGCCGGCCTGCCGGTCTACGCCATCGCCCGTCCGCATCCCGACGCCATCGTCAAGGATGTGGAGGTGTGGAGTATCCGGGTCGCCGGCTGGGGTGCGCGCCCGGCCCAGGCGCTCGCTAATCTTGTCGACGCGGTGGCGGTGCCCGAGGGCGGGTTCGACGGGGCGGCGCTGCTGGTTCCGGTCCCGCAGGGGCGCACGCTCGACGAAATCACCGCGGCGCTGATCGACGCCGGCGCCTCGGTCCGCAGCCGGGCCCTCGTCGGAAGCCACGCAACCCGCTATACGGTGACCGCCGAAGGCGTCCTGGTTCCGACCGGTCGCTGACGGCGCGCCACAGCCGGACAATTGCGGATGTCGAGCCAAGAACCTAAAGCATCCCCTGATCGCGCCGCGAATGCGCCCGGCAAGCCTCGCCCGGTGCCGCGGCCCGGGGTCATGGCGATTCATCCTTACGTGCCCGGCAAGAGCAGCGCGCCGGGCGTCGCCAAGATCTACAAGCTGTCGTCAAACGAGACGCCGCTCGGACCGAGCCCGCGCGCCGTCGAGGCCTACCAGGGCGTGGCGGGGCATCTTGAAGATTATCCCGATGGGTCTGCGACGGCGTTGCGCACCACGATCGGGCAGGCCTTCGGCCTCGACCCGGCGCGCATCGTTTGCGGTTTCGGCTCGGACGATCTCCTGACGCTTCTTGCACGCGCCTATCTCGGCGACGGCGACGAGGCCATCCATACCACTCACGGCTTCCTGATCTATCCGATCGCGACGCTTGCGACCGGCGCGACGCCCATCGTCGCCGCCGAGACGAACCTCACCGCCGACGTCGACTCGATCCTCGCGGCGGTGACGGACCGCACCCGAATCGTGTTTGTCGCCAACCCCAACAACCCGACCGGCACCTACGTGGCGTTCGACGAGATCAAGCGGCTGCATCAGGAATTGCCGCCGAACGTGCTGCTGGTGCTCGACGCCGCGTATGCAGAATACGTGCGGCGCAACGACTATGAGGCCGGCATCGAACTGGTCTCGAACGCGGAGAACGTGGTGATGACCCGCACGTTCTCGAAGATCCACGGGCTCGCGGCGCTGCGGCTCGGCTGGATGTATGGCCCCGATCACGTGGTCGACGCGGTCAACCGCATCCGCGGGCCGTTCAACGTCAACGCTGCCGCGAGCGCTGCCGGCATCGCCGCCATCCGCGACACCGCCCATGTGCAACAGTCGGCGGCCTACAACGAGAAATGGCTGTCCTGGCTCACCATCGAGATCGGCAAGGTCGGCCTTGCGGTCACGCCGAGCGTTGCGAATTTCATTCTGATTCACTTCCCCCACATCAAGGGCAAGACCGCAGCCGACGCCGACCGCGAACTGACCGCGCGCGGCCTCATCCTGCGCCAGGTCAGCTCCTACGGCCTTCCCGACGCGCTGCGCATGAGCGTCGGCACCGAGGAGGCGAACCGGCTCGTGGTCGCGACCCTGGCCGAGTTCATGGCAAGGCCGCCCGGCGATGCGTAGCACCACACATCACCTCCCCCTGGAGGGGGGAGGTCGCCGCGCGCATGCGCGGCGGGAGGGGGTGGCAGCGCCGCAAAATTCCCGGCGTCGCATTTATTGCAATGCTGTCACCCCACCCCGGACGGCCTGCGGCCGTCCGACCCTCCCCCTCCAGGGGAGGGTGCGCCACGCGCAGACACCCGCATGACACCGCCGTTCAAGCGGTTGGCGCTGATCGGGGTCGGGCTGATCGGGTCATCGATCGCGCGGGCAGCGCGGGCGCAGCACCAGGTCGGCACCATCGTGGCGACGGCGCGCTCGGCGGCGACGCGGCGGCGCGTGATGGAGTTGGGGCTTGCCGATCAGGTGGTCGACACCGCGGCGGCGGCGGTCGCCGGCGCCGATCTCGTCATCGTCTGCATTCCGGTCGGCCAGTGCGGCGCCGTTGCCCGCGAGATCGGACCGCATTTAGCGCCGGGCGCGATCGTGTCCGATGTCGGCTCGGTCAAGGAGCAGGTGGTGCGCGACATGGCGCCCCATCTGCCCGCGGGCGTGCATTTCGTGCCGGCGCACCCCGTGGCCGGGACGGAGCATTCCGGGCCCGATGCCGGTTTCGCGGAACTCTTCATCAATCGCTGGTGCATCCTGACGCCGCCGGAAAACACCGATGCGCAGGCGGTCGAACGGCTGTCGGCATTCTGGGCGGCGTTCGGCGCCAAGGTCGCCACCATGTCGGCCGAACATCATGACCTCGTGCTTGCCATCACGAGTCATGTCCCTCACCTCATCGCCTACACCATCGTCGGCACCGCCGATGACCTCTCGGCGGTGACCCGCTCCGAAGTGCTGCAATATTCCGCGGGCGGCTTTCGCGACTTCACGCGCATCGCGGCATCCGATCCGACCATGTGGCGCGATATTTTTCTCACCAACAAGGCCGCCGTTCTCGAGATGCTCGGCCGCTTCAACAGAGACCTCGCCCATCTCACGCGCGCGATCGAATCGGCAGACGGCGACACGCTGTTCGATCTTTTCACCCGCACCCGCGCGATCCGGCGCGGCATCGTCAACATCGGCCAGGATTCGCCGGCGCCGGATTTCGGCCGCCCGCATCCGCCGTTGCCGTCTCCGGTCCCCCTGCCCTACGCCTCGGAAGATTGAGGCGCCCGCGCGTCGTTCGCCCGGGCTCATAAAAAAGTGGCCGGGAAAACCCGGCCACCAATAGCTTTGAGCGTGCCAACAGCGTTGGCGGTCGCCGCGCTTACTGCGCCGCTGCCTTTGCCGCCGCGACCTCGGCTTCGCTGCGCAACGTCATGACCGTGACCTTGCGGGTCCGGTAGGACGGCAGCACCACCTGCGTCTTGTCGCCCTTTTCGAAGAGCGAGACGTAGCGCGCTTCGGAGCCGCGAGTCGGCAGATCGTAGGCGGTAAACGCATTCTTCGCCGGATCGTACTTGAGCACCTCGTCGGTCATCCAGATGTTGAGCCACGCATTGTGATGGCTGTCGACGGCCACGTGATAAGGCTTGCGGTAAGCCGGCAGCGGGATCGTCGTCAGTTCCTGGGTGTGGGTGTTGATCTTCGCGAGCGTGCCGGCCCACGAATTGCCGACGTAGAGAATGTCGGCATTCTTGTCGGTGCCCATGCGGCGCGGGCCCTGCGCGAATGGCGCCGGGTTGGAGAAGTCCGGCGCGCCGTGCTCGTCATAGAAGGCAACCGCTTGCGGTGACAGACGATCGAGTGCCGCCTTGACCGGCGGGAGCTTCAGCTCCTTCGACGTGCCGTACTTGCCGTCGCCGATGCCGACCGTGTCGATCGCCATCTGCGCCCAGTAGCCGTTGCCGTCGCGGTCGGCGGCGACGCCATAGGTGAGGCCAGTGCCGCCGTTCCCACTCTTCGGCGTCGGCGACTTGAACTCGGTGAACTTCTCGGCGGTCGGATCGAAGCGCAGCGCACCGAAGGGCGACGATACCCAGATCATGCCGCGGCCATCGTAATCGACGGTCGTGGCGCCGCCGGTCGGGGACATGCCTTCCGGCGGAATGAAGACCTCGATCTTGTCGGTCTTCGGATCGAGCCGGCCGAGGCCGCCCTTGCTCGGGTTCACGTTGAACCAGATGATGCCGTTCGGATCGCGGGTCATGCCGTGGGCCGGCGCCGCGAGACCATTTTTGGCTTCGATCTTGATCGGCGTGAAGGCACCGGTCTTGAGATCGAACTTGCCGAGCGTGAGGACGCTGTTCGGCACGTTGCAGGTGAAATAGACGCTCTTGCCTTCGCCATCGATCCAGGCGTCGTGCACGCCGAAGCCCGGATAGACGTAGGACGGCGTGCCCTGCGACCAGTCGGTGCCGTTGTTGGTCAGCACCTTGTAGGGCATGCCGACATCCGGATCGGGCGGCGCCTCGTAGTCGGTGAAGACGACGCGGGCGGCCTCGCCGGACGGCCGCGGACGCAGGTTGAACTTCATCGAGGTTTCGCCGGGCCCACGGGCACGGGCGAGATAAGCGGCGAGCTGCTTCTGATTGTAATCGAGCACCGGGCTCGTTTTGTCGGCACCCTGATAGATGCCGTAGACGTTGGCATGCTTCATCAGGGTGATGATCGCGTTCCAGCCCGCCTCATCGAACTTGTGCTGGAGGATGTAGCTCGGGGTATGGCAGGCGGTGCAGTTATTCTGCACGATCTGCTTCATGTTGGCATCTTCGGGGGTCGCGTCAGGCAGTGCCGCAATGATCTCGTCGCCGGGCAACTGCCGCACGAAATCCTTCACCGGCTTCAGGCTGAGATCGACGCGCTTCGCCGCACCGAGATTGATGTCGCCGCGTCCGGTATCGAAGGTGACGGCCTGCGCCCACACCTTGTAGGCGCCGCCCGCCATCGGCGGGAAATAATAGTTGCCGGTCTCGTCGGTGAAGACCGAGGTGACGACGTTCGAACCTTCGTGCCGCGCGGACACGGTGACGCCGCCGAGCGGCTCGCCCGCGGACGACTTGATCGTGCCGGTCAGCACCACATCGGCCGCTTGCGCCGTCATCGGCGTCATGGCCGTTGCCGACAAGGCCGCGGCACCGATGGCGGCAAGACCGATCATAAGACCTTTCGCATTCCTCATGGTGATTCTCCTGATGGGAGTTAGGCGCATTCAACTGGCAGGGACACGTGAAGCGAACATTACTTGGCGGCCGCAGGCTGCGGCTCGATCGTCTTGAGGTAGGACACGATGGCGTTGATCTGTTCCGGCTCGAAATTGTAGCGGAAGCCCGGCATGCGCGGCGTGCCGTTGCTGATGTATTCGCGCATCAGCTCGCCGTCGCCGCCGAGCGTCTCGCGCGAAAGCACCGGCGCGTACTGTTTGGCTTTTTGCTGGACTTGGGTGTGGCAGACACCGCAGGACTGGCTGAACAGGCGCAATCCTTCGAGCTGGGTTCCACTGAGCGACGTCGGGGATGGCTGAGCGAAAACACCGCCCGGCAACGCAACCATCAACGCTGCAACCAACACACCTTGCCGCATTCGCATTTCCTCCTGATCCTCGTTACCGCAAATTCTCGACAGAAGCGGTTTGGAATAACTCTACTCTTCCGGCTTCCGCCCTGGAAGGCCCTATGAATGCACAGGTAGGCTGCAGAAGTGGTCGATCGACGCGAAGCTTGCCGGAGCGACAGCCAATAAGTGCAAATGAACGCCAAATTCTGCTTCGGCGCGATCCATCCGCCCTCTCTCACGTCTCCACCGGAAGCGGGACGGGTGTTTCGATCGGGGTATGCGGCGCCATGAACTGGGCCTTGGCGAGGGCTGCTAGACGGCCGCCGATTCGCAGCAGATCGTCGAACGTACCGCTTTCGACGATGCGGCCGTTTTCGAACACCAGGACGCGGGTCGCGTTGCGCACGGTGGACAGGCGGTGCGCGATCACGAAGGTGGTGCGGTTCTGCATGACCTCGTCGAGTGCCGTCTGCACCTTGATTTCGGTCGCGGCATCGAGCGCGCTCGTGGCCTCGTCGAGAATGAGGATCGGCGGGTCCTTGAGAAGGGCGCGCGCGATCGACAGGCGCTGACGCTCGCCGCCGGAGAGCATGCGGCCACGCTCACCCACGAGCGTGTCGAACCCCTCGGGCGACCGTTCGATGAATTCGAGCGCCTGGGCGCGCGCCGCGGCGTCGCGCATCTCCTCCAAGGTGGCGTCGGGCTTGCCGATGCGCAGATTGTCGGCGATCGAGCGGTTGAGCAGCAGCGCCTCCTGGAATACCACGCCGATATTGCGGCGGAGCGCCGACAGCTTCATGTCGCGCACGTTGACGCCGTCGATCATCACCGTCCCGCTCTGCGGATCGAAGGCGCGGTGGAGGAGCGCGAGCGCTGTCGACTTGCCGGCGCCGGTCGAGCCGACCAGCGCGACGATATCGCCGGGCAGCGCCGTGAAGGTGAGGTCGGCGACCGCCGGACGCTTGCCGTCATAGGACAAGGTCACGTCCTTGAATTCCACGAGGCCGCGCAGCCGCCCGGGATCGATCGCGTCGGGCCGGTCGCGAACGCGAGGATTCGGTGTCGAGGACGTTGAAGAATTCCCGCAGCCGCGGGGCGTCCATGAACACCTTGCTGACGAAGCGGACGAACTTCTCAAGCTGGCCGATCAGCGACGCCGAGAAGCTCATGAACATCACGATGTCGCCGACCGAAGCGCGTCCGCGGGAATGCAGGGCGACGCCGGCGATCAGGATCGCGAGCATGGTCAATGTGGTCGATGCACGGGTCAGCACCGCGACCACGGCCCACCAGTTCAGCACCGGAAGCTGAGCCGAGAGCAGCTTGTCGGCGAGGTTGCGCAGGCCCGACACTTCCGCTTCGACGCGAGCAAAGCCCTGCACCAGCGCGATATTACCGAGCGCGTCGGAGGCGCGCTCGGCGAGATCGGAGTAATGCCGCTCCACCGTGCGCTGGAGCGTTTCGGTCTTGCTGATGACGAGGCCCGTGAAGAAGGCGAAGATGAAGCAGACCGCGATCAACAGCAGGCCAAGCTGCCAGTTCAAGAACAACGACAGCGGCAGCAGCACGAGGAGCGATACGCCGGCGGCAAAGGAATCGCGGAAGAAATCGAGCCACAGCACCCAGAGCGCGTCCGTTCCCGACAGCATCACCTTCATGAGCCGGCCGGAATGCGAGGTGGTGTGGAAGCTCAACGGGAGCTGCAGCACATGATCGAAGAAATCGGTGATCGCAGCTTGGCGCCGGCGATGCGCGATCCTGTCGGCATGAAGCGCGACCAAGACGCCGCAGATGATCGTAAACAGGCCGAACCCGACCCAAGCGCCGATCAGAACCGTGACGTTCGACGACACGGGCTGCGGGCCCGTATCGTTCCGCGCCAGCGAATCGACAATTCGTCCGAACAGGACCGGATCGGCGAACTGAGCGGCCGCGAGCAGCACATTGGCAAAGGCAAGGACCAAGCCGAGCCGCCGCTCGGGCCCGAGCATCTCGAGCACCCGCAGATAAAGGTGCAACAGGCTCATCGCGTCCGCGCTCCGCTCGTCATGACCGAGCCCGCCCTGGAATGACGGAGTCCGCGTTCATATACATCGCTTCGCGCTTTTTTGTGAAACGGCGGCGGCAATAGGGCGGCGTCAGTTCTGTGCAAAGCCCGACCGCTGCGCCCACCCGGTCATGCGCCGCTCCAGTGCTGCCATGGCCCAATACATCAGGATGCCCTCGACCGCGAGCGCCAGCAGCCCGGCAAAGATCAACGGCACCTGGAATTGGGCATAAGCTTGCTGCATCAGATTGCCGATGCCGCGGTTCGACGCGACGCTTTCGGAAATCACCGAGCCGACGAAGGCAAGCGTGATCGCGACCTTCAGCGAGCCGAAGAAGTAGGGCAGCGTCCGCGGGATTCCGACTTTGCGCATGATGTCGAACTTCGAGGCGCCGAGCGCCTTGAGCACGTCCTCGAGTTCGGGTTCGATGGTCGCCAGCCCGGTCGCGACATTAACCACAATCGGAAAAAACGAGATCAGGAACGCCGTCAGCGCCGCCGGCACGAATCCGATACCGAACCACAGCACCAGGATCGGTACGACCGCGACTTTCGGAATGGCGTTGAAGCCGATCATCAGCGGATAAAGTCCGGCGTAAACGCTGCGCGACCAGCCGACCCACAGCCCGAGCCCCAGTCCGAGCGCCACCGCGAGCGCGAAGCCGAGCAGCGTTGCCCATAGCGTGAAGAGCGAATTGCGCCAGATCGCCGGCCAGAACTCGAAGATCGCGCGGGCGACCGCGGTCGGCGGCGGCAGGAAGAAGGCGGGAATGCTGAAGACGTAAACCGCGGCTTCCCACACGACGAACAGCCCGACCATGAACAGCCACGGCGTCAGCCGCGCCGACAAGGTGGGTGCATTCATTGTCGCGCCCGCACGATGTGCTCGCGCAACTCGTGCACCACGGCCTGGAATTCCGGCGTGAACGTCACTTCGAGGTCGCGCGGGCGCGGAAATTCGATCCGGCGCTCGGCGACGATCCGGCCCGGCCGCGCCGACATCACGAACACGCGGTCGGACAGGAACACGGCCTCGCGAAGATCGTGGGTGACGAGGACCACGGTGATCTTGCGCGCCGCATGGAGATCGCGGATGACGCACCACAGTTCCTCGCGCGTGAAGGCATCGAGCGCGCCGAACGGCTCGTCCAGCATCAACAGGCGCGGCTCGTGGATCAGCGCACGACAGAGCGACGTGCGCTGCTGCATCCCGCCTGACAATTCCCAAGGATATTTGGCGCCCTGGCCGCCGAGTCCGACCGAAGTGAGAAGCCCTTCGGCGCGCGCGACGTATTCGGCCTTCTTGCGCCTGATCAGGGTGCGGTGGGGTTCGACGATCTCGAGCGGCAGCAGCAGATTTTGCAGCGTGCTGCGCCACGGCAGCAGTGTCGGCGCCTGGAACGCCATGCCGGCGATCTTGACCGGCCGATGCACGGTCTCGCCGGCGACCCGCACGACGCCGGCAAACGGAAACTGCAGTCCGGTCGCGAGCTTCATCAACGTCGACTTGCCGCAGCCGGACGGTCCGACCACGGCCGCGAACTCACCTTCCTCGACGGCAAGCGACAGGTGCTCGACGGCAAGCGTCCCCGACGCGCCGCCATAGGAATGGCTGACACCCTCAAGCGCAACGAATGCGGACACGGCTTCCCCTTTTATGCACCTTCCCCGCGCGGGAAGGCGTCATTGCGAATCGGTCCTTCAGTCGACCTTGCGGTCGGCCGCAGGCGGCAGGAAGGACGGATCGAAGACATCGGCTGCCTTGGGCTTCGACTTGAAATCGAACGTGAGCGCGATCTGGTCGATCGATTTGTCGAGCCGCGCCAACTCCACGCCGCCGAAACCGTTCTGCTTGACCTCGGGCGTCAGGATATTGTCGTGCAGCGCCATCTTGAGCCGCTCGAGCTCCACATCCTTCTTGGCAACGTCGTTGCGCTTGATGACCGAATCGACCGCGCTCGCCGGATCCTTGACGGTGTCCTTGAGCCCGCGGAGAAATGCGCGCAGGAAGCCTTTGACAGCGTCCGGATGCTCGGACGCGAATTTCGGGCTGACGATGATCGTGTTGCCGTAAAGATTGACGCCGTAGTCGGCCATCAGCAGCACCACGATGTCGTCGACGGGAACGCCGCGGTCCTTGAGGTTGATATAGGAGGAGAACGAGAAGCCGGTGATGGCGTCAACCTGCCCGGCCGCGAGCATCGGCTCGCGCACGGGAAAGCCGACATTCTCGACCGTCACCTTGGAGGCATCGATGCCGTTCGCCTGGACGAAGATCTTCCATTGCGCGAAGGCGCCGTCAGCCGCGGGCGCGCCGAGCTTGTGACCCTCGAGGTCCTTCGGCTTGAGAACGCCGCGGCTCTTGCGCGAGACGATCGAGAACGGCGGCCGGTTGTAAACCATGAACACCGGCTTGAGCGGGCACGGTCGGGTTCTGATCGCGGAATTTCATCAACGAATTGATGTCGGCGAACCCCATGTCGTAGGTGCCCGACGCAAGCCGCGTGATCGGCTCGACCGAACCCGCCGCCGTATCGATGGTCACGTCGAGCCCTTCGGCCTTGTAGTAGCCCCGATCGAGCGCCACCAGGAACGGCGCCGACGGCCCCTCGAATTTGAAATCGATGCTGAACTTGACCGGCGTCTGCGCTGTCGCCGGACCGGCCGCGAGCGCCACAATGGCTGCCGCGGCAACGAGCCGAACATCAACAACGGGGCGGAAGGATACGCAGAAGCCCATGGTCATCGTCCTTTCCTGGCGCACGCAAACGGTTCAAGGGCGGCCTATCTGTAGCGGGCCACGCCCGCGCCCGCCACAGCAAATGCGCCGCAGGTCCGCGTTCGAGCAAGGAACGTGCCGAAGGAAGGGCCGCCGGGAAAGCTCGCGTCGGCTCCGCTAGCAATCAAGAAAAGCGCGGAATACGAATCCCGACTGTGCCGGCGCCTTGGCCACCACGTAAGCCCATGTGCGCCCGCCGCTGTTGACGACGCGGATCAGCGAGACCCGGGTGCCGTTGTAGAGCGCGCCGAGAACCGCGCCGTTTGGCTCGCTGCGCACGTTAAGAGGGGTCCCGGTCGGATCGTTCACGACACAACCGCGCTGTGCGAAGGCCGGAGTACTCGCAACGAAAATTGCAATGCCTGCGGCGAAAAGGATGCGTTTCACATTGCCCTCCCCTCATGAAATTCAAAGTGCGTTTCGATGAATGCCGCCATTGTGGGGATGAAGGCTCACCGGGTCAACGGACCCCGCGTGCGAATCGCCGCCGCCGTGCATAAATAAAGGGAAGCGCGGATGTGACGCTGCGGCCGCGTTCGTGCGGCGGCACGCATGATCGGACGATCCATGACCGGTGCTCGCAAGACCTTCACAGCGACGGCGATTGCGCCGTTCCGTGCCGCTTATGCGCCGCCCGACGAGGACCTCGCGGCCGAATTTCTGCCGCGCCGCGCCATTCCCGCCCGACGCCGAGGCCCGGATCGACGCCCGCGCGGGGAGTCTCGTCAAGGCGATCCGCGGCAAGAGCGGCGGGGTTGGCGGCATCGAAGATTTCCTCCACGCCTATTCGCTGTCGACCCGCGAGGGCTTGGCCCTCATGGTGCTCGCCGAGGCGCTGCTGCGGGTACCTGATGCCACGACCGCGGACCGCCTGATCGAAGACAAGCTCGGCGACTTCGCCGGGCACGAGGTGCACTCGGACGTGTTTCTGGTCTCGGCCTCGGCCTGGGCGCTCGGCATCTCGGCGCGCGTGATCGCGAGCCACGAAACCCCGGAAAGCATTCTCCACGAATTGGTGAGTCGGCTCGGGCGGCCCGCGGTGCGCGCCGCGACACGCCAGGCGATGCGGCTCATCGGCTCGCACTTCGTGCTCGGCGAGACGATCGGCGATGCGCTCACCCGCGGCGCCGCGCATCCCGAATTCCGCTACTCGTTCGACATGCTGGGCGAAGGGGCGCGGACCGCGGCCGATGCCGCCCGCTATTTCGATGCCTACGCGCATGCGATCGCGGCGATCGGCAAGGCCGCCGGCGCTGCCGGCTTGCCGCAGCGTCCCGGCATCTCGGTGAAGCTGTCCGCCCTGCACCCGCGATACGAGGCGATCTCGCGCGAGCGCGTCATGGCGGAATTGGTGCCGCGCGTTGTCGCGCTCGCGAGCGCCGCCAAGGCCCACGACCTTAATCTCACGATCGATGCGGAAGAGGCGGACCGGCTCGAACTGTCGCTCGACGTCATCGCCGCGACCCTCGCCGATCCCGCTCTTGCGGATTGGACCGGCTTCGGACTCGCGGTGCAGGCCTATCAGAAACGCGCGCCGGCCCTGATCGACTGGGTGGTCGACCTGGCACGCAAGCTCGACCGCCGGCTGATGATCCGCCTGGTGAAAGGCGCCTACTGGGACACCGAGGTAAAGCGCGCCGAGGAGCGCGGGCTTGCCGATTATCCCGTGTTCTCACGCAAGGCGATGACCGACCTCTGCTACATGACCTGCGCTCGCAAGCTGTTGGCGGCACGACCGCAGGTCTATCCGCAGATTGCGACCCACAACGCGCTGACCGTCGCCAGCGTCATCGAGGCTGCGCGGCGGCGTCGAGGGTTACGAGTTTCAGCGGCTCTACGGCATGGGCGAAGCGCTCTACGAGGCCTTGCTGCGCGATGAGCCCAACGCCGCATGCCGGGTCTATGCGCCGGTCGGCGGCCACCGTGACCTCCTCGCCTATCTCGTCCGCCGGCTGCTGGAGAACGGCGCCAACTCGAGCTTCGTCTATGCGGCGGCTGATCCGAAGGTGCCGCTGTCGGTGATCCTGGAACGGCCGCAAGCGGCGATTGCCGATGGGCGGGTCCGCCATCCACACATCCCGCGGCCGCCGGACCTTTATGCGCCGGGGCGCAAGAATTCGGCCGGCGTCGAGTTCGGCCATGCGGCGAGCCTCGCTGCATTGCTCGCGGAAGTCCGCAACGCAACGCCGCGTGACGCCCGGGCTGTTCCGCTCATCAACGGTCATTCGGTGCCGGGACGGAAACGTCCGGTGCTCTCGCCGATCGACGGCGGCGCCGGTCGGCGAGGTGGAGGAGGCCGACGAGTGGACCGCGAAGTCAGCGATGGCCGCGGCAGCGGCCGGTTTTGACGCATGGGACCGGACGCCCGTTGCGGATCGCGCGGCAGCGCTCGACCGCGCCGGCGATCTTCTTGAGCTGCGGCGCGGCGCCTTCATCGCGTTATTGCAGGCCGAGGGCGGCAAGACCCTCGACGATGCGCTCGCCGAAGTGCGGGAAGCCACCGACTTCTGCCGCTACTACGCGATGACGGCGCGACAGGGCCTCGTGCCGCAAGGAATGCCGGGGCCGACGGGCGAAAGCGATGAGCTGCGCTACCGCGGCCGGGGCGTATTCGTGTGCATCAGCCCGTGGAATTTCCCGCTCTCGATTTTCATCGGCCAAGTCGCAGCCGCGCTCGTCGCCGGCAACACCGTCGTCGCCAAGCCGGCCGAGCAGACGCCGCTCGTCGCCGCGCTCACCGTGCGGCTGCTGCACGAGGCTAGCGTTCCGGCAACCGCTCTGCACCTCGTGCCGGGCGATGGCGCGGTCGGCGCATGGCTTACCGCCGATCCGAGAGTTGCCGGCGTTGCCTTCACCGGCTCGACAGAGGTCGGACGGATCATCAATCGCTCGCTTGCCGCCAAGGACGGCCCGATCGTGCCGCTCATTGCCGAGACGGGCGGCATCAACGCCATGATCGTCGATGCGACCGCGCTCCCTGAGCAGGTCTCCGATGACGTGATCGCGTCGGCGTTCCGCTCCGCCGGCCAGCGCTGCTCGGCGCTGCGGCTGTTGTGCGTCCAGGAGGACGTCGCCGAACGGATCGTCGACATGGTGGCGGGCGCCGCCCGCGAGTTGAAGGTCGGCGATCCGCGCGACCCCGCGACCCACGTCGGCCCGATCATCGATGTCGAGGCCAAATCGCGGCTCGACCGCTGGGTCGCCGGCATGGAGGCCCAGGGCCGCCTCGTGTTCCGCCACCCCCTGTCGGCGGAGGTGCCGTCGGCCGGCCATTTCGTCGCGCCGGCGATCATCGCGCTCGACCGTGCGAGCGAACTCAAGGAGGAGGTCTTCGGTCCGGTCCTCCATGTGGTGCGTTATCGCGCACGAAGACCTCGACCGGCTCATCGATGACATTGCGCAGAGCGGCTACGGGCTCACGCTCGGCATCCAGTCGCGGATCGACGCCACGGTGCAGCGGATCGCCGACCGTCTCGCTGTCGGCAACGTCTACGTCAATCGCAACATCGTCGGCGCGGTGGTCGGCACCCAGCCTTTCGGCGGTGCCGGCCTGTCCGGCACCGGACCGAAAGCGGGCGGCCCGAACTATGTCCGCCGCTTTGCGCTGGAGCAGGTCGTGAGCATCAACACGGCCGCGGTCGGAGGCAATGCAAGCCTCCTGGCGGAGCAATCGTGAGCGTGACCGCCGTGCTGGCGGCATCCTCTTTTACCATCAGCCGCACTGTAATTTGCCGATAATGAACTTCGCATTATTGTGCATTTATGAGTGATTCGATCGATCGACTTTACGAAGCCGTACTGGCCGTCAAGAATACGGATCCCGGCGTGTCGCGCACCGCGCGGCTGCTGCGCTCGGGGCGCGCCAAGATCACCAAGAAACTTGCCGAAGAGGCCGTCGAGGTCGTGATCGACGCGATGAACGGCGACCGCGACGCGGTGACGCGGGAGAGTGCCGATCTCCTCTACAATCTCGTCGTGGTGTGGGCCGACGCCGGCGTCAAGCCGGCGGACGTGTGGAAGGAAATGAGCCGGCGCGAGCAGCTGTTCGGTCTCGCCGAAAAACTGGCGAAGCACCACATGCCCGGCAAGCGACCGGTAAAGGCCCCGACGCTCGGCGCCCGGCGCCTCCATCACCGCTGAAAGCGCGGGGGCGGCTAGCCAAATCGCGCAAAACCCCTCGGCTTGCGGCTAGGCCGCGCAAAGCAGCCCGAACTCATTGCAATGGACAATGACCGGCATCGCCGATATGGAGGCGCGCCATGCTGAAGCGAGCCTACAATTGGTGCATCGACGCCGCCTATAAGCCATATGCGCTGTGGCTCTTGGGCGTCGTGTCGTTTGCGGAGAGCTCGTTCTTTCCCATCCCGCCGGACAC
The DNA here is from genome assembly GCA_963702755.1 of uncultured Alphaproteobacteria bacterium. GTDB lineage: Bacteria > Pseudomonadota > Alphaproteobacteria > Rhizobiales > Xanthobacteraceae > JAJPKK01. Next base: position 462,989 of record CAVPDZ010000009.1, on the reverse strand, counting down.
GATGCTGGTGCCGATGTCGCTCGCCCGGCCGCAGAAGGCATGGACCTACGCAGCGCTATGCACCGTGACGTCGGTTGCCGGCGGCATTCTCGGCTATGCGATCGGCGCGCTGCTCTACGACACCGTCGGGCATTGGATCATTTCGCTCTATCACTACGGCGACAAGGCCGAGGCGTTTCGGGAGTCGGTGGCGCGCTGGGGCGCGTGGATCATCCTGATCAAGGGCTTCACGCCGATCCCCTACAAGCTCGTCACCATCACCCTCGGGATTGCCGGCTACAATCTCTGGCTGTTCATCTTGCTGTCATTTCTCACCCGCGGGATGCGGTTTTTTCTCCTCGCCTTCCTACTTAACCGGTATGGTGAGACCGCGCGCGAGATCATCGAAAAGCGCCTCGGCTTCTGGCTCGCGGTAACCGCCGCCATCATCGTTGTCGGCATTGTTGCCGCAGTCTACGTGTTCTGATTTTTAAGGCTTTTCCGCCCGTCACGTTCGTGACGAAATATGGCGCAAAAGGCAAAACAAGAAACGGGACAGGACGATGCCGTAACGGCATCGGGGGCGAGGCGAGTATGACTGATAGGCGATATCGGGTGCGCCGGCGCGGCGCAACTTGCGCTGCTATTGGCGCGATGTGTCTTGTCGTTCCAAATGGCCTTTCGGCCCAGACGCCAGCTGCGCCGCCGCCTGCTGGATCGATCCAACCTGCGCCCTCTGCACAACCTGCCACACCGATTGCACCCACCCCCGGCGTCAACGCGTCCACGGCACAGCCGGGCGCAATCGAAACGTTCGGCAATTGGATGCAGGAAGGCGTGTCCAGCGTGGGAGCGCGCTTCGGTGCGATGGTCGGAAGCATTGGTGGCCAGGCCAACCAAGCTGCCAAGGAGGCAACCGACGTCACCTCGACCCTTGCCAAAGGCGCCGCCGACGTAGCGCGCGAAACCGCGACGACCGTCACCAAGCTGCCCAGCACGGGCTTCATCCAAGGCCGCGAACGCTGCACGCTCGCGCCCAATGGCGCCCCCGACTGCCGCGTCGCGGCGGATTTGTTGTGCCAGGCGAAGGGCTATGGCAGCGGCACCATCGTCAATTATGAAACCGCCGAAAAGTGCCCGCCGCGCTACCGGACGTCGAGCCGCAACGAGGCCGAGGGCGTCTGCACCGTCGAGCATTTCGTGACGCGGGCGATGTGCCAATAGGCGACGCGGGACCGGTCGCGCGTAAGCGCTACGACGCGCCCTGCGGTTCGGGGACCACCACCGCGGATTTGGGCGTAGCGCGCAGGCGCCGCCGGCGCCACCAGATCATGATCCCGGTGACGAAGAAGATCGGCGGCGAGACTCCGCAGGCGAACACTGCGAGCTTCCACACTACGCTCAAGTGACTGCCTTCATGGGTCCAGCGGATCCATTGCGCGATGCGGTCGCCGGTCAGCGGTTGCGAGCCCGATTGCTTCACGTCCCCGGTGGCATCGACAACCGCGACGAACATGGGCTCGGTCGCGTCATGCGGCAGCAGCTGGATCCGCCATTCCGGAGCGCCGCGCGTCGGCAAGTTGATGGCAAGGGGACTGGCGCCCGGAAGAGCCTTGAGCGCGGCATCGAGCGCCGTGTCGATCGTGAGCCGGCTGCGCTGCATCGGCGCGTTATCGCCGCGCGGCCGCTGCCCTTGCGGGCTCATGGGCGCGATCGCGCTCAGGTACTCGCGGCTCTGCTGCGGGAACGCAATGTAGATGCCGGTGAGTGACACCACCGCGAGCGGCAGCGCGACAAAGATGCCGATCCGATGATGCAGGTTCGAGGACGGGCCGGGACCGCGACGCCAGCGGAAGCCACGCGCAACCCCGCCATGCCGCGGCCACCAGACCCACAGCCCCGTCAACGCCGAGATCAACATGGCAACGCCGATCCAGCCGACGATGGCGCGGCCGTTGTATTCGGGAATCGTCAGGTTCTCGTGGAAACGATGGAGGATGCCGAGGAACGACGCGCGGGCGTCAGCGGTGTCGAGTACGCGGCCCGTCGGCGGGTCGATATAGGCGGTCATCAATTGCGGACCGGCGCTGCCGCGCGCGGCGTCACGCATCGTCACTGTCACCGGAGCGCCATCATTGGCCGGATAGCGCACTGCGGCTTCCTGAAATCCGCTGCCGAGTGCGAGGCGCGCGCTCGCAACGTAGGCGGACGGCGCGAGTGCGGATGGTCCGGCGGTCACGGCATAACGGGCTGGATGAAGCAGAGCATCGATCTGATCGCGCCACACCAGGACTGCACCGGAAGCCCCGATCAGCGCCGACAGCAGGCCAACCGATAGTCCGATTACGAGATGGATGTTGAGCCACAACCGACGCGCGTTGCGTTCCTGTTTTTAATCATTCCAATTCTCATTTTTAATCGTTCTAAACGTCGCCGCTTGCAGCGAGCATACCATTTATGATGAGGTTGTAATTTATATTCCAAAAGATGAATCGATAATAGCTTATAATATTTCAAAACTTGAATTCATACAAATTGGGGCCGCAGGCATTGCTATTAATCTTCAGCGCCGCGATACCTGCCATCAACATCAAAAATAACACCGTCTTCTTGCAAAATCTCTTTTGGGGTGGGTGGGCGTCATGTCGAGACGTATGCTTCGCGGTTCGCGCCGCGGCGCTGAACTATGTCGCGCGTTTGGAGCAGCTGGTCTGCTGTGCGTCGGAAGCTTCGGTGCATCGGCGCAGGATCAGTCGGTACCGCCAGTAGCGCCTCAACCTTCAACTTCTCCGTCGGCTTCGCCGACATCGCAACCTGGTCCAGGCGCCACCCCCGAAAATCAATCGACGGCACCCCTTCCGGAAATCAAAGTTCAAGCTCCGAGGAACCAGCCGGCGCGACGTGCCAACGCGCCGCAGGCAACGCGACCGTCAACTCAACCGGCGCAAACTTCGAACACCACGCAGACGCCGTCAAATAACACCGCAGGTGGTACCGCCAACGGTACCCAGGGTCCGCCGCTCGCCCAAGCGCCGGCGCTCGGCAAGACGGGGACGAAGCTCGAAGACTTGCCCGCCTCCGTCAATATCGTCCCCGCCGCCACCGTCCGCGAACAGGGCGGCTTGAGCCTGACCGATGCGATCACGCGCAACGTCAGCGGCATCAATGTCGGCGGCTCCTCGACTTACAGCTTCTTCGACCGCTATCTCATTCGCGGCATGGATGCCCGCATCTACACCGACGGATTTTCCGACGGCGATCAATCCAACGGCTATCCCCACTCCCTCAACGGCGTGCAGCAGATCGAAGTTCTGAAAGGCCCGGGCTCGGCGCTGTTCGGCAGCACGACGCCGGGCGGCAGCATCAACATCGTGCATTTCCTGCCCAGCCCGGTGCCGAGCTACGGCATCAGCGGCCAGGTCGGCTCCTTCGGTCTCGTATCGACGAGCATGTACGCCACTGGGCCGACGACGATCGAGGGCGTGAACTATCGCGTCGATGGGCTGGCGCAGCGGTCCGACGGCTTTCGCAGCCTCAAGAGCGCGGACTACGAGATCAGGCCGGTGGTCGGCTGGACTCATGGCGACCACGTCACCACGTTCGCGGTCGATCTCCGGCACCTCGAGCAGACGCCCGATACCTACGGCATTCCCTACGTCAACGGCCTGCCCGCCAATGTGCCGCGCGAATTCCACTATTCGACGCCGTTCGGCGTCGGCAATCAGGACCTCGAACGAGTAACGCTGACCGATGTGTGGAACTGGGCGGACTATCTGACCATCAACAACCGCTTGTCCTACCTGCATCGCGATCTCGACATCCTGCGAAACTCGGGCGGCTCGATCTCCGGAATCACGATGACCAGCCGCCAGCTGCGCGAGCAGGTCGACCACGACGACGACGCGATCTATCAATTCGAGCCGCTGTGGAAATTCCACACCGGTCCGATCGGGCACACGCTGCTGACGGGATTCTCGGCCGAGGAATCGTCGATCCGCGACAACCGCGCCACCGCCGATCTCAAGAACATCGCCAACATCTATGCGCCGGTGATCCCGGAGTCGTCGACGGCCGGCTTGGTCTTCCTGCGCGACGCGACCCACAGCGGCATGATCGACAACCTGTCGGCGACGTTCCTCGGCGTCTACGCCATCGACCAGATTGATGTGACCGATCGCTTGAAGGTCCGGCTCAGCATCCGCCAGGACTGGTGGGACGAGCAGCTCGATCCGCGGGCCTATGTCGCCGGCCGCAATACCGAGCAGGGCACGCCGCTCGAGCCCGGCTTTGTCCAGACGCGGATCGACACGCCGCTGAGCTGGAGCGCCGGCGCGCTCTACAAGATATTCCCCGGCATTGCGCCGTTCGTCGGAGTGTCGAAGAGTTATTTGACCAACTTCAACTCAGAAGCGACGCAACAGGGTCTCGTCGATCCTGAATCAGCCTATCAATATGAAGCCGGCATCAAGTTCTCGTTGTTCGACGGACGGTTCACGGTGACGCCGGCGGTGTTCCGCATCCAGCGCAACAACGTGTTTGCCGAGACGAACGCCGTCGTCAACGGCGTTATCCAGACCACCGTGTTCTTCGATGCGCAGCAGAACGTCGGCGGCGACGTCGACATGGAATTCAAAATCACCGACAAGTGGAAGATCAACGCCAATTTCATCTCCCAGGAAGCCGTCATCACGGCGGAGCCGAACGTTCCGACGGCCGTCGGCAACAAGCCGATCGGCGTGCCCAACCACATCGCCAATGTCTGGACGACCTACGATTTCGCAATCGCCGGGATCGATGGATTTCGGATCGCCGGCGGCATGACCCATGCCGACAACAGCTACGGCAACGTGCAGAACACCAACCAGGTGCCCGGCTACACGGTGTGGGATGCCGTGTTCTCCTACATCCAGCCGCATTGGGACGTGTCGTTAGGGGTGAAGAATATCTTCGACGTGACCTACTTCCCGACGGCGCTCAGCGCAGGCGGCTACGTAGGCCTGCCCCGCACCTTCTTCCTCAAGGCCGCATATCATTATTGATCCGAGGGCTCGTGGCGTCGCGCACCACGCGACGCGCTTGGCACCTTAGCCCGAGCTATAGGCTTATAGAAAAATAGCATTACCCCCGCGCCGATCCGCACGCGACATTTGAAGCGCTGGGCGCGCTCCGAGTCCCAGATTCAGGAGAAAAGCTAAATGACCGTTTCGTGTGCGCCGGAGGGCGCGACAGCGAACTTAGCTTCCCGCCCGAAGAGAAGATCTTCCGCGGGAGCGGCGCTGGAATCAGCTGCAAATCTGACCCTCTGGCTTTGGCTGGCCGCAGCTCTTGCCTTGGCGCCGAGTCTGCTCGCTTCGGCCGCCGAGGCGACCTTCGTAAAGCCGGACCGCTTCGATCTGACAAAGCTATTGCCGCCTGCACCTGCGCCGGATTCGGAGCAGCAGCGGCTCGACCTTGGCGCGGTATTAAAAACCCAAGCGACACGCACGGCCTCGCAGTCCGAGCGGGCATTGGCGGACGCCACCGCCGGCACGTTCGGCTTTGCGGACGTGCTCGGTCCAAGTTTCAATTCCGAGCGCGTTCCCGCCGTAGCGGCATTGCTCGACAAGGCCAGAGGCGATGCCGTGGTTGCTTTCTCGGCCGGCAAAGGGGTTTGGAATCGGCCGCGACCGTTCGTCGTCAGCCCCGCGGTCGAGCCGGTCGGCGATCGGCCGGAAGGCAGTTCGTACCCCAGCGGCGCTTCGACCGTCGGCTATCTGACGGCCATCATTCTCGCCAACATGGTGCCCGAGAAAAGTGACGCGTTGTTCGCGCGCGGACGCGAATTCGGCGACGATCGCGTCATTCTCGGCGTGCATTTTCCGAGCGACGTCGAGGCGGGTCGCCTTGCGGCCACCGGCCTCGCTGCGATGCTGATGCAGGACGCCGCCTTTCTGAAGGAATTCGCGGGCGCTCAAGCAGAATTACGCCAGGTGCTTGGTTTGCCGCCCAAGCAATGAGATCGAATGACGGACGCCGATCTTCAAGAGTGAGTGGTTTCTCGCGCCATCATCACGCGCAGTCTTCCTGGCGCGGTCGGCGAAGGGAAGCCTGCTGAGTGACCAGCGCCCGATCCAACGAAGGAATTGCGTGCATCCGGGTGCGACGATAAGGTCTTGGTGACTTCGCTGAATGTCAAAAGGGCGGTTCTTGCACGCCGAGAGCGGAGATCGGGAGGATCGTTGCATGTTCCACTACGTTTGCCGCTTCGGCGCCGGAATGATTGCGGCCGCTGCCATCGCCTCGGGGGCGCTTGCTCAAAGCTCGGGGGAACGCTTCGAGGTCACCAGCATCAAGGCCGTTCGGCCGACGCTGGTGGAGACCGTCGCGGCCCTGCAGCAGGGCGATGTCGCGAAAGCAAGGACCGCATTCGCTGCCTATGACTCCGGCTGGAACGGCATCGAGGTCTACATCAACGTTCGCTCGCGCGACTTGTACCGCGAGATCGAGATCGACCTTCAGAAGAAGATCGAGGATGGATTGAGCAAGCCGGCCCCGGACGTTCCGGCACTCCTCACGTCCGCGAAGGCGATCCTCGTGAAATACGACGAGGCCATCGACCTCGTGACGAAGTCGCCGCCCCTCAACCCGCTGTTCGATGACATCGCGCGGCTGCGCATCGTCCGCGCTCACCTGCGCGAAGTACCGCCCGCCTTGAAGGCCGGTAATTTCGCCAAAGCGCGCAAATCATTCGAAGCGTTCGACAATACGTGGGACAGCATCGAGGACCTCATCAAGGCGCGCTCGAGCGATGCCTATGTTGCCATCGAGGCCGGGATGATTCAAATCGAGAAGGCCCTGATGCCGGACCAGCCCGACGTCGCGCAGGCAACGACTTTGGTGAACGACGTGCTAGCCCGCTACAACGCCGTCCTTGCCGAGATCACGAAGGACGCACGCAGCCGTACCTGAAATCCCGGCCGTCCGCGCGTCAGTCGTGGGATTCCTGTCGAGCACCGCAGTTGCGGCAACGTCGTTTGCTCAGAGAGGCCGAACATGGAAACGCTGCCGCCCGATAGCGGCACCAAGAACCTCGAGTTGCTGCGCGTTTTCATTCTTGGCGTGTTGGCGCTCGGACTGGTGGGGACCGTGATCGAACTCGTTCTCCTCGGACATTACGAGGAGCCCCTGCAATTCGTTCCGCTGGTCCTGATCGCCGCCGCCATCGCAGCCATCGCCTGGCAGGTTCTTCGCCCTTCAGCCGCGAGCCTCGTCACGCTGCAGATCGTGATGGTGCTGCATGTATTGGCCGGCTTGGTCGGCATGTTCGCCCACTTCTACGGCTCGGCCGAATACCAGCTCGAACTCAATCCGCAGATGCCGGTGTCCGAACTCATCGACAAGGTCCTTCGCGCCAAGGCGCCACCGCTGCTCGCGCCTGGAATGATGATTCAGCTGGGACTGCTGGGCCTCGCCTACGTCTATTCGGACCTCCGCTACCGTGCGCACGTCGTGCGATGGGTCGGCGCGCTGGGTTACAAGCCAAGGAGTTGACCAGACATGACGACGTTACGCCTGATCGCCGGTGCGCTCGCACTGCTGTCACTGCTGGCGGGACCTGCTGCAAGCCAGGTTGCCAAGCTCATCGACCCCAACACCGCCGCCGAGACCGAACTGCAGCCGTTGCCCAACATGACCGCCGCGATCGCCAAGGAGATCGTCGCACGACGCCCGTTCAAATCCGTTGTCGACTTGAACAAGCTGCTGCTCGACCAGAAGCTCACGCCGGATCAGGTGAAGGCTTTCTTCGCCAAGGCATTCGTGCCGATCAACCTCAACACCGGCACGCGGGAAGAATTCATGCTCATCCCCGGCGTCGGCTCGCGCATGGCAGCTGAATTCGCAGAATACCGACCGTGGAAGAGCTGGGCGCAGTTCGACAAAGAGATCGGCAAATACGTCGGGCAGCAGGAAACCGATCGGTTCAAGCCCTACCTGTTCATTCCGAATTGAGTGCGGCGGAGTCCAGGTGCGAGGTCTTCGCTGCTGGTGATCCGAAAGAAGGACGTCTTTCCCATCAGGCCGCTTTGCAGATTAAAACCGTTTAAAACTAGAATTCCTACAAACTCCGCCCGCAAGGATTGCTTCAACCACCCTGGCCCGCGATAGCTAAGGGCAAGACCGGGGTCCGCAAGTTTGTTGCGTCTTTGAAGTCGATCGGGGTGGGGCGGCTGCAATGTTGGCGGGAAAGGCTCGCGGCTTACGTCGCGTAGCCGCTTTTTATCGCGTTGGTGGAACGGCCGGCCTACTCTGCGTTGTGGGGACGCTCGGTGCTATCGCGCAGGATCAGTCGATCCCGCCTGTCGCGAAGCCGCCTGCGCCGGCTCCGGCAGCCGGGCCTGCCGCTCCGGCCGCGGCCGCCCCGGCTGCTCCATCGGCGAACGAAGCCGCGCTTCCCGAAATCAGCGTGACGGCGGCCAAGCCAAAGCCGGCCCGACCCGCATCCCAAGGGCGTCAAACGGCCTCCACCGCCCCGCCGTCACGGAGCGCGAACACCGCGGCGCCGACAAACAACGGCGCCACGCCTGGTCAAGCCGCCTTGGACAGCAAGATGCAGGCGATGGATCAGGCGCGCGATAATCTGCTGACGAAAGTCGGCGCCTCGGTCTCGACCATCACCCGCGAAGGCATCACCAGCCTGCCGCAGGGCGAAAACACGCCGATCGACAAAGCTCATCCTGCAATTTCCGGGCGTATCGTACGATTCAGCTGTCGCAAATCCGGCCTTCCACGTCCGCAACGAATACGCCAACGTCCAAACCAGGATCAACGGCATCGTCCTGCCCGAAGGCGTTTCGGGCCTCGGTCCGTTCATCGACACCAATTTCATCGGCAGCATGTCGCTCCTCACCGGCGCGCTGCCGGCACAATACGGGCTGCGCACCGCCGGCGTCCTCGACATCACCAGCCGCAGCTTTTCGGTGCCGAGCGGCGAATTGAGTCTCTATGCCGGCAGCCGGGGAACGATTACGCCAAGCTTCAATTACGGCGGCAGCGTCGGCGACACGCAGTATTTCGTCACCGCGCGCGGCAATTGGAACAACCTCGGCATCGAGAGTCCATTCGCCGGATTGAACGCCATTCACGATCAGACCGATCAAGGCAAGTTCTTCGGCTACGCTTCCACCCTGATCGATCCGTCCACCCGCTTCAGCCTGATTGCCGGGGCCGCATCGAGCAAGTTTCAGATCCCCAACAATCCCAGCCAGTCGGCGCTCGGAGATTTCGGGCCATCAAACTACAATTCGCTGGCGCTCAACGAAAACGAATACGACACCTACATCTTCAACATGGCGGCGGTTCAGACCAAGGGCGACAGCGTCGACACGCAGCTCGCGTTCTTCTCGCGCTACGCCAAGGTCCACTTCGTCCCCGACGTGTTCGGCGACCTCGTGTTCAACGACGTGGCCTCGAATGTGATCCGCCAAAGCGAGTTGTCCGGAACCCAGTTCGATCTTTCTTATCGGATGAGCGACTGGCACACGTTCCGCGGCGGCTTCATGATCACGGCCGAGAAAACGAACGTGATCGACATTTCGACGGTGCTGCCCGTCGACCCCGCCGGAAACATCCTGCCGACGCCATTCGACATTCCCGACGTCAATTCGAAGCTCGGCTGGAACCTCGGCGGCTACGTTCAGGACGAATGGAAGCTCACCGACCGGCTTGTCATCAACCTCGGCCTGCGATTCGACCAACTGTATCAATACGTCGATGCCAACCAGTTCAGTCCGCGGGTGGCGGTGGTCTACAAGCCGGTGGACGGCACCAGCCTCCATGCCGGATATGCGCGCTATTTTACGCCGCCGATGCAGGCGCAAGCGGCGCAATCCAACATCTCGTTGTTCACCAACACGACCAATCAGCCGGAAGTGCCCTACAACAACCCGGTGCTGCCGGAGCGCTCCCACTACTTCGATGTCGGCATCGATCAACGGATCTTGCCCGGGCTCGATTTCGGCATCGACACCTACTACAAGGTCTCGAGAGACATGATCGATGACGGCCAATTCGGCCAGGCCGTCGTATTGACCCAATTCAACTGGGAGCGGGGTTTCAGCGAGGGGGTCGAAGTCAAGGCCAAATATCAGAACGGCAATTTCAAAGCCTACGCCAATTTCTCCTATGGCATCATGAAAGCGATCGATGCCGTCTCCAACCAGTATCTGCTTGATGCCGAGAACTACAATTACCTCCTGAATTATTATCACTACACCGACGACATGCAGCGCATGAGCGGCTCAGCCGGCGCGTCGTATCGCTGGTACGATACCCTGTTCACCACCAGCATGACTCTACGGCAGCGGATTGCGCTCCGGCTTCGTCAATATCGATCACACGACGCCCTTATGCGATCGTCAATGTCGGTATCACGCACGATGTCCGGTGGGCGCCGGATGCGCCAGCCGACGACATTTCGCTTCGACATCGTCAATCTGCTCGATCAGGTCTACGAGCTGCGCGACGGCACCGGCATCGGCGTGTTCGCGCCGCAGTTCGGCGCGCGCCGCGGCTATTACATGGGCGTCTCGCAGAAGCTGTGATGATGTCGGGCCGAAAATTTCGGCATGCCGACATCACTCGCTAGCTCGAGTCTCGGCAGGCCAGGCCTTCACTGCTCAGGCGGGCACGGTCTGGCGCACCTCAAAGCCCTCGAATTGCGGATGATCGATGTAGAGCGGCTTGTTTTGCCCTGCGTCCCTGTGGGCCTGGCGAAATGCGTCCGATTTCGTCCAGGCTTCGAATGCCGCCCTGCTCTGCCAAATCGTATGCGACGCGTAGAGCGTGTAATCGTCGTTGGCCGGCCCCTTGAGCAGATGGAACTCGACGAAGCCCGCCACCTCGGGCAGACGCGTGTCGCGGCTCGACCAGACCTGTTCGAAAGCGTCTTCCGAGCCTTTCTTCACGCGAAAGCGGTTCATGGCAATGAACATGATGATCTCCTCGTTAATGGCAACATAGCACAGCGCGCGTTTCGCTTCGGTCTGCGCCAGAGCCCAGTCACCGGGCCACGAACCGCAACTCGCCTGTTCAACCCTCAGCGAGCCGCTGGTAGACTCCCTCCAGGCGAACGCGGCACGAGCGCCTTTTCTCGACACAGATAACATCATCGCTCGTCCAACAGGCTTCGCCACGGAGGGAAACATGGCGGAGGAACTCACGATCCGCGTAAACGACAAGCTGTCGAACGTGACGGCCGATCGCGACACGCCGCTGCTCTATGTGCTCATGAACGAGCTTCGCTTGCAGGGTCCGCGATTTGGCTGCGGCCTTGCCCAGTGCGGCTCGTGCTCGGTCCTGGTGGACGGCGTCGAGACGCGGTCTTGCGTCACGCCGGTCGGTGCCGTCGTCGGCAAGGCGGTGACAACGCTCGAAGGCTTGCCGGCGCTCTATGCCAAGCAGCGCAGACTTGCCGCGGCGCCTGAGCTTCATCCGCTGCAGCGCGCCCTGATTGACGAGCAGGCCCCGCAATGCGGCTACTGTTACAACGGCATGATCGTCAAAGGCGCTGAACTGCTCGCGACCGTGCGCGAGCCGAGCGAGGCCGAGATTCGCCAGCACATGAACGGCCACCTCTGCCGCTGCGGCAGCTATCCGCGGATCATGAAGGCGATCCAGGTCGCCTCCCGGATCATGACGGAGGAACGCCGATGACCGCGCATCTAACGCCGATGACCGCGCATCCGACGTCGCCTTCGCGTCGCGACCTCCTCAAGGGCGGCGCGCTCATCGTCGGCTTCAACATTGCGGGACCGCTTGCGGCACCGCTGTTGGAAGTCGCGACACCGGCCGCAGCGGCTACGCCCGATCCCGCGCTCCTTGATTCATGGATCGCGATCCATCCGAACAACACCGCGACGATCCTGATCGGCAAAGTCGAGCTTGGCCAAGGCACCACCACCGGCATGTTGCAGATTGCCGGCGAGGAGCTTGACCTCGACATGAGCCAGCTTTCGGCAGCGCGCGTCGATACCGACGTGACGCCGAACCAGGGCCCTGCGGTCGCAAGCCTCTCGATCATGGACAATGGCCCGCAGGTCCGCGCTGCCGCGGCCGAAGCGCGGCAGGCGCTGCTGCAGCTTGCAGCCCAGAAGCTCGGCGCGCCCATCGAGCGTCTTCGGGTGTCGAAGGGCGTGGTGACGGTCGACGGCGATCCGGCCCGTGCCGTCACCTACGGCGCACTCATCGGCGACAGGCAGTTCAACGTGAAGATGACGGGCAAGGCGCCGCAGAAGGCGGTCGCCGACTACAAGCTTGTCGGCAGCAACGTGCCGCGCGTCGATGTCCCCGACAAGATCAGTGGCAAGTACGTGTACATGCAGTACGTCAGAGTGCCCAACATGCTGCACGGCCGCGTCGTGCGTCCGCGCGGGCAAGGCGCCTACGGCTTTGGCGCCAAAGTCGCGCGCATCGATGAAAGCTCGATTGCCGATATTCCCGGCGCGCGCGTGGTGCGCAAAGGCGATTTCGTCGGTGTCGTCGCCGAGCGGGAATGGGACGCGGTTCGCGCCGCTGAAAAGCTCAAGATCACCTGGGACGTGCCGCCGCGGCTGCCGCCGCAGGACAAGCTGTTCGACGTCATGCGGGCGTCGAAATCGACCGATAGCGTCCTGGTCGAGACCGGCGATGTCGCGGCGGCCCTCGCCGGCGCCGCACACGTCGCCTCTGCGACCTACTACGGTCCCTACCAGTCGCACGCGCCGTTCGCGCCGAGTTGCGCGCTCGCGGACGTTGGGACGAACAGCGCGCTCGTCATGTGCTCGACCCAGTTTCCCCATGGCGTGCGCGGGATGCTGGCCCAGACGCTCGGGCTGCCCGCCGATCAGATCAGGGTGCAATACTACGAAGGCGCCGGCGTGTTCGGTCGCGCCTGCCATGACAACTCCGCGCTTGCTGCCGCAATCATGTCGCAGGTGGTGGGGAAGCCGGTGCGGGTCCAATTCATGCGTTGGGATGAACTGGGCTGGGACAATTACGGCCCGGCGCATCTCGCCGACGTGCGCGCCGGCGTCGACGCCGCCGGCAATATCGTGGCCTACGAATATGACGGCTGGCATCACGGCTGGATCACCGGCGAAACCTCCCAGGAGCTTGCGCTCGGCGCGACCGGTGCAGCCTCCCGTGAGCGGCCGCGCGCGGCTCGTCAACAAGGTGACGACGAGCGACGTCTACGCCATGCCGAACGTGCGGCTCGTGAACCATCACGTCCCCGGGCTCGACGGTTATCTCAAGGGCGGCAATCTCCGCTCGCCGCTCGATCTCTCGATCTCGTTCGCCTCCGAGCAGACGATCGACGAGCTTGCCCATGCGGTCCAGATGGACCCGGTGGCGTTCCGCCGCCGCAACATGAGCGATCGGCGCTGGATTGGCGTCATGGATGCCGTGACCCAGGCGGCGAAATGGGCGCCGCGGGTTTCCCACGCCGGCGGCATCGGCAGCGGCCGTGTGTTGACCGGGCGCGGCATCGCCCTTGGCACGCATATTGTATCCTACGGCGCCGCCATCGCCGACATCGAGGTCGATCGCGAGACCGGCGAGATCAAGGTCAAGCATGTCTACGGCGCGATGGATGCCGGCCTCGTGGTCAATCCGGCGTTGGTCGAGAATCAGATCGTGGGTATGCTGACGCAAGCCGCAAGCCGGGCGATCATTGAGGAGGTCACGTTCACGCCGACCAACGTCACGAGCCTCGATTGGAGGAGCTATCCGGTGCTGCGCTTTGGCGATCATCCGGGCGTCACTCCGATCGTGGTACAGCGACTTGGCGAGCGCTCGACCGGGGCCGGCGAGGAAGTGATGGGTGCCGCGGTCGGCGCCATCGCCAATGCGTTCTTCGATGCGACCGGCGTGCGCATGCGCGAATATCCGATGACACCCGCGCGCGTGCGCGCGGCACTCAAACTCAAGGGGTAGGCTGATTGAACGCGCCCGACACTGAAACTGGCGGGCGCGTTCCCGCAGCATCGACGACGAACGACGGGACCGCCGCTACGCCTCCAGCGGAACCGGTCGCGCTTGTGTCCGCGGCCGAGCAGGCGCCGGCCGACCGCATTCACGGCAGCCTTGCGGCGCTCGCGCTCGGCGCCCTGGGCGTCGTCTACGGCGACATCGGGACGAGCCCACTCTACACCTTCAAGACCGCCATCGACTGGGCGGGCGGCGCTAGTCCCGAGGTCGCGCTCGGCATGCTTTCGCTCATCGTGTGGACGCTCATCATCATCACGTCGATAAAATATGTCGCCGTGGTCATGCGCGCCGACAACGACGGCGAGGGCGGCATTCTTGCGCTGATGTCGCTCCTCGGCATCAAGCACGGCGAGCGCAACGGCGTCATCGCGCTCGGCATTCTCGGCGCGGCGCTCCTTTACGGCGACGGCGCCATCACGCCGGCGATCTCGGTGTTGAGCGCGCTCGAAGGCATCAAGGGGCCGCTCCCGGAGTTTGCCCCCTACATCATGCCGTTGTCGGTGGTGGTGCTGCTGGGCCTCTTTGCGCTGCAGCCGCAGGGCTCGGCGCGCATCGGCAAGGTGTTCGGGCCGGTCATGACGGTGTGGTTCGTCACCATCGGCGTCTTGGGCTTCGTCGGCATCGTCAGCCATCCGCGCGTGCTGTTGGCGCTCGATCCTCGTTACGGGCTTGGCTACCTGTTCTCACACGGTTTCACAGGGTTTCTGGTGCTGGGCGGCGTCTTCCTGTGCGCGACCGGTGCCGAGGCCCTTTATGCCGATATGGGCCATTTCGGGCCAAAGCCGATCCGCTTCGCCTGGTATGGGCTCGTGCTGCCGACGCTGCTTCTGAATTACGCCGGCCAGGCGGCGATAGTCGTCGAAAATCAAGTGCCGGCGGAAGGCAATCCGTTCTTCGTGCTGTGCCCGCAGTTCCTCCAACTGCCGCTGGTCGCGCTCGCGACCGCCGCGACCATCATCGCGAGCCAGGCGATCATCAGCGGCACATTCTCCATGACGCGGCAGGCGATCCAGCTCGGCCTCTCGCCGCGCCTGCATATCACCCAGACGTCATCGGAAGGGTACGGGCAGATTTACGTCGGCTTCGTCAACTGGGCGCTGATGGCCGTCACACTTGCCCTCACCCTCGGCTTTCGCTCCTCCGACAATCTCGCCGCTGCCTTCGGCATCGCGGTTTCGCTCACGATGTTTCTCACCTCGGTGCTGCTGTTCCTTGCGATGCGCGAGGTGTGGGGTTGGAGCTTTGCGCTCGCCGCGGCTGTCGCCGGCTTCTTTATGATTGTCGACCTCTCCTTTGTGGTCGCCAACTTGATGAAGGTCATCGAGGGCGGATGGGTGCCGCTCGTGGTGGCAGCTTGCGTATTCGCGGCGATGTACAATTGGCGCGCTTGGCCGCAGTGCGGTGCTGCGGCGGCTCGAACGCGACACGTTCCCGCTCAAGGACTTCATCGCCCAGGTCCATACCAAGGAACGCGTCCCCGGCACCGCGATCTACTTCACGAGCCGCGTCGATGTCGTGCCGGTGCCGCTGCTGCACAATCTCAAGCACAACAAGGTGCTGCATAAGCGCATCGTGCTGATGCACGTCGTGACCGAGAACATTCCCCGCGTTCCGCGCGCGCGTCGCCTGGAGGTGGTTCACCTCGCCGACGATTTTCATTCGGTCGTGGTCCATTACGGCTTCATGGAACAGCCGAACATCCCGCGGGCCCTCGATCGCTGTACCGAGCAGGGTTTGAAGTTCAACATGATGGATACGTCGTTCTTCATCGGCCGGGTCACCATCGTGCCGGCGCGGCGCTCGCAATTCGGCCACCTGCGCTGCAAGTTCTTCGAGTTCATGCACCGGAACGCATTGCCGGCGACGGAATTCTTCCGCATTCCGCCGGGCCGCGTGATCGAACTGGGCGGCCAGATCGAGATCTGATCCAATAAAAAAGGCCCGCGACGGATGTCCGTCGCGGGCCTTCCTCGTTTGCGTGCGCGCGAGACGCGCGCGGTCCAGTGCCGTCCGCTCAGTTGGCGAGCGGGCTCGGACGCATCTGCACCTTGTAGAGCTTCGGTGAGTTCTGGATGCCGCCCTCGTTGTGGAACTGAGCGCGGCTGCCGAACGTGGTCCAAACACCCTTGCCCTTCCAGCCGGCGCTCGGATCGTCGATGCGGCCGTCGGCGTTCTTGGAGAAGAAGCCGAGCGGATACGGCACGCGGAGCGTGACGAACTTGCCGTCGACGAGCGCGGTCAGCGATTCGCCGCCGTTG
Source organism: uncultured Alphaproteobacteria bacterium (assembly GCA_963702755.1). GTDB lineage: Bacteria > Pseudomonadota > Alphaproteobacteria > Rhizobiales > Xanthobacteraceae > JAJPKK01. The sequence continues at coordinate 446,748 of CAVPDZ010000009.1, read as the reverse complement.
GTCGAAGCGATCGGCACGTTGGCGCCGAGGCCGAGCGTGTTGAGGCGGTCGACCCAGATGTAATACGAGTGCTCGGCGCTGCCCTTGTCCGTGACGCCGCGGAACTGCGGGCCATTGAACTTGTAGAGCGTCCAGCCTTCCGGACACATCTTGCCGGTAACCGCCTCGGGACCTTTGATCTCCCGCGTGCACTTGCGGCGATCGAAGCTCGCCATGTGTCCGCTGGAGAGCACCGTCCAGACGACGCCGTCGGTGGTGAGGTCGATGCCGCGCGCGCCGTAGCCCTCATCCGGCGGCACGAACAGTTCGGCGAGCGCCGTCTCGGCCGGGTTCGAGCCCGGGATCAGGCGAATGATGTAGCCGGGCTGCTCCATCCGCGAGAAGCCGACGTCCATCGACTGACCCCAGATGCTGTCGTCGACCGGGCTCGGCCTGCACGCCGTAGAAGCCGGCCATCACCCGCTTGTCCTTGTTCGGATCGAGCGGCTGGTTGGCTTCGACGAATTCGTCACGTTTGCCGTTGCCGTTGGTGTCGACGATGATCGGCGTCCAACCCTGCGACTTCACTTCGTCGCCGGTCTCGAAATACATCTTGGTGTTCAGCCAGCCGACGACGCCGCTCTGCGGACCGCCAGGGGTCGTCCACAGCGTGTAGTTCGCGTCGTGGGCGAAGTTGAGGTGCTGGGTGCTGAAGCAGGTATTGATCAGCGACCACTTCTGCGTCTTCGGATCGTACACCGAGAGCTGACGCGTCGAGACGTTGAGCGGCGCCACTTTCGCGGACGGCAGGTCCGAGCCCTGCTTGCAGTAGGCCGGGTTTTCGTCCGGCCGGATCTTCGCCGTGAACCACACGCGGCCCTGATTGTCGATCATCGGGTTGTGAATCGAGGTGTGGCCGTCCCAGATCGGCTCGTCGCCCCAATACACCGACGGTCCCGCCGTGTTGGTCTTGCTCGAGGGCGTTTCCGGATCGCGATAGGGATGCTTGATGGTCGAGGCCTCGTTGGTGACCGGATTGAGCACCGGCACGAAGTCCGAGCTTTCCTCGGGCGAGCCGTAGATCGGCCCGTTGGCGTTGACCTTCTGGGTGTACTTCTCGCTCGCGATCGCGTCGTGGAGATACATGCCGCGAGTGCCCCAGTCCCACATCGTGTACACGACGTTGCGCTCGATGCCCTGCGGCCGCTGCGGCTTGTCGAACGGCAGTTCGCCGCCGGCGACACGGTCGGTCCAGTCGGCGAAAAGTTCGATCGCCTTGTCGGGACCGATGCGGCCGATCGAGACCGCCATATTGGCCATCGCCTGCCCCGATTGGATGCGGCGCTCCCAGGCCTCGCGCGAGTTCTTGAACTGGCCGAGCATCGGAGAGAGCGTGCGCACGCCCTTCGAGCCGATCGCGTGGCACGACTGGCAGGAATTCTTGATGGTGTCGATCCAGGCGTGCTGGGTCTTGATGTTGGTCGGAATGCCGTTGCCCTTCGGGCCGGTGCCGGGGAAATCGCTCTCCGGCGGGATCTTGAGCAACGAATACCAATACATGCCCGGATAATATTCGGCGGCTGCCGCAGGCGTCGGCGCCGGCGTCGCGGTCAGGTTCAGGAGCTTGCCCGGCGTGCCTTCGACCTTGGGCGAGTCGATGAGACCGTAGCCGCGCACCCAGACCGTGTACTTCGCCTTCGGCAGGTCCGGGATCACGTAGCGGCCCTGATCGTCGGTCACCACGATCTTGGCAAACTTGGTGGGAAGGTCGTTCGTCTCAGCAATCACCCACACGCCGGCTTCCGGCCCGCTCGGACCGGTGACAACGCCGCCGATATCGTCACCGTCGATCGTGACGGCAGCCGTTTGGGCGCGTACGTCCTTCGGCGCTACCGCGACGAAAGCTCCGAGCGCTGCAACCGCAACGCCAAGATACAACGCCTGCTTGATCTTCATCGTTTTCTCCCTCACTGCAGGATCGTTCCGCGGCCGGCACTTGCGCGCCCAGCCTCCGGCGAACGCCGGGTTTCCTTAAATCACGCGGCGCATGCTAGCAACTTACCGCATCGTAGGTAAGGCGATAAGGCGCAGTTCGTGAACAAAGTTGAGGCTGTAGCCCGGATGGAGCCAGCGTAATCCGGGGCTGGCTTCAAAATTGGAGTTCGGTCCCGGATTGCGCTGTCGCTCCATCCGGGCTACGGAGCAAGTTTCAGCCGATCCGCCGCAAGCCCTCGGCGTATTCCTTCCAGCGCGCGACATAGATGTCCGCGCCGCGCGCGATGGCGGCGGCCGCTTTGTCGTCCAGCGTCCGGATCGCGCGCGCCGGCGCACCGACGACGAGCGTGTTGTCGGGAAAGGATTTGCCCTCGGTGACCACAGCGCCCGCGCCGACGATGGAGTTCGCGCCGATGCGCGCGCCGTTCATCAAAATCGCGCCCATGCCGATCAGGCTGCCGTCGCCCACCGTACAGCCGTGCAGCACAACGTTGTGGCCGATCACGCAGCCGCGGCCGATCGTCAGCGGAAACCCCGGATCGGTGTGCATCGTCGCGTTGTCCTGCACCTGCGAGCGCTCGCCGATCTCGATCCATTCGTTGTCGCCGCGCAGCACGGCGCCCCACCAGATGCTGGTTTCGGATTTGAGCCGCACCCGCCCGATCACGACGGCCGTTTCGGCGATCCAATAGAGACCGTCTGCGGGAAATTCCGGCGCCACGCCGGCAAGTTCGAATATGGGCATCGCTCGCGCTCCTGATAGGGCGCGCGAAACTGCCATGGCGCGCACTGCTTGGCGAGACGCTGCTTTGCCCTAATCAGGCAACGAGACGTTCGAACGCCTCGAACATCAGCACCACGACGGTGCCGCTCATCATGCTCCAGAAGCTCGCCGCCACCGTTGCCAGCATGACGAATTCGATCCGCCGACGTTCGATACGGCGGCCGCGCAAGGTATTGCGCATGATGATGAAGGGCGCCGCGAACGCGAGGAAGGGCACCGCCACGAAGGCCGCTGCGCTCGGACCACTGCCGAGGAGACGGAACGAAGCCGGCCGGCTGGTGATAAGCTGATACCCGGTCGAAATCATGCCGGCGACTGCAAAACCAAGAGCAAGCGCGAGAAACGACTCGATGGATTCGGGCGACATGCGACCTCGGCCGATCTGAAAACGGGTCCGCCGCGAGCCGGACCGATCGATGCTTCAACAATTGATCTGCCGTATCGATGCGCGCCCCGCCACTACTTCCTTAAAAAAGGGTAAACGCGTCGCCGCTCCCGATAAAAAGATTTCGCGCGGCATCCTGTTTCGAATCGGGACATTTCGCCCCAATCATGTCGTTCGACTGAGCGGTGGGGTCTCTGATGATTCGTCAGTGGCAGATCGATGATCTCGCGCAGGCGTAGCCCGGATGGAGCGCAGCGAAATCCGGGGTCAGCGATGCAATTGATATGCTGACCCCGGATTTCGCTGCGCTCCATCCGGGCTACAGAACCGGATCAACGCCTATTTGAGGTCTCAAAGCATGACCGTCATGGACCACGCGCAACGGCTACGACACGGCCCCCGCTCTGTCGTGTTGCTGTTCGCGCTGCTTTTTGTGTCCGTTGCCACTTTCGCGACCGCGCTGATCGCCTATCTGTTGACGCCGACTTGGACACAAGCCCCGCTCGACGCGCCCCCGCTGCCAATTACGGTCGCGGGCATCGTCTTCAATGTACCGCCGGCGGCCATCCGCATGCCGGTACAACGGCGCGCCGGCGCGCAGGAGCGCGTTGATCTCGCTTATCGCTGGCCCGACTTGCTGCCCCCTGATGCAAGCACCGCCGACGCGGCGCCGCGGCTGTTCGTTGCGATCGAAAGCACCCAGCCGCAGCTCAGTCCAATTGAACGGCTGAGGTCCGTTTATCCGCGCTACTTCGCCGGACCGTCGACCAGCATGCCCGGCGGGCTCATCATCGCGCCGTTTGCCGACGGCAGTCCGTATCAGGGCGAGGATGTGATCTACGACCCCACCGCGCCCGATCGCTTTCTGGTGCGATGCAGCCGCTCGCACGGCGACATGACGCTCGCCGTCTGCCTTCATGAGCGCACGATCGGCGACGCCGCCCTCACCTTCCGCTTCCCGCGCGGCTGGCTTTCCGATTGGCAAACGGTCCAAGCGGGCATCGACCTCCTCATCGAGCGCTGGCGGCCGAGCGCGGCCAGCCGCTAGTCCGGCGCCACGCTCGCGGCATCGCAGCACGGCAACCCATGGCAAAGATTGAAGAATCTGTCGCCGGATCGCTGATTTTCCGCACGCTTGCTTTGCGTGGCCGTTCAGTCGGATAATTAGTTAACGGACGGGCACAAAGGATGTTTTCGGGATCAATCGATCCGCACTACGTGGTGGCCGGATTTCTTGTTGGCGGCCTCGTGGGCGTGACCGGAGTCGGCGGCGGATCGCTGATGACGCCAATCCTGATCGTGCTGTTCGGCGTCTCGCCGGCGACGGCGGTCGGAACCGATCTGCTTTTTGCGGCGGCGACCAAGAGTGTCGGCAGCATCGTCCACGGATTCAATCACACCATTGAATGGCGGGTGGTCAGGCGGCTTGCCGCGGGCAGCATGCCCGCGACGGCGCTCGCGCTCCTCCTGTTGTCGTGGCTGCATGTGAGCGCGGGCGGCGCCGGCCATCTGATCACCGCGGTGCTGAGTGTGGCCCTGTTGTTGACGGCGGTGGTGCTCATTGCCCGCAACCGTGTCTCCGCGCTGTACATGCAGCAATTGGGCGATCTCAGCGACCGTGCCGTCGGCCGGCTGACCATCGCCATGGGTGCGGTGCTCGGGATCTTGGTGACGCTGTCATCGGTCGGCGCCGGCGCGATCGGGGTGACGGCGCTTGTGCTGCTCTATCCGCGCATTTCGGCGGCGCGGATTGTCGGCTCCGACATCGCCCATGCGGTGCCGCTGACCCTGATCGCCGGATTGGGCCATGGCGCGATGGGCTCGGTCGACCTCATGACGCTGGGGTCGCTGCTCGCAGGCTCGTTCCCGGGCATCCTGGTCGGCAGCCTGATCTCGGCGCGCGTCCCGGACACCGCTTTGCGCTACGTGCTCGCAGTGGTCCTGATCGTCGTTGGCGGCAAGCTGGCGCTCGACGTCTCGCACTTTGCGCCGATCTATCCGAAGCCGAGTGTCGAGGCGCTGACGCATACGCGTTGAGCGTATGATGGCTGGCCGAATATCCAGGCACCAATCCTCGGCATCACATGCGCTGACTGGTCAGCTTCTCAGACTGCAATAGGCTCATGGCAAGGCCGCAACCACCATAACTTCAACGAGCATCCCAGGGTCGCCAAAAGTCTCGTCGTGAGGCAAGCCCGCGCCGGAGGGTTTGCCGGATCGACCCATTCGTTCCAAACAGAATTGTGATCTTCGAACAGACGCATGTCAGCGATCCAGACCTGGGCGCTTAGTAGGTGTGATTTGTCGGTTCCCGCGAGGTTGAGAAGCTCATCGACGCGTCGCAGCACTTGAGCAGTCTGGGTTTTGATATCGCCGACAATTGGGTTGGGGGTGATGCCGGCGAAATAGGCGACGTTGCCGTGAACGACTGCCTGGCTGATGATCGGCTGACCGCGATTTTCGTCTGATATCTGTCTAATTTCGTGGCGTATGATCGACATGAGTGTTCTCTTTCTGCGGATTGAGTGGCTTGTTAGGCAGCGGCCGTGACGTCATCCACCAAAGTGGCCGAAGTCGTTTTGCTGGTGTTCTTGGGGCCGCTTACTCGAATGGAATCATGACGATCGAGCCCGTCGTCTTGCGTCCGCCGATGAACTTGTGCGCGGCTGCAGCCTCTCGAAGCGGAAAGGTTTTGACAACGTTGCTCGCTACGACCCCTCGTGCGACGGCATCGAACAGCGATTTTGCTCCGGCGTCGATTTCGCTTCGGTTCGATATGTAATGCGAGAGCGCAGGACGGGTTATAATGAGGGACCCGCGAGCGCCCAAATCTTTGATGAGGTCGATCGGATCAGGAACGCCTGACGCCTGGCCGTAAGCTGCGCACATACCGACTCAGCCGCAGGCAGTCGAGTGACCTTTGCAGCGTGTCCTTACCGATCGACTCATAGACAACGTCTACGCCTTTTCCGTCCGTAATCTTGCGGGTGACAGCTACGAAGTCTTCGGTCGAGTAATTGATAACGTGGTGACAACCGAGATTTCGAGCGATCTCGGCCTTCGCGTCAGTACTAACGGTACCGATCACAGTGGCTCCGAGATGCCGCGCCCAAGGACAAAGGATATGGCCCATGCCGCCAGCAGCCGCATGGATCAGAACATAATCTCCCGGCTGCACCTTGTGCGTTCGATGCAGGAGATATTGCGCGGTCATCCCCTTCAGGATTAGTCCTGCCAGTTGAACGTCATCCAACCGCAAGTCCTCTGGAATTTTGATCAACTTGTCAGCCGGGTAAAGGCGCTCCTGACTATAGGCGCCGAATGGCGGAAGGCAGGTGCAAACACGTTCGCCGACGGAGAACCCGGTGACGCCAGGACCCAACTCCTCGATCTGGCCCACTCCTTCGAAACCGACGACAACCGGCGGATCGCCGACGATCATCGGGTGCGGAATTCCTGCCCGATGGTACGTATCAGCGAAATTCACGCCGACGGCCGTGCTGCGAAGACGTACCTGGCCAGCGCTCGGGAGACCCGACCTTGATCTCCTCCCACACGAAGTTGTCGGGTGCGCCTTTCTTGTAGATTACCGCCGCCATTCCCATGATGCGTTCCTTCTGTTGCAGCGCATTCTTGGCTCGGAGGTTCGCAATTGTCTCGCGCGAACAGTTCGGCCCATGCCAAACTGTTTTCGATTGATGTGCTTTTGGTATCAGCGATAGGGTTGAGGATGGTCGCGGCGGCAAATCTGGTGGAAGTGGCCGCTCTCGTGGGCGATATTGCGCGAGCGACGATGCTCAACGCCCTCATGGGCGGCCAGTCGCTGACGGCCACTGAGCTTGCATACTGCGCCAATGTCTCTCGCTCGACGGCGAGCGGCCACCTGAGCAAGCTGGTTGCCGCGCGGCTTTTGACTGTCACTCGCGAGCGCCGCTTCAGCTATTATCGGATCGCGTCCCCGCTGGTCGCGACAATGCTGGAGAGCATCAAGGTCGTCGCCGCCATAGAGGTGCCGCCCCGCCGACAGCCGCGATCAGCAAACGACGATGCACTCCGTTTTGCCCGAACTTGCTACGATCACCTGGCTGGCCGGGTAGGAGTCGCTGTTACCGATGCACTTGTGGCCATGGGGCACGTCGTACTCACCGATGAAGGCGGTGAGGTCACGTCTTCGGGCGGGCGTTTCCTTTCCGACGTTCGGCATAGATCTGACGCCGCGGACCCGGCGGATTTTCTGCCAGCCTTGTCTCGACTGGAGCGAGCGTCGCTATCACCTCAAGGGACTCGTCGGCGCTCGGATTCTGGATCGTCTATTGGAGCTCGGATGGCTCAAATGTGTTTCGGGTAGCCGTGCACTCCAACTAACGTCGGCTGGAAGGGCGGGCTTGTCCGATATCTTCCAGATCGAGATCAACAACGAGGGCGTGCCAACCGGTCGATTATGCGACCCACGACGGCTGACAGCTTAGGCTGAGCGAAGCCCCACGAGTGATTCCAGTCGATCGAAAGACGCGCTAGTCGCCGAGATCGGTGGCGAGAATCGCCATCTGGAAATTGTAGCTGCGCTCGTCGTCCTCATCGTCGACGAACAGCACGCCGATGAATTCCTCGCCGAGGTAGACCTCGGCGGAATCATCCTTGCGTGGACGCGGCACCACGCGCAGCTTGGCGTTGCCGAACAGGCCCCTCATGTAACTTTCCAGCTTGCGGATTTCCTGGACGTCCACGATGGCTCCTTTTGCCCGCGTGTTCAACTCTCGGCACGTTCGCACGAACATGCCCCAAGCCTACCGGGCCAATTCGGTTGAGACTACACGCCGACGTTATAGAGCATCTGGTCCATGGTGCGCGAGGGCTCTGCGCAGCCGGCTTCCCCGATCACCCGCGCCGGTACGCCCGCAACCGTGACGTTGTGCGGCACGGGTTTGAGCACAACCGAGCCCGCGGCAATGCGGGCGCAGTGGCCGACCTCGATGTTGCCGAGGATTTTCGCGCCGGCGCCAATCATCACGCCGTAGCGAATCTTGGGGTGGCGATCGCCGTTCTCGTTGCCGGTGCCGCCCAAGGTGACGCCGTGCAGAAGCGAGACGTCATCCTCGATGACCGCCGTCTCGCCGACGACAAGCCCGGTGGCGTGGTCGAGGAAGATGCCGCGTCCGATCCGGGCCGCCGGGTGAATATCGGTCTGGAACACCGCCGAGGCGCGGCTCTGCAGGTAAAGCGCAAAGTCCTTGCGATGATGCTTCCACAACCAATGCGCCAGGCGATGGATCTGGATCGCATGGAAGCCCTTGAAATAGAGGAGCGGCTCGATGAAGCGCACGGTCGCCGGATCGCGATCATAGGTCGCCACGATATCGGTGCGGAATGCGTTTCCGATCTCCGGATCGTCATCGAGCGCATCGAAAAAGGCGAGGCGAATGGTTGCGCCGGTCAGGACGGGGTGATCAAGCCGGTCGGCAATCCGCTGCACCACCGCGGAATTGAGCGAGTCGTGTTCGAGCACGGAGGCATGAATGAAAGAGGCGAGCTGCGGCTCCTGCCGCACCACCGCCTCGGCTTCGCTGCGAATACGCGACCAGACCGGGTCGACGGCATCAAGGGGCAAAATCCGCTGCGGCTGGGCCATTCATCATCCTCCGGGGCGCCGGCGTCGAACAAAAGTCTAGCATAAATGGGGTCCCGGCCTGGAAACCGCCAGCGCTCGGGATGCTCCGCCCGCGCATCGACGGCTCTTACGCGCCCTTGATTACGATCTTGCAAATAATAGGCCGGCTGACGCGGTCACGGCCGCGTCGCGAGGAACTCCAACACCGCCGCCTTGAACACCTTGTCGCCGACCGCAAGCATGTGGTCGCGATTGGGAATGTCGAGCGCGCTAGCGTGGGGAAAGAGAGCGGCGAGCGCCGACGCGGACCCCGCGACCGCATCCTTGGTGCCGACCGCAATCAGCACCGGCACCACGATGCGGCCGACATCGTTGGGATCGAGGGTCTGCCGCGTGCCGCGAATGCAGGCCGCAAGCGCCGTGCGGTCTGACCGCGTCTGGTCGGCGAAGATACGGAACATGCGGCCCTGAGGGTCGACCACGTCGTCGATCGAGGGAGCCTCGAGCGCATGGGCGATCAACTCGGGCAGCCCCACCCCTTCGACCAGCTTGAGGCCGAGACCGCCCATGATCATGGAGCGCACTCGTCCCGGATGCCCAAGCGCGAGAAATGCGGCGATGCGGGCCCCCATGGAATAGCCCATGATGTCGGCCCGCTCGATTCGAAGATGATCGAGCAGGGCGAGCACATCGCCCGCCATAAGTTCCGTCTTGTAAAGCGCAGGGTCGTAGAGCTTGACCGAGGCGCCGTGACCACGATTGTCGAGCGCGATGACGCGGCGCCCGGCGCGCTCAAGCGTCGTGAGCCAACTCGGATTGACCCAGTTCACCTCTTTGTTGGAAGCGAAGCCGTGAACGAGCACAATCGCGTCGCCCTCGCCTTGATCGAGATAGGCGATCTCGCCTGCAGCAGTGATGAAGCTTCGCGGCGTGACTGCCGAAACCATCCAAGAACCCCGACCAGAGCAGCCCAGGAACGTAGTCGGCCGCCGCGCAGATTTCACCAGCAGCTCATGTCCGGCGAACGACGATGACGACAAAAGACGGTAATCTGTGTAGTGTGGCGTGGTAGGCTCGGCAACGAGCAATCGATTGTCATCTTCCGACCGGGAGGTAGAATTGCACGTTCGATCAACGGCAACATCTGTCGCGCGGGTCAGCGGTCTTATTGCGCTCGCCGCTGCGACGTCATTCGTGTTCAGCGCGGCGCAGGCGGCGCCTCCGCCAAAGAAGGCGCCGCCCCCTGCTGCGCATCCGGTCACGCGAGCGGCACCGGCAGCGCGTACCGTGACCCACGCGCCGGTCCACACGCCAACAGTCAATCGGACGGTAACGCACAACCCTACGGTCACGCACACGCCGAACCGCACGTTTACGCCGAATCGCACCGTCACGCACAATCCCAACGTGACGACACATACGGGTCCAGCGGGTCCAGGAACCGCCACGTTCCATCGCGGTCCCATCGGCGGCGGGGCGACACCTCTGCACACGCCTGTCGCCGGTGTCGGGCCGGCGGGGCTGCGAGTAGGCCCGCACGGACCGGCGGCCGGCCCCGGGCATCTGCATGCCGGGCCTGCAGGACTTCCAGGCGCCCGCCCGAACTTCCCCGTTGTGCGTGTCGGCAATCGCTTCTTCCCGATCAACAAGGGCCAGCGCTTCGTCTGGTGGGGCGGCGTCCGCCGGACTTTCGTGCCGCTGGCCTTGCTTGGCACCGTGCTGATCGGCGGCGCCTATTGGTATCCCGACGCCTATGTCTCGATCGCGGGCCCAGCCTGCGGCGGTCTCACGCCTGACGGCTGCGAATTGCATTGGCGGGACGTCGACTTTGTCGACGGCGGCGGTGTGCCGCAATGCGTGCAATATTGTCCGTGGAGCGGAGCGCCGCCGGCACAAGTTGCGACGCTCCCGCCGGCGCCGCCGATTCCGCAGCAGGGAACCTGCCAGATGACGATCTTCGCCGATCCGAACTTCGGCGGCGTCTCGGCACCGACCGGCGACAACCAGCAAAACCTCTCCGAAAGCGGCTGGCAGAACGCCGTCTCCTCGATCCAGGTGCAATCTGGAACGTGGGACTTCTTTGCTGACAACGATTACGGCGGCGCGCCCATGGAGATCGGGCCGGGCTCCTATCCGACGCTCAATGCGGATTGGGACAAGAAGATCAATTCGTTCATGTGCGTGCAGCCTGGCCCGAGCGCGTAAGCGTCGAAGGCCACCGACTCTCGATCAGCCCGGCGCGCTCATCGCGCGCCGGGTTTTTGTTTGCATTGCTTTGTCTGATCAAGCTGCGGCGGCTGCGAGCAAAGCGCGAGCGCGGCGCGCCTTGCGCCAGCGCAGATAGGATTCGGTCGCCCGTTCGGTGGTGCGCTTGACCGCTGAGCAGAAGCCGAACACCGCGCAGATCGCAGCAAAGAGCCAGCTCGCAAGCTCCATCGCGGCGGCCGTCAGCACAAACGCGCCGCGGCCTGCGAGCTTCACGATCGCGCGCGTCTTGCCGCCCTTCGTCTCCGCGAGCCGCGCAAGGCGGGACATGTCTTTCGGCTCCTGGGCTAGCTCGAGCCCTTCGAGCGCCGCCTTCGTGCCCGCTTTGCTCTGCACCCGGCCGACATCGCCAAAGAGGGCGAGAATGCGTTCGCCGCGCTCGACCTTGACGGCATCGCGCGCAAGCCGCACCGCCTCGCCGGGCGAGGTCAGCGATACTTTGCTCATCGCGCCGCCGAGCGCCTTGGTATCGACCACATCCCGCACCGCGCGCGTGAGCCATCCGGCAATCGGTGCGCTCATCCGGCCTGCGCTGCGCGCCGCCTTGACGACGGACACGCCGATGCGCGCCGGCGCCCCGGCGCCGAAGGTCGCGTAAGTTCCCGCCGTGATCGCGAGGCCGGCGCACGCAAGACCGAGCACGATCTCGTCGGTCGGCTCGCCGCGCGCCATGTGGATGCCCTCGCGCACAGCATCGCGGACATCGCCGAAGACGAAAAGATCGCCCGTCGCGGTGCCGGCGAGACCGGCAAGGTCGCCGGGCGCACCCGTGACAAAGCCATGGCCGAAGCTCCAGGCGGCGTGCACGACCTGCGCACCGGTGCCGTTCGCCTGCTCGACACGTGCCGCGAGGGCGGGGTCGACGGCAACGTCGCGCTCGCGCGCGAGATCGAGGAAGCTCAACGCAAGCTCGGCATCGCCGGCGGCGAGCGCCTTGGCGATCTCGGTGTCGGCCACGGACGGCGTGAGGGTTTTGGCAACCGCGTAGTCGGCAAGCCGCACCGGATCGTCCTGTGCGGAGAGAAGCGCCGCCGATTCGACCGCCCGCGGCCAAATCTGCCACGTCGCCGCGGCACAAAAAGAAGCCGCCAGCAGCGGCAGGATCATCCGTCGCATTTTCGCTTTCCGTCTATCGACTGCCCGCCTAGGGTCCAAATAAGGTCGCTTTACGTCGGCAACCGCGGCCGGCCGCAATATACTCTATCTAGGAATTGGTTCGGCTCGCCGCTATGGTGCGCCCCGGCCGACGGCCGCCGCCAAAGTACGGCGCCTCGGGATGATGGAATCCAGATCGCGCAGAGTTGGACGGTTGCCATGACGGACAAACTCGTTCCCCATTTTCACAACAACCCGGGCGTGTCCGTCATCGAGATCGGGGCCAAGGAATTCATGTGCGTCGGCGCGACGCCGCCGTTCGATCACCCTCATGTCTTCCTCGACATGGGTGGCGACAACGAAATCATTTGTCCGTACTGCTCGACGCTCTATCGATTCGACGCCAAGCTTAATGCCCGCAAGGCGCGACCGCAGGAATGCGAACTTCCCGACATGGAGATGGCCTGATCGGCCGTGCCTGACCAGGTCCTGATTGCCGGCGCCGGCATCGGCGGCCTGACGACAGCGCTCGCGCTTGCGCGCGCCGGCAGGACCGTGGCGCTGTTCGATCAGGCGGAGCGGCTCGAAGAAGCGGGCGCCGGCATCCAGCTGTCTCCGAACGCGACGCGCGTCCTGATCGCGCTCGGCCTTGCCGAACGGTTGGCGCCCGCAATCGTGGTGCCGCAGGCGATCCGCCTCCTCTCCGGACGTTCGGGCGATGAGATCGCGCGCATTCCACTCGGCGAGACGGTGCAGCGTCGCTATGGCGCACCCTATTGGGTGATCCATCGCGCCGACCTGCAGCAGGCTCTGCTCGACGCTGTTGCCGCCGAGGCGCGCATCACCCTCACGCTCGGCGCCAGGGTCGAACGGTTCAAGGCCGAGGAGGCGGGGATCCGCATCAACATCGCGGGCGGCGAGCCCCATCACGGCGCTGCGCTGATCGGTGCCGACGGCCTGTGGTCACGCCTGTGGTCGCTCATCGGCAACAGCGCCCCGCCGTACTTTCCCGGTCGCGCCGCATGGCGAGCCCTGCTGCCGGCCGCGCGACTTCCCGCCATGGCAACGGAACCGATCGTCAACCTGTGGCTCGGATCAGGCGGCCACATCGTCCATTATCCGGTAGACGCCGGCGCCATGGTGAACATCGTCGCGGTGGCCGCCGATTCTGCACAGACGGAAACCTGGTCGGCGGCGGCGAGCCGCGACGACGTGCTTGCGCGATTTCCGTCGGACGCCTGGGCCGAGGCCCCCCGCGCCCTCCTCGCGACGGCGGAGCAGTGGCAAAAATGGACGCTGTGCGAGCGCGCGCCGTCGCCGCTCTGGGGCCGTGGGCTGGTCACGCTCGTCGGGGACGCGGCCCACCCGATGTTGCCGTTTCTTGCCCAAGGCGCCGCAATGGCGATCGAAGACGCTGCCGTGCTTGCAGGCCTGTGGGACACCGGCGATCTAGCGCGCGGACTGCGCCGCTACGAGCGGGCGCGCCAGCCGCGCGCCGCGCGGGTGCAACGGGCAGCGCGCCGCAACGATCTGCGCTATCATCTCCCCTTCCCGGCAAGTCTCGTGCGCGACGCGGTGCTGCACGTGCTTGGCGGCGAACGCCTGCTCGCGCAGTATGACTGGCTCTACCGGTGGCGTCCCGACGACGCCATCGCAGAATTGCGAAGGTAGATCATGTTTCCCACCACCATCGCCGGCAGCCTGCCGAAGCCCGCGTGGCTCGCCGAGCCGGAAAAGCTGTGGGCGCCGTGGCGGCTCACCGGCGCCGAACTCGAGGCAGGCAAGCGCGACGCGATGCGCCTCGCGCTCAAGCTGCAGGAAAATGCCGGCATCGACATCGTGACCGACGGCGAGCAGTCGCGCCAGCATTTCGTGCACGGCTTCCTCGAAATGCTCGACGGCATCGATTTCGCGAAGCTGACGAGATGGGCATCCGCAACGACCGCTACAAGGCGAAGGTGCCGACGGTGACGGGGCCGCTGCGGCGGCGCGGACGCGTGCACGCGCAGGATGCGCGGCTTGCCCGCGCCCAGCACGCACAAGAGACTCAAGTTCACCCTGCCCGGGCCGATGACCATCGTCGATACGCTTTGCGGACGCGCATTACGGCGACCGCGTCAAGATGGCCATGGCCTTCGCGGACGTGCTCAACGCAGGAGGCGCGCGAGCTCGCCGCCCATCGGGGTTGACGTGATCCAGTTCGACGAGCCCGCCTTCAACGTCTACTTGGACGAGGTCAAACTGGGGCATCGCGGCGCTGCAGCGCGCGATCGCCGGGCCTCGCCTGCAAGACCGCGGTGCACATCTGCTACGGCTACGGCATCAAGGCCAACGTCGACTGGAAGAAGTCGCTGGGCAACGGGTGGCGGCAGTACGAGCAGACTTTTCCGGCGCTCGCCCGCACATCCGATCGACCAGGTCTCGCTCGAATGCCGCAATTCCCGGGTGCCGATCGATCTCGTCGCGCTCCTCGAGGGCAAGGACGTGCTGCTGGGCTCGATCGATGTCGCGACCGACGCGCGTCGAAACACCCGAGGAAGTCGCCGCCGTGATCCGCGAGGCGCTGCAAGCATGTCCCGCGCGACCGGCTTTATCCCTGCACCAATTGCGGCATGGCGCCGATTCGCCGCGATATCGCCGCAGGCCAAGCTCGCCGCCCTCGGCGCCGGTGCGGCACTCGTGCGCCAGCGGTTCGCGTAACACGCAACGGCGTTATCGCCTTCGCGGCCACGCATTTCCACGAGTGCGTTTGATTCCGCGCTGCAACTGAACTCGTCCGGGCAGCGTCCCACCCGTGCCGACACACCGGCCTGCAGACCGGAAAGCTGCCAATAACTGCCAGTAGCGCTTGCAAGAAAGCGCAATCGCACTTATTCCCGGCTACACATGCGGCGCTGTCACGCCCAGTCAACGACATAAATCCGCCGGGAGGAAAGCATGTGGAACCAAGTCTATGATCCGTTCAGCAATGCGGTTTTGTCGACGGTGGCAGCGGCGTTACCGGTCGTCACGCTCCTTGTCCTGATCGCATCCAACAAGGTCAAGGCACACATCGCGGCGATCATCGCGCTCATCGTCGCCAATCTCGTCGCAATCTTCATCTTCACCATGCCCGCGGGCATGTCGTTGCGCGCGACCGTGCTCGGCGCCGTGACCGGCTTTTTCCCGATCGGCTGGATCGTGCTGAACGTCATCTTCCTCTATCGGCTGACGGTGGAAAAGGGCGCGTTCAAGATCCTGCAGTCCACCATCGGCGGCGTCACCACCGACCGCCGCCTCCAGCTGCTCCTGATCGCCTTTTCCTTCGGCGCCTTCTTCGAAGGCGCGTCGGGCTTCGGCACGCCGGTCGCCGTGACCGGCGCCATCCTGATCGGGCTCGGCTTCTCGCCGCTTGCAGCCTCCGGCCTGTCGCTCATCGCCAACACCGCGCCGGTCGCCTACGGCGCGCTCGGCACGCCGATCCAGGCCTCGCCAACGTCACCGGCCTCGATCCGTTTCTGCTCGGCGCGATGGTCGGCCGGCAGCTGCCGTTCTTCTCGCTGATCGTGCCGTTCTGGCTGATCTGGACATTTGCCGGAAGACGCGGCATGCTCCAAGTCTGGCCGGCGATCCTGGTCTGCGGCGTATCGTTTGCGGTGCCGCAGTTCCTGATCTCCAACTTCGTCAATCCGTGGATCGTCGACATCGGCGCCTCGCTGATTTCGATGGCATGCCTCATCGGCTTCCTGCAAGTCTGGCAACCCAAGGAGCTGTGGCTGTCGCCGAAGCTGCGCAGCACGCGACGATTCCGCGGTCGCCGCCGAAGCCGCACCCGCGCCGACGCCCGCCGCAGCGGCCCAGCCTGACCGCACGCAGGTGTGGATGGCGGTGCTGCCGTGGATCATCGTGTGCGCCGTGCTGCTCATCTGGGGCACGGACTGGTTCAAGGTGCCGGTGAACAAATGGGCGGTGTGGAGCTATCAGGTTCCTGACCTGCACAACATGATCAACAAGGTGCCGCCGGTCGTGACGGCACCGACCCGCGAAGGCGCGGTGTTCTCATTCACCTGGCTGTCCTACACCGGAACCGGAATGTTGATCGCCGCCATCATCTCCGGCGTATTGATGGGCTTCTCGCCGGCGCGGCTCGTGACCGCCTATGGCCGCACCATCAAGGTCTGCGCCTACTCGCTGATCACGATTGCGGCGATGCTGGCAATCGGCACGCTGACGCGGCTCTCCGGCATCGACGCGACGCTCGGCCTCGCCTTCGCGGGCGCGGGCGTGCTCTATCCCTTCTTCGGCACGCTGCTGGGCTGGCTCGGCGTCGCGCTCACGGGCTCCGACACCGCCTCGAACATCCTGTTCGGCAATCTGCAGAAGATCACGTCGCAGCAGCTCGGCCTGTCGCCGATCCTGATGAGCGCCGCCAATTCCTCCGGCGGCGTGATGGGCAAGATGATCGACGCGCAATCGATCGTGGTCGCCTCGACCGCCACCAACTGGTTCGGCCACGAAGGCACGATCCTGCGCTTCGTGTTCGGCCACTCGATCGCGCTCGCCTGTCTCGTCGGCCTATTGGTGATGGCGCAGGCGTATCTGCTCACCGGCATGGTCGTGCACTAGCGCTGAGCGGATGCTCGTAGCCCGGATGAGCGCAGCGACATCCGGGACGGCGGATAGCTTGTAGCCCGGATGAGCGCAGCGACATCCGGGGACAGCTTCGCCATTGGATCCGCTAACCCCGGATATCGCTACGCTCATCCGGGCTACGGGCGCGTCGCGGGCCTCGGGATGTAATCGAGGTCACTCGGATTGCATCTTTTCGAGCCGGCTCCGATAGCCCTCGGCATCGCCGTAATCTTCGAAGGTCACGTAGCGGGGATGGGCTCCGATCACGCGCCGGGCGTGCTTGATCGGACACCAGTATTGCTCGGTGCGCCCCGCGATTTCACGCACATAGGCGATCAAGCCGTTGGCGTAGGCGCAGTAGGCGCAGTTGAGTTTCTCGAGTGCGTTCAAATAAGCCAGATGGTGCCGATCAAATACCAGATAGGTGCGGCGCTCGACCTTGGGAATGCCATAAACCGGAAAGCAGACGGCTTGATAGATCGTGACGAACAGGTCGAGCAGAACGAATGGTATGATCATCGCGTAGATCACCGGCGCCGTGATGATGACCAGCGGCCGCGCGTGAAGGATATAGGCCGAGAGCCGGGTCCTCAGCTCGCGGTGCCGGCGCAGAATCTCTTCCTCGAAGAACGCTCGTCCCTTCTCCATGCCGACGCGCAGTTCGGCGCGCCGTTGCGCCAGCTCGGCATCGAGTTCCGCCTCCAGGTCGCGGATTTTCTCCATCAAGGCGACGATTTGAGGCGTCATCGCGCAAACTCCATTTTACCGGATTGCGCGTTGTATCGTGTTCGGCCGACGCCTCCTATCGCATTTTCGATTTGAGCGTGATCGTCCTGCCGTCGACGACGAAAGTGCCATAGCCGTGGTGATGAATGGTCTTCGGATTTTTCTGTGCCGGATCGACCCAGGCCTTGAGCACCTCGAGAATGAACAGATTGTATTTTCGCACCATGCCCGCATCCGCCACCCGGCATTCGAGGTTGGCGAAGCACTCCGCCACGAGCGGCGCCTGCACGCGCGACGCCGGCAGCGCCGTCAATGCGAAGGCTGCGAATTTATCGATGTCGCGCCCGGATGCGTTGCCGACCTTGACGACCTTGGGCGCCAGTTTCCGCGCCGGAACGGCAATGACGCACTCGCCGGTCGCGCGCAGCGCGGCAAAGCTGTGATTGGCACCGCTGACGACGCAGGCGACCAACGGAGGCTCGAACTCGACCATCATATGCCACGACATGGTCATGACATTGGCGCGGCCGCCGCGCGCGGTCGTCAGCAGCACGACCGGCCCCGGCTCGAGCAGCTGGTAGACCTTCGATAGGGCGAGTGTCTTCATCGCATTTTCACTCATCATCGGCAAAGGTACCAGCAAACGAAGAATGCCCGGCGAGCCGGCCGGGCATCCTGCGGCGTGCCTGCTGCTTTTACCGTAGCCAGCGCGACATTCGCCGGTGGCGAGATCAGCCCTTCTTGACCTCGATCTTCTTTTCTTTCTTCTGCGCCTCGGGGCTCTTCGGCAGCGTGACGGTCAGAACGCCGTTCTTGAAGGTCGCGCCGATCTTGTCCGCTTCGACGCCGTCAGGGACGCTGAACGAGCGCTGGAACGAGCCGTAGCGCCGTTCGGACATATAGTAGTCCTTTCGTTTCTCTTCCTTTTCTTCCTTCTTCTCGCCCTTGATGGTCAAAGTCCCGTCCGCGAATTTGACCTCGATGTCCTTCTCTTCCATCCCCGGCAGTTCCGCCGTGATCTCGTAGGAGGTCGCGGTGTCGGCGACGTCGACGGCCGGGACCTTGCCCCACGTCACCTCGCCGCGGAAGAACGGCTCGACATCAGCCAAGGCGCGCAGCGGCGAGCGCCACGAACCCAGCTCGAAATCGTCAAACAGACGATCCATCTCGCGCCGCAGCCGTCCGAACGGCCAGGTCGCCGGCAACGCCGAGCCGGCGGGCCTTTCGGCGGGCTTCTTCTCGGTGGTCTTTACTTCCAATTTGGTGGCAGCTTCAGCCATAGCAAGTCTCCTTTGCTGAAAAGCACCCAAAACGTGCCCGAGAAGAACAGCGCCGGCAGACCGATTTGTCCTTGATCAGAATCAAACCGACGTTCCGGTCCGGGGGATCGATGGGATCCTTCCGTGTGCGACCGGCGCTCACAATTCCGGCGCTTCCGAGGCCTTTAGCGGATAATCCAGCGATCTCCACAAGGCATTGACGATATTGATCCCAATCAATTCAATCCTGGCGCAAGCTGCATAGATGAAGGCGATCTGGGACCGTAGAGAGTCATGGCCTTCAAGGATCGGCGCGACGCCGGACATAAGCTCGCCAGGGCGCTGACCGGGTACAAGAAACAGCACCCGGTGGTCCTGGCATTGCCCCGCGGCGGCGTGCCGGTCGCGGCCGAGGTCGCGCAGGCGCTCGATGCGCCGCTTGACCTCGTGCTGGTCCGCAAGATCGGCGTGCCCTGGCAGCCCGAACTGGCGATGGGCGCCGTCGTCGACGGCGCTTCCCCATTGATCGTCCGCAATGAGGACGTCATCAGCATGGCCGGCATCGACGAAGCGCAATTCAAGGCGACGTGCGATCGCGAGATCGCCGAGATCGCGCGGCGCCGCCAGCGTTACCTCGGTGATCGCGCGCCGGTTGACGTTGCGGGCCGCGTCGCCATCGTCGTCGACGACGGCATCGCGACCGGCGCAACCACGCGCGCAGCGCTTCGCGCGACACGCATGCGCAACCCGACGAAGCTTGTTCTCGCGGTGCCC
Source organism: uncultured Alphaproteobacteria bacterium (assembly GCA_963702755.1). Classification (GTDB taxonomy): domain Bacteria; phylum Pseudomonadota; class Alphaproteobacteria; order Rhizobiales; family Xanthobacteraceae; genus JAJPKK01. The sequence continues at coordinate 427,267 of CAVPDZ010000009.1, read as the reverse complement.
GTCGCGCCCACCGACAGCCTTGCCGAAATGCGAGCCGAGGCCGACGATGTCGTCTGCCTCGAGGATCACACTTTCTTCAGCGCGATCGGCCTTTATTATTACGACTTTCGGCAAGTCTCGGATGAAGAGGTCATCGCGCTGTTGGCGAAATTCCCCGCGATGGCGGCCGACCGCGCAGTCTGACCGCCGCGGATCACGGTCGATCCTATGCGGCGACCTGTGCGCTGTTTGGAGACTTCGATGAGTGCAGATCGGCGAGCTGTTGCGGCGGCAACTTCATCATCTCGCAATGCGCGACTGCCCAAGCCTTTACCCCAGGCGATGGCTTCCGGCTGTTCGCACTTCAATCCACGGCTGAGCTCGGCAAGGCCGTTGCAAATGCCTTGGGCACGCCGCTTGCCGCCCATGAGGAGCGCGATTTCGAGGACGGCGAGCACAAGACGCGCCCGCTCACCGCCGTTCGCAATGCGGATGTCTATGTCGTCGCCAGTCTTCACGGCGGCCCGACCGAGAGCGCCAACGACAAGCTGTGCCGGCTGTTGTTTTTCATCGGCGCGCTCAAGGATTCCGGCGCCGCGCGGGTGACCGCGGTGGTGCCGTACTTGTGTTATGCGCGCAAGGACCGGCGCACCAAGCCCAACGATCCCGTCACCACGCGCTACGTCGCCGGCCTGTTCGAAGCGGTCGGTACCGACACCATCGTGACGCTCGACGTGCACAATCCGACGGCGTTCGAAAATGCCTTCCGCTGCCCGACCGTGACGCTGACGGCCGCGCCCTTATTCGTCGATTATCCACTTGCCAAGACCTTGGGCGATGCGAAGTTGTGCGTGGTGTCGCCCGATCCCGGCGGCGTCAAGCGCGCCGAACTGTTTCGCGAGGCCTTGGAGCCCGCGATCGGCCGGCCGGTCGGCAAGGGCTTTGCCGACAAGCGCCGCAGCGCCGGCGTGGTTTCCGGCGATCTCTTCGTCGGCGATGTCGATGGCGCGACCGCGTTGATCATCGATGACTTGATCAGCACGGGGAACACGCTGCTGCGCGCGGCGCGGGCCGCCCGGCAGTCGGGCGCGCGCCGCGTCATTGCGCTCGTGACCCACGGCCTGTTCATGGCAGGCGCCGCCGAGGTCATCGCCGATCCCGCGATCGATCGTTTCGCGGTGACCGATTCCGTTCCGCCGTTCCGCCTTGGTCCGACCGCAGCCGTCCATAAGATCGACACGCTCGCCGCAGGGCCGCTGCTGGCGGAGGCCATCCGCCGTCTCCACGAGGGCGGCCCGCTCACCGACCTAGACGTTTTCTAGCGTTGTGACTTTAATTCCATTGCTGTGATCCGACGGTTCATCTTCCACGTCATGCTCCGCGAACGCGGAGCATCCAGTAACCACCGGCAGTGACCATTTGCCTCTGCGGAGCCTCATCCGAGACGCCGTGGTTACTGGATCGTCCGGTCAAGCCGGACGATGACGGCGTAGAATGGCGATGACGGAGAGAATGGCGACGACGGAATAGAATCACGTGTTGTGAGCCAATCAGCATCTAAAGCGCCCGCTCAAGCCGCCGCGCATCGGATGCGGCAATCCGCAGATAGGTGCGTGCGAGCGGCGGCCATTTCTGCGGCTTCGATGGCTTCGCTTCGAGCAGGTGGGCGATGGCAAGGCGCGCGCGCAAGGTCGCGCGATGACAGCGGTAGAACGTGAAAAGCGCTTCGCTGAGCCCGTCCGGCAGCCCGCGCAGCGCGCGGCGCTTGACATAGTTTCCAGCCCACCCACCCCCGAGCCGCTCGCATTCGATCGAGAGAAACGCGATCTCATCGAATGGATCGACGGCGCGAAGCTGCCGGTTGAATTCCAGGCAGTCGATGATCCTGACCGTGTCGCCAAGAAAGATGTGCTCGGGGCGCAGATCGCCGTGGCCGTCGACGATGTGACGATCTCGCACCCGCTCCGCAATCAAATCCCACGCTTGCGCGAGGAAGCGGTGCTGAACCCGATCGACATAGGCGACGAGGCCCGCCGGCATCCCAAGGCGCGGCTCGAGGAGGACGCGCTTGTTATAGGCGAGGCTACGTGACCAGTTCACCCGGTGCATCGCCGGCGACACGAAGACCGGTGCGGCGCGTCGATAGAAAGCAACCAGGGTCGCAGTCAAACGATCGAGCTGCCACGTCGCGAGCGACTTCGTCAGCAGAGCATGTTCAAGCGTGTCCCGCTCGTCGAGCCGGCGCATCACCACCAGCCATTCGACCACCTCCCCCGCGCCATCGACGGCAAGCCCCTGCCGGGTCCGCACCAGCGGCACAACGCTCTTGTAGACGTCGGGTGCGAGCCGACGGTTGAGCGTGAGTTCGGCGCGGCATGCCGCTTCGCGGTGCGCGAGCGTGGAGAAATCGAGATAAGGAAAGCGAACCGGCTTCTTCAGCTTGTAGGCTTCATCTCCGGCGAGAAAGACCCAGGACATGTGGGTCTCGCGCACGGCGACATCAGGCACCACCGGCGAATAAGCCTGCGTTCCGCTGAGAAACGCGACCTTCTCGTCCAGTGAAACCGCCGCCGCGGCTGACGCGCCGATTAACGAACCGACCTGTTCTGCTTCGCGCCGAGCCTCGGAAGAGCACGTCATCACGATAAGGTCTTTGGATCAGGTCTTTGGATCAGGTCTTGGGATCAGGCTTTTCCAAGGTGATGTGCGCCCCGTTGAGCTGATCGAGGACGGAGCTGTCGAGATACTCCATCAACGCGCCGATGCTGCTTTCCTTGTCGATCTGCGCCTGCCGCAGCTTCGACCACGCCTCCGCGCACGCCGCCGCAAAGCTGTCCGCGTCGGTGATGTCATGGTCGCGGGCATAAAGCGTCGTCCCGTTTTTTGCGATCTGCAGCTTGACCCACATCTGATCCTCCACATCGCGTCGGGGACGTGACCGAGATTTTGCGCGCGAAGCCGGCGGTTGGCACGCTGAAATTACATAAAAGAGCCGGCCCACGGCAGCTTTGATGCACGTCAAGGCTAATACCTCCTTCATGGTCCGCTATAGCGTCGCGCAACGCGGCGGTGCATGTACCTGGCGCGGCATCTGGAGTGATCGACGTGGATATTGCTACCAACGCAAGCCCGGTCTCGCAGCCTCTGCCGCCTGGTCAGCTCCATCGCGCCACCGATCTCTCCCATTTGAAGTTCTCGACCACGGCGGATTTGCAGCCGATCGACGGACTTCTCGGCCAGGCCCGCGCCCTTGAAGCGCTTCGTTTTGGGACGCGCGTCGAGCAATCGGGATTTAATCTCTTCGTCATCGGCCCCAATGCCGCGCGCATGCAGGATTCCGTCAAGGCCATGTTGCTTGGGGAGGCGCGATCGAAGCCAAATCCTTCGGATTGGGTTTACGTCAACAATTTTATCGATCCGGATCGGCCGGTCGCGATCGAGCTTCCGGCCGGCCGCGCCCGCAAATTTCAGGCCGCGATGCACAAGCTGATCGACGACCTCGGCACCGCGCTGCCGGCGGTCTTCCAGAGCGAGGACTTCCAAACGCGAAAGGCCGCGATCGACGAGACCTTCCAGAAGAAGCAGGGAGATGCCTTCTCCGCCCTCAACGACAAGGCGGCCAGCAAAGGCGTCGCCATCCTGCGCACGCCGGTCGGCTTTGCCATGGCGCCGATCCACAATGGCCAGGTCGTGCCGCCGGAAGAATTCAACACCTGGCCGGAAGCCAAACGGCACGAGATTCACGCCGCCATCGAGGCTTTGGAAAAAGAGCTCGAGCGCGTCATCCGGCAAATTCCGCAATGGGAGCGCCAACGGCGGGACGAGGTGCGCCAGCTCAGCCGCGACACCGCGAAATATTCCGTCGACCAGTTGATCGACGAAACCAAGGACGCGTTCATCGACATCCCGACAGTCATCAAACACATCGAGGCGGTTCAGGCCAATCTGGTCGACAACGTCGCGGTTTTTGCCCTCAAGAGCGAGGACGGCGAGGGCGATTCCGCCGAGCTGCGGCCCGGCAGCCCGTTCGATCGCTACGAGGTCAACGTCCTCGTCACGCAAGATGACGCGCAAGGCGCCCGCGTCGTCGAGGAGCTGCATCCGACGCTCGCCAACCTGATCGGCCGCATCGAATACATCGCGTTGCGCGGCGTGCTGGCGACGAATTTTCGCTTGATCAAGGCTGGCGCGCTGCATCGCGCCAATGGCGGTTATCTGCTGCTCGATGCGCGCAATGTGCTGATGGAGCCGTACAGCTGGTCGGCCCTCAAACGAACGTTGCGTCGCGGCGAGATCGCCATTGAAGACATCGCGCGGTTTCTCGGCCTCGCCTCGACGGTTTCGCTCGAGCCCGACCCTATTCCCCTCAAGGTCAAGGTCATCCTGTTCGGCGATCGTCTCCTCTACTTCCTGCTTGCCGCGCTCGATCCCGAACTGGGCGAGCATTTCAAGGTTTTGGCCGATTTCGAGGACGATTTTGCCCGCACGCCTGAAAACGAAATCGCCCTGGCGCGATTGCTCGCTTCGATTGCGCGACGCGACGGCTTGCATGAGCTGGAGCGCGAGGCGGTCGGGCTCGTCCTCGACCATGCAGCCCGCGTCGCCGATCACGCGGCAAGCTTTCGCTGCTTGACCGAACAGCTGCGAGAGGCGCTGATCGAGGCCGACTATTACGCGCGCGAGGCCAAGCGAAGCGTGATCTCGCGCGACGACGTCGAGCGCGCGCTCGAAGCCCGCATCCGGCGCGCGGCGCGCCTGCGCGACAAATCCCAGGAGGCGATCCTCGAAAAGGTCGCCCTGATCGATACCACCGGCGCGCATGTCGGACAGATCAACGGGCTGAGCGTCATCGAGCTGGGCGGGTTTGCGTTCGGGCGGCCGACCCGCATCACCTGCCAGGTTCGCCCCGGCAGCGGGAAAGTCGTCGACATCGAGCGCGAAGTCGAGCTTGGCGGTCCCGTCCACTCCAAGGGCGTGTTGATCCTGTCCGGCTTTCTGGCCGGTCATTACGCCGTGGATACGCCGATGTCCCTGTTCGCCAGCCTGGTGTTCGAGCAGTCTTATGGCGGCGTCGAGGGCGACAGCGCCTCCTCGGCCGAACTCTACGCGCTGCTGTCGGCGCTCTCCGACGTTCCGCTCCGTCAGGATTTGGCCGTCACCGGATCGGTCAACCAGCACGGCGAGGTCCAGCCGATCGGCGGCGTCAATGAAAAGATCGAAGGATTTTTCGACATCTGCCAGGCCCGCGGCCTCACCGGGACCCAAGGCGTCCTCATCCCGCAGGCTAACGTTCAACACCTGATGCTGCGCAAGGACGTGGTCGAAGCCTGCGCGCAAGGTCGCTTCGCCGTCTACGCCGTCGGCACCATCAACGAAGGCATTGCGGTGTTGACGGGGCTCGTTGCCGGCGTTCGCAACGCGGAAGGCTCCTATCCGGCCGGCAGCGTCAATCGGCGGATCGAAGATCGGCTGCGGGCGTTTGCCAACATTCAGCGCGCGTTTGCCCATCAGGCCGGGCGCGCGCTGCCGGAGACCTGACCATGGCCTTGAGGCCGCGGCAATTCAAAAGGATCGTACTCGGGCTGCAGCCGAGTACGGCCGACCGCACCATGCAGCTTGCCGTCGAGCTCGCCGGCCTTCTTCACCTCGATCTGTTGGGATTGCTGCTTGAGGAGATGGATCCGCAACACCTCGCCGCAATTCCGTTTGCGCGGGAGTTGCGGCTGCCCGGCGGCATCTGGCAGCCGGTCGACGTCGATCGGCTCACGCACGAGATGGAGGTCGCCTCGCGCAACGCCAGACGCCGGCTTGCTCAAGCGGCGGAACGTCTTTCCCTGCCGCATGAATTCGAAGCCGTGCGCGGCGCGGCAGCTGAGACGATTGCAGCCATCGCCCGCGCGGGCGACATCGTTGTGGTTGGCGAGCCTGCAAACCCTGCCGACCGCGCGACGCGCCAGTTCTCATCGCTCGTGGAGGCCGCCTTCCGTTCGAGCCCGGCGACCATGTTTGTGCCCGCTTCGCTTGCCCGCACCTCGGGCCCCATCGTCGCGATTTCGACAAGCCAAGATGACGCCAGCATCGCGGCCGCGGCCGCAATCGCCATGGCCGCGAAGGAACAGCTGATCATCGTTGCGGCCGGCGAAGATGGAGAGGAAGGCACCGTCGACAAACTCGCGACGGAAACCGGCCTTTCCGTCAAGCGCATCGCTGCAGGCAAAACGGCGACGTCTACGAGCTCAGCTCTGCTTCACGCCCTTCACAAACTCGACGAGCGCCTGATCGTCGTGAGCAGCGAAGCCGACGGCAACGAGCGCGCCATGACCATTGCCGCGGCATGCCGCACCGCCGTCCTGGTGGTCGAACCCACCGATGCGGGGCGGCTTCCAAACACCACACACCCGTCGCACTCCGACTCGTAGTTTGAGCCTCGAAACTGCGACCATGGCTTAAGCGGACGTTTCAGAGTTCACGATTATCGGCGATCTCGAGTCATCGGGCACTCCGCCGTGGCCCTCGTCGAAGTGAAGCCGGACGATATTTGAGACGACTTGAGCAACTTCGGCGTCGTCAAGCGGCGGCCGGCAACGCATCCGGTTCCAGGCGAGGAGCAGTTCCATCACCACCTCTGGATCAACCTGATGCCAAAGCAGATGTCCGGCTAAGGAGGCGATGGTCGAATTGCGCTGGCCCTCGGGCACTCCGTCACGCGCGAGCTGGCGCCAGTCGGAAAGCGTCCGCCGAGCGCCGACGTTACCTGACGGAAGCAAGGCGATCCACCGCGGCAGCGCCGCGAGCGCAACCTCCTCCGGAGAATGACCTGCCGCCCAGGCATAGGGGCGGCCGCTCGGATGAATTGATGGCGGGGCGACGATATAGCCCCCGTCGCCTCGGAGATCGATGCCTTGGGCCAGCCCAGTCCGGTTCCGGATCAGGCCGCCGGGATGCGCGAAATAAAGGTGTCGCCCTCCCCCGCCGGTTGTCGCCTCGATCGTTGCCGGCAGCGGCCCAAGCCGCCGCTCCAGCCGCTCAAGCGAAGCATCGCCACCGTGCTGGGGATCAATATCGAGCACCACCAGATTCGATATCTCGCCGGTGACAATTCCAATATTGGCGTCCGGCCACCGGTTGAACCAATCGGTGACCTGTTCGGCGGATGGGCGCGCACTCTGCAAAGGCTGCCAAATGACAAGCGGGCGCTTGTCGCGGGCGCGCAGCGGCAGGACGCACCATCCGCGGCCCGAATAACGTTGGGCCGTTTCGACCTTCGCAAACCCTGTCATTAGGTCTTTTTGCCTGGTGGCAGCCTCCCTTGGCCCGCTTCGAATAAAGGCAAGCACGCAGTTTACGCGCTGCGACGTAATGCCTCCAAGCCGGCACGCTTCGGGATGCGGGTCGAGGAAATGGTACAGTGCCACAAACAGAGCCTACGCATTCCCCGTCAGTTCGCGGCCCGAGCACGATGCGCTTCCATCCCCGAACAGCCGCAAAAAGATGCGCTGGGCCACTAATAGTCCGCGTGGAGCTGATCCGTAGCGCGGGACGGAGCCGACGTACCGGTCGGGAGGAAGGCATGTTGACGCAAAGCTATGCGCACGGCGTCTCGCTGGTGCCGCTCATCGGCGACACGCTGGGCGTCCATTTCGACAAGGCGGTCGAGCGCTGGGGCGATGGCGATGCGCTCATCGTGCGCCACCAGGACCTGCGGTGGACCTATGCCGAACTCAAGGAGCGGGTCGATGCCATGGCGGCAGGCCTCCTTGCCCTCGGGCTCGAGCCCGGCGACCGTGTCGGCATCTGGTCGCCCAACAACGCCGAATGGGTGGTGACGCAGTTCGCCACCGCCGCCGCCGGCCTCATCCTCGTCAACATCAATCCGGCCTACCGCCTCGTCGAGGTCGAGTACGCGCTCAACAAGGTCGCATGCAAGGCGCTGATCACCGCGCCGTCCTTCAAGACCAGCGACTATCTCGGGATGCTGCGCACGCTCGCGCCGGAAAGCCGCAGCGCCCGGCCGGGCCGCCTCGCCGCCGCGCGGCTGCCCTCTCTGCGCACCCTCATCCATCTCGGCGCCGAGCCCGAGCCGGGCTTCCTGCGCTTCGCCGAGGTCGCGACCATGGGCGGCGCCAGCGAGCGCGCCCGGCTGGCCGAGTTGAAGCCGCGGCTCCAGTTCGACGACGCGATCAACATCCAGTTCACCAGCGGCACCACCGGCGCGCCGAAGGGCGCGACGCTGACCCACCACAACATCCTCAACAACGGCTTCTTCATCGGCGAGGCGATGCGGCTCACCGCGCGCGACCGCGTCTGCATCCCGGTGCCGCTCTATCACTGCTTCGGCATGGTCTTGGGCAATCTCGCCTGCGTCACCCATGGCGCGGCGATGGTTTATCCCGGCGAAGGTTTCGAGCCGCAGGCCGTGCTCGAGACCGTCGCCGCCGAGCGCTGCACCGCGCTCTACGGCGTGCCGACGATGTTCATCGCCGAGCTCAACCACCCGGATTTCGCGCGCTACGATCTTTCGAGCCTGCGCACCGGCATCATGGCGGGGTCGCCCTGCCCGATCGAGATCATGCGGCGCACGATCAGCGACATGCACATGCGCGACGTGACGATCTGCTACGGCATGACCGAGACGAGCCCGGTCAGCACCCAGACCGCCCTCGACGATCCGCTCGAGCGCCGGGTCGGGACGGTCGGCCGCGTTCACCCTCACGTCGAGATCAAGATGGTCGACGCCGAGGGCCGCATCGTGCCGCCCGGCACGCCGGGCGAGCTGTGCACGCGCGGCTATTCGGTGATGCTCGGCTATTGGAACGATGCCGAAAAGACCGCCGAGGCGGTCGACGCCGCCGGCTGGATGCACACCGGCGATCTCGCGACCATGGACGCGGAGGGCTACGTCAACATCGTCGGCCGGCTCAAGGACATGGTCATCCGCGGCGGCGAGAACGTCTACCCGCGCGAGATCGAGGAGTTTCTCTACCGCCACCCGAAGATCGCCGACGTGCAGGTGATCGGCGTCCCCGACGATCGCTACGGCGAAGAGCTCTGCGCCTGGGTGCGCCTGAAGGATGGCGAGAGCGCGAGCGCGGACGAGATCCGCGCCTTCTGCCAGGACCAGATCGCCCACTACAAAATCCCGCGCTACATCCGCTTCGTCGACGCCTTCCCGATGACGGTCACCGGCAAGGTGCAGAAGTTCCTGATGCGCGAGGAGATGATCCGCGAACTGGGGCTCACGGTGAAGAAGACGGCGTGAGGTAAGAAAAATGCGATTTGAAGATCGTACATGTCGTACTCGCGACCGCGACTTAGCAACCGATCGAGAAGGTCTGCACAAGCAGGCTTTCCGACACCTTGTGAGCGTGAAGCGCCTCTTTGACCTTAACTTCATCGGCAAGGACGCCTTCAACGGCAATCGCCTTGACGAAATTCACGAAAGCCTTACGCAACAACTTTAGCTTCTTCGCGTCGATGATACGTAAATCCTTCAGAGCAGTCGCTTTCGGGCCGACATAGTCGAGAGGGTGAATGATGACGGGGACGGCAGTCTCATTCCCGTACCGATTTCCGAACCATGTAAGTGCCTGCTCAAGCTGGCCAAGTTCAACCTTGGAAATACCCGTAGTCGACGTCGAGCCGTTCTTGCATTCGATCACGAGAAATCGACCGTCCTTCAACCGCCAAAGGTTGTCAGGCCCTTCCTCGAACTGCTTCTCCGGTCGCTGAGAAACGATGCCAATCGCTCGGCCAAGATCAAAAACCGCTTGCTCAAATTTCTCGGCGGTACCGGGTTCGAAAAAGAGCGCATCGCTCAGGCTTTGGGCGACAGTATCGCTCAGGCGCTTCAAGGAAGCGCCCACGGAAAAACCACTGCACAGCGATCGCTTGGGCTCCCTTCTGTGCTGACAGCTTCTCGTAGGCGACACCTTCCGCTGGCCGCATCACGGCCCGATTGAGTTTATTCGCTGATTGGAGAATACGTTGGGCTTCGGCCTGGTCGAAGAATTCGTGACCTCGGCCGTGCGGACTTTGAGCCATGCCTTATAGGGAATATCCGAAGTAGCATTCGCCGCCGCCGTAAGCGTGGCTGCCGCCTTCGGGTGCTCGTTATAGCGCGCTTCATCGAACGCTTTTTTTAGCGCCGCTTGGCCGGGCTCAATGTTCAGGTCAGGCTGTTTGGTTGCTTTGAGGAGCGCCTTCTTGCTGGCCGCGACCCAACCTTTGTCTCTCTGGAGGCATTTCTGGATGACTGATTGAATGTCCTTAATGGATGCCTGACCCATTTGTTTGGCGAGCTGTCGCGAAAGCTCAAGTTGGGCTTGCGTGGCTGGTGTCAACATGTTGCGGCCCTCGCTCGAAAGAAGGCGCTCTGTGAGCTTCGCTCCGAAGAGAACAACAGCGCAGTAGTCGTCGCTAGAGCGGACGCCGCGCCCCATACCCTGCTCGATGCGCTGAATTTGCCGTCGTAGGCCAATGGCCGAATCGCCAAGCACTGTTGCATCCACGCGGTCAATGAGAGAGGCCGCTTCCGGCAGGTCGACAATCGCCAGCAAACGGCATGCCTCTTTGGGCAGACCGATTTCGTCATATCGGTTGACGAGAACCGTCAAGCCAACGTGCTTCTTCTTAAGCTTCGCAACACCTTCGGAAACAGCATCACCAATGAGAATCTGATTGGCGATAGCCTTCCATTCCTCAGAGGCTCGCTTGGAGGGGGCAATCACAACGACGTTGTGCTTGTTGGCCACCTCAACCATCATCTTCTGAACGTCGTCGAGTGTGATATCCGGATTGATTTCCTGCGGCATGATGATCATGCGCTCGCCCATCGCCTGAGACGATGCCGCCGTGATGGCGCGTGAGTTTCTCGGGCTGCGCGCCGAAATGCGTCACCAGTATCGAATTGTCCGAAAGCGTGGCTGTCATATAGATGCGGCGCTTCGCCTTCCTAAATGAATTAACGAGGTCCGTCGGGGGGCACATCGGCGTAATTTCGACTTCAGCTCCGCTGACTACGATCCGGCAGAGCGGCAGCACTTCGGCGACAAAGGGCAATGTAAATTTCAACTCATCGCTCTCGCGATGCGGATGCAGCTCTTCGAGCAACGCTTCAGCGTGCTCTTGGACGCTCCAGAACGGAACTTCTAGATAATACTGCGGATCGCCCTGGCTGACGGAGAGGTAGGTATAGGAACTTTGGCGCTTCAAAGCTGGGCCGAACTTGTTAACAACCCACGCATAAACGGGATGGGTATTCGGTAATCGAATTCGAAACTGCTCAATGACGGTCTGGAGACAGGCGTGCGCATCGTCGATGATCACGGCTCCTATTGCAATCTTCTCGCCGGCCGCACCCACGCCGAAAACCGATCGGCCGTTAAACAGGCGGTGCACATTGGTGACCAGCATTTTTCCGCTAGAGCGAAACGCGAGATCGCTGGGTTCGGTGGTAACATCGATACCGAGCCGCCTCGCCTCCGCGACCACCTGTTCGACGAGAAAATTGTCCGGACAGACATAGAGGGCCGGCCGCGGTGCCGGCATTCAACGAGCTTTGTAGAATGAGAAGACCGACCAGGGTCTTGCCGGGAGCCGACGTTGAGCTTGATGACGGCATCACGTGCGTCAGGCTCTTTATACCACGCATCAAGCACATCTGACTGGACGTCGCGCTGCGCAGAAACGAGAACTCCGGGCTCTTGTCCAGCGTGAGGAAGATATCGCGCGGATTGGTCGGCTTTTCCTCATCCTTGCCGATCAGCTTTTCGAAGTCGATCTCCAAGCGCGCCTCCTGTTGTTGTTTTGCGCCGCCAATCGATTTGCGAACTTCTTGCGAGCCGTGCGCGAATTAAAGTGCGGACGGCCGGACTTGACCCGGCACAGCTCTTTCGAGCCGTTGGACTTACCTGCTGGTCTAGATTTTCGCCGCATCCGTTGGCGCGTCGCCATCCCAACGAAGTTTGTGATCGGACCATCCCGTCGTATTGGTGTCTGCAACTTATACGTTTACCTTAGGCGCTCCCCGTCTTAGCATTGACTTTATAGGAATAGTCCTATAATATAGGCGCGCCATTTCCGAACGAAAGACCGTTTTCATGGCCCATCGCACCAGCATCCGCGTCCAAAACAGAGGTTCCCTGCGTTTCGCTGTTTCGCTCGCCAAAGCCGCAGCTCCGGTTGGAGCTAGCGCTCTGACAATGCCGCGAAAATCGCCGAGCCATGCGCTGACGGAAGGCTGATTTTTGCCTTTCCCTGTTATTTTCCCTGTTCTCAGGGAAAAACGGCGGACTTTGCGGGGCGTCGCGCCTCGCCGCGCGCCCCGCTGTTCAGTTCACGAGCCCCTGCTTGCCGAGCCAGTCGTCGATCAGCTTGGCGATGGCATCGGAGTTGGCATCCATCATCAGCATGTGGGTGTTGCCCTTGATCCCCATCGCGGGGAGATCGAACACGTCGGCCTTGGCGCCCGCTGCCAGCAGCGCCTCGCGATAGCGGGCTGACAATCCGGACGAGGCCCGGCCAGGTGGTTGTGTTCTTGTCGAGGAAATCGCCCCACACGATGAGGTGCGGCACGGTCTTCACCCGCGCGACGTCGACCTTGGCGGGATCGGGCGCGCCGGACGGCTCGACCGCGATCAGCGCCTTGATCTTGTCAGGCGCGTTGAGCGCCGCGGTGAAACCGAAATTGCCGCCCTGGCTGTGCACGACCACGATGCACGGACAGACCTTCTGCACCAGCGCGTCGTAGGCGGCGAGGGTCGCGGCGTCGTTCGTCACCCAGCGCGGCACGCCCTGCTTCATGAACTGGTCGAAGGCATCGACGGGAAACTGCACGCCGTCATAGGTCGCGCGGCGGCCGCCGACTTCGTAGCTCGGCCCGAAGCGGAACAGCTCCCACGCCTCCTTCTTGGTGCGGAACAGCGGTTCGCTCTTGTAGATTTCCGGATAGCGCGCCCACGAGGCGCGGCCGCGCTCGACCGCATCGGAGACATAGACGTCGTAGCCGGCGTTGAGGAACCACTGCTGCCAGCCCGGCTTGCCGTCCGGCTTGGTCTCCCAGGTGACGCCGGTGAGACCGCCGCCATGCCAGAACAGGATCGGCACCTTGGCCCGCGGCTGCGCGAGCTTGACGAACTGGACGTACATCTGGTCGACCTCGAACTCGCCGTTCGGATCGACCTTGAAGGCGGGCGATCCCGGCGAGAACACCACGTCGCGCGTCGGCAAGCCGGTCAAAGTCGCCTGATGCCCGCCGAGATGGAAGCTGCCGATTTCCTTGACGAGATAGTCGGCCGCCGCCGGCCGACTTGCCGTCGCGGCCGCCAACAGCGCGGCAGTCACGATGCAGAACATGCGCATGGTGGTCCCCTTCCCCTGATGATGTGTCGGCCTGAAAATCCTTTCGGAGGAAAATCGCATTGATGATTTCACGCCCGGAGGGCGATCTCGCAAACGAGGCCTTCGGTGCGCCAGTCGAAATTGATTTCGCCCTTGAGCTGATCGATCATGCGTTGGGTGACGCGACTGCCGAAGCCCCGGAGCGTGGGCATTTGCACCGGCGGGCCGCCCATCTCCGCCCAGCGAATGAAAAGTTCGCCGTCATCCGCGTGAGACCATTGCAGCTCGATCCTGCCCGTCGGTGCGGACAGCGCCCCGTACTTGGCGGCATTGGTGGCGAGCTCATGCAAAGTCACCGCGATGGCCTGGGCGGCGTTAGGCTCGAGCAGGACTTGCGGACCCTCGATGCCCACGCGCGTTTCGTCGTCCTGCGAATAGGGCGCAAGCTCCTGGCTGGCGATCGTCGACAGCTCGGCGCCGATCCAGCGCGTATCGACGAACAGCGAATGGACGTTCGCAAGAGCGCGGATGCGACCTTCGATCGCTTCTTTCAGACCTTCGGATGTGTCGGCTTGGGAAAGCGTGACGGTCGCCTGCACGCTCGCGAGCAAATTCTTGCTGCGGTGCTCCGCCTCTTGTGCGAGCGTCGCGATCTTCTCCTGGCTGCGCTTCTGCTCGGTGATGTCGCGCGCGATCTTTGAAGCACCGACGATTTTGCCGTCGGCTGTTTTCACCGGAGAAACGGTTATGGAGACGACGATCAGGCTGCCATGCTTGTGCTGGCGCACCGTCTCGAAATGATCGATCCGCTCTCCGCGCCGGATGCGCGTGAGGATCACGCGCTCTTCATCCTGCCGGTCGCGCGGAATGACAATCGTAATCGGCTGGCCGATGGCTTCCTCGGCGGTATATCCGAAGATGCGCTCCGCGCCGGTGTTCCAGCTCGTGATGATGCCATCGAGGTTCTTGCTGACGATGGCGTCGTCACTGGATTCGACGATCGATGCCAGCCACCGCAATCGCTGTTCGGTCTCGTAGAGTGCCGTCTCAATCCGCTTGCGCTCGGTAATGTCGATGCCGGTAGGATGGAGGAACGTCACCGTTCCGGCCTGGTCACGAATGGGATGCATGGCGAAATCGACAATGCGTTCGCTGCCGTCGGCCCACCAATATCGAAGCTCTCCGCGAAAACCCGAACCCGCAGCTGCCTGGGCGGTCGCCAGTCGAATCTTCGCCCTCATCTCTTCCGAACCGCGCCACCACGGCGTTTCGGAAAATAGTCGACCCAACACCTGTTCTCTGGTGTATCCGCACGCCGCCAGCGAAAGGTCGTTCGCCTCCCGCAAATAGCCCTGCAAGTCCATGATGCCGGCGAATATGCCGGATTGATTGAAGACGGCTTCGAACTTGGCGGCCGCACTCGACAGATCTCTCAGCAGGGCGGCCTGCTTGGTGAAGAGCGCCTTGAGTTCCGTGACGTCTCGATTGACCTCGAGGACGGTCTCACCGAGCAGCTGCATCCTGCTGTCGACCGCGACTTCGCGGCCATCCTTGCAGATGTGGCGCAGCTCGCCCGACCAGTGACGCTCGTTGCGAAGCTTTGAGCGGACTTCGCTCAGTTCGATCGGAAATTTCGTTTGCAGCAGCTCATGGCTGAGACGACCGATCGCCTCGTTCGGCGCAAAGCCGTAGAGCTGCTCCGCGCCGGCGTTCCAGAACTCGACCGTCCCGTTGAGGTTCCATGCCAGCATGGGCTCATAGGACAACGTGAGCAGGCTGGCCAAATGTTCTGCGGACTGGCGTTCCATCTTGGTCTACTTCGCGCCCACCAACGGGAACCCCGTCCGCGACAAAAGTCGGAACGGGCACCGAGGTCTGTGATGTCTAAGGTCAGTGCCAAGCGGGAACCCGCAGCCTTCCCGCGCGTGCGGCCCCCGAAGCGGGCAGCACTCTAAAAGCTACACTTGGGCCGCCGGGAAGTCGAGGATCAAGCGACTGCGGTTTATACGAACGGACGCCGAGCCGCGCCTCGCTTGGGGACGCCAGGATCTCCGCGCCCGTTCGCCGTCGGCTTCGAACCTGCTATCATGGCGCCGCTAGCACCCGTCGTTTGGCGGCGGCAGCACCTTTATCAGGGAGGAAGACCAGGATGACCGAACCGAAAGAGACCGCAACCCTCATGACGCCGCGTCGGGGCTTTTTCACGCGCGTCGCCGGCATCATGGCGCTCGGCGTTGCGGCCTTCGCTCCGACGGCGCCGCACGCCGAGGGCGAGGCGGACGACGGGCCGAATTGGCCGGGCAAGCTGACGGGACGCCACAAGCAGGTGACCGACATGTACGCCATCAATGACGGCTTTCCGTTGGGCTTCGTGCACAACTTCCTCGAGCCCAACAAATCGGCGACCGGCGTCATGATCCTGCGCCACGAAGCCTTCCCGCTCGCGCTCAACCACACGATGTGGGAAAAGTACAAGATCGGCGAAGCCGAGAAGATCAACGATCCCGAGACCAAGGCGCCCGCGGTCAAGAACCCGTACTTCCAGGCGAAGCCGGGCGTGCTGCGCAACGACAACGCCGCGATCGATAAACTGCTTGCGCGCGGTACGGTGTTCGGCGCCTGCAATCTCGCACTGCGGGCCCATGCCCGACGGCTCGCCAAGAATGCCAACGTCACGCCGGAAGAAGCGGCCAAGGAATTCGCTGCCAACATCATTCCGGGGATCACGGTGATCCCGTCCGGCGTATGGGGCGTCAACCGCGCCCAGGAGGCCGGCTGCACCTATTGCGCCGGCGGCTGATTCTCCGCCGCGTCGCATCGGCGATTGGGACGCGCGACCGCCAGATCGGCGCCAGAAGTGGGCAAGCCCACTATCTGGCGCCGAGGCGAGTTAGATTGCGCTCGGCGAGATGCGCCAGAATGCGTGCGTTGCCGGACTAAGCCGTGAGCAAGTCCTCGATCCGGATCGGCAGTTTGCGCACGCGAATGCCAGTTGCGTGGTAGACCGCATTTGAGATCGCCGCCGCCGTGCCGACATTCGCAAGTTCGCCCAGCCCCTTCACGCCGGCCGGGTTCACGTCATGGTCTTCCTCCGACACGAGGATGACCTGGACCGACGGCACGTCGGCATTCACCGGAATTGCATAGTCGGCGAGGTTGTCATTGATGTAGCGCGCGTACCGCGGATCGATGTCGGTCGCTTCATGCAGCGCCGAGGAAATCCCCCAGATCATCGCCGGAAGCCTGGAAGCCTTCATGCTCGTGCTCGACGGCGACATCGGATGGTGGGCGATTGTCCGCGAGTTCTTCCTACCTGTGTTGGCCGGAAACGTTATCGGCGGCACGGCGCTGTTCGCGCTCATTTCCTACGCGCAGGTGATGAAGGAGATTTGAGCTGCCGAACAAGCTGCTCTTCCCGTCGCGATTGCGATGCGGTCCAACATATTGCGATGCGTCCAAGAAATGCACGGTCCATTTAAGAAGCACGCGTGGAACCTTTCGAGTTGCGTCTCGTTTAAGCGTCGAGTTCCAGGTCTTATGCCGGAGAGCCAATTATGAACGGTCTCATTTATCTCGTTGGGTTGATTGTGGTGATCATGTTCGTTTTGTCATTTCTCGGCCTCCATTGATCGGTGGCAGCGATGGCAAACCCCATGTATCCCGGTGACGTCGGCGCTCGCGACGATGCTCGGCGTGACGCTATGTCCGATCCTGTTAGAGCGCCCAGAGAGCCATTGTCGCCATATCCTGCTCCTGCCGGGGGTCCAAATCCTGCCGGGGGTCCGACCAATCCGGGGACAAGCAATTTGCAACTGGTCCGCTGATGGGTTTCAGGCATCTGCAGTGGAGCCCGGTGATCGCCGGCGCCATATGTACTGCCGCCCTATCGTTCGTCCTGCTGTCGTTTGGGGCCGCGTTGGGCTTGGGCGTCGTATCTCCTTCAACGACGTGGCGCGATACGTCCGCCATTCTGGCTTTGGTATCCGGAATTTGGCTGCTTCTAACATCGCTCGCGGCGTTTGGACTTGGCGGGTATCTCTGCGGCCGCCTTCTTGCGCCCTGGGGTGCAACAACCAGCGGCTGAAGATCTGGCCGCCAGAGAAGCAGTCAGAGAAGGAGCCGGCGGAAGAGCCGGGCTCAGGGACGCAATCGATTTCAGCGACGGCGTGTACGGACTTCTGGTGTGGGGCGTCGCCATTCTGATCGGCGCCGTTCTTGCCGTGGGTGCACGGCCGAGCAACTTGTCAGCTCCCAATCTGGCCAATCCGACCACCTCTACGGCAGAGCCTCTGTTGGCGCTGGAGATCGATCAGCTGTTCCGATCGAGCAACAAACCTACCGATCCGAGCGATCCCGAAATTCGGGCCCAGGCCGCGCGAATCCTGACCACGGGACTAGGTCACAGCACGATGGCCAATGATGATCGGGCGTACCTCGTGCAGCTCGTACAGACACGAACCGGACTGTCGCGGCCTGACGCAGAAAATCGCGTCGCCCAAGCTCTCGCCAGCTCCCGAGACGCAGTCGGACGGGCCCGACACAGTGCCGTGATCCTGGCGTTCATGATCGGCGCCGCGCTCATGATCGGCGCTGCCATCGCATGGCTCGCTGCCGCAGCAGGCGGACGACATCGCGACGATCTCGGCGGCGCGCACGGTTTCTGGCGCTCGTGGGAAGTCAGCCACTCCTTCATGGTGCGATGACGCAAGCTGGATCGGGTTGCGGCACGGTCGCTGCACCCCGTCCAGCGTCACTGTCCAGTGCCGCTCAGCATCCCAGATCCCGCCAGGAATACCGCCCATGGCCGAAGATAATGTGCCCGTTCTCACCCCGCACGGAGCCATTCGGCTGCCGGCTGTCGATATTGAAAGCTACAACACCGAGCTCAAGGACGACGAGGGTTTCGTCGGGGATCGCGCGAACAAAGGCGCCTTCCGCCGCTTCATCGAGGAATGGCGCAAACCGCTGCGTGAGATCAAGCAGGATCCGTTCGGTGACGCCTCGACCGATCAACTTACCAAGAAACAACTCGATACCCTGCTCGTCAGCGGTGACCGAGAGGCGGCTGGCATCATCCAAGGCGCGATCGAAAGCTTCGCTCAGGAGCTTGCCCTGGTCATCCAGCGCTTCCTCAAGCTCAAAGCATGGAAGCAGGCGGAAAGGATCGTGATCGGCGGAGGCTTCAGCGGGCGACGCGTGGGTGAACTGGCGATCGGCCGGGCTTCGGTGATCTTGAAAGCCGAGAAGATAAAGCTCGACATCGCAATCATTCGCAACAACCCCGACGAGGCCGGGCTGCTCGGCGCCATTCAGCTTGCGCCGCCCTGGATATTCAAGGCACATGACGGCGTCCTCGCCGTCGACATCGGCGGCACAAATATCCGCGCCGGAATTGTTCAACTCAACCTGAAACGCGCCGCCGACCTTTCGAAAGCAAAGATCTTCAAATACGAGCTGTGGCGGCACGGCGACGAGAAGCTTGCGCGCGACGATGCGGTCGAAGAGCTTATCAAGATGCTCGAGCGCTTGATTCGGTTTGCCGCAAAGGAAGGGATGCAGCTTGCACCCTTTATCGGCATCGGCTGTCCCGGCAAGATCGAAGCCGATGGTTCCATCGATCGCGGCGCGCAAAATCTGCCTGGCAACTGGGAAAGCAGCCGCTTCAACCTGCCCGCCACCGTGGTCAAGGCGATTCCCAAAATCGGCGAGTTTGAGACTGCCGTCGTCATGCACAACGATGCGGTCGTGCAGGGCCTCAGCGAAGTAGCCGCGATGCAAGACGTCGAACGATGGGGTATTTTCACGATCGGGACCGGACTCGGAAACGCGCTATTCACCAACCGCAAGGCCGAGCGAGACGGCGGATCCGACTAGAGTTTTAATAATCGCAAAGCCGAGGCAACGCCGGCTGCGATCGAAATCAACGATCACGAAAGACGTTCATTCAACCCGCCCTTCTATGACGTGTGCCGGCATGTGCGCCTTTCTTGACTTGCCGTTGCCTTCGCGCGTTGCTGGGAGCCGGACGGGATTGAGCCTGCGACCTGCCGCCGCCGCGGTCGGCGGCGAGGCTTTCCTTTAAGGCATCCATCAGGCTGACGACATTGCTCGGCGCAGGCTTCTGCACGGGCTCGATGGGCCGGCCTTTCTGTTTCGTTGCCACCAGCTTCTTCAACGCTTCCTCGTAGCGATCTTCAAACGTGTCGGGGTCAAAGCTCCCCTTCTTGGTCGCGACGATGTGCCGAGCGAGATCGAGCATATCTTTGGGTATTTTTTGGTCCTTGATGTCTGCGAAGTACTCTTCCTCAGGACGAACCTCGTACGGATAGCGAAGTGTCATTCCCAGGAGGCCATTGCCGCGCGGTTCGAGCGCGATAACGTGCTCCCGCGAGGTGAAAACCACCTTTCCGAGCGCGACCATCCCTTCCTGTCGAATGGCCTCGCGGATCACGGCAAACGCCTGCTCTCCGATCTTGCCATCCGGTACGATGTAATAGGGGCTGCTCAAATACAGCTCGTCGATCTCCTTCCTGGGCACGAACAAATCGATCTCGATCGTGTGCTGGCTCTCAAGCGCAACGGCCTCAAGCTCGTCCGGCGTAAGCTCGACATATTTTCCCTTGCTCACTTCGTAACCCTTGACGATGTCGTCAGCATCCACCTCGCGTCCGGTCTCTGCGTCGACCTTGCGATATTGAATGCGATGACCTGTTTTTTTATTGAGCTGATGAAAACTGACCTTCTCCCGGTCGGAGCTCGCCGGAAACAGCATGATTGGGCACGACACCAGGGAGAGTTTCAGATACCCTTTCCAATACGGACGACGGGGCACAATGCACCTCCCTGATAAAGCGAGCGCTCCACCAATACCAAACAACAAGGCGGCTCGTCACCGAACCGATGACGAGCCGCCACGCTTGAGACTTATGACGCCGAAGCCTTAGTCACACCGTTCCTTTTTGACCGTCGTCGAGCCAGCCGGATTTTCGTGCGTGACGCTCTTCAACTCGCAATTGCCCTGCCCTGTCGTCTCGATGCGGCGCTTCTCGGCGACCGGCGGGCCCGGGGGCACCGGTACAGCAACCGCCGGGCGCTCCTTCTTGATGATGGTTTCATCAGCGGTCGCAAATGTCGACGCCGCCGCAACAAACGCAACTGTCAAAAGAGCCGATTTCAACATCCTGTTCCTCCTTTTTGAGCAACCGGTTGGCAACGCGCAACTCGCAAGATGTGTTCCCGACTCGCAAGCAGTGTTTGCGTCAATTGCATTTGCCGGGGCGCACGCTGAGTTTCGAATAAGAGACGATGCGCATCATGCCTTGCTGCGTCATTCACGCCCGAACAGCTTGCGCAGTTCGTCCTTTGCGCGCATTAAAATGCGACGCCGCGTCGGCGAAAGATTCGCCCCGGCACGATTGATGTAGAACGTCAGCATGGAAAGTGCGGACCGAAAAGAGTTCGCCTTTTTGCGGCGGCTCGTTTGCGCCGAGCGTTTGAGCGATGCCGCAATCCGCTTCGGATCCCGGAGCTTGAAAACACCTTCCTGCAGATCAAGAGCGTCACTGTGCTTTGTCACGTCCGCCGACCACCGTCGGCGGGACCGGCGGCCGACGTCTTCGCCGTCCGAGACGGGGCGGGTCGGCCGCTAGCACCCGTTCGGGCGGAAGAATGATGTTTCATTTTCCGCATGTTCCTGCTCCGACGGTTCTCATTTCGGTTGAATGTGCGGATCACCGCCCGGCGTGCCCGGCGGCGGTATCACCGGCATCCTTCCGCCGCCCGGCTTCTCAGGCGCCGAAATGCCAGGGTCTACTCCCGCCGGAGGACATATGACCCCTTTCGACTCGGCAAGCTTCTCGCTCAGAGAAGGCGCTCCTGTTGTTTCTCCAGGCTTTGAGTTGGCGCTGCCGGCACCCGGCGGACAAGCACGCTCCGCCGGCGCTATCGGCGTTTCGCTCTGGGCGGCGGCCGGGGTGATCGGAAAGGCGACGAGAACCGCCGCCACGGCTGCGATATCGAAGGGTCGCATATCTAGCTCCTCAATCGGGGGATTTCGATCGTGGAAAGCGCGCGACGACCGCTCCGCGTCGATTATCCGAGGCGGAGCGCGATGAATGCTTTATGCCGCCTTGCGGTTGGCGCTGGAGAGCGCAAGCGACGTCAGTTTCTGATCCGCCGCTTTTTCCTCCTCGAGATTTTTCGCAAGGACGTCGGCGCAGTCAGTGCGGCCCAATTGCTTTGCCCATGCAATCAAGGTTCCGTATCGGGTCATCTCGTAATGCTCGACCGCCTGCGCCGCAGCAATGAGCGCCGCGTCCATCACCGAGGCGTTGTCGACCTCTCCGGCGACGTCGTCCGCTTCCTCGATGATCCCGTCGATCGCCGGGCAATCGATTCCCTTGGCCTCGATACCGTGCATGCGGAACACGTCTTCCACGCGCTTTACGTGATTCTTGGTCTCGGCGAGATGCGACCTGAAACCCTCCTTGAGCGCGGGGTCCTGCGCCTTGTCGATCATTTTAGGCAGCGCTTTTACGATTTGTTGTTCCGCGTAGTAGATGTCGCGCAACATGTGCACGAACAGGTCGTCCATCGACGCGATGTCTTTGGTGAAAAAGCCCATTGGGAACTGCTCCTTGCCTTGGATTTTTAGAGGTGAGACGGAAACGCCGCTCGCGCGCTCCCCAATCAGTGAACACGTCTCCGCTCGCGGAGTTCCGCCGACCTCGTGATCCGAGCAGGCAATAATCCCGGGCAGGCCCGCATCGGGTGCAACCGTAACGGGCCCAGAGGTTCCGTCATCAATTGTGTGCGCTCTTTGCAGCGAGTGGGGAATCTCGCGGCGCGTGCCACAGTTGCGATAAAATAGGTTCCGCTGTCAGCAAAGCGACGAGCGACTCGTCAACTCCCGGGCGCGGCTACTTATGTCCACTTCGCGCCGATTGCCTCGATGGCTTCCCGGGCAATACGGGCATCGGTCTCCCAATCTCCACCGCTCACACCGACACCGCCGATGCATTCGTTGTCCACGATCACCGGATAGCCGCCTTCCATGGCGGTCCACCGGTCCGGACCCGCGGCGAGCGCGAGTCCGATTGCGTGGGCGGCATCAAGCGCCTGACCTTGAGCGCCCGCGGCGGACGTTGGGCGCTTGTTGGAGGCGGCGCAGGTCGCCTTGGTGGTCGCCGAATGGCAGGTATGAAAGCGCCCGCCGTCCATGCGCTCGAGGACGATGAGATGACCGCCCGCGTCCGCGACCGCCACGGCGATCGCTATGCCGGCACGTTGCGCCGCCGCGATCGCGCTTGCCACGATCTTCTGAGCGCCCTTGTGGGTCAAACGCTGAGACGAAGCGAAGTACATGACGGCCTCCGGGGCGGCGCGGACTACCGCGCCGCCTTACTGGTTATCACCCGCGCAGACGACACATTGCGCTGCTTCTGCTCCCAGAGAAGAAATTCGCGAAATAGAGCGTCGCGCTGTTCAGGGCTATCGACAGTTACGGCCTTGGTTTTCAGAAACTCGCCAAACTGCCGGCTGTCCGCTTGTGGCTCGCCCGCTACGTCCTGCTGGCGCAGCTTGCGCAGCATATCGTCCGCAACGCTCCAACGCGTCCATCCCGGTACGGTGGCTGCGAGGTTAACGTCGCGCCATTTCGGATGGCGCGGCGGCTGAAGGAACTTGTCGAACTTGGTATAGAGTGCTTCCACGAATTTCTGTACCCGGCGATAACGGTCGCTATTTTTCGGCCAGTTATAGACCGCAAGGACGGCCGGCACCGCGATGGTATCGATCGATTGGCCTTGCGGCACCAGCGTCGGGTATTCCTGGCTGGTAAATTCGCCGAGCGTGTAGATGTCGGAATAGGTTGCCGACGTAAACGAAATCGGCACGAGATGAAGTCCCGCGTTTGCCGGGATCTTCGCGAAGAAATCGATGGGCTTGCCGATGACGCGCACCAGCGCCGCGATTTCACCGGCCTTGAGCTTCTGAAGCGCGGTCGGATTATCGTAAAGCGTGCCTTCGACATGGACCCCGGCGCGCTGGAACACAATCGTCCCGGTGAGGCTTGAAGCGCTTCCAGCGGGGCCGAAATTGACCTTTTTACCGTTGAGGTCGGCCAAGCTCTTGACGTCGTTGCCGGCCAATACATGCACTTCCGCAATCGGCAGGCGAATGATGTAGTTGATCCTACTTTCGAGATTGGGGATTTTTCGCTGAGTGCGGAAATATTCGAAGACGTCCGATTGTGTAACCGCGACGTCGACGTTCCGCAGATAGAGCAGGTCTTCGAGATTGGATGCCGCACCATAAGTCACGATCGGCAAGACGCGCAGGTTGTCGCCGTCATCGAGGACTTGGGCGAGCTCGTCAGCAAACGTCATATAGCTGCCGGACAAAAGCCCGCCGGCAACCCCGACCGTCCATTGATTTTTGCGCGCCCTGAGATCGCCGTCGGTCCCCCCCTCCTCGAGGGATTTTGGGATCGCCTGCGCTCCGGCTGGAGTAACGTACGAGACTTGTCCCCAACCCACGATCGCGGCTAAACCACCGCACGCCAATAGCATACGCCTAACGCTACACCACATCTTACACCCCCCTTGATACTCACGACACTACTCGCCTTTTTACTCATGATACTGATCGCTGCTTCCGCCAACGATACGGAGCGTTTCTCCTCGCCGAATTTCTGTTTTTCTTTGTTTGGCATCACGCTCACTTCGGACGATATGGATCATCATTCCTTTCACATCGGGCATCAAATTCAATCGTCCCGGATCACCTCATCGACCGTAATCACGCGGCCTTCGCGCGCGCTGCGGACGCCCGCGCGGACGACAGCCAGATTGCGGGCAGCCCACGAACCGTCGGTCTCGGGCGCAGTTCCATTCCTCACGCAATCCACGAACTCCTCAAGCTCTTCGCGGATGGCATCGTTCTCGGCGGTCGCAATGTGACGTGCCTTCGTTTCGCCGCGGCGCAAATGGCGCAGGCCGTTGAAGACGTCGTAATAGGCACTCGCCTCCTTGCCGTAGATGTTCATCATGTAATATTCCGACGCCGAGGCGTAGGAAGCGCTGAGATTGGAAATCGCACCGTTTTCATGCTGCAGAATGAGGTTTGCGACGTCGGGATTGTCGCCCGGCAGCACGAGGCGCGCGGCCATGCCGGAGACGGCGCGCACCGGCCCCAACAGCATTTCGAGGACGTCCACATAGTGGATTCCGATCTGGAGCATGACGCCGCCGGGCATGCCCGACGCTTGATAGCGCCACGACGACAGATCGATTTTCCCGAGCCGGTCGCGGCTGATATTGCATTCCGCCTGGACGAGCCGGCCGAACCGACCGGCCTCGATTTCCGATCTGATCCAGCGGAAGTGGCTCTCGCGCCGGCGCTGATAGCCGAGCGCGAGGACGACGCCGGCGTCGTCGCAAACCCGGGCGATCTCGCGGCCCTCCGTAACCGTGTTGGCAATCGGCTTGTCGAGAAAGACGTGCTTGCCGGCTGACGCCGCCAAGCGGGTGGTCTCGAGATGCGCGGCGTTCGGCGTGGTGTTGATAATCGCTTCGATGAAATCGTCGGCGAGAACCTCAGCGTAATCTGAGGCAGACCGGCAGCCGTACTTTTTCGCGAAGCCTGCACGTTTGTCGGCCGAGCGGGTGAAACATGACGCGATCTCTATCCTGCCGGAGCGTAGCGCAGCATCGGCCAATACGTCCGACCACCAGCCGATCCCGATGACGGCAACGCGCAGCGGGAGCGTGGCCGCGTTGACTTTCGCCTGTGGTGGGTTCGTCACGCAGATCTCGGTCATGCAGCCTCCGCCTCATCAGCAACAGTCTTGCGGTAGCCAAACAGCCAGGCGAGCGCCTGAACGCCGAGCAGCAAGGCGAGCGCCGTCGTCACCACCAGCACTGAAGCATGGTCGGCAAAGGTCGCGTAGTTGCCGCCCGACATGGTGAGGGCGAGGCGGAAGCTTGCTTCCAGCCGATCGCCCAGCACGAGCGCCAATAGCATCGGCGCCATCTCGTAGCCGAACTTGCGCAGCACGTAGCCGACGGCGCCCGACACGACCATGATCCAGATGTCGAACGTGGTGGCATTCACGCTGTAAACCCCGATCACCGAGATGATCAGGATGATGGGAACGAGCCAGGCGTAGGGAATGCGCAGCAGGTTCACAAAGATGCCGACCAGCGGCAGATTCAGAATTAAGAGAATGATGTTGCCGATGTACATGCTTGCGATCAGGCTCCAGAACACTTCCGGATGATCGCTGAGCAGCAGCGGTCCCGGCTGGACGCCATGGATCGTCAGCGCCGAGAGCAGGATTGCAGTTGCGGGAATTGACGGGATCCCGAGCGCCAGCAGCGGGATCATGGCGGTGCCGGTCACCGCGTTGTTGGCCGTCTCCGGCCCGGCCACTCCGGCGATGGCGCCGTGCCCGAATTCCTCCGGATGAGCCGAGAACCGCTTCTCCACCGCATAGGACACGAACGTGGAGACGACGTGACTGACACCGGGAATGATGCCGAAAATAAACCCGATGATCGAGGCGCGGCCGATCGCCGGCGCGGCAGCCCGCAAATCCTGCGTGCGGGGCACGAGATCGCGGAGCTTCGGCCGGATCGCCTTGATGGCATCGGTTTTCTCCAGATTGATGAGAATCTCGGAGATGCCGAAGAGGCCGATCGCGAGCGACGTGAACGACAACCCGCCGGCGAGGCTCACGTTGCCGAACGTGAAGCGGGCAACGCCGGTGAGATTGTCGAGCCCGACCGAGCCGACGACGAGCCCAAGCGCGACCATCAGCGCCGTCTTCAGCCGCGAACCCGCCGATACGAGGATGACGACGCCGAGCGCGAGCAACATCAGCACCACTTCGACCGACGGCCCGATCGCGACCATGACCTTGGCGAGCGGTGGGGCGATGAACATCAGTCCGAGGATGGATACCGTGCCGCCGACAAAGCTTCCGACCGCCGAGATCATCAGCGCCGGGCCGGCGCGGCCCTGACGCGCCATTTCGTAGCCATCGATGCAGGTCACGACCGAGGCGGCCTCGCCCGGAATGCGCACCAGGATCGACGTCGTCGAGCCGCCATACATGGCGCCATAGAAAATGCCGGTCAGCATGATGATGCCGATCGCCGGATCTAACCCGAAGGTCAGCGGCAGCAGCAAGGTCATGCCGGCGAGCGGCCCCAACCCCGGCAGGACGCCGACGATCGTTCCCCACAGGCAGCCGATGAAGCAGTAGAGAAGGCCCTTCCAGGACAGCGCAACCGCAAAGCCGCCGACGAGGTGATCAAAGCCGCTCATCGCGTTGCCTCACAAGAACCCGGCGGGAAGCTGCAGACCGAGCGCCACCTGAAAGAAGTACCAACACGCCACCATCGCGACGGCGGCTGAAAGGGCAGCGAGCCACACCGAACACCGAGCCACGAGCACGAGCACGACGGCACCGAACAGTCCGAGCGTGATCAGCGCGCCCAGGCGATCGAACAGCAGCGGCACGACGAACAGTGCGCCGGTCACGATCAGAACGTCGCGATGCCCGAAGGCAATGGTTTCGCCGTGCGTCGATGACGCCCAGAGCCGAGCCGCAAGAAAACTTGCGCAGATGAAAACGACCGCGCCGAGCACGAGCGGGAAAAAGCCGGGCCCCGGCAGTTCGAAATCGCCGAGATCCAGAAGTGAGGCTTGCCAGACAAACCACAGGCCGACGGCCGCGAGCGCAGCGACGGTCGCGATGCCACCAGCACGGGCGCTGACGAACCGCGGCAGCAACGGCCGGTCGCTTGCTCGGCGGGACCGCGCCGGCGACGCCAGGCGGTGGCCCGCACTTTCGCCTGCCGTCGTCATTTCTTTTTCAGCCCGAGCTCGGCCATCACCTGGGCGAGCTTGACGTCGTCGCTCGCGATGAGTTCATCGAATTCGTCCGCTGGCAGAAATGCCGGGGTGAACCCGATTTGCCGGCCCGCCTCCTTGAAGGCAGGTGACTGGACCGTCTGCCGGATAGCGTTTTGCAGCATTGCGATCACGGGCTTCGGCGTGCCCTCCGGCGCGGCAACGCCGCGCCACATGTCGAGTGCGACTGGCAGCCCGAGTTCCTTCGCGGTCGGCACATCCGGAAATACCGGATCGCGCTCGGAGCCCATCACCGCGAGGACGCGCAGATCGCCGCTCTTGACGTGAGCCACAAGGGCGGCGGGAAGCTGCACCACGCCTTCGATGCGGCTGCCGAGGAGGTTCACGATCGCCTGCCCTTCACCGAACGGGACATGAGTTACTTTGGTTTTTTCGGTGAGGAATAGCGCCGAGGCCGCAAAATGCGTGTGGCTGCCCGTGCCCGAATTTCCGATGCGGACTTTGCCCGGATTGGCTCGCGCAAAGGCGACGAGTTCATTGAGCGATTTCCACGGGCTGTCGCTGCGCACCGCGATCGCCGGCGTCTCGGTACTCACGCGCGCCACCGCGGCAAACGCCTTGTAATCAAACGGCAGAATGCCCGAATGATAGTTTGTTGAAATCGAATTCGAGTTCCAGATGATGGAGTGGCCGTCCGGCCGCTGCTGCTGCACATGGCTATAGCCAATCGCGCCGCCGCCGCCCGTGCGGTTCACGACCGGCGCCGGCACGCCCAGCGCCTTCGCCATGCCGTCGGCGAGATAGCGCGCCGTCACGTCGGCAGCGCTCCCTGCGCCGAACATCACGGTCATCTCGACCGGTTTGCCGCCTGGAAAGTCTTCGCCGCGCGCGGCACCGAGTGCCGCTAGTGCTGCTGCCGTGCAAATGCCGATGGTAGTTGCGATCGTACGCATTCGTCCCCCTGAGGTTTCAACGAAATCGATCGTGAGATGACGCGGGCCCGATGGATTTCGATGCCCGCCGCACATATTCGTGCACGTGGGCGGCGCGATTCATCGCAGAGATACTCGCTTGCCTGCGAACCGCGGTCGCAAGTCCAGGTCCGCACGCCCGTGTTGGCTGAAAAGCTTCGTGCCGGGTGCAGATAGACGCACGCGATTTGCGGGATGACGTGCCGCATTCGTTTCACGCGCTGGACGCTAACGAAGTAACACCATGCTGCAGGAGCAATTAAACACCGCCGCGCCCCCGCGCCCGGCCCGCCGATGCCGGTCAACGCCCCCACACTCGCCACCACGCCGCACTCCCCTGCCCGCGGCAATAACAGCGCGGTGGCATGACCGAATGATGGCCCTGCGAGGTCGCCTCATGATCGAAGCGAAGGCAAAGCGAAGGCGGCCGCGGCAATTCAAAGGTCAATGCTGTAGCCAGTAACCAGCAGCCACCATCGGCGGTGTTTCAGTAAAGGACATTCAACAGAAAAACGATCATGCCAATTCATGCGGATGATGTGCGGTCACAATGAGCGAAGTTCTTGTGAGCCGGACGCATCGATCAGACATTCGTCAGTGCCGCATGTTAAAGTAACAATGCCATCCCTTGTTGGCTTTCGGAACACATGAGCACGATGAACACGCTCTCGCCGGTCGACAAAATTGAGATTCAAATTCTGGTCGACAATACCACCGACGGACTCTCCAGCACCCCTCCCAACGTTGAGACCGAATTCGCTTTTGTGACGCGTCGAGGCTTGAGAGCCTCGTCAGGTCGCTGTCTCTGTTGCGCGGTTCATGGATTTTCCTGCCTCATCACCGCCTGCCGCGGCGAACATCGTCGTTCAGTACTTTTTGACAGTGGCCCCGAAGATTATGCGTTTGAACGTAATTCAACACGGCTTGGGGCGGACCTCGGAAGCGTCGAAAGCATCATCCTCTCGCACGGGCACTGGGATCACGCGGGCGCGATGTTTCTTGCGCTGGGCGCGATCCGGGCGCGCAACGGCGGTCGTGAGGTGCCCTACTATGCGCATCCCGCCATGTTCCATTCACGCGGCATCAAGCTTCCGAACGGCAGCGTCCGGCTGATGGACGACGTTCCCGCCGTCGATGAACTCGCAGCGCAGGGCGCGCGGGTCATTTGCACAACCGAGCCGCAGGTCTTGCTCGACGACATGTTTTTCGTCAGCGGCGAGATCCCGCGCGTCACCGCGTTCGAACGGGGTCTGCCGGGCCAGGTTCGCCGGACCGCAGATGGAAAGGGCTGGGAGCCTGATGAACTCGTAATTGATGAGCGCTGGCTTGCCGCTCACATCGCGGGTAAGGGCCTCGTTGTCTTCAGCGCATGCTCACACGCCGGCATTGTGAATGTCCTCAAGCATGCCCGCGCGACCTTTCCCGGAGTTCCTCTCCATGCTGTCATGGGAGGCCTTCATTTGTCCGGCGTTAACGAAAAGATCATCTCGCAGACGGTCGAGGCGATAAGCGAATTTCAACTCGCGACCATAGCTGCCGGACACTGCACGGGTTGGCGGGCGATCTCAGCGCTCGCTGCTGCGTTCGGCGACAGCGTGATCGCGCCAACGGCTGTGGGTAAGCGCTATACGTTTCAAGCGTGATTTAGGCGTGCAGACGGCCATCATGCGCGCTTGGATGCGACGACAACGTCTCCTGCCGTAAAGCGCGGGTTGTAATGCGGGCGCTCAAGCAGTCTCTGGTACCAATTTGCGAGATGGGGCAGATCCGGTCGATCGATCGGATATGTAAACCAGCGATAGACGTGCGGTCCGAAGGCAATGTCGGCCATCGTGAACCTATCGCCCATAATGTAGCGCCGCCCCTGCAAGCGGGCGTCAAGTACCTGCCAGTGCTTGGTCACCGCGCCGATCAGCGCAGCAAGGCGCTGGTGATCGCGCCTTTCGGGATCGGTTCTGACCAGGCCGAGCAAGATCTCGCGCATTGGCGGCCAGAGCGTCGTGCCTTGCCACGAAATCCAGCGATCGGCGTCGGCATATTCAAACGGATCAGTCGGGCTCAAATTGCCCGCGCTGTGCTTGGCGCATAAGTATTTGAGAATCGCATTCGATTCCCACAGCACGAAGCCATCGTCATCTATCGTTGGGATCGTGCCATTGGGATTCATCTGGAGATACCACGGCTCGTTGATGATTCCATGATGCCGTCCTGCGTTGATCTGCTCAAAGGGAATGCCAAGCTCGCGAACGCACCACATCACCTTCTGGACGCTTAGCAAATCTCCCCGTCCCCAAATTCGTAACACTTCCAACCTCCCATTTTCCCCGCAGGCAGTTTGTCGAAGTTATCACGCGAGTAACGGATTTTCCTCGGCCCGCGGTGGGTGGCGTCTCAGGCGCGCAATTCCGCTCGCTACAAAAACCTTTTGCCGCCGGGAATGCTTCAGCAATCGATTGAAGCTAAAGATCTAGAACGATCAATGGTGCGGGCGGAGGGACTCGAACCCTCACGGGGTTACCCCCAACGGATTTTAAGTCCGTTGCGTCTACCGGTTCCGCCACGTCCGCATACTCTGCGTCTTAGCACGCCAGTTATTGAAACATATTCGATTCATCGTCTAGCTCGGATAACAATGAGGTTGTTGCCACGGACGCCTCCCTGCTCGACTCTCAATAAGCAGGTGAACAAGCGCGGCGCGCTGCTGCGCAAATCGGCGCCGAGTTCAGTGAGGCGGTGTGCCCCCATGTGGGAGCGCGCGGTCATAGTGCTGCACGCTGCGCCGTACCCCCGACGAACCGTCTCCGGATCAATCTTCTGCGACGTTGCCCCATAACGCGGCCCAGTCGCCGCCGCCGAGGTCGGTGACGCGGCCGTCGCGCTCGAAGAACTTGTTGGGCACCTGGAACATCGCGAGCATCAGACCGCCTTCCGGACACCAGGCCGAGTGGCGACTGCCGGCGGGGCGCCAGACGAAATCGCCCTTGCTCACCGAAAGGCCTTCGTCCGGACCTTCACGATCGACGAGGCGCCCTTCCAGGACGAGCGTCTGCTCGATCTTCACGTGTTCGTGGTCGGGCAGCACCGCGCCGGGCGCAAAGCGCATCAACGCAGTGACGAGGCCGCTCTCGCGATCGAACAGCAGTGTCTTCACCTCGCAGCCCTCGAAGCGCGTCTTCTGCCATTGCAGCTCGTTGACGCGAACGTGATGGGAGCGCAGGTCGGAGTTCGGGGTTACGGCGTCCATGGCATTCTCCATTCATTATTTGCTGCCGGCAGCATAGCCCATCCATCGGCAAAGCGCGAAATGCGCGCCATCTAGCCCGGATTCTAATCCATCGGATCACATTCCCGCTTCGGCGCGGATGGGGGGTTGGAAGGCAAGGCCGGTGTCCCACGGGAAGAAGATCCAGGTGTCCTGCGACACTTCGGTGATGAAGGTGTCGACCAGCGGCCGGCCCATGGGCTTGGCGTAGACCGTGGCGAAATGCGCCTTCGGCAACAGGTCGCGGACCACCTTGGCGGTGCGGCCGGTGTCGACGAGGTCATCGACGATGAGCACGCCCTTCCCGCCGCCGCCGCAGACCTCGATGATGTGCTTGGCGACGTCCTTGAGGATTTTCAACTCGCCCTGCTGCACGTGGCTGTAGCTCGCGATGCAGATGGTCTCGATCAGGCGCACGTCGAGTTCGCGCGCGACGATCGCGGCCGGCACCAGCCCGCCGCGCGTCACGGTCACGATCGCCTCGAACGGACCTGACGGATTGAGGCGCCACGCGAGCGCGCGCGCGTCGCGATGAAACTGATCCCAGGAAACCGGAAACGCCTTCTCCGGCATTTTTGTCGGCGACATGTGTTCTCAAGCCCTCCCTTGGCGCGGCCTTCTTAAAGCGATTTGAGCCAGGCGATGACATCTCCCTGCGCCATGCGCGGCGTCGTGAGATGGCTGGCAAACACCTCGACATAGCTGCTTTTTCGGATTCTTGGCAGCCGTGGAGAACGCATATTCCGGGCCGCGGGAGTGGACCGGATCGAACCGGCCGACCACCCACAGCAGCGGAACGCCCCGCAGTGCCGCGATGTTCTTCGGGATCACCGCCGGCCCGACCGGGTCGAACATGCTGAGATAGACCGCAGGCGTCGCGTTGGCGAAGGTTGGTACGCCCTGGATCATGTCGGGCCAAGCGTGGCGCGATGTGTCGCCGGCCGCAAGGAGCCGCCGCGCCTCCTCGATGGCGTCAGCGGTGCGCGAGCGCATCTCGGGCGTCTCCGGCAAATGGCCCGGCGCCAGCGCCACCACCGCCGCGATGCCGCTGCGCCGCGCCGCGTAGCCGATCGCACCATTGGCGCCGAGGCTGTGGCCGATGACGACGATCTTGGTCGCGCCCTTGGCCTTGAGCCTTGCAACCGCGGCGTCGATCTCGCGCATCGCGTCGTCGAACGTCGCACCGTACATGCGGCGGATCGACCACGGCATCTCCGGCGCTTCCACGAACGCACCCTCGGCCTCGAGCGCCGACGGGATGCCGCCGTCGAAAGCGCCGGGCCACACGCCCTTGCCGTGGAGGAACACGACGCCAATGCCGCGCAGGTCGAACGCAGCGGCGGGAAAGGTCCACGCCAGGAGCCACAGCAGGCAGGCGATCCCCGCGACCGCGCGCGCGATCGCAGAACCCCTCCCCCGTGCCGGCGCAGCTTTCATCCCCACCTCAATTGGCTGCCTCCGCAAGACGCGCGCGGACTGCAACGAGCATCGCGACCACCGCGTCCTTCGCGGCGGTTAGCTTTGCCGGATCGCGCGAACGCAGAACCACATTGGTGTTCGGGCCGCGCACTTCGTCGACAAACGGGTAGCTCCCGATCATCACGTCAGGATGGGCCTTGGCAACGGCACCAAGCTCGGTGCCGATGTCGCCCTCGCGCAAATCGGCGCGCACAGACTCCGACAGCATCTTGACGCCGGTCTTGAGTTTCGGCGCGGCCGCGTCGAGCATCGCCTGCATGATCGACGGCACGCCGGCCATGACGATGACGTTGCCGATCCAGAAGCCGGGCGCAGCCGAAACCTTGTTGGGCACGAGTTCGGCGCCCTCCGGCACACGAGTCATGCGCATGCGGGCCTCGTTCATCTCGGTCCCCATGGCACCATAACGCTCCTTCATCATGGCGACCACGCGCGGATCATAGTCGATCGGCACACCAAAAGCCTTGGCGACACTATCGGCGGTAATGTCGTCATGGGTTGGGCCGATGCCGCCGGTGGTAAACACATACGTGTAGCGGTGGCGCAGCGCATTGAGCGCCGCCACGATGTCGGCTTCATCGTCCGCGACCACGCGCACTTCCTTGAGGTCGATCCCGATCGTGGTCAGATACTCGGCGATGTAGCCGATGTTCTTGTCCTTGGTGCGTCCGGACAAAATCTCGTCGCCGATGACGAGAAGGCCCGCCGTCACGATCGCCGCGCGATCGCTCGCCGGGCCGGCCGATGGCTTGCTGGTATCAGTCATGCAACTTCATAGACCGATCGGCCGCAGATGCACAACGCCCGCAGCGGGAGCGCTGGGGGCGCGTGGTCAGTTGCGGCGATCGGCGCCATGAAGGCCGTTCTGCCGCGTCCTACGTTCGCGGCCGCTTGCCGCCACCTTTGATCTTCCCTCTCCCGCTTGGCGACCTTTCGTTTCCCCTCCCCCGCTTGCGGGGGAGGGTTCGGGAGGTGGCACGCTCCACGGCACTAACTTGCAGACGGGCCCCCTCCCTGGCCCTCCCCCGCACGCGGGGGAGGGGAAAGAAGAGATCAGCGGCTCGCTGTGATAAGAAAGGCCACGACGGTCGCGGGGAAGTGCGATCAAAAAAACTGGCAATGCGTGCCAACTCCTGCGCTGCCGAAAAAACGGAAACGCCATCATGAATCGGCCCGAGCGCCCATCGCCTGACGTTGCGCCCTATCGGCCGATTGATTTCGCGCCGGTGGATATCGCGTGCGAAGCGACGCAGGATGGCGGCTTCCGGATGCGATCGCGCACGCCGCTGGCGGCCTACGATCCGAGCCTCGCCCGCATGTTCCGCGCGGCGGTCGAGCGCGCGCCGAGCCGCGTGTTTCTCGCCGAACGCGTCGGCGAGGATTGGCGCAAGCTTACTTACGAGTCCTGCCGCACAACGGTCGACGCGATTGCCGCCGCGCTCCTCGAACGCGGACTCTCGGCGGAGCGGCCGGTGATGATGCTCTCCGGCAATGGCATCGACCACGCGCTCCTCATGCTTGCCGCCTACACTGCGGGCGTTCCCTGCGCGCCGGTATCGGTCGCCTATTCACTCCAAAGCCGCGATTTCGCCAAGCTCCGACACATCGCAGCGCTGGTGCGGCCGGGGCTCGTCTATGTCGCGGACACCGCGCCGTTCGCGGCCGCACTCGCCGCAATCGATATCGGAAACGGCGAGATCGTCGCGAGCCGCAACGGAGCGCGGCTCGATCGAGTCACGTCGTTCGATGATCTCGCGGCAACGCGCGCCGGCGATGCGGTCGAACGGGCGGTCGCGGCCACCGGCGCCGACACCATCGCAAAATTCCTGTTCACGTCAGGCTCGACCGGCTCGCCCAAGGGCGTCATCAACACCCACGGTATGCTCACGGCCAACCAGCAGCAGATCGCGCAGATCTGGCCATTCCTTGAAAATGTACCGCCGGTACTGGTGGATTGGCTGCCTTGGAACCACACCTTCGGCGGCAACCACAATTTCAATCTCGTTATGCGGCACGCCGGCACGCTTTATATCGACGGCGGCAAGCCGATGCCGGCGCTCGTCGGCGAGACGGTGAAGAATCTCCGCGAGATATCGCCGACGATCTATTTCAACGTGCCGGCAGGTTATGCGGCGCTGCTGCCCTACATCGAGCGCGACGAGACACTTGCCCAGCGTTTCTTCGCCGAGCTGCAGTTCATCTTCTACGCCGGCGCGGCGCTGCCGCAGGATCTCTGGACGCGCCTCGAAGCCGCGGCCGTTCGCACGACGGGCAAGCGCATTCCGCTGACCTCATCGTGGGGCACGACGGAGACCGCGCCGCTCGCGACCGCCGCGCATTTCCTTGCCGACCGCTCCGGCATGATCGGCGTGCCGGCGCCCGGCATCGACGTGAAACTCGTGCCGGCAGGAACGAAGCTCGAAATCCGCGTGCGCGGACCGAACGTGACGCCGGGCTACTGGCGGCGGCCCGGACCTTACGGCGGAAGCCTTCGACGAGGAGGGATTTTATCGGCCTGGCGATGCGGTGCGCTTCGCAGACCCGTCCGATCCCGGCAAGGGCGTGCTGTTCGACGGCCGCCTCGCCGAAGACTTCAAGCTCGCGACCGGCACCTGGGTTCATGTGGGCACGTTGCGGGTCGGCGTCCTCGCCGCCGCCTCGCCCGTCCTCCAGGACGCTGTTGTCGTCGGCGAGAACCGCGAATTCATCGGCCTCCTGGCTTGGCTCAATCTTGCCGGCTGCCGCCGCCTCGTCGATGCGCATGAGGCCGAGCTTGCCGCCCTCGCCGGCCACGAAACCGTGCGCGAACACGTGCGCGACGCTCTCGCGCGCTGGAATGCGGCCCATCCTGGCTCCTCTGAACGGATCGCCCGGGTGCTGCTGCTGCCGGACCAGCCGTCTATCGATGCCGGCGAAATCACCGACAAAGGCTACCTCAACCAGCGCGCCGCGATCGAATTCCGTGCCGGCGAGGTCGAACGGCTCTTTGCGCACAAACTCGAACCGCAGATCATCGTGGTTGCTGCTTAAATCTTGTGCAAAGATAGGGGTCCGCTGTCATTGCCCGCCTTGCGCAGGCCATTCACGGCTCCGTACTCTTGGCGTGAAGCTTGCTACAACGGTGCGACGAGGTGGGGCTCGCGACGCGGCGAGCCGTGGGACCGGGCATGGTGGCACCAGTCGCATTCGACGAGATGAGAGGGGCCGACGGCGGGGTGCGTCCGGTCTATGCGGGCCTCGACAAGTGGCTCGGTGAATTGCCCGCAGACGTGCTGGAGCGGCGCCGCCACGAGGCGGAGTTCCTGTTCCGCCGCATCGGCATCACCTTCGCGGT
Organism: uncultured Alphaproteobacteria bacterium; assembly: GCA_963702755.1. Taxonomy (GTDB): domain Bacteria; phylum Pseudomonadota; class Alphaproteobacteria; order Rhizobiales; family Xanthobacteraceae; genus JAJPKK01. The sequence continues at coordinate 391,029 of CAVPDZ010000009.1, read as the reverse complement.
CTATGGCGAGGCCGATTTGACCGAACGCCTCATCCCGTTCGATGTCCTGCCGCGCATCATCTCGTCGGAGGAATGGACCCGGCTTCGCACCGGCCTCGAGCAGCGCGTCAAGGCGCTCAATCACTACATCAAGGACGTCTACGGGCGACGCGAAGTGCTGCGCGCCGGCATCGTGCCGGAGGATCTCGTCTTCCAGAACCCGGTATTTCGCCCGGAGATGAACGGGCTGCGGGTGCCTCACGACATCTACGTGCACATCGCCGGGATCGACATCGTGCGCGTCGATGCCGATACCTTCTACGTGCTGGAGGACAATGCACGCACGCCATCCGGCGTCTCCTACATGCTGGAGAATCGCGAGATCATGATGCGGCTCTTCCCCGAGCTGTTCTCGCGGCACCGCGTGGCACCGGTCGAGAATTACCCGGACGAACTGCTCGCGACGTTGAAATCGGTCGCGCCCAAGTCGGCGCCCGGCGACCCGACCGTGGTGCTGCTCACGCCGGGTATCTATAATTCCGCCTATTACGAGCACTCGTTCCTCGCTGACAAGCTCGGCATCGAGCTCGTCGAGGGCCGCGACCTCGTGGTCAAGAGCGGCATCGTCTACATGCGCACGACCGAAGGATTGAAACGGGTCGACGTGATCTACCGACGTCTCGATGATGATTTCCTCGACCCACTGGCGTTCCGGCCGGACTCCGCGCTTGGCGTTCCCGGCCTGATGGCGGCCTACCAGGCCGGCAATCTGACGCTCGCCAACGCGGTCGGCACCGGCATCGCCGACGACAAGGCGGTCTACAGCTACATGCCGGACATCGTGAAATTCTATCTCGGCGAGGAGCCGATCCTCAAAAACGTGCCGACGTGGCGTTGCCGCGAACCCGAACACCTCTCCTACGTGCTCGACAATCTCGCCGACCTCGTCGTCAAGGAGGTTCACGGCTCCGGCGGATACGGCATGTTGATCGGCCCGAAATCCGACCAGGCGACCATCGCGGCCTTTCGCGCCAAGCTCAAATCCGATCCCAAGAACTTCATCGCCCAACCGACACTCGCGCTCTCGACCTGCCCGACCTGCGTTGAGGAAGGTGTGGCGCCGCGCCATGTCGACCTGCGCCCGTTCGTGCTCACCGGCCGCGACCGTGTCCGCATCGTGCCCGGCGGCCTGACCCGCGTCGCCCTCAAGCGTGGATCGCTTGTCGTCAATTCGAGCCAGGGCGGCGGGACCAAGGACACATGGGTGCTTGACGCATGAGTGCAATCTGTAGGGTGGGCAAAGCGCAGCGTGCCCACGCGATCTGGGGCGTCGGCGAGGTCCAACCGCGTGGGCACGGCGCGATAGGTCACGCTCCTCATTCCGATTGTGCCATGCGCCTTTGCCCACCCTACGGGCCGACGAGGCCTCACCATGCTCTCGCGTACCGCCGATAACCTCTATTGGCTCGCCCGCTACGTCGAGCGTGCCGAATATCTCGCGCGCGTGCTCGAAGCCACCATGCGGTTGACCGCGCTGCCCGTCGCCTACATCGGCTCGACCAACGAGTGGGAGACCGCGGTCGCGACCGCCGGCTGCCGCAAAGCCTTTTTCACTCATTACGATGAAGCGAACGAAGAGAACGTCGCGGAATTTCTTGCCTTCTCGTCCGACAACGCCTCCTCGATCCGCAGCTGCATCGAGGTCGCGCGTCACAATGCCCGCGCGGTGCGGACCGCGCTCACGACCGAAACCTGGGAAACGATCAACGGCGCCTGGCTCGAGCTCAAGCGCTTCGGCAACGGGCCGACCTCGCGGGAGGAATTTCTGCGCTTCCTGCATTGGGTCCAGGAAACGTCATTGCGCTTCGACGGCTCCGCCTACCGCACCATGCTGCGCAACGATGTCTACTGGTTCTCCCGCCTTGGCCTTTATGTCGAGCGCGCCGACAACACCGCGCGCATCCTCGATGTGAAGTACCACATGCTGCTGCCGGACGATGAACAGGTGGGCGGCCCGCTCGACTACTATCAATGGGCCGCGATCCTGCGCACGGTCTCGGCGCTGACGGCGTACCATTGGGTCTATCGCGAAAGCCTCAAGCCGTGGCTCATCGCCGACCTCCTGATCCTCAACCCGCAGATGCCGCGCTCGCTGGCAAGCTGCTACGAGAACCTCGTGCGCTTCTGCGAACTCGATTGCGACGGCTTACGGCCGCCAGGGTCAGGCCCAGCGCCAGGCGCGCACCATCCGCACCAGGCTGCAGAACAGCCGGATGGACGAAATCTTCCGCAGCGGACTGCACGAATTCATCGGCGAATTCATTTCCGACAACAATGCCTTTGGCGCCGCCGTCAGTTCCCAATATTTGATGTAGCGCAAGCGGTCCTGATAAGCTGCCGGTTCCGCGAGCCGCGCGGCTTTTTAGGATTCCCCATGCGCATCTGCGTCGCGCACGAGACCGTGTACCGCTACGACACTCCACCTTCCGGAGTGATCCAGACGCTACGCATGACGCCGCGCAATCATGACGGCCAATACGTCGTCGATTGGCGCATCGACGTTTCGGCCGACTGCCGGCTTGAAGCGAACGAGGACGCGTTCGGCAACATTGTTCACGCCTTTTCGACCGGCGGCCCGATCGAGGAACTGCGCGTCCTGGTGGAAGGCGAGGTCGAGACCCAGGATACGGCCGGCGTCGTGCGCGGCACGGTGGAGCGCTTCCCACCCAGTCTCTTCCTGCGCGAGACACCGCTGACGCGGACCGACGATGCGATCCTTGCCTATGCGCGGCAATTCCCGCGACCGGACGAGCCGGCGACACTTCAGACATTGCATGCGTTGCTCGCGAAGGTGCATCAGGACCTCCTGTTTGACCCTGGCGCGGAGAACCCGAACAGCACCGCGGCAGAAGCGTTCGCGAACGAGCGCGGGAACTGGGCGGACTTCACCCATGTTTTCCTGGCCATTGCCCGCACCCTCGGCGTGCCGGCCCGGTTCGTCAGCGGTTATTTCCGGGGCGCCGATAACATCACCGCCAAAGTCAAACTGTCGCAAGTGGAGAATCAGAGCGACCAGCAATCGCTTCAGGAGATGGCGCAGGATTCAAGAGATGATGCAGCCGACGGGGAAACCAAAGACAGGGCGCACGCCTGGGCGGAAGCTCACGTTCCCGGCCTCGGCTGGGTCGGGTTCGACCCGGTGAACGGCGTCTGTGTTACCGATCAACATGTCAGGGTCGCGATCGGGCTTGATCAGCTCGGAGCGGCCCCGGTGCGCGGCGCCCATTATGGCGGTGGCCGCGAACTGCTGGCGGTCAAATTGATAGTCAGCCAGGCGTCCTGGCAAGCGCAGGGGTAAATGATGTTGTCCCCAGCCCAAATGGTGCTCCAGGTGGTGTCGCCGCAGTCGCCGTTATATGCCGGACGCACCAGATTCGTGGCGAGTCGCAACGCGGCTGACGCCGCGCCGTTTCGGTTCGGCGACGTTGCGTTGGACCAGCGGCAGCGGGCGCGATGGGGCGGAACATGCGCAACGGCGGAGAGCAGCGAATGACCTATTGCTGCGGCATCCTCGTCCATGACGGGCTCGTGATGATCGCCGATACGCGGACGAACGCCGGCCTCGACAATATTTCGGTGTTTCGCAAGCTGCACACGTTCGCAAACCCCGGCGAGCGCATTCTGGCGATAGCCTCATCGGGCAACCTGTCGGTCACCCAGTCGGTGCTTAGCATCTTGCGCGAGGGTTTGGAAAATCCGGCCACCGGCGAACGCGAGACGTTGATGAACTCGCCGACGCTGTTCCAGGCGGCGCAACGCATCGGCCGGGCGATACGCCATGTTCACGCACAGGACGGCCCGGCATTAGAGGCCGCCGACGTGAAATTCGACGTTTCGCTGCTGTTTGGTGGCCAGATCAAAGGCGAGCGGCCGCGGCTCTACATGATCTATCCGGCCGGCAACTTCATCGAATGCACGACCGATACGCCCTATCTGCAAATCGGCGAGCACAAGTATGGCAAGCCCGTACTCGACCGCGCCGTCATCTACAACATGGACCTCTATGACGCCCTCAAGGTCGGGCTGGTGTCGGTCGAATTCGACCATGCGTTCCAATCTGAGCGTCGGCATGCCGATCGACGTGCTGGTCGCGCGGCGGGATGCCTGCGCGGCCGAGCTTGTCTATCGGATCGAGCCGGGCGAGCCTTATTTCACACGATCTGCGCGAACGCTGGTCGGCGGCGCTGCGGGCCGCCCATGCCAACATTCCGCCGGTGCCGTACAAGAACGCCGAGTGGCGCGAAGTGGTCAAGCGCGCGTAAGCAAGGATAGAGCGCTCGCATGAGCAACGATACGAAGATTGCGATCATCACCGGTGCAGGCACCGGCGTCGGCCGTGCCGCTGCGCTCGCCCTGATGAAGGCCGGCTATATCGTCGCGCTCGCCGGACGACGCAGGGACAAGCTCGACCAGGTCGCCGCCGAGGGCGCGCTGACTCAAGGCCGCAGCCTTGTCGTGCCCACCGACGTCTCCGACCCGGACGGCGTGAAGGCGCTGTTCGCCGAAGTCAAAGAACACCTATGGGCGGCTTGATGTGCTGTTCAACAATGCCGGCATCGGCGCGCCGGCCGATGCCCATCGAAGACCTGCCGCTCGACAAATGGCGTGCCGTCGTCGACACCAACTTGACCGGCGCCGTTCCTCTGCACGCAGGAAGCCTTCCGCATCATGAAGGCGCAGAACCCGCGCGGCGGCCGCATCATCAACAACGGCTCGATCTCGGCGCACACGCCGCGACCCATGGCAGTCGCCTACACTTCGACCAAGCACGCCATCACCGGCCTCACCAAACAGACCGCCGCTCGACGGGCGCCAGTTCGACATCTGCTGCGGCCAGATCGACATCGGCAATGCCGCAACGCCGCTGACCGACCGCATGGTTCAGGGCGCGGGCGTCATGCAGCCGGACGGCAGTATGATGCAGGAGGCGCGCATGGAGGCAAACCACGTCGGCGACGCCATCGTCTACATGGCGAACCTGCCGCTCTCCGCCAACGTGCTGTTCATGACCGTGATGGCGAACCAGATGCCGTTCGTCGGGCGGGGATGAGCGCGACTTATTTTGCGTCGATCAGCCCGGCCGCGATCTGCACCGCTTCCGCCGGCGTGGTTGCAATGTGGACGAGGCCGGCGCCGAGCGTCTTGAAATATTTTTGACCCGCTTCGCTTTCGTTCAGCAGCACGACGTGCTTCTTTGCCTTAAGGGCGAGCGCAATCTCCGATGCCGTGCCCGGGCCGCCGGCACCACATGAAATGACCACATCGCTCGACAGCACATTGATGTTGTTGCGGGCACTGCCCATGTCGGTGACGATGACGATATCGACCGCGTCGGACATTTGATCCGCCGTCCGCGGCGCGATGCCGACCGTCAATCCTCCGGCGGCTTTTGCGCCGGTGTTGACGGCCTCCATCACGCCGACGTTGCGGCCGCCGCTCAGAAGCACCCACCCGCGCGCTCCGATCAGCCTGCCGAGTTCACGGGCCAGCGCAATGTCGGCGTCGGCCGCGCCCTCGCCGGCGCCCATCACGCCGATGACCTTTCGCCTCGCCGTCATCACGTCGGCCCTGTAACCGTCACCCTTACGCGAGTCCCTGCCTTGACGACGGCGAGCGTCTTCACGTCGCCGAGCGCACGGGCGAAGACGTTGCAAGGGCTCGCGAGGCGCGTTTCGTCGCCGTGCGAAATCGGGGTGCGGCCGAAGCCGATGGCGATCGCCGGACCGTCGGGCCAATAGGCGATCTCGCCTGGCGTTATGACGGCGCGGGCGTTTTTCTCACGTGCGACCTCCACCGGCACCTCGAAATAGACCTCCTCGCCCCACGTCAGCGCTGATGACGTCAGCGGCAAGGCACGCGAGGATCGCTTTCGCGGTCGGCGTGTCGAGAAGTTCGGCCTCGAGTACGAGCGAGCCGAATTCGAAGCGGATGCACGTCATGATGTGACCTCGTGGCGGCGAACCTATTCGGCGGTCGCTGCCCCGACAAGCGCGGCGATTGACCCCGCAAAGCTGCCGGGTCTTGGCAGCCCCGCGCCAAACCGGCATTGTCCGCAGCAGGGGGATTTGATGGCAAACGTCCAGTCGATCGTCGGCATCTTCGGGCTCCTCGCGCTGACCTATGCGATCAGCGAGGACCACCGCGCCGTGTCGTTCCGGCAGGTCGCGCTCGCGCTTGCGGTCACTGTCGTGCTCGCGGTGCTGTTTCTGAAAATCCCCCAGCTCAAGGTCGCATTTGCCGCGATCGGCGACGCGGTCGATGCCATCGCGGCGGCGACGCGGGCCGGCACCTCCTTCGTGTTCGGCTATCTCGGCGGCGGGCCGCTGCCGTTTGAGTTGAAGACGCCGGGCAACGAATTCGTGCTGGCGCTCCAGGCGCTGCCGGTCGTGCTGGTGATGAGCGTGCTGACGACGCTGCTGTTCTATTGGGGCATCCTGCCGCCGATCGTGCGGGGACTGGCCATCTTTCTCAACCGCACGCTCGGCGTCGGCGGTGCGGTCGGGCTCTCGACAGCCGCCAATATTTTCCTCGGCATGGTCGAGGCGCCGTTGTTCATCAAGCCCTATCTCAGTCGCCTGACGCGCAGCGAATTGTTCATCGTCATGACCGGCGGCATGGCCGGGATCGCCGGCACTGTCCTCGTGCTCTACGCGACGATCCTCGGTCACGTCATTCCCGACGCCGCCGGCCACCTCGTCGTCGCATCGGTGCTGGGCGCGCCGGCCGCGATCCTGATCAGCCTGATCATGGTGCCGGAAAAGCCCGGCGCGCCGACCGGCGGCGAGTTCAAGGACTCGCGCCCGTCGCCACCAGCACCATGGATGCGATCGTGCTCGGCACCATGGCCGGCCTCGAATTGCTGCTCAATATCTGCGCCATGCTGATCGTGTTGATCGCGCTCGTGCACCTCGTCGATGCGATGCTGGGCGCGCTGCCGGCCATCGGCGGAGCACCGGTGACGCTGGAGCGCGGGCTCGGCATCATCATGGCGCCGATCTGCTGGCTGATGGGCGTGCCGTGGCAGGAAGCGACGACCGCCGGCGCCCTCATGGGCGTGAAGACGATCCTCAACGAGTTCGTCGCCTACTTGCAGCTTGCGGCGTTGCCGCCGGACGCACTGAGCGAACGCTCGCGTCTCATCATGGTCTATGCCATGTGCGGCTTCGCCAATTTCGGCAGCCTCGGCATCATGATCGGCGGCCTCACGACCATGGCGCCTGACCGCCGCGACGACATCGTGTCCCTCGGCGCCAAGTCGATCGTGTCCGGAACACTCATCACGTGTCTTCTTGGCGCGATCGTCGGTGCGCTCACGTAACGTTTGGCTTCCGGAAAAGCGCAAAGCAACAGCCCGCGCGGCGCCGCCTCAGCGTGACGACACAAAGCCTTCAGTGCAAACGGAATACGCCGTCCACCGAACGGATTTCCGTGGGCTTGATGAGCTTCGAATGGGCGACCGTTACCGAATGCAGAATGCCTTCGAGTGATTTCTGCCAGAAGTCCAGAAACCGCTGCAACTCCGGGAAGTTCGGGCAAAGATCGTAGGACTGCCAGACATAAGACTGCAGCAGCCAGGGGTGATCCGGCCGTCGGTAGAGAATGTTGGCGGTCGTAAGCCCGTAGCCCGCGACCTGCTTGCGGAAATCTTGCGAGACCATTGCGCCCTCCAGCAGAGGAATCGAAGTGTGTCGCATGGAGAACCCATTGCAAGCCCAAAAGTTTAACAATCATTGCAATTTCAATGTGTTAGCAGCATCTGCAACGGTTTGCTAACAACGCCCTGCGCGGCTCGTGTTAGCAATCACCTCACATGAGTGCTAATTTTTTTGCTGCCCCCTCTTGTACCATCGACCTGTCTGCCCTAAATCGCGACCCGAGGGTTCGGGCAGCGGGGCTCCCGTGCCATCAATCTAAACTCTTGAATGAAATCAATCTGTTAGGAGGACAGCATGAAGTTTCGTCCGCTTCACGATCGTGTCGTCGTCAAGCGCATCGATGCCGAAGAGAAAACCGCCGGCGGCATCATCATTCCCGATACCGCGAAGGAAAAGCCGTCGCAGGGCGAAGTCATCTGCCGTCGGCCCGGGTGGTCGCGACGAGGCCGGCAAGCTGGTGAAGCTCGACGTGCAGGTCGGTGATCGCATCCTGTTCGGCAAGTGGTCGGGCACCGAGGTGAAGATCGACGGCGTCGAATACCTGATCATGAAGGAAAGCGACATCATGGGCGTCCTCGAGGACGTGCAAACCAAGAAGAAGGCCGCCTGACGGAGCCTTTCCCTCAAAGCACCCCGACGGTTGACGGCGGACTTTGGTCGCGCCGTACACGGGATGGCAGAACGCAAAAATCTCTCAGGAGACATGAAACATGGCTGCAAAGGACGTAAAATTTTCAGTTGATGCCCGCGACCGCATGCTGCGCGGCGTCGACATCCTCGCCAATGCCGTGAAGGTGACGCTCGGCCCGAAGGGCCGCAACGTCGTGCTGGACAAGTCGTTCGGCGCGCCGCGCATCACCAAGGACGGCGTGACGGTCGCGAAGGAAATCGAGCTTGAGGACAAGTTCGAGAACATGGGCGCCCAGATGGTGCGCGAAGTCGCGAGCAAGACCTCCGACCTCGCCGGCGACGGCACCACGACCGCGACCGTTCTCGCCCAGGCGATCGTGAAGGAAGGCGCCAAGGCGGTGGCCGCCGGCATGAACCCGATGGACCTCAAGCGCGGCGTTGACCTCGCGGTCGAGGCGATCGTGAAGGACCTCGAGCACAACTCGAAGAAGGTCACCTCGAACGAGGAGATCGCTCAGGTCGGCACCATTTCCGCGAACGGCGACGCCGAGATCGGCCGCTTCCTGGCCGAGGCCATGAAGAAGGTCGGCAACGAGGGCGTCATCACCGTCGAGGAAGCAAAGTCGCTCGAGACCGAGCTCGACGTGGTCGAGGGCATGCAGTTCGACCGCGGCTACATCTCGCCCTACTTCGTCACCAACGCCGACAAGATGCGGGTCGAGATGGAGGACGCCTACGTCCTCATCAACGAGAAGAAGCTTTCGGGCCTGCAGGAACTGCTACCGCTCCTCGAAGCAGTGGTGCAGACCGGCAAGCCGCTGGTGATCATCGCCGAAGACGTCGAGGGCGAGGCGCTCGCCACGCTCGTCGTCAACAAGCTGCGCGGCGGCCTCAAGGTCGCGGCGGTCAAGGCGCCGGGCTTCGGCGATCGCCGCAAGGCCATGCTGCAGGACATCGCGATCCTGACCGGCGGCCAGGCGATCTCGGAAGACCTCGGCATCAAGCTCGAGAACGTCACCGTTGCCATGCTTGGCAAGGCCAAGAAGGTGATCATCGAGAAAGAGAACACCACGATCGTCAACGGCGCCGGCAAGAAGGCCGACATCGAGGCCCGCATTGCCCAGATCAAGGCGCAGATCGAGGAGACCACCTCGGACTACGATCGTGAGAAGCTCCAGGAGCGTCTCGCGAAGCTCGCAGGCGGCGTCGCGGTGATCCGCGTCGGCGGCGCGACCGAAGTCGAGGTGAAGGAGCGCAAGGATCGCGTCGACGACGCGATGCATGCGACCCGCGCCGCGGTCGAGGAAGGCGTGCTGCCGGGTGGCGGCGTTGCGCTGCTCCGCTCGATCAAGGCGATCGAGAAGATCCGCGTCGCCAATGACGACCAGAAGACCGGCGTCGACATCGTCCGCAAGGCGCTGTCATGGCCGGCGCGCCAGATCGCCTTCAACGCGGGCGAGGACGGCTCGGTCGTGGTCGGCAAGATCCTCGACAAGGATCAGTACAACTACGGCTTCGACGCCCAGAGCGGCGAATACGGCAACCTCGTCAGCAAGGGCATCATCGACCCGACCAAGGTCGTGCGCTGCGCGCTGCAGGACGCCGCTTCGGTGGCCGGCCTGTTGATCACCACCGAGGCCATGGTCGCCGAAATGCCGAAGAAGCAGAGCGCGGCACCGGCCATGCCGCCCGGCGGCGGAATGGATTTCTGATCGACCGACGATCGGAACCGACGCAAGTAATGAAGGCCCGGGCGCAAGCCCGGGCCTTTGTGTTAGGGGCCTTGGTTACCCCCTTATTGCGATCAAGGGCTCGCGCTATATTGGCGGAATGGCGAGGCCAAGATGAACATCCAGCCCAACCTGCGCATGAGCAAGGCCGCGTTCATCGTGTGGAGCGCGACGGAGGAGGAACGCTGTGAGCTCGTCGGCGGTCGTGTCGTCGCGATGCCCCGCCCATCGCGGGCTCATGGGAAACTTGTCATGAGGCTAGCGTCTCTCCTGCTTCAGAAACTTGATCCAAAACAATGGGATGTGATCGCGGAGTTTGGGATCGATGCAGGCCCGGATACTCTGCGCTACCCGGATGTCGTGGTCGATCGAGCCGGAGGATCGGGGAAGGATTATACGGCGCGTGAACCCGTCCTTCTCGCGGAAGTGCTGTCGCCGTCGAATGCCGAAGTTGATCTTGGCGACAAGGCTGCGGAATATCGGGAGATTCCGAGCGTTCTCGCCTACATCGTGCTGTCCCAGGACGAACCGAAGGCCTGGGTTTACACGCGGTCGAATGGCGTGATGTCAGGCCCTAAGTTGATGGAGGGAAGCGACGCAAAGATTGCGATCCCGACGCTTCATCTCTCGCTCCCGCTCGCGGACATCTACGCTGGCATCGAACTGAACGACCCGAATGCGAAGGGCCGCCCGTAGGCGGCCCTTCTTCTTTGTCTGACCATCGGCGAGCGCACGCAGAACCACGTTCCGCGTCACGTCGCCTCCGGCGCCTTCAGGCGCACGAGCCGCGTCAGCAGCGCGTCGAGGCCCGCGCCGTCGCCGGCGTGGAGGTCGATGCGGCCGACCTTCTCGACCAGCCGCTCGAGGAACTCCAGCTCCTTGAGACGCAGGAGCAGCGGGTTGTCCTCCATCAACTTCGCGGTGTTGAGGAGCGAACGCGTTGCCGCGGTCTCCTCCTGGCGGCGGATCAGGTTGGCCTTCGCCGTCCGCTCCGCCTCCACCACCTTGTTGACGAGGTCACGCACCTCGCCCGGCAGGATCACGTCCTTGATGCCGAGCTCGGTCACCTCGACGCCGGTGTCGACAAGGCGCTCGCGCACGTAGGCGCGCAGCTCCGCATCGAGCGCGCCCTTGGCCGACAGCACCTCGTCGAGCGAGCGGGCCGCGACCGCCTCCCGGATCGCGAACTGCACGAGCCGGTAGAGCCAGGCATCGACGTCCGTGACCGCGGACACCGCGACCTCCGGATCAACGATCCGGCGCAGCGCCGTCAGCGTGACCCGCAGCGCGATGCGGTCCTTGGTCAGCATCTCCTGCGCCGTGATCTCGACCGCCTGCGGACGCAGATCGAGGCGCTTGACCTCGACCTTGCGGTCGACGGCCCAGAACGAGTGCCGACCCGGCGCGAGACGCTCGACGAACCGGCCCTCGACGTGGAGCAGGCCCGCCTCGTGGTTCTCGACCACGACCTCGGTCAGGTAGGCGTTACGCTCACGGCCCACCATCTTGAGGTGGCGCGGATCAACCTTCGGCGACGCAGCCGCATCGATGCGCTCGACTTCGACCTTGGTTGCGACCTTCCAGAAGACGCGCGTGGTCCACGGACCCATCAGGTGCACCGGCCGGCCGTCGTAGCTGACGACGGCAAGCTCACCGGACTTGGTCTCGACCGCCTCGAACAGCGCGGCGGCAAGATCCGGACGTGCCGCCTTGAGCACGGCATACCGGTCCGCCGGGAACTCCGCCCGCACGACGTTGAAGATCTCGGCGGTCAGTTCACGCGCCGGATCGAACAGACGGTAGCGGCCTGGGTCGAGCACCCGCTCAAGCCGGCCGTTGCGCATCAGGAGGGCACGCTCGCCATCCTTTACCGTCACGCGCAACATCAACAGAGACCGGTTCACGGCACATCTCCTTGTCATTGCCGGCCGGCACCATGCCGGACGGGTCGTTTTCGCCAGCGCCCAGTGGGTTCCGAGCGCGACTTCCCGCGAGAGCAACGGGCCGAAGCTTGAGCCGGCGCAGTCGTCCAGGCGCGCGCACGCATCCGCGCGCGCGAACGCGCGCGGTTGGCGGCGAACCCGGCGTCCGCGCAGGCGGTATCCGCCCCGGCGCATAGCCGATCTCACGGTGTGACAATTCGGGACGAAAGGTTTTTAGGCCAAACGACCGGACCGCGACTGAAGCACGCGCCCGGTCCCCTTGGGAGGTTCAGCTTTCGCAGCTTAACCGGCTGGTGCTAGGAACGGGATTCGAACCCGCCACCCGATGAGTATCAATCATCTGCTCTAACCACTGAGCTATCCTTGCGATGAGAACCGTACAGTTTCCTGTAGCGGCCCGAGGTCTCCGTACGGCGGAACACGGTACTGCAGAGCAGCCCGCGCCAGTCGGGACGAAAAGCCCAAACACAAGACCGCGCGAAGGACGCGGCTTATGACCGAAATTGAGTTCCCGCGCAAGTGAAACTCCGGTCATCATTGCAAATCGACAGAAATGAAATGATGGCCGAGGAAATTCATGCGCGTCCTGTCGCAATGGCGCGGTGGAAGAAAACTTTGTTGCGCGGGTCGAGGAGGACGATAGCCTGAAAACGCGAACGACCACAGAGTCCGAGTGGTGCGCTTACATCCGGCGTCACACACTCAAAATCGTGGCCGCAAGACAAGCGCGCCGGTTGGCGTCAAGCTCGTCCAGACATCAATATGGAAGTAAACTCTGGCGTTTTCAAGACAACGAAGGCACCACTTGCCGATTGGAACAGGCCGATGACCGATCGATCCATCAATCATATCCATGTCGGCATCGGCGGCTGGACGTTCGCGCCGTGGCGCGGCGTGTTTTATCCGAAGGGATTGCCGCAGGCGCAGGAGCTGAGCTACGCGGCGAACCACCTCACCTCGATCGAGATCAATGGGACGTTCTATCGCACGCAGACACCGGCGACGTTTCGCAAATGGGCGTCGGAGGTTCCCGACGGCTTCGTTTTCTCGGTGAAAGGGCATCAGCGCGTAACCCATCGTCGCGACCTCAAAGACGCTCGCGAGTCGATCGATCATTTCCTCAATTCAGGGGTGCTGGAACTCGGTGACCGCCTCGGCCCCTTGCTCTGGCAATTTCCGCCCTACAAGAAATTCGACGCGTCGGACTTCGGCAGCTTTCTCGAACAGTTGCCCAAGGAATTCGGCGGACGTCATCTGCGGCACGTCGTCGAGGTGCGCCATAATAGCTTCCTCGTCCCGGAATTCGTCGACCTGCTGCGCCAGTTTGGAACCGCAGTGGTCTTCAGCGAGCACGAGACCTATCCCGCCATCGCCGACGTGACTGCCGACTTTCTGTACCTGCGCCTGCAAAAGGCCGACGACACCATCGAAACGGGCTATCCGCCGAAAGCGATCGCCGATTGGGCCGGGCGCTTAACATCGTGGCTGGATGGCCGCGCTCCGACCGATCTGCCTCACCTCGAAAAGACGAAATCCAAGTCCAAGCTGAAGGATATTTTCGTCTACTTCATCCACGAGGGCAAAGTGCGCGCGCCTGCCGCCGCAATGGCGCTGATCGAGAAGCTGAAATCGTGAAGCCGCTCTTCACCATCGGTTACGAACAGTCGACGCCGAGCGCGTTCTTCGACGCGCTTGCGGCGGCGAAGGTCGGGACCGTGGTCGATGTCCGCGCGGTCGCGGCATCGCGGCGGCCCGGGTTTTCCAAGCGCCAGCTCGCGGCCGGCCTCGACGAGCACGGCATCAGTTATGTTCATCTTCAGAAGCTCGGCACGCCCAAGGAGGGCCGCCTCGCGGCGCGCAGCGGGCACGCGGAGACGATGTTGCGCATCTACGAGCGCCATCTCGCGACACCCGACGCTGCGCGCGAGCTCGATGAATTGACGGCGCTTGCGTCGAAGACCGGTCGACCGCTCTGCCTGTTGTGCTATGAGCGCGACCCGGCCCATTGCCACCGCCAGCGCCTGGCGGAGGAGCTTCATTCGCGCCTCGGCATCAAGGTCGAGAATTTGTTCTGCGCGCCGGTGTAACCGCACGCGCATCGACCGTTCAGGTGCCATGGCCTTTTTTCGCAACGATACCGTCAACCTGCTCAATCTGCATTACGGCATCCACGCGCTGGCGCTGAGCGGTGGCGGCGCCTTCTACACGGCGTTCCTGCTGCGCGCCGGCGTGCCGGTGCCGGTGGTGCTCGCTGCAATTGCCCTGATTGTCGCCGGCCGGTTCGTCCTCCGCCCTCTCATCCTTCCGCCGGCCAAGCGCTGGGGGCTGCGGCCGCTGGTGATCGCCGGCACGGTGATGACCGGCCTGCAATATCCGCTGCTGGCGGAGGTGCACGGCGTCGGCTGGCAGCTTTGGGCGCTGTGCGCGATCTCGTCCATCGGCGATACCGTCTATTGGACTTGCTATCACGCCTACTTCGCTTCGCTCGGCGATGCCGTTCATCGCGGTCACCAGATCGGCGCGCGCGAGGCAATTGCCGCGGTCGTCGGGATCGTCGGTCCTCTCGCTACCGGCTGGGCGCTGACGACGTTCGGGCCGCGGGTTGCATTTGACGCCACTGCTGTGGTGCTGCTGCTTGCCGCGCTCCCGATCTTCGGTACGCCGAATGTCGCCGTCGTCGACGACGTGCCTGGGGCCATCCGCGCCGCGCTTCCCGGAATATTGATGTTCGCCGCCGACGGCTGGATCGCGGCAGGCTTTTACTTCGTGTGGCAGATGGCACTGTTCCTCGCGCTTGGAGAAAGCTTCAGCGCCTATGGCGGCGCGGTCGCGCTCGCTGCATTGGTCGGCGCGGTGAGCGGGCTCTTGCTCGGAAGATTCATCGATGCCGGCCATGGCCGGCGCGCGGTATGGCTCGCGATCGGCTCGCTTGCCATCGTGACCTCTCTTCGCGCGGCGAGTTGGAACGATCCGTTGTTCGCCGTCGTCGCCAATGCGCTCGGAGCGTTCGCCGTGGCCCTCTACATCCCGACGTTGATGACCGCCGTCTACAATCAGGCGAAGATTTCGCCGTGCGTTTTGCGCTTTCACATCGCGACCGAAGGAGGATGGGATGCCGGCTGCGCGGCTGCGTGCATCACCACCGCGGCCCTGCTTTCGATTGGCGCACCCATCTGGGTCGGAATCGTGCTGTCGCTTCTCGGCTGCGTGGCAAGCTTCACGCTGTTGCGACGCTATTACAAATCGACGCGGTGAAAATTGTAGCCCGGATGGAGCGCAGCGAAATCCGGGGACTGCCGTGCCAATCGTAAAGGCCCTCCCGGATTGCGCTCCGCTTCATCCGGGCTACCGCCGCGGTCTCTACTCCGCCGGCATTGCGGCGCGGCGATGGGCCATCTCGGCGCCGTTGACCGCTGCCGCCATGCCATAGACACCGGCCATCATGGTGAATCCGGTGAGCGCGATTGCGGCGAGCACGAGATCGAAGCCGCCGCGGCCGTAAAGCTGCGCGATCAACTGCACCGCGATGCCCGACGAAATGAAGGTGAGGAAATAGCGCACCGCGTAGACGCGGCCGCGCCACGCATCTGCGGTGTAGCGCGCAATCACGATGTCGCCGACGGTCACCTGGGCGTAGATCGCGCCGACGGCGACAGCGAGCGAAACGATCAGCGCCGCTCCGCTTGCGTGCCAGGTCCACAACAGGCTTGCAAACTGAACCGTGGCAACGACGGCGAACAGGAAATGCGCCGGCACCCGCTCGAGCAGCCTGCCCATCGTGAGTTGCGCCAGCGCACCGCAGAGAAAGATGCCGGTGGCAAGCCAGCCCACCACGACCAGCGGAATGCCCGCGCCGACCCGCTCGTCGATGAGCTTCGGCAACGCGATCAGCGCGGTATTGAAGGTGAGGCCGCCCGCCAGCGAAATCGCGATATAGCAGGCAAACATCACGATGGCCGCACGCTGTGACAGCACCACGTCGGCGATGGTCTTGCGCTTGCCGATGTGATGGCTGTCGTCGGCGACCAGTGCGAGATAGGCGACGCCCGTCGCGAGGCAGATCGCGGCCGGCACCAGGAATGCCGCACGCCAATCGATCCACGCCGCGAGCGTCGTCGAAATGCCCGCAGCGAGCGTGACGCCGAGATTGCCGCACACGCCATTGAAGGCGAGGGTTCGTGGGCGCATTTTCGACACGTCGATCAACATCGCCATGCCGACCGGATGATAGATCGCGGCAAACGTGCCGATGAAGAACATCGCAATGGCAAGCGATGTCGACGACGGCGCGAGGCCCGCGCCAATGAGCGAAACACCGCAGCCGAAATAGAACACCGCCATCATGTTGCGGCGGCTCCAGCGGTCGGCGAGCCAGCCGGCTGGAATCGAGAACACGCCGAACGCCACGAATGCCGCGGTCGACAGCGCGATCAGCTCCGCATAGGGCCGCTGGTAGATGACCTGGAGCCCGATCACGATCGCAGGAAAGATGAGCAGCACGAAATGATCGATTGCGTGGGCGAAATTGAGAAACGCGATCGCGCGCCGCCGCGCCGCTTCCGTCGGCGGGGCGGGGGCAGCGGACGTCGCCAGTTCCGGGTGCATTGATACGTCGTTCATCGTTTTATCCCGGCGAGCGTCGCGTGGACGCTTGAAACTCTTGACGCTGATATATCGCGCGAACGTTGATCCGCCTATGCCGTTTTGACAATGCGGTTTTGCGCAGGGACGCCGCCCAGCACCCGGGCGGGCATGTCACGCCCGCTCGATCTCCTCGCGCACGGCAATCAGAGCGTCCGGCGTGTCCACGTCGACCAGCGCGGCCTTGCCGGTCACCGGCACCTCCGCGATGGCCTCCGGATATTGTGCGATGAGGTTCCGCGCCCCGACGTCGCCGTCGATTGCGGTAAGCTCGGGGAAAAAACGGCGCGACCACACTATCGGATTGCCACGCTTGCCGTCGGTGGTCGGCATGACGATGAACGCGCCCTTTTCCGGATCGAAGGCGCCGAGCAGACGCTCGATCAAGCCGGCATCGACCTGCGGCATGTCAGCGAGGCAGACGATGGCGCCATCGGCACCGGCGGGCACGGCAGCGACCCCGGTCTTGAGCGACGTCGACAAGCCCTCCGCGTAATCGGGATTGTGCACCAACACGACGTCGAGACCCTTGAGCGCCGCCGCGACCCGCTCGCGTTGATGACCGGTGACGACGATGACCGGCCGTGCCCGCGATGCCAAGAGCTCTTCAGCGGCAATGCGCACCAACGGGCGGCCGGAGATTTCGGCGATGAGCTTGTTCGGGCCGCCCATGCGGGTCGAACGCCCGGCCGCAAGCAGGATCGCAGCGAGACGCCGGCCCGGCTTCACTTCGCTCGCGCGCGGCTGCGGGCGGGTCACGATCTCCATCAACAGGCCACCGACGCCCATGCCGGTGATATCGCGTCGGCGCACCGGCAAGCCGCAGAGCAGGCGCGACAGCACCCAGTCGAAGCCGTTCTCCCGCGGACTGCGCGCGCACCCTGGCGCGCCCAGCACCGGATGGCCGTGGGCGTTCGCCACCAGCATCAGGTTCCCGGGGTCGACTGGCATCCCGAAATGCTCGATCGCCCCGCCGACGGCCTCGACGGCCGCGGGGATTACGTCGCGCCGATCGGCGATCGCGGAGGCGCCGAACACGATGACGAGTTCGGCGCCGGCCTTGAGCACCTCATCGACGGCGCGTGCGAGCGGCGCAGTCTCGTGCGGTACGCGCCGTTCCGCGACGATCGTGGCCCCTGCCGGCGAAAGCCGATCCTGCGTCACCCTTAGCGTCTTCTCGATCACCTTCTCGGACAGGCCCGGCAGCATGGTCGAAATAACTCCGACCTTGCGGATCACGTATGGCGCGACACGCACCAGCGGCGCGGCGTCAAGCGCGACCGCGAGTGCCTTGTCGCGGGCCGCAGCGGCGATCGCGAACGGGATGATCTTGACCGTCGCGATCATCTTACCGGGGACGGCCGGCGCAAACGCCTCCAATGTCGCGAGCGTAATATCGGGGTCGATCTCATTGAAGCGATCGATGCCACCCTCCTCCACGACGACCACGCCCGCGGTTTCGGCAAACAGGTTGGCCCGGCCCGTGAAGGCGTGATCGACGCGCACACCCTCGCCCGCGACCGCTGCCGCAAGCTCGGCCGCGGCATCATCCTCCGACACATCGCCTGGCTCGACGCGGGCAACCGTAATCGCCTTGATGCCGGCCGCGGTGAGCGCCGCGCTTTCGGCTTCGCCCACCACCGTGCCCTTCTTGAGCACGAGCCCGCTCTTGCGGATCGAGTGGACAACGATGCCACCGATCGCATCCGCGGGCGCAACGGGGCCGAATTTCATCAGGCGGCCCCCGCGATGGCGCGGTCAGGCCGACTCGTCGTCAAGCGATCGGCCGGAAGCCGCAGCGACGCCGTGATCTCGCCCATGATGGAAACGGCGATCTCCGGCGGCGACACGGCGCCGATGGGAAGGCCGATCGGAGCGTGAATGCGCGCGATCGCAGCATCCGTTATGCCTTGCGCCTTGAGGCGCTCCACCCGCCGGGCATGGGTTTTCCGGGACCCGAGCGCGCCGATGTAGAAACAGTCGCGCGCAAGTGCGTGGAGCAGCGCCGGATCGTCGATCTTCGGATCATGGGTGAGCGCGACGAAGGCCGTATAGCGATCGATGTTGAGCGGCGGGAGAGCGACGTCCGGCCATTCCGCGATCATCTTCACGTCCGGGAAACGCTCGACACTCGCAAATGCCGTGCGCGGATCGATGATGATCACGTCGTAGCCAAGGAGCTTCGCGACCGGCGCCAACGCCTGGCTGATATGCACCGCGCCGATCGCGACGAGGCGCGGCGGCGGGACGTGGACGGTGAGGAAAACTCGGCCCTGCGACGTCTCCTCCATACCGCTCTTGCCGGTGCGCAGATGGGCCTCCAAGACCTCGCGTAGCGGATCGCCGGCAACAGCGGTAGCCGCGACGAAGCGCTGATTGCCGGACTCGACGTCCGTAACAATGATCGCCGCACGACGAGCGGCACGTTCGGTATTGAGCGATTTGAGGATATCGAGGCGCACGGGAGCTTCCTCGTCATTCGCGTAGGGCGGGCAATAGCGAAGCGTGTCCCACCGATCCCCGACCGCGCATTGAGCGAGACATCAGCGTGGGCAATACGCTTCGCTTTGCCCACCCTACCGGCTGGTACGTCGCGGACCTTACTCGACCTTCTCTACATATACCCTAATGGTGCCGCCGCACGACAGGCCGACCTTCCAGGCGGTCTCGTCGGCGACGCCAAACTCCAGCATCTTGGGCTTGCCGCTGTCGATCACGTCGAGGGCCTCGGTCACAACCGCGCCTTCGACGCAGCCGCCCGAAACCGAACCCAGGAAATTACCGTCCGTATCGATCACCAGGTTCGAGCCGACCGGCCGCGGCGCTGATCCCCAGGTCTCCACCACGGTTGCGAGCGCAACACCGCGGCCCTCTTTGCGCCAGTCTTCGGCGGCTTTGAGAATGTCTTCGTCGGTCGCGATCATGGGGATTCTCCTGTCTTGCAGGGTTCAGGGCCGCAATATGGTGATTTTGCCCGGAATAGGCCAGTGGCGCGAAAGAGCGGAGCTTATGCCGTCAGTTCATGGCGACTCGGTACTGCGGCGCACCAAGCCTCGGCAAAGCGCTTCGCAGCCGATGCTAGGCCACCCGTTGCAGCCAGGCTTTCGGGTCGCCGACATCACGCGCGACGCGGCCGGCAGTGCCGGACAGCGCCCGGCACAGGTCCGCGATGCTGGCGAGATTGTGGACCGGACGAAACTCGTCGACGTAAGGCAGCATGGTCTGGACGCCGCGGGCCTTGGCCTCGAAGCCTTCGAAGCGCAACAGCGGGTTGAGCCAGATCAGCCGCCGGCATGAGCGATGCAGCCGGTCGATCTCGAACGCCAGGCGATCATCGGGGTCGCGTTCGAGGCCATCGGTGATGAGAAGCACGATCGCGCCGCCCGACAGCACGCGCCGCGCCCACTGCTTGTTGAAGGCGGCAAGCGACGACGCAATGCGGGTGCCGCCGGACCAGTCGGCGACGCAGGCCGAGCAGGCGGCAAGCGCCTCGTCCGGGTCCTTGGCCTTGAGCGCGCGGGTGACGTTGGTGAGACGGGTTCCGAACAGGAACGAATGAACGCGCTTGCGCGCATCGGTGACCGCATGGAGGAAATGCAGGAACAGCCGCGTGTACTCGCCCATCGAGCCGGAAATATCGAGGAGCGCCACGATCGGCGGCAGCTTCGTCGTCGGCCCGCGATAGGTGAGATCGATCAGCGCGCCGCCGGCTTTCATGCTGGCGCGCAGCGTGCGGCGAATGTCGACGATCCGGCCATGACGGTCGGGCGCGAGACGGCGCGTCTTCACCTCGTCGAGGGAGAGCACCATGTGCCTGATCGCCTCCTTGGCGAGCGCGATCTCGGCCGCGGTCATCTGGGCGAAATCCTTCTTCTGCAGCAGCTCGCGGTCCGACACCGTGAGGCGCTGATCGATTTCGATCTCGCGCTCCTCGGGCTTGAGCTTGTCCTTGAGACCTTCGAACAGCGCTTCTTGCACGCGCGCCGAGCCGGCCTGCGGCTTCTGCGTCGCGCCAGGCACCTGCGGCGTCATCATCGCCATCATGTGATCGAGGTAGCCGCGCTTGCGGAAGAAGATCTTGAAGGCCTGGTCGAACAGCAGCGAGTGCTCGTGCTTCTTCACGAACACGGCATGCAGCGTCCAGTAGAAATCGTCGCGCTCGCCGACGCCCGCCGCCTTCACCGCCTCGAGCGCATCGAGGATCGCGCCGGGCCCGACCGGAAGGCCGGCCGCCCGCAGTGCCCGCGCAAAATAAAGGATGTTCTCCGCGAGCCGGCCATCAGCGGGCGAGTCAACTTTGGAATCAGCCAATGAACTCACGTGTTGCGACGTATCGCTGTTGCCATCCTTCGAGACGCCCGCTGCGCCGGCTCCTCAGGATGAAGTTTTGCTGTTGTAGCTTCCATCCACCTACGTCGTCATCCTGTGGAGCGCCGAAGGCGCGTCTCGAAGGATGGCCGCTTGCGTCTTTACTCCGCGGCGCGCAGCTCCGCGCGCAAGCCGTCGATCAGCTCCTTCGCCTTCGAGCCCTCGATGCGCGCGATGTCGTCCTGATACTTGAGGAGCACGCCAAGCGTATCGGAGACCGTCGCGGGATCGAGCGCGACCGCATCGAGCTCGGTCAGCGCGCTCGCCCAGTCGAGCGTTTCGGCGACGCCGGGCGACTTGAACAGATCTTCCCGGCGCAAGGCCTGAACGAACATCACGATTTCGCGCGACAGCCGCGCCGCTATGCCCGGCACCTTGGCGCGCACGATCGCAAGCTCGCGCTCGGCATTGGGGTAGCCGATCCAATGGTAGAGGCAGCGCCGCTTCAGCGCGTCATGAATTTCGCGGGTGCGGTTCGAGGTGATGACCACGATCGGCGGATGGGCGGCCTTGATGGTGCCGAGCTCCGGGACCGTGACCTGGAAATCGGCGAGCACCTCGAGGAGGAACGCCTCGAAAGCCTCGTCGGTGCGGTCAAGCTCATCGATCAGCAGCACTGGCGGCCCGGCGATGTCAGGCTCGAGCGCCTGCAGCAGCGGCCGCTTGACGAGAAAATTTTCCGAGAACACGTCGTGCGAAAGCTGCTCCCGATCGACCGCGCCCTCCGCTTCGGCGACCCGGATCGCGATCATCTGGGCAGCGTAGTTCCACTCGTAGACCGCGTTCGCGACGTCGAGCCCTTCATAGCATTGCAGCCGGATCAGGCGGCGCTGCAGGGCCGAGGACAGGACCTTCGCAACTTCGGTCTTGCCGACGCCCGCCTCGCCTTCAAGAAAGAGCGGCCGGCCCATCCGAAGCGCAAGAAACAGCACGGTCGCGAGCGAGCGATCGGCGAGGTATGAGGCGGACCCGAGAAGCGAAAGCGTATCGTCGATGGATTTGGGGAGATCGGTCACGAAAGAGCCTTTCGCCCCAGGATATAGGGCCGATCGCGCCGGCCGTCCACCCGAGCGAACTAGCCCTTAACGCCGAGCAGTTCGACGTCGAAAATCAGCGTGGCATTGGGCGGAATGACGCCGCCGGCGCCGCGCGCTCCGTAGCCGAGTTCGGGCGGAATGATGAGGGTGCGCTTGCCGCCGACCTTCATGGTGGCGACGCCTTCGTCCCAGCCGGCGATCACCCGGCCCTTGCCGATCGGAAACTCGAACGGCTGGCCGCGGTCGACCGAGCTATCGAACTTCTTGCCCTTGGCGCCGCCTTCATAAAGCCAGCCGGTGTAATGCATGACGCAGGTCTGTCCCGGCTGGGGCGAAGCTCCGGTGCCAACCTTGGTGTCGGTGATTTTCAAACCTGAGGGTGTTGTCACTGTTTTACCTGCCTGAGCTGCTGCCGGCACGATGGCAGCGAAAGTTGGCGCGAAGACTGAACCGATGGCGAGTGCCGAGAAGGCACGCCGGGAAACATGCGTCATTCCGAACCTCATAAAATCCAACGGAGTTGATCAGCCCGCGGCGGCGACGGCGCGACGCGCGAGCACGCCGACAAGATGGGCGCGATATTCGGCACTGCCGTGAATGTCGCTCGAAAGCCCGGTATCCGGGATCGAGAGCCCTTCGAGCGACTTCGGCGAGAAGCGCTTCTTGAGGGCCTCTTCGAACGCCGGCACCCGGAATACGCCGGATGCCCCCGCTCCCGTCACCGCGACGCGGATCTCCGACGGGCGCTTCGCAACGAACACGCCGACAAGGGCAAATCGCGACGCCGGATTGCGGAACTTTTGATACGCCGCCTTCTTCGGCACCGGGAAGCTCACCTTGGTGATGATCTCGTCCGGTTCGAGCGCCGTCTCGAACAATCCCTTGAAGAAGTCGTCGGCGATGATCTTGCGCTTGGAGGTGACGATGGTTGCCGCGAGCCCCAGGCACGCGGCCGGATAGTCCGCGTTCGGATCGTTGTTGGCCACCGACCCGCCGATGGTGCCGCGATGGCGCACCGCCGGATCGCCGATCATGTGCGCGAGAGCGGCGAGCGCCGGGATGTTCTGCTGCACGACCGGCGAACTCGCGACGTCGGCATGGCGCGTCATCGCTCCGATCACGACATTGCGGCCCTTGAGCTCAATGGTGTTGAGGCCCTCGATCTTGTTGAGATCGATGATGTGGGCCGGCGAGGCGAGCCGCAGCTTCATGGTCGGCAGCAAGGTTTGGCCGCCGGCAAGAAGCTTCGCTTCCTCGAACTTGCCAAGCATGTTCGTGGCCTGGCGCAGCCCGCTCGCTTGGTGATAGGTGAAGTTATACATCGCGAGTCTCCTTCATCTCTTTACTCGCCTGGAATCACTTCCAGGAAACATCAATCTCACTCCGCGGCCTTGCGCTTGACGTGGGCCTTGTGAATCGCCGCCCACACGATCTCAGGTGACGCCGGCATCGCGATTTCTTCGATACCGACCGCATCCGTGATGGCATTCATCACGGCGGCGGGAGCGGCGATCGCGCCGGCCTCGCCGCATCCCTTGATGCCGAGCGGATTGGACGGGCATTTGGTCACCGTCGTGTCGACCCGGAACGACGGCAGGTCGTCAGCGCGCGGCATGGTGTAGTCCATCAGCGAACCGGTGACGAGCTGGCCGCTGCCGTCGTAGACCGCGCCCTCCAGCATCGCCTGGCCGACGCCTTGAGCGATGCCGCCATGGACTTGGCCCTCGACAATCATCGGATTGATCACGGTCCCGAAATCATCGACCGCAACCCAGTTGGCGATGTGGGTCGCCCCGGTGTCCGGGTCGATCTCGACCTCGCAGATGTGGCAGCCGGCGGGGAACGTGAAATTGGTCGGATCGTAAAACGCGCCTTCCTTGAGCCCAGGCTCGAGCTCGGCGCCGACGAACTTGTGAGCGATGTAGGCGTTGAGCGCCACGTCGCCCCAGGCAGCGGACTTGTCGGTGCCGGCGACCGTGAACTTGCCGTCCTTGAACACGATGTCGCTCTCGGCGGCTTCCAGCATGTGCGACGCGACCTTCTTTGCCTTGGCCTCGATCTTGTCGAGCGCCTTGACGATCGCCGACATGCCGACGGCGCCCGAGCGGGAGCCGTAGGTGCCCATCCCGAACTGCACCTTGTCGGTGTCGCCATGCACGACCGACACATTGTCGAGCGGAATGCCAAGCCGCTCGGACACGAGCTGCGCGAACGTCGTCTCGTGCCCCTGGCCGTGGCTATGGGTACCGGTCAGCACCTCGACGCTGCCCGTCGGGTTCACCCGCACCTCGGCCGATTCCCACAAGCCGACGCCGCAGCCGAGCGAACCGACGGCCTGGCTCGGCGCGATGCCGCATGCCTCGATGTAGGTGGAGAAGCCGAGCCCGCGCAGCTTGCCGTGCCGCTCGGACTCGCGCTTGCGCTTGCCGAAATTCTTGACGTCGGCAAGCTCCATCGCCTTGGCGAGCGACGCGTTATAGTCGCCGGCGTCATAGGTCATGATCACCGGCGTCTGGTGCGGGAACTTGCTGATGAAGTTCTTGCGGCGCAGCTCTGCCGGCTCGATGCCAAGCTCGCGCGCACTCACCTCGACCAGCCGCTCGACGACGAACGTTGCCTCAGGTCGTCCGGCGCCGCGATAGGCATCGACCGGCGCCGTGTTGGTGTAGACGGCGTCGACCTCGCAATAGATGTGCGGGATGTCGTATTGGCCGGACAACAGCGTCGCATAGAGATAGGTCGGCACCGACGACGAGAAGGTCGACATGTAGGCGCCGATATTGGCGACGGTCTTCACCCGCATCGCGGCGATCTTGCCGGTGACGTCGAGCGCCAACTCGGCGTGGGTGACGTGGTCGCGGCCATGAGCATCGGCGAGGAAGGATTCGCTGCGGTCCGCAACCCATTTCACCGGGCGGCCGACTTTCTTGGCGGCCCATAGGCACACGACCTCTTCCGGATAGATGAAGATCTTCGAGCCGAAACCGCCGCCGACGTCGGGCGCGATGACGCGCAGCTTGTGCTCCGGCGCCATGCCGACAAACGCCGCGATCACCAGCCGCGCCACGTGCGGATTCTGCGTCGTATTCCACAAGGTGAAATGGCCGGTGCCCGAATCGTATTCGCCGATCGCGGCCCGCGGTTCCATGGCATTCGGCACCAGGCGGTTGTTGACGATGTCGAGCTTCGTCACGTGCTTGGCCGCCTTGAACGCCTGATCGACCGCCTTGGCATCGCCGAGATGCCATTGATAGATCGTGTTGCGCGGCGCGATGTCGTGGATCAGCGGCGCGTCCTTGGCCTGCGCTTTCGCCGGGTCGGCAACCGCAGGCAGGACCTGATAATCGACCTTGACCTTTTCGCCGGCATCGCGCGCCTGCGCGAGCGTCTCGGCCACGACGACGGCGACGGGATCGCCGACGAAGCAGGCCTTGTCGCTCGCGATCGCCGGATGGGCCGCCATCTTCATGGGCGAGCCGTCCTTGGAGTGGATCATCCAGCCGCAGATCAGAATTCCCGATCTTGTCGGCCGCAAGCTCCGCTCCGGCGAGGACCGCGAGAACGCCTGGCATGCCGGCCGCGGCGCGCACGTCGATCGCTTTGATCTTCGCGTGGCCGTGCGGAGAGCGGACAAAGTAGATGCGAGGCCTGACCGGGCCGGTTGATATCGTCCGTGTATTGGCCCTTGCCGGTAATGAAACGGAAATCCTCGATGCGCCGAACCGGGGCGCCGATACCTGCTGCACCCATGTGACGTCTCCTCCGTTACGAGACAGTCGACGCGGGCGGCTCTATTCGGCCGCCTTGCGCGCGTGTTCACCGCCGCCCATCGCCTTGGCGCCGGCGGCGATCGCTTTGACGATGTTATGGTAGCCGGTGCAGCGGCAGATGTTGCCCTCGAGCTGTTCGCGAATCGTGCGCTCATCGAGGTCGTGGCCGAGCCGATTGACCATGTCGACCGCGGTCATGATCATGCCGGGCGTGCAAAAGCCGCATTGCAGTCCGTGATTCTCGCGGAATGCCTCCTGCATCGGGTGAAGCTTCTCGCCCGTCGCCAACCCCTCGATGGTCTGCACCTGCGAGCCTTCCGCCTGCAAAGCCAGCATCGTGCAGGACTTGATCGCCTTGCCGTCCACATGGACGACGCAGCAGCCACACTGCGAGGTGTCGCAGCCGACGTGGGTGCCGGTCAGGCGAAGATGCTCGCGCAGCAACTGCACAAGCAAGGTGCGCGGATCGACGTTGGCGTTGACGGCTTTGCCGTTCACCGTCAGCGAAACGGCAGGCATGGTATCCTCCGTATTTGCGGATCGAACAGAATTAAATGCCGGCGGCGCCGGCGGAATGGGGCATGGCCGCTCGCCGGCCCTTATTCCCGTGGAACGGGCCGAATGTGCCCTGCCCGGCTGCCCTGGGTCAAGTGAGCGGTTTGGCGCCGCAGAATGTCAAATATGCACGGATCACGCATTCGCGATCACCCTGATCGCCCGCGGGTGCGACACGACATCACGCAGCCGTAGTAAACTTCCCAATCAGCGCACCACTCAACCCGCCGCGACAGCAGCCGCGAACTTGGCAAAGAAATCGTCGGCAAGCTTCTTCGCTGTCCCCTGGATCAGGCGCTGACCAAGCTGGGCGAGCTTGCCGCCGATCTGCGATTCGACGTCGTAGCTGAGCAGCGTGCCGCCATCCTTGTCGGAGAGCTTGACCGTCGCGGCGCCCTTGGCGAATCCAGCGACCCCGCCTTCTCCATCGCCCGAAATCTTGTAACCGTTGGGCGGGTCGAGATCGGTAAGATGGACGCGGCCTTTGAACTTGGCTTTCACCGGACCGATCTTGATGGTGGCGATGGCCTGAAATTCGGTGTCGGACGCCTTGTTGAGCTCCTCGCAGCCCGGAATGCATTGCTTGAGCACCTCCGCATCGTTGAGCTTCGCCCACACCACTTCGCGCGGCGCCGCAAGCTGCACCTCGCCGTTCATCGTCATTGCCATTACGCCGTCTCCATCGCGCGCGCCCGTGAACCTAGCACTTATAACCTCGGCGCCGCTCTGGAAAGGGCTGTTGGCGGCGGCGCGACGGCCGGCTATGCAGAGAAAGCAAGGATGACCGGAGCAGAGAAATACGATGCCGTTGATCGAGGTGGATGGCTGCAAGCTCAATGTCGAAGTCACAGGCGCCGCCGACGCGCCGGTGCTGATGCTGTCGAATTCCCTTGGCACCACGCTCGACATGTGGGCGCCGCAGGTGAAACCGTTCACCGAGCGCTTCCGGCTCGTGCGTTATGACCGCCGCGGCCATGGCAAGTCCGATGCTCCGCCCGGGCCTTACTCGATGGAGCGGCTCGGCCGCGACGTCCTCGGCATTCTCGATCATCTCGGCATCGAGACCGTCGATTGGTGCGGGCTCTCCATGGGCGGCATGGTCGGCCAGTGGCTCGGCGCCAACGCGCCGACGCGAGTCCGCCGGCTCGTGCTCGCCAACACCGCTTGCTACTATCCGGTCAAGGACCCGTGGAACGAGCGCACTGCGGCCGCGCGCAAGAACGGCATTGCGCCGATCGCGGAGGCTACGATGGGTCGCTGGTTCAGCGAAGGCTTTATCGCCCGCGAGCCGGCCACCATTGCCCGCATGAAGGAGATGATGCTCACGACGCCGGTCGCTGGCTACATCGGTTGCTGCGAGGCCGTCCGCGACATGGATCATCGCGACCTCCTCCCGAAGATCAAAGCGCCGACGCTGATGATTGCCGGGACCTACGACGTAGCGACGCCGGTCGAGGGGGCGAAGTACATCCAGGCCCATATTCCAGGCGCGGGACTGACGCTGCTCGACGCCGGCCACATCTCCAATGTCGAACAGGCCGATGGATTCACGGCGGCGGTTCTCGGCTTCTTGGCTTGACAGGGAGCCGCGCGCCGTCGACGCGGACACCCAAGGAGAGGCAGCGATGGACGAGAAAGAACGATACGCGCAGGGAATGAAAATGCGCCGCAAGGTGCTCGGCGATGCCTGGGTCGATCGCGGCGAAGCCAGCAAGACAAGCTTCAATGCCGAATTTCAGGAAATGATCACCCGCTCGCCGTGGGCCGAAATCTGGACGCGGCCGCATTTCGACGAACGCACGCGGCGTATCCTGGTCATCGGCACCATGATCGCTCTCGGCCGATGGGACGAGTTCAAGCTGCATGTGCGCGCGGCGCTGACCATCGGCGGATTTTCACCCGACGACATCAAGGAAATCATTCTGCAGCAGGCGGCCTATTGCGGCGTCCCGGCCGGCAATCATGCTTTTAAAGAAGCCGGTACCATCGTAGCGGAGATCAGCGGTAAGGCATAAATAGCAGCACGCTTCGGCAAAAAAAGTCAGCACTCGGCGTCTCCACCCGCTATGCTGGTGACGGCATCAGTTGTGGGAGGGGGATGATCGGGCTCCTGATGCGCTCCTATTTTGCCATATCCGGAAGCGGTCACGTGGCGGCTTTGCTGCTCGGCATTTTTTATGCCGGCGCGAACCCGTTCACGGAAGCGCCCGTGAAATCGGTCGCAGTGGACATTGTCACGCCCGACGAAGTCCCGGAGCCCCCACAGGAGGCGGCTGCTGAAACGCCGCCGCTGCCCGACTTTTCCAGCGAGAAATTCGGCACGGGCGAGAAGACCCAGAGCGCGAACGCCGCGCCTCCCGAGGCTCCTCCTCCGCCCAAGCCGCAACAACAGACGAAACAGGCAGCGCCGGAACCTCGGCCGAAGGAGCAGCGCAACGTCCGTCAGGCAAGTGTTCAACCCTCGGTGCCGCCGGCCGCGAAGCCGCCTTCAGTGCTTCCGCCGCCACCACCGTCGGCCTTTCTGACGCCGCCGCAGTCGCCATCGCAAGTGCCGCCGACCCAATCCCCCGAATCGCAGTCACCTCAGACCGACAAGGAGACGGACAAAGCCGGGATCGGGAACATGTTCGGCATGCCGCTGACGCTTCCCGGCGGCCGTCTCGGCGGCGGTTTCGACGCGCAGGCGTATGATGCGGCGAAGCTCGACAACTCGGTTCGCACCGCGTTCCGATCTCGCCTTAAGACATGCTCGAGCCTGCCGGCGGATGTCTCCACGGCGGACAAAGTGCGCATCGTCCTGCGCGTCGGCCTCAATCAGGACGGTACGCTCGCGGCTGCGCCGGCCCTGATCGAGGGCAGCGCGTCGGCGAAGGGGCCGGCGCTGCTCGCGAGCGCCGTCAACGCGCTGCGCACCTGCCAGCCTTACAACATGCTGCCGGCGGACAAGTACGACGAATGGAAGGTGCTCGATCTGACCTTCACGCCGCAGGACATGACCGGCGGCTGAGGCAATGCGCGACTCGCAATCACCCGCCGCCCTGCTCGCGGAACGCCTGGGGCGTCGTGCCGGTCTGTTTGCGGAAAAAGCGCGCGAAATGCGAGGGGTCGGCGAAGGTGAGATCGTAGGCGATCTCGTGGATCGGCTGGTTGGTGAAGACGAGCTGGCGCTTCGCTTCGGTGAGCACGCGCTGGCGAATCAGGTGGCCGGCGGTGACGCCTGCAGCGCGCTTGACGTGGTCGTTGAGGCGGTCGGGCGTCATGGCAAGCTTGTCGGCGTAGAACGATAACTGGCGCTCCTTGCGGAAATGCTCCTCGACGAGATAGCGCAGCGCGTCGACGGTCGGATCGGCGGGAATGAGCGTCGCGGCGCCGGTGCGGGCACGGCTCGCCGCAAGCCGCGCGACACTGATCGCGATCAACGCGAGATAGCCGCGCATGGCAAAGCGATATCCGTCGCGCGCGAGGAAGCGCTCCTCATGGAGATCGGCGCACAGTCGGCCGATCCGCTCGACTTCGGCCTCGCCGATGAGCGGAACGACCGGATCGGCGGCAAGCGCGCGCAGCCGCGACAGCGCTTCGCCGGAGCGCTCGCCCAGGGCGCGCGCCACGTCTTCCGTGAACGTCAGCACCCACCCCTCAGTCACGTCAGGACGGAAGCGAAAGCCGTGCGCGATGGTCGCGGGGATGATGATCGCTGCCGGTGCATCGAAGGCAATGACCCGCGCCTCGAACGTCATCTCGGCGCCGCCGCGGACGATCAGCAGAATCTGAAACAGATTGCGATGGCGATGCGCGCGGATCGTCCAGTCGTGGACGGATGATCGCGACGAGATTGTTTCAATGTGGATGAAGTCGAACGCCTGATCGTCCGGCGGATCACCGTAAAGATGGAAAAGCGGTAAAGTCGCGCTTAGCTGCATCAAAACATTTTAGCGCATTTCGCGCTCCGGCACGCGTTTTGCCGTCGAGTTCCCCGCTTCTCCTGTGGAGGCTTGCCGCTGAAATCAAGAGCCCCGCCGGTGGGCGGGGCTCCCGAAGCGCAATTCTTCGCACTCCTAATCGTCAATTACCGACCGCGATCTCCGCCATGCTGGCCGCCCTGGCCCGGATTCTGGCCCTGCTGGCCGGAACGCTGGCCGCCGCCCTGCTGCTGCCCGGGCTTCTGCTGGCCGCCCTGGTGCTGCTGACCGCCCTGGCCGCCTTGGCCACCCTGTTGACGGCGATGCTCGTCGTCCTGGTGCTGGCCCGGCTTCTGGCCGTGCTGCGGATTCTGCGGGTTCTGGTTCATGATCATACTCCAGTTTGCCCAACTGGGTTGCGAATGGATGAAGCGATGCCCCGTTTGGGTGAAGCAATCGAGTTCGGGCCATCAAAGATTCCAGTTGGGTACTAGGTAACGGTCTCCGCGGCCGTTGCGTTCCCGACAAATGCGGCTACCGCGACCAATTAAGGCAGGCATAAATTTCGAGCAGACTGCAAACGTAGGGCTTCTCGGTCGGGCCGAAGTAGGTTTCGTCAGCCTCGACAATGCCGCCCTCGCCACCCATCGGCGGTAAGTCGAGATCACCGCGCCGCATCGCTTCGCGCATACGATGAAAGATGAACCAAGCCATATTGTACTGGCACGACAGAGCGCGGTGCAGCTGGTGCGCGGAAAAGCCCTTCTTGCTTGAAGCGGCAAGCCAGAACGCCGCCGCCCAATCCGTCAGCTTAACGTGGCTGCGTTCCATGACTATGCCGGTCATGACGGTGAAATCCTTGCGGCAATCCTTGTTGGCGCAGCGATAGCGCCCCTGCTTGCCGTCCTTGACCGTCGCGTAGTGCTTGGTGCTGCCGCACTTTGGACAGATCGGGCCGTTGGGCCAGCGCGACGTTTCAAACCAAACGCGGGCGGCATCTTCGTTGTGAAAGCGAGCGTCAGTGAAAATATTCTTGTCCATGTGTCCCTACCCCTTCAATGCGGGCATACTAGCACATGGGTTTGTGGTGTCAACTACGGAATTCAGGCTTTTAGTCCTAGACGCGCTTATAGGCGCGGTCGTGATAGACGAGGGCCGGTCCGGGCGCGCCCAGCCTGACATCCTCGACGGCGCCGAAAATAACGTTGTGGCTCGCCACCGCCTTGATCTCCACGACGCGGCAATCGAAGGCAACGACGGCCTCGCCGAGCACCGGCGCTCCGGTCTTCAGCACGCTCCACGAGCCCGCGGCGAACCGCTCGGCCATGACCGCGCCGGTACGACCGGCGAAAACGTCGGCGATCAATTCGTGCTCGGCGCCGAGCGTGTTGACGCAGAACACCTTGTTCTCGCGGAGGATCGGTCCACCCTGGCTGCGACGATTGAGACAGACCAAAATAGTCGGCGGCGCGTCCGAGACCGAGCAGACAGCGGTTGCGGTAAATCCGGTCTTGCCGCCTGGGCCCGCGGTCGTCACCACATGGACCGCGGCGCCAAGCCTGCTCATCGCCTCGCGAAACAAGGGGGCCGCGACGGCGACGACCGGCGCAGGCCCGATCGCCTCAAAGGCGCCCGCCATGGCATCGTCCGGGCGCTGATCGTCCATCCAACTCATCGCAGCAACGATAGTACATCGCCGCCGCACAAGGGAATTGGCGATCGCGCGCGGGCCCTGTGCATAGCCCGCATGAGCGCACGCGACACGGTCGGGGATGACGTGGCCGCTGGACCGGAAATGGCGACGCCCATCCGGGCCGCGGTGCCTCGCGCCCTACTCCGCCGCGCGGGCCGCGCCGCCGCCGAAATGGGATACGTCGTCGGGGTTGATCCAGGTCGGGTCTTTCCACCCATGCTCGTCGTAGTCGGCCATGCAGGCGTCGGCGAGGGCGATCATGCGATCGAGCGCGCCCGAGCCGCGCGCATTCCACATCGCCTGGATGCGGATGTCTTCGTGGTTGCCGGCATAATTCATCTCGTAGAGCTCGTGGCGGCCGCCGAATTCGGTCCCGACCGCGTCCCACAACAGCTTCATGATCTTGATGCGCTCGCGGTAGCCGATGCCGTGAGAGCCGCGCACATAGCGGGCGAGATACTTGTCGACCTGCGGGTTGGCGAAGTCCTTGGCGGAAGACGGGAGATAAATGAGCGCGGAGGCGACGATCTTCTCAACGATCTCCTTGACCCGGCCATAGGCGTCGCCGGCGAACACGCGATAGCTTGCGCCCGACTGCGCATTGGGCAGCACGGTATCGCCGACCCAGGGCACCGGATTCATCGCCATGGCATCGGAGATCGCCCAGAACAGGTTGCGCCACGCGATGATCTCGCCGAGCATCGCCTGGTTGCCGCGGAATTCCTCGGCGCCGGTCGCACGCAACGCCTTGGCAATGATACCGACCATGAAGTCCATCTTGACCGCGAGCCGCGTGCAGCCCTGGAACTGATAGCCGTTGAGAAAGCCCGACCGCGGGTAGAAGACCTTGATCTTCTCGATGTCCCGGTGGAGCAGCACGTCCTCCCAGGGGATCAGCACGTTGTCGAACACGAAAATGGCGTCGTTCTCGTCGAAGCGCGACGACAGCGGATAATCGAACGGCGTCCCCATGACGCTCGCCATCATCTCGTAGGAGGCGCGGCAGAACAGCTTGACGCCCGGCGCGTTCATCGGCGCGATGAACATCACCGCAAGATCGGAATCGTTGATCGGCATCGCGGCGTTCTGGCCGAGGAAATTGTAGTGGGTGAGCGCAGATGACGTCGCCACCACCTTGGCGCCGGAGACGTAGATGCCAGCATCGGTCTCCTTCTGGATCGTGATGAATACGTCCTTCACCTGGTCCGCCGCCTTGGCGCGATCGACCGGCGGATTGACGATGGCGTGGTTCATGAAGAGGACGTGGTTCTGCGCCCGTCGATGCCACGCCTGCGCGTTGGCGGAAAACTTCTCGTAGAAGGCGTGATTGGCCCCGAGCGTGTTCATTAGCGAGGCCTTGTAGTCTGGCGTCCGCCCCATCCAGCCGTACGACATGCGGCACCACGCCGCGATGGCGTCGCGCTGGCCGATCAGATCCTCGCGGCTGCGAGCAACGCGAAAGAACTTGTGGGTGTAGCCGCCATTTCCCGTGTCCGTCGGACAGGTCAGTACATCCCTGGTCGCCGGGTCATGCAGCGCGTCGTAAAGCTTGGCGATGGAACGCGCCGCATTGCGGAAGGCCGGGTGGGTCGTGACGTCGGCGACACGCTCGCCATAGACGTAGATCTCGCGGCCGTCGCGCAGGCTTTCGAGATATTCGGTGCCGGTGAAAGGCCGGTTCGGTGCACCGATATAGTCTTCGGCTTTGGTGCGGCCGCCCGTCGGGCTCGCCGCCGAATCAGCGGGTTTATTCATGGGCTTCCTCCGCGAGTGCGCGTCTTGAACCGTGTTGGCGGATAGATGGCCTGACGGGTGCGCTGGCGAAAGACACGAAACCGGGGATTGCTGGAACAAAACGGTCGCACCCGGCTTCGCTTTGTCTTGACGCGACGGCGGGGAGAGGGTCCTTTAGGGCGCTACCGCGGGGGCGGCCCGGCCGGGGACGGCGCTCGCTGCGGCCATCCTCAACGAATGGCGGCGCGAATGGAAGAATTCGTCCAGCAGCTCATCAACGGCATTACGCTGGGCGCAATCTACGGCCTCATCGCCATCGGCTACACGATGGTATTCGGCATCATCGGCATGGTGAACTTCGCCCATGGCGACGTGTTCATGGTGTCGGCCTTCATCGCGCTCATTACCTTCCTGATCGTCACGCTCTGGCTCGGCATTGCATCGGTCGCGGCAGCGCTGATCATCATGCTCGTCGTCGCCATGGCGCTGACCTCCCTCGTCAACTGGACGATCGAGCGCGTCGCCTATCGGCCGCTGCGCGGCTCGTTCCGGCTCGCACCGCTGATCTCCGCCATCGGCATGTCGATCTTCCTGTCGAACTTCGTCCAGGTCGCCCAGGGTCCGCGCAACAAGTCGATCCCGCCGCTCCTGCAGGGCGATTTCGTGCTGATGTCGCGGCCGGATTACCAGGTGACGCTGTCGTACCGGCAATTGCTGATCTGGGTCGTCACCGCCGCCATGCTGGCGATCTTCTGGTACGTGGTGAGCCGCACCTCGCTCGGGCGCGCCCAGCGTGCCTGCGAGCAGGACCAGAAGATGGCGGCGCTCCTCGGGGTCGATGTCGACCGCACGATTTCGATCACGTTCATCATCGGCGCCGCGCTCGCCGCCGTCGCCGGCACGATGTACCTTATGTATTATGGCGTCGTGAGCTTCGCCGACGGCTTCACCCCGGGGGTCAAGGCATTCACCGCCGCCGTGCTCGGCGGGATCGGTTCGTTGCCGGGTGCCGTAATCGGCGGATTGCTCATCGGCCTCGTCGAGACCATGTGGTCGGCCTACTTTTCCATCGACTACAAGGACGTCGCCGCCTTCTCGATCCTCGCCATCACGCTGATCTTCCTGCCCCAGGGCCTCCTCGGCCGCCCCGATGTCGAAAAGGTCTGAGATGGCGCCCGCAAGCGCGGAGCACGCCAAGGCGGCGCCAATCGACGTCGCCCATGCGTTCAAGGATGCAGGCGTGTCGGCGCTGATCGCGTTTGGATTGTTCTTGCCGCTGATCGGCTTCCATGCGGTCTCCAATATTCGCAATGAACTCACGCTTGAGACCCGCTTTCCGCTGCTGATCGCGATCGTCGTCATCATCGGCGCGGCGCGCTTGTTCTACAATCTCGTCATCGCACCGTGGCTTGAGCATCACCATGCCCGCCCCGCAACGCCTGGAGCGTTGTCGTCCACCGGCACCGGGTTTACGGAAGTGCTCGCGCCCGCGATGATCATTTTCGTTGTTATCTTCCCCATTCTCGTCCTCACTGGCGCGGGGTTTGGCAGCGCCGTCAAATGGATCGATAATTACGGCATCCAGATCCTGATCTACGTGATGCTCGGCCTCGGTCTCAACATCGTGGTCGGGCTCGCAGGCCTGCTCGATCTCGGCTACGTCGCCTTCTATGCGGTCGGCGCCTACTCGTACGCGCTCCTCGCGCAGACGTTCGGGCTCTCGTTCTTTGCGCTGCTGCCGCTCGCGGGCTGTCTCGCGGCCTTCTGGGGCATACTGCTGGGCTTTCCGGTGCTGCGGCTGCGCGGCGACTATCTTGCGATCGTGACGATGGCGTTCGGGGAGATCATCCGTCTCGTCCTGATCAACTGGGTGCCTGTGACCAACGGCTACGCCGGCATCGCATCAATTCCGCGCCCGACATTCTTCGGTATCCCCTTCAACGCTTCCGACGAAGGATTTGCCGCCGTCTTTGGTCTCGAGTTCAGGCCGATCTATCGCACGATCTTTCTCTACTACGTCATTCTCGCGCTGGTGCTCCTCACGGCATTCGTCACGACGCGGCTGCGCCGCTTGCCAGTCGGTCGCGCGTGGGAGGCCTTGCGCGAGGATGAGATCGCGTGCCGCTCGCTTGGCATCAACACCACCAACACGAAACTGACCGCGTTTGCGATCGGGGCCGGATTCGGCGGCCTCGCCGGCTGCTTCTTTTCAGCTCGCCAGGGGTTCATCTCGCCGGAATCCTTCACCTTCATGGAATCCGCGACGATCCTCGCAATCGTCGTACTGGGCGGCATGGGCAGCCAGATCGGCGTCGCCATCGCTGCAGCCGCGATGATCATCGTCATCGAGGGATTGCGCGAACTCGACGTGCTCAAGCAGTGGTTCGGCAGCGATTTCGATCCTGGCCAATACCGCATGCTGCTGTTCGGCTTTGCCATGGTGCTGATCATGATCGTGCGGCCGCGTGGGCTGATCTCGACGCGCCGCGCCTCCGTGCATCTTGCCGAGCGCAAGGCGATCTCCGGCGCCCTCGTCAAGGAAGGCCGTGGATGAGCGGCGCCCTGCTCAAGGTCGAGGGCCTCACCATGCGGTTCGGCGGCCTCACCGCCGTGAACAGCCTCACCTTCAGTGCCGCGCGCGGCGACATCACCGCGCTGATCGGGCCGAACGGCGCCGGCAAGACCACCGTGTTCAACTGCATCACCGGCTTCTACAAGCCGAGCGAGGGCCGCATCGCGCTCGCCCACGGAGCGCCGGCCATCTGGGATGAACTCGACGCGTTAACCCAGCGCGAGGCGCGCAGCCTCGTGCGGAACGACGGCGCGTTGTACCTGCTCGAACGCATGCCGGATCACCTCGTTGCAAAGCGCGCGCGCGTCGCCCGCACGTTCCAGAACATCCGGCTGTTTCCCGGCATGACGGTGCTCGAAAATCTGCTGGTCGCGCAGCACAATCCACTGATGCGGGCGTCGGGCTTTACCGCCCTCGGCATCCTCGGCATCGGCAACTTCGGTGCGGCGGAGCGCGCGGCAATCGAGAAGGCGCGCACCTGGCTCGCGCGCATCGGCACTTGAGGATCGCGCCGATGATGCCGCCGGCACCCTGCCCTATGGCGCGCAGCGGCGCCTCGAGATTGCGCGCGCGATGTGTACCGATCCGGTGCTGCTGTGCCTCGACGAGCCCGCCGCCGGCCTCAATCCGCACGAGAGCGCCGAGCTTAATGACCTGATCCGTGCGATCCGCGACGAGCATGCCGTGTCGGTGCTCTTGATCGAGCACGACATGAGCGTCGTGATGAGCATTTCCGACCACGTGATCGTGCTCGATTACGGCGTCAAGATTGCTGACGGCACGCCGGCTCAGATCCGCGACGATCCCAAGGTCGTCGCCGCCTATCTCGGCGTCGAGGATGACAAGGTCGAGGCCGCGGAAGCGGAGGTCGCGACGTGAACTGCCTGTCGGTACGCGGCGTCAAGGCGTTCTACGGCAACATCATGGCCCTCAAGGGGGTCGATCTCGATGTCGAGGAAGGCGAGATCGTCACGCTGATCGGCGCGAACGGTGCGGGCAAGTCGACCCTGATGATGACGATCTTCGGCAAGCCGCGCGCCCGCGAGGGCCGCATCCTCTTCACGGGGCGCGATATCACGGCCCTGCCGACTCACGAGATCGCCCGTCTCAACATCGCGCAGTCGCCGGAAGGACGTCGCATCTTCCCGCGCATGACGGTGATGGAAAATCTGCAGATGGGCGCGCTCGTCGGCCGCGCCGATACGTTCGCGTCCGATCTCGAGCGCGTGCTTGAGCTGTTTCCGCGGCTTGCCGAGCGTCTTGAGCAGCGCGGCGGCACGCTGTCGGGCGGCGAGCAGCAGATGCTCGCGATCGCACGCGCGCTCATGGGCCGCCCGCGGCTCCTGCTGCTTGACGAGCCCTCCCTCGGCCTGGCGCCGCTGGTGGCGCGGCAGATCTTCGACATCATTCGCACGCTCAATTCGCGTGACGGGCTGTCGGTGTTCCTGGTCGAGCAGAACGCCTATCACGCACTCAAACTTGCGCATCGCGGTTACGTCATGGTCAACGGCGCGATCACCCTTGCCGGCACCGGGCAGGAGCTCTTGAAACGTCCGGAGGTGCAGGCGGCCTATTTGGAAGGCGGACGGCATTGATTAAGCACGTCGCCCGAATTGCCGCGATTTTCTGGAGCTTCTGATTTGGCCTGATCATGCTCGAATTCCTTGCTGATAATGCGAAGCCGTTCTTGTTGATCACCGTTTGCCTCGGCGGCGGCGCGGCTTGGCTCGCCGGCCGCGCCATGGCCGAGACATGGCGTCCCATGTGGCAAGCCATCGCATACATGCTCTTGCTTGGCGGCGCCGTGCGCTTCATTCATTACGCGCTTGCCGGCGGCACATTCCTCTCGCCTGCGGCCTATGCGCTCGACACGGCGGTCGCAATCGGCTTCGTTGTCGCCGGCTTCCGGACGATGCGCAGACGCCAGATGGCGCGGCAGTATGGCTTCCTTTTCGGGCCCGGCGAGCGATCAACTCCGGCGCCGTGACCGGGCATCGGCTAGCGTGACTTTTGTTTGGAATGCGTATCAAATGACCCAAACTTCATAGGGGAGAAGAGCAATGCAATTGCGGACATTTGTTAGCGCGGTGGGCGCCGGCGCTGGCCCTTGCGGTCGCGCTGTCGACAACTGCACACGCCCAGATCAAATTCGGCGTCGGCGGCCCGATCACCGGCGGCAGCGCGGCATTCGGCGCGCAGCTCAAGAACGGCGCCGAGCAGGCCGTCGCCGACATCAATGCCGCCGGCGGTATCCTCGGCCAGAAGATCACGCTCTCCGTCGGCGACGACCGGGCCGATCCGAAAGAAGGCGTGTCGGTCGCCAACAAATTTGCCGCCGACGGCGTGAAGTTCGTGATCGGCCACTTCAATTCCGGCGTCACCATTCCGGCCTCCGAGGTCTACCAGGAGAACGGGATGCTGGAGATCACGCCGGCCGCCACCAATCCGAAGGTCACCGAGCGCAACATGTGGAACATCTTCCGCGTCTGCGGCCGCGACGATCAGCAGGGCAGCGTCGCCGGCGAAATCATCGCGCTGAAATTCCCGGGCAAGCGCATCGCCATCGTTCACGACAAGACCACTTACGGCCAGGGACTTGCCGAGGAGACCCGCAAGGCGCTCAACGCCAAGGGCATGAAGGAAGTGATGTTCGAGGGCATCAACAAGGATGACCGCGACTTCACGGCACTGGTCTCCAAGATCAAGGCCGCCAATCCGGATCTCATCTATTGGGGCGGCCTGCACGACACTGCCGGCCTGATCGTGCGCCAGATGCGCGACCAGGGCGTCAAGGCGCCGCTGATGGGCGGCGACGGCATGGCCGACGACGAGTTCGCGGCGATTGCCGGCCCCGGCGCGGACGGCACGCTGATGACCTTCTCACCCGATCCGCGCACCAATCCGAAGAACGCGCAGATCATCGCGCTCTATCGCGAGAAGCGCCAGTTCGAGCCCCAGGCCTACACCCTCTACAGCTATGCCTCGGTGCAGATCATCAAGCAGGCCGCGGAGATTGCAAAATCGCTCGACCCGAAGAAGATCGCGGACGTGATGCACTCAGGCCATATCTTCAGCACCGTGCTCGGCGATGTGGCGTTCGACAAGAAGGGCGACATCTCTGCCGCCGGTTATGTCGTCGACGGCAAGAAGAAGGACCGCTACGTCCTTTATATCTGGAAGAAGGGTCCGGACGGCCGGATCACTTACGTCGAGGACAAATAAGCGGACTGCCATCGCAGCCATCCGTTAAGCATGTCGGGCGCCGCCTTGGCGCGGCGCCCGGCATCATTACGAATTTGCGTCCCCGGTTAACGCGATCACAAACGTTTGTGGCGATATCTGGCGCTTTCCGCGTGGGGAGAGTGCCATGTCGATGTCGATTGTCATTGCCGATCCGGCGAGCGTTGCGCTCGAGCCGGCCCCGATCGTTCCCGGATGGATCATCGAAGGCGATCCGCAGGCGCGAGCCAAGGAGCTGGCGCGAAGCGATGACGGCACCTCGGTTGTGGTCGCGTGGTCGTGCACCGCGGGCCGCTTCCATTGGCACTACAGCGTCGACGAGACCGTGCACGTGATTTCCGGCGAGGTCTTCATCACCAATGACGACGGCCATGAGCGCCGTCTCGGCCCCGGCGACATGGCGTTCTTCCCGGCCGGCAGCAGCAGCCTCTGGCGCGTGCCCTGCTCGGTGCGCAAGCTCGCGGTGTGCCGGCATTCGCTGCCGCAGCCGCTCGGCTTTGCCCTGCGGGCATGGAAGAAGCTCCTCGCCGCGATGAACGGCGAGGCCGGCGCGATGCAACTCGCCTCGAGCTGATACGACCTCACGCTCTACCGCGGCGGCACCATCAGCGCATCGTGCGGCGGCAGGAAATCGGCACGGTAGGCCGACGCCGGATGGACCGGCGGCGTATTGAACGTTTTGGCCACCATATCGATGGTCGATTGAAGCCGCGCAGGCGTGACCGAACTGAGGCCATTGCGGCGCACCTCGTCGGTGAGAATTGCATTCTTGATGATGGCTTCGAGACGCGTGCGCTCCAGCGCATCATCTTGCAGCGAGTTGACCTTGCGCATGGCTGAAACCGAGACGGCGGGATTTGCGATCGCAACTTTGAGCGCCTCGACGAAGCCTGCCACGACGGCCTTCACGGCGGCCGGATTCCGCTCGATGAATTGCGGTGTGGTGACGATGGCGTTGCCGTAGGTCACAACCCCGAAATCGCTGTAATGCATCACCGCGAGATCATCGCTTTTGATGCCCAGCTTCTGAAGACCCACGACATCGGTGATGAAGGCCGTGGTCGCGTCGGCGTCGCCGCGCGCGAGCAATGTCTCGCGCAGCTGCGGCGTCACGTCGATCCACTTGACGGCATTCATATCAAGCCCGTTGGCAGCGGCCAGCAGCGGGAACATGGCGCGGCTGCCTGATCCCTGCGGCGCGGCGATGCGTTTGCCGGCGAGGTCGGCGGGCTTCTTGATGCCGGATTTGCGCAGCGACAGGACGACCATCGGAGCAATGTCGTAGACCTGGAACACGCTCACGACTTTGCCTTCGCCCTGACGGCCGTCGAACTGGATCATGGCGCCGAGATCGGCGAATGCAAAGTCATACGCGCCGCTCGCGACCTTGGTCACCGCGTCCGCCGAGCCGTAGCCGCGATCGACAACGACGTCGACGCCGGCCCGCGCGAAATAGCCGCCTTCCGCCGCGAGCAGGAACGGCGACTGCTGGCCCTGCATGGAGAAATCCAGGATCAAGCGAACCTTGGGGCTTTGCGCCGCGGCAATCGCAGCGGCAGCGACGAGCAATGCAGCAGCCCCGAGTGCGGCGAAGAGGAGATTCGAAAGACGCGTCATGGTATTTCTCTGTTTCAATCCGGCGCTCACGCGTTTCGCGCGACGTCGCGGACCACCTCGAGAGCAAGCGCGCGCTCTTCCGCGGTCCCGGTCACCTCGATGATCGGCTCATCAAGGCCGATGGCAAGATATTCCGCAAGACGCGCGCTGCACTCGGCCGGCGTGCCGGCGACCGCGAACACGTTTGCGGCGGCCATCGGCAGCAGCCTGGTCGCGGCATCGAGATCGTGCGCGGCGAGGCACTGGATGATCTTCTCGTGATCGATGGCTAGCCCGGATGACCTGATGTTATCGGCATGGCCGCGGTTGCGAAACAGGAACGCGAGCTTCCGCAACACTGCCGCTTTCGCGGCTTCTCCGTCCCGTCCCGCGCGAAAGTTGATGAATGATGCACGCGAGAACGCCGCCGGGCTGCGTCCGGATGCCGCAAGTCCCGCCGCCGCATGGGCAAGGCAGTCGCGGCATGACGCCAGCGTGAGTCCGGCGGAAAGCAGCACGCCGTCGCCGATCTCGCCCGCGAGGCGCAGCATCTGTGGCC
This sequence comes from uncultured Alphaproteobacteria bacterium, assembly GCA_963702755.1. Lineage (GTDB taxonomy): Bacteria > Pseudomonadota > Alphaproteobacteria > Rhizobiales > Xanthobacteraceae > JAJPKK01. Next base: position 349,368 of record CAVPDZ010000009.1, on the reverse strand, counting down.
CGGTCGAACCGACATAAATCGGATAGCGGCGCCCGGTGCCGAACGCCATCTTCGCGCCCCGCAGATGGTGCACGCGCCCATCAAGCTGCACCGCCTCGCCTGCGTCGAGCGCGCGCAGCGCCTCGACGTATTCGCGCATCACCCGGATCGGCGCGACCGGCTCCCAGCCCAACTCGCCGAGGTTGAGGAGATTGCCGACCGAGACCACGAGGCGGGCGCGGTCTCCCGCCAACTCGGCGAGCGTTCCCATGGCCATGGCGATCGGCAGCGGCGGCCACAGGTAAGGACTGATCGCCGTCGGAACGAGCGCGATCGTGCGCGTCGCTTGCGCCGCAACCGTCGCCCAGACGAACGCGTCGCGATATCCCATGTGTTGCGCGAACCAAAGACTCGCCGCGCCCGCATCCTCGGCACGCCGCGCCACCTCCAGCATTTCGGCAGGCGAGGAGAAGCCATCAAAGAACACGCCGATGCGCATCATCCCGCTCCAATCATTTCACGATGATCAGCTTTTCGGTGTCGGTGAAGTCGGACAGAAGTTCGCAGCCATCGGCTGTCACCAGCACCATGTCCTTGTTCTGCATGCCGAAGCCGAAGCCGGTCTCGTAGATCAACGGCTCGATGCCGAGCACCATGCCGGCTTCGAGCGGCATGTCGGCTGTCGGGCCGAGGTAGGGGTCCTCGTGGAGATGCAATCCGATGCCGTGGCCGATGAAGGAAATGCGCGGCAGCTTCAATTCATCGGTCTTGGCGAGATAGAGATCATAGATCGCGCGCGTCGAGGCGCCAGGCTTGATGGCGTCGAGCAGCATATGCTTGCACGCAGTGAGATTGGCCCAGATGCGTTCGGCCTCCGGCGGCGGCGCACCCACTGCCGCGGTGCGGCAAACTCCTGCATGGTAGCCGCCGATCATCGGGAAAATCTCGACGCGACAGACGTCGCCTTTTTTCAGGACGCGCTCTGTCGGCCCCACGTTCGGAAAGACGCTGCGCTCGCCGGTCGCGACGATCATCAGCTTGAAATATTCAGCGCCCTGAGCATAGACGCCGCGGGTCAGCGCCGCTGCGAGGTCCATTTCGGTCGCCCCGGCGCTGACCGCGCCGTAGGCCTCGGTGATGGCGCGATCGGCAATGCGGGACAGCCGGCGCAGAAGATCGATCTCGCCTGCCGTCTTGATCTGGCGCAGGCGCGCCAGCAACGTCTCCGCCGCGACAAAATTCGCCCGCGGCAGCAACCGGCACAGCGCAGCGAAATCGCCCGCCGGCAGGTAGTCGAGCTCGATGCCGATGCGCGCCTCGGCAAGGCCGAGGCGGGTCAGCACGTCGGCCAGCACCGCCATCGCGTCGAACTTGAACTCATGCCAGACCGCGATATCCGCCGCTGCGCCGGCGCGGGCACGGATGGTCGACGCCTCCATGTCAACAACGGTGAGCGCAACCTTGCCGTCCGCCGTGACCGCCGCCATGGCGTGGCGCCAGCGCATCAACGGCTGGGTCGGCGACATGAAGCCGGTGACGTAGGCAAAGTTCTCGGGCGAGCACGAAACGATGGCATCGAGCCGCGCCTCGCTCATGGCGCGAACTTCGCGGTCGATGACATCCTGACGCATGCCGAGGCTCCTTGGGATGGCGCGCATATTTTCGGGTCAAGCCGATGCGGTCAAGTTCTGCGCGCATGCATCAACGATCTAGCGTTTGACAACGGCCGGAGCGGCCCTACGATCCGCGCCGATCTTCGCCGGGCGTGCCGGCGTCACCATCTCCCCGCGAGGCGTCCATGATCATCGATTGTCACGGCCACTACACGACCGAGCCGCAGAAGCTGCACGACTTCCGCAAGCAGCAGATCGCCGCCATCAAGGATCCGGGGCAAAAGCCGTCGCCGTCCGCGCTCAAGATCAGCGATGACGAATTGCGCTCGAGCGTCGAGGGCGCCCAGCTCAAGTTTCAACGGGAGCGCGGAACGAACCTTACGATCTTTTCGCCGCGCGCGTCCGGCATGGCGCACCACATCGGCGACGCGGGCGTCAGCCTCGAATGGTCGCAGGTGTCGAACGAGCTGATCTACCGGCTGAGCCAGCTCTATCCGCAAAACTTCATCGGCGTGTGCCAGCTGCCGCAATCGCCGGGCGTCGATCCGAAGAACTGCATCGGCGAACTGGAGCGCTGCGTCAACGAATTCGGCTTCGTCGGCTGCAATCTCAACCCCGATCCGTCGGGCGGCCATGGAACGCGCCGCCCGTCACCGATCGTTGGTGGTATCCGCTCTACGAGAAGATGGTCGAGCTCGACGTACCGGCCATGATCCACGTCTCGGCGTCGTGCAACCCGGCCTTCCACACCACCGGCGCGCATTACATCAACGGCGACACCACCGCCTTCATGCAGCTCATCACCGGCGACCTGTTCAAGGATTTCCCGACGCTGAAATTCATCATCCCGCATGGCGGCGGCGCGGCGCCCTATCACTGGGGGCGCTATCGCGGTCTTGCCCAGGACATGAAGCGGCCGCCGCTCGAAGAGCATCTGCTCAAGAATGTGTACTTCGACACCTGCGTCTATCACCTGCCCGGCATCGAGCTGCTGACCAAGGTGATCCCGGCCGACAATATCTTGTTCGCGTCCGAGATGGTGGGCGCCGTCAAGGGCATCGACCCGCGCACCGGCCACCATTACGATGACACCAAGCGCTACATCGACCAGGTGACCACGCTCTCCGCCGAAGACAAGCACAAGATCTTCGAGGGCAACGCCCGCAAGGTCTACAGCCGTCTCAGCAAGCGGCTCGCCGCGCGGGCTTCGGCCTGACGCGCGTTCCGTTGCAAAATGCCTCTACGACGTCATGCCCGCGAAAGCGGGCATCCAGTAACCACCGAGCTATCGATGTGCGTCCTCCAGCGCACCAAGTCGAAGTCCGGTGGTTACTGGATCGCCCGGTCAAGCCGGGCGACGACGCAAGGGGAGATTCTGGCCATAGGCCAATGCGAGTAACGTGAAAATTTCATGCCCGACCATCACGATCGACATCCACCCCCACATCATCGCCGACGACGCGAAGCGCTACCCGCTGGCGCCGCTCGGCGGACATCAATCCGATTGGTCGCGCACGCGGCCGGTCACCACCGAGCAGATGATCGCCGCCATGGACGCGGCCGGCGTCGCGAAGTCGGCGCTGGTGCAGGCCTCGACCTGCTACGGCCACGACAATTCCTATGTGGCCGACGCCGTCGCGGCGCATCCGAACCGCTTCACCGGCGTGTTCTCGGTCGATGTGCTGGCCCCGGACGCGCCCGAGCGAATGCGCTATTGGCGCAGCCGCGGCCTTACCGGCATGCGGCTCTTCACGATCGGCAGCACCATGGCGACCCAGGCCGATTGGATCGACGATCCGCGCGCCTTTCCGGCCTGGCAGGCCGCAGGCGAGCTCGGTCTTTCGATCTGCATGCAGATGTCGCAAAGCGCATTGCCGCAACTTGTCGCCATGGTGAAGCGGTTTCCCGAGGTAAAGGTCCTTCTCGACCATCTGGCGCGGCCGGTGCTGAGCGACGGTCCGCCTTATGCCGCAGCCGCACCGCTGTTCGAGCTTGCCCGTTATCCCACCGTCTATCTCAAGGCGACGCCGCGGACATTCGCCGAATGCCGCAACGGCAAGGCGACGCCGGAGACATTCTTCAAGAAACTTGTTCAGCGAATTCGGAGCGTCGCGGATCGCCTGGGGCTCCAACTATCCCTCATCGGAGGGTACGCTCCCTGCCCTGCTCGCGGTCGCGCGCGACTCGGTGAAATCGCTGCCCGAGGCCGACCAGGAGTGGATTTTCGCCAAGACCGCGCAGTCGCTTTATCCGGCGCTCGCGGATAAATGATGCACGGCTGTAGCCCGCATGAGCGAAGCGACATGCGGACGTTCAAAAATCGAGATGCTGCCCGGATATCGCTTCGCTCATCCGGGCTACATGATGTCGATTGAGGAGTTGGAGAAACCGCCATGCTGACCACGCCCGACAAGGTCAAGCTCTTCACCCTGATGGGGAGCTATCCGAACGCCATGGCGCTCAAGGACGGCCGGATCAAATCGAACCTGGTCGAATTCGATTTCGCCGACGTGAAAGTCTCCAACACCGCTTTCAAGCCGCTGGTGCGCGAGGCGAAGTTCGATCTCGCCGAAGTCGCGATCGTGACGTTCCTGCAGGCGCGCTACTACGGCAAGCCTTACGTGCTCATCCCGGCGACCGTGGTCGGGCGCGGCCAGCTGCACACCATCGCCTACAATCCCGAGCGCCGTTCGATCGGACCCGGCGACCTCAACGGCAAGACTCTCGGCGTGCGCGCCTATACCCAGACCACGGGCGTGTGGGTGCGCGGCATCCTCGCCGAGGACTATGGGGTCGACCTCGCGAGCCTCAAATGGGTGACGTTCGAGGAAGGCCATGTCGCCGAATATCAGGACCCGCCGAACGTCCGTCGCGCGCCGGAGGGCAAGCAACTCGTGCAGATGCTGCTCGATGGCGAGCTCGACGCCGCGATCGTCGGCGACAAGTTTCCCGATCCGCGCCTCAAGCCCCTCATTCCCGATCCCGAGAGCGCCAACCGCAAATGGTCGGAGAGCCACGGCGGCGTGCCCATCAACCATATGCTGGTGATCCGCGAGGAGCTTGCCGCCAAGCGGCCCGACGTGGTGCGCGAAGTCTATCGCCTGTTCAAGGAAGCCAAGCAGGCCTCCTTCGCCGAATCCGGGGTGCCCAAGCTCGACCCGCTGCGATTCGGCATCGAAGCGAACCGCCGTTCGCTCGAGATCATCATCGACTTCGCCGTCAAGCAGTGCCTGCTGCCGCGCCCGGTCGCGGTCGACGATCTGTTCACCGACACGATGCGGGCGCTTGATTGACTATACTGCGAGCGGCGGAAGGAAAAAACCATGCAGGCCGACATCGACGAAAAACGAGACGCCGTTGCGTTGATCTGCCGCCGTTATGGTGTGGCGCGGCTGGAGGTCTTCGGCTCCGCGGCGCGCGGCACTGATTTCGATACCCGCAAAAGCGATGCTGATTTCCTCGTTACCTTTCGCAACCAAGCACGCAGAATAATCTTGCGGCGTTCGTCGATTTGAAAGAGGCCTTGGAGGGGCTCCTTGGGCGCCCCGTCGATCTCGTCGAGCGTGAAGCCATCGAGGCAAGTCGCAATTTCATCCGCCGGCGGACAATCCTGAAAGAAGCCGAAACCGTCTATGGCTGACCTGCCCGAGCGTGACGCTGCGCTTCTCCTCGACATGCTGCTGGCAGCGCGCGATGCGGCAGGCTTCGTTGCAGGACTCGAGGAAACGGCTTTCCTCGCGAGCCGACTGCATCAAAACGCGGTCATTCGATCGCTAGAGATTATTGGCGAAGCGGCCGGTAGGGTATCGGCTGCTACCCAGGACGCTCATCCGGAAATTCCCTGGCGCGAAATCATAGGCATGCGTCACCGCCTGATCCACGGATATGGAGACGTGCGTCTCGATCTTGTCTGGACGGTGCTTCGCGGTCACATCGGCCATTGATCGCGCAACTGGAGGTGCTCGTTCCTGACGAGAACGAGAGCAAGCCGTAAACTGCTTTAACCCGGCGTTAACCAGACCTTGTCAACGATCTCTTTACCGGTTTGCCGAAGGAGATCGCCATGTCCCTGAAGGTCGAGCTCAAGCCTGGCGAACGCATCATCATCGGCGAGTGCGTCATCACCAATGCCGATCAACGAACTCGTCTGCTCATCGACGGCCAGGCGCCGATTCTGCGCGAGAAGGACATCCTGACGCCGAAGACTGCGGACAGTCCGGCAAAGCGCATCTACTTGGCCGTGCAGTTCATGTACACGTCGCGCGATCCGGTCGTGCATCATCAGCTCTATTTCGAACTGGTGCGCGACATCCTCGGCGCCGCGCCGAGCACGTGGCCCTACATTGAGGCCATCAATAATCAAATCTTAACAGGGCAAATGTACAAAGCGTTGAAAGAAGCCAAGAAACTCATAGCGTACGAATCGGAACTTATTGAAAATGCGAAGCGCCGCACAGGCCTACGGAGCGGTGGCGAGGCAGGTCGCAAGTCCGCGTGATCTCGAAGCCGACCTTCTGTTAAAAGCAGCATCAAAGCTTCAAGCAGTGCAGGACGGTTGGGACAACACCAAGCCCCAGCTCAACCAGGCTTTGCTTTACAATCGCAAGCTCTGGACGATCCTGGTCACGTCGATCACGGCTCCCAATCATCCGATGCCGAAGGAAATCAGGCAGAACGTCGCGACGCTCGGCCTGTTCATTCTTCATCGCACGACGGAGCTGCTCGCCAGGCCCGCGCCCGAGCAGCTCACCTCGCTGATCAGCATCAATCGCGAACTCGCCGCCGGCCTTCGCAGCGCCCGCTGACGCGACGCACGAACAGGCTCCGCGTCGCGTGCGGCCGTCCTTCGAAAGCGGCGCTTTGCGCTGCGTCGATTTGCGCGGCTTAATCTTATCCGAGCGGCGACAGCAGGCTCGCGAGGTTCGTCTTGGCAAGCAGCGCGGTGATCTGCAACGAAGCCTCCAGGCTCGTCTGCATGCTCAGCAGCTGTTCGCCGACGGTGGTCGTGTTCGCGCCTTCGACGGTTTGCACCATGTCCTGAAGCGTCGCTGTCGTCTGGGTATTGTTGGTCGTTGCCGTCTGCATAGCGGTTTGCGCGTTTGCGATATCCGCTTCGATGTTTTGCACCGTTTGCGAGCCGTTCGGAATGTTGAGGTTGTTGTTGACCCGCTGGGTCAGTGCCGCATAAGCGCCCGAGGCATTGCTGTTGCTCGCCGAAAATTTCATCGCCGCGAACACCGCGACGTTTTCGACCGTGGTCGTCAGCGCGCTCTCGTTCGCACGCATGCCGTAAGACACGCTCAAGGACGAATCGATCTGGGCGGTCGCGGTGTCGCGCGCCGGCGTCGATCCGTTTTCGCCGGTGTACCAGGACACGGTGTTGGCGCTCGTCCCCGCAACGAGCGACGTCGCCGTCGAGAACGGGGGACCGTCGACTCGCATCGGCGGATTGTCGTTGAAAAAGTTGTTGGCCGCGGCCATCGCGGACGCTGCCGTCAACGAGGTCCCGGCGATACTTGAAACCCCGCTCGTCAGCGCCGCCTGAAGATTGCTCGCGGTCGCGGCCGGGGTCGCGCCGATGGTGAACTGCCCGGCGCCGGGCGGCGAAGAGGTTGTCGCCGTGAGGGTCAACTGCTGCGTCGTCCCGTCCGGCAGGTCGAACGTATAGGTTACGCCGTCGCCGGGATTGGGATTGCTGCCGAGATTGACGGTCACACCGGGCGGCGATCCGGAGGGGCCCGAAACGGTTGCCCCAGTCAACGTCGATGAGATGCCCGCGATCTTGAGCCCGAAGGGCGAACCGGCATAATCGTCGCTGAGCGACACGCTGGTGCCGCCGGCCGTCGGCGACGTCGTCCCGGCCGAAATGCCGAAATCGGCGAGCGTCGCCGTGCCGCCGATGGTGATCTGGTCCGTGCTGTTGAGCGCGCTCACCGAGACGTTGCCGGTCGCCGGATCGACGCTCGCCGCGCCGCCGCTCAGTCCCAGCAGCGCCTGGTCGAGGCCCTGTAAGGTCGATACCTGGCCCGAACCAGTGCCGAACGTCACGGTCAGCGCGGGATTCGTGCCGACCTGGATCGTCAGCGTCTGGCCGTTCGTCACTGCGCCCTGAGTGATAAGGTTCGTCGGATTCGACGTTCCAGCCGACACTCCGAGTTCGGTCAGCAACGAAGCCGTGCTGGTATTGCCGACCGTGATTGCGGTCGATGCATCGGTGCCCGTCAACACGAGATGACCACCGGAATCGAGCGACGCCGACACCCCGGTCGTCGTGCTCTGGGCGTTGATGTCGTTCACGACAGCGGCGCCATTGTCGCCCGGGTTGATCGTGATCGATGTTCCGTTGATGACGAGAGTGCCGCCCGCCGACGACAGGCCGGAGATACTTTGGCTGCCGGTCACCGAAGCATCGGCGTCGGGCGTCAGCGTCGCCCCAGAGCCCGTAACTTGCGCCGCTCCGGGCGCCGGGATGACGAGGCGGCCGAGCCCGTTTGCGCCAACATCGGCCTGCTCGCGTTCGTTGATGAGCTGGACGAGGCCGGCCTGCGTGCCGTTGCCGTTGAGCATCGTGTCGGCGGACACGACCGACGGCGATGACGTGTCGGTCCCCGAGAAGATGAAATCGTTGCCGACCTCGGTGTTGAGAGCATCGACGATCTGCTGCAGCTGACCATTGGCGGTCGATTGGTCAGTCGTCTGGCCATTGCCGTTCAACGAGAACTTCGAGTTGATCGTGCTGTTCTGGACAAGGTTTGACGAGGTGCCGATCGCCTGAAGCGCGTTTTGCGCGCTCGACAGTCGCACGCCGACGGAATTCATGATGTTGCTGTAGTTCGATAGCGAAGCGAGTTGCGACTGCAACGAAATCGCAAGCGAGCGGTTGCTGCCGATGCCGGCATAATTTTGCGAGACCTGCCCGGTTCCGAGCTCGGTCTCGAGATTGGCCATCTGGCTTTCCAGGCTGTTGATCGCCTGGGGTTGATAGAAGTTGTTCTGAATGCCGCTGATGGTCATGCCGAGAACGCCTGCAACAGAGTGGTGTACATCTGATTGATGGTGGTCAGCACCCGCGCGTTGGCGGAGTAGGTGCTCTGCAGCGTGAGCAGGTTTGCCAGCTCGGTATCGACGTTCACGCCGCTCGCGCTGTTGAAGCTTTGCTGCAGCGTGCTGACGACGACGTCCTGGCTCTGGCTCAGATTTTGCGCCGCCGACGCGGCCGCACCCTGGGTGCCCAATACCTGGCCGATGAAGTTCGTCAGCGTTCCGCTGTAGGGCTGTGCCGCCGTACCGATCCCGGTCTGCGGCGAATAGCTGAAATTCGCTGTGGTGAGCTGGGACGCAAGAAACGACGGCCGCGTCGGATCGCCGCTCTGCGTATTGGCTGCGTACGTGACGAGGTCACCAGGATTGGTAACGAGCGCGGAATTGACGGTGATGCGGCCGGCATAGCCCTGCATTTCTGAGGCGCCCCCGACCACCGCTCCGGAATACGGAGATGACCCATCCGTGAAGAAGGGCAACTGCGATGTGCCGCCGGTGAGGCTTGTCTGCGTCGCGTTCGAGGTCACCGAATTGATGGTGATTCCGGTACCTGAGCCGCCGTTGAGCACCTGCAGCACATTGCCGGATGGATTTGAGAATTGCAGATTGCTGCCGAGCATGCTGTTGAGCGCGCTGATCGCGCCCGCCATATTGCCGGACAGGTCGACACCGATCACCGGATTGTTGGGGTCGGTGCTCGGCAGCGGCAGCGAAGACGGATCGGTGACATTTTTGATGGTAAGCGTCTTTTGCACGTTGCCGGGCGCGGTGTAGCTCACCGTCACCGTGTTGCCCGGCAGAAGATTGCTGGTGTCGATCGAAAAGCCGGATTGGCCGCCGGAGGTTACCGCGGTGCCGGCGGTCTGGTAGTCGGACAGCGCGCTCGATACTGACGCGGCGATCTGATCGAGCTGCGTCTGCGCTTGCGGCAAGCACGGTGTCGCGCATTTGCAGATAGGCGCCGATCTGCCCCGATTTGATGGACTTGTTTGCGACGAGGTCCGTCGAGGTGCCGTCCGGGCCGGTGAGCGTGATGGTGCCAGCGCCGCTCTCGTCGGGATTGGCATTCCATTGCGAACCTGCCGACAACGTGCCGTGGGAATTGAAGGAAAGCGTCGACGCCATGGTCCCGGCGAGCTGCAAGCCGGAGGACGTGAAAACCGTGACCTGGTTGTTGCTTCCTTGGACGACGCGGATGTCCATCAGCTTCGAGAGCTGGTCGATGTCCGCATCGCGCTGATCGAGGAGCGACTGGGTCGCCGCATTCTGAGTGGGGCTGCTCGCCACCTGACTGTTAAGATCGGCAATGCTGTGCAACAGGTTGTTGGCGCTCGTCACCGAACTGGCAAGACCCTGCTCGCAATTGGTGCGCAGCGTCTGAACGGTGGACGTGAGGCTGTTGAGCTGAGAGGTCAGGGACTGGGCGGCGCCGATGACGGCCGATTGGTCCGAGTAGCTCGATGGATCCGATTGCAGCGTCTGCAGCGCGCCGGTGAAATTCGCATAGGTCGCGCTGAGCGAGGTCGACGCCGACGGCGAACCGTAGGCCGACTGGAGCTGCTGATAAATCTGCGAAGCGAGGTCCGCATAGGCGCCGCCGGAACTCTCGGTCCGCAACTGGCTCTGCAACTGGGTATTGAGCTGGCGGTTGACGCTCGCAATGTCGACGCCGACGCTGCCGCCAGCAGACGTGGTCGTCTGCAGCGACTGGGTCTTTTCGACGTAGCCGGGAGTGTTCGCATTCGCCACATTGGCGGCGATCAGCGCCATCCCGCTTTGGGTGACGCTCAAGCCTTCGATTGACGACGCCAAGGCTTGGTTGAGATTCATATCACGCTCATCTCGTCACGCCGGCGACGGCGAGGACCCGCCCACCGCGCAGCCTACTGCACCATGTTCATCACCACCTGCAGCATCTGATTGCTGGTCGTGATGACGCGCGCGTTTGCCGAATAGGCCTGCTGCGTCACGATCAGCTTGGTGAATTCGTCGGCGATGTCGGTGTTGGAGCCTTCAAGCGCGCTCGGCGTAATGGTGCCGCTCGCGTTGTAGACTGGGACGCCGGAGCTGTCGGTCTGCGCGTAGGCGCCGCCCGAAATGTTCTGGAGATAATCCTCGCCGCTGAACGAGGCGAGGGTAACCTGGGCAAGATCGACGGTCTGGCCGTTGGAATAAGCGCCGGTGATGCGCCCCTTGTCGCTCACCGAGAGGGTCTGCAAGGCGCCGGCGGCATAGCCATTCTGCTGCAACTGGTTGACGTTGACCGTGCCGTTGGTGTCGGCAAATTGCGTCAGGCCGCCGCTGCCAAAATTGAGCTGGATATTGCCGACCGTCACGCCGTTGACCGACACGTTCGGGAGCGTGACATTCGAGATAGGCGGAGACAGGGCACCATTGGCGCCAAAGGTAAAATTCGTTCCGACGTTGACCCAGGCGGCATTTGAGCCGGTCGCCGAGGAGCTCGTCTCATAATAGAGATTCCAGGTGTCGGCATGTCCGGTGCCGAGGCTCGAATCGTCGACCTTCGCCCAACGGAACTGCACGTTCACCGGGGAGCCGGCATTGTTGTAGGCGGTAATGGCGCCGCCACCGACCGATTGATTAAGAAACGTATTGACGTCGCTCCCGCTCACCGTTCCGTTCGGCGGCAGCGCCGAGGTAAGCTGCAGGCCGAAGACGGACGGCGTCACTGAGCCGGTCACGGCAATCCCGTCAGATGTACTGTTGGCGGTAAGCTTCAGATCACCATTGGCATCGAGTGACCCGGTCCCCCCGGTGAGGCCGGTCGACAGCGCGTTCGCTAACTGTGCTTCGGTTTGAATGTCACCGACGCCGGTGCCGAAAGTGAGCGTTGTCGCCGCCTGCGAGCCGAATTGGATGATCATCGTCTGTCCGGAGGCGACCGCATTCTGCGTCAGCAGATTGGTCGGTTCCGTCGTGCCGACACTCAGCCCAAGCGCGGTAAGGAGCGAAGCCGAGCTGCCCGAACCGATATCGATCGCGGTCGAGGCGTCGGTGCTGGTGAGGGTGAGTTCGCCATTCGATCCGATCGTTGCCGATGCAATTCCGTCCCCGGCAGCGCCGGTGATGGCCGTTGCAATCTGGGACGGCGTTTCGCCCGCTGTGAGGCTGATGGACACGCTATTGATGACCAAAGTCGCGCCGCCAGCCGGGACGGTATAGCCGCTCGTATTGGCTGTTCCCGTCAACGTCGCCGCCGCATCCTGCTTCAGGGCGGCGCCAGTACCAGTAAGGATGGCCGGCACGTTCGTGACCGCGGTCGGGTTGCGAACGAAGTCGACGGGATTGATAAGATCGGAATTGGCGATGTTGGGATTGGTATCCGTTGTCTGCGGAGAGGTCGGTAGGTTCGCCCCGTAGTTGATCGTGGACGTCGACTGCGCCGGAAGAAAGTTGTTCTGGAACTGCAGCAGTTGCGGAACGGTACCGATCGGATTTCCCGTCGAGGGATCGATCGGCACGCCCATCAGGTAGTACCCCGAGCCGTTGACGAGATAACCGTCCTGCACCTGGAAATCGCCGGCTCGCGTGTAGTAGCTGACGCCGTTGAAGCTCGGGATGCCACCACTGAATCCGGTCGGTTTCTGCACCACGAAAAACCCGTCGCCATTGATCCCCATGTTGGTGGCGGTGGTGGTGGATTGGATGTCGCCCTGCACGGTAATTGTGGAGGATGAGGATGCGATCACGCTGCCGGCGGTCTGCTGGGCTGCCGCCTCGTTCTGATTGGACAGCAGATCCTCGAAGTGGGTGTTGGTGCCCTTGTAGGCCGTGGTCTGCGAATTCGCGATGTTGCCCGAGATGTTCTGGAGCGCGAACGACTGGGCCGTCAGGCCTGTGACAGCCGTATTGAGAGCATCGAAAATACCCATACCTGGATCTCCCATCGATTGCGGCCGCCGCGCATAGCAAGCAGCGCGGCCGCAGTTCCGCCCGCCTGGGCATCGCAAGCCGTGTGCCAGACGAAAGACCTCAGAATTTCAGCAGGTTGCCGAAAGTCGGGCACGGCGCGCCGTGGTCCGGGCGGCAAAAACGTGCCGGCGCGGCGGCAGAAAATGCCGGCCAAACTCGCCTTAGCCCGCGGCTCGATGGACCGCTGGCGCATAATATGCTTGTCAACAGACCCCACCCGATCGTGGCCCGCAACGGAGACGACATGCGTTTTGAAGGAACCAGCGCCTATGTGGCGACCGATGATCTCAGGGTCGCCGTGAATGCCGCGATCGCGCTCGAACGGCCGCTGCTGGTGAAGGGCGAACCCGGCACCGGCAAGACGGTGCTTGCCCTGGAAATCGCTAAGAGCATCAATGCGCCCCTCATCGAGTGGCACGTAAAGTCGACCACCAAGGCGCTGCAGGGTCTTTATGAATACGATGCGGTGTCACGCCTGCGCGACAGCCAGCTTGGCGATGCCCGCGTCAAGGACATCCGCAATTACATCAAGCGCGGCAAGCTGTGGGACGCGTTCGTCGCCGACGAGCGACCGGTGCTGCTGATCGACGAGATCGACAAGGCCGACATCGAGTTTCCAAACGACCTGTTGCTCGAACTCGATCGCATGGAATTCTACGTCTACGAGACGAGCGAGACGATCAAGGCGCGGCGCCGGCCGATCGTGATCATTACCTCGAATAACGAGAAGGAATTGCCCGACGCCTTCCTGCGCCGCTGCTTCTTTCACTACATCCGCTTTCCCGATACCGACACCATGCGCGCCATCATCGAGGTCCATTTCCCCGGAGTGAAGCAGCGCCTCGTCGCCGAGGCCTTGAAGCTGTTCTATGAAATCCGCGAGGTGCCGGGGTTGAAGAAGAAACCTTCGACTTCAGAATTGCTGGACTGGCTCAAGCTCCTGATGGTCGAGGACATCGGACCCGAACTACTGCGGGAGCGGGACCCGAAGAAGCTCATTCCGCCGCTGCACGGTGCCCTCCTCAAGAATGAACAGGATGTGCATCTGTTCGAGCGCCTGGCATTCATGGCCCGGCGCGAAGGACGGTGAGGCGGCTGAACTCTAGCGTCGCGACGGCGTTTCAGGCGCGGCTGCGTCAGCGTTCTCGAGCGGCGGAACGTGGGGGGCCGCTTCGGGGGCTCGGATGGGCGCGAGATCGGAGGGGGGATTCGCGAATCTCTGCAGCACCGACTCCGGCGCGCGGTTTGGCGCCGTTTCTAGCTCGCGATAGGCGGGCCGCGCCGGACCGGCGAGGCGGCGCGCCTCCTCTTCCAGGTAACGCCGACGATGCTCCTCGCGCCGCCACGCGATCTGTCCCGCGATCGCTTCGCGCGCCATCGACCATCCCATCGATGCACTCACGACGGCGCGCCCGACGCGACCGCCCGCCCAGACGAGTTCGTAGGGCAGGAACTGCCGCCAGGTGTCGTCGCCCTCCACGATGCCGCGGGCAACAAGCAGTCCGCCCATCGCCGTGGTGTTGATCCCTTGGGCGCCGTAGCCGCTCGTCAGCCAAACGCCGCGCTCGACCTCGCCAACCTGAGGCATGCGGTGGATCGCAAAGCCCATCGTACCCGGCCACACCCGTTCGACCTCGACCGGCCCGAGCTGAGGATAGGTGGCACGGATCGCCCGCTGGAAGCGACGCCGCATGCCGCCTTCGCTGTAGCGCCCTGTCGTGGCACCACCGGTCCACAACAGCCGATCGCCGGCAACGATGCGATAATGATAGTTCGCGTAGCGGGAATCGCTGATTGCGCCTCTGAAACCGACCACGTCCCTCAGACCGGCAATCGGCCGCGTGACCCCGCCATAGGACGTGATCGGCACCAGCGTATCTGCCAGGCGCTGCGCCACCGCGCCGAGAAAGACATTGCCGGCAAACACGACGTGGGCAGCACGCACCCGACCCTGCGGCGTGACAATTCGTTTGCGCACCCCCGCCGGATCGATTTCAAGCACGGGGGTATGCTCGAAGATGAAAGCGCCGCCGCGCTCAGCCATTTCGGCGAGGCGCAACGTGTACGCAAGCGGATTGATGACGAAGGCGCGCGGAAAATGGATCGCGTGGAAATAGCGGTTGGACTTGAGCGTGTCGCGGATACGTTCGAGCGGCCAGCCTTCGGCTTCAATGCCGAAGTCCCTCAGAAGCTCCAGCCGGGCGAGCACGCCATCGGGATCGGGCGCCTTGTAGACATCAAGCCAGCCGTTTCCCTCATCAATACCCGCTACGCCGAATTCGGCGATCGTCTGGCGCACATAGTCCACGCCGGTCTCGGACAACGCCCATAGTGCCTTCGCGCTGTGAGTTCCGATGCGCTCGATGATCTTTTCGAGCCTTGTCGAAAAGCCCGGCAATACGACGCCCAGATTGCGGCCCGAGGCATTCCAGCCAACCCGCTTTGCCTCCAGCACCGCCACCGACCACTTGCGCCGCACGATCTCTCGCGCCGCGAAGAGGCCTGCAAGGCCGCCGCCGATCACGCAGACGTCCACGTCGATGTCGTAGTTGAGCGCAGCCCGCAGGGTCGGCAACGGCGTAATGCCGGAATGCCAGGTCGGTCCGAACTCCGATTGCGCAGAGGCCTCCATGTCACCTCGCATCAAGGACCCTGATAACTGGAGGATTCCCACCGCATTTGCAACGCGCTGTCAGCGAACCGCGCTATCGCCGGAAGACCATATCATTTCCTGTCCGTCGGAACGACGAAATGACGCTGCCCCCTGGACTTTGGACCTCATCGATTCAATGCTGCTGCAATGAGCCGACTCATGCTGTTGCGCCACGCGAAATCGGACTGGTCGTCGCCTGGGGCGCACGATTTCAGCCGACCGCTCAACGCGCGCGGCAATGCAGCGGCTCGTCTGATGGGCGGCTATATCGTCCATCATCGGCTTGTTCCGGACCGTATCCTGTGTTCGCCCTCAACGCGGACGCGCGAAACCCTCGACGCCATGGCCTTGCCCGACGTCGACGATATCGTGTTCGACAATCGTCTTTATGCGGCGGCCGCGGAGACGATCCTGTCCGTCATTGCCGATCAGGGCGGGTCCGCGAAGAAACTCATGGTGATCGGCCATAATCCCGGCTTGCACGAGGTTGCCAAGCTGCTGATTGCGGCAGGGGACGTCAGCTTGCGCGAACGTCTCGTCGAGAAGTTCTCGACCGCAGCGCTCGCGGTAATCGATTTCACCGCGGCCGATTGGAACAACATCCACGACCATTCCGGCCGGCTCGATCGCTATGTCACCCCACGCTCGATTGCGGCTGCGACAAGTTAGGAAGCTTTGGTACGAAGGGACGCACGACTTAATATTAAGCCCATGGGGGCTATGCCATGTTCAAGCGAATTCTGGTACCGGTCGATCTTGCAGATCCTGATCTCGCCAAAGCGGCAATCGAGACGGCGGTATCGCTCGCGCGCGCGTCGGGGGGGTCAGTGCGGCTTCTCAACGTGCTGCCCACGACTCCGGTGATGCTCGCGGAATACGTGCCGCCCGACTTCGATTCTCAGCAGCGCCAGTCGGCGGCCGAGGCCCTGGCGATCATCGGCCAGGAAAGCGGGCTCGACGGCCGCCAGATCAGCGCCACCGTGCGGCAAGGCGGCATCTATCACGAGGTGCTGGAAGAGGCGAAGGCCATCCACGCCGATCTCATCGTGATGAGTTCGCATCGGCCGGCGATGAAGACCTATTTCCTTGGCTCCAATGCGGGCCATGTGGTACGTTACGCAAAATGCTCGGTACTGGTGGTGCGCCACCCGCCTGAGTAGTTTTGGGATTGCTCCGAACCGCAAACGTTCCTCTTTCGGAGGGGGGCGGGAACCTTGCGTTTACGGAGTTATGTCAGGACATTGCGTTACCAATTGAGGTTGAGCGCAAGCCCTTCATCCACGAGTTATCTCTCCGTGACACAACTCGCCGAGGATCGTTGCCATGAGAGTCATCCCCCAAGCTTCCACGTTAGCCATTGCGGGCGCAGTCGCGCTTACCGTTGCCATCGGCTCCGCACGCGCTGCCAATCCGTATGACGGCTCCTGGCAGGTGACGATCACGACCACGCGCGGCGCTTGCGATTCCGGATCCGGCTTCGGCCTGCAGGTCCGCAATGGCGTCGTCTACGGCTACGGCAGTTTCGCCGTGAGCGGCCACGTGTCGCCGAACGGAGCAACTTCGGTGAGCGTCAGCGCCGGCGACCAGCGCGCGAGCGGCAGCGGACGACTGCGCGGCAACTCCGGTGGCGGCTCGTGGCACGGCTCCGGTTCGCGCGGCGCGTGCTCGGGCTCCTGGTACGCTACCCGCACCGGATGATGACCTAAAGCGGTATCGCGAGCAGCGTGTCGATCTGGCGGCTGTCGAGGATGACGGTCTTCTCGGCGAATTGCGCCAAGTCCGGGCCATCGAATACGACGCGGTCCTCGTAGCAACCGGTGGCGAACAGCATGGTCTCGCCGGTGCGCATCACCCGCGCGACCATGAAGCTTGTGCGTGCCCGAACGAGCGCGCCATCGACTGCCTCGATGAGCGGCGGGCTGAGCACGTGGCGATAGCGCTGGCCTTCGTAGACGTTGGCCTCGCGGAGAGCCCGCACGCGATCGCGCAACATGGCGCGCGACGTCGTGTAGATCATTGAAAGCGGTTGGCTTTGGGCGACGTTCTCGGCAGTCGTGATGCGGTAGCGGGCGTCGTCGCGGAAGAACTCCGGCCACGCCTCCAGCCGATCCGTATCGATCGTGTCGCAATAGCGCGCGTTGAGGTCCGCTACGCGGATGATGTGCTCGATCTTCATTACCAATGCGTGGCGCAGTGAATTGCGCCTCCCTCCCCGCTTGCCGGCGAGTCGCCGCGATCAAAGTCCCATGTGGTGGCGATAATCTTTCCAGAAGCCGCGCACCGCTGCTTCGCTGACCCGGCTCTCCTCCGAGGCCGTGCCGCTGCCGCCCATCTCGACCAGCGCCCTTTCGCTATCGGCACCCGCGACGCCGCGCTGGACAAATCCCGATGCCGCGCCGTCCTCCATGGAGATGAGGCCCGCCGGTCCGATCAGGTTGGCCTGGCGAAGCCGAAGCTCGGTCAAGGCGTCGTCGTCGGTCGTGAAGCCGAAACAGGTCCAGACAAGCTCGGTCCGATCGAGCCCCAGCGGCACGACGCGGCGAACCGCGAGGCAGTTGCGAATCTGCTGCAACACGAATCCGGGAAACACGGTGAGGATTTGAAGGCCGATCCCATCGCCGAATTCGTCGACGTTGCCAAGAAGCTCGCGCGGCGCCTCCAACGAATATCCTTCATTGGCGGAGCGCATGCCGGCCTGCTCGTACTCCTTGCCGGCAACGTCCTGGCTCATGGAATAGCTGATGTGGTTGCCGCCTTTTTCGCTCACGACAAGCCCGCCCTTCTGCGACAGCCGGTTGAGGCGGAAGGTGGTGAAGAACATGTGCAGCAGGCTTGCGTGGTAGCTGTCCTTCACGTTCTCGATGTAGAGCTTCCAGTTGCTCGGCAGCATCTGGCTGTAACCGCCGATCACTTTCGCCGGCGCCCGCATCACGCGCTTGATGTGCGTGACGTGATCGGGCCCCAGATATTCCTCGAGCGGCGGCGTCGCGGAGCCGAGCGTGCCAAACACGAGGCCGGCAAAGGTTTCGATGCGCAATTGGCGTGGCGCGTGCTCTTCGGGCTTGCAGTCCGAGGGCATGCCGCCTTTGCCGGCAATGCCGCGACGGAACGCAACGCCGGTGAGATTGCCGCGCAGATCGTAGGTCCAGTTGTGATAGACGCAGACGATCTCCTTCGCTTCGCCGCGCTCCTTAAGGCATAGCAGCGAGCCGCGATGGGCGCAGCGGTTCTCGAACGCATGAATGACGCCGTCGGCGTCGCGCGTGACCACCACCGGCATGTCGCCGAGATTGGAAGCGCGGAAGGTATTGGGCTTCGGCAGCTCGGCCTCGAGGCAGAGAAACGTCCAGGTATCGCCGCGAAAGATGCGCTCCTGCTCCAGCGCGTAGAGATCAGGGTCGGAGTAGAGCCAGTAGGGAACGCGGGTCAGCCCCTCGGCGGGCCATTGCCGCGGGCTCGTATGGATGTTCATGTCCTGCTCCCTGACGCTCGGGCGTTCATTGCGGCAAACTTTACTCCAACTTGACGTCCGCGGCCTTGATGACGGCGCGCCACCGCGCGACCTCCTCGCCGATGAAACGCGCCATGGCATCCGGATCGTTGCCGACCGGCTGCGCCGAGAGGTCTTCGAAGCGCTTGCGGATCTCCGGCGCGCGGATCGCCTCCGCGATGTCGGCGCTGATCTTGTCGGCAAGCGCGCGCGGCGTCTTCGGCGGCGCCGCGACGCCGAACCACGCCAGCGCCGAAAAGCCGGGCAGCGTCTCCGCGATCGTCGGCACATCCGGCAGCGATGGCATGCGCTGCGCGGTCGCGACGCCGAGCAGGCGCAGTTGGCCACTGCGCGCCAGCGGTAACGACACGCCGAGATTGTCGAACATGATGTCGCAATCGCCCGCGAGCAGTCCCTGCAGCGCCGGCGCGGTGCCGCGATAGGGAACGTGGACGAAGCTCACCTTCGCCATCATCGCGAACATCGCCGAGGTGAGATGGGAGGTGGCGCCATTGCCCTGGGTCGCCGACGTGATCTCGCCCGGATGGGCACGCGCATAGCTGATGAAATCCGCAACGGTCGTCGCCGCGATCTTGCGCGGGCTCACGACGAGCGCATTCGGCACGACGCCCAGCACCGAGATCGGCACGAATGCCGACGCATCGTAGCCGAGCCGCGGATAGAGGCTCTGGTTGATGACAAGCGGCGGCGGCGACGTCGCCAATAGCGTGTAACCGTCGGGCTCGGCATTGAACGCCGCCTCGGCGCCGATGTTGCCGCCGCCACCGGCCTTGTTTTCGATGACGACGGCCTGGCCCCACTTGCGCGACAGCCAGTCGAACACGATGCGCGGCATGAGGTCGGCGGTCCCGCCCGCCGGATACGGCACGATCACCTTCACCGTGCGGCGGGGGTAATCCTCGGCCTGACAGGGGGCGGCCAGAAGCGGGACCAGAACAAATCCCGCCGCAACGCCCCGCAGTCCGCGGCTCACCCACGCCATCCATGTCACTCGCAACGCCATAGGTGGGTTGCACCACACTCGCGCGATGTTTTCAACACACGGCGTGAGGAGGCTCGAACTGTTTGGCCGTGCCCTTTGATTTCATGGCTCTTAAGCCCCGCCATCGCCTCCTGGCCGCCCTCGGCGGTAACGGCCGCCTTGACGAGATCGATCGGGCCGTCCTTCGCGGACGCGAATTGCACCGGCGCCGTGCTCACCAGCAACGCCGCCGAAATCCCGAGCAGAATTTTCATGAAGAAGCCTCCCGTTATGCCAATCGCCGGTCGTATGCCGCGATGGTTTCGCCAGTTTGAACACAGCCACGCGGCTCACGATTGTGATGCCCTGCCGCTACGGTCGCTCGACGCCAACGGCCGAGCGGTCGCGGCTCCAGCACAGCTCTCGCCGACCGACCACAGCGCCCACGGAGTGCCCCCGACAGCCAAACCTTAATCGATCGTTTACGTCGTTCTGCGAAATTGCCGAGCGGCGCGCGGGCACGACGGTCCCCATATGATTCGTATTGATTTCAATCGGTTGCGTTTCCTCGTTATCGAGGACAACGCCCATATGCGCCGCATCCTGCGCACGCTGCTTTACGGTTTCGGCTCCCGCGAGGTCTACGAGGCCGAAGACGGCGCGACGGGTCTTGAGGCTTTCGTCCATTACGTCCCGGACATCGTCATTACCGATTGGGCGATGCCGATTTTCGACGGGCTGGAACTGACCCAGATGATTCGCCAGCCGGGTGCCAACGCGAACCCCTATGTCCCGATCGTCATGCTGACCGGACATTCGGAGAAGAAGCGGGTCATCGCGGCGCGCGATGCCGGCGTCACCGAGTTCCTGGCAAAGCCGATCTCGGCGAAGGCGCTCTATCAGCGCATTCTCAACACCATCATCAATCCGCGGCCGTTCATCAAATCCAAGAGCTATTTCGGTCCCGACCGCCGACGGAGCAACAATGTGAACTACACCGGTCCCGAGCGTCGCAAGGGCAATGCGGAATTGATCGACCAAAAGCCCCTGCTCGAAAAGGTCAAAGTCTAAGAGAGCTTCGCGAGACACATTATGACCGAGCACAAGCACAGCGCGCCAAGCGTCACCAAGTTCGCCGACCACGAAGTGATCGTTCCGCCGAACCGGCTCAAGAAAGCGGTGCGGCGCGGCGGCGGTCCTGACCGCGATCCGCTCACCGATGCCGAGATCGCGTTCGAACAACTGTCGGCGCAATTCGAAAGCTGGATGCAGGACGAGTGCGCCGAACTCGAGCTGGCGCGCCGCCTCATTCATACCGATGGCCACAGCCACGCGACGCGCCAGAAGCTGTTCCGCGCCGCCCATGACATCAGGGGACATGGCGCGACCTTCGGCTATCCCTTGGCCGCGGACGTCGCCGACAGTTTGTGCCGGGCGCTCGAAGAGGCGCCCGATCCCAGCCGCGTGCCGCTGCTCTATATCGATCAGTGCGTCGATGCCGTTCGCGCCATCGTGCGCGAGCGCAACAATGCGAAGGCCGAAGAGATCGCGCTCGCCTTGTCCGTCGAGCTGCGCGCGATCGCCGACGAACTTATCGGTCGCGAGGAGAAAGCCGCCGCCGCCCAAGCGAGCGAAGCCGAGCCGCCGGCGACCGACGCGAGCCCCCCGCTCGCACCAGTGTGACGGCGCCGGCGATTTTCGGCCCGCGTCCCGAAGATGCGCTCGCGCGGAAGCATCACGCCGCCGACCGCCTTCGCGATGGCTTCGGCGCCGCGTGCCGCGGCGCGCAGCCATCATCATCTTCTTGTCGCGCGGCGCCGAGGGTGAGCGTCAGTTCGCGGGCGCGCCGCGCCACATCCGTCAATACGCCAATTAGAACCACGCTTCCGTAACACCGGAGCGTAGTGTAGCTTCGCTGCTATCAAGGCGTTCCGAAGGGCCGCTTGCCGGCGCGGCGCAAGCCGATGGCGTATACTTTGCTTATGGATGAGTCCTCCGCCGCATCAACACCAGCCTCCGCGTGAGACGGCATGGCGGTCGGTGCGAATTCCGAGATCGATTTTTTCATCAGCCGGCGCGGCGGCGCGGCGGCGACGGCGCAGGAAGTGGCGGAAGTCCTTCAATCCGAAGGGTACACGGTCTTCGTTCAGGACTACGACATTCCGCAGACGGCGGATTTCATCGCCGCCATGGACGAAGGATTGAAGCGGTGCCGCCATCTCGTCTTGCTTCTCACCAAGGATTACGCGTCGTCGAAATACACGATGATGGAAGTGACGAACTTCCTCGCGACGGCCGCACGCTCCGCCGACGAGCGCCGCCTCGCGATCCTGTGCCTCGACGATGGCCGCCCCGACGGCATCCTCGCGAGCCGGGTCTATAGCAGTCTCGTAGGCGTAACCGACCCGCAGGAGCGCAGAGCCCTTATATTGTCGGCGGCCGAAGGGCGCGCGATGGCTGCGCCGCGGCGGCACAAGCTTTTCGAAAACGTCGCGCCGCGCGACCAGAATTTTACCGGCCGCGACGACCGTCTCGCGGAGATGCATCGCCTTTTGATGCAGCCCACGGACCACAAAACGGTCCCGCCGCTCGCGATTTATGGCCTCGGCGGCACCGGCAAATCGTCGCTCGCCGCGGAATACGCGCACCGCTACGCCAACGATTACGCCGGCGTTTATTGGGCATCTGCGGAAGAGCGCACGGTGTTGGTCTCGGCGCTTGCCGCGCTCGCCGGCAAGCTTGATCCGCGATTGGCGAATCTCTCCGACCAGGAGGCGGCGGCAAAGGCAGGCCTCGCGCGGCTTGCCGCGTTCACTACGCCATTCCTGCTCGTCTACGACAACGTCGAAACGCCTGAAGTGCTGCGCGATCTCGTTCCCAACGCGGGAGCGCGGGTCTTGCTGACGACGCGCTGGACCGATTGGGCCGGTCGCGCGACGGAGATCAAGCTCGACGTACTGACCGAAGATTCGGCGTCGCAATTTCTGCAAACGCGGGCCGCGCGGGTTGATCCTGCCGGCGCGGGCCGCCTTGCCCACGCGCTGGGATACCTTCCGCTGGCGCTCGACCATGCGGGCGCCTATTGCCGCCTCGTCGGCAAGAGCCTGAGCTTCGACGACTACCGCACCAAGATCGACGCCCGGATCACGCGGCCGCCGAAAGGCTATCCCGAAAGCATCGCCCGCACCTTCGGCGCGGCCATCGAGAGGGCGGTGGCCGAACAGACCCAGGCCGAGACGTTGCTCGGCATTTTTGCCTTCCTTGCGCCCGAGCACATTCCGCTTGAGCTCATCACCGACGATATGCTTGACGTCGATGACCGGGCCGAGGCACTGGCGGCGCTGTCGTCGGTGTCGCTCATCGAGAACCATGAGTTGGACGACGGCACTGCTGCCGTCACGCTCCATCGCCTTGTGCAAGCGGCGATGCGCGCTCAACTCGCGGCGGACTCGAAGACGCCCCAACTCCTTGAAATGGTTCTGGCGCGGCTCGCCGAGGTGGTGCCTGAAGATCCCTATGAGAATCCCGACCGTTGGCCAGTGTGCGCGCAGCTACTCCCCCATGTGTTGGCGTTCCGCGAGCACGCGATCGCGGCAAAGATGGAGCACGGCAATTTCGCTCTTGTTGGCAATCGCGTGGGCGAATTCCTTTACGCCCGCGGCTCGCTCGATCTGGCAAAGGCCTTTTTTGGGCAGGCGCTCGACATTGCGAAGGTTGCCTTCGGGCCTCGCAACCTGGAGACAGGCAAGATTTTGAACAATCTCGCGCTTGCAACGCATGACCTCGATCCTGAAGCCGATGTCGAAGGGCTTTATCGCGAGGTGCTGGATATCGAGCACGAGCAAGTCGGTATCGATCATCCAAGCTACGCGAGGACGCTGACAAATCTGGCTCAATTCGCCGATGAGCGGGGACGCATCGACGAGGCCGAAGAATTGGTGCGAGAGGCGATCGCGCTCGGGGAAAAGAACCTCGGGCGGGCCCATCCCGATGTCGCCCATCGCCTCCAATATCTCGCGATGCTTTTGCACGGTAAGGGACAGACCGCGGAAGCCGAAGCTTTGTTTCGGGAATCCATCGAGATCGGGCAGAAGTCGTTGGGGCGCGATCACCCTTACGTGGTCGCGCGCTTGAATGGACTCGCCTCGATTCTGGAACGCGGTGGCCGCAGGCAGGAGGCCGAGCCGGTCTATCGGGAGGCCGTCGAGATCAGCGAGAGGACGCTGGGCGCTCAGCATCCTGACTTGGCGATTTTGCTCCAAAACCTAGCCAATGTGCTGAGAGACACCGGCCGCGCGACCGAGGCCGAGCCGCTTTACGGCCGTGCGGTCGCCATTTTTGCGCAAAATCTAGGCGCGGATCACATCTACACTGCGCGCGCAAAAACCAATCTCGCAAAGCTTCTGTTGGCGAGCGATCTTGCCAAGGCGCATGAGTTGGCGCATGCGGCTCTCGCCGTGCACGCCAAAGCGCTGGGCGAAACTCACGCGTGGACGCAGGACGCGAGGGCCATCCTGGCATCTGGCCCCAAGGACTAAGAAGGAGCGCGGGAGCCTATTTGGGCAGGGTCTCTCGCCATTCGTCGACGCCCGGCGCCTTGAAGTCGGCGGCGTAACGAGATGAATTGCAATACTTCAAGTATGCGGTGCGATCCTTGCCGGCCAATTTTGCGCTTTTCGCCTCCGCAGTGCATGCAGCACTTTTCTTACGCTTTTCCTGCGACGTCTCGACCGGCTGGGGCATCGGTGAATTTACCGTCATTCCCTTACTTTGAATCTGAGCCAGCGCCGTGCCGCCATTGAAGAAAGCAATGGCGAATGCGCATCCAAGAAGTAGCGAAAACGGTCTCATCTGCGTCTACCTATATTTTGAATTGATCATCGCGCCCCGCGACGCGATCGTCACCCAAACCAATGCTACAACAAAGTGCGTGACGGCCCAATGGCGCATAAACCGCGATCCAACCGTTAGTTTCTATCTGGCGGCAAAATGCTCGCGCAACCAGCGCTACGCCGCGTCGCGGTCTTGCTCGTGCTGGGCGACGAGTTCATCGCAATAAATACGGGCATCCTCTCGCGCGGCTTCCGCCGCGAAGCGGCGCAGCAGGATCAGGAGCGGTTCTGTATCGCCGACATCGGCGCGCTCGCAGCTTGTCAGCACGCGCTCGACCATGCGCCGCTTGAGGCGGCTGGCGCCGATGAACTCGCCGTTCTCATGAGCTTCGCGGACGGCTGCCAGCGCCTCGCGAAATGCGACATAGGTCGAGGCCGGCAGGCCGGCTTTGTCGAATACCGCACGAAACCCTGCGTTGCCGCGGTCGTGCACCAGCGACTGCACCCGCGCGAGCGGCAGCTCGGAGAGTTCGCAGAGCGCATCCTCGAACATCGCCATGTTGCCGGACAGCAGTGCGCGCAGCACGAGCCCGGCATTGAGCTGACCGCTCATGCGCAGGTGCCGGATCAGCGGGCTCGTGTCATCGTTCGGACCGAGCGCCGCGATCGTCACCGTCGCCTTCTCGCAGGCTTCGCGCGCCACCGCGTTGGCGCGTTCGCGCCCGAGCCAGGAACGATCGGCGACGAAATTCCCGAGGAGTTGCGAGACGAGGCGCACCAGCGTCTGGCGTGCTGCCAGCGGCAGATCGGGCCGCGCGAGCAACGCTTCGCGGATGACGCCGAGGTGGCCGAAGCGCTCGATGATGCGATGGGCCGACGACGGCGCGATGTCCGCATGGGGGTTCTCGGCCGCGATCAGGCAAGCTTCCGCCGCCCCTACCTCGGCGATGGCGGCGGCGACCGCGCATTGCAGTGGCGCGCGGGCGGCGATTGCCGCCTGCAAAGTGCGGGTGCCGGTCGCGACCAGATCGACCAGTTCGGCGTCGATGAAGAGCGGCGAGTGCTGCAGGACGATCGCCGCGATGTGTTCCTGATCCGATGCTAGCGCGTGCATCACGGCGTGAGGGCGCGTCGGGGCTGTCCGCGAGCGCCTCGGCGAGCACCTCGCGCACCAGCGGGGAGGGATCATCGATCAGCATGATCATCGCGCCTTCGGCGGCGTCGCGATCCTCCGGGCTAAGGTCGGAGTAGAGATAGGCGCGCGCAAGTGCGCTGGTGGCTTCGGCGCGCTCACCGGCGGTTGCCGTTCGCACCCAGTGAAGAAACTGCCGGACAATCATTCCTGCGACCACGCTTGGACTAGCGTCGGCCGCCTGCTCGCGGCTAACGCCGAACGGTATCAATTTAGATCGCGAGGCTTAACAAAGCGTTCACCATGAATCTTTACGGATGGGCAAGACAAGCGGCGTGCGAGCGTCGCTTTCAGGGGCGCGACGGCCCGGAGCGCGATGCCGCGGAGATTTCGCCTTCTGCCGTGGGCGCGATCTGCCCGGGCACCGGTCGCGCGGCCCGCGCCGTCCATAATTCGGAGACGAATTGCCGCGGCGGCGCTCCGCTGTCGCTGAACAATCCGCGGAACAGCGGTGTTGGCGTCGAGATTCGACCCGACGGCTCGGGCGGGGCCGTCGTGTCAGTGGAAGCGGAGCTCGTGTCACCAGCCATCGCCGTCGTGGTCCCCGGGACGATCACGAGCGGGGCACCGACAGGCGCGGCCGATGCTGCGCGCGATGTCGATGCAGATGGCGCCCCGGCGGGCGGAGCGGTCGGCGGTCCGATCGGTCCGGCAAGGCCGAAGGCCGCCGCAATGGCGGTTACGATGTTGGTCGGGCCGGCGCCTGTGCCGCCGTTTCCGCGGGCGCCGTCATACCGGCTGATCAGCGCGCTGTAGACTTCGGCGGCACCGCGCGGCACGGCCATCGCGGTCATAGAAGATGGCGCGGTTGGCATCGGCGGCAGACGGAAATGCCGCAGCGGCCGCCGCCGTCGGCGCCGTCGTTGCGAGCGTCGTCAGCTTCGCAGCGCCGGCGGGGCCGAGGACATGGGCAATGTAAAGCTCGCCGTCGCTCGCCTTGCGGCCAAGTCGCGCCGCGAGCTGAGCGGCGTTGTCCTGCGTCAGCGCGCCCGCCATGGCGGCGTTCGCGGTGGGATCGTCGCGCAGCGCCATGATGTCCCGGCGCATGCTCGGATCGGGCACGTCGTAGCGGCCCGACGCGTTCTGCACGATCGCATCGGCATAGCGGCCGTAGCCAAGTGCCTGCCCCGACCGCTTCAGCGTCGCGAGCCAGGTCTGATCGATGAACTGATAAAGCCCGCGCGCCGAGGACGTGGTCGAGGCCGCCTGCGGGTTGAGACTTGATTCGGCCTGGGCCGTCGCCAGCATGTATTCGAAGCTGGTGCCGGTCGCATCGGCAGCGCTTTGAATCGCGTCGGATACGCTCTGCGTTCCCGGCCGATTGAAAATGCCGCTGATGTCCATGGTTACGGCCGCCCCGGCGACTTCTTCGCCGGTTCGCACCATTGGCAATTATGGTAAACGGAACGTTAACGCAGAGGCATTCGCCGGCACGGGAGACTTCATCATGGCAACGACGACGGCAGCGCGGCACAAGCGCGGCGGCATCTATTTCGATGACTTCGTTCCCGGCGAGGTGTTCGAGCACCGCTATTACCGCACGGTCACGCAGATGGACAACATGCTGTTCTCCAACATGACGCTGAACCCGCAGCCGCTCCACATCGACCGGCATTTCTGCGAGCAGGAAACCGAGTGGGGCCAGCCGCTGATGAATTCGCTGTTCACGCTCGGGCTGATGATCGGCATGTCGGTCTCCGACATCACCACCGGCACCACCATCGCCAACCTCGGCATGACCGACGTGAAATTCCCGCATCCGGTGTTCGAGGGCGATACGCTTCATGCGACGACGGAAATCGCCGGCAAGCGCGTCTCGAAATCGCGGCCGGGCGCCGGCATCGTCGAACTGATCCACCGCTGCTACAACCAGAATGACAAGCTCGTCGCCGAGTGCCGGCGCAGCGCTTTCATCGTGATGCGACCGGCGAGTTGATGCGTTCGCTGCTGTTCGTCCCGGCGGACGCGCCGAAGAAGCTCGACAAGGCGCTCGGCAGCGGCGCCGATGCCATCATCATTGATCTCGAAGACTCGGTCGCGCCGGACCGCAAGGATGCGGCGCGCCAGGCTGCGGCCGAATTTTTGCGCGCGGCGCTTGCGAAGCCTGCGCGGCCCCGCTTGCTCGTGCGGGTCAACGGTCTTGAGACCGGGCTCACCGACGCCGATCTCGACGCGGTGGTCCCCGCGGGGCCGGACGCCATCATGCTGCCCAAGGCCGAGGGCGGCGCTTCGGTCATTCATGCCGACGCCAAGCTCACCGCGCGCGAGGCCTTGCATGGGCGCGACGAAGGCTCGATCGAGATCGTGGCGATTGCGACCGAGACTGCGGCGGCCCTCTTCGTCGCCGGCACCTATCGCGGCGCGAGCGCGCGACTTTCCGCGCTGACCTGGGGCGCCGAGGACTTGTCGGCCGAATTGGGCGCGGAAGCCAACCGCGACCGCGACGGCAACTTCCTCGATCCGTATCGACTTGCCCGCACGCTGTGCCTTGCTGCGGCGGCCGCAGCCGAGGTGCAGGCCGTCGACACCGTCTATGTGGATTTTCGCAACGAGGCCGGGCTGCGCCGCGAATGCGAAGAGGCGCGCCGCGACGGCTTCACCGGCAAGATGGCGATCCATCCCGCACAGGTCGCGACCATCAACGAGGTCTTTACGCCGAAGCCCGAAGCGATCGCCAAGGCGCAAGCCATCATCGCGGCATTTGCTGCCGCGCCCGGCGCCGGCGTCGTCGGCATCGATGGCGTCATGTACGACCGCCCGCACATAGCGCGGGCCGAGCGCCTTCTCGCCCGCGCGAGGGCGATGGGGCTTGTGTCGTAGACGACAATTCGGCTAGGCAGTACTTGGAAGATATCGGCGGACCTCAGGCGGCAGCCGTGTCGGATCGAACCTGCTCGTCGTCCGCCGCCGTGGACTGGCGCACCTGCAGGAACCGCAGCACGCGCTTCGCCGTGGCGAGGTCGATCGCCTGATAGTTTGGTTCCTCGATCAGGCTGTTGAACGGGTGCGCCCGCCGCTTCTTCGCCCGCAGGGCAAGGACCTTGCTTGCCGTCGACCACGGCAGCTCGATCGCGCGCAACAGCACCATCGCGTTCTGCACCGGGCCGCTCGTCAAGACGCCCATCAGCAGATGGCGGTCGAGCCGCGTCGGATAGGCGAGGATTGCTGCGACCTCGAGCATCTGCTCGCACTCGGCAATCTTGTCGAGCGCCTCGTCAAGCGCGAGCCGGCCGGAGAGGAATTGACCGAACACCCGGTACGCCGCGATGCTTTGTTGGTTGCGCTCCGCCATCGCGAGCGTGAACTGCTGACGGGCATGTTCGACGAGATGCGCAGGCATCTTGTCGGACACGTCATAGCCGCGCTCGGCGAGCTTGAGCGCGAGCGCCTGGGTGATCGCCGGCAGCAGCCTGTCCACCGCCTGTTGCGTCAGGTCCGGGCGGCTCGCGAGCGCGTTCTGCAATTGCAGATCGTCAAACGCCTTGTCGACCAGCACCATCATGCCCCGGTCGGAGAAACGCGCACCGTGATTGTGGGAGACCTTGTGCACCACGCCGCGGCTGCCACGGTCGACCAGCACGTCGGTGATCCCTTCCGACAGGGGATCGCGGCCGGCGATCGCATCGAGATGACCGTCGGTCCCTTTGTGGGCGATGGCGATCAGGTCGTTGTCGTCAAGGTCCGGCGAACCTTCGATGACCGGGCGGGCGATGTCGATGTCATCGTCGTTGGCAAGCTTGCGCACCACTTTGATCGGGAAGCCGGCCTTGGTCGCCATATTGGTCGCGACATCGATCTTCGCCTCGCGCGAGATCTGATCAACCATGTTCTCGATGATTTCGTTGAACAGAATGTGTTCTGCGTCGGTGTGCTCGTCGATGCCGGCGAAAAACAGGTCAGCAATCTTGCGCAGGAGATCAAGCCGCTTTTCCGCTGAACGTTCTTCCGCCAGTAATTCCAGTTCCGAGAGCATTCCGATAGGCCTTGGTTATACGCGTTCGCATCACCAATGGCAGACCGAAATGAACGACTGGTTGGAACCCTCGGACAAACTTTGCGTAAAATCGTCGATATGCGAACGGCGCCTTGCGAGACTGACAAGGCGCCGTCGCAGTCGCCTGGAGGAGCGGAGAGGAGAGGAGGAGAGCGGTTGGCTGATCGGCGCAGCCAGCACGCCGCTACGAGCGATAGACCTTGTCGGGATCGAAGACGCGTTCCGCATCGCGCCATTCGAGCGTCGCCGGCGCGTCCGGCCGGGGCCGGACGACAGCGCGATAGAAGCAGGAGCGCCGCCCGGTGTGGCAGGCGCCATCGCTTGCCGGGCGCACCTTCAGCAGCAGCACATCCTGGTCGCAGTCGACGCGCATCTCGACCACGGCCAGCACGTGGCCCGAGGTTTCGCCCTTCTTCCACAGCGCCTTGCGCGAACGGCTGTAGAACCACGCCTCGCCGGAGGCGAGCGTGCGCTCCAGCGCTTCGGCATTCATGTGGGCGACCATCAGCACGTCGCCCGAGACCGCATCTGCCACCACGCACGTAATGAGGCCCGCTTCGTCGAATTTCGGGGCGAAGGCAAGGCCCTCCTCGATCTCCTGTGCGGAGCCGCGCGGCGAGGTAAGAGATGAGGTCAAGCGGCGTCTCTATCCTGTTTCACCGGCAGCGATCGTCCGGCAAAGGGTGGATCGCCGCCGTCGCAGACTTACGCGCGGTCGCGCACCAAGGAGATGAAGCGGACCTGCTGGCTCGGATCGTCGCGGAAGAGGCCGGTGAACTTGGTCGTCACCGTCGATGAGCCCGGCTTCTCGACCCCGCGCATCGACATGCAGGTGTGCTCCGCTTCGACCATCACGGCAACGCCGCGCGGCCTGAGCACCTCGTCGATCGCGGTCACGACCTGGGAGGTCAGATGCTCCTGGGTCTGCAGGCGCCCCGCATAGACGTCGATCAGGCGCGCGAGCTTGGAGAGGCCGACGACCCGCTCGACCGGCATGTAGGCCACGTGGGCCTTGCCGTAGAACGGCATCATGTGGTGCTCGCAGTGCGAATGGAACGGGATGTTGCGGACCAGCACGAAGTCATCGTAGGTGCCCATCTCGCTGAAGGTGCGGTCGAGCACTTCGACCGGGCACTCGCGATAGCCGCCGTAGAGTTCCTCGAAGGCCGAGACGACGCGCTTCGGCGTCTCGACCAGACCCTCCCGGTCGGGATTGTCGCCGATATAGGCGATCAGCGTGCGCACGGCGGCTTCCGCCTCGGTGCGCGACGGGCGCGGCACCACCGGCTCGGTGGCGCCAGTGATTCCGGCAGGCAAATGGGAACTGGGCTTCTTGACGGCGGTATCCATGACGATCGCTCCGTTCGACCGGAGCCTCGGCGCGTGCGCCGGACCCCGGGGGTGTCACCGTGGCGTCGTCCTGTCTGGGACGCCGCATTCGTGGAACGCATGTCTCCCTGTTAGCGGGAAAACGGGCCCTTAGGTTCCACCGGGCCCGCAACGCACCTATATAATGCATGGCCCGGCAGACACAATCGGGCGGGCCTTACAGTGAACGCAGAGCTTCAATGCTAAACGAAATTTACAACAGCCGAATCCTCGAACTCGCTGGAAATATTCCGAGAATCGGCCGCCTCCCGAGCCCGGACGCGTCCGCCACCGCCCATTCGAAGCTATGCGGATCGACGGTGA
The DNA here is from genome assembly GCA_963702755.1 of uncultured Alphaproteobacteria bacterium. Lineage (GTDB taxonomy): Bacteria > Pseudomonadota > Alphaproteobacteria > Rhizobiales > Xanthobacteraceae > JAJPKK01. Next base: position 317,967 of record CAVPDZ010000009.1, on the reverse strand, counting down.
CGATCGACCTCAAGGTGGACGGCGATACGGTGACCGACTTCGCCCATGACGTGAAAGCCTGCGCCCTCGGCCAAGCATCGTCCTCGATCATGGCGCGCAACATCGTCGGTGCGAAGGCCGACGAGCTGCGCAAGCTGCGCGATGATGTGCGCCGCATGCTCAAAGAGAACGGCGCACCGCCGGCGGCGGGTCGTTGGGCCGATATTGCCGTGCTCGAGCCGGTCCGGGATTACAAAGCGCGCCACGCCTCGACCATGCTGACGTTCGATGCCGTCGTGTCGGCGCTCGACCAGATCGCGGCAAAACGCGGCGCGACCCAGCAGAACGCCGCCGCTTCGTCGTAGCGATCGATCAGGTTTGATCGGTGGTCATTCCGGGGCCGAGCGCAGCTCGGCAGCCCGGAATCCATACTCCGCAGCAGGGTTATGGATTCCGGGCTCGCCTCCGCTGCGCTACGGCGCCCCGGAATGACGTGGCGTAGGGTGGGCAAAGGCGGCCCCGGATTCGCATTTTTCGCGATGACATGAGTTCCGCCGTGCCCACCATTGGCACCGCCGGTGGGCACGGCGCGCAATGTGACGCCCCTCAACACGCGCTGTGCCCCGCGCCTTTGCCCACCCTACGACGCGTGCTCCGGGCCGCTACGTCGATGAGCGCTGGCGGATTATGACCCTCCGACGAGCTTGAACTTCTGGACGCGGCGGCCGTAGTTCGTTTCGGCGACGTAGATGTTGCCTTTGGAGTCGACGGCGAGCGTGTGGCCGTGGGTGAAGTTGCCGAACTGGTGGCCCGGGCGACCGAAGCTCGCGAGAATTTCTCCGCTGGCATGATCGAGGATGTGCACCTGCTCGTTGCGCCCGTTCATGACGTACATGAACTTCTGCCCGGGGTCGGGCGAGAAGGCGACCCACCAGGCGGTGCCGCGCGGGTCCGGCAAATTCGGTGTTCCGGTGCGGATCCAGATGTTCTTGATGAAGTTGCCCTGCTTGTCGAACACCTGGACGCGATCGCCCTGGCGGTCGCAGACGTAGACGAGGCCGGCGCGGCTGATCGTGATGCAGTGGACGACCTCGGCGAATGCCGCCGGCACGCCGTCGACGGTTTCCTCCTTGGTCGCCTGATGGCCCCATTGCCGCAGGAACTTGCCGGTGCGATCGAACACGATGACGCGGCGGTTGCCGTAGCCATCCGCGACGTAGACGTCGCCGTTCGCCTCGTCGATCGCGATGCCCGCCGGATTGAAGAGCTGCTGCGGATCGGCATTCAGGCCCTTGCCCTTCGACGTGCCGTCCGCGGAATCGAACTTGCCGCGCGTGCCGATCTGCAGCAACAGCTTGCCGTCCGGCGCATATTTTTGGACGATGCCGTCGTTGTTGCCGCCGACCCACAGGTTGCGTTCGCGGTCGGAATAGCAGCCATGGATCGAGCCCGGCACCACGGCCGGATCGCCCCATGACGCAATGACGTTGCCGGCGGGATCGAACTTGATGATGGACGGCGCCGACTTGCTCGTCTCCTTTTCCTCCTGGGTGATGTCGCGCCGATTGACGACATAGACATTGTCGTCCGCGTCGACGCAGACGCCGCCGAGCTGACCCGTGATCCATCCCGCCGGCAAATCCTTCGGCCAGGACGCGTCGATTTCGAATCGCGGGGCGGGTGTCTCGGCTCGCGTCGTCGGCACAAGCGCGAACCCCGCGAGCGCGGCCGCGGCGAGCGCCACGTAAGAACATTTGCGCATATTTTGCTTCCTCCCTGACAGATGTTTTCTACTCGAATTTCTTGCCGCCGAGATACACGGCCTCGATGCCGTGCATGTTGGCGATATCGTCGAGCGGATTGTTGGTGACGATCAGGAGATCGGCGGCCTTCCCCTTGGCGAGCGTGCCGAAATCCTTGTCGATGCCGAGCGCTTCGGCGGCATCCTTGGAGAATGACTTGATGATCTGCGCCGGCGTGAGCCCGGCATCGCGCATCAATTCCATCTGGTGGTGCTCGGAGAAGCCCTGGATGAAATAGCGGTCGAGGGCGCCGCCGGAATCGGTCCCGAGCGCGACCCGAACGCCCGCATCGACGAGCTTCTTGAGATTGATCTTGTCGATCTCGAATGACCGCCGATAGAACGCCTGCTTCGGGTCCTTTTGCTGCTCTTCGCGCTTTTTCGTCTTCAACAACGCCAGTCGCTCCGGGGACAGGCCCTTCTGGAAGAACGATGTCTCGATGAAAGCCGGCGCGTCCGCGTAGACAAACATCGCCTCTTCGCGCGCAAGGGTCGAGATCACGGTGACGTTGCGGCTCTTGAGCGTGGCGATGAAGTCATCGTCCAGAATCCGGTCGCGCACATTGTGGGCGAGGATGTTCACGCCTTCATCCACGATCATTTTCGCGTCCTCGTATTCGAAGACGTGCGCCATGGTGATCTTGCCGTGCTTGCGGGCCTGATCCATCACCGCCGCGCAGAACTCGCGGCTGAGCTTCGGATACTTGCCGTCCTGCGCATCGATCCAGACCTTCACGAAGTCGGCGCCATGGGCGACGATCTCATCGACCTTGGCGCGCGCCTCCTCCGGCGTCTTGACCTCCGATCCCGGGATGAACGGCGGCGACATGAACCGATACTTGACCGTGAGGATGCGCGCGCCGCGCAGATCGCCCGCGCGCTGCTTCGCCTTGAACTCGACGATGTCGTCCTGGTCGAAATACATGCTCGTCGTCGTGGTGACGCCGTAGAGCGCGTACTGCCGCAACTGCGGATCGCGCGGCGGCGGCCCGACATGGCCGTGCGCGTTGATGATGCCCGGCACCACGAACTTGGCCGTCGCGTCGACGACCGTAGCCTCGGCCGGCACCGCGATAGCGGCCGCCGGCGCGATGTCGCGGATGCGCCCGTTCTCCATCACGATCGACATGTCGCGCTGCACCGCCGCGCCGGTGCCGTCGATCAGGTTCGCGTGAGTAATGACGACGACTTCGGCGGAGGCATTCGAGATCGAAAACGCCGCAAGGAGCGCGAGCAGGCTTTCCGCATGTTGTGCTTCCGGCTGGGTTGGCACGTGGCGAGGCGGCCGACATTTTACATGATTTCGCGACGATCCACCCAGCGTGAGGCCATTTCTTTCGCGATCCCGCCTTGATAAGACTGCGCAAATTTTTAGCCCCTCATGGCCGGGCTGTCCCTGGCATCCACGTCTGTCGCTCGCATGGAATGCTGCAAAGACGTGGATGCCCGCGACACGCGCGGGCAAGACGATCGCGGTGCCGGAGAGACCGCTTCTGCTTAATGTCCGCCAAACTTCCCAAGCTTGATGATTTCCGCCGCATCGTGGTCAAGGTCGGCTCGTCGCTCCTCGTCGACGCTGCGGCCGGCCGGGTGAAGCATGGCTGGCTTGCCTCGCTGGTCGATGACATTGCGCATCTGCACGGCGGCGGTCGCGATCTCCTTGTCGTGTCCTCGGGCTCGATCGCGCTCGGCCGGGTGCTGCTGAAGCTGCCCTCGGGCGCGCTCAAGCTTGAAGACAGCCAGGCGGCGGCCGCCGTTGGCCAGATCGAGCTTGCCCGTACCTGGTCGGAAGCACTTGGCCGCTGCGGCATCGGCGCCGGGCAAATTCTGGTGACTCTCGGCGACACCGAGGAGCGGCGGCGCTATCTCAATGCCCGCTCGACCATCGCGAAGCTCCTGGAATGGCGCGCGGTGCCGGTCATCAACGAGAACGACACCGTGGCGACAAACGAGATCCGCTACGGCGACAATGATCGCCTCGCGGCCCGTGTCGCCACCATGGCGAGCGCCGACCTGCTGGTACTGCTGTCTGACGTCGAGGGTTTGTACGACGCGCCGCCCGGCAGCAGCGCCAACGCCAAGCTGGTCCCTGTCGTGGAACGCATCACCCCCGAGGTCGAGGCGATGGCTGGAGCCTCCGCGTCCGAGCTGTCACGCGGCGGCATGCAGACCAAGATCGAGGCCGCGAAGATCGCAACCACGGCCGGCACCCATATGGTGATCGCGTCGGGCCGCATCGACCATCCGTTGCGCGCCATCACTCCGCAGGCGTCAGTCACCTGGTTTCTGACGCCGGCAAATCCTGTGACGTCACGGAAGAAGTGGATCGCGGGCTCACTCGAGCCGAAGGGAACGCTCGTGATCGACGCCGGTGCGGTCAAGGCGCTCTACCGGGGCAACAGCCTGCTCCCTGTTGGCGTCGTCCGGGTCGATGGCCAGTTTTCGCGTGGCGACGCCGTGATCCTGCGCGGTCCCGACGGCGCGGAAATAGGCCGCGGTCTCGTCGCTTATGACGCCGTCGATGCCGAGAAGGTGAAAGGCCGGCCCTCAAGCGACATTGCGACAATTCTTGGGATCGAGGGCCGCGTCGAGATGGTCCATCGGGATGATCTCGCGCTCGGCCGCGAGTAGTGCATAAGGATTGGCTGCGTATATCTCGCGTGTAAGAAGTATATGGACTGTATATATCGGTTCTATTGTTAGACCTCGTGCGCATGCCTGCGCAGCCTAGAAGTAAGGCTTGTCCACGAACCGAGGATGCGACATACCTGATGTGGGGCGATATTTGGGATCGGCGGGGAAACCTTCCGTGGCACGTATCTCGTTCGGTATCCTGGTCATCCTGGGAATATTGACCGGGGCCGTCTTTGCAATCGATCCAGCGCTCGACCTCAAGGTCGCGACGTTTTTCCGCGATCTTGCCGCCGGGCCGCAGATGCGCGCGTTCTATCCGGTCATCGAAGCGCTGCGCGACGCCGGGCCCTACATTATCGTGGCTGCGATCGCACCGGCGGTGGCTGCCATCCTGATCAAGCTGTTCTGGCCGCAGCGGCAAGCCCCGATGTCCGGGCGGGCGGCGCTGTTCCTGATCCTGACCCTGGTGCTCGGGCCTGGGCTGCTCGTCAACGGCGTTCTCAAGGAAAACTGGGCGCGGCCGCGGCCAGGCATGGTGACGCAGTTCGGCGGCGGCTACACGTTCATGCCGTGGTGGGATCCGCGCGGCGCCTGCGACACCAATTGCTCGTTCGTTTCCGGCGAAACATCGTCCGCGGTCTGGCTCACGGCGCCTGCCATGATGGCGCCGCCGCCGTACCGTTACCTCGCGCTCGCCGCCGTCGGGGCCTATGCGGCCGTAATCGCTGCCATCCGCATGCTCGCCGGCGGCCACTTCCTGAGCGACGTGATGTTTGCGGCGATCTTCACGGGGCTTTTGATCTGGCTCGTGCACGGCCTGCTTGTTCCGCTGGGCCGCCACCCGTTTCACCGAGGAGGCGGTCGATACCGCGCTTGCGCGCATCGGCGCAGGCATCCTGCGCTTCCTCTCCTCGTTGCTGCCGACGCGAAGTGCACGGCCCGACAAGCCCGCACCGCCGGCGTAACCGCGGGTCATCAAGTCCGCTAAAACTCGATGCCGGGCTGGGCTTTCATGCCAGTCCGTAGCCCGGATGGAGCGGTCGTTCCTACGACCGCGCAATCCGGCCGCGATGCCATTGGCAGTGGCATCCCCGGATTACGCTTCGCTCCATCCGGGCTACCGGTATGACGTCCACTAAAACTCGATGCCGGGCTGGGCTTTCACGCCGGCCGCGAAGTGGTGCTTCACGAGCGACATTTCGGTGACGAGATCGGCGGCTGCGATCAGGTCCGGCTTGGCATTGCGGCCGGTGACGACGACGTGCAGCCCATCGCGCCGCGCCGACAGCGCTGCAACCACTGCGGCTAGCTCGAGGTATTCGTAGCGGAGCGCGATGTTGAGCTCGTCCAGTATGACGAGGCCGAAGCTCGGGTCGGCCATGAGGTCGAGCGATTTCGCCCAGGCCCGCTCGGCGGCGGCGACATCGCGCTTGAGGTCCTGGGTTTCCCAGGTGAAGCCCTCACCCATGGTGTGCCACGACACCTGATCGCCGAACGCCGCGAGCGCATCGCGCTCGGCGGTGTGCCAGGCACCCTTGATGAATTGCACCACACCGACGCGATGGCCGCGGCCGAGCATGCGCAACGCGAGCCCGAATGCCGCCGTCGACTTGCCCTTGCCGGGGCCGGTGTGGACGATGAGAAGCCCCTTCTCGACCGTCTTTTCCGCGACCTCGGCATCCTGCACGGCCTTGCGCTTCGCCATCTTGGCGCGGTGTCGCTCAGCTTCTTGTTCGTCGGTGGCGTTCGTCATTGATCTCCGTCCATCGAACATACCGTAGGGCGGATTAGCGCAGCGTAATCCGCCATCTGCCATGCAACACGAATTGCCGTATGCAACGCTGTCGGCGGATTACGCTGCGCTAATCCGCCCTACAATCTTTCCGATCAGAGCTTGCCCTCGACCTTCATCTTCCAAAGATCCCAGGCGCGGCCGACCTGACCGGATTGCGCCGCGGCGGTTGCGCGGGCTTCCGCCTCGGTGAGATAGTTGACCTCGCCGAGCCCCATGGCTTCGAGCTGCAGGCGCGCGTTCACGTCGACGTAGACGCCGCGATAAACGGCTTCCGGCAGGTTCGGCGCAGTGACCGTCACGCCGTGACCTCGCATCAAGACGACCGACTTCGGCCCCAGCGCAGTCGCGAGCGCCACACCCAATTCGCGATTGCGCACCAGGAGGTCGCTGCCGTCCCCGATGCTGTCGCGGATTTCGAAGATCGGCGTATCCACGCCGACGAAGCCGCTCATGTGGCAGATCGCCCTCAGCTTCCGGCTCTTGACGACGCCGAACGGGATCACCGCGTGCGAATGGCTGTGCACCACCGACATCACGTCGGGCCGGATGCGGTAGATCTCGCCATGGATGAAGCGCTCGAGATAAACCGGCCGGCCGCCGCCGCGACCGGGTTGCCGTCGAGATCGAACTCCAGGATGTCGGACGCCGTGACGAGTGCCGGGGCCATGCTGCGGGCGAGCAGGAAGCGGTCGGGCCGCTTGTCGTGGCGCACGCTGACGTGCCCGAACGCATCGACCACGTGCTGATCGAACAGGATGTGGTTCGCGGTCACGAGATCGGCGATGAGGCGCGGGTCCGCCGCGGGGCCGTCCGACTTGATGTCATCCGCAACGGTCGACACCGGCGCGTCGCCATGGGAGGGAGTGCACATGGTCTCACCTTTCTGCTAAGGCGCTGGTTATATCGGGTACGAAGCGACGGCGGCACGGAAATTTGCAGGCCTGCCAGTCGCGCTCGATGTGTGTTGCATTCGGAGGGAACATGCCGTCACGCCAACCGCAGGAAGCAAAGGGGTTCAAGCTCCTCGGGCACGACCGCAGCGCCGCCTGGGGCGGCGGCAGCATTGTCGAGGTGCACAAGGGCTATGCCTATGTCGGCGCGGTCGGCGGCGCGAGCTACAACGGACCGGAGGGCTTCACCGCGCATGACGTGCGCGATCCGCGCAATCCGAAGAAGGTCTACGAATTCCGCGCGCCGCCGGGCGTGCATTGCCACAAAGTGCGCATCGTCGGCGACCACCATCTCTACGTGAACTCGGAGCGGCTCGCCGGCGACAAGGGCCGCAACGCCCGCGCCGGCCTCTTCATCTTCGACATCAGCAAGCCCGACGCGCCGCGCGAGGTCGGCTTCTACGATACTCACGGCAGCGGCCCGCACCGCTTCGGCGTCGACAACAAGCGCGGCCTTGCGTTCCTGCCGAACGACGCGCCCGGCTGGAACAAGCGGGTGATCTGGACGCTCGACGTCAAAGACCCGCAGAAGCCCGAGGTCGTCAGCATCTGGGGCCTGCCGTGGCAGAAGGCCGACGGCGACGGCTCGGGCGACGACCCGATGCCGCACGAGGATGCGATCACGCTGCACGGGCCGCCGATGATCCGCGGCAATCGCATGTACTGCGCGTGGTGGGGCGGCGGCATCTCGATCATCGACTGCACCGACCTGCGCAAGATGGAACTCGTCGGCCACCTGCAATGGTCGCCGCCGTTTCCCGGCTCGACGCACACCTGCTGGCCGATCGGCGACAAGCCCTATCTCGTCGTCACCGACGAGGCGCGCGCCAAGCAGAAATACTGGGACAGCCAGTTCATGTGGATCGTCGACATCCGCCACGAGACCAATCCGATCCCGGTCGCGACCTATTTCCCGGACCGCGACAAATATTTCAGCCGGCCGGGCCGTTTCGGCGCGCACAACATCGTCGAGAACATCACGACTGAAGGCCCGTGGGCGAACATCGTGTTCCTCACCTACTTCAACGCCGGCCTGCGCGCAGTCGATGTGAGCGACGTGCTGCGGCCAAAGGAAATCGGCTGCTTCGTGCCGGAGTTGCCGGAGGATCAGGCGATGATCCAATCGAACGACATCGGCACCGACGAGCACGGCAGGCTTTATCTCATCGACCGCGCCGGCGCCGGCATGCACATCCTCGAATACACGGGGTGATGCTGCACTCGCGTAGGGTGGGCAAAGCCACCGGGTCCGGCCTTTGGCCGGCCCGATGACAGGCTCCGCGTGCCCACCGCATAGCAACAGCGTGAGGGCGTCGTAATTTCGCGCCCGTGCCTCACCGCAGTCATTCCGGGGCGCCGTAGCGAAGCGGAGGCGAGCCCGGAATCCATGACCACCGACCGAGGAGTATGGATTCCGGGCTGCCGGCTGCGCCGGCCCCCGGAATGACAGCAAAGGAGGCCCCCGGAATGACCAGCTTTGGGGCTTCGACCGTGCCTGCTTCAATCCGCGGTGATGCCAGTTGCGCGGATGAGGGCGCCCCAGCTGTCGATCTGCCGCTTGAGGAAGGCGCCGGCGTCTTCGAATGATCCGGTGTAGGGCTCGTAGCCGAGAACGCGCAGCCGCTTGTCGACGTTGGGCTGGGCAACGATGCGGTTCACCGCAGCGTTCAGCTTCGCGCAGATGTCCGGCGGCGTTTTTGCCGGCGCGAGAATTCCGATCCAGCCGTTGATGGCGAGGCCCGGCATGCCGAGCTCATCGAGCGTCGGCGTATCCGGCAGCGCCGAAGCCCGGCGCGGACCGCTCACGGCGAGCGCGCGCACCGCGCCCTGCTCGATCTGCGGATGAACCTCGGCGACCGGCGCCGTGATGATGTCGACGTGCTTGCCGAGGAGCGCATTGAGCGCCGGCGCGCCGCTCTGAAACGGCACGCCGGTCGCATTCGCCTTCACGAGCACGTTGAAGATGTACTCGGCGCCTATGCGTGCCGACGAGCCGCCGAAGCCGAAATTGAACGGCGCGCCTTTGCGGGCATCGAGGAATTCCCGCAGGCTGCGCGCCGGATCGGCGGCGTTGACCGCATAGGCCATGCTGTCCACCGCGACGAACACCACCGGTCGCAAGTCCTCGGTGGCGTAACCCGGATTGCGGTAGAGCGTCTGGTTGATGGCGTAGCTGTTGCCGGTGAAGAGCAGCGTATAGCCGTCGGGCGGCGCCGCGGCCACTGCCTTGGCGGCGATATTCGAGGCTGCGCCGGCGCGATTCTCGATCACCACCGAGAAGCCGGCCTGCTCGTTAAGCTCCTGCGCCACGACGCGGGCGAAGGTGTCGATCCCGCCGCCCGGCGCGAAGCCGACGATGAATGTGATGGTGCGGGTCGGATAGTCCGCAGCTGCGCTTGCGGCGATGCCGAGTGCCAGACCGGCGAACATGCCCATGGCCGCAATGCTGGCGAGGCGAGCTCGTCGCATCTTTCCGCCCTCATTTTGTTTCGCGCCCGGCGCTTCTGCGTCGAGCGCACGACTCAGCCCGCCGCCAACGCGTCCCGGAATGCTTTGCGCACGGGGGCGCCGTGCAGCCGGCTGTAATCGCGCTCTTGCGGACCGCCCTCCGCAATCTTCAACGTCGCAAACGTCGGTCCTGGCTCGGCCAGCAGCTCGCCGACTTGCTGCTCGAAAATCTTCAAGTCGGCAAAGACGTGGACGCTGCGATAGCCGGCCGAGCGCGCAAAGCCCGCGAAATCGACGCGGTTGCGGCCGGGAATGGGATGGCCGCCGTTCGCCTCGTAGGTGCCGTTCTCGCAGACGAAGTGGATAAGGTTCGTCGGCGCGGCGCTGCCGATCGACACCAGGGTGCCGAGGTTCATCAGCAGGCTGCCGTCGCCATCGAGCACAATGATGCGCCGGTGCGGATTGCCGAGCGCAAGGCCGAGACCGTGCGAAGACGCAAGGCCCATCGCACCATGCGCCAGGTAGTTGAGCGGGTGCGGCCGGATGTCGATCCAGTCGAAGGCCGTCGAGTAGACCGGCAGCACGATGTCGGTGTCGGTGACGTGTCGCGCCAGCGCCTTGAGGCATTCGTTGCGCTTCATCATGACGGCCTCCGCCCGATCAGCATCACCACCGGCCGGCTTTTCGCATAAGCGCCGTCGATCGCGGGCCTGATCTTCGCGACATCGGCCTCCTCCTCGATCTCGTGATAGGGAATCCCCATGGCGTCGAGGATCGGCTCGACGATGCGAATGCCATAGCGCTTGGATTGCAGCGGAGGCACGCCCGGCTCTTTCTCGAGGAGCCCCACCATCATGCAGATCGGCAAGTCGTATTCGACGGCAACGCCGCGCACCGCGTTGATGGAATTGAGGAGCCCGGTGTGCTGAATGAGAAGCAACGCCCGTTTGCCGCTATGGGCGAGCCCAGCGCAAATGCCGACGCCCTCATCCTCCTTGCAGATGCGGATGAGACGAGGGTTTGTGAGCTGGGACAGCGGCTGCAGCACGCCCGCGCTCGTCGTGATATCCGGCACTGAAACGACGAACTCGATCCCGCTCGCCTTGATCTCGCGAATGATGCTCGCGCCGCGCAACGCAACTTCGCTCGTGTGTGCTGTCGTACTCGTCTGCATGAAATTTCCTCGCCAGGCGGCGGAGACTGCCCGCTTTTGCCAGCCGCGGCAACATGCTCGGATCGGGCGAAAAACGGCGGTTGTTCGCCCGATCAGCTGGAGTTTCGCCTCAGACGTCATTCCGGGGCGCCGGAGCGCAGCGGAGGCGAGCCCGGAATCCATACGCACTGACCGAGGAGTATGGATTCCGGGCTGTCGAGCTACGCCCGACCCCCGGAATGACCAGCCAGAGAGGCCGCACGCGAGCGAGGAGCTTCGCCGCGGCCCGTTTTTGCGTAAACTGCGCTCACCTGCCCGAAGCCCGACCAACGAACCGGGTCTACCCTCTTCACCACGCACGGAGCCGAACCATGAGATCGATGTTTGGGATTTGTGTCAGCGCGCTGGTCATCTGCACCGCGGTCGAAGCGCAGTGTGAGGAGAAAACCCACGAGCTGCGGGCATCGCCGTCAACCGTTCACACGAGCTTCTTCGATGCCTCGCTCAAGCCGGTGCTGACGATCGATTCCGGCGACATCGTCAAGCTGTGGACCGCGACCGGCAATCCGAAATACTTCGAAGGCCTGGGCGTGCCGAAAGAGAAGATTTCCGGCCGAGCTGTTCGAGGTCTTCGCCAACGCCAAGGATGACGGGCGCGGCGACCACACGCTCGACGGCCCGATTGCCGTGCGCGGCGCCGAAGTCGGCGATACGCTCGAAATCCGGATCAGGTCGGTCGAGGCCTGGCTGCCGATCGCGGCCATGAGCTTCCGCGCCAACCGCGGCACCCTGCCGGAAGACTTCCCCTATTCGCGCGACAAGGTCCTGTTCATGGATCTTGAGAAGAAGACCATCCCCTTCGCGCCCGGCGTGACGATCCCGATGCGGCCGTTCTGGGGCGTGATCGGCGTCGCGCCGCCGCCGTCCATGGGCCGCGTGGCGAGCGGACCGCCGAACGTGTTCGGCGGCAACATGGACAATCACGATCTCGGCGCGGGAACGACGCTCTACCTCCCGGTGCACGCGCCGGGCGGCCTGCTCTCGATCGGCGACGGGCATGCCGCCCAGGGCAACGGCGAAGTCGGGCTATCGGCGGTTGAGACCTCGTTGCGCGGGGAAATCCAGGTCGTGCTGCGCAAGGATTTGCATGTGCGCTGGCCGCGCGCGGAAACCGCGACTCACTACATGACCATCGGCCTCGACCCGGACCTCAACCAAGCCGCCAAGATGGCAACCCGCGAGATGGTCAACTTCATCGTCGAGACCAAAGGATTGTCGCGCGACGATGCCTACATGCTGTGCAGCGCCGCCATGGACCTGATGGTGAGCGAGAATGTCGACATCACCAAAGGCGTGCACGCGATGCTGCCGAAGGCGGTCTTCCAACGGTAGCCCACAAAAACGGTAGCCCACAAAAAGGAACCCCGGCCGCTAACGCGACCGGGGCCCTACGTGAAGTCTCGCATACGCGCATGGCTGGGGGGAGGGAAATGCGCGCCGCGTCGACTTCTTGGCGAGAAGTGGCGACGAAATTAAATGATGCCAAGCGACCGGATGCCGCATGCGACGCGGCCTTGCACGACCGCAGGCCCGACCTAAACAGCTGTCGCAATTTGGTGTTATTTTTCACATCTTTCGAAAGTGCACGCGTCTACGGCACGTAGCGTCAAGACGACGGGGCTCAAATGTTTCCCATTCCTAAATGCGTGTTCCTGACCCGCGGCGTCGGGATCCATCGTCACGCCCTCACGGCGTTCGAATACGCCCTGCGCGATGCGGACATCGAGCAGCAGAACCTCGTCACCGTCTCGTCGATCCTTCCGCCGGGATGCGAGCTTGTCTCGCGCGCCGCGGGTGTCGCCACCTTGAGTCCCGGCGAACTCACGTTCTGCGTCCTCGCCCGCTCCGAGACCAATGAGGCCGGCCGCCGCATCGCCGCCGGCATACGGCCTCGCCCGGCCCAAGGATCCGTCGCACTACGGCTACATCTCGGAGCACCACGCCTTCGGCATGCGGGAACCGGAGATGAGCGACTACGTCGAGGATCTTGCCGCCACCATGCTCGCCTCGACGCTCGGCATCGAGTTCAACCCCGACGCCGCCTGGGACGAGCGCAAACGCGTCTACGCGCTGAGCGATCTCATCGTCGACAGCCTTTCGATCACTGCGGCCGCGGAGGGCGCTGCCAACCCGACTGGACCTGCGCGGTTGCCGCGGCGGTGTTCCGGTTTGCATCGCCGCCGGCACAGCCGTGAGCGGACCTCCGACCTACGCGGTCGCGCCGAGCTTCCTCGGCGTCGAACGTCGCGATCGCGCGGCGGCCTATTGCATCGCCGGAATCCCGTACGACATCGGCACGACCAATCGCAGCGGCGCGCGGTCCGGTCCGGCTGCCATCCGCACCGCGAGTCGCATGCTGGTCGACGGCGCCCATCCCGAGCATTGGATTGACCCCGCCACGCTGCCGATCGCCGACATCGGGGATTTCGCGACGGCGCTCGGCGACATTCCGGCGAGCCTCAGTCTGATCGAACAGCAGGCGCGCACCATCGATCACCTTTTGGCACTGGGCGGCGATCACAGCATCACCCTGCCGCTGCTGCGCGCGCTCAACAACCGCGGCGGGCCGCCGGCGCTCGTGCACTTCGACGCCCATGTGGACACCTGGCCCGACAATTTCGGTCAGCCGCTTGCCCACGGCTCGGTGTTCTACCGCGCCATCGAGGAGCGCGTGGTCGACCCGCGCCGCATGATCCAGATCGGCATTCGCTCGCCGGTGCAGCGCGAGGTCTACGACTGGACGCTCCGGCGCGGCGTGACGATCGTCTCGGCGCAGGACGTACATAACAAGGGACCGGCCGCGATCGCGGGCCGCATTCGCGAGATCGTCGGCGATGCACCCGGTTATCTGAGCTTCGACATCGACGTGCTCGACCCGGCGTTCGCGCCGGGCACCGGGACGCCCGAAATCGGCGGGCTTGCGAGCTGGCAGGCGCAGTCGATCCTGCGCCGGCTTGGCGGCCTCAAATTCCTCGGCATGGACGTGGTCGAGGTCGCGCCGGCCTATGACACCGCGGAGATCACGGCGCTCGCCGCCGCGACGGTGGTGTGGGAGATTTGTGCCTCGCCGGCAAGGGCGCGCCGCAGGCGTAGAGCTGTAGCCCGGATGGAGCGGCCGTTCTTACGACCGCGCAATCCGGGACGGCGGTGCCCATAGGAAATGGTGTTCCCGGATTACGCTTGCGCTCCATCCGGGCTACAAGTTCATCCGGGCTACGGGGCTATTCCGCGGCGACTTGGTGGGCGCGGCTCTGCACGTCGGCGTTGATGAGCTGCATGCGGCGAGGCGGTCTCTTCCAGCATGCCCCAGCTCTTGAGCCAGTCGAACGTACGCTGCAATTCGTCGACGCGGGATCGGGGCAGGATCGCAGACCACGAGGCGGCTCTCGCGCAGATCTTCGACCTTCAAGGTGCCGACCTCGGGGTCCTTCGCCTTGTGATAGTCGATGAAGTAATGGAGGTAGGCGCGCTTGTTGGCGTTGATGCGCCGCACCGCCTCGCGCACCGCGCGATTGAAGGCGGCATAGGTCTCGGCATCGACGCGGTTGGACGCGACCTCGGTGCCGTGAAAGAACGACGAGCAGATGGTGCGGCAGCCCTTCTTCTCGGCGAGAGAGATGTGCGGCTCGGTGAGCGTCGTCGCATCGATCTCGCCCTTGAGCAGCGAAGCGAGCCGGTATCTTCGAGCCATTCGGCGCGCTGCACAGCTTGATCATGTCGCGCGGAATGAAGCCTTCGAGCAGGTGCAGCGCGATGTAATGGGTGCCGAAATAGAACGGCACGCCGACGGTGCGGTTCGCGAGCTGCTGGGCGTGTAGACCGGCGAATCGGGCGCCACGACGATCGCCGAGTAGGTCACGATGGCGCGGCGGCCGACCTGGCGGCTGGCACGGTTCGTTTCCTGGACGCGGCAGTAGTTGCCCCATTCGCAGGCGTTGTACATGTCCGCCTTGCCCTGTTCGAGCAGGCTGCCATGGCTCAGGAACGGATTGAGGCCCTTGGGGTCGGTGACGTTGACGGCGGTCTTACGCTCGCCGCCCTGGTCGCGCTCGGCCCATTCGATCTCGAGCCCTTCCTTCGCGAACAGACCCTCGTCATAAGCCACCAGTTCCGGCAGCCCCTGGAATGGGGCTGTCGACTCCAAAACGAGCCTTTTCATCGGTCGCGCTCCTGGAAAATGAGATGCAAGCTTACGGGAGCACGGCTGCCAATTCAAGAACACCGAGCGTCATTCCGGGGGGCGAGCGCAGCTCGCGAGCCCGGAATCCATAACCACTACCGAGAAATATAGATTTCTGGCCTCACCTTCGCTTCGCTTCGGCGCCCCCGAATGACCCGCCGTGTTCAAGCTCGTCTGCTGCTATTTCGTGCGCGGCTTGAAATAGCGCAGGTCCGGCGGCTGCTGATTTCTGCGCGCCGGCATCAGGTAGCCGTCGGCGCCGACGAAATAGTTCTCCTTGCCGATCACGATGTGGTGGTTGTTCTCGTTGCAATTGTCTTCGAGCCAGATCGACGTTGCGCAGGCGCCGATAATGCTTGTCCACTGTCCATGGAACCGAGAACGCGTGATCGATGATCGTGATCTCGTTGTGCATGACTTCGGTGTTGTTCCTGTCGACATAGATGCGCTCCCTGACGACAGTCTGATTGTCGTCATGGAGCGCAATGCCGCTGAACTCCACCGTGCGCGGACCTTTGAAGTTGCGGGTCTCCACTTCCAGGGTGTCGAACCGACCGTCGCCGTCGGTGTCGAGCCACTTGCCGATCGAATATCCCATCAAG
This sequence comes from uncultured Alphaproteobacteria bacterium, assembly GCA_963702755.1. Classification (GTDB taxonomy): domain Bacteria; phylum Pseudomonadota; class Alphaproteobacteria; order Rhizobiales; family Xanthobacteraceae; genus JAJPKK01. The sequence continues at coordinate 302,365 of CAVPDZ010000009.1, read as the reverse complement.
CTCGGCTCTTCCTCGGTCGGGAAATCGCGGCCGTCGGTGTAGATCCGGCGCGGCATGAACGCCTCGAAGTTGACGTAAGTGATCTTCGGCAGGATCACGAACTCGAGCGGAAAAATCGCGGCCATCACCCGCGGCATGCCGTTGGTGATGCAGGTGTAGCGGGTGTCGAGGCCCTGGCCCGCCGGCGGCCTGGTCGGCGAGGCTTGCTTCGAGCCGCGCCTGGTATTCGGGGATCAGCGGCGCCCTCTGGCCGAGGCCGGCCGGCTTGTCTTGATCCCACTGGGTGGCAATCCCGCGCGGGCGCGTCCACTGCCCTGACCAATCCGGATACTTGCTCTCGTCGAAGGCGAACGCGGCGCCGCTGTCGGCGGCGAACGCAGCGGCCAGGACGAGGACACCGATCGAGGCTCGGACGGACAGCATGAGCACGCTCCTTTCAACGGGCATGAAACCAACGATTTACTCTTCACTCTGCGGCGGCAACGCGTTGTACGGACCACTTCGACATGACGGCACGGAGCGAAGCCGGTTTCAAAGGCTTATAGAGAACCTGGATCGCGACGGCCCGCGCCGCCTCGCGCACGTCGGCCGACCGGTCGGCGGTAATCAGGATCGCAGGAATATTGTCGCCGAACCGGGCGCGCAACGCCATCACCGCTTCGATGCCGTTGCCGGTGTCGAGATGGTAATCGACGAGAAATCCCTCAGGCACGAGGCCGCTTGCTTGGCGACAGCGATCGCCTGGTCGAGGTCGGTCGCCTTCAACGTCTCGCAGCCCCAGCCCTGCAACAACGTCGCCATGCCGTCGAGAATGTTCGGGTCGTTGTCGATGCACAGGACCAAGGTCGCCCCGATGCGGCTCGGATCGACCACCGAACCCGGTGACTGCGCCCTCCCCGCCGCGGCCCGCGTTTGCAATGCCACGGGAACTTCGATGGAGAAATGCGAACCCCGGCCGGCCTCCGAGGCAAGGTCGATCGGATGATCGAGGACGCGCGCAATCCGCTCGACGATCGAGAGGCCGAGCCCGAGACCGCGGGCGACCCTCGCGCCCTCGTCGAGCCGATGAAACTCGGTGAACACAACGCGCAGTTTGTCGGCCGGGATGCCGATGCCGGTGTCGTAGACATCGATGCGGAGCCGCCCGTCGCGGCGCCGGCAGCCGACCAACACGCGCCCGCCAACCCGGGTGTACTTGATCGCGTTGGAGACGAGGTTCTGCAACAGCCGTCGCAGCAGCCGACGGTCGGTGCGGACACTCAGCGAGCACGGCACCAACACGAGTTCGAGCCCCTGGCCGCGCGCGAGCGGGGCGAAATCGATCTCGAGCTGGCGCAACAGATCGGCGACAGGGAAGCTCGTGATCTCCGGCCGCATGGCGCCGGCGTCGAGGCGGGAGATTTCCAAAAGCGCCGCCAGCATGTCTTCCATCGCCTCGAGCGAGGCATCGATATTGCCGATGAGGCGTGTCTCCTCGCCCTGCCCTTGCCGCTCGACGAGGCTCGTCACGTAGAGACGTGCGGCATTGAGCGGTTGTAGGATGTCGTGGCTCGCCGCCGCCAGGAACCGCGTCTTCGAAAGGTTTGCGGCTTCGGCGGCCGATTTCGCGTCGGCGAGCTCGGTGTTGAGATGTTCCAGTTCCATGGTGCGCTCGAACACCCGCCGCTCCAGGTTCTCGTTCGCGCGGGCGAGCGCATCGGCGGCCTCGACGCTCGGCGTGATGTCGGTCAGCGTCGTGACGATGCCGCCGTCCGGCATACGGTTCACCCGCACCTCGATGACGAAGCCGCGATCGGCGAACCGCTCGCGGAACGGCACGAGGTCGGTGGTGTAGCGCGGCAGACGCTCGCGCACGAGCGCGGCCGGATCGCCGGGACCGAAGGCGCCGCGCTCGGCATTGAAGCGTAGGATTTCGGCGAGGTCCACGCCGATGCGCACGAGGTCGGGCGGCAGTTGGAGGATCTCGCCGAATTGCCGGTTCCAGCAGATCAGGTGGGCATCCTTGTCGAACACCGCGATGCCCTGGCGCACGTGGTCGAGCGCGGTCTGCAGAATCTCGCGATTGTAATGGATCGCGGCGTTGGCATCGTCGAGGAGTTGCAGCGCCGCTTTGGTCGACACCGTGCGCTGGCGCAGGACAAGCGACAGCACGAGGCGCGACGACGCCGCGCCGATCGCCGAGGCGAGCAACCGCTCGGCATAGCGCAGCAGTTCGAAGTCGGCATGCGCACTTGGGCCCAGCGTCAGGTGCCGTTCCGCCGCGAAGCTTTCGAACGAGGAGCGGGTGCGCTCCTCGCCGAGATAGCGCGCGACGGCCGTCGTCAGTTCCTCGACGGTCACGGCGGAACGCCGCAGCCGGAAGCTCGGCGTCGGCGCAAGGCCGTGCGGCACGAACACATCCGCCTGCATGCGCTCGATCGCCGCCGGTTCGCGCATCAGCGAAACCACGACGTAGGCGAGGAGATTGAGGGCAAGGCTCCAGACCATGCCGTGAACGAGCGGCGGCAGATCGAGACCGAACAGCGCCTGCGGCCGCAATGGCCCGATGCCGAAGGGGCCGTCCTCCAGCAGCGTCACGCCCCACGCGCCCTCGCTGAGGCTCGGCAGGAACAGCGTGTAGGCCCAGACCAGGATGCCCACTACCATGCCGGCGACCGCGCCGGCCGCGGTGGCGCGCCGCCAGATCAGGCCGCCGAAGAACGCCGGCGCGAGCTGTGCGATGGCCGCGAACGCCATCAGGCCAATGGCGGCAAGCTGGGCGGTGCCGGCGTTGCGATAATAGACGTAGGCGAGCAGCAAGGCGGCGAAGATCGCGACACGACGGATAGTGAGCAGGTGGCTGCCGACATTGGTGCCGGGCCTTCGCTTGAGCGCGAACGGTACGACGATATCGTTCGAGACCATGATCGCGAGCGCGACGGTCTCGACGATCACCATGGCCGCCGCCGCCGACAGGCCGCCGATGAAAGCCGCCAGCGCCAACACTTCCGAACCCGCCGAAATCGGCAACGCCAGCACGTACATGTCGCTGTCGACGTCGCCGGGCGCGAACGTCAGCATGCCGGCAATCGCCACCGGCACCACGAACAGATTGATGATCACGAGATAGAGCGGGAACAGCCAGCGGGCGCGGCCGATTTCCAACTCGCTCTTGTTCTCCACCACCGTGACGTGAAACTGGCGCGGCAGCAGAATGATCGCGAAGAACGACAGCAGCGTCGTCGCCGCCAAGGTGCCGAAGCTCGTGCCGGAGACGAGATCGGCCGCCGTATCCGGCCGCGCCATGGCTTTGGCGAAAAGGTCAGTGGGGCCTTCGAACATCACGAACGTGACGAACACACCGACCGCCACGAACGCGACCAGTTTCACGATCGACTCGACTGCGATCGCCAGGATGAGGCCGTGCTGATGCTCGGTCGCATCGATGTGCCGCGTCCCGAACAGCACCGCGAAGGCCGCAAGCGACATGGCGACGAACAGCGGCGGATCGCCGAGCATCGGCGGCATCGGACTTGACCAGCTCGCAAGCGGCGCCACGATGGTGCCGAGCGAGGACGACACCGCTTTGAGCTGCAGGGCGATGTAGGGAACCATCCCGATGATGGCGATGGTCGCGACCGTTGCCGCCACGCCCTGGTGCTTGCCGTAGCGCGCGGCAATGAAGTCGGCGATCGAGACGATGTTCTGCGCCTTCGAGAGCCGCGTGATACGCACGATCAGCGGCGAGGCGAGGCCGATCATCAACGCCGGGCCGATGTAGATGGCGAGAAAATCGAAGCCGGTGCGCGAGGCAAGGCCCACCGAGCCGAAGAACGTCCACGAGGTGCAGTAGATGGCGAGCGACAGCGCGTAAATCGTCGGCCGCGGCCGGGAACCGAGCGCACCCAGCCGGTCGCCGTAGCTCGCAATCAGGAACAGCATCCCGATGTAGACGAGCGCGATGAGAATGACGATCCAGCCCTGCAGCATGGCAGCGCTCTCGAACTCCGGTTCCGCGGGGATCGTTACACGGCCCCAGGCCCGCGGATCATTGGGAAATCAACACAACTCGGCTGTCGTGTCCATCGCAGCGGTCCGCGATCGCGGAGGGCGAAGCGGCGCTTGAACCGATCTCGAAGGAGCCGCGACAAACCTGCAGAGATTGCTCGTTCCTCCCAAGCAAGTCTCTTTCACTTGGACGCCGCGGTCCCGACCCCGGCGTCCTTTTTCATTTGCGGAGCATCCGATCCGCCGGCCGTACCGGCTTTATGGCTCTCAGGCCTATCGGGTTGTTGTCCGCTGCTCATTCTCTTTCCCTTCCCCGCTTGTTCTTTCCCCTCCCCCGCGTGCGGGGACCTGTCCGCGAGTTCGTGCCGTGGAGCGTGCCCCCTCCGCACCCGCTGTCCTCGATGTCCCCGGCCCAAACACCCGCAAGCGGGGGAGGGGAAAATGTGTCGCGGCCTCCCAAGACAAAAACGGAGCGACCTTCCGAATATGATAGTCCGGTTGCCAGCGGAGAAGGCTGGATGCGCCCGGATGCCCCGTGCCGCAAGCTCAGCGGCGGCGCATCACGGCGCTCTCGAGCCAGGAGATGGCGAGATACATCAGCGAGGACACCGCGGCGAGGACGGTGACCGCGGTCATCACGATGTTGAGCTTGAAGATCTGGCTGCCGTACTGGATGAGATAGCCGAGGCCGAGATTGGCGGACTGGAATTCGCCGACCACGACGCCGACGAGCGACAGGCCCGCATTCACCTTCAGCGCCGCGATCAGCGTCGGCACGCTTCCCGGCAGCACCACCTTGGTGAGGATTTGCCGGCGCGTCGCTCCGAACGTCTGCGCCAGCTTGATCTTGTTCGGGTCGATGTTCTGGAAGCCGTTGTAGATCACCAGGATGGTAATGAAGAGCGAGATCGCGAGCGACATCGCGTAGATCGAGAGCGTCGCACCGAGCCAGATGTAGAAGATCGGCACGAACGCGGTCTTGGGCATGGCGTTCGCGACCACGAGATAGGGATCGAGCACCTTGTAGAGCCCATGCCACCACCACAGCGCCGCCGCCACCATGATGCCGATCGCCATCGCCGCCGAAAAGCCGATGACGGTCGCGACCACCGTCGCCCAGGTGTGGGCAAGAATGTTCGGCTGCTGCGGCGTGTCCTTGAGGAGATCGAGGAAGGTCGGCCACAGCGCCGACGGATAGCTCGTGAACAGCGGGTTCACGATTTCCGCGCGCGGCAGAATTTCCCACAGCACGAGGAAGATCGCGAGCAGCCCCAACTGGGTGCCGCGCACGGTGAGGCGGGCGCGCCGCTCGCGCCTGAGCCACGCGCGGTATTGCGGGGAGATGTCCGGGCTCGCGGCAGCGACGGCGCTCGCAGGCGCGACTTCAACCTTCGACATGGACTTCAAGCTCCTGCCAGAGCGAGTTGAAATAGCCGTTGAACTCGGGCGCGCTGCGGGCGGCAAGCGGCGCCGGCCGCCCCGCGCCATTGGTGCCGAAGCGGATCGGATGGTCGGACTTCACCCGCCCCGGCCGGCGCGACAGCACGATGACGCGCTCCGCCATGCTGATCGCCTCGCCGATGTCGTGGGTGACGAGGATCGCGGTCTTGCCCTCGCGCCGCAAAATCTGGGCGATCTCGTCGGCGAGCGCGAGGCGGGTCTGGGAATCGAGCGCCGAGAACGGCTCGTCGAGCAGCACCACGTCGGGCTCGGTGGTGAGCGTGCGGGCGAGCGCGACGCGCTGGCGCATGCCGCCCGAGAGCTGGCGCGGCAGATGATCGAGGAACTGGCCGAGACCGTAGCGCGCCAGCAGCTGTGTCGCGCGCTCGCGGGCGCGTCTCATGTCGGCGCCCTGGATCTCGGCGCCGAGCAGCGCGTTGTCGAGAATGCTGCGCCACTCGAACAGGTAGTCCTGCTGGAGCATGTAGCCGACTTTGCGGTTCGGCCCGGTGACCGGCTTGCCGTCGACGAAAACGCCGCCGCCGGTCGGACTGAGGATGCCGGAAATGAGCGACAACAGCGTGCTCTTGCCGCAGCCGCTCTGGCCGATGATGGCGACGAACTCGCCCGGCGCGACCGACAGCGAGATGTCGCGCAACGCCTCGGTTTCGCCGGACGGGCCGAAGTAACGCAGATCGACGTTGCGCAGCTCCACCTTCGGCGGAGACTGCGGTTTTGGCGCCGGCATCACTTCGCCTTGCTGGCGTACTCAGGCAGCACGAGGTCGGCGAACTTCACGCGCTTGGCGGGATCGAGCACGCGGCCCTGCACCAGGATGTCCTCGAATTTCTCGATCGCCGCCGGCTCGATGACCGGCGTCGTCTTCCAGATCTTGAGCCGATTGTAGCGTTCCGACGCCAGCGTGAGCGCCGCCAGGGAGACGCCGGGGAAATAGGGCTCCAGCACCTTGGCAACGTCGCCGGGGGCCGCGGCCGACGTCCACTTCATCGCCTTGGCGATGGCATCGGTCCAGCGCTGAAGAATATCCGGATTATCGTGGATGTACTTGTCGGTCGCCATGAACGAGGTGTAGTCGGCAAACCCCACCGTCTCGCCGATCGAAGCGAGGAAGAAGGCCTTGCCGTCGAGCTCGAGCTGAGCTGCCTCCGGCTCGTTGAAGATCGCGTACTGGTTCTGCCCGGCGAGCCAGGAGCCGACGCGCGCGGGAATGCCGACGTTGTTGACGAGCTTGAGGTCCTTGTAGGGATCGATGCCGTTCTGACGCATCGCCGCTTCGAAGAACAGGAGCGGCGTCGAGCCCGGCCGGAAGCCGAGAACTTCGGCACCCTTGAGCATGTTCCAGTCGAACTTGTCGACCTTCTTGCGCCCGACCAGCATGAAGCCGTCGGTCGAGGTGAGGCCGCAGAAAATGCGCGGCTTCACCGGCGATTCGCTGGTCAGCACGTAAATCGCGGCCTCCGGCCCGATCAGCGCGATATCGGCGGCGCCGCCGATCAGGGCGGCGATCGCCTTGTCGCCGCCGTTCGCGGTGGCAACGGAAATGTCGAAGCCCGCCTCCTCGAAAAAGCCCTTGCTGAGCGCGACGTAGGCGGGCGCATAGAGGACCGAGCGGACCACCTCGTTGTAGCGGATTTTGACGAGCTTCTTCTGGGCGCGCACGAGGCTGGGCGTTGCGAGCGCGCCCATGGCGGCGAGGCCCGTCTGAAGGGCGCAGCGGCGATTGAGCATAAAGGTCCTCCGGTCCTGCGAATTCATGTGGCGCAAGTCACGTCCCGGCGCCGCGACGCTATCACGACCCTTTTTCATTGGCCACGAACTCCTGCTGCGACCTCTTGGCTGGAGCCGCGGTGGCCGTCGCGTCGATCGCCACCTCTCACGTCATCAGTCCCTCGGCGCGCTTGGCCCAGAACGTCATGCGCTGCTCGACGACGGCGAACAGCGCGTACATCGCGATGCCCATGACGGCGATCACCGAGAGGCCGGCGAACACCAGCGGGGTGTCGAAATTCGCGGTCGCGGCCATCATCAGGTAGCCGATGCCGCGGTTGGCGGCGACGGTCTCGGAAATGATGGTGCCGACGAAGGCGAGCGTGATCGCGACTTTGAGCGAGGCGAAGAAATACGGCATCGAGCGCGGCAGCCCGATCTTCATCAGGATTTGGCCCCGCCCGGCGCCGAGCGAGCGCATGACGTCAAGCAGCTCCGGCTCGATGGTGGCGAGGCCGGTCGCCACGTTGACGGCGATCGGAAAGAACGACACCAGGAACGCGGTCAGCACCGCCGGAACGACGCCGGTCCCGAACCAGATCACGAACACCGGCACCACCGCGACTTTCGGGATGCTGTTGAAGCCGATCAGCACCGGATAGAGCCCGCGGTAAATGAGGCGGAACGAGCCGATGGTGAGGCCAAGGAGCATGCCGAGCACCACCGCTATCGCAAAGCCGAGCAAGGTGCGCACGAAGGTCGCCCAGGAGTTGTCGAGGATCGGCTCGAACTGATTGACGAGCGACGTCAGCACCACGGTCGGCCGCGGCAGCACATAGTTCGGCACCTGCAGCACGATGCAGCCGACCTCCCACAGCAGCAGCGAGGCGGCAACGAACAGCCACGGCATCGCCGCTTCCAGGCGCTCGTACGCGACGGTGTTCGCCGACGCTGCCGTGATGGCTTGCGACGTGGCCGCGCCTTCCTGCGATGACTTCTGGGTCACGGCGTTTCCTCTCCCGACACCTCACTTCTTTCCCCTCCCCCGCTTGCGGGGGAGGGTCGGGGAGGGGGCACACTCCACGGCACGAAGTTGCAGACAGGCCCCCTCCCTGACCCTCCCCCGCACGCGGGGGAGGGGAAAAAGCCGCTGCTATCTCGATTGCCCGATCCACAATCGAGAAAGGGACCCGACCAACGATCAGAGGAGAGGGAGGGCGCGAAATCACGGGAGCTTTCGCACCGCCATGTCGGGCAAAAACTTCGCCGTGAACACGTCGGACGGCGCCGGTACGGCGGGCAGCCCGAACGCGGTCGCGACGGTCGCGAGCGAATTCGCGAAGCGCTCGGCGCGCACGTCGCCGAGGCCGTCCGCTTTCGACTTGTCGGTGACGAGCTGGTTCTTGATCAGCCATTCGAGTTTGGCGAGTTCGAGCTTCGCATCGATGAGCGTTGCGCGCTTCTTCAGGGCCGCGGTGGCCGCGACCGGGTCCTTGATGGCGTCGCGCCAGCCTTGCGCGCTCGCGACCACGAAGGCGCGGACCGCATCCGGATTGGTGGTGAGCATCTTCTTCGACGCAAAGAGGGCATTGCCGTAGATGTCGAGCCCGGCGTCCGAAAAATAGAGGAAGCGGATGTCGGACGGCGGGATGCCCTGGCGCAGGAAGTTGAAATACATGGTGGAGTCGAAGCCGAGGATGGCGTCGACGTCGCCCTTGAGCAGCATGGTCTCGCGCAGCCTCAGATCGCCGAACTCCCATTTGATGGAGTCCGCCTTGATGCCCGTGACCTTGGCGTAGGCCGGGAACAGCTTGTAGGCGCCGTCGGTGAGCGCCGCGCCGATCTTGCGGCCGTTGAGATCGGCAGGCTTGGTGATGGCGGCCTTGGCGAAGCTGCCGGCGGACAGCGGCGAGCGGTAATACAGCATGTAGACCGCAAGCCCGGCATTGGCGGGGTTCTTGGCATTGAACTCCATCAGCACGTTGACGTCGCCGACGCCGAAATCGTAGGTGCCGCTGCCGATGCGCGTCACCGCCTCGCCCGACCCGCCGGACGGGTCGAGGGTGACCTTGAGCCCGTTCGCCCGGTAATAGCCGCGCTCGTCGGCAAGAAAGAACGCCGAGTTGGAGCCGTCGTAGGGCGCGCTGAGGGTGATTTTGACGTCGGTCTCGGCACGCGCCGGCATACCTGCAACAACGCCGAGACACAGGCACAGGCTTGCCGCGGCGCAGGATGCCGCCCGGCGGTATGCGGCAGGGTTACCAGTGTGCTCGAACATATGGGTCTCTCCTGGCGATGGACTGGCAATGGGCACGCCGCTTGTGCCGGCAAGGTTTATGCCATATCCCCGCGGGCGACGATGCCCCTGCCCGCCCTGGCCGGAACGTCCGCCGCCATGCAGACGGGCGCAAATCGCCTCGCGGAGCCCCCGAAACTTGCTTCGCGGCGCTATCGAAACTAGAAGCTGCCCCGACTGCGACACCAACGAGGACAACAATATGCGCGTTTATTACGACCGCGACGCCGACCTTAACCTGATCAAGGGCAAGAAGGTCGCGATCGTCGGCTATGGCAGCCAGGGCCACGCCCATGCGCTCAACCTGCGCGACTCCGGCGTCAAGGAGGTCGCGGTGGCGCTCCGCAAGGGCTCGCAGGGCGTCAAGAAGGCCGAGGGCGAGAAGTTCAAGGTGTTCGAGGTCGCCGAGGCCGCGAAATGGGCCGACGTGATGATGATGCTCACGCCGGACGAACTGCAAGGCGACATCTATCGCGACCATCTCGCCGCCAACATGAAGGACGGCGCGGCGCTGATGTTCGCCCACGGCCTCAACGTGCATTTCAACCTGATCGAGCCGCGCCCCGATCTCGACGTGCTGATGATCGCGCCCAAGGGGCCTGGCCATACGGTGCGCTCGGAATACCAGCGCGGCGCCGGCGTGCCATGCCTCGTCGCGATCCATCGCGACGTGTCCGGCAATGCCCATGATCTCGGCCTCTCCTATGCCTCGGCGATCGGCGGCGGCCGCGCCGGCATCATCGAGACAACGTTCAAGGAGGAATGCGAGACCGACCTGTTCGGCGAGCAGAGCGTGCTGTGCGGCGGCCTCGTCGAACTGATGAAGGCCGGCTACGAGACGCTGGTCGAAGCGGGCTACGCGCCCGAAATGGCGTATTTCGAGTGCGTCCACGAGGTGAAGCTCATCGTCGACCTCATCTACGAGGGCGGCATCGCCAACATGAACTACTCGGTGTCGAACACCGCGGAGTACGGCGAATATGTTTCGGGTCCGCGCGTGGTCACGCCCGAGACCAAGGCCGAGATGAAGCGCATCCTCACCGACATCCAGACCGGCCGCTTCGTCAAGGACTGGATGCTGGAGAACAAGGTCAATCAGACCTCGTTCAAGGCGACGCGCGCCCGGCTTGCCGAACATCCGATCGAGCAGGTCGGCGCCAAGCTGCGCGACATGATGCCGTGGATCAAGCAGCGCGCCCTGGTCGACAAGAGCCGGAATTAGTCTCGGTTCGTAGCCCGGATGAGCGCAGCGACATCCGGGGCAACACTGCAATGATCTGATGCGCCGCCCCGGACATCGCGAGCGCAATCGCTCGCTTATCGGGCTACAGCTGAAATGGATCGTCGGCCTTTGCGCGGCAGGCTAAGTGCTGCACAATGGGCGCGGAGCCACGGCGGGAGGCGGACATGATCGATCGGGCCGGAATTGAAGCGATCGTGCGCGCGACTTATGCGGCGCGCGTTCGTGGCGATGTTGATGGTACAGTGCACCACTTCGACCAGAACGCAACGTTTCGCCTCGTCGGAGATGCGGCGGCAAGCCCGGTTCCCGGCGTCGCCGCCGGGTCCGAAAAATTTCGCGCGCACCTTGCGGGGCTGATCAAGGCCTTCACCTTCCACAGCTACGATATCGTCGACATGGTGGTCGAAGGTTCGAAGGCGGCCGTCCGCACCCGCATCAAGGTCACCTCGACGGTGACCGGCCAGACGGCGGAGACCGAGACCGCTGACTTCATCGAGGTGAAGGATGGCCGCATCATTTCGTTCGTGCAGTATTGCGACACGGCACTTGCGGCCAAGCTTGCGACCAAGTGAAGGTGCTGTGACCGGCATCGCGATCGCCCGCGCGACGGCGGATGCATCCGCGCCGCCTTCGGTCGCGCTCACCGATGTCAGCGTGGCGTTCCGCCTCGCCGATGCGACGACCTACGTCGCCGTCAGGAATGCCTCGCTTGCGGTTGCCGCCCACGAGTTCGTTGCCATCGTCGGGCCGACGGGCTGCGGAAAATCGACACTGCTCAATGTCGCCGCCGGTCTCCTTGCGCCCGCCGCCGGACAGGTCGAGATTTTCGGCGCTCCGCTCGCCGGGCTCAATCGCACCGCCGGATATCTTTTCCAGTCCGATGCGCTGTTTCCGTGGAAGACCGCGATCGAGAATGTCGCGATCGGACTTGAGATCGCCGGCACGCGCAGTGCGGACGCCCGCGCGCGTGCCCAGCAATGGCTGACGCAAGTCGGTCTCGGCGGCTTTGCCGGGCGCTACCCGCACATGCTGTCGGGCGGGCAGCGCAAGCGCGTCGGGCTCGCGCAAGTGCTGATCCGCGATCCGCGCATTCTCCTCATGGACGAGCCGTTCGGGCCACTCGATGCGCAGACGCGCCAGATCATGGGCAACCTGCTGCTCGAGTTGTGGAGCGCCGACCGCAAAGCCGTGCTGTTCGTCACCCACGACCTCGAAGAAGCGATCGCCCTTGCCGACCGCGTCGTCATCATGTCGGCGGGGCCGGCATCCTCGATCATCGGCGACTGGCGAGTTCCCTTGCCGCGCCCGCGCGACATTTCCGAGATCAAGCTCGAGAAGGCGTTTCAGGACCTGCACCGCGAAATCTGGGCGGTGCTCAAATCAGAGGTGCTCAAGGGTTACGCGCAGGCAGGGGGATAAGGTGGTTCTCCAGGCGAGCGTCGTTCCGTTCGAAAAGGGCGATGTCCAGGGATTCCTCCATCGCGGGGATGCCGCCGACGGGCGCGGCCTCGTTCTGACCCATGGCGCCGGCGGCAATTGCACGCGCCGCTCCTCGTTGCGGTTGCCGAAGCGATGCGCGACGCGGGCTTCACCGTGCTCCGGTGCAATCTCCCGTTTCGCCAGCGCCGGGCGTCGGGCCCGCCATCGCCCGCGACGGCGGCGGCCGACCGGGCCGGATTGCGCGATGCCGTCGCGGCACTCACGGCGCTTGTCTCGGGCCCGATCCTCGTCGGCGGCCACAGCTATGGCGGCCGGCAGGCGAGCCTCCTTGCCGCCGACGAACCCACGATCGCGACGAGGTTGCTGCTCTTGTCCTATCCGCTGCATCCGCCGGGCAAGCCCGAGCAATTGCGCACGCAACACTTTCCGCGGCTGACGGTGCCGGCCGTATTCGTGCACGGCACCCGCGACACCTTCGGCACGATCGCGGAACTCGAGGCCGCCGCCGCGCTGATCCCGGCACGTCCGCGCATCATCATCGTCGACAGCGCGGGCCATGACTTGAAGAAGGGTCGGTTCGACATGGCTCCGGTCATCCACGCACTGAGTGTTTAGCCTCGTCCTCTTGGTCATCATTCCGGGGCGCCGTAGCGAAGCGCAGGCGAGCCCGGAATCCATGAACACGGACTGCGGAGTATGGATTCCGGGCTGCCTCGCTGCGCTCGGCCCCCGGAATGACTGCGTTGGGTCATGCGGCAACACCTCCACGTCGTCCCCCTAAAAGAACAGCGCTGCGCACTAGCCTCTGTCGTCCGCATCGCCTATCCATGTCGACGCTGACGGGATCGAGCATGTCGCGGATCAATCTTTTTCTGTTGCAGGTGGCGGTCGCAGTCGTGGCGATTGCGTTGTGGTACGTGCTCACGACCGATGAGATTTTCGGCGTTGCGCTGCTGCCGCCGTTCTTCTTTTCGACGCCGGGCGACGTCGCGGCGCGGATCGTGAAACTCTTCGCCGGCGCCGCCATCTGGCGGCATCTCTGGGTCACGCTCAGCGAATCCATGCTGGCCTTCGCGATCGGATCGATCGGCGGCGTGCTGATCGGTTTCTGGTTCGCGCGCAAGCCGACGATCGCCGCGGTGTTCGACCCCTACGTGAAAATGATCAACGCGCTGCCCCGCGTGGTGCTCGCGCCGATCTTCACGCTGTGGTTCGGGCTCGGCATCTGGTCGAAGGTCGCGCTCGGCGTGACACTCGTGTTCTTCATCGTTTTCTTCAACGTCTATCAGGGCGTGCGCGAGGTGAGCCCGACGGTGCTCGCCAACGCGCGCATGCTCGGCATGAACGATCGCCAGTTGATGCGCCATGTCTATTGGCCCTCGGCGCTGACGTGGATGTTTTCCTCGCTGCACACGTCGGTCGGCTTTGCCGTCGTCGGCGCGGTGGTCGGCGAATATCTCGGCGCCGCCGCCGGCCTCGGCTATCTGATCCAGCAGGCCGAGGGCATTTTCGACGTCGCCGGCGTCTTTGCCGGGATGCTGATCCTCGCCGCGTTCGTGATCCTGATCGACGGCGCCGTGACGTTGGTCGAGAAGCGTCTCCTGGTCTGGCGTCCGGCGGTCGATCAGCATCGGACGTGAAGGATTAATTTCGCGGCGGTGAGCGTGTATAAAACGACATCCTGAGGCGCAGCCGTGCGCGGCATGGTGCGCTTCTCAGGCGTAGTTATGGAGGGCAGCGCCATGGGCAGCTGGGATCACGATCGTCGCGACTTCATTGCAAAGAGCTTGGGCCTCGCCACTGCGGCAGGTGCATTGGCATCGGGACTTGCGCCCTCGAGCGCCCTCGCGCAAACGCCGCCGCGGCCGATCCGCCGGTCGGAGCGCTACGACGATTCTTTCATCTTCGAGCGCAAGCCGTTCAAATGGCCGGGCAACAACACGATCGCGGTTTGGTTTGTCCCGAATGTGGAAGTCTGGCAGTACGATTCCGCTTTCGGCGTCGGCATCTCGCCCAATCCGACGAATTACGTTCCTGATGTCTTCAACTACGCCTGGCGCGAATACGGGCTGCGCGTCGGCTTGTGGCGCTTCGCCGATGTGTTCGACGAAGCCGGCGTCAAGGCGACGGTCTGCCTGAACTCGCAGGTGTGCGACGTCTATCCCAAGGCCGTCGAAGAAATGAAAAAGCGCGGCTGGGAGTTCATGGGCCACGGCACCACGAACTCGACGACGCTCGCGGGCCTTGCGCCGGAGGCGGAGCGCGACACCATCCGCAATATCCTCAAGACCATCGAGCAGGCGACCGGCAAGCGGCCGCGCGGCTGGCTCGGCTCCGGATTGATGGAGACCTACAACACGCTCGACATTCTCGCCGAAGAGGGCGTGATCTATTGCGGCGACTGGAATAACGACGACCAGCCGATTCCCATGAAGGTGAAGTCGGGGAAGATGTTCGGCCTGCCCTATTGCAACGAGATCAACGACATCCCGCTCTATATCCGCAAGGGCTATACTGGCGAGCAGTATTACCGCTCGGTGGTCGACCAGTTCGACCAGCTCTACGCCGACAGCCGCAAGCAGCCGCGCGTGATGGGCATCCCGCTGCATCCGATGATTTCCGGCCAGCCGCTGCGCATCAAATATCTCCAGCGCGCCATCGCCTACATGAAAGAGCACCAGGGCGTCTGGTTCGCGACCGGCAGCGAGATCATCGACGCCTATCAAAGCGTGGCGTAGGGATTCGTGCACCCTCCCCTGGAGGGGGAGGGTCGGACCGCCGCTGGCGGTCCGGGGTGGGGTGGCAGCGGCGCCACCCTATAGCGGAAGAATTCGTGGCACTGCTGCCACCCCCTCCCGGCCGCTACGCGGCCGACCTCCCCCCTCCAGGGGGAGGTGAAGTTACAACGTCACCGGCCACAGCCGCGCGAGCAGCGTCAGCACGAGCAGCAGCACGATGCCGAGGCCGAGGCTCCAGCCGATCAATTTCTTTTCGATCGGGAGCAGCGGCTCGGCGACGGAGTTCGTCAGTTCTTTGCGAACATCGGATTGCTGCGACATCGTCATCTCCGCGTGAATTGTTGAAGCGCTGTCGTGGCGCCGTTGGTCAGCCGGCGAGCGGCGGCTTGACGCCCGCGAACATCAGCCACGAGATCACGAGCCCGACCCAGATCACGAAGCCGAACAGGCTCAGCACGTAGACCGCGGCGAGCTTCGCAAAGCCGTCCTGCCATAGCTTGCGGAAGTCCGAGAGCACGCCGATCGAGAAGAACGTCAGGATGAAGAAGATCACCCGGAATGTGTTGGCCTCGGCGTTGACGGTCGGCAGCCGGCTCAGGATTTCGGGCGAAGCCGTGAGCGCGATGAGGAGGCTGATCACGAAGGTCGCGATGAAGCCGAGGACGAATTTCGGAAAGCGCTGCCAGATCTCGACCGCCCTGGTCTTGTCGAAGTCGCGGGTCGGGTTGATGTGGTTCGTCCAGATGTAGCCGAGGATGAATGCCCACACGCCGATGAAGATGTCGATGAAGACCTTGACCGTCGCAGTGGTGCCGAGAATCCAGCCCGGCTGATAGTGCACGCCTTCCGCCGCGGCCTTGGCGAGAATCGAGCGATTCCGTAATGCCGCCGCCGGCGACAGCGGCGCCGTCCGTCTTCACCGCAAGCCCGATCCACGCCCCGGCGACCATCGGCTCCTGCCACAGGAAGGTTTGCGCGAGGAAGGGCAGGATGATGACCTCGACCACCGCGAAGATGACGACGAGCGAGGACACCAGCACCGGGATCGCCGGCCGCGCGCGAATGGCGCCGCCGGTTGCAATCGCGGCGGCGACGCCGCAGATGGAAATGCCGGAGGCGAGCGGCACCGCGAATTCGCGATTGAAGCCGAACCATTTCCGCGCGACGAAGTACACCACCGCCCAATAGATCAGGTAGGCCTCGATGATTGCCGCGGTGCCGCGCAGCACGAGCGCGCCGGCGAGGTTGAGGCGGCCTGCCGCATTCACGGCGATGAAGCCGCCGAGGATCACCACGGCGATCTTGACGTAAAGCTCGGGCCGAATGGCTTCCTTGAGCCAATCGGCAAAGCGCGGAAAAAAGTTGGCGATGACGAGACCGGCCGCGAGCGCTACGACGAAGCCGCCTTCATTGGTGAGCTTGAGCGACCAGTCGATGCCAAACTTTTGCAAGTCGGCCGCCGTCACTGCCGCAAGATGCGCATTGCTGCCGACGATCCAGCAGCCATAGGCAATGAAGAACACAACGGTGAACGCGACGGCGAAGCGTCGCACGTCTGCTTTGAGCGCCGCGGCGCCCGCCGTGAGCACGGCGAGCAATGCAAGGTAAGTCACGACCAGGGCACCGGCGCCGCCCAATGCAACGTAGGCCTTGCCGACCGGCGCCAGCGCCTTGCCGGGGTCGATCCATACCGATGTTGAGACCACCCAGCCGATGAGATCGGTGCCGGCAAGCCCGACCAATGCCAACGCGAATACCAGGAGACCGATCACGACGGACAGCCAGTCTTCGCTGATGGCCGGACGCGATTCCGTCGCGCTGGCGCTCAACGAGGCCGTTTCGATACTCGACATGTCCGTCTCCCGCTCACGCCCGCCGACGCCGTCGCCTGCCGTAAGTGACGCGCCTCTCTCGTGAGATGGGGCTGTCGGACATGCCCAAGTCAATGCTCGGCAAAAAATAAGATGAACTCTGCTGACATCGCCGCACTAAAAGGAATGAGATTCGCATCGCCGCGAAGATGCGGAAACGATATTCTTGGTGCCCATGCCTCGCGAGACCCTTGGGCTTTTCGACTCTCGTCGACCCGAGTAACCCTGCTTGTGAGGCGATGCGAGATATTCAGGGAGGAAGCTTCATGAGCTGCAACGGCAGCGTCGCGATTTCGCCTTTGTCGATTCTCCGTGCGCTCGGCTTCGCCGTGACTGCGCTCGCAATCACGATGCCGAACGCCGGCGCGCAAACGCCGGCAGAGCGCGATGTGCCGGCGCGTCGCATTCCGGTGCCCGGCACCGTGAGTCCGCAAATACAAAAGCTGATCGCGGCGCCGCTCAGTCCCACCTGGAATGTCATTCCGGATTCCGCCGAAGGCTGGAAAGCACAGGTCGAAGCCGGGGCTGCGGCCATCGTGAAGACACTGCCGGCATTGCGCGAAGCGCTGCATGTGAAAGTCGAGCCGCGAGTTATCGATGGCGTGAAGACGTTCATGGTGACGCCGGAAACCATTCCGCCCGCGAACCGTAATCGTCTTTTGGTGAACGTCCACGGCGGCTGCTTCGTTTCGTTTCCGGGCGAATCCGGCACGGTCGAGGCCATCATGATGGCCGGCTTCGGGGGGTTCCGCGTCATCGCGGTCGACTACCGCATGCCGCCGACCGACGCTCCCTATCCCGCGGCACTCGACGATGCCATGACGGTCTGGAAAGCCGCGGTGAAGATGGCCGACCCGCGGAACATGGCGATCTTCGGCACCTCGGCCGGCGGCGGGCTGACGCTCTCCATGGTGCTGCGCGCGAAACAAGAGAACCTGCCGTTGCCCGCCGCCATTGCGCCCGGCACGCCGATGTCCGATCTGACCGGCGCCGGCGACAGCTTCCAGACCAATGCGATGATCGACAATGTGCTCGTCGCCTACGGTGCCAGTTGCGACAAGCGCGCCGCGCTCTACGCCAACGGCCACGATCTCAAGGACCCGCTGCTGTCGCCGGTTTATGGCGACATGCACGGCTTTCCGCCGACGATCCTCACCACCGGCACCCGCGACATCCTGCTGAGCAACACCGTTCGTGTCCATCGCAAGCTGCGCGAAGCGGGTGTCGACGCCGTCCTCGAAGTCTTCGAGGGCCAGTCGCACGCGCAATACATGCGCGACATCAGCGCGCCGGAGACCGCGCAGGCGTTCGGCGAAATCACGCGGTTCTTCGATTCACATCTCGGCAAATAACTTCGGATCAGTAGAAGATCGCGCCAGGCACGCCGCCGCCTGCCGCAATCGAGTCGCCGTTGATGGCGACCGACTTGGGCGAGGCGAGGAACGCGACCACGTGGGCAATCTCCTCGGCCGTGATGAGACGATGCACGAGATTGTGCCCGGCCATTTGCCGCTCGATCTCGTCCGGCGAGACCGCCTTGGCCTTGGCCTCGCGCTCGATCACGCCCGCCGTCTTTTCGGTCCGCGTGCGGCCAGGATGCACGCAGACCACCGAGATGCCCTGCGGCGCGAGTTCGTCGGCGAGGTTCTTCGTGAGCGCAGCGACTCCGATGTTGCGGATCGAGCCGACCGTGCTTCCCGTGTGCCGTGCCGCAAGCCCGCTGATGTTGATGATGCGCCCGCCGCCCTGCCTCGCCATATGCGGCGCGACTTCGCGGGCGGTGCGCACATAGCCCATCACTTTGACGTTCATGTCGGCAAAGAAGAATGCGTCGGTGATTTCGGCGAGTGCCGGCGGCTTTCCTTGCCCGCCCGGCGACGCGGCGCCGTTGACAAGAATATCGATGCGCCCAAACGCAGCGAGGACGCCGGCAACCATTGCCTTGACGGCGCCGTCATCTCCGGTATCGGCAACAAATCGCTCGACGCGGCGGCCGGTCTCCCGCGAAATCTCCACAGCGGCGACTTCGAGCGCTGCCGCATCGCGAGCCACGATTGCGACATCCGCGCCTTCCCTTGCGAGTTCGCGGGCGATCGCCTTGCCGATGCCGCGACTGCCGCCGGTCACGATGGCAACTTTGCCTTTGATCTGCAGGTCCAAAGCGCTTTACCCCAATGAAGACGAAGACACGTTCGCGGTTGGCATCCGCGGAATTTATCGTGATGTCCATCCGCGAACGGCACAACATAGTATATTGCCTGTTTGAAGGGCCGGCGAATTGCACGCCGCAACGTGTGGAGTGCGCAAGATGAATACCGTACGTCCAACCTCGATCGCGATCATCGGCGGCGGCCTCGGTGGTCTCACCGCTGCGGCGGTGTTGTTTCGCGCCGGCTTCGACGTGCACGTCTACGAACAGGCGCGGGCGCTCGGCGAAGTCGGCGCCGGCATCAACATCAGCCCCAACGCGTCGCGCATCCTCAATCGACTGGGCATTGCCGGACAACTGGAGCGAACCGGCGTCAAACCGGCGACGTTCGACCAGCGCCGCTGGGATGACGGCCGCTTTCTGGTCCGCGCGCCGCTGGGGGATGAGGTCGCGGCCGCGTTCGGCGCGCCTTACTACACCTTCCATCGCGGCGATCTGCACCGGGCCATTGCCGATGCGATCCCGCCGGACCGCATCCACCTCTCTCACCGCTTCACGCACCTCGTCGCGCATGACGATCGTGTCGAAGCACACTTCGAAAATGGCAATCGATCTCAGCCGCCGCACTCATTGGCGCGGACGGCATTCATTCGGTCGTGCGCCATGCCCTATTTGGTCCGGAAAAGCCGCGCTTCACCGGCTGCGTCGCCTATCGCGGCCTCGTGCCGTCGGACCGGCTGAGGCACCTCGATCTCGAACTGTGCTCGCAGATCTGGGTCGGGCCTCGCCGGCATTTCGTCCATTACTTCGTGTCGGCGAGACGACTGGTCAACTTCGTCGCGATTGGCGAAGAAGACAGCTGGCATCGGGAGTCATGGGTCGATCGCGGCGAAGTCTCCGACGTGCTTTCGGCATATGCGGGCTGGCACGACCAGGTTCTCTCGATCATTGGAGCAGCGGACGAGACCTTCAAATGGGCCTTGTTCGACCGCACGCCGCTGCCGCGCTGGTCGGTCGGACGGGTCACGCTTTTGGGAGACTCGTGTCACCCGATGCTGCCGTTCATGGGCCAGGGCGCTGCCCAGGCCATCGAGGATGCCGCGACGCTGACGAGCTGCCTGTTGAAATTTCCGAACGACGTTCCCGAGGCGCTGCGTCTTTATGAGCGGCTGCGCCTGCCGCGGACGTCGCGCCTGCAAGGGATGTCCGACGCCAACAAGACCCGCTTCCACATGCCTGACGGGCCGGCGCAAAAGGCACGTGACGCGGAGATGGCCAAAGGTGCAACCGATTGGTCGCTCGCCGCGATCACGTGGGTCTATGAACACGACGCCGAAGTCATCGAGAACCGATGATGGCGTCGGCCGCCATTTCGCGTCATGTTGTTGCGCCGTGCCGCGTCACCGCACCCATCGGAGCGCGAGGCCGCTCACGCCGAGCGTGAGATCGAGACCGGCCTGGCCCTGCACCGATAGTGGCTGCAGAGCAAACGAGCGCCCGGAGCCGCCGACCAGGACGTTGGCCCCGACGCCGCCGCCGACCGTGACGCTTCCGCTCGCCCCGACGTAATCGCCGGCGAGCCCGCCGCGGGGCGGACCGACCGTCGGTGCGACCACCGCCCACGCCATTTCGCCCCCGGTTTTGAAGCCGATGTCGAGGCCGATGGTGTTGATGACACCCTCGTAGAACTCCGGCGGGAACGGTCCGTCGGGCGTGTACCGGCACCGCATCGGATCATGCGAGCCGATGATGAATCCGATGCTCGGCGCAAGCTGGCAGTTGAGCGTCCCGATTTTCGTTCCACCGGGGACCTGCCCGAACGCTTGCGACGCGATCGCGACGATGAACCCCGCCGCCAGGGCAACCAAACGATGCCTGAACATGATACTCCCCTTCCCCAGGAATGGCCGCTTTAGGTCTTTTCTCCGATTCGATTTTGGCAGCAAGACGGCTAGGCTAGTCACTGCCATGCGTCAATCGCAACCAAGGTTTGGCGTTCATTGAAGGCAGCTTGATTTCGGTCAATCCGGATTTGCACGATTCCGCTAGGAAACGACGTTCGAGCGCGGAGATCCCTTTGAACCAGCGTACCGAACCTGATCATTCCCCTTCATCGATTGCTCCGCCGGCGTCACCTGTTGTTCCGACCTCAAGCGCGAGCGCGATTGTTCCATCGCCGCGCGCCGGTTCCCGTGCGCGTTCGCGGTAAAGGGCGACGGCGGCTTGCGTTGGCCCTTGCGGCGATCGTGCTGACGGCGGGCGCGGGTGGCATCTATTGGTGGCAGCACGTGCGCAACCAATTGCCCGCCGGCATCGTCTGGGGCAACGGGCGTCTCGAGGCCGACGAAATCGACATCGACACCAAATTTGCCGGACGCGTATCCGAGCTTCTGGCGCAGGAGGGCGACATGGTCCAGGCGGGACAGGTTGTCGCCCGCATGGATGTCAAGGATCTCGAGGCGACGCTGAAGCGCGGCGAAGCGCAGGCCGAGCAGGCGGCGAAGGCAATCGAGGAGGGACGCGCCCTGCTCGAACAGCTGCGCACCCAGCTTGAATTGGCAAAGCAGCAATGGGATCGCACCAACGCGCTCGCGCAGAGTGGCAACGCGACGCGGGAATTGCTCGACCAGCGGCGTCAGCAGCTCCAGGGCGCGACGGCCGCTTTCGAAGCTGCCGTCGCGCGTGTCGCGCAAGCCGAGCTGGCCTTGGCCGCCGCCCAGCATTCGGTCGAGATCACCCGGATCAACATCGCCGACAATACGCTCGTCGCGCCGCGCGAAGGCCGCATCCAGTACCGCATCGCCCAGCTCGGCGAGGTGCTGCCGGCCGGCGGCAAGGTGTACACCATGATCGACATCGCTTCCGTCTACATGGACATCTTCCTGCCGACGCTCGAAGCCGGTCGTATCGCCGTCGGGGCAGACTCGCGCATTGTGGTCGACGCCTACCCGAACCTCGCAATCCCCGCCAAAGTTTCGTTCATCGCGACGCAGTCGCAGTTCACGCCGAAGCCCGTCGAAACGCAGACCGAGCGCGACCGATTGATGTTCCGCGTGCGCGTGCGCATCGATCCCGATTTGCTGCGCGCGCATGCCGAGGCCGTCCGCAGCGGCTTGCCTGGCATTGCCTACGTGCGTGCCGATCCGAAGACACCGTGGCCTGCGCGCTGCAGAGCACGATCAGCAAATGATCGATCCGGCGCCAGATTGCGCGTGTCGAAGGTCTGACCCATCGCTACGGGACGAAATTTGCACTCGACGATGTCACGATCGCGATCCCGAGCGGATGCATCGTCGGCCTGATCGGGCCTGACGGCGTCGGCAAGTCGTCGCTGCTGGCGATCGTCGCCGGTGCCCGCCGCATCCAGACCGGCAAGGTGCAGGTGTTTGGCGGCGATATGAGAGACGCGCGGCATCGCGTCGCCGTGTGCCGCGCATCGCCTATCTGCCGCAGGGGCTCGGAAAGAATCTCTATCCCGATCTGAGCGTCCAGAAAATATCGATTTCTTCGGCCGCCTGTTCGGACAGTCCCGGCCGAGCGCGAGCGGCGGATCGCCAATCTCCTGGCCAGCACCGGGCTGGCACCGTTCCCGGACCGGCCGGCGAAAAAACTATCCGGCGGCATGCGCCAGAAGCTCGGGCTGTGCTGCGCACTCATCCACGATCCCGACCTGCTCATTCTCGACGAACCGACGACCGGCGTCGATCCGCTGTCGCGTCGCCAGTTCTGGGACCTGATCGGGCGCATGCGCGCGCATCGGCCGGGCATGAGCGTCGTGGTCGCCACCGCTTATATGGAAGAAGCCGAGCGGTTCGATTGGCTCATCGCCATGAACGAGGGACGCCTCCTTGCGGTGGGTTCCCCCGCCGACCTTAAAGCCGCACCGGCGCGGCAAGCTCGAGGACGCGTTCGTCGCGCTGCTTCCGGAGGGCCAGCGCGACGGCGCGGGCATCACCGTGCCGCCCCGTCGCGTCGGGGACAGCGAGCCCGTGATCGTTGCGCGCGACCTGACGTGCCGGTTCGGCGACTTCACCGCGGTCGACCGCGTGAACTTCACCATCCTGCGCGGCGAGATCTTCGGGTTCCTCGGCTCGAACGGCTGCGGCAAGACCACCACCATGAAGATGCTGACCGGACTGCTGACGCCGAGCAGCGGCGAGGCGTTGCTGTTCGGTCAGCCGCTCGAGGCCGCCGGCATCGATGCGCGCCGTCGCGTCGGCTACATGTCGCAAGCGTTTTCGCTCTATACGGAGCTGACGGTTCGCCAGAATCTCGATCTGCATGCCCGCCTGTTCCAGTTGCCGCGGGAGCGGGCGCGGGCGCGCATCGATCGAGCTTGTGAGCGTTTCGGGCTTACCCCCTATATCGATCAGCTCACGGCCGATCTTCCGCTCGGGATTCGCCAGCGTCTCTCGCTTGCGGTCGCCGTCGTGCACGATCCGGAGATGTTGATCCTCGATGAACCGACCTCGGGGGTTGATCCGGTGGCGCGGGATCAGTTCTGGGAATTGCTGATCGATCTGTCGCGAAGCCAGAACGTCACCATCTTCGTCTCGACCCACTTCATGAACGAGGGGCGCGCTGCGACCGCATCTCGCTGATGGATGCAGGCCGGGTGCTTGCGACGGATACGCCGGCCAATCTCGTCGCGGCGCGCGGCGCTGCAACGCTCGAGGAGGCATTCATCGGCTATCTCGAAGAGGCGACGGCAGCCCGCGCGACAACATCGCCGGCGACCAGCACGATCGACATCGGGGCATTCGATTACGCAGAAACGGACGAACGCGGCCGCAATCGCACGCCGGCGCCGTCGCCGCTTCAGCATGAGGCGCATGCTGGCCTATGCGAGCCGCGAAGCGCTCGAACTGCTGCGCGATCCGATCTGGCTGTCTTCGCCCTGCTCGGCACCGCGTTTCTCATGATCATTCTTCGGCTACGGCATCACGATGGACGTCGACAATATGTCCTTCGCGGTGCTCGACGGCGATCGCACGCCCGGAAAGCCGCGCCTATATCGCCGGATTCAGCGGCTCACGATACTTCGCCGAAAAGCCGCCCATCGCCGAATCACGCCGAACTGGATCGGCGGCTGCGCAACGGCGAGCTTCAGCTCGCCATCGAAATTCCGCCGGGCTTCGGCCGCGACCTCAAGCACGGCCGCCGGTTGCGGTAGGCGCGTGGGTCGACGGGGCAATGCCGTTTCGGGCACAGACCATCCGCGGCTACGTGGAGGGCGTGCATCAGCAATATCTCGCCGATCCTGCGAACCGACGTGAGCGAGACGCCGCCGCCGATCCGCAGGCCCTGATCGAAACGCGATTCCGCTACAATCAGGATTTCGAGAGCATTTACGCCATGGTGCCGTCCAGCATGGCACTGCTGCTGGTGCTGATCCCCTCGATATTGATGGCCGTCGCCATCGTCCGCGAAAAGGAACTTGGCTCGATCACCAATCTCTATGTGACCCCGGTGACGCGGCTCGAATTTCTGGCCGGCAAGCAGCTTCCCTACGTCGTCGTCTCGATGATCAATTTCGCGGTGCTGTTTCTGATGTCAGTGTTCCTGTTCGGGGTGCCGCTCAAAGGCAGTTTCCCGGTGCTGCTGTTGGGCGCAGTGCTGTATGTGATCGCAACGACCGGCATCGGCATGCTGGTATCGTCCTTCACCTCGACCCAGATTGCGGCGCTGGTCGGCACCGCGATCGTCACCAGCTGCCGGCAATCCAATTTTCGGGAATGTTGCAGCCCGTATCCTCGCTCACCGGCGGAGCGGAGATCATGGGCTACGGCTTTCCCATGACCTACTTCCTGCGCGTCGCGATCGGCACCTTCACCAAGGGCCTGGGATTCGCGGATCTCGCCGGAAACCTTGCCCTGTTGGCGGCCTTTATTCCCGTGTTGACCATTCTGAGCCTGGTCTTGCTGCGCAAGCAGGAACGCTGAGGCGAAACGATGCGCACGCTCGCCAACATTTTCTGGCTCGGTACCAAGGAGCTGCGCAGCTTCAGCCATGACTTCGTGCTGGTCGCCTTCGTGGTCTGGTGCTTCTCGTTCGCCGTCATCACGACGTCTCGCGGCCATCTGGAGGAGGTCTACAACGCATCGATCGGCATCGTCGACGAAGACCATTCCGAGTTGTCGCGGAGAATCGCTCAAGTCCTTTTGCCGCCGGAATTCAAGTCCCCGATCCCGATCGGGGAAGGAGATATCGACCACCTGATGAATACAGGGCAGCTCACCTTCGTGGTCGATATTCCCCCGCACTTTCAGCGCGATCTCCTGGGCGGACGGCAGCCGCGGATTCAACTGATCGCCGACGCGACCGCGATGACGCAGGCCGGCGTCGGCTCCGGCTACGCCCAGCAAATCATCGCCGACGAAATCACACGTTTTCTGGTGCGCGCCGGGGTCAATGCTCAGACGCCGGTGTCGCTCGACCTGCGCATTGCGTTCAATCCCAATTCGGAAGCCGCGTGGTTCGTCAGCGTCATGTCCATCATCAACAACATCAACATCCTGGCGCTCATCCTCGCCGGCGCAGCAATCGTGCGCGAGCGCGAGCACGGCACCATGGACCATCTGCTGGTAATGCCAGTGACGCCGTTTGAGATCGCGATGTCCAAGGTCTGGGCCAACGTGTTCGTGATCACGGTCGCGATCGCGCTCTCGCTTTATTTCGTTGTGCGCGGGCTGATCGGCGTTCCGATCGCCGGATCGATCCCGCTGTTTCTGGGCGGCGCCGCCACTTACCTGTTTTTCGCGACGGCCATCGGGATTTTTCTCGGCACCGTCGCCCGCTCGATGCCGCAGCTCGGACTGCTCATGATTCTCATCGCGATCCCGATGAACATGCTCTCGGGCGCCAATACGCCGATGGAGAGCATGCCGCCCCTGCTGCAGAAGGTGATGCTGCTATCACCCTCGACGCATTTCGTATCGATTGCGCAGGCGATCCTCTATCGCGGCGCCGGCATTGACGTCGTGTGGCCGCATTACGTGATCGTGGCGCTGGCGGGGGCCCTGTTCCTGTGGCTCGCCGTGCTGCGGTTCCGACAGGTCACGATGCAGGCGATGTGACCGCTGGACC
The DNA here is from genome assembly GCA_963702755.1 of uncultured Alphaproteobacteria bacterium. Lineage (GTDB taxonomy): Bacteria > Pseudomonadota > Alphaproteobacteria > Rhizobiales > Xanthobacteraceae > JAJPKK01. Next base: position 276,387 of record CAVPDZ010000009.1, on the reverse strand, counting down.
TGTCGGATCCGGCGATCACCTCTCCATCACTTCTGCGCGCGGGTCTGCTTGAAGTATCGCAAATCCGGCGGAGCCTGATCCTTCTTGGTGGGCATCAGAAATCCGTCGCCGCTCAAGAAATAGACATCGTTCCCGACCACCACGTAGTTGGTGCCCTCGGGACAGGAGACGCGGCTCCAGTTGGGATAGGGATTCGGATCGCGCCGATAGGTCTTGTCGACGCTCCACGGCCGCGTCAGCGCGTGGTCGAACACCGTGATCTCCTCGTGGAGCAGGTTCGGATCCTTCTTGTCGAGATAGATCCGCTCCTTGAAAGTCGAACTCGTTGTCGAAATGCAGCGGCAAGCCGGTGGCGTCGTACGCACGGGGCCCCTTGAATGGACCGCGCGTCTCGACTTCGAGGACGTCGTAGACGCCGTCGCCATCTTCATCGATCCAGTGGCCGATCGAATATCCCTGATAGGTCGGATCGAGGTTCTTTGGCCAAGGACGGCCGTCGGTGAAGATTCGCCGCAGATCGGTGTTGACCGAGATGTACGTCGTCTCCGGCGTGACAATGTATTCCTGCGCCGGCGCCGACATCATGCTCGGCATGCCGCCGGGGTAGCACTTGGCGTGGTCGATAAAATTGCCCTGCCCGCCCTCGGCCTGGTCGGCCATGCTCTCTTCGTGGACCTTCTTGTATTCGGGCGTCAGCGGCGCCTGCTGCGCGGGCCCGAAGGCCTTGGTCGGATCGAACTTGACGCCCTGGCCGCCGAACCGCGGATTGATCGCGTCCCACTGCCCTTTCCAGTTGGGATATTTCGGCGCATCGGCCGCCTGCGCCACCGCGACCGTCGCCATCAACGCCGCGGCAAGAGCCAAAGCGCTCGTCGTGTTTCCACCACCCATCGTTCCATTCTCCCTCGAGTTTTCGGTTCGCGCGTCTCCGGCACGCTTCAGCAACCCCGGGCGGGTCCAACCTGACGAATCAGATCGAGCCCCCGATCGAAATCATTGTTCTCGGCGCATATTACCAGACCGGATTTCCCACCGACAACGATCTACTCATCAAACATATCACAACTGGCCAAAGTGCCGGAAACGACGATCACGTATCGGCTCGGCAAAAGCGACGGTCCCACCGCAAGTCGCGCCCGCGACTTCGCGCGATTTGAGGTAGGCTGCCGCGCTTGCGATATGTCACCCCCGCGTTCCTCGGAGGCAGCCTTGGTCACGCTTTATTCATATCCCGAACTTTTCGGCGTTGCCGATAACAACGGCTACGGCCTCAAGGTCTTCGCGTTTCTCAAATTGACCGGCGTGCCCTTCGCGCACGAGCACATCCTCGATGCGTCGAAGGCCCCGCGCGGCCAGCTTCCCTACATCGTCGACGACGGTGACGTAGTCGGGGACAGCGAGGCGATCCTCGCCTACCTCACGCGCAAATATCGCCTCACGATCGACGATGGGCTGACCGCCGCGCAACGCGACATCAATCATCTGATCACGCGGATGTTCGATGACCTCTATTGGGTGATGTCGTATTCGCGGTGGAAGGACGAACGCTTCTGGCCGGCCTTTGCCGCGGCGCTGCGGCGGGAGCACCCGAGCCTGACAGAGGCCGACCTGCGCAAGGCGCAGGAATTCAACGCTCAGCGCTATTACTACCAGGGCATCGGCCGCTACGCGCCGGACGAGGCCTATGCCCGTGGGCTCGCCGATTTGCAGGTCCTGGGGAACCTCATTTCGCACAGCGGCTTCCTGCACGGGGCAAAGCCGACCAGCATCGACGCCGGCATCTATGGCTTCATCGCGAATATCTACTTCTACGACATCGATACGCCGCTCAAGCAGTTCGTTGCATCGCATGCCAATCTTGTCCGGCACTGCACGGCGATCCACGCAGCTGTCGGTTCCACCGCGCGGGCGTGAAGAGCACGAGAGCGCGGCAAAGGCGTCGACGGGATGCCGCAGAGGCCGTTATCGCGCGGCCGACCCGAAAAAGTCGGGGCAAGCCTTACAATTCGAAAATTCAATCGGCTGCCTTTGAAAGAACGCCGGAAAGCTGCCGGCAACGCTTTTTTGTTATCGCTGCCCTGCCCTGCGACACCTCGTTCGTTGCAATTATCCCTGCGGAGACCGACATTTACCGCTGGCAAGTCGCGACTCGGATGGGAGGGCATTGAACGCCACAAGAGGAAATCATGACCCCTAAGAAGATGATGCAGTGCACATTCGCAATTGCAGCCGTGCTCTCAGCGGCAGCAATGCTGCTTCCAACCACAGCCAGTGCCCAGTACCGCCATTACCGCCACGGCTGGAACTATCCTTCACACCACTACTATGTGCCTCGGACCGATGGTTATTACGCTCAGGGCTATCGAAGCCATGGCAATATCTACGGCGGCGGAATCGGCTACTACGGCGACCCGGGCTACAGCTCGATGGATTCTAACGGCCAGCGCCGTACCGGTTCGGACGTTCCCGGCGGCTTTGGAGGCATGGGTCGATAGGTAGTCCCGACGGGCTACGAAACGGGAACTGCACAGGTCCTCAGTCCAACGTTGTGCCGCAAGCTGAGCCCGCTCTTGCAAAGAGCGGGCTTTTTTATGCGGGCGCTGCGTCTGTGAATTCGGGCCGCACCCTACGTGACACCGGCGTGCATTTGATCGATCATGCTGAGCCTTGCACTGGATTGACGTTTTCGCAGGCGGCGCCGCGTAGTTGGCTTTCGGCGGCGAAACGATGTTGTATCGTCGGGGTTGAGTAGCGTTCGGGACGATCCTCCCGCCAATCCGCATGGCCGCGGCCCGCCGGATTTGTTGTCACGCCAGCATGAAACATCTTCGCTAACATCGGAATGAAATTCCGCAGGTCCTCGCCCATCGGAAGCTCTGACGGAAAATGAACAGCGGCATGTTCCTCAAGTCGGCGCTCACCTCCCCGCCCCGTTCCGGAGCCTTGCGGCGTATGCGAGCCGTGGCGCGGAGGACGAGCGTCATGGCGCTCCTCCCGGTGCTCCTGCCGGCACTGGCCGGCTGCTCGGGCGGCGTCCTCGACCCGCGCGGCCCGATTGCGGACGCGAATTCGAAAATCCTCCTCAACGCTGTTGAGATCATGCTGGTGATCGTAGTGCCGACGATCATCGCCGCACTGGTGTTCGCATGGTGGTTCAGGGCAACGAACACCCGGGCGCACTATCAGCCGGAGTGGGCTTATTCGGGCCGCATCGAACTGATCGTCTGGTCCATTCCGACCCTCGTCATCCTCTTCCTTGGCGGCGTGATCTGGATCGGGTCGCACCAGCTCGATCCCTACAAGCCGCTGCCGTCGGCAACGAAGCCTCTCGAGGTGCAGGTCGTTTCGCTCGATTGGAAATGGCTGTTCATCTACCCCGAGCATGGCGTTGCCAGCGTGAATGAGCTCGTGGTTCCGGAGGGAGTGCCGGTGCACTTCTCGCTGACATCGGCGACGGTGATGAACATGTTCTTCGTCCCGCAGCTCGGCACCATGATCGCCACCATGAACGGGATGGTGACGCAGCTCCATCTCCAGGCGGATCACGTGGGCGATTATTACGGCCAATCCGCGCAATTCAGCGGGGACGGATTTTCCGGGATGAACTTCACCGTGCGGGCCGTGACCGCGGATGCGTTCGCGCAATGGGTTGCCATGGCGCAGCAGGCGGGCCCGGCCTTGGACCGTGAGGGTTACATGATGCTCTCGGTGGCCAGCGAGAACGTGAAACCCTTCACCTACCGTACCGTCGACCCTGATCTCTTCCAGGCGATCGCGACGCAGCAGCTTCGGACCGCATCCGAAGCGCTTGACGAACCGAACAAAGCGGCGGTTCCGACCCACGGAGGGCACTGACAGTGCTGGGCAAGCTCACCTGGGATGCAATCCCCTGGAGCCAGCCGATCCCGCTTGTTGCGGGATCGGCGGTCATGCTGATCCTGCTCGCGGTGCTCGCCTGGATCGTCATCAAAGGGTACCTGCCCTATCTCTGGAACGAGTGGATCACGAGCGTCGATCACAAGCGGATCGGCGTGATGTACGTGCTGCTCGCGCTCTTGATGCTGCTGCGCGGCTTCATCGACGCGATCATGATGCGCTCGCAGCAGGCGCTCGCCTTTCATGCGCCCGGTTATTTGCCGCCCGAGCACTTCGACCAGATCTTCTCGGCCCACGGCACGATCATGATCTTTTTCGCGGCCATGCCGCTGATGATCGGCCTCATGAATCTGGTGGTGCCGTTGCAGCTTGGCGTGCGCGACGTTGCGTTCCCGACCTTGAATTCCACCAGCTTCTGGCTGACGGCGACCGGCGCCTTGCTGGTCAACATTTCGCTCGTCGTCGGCGAGTTCGCCAAAACCGGGTGGCTGCCCTATCCGCCGCTGTCGGAGCTGCGCTACTCGCCGGGCGTCGGCGTCGATTATTACCTGTGGGCGCTCCTCATCTCCGGCGTCGGCACGCTGATGACCGGCATCAATTTCGTCACCACGATTCTCAAGATACGCGCGCCCGGCATGAGCTATCTGCGCATGACGATGTACTGCTGGACCGCGCTCGCCTCGAACCTTCTGATCGTCGCGGCCTTTCCGATCCTCACCGCCACGCTCGCGATGCTGGCGCTCGACCGCTACTTCGGCTTCCATTTCTTCACCAACGCCGCCGGCGGCAACATGATGATGTTCATCAACCTGATCTGGGCCTGGGGACACCCCGAGGTCTACATCCTGGTGCTGCCGGCGTTCGGCATTTTCTCCGAGGTGATTTCGACGTTTTCCAGCAAGCCGCTGTTTGGCTACCGCTCGATGGTCATGGCCACTCTGTTCATCTGCCTCGTGTCCTTCACGGTGTGGCTGCATCATTTCTTCACCATGGGCGCCGGCGCCGACGTCAACGCCGTATTCGGCATTGCGACGAGCATCATCGCGGTCGGCACTGGGGTGAAGATCTACAACTGGATCTTCACCATGTACGGCGGCCGGATCCATTTCGCGACGCCGATGCTGTGGTCGCTGGGATTCATCGTGACGTTCGTGATCGGCGGCATGACCGGCGTGCTGCTCGCCGTGCCGCCCGCCGATTTCCAGCTGCACAACAGCCTCTTCCTCGTCGCCCACTTCCACAACGTTATCATCGGCGGCGTCGTGTTCGGCGGCTTTGCTGGCCTCACCTATTGGTTTCCCAAGGCGTTCGGCTTCAAGCTGCACGAAGGCTGGGGCAAGGCGGCATTCTGGCTGTCGCTAGCCGGCTTCTACGTCACGTTCATGCCGCTCTACGTCGCCGGTCTGCTCGGCATGACGCGACGCCTGCAGCACTATGACCTGGCGTTGTGGCGCCCCTGGATACTGGCGGCGGGCGTCGGGATCGTGATCATGATCGCAGCCGCTGCCTGCCAGGTGATCCAGCTTGTCGTCAGCATCCGCCGTCGCGATGAACTGCGCGATGAAATCGGCGATCCCTGGAATGGCCGCTCATTGGAATGGTCGACCGCATCGCCGCCGCCGGCGTTCAACTTCGCGGTGCTGCCGAATGTGCAAAGCGAGGAGCCCTATTGGGACATCAAGCAGCGGGCGATCGAGAGCCATCACTTGGCGCCGGAGCCCGAATACAAACCGATCCATATGCCGCGAAACAGCCCGACGGGATTCATCACCGCGTTCTTTTCCACCATCACCGGCTTCGCGCTGATCTGGCACATCTGGTGGCTCGTGGGCGTCGGCATTGTCGCCGCCTATGCGGTGTTCGTGTGGTTCGCGTGGCGCGATGTCGACGAATACGAAATTCCCGCTGAGGAAGTCGCCCGCGTCGATCGCGCACGGCGCCGCGCCCGCGAGGAATGGCTCGCCGCCCACGCGCAAGTCACGGAGCCGGCATGAGCGCGACCGACGTCTTGCAGCAGCCACACCGACGGGACATGGACCCTTATAAGCTGCGGCGTGGCTATGGGGGCCACGGCGGCGTGCCCCATTATGCGACCGGGCACGGCGAAGGAGGACCGGCATCCAAGCGCGTCATTGTCGGCTACGGCTTCTGGATCTTCCTCCTCAGCGACATCGTCATGTTCTCCTGTTTCTTCGCGGCGCATGCGGTGTTGCAGACGGCAACCGCCGGCGGTCCGTCGGGACGCGATCTGTTCAACCCGACGCGCGTCGCGATCGAAACGGCGTGCCTCCTCGCCTCCAGCTTCGTCTGCGGACTTTCAGCCGTCGCGACGGAAGCCCGCAATCAGCTCTGGACCCAGGTCTGCCTTTTCATCACCGGCGTTCTCGGGCTCGCCTTCCTCGTACTCGAACTGCAGGAATTCTCCTCGATGATTGCGGCGGGTGCCGGACCGCAGCGCAGCGCCTTCCTGTCATCGTTCTTCACCGTCGTCGGCTGCCACGGGCTCCATGTCACCGCCGGCCTGCTGTGGCTCGGCACCATGATGGCGCAGGTTTTCGTCAAGGGCTTTCGCCCGAACATTCTACGGCGATTGATCTGCTTCAATCTGTTCTGGCATGCGCTCGACATCATCTGGGTCGCGCTGTTCACGATCGTTTATTTGATCGGAGAAGGTCGATGAGCGACGATAGCGAAGAACTCAATGCGGACGATGTCGGCCCGGGCTTCATGGAGGCGGCGGATCGCAGCGTCCGCGAAGGCGTCCAGGGCTATGTCATCGGCCTCGTGCTGGCGGTGCTTCTAACGATCGCCTCGTTCTACGTCGTCCACACCGATCTGATCTGGGCGCCGGGAATTCCGATCGCGCTCGCCGTGCTCGCCATTGCCCAGATCGGTGTGCATCTCGTTTTCTTCCTGCACATCACGACCGCGCCGGACAATACCAATAACGTCCTGGCGCTCGCGTTCGGCGTGCTGATCGTCGCGCTCATCATCGGCGGCTCGCTCTGGATCATGAACAACCTGAACCAGAACATGATGCCGATGCCTCAGATAATGCAGATGCAGCGCTGAGGGCTTCGCGTTTTTGAGCGCGTGCCCGCCTTGATCGAACTGCCCCTCAAGCCGTCATGCCCGCGCTTGTCGCGGCCATCCACGTCTTTCTTTCAACATCTCTGCTGGGAAGGCGTAGATGGCCGGGACAAGCCCGGCCATGACGAACTGTGAGAATTTTGAGCGAACGGCGACGGCCGCGTGATTGCGGAATATCAATGCACCGTGCCCTGCGATAATTTGCTCTCGATTGCTCGACCCGGTCTCGACTGCCGCGAGTCAAGGTCTTCCCCGACGGGAGCCGATTATGGTCGGTTGGTTGGTTCGAGGTTTGCTGATCCTCGCCGGAATTGTCACCGGCTGGTTCGTATCGAAGGATGCAACCAATTTTGGCGTCATCCAGGGAATGGTGTCGCTGGTTTTGATCGGGCTGATCGTTGCGGTGCTGGCGTTTTGGCCGAGCCGGTGGACGCACCTCCTCGACCGGCTGATGAAGCCTCGCTCGTAACGGCCGCCTCTCAGGCGGGCGAACCCGCCCGCGCAGGGCTTATTGTGCTCTGTCTTCGTCCCGAGCTCGTCCAGCAACCAGCGCCGGAACAACTTGACCTCCGGCTTTTGAAAATCGGCCTGGGCGGTGACCAGCCAATAGCCGCTTCCGCTGGGGATCGCCTGCGTTGCCAGGGGCACGAGCAGACCGCTTTCGATATCGTCGTCGACCAGCGGGCGCCGGCCCAGCACGACGCCGAGGCCTCGCTTTGCGGCATCAAGCGCCATTTGGATGGTGTCGACTCGCAGCCCGCCATTGATGGACGACGGGACCTCCATTCCGCTTTCGCGAAACCAGTAGCTCCAATCGTTGGACACCACGGTGACGTGGATCAATGGCGCGCCCGCAAGCACGACCTCGTCCGACGATGTACCGAATTGCTTCCTCAGGCCCGGGCTGCAGACCGGTATCAGCGTTTCCATGCCGAGCAAGGTCCAGTTCGACGCCGGCTTCTTTTCCGTCGTGAATCGAATGGCGATATCGAACTCGTCGAGCGTGAGGTCGACGAGGCGTTGCGACGTGTCGATCGTCACCCGGATATCCGGAAATTGACCGGCGAACCTTTCGAGGCGCGGCAGCAAAATCTTGTTGGCAAACGTCGGCGCGCTGCTCACCGCAAGCGTGCCTGTGGCCTTGCGACCGGGCAACTGGTCGGTCGCCTTGGCGAGAACCGTCAGGGCTTGATTGACGAGGGGCGCGTAGATTTCGCCCGCGCCGGTCAATCGCAACCGCCGCGCTTCGCGGTGGAACAGTTCGACGCCGAGCCAGCTCTCAAGCGTTTGGATGCCGTGACTGACGGCGCTCGCCGTCAGATTGAGTTCGTCCGCCGCCTTGCGAAAACTGTTGTGACGGGCCGCGGCCTCGAACACCCGAAGTGAACTCAATGGCGGTAGCCGGAAGGCCATGCCCCGATCCGTTTCAATGCATTGGGCATGCAATATAGGGCGGCTCCGCTTGCCGGCCAATGCTGACCGACATGCGAAGCCGCAGCGCTGCCTTGAGGTTTTGGAAATTACGCGAGGCGCATGATGGCGCTGCGCGCAGGGACGGCCGAACGCAGCAACGCTTCAGCCGAAACAAGCCACGAAGCCGACCCGGATGGTCTCGAAGAATACCGTCGGACCATAATGGGCCCACAGCCCGACCGGGATTGCGAGCGCGATCAAAATCGCGGCCGCTACCGGAACGGCCGACTTTCGACGCGGTGCAATGGTCTCCTGCATCTGCTGTCTCCCATTTGTTCTGTCTCCTGGCATTCCGGCCGGGGCCGGAATGCCATTGCTGAGTCGGGCGATGGCGCTACGCCATCGCGACTGCCGGGCGAGCGACCGGCTTTTCCACGATCGGCATGTTGACGAGCGCCGAGAAGACACCGAGCGCGATCGACAGCCACCACACCGGCTCGTAGGTGCCGAAGCGATCGAACAAAACGCCACCAAGCCACGCGCCGAGGAAGCCGCCGATCTGGTGGCTGAGGAAAGCGAAGCCCGCCAAAGTCCCAAGCCATTGGGTGCCGAACATCACAGCAATGATGCCGTTCGTCGGCGGCACCACCGAGAGCCACACCAGGCCCATGACGACGGCAAACGCGATGCAGGTGAAGGGCGTCACCGGGAAGGAGATGAACGCCAGGATCGCGAGCGCGCGGACGAAATAGTTGAATGAGAGCAGATAGCGCTTCGGCACGTAGTCGCACAGCCAGCCGTAGGTCAGCGATCCGACGATGTTGAAGAGGCCGATCGTCGCGAGCGTCCAGCCGCCGACCGTCGCGGAAAGACCGCGATCGATCAGATAGGCCGGCAAATGCACCGTGATGAACGCGAGCTGGAAGCCGCACGTGAAGAAGCCGAGCACCAGCAGGACGTAGGAGCGTTGCGCAAAAGCTTCCGAGAGAGCCTGCCGCAGCGACTGCGGCGCGGCCTCCTTGCTCGACGATCCCTCGCGCTTCGGCGTCGCCAGCGCCGTGGACAGCGGCAGGACGGCAAGCGTGGTCACGGCGAAGATCGTCAGCGTCTGTTGCCAGCCGAACTGCTCCATCAGCATGACCGATAACGGCGAGTAAAGGAATTGCCCGAACGAGGCCGCTGCCGTGCCAAAGCCGAACGCGATCGAACGCCACTCCGGCGGCAACAGCTTGCCGAACGCCGCCACGATCATCATGAACGAGGTCCCGGACAGGCCGAAGCCGATCAGCGCGCCGGCGGAGAGATCGAGCATCGGCGCGCTCGTTGCATGCGCCATCAGCGCGAGACCGGCGGCGGACATCAGCGCGCCCGTGCAGAACACGCGAACCGTGCCGAAGCGGTCGGCGATCATGCCGGCGAGCGGCTGGCCGATGCCCCACAGCAGATTCTGCAGCGCCAGCGCAAAGGCGAATACGTCGCGACCCCAGCCATTGGCATTCGACATCGGCGTCAGAAAGAAGCCGAGCGATGAGCGCGGGCCGAACGACATCAGCGAGATCAGGCAGCCGAAGCCGATGATGAGAGCCGGCGTGCGCCAAGTGGTACTCGAGGTCCTGATCGAGGTGCCGGCCGAAGCGCCGGAGTGCGAGAGCCGTGTGTTGACGATGGTCATTGTCGCCTCGGGATGGGTTTCAGAAGGCGCAAAACCTAGAGTGACCATCCGCATCGCAAAAACGAAAGTTACTAACCTCGGAGGGAGCGCGGCTCATTGTTGGAGCTGACGCGCATTGGACTGACGCTGCATTGAAATGACGCTGCCGTCCGCGCCTGGTCGATCTGTCGAGCGAACCCGACGCAACTCGCCGTTTGCAGAATGGCGCCGGAGACGAACATCCGAACAAATGAAATTCATTCACGTTCGATGAGCTGAATTCATCAATACGAAACAGCTGCGCATTCGTCATGTCATGCGCATTTCGCAATCCCGGAATGAATTCCGCCATGCTCACCGAAGCGTGAAAAACATTCGTTTGTCCTCAGCGCTGCAACGCCACACGTAAGAGCAGAGCGTAGGCGCGGCCGAGAGATCGCGTCCTGCGCTCGCAGCCTGAGGAAAGATCATGATGCGAACTCGTGTTGCCATTCGGCCGGTCCGCCTGAACACCGGTGAGGTGTTCAACATCCGCGATGGCGAAGGATGCACCGTGGCGTGTCTTGATGGGAGCGCATGGATCACGCAGTCCGATGACTTGCGAGACATCGTACTCAACGCCGGCGAGTCTTTCGTGCTCGACCGGCCCGGCTTGGCGGTGGTCTGCGCGGCTGCCGGTCCGGCGACGATGGCGATCGAAGTGTCGCCGCTGCCGCCGCTCCCTCCGTATCGATGGGACATGCGCAACGCCGCGCGCAGTCCTTCTATTTCCGCGGGCATCTGAGGCAGACACAATGCGCGCCATCAGCGAGGCGGAGGACAAGCGACGGAGCAGCCCAATCGTATCGTTGCGCCCGTCAGGTATCGGGCGCGTGCTGGTGCGTGCGATCGCGCCCAACGATGCCGAAGAGCTGCAGGCCTATGTGCGCGGCTTGTCGCGCGAGACCCGCCGGAATCGATTTCTTGGCGCGCTCGCCGAGCTTGCGCCGGCGCAGCTCGAACGGATGTCCCGCATGAGCGGGCCAAGCGAATTGATGCTGCTCGCATTCGCGGATGTCGAAAGCGAGCGCAGCGTCGTTGCGGAGGCAGCGCTCGTCATCGCGGCGGACAGTCGGCGCAGCGAAATCGCGCTGTCGGTCGCGGATGCCTGGCAGGGCCAAGGTCTCGGCATGCTGCTGCTGCGCCACCTCGAATGCCATGCCAGAGCGCATGGCGCCCGCTACCTGTTCGGCGACGTGCTGCGCACCAACACCGCCATGAAGTGCCTCGCCCGCAAGGCGGGGTTCTCGATCCGCAGCCCGTTTACGGATGCGCGGCTTGTCGAGGTCGTCAAGGATCTGTCGGTGCCACAGGTCCGTTTGCCCTGCCCCGACGCCTATGCCGGCGTCCGGAACACCACGGCAACCGGCGTGATGGACCGGATCACCTGACCTGTCGGCTTGAGTTCGCCGGTCGCCGTGTCGATCGCGAATTGCACGATGGTATCGCCCTTCTGATTGGCGACGTAGAGCCAGCTGCCGCTCGGGTCGATGACGAAGTTGCGCGGGAAGGACATGCCCTCCGTCGCATAGCCGATGACCGCGAGCTTTCCAGTCGCGGGATCGATGCGATATCCGACGATGCTGTTGTGGCCGCGGTTCGAGGCGTAGAGGAACTTGCCATTGGGATGCACGGCGATCTCCGCCGTGCTTTGCCGCCCGCGGTAATCCGGCGGCTCGGTGCGCACGGTCTCGATCACATCCCCGATCTTTCCGCTGGCCGGATCGTAACCGAAGACGGTGATCGTCGCGTTCAGCTCGTTGAGGCAGTAGAGGATCTTGCCGTTGTGGTGGAAGGCGACGTGGCGCGGCCCGCTGCCCGGGGCGGTCGAGGCCACGCTGATGCGTTCGAGCTTGCCGTTCGTCGAGGCGGAAGGTCTGCACCTGGTCGGTGCCGAGGTCGGCGGTCGTGATGAAGCGCCCGGCAAGGTCGAACGTCACCATGTGAGGATGCGGCGACGTTTGCCGCTCCTCATTCGGGCCATGACCGATATCCATGAATTCGCTGCTGACGGGACCGAGCCGGCCGTCGCCGCCGATCGGCAGGACGACGAAATTGCCGCCGCGATAGTTGGCAACGAGCAGATAGCGACCACTCGGGTCGACCGTCAGATGCGCCGGGGTCGATCCGTTCACCGACTGGCGATTGAGGAGCGTAAGCTTTCCGCTCGACGGATCGATTGAATAGGCTTCCGCCGATCCGCTCGGGCGTCCCTCGTAGTCGGCGAGTTCGTTCACCACGTAAAGGAAGCGGCGCGAAGGATCGAGCGCGACGAATGACGGATTGGCGCTCGTAACCTCCTGGACCGGCGTCAGCGTGCCGTTGCTCCCATCGAAGCGGAACACCGAGAGGCCGATCGGGTTGTTGCTGCCGCCGCCGGGCGGATTGTTGGTGTAGGAGCCGACATAGACGAAGGTTGCGGCACCCTGGCTCCTCGCCAGCGTAGGTAGTGCGATCATGGCTGCGCCCGTGGCAATGAATTCGCGGCGGCCGATGCTTGGTCCGCCAGGCGTTTTCTCACTCATAGCCTTCCTCCCTTTCGAATTTTGTTCGTATTCATTGTCACATCGCAACGTCGCCTATGCGACAGCGGCGATTGCAAACCGGCATCTGCCCGATTTGAATTGACGGTACCTTGCGTAGTACCGGAACGGCGAACAATAGCAAATCCCCGGATACGGCAAATGAATGAGAGTTCCTCCGGGCCGGTCGACACCTCAGGCCGCGGACTCGGTCGGGCTGACGTCGGCGGAAGCCGCGCGCGCCCTCGCCCAATTCGGTCCGAACAGCGTTGACGAGGAGCGGGTGCACCCTATCCAACGGGTCGTGCACCATTTCTGGGCGCCGGTGCCGTGGATGCTCGAAGCGGCGATCGCGCTGCAGATCGTGATCGGCGAACATCTCGAAGCGATTGCGATCGCGACGCTGCTGCTCCTTAACGTCGGGCTCGGCGTGTTCCAGGAATCGCGCGCCGATGCCGCGCTGGCGCTGCTCAAGCAGCGCCTCGCGCTGCGGGCACGCGTGAAGCGCGACGGCGCCTGGGAGGACGTGGCAGCGTCTGACCTCGTTCCCAACGACATCGTGCAGCTTTCGCTCGGCAAGGTCGTCCCGGCCGATCTGCGGATCATTGAAGGGTCGCTCCTCGTCGATCAATCGATGCTCACCGGCGAGTCGATCCCGGTCGAGCGGAAGAGCGGCGACACCGTCTATGCCGGCGGGCTGGTGCGGCGCGGCGAAGCCATTGCGCAGGTCACCGCCACCGGCAAGCACACCTATTTCGGTCGTGCCGCCGAACTCGTCCGCGTCGCGCACGTCGAAAGCGCCGAGCAGAAGGTGGTCCTCGGCATCGTTGGCAATCTGACCGTGGTCAATTTCGCGATCGTCGTCGCGCTCATGGCCTATGCCCACATCATTGGCCTCAACGCATCGCAGCTCGTGCCCCTCGTGCTGACGGCGCTGCTCTCGGCGGTGCCGGTTGCGTTGCCGGCGACGTTTACGCTCGCGGCCGCGCTCGGCGCCCAGTCGCTGGCGAAGAAAGGCGTGCTGCTGACGCGGCTCTCGACCTTGCACGAGGCGGCCACGATCGATGTGCTCTGCGCCGACAAGACCGGGACGCTCACCGCGAACGAGCTCGCGGTCGCTGCCGTCTCCCCCGTGCAAACGGGCATGACCGAAGACGAAGTGCTGGCGCTTGCCGCGGCCGCAAGTTCGACCGACGGCCAGGATTTGATCGATGCTGCGGTCCGTTCCGCGTTCGGCTCGGCGCAAGATTGCGTCGGATGTTGCCGTCCTCAAATTCACGCCGTTCGATCCGGCAACCAAGATCGCCGAAGCGTCTGCGATGAGGAGCGGCCGCGTGCTCCGCGTGGTCAAGGGCGCGCCGTCCGCTGTCGCGGCCATCGCACCGATGACACCGGCTGCGTCCACGCAACTCGATGCATTCACCCATGCCGGGCACCGGGCCATCGCGGTCGCCGCCGGGCCGCCCGACGCGCTGGAACTCGTCGGATTGATCGCCTTCAGCGATCCGCCTCGCGCCGACTCCGCCGGGCTGCTGACCGAGCTGCGATCCCTTGGCGTGCGCACCGTCATGGTGACCGGCGATGCCGTTGCGACTGCGGCGACCGTCGCGCATGCGATCGGCATCGAAGGGCCGGTGTGTCCTCCCGGGCAAATACCCGAGAGCGTGGGGCCAAGCGATTTCGGCGTCTACGCCGGCGTGTTCCCGGAACAGAAATTCCGCCTCGTCAAAGCGTTCCAACGGCAGGGGCACGCCGTCGGCATGTGCGGCGACGGCGCCAATGATGCGCCCGCGCTGCGGCAGGCGCAGATGGGCATCGCGGTGTCGACGGCGACGGATGTGGCGAAGGCCGCCGCGGGCATGGTGCTCACCGAGCCCGGACTCGGCGGCATCGTGACAAGCATCAAGGAAGGACGGTCCGCGTTTCAGCGCGTCCTCACCTACACGATGACGATCCTCATCAACAAATGCGCGACCCTCGTCCTGTTGGGCGCCGGCCTCGTGATCACCGGGCACGCCGTGCTCACGCCGCTATTGATCGCCGTGTCCATGCTCACCAACGATTTCGTGACCATGGCCCGCGCGGCGGATCGCGCGCCGTCGTCGCCCTATCCCAATACGTGGCATGTCCGCAACCTCGTGATCGCCGCCATCCCGTTGGCGTTGCTCAAGCTTGTGTACGGCATCGGCGTGCTGATCGCCGGCTGGTATGCGCTGCACCTCAGCGCCGACGAGATGCAAACCCTCACCTTCGTGATGCTGGTATTCGCCAATCAGGGCATCCTCTACGTCTTGCGGGCACGCGGGCATTTCTGGCGCTCGCGGCCGGCACCGATTTTGGTGGTCGCCTCGCTCGCCGATATCTTGGTTGTCAGCGCCCTTGCCGTCGGCGGACTCTTGATGAGTCCGCTGTCGATCGCGGTGATTGCAACATTGGCGCTTGCGACGTTCGGCTTTGCGTTGGCGATGGATTTCGTCAAGGGGACAATATTCGCGCGGATTCCGATCGATTAGGATTTGAGAAACCAAAGACTATCGCCGACGAGCGCCGCCGCCGCTTGAGCCAAGTCAAAGCGCCTCGCACTGCGACTTCGCTAAACATTAGTCGCGCAGGCAGCCGCAATCGCTGCCTGCTGTAAGTCCGCGGAGGACGGATGCCTCGTCTGGAAACGCTCCAGCAGCTGCTGCTGCGCTTTCGGGAACGCGGCGACGCGCCGGCAATCATTGCCGCCGGACCCGATCACGCAACGCAAATCTCCTTCGCCGATCTCTTCGACGCATCACATCGGCTTGCCGAGGTCATCATGGCGGGTGGCGCGGGACGCGGCGCCACGATAGGCCTGATGGCACCAGCCAGCCCCGCGTGGATCGAAGCCTTCTGGGCCGTGGTTGCCGCTGGCTGTGTCGTGATGCCGATCGACCCGCAGATCGGGGACGAAGACCTCCAGCGCATGATTCGCATCGGCGAGTGCCGCCTGATGCTGACGGACAACCGTCAGCTCGAGCGATTGCGCAAGCTTGCACCCTCATGCACGGCGCTCGACCTCGGTGCGGTCGCGAACATGCCGCGGGCAGCGACGTCGCCTGACAGCGTCGATTCAACCTCCCGAACCCCTGCCTCGCAGGATGTCGCGGTCCTGGCGTTTACCTCGGGGACGACCGGGCCGCCGAAAGCGGTGCCGCTCACCCATGCCAACCTGCTGTCGAACGTCGAAGCCATATTGACGGAAGAGATCGTCGGACCGCGCGACAACGCGCTGGTGCCGCTGCCGCTCTATCATACCTACCCGCTCACCGTCGGCATGCTCAGCGTCCTCGCGGCTGGCGCGACGATCGTGTTTCCCGCGGGAATCAGCGGGCCGCAGCTCGTCGCCGCAATCCACCAGGGGCAGGTGACCGCGCTTCTGGGCGTTCCGCGCCTTTATGACGCGATCCTCACGAGCATTCGCGCCGAAGTCGCCCGCCGCGGCGGACTGCTCGGCCCGCCTCTTCCCTGTCCTCGTATCGGCATCGAGCACGATCTATCGCCTGTTCGGACTGCCTGTCGGCCGCTGGCTGTTTCGCCCGCTGCGCTCGAAGCTCGGCTCGACGCTGCGGCTGATGGTGAGCGGCGGCGCCGCTCTCCCGCTCGAGGTCGAACTCGCCTTCGAAGGTTTGGGTTGGCAAGTGCTGACCGGCTACGGCCTGACCGAGACGTCGCCGATTGTGACTTTCAATCGGCCCGGGCGATCGCGCAGCGGATCGGTCGGCCAGGCGCTTCCCGGCGTCAGCGTGCGAATTGCGAATGCCGATGCGGAAGGAACCGGCGACATCGAGGTGCGCGGCGTTTCGGTGTTCGCGGGCTATCGCGGCGATGCCGCCGCGACCAGCGCGGCCTTTACGCCGGACGACTGGTTTCGCACCGGCGATCTCGGCCGCCTCGATGCCGACGGATATCTTTTCATCACTGCGCGCGCCACCGAGACCATCGTCCTGCCGAGCGGGAAGAAGGTCTATCCGGAGCCGATCGAGGCGGCCTATGCGGAAAATCCGAACATTCGTGAAATCGCGGTGATGAGCGGAGCCACCGGTCTCGTCGCCTTGGTCGTCCCCAATGAGGAGGCAGTCCGCACCGCCGGCACGTTCCGCCTGGAAGGATTGATCGGCGATGCGCTCAGGATGCGGGCGCGAACGTTGCCGGGCTATCTTCGCCTCACCGGCTTCGCGATTACCCGCAAGCCGCTGCCGCGGACGCAGCTCGGAAAGCTCCGCCGTCACTTCTTGCGCGCGCTCTACGAGGAGGCGCGCAAGCCGCACGCTGCCGAGGGCGGCGTCAGCGCAGCGGCCGCGGAGGAGGTGCAACTCGACAATCCGCTGGCGACCAGGCTGTGGGCCTGGATGCGCGCCCGCTATCCCGGCCAGGCCGTCGATCTCGACACGAGCCCGCAGCTCGATCTCGGCATCGATTCGCTTGGTTGGGTCGACCTGACGCTCGCGCTGCAGCGCGAGTTCGGCATCGCTCTCACCGAGCAGCAGATCGCCGCGCATCGTCACCATCAAGGATCTTCTGCGCGAGGTCACGGTCGCCAAGGCGCCTGACGAAGGCGCGTCCGCCGTCGCGGAGCAAGCGAAGACTTGGCTCGCACCCCAAGGCTTGGGCGTCAGAGTCGTGCGTGTCGTCGGCGAGATGCTGCTGCGTGCCGCGATGCACGGCTTCTTCCGCCTCCGCGTCGAAGGGGGCGAAACGCTGCCGCAGCCGCCCTTCCTGCTCTGTCCCAACCACGTGAGCTATCTCGACCCGTTCGCGCTCGCGGCCGCGCTGACGCGCCGACAACTCGGATCGACCTATTGGGCCGGATGGACGGGATTGCTGTTCACCTCACCGCTCCGTCGCCTCTTCAGCCGAGCCGCCCACGTTATTCCGATCGATCCCGATCGCGCGGCCGCAGCGGGCATCGCGCTCGGTTCCGCAGTCCTCGCCCGCGGTCACGCTCTCGTCTGGTTTCCGGAGGGCGCGCTCAGTCCCGATGGGTCGCTGCAACGGTTCCAGCCCGGTGTCGGAGCATTGGTCGATCAGCACCCGGTGCCCGTCGTTCCCGTGCTGATAACGGGTACCGAAGTGGCGTTCCCGCCGGGTCAAACGATTTCCTCGTCCGGGTCGCATCACCGTCCGCTTCGGGCAACCGATCGAACTTCCTGCCGCGGCGGCGGGCATCAGCGCCCGGCAGCGCGATCAGCAGATTGCCGATGCCATCCACGCTGGGGTCGCGGCCCTCGGCGCCAAGACTGCGACCGGCAACCCGCAGCAGCGATTTTGACGCATATCAATGATCGCCCGCGGGCTCCGCTTACTAGTGCCTCACTTAGTAGATTTACCGGCAGCGCCGGTCTGGACGAACTGCGCAAGCGATAACGGCGTTGGTCGTCAGATAAGCGCAATAATCGATCAAGGGCGACCATCATGTCAGGGCATCCCGAGCTTAAGGCCTTGAACCCCGATCAGGCGCGCTTCGTTGCGCTGCTTGCGAAGGAGGCGCGCGTGGAGCGCGACGAGTTCATGGGGCGGGTCCCCGACAAAGACCTTGCCGGCCGCAAGACCCGGCGCAGCGAGCTCGATGCCACCGTTGTTGCGGCCGCCGAGGTCCCGCTCTCGCAGACCTCGCAGCTTGTCGCGCTGCGCGAAGCCATCACGACGCTGTCGCCGGAAGGGCGATCGGAATTGTACGCCCTGATGCGCATCGGCCAGGGCAACTTGGCTGCACAAAAATGGCACCGTGGCCTAACTGAGGCGACGACGCTCGGAGATGAAACTGTCGCCGCCACGTTGCTTGAGGACCCCGATCTCCATGATCACCTGGCGAAGGGCCTCTTCGAGGCAAACCTTGTGCCTCGATGAACTAAGATGCGGCGGCCGAAGAATGGCACGTAGCCTCAGGCGACTTCATCGGAATGAGATTGGAAAGATAATCGGTGCGGTAAGCCTCACCATGAGATCGATGTGGAGTTTCTAATGCCTGGACAGCCGCCAACGTCAGCCGTCGCGAGCCGGGAGGATGTCCGCCGCTTGCTCGGGGATATCGACGATGCCGAAATTCTCGAAATTCTCGCTCTCAAGCCTAGCATCGCCGATCTCGAAGAGGCGGCTGTCTGGGCGACCGGTGACGGTGATGTGCTCGATCGGTCTGGCCACCCGCTGACCGGCGTCGCGGCGAAAATCGTTGAAATCCTCGACACCGAACCAGAAGAGCCGCCGCCGCGCTAATCCATTGCGGATGCCGCGGTCATCGAAAAGAAGTCGCCGGCACGCGGTTGACGGAGTCTCGCATGAACGCGCATATGACTGCCGGCGTTTTGATTTCGTTCGCGGTCTTCGGCGTGGGTCACACCAGCGCGCAAAGTGCCGCTGACCGCGCGAACACGACTGCCGGCCGCGAATTTGCGCTCGGAGTGTGCACGGGCTGTCATGTCGTTGCGGTGGATCAGCCGTTTGCGCCGCTGATCAGCGGCGCCCCATCCTTCAAGGAGATCGCCAATCGTCCCAACGTCTCGGCGACCTCGCTGCGTCACATCATATCCACGCTGCCCCAGGCCCCCTCCCACGGGCGCATGGCGAACCCACTGATCAACGAGCACGAACTGGCCGACGTCGTCGCCTACATCATGACGCTACGAGAGCGCGGCGAAAACCGCTAGCATCCCGGCAGAATCGTCGCCGGGATGAACCGTGTCGCGCATCGGCTTTGTCATCAACCCGATTGCCGGAATGGGCGGGCGCGTCGGCCTCAAAGGAACCGACGGCCTCGCTGCTGAAGCGAAGCGGCGCGGCGCCGAACCCATTGCCACCCGCCGTGCACTCGAAGCGCTCCACCCGCTGAAGGACGCGCTCGACCGCGAGCCGCGGGCTCCCTCCGTCAGCTGGCTCACGGCGTCCGGCGCGATGGGCGAAGGCGCGCTGCGTGCCGCGGGCTTTGCGCCGATCACCATCGTGCACGAGACTTCGCCGGAACCTTCGGTCGAGGATACCCGGGCGACGGTGCGGCAATTCGTTTCGGCGGGCGTTGATCTCGTGCTGTTCTGCGGCGGCGACGGCACCGCCCGCGACGTCTGCGGCATCACCGGCGTCGCGACGCCCATCCTCGGCATTCCTTCGGGCGTCAAAATGTATTCCGGCGTGTTCGGCGTTACGCCCGCGCGAACAGCGGAAATCCTTGTGCGCTACCTTACCGGAGAGATCGGCCTCGCCGATGCCGAGATCGTCGACCTCGACGAGGAGAAATATCGGCGCGACGAATGGGCCGTACGCCTCTACATGACGGCGCGGACGCCGTTCGAGCCGACCTACGTGCAAACCGCGAAGGCGATCATCACCGGCGTCGATGAGGACGCGGTCAAGGAAGATATTGCTGCCTTCCTATGCGAAGAGATCGCGGCCAATCCCAGGGCGCTCTATCTGCTCGGCCCGGGAAGCACGGTCGAGGCAATCGGGCGCGCGCTCAAAATCGACAAGACGCTGCTTGGCGTCGACGCGGTTTCGGACGGCCGCGTGATCGGGAAAGATCTCAACGAGCAGCAGATCCTCGAACTCGTCGCGCGGTATCAGGAACGCAAATTGGTGCTGAGCCCGATCGGCGCGCAGGGCTTCGTGCTCGGCCGCGGCAATCAGCAGCTCAGCCCGAACGTCATCCGGCGCATCGGCCCGGACAATATCATCGTCGTGGCGACGCCGGCCAAGCTCGCACGCACGCCTGTGTTGCGATTTGATTGCGGCGATCCGGCTCTCGATTCCGATATGATTGCGCGCAAATTTATCTCCGTTGTGGTTGGTTATCGCCGCACGCGGATGGTTCAGACGGCCGGCTGAGCGCCGATGCGGCCACAGCGCGAACGATAAGGCTTGCAGCGAGCGCATCGCTCGCATGGCCGGCAAGGGAGGGCCCATGGGTTACGTGCCACACACCGACGCGGAACGTCGCGAGATGCTGGCAACGATCGGCGTTGCCGGCATGCAGGATCTGTTCCCCGATATCCCGGCGCACGTGCGCTTTCCCAAGCTTGCGCTGCCGCCGGCCTCGTCCGAGCTCGACATTGCGCGCGAGATGAGCGAGCTCGCATCGCGCAACTTCCCCGTCGATCCGTCTCACTCATTTCTTGGTGCCGGCACCTATCATCATTTCCGGCCGGCAACCGTCGATTACGTTTTGTCCCGTGGCGAGTTCTACACCTCCTACACGCAGTATCAGCCCGAGGTCAGCCAGGGCATGCTGCAGGCCTTGTTCGAATATCAGAGCATGATCTGCCGGCTCACCGGCATGGAGGTGAGCAACGCCAGCCATTATGACGGCGCGACCTCGCTCGCCGAAGCGGTGCTGCTCGCGCTCAATGTCGCGCAGGGCAAACGCAACAAGATCATCTTGTCGCCTGCCGTTCATCCGCAATACCGCGCCATCGTCAAAACCTACCTGAGCGGAACGCATGCGGGATCCGTCGTCGGCGATGACGACGCTTCGGCTGACCTTGCTCACCTCACCTCGCTGCTCGATGGCGAAACCGCTGCCCTGGTGATCCAGAATCCGAATTTCTTCGGCCAGTTCGAAGCCATCGAGGGATTGGCCGATGCGGTCCATCGCGCCGGCGCACTCCTCATCGTCGTCACTGACCTCATCGCGCTCGGACTGTTCCGGTCGCCCGGCTCGTTCGGTGCCGACATCGTCGTCGCGGAAGGACAGCCGCTCGGAATTCCGGCCTCTTTTGGCGGACCGTATCTCGGCGTGTTCGCAACGCGCATGGCCTATGTCCGGCGGGTCTCCGGCCATCTCGTCGGCGAGACCGTCGATGCCGACGGCAAACGCGGCTATGTGCTGACGCTGTCGACCCGCGAGCAGCACATCCGTCGCGCCAAGGCGACGAGCAACATCTGCACCAATTCCGCGGTCTGCGCGCTGGGTGCCGCCGTCTATCTCGCCACCATGGGGAAGAGCGGCCTGCGCCAGGTCGCCGAACTTTGCTTCCATCGCAGCCACTACGCCGCCGGCGAGATCGCAAAGCTCAAAGGCTTCGCGGTCAATCCCCAGGCGCCCGCGCAGGCGTTCTTCAAGGAATTTGTCGTGCGCACGCCGCGGCCCGTTTCCGAGATCAACAAGCACCTGCGCGAACACGGCATCATCGGCGGCTACGATCTCGGCCGCGACTACCCGCACTTGGCGCAGCACATGCTGGTCGCCGTCACCGAGATGAATCCGCGCGCGAGCATCGATCGGCTGGTGCGGGCACTTGGCGAGGTTGCGCGATGATTTACCCCACAATTCCGACCGTCTACGAACTGAGCGTGCCCGGCCGGCACGGCATCGACCTGCCGGCGCCCGACGTGCCAAAGGCTCAACTCCCTCCCGACGAATTGCGCGCGGATTGCGAGCTGCCGGAATTGTCGCAGATCGATGTCGTGCGACATTACCTTGCGCTCTCCGAGCGCAATTTCGGGGTCGATACCGGGTTCTATCCGCTCGGCTCCTGCACCATGAAATACAACCCGAAGGTCAACGAGGAGATCGCCCGCCTGCCGGCCTTCGCCGAAACCCATCCGCTGCAGGACACGGACACCGTGCAAGGCAATCTCGCGCTGATGTACGAGCTGCAGCAATGGCTTGCCGAGATCGGCGGCTTTGCCGCAGTGACGTTGCAGCCGTCCGCGGGCGCGCAGGGCGAATTTACCGGCCTCCTGATGATGCGCGCCTATCATCGCGAGCGCGGCGACACCAAACGCACGCGCATTTTGATTCCGGACTCCGCGCACGGCACCAACCCGGCCTCGACGACCATGGCCGGCTTCATCGCGGTCGAGATTCCGTCCGACCCCCGCGGCAACGTCGATCTCGAGGCGGTGCGGGCCGCCTGCGATGACACCGTCGCCGGCATCATGATCACGAACCCCAATACGCTTGGCCTGTTCGAAGAGCGCATCGAGGAGGTGGTGCGGCTGGTTCACGGGTGCGGCGGCCTCGTCTACGGCGACGGCGCCAACATGAACGCCCTCGCCGGCATCGTCGCGGCCGGGCGATCTTGGCTTCGACGTCATGCACTTCAATTTGCACAAGACCTTCTCGACGCCGCACGGCGGCGGCGGTCCGGGGGCGGGACCGGTCGGCGTATCGGCGGTCCTCAAGGATTTCCTGCCGGGACCGGTGATCGCGCGACGAGAAGGGAGCCGAGGGCCCGCGCTATGTGCTCGCACAGCCGGCGAAATCGATCGGTCGCGTCTCGACCTATTTCGGCAATTTCGGCATGTTCGTGCGCGCCCATGCGTATATTCGGCGGCATGGTGCGGCCGGATTGCGCCAGAACTCCGAGCATGCCGTGCTCAACGCCAATTACCTGCGCATCAAGTTGCGCGACGCTTTCGTGGTGCCGTTCGATCGCGTCAACATGCATGAGTTCGTCTGCCGCGGCAGCATCGAAGGCACCGGCGTTCGCGCCTATGACGTAAGCAAGCGGCTGCTCGACTACGGTTTTCATCCGCCGACCAATTATTTTCCGCTGATCGTGCCGGAAGCATTGATGATCGAGCCGACCGAAACCGAGAGCAAACGCACGCTCGATGCGTTCGTGGCGGCGATGCAGGCGATCGCGAAGGAAGCGCAGAGCGATCCGGCGCTCGTCAAGAGCGCACCGCATGAAACGCCGGTGAGACGGCTCGACGAGGTCAAGGCGGCGCGCGAGCTTGTGCTCACCGATCGTGCCGCCGCTCCGTCCCGTTGAACCGATCGAGAGCGGGAGCGCGACGATGACCGAACCGAACGCGGCAGCTCCGCTCAAGCGCACGCCGCTCTATGACGTTCACGTGCGGCTCGGCGCGCGCATGGTGCCGTTTGCCGGCTACGAGATGCCGCTGCAGTATCGCACCGGCATCATCGAGGAGCACCTGCACACCCGCGCCAAGGCCGGCCTGTTCGATGTATCGCACATGGGACAGATCGCATTGCATCCGCGCTCCGGGCGCGTCGAAGATGCCGCCCTTGCGCTCGAAAGCCTCGTCCCGGGCGATCTCGTGGGGCTCGCCGTCGGGCGGCAGCGCTATACGCTTCTGACCAATTCAGCGGGCGGCGTGCTCGACGACCTGATGGTGTCGAACCAGGGCGATCATCTCCTGCTTGTCGTCAATGCAGCGAACAAGGCCGCGGATGAAGCGCATCTCGCGGCGGAGCTCGCAGACCGCTGCCGTGTCGAAGCTCTGCCCGAACGCGCGCTCATCGCGCTGCAGGGCCCGCAAGCCGAAGATGTGCTGGCGACGCTTGCTCCGCAGGTCCGCGCCATGCGGTTCATGGACGCTCACGCGGTATCGCTTGTCGGCGCGAGCATGCATCGTCTCGCGCTCCGGCTACACCGGCGAGGATGGGTTTGAGATCAGCGTGCCCGCGAGGGCGGCGGTGGAGCTGTTCGAAACGCTGCTGCGTCATCCGGCGGTCGCGCCGGCCGGCCTCGGCGCGCGGGACAGTCTGCGGCTCGAAGCGGGTCTCTGCCTGTGCGGCGCCGATCTCGACGAGACGACCACGCCGGTCGAGGCCGCGCTGGAATGGAGCATCCCGAAAGCGCGTCGCCGCGGCGGCGCTCGCGCCGGTGGATTTCCCGGCGCGGAAACCATCCTGCGGCAGCTTGCCGATGGCGCGCCGCGGCGGCGGGTGGGGCTTCGGCCGGAAGGACCCGCGCCGGTCCGCGGCGGCGCCCGCTTGTTCCGGACGGAAGCCGATTCCGCGCAAATCGGCGTCGTCACCTCCGGCGGCTTCGGCATAAGCCTCCACGTTCCCATCGCCATGGGCTATGTTGAGGCGAGCGCTGCGGGGCGAGGCGTTCGTTTGTTTGCCGAGGTGCGCGGCAAGCGGCTTCCCGTGATGGTCGCGGATTTGCCGTTTGTGCCGCCGCGCTACAAACGCGGATGACTTATCGCTGGGGGAAGACCCATGTTGAAATTCACCAAGGATCACGAGTGGCTTCGTTCTGAAGGTGATGTTGCGACCGTCGGCATTACGCCGTTCGCGCAGGAGAAGCTCGGCGATCTCGTCTTCGTCGAGTTGCCGTCGATCGGCGCGAAGTTCGCCATGGGCGAGGTCGCCGCGACCGTCGAATCGGTGAAGGCAGCCTCCGATGTGTATGCTCCGGTCGGTGGCGAAGTGGTCGCGGTCAACGATCGGCTGGCCGGCGAGCCTGGATTGGTGAATTCCGCACCGACCGGCGATGGCTGGCTGTTCAAGCTCAAGATCGCCAACAGCGCCGAGCTCGCCCAGTTGCTCGACGAAGCCGCGTATCAGAAGCTGACGGCTGAGGCGCAATGATCAGCCGGTGAACCGCGCCAGCGCGTCCAGCACCGAATCGACGTCGGCCATGGTGTGGTCGGCGCTGATCTGAAAGCGAATTTCCTCCTCGCCCTTCGGCACCACCGGGTAGTTGAGACCGGTCGCCAGGATGCCCTGCCGCCGCAGATGCGCAACGCACGCCGCCGTGCGCGCGGTGTCGCGCAACATCAGCGGCACGACGGGATGTTCGCCGGGAAGTGTTTCGAGGCCGAGCTTGACGAGGCCTGCCTTGAAGCGCGCCGTCAGCGCCCGCAAATGGGTGAGCAGCGACAGGCCGGCCGCGCTATCGAGGATATCGACCGCCTTGTGAGCGGCGGCTGCCTCGGCCGGCGTGATCGGATTGGAGTAGATGTAGAACGGCGAGGTCTCGCGCAGATAGCGGATGATCACTTCGTTCGCGACGGCGTAGCCGCCGTTGACGCCCAAAGCTTTGCCAAGCGTCGCCACCAAAATGTCGGCGGGGCCGGAGCCGGTATATTCCTCGGTGCCGCGGCCGGATTGCCCGAACGCGCCGACGCCGTGGGAGTCGTCGACCACCACGATGACATTTTCCGCAAAGGCCTGATCGTGCGTCCGCGCGATCGCCATGATCTCGTCGAGCGGCGCATGGTCGCCGCGCATGCTGAAAATGCCATCGGTCACCACGATCGCGCGCGTGCAGGCTGGCTGACGCCGCCTCGAGGTGCCGCTGCAGCTCGCCCATATCGAGATGCTTGTAGATGCGCTTTTCCGCCGGCCGCGAGAGCGCGGTCGCGTTGATGATGCAATTGTGATTGAGCGCGTCGCTGATCACCGCCGTCTTGTCGGTGACGAGCGGCGGGATCAAACCCATGACCGTGGCATACGCCGACGAAAACACGATCGCGGCGTCGCGGCGATGGAATGCGGCAAGCCGCCGCTCCAGCGCAACGTGCGGCGACCAGGTGCCGCTGATGAAGCGGACGGCGCCCGGGCCGGTGCCGTAGGCGGCCGCCGTTTCCTCCTCGGCCGCGATCACTTCGGAGCGCAGCGCCATGCCGAGATAGCTGTTGGAGTTCATGCGCAGGAACGGCGTCTCGCCCTCGCCTTCGATCTGGTAGCGCGGACCGAGGCCGTCGCGTGGCGGAAGCATGGCGCGGATGACCGTTTCCTTGCCTTTGAGGCGTCCGCTCTGCGCCATCTCGTCGAGACGCGCTGCCAGCACTTTGCTCAATCCCTGGGTCGGCATCGTCACCTCGCGCTTTTAAGTTCAGTCACGCTTGGGTGTGCGCGCTTTTGCGCGCAGGCGGGCCAACATATCGACGGTCATTGCCGCCAGATCGAACCGCGGCGCGAAATCCCAATCTTCCCGCGCGGCACTGTCATCGAGCGAACTCGGCCAGGAATCGGCAATCGCCTGACGGATCGGATCGACCTCATAGTCGATGGCGAACGCGGGCATGTGCTTGCGGATTTCGTCCGCGAGTTCGGCGGGCGTTATGCTCATCGCCGTCACGTTGTAGGCGTTGCGGTAACGCAGCCGCGCCGCATCGGCCTCCATCAACTGCATCATCGCGGCGATCGCGTCGGGCATGTACATCATGTCGAGGCGCGTATCGGGCTTGAGAAAGCAGGTATAGTGCCCATAGCGCAGCGCCTGATAGTAGATCTCGACCGCGTAGTCGGTGGTGCCGCCGCCGGGCGGGGCGACATAGGATATCAGGCCCGGCAGCCGCAAGCCCCCTGACGTCGACGCCGAAGCGGCCGGCGTAATAGTCGCACAGCAATTCGCCGGAGACTTTGGTAACGCCGTACATCGTGGTCGGCCGTTGCACCGTGACCTGCGGCGTGTGCACCCGCGGGGTCGAGGGGCCAAAGGCACCGATCGAGCTTGGAAAGAACACCCGGCAGCGATACTGACGCGCGGTCTCGAGCACATTGTAAAGGCCGCCCATGTTGACGCGCCAGGCTTCGTGGGGCTTCTCCTCGGCCAGCGCCGAAAGCAAAGCCGCGAGATGATAGATCGTGCCGATGTCGTGACGGCGGATCACTTCGAGGACCTGCGCGGACTGGGTGCAATCGAGGTGCTCATAGCTGTCCGCGGCGGAGAGCTGTGACGGCATCACCCGCAGATCAGCGGCGACGACATTCTCCGCGCCGTACCGCTCTCTCAAGGCCGGCACCAGTTCCGAGCCGATCTGACCCCGGGCACCGATCACCAGGATTCGTCGCATAGGCTTTGCCGAGCGAGGACGCTCGCCTCCTGGAAATGCCGACCGGCACCTAATCCGCCGTGAACCCGCCCTCCGGGATTTGTCCATCGGCGGTCGCGATCAAGCGCTTCGGTATCAACAAAAGGCACGGCAGGATCAGGGCGTAGACGATCGTGATCGCGATGACGCAGGCGGCAAAGCCACCATAGTAGTCATATAGCGTCGTGCCCAGGACATCGCCAAACCGCGACACCACGACGTTGAGACCGCCGGACATCATGAGCATCGTTCCCTGCAGCCCACGGGGGCACGACCTGATGATCAAGTCGAGATATGAGGCGGTGGCAACGCCACCCATCAGCCCGATGGGCACCGCCGCGATCAAAGCGCCCGTAATCGAATGAATGAACAGCAGCGGGACGAGCTGAGGGACCGCAACGACGGTCCCCCACAACAGCAAAGTCTTCAGCGGATATTTTCGGCACAAAACGCCGAACAGCATGAACGTCGGAATGAAAGAGCCGGCGAAGATGGCGTTCCATTGGCCCCACTGCGCATCTTCCCCATGCAGGGTGTTCTGGAGGTAATACTGCAGCGGGGTGACGGCGCCGGGGGCAAAATTCCACAAGAACCAGATCAACAGCGCCGGGTAGATCGGCCAATGCCGCACCAGCCGCTTGAGATCTGCGATCGGTTGCGGAACGGCATCCTGTTCGTTGACGATGTTGTCGTAGACGCTTCTCGGCTTCCACACCGCGTAGGCGGCAACCACCACCATGATCGCCGCACCGACGAGAAACAGGATGCGAGCGGCTCCGTCGGCAGTCTCGTGTTCGAGCATGTTGCTGAGGCTGCCGCCGATGAGGAGGGCCACGACGGTCGGGATCGACAGGAAGATGTTCCACACCGCACTGATCTGGCCGGACATGGCATGCTGCTGGCCGAGCATCGACGTCAGGCCATTCTGCGCGCTGGCGACGAAAAGGAATGATGTGGTCAGCAGGAGGACGGCAACGAGGAGCTCGGCATAAGTGACCGGCACGAACGCAAAAATGACGTAGAGACAGGCGGTCGCAGCGCCGAACAAAAACATGAATCCGCGATCGCGCATTCCCAACGGATTCCAGGTGTCGCGAACGAAACCGAAGACAAAGGATAAATAGAGAGGAATGCCCGCCACGAGCCGGAACACTGCCGTCTCGTGCGCCTCCAGGTTCAACTTATTCTTCAGAAAGAAGCTGATCGGGATATCGAACAAGCCTCCCGAGGGCGAACCAAAGGCCAACAAGACAATCAAGACGCCGAGATAAAGGAAAATCCTCTCCCGAACCCCGGGCGGCAACACGCTCGGCGCGAGCGTGACGGCCTCTGCCGTCGCAACTGGCTGATCGGTCGTCATCGCAGGGAGAACTCTGCGGAAGCAGGCGAATGCACGTTGAACGATGCCAAGATTTTTTGTTTCCCCCGCGCGGATGGAGCATTAACCGATCGCATCGGGCGACACCGATGCTCAGGCATTGAATTTGGAACCATCGCTAACGCGTTGCCAGGATGTTGAATAGCCCTTTGGCGCGACAATTGTGAACAACCGCGCCTCTGCGCGAATGCGGCCTGTTTTGAGAAACATCAAAGACCCGACTACTCCCCCACCGTAATCATCTTGCGCGTTCTTGCGTCTAAATCCTTAAGGCGAGGAGGAGAGGCATGGGCAAGACTGAGGTTCTGTTGTCGCGCCGGATCGAGGCGTTTGGTTGGCGATCCCGCATTGCTGTATTTGTTGCCGCCGCCGTCTTGATTGGCCCGGCTACGATGTCGGGCCTGCTCGGTGGCGCCAGCGCCCATGCGCAAGCCCTCGAACATCCGGTCGGCTTCGCCGCGATCGTTGCCAAGGTCAAGCCTGCCGTCATTTCGGTTCGCGTCAAAATCGACGCCGGCCCGCTGAACGACCTCAATTCGCCGTTCTCGGACGAAACGCCGCTCGAGCGCTTCTTGCGCCGATTTGGCACACCAAACGATACGCCGGAGCGTTCACCGGGGCCGTCCGACCGTGATGTCGTGACCGGCCAAGGTTCGGGCTTCTTCATTTCCGCCGACGGTTATGCCGTGACCAATGGCCACGTCGTAAACCAAGCCAAGTCGGTCGAGGTCACGACGGACAACGGCAAGACCTATACCGCACGGGTGATCGGCATCGACCAGCGATCGGATATCGCGCTCATCAAGGTGGACGGCGGCACGTTTCCCTTCGTCAGCTTCGCCGACAAGGTTCCGCAAGTTGGCGATTGGGTCCTCGCCATCGGCAATCCGTTCGGTCTCGGCGGCACGGTAACGGCGGGCATCGTGTCCGCGCGCGGACGCGATATCGGCGCCGGCCCCTATGATGACTTCATCCAGATCGACGCCCCCGTCAATCGCGGCAATTCCGGCGGCCCCACCTTCGACGTCGATGGCAACGTGATCGGCGTCAATACGGCGATCGTTTCTCCATCAGGCGGGTCGGTCGGCATCGCGTTCGCAATTCCGGCCGAGACGGTGAAGGGCGTCGTCACTCAGCTGAAGGACAAGGGCAAGGTGAGCCGCGGATGGATCGGCGTGCAGATCCAGCAGGTCACCCAGGAGATCGCCGACAGCCTCGGGCTGAAGGACGCGCGCGGCGCTCTTGTCTCCGAGCCGCAGCCGGACGGACCGGCCGCGAAGGCCGGCATCAAGTCCGGCGACATCATCACCGCGGTCAACGGCAAAGAGATCAGCGACGCCCACGACCTCGCACGAACGATCAGCGGAATGTCGCCTGGCACTCCGGTGAAGCTCAGCGTGATCCGCGGCGGCGAAGAAAAGACGTTCACGCTCACGCTCGGCACCTTGCCGGATCAGCGCGAGGCCAATGCGGCCCCCGAGTTGTTCCAGCCGAAGAGCACGAGCGTTGCGCAGCTCGGGTTGTCCGTAACGCCGCAGCCGGGCGGCGGCGTTGCGATCTCCAAGATCGAGCCCGATGGCCTCGCGGCAGAACGCGGCTTGAAGACCGGCGACGTGATCCTTGAGGCCGGCGGACGGCAAGTCGCGGCCGCGGCCGATCTCCAGAACGCGATCGAAGCCGCGCGCAAAGCCGGCCGACGTTCGCTGCTGTTGCAGGTCAAATCCGGCACCGCGACGAGATTCGTGGCGGTGCCGGTGGGCCGCGGATGACGGCCATCGTCCATGACAGCGGCCGACACCAGCACGGCAGTCGCGCGGTTCATCTCACCGACAGGTGAGACCACCGCACCGCTCCCCGCGTTCGCACGTGAGCCTGCGGAGCTCGTGAAGCTCTATCGCGCGATGGTGTTGACGCGGACGTTCGACGCCAAGGCCATCGCCTTGCAGCGCACCGGGCGGCTCGGCACCTATGCGTCCTCGCCTCGGCCAGGAAGCGGTCGCCGTCGGCGTCGCCGCGGCAATGCAGGCGGACGACGTGCTGCTGCCGAGCTTTCGCGAGCACGGCGCACAGATTTGGCGTGGCGTCACGCTCAAGGAACTGTTCCTCTATTGGGGCGGCGACGAGCGCGGCAATGACTTTGCCGGGCCTCGCGAGGACTTTCCGAATTGCGTGCCGGTGGGAACGCATGCGCCGCACGCGGTTGGGGTTGCGCTCGCCTTCCGCCTGCGGAGTGAAAAGCGCGCAGCCGTTTGCATCTTCGGCGACGGCGCCACCTCGAAGGGCGACGTGGCGGAAGCCCTCAACATGGCGGGCGCCTGGAAGGCGCCGGCGATCTTCGTCGTCAACAACAATGGCTGGGCGATTTCGATGCCGGTCGCAAAGCAGACCGCTGCGGCCACGCTGGCGCAAAAGGCCATGGCCGCCGGCATCCCAGGTTGGCGCGTCGACGGCAATGATGTTGTCGCCGTGCGTCAGGCAACCGCCGATGCCCTTGCAGCGGCACGCCGCGGCGAAGGCGCGGCATTGATCGAAGCGGTCACCTACCGCCTGTCCGATCACACCACGGCCGATGATGCCGGCCGCTATCGCAGCGATGCCGACGTCAGCCGCCATTGGCCGGAAGAGCCTGTCGCCCGATTGCGCACCTACCTCAGCCATATCGGCGCCTGGGGACGCGAACAGGAAGACGGCTTGTTGCGCACGTGCAGCGAGGAGGTGGAACGGGCCGCGGCGGACTATCTCGCAGAGCCGCCGCAGGGGATCGCGGCGATGTTCGATCGAACCTACGCGACGATGCCCGCCCGACCTCGCAGAGCAGCTCGCGAACGCGACCCGCCATGCGGCTGGTGATGCATGAGCGACATCAATCTCGTGCAGGCCGTGAATCTCGCCCTCCACCGCGCCATGGCAGAGGATCCGCGGGTCATCGTGCTCGGTGAAGATGTGGGGATCGACGGCGGCGTGTTCCGGGCGACCGACGGTCTCTTTGCGTTGCATGGCGAGAACCGGGTTCTCGACGCGCCGCTCGCCGAGTCCGGCATTGCCGGGGTTTCCGTCGGTTTGGCGGCTCAAGGCTTTTGGCCGGTGGCCGAAATCCAGTTCACCGGCTTTGCCTATACCTGCATCGATCAGATCCTGAATCATGCGGCGCGACTTCGCACCCGCACGCGCGGCCGCCTCACCTGCCCGATGGTGCTGCGCGCGCCCGCCGGCGGCGGCATCCGCGCGGTCGAACACCATTCGGAAAGTCCGGAGGCGATGTTCGCCCATATTCCCGGATTGAAGGTCGTGATTCCGTCATCGCCCGCGCGCGCCTACGGTCTTCTGCTGTCGGCCATTCGCGATCCTGACCCGGTCATCTTTCTCGAGCCGACGCGACTCTATCGCGCGGCCCACGAGGAGGTGAACGACGACGGCACGGGCATTCCACTCGACCATTGCATCGTGGCGCGGCCTGGTCTCGACGTGACGATCGTGTCGTGGGGCGCCATGATGAAAGAGGCGCTGGAGGCAGCCGAGCGTCTTGCCGCCGAAGGCGTCGAGGCCGAAGTCATCGACGTCGCAACGCTGAAGCCGCTCGACAGCGCAACGATTCTCGACTCCGTCGCGCGCACCGGCCGGCTGGTCATCGTCCACGAAGCGCCATCGACCTGCGGCTTTGGCGCGGAAATCGCGGCCCGCGTCGCGAGCCACGGCCTTATGAATCTGCTGGCGCCGATCGAACGTGTCGCGGGATACGACACGGTGATGCCGTATCCGCGCACGGAGGCGCTCTACATGCCCGATGTGGAGCGCGTGACTGCGGCCGTGCGCCGCGCGATGGCCTTCTCATGATCCCGTTCAATCTTCCCGACCTCGGCGAAGGGCTGAAGGAAGCCGAGATCGTTGCCTGGCATGTGGCGGAGGGCGATCACGTCGTCGTCGATCAGCCGCTGGTCTCGGTCGAGACCGAAAAGGCAGTGGTGGAAATTCCCTCACCACGTTCAGGACGAATCGAACACTTCTTGGCGCGGCCCGGCGAACGCATTCAGGTGGGCGCGCCTCTTCTGACCTTCGAGGAAGGGGTTCACCCCGACACCGGGACCGTCGTCGGCAATCTTGCGCCTGCCGTCACCTGCGGCACAGCCGCAGCCGCCGGCGAGACCTCGTGTTTCGGCAGTGCAGGCCGCCCCGGCGGTCCGCGCGCGCGCCAAGGCACTCGGCGTCGATCTCTCCAAGGTCAGACCTTCCGGCACCGACGGGCGGCTGACGCTCGCGGACATCGAAGCCGCCGCGAGTGCGTCGAGTGGCGCCGCTGGAAGCAGGCGAGGAACTGCGCGGCGCGCGGCGCGCCATGGCGCTGACCATGGCCCGCGCTGGCCGCGAGGTCGTGCCCGCGACATTGCACGACGAAGCGGATGTTCAATCCTGGAGCAGCGACGATGTCACCGTCCGCCTGATCCGGGCCCTGATCGCGGGCTGCGCGGCCGAGCCCCGCCTCAATGCAAGCTTCGACGGCACCAACGCGTCCTGGCGCACCAATGCGCAAATCGATCTTGGCCTCGCAATCGATAACCCGGATGGACTGTTCGTGCCGGTCCTGCGCGATGTTGCCGGGACGAGCGCGGAGGATTGGCGGGCGCGCATCAATGACTTGAAGCTGCGCGTCCGCGATCGGACGCTCGCGCCGGTGGAACTGCGCAGCCCCACCATTACGCTGTCGAATTTCGGCACGATCGCCGGGCGCCATGCGGCGCTCGTGGTGGTCCCGCCCCAGGTCGCGATCCTCGGCGCGGGCCGCATTGTCGAGCGGCCGGTGCGGAGCGGCCAAGGTTTGGCGCTGCATCGCATGCTGCCGCTCTCCCTCACCTTTGATCATCGCGCCGTCACCGGCGGCGACGCGGCGCGCTTCCTGCGCGCCGTGATGACCGATCTCGAGAAATCCGGCTGATCAGGAGGACATCAAGATGGACGACACGTTCCGATTTGCCGACGCATTCGGGCCGTCGCGGATCATTCATATCCACCGGCCGAGCGTCGGCCTCAAAGCGATCGTCGCTGTCGACAACACCTCGTGCGGCGTTGCGATCGGCGGCGTGCGAATGGCGCCGGATGTGTCGACCGAGGAATGCTTCCGCCTCGCACGCGCCATGACCTGGAAGAACGCCGCGGCGGGCTTGCGGCATGGCGGCGGCAAGTCCGTCATCTTCGGCAATCCGCATATTCCCGTCGACGAGAAGGAGCGGCTGATCCGGGCATTCGCGGGCGCCATCCGCGACATTACCGACTACGTCCCCGGGCCCGACATGGGGACCGACGAGCTGTGCATGGGATGGATCAACGATGAGACCGGCCGCTCGGTCGGCCTCCCGAGCGCCGTCGGCGGCATTCCGCTCGACGAGATCGGCGCAACCGGATTTGGGCTCGCCGCCTCGATCGACGTGGCGCGCAGCTTCATCGGCCTCGATCTCAAGGGCGCGCGAGTCGCGGTGCAGGGCTTCGGCGCGGTCGGCAAACACGCGATGCGCTTTCTCTCGGAGAAAGGCGCAATTTTGGTCGGTGCCAGCGATACCAGCGGCACGTTGGCCGACCCTGCGGGTCTCGATGTCGCGGCGCTGATTGCGCTCAAGAATGCGGGGCGCTCATTGCGGGATCATTCCGCCGGGCAGAAGCTCCCAGCCGACGCGATCATCGACGTTCCGTGCGACATCTGGATTCCGGCGGCGCGGCCCGACGTGATCAACGAAGGCAACGTCAAGCGGCTCAACACCAGGCTGGTCGCCGCAGGGCGCGAATATTCCCTGCACCACCGAAGGCCGAGGAAGCGCTGCACCAGCGCGGCGTGCTCGTGATCCCCGATTTCATCGCCAACGCCGGCGGCGTCATCTGCGCCGCGATCGAATACCAGAAAGGTACGCAAAAGGCCGCGTTCGATTACATCGACGAGCGGGTGCGCACCAACACCCGCATCGTTCTCGATGACGCAACGCGCAATCGCGTACTGCCGCGCGCCGCGGCGCAGGCGCTTGCCGAACAGCGCGTCCGCGCTGCGGCAGCGACGCGCCGCTGGCGTTGATCGGCAAGCTTATGGCGCTTCTCGTCTAGTCTAACGATCGCAACCAGGAGACAACGGATGTCGCCGCTCACGATCTTCCTCGCAAAATTCCTCGGCCTCTACTGCATCATCCTGCCGGGCTTGATGATGCTGCGAAAGCAAAGCGCCATCGCGACCATCACGGCACTCATTCGCAATCCGCCGGCGCTTTTTCGTCATCGAGATCCTTGGCCTTGCGGCGGGGATCGCGATGATCGTCGGTCACAACATCTGGTCGGGAGGCGCATTGCCTATCGTCGTGACCCTCATTGGATGGCTGATGACGATCCGTGGCATCGCGCTGCTCGCCCTTTCGCCGGAAGCGCTCGGCAAGGTCTTCGAAGCCTTGCGGTATGATGAGCGCTTCTATCTGTACATGGGCGTCGTCGTCGTTCTGGGCCTTTATCTCTCCGTTGCGGGCTTCAGCGCGTGAGGGGGGCGGCTAACAGGGCCGCCCGAAACTGAGGTTAGGCTCACGAAGGCGACCAGATGAGCCGGCCTCTCGGCGTTAGGCCGCCCGTACGGTGTTGAGGAAGCGCTCGAGTTCGGACTTGAGGCGGTTGCTTTCCTTTGATAGCGACTGCGCCGACGTCAGCACGCGGGTGGAGGCGACGCCGGTCTCGCCGGCGCCGCGGTTCACGTCAGTGATGTTAGTGGCGACCTTGGCAGTGCCGTGAGCGGCTGAACCGACGTTGCGGGCGATCTCCTGGGTGGCAGCGCCCTGCTCCTCCACCGCCGCGGCAATAGTCGAGGTGATTTCCGAGATGCTGCCGATGGTCCCGCCAATCTCCTTGATCGCGGCGACTGATTCCTGGGTCGCAGCCTGCATGCCTGAGATCTGAGTGCCGATTTCCTCGGTTGCCTTGGCGGTCTGCGCCGCGAGCGCCTTCACCTCCTGGGCCACCACAGCGAAGCCCTTGCCGGCCTCGCCGGCACGGGCCGCTTCGATCGTAGCGTTGAGCGCCAGTAGGTTGGTCTGCTCGGCGATGGCGGTGATGAGCTTCACCACGTCACCGATACGCGAAGCCGCCTTCGACAACTCGGCGATGCGAGCATCGGTCTTTTCAGCCTGCTTGACCGCCTGAACGGCGATGTGGCTCGACTTCTCCACATGCCGTCCGATCTCAGTGATCGAGGAGGTCATCTCCTCGGTTGCCGAAGCCACCGACTGAACATTGGTCGATGCTTCCTCGGACGCTGACGCGACGACACCGGCAAGCTTCTGGGTAGTGTCGGCGGTCTTCGTGAGCATGCCGGCGGAGGCTTCAAGTTCGCCGGAAGCCGAGGACACTGCCTGGATGATGCTGCCGACCGCCGACTCGAACTGATCGGCGAGTTTGTGCATGGCCGCCTTGCGGGCCACTTCCTCGCGCTCTGCGGCTGCCTTTGCTTCGGCAGCCTCGCGCTCTTCGGTGGTCTTGCGCTCCATCGCGGCACGCGCCTTGGCTTCATCATCCTGCTTGATGCGCTCGGCCATCTGATTGCGCACGGTCTCGCGCACCGCTTCGACGGCGCGGGCGATGGTGCCGAACTCGTCGTGGCGATCCGAGCCCGCGACCGGCGCCTCGATATCGCCACCGGCGAGCCGATTGAGCAACTCCGTCAGGCGACCCATCGGCTTGGTGATCGACCGCGTCAGCAGGAACACGCCGATCAGCAGAAGGATGATGCCACCGCCCATCCACAACAAGGCCTTGTGGGTCATTTCGCTCTGGATGGCATCGATGTCGGCGTACCAGACTCCGCTCGCGACCGCCCAACCCCACGGTTCATAGCCGATCACGTAGGAAATTTTTGGTGTCGGCTCGGTGCTGCCGGGCCGCGGGAAGTTATAGGACGTATGTCCGCGTCCGCCGCCGCGCGCGATCTCCACCATCTCTCGCGAAAAGAACTTGCCGGTCTTCTTGTCGATCTCATTCCACATGTTCTTGCCGACAAGGGCAGGCACGGCGGGGTTGACGATGTCGATCGCGTTGAAGTCGAGGACGAAGATGAATTCCTGGCCCTCGTAGCGCATCGCGTTCAAGGCGCGCTTGGCCTGCGCCTGTGCCTGCTCAACGGTCATTTCACCGGCGGCAGCGCGCTTGCCAAAGTCGGCGACGACCCCGGCGGCGACTTCGACGATGTGGCGGATGTCGCTCTTCTTCTGCTCAAATAATTGGCGCTGGCCTTCCTGGATGATCATGTAGCCGATGCCGCCGAGCAGCGCGACGGCAAGAACAGCGAGCAGCAAGATGCGAGTGAAGACGCGGTCGAACGATTTGAGCATGATGGGAGGGCCTGTTGACGGGTTGCGAGGCCCTGTTATGCACGCAGTGAGTTAAGTTTGAGTAATTGGCTTTACCTCCGGGAAACGATTGCGACGATTAAAGAGGTGGGACTCTGGCTGCGCCGTCAGATCAGGCATTGCTTGCGCCCGCCGAACACGCCGGCGGAGCAGCACTCGGCCAACGGTTAGCGCGGCAGGAATCGCAATGACGCCCGCCATGGACCGGGCGTCCATGGGATGTTATCCGGCGGGGCCGGAAAACCCATGAACGATCTCTCCCTCACCATTCTCCAGGAGACGCCGCAGGACGAACCTGCCATCGAACGGCTGCATGAGCGCACGTTCGGCCCGGGCCGCTATGCGCGCACCGCCTTTCGGATTCGCGAAGGCGCCGATCATCTGATGGCGCTGTCCTTCACGGCGCGGATCGGCACCCTGCTGGTCGGCTCGGTGCGTCTTACGCCGATCCGCATCGGCGAAACGCCCGCGCTGCTGCTTGGCCCGTTGACGGTCGAGCCGCCTTTCCGCCAGCGCGGCATCGGGCTCGCGCTGATGCAGCGGGCGCTTGATGAGGCCCGCGCGCGCGGGCATCGCCTGGTGGTGCTGGTCGGCGACGAGCCCTACTACGCCAAGGCCGGTTTCAAGCGCATCCCGAAAGGCCAAGTCCGCATGCCCGGCCCCGTCGACCCGGCGCGGCTTCTTGTTGCCGAACTGGTCGAGGGCGCCTTCACCGGAGTGGCGGGACAGATTCGCCCGGAGTGGGAGACCGCGTAACCGACGCACTGCGCGGTGAGGACGCGATCAGGCGACCGCCGACAAATTCTGACCCGCAGTCGCCGCGAACATCTGGGCCTGCTGCTGGATGAGCCGTTCCAGCAGATTTCCGACGGACGTGGGCACCGAGGTGGTCGCCGACGTGGACGGCGTCGATGACGAGGATGAGGACGAAGATGCGTCCGCTGTCGCAGACGACGACGATCCCGAGGTGCCTGTGCCGGTGGAACCGGTCGCCGGCATCGTCAGGGTCACGGTCGAGCCGTCTGAATAGCTGATGGTCGTGCTCGTCGAGCCGTCCGCATTGGTCGTGCTCTGGCTGGTGCCGGATTGATTGGCAAGATCCTGCATCAGCGCGCCAATGCCGCCGCCATGATGGCCGTGGTGGCCATGGCCATGATGATGCCCTTGCACCTGATCCGTTAAATCATCGTCCGCCGTCGCGCCCGCGGCCGCCTGAGCTGTACCCGTCGTCTGCCCGCTACCCGTCGTTTGACTGCTGGCTGTGCTCGACTGGCTGGTGCCCGTCGTTGACAGACCGCTGCTCGTTCCGGACGCACCTTGCTGGCCTTCGAAAGCCGCGAAGAACTGCTCGATGGAATTGAGCCGCGCCGCCGACCGACTGCGCTTGCGCAGAAAACAGCGCAGTCATCGTACCGGGGCTCGACCACCAGCTCGCGCCGCCGGTCGCGGAGCCCGAGGGGGCCGTTGGGTTTTGCGATGACGTACCGCCAGTGCCCGATGAGGAAGAATTGCTCGGCGGCGCGGTATCGAACAGATTTTGTGCCGCGCTGGCACCGCTGGCGCCCGATTGGGAAGGCATCTGCTGCATCGAGGTCAAGATAACCAATGACGCTCGATGCCGCTCCGCTGAAGAACAACATGACTTACATCTCCTGCGCCACCGCGCGCCGGCCCCGTTTCAGCGCAGGCGGAACGATCGGCGCAAGTTCCACCTGATCAATGCCGAGCAAGTGACGTGCCGCGCCGTTTAGCGAGCAAATTCAACGGTCATGCGGTGGCGGAGCCTCGGCAGGATTTGCCTTTTGCGCTCGAGCCGGCATTTTCTGCCCGGCTGATTGCAACTTGCTCCCCTCGTTGCCGCTGTCGAAATGGCGTGTTAGGCGGACCACCGGCGCGGGTGCGTTCCACGTACCGATCCGGAGGTCCCGATGTATCGTGCGCTCACCGTCGCTCCCTCTATCCTGGCCTCCGATTTTGCCAAGCTCGGCGAAGAATTGCGCGCCATCGATGAGGCCGGCGCCGACTGGATCCATGTCGACGTCATGGATGGCCACTTCGTGCCCAACATCACCATCGGGCCGGAGGTGGTGAAGGCGCTGCGGCCGCACAGCCGGAAGCCCTTCGACGTCCATCTCATGATCGCGCCGTGCGATCCCTACCTCCAGGCCTTCGCCGAGGCCGGTGCCGACCACATCATCGTGCATGTGGAAGCGGGACCGCATATCCACCGTTCGCTCCAGGCGATCCGCGCGCTCGGCAAGAAGGTCGGCGTCACCCTCAACCCTGGCACGCCGGAGACGATGATCGAGCCCGTGATCGACATCGTCGATCTCATCCTGGTGATGTCGGTCAACCCGGGCTTCGGCGGGCAAAAATTCATTCCCGAGGCGATCGAGAAGATCCGCCGGCTGCGCGCCATGGCCGGCGGGCGGCCGATCGACATCGAGGTTGACGGCGGCATCACGCCGGAGACCGCGTCTCAGGTCGCGCGCGCCGGCGCCAATGTGCTCGTCGCGGGCTCCGCGGTCTTCAAAGGCGGACCCGCCGCTTACCGATCCAATATCGCCGCGATCCGCTCCGCCGCCGCGCTCGCGCGCGGCGAAGCAGCGTAGCTCCGGGCTCCCTATGCTTCCGAAAAACCCGCGATCCTGGCGCTCGCTTCCCACAGGCGCCGCGCCGTCGCATCGTCCTGTGCCGCGCGGCTCGGCTCGACCTGGCGGGCGCCGATAAAATAGCCGCCGGTCACGCTCGTGAGTTCGGGCGCGCTCGCGAGACGAACGATGGTCTCGGCCCCCTTTTCCGGGCGCCCGGCGAACAGCATCGCGAAGCGCACCATCAGAGCGAACATGCCGCTGTCCCGCTGGCCGAGACCCGTCGCGACAAAGCCCGGATGCAGGCAGTTCGCCGTCACGCCGGTGCCGGCGAGGCGGCGGGCGAGTTCCCGCGTGAACAGGATGTTGCAGAGTTTGGAGCGGCCGTAAGCCGTCATCGTGGTGAAGTGCTTCTCGAGCTGCAAATCGTCGAAATCGAGCGTGCGGCCGAGATGCGCCGCGGAAGCCGTGTTGACGACGCGGGCCGGCGCCGCCGCGACGAGACGGTCGCGCAGGCCATGGGTGAGCACGAAATAAGCCATGTGATTGATCGCAAACGTGCGCTCGAGCCCGTCCGCGGTGACCTCGCGGGTACGGAAGACGTTGCCGGCGTTGTTGATGAGCACGTCGATACGCGCTTCGGCCGCGGCGATCTCCGCGGCCACCCGCTTCATGTCCGCAAGCGTCGAAAGATCGGCGAAATGGGCGCCGTGGATCGCATCGGGTCCGGCCTGGCGCAAGCGGGTGAGCGTCTGCTCCGCCCGGCCGCGATCGCGCGCGACGAGAATGATCCGCGCACCCTGGGCCGCGAGCCGCTCGGCGGCGATCTGTCCGATGCCCGAAGTGGCCCCGGTTATGACGACGACCTTGCCTCGCATGACGGTACCCGCAGTGAAATCCACCGACCGGGGATTACTAGGGACCGACGCCGATTTTATGTAAAGACATGGCTGCTTGCGATGAACGCGAGCACCACCACCGAGGCTGCCGATGATTCCCCGTTACACCCGCCCCGAGATGGCTGCGATCTGGGACCCGCAGACCAGGTTCCGCATCTGGTTCGAGATCGAGGCGCATGCGACCGATGCGCTCGCCGAACTCGGCGTGGTGCCGAAGGAAGCGGCCCGCACGCTTTGGGAGAAGGGCAAGAACGCGACCTTCGACATCGCGCGCATCGACGAGATCGAACGCGAGGTGAAGCACGACGTCATCGCCTTTCTCACCCATCTTGCCGAGATCGTCGGGCCGGAGGCGCGCTTCGTCCATCAGGGCATGACGTCTTCGGACGTGCTCGACACCTGTCTCAACGTGCAACTCGTGCGGGCCGCGGATCTGCTGATCGCCGACGTCGACAAGGTGCGCGCGGCGCTCAAGCGTCGTGCCTTCGAATACAAGATGACGCCGACGGTCGGCCGGTCCCACGGCATCCACGCCGAGCCGACGACCTTCGGTCTCAAGCTCGCCTCCGCCTATGCGGAATTCTCGCGCGCCCGCGCGCGGCTTGAAGCCGCCCGCAAGGAGGTTGCGACCTGCGCGATTTCGGGAGCGGTCGGCACCTTCGCGCAGATCGATCCGCGGGTGGAAGCCCACGTCGCGAAAGCGATGGGCCTCGAAGTCGAGCCGGTGTCGACCCAGGTGATCCCGCGCGATCGCCATGCCATGTACTTTGCAACGCTCGGCGTCGTTGCCTCTTCGGTCGAGCGCCTCGCGACCGAAGTTCGCCACCTTCAGCGCACCGAGGTGATGGAAGCAGAGGAATATTTCTCGCCGGGCCAGAAGGGCTCGTCGGCGATGCCGCATAAGCGCAACCCGGTGCTGTCGGAGAATTTGACCGGCCTCGCCCGCATGGTGCGGGCCTACGTTACCCCGGCGCTGGAGAATGTGGCGCTGTGGCATGAGCGCGACATCTCGCACTCGTCGGTCGAGCGGATGATTGGCCCGGATGCCACCGTCACGCTCGATTTCGCCCTCAATCGCCTCGCCGGCCTGATCGAGCGGCTTGTCGTCTACCCTGAGAACATGAAACGGAATCTGGACCGCCTTGGCGGCCTCGTCCACTCCCAGCGCGTGCTGCTGGCGCTCACGCAAAAAGGCGCTCGCGCGCGAGGATGCCTATCGGCTCGTTCAGCGCAACGCCATGAAGGCTTGGCAGGAGAGCGCGGATTTTCAGAAGTTGCTGGCAGCGGATCCCGAGGTTCGAAAATACCTCTCCGCGGAAGAGATCGCGG
The DNA here is from genome assembly GCA_963702755.1 of uncultured Alphaproteobacteria bacterium. GTDB lineage: Bacteria > Pseudomonadota > Alphaproteobacteria > Rhizobiales > Xanthobacteraceae > JAJPKK01. Next base: position 234,707 of record CAVPDZ010000009.1, on the reverse strand, counting down.
AGAACTTCGACCTCGGCTACCACCTGAAGGAAGTGGGTACCATCTTCGCCCGGGTCTTCGACTGAGGAGATTCCGGGCGAAGATGTCGGCTAGCCGTAACGGTCGACCTAGCGGGTAGATCCCGTGGTCGACGGACCGTGCGTAAAGTCGGAGTCTTCGCTCGCCACCGCGATGTGCTTCTTGGTGCCGGGCTTCTTCACCGATGCGACGTGCTTGACCTTGCCCGGCGCCGGCTCGGCGCGAGCGACCGCGACGTTCTTCTGGTCACGCTGCTCGCGCTTCGAAATCACGAGACCCGGGGTCCGATAGACGCTCGCGTAAGGGCCCGGAGCGTAGCCGGGCTGGTAAGGATATGCCGGATTGTACGCATATCCTTGGCCATAGCCGTAGCCAGCCGGATATGCTGCCGGATAGGAATACCCACCATATCCGGCGCCGTATCCGTAGGCATAGCCAGGGCCGTAGCCGTAGCCGGGATAGGGCCGATACGGCCGGTAGTAGGACCAATAGGCCGGCGGGCCGACGACGGGCGCCGTCGCGCGGGCGAAGTCGAGCCAGTTGTAATCCGCGTAGCCGTTGATGCCGTTGAAGGTGACCTGACACCACCCGTAGGCGCAGTTTCCGGCATCGACGATGATACCGGCGGGCATCGCGGTGATGATGCCATATTCAAAGCCAGGCCCAGCGCGCAGATTGAGATCGTCCATGACCAGTGCCGGCGCAGCAGCCACGGCGCCGGATGAAAGCGCCGCCAAGCCAGCGCCCAGCATGCAGCCTTTCCACGCGTTCATGCTTTCTCCTCCTCACTTTCGGTTCAGACGTTAATTCCGCGCGAGATTGTCGCGACGGCATAACGTTGTGGGGGTCACACTGTTCCGAACCGGATTTGCACCCGGTTACGGATTCTCGGTAGATTTTAACGAGCGCTTCGAATCGGAGTTGAAGTGCCGTTAGTCATTAGTGTCGGACCACCGCCGTTTGGTTCAAATGCAGCGACAGAGTGCCACGCTTCTCGTGTTCGATTCCGGTCTCGGCGGTCTCACGGTACTCCGCGAGATCGCGCGGGCGCGGCCGGATGCTGCCTGCGTCTACGTCGCCGACGATGCCTTCTTTCCGTATGGCCGGCATGGCGAGGCCCAGCTCGTCGATCGGGTCTTACCGTTGATGGAAGAGCTGATCGCGACCCATCGCCCCGATCTCGTGGTCATCGCCTGCAACACCGCTTCCACTCTGGTGCTGCCACATTTGCGGGCGCGCTTTACGCTGCCCTTCGTCGGCACCGTGCCGGCGATCAAGCCGGCATGCACCACGTCGCGATCGCGTCTCGTGTCCGTGCTCGGCACCGAGGCAACCGTGCAGCGCGAATATACCCGCACCCTGATCCGCGACTTCGGGCAGGGCTGCGACGTGACGTTGGTCGGGTCGGCGCATCTCGCCTCGCTCGCGGAGGCGGAGCTCCATGGCCGTACAGTCACCGATGACGACATCGCGCGCGAGATTGCGCCATGCTTCATCGAGCGCGACGGCCAGCGCACCGATACGGTCGTGCTCGCCTGCACGCACTTTCCGCTGGTGCTGCAACGGCTGAACAAGCTCGCGTCGTGGCCGGTCGATTGGATCGATCCGGCACCGGCGATCGCCCGCCGGGTCAGCGATCTCATCGGACCACCGACACAGGGCGCTGTGGGAATCCAGGCCCGTGCCTTTTTCACGTCGCGGAGGCCGCCCTCCCCTGCGCTGGCGGCGGCCCTGGCCCGGTTCGGCGTCGACACCGCTGCGCTCGCGACCGACCCGCAATCGGTTTGACATCAATCGGTTTGACATGCGGCCGGTTTGCCCCTAAATCCGGCCCGACCCGGCAACCCGTTTGGCGTGCCGGGATGTTTCGCGACCCGTGGTCCGCCGCCTCGCTTGAGGCGCGGACCTGTCGGTCCCGGTTCGCCGGGGCAGAGGAGGGCGCGATCCTCAAAAGCCAACTTTGATATGCGGGCTTGACGCCAAACGGCGGCCGCCCGCCATGAGGACGCGAATGACCAAGCGTGTTGAGGCGAAGCACAAGCTCGATCGCCGTATGGGCCAGAACATCTGGGGCCGCCCCAAGAGCCCCGTCAATCGTCGCGAGTATGGTCCGGGCCAGCACGGCCAGCGCCGCAAGAGCAAGCCTTCCGACTTCGGCGTGCAGCTGCGCGCCAAGCAGAAGCTCAAAGGCTATTACGCCAATATCTCCGAAAAGCAGTTCCGCGGCATTTATACGGAGGCGATCCGGCTGCGCGGCGATTCCGGCGCCCACCTCATCGGCCTCTTGGAGCGGCGGCTCGACGCCGCGGTCTATCGCGCCAAATTCGTGCCGACGATGTTCGCCGCGCGCCAGTTCGTCAATCATGGCCACGTCAAGGTCAACGGACGCCGGGTGAATATCCCGAGCTATCGGCTCAAGGTCGGCGACACCATCGAGGTTAAGGAGAAGTCGCGCGAAATGGCGCTTGTGATCGAAGCGACCGGCCTCGCCGAGCGCGACGTGCCCGACTACATCGAGGTCGACCACAGCAAGATGACGGCGAAGTTCGCCCGCGTGCCAACCCTCACCGAGGTGCCCTATCCGGTGCAGATGGAGCCGCACCTCGTGGTCGAGTATTACTCGCGGTAATTTTTGACGTTCTGAGTAGGGTGGATTGGCGTAGCTCAATCCACCTTCTTCGCGTGACCGTGGAAATTCGCGCGGCCCCGGAAAGCGGCGGATTACGCCTTCGGCTCATCCGCCCGACGCGCTTAGCCCGGTCAAGCAGTCGTCAAGCGGTCTCCCGCACAGCCAGGCCCTTGTCCTTCAGCAGGCTTTGCAGCTCGCCGGCCTGGAACATCTCGCGGATGATGTCGCACCCGCCGACGAATTCGCCCTTCACGTAAAGCTGCGGGATCGTCGGCCAATTCGAGTAGACCTTGATGCCATTGCGCAGTTCATCGTTCTCGAGGACGTTGAGGCCCTTGTAGCTGACACCGATGTGATCGAGGATCTGCACGACTTGGCCCGAGAAACCGCACATCGGGAACTGCGGGGTGCCCTTCATGAACAGCACCACGTCGTTCGCCTTGACTTCGTTATCGATGAATTTCTCGATGGCCATGGTTCACCTTCGGTTGCGGCCCGGGTCGGTTGCCTGCCGGGCGCTCAGGGACGCGTAATCTCTACCAAAAATCGTGTGTTTGCAGCTGAAACGCAAGTGCGTCTTGGGGACACTTGCGGCCCATTTGGGGGATAGCTGGGCGGTCCGTGAAGCCGTCCGGGCCGCCCACACCGGACGCTCCTATCGCGTCGGCACCCCGGTCTGGAGGGCGAGTGCGTGGAGCTTGCCGCCCATTTCGGCCTTGAGCGCGTCGTAGACGATCTGGTGCTGCTGCACCCGCGACTTGCCGCGAAAGGACTCCGCGAGCACGGTCGCCGAATAGTGGTCGCCGTCCCCGGCGAGATCGCGGATCGTCACCTCGGCGTCGGGAATGCGCGCCTTGATCAGCCGCTCGATATCGTTGGCCAGCATCGGCATAGACAGTCTCCAAACCCGCCCCGCGGCGGGATCGGTCACGGATCGGTGCGCGACATGTAGCCGGGCAGCCAACTCTCGAAGCGCTCGCGCAACGCAGTTACCAGCATCGGCCTTTCACCCGGAATAGACAAGGTGGCATCGCCGGTATGCCCGAGGAGCCGCAAGGGCACGCCGGCCGCACGCGCCCGCACCGCAACGGCCTCGGCCTCGGCCGCGCGCGCCGTAATGACGTAGCGCGCCTGGTCTTCACCGAACCAGAATGCCGCAGCAGGCACGCCTTCGGGCGCGCCGACAAGGCGCGCCCCGAGACCCGAGGCCATGGCCATCTCCGCGATCGAGACCAGAAGCCCGCCATCGGAGAGGTCATGGACCGCCGTCGCGCTGCCCTCGGCGATCAAGGCACGCACGAAATCGCCGTTGCGTTTCTCTGCGGCGAGGTCGACCGCCGGCGGCGCCCCCTCCTCGCGGCCGCAGATGTCGCGCAGATAGAGCGATTGGCCGAGAACACCCGCGGTCTCGCCGATGAGCAGGATCGCCTCGTCCGCGGCCTTGAATGCGAGCGTCGCCGAGCGGGTGAAATCAGCGAGGAGGCCGACGCCGCCGATCGACGGTGTCGGCAGGATCGCCCGGCCGTTGGTCTCGTTGTAGAGCGAGACATTGCCGGACACGACCGGGAAGTCGAGCGCGCGGCAGGCTTCGGCGATGCCGCGCACGCAGCCGACGAACTGGCCCATGATCTCGGGCCGTTCGGGATTGCCGAAGTTGAGATTGTCGGTGACGGCGAGCGGCATCGCGCCGACCGCGGTGAGATTGCGCCAAGCCTCCGCCACCGCCTGCTTGCCACCCTCGAACGGGTCAGCCTCGCAATAGCGCGGCGTCACGTCGGTCGTCAGCGCCAGCGCCTTGGGCCCGTCGTTGACCCGCACGACCGCGGCGTCGCCGCCGGGCCGCTGCACCGTGTTGCCGAGGATGACGTGGTCGTATTGCTCCCACACCCAGCGCTTGGAGCAGAGGTCGGGCGAGGCAATGAGCCGTTCCAGCGCATCGGCAATCGGCATCGGCGCCGCGACCGTGGCGGGATCGATCGGTGCCGAGCTTCGCCGGCTCGACGAAAGGCCGATGGTAGACCGGCGCCTCGTCGCCAAGCTCCTTGATGGGCAGGTCCACCTTGACGGCGTCCCCCACCTTGACCACGAAACGGCGCGTTGGCGTGGTCTTACCCACCACGGCAAAGTCGAGACCCCATTTGCGGAAGATCGCCTCGGCCTCCGCCTCCTTGTCGGGGCGAAGCACCATGAGCATGCGCTCCTGGCTCTCCGACAGCATCATCTCGTAGGCCGACATGCCGGTTTCGCGACACGGCACGCGGTCGAGGTCGAGCGTGACCCCGAGATCACCCTTGGCGCCCATTTCGACCGCCGAGCAGGTGAGGCCTGCAGCGCCCATGTCCTGGATCGCGATGACGCAGCCCGCAGCCATGATCTCGAGGCAGGCTTCGAGCAGGAGCTTTTCGGCAAACGGATCGCCGACTTGGACGGTCGGACGCTTTTCTTCCGAATCCTCGCCGAATTCGGCCGATGCCATGGTGGCGCCGTGGATGCCGTCGCGGCCGGTCTTCGAGCCGAGATAGACGATCGGCATGCCGACGCCGGTTGCCGCCGCGTAGAAGATCTTGTCGGTCTCGGCGAGGCCCACGGCCATGGCGTTGACGAGGCAATTGCCGTCGTATCGCGCATGAAAGCGCACCGAACCGCCGACCGTCGGCACGCCGAACGAGTTGCCGTAGCCGCCGATGCCGGCAACAACCCCCGACACGAGATGGCGCGTCTTGGGGTGCGCCGGATCGCCGAACGACAGCGCGTTGAGGCAGGCGATCGGCCGCGCCCCCATGGTGAAGACATCGCGCAGAATGCCGCCGACGCCGGTCGCCGCGCCCTGGTAGGGCTCGATGTAGCTTGGATGGTTATGGCTCTCCATCTTGAAGACGCAGGCGAGCCCGTCGCCGATGTCGATCACGCCGGCGTTCTCGCCCGGTCCCTGGATCACGCAGCGGCCGGTGGTGGGGAGCGTGCGCAGATGCACCTTGGAGGATTTGTAGGAACAGTGCTCGTTCCACATCGCCGAGAAGATGCCGAGCTCGGTGAAACTCGGCGCCCGGCCGATCAGCTTGAGGATGCGCTCGTACTCGTCCGGCTTGAGCCCATGCTCGGCGACGAGTTGCGGTGAAATGTCAGGCTCGTTCGTGGTCATGCCCGGACAGACGTGGGTTAAGCGGCCGAGCTTTACTACGCCCGTCCCGCCGTTTCGATAGGCCGAGAGATAGAGGCCGCTCGAGCAGGAAGCGCAAGCTGCCCCTCCTCGCGGATAGCGAAGCGGTAGCAAAGCAGATGCCATCAGGCGGGCCCGGATGGGTCGGCTCGCTCAGATCGCTGTGGACGAAAGAGCATTAACGATTGGAAGAATCCAGCGCGAGAGTACGCTATATTAGTCGGCCGAGCGGCGGCGGCCGATAACAGTGGCAGGATGTAGCGTGGATTTCTGGGTTGGGCAGCTTCAACGCGTGCAGCGTGAGATTTCGGAGATCGAGATCAAGATTGCCCACAATCGGCAATTGGCGGAACAACTTTATTTGCAGCGCCGCGATCCCATGCCGCCCCTTGAGCTTGTCGCGGTCCTGAAGGAGAACCTGCGTCTCGCACGACGCAAGGTCGAATTCGTCGAATCCAAAATGGCAGAGGAGCGGGCAAACGGCGCAGCGTCCGACACGCCGCCGACCCAAGCGGACGTTGTTTCATCGCCCCGCCAGTGATGTCGCGGTTGCACGAACGAACGCCCGATCGCAAATCGTCCGCCCGAATCAACTCGGCTATCCGAATCGCCAAGAGATTCGCCGTCGATTCCCGCCGCTCCGATCGCTCGCATCGCCCATCAGCGGTTGCCGGATAGGGGTCGGCGCGCCGACCCGCACGAAAGCAGTGGAAAAGCAAGATGGGGCTGCCTGTTAAGGCAGCCCCATCAACAGGTGTTCATCCCTTCACACCCGTAAGCGTGGTAAAGTTCCGTTGCTCTTCACCCAGAGCCGGCCCCGACCCACGCACCCCCATGGCCCCCCAGCCACCCCGAGGTCGGGGCCGATTACTACAGCCGTTCGCGGCCCCTTGGCGGTATCCCGATCGGCAATGCACAATTTTTTGCCTGGCTGTGATTTGGGCCACAGCCGCCCCGGCAATGCCAAATTGTTGTCGACCTGGTTTGGCGCCGCGTAGTCCCGCCGACCACCCCTGTATTGCTAGCGACCGAAGTAGCTCTCCTCGACGGACCGCCATTCGGGGCTCGCGGTGATCGCGATCAAGGAACGATCGAGCGGCTTCTTGAGCGCCGAGTTTATCGGCAGCGCGAAGGCCATGTAGGCGGGCGCAAGCAAGCCGCGCGGCGAGGCGACCGCACCCGAAAAGCGGGTATTCACCAGATATTGTAACGCGCCGACGCTGTTGACGACGGCATCTGTTTTGCCGGCGGCAAGAGCTTCGAGCGCCTCAGTCAGATTGTTGAATTTCTGAAAATCGAAGTGTTGATCTTCGAGGTATTCGGCGCCTGACGAGGCAGAAACAGCGGCCAAGCGCCTGCCCATAAGATCGCTCGTCCGCACCGGAGTTGCGCCTTCAACGCGATCGGCAGTCATGCGCGCCACCAAGTTGGTCGTCAGCAGCGAGACCAGCACGAGACTGCCGATCATCCAGCCGACCGCAAGCGCGCGGCCCAGATGTGTTTTAGGGGTCTTGTCGCCATAGCCGACCGTCGTCATCGTGACGACCGCCCAATAGATGCCTTCATGCCAAGACGTCACGGACGATTGAGGCTCTCCGGCAACGGCTTCGTCGGATTTTCGCAGCGCCGAGTGCTCGAACCACCACATCAGCACTCCGATCACAGCCAGGAAGATCACGATAGCAAGAATGAGAAAGCTGAGCTCACCCGCAATCGCGCCATAGTCGTAGAATGCGGCCAACACTCCCGTTCGCTTGGCGAAAGCCGCGGCCACCCCGGAACGGTGCGTCGGATAGGAAAAATCGACACGTGCCAACCGTTCCGGTGTGATCGTGATGGCGCCGATCCCGACATCGAACGAGCCGTGCTCCAGCCCCGACAGGACATCGTCAATCTGGGCGACCAGTGTCAGCTCATATTGCCAGTGCAGGTGTTCTGCGACACGACGCCAGAGATCGACGCTTGCTCCCGAAAACAATCCCTCCCGGCTCTGTCCGCCATAAGGGGCAACATCGTAGAGCGCGACGCGCACGGGCAAAGCCTGGCCTGGCTCGGCGCAATAGGCCGGCGCGATGAATGCGAAAAGCCCGAGCGTCGCAAGGCCCGCCCTTGCAGCGCAGAACGGCAAGATCGCCATGTAACGTTTGAGGCGGCAGACGAACTCCATGCGGCCAAGGCTAGTGCGTTTCGATGACGGTTCGATGCGCTTGCCGACGAGCACGCCGCACCAGATTCGATCATCCAGTGCCCCGATTGTGGAACGCGCGCCAACGGACTTCGAGCGAAAAGTCAATGATCTGACTTTTTACGTGTTGCGAGGACTTCGCGCGAGGCGCTAGTCTTTGTTCGATCCTATCGCTTGTCCCTTCCCTCGAAGACGAAAGCCGACAATGTTTTATGACCCGCGGCGCAACGACCACAATTTGCCGCACAATCCCTGGAATGCGCTGGTGGTGCCGCGCCCGATCGGCTGGATCTCGACGCTGAGCAAGAGCGGCGTGGTCAACCTTGCGCCCTACAGCTTTTTCAACACGGTGTCGGCCCATCCGCCGTTCGTGATGTTTTCCAGCCATCCGCGCAAGCATTCGCAAGTCAACGCGGAGGAAACCGGCGAGTTCGTCGTCAACATGGCGACCTACGAACTGCGCGAGGTGATGAACGCATCGTCCGCGGAGTTCGAATCCGAGATCAGCGAGCCGGAGCGGGTCGGCATCGAGATGGCGCCCTGTCTCAACGTCAAGCCGCCGCGCGTGCGGCTGTCTCCGGTGGCGCTGGAATGCAAATACAACAAGACCGTCCGCTTCACCTGCTCCGACGGGCGGCCCAACCCGTCCGCTGTCATCATCGGCGAGGTGGTCGGCGTGCACGTTGCAGACGCGGCGATCGTCGATGGCCAGGTCGACGTCCTGCGCATGAAGCCGATCGCGCGGCTCGGCTACGCAGACTACAGCGTCGTTGACGTTCTGTTCAGCATGGCGCGTCCGGCCAAGCCGTCCAAAGAGCGCGAGCCGGTCGAGCCGCGACAATCGGCGACGACGGAATAGCCTCTCGCATCCTTGCGGGCGGGCTGACTTAAGGCGGGATTCGTCGCGACAACACGAGATCGCATCATGCGCATGAAACTGCATTGGTCGCCGCGCTCGCCGTTTGTGCGCAAGGTTATGATCGTGGCGCACGAGCTTGGTTTGGCGGACCGGCTCGATTGTGTGCGGACGGTCGCGGCGACAACCAAGCCGAATGACGCGCTGATGGTCGACAACCCGCTGTCCAAGCTGCCGACCCTCGTCCTCGCCGACGGCACGCCGATCTACGATTCGCCGGTCATCTGCGAATATTTCGACAGCATGCATGACGGACGTAAATTGTTTCCGGCCTCCCTGCCCGAGCGGTTCACCGCGCTGCGCTGGCAGGCTCTCGGCGACGGCATGCTCGATTTCCTGTTGCTGTGGCGAAACGAACTGAGCCGCCCCGTTGAGCATCAGTCAGCGGAACATCTCGCGAGCTACGCCGTCCGGCGCAATGCGACGCTCGGCAGCTTGGAAAAGGAAATCGGGAAGCTGAAGGACGCTCCGTATTCGATCGGGCAAATCACCCTCGGCTGCGCGCTTTCCTATATCGACTTCCGTTTCCCTGCCGACCAGTGGCGGGAGAACCATCCGAACCTTGCCGTGTGGCACGCCGTCATTGCGGCACGCCCCTCGTTCCGCGCGACGGAGGCGGTGGATGATTCATGACAGGCGACGGTCTGCTTCGCCTTTATCCCATGAGAGAATCGTTCTCCGAGCCGATGGAGACGTTGCCGTTCCAAGCGTGAGCGGATGGGGATTGCGTCACTTCTGAACGCTTGCGCGATCTGCGTCCAATTCCCGCAGAATTTCGGGCATCCGCTCTTGCGCCTCGCGACCAAGCCGCTCGAAGGAGCTGTTGCCGTGGCTGTCGATGCCGACCACCAACGGACCCAATCCCGCGACCCGCAGCTTCACCAGCCGGTAATGGGCGACGAGATCGTCCCACGCGACTTGCACGACATCGGTGATCGCAGCCGAGTGCAGCGGAGCGCCGCCGCCGAGAAATGAGAGATAGATGCAGCCTACCTCCTTCATCGCCTCGGCGCTGGCGTGATCGAGCCCACCTTTGCCGCCGACCATGCGCAGGCCGAAGTTCCGGATGAATCCCGGCATGAACGGATTAAAGCGCGTGCTGGTGGTCGGATTCATGTAGAGGACTTCAAAAGCCCCATCGCGTTCGCGGCTGTAGCTGCCGAGATGAAACAGCGTGCCCCCGGTCAGATCGATCGGGGGCGACTTACCCTCGTCGATACAGTCTTGGATACGCTGATGCGTCGGAAGCCCGGCGGTGATGATGATCTCGCCGTCGAGGATGACGAAATCGCCTGACTTCAGCTTGCGAATATCGGCTTCTGACGCCGGCAAGGTCAGTCGAATCGTGCCGCCTATGTCGGGAAGGTCTACGCTCATTCGAAGTGCTCGATCCTGCCGTCGTTGTGGATGCGCGCGCCGGCGCGGCGGTTGATCCAGCAGTTGAAGCAGACGGCGACCGGCGTGAACCCGTGACCCGAAGCGTACTCGACGTTGACGGCGAGGGCGGTCGTGTCGCCACCCGTTCCCATCGGTCCGAAGCCGGTTTTGTTCACGGCCTTGAGCAACCGTTCTTCCATCGCCGCGATCATGGGCTCGGGATTTGCCTTGCCGTATGGCCGCAGCGTCGCAAGTTTGGCGATCTTGGCGCAATGATCGAAGGTGCCCCCGATGCCGACGCCGATCACGACCGGCGGACAATGCTGCGAACCGGCCTTCAACACGCAATCCATGACGTACTTCTCGATCACGTCGAGCGTCGGAAAGCTGAAGATTTCCAGCGCCGCCCACCGCCCCGAGCCGAGGGCCTTGGGTGAGCAGAGGATCTCCAGGTAGTCCGCGCCATCGATGAGATCGTAGCTCACCAAAGGCATGTCCTTGCCCTTGTAGCTGCGCTCGTGGGTCAAGGGATTGGTGACATGTTTGAGGATGGGTGGCTCGATGGTCGCGACGAGCGCGTCGAACCCGTCCGAAATGGCCTGCTTGATATTGCCCTCAAGCCGCGCCGCAGTGCCGATCTTGACGAAATAGACAGGCACGCCGGCATCGGAGCAGACGTGACTCCTGGTCGTCTCGGCGGCCGTCGCGCTCCGCAGCATCAGCGCCAGAAATCTTCCGCGCGCCCTCGTTGCTTTCGGCCTCATAGGCACGCTTCAAGGCCTCCTTGGTGTCCTCGGGAATTTTCATCAGGCAGGAGCCGTAGAGTTCGGCTGCGACCGATTTGACCGCTTCGTAGGTAATGGCCACCGAGGCTCCTTGCTGTGCCAGAATGGTATACTGTTTTAGCATTAGGCTGCACCGTGGTGGAGACGCGAGATGATCCGTCGATGGAGCTTTCTGCTTGCGTTCGCTTGTGTCTGCGCATGCGCGGGATCGGTCCAGGCGCAAGTCTTTCCGTCAAAGCCGGTCACGATCGTCGTGGCCTACGCGCCGGGCGGCGCGACTGACGTGATCGCGCGGGCCGTGGCGCAGCGGCTTGCCGAGGCATGGCGACGGCCGGCCATCATCGAGAACAAGGCCGGTGCCAACACGCAGATCGCCGCGGCCTATGTGGCGAAGTCCGCGCCCGATGGCTACACGCTGCTCGCGACCGCGGACGCGACCTTCACGGCCAATCCGTTTCTCTACCGTGCCTTGTCATACGATCCGATCAAGGACTTCGTGCCGGTCAGCGGCTTTGGCTACATAAACGAGACGCTGGTCGCGCATCCCTCCCTGCCGGTCCACACGATCAATGAACTCGTCGCATTGGCGAAGGCGCGGCCCGGCGAACTCGCCTATGCGAGCTTAGGTATCGGATCGGCTCCGCACCTGAGCATGGAACTGCTCAAATCCAAGGCCGGGTTGCAGATCAATGCCGTGCAATACAAGGGCGCCGGCCCTGCCCTCACCGACGTCACCGGCGGCCACGTTCCGATGATGTTCATCAACGTGGGACTGATGGAGCAGCCCTGGAAGGCCGGGCAGCTTCGCCCGCTCGGCGTCGGCAGCAAGAAGCGTCTCGCCGCGTTTCCCGAGCTTCCGACCATCGCCGAGAGCGTGCCTGGATTTGTCGCGACCTATTGGTTCGGCCTGTTCGCGCCGGCAGCAACGCCGCCCGATATCGTCCGGGAGATCAACGCCGCGGTCCAGCACGTGCTCACCGACCCCGAATTCGCTAAAACGTTCCTCGCGCCGAATTTCTACGATCCCTTCCTCGGCTCGCCGGAGGAGTTCGCCCAGACAATCCGGTCCGACACTGAGAAGTGGGCTCAAGTCATCAAGGATGCGAAGCTTTCTGCCGAGGAATGAACGCCCACAGCGCCGACAACGGATCAACCGGTCGGACGGGAGATATTGATGGACGCCAGGTTGTCGAACGCGCCGAACGGTGTGGCCGGGTTGTTTCAGGAGGATGCCGAGAAGGGAATCTTCCGTTTCAATCCGAAGGTCTACTGCGATCCGGAATTGTTCGAGCGCGAAAAGCGCCGCATCTTCGACAGATCCTGGCTTTACGCGGGACACGAGAGCGAAGTCCCGCAGCCCGGTGACTTCCTGACCCGCCGGGTCGGCGGCCGGCCGCTCATCATCGCCCGTGGCAGCGACGGCCAGATTCGCCTGTTCCACAACAGTTGCCGACATCGCGGCGCAACCGTGTGCCGCTACCCCAAGGGCAACGCCACGAGCTTCGTCTGTTTCTATCACAACTGGAGCTACGACAACCGAGGCAGGCTCGAGGGCGTGCCGCTGCGCGATGCCTATGGTCCGGGCTTCGATACCGCCGACATGGGCCTTCTCGAAGTGCGCGCGCAAAACTATCGCGGCTGGCTGTTCGCCTGCTTCAGCCGCGAAACCGAGTCCCTCGAGGACTATCTCGCCGGCGCGCGTGAGTATCTCGACATGATCCTCGACCAGGACGAGGACGGCAATGCGATCCTGCCGGGGACGCATGAATATTCCATGCGCGCGAACTGGAAGCTGTTGATGGAGAATACCGTCGACATCTACCATCTGAACTCGACGCACGGCCGTTTCATGTACGACTACGTCCCCAAGGTGCTGGGGCTGAAGACGCCCAATCCCCGTACCGCGAACGAGGGCGCGATCGCGCCGCAAGAGCTCGGCAACGGCCACGCCGTGATCGAGTACCGCAAATTCAGCGGCGTCGCCGATGAAGGGAAACGCAAGGCGTGGGAGGCGAAGTTCGGCAAGGAGCGCGCCACCCGCATGCTCGACTTCACCAGGACCCTGCTGCTGTTCCCGAACACGCTCTACATCGAGCAGCGCCGCGTGATCCGTACCTGCTTCCCCACGGCCACCGATCGCTCCGACATCACGGCCTGGCCGCTGATGCCCGCCGTCGACGACCCCGAGGTGCGCAAGCAGCGGCTCGACATCTATCTGTCGTTTCTTGGGCCCGCCGGCCACGCCACGCCCGATGACATCGAGGTCATGGAGCTTATCCAGAGCAACTGCGCGAATTTGCCGGATGACGCGCTCATGGACTGCTCGCGCGGCATGCTGAAAGACCATCCGCTGCCAACCGACGAAGTGCAAATGCGCGCGTTCTGGCATGGCTGGCAGAACGTGATGGCCTGATCTCGGCCGGAGAGGGGGAGGCTTGATGATGCCGGCGAGCGCGGACCGCGAGCTGCGGGCGGAGGTGGAGAATTTCCTTTACGAGGAGGCCGAGCTCCTGGACGAGTGGCGGCTCGACGAATGGGTTGAACTCTTCACCGAAGACGGGATCAATCAGGTCCCTGCGCTCGACGATCCCGACGCGCGATCCGACCAAGAGCGTGTTTCTCGTCGCTGACGATCTGCCACGCATCCGCTCACGCGTACGGCAACTTGCTCGGCGACAGCGCCTGGGCGGAAAATCCACGCTCGCAAACTCGCCGCCTCATTTCCAACGTCCGCATTACGTCGGTGGAGGGTGACAACGTCCGCGCGACGGCAAATTTCATTGTCCATCGATCGCGCATGGAGCGGATCAGCACGTTTGTGGGCCAGTATCGTTACAAGCTCACGCGCCACGGCGGGAGCTTCAAGATCGCCGAGCGGAAGGCAATCCTTGCGCAAGACACCCTGCGCGCCCAAGGCATCATGAGTATCATCCTCTGACGCGGACTTGAGGCCTCGAAATCCGCGGCCTGGTCACTTCATGGGCTCACAGAGCCCGAAATCCGCAACCATTGGCCGGGCGGCACGCTCGCAACCTGAGATTGCAGTCGCTTTGATGATCGATCCGCTCACTTCGGCGGTTCGTCCGATACGTGCGCGGAGACAATGCGCCAGCCCTCAGGCATGCGAACCCATGTCTGGCTTTGCCGGCTCGTCACGCCGGAACGATCCGATTCCGTATTGGTGACGGCGAAGTCCCTGCCGAACGTCGTGATCCGGGGCTGCCGCCGTGTGCGTTCGATGCCTTTGATATTGCGGGCCCGGCGAAATTGCGAGATTGCCGCATGTCCCACCAAAGTCCCGTTGGGGCCATAGCGCAAGGTGAAAGGACTGTTCCAGAAGAGCCGATCGATCGTATCGAGATCATTGACCGCCAAAGCCCTGTCGTACGCCTCGGCAACCGCTGCAACCTCCGCGACGACTTCGGGAATGTTTATGGTCATCGTCATGGGGTCTCCTTGGGGATATTGACGGCGGGGATTGGGGTGCGTCGCAAAGAGCGCGATCGAAATTGGTGAAGAGCGCGATCACAATTCATAATGGCGTGTCGCAACGGGCCGCAGCAAGCACGGAGTGCGCAAATTCAACCATCGCTGGCGGATGACACGCGTTGAAGAGCCCATCGCAACGGGCCTCCGTGACGCTTTCAAGCAAGTCACATGCCCCGAATGCGATTATGACAGTATCCACTGGGATGCCTGATCTGCGGGCCATCGCTTACTCAATTTTCCCGCTGCGGCCAGACTTATGGCCGTATACAGTCCGGAGTTACGGGCGGATGCTCATCCACCGGGACTTGAACAATGAACGATCTGCGCATCCCTAGCGGGCGATGGGTCGATGAAGCGCAAGGCGTCGTCAGCCGAGACGCCTTCGTCAGCGATGACGTTTATCGGCTGGAGCTCGATCGCATTTTCCAGAGAAGCTGGGTCTTCCTCGCCCACGAGACCGAGATTCCCGAGCCGGGCGACTATGTCGCCCGCACGCTCGGTCGGGCTCCCGTGCTTGTCGTGCGCGGCAATGACCGCTCGGTCATCGCAATGCTGAACAGTTGCCGCCATCGCGGCGCAAAGCTTTGCCGCTCCGATGCCGGCTCCACGAGCCGTTTCGTCTGCCCCTATCATGGGTGGACCTATGACCGCAGCGGTGCGCTGGTCACCACGACATTCGATGCTCACATGCCGAGCGGAATGGACTTCGCCCAGTGGGGCCTCGTCCGCGTACCGCGGGTAGCGACCTATCGCGGTTTGGTGTTCGGCAGCTGGAATGCCGATGTCATCGACCTGGAGAGCTATCTCGGTGATTTCCGCTGGTACATCGACTGCTACTTCGGTCGGACGCCTTTGGGGACGCAGGTCTTGGCGCCGCCGCATCGCTGGCGCGCCAAAGCCAATTGGAAGGTGGGCGCGCTGAACTTCATCGGCGACAGCCAGCACGTTTTCACCACCCACATCGGGCCGACCACGCTCGATCCCTTGCGCTCGGCGAGGTCCGGCTTCACCAAGGTAGCCGATCGCAGCATCCAGATCATCACGGACGGCGGGCACGGGTGCACGCTCAGCTATCTGAGCGCCGGCATGAACGACGAGGCCTACCAGACGCATGATCCCGGGTTGTCTGAGATCTACGCCAAGATGCTGAAGCCGGACCAATTAAGGGTGCTGCATCATCTGCGGGTCGCCGTCGGCAATATCTTCCCGAACCTCTCCTTCATCGAGACCCAGGCGGGCGTCGGCGAGAAGGCGCTGATCATACGGCAATGGCATCCGGTCAGTGGTTCGGAGATGGAGATCCTGAGCTGGGTGCTCGCCGAGAAGGAATCCTCCGACACCTACAAGGCGAATGTTCTCAGCAGCGGATTTCACAATTTCGGAGTAGCCGGCGTATTCGAGCAGGACGACATGGAACTCTGGGTCTCGGCCACCAGCGCGGCCGACAACGCCATCGCCCGACAGTACCCGTACAGCTTCCACACGGGTTTGCCGCAGTTGAACAAACCCGTCCCGGATTACGAAGGCCCCGGACGCGCGTACCGCCCGGTTTTGGCGGAGGTGATCCAGTTCGAGTTCATGCGGCACTGGGACCGCGTGATGATGGCCAACTGATGCAACACACTGCAGGCTCTGGTTCGACCGCGAACACGATGGGAGAGGTCGACAACGACACCTATCTCACCATCCAGCGATTCCTTTATCGCGAGGCTGCGCTGCTTGATCGTCGCGATTATCGCGGTTGGATGTCCCTTCTCGCGGAGGATGTGACTTACCGCGTATCAGCGCAGGTCAATCGGGATGCCGATGTCGGTCCCCTGCCCTACGCGATCATCGATGAAACAGCGGCGCGGCTTAGGGCTAGATTGGAGCAGGTCGCCACCGCGAAATTGACCCATGCGGAAAATCCCCCGACTTTGACGCGGCGGATGGTCTCGAATGTGCTCGTCACCCGAGGCGACCGCGACAACGAATACATGGTGACCTCCAATCTCCTGATTTTCCGGACGCGTCCCGAAGTGCCGGAGGGAGCGCTATACGCAGGTGAGCGCGCCGACATCCTGCGCCGCGTCGATGGTACGCTGCTCATAGCGCGGCGCGAGGTCGTGCTCGATCATGCCGTGCTCCAGGGAAATATCAGCACGCTGTTTTGACGGTCTCGCGCCACGGTAATTGCCTGCGCGCGTTGGCTGATTTCTTGTGCAGCGTGGCGGACAGCCTGAGCCGATCAGCGCGGCGGCGAAGCCTCAGGCAAACGAGCCATGAGCAATGCCGGCATCGTTTCCCCGGGCCAGCCGAGCCTGCCACTCGCCGGAAGCGGCAGTCGGCTGAAACCTCGCAGTAGTCACCAGAGAGGGCAACATGGACGCGATCAACAGCAGCAAAAAAGCGCGAATTGCGCACTTGGCGGGACCGACGGCAACGATCCAGAACACGCCGCCGCTGGTCACGTCGAACAAGGCGCGCGCCAAGCATGGGATGCCGTTGCTCACGGATGTGGACGGCACCGCGGCAAAAGCACGATCCGCTGCGGCTTCAGCGTCTCGCGGCGCCTGCAAAGGTTTATGTCGAACAATTCTCCGCGCACCCGCTCGAGTCCGACGTGGCCGAACTCTACGGGCCGCCCGACGGCTACATCGGCGCCGACGGCGTCTTCCGCAAGGAACGCCAGCAGGCGTCCGACAAGCCGGTCTATGAAATCGAACTCAGGCCGGAAGACGGCTTGTATCCGCTTCCCTATATGGCGGTGCAGGCGGACGGCAAGCCGTGGGAGGAGGAGTGCACGTTTCCCGGCTCTCCGATCGGCCGCCAGGGCTTTTTCCCCGATGGCTCACGCAGCTTCGAGGAAATCGACCGCACCGCGATCGGCGTCGAGGGAACGGCGAGCCTTCTGTCTTCGATCGCGACCATCGATTTCTATCGCGGCGTGCCGCCGGGCGGCTTCACCAAAGGCCGGCCCGCGCATCTGCGCAGCGACAAAGGCGAAGGCGACATCGCTCCGGAAGTCCGGGGCGGCACTATTTTGGCTACAAGCCTTACCATCTCGCGTCCGCCCCGCCGCGGCCGGCGCTCGCCAAGGCGACGAACGACATGCAGGCGCTCTTGTCGAGCGGCGACTATGACGGCGCGATCTGGACCCAGGGTAGCCCGCAGGTCGAAGAGAGCGCGTACTGGTTCAACCTTCTGATCGATACGACCTTGCCGATCTGCGGGAATGCAGCGCAGCGGCCGCAGGGCCAGATCAGCGCCGACGGACCGGCGAACATTGTCGACTCCGCGCGCTTCATCAGGTCGCGCGTGTGGGCGGATGAGAACGGCAAGAACCGCTGCGGCGTGGTGGTGATCCAGGAGCAGCAGATCTTTGCCGCCCGCGAGGTTGCCAAGGTCGATGCCCGGCCGGGCGGCTACGTGGCGACGGGCGGCCATGGCGGCATCATCGGCAACATCAGCCACACGGGGCGTATAGCGCTCACCTACGTTCCGGTGTTCAAGCACACCTATCTTTCGGATTTGAAGCTGACGAAGCTTCCCAATTCGGTGAAGGCGGCGAAGAAGGGCCCGGGCGGCATCGAACTGGTCGATGTCGCCGTCAAGGACGCGAACGGCAAGCTGCTCGGAAGCGCTATTCCGGTCGTCACCATCTCCACCGACGGCAGCTTCTCGGGAATGGACTTCGGCGACGATCCATCCCTGGAGCACGATCTCATCGCCTCGATCGAGCACAAGCTCGGCCTCGGCATGCTGACGGGATTCGTCATTCAGGGCCTGGTCCCGTACGGCACGACCCCGTCGCAGGCGCGCCACAAGTGCATGCTCAAGGCCGCATTCAGCGGCATCCCGGTCGCCAAGGTCGGTCGCGGCGCGCCCATGGGCTTTTCCGATCCACACGAGTTTCAGATCGCCGCCACCAATCTGACGGCCACCAAGGCGCGCATATTGTTGATGGCGTGCCTGCTCAAGTTCGGCAGCTATCCGCCGGCAAAAGATCCAGACAAGCCGACGTCGGCGGAACTCGATGCGATCCGCAAGGCGGTCGCGCAATATCAGTCGGTGTTCGACACGCACTGAGTGCGGATCACGCTTAGGAAAAGAATTCGGCGCCCTCGACGGCGATTTCGATCTTGGTTCCTTGTCTCCCGTCGCTGAAGCCGAAGTCTCCTGCGCATTGCGACTACGGCTAGCATAGCGGCGGTCGGCAGAGCGACGCGGCTTCGCTGCGACCGGCTGGCATGAAAAGTGCCTGCAAAAGTGACGGTGTCTGATGCGCTTTCCAAAGGAAATGGCGCGATGGCGGTCTATTTTTGCTTCGCGCCGAAGCCACCGGGGTGCGCCTGATCACAGGGAGACCGACGCTGATGGCAATTCTCCGGCAATACGCGGCTTCGCTTCTCGCCCCGATCTCAGTTCTCTCCATCGCGCTCATTTCGTTTGATGCCGCGACCGCCCAAACAAGAACGCTGCTCGTCGCTGAGCCCGGACACGGCGCCGCGACGTTGCCGTTTTACGCCGCGATCGCAAAGGGCTTCTTTGCCGAGGAGGGATTGGACGTCAAAATGCTGACGGTCGACGGCGGCTCGACCCACACCAATGCCGTCCTGAGCGGTCAGGCTTTTGCCTTCGTCGGCGGTCCAGAGCACAACGCTTTCGCTAAGCTCAAGGGCGCGGAGCTGCGTGCCGTGGCGAACCTGAATGACCGCGCCACGGCGTATCTCGTCGCCAAGAAAGGCCACGGTCCGGCGCCGGGGCAGCCGATGGCCAGTTATATTCGCGGCAAAACCATCGGCGTGAGCTTCTTTGGCGGAACTCCGAATTCAATCCTCCGCTATTTGTTCGCAAAATGGCATCTCGATCCCAAGGCAGATGCGACCTTCAACGAGATGGCATCGTCCGCTGTTCTTGCCAGCGTCAAGGCCGGTGCCTCGACCGTCGGCGTCGCGCCCGAGCCATTCGTCACCCAGGGAGTCCGAAGCGCTGTTTGGGATGAGCCGATCCTCAACATTCCGAGAGAACTGGGCCCCTACACGTATACGACTCTCAATGTTCGACTTTCTCTCGTCCATCAGAGATGAGCCCGACACAGTTCGCAAATTTGTCAAAGGCGTCGTTCGAGGGCTGAAGTTCGCCCAGGAAAATCGTGAGGAAATCATGCACATTGCCAAGAAAGAATTTCCGACGATGTCCGCTGACGATTTAAAGGCGACCCTTGATCGCTCATACGCTGACGAGGCTTGGAGTTTCGACGGGACGGTGTCCCAGCAGTCTTGGGATACGGCGAGCGCGGTCGTACTCGAGGCCGGCATCCTGAAGCAGCCAGTCCCGTTCGATGAAGTCATCGATATGCAGTTCGTCCGCGCGCTGAAAGCGACATCATCGCAATAGCCGCGGGCTTTCCGGCGTCCACCACGTCAGAATTCGCGCAGCGTCTCGCGAAGCGTCGGGCGCCTATACTCTGTTCGCACAAGACCGCGACGCTGGAGCGCCGGAACGAGCCCGTCGGTGACTTCGGTGATGTAACGACGGTTGATGTGGAGAAACGGTTGCCTGATCAGGAAACCGTCGCCTCCCACTTCGGCCATGATCTCACCCATGCGGTCGGCGACTTGGTCCGGCGTTCCGATCAAATCCACTCCACCTTTGCCGCCCTCGCGAGCCAGCTGCCTTAGCGGCTTGTTGCTGCCATATTGCGCGAATTTCGCGAGCATCGTCGATTCGCCATTGGTCGTGAGAGGTGGCAGCGGCTTATCAAGATCAAACTGCGAAAAGTCGATGTCCGTAAGCGCGCTGATGTGACAGAGCCGCAAATCGATGTACCGCTGAGAAGCCAGATGACGCTCGTTGACGGCGTGCGCCTCCTCTTCGGTTTCGCCCAGCACCGGGGTCAGCTGGAAAAGAATCTTGACGTCGTCCGGATTGCGACCGAAGCCTGCAGCGCGCTCCCGCACATCGTCGCGAAACTGCTTCATCGCCTTGACGCCGTTTGCCGTCGCGATCACCGTGTCGGCATGTTTGGCGGCGAATGCGCGACCCCGCGGCGAGCCGCCGGCTTGGAAATATGTCGGCCGTATTTGCGGCGAAGGAGCCGTGTTGAGCGGACCTCGACACTTGTAATAAGTGCCGGCGAAATTGATGGGCCGGACCTTGGCACCATCCGCATAAGTTTCGGTCTTGCGATTTATGACGATCGCGTCCGGATCCCACGAACCGAAGAGCTGGTTCACGACCTCCATGTATTCTTCGGCCATTTCGTAGCGAAGGTCATGCTCCGGTAGCCGGTCGAGCCCAAAGTTCTGCGCCGCCGCATCCTCGCCACTCGTTACGATATTCCAGCCGAACCGGCCTTTTGCGATGTGATCGACCGTGCAAGCCAATCGCGCCAGCAGAAATGGTGGGTAGGCCAGCGTCGACATGGTGGCCACGATGCCGAGATGCTTTGTCTGCGCGCCGATGACCGCGGCGAGCGGCATGGGGTCGTGTCGCGGCGCGTTGACCGAATTCTTGAGCGCGTGCGCCGCATCGTTGCCGTATGCGTGCGGAACCATGAGGGTGTCCGCGAACATGATGCAGTCGAAGCACGCACGCTCCAGCGCCTGCGCGAACTCCACGTAAAAATCGCCTGACCATGGGTCCCCGCCGCCGGCGCACATCGGATCGAGCCATTCGTCGACGCCGAAAAAAGTGAACCATGCAAGATGGAATTTCTTGGGAGTCATGCGATTTCAGGCTCGAGAGCACAGACGGGGACGGCATCGATTTGCCCAAACAATAAGCAAAAAGGGTGCCAGCCTATGGAGCGGGGCTAATGTCGTTCCCGTTCTTCCGCGCAGCAGCGCCTCAAATTCATATGCTGTAATTACCGCAGCCTGGGCGCTCCTACCGAGGCTCCCGCGCGACGACCATCGCAGGATCGATGATCCGTCCTTTCTCGATCACCACCTCGTTGTCGAGAATGACGGTGCAGTCGCGCATCGGCACATCATAGTGGCCGCGCGTGTTGCGCTTGCCGCCGCCTTGCGTGTTGGGGCCGGTCGAAAACAGGAAATTGCCCGGGAAGGTGCGGGCCGCGGCGCGGCTGCGCTCCGGCTCATCGCCGTTGAGGGCGATGCCGTACCATAACGCTTGCGGATTAAGACCCCAGCCGAGATGCGAAATGGCGAACGGATCGCGATCGTCGGGCGAAGATTTGTTGTCGGTCAGCCAGTCGCGCATCAACTTGGCGTCAAGCCCGCCTTCGATCTTGGTGATGAAGCCGTCATGAATCTCGAGCTTCACTGGATCGTGCACGTAACGGCAGTACGGCAGGATGACGATGTCGCCGGCTTGAAAAACGACAGTGCCATTGGCGGTGCCTTCATTGGGGAACGTGTGCACGTGTCCCGCGCCCCAGTGGTCAAAGTGGCCGGGTTCGTCGGCATACCCCCATTGGCTCATCACCGGATATTCACCGCACGTGTAGGTGAAGTCCGTGCCGGCGTCGCTCACGACATGCACTTTGCGGGTCTTGGACAACCGCGCATGCGCGTTCTTCACCGCCTCCTTGAGGCCCTTCGGAGCCTTGAGGTGATGAAGATCGTCCGGTGCATCGATGATCATGAGAACGCGGGTGCCGCCATCCATCACCTCCTTCAGCCATTTGGTGAACAGCGGAACGTGAAAGATGACGACGATGTCGGCGGCGCGCACGGCGTCGAGCGTGCCCTTGCACTTGCCGATCGTGGCAACGCCGACCTTGGTCCAGGACGGCACCGCGTTGACGCACATCTCATAGATGTCAGCGCCAAGTTCGTCGGCGGCAGCGAATGCGGCTTGAATGTATTCGCGCCGGGTCGTGAGATCGCTCACAAGCGCGACGGTCTCACCGCGCTTTACCCGGCACAATTCGAATTGCTGACGATAAAGGAGAGCGAGACTAGCGGGATTTCCTTCCGGAGCGCGAACAGCGGCCTGCAGCATCGTGTCACTCCTGAACCAACAGAGCCATTGCTCGGAATCAGAAGCCTCAACGCGAGGTCTGTCAATATTCCCGGCATTCCTCGCCGATGCTTATTCTAACGTTGGATGCATCGGTCGCCTGCAAAGCGATCAACTGATATCCGTCTAGCAGCCCAGCAGTCGCCATCGCGCTCCAAAGGCGCTCGGGCGTCAGCGGCATCTCGACGTCCGAAATGCCGAGCGGGCGCACCGCGTCGAGGACGGCGCTGACGATCGCAGCCGGGGCCGCGATTGCGCCGGCTTCCCCGCAGCCCTTGGCACCCAATGGGTTGTGCGTACAAGGCGTGCTCTCGTCGAACGCGGAGACGAAATCCGGCAGATCGGCAGCGCGCGGCAAAGCATAATCAAGGAAGGAGCCGGTCAACAATTGTCCGGTCTCCGGATCATGGCAACAACGTTCGAACAGCGCCTGACCGGCTCCCTGCGCGACGCCGCCGTGAAGCTGGCCCTCGACGATGATGGGATTGATGACGGTTCCAACATCGTCGACCGCCCAATAGCCGACAACCGCGACCGTGCCGAGTTCCGGATCGATTTCGACTTCGCAAAGATGCGCGCCGTTGCTGAACGCGAAATTCGGTGGATCGTATGCGGCGGTTTCGTTGAGCCCGGGCTCGAGACTCTCAAGCGGGAAATGATGCGGAATATTGGCGGCCCGCGCTACCGCAGCGATATCGACTACCCGATCGGTGCCGATGACGGCAAAACAGCCGTCTGCGAAGGCAACATCGTCGGGCGACGCTTCCAGCAAATGGGCGGCAATCTTGCAGCCCTTGGCGATGATCTTGCGGGCTGCGCCGGCGAGCGCCGATCCGCCGACCGCAATCGATCGCGAGCCGAAAGTGCCGGTCCCAAAGGGCACGCGCTCCGTGTCACCCTCCACGATCTTTATCTTGGCGACCGGAACGCCGAGCTTCGACGCGAGGATCTGCGCCATGGTCGTCGGGTGCCCCTGGCCGTGATCGTGAGTGCCTAGCATCGCAACAACGGTTCCGTCGCCCTGGACTTGAATCGTCGCCTGCTCGAAGAATCCAGCCCGAGCACCCAGCTGGCCGGCGAAACGCGAGGGTGCCACGCCCGACGACTTCGACGTAGCAGGCGATGCCGAGCCCCCGCAGGCAGCCGCGGCGCGCGGCCGCGGTACGGCGCGCCTCAAACCCGGTGTGATCGGCGATCGCGATCGCACGCTCAAACACTTTCGGAAAATCTCCGCAATCGTAGGTCGGGCCGATCGGCGTCTTGTAAGGCATCGCCTTAGGCGGAATGAGATTGCGGCGGCGGATCTCAACGCGGTCGATGCCGAGTTCGGATGCGGCTTGATCGGCTAGCCGCTCAAGGACGTAACATGCCTCTGGGCGTCCCGCGCCGCGATACGCGTCGGTCGGCACCGTGTTGGTAAATACTCCTGTGCAGGCGATGCTGATCGCTGGCGTGCGATAGACGCCGGCGAGCAGCGAGCTGTAGATGGCACTCGGGATTGCCGCGCCGAACGTCGACACGTACGCGCCCAGATTGGCAAGCGTCTCGACCCGCAACGCCAGGAAGTGCCCATCCCGGTCAAGAGCGAGTTCGGCATGGGTGACGTGATCGCGCGCCTGATAATCGGACGTGAAGCTTTCGCTCCGGCTCGCCGTCCAACGGACCGGACGCTGTAGGCGCCGCGCCACCCACGCCAGAATCGTCTCCTCCGGGTAATGCTTGCCCTTGTAGCCGAAGCCGCCGCCCACATTGGGCGCAATGACGCGCAGCGCGGTCTCTGCAATCCCAAGCTGCTCGGCGACGAAACGACGAATGTGGTGCGGCACTTGCGTCGAACTGTAGAGCGTGAGGCTGTCCGGCTGCGGATCGGCGACGACCGCCCGCGGCTCCATGGCTGCGCCCGCTAGCCGATTATTGACGAGATCGATCCGCGTCACGTGTGCCGCGGCATCGAATTGTTGGGCAACGGCTTTGTCGTCGCCGCGGCGCCATTCGAAGCAAACGTTTCCTGGTGCTGAGAGGTGAAGCTGCGGCGCTCCTGCGGCAATGGCGCTACGGGTATCGACTACGACGGGGAGCGGCTCGTAGTCGACAGCCACCCTTTCGGCCGCGTCCTGCGCCTCGGTTTGCGTCGCGGCGACCACAATGGCGATGGGTTCTCCAATGTAGCGCACCTCATCCCGCGCCAGGGACCAGCGCAGAGGCTCGGCCATCGGCCGGCCGTCATGCGAACGGATGGCCCAGAGGCATTTCATCGGTCCGACGCCATCAGCCGCGAGGTCAACGCCAGTTAAAACCGCCTCGACGCCAGGCATCTTCAACGCATCGGCAATATCGATGTTGCGGATAACAGCGTGAGCGTAGGACGAACGGACGAAGGCGCAATGCAAGGCGCCCACGATAGCGATGTCGGAAACGTATTGGCCTTTGCCGCGCAATAGCCGATCGTCTTCGAGTCGCAGAACCGGGGCGCCAATGCCGTCCGTTCGTTTTGCGGTGCGCTCGTTGACGCCCGGCGGCCGTTTCATGACGCAGGCTCGAACCGCCTTGTCGCGCGCCGGCTATTCAATCTCTTCACGCAAAAGACCGAGCGCCTCATAGATCACGCGGTCGGACACCACGAACAAATCCGCGTCGCCGCCGATCGCCTCATGACCCGCAAACGTCCAGTGCGGGATGGTGAAGACGTCGTGCTGCCGCCACTCGAATGTCTGGTCACCGATCATCGATCGGCCAGCCCGGACACCACCAGGCAGACGGCATTGCAGGTTGCGCGTTTGCGGCGCGTCGGGACCGATTTGTCGAGGCGAACGGCCCAGAGATCAAGAGCCGGCATGGCGGGCTTCCCGGTATCCGGATTGACGTAGCGCAGCGAGCGCGCCTGGTCTGGCCCGGGCGCCGTCTCCGCAAGGGCGCGCCTCGTTTCGACGCCGGAATAATGGTAGTGGGCGTCCCGTTCCGTCTGGCCGTCTCCGCGCCAGAAGTCGGCCGCATTGGGATCGCCTGGTTCGAAGAAGTTCGCGTCCAAGGTTCGGATCAACGGCAGGTTCGCGGCATCGAACCAGACCGTGCGATGGTCACTTTCGTTGATGTGGCCATGCCAGCACCACGGCGGCGTGAGGATAAGATCGCCGGAATTCATCTCGCATCGGCGCCCATTTACCATGGTCGCCGCCCCGTCCGCCTGGGCGGCGAAGCGGATCGCCGCAAACGTATGCCGATGCGGCCGCGCACGATCACCGGGTTCAAGCACCGTGAACGCGCCGATGAGATTGCCGGTCGTGACCGTCTCGCCGCCAAAGGCCGGATTGACCAGGATGAGAGCCCGCCGCTCGATATGCTCGATCGGCACCTCCCGGGCGGCGCGCGCAGCATAGGGCGCCACATCCTGCCATCGCCACAGCATCGGCTTATCGACGGCGCGGGGCTCTACCGGCGTGATCGATTTGAAGCGATCCCACAGAGGTTGAAGATTGGCGGCAGCGAGGTCGGCTGTGAACGATGCAGGTTGGCCGGCACCCGCCAGGCTGCGCGCAGCCTGAACGCTGCTCATCGATGCTCTCCTATCTTCAACGACCCCTCGAACGGATCCCCTCGCCGGTGCAATCAGCTCTCAGGGTCTCGATCAGGTCTTGGGCAGCTTGGCATCGACGTTGGAGGAATCGATCAACTGATGCTTGATGAACACTTGCGGGTTGACCTTGTCGCCCTTCAGATAGGTCGCGAGAGTATCGACGCCGAGCCGACCCCACTCGACGGGATTGAGCTCGACGGTCATCGCCATATTGCCGTCCTTGACCGACCGCAGCGCAGGCGGCACGCCGTTCATGCCGGTGACGATGGTCTGCCCGGTCTTGTTGGCGGCAATCACCGCCTGGGCCGCACCGAGGGCCACGTCGTCATTCGCGGCATAGATCGCTTTGAGATCGGGGTTGGCGACAAGCGCATCCTCTGCTTGCTTGAGACCGCGCTCGCGCGTCAGCGGACCGTCGCTGCGAAACACGATTTTGATATTCGGATACTTCGCCATCACCTCGGTGTATCCATCGGCGAGATTCCGAAATGTCGGTGCGCCGCTCGGACCGAGCAGCATCGCAACCTTGCCGTCGCCACCGATACGTTTGGCAGTCCATTCGGCGATGTCGCGACCGATCTGCTTTTCATCCATCGAGACATGGAGCGTCTGGTTCGGCGATGACGAACCGCGGGCGACCGAAATGATCGGGACCTTGGCCTGAGCGGCCGCGTCATAGGCGGCGTTGACACCGACCGCGTCGATCGGCGAGATCAGAATGCCCTTGACGCCCTTTGCGACAAGATCCTGCACGCCGTTGATCTGCTTGAGCTTGTCCTCATTGGACGACACCGCCACTACGGACCAGCCGAGCTCCTGGGCACGCGCCCGGATGCCGCGCAGCATCGCGATGTAGAACGGGTTGTCGTCCTGGGCGAGCGACACGCCGATGGTGATCTGCTGGGCCTGCGTCGCAAGAGGAGGCAACACCAGCGATGCCGAAACGATCGCCGCGGCGGCAAGTACAGTAAATGGGAATTTCGACATCGCATGTTTCTCCCAAATTCATTGCCGTGATCGTAGCCGATCGGCTGCGGCCGCCGCAATGATCACGCCGCCCACCGCCACTCTTTGCCAGTAGGAATCGACATTCAGCAGGTTGAGGCTGTTCCCCAGCACGATCATGATGAATACGCCGATTACGCTTTTGTAGATTGTGCCTTCGCCCCCTTGCAGGGAGGCGCCGCCCAGCACGACCGCGGCGATCGCCGTCAGTTCATAGAATTCGCCGGCCGTCGGCTGCCCGGATTGCAGGCGCGCCGTCAGCATGACGCCGGCAAGCCCGGCGAGCGCACCGCACAGCACATAGGTCGAAGCGATGATCCTCGTGACCCGGACGCCTGAGAGATAGGCGGCCTCGCGACCGCCCCCCGTGGCATAGATGCGCCGCCCGTAGGGAGTGCTCGACATCATGAAGCTCAGGAGTGCCAGAAGCAGCGCCGGCACCCACACCAGATAGTGGATGCCGAGAAACCGCCCCGAACCGAAAGCCAGGAATCCCCCCGGCAGCCCTTCATCGCCAACCGGCGCGCCGCCGGTGATCAGAAAGACGACACCGCGGACAAGAACCATCGTGCCAAGCGTGGTGATGAAGGGATTGACGCCCACGTGCGCGATGATCACGCCGTTGACAAATCCTACGAGCGCGCCGGCGGCGATGCCGGCAGCAAATCCAGCAACGATACCGGCTTTCACCATAGCCAGTGCTGCAACACATCCCGCCAACGCCGCCGTCGAGCCAACGGAGAGATCGAAGCCGCCGCCCACGATCACGAGCGTCATCCCCATGGAAATCACCGCCATGATGGACGACTGGACCAGTATATTGGTGAGGTTGAGCGGCGAGAGAAAACGGTCCGTCAACAATGCGGTGATGAGGCAGAGCAGCAGGAGGGTGATCAACGGCGCCTGGCCGAACAGCGTCGCCCGATCAAGGCGTACCATCATCATCCCCGATTGCGGCCTGGACCTGCACTTCCTCGACCCCCGTCGTGCGATCAAATCGCTTGATGATCTGACCGCGGCGCACCGCAAGAATCGCGTCGCATAAGAACACAAGTTCGGAGATATCGCTCGAATTGACCAGCGCGGCACCGCCACGCTCGACGAAATCCTCTACCAAAGCATGGATTTGCGCCTTGGCCGCGACATCGACGCCTTGGGTCGGCTCGTTCAAGAGTAAGACGCCGACGCGGCGCGCCAGCCATTTGGCGATGATCACCTTCTGCTGGTTGCCACCCGACAGTGCGCCGGCGCGAAGTTTTGGGTTTCGTGGCCTGATGTCCAGCGTTTCCATCAACTCGTTCACGAGGCGGGCTTCCCGTCGTGTGTCGAGACGCCCGATTCGGTGCAGACGGTCGAGACTCGGCAGACAGGATGTTGTCGCTCACCGACAAGGACATGACGAGGCCGAGGCGCCGCTCGCCCGGCACCATGCCGATGCCGGAGGCGATGGCGGCGGACGGGCTGTTGATCTTGCGCCTTTTTCGCGCGCTGATGGAATCACGCGCATTTCGCAGGCCGAACAAACTCTGCAACCGCTCCTCCGTACCGCTGCCCAGGAGACCGGCCAGGCCAACGATTTCCCCCGCATGCAGCCGAATGCCATCCACCTGGTTCGCTTCCTCCAGCACAACCGCGCCGGTCGGAGCGCGGATGGTTCGCGGCTTCTCCACGACATCGCCCGCCATGGCATGCGCGAGATCAGCGACCCCGAACGACCCGCGCGTGACGGAGGCCGCGATCCGGCCGTCGCGCAAGATCGTGCAACGGTCCGCGAGGCTCACGATCTCTTCGAGCCGATGGGAGATGTAGATGATGCCTGCATGGCGTTTCATGCGATCGAGTACGGCAAACAACCGGCTGATTTCCCGGCTCTCCAATGCAGCCGTCGGCTCGTCGAGCATGAGCACGCGGCAGCGCCGCCGCAGCGCCTTGGCGATGGCGACGAGCTGGCGCTCGGCAAAATTGAGCCGATCGACCCGCGTGCGCGGGTCCGGCGCAAAGTCGAGCTGAGCCAGAACTGCCTGGGCTTCCTCGATCATCCTCCGTCGGTCGATGACCGGAACGGCACCGAGGAGGCGGCGCTGCGGCGGATCTCCTATCGTGAGATTTCTCGGCGATCGAAAGGGCCGGCACCAGGTGCAACTCCTGGGGAATGGTTATGATTCCGGCCGAAATCGCGTCATGCGGGCTCGTCAACTTGCGCGGAATGCCGTCGATTGCGATCTCGCCGAGGTCGGGCATCAGCGCGCCACCGAGGATCCGGACCAGGGTGGATTTTCCGGCTCCGTTCTTGCCGACCAGGGCATGAACTTCGCCCGTCATGACGGCAAAGCTCACGCAATCGAGCGCAGCCGTTGCGCCGTAGCGTTTGGTAATGTCCGTCGTGCCGACGACTGGCGGATTCATGATCGCGACTTTAGGCAGTTCTATCCGGAAAGGCGACCGGACTGCTCGCGGTTTGCCCTTGGCAGTCGCGGCTCAAACGGGCATCCTCCGCCTAAAATCACGGCGCACCGGCGAAATGCCGTCAAGGATGGGAGGAAGTTGTTGCACGAGCGAAACTTGATCGCAGCCGCTGTGATGACGGCCGCGATGTCGTTCATGCCCTGCGGGGCGACGCGCGCGTTTGACGATGCGCTGTATCCCCCGCTGGACGGCCAGTGGATCAGGGCGGACGTTCCGGGGAGCGTCGGACCGCCTCCCTTCGATCCGGCCAAGCCGCCGGGACGCGGGCAGCAGGCGCCGCTGACGGCGGAATATCAGGCCAAATTCGAGGCGAACCTCGCCGAGCACGCCGCCAGCGGCGTGGGCGATGTCGTGTCGCCGACCTGTGTCGCGCCCGGAATGCCGATGATGATGCAGGCCTACGAGCCGATGCAGATCACCGTGCTGCCGGAGACGACCTACATCCTCATCGATCACATCCACGAAAGTCATCGCAGGATATTCACCGACGGGCGCGCCTGGCCGCAGACGGTTCGTCCGACCTACACCGGCTATTCCATCGGAAGATGGGTCGACGAAAATGGCGACGGCCGGTTCGATGTGCTCGAAGCGGAAACCCGTTATTTCAAAGGACCGCGCGTGTTCGACAGCAGCGGCATCCCGCTCCACGACGACGACGAGAGCGTCATCAAGGAGCGCATCTATCTCGACAAGGCCGACCACAATCTCCTTCATGATGAGATCACCGTTTTCGACCATGCGTTGACGCGCCCGTGGACGGTGACGAAGAGCTATCGGCGCAATCTCGATCCGCACCCCGACTGGTCCGAATATATTTGCATCGAACGCAACCCGTTCGTTCAGGTCGGCGATCAGTTCTACAAGGTCAGCCCGGACGGCTTCCTGATGCCGACGACGCCGACCCAGGAGCCGCCGGATCTGAGATATTTCAGCCAACCGAAAAAGTGACGCGAAGATGTCGGCGCGGGGCGCGACTCGCGCGCTTGGTGGGAGATGACGATGGTGTTGCGAAGCTCGATTGGTGCCGTCACGCTTGCCGCGGCGCTGTGCGCGACAATCGGCAGCGCGTTTGCTTTCGATGACTCCAAATTCCCGAATTGGAAGGGCGCGTGGCGCCGCGTGGCCGTGCCGGGGATTACCGGACAGCCGTCATACGATCCGACCAAGCGCGGAGGCGCCGCCCAGCAAGCGCCGTTGACGGCCGAATATCAGGCCGTCTTTGCCGCCAACGTGAAAGAACAAGCCGGCGGCGGACAGGGCACCGATCCGACCTACATCTGTCTCTCGCCGGGCATGCCGCGCGTCATGACCACGTTCGCCCCGTTCGAGATCGTGGTGACGCCGCAGATGACGAACTTCCTGATCCAGCACATTCACAACTCCCGCCGCATCTTCACCGACGGACGGGAGTGGCCGACGAACATCGAGCCGTCGTTCGTCGGTTATTCGATCGGTCGATGGATCGATACCGACGGCGACGGCCGCTACGACATGCTTGAAGTCGAGACACGCGGATTGAAGGGCCCCCGCTCCTATGATCCGGCAGGCCTTCCGCTCCACGCCGACAACCAGAGCATCTTCAAGGAGCGCATCTATTCCGACAAGGCTGATCCGAATATCCTCTACGACGAGATCACGACGATCGATCATGCGCTGACACGACCGTGGACCACGACCAAGACCTATGCCCGCCTGCCGATCAAACAGCCGGAATGGCAAGAGGAAGTCTGCGGCGAAGGCAATCACGACATTGAAATAGGCAAGGAAGGCTATTTCCTGAGCGGCGACGGCTACCTGATGCCGACCAAAAAGGGGCAAGCACCGCCTGATCTGCGATATTTCAAGCAGATTGCGAAGTAGCCGCCATCCGGCTTCTGAAAAATTGGCCTTGCCGTGGGCCGAGGCGAGCGATAGCGCCTCGCGCTACGCCGCCTGATTCATCGCCCGCGGCTTCGTGACGTATTCGTTGACGATCACATCCGAGGGGTCGATTTCTCGCAATACGACATCGTAGCTCCAGAGGTCGGCAAGATGCTGGAGCACGCGCTTGGCATCCTTTTCCTCAAGCAAGCAGCCGTTGACCGACCGCGTGGCGCAGGATCAGGCGGCGATCGCCTTCGAGGTCGACATCGACGACTTCGATATTGGGCTCGGTCCAGCCGACATCGTATTGGCGGGCGAGCTGGCGACGGATGCGGTGATAGCCGCGCTCGTTGTGGATCGACGCAACCTTGATCCCTTCCTCGTATGACGGGTCATCGCACAGCTGGAACAATCGCAGCTGCCGCATCAGACGCGGGCTCAGGAATTGGCTGATGAAACTCTCGTCGCGATAATTTGCCCAGATGTCGCAAAGAACCGCCATCACGTCACCGCGGCCCGCGATCGCCGGAAACCATTCGCGATCCTCGTCATCGGGTTCTCTGACGATCTTCTCCAAGTCCTGCATCATGGCAAAGCCAAGCGCGTAAGGATTGAACCCGGAGAATCGCGGATCGTCGTAGCTCGGCTGAAACACGACGTTGGTGTGAGACTGAAGGAATTCGAGGAAATTTCCTTCACTGATGGCGCCTTGCTCGTAGAGCCTGTTCATAATGCGATAATGAACGTAGGTCGCGGTGCCTTCGTTCATCACCTTGGTCTGTCCCTGGGGATAGAAATATTGGGCAACGTGACGGACGATCCTCAAGAGTTCGCGTTGCCAGGATTGCAGGCGCGGCGCTGACTTCTCGAGAAAATAGAGAATGTTGTCTTGCGGCAGCCCGAGCAGGGCGCGACGCCGTTCGACGCTCAGCTCCGACGCGCTTTTGGAGGCCTTGGTCGGCACCGTACGCCACAAATCGTTGAACATGCGCTCTTCGTGCTCACGTCGTTCCCGCTCGCGCTTTTCCTCCTGGGCAAGATCGAGCCTCTTCTTGCCTTGGTGACGGTGGATGCCGTGCGACATGAGGGCGTGGGCCGCATCGAGCGTCCGCTCCACGGCCGCCGTTCCGTGGCGGTGCTCGCAGCTTGCGATGTAGCCCTTGGCGAAGTTCAGATAATCGAGAATTCCGTTGGCATCGGTCCAGACCTTGAACAGGTAATTGTTCTTGAAAAAGTGATTATGGCCGAAGGCGGCATGCGCAATGACGAGCGCCTGCATGGTCGCGGTGTTCTCCTCCATCAGGTAGGAGATGCACGGCGAACTGTTGATGACGATCTCGTAGGCTAGGCCCCTCAAGCCCTTGCGGTAGAGCGTTTCGTGCTGGGCGAAATGCTTGCCGAACGACCAATGCTTGTAAAACAGCGGCATTCCGATCGAGGAATAGGCATCGAGCATCTGCTCGGCCGTGATCACCTCGATCTGGTTTGGATAGACGTCGAGCCCCAGCTCATTGAGGGCGACCGTTTCGCACGCGTCATGGATCCGCTGCAGCGTGTCGAAATTCCAATCAGCACCGTCAAAGAGCCGCTGCATACTCATGAGCCGACCCTGCTGTGCGGCTGCCGCCGCTGGAAGAGATCGTGAAACACCGGAAAGATCTCGCTGCGGCGGCTCACCCGCCGCATCGAAAGCGGCACTCCCTCGGAACACAGCCGTTCATACTGGGCCCAAAGGGAGGAGTTTGATCTGGAACTGCTCTCCTCGTCGGCAACCTCGAGATAGGCAAAATATTGACAGACCGGAAGGATATGTCTCGTCAGCAGTCGCTCCGTCTCCTCCGCGTCGCCGTAGGCATTGTCACCATCGGAAGCCTGGGCCGCGTAGATGTTCCAGTCCGAGACCCGATAGCGTGCTGCAACGATCTGTTGCATCGCGTCCAATGCGCTTGAGACCAAAGTGCCGCCGGTGGCCGGACTGTGAAAGAATGTTTCTTCGTCCACTTCTTCGGCGCGGTCGGTATGCCGGATGAACACGATCTCCACATGGCGGTATTGCCGCGTGAGGAAAATATAGAGAAGCATATAGAAACGCTTCGCCAAGTCTTTCATGTGCTCCGACATGGAGCCGGAGACGTCCATCAGGCAGAACATCACCGCGCGCGCGACCGGCTTCGGGACGTTCTCGAAGCGGCGATAGCGGATGTCGATCGGGTCGATATAAGGGATGCGCTTCAGCTTTTTCCCCAACGACTCGATGGTCGCCAGAATGCGGGCGCGATCCTCTTCGTTCTCGCACTGCGCAAGCTCCGCCTCCAGCGCTTCGATGGTCTCCGGTTTCGGCCGGCCAAGCGCCACGCGCCGCGCCATCGCAAGCCGCATCGTTCGGCTCACCGAGATATTGGCGGGCGATCCCGAGACGGCATAACCCGCGCGGCGGAGCCCTTCATGTTCGGTTTCGGCAAGTCGCCGCTTTGCGAGATCGGGCAACTCCAGGTCATCAAGGAAGAGATCGACAAACTCTTCACGGCTTAGGACGAAGCGAAAGGCGTCTTCCCCGTCACCCTCGCCCGCGTCCCGGGATTTCCCGCCGCCGCTGGGCGGACGCGGAATGATGTCGCCTTCGATGAATTCCTTGTTCCCCGGCAGGACCTGCTCTCGCATTCCGCCCGAGCCTCGCCGCAAGCGAGGCTCGTCCATGCCGTCGAGCGGAATGGAAACTTCGCCGCCGTTCAGAACATCCTCGATATTGCGTTCTTGCGAGGACTTCTTGACCGCCTTCTGCACCAACGCCTTGGCCCGGCGTAGAAACCGCTGGCGGTTCTCGAGACTTTTTCCGCGCGGATTAAGACGCCGGTCAATGATGAGCATCAGCCAGCCTGTTTAACCCGCATATACCATTCGGTCAGCCGACGGACCTGACGTTCGGTATAACCGCGGGCCACCATGCGCTCGACGAACTGCCCATGCTTCTTTTCGGTCTCGGTGTCCTTCTTCGAACCAAACGAGATGACCGGCAGCAAGTCCTCGACCTGCGAGAACATGCGCTTCTCGATGACTTCGCGGATC
This sequence comes from uncultured Alphaproteobacteria bacterium, assembly GCA_963702755.1. Taxonomy (GTDB): domain Bacteria; phylum Pseudomonadota; class Alphaproteobacteria; order Rhizobiales; family Xanthobacteraceae; genus JAJPKK01. The sequence goes on along the minus strand of CAVPDZ010000009.1, from coordinate 200,206 downwards.
TTCTCGTAGCTCGTCCACGACGGGTTCTTGCCGCCGTTATTGGCTCGCGCCCGCAATGAAAACTTGACGATTTCGTTGCGGAAGTCTTTCGGATTGGCGATGCCCGCCGGCTTCTCGATCTTGGTCAGCTCCTGGTTCAGGAGATCGCGGTTGAGCAGTTGCCCGGTGTCGGGGTCCTTGAAGTCCACGTCTTCGATCCAGGCATCGGCATAGTCGACGTAGCGATCGAACAGATTCTGGCCGTAGTCGGCGTAGGACTCGAGATAAGCCTTCTGAATCTCGTGTCCGATGAACTCCGCATAACGCGCGGCAAGCTCGGCTTTGATGAACTCGAGATAGCGCTTCTCGACTTCATCGGGCAGTTGCTCGCGGCGGATCGCCTGCTCCAGCACGTACATCAGATGAACCGGGTCCGCGCCGATCTCCGTCGTGTCGTAATTGAAGGTCGAAGCCAGCACCTTGAAGGCGAAGCGGGTCGAAACACCGTCCATGCCTTCGTCGACACCTGCTGAATCTTTGTATTCCTGGACGCTGCGCGCCTTGGGGTCGGTCTCCTTCAGGCTTTCCCCATCGTAAACGCGCATCTTGGCGAACGGCGTCGAGTTCTCGTGCTTGCGCAACCGCGACAGCACGGCAAATCGCGCCAGCGTCTCCAGCGTCGACGGCGCGCACGGAGCGCTGGCAAGTTCCGACCCCTGGATCAGCTTCTCGTAGATCTTCTGCTCTTCGGTCACCCGCAGGCAATACGGGACCTTGATCACGCAGATGCGGTCGATGAAGGCCTCGTTGTTCTTGTTGCTCTTGAAGCTTTGCCACTCGGCCTCGTTCGAGTGCGCGAGAACGATGCCGGAGAACGGTATGACGCCGATGTTTTCCGTCCCGACGTAATTGCCCTCCTGCGTCGCCGTCAGCAGCGGATGCAGCATCTTGATCGGCGCCTTGAACATCTCCACGAATTCGAGGATGCCCTGGTTGGCGCGATTGAGGCCGCCGGAGTAGCTGTAGGCGTCCGGATCGTTCTGCGCCAGGCTCTCAAGCTTGCGGATGTCGACCTTGCCGACGAGCGAGGAGATGTCCTGGTTGTTTTCATCGCCCGGCTCGGTCTTGGCGACCGCGATTTGCCGCAGCCGTGACGGCTGGAGCTTGGCAACGCGGAACCGCGAGATGTCGCCGCCGAATGTCTCAAGTCGCTTGAGGCACCACGGACTCATCATCCCGGTCAAGCGTCGCCGCGAAATGCCGTACCTCTCCTCGATGATCGGCCCCATGGTCTCGGGATCGAAGAGGCTCAAGGGGCTTTCAAAGACCGGGCTGATCTCATCGTCGGCCTTGAGAACATAGATCGGATGCATCTCCATGAGCGACTTCAGCCGCTCGGCAAGCGATGACTTTCCGCCGCCGACCGGGCCGAGCAGGTAGAGAATCTGTTTGCGCTCCTCCAGCCCCTGCGCCGCGTGACGGAAAAACGAGACGATCCGCTCGATCGTCTCCTCCATCCCGTAAAACCCTGAAAAGGCAGGATAGACCCTGATGGTCCGGTTCATGAAAATCCGGCCGAGGCGGGAGTCTTTGGCCGTATCGATCATCTGCGGTTCGCCGATGGCGGCGAGGATCCGCTCGGCCGCATTGGCGTAATGCAATGGTTCGTTTCTACAGAGTTCAGGTATTCCGCGATCGGCATGTCCGTTTCGCGTCGAGCCTCAAACGAGCGTGCGAAAGCGTTGAACAGCGAATTGTTGTACATGGTCCCTCTTTACGTGTTCATGCTGTTGTTCCGGTCGCAGGAATGCCCTCACTCAACAGTGACGCAAAAAAACGGCGGCGAATCACTGAGAGCCCCTGCGACGATTGGATACTTGTTGAGCCCCCGCGGCAATGCATGAAATCGTGCAGTCCCCGACTACCGTTTGTTCTGTGCAAGTATTGTGCCTTTTAGTGGCAATCTGATGTTCCTTGATCATTTTCGGTATTTTTAAACCATCATGCCTGAGAGTACACCGCCACGAAGTGATGCCGCGAATGACGGCTGTTGACGTTCGCAGCAGCAAACCAAAGTGCGACACTTGAGATAAGTTCCACGGGCGCGCGCCGCTGGGGCGGCCCATTGACGCAGAGAAACGGGGACATGGCAGCGTCCGCTCACCCCGCATCGAGCAATTAACGGTTGCGTCACCGCTACACACCGGACGCTGCAGTGCGAAAGCGGCAGTTGACAGCATCGCCCCGGTGACCGCTAAGGACAGCGCCGGCCCTGCGACAATCGCGACTGAATCGAGCATAGAACATGGCCCCTGACCTCATCATTCGTAACGCCCGCCTGCGCGGCGAGAAGCACAACGCCGACATCGCTATCGACGGCCAAAAGATCTCAGCCGTGGCGCCAAATCTTCCAAGCCGCGCGCCGAAGGAAATCGACGCTGGCGGCAAGCTGGTTCTGCCGGGCTTCTTCAACCTCCACTATCACGCCGACAAATGCCTGCTTGGCGGCATCATGCGTCCAAACGTTTCCGGCACGCTGCCGGAGGCAATCGAAATCACGAATGACTTCAAGCGCAAATACGACCCCGCCGAGGTCGCCGCGCGCGCGACCAGCACCATCAAGCAGGGCATCAAGAACGGAACCACATTTTTCCGGCTTTTCTGCGACGTCGGAACTATCGGAGGACTGAGGGCCGCCCGCGGTCTGTTGCTCGCCCGCGAGCAGATGACGAAATACTGCCGCATCGAGGTGGTTGCCTTCCCGCAGGAAGGCATTGTGCGCGACCCGGGCGCGGCAGAGTTGATGGAAGAGGCAATCCGGGAAGGCTGCGACGTCGTCGGCGGCCTGCCCTGGTACGAATACACGGACGATGAAGCCCGCCAGCACATCGACATCTGCTTCGACATGGCGAAGAAGCACGATCTCGACATCCACATGCTGGTGGACGACACCGATGACGCCAACTCTCGCAGCCTCGAGTACCTGGCGCTCAAGACGATGCGCGAGGGCTTTAACGGCCGCGTGGCCGCAAGTCACTGCGGCGCGATGGCCGGCTACAATGATGTCTATGCCGCCAAGATCGTGGACATGGTCGCGACCGCTGGCGTCACGATTTCGGTCAACGCGCACATTAATCTCGTCTGCTCGGCGCGGCTCGATCGCGAACCCAAGCGGCGCGGCATTGCGCGCGTGAAGGAGCTGCTGGCGCGCGGCGCAAACGTCGTCACATCGCAAGACGACGTAAACGATCCGTATTATCCGTTCGGCAAGCCCGACCCTCTCGAATGCGCGCTGATGATGGCGCACACAGCGCAGCTCACGCTGCCCCATGAACTCGAGCGGGTGATCGACATGATCACCGTCAACTCGGCGCGCGCCGCGCGGGTCCCTGACTACGGCATCGCGCCTGGAATGCGGGCTGATCTTGTGGTGATCGATGCGCCGTCCGTGCACGAAGCGTTGCGGCTGCAGCCGCCGCGCCTGCATGTGTTCAAGGATGGCCGCGAGGTCGCGCGCTCGGTGTTGACGCAGGAGCTGCTGTAGCGAGACGGACGTGTCGGTTAGGGCGGACCGGCGCGACAGACCTGCATGGCATTTGTGACGCGCGTGAGCATGGTCACCGAATCCGCCAGCTCTTGTCGATGTACCGCTCGGAGCCGACCTCGCTCACCTGGATCGCGGCACGATAGGCGCCGTCAGGTGTCGCTGCAAAGTAAGTCATGGTGCGCATGGGCACCTGCTCCTGGTCGGGACCGTCGGCGAAGGCTTCGGCGATGGCCCGGCCGTCGAAACGCGGAAGTGTGGGGTCGCTGTCGAGGCCGAGGAGGGCCATCACGGTCGGCGTGATGTCCACGTTGCTCACCGGCGTGCGGACCGTCACCCCTCGCTTGAAGTCTACACCCCAGGCGATGAAGGTGTTGTGCACGGTCCACGGACTCATGCTGCCATGGTTGGCGGCGGTCCCTTGCAACGGCCCGGTGGCGCCTCGCGTATCCGTGTAGTCGGTGCCCGCGACGCCGAAGGTGTTTCGGGCGGAGCTCCAGGGAAACGTGAGCACGATATCCGGACCACGTTCCGGATGATCGAGGTGGATGAGCTGGGTCGAGAACGTTCCGGCTTCTTCGCCCGCGATCGGCACACTTCCATCCGCGGAGGCGGTGCCGGTCGTGAACAGCACGCTCGCCCAATCCTGCGCCTTGAGGAAATCGGCGAGCTTGTGGATGCGTTGCCGGTCGCGATCTTTGACGTGAAGAAGCAGCGTCTGGCCGCTGCTCGCGATCACAACGTCATCGGAATCGGTCCCAGCCTTGAGTTCCGGCTTTGATAAGCTCCGCGGTGACGTTGATGCCGAAAGCGCTGTGACTGAACCCGTGGTCCGACACCACAATGATATTGGTGGCGGCGGCAAGCCCGAGTTCGTCAAGTCGCGACAGCAGCCGACCAACCTCCGCGTCATCGGCGCGAATGCTCGCCTGAGCCTGCGGCGATCCCGGACCGGTCGCGTGAAGAACGTGGTCGGGCTCGGTCAACCAGTCGATGACAACGTCGGGCTTGATATCCGGCAAAACGTAGTCGCGCAGCACGCGCTGCGTCCAACGAACGGCATCGTCATGGGATTGACTGGCGCCGCCTTTCGCCGGCGCAGGGCCAAATCTTCGCAAGACATTTTCATTGACCGCGGGCGGGAAGGCGACGCGCACTCCCGGCTCCCAGTAGCCATTGACGAGCACGCCGATCCCCTGAGGCGCGCGCGGATTAGTCAGCAGCGCGCTTCCCGACGAGCCTGAGCTGACGGCAGCGAGCTGCTTGCCGTGCTCTTGCAAGATCTCGCCGAGGGTCTTGGCGAGGACCATGCCGCCTCCCGTGACGGCATCGAGCCGCAACAGGTTTTCATGATTGTCGTTGCCGAAGGCGTGATTGGGGTCGACGGCCCGGACGTAGAGCGTGTTGCCGACGATCCCGTTGTGCCCAGGATAGGTTCCGGTCGCGATCGCTGTCGCGTTGACGCGTGTCACGGTCGGAAACACCGAATGGCTGTTCGGAAAATCGACGCCCTCCGTTCGGAGCCGCCACAGATTGGGGGTCGCCTGCGCCGTGATGGCGTCCGGCCGCAGTCCATCGAGGACGAGCACGATGTTGAGCTTCGCGCGGCCTGCCGCAGCGCCTTCGGAAGCCGGCGCAAACAGTGCCGCGAGCACCGTAAGCCACACAAGTCTCATGATCGGCGCGGACCGCATCCTCAGAAAATCCCCACATGGAACGGTGTGGTCATCGAAGCCATTCTCGTTTCAGCGATCGGATTATCGCGCGGCAGATCGTCCAACTTGCGATGATTTGGATCGTGAATCCAATCAACACAACTACCCACCATCGCCCCGATCGGCACCAATGTCTCGGCCACATCCCTTGGAGATTATTGAATCATGAGTGTGAGGTGGGTCACAGGAGGTCACTTGCGCCGCGCCTAGGCTTCATGCGCACACCAAATCGGGTGTGAGCGTCATCCGAAGCAAGAGGTACGAACATGATTACGAGGACCATCATTGCCGCGGCCCTCGCGCTCGGGCCAACCGCCGGCGCTCTTGCCGAGACCAAGCAGCCGATCAGCCATCCTCCGCGCGAAAACGCATATGAACCGCGCAATTCGTACATCCCGGCAGATCCGGATCTGAATGTGCGGTGGGAGATGAGACGCGACCCGTCCGACAACCGCTAACGCATTCATTGCCTTTGTACGACTAATGGCCGGCCAACAACGCCAGCCTTTCTTGGATCGTCAACTCCACCGTTGCCGGCGCACCTTTGCCATCCGCAAGTGACCGACCGGTGACAGTGATCGTCCCGCTCCCCGCGGGGCCACGAATGACGACTGCCCGATGAGTTGTGGAGTGAGCCATGCGCGCGTCGTTTTGGACCCATCAAATGGTCAAGCAAAAGAGCGAACGTTGGGGCGACATTCTCACTTTGGACGACGAGGCTCTGATGCGTCGGATTTCCCGGCGCGATGCCAAGGCACTGCAAATTCTGTACGCGCGACATGGCATACCGATCTTCCGATTTCTGTTGTGTCTTCTCGGCGATGGTGCAGACGCGGAACTTCTGACCACCGAGGTATTCGCTGAAGCCTGGAATCAGAGGGAGCGGTTCGACCGGCGTTCAGCCGTTTCCACATGGCTTCTCGCAATTGCATATGAGAAGGCATCAACACACGCGTTGAACCGACCTGATGATGCGAACGGATCGAGTGTGGCGGCGGCTCAAGACCGGGACAACCCCGGTCGATGCGGCCGACATGCGAGCAGGTCGTGCGGACCACGCCCGATGCCCCGACCGTCCTTCGATAAAGGATCGCGCAATCGTTGATCTCGTTTACCTCAACAGGAAATCCCTCGACGAGGTCGCCGTCATCCTGAGAATCTCCAGAGAAGCCGCAAGCTGGCACATGGTGCGGGCACGGAATTGGGTGTTCGGCTCGCACACCAAAACTGAATTGTGATGCTTCACACAGATATCACGCCGACCAAATTGCGCTTCGATAGCTGCTTGCGCTTTACGCGGCGTCGGAATTGCCTTCGGCAATCCACGTCAAGTCATCAATTGACGTCAAGAGAATACCGCCACGCTCGAGCCGAACCCATTTATTCCGCTCCCAATCGCGCAGTTGTCTATTGGTGCTTTCTCGCGACATCCCAATAATATTGGCCAGATCTCGCTGAGTTATTGCAACCCTCCTGGCTTTGGCATCAGCGCTGCTGGTCGATAATTGCAGCAACGTCTTCGCCAGGCGGCTGGACAGATTGAGAAACATCAGGCTTTCAGCCTGATCCGTTGTCCGCCGCAGCCGCCCGCATAATAATTCGATAATTTTCAGCGCAATGTCAGGTTCTTCGCGGAGAAGCGGCAGAAAATCGCGCCGCTCGATGACGAACAAATCGCAATCCGTAACGGCGATCGCATCGGCGGTGCGAGGATGTCCGTCGAGAAGCGCGATCTCACCAAAAATATCACCCTTGCCCAAAAGGTTGAACATGGCCTCGTGGCCACCTACAGTTGAAACCGTAATCTTGACCTTCCCGTTTGCGATCGCAAACAGGCTCGATCCGGGGTCGCCTTTGGCGAAGATGGTCGATAACCGCGCGTATGATTTCGTTGTAATGCAGGAGCTAAGTCGATCGATGTGCTGCGGGCTCAGGCGACCAAAGAGAAAGTGATCGCGAAGAATGCCGCGCTTATCCGCAACCAGCTTTGAACGAGGCACTTTCGAGTGTTCGCTCATGCTATGTCTCTTATCCCTCTCGGACCGGTCGTGCAATTGCACCGAAGACCGAAGGGCCATTGGTCGTCCTGACCACGCTTTTCACTTTCACGGTGAGCCGCAAACATCGGGTTCGTGCGATCCGTCCTTTAATTCGTTGAGGCGTGATCGTGCTACCTGCGGGACCTGCAGGCATTTCTAAAGACTTAGGCGGCCAGGTAAACCTGTTATCAACCTTCGATCAGGCCTAAAGGTTGATGCTAGGGTATTCGGGATGAACGATTGCAATCTGACGCTGGTCACTGGCGCCAGCGGGTTTGTCGGTTCGGCGATCGCGAAGGTGTTTCGCGAGTTGGGCTTTCGTGTACGTGTGCTCGTTCGGTCCTCAAGTCCGGCAACCAACATCAACCGTGCGGATCAGGTGGCGCTCGGCGACATCTGCGATCGGGCCAAGGTGGCCGAAGCGCTCCGCGGCGTTCGCTATGTGGTGCACGCCGCTGCGGATTACCGGCTTTGGACCAGGTCGCCAACCGAGATGTTTCAGGCCAACGTCGAAGGCACCCGCATTGTCATGGAGGAGGCGCTTCGCGCCGGCGTCGAGCGCATCGTCTACACGAGCAGCGTCGCGACCATTGGATTGCGCGATGACGCGCCGGCGGACGAAAGCCGTCCGCTCGCGCCAGATCAGGCCATCGGGACCTACAAGAAGACCAAGGTCATCGCCGAACGACTGGTTGAAGACATGGTGAAGGAGGCCGGGCTGCCGGCGGTGATCGTCAATCCTTCAACCCCGATCGGCCCGCGCGACATCAAACCGACGCCCACGGGGCGCATCATCGTTGAAGCCGCACGCGGTCGCATGCCGGCATTTGTCGACACCGGCCTCAATCTTGTTCACGTGGATGATGTGGCGCTCGGGCATCTTGCGGCCCTGCGCAGGGGCGTTATCGGCGAACGCTACATTCTCGGCGGCCAGAACGTGCATCTGCATGTCATGTTGGCGGAGGTCGCGAAACTGGCCGGACGCCGGCGCCCGTTGCTGCGGCTGCCGATCGGCGCCGTCTATCCTTTTGCCGTCGCCACCGAGCTATGGTCACAGCTGAGCGGCCGCGAACCTTTCCTCACGCGCGATGGACTGCGGATGGCGCGCCATCACATGTTCTTTCAAGACGCCAAGGCCCGTCGCGACCTCGGTTACGTGTCACGGCCCTATCAGGAGGGCATTGCTGACGCCCTTGCCTGGTTCCGGGATGCCGGACACGTCGCGACTGGGCGCCTGCTCGACCAAAAGCCCGCTTAGCGCCGGCCCACGCTTAAATGCATTGATGTCGACCGCGAGCCGCGTCGCCGACCGATGCCTCAGAGCGCAACTTCGCGTTCGCGCAAGAACCTGAAAAATTCGACGCCCTCGCGAAGGCGCCGCTTCATCACGTCGGGACTTCGCAGCATCTCACCGAAGATCGAAGCCATCTTCGGCAAGCGGAAATAAAATCGGCGATAGAACTCCTCGACCGACTGGAAGATTTCGGTGTGGCTCAGGTGCGGGTAGTTCAGGGCCGCCGTCTGCGTCCCGAGCGCGGTCAGCAATTTCGGCGTTTCATCGATCAGCCAGCCGTTCTCAAGCGCCTGCTTGTAAAGCAGCGTGCCAGGATATGGCGCCGCCAGCGAAATCTGGATCGTCTGCGGGTTGATTTCAGTGGCGAAACGAATCGTTTCCTCGATGGTCTCCTTGGTCTCGCCGGGCAGCCCCAGGATAAAGGTGCCGTGGATCACGATGCCGAGTTCGTGACAGTCTTTCGTGAATTGCCTGGCGACGTCGACCCGCATCCCCTTCTTGATGTTGTGCAGGATCTTTTGATTGCCGGACTCGTATCCGACGAGCAGAAGGCGCAGACCGTTGTCCTTCATCACCTTCAAGGTTGCCCGCGGAACGTTGCCCTTGGCATTGCAGGACCAGGTCAGACCGAGCTTGCCGATTTCGCGGGCCAGCGCCTCGACGCGCGGCAGATCGTCCGTCAGGGTGTCGTCGTCAAAGAAGAATTCCTTGACCTGCGGGAACGCCTTCTTGGCCCACGTCAGTTCTTCGATCACATGGCCGACACTGCGCGTGCGATAGCGGTGCCCGCCGATCGTCTGCGGCCACAGGCAGAAGGAGCAACGCGATTTGCAGCCTCGCCCCGTGTAGAAAGAGATGTAGGGATGCTTGAGGTAGCCGCCATAATAATTCTCGATGACGAGGTCGCGCTTGTAGACCGGCGTGACGAAGGGCAGATCGTCCATGTTTCCGAGGATCGCGCGATCCTCGTTGCGGACGATGGTGCCGTCGGCCTTGCGCCACGAGAGCCCGGCAATGCTCGCGAGGTCGCGACCTTCGGCAACTTCCTTGATGGTGAAGTCGAACTCATTGCGGGCGACGAAGTCGATGGCCGTCGACGCCGCCAGGCTTAGGTCCGGCTCGACGGCGACCTTGGCGCCGATCATGCCGATCTTCAGGCTCGGCTTGCGATTCTTGAGCGCCTCGGCAGTCTTCACGTCGGACGCAAACGATGGCGAGGATGTATGCAGCACGACGAGGTCGCGGGCGACGGCTTCCGGCGCGACATCCTCGAAGGTCAGCCGGTGCGGCGGCGCGTCAATCAGCTTCGATCCTTCGACGAGCGCGGCCGGCTGGGCGAGCCAGGTCGGATACCAGAACGACTTGACCTCGCGACGCATCTGATAGCGCGCGCCGGCGCCTCCGTCGTAACCGTCATATGACGGGGCTTGAAGAAACAGTGTGCGCATCATGGCCCTGACGAACTCCCAGCAACGACCAACATGCCACCCGATACGAACCGGTAGCGGCGGCCCTTCCAGCTCGCGCTTTGGCCACAAAAACTCGCTACAAATACGGCAAAGGACAACAGATCGCGCAACGGCAGCAGCCAATAGGATTGTGGTGGCAGACCAAAGGCTTGCTCCACCTGCCGCAGCAGCGCCATGCGGCACCCGAATGATGCGAGGCTGAGGCCCAGCGCAATCGCCGGCCCGATGAAATCCGCAGCGACGCCAGCCAGTGCCGCGATGAGCGCCAACGGGAAGGCATGGGTCACGATCGATCCCGCGTAGCCCACCGGATCAACTGTCCGGATGGTGCGCGCCCACCGCACCTCGTGATGCCAGAGTTCCCGCGCAGTCATCTCGCCGCAAACATGGCCGATGGTCATCGGCGAAATCGAGATCTTATAGCCTCGGGCACGGAGCGCGGCACCGATTGCGTAGTCATCGGCGAGGCAATTGGCGACGCCGGCAAAGCCCCCGATTTCATTGAGCGTCTTGCGCTCCAAGGCGATGGTCGAGCCGAAGCATGGAGCGGCAAGACCAAGTCCGACGCCGGCGACCACATTGGGAAGGAAATGCGCGTTGATGCCCAGTTCGGAGAGCCGGGCCCATCGGCCGGCCCCGGCAAGGCCGTGATAGAGACAGGTCACCGCACCGACACCGTCTTCGCCGAGCGCAGCGACAACGCGCGACAGGTAATCAGCGTCAGCGCGCATGTCGCTGTCCGCAACCACCACGATCTCATGCTCGGCGCGGGGCCACATGTTGATCAGGTTCGAAACCTTGTGGTTGAGCCCGTGCATCGTCTCGTCGATGACGAGGTCGATTCGTGCCATCGGCACTTCCGCCCGAAGTTGCTCAACTACATCAATCGCCGCGTCGGCCGGGTCCTGCACGCCAAGAACGATCTGAACGGCGCCGGCGTAATTTTGCGTGCAGAAGGAAATAAGGTTTTCGAGCAGGCCCGGCTCGGCGCCATGGAGCGGTTTGAGGATGGTGACGCTCGGCATCGTCGCATCTGCGAGCGGCGAAGGGCCGCGCGAAAAGCGACCGTTCAGAAGGGTTGCGATGAAAAGATAGCCGCAACCGACGAACGAGGCGAAGACGGCAACAACCGATAGCGAGAAAATCATGTCCTATCTCAGCGCGTTTCGGATTGAAGATCGAACGATATCGGGGATGGAATTTCTGCGGCGGCAAGGCTTGCCTTCAGACGCCGGCCTTCGAGGATTTGCAGCATCACCAGGCCGGGCACTCCGATTACGATATCGGCGGCCCGCTTGATCAGCGATAAGGCGAGCGCCTGATCAGGCGGAATCTGGAACAGGCCGCACAGCAGGACCAGCCCGGCCTCCTGGGCTCCGAATGCGCTTGGAATGACAAACGCGGCGCCGCGAACGGCTTGCAGCAGGCTTTCGATAACCAGCGCCTCAGCGATGGTCACGGGGTGTCCCATGAAGTTCAGCACGATCAGAACTTCGTTCACCCCGACAAGCCATCCGACCATGTGCACCGTGAGGCTTGTGCCCACGTTGGACGGGCGCGCGTAAATCATCGAGAGGGATTGGTAAACCCGATCGAGGATAGCGCGGGCAGACCATTTGCTGTCGATTTTCAGGCGACTGAAGATAAAGTCCATCGACGCGGTGGCCGGCCTTACGCTGGGTCAGGTAGAACAAACCCAAGGCGGGGATCGCCAGGACGAGCCCGGCCCCAAGGGTTCGGGCAAGGCTCATATCGGTGCCGAGCGCCGCGAGCGTGATGACGCCGAGCGCCGCGAACAGGAACTGGGTCGCGGCCTGCAGCATCACATCGACGATGACGCTTGCGCCCGCAAAAGGGCCGGGCACGCCCCAGAATGTTGCCAGCCGTACACCGATGACCTCGCCGCCGACCTGCGTCAGCGGGAGAAGGGTGTTGACCGACTCGCGAACAAATCTGAGGAGAACGGCGACCCGCAACGGCAACTGGTTGCTGGGGGAAAATAGAAACCACCAACCCAGCCCGGCGATCGAAACCGTCGCGCAACGAGTCAGCACGACGAGCGGCATTCCCCAGCCGACGCTTGCAACCGCGTGGCCGACGTCATCGATACCCGACCAGGCCATGACCCCGATGCCAACCGCAATCCCGGCGCACCAGGCGACAATGCCAATGTGCTTGAACGCCCCCATAACCAAGCCCGCTCCAAACGCAATCGCGGCGGCATAGACCCGCAGCCCAATCGCGTCAGTTCCGGGGACGATGCACCGACCGTCGCGGTCGGATCAAGACGCACGCGACGCGGGTCGGGCCTGTGTTGATGTCCCCCATGTCAGCACAAACCCGGCACGGCAGATTTTCCCATGACGGGCCGCCAAGAACAATGGACATAGTACCGCAATTCAGATGCCGGGGTATTTTGCATCGCGGCGATGCACAGGAGACACACCCTGCCCGCAGCTTCCTTGGGCCCTCCAACCCACCGCCCCATACCTCCGTAGCGGGTCAAAACAGGAACACCGCCGGTTTTAGGCTGGCTAGAACAAGATCGATCTCGCCGAACCAACGTCGGGTGCTCCATCCATCCCTCGGCCGTAAGATCAAGTCATCGGAGGGCTGGGAGTGGGTCTTTTGTGCAGCCGCGTGCGGCGAGCGATGGTCAGTACATTCGTCGGGGAGGCGCCGTACGGCTGCAATCCATGTTCACGACATCGAGATGCCCGTCGGTCCGCTTCATTGCGTATTCGAGGCTGCCGCTATAGCGGTTAAACACCGCCGAGACATCGGAGCGCGGATAATGCTCCTCCCATTTGACCACCACATCGGTGATCTCGGCGTGATTCCACTCACGCTCGTCGGCGGGTTCTGTGGAGACCTTGGCAGTGCCATGCGCAAAGTCGATCGTCGTGTAAACGGCAGAATTCGGAATATTGGCCGACTTGCAGCGCAAGAACAGCACTCCGTCATCGGCCGCCGCGGGAATGCTCAGCGTTGCTAAGAAAACGAGGACGGCGGCTAGTCGAAACATGATTCGTGCGACCGCTACTTGATCGAAGCAGGCAAAGCGATTGTCGGAGAGAAATGGTTAACAGCGCGTAAGCGCAATGCGCCGAAGCTTCTCCCACCGCTTTCGCAAGTCTCAGCCAGCCTCTGCTTCACGCTGCCCTACCCTGCCGTTGCGGCATGTATGATAGGCATCAACTGACTTTGGTGACTTTAGAATTTCCGCTCGGGAATGAATGACCACCCCGAAAGCCGATGGTTGGCTAAAGGCTTCGAGGTGAGAGGGATCGCAGGTCGGACATGGTGAAACGTTGGCCTTCATTTCGATCGCTGATGCACGTCGGGGCACTGTCTCTTTCGATTTGCTGCGCCGGCCTGCCGTTCATCGACGCCTCCGCCGCGACCTATCCGGAGCGGCCGGTCACCATCGTCGTGCCGTTTGCGCCCGGCGGCGCGAATGATGTGGTGGTGCGGATCATTCAGAATCCGCTGGCGGAAGCGCTCGGCCAGCCGGTCATTGTCGAGAACCGCGCCGGCGCGGGCGGCAGCATCGGCATCGGGGCGGTCGCCCACGCGCGGCCCGACGGCTACACGCTGCTGATGGCGGCGACGGGATTTGCGGTCAATCCGAGCCTCTATGCCAAGGTGCCCTATGATCCACTGCACGACTTCGACGAAGTCGCGGAGCTGTGCACGTTTCCGATCGTTTACGCCGTGCGTCCCGATCTCGGCGTCTCGAACCTGCAGGAACTGATCGCGCTCGCGCGAGCGAAGCCGGGCACGCTCAATTACTCGACGCCGGGCATCGGCACCGTGCCGCATCTCGCCACCGAGCTTCTCAAGCTCGATCAGCACATCGATCTGCAGCACGTCGCCTATCCGGGTGCCGCGCCCGCCGCCCAGGCAATTCTCACCCGCACGGTGCGAGATCGCGTCGATGTCGGTTGCGGTTGCCGAGCCGTTGATCGAATCCGGCATCCTGCGCGGGCTTGCGGTGTCGAGCCCCGAGCGTTGGCCTGAATTGCCCTCGGTGCCGACGGTCGCCGAGGCCGGCGTTCCCGCCGCAACCGCCGACACGTGGCAAGGCATCATGGTTCCGACCGGGACGCCCGCCGACATCAGAGCAAAGCTTGAGGCCGCATTGATCGAGATCGTGCAGCGTCGGGAGACCAGCGACAAGCTCCTGCATGCAGGCTTTCGTGCGACCGGCAAGCCCGCCCGCGCCTTTCACGAGCGCATTCTTCGCGAACTTCCGATGTGGAAGGACGTGATCGCGAAGGCGCACATCAAGCCGGAGTAAGTCCGGCTTGCGCGCCGCGAAGCGCTGTGACGCATACGGCTGACGCGGTGTTACGCCTTCTCCAGCGCGGCGGCGACGTCGGCCGCGATATCGTCGGGATGCTCGAGCCCGACGGAAAGCCGCACGAGACCGTCGCTGATGCCGAGTTCGGCGCGCGCCTCGGGCGTCAGCCGCTGGTGGGTCGTCGTCGCCGGATGGGTGATGAGGCTGCGCGCATCGCCGAGATTGTTGGTGATGCGCACGAGCTTCAATGCGTTCAGGAAGCGGAACGCGCCGGCCTTGCCGCCCGCGATTTCGAAGGCGATGAGGTTCGAGCCGCCGCGCATCTGCTTGCGGATGGTGGCGGCCTGCGGATGGTCCTTGCGGCCCGGGTAGATGAGCCGCGTGATCTTCGGATGGCTGGCGAAGCGGTCGGCAATCGTCGCCGCATTTTCGGTCTGCTGCGCGACCCGGAGCGGCAAGGTTTCCAGGCCCTTGAGCAGCACCCAGGCATTGAACGGCGACATCGCCGGGCCGGTCTGGCGCAGCAGATTGTGGATGTGGTCCTGGATGAATTTCTCCGACGACAGGATGATGCCGCCGAGGCAGCGGCCCTGGCCGTCGATGTGCTTCGTCGCCGAGTAGACGACGCAGTCGGCACCGAGCGCGAGCGGCGACTGATAGATCGGCGTCGCGAACACGTTGTCGACCACGAGACGTGCGCCGGCATCGTGAGCGATGGCCGCGATGGCGGCGATGTCGAGCACTTCGAGCGTCGGGTTGGTCGGGCTTTCCAGGAAGAACACCTTGGTGTTGGGCCGTACCGCACGGCGCCATTCCTCGAGGTCGAGGCCATTGACGAGGGTCGAGGCAACGCCGAACCGCGGCATGAAATCCTCGACCACCCAGCGGCATGATCCGAACAGCGCCTTCGCGGCGACGACATGGTCGCCGGCCTTGACCTGGCCGATCAGCGCATTGTGCACTGCCGCCATGCCGGTCGCCGTCGCGCGCGCCGCCTCGGCGCCCTCGAACGACGCCATCCGCGCTTCGAACATGCTGACGGTCGGATTGGAAAATCGCGAATAGAGGTAGCCGGGCTCGGCGCCGGTGAAGCGCGCTTCGCATTGCTCGGCGCTGTCGTAGACGAACCCTTGGGTGAGAAACAGCGCCTCCGACGTTTCGCCGAACTGCGAGCGTAACGTGCCGGCATGGATCAGCCGTGTTTGCGGATGCAACGCGGTGAGCGAGGTTTGGGACGCGGACATTTCGACCCTCCAACAACAAAAAACCCGGCCAAAGTGGCCGGGCACACGCGTCCCCGGCCTTTTAGCAAGTTGTTTTACGTGGCTTGCAAGCCGGCCGGCTCAAATGACCACGGGATAACCGTCGTCTTAGGCGGGCGACGCCTTCACGTCAAGCGGAGGTTCGGATAGGACGGACGCGCAACCCGGATGAAGCGAAGCGCAATCCGGGGACTATCGTGCCAATTGGCAAAGCCTCTCCCGGATTTCGCTGCGCTCCATCCGGGCTACGTTTTACAGGTGGGCTACTGGTCTGCGCATGTCGCTGAACTTGCGCCCCGAGGACAAGGGCATCCTGCCGGATCGGATGATCGCGTCGCTGATCGACGCGGGCGCCATCATTCCGGCGGCGGCGCTCGACGCCGATCAGATCCAGCCTGCGAGCATCGACCTGCGGCTCGGCGAGGTCGCCTACCGCGTGCGCGCGAGCTTTTTGCCTGGTCCCGATTCCACGGTGGCCGAGCGCATCGATCAACTCAAGCTTCACGAAATCGCGCTCGGCGACGGCGCCGTGCTGGAGACCGGCTGCGTTTACATCGTGCCGCTGATGGAAAGCCTCGCCCTGTCGCCGGACATCGCGGCCGCCGCCAATCCGAAGAGTTCGACCGGGCGGCTCGACGTGTTCACCCGCGTCATCGCCGACGAGACCCGCGGCTTCGATCGCATCGAGGCCGGCTATCACGGTCCGCTCTACGCCGAGATCAGCCCGCGTACCTTTCCGGTGCTGGTTCGCGAAGGCTCGCGGCTGTCACAACTCCGCTTCCGCCATGGCCACGCGACGCTCGGCGGTGAGGCGCTGGCGGCGCTCCATGCGCGCGAGCGCCTCGTCGACGCAGAGGCGCCGGATCTGTCCGATGGCGTGCCGGTCGGCGTCGACCTCGGCGGTTTCGGCGACGATAAGTTCATCGGCTATCGCGCCAAGCGCCATACCGGTTTGATCGATGTGGATCGCCGCGCCGGCTACGATGTGGCCGAATTCTGGGAGCCGATTCGCGCGCGCCGCGACGTCAGCCTGATCCTCGATCCCGACGAGTTTTACATCCTGGCCTCGAAGGAGGCGGTGCAGGTGCCGCCCGATTATGCGGCCGAGATGGTGCCGTTCGATCCGTTGGTCGGCGAATTTCGTGTGCACTACGCCGGATTTTTTGATCCCGGGTTCGGCTATGCCGGTGCGGGCGGCAGCGGCGCGCGGGCGGTGCTGGAGGTGCGCTCGCGCGAGGTCCCGTTCATTCTGGAACACGGGCAGATCGTCGGCCGCCTCGTCTATGAGCGCATGCTGGCGCGGCCGGAAACGCTTTACGGCCAGGGCATTGGCTCGAACTACCAAGCCCAGGGGCTGAAGCTCTCCAAGCACTTCCGAAGCTAGTCGCGAGCCGCGAAACTTACCTAAGTCCTGCCGGTAAGAATGTGTGGCATTTATGTGATTAATCGATGTTCATCAGTCACATAAATGGGCATTCATGCGGCAAAATCTTGACGTCGACCCCGCAAATAGTTAACGTATTAACGTTAATGTCGGGAGGGGACGGGTCATCGGACCATCGGTTTGATCTCCCCGGCCACCGAGCGATGAACAGCAGTACTGGTACATTCGATTTAACGAGGACAATCGCGCGCCTAGGGCGTGATTGGGAAAGGGGAACACCATGGTTAGAATTTTGACTGCTCTCGGGGCGGCCGCGATCGCGTTGATGTCGATGGCAGCTTTGCCCGCCCTTGCTGACGAAGGCGTCACCCGGCATCATGCCTATTGCTGCCGGCACTATCATCATTGGGCAGCGCCGGTTGCCTCCGTCCTGGTTCCCAGGACAGTGACCGTCACCCGCCGGGTGTTGGAACCGTCCGTCGTCCAGGTGCCGCGCACGGTCCTTGAGGCCCGCACGGTCATGGTCCCGAAGACGGTGTGGGAGCCGCGCACGGTGATGGTCGACCGGACCGTCTACAACACGCGTCTCGTCGCCGAGAGCCGCACGGTTCTCGTGCGTGAAGCCGTCGTCGTTCCGGCGCCCGTCGTCGCGCGCGTCGTCTACGTGCACCGCCGTCACCACTGGTGCCACTGCTGATCCGGCAGTTGGCCTCGCGAAGCCGGCCACGTGCCGGCTTCGGCTAGGTGGGTCATCACGGAATTCACATGCCCGGCCATCGTGCCGGGCATTTGCTTTTTATGTTCGGGTGATAGGGCCGGCCGCTTACCAGCGACCTCACGAGCGGTTGAGACAAGTCGCATCTACGAGCATTGCGAGCGCGTGGCGCACAAAAGTAAAAGACGCCCCCTGGTCGCTGCCGTGGGCCGGTCGACCCGCTTGATAGCGGCATCCAATATTTTGCCCCGACCCCCAAGACCATCGCCCCCGAGGGTCGGGGCCCGCCACAACGTGCTGCACGGGCAGCGTCGTGACCATCATCTGTTGAGATGATTCGGTTTCAGAAACATTGAGCGAGCGCAAAACGTCCGCTTTTCGTTCCTGGCAGCGCCCCCTCCGCCACGCGTCGACCCGGTGACGCATCGGCGGTGTATGAGCTGCAAAGAATCAAGTGCGGCATCTCGCGGCGGTCGCCGATCCTTTTCTGAAATTCGATCGTCACCACTTAATCGGCAGGCGGCAGCTTGACTGTCGCCGCCCTTCAGAGGGCGTTCCTCCCTAACTCGTTCCGCCGGCCGGGCATCCCGGTCGGCGGCTTTTTTTGATGTCTCGGAAGACGAGCCGCGGCGGTCAGCTGATGACCAACGGTCTGACCGCAAGCTAAGCGGCGGATTCATCAGGCACGAAGCCGCCTGACTGGCGCGCCCAGAGTTGGGCGTAGAGACCGCCGCGGCGCAAGAGGTCGCGATGGCTGCCCTCTTCGATGATCCGGCCATGATCGAGCACGATCAGCCGGTCCATGGCGGCGATGGTTGAAAGCCGATGAGCGATGGCGATGACCGTCTTGCCGGACATCAGATTGATCAGCTGCTCCTGGATCGCGCCCTCGGCCTCGGAATCGAGCGCGCTCGTCGCCTCGTCAAGGATCAGGATCGGCGCATTCTTCAACAGCACCCTGGCGATGGCGATGCGCTGCCGCTGGCCGCCTGAGAGCTTCACGCCGCGCTCGCCGACACGCGCCGCATAGCCGCGCCGTCCGTCCTTGTCCTCGAGGCCCAGGATGAAGTCATGCGCGTGGGCGCGCTGCGCCGCTTCGATCGCGCCCTCAAGCCCCGCATCCGGCCGGCCATAGAGGATGTTATCGAGGACGGAACGGTGCAGCAGCGAGGTATCTTGCGTCACCATGCCGATCGATGCGCGCAAACTCTCCTGCGTCACGCCGGCGATATCCTCGCCGTCGATGAGGATGCGGCCCTTCTCGAGATTGTAGAAACGCAACAGCAGGCTGACGAGCGTCGACTTGCCGGCGCCCGAGCGGCCGATCAGCCCGATCTTCTCACCGGCGCCGATGGTCAAGGACAGCCCGTCGATGACCCGCGTCGGGTCGGCGCCCGGCGTTCCCTTGGCACTGCCATAATTGAAGCCGATGGCGTCGAAGCGGATTTCGCCCTTGCGGCACCACGAGCGATTTCGCCCGCGGCGGATCGACCACGGCCTGCGGCCGGGAGATCGTTTCCATCCCGTCCTGCACGACGCCGATGTTCTCGAAGATGCTGGTGACGAGGTTGAGCACCCAACCCGACATCTGGGTGATGCGCATGACGAGCGCAGTGACAAGCGCGATCGCCCCGAGCGACACCCGGCCATCCGTCCACAGCCACAAGGCAAGCGCCGTCGTGCCGGCGATGAGGAAGCCGTTGAGCGTAATGAGGGTGACGTTCATCAGTGTCGTCAGGCGGACATATGACCGGTGCTTTTCCGTCTGCTCCTCGAGCGCCGCGCGGGCATAGGCATCCTCGTTGTCGGCGTGGGCAAAGAGCTTCACCGTCTGGATGTTGGTGTAGCTGTCGACGATGCGGCCGAGCAGCGTCGAGCGCGCTTCGGATGCTTCGGTCGAGCGCTTGCGAATGAGCGGGACAAAGCGGGCGATCACCGCGCCATAGGCGATGAGCCATGCGAGCAACGGGATGACGAGCCGCGGATCGGCGGCCCAGAACAGCGCGATCGCGCTGAGCCATTGCACGGCGACAAACACCGCCGCATCGCTCAGCATCATGAAGGAGTCGCGCAGCGCCGGTGCAGTCTGCATCAGCTTGTTGGCGATACGGCCGGCGAATTCGTTTTGGAAGAAGCCGAGGCTTTGTCGCAGCATGTAAGCATGGGTTTGCCATCGCACGCGGGTCTGGAACGGCGGCGACAGGACCTGGCTCTTGAGAAGCTCGTACACGAAAATGATTGCCGGCCGCGCGATGAGCACGACGAACGCCATCCACAGCAGCAGGCCGGCATGATCGCGAAAGAAACTCACCGCCGCCGACGCCGCTTTCATCACGTCGATCAGTTGCGCGACAAAAGTCGCTAGCAGCACCTCGCTCACCGCCGCCAGAAGGTCGAACAGGAGGATGAGCGCGAACGCTGCCCAGATCGGCTTGATGAAGTGCCAATAGAAGGCGACGAGCGAGCCGGGCGGCATGGCAATGGCCCCGCGCGCAAACGGATCGATGCGATTTTCAAACCAGCGAAACATGAAACGTTCCTCGTCGATGGGCTGCAAGGTCGCGCAAAGCGACCGCAGATCGCCTCAAACAAGGCGGCGCAGCGTTCAGCTTCGAAAACAGAGAAAGCCCGGACATTGGTCGTAGCCATGCCGCGCGAGGTTCAGCCGCTCACGTGATGTTGCGAGGAATGCGCGGGCCCCCTTCGGTGGGCTGCGTCTCCGCCCTGCAGTGGGCAGACCGTGGCCTCAGAAACACGGAGTCACAAAAATTCATCAGGACTCCACATCTTGCGGCTGTCGGCGGCTTCCTGTTCCCGACGTCGACTTCTACTATCGCTGCCGGCGAGAAAAGTGCGTAGGGGGCAATGATGAGTGGTGGACCGCTGGCTCCGGCACTTGCGTCAGGAAACGCGGCACAACACTCGACATCCGACGAAGCAATGAGATCCCGCGCGATCGAAGCCGCCCTGAGTGGACTCTCTGCGCAATTGGGAACGCTTTCCGCTGACGATGATCCGATCATCGACGTTGTCGCCGATCATCGCGCTGCACTTGACGCGGTGGATGAGGGTCTGAGAGCCGAACGCAACGAGCGCGAGATGCTCGATGCGATGCGCCGCGCGGATGCGCTGCTCTACCGTGTGCTGACAACGACTCCGCGCTCGCTCTCGGGACTCAGCGTGCTGCTGCAGCACCTGGCGCGACATGAATGGGATAATCCGGAGGGCCCGACCATCCTCGCCGGCGCGCAAGAGGCCGGCGACGATGGGTTACGCAACGCGGCTGACAGCTTCCTTGCGCGACTCGGGATCGCGGTTCTCGCCATTCGACATTTCTAAAAAGCAACTTAATTCAGCATCTGCACACCTGAAATACTCAGGCAACTAACCACAAGTATAGTTGCCCTATCGGCAGCGATGCCCCATGATTCGATAATGAAAGAATAGCGGGGAGATTCCCCAAATGCGTGTCAAACGAGAAGATATTGAACGCGAATTGAACCTCAGCGACCGGGAACGAGCGGCCGCTGTGCTGCGTCGTACCGTGGCGGATTTTGGTGAAGTCGACCGTGAACTTCGGGCCGCGGAAAAGCGCGCGGGGCTCGAGGTTGGGCCTGACATTCCCGTCGTCGAACGCATGGCGAAGCTCGGCTACAGCGAAGAGGCGCGTCGCACGGTCGCCGAGATGATTGGCGCGCTCAACGACATGAGGCGCCGGCGCAATATTTCGCAACGGACCAAGGCGATGCTGGCAGATCGCGAAGCCGCGATCCGGTCCGCGGACGAGCAGCTCGCGGCCATCCTGGCGGCACGGAAATCCGCGCGGTCGCACCGCTGAAGCGAGAAGCGCCAGAAGCGGCCCTCCGTAGATTACTTGCGCCGCTTGCCGGCTTTGCGGGCGGGGCGACGCTTCCTCCGAAACAATTCGACGATCGCTTCCGCCGTGGCGATGAATTTTGCGCTTGGGCCGTTCGTGCCGGCGGCTTGCCGGCTGACCCGTGCCCCTTCGAAAAGCAGGAAAAGCGCGTCGGCCAGTATCTCGGGCTCCCCGATGCCGGCATCGCGGCACAGCGCGACGAGGCGGCCGCGTTGTTCGGTCTTCAACTGCTCGATCAGATGACGGGCCGGATGATTATTCTCGGTGAGTTCGACGGCCGCGTTCGCGAGATCGCAACCGCGTCCATCGGCCGCAATGTACTGCTCGGCGCGGGCCAGCCATGACTTGAGTTGCGCGCGCTTATCAGTCGGATTTTCACTCTCGATTTCCCGCCACGCTTCATCCGCCTCCGCGGCGACGCCGCGGAGATAGGCAACGATCAAATCGTCCTTTGATTCGAAATGACGATAGAGCGTCATCTTGTTGGAGCCGGCGGCTTCCGCGATCGTCTCGACGCCGACGCCCCTGATGCCGTGCTTGTGGAAGAGATCGCGCGCGGCGGCAAGGATTCGCTCCCGGGGCCGCGGGGCCGCCTGAAACACTTCCGCCATTCGGTTCCCCGAACGATGGGAAGGTTTGGTCCAAGCCGGGTCCGCCATTAGCGAGCGGCACATATTACCGGCGAGGAATCAGAAATGGCGCGCACGCCTTGACCTCGATGTTACCGGTCGGTAAAGCTGACGTTACTGATTGGTAACGCCGCTCACGCATCGAAGTCAAGAACCCACGCATCGAAATCAAGTTCGGTCTATGAAATGGTAAACTTCTTCATTCACCGGCCAATCTTTGCGTCGTCGATCGCTGTCATCATGGTGCTGGCGGGAGCCGTCTGCTATTTCCTGCTGCCGGTTGCGCAGTTCCCGGACATCACGCCGCCGCAGGTCGTCGTCAGCGCGATCTATCCGGGCGCGAGCGCGCAGGTCGTCGCCGACACCGTTACCACGCCGCTCGAGCAACAGATCAACGGCGTGCAGGGGATGACCTACATGTCGTCCGCGAGCTCGAACGACGGCTCATCGACGATTACCATCACCTTCGACGTCGGCTACCCGTTGAGCATCGCCGCGGTCGACGTCCAGAACCGCGTCGCGCAGGCCTCGGCCGCGCTGCCGCCGATCGTCAACCAAGCCGGCGTCGTCATCAAAAAGCAAAATCCGAATTTCGTGTTGATCGTGAATTTGATCTCGCCGGACCGCTCCGTCGATCCGGTGGCGCTCAGCAATTACGCCTATTTGCAGGTGGTCGATCCGTTGAAGCGCGTGCCGGGGGTCGGCGATGTTCAGATCTTCGGCGAGCGTCGCTATTCGATGCGGATCTGGCTTGATCCCAACAAGCTCTCGAATCTCGGCATCACCGCAGTCGACGTTCAGCAAGCGGTGGCCGAGCAGAACATCCAGGTCGCCGCCGGCAAGATCGGCCAGTCGCCGGCGCCGCCGGGCACGCCGTTCGAGATGCAGGTCAATGCCACCGGGAGGCTCTCGGACCCCGAGCAATTCAAGGACATCATCGTCCGGTCGAGCCCCGTGACCGGCGCCGTCGTCCGCCTGCGCGACGTCGCGCGGGTCGAACTCGGAGCACTGCAATATTCGTCCACCGGCGTGTTCGGCACCGATCCGACCGTGGTTCTGGCGGTATTCCAGATGCCCGGCTCGAACGCGCTCGACCTGCAGCAGCACGTCAAAGACAAGATGGAGGAGCTGTCCAAGCGCTTCCCGAAGGGGATCGCCTACGGAATGCACTACGACACGACGCGGTTCGTGTCGGCGGCCAAGCGCGACGTGATCATCACGCTGATCGAGGCGCTGATCCTCGTGGTGCTGGTCGTCTTCATTTTCCTCCAGAGTTGGAGGACGACGCTCATCCCGACCATCGCGATCCCGGTTTCGCTGATCGCGACGCTCGTCGTGATGGAGATGCTGGGCTTTTCGCTCAACATGCTGAGCCTGCTCGGCATGGTGCTCGCGATCGGTCTCGTCGTCGACGACGCAATCGTCGTCGTCGAGAACGTCGAGCGGCAGCTCGAGAACGGCTTGCCGCCCCTTAAAGCCGCCAAGGCGGCGATGGTCGAAGTGACCGGGCCGATCATCGCGACCACCGCGGTGCTGATGGCGGTGTTCGTGCCCGTCGCGTTCATTCCGGGCGTAGCCGGCCGTCTCTATAATCAGTTCGCCTTAACGGTCGCGATCTCGGTCGGCATCTCCGCGTTCAACTCTCTCACCTTGAGCCCGGCCTTGAGCGCCGCATTTCTGCGGCATCGGCCGGAGACCAGATTTGCGCCGTTTCGCTGGTTCAATCGAGGATTCGACTGGCTGTCGCATACCTATGCCGGCCAGGTGCGCGGACTGGTCCGATTTCGCTGGGCGATGCTCACGCTATTCGCGATCGTGCTGGGTGCGACCTACTATTTGTCGCAGCGTATCCCTTCGAGCTTTTTGCCCGTTGAAGACCAAGGCTACTTCTTTGTCGTGATTCAGCTCCCGGACGGTGCGTCGTTGCAGCGAACCGACGAAGTCGCCGACAAGGTCCGCCGGATTCTTCAGGATACGCCGGGCGTCGATATCGTCGGATCGATCACCGGTCTCAACTTCCTGACCAATGCCGCGCAATCGAATTCGGCGGTGGAGTTCGCGATTCTCAAACCCTGGGACGAGCGCCCGCCTGAGCAGAGCGCAATGCGTCTCGTCGCTAATGTGCGATCGAAACTGCTGGCGATCCCCGAAGCCTTCGCGCTCAGTTTTGACCCGCCCTCGATCCCGGGCCTCGGCGCGACCGGCGGATTTGAGTTCCAGGTCGAGGATCTGACGGGACGCGGCAGTTTTGCGCTGAGCGAGGCGACTCAGGCGTCTGATCGCGGAAGCGCGCAAGCAGCCGGAACTCAATCCGATGCAGCTGTTCACGTCGTTCTCGACCTCGACGCCGCAGTTCAATTATGACCTCGATCGCACCAAGGCGAAGCTGCTCGGCTTGAGCATTCCCGACGTCTTCAACACGCTGCAAATCTTTCTTGGCTCGCTCTACGTCAACGACTTCAATCTGTTCGGCCGCACGTTCCGCGTGACGCTGCAGGCCGACACCAATACGCGCGCCGCCGCGAGCGATTTGTCGCGCCTTTACGTGCGCAACGCGACCGGCGGGATGGTGCCGCTCAGCACGCTCGGTTCGTTGCAACCGATCGTCGGCCCGGAGACCGTGCCCCACTACAACAATTATGCGTCCGCGCTGATCAACGGCGGTCCCGCACCGGGCTTCAGCTCCGGCCAGGCGGTTGCGGCCATGGAACGCGCCGCGGCGACCGCGCTCCCGCGCGACTTCGCGTTTGAATGGACCGGCATCACCTTTCAGGAGCTGAAAGCCGGATCGATCGCCACCATCGTCTTCATGCTGGCGCTGGTCTTTGTCTTTCTCATCCTTGCCGCTCAGTACGAGAGCTGGTCGATGCCATTCATGGTGGTGTTAGCAGTGCCGCTCGCGCTGTTTGGCGCGTTCCTCGCGCTGTTCCTGCGCGGCATGCAGACCGACGTCTATTCGCAAATCGGGTTCGTGATGTTGATCGGGTTGTCGGCCAAGAACGCGATTTTGATGATCGAGTTCGCCAAACGTCGCCGATCGGAGGGTCTCGGCATCGTCGAGGCGGCGATGGAGGCCGCGCGATTGCGGCTGCGCCCGATCCTGATGACCGCCTTTGCCTTCATCCTCGGCGTGGTTCCGCTGATGGTTGCGAGTGGCGCCGGCGCCGCCAGCCGGCAGTCGATCGGAACAACCGTGTTCGGGGGCATGCTGGCGGCCACAATCCTCACGCTTTTGTTCGTTCCAGTGTTCTATGCCGCATCGAAGGCCTGCGCGAGCGCCGCCAGACGCGCGCGCCTGGCCGCGTATCAGTCTGATCATTCGCCGCTCGCCGACACCGCGCCGGCCGAGTGAAAACGGGGGACAAGTCATGCGCCATTGGAAATTCTGGGTTGGCGGCTCAGCCGGCCTTGCCATAGCCGCCGTCGCTACCTTCGCTGCGCACCAAGGCGTTCCGACCCATGCGTCGGCGGGAGCGCCGTCGGGACCGCCGGCGATGCCGGTGCCGGTGACAGCCGTCGTGAAACGCAGCCTGCCGGTTTATCTCGAATATTCGGCGCGGGCCGAATCAATTCGCGAAGTGTCGTTGCAGGCGAAAGTGGCGGGCTACATCGAGTCGCAGCCGGCCGCCGACGGCGCCGACGTCAAGGGAGGCGAACTCCTCTATAAGATCGACGAGCGCGACTACCGCGCGGCGCTCGATCAATCCAAGGCACAGGCACAGCGCAACCTCGCGGCCCTCGATTATGCCCGCTCGAATTTCCGCCGGGGCGACGAGCTTGTCAAAAGCGGGTTTCTCGCCAAGGACAGTTACGACCAGCGCACGACCACGCTCGGTCAGAACGAAGCGACCGTGGCGCAAGACAAAGCCGCGGTACGGACCGCGGAGATCAATCTCGCCTACACCGAGATTTGCGCGCCGTTCTCGGGCCGGCTCGGCCGCAACCGCGCCCCGGTTGGGACGCTCGTGGGCGGTTCGGGGCTCACGCTCAATACGCTCGTTCAACTCGACCCGATCTACGTGACCTTCAATCCCAGCGAACGCGAGTTGCGGGCCATTCAGGCCGCGCGCGAAGTCGGCTCAGTTGCGGCCGTCGTGACCTTGCCGGACGATCCGAAGGCGAGTTTCAAAGGCGAGTTGACCTTCATCGACAACACTGTGGATCGCATGACAGGGACAATCACCGCGCGGGCGACTGTCGCGAACCCCCGATTTTCGTTACTCCCAGGTCAGTACGTTCGGATCCGCGTGCATGTGCGCGATGAACCCGACGCCCTTCTGGTGCCGCAAACGGCGTTGGGCTCGAGCCAGCTTGGCAAATATGTCTACGTTATCGGCGCAGACAACAAGGCGGAACAGAAGCTGGTGTCGCTTGGTCCGACCGATGGGGACGCGGTCAGCGTGAAAGGCCTCGCTGAAACCGATCGCATCATCACCGGCAATCTGCAGAAAATCGGCCCGGGCTCGCCGGTCATGGTGATCCCGCAGAACAGCGCCTCTGCTGGTCCGGCAAAATGAGGCGTCGCCGGCAGCGGCTATGCGGCAGTGGCCGTGCCAGAACAACCCACCCAGAACGTCCCCGCGCATAGAGTATCGGTCCGCGGCCAGGTATGTCGATCGAATCCTGCGCGGGGAGAAGGCCGGCGATCCCCCGGTGCGGCAACCAACTAAGTTCGAGCTGAGGATCAATATTCAGACTGCGAAATCACTCGGTCTCGACGTGCCGCCGACGCTGCTCGCCATCGCCGACGAGGTGATCGAATAACTGCCGGTCGTGTCAGCTTGTGGCCCGTCTCTTCCGTTTTTCTCGGTCCCGCATCATAGTCGAAGCTAGGACAGAACCAGACGAACCCCGCGCGGGCATGGCTGGTCCGGCCAGTCAGGGCGCCCCTTGCCCACACCCAGCTCGCGCTATAGCATTGTCGGAAGAGTTCCGCGGGTGGATTGGTCCTTCAGGTAGTAGATTATCCGCAGACTAACAATTGAGCCAGACCGAAATTTATCAGCAATATCAAGGCTGCGGGCGTAGTTCAGTGGTAGAACGACAGCTTCCCAAGCTGTATGTCGTCGGTTCGATCCCGATCGCCCGCTCCAATACTCAGCCTCAATTTACTCAGCGATTTTGCTCTTTTTTTCCACCCCCTCGATTCGCTCCATTGTTGGGTGGTGCGCATGAGGCAGATCATGGCGAGGCCAACTCCAGATAGCGGCACACAGCGCCACATGGCGGTGAGAAGCCACCATCACAGACCCCCATGGTTTCGTTCCTACGGAGAGCCTTTCATTCCCTTGAGGGCCGAGACGGGCGAAAATGGACCTAGAGACCCCGACGATGCCAGGTATCCTAGATTTTCCGAAAGCTATTTGGCTGGCTGAGAAGCGATAGTCAGCGATGGCAACACCATATAGCTGCGGTATGCGGGCGTCGATACCGTGGAGAAACTCTGGTTGTAGGTCGCCGAAAAACTGCAAACGACAAAGCCGCGATCATCCAGGAGCTTGAGTATGAAGGCGGTGCGTAGGATTGCTCTGGCCCCACTTGCAGCACCATATCCCGACGGCCGCCAGGCACTTTATCGTGCAGTCGAGCGGTCGCGATTGTTGGAACGGTGAATTTCCAATCGGAATTCGGGATCCTCTACCCGGGACTGATGGCCGCGGTCACGTTTGTGTTTTGCTGCGTTTGAATGTCAGAAAACGTCTGTCCGACATTCAGGGATCTGGTATTGATGCATTGCACCATGTGTTTCCAGCTAGCGACCAATTTTGAGGACTTAGTGTTATCTGCGGCGTAAACAGGTTAACGTTCTCCAGACGGAATGTCGGCGTATAGACTGTCAGGTTGATAAACCCAAACGCAAGCGCATCTATCATGCCTTGCGCATGAACATCAAACGGTCCAGTCTTGACCGTGATATTATCGACATACTCACCACGGTAATTGTATCAGATGCTCCCAGGAAAAACTGATATGCTCCTTGCGTCGTTACCGTTTCGGTGAAGCCGCTCGTGCGGTCCGTTCGTCCTTGTGAGGAAGACCAGCCGACGGGTACGGTTTCCATTGAAGGCCGCTAGCAGCTTATTCCTCGCGCAGGTCGCTTGGTTGGTGTATATCCCGACAAATTGCGGGCCATCCGAGCGGGCATGGCATGAATAAGTCAGCGGGCATGCGCTATCTTTTCATATTCGCGGCGCTCGCTTGCGCGACTGCCGCCGCCCAGAATTTCAAGCCGGATGCACCGACTGGTCGAAGGCCTCCGGTCGGATCGGACGTTGATCGCGGCCAAGACGCCGCCTTCATCTGCGGTATCAATAACACCATGAGCTTTTCCAAGTTCGCCACCTGCGTCGATGGCGCGATACGGACCAATCGACAACGAGGGGCACCACCGGAGTCTTTCGAGTTTGGTCTCTATGTGCGCGCGCTGCAGCACTCGCACGCGCGCAGGGTAGCGTTCAATGATGAAGGGACGCTCCGGCTCTGGCGTGACCGGCTTACGACGATAATGAAGTCTCACGGGTTTTCATTCAAAGACCTCTGCGACGCGGCCGCGGATAAATGTGACGTGAGCAAATTCAATGAGCAGACCTACGGCAACGAACCGATCGGCGCCAAACGACCTCAATGACATTAACTTGGGCCCAAGCCACCAGGCCCTTGCTCGAACCAGCGACCCCGGCCCTCAGACTGGCCCGGCTACGGGAGCGGCGAGCGCAGACGCTCGGCATCGAGCTTGTCCAAGAGTTCATTGAGGGCCTCTTTTCCTGCCTTCGTGGCTGCCCCCATCGTTGAGAAAAATTCCATAGATTGCGCCACCGCGCTGGACCTCCCCGCTCGATAAATCTGCCACCGCCACGGGATCGGGGCCTTGCCCCTTTTTTTGACCGCCACCGAAAAGTCGGCTCGTTCGTACCATCTATGCATGCCGCGGACCGTACGCCAGCCGGCACCTAAACGCCATCGACCGTTGCTCTCGTGCGGACGACCGCGACCATCGCGCACGTAGCTACCGATACCCCCAGGGCAACAGCCCCTTCCCTTCGGCCCCCTTTTCACTCGAAGTGTGTTAGGTTGTCGTATGCGCGGGCGGACGATCCCCGTGACGTGGAATTAGACGATAATTGGATCAGTCGGCGCGTGCAGGTGGCCCGCTCGTCGGTACTCCATAATTTCAAAACGAATGCGGCCAGACCCGACGAGGTGATTCAATGAAGCGGCACGAATTTGTTGCCTCAAGCAAGACCAATACGATGAAACAGGAGGAAAAAGCCGCAAAGAATGACAGTACCGAGATTTCGCCGGACAGCCCGCCGCCCGACCCCTGGGACGACGCCGTCAAAAAGTTGATCCGCAGCGCCAAGAAGCGCGGCTACGTCACCCGCAATCAGGTCAATGCGGTGCTTCCATCCGAGGAAGTCACCTCCGACCAGATCGAGGATGTCTTCGCCATGCTCAACGAGATGGGCATCAACGTCGTCGAGTCCGAGGAGACCGAGACCGAGGAAGCCGCGGAGGAAGCGCGCGAGGAGGCCGAGGAGGAGGAGCCCGAGGGCGAACTCGTCGAAGTGCGCAGCCAGACGCCGGCCGAGACCAAGAAGTCCGAGCCGGGCGAGCGCACCGACGATCCGGTCCGCATGTATCTGCGCGAGATGGGTTCGGTCGAGCTGTTGTCGCGCGAGGGCGAAATCGCGATCGCGAAGCGCATCGAGGCCGGCCGCGAAGCCATGATCGCGGGCCTGTGCGAAAGCCCGCTGACCTTCCAGGCCATCATCATCTGGCGCGATGAGCTGAACGACGGCAAGGTTTTCCTGCGCGACATCATCGATCTCGAAGCGACCTATGCCGGGCCCGACGCCAAGGGCGTGCCGGTGATGCCGAACGGCGACGGCCAGGCGGTGGCGGACGGCGGGCAGCCGCCGCAGACCGTGGCGCCGGCAACCGCGCCGGCAGCGCCGACGCCGTTCCGGCCCGAAGCCCGAGGTCGGCGCCGAGGGCGAGGAGCCGACCGAGCCGCCGGAGGGCGAACTCGACGAAGACGACATGGAGAACTCCATGTCGCTTGCGGCGATCGAAGCCGAACTCAAGCCCAAGGTGCTGGAGACCTTCGACAAGGTCGCCGACAGCTACAAGCGGCTGCGCCGCCTCCAGGACCAGGACATCGAGAACAAGCTCAAGAACCAGTCGCTGACGCCGGCCCAGGAGCGCAAGTACAAGAAGCTCAAGGACGAGATCATCGCCGAGGTGAAGTCGCTGCGGCTCAACCAGGCGCGCATCGATTTGCTGGTCGAGCAGCTCTACGACATCAACAAGCGCCTCGTCGGCTACGAGGGCCGCATGATGCGGCTTGCCGAGAGCCATGGCGTCGCGCGCGAGGACTTCCTGCGGAACTACGTCGGCTCGGAGCTCGATCCGCGCTGGCTCAACCGCGTCTCCAAGCTCTCCGCCAGGGGCTGGAAGAACCTCGTCGCCCGTGACAAGGACCGCATCAAGGATATGCGCTCGCATATCCACATGCTCGCCGGCGAGACCGGGCTCGAGATCCTCGAGTTCCGCAAGATCGTGCAGATGGTGCAGAAGGGCGAGCGCGAGGCGCGCCAGGCCAAGAAGGAGATGGTGGAGGCGAACCTGCGCCTCGTCATCTCCATCGCCAAGAAGTACACCAACCGCGGCCTGCAGTTCCTCGACCTCATCCAGGAAGGCAACATCGGCCTGATGAAGGCGGTCGACAAGTTCGAGTACCGCCGCGGCTACAAGTTCTCGACCTACGCCACGTGGTGGGTCCGCCAGGCGGTCACCCGCTCGCTCTGCGATCAGTCGCGTACCATTCGTGTGCCGGTTCACATGATCGAGGTGACAAACAAAATCGTGCGCGCGCGCCGCCAGATACTCCACGAGATCGGCCGCGAGCCGACCCCCGAGGAGCTTGCCGAAAAGCTCCACATGCCGCTCGAGAAGGTGCGCAAGACCCTCAAGATCGCTAGGGAGCCGATCTCGCTCGAGACGCCGATCGGCGACGAGGAGGATTCGCATCTCGGCGACTTCATCGAGGACAAGAACGCGATCCTGCCGATCGACGCCGCGATCCAGTCGAATCTGCGCGAGACGACGACGCGGGTGCTTGCCTCGCTCACCCCGCGCGAAGAGCGCGTGCTGCGCATGCGCTTCGGCATCGGCAGAAATGGCGACCACACCCTCGAAGAGGTCGGCCAGCAGTTCTCCGTGACCCGCGAGCGCATCCGCCAGATCGAAGCGAAGGCCCTGCGGAAGCTCAAGCACCCGAGCCGATCAAAGGTGCTCAGAAGCTTTCTCCAAAATTAAAGGGCGGTGTATCGCGGCGAGCTTTCAATACGATTGCAATTAGACGCGCGAGGGGGTGACGGCGGCCACACCCGGCCGGCGCGCTTGACGTTCCGGTGGCAGACCGGCGCGCAGGACCAGGGAGCGCAGACGGGGCGATTGCGCCTCTCAGAAGCGCGGCGGTCGGGGTGGCGCGCCTGGGCCGCGATTGCCAGCAACACCGGTGCGAAGCACCTTGGGTTTGCTGGGAAGCAATCCCTCGCGTTGAAGACGCTTGCGCTCCAACTTGCGACGGCGGCGGATAGCTTCCGACTTCTCGCGCGCTTTCTTTTCGGAGGGCTTTTCGTAGTGTCGGCGGACCTTCATCTCACGGAAGATCCCCTCGCGTTGCATCTTCTTCTTCAACGCTCTGAGCGCTTGGTCCACATTATTGTCACGAACGAAAATCTGCACGGATAATCCTCTCGAATTCGCTTGTCGCGCGATCTTTTTAGTCTGAATGCCCCATTAGCGCTTCATGACATACTTCTGCCTCTCCGTCACACGAAGTCCGCCGGGACATTCGCCCGGATATCCTGCAGCCGACGCTGCTGTCCAACGTAGGCTTGCGCCGCGGCGGTCTGGAACAAGTCCCGCGTTTCAGCCTCATCCTGGGCGAGGGGCGCTATCGCAAGGTCGGTGTATCCACACTTACCCGGATCATGCTTGATTCGGAGATAAATGAGGCGCAGCCGCAGGTACAGCGCGGCCCACTGCACCAACTTCACTGCGGTCTCGGCAACGTATTTCGGATAAAATACCCAGACATTTTCAAGCGCCAATCCCGGCCGTCGATTGCGCCGCGACTTCGCTCGGAGGAATCCGCCTTCGAGTGGATGAATCCGCTCATACTCGATGCTCCCCTTGAACCAAGTAAGCAGGAATAGGGCATTGCCGGCATTGCACCCGGTCGCTGCGGCGCGCCGAAGCACGGTCGTAATGTGCTCGATCGTGTAGTAGCGCCGCCAGGCAAGCTGGTAGGCGCATTCCCACTGCGCCCGCGACATACGCGGATGGGCCGTAGTGACGTGGTTGGTATCATAATTGTTCATGTCCGGGTCCATCGCGACCCCGGCCCGGCGCAGCTTCTGGTGATCCTCTGATCCCGGCAGCGGCGTAAGCTGGAAAAATTCAAGCAGATCGATCGGTAATTCCTTTTTGATGACGTCGATGTCTTGCGCGATCGATTTAAGCGTGTCGTTCGGGAACCCGATGATGTAGCCCGCATAAGTGATCACGCGTGCCGATTTCCAAGCCAGCAACATCTCGCGGTACTCGGTGATCCTGTTCTGACGCTTCTTGGCAGCCATGAGATTCGCGGGATTGATGTTCTCGAGTCCGATGAACACCCGCCGAACGCCTGCACGTTGACACTTCTCGATGAAGTGCGGAACGCGGTGGCACAGCGTGTCGACCTGAATGATCAGCCCGAAATTCAGCTTCTCCACCTCGCGCAATTCAATAAGCCGGTCGAGGATAGCCTCCCATTTTCGGTTGCGAGCGAAATTGTCATCGGTGATGAAAAAACTGCGCAAACCCTGAGCGAGGTTGGCGCGCACAATATCTTCGACATCTTTAGGGGAGCGGGACCGAGACTTTCGGCCCTGCACGTTGATAATGGTGCAGAACGAACATTGGTACGGACATCCGCGCCCGGCATCGAAGCTCGTCACCCCACCGATTACGCGCCGCGCCGTATTGGTCGTGATCACTGGCGCCGGCGCGCCCTCGATTCCCGGCAGGTCGTCCATGAAATCGTAGAGCGGTTTGAGCTGGCCAGCCAACGCGTCGTGCAGCAACTCATCAAGACGCCCCTCCGCTTCGCCGGCGAACAGCGACACGCCAAGCGCCTTGGCGCGATCGATATCCGGATCGGCGCCTTGCAGCATGCTCATGACGCCGGAGACGTGAAAGCCGCCGATCGCGACCTGGATGCCGCGCTCCCGCAACGTCCGCGCGATGTCGAGAGCACGGGGAAACTGGTTCGATTGTACCCCGACAAGCATCACCATCCCGGCCGCGGCATTGTTGATCATGGCGGCAATGCGATCGGGACGAATCCGGGCATTCGTCTCGTCCAAGGCATGGATTTTGATTTCGACATTGGGGCCCAGAGTGCCGCGCCTGGCGCAATCCTCGCCAAGACCGTAGAGGGCGGCGAGCGAATTGGAAGGGATTGCTGAGCGAAACCATTGGATAACATAGCCGTCATCGTCGTAGTGCGACGGCTTGATCAATACGAGGCAGAATTGCTGCACTGCTGATTTCGCCACCCCTGAAACGATCAATGGAACTCCTTTGGCGCGCGATAGGCGCTGTCGGACCCAAATTGTGGATCACTAGCAAGCCGGACGTGCAGCGAAGACGGCCAAACCGGCTCGAGTAGGCCGAACGGCATTTTTTGCATCCTCGCACATCCGAAGCACTTCGGCTAGGGCGAGTTGTGGCCATCGGGACGGTCGGCGCAATGGCGGCTTTCGCCGCATGCGCTGGCGGTCACTCCCATTTCATGGGTCGCAGCACCGATGGCAGCATAGCGCCAGCCACGCTCGGACCGTCCGAGGCCATGATACGAAGTATAGCATCACGTTTCGACGCAAGGCCCGCGCGCCGTCGAAGCCGTCTTGTTACCTTGCCCGTCCACTCTTCGGCGGCGCAGAGTAGATCGCGACGACGGACCCAAGCGTGGAGCGGAAAACTCAGATGTTCCCTGGGCTATCCTTGTCCAAAATACCGAGGCACTTTTGCGCATCCGCCGGCATGTCGGGAACGAATATCGGACGCCCCATAAATGTCGTCCAGGGTTTCTCGGCTAATGGTTGAAGGCCCGCGAGAACCCAGAATTGTCGCTCCGACATCGCTATCTGGGTTACTGCGTTGTCGAGCACCCAGTTGCGGAGTGTGCTCAGCCTGCTCTGTTCCTGGTTAGCGAACATCCCCTCCGGAATTGATTTTCTCATGGAGTTCAGCGCCTCAATGTTGATCCAGCTAAGGCTTTGATGCCCAAAGTTTTCAAGGACATCGGACCGTTTGCAGAAATTTGTTCGTATCAGTGCCGGGCTAATCGACTGACTGTCGGTTCCGGTCGTCGAGTTGGTGAAGATTTGCCGCATCTCCCGCCAGACGCTAACCTACACACGATAGGTAAACGACTTCACCTCACGTAGCGGAGCCTTCGCGATCTAAGCTAAACCACTCGGTGAAAGCGCAAGACTCTGCTGACGGGACTGCGAACCGCGATCAACCACCAGCAGGCCCCGACATAGCCGCGAGTTCACCCGGACAAATTCGTTGCCGTTCCAGGCTCCGGAGTTCTGAATTTGTCGCAGGCGAGTTCGATGCGGAAGTCTTTGATCGACCGCCGCCACCGCCTCGCCCAGATGGCAGATGAAGTTGCCCGGCGCATCGTGCCGAAATAGCGTTATCGCCCATCTTCCGATCTGCGATTTCAGCGGAAGCGACTGCCGCCCGGCAGCAGGGAACGCATCGACGCGTCAAAAATCGCCAGCGCGCAGTTCGTACGAACCTTTTCGCCCGCGCTTATAGACTTTGGCGGCGGTTGCGTGGATCAAGGCGCAATGCGAATCGAAAGCGCTCAGAAGTCCCGCTTCATCGCATGGCATTTCCGATTGAATACTCTTGAGCGCGTCCTCGTTCACGAAAAACTCGGCCTCCATCGGACCGTCATGACCCCAGAACCGCACGGCGCGCAGCGTCGCATCATAAAAGCGACTTCGGTTGGGGAAATTAAGCGACATGATCGGAAGTCCGCATCGTGGGCTTTTCGCTGGCGTCCGGCGCCTCATCAACCGGTCTTGCCGCTTTTGCCCGGTGGGTGGATTCCCGGGAAGCGCGGGGACGCGAACGGCGATGCAGCCGGAGCGGATTTCAACTTGTTCTTGTCTGCCTTCGGCTTCTTTTTTTCGCGATTGCTTCTCAACTGGCCCTTTGCCACGTCACCCTCCCGGGTTTGAGCCGATACGGCTCGGACCGAGTTGTGCGGCAAATGCGCGCGTATCGCAGATCACGCCTCGGCGGCGAGCCGATCGAAATCGGCAAGCACGGCCGCGATGAGTGTCTGCCTGCGCCGATCTTCTGAGGTGAGCGTACCAGCAAAGAGAGTGAGAAGATAGCGCGCCTTCTCGGCCGCCTCGTGCCAATTTGCCGCCGGAGCAGCGACGAGATGGGCTTCCAGCTCCTCCTGCCGCAAGCGAAGGGCTGTTTCGTTGGCTGCGACGTCGGCCAACAGCCGCCGGAGGTCGGTCGCCTTCTGGGCAGCCATCCCGCGGTGCCGATCCAAGTCGATTGTCCTGTCGGTCACGATCTGCTCGCTCGCGTCGGAGGGTCCCAAAAATTAGGTGGTTACGCTGCGTGCCAGTGGGAAATCTGCACAGTCGTAGAGGCGGCGTATTTCGCGGCCGTTGTACCTCGCTTCCTCCACCTCGAGATGGGCAGCAAGCAGCGACTGTGGCGGCAAATCCTCGATCGCGAATTTGATCGCATCCGCCGCTCGATCAAATCGCAGGTACTCCGCGGACCGCCGCCTGTGCGCGACAAACAGCTCAGCATCCGCCTCATAGTCGAAAGGCGCTTCGGCCGTCTCACAAGCTTTCGTCATCTCGGCTTCCGTTC
This sequence comes from uncultured Alphaproteobacteria bacterium, assembly GCA_963702755.1. GTDB lineage: Bacteria > Pseudomonadota > Alphaproteobacteria > Rhizobiales > Xanthobacteraceae > JAJPKK01. The sequence goes on along the minus strand of CAVPDZ010000009.1, from coordinate 164,028 downwards.
CGGATAAGTTGCGAAAACCGGGCCACCCCAAAGACGATGCCGCGGTTTCCAAATCGCCAGAACCCAATATCGCCTAAGCAATTATCGTTCAAACGAGACCTTATAAATAGGATCTATTGCCGGAAAAGCTAGATGCGCGAGCACGAAGGTTTTCTTGGGCGCAACCCCGGGGAAGCCTCGGGGGGCGAGAGGTGCCCACCCATGAAAACCTGCGCAATCCACTTCGCCGGCTGCTTCTGATATATGCGGAAGGCCGTCCGCTTCGCACACGGCTGCAGCGGCCAGAAGAATTCGAGCCTCCAAAATAATATTTCCCATACCTGGGTCTGAGCAGCGGCGGGCGCCGCTCGCCAGCCGCGCTCCCGCTTCGGCCGTCAGGTTGGCGCCATCGTGGACGTGCGACTTAAGCTGCGTTTCGAGGATCGTCGTGAGCCTCTTTGTATTCGAGGCCCAACGGACCGACGGCGGTTACTTGCGTGACGTACTGGCCCGACTTTGCCCAATGGAAGTGCCACGTGTCGCCCGGCAAAACAACGACACTGCCGGGCGAATATGCTTGGAGCTTTTCCTCTTCGAATTGATCGCCCAGGCCGATGTAAAAGACACCGGAAACGACCGTGTAAATGCGATCCTCAGGATGCTTATGCGGCATAAGCTTCACGCCGGACGGCACCTTCACCCTGATCAGGTAGGGTCCCGCTTTATTAGGCTCTCCAACGAGCACGGCCAGTCGGGCGGAGGGTGGAAATGCGGGGAACGGCTTCCAGTCGATATCTTCCGGCAGGATCGCCTTGAAAACGGCCTGGCCTGGCTGGTGTTCTCGAACCATTGCATTGCTCCACATATCTCCGCCCGCTGGGCGGTCTTGGATGGTTCAACCACTGCGAAAACGCGGCGTGCTACATCATGAGCTTATCGAGCGTAATCGGCAGGTCGCGCACGCGCTTTCCGGTCGCGTGGTAGACCGCGTTGGCGATCGCCGCCGCAACGCCGACGATGCCGATCTCGCCGAGCCCTTTGATGCCGAGCGGATTGCTGTCGTCTGGCTCGTCGACGAAGATGACCTTGATGTCCTGGACGTCCGCGTTCACCGGCACGATGATATTCGGCGATGTTGGCATTCATGATGCGACCGTCCCGGTGATCGATCAACGTCTCCTCGTGCAGCGCCATGCCGATACCCCAGACCACGCTGCCCAGGATCTGGCTGCTCGCGGTCTTGGTGTTCAGGATGCGCCCGGCGGCGACCGCGCTGACGACGCGCGTGACGCGGATCACGCCGAGCTGCTCGTCGACCTTCACCTCGGCGAAGATCGCCGAGTGTGTGTTGTGAGCGCGGGTGTCATTGACCGGGATTGGTCGTTTTCTCCTGCTCGATGCGATCGACGGCGCCGTGCCGCATGGCATCCGCGATCGACACCGAACGCGACGGGTCGGCCTTGCTCACCAGCTTGCCGTCCACGAGCACGACCTCGCTCGAGGCCGCGTTCGCGAGTGGCGAATTTGGCATCTGCTTGGCCAGACGCAACAACTCCGTCGCGGATGGCCGTCGGCCGTCGTCGCGATCCCGTTCGACACCGAGGCCGCAATCCACGATCCGCCTTCGACCGGCGATTGCGGCAGGCTCGAGTCGCCGAGCTTGATGCTGATGTTCTCGAGCGGCAAGCCCAAGCATGTCGGCCGCGACCTGCGCCATGATGGTGTAGGTGCCGGTGCCGATATCGGAGGTCGCGCACGCGACCTCCGCATGGCCGTTGGCGCTCAGCGACGATACGCACGGTGATCGGCACCTGCAATGCTTCCCACACGCCGGTCGCCATGCCCCAGCCGACCAGGTCGCCGCCGTCCCGCATCGAGCGCGCCTCGGGATTGCGCTTGTCCCAGCCGAACGCCTCGGCGCCCTGGCGGTAGCATTCGCGCAGCGCCTTGCTGCTGAACGGCCGATCGTTGTTCTGATCGCGATCGGAATAACATCGCAGACGGAGTTCGAGCGGATCGAGCTTGAGCGCAACCGCAAGCTCGTCCATCGCGGATTCGAGCGCAAAGACGCGGTTGGCGGCGCTTGGCGCGCGCATGTCGCATGGGGTCGGAAGATCGAGCCGCGCGAGCTTGTGCTCGTATCTTGCGTTGGCGCATTTGTAGAGCAGGCCCGACCAGCCGGTCTCCTGCCGGAAGTAGTCCTCGTATTGCGAGGTCACGGTGATCGCGTCATGCATGATCGCGTCAAGAGTTCCGCCGGTGTTGGCGCCGAGCTCAATGCGCTGAATCATCGCCGGTCGGTAGCCCAGCACGTACATCTGCGGCCGTGTCAACACGACACGGACCGAGCGCTGCAGCGCGCGCGCCGCGAGCACCGCCAGCACCACCTCGAACTGCGGACGCAGGCCCGACGCCGAATGCGCCGCCCACGAACGGCGACATGACACGCACATCCTCCGGCTTCATGCCGAACACGCCGCAGAGATAGTGCTGGACGTTCTGCACGCCTTGCGTCTTGTCATAGACCGTGAGCTTGCCGTTGCCATCGTAGATCACCGTCGAGGCATAGAGCTCCATTGGGTTGTGATGCTCGATCGGAACGTAATATTCGCCGTCGTGGCGCACCGCCGCGGCGGCGAGTGCCTGCTCGGGCGTACCGCGCGTCTTCGGCGGCGTGAACAGCGCCTCGATCGGGTTGGCTCGGAGGCTTCACCGGAATGGCGGCCTCGCGCTGACGATACACGTCCGTGACATGTGCGCATCCTGTCTCGTACTCCACCCGCACCAACGACGCTGCAAAGCGCGCGATCTCCGACGTCTCGGCGACGACGAGCGCGATCGGCTGGCCGTTGAACATGATCCTGCTGTCGTAGAGCGGCCGGAACGGCGATCCCGACGGGCGCCACCTCATCCTTGTAGGCCTGATCGTTGTCCGCCATGGGCGGGCGGTTCTCGTGCGTCAGCACGTCGAGCACGCCCTTGACGCGCAGGGCGGCGCTGAGTCGATGCGCGTGATGCGACCCTTCGCGATTGTCGACGGTGACAACGCTGCCATAGAGCAAGGCCGGGCACGTTGAACTCGGCGGCATATTTTGCGGCGCCGGTGACCTTCGCGAAGCCGTCGACGCGGGATGTGGAAGTGCCGATGTAAGGTGCCATGGCCGTGCTCAGACGATTTTCTTGGACGACTGCGACTGCGGCGTGCCGCGCGCGGCTTGCGTCGAGCGCGCGCGACAATGCAGCGGCGCGCGAGATCGATCTTGAAGGTGTTGTGCGCGTAGCCCTTGGCGTCGCGCAGCAGCACGTCCGCCGCGCGAGCGAACGTCGTCGGCATTGGCGGGCTGCCCGCGCAGCGCGGCTTCGGCCTGCGGATCGCGCCAAGGCTTGTGGGCGACGCCGCCGAGCGCGAAGCGGCCTTCCTTGATGATCCCGCCTTCGAGCTCGAGCCCGACCGCGACAGAAACGAGGGCGAACGCATACGGACAGCCGGTCACGAATCTTCAGATAGCGTGTAGTTCGTCGCGAAACCCTGCGGCGGCAGTTCCACCGCGGTGATGATCTCGCCGGCGTTGAGGTTGGTGTCGCGTTGCGGCGTATCGCCCGGCAGACGGTGGAAGTCCGCAAATGTGATCGCGCGGTCGCCCGAGGCGCCGGTCACATGAACCTTGGCCTCCAAGCAGCGCGAGCGCCACGCACATGTCGGATGGGTGCACCGCGATGCAGGCGTTGCTCGCGCCGAGAATTGCGTTCATGCGATTGAGGCCGTCGATGGCGGAGCAGCCGCTGCCCGGCTCGCGTTTGTTGCAGGGCGTCGCTGATGTCGTAGAAGTAGTGGCAGCGCGTCCGCTGCAACAAGATTGCCGCCGGTCGATGCCATGTTGCGCAATTGTTGCGAGGCGCCGGCCATGATCGCGCTGGCGAGAACCGGATAGCGCGTCTCCACCAGCGGGTGATAAGCGAGATCGGTATTGCGGACGAGCGCGCCGATGCGCAGGCCGCCGCCCGGCGTGTTCTCGACCTGCTTCAGCGGCAAGCCGCGTGATATCGATCGACCTTGGTCGGCCGTTCGACATCCATCTTCATCAGATCGATCAGATTGGTGCCGCCGGCGATGAATTTCGCATTCGGGTCGCCGGCGATCTGGCGGACCGCGTCAGCGACGTCGGTGGCGCGCGCATACTGAAAGTTGATCATGACGGCCCCATCACCTGCTGGATTGCCGCGACGATGTTGGGGTAGGCGCCGCAGCGGCAGATATTGCCGCTCATCAGTTCGCGGATTTCGTCCGCGCGTCTTTGCCCTGCCCTCGGCGATCAGTCCGGCCGCCGAGCAGATTTGCCCGGGCGTGCAATAGCCGCATTGGAACGCGTCATGGTCGATGAACGCCTGCTGCAAGGGATGCAGCGCGCCGTTGGTCGCCAGCCCTTCGATCGTGGTGATCTGTGCGCCGTCGTACATGACGGCAAACGTCAGGCACGAATTGATGCGCCGTCCGTCGATCAGCACGGTGCAGGCGCCGCATTGACCCTGATCGCAGCCCTTCTTCGTGCCGGTCAGGTCGAGATGCTCGCGCAACAAATCAAGCAGCGTTGTGCGGGGATCGAGCTCGAAGTCGTGACGCGCGCCGTTGACGGTCATGCTCGCTGATACCGCTTGCGGCGCTGTCAAAGTCGTGGGCGATTGAGCTGCCTCGCTTGATCGCAATCCCATGGCAACCGGAACGGTCGCGCCGGCGACGACAATCTCTCGGCGCGTTGGCTGGTTCGAGGCGTGGGTATCCGTATGTCGGCTATCGCTCATTCTCAACTCCTATCGAGCGGATCGTATTGGGTTGTTTTTGAACGGTAGTGATCGGTAGGCCGATTTCTCAGATAATATTGCGCTTACAGTTGTCCAGCCGGCGCCTCGCCAATCGATGCGCTCTCAAACGGCACCGCCTCTCATATCGAAATCAGTCGTCCGCGTCGTGACGTAAATTCGTGCGGGGAACAGAAGTTGCGAAACCCTAGTCGTTCACTCTTCGGGTAATCTTTCTCTAAAATTTGTGCTTTACGCGCGTCAACAGCGCGCGTTGCTCTTGCCGGGACAGCAAGCTGTCTCGCCTCTCTCACTTCCGCGCCCCATTGAAGTGGCGCAAATCCGGCGGCGGTTGATCCTTGCGGGTCGGCATCAGACGGCCATCAGCACCGACGAAGTAGTCCTCATCGCCGACGATGACGTGCCGATTGTTCTCGGTGCAATTGTCCTCGAACCAGATGACATTACGGTCGCGACGATAGCGCTTGTTCACGGTCCACGGCCGCGTCAGCGCATGGTCGATGGTCGTGATATCGTTGTGCAAGATGTCACGGTCGGCCTTGTCGAGATAGATTCGCTCCAGAACGATCGACTGGTTGTCGGCGTGAAGCGGAATGCCGCTAGGCTCGAAGACACGTGGGCCCTTGAAATTCCGGGTCTCGACTTCGAGCGTGTCGAAGCTGCCATCGCCGTCGGTATCGAGCCAGCGACCGATCGAATAACCGGCAAACGACGGTTCGAGCTCGGCCGGCCAAGTGCGGCCGTCGGTGTAGATGCGGCGCGGCAGGAACGGATGGAAATTCACATAAGTGATGTTCGGCATGATGACGAACTCGATCGGCCAAGCGACCGTCATCATGCGCGGCATGCCATTGCTGATGCACGTAACAAGCTTGTCGCCGCCTTGTCCACCGGCGGCCTGGTCGGCAAGGCTCGCGGCCAATACCGCCTGATATTCGGGCGTCAGCGGCGCCTGCTGGCCGAGCCCGGGCGGCTTGGTCGGATCCCACACAAAGCCGACGCCGGGCGGCCTGAGCCATTGGCCTGACCAGTCGGGATACTTGGTTTCATCGAACGCCACGGCTGCCGATATCATCGCGACCGACATTGCGATGAAAGCGCCCAGGCACAACGCCCCTCGATCAATCATGGCAGTCCTCCGCGGGTCTCGCGCAACGCCGGTTGGACCGGCGTCGCCAGTCGTGCAAGCGACACCTCTCCGTGCGCACACTCTGTTGGCAGTGCCGCTCGTCGCTCGTTCGTAAATCTTGGCGCCGACCTCACTGCAACAGCTTCAAGTCGATCGCCTCCGCCATGGCCTTGTAGCCGGCATCATTGGGATGGAGATGATCTCCGCTGTCGAACGCGGATGCGATCGCGGCGGGGTGAGCCGGATCGGCGACAACGGCATCGAAATCGATGATGGCGTCGAACGCCCCGCTTTTCCTGATCCAGTTGTTGACGGCTTGACGCTTCGCTTCCTTGTCGGGCGAGAAATAACCGACATTAGGGCCGTTCGCGAGGGCGTTTTCGAACGGCGTCAGCGGACTGCCGATGACTTTGAGGCCTCGCAGGTGCGCCCGTTCGATCAATTGCTTGTAGCCGGCGATGATTTCGTCGGCCGTGCGCACGATGCCGTTCGGCTCGATCGGCGTGCCCGGCCAGCCGATATCGTTGATCCCAACGAGCACGATGACGTGCGAAACGGCCGGCTGGCTCAAGACATCGCGCTCGAAACGAGCAAGGGCGCTGATGCCGGCGCCGTCGCTCAACACGCGATTGCCGGCAATGCCCTGGTTCAAAACCGCCGACGCGATGCCCGCGTCCTTCAAGCGTCGGGCAAGCACATCGGGCCAACGGTGATTGGCGTTCACGGTCGAGGCCGAACCATCGGTAATCGAATCGCCGAAGGCCACGATGGCGTGGACAGGTGTTGCGGATTCGACCATGACGCCGGTGAGGAAAAAACGATTGGCGAAGCGGTCGGCAACCGGAAATTCCGTACTGGCGGTATAGTCGCCGGACGCCGACACATAGGCGGTTTGCAGCCCGGTCGCATGCACGGTCGTCAAATCGGTGGCGGCCGGCAAATAAAGGCTCACGGCAAGGTCGGAGAGCGGCGCAACCGCAAGCTCCACCGGATCGCTGACCGCCGGTGCGCCCGGCGGGATAATGACCGACTTGGCCCCTCCAAAGGTGACAGCCCGCGCACCCCCCGCCGCTATTCCCGCCCCCTCGCCCGCGAGCGCGACGCTGGCGGCGCCGATCAACACCGGTCGCTGGCCGAATTCGTTCGACAAGCGGAGCCGGACCTTGTTGCCGCCGACGCTGAGATGCACGATTTGACGAATGGTGCGATCGGAAAAACTCGTCGGAATAATGCCGCGCGGCGCCTGCGGACTGGCGGTCCAGCTGCCGATCCAAGTCGCGACCTGGGCGCTCGCCGGATGACACGCGAACAACAGGACCGACACGATCGCCGCCGCAACTCGACCGCTGCATGACGTGCGGCGGTCGCGGACGACGTTCTTGGCGGAGCGGTCGCCATCGAAGGGCGAGGAGGAAGTGCCCGCGAACTTGACAGCACTTATGATCAGTTTGTTTACCGAGTTCATTGATGCGCTCCCTCTTGACGAAGCCTTGCGGCAATCCAGTCCAACCAGCGTAACAATCAACTAATTCGTCCCGGCCTTGCCTGCGGTGTAGGTCTTGGAAAAGCCGTTGCGGGCGTTAATCACCGTGAACGTTCCATCGGGCTGGGCCGAGACCTTGATCCAGAACGCCTGCCCATTATGGGCAGGCGGTGGCGGAGTGCTGGGGCCGGGGGTCGGAGCTGCGATCGGGGCGACGGGCATGGCAGCGGAAGGTTCGTCGAGCAGATTGGCGATGAACATGCCTGGCACCGTGTACTCTTGCCCGCTGAGCTGGGAGAAGTGAATCTGCCACAAGTCCTCGAGCCCCGGCGACGTGTGAATGACTTTCATCACTTCCGGCGGACCGCCCTTCCGGGTGCCGTTGTTCATGATCGCAACGCGTGGATGGGTCGCGTGAATCATCACCTCTGAATTCGACGAATCGACGCCGTGGTGCAGTCCGAGGAAGACATCCACGGCGCCGATGCGGTTCGTCGGGCACATCAGCTCGAATTCCTTGTTCTTGGTAAGATCGCCGAGATGGATGGTGCGGAATTTTCCGAACGCCACCGCGATGCCGACCGACATCGGATCTTCGGCGTTGTTCGTGCCGGGCTTGAAGCTCGCGCAGTACGGATTGGGTCCGCCGGCGCCCGGCAGCGCGGTTTTGATAGTCTCTCCCGCCGACGTCACGACGTCGATATCGAGCCCCGCAATCGCGATCTTGTCGCCCGCCTTTGCGACGGTGTGCCTCGCGCCGGCGTAGAGCGTCGGATAAACATTGGCCAGGAATTCGTCGACGGCCGGATTGGGCTGGACGTTCGGGCCGTGGTCGATGAAGTCGCGAATTGGGATGCGTTTGGCGAGCTCCGCGAGCCCGCCGTAATGGTCGCCGTGCCAGTGCGTGGTGATCAGATGGTCGATCTGGGCGAGGTGAGCGTCGCGCGCCGCATCCATGATCCGTTCGGCATCGCGCACCGACGCTTGCGGCCCGACATTGCCGGTGTCGATGAGAAGCGACTGTCCCGACGGCGCCACGAACAGCGTAGCGTTGCCGCCCTCGACGTCGACCACGTAGATATCGAGGGTCGTACGGGTCTGCGCGGCAGTACTGAAAGCCTGCATCATCAGCGCCATCACGGCGGCCGTCGCCGTCAGCCATTCTCTGCTGCCCATCGAATCCTCCCTGGCGCGATCGTGTCGCGCCGGGATCAGGCTATCAATCGGCGGCCCGCTCCGAAAGGCACCCGCCTTTGGATCGTTCCGTACCAGTCTCTTTCGCGGTAAAGAGTGAGACGGATGGCCGGGACATGTTTCCGGCATAAACTGCCCAGATCAGAGACCGGCAAAACAGCCCAGGCGTAGGCGCACCGACATGAGGGTACTCATATTTGCAATCGCCGCAGCGCTGAGCCTGACGGCAGGCGTCGAGGCGCAGGGCACCTATCCCGAGAAGCCCGTGCGGATCATCCTCGACTCTGCACCGGGAAGTTCCACCGATGTGTCGGTGCGTCTGATGGCGGAACGGCTGTCCGCGATTTGGAAACACCAGGTGGTCGTCGACAATCGCCCCGGCGGCGGCGGGTCGATGGCTGCTCGCGCCGGCCAAGCGGCAACACCGGACGGCTACACCCTCTACGTCGGCGCAGCTTCAACGTTCATCGCGGTCAAGGGCGCGCCGGGCGTCGCGCCGAACTTGCCGATCGAGCTGCCGCGTGATTTCACGCCAATCGGTTTCATTACTCTTCAGCCAATGTTCATTGCGGTGGCGCCGCAGCTCGGCGTGAAGTCATTGCCCGAGCTGATTGCGCTTGCGAAGAACAAGCCCGATCAATTGAGCTACGCCACGACAGGGCGCGGTCGCATGACCCACCTGACCATGGAGCTCCTGCAGGAACGCGCCGGGATCAAACTGCAGATGATTCCGTACACGGGGGACCGACCGCAGCGATGAGCGATGTCGGGACTGGCCGTGTCGCCATTGTCACCGAGGGCTACTCCGGACTTGGCCGGCGGCATCACGAGCGGCCTGATCAAAAGCATTGCTGTTGCCTCGCTCGAGCGGCTTCCCGATTTCCCGGATCTGCCGACCGTCGCGGAAACACTGCCGGACTTCGTCGCCGGCGGCTGGAACGTGCTGTTGGCACCCGTCGGCACGCCGGGGGCGATCATCCAGAAGGCCGGCGCCGATCTTCGCGTGGCGATGGACGATGCTGAGGTCAAGCAGAAGCTCGCCCAACTTGGCGCCTACCCACACGCGATGACACCTGACGAAGTCACGCAATTCGCCACGGGTCAGCAAAGGACCTGGAAACCGATCGCCGAGAAGGTGGCGAAGGAGATGGCACAGTCGCCTTGAAGACGCCAGTGTCACCCGACACGCCGGCACCGCGATTTGAAAACCGAGCCGCGAGAAAACTCTTCGCGACCCGGCGCAAGTCGCGAAAGAACGCTACCAATTGGCGCTACGGTCGATTTTGGTCCGAACAAGCGAGAAATTGGACGGACACTCGCAGGCCAATCGGCACAGTGCGGGCACTGTCAGGCAAAGCCAACATGACCTGGCGGAATGGACGCGACGGATTGCCCGCGATCGGATTGTCGACAATATCGAACCCGATATTGTCGATCGTCCCTTCTATTTGCACTCCGGGAGGCGAATCCGCGACCACGCGCGCACGTTGGTGCAGACACAGCTTTACGATTTCCCGCTCATCAACGAAGGAGCGCACGCGCCGTCGAGCATCATTGACTATGGTGACCAGGGTGACGGGCACCATCGCGCTGATGAACTGGCCGGGGCTTACCTTGATATTGAGAACCACGCCATCAATCGGGGCATCGACCGAGCAATAGCCGAGGCGCGTCGCACTTTCTGCGACGCGCTTCTCGGCGGCGTCGCGGCGCGCATGAGCCTCGTCGATGTCTTCCTGGCGCGATCCGGCCCGGAGCAGATCGAGCTTGGCGCGCACTTCATCGAGCAGAGCTGCGGCGATTCTTGAATCCCGTTCCGCCTGATCGATCTGAACCTGGGTGACGGTATAGCCGGCGCGCAGGCGGTGGGCGCGGTCCACGGTTTTGTCCGCCTCTTCCGATCGCGCGATCGCCAGGTTCACGTTTGCGATCCCGATCGCTATCTCTTCCGGACGAGGTCCTTTGACCACCCGCGTCAGCACGGCTTCGGCAGCCTGCAAATCGGACTTGCGCGCCTCCAGTTCGCGTTCGACGGCACTGCATTCGATGCGAACGAGGTGCTGGCCGGCCTTGACGTGCGCGCCCTCGGCGACAAGCAGTTCGGCGACCGTTCCAGTCGCGGATGTCCCAAGCGACAAGACGTCGCTCGCGCCCTCGACCCGTCCTTGCGCGGAGGGCAACGGACTGGCCGGCTGCGCAACACCGTTGCGTCCCAAGCCCCACCAACTGGCTGCCGTGACAGCAAAAAGCCCGACGAGGACGATTGCAAATCGGTAGCGTTTGCGAGGCGGGAGCATGCGCTTCCTGACCTTCCTAACCTTGGACGTCGCCCCGACCACTCGTAGCAGTTTGGCCTTAATGTTCGATACTGAAGATGGCAATTTTTTACCTTGTCTTCGGGCGAAGCTGCAACGGAAGACTGGAGGCCGATGGCGAGGCTGGCACCGCGGCTTTGCTAATGCTGTCGTGAGGCCAAATGTGCCAAGCCGGCTGGAACAAGATTATTAAGTGATGAGTTCCCAGTGGTTAGCGACGGCTCGTCGGGTTAATCGCTCTGGGGCTCGAACTTGGGGTTCGAAAATGGTTGCTCCTTCCGGGTCGAGGGCACTCCGGATCGCGCTGTTGATGGCTGCGATACTCGCGCATGCACCTGTGCGCGCCGAGGAGAATAACGCTCAAGCCGAACCCAGTGCCTCATCGTCGAAGGATAGTCCCCATCGTCGAAGATGGCGTCTGCGAAGCGCTTGCCACGGCGGCCACGGCCAATGATTTGCCTGTCAGGTTCTTCGTTCGCCTGATTTGGCAAGAGAGCCGTTTTGATCCCGCGGCGATAAGTCGTGCGGGGGCACAGGGGGTCGCGCAATTCATGCCCGGCACCGCAAAGATGCGCGGCCTCGAAGATCCCTTCAACCCGACCGAAGCGATTGCCAAGTCCGCCGAGCTGTTGCGCGACCTTACTCGGGATTTCGGAAATCTCGGTCTGGCCGCAGCCGCCTACAACGCCGGGCCAAGGCGCGTGCGAGACTGGCTGAGCGGTCGCCGTCCGCTTCCCAGCGAAACGCGGGCGTACGTGAATATCGTGACCGGTCGTCCCGCGGAAGAATGGGCAGCAGGTCAGAAGGATCTCGTCGAAGCTCCCACTGAAAATGGCGTGCCTTGCAGCGGAGTTGTTGCCGCTTCAATTCCGCTGGGCTCGCCGCCGCCAAAGGTCAAAACGGTCAAGCCCTGGGGCGTGGAATTGGTCGGCGGTCCGACCCCGATGAAGGCGCTCGCCCGCTATCATGAACTGGAATTGAAATACGCGGCGATCCTCACCGGGCAGGAGACGCACATCGTGATACGGGGCGTCATCGGCGAAATGGGCGCGGCGCGGGTGCGCGTCGATGCCGATACGCGCGCCGAAGCCAACAAACTGTGCGCGAGCATGCGGGCGGTTGGTTGGTACTGCGACGTGCTGCGAAATTTATAAGTCAAAAAAAGGGACCCGGATCGATTAGGGCAGTTCGGGAAGCTCGATCCGGGCCGTAGCAAGCTTCGATGACCGAACGACCGTAGTAAAAGAACACCCAGCCGTCACGCCCACATTTTCAGCAAACCATTGTCATCAACGGCACTAATTGGCGGCAATCGGCCCGCTACGAAAGAAATTCCTCAAACAACGCAAAGATTATCGACCAAGCGAATCGTACGAAGACCGAAAAACAGCGGGCTTAAAAATAATACAGCGGGGTCGCAAAGACTGGAATCCGACAAAACGCGCGTCGCTGGTCGCTGGCCCGGAAGAAATTCGATTTAGTTGGTTTGGAACTATCGCCGAGTTCACGCGTTCCGGTGGCGCAAATTCAGCGAGGCAGCATTGTCGCCACCCCTCAATCGCCGCGAGGTCATTGTCGCCACGGCTTCGGCGCTGGTCGCGGACTCCGCTGTTGCGCACGCCGCCGTCATCAAGGGAGGGCTGCCGTTTAGGCCGGGCGCGGCAAACCCGCCTCAGGAGGCGAGCCCGGGTCCATGGCAGTTCTTCACCCCAGACGAAGCGACCACGGTTGAAGCCATTGTCGATCGTCTCATTCCGGCAGACGAGCTTTCGGCGGGCGGCAAGGACCTCGGATGTGCCGTCTATATCGACCGCCAGCTTGCGGGGCCGTACGGCCGCTTCGGCGGGTATTACATGAAAGGGCCGTTCAAGCACGGCACCAAGGAGCAGGGACCGCAGTCGGACATCACGCCGGCCGACCACTATCGCAAGTCGCTCGCCGCCCTCGACGACCACTGCCGCGACTACTTTTCATATGACATTCGCCGAGCTATCCGACGCCCGCAAGGATGAAGTCATCAAGTCCCTCGAGGATGACAAGCTCCAGCTTGGAGGAGAAAGCGGCAAGGATTTCTTCAAACAGATTCTCAACGACACCCAGCAGGGCTTCTTCGCGGATCCGGTCTACGGCGGCAACAAGGACATGGCCGCGTGGAAAATGATCGGGTTTCCCGGCGCTCATTACGATTACCGCGAGTGGGTGGAGCGGCATAACCAGCCGGTCACGCTCGCGCCCGCATCGATCAAAGATCATCCGAACTGGACACGTTGATAACGCGGACGACCCCGTCAGCGTGAGGAGGCTTTCGATGTCGAAAAAACTGCCTCCGAAGGACGCGGTCATCATCGGCCTCGGGTGGACGGGTTCGATCCTGGCGATGGAGCTATGCGATGCAGGGCTTGACGTCATTGCGATCGAACGCGGTCCGTGGCGCGACACCGCCTTGGATTTCAATCCGTCGTCGGCGCAGGACGAACTGCGTTACCGCATCCGGCACGATCTCTTTCTGCGGCCATCACAAACCACGCTGACCTTTCGCAACAAGTCCGATCAGACCGCGCTGCCGGTCCGCACCTGGGGCGCGTTCATGCTCGGCAATGGCGCCGGCGGCGGCGGCCTGCATTGGAACGCCGAGACCTGGCGCTTTATGCCGAGCGATTTCGTTTTGAAATCGCATCTCACGCAGCGATATGGCGCAAGCTTCCTGCCGGAGGACATGACGATCCAGGATTGGGGCGTCACCTACGATCAACTCGAGCCGCACTACGATCGCTTCGAATATCTGTGCGGTACTTCGGGCACCGCGGGCAATATCAAGGGGCAATTCCACGACGGCGGCAATCCATTCGAAGGTCCACGCTCGCGCCCCTATCCGACACCGGCACAGAAGCAGCCGTTCAGCCACACTCTTTTTGCCAAAGCGGCGCGCGACATGGGCTACAAGCCATTTCCGCAACCGTCCGGCAATCTGTCGCAGGCGTATACCAATCCGCTCGGCGTCAAGCTGGGCCCGTGCACCTATTGCGGGTTTTGCGAATGGTTCGGCTGCGCGAATTACTCCAAAGCCTCGCCGCAGACGACGATCCTGCCCGTGCTCGTTCGCAAGCCGAACTTCGAGGCGCGCAGCGAGTGCGAGGTCACGCGGATCAATCTCGATCGCTCCGGAAAACGCGCAACCGGCGTCACCTTTGTCGATACGTTCAGGCGATGAATGGGAGCAGCCGGCCGACCTGGTGCTGCTGTGCGCATTCCAGCTCTTCAACGTTCAGCTGCTGCTGCTCTCGGGAATCGGCACACCCTACGATCCGAACACCGGCCAAGGCCAGATCGGCCGCAACTTCACGCATCAGACCGTCTCCGGCGCGATCGGCTTCTTCGACAATACGAAATTCAACTTCAATCCCTTCATCGCGTCGGGCTCGATCGGGATGTGCATCGACGAGTTCAACGGCGACAATTTCGATCACGGGCCGTTGGGCTTTGTCGGCGGCGGCTATCTCGGTCAGGTGCAGACCAACGGGCGGCCAATGGAAGCGACGCCGCTGCCGCCGGGCACTCCCGCATGGGGATCGCAATGGAAGCGCGCGCTTCGCGAAAACTACCTCAGCACGGTCTATTCCGGCGCCGGCGTGCACGCCTCCTGCTACGCCTACAAGACGAACTATCTCGATCTTGATCCGACCTACAAAGACCGCTTCGGGCGGCCGCTGCTGCGTATGACGATGGATTTCCACGACAACGAATTGAAGATGAACGCCTACCTCACCGATCGCTACGCCGAAATCATCGAGCGCATGGGGGCGAAACAGGTCGTCAAACAGCCGCGGAAAGGTCCGTACGATATTACGGCGTATCAGACTTCGCATTTGTGCGGCGGCGCCATCATGGGGACGAACCCGAGCAACAGCGCACTGAATATGTATCTGCAGAGTTGGGATGTGCCGAACCTGTTTGTCCAGGGCGCGACGGCATTTCCACAAAATGCCGGCTACAACCCGACCGGCACGGTCGCGGCGCTCGCATATTGGTCGGCTGCCGCGATCCGGTCGCAATACCTCAAAAATCCGGGCCCGCTGGTTCATGCTTGATCGGGCCACCATCATCATCGTCGCGAGCGCGCTCTCGTGGCTGGCGGTCCTGCCGCCGGCGCATGCCATTGATCCGCAAGACTTCGATCAGATCGAAAAGGGAAAGTATCTCACCGACGTCGGCGATTGCGTTGCATGCCACACGCAGGTTGGGTCGAACGAAAAGCTTGCCGGAGGACGGCCGCTTGAAACGCCCTTCGGCACGCTGCTGTCGACGAACATCACACCGGACGCGGAAACCGGTATCGGCGCTTGGACTGATGACGAATTTGTCAATGCCTTGACGCAAGGTACGGGGCGGAACGGCGTCCATCTCTATCCCGCTATGCCCTACACCTACATGACCAAAGTAACGCGTGAAGACGCACTGGCGATCCGTGCCTATCTCAATACCATCCCGGCGGTACACAACTCCGTGCAGCCAAATCAGCTGCCGTTCCCGTTCGATGTGCGCAGCAGTTTGATTGCCTGGGACAAGCTGAATTTCACGCCCGGCGAGTTCAAGCCCGTCGCCGGCAAAAGCGTTGAATGGAATCGCGGCGCCTATATCGTCGAAGGTTTGGCGCATTGCGGCCTCTGCCATACGCCGAAAAACCTCGCGGGGGGCGATGAGACCGCGCGGCGCTTGCAGGGCTACGCCCTCCAGGGCTGGTTCGCGCCCAACATCACCAACGATAATCGGCGCGGTCTCGGAAGCTGGTCGCTCGAGGACATCGTGAGTTACCTCAAGACCGGGCACAATCGATTTTCGGCGGCGTCGGGACCTATGGCGGAAGCTGTCATGGATTCGACGTCCAAGTTCACGGACCCCGACCTCAAGGCCATTGCGATCTATTTGAAGGATCAACCGGGCGGCGACGACTCCAAAGACAATGGCAGCCCACCGGACGCCGGCGTCATGAAGATGGGCGGTGCAATCTATGTCGACGAGTGCGCGGCCTGTCATACCGCGAATGGACGCGGCATCGAGGGACTGTTTCCGACGCTCAACGGCTCGCCGTCCGTTCAATCCGTCGACCCGACGTCGATACTTCGCATCGTGTTGCGCGGTGCGCGTGGCGCCGCAACGGATCCGGCGCCGACCGCGGCAGCGATGCCGTCATTCGGCTGGCTCCTGACCGACGAACAGGTTGCCGCGGTCGCGACCTATATCCGAAATGCGTGGGGCAATCGCGCCCCGTCGGTCGACGCGGCTACCGTCAGCAAGACGCGTCACGCGCTGATCGAGCGCAACGACTGACCTGCAGCCGACGGAATAGGCGTCAACGACGAACAAAGCGGCGAGGCGGCGGGAACAATATTACTCGGTTACCCGTTAGCCGGGAGGCGTGGCACCCGCTCCTGCCCTTCCCCCACACTCTGGGAGTGGGACCGCGCCGAGCCCCGATCTCGCGGTCGGGGCTTTTTATTTTGTTCGGGTGAGGGAGCTTGGTCGTGAGTGGTGCGGTCCTTTGGACGCAAAGGGAACCAGCACCAGGGGCTCTAAATTGACGGCTAAAGCCTCGCAAAATCGAAAAAGGGAATCCCATGGAGCGGCCAAGTATTCATCGACGCCATCGCGACAAGAATGGCGAGATCAGCCGCAAACACGGAAACACGCTCATCGGAACCTTGCGCAAAATCTACGGTCCGGGATTTGGTAAGGGAACCGGAGATCGGCAAACGCTGTCCGACGTGTTGGGCAAATTGGACGACGAATCGTTGAGCCAACTTGTTCGCGATTACGAAGGTCACGTTTTGTCAGGAAAGCTGAGCACACACGTGGCTTGATGACTCCCAAGTCTGGCGTGCACCCCGCAGCGCTCGCGCGTAGCTTCGGTGCTAACCACTTATGTTGCGATTGTTGCGATCCCTGAAAATCGGGAGGAGACGGAGAACGTTCCCCTCGAGGCTATGCGGCAGGCCGGATGCGCGCGGTCCGGACGTCCTGCAGCTCGTTTTCCGACGCGATGCGCTCATATGGCTCGTCTGCGCTCTTGATCCTGTACTCAGGAACGCTAGCACCGGCTAGCACTTTGAGCACAGTGAAGGTCCCCTGCTGCCAGGGTCGCAGATTGCGTCGAAATTGAACCGGCTGTCCTAGATCGAATTTGTGCATCGATTTCCTCTTTGGGTGCTTCCTCTTGGGTGCGCACGCATTCAACTCCAGGCTTCTGGTACTTGCGCGTGATGCAAGCTCCAGAGCGCCTGGCGGTAGCCGCGGCAAAGCCCGCGCCAATTCACACGGGACGATCACCGCGGCCGCCAGATCACGGCCGCTAGATCGGCTTGTGCGTCCTGCCGATCAGCCATCCGATGCCAAGCGCAACAAAGACGGCAGTATATGGCTGCGTCTCGATGGTATTGCGCACCAACTTCTCAAAAGACGATGCTGAATTCTGCGCAACGCCGGCCATATCTGCCGCTGCAGCGCGCGTCTGGCCATAAAAATCTTGGGCTGCGCCGGCAACCTGGTTTGCTATACCGGACGCCTGGGTCTTGGCATCGCCGATGGCATTTCCAATCCCCTCCTGGGCTTTGCCGGCGGCGTTTCTGGCCGTTCCAATGACGCGATCTTCATTCATTGTGCTCTCCAATTCATGATCGCCCCGGATCACGTCACACGCTTGTTTATGATCTTGCGATCCATGCCTTAAACTACGCAGACCAAGCTTGTTTGTTCCATTCATTGAACCTGCAATGCTCACGAGAGCTGCTTCACAGCTGGTTGAATGCATTATCGATCTTGAATCGACCAGGATAGGAACTTTCAACTCTCCCCCGCATTGCAAAATGCGAGATCATCTCCTTTTGCTTGGGCAAAACGCCGATCTCGGAGCGTTCAGGTCAGGCTTCTTCTGTCGATCGTTTGCCCAGCGGGCACATTCGTTATGAGCACCTATCGCCAGTACCGGGTTGATGAAGCCGGTCGTGTAATCGGCCCTCCGGAATACTTTGAAGCAGCAAATGATAAAGCGGCCATTGAACACGCTCGCGGCTACGAGCGCGAACAAGACGTTGAAGTATGGGTGGCATCCCGGTTGGTCCACTCGATCGCGCGCGGCAGGAAAGAACCGCAGCTTTTTTTCGTACGAGATCCCGATCACGACGGCGGCAGCAGGTATACGCCGGAGAGCGCCAGCTATACGGCAACAGACGGGCAGATCCGCCAGCCCGCGTTGAACCGCCTCTGGGCTCGCGAGGTTCTCATCCAGGCATTCAATTGGAGTGTCGAAATGAGGTACGAAGACGAGTGTCGTGCCTACGCCAGGGAATGTCAGTGGATGGCGGAACGCACGCGAGACGAGAGAGATAAAGCAAGTTGGCTCAAGCTTGCTCAGCTGTGGCGCATCGAGCTCAACGAGGAGAGGCGGAGGGAGACGTACGCACGCTGACTTTGATCCGGTGAAATTTGGCCAAATGCGTGAGGCGCCCAAACGAGGCCTTCAGGTTGCCGGAACGCCGGATGCCGGAACACAGCACGCGGCCGCGCAGCCGACTTTGCTCGGCTCGCTGGGTATTGTTGCCGGCCTCCTGGCGCTCGGAGCACTGACCGCGTCGCTCTCCTTCTCAACCGTCCGATCCGGTAAATGAAGCGCCGCGTTCTCGCGAACCGCTGAAATTGCATCTGCTGCGGGCGCGCGAGCCTGGGCGCGGCCGCAACGCGCCAAGCCCGGCGCACATCCCTTGGAAAGGATGGAAGGATATCTTCTGGCGCACGGTCGCGCAGGTCTCGGACCATCGCCTCCTCGCCATCTCCGCTGGGGTCGTGTTTTACGGACTGCTCGCGCTATTCCCGGCGGTCAGCGCCCTCGTCTCTGCGTATGGGCTGTTCGCGCCACCGCAGGCCATCGCAACCCATCTCTCGTTTGCCGAGGGCGTGTTGCCCGCCGATGTCTATTCCATCATCCAGGACCAGGTTGGTCGGGTCGTCGCAAAAGGTGATGCCAACCTGAGCTTTGCATTTCTTCTCGGCTTCGCGCTGGCGCTTTGGAGCGCGAATGCCGGCGTCAAAGCCGTGGTGGATGCCCTCAACGTCGTCTATGACGAGACCGAGAAGCGCGGCTTCATCAAGCTTAACCTCGTGTCGCTGATTTTCACCGCCGGGATGATCATAGCCGCTTTGGTCGCGGTCGGAGCCGTTGTGGTCACGCCGCTGGTGCTGCAACGGCTTGGACTGGGTGCTTTGGCCGAGACGGCGGTGCGGCTGTCGCGATGGCCGGTGTTGATGCTCGGCATGCTGATCGGCCTTGCCGTCCTCTATCGTTGGGGCCCAAGCCGAAGGGAGGCCCGCTGGAAGTGGCTTAGCGTGGGAGCCATCTTCGCGACGGTGGCCTGGTTCGGCGGCTCAGCGGCGCTGTCCTATTATCTCGCAAACGTTGCCCACTATAACGTCACCTATGGCTCGCTCGGCGCGGCCATCGGGACGATGATGTGGCTTTGGATGTCGGCAATCGTCGTGTTGTTGGGTGCCGCAATCAATTCGGAAATCGAACACCAGACCGCGGTGGATACGACCGTGGGTCACGCGAAACCGCTGGGTGCGCGTGGCGCCAAGATGGCCGACACGGTCGGTGCGGCCCAAGGCGCCTGACCCGACAAGGGCTACTGCATCAGTCTGCTCACTCGCCGCCGCCTTTTGGGTAAATCGAAAAACTAGAGCCCTCCGGTCCCCAAGGGGGCCGGAGGGCGGAATTGCCGGATCGACGGTCAGGCCCAGTAGGGCGGAACGTGGTAGTAGTCGTCGATCGATTGGCCGCGCCGCGCCCAATCCCAGCCTTCGTGTTCGGTGTATTTGGGCGCGCCCTTGAGCTGCTGCTCGCCGACGTTGACCTCGTAGCCTTCAAGGCGCGGATTGTACGTGAGCAGTTTCCACGGCAGCGGGTAGTAGTCTTCGCCAATGCCCAGGAAGCCGCCAAAGCTCATCACGGCGTAAGCTACCTTGCCGCTGATCTTGTCGATCATCACCCGTTCAATGGTGCCGACCTTGTCACCGTTTGACCGATAGACAGCGGTACCCTCGACCTTGTCGCTGCCGATCAAAGAGTGCGTTTCCCTCGCTTCGAGGGCTGACTCCATCGCCATTTTTGCAAGCTCCTTGTTATTGCGATACGCGGCAGGTCAATTCTGGCGGAAGGACATTGGTTCCGTTGCGTCGCCCGGCATCGATCCCGCCCGACGAACACATCATTGGGCCAATGAGAGCGCTGCCTCGCTTCGTCGAAAAACGCTCGCGTGAAGGAACTCATTCCACGATGCGGCTTTGAAGCTACGCGAAGTTGCGCAATCAAGGCCAATTGCGATGGAACAGGACAAGAAAGAACGGCGCCGTACCCCGAACAAACAGACCCGAGGAACGGCAAACCGAAGACGAATTGGCGCGCGAACACCTGGGTGGACCGCGCGGTGCCGTCGAACTCAAGCCTGCGCCCATGACGCCGCAGCGTCGCAAGAAGACGCCTGAAGACGACGATCCGGGGCATACGGCCTGAGAGCGGCGGCAAACGGCCGCCTTCGCCTGCGCCCTGTTGTGTCCCAATGCGCCGAAATTTGAAACGTCCGGCACAAACCCGTCCGGCACGTGCCGCAGCCGGGGAACATCGATCTGCGGCGCGGTTGGCTTATGGCGATGGATCGAGGATCGGGCGGCTTGATCTGGCGTCGCAGGCCTTCGATGACCGCGGTCAGGCCGGGGGCATTTGGGGCAATCCGCGCCAGGCGCTCGGCGTATTCAAGCGCTGCCGCGAAATCCCCGGCGTCACGGTTGAAGCTGATGAGCGCTTCGATGCTCTCGCGATCATCGGGATGGCGCGCCAGAATCTCCTTCAAAACGGCCACGGCCTCGTCTTTGCGACCCGCAGAATGTAGCCCGACAGCATAGACGTAGGCATACCGCGGCCGCTCGGGATCGAGTTCGGCAGCGCGGCGCAATTCTTCGAGGGCGTCGTCCGGCCGTTTCAGGCGGGTGAGCGCCAAGCCGAGGGCATGATGCAGCCCGCCGTCCGTTGGTGATGCAGCAATGGCCGCGCGCAACACGCTTTCGCCCTCGCTGTCGCGCCCGGTCTGGCGATAGAGATCGGCGAGGTTGATGGCGGCAGGAGCGAATTGCGGACTCAGCCGCAGCGCGGCCTTGAATTCGGTTTCGGCATCGGTGGTGAGGCCCCGCCGCGCATAAAAGTTGCCGAGCGCGGCGCGAGCTTCCGGCCGATCGGCATTGAAGCGCTGCGCCTCGACGAATTCCGCCGCGGCGCGTTCGAAGCGCTGGCGATCCTCCGGCGACAGCGTCGCGGCCGGGACGGCAGCCAGCAACGACGCCGCCCTGATTCGGACCCCGCGATTCGAATCCGAGAGCAGCGGCGAAGCCAACGACCACGTTTGCGTCGCGGGAACGTGATCGAGCATCTCGAGCGCGCCGATCCGCACCATCGGATCGGGATCCAAAAGCCCGTTGATCGCGACGTTGATGTTCGCTTGTGACACGTAAGGTGCGAGCTCGGTCAGCGCGCTGGCACGCGCGAACGCCGGCGTAGCGTAATCGGAAGCCACTGCCACAAGCTGAGCCGTCGGCGTCGGCCTGGCCGGCCCACGCCGCATGAAATGCAGCGGCGTATTTCTGGAATCCCTTCCGCTCCGGACCATACCACTGCTCGATGGCCGCCGATGCCCACTCGGGCGATTTGTCGGCGTGGCAATCATTGCAGGCGTTAGGTGTTCCGAGCTTTGCCGAAAGGTCGGGTCGCGGGACACGGAAGCTGTGATCGTGCCGGCGATCGACGACCATATAGCTGCGAGCCGGCATGTGGCATGACGCGCAGGCGGGCGCCGCAGCGACGCCGTCGTGGTGATTGTGGGATGTCGCGGCGTATTTTGCAGGCTGGTGGCATTGCAGGCAGACGCCGTCGCCGGAAGCGCGAAGTTTCGCGGCATGCGGCTCGTGGCAGTCGCTGCAGGTCACGCCGGCCGCGAACATCTTGCTCTGCTTGAACGAGCCGTAATTGTAGACCTCGTCGCGCATCTGCCCGTCGGCGTAGTAGAGGCCGCGCGCAAGCGTCGCGACGACGTGGGTCTCCGATAGCGACCGACCCGGCCAGCCACGCCTCGGAAATTTCGCCGCGCCGCGCATGGCAGAGCCCGCACGTCTCCACCTCTTTGCGCAGCTGGCCGGGCGGAAAATTGCGAAGCGGCTGCCCCGCGCGGGTCGGGTCGCCACGTCACGTTCTGCCGCTCGTCGAAACGAACGACGAGCCTTTGGTCGGATCGTTCTGTTTGCGAAACGGCCGCCAGCTGTTCTGGTCGCGTGCCCACGCAACGTGGCGCGATCCCTGTCCGTGACAGGCCTCGCAGCCGACGCTGATCTCCGCGAAAGTGGTGGCGAAGCGGTCGTTCGCCGCGTCATAGTTCTTGCGCACGCCGGTCGAATGGCACTCGGCGCACATGAAATTCCAGTTCTGGTTCAGCTTGGTCCAATGCAGGACATCGTCGTGCTTGATCTCTTCATTGGGTAAAGGTGAAACCAGCGCTGTCCGCCCTTGTCCTTCGGCTCGGCTGTCCCAGGCGAGCGACAATGCCTGCAGCCGTCCGTCCGGAAATTCGACGAGATATTGTTGGAGCGGATCGACGCCGAAGGTGTATTTCACTTCGAACGTCGCGAGCTTGCCGTCAGGCCCATCGGTCTCGACCAGGTACTTCCCGTCCTGGCGAAAGAACCGGGAGTGGACGCCGTAGTGGTCAAAGCTTGCGTTGTTGAAGTCACCCAAAACCGATTTGTCGGTCGCATGCTGCATTGCAAGTTGATGCTGGGAGCCGCGCCACGCATCTGCTTCCGGTCGATGACACGCGGCGCACGTTTCGCTTCCGGCAAAGGCGAGTTCGGCAACTCTCGCCGTGTCGTTGAACGACTCGTTCAAGAACGCGTATGTCAGCCCGATGACGGCAGCGGCCGCCGCAGCCAACAGCGCAGCGATCCAGATTTTGCTTTTGCGCTTTGCCGCGGGGCGCGAGCCTGAGCCCGTCAACGGCGCCCCTGGGGACGTGCTTGGCGTCGCCGAGGGGGCTCCCTGCGCCCCGCCTTTCTCGCCAGATTTACCGCGATCCCGGGCCATGGCCTGCATCATTTCATCATCAATAAACGCGCTGAAAGCGGTGCGCAGGCTCGCCGGTCAAGCCGCAATCAGGGTCCGAGCACTTTATCCACTTCGGCAAGCGCTTGCTCGCACGCGCTCTTGTTGCCGGCGGCGTCGGCGGCACGCGCTCGCTCCATCGCTGCCCCGGCGCTCTGGACGAGTTTCGCCGATACTTCACCGAGGCCCTCTTCGGCTTGTGCGATCGACCCCGGCGTCGGCTGACGATGCATGGTTGCAGCGGTACTCTCGCGCGCGGTTCGTCCTGCACCGGCGATCGCCGCGAGCTTCGCATCAATGCGCGCCTGCGCGGCATCGATCTCGCCTGAGCAGGGGCCTGCGTAAACGCTCGGTACCGATAGCGCGAGCGCGACAGCGCTCAGCACCCATACTCGCTGCATAGCCATTGGTCTGAACTCCTGGTCAACGCGGTCATGGAGCGCGTCAGACAATTACATTTCAATTAGCACCATCTTAACTCGCCTTGCTTCGTATTCACTAATTGCTGCGCTTTTGAAAGCCGGATTTTTCACCGGCTTTCACCATCGTCGTCTCCCGGAGACTCTTCGGTTGTCAGTGAAACGCGCAGACGCCCCGCTAGCCGGGGCGTCCGTCCCTTCTGTGCTTGCAACGGTCGTCTACTAATCGCTGCCGTGAGCAGCATTGGCCTTCTTGACCATGTCGATGACGCCGCTGAGATTGTAGGTCTCCGGGGCCTGCAGCGGCGGGAATTTCTCATATGAGAGCAGATGCTCCAGCCATAGCTGCTGGCCGATGGGGAGCATGTTCCAGTCATACTGGAAGGCCGTTGCCGGCGCACCGAGTGCGCCGCCTACACTCATCGCGGTCTTCACGTCCATACCAACCGCCTGCTCGAACGGATCACGCTTGATGTTCTGAACCAAGGTGAAGTGGAACGGAACGAGCGGCATGATCCAGCCGGCCGGGCCCGGTTGCGACATGGTGTAGTACATCTTCCAGTTTTTGTAGCGCACCGCCGACGGCGTCGATCCAGAGAAATAGAAGAAGTGGTCGCGCGCCGATTTTGGCGATTTGCCTTCGAGGTAGTCGCGCTGGTCGAAGCCATCCAGCGTCGTCTTGACGATGCCGGGATACTGACCGGCTTCGATTTGCCGCTTGAGCCCATCGCCGGTCTGCCCGCCGCCGATGTCGACCAAAGTGGGCAGCCAATCGAGGGCCGCGAACAGCTGGTTCTTGACCGCGCCGGGCTGAATGTGGCCCGGCCAGCGAACGACCATCGGTGCCCGGTATCCGCCTTCCCAGGCCTCGCCCTTCTGGCCCTTGAACGGCGTAACGCCGCCGTCCGGGAAGGTAATTGCCTCGGCGCCGTTGTCGGTCGTGAAGACGACGATGGTATTGTTGGCCTGTCCCATGTCGTCGAGCTTCTTCAGGACGACGCCGATGTTATCGTCCAGTTGCTTCATGCCGGCTTCATTGACGCCCCAATCCTTGCCGCCGGCCTCGCCGACCATCGCGTAGTATTTGTCGGAGAGCACGGTGGTGACGTGCATCCGGGCCGGGTTGTACCAGACGAAGAAGGGCTTGGTGGTCCGTCGCGGATCATTGCGGTCGAGAAAGTCGACGACCTTGGATGAAATCTCTTCGTCGACTGTCTTCGAGCGTTCGAGCGTCAGCGGGCCTTCATCGCTGCATCGCTGGTTGCCTTCCGTACCGTCGGAAGATTTGCACGAGAGAACGTTGCGGGGAGGCGTCAGACAAATCGTCGTCTTCGGATCGACAGCGCCGGGCACGTCCGGGATACCGGGGATCGGCGTGTTCTTGCACGGCGGCGCGATAGCCTGCTGGGTCGGCGTCTTGTTGATATCGGGGAAGCTTACCTGTTGCATCGCGTCCAGGTGATAGAGGTAGCCCCAGTATTCCTGGAAACCGTGTGCCGTTGGCAGGGACGCGGTGTGGTCACCCAAGTGATTCTTGCCGAACTCGCCGGTGTTGTAACCCAGATCGAGCAGGAATTTCGCGATCGCCGGCGTGCCCGGCCGCAGATAGGAGGGACTGCCCGGGAGTTGCGGCGGGATCATTCCGGTCCGCAGCGGGTACATGCCGGTGAAGAAGGCGTTGCGTCCCGAGGTGCAGCTTTGCATGGCAACGTAGTCCATGAAGAGCGCGCCTTCGTTGCCGATGCGATCGATGTTGGGCGTCTCGCCGACCATCAAGCCGCGATGATAGATGCTCGGCTGCATCCAGCCGATGTCGTCGCCCATGATGAAGAGGATGTTGGGCTTCTGCGGCTGCTGCGCCGCCGCCGGCAGGATCGCCGCGATTAGGCCAACGACGCATGTCAGGAGACTAAGCCATCCGTACTGACTGATCTTCATGGTCCAGATCCTCCGCTCTTAAAAAGGCGTGAAACCACTCCCAGTCCCCAACACTCTTCGCGCTGACGATCCGGCAAAGCCTACGCCGCATTCCGCTTGAATCACGGTTGAAAATCGCACACCGCGCTATGCGATCTGTCGCGACCATCGAAGTTACCAACAGCCCGCTATTGGACCGCAACATGCGCAAGCTGTCGGCGCGATCGATGGATTTTGTCACCGAAAGTTACGACGTGTGCGACGAATGCGCATGGCCGCGTTCACGAAGTCGTGAAATCGGTCGCCATGCGAGAAGCGTTGCCGCTCGTGTCGTTACCCGCTCACCCTCTCAGCAAATAGCTAATGCCACGGCGATACCTTTCGCCGACGTTTCCGATACACACGATTTGCGTATCATTTTCCGCGATCTGCGTCCGGTCGAGGCCGCCGCGGACGCCGACGCATAGAACGGGCTCGCGTAGTATTTTTGCAGCGCGAATCGCATGAGTACGCCGATGGCGGCCGCGACGGGCACGGCGATCAACAGACCGACGAAGCCGAACAGATAGCCGAACGCGAACAATGCGAACATCACCCACACGGGATTCAAATGGACGCGCCGACCGACGAGATAGGGTGACAGGACGTAGTCCGACACCGATTGGCCAACGAGAAAGATGACCGGCACGAGCAGGACGAACGTCCAGTCCGGCCAGAATTGCGCAGCGGCAACGCACAGTGAAATGACAAGGCCGAGAAGCGAGCCAAGGTAAGGGATGAAGCTCAGGAGTCCGGCGGCAAAACCGATGAGAACTCCATGCTTGAGGCCCATCAGCCAAAGAGCCGCGCCATAAAAGACCGCGAGCACGAGGCAAAGCATGCTTTGCCCGCGAACGAACCCGGCAATCGTGTCGTCGACTTCGCGCGCCAACGCCCGCACGGTGTCCTGGTGCGCCGGCGGGACCCAGTTGTCGACGGTCGCGATCATCCGGTCCCAGTCGTACAGCAGATAGCACGCAACAATCGGGGCCACGACGCCGAGCGAAAGGACCGAGATCAGCGCGCGGCCGCCCGTCCAGACCGACCGCAGGAATTCGCTGAACCAGGAGGTGGCGAAGGTCGTCAGCTCGCTGAACGAATGCTGAGCCTCGTCCAACCCCTCCCCTACGATCTTGCTGAGCCACGGCCGTTCGGGCGCGGTCGCGAGGCTATGCAGGCGGTGGACGTAGGACGGAAAGTTCTCAAAGAAAGACGACAGCTCGCGCACGATCACCGGCACCGTCAACAGCATCATAAGCGCAATCGTTACGACGACGACAGCGATGATGATGAGCGTTGCGAGGAGACGGTTTACGCCCAGCCGCTCGATGCGGGTCGCGAGGGGATCCAACAGATAGGCGAGCACCATGCCGGCGACGAACGGCAGCAGGATTTCGCGCAGCAGGACAATGACCGCAACCATCGCCGCGAGCATTGCGATCCAGAACACAATTGGGCGAGCAACAATCATGGCTTGATGTGCATATGTCGGCAGATCATGCCGTGTCCATATTTCTGCGGCGACAATTCAAACTCTTCAAGGGGCGATCCAGGGTGATACCCTGAAAAAAGCTCGCAGGCGACGTGAGACTTCGGGCGGGCGGCTCCGACTCAAATGCCTAGGTGCGCCGGTCGTAGCCGGGAATGTAATCAGACATGTTGATCGAATCCGCGCCGGGCACGGAGATTTCGTCCGGATAGTTGCTCTTGCGCGTCGCATCGATGCCCATCTTCGTCACGAGATTCGACCCGGCGGCAGGATCATACGAGGCGGGATCGAGCGGCGAGCCCTTGGCGTAAGGCACCATGAAAACGTCGTGGTCCGCGCGAACGCGCGTTGCGATGGCATGAAGGACCTCGATGTCGTTGTTGATATCGACATCCTCATCGACCACCACGACGAACTTGAGGAATGGATCGGCGACGAATGCCGCCATCGCGGCGAGCTTGGCCTCGCCTTCTCTCATTTTCTCGATGGCGACATAGCAAATGAAACGATAGCGCCCCGACCGCGGCACCGTCACTGCGCGCACCGTCGGGCATGCGATCTTCACCGTGTTTTCGATGAACGACGTCCGCATCAGCCCGGCCAGCAGAAGATTATCGGAATGGCCGACAAAAGCATTTTGATAGAGCGGATTGCGCCGATGCGTGATCGCCTTGATTTCGAGAACCGGGTTCATCCGCTGCGGGCCGTATGTGCCGGGATATTCCCCGAAGGGCGCCTCCGCGCGGCGCTCGACCGGGACGGATCTCGCATTCCAGCACGATCTCGGCGTTCGCCGGCACGTCGAGTGGTATAGTTTTGCACCTCACCAGCGGCACGGGCTGCTGCAGCATTCCTCCGGCGATGCGGATTTCGTCGGTGTCGAGCGTCGAGAAACACAGCGATCCGATGAAAAACGCTGGATGATGGCCGATGACGACTGCGACCGGGCAGGCCAGTCCGCGTTTCTCGTACTTCTTCCATATGATGTTTCCGTCGGCCGTCTCGGACAGTTGGACACCAAGCAGGTTCTTCTCATGCACCATGAGCCGGTAGATGCCGACATTGTTGATGCCGGTGTCGGGATCGCGCATGACCGCGAGGCCGGCGGTGATGTACTTGCCTGCGTCCTTCTCGTGGTAGGTGCAGATCGGCAGTTCTTCGACGTCCACGTCCCTGCCGGTGCGCACGATCTCCTGCACTGCCGCGGTTTCCACCATCACCGGATCGAACGGGTGGGCCTCGCGTGCCGCGCATTCGGCGACGAACTCCTTCACTCCGCCGCGCTCCATGCCCAGCCCCAGGCGCAGGCGCTCGAAACTTGCATGCATGTTGGCGACGAGCGGGATCTTCGAGCCCTTCACGTTCTCGAAAATGACCAACGGAAATCGGCCGTCTCTTTCCAGGCGTTCGAGGATTCCGGACACACCGAACTTCGGATCCACTTCCTTGGTGATGCGCATGACCTGTTCGGGATGCTCGGCCTCAAGGAACTCGATGAAACCGCGCAGATCAGGCGCGTAGCGCGAATTGGTGAGGTTGCTCATCAAGCTCTCTTCTGTGATCAGATGAATTGGCGGGGCCGCAGCGATCGCGCTGCACTTGCGAACACGACAGGCGCGCGCCTCCGGCCGCGCGGCTGCCCTATCGCTAGTCCATAAGAGCGACTGCGCGGGTCCATCCGGCGGACCCTCCTTGGACCTTCACCGGAAAGCACGACACGGTGAAACCCTTGGCGGGCAGCGCTTCGAGGTTGTGAAGCTTCTCAAGATGGCAGTAGCCGATCTCGCGACCAGCCTTGTGGCCTTCCCAGATCAAGCTGGCGTCGCCGGTCTCTGCAAATTTCTTCGCGGTATGAACGAATGGCGCGTCCCAGCTCCATCCGTCGGTGCCGGTCACGCGCACGCCCTGATTCAAAAGATAGAGAGTCGCTTCCCGGCCCAGGCCGCAGCCGGTGTTGACGTAGTCCTCGTCGCCATAGGTCGAGCCGGCGCGCGTATTGACGAGTACGATCTCGAGCGGCGACAGCCGGTGCTCAATACGGTTCAGCTCGGTTTCGACATCGTGCGCGGTCGCAACGTAGCCATCGGGAAGCTTGCGAAAGTCGAGCTTGATGCCGGGCTGAAAACACCAATCCAGCGGCACCTCGTCGATGGCGATCGCCCGCTTCCCGCGATCCATCGTGGAGGCATAGTGATAAGGCGCGTCGAGATGCGTCCCGCTGTGGGTCGACAGGCTCACGCGCTCGAAGGCCCAGCCCTCGCGATCCGGCAAATCCTCGACGCGCAGGCCCGGAAAGAAGCCCACCAAGTCGGGCGCCGTCTGAGCATGGGTCGAGTATTCGATCTTTGGACGGCCGGCGGGATCGGGCGATCCGCCGTTCGCCAGTGGAACGGAAAGGTCAATGATCTTTCGCGACATCGTGTTGTTTCTCATTCGATGGACTTGGAGCTTCCTTGTTCGGAAGTCCTACCATGTTATTTTAGGCAGTGTCGTCGTCACGCTATGCATTCCGGTCGCGTGCTCTTGCGACGAATTGGGTGCCATGAGTGGTCGATGACATCTCCCGTTCTCTCCCTGCTGAGCGCCGACGCGATCCGCCGTTACACCCAATCCGGCTTCTGGGGGACCGACACCATCTATGCCGTCGCGCGGCGACATGCGTTGCGCTCCCCCGAGACGACCGCTGTCCGCGACCGCTTTCAATCCATGACGTACGGCGAATTGCTCGCGGCGGCCGACGCGCTGGCGAACGATTTTGCACGTCATGGCCTCCACGGCGGGCAGCGGGTTCTACTGTGGCTGCCGACGCGGATAGAATCCGTTGTCGCCCTGCTGGCGTGCTCGCGCAACGGCTACGTCTGGTGTCCGTCGCCCCATCGCAAGAATACGGTCGCGGAGGTCGTCAGGCTGATCGAGCGCACTCGTGCTGCCGCCTTGATCTATCAGGAGGGCTTCGGCGCCGATGCCGACGCGTCCGGCATCGCGAGCGCGATCACCAAGCTTCCTTCACTGCGACGCGTCATCCCGCTCGCACCTCCGGACAGGACACCGATCGGGCAATTGTTTGCCGAGGCCGGCGTCTCACTCGATCACGTCCCCGATGACGTGAGCCGGAACGACGATCCGAATTGCATCAGCTACCTTGCATTCACGTCTGGCTCGACGGGGGAACCCAAGGGGGTCATGCATAGCGACAATACGTTGCTCGCGACGGCGCGCGCCATCGTCAAGGATTGGCACCTCGATGCGGCTTCGATCGTCTATTCCATGAGCCCCCTGAGCCACAATCTCGGTGTCGGGACGCTGATTACGTCGCTCCTCGCCGGGGCGGAGTTCGTGATCCACGACTTGCCGAAAGGCGCTAGCCTGCTCGATCGATTGGTCGCGACGACAGCAACTTATCTCGTCGGGGTTCCGACCCACGCGATCGATCTGCTCGAGGAGTTGCGAAGCCGCGGGGTGTCTCCGCTTGACCCCCTCAAGGGCTTTCGAATCTCCGGGGCCGCCGTTCCCGGCCCCGTCGTTGCCGAATTGCTCGCCTTCAACGTGCTCCCCCAAAGCGGCTACGGCATGACGGAGACCTGCGCTCACCAGTACACGCTGCCGACCGACGACCGGAGGCTCATCATCGAAACCTCCGGCCGCGCCTGTCCGGGGTACGAGCTTCGCATTTGGGACGTCGACGATCGCGACGTGGAGGCAAAGCCCGGCGAAATCGGCGAGATCGGCGGACGCGGCGCGAGCCTCATGCTCGGTTATTTCAACGACCAGCTGAGCACCGAGAATTCCTTCAATGCACACGGCTGGTTCATGACGGGCGATCTCGGCTGGTTGGACGCGAACGGATATCTGCGCATCACGGGCCGCAAGAAGGACGTCATCATCCGCGGCGGCGAAAATATCAATCCTGCCCGCATCGAGGAGCTTGTAATGCAACACGCAGCCGTCGCTAGAGCCGCCGCCGTGCCTGTAGCGGACGGGCGTCTTGGCGAGAAAATCTGCCTGGCGGTGATGTTTCGGCACGGGCAATCGCTCGCCCCGGGACAAATCCTCCATCACCTGGGGTCGGCCGGTCTGTCCCGGCATGAAATGCCTGAGTTCTTCATCGAATGTCCCGAGATACCGCTGATGTCGAACGGCAAGATCCAGAAACGTGAAATCGTGAAATGGATCGAAAGCGGACAGATCGTGCCGAGCCCGCTGCGCGGGTGAGCCGACATCAAACCACGTCGTCCCCGGCTTCGGTCTGCCAGAGAAAATAAATGACTCCTCCCGTACATCCCACTCATGCCACCGGCCTTGTCATCGATCACTTTGGCGATTGGCACAGCGCGAAGATCGGCACGTTACCGCTCGCCCAGCCTGGGCCCGGAGAGCTTGTGATCGCGTGCGAGGCGGCCGCGCTGAATTTTCAAGATCTGCTGATGATCGAGGGCAAGTATCAGCACAAGCCGGCCCTGCCATTCATCGCCGGTAGGGATGTGGCGGGTCGTGTGGTCGCCATAGGGCCAGGAGTAAATCGATTCTCGATTGGACAGAAAGTCGCGGCAATGGTGCCGTTCGGTGCCTTCGCCGACGTCGCGCTTGCGCACGCGGACGCGTGCTTTCCTATTCCCGACAACCTTGATTTCGCCAAGGCCGCCGCGTCGACCTCAGTCTTCCTGACCGTCGTCGTTGCGCTGTCGATCCGCGGCAACCTGCAGGCCGGCGAACGAATTCTGATAACCGGCGCGGCGGGCGGCGTCGGCATTGCGTCCGTTCAATATGCGCGACAGATCGGCGCCGAAGTCGTGGCGTTGGTTTCGTCGGCAGCGAAGCAGCACGCGGCGGCGCGGGCCGGCGCACAGCACATCATTCGTCTCGATCAGCTCGCCAATCCGAAAGACGACTTGCGCAAGGCGCTTGCCGGGATGGGCATTGATGGTGTCGACATCGTGATCGACATGGTCAGCGGCGACGTATTCGACGGCGCAATCCGTTGCCTGCGGCCGGGCGGTCGATTGGTCGTCGTCGGCTTCGCCTCGGGGCGCATTGCCGAGGCAAAAACCAATTATCTCCTCCTCAAAGGCATTTCGGTGATCGGTTCAGCGCTCACAATCGGATTGGACAAGGATGAGCCTGCAGTCCGGCAAGCGATGGAACCGGTTTATAAGGACGTCGCTGACGGAAAGCTTGACCCGTTCATCACCGAAACGATCCCCCTGGACGAATTTCCCCGGGCGGCGGCGGCCATCGCAGATCGACGCGCCATCGGAAAGATCGTGCTTCTGCCGCCGCGCCGCTGAAATGGCCGGCTCCCTGACTATCGCGGTTTCACGATAAATCGGTGGTCACGAGAAAATAGGTCTTCGGAACAAAATCGAGATAAACTCCCTTTATCTCATCGTCAGGTGGGCAAGCCGGCTGAGGAGATGATCATGCATCCAGCGGCCAGATGGGCAGTTTCGTTGTGTGTCTTGAGCGCGGCCGGCCTCAACTGGCTGAACACGGCCGCCGCACAGGGCGCATATGGCTCGGGCAACAACGCGGGCATAGGCTTTGGGTCACCGATGGCATCAGACCGTTCCTTCCGCCAGGACCGCCCGCCAATTGATGGTCCTCGGTACGGGCGACACGTATATGGATTTTATGGATTCCGCTCGGACGGCCGCAGTTATTACCGATACCACCGCCGCCGCTACCGCTGACCGGCAGGCGTAAGGGGCGTCTCGAGCGCCAGCCGGGGCGATTTGCGTCGGCGCAAGCCCGCGGCCACAATGCCGCGGCGAATCACTTCGAGGCGCCGCTGCGCCTCAGGGACAGACTGTGCACAACGCACTTCCTACTCCCGCACCTGCCGCGGACGTGCCTGACTGGCTCCTTGCCAAGGTTGGATTCTTCCTGGCCCATACCTCGCGTGGCGCGACCCCTCATGTGCCGGAAGTGCTGCTGGGTCTCGGCACCGAGGCGGTGCCGTTGTGGGACGAGATCAACCGCGAGCTTGGACCGGCGTTGGGGCGAGCGCCGCCATATTGGGGCTTCGCGTGGCCCGGCGGACAGGCCGTGGCGCGATATGTCCTCGATCACCCCGACATCGTCGCCGGCAAGTGCGTGCTCGATATTGCGTCCGGCTCCGGCATCGTCGCGATCGCAGCGGCGAAGGCCGGCGCGGCCCGTGTCATTGCCCAGGACATCGATCCCCTCGCCGTTGTGGCAATCGCCATGAACGCCGATGCCAATGGCGTCGCAGTGGATGCAAGCGTGGTCGATATCATCCGCGACGACAGTGCGTTCGATGCCGCCGACGTCGACGTGGTGCTGGCGGGCGATGTTTTCTATGACGCCGATCTTGCCGTCCGCGCGACCGCCTTTTTGCGGCGATGCCGGAGTGCGGGCAGCGTCGTACTCGTGGGCGATCCGGGGCGCGCCGCCCTGCCGCGGCATCTCCTACATTCGCGCGTCGAATACGTGGTGCCGGTTGCACCGGAGAACCAATACACTGCCGCGAAGACGCGCCGCGGCAACGCCGGTGTCCTCGCCACGGTATGGGAATTCGAGGCCGCGTCGGTCGCCTGAGGCATATTCCCGTCTTGCCAGCGAAGCCGGAATCGGCATGCTCTCCATAAGCGCGGCTCGTGGCGGCTCAGCTTTTTCGATGCGAGGCGGCGAGCCTGAAATTGGACAACGGCCGCGGCGACGTCATTACTCCGTTCAGTCCTTAGGTGAGCCAACGGGGAGGCTGACCATGAACCTTACATTTGTAATCATTGCGATCGTCGTGATCATTGCGCTGGCTGGCATCCGCATTGCCAACCAGTATCAGCGCGCCGTCGTCTTTCGGCTCGGGCGATATCAGGGCCTGCGCGGTCCCGGACCGTATTGGCTCATTCCACTGGCCGAATGGCAGCGCAGGGTCGATCTGCGCACCGTGACGGCTGCGGTCGAGCAGCAGGAGACGATCACCAAGGACAATGTCCCGGTGAAGATCAATGCGGTCGTCTGGTACCGCATCTTCGATCCCATGAAGGCGATCATGGAGGTGCGTTCGGTCGACAACGCGGTGATCCAGGTCGCGCTCACGACGCTCCGCACCGGCATCGGGCAATACTCCCTCGATGACGTCCTCAAAGAGCAGGAAAACGTTTCGGAGACGATTGGCCAGAAGATCGATGCGGTCACCGAGCCGTGGGGCGTCAAGGTCGAGCGGGTCGAGATGAAAAACGTCGAGATCCCGGAATCGATGCAGCGCGCCATCGCCCAGGAGGCCGAGGCGCTGCGGGAAAAGCGCGCCCGCATCATCAAGGCGCAGGCTGAGCTCGAGGCCGCCGAGCAGTTGCGGCGCGCGTCCGAGATCATCATGCAGAATCCGGCCGGCCTCGAGCTGCGGCGCATGCAGATGATCACCGAGGTCGGCGCCGAGCAGAACACGATGACGATCGTGATGATGCCGAGCGAGTTCGTCGCCATGGCGCGCGGATTTGCCGACATGGCGAAGCGCCCGTAACGGCGTATTGGCCACCGTGGGGAGGCGATCATGAGCATGAAAACGATCCTGGTTCCGGTGGAATCCCATGACGCGATGCGATCGACGCTCGCGACCGCGCTGGCGCTCGCCCGTCGCTTCGACAGCTATATCGAGGGCTTCGCGTTGCGTTTCCGCGTTAACGAGTTCATCGCGGTCGACATGGCGGGCGCAATCCCGCTCGAAACGCTGCGCGAAGAAAGCCTCGACGAGGCCAAGCGCGCGCGCGTTCTGTTCGAGAACTTCATGCGGGAAAACGGCGTGCCCCAGGCGGAAGGCGCGGCCGGCGGACTATCCTACGGATGGTTCGAGGAGGCGCCGGAGGGGGAAAGCTTCGTCGGCAGCTATGGCCGCGTGTTCGATGTCATCGTGATGGGGCGATCTGATTCGAACTCGATCGGCTTGCACGACAAGGCGATCGAAGCGGGATTGTTCGACAGCGGGCGGCCGGTCTTGATCGCATCGCCGGCGCCGCCGCGACAGATCGCGACCAACGTCCTGGTGGCGTGGAATTGCAGCACCGAGCAGGCCCGCACCACCGCATTTGCGATGCCGCTGCTGCGTCAGGCCGAACGCGTGACCGTGCTGCATGTTGAAGGCGGGTCCGCCGTTCCCGGGCCAAGCGCGGCGCAGATGATCCGCGGCCTGCAACGCAATGGCATTCCCGCCGCAGCGATGACGGTCGGGCTAGAAGGCCGCAACACCGGCGAGGCGATCCTCGCTGCCGCCCAGACCCTCGGCTGCGATCTGCTGATCAAGGGTGCTTACACCCAAAGCCGACTGCGGCAGATGATCTTCGGCGGCGCCACGCGCCATATCCTCGCGAACGCGTCGCTGCCGGTGCTGATGGCGAACTGAAGGTCGCACCACGCGCCCAAATATGCGGCGGATTCCGACGCAAAGCTGACGTATTCCCCGCCTATCGGTGCCGATGGGTGGAGTGGGATCCATGCTTCAGCACGTGAAGGCACATTCCGGTGTTCGCCGAGGAGCGGCAACGCTCTTCCTTCTTGCCGGAGCGATCGCGGCGCTCGGCTTTTCTTTTTCCAGCGACGCCGCTCCATTCAGGCAAAGAACGTTAACGCCGGCGGCGCGGACCGTAGCCCGTCCGGCCTCGACGACCTTTGGCCAGCGCGGCTTTACGCGGCCGGCAACCAGCACGCCCGGTGGTTTCGCCCGCTCGGGCGGGTTTGCTCGCGCGAGCGGCTCCCGCGGCCCGGGCTCGTTCGGTCGCACCGCATCGGTTGGGCGCCCCGGTGGCCTTAACCGTGGACCGTTTGGTCGTTCAGGCGCGTTCGGCCGGCCAGGCGGACTCGGCATCGCTCGCAACGGACTGCCCCGCCGTCCGTTTCCCGGCGAGATCGGCTTCACCGGCGTGCCGCCGGTTGGCGAGACCCGTTTCGTTTCGAGTGAGATGATCGTTCATATCGGTCCCGGCGTGTCGCCGCAGGCACTCAATGCCGCCGCGGGCCGGCTTGGCCTCACGACGATCGGCTCGCAGAACCTCGCGCTGACGGGCGGAACGCTGGTCCATTTCCGCCTTGCCGGCGGCCGCGATGTCGCCGATGCGGTGCGCGCGCTCGAAGCCGAGAACATCGGCATCGCGCAGCCCAACTACGTCTTCGTGTTCGCGCAAAATCCGGCCGCGCCATCGCTGCCGCAGAAGAGCGATCCGTCGCAATATGTCGTTCCCAAGCTGCATCTCAACGAGGCTCACAAGATCGCAACCGGCGCCAACGTCCCGGTGGCCGTGATCGACTCGATGGTCGACGCGAGCCACCCCGATCTTGCCGGTTCGATCGTCGGCCAGTTCGACGCCGTCGCCGTCGCCGACAAGCCCGACGAGCACGGCACCGGCATGACGGGCGCGATTGCCGCTCACCGCAAGCTGCTCGGCGTCGCGCCGCGCGCGCGCATCTTCGCGATCCATGCGTTCAGCACCAATGCCCAGAGTCAGCAGGCGACCTCCCAGGCGATCGTCGCCGGCATCGATTGGGCGATCGGCAAGGGCGCCCGCGTCATCAATATGAGCTTTGCCGGTCCCTACGACCCGATCCTCCAGGTCTATCTCAAGAAGGCTCACGAGCACGGCATCGTTCTGGTCGCGGCCGCCGGCAACGCCGGCCCGCAATCGCCGCCGCTCTATCCCGCCGCCGACGAGAACGTGATTGCGGTGACCGCGGTCGATGAACACGACAAGCTGTTGTCGGTCGCCAACCAGGGCCCGCACATCGCGCTTGCTGCGCCCGGCGTCAACGTGATCGAGGTCGGTCCGCGCGGTACCTACAATCTCACCACCGGCACATCGGTGGCGTCGGCCCATGTCAGCGGTGTCGCGGCGCTGATCCTCGAACGCAATCCCAAGATCGACGTCGCGACCCTCGAAAACGTGCTCTATTCGACCGCGAAGGATTTGGGCGCGCCCGGCCGCGACAGCGAATTTGGCTACGGCCTGGTCGATCCTTATCGCGCGCTTGAAGCGGCAGAGGCGCCCGACCTCAAAGTTGCGACCGCCGCCCCGCCTAAACCGGGCGCCGCGGACGGTCCGGTCATGCCGGTCGTCGCAACCGCTGCTCCCGACAAATCGCGGTTCGCACCGCGGCGGGCGCCGGCGCCGGCCTCGGTCGCGACAGAGGCGGCACCGCCTTCGGAGCCAACCGCGCCCGAAGCTGCGCCTTCGCCGCCTGCCCCAGCGGAGGCTGCGCCCACCGAAACGGCGGCGACGCCCGAAGCGGCCCACGCCGATCCGGCACCGCGTGCTCCGAAGCGTCGCGTGCCGGCTTCCGCCTCCAAACCAGCGCCCGCGAAGGTCGCAGCCAATCCGGACGGGCCACTGGATTCGAGTGACCTGCCGAACATGACGCCGCCGCAGCCACCTCAAAGCGCGCCGCATGCGCCGCCAGCTGCAGCTTACCCGCCGCCAAGTGGGTTTACCCGCCTTCAAGTGGGTCCTACCCGCCTCCAAGTGCGTCGTATGCGCCTCCAGGCGCGCCCCATGCGGCCCCGAGTTCGCCATATGCGCCGCCCACCGCATTGCCGATGGGCCCCAATGCACCCGTTGCACCGCCCTACCCCGCGCGCGGCATGGCGCCCGGACCTGAGCCCGAAGATTTGGCGGCGATCATCGTGAGAAAACGTCTCGCCTGCCGCAACGAAGGTTTCAACAGAGGCGTCCGCGGTCCGGACATGCTTGAGTACATCGCCTCTTGCGTCTCCGAGGCGCGGCTTGCATGTGCGCGCCAAGTCGTGGCCCAACGGGTGCGCCCGTACGACCGACGCGAGTTCATGAGCCGCTGCCTGCTCGGCGTAACCGCAGCCGACGCCGGCCGCTAGATCCGAACGCGAGCGTTACTCCTTCTTGGCGATGCCGGTCACCAGCATTATGGCCGGCACGGTGCCTTTGTTTTCCATCCAATGCGTCGTGGTGTGATCGGCGGTGAACGAATCGCCGGGGCCATATTCCTTGGCGACGTCGCCGCGATGCTCGATCACTCGGCCCGACAGGATGTAGACCACCTCGGGTCGATCCTTGTGGCTGTGCGGCTTGTTCGATGAGCCCGGCTCGTAGGTCGTGAGCTGCATGCGCAGCGTCCGGCCCTGAACGGTGTCCATTTCGGGCCCGAGGTCGAGGTTGAGAAGCGGCTTCGCCATCGGTCCCTTGGGCTCGGCGCTCTGCGCGTGCGCCGCCGCCATCGATGCGGCCAGCATCAAACCCGCGACCGATATCGTCGGCCTGAACAATCGTAGCATC
This sequence comes from uncultured Alphaproteobacteria bacterium, assembly GCA_963702755.1. Taxonomy (GTDB): domain Bacteria; phylum Pseudomonadota; class Alphaproteobacteria; order Rhizobiales; family Xanthobacteraceae; genus JAJPKK01. The sequence continues at coordinate 125,807 of CAVPDZ010000009.1, read as the reverse complement.
CCCATCGCGACCTCCCTTGTGTTTCTGAACTAGCATTCCGCTCATAAAATTCGGTGAGCAGCAATGGTTTCCCGAGGCGCAGTTTGTGAGTTTCGGCATCTGTGCCGTTTCACGTGACGGATAACCGGTGTATCCTGATTTCTGCTGCGCCAAAGATCGCGTCACCCATTCAAACAAGCGATCCGGCGTGCCAGGGAGAACGACCATGCCATGCCGATTTTCGCGCGGGGCGTTCGTATTCGCCGCCGCGTTGATGATGACCATGAGCGCCACCCAGGCAGCGGAGGAGGGAAAGTACCCAAACTGGAAAGGCCAGTGGATCACCAACAATCCGCGCTTTGGCGGCCAGGCGATCAAATTCGATCCGACCAAAGCCTGGGGCGTGGCGCAGCAGGCTCCGCTCACGCCGGAATACAAGAAGGTCCACGACGACAGCATGGCCGACCAGGCCAAGGGCGGACTGGGCAACTATCCGACCGCGCGCTGCCTGCCGAGCGGCATGCCGCGCCTCATGGCCTTGCCCGTCCAGGAATACGTCATCACGCCGGAAACCACCTACATCCTGGTGGGTCACGACATCCGCCGCATCTTCACGGACGGGCGCGATTGGCCGGCCGAGGGCGAGCCGAGCTATGAGGGCTACTCCATCGGCAAATGGATCGACGTCGACGGCGATGGCCGTTACGACCTGCTCGAAGTCGAAACCCGCGGACCGTTCAAGGGGCCGCGCGCCTACGATGCGTCAGGGCTGCCGCTTCATTTCGACAACGAGTCGATCTTCAAGGAGCGCTTCCACCTCGACAAGGCCGACCCGAACGTGCTGCACGACGAAATCACGGTCATCGACCACGCCCTGACGCGGCCGTGGAGCGTCGACAAGACGTACCGGCGCAGCGCCGATCCGCGCCCGGCCTGGGCGCTGGTGTCCTGCACCGAGGGCAACAACCAGATCGTCATCGGCGACGAAAATTATTTCCTCAGCGGCGACGGCTTGCTGATGCCCGCGAAGAAGAACCAGGCGCCGCCCGACTTGCGCTATTTCCAGCCGGCGCGGAAGTGACGCGGAATCTCGCCGACAATTAGGTAAGTCGCTCGATCCGTCTTGATTTGGTCAGACAGTGCTCAAACTGCCGGGTGATGTCGCGTGGTCGCGCTCTCTCGGAGGCACCTTAATCAGCTCTTGAAGATAGTACCCGATCGCGGCGTACCAAAAACTGACAATTACCAGCAACAAGAGAAGTCTCAAATCATCGCCGTTAGATAGCGTTATGCTTCCGAAGGTCAACCACCACACGGCGTATGCACCCACATACAGAGCTGCTAAAGGCATCCAAACGGATGGCATCCTAAATTTCTTATCAAAAATAGACAGGCCAAGTAGAATAGAGGGAGCATAAAACAAGAGGCTCGCGAAAAGCGCCGCTTTGATCTGCGAAACACCCGTCGTCATCAAAAACGCTTGGCAGACGATATTGGGAGTCAACACAAGTGTAAAGATCGTCGCGCCCGCCACAAGTGCGCGTTTCGTCTCAAAGCCGCGATAGCGCCAAAGGCCAACGGCAAGCGTGATTGCCGGCACACCCGAAGTGTATATCCCGGCGTCCAATAGCCAGCGCCATGACGGCTCGCCAGGTTTTGGAAAGACTGCAAATTCCGTTGTCCCAGCTATCATCCCTACCAGAAAAACCATTCCTCCGAGGCTAAAGGCCGCATGACGTCGAGTGTATTCGCGGCCGTTCGATGGAACGCGGCTACGGCGCAACTGTAGGCCATAAGCGCGAACCAAACGCAGACAGCGAACAGTGTCAATAAAATAGATCGAGTTGGAGCCAAGTAACGGTGCTGCCATCGCGATTGCGATGACCTGGAATATCCAAATGAAAACTAGCAGCAGCCAAATCGAGGCTCTACGAGTTCGTGGGCTCGAAAACCGCGAGAATAGTCACGAGGATTGGTGCAGCCAACGTTTCGTTCCATCGAAGTGCAGCGTTCTCCAAGCTAACCCCGCGAGACATGAGCAAAAGCACGAACATGGCGTCGGCAGCGAGAACGACAACAACTATCGTCAATCCGGCAAGAATGGATCGTCTCAGATCAAATTCAGCATATTGCCAGAACGCGAAAGAGCACGTGAACGCTATCGTTACTATCCAGATACCATGCTCGAAGTACCAGGGGAGGACTGAACTGTCGAGAGCCAAGTTGACCGCGCCGAGCGCGATCAACGCGACAACGATGAACGAAGTCAGGCAAACCAACGGCAATACTACCGGAGCATTTTTCCGCTGCTGGAGCTCGCTCCAGTCGATAAATGCAGTCGCGCCGCGGAAATCTCCGCCATAACGCCGCGCCCACGCGGTGTTCGGTCTGTCTTCATCGCGCCATGCCTGTATGTTGGCTAGTTCAGCGCCCTGCATCGGTTGCTTGTCTTCAAGCCGGTCCAGCAGTCGTCGCCATTGCCGCGCGGCGCGGGCTTCCTTTTCGAGCCACTCCGACAGCTGTTTCCATTGCCGTATGAGGCTTTCATGGCTGATATCGATGATCGTGCCGGTTTCGAGCGGCTTCGGATGGTTGGGATCGAGCTCTGGGGCAAGGAAGTTGCAGCCCGATGCGCGGAAGGCGTCGACGACGGCGCGGACGCCAGCTTCATCACCGTCGCAAATCTCGACCAGTTCGCCAAATCGCGTCGGCCGGCGCACCGCTTCGGTCACGGTCGCGCCGTCGGTCAAAGAGCGAAATACGCGCTCCGCGATGGGCCGGCGTTCGGCGCCAAGCGACGACAGAATCTCGTTTGCATGAGCGTTCAGCGCGCCGCTGAGTCCGCCGATGCGTTCGTAATCAGCGACGGTAAGTGTGACTGGCGCACCAGCGTCGCCCGCCTGCGCCGAACTCCACATCCGATTGAGACAGTATTGCAACAATGGCAGCTGATCGGCACGCCGGCCGAGGCGGTCGAGTTGATCGCGGCTGCTGCGGTCGTCCCACGGCGCGAAGGCCGCGAGATCGTTGAGCACGCGGTTCGCGAGCGCGTCTTCGATCTTGAAGCCGCAGACCGTCGCCGGCCCGACGATCGCGGCGCGGCATTGTTCCCGCGTCATGCGCGGGATGAGGAACATGCCCGCGCTGATCGCCTCGGCGAGGCCGTCGATCAGCGCGCAGGCGCCGAGATATTCGGAGCGCATGGTCAGCGCGACATAGATCGGGAAGCGCGTCTGGCGCGCGCTTTCGATAAGCAGGGCCGCGAAGGCCTCGGCCTCTTCGCGCCCGGCATAGTCCTGATAGCGGAACAGCTCCTCGAACTGGTCCACCAGCAGCAGCAGGTTGGTATGCTCGGGCAGATGGCCGTCGGCGCACCACTCGACGATCGATCGCGGTCCGCGCAGGAGAAACGCGCGCAGCAGCGCGACATCGGCCTCGCCGACCGGACTTGAGCCTTCGGGATGGGCGCTCTCCAGAAGCTTCTGCGCCAGATTGGTGAGCGGCGCGCCGCCGGGACGCATGTCGATGACGCGCCACGTCGAGCCGGCCGAAGCCATGAGGCCGAGATCGAGAGCGTCCAGGAGACCGGTCTTCACCACCGAGGATTTGCCGGTTCCCGAGGAGCCCAGCACCCCGAGGAAGCGCGTCGCCGCCAGGCGATCGACCATGGTGTTGATGCAGTCCTCGCGGCCGAAGAAGAGATCGCTCTCCTCGCGGCGGAACGAGCGCAGCCCCGGATAAGGCAGACGCGACGTGGCAGGAGCAGACGTCAAAGCTGCAATCCGGCAAGAATGCTCTGGAGTCGTTGCTCAACGTCGCCATCCTGGCAGTCGAGCCTTTCGAAACCGCCGGACCAGGCGAGTTCGGGTTTCGGCGCCGGCGGACCGAACAGAATGGTCTTGAGGCGCAACGGCGTATCGCGCTGCTTTTCGAGTTTGCCATAGCGCAACAACTGCGCGCGCACCCAGGCCGGCGGTGCGCTCCCGTAGAGCAGCAGCAGCGCCTCGCAGTTCAGGAGGTTGGCTTCAAGGTCATCGAGGATGTCCTTGGCGGAACCCTCGAACAGCGGCCGTGCCGCGGTGCAGTTCTTGCGCGATTCGAACACCTTGAGCAGAGCATCGGCCAATTCCTTGTCCCGGCTGTCGGCATTGATGAACACGTGACAGGAGCCCTCGTGCGCCACCTCGGCGGGCGGCTTCACCTGCGCCTGTGCGCAGAAGCGCAGGATTTCGCTCTTGAATTCCTCAAGGCCGACGGCGAGCACGTCCGGTCCTTCCAGCAGCGGCTTGTCGCGATGCGTGACGGCGGCGAGGTCGAGGTCGGGACGTCGCCATTGCATGACTTTGAGACCGCGCGCCTTCGCGGTCTCGTACTGGTATTGCGAGTAGGTCTGGGCGAGGTCGGGCGGCTTGCGCGAAGCGAAACTGCCGAGGAGTTGGACGAACAGTTTGGCCTGCGCGAGGTCCGTTTCGAAAGCCGCGGCGAAATCGGCACCACCCTGCGGGTAGTCGTTTTCCGGCAGCACTTTCATGCCGAACTGCTCGAGGCAGGCGCGCACACGCTCGCATTCGTCGTAGAGATCGTCGGTGGTCTGCGCCAACAAGACCGCTGTCCGCTCGGGTGCCGCGCTTGACGCCGCAGTTGGCGTCGCCGGCTGCTGGGCATGCGCCTCGGGATTGCCCGCGCGACGCGGTCCATCGCGCAGTTCGACGAGGAGCTTCTTGACCTGATGCGCCAGCACCTGCAGGCGCTCGTTATAGAGTTCGGGATTGAACCTCGGCGTCAGCCGCAGCGGAATGTCCTGCTCGGCGCGATCCTTCCACCAGAACGGCGTGCGCTTGCGCCCGCGCATCTGCGGCGGCTGCCGCTCGTCCTCGACCGGCAGCAGTTCGACCGTGACTACCCGGCTCACGTCGGGCGCGCGCGCGGAAAAGGCCTGCAGTTCCCTGATGGTGAATTCGCGCGCCACGTAGCTCGGCGACAGCACGGCCACGAACACGGCCGCGTCCCGGGCATTCTCCACCAGGAAATCGACGTGATCGCTCGCCTCGAAACTCCGCGAATCAAAGAAGACCTGCGCCTCTTCGCCAAGCCGCTGGCGCAAGGCATTGCGCAGATCCGCCTGGAAGCGGCTCACCCAGCGTACGTCCTGGGCGTCCTCTTCGTTGTCGAAATGCGCGTAGCTGATGAAAAGATCGTGCTTAAAACCGGAGACGAACGTCATAATATCTGTCGGCCCTATGGTGCCTCAGCCGTTCACCTGCCCCCAGTTAAAAAAGAATTCGTCGCGAAGATCAAGGACGTGGCGGACTCTTGCCGCGTTCCCGGACAACAGCCTTAACGTTCATTGTGGCGGAGTGATGCCACGCGCCACCGCCTCAAATTCGGCTGCGGCGCGCATCGAACGCGGCCGCATCGGCAAAGCATGTGACCTCGCTCAGGCCCTTGCGGGTGTACAGCATGAAAATGAGGGCGGGCCTGTTCGCCACCCACCCGGCAATGGCCGGCCGCGAGCGCGCTATGCCATGCACCACCGCGCCGCGGACGCCGGCGTGTTCGAACACGGCGACACTGCGCACCTCGTAGAATGGGCTGAGGTTCTCGCGATAGAATTCATCCCAACCCGGCCGATCGGTCTGCCGGTTAAGCGCCTCCTGGGTGAACATCTCAAAGCCCGGCAATGCTTCGAAGAAAGCCTCGCACCCGGTCCCGGGCTCCCCGGGCTTGGTGAGGTTCACCGTGAAGCGCGAGGCCGAAACGGGCTTCGCGGGCTCGGCCACGTAGCCGGCCGGCGGCGCAACCGCAAAGCCGCTCACGGCGAGATCGAGATTTTGGCTGCGCGCGCCGCTGCACCCTGCGAAGAGCGCCGCGACGACGACGGCGCTCGCGCGGTCCACTACTGGCGCACCAAGGTGATCGGGTCTGCGCCTTCGGGCACCCGCTGCCAGTTGGTCGGGTCGCTTTCTTCGAACCGCCAGAACTGGCCCCGGCCGGAGCGGAGCACGAGTTCGCCGTGGTCCATGTACCAGGCCGCCGGGCCGAACCGGGTCACCGCGGCGTCGCACCCCGGCTTGAGCTTGAGAGCGAAGGCATCCTGCCCGGCCGCGGTGTTGGTCAAGGTGATCGTACAGATCTTCTTGCCGGAGCTGCGCACGACGCCCCAGTCACCCGCCATCTGGTCGGCGGCGAGCGCGGCCGGCACTGCCGCAGCCGCAGCGCTCTGCATGAAGAACACGCCCTCGCCCGGCCGCTGCGCTTCGAACATTCCGGCTTCGACCGGCGTGAACTCCATCAGCGCCTTGCCCTTGGCGTCGACAAGCCGGACGATGTCGAGCCCGGCGATGGTCCAGCCGACGGCGTCTTTCATTTCCGGCATCTGCGCCTGGCATCCCTTGTCGAGCTCGAGCTTAAACAAATTTCCGCTCGGATCGGATTTGAACGTCAGCGCGCAGGTGCGATCGCGATCGGCGTTGGAAATCTCCCACTTGCCGATCACGGTCTTGAACGTCTCGTTGTTCGTCACCGGCGGCGGGTTCTGCGCGGCAGCCGGGACAACAATCATTGCAAGCAAGGCCGCAAACAGGGCGTGCGTCATTCCCCGATGATCGCGCATAGGAACGTTCTCCGTGCTTCTGCGGTTCCGTCGCATTTATAACCTCGCCCCGATGGCCTCAAAAGGGCAATCAAGGCCGATGCCGTTCCCTGACTGCAGGGTGCGTACCCTCCGCCAAGCGGCCTATTTCTTGATCGGGGTCTCCGGCACCGGCGTGAGCGGACCTTTGCCGGCTGCCCAGGACAACAGGTTGTCGACGACCAGTTGATCCATGGCGGTGCGCGTGTGGAGCGATGCCGAGCCTAGATGGGGAAACAGGACGACGTTCTCCATCTCCATCAGCGCCCGCGGCACCTTGGGTTCGTTGACGAACACATCGAGCCCTGCCGCGAAAATTGTCTTGTCGCGCAGCGCCGCGATCAGAGCCTCCTCGTCGACCACCGAGCCGCGCGCCATGTTGACCACGACGCCGCGCGGCCCGAGCGCCTTGAGCACCTCGGCATTGATCATATTCTTCGTCTCGGCGCCGCCCGGAACGATGATGATGAGCGTGTCGACGTCGTGCGCCATGGCGACGAGGCTGGGGTAGTGCTTGTACGCAAGGTCCGCTTGCCGCCGCCGCGCGTGATAGACCACGGGAACGAGGAAAGCGTCGAGCCGACGCGCGATCGCGCGGCCGATGCGGCCCATGCCCACCATTCCGACGGTGCGATCGCGCAGCGTCCCCTTGGTCAAGGGATACGGCCCTTGTTCCCACTTTCCGGCGCGCAAATAGCGGTCTGCCTGCGGGAATTCGCGCACGGTACACAGAAGAAGGCCGAGGGCGGTGTCGGCGACCTCCTCGTTGAGCACGTCCGGAGTATTGGTGACCATGATGCCGTGCGCGCCGGCCCACTTGGCGTCCACATGATCGTAGCCGACGCCGAAGGTCGAGACGATTTCGAGCTTGGGAAAACGCTGCATCAACTCGGCGCCGATCTTCTGATTGGAGTACGTCACGGCAAAGCCGCGTACCCGGTCCGCGACCGAGGCGATCAACGCCTCGCGATCGGGCGCATCGATCAGACGATGGACGTTGAACGCAGCGGAGAGCCCTTGTGCGACCGCCGGCTTCGGCGGCCCGATCAGCAGGATGTCAGGGTTTGTGCTGACCATCAGTTACTCCTTCGGAAAGTCGGGAAAGCCGGCAGCTGACAATATGCCATGCGTGGCGGCACGCGTCAGATCATCAATCCGACCGGGTGCTCGGCGAAATGCTTGAAGGCGGCGAGAAGCTCGGCACCGAGCGCGCCATCGACCACGCGGTGGTCGCACGACAGCGTCACCGTCATCTGGGTTTCGAAGCGCACCCCGCCGTCCGCAGTCTCGACCGGCCGGCGCGCGGCGGCTCCGACCGCGAGAATGGTCGCGTGGGGCGGATTGATGATGGCGGCGAATTCGCGCACGCCATGCATGCCGAGGTTCGAGATGGCGCTCGCTCCCCCCTGGTATTCCGCGGGCTTGAGCTTGCGCGTGCGCGCGCGAGCGGCGAGGTCCTTCATCTCGGCCGAAATATCGCCGATCGATTTGCGGTCGGCATCTCGGATCACGGGCGTGATCAGCCCGCCGTCAAGCGCAACCGCAACGCCGATGTCGGAGCGGGCGAAGCGGAGGATGCGGTCTTCCGCCCACACGGCGTTTGCGGCCGGCACGCGTTGCAGCGCGAGCGCCAGCGCCTTGATGATGAAATCATTGAGCGACAGGCGGAATGCGGGATTGCCGTTTGCATCCGGCAACGCTGCGGTGTTCGCCTCCTCGCGCACGGCCGTCAGCCGGTCGATGGTCACGTCTGCCGTCAAATAAAAATGCGGGATCGTTCGCGACGCCTCGACGAGACGCGTCGCAATCGTGCGCCGCATCGCATCGAGCGGGATCTCCTCGTAGCTGCCGGGTTCGTAAAGCGCCTTGACCCGATCCGCGGTCGGCGCGGGCGCGCCGGGTGTAGCCGGGCGGGCGGCGATGGCGCTCTCGACATCGCGGGCAACGATGCGTCCGCGCGGCCCTGACGGCGCGATGCGACTGAGATCGATCGCGTGCTCGCCGGCGAGGCGGCGGGCAAGAGGAGTGACAACGACGCCACTTGCGAGTCGCGCGGGGCCCCAATTGCGCTCGGGTGTTGCGACCTCGCGAAAGGGATCGAGCTTGATCGGCGCGGCGGCCGCCGCGGGCGTCCGTGTGTGTGCGTCAGCGAACGCTGCAACAGCCGGCGCAGCGGCTTTCGATGTCGCGGGTTTGTTTGGAGCCGGCGCTTGCGCAGCGGTCGCCGGCGTGGTTGCACCGGCCGTCGCGGTCGCTTCACCCGCGCCGCCCAGCACCGCCACCACTGCCCCGACCGGTGCCACTTCGCCGGCGGCGACACGGATTTCCGAAACGACGCCCGCCGCCGTCGCCGGCACCTCCATGGACACCTTGTCGGTCTCGATTTCGAACAGGTTGTCGCCGGGCTTTACCGAATCGCCGACGGCTTTGAACCAGGTGGTGATCTTGCCCTCGGCGACGGTCTCGCCGAGCTGCGGCATCAGGATGTCCATGGCCGGCGATCTCACCAGCTCATCGAAACGTATTGAGTCTCCATGAACTCCATCATGCCTTCATGCGCCCCTTCGCGGCCGATGCCGCTCTGTTTCGTGCCGCCGAACGGTGCCGCCGGATCGGATACCAGGCCACGATTAAGTCCGATCATGCCGAAGTCGAGCTTTTCCGACACCCGCATGCCCCGGCTCAAATCCTTGGTGTAGAGATAGGCGACGAGCCCGTATTCGGTGTCGTTCGCGCGGCGGATCACCTCGTCCTCGGAGCGGAACGTCTGGATCGAGGCCACCGGGCCGAAGATCTCCTCGTTGAGCATGTCGGCGCCGTCCGGCACGCTGGTGAGAACCGTCGCCGGATAGAAATAGCCTTTGCCGTCGGGCGCCGTTCCCGCCGGTGAGCACCTTGGCCCCTTTCTTCACGGCGTCCTCGACCAGCGCTTTGACCTTGTCGCGGCCCTCCGCATTGACGAGGGGACCGAGCGCGACGCCGTCCTGCAGGCCGTTGCCCATCTTCAGCCCCGCCATCTTGGCCGTGAGCTTTTGGGCAAACTCGTCGTGCACCTTCTCCTGCACGTAAAAGCGATTCGCGGCGGTGCAGGCCTCGCCCATGTTGCGCATCTTGGCGATCATGGCGCCTTCGATCGCGGCGTCGATGTCGGCATCCTCGAACACGATGAACGGGGCATTGCCGCCGAGTTCCATCGCCGGCTTGACCACGTTGTCCGCCGCTTCATGCAACAGCTTGCGGCCGACTTCGGTCGAGCCGGTGAACGAGACGACGCGCACCCGCGGATCGTGCAGCATCGCCGAGACCACCGCGCCCGAGCGACGTGACGGAATGACGTTGACGACGCCCGCCGGCACGCCCGCCTCTTCGAGAAGCGGCATCAGCGCCAGCATTGTGAGCGGTGTCTCCGAAGCGGGCTTGAGCACGACCGGGCAGCCCGCAGCGAGCGCCGGCCCGATCTTGCGCGTCGCCATCGCCGCCGGGAAATTCCACGGCGTCACCAGGACCGCAATCCCCGCCGGCTTGTGCTGGACGAAGATACGGGCACCCGAAGCCGGGGCGCGCGATACCTCGCCGATGTTGCGCACCGCTTCCTCGGCGTACCAGCGGAAGAATTCGGCAGCGTAGGCGACTTCGCCGCGGGAGTCCGACAGCGCCTTGCCGTTCTCCAGCGTGATCAGCTTCGCGAGGCGCTCCGCCTGCGCCATGATGGTCTCGTAGGCCTTGCGCAAAATCTCCGCGCGTTCGCGCGGCTTGCGCCCGGCCCAGCCCTCGAACGCATCCTGCGCGGCATCGATCGCAGCCTTGGCATCGTCGACGCTCGCGCTCGCGACTGACGTGATGACATTCTCGGTCGCCGGATCGATCACATCGAATCGCGCATTGTCTGACGCCTTGCGCCACTTGCCCCCGATCCACAGATCGGTCGGAACATGCGCGAGCAGATTTTCATACATGGCGTTCGTCCCATCGAAAGGATGCTGTCATCCCATTATCGCAGCCAATCGCCGCGCGAAAGACCGCGGTCTCTCTTTCCTATGTTTGACATGAGTTGAACCACCACAGAGGCGGAAAGCATACCACCGCGTTCATGGCAATGACGGCCGGAAACGCGATTGTAAGGGCTCGGCGAGGACGACCCGTTACTTTGCGAATTCGGCAGCGATGTCGGGGTGGATTGCCGTTGCCGCCGCGATGTCGGCGTCGGCGCCCGCGGGATCGCCGGTGCGCGCCTTCGCAAGTCCACGGCCGTAAAGCGAATTGGCGAGCTTCGGGTTGATCCGCAGCGCAGCATCAAAATCCTGGATCGATCGATCGAATTCGCCGCGCTTGAAGCGCACCATGCCGCGGCTGCTCAGCGCCATGGTGTTCCGCGGATTGATCATGATGGCGGCGTCGTAGTCTTCGATCGCGCGCTCAAGCTCGCCCTTGTCGCGGAACGCGTTGGCGCGATTGACCATGGCGGCAACCGAGCGCGGATTGAGCCGGATCGCTTCGCTGTAATCGGCAACGGCGCGGTCAAGGTCGCCCTTGTCGCGCCAGGCGATGCCGCGATTGTTGTAGGCGAGCGCGTATTTCGGATCGAGCCGAATGGCCTCCGAATAATAGACGAGCGCGTGGTCGAGGTCGCCCTTGAGGAGATAGGCCGCGCCGCGATTGTTGAAGGCGACCGCGTTCATCGGATCCATTTCGATCGCCGCAGCGTAGTCGGCGGCCGCGCGGTCGAGGTCCCCCTTCTCGCGCCAGGCGTTGCCGCGATTGGTGAAGGCCGGCGAATAGCGCGGGTCGATCCGGATCGCGTCGTCGAAATCGGCGATGGCACGGTCATGATCGCCCTTGTCGCGATAGGCGGAGCCGCGATTGACGAGGGCGATGGCGCTCGACGGATCGAGCCGGATCGCCTCGCTGTAGTCGGCAATGGCGCGGTCAAAATCGCCGCGATCGCGGAACGCCGCGCCGCGGTTGTTGTAGACGATGGCGTAATTTGGATTAAGGGTGATGGCCGTGCCGTAGTCCGCGAAGGCGCGGGGGAAATCGCCCAGCGCGCGGTAGGCGAGACCGCGGTCGGTGTAAGCGACGGCGAGTTCCTTCGGCGAGTTCTTCCCCGAACGGATCACCGCCGAGCAGCCATCGACCGCGATATTCGGCGGATAGGCGTTGCCTTCATTGATGCACAACACCCAATCCGACGGTATTTCTGCCGCTGCGGGAAGTGCGGGCAGCGAGACGGCCGCAAAAGCAAAGCCAATCGCGTGCCAAGTGAAGATTCTGATCATGGCGGCACCATAGCATGAAACAAAGCCCGTAGGGTGCGCAAAGCGCGGACTTGTCCGCGCGAGCGTACCGCCGGCCCGTGGCGGTCTAGCAGCGCCCGGCGCGCAAATTCGCAATCAGGCCCCTCGATTCCTGAGGACTCACGCCGGAATCCGATCTCCCGGCATTTGCCCCTCGGTTTCGTCACGCGCAATGCCTGAGCGCTGGTAGACGTAGCCTATGCCGACCAGGACCAGGCCGAGACCGATGAACGACAGGGCGCGCCAGATGCCGGCGAGCCCGGCGAGATCGATGATGAAGACCTTGGCGATGGTGAGCAGGATGACCGCGGCTGCGGCGAGCCGTGCCGGTTTCGAATTGATGAGGAAGCCGACGCCAAGCAGCACGACGCCGTAGGCGAGCCATACCGCCGAGAACGTATATTGCTCGGCGTCGCCGATGGGGCCTTCGGTCAGCACCGGCCCGTGGTAGAGCCGCATCACTTGAAGCGTCAGATAGGCGAGGCCCAGCAGGACGGCGACGCCCGCCGCCACCGCGCGGTAGGGCATCGGCCGCGTCGACTTCGCCATCAGCGCGAGCGTGATCGCGAGCACCGCTGGCAGCGCATAACCAAGCAGCAGCAGGTTGAGGAAAACGCCGCCGACGGGCTTTCCCGTCACCAGCGGCAGGTCGAAACCAAACAGGCCGAACACGATGCCAAACAGCGTCAGGGCGGCGACGATGAGCGCGGCGGCATTGTGAACGACATTGCGCGTGCGCACGCGCAGCCGTTCAAGGCCGATGGCGATCGCAAGACCGACCGCGACATGCAGCGCCGTTTCGGCGAGCCCGCCGCGTGACGCATAGATGTCGCCGCCGTTCATGGCGTGGCGGACTTCGAGAAAGCCGAACAGCACGGTGAAGAGGATCGCGGCGGCATCCATGATGCGCGACGGCACGTCGTCGCGCCTTCGCCGCAGCAGGTAGCCGGCGGTCCAGAACGCCAGCGCCGGCACGCCGTAGCCGTACAGCAGCCAGTTGAAGAACGGCGTCGTCCCGACATCGGTGCCGACGATGCGCGGCTCCCAGGCGATCCGCGCCAGCACGAGCACGGCGACGGCAGCGGCGATCCAGCGCAGCATCGGGAGCGGGCGCTTCTCCGCGACCCAAGCGACGCCCGGCGCCATCAAGGCAAGGCCGACCGTGAGCCAGCCCTTCTCGAGAGCAAACGAAAGCGTCAGCGCAAGCGCCGCAGCGCTGCCCGCCGCGTGGAGCGCCGCCGCGGAGGGAAGCCCCGCCCGGGGCGGTCGTCGCGTCAGTTGTTCGGTCGCGACCGCGCACCAGGCTGCGAGCAGCAGGGCGAGGCCGGCAAAGGGCAGCGAACGCTCGAGGCCGTAGATGCGGTAATAAAGCGCGATCAGGATCGCGAGCGGCGCGCCGACCGCGGTCGCGGCCCAGATGATCGGCGGCGCGGCGCGCTCATAGCGCCCCTGCGCGAGATAACCCGCGGCGCCGAACATCAACGCAAAAAATGCACCGAGCACCACGTGGCGTCCGATATCGGTTGCGGATGGCTCGGGAGCAAGTCGGGTTCCGAGCGGCGGCGCAACGAGATGCGCGAACTCGTACGGCACTGCCCAGGAGATGATGACGAGCGCCGCGAGGAGTGCGGCCGCCGGCAACGCGCCGACCGCCGCCTCGCTGCGCCAGGCGATCGCGACCGCCGCTGCGGTCAGCGCCGCGAACACGATCAGCGCCTCGGATGGATGGGATTGCCAAACGACGATGATCGCGGCTGCAAGCAGATACGCGGCGAGCGAAGCCGAGGACATGCCGTCGATGCGCCCGGGTGCCACCTCGGGGCCGAAATAGAGCCCCGCGACCACGAGGAGCGAGGCAAGGGCAAAGCCGGCGATGACGTGAAAGAGGCTCGGCAGGAGTGCCGCGTCGGCCGGTCCCGTCGCACCGGCCATCGTCCAGACGAGGCCGAACGCCACCGCGGTGATGGCGAGCCAGCGCCACAGGCGCGTGCTCGCGAGCGCGAAGGCCGCAGCGGTCACCACCGCGAGATAGATGTAGAGCGCCCAGTAGTTCGGCGTCGGCGACCGCACCAGCATCGGCACGACCTCGGCGCCGACGAGGCCGAGCGCCGCGAGCGCCGGCCCGTGCAGCAGCGCCGCGGCCAGCGTCGCGAGGGCAACGATGCCGAGCAGCACGAACGCTGCCCCCGGTCCGACGAAGTCGTAGAGGGCATAGGCGGCAAAGACGGTGGCATAGGCGACCGTGGTGCCCGCGGCCGTCAGGATGCTTGGGATGTGTGCTGCGGGGATGCCGCCGACGGCGGGTGACTCGCCGCTCTCCCTGCGCCGCAGCCACTCGCCCGCGGCGATGAGCAGCGCCGCGAGAAGCGCGCCGAGCGCGATGCGCACGCCGGGGCCGATCCAGCCTTGCTGAATCGAATAGCGCACCAGGAAAATGCCGCCGAGCGCGAGCGCGACGCCGCCGATCCATACGACCCAACGGGTACCGAAGCGCTCCTCGAAGCTTGGGGCTGGGGCTCGCGCAGGCCGCGGGGGCGTGGATGGCGGGGCGTGCGGAGCGATGCGCGGCGGCATTGCCGACGTTGCGACGGCTTCAGGCGGCGGCGCGGCCGCTGGAGGCAGGCGCTTCCGATGCAGGTGGCGCGACCGGCGCAGCGGGCTGCGGGTCGGAGACGATTCTTCACGCGGGGGCGCCGGACCCGCAGCGTCCGTGCGTCCCTCAAGTGCGCTCACCCGCGTCGTGAGGAGTTGCAGCGCCCGATCGTTTGCCGCCAGCGCTACGATGCGTCGCTCGAGCGCGGTGAGCCGCGACCCCGCGCTCAGGCTCGTGACCAGCGCGATGATGGCGATGACCGGGACAGCCAGCAGAAGCAGGACGCCAAGCACGATCAGGCTTTCCACGATCCTGTCTCCTGTGCGGCGCGTTCGGGCGTCAACTCGCGATCACAACAATCGGCCGAAATACGCGCGACGAGCAGGCCGCTGATGCGGCGGCAAAAAACTCAAGGCATCGGCGCGAGATTGACGCCGAACCAGTTACCAATGAGAAAACAGGCGATGCCGATCAGGATGCCGATGACAAGGGAACGGTTCGAAATGAATTCCGGGACCGGCCTCGCATAGAGGAACCGCAGCGTCAGCAAAATCACGGCAACGCAGGCGAAAAAGACGACCAGCGGATAAGCGAGCACGCCGTTTCCGAACGGCCGCCTCTCGGCATAGAACCCGAACCCGACGCCGCCGACCGCCATGATCCCGAACCACCACGTGAGAATGTGAGGCGAGATCGGGACCGGCGGCGGACCGTCCTGCGACGGATCGCCGGGAGACCGACGCTCGGGGGACGGCCCTGAGGGCGCTGATGAGGTGTCCGACACGGTGGATCGTTCGATAATGCGCGCGACTCGATGCAGGCTCCAACCTACCACGGGCAAAATCGGCGCGCACCACTAGGCCGCACTTCCTCACGCGTGCTCAGGCGAGGCTACGCCTACGCCGTGCTGGCGGGGCCTTTGCCGATGGCGGCCTGGGCGGCGGCGAGGCGCGCGATCGGCACGCGGAACGGCGAGCACGACACGTAGTCGAGGCCGATCTCGTGGCAGAAGGCGACCGAGCTTGGGTCGCCGCCGTGTTCGCCGCAGATGCCGAGCTTGAGCTTCGGTCGCGCCTTGCGGCCGCGTTCGGTCGCGATGCGCACCAGCTCACCGACGCCGTCGCGGTCGATCGACACGAACGGATCGACCGCCAGGATGCCCTTCGCCGTGTAAGCGCCGAGGAAGCTTGCCGCGTCGTCGCGGCTGATGCCGAACGTGGTCTGGGTGAGATCGTTGGTGCCGTAGGAGAAGAACTCCGCGGTCTGCGCGATTTCGCCGGCCTTGAGCGCCGCGCGCGGCAGCTCGATCATGGTGCCGACCTGGTAATCGAGCTTCGTCCCGGTCTCCTGCTCGACCGCCTTCGCCATCGCATCGATCCGCGCCTTGACGAGGTCGAACTCCTGACGCGTCGCGATCAGCGGCACCATCACCTCGGGCACCACCGGCTTGCCGTTGCGCCCGGCTTCGACCGCGGCCTCGAAGATCGCGCGCGCCTGCATCTCGGCGATCTCCGGATAGGCGATGGCGAGGCGGCAGCCGCGAAAGCCGAGCATCGGATTGAACTCGTGCAGTTCGCGGGCGCGGTTCGCGAGCTTCTTCGGGTCGGCATTCATGGCAGCCGCGACGTCGGCGATCTCAGCCTCGGTGTGGGGCAGGAATTCATGCAGCGGCGGATCGAGCAGGCGGATGGTCACCGGCAGCCCGCCCATGATCTTGAACAGCTCGACGAAGTCGTTGCGCTGCATCGGCAGAAGCTTGGCGAGCGCCGCGCGCCGGCTCTTCTCGTCGTCGGCCAGGATCATTTCGCGCACCGCGCGGATGCGGTCCGCCTCGAAGAACATATGCTCGGTGCGGCAGAGACCGATGCCCTCGGCGCCGAAGCGAATGGCGACGCGCGCGTCGTTGGGCGTGTCGGCGTTGGCGCGCACCTTGAGCTTGCGCGCCTTGTCGGCCCAGGTCATCACGGTGGCAAACTCGCCCGACAGCGTCGGCTCCTGCATCGCGACCTTGCCGGAAAGCACCTGGCCGGTCGCGCCGTCGATGGTGATGATGTCGCCCTTGTGCAGCGTCATGCCCGAGGCGGCGAGCGTTTCGGTGCGATAATCGACCCGGATCGAACCGGCGCCGCAGACGCAGGGCTTGCCCATGCCGCGCGCGACGACAGCGGCGTGGGAGGTCATGCCGCCGCGGGTCGTGAGAATGCCTTCGGCGGCGTGCATGCCGTGGATATCCTCCGGGCTCGTCTCGACGCGCACCAGGATGACCTTGCGGCCGTGCGTTTTGGCGAGCTCGGCCTCGTCCGAGGAAAAGACGATTTCGCCGGACGCAGCGCCCGGCGACGCCGGCAAGCCCGACGCGATCACCTTGCGCTCGGCCGACGGATCGATGGTCGGATGCAAGAGTTGATCGAGCGCCATCGGGTCGACGCGGGTCACGGCTTCGTTGCGGGTGATCAGGCCTTCGTTCGCGAGCTCGACGGCAATGCGCAGCGCGGCGCGCGCCGTGCGCTTGCCGGAGCGCGTCTGCAGCATCCACAGCGTGCCCTTCTCGACGGTGAACTCGAGGTCCTGCATGTCGCGGTAGTGCTTCTCGAGAAGGCCGTAGATGCGGACAAGCTCGGCATAGGCTGCCGGCATGGCGTTCTCGAGGGACCGTTCGGTCGAGCCCGATTCGTGGCGCGCGGCTTCGGTGATCGGCTGCGGCGTGCGGATGCCGGCAACCACGTCCTCGCCCTGGGCATTGATGAGGAATTCGCCGTAGAGGCGCTTCTCGCCGGTCGACGGATTGCGGGTGAAGGCGACGCCGGTCGCCGACGTGTCACCCATGTTGCCGAACACCATGGCCTGCACGTTGACGGCGGTGCCCCAGCTTTCCGGGATCGAATGCAGGCGCCGATAGGTGATGGCGCGCTGGTTCATCCACGAGCCGAACACCGCGCCGATGGCGCCCCAGAGCTGGGCGTGCGGGTCCTGGGGAAACGGCTCGTCATGCTCCTCGGCGACGCGCACCTTGAACCGGGCGACGATCTCCGCCCAGTCGTCGGCGGTGAGATCGGTGTCGAGCATGTAGCCGTGCTTGTCCTTGTGCTCGTCCAGAATCTCCTCGAACAGGTGGGAATCAAGCCCGAGCACCACGTTGGAATACATGGTGATGAAGCGGCGATAGGAGTCGTAGGCGAAGCGGCGATCACCGGAGATTCTCGCCAACGCCTCGACGGTCTGATCGTTGAGGCCGAGATTGAGCACGGTGTCCATCATGCCGGGCATCGACGCGCGCGCGCCGGAGCGCACCGACACCAGCAGCGGATTGTCGGGATCGCCGAACCGCTTGTTGTCGGCGATGCGACCGATTTCGACGAGCGCTGCCTCGACGGCGGCTTTCAGATCCGGCGGATACTTCCGGTCGTGGGCATAGAAGTAGGTGCAGACCTCGGTGGTGATGGTGAAGCCGGGCGGCACCGGCAGGCCGAGGTTCGCCATCTCGGCGAGGTTCGCGCCCTTGCCGCCGAGAAGATCGCGCATTTCGGCGGCGCCCGCCGCCTTGCCGCCGCCGAACGGATAGACCCATTTCGGCTTGGCAGCTTTCGCAGCGGAAAGCCGTGGGGCGCCCGCGCCCGTTGCAGTCGGCTTCGCAGTGCCCCGCCGACCAGCCGGCGTGGGAGCGCGCGCCGCGGTCCGCGGCGCCGGCTTTGATTTTCCGTGCGGCCGACTTGGCTTGGCTTTGCGGCTTTGCACGCGACGGCTTGGCGCTGCGCGACGTTCCGCGTTGTTGTGGACGGCGTTGGGACTTGGAGGATTTTGCCATGATTCGTTGCTCGTATCGACGCTCGCGCTCCACTCACCCGGCACAAAGCATGCTCGTCGTCGCGTCGCAACCGGACTTAAGTGGCGCTCAGAGATGGAATCCGAGGCCCGTGATCCCGATGATGATCAGGTAGATGGCCACGATGTAGTTGAGGAGCCGAGGGACGAGGAGGATCAGAATGCCGGCGATGAGCGCGACCAGCGGCTGGATTTGCGCAGAAATCATGTGAGGCTCCGTCAGCGTCGTTGAAAACGGGCTACACCTATAAAGGTTCCGCCCGCCAATTCCACTGGCGCCACGCATTTTTCCCAATCAATGAGGGCTTGAGCGTGTTTCGATCTGATCGGAATCCATTTGCTTTGAAGCACCTCTTCGTAGTCATGGCCGGGCTTTGTCCCGGCCATCCACGCCTTCTTTGCAGAACATCGAAAGGAAGACGTGGATGCCCGCGACAAGCGCGGGCATGACGACGGAAGGCGAATTCCGCGCTAGCGCGTGCGCTCCTCGAGCGCGGCGAACGGGCCTGCTGCATAGACGATCTTACCGCCGACCATCGTCAACAGTGATTCGATCGTGCCGATATCTTCGGTTGGCACGCTCATGAAATCCTTGGACAGCACCGCGAGATCGGCGAGCCGCCCGGCCGCGAGCGCGCCGCGCTTTGTCTCGTCATGGGTGAACCAGGCGCTGTCCTGCGTGTAAAGACGCAGCGCTTCTTCGCGGCTCGGGCGCTCGTCGGCGTCGCGGGTCGGCGTGCCGGCGATGGTTTTGCCGTCGATGATCCATTGCAGCGCCGCGAACGGATTGTACGACATGACGCGATGGGCGTCCGTGCCGGCGCCGACCTCGACACCCAGATTCATCGCCGTCTTGATGGGCGGCGTGCGCCGCGCGGCCGCTAGCCCGCGCGTTTTGATGAAAGCATCGCCATTGAAGTACATGGCGTCCTGCATCAGCCACCCGACGCCGAGCGCCTTCATGCGGGTGAAATTTTCGACCGAGCCGTCATTGAGATGCGCGATCGACCACCGCAATGGCGCAATCGGGATTTCGCAATTCACCCGCTCGAACACGTCGAGGAGATGATGCACCGAGACGTCGTTGCTCCAATGCTGTGTCAGCGTCATGCCGCGTGATGCCGCCCACTTAGCAACCTCGTAATATTGCTCCTTCTGTGCCTCAGTTGGGTTATCGTTGTTGTACATGCCCCAGGTGACGTTCTCGCCGATGCCGTTGAAGCGCAGCATGTCGTCGCCGAAGCCCATCGGCAGCATCTGGGTGAGATCGCGAAAATCGTCGAGCTCCTTCCCGGGCCGCTGGGCGAACAGACTGAAGACGACCCGAACGGTCAGCGCGCGATCCTGCCAGACGCGGAACAACGGCAGATAACTTGCCGCCGTGAGATTGAAACCGCCGGGATCGCTGACGCCGGTGAGGCCGAGCCGGTTCAATTCGCGGAAGAACGCGCGCGTGCCGGCGACGCCATCGGCAAACGTCGGCAGCGGCAGCTTGTCGAACAGGGCCGTAATGGTCGGATTGTCCCCGCTGATCCAGCCGGTCGGGTTGCCCGCGCCATCGCGCTCGATCTTGCCGCGCGGCGGCACGTCGGCGTCCGTCGTGATGCCAAGCGCCTTGAAGCCCGCCGGACTGAGCAACGCCGCCGAATAGAACAGCTGGATGTAGACCGGGTGGTCCGGCGCGGCGGCGACGAGTTCCGCCTGCGTCGGCCGTCGCTTCTCCGCGAACTGCTGCTCGGTCCAGCCGCCGGCGACGATGATCCATTGGCCGGGGCGGGCTGCGCGCGCTGCCGTCGCGATGCGCGCCATCGCCTCGGGGATCGAGCGGGTGCCGATCCAATTCACTTCCGTGGCGTAGAACAGCGCCGCACGGATCGCATGCATGTGCGAATCGATGAGGCCCGGAATGACGGTACGGCCTTCAAGGTCGATGATGCGGGTCGATGGTCCGGCCAGCGCCCTGATGTCGGCAGAGCGCCCGACCGCCACGATCTTGCCGTCGCCGACCGCAAGTGCCTCCGCGACCGTCGAACGGTCGTCGAGCGTGACGATCCGGCCATTGACGAGCGCGATATCCGGGGCTTGGGCTGCGGCAGCTCCCGCAAGCATTGCGAAGCCCAGCGCCGCCGCCAGCGCCAATCGGAGACTCATCCGGTCCTCCCCAACATCTGGAACTCTCGGGCGCAAACGATAAGGCATTTCGGCGCAAAATGCTTTAGAAGCGCCGGCATGACCTCGACCTCACCCTCGACCCGCGCCGCGGCCCGTGGCTTCGATCATGTCGACACGTTCGTGTTCGACCTCGACAACACGCTTTATCCCCATCACCTCAACCTGTGGCATCAGGTCGACGAGCGCATCCGCGACTACATCGCCAACTTCCTTGGGGTGACCCACGAGGACGCGTGGCGCAAGCAGAAGGACTTTTATCGCCGCTACGGCACCACCATGCGCGGCATGATGACCGAACACGGCATGGAGCCCGACGATTTCCTCGACTACGTGCACCAGATCGACCATTCGCCGCTGACGCCCAATCCAACCCTTGGCGCGGCCCTCGAAAAGCTGCCGGGCCGCAAGCTCATCCTCACCAATGGCACGCGCGCCCACGCCGACGCGGTGATGTCGCGGCTTGCCATTGCGCATCATTTCGAGGACGTGTTCGACATCGTCGCCGGCGAGCTTGATCCCAAGCCCTTCCCGCAGACCTACGATCGCTTCCTGCGGCGCCACGGCGTTGATCCGCTCAAGGCCGCGATGTTCGAGGATCTCGCCCGCAACCTCGAGGTGCCGCATCGGCTCGGCATGACAACGGTGCTGGTGGTGCCGGAGCGCACCCGCGAGGTGTTTCGCGAGGGCTGGGAGCTTGAGGGCCGCGACGCGGCCCACGTCGATCACGTGACCGACGATCTTTCGGGCTTCCTTGAGGCCATCATCGCGCGCAGAAAAAGCTGACACGCGGACGATCGGTCCGACGGTCCGCTAAAATTGCAAAGTCGCGGGCCACGTGACACAAGCAGACGATGCGCGACCGCAACTCAGATCGTCGCCCGAAATTCGCGCGCGAGCGCAAGCCTGCCGCGGCACTGGCCGCCCTCGCACGGCGCGCCGCGCGACGGCACGATGGTGCTTTACGGCTGGCACACGGTGAAGGCCGCGCTCGCCAATCCGGCCCGCAATTTCCATCGCGTGCTCGCGACCGAGAACGCGGCGCGGCGCCTTGCCGAGGACGGCATCACCATCGTGCCCGAAATCGTGCGGCCCGAGGCGATCGCGGCCCTCGCCGGAGCCGAAGCGGTGCATCAGGGGCTTTACGCGGAGGCCGACCCGCTACCCGAGCCGGACCTCGAAGCGGTGGCGACCGACGGCATCCTGCTCCTCCTCGACCAGATTACCGATCCCCACAACGTCGGCGCCATCATGCGCTCGGCGGCGGCGTTCGGCGTGAAGGCGGTGGTGACGACCGCGCGCCACAGTCCGCAAGTCTCAGGCGTGCTTGCGAAGGCCGCTTCCGGGGCGCTCGAAGTCGTCCCGATCATCACCGTGCCCAATCTTGCCCGCGCGCTCGGCGACCTCAAGGATTTCGGCACGATGCTGGTGGGTCTCGACAGCGAAGGCGAGGCCGACCTTGCCGAGGTCGCGCTCAGCGCGCCGCTCGGGCTCGTGATCGGCGCTGAGGGCAAGGGGCTACGGCATCTCACCCGCACCCATTGCGATGTCCTCGCCCGCATCGCGCTGCCGGGTGCGATCAAGAGCCTCAACGTATCGAATGCGACCGCGCTTGCGCTCTACATCGCCGCGACGAAGATCAAGGGCGCTGGGACTGACTAGCTCAGCCGGCTAACCCGTCACGATTGCCCGCGGTCCGGACGGAAGTACACGTCGACCTTCATGCCGACCGTGAGGGGACCCGGGTCCGTGAGGTCCACCTGGACTTCGATGACATCGATGTCGGTCTGGCTGTTTTGACCACGCGCGCTGAGCCGGCCCCGCTCGACGAGCGGCGCGATGAACGACACCTTGCCGGCAAACTCCCGGCTGCCAAACGCGTCGGCACGAACGATGACCGGCTGGCCGACCTTCACGTTCCCGAGGTCGCGTTCGTCGAGCTCGGCGTGCACGCGCAATGCCGACACATCGCCAAGGATGAGCAATGGCTGCGGCGCCGACGGCGACGCCAGTTCGCCGGCCTTGGCATTGACCTGCAGCACTTCGCCCGCGCGCGGCGCGCGAATTGTCAGCTTCTGCAGGGCAGCAGCCGCTCCCTGCAGTTCGCTGCGGGCGATATTGAGTTGACCTTCCGCGTTGTTCGGCAGCGGCGTCTTGGGATCGGCGACGATTCGTCGAAGTTCGGCCTTTTGCTGCTGGACGCGATCCTGCGCCTGTGACAGGGCGGTCCGTGCCGTTTCGAGATCGGCATCCGATCGCCGGCCCGCGCGTCGCTCGGTGGCGACGCGATCGACCGTAGCCTGAGCGTCCCGGACGGCCCTCTCCGCTTCGGCAACCGCATCCTCGGCCTTGCGCCTCGTGCCTGCCGTGAACGAGGCCGATTCATCGTCGCGCACCCGTCGGCGCAACGCGACCTGTGCCTCCGCCGTCGCAAACCGCGCCGACACTTCATCATCGGTCAGGCGGACCAAGGCCTCGCCGGCGAACACCTTGTCGTTCGCCTTCGCGAGCACCTCGCCGATCATCGCGGGCGCCGGCGCCGTGATCTTGATCTGGCCCGACAACGGTTCGACGCGGCCGGGCGCAACTGCAACCCAGCGTTTCTCTTCCGCCGCGTCGGCAACGGCTTTGCTTTGGGCCGCACGGAGAGTTGGCACCACCGCGGCAGCGATGCCGAGGCCAATGACGCAAACTGCCGCAACGATGATGAGGTTATTATGCTTTGGCAAATTCATGAATGTGATTCTCACGTTCACTCAAATACTTGCCCCCGCGACGGGGCCGTTCATCGCTGACAATACGTCCGTCCTCAATGCGCACAATTCGGTCGGCAAATGGCAGTATTCGCGGATCATGTGTCACGACCAATACGCCTCGCGACGAATCCTTGGCGATCTCAGCTAGCACTTTCATGATGGCTTGGCCATTCGCGCTGTCGAGCGCCCCGGTCGGCTCGTCCGCCAGGATGACCGCCGGCTTTCCAACGATGGCGCGTGCGATCGCCACCCGCTGCTGTTCGCCGCCGCTGAGTTCACGCGGAAATGCGTCCGTCTTGTGGGCGAGCCCGACTATCGCGAGGGCTTCGTCAGCCTTGGCCGAAGCATCATCGCCGCGCTCGCCACGCACATCGAGTGCGAGCCGAACGTTGTCATATGCCGTCAGGGTTGGAAACAAGTGATAGGACTGAAAGATGAAGCCGACGTTCTCGCGCCGGAGTTTGGCCAGCTCTTCGGCACTCAATCCCTCGGTCAAACGTCCGCAGATTTTCACGGTGCCCTTGGTCGGCGACAGCATGCACCCGAGCACGGACAAGAGCGTCGTCTTGCCGCTGCCGGACGGTCCCATCAGGAGGACCAGCTCGCCGCCCTTGAGCGACAGCGTGACGCCCTTCAATGCCTGCACCTCGCCGGCGCCGCTCCCCAGAACCCTGATGATGTCGGTGGCTTCGAGCACGGTGTCCGGTCATCGCGAGAACACCGTGACGGGATCGATGCGCATCACCTGCATGATGGCGGCAATCGCCGAGAGGATGCACATGATGACGGTGAGCACGAAGAGGCCGGCCATCAGCTCGGGGGTCATGACAACCGGCAAAGCTGTCTGGGCGGTCGCCTTTACGATGACAAGTCCCATGCCGGCGGCAATGGAAAATCCGATCGACGGCGTTGATCACGGCTTGGAGGACGATGACCGAATGAAGATAGACGCTGGAGGATCCCATCGCCCGCAGCGTGGCAAACTCGTCAAGGTGATCCTTTGTGCTCGAATATAACGTTTGCGCCACGATGACCGTTCCGACGATGACGCCGAGCAAAGCGCCGGCGAACAGCGCGGCACCGGCGCCGGTTCCGAACAGCCAGAACGAGGCGCTGCGGCGCTGGAATTCCTCGGACGTCAGAACCTCGGCATCGGACACAACCGCCCGCAGGCGGCGGCGCACGTCCTTTACGTCGGCGGTCGGGGACACCCGCAGGGCGAAATAAGAGGCCTTGTTGGCAGGTGTCCCGACATAGCTGCGCGCCCGATCAAGCGATGTAAAGACATAGGGCGTGGTCGTGAACGAACGAATGCCCTTCGTGACGGCCACGATGCGCGCTCGGCGGTTGCTGATTTCGGCGTTGTCGCCCAAACCTGTCGTTTCCAGTCGCGCAAAATAGGACTGGTCGACCGCGATCGCGTCCGGCAGTGCAAGCGCGCGCAAACTGCCTTCGACCAGGTTCCAGGGTTGCAATCCGACGCTCTCATTGTCGGAGCCGATGATGAAAACCGGGGTTGTTCCTCCGCTCGGCAGCCGCCACTGCGCAAAGCCGATCACGATCGGCGCGGCGTCGGTGACCTCGCTGATGGCAAGCGCGCGAAATCGCTGCTGCTCATCGATCAGAGATGGGTCTTCGAAGCATTTGGTTCCACTTGGCACGATCCACAGGTCAGCGGACGAGTGCTCGATCATCGTGGTGACCATGCGATCGAAGCTCAGGAAAAGGCCCATCTGGACAGTCACAAGAACGATGGAAAACACAATTCCGATGATGGTGGCGATGAAGCGCAGCCGATCCTGCAACAGGTTGCGGGATGCGAGCGTGAGGATCAGCGGCGTCAGGGTGCGATGACGTTTAGCCATACTCGGTCTCTGCATCGGGCCGTCGGCACGCCCTCGACGGCCCGGCTAAGAGCACCCGCTCGAGGTCATGCTCCGGCAAGCGTTGCCGCGCCGAGCCAAATCGTTGGTCAACGGCCGCTGTCCTCACGCGTAGATCGATCTGTCCGCATTCGATAATCCTTTCGGTCGGAGTCCGAATTGCGTCGCGATATGCAACAATTGGTCTTTTGCCAAATCAAGCCGCAGCCCGTGTTGATCGAAATCAAGCGGATAAGCTGAGGTCGAGGAGAAGTCGTCGTGCGACCGCTGATCCATGCCTCGCTGGTGAACGACCGCTTCGGCGATCCTGCGCTCTATGTCGAAACGATGTTCGAGAAGCGGGCAATTCTGTTCGATCTCGGCGACATCGGCCCGCTCTCGCCGCGAAAAATTCAGCGTCTCGAACACGTGTTCGTGTCCCATACCCATATTGATCATTTTGCCGGGTTCGATCGCCTGCTGAGGGTCCTGGTCGGGCGCGACAAGAAGATCGAGCTGTATGGGCCGCCTGGTTTCATCGACAACGTGCATCACAAGCTTCGGGCCTATTGCTGGAATCTTGCGGATCGATACCCGTGCGACCTTGTCTTTGTCGTGACGGAGATCAATGAGCGCTTCGACACCCGCACGACGACGTTCCGCCTCAACACGGCGTTCACGCCGGAACCGGTGTCGACCGGGCGAGCGGGCGACGGCGTCATCTGCGGCGCGTCGACCTTTCGGGTCACGGCGGCGATGCTCGATCACGGCACGCCGTGCCTGGCCTTTGCGATCGAAGAACCGGCCCACCTCAATGTCTGGAAGAACAAGCTCGCGGAACTTGATCTCCCGGTCGGGCCCTGGCTGCGCGAACTCAAGACCGCGATCATCGAGAACAGGCCCGGCGATGAATTGATTTCGGTACGCTCAGCGCGATCACCGGACTCGCGGCAGGTGCCGCTCGATCGCTTGCGCGATGTTCTATCGGTCACACCCGGCCAGAAGATCGCCTATGTCACCGACGCCGCGGATACCGCTGCCAACCGGGCAGCCATCATCAGGCTCGCGAAAGACGCCGACCTGCTGTTCATCGAGGCTCACTTCGCGGAGGCGGACCGGGAACTCTCGGCCGACCGCGCGCATCTGACCACCGCCGCCGCGGGCGCGATCGCGCGGGCGGCGAACGCACGCCGGGTCGAGCCGTTTCATTTCTCTCCCCGCTACACGGACGAGGAGCAGAGGATGCTGAGCGAAGTGATCGCCGCCTTTTCAGGCGGAGCTTCCGAATGAGGATCGCCAGCCGTTGACGACGGCCGGCGCTATCGACGCCGCATCGGCGGCCGCGGTCCGGGTCGCGGTGCCGGTCCCGGTCCGGGGCCAGGCCCGGGTCCAGGCCCAGCCCAGGGTCCAGGTCCAGGCCGCGGTCCAGGTCCGGGGCCAGGCCCAGGTCCGGCGGGCCAGGCCCAGGTCCAGCCCCAGGTCCCGGCCCGGGTCCAGGTCCGGCCCGGCGGCCAGGTCCAGGCCCCGGCCAAGGGCCAGGTCCGCCACCCCAGGTTGGCGAAACGACGACGGGGGGAACGGGATACGGCGGATCGATCGTGGCCGGCAACGGCGCCGACTCGGATTCCCATTGCCGATAGTAAGGCTGCGCCGGCGCCGGCGGATGCTTCGGCAGAACCTCCAGCCGGCCGATCGGCGGCGGCCGCCCGTTGCCGGGGAAATACCCGCCCACCCGTGGTATGGGCGCCGGGCGGCCGGGGCCGCAGCAGGGACCGAGTGGCGGCCTCGGCACGATGGTGAGACCGATCTGCGGACGCGCGAGACCCCAATCGCCATCGATCACGGCGCCAGAGATATCGACACCGTTGACAATGATAGGCACGCCAGGGCGGCCCGGTATCACGATCACGGGCTCCGTATCTGCACCCGCAAGCGCTGCCGGCGTGGCCGGCAGGCTCGCGAGCACGAGACCGCACGCTATCAACGCGATCCTACGCATACGCCACACACGCGCCTTTGATGAAGGCAACTCATCATGGCGCGAAATGGCTAAGGCCAGGTAACCAAGCCAACGGACATCGGTGCTCTTGCTCTTTTCCGTTGCGACCCCACCATCGATTGCGACGCGATAAGTGCCCCGCTGCTGGCGGTTGTGTTGATCAGATCAGGCTTCGCTTCTTGCGTCGCACAAATGCGCGCTGCATCGCGAGAAGTTACAACTTTAGTTCTAAGACCAGCGTGGCAAAGACACGGACGTTTCAAGCGCGTAAGTTAATAAAGCGGAACGTGCGCCTTGGTGTGCGGTTCGGCCGGCAAAATCAAATTTGAAATTGGGGATGAACGCCTATGTCCACGATCACCGTCAATGGTGCGCGCACCGGCGGAATGACAAGCGAAGAGCGCCTTGTCATTTTCGCTTCCTCCCTCGGTACCGTATTCGAATGGTACGACTTTTATATTTACGGCACGCTGGGTGTCATTCTCGCGCGGCAATTTTTTTCAGGCGTCAACCCGACAGCCGGATTCATCTTCACGCTGCTGGCGTTCGCGGCAGGTTTCGCCGTCCGTCCGTTCGGCGCGCTGCTGTTCGGGCGCGTTGGCGATATTGTCGGACGCAAATACACCTTCCTCATTACCATGACGCTGATGGGCCTCGGTACATTCCTCATTGGCGCGCTGCCGTCCTATGCGAGCGCCGGAGTGATCGCTCCGATCATCCTTATCGGCCTCCGCCTCGTCCAAGGTCTGGCATTGGGCGGCGAGTATGGCGGCGCCGCGACTTATGTCGCTGAGCACGCTCCCCATGGCAAGCGCGGGTACTATACGTCCTGGATTCAGACGACCGCGACCGTCGGTCTCTTCATGGCATTGCTCATCATTCTCGGAATCCGCACCTGGCAGGGCGAACAGACATTCGGCGAGTGGGGATGGCGCATTCCATTCCTGCTGTCCGCAATTCTGCTCGCGGTCTCAATCTGGATCCGGCTGCAGCTCGAAGAATCTCCAGTCTTTGCCAAGATGAAAGCGGAAGGCAAGCAATCCAAAGCGCCGCTGACCGAAGCCTTCGGAAACCCGAAATACGCCAAGATCGCGCTCCTCGCGCTGTTCGGCGCGACCGCCGGCGAAGCCGTGATCTGGTATGGCGGACAGTTCTATGCGCTGTTCTTCCTGACGCAAACCCTCAAGGTCAGCGGCGCCACTGCGAACATCCTGATCGCGGTCGCGCTCGCGATCGGCACGCCGTGCTTCATCCTGTTCGGCTGGCTTTCCGACAAGGTCGGCCGCAAGCCGATCATGCTTGCCGGCTTCCTGTTAGGCGCGACCACGTACTTCTGGATTTTCCAGGCCCTCACGCACTACGTCAATCCGAAGCTCGAGGCGGCGCTTGCGAATGCTCCGGTCACCGTGATTGCTGATCCGAGCGAGTGCTCGTTCCAGTTCAATCCGGTGGGCATCTCCCAGTTCAGGACGTCGTGCGATATCGCGAAGTCGGCGCTGGTGAGTCGCTCGGTGAATTATGCCAACGAGGCGGCGCCGGCGGGAACGGTCGCGAGCATCAAAATAGGCGAGCAGACGCTCCCCTCGTTTAACGGTGTCAATCTCGCGGCGGCGGACTTTACCGCGAAGTCGGCGGAGTTCAACAAGGCGCTGAGCGAGGCGATCACCAAGCACGGCTATCCCTCGAGCGCCAATCCGGACGAGATCAACTTCCCGATGACGATCGTGCTCCTGACCATTCTCGTCATCTACGTCACGCTCGTGTACGGGCCGATCGCCGCGTGGCTCGTCGAGATGTTCCCGACCCGCATACGCTATAGCGGCATGTCGTTGCCCTATCACATCGGCAACGGCTGGTTCGGCGGGTTCTTGCCGGCGACGGCGTTTGCGATCGTGGCGGCCACCGGCAACATCTATTCCGGACTGTGGTATCCGGTCGCCATTGCGGCGATGAGTTTTGTCGTGGCGCTCCTGTTCTTGCCTGAAACGAAGGACGTCGACATCACGGCCTGAGCCGTACACGCAGTCGCACGGAGCGCGGTTCGACCTCGGAGCGCGCTCCGTTTTTTTGCAGGACGGCCCGCCGGAAATCTGATTATGCCGCAGCGATGGTCTTGCTCGGCTTGTGCCGCGAGGAGCTTTGTCAGCGTCTCGACGTTAACCGCCGGGCTGTAGAAGTAACCCTGCACGTCGGTGCAGCCGAGCGCGCGGACGCGATCGAGCTGCTGGCGGGTTTCGACGCCTTCGGCGGTCGTCGTCATGCTCAAGCTTTCGGCAAGCCCTGCCACCGCGCGAATGATGGCGGCGGACTCGGCGCTGTCGTCGAGGCTGTTGATGAAGCAGCGATCGATCTTGATCTTGTCGAACGGGAAGCTGC
This sequence comes from uncultured Alphaproteobacteria bacterium, assembly GCA_963702755.1. GTDB lineage: Bacteria > Pseudomonadota > Alphaproteobacteria > Rhizobiales > Xanthobacteraceae > JAJPKK01. The sequence goes on along the minus strand of CAVPDZ010000009.1, from coordinate 96,326 downwards.
GCAGATAGCTCAGCGACGAATATCCGGTGCCGAAATCGTCCATCGAGATGCGGATGCCGAGCGACCGCAGCTGGTGCAGCATCCTGATCGTGACGTCGGTGTTCTGCATCAGCACGGCTTCGGTGATCTCGAGCTCGAGCCGGTGCGCCGGCAACTGCGAGGCCGCAAGCGCGCCGAGTACGGTCGGCAGCAGGTTCTTGCTGGTGAGCTGGGTCGGCGAGAGGTTGACGGCGACGCAGACGTGATCAGGCCAACGTGCCGCGTCAATGCAGGCGCGCCGGATCACCCATTCGCCGAGCGGCACGATCAGCCCGATCTCCTCGGCGACCGGCACGAATTCGACCGGCGAGACCGTGCCGCGCTCGGGGTGATGCCAGCGCAGCAGCGCCTCGCAACAGCGCACGTGATCATCATTGAGATTGACCACCGGCTGGTAGAACAACTCGAACTCGCCGTATTCGAGCGCGCGGCGCAGCGCGATCTCCAGGGAACGGCGCGCTTTCATCCGCGCGTCCATCTCCGGCTCGAAGAATCGATAGGCACCGCGGCCATCCGCCTTGGCGCCATAGAGCGCCATGTCGGCATTCTTGAGCAATTCGTTGGGATCGGTGCCGTCTGCAGGAGCAAGCGCGATGCCGATACTGGTGTTGACCACAAGCGTGTGACCGAGCACCTCGAATGGCGCGGCGATTTCGCGTGCGATCCGCCGCGCCAGCCGTTCGGCGTCGGCGGCATCGTTGATGCCGGTCTGGATGATTGAGAATTCATCGCCCCCGACCCGCGAAACGGTATCGGTCTCGCGCGAACAGGTGCGCAACCGCGCCGCCACCGCGCGCAGGAGTTCGTCGCCAATTGGGTGGCCGAGCGTGTCGTTCACGGCCTTGAACTGGTCGAGATCGAGGCACAGCACCGCAAGACGCTGCCCGCGTTCGACGTGGGTCAGTGCCTCCGCGAGGCGCTCCCGCAACAACACGCGGTTCGGCAAGTCCGTGAGCGCATCGTGACGCGCCATATGGGCGATCTTCATTTCCGCCCGGCGTCGCTCCGTAATGTCTTCGTGGGTCGCAACCCAGCCGCCGCCCGCCATCGGGGTGTTGACGACGGCAATCGTGCGTCCGTCGCCCTGCTCGACGAAACGGCTGGTGACGCGGCCCTGTCCGATCGCCTCCTGAAGATTGACGAGATATTGGTCGGGATCCCCGTTGAAGGTACCGGTCGCGACGCGCAGATGCAGGAGATCGCGCAACGTCGTCCCGATCCGAACCCTGTCGGGATCAAGCCCGTACATGTCGATATAACGCCGGTTACACATGACAAGTCGGGCGTCGCCGTCGAACATGACGAGGCCTTGCGACATGTTGGCAACGGCGGCCTCGATGCGCGTGTGCTGGGCTTGCAGTTCCGCTTCCCGCGCTTGCAGCTCCCGGGTGCGCTCGACAACGACCTTCTCCAGATTGCGTTTGGTGGTTTCGACCTCCTCGATCATCATCGAGATCGAGCGCTGGGTGCGCCAGCGGTCGTGATCGAATTCCTCGTAGGCGCGGCTCACAAGCTGAGCCAGAACGTCAATATCGACGCCGCCGCTCGCGTCCCGCGCCCTGGAGATTTGCTCGATGACGAGCTTGTGCACGTCCCAACCTCCCGCACACCGCCGCCTGATCTCGGGGCGTGAATTCGCCCACAGTGGCAACGATCCCAACGAAATTGTTCTTATTGGTTTTGGTCTGCCTGCCGCGGGATGCAAAGGTGCGCCCACCGCGGCTTCAGACGGCCTGCTTTGGGGCAACGGCAGCTTCCGCTCCGACGCCCTCCGCGAGCAGTCCGGCGTTCTCGTTATTCGAACGGCATAAACATTTGGTTAGGCCGATCGACCAGACGGGCTCGGGACGCCATGATTTCAACCCAGGATTGATGATTTGCTAACAGGGAGGGCTCGTTGGTGGCCCCAAAATCAGCAAATCGGTCGGCGCGGTCGAGGCGCCACGCGTCGCCTGCCGGGTCGAAAGACGGTACGTCGAGCTAAAAAAGCCGCTGGAAACGCCCCTCGGAATGGCTGATAAACCAGCGCTGTTGGAGCCGGCTTAGCTCAGCTGGTAGAGCACCTGATTTGTAATCAGGGGGTCGGGGGTTCAAGTCCCTCAGCCGGCACCAATTAACTTATTGTAATTACAACATTATTCTAGATCACATGATTCGATCTTATCCCTGTTGTGACGCCGGGGAAGCACCGGGGAAACACCGCATGGCAATTGGCGACGAGGCGTGGCCCTTTTTCAGCGCCGGCATTGCGTGCCCTCGTGAATAGCTCTCCTAATCGAACGCAATCGGTACATCCGAAACGAGGCGCCGCAAAAATTCTCAGCGCCTATAGGGAACGCGACCCCCACCCCCACCCACCAAAAATCCGATCGGCGGGTCCCATCTCGGTCCATGGAGTCCCAACCTACCCCGGGCAGATCTTTTGGCGTCGGAACTTGGACTATCAGGATCGTTTGCTCTTCCAACCATACCAATCCTTACTCTAGCGTTCCCATGCTTCTGGTAACACGGTGCCATCGTCTCAAAGACTAAGCGAATGTACTCTTCAGGCTCGCTGAGAGCCGGCCCCGGAAATTTGCACAGGCCGATAAGTGGAGTTTCTGCCTGACGGCGGGCACGGTGGTGCCTGCGAATTAGGAGAGACCATGTCGAGACGACCGCGCCGGAACCACACACCGGCTTTCAAGGCGAAGGTGGCGCTTGCCGCCGTGAAGGGCGATCGAACGGTTGCGGCAGCTTGCCGAGCAGTTCGCCGTTCATCCCAATCAGGTCACCTCGTGGAAGGCGCAGCTTGAGGGCAGTGCTGCCGATGTGTTCGGCCCGGGCAGCGGCAGTGGGACTGCCGAGCCAGCAGTCGATGTGAAGTCGCTGCACGCCAAGATCGGCGAACTGACGCTGGAGAACGATTTTTTAGAGGGCGCGCTCACCAAGGCGGGATTGCTGAGCGCAAAGCGATGATCGACCGTGCGCACGACCTGCCGATCACCAGGCAGGCGGCGGTTCTGCGCATCAGCCGTGGCAGCGTCTACTACCTGCCGCGCCCGGTGCCGGACGCCGACCTCGCAATCATGCGGCGTCTCGACCGGCTGCATCTGGAGTTCCCCTTCGCCGGCTCGCGGATGTTGCGAGGCCTGCTGGCTGCCGAGGGGTGCAAGATCGGGCGTCGGCATGTCAAAACGCTGATGCGGCGGATGAGGATAGAGGCGCTCTATCGCCGCCCGCGCACGACCAAGCCCGAGCCTGGCCGTAAGATCTACCGGTATCTGCTGCGCGGGATGGAGATCACGCGGCCGAACCAGGTGTGGGCGATGGACATCACCTACATTCCGATGGCGCGCGGCTTCGTCTATTCTAGTGGATCGCGTCTGACATTTGAATCCCGGAGGGGATTCCCGTCGGACCGAACGCATGCGAGTCTGGCGCATGCGAACCGGAATTTCCATCACTCTCAAGCCCGCCGATCGCCGCCGCCTGACGGTGCTCGTACGGGATCGCAACGCCCCGCACAAACATGTCTGGCGGGCTGAGATCGTGCTGCTGAGCGCGGACGGTATTGGCACCAATGAAATCATGCGCCGGACCGGCAAATCGAAGACCTGCGTGTGGCGCTGGCAGGAGCGCTTCATGCAGGAAGGGTATGACGGTCTGTTGCGTGACAAGACACGGCCTTCGCGCATCCGGCCGTTGGGATCGAATATCACTGCGCGCGTCGTGACGCTCACCCAGACCGACCCGCCGGCAGAGGCAACCCACTGGACCTCTGCCATGATGGCGAAGGTCCTCGACATCAGCGCGAGTTCTGTCCAACGCATCTGGCGTGCGCACGGCCTTCAACCGCACAGGGTGAAACACTTCAAACTCTCCACCGACCCGCGATTTGTCGATAAGCTGCGCGACATCGTCGGCCTCTATGTTGATCCGCCCGCCCATGCCGTCGTCCTCTCGGTTGATGAGAAGAGCCAGATCCAGGCGCTCGACCGCACTCAGCCCGGCTTGCCGATGAAGAAGGGCCGCGTTGGGACGATGACACACGACTACAAGCGTCATGGCACGACGACACTGTTCGCGGCCCTCAACGTCCTCGACGGCACTGTTATCGGCCGCAACATGCAGCGCCACCGGCACCAGGAGTTCATCCGCTTCCTCAACGCCGTCGAGGCGCAGGTGCCGGAGCGAAAGTCGATCCACGCCATCGTCGATAATTACGCAACCCATAAGCATCCGAAGGTACGCCAATGGTTGGCCCGGCATCCCCGTTGGACCTTCCACTTCACCCCAACCTCGGCATCCTGGCTCAACGCCGTCGAGGGCTTCTTCGCCAAACTCACGAAGCGGCGATTGAAGCGCGGCGTCTTCCTATCGGTCGTAGACTTGCAAGCAGCAATCAATCGCTTCGTCGTCGAACACAACGCTGAACCGAAGCCCTTCACATGGACTGCCGATCCCGACAAAATTATCAAGGCCGTCAGACGTGGGCACCAAGTGTTAAATTCGATCCACTAGCGTAATTAAATTGACTTGCGCTGGGAAAAGGCGGAGCGCCTTGGGTCCGCCTGGAAAGTGGGCTCCGCGTCTGGCAGAACGCGCAACCTCTCGGTGCAGCGAACCCGCGCGCCGTTCTCTCTGACGCGACCGGCGTTGAACTGCCGGGGCTGGAAGGCTGCGAAGGACGCACCTGTCAGGCAACGGGGCCGGGGCGCTGCGCTACGCCAACCGTGGTCCGAAGAAACCACAGGTCATCAGCACCCCTGATATGCCTGCCAACAGGCAGCAGGTTCTCATCCTCCTGGTCAAACTTTCTAGTATGCGCCTCACCACGGCGTCTCATTGCAGATTTTTTTTGCAACTCGTCATTAATTAACCGGTGCGTCAGAATTATCCTTCATCGTTTGATTGCGCATTGTTGCCTCTGGCCAAATCGATATGAGCCCCTCGCCATCGCCACCCGATGAAGTCGACTATCAGGAGATCGAAGCAGCTATATTTGACATGCGGCATGGTGATTGGTTCCTCCAGGAACATGCGAAGCGCAATCGTCAATCTGACATAAAGCTTCTAACATCGACGGTTGAGCAAGGGGCTAGGGAGAGCGAACGTATCTTGTCCTATTTGCTGGAGCTCGATACGGAGTTATCGCAGCTCCTGATCGATGCGAGATCTTTAGACTACTGTCCGCAATGCGCTCCCGCGATGGACAAGCTAGCCGCCGTGCTGCAAAAGCACGCAAATCTACTTCGCGAGGTGACCAAATTCGGTAGCCAGAATGTGGCGCTCGTTTCCACGAACGAAATGGGAAAGAAGGGAGAAGGCACAGCAAGCGTCTCTCACGGTGGCGAACGAGAGAGATCGGTGAAGAAAAAAAGGATTCCCAAATGACCGGACCGTCGTCGGGTGGAATGACGGAGGACCATATCGGCAGAGCGTGCCTTTGGCTTCACGAACTGCCTGATAATTCCTGATGACTTGAATTATTCAGCGCAGCGTCATTTGCTGCACCGCTTGCTCGGCTACTCGGCGGCCTTCTGCATCGTCTACTTTAGAGAACGGCCGAAACCCGCGACCCTGGCTGAATTTAGAATTTATAGGCTAGCCCGACAAGCGCCATATGGGTCTCGATTTTGATATCTGCTGAAACATTGTCGAGTTGAGACGGCGCAAAATACGTATGAGATATCGTTCCGTAGTCTGCATATCGATATTCGGCACGCAAGAGCAAGTTGGGCGCCACAACAGTCTCGAAGCCTGCGCCTAGCGTCCATCCGACTTTGGTCGCGGAAATGGTCTCGGAGGATGCATGGGTAGGATCTGCACACCAGGGTCCTCCGTTAGGAACGCCTGATACTGCCGAGAGAAGGACGCAATTTCCGGTTGCATTGAATTGGCTCCAGGAAACGCCTCCGGTCGCGAACAACAGCAAACGCGGCGCCAATAGATAGCCGATGCGACCGCGCAGACTGGAATCCCAAGTTTCCCTCACAGTGCTGCTGTCAGGTCCGGGTGTTAGAGATCCGCCTACACCGGCTAACGTCGGGCCGTAGGTACCGGGGATTCCCGCGACGGTTTTGGAGCTGTCAGCCCACGCGATGTCGCCCTCAACGCCCGCCACCCAAGCTGGCGCGAAATGCCAATTATATCCGAAATAACCGCCGACTCGAAACGAAGTGCTGTCAAATGAAGCATTGGCGCTCGATGAATTGGGGCTACCGCCTGTGCCAGCAGCGGGTGAGATAGATGTTGTTGTCCAGTCAGGGTTTGACCAGCGAGCTCCTAACGAAAGTCCGCCATAGAAGCCGGCCCACGGGTCTGCCAAGGCCGCCACCGGCGCATTGTAGGCCAAAGGCGCGGCCGACAAATCGGCACCGGAAGCCGAGTCCCCTATCGTCACGGCGAACACTATGGCGACCATCGCCGCAATCGTCGTTTTCACGGATGGCCTCCGGGTCATAGCAGTTGTCCCCAGTCCAAGGTTGATTTGCGCATCCGTCTTCGCGTCCGCCGGAGAACCGCTCCGGCCCCAGAAACAAAGGTATCATCAGCGCCGTTAAGCCATTCTTAAGCGCAATTAGCGCGGGGCAACACGAAGTTGGCCATATGGAGGCCCGAGGCGGTGTTATCGTAAGGGCACCTAAAGCTGGCAGCGTCTCGACCGTTAACAATTCAGTGGCAAAAAACATCCTTGAGGTGCCGTCTCCCAACAGCATCGAAATTCAATCGCACATCCATTCTGCCTGATCACCTTTAGCTGCCAACTTTCGACAAGAGCTCCTCATCTCTCTCGCATTACTTCTTGCTTATATTTGACGAGCGGAGAAAGTATGTAGCTTATGATCCTGCGTGCGCCGGTTTTGATTTCTACGGTGACCGCCATTCCAGGCGAGAGGTTCACCATGTCGCCTTCTATCGCCATTTGTGTGCTCTCCAACGACACATGCGCGATATAGGTCAATTCGGGATTGTGGGATTGCGTTGGATCGACCGTTGGCGTTTTGTCGGTTGGCCGATCGCGAGAAACAGCATCGCGTGATACGGAGATTACGCGTCCGTGCAGCAATCCATATCTCGTGAAATTGAACGCCTCAACCTTGATTTCAGCATCCTGTCCCGTCCGCACAAAACCAACGTCGCGGTTGGCGATGACCGCCTCGATTTCCACATGATTGTCAACGGGAACTACCGCAAGCAAGGCCTGGGCGGGCGTTACAACGCCGCCAACAGTATGAACCGCCAATTGCTGAACCACTCCGTCTACCGGGGACGTCAGCACCTGGAGTTTAGATCTCTTTTCGGCCTTTATAACGTCTTGAGCCAAGCCGGCTGACTTTTGCTCAGCTTTGGCAAGTTCCTCGAACAGCGTTCGACGCTGCTCAGCGGCGGTGTGCAATCGCGACTTGATTAAAGCGGCTACCGCTGCATCTGCCTCAAGAAATCGCCTTTTCTGGATCAGCAAATCCTGCTGTTGGCTCACGAGTTCGTGGAACTCCGTCAAATAGGTAATCTTTGAACCCAACTCCCGCTCGTAAAGGTACTTACGAATGTTGTTTCTCTCTTGAAGGATGGGAACCGTTGCCTCCAGTTTGCTAATCGCAGCACCAATGGTGTCGCGCTCCGCTTCCTTTTGAGATTGCTGCCGATCAATCTCTGCCAGCTTGGCGTGCAGCTCAGCGTTTTGGCTTATCAAATATTCACGTTGCATTGCGACCAGTTGGAGACTCGCTCCGTCCGGCGGCTTGAAGTCTGCCAAGGGATTTGCACGCCCACCTAGCAAGGCGCGCAATCGTGCTACGTCGAGCTGTGCGGCGACAAGGTCACTCTGCAGATGCTCCCGCTCCGCATCGCCCATCGTTGGATCCAACTCGATGAGAACGTCGCCGGATCTGACGTTTTGTCCGTCTCGAACGTGAATTGTGCGGATGACGCCGGTTTCGAATGGCTGGATGATTTTCGTACGTCCGGTCGGGACAATCTTCCCTTCCGCCGTGGCTACGATATCTACGGTTCCGATACACGCCCAGAGGAGCGCCAGGCAAAAGATCGCAATTATTGTTGCGCCAAGCGCACGACCAATGGGCGACGGGGGTGTTTCCGTAACCTCGAGCGCGGCAGGCAGGAAGGCAAGCTCGTAGTTTCGACGCCGAATTCGCGCCTCTGGAAACTTGAAGATTTTCTTAGCGGATGTCATGGATTTCCGGCCTGCAATTGATGCAACCGCGCATACCGACCTTCGGAACGAATCAGGTCCTCATGCGATCCGTCTTCAATAATGCGGCCGCGTTCAATCGTGATGACGCGATCGGCGCGGCGGACCGTTGACAGGCGATGCGCAATCAGAAACACGGTTCGGCCGTCGGCTATCTCATTCATTCGCTGTTGAATTGCACGTTCGCTTTCGTAGTCAAGTGCGCTGGTCGCCTCGTCAAAAATCAGAATGCGAGGATCGTTGATGAGCGCACGCGCAATAGCGATACGCTGGCGTTGGCCTCCGGAAAGGCTGCTGCCTCGTTCGCCAACGATGGTGTCGTAGCCCTCGGGCAACTCCAATATAAATTCGTGCGCGCCCGCGAGCGTCGCCGCGGCAATCACGCGCTCCATTGGCATCGTCGGTTCGATAAGCGCGATATTCTCTCGTACCGTACGGTTGAAAAGCATGCTTTCTTGCAAAACTACCCCGATTTGGCGGCGCAACCAGGATATGTCGACCATAGCGAGGTCAACACCGTCTACAAGAACGCGGCCGCTTTCGGGCACGTACAAACGCTGGATGAGCTTCGCCAGCGTGCTTTTGCCAGAACCGGAGGTGCCCACAACGCCGACAACGCTGCCTGGCGACACATCGAGGCTTACGTCATGCAGCACCTCCGGACCGTCCGCGCGATATCGGAAAGTCACATGCTCGAAGGTAACCTGTCCTCGGATTGTCGGGAGCGCGGCACGTCCCGGATTGAAGGATGGTTCTGGGGCGGTGTTAAGAATGTCACCGAGCCGATCAATTGAAAGGCGGGCCTGATGGAAGTCTTGCCACATTTGAGCGAGGCGAAGGACCGGCGTACTTACCCGACCAGCCAGGATGTTGAAGGCGACCAACTCGCCGACCGTCAGGTCCCCTTGAATCACGAGTTGCGCACCCCAATAGAGGATTATTACCGTAACCAATTTCGATATCAGCTGTACCGCTTGGCTTGCCACGTTTCCGAGACCGATAACCCGGAAGCTCGCGGCAACATATCCCGCAAGCTGCTCTTCCCATCGGCGTTGCATTTGCGGCTCTACGGCCATGGCCTTCAGCGTCTCGATGCCTGTCACGCTTTCGACGAGAAAGGCCTGGCTCTCAGCTCCGCGCTGAAACTTTTCATCGAGCCGTTGGCGAAAAAGCGGTGTCGCGGCTGCAGAAATTCCGATGTAAAGCGGAAAAGCGGCGACAACAATCAGCGTCAGGATCGGGGAATATAAAACCATCACCCCAAGGAACACAAAAGTGAAGACAAGATCGACGACGAGCGTCAATGCAGAACTGGTTAGAAAGTTGCGAATGTTTTCAAGTTCGCGGACTCGGGCAACCGAATCTCCGACTCGCCTCGCCTGAAAATAGCCGATGGGCAGAGCTGTCAGATGTCGAAAAAGCCTGGCTCCGAGTTCGACATCAATGCGGTTTGTTGTGTGAGCGAACAAGTACGTGCGGAGGCCCCCGATGACGGCCTCGAAGATTGAGATCGCAACGAGGCCGATGACCAGAACATCAAGGGTGTTCAGGCTTCGATGCACAAGTACCTTGTCAATGACAACCTGAAAAAAGAGCGGTGTAACCAAAGCAAAGACTTGAAGGAAAAAGGAGGCAACTAAGACTTCGCTCAGAAGCCGCCGGTACTTGTGGATAGCACCCATGAACCAGGTGATATCGAATCGCCGCGTCAGGTCGGACAAGCGCGCACGACGCGCCATCAAAACCACGCGACCGTCCCACAGGGACTTCGAAATTGGTACGCGCCATCACTTCGGGTTTCGCCGACATCGGGCGCTGGACAAGCACCTTGTCCTCACTCACCTTGCCGATGATGAGGAACGAGCCGTCACGAAGCGCTGCAATGGCAGGGAGTGGCATATTGGCGAGCCGCACCCAATCCGTCGAGCGAATGCTGGCTTTGAGCCCACACTCCTTGGCGCAGCGGAGCATCTCCGTGACCCCAACTGGCACTTTGCCACACCAGTGGTGGATTTGCTCGGCGCTCGCTCCAACGCCGTGATACCTCAAGAGTATCACGAGAGCGATGAGGCCGCGATCTTCCGTTTCCATCTGCACCCTTGCCCCGCTCGCAAACCGTTCTATCGGGCTTCGTGAACGGTTGAGACACCCCACCACCGAACCGGGAGCTTCTGATACCTGATGACGCAACCGTTAGCTGCTGACTACTAATGTTATGCCAATCACCGTGTCGATTCCCTTGCAGACTAGAAGCAATCCTTCACTATTAGTGAATGAGCTTCGCCGCCTTAAAGGCGGGTATCAGCAATTGACTTGCGTCACCCGAATTCGATGTGTGATTGCGCGATCGCGCCGCTGTCCCCCCCGTTGGCGCTCGCAAACGCAGATACCACGTATTGGTGCAACAGCGCAACGAGTGTAGAGGTATCATGATCGGAGAGGCTCACTCCGGCGCCGCCTGCAGAAGAAATAACGTCGCTGGGCGTCGTATCGATCTGCAGGCTTGAAAACGTTGTCGGCACCATCGACATGTTCGCGTTATTGCCGGCCGCATCTGCAATCGTCGCCCCGTTCAGATCCGCGCCGGTTATCGCCAATGCCGACGTGCTGTTATCATGCGCGCTAACCGTATAGCTGAAGACCAGCTTAGTCGGATCATTGAGCGCTTTGCTGGCGGCGGCATCATAGGTTGCGACACCACCATCGTTGAGCGTCAGAGTCGGGGTGCCACCAGAAACGGTGACCGCCTCATCGAGCGCAACTGTGAAATTGATCGTGGCGCCAATGCTCTCGTGGCCGCTTCCCGGGTTTGCTACGACTTGCGTCACCGCGGGCGTCGTCTGGGGCGGATCAATGCCGAGGGACGCCAATGTCACCATCGCGCCTGTCAGATTAGCGTTAGTGCCCGCCCCATTTTGTACCGTGTCCCCATTGGGTAAATTCACTTGCGTGATCGCGAGTGCCGGAACCGTGGCATCATGGGTGCTAACCGTGTAGCTGAAGGTCAGTGCACTGGTGCCGGAGCCGCTAACATAGGTCGCGACACCGCCGTCGTTGAGCAAAAGGATCGGCGTGCCTGACACCGCAACGTTGTCATTTAGATCAAGGGTTAATGCAATTGTATCGCCTGGCATTGCCGTTCCGACGGATGGCGAGGCAACGACCTGGGTAACGGTTGGTGTGGTGGTGTCGATCTGCAGACCCGTGAGCGTGGTCAATGCACCAGAGAGGTTCGCATAAATGATCTGCGATCCGAGCCCTTTGAAGCCACCCGGTGTGGTGGTGTAAATTGCTGCCCCATTAGGCAGGTTGACCTGATTGATCGCCAGCGCTGAGACGTTGCTGTCGTCCGGCGCCGACGGTGTAGCTGAAGGTCAGGGCGCTGGTGCCGGAGCCGCCGGTGTAGGTGGCGATGCCGCCGTCGTTGAGGGTCAGCGTCGGCGTGCCGCCTGCACCGTCACCGCCTTGCTCATGGCGAGCGTGAGGATGACGGTTTTGCCGGCGTCGAGGTCGCCGCTTGGCGAGGTCAAGACTCTGCGACCGACTGATCGTCGGCGTGGTGGTGTCGATTTGCAGGCCGGCAAGGGTCGTCACCGCACCGGCGAGATTGGCGGCATTGCCGGCGCCGTCCTGGATGGTTGCGCCGTTGAGATTGACCGCGTTGACCGCCAGGCCGAGACGTGTTGTTGGCCACGCCAACCGTGTAGCTGAAGGTCAGGGCGTTGGTGCCGGAGCCGCTGACATAGGTGGCGGTGCCGCCGTCGTTGAGGGTCAGCGTCGGGGTGCCGCCGGCAACCGTCACCGCTTCGCTCAGGTTGAGCGTCAGGGTGACGGTCTTGCCGGCATAGACGATCGCCGCTCGACGGCGAAGCCGCGACCTGACGTCACCGCCGGCGTCGTGGTATCGATCTGCGGGCCGCTCTGGGTCAGGCCGTGAGCGACAGATTGGCGGCATTGCCGGCGCCGTCGGTGATCGGTGGCGCCGTTGAGATTGACGGCGGTCGCCGCCAGGCGCGGCGGTGTTCTGCCCGGCCGCCACGGTGTAGCTGAAGGTCAGCGCGTTGGTGCCGGAGCCGCCGGTATAGGTGGCGGTGCCGCCGTCGTTGAGGGTCAGCGTCGGGGTGCCGCCGGCAACCGTCACCGCCTCGCTCAGGTTCAGCGTCAGCGTGACGGTCTTGCCGGCATTGAGGTCGCCGCTCGCGGGCGACTCGACGAGCGAGGTGATCGCCGGCGTCGTGGTGTCGATCTGCGGGCCGGTCTGGGTCAGGCCGGTCAGCGACAGATTGGCGGCATTGCCGGCGCCGTCGGTGATGGTGGCGCCGTTGAGGTTGACCGCGGTCGCGGCCAGAGCGGCGGTGTTCTGCCCGGCCGCGACGGTGTAGCTGAAGGTCAGCGCGTTGGTGCCGGAGCCGCTGGTGTAGGTGGCGGTGCCGCCGTCGTTGAGGGTCAGCGTCGGCGTGCCGCCGGCGACCGTCACCGCCTCGCTGAGGTTGAGCGTCAGCGTGACGGTCTTGCCGGCATTGAGAGTCGCCGCTCGCGGGCGACTCAGCGATCGAGGTGATAGCCGGCGTCGTGGTGTCGATCTGCGGCCCGCTCTGGGTCAGGCCGGAGAGCGACAGGTTGGCGGCATTGCCGGCGCCGTCGGTGATGGTCGCGCGAGTTGAGATTGACCGCGGTCGCGGCAAGGGCGGCGGTGTTCTGTCCGGCGCCAACGGTGTAGCTGAAGGTCAGCGCGTTGGTGCCGGAGCCGCCGGTATAGGTGGCGGTGCCGCCGTCGTTGAGGGTCAGCGTCGGCGTGCCGCCGGCGACCGTCACCGCCTCGCTCAGGTCGAGCGTCAGCGTGACGGTCTTGCCGGCATTGAGATCGCCGCTCGCCGGTGATTCGGCAATGCGACGACAGCGTCGGCGTCGTGGTGTCGATCTGCGGGCCCGTGTCTGGGTCAGGCCGGAGAGCGACAGATTGGCGGCATTGCCGGCGCCGTCGGTGATGGTGGCGCCGTTGGAGATTGACCGCGGTGGTCGCCAGAGCGGACGGTGTTCTGTCCGGCGCCCGACGGTGTAGCTGAAGGTCAGCGCGTTGGTGCCGGAGCCGCCGGTATAGGTGGCGGTGCCGCCGTCGTTGAGGGTCAGCGTCGGCGTGCCGCCGTGACCGTCACCGCCTCGCTCAGGTTGAGCGTCAGCGTGACGGTCTTGCCGGCGTTGAGGTCGCCGCTTGACGGTACGACTCGAGTCAGCGACGACATCGTCGGCGTCGTGGTGTCGATCTGCGGGCCGGTCTGGGTCAGGCCGGAGAGCGACAGGTTGGCGGCATTGCCGGCGCCGTCGGTGATGGTGGCGGCGTTGAGATTGACCGCGGTCGCCGCCAGGTCGGCGCGTGTTCTGGCCGGCGCCGACGGTGTAGCTGAAGGTCAGGGCGTTGGTGCCGGAGCCGCCGGTATAGGTCGCGGTGCCGCCGTCGTTGAGGGTCAGCGTCGGCGTGCCGCCGGCGACCGTCACCGCCTCGCTCAGGTTGAGCGTCAGCGTGACGGTCTTGCCGGCATTGAGGTCGCCGCTCGACGGCGACTCCGTCAAGCGACGTGATCGTCGGCGTCGTGGTGTCGATCTGCAGGCCGGTCTGGGTCAGGCACTGCGAGCGACAGGTTGGCGGCATTGCCGGCGCCGTCGGTGATGGTCGCGGCGTTGAGATTGACCGCGGTCGCCGCCAGGTCGGCGGTGTTCTGCCCGGCCGCCACCGTGTAGCTGAAGGTCAGCGCGTTGGTGCCGGAGCCGCTGGTATAGGTCGCGGTGCCGCCGTCGTTGAGGGTCAGCGTCGGCGTGCCGCCGGCGACCGTCACCGCCTCGCTCAGGTTGAGCGTCAGCGTGACGGTCTTGCCGGCATTGAGGTCGCCGCTCGACGGTGACTGCGGTCCGAGCCGCCACCGACGATACCGTCGGCGTCGTGGTGTCGATCTGCGGGCCGCTCTGGGTCAGGCCAGCGAGCGACAGGTTGGCGGCATTGCCGGCGCCGTCGGTGATGGTCGCGGAGTTGAGATTGACCGCGGTCGCCGCCAGGTCGGCGGTGTTCTGCCCGGCCGCCACCGTGTAGCTGAAGGTCAGCGCGTTGGTGCCGGAGCCGCCGGTATAGGTCGCGGTGCCGCCGTCGTTGAGCGTCAGCGTCGGCGTGCCGCCGGCGACCGTCACCGCCTCGCTCAGGTTGAGCGTCAGCGTGACGGTCTTGCCGGCATTGAGGTCGCCGCTCGACGGGTGACTCCGGCCAGCGACCGACGATACCGTCGGCGTCGTGGTGTCGATCTGCGGGCCGCGTCTGGGTCAGTGACCGCGCCAGTGAGAGATTGGCGGCATTGCCGGCGCCGTCCGTGATGGTCGCCGCGTTGAGATTGACCGCGGTCACCGCCAGGTCGGCGGTGTTCTGTCCGGCGCCAACCGTGTAGCTGAAGGTCAGCGCGTTGGTGCCCGAGCCGCCGGTATAGGTCGCGGTGCCGCCGTCGTTGAGCGTCAGCGTCGGCGTGCCGCCGCGACCGTCACCGCCTCGCTCAGGTTCAGCGTCAGCGTCACGGTCTTGCCGGCGTTGAGGTCGCCGCTGCGACGGTGACTGCCGTGCCGAGTCGCACCGACGACACGTCGGCGTCGTGGTGTCGATCTGCGGGCCGCTCTGGGTCAGGCCGGTGAGCGACAGGTTGGCGGCATTGCCGGCGCCGTCGGTGATGGTCGCCGTTGAGATTGACCGCGGTCGCCGCCAGGTCGGCGGTGTTCTGCCCGGCCGCCACGGTGTAGCTGAAGGTCAGCGCGTTGGTGCCGGAGCCGCCGGTATAGGTCGCGGTGCCGCCGTCGTTGAGGGTCAGCGTCGGCGTGCCGCCCGCGACCGTCACCGCCTCGCTCAGGTTGAGCGTCAGCGTGACGGTCTTGCCGGCATTGAGGTCGCCGCTCGCGGGTGACTCCGATCGATCGACGACTGATGCACCGGCGTCGTGGTGTCGATCTGCAGGCCCGGTCAGGGTGAGTCACCGCACCGGTGAGGTTGGCGGCATTGCCGGCGCCGTCGGTGATGGTCGCCGGATTGAGATTGACCGCCGTCACCGCCAGGTCGGCGGTGTTCTGCCCGGCCGCCACCGTGTAGCTGAAGGTCAGCGCATTGGTGCCGGAGCCGCCGGTATAGGTCGCGGTGCCGCCGTCGTTGAGCGTCAGCGTCGGGCGTGCCGCCGGCGACCGTCACCGCCTCGCTCAGGTTGAGCGTCAGCGTGACCGTCTTGCCGGCATTGAGGTCGCCGGTGCCAGACGTGATGCCGGTGCCGGTCGCCACCACCGACGATACCGTCGGGCGTCGTGGTGTCGATCTGCGGGCCGGTCTGGGTCAGGCCGGTGAGCGACAGGTTGGCGGCATTGCCGGCGCCGTCGGTGATGGTGGCGCGAGTTGAGATTGACCGCGGTCGCGGCCAGAGCCGACGGTGTTCTGCCCGGCCGCCACCGTGTAGCTGAAGGTCAGCGCATTGGTGCCGGAGCCGCCGGTATAGGTCGCGGTGCCGCCGTCGTTGAGGGTCAGCGTCGGCGTGCCGCCGGTAACCGTCACCGCCTCACTCAGGTCGAGCGTCAACGTGACGGTCTTGCCGGTCATTCGAGATCACCGCTTGGCGAGGCAACTGACCATCGAGTGATGGTCGGTGTCGTGGTGTCGATCTGCAGGCCCGGTCTGGGTCATGCGCCGGCCAGGTCGACATGGCTCGGCGGCATTGCCGGCGCCTGTCGGTGATGGTCGCGCCGCATTGGCAGATTGACCGCGATTGACTGCCAGTGCCGAGACGTTGCTGTCGCCGGCGCCGACGGTGTAGCTGAAGGTCAAGCGCGCTGGTGCCGGAGCCGCCGGTGTAGGTGGCGGTGCCGCCGTCGTTGAGGGTCAGGGTCGGCGTGCCGCCGTGACCGTCACCGCCTCGCTCATGGTCGAGCGTCAGCGTCGACGGTCTTGCCGGCGTCGAGGTCGCCGCTCGGCGGGTGCTCGACGACCTGCACCGACTGCGTCGGCGTGGTGGTGTCGATCTGCAGGCCGGTCTGGGTCAGTCACCGCGACCGGCGAGATTGGCGGCATTGCCGGCGCCGTCCTGTGATGCGTTGCGCCGTTGAGATTGACCGCGGTCGATCGCCAGCGCCGAGACGCTGCTGTCTGGCCAGCGCCAACCGTGTAGCTGAAGGTCAGCGCGTTGGTGCCCGAGCCGCCGGTATAGGTGGCGGTGCCGCCGTCGTTGAGCGTCAGCGTCGGGGTGCCGCCGGCTACCGTCACCGCCTCGCTCAGGTTGAGCGTCAGGGTGACGGTCTTGCCGGCATCGTCGATGCCGCTCGACGGCGACGCCGCAACCGACGTCACCGTCGGCGCGGTGGTGTCGATCTGCGGGCCGGCCTGGGTCAGGCCGCTCAGCGACAGATTGGCGGCATTGCCGGCGCCGTCGGTGATGGTGGCGCCGTTGAGGTTGACCGCGGTCGCCGCCAGCGTCGGCGGTGTTCTGCCCGGCCGCCACGGTGTAGCTGAAGGTCAGCGCGCTGGTGCCGGAGCCGCCGGTGTAGGTCGCGGTGCCGCCGTCGTTGAGGGTCAGCGTCGGCGTGCCGCCGGCCACCGTCACCGCCTCGCTCAGGTTCAGCGTCAGCGTGACGGTCTTGCCGGCATTGAGATCGCCGCTCGCGGGCGATTCCGACAAGCGAGGCTGATCGCCGGCGTCGTGGTGTCGATCTGCGGGCCGGTCTGGGTCAGGCCGGAGAGCGACAGATTGGCGGCATTGCCGGCGCCGTCCGTGACGGTGGCGCCAGTTGAGATTGACGGCGGTCGCGGCCAGCGCGGCGGTGTTCTGCCCGGCCGCCACCGTGTAGCTGAAGGTCAGCGCGTTGGTGCCGGAGCCGCCGCTATAGGTGGCGGTGCCGCCATCGTTGAGGGTCAGCGTCGGCGTGCCGCCGGCAACCGTCACCGCCTCGCTCAGGTTGAGCGTCAGCGTGACCGATCTTGCCGGCATTGAGAGTCGCCGCTCGCGGGCGACTCCACCGATCGAGGTGATAGCCGGGTCGTGGTGTCGATCTGCGGGCCGCTCTGGGTCAGGCCGGCAAGCGTCAGATTGGCGGCATTGCCGGCGCCATCCGTGAACGGTCGCGCCGTTGAGATTGACGGCGGTCGCCGCAAGCGCCGCCACTTGTTCTGCCCGGCGCCAACCGTGTAGCTGAAGGTCAGAGCGCTGGTGCCCGAGCCGCCGACATAGGTGGCGGTGCCGCCGTCGTTGAGGGTGAGCGTCGGGGTGCCGCCCGCAACCGTCACCGCCTCGTTCAGGTCGAGCGTCAGTGTCACCGTCTTGCCGGCATTGAGATCACCGCTCGCGGGCGATGCGGCAATGGACGTCACGATTGGCGGCGGATCGATCTGCAAGGCCCGTGAACGTGGTCAACGCGCCGGCGAGATTGGCGGCGTTGCCGGCGCCGTCCTTGACGCTTGCACCGGTTGGCAGATTGACCGAGTGATCGCCAGCGCTGAAACGGAGCTGTCGGTCGCACCCACCGTATAGCTGAAGGTCAGCGCACTGGTGCCGGAGCCGCTGACGTAAGTGGCGGTGCCGCCGTCGTTGAGGGTCAGTGTCGGGGTGCCGCGCAACGATCACCTGCTCGTTGAGATTGATGGTGAACGTGATCGGATCGCCGGGGTTTTCCGTACCGTTTGTCGGTACGGCCGTAATCTGCGATCACTGTTGGAGTCGTGGTGTCGATCTGCGGCCCGGTCTGGGTCAGGCCGGAGAGTGACAGGCTGGCAGCATTGCCGGCGCCGTCCTTCACGGTGGCGCCATTGAGGTTGACGGCGGTCGCCGCCAGCGACGCGACGTTGCTGTCGCTGGCCCCGACCGTGTAGCTGAAGGTCAGCGCCGATCGTGCCGGAGCCGCTGACATAAGTGGCGGTGCCACCATCGTTGAGGGTCAGCGTCGGCGTGCCGCCGGCAACCGTCACCGCTTCGCTCAGATTGAGCGTCAGCGTCACCGTCTTGCCGGCGTTGAGGTCGCCGCTCGACGGCGATCTCCGACAAGCGCAGTGATTGCCGGCGTCGTGGTGTCGATCTGCAGGCCGGTGAGCGTCGTCACTGCGCCGGCGAGGTTGGCGGCATTGCCAGCACCGTCGGTCACCGTCGCGGTGCCGAGATTGACCGCCGTCACCGCCAGGTTGGCGGCGTTCTGCCCCGCCGCCACCGTGTAGGTGAAGGTCAGCGCACTGGTGCCCGAGCCGCTGACATAGGTGGCGGTGCCGCCATCGTTGAGCGTCAGCGTCGGGGTGCCGCCGGCAACCGTCACCGCCTCGCTCAGGTTCACCGTCAGGGTGACGACATGGCCGGCGTTGAGGTCGCCGGTGCCGCCGGTGATGCCGGTCCCGGTCGCCGCCACCGACGATACCGCAGGCGTCGTGGTGTCGATCTGCAGGCCGGTCAGCGTCGTCACCGCGCCGGTCAGATTGGCGGCATTGCCGGCGCCGTCCGTGACCGTCGCGGTGCCGAGGTTGACCGCCGTCACCGCCAGGTTGGCGGCGTTCTGCCCCGCCGCCACCGTGTAGGTGAAGGTCAGCGCACTGGTGCCGGAGCCGCCGGTGTAGGTCGCGGTGCCGCCGTCGTTGAGCGTCAGCGTCGGCGTGCCGCCGGCAACCGTCACCGCCTCGCTCAGGTTCACCGTCAGGGTGACGACATGGCCGGCATTGAGGTCGCCGGTGCCGACGGTGATGCCGGTGCCGGTCGCCGCCACCGACGACACCGAAGGCGTCGTGGTGTCGATCTGCAGGCCGGTCAGCGTCGTCACCGCACCGGTGAGGTTGGCGGCATTGCCGGCGCCGTCCGCGACTGGTCGCAGTGCTGAGATTGACCGCCGTCACCGCCAGATTGGCGGCGTTCTGGCCCGCCGCCACCGTGTAGGTGAAGGTCAGCGCACTGGTGCCCGAGCCGCTGACATAGGTGGCGGTGCCGCCGTCGTTGAGCGTCAGCGTCGGGGTGCCGCCGGCAACCGTCACCGCCTCGCTCAGGTTCACCGTCAGCGTCACCACTGTGCCGGCGTTGAGGTCGCCGGCACCGCCGCTGATGCCGGTGCCGGTCGCCGCCACCGACGACACCGCGGCGTCGTGGTGTCGATCTGCAGGCCGGTCAGCGTCGTCACCGCACCGGTCAGGTTGGCGGCATTGCCGGCGCCGTCCGTGACGGTCGCGTGCCGAGGTTGACCGCCGTCACCGCCAGGTTGGCGGCGTTCTGCCCCGCCGCCACCGTGTAGCTGAAGGTCAGCGCACTGGTGCCCGAGCCACTGACATAGGTGGCGGTGCCGCCGTCGTTGAGCGTCAGCGTCGGGGTGCCGCCGGCAACCGTCACCGCCTCGCTCAGGTTCATCGTCAGGGTGACGACACTGGCCGGCATTGAGGTCGCCGGTGCCAGACGTGATGCCGGTGCCCGGTCGCCGCCACCGACGACACCGAAGGCGTCGTGGTGTCGATCTGCAGGCCGGTCAGCGTCGTCACCGCACCGGTCAGGTTGGCGGCATTGCCGGCACCGTCCTTGACGGTCGGCGGTGCCGAGATTGACCGCCGTCACCGCCAGATCGGCGGCGGTCTGGCCCGCCGCCACCGTGTAGGTGAAGGTCAGCGCGACTGGTGCCCGAGCCGCTGACATAGGTGGCGGTGCCGCCGTCGTTGAGCGTCAGCGTCGGCGTGCCGCCGGCAACCGTCACCGCCTCGCTCAGGTTCACCGTCAGCGTCACCACATGGCCGGCGTTGAGGTCGCCGGTGCCAGACGTGATGCCGGTCCCGGTCGCCACCACCGACGACACCGCAGGCGTCGTGGTGTCGATCTGCAGGCCGGTCAGCGTCGTCACTGCACCGGTCAGGTTGGCGGCATTGCCGGCGCCGTCCTTGATGGTCGCCGAATTGAGGTTGACCGCCGTCACCGCCAGGTTGGCGGCGTTCTGCCCCGCCGCCACCGTGTAGGTGAAGGTCAGCGCACTGGTGCCCGAGCCACTGACATAGGTGGCGGTGCCGCCGTCGTTGAGCGTCAGCGTCGGCGTGCCGCCGGCAACCGTCACCGCCTCGCTCAGGTTCACCGTCAGCGTCACCACATGGCCGGCGTTGAGGTCGCCGGTGCCAGACGTGATGCCGGTCCCGGTCGCCGCCACCGACGATACCGAAGGCGTCGTGGTGTCGATCTGCAGCGCCGGTCAGCGTCGTCACTGCACCGGTCAGGTTGGCGGCATTGCCGGCGCCGTCCTTGACGGTCGCGGTGCCGAGATTGACCGCCGTCACCGCCAGGTTGGCGGCGTTCTGCCCCGCCGCCACCGTGTAGCTGAAGGTCAGCGCACTGCGTGCCGGAGCCGCTGACATAGGTGGCGGTGCCGCCGTCGTTGAGCGTCAGCGTCGGGGTGCCGCCGGCAACCGTCACCGCCTCGCTCAGGTTCACCGTCAGCGTCACCACTGTGCCGGCGTTGAGGTCGCCGGTGCCAGACGTGATGCCGGTCCCGGTCGCCACCACCGACGATACCGAAGGCGTCGTGGTGTCGATCTGCAGGCCGGTCAGCGTCGTCACCGCACCGGTAGATTGGCGGCATTGCCGGCGCCATCCGTGACGGTCGCCGTATTGAGGTTGACCGCCGTCACCGCCAGGTCGGCGGCGTTCTGCCCGGCCGCCACCGTGTAGCTGAAGGTCAGCGCACTGGTGCCCGAGCCACTGGCATAGGTCGCGGTGCCGCCGTCGTTGAGCGTCAGCGTCGGCGTGCCGCCGGCAACCGTCACCGCCTCGCTCAGGTTCACCGTCAGCGTGACGACATTGCCGGCGTTGAGGTCGCCGGTGCCGACGGTGATGCCGGTCCCGGTCGCCGCCACCGACGATACCGCAGGCGTCGTGGTGTCGATCTGCAGGCCCGTCAGCGTCGTCACTGCACCGGTCAGGTTGGCGGCATTGCCGGCGCCGTCCGTGACGGTCGCCGTGTCGAGATTGACCGCCGTCACCGCCAGGTTGGCGGCGTTCTGCCCCGCCGCCACCGTGTAGCTGAAGGTCAGCGCACTGGTGCCCGAGCCACTGACATAGGTCGCGGTGCCGCCGTCGTTGAGCGTCAGCGTCGGCGTGCCGCCCGCAACCGTCACCGCCTCGCTCAGGTTCACCGTCAGCGTGACGACATGGCCGGCATTGAGGTCGCCGGTGCCGCCGGTGATGCCGGTGCCGGTCGCCGCCACCGACGATACCGAAGGCGTCGTGGTGTCGATCTGCAGGCCGGTCAGCGTCGTCACCGCACCGGTCAGGTTGGCGGCATTGCCGGCGCCGTCCTTGACGGTGGCGGTGCCGAGATTGACCGCCGTCACCGCCAGGTTGGCGGCGTTCTGGCCCGCCGCCACCGTGTAGGTGAAGGTCAGCGCGCTGCGTGCCCGAGCCACTGACATAGGTCGCGATGCCGCCGTCGTTGAGCGTCAGCGTCGGGGTGCCGCCGGCAACCGTCACCGCCTCGCTCAGGTTCACCGTCAGCGTGACCACATGGCCGGCATTGAGGTCGCCGGTGCCAGAGTGATGCCGGTGCCGGTCGCCGCCACCGACGACACCGAAGGCGTCGTGGTGTCGATCTGCAGGCCGGTCAGCGTCGTCACCGCACCGGCGAGATTGGCGGCATTGCCGGCGCCGTCCGTGACGGTCGCCGTGCCGAGGTTGACCGCCGTCACCGCCAGGTTGGCGGCGTTCTGCCCCGCCGCCACCGTGTAGGTGAAGGTCAGCGCACTGGTGCCCGAGCCACTGACATAGGTGGCGGTGCCGCCGTCGTTGAGCGTCAGCGTCGGGGTGCCGCCGGCAACCGTCACCGCCTCGCTCAGGTTCACCGTCAGGGTGACGACATGCCCGGCGTTGAGGTCGCCAGTGCCGCCGGTGATGCCGGTCCCGGTCGCCGCCACCGACGATACCGCAGGCGCCGTGGTGTCGATCTGCAGGCCGGTCAGCGTCGTCACCGCGCCGGTCAGATTGGCGGCATTGCCGGCGCCGTCGGTCACCGTCGCGGTGCCGAGATTGACCGCCGTCACCGCCAGGTTGGCGGCGTTCTGCCCCGCCGCCACCGTGTAGGTGAAGGTCAGCGCCTGCGTGCCCGAGCCGCCGGTATAGGTCGCGGTGCCGCCGTCGTTGAGCGTCAGCGTCGGCGTGCCGCCGGCAACCGTCACCGCCTCGCTCAGGTTCACCGTCAGCGTGACGACATGGCCGGCATTGAGGTCGCCGGTGCCAGACGTGATGCCGGTGCCGGTCGCCGCCACCGACGACACCGAAGGCGTCGTGGTGTCGATCTGCAGGCCGGTCAGCGTCGTCACCGCACCGGTGAGGTTGGCGGCATTGCCGGCGCCGTCCGTCGACCGTCGCAGTGCCGAGGTTGACCGCCGTCACCGCCAGGTTGGCGGCGGTCTGGCCCGCCGCCACCGTGTAGGTGAAGGTCAGCGCACTACGTGCCCGAGCCACTGACATAGGTGGCGATGCCGCCGTCGTTGAGCGTCAGCGTCGGGGTGCCGCCGGCAACCGTCACCGCCTCGCTCAGGTTCACCGTCAGCGTCACCACATGGCCGGCGTTGAGGTCGCCGGTGCCAGCCGTGATGCCGGTCCCGGTCGCCGCCACCGACGACACCGAAGGCGTCGTGGTGTCGATCTGCAGGCCGGTCAGCGTCGTCACCGCACCGGTGAGATTGGCAGCGTTGCCGGCGCCGTCCGTGACGGTCGCGGTGCCGAGATTGACCGCCGTCACCGCCAGATTGGCGGCGTTCTGGCCCGCCGCCACCGTGTAGGTGAAGGTCAGCGCACTGGTGCCCGAGCCACTGACATAAGTCGCGGTGCCACCGTCGTTGAGCGTCAGCGTCGGCGTGCCGCCCGAGACCGTCACCGCCTCGCTCAGGTTCACCGTCAGCGTGACGACATGGCCGGCATTGAGGTCGCCGGTGCCAGACGTGATGCCGGTCGCCAGTCGCCGCCACCGACGACACCGAAGGCGTCGTGGTGTCGATCTGCAGGCCGGTCAGCGTCGTCACCGCGCCGGTCAGGTTGGCGGCATTGCCGGCACCGTCCTTGACGGTGGCGGTGCCGAGATTGACCGCCGTCACCGCCAGGTTGGCGGCGTTCTGCCCCGCCGCCACCGTATAGGTGAAGGTCAGCGCACTGGTGCCGGAGCCACTGACATAAGTGGCGACGCCGCCGTCGTTGAGCGTCAGCGTCGGGGTGCCGCCGGCAACCGTCACCGCCTCGCTCAGGTTCACCGTCAGCGTCACGACATGGCCGGCATTGAGGTCGCCGGTGCCAGACGTGATGCCGGCGCCAGTCGCCGCCACCGACGATACCGAAGGCGTCGTGGTGTCGATCTGCAGCCCGGTCAGCGTCGTCACCGCGCCGGTCAGATTGGCGGCATTGCCGGCACCGTCCTTGACGGTGGCGGTGCCGAGATTGACCGCCGTCACCGCCAGATTGGCGGCGGTCTGGCCCGCCGCCACCGTATAGGTGAAGGTCAGCGCCGACGTGCCCGAGCCACTGACATAGGTGGCGGTGCCGCCGTCGTTGAGCGTCAGCGTCGGGGTCCCGCCGGCAACCGTCACCGCCTCGCTCAGGTTCACCGTCAGCGTCACCACATGTCCGGCGTTGAGGTCGCCGGTGCCAGACGTGATGCCGCTGCCGGTCGCCGCCACCGACGACACCGCGGGCGTGGTGGTGTCGATCTGCAGGCCGGTCAGCGTCGTCACTGCACCGGCGAGATTGGCGGCATTGCCGGCGCCGTCCGTGACGGTGGCAGTGCCGAGGTTGACCGCCGTCACCGCCAGGTTGGCGGCGCTCTGCCCCGCCGCCACCGTATAGGTGAAGGTCAGCGCACTGGTGCCGGAGCCACTGACATAAGTGGCGATGCCGCCGTCGTTGAGCGTCAGCGTCGGGGTCCCGCCGGCAACCGTCACCGCCCCGCTGAGGTTCACCGTCAGGGTGACGACATGCCCGGCGTTGAGGTCGCCAGTGCCGCCGGTGATGCCGGTCCCGGTTGCTGCCACCGACGATACCGCAGGCGCCGTGGTATCGATCTGCAGGCCGGTCAGCGTCGTCACCGCGCCGGTCAGGTTGGCGGCATTGCCGGCGCCGTCGGTCACCGTCGCGGTGCCGAGGTTGACCGCAGTCACCGCCAGGTTGGCGGCGCTCTGCCCCGCCGCCACCGTGTAGGTGAAGGTCAAGGCCGACGTGCCGGAGCCGCCGGTGTAGGTCGCGACGCCGCCGTCGTTGAGCCTCAGCGTCGGCGTCCCGCCGGCAACCGTCACCGCCTCGCTCAGGTTCACCGTCAGGGTGACGACATGGCCGGCATTGAGGTCGCCGGTGCCAGACGTGATGCCGGTCGCCAGTCGCCGCCACCGACGACACCGAAGGCGTCGTGGTGTCGATCTGCAGGCCGGTCAGCGTCGTCACCGCACCGGTGAGGTTGGCAGCGTTGCCGGCGCCGTCCGTCGACTGTCGCAGTGCCGAGGTTGACCGCCGTCACCGCCAGATTGGCGGCGGTCTGCCCCGCCGCGACCGTGTAGGTGAAGGTCAGCGCACTGGTGCCCGAGCCACTGACATAGGTGGCGGTGCCGCCGTCGTTGAGCGTCAGCGTCGGGGTCCCGCCGGCAACCGTCACCGCCTCGCTCAGGTTCACCGTCAGCGTCACCACATGGCCGGCGTTGAGGTCGCCGGTGCCGCCGCTGATGCCGCTGCCGGTCGCCGCCACCGACGACACCGCAGGCGTGGTGGTGTCGATCTGCAGGCCGGTCAGCGTCGTCACTGCACCGGTCAGGTTGGCGGCATTGCCGGCGCCGTCCGTGACGGTGGCAGTGCCCAGGTTGACTGCCGTCACCGCCAGGTTGGCGGCGCTCTGCCCCGCCGCCACCGTATAGGTGAAGGTCAGCGCACTGGTGCCCGAGCCACTGACATAGGTGGCGGTGCCGCCGTCGTTGAGCGTCAGCGTCGGGGTCCCGCCGGCAACCGTCACCGCCTCGCTCAGGTTCATCGTCAGGGTGACGACATGGCCGGCATTGAGGTCGCCGGTGCCAGACGTGATGCCGGCGCCACTCGCCGCCACAGACGACACCGAAGGCGTCGTAGTGTCGATCTGCAGCCCGGTCAGCGTCGTCACCGCGCCGGTCAGGTTGGCGGCATTGCCGGCACCGTCCTTGAGGGTGGCGGTGCCGAGATTGACCGCTGTCACCGCCAGATTGGCGGCGGTCTGGCCCGCCGCCACCGTATAGGTGAAGGTCAGCGCCGACGTGCCCGAGCCACTGACATAGGTGGCAACGCCGCCGTCGTTGAGCGTCAGCGTCGGGGTCCCGCCGGCAACCGTCACCGCCTCGCTCAGGTTCACCGTCAGCGTCACCACATGTCCGGCGTTGAGGTCGCCGGTGCCAGACGTGATGCCGGTCCCGGTCGCTACGACCGACGACACCGCGGGCGTGGTGGTGTCGATCTGCAGACCGGTCAGCGTCGTCACTGCACCGGTCAGGTTGGCGGCATTGCCGGCACCGTCCGTGATGGTCGCCGAATTGAGGTTGGCCGCTGTCACCGCCAGGTTGGCGGCGCTCTGCCCCGCCGCCACCGTATAGGTGAAGGTCAGCGCACTGGTGCCCGAGCCACTGACATAAGTGGCGGTGCCACCATCGTTGAGCGTCAGCGTCGGCGTGCCGCCCGAGACGGTGACCGCCTCGCTCAGGTTCACCGTCAGGGTGACGACATGGCCGGCGTTAAGATCGCCGGCACCGCCGCTGATGCCGCTGCCGGTCGCCGCCACCGACGACACCGAAGGCGTGGTGGTGTCGATCTGCAGGCCGGTCAGCGTCGTCACTGCACCGGCGAGATTGGCGGCATTGCCGGCACCGTCTTTCACCGTCGCGGTACCGAGATTGACCGCCGTCACCGCCAGGTTGGCGACGTTCTGGCCCGCCGCCACCGTATAGGTGAAGGTCAGCGCACTGGTGCCGGAGCCACTGACATAAGTGGCAACGCCACCATCGTTCAACGTCAGCGTCGGGGTCCCGCCGGCAACCGTCACCGCCTCACTCAGGTTCACCGTCAGCGTCACCACATGGCCGGCGTTGAGATCGCCGGTGCCGCCGGTGATGCCGGTCCCGGTCGCCGCCACCGACGATACCGCAGGCGTCGTGGTGTCGATCTGCAGGCCGGTCAGCGTCGTCACCGCACCGGCGAGATTGGCGGCATTGCCGGCACCGTCTTTCACCGTCGCGGTACCGAGGTTGACCGCCGTCACCGCCAGGTTGGCGACGTTCTGGCTCGCCGCCACCGTATAGGTGAAGGTCAGCGCACTGGTGCCGGAGCCACTGACATAAGTGGCAACGCCACCATCGTTCAACGTCAGCGTCGGGGTCCCGCCGGCAACCGTCACCGCCTCGCTCAGGTTCACCGTCAGCGTCACCACATGGCCGGCGTTGAGATCGCCGGTGCCGCCGGTGATGCCGGTCCCGGTCGCCGCCACCGACGATACCGCAGGCGTCGTGGTGTCGATCTGCGGCCCGGTCTGGGTAAGGCTGGTCAGCGACAGGCCGGTGGCATTGCCAGCGCCATCCTTCACGGTGGCGCCATTGAGATTAACGGCGGCCGCAGCCAAGGCAGTGGTGTTCTGGCCCAACACCACCGTGTAGCTGAAAGTCAGCGCACTGGTGCCGGAACCGCCCGTGTAGGTCGCGGTGCCGCCGTCGTTGAGCGTCAGCGTCGGCGTGCCGCCGGCAACCGTCACCGCCCCGCTCAGGTTCAGCGTCAGGGTGACGACATGGCCGGCATTGAGGTCGCCGCCGGATGGCGTCTCAGTCAGCGAAGTGATCGTAGTCGAGGTCGTTGTGTTGATTTGCGGGCCCGTCTGGGTCAAGCCACCAAGATATCCAGAAAGACCAATGCCGATACCATTCGCCATACTCGCGCCATTGAGGTTAAGCGCAGTGGCTACGAGCGCCGAAGTGTTCTGTCCGGCTGCCACAATATAGGCGAAGATGAGCGAAGAGGTGCCCGAGCCGCTTACGTAGGTTGCCACGCCGCCGTCATTCAGCGTGAGACTCGGCGTCCCGCCCGAAACCAATATGGCTTGGTTCGTGTTGAGGGTAATCGTGACCGTGCTGCCTGCGTTGAGCACACCACTCGCGGGCGATTCAACAATTGAGCTGACCACTGGGGCCACAGTTTCAATCGCAGGACCTGCCTGGGTCACGCCACCCAGCGACAGATTGGCGGCATTGCCGGCGACGTCCATGACCGTCGCCGAATTGAAATTTACCGCCGTCGCCGCAAGATTGCTGGTGTTTTGCCCAGACGCCACTGTGTAAGTGAAGGTCAGAGCTGAGGTCCCGGATCCACTCGTATAGGTGGCGATGCCACCGTCGTTAAGCGTCAACGTCGGTGTACCGCCCGCAACCGTCACCGCCTCGCTCAGGTTGATAGTCAGCGTGACTATGCTGCCGGTCGAGACAGCCCCGCTCGATGGCGTCTCCACAACCGAACTCACCGAGGGGGCCGTAGTGTCGATCTGCGGGCCACTCTGGGTCAGACCGCTCAACGTCAGCACAGCGGCATTGCCCGCCCCGTCGTCCACCGTCGCCGAATTGAGATTGACCGCCGTCGCTGCCAATCCGGATGTGTTCTGCCCGGATGCCACCGTGTAAGTGAACGTCAGCGCACTCGTTCCCGAACCACCCGCGTAGGTCGCGACACCGCCGTTGTTGAGCGTCAGCGTTGGTATGCCGCCCGTAACCGTCACGGCCTCGTTGAAATTCAGAGTCAGAGTGATCGTCTTGCCGGCGTTGAGCACACCGCTCGCCGGTGATTCTACAATCGACAAAACCTCCGATACCCCGAGCGGATCAACCGACAGCCCCGGGAGCGTGGTCACAGCATCGGACAAATCAGCCTTGATCCCAGCCGCGTTCTCTACCGTCGCGCCGTTCGGCAGATTGACCTGCGTAATCGCGAGGGCTGGCACAAAACTGTCACTCGTCGCAACCGTATAGCTAAAACTCAACGCCGTGCTGCCGGAGCCGCCGGTATAGGTCGCGGTGCCGCCGTCGTTGAGACTGAGTGTCGGAGCACCAGTGACCGCAACTGGGCTATTGAAGGTGACCGTAAAGACAATTGTACTACCTGCGAGCTCGGTGCCGGTCGACGGCGAAGTCGCAACCCCTGAGACCACTGGGGCTCCCGGCAAATAGGCATATCCACCACCACTAAAACCGACATATACTTGGCCATAAGTATTGGCATCGCCAGAAATCGTCGTAATCTGCTCAAGGCTGCCGTCTGGATAAGTTCCTATTTGAATCCAGGATTGAGCGTTATTAGATGATTGCCAGATGCCGTAGACGCCATTCACCCATCCAGCAATATAAATTGTCGGATAACTTTGTCCCGGCGCCGCCGAGCCGAACCCGAACGTTATTACCTCATCCACGTTCGGGACAGCGGTCCACGTCGATCCGCCATCCGTAGAACGCATAAAAGGCTCGTCGGTATCAGGGGAGGACGCGCTAAAATTCCCCTGGAGTCCGCCGGTAAAGAAAAAATTCGCGGCTTCCCCAGGCACTGCCTCGATTTCGTTCTCATATAACGACCACGGAGTAATCAGTCCCGAATATACTTGCGTCCAAACCTGCCCCCCGTTTGTAGTCCTATAAACACCCTCGCCCTGTCCTTGGGCGGAATTTCCGGGATCATACATATAAAAGGTATTTGCCAGTACACGATCGGCGGTCACAGTGCGCGTGTCGAGGTAATAGGCATTGTCAAAGTTGCTCCAACTGGTGACCCCGGGGAGATTGACCAAATTCCAGGTCGCACCTCCGTTCAGCGTGTAATAAGGTTGTAAACCACCAGCCGGAGCCCATACTATATTTTCGGGCGTGCTCGCTGCGATCGTGCCTCCCATCGTTTGTTGATTCGTCAGCGTCCCATTAACATAAGTGCCATCAACCGCCGGGAAGGTTGCAAAGGGAGTCCACGTCTGGCCGCCATTCGTTGAATAGCCCGATTCTTCGCTACCCCACCAGTCGGAAAGTCCGACAATGAAGCTCGGATCTGACGAGGCGTAGTCGATAGACCAACCTGCCGAAAAATTATTCTCCGGACCGTGAACGGTAGGATAGGTATTGAGATTAGCGATATAAAAAAATCCGAAGTCCCAGTTCGCCACCACCGGATTGCCGCCTGGCGGCGAAATTATTTCATTGGCCACCAACTGATCGATGCCAACGCTCTGGTCGCTGTAAGTAACCGGTGTGGAGTTAGGCGACGCGGTTTGTGCCGGCGCGCTCGTGGTAGCAACCCCCTCACCATAGGTGACAATCAGTCCTCCGGTTGACGGGTTAAATGCCGTACCTCCGATACCCATATCTGTGCCGCCATTGGCAGTATTGCCGCCCGGCTCAGCCAACCATGGAATATCGGTCGAAGCTAGCTGCTGGTTATACAATCCGCTCCATGTCGCGCCGCCGTTAAAGCTTTGATTCAGCATACCGGTCTGAGTGAGATATACAATGTGATTTGGGTTTGACGGGTCGACCGCAACCGTCCCAACTCCCCACGCGGGATTATTGGCCAATTCCGTCCATTGGCCGCCTGCGTAGCTCCAGAGATCCGAGTGTCCGTTGCTAACTACATAGTAGACTCCACTGGACGAAACGGCAGCGTAGTCGACTTCGGTCGGCCCGCCAATCGACGACCATGAGGTGCCGCCGTTGGTGCTTTCATAGACGCCGTTGCCATAGCTCGCGGCGAAAATGGTGTTGGTCGAAGCTGGGTCAAACAGAATCCCAGTAATGCCTGGATATTGCCCGTTAGTGTCAGTCAAACTCGCAGGGACCCCGCTTACACTTTGCCAAGTGGTTCCACCATTGGTCGTGACGAACAGGCCGTTTTGCGGAGTCCCTACGTAGACAATATTTGGATTGCTCGGATCGATGGCCATTTTTTGGCCGTTCATGCGATAGTTATCGTTTGAGCTCTCATTAACTTGAGCGAACGATGTTTGCGTCCAGGTTGCGCCAGCGTTAGTGCTGCTGAAGACGTATCCCTCATACGCCATGTACAGAATATTAGAATTGTTGGCGGCGACCTGGACTTCATAAACTCCAGTTCCGACACCTGTCCCAACAATTGAAGCCGGCATGCTCGTGGACGTAATCAGTTGCTGCCACTGCGTTCCATTCCAGATATATGCGCCATTGGTGTCAGTCCTGACAACCATTGTGCCATTGTTTGCGATGTCAATTCCGGAAACGAAGCCGCCTGCACCGACCTTAAGAGGTTGCCAGTTGTTGGAGGCAACCGGGTCAACAACGGCGGTACCTCCATTCCCATCGCTGGACAGATCCCAGCTTGATGAAAGGTAGTTTCCTTCCAGGTTGACATTCGCGGTGTTTGTCCCGTCGGTTATTGTGAGTATGCCACCTGCGGTATTGCCCAGGAAGGTAACTTGCGTATCCGTTCCGTAGTGAATATCGGTGAGATCAATGGTGTCGGATCCGGTTAGACCTGAGACACGGCCCGCGAACCGGAGCGCGTCATCGATCTTGAGCGTGCCGGTCGTGCCAGCAAATGTTACCGATTTTGCGTTGGCGCCGTCGATCTCGACGCTGGCGCCGTCGGCAACTACGACCTGTGACGATGTGTTGAGGGTGATTGGCGTCGGTGCCGCCGCATGAACGGTGACACTTAGAGTCGCAGACAGCGCACCCGTGCCTGAGGAGGAACCCGTCGCCATCGCCGTAAAGTTGTAGAGGCCATCTGCTAATGGGACAGTGGTGAAGCTCCAAAGGCCTGTATCATCGCTCTGGACCGAACCGAGCAACAAATTGGTGTCGAACAGGCTCACGACGCTATCCGAGGCGGCGGTCCCACTCAAAGTCAGCGTAAGATCATCCGAAGTACCGCCGCCACGCGAGTTACCTGGCAATACGGACTTTATTGAGGGCGCGCTTAACAACTGAGCCTCACCGCTGAAGTTCGAGTTTGTTTTACTGCATGCGCGAAAGCGGATGCCTTCAGTCTCAAACGTAGGGTAGGCTCTGGATTTGAAGAAGTCGTTGGACGAGCACTTAAAACTTTATGGTGATAAACGAGCAGTGTACGAAGGTTCATTCTCCGCGACGAAGCGTTCCAAATTGCAATAATTTCGGCCCTGATGAGGGAGGCGGCGAATGCGATTTTCCCTGTGCAGGTTTGGCGGCGACTGGCTTTCAAGACGTAGGATGAGCCCGCAGCATCGCCCGACGCCTTGTACATTGCCGTCACGTCGAGACCGAGAATCGGCGCGGTCTCAGGAAAGTTGGCTCTGTTTTTGATTATTTCGGTCGCTGAAGGAGGCGAGGCTGCGCCCACCGCTATCGCTCCAGCGGCAGACCTCGCCCGGGCCAACATGATCACGTCGGGAAGTGGCCGATGACCAAAAAAGAGGAAATAAATCATATTTGCCCGACAGATCCCGCGCTGCGGAATATGACTACGGGCTTCAACTTCCGACCAGCGATGGCGCGCAAGTAAACGCCCTTAAAGGGCAGGTTTCGCCCCGGGCGGAAGCCCCAAGTGACGTGGTGTTATTGGAGGCCGGGCAAGCCTAATCACACCGCTGAAGTGCCTTTCGCATGAAATCCCCCATCCGAAGATCCGCCATTTGTAGAAGAGAGGTGACGATCCCGACACTTTGGTTAAGGGCCTGCTAAGGCTTTTTTTGGACGGCTTGGCCGGCCCACGAGGCTGGTCAAAGTCTTTGCCTTGTTCGATCTGTTCGACACGTTCCGATGAGTGGGATCGGCCAAGACTTCGAGCGGGGATGATTGACCTCCGGCAACGCAGACCGGATAGGATTTCTCCTCCAGTACCGACCGAGTTTTCTCGATAGCGACCATTGCTTCCGATTTTACTCAAGCCTAAGCGGTCCTTTTTGCGTGTCACCAGCACAACGATTCCATCGGCACCCTAGCGACAATCGATCGGGCGCGTCACTCTGTGCCGCAGCTTGAGGATAACGGCATACGACACCGCCGCCGCTACACCAGACTTGTCGGAGTCAGCCGCTGGGTTGGCCACGGAGTTATTTGGACATCGCCAACATCGGCTCGCCGACGGAAAGCAGGTGGCCCGCCAAGCCAATACACCAATCCGCTCGCCCAGGGTCTGCTGGTCACCCCTGGGTTTTGCGTTGCCAGCGGGAATCGTGCACAATGCTTCAGATATCAATTTTGCGCCGGGAAGCCGCTAGACGGCATAACGGCTGTGAGCATGTGGTCAAGGATCCATGGCGAGGAGCGCCCTTCGATAACCCATTTGAAGATCATAGTTCGCCAGTCCGCCGGGCCCTTCAAGGCCTCCCATGTCGAAAGCGCATTTGCTGAGAGTGTGGCATACAAACTTGGGTGCATTAAAGTCCGCCGAATGGCTCCAGCAAACGATCGATAATCGCCAGCGGAAAAAACGCTCGCATTGCGACCGTCGACCAGTACATCACGGAACATCGGATGATTGCTGCACACAATCGGAGTACGAGACGCGATGGCCTCAAACAGCACCAAAGGGAAGCCCTCCGGGTAGTCTATTCGACTGGGTACAAGAATCAGATCTGCGGCTGCCATCCGATTGAAGACCTCTGTGTTGTCAATAACTCCGACGAACGAGAGCAGATCGGCCACGCCGAGCGTCGACCCGAGAGCCCGCATTGCGTCTATTTCGCCGCGGCCGGCCAGAGAACAGTGTACCTCGGTGCCCTGTTCGCGTAGCAATGCTATGGCACGAATAAGGTCAGTGATTCCTTTGCTCTCAATAATTGAGCCCGCATAGATGGACTTAAACCGTTGACGCCTTGCGAGTTGTTTGGGTGTGTACGAAACAGGATCGAAGGGGTGCGCAATGTCCCACGCGATCAGCTTATTCCGCTTCACACCGATCCGGGCAAGGTGTTCGGTGGAGGGCAAACAGTGATTTGACACCAGCTCAAACCGAGAATTGTTGAGTAGAGTTATCAACTTCCACTTACCCAGCATGGACTTAAAGCCAGTACGGTTGTAACTGTTAGCCATCACAACAATTACGCGGCTCGTGGTCGCGGCTGCTGCGCGCAGTAGTTCCGGATTTGGAAAATGGACAACGATCGCATCGACGTTGTCGGCGGCGACGGTGGCCCTGAGAAGCCCCTCAGCCGAGAAATCTTTTGCGCCAAGGCTAACGATTCGTGAGCCGTCGGCTAAACGCTGCTCACGACGTTCCTGCGTGACAAAGCTGTAAACGTTTACGCGTTGATTTGCCGCAAGCAAATCATGAATCAGCCGAGCAACCTCGTTGTGGGTTTGGTAGCTCTGCTTACGTCCCTCGTCGTATCGCCTTAAGACATCGATAAAATCTCCTGCGGGAAAATAGATTGAGACGTCGTTCACGTGTCATCCTTTATCGATCGCGTGCCTAAGCTGGATGTTGGTGTCATGACGGGATTTGCGCCCAACCGACCCGATACCCCGTTGACGTTTTACTAGCAAGACGGATGGCCCAGCAGCGCCCCACGAGAGCGGAGTAGTGCCCAGCCGCCGGGCGATCCGCCGCGTGACCGCCAGATCGCCCTGCGGCCCCGGGGGCGCGTGGCATGCAGTAGACGCTGCAGCGGCTAATACAAGTGCGCCAAGTCCTGCGCGCGGATCGATCATCCCTTCTCGCGGCGCCCGCTCTGCTGGGCGCTCCTTCCAAAAAATCCGTTTCCAGCGTGAGCTCCTCAATCTCTGCATGAGCCGACTTTACGTCAACCGTGGCGGGTGTTGGGCCGCCACCGCCGGCCCGAGCACCTCGGCCGCCCCCTTCCCATTGCGGACCCTCACGACATGATCCGGTTCGGGTGTACGTCAAAGAGCACCGCAAGCTCTGATAAAGTCATCTCACCTCTGATCACGGCGAGGTGCCTTTGGCCCTGAAGGCAGGTTTGCGGTTCCGCTGGTCTCGTCTCATTATCGTCTCTCTCGATTCGCTGAGCACAGCGTCGCCGCTGTATAGAAAGACGCTCCATTCATCGGACTGTGTAGATTTCCGGGACCCGCGTTCCAAATCTCCTCAAGTCCGCCTGAACCTGACCCGTAAGGCTAATGTAGACGTTTCAATTTTCAAATGATAAGTTTTTATCTTGGAACGCGATCCGGAGACCACAATCCATATAGGTAGTGTCCAGCGCGATGACTTAGGTCATACCTAACCGACAACTTAGAGTCCGTAAAACTCAAGGGCTCCCGTCCAGTGCAACCACCGGCGCAACTAAGTGTAAGGCTTGACTGTGAACTCGACTGATCGGTTGCCTGCACTTGATGGTTTGCGAGCTATTAGTATTTTGCTGGTACTTGCCGCGCATATGTTGCCGCTGGGTCCCAAGGTCCTCCAGTTAAATTCATCCGCTGCGGCGATGGGCATGAGTTTATTTTTTTGCCTTTCCGGTTTCCTTATTGCGTCTGGATTGATACACAATCCCGATGTTCCAGAGTTCTTGGTTAAAAGGTTGGCAAGGATAGTTCCGCTTGCCTATGCATACACGTTGTTGACGGCAGGGTTTCTGTATTTCGATCCCGAAACCGTACTCTGGATGGCCACATTCCTCCTGAACTTTCGCGACCATACGGAGAGCTACAATGCCCATT
Source organism: uncultured Alphaproteobacteria bacterium (assembly GCA_963702755.1). Lineage (GTDB taxonomy): Bacteria > Pseudomonadota > Alphaproteobacteria > Rhizobiales > Xanthobacteraceae > JAJPKK01. The sequence goes on along the minus strand of CAVPDZ010000009.1, from coordinate 61,446 downwards.
TTTGGTCCCTATGTGTCGAAGTGCAGTTTTATGTTGCGGTCGCAATAGCCGTTGCCATTGTTGGTAGAAAAGGCATCTGGATCGTATGGCCCGCTTGCTTTGCTATCACTATACTGCGCATCAATATGGGCGAAGGAGGCGACCTAAGAATGGATGAAATACTGGTCGGGGCATGCGTGGCGACCTTGTATCGGAAAACGTGGGCGCATCGCGCTCTTTTTCCGACTCTTCTGGTTGTTGTGGCAGCGTTGCTGTGGTTTGCGTCAAGCAGCCCCTTCAGTGGCTGGTTTAATAGCCTGCGGTCATATGCAACAGCATTGCTGTTGGCCGCCGTCTTATCCAATGGGTCTAACCGTCTAGTCAAATTTTTGTCCCTACGTCCGATGCGATACATCGCGACAATATCTTATGCGCTCTATGTCATTCACCCCCTGACGGTTCAGGGATGGTGGAACGAGGGAAGCGTGTTCGACCGTTATTTATTCAAACGTCCCATTAGTTTTTTGATGGCGTTCGCTGCCGCCCACATCTCAACATTTTATTGGGAGCGTCCTTGGCAATTGGCGGCCCGGAGATGGATTGAGGAGAGGAGGCGACGGTTGCGATCGGCGATCTGATTTGAAGCCGCAGCCTTCCGACTTTGGCGTCCCCATGTTCGCGAGTTGGATCGATGAGCGCCATTCTGGTTTTAGCGACCAACAATAGTCGAAAATTCAGCCGCTTTTTGCCGAATCAATCAACAGGCGCCAACCCGAGATCAGCGTCGAGGGTCTCACCGAGCTTGCGAGCGTCCTCGCATCGTTCGGAGCGAATCGGAACCGATGCGCACGGTCCTATTATTCGAGAGGGAGGAAGATGCACTGTGCGGAGAACATTGCTGGACGCGCCGATTGCTGAGACCCAAGGAGGGCATGGATGAACCCCAAGGTTACGCCAGCCTGCATCGTTCGCACCGTGGTTATTTAAGTTCGTCAATCACCAAGCCTATCAGGTGACCGGCGTCCGATCGCATGTCATGTCACAGCGCAAACCGCAATGTGGTCAGCTTTGATCTCCGCACCGCTGCATTCTGGCTCAAGCAAGCCTGCGTGCCGCGGCCCAAGCTCGCTGGCAAAGGCTGAGTTCATTACCATCCGCGAGCGCCTGATCAACATTGGTGCCCGCGTCGTCGAACATATCGCACGCATCCGCGTTTAGCTGCCGACGAGCCACCCGGAGCAAGGCGCTATTTCCGGACCGTTGCCCTCGCCGCGATGTCATCCGCCGCCTGAGCCGCGGGGCCGCCAGCGCCGACGCGCCGCCGAGTTCCCAGATCAATCCCCAAACGCGCTGCACAGCAACTGACATCACACCGACCGGACGAGAGTGCGCCGCCCACCCATCGGCGTCGAAAATGACGCCACGTGATGCATGATCCGACTAACTACCGGATGTTAGCTAAATCAAGAGCCCTTTCTAACATATCCAGATCGACCTCGATATCCGTAAGCGTCTCCCAAGATTGCTCATAATCCGACTCTCGTGTAGCCGGGCGCCCCTTACCCAAAAAATAGTAATAATCGAGGCCAAGTTGATTACTAAGCTTCCAAAAAAACCCTATGACAAGCTCGGGCGAAAAAATCTCAATAACCTTCGTTCCAGGCGCACAAAACACCAAATTGCTGAGCCCTGCGCCATGTGGCGCGACAACAACCTCGGCAACCGCCATAGTTGCGGCCTGTTGCTGAACTGATAGTCGTTCGAATGTTATCTCCTCAAATCCACGTAGGCGCAAATACTTGATTACTTCATTTTCATTCAATACGCGACGATAGCTAGCCAGGCTACGGCTAATATAAAGCCGCCGACCGACTGATTTCAAATTCCCGTCATCGCGTCCCGTCAGGAAAGTGTCTTTAAGAAATTGACACATCCAGGGCCGAAAACACCCTCCACTCAACGGAATAGACGGTACAATCAGTTCTTTAGCTCGCAAATGGTGGACTTCACACGATTGTATTATTCGCGTCGAGTCAATTCCGAGAATCTCGCAGGATTCCCGCTGAAACGATTTATTCAAACCGTTGATCACAAAGTAATCAACTCCAGACAAATCGATACCGGCCCGTCTAACCAATTCAAAACGAGGCAATAGCTGAAAAAGCCAGTGATAATAGATATTACCGCCATCCGTAGAAAGGACGACGACCCTTCCTTCGTATTCGGTAATATGACTTAGCCTCCAGTCGCGAAAAATAGACGAATATCCATTTTTATCTTTAAAATCAATCGATACATCGTTCAATAAATAATTGTCAGGAGTAACAATAAAACCATCGCCCCACACGCGTCCAAACGGTATCGTTGCAACAAACGTATTCGGATAACTGTAAACTTGTTCGGCCGAGAACTGACGTCTGATGCCATCGTGGATTGTTTTAGGAAGTGAGTTCAAAACTGAACAAGGAGCGTCCACCTCACGATAGGTCGCTCCTATGCTCACGCCACTCGACGAAATCCAATCGATCGTTGACGAGCAACTCTTGTTTGGAGGGTACAAACTATCCCGATCGATTGTCACCAAGGACGGCATAATTCGAGACAACGTCCTTACGCCGAACAAAGAAACTTTCTGTGGAAGCTCATTAATAAATCTCCAGTGCCACTTAAATCGTCGCCGAAGATAGTGCTTAAATTTGTTGTTTCTCAATCGATACAGGAGCAAGATCGTCTCCAACCGTGATCTACCAGCCTATCCCAATTTTAGCTTTTAATTCGCGACGGGTCGCACTACAAGCACAGCCGGTAAGAACGCTGTTCATTTGGAGTTTGCTTTCGTTGATCCAGCCTCCATATCACACTTCGTTGGGCCACATAATCGCGGCACGTCGACGTTCGCAAGCCCAGACCCGCCGCCATCAAACAAATCAACTTTGGTCGGATTGGGTCGATAAGTTTACGTCTTGCCCTGCATAAGTTTCTCCCTCGTGTGCCCAGTTCGAAGCGCACGGTCGACCTCAATCCCAGGTCAGTTTGAGAGTCCAGCATTAGGTGATTTAGGAGTATGATGACTGGTCTACCGGTTTAGGTTGCGGCCACTGCAAATAAATCGCCCCAGAAGTTTCGTTTTGCACGAGGCGGAAACGATTTCATAAATTTTGGCACCGCAAGCCTTTCTGTGGAAAGAAAGCTTGCCACTTCACAACCGATAAAATTCAAACAATAATTTCCTGGATCAGACAAACAGGTTAGACATTCCCTTACCTGTTCGATTCCACACTCGTCACAGTGATATTCGAAGCTCAAAGCTGGAATGGACCGCGATAACCCGTGCAACACTTGCGGTTCAAGACGCTCCACATCCATTTTGCAAAATATCGAAAACCCGAACTGTTCTATTGCTTTGTCAAGCGTGGTAACCGGGACCGCCATTACCCCGGCGTCGTTACTCGCCGGCCAACCGAGCATTAGGCTCGCGGGAAGATGATTCGCATTGAGGTGCAGTCGTGCCGTTGCTTCGGCTTCTCCGACCACCATGTGAACAACTGTCAGATGCTTATTGCCACGTGCGGCAATTTCCCGTGCACACATCGGCTGCAGCTCAAACGCCACCACTGACGCACCAAGAGACAGCAATATCTCTGTCCGATTGCCGATGTTAGCCCCAACATCAAATGCGAGATCACGCTCCCTAATGAACTCACCTAGCAGTAATCGGTGAGCGTCGAAGTGGCGGCGATCCGACCGACTCAAAATCCGATACAACCTGCGCATCGGCTTGTAAAGTCCGACGGAAATGGAGAGTTGCTTTGCGTCGACTAGCAAACTCATCTTGGCAACTCGCAAAATCCCACGCCTTCGCGAACTCTGCAGAAAGAGTTAGTAAGCTCAAACACGCGCTATGCTAGATTAGCATACCGCGCCACCAACAAGAAGTCAAAACGACCATCGAACTGGAGGAGTGGACTTGAAGTGGGCTTCCTATTATCTTCGCTTCGCTCTACTTAAAGGGGTTTTGAGGGAGGTTCTCCGTACTCACATGTGTCTGGATGAGGTAGGGGTCGTTGTCATTGGGCGGAACGAAGGTGAGCGCTTAATCAGCTGTCTTGTGTCGGTAAAATCGACGACGAACAATATCGTTTACGTTGACTCGGGTTCCACAGATGGCAGCGTCGCAGCTGCGAAAGGGTTTGGGGCTTCTGTGGTGGCGCTTGATTTGACTAACCCGTTTACCGCTGCGCGGGCCAGAAATGAAGGTTTTGCCTCCCTCAGAATTCGTTCGACCCAAGATTTGCTTCGTGCAATTTATTGATGGCGACTGCATCTTGGTTCAAGGCTGGCTTGACACTGCTCTGGAGTTCTTCAAGCACCGCAACGATGTCGCGGTCGTCTGCGGCAGGCGAAGGGAAAGTCACCCGGCGGAGACAATTTATAACCAACTTACGGACCTAGAATGGGATACTCCCATTGGTGAGGCTTTGGCCTGCGGCGGCGACGCTCTAGTAAGAGTTGAAGCTTTCGAGGCGGTGTACGGATTCCGGTCGCAATTGATCGCAGGCGAGGAGCCGGAATTCTGCCTGCGGTTACGCGAAAACGGATGGAAAATCTGGCGTCTGGACGCCGAAATGACACGACACGATGCCGCGATGACCCGGTTCAGCCAATGGTGGGTTCGAGCGGTGAGATGTGGATACGCATATGCCGAAGTATCGCGACTGCACGGATCTTCACCATTTGCCATTTGGAAACGAGAGACCATACGAGCGGTTTTTTGGGGCGGCTTACTCCCGGCCGCCATCTGCTTCGGTACCGTGATCCATCCGGCCGCTCTAGGAGGTACTTTCGCCTACTTTTTACAAATATGTCGAATAGCATACGCCAATGGACCAGCCTCTCTTAGGTCATGGACCTACGGGTTATACATGACGCTTTCTAAATTCGCTGAGTTTTTTGGAATATTGAAATTCTATTGGGGCTATTGGTGCGACTATAATACCAAATTGATCGAATACAAATGATCAGCTAGAACTTGCTATTATCTTAATCGATAATATATTGAGCTTTTTTCTTGGCGGGAAGCGCGGGGTATCGCTACTGGATACGATCTGGGTTGATGCCGGGCGTTTGAGAGCTTGGTCCGGGCGAGGACAGTCGTGGTTGCCGGATTTGAGTATGCGAGCCGTGGCCAACCGGGCGGCCAGCGCAACCCGTCGAAACGCGATCATGGCGATAACGAGATCAAGGGTGCGGGTGCCAACGGACTTAAGGACACGATCAAGGTCTATACCGCGTAGCGTCCCCAGCGTAGCGGCGTCACGGCGATGGAAGGGAGAACGGATATAGAGATACATAGCAACTCTCGCACCGCGAGAGTGACGCGGCCGTACTCTTGCCCGCAAACCAGCCACGCCGGCTGCTCTCGCCACATTGCTCTGTTCTGCTATCGAACGCTGCCACCAAATTCTGGAGCTCCGATTAACCATCTCCTGGCACGACAGCTAGTGCCGCCCGGCCAAATTCAGCACGCTCGAAGCCGCATCTTCAGGTTGAAAGCATGACCCATTATGCCCACACAAATCTGGAATGCAAATTCAAACCGTTTTGGATTAGCTTGAGGTCATACCGAGCGGCCCGCACCGTCCGGATAGGCGGTTGCTGAAAGTTCTCCGGGATGCACCTTTCCCGCGAAATCGAGGACCGTTGCCGCCACACTCAAGTCACTATTGCCTGACCCCTTCCAAATCTGACCGTGCCTTCCGACCGCTGTTTGGGTGACCATGACAATTTCAACCAGATTTCTCCTTAAAGGAACCGCTTGGACCGTTGGCGCCTATGCAGTAACCCAGGCACTCCGTCTAGGTACTAACGTCGTATTAGCGCGACTGCTGGCCCCGGAACTATTCGGCATCATGTTGATCGTAGACACCCTAAGGATCGGCATTGAACTGATCTCTGATGTTGGGATCAGTCAAAACATCATCTATCACGGCAATGCAGACGATCCTATCTTTTACAACACCGCGTGGAGTGTGCAGCTGATACGGAGCGTCATTCTCTGGCTGGTGTTTCTCGCGATTGCTGTTCCAATCGCACGTTTCTACGAATATCCGGATCTTGCTTTTATTCTTCCAATAACAGCATTCAATTTTCTTCTTACTGGCCTGACATCCATCAAGAAACCATTGGCACAAAAGAAACTCAGAATAGCTACTATTAATTTATTTGATGTGATATTGACATGTATTTCATCGGCGTCATTTATCATTTTTGCCTATCTAAGTCCAACGATTTGGGCTCTGGTTTTTGGTGGATTTGTTCCTACCGTCGCATCAACTATAGGAAGCTATTTCCTGCTATCCGGGGTTAAGCAAAGATTTTACATATCCAAGCGGGCTGCTTGGCAAATTCTAACCTTTGGAAAATGGATCTTTGTTTCCTCAATAATTTTTTTCCTGTCAATGAATTATGATCGGCTTTACTTGGCTAAGATTATTCCGTTCGAACTCGTGGGTGTTTATGGTATTTCTCGCGCCATCTCTGACGTATCAAGCAATTTGGTTGCACGCTTAGCCAGCGTAGTATTATTTCCATTCATTGCCTCTCATGCTGACACCCAGCGCGCCGACTTGCGGAGGCAGATCGCCCCAATTCGTTTTAAATTCATGGTGGTGGCAGCGCTAGGCTTTTCGCTTTTTGTTGCCACAGCGGATTTGGCAATAAAGGTGCTTTACGATAAGCGCTATGAGGACGCCACGTGGGTGCTGCCTGTCCTTCTCATTGGCTCATGGTTCTCGATTTTGGCTAATCTTAGCGATTTAACGCTGCTTGGGATTGGGAAACCATCATATGGCGCAATTTCTAGCGGCTCGAGGTTTGGATTTCTGTTGCTTGGATTTTGGTTTGTCTCAGAGAACTATGGGTTTATGGGATGCGTCATAGTTATTGCTTTAAGCGATTTGTGCAGATACCTTCCAACTCTCATCGGCCAGAAGCGGGAACGCTTTTGGTTCGGCTCGCAGGATTTTTTTGTTACGGTTGAGGTTTTCTTGTTAATTGGACTTTTGGAATGGCTGCGCTGGGTTTTAGGATTTGGAACATCTTTTGATTCTATGCCGATCTTTTGGCGTTATTTCTGATGCCGGCCGCTAAACGACGCGCGAGGACAGATGAACCTGCCCCGTAACTACAGACCTTAAACGAAAAGTGTTGTGCAGGTCGAGGCCAGAACAACGGATCGCCTTTTTGGCGGGTCCTTCGGTGCCGACAGTGTGAGGTTAGGTTATAATTTGTGTGATTTAAACAGGGTTTTGAGCTTGCTTGCCTCTTTGCCAACGTCGTGCTGCTCCAAAACGTGATGACGACCCGTGTCTCCCATGGTCACGAGCTTCTCAACAGGGGCCTCCAGGGCCTCGCGCATCGCCGCTGCCAGGGCAATGTCGTCGCCCGCCGGCACGAGCCAGCCGGACTTGCCCGGTTCGACAAGCTCTGGAATGCCAGCTACGTAAGTGCAGATGACTGGGCGACCAAGTGCGAACGCCTCCATAATTACCACGGGCATATTCTCTGCAAAGCTGGGCAGCACCAGAGCGCGGGCAGCCGTCAACTCGCCTTTTATCGCATCACCGGAGATCCACCCGGTAATGGTCATTTTGCGCTGCAGTCCGGCACGTTGGATCGCGTCCTGGACTTGATTGCGCATGGGCCCATCGCCGGCAAGCACGACTTCGCAATCGATCCCCTGGTCAAGCAACTGGCGCGTGGCCGCCACCAAGACGATCTGTGCCTTCTGCTCGCTGAGCCGCCCCACGCAGATCAATCGGGGCGTCGGAGGAGGAGGTGACACGTGATTATCGAAAAAAGGGCTATCCAAGCCGCAATGGACAACTGCGATCTTTCGCCATAGATCCGGCCGAGACCAGCGCATGAATTGACTTCGCCCATAGGAGCTTACGCAAACCGCAAAAGCTGCATGCTGTAATTTTACGTCCAAAGATAGCAATGTGGCCCTTTCGAATTCATCGGGGCCATGGGCAGTGAAACTATAAGGGATTCCTGAAATTCGCCATGCCAGCATGGCAATAGCAGCCGAATTGGTGCCAAAGTGAGCGTGATAATGGTCTATGGCATCGCGGCGGCCCCAATGTGCCAACACTGACGCTTCCGCGACGTAGGCCAAATTTCGTAGAATGCCACGATCGGACCGCCGGCCAATCTTGATGGCCAGTATGATGGCCTGACCGAACTCTTAGCGGTCGGGCTAGCAGCATCACCAGGCAACAGCGAGCCATCTCACCGAGGCCGGCTCTAAGTATATAGTGCGTCTGACTTTGTTCGCTCTTGTCATCCGGGTCGACCAAATTCGGGCCCGGTCGCAGCGCGTAGCGCGATACCGTCATGCCTAATGTTTCGATTGCGCGGATCTCGCGGCGAATGAAGGTATGGCTCACGGCTGGATATTGGTTGATAAAATACCCTATCCTCACGTTCGGACTTTCCAAACAAATGACCGGATTCGATGAAGGCGATTTTGCCACTCATCCGTATTGGTGGAGTAATCGCATGAGGCCAGCGTTAGTGCAAATGGGATTCTTGGATATCATCGTGCCCCTGGACGTGGTGTTGCTGAGATGGATCAGCGTCGATGATCGGCATGGGCCGGGCAGGTCTGACCTGCCCCGTTTCTTCGGACCACAGCTAGCTTGAGACAGAGTCCCTTACTTCCTGCATGTGCTCCTTGCGGAGCGGTTGGTGCAATGGGCCAGGGCGCGGAGGCCCAGATACCGGAGCGCCCTGGCCCGTTGCATGACGCGAACTCGTTGGGCGCGAGATAGTCGAAACTCGAATACGGGCCACAGCTCGTGGTAGCGCCGCCGCCACGCTTCGATGATGACCTTCCCCTCGGCACGCGAACGAAGCCATTCGAGGCTCCGGCACTCATCGAGGAATTCGCCACTGAAGCGTTCCGAGACGCCATTCTGCAAAGTTTGCCGGTTCGATCAACGCCGTGCCGATGCCTTGCGCGGTAATCCAGGACAACAGAGCCTTGGATACGTACTGCGGGCCTGCAGGTGTCCGACAGTCGACCGCGTTAAGCGCATTGCGGCGGCGCGGCCACGGCCGCGCGCCATGCGGACCGAACCAAGTCCGGTCTTCCGACTTCGTGTTCGATCGTTGCGCCAAGCGTCCCCGCTTGTAGTGTCTGACCGTAACCGACGATTCACCGAGAAAGGATTGGCGATCGACGTCGACGGCCGCACTCGCTCGCCGCGCATCTCAATCAGCAGCCACTGCTCCGGCCGGTTCTCAGCGAGCCAGTAGTCTCGATGCGCTGCCCGAACGCGCACGCGGGCAAACCGTGAGGGCAACGGGTCCGCCGTGCCATCTCGCCACATGATCTTGCGCCAAGCCCGCGTTGGCAGGCCAACCACAAGCTTCTTGACCGAGATTGTTTGGTGCTTGCCATCACGCGGCAGCAGCTTCGGAGGTCGCCCGTGCCCCGACCAGGCTTTTGGCGGGCGCGGCCCAGTACCAGGTGCCCATACCGACGTCTGCGGCCGGATGCCGGCTACGTAGCTCAAGCCGAGCGCCGTGATGCTGGTTCGCAAATCGGGGTCAGTACCATAGCCGGCATTCATCAGCACAACGCCACGCGGCAAGTGTGCCGCGCCATTGGCTCTATGCTCTTGCGCTCGCAAGGCATCACCAGTCCCGTGCAACAATCGCGAAGCGGTTTGGCCTAGTCGATGTCTCCAATCAACTCATCATACGCCGAAAACAGCGATGCTGCACCCCTCGATTTTGGCAGATTCATCTCAGCCCCTCCGCACGCTGAAAAGTGAATTCAACCGAATATATGATTCCAGCAACCCCCACGACCATCTGAACTCAGTAAGACTAGGATCTTCGGCGCCGTCTCGGTGAAGGAGGCTTGATTATGCTTCCCTGCAATACGGGGCATTGTTGCTCATGGCGATCAAGTTTGTTCAACAATTTCCGTCAGAAATCCCGATACATCTCGCCAATCCTCGACCAGGAAAATGCCTGCGCTTTCTTAATCCGGTCCTGCCGCTCGACCTCCGACGCTTCGCGTGCAAGTTCAATATGATGCACGATTGTCGCGGGATCCATGGCATCGAAAAGAAACTCGCCTTCACCAACAATCCATCGTGACCGAAGTGAATTATAAGCGACCGCAGGTATCCCGCATGCCATTGCCTCCACGAAAACATTCCCAAACGCTTCATCCCTGGAAAGATGCAAAAGTACGTCGGCAGACCGATACAGCAGCGGCATTCGCTCCGGCGGAAGCGACAACCGTTTGAACCTGTTTGGCAGCAACCGTGCAGCAAGAGCGTCGATGGACATTCTCAATGGACCATCTCCGGCAACCACAAGGTGCGCATCGGAAAGCTGGCTCACAGCCTCGATCCCGATGTCAATTCCTTTGGTTGGAATAAGGGCACTGACCATCAGGATTACCGGCCGATCTGCGGGAAGACCAAATTCCTCCCGATGCGGCACGCCTGGCCGAAATCGGTCGCAATCAACGCCATTTGGGATGATCCGACAATTCCAACGCGCTTTATTCCGCTCGTAGTAGTCGGGGTTCGTGCAAACCAAGCCCTCACAACCGAAGAATCGATACTCGGAATTATGCGCATAAGCCGGCCAGTCGCCGTTTTGCGTCACGAATACGTGAGGAGGCCGGTTCCGCCGCCTAGTCGGGCGCCGAAGTAGCCAATTGGTGAAGGGATAGCTGCAAGTCACAGTCACATCGTATTCCGCCGGCCGATACTCACGTGCCAACCCAGGGACGAATGTCAACTCCTCGTAAACGCATTCGTTGCGCAGCACGGGAATAGCCGGAAACGTCTCGAAGTGCTCGCGTGCCACGCTGGCAGCATGCAGAAATCGATATGGGGCCGCCTCGCGGGGTTGCCCTGACCCAATGAGAGTCACACAAATCGCCAGCCTTGGCGAGTTCGTTGGCAACTGAGATCAATGCTATTTCGGCTCCACGAGAATATCGATGCAGACCCGCCAATGCGAACAGAACTCTCATTCACTTGTCTGTGCTCGTATGGAGGCTTTTGAAGACTCAAATATACATCCGTTTCGCCGAGTGGTGTCAATGCTGGCGAGCTACGCCCAACTTGAACCGCAGGGTCCGCCAATCACCAGCGTTTGCTCCCCTTTCTTCGGCGCGTCGCCGAGCGATACGCTTTGACGTACCTTGAGACGATCATCTGGGGGTCCAGACACCGTTCGCTCCCGACGAGCTTTCTGTTGTTGCCCAGAATCGGCTGCGTGAGCCATATTTTAGCAAAAAGGCACCGATCGCGATCCGGCAAGCATACGGCTATCATTGTTTGCTTCTATGGTTGCTTTCTCCTACTCTGAATGGACACTTTGCATGCGCAACCCCTACTGGAGTTGAGGAACAACCACTCTATCCCAATGGCATTTCATCAGCAAACTGGGACCAAGCACGAATCTGCAACTTCCGGTAACGCAACGGGGAATATTTGCCTGACTGGCCTGCCTTCCATCGAAAATGCCGACCATTCATTTGCGGTCGTGACGCCGACCTATCTCCCGGATCTGGCCCGGTGCGAGCTGCTCGCGGAGTCGCTTGATCGCATCGCGCCTCATGTCTCGCATTATCTGATTGTCGATCAGCGGGACCAATATGCATTTAGGCACCTCGAGCAAGGCAGGCGGCATATGATTGAATCGGAAGCGCTTGTCGGTAAATGGATGTGGCGAATGCCCGGTCACAGAGGTTTTTGGCTTAGCATCAAAGCGCCACCGGTGCGCGGCTGGATAATCCAGCAAATCCTTAAGATTGCGGCGATCCAGGCGATTCCGGAGCGGACACTGGTCTTCTGCGATTCCGATACAGCATTCCTCCGTCATTTCGATCGCAGCGACCTGCTGATTGACCGAAAGGTTGGATTGCTCGATGTCGACGTCGTGAATGACGATATCCGCCGCTGGACGATCGTCGCGCGTCGTTTGCTGGGTCTCTCGCGAAATGACAGCGACTATCGGGGTCACGTCGGAAACATGATTTGCTGGAATTGCGAGACTGTGACGGCACTGCAGCAGCGAATTGAGAACAGCACCGGCATGAATTGGCAGGTCGCGCTTGCCAGGACGCATAGCTTTTCCGAGTATATGCTTTACGGAGTTTTTGTTCGCGAGGTGCAGGGATATGATGCGGTAGACCATGCGCCTTCGACAACGCCGCTGGTTAAATCAGCGTGGGGGATGGCTCTGTCGACCGATTCCGCAATCGACGCATTTTTCGCCGATTTGGAGGCCCGAACGGTGGCGGTGATGGTTCATTCCAAGGACCGCGTTGACCTGAGCCGCATACGTCACCATCTTGAGCAATGGTGGAACAGAAGGGATTAGCGGAAGCCTCTGACCAATGCCGCCTTGTCATGTCCGCGCATGATCCACCAATTGACACTGCTCGGGCAGGCTTCAAAGCGTTCGGCCGATGACATCCTCAAACATCTCCTTGTCCAGCGACAGATCGGCGACGATCCTCTTCAGCTTGCTGTTCTCTTCCTCGAGTTGGCGCAGGCGCTGCATCTCCGACGGCAGCAGGCCGGCATACTTCTTGCGCCAGTTGTAGTAGGTCGCCTCGCTGATCCCGGCCTTGCGGCAATCTCGCCGGTCCCCCTCATCACCCTGGCGCAGGATGAAGGCAATCTGCGCCTCCAAAAACTTCGATCGCTTCATGGTCCTTCCCCGTCCCACGGCCCAAGCCACTAAACTGGAATTTTCCAGCGAATGCCGATCGCAAAACAGGGGGGCAGGTCAGCTCCTCGCGAATGAAGCAAAGCCTAACAGGCCGCTGAAAAAAACCCCTGACAAATCCCTGCGAATATGATTCCTGACTTGCGGATCGCAGGAGATTTTGATGCGAGGCTCGGATCCGCGAACGGGTGAGCTGTTTTCCTACGGCGCCCTTGAGAAGCGGGTACCCGCAAAGCATCCGTTGCGCCTGGTTCGGGAGGTCGTGAACGAGGTGCTTGCAACGCTCGATGGCGAATTCGCATCTATGCCGATGGCGGTCGGCCTCGATTGCGCCTGAGCGGCTGCTGCGGGCACTTTTGTTGCAGCCATTTTACACGATCCGATCGGAGCGGCAGCTCATGGAGCAGATCGATTATAACCTGCTTTATCGCTGGTTTGTCGGGCTCGGCGTAGATGATGCGGTGTGGGTGCCAACTGTATTCACGAAGAACCGCGATCGGCTGCTGGAGGCAGACGTCGCCAGGAAGTTCCTGGCCGAACTCATGTACCACAAGAAGCTGCGTGGATTGCTGTCCGATGAACACTTCTCGGTCGACGGCACGCAGATCGCGGCATGGGCGTCGATGAAAAGCTTCAAGGCGAAGGATGGTTCGAGCGAGCCGCCCGGGCCGGGCCCAGCGAGCGCGACTTCCATGGCGAGAAGCCTGCCAACGCCACCCATGCCTCAACCACGGACCCGGAGGCGAAGCTTTATCATAAAGGGTCAGGCAAGGAAGCCATGCTGAGCTTCCTTGGCCATGCGCTGATGGAGAACCGCAGCGGTCTTGTCGTCGCCGCGCGTTGACGCCGGCCGGTTGCAGCGCCGAGCGCACGGCGGCGGAAGAGATGATCGCGCGCCATTCGCCCAGGGCACGGCGCATCACGCTGGGCGCCGATAAAGGGTACGACGCTGCCGCATTCGTGGCCGATCTGCGCGCACTCAACGTGACGCCGCATATCGCCCAGAACATCAGCGGGCGCCGCTCTGCGATCGACGCGCGGACCACGCACCATCCTGGTTATGCGGTGAGCCAGCGAAAGAGGAAGCGTATCGAGGAACCATTCGGCTGTGCCAAGACCATCGGCGGCTTTGCCCGGCCCATGCTGCGAGGCGCAAGAAAGCTCAACTTCAAGTTCACACTGACGATGGCCAGCTACATCCTCCGCTGCCAAAACTCATCGCGGCGACCGCGTGATCCAAGCCGGATCAACAATCAATGCCGCTTGCCGAACGACCCGACGCGAGCACGGCCGTTCACACGACCGAATTTCAGCAGCCCGCTAACAGCTGAACCCTTATTTGCGGGAACCTATGAGATACGAATAAAGAGATCGCCGAACCCGCAGATTGCACTTTGGGGTGCCTTGGCAGGAAAGAAATCTCGGAACATCTGGTATGAAATCCATTTCGGCCAGCACAATTCAGCAGTCTCGCCTAACGTGATATTTATTTCCAGTTCTCCCAATTGGGCCAGCCGGTCAACGCAATCAATCGTCGTTTTGATCTTGTCATCATCAAGATGATATTCAATGCTTAACACCGGAAGCGACCGACTGAGGCCCTTCAGCACTTCGAATTCGTATCCCTCAACATCGATCTTGCAAAAACGAGGTGTGCCATATCGCTTTATCGCCTGATCCAATGTAGTCACCGGCACTTCGATAATATCGCGATTGTCCTTATCCCAACCAGGCAAGAGACTTGATACTAAATTATTTCCACCGATATAAAGCGGTAATCGACCTGGCGCGGAGCCAACCGCAGCGCAAACAACAACCAGGCCTCTATGTCCGCAGCGCGCTTTGAGTTCCCGCACGCAAGCGGGCTGCGGTTCGAATGATATCACCTTGGCACCGAGGGCAAGAAACACTTCGCTCTTGAAACCGACGTTGGCACCAACATCGAAGCAAAGATCGCCGGGTGACAAAAATTCCCGATAGAAGTCGACACTCTGGGAAAAATTCCTGAGCGCTGTTGGATCGAAATAACGTCGGCGAAGGCGTTTGAGCGGACCATAGATACCAAGCCACATGGCGGCTCTTTTGGATAAGCTCTTTGTTGCACCCATGAATACCCCCTATGCTTGATCATGCTCGTTTCACGGGAGATTGACAAGAGACAGGTTCGCCGCTTTAGGCGACCATAAGCGGGGCGCCGCTTCGCCACCCTTCCTCGGCTAACATTGCCCCGTTGAATTGATCCAGGGCGCACCGGAGTCCTGCGTGGACTGGACTGCCCCCCACCTTGGACCAGGTTGCTGGACTTTTTTCCAGGCAACTCGATCACGGCGGGCCGACTGCCGGTGATCGTTCGACGAGCGCGTTCGGGATTTTGTTGCCGATCGCGCCTTGAGGTCGTTCCTCGTTGTAGTCTCTACGCCAAGCCTCGCATTTTCGCCGGGCGTCGTCGAGGCGCATGAACCAGTGAGCGTTGAGGCATTCCGCCCGGAACTTGCCGTTGAAGGATTCGATGAACGCATTGTCGGTCGGCTTTCCCGGACGAGAGAAGTCGAGGGTGCCACCGCGCTGGTAGGCCCACAGATCCAGATCGCGATACGAACTCGGTGCCTTGATCGACCCGGATTGCCTTGGGAATCCGATGTGGCGGCCGACTTGTTCCAGCACCTCGACGACATCGGCGCCGCGGAAGGAGAACGGTGGTTCGACCGCCGTCGAGAACTGGGAGAAGGTATCGACAATCGTCAGCACCCGCAGCTTGCGGCCGGTCGCATGCTGGTTGTGCACGAAGTCCCTTGCCCAGGTCTCGTTGGGCCGGGTCTCGTCCGTGCGATCATCGCGGAGCTTGGCCTTCATACGTCGCTTCGGCGTCTTGTTGCGCAATTGCAGGCCTAACTCGCCGTATCCGGCAGACCCTCTTTGGATTGACCGTCCAGCCTTCTCGGCGCTGCAGCACATGGATGCGCCGATAGCCGTAGCGCACGCGGGTGGCCGCGACCTCTTTGATGCGTTCAGTCAGTTGGGTCTGCTCAACTCGACGGGAGCGGTGGTGGTAGGTCGCCCTGACGACCGGCAGTGCGCGGCAACACGTCGAATGCTCACCTGCCAGGTCGTCCGCGCATGATCCACCAATAGACGCTGCAGGGCAGGCTTCAAAGCTTTCGGAGGGTGATGTTCTGAAGCATCTCCTTGTCCAGCGACAGATCGGCAACGATCCTAATGAGCTTGCCGTTCTCCTCCAGCTGGCGCGCGCGCTCATTTCTCGACGCCATCGAGGATTGGGGCCCTGTAAAGCGGGCGGGATCGAGGAACAGACGATTTACATTTGGCGCAACCGGCACGGTCGTAAGCGCTGACAAAGCGAATTGCTCGCTCCATCGCAGAGAAATAAGGCGAGCCGTCGACTCCTGACCGTGTTGCTTTGCAGCTATCGCAGTGCGACATTAAATGTAACCATAGCCGATGGTTGGAACAAATCTCGTTAATAATCAGTTAGATAGGAGGTCGAGCGTTGTTTGCCGCGGGGGCTATACAAGAAAGCTAACAAGTGGTAAAAGAGCACTTGCTGGGTACCCAGGCATGCTTTTTAAGTCGCGTCGTAGTGCTTCACCGAGAAGTAGACCGAAAGCTTCGGCAAATGGCGTTGACAGAATGATGGCAGAGCGTTTGGCAATAATTGGTCGCGAAACCCAGTCTACGTCCGCGACAATACAACGATCGAATGCCGTTTACCGTCGCGGATTTCGACGAATTGCAGTCGCCGCCGAGGCCTCTGTTTCGGAAGCCAGTTCGAACTGGGGCATTTGTTACCAGGATATCACAAAGATCGCAATTGCCTTGATCTTTTGCTGATTCCGCTATCGGCGGTGCTGTCCGGGTCGTTTTACACTTACTTGGCTTATGGCGGCCCCGGTGCAGTCGGTTCGGAACCTGCTAATTTCGGGTTTTGTCGGCCGCACTGTTCGTTTTTTTGGCAACCCTGCGCAAGTTATATGACCCAACGCGGCTACTCGCCTGGAATGATCAACTTCAAAATACTGTTCTGTTGTGGGGGGCCGTATTCATCTTTTTAGGGGGCCTTGTATTTTCGCTCGGCGCGAGCCGGGAAACATCGCGCGGAGCCGTTTTGTTGTTTGCGGTGAGTGGACTGGTTATGCTGTTAGCCAACCGGTTCTGTTGGCATGTTTTTATAGATCGCGCCCTCGCCGGAGGATCCCTCCGCGGTCGCAAAGTGATCGTACTCGGATGGAATATTCCAGGAGACTGCCCATCAGTCTGCAACAATATGGCTTCATGGTGCGGCGGCAATTCAGTTTGGGATTCGGCGGAAGACGAACTCGATGATGCGCTGAATCGCATTGTGTCGTTCGTCCGTGGGTCGGACGTCGAGGAGATCTTATTGATCAGTAAGGCCGACGAGATTTGTCAAGATCGGCGGAGTTCTCGATCGACTACGTGCGGTGCCACTTCCTGTTGTTTTGGTCGCTGATGACGCGATGGCGCGGTTCGTGGGCCAGCCGTGGCATCAGATCGGGCAGCTCGGTTGCGATCAAGGTGCAACGCCCGCCTTTGAACAATATCGAGCGGCTTTTGTAAGCGCGTGATTGACGTTCTTGCCGCCGGCTGCGGCCTGGTCATGTTGCTGCCGTTGCTCGTCAGTGGTTGCTGTCGCGATCAAACTTGACTCTCCCGGTCCGGTATTTTTCAAACAGAGTCGACTTGGCTTCAATGGACGGGCATTCAAGATTTTGAAATTCAGGAGCATGACTGTCCTGGAAGATGGTGAATTTGTAAAGCAGGCAACGGCCGATGACCCTCGGGTCACTCGCATGGGAAGGCTAATACGGAAAGCCAGCATCGACGAGTTACCTCAACTGCTCAACGTTCTGCGCGGTGAGATGTCAATTGTCGGCCCTCGGCCCCATGCCATCGCGCACGACAATCATTTTCTTGACTTTGATTGAGAATTACGCCTTTCGGCACCATGTGAAACCAGGTATTACCGGCTGGGCCCAGGCGCAGGGATGCCGCGGGGAGACGAAATCCTTGCGCAGATGCAACGAAGAGTTGAACTCGATATTTGGTATATTAATAATTGGAGTCGTGTGGCTTAGACTTCTTAATCATGATTTTGACTGTCGGGGAGCTGGCGCGCGGTGAAAATGCTTATTGAACGGCCGTGGGAGGCTTCTTCACTGGCGCGCCGCAGGATCGCAGCTGCAGCCTTGAACAGTCTGCCGAACGGGCTGGTTAATATATACTTCTGACGATGACCTGGTTCCTGAGCGGACGTCTTGCCGTCGATGTCGTCAGCGAATTTATTCCGTGCACCATCGGGCCACTCCGCTTTTCTCGGCGGCTTCGGCGAGCTTATGCCCGTCGCGAGCCCAAGGTCTTCTTCGGGTGATCGCCCATGATAGCGCGGCCTTAACCCTTGCGCCGTAATCAACTTTCCCGAATCTCCAAGGATCCATCTGCCTTTATGAGGTCGCTTCTGGTCGACGCCGCAACCGGGCATTGGGCCGCGCGAACCCCATCTGGACTAAAGTGATCTCTACGCGTCGTTTCGATTCCGCAACGTGGAATATCGAGCAGCGCGCGCCAAAATCGATTTGCTCGTCACCAACTGCCTGCACGCATCCTTAACTAGATCGGCTACATCGTTACGGAATGATTTTCGTCTCTTCAGCGTGTGGCGCCAATGCAACACGCTGTTAATTTCCTTAGACGACCGTCTACGAAGATGTGTTACCTGAACACACTCAGGTAAAGTGGCTTTACTTGGGGTGGGGGAATCGATGCCACGTGTCAGTGTCTCTCGGCACGCTTTAGTCAGCTGCCGCGCTGACAATCAGTGGTTGTGCATCCATGCCCACCAATGGACCGGCCAGCTACGATGTGCGGGTCGGGTCGTCGGATGTGGAAGTCATTACCGTATTTTCTCGTTAAGCTCACTCCTCAATCGATCGATGTCCTGTCTAGAAACGCTCCGCGGCTTTCCAATATTGTCTCGGATCGCAGTCCGCCCGAGAGAGATCAGGTTCGGGATCGGAGACATCGTCGGCGTGACAATTTTCGATCTGCTGCCGGTGGTCTTTTCATTCCCGCCGAAGCGAGTGTCCGGCCGGGAAATTTCGTTACCCTTCCCAATCAACCGGTGGATAGTAATGGCAATATTTCGGTCCCATACGCGGGCATCATTCGCGCAAAGGGCCGAACGCCAACTGAAGTTCAGAGAGCCATAGTTAGTGCGATCAAAGATCGAGCAATTGAACCACAGGTTGTGGTCTCGCTGGTAGAACAGCGCACGTCCATGATCAGTGTTCTTGGTGAGGTTAATGGACCCGCCCGCTTTCCCGCTCCAGCTGAAGGAGAACGTGTCCTCGACGCCATCACTCGCGCCGGGGGACCCAAAAGCCAGGGATTCGACACGTGGGTGATGCTCGAGCGAAGAGGACGGCGTGAAATCGTTCCATTTGGGGCGCTTGTCTACGAGCCCTCGAACAATGTCTATGTGCATCCTTACGATACAATATACTTGTACCGAGAGCCGCAAACCTTCGTGGCATTCGGCGCTCTAGGTGCGGCGGGGACGGCAAGTACCGCAGCCCAGGGGCAATATAAGTTTTGACGCCTGGCGGCTCTCTCTTGCCGAGGCCGTCGCCAAAGCTGGCGGTCCCAATCAAGCACTGGCGGACCCAGCGTCAACCTTCTTGTACCGCGGCGAAACACGAGAGGTTGCGGCACAATTGGGGATCGATATCTCACGCTTCGAGGGCCCGATCATCCCGGTGGTGTACAAGATTAATCTGCGGGATCCTTCGGCGTACTTTCTGGCCACAAGGTTTCAGATGCGAAATAAGGACGTTCTCTATGTCTCGAATGCAACGACGGTGGAAATCGCCAAAGTTCTTGAATTCCTGAGGCTAATCACGGCAACGGCTAACGATCCGATCGTTGCCGCCACGAGTGCTTATTCTCTAAAGGCGGCTATCAGCGGTGCGAGCCCAACTTCCATCAACGTTGTGCCCTAGACACGTCGCTCGGGCACCGCGTTTATGGCGGTATCAACATACTTCCAACCGCCGATCCCTATCGCCGTGTTTAGCGACTGGTTGGTGAGGACCGGCGAGGTAGGTGCATCTTTTCTCGCTTAACCAAGCTTGGGGCGGAAGCCCTGGTCATGGTGCGGTTAGATTGCAACTAGGGATGAGCTGTGATAACAACTTTTGCCATGCCATCGGAGACTGCCGGGACAAAAAAGTCCGGACAAAGGGGAGGGGCAAAGGACAACTGTGGGAGGCCGGTAAGGTGTCGGACAACTTCAGCATTATTCGTGTTTCATTTCGCCGCACCCGCCGTGGCGGTTACAGTGCGATTGTGTTTAAGCAGCTTATTCCGGCCGATAGGTCAGCTTGGTAACGTCGAGCTCGGTATAAACCGGTAGAAGACCGCCACTCCAATGCTCCAGGCGCCACGATCATCGACGCCGAGTAATGAATTTGGCTCGTTCCTCGACGAGCGCGAACAGGGCGTGGGCGAACTTATTTCCTACGGCTGGTCTTTTATCCAGCGTCAGTATCTGGTCGTTTTATTGGGTGTATTTTTATCACTGACTATCGGTTTTCTATATCTGCAAATTACTCCTCCGACCTTCATAGCGAAAGCGCAGCTAATTATCGATACTCGGAAGAGCCAATTTCTGCAGCAACAATCCGTGCTAGTGGACGCTCCGATTGATGCCGCGCAAGTTGAGAGTCAAGTGCAGGTCCTTCAATCAGAAAACATCGCACTCGCTGTTACTGATAAACTCCACCTTGCTCAGGATCTCGAATTTGTCGGGACGACCCAGGACGGATGGCTCCGGACTCTGAGGTCAATGGCCCTCGGGTCGGAAAGAAATAAAAAATCGGAACCGGATCTCACCCAAAGAGCGATTGGTACGCTTTTAAATAACCTCGATGCTAAACGCTTTGGAATGGCGTATATAATTGAGATTAGCTATCGATCTCATAGCCCTCAACGAGCTGCGCAAGTTACCAATGAGATTGCAAACGCGTACATTAACGATCAACTGGAGTCGAAATACCAAGCGAGCCGTCGCGCGACCGAGTGGCTGCAGGATCGTCTTCAGGAGCTTAAACAGCAGGCCGCCGCCTCCGAACAGGCCGTTAACAAATACAGAGCAGATAACAATATTGTAGCTGCCGATGGTAAACTGATTAATGATCAGAAGGTTTCTGAGCTGAATAGTCAGCTCGTGCTGGCGAAAGCTAGAACGTCAGAGGCGCAAGCTCGTCTCGATCGCATAAATTTGGTTCTTCGCGCAAGCGGTCCGGACTTTGCCATAGATGCAACCGTCTCCGACACTTTGAGTAGTCCGATCGTAACGAAATTGCGCCAACAATACCTAGAACTCGTAGGCCGCCAAAACGAGCTGTCGGCTCGCCTGGGTCGAGATCATCTGGCGGTCGTTCACATTCGAAGCCAAATGCGCGATATTCGCCAGTCGATAGTCAACGAGCTACAGCGGCTTGCTGAGACCTACAAAAGTGACTACGCCATCGCAAAGCAGCGTCAAGATAACCTTGAAAAGGATTTGGCCGCCTCCATTTCGGAGTCCCAAGCGACAAATACCGCGCAAGTGACGCTGCGGGAACTCGAAGGAGCCGCGCAAGGAGCTCGTGCGCTTTATGATTTGTTTCAAAAGCGATATCTGGAAGCGATCCAGCAACAATCATTTCCGATAACTGAGGCGCGGGTAATCTCACCAGCGACCGTTCCGACCCAGCAAAGTTCTCCGAAGGTTCTTGTCGTACTCGGGCTGTCTGGGTTGTTGGGCCTCGGCTTGGGAGGTGGGATTGGCTTCGCTCGGGAGAGTTCTGGATCGAGTATTTCGGACTGGCGCTCAGGTCGAAGCCGTACTGCGCTCGAACTGCGTCGCTTTGCTGCCGCTGACCAAAGAACGTGCAAAGCCAAACCGCGCGGACTTGTGCGATTCCGATTTCGCAAATCAAACTGAGCGAACTATATGTCGCGACGCCAATGTGTTCTGGACGGCAGTTGATTTACCTCTTTCACGGTACGCCGAAGCGATCCGCTCCGTTAAACTCGCTGTGGATTTGCTCGGAGTAAGCAAATCAACGTCCGTTGTCGGGATCACTTCTGCCTTGCCCAACGAGGGCAAATCGACCACCGCCGCCGCGCTCGCAGCGCTTATTGCTGATGTCGGACGGCGCGTAATTCTAGTTGACTGCGATTTGCGAAATCCGTCCCTTTCCCGCGCTCTCGCTCCGACGGCACGATCGGGAATTGTGGAAGTGCTATTGGGTGAGCAACCACTTTCTGAAGTAATTTGGCGCGATCCAACAACGAAACTCGAGTTTCTACCGTTCGTAACAAATTCACGAATGATACATACCAGCGAAGTTCTGGCGTCCCCAGCGATTGGAAAGCTGTTCGACGAGTTGCGCAATGGTTACGAGTACATCGTAGTCGACTTCTCTCCGCTGGCGCCCGTAATAGATGTCCGCGCATCGGCTCATATCGTCGACATTTACTT
Organism: uncultured Alphaproteobacteria bacterium; assembly: GCA_963702755.1. Lineage (GTDB taxonomy): Bacteria > Pseudomonadota > Alphaproteobacteria > Rhizobiales > Xanthobacteraceae > JAJPKK01. The sequence goes on along the minus strand of CAVPDZ010000009.1, from coordinate 39,140 downwards.
TTTAGTAGTTGAGTGGGGTCGTACCAAGATCGACGTTGTCGAGCATGCTCTCAAAACAGCGCCACAAGTTTATGAAAGTCTCGCCGGTGTCGTTCTCAACAAGACTGATATGGATTATATAGGCCGCTACGATAATAGTCGTGCCAAATATTATAAAAATAAGCATTATGGGCGCTACGGTTATGGCGAATAAACCTATTTTTAATCAGGCCTGATTATTGCTATGGGAATGTAAGAGAAAAGACAATCCATTCAGGCGGAGCACACTTTCTAATCTCGGTGACAAGCCTAATAGTACCATTTTTGCTGGAGTTCATGTAGCTCCTTTCGTAGCATCAGCAACAGTCCCAAGAAACGGGCGTCGATGACGCTAGTATCGGCAAAATCAATCACAATCGACTTCCTCGACACAATCGCCTCCCTAAATGCCGGGATGATGTTCGGAACGTTTCGCGCGGTAGCAGCGCCAGATAGGTGGACGGTGACAGTCTCGTCGGTGCATGACCGAGTTCACGATTAGGTCTTTCCCGTGACGATCGTGCCGTAGTGCTAGCCACCACGTCCAGATGGCAACTGGAAGAACGCGGGTGATTAAGAGGCGGAGCAAAACTTTTCCGTCATACCAATAGCGCCTCCAAAGGTAGGGTTCCTCCTTGACACGCCATAACCACTCCAGCCCGTTTTTTTGCATGATAAGCGGAGCTCGCGCCACCGTACCGGCCTCAAAATTGATCGAAGCGCCTAAGTGGGCGCGGATTGGAATTCGCAACCGGTCGTGATTACGGCGCAACCACAGCTGCCCCTTCTGCGCACCTAACGAGGCTACTAGAAAGTCGGCGTTACACGAATTGATTTCGCGGACTATGTTATCCCGACTTAGGTCGTCGACGGTGCCAAAACCCGGATAGAGCCAGCCCACGCAGCTGAGCCTTTCGGGCTCTCTGTTCAGCGCGCTACAAGCAGCTGCGGCAACACCATCTGCGCCGCCAAACAGAAATACCTGCAACGGGCGTGTGGGGTTGCGTTTCGTCTTGAGTGCGTTGAGAATATCGGCACCGGCAACCCTATGCTTAATCGGAATGCCGGATAGCCTCGCGATCCAAACAATTGGCATGCCGTCCGGCAAACAAAGATCGCTCAGAAGCAACGATTCCCTGAACTCGGGGTCGGATTGGCTCTGCACGAGGAAGTTAAGATTGGGAGTCGAAATAACAAAGGGCTTCTTCCTCGCAGCTGCTCTATCTATGCAGCGCAACAGCGACGGCATACCAATAGCGTCAACCGGCACACCAAGGATGCAAAAAACCTCTCGAGAAATATCATCACGCCGGGCATCACTTGCGACCGGGTCACTCGCTATTTCTTGGGAAATTGTTCGGGGAACGACAAGATCTGATGCCATCTTGCTAGATATACAATCTCGCTGCAATTGCTGTTGCCCGTTCCGGCATCCGCCAAAAAGCCAACGCAGCTCTCATCACCCAGCTTTGCCAGTCGATGCAATTCAAAAATATTCAATATTGCATCAAGACCGAAGTCAATGGGGTCGAGTGATTTAATGCGACCGCCCCTCTTGGTGGAGTAGTCTTTGGTAAACTTGGCAGGTAGAGGTGTTTACTGGAACGGAGGCACATCAAGGATGAAACTCCCCTCGAGCAGACGACTGGCCGTGCTGCTAGCGTCAGCATCAGCTGGGGGCACGATTGCGGCCGTACGCCAGCTTGCAGAAAGTGCAATTGAGGTAGGTGTCGTTTCAAGCCGGCACTTTTCTGCCGCCTCCTGGTCAAACCGCGCCTCGCATTGCTACTCCGCGCCACCCGAGAACGACACCCGCGGCTTCCTTAATCGGCTGATCGAGATCGGTAAGGGCAGTCCCGGTCAAATTTTATTACCGACGTCCGACGAGCTGGCGTGGCTGTATACAGCAAACGCTGAGCTCCTGGCGCGCCAATTTTGCGTCTATCAGCCCTCAATTGCCTGCATCAAAAGGATCCTCGACAAGAAGCTCTTCGAGGATGCGGCAACGAGCGCCGGGCTTACGGTATTGCCAAGCTGGGATCCAAAGAATTTAGAGGAACTCGAGGCGCTTGCGCCGAAGTTACCCTATCCCGTCCTGATTAAGCCCCGCACCCACGTTCATCGCCTGAGGAACGACAAGGGTGTCGTGGTCTGTTCGCCAGAGGACTTGATCCGCCAGTATCGCCTGTACCTAAATCGCCAGCAGTATCGCGGGCATGATCCGGAGTTCTTCCCACGCGGCCGCCTGCCGATCGTCCAACAATTTGCAAAGGTGGGAAATGAAGGAGTCCATTCGATCACGGGCTTCATCGATCGGACGGGCGACCTTTTCGTCACCCGCCGGTCCGTCAAGGTATTTCAACGATTTCAGCCTGTCGGCGTCGGCGTTTGTTTTGAGTTATTGCCGCCCGCTCCGGAGCTCTCGCAAGCCGTCCGCCAGCTGTGCCGGGAGCTCAAGTACTTCGGCATATTTGAGGTCGAATTTGTCTGGTCCGATGGGCGGTGGGCAACGATTGATTTCAATCCCCGTATATATAATCAACTAGGCATGGATATTCGACGCGGAATGCCGCTTCCGCTGCTCGCGTGCCTCGAGGCTGCGGGTGAAAGGGCGGCGTTGGAGGATGCAGTCACAAAGGCGCAGATGGAGGAGACACCAGGAACGGTGTTCTGGGACGGTTTCACGCTGCGTGCGATACTTTTGGCTCAGGCCGTAACTTCACGCACATCACGTGAAGATCGGAAGTTCTGGCGAGCGTGGATAAAAAAGAATGCGGCTCATGCCGTTGACGTTGCCGCCGACCGTAGTGATCCGATGCCAGGTATTGTGCATGCCCTCTCTGAAGCTTATCTCGGCGTCAGAGCGATTCCACGATTTTTGCGGGTGCCGGGTAGCGCAGGTCATCTCGCACCAAATGTTTCGCAAAAGGTGGGTTCTTGAGGAAAATCCCCGTAGTCATTGTTGGCGCCGGTCCCTATGGACTGTCGCTTGCTGCCCACCTTGCCGCCCGCAAGGTCGAACATCGCATTTTCGGCAGTCCGATGTTGTTCTGGTCGCAGCTCGCCAAGGCGGGACGCGAGCGGTACCTCAAGTCATATTGCTTTGGAACGAATATCTCGACGCCCGGTCCCGGCTTTTCTTTCGCGGATTACAGCAGGCCGCGAGGGCTGGAAACCTTTGAACCATGTTCGATCGAGGATTTTGCAGCGTATGGACTTTGGTTCCAAAAAGAGAAGGTACCGTGGGTGGAGCCGACGGATGTTGTGCAGGTGACGCAGGCGGAGCAGGGGTTCATCGTTGAGCTGGCCGATTGCGATCGGTTCGGCGCATCCCACGTGGTGATCGCGATCGGGCTAATGTCCTTCGCCCACGTTCCGACATTACTCGCATCTCTTCCGCCCGATCTTGTAACTCACACCTCAAGGATTGCCGACTTCGCATCCTTCAAGGGGGGCGATGTCGCGGTAATCGGCGCTGGCCAATCTGCGCTGGAAGCTGCTGCGCTTCTCAACGAGGCAGGTGCGCGGCCACAGCTTCTAGCTCGTGCGCCCTCGGTCCTTTGGAATAGCCGCGTTTCGCGTTCGCGGAGCCTTTGGCGCCGGTTGCGTTCACCGATTTCGGGGCTCGGAACCGGACCGAAGGCTTGGGCCCTCACTAAATTTCCCGGCGGGATGCATCATGCGCCTGCGGCGTGGCGGACGCGTTTCGTAAAAACCCATCTGCCGGCCGAAGGCGCATGGTGGCTTCGCGATCGGGTTGAAAATCGACTACCGATTCACTGCGGAACGACGGTCATCGCGGCCCGCGAGGCGGCCGGGCGAGTCGCGCTTCGGCTGCGTCGAGGGGAAGAAGGGAACGCGAGCTTGTAGTTGACCATATCGTTGCAGGTACCGGCTATGATGTTGACGTTGAGAGTGTTGAGTTTCTTTCGCCCGAGCTGCGGAGCGCGATCCGCCGCATCGAGGGCGCCCCGAAACTCAACGCCGTCTTCGCGACCTCGGTGCCCGGACTGCATTTCATCGGCGCCGCATCGGCGATGAGCTTCGGCCCACTCTTCCGATTCGTCGTGGGCGTTGATTACACCTCGCGTATCGTTTCGAGCCATCTGGCGTTGCAGGGATTGCCGTGACAGATCTGGTGTCTCCGGTGATCATTTTGTCCGGTGCGGGTGGTGGCATGCCCGATCCGGCTATATTTCAGATCGGCGTTGGCGATGTGACTCGCTGTGAGACTATTGGCTATCCTGGCTGGCGTCGTTACATTGAAGACGGGTTTTCGGCCGATGTGCTGATCGCCGATTTGGTGACAGAGATTGCGACAAGGGTGCCCCGGGGACCGATTCGCATCGTCGGCATTTCGATTGGCGGACATTTCGGTTATGCTGCGGCGCTTCGACTCCAGGCATGTGGTCGCGACTTAGCGGGGTTTTGTGCAATCGACACATTCATGGTGAGCTCCGCCGCGCCTTCGGCCGGGTGGAAGGGCCGTGCACTGGCATTTGGTTCGGGGCTGCTGCGCGACCGGCGCATCGGCGAGTTCGTCCGCTTTCTGCGATCGCGCTTCTGGCGCGCTCTGCTCGACTCACCAGGTGGTCGGTTGGTCGGCCTCCTGCGTAGAGTCGCCTCTTCTGGTGAGCTACCCTGGTTTCTCACGGTTGATCCGATTTTCGAACATGAGCTTAGTATGCGTCTGTTGATCCGGGAATGTCGCCCCGTGGATCGCGTCACTTGATCGCGAGCCTGTTGCTCTGAATGCACTATCAGTGCTCCTTCGGACTCGACTTACAACGGGCGATGACGTCACCTGGCGGCGCCGATGTCCTGGAATCAGAATTGTTGAAATACCAGGAGACCATCAGACGCTATTTGAGCCGGAGAATATCGCTGCCCTCCGCAATTCTTTCAGTAATGCGACGCGGGATTGGAGCTGACCTATTAGCAGCAATGCACGACAGCACGCGAAGCCGTCATAACATGCCTTTGACCGCCACGCCAAGATCGTCCATCAGCAACGCGCCCGTACTCCGGCAGCGTCGAAGGAATAGGGGCGACCGCCGCTTATCGCACAAATCTCTGATCGCACGGCGCCGCAGATATGATCCGAGACCGATAAACGGTCGCCATCGCTAGGAGCGTCACCGGTGTCGCTGCTCCGGGTACAAGAATGAGCAGTTCTTACCCTGCACTCGTGACACGTAGTAGTTTGTGAAGAACGGGTAAGGGCCCGACCGAGACTTGGTTTCGTGCGTAAGAGGTTGATTTTGGATCGCAAGGTTTCCAGGCTTGAGGCTCCGGAACCTTGCAATTTCATTTTTGCGGTTCCCGGCGAATTGCACGGTGTGATTGCGTTGCCGCATCGGAGGGAACGATGCGGCCAAAGCAACATCCGACGACGGGGTCGAACGATCTTTTCCGGGCGCGGCTCGAGCAGATCATCAATATGAAGCATGAACTAATCCAACTCGCCGGCAAGCTCGATTGGCGTTGGAGAGGGCATAGATGTGCTTGTGCAACAGCAGGCCGAGCACGAAGCAGGTCTCAATCCCGGGGCGACCCTTATTGCCGTAGATCGGCGCGATCTCGCCGTCGAGCCCCGACGAAGGGGTGTGCGAGCGCTGGGTCTACGATCGCTATTTTCAGTACTTTACAGGGGAGGAGTTCTTCCAGCTCACCTTTCCGCACGAGCGCTCGGACCTGAGCCATTGGCGCAAGCGGCTTGGCGACAAGCTGGAGCTCCTGCTGGCCGAGAGCCTGCGCGCGGCGCACGAGAGCGGTGCGTTGTGCAGCCCAAGGCCATCACCTTCCCGACCGACGCCAAGCTGCTGCACGCAGCCATCAAGGGATTGAACCGCCCTGGCTCACAACCACAGGGTACGGCTGCGGCAGTCCTACCAGCGCATCGCCAAGCTCGCCGCCATGATGGCGGGGCGCTACGCGCACGCCAAGCAATTCAATCGTTATCAGCGGCAAGTGCGGCTGCTGCGCATGCGGCTGGGCCGGCTGATCCGCGACAGCATGGTTGAGGGAACTCTTGCTCCTAATCCTGGCGGTGCTCCTCAATGTTCTTGCCAGCGAGCCCTCATATCAGTTTCCTAACGACCGACCACGTAGTGGCAGAGCACAGCCGCAATCCACAGCGAGCAAATCGGCGACACGGCTTCACGCCGTCTCTAATTTCGGTCTAAAATCGGACCGATGAATTACGATCGAAATACAGTTAAGGCTTGGGCCGGAGATAGCCAGTGGAGAGCGATTTGGCGGATCTGGCGCGGTTTAGGAAGCAAGGTTTTAGTGGTTGGGCGTCGGAAGGATTTTGGGCGCTATTGATCTACCGTCTCCAAAAGGTCGTTCGGAGTTATCGACCTCGGTGTCTTTGGCTGCCCGCAATGTTTGGGCTCCGCCTCATAAGAAAGCTCTTTACGACAGTGACCCACATTGATATCGATCCTGACGCGGAAATCGGCCCCGGTTTGTTCATCCCTCATGTCGGGACCATCCGTGTGCACGGTGCAACTAAGATGGGAGCCGACTGCTCACTTTATCACGGGTGCACCATCGGCGCTGGACCTGGGCCGGGCGGCGCCGTCATCGGCGATCACGTGTTCATCTCGTGCCAATCGAGCATTATTGGCGCAGTGACCATCGGTGACAGCGCCATGATCGCTGCAAATTCGCTGGTCATCGACAACGTTCCTGCGGGCACTACGGCGATCGGTGTTCCCGCTCGGATACTGACAGGGCCTAATTTTGGCGCGGCTCCTCACAAAGATAAAAACGCCGGACGACATGCTTGACGACAACGTTTACGATAGCGGCGAGTTGCGCGATCGTGGAACAAAGCACCATCTACTCGACCGCGATGACGGACATTGGTGACACGTCAGTGTCGCACGGCTCTTGCGTTTTTCAAAGCTCGGCGTTATCCTGCTTTCTTTGATCAAGATTGCTGCCATGCGATTTGGCTACGATTATTTGAGCCCATGACCTAGCTGTGAACTTTCAGGAGGTTGTCCATTCGGCCCGGACCGTGAACGCTGATGTTGCCAAACCTCAGTGATTTGCGGAGGACCGAATGGACACGCATAAGAATGCCCGGCTGACCCCAAGAGGTCGAGAGCAAATGGTGCGCGTAGTTTTGGAAAAGGGGCATCGGCAAAGCTGTTGCTGCACGCAAATTCAAACACGACCTCGAAAACTCGGCTCAAAATAGACCTTGAGGGTTTTGAACTGAAGTAAGACTACGACGTGTCGCGAGCGGTACGCATCGAGCTGTTGTCTTTCGCCTCGGTAGTGCGGCGGTGTTCGGCCGTGCAGGCTTGCCGGGAGGTGTCGAAGACTTAATGTGAGCGCGGCGATCGAAGGTGCAACCACTCGTATTGCTATGCATATCCCATAATGTTATACGAATGGTAAGAGGGTAATCTGTCATCCCAGAGTGCGGTGCGATCTGTTGTCTTGGAGTAGCCGTTCATGACGACGCTGTGGTATGTCTCCTCGGAGACCCAGCTCAATTCGTACATTACCATGTTGGTCGGGGAGAGCCCGGGCCCTTACACCATCTACCTCGACAATAGTATTACAGAGACAGCTAATCTCGATCCAATCGTCCTGCCTTCAGGCGTTACGCTGCTGATCGATGGCAGCAATGGCAGCGGCGGTATTTACACGCTGGATGGGTCCGGCAATTACACCGGCGTCAGTGTCGCTGCTGGTTCGGCGGTGACACTCGAAAATCTACAGCTTAGCGATTTGACGTCGACGCTGGCGGGGGGCGAACTGGTCGGAACTGTGACAATCGCGAGCAGCGCTACCCTGAACCAGACTAGCCAGATCGAGTTTGGCGACGCAACCAACGGCGCTGCGACAGTATCGAACTTTGGCACTTACGACATCGAGGGAGTGTTCAACATTACCGGCGTGACCGGATCGCAATTCATCAACAATGGTCTTTTCGAAGAGACCGGCGTCGACGGTTTCAGAGATATAGACGTCAATGTGAAAGATACCGGCACGCTTTCGACCGTAGACGTAGGCAGCCACCTTCTGTTCAACGGGACGACTAACAGCTTTGGGACGACTAGTGGCTTTTCCATCGACACGGGAGGCATGATCGATTACGGGTCCGACAGCACCGATGCGCTTTATAACGTAGATATGCAAAACAGCGCCTGTACCAGCAATATGGGTACCGTAGACCAGTACGGCGAACTAATGCTCTCCAGCGGCAGCACCATTGCGAACGGTCTCTCGAGCCCATCCACCGCGATTTGGGACTTCACATCCGACAGCAGCATAGAACCAGAGGATCAAAATAATATCGGCGATGCCTTCTTCACGAACTACGGCATTTTGGAAAAGACCGGCGGTACTGGAACGTCCTATTTATTCATCCCCTACGATGAGGCATATGGGCTTGCTTACGGTACGGGCGGAAGTATCATAATAGATACTGGCACGCTCGCATTTAACGGTCCGAACGGTATTTTTGAAGACACCATCTCTGGCGCCGGTACCTTCAGCCTCGGTGGCGGCGGCAGCGATGCGATTAACGCTGATTTTGTCTATGATATCGCTACCGGTGCGCACAACAACGTCAGCACTATTTCATCCGGTGGCTGGACTATTACCGACACCAATACGGTTGTGACCCTGAATGAGGTTTTGACTTATTCCGGCAACTTCACGGAACAGTCGGGCGCCACCCTGACGCTGACGTCGAACAACAATTTAACGCTCCAAGGTCCGGCGACCTTCATAAATGCAAACGTCGATGGACTGGGAAATATTGAGACCTCCGGCACGACGAACGCCAATGGTCTTACGCTGGCGAGCGGGGTGCAATGGCAGAACGTTGGCGCTGCGACGCTCGGCGCCAGCGGTACGCTGACTGTGTCGGACCTTACCGGCAGCGGCTCAGTCACACTCGATTCCGGCAGCACCCTCAACGCACTCGGAACGGTCGGCGCAGGCGAGACAATTGCGCTCGCAGCAAACAATGCCGTGGTGACGATTGGCGCACTATCCGAGTTCTTGGGTACGATCAGCGGTTTCGCCGCCGGCGATGTTCTCAAGATTGAAGGCTCTTTGGGAATAAAGACTGCGACGCCCACCTATGATTTGGACATCACTTCGCTGGCATTAAAAAATTCATCGGGCATGGTTGTTGGCACCCTATCACTCACAGGCAACTATAGCGGTGACTCTTTCTCCGTAACTTCGGACACAGTTATTTCTGGGACCGCCGACATTGCGATTTGCTTCATGGCTGGCACCATGATCCGTACGCCGCGCGGCGACACTGCCATCGAGACGCTCAAACGCGGCGATCATGTCCTGAATCCGAATGGGCGGTCCTTGCTGGTGACGTGGATTGGACTGCAGACCATCGCGACTCGCTTCGCTGACCCCCTGGGCTGCCTGCCGATCCGGATTAAAGCGGGTGCACTGGGCGACGAAGTACCGTCCCGCGATCTAGTGCTTTCACCGGGCCATGCAATTCTCGTCGGTGGCGCCCTGATTCAGGCCGGCGCGCTCGTTAACGGCATTTCGATCGTGCGTGAGAAGAATGTGCCGGAAATGTTCACTTATTATCACATCGAGACCGAGCACCACTCGCTCATCTTGGCTGAGAACGCCGCTGCAGAAACGTTCGTCGACAACGCAGGCCGTTTCGCGTTCGATAACTGGCCGGAGCACCAGGCGCTCTATCCCGAAGGCAAGCCCATCGTCGAAATGTCCTATCCTCGCGCTAAGTCATACCGGCAGGTTCCGCGAGTCATCCGCGATAGCCTCATCGACCGAGGAATTGCCCTTTACGGGAACAAAATGGCCGCTGCTTCATGATCCGCATCGGGACGGTTCTGGTCAACGGGAATAAAACAATCAAAGAATGAAGGAGCGCTCCGTTCCGCCAGCTGCGGGTTGTGTGAAAAGTGGGACTTTATGTGGGGGGCGTCGGATCTCAGGTGCCCTCACGCCGGGGCACGATGGCGGAGCGCACATTACGGTCAACCGAGGCCCAGCGACGTCCCATTCGATCGTCTTTTCGTCCGCTGGTCGGCAGCCGCGAACGCCAGTGTCAATGAGGGGCGGCCCTCGTCGGTGCGAACACCTGCCCGACGCATCGGTCCGGTCAGCACCATAGGCGGACCGGCGGCCCAGGGGCTCGCGGGGCGATCAGGCAGCGAATTGCTGGACTAGGCGCACGGACCTTCCACAGTAGGACATCGGTAATCTTTGTTCGCACGGCACTGTCTCCGCAGGCCAAGCCTGCGGATCGAAGTCGTTAAATTCGCAAGTCTGCAAATGGAATAACTCACGGCTGCCGCCGTGGTCTGAGCCCCGCTAACTCCTCCAAGAATGGGTAGAGTCCATCACCTCGTGAACTGCCCCCCACCTTGGACCAGGTTGCTGGACTTTTTTCCAGGCAACTCGATCACGGCGGGCCGACTGCCGGTGATCGTTCGACGAGCGCGTTCGGGATTTTGTTGCCGATCGCGCCTTGAGGTCGTTCCTCGTTGTAGTCTCTACGCCAAGCCTCGCATTTTCGCCGGGCGTCGTCGAGGCGCATGAACCAGTGAGCGTTGAGGCATTCCGCCCGGAACTTGCCGTTGAAGGATTCGATGAACGCATTGTCGGTCGGCTTTCCCGGACGAGAGAAGTCGAGGGTGTCACCGCGCTGGTAGGCCCACAGATCCAGATCGCGATACGAACTCGGTGCCTTGATCGACCCGGATTGCCTTGGGGAATCGATGTGGCGGCCGACTTCTTCCAGCACCTCGACGACATCGGCGCCGCGGAAGGAGAACGGTGGTTCGACCGCCGTCGAGAACTGGGAGAAGGTATCGACAATCGTCAGCACCCGCAGCTTGCGGCCGGTCGCATGCGCTTCATGGTCCTTCCCCGTCTCACGGCCCAAGCCACTAAACTGGATTTTTCCAGCGAATACCGGTCGCAAAATAGGGGCAGGTCATGCAACCGGGACTCTGCTCACTGCTGGATGAACCGCGGGGCTCAGACCAGTTGAATTTTTTTGTTTCATCGGCCACACAGCGGATCGCGCCTTTGGCGGCGTTGTTGAGAGGCAAGGTGCGACCGTTAAAAAGCGGGCGAATGCCTCCCGGAGCTGAGACTGCCTTCGCGGCATGACGGACAGGAGGGCGAGTTGCCGCCGCAACCAGATTTTCGGGCAATCACGAACGCCGAATGTAAAATAACTTCGGCGAAGGAAATCGCCTCAATCGTTGACAAAAGAACTGCGAGCGGCAGTGCACGCTCCATGGACCGGCCCGGCTGTCGACTCCAGCCACACCACCGTGGATCAAGTCCTGATGTTGCTCTTGGCTCACAAGAGAAGTAAGTGTAACAACAAAATGAGCTAAGCACCAAGCATAATCGTGGGGACGACTCGTGGGACTGAATTGGCATGGCGTCAAGTTTCTTGCTCAAGCCCGTCGCGGCGGCGTAGATTTCTCGCGTACAATCACTATTGGCCGGCAAAACCTTCATATATCCCTGCCCCACGTGCGGCAGATCCTCAACGGCTACGGGCTGCCGCACACTTTGGGCGATAGGGACGTGCTGACATCACCAGAATTTGCGGAGCCGATCTTCAAATTACTTGGCGCACATACTGTCGACTCGATAGATGCTTCTCGATATGAGCAGGCTACGGTGATTGCTGATTTAAACAAACCCCTACCTCGGGAGCTTCATAACAGTTATGACATCGTATACGATGGCGGCACTAGCGAGCATGTTTTCAACGTGGAACAAGCCCTCAAAAATATGATGTGTTTGCCAAAAATTGGGGGGCACCTAATAATCCATACGATGGCTAACAATTCCTTCGGCCATGGGTTGTACCAGTTCAGTCCTGAGCTATTCTATCGAGCTTTCGCACCGGAAAACGGCTACACTGTCGAACGCCTCATTGTTCACGTCGACTTCCCATTCGCCAGGTGGTACGATGTGCCGGATCCAGCCGAGGTCGGTAGTCGGATCGAGCTCGCTAATAATTGTGACAGTATAATGTTGTTCGTTCACGCGACTCGTCGCGCGCTCGCCCCAATATTCGAGAAAGCGCCCCAGCAAAGCGACTATTCTGTGCTCTGGAAAGGGCATTTGGCGGTCGTCGCCACCGACGTGAGGGCTTCGACGGAACAACGGTCTTTGCTTCCGGGCATAAAAAAGAGAATGATTGAACCATTGAAGGCAAGGTTTCCATGGGCTGTGCGAATGAAACATGAGCTTCTTTGGGCCATCCCGGCTATCCCGCGACTGGTCAATGGAAGGGCTCATCGTCGTGGTCGTCAGCGATTTTCAATTCAAGCGCAGCCGACAAAGTTTCGACCCACGAACTGAACTCCTGAGACTCGATGATTTAATCGAATCTCTGGCAAGTCTTTTAAAAATCACGTCGGTCCGATTGTCGTTTTGTTGGTGAAGCCAAATTTCGAAAATTGCAGCCCGAAGTGTGGCAGCCGCTAAGTTTATGCGTGGCCGATCAGTCAAGCGAGCCTAATCGACCGAGGTAAGGGGAAGATGCGACGCAAAGCGAGGTTAGAGTGGGCGATTTCATGTGCTGCTTTCCTTGGCTTCCTGTCACTTGGCGGGTCCGCTGACGCATGCGTCTTCAGCGGTCCACGTTACCAGCTGATGGCTGATACTGTCAGTTGGAAGATGACAATCGGAAGTGGCCAGACTTGTGTTCGCGGCTTCCGCTTTAACGATGTCCAGATGATAAACGTGAAACTTCTATCGCCTCCACGATCTGGTCAGGTGATATTGCTAGGCCCAGGTTTTTCGTACACGGCCAAAGCCGATTTTCGGGGTACTGATTCATTTGCTATCGCGATCACCGGGTCCATAAAAAGGGTCTTCGGGAGTTCGACAATCCACATCGACATTTCCGTGACGGGCGAGCCATCTGTACTGGCCCCAGCCGCTCGCCTTCCGATCTCCTCCGCGTCCCCTCCGTCGCCGGCCGTATTGATGGCGCGTAGTATAGTGTCCCCGGCCGCAGCGACCCGCGGCACAGGCAGCTGGCAACCCCTTAAAATTGGTGGCGGGGGCTATGTCACCGGCCAGAGCATCGCGTCTGATGGAACTAAGGTCATACGAACGGACACCTATGGGGGCTATGTCTGGACAGGTTCTTCGTGGGCGCAACTTGTCACCAGCAATTCGATGCCTCCTGGTGACTGGGGAATCAACAAAAATGCTGCCGGCCTCTATGAGATCGTCGTCTGCTCCGGAAACTCGAATGTTGCCTACATGATGCCGGCGGACGGTTTTATCTACAGGACCGCGAACCTCAAAAGCGGATCGCTCGCCATGTGGACAAAGACGAATTTCGGCGGCGTGAACGGTGGGGTTGGGTCTAACGCTCACAATCGAGGAATGGGCAAATTTGCTGCCTGTGACGCGAACAACACGGCCGGAAACGTCATCTATTTTGGAAGTCCGAGCAACGGCGTTTGGTCTAGCATGGACGGTGGCAACAGCTGGACTTATATCGCAGCTGTCGGCAACGCAAGTTCGTCGGGCAACAGCCTGATCGCGATCGATTACCAGTCCTCGGTTTCCGGTTCCGGCTCAGACGCGGTTACGCAGGGTGTGTACATTAGCACGTACGGGACGGGTCTCTACTACACTAGCAACGGTGGTGTCTCCTGGGCGCTCACCAACGGTGGTTCCGGCACGATGCCAACCACACACAGTCATTTGATCGTGGATCAGAACGGCGCAGCATGGTTAGTTGATGCTTCCACAGGCGCGGGTGGCAATGGAACTATCAATAAATATTCGGGGGGGGGCGCCTCGGGAACGTGGTCGCAAAAAGCTCCTAGCGGTGCGGGCAGCGGGACGGCTAACAACACCTTTTCAATCGCGATTGACCCAACGAATGCCAATAACATAGTCGTATCCAGTGCCGGTAGTGCAATCAGCTACAGCACAGACGGCTTAGATACAATTACGAACTTGCAGTTCAGCGAGACGGTGACGGGCGATCAGCCGTGGAGCTCACAGCCGCCTAGGACCAGTAATGTCGGGTTGAGCATCTCAGACATTGTTTATGATCCGAGTCAACCTGGTACTGTATCAATGTCGGAGGGTTTTGGAACTCTGTATTTTAATCCGTCACTGAGCGTGAGGTCGAGTTCCGTAACCCTGAATACGGTCGCAACAGGTATCGAACAATTAGTTGGAACTGCTGTGTTGGCGCCGCCGAACACGAGCAACGTTGTGTTAGGTTCTGAAGATTTTCCGATTGCTTATAAGCCATCTACGAGCTTCAATCAGAATCTCGATGCCACAAGGCCAACTTATGTTAAGCCATTTGGAACGTTGGCATATGGATATTCGCTTGATTACGCTCCCGAAAGGCCATCAAAAATTGTGGGAGTTTTATCTGGAAACATCTTTTATAATTACGGCGTTGATTATTCAGGCATATCCACGGATGGCGGCAATACGTGGACGAAATTCTCGACCATCCCGGCGCACGCTGGTAGTGGCAACACTATAGGGGGAGGCGGCAATATAGCGGCGGCGAGCACTAATAACTTCGTCTGGATTCCGTATGGCACTGGTTCGATTCCACCTTACTATACGATCGACGGCGGCAACACGTGGACCGCGGGTACAGGTGTATCAGGACAATGGGTAGGCACTGGCTATATCATCGCGCGCTATCTGGTGGCTGACAAGATCAAGATAGGCGACTTCTACGCATACCTGTGCGGCAGTGGCTTCTACGCATCGACAAATGGCGGGGCGAAGTGGAGCCTGACCTCATCGACAACCTTCGACGGAGCGTGTGGATTTTCGATGATACTGAAATCATCACCATACACGGCGCAAGAATTGGTGTACAGCTCAGGTTGGAGAGGCGGCAGCGGAAACACTTCGAGAGCGTTTCTGTACATCTCTCGAAATGGCGGGGCATCGTGGAATTCAATTCCCGGATTTCTAGAGGTCACTGCCTTTGGATTCGGAGCAAAGGTCAGAGGGCAGGCATACGCCTCGATGTATGCTGTGGGCTGGTACAACAATGTCTACGGCATCTACCAGTCCCTAGACGACGGATCAACTTGGACTAAATTCGGCGACTACCCGAATGGGAACTTCCAAAACATCGTAGACATCGATGGAGACAAGCAGGTACAAGGGCGGGTTTACATTGCGATAAACGGCAGTGGATTCCAGTATTACACGCCGTGAGGGTGCTTGGTATTTAGATAAGCGGCCGCATTCGTGCCTCGCATGAGAAACGAATAAAGGAATTGTAATCACGTTGCCATGCGCTCCGAATCCTAGGCTAGAAGAAATTGCCAGCGGCGCTTTGCGAACTACGCTGCGGGACAACCGGGCCTACTCAGTCGTCCGTGAAGAGTGCCCAAGGGCTTGATCGAAAGTCGGTTTCTCGGTCGACGATTGGGTTTGAGATTGCAAGGTTTCGGAGCTTGCGGGACTCGAACCTTGCAATTTCGTTTTTTGTGATTCGCCCGAATCGGGAAGCGTGATTCCGTCGGCCTATCGGAGGGGACGATGCGGCCGAAGAGGCATGAGACCACGGGTTCGGGCGATCTGTTTCGTGGGCGGCTCGATCAGACCATCAACATGAGGCATGAGCTGGTGCAGCTTTCCGGCGAGATTGGTTGGGGTTGGCTTGATCGCGAGATGGCGCCGCTCTACAGCGACAAAGGCCGGCCGGGCATCGAGACCCGTTTCGTACTCGGGCTGCTGCTGCTCAAGCACATCTATACGCTGTCCGATGAGGGCGTGTGCGAGCGCTGGGTCTATGATCCCTATTTCCAGTACTTCACCGGGGAAGAGTTCTTCCAGCACGCATTCTCGCATGAGCGCTCCGACCTCAGCCACTGGCGCAAGCGGCTCGGCGACAAGCTCGAACCTTTGTTGTCAATCGGCGTCCAAATTTGACCCCTTATTGGCATCCAATTTTGACCCCCTTGTTCGACGCGCACGGGCGGTAGCGATCGCGCCGTCGGAGCTGGTCGGGGTTGCGGAGACGGCGCGAGCGCGGCTTGTGGGGTGATCGTCAGCGCGGCTTTTGAAGCGCCAGCTGTCGTTTCCGGTTTCGATGATATCGCAGTGATGCGTGAGGCGATCGAGCAAAGCGGTCGTCATTTTGGCGTCGGCGAAGACGCTCGGCCATTCGCCGAAGGCGAGGTTTGTGGTGACGATGATCGAAGTGCGCTCGTAAAGCCGACTGATGAGGTGGAATAGGAGCTGGCCGCCGGCCTGGGCAAAGGGCAGATAGCCGAGTTCATCGAGGATGACGAAGTCCATGCGTGTCAGGTGATCGGCAAGGCGGCCCTGTCGGATGCTGCGAGCCTCGTTCTCGAGCCGGTTGACGAGATCGACCACGTTGTAGAACCGGCCGCGGGCACCGGATCGAATGCAGTTGCGGGCGATCGCGATCGCCAGGTGTGTTTTGCCAGTGCCGGTTCCGCCAATCAGCACTGCGTTGCGCTGCTGAGCGAGGAATCCGCCGCCGGCAAGATCGCGCACCAGGGTCTCGTTGATCGGCGTGCCGTCGAACTGGAAGTCATCGAGATCCTTGGCGAGCGGCAGCTTGGCGATGGAGAGCTGGTATTTGATCGAGCGCGCCTGCTTCTCGTTGATCTCGGCGGTGAGCAGGTCGCCGATGATGCGCTGCGGCTCATGTTGGCGTTTGACGGCAGTGGCCATGATCTCGTCGAACGCGGCCTTCATGCCGTAGAGCTGGAGTTCGCCCATGAGGTCGAAGAGTTCGGATCGTTCCATCAGTTGGTTCTCCTGAGGTTGTCGTAGCGGGCACAGTCGGCGATGGGTGCGTGGCGCAGTGTCAGCGTAGCCGGCGTGGGAATCGTGGCTGGCGGCGCAGGACTGCGCTGACGAGACAGGATGTTGAGGACGACATCAGCGGAGTGGACGCCCTGCGCGATTGCTTCGGTGCAGGCCGCCTCGACCGCCGGCAGCCCGTCGCTGATCACCGCGGTGAGGATGTCGACCATCTGCCGATTGCCATCGTCGGCGCCGGCGAGCTTGCGCCGGATGCGCTCCATCGCCGACGGCAGTACCCAGTCCTTGAAGGGCGCGCCGTTGCGCAAGGCGCCGGGCTTGCGGGCGAGCACCGGCACGTAATGCCAGGGATCGTAAATCGTATCGCCGCGGCCGAACGAGCGAGGATGCTCGGCGACGATCCGCCCGTCCTGGCGGATCACGATGCGATCCGCATAGGCGTGGACTTCGACCGGCCGTCCGACGGCGCTGGCAGCTACCGAGTATTTGTTGTTGTCGAAGCGCACCAGGCAGGTCTTCGAGACCGATGCCGGCACTGCATGGAATCCGTCGAACCGGCCGGCATAGGGAACGAGCTTCGGCCGCTCGGCCTCAAAAGCCTCCCAGATTGTTTGCCCGGTCAGCTCCGGATGAGGATGCGCCTTGGCGTAGGCGATGCATTTGTCGGTGAGCCAGGCGTTCATCTCGTCGTAGCTCTTGAACCGCAGTCGTGGCGTGAAGAAGCGTTCGCGCGACGAGCCCGACCTGGTTCTCGACCTGCCCCTTCTCCCAGCCCGATGCCGGCGTGCAGGCGACCGGCTCGACGAGGTAATGGCTGCACATCTGCAGGAAGCGGCGATTGTAGAGACGATCCTTGCCGACAAAGACCGTGTCCACCGCGGTCTTCATGTTGTCGTAGATGCCGCGCCCACAGGTCCCCTTGAACAGCGCGAAGGCGCGGTCATGGGCATCGAACACCATCTCCTGCGTCTCGCGCGGATAGGCACGCACGAACAGCATTCGGCTGTGGCAAAGCCGGACATGGGCGACCTTCACGATCACCGTCACGCCGCTCAGCAGAACGACTTCCTGACTCCAGTCGAACTGGTAGGCTTCCCCCGGCGCGAAGCTCAGTGGCACGTAGGCTGCGGCCGTCGCTTGTCCATGCTGCTTGGCCCACCGCCCGGCATATCGGCGCACCGCGTCGTAGCCGCCGTCATAACCTCGATCGCGGAGCTCCTCGAAGATCCGGATCAGCGTCAACTGCTCACGAGCAGACTTGGCCGCATTGCTCGTCAGCAGTTCGTCGAGTTCACTCGTCCATCGCCCGAGCTTTGGCCGCGGCTGGATACTCCGCTCGTATTCGAACGACGTCTCCCCGGAGCGCAACACCTTGCGAACGGTGTTGCGGGACACTCCGAGGTCCCGCGCAATCTCTTTGATCGTTTTGCCTTTGACGAAGTGTTCGCGCCGAATCCGCGCAATCGTCTCCACGACCAGCATCCCTGACCACCCGCTTCGAATCAAAGCGGGAAGCCTGCAGCGGCTACACCTCAGGGGGGCAATTTTGGACGCCGATCCCCCAGCTCAGGGGGTCAAAATTGCACGCCGAATGACACACTGGCTGCATGATCGAGCGCGGCTATGTCGCCAAGGGATATCGCGGCCATGGCACGCCGAACCCGCGGCGCATCTCCATCTCGGGCCATGTGTGGACGGCTCTCCGGGTTGGCAAGGGTTTTCTTCACGCGTGCAGCAGTAGTCGGAGCGGCCATGTGTTCGGCCTGTTAGAGCGGTACACGTGACCGCTGGCCATAATGCCCTCCGCGGATCAGGTCCCGGTCAAAAGCAGGCATTCGACAATGCTATGGCCCACGTGGGTTGTCCTGATCGCCGGATCGACCGGCTCTGCATTACGTTACTGTTCGCCCTTCGCAACCGTTCACATCACGCCGGATGCCCGGCGCGATCTCCTTCAAGCCGCGAGTGCGACAGGTTCCTTGAAACGCTCACCCCTTGTCATCATCGCCCAAGCCATGCGAGCAATTTTATTGGCGAGCGCGACGGCGGCGACCTTGGTTGGCCACCGCGCCAGCAGTGACGTCAGCCATGGCCGATGTTTGGTGCCGTGAAGCTTCGCATAACGAATTACAGCGAGCGCACCGGCCGTGAACAAGCTGCGCAGGTGGCGGTCTCCTTGCTTGCTGATGTTGCCGAGCTTGTCTTTGCCACCGCTTGAGTTCTGTTTCGGCACGAGGCCGATCCAGGCCGAAAAGTCCCGTCCCGATCGAAATGCCTTGGGGTCCCTGACGTTGCTCCGAGCTTTTATCCAGTGCTGATTGGAATCTGGTGGTGGCTAATGGCCTGTCGTGCGGTGGTGGTGGCGGTCCGCGGAGCGGAGCCGTCGGTGGAGCGTAGCGCAGCGGACCGTCGTGCCACAGCGTAGGTCCGCTTGAGTTGACGTCGGAGAACTACGTCACCGTCCGCGTCGACGGCGTGGATCTGAAAAATAGACATCGCGATATCGAGACCGATCGTCGTAATCGTCTGCATGAGTTGGCTCCTCCGGGCTACAACTTCCGCCTCGTCCTCCGCTTGGCTCACAGACCTTTTGTGTTTGATCCTCGCAGCTCTCCTAGCCGCATCAGAGCCCCATCCAGCCCTTAACAGGCCGCTGAAATTTCTAGCGAGGCTCTCTGATCGGGTGATGCAGTGGCCGGAGTGCGGGTAGGGATATCTGATTTGGTCGATATCGATTCCATTTGGGACCGCGTTTTGCTTGTCATGCGATCGCCGTGAGCAACTTTGGCAATCGGATCAGATCGTAGGCTGCCATCGTCAGGATAAACTTGAATTGTAAGCGTGCGACGCCGCGCAGCATCGGCCGTGCGAGCCCGCCGATGGTCTTGCCCCAGCCGAAAGGTTCCTCGGTTCGCTTGCGCTTCTGCTGGCTAATCGCATAGCCCGGGTGGCGTGTCGTGCGGGCATCGATCGCTGAGGTGCGGTTGGTGGTGTTCTGGGCGATGTGTGGCGTGACGTTGAGGTCGCGCAGGTCATCGACGAACTTGCGCACATCGTAGGCCTTGTCGGCGCCGAGCGTGAGACGGCGCGATCCCGGCGAACAGCGCACCACCATCGTCATGGCTGCCTCGCGTTCGATGGTTCCCGTCGCCGAGCCGAGCTCGGCCTCGACCACCAGCCCGTGGCGGTTCTCGGTCAGCGCGTTGCCGATGTAGGAGAGCTTAGCCTCCTTGCCTTTGCCCTTGCGGTAGAGCCTGGCCTCAGGATCGGTGGTCGAAGCGTGCGTGTCGTTGCTGCGCGTCTCGCCGTGGAAGTCTCGTTCGCCATTGCGACCTCCCGACGGCGGCTCATCCGAGCCATCCTTGGCGCGGAAGCTCTTCATTGATGCCCAGGCCGCAACCTGCGTGCCGTCGACTGAGAAGTGTTCGTCCGACAGAAGGCCGCGCACCTCCTTGTGGTTCAAGAGCTCGGCCAGGAACTTATGCGCAACTTCCGCGTCCAGCAGCCGCTCTCGGTTCTTCGTGAAGACCGTTGGCACCCACACCGGCTCGTCGACGCCGAGCCCGACGAACCAGCGATACAGCAGGTTGTAGTTGAGCTGCTCCATCAGCTGCGTCTCGGAACGGATCGTATAGAACGCCTGCAGCAGAAGCGCGCGGAGCAACCGCTCCGGTGCAATCGACGGTCGTCCACCGTCGGCGTAGATCTTGGCAAACTCGCCGTCGAGCGCGAGCAGCACCTCGTTGACGATGCGACGGATCAGCCGCAGCGGATGCTTCACCGGAACACGGTCCTCGAGATCAACATACGAGAAAAGTTCACCACTTCGCTCATCCGAACCGCGCATCCTTCCCTCCCAATTGGAAAGAACAGCGGAATCAAATTCGCTCAGCCTCGTCAGCCGACTTTTTCAGTGGCCTGTTAAGTCAGCTTCTTAACGACCGACTACTCAGTTTGTGCGATAGAGTTAAACCGTGTGGAGCTCGAAAGTGTAAACGCCGTAAGAGATAAACGAAAATTGGGGAGGGGACAGAACCCTTATTCGGCCCCGCTAGATCCGCGCCGCTTCCCTTGCGACCAAGGAGGAATGAAGTTTTTGAATAGCCATAGAATCGGACGTTCGATCAAGTAATAGACCGCAACTCCTCCTGTAATAGCAAAAATGACCGCAAATGCTACGTAGGCTATTTTGATAGCTTCTTTGGGATCAAAGGGCAAGAAATGGCCACATGTCAGTTCAAAGAGTCTTAAAAAAAAGAGATGGCTCAAGTAGATAGAATACGACGCATTCCCAACGGTTAGCAATAGAACGTTCGGAGCGCGGCGAGCCACTGAACTCGAGAGCCAGCGCACCTGCTACGAGAAGCGTTGGTGAAAACTCAATGGAGTTATCAAACAAGCGAAAATCATATATGACCGACATTAATCGTGATAGAAGGCTGAGGCATATCAGGGTAAATCCGAATATATTACTGCTAAGAAAGTTTCGTCGGTATAGTAGAGCTAGGAGTATTCCTTCTAAAAATAACAAAAGTGCTGGATTTGTATAGGATTCTGCAATCGCTCCCATCGGTTTAGAAGCCAGGCCCAGCGAGACTAAAGTTATAAAAAATATTGAAAGTAGAACGACACGGAACGATTTTCGCGATACCAATAGGCTCAACCCAAATACAAAGTAAAAGAACATTTCATAATTAAGCGACCATCCAGGAACAAAAATCGGCGCAATGATATTCTGAACAGCATGAAAGTGTGGAATAAATAGAAATGATTTAATCGTGTTTGCAGGTGTAATTATTGTAGAGTTAACGCTCGCGGGTGCCAGCAATACAACGATGACCATGGCTGACAAAAAAATCCAATAGAGTGGCACTATGCGAATTATGCGGCGACGCAAAAATTCGGAGACAGAAATATTGGCTGCCACAGTCGTGTACCACATAATGAAGCCGCTTATGACGAAGAATATGGCAACGCCAAATCCCCCCAATAAATGTTCGAGCGTGTTCGCAAATGAATGATGGATAACCACCAATATGACAGCGACCCCTCTTAAATACTGTAGCCCGATGAGATCTTTCGCGATTGATTTATGTTCGTGCAAATGCGCGGTCTTATCGGAAAGCTCTGATGAGAGGAGCAGCATTGATCTACAAAATCTCAAATTAAATCATACGGCGGTACCCGTTCAAGTCTTCCGACGATCGGTTCTTGTCCATTGCGGGCGCGATTTACGGGAAAAGATTTGACGGTATATGGGGACTTTATTGATCGCATAGGCAACGATCGACAAAATCGTACTGGGTGGAAGGAGGTCACGACCATATCTATACCAACACATGAGAGCGCCAGCAATGAAACCGACTAGGCTTGCCAAGCTGATTATCATGGCGGCGGCTGACAGGCCAAGCAATGTCGCAAACCGGCGACCACCGACATGAATATCACAAGCATTCCAAGTAGAGAAAGGGGCGGAACCGCCAGGTCGAGCGCCAATGCCAGAAGTTCGAGGTCTGCTCGCACAATGGCCAAAAAAATTAACCGCGGCACTATCGTCAATATTGTCCTGGATATGACCTTGCTCCCAGCGCAGCCGCTGACTTTGAGCGCCCTCGACGGTCATCGGAAAGTCTACTGGTCACGCCGGGGAAAGGGCAGAAAACGGGAGGATTCCCGGCCAGGGCCAGGTCAAGGCCGAGTTTCAGGTCCTCCACAATCGACCCGCTGGCCAGATCGGCCGAACGGATCACGTCCCACGGGAAAGCCATGCCAGTTCCCATTAGCTGGCACGGCAAGCCCAGAGCCCTGAGCCCGAGTGGGCGCACCCAGTTTTTCAAGCGCCAAGCGAATTCAGCGACCCTGAAGTTGATCGGAGAGTCATCTGGTGCGGTCATAAGATCGAGTGCCTGCACAGGTCTATGTGTCACTGCACAGGCCACGGCCAACCGGTCAATCGCGCTTTCGGCAAGTCTGCAATCCGCGTCAATGATGATGACAATTTCAGGCGGTCCAGCGCCGAGATGGCGAAGGCCCCAAGCCAATGCATATCCCTTTCCCTTCCTTTCGGGTTCATTGCGAACGACGACTTCGGCGCCCTGCCGCTGCCGCGACCGCCGCGGTATCGTCCGCGCAATTATCCGCCACCACGAGAAGGCGATCGCCTGCACGCATTTGCGCCTTTATGTCCGCAAGCGTAGGCAGAATTCCGGTGCTTTCATTGTGCGCTGGTACCAGTACTGCAACACATAGCTCGGAGCCCCGGTTCGACGGCACTGTGCAATTCAGCTGCGGCAAAAATATAGCGGCGGCAACCTCGACAAGGAAAACCGTCACCGAAATCGCGAGAACAGCTGCCAGCGTCGCCAAGAAAAAGGAGATAAAAGTCGCCATCCTAGCCAATCACTACATTATCCCGACCTCGCCCGCATTCGAACACGCTCATCAATTAATCTTGACACGCGCCTTTAGCAAATCAAGGAACGAAAATACTTTACCGTGGGCTTTAAGTTCGTCTCGCAACGAGATCTTCGGCACCCAGCCTCATCGGGACTCCGCAATCGAAATGTCGGGCTGTCGCTGTTTAGGATCGTCCTGCGGCAGAGGTTTGGTAACAACGGGCGATGAGGACTGGGTTTCGAAAAGGACCAGTTCGGCCAGTTCCCGCATCGTAAACTCGTTTGGATTGCCTAAGTTAACTGGGCCGGTCAAGGCAGCCGGGCTATCCATTAGGCGTATCAACCCATCGATCAAATCATCGACGTAACAGAAGGATCGCGTTTGGTAGCCATCGCCATAAAGCGTAATCGGTTCACCTTTCAACGACTGGACGATGAAATTGGATACCACCCTCCCATCAGATGGATGCATGCGCGGACCATAGGTATTAAAGATCCGCGCAACCTTTATTTCAAGACCGTGTTGGCGGTGATAATCGAAGAACAGCGTTTCCGCACAACGCTTGCCTTCGTCATAACAGGAGCGAGGGCCGATCGGGTTAACATTTCCCCAGTAATCCTCGGTCTGAGGATGGATCACGGGATCGCCATAAACTTCGCTGGTTGAAGCCTGGAGAATTCGGCATTCCAGCCGCTTGGCCAGGCCCAGCATGTTTATGGCTCCGTGCACCGATGTCTTGGTCGTCTGCACAGGATCATGCTGATAGTGTACCGGCGACGCGGGACACGCGAGATTGTAGATTTCGTCCGCCTCAACGTAAAGCGGAAACGTCACATCGTGGCGCATGAACTCGAAAAGCGGTTGTTCTCGGAGGTGCTCCATATTTCGCTTCGTGCCCGTGAACAAGTTATCGACGCAAAGCACCTCGTGGCCTGACCCGAGTAGGCGATCGATCAAATGGGACCCAAGAAACCCAGCGCCGCCCGTGACCACAATCCGTTTTCGACTTTCATAGAGGCGCGGCATGGTGAGCTGTCCGTCCAAATTCATCTCTGTCGCTCGGGCTCGCCTTCTTAGGGAAGAACCGAGTTGACCGTGGGAGGCATGAGGATTCGGCAGCGACGAAGATCCAATCCGAACTCTTACGCGTTTGGCGCCGTCCCGGCTCCTCGATGTAGCTATACGTGAAATACGAAGTAAACACAATGAGAACTAGTGCAAAAGCATAGGACATATCGCCATGCCGCACATTTGCACCGATCCGGCCCTCGTTAAAGAGGCAAATCCCCCATTTGTGTTCAGCGAGTCTCGCACGATAATTTGCGGCGCTAACAAACCCGCTCCGTACCGCGAAAAAATTGACAAACAGAAAGCTGTTTCAAAAAAAGGAAATTGAAAAAAATGACTGTAAGCCTTCAGGTGAAAAAGCGCTCCTAAACAAGCGCATATACCGCGCCACCCATCGAGCGATTCGAACCTGGCTTGCCAAAGTAGCATTCGGCTACGCACCTATTTCGAGAGAGGTCGGGTCCCAGATCCAAGCTGCCCGATCAAACGTCGATCGAGTTGCGACAGGCGAGTGCTGCGAATCTGAGGCGACCGCCAGTAACCGAGATTCTGAGCGATACCGGCCACCAATCCCATCGTAATAGCGAGCATATATTGAGCCTTGGCAGTTGCCAGGCTCCACTCGTAAAATGAGTGAATGTAGACGATTAGCAGCGCAACCCCGAGTCCAATCAGGAGATCACCCCGTCGATCTCCCCAATGACGCCAGCCGCACGCAAAGGCCACCATCAGCGGTCTGAATAGAAGGAGCGCAAACGTTAACAACCCGAGATATCCGGTCTCGGCAGCGACCA
Source organism: uncultured Alphaproteobacteria bacterium (assembly GCA_963702755.1). Classification (GTDB taxonomy): domain Bacteria; phylum Pseudomonadota; class Alphaproteobacteria; order Rhizobiales; family Xanthobacteraceae; genus JAJPKK01. Next base: position 14,055 of record CAVPDZ010000009.1, on the reverse strand, counting down.
GCCTGTAAATATTGTGAACGTTGGCGCCTTCGCTCCCCTCCACCGTAGCAACGCCCGCGACGTGGTTGTAACCCAGGGCATTTGCAGCCACGACGTAATTATTGGATCCTACCCCCATAGGATGATCCGAGAACATCAATGCCGCCGCGGTTTCAAAGGCGGCACGCTCGTCATAAGTTGATAATTCAATACCAGCAAGCCGTTGCTGGAAAGATGACATGGCCAACGGCACAAGCATTAAAATAATTGCCACCCCGATCAACAAAACAACTCCCTTTCGGAGCGTCCAATGGCGCAGAGCAGAAAGCACGAACAGCAGTGCATAACCAAACCCGGCGAGACCGACCGTGGCACGCGATGTCGTCAGAACCTCGACGGTGACACCGGCTAGCGCAACCGCCACCAGGAGCCATCCCCGTTGGCCCGCAAGCAGCAGTGCAAAGAAGGGAAACACAATGAAGTGCGAAATCAAGCCGAGAAAGTTCTGGTGGCCGAAAGTTCCGGCGGCTTGGTGCGCGCCCAATCCAAAACGCTGCCAAATTGTGTCACCCGCCTCCAAAATTAAACCCGCCGCGAGGCCTTTCAGTATTGCAGGCGCAACGCGGGCGTCGGAACATCCGCGAGTGACGACGGCATAAACAAGAAACATTCTCGCAAGCTGCCATAAATAGAAAGACGCAGCCGTCGGCACTTCGGCTTGAAGAGCAGCGAGCAAAACTGCAAAAAAATAAGACGCCATTGCAAACCGAAATGGCAACGGGTGCCTCCTCTTCGGTAAGCTTAGGTAGAGGGCAAGGGTTAACCCATCGAGAACGGAAAACTCGGCGCCCTTTACGTAGCCCGGCCAATCGAGCCACGAAATGAAGGCCATCTCAGAATGTGAAACGGTCAAAAGGAAAGGAAATAACCCCAGGACTGTCCAGGCCTTTGGAGCTTCGGCGGGATTGCGACGGAGCCACCCGGAGATGGGAATTATAACTAGCAAAACGATAGCAAGGCCGACCCACTTCACAGATCACCCCTTTTCGTGACAAAGGCACGATAGGGCACATGGCGGCGATGCACAAGCTTGAGCGATTTGTAGCAGGGAAGTCGCCGCCAGATGAAGTTGCTGCCGCGTGGCATAATATCGAGATCGGTGCATGATGCAAGTGACAGCAGAAGAGAGGGAGTGCCGGTTCGGCGCGCTACCAATTATACGGACACATTGCGCCGCCTCGCGCCTCCAAAGCCTGCAGAATCGCCGATTGATCCGCCTTAATGCCTTGTCGCGTTACATCAATTGCCCATGGATAGGTGTGACACCTTGCGGGTCTTGCGGCCGTCCAAGGTAAGGGCTGCAAAGCCTCTTGACGGACGCGGATCCCTCGGTATCCTCCTCAAGCGCATTAATAAGTAGCGTGTGATTGGCGAGTTCGTCCTTGTCTAATGCCGTTAAGATTAATTTTAGTCGATGCGGCCCGCTCAATCGCGGTAAGCTCTCAATCGGTTATTTGTAATGCCTGTCAATTCAAGTTTGATCAGGGTGTGTGCCGTATGATGCAACTGACTGGCGCAAAAATTCCATCTATCTCAATCTCCGTAGCGGCTTCTAAACTCTTCACCTTTCCGAACTCGACTTGCCAATTGCTGGACTCCCGCCATCGAAGAGATACATCTTCCCCCATACATTATCACGAGACCGGAAATAGAAATCGTGTCTCTGCAGGGGTCGACGCGTTCGCTCGGGATAATACAAGCGCATCGGCTTAAGAGAGTTGTAAAAGGCTTTTTTAAAAGGCTCTTACCTCCGATTCAGATGGGCGATAATTATATATACGATGCGCGGTATGAGATTGATGGAAATATTGCGCACGTTCTCGACAACGTTGCCTCGGCGGTTTTGGCCATTCGAAGGGTGATGCCTAGTATTACCGTTACCGTGGTGTTGCGGGCAAGAGCTTCCGCGATGGCGAGAAAAGTCTTCGAACTCCTGAACATATCGACCATCTGCACCGATGCTGACGTCATTGGGAGGCTTATCCTCCTGAAGGAAGCGGGTCGGAATTGGTTCACGGGCGACACCGGAGTGTACTCGTTCGTATTTGAGGACCTATCCTTTGAAGGTTATAACTCAGTCACGCCGCGAAGGATCTTCATTTCACGGAAAAAAACTCGTCGCCTTCTCAACGAAATCGAGGTAGAACGAACGCTTATAGGGTACGGATTCAAGAAGGTATATTTTGAGGATATTCCTTTATGTCAACAGTGGTCCCTCGCCAAAAATGCAGAAGCAATTGTCGCTATACATGGAGCCGCGCTTTTCAACCTTGTCTTTAATCGGAACTCGGTGAAGCTTGTTGAGCTGTTCCACCCGGGCTATTTTGTGCATGGGTATCGACAATTGGTCAATGCCATCGGCGGCACGTGGTGTGGAGTTACCGGGCAGCTTCCTGCTGAAATTATTCAGTATCTCGATCTCATGCAGGACGCTCGACATTTCGCTCTGCATCCCACACTGATCGACGACACCTCCTTGAAAATGGCGCTTGACGCAGCGGGGATCACCTAGATTAGGCGCTGTTGGGATTCATCGGGAGTTTATCACGGCTGTGGTCAGATGGATCATGGAGGCGAAGCTTTGATCGGTCTTGTCGGCGCGCATTGCAATGCGTTTGAACTCCTTGAGCCTGCCAAGGAAGTTCTCGATTAGATGCCGCCGTTTGTACATCTCCTCGTCGATGCTGAGAGGCTTTGCGCGACGCGGATGTTGGGAGATGACGGCCTTCGCGCCACGCGCGTCGAGATCGGCAATAATCGAGTTGCTGTCACTGGTTGGCGAAACACGGTTTGAGACGTTTTTGGAAGACCGACCGCCTCGACAAACCGTCGATTGTCTGTGCCACTGCGGCCCGGATCGCCCGGCTTTCCAAGACAAAGCGGCTCCATCTTCGCCCATTGGGCGTCCGTCAAAACGAATCGGTCCATCCATAGCTTAAATCACAACCAAGCCCAGATGAGAATCCTAAATCCCAACAGACCCTAGGTCACGGAACTCATTAAACCGCATCCAAATTCGTGCGGATGCGAGTTGGATGGATGCGGGGAAGTTTTCCGCCGATTTGTCGTAGCGCGTTGCGACGGCTCGAAAGTGCTTGAGTTTGTTGAAGAAGTGTTCGACCAAGTTGCGGTAGCGATGGAGGAGGGTGGAGAACGTTGGCTTGCTGCGCCGATTGGGCATCGGTTTGACGTTGGCGAATGCGCCTCGCGCTGCCAAGCTTTGGCGCAAGACGTTGAAATCGTAGGCGGCGTCGGCGAGAAGAATGTGGCCGTGACGAATGGTGTCGGCGCGGCCGTCATGGGCCTGACCTTCGGTGAGCTTGAGCGCGATCGGCAGGCCGCTGGCATCGACGAGGGCGTGGATCTTCGTTGTCAGGCCGCCCCGCGAGCGACCCATGCAACGGGATCGGTCGTCTTTTTTTGGGTATTGGCGGCATGCTGATGCACGCGAATGCTGGAGGAATTGATCATCTGGATGTCGCCGTCGTAGGCCTGCGAAACGGCCTTCAGCAGACGATCCCAAACACCGGCCCGCCGCCACCGATTGAAGCGGTTTACGCACGTCGTGTAAGGCCCGTATCGCTCGGGGATATCCGCCCAGGGGGCCCCGGTGCGCAGCCGCCAGAAGATGCCATTGAGCACACGACGGTCGTCCACCCGCGGTATCCCCCGCGATTTGTTCGGCAGCAACGGCTGGATTACAGGCCATTCGAAATCCGTCAGATCAAAGCGCGCCATCACCAACCTCCTGCTCAGGAGGTTGAATCAGAACTGCACCGATTCGAGAATCCAGTTTATGGGTTCATGACCTAGTCCTCCGGGATCAGCTCGGGATATGCCCTCGGAGGCCGCGTCAAACTGATTCCGCGCTGACGCCATAATTGGCAGAGGCCCAACGCTTAACGCTGTGTCTTTACCCTGACGCGCATCACCCAAAATTAGGTTGAATAATGTAGCTTCCTCCGTTCGACCCAAGCGGCCGCAGCCCTCCGCCAAGGGCTCTCCCAGTAAAATGTCGATAGATGCGCCAAAGAAAAGGTTAGAACGACACTAAGTATGCGCTTGAAAGCGCGCAACCAGAAATCGCCATCATTCAACCATCCCACAACAGTGATTGGATGAACGACATAAAGAGCATAGGAAATATTAGCGATATAACGAAGCGGAGCAGAAGACAATATCTGTGCGATCAAGCTTCCTCGATGAGATAAAGCAACTGAAAGCACCGTCGCCGTGGCGTAAGGTCGCAAATATTGAAGCCAGCCGGCGGAGGGAGCCGAGCAGGCAACCCACGAGATGGCGGCACAAACCAATAACAGCGTCGGGAATCGGAGAGCGCCACGCCACTGATCTTTGAAAATCATCGCCACGCAGGCTCCGGATAGGATCTCATCGACACGCAGATGGGTCCGGATATCGATATAAGCACCCGCATTAATCCGCATCATTGTCACCGCGATGCATGCTGCCCACAAAAACCAAAGCCCGCGGCGCCCAAACGTCCAGACCACGAGCGCAATCGTTATATAAAACTGCATTTCGACGCACAGCGACCAGAAATGCCAATTGTACGGGTTCAATCCAATATAATTGATCACAAATAAATTGGTGAGAAGTGCATCGAGAGGGCTGAATATGAAAAACACAAAAACGATTGATGTATAAAGATAAGCGAGCGGCACAATGCGAGCTAGTCTCTTGACCAAAAACGCAAAAGCGTCGTCGTTCGTCAACAATGTTGATGTGATCAAGAATCCTGACAGCGCGAAAAATAGGCTCATGCCCATTGCGCCAGCGGTCAGAGTTGCGTCGTGAAATCCCAACGGCACCATGTGAGCGGCAAGCACCAGCACAATGCTGATGGAACGGAGACCATCGAGAACGCCAAATTTCCTGGTCACGTCATTCCAATCCTCAAGACCGCTGGTGAACTACAATGTGGGAGTCTCCGGATGACGCCCAACCCAAACCCGGGCCATTCTCGTTTCTGCCGCCCTCAGGACAGGCGGGAGGTGCCGACGGCTATCTTCGGGACTTCGAGTGGCCACTGAGCGCCCGATTATCGCCAAATGCTTCCCTGTGGGCGAGCGCATGGCTTGACGGCATTCCAATGCGCGAGCCCAGTTGCGCGATTAAGATCGCCGTGAACGCAGCACACCAACACATTATGTACCCCCGCTACGAAATCTCACCATTTTACTCCTTTTACCAAAACAACTTGCTAAAACGCACGCGACAACACCTTATCTTACACCAAGTTCCCGCCCCTCCGAAAGAGGATTGGCTACGCTTTGGACTGACGCTCAACTGGGGCACCGCGAACTTTTGGACGACGCGCGACGAGCACGAAACGGATAACGGGACGCCTTTTAAGCAAGCCTTCGGATCAGGCAGTTGAACCGGCGGGCTTTTACTCGGCGAGGCGTGAGCGTGCGGTGTTGCGCCGGTTTGCGATGCGTCCAAGATAATTGGCAGTTCGTCGAAAACTGCCCGGATCGTAGTCATCGGACCATTGCATTGCGTCGAAATGGTTCGAGTGTTTAGGATCGCCCAGGGCTTCGGGCAATTCGCGAAAACCGGGGGACGCCGCCGCAATTTTCGGGCGGTCCTTTTCGTTCACCGCCTTCGAAATAGCGCGGTCCGAATTTCGGTGCACAAATTAGTGTAGAAATTCAGGCGACACTCCGGAGTCGCACTCCATAAAGACGTTCGCCCCGTGCGGCTAGCAGGCTGCTGAAATTAAGTCGTGTGAACGGCCGCGATCTTATCGGGTCGTTCGGCGGATTGTTCGGCCGGGTGGTTTGATTGTTGTCCGGCTTGGATCGTTGTGAACTGTACCGTGTATCCGGCCAGGATTGCCTCTCGCCCAAGCGCGATCGACAAGTGCGTTTTGCCGACGCCCCGGTGGGCCGAGCAGCAGCACGTTCTCGCCATTGGCAATCCACCGTGATGCAGCCGGATCGCGGATCTGCTTCGGATCGATCCGGCAAAGAAGGTTGATGTCTTCCAGTGGCCGTGGGGAACGCTGGCGATGACACGCTGGCCGCGGCGCGCTCTGCCGTAGCGCCTCGTCATGTTGGTGGTCGCCCAGGTCTCGTCGATGAAGACCAGGCGGGCCGCATTCATAGCCGGCTGCTCTCGCCGCCAAGTCGCGCGGGCTTGGGCAATGTCGGGGCGACCCTGTTCAGCCGCGTGGTGTCTTTTTTTGCCTTGGCTCACCGAGATGCCGTTGTTCGTCAACATCCAGGCACGCAGTTCATCAAGTGTTGCATCGGGCTGCGAGGAGACCCGGTCGCGGATCGCCTGATGGTACGGCTCGAGTTTCCAAGCCAGATGACACCGTTGCGGCCGGCGGTGGTCTCTCCGGTTGCACGTCGCCGGCCCAAGGCTTTGTAGATGTAGGACACGCTGACCCGAAACAACGGTGCGGCTTGGTAAACCGGCGTGCCACCATCGATCGCGGCCAGGACACGTTCGCGCAAAGTCCTGCGAATAAGATTTTCCCCTTCGCCAGCTCATAGAATCCCCCAGCCATCAAGAGCTGGAAGCCTATGAATTACATGACCGCCGCCGGGGGATCCCGTTCCGAATTCCAGTCAACGTGAGGATGCTCTAGGTCACGGACTTATTAAACCGCATCCAAATTCGTGCGGATGCGAGTTGGATGGATGCGGGGAAGTTTTCCGCCGATTTGTCGTAGCGCGTTGCGACGGCTCGAAAGTGCTTGAGTTTGTTGAAGAAGTGTTCGACCAAGTTGCGGTAGCGATGGAGGAAGGTGGAGAACGTTGGGCTTGCTGCGCCGATTGGGCATCGGTTTGACGTTGGCGAATGCGCCTCGCGCTGCCAAGCTTTGGCGCAAGACGTCGGAATCGTAGGCGGCGTCGGCGAGAAGGATGTGGCCGTGACGACAGTGGACATGTCGGCGCTCGGCCGTCATGGGCCTGGCCTTCGGTGAGCTTCAGCGCGATCGGCAGGCCGCTGGCATCGACGAGGGCGTGGATTTTCGTTGTCAGTCCGCCCCGCGAGCGACCCATGCAACGGGATCGGTCGTCTTTTTTTGGGTATTGGCGGCATGCTGATGCACGCGAATGATGGAGGAATTCGATCATCTGGATGTCGCCGTCGTAGGCCTGCGAAACGGCCTTCGAAGACGATCCCAAACACCGGCCTTGCCGCCACCGATTGAAGCGGTTTAGCACGTCGTGTAAGGCCCGTATCGCTCGGGGATGTCCGCCCAGGGCGAACCGGTGCGCAGCCGCCAGAAAATGCCATTGAGCACACGCCGGTCGTCCACCCGCGGCACGCCCCGCGGCTTGTTCGGCAGCAACGGCTGGATTACCGACCATTCGAAATCCGTCAGATCAAAGCGCGCCATCACCAACCTCCTGCTCAGGAGGTTGAATTATACCTGCACCGATTCGAGAATCCAGTTTATGGGTTCATGACCTAAAGCGTTGCTGGAATAATTGGAGGTTAGGTGATTCCCAAACCAGTTTTTCTGCTGCCAACTCATGGGTGGTCGGCTTTGTGGAGGGGCCGACCATGGTAGCAGGACCTCGGATTGGAGGGGCGAGCTTGGACGTTGACTCGAGCCGTCTCTGGATCGGTTGGGTCACAAGGCACGGCGACAATGTGCCCGCTTTTACATGGCGGGCCTGATCGGTCCTGGTGGCCTCAAGAGCGTTCAGCCGATGGCAGAGCGTGTCGCGCTCGGTAAGTACGATCAATTGCACCACTTCATCGCGGCCGGGGTTGGTCTCCATTCATCAGGACACCCAAGATGCGCATCGGATCTCGGATTGACGCCGTCATTTTCAGCGCTTTCACCCCTCCTGCTAGCGACGAGCGCGCACCGACGATGTTTTGGCCCTCGGTCATTGCATAACCCCATCGGGAGCCCTCTCGTCTGAGACAGAGGATAGTACCTTTCGCGCCTCGCGAACCGAATGGTTAAAGTTGGCCGTCTTTTGTCATCTGGAAAAAGTGTAAGTAACATGGTATGGGTATTATCACGGAGCTTCCTTCTCAAGCTAACGAGCAGATGAGGGCTGATAAGGATGACGCGAGTGAGATCAGAGATACTTTTGCATATGCGGCAAGTCGCCAAGGAGCAGCGCAAGTGCCTGTCGCCACTGACAGATGAGTTGCCATTGGCGAATTCCGGGCTCGATTCCCTGGGACTCGCCATTCTCGTTGCGAGATTGGAAGAATCACTTGGTTTTGATCCGTTCACCGAGTCTCGTGACGCTTACTTTCCGGTCACGGTTGGCGATTTTATCAGGTTCTATGAAGATGCCCACAAATAGAGATAAAACTCTTCGGGAATTGCTCGGTACCGCAAAGGTGTGTTGACCGATTTATATCGGGCTCGCAAGCAACGTCGCTCTCTATGAATTACTCTACGGCTCTAGTTCCGGAACCCGGCGCCGCGAGAGGACGCTCGCAATATACACAGATAAAAAAGATGGCGTTGCCTCCGGATACTCAGTGGTCAAAGTTGATCATTGGAACAAAACAAACTCAGGCTGTTGCCAACGGAAGTACGCCTATTGACAAGAACCGCCAATCGGGAGTTGACCCCCGTTTCCTGTGACCACAGCCAGCTTGAGACGGCATCCTTTTTGCTCTGAGACCGAACGTTGGATCGCCGAAGGGTAATTTCCGCTTTTTCACAGTGGCGGGCTAGCTGCGCCATCGTGATGCAACAACGTGATCGGCAGCTTCTGGCCGATCGCGCCATGCGGGCGCTCTTCGTTGCAGTGCTTAAACCAAGCCTCGGCCACGACGACCAGAGCCTCGCCGCCGCCACATTAACCACGGGGAACCGGTCGGCACTCGGTGGTTGGCCCTTTTTTGTCGTGCGACTCGGCCAGCTCGCATCTAATATTTGAGGGCGGGTGACCATGAATGAACGTCGGACGAATCAAAGGCATTGCCTCTTCAGGAGGGCAAAAACTATGCTGGTTTCCGGCCCAGCGGTCACTCTCGATGCTCCGGTATCTGACGATGTTGCAGTCGCACAAGTCCAATCCATCATCGATTGCGCCGAGAATATCGGTCCACCTATTAATTCCGGCCATATAGACTATCTGGGACAGCACCACCGTCTCCGACGGGCAAGATACGCTTATGCGGTCGCTCGCGATACTTCCGGTAATTATGGAACATCATCGATCAAGATTATAGTCAAGAACGGTGTGCAGCATTAGTCGATGAGGGTCCGATTGTCCTCGGAGTGGCGTCGGCGAACGCCTCCGCAACATCGGCGACCGGACGTGGGTGAGGCTCGTACTTCCGGCCTGCAACAGCGAAGCCATGCAGCTTCACGTCGACGAGATCGCCACGAAGGTCGCCCGGGCGTCCACGCCGTTGTGATCCTCGATCAAGCAGATTGGGACGGTCCGAACGAACTAGGGATTCCAGCCAACATCTCGCTCTCGACGTTGCCGCCGCGCGCCCCCGAGCTCAACAGCCAAGAAGATTCTGGCCTCCGCCCAGTGGACAGCTTGAATTCACGATTCGCGGCCCTTCGGGGATCCCAATCCGATTCCTTGCAAACGAAATCCGCTCTAGCAGGCTGCTGAAATTGGTGTCGAAAGACCGATATTTGACTGCTTGGGTCGGTTCGACTTGTTTGTTTTGAGCATCTGCCGATGTTTGGTGGGCGTTCGCATCTTCGGTTCGGTCGCCATCAGGCGGCAGCTTCGATGAGTTTAGGCAATCGGATCAGATTGTAGCCGGCCATCGTCAGGGTGAATTTGAAGCCAAGCTTGTTGGCACCACGAAGCATTGGCCGGGCAAACTCGCCGATCATCTTGGCCCAGCCAAACGGCTCCTCGATGCGCTTTCTCTTCTGCTGGCTCACCGCATAGCCGGAATGCCGGGTGGTCCGGACGTCGATTGCGGAACGCCGCCCGGCGGTGTTCTGGGCGATGTGCGGCGTTACGTTGAGCGTTCGCAGATCGGCCACGAACGCTGCCGCATCGTAACCCTTGTCGGCGCCCAGTGTGATGCGCCGTGCCCCTGGCGAATAGCGTACGATCATTTCTTCCGCCGCCTGGCGCTCGGCCGTCCCGGTGGCCGGAGTCAACGCGGTCGCGACGATGAGCCCGCTGCGATTCTCCATCAGTGCTGTCCCGTGAAACTGAGTTTGGCTTCTTTGCCGTGTCCCTTGCGATAGAGCTTGGCCTCCGGATCCGTCGTCGAGGCATGCGTTGCGTTGGCGGGCTTCTCGCGATGGAAATCGCGCTCGCCGTTGCGACCCGGCCCAGGCGGATCGCTTGAGCCATCCTTTGCCTTGAAACTCTTCATCGAGGCCCACGCCGCAATCTGCGTGCCGTCGACCGAGAAGTGTTCGTCCGACAACAATCCGCGCAGCTTCTTGTGGTTCATGAGTTCGGCCAAGAACTTCTTCGCAACGTCGGCCTCAAGCAACCGATCACGGTTCTTGGTGAACACGGTCGGCACCCACACCGGATCATCCACGCCGAGCCCGACGAACCACCGGTAGAGCAAGTTGTAACCGAGTTGCTCCATCAGCTGCCGCTCCGAACGGATGGTATAGAAGGCCTGAAGCAAAGACGCCCGCAACAGACGTTCAGGCGCAATCGAAGGCCGACCGCTATCTGCGTAAGCCTTGCCAAAATCGCCATCGAGCGCCGCCAGGACTTCGTTCACGACATCTCGGACCAAACGCAACGGATGCTTTGCGGGTACTCGTTTCTCAAGGTCCACATAGGAAAATAACTCACCCGTCCGCGTGTCCGAGCCCCGCATCCGCGCCTCCGCAAATCCACAGCGCAGGGAATTATATTCGCGGCAGCTTGTCAGGTGACGTTTTTCAGCAGCCTGCTAGCAGACCTGGAACAACTCCACAGTCTGGCCTCGTATCGTCCGAGGCGTTCAAATATTCCGCTGTCTAGCTGGGCGAGGCGAAGAAAGGCGTATGTCAGCGTACGAATTGCAACCGCATGATCCGGAAAATCGTAGCTGCGCTCATTGGCCACTCGCAGTCTATCTGCGGAAGGTCCTGATGCGCTGTTGATGGCGACGGGGAACAAATGAGCGTGTTTCGCCGACGAGAACTGCGACTGCCCGGCTGATCCTCCCGCAGCCTCGTCGATTTGGCGTTCGCGCAAGCTCTGGGCCTGTATCTCGAGCAGATCAGTCTCGACCGCCGTGGCGCGACGAAGACGCCACAGCAGTGACGCCAGGCGAAGAACGAGTTCGCGCTCGACTGCGGTCCGCGCATCATAATCGGCGATGACCGCCGCCTCGAACGCGCGGTAATCCTCGGCATCCTCGACGCCGGTAACGATCGTCTCGGCGGTCAATCCGTGGCGGAAGGCGTTGGCGCGGGAGGCTCGCTTGCCTTCCTCGGTTCGCGGGCCGGTGCTGTGCAGCGCATTGCGACGGTTGGCCTGTTCTTGCCGGAACGAGGTCATGGCGCCGCATTCCCGGCGGCACTGGTGCGATTGCCGCAGATACGGTTGGCGCCGTTGCCTGATCGGTAGTGGCATGGCCGCTCTGCACGGGCAGGACGATACCGCGCGACTGCTGCCACAGGCGTAGCGCAATCGGCATGGGATCAATGCCGAAGCCGGCCCACCATGCGGCTTCATCACCGCGGCGGTGAATTTCGCGGTGATGGACGCGGCACAGCGGCACGGTGAACTCGTCGCTGACCTTTCGGCTGATGGCGCGCGGCTGGGCAAAGCGGATGTGGTGCGGCTCGCATGGTTGCCGGCCGCACACGGTGCACGCCTGCTTGGAGACGAAGCGCAAGTGCTCCTTGTCGCGAAAGCGGCGCAGCTTGCCGGTTGCCACTGTCGGCTTGCTGAGCGGATGGAGCGGCTTCTGTTGAGGCCTGCCCTCCCAACGGTTCGTTCGATGAGCGCGGTCCACCGTCGGCCGCCGACCGGCCGACGGTAGATTCGCTGCTGACCCTGTGCGTCCAGCGAGCTCTTTCGAGCATCTCCATTCGTTTCCGAAACGCCGCTTCAACAGCATTGGCGTCTGCGGCCGCAAGCCGGTTCTTGGCCGTCAGCCCACGGTTCGCCCACGCGATAGCCGTTTGCGCTGATTCAAGACCCTCGATCTCGACTAACAGCTTGTCGCGCAACGCCGCTGAAGGTTCGGCATCGAGGACTGGGACGGAAGCCTTCGGTATCCGATGCGCCCGCTTTCCATCGTAACGGACCGCTGGAGTTGGTGCGGCGCCAGCGTGCCCGTTGGTCGCCTTTCGGACTTGCCGGATACATCCTCCGGTCCCGGACTTGACATCGTCCCGAGGAGATCGGGTGCGTCGAGGTCATCTTCGCCGGCGATGCCGACGAGGGTGAACAGCGCGTAGCGCCGGGCGTAGGTCAGTGCCGCGCCCATCTTGTGCGGGCGCCGCCGTATCGCTGACCGGGCACACCGGCCAGTCGGACGACACCCATTCTCCCGAGGTGTGGGCGAGCACCGTGGTCAGGCGAATGAGGCCGGCCTGATTGTCGATCGAGGTCGTCTGCACTGTCGCAATTTCATGCTTGCCCAAGGTCTTGCGAACGATATCGAGCCCGGACGACAGCGAGGCATAGCGGAACGTCCGATCGCTCTCGCGCGGGAACGGAGAGCGGATGGTTGCGATCAGCGACTTCTCCGGGTTGGTGAGTTCGGCCTGGGCCTTGGCGAGCGCGCCGGCAATGGCGCCGATCGATTCACTGGACCGCTGCATGGCCGGCCTCCACCTCAAGGAGTTCGAAGCTGATCGCGCCCGACTTTCGAGCGCTTGGCCCGGACGCCATGCCCGATCGCCTCCTTGGCGTCCTCCGGCATCAATCCCTTGAGTTCGGTCTTGGCGCTCTCGTGCTGGACGAAGGCAGCTCCGCGTCTCCCGGAACAACGCCGCGAATTCCGCCCAGGCGTTGGAGCCGGTCATGTCGACGATCCGCACGGCCTCGATCCGCGGACGCGGCGTCTCCGCCAAATAGAGGCGCGGCAGGTCGCCACTCTCGACGCATCGCCAGAATTTCTTCTCGGCTGTCAGCAGGAGATGCTGGTAGAGCGCATCCGCAGGAACGGTGATCTCGACCCATTTGCCGCCGCCGGTGATGACCGACAGCACCGCCTGGCGAGCGTTGGTCACCCACATGTTGTGCTGGAGCTGCGCCATGTATTTCTCGGCCGCCCCTTCTTCCGAGAACGACCACGGCAGCATGAACTTCGCCTCGAAGACGGCCCCGGACTGCTCAACCACTCCGTCGAGGGTCGCGGCCATCCACCGGATGACCGGATGCCGGACCCGCAGCTGGACGTCCTTGATCGCCTTTCCGGTCGTGCGCTCATACCAGAGGCGGTTGAGCGGCTCGGTAACGACGCCGAGCTGGACAATGAGATTGTCGGAAAGGTCCTGCGGCTTCGATCTCGCCGCGCTTCTCGCGCCACAAGCCGGATCAGGGCCGGCTCGTCATCGCCCATGATGATGCGGGCATCGGAGCCGCCGATGAAGTGCCGGCGGTCCGGTCGGTGCCACTGTTGTGCTGAACTTGCCATTGTTGCTTCTCCTCGCACTTAGTAACTTCACCTGAGACATATCGATACTAAAAGTATCTCATCTGATGCCGCCGACGTCAATACTAAAAGTATCAATTAGGCAGATCAAAGCTGCGCGCGCCCTGTTGGGGTGGTCTCAAGAACAGCTCGCCTTGGCGGCGAATGTCTCAATCCCCACGATCAAACGGTTAGAGGCTCAGGACGGGTTTCTCGGCGGCCGAGCAGAGACGGGAAGCAAGATCGAAACGGCCCTTCAGCGCGCCGGCATCCAATTCATCGACGAAAACGGGGGAGGGGCGGGGGTACGGTTGAAGAAGCCGACCACTAAGCGTAGCTGAAATTGCCCCGGGCTTTGCTCTGTCGACAGTCTGCCACTCGATCGCGCTAGCGGGCCGGCTCATCATCGCCCATGATGATCCGGTCATCAGAGACGCCAATGATGTGCCGTCGCTCTGGCCGGCGCCGCAATTTGATGCGTTG
>CAVPDZ010000008.1:0-114234 GCA_963702755.1 uncultured Alphaproteobacteria bacterium | reverse complement strand
CGGTGCTTGAGTCATTATGCATTCCTTCTTCAAGTGTCTGTAAACATTGGAATTGTGTTGTCGTCAGTGACGCGACACGGGCGACCTTTTCGGGCCATCGCAGATTTGACCGATTCCGACGCCAAGTCGTCGGCGCGAATCTGGTATGGCGCGCCGGGCACAACCTGCACCGCGGGCAGCACGCCGGATTTGATCAGGCGGCGTATTGTGTGGCTTGTGGCGCGTAAAGCTGCTGCCGCCTCGGTTAAGGTCAGCCATTCTCCATCCTTTTCCGCAGATCGGTAGGCATGGATTCCGCGCACGCGGCGAACCGAGGATACGCGGTGCGCCGTCCAAGTCTTGCCCTGGCCTGTAGGCAAGCCCATCCGATTGAGCGACGCGGCGATATGCTCGTCAGACCAGCGACCGGCCATGCTGCGCATGACCGCCAGCGCATCTTCAGTCGTCGCGCAGCCATGTTCTCCGGTTCGCGGCTTGCGCACACGCAGCTCGGAGTGCTGGCCGCCGCGCCAGTGAACCGTAAGCACCACGTCGCGCGCCTTCTCGTCGACATCGACGATAATGTCGACGATCAAAGCCCGCAGCAATTGTTGGCGGGCCCGCATGGTGACGCCCGGCGCATTCCACGCCTCCGAGAGGTTCTCTGCCAAATTGGCAAAAGCATTCGCATCGACTTCGATCTCGGCTTGTTTTGCGGTCGGTCGGCGCCCCTCCAAATCGCGGACGCGGCGGAGCGCAGTCTCCCAATTCTTCTCCAGCTGTGCGGCGATGAGACGATTGTCAGGATCGCAGGCGGCATACCGGCGCTCGGCCAAACTCGCCTCGTATCGCGCCTGCCGCAGTTCCAGATCCAGATTCGCTGTTGTTCTTCCTGTTGTTCCCGATGCATCCGTTCCGCCTTAAATGCGGCTTCGATCGCCATTGGCTCGACCGCCCGGAGCAGCTCCCTTGCGATCGCGGAATCAATCCGCGGACCGCCGAAGGTCATGCACCGAGGCAGGCCCATCATAAGGTTCGGCTTGTCGCAGCGATATACCGGTCGGCTTTGCGGATTGCCGGTGTAGGCGACGCTTAGCCGCCGCCCGCACCTCCCGCAGGTCATGATGCCGGAGAGGAGCGCTCTGCCACCGCGACCGGTCTTGACGCCTCCGGCGCGGCCGTAATTGTTGAGGGCGATCTGCTTCTGATTGCGCTCGAATTCGTCCCAGCTGATGTAGCCTTCGTGATGATCCTTGATCATCACTTCCCACGTCCCATACGGCTTTATGCCATCGGCGTGCTGATGGTGATCGGCTATCCGACCAAGCAGCTCACGAACCCGCTATTCTATATCAAGCTGGCGCTGGTCGCCTTTGCGGTCATCCTCGTCTATCGAATTGGCGTCGAGGTGCTGCATGGGGGCGCAGGCGCCCAGAAGATCATAACGCCGCGCGCTAAGTGGATGGCCGCAGCTTCGCTTGCGGCCTGGGTAGGCCTCATCATCGCCGGTCGGCTGCTCGAATACACCCATAAATGGGAGTTGCTCGGCATTCGAGCCCTCACCTGACAATCAAGGGGTGCCGCCATGGATGACATCGCCCCGTGGGAACAGTGGGTGCGCAGCACCGCACTCCACCATTTTGTATACGTGAATGAACCGTGGTTGTGGCCGACCTGCGAAATCATCCACTATATCGGGCTCACGCTGCTGCTCGGCACTGTCGGAATGTTCGACCTGCGTGTGCTCGGCCTCGCCAAGGGGATTCCGCCAGCGACCATCCATCGGCTCGTGCCGTACGGAATAGCGGGTTACATCCTGAACGTGCTGACCGGCACTATTTTCTTCTTCGGCCATCCGGACCAGTATTTCTATAACGACGCGGGTCGCCTGAAAGCGCTCCTCATGGCGATTGCCGGGATCAACATCCTGATGTTTTACGGCAGTACCGCATTCACGGACATGAAGAAACTTCCGGCAGGTGCCGATGCCCCGCTAACCATCAAGGCGATCGCCGGGACATCGCTCGCGATGTGGGTGGGCGTGCTCATCTGCGGCCGCATGCTCACCTGGTTCCGGCCGCCGTTTTTCCATTAGCGCTTCGCTTAGCTCTAGTCAGCCGGAGGTAGCGGTAAGCACACGCCGACACCGTCATTTGCGAAGCCCCGCGTTTGGCAAGTCGCGTTATGCCAGTCCGCTCCTGGGCACTAAACCGACGTGCGCTGCGCCGCATCAGCAATGATGGTTTTGACCGGAACAGAGTTAGCGGGTTTTTCGGGCCCATCCTAGGCTGCGATCCACGATGAGGCGACGGCCGGAATCGGATTGGAGAGATTGACTTGAGCCGCAGCGGGATGGACCCGCCCGGCGTGCTGCAATGAGCTAGTAGACTAGCACTACAGGTCGGCAGATCGACCTTACAGGGTACAGCGTCGATGACTTTCGGCCGGGGGTCGCGTGCAATGCGATTTCGAGGTCATCCGCGCCTCGCGCAGGCCATTCACTTAGTGATCGGGCTGTTGAGCCGCTCGCGCATTTCCTTACCTGTCTTGAAATAGGGCACCGATTTTTCTCCAACCGAGACCTGCGTGCCAGTGCGCGGATTGCGGCCATTACGAGCCCCGCGATGCCTCACTGAGAAGGCACCAAAGCCTCGCAGTTCAACGCGGTCTCCGCGTCTCATGGCGGCGATGATCTCGTCCAGAATGGCATTCACGATCTTCTCGGCGTCACGATGAAAGAGGTGAGGATTTTGCGCGACAACGCGCTGCACAAGCTCTGATTTGATCATCGTCTTATCCGCTGTTCGACAGTTAGGGCGGCCCTACTTGTGATCGGACGCTGCCAAACCAACCCCAGAGAAGTCAAGGCCACGGCTATCCCTGACGACGAGGCAATCATCCGAGCACCTTGCCGTCTTTGGACTTATCATCGGTGTCTGCTGGCATTCCAGCATGCGACCACCTCTTTCGCCTCTTCCAGCGCCGCTAGTCGCCACCTCAACTGCACAACGTCTTGCCCCATCGCATTTTCGACGATCTTGCTTTCTTCAACGCGCAAGATCAATTGCTGGGGCGAGGCGCTGTCCAGTGAACGCGCATGGAAATCTATGTTGCCTGTTCGTGCCCAATCCTGTTTGAGGACACCATCGATATCATCGAACGAAACGGGGGTCGGTGCCTTTTTGCGAAAGCCAAATGCCATTATCACAACTCCCACAATGACCCCGACGACGGGTACAACGATGCTCCAGGACATCAATTTGGACAACAAGTGGGCTGTGGCGCGACCGAAGTGTCACATCGGCTGATGGCGCTGGGACGTGGATCGGAGAATGGGGTCTACTTTCGGGCTTTTCGAGTTCTCGACATTTTCTTAGTGGGTTTGGATTTGACTGTCGCCCCGATGGCGAAATCCTCCAGCTTCTTGCCCGACTTGATTGCGGCGGTCAGCCACCGTGGTTTCAATCCACGTCCGGCCCAAGTCTCGGAAGGGTTGGTTGGATTGCGATACTTGGGCGGGACAGCTCCGCGTGGACCACCTCGGCCCTTGTGCGATGGCCCTAGAACTCGGGCCAGGCTGTTTAGTCTATCCTCCAGAGCACGACGCTCCTCGATGACCTTCGCGCTGAGTGCGGCTTCTACGCGGCTCTTCAACTCGAACAATTGATCGATGGTCAACTTGTTCGGATTTATTGGGCGGGGCATGGCTTCCTACTGTTTTCGAGGGGACCGAATCAGGATTGTGGGAGTGCGCAGGGAAAATTGAAAGACCTGCTGAATGGGTGTGGATGACGCCTGGCGTCACTCGAAAACGCATCACAATCCGTCACTCGTGGAAATCGTCTTTCGGATCGCGACGTTCTCTGCGACGACGGATGGACCCACGGCGTCACGCTCAGTCATAACTTTGACAGCGTCGAAGCTCAATTAGCCTGTCCCGCGCGGAACCCGTCTGGCAGCCAACTGATCAAATCAGAACTTGTGCGAAGCATTTTCGGCGCAGAACTGGCACACCTCTACGCGGGCTTGCCGTCAACGGCATAGGTGGCCATGAACTCATGCTTGCCCCGGAGCTACTAAGAATTCAAGGTCTGGTCATCGGAGGCCCGCAATGCGCACTGCGATCAAGGTCATACTCATCACGCTCGGTTCCCTCATTTTTGTCGGTGGAGCGACAGCGGGTGTCGGATACTGGTGGTGGCAGAAGAACGGTGAAAAGATGATCGCCGATATCAAGGCTACCGAGGTGGACGCGGCAAAATTTGCGGTGGGTAAGGAAAGCTCAGCCTGCGTTGATGAAGCGGCGGCTCGCGCAAGAAAAGCGGGATTTGTTGAATCCTTGAGCGTTCACGTCTTCCTGGCTAGATGCCTCCGGACCGCGAAGACTAGCAACGAATTCTGTCAGAGCGTGCCGGCCCCTTGGATGTGCTGAAATCCCTCTCGTGGCAAAAACAGATTAATCAGAAATATGGGCTCACGCCCCCAATTTAGACGACCATCCTACCGCAGGAAATCCAAAACTTTTGCCAAGGCGGGGCGCGACAGGCTCAACGGCGCTGATAAAAAGGTGGCCCGACCAGGCTGACAGGTTCGGCCCTGTACGGGCACGGAGTAGTTTCTTCGGTAGCCGAGTTCGCGGTTGAACGCCAACTGTGATCGGTGATCCGTCTGCGGCGTCGGTTATTACAAGTAGCGCCCCTGCGACGTTGATGATGCCGGTTGGCGACCGACTTCAGCGATCTTATCTAGTGGGCCATGTGTGGTCGTGTCATTCAAAGCAGCGGCGCCCCACGATACGCCATCGTCGAGGGCATGAACGTGCGCGACAGCCGCGTTCACAATTATCCGCCACGGTGGAATGCTGCGCCGAGCCAGGAATTGTTGGTGATCCGGCGCAATCACCACACCGGGGAGACTTCGCTCGACCCATTGCGCTGACGGCCGGTCTACCTTGATAGCTCTCTCGCGGTGTATCACTCGAGTGTGGCGCAATCGGCGGCGCTCAGCCGTAGACGGCCAGCCTGCATGTTCTCCTCGAGGTGGGCGAGCGTGGAGGTGCCAGGGATGGGCAGCATAACGGGCGCTCGCGCCAACAGCCAGGCGATCGCGACCTGGGCTGGCGTCGCCTCGTGGCGCGCGGCAATTTCGGCAAGCGGTCCGCTGACGCGGGCCGCTTGCTGCCGGCGCCCAGCGGAAACCACGGCAGGAAGGCGATGCCGTCGCGTTCACAGACCGAAAGCACCGGTTCGGAGGATCTGTCCGTCACGTTGTAGCGGTTCTGTACGGATACGATGGTCGCGACGCGGCGTGCTGCAGCTAGCTCACCGATGTCGACATTAGACACGCCAATGAACCGAAATCTTCCCCTCGCGCTGCAGCTCGACGAGCGCGCCCAAGGGTTCGCGAGTGGCACACCGGGATCGGGGCTGTGTAGCTGATAGAGATCAATGCGATCGGTGCGTAGGCGTCCGAGGCTCGCCTCGCAAGCCGCACGAAGATGCGCTGGCCGCCCGTCCCGGCGCCACTCGCCCGGACCCGGCCGCGTCAGGCCGCCCTTGGTCGCAATCACCAGCCCGCTGCGATAAGGCGACAGCGCTTCGGCGATCAGTTCCTCGCTAATCCCAGGACCGTAGGAGATCGGCAGTATCAATGAAGGTTACGCCAAGCTCGACTGCGCGGCGTAGCAAGCGTAGCGCTTCCGCCCGATCTGGTGGCGGACCCCAGACGCCGCGCCCAGTGATCCGCATGGCGCCGAAGCCGAGCCGACCGACGCTAAGATCGCCCAAGCGCAGCGTGTCGACCGTAGCCTGATTGTTGGACCTTGTCGTGGCGTAGTCAGGCGTCGGCATGCCTCGGTATCCCTTCCTCTACGATTTTCCCCATTGTGATCGTCGGGCCACGGCTTTCCTACGAGCCTGGCGCGACCTTCGGAGTAGGGGCCAAGTCTACGATGCAATGCTGGTGATGGCACTACGGGCCGACAACATTGCAGCGATGTCGGTCGACGGCTTCGGGCGGCAGATGAGATAGCCCTGCCCATCGGTACACCCCGCCGCTCGCACCATCATCAGCTGATCGTTCATTTCGATGCCCTCCGCCGTAATGTCGACGCCGAGGCTGCGACCGAGCCCGGCCACCGCCGTCACTATCGCGGCACAATCTGTGCGCGTCGTCATTTCGGCGACGAACGTCTGATCGATCTTTATGCGGTCGAACGGGAACTGGCGGAGATAGGTTAGCGACGAATATCCGGTGCCGAAGTCGTCGAGCGCTATGCTGATGCCGTGGGAACGCAGCCGATGCAACGTCGCAAGCGTTCCCTCATAATCGTCGAGGAGAAGCGTCTCGGTAATCTCCAGTTCGAGCCGCCGCGGTGGCAGGTTTGACGCCGCGAGGGCTCCCATGATGGTGCCGTAGAGGTCGCCGGTCATGAATTGCGCTGCCGACAGGTTGACCCCGACTTTGACCGGTTGCGGCCAGCCCGCCGCGTCGCGGCAAGCGCGGCGCAACACCCAGTCGCCGAGTCGCCCGATTATGCCGATGTCCTCGGCGATCCCTATGAAGTCTCCGGGGCTGATAATGCCGCGTTCTGGATGGTACCAGCGCAGTAAGGCTTCGCAGCCGCTGAATTTGCCGCCCGCAAAGGTGATCCACGGCTGATAGAGCAGTTCGAACTGCTCCTTTTCGAGCGCTGCCGGCAGTTCCCGCTCGAGCTGATGGCGCTCCACTGCGGCCCTTTCGATGTCGGCATTGAAGAAGCAGAAGGTATTGCGGCCTCGGCTCTTGGCGCGATAGAGCGCGAGATCGGCGTTCCCTAGCAATTGATCGACATTCGTGCCGTCTTGGGGAGCGAACGCAATTCCGATGCTGATGCCAATCGTCAACTGGCTGCCGGCGACGCTGTAGGGTTCGCAGACACGTTGCTGAAGGCGAGTGGCGAGCGCGCTCGCTTCCTCCCTGGAATTGACGCTGGTTTGCACGATCACGAATTCATCGCCGCCCACGCGGGCCACGGTGTCGACGTCACGCGCGCAGTCGATGAGCCGTTCGGCAAGCTGGCGCAATAGCTCATCGCCAACTGAATGACCAAGTGTGTCGTTGACGGTCTTGAAACGGTCGAGGTCGAGGCACAACACCGCACAGCTCTCGCCGTACCTTTTCGTGCGGCTGATCGCGTGCTCGAGGCGCCCCTGCAGCAGGTTGCGGTTGGCGAGGCCCGTCAGAGCATCATGATGGGCAAGCCGCACGATCTCCTCCTCGGCGTGCTTGCGTTCGGTGACATCTGTAATCGTACGCACCGCACCGCCATCAGGTAACGGCGTTTGCTGAAATTCGAGCACGGCGCCGTTCTCGGTGGTGCGCTGATAAACTGTGCTGACGGAAGCAGGCGCATCTACCAGAAGCAGATCATAGGCCTCCAGACCACGCACCTCGCCATTGTTGCGGTTACGGAAAAAGTCCGGCAAGCCGAGCAGCTCGACCGCCTTGCGGTTGATCACGGGGACATGGTTGTCGGCATCCGTCATGATGATGCCCTGGCCCATGTGATCGAGCGTCACTTCGAGCTCGTGGGTCTTGAGTTCAAGCTCGCGAGCCTTCTGGTGCGCCTGCGCCTCGCTGCGGCGCAGGTCATCGCGGATGCGGTCAATTCGCATTTGATGACGAATGCCTGCCACGATCGCGATGAGGACCAGCACCGTGATCAGCGACGCGATCATCAGATAAGTTGCGCGATTGCGCCGGTAGCCTTCGAAAATGTAGTCCTCGCTCAGGCCTACCAATACGATCAGCGGAAGCCTTTCCGCGTTGCGATAGGAGACGAGCCGGTTGATGCCGTCGAGGGCGCCGTTGCCCCAATAGTTCCCGGACGGAGCGCGGTCGAGCGCGCCTTGGAGTTCGGCCGTTATGACCTGACGTCCAACCGTCTGTCCCTTGAAGCCATGCGAGGCAAGGATAACCCCATCAGACCTGCGCAACTGCACGGTGCCTTGAGGGCCAAGATCGACCGCCGCGAAAAACCTTTCGACAAAGCCGGGATCGAGCGAAGCCACGAGCGTGCCGGCAAAGCCGCCGTCGGAATGACGCAGCCGCCGTGAAATTTGCACGGTCCACTTGCCGGAAAGACGTCCCACCACCGGCTTGCCGATGAACAGATCGTCGGTCTTGGCGTCGACCTGGGCGAGAAAATGCTCGCGGTCGCCCAGATAGACCCGTTCGAAGACCTTGTCGCTACCAAGCTGCGCCGCTCCGAGCGTGAAGCCGCCAGGGCCGACCAAGCTTACTTGGATTATCAGATCGCCGACGACCGTTGTTCGTTTGGTCCACTCGCGCAAATCGAAATGATCCGGGTCCTTCTCGTAGGCTTCGCGCAGCAACAGCAACGTTCGGTCAATGCCATCGAGCGTGCTGACCGTACTGTCCTCGAACAGGCGGGCAAAATTAGTCCCTTGCTGGATCGCTCCTTCGACGCTCTTAGCGCGCTCGATCGACAGAATATAGAGGAGGCTCAGCCAGCAGGCCGCGATCATCATCAGACCGAGCACGGTCGCCGGCTGCATCGAGCCACGCAGCCAACCTGCGAGCTTCGATCTCAAGCTTCCAGCAACCACGACAGTCTTCTCCTGACCCGTGGTTTCACAGGTGTATGAGGAATACGTTAGGATTTGCTGCGACCGTGCCGCAAAGAGTTAAGTTTCAGTGAACTATGCGGGCGGCCCGGCGACAATTTCCGCATCGAACGCGCTCACTGCTCTACGACGCCGTTCAGTGCGATGAATGACTTGGAAGCCAGCCACGGCGCCGCAGACACCGTTCGCCATCTGTCGTCTACTTGGTTCAGTTGCGTATCTGAAGAATGGTTAGTCCGGTGTCTGCGGCGCCCATTGGCTGGCTTCCAAATGATTCATCGCACTGAACGGCGTCGTAGAGCAGTGAGCGCGTTCGATGCGGAAATAGTCGCCGGACCGCCCGCATAGTTCACCGAGACTTAACTCTTTGCGAGACGGTCGCAGCAAATCCTAACGTATTCCTCATACACCTGTGAAACCACAGGTCCCGAAGACTGTCGTGGTTGTTGGAAGTATAAATCGAAGTTGGCACGTTGGCTGCGTTTTCGATGCAGCCGGCGACCGTGCTCGGTCTGATGATGATCGCGGCCTGCTGGCTGAGCCTCCTTTATATTCTGTCGATCGAGCGCGCTAAGAGCATCCAAGGAGGCGATATGCGGCAAGGGTTTTTTTTGAGTCCCGCCTGTTCGAGGACAGTACGGTCAGCACCCTCGATGGCATTGACCGAACGTTGCTGTTGCTGCGCGAAGCCTACGAGAAGGACCAGGATCATTTTGGATTTTGCGCGAGTGGACCAAACGAACAACGGTCGTCGGCGATCTGATAATCCAAGTAAGCTTGGTCGGCCCTGGCGGCTTCACGCTCGGAGCGGCGCAGCTTGGCAGCGACAAGGTCTTCGAACGGGTCTATCTGGGCGACCGCGAGCATTTTCTCGCCCAGGTCGACGCCAAGACCGACGATCTGTTCATCGGCAAGCCGGTGGTGGGACATCTTTCCGGCAAGTGGACCGTGCAAATTTCACGGCGGCTGCGTCATTCCGACGGCGGCTTTGCCGGCACGCTCGTGGCTTCGCTCGATCCCGGCTTTGTCGAAAGGTTTTTCGCGGCGGTCGATCTTGGCCCTCAAGGCACGGTGCAGTTCCCCAGGTCTGATGGGGTTATCCTTGCCTCGCATGGCTTCAAGGGACAGACGGTTGGACGTCAGGTCGTAACGGCCGAACTCCAAGGCGCGCTCGACCGCGCTCCGTCCGGGAACTATTGGGGCAACGGCGCCCTCGACGGCATCAACCGGCTCGTCTCCTATCGCAACGCGGAAAGGCTTCCGCTGATCGTATTGGTAGGCCTGAGCGAGGACTACATTTCGAAGGCTACCGGCGCAATCGCGCAACTTATCTGATGATCGCGTCGCTGATCACGGTGCTGGTCCTCATCGCGATCGTGGCAGGCATTCGTCATCAAATGCGAATCGACCGCATCCGCGATGACCTGCGCCGCAGCGAGGCGCAGGCGCACCAGAAGGCTCGCGAGCTTGAACTCAAGACCCACGAGCTCGAAGTGACGCTCGATCACATGGGCCAGGGCATCATCATGACGGATGCCGACAACCATGTCCCCGTGATCAACCGCAAGGCGGTCCAGCTACTTGGCTTGCCGACTCTTACCGTAACCGCAACAATGGCGAGGTGCGTCGTCTGGAGGCCTATGATCTGCTTCTGATAGATGCGCCCTCTTCCCGTCAGCACAGTTTATCAGCGCACCACCGAGAACGGCGCCGTGCTCGAATTTCAGCAAACGCCGTTACCTGATGGCGGTGCGGTGCGTACGATTACAGATGTCACCGAACGCAAGCACGCCGAGGAGGAGATCGTGCGGCTTGCACATCATGATGCCCTGACGGGCCTAGCCAACCGCAACCTGCTGCCAGGGGCGCCTCGAGCACAGAATCAGTCGCACGAAAAGGTACGGCGAGAGCTGTGCGGTGTTGTGCCTCGACCTCGACCGTTTCAAGACCGTCAACGACACACTTGGTCATTCAGTTGGCGATGAGCTATTGCCGGAGGCTTGCCCAACGGCTCATCGACTGCGCGCGTGACGTCGACACCGTGGCCCGCGTGGGCGGCGATGAATTCGTGATCGTGCAAACCAGCGTGAATTCCAGGGAGGAAGCGAGCGCGCTCGCTACTCGCCTCCAGCAACGTGTCTGCGAACCCTACAGCGTCGCCGGCAGCCAGTTGACGATTGGCATCAGCATCGGAATTGCGTTCGCTCCCCAAGACGGCACGAATGTCGATCAATTGCTACAGGAACGCCGATCTCGCGCTCTATCGCGCCAAGAGCCGAGGCCGCAATACCTTCTGCTTCTTCAATGCCGACATCGAAAGGGCCGCAGTGGCGCGCCATCAGCTCGAGCGGGAACTGCCGGCAGCGCTCGAAAAGGAGCAGTTCGAACTGCTCTATCAGCCGTGGATCACCTTTGCGGGCGGCAAATTCAGTGGCTGCGAAGCCTTACTGCGCTGGTACCATCCAGAACGCGGCATTATGAGCAAGGGAGACTTCGTCGGGATCGCCCCGAGGACATCGGCATAATCGGGCGACTCGGCGACTGGGTGTTACGCCGCGCTTGCCGCGACGCGGCGGGCTGGCCGCAACCGGTCAAAGTCGGGGTCAACCTGTCGGCAGCGCAATTCATGACCGGCGACCTCTACGGCACCATCATGGGAGCCCTCGCGGCGTCAAACCTGCCACCGCGGCGGCTCGAACTGGAGGTGCCCGAGCGCTTCTCCTCGACGATTATGAGGGAACGCTTGCGACGTTGCATCGGCTGCGTTCCCACGGCATCAGCATAGCGCTCGACGACTTCGGCACCGGGTATTCGTCGCTAACCTATCTCCGCCAGTTCCCGTTCGACCGCATCGAGGTTGGATCAGACGTTCGTCGCCGAAATGACGACGCGCACAGATTGTGCCGCGATAGTGACGGCGGTGGCCGGGCTCGGTCGCAGCCTCGGCGTCGACATTACGGCGGAGGGCATCGAAATGAACGATCAGCTGATGATGGTGCGAGCGGGGGGGTGCACCGATGGGCAGGGCTATCTCATCTGCCGCCCGAAGCCGTCGACCGACATCGCTGCAATGTTGTCGGCCCGTCGTGCCATCACCAGCATTGCCGCCGTTGAACTCGGCCCCTACTCCGAAGGTCGCGCCAGGCTCGTAGGAAAGCCGTGGCCCGACGATCACGATGGGGAAAATCGTAGAGGAGAGGATTTAGCGGCATGCCGACGCCTGACTACGCCACGACAAGGTCCAACAATCAGGCTACGGTCGACACGCTGCGCTTGGGCGATCTTAGCGTCGGTCGGCTCGGCTTCGGCGCCATGCGGATCACTGGGCGCGGCGTCTGGGGTCCGCCACCAGATCGGGCGGGGGGGACGCTTGCTACGCCGCGCAGTCGAGCTTGGCGTAACCTTCATTGATACTGCCAATTCCTACGGTCCTGGGATAAAGGAGGAACTGATCGCCGAAGCGCTGTCGCCTTATCGCAGCGGGCTGGTGATTGAGACCAAGGGCGGCCTGACGCGGCCGGGTCCGGGCGAGTGGCGCCGGGACGGGCGGCCAGCGCATCTTCGTGCGGCTTGCGAGGCGAGCCTCGGACGCCTACGCACCGATCGCATTGATCTCTATCAGCTACACAGCCCCGATCCCGGTGTGCCACTCGCTAAGTCCTTGGGCGCGCTCGTCGAGCTGCAGCGCGAGGGGAAGATTCGGTTCATTGGCGTGTCTAATGTCGACATCGGTGAGCTAGCTGCAGCACGCCGCGTCGCGACCATCGTATCCGTACAGAACCGCTACAACGTGACGGACAGATCCTCCGAACCGGTGCTTTCGGTCTGTGAACGCGACGGCATCGCCTTCCTGCCGTGGTTTCCGCTGGGCGCCGGCAGCGAAGCGGCCCGCGTCAGCGGACCGCTTGCCGAAATTGCCGCGCGCCACGAGGCGACGCCAGCCCAGGTCGCGATCGCCTGGCTGTTGGCGCGAGCGCCCGTTATGCTGCCCATCCCTGGCACCTCCACGCTCGCCCACCTCGAGGAGAACATGCAGGCTGGCCGTCTACGGCTGAGCGCCGCCGATTGCGCCACACTCGAGTGATACACCGCCAGAGAGCTATCAAGGTAGACCGGCCGTCAGCGCAATGGGTCGAGCGAAGTCTCCCCGGTGTGGTGATTGCGCCGGATCACCAACAATTCCTGGCTCGGCGCAGCATTCCACCGTGGCGGGTAGTTGTGAACGCGGCTGTCGCGTACGTTCATGCCCTCGACAATGGCGTAACGTGGAGCGCCGCTGCTTTTAATGACACGACCGCACATTGCCGACTAGATATGATCGCTGAAGGCGGTCGCCAACCAGCATTATCAACGTCGCAGGGGCGCTACTTGTAATAACCGACGCCGCGGACGGATCGCCGATCACAGTCGGCATTCAACCGCAACTGCTACCGCAAGTACTACTCCGTGCCCGTACGGGCCACACCTGTCCCTGTCCCACTTTTTATCAGCGCCGCTGAGCCTGTCGCGCCCCGCCTTGGCAAAAGTTTCGGATTTCCTGCGGTAGAATGGTCGTCTGAAACGGGGGCGTGAGCCCACACTCCTATTAATCTGTTTTTGCCACGAGAGGGATGTCAGCACATCCAATGGGGACCGGCACGCTCTGACAGGATTCGTTGTTAGTCTTCGTGGTCCGGACGCATCTAGCCAGGAAGACGTGAACGCTCAAGGATTCAACAAATCCCGCCTTTCTTGCGCGAGCCGCCGCTTTATCAACGCAGGCTGAGCTTTCCGTACCCACCGCAAATTTGCCCCGTCCACCTCGGTCGCCTTAATATCGGCGATCATCTTTTCACCGTTCTTCTGCCACCACCAGTATCCGACACCCCTGTCCTCCACAACAAAATTGAGGGAACCGAGCGTGATGAGTATGACCTTGATCGCAGTGCGCATTGCAGGCCTCCGACGACCAGACTTTCACTGAATCTTAGTAGCTCCGGGGCAAGCATGAGTTCATGGCCGCCTATGCCGTTGACGGCAAACCCGCGTAGAGGTGGCCGTTCCGCGCCGAAATGCTTCGCGCAAGTTCTAATTCGATCAGTTGGCTGCCAGACAGGTTCCGCGCGGGGACAGGCCAATTCAGCTTCGACGCTGTCAAAGCTATGACTAAACGTGACGCCGTGGGTCCATCCGTCGTCGCAGAGAACGTCGCGATCCGAAAGACGATTTCCACGAGTGACGGATTGTGATGCGTTTTCGAGTGACGCCAGGCGTCATCCACACCCATTCAGCAGGTCTTTCAATTTTCCCTGCGCACTCCCACAATCCTAATTCGGTCCCCTCTAAAACAGTAGGAAGCCATTGCCCCGCCCAATAAATCCCAACAAGTTGTCCATCGATCAATTGTTCGATTTGAAGAGCCGCATAGAAGCCGCGCTCGATGCAAAGGTCGTTGAAGAGCGTCGTGCTCTGGAGGATAGACTAAACAGCCTCGCCGAGATCTGGCCGGGCCATCGCACAAGGGCCGAGGTGGTCCTCGCGGAGCTGTCCCACCGAAGTATCGTAATCCGGCCAACCCTTCGGAGACTTGGGCCGGACGTGGATTGAAACCACGGTGGCTGACCGCGGCGATCAAGTCGGGCAAGAAGCTGGAGGATTTCGCCATCGGGGCGACAGTCAAATCCAAACCCGCTAAGAAAATGTCGAGAACTCGGAAAGCCCAAGTAGACCCCATTCTCCGATCCACGTCCCAGCACCGTCAGCCGGTGTGACACTTCGGTCGCGCCACAGCCCACTTGTTGTCCAAATCGATGTCCTGGAGCATCGTTGTACCTGTCGTCGGGGTCATTGTGGGAGTCGCGATAATGGCATTTGGCTTTCGCAAAAAAGCACCGACCTCCGTTTTGTTCGACGATGTCGATGGTGTCCTCAAACAGGATTGGACACGAACAGGGACATCGATTTCCATGCTCGTTCACTGGACAGCGCCTCGCCGCAGCAACTGATTTTGCGCATTGAAGAAAGCAAGATCGTCGAAAATGCGATGGGGCAAGACGTTGTGCAGTTGAGGTGGCGACTCGCGACTCTGGAAGAGGCGAAAGAGGTAGTCGCGCGTTGGAACGCCAGCAAACAGCATGATAAGTCCAAAGATGGCGGTGCTCGGTGATTGCCTCTCTCCATCGAGGATCGTCGTGCCTTGACTTCTCTGGGGTGGCTTTGGCGGCGTCCGATCACAAGTAGGGCCGCCCTAACTGTCGAACAGCGGATAAGACGATGATCAAATCAGAGCTTGTGCAGCGCGTTGTCGCGCAAAATCCTCACCTCTTTCATCGTGACGCCGAGAAGATCGTGAATGCCATTCTGGACGAGATCATCGCCCTATCGAGACGCGGAGACCGCGTTGAACTGCGAGGCTTTGGTGCCTTCTACGATGAGGCATCGCGGGGCTCGTAATGGCCGCAATCCGCGCACTGGCACGCAGGTCTCGGTTGGAGAAAAATCAAGTACCATGTTTCAGAACAGGTAAGGAAATGCGCAAGCGGCTCAACAGCCCGATCACTAAGTGAATGGCCTGCGCGAGGCGCGGATGACCTTGAATCGCATTGCACGCGACCCAGGCCGAAAGTCATCGACGCTGTACCCTGTAAGGTCGATCTGCCGACCTGTAGTGCTAGTCTAGCTCATTGCAGCACGCCGGGCGGGTCCATCCCGCTGCGGCTCAAGTCAATCTCTCCAATCCGATTCCGGCCGTCGCCTCATCGTGGATCGCAGCCTAGGATGGGCCCGAAAAACCCGCTAACTCTGTTCCGGTCAAAACCATCATTGCTGATGCGGCGCAGCGCACGTCGGTTTCATGCCCAGGAGCGGACTGGCATAACGCGTGACCTGCTCCCCTTAAATGCCCTCGGTTTTGGGTAGAGTCCGTTCCTTCGGGAGACGGACATGCGCAAGAGCAGATTTACCGAAGAGCAGATCATCAAGGTTCTGAAGGAGCACGCCGCCGGGCTATCGGCCAGCGAGGTGTGCCGCAAGTACGGCATCAGCGACGCGACGTTTTACAAGTGGCGGTCGCGCTATGGCGGGATGGAGGTCTCGGACGCCCGCAGGCTCAAGTCTCTGGAAGACGAGAACCGTCGGCTGAAGAAACTGCTGGCAGAGTCGATGCTGGATGCCGCGACGCTCAAGGAGATGCTCGGAAAAAACTTCTGACGCCCAGCTTGCGCAAGCGTGCCGTGACCTGGGCGGTCCAAGAGAGAGGTTATTCGCAGCGGCGCGCCTGTGGGCTCGTCGGGCTGCATCCGAAGACCTATCGCTATGCCTCAACCAGGCCGGATGACAGCGCAGTGCGGATCAAGCTGAAGGAGTTGGCGTCGCAGCGCCGGCGGTTCGGCTATCGACGTCTCGGCCTGTTGCTGGCTCGCCAAGGCATCCGGCTAAACCACAAGAAGCTCTACCGGCTCTACAAGGAAGAGCGGCTGACCGTGCGCAAGCGCGGTGGCCGCAAGCGAGCTCTGGGCACTCGGGCGCCGATGGCGATCCCGCAGAATCAGAACCTGCGTTGGTCGCTCGACTTCGTGATGGATACACTGGTGAGCGGCCGGCGCTTCCGCATTCTGACGCTGGTCGATGACTTCACGCGGGAGTGCCTCGGCTTGGTGGCTGACACTTCGCTTACCGCCCCACGGGTCATTCGCGAGCTTGATCGGATTGTCGAACTCAGAGGCTACCCTCGCATGATCGTCAGCGACAATGGCACTGAGTTCACCTCGAATGCCGTCCTGGCTTGGCAGCAGGAGCACGACATCGAGTGGCACTACATCGCGCCAGGCAAACCGATGCAGAATGGCTTCGTGGAGAGCTTCAACGGCCGCCTGCGCGACGAGTGTCTCAACGAGCACCTGTTCACCAACCTCAATGAGGCACGCAGGATCATCGAAGCATGGAGGATCGACTACAACACCAACCGACCGCACACGAGCCTCAATGGGCTCACACCAACTGAGTTTGCAGCACGCCCCAGCAAGGGGCAAAACTGGAACAGACTCTCCTTATGAGCGAGGGCAAGTTGGGGAGCAGGTCAGGCCCGGTAGTTCGCTGCTCACGTCAGCGGGAAGAAGACCTTCACCATGACGGAACTTTAGCGCGCGAGGAACTCAGGGAAACATTCGGTATCGGACTAACAAATGCAGCCGAAATTCCCAGCGAATTGGATGCGGTGGTAGCGACGATGTGGAATGAAGGATGGAATCCGCAATCCGGAAATATCGGTCTGTTTGCCGGCAAATTTGGGGTTGTCTTGGTCGAATCAATATTAGAGCTATGTGGGGGCGAACTGATCTTTAGAGAAGATGCAAATGACAACCACTGCTCGATATTTTGGGCCGAATCCAAGCTTGAGGCCTTTCCCTTTCACAAAACGATAAAATGCATGTTGGAGCACGAAGGCAAATCAATGGCTTACTTCGTGAGAAGCCTAGCGGCGATGTCGCGCCAGACGCCCAAGTAACGCCGAAGGCGCGTTGGCGAGAGACGCTCGTCGCGCCGTGCCCGGTTGTCAGAACATCAGACCTTCAGCATTGCTGCGGGTTGTGTGGCCGCATGGCGGGCCAGCGCTCGCCAACTTCTTGCGCAGCGTATTCTTCTTGTCGCGGCCGACGCCAGCGCCAGCGCGACTACGCGTCCCTCGCTCAACTTCATCTGTTTCATCAGTCCATCGGAGAACCCCCATGCCTGCCCTCACGCAAGATAATGTACTGCTCTGGCTTCATGGCCGCCGCGTCGGCCTAGTCGGCGACGGAAATTACAGCACCTCTTCCGGCCTCATGGTCGATACGCAGCTGGTGGGCTCGAAGCGAGGCCCGGCAGTGTTTCAGCTGGCGGCTGGCAGCAACGGAGCGGGCAGCATCACCTTTCCGTCGGCCGTGGATGGCGATGTCGTGATGTTTGCGCTCGATCTCACGACGCCGGCTAATGTGACGTCGAGCTTCGAGTCGGTCATATCGGCCGCGGGCCAGATCAAGCAGACCTCTTCATCCAACCTCAGCAGCAAAAACATCTTCTTCATCGTTCAGCCGGCGTCCTAAGACGGGTCTCCGCTATGCATCGATATCGCGAATACGGGCTGATGAGCGATCAGGATGAGTTGTTGCGCCGTGCCTTTCGAGATGGGTTCAAGCGGGCCGGATTGCCCTTCCCCCGATTGATCGAGGCACTCTGTTGGTACCGTGATCATGTGCGACCGCTGGCGGACGAATCTCAACTGGTCGATGCATTCACTATGTTTGCCTCAGACAGCGGCTGGCCGGCTGAACATCGCGACTGTGCTCTCGATATTTATCGCACGATTCGCGACAAAGGACCTGCCACGGTAACGGACAATGCTCCGGCGCCTCAGATCGATCGCGCGACGCTTGCACGCGGCGACGAACTGTTGCGTTCAGACCCATCGCGCTATTGGGCCGACGCCGAATTGCAAGACGCGATCTTTGAAGCACAGGAGCGTCTTTCCGCGCCAGAGAGCGCTACGGTTGCTGCCACCGTTGGAGCGCCGACGGGGCCGGATACAGCGCGTCAGCGTGTGCAGGAGATTGAGGCTTTCCTGCGCGATCCAAGCGGGGACGGGCAGCGACGTTATTGGAGTGATGCCGCGCTCCGCTCCGATTATGCGCAGTCTTTGGCACGGCTTCACGAGGGTACGCCGGCCACCGGGCACGATGCGATGGCCGCGATACCGCCGGTGGCCGCGCCTGTCGCCCCCGCCGCTCATCAATCGGCCGGCTGACGGGCGGCACCTTCATAACTATTCGCAAAGTCGGATCGCGCCGACAGGTCCACCGATTTTCTAGACGTGGCGGCGACGGTCTCACTGAGATCATGACCGCCCATCTCGCAGCGCAGAAGGATTAGTGCATGGCGCAAGCAGCAACACGCAAATTCCACACTTCACCTGATGAGGCTATCGTTCCAGAGACGGCGCAAGCAGCATCCCATGAGCATGTCGGAGCGGCATCCTCTCTCATTCGAAACGCGCCGATCCCTCAAGCAGCAATGCAGGACGCGACCTACACGCGCAATTGGTGGCGCGTTGTCTTTGACGCTGATCGGACATCCTACGAAAGCCTGCTCACCGATGTGGCAGTGTGGGGGCCGAACGAACCAAAGCTACGATCGGGGGATCTCATCGAAGTCTTGGACGAACAGTCAACAATATTTGCGTTGCTTTATCTCGTCGAGCATGTCCCGGCAAAGTTCGTGCGCTTCGCGGAACTCATCAAGGCGCCGCTAGGTGGCGTCGCCATCGGCCGGATTGAGGCACGCGGACATCATTACGCGCAATGGCGTGGCCCGGCCAGGCGCTGGTGCATTGTTGGGCCGACCGGGACGGTGCTTCGGGAAGGCATCCTCACGAAGGAGGAGGCTGAGCGCGATGTGACCACGCGAAACCTGCCGACCAGTATGGCCTTCGTGTCGCATCCACGCGTGTGAAGCGGCGTAATGAGAGCCATTCTCACCCCGCAACCGATCGCCGGTCAGAACACGAAGGTGATTAATGAGGCTCATTCGCTTCACTCCAACGCCCTGGTACGTCATGGCGCCTCAAAACGAAGGCAGCCCTGAGCACCCCGCCGCCAGCCTCGGGCCGAGCGTGAGCGGAGCCACGGGGGCCGCGCCGGCAGCTGTAAGTCCGGATTTGCCCCATGACGAGATATCGGCTCACGGCGACCAGCCGCAGCGGGCGCGCGTCGCGCCCTCGCCAAAAGGCGCCCCATCATCGGAGCCGACGTCAAAAAGCGTTCCCGGCGACTGGCGTCAGGATATGGCAGCGGGAGACCGGGCATTCCTGAAGACGCTCGAGCGATTCGAAAACCCTGTTGCGCTGGCCAAGGCCTATAAGGAACTCACCTCAAAGCTCTCCTCCGGCGAGATCAGAGCCTTCAAAGGCCCGCCGGATGATGCGACGCCGGAGCAAATCGCTGCGTGGCGCAACGACCATGGCCTTCCTGAAGATGCCGCCGCTTACGTGAAAGGCCTCAAATTCGCTGACGGTACTGTACCCGGCGAACCTGATCAGCCGCTCCTTGCCTCCTTTGCAGAGCGAGCAATGAACGGGCACTGGACCGCAGAGCAGTTCAATCAGGCCGTTGGATGGTACTATGCTTTGCAGGATCAACTGGCAGCGCAGCAGCATCTTGCCGACGGTGCTTTCAAGGAGCAGTCCTCGAGCGACTTGATGCGCGATTGGGGAACTGACTACGCGATCAACCGCAACTCCGTGGTTCAATTTCTCGATCGTACTTTCCCCCAGGATTTCAAAATCGAACTTTTGAATGCTCGTCTGCCTGACGGCAATATGCTCGCCAATCACCCTGCCTTCAGCAGGGCGGTCCTCGAAATTGCCAAGACTCTCAATCCCAGAGGATCGGTCTTGCCGAATGCCTCGGGCGCAGGCCTTTCGAGCGTCGAGAGCCGCATCGCGGAGATCGAAGGAAAGTATATGCGAGCAACCCACGGAACCAACTCGTGGAAGAGCTACTGGACCGGAGAGGCTGGCGCAAGGATGCAACAGGAGTATCGCAGCCTGCTCGCCGCGCGCGAGCAGGCGCGCCGCGGGTCAGTTTGATCGGTACAGCGTCGGAGTACGGCTTGAGGGGAGCCCTCACATCACCAACCCGCTTAGCGGCTCGCGGCGGGAGCACGCAAAGGTCGCTTTAACGAAGAGACCGTGGTCGTCGGTCGCTTCGCGCCCTTCAGGGCGGCTTCGAGGTCCTGCAGGTTCTTCCGCGCTGCAGCCAGCGCATCTTCCTCGATGGCTCGATAGCGCGACAC
The DNA here is from genome assembly GCA_963702755.1 of uncultured Alphaproteobacteria bacterium. Lineage (GTDB taxonomy): Bacteria > Pseudomonadota > Alphaproteobacteria > Rhizobiales > Xanthobacteraceae > JAJPKK01. Next base: position 93,823 of record CAVPDZ010000008.1, on the reverse strand, counting down.
CAACTTCTTTCCGAATGGTGTGAGCGTCGCACCTCCGCCGTGGGCTCCCCCAGGTTGGGCCTCAACCACCGATTCGCGAAAGCAATTGTTCATGTCGTCGACCAATAGCCAAGCTCGTCGATAGGACATCCCGAGTTTCCGTCCCGCTTGCGAGATCGACCCTGTGTTGTCGATCGCTTCAAGAAGGCGAATTTTCCCTGGGCCCAATGCCCGTCCACTGCCCAAATCCACTCTTAGCGTCAGTTTTGGCATATCCATTGTGGTCGTGTCCGAACGAATGGCCATAGGATAGCATGTCGTCAGGCGTCGCGCCGCGGGCAATGAGCGGCGCGATTCGAGCCAGAAGCATGCAACCCACACCTATCTTACTCGAAATCTTGAAAGACCGAAACGACCAAAGATTGGTTGACTGCGTCCGCACACGTTGACCAGCAGGATGCAGCGGGGCACACGCCCGACAAACTCCAATTTCACGAGCGCACGCGGATAACCCGTCGGTGCGAGATCGCGTCCAAATCGCATCTCGTCACCTAAGTCCCGCGCGGCTCGCATCACCCGCCGATGAGAAGCCCTGCGAGCGAAGCGCCGGCGCCGGCCAGATGACCCAGATCAGCTCCTGACATCAGAGGCGCTTTTGGATCGTCAAACCGGAGATCCTGGAGCAGACGTTGCGGACAACCGGATCGGAGGCCTCAACAATGATCATAAAGGACTGGAACAATGGCCAACTCGGCATTTCAAATCCAGTACCGCCAGGAGTTCATCGCCCAGTTCGAGCAGAGCCAATCATGGCTACGCAACGTCTGCACGACTGAAGCAGTGATCAAAGGCAACCAGGCGATGTTCCTGGTGGCCGGTTCCGGCGGCGCCACCGCAGTCACGCGCGGATTGAACGGAAACATCCCGCCGCGCGTCGATAGCCTCACCCAAGTACCCGCCACTCTGGTCGAGTGGCACGATAAGCCCCAGCGTACGGAATTTAACATCTTCGCCTCGCAGGGCGACGGCCGGCGCATCATGCAGATGTCGACCGTCAAGGTCATGAACCGGAAGGTCGACCAAGACATCCTGGGAATGCTCTCCGGAGCCTCCAGCACGCTCGGGTCAGCGCAGACCATGACGCTCGCCCTCGCGACCCGGGCTCTGGCGCATCTCGATCTGCAGGATGTCGATACGACCGAGGAAGACAACATGTTCTTCGTCGGCTCGCCTGCGATGCGGGCCTACCTGATGCAGATCCCGGAATTCCAGAAGGCTGAGTACGTCGAGATCAAGCCGCTGATTGGACCCGCCCGGCGTTTCCGCCGCTGGGCCGGCTTCAACTGGATCTTCCATCCGCACCTACCAAACGTCGGTACGTCGTCCGAGATGTGCTTCGCGTTTCATCGATCTGCCGTAGGTCACGCGGTGAATACCGGCGAGATGGACGTGCGCGCGGGCTACAACGAGGAGAACGCCTATTACTGGGCACGCTCCTCGATCTTCATGGGCTCCGCGCTGCTCCAAAACTCGGGCGTCGTGGTCGTGAACCACAACGGCTCGCAATACACCTGAGGAGAGAACCATCATGGCTTACACGACTGGGACTCTCAACTACATCTTTGGCGGCCCCATCGAAGGGGCTTGGAAGCTGTGGGAATACACGACGACCGACGCCTTGTCTGCCGTCCTTGCCTCCGGCTACGTCAACGACGCGACTGCAAAGGGCATGTCCGTCGGCGACGTCGTCATCATGATCAATCAGACGAACCCGCAAGGCTATTTTCTGCAAGTGCAGTCGATGGCGGCGGCGGTCGGCAACACGCCCGGCACCGCTACTCTGACAGTGCCCGCTGGCGTCGCCGGCGCGGATCTCGCGAATTTCCGCAATCTCATCGATGGCGGCGATTTCACCACCAACCCGTGGCAGCGCGGCACCTCATTCAGTTCGATCGCGAACACCCTCACCTATACGGCGGACCGCTGGTTTGCCGTCGGCGGATCGTCGTCCTCGATCAGCGTATCACAACAGTCCGTCACAGCGGTCGCTGGCTTCAGCCAGGCGCTCCAGTTCGGCCGCGCATCGTCCAACACCAACACCGCCGTGATCAACCTCGGCCAAGTGCTGGAGACGGGAGACTCGATCCGCTGCCAAGGACAGACGGTAACGCTGTCGTTCTGGGCTCTGGCGGGGGCGAATTGGTCGCCAGCGTTGGGCAATCTCAATGTGCTACTGGCGTCGGGCTCCGGCACCAACCAGTCGGCCGCGAACCTCGTGGCGGGTACATGGACGGGCTACAACTCGCTGGTGCTGACGCCGCAGCAGGGCTCCGCCGCGGCGGCGGCCAACATCGCGCAACCGATTGCGACGACCTGGACGCGCTATTCGTTCACGGCAACGGTGCCGGCGACAGCGACGCAGCTCGGCGTGCTGTTAAATGCCAGCCCGGTCGGTACTGCTGGTGTTGCGGATTACGTGCAGATCATGGGCGTGCAGCTCGAGATCGGCAGCCAGGCAACGCCGTTCGAGCATCGCGACATGGAGGTCGAGTTGGCGCTCGCCCAGCGTTACGCCTGGGTCATCAGCGAACCAGCGTCCGGCGTGGTCGTGAGCCAGGGTAACGTCACGGCAGCCAACACGGAAACCTTTGTGATCGGCCTGCCGACGCCGATGTTCAAGGCCCCGTCCGTATCCGTGACCGTCGGGTCGTTCAAATGCGTTTCCGCGACCGCGGGAACCGTCGCAGCGACAAGTCTCACCGGCAACGCCACGCACACCGCGACTCAAATCGGCCTCAACGCGACTGCCACCGGCACTGCCGGCCAAGCGGCCACGTTGCAGGGCGGCGGCGGTAGTGGATCAATCGTCGTAACCGCCGACTTCTGAACCCGCCGCGCTCGTCAACCTTGTGCTCAGCCGGCATCACGGCCGGCTGAGCACTGCTTTCGAAATCCAAGTTCACGTCATTACTCTCCATTATGTCGGCAAATTCTGAACGCACGGCGGGGCGATTGAATGAGCACACAACTCTTTCTCTATAATGAAGCCCTCGGTCATCTGGGCGAGCGGCAGCTCGCAAGCCTCTCCGAGCCGCGCGAGCCACGCCGGGTGCTCAACTCGTATTGGAGCGACGTGGTCGGGTTTTGTCTGTCCCAGGGTCTGTGGAAATTCGCCAAGCGCACTGTTCAGATTGACAATGATGCGGCCGTGACGCCGCAATTCGGCTTTAACTATTGTTTCGCGATCCCCTCTGACTGGGTCAGAACAATTCTCGTCTCTACCTCCCCCAATATGGACCCACCCTTGCTTCAATATTCGGACGAAGCAGGGTTTTGGTACGCCAACCTATCGCCAATTTACGTTTCCTATGTCTCCGATGATCCGGCGTATGGGATGAACCTCGGAGCGTGGCCAGAGCATTTTGTCGATTACGTGTCGTTGCGTCTTGCCCGCCAAGCCTGCCTCCGTATCACCAACGATAAGGATTTGAAGGCAGGCCTCCAGAGAGAGGAAGACCGTGCGCGACGCGTCGCGAAGGCTGAGGAAGCCATGGACGAACCGCCAGGGCTGCCGCCCGTCCCCTTCTGGGCTCGCGCGCGCCGCGGTGCTTTCGGACCGGGAGGGCTTTGGCTCGGCGGCGGGACCGGCGGATCAGTCGTCACAGGCCCGGCAGGCGACGACTAGTGGGGTGAACAATTCACCCATGAACATCGTCGCAGAAACGAGCGGTTCCGGCGCGAACGGGAAGTTTGAGAACCGAGGCACAACGTGAAAGCGAACGCCCCACTCTACAGTCTCAATGCTGGCGAAGTTTCAAAGCTCGGGCTTACTCGCGTTGACGTGGCAAAGCTTCGGATGAGCGCCGCCTGTCAAGTAAACTGGCTCCCCTACGTGATCGGCCCGATGACCCTGCGTCCCGGTCTTTATCACGTCGGGGAAATCCTCGGCGATGCCCCAGCGCACCTCGTGCGCTTCGTGTTCTCCAAGCTAGACACTGCATTGATTGAGTTGACCGCCAACCAGATGCGAGTGTGGATCGACGAGGTGCTAGTCACGCGCAATTCGGTTGCGACCTCGATCGGCGATCCGTGGTTTACCGGCCTTGGCGTATGGTCCAGCGCAAATACGACATCCGGGGCAACCGTCTCTATCGGTGGCGGCACGTGCACCTTATCCTGTCCTCCCGTCGGCGGACTCGCCCAAATCCAGCAAACCGTTTCCGTACCGGTAAATTCTGTTGGCATCGAACATGGCATTCGCATCATCGTCACTCAGGGTCCCGTGGTTTTCCGCGCCGGCTCGACCTTGGGTGCTTCAGATCTGATTTCACAAACAACTTTAGAAACCGGTACCCATTCATTGGCGTGCACCCCGGGGGGGCCGACCCTTTGCATTCAAATTGAAACGACAGATGCTTGGAATAAAACCCTGTCCGCTTGTGTGATGGAGGCGTCGGGTCCGCTCGTCCTCCCAACCCCGTGGGCTGCATCGGACCTACCCAACATCCGCTACGATCAATCGGGCGATATTGTTTTCATCGGATGCTACGGTCAGCAGCAATATAAGATCGAGCGGCGGGCTGCGCACAGTTGGTCAACCGTGCTTTATTATACCGATGACGGACCGTTCAACGACACGGCCGGCATTGAGGCAAACTTCACTCCCGGCGCCTATTACGGAACCACCACGCTGAGCTCTGATCGGCCTTGGTTCCAGCCTAGTCACGTCGGCTGTTTGTTTCGGCTCTTTTCAAATGGCCAGTTCAATCAGACGGTTCTAGGAAACCAGAATTCATTTACGCCGGCGGTGCGCGTCACGGGCGTCGGCTCAACGAGAAATTACAGCTGGAGTACGTCTGGGACCTGGACGGGAACATTGACCTTTCAACGTAGCTACAATTCGGCGACAACCGGATTCATCGATGTCGCCACGGCCACCTCGAACGGCTCTCCGACGTTTTCATCTTCGACTGGGGGAACGTCCGGTTCGCCCGACCTTGACAACGTCATCTGCTGGGAACGGGTCGGCTTTAAGGGCGGCAATTATGGCAGCGGTAATGTGACCGCGTTGTCGAATTACGCCGGCGGCGGGGGTTATGGCATTTGCCGCGTCATCGGCTATGTCTCACCAACGCTTGTCAACATCCAGATCATTGAAGCGTTCACGAGTCTTCAGGCGACCACAGACTGGGTTGAGGCCCAGTGGTCAGGCGTAGCGGGATACCCCACGTCGGTGTGCTTCCACGAAGGACGGCTGTGTTGGTTCGGCTCGAACCAGGCTTGGTTGTCGGCATCAGACAACTATACAAGCTTCGCCGATATCAATCTGGACGGCACTTCAACCGGTGACGGCGGAGCGATCAACGTCACTCTGGGCTCCGGTCCTGTTGATACCATCAGCTGGGGGCTCTCGTTGACGAGGCTTATGCTGGGCCGTGAACAATCGATCGGCTCGGCGCGATCGTCGAATTTCGATGAGCCGCTGACACCGACATCCATCGTGATCCGTGATTGTTCCGATCAGGGCGCCGAAAGGCTGCCGGCGATTAAAGCCGGCAAGCGCGGCATCTTCGTCCAGCAAGGCGGACGCAAGCTCTACGAGCTGTTCTTCAATGCACAAGAAATGGACTACGATGACCGCGATCTTACGCGGCTCAATCTCGACATTGGAACCCAAGGATTTGTCGATATCGACAAGACGACTCAACCCGACAAGATGATCCTGTTGCCGCGCGGTGACGGTCAATGCGCCGTCTTGCTGTACGACGTCAAGGATGAGGTGGAAGCGTGGTGGCGCATCCAAACCGTCGGGGTGATCGAAAACGTTGCGGTACTACCGCAAGCCGGCCTCGAGGACTTAGTGTATTTCGTCGTGCGTCGTACCGTGAACGGCATTACGCGAAGGTTCATCGAACGCTTGGCGTCGCGCACCAATTGCCTCGGCGGCGCTATCAATCAACAACTCGATTCCCATGTCGTGTATCAGGGGGCTCCGGTTTCGAGTATCTCGATCCCGCATCTTCCGAGCACGCTCATATCGGTCTGGGCTGACGGCGCCGCGATCGGTGCGGGAATGAGCGACAACTCTGGCAATCTTGCCATGCCGGATGGCAACGCACACTCCAATATCGTCGCAGGCCTCGCTGGCACGATCATTTCAGCAACTAGTATATCAGCAGCAACAACGCTCAGCGTTGGAACGCAGTACAACGACTATCCGGCTGAAGTCTTTGCCGATATCGGCTCGACCGGCGAACCGGTGCACGTCGGCGCTCTTGTCATTGAAAATGGGATGATAACTCTTCCCAACGGACAATCCGCCCTCACCATCATTGCCTGCCTGGGTTACCTTGCACCCTTCATGTCATCCAAGCTGGCCTATGCTGCGCAGTTGGGAAGTGCGCTGACCCAAAGAAAACGCATCGATCATCTTGGACTCGTTCTCTATGAATTCAAATTCCCAAAGCCTGCAACTCGGACAGCGCTTCGATGCATTGGACACTCTTCCGTTCGTCGAAAGCGGTCAAATAACCCCAGCAGCCACGACCTGGAGCGAATATGATGCGCCCATGATTGAGGTCCCAGGATCCTGGCAAACCGACGCGCGGCTGTGCTTGTTGGCGCAGGCGCCAAATCCTTGCACTGTTGGCGGCGTGATTGTTGGGCTTACGACGAATGAGAAGAGCTGATCAGCTCTGTCCGTCAAAGGCACAGTCTGTCCCAGCACGTTCATTTACGAGCCCGCCGAGGGGATTTGGCTAGAAAACGATGGTCAGAGTGACGCTCCGCCCGACGGAGGCTTCTGATCTTCGTCTTGTAATCGACGAGCCGCTGCCCTGCCGAATACGTACAATTACCGCGCTCGTTGACAATCGGGTCATTGGCTTGGGCGGGCTCGCCTTTCCGCCGCACGGAACTCCAATCGCGTTCGTACAGCTCGTTCAGCAGCCCGACACCAACGGTCCGACCAGTTACGAAGCTAAGCGCTATCCCGCTGCTTTTCACCGCGCCGGTCTCATGGTCATGAAGATGATCCAGGAGTCTGGGCTCGAAGAGGTTATTGCAACAGCGGACGCTGGGAATGCAACCGCGGTGCGCTGGCTAAATCGCCTAGGTTTCAAGGCTTCGATAGCTCAGGGAATAGTCGGCAAGGTCTTATTCATATGGAACCGCAAAGGCCCGCACCGAATACCTAGCAACTGATCCTGCGCCCAGGTCCGTCGCGGCTCTCCTCCGACCAGATTTCGATACCTGGCCTCCATTTTAGCAACTGCAGGCTCGGAGCGGTTGCACGGCGACCACCTGCAATGACGCAACCCGTTTGCGTCAAGCCACACGTGCTGGATCAAGCCCAGGTTCGCGAATCTGTAGACCAACCTGATCGATCAACGAACGGAACAGCTCGAATGGTCACTCTCGACATCCGCGGCACGGTCGTTGGCGACCCTGCCACCGCCATCAAGGCTCCGTGTCTTGTCGCCACGACCGGAAGCAACATAACCCTTGCGGGGGCGCAAACAATAGATGGCACTATTGTCGGGAATGCTTCCGAGCGCGTGCTGGTCAAGGACCAGAACAACAAGGCTCAAAACGGCATCTATGTCGCCTCGACGGGTAATTGGGTGCTTGCCGCAGATTTTGCAAACAACAATAACGTTGCATTCGGCACGTTGGTGCTTGTCGCCGGTGGCAATACGAATGCCGGACTTTTGTTTGAGCAAACTTGTACGGATAATCCGATCGCGATCGGTACTTCACTGATCGCATTCCAGTCTCAATCGATCGCCGCGACCGCTCCCCAATCAGCCTCATCCAGCAGCACCAACACGATCGGAACAGGCACGCAGAGCTTCACTGTGCAACCCAACAAGTCCTTCCTTGCGGGCCAATGGGTTTTGATCCAGGAGACTTCGAACGCTTCGAATCAGATGCTTGGCCAAGTGTCAAGCTACAGCGGCAACTCGTTGACCGTCAGCGTCGCCGCGATCGGAGGGTCCGGCACCTATTCGGATTGGACGATCGTCCTCACAAATTCGCCAGCGGCGGCGGGATATCAGCCGCCCGTCGGGTCGGGCAACGTCACGGGTCCTGGCGCGGCGACAACGGGCCATGTTGCTACGTTCGCCAACTTGACGGGGAAGGTGCTTCAGGACGGCGGCGCGTTGGGTTCCCTTGCGGGACTCTCAAGCGTATCGGCTCAATATCTCGTTCCGTCGGCGGTGGCGCTTGGCGCGACCATGCTTAACGGAACGCTCAATGCTTCGTCTGCGCTGAGCGCTCTCACCTTCACGGTACAAACTCTCGCGGGAAATACTCCCTCGCCAAGTGACCCTGTTTGGTTCTTTTTTCGCAGTGGCACGGCAGCAAACGGAGCGATTTCCGTAATCGAGATCTCCTCTGCCCTGTCGATTACGATCCCCTCTGGCTCCACGCTTGGATTCTCTAATTCTACGCCCGGTCGGATCTGGATCGTCGCCGCCAATAACGGCGGGACCCTGTCGCTTGCTGCAATCAACTGCCTCTCTGGCACTTCGATTTATCCACTCGGCAGCTGGTCGATCGCCAACGTCACGGCGTTGGCCGGCGGCAGCAACAATGCCCTGGTATTCTACGGCCCAGCATCGTTATCGAATGTTGCATACAGCATTATCGGCTACGGGAGCTACGAGGCAGGGTCGACATTATCGACCGCCGGGACCTGGAGTGCGGCACCCACAAGAATTGAGACCTATCGGCCGGGCGTGCCTCTGCCGGGTCAGGAAGTGCAAAGGCTGCGCACGCAAACAGGCGCCGAGACTGTCGGCAGTACCACCTTTTCGATCGCCAATAGCATCCCCACCAACACCTCCGGCGATCAGTATATGAGCCAAGCGGTTACGCCGTCATCGTCAGCCAATCTCTTGGAAATCGAAGCGGCCGCAATGTTTGCTACCGCGGCATCCGCGCGTTCATCGGCGGCACTGTTTCAGGATTCGGTGGCGAACGCGCTTGCGGCCACCGTTATGACAACCTCGGGGCGTATTGAAGGCGGCGTATCGAGGCGGGTGTCGAGCCTGCCAGAACCTCCCGAAAGGAGCGATACGCCATGTCGAGAGATACCACCGTCATCCCGTTTCGTCAGCCTGAAGCGATCGACGATCCACTTACCGAAATTGCCCGTGAAGGCGCCCGCCGAATGCTGGCCCAGGTGCTGATCGCGGAAGCCGACGCCTTCGTCGCCCAGTGGAAGGACTTGAAATTGCCGGACGGCCGCGACCGCATCGTGCGTCACGGCCATGGACCTCAGCGCGCCATCCAGACCGGGGTTGGGCCTGTCGAGGTCCGGCGCGCCAAGGTACGCGATCGGGCTGATGTAGGCACCGAGGAGAAAATCCGCTTCAGCTCGTCGATCCTGCCGAAGTGGGCGCGGCGAACGAAGAGCCTCGATGCGCTGTTGCCGATCCTCTACCTGCGCGGGGTGTCGACCGGCGACTTCCAGGAAGCACTCGCCGCCCTACTGGGCAAGGACGCGCCCAACCTATCGTCCGGCCGTGATCACGCGGCTGACGCAGGAGTGGCAGGCCGATTATGATGCCTGGCAGAAGCGTGACCTGTCAGCGCGGCGATACGTGTACGTGTGGGCGGATGGGGTCTACCTGCAAGCGCGAATGGAAGAGGCTGCCGAATGCATGCTCGTGCTGATCGGCGCCACACCCGAAGGCAAGAAGGAATTCATCGGCTTCCAGACCGGGGTGCGGGAGAGCGCGCAGAGCTGGCGCGAGCTCCTCATCGACATCAAGCGGCGTGGGCTCGAGATCGCGCCGGATCTCGCGGTCGGTGACGGCGCGCTCGGTTTCTGGAAGGCCATCGATGAGGTCTTTCCTGGCACCAGGCATCAGCGGTGTTGGGTTCACAAGACCGCCAACGTGCTCAACAAAGTCGCCCTCTCGGTCCAGATCAACATGAAGGCAGACCTTCGGGAGATTTACGGCGCGCCGACCCGCGCGGCCGCCGAAACCGCGATCGACGTGTTCGCCGACAAATACGGCGCCAAGTACGAGAAGGCGGTCACCTGCCTAACCAAGGATCGGGAAGCTCTGCTCGCCTTCTTCGACTTTCCGGCCGAGCACTGGGACCACCTGCGCACGTCAAACCCGATCGAGAGTGTGTTTGCCACCGTGCGTCATCGAACCGTGCGGACGAAAGGAGCCCTGTCCGCGACGACGGCCAAGCTCATGGTGTTCAAACTCGTCAGCCGCCGCCGCGAAATCATGGCGGCGATTAAAGGGCGAAAATCAGTTGCCGAAAGTGGTCCGAGGCGTCAAATTCCAAAACGGCATCGAGGTTATTGAAATGCCGGCACACCACGCCGCCTGATCGACCTCGTCCCGTTGAGACGGTTATCCGGCTAGAGCACGAAATGCTCGCAAACACGCTGACTGCAACCACTTTCAAATTCCGATTGGGCAACACCAGCGGCACCTCGCTGACCTTCAATGGGGAAGCCGGGAGCCAGGATTTTGGCGGGGTCGCCAACAGCTTCATGCGCGTTCGTGAAATTGCCGCCTGAACCATCCCATTCAAAGAGGATCGATGCTTATGAAATTCGTCTATCAGCGCTGCGCTCTGATCCCGCTCGCTTTTTTGACCTACTCCCTCACGGCAAGACCCGCTTTCGTGGCGGACATAGGTCAGTGGGGAGACGTCTCACCGACTGTGCGGGCCTGGTTCAAGTCTGTGCGTTCGCCACAGGGTGTGCCGTGCTGCGACGTCGCTGACGGCCATCGCACGGATTATGAACTTCGCCCCACCGGATATTGGGTCCCCGTTCCCGAGTTGCCGCCAAGCAAATACAACTGGATGCAGGTACCTCCTGAGGCTGTTGTTCACAACTCGGGCAATCCGGTTGGCGAAGCCGTTGTCTGGTACGCGCGACAGACGAATACCGAGGGACGCGCGACATTTCACATCCGGTGCTTCGTGCCCGGCGGTGGGGTGTAATGGAAGACGAGCGCGTCTCCGCCGCGATCGACCGGGCTTTTTACGCAGAGATTGAAAAGCTGTTCGGCGTTCTCTGCGCCAATCTTGCGCTGCATCACCCGACTGCATCACAGGAATTTGTCGCTGCCCTGCGCCTTGCTCGCGCAGCGTACGCGATCGCCACACGTTCGCTGGAGAACTCATGACCAAAATCATCGATACCAATTGCGAGGTAACCGCACGCGTCGCGCAGCTCAAGGCGCTCGGAATTGCCTCTGTTATCCGTTACATCAACCCCCTCGGGACTGCGGGAGAGAAGACCGTCAAGGCACCGGAAGCGCATGCCTGCGCGGCCGGCGGTCTGCGCCTCGGCCTCGTCTGCGAGGGCTGGGGCGATTTCGCACATGGAGGCATTTCAGCCGGTGCCGGTGAACGGGACGGTGCTTTTTGCCGGGATTATGCGGCTGGTGTCGCCGGCGCGCCGCAGAGCGCGACGATCTATTTCGCCGTCGATACCGATGCCGACCGTACCCAGATCACCAAGCTGGTGCTGCCCTACTTCTCAGCCATCCGGCGACAGGTCGGCGATCAATTCCGTGTTGGCGTTTACGGCTCCGGCGCTGTCTGCGCGGCTGTATTAAGTGCCGGCACGGCCGATGATGCGTGGCTCTCCTGCTCAATGGGATGGAGCGACTCACGAGCCTTTGCCGCGGGTAACAAATGGACGCTGCTTCAACACCTGCCGCAACGTATCGCCGGGCTCGACACAGATCCCGATGATGCCAATCCCGACGGGCGGCCCATAGGAGATTTTGTGCCCTTCAGCGCTGCATCCCCTCCCCCAACATCCTAGCCCGCGCCGGCCACGACATCTTCAAACACATTTTTCGAGGATAATAATGAGCTATTCCTTTGGCGCCCTCTCGGGCGAATACACGAACTTGCTCGCGAATATGGTGATTGCGACTGAGCGTGGGGACGACTTGGCGCCCGCGCGAAGATCATCCTCGCGCGAGCCGCGAAAGAGGATTACGCCGCCGTTACGGCCGCAACCGGCGTCCCGAAATTGTGGGCTATGGCGAGTTTCGAACGGGAGGCCGCATCAGATTATCGGCTGTCGCCTGCCCAGGGTGACCCATGGGACGAGGTGTCCGCAACGTTCCCCGCGGCCGGGGACCGTTCGCGTCATGGGCCGACGCCGCGATCGATGCCTATCGATTGGACGGCCTCGACAGAGTTCGAGGCGGCCAACTGGACGTGGCCGCGGGCCTGCTACTACGGCGAACTCTTCAATGGCTTTGGCTACCGATCGCATGGCGTCAACACGCCCTACCTTTGGTCTTGGTCGAACAACTACCGGCAGGGCAAATATATCGCCGACGGCAAATGGAGTCCGTCAACCGTTGATCAGCAATGCGGCATGATCCCGCTGATGGTGGCGCTGCAGAAGCTCGATCCGACCCTGGCGCTCAGCGATCCCTGCATCCGAAATCCGATCGCGAGGAGCTCTCGGCATGACTTATCGATTTTATGACTTAGTTCAGGTGATTAATCAGACTACCTCTCCATTCGAACTTGCAAATGACATGGCGGTCTTTCAACAGGGCCTGAGCGACCTTCTCACGCGAATTCGCGCGCTCGAAGCCGCGGTCGCGCATGAAAGATCGCAAGAGGGGGCGGAATAGATGAGGAATAAAACCGGGCTGCTTTTGGCTGCACGCTCCAATACGCCGATCACCTTCACGTTTTCGAGGTATTTCAATTCTGCAACGTTGCCGTCTCCGCCTTCGATTTTCGGCCACGAAGCGCTGATGACTTAGAATTGGCAAATGCTCGCAAACGATCGTTATGGCGACTGCTTCTGGGCCGGTATTGCGCATCAGTTCATGCTCTGGCAGCGCGAAGGCGGATCCATTAAGCCTTCACTCTTTACTGCTCAGGATGTCCTCGACGATTACCGCGATGCAACCGGCTTCAATCCGACCGCTGAAAGCAGCGATCAAGGAACCGATCCGGGCTTGGGTTTCAAATACGTCCGCGACGTCGGCGTCCGCGACGCTCAGATCTCCGTCATAAAGTCGATGCTTATGTGCCGTGGGCTTTGACAATCTCGCGTTGGCTTCGTGGTTGTTCGGATCATGCGGCGTAGGCGTCAACTGTCCCAGCGATATCGAAGAACAGTTTGATAGCGGCCAGCCCTGGCACATTGCTCCCGGGCAGCGCGCAAGCGGAGACGGTCATTATGTGCCGTGCGTTGGGCGAAACTCGCATGGTAATTTCGTATTCGTCACATGGGGAAGGCTTCAGGCGGCGACGCCGGCATGGGTCGAGACGTATTACGACCAAGCAGTGGCTGCATTCACCAATGAAATGCTCGACGCTGCGGGTTTATCGCCTGAGCAGTTCAACGCAGATCAACCGCGCGCCGATCTCAACCTCGCGGGACAGGCGGGAGGATGATCATGGACCTTCCGTGGATCATCGGCGCGTTCGCTGCCATTGCGTTTTTCGCCTACTTTGAAGATCGCGCTTTCCGCCATCCGGAACGCCAAAACACGCTGTCCCGTGCCATCTACAATCTCGGCTCGCGCTGGCCATTGAGCATCTTTCTCATGGGGATGTTCGCTGGCGGTCTGGCCGTTCATTTCTTCTGGCATTGGTGCCCGGACGCCATGCCGCCGGCGCAAGGAGGGTGACATGGACGATGTGAAGGCGCTTACCCAATCGAAGACGTTCTGGGGTGCGGTTGTCGCCCTCGTGGGGGCGGCATTGTCCCTCGGCCATTATACCCTTTCTGCCGCAGACGCACAGCAAGCTGTCGACCTCATCAGCGGCATCGCGAGTGCGATCGGCGGTCTTGTGGCCATCTACGGGCGGGTCGTCGCCAGCAAAAGGATTGGAAGCCACGCATGACGCCTTCGAAATCATTCCGACGAGTTGCGGCCGCCGCGACGGGGTTCATTTGCGTCCTCATTCTCGTTGCGCAAGCCGCACAAGCGCACAATCCTGCGCAAACGCAACCTACTCGCACCACCCCTAGTCCCACGAATTCACCGTTAGCGACTGCACCTGCGCCGATCGTTAAGTTGGAGACTCCAGACCAGCTCTGGAAGCAAATTCAATCGGCAAGCGTCGCTGATTTGAAGTACGCTAAGGCGCTTGCAGACAATGTGGGTTCATCTGGCGCAAAACTGCGTTCGGCCTGCTATGGCGCCTGGATCACGACCATCGAACAATCGCAAGGCATTGGTCTGAATGGAGCGAGTGGCGCCTCTCCGACGTTGCCCGACCCCCATGTATTCTCGTCCTTCGAGCAAATCGCCCAGGTCGCTGACAACCTACAGCCCACGGGCCCTCTGATGTCTGCATGCGCACCCGTCTGGACTGCTCTCAGGCTCTCCGCCATGCAGTTCATCACACTGGTTGTCAGCGGCGCAGCGGGCCTTTCTGTTCTTGGTGTTACTATTCCGTGAGGGACGCCCGATGGCCAATCTCGAAGATCGGCAATGGCACCTCGACAAGACCGTGCCGCTCGCGCTGATCATTACCATCATCGGTCAGACAATGATTGCGGCTTGGGGCGCTTCGAACTTGTGGACGCGCGTTACCGAACTAGAACGCCAGACCCAGGTGGCCGCTCCCCAATTCGAGCGGATCATCCGGCTTGAAGCGAAAGTGGATGGGATCACCAGCAGCCTGTCGGAGATCAAAACATTGATCAAGCGCCCGCCATAGCGACAAGACACGTTGTCTTCAAATCGTCGCTTGCTGCATCAGGCACTTTTTTCAAAAGGAGAGTTCCCGGAGAATGGATTGATTGTCTTCCTCGTATTCAAGCAACTGGCATCAGCCCCGTCGGCCTTTTGGCTGGCGGGGCTTTTTTTGTTTGTGCCCAAGGGACGGTTTGCATAGATTGCATTTCACAAGCTCGTTTGGTCAGCGTCAGTCAGCCGGGAACCTTGCTCATGTTGACCCGCCGCGCGGTTGTCGCTGCTCCCTGTCTTCTTGCAATCCGACCCCGACTAGCGCGCGCGCAGACTCTGAAAAAGACAGCGCACCTCATTGTCGGCTTTCCGGCGGGAGGCGCAACTGACCTCATTGCCCGTATCCTGGCGGACCAACTGCGAGGGTCGTATGCGCCGGCAGTGATTGTTGAAAACAAGCCAGGAGCGGCCGCGCGGGTCGCCATCGATTACGTCAAGAGCGCTCAGCCTAACGGCAGCGAAATTCTGTTCACCCCGGATTTCCCTCTCACGGTCTACCCGCATAGCTTCCGCGCGCTGAGCTATGATCCGATCCGCGATCTGGTTCCGGTTGCACCTGTCGCACATTCGAGCCTCACTTTCGTTGTCGGCCCGGCCGTTCCGGTCAGCGTGGCGTCGCTCCCCGATTATGTTCGCTGGTGCAAGACCAATCCGGACAAAGCGCTTTTTGCCACGACCTCAGCTGGTGGAACACCGCACTTTGTTGGGATCATGCTCGCAGCGGCAGCAAAAATGCCGATGACTCCGATCCACTATCGCGGAGGCGCGCCCGCGTTGCAGGACCTTATCGGCGGGCACGTTCCTGCAAGCGTAAACCCGATAGGTGAAACTCTGCCACTGATCAATGCGGGAAACGTGCGAATTCTTGCGGTGGCGAGTTCACAACGCTCGAAGTTCCTGCCGAATACGCCTACGATGCGCGAGCTCGGATATGACGTTGCTGTCGATAGTTGGCTTGGCACTTTTGCTCCAGCGGGAACACCACGAGATGTGGTCGAGGCGTTGAACGCGACAATCGGCAAGGTCGTCGAGTCACCCGATTTGATCGAAAATCTGGCGAGGATCGGCAATGAACCGAAGTTCGAATCACCGGATCAATTTGCAATGACAGTCCGGCGTGACATGGAGCGTTGGGGCCCTGTGGTCAAAGCCTCGGGATTTGTCGCGGACGAATAGGCATCAGCCACGTCCATCCTAGATACACAAGCCTGGAATTCGCTGATTCACTTGAGCAATCGCGGTATGTCGACCTCGCCCATTTCCAAGAATCGATTCGCCCTACGCGTGGGCCGTCTTGCAGCGTCGGTCATGTTTGCGACGGTGGGCGGCGCCGGAATGTGGTCGATGCCGGTTGTGCTTCCCGCAGTCCAAGCGGAATTCGGGGTCATGCGGGGAAGCGCGTCCCTCCCCTTTACGCTTACCATGCTGGGCTTCGCATTCGGCGGCGTTCTGATGGGGCGGTTGCAGGATCGCTACGGCGTTGCAGTGCCAGCGATCATGGGCATCGCCGCGCTTACGGTCGGATTTAGCAGTGCTTCCTTGTCCCCCGACCTTTGGATTTTTGCGCTGAGCTATCTGGTTATCGGCTTTGGCGCGTCCGCGACGTTCGGCCCGATAATGGCGGACGCCTCCTTCTGGTTCACGACGCGGCGGGGGTTTGCCGTCGCGATCGCAGCGGCAGGCAACTATCTCGCCGGCACAGTTTGGCCGCCCATCATCCAGCACGGCGTGGCAACCGAAGGCTGGCGCGCAACCCACATGGCTATAGGCATTGCCTGTCTGC
Organism: uncultured Alphaproteobacteria bacterium; assembly: GCA_963702755.1. Taxonomy (GTDB): domain Bacteria; phylum Pseudomonadota; class Alphaproteobacteria; order Rhizobiales; family Xanthobacteraceae; genus JAJPKK01. The sequence continues at coordinate 77,338 of CAVPDZ010000008.1, read as the reverse complement.
TGCTCATGCTGCCGCCGCTCGCGCTTTTCCGGCAGCGGGCTCCACGTACGGCACCCGCTTCCACGATAAATTCAAGAACGACTGATCTCGGAATACCGCCAGCCGCCCTGCAAACTCTGCTCTGCATCGCAGGATTTGCCTGCTGCGTTGCGATGGCAATGCCCCAGGTTCATATTGTCGCCTACTGCGGCGATCTTGGCTATGGCGTCGCGCGCGGCGCCGAAATGCTGTCTCTCATGCTCGGTTTCGGTATTGTCAGCCGGATCGGATCCGGGTTCATCGCCGACCGTATCGGAGGTCTCAAGACACTCCTTTTAGGCTCAATCGCTCAGGGTACCGCGCTTACTCTCTATACGCTATTCGACGGCCTGTTCTCGCTTTACGCCATCTCCGCTCTCTTCGGCCTTTTCCAGGGCGGCATCGTACCAAGCTATGCATTCATCATTCGTGAATATTTCCCGCCAAAGGAGGTCGGCACACGCCTTGGCGTCGTCCTCATGATGACGCTGTTCGGCATGGCATTGGGTGGCTGGATGTCCGGCGCAATCTTCGATTACTTCGGCTCCTATCGGGCAGCCTTCGTGAATGGCCTCGGCTGGAACGTTCTCAATTTCGGAATTGCCGCCTGGCTGCTCACACGCAATCGCAGGCGCGCAGCTTTCGCATAAAGTGCAACGCCGCTACTCGCCCTTGATATTGGATTCCCGGACTGCGCGACCATACTCGTCAAGCAACCGGCGCAGTTCGTTCGCGAACGCAGCGCCGCATCTGCCGACAGGGTAGACGCCGAGCGCGGCGAGTTTCTGCTTTACATCCGGCGCTTCCATCGCGGCGGTAAACCATTGCACCAGCTCCGAAACGACAGCGCCGGATGTTTTTGCCGGAACGACAGTCCCGAACCATACATCGGCTTCAAAATCGCCGTAGCCGAGTTCAGCGACCGCAGGGACGTCCGGCAACGGCGCTGATGCGCTTCGCCGAGGTGGTCGCAAGGGCGCGCAACTTGCCGTCGTTTATTTGATCGATCACTTCGGAGTAATTCACCAGGGCTGAATTGACATGCTGCCCCAGATAGCGCATTTACGGCGGGCGCGTTGCCATTGTATGGCACGTGAATCATGTTCACGCGCGCCATATGCTTGAGTACTTCGAACGCGATGTGCTGCGTCGTAGCCGGGCCGACGCTTGCGAGCGTGAATCGACCAGGTTGCTTCCGGGCTGCTTCCAACATCTCGGAAAGACTGTGAAACGGTGAAGCGGAATTCACGACGATCACTTGAGGCGAGGAAACAAGCTGGCAGATCGGCTCGAAGCTCGTCAGCGGATCGTAGGAAAGCTTACGCAGATGCGGATTGATGATAAATGCGTTGGCATTGAACAACACCGTGTTGCCATCTGGAGCTGCGTGAGCCGTCGCCTCGGTAGCGATGAGGCTTCCGGCGCCGGGTCTGTTCTCGATCAATGTGCTGACGCCGTGGGACTTGCCGATTTCGTCCGCGAGCAGGCGCGCCAGGATATCCGCTGTTCCGCCCGGCCCGAACGGCACCACGAACCTGATCGTACGGTTCGGTTGCGCGACCGCAGTCGCACTTAGGACGACCGCAGCGAATGCAGCAATAAAGACGCCCCGTTTATGCAGTGCCCGCTCCCGCCTCAAGCCCGATCGCGCGATCGTAGCGTGTCATCAGCCCCGCCTCACTCATGCGCGCCGCTTGAAATAGGCGGTGCGGTCGAGCCGGTAGACACGACGAGCATTTGTTTCGAAGACTTTGCGCCGATCGGCGTCGGTTAGCTGCACGGCGTCGACGTAACGTTTTGTATCATCAAAGTAATGGCCTGTCGTAGGATCGATGCTGCGCACAGCACCGACCATTTCCGAGGCGAACAAAATGTTGTCGATCGGAACGACCTTGAACAGCAGATCGATGCCGGCCTGATGATAGACACAGGTATCGAAGTATACATTCTTCAAGAGCTGATCCAGCGGAGGGCGTTTCATGTCCTGCGCGAGGCCCCGGTACCGCCCCCAGTGATAAGGAACCGCTCCTCCGCCATGTGGGATGATGAAGCGCAATGTCGGGAAATCCTTGAACAGGTCCGACATGATGAGCTGCATGAAGACCGTCGTGTCGCCGGTGAGGTAATGAGCGCCGGTGCCCTGGAAGTTTGGATTGATGGAAGCACTGACATGGATCATCGCCGGGACATCAAGCTCGACGAGCTTTTCGTATAGCGGGTAGTACCAGCGATCGGTGATCGGCGGATCGCGCCAATAGCCCCCGGTCGGATCCGGATTGAGATTGACGCCGACAAAGCCGTAGGACTTCACGATCCGCTCAAGCTCGTCGATGCAGTTGTCCGGCCGCACACCAGGCGACTGCGGCAATTGCCCAACTCCGATGAAGCTATCGGGGTACAGTTGGGTAAGGCGATAGATCAATTCGTTGCAAGCGCGCGACCAGTCCGCGCTCGTCTCGGCTGTGCCGATGTGGTGCCCCATCGCACCCGCTGTCGGTGAGAAGATGCTGACGTCCGTGCCGCGCTCCTGCTGAAACTTAAGCTGAGGCTGAACGCTCTCGCGCAGTTCGTCGTCGCTGATTTTGATGCTTGCCAGCAACGGCTTCGCGCCCTCCCCTTTGAGAGCCGCAATCTGGGCTTGACGAAAGACCGCAAGCTGCTTCGGAGAGGTCGTATAATGGCCGTGAATATCGATCACGAGCATTTTTGCACTGGCCTGCTGGGCCACGGCCGGAAATGCCGAGCCTCCCGCAAGCATCAGTGCGCCAGCGCCTTTGATCCAGTCGCGCCGAGAAACATTCATGATCCCCTCCCCTTTTTTGCCTTCCGCTATATCATGCAGGCTATAGCGCGGTTCCGCCGCGATTCCAGCCCCTCGCCCGATCACCATAGATTTCGTAGCCGCCGTCAGTCACGACCGCGGTATCCTCAAGCTTGATGAAGCCGCGGCGGGGATGCAGCAACGTCGTCTCCACCGAGATCACCATCCCGGCTTCCAGCGGACGATGAGCGTCGTCATCCGGATAAGGCACCGGCCCACTGTTCGTTAGCCGTGGCGCCTCGTGGCTCACGAGGCCCATGCCATGGGCGAGAAAATGCAGATGATTATGCTGTCGTGAGCGCCGCACCAGGGGTTCGGCGGCGGCATAGATGTCGCCGCCCATTGCGCCCGCCTTGATGGCGCGAAAGGCAGTTTGCTGAACCTCCTCGATTTCACCCAATAGCTCGTCAAGTTCAGCGTCCGGCTCACCGAGAATCGCCATGCGTGCGACGTCGCCGATGTAGCCATGGTAGTTGCCGCCCGAGTCGAGCGACAACACATCTCCCCGTCTCCCAAGTCTGCGGTGAGGGCGCACGATTGTGGCTCGCACCAGCGGCGATCAAGCAATACTCGAAAGTCAATCCGCGGTTGGTCTCCTCCCGGCGGAGCGCCTCAGCGAGTTCCTCCTTGCTGGTACCAGGTCCATGATCGGCAATCACGGCCAGCATTGAATCGATAACATGATCTGAGGCAATGCGCAGCTTTTCGAGTTCATCAGGACTTTTGCGCGCTCGTTGACGCTCGAGCACAACCAAGGCATCTGCGACTTCGGCCTCAGGAAAGGCTGCGCGCAACGCCGCGCCCGCATCAAATGGCAGAAACGCTGCCTCAACCCCAATCCGCCGCAATGGCGCGCCGAGCCGGCGCAAATAGTGGATCGCTTTCTCGATGGCATCGATCGATCCCGAAGCGGAGGTCTGTGCATTTGCAACCCAGAACGGCTTCACCTCGCGCTGGAACCCCTCAAGCCGATGACCGAAATAGGCGGCCTTCTCCAAGGCACCTTTGACATAGACGAAGACCGGCAAATAGCGGCTGAGGCCCATGGCGTCCATGTAATCGAAGAAGAAAGCACGATGCCCGCCGAGCAGGTATTGGACGTTGTGCTTCGAGGTTACGACCAGCACGTCGAAGCCAGCTTCGTCCATAAGGCGATCGAGCCGATCGACGTCGAATGGCACGTGCGGCGCAAGCATGGATTTTTCGGCTGATGTGAGCATCGATGCATCTCCGGATGCCTTCTGGCTTCGACCGCCAGCGAAAGCTGCGTCGCGCCACCGAACCTCGGATAACGAGGATACACCCCCGGAAGTGCCAAAACGAGGTCCCACCCAGCGCATGTCAGCGTCTCGCCGCCGCAGTGCGTCAAATTGGGCTTTGCTTGCTGACCGAGATAAGGAGCGTAGACTGGGTGCAAGCAAATCCTGAACGACTGCGGGCTCATGAGCAATTTCTTTGAAGACGCCTTGAAGGGTCGCGTTGACGAGATGATCGACGCGTGCACGCGTTGCGGCAAGTGCGTCGAGGCCTGTCCGGTCAAGACACCCGCAGGCGTGGTGGCCCCGGCTCAGGAAGTTATCAGCGGCGTCATCGATATCCTGCGAACAGGCGATGGCCCGGCCGCATCCCGCCGCTGGGCCTCAACCTGCATGCTCTCCGGCGACTGCATCAAAGCCTGCGATTATGGCGTCAATCCTCAATTCCTGCTCGCCATGGCGCGGCTCGCTATGAAAAAGGCAAATACGGCGCCGCATGAGCAGCGCCGGGAAGGAGTTGAACAGTTCCGCAATCTCAGTCGCGACGTGAGTGTTCAGTCGCGGATGCAGCTCTCCGACGAGGCCCTGAGGCGACTTGGGCAACGAGTCGCCGGCGGCAGCAAGGGCCGCTCCGGTTCCGCTGGCGGGGCGCCAGACTTCGTCTTCTATACGGGATGCAATCTCTTGAAGACGCCGCACATTGCTTTGCTGGCGCTTGATATCATGGACGCGCTCGGAGTCAGCTATGAAGTGATGGGAGGAGCCGACCCATTGTTGCGGCGTAGGTCAGTTCGAACGGGCGACACCGCTGTATCCGCCAGTATGGCGGAGAACACCCTGAAAAAGCTCGCCCGATCCGGCCAAGTTCTGTCGTGGTGCGCCAGTTGCCAGGTCCAGTTCTCCGAGGTGATGTTGCCGGCCTATGAGCGCCAAGTCGGCAGTCGTCCGTTTGAGATGACTCCTTTCATGCGATTTCTCGGTGGCCGGCTCGATGACTTGCGGCCACTGCTCCGCCAGCCTGTCACCATGAGGGTCGCCTTGCATCGCCATCCCGGCATTCCGGGCGTCGTCGAAGCCGCTGTCGCGCTACTTGAAGCCATTCCCGGGATCAAGCTCGTCGACCTCAACCAGCCGGCGATCGGCCTGATGAGCAATGCCTTACGAACGCTGCCTGAGTACAAGAAGCAGCTTCAGCTCGACGGAACTTGAAGCCGCGAAAGAGGCCAACATTGATGCACTGGTCGCGGTCTATCATGTCGACCACCGTGAATTGTGCGCCCACGAGCGCGACTGGCCGTTCCAAATCCTCAACCTCCTTGAGATCGTCGGCGCCAGCATGGGGCTCGCCTACCCGGACCATTACAAGCGGCTCAAAATTCTGCAGGATGTCGATCTCATCATGGCCGAATGCCATGATCTCTTGGCTCATCATCAGGTCGACAGCGAAGCCGCACGAGCATCCATCAGAGCCATGTTGGATGACCAACCGCTGCCGCTACGGGGCACCGTGCCGACCGCCCCAGCTCGCTGAAGATCCACCCCCTTCGCGTGTGGTGCCGTTTCAAGCCATTTGGCGTGCCGGAGCAGCTGAAATTTCGTCCGGACGATTGCTCTTGTCGGCGAAAAATTCAGGACCCAGCAATTCAACTCGGTTCCGACCGCGCTCTTTGGCGCGATAGAGCGCCTGATCGGCTTGCGATAGCAGCTCGGAGAGGTCCGGAGTCGCGCCTTCATAGACCGCCAGCCCGATGCTGACGGTAGCACAAACGTGCTCGTCTTCGATTACTTCGGCATTGTTGGCAAACGTCGCCCGCACCCGTTCGGCAATCGACAATGAATTTTCGCGATTGGCGCCGTAAAGCACCGCCGCGAACTCTTCGCCCCCGAGCCGGCCTACGAAGTCCGTCGAGCGAAGCACCGACTTGGTGGTTGCTGCAAGTATCTGCAGCGCCTGGTCGCCGATTGCGTGGCCGTGTCGATCATTGATCTTCTTGAAATTATCAAGATCAAGAAAGAACACGGCCGCTTTCACCGGCTTGTTTCCGAAGCTTTGGGTCAAGCGTTCGTTTTCCGCAATGAAACCGCGTCGGTTCCAAATCCCGGTCAGCGGGTCGACCAAAGCGGCCGTCTTGTGCATATAGGCCGTACTCTCCTTCGCCATGGCCATCAGAATGAAGGCAATCGCGATCGTAAACAGCAGCGCTTCCGAGCTCAGCACAGTAAGCCACACACTACCGAAGAGAGCCTCCGTGCCCTCAGGATGCGGCATCATCACGCTGAGCGGCGTGCGCAACAAAAACAGGGCGCCGTGCGCGAACAACATGAAGCTCGCCGGCAGGCGGGAGACGAGTTGGCCACGGCTATTGCGCCAGATTTCTGCGGCCGCAAGCCAGTTGTACGTGGCGATGATCGCAGCGCTGAGCACCGCGCGCAAAGTTACCGAGTCTGCGATTTCCGGCATTCGACAGGCGACGAGCCAAATAATCGCGCCTTCGACGACGAAGAGGAGATTGACTCGATGTCCGCCAAACAAGCGGGCTCCGGCCCAAGTGACCGCGAACGATGTCAGGAGAATTGCGTTAGCAACGTCGATCGTAAGGACGTCCGGTAGGACCTTGTACATGCCGAACAGGGCGATCGATGCTGCACGCAGGAGGTGCGCGCTGCCCCACCACGCGACCGCTTTGATCTCTGTGTTCTGCACCCATGTGAACAACAGAAGCAGTCCCAGCATGGCCTCGACGTAGACCGACACGGTAAACAAGGCGCTTACGTCTTCGAACATGCTATCGACTCGATTGTGTAACTTTGGGGCAATTTGGCTTCTATGCATGCAGGCTATCGTGCGGCTCCGTTAGAATGTCTGAACGGTTCCCGACATAGCCGCTTCATTTCGTGGGAGGGTTGACGATCCCTTGTTTACCGATTTGGAACTTTATCGATCTGCACAGGCGCGTGCGCGAAGGCGATCGTTAGTGCCACGAGAAGCTGAGTTGTTCCGATAGATGACTGCGTCAGGGCATGCTGCGCGCGGTGGCGCGCCTGCAATCGTCTGGTTCCGCGACGACCTGCGGATCTCCGACCATCCCGCGCTTGCAACTCCTGCAAAGGCGGGGCAGCCGGTCATTTGCGTCTACGTGCTCGACGAAACGAGCCCGGGTCTACGCAAACTTGGGGGCGCGGCGCGTTGGTGGCTTGCGGGATCGTTGCGCGCTCTCGATAGATCACTGCGCGATCTCGGCGGCGCGCTGGTGTTACGACGAGGCGCAGCCGGCTCGGTAATTCCTGATCTCGTCGCGGCTACCGGTTCGCGCGAAATCTACATCAATCGACGCCACGACAAAGTCGGAGCGGATATCGACGACGCTGTTGAGGAGCGACTTCGCGAGGTCGGTGCCGAAGTCATCCAGTTTCAGGCAAACTTGCTGCATGATCCGCGCGAGGTGCGCACAAACGCGGGCCTCCCGTTTCGAGTGTTCACGCCGTTCTGGCGCTGTCTCCGGGCTATGGGTGAGCCGCGTATGCCGATTGCGGCACCGCCGCGGATCAACGGAGCCGGCGAAATTGACAGCGACTCTTTGTCATCATGGCAGTTGGAGCCGACCCACCCTGATTGGGCGGCTGGCCTGCGTGACAGCTGGACCAGGGGCGAGGCCGGCGCTCAGTCACGCCTGAGTACTTTTCTCGATCACGGCATCGCCGGATATGCGGGTTTGCGAGACCGGCCCGATCTCGACAACACGTCGCGTCTTTCCCCTCACCTGCGGTTTGGCGAAATCAGTCCGTTTCAAATCTGGCATAGCTGCAGACTTGCCTTGAATGCGCACGGCAAAATACGCGCGACCGATATCGATAAGCTGTTGTCGGAACTGGCTTGGCGCGAGTTTTGTTGGCACCTTCTTCATCATTACCCTGACCTCGCGACGCGGAATTTCAATCCGCGCTTCGACACCTTCCGGTGGCGCACCGACGACAAAGCGCTTTCGGCCTGGCAGCGCGGGCGTACGGGGTACCCGATCGTCGATGCGGGAATGCGGCAACTGTGGACGACCGGCTGGATGCATAACCGCGTGCGTATGATCACGGCCTCGTTCTTGATCAAGCACCTGCTCATCGATTGGCGCGCGGGCGAGCAATGGTTCTGGGACACCCTCGTCGATGCCGACATCGCGAACAATCCGGCCAATTGGCAATGGGTGGCGGGTTCCGGAGCTGACGCCGCGCCGTATTTCCGAATCTTCAATCCAATTCTCCAGGGAGAGAAGTTCGATCCGCAGGGAGACTATGTGAGGCGCTTCGTCCCTGAACTTGCAAGGCTGCCCGACGCGGCACTCCAAGCGCCCTTCACGGCGGCGCCGCTGGAACTTGCAAGTGCGGGCGTGACGCTCGGCGAGAGCTATCCAAAGCCGCTGGTCGAGCACAAAGCCGCCCGCGCGCGAGCCCTTGCGGCGCTGGCGACTCTGAAACAGAGCAACGAATGAAACGTTGCGCGGCTCTCGATCGGCGCCGGAACGTTCCTGTCCCGACCCCATTGAGAGAAAAAGCGCCTCCAGCTTGTAGCCGCAAGCATTCCCCGATAGGTTGCCGCTTCGCTGCAAACGCGGCCATGGATTGAAAATTTCGATGCAAGTTCGCGACGGAATCGTCGAAGCTATCGGCAACACCCCGCTGATCAAGCTCAGACGCGCCTCGGAAGAGACGCGCTGCACGATCTTGGGTAAAGCCGAGTTCATGAATCCGGGTCAATCCGTCAAGGATCGCGCTGCGTTATTTATTATCGAAGATGCGATGAAGCGCGGCAGTCTCCGCAAAGGCGGGGTGATCGTTGAAGGAACCGCCGGCAATACCGGCATCGGCTTGGCGCTCGTCGGCAACGCTCTGGGCTTTCGCAGCATCATCGTTATTCCCGACACGCAGAGCCAGGAAAAGAAGGACATGCTTCGCCTCTGTGGGGCCGAGCTTGTCGAGGTGCCTGCGGTGCCTTACTCCAATCCAAATAACTACGTGAAGATTTCCGGCCGTCTCGCCGCCGAGCTCGCCAAGACGGAGCCGCACGGCGCTATCTGGGCGAACCAGTTCGACAATGTCGCCAACCGAAACGGCCACATCGCAACGACCGGCCCGGAAATCTGGAACCAAACGGACGGCAAAATCGACGGGTTCGTCTCGGCGGTTGGGACCGGCGGCACGCTTGCCGGCATCGCTATTGCGCTCAAGGAGCGGAACAAAGCCGTGAAGATCGCGCTGGCAGACCCAATGGGCGCTGCCCTCTACAGCTATTACACCACCGGCGTGCTCAAGTCGGAAGGTTCATCGATTACCGAAGGGATTGGCCAGGGGCGCATCACCAAGAATCTTGAAGGCGCACCCGTTGATCTCGCCTATCAGATCTCTGACCGGGAGGCCGTGTCGATTATCTTCGATCTACTTGAGCATGAAGGACTGTGTCTTGGCGGATCGTCCGGCATCAACGTGGCGGGGGCAATTCGGCTTGCGCGCGAACTCGGGCCAGGGCACACCATCGTCACGGTGCTATGCGATTACGGCACCCGCTATCAGACGAGGCTGTTCAACCCAGAATTCCTGCGATCGAAGGGCCTGCCGGTTCCACCGTGGCTGGAGCGAAAATCGACCATCAAGGTGCCCTTCGAGAAAGCATGATATCAGAGGCCTCGCCTCGCAGTCTCCTCCCAGCACGATACGGAATCGCAGCCGATGATCTTCCCGCCTCCCCATCCGATCTCCAGGTGGCTCGTGACGACCGAGTGGCTTGCTGCCAATCTCGGTGCCGACGGTCTCGTCGTGCTGGACGGCTCGTATTATCTCCCAACGATGAACCGGGATGCAGCCGCGGAATATCGCGCCGGCCACATTCCAGGGGCCCTTCGGTTCGACATCGATGCCATTTCGGACCATTCGATTGACCTGCCGCATATGCTGCCGTCGCCTGAGTATTTTGCCGATGCGGTCGGCAAGCTCGGCATTGGGAACGGCGACACCATCATCGCGTATGACGGACACGGCATGTTTTCATCGCCACGCGTGTGGTTCACATTTCGCCTGTTCGGCGCGGAGAATGTCTTCATCCTCGAAGGCGGATTGCCGAAATGGCGTGCGGAAGGCCGACCGATCGAAGCCGGCCAAGTGAGCCGCCCCCCGAAGACGTTCACAGCCCGCAAGCGCGGTGAAGTCGTGGCCTCGGTTGATCGGGTTCGGGAGGCACTTGCGACCCGAACCGCCCAAGTGGTCGATGCGCGCGCCGCCGACCGCTTTCGCGGCGAAGCGCCGGAGCCGCGGCCCGGGCTGCGTTCCGGCCACATGCCCGGTTCTTTCAACGTGCCGTCGAGCGCGATCGTGAACAACGGCACGCTGCTTCCGCCCGACCAACTTCGACAAGCATTCAAGGCGGGAGGCGTAAACCTCGATCAGCCCGTCATTACGAGTTGCGGTTCGGGCGTATCGGCCGCGATCCTCTGGCTCGCGCTAGATGCCCTCGGCAAAGAGCCGACCGCGCTCTACGACGGCTCCTGGTCGGAATGGGGGGCGCGACCCGATCTACCGGTCGCGACCGGACCTGCCTGATTAGGCAGCGCTAACCGGCGAATTGGTCGCCGCAGCTCGGCGTTATCGCGATCAATGAAGTATCTGGCTTAAAAACAACTTCGTCCGCTCGTGCTGCGGATTTGCAAAGAACTCGCCAGGTGCGTTGATCTCGATGATCTGACCCTCGTCCATGAATACGATACGGTCCGCAACCTGCCGCGCAAATGTCATTTCATGCGTCACGACCAGCATGGTCATGCCGTCGACCGCAAGTTGAACCATCGTATCGAGCACCTCCTTCACCATTTCTGGGTCGAGCGCGGACGTCGGCTCGTCGAACATCATAAGCTTCGGTCCCATGCAGAGTGCCCGCGCTATGGCGACGCGCTGCTGTTGCCCGCCAGACAACTGGCCCGGATATTTGCTCGCCTGTTCAGGAATTTTGACGCGCTCGAGCAACGCCATTGCCCGCTCTTCCGCCGATTTCCTTTGCTCGCCGCGCACATGAATCGGCGCCAGCGTGCAGTTCTCCAGCACCGTGAGATGCGGAAATAGATTGAAGTGCTGAAAAACCATTCCGACTTCGCGCCTGATCGCATCGATGCGCCGCGTATCCTTCGTCAGCGGCATGCCATCGACCACGACTTCGCCTCGCTGAAACTCCTCAAGCCCATTGATACAGCGCAACAGGGTCGATTTGCCGGATCCTGACGGACCGCAGATGACGATGCGCTCGCGTCGTCCCACTTTGATGTTAATGTCCGCAAGAACGTGGAACTCGCCGTACCATTTGTGCAGGCCAGTGATCTCGACGGCGGCGTCGGGCAAGTCTTGGTCATCTTCACCGCCGCTCATCGGCGTTCCCCGACCGCAAGCCTCACTTCGATCCGGCGCGCATACCTCGACATGGCATAGCAACACGCGAAGTAGACCAAAGCGGCAAAGACATAACCGGTAGCGCTTGTCACCGGCGTCGACCATTGAGGATCGGCTCGTGCCACCTCGATCGTCTTGAGAAAATCGAAGATGCCGACGAAAAAGACCAGCGTCGTATCCTTAAATAATGAAATATAGCTGTTGACGATATTCGGAATTGTCACTTTGAGCGCTTGCGGCAAAACAATCAGACGTAGCGATTGCCAATAACTAAGTCCGAGGGCGTACGCTGCCTCGTGCTGGCCCTTTGGAATTGATTGCAGGCCAGCACGCACCACCTCTGCCATATAAGCCGAAGCGAAGAGCGCGACGCCAACCAGCGCGCGCATCAGCTTGTCCGGCGACCAAGCTTCCGGCAGAAACAACGGCAACATGACGCTCGCCATGAATAGCACCGTGATTAACGGCACGCCGCGCACGAATTCGATATAGATCGTCGATAGCAACCTCACGGCTGGCAAACGCGAGCGTCGCCCCAAAGCGAGCAGGATACCGATCGGCAGCGACGCCACGATGCCAACCGCCGCGACGACGATCGTCACCATCATGCCGCCCCACAAGTCGGTGTCCACGATCGAAAGTCCGATGGCCTCGAAGCCGTGCAGGAGCACAAAAGATGCGATCGGCAACACGATGAAGAAATAGATCGCTCCAACATCGCGACGCGGTGCACCGAGCCACAGGAGCCAGCCAGTACCGAACGCCAGCAGTGCGAAGAACAGATCGACCCGCCAACGCTCGGCAATCGGGTACGAACCATAAATGATATAGGAGAAGCGGTCCGCGATGAACGGCCAGCAGGCACCGACCTCCGGCCGCTCCGGTGTCGCGAGACAGGCCTCGCGATCCGACCCACTCCATACCGCATCGATGAAGAGAAAATCGATCAGCGGCGGAACCACCCACACGAGCACCAATACGATGAGGATCGTGAGCAAGGTGCTTCCGAGGTCAGGAAATAGATTGGCTTTGGCCCAGCCCAGAACGCCAATGCTTGTCGCCGGCGGCGCAACGAATGGAGGTGCAGTGGACCGTACGTAGGCGAGCGGCCCATCACCCTGTCCCGGCGCGGTCGCGCGCACCGGCATGCTCGTCGCCGTCATCGCTCCACCAAGGCAAATCGGCGGCCATATAAATTCATCGCCAGCGAAGTTATGAGGCTGAACGCCAGATAAACGGCCATGGTGATCACCACGACCTCAACTGCCTGTCCCGTGATATTGAGCACCGTCCCTGCAAAGATCTGCACCAAATCCGGATAGCCGATCGCCACGGCAAGCGAGGAGTTTTTGGTGAGGTTCAGGTATTGATTGGTGAGCGGCGGGATAATGACGCGCATCGCCTGGGGAATGATGACCAGCCGCAACGTCTGCAAGCGACCGAGGCCGAGCGCTTGGGCCGCCTCCGTTTGCCCGTGCGATACCGACATCAGGCCGGCCCTGACAGTCTCGGCGATGAATGCCGCCGTATAGACCGAAAGTCCCAACAGCAGGGCTATGAATTCCGGAAGGATTTCGATCCCGCCGCGAACATTGAAACGACCGACCGCCGGGTAATCGAATGTGAACGGCCCACCCATGACGAGGAGTGCGGCCGCCGGCAGCGCCAGAACGATGGCTAATGTGCCTGCGAACCGCACCGTTATCGAATTCCGCAATCGTTCGCTGCGTGAAGCCGCCAGATTGAAGACACCCGCGCCCAGGACCGCGGCGACCAGCAGAATAACAATCTGCGTTCCGTCGGCGAACAGCGGTCGCGGCGCAAATAAACCGCGGTTATTGAGGATGATGCCACCGGGCAGCGAAAGGCTTGTGCTGATATCAGGCAGAGCTTTGAGAACGGCATTGTACCAAAACAACAATTGCAGGAGCAGCGGCACATTGCGGATAAACTCGACATATCCGCCGGCGAGTCGCGCGACCAAGAAATTTTTCGACAACCGCCCGATGCCGATCGTGAACCCGAGAATGGTGGCGAGTACGATGCCGATCGCGGCGACCAGAAGCGTATTGAGGAGACCAACCCAGAAAGCGCGACCGAATGTCGAGGAATGCGCGTCGTAATCGATCAATGTCTGGCTGATGTCGAACCCGGCAGTGGCATCCCAGAAATCGAACCCGGATGCCACCTTTGCACGTGCAAGATTTTCCACAGCATTGTGGATCGCACCATAGGCCAAAAGCCCGATGGCAAGACAAAGCGCCGCTTGCAGCGCGAGACCTCTCAGTTTCGGATTACGATAAAATGGGATGGCAGGGGCATCGGCCCGCGATCGCGCCATTACCGCCCCGCGCCGAATTAGCGGATTGGCGGGGCGTATTGCACGCCTCCCTTATTCCACAGCGCGTTGAGGCCGCGAGCGATCTTGAGGGCCGAACCCTGCCCTACATTGCGATCAAATACTTCGCCGTAATTGCCCACCAGTTTGACGATGCGATAGACCCAATCCTTCGTCAGCCCGAGGCGCTCGCCGAAATTGTCTTCGGTCCCCAGCAGCCGCCTTATCTCGGGATTCTCCGACTTCATCTGCTCGTCGACATTCGCGCGATTGATGTTCAACTCTTCGGCATTGAGCATCGCGAACAGCACCCACTTGACGATATCGAACCACTGATCGTCGCCGTGGCGCACAAATGGGCCTAGCGGCTCCTTCGAAATGATTTCCGGCAAAACAACATGGTCTTCCGGCTTGGCGAGCTTGAGCCGTACGCTGTAGAGGCCGGACGCATCGGTCGTGAACGCATCGCAGCGATTGGTCTCGTAGGCCTTGACGGTTTCGTCGAGGCTCGCAAACGTCACCGTCTTGAGACGCATGCGATTGGCCCGGAAATAATCCGCGAGGTTGAGCTCGGTGGTCGTGCCCTGCTGGACGCAGACCGCCGCATCGTTAAGCTCAAGCGCCGAATTGAGCTTAAGCGATTTGCGGATGAGGAAACCTTGTCCGTCGTAGTAATTGACACCGGTCGCATTCAATCCGAGTTGCGTATCGCGGATGAGCGTCCACGTTGTATTGCGGACCAGCACATCGACGTCGCCGGTTTGCAAGGCGGTGAAACGAACTTGCGCGCTGAGAGCAGCGAACTTCACCTTGCTCGTGTCGTTGAAAATCGCCGCCGCGATCGCGCGACACAGATCGACATCGAAACCGGTCCAGTTGCCTTGTGCGTCGACGATGCCGAAGCCGGCAAGCTGGCCGTTACCGCCGCAGTTGAGAACGCCGCGCTGCTTGATGGTGTCGAGAGTGCCGGCCGCAGCGGCGCCTGACATCATGATCGCCGCGGCCGCCGCGAGCATCCCGTTGCCCAACAGCCTCATCTTGAGTCTCCCTGCCGTCATCTGCGATCCGTTGCGAATCAAATATCATGTACGATGAGTTCAATCCGGTCCGCAAAGAACGCGGTACCCACGCCACATGGCACCTGGGCGCCCGGCCATGTTCATGTTCCGAATTCCGCCACGCCTTTGCGATGTTCGCTGTTCCCACGCGCCATCTAGAGGCCCGTTGCCGACCAACGTCAAGGGGTTGACGCCGCCGCACAATCCCGACGTAAATGGCCGCCTTTCGTTCTGGTGGCGCGGTCGATTCCCACCCCAAGCCTGATGCCGAGGCAAGCAGCATGAAGAAGAAACGGTAGCCGCGATGATCGCGCCGGACGCGATTTCCGGATGGCAACCCGGCTTGCAAACGGCGGGCGTGATCCCTTTGCCCACCATGGCTACGTCAACACACCAGTCTACCACGCCTCGACGATGCTCTATCCCAGCGCAGAGGATTACCTCGCGCAACGCAGTCGCTATCACTATGGCCGGCGTGGAACGCCGACCTCGGAAGCATTGCAGAACGCGCTCGCCGAGATTGAGGGACCGCAGTGCGAGGCGGTGGCGCTCTTGCCGTCGGGACTGGCGGCAATCTCCACGGCTTTGCTCTCGGTCGTGCGTGCCGGCGATAACGTGCTCGTCACCGACAGCGCCTACGGCCCGACGCGAAAGTTCTGCAATACCATTCTCACACGTTATGGCGTGACCACGACTTACTACGACCCGACCGTCGGAGCCGGCATTGCTTCGCTCTTCCAACCGAACACCACCGCGGTATTTGTCGAAAGTCCCGGGTCGTTGACTTTCGAAATCCAGGACATCCCGGCGATCGCCGCCGTTGCCCATGCGCGCAATGCCATGGTCCTGATGGATAACACCTGGGCCAGCCCGATCTATTTCAACGCCCTCGAAAAAGGCGTCGACCTGTCGATCCAGTCCGGCACCAAATATCTCGGCGGTCATTCCGACGTCATGCTGGGCACTGTCGCCGCGAACAAAGCAGCCGCAGCACGTCTGAATGAAACCGTCTATGACATGGGACTTTGCGTTGGCCCGGACGATATGTTTCTCGGGCTACGTGGCCTGCGGACCCTCGGCATTCGGCTGGAGAAGCACTACGCGGCGGGCATGAAGGTCGCCCGCTGGCTCCAATCGCGGCCTGAAATTCTTCGTGTGCTCCACCCTGCGCTCGAAAGCGACCCGGGCCACGCGATCTGGAAGCGCGACTTCTCGGGCGCCTGCGGCCTGTTCAGCGTCGTGTTCAAGCCGGCGCCGGCCGCTGCCGTGAACACGTTCCTCGATAATCTCACGCTGTTTGGAATTGGCGCTTCATGGGGCGGCTTCGAGAGCCTCGCTATTCCGTTCACTTGCGCCAGAGTTCGCACCGCCACCGTGTGGGCGCCAGGCGGGCCGACAGTGCGATTTCATATCGGGCTTGAAGATGTTTCCGACCTCATCGCCGACCTGGAGCGTGGCTTTGCGGCCTTCGCGGCGGCGCTGGAGCAATCGCCCGCCTCTTGACCGTCAAATGCGAACGAGCCGCCGAGGGCCCCGGCGGCTCGTCGCAAGGCGCGGGTAGGGAGGAAAAACGCGCCTGACTTCCCGTTCAACCCATGGCGCTGAAAATCAGCCGCGCTCGCTGTGATCACGGTCGTTGCGGCGGCCCTGGAACTGGTTGACCCGCGACAGCATCGCGAAGCGCTGCTTCTGGCCGTCATCCAGCGTTTGATAAAGCGGTGCTGCTAAATCCGCATAGCGCTTGAGCGCCGCGCTGCGGGCAGCGAGATTCCTCGGACGCATGCTGGGCGCGCGCGATCGGATCGCTCGTTGCCTCTCGACGGCGATCGTTCCGTGAACCTTCAGACCGATTTGTTGCAAGATCCCGGTAGGCCTGCTCGAAGCCAGACCACAACTTCTCCTGATCCGCCGACAGGTGCAGTCCCGCATGCAACTCGGCAACCCGCGCGTCGAGTAACGCCGCGCGATCTTCAGCAATCAGGCGGTGCATGAAATCACGATTACCGGAGCGCTGCTGGGCCACAACGGCAACCGTTGCAAGCAATGTCAGCGCCGCCGCGCCGAGAACGATATTTTTCAACATACGAAATTCCCCAAGAAATAATTTGACGATCGGATGAGATATCCGTTCGCAGGGGAATACAAGTTAAGTTTGACTTACCAATCAATTACGCCGCGGTAATGATTGCAGCGAATTAATCTTCGGCGGCCAATCAATTCAACTTTGCGGCCGCGCAAATGCAAACAGCTTCGCGGTCAGAACCTGCACGGTCTCGCCGTTCTGATTGCGCGTCCGGCTGCGCATCGTGACGATCGCCTGGTTCGGCTTGGATCGCGACGGGTTGATTTCCAGGATTTCGCTTTCGACCCGAAGCTCATCGCCGGCTCGCACCGGGTGCGGCCACGCGATCTCTCCGCCGACGCCGATGATGCCGGTCGAGATCGGCATTCCGCCTTCGGTCAGCAGACGCATCGTCAGTGCTGCCGTGTGCCACCCGCTTGCGACCAATCCTTTGAATAGCGTCGCCTTCGCCGCCTCGGCATCGAGATGAAACGGCTGCGGATCAAACGCGGTTGCGAAGCTGATGATATCCTCTTCGCTCACCGTGAGCGGTCCAGCCGCAAAGCGCTGGCCGACATGGAGATCGTCGAGAAAGAGAGTTCCGGCCATGGATTCGACTGCTCCGGACCGCTAGTCGGTACGGACCTGATCCCGCGCCGCGGGGTCATTCAGGCGATAGCCGACGCCAAGCTCCGTCAGCAGAATCTTCGGCCGGTTGGGATCGGCTTCGATCTTCTGCCGCAGCTTGCGCACGAAAATCCGCAAGTACTGCGTATTATTGACGTGAGCCTGCCCCCACACGGATTTGAGCAGATTCTGGTGGGTGATGACCTTGCCGGGGTGCTGCGCCAGGACCTGAAGCAGGCGATATTCCTTCGGCGTCAGATTGATGCGCTTGCCGTCAAGCGCGACGGTGCGGGCGGCAAAATCAATGACGAGCCGATCGAGACGCAGTGCACTTTCGCCATCCTTGCGGTCGCTCTGCCGTCGCAACACCACCTTGGCGCGCGCCAGCAATTCCGACATGAAAAACGGCTTCACGACGTAGTCGTCGGCGCCCAGCTCGAGCAATTTGACCTTTTCGGCCTCGCCGGCACGAACCGACAGAATAATGACCGGCACGCTGCTCCAAGCCCGGATACGCTCCAGCAATTCGGAACCGTCGATATCCGGCAAGGCGAGATCGAGAATGACGAGATCGATCGGATGCAGCGTGATTTCCCGCAACGCGTCGGCGCCGTTCGCCGCCTCAGAAACCCGATAGCCGCCAAGCTCCATGCCGGCCCGCACGAATTGCCGGATCTGAGCCTCGTCGTCGATAATCAGTACGTGTTGTTCTCCTTCGCTCATGTCAGTCCTTGCGGCTTTCCTTCATGGTCAGGGGCAGGCGAATGGTCACCGTCATGCCCTTGTTCACCCCCTCGCTTGTCGCCTCAATCGTTCCGTGATTGGCGGCAACGAAAGCACTTGCGATCCAGAACCCAAGACCCAACCCCGAGGTAACTTGCGAATGCCGGTTGCCACGGAAAAACTTCTGACCGAGCAGCGCGCGGTCGTCAGCATCAAGGCCAGCACCTTGATCAGTTACGCTGATGGCGAATTGCCCATCCTCACTTATGCCCGCGCACGATGATGACTGATTCGGGCGGCGAATATTTTGCAGCATTGTCGAGAATCTGTCCCAGCGCGCGTTCCATCAGCACTGAATCAATTCGTCAGCAGCACGAGTTCATCGGGCAGGTTGACCTCGACGGTGCGATTCGCAAGCCGATTGCGGCATCGTTGCGAGCGCGGCGTTGACGAAGTCCGCCGGCTCGGCCCACTCGAGCTTGGCTTCCAGGCCGTTGCTGCTGATCCGCGACGCATCGAGGATATTTTGGATCTCGACGTTGAGCCGTTCGGATTCCTGGTGGATCAGCGCCGCGAGCTTCTTGAGGCGGAAATTGCCGGTGATCTCAGGCGCCAACGACAAAACCGTGGAGGCGCCGAGGATGGACGATAGCGGAGTGCGCAATTCGTGCGACACCGACCCGATCAGCGC
This sequence comes from uncultured Alphaproteobacteria bacterium, assembly GCA_963702755.1. GTDB lineage: Bacteria > Pseudomonadota > Alphaproteobacteria > Rhizobiales > Xanthobacteraceae > JAJPKK01. Next base: position 58,325 of record CAVPDZ010000008.1, on the reverse strand, counting down.
TTCACGGAAGCGCTCGGTTTCGGAACGCGTCCGCGCCTCGGCGATCGTGCGCGCAAGGCCCAGCCGCTCGAGCGACAGACCCGCGTCGCTGATCACCGCGACGACGCGGGCGCACAGATCATCGAAGAATTCCGTACGCCGCCCCAATTCGACGGCGATGATGCCGAAATCAGCCGTATTGGTGGAGACCGGCCGGACCAGCCAGGCGCTTCCCAACGCATCGTCGACGACGATGCCCCTTGCACTATCGGCATCGGCTGTTTTGTTCTCGGCGACGGCTTCGGCGACAGCTTTGGGAACTTCCGCGTCACCGAGCCGCTCCGATTTCCCTTCCAGAGTCCCAGCGAATCGAACAGCAAGGCGCGGCGGCCGACCAACATGCTTAAGTGCTGCTGCATCGCTTCAAAGATGTCGGCGGTCGAATGGGCGGCGGAAATGCGTTGCGAGAACGTGTAGAGATCGCGGATCTCGTTTTCCCGCTTGAGCGCACGGGCAGCGTCACGGCGCGTCCGCGACGCCAGATAGCCGAGCACCAGCGACACGCCAAGAAAGACGATGATGCCGAGCACGCGGGAGCGCGACTGCGGTGCTGAACGAGTAGAAGGGGCTGTAAAAAAAGTAGATGACCGACGCCGCCCCGCCCAAAGCGGTGACGGCGGCGGACAGCGTCCCCCAGCGGATTGCCGCAACGACAATCGGGATCAGGAACGTCAGCGCGACGGGCGGCAGCTCCTGGATGGAGCGCATCAGCATCAACACCGCATCGGTGATGAGGACGAAGACGAGCGCCATCACGATGCCGAGGAGGCCGCCCGGAGCGATGGTCTCGCGCACAAACGCGCGCACGAAATCGAAAAGCCTGCCCCATACAGCGGTTGTGCGAGGAGCGGCCTGCCGAATCCGGGCTCTCGCCTCGATGGAATCGAGTTTCACGGCCGATCGATCAACGCTCATGCCGACATGAGAACCCATTGCGAACAATAGTCAATTGCCATTTGCGCGGGCGTCGACTGCGTTCAGCTGACACGGCCGGCGAGCAGTAACCATCACGTTGCCAGCTCGGTCCGACGCTCCCGATACACGAAATAGAGATTGCGCAGATAAACGAAAAGCCCCAGCCCCTGCCCGAGAATGAACACGGGGTCGCGGATGTAGAGCGCATAGACGAACAGCACCAGCCCGCCTCCGATCGAAAAGAACCAGAAGGCAACTGGAATGACGCTTCGCCCCACCCGCTCGGACGCGACCCACTGCACCACAAACCGCATGGCAAAGAGTGCCTGCCCGACATAACCGACCAGCACCCACCAGTTCAGCCGCAAGACGAAGACACTCTGCACGTAATCGCCGACGGCCTGATACAGACTGCTCAGCATTGCCAACAACCTCCAGGAACCCGGGATGCGCCTTTTATGGTCGGAAAACGGCGCCAGCAACCCGCTTTATTCGCCGCCAAGATGGCCCGGCCATCGCATGCACCGCCCCATCCGGTCCGACATAAAATCCAAGCCGGCGAACAGCGAACCAATCGCGCACCCATAAGGCCCCGAAAGCGCCAACCGCGGCCCCTGCGATGACGTCGCTCGGGTAATGCGCGGCAATGAGGATGCGGCTCGCAGCGATCAGTAGGGCATAGATCCAGAGCACGGAGCGCGCGCGGGGAAACACCGCGCCAATAGCGACGAGCGCAGCAAACGCAGTGGTGGCATGACCGGATGGGAAACTTGCGAATTCCGGCCGCCACGCGAACGGTTCGTAGGCGAAGGGTCCGAGCGCGGACGGGCGCGCGCGACCGATCCAGCGCTTGACGATCGTATCAATCAATCCCGGCAGGCCGACTGCAATGAAAATGAATCCGAGACGCGTCACCGCCATCGCACGCACGGCCCGGTTCATGTAGTCCAGCCGCGGCGATGCCAAGAGGCCGATCACCAGAATGAGGCCGCCGACCGGCACCAGAATCCAGCCCGAGCGGCCGAAGTCCGTAATCACAAAGGATAGGTCGACGAGCCAATCCGGCAGACGAGCGGACATCTTGAACGCCGGGGTGTCGAGAAACGTCATCGCCAACGCGATTGCGGCCGCGGTGATTGCCGCCGCCATCGGAAAGCGGCGCCACACAGGTACATACTGGGCTGGCAATGATCGCGGAGAGCGAACGATGATCGCGAAAGACTTGCGGACGTTGGCGAGGATCGCGGAGGCACGAGCGACGAGAGCGCCTGCCGCCTGATCGCTCGCTCCGCCGATCGTCGTCAAGGAGCAAACTCCGATCGGTAGGTGGCGATCGTGATGGCCTGGCCTCCGTTGATATTGAAGCCTTCCACGCGAGGCCCGAGCGAATAGCGCAGGCCGATCGCGTCGGCGCGTTGGACGAAGGCCCGCTCCTGGCGGCTATCGACGATGGCGAAGCGGCACGGTCCGCCGGCGAGGAAATCGGCCGCGCTCGATCCGACGCCGGGAGTGACGTTGCTGCGGATCAAGAAAACCAAGCTCGGCTCGTGAAAGCCCGCGGTGACAACGCCGGGGTCAGGACAATTGCCGGCGTAGACGAAATTCGCGAGCGCGACCGACGGGAACAGGGTGCGGATCGCCGGAAATGTCGCACCGTAGGCCGCGATCGACAGCATGATCGAACCCGCCGAAGCGCGCAGCAGCGAAGCCTCCGCGCCATCGACCCGGTAGAGCAGCCAGGCGAATAACGAAAAGATCACGGCGGCGGCCGCAAATGGCCACGCCAGTAGTCCGAGCCGCTGACCGACGCCGATTTGCAGCGCAATGAGCGCGATCGCGATCGCCGTCATCAGGATGAACCACCACACGGTGCCCCGCACCAGCCAACGATTGCGCGACAACGCCTGACTATCGATGACGCCCGCGATCAGGATCGCAATCGCGGGATAGAGCGGCAGCACGTAGTGGGGAAGCTTGGTCGGCACGATTTCGAAGACGATCCATGACGGCACGATCCAGGCTAGAAGAAACTTGCAGCCCGGTTCGGCGCGCGCCCGCCAGACGGCCGGCGTCGCAAGGCCCGCCAGAATGGAACCCGGGAAGAAGGTCAGCCAGAATGCGGCAAAATAGAAGCCCGGCGGCAGGCCATGGGATTCCTGCCCTCCCGCCACCTTGGCGATCATGTCCTCGCCGACGGCCTCGGTGAAAAAACTGCCGCCGCTGCGGACCAGGATCGCAATGAACCACGGCATCACCAGCAGCAGCGCCCACAGGATGCCCGGGATCGGCCGCAACCGCTTGATCCAGCCAATTTGCCGGTCGATGCCGATGAGCGTTGCGGCGGTGAGGCCGACGACCATCATGATCACCGGACCCTTGATCAGAACGCCGCAGGCAGCCGCGGTCCAGAAGATCGCCGCGACCGCAAGCGGGTGCGTGTGGGTCGGGCGTTCGCCGTACTCGGCGAGATAAGCGCGCGCCATCGCTCCCATCGCCGCCACGATCGTCAACAGCAGCATCGCGTCGGTCTTGGCGAGCCGCGCCTCGACGCCGAGCAAAATCGAGCAGGCCATCATGATGCCGGCGAGAAACGCCGCGCGGCGCGAGACGAAGGCGAGCGCCGCCCAATAGGTCAGCAGCACCGCGCCGACGGCACCGATGAGCGAGGGAATGCGATAGATCGCGATCCGCAGTCGCGCCCTCGGTACCCCGGCCGCTTCCGCGATCTCGACCGCGGCCGCCTGCAGCCAATAGATGCCGACAGGTTTCTTGTAGCGCGCCTCATCCTGGAACCGGATGTCGACATAGTCGCCGGTCTCGATCATTTGCTTGGTCGCCTGGGCGAAGCGCGCTTCGTCGCGGTCAACCGGCGGGATCTGGGAAAAGCCTGGAAGGAAAGCGACGAGCGACACCGCGATCAGCACGGCGACGGCATGAAAATCCGAGGCGATCGCGAACCTCATGAAGGCCGCGATGCCAAGATTTCCGACCCCCTTGCGCGTTGCGTTATCGCTGATGACCGCCATGTCGTTGTCCTGACGCGCTCACGGTTCGCGCGCCGCATCTGCAGTAACAAGGAAATGTCCGCATTCCCAAACGCTTAGAGCTTGTCCATGGTGCAAACAAGTCTGCGCCCCAGGCCGGTGCAAAAGCGTTGCGAAACCCCGTCAATCGCCCCGCCCCATGTGTCCCGCGATGCGGCGCGGTGGCGCGTTCGTTATCGCTGCAACGCCAGAAAACTGCAATGCCGCAGAAAATTTCGCTTGCTTTTTGTTTTGGCTTGTGGCAGCTACAGCGCCCTCGAACACGGTCAGGAATTCTATGATTTTGAAGCGGCCATATCTCGCCATGCACGGCGTCCCCTCCGGACGATCATCCGATCGTTCGTGCGGCTGGGCCGTGTGCGCGATTCTGGCCAATCCGACCGGGTTTGCCAGTCTGTCCGAACAACGACAGAGCAGAAGTCCAGAGTAACTGGCGGCGGGCCATCCCCTCCGCCGCAAAGGCAGGAGGGACCGCATGGTCCGATACGAACGACACCAAAGCAAATCATCATTGCCGCGCACCGCTGCAGGTGCGCGATCGCGCGCCGTCAGCGGCGCGTGCGGAATTGCGTGACGCATGATGCCGTGCGGGCATCGGGCTGTTTGACATCGTGAACGTCCAGAATTGGACGGCGTTCTCGTTTCCCCGTATCGGGCTTCTTCGCTCGTTACGCAGCGGAACGCCGTCCAATTTTTGCAAATTATTACTGGGCTCGTCGGCCGTCGAATTTTCGCGACCGGCAAGCCAACGGAAGCGCGCGCTCGCGCGTTCCCCGTGCCCCTGAAGCATTACGGTGATGCAGCCGCTTCGTAAGCGGCCGATCGGGGTTCAATTCCTCGCCGGGGCACCATTGCTCTCCTCGTTCATCCGGCAGGACGGCCCTGTGGTAAGGGGCAAAAGCAGGTTCAAGCCCTGCGGAGAGCACCACGCACCGATAGCCCAATCGGCAGAGGCCCATCGCTCAGAACGATGACAGTGGGAGTTCAAATCTCCCTCGGTGCACCATGCCGCAATAGCCCAATTGGCAGAGGCACCCGGCTCAAACCCGGCTCAGTGCAGGATCGTGGCCTGCTTGCGGCACCAGTTTCATGCGAGCTTAGCTCAGAGGCAGAGCGTCCGGCCTACAACCGGAATGTCGGGGTTTCGAAATCCTCAGCTCGCACCATTCGCGTCCGTAGCTCAACGGAAGAGCGCCGGCACGACGCGCCGGAGGTCGGAGGGTCGGCACCTCCCGGGCGTACCATCATGGACCTGTCGTCTAGTGGCTAAGGCACTCGCCCGATGAGCGAGGAAACGCGGATCGAAACCGTGCAGGTCTACCAATTCCACATCTCAATTCGCTCCAGGAGATCACTATGCGCAGCACAAGCAAAGGGGCGCGGCTCGCCGCCGCATCCGATCACGTGATTGGACCCCGAGCGTATCAAGCCTGGATCGGCCGGGCACGGGACTTTTAACCCCGCCGCAGGAGGTTCGAGCCCTCCGGGGTTCGCCTTTCAGCGCCACACGTAGCGCTGACCGATTTCGATGTTTAGCGACAGACCACTAGCTCAACGGCAGAGCGCCCGCCTCTTAAGCGGTCAGGTCGCGGTTCAAATCCGCGGTGGTCTACCAAATCCAGGGATCAGTAATCAGTGATCAGTAATCAGATGGAATGAGTTGATGGGCTCGACAGGGCCTCCGCGATCATTGTTCTTCGATCGCTGGCCTCACATCGAAGCGCATCTGATCCCTGATCACTGATCCCTGATCCCTGTTCTGTGCCTGTAGCCCAATCGGCAGAGGCGTTGCCCTGAGAAGGCATTCAGTGGGTGTTCAAGTCACCCCAGGCACACCAATTGCAGCGCGCAATGCGCTACGCCGACCCGTTACGCATCTGGCGAGGCGGCCGGTCTGTCTAACCGGTGAGAGGGGATCGAAACCCCTACGGGTCGCCAGTTTCGGTGATCGGTGCTCAGCAATCACGAAGAGTTGTCGCTCGCCCGACACCTCTGATCCCTGATTCCTGATCACTGATCCCTGACCAGGGTATAGCTCAGCCTGGAAGAGCGCTTGCCTCGGACGCAAGAGGCCGCAGGATCGAAGCCTGCTACCCTGACCAACTTGGATGGCTAATCGGCCGGGCGGCCGAGACCGTTTTGAAAGCGGTGCGTATGCATTCGGCGTATGGGGATCGAGACCTCAGCCATCCGCCAATTCGGAAGATTAACCGGCCGGGGTGCCGGCGACGCCTGGAAAGCGTTCGGCACGCATTCGCGTGTGAGCATCGTGCGCTCAGTCTTCCGCCATTTTCGTCGAAATGGAAAGTCAACCGGACGGGCGTCCGGCGCCCGTTCGAAGCGGGACGGCACCGCGAGGTGTGGGGATCAAGACCTCGGCTTTCCGCCATTTCAAAAGACCGACGGCAATTGCGGGAAGTGCCAATAAGGACATGCTGGTGCGGTCGCTGCGCTGTAAACGCGGTCCCTGCGGGGCAAGAGGTTCGATTCCGTCCACTTCCCACCATGCGAACGTAGCTCAATGACAGAGCCGGGCGGCGCCAACGCTCAGACGCGGGTTTGATTCCCGCCGTTCGCTCCAATTCGTGACTGGCGTTCGCCGTGCGCATCCGCAACGAAGTCCAATTCGTGCGGAGCGCGCACGACAACGCCATCGATTGCTCAGACAGCTGATCTGGTGACAGCGCCGCGCCGAAACCGCGGAGAGGTTGGATCGTAACCAACTCTGAGCACCACGGGCTGCGCACAAGGGTGCAGGAATGCCTTGCAAGCAATCCGAGCGGGGAGCGTTACCCCGGCGGTCCACCAATTATTCCCCTCAGGCGAGCAAGGCGCACGCGGCTGCCTGTTAAGCAGAGTTCAGGCAGGTTCGATTCCTGCGAGGGGAGCCACTTGCACGCGATGCGCTCTCGACACAGAGCGCAGCGCGTCATGGTCCCGTAGCTCAATTGGATGAGCACCTGATTCCGGATCAGGCGGCATGCAGGTTCAAGTCCTGCCGGGATCGCCATTCGTACGAGTGGCAACGTCGCGCAGCCGGGCGGATGTTGCCAACTTCGATCGTCGCCGTGAGGCGACCACGTCTTGCGGGCGTGTTCGGCGGCCCCCATCCGACGGTCTGATTGCGCGCGTCGCAGCGGTCCGCTCGCCCGCACCCCTTCGGTCCCGTAGCTCAATTGGATGAGCACCTGATTACGGATCAGGCGGTATGCAGGTTCAAATCCTGCCGGGATCGCCATCTTCGTTCGTTCTTAAGCGCGATCTTGGCGTTGCTCGACGTGTCCCTGTTCGCGGCGCCAAATTCGCTGTTCTGCCGGCCAGGGAAACCGCGGCAAGCCCATGAGATCGCTGAGCAAACATCGGCGCGGCGTCGGCAAAGGGCTCGAAAAAATGTTTTCCCTGAGATTTTCCCTGTTCTCAGGGAAAAATTCCCTGTTTTCCGAAACGGCTTTCGTCTCGCTCGTCTTCGTCGCGCCCAGTCGCCGGCATTGATTGCGTTTCGCAAGCCGCATCTACCCAACTCGCATCTACCCAACAAATCTACCCAAGTCGCATCTAGCAGGGTGAAGCTCGTGCAGAAGAGTCCCGCGCCTGGAACGCGGACGCCGGTGGGCGGAACACCGCACCCTGACCAATTCAAACATCCGAGGAGCCAGTCATGGCAGAGTTGAAAATCTTCGGCGAGCATGACGCGCGCACCAAGGAGCAGATGGAGCGCTGCATGACCGTCGGCAGCGTGGTTGGCGGCGTCTTGTGCGCCGACGGCCACCTCGGCTACGCGCAGCCGGTCGGCGGCGTGGTCGCCTATGAGGACCACGTGTCGATCAGCGGCGTCGGCTACGACATCGCCTGCGGCAACCTCGCCGCGCGCCTCGATGTCACGCGCGCCGCGATCGACGACCGGGTCGGAACGATCCTCGCCGATATCGGCAAAGCGGTGAGCTTCGGGGTCGGCCGCGTCAACGCCGAGCGCGTCGAACATGAACTGTTCGACGATGCCGACGCGTGGCGTGCTGCCGACACCGCCGAGCTTCGCGGCATGGCGCAGAGCCAGCTCGGCACGGTCGGCTCGGGCAACCACTATGTCGACCTGCTCGAGGACGAGGAGGGCATGGTCTGGATCGGCGTGCACTTCGGCTCGCGTGGTCTCGGCCACAAGAGCGCGACCAAGTACCTCAAGGCCGCCGGTGGCCAGGACGGCGTCGACGTCGCTCCGGCCGTGGTCGCCGTCGCCTCCGAAATCGGCGAGCGCTATCTCGCCGCGATGGAGCTCGCCGGCCGCTATGCCTATGCCGGCCGCGAGTGGGTGGTGGAGCGCGTGCGTTCCATCATCGGCGGCACCGTCACCGACAGCGTGCACAACCACCACAACTATGCCTGGCGCGAGCGCCACGGCGATCGCGATCTGTGGGTCGTGCGCAAGGGCGCGACGCCGGCGTTTCCGGGGCAGCGCGGATTCGTCGGTGGCTCGATGGGCGACGATGCCGTGATCCTGTCGGGCGTCGACAGCGAGCTTGCAGCGGCAAGCTTCTATTCGACGGTGCACGGCGCCGGTCGCGTCATGTCGCGCAACGAAGCGCGCGGCAAGCGCAACCGCAAGACCGGCGAGGTCATCGCACCGGGCCGCATCAGCCCGGAGGCGATGCAGGCCTGGTTGCGCGAGCGCGGCGTCATGCTGCTTGGCGGCGATCTCGACGAGGCGCCGCAAGCCTATCGCCGTTTGCCCGAGGTGCTTGCGCATCACGACGGAACGGTACGGATCGAGCATCGGCTTCGGCCCTTCGCGGTCGCGATGGCCGGCGCCGACGTGTTCGATCCCTTCAAGGACTGAGGGAGGGCGCACGCGCCCTCCCCGCTTCTTCTCTTCCCGCGGTCATCTTCCAAGCGGACCAGGAATCCCGGCCCTCAACCGGGCAATGTCGGTTCGATCCCGACTGACCGCGCCAAATTCTCGCGAGACAGGGCGCCGCGGCGAGTTGTCCGTGCGACTCGCCTCGTAATTCGGAAAGTTTAGGGAAGTAGCTCAGCTGGGAGAGCGGCGCGCTCTGAACGCGCAGGTCACAGGTTCAAGCCCTGTCTTCCCTGCCAATCGATGATGAGGTGGCGAAGTGGGAACGCGGCGGTCTGCAAAACCGACACGAGCCGGTTCGATCCCGGCCCTCATCTTCAGCTTCGATCGTCTCGACCGCCGCTGAGCGGGAGCGGAAACGCGTCCTCAGCGAAAGGCTCGAGGTTCAAGTCATCGAGTGCGACCAATACGGAGAGTTAAGCCGGCGGGGCCCGGTCCTGGTTTGCTAAACCATGGGTGCCTTCACGGGCATGAGAATCGTGCTCTCAGCTCTCCGCCATTTCTCTCTGACACCACGGCAACAACGATGACTCGGCGGGTATGGTATAGACGGATGTGCCGCGGTCTTCCAAACCGATGAGGCGAGATCGATGCTCGCTGCCCGCGCCAATTCGCAACATCAGTAAATCATCAGGGTGTTGAAGCGCCGGCCCGGCTCGCGCGTGCGCCTGCATAGTTGAGCGGTCCAGGCGACGCCGCGGCAGGCCGCGACCTCGCGGCCGCCTTGCGCACCCTGCCATTCGCCCCCTTCGTCTATTGGTAGGATCGCGGCCTTTCAAGCCGCAGGAGACGGGTCAGAACCGTCAGGGGGTACCAACATCGGGGCGTCGCCTAGCGGCCATGGCAACGGACTTTGAATCCGTCACGACCGTGGGTTCGAGTCCCACCGCCCCTGCCAAATCGCGGAATAGCTCAGCGGCAGAGCGGGGGTCTCATAAGCCCCGTCGGCCGGAGGTTCGAGTCCTCCTTCCGCGACCACTTTCATTGAACCGTTTCCGGAGTTCGGACGACCAACTGGCGTGTCGGTTACGTCTGAAAGATCCGCACCAACGTGCCTGTATAGCTCAACGGCAGAGCGCTCCGCTGTGGACGGGGATACCGTGGTTCGATCCCACGTGCAGGTGCCACCCTCCCTTATAAATCACTGAAATCGCAATTTTTTCTGTTTCAGGGAGACGCTCGCTCCCGGGATCGATTTCCGGCCGCGAAAGCAATCGCGCCCCGGAAAGCGGCGACGCCGATTGCGCGGCGATCGCTGTAGCCACCCCCCATTCAGCTTTGTTGGAGAACCATCATGAAGAACCTCATTCTTGTCCTCGCATTGATGTTTGCACTGGCAGCCGCTTCTGCGGTCCTGTCTCTGCAAATCGATCACGCGCGGCCGACGTACACCGCAGACGCAAGTCGCCAACTCTCGCTTCTCTATTGATGGCAAGAGATCTAATGGAGGAGATCAAAACCTGCGTCGGACTCCGGCGCAGGTTTTATCGGGAGCCGCGTTCGACTTCCTTCGAAACGGATTTGTCGCACGCCGTGCACCGGTAGACGTGCACGTCAGCGGCGAAGCCACGCCTGATCTTCGCGGTCAGAACCATTCGTCCGCCGCAGGAGGGGCAAAGGTGCGTTTCCTCGGTCATCGCCGCATCAATGACGGCAATTCACGGGGTCCACCTTGCGAAGGATCAAAGGCGAAATTCATTCGTCGGCTTGATCCACATCAACAGGCCACCCCTGGCTGCAGTGCTAGGTGATGCTGGCCCATTGGAGGGACCGCCTCCGCTCACAGCGGGGGTGTCCCGGCCTCTACCGTCACTCCGTGCACGCGTAGAGGCCGGGACAATCTTTCACTTACCGATGTAGCTCAGTGGGAGAGCGGCGGTCTCCAAAACCGCGTCAGCGCGGGTTCAAATCCTGCCATCGGTGCCAATTCGACACCAAAGCATCCTGGACGTTCACGCCAACAGCATTGCATCGAGGGTCACGGTACGGCTGCGTCGTTTTCCGGGCACCGGAGCCGCGCCGACGCTACAATCCGCTGCCGGTCACACCGAATCAGAAAGGGCTACAATCCGTGCCCGTTAATACCAAGCGCGTGTTCTACGTGGGGTCCCTCTCCCATCCGGTTTTCATCGACATTCTCGGACAACGACCCGACATCCGCCTCGACCACCTTGAGAATGCGAGCGATGACGCGACCGCGGCGCCGATCCTTGCCGCTGCCCACGTCTACCAGGCGGGGTCGACCCAGCATGAACTCGCGCGCAAGTTTCACGTCGATGCCGCGCTGATCTCGCGCATGCCCGATGTGCTGCTCGTCTCCACGAATGGCGCCGGTTACGACACGGTCGACGTCAAGGCCTGCACGGATGCCGGCATCCTGGTGGTGAACCAGTCCGGCGGCAATCGCGAAGCCGTTGCCGAGCACGCGCTCGGAATGCTGCTGACGTTGTCGAAGCGAATTGTGGAGACCAATCACGCGATGCGCCGCGCGAGGCCGGATCAATCGCATCGACTTTATCGGCCACGACGTGCGCGGCAAGACCATCGGCATTATCGGCCTCGGCAATGTGGGCGGCCGTGTCGCGGAGCTGTGCCGCGGACTCTTTGCCATGCAGGTCCTCACTTATGATCCGTATCTTTCGGCCGAGACCTGCCGCCAGCGGGGCGCCGAGAAGGTCACTCTCGATGAACTCCTGCGCCGCAGCGATTATGTGTCACTCAATTGCCCGCTGACGGCGGAATCCCGCGGCATGATCGGCGCCGCCCAATTCGCGCTGATGCAGCCTCACGCCTATTTCATCTCGACGGCGCGCGGCCATATCCACGACGAGGCCGCGCTCGCGGACGCGCTGCGGCGCAAAGCCATCGCCGGCGCCGGCCTGGACGTCTGGGCGGTCGAGCCGCCGCCGTCTGATCACCCTTTGATGCAATTCGACAATGTCCTCGTCAGCCCGCACACCGCGGGCGTCACCCGCGAGACGCGGTTGAACATGGGGAAGATCGCCGCGGAGCAGATTCTCGACGCGCTTGATGGCAAGCCGCTATCGCGGCAGGTCAACCCGGACGTATGGCCGCTCTACGCGAAGCGGTTCGCGGCCAAATTCGGCTTCGCGCCCCGGCAATAACTGGCGCCCGTTGCGCGGTGCTACTCGCTACTCGCGCCCCGCGAGGGTCGGCCGCTCGGACGGCGGAGGCGTCGCCGCTGCCTGAGCGGCGGAGGCCACCTGGACCTTCACGTTCGGCCGCAGCTTGTATTGCCCGTCGACGACGACGCGCTCTCCTGCCGCAAGGCCCGACGTAATGATCGTCTGGATCTCGGTTGTCGGCCCGGTCTCGATTTTGCGGACCTGAACCGTGTCGTTCTTGGAGACGACCCAGGCGTAGATGCCGTCGGGCCCACGCTGGATCGCCGGCGATGGGATCGTCAGCACGTCGTGGCGCACCTCAACCAGCAGCCGCGCGTTGACGAAGTCGCCGGGCCACAGCTGATCCTCTTCGTTGTCGAACATCGCCTTGAGACGCATCGTCGCGCTTGCCTGGTCGACGATGTTGTCGATGAGGAGAAGCTTACCCGTGGCGAGCTTGCGCTTGTTGTCCTGGCTGAAGGCAGTGACCTCGACCGGCCCCCTCGCCTGGGCCTCGCGAACATCGCTAAGCGAGCGCGCCGACAGCGTGAATAGCACAGCTGCCGGCTTGGTGAGGACCAACGTGGCGATGGAAGCGGAATCCGATGCATGCACGATGTTGCCGGGATCGATCAGGCGTACGCCCATGCGTCCGTCGCTCGGCGCCTTGATCGAGGTGTAATCAAAATTCGTCTGCGCAGCCTCGATCGATGCGTCATCGGCATCGATCGATGCGATCAGCTGATCGACCCGCGCTTGCTGCTGGTCGACCACCTGCTGGGTCTGGAAGCTTTTGTCGACCAGCGTCTTTGATCGATAGAGGTCCTTTTGCGCCGAGATAAGCTGGGCCTCGTCTTGCATCTTCTTGGCTTTGGCCTGATCGAGCGCGGCCTGGTAGAGGCGCGGATCGATCTTGGCGAGAATATCGCCCTTCTTGACGTGCTGGCCCTCGACGAACAGCACCTCTTCGAGCTTGCCGTCGACCTGGGCACGGATGCCGACCGTAAAGGAGGCCTGCACTGTGCCAAGCCCGGTCAGATAGATCGGAAGATCGCGTTTCGTGACTTCCGCGGCAACGACCGGAATGGGTCCGGCCGCCCCGCGTGTCGGGCGCACCGGTTCAGAACCCGGCAGATAATACCACGCCGCACCGCCCCCAATCACGACGACCGCCGCCGTCGCCCACATGATCCGTTGTCGCCAAGCCACTTGCAGCCCTCTGTCGCGACGCATTAGCGCGACGCGATATTTGCGTTTCCCGTGGCCCGCAAATCTAGCTGAAGTTGCGAAGCGGAACAAAGGCAATTGTTGGCGAAAAGGCCGGCTCGACCGCTCTCGCGCGCCTGCCTCAATGTGGATCGAGCGAGCCGCCGCTAAGGACCGCGGCTGCTGGATCACGGCCGCGAAACATGCCACATCATGCGAGGTGCATTACGGCCCCGTAGCTCAGCGGATAGAGCAACAGCCTTCTAAGCTGAAGGTCGCAGGTTCGATTCCTGCCGGGGTCGCCAGCACATGCGTGACCGGCCGCCCTCATTCATGCTCTGATATTCGCCTTGGCTGATCGTCGCGGGCAATGGGCAAATGAGCCTCTGGTGGCTGTGTTATCGCCAATCTGGGGAGATCAAGGTCGTCATCGTCGAGGCGACGTCATTGATCTTCGCACGGATGCATGTCTCGCTCGCCCAGGCCGACGAGAATGCAACGTTCGTGGAAGGCTATGAATTGGACGAGGCACATTCGACGCTCGTGCCAGCCCGTTACATCGGCTCTATGCTGTCGCGCCGCAGCGCCGCAACTTTGCTCGATCGGTTGGAGCGCGAAGCGAAACGAGCCGCCCCGCAAGACAAGCGCCGCTAGGCGGACTTGCGACGGGGCTTGGCCTTCGGCGCTTCCTTGGCCACTTCCTTCGCCGATTCCGACGCGGCCTTGTCCTTCGCCTTGCCACCGGAAATCGGGAACTTGAACTGCGGAGCCGCGCGCAAGTCTTCCGGCTTAGGCGACTTCGCCTTGCGGCCCTTCGGAGCGGCTGCCTTACCGGCCTTGGCAGGCGCAGCCTCCTTTTCGGAGAGGCTGCGACGTAACGCATCCATCAGATTGATCACGTTCGGCGCGTGCTCGGCCGGTCGCGGCTTAGGCGTCGGCATGCCCGCCTGCTTCTGCTTCAAAAGCTCAAGCACCGCCTCTTCGTAGTGATCGACGAAATTTGCCGGGTCGAAATCGGCAGCCTTGGTCTCGAGGATATGCTCGGCAAGTTGGAGCATCTCCTTCGGAACTTTCATGTCGGGAATTTCGTCAAAGTAATCCTTGGTGTCCCGCAACTCGTAGGCATAGCGCAAGGTCATCCCGAGGAGCCCGTTCTCCCAGGGCTGCAACATGATCACGCGTTCGCGCTTGGACAGGACAACGCGGCCGAGTGCTGCCATGCTCTTGTCCCGCATCGCCTCGCGAATGACCGCGAATGCCTCCTGGCCGACCTGGTCATTGGGAACGATGTAATACGGATTTTCCAGATACCGCTCATCGATCTGGGCGCGGGGAACAAAGCTGTCGATCTCGATCGTTTGCGAGCTCTCGATGGCGAGAGCGTCGAGTTCCTCGTCCTCGATCAGGATGTAAGTATTCTTGGCAACCTCGTAGCCCTTGCCTTTATCTTCGGCCTCAACCGGCTCGCGCGTCTCGTCGTCAACGAGCTGCTGGCGCAGGCGATGGCCGGTTTTCTTATTGATTTGCCGGAAGGAAATGCGTTCGCGCGCGGCCGTCGCCGTATAGAGAGCGATGGGACACGAAACCAGGGAGAGCTTCAGGTAGCCCTTCCAGTAGGGTCGAGACGCAGGCATAAATACTCCACTCGACTAGCACCCAACGAAGATAGGCCTCGCTCTTACGAAAGTGGAGTCAAAACCCGATTAACGCCGATTTTCCGGGCAAAATAACGCATCCGCCAAATCGATGCGGCGCACAACGATTAGAACACCACGTGAACATCTGGAACGCGGGGCAATCAAAAAGGGCCGCCTCCTTGGATCGCAGCCGCGTCTCTGTCACCACGGCACGCTCTGGCCCTGATAGTTGAGGAACTGCAGTCCCGGCTTGCCGGCACGGCTCTCAATCGCGTTGACCACCCCCGGAATACTGTCGTCGATCGACAGCGGCGCGGATGCTCCACCCATATCGGTGCGCACCCAACCGGGCGTGATGATGACGGTTGTGCGAGCCGCGTGCCGAGCCGAAAAGCACTTCATCAGCATGTTGAGCGCCGCCTTGCTGGCGCTGTAGGCGTCCGAACTTCCGCTGTTGTTGGTGATACTCCCGAGCCCTGACGACATCACTCCGATTGTGCCGCTGGGTTTGACGAGACCCTCGAAGATCTCGACGAAACTCATCGGGCTGTAAGCATTGGTGACCATCAAGCGGACGAATTCCTCAATCGGCGTCGTGCTGATCGTAAAGCTCGAAGGAATGATCACGCCGGCGTTCATGAACAAAAGATCGAACCGCCGATCGGCAAGACGCTGACGCAGCGCATTCACCTGGTCGCGGTCCGTGACGTCGACGGACTCGACCTCGAGCCGGCCCTCGGAACGACTCCGCGAGATCATGCAGCGGCGTGCGAGCGGTACCGCGCACGGTGCCCATGACGTGCCAGCCGCGTTTGAGATATTCATTGACCATCGCAAGACCGAGGCCGCGCGACGCGCCAACGATGAGTGCAGTTTCCGATGCCATTTCAACTCCGATGATTTGCGGATGCATTTGGCCGGTGACGCAATGCGTTCACCCCACCAGATGGTTCGCCTTGTTCCAGCCTGTCGTGCTTAGATTGCCCCGCGCTTCCGTAGCGCCGCAATCTCTGCCGCGTCAAATCCGAGGTCGCCGAGCAGAGCATCGGTGTCGGCGCCAAGCGGCGGCGGCGGAGATGCAGGCGCCGGATCGCCGCTACCGAGGCGAAAGCCGGACCTCACCACCGCAATATCGCTGCATCGATCCCTGGCGCCGCTTCGAACGTCTTGACGAGACCGCGCGAAGTAACCTGCGGATGGTTGAGCACGGCCGGGATATCAAGCACCTCACCTGCCGGCACGCCTTGGGCATTGAAGAGCGCTGCCCACTCCGTTGCCGATTTGTGTTTTAGCGAGATTTCGATCTCCGCCTTGAGAGCGAGACGATTGGCCTTGCGCGCTTCACGCGCGGCAAAGCGCGGGTCGCTCGCCAGGTCCGGCCGCCCGATCAGCTGCGTCAGCGTTTCGAACTGCTGTTGCTGGTTCGCCGCAATGTTCAGCGGACCGTCGCCGGTCGCGAACGTGCCGGACGGCGCCGCCGTCATGTTCTCGTTGCCGAGTGGCTGCGGTCGAACGCCCGCGATCAGCCAGTTCGAGACCTGCCAGCCCATGGCGACCAGCGTCGCCTCGAGCATCGACACGTCGATGAATTCGCCTTCCCCGGTGCGCCCGCGCCGCACCAGCGCCGCCGCGATCGCGAAGGCTGCCGTCAGGCCGCCGATGGTGTCCGCCACGGGAAACCCGACCCGCAGCGGCGCAGTCTCCACGTCGCCGGTGACGCTCATGACGCCGGCGAGCCCCTGCACGATCTGATCATAGGCCGGATTATCCTTGAGCGGTCCATCCTGGCCGAAACCGGAAATGGCGCAGTAAACGAGACCGGGCCGCTCCCGCCGCAATTCGTCATAGCCGAGATCGAGGCGCGCCATCACGCCAGGCCGAAAATTTTCGATGACGACATCGGCCGTACGAACCAGACGCCGGAATACGGCTTTGCCATCGGCACTTTTCAGATTGATGGTGATCGAACGCTTGCCGGCGTTTTGCGCCAGAAACGAAGCCCCCATCAACGCCGCATTGAGCGCGGGGTCGGCACCGAGCTGGCGCGCAAGATCGCCGGCTGCCGGGCGCCTCCACCTTGATGACGTCGGCGCCGAGGAGCGCGAGCTGGTAGGCGCCAAACGGGCCTGCCAGCACATTGGTCAGATCAAGAACGCGAATGCCGGAGAGGAGAGCAGTCATCGAAAGGTCATAGCACTAACGCAGCCGTGAGCTCTCACCCCTGACCACTTTACCCGGTCGCCAACGCGACCGTCTTCTCCCCGGAGGAAACTGATCCGACCGCAACTCAGGCCAACGGGATCATGCCGCTCCACCACTGCGTGAGCTTGCCCACATCGAGATCGTATTTGCGCACGAAATCGAGCTTGCCGTCGGGGCCTACCCTGAACATCGTAAGCCCCGCGGGGATGATTACGACCTTGCCGTCGCGGCGAACCGCAGTCGGAGCTAGCGAGCCCGCCACCAGAATCTTGCCGGCATTGTCGATCGCAAACGTGCGCGGATGCGCGGCCCGAATGTCCGCATGCTGGATTGACTTGGGTTCGCCGGTCGTCTGATCGATAGCAAATACGGCGATATTACTTTCGCCACCGCTGAACACTTTGACGCCGTCAACCTCTTCAACACCTGGAGCGACACCGTCAGCGACACCCGAGCGATTGCCGAGATAAACAAATCCACCGGCGGGATGAACGTGGATCGGACCGGCGGACTGGACCGGGAATTGGTGGGCCGGATCGGCAAGCGTCGTTTTGGTGAAGAGCGGCTCCGGCGCGACGTCGCCGTCGGGCTGCAAGCGATAGACGATAAGCTGGTTCTGCCGCTCGACAGAGAGATAGACGAAGCGGCCATTCGGATGGATGTCGAGGTGGCGCGGACCATAGCCGTAACCGCCGTTCGGCTGGATCTTGCGCAGGTTCGAGAGCACGCCGTTTTTGAAACCATAAACGTGCAGCGATCCCGGGTCCTCGGGTTTGGTAGCGGTGGCATTGTTACCACGCGCGACGACGAGCACGGACTTATTTCCGGGAGTTGCCCGGATCTGATGGAAATAGATTCCCTTCTCAAGATTGTCGGGCTGAGGTACCTCCTCGCCAAGGCTGCCATCGCCTTTGATGCGGTGAACGCTCACGCCGGCCGGAAAGTTGTAGGCCACCAGCACGTAAGCGCCGTCGACGTCGACGCTCGTATGGATCGGTCGCGATCGAAGGGTCACGACATCGCCCAACGGTGTGAGTTCGCCGGTTGGCCCAACCGTGAACGCGGCAAGACGATGCTCGTTGCCAGTGAAGCCTGGGCCGCCGGTGCTCGACGAAACGTAAAGATATTTGCGGGACGGATGCGGCCACACATATTGGACGCCGCCTGTGACTTTCACCGTGCCGCGCCGCGTCAGCGTTGCCGCCTCGGCATCGACCTCGAAATGGGTGAGGTCGGTCCCGACTCCTGAGTAAAGTGCCACGCGTTCCTTCCCCGTCTGTGCGAACGACGCCCGCGGCGCCAGAACGGTGCCTGCAAGCATCGCAGAAAATGTGCGGCGGTTGACGATCATGTGGACCTCCCTTGGGCGTGATTTTTATTGCGGCCATCTAACGCGTACGGCCGGCACTCTGCAACCGCGCCCTCCCCGGACTGGCGCGGGTCGCGGCGTCACGGCGAAGCGTATATTGTGCAAAGAACGATCGCGAGCACCACTGGGAGGAAATCATTCGCGCAATCGTGCCGAAAGCCGATCGCCCGGGCGGCGCGTGGAGGAGCCGCGTGCTGAACTGGCTCTGGTTCGCACGCTCGGTGCGCACGCAAATTCTGATCGTATTCATCCTTACCAACCTGATCGCGGCGGCTATCGCCGGCGTAGTGACCATCCTCAAGGCGCAAGCGTCGACGCGGGTGGAAATCGCCGCCTCCATGAAGCTTGCTTCGGTGATGGTCAACGAGGCGGTTGAGCTTGTCGCGCAGGGCATGCCGGCAGAGCCGTTCCTGAAAACGCTGCCGGCCCAATTGCGCCTCGTGCGCCACGTCCGCATTTTTGTTCGCGATGCAGCCGGTATCACGATCTCCGACTCCACGGAGTCGCCCACGGACACCGTCGGCGAGGCCGACCGTGCTCCGCGCTGGTTCGCACGTCTGATCGGGCCACCGATCGAGCGATACCGTGTGCCCGTAACGGTGAACGGAAACACAATCGCAACCGTCGAACTCGTGAGCGAGCCGCGCGACGAGATTGCAGAGGCCTGGGGCAACAGCATCGCACTCGCGACGGTCGCCGCCGCCACGGTCGCTGCGATGATCGCCATTCTCTATTTCGTACTCGGACGCGTTCTTGATCCTCTGACCGCGCTTGGCGCCGCACTGCGAGGTCTGGAGCGTCGCGACTACGAACTGCGTCTCCCCCGCTCCAAGGTGCTGGAGTTCGCGGCGATCGCGGACCGCTTCAACGCGCTCGCCCGGGCCCTCGATGATGCGCGTGCGGAGAACCTCGCGCTTAACCGCCGCGTCATTACAGCCCAGGACGACGAACGCCGGCGCACGGCACTGGAACTGCATGACGAGGTCGGCCCGAGTCTCTTCGGCCTCAAGGCCAACGCGGCCTCGATCGCCAAAGCGGCCGGCACCATTCGCGACGGCGCTGCGCGCGCTATCGAGGCGCGCGTCGCCGACCTCACGGCGATCATCGACCATCTTCAAGGCATCAACCGGAGCCTGCTGAACCGGCTGCGGCCGATGGCGCTCGGCCACGTACCACTGGCGGATATCATCGCTGAACTGGTACGCGAGCGCGCGCACCAAAATCCGAACATCGAGTTCTCTCATTCCGTTGAAGAGCTGCGCCAGAGCTACGGCGATACATTGGACCTCACCGTCTACCGGTGCGTGCAGGAAGCGCTGACCAACGCGCTTCGCCACGCCGGCGCACGCCACATCGAGGTCCGAGCCGCGCAAGCAAACCAGATCGGCGGCGAGGCGCAGCTAGATCTCGAAATCCGCGACGACGGCAAAGGCATGGCGGCCGACGTGCCAAGGGGATTTCGGGCTTAGCGGCATGCGCGAGCGCGTGCAGGCATTGGGCGGCGAATTCGCCATCGATACCGGACCGGGTCGCGGAACGACGCTGCGCATCGCGATCCCGCTCACTGCCGGGCGCTCGGCAGCCGCGGCAGACTATGCTAGCAACGCATCATGACTTCGGTACTGATCATCGACGACCATCCGATCGTGCTGCAGGGTTGCCGGCGCGTTCTTGAGGATGCAGGTTACGCTCCCGTCTTCACCGCCAGCGATATTGTCGCGGGCTATCGGCTATACCGACGCAGCCGGCCGGATGTGGCCATCATCGATCTTGCCATTCAGGGCAAGGGGCTTGGCGGCCTTGCTCTGATCCGCCGCATCAAATTGCATGATGCACGTGCCCACATCTTGGCGCTGAGCATGCACAATGATGCGACCATCGTCGTTCGAACGCTTGAGGCCGGAGCCTCCGGTTATGTGCTCAAGGACACCTCGTCGGATGATCTCGTCAAGGCGGTGCAGCAGGTCGCAGCTGGCGGATCGTTCCTGAGCGGCGACCTCGCAGCGAAAGTGGCGCTATCTGCGAGCACGCGCCTTAGCCCGCTCGCCGATCTGACCCCCCGCGAATTGCAGGTGCTGGCGCTACTTGCGGACGGCAAGCCCTATGAGCGCATCGCCGACGAATTAAGTGTCAGCTACAAGACCGTTGTTAATGTCAGCTCTCAGCTCAAGCAAAAGTTGCAGGCCGGGACCTTGCCGGAACTCGTGAGTACCGCAGTGAAGCTGCTAGCTAGCTATCCGGACCGCGCCGGCAAAGTTGCAATGAAAGAGCGCAATTGACCCTCTATTGCCAAATGTTCCCGGTCAGGAGCGACCAGGGTCCTTCGCAATTTATATTTCCTCTAAAAACGGTGGCGGCTGTTTAAAACAAGCTGACGGCACAGACGCACGAACCTTATACTTGTATACGACCCAGGTCTCTCCTGCGGCCGGCTGCTTAAATGACCGGAAGTTCCTTGACGCTACCTCGACGTCGATTCCTGCGTCTGACCACAGGCGCCGCTCTTCTTCCGGCCCTGTCACGGAGTTCATGGTCGCAAAGCTATCCCGCGCGGCCGGTGCGGATCGTTGTCGGGCTTTCGCCCGGCGGCTCTGTCGACATCGTGACGCGCCTGATGGCGCAATGGCTGTCGGAGCGTCTGGGCCAGCCCTTCGTCGTTGAAAATCGACCAGGTGCGGCCAGCAACATCGCCACTGAAGAGGTCGTGCGTGCTCCCGCCGACGGCCACACGCTACTCATCGTTCTCGCGGCCAATGCGATCAATGCGACGCTCTATCAGCATCTGCATTTCAATTTCGCACGCGATATTGCCCTTGTCGCCGGCATGGTTCGCGTTGCCAATGTCATGGAGGTGAATTTATCGGTTCCGGCCCACACCGTCCCCGAGTTCATCGCATACGCAAAAGCCAATCCGGGCAGGCTCAGCTTCGCGTCGAGCGGCAAAGGCACGTCGCCACACGTGGTCGGCGAGCTGTTTAAGATGATGGCCGGCATCGACATGGTGCACGTGCCCTATCGGGGCGGAGCTCCGGCGATGATTGACCTTCTGAGCGGCCAGGTCCAGGTCATGTTCGATGCTGTTCCCCAGGCGATCGAATACGTCAGAGACGGCAAACTACGAGCGCTCGCCGTAACCACGGCGACGCGGTCAGAGACGTTGCCGGACGTTCCGACGATGAGGGAATTCGTGCCCGGCTTCGAGGCCGGCAGCTGGTGGGGGGTCGGTGTCCCGAAGAACACGCCTGCCGAGATTGTCGACAAGCTGAATCGCGAGATCAACGCTGGCCTCGCCGACCCCAAGCTGAGAAGGCGACTCGCGGAGCTTGGCACGACGCCGTTGCTGTTTACCCCCGCCCAGTTCGGGACATTTGTTGAGGCGGAGACCGAGAAGTGGGCGAAGGTCGTCAAATTCTCTGGCACCCCGCGGGAATGAGCCGCCGCCGTCGACATGGATTAAAGGCGCCTCACCCACTTTTACTTTGACGCGATTTCCCGACCTGCAATTTTCCTCTCGCATCGAGAACGGAGTCCCGCCGCGCCAGAGGGGTTGCAATCTCGTGCGCGCAATCGATGAAGAGCTTGGCAACAGGACTGATCGTGCGATTTTTCAGCGTGACGATCGCGACGGAAAACGGCGGAATCCGAAGCTCGATCGGCAATGACTTGACGGCAAATCGATCCGTGTAGAAACGCAAGAGTCCGTCGCCGAAATGTCCGACGAACCGGCCGCTTTCAATCAACTGAAGGAAGATCGGCGCGGTCGTCGTTACCACGGCCATGCGAGGCGCTCTCAGGCCGCCCGCGAGGAACGCATCGGTAACGAGCGAGCCGATTGAAGACGGCGCGACACACCATGGCTCATCGACCAGATCTGCGAGCGTGACCTGGCGTTGCTTGGCCCAACGGCTTCTCCGTCCGACCACCACTCGCAGACGATCGTGAAAAAGCGGGGTTGCCGCCAGCTCTTCGCTTACCGACGTGCCGACGAGCGGAACAATTGCCAGTTCGATGCGACGTTCGGGAAGGCCGCGACTGAGGAGTGTCGCGCTGTCTGCCTGCACGATACGAAAGACCAGACGCGGGTACTTCCGGCTGAGCCGATCGATGACCGCAGCGGTTAGTCCGGCGAGCGGTTCGGTGCTGCCGATCAGCAATTCGCCCGATGTCGGATCGGCCAGAAATTTGATCTCGTCAACGCTCGCCTTCAGATCATCGAAGATGGCGATGCTGCGCTTAAGGAGGGCCCGGCCATAAAGCGTTGGCTCTACGCCCTGAGGATTGCGATCGAATAGACGCACCCCAAGCATGTCTTCCGCATCGGCAATGACCTTCGACACCACGGGCTGCGAGATCGCCAGGTGTTTGGCGGCTTTCGCCATGGAGCCCCACTCGGCAACGGCCATCAGGACCCTCAAATGTTGCAGTTTGAGTCGGTTGCTGACGGTCGCAGATTTCGGCGCGCGCGGAGCCACGTTGCCACCTATTCCACAGAACTATAACCCTATCCAAAAATAGCACTACCCGCCTATAGCGCAAACTATCAGCATATCGATGATCGCGTCACCGCTTCAGGATGGCATCGGCGCTCCGCTTGGACATTACTTGAACGACAAGACGCTTTCCGTCGCTCTGCGGAGTCAGGAGAAACAGATGCTCGTAGGATGGTCGATCCTTCTCATCATTCACGGCATCCTTGCGGTGTTTCTTCTCGGCGCGACGACCCATCAGGCGATCAGTTCTGCGTGGCCGGTAGCCAAGCGCTCGCCCGGCTTCGTCTCGGCGGTACGCGCGACCAACGGCATGACTTACACCAATGCGATCGTGGCGCTGTTCATCGTCACCGCGGTCCTCGGGGCAATCATCTATCCCACCTATCGCCTCAACGTCCGACCGACGCTGCAGGAATACAAGCTGTTCAAGCCAGAGGGTTCGTTCGAACTCAAGGAACACTTCGTCGCGATCGGATTCATGCTTCTGCCGGCGTACTGGTACTTCTGGCACAAAGCCGACCAAGCCAGCCACGCAACCAGGACGGCACTGACCGTAATCTTGGCTCTGGTCGTCTGGTGGGGCTTCCTCGTCGGTCACGTCATCAACAACATCCGCGGATTTGGATCATGACCAAGTTGGAACGGCTGTTCCCGACCTTCGGCGCAACGTTTGCCGTCATTTATGTGGTCGTACTCGACTTCAACCTCGCTGCCGTCACCTATGTGCCGAAACAAGGGGAGTGGCATGTTGGCGTGTTCCAGCCGGCGCCCGGCGACGGCCCGCCGATGTATTGGTACGGGCTTGTCCTGACTTCGCTTATTGCTGCCATTGTCGTGACCATCGCCGCAGCATTCATTCCCTCAAATGTTGCTTCGAAAGCTTGGCATGGCCTTACCTGGCTGCTGCCGGTTGGATCGATGCTGTTCTTGGTGTGGCTACTATTGCCCTACTATACCAAATGACAGCGGCATCACTGCCTATGCCGGCGGCGCTACAAATCAAAGATTGCAAATCAAAGATTATCGGTGCCTGCGCGCTAAATTAAATGCAAATGCCCGAGGCAACCGCGGGCATAGATGAATGTAGTTTAGATGTTTGCACTCTACGGTCGAAATTCCTGATCGGGATAATTTAACGAATCGGGCACCTTGATCACCAGGAACTCATGTTCCATAGCGGCGTGACAACCGTTGCAAGCTTCGGTCATGTCCTTGTAGCTGACGGCGAAAGCAGCCGAATCCTGCGACTTTATCGCGGCATCAACCGCCTTCAGTTTGTCGGCAAAAATCGAAGCAACCGCATTGTCGACGTTGATGTTTCGATAGTTCGGGATGGTCCGACCGATCCGCGCCAAGGCGGCCCGCAACTCATTCAATTGAAATCCCGCCAGCTTCCAGTTCTTCGCCTGTCCGGCGAAATAAAGCTTAATGTGGCGGGGCTGAACCAGCATCGTCATCAGGTCGTCCATCGCGGGCTTGAAGTCGAGGATGACAAGGCCGCCGCCCGGCCTTGCAGTCGGAGCGGCATTCGGAGCGCTACCCGGTGCGGGCGTGGTCTCTTGGGCGAGCAACAATAGCTGAACTTGTTAATGCGACGGCTCCGGTGAGCAGCAGCGCATGAACCAGACGGATTTTCATTTATTATACTCCGAGGGCGCCCCCATCGGTTATATATACCACAAATGAAAATCGCGATATCGCTATTTGAAACTAGAGGCGAATTTGCAGAGGCCGCACCCGAATAAATGCGCCCGATTTGCTCGGGACTGAATTTAGGCCGCCCGCGGGCTCAGCGGCCTAGTGCCGGTAATCGAATGGCCGCGGATTTGGCGGAGCCGTATTGCAACGCCCTGAGGGGATCAACGAGGCCGGCGCCGAATTGCGTGTCAAAGCCTTTCGGGCCGAGATCCTTTGCGGTCGTGACCAGGATGGCACGAAGCTCCTCAGGGGTGCGCGTCGACTTCTGCGCGAGCAGGAGCGCGGCAACCCCGGTGACATGCGCGGTCGCAACCGATGTGCCTGTGGTGAGCGCAACACCGCCGCCCGGAGCCGGCACAAGAATATCGACGCCCGGCGCCGCGACCGAAATGTATTTGCCCTGGTTCGCCCGGTTGAACAGCCGATCGTGATCGTCGGTTGCCGTTACGGCCATCACGTTCGGATCGGCGCCAGGATAGAGCGGCGGCGATTTCGGGCCGGCATTGCCTGCCGCGGCCACGAGCAGCACGCCCTTCTCCCGTGCGATCTGCAGGGCCTGGGACAGCGCCGGATCACGCGGACCGGCGAAGCTCATGTTGATGATCTTGGCCCCCTGGCTGACCGCGTAGTCGAGCCCCCTGATGATCTTGAGCGAGGTCGATTCCGCTGTCGCTTCGCCGCCAAACGCGCAGATCGCGATCACCTTCACCTTCGGCGCGACACCCAGGAGATTGCGACGCGACGCAATGGCGCCGGTCATGCCGGTGCCGTGGGCGTCCGGCATCGTTGCGCCGCAGCCCGCGTCGTAGCGGTCGGTCACCACGCCGGCGAGATCCGGGTGGCGTACGTCGATTTCGGAATCGATCACTGCGACGGTGACATTGTCGCCCCGGGCGAGGCGATGGATTTCGTTCAAATGGAACTTGTCGATGACATACTGAGCGGGGTCGCCAACCGGGTCGATATCGGCGGATCTGCCGGCAGGCTCCTGGGCGAATCCATATTTCGGAACATATCCGACCCACACCGGAAGATTGGCGGTCTGAAACGCGGTGATGACTTCCTGGACCGTGCGCCCATCGGAGATCTGCAGCGTGTAGATAGTTCGCCCCAGCATGCCGATCGGATTCGTAGCAACGATCGTCAGCCCGAATTGCTGGGCGATCTGCTCGATCTGCTGCAGCGACATGCCATTGCCGACGTGAAGGCTAACCTCGTTCGATACGAAGAACGTCTCGCCGGGCGGCGGCATGCCGAACTCGGGCGGCAGCGGAATCACCGGCATGTCGATGAGGCGCGTTCCGGGCGGTGCCCCATTGCCGCCATAAGTGCCGCTGCCGAGGCTGCCGGTGGCGCCATTGTTGCTCCCGCCGCCGTTAGTGCCGCCATTCGCTGAGTTGCCGCCGATGCCGTCGCCGCCGGACTGCTGATTAAAATTCGGCGCGTTCAGATTGAGCGAGGTATTGTTGTTGGGAATTACAGGCACGGTGAAGCTCGCCGTTTGCTGCGAGCCATAGTTGGCGTTATCGGCCGCGTTTGTATTTCCGTTGGTGCCCGTATTGCTTTGATTGCCGTCTGCCGTTTGCAAGAATGCCATTGTTGATGCCGTCGCACAATGTAGCGCTGCAGTTCGGCACCCAGTTGGGGAAGGCCGGAGCTGATGGCGGAACGGTGCTTCCAATTGGGCCGCTAAAGCCGGAGCCCGTGGCGGTTGAATTTCCGATGTCGCCGGTCTGCGCGCTCGCACCGGGCGTGAACGGATTTGCTCCGGTGAAATTATAGGTCCCGTTGACCCCCGCGACCCCGCCGACCTGATTTCCCGAGCCGCTCGAGATCAGCATCACATTTGCGGTATTTCCGGAGAGCTGGCCGATATTGAGACCTACAATTCCGCCGAGGACATCGTTCGGGCCATTGCCCTTGATAGTGGGATCGACCGGGCCATTATCCTTAAGAACTGGATCGACTCTTGATGAGTTATCGAACCGAAATTGGCTCCGGCCAGACCTCCGATGAAACTATCGGCGCCGCCGGTGACTGGGCTGGTCGAGATCGAATTTGAGATCGTGCCGCCGTTCGCACCGACGAGCCCCCCGACCGTGCTGTTGGGCCCGGTGCTGGAAACAAGCGAGTTGTCGGCTTTCGACCGCGAAATGGTGCCGCCCACGTCGAGGGCGCCTACAAGGCCGCCGACGGTGCTGTTGCCGAGGGCGGTGACTGCGCCGCTCGCGCTCACGCGGTAGAATGTGCCATCGCCGTACGCAGCAAACCCGCCGGCGATGCTCGACATACCGACCGAAACATCCCCCACAGCGGCCGACCGCGTGATGAGCGCTTTGTTGTTGAAGTTACCGCCGTCGCAGCAGGCGGCGTTCTGCGCATTGCTGCCGGCAAAGCCGCCGGCGACCGAATTGTCACCGGCTGACACCCCGACATTGGCGAATGATCTCGAAATCACGCCCGAGTTGTCGCCGACGAATCCGCCCGCCTGAAGCCAATTGACGATGGACGAGCCGACAGTGCCGAAGGCAAACGAATTCTTGATCACCCCGCTATTGACACCAGCAAATCCGCCCAGCGTCGTCTGATTATTGAACTCGTGCTCAGCCGCGCCCGGGTTGCCGGCCGCGCCAATCACGTTGGCGATCGCGAACGCATTCTTGATAAATCCGGTGTTCTCACCGACGAGTCCGCCGCCGACCCCCTGCGAGCCGACCGATACGGTCCCGCTGGCGCACGTTTCGCCGGGACGACACTTCGTGGGCGTGCCTTCGAAAGGCCTCCCAATGATCACGCCTGAATTCCAGCCGACAAGCCCGCCCGCGGTTGAATTCGATCCGACCTCAACATTGCCCCTGGCGCTCGAACTATAGATTGAGCCGCCATTTTGTCCGACCAAGCCGCCGGCATCGACGAATTGACACGTGCCACCGTCGCTGCAGCCGCTCTGATCCGGCGACCCGGTCGCCTTCACGTTGCCGCTCGCCCTCGAATTCGTGATGACGCCGCCCAGTCCATTCTGGCCGACCAGACCACCGAGGCTCACGTTCACGCCGCGCTGCGGACCTTGCCCGACGCCGAGGAGTTGTAGATCGATCCACCGCCTTTGTAATAGTAGGAGTCACCGCCGCCGAAATTTCCGTTCCAGCCGACAAGGCCGCCCGCGGCTGAATTCGATCCGACCTCAACGTTGCCCCTGGCGCTCGAATTGTAGATCGATCCGCCATTCTGTCCGACCAAGCCGCCGGCATCGACGAATTGACACGTGCCACCATCGGTGTTGCAGCCGCTCTGGTCCGGCGATCCAGTCGCCTTCACGTTGCCGCTCGCCTTCGAATTCGCGATGACGCCGCCGGGTCCGTTCTGGCCGACTAGACCGCCGAGACTGACGTTCACGCCGTTGCTGCGGACCTTGCCCGACGCGAAGGAGTTGATGATCTTCGCGATCCCGTACGACTCGTCGCCGTTGTTGAACGCTTGATTGCTGCCGACGAGACCGCCGGCCTGCGAGAAATTCCCAACCTTCACATCGCCGCGCGCCGACGAGCGGACGATGATGCCGGCATTCTGACCGACGAGACCGCCGGCGTTGACGGCTTGGCAGTTTCCACCGTCGTTGCAGTTCTGATCTCGCGATCGATGCGCGCCCTCGATTTACCGCACCGCTCGCCTTGGAATGTTTGATAATCGAAACGCATTATTTTGGCCGACGAGGCCGCCGAGGCTAACGTTCACGCCGCGCGCTGCTGACTGTGCCCGAGCGCATATCGAAATCTTGACCCGCTATCTTCGCACCGGAAAGCCGATCCTCGGTCCTGTTGATAGTTCCCATTCGTGCCAACAAGTCCGCCTGCCGCAGCATTCGAGCCGACACTCGATTGCGCCGCGCGCGCTCGGAACGCAAAATCACCCCCGGATTAAATCCGACGAGACCGCCCGCATTGTTACTCCTGACCGCCTTGCAGTCGGCGAAGCAGCCGCTGCCCAGGTTGACATTCACGTTGGCGCGCGAACCAAGGATGGTCCCGGCAGCCGGAAATCATCCAGCCCGAAAATCCCGTTCTGCCCGACGAGGCCGCCGGCATTGACGCCGGTCGCCGAATCCGCGGCGACCCGTTGATGGTTCCGCTGACCGAAGACATCCTTGATCAAGCCCGCATTCTGGCCGGCCAGCACGCCGACGAACTGGCCCGGAACCGACGTAACTCTGATTGGCCGTGATAGTCGGCATTGGTCAGCCTGAGATTTTCAACGACGCCACCAACGCCGATCGAGCCGAAGAGGCCGATCGTGTTCAGGTTTTGACCGGTTGGTGCGATGGTCAGATTAGAAATGGTATTTCCAAGTCCCTGAAACATTCCGGTAAACCCATTGCCGTTCATCGGCCGCCGCTTTCGTTCGTCCCGATCGGCGTCCAGTTCTGCTCGTCCCAGTCGCATCGAGCGGCTTTGCCAAGCGCGTAATTTGCCCGACAAGTTTCCGTCGATTGATGTTCTGCAAATCGTTCATCAGAATAGACCAAGCGCGTAGGACTGCCGTTGATCGAAAGCGCCTGACCGCTGTCAGGCGTGCCGGTGAACTGCACGCTGCCGCCGCTGCCGAACGCCATTGCGCGATCCCATAATTCGGATCGGTAGCTGCTCTAATATCGCACGTGTCGCCTGGTCCGGCGACATCGATGGTCGCATTTACGGTGATTGCGTTCGCGGCATCGAGCGTCAATGCATTCCGTGTCGACCACGTAATGGGAGCGTTGATCGTAATGTCGCCGGTGCCGTCAGCGACCTTCTGCTCGAATCCCGAATAGCGCGCGCTCGTTTGCAGCGTGACGTTGGTCGTCGCGAGGCTCGTTGAATTGCTGCAGCGGCAGCCGGATCGATGTTCAGTGTCATCGCTTCAATCAGCCACGACCCGTCTCTGCCGTTCCGTGCACCGGTATTGACGCGAGCGCCGGCGAATATCGATCGCGCCGCCTTGGTCACGACGTTCCCGCCGCGACCCCCAAATCTGCCGCCGGTTGCTTCGATGAGGCCGGCGAACGTCGTAAGCTGATTCGGATTCGATCGAGACAGTGCCGCCGTTGCCGCGATCGAAAGCCGACACGTTGATGAGGCTTCTCGAATCGATCGTGACGTTTTGCGCGTTTTGCGACCCGGACCAATCGTTGCCCCTGACGGCGTTGCCGCTGAAGCCGCCGCCTCCGTTACCCCTGCCGCCGCCGCGCGCCGCCGATCAACACGGTGCCGCCGCCATCCTTGCCGGACGCATTGATCTTGGCGCCGGTCACCGAAATGTTCTCGCCGGCGATCTCGATGGTGCCGCCCTTGGTGCCTTTGCGCTTGCCGGACGCTGAGACCACACCGGCGACCTGCACGTTG
Source organism: uncultured Alphaproteobacteria bacterium (assembly GCA_963702755.1). Taxonomy (GTDB): domain Bacteria; phylum Pseudomonadota; class Alphaproteobacteria; order Rhizobiales; family Xanthobacteraceae; genus JAJPKK01. The sequence goes on along the minus strand of CAVPDZ010000008.1, from coordinate 28,373 downwards.
CCGCTTCCGCCGTTGAGAACGATCATGCCGTCGTGCCGGCCGATCGAGTTCGCTTCGATGACGCCCGTCGTATTGATCACCGAGCTCACGATATTGCGCGCGGCCGCTGCCGTGATCTCCACCCTGCCGCCGTTGGCGCTGATCTTGCCGGTGTTGGTGATCAGCGAGGACAGCGGCTGCCCCGTCGCAACGTCGATCACTTGCTTGGCAAGCTTGTCGTTGACGGCAAGGTTGATCAGATTGTCGCCGTAAAGGTCGAGCGCTAAAGCCGCGGCCGGCGGCAAGCCCGACCGTGCCGAGCGTCGCCGTGATGGTGCCCGAGTTGCGCACACCGGGCGCGACCAGCGCCGCGAAGCCGCCGGTCGCAGCGGTGATCGAGCCATAGTTGACGATCGACACCGACGGATTGCCGCCGTGGAAACGGTAATGGCCGGCCAGGAAATCGCTGTTGCTGATGCGGTTGGTGCTGGCGAGGAACCCGCCGACATTCACCACCGCGCCCCGACCGAACAAGATCCCGTTCGGGTTGAGCAGGAACACGATGCCATTCGAGGTCAGCGTGCCGAATATGTTCGATGGGCCGAGACCGCCGGTGACCCGCTCGAGAGCGACACTGCCGCTGTTGGGCTGGTTGATGTTGACCTGGTAGCCGCTGCCGATATTGAACGTGGTCCAGTTGGTGATCGACCGGTTCGAGTTCGTCTGAACCGTCATCGTATTGCCGGAGCTCGAGATCGTACCGCTCGTGCCGCCGACGAACTGGCCGCCAGTCGGAAGATTTTGCGCGAATGACGGCCCCAACGGCAGCAGCGCGGTGGTCGCGAGGAGCAGGAGGCGGCGATGAATCTTGATCATCTCCGTGCTCCTAATATCTTGCGGTCGCGGCGAAGAAGAACCGCGTGTCATCAATCGGCCCGTTCACCGCTTTCGCGACGGTGAGGTCGGTGGTCAGGAAACCGAGAAAACCGTAGCGTATGCCGCCGCCGGCGGAGGCTGCGTGGCCCCAGTTGGGAAAGCCCGGACTCGGCACCCGATTGAACATCTCGGCGCCGTCGGTGAACACATAGAGCTGAGCCTGCGAGAAATTCCACCAATCCGGCAGGTTGTAGCGAACTTCCACCGTGCCCATGGCGCAGCTGTCGCTCAGGAGCTGAGACGGATCGAACGCGCGGCCGAAGAAACGGCCGCCGAAGCTACATTGCTCGGGTGTCAACAGCCCGGTCGTGGCATATTGGCCGTAGACCGACGTAAACAGCACCCATGGACCGCCAAGCGGCTGGAGCCTGGTCGCCGTCCCTTCGAATTTAGTGAAGTCCACATGCCCGTCGGGTCGTGAGGCGAGCGGATTGTTGTTGGGAGTCGAGCCGAGCCCGTTGATGCCCTGACTTACGACGACATTGAGCTGGTCGATTCCCTGCCACCTGTCGGCCATGTCGAAGTCGAGCCTGGCGCGCGTGCCGCGCAGCCGGTCATCGTTGAGCGGCAAGCCGAACGTGTCGCTTTCGCTATTGCTCGAGAAGAACAGCGCAGACACAGCCAGGTTTTTTTCGCGGGTGCGGATGACCGGGAAGGCAAAGCCGGAGTTGAGGTAAAGCGTCTTGGTCTTGAATTGAAGAAAATCGAGCGTCGCGGTGCCCGGCTTGCCGTAACCGTCGCTCGCATTGAAGAAGAACGCGAGACCTTCGGCCGTCAACACTTGCCGATATGTGGCGGAGAAATACTCAAGCTCGCGCATCGGCATGACGCCGGCGTAAGTGACCGTCAGGGCATCGTGCGCTCCGAAGACGTTATTCGCCGTGACCGCAGTGAGATATTGCACCGGCCCACGCGCCGCGGTGCCGCGATTGTCGACCCGCGCCACGGCATCGATCGGCTTGTAGATCGCCTCGACGAACAGCGTCGCGGCGTTGGGATTTTTCTCGGACGCCTTGAGGCTGGTCTTGAATTGCAGTCCCGGCAAATCGCTCGCGAGGAGCATGTAGCGTTCGATGGTGCGGACATTGGCGGGCCGTTGGGCAGTGATCCGCGCGGCGTAATAGTCAAAATAATTGCGAAAGTCCTTGAGGAAGGCCGGCCACACCACCTTATCGACGTAGCCTTCGATCACCTGGATCTGGATGATGGCGCCGCTCTCTTCCAAATTTTGCGGCGGCACGATCGCGCGCGACAGCACGTAGCCATCGATGCCGTATTTCGTGGTGATGCGCTGGGCGACATCGTAGATCGCGGTCAGCGGGACCACATGCCCGATCAAATCCTGGTAGATGACGCGCAGCTCTTCCGGCGCGTAAACCGTCGAGCCTTTGATCCGGATCCCGCGGACGCGCACTTTGATCTTATCAGCGCCCTCAGGCGCGGCAGTCGACGGCAGCGCAACTCCAGGACCGCCCGGCTCCGAGCGCGGAAGCCGCGGCTCGTTGAAACGAAAGCGCTCGCGGCCAAGCTGCTCGCTCGGGGGAATCTGCGCACTGATGGACGAATTGCTCTGGGCAAAAAGCGGCACCGTGACCGCAAGCCATATGCTTGCGGCCAAGACAACTTGGCCAGCTCTTGAAATCCACCCCATTCCGCGCACGGTCGCGCAGCCCCTCTCCAATTGCGACATGGTAAACCGCGCCGCGCAGGCGGGGAACAAGAAATCGTTTAAACGAGCCCCTGGGACCAAAGATTTTAGATTATTGTTAACCCTTGTGTGCGTCCCGCATCATCGATTTAAAGTTGCGCGCAGCCTCGCCAACGCGCGCGCAAGACGCGAGGCGATCCCGCAACGGTAGCAGAGTGCAGGCCCGACGCCTGCACTCGAAGATTGTGAAAACCGTACTGGAGTGCCGCGCCTAGTTATTGAGAATATTATTCAGGATCGGCACGTCCTTGAGCGGCAACGGCCCAGGCAGCGACTGCACAAAGGCATAGATGTCCGCTACCTGCTTGTCCGACATCAGCTTTTCGCTATACGCCGGCATGTCATTGGCGGGCTGGCGAAGCTGGCCCTTGAAACCGTCAAACGGCATCTTGGTTTTGGCGATGATCGGGACTGGACCGTTCATCGCTCCACCCTCCCCCACCCGGCCATGGCAGAGGAAACAACCGTCCGCGAGATAAAGGCGCTTGCCTTCAAAAGCGTCGCCCGGAGGCGCGGCGTCCTGCGCCCGCGCCCCTATCATGGCACCGCCGACACACAGCGCCGCCAACGTAACGGCGCCAAACATAAACACACTCTTGCGCATGGGCTTCCTCACCGCGGGTCGGTTACGACGTCGATCAGGGCGGGCTCGCCACGCCGCACGACGGCAAGCGCACGCTTGATCGCGGGGCCGAGCTCCTTCGGATCGCTGATCGGCCCCTCGCCGTAAACGCCAAAGCCGCGCGCAACCGTTGCGTAATCGACGTTCGGGTCCTCGATGGTGGTGCCGATCTTCGTGTTCTCGATGCCACGCCCGTGCCGGTTCGCCATCGCCTGGAGATACATGTACTCCTGGTGATACGCGCGATTGTTCTGGACGATGTAGAGCAGCGGGATCCGGTGGTGGGCCGCGGTCCATAGGGTGCTCGGCACAAACATCAGATCGCCGTCGCCGTTAAACGTCACGGTCAACCGGCCATGGCGTTTGTTGGCGAGAGCCGCGCCGAGCGAGGCGGGCGCGTTGTAGCCGACGCCGGAACCGCCCGAGAGGCCGTTCCAACGATGGGCCTTGTCGATGTTCCACAGCTTGTGCGGCCAGGAATTGTTGATGGTGTTGCCGACGAGCGACCAATCATCGTCCTTGATCTGGTTGTAGAGCTCGGCACACATCCGCGCCGTGGTGATCGGACTTGCGTCCCAGCCGATGGTGGCGTCGGATTTCGCCTGCTCGATCATCGCGAGACGCGCCGCCGCATAACGCTTGCCGCGCGCTTCGAATGCCGACTTGCGGTCGGTGTCGATGAGCTTGCGAATCTCCGCCGTCAGCGCCGGCAGCGAGGCTTCGCCGTCGCCGGCGATCGCCAAGTCGATATCGGAGTAGCGGCCGAAGTCCTGGAAGTTCGCCTTGAGATACATATCGCGCAGGCCGAGCGTGATGATCTTCGTGCCCGGCTTATAGAGCGGGCGCGACGACCGCACGATGCGATCGCTGAATGCGTTGAGCGCCGCCCAGTGATCATTCATCTCGATCGTGAGAATGACGTCCGCCTGGCCAACCACCTGGGGCCGGCGGAAGGTCTGGTTGAGCGGATGGCGCGAGGGGAAGTTCATGCGGCCGATACGATCGATCACCGCGCATTGCAGCGTCTCCGCCAGTTCGACGAGACGCTCCATGCCGGCCGGCGTGCGCGCAAGGCGATCGACGACGATGAGCGGCGCCTGGGCGTTGACGAGCATCTTCGCGGCTTCAGCGAGCGCACCCGAATCGGCTTGCGGGGGAACCACCTTGGACAGCTTGGGGATGCGCAGCGTCTCCGCCTCGGGGATCGGGTTCTCCTGCAGCTCGGCGTCGAGCGAGAGCATCACCGGGCCCATCGGCGGCGTAACGGCAATCTTGTAGGCGCGCACCGCCGACTCGGCGAAATGCTGCAGCGACACCGGCTGGTCATCCCACTTGGTGTAGTCGCGCACGTTCGCGGCGATATCGATCGCGGAATGCACCCATTCCGGCGTAGTACCGCGCTTGTTCGCCTCGATGATGTTGCCGCCCATCACGTAGACCGGCACGCGATCGCACCAGGCGTTGTACATCGCCATGGTGGCGTGCTGGAGACCAACGACGCCGTGGCAGATCATCGCCATCGGCTTGCCTTCCATCTTGGCATAGCCGTGGCCCATCGCGACCGCGATTTCCTCGTGCGGACAGGTGAGGATTTCCGGCTTGACGTTCTTGCCGTAGTTGACGATCGCCTCATGCAGACCGCGGAAGCTCGAGGCGCAATTCATCGCGAGATAATCGATGTCGAGTGTCTTGAAGACGTCGACCATGAAGTCGCCGCCACTGGTCGACTGCGTTACCGGATCCTTGTCAGGCGGAGAGGTTTCAAGTGCGGTCTGGATCGGACCGGGCGGCAATGCCTTGGGCGCCGCATGCGGCGCATTGACCTGCGCCGTCGCCGCCACCGGCGTCGAAACTGCCGCGGCGCTCGCGAGCGTCGCGCCTTTCAGAAATCTACGGCGATCGGGATCGTGCGACGAGCGGCGCTTCGGCATGCGTTCCTCCAAATTGTCGTTTCACATCGGTATGTGAGTGGCGGGAAAGGTCTTGGGCGGGATACTCGGCTGACCGCGGGGTCGGGTCAAGACCACAGCGTACGCGTCCAACTGCCTGCTCGCGGGCAGCAATCGGACGATTCAGCGCATGATTCGCGTCTACGACTTAAAAATTGAGGCAGGCGGGAATCCACACCAGCCCCCGCGCTTGTGGATTCCGGATTTAGCTATGCCAGGACCGCCTAGCCGTCGTGCTTGAGTTCAACCCCGACCGCTTCGAGGCCCTTTGCACCCGGCACCACCTTCATGTGGATGCGCTGACCTTCCGCCAACTCATTGATGCCCTGGCGGGCGAGCACCGAGCGGTGGATGAATACGTCCTTGCTGCCTTCGACGGCGACGAAGCCGAAGCCCTTCTTGGGGTCGTACCACTTGACGAGCCCTTCGACCTCTTCGGCCGGACCGGTCGGCCGATCGAAGGATCGGCGCTCTCGGTCGCCGCCACCCTGCGGTCGACCCCCTCCTCCAGGACGAGGGCCGCGCGACGGCTCGGCGGTGCTCGCATCGACAGCCGTGATCTCGGTGATCTGCGGCCCCTTACCGCCCTGACCGACCCGAACCGTCAAGGTGGTACCCGGTTCGAGCGCGGTATGGCCCGCGGATTCAACGACGCTGATGTGAAGGAAAGCTTCGCCGGTCCCGTCGGTCAATTCGACAAACCCGAAGCCCTTTTCACCGTTGAACCACTTCACCTTCGCCTGCCGTTCCGGACCGCTTGGCACCGGACGGGAGGACTCACGCGGCTGACGATCCATTGATCGGGGCGGCGGGCGTCCGAAGGAAGGAGTGAATTCTGGCGGCTCGTCGGAATAACCGCGCCGACGATCACGGAAATCTTTGCCTCGGCCCATCTGCAGTCTGTCAATCGTTTAGGACTAATTCATCGCACATCGCGACATTATGCGCCAGATGGGAAATGACGATCTGCAAATCTTTCGTCAATAAGATTGTCCCAATCGCAACAGTGCTCGGCAACCCGCTGGATTCGTCGGAAACTAAGGTCAGGAAGTCGAAAAGAACCCTGGCAAGTCTTTCGCTACCTTGGGCCCCACTGACCGATATTTGTCCACCGTCGATCGGGAATCGCAAAGGCTAAACATGGACTTGATCGATGAGAGTCGCGCTCCGGACGTTTGCACGCCCACGGCTCATCCGGACGCACAACGCGAGTGAGGCCTAGCCGGGATTGCTCGCGGTCCAAGGCAGTCCCGTGAAAATTCAAAATGTTTGCGCGACAATTGATGCTCGGACGGCTATCTGCCGCGGGCCATTCGGAATAATCTGATCAATTAGGACAACCTAATGATCGCTCTTGGGCCTGAATCCCGGCAATCGTTGCGCGCTCACCCCGAGACAGCGGTACCGCGTCATCGCTCGTGATTCGGCACCCGCCATTACCGAAATACTGAATGGCTCTCGCCGTTTTGAAGCAATAGCCGTGGTTCTTGTAGATCTGGTTGCGCTGAACCCACAGGCTTTGGCAACGCGCGCTCTGCGCGTACGAACTTGTCCCTGATTTCGGCGATGATGATGACTGCGAACGAGGCCATCGCAAGAAACATGGAAAAGCGTGCCATGCTGAAATCTCCCGGCAATCGACGAGTGTGCGCAGCGTAGCAAATCAGCCACCGTCGGCAAGCTTGCCCGGTAACGGTCGAGTTTACGGCGCAGTGTAGAGCGCGGTGGCGCCAATTCGTGCGTCGGCTGGTGCTTGACGCTCGATGAGCGCAAGAACTTCGGCCGCGGTGCGGCGCTGATTGAACCGGTGCAGCGCCTGCTCCAGATCGTCGAGCCGCTCTGCCGACGTGATGGCAACGACTAAGTCGGCTCCGAACGGTTGATCAACCCTGACGCGAAAACTGTAATCGGCACTCGAGAGAACACGCGAATCCAGTCCCATTGGGTAGAGCATCTGAACGGTGCCATCGCCGGCAATGTTGAACATCAACAGTGACCGGCGCTGGACGTCGGACACCAGCACTTCAATTCGGGCGTCTCGGCGGTGAATCTGATCGTCCGGCAGCAGCCGCACGCTCTGCGGCCCGGAGGCTGCGAGGCGCTTAAATCCGTTCACCGCCGCCATGCGGTCGATTACGCTCGGCAGGTCGGAACGATCGATCTTGGGAGCGACGACGTCGGCCCCCGCCAAAACGACGCGGGACATCGGATCCCAAACGAGATCCGGCCCGTCGTTGGGATCGACCACTTCGAAACGCGCTGCGCGCGCCTCGAGATTGCCGATGAGATCGCGCCGGTCGCCGAGCACCGCAATGCGCACGACGTCGAGCGGCGGTACGGCAACAGGAGGTGACGATGTTGTAGCCGAAGACGAAAGTGTCGCTCCGCGAGTCCGATAGCCGATGTCAGCCGCCGCGATCGCGTTGCGCGCCCGCGTAAACACGATATCCGGCGAGACGTCGGCGGGCCCTACCGTGACAACGTTCTGGCGTTGATCCGAGAGCTGATACGCCACCTGGCGGACGTAGTTGAACAGTTCGCGCTGGGTCACCACGCCGTCGTTATTCTCGTCGGCGGCGCCCTCGAATGCGCGGGCCACCGCATAGCTCAACGCGCCGCGATAGCCGGCCACGCCTGGAACACGGACCTCCGGCGCCTTGGTCTTGCGGTCGACCGCCGCCAAAAATTCGGTGCGTTTGAAATCAAATTCCGTCAGGAACGCATCGCTCGCGGTCGATATGAGCTTGAGGTCATCACCCGCGAGCGCGTAACGCGGCGCCTGACGATAGCTCATCTCCGGGGCTCGCGGATCGACCTCGCGCGCGAGGCCGCCGCCGTGGCACGCATCAGCCACAAACACGACGCGCGCGCCGCGCGCCTCGAACTCCTTGATCATATGATTGAATTCAGTGCCGATAATCCGCTGCTCAGACCCCTCAGCCGTCCGAGGGTTAAATGCCGCCAGCACGAACACATTGTCGAAACCGTCGGGCTGCGAGCCCTTCACGTGCTCAGGTTCCTGCACGCCATGCCCTGCGATCGTCAGGACGATCAGGTCACCGGGCTTCGTGCGCACCAAAAGGCCGCCGAGCGTGCGCAACACGGTCTCTCGGTCGGCGGCAGCGTCATAGAGTGGGGTCAGGTCGGTGACGCCGCTGCTCCGCAACGTATTCTCAAGGTCGCGGGCATCAGCGACGGCGCCCCGCAGCTTCGGCACGAACTGGTAAGCGTCGATGCCGATCACCACCGCCCGCACCTGTCCACCCTCCGAGGGGCGAAGCACGGCGACATCGGCCGCGGCCGCGCTACCGGTGAGTAGCGCGAGGACTATGAAGACACACGCGCGAGGATGCAGACGGGAAGGGACGAATTGGATGGCCATCGCTTTTTCCTTCCGAGGCTATTGGCAATGCCTCTAGCGTTCGATCTCGAGGCAATTCCGCCGACAAACAGTCCGGCCGTTGCCCCGCCACCCCATCGGTCATAATGTCGACCAACATTGCCAAATCTTGTGGCGCTTGCATGGCACTCTTAACCGGCATTTTGGGAAATCACCAAATGGTGAGGCTGTTTGGGCGGAGCAGACTTCGTCCTTCGGTGCACGGATCATGAATCGCGCTGCACGGTGGACCCTTGGGGTCGTCGGCTCAGTCGTGCTCGCCTTCACAGTCGCGGCAGGCGGACTTGAATTTGAGATGGCGCAGAACGCGCCGCCGCCCCGGCCGTCGCGACCGCCAGCAGCTGGCCCACCGTCGACGGCGTTTCCGCCGCCCGTGGCGCAACCTGCTCCAGCCCCGCCTGCGCCGCCAGCGGAGGCGAACCACGGACAGGCAGCTTCGCCCGGCGCGCCTCCGCAAATCCCGACCCGCACCGAAATCCTGAATTTCGAAAACTGGGTCGTCACCTGCAACGAATTCGCCGAAGGCCCGCGAAAGCGCGTGTGCAGCGCACTTCTCCAGTTCGCTCAGCAGAACACTAACCAAACGGTGTTCACGTGGGCTGTAGGGATCGACAACAACAAGCAGATGGTGACCGTGATCCAGACCCCGACGGGTGTTGTCATTCCGCCGGGGGTTGAGTTGAAAGTCGGCAAGCTGCCGCCGCAGAAAGTACCGTTTGCAAGCTGCGATACGGGTCGCTGTGTCGCGAGCATGCCGATGGATGCAAATCTGCTGCGGGAAATGCAGACAGTCCAGAGCGCCGACGCCACCATTCAGGGGATCGCGGGAAACACCGTGACGTTCAACATCCCGATGAAGGGCTTCGACAAGGCCTACGCCGTCCTCTCCCGTTCCTAATGGTGGGCCGCCTACGCGACACAGGACGGGTATCCTTCTCCACCATCCGGTCCCGCCCGAGGCTGATCAGTCGCGCGGCAGACCTTGTGCGGCTCCGCAAACCTCGTCATGGATGACCGCGTGCGGGTAACCGCAGCACCGCCACTGTCGGCGATGCACGGACGACGGAGACGAAGTTGGCGAATTTTCGTGAATTGATGAATGGCGGTGAGTTGATCGTTGCACCGTGCGCGCTCAATCCGATTATGGCGCGGCTTGCCGAGGATGCCGGGTTCAAGGCGGTCTATCTGAGCGGCGGCTCGCTCGGCTGGCTCAAATGCGTGACCGAGGCGAATCTGGCGCTTCCTGAACTCGCCGAGATTGCGGTCGATATGCGCGCCGTCTGCAAGCTCCCGATTGTGCTCGATGCTGGTGGCGGGTGGGGCGATCCGATGCATGTGCACCGAACCATCGCGCTAAGTGAAGCAGCCGGCTTCTCTGCGATTGAGATTGAGGATCAGTTGCTGCCGCGCCGCGTCGAACATCACATCGGGATCGACAATCTGATCGACACCGAGCTCATGGTGTCAAAAGTCAAAGAGGCGCTCGCCGCTCGCACCGATCCCAATCTCGTCATCATCGCGCGCACCAACACCCGACGGGTCCATGGCCTCGATGATGCGCTGCACCGGGGCGAAGCTTTCCACCGCGCCGGCGCCGACATGCTTTTCATCTACACGCGCGACGCAGAAGAGATGCGCTTTGTCGCTGAACGCCTGCCGCCGCCGTTGATGACGTTCGCACCGCCGGATGGCTTCTCGACTTTTCCGCTGTCGAAGGCCGATCTGTTCGGGCTTGGGTATCGTCTCGCCGCTTCATCGGGGACCTCATTCGCGGCCATGTACAAAGCCATCCGACAATCGATGGAATGTCTCGCGGGGGACAAGCTTGATCCTTTCCTCGGAGCGGGCGGCGCAGAAGCGGAAATGAAGCGCGCCCATCGCACCACGAGACTCGATGCAATGCTCGACGTCGAACGACGGACGGTGAAGAAGCCGTAGCACCGTCGGATCCGCCAGGTTCCGGCCGCGAGACTGCTTGCGTCGCCCAACGGGCACAGCTCGCGCCTGAGTGGATAAGGCTCGCGATCCTCAGAGCGCCTGCGATTTACCCCTCAGATTGCGCAGCACAAGGCAGGCCCCGCCGGCTTTGCGAAGCGAACCGCAAATTTGATCAGCCCCACCTCTCGTGTCTGCCCCGAGCCGCACTTGGTAGAAAGGTTGCGTGCCGCGACTGCGGAATTGGTTCTCGATGATGACCGGATCGTGGTTCTCGAGAATCGAGCGGTAGGTCTTCTCGAGCGTGGCATAGGCCGCCAGCACCTTTGCCTTCGAGAACCCGGCCGTGAGTTCGACGCCCCATGGCCGCTCGCCGCCTTCTTTCACGCGCCGCGCGAGTTCGCCGATGAATGGCGAGGGCTGTTCCGTCAACATCGCCATCAACTCGTTGCAGTTCGTCCGTTTGACGGGACCCTTGTCGCCCGCGCCGCCGAGCGCTGCCCACTCGTCGACGCTGATCCCGGTGACCTTCAACACATAATTGCGCGTCTCCGAGGGAAGTCCGTTTCGCCCAGCGAGAAAGTCTCGCACCCGCCGCGGACCGGCATTGTACGCAGCCGCCGCAAGTCCAAGGTTGCCGAACTGAATATGCAACTCTTCCAGATATTCGGCTGCTTTCGGCAGCGCTGCGACCGGATCGAACGGATCGAGCAGCCCGCGTTCGCTGGCCGTCCCTGGCATGAATTGCGCAATTCCTTGCGCGCGCGTGCCCCTGCGCGTCATCGGTCCGATGGCATTCGGCTTGAATCGGCTTTCCTGCCAGATCAGGCGCGCAAAGAATTCGAGCGGTAGCCCGTGCGCATCGGCAGCGGATTCAAGGAGCAAGCAAATCGAGCCGGACGTTGCCGCGGAAGGTGCCGGCATCGCGGGCTGGTTCGGCGAGGCCGCCCGTTCCTCGGGCCTTTCGGTCGCGGGTGCGCGGGGGCTTTTGTCTTCGCTCTTGCCCTGCTCGGCGCCAGCCGCGGGGGCGGATACCTCCGGCACCACGGACGGCGCGACGGGCGGGCCAAGTTGTTCCATCTGGGTCCGATCGGCGGGGATCTCCTGCGCCAATACGGATCCGCCGAGCACACAGCATAGTCCGGCCAAAGCCAGACCGCGCAACATGGGGCGGCTGACGTCTCGGCCCATGGTTCCAAACCTTTGTGGCGCCGGCGAGCACCGGCTTCAAAGCCGAGTTCTCGCCGGCTATCGCTTAAAACTCGCGACGACGGCCTTTTTTGAAATACACAGAATGATTTTTCATTTCGATAATGAATAAACTTTCATCATGCCGGACAGCGACCCAACGCGGAAACATGCTGCGGGCTTCCGCGCTTCCATAAAGTCAGCTTCCTATAGAGCCATAAGCCTTCCGAGGCGCGGCATGGCGACGTCGTCGCCCAGCCGGTCGCGCAAACGCTTGATGGCACCCCAAAGTACCGCCTGATTGCTGCTCACCACGGGTTTGCCGAGCGCCGCCTCCAGCTCCTCGATCGCCTCGATCTGCGTCGTGTTGGTGCAGCTCAGGAAGTAGCCGTCGGCGTCATCGCGCGCGTTCGCGAGGGTGGTCTCGACCCATTGGCGTGGCGTCGCACCAGAGGCTTCGTGACCCGCGAGACGAAGTGCCACGTCGTGAACCACGGTGAACCCACAGGACTGCAAGTAGGCAATGATGACGTCATTGTCCTGGTATGGGCTCACGATGACCAGCTTCTTGATGCCGAGCGCCGCCAAAGCCTCGGCGACAAGCGCACTCGTCGACACCGCCTCAATGCCCGCCTCGCGACGGACGATGTCGAGAATCCGACGTTCGCCGTCGAGCCCTTCGCGCATGGAGGAATCGGTGCAGTGATAGACGATGAGGTCGGGCGTCGCATCGGCGAGCGCGCCCGCCGCCTGAGCAATGATCGGCGCGAGATCGGTCACAGGCTTGCGCCATTTGCCGGCGATGCGCGCCCGGGTCACGTGGATTCCAACGCCGGGCGGCGCGAAATGAGTGAACTGCGGCTCGCTCAGCCGATTGACCGAAGGAATGATCAGGCCGATCCGCGCCGCGGGGACATCGATGTGATCCTCACCCGTACGTGCGGTCGCGATGGCATCCATGGAGGTCTCCTCTCGCCTTGTGTGTCATTTTAGCTCGCAGCTTACGTCAAGCGAAGGGCGCCTCGCGGACTTTGGCTCTCCTCGCCGCTCTATAAGCGTTCACTCCAGCCGAATTCCGCTGTCATCGAAAACCTTGCGCCATCGCACCGCCTCGCTGCGAAAGAAGGCATCGAATTCGGCGGGCGTCGAGGTCACCGGATTGATGCCAGCCTTGTCGAGACGATCAAGCACCGCCGGATCGCTGTAAATCTCCACGACCTCCCGTTGGATCGCTTCGATCACTGTCCGCGGGGTGCCGGCAGGGGCGACAAGCCCGATCCAACTCGACATGTCTTCAAGCTGCGGCAGGCCGGCGGCAACCGCCAGCGGCGGCACGTCCGGCAATTGCGACAACGGCCGGCTGTTGAGCTTCGCAAGGGCGCGAAAAGTTCCGCCCTTGATCAGCGGGATGCTGGGTGCCGCACCGTCGATGATGAAATCGACGCTGCCCGACAGCAGTCCCTGCACGACCTCCGAGGACCCCTTGTAGGGAATGAATTGCATTTCCAGGCCGGCCAGTCGACCGAACAGGTAGCCGGCGAGTTGGGTGATGACGATGCCCGCTCCGTAGTTGAGTTTGCCGGGATTGGCCTTCGCCCGCGCGATCAGTTCGGCAACGGTCGCCGGGCCGTCGCGGGCGCGCACCGTCAAGAGCGAGGTGTTCTTGGCCGTGATGGTGATTGCCGCAAAGTCATGGAACGGATCGTAGGACAGCGGTACGCCGGCCGCCGGATTCATCACGAGCGTCGAATCCATGGCGGCGAGCAGCGTGTAGCCGTCCGGCTCCGCATGCGCGACGGCCTGGGCCCCGATTGCAGTATTGGCGCCCGGCCGGTTATCGATGACGACGGGCTGCTTCCAATCCTCGCTCATGCGCTGGGCAAGGATGCGGATGTTGACGTCCGTCGGCCCGCCGGGCGGAAACGGAACGACGATCCGGATCGCCCGCGTGGGGTAACGCGCGCCTTCTTCTGCGTGCAGCGCCGCCGGGGCCGCAGTGAGACAGAAGATCAGGGCCGCCGCAAATCGCACCAGTTTGATCATTCGCATCGCAAGCATTCCACCGCACCGCGATTGCCCGCGCAAGCAACCCGTTGCGCAGCAATCGAATAGGCTCTACCACCCGGCAACGGCGAGGCGTCAATTATGAGAGCGGCGAACGGCATCAACGGCACGGGTCGACCTCAACAGCATTTGCAATAGTCATGGCCAAGCGGCGCGTCGCCATCATGATTTCCGGCCGCGGGACCAACATGGCGGCATTGGTCGCGGCGGCCCGCGATCCGGCTTATCCGGCGCAAGTCGCGATTGTCCTGTCAAACCGACCGGAAGCCGAGGGGCTCAAACACGCGGCCGCCGCGGGTGTTCCGACCGCCATCGTAGACCACACCAAATTCGGGAACGATCGTCAGGCCTTCGAAGAATTGGTTCAAGCGATCCTTGCAGCGCACGGCGTCGAAATCGTCTGCTTGGCGGGCTTCATGCGGTTGCTCACCGAGCACATGGTGGCGAAATGGAATGGGTGCATGCTCAACATCCACCCTGCCCTGCTGCCGGCGTTCAAGGGTCTCGACACTCACGCTCGCGCGCTTGCGGCCGGCGTAAAGATTCACGGCGCCACGGTGCATTTCGTGGTGCCCGAGGTCGACAGCGGTCCGATCATCGCCCAAGCGGCCGTGCCGGTCCTTGATGATGATATGCCTGCAACACTTGCCGCGCGCGTGCTCAAGGCCGAACTCCGTCTCTATCCCTTAGCGCTCGGCCTCGTAGCTTCCGGCAAAGCCACTCTCACCACCGCCGGCATCGTGCATAGCACCGCCGCGATTTCGCCGGTTGCGCAGTTGATCGTGCCGGATGCCGTCTAGGCTCATTGCGGCTGTCACATCGTCACGGAGACCGACATCGTGATCACGCTCTACACCTTTGGTCCGGCTTTCGGCCTGCCCGACCCGAGCCCATTTGTGATGAAGGTGGAAACGCTGCTGAAGATGGCGAAGCTGCCTTACCGCACCGACCAGAACGGCTTTTCGAAAGCTCCCAAAGGCAAGCTTCCTTATATCGATGACGATGGGGTCGTCGTTGCGGATTCGACTTTCATCCGCTGGCATCTTGAGAAGAAGTACCGCATCGACTTCGACCGCCAGCTCGATGCCCGCGAACGCGCGGCCGCGTGGGCATTCGAGAAAATGGCCGAGGACCATCTGTATTGGATCGGCCTATCCGATCGCTGGATGAACGATGAAAATTTCCGCAAGGGTCCACTCGCGTTCTTTCGCCGAGTGCCGGCCCTGATTCGGCCGTTCGTTGTCGCGCGCGTGCGGCGGGATATCAGGACAAGACTGCACGGCCAGGGCATTGGGCGACACTCTGCTGATGAAATTCTTGCGCTCGCCACGCGATCGATCGACGCCATCGCCGATTTCCTTGGCGACAGGCCGTTCTTTATGGGAGGCGAGCCAAGCGGCGTCGATGCGACCATGTTTGCAGTCGCGTGCGCGATGCTGTGTCCGCATTTCTCGTCGCCAGCCCGCACTGTCGCGGAGCGGCACGATAATTTGCGCCGCTACGTCGGTCGGATGACGGCGCTATTTTATCCCGGTCTCGAAGAACTAGCCGGATGCAAAGCCGTAGCGTGATATCGCGTTTCGCAAGCGGCGAAAATGATTTGCGTGCAGAAGAGCGAAGCCAAACAAAAACCCCCGGTGGTGATGCCGGGGGCTACGGGATTTATTCGCTTGCCGGAATTTCCGGCGAGGACGGCGTCAGCCGACCTTGAGATTTTCGGCGGAGGTCTTGCCGCGATTGGTCACGAGTTCGTACTCGACGACCTGTCCCTCGTTGAGGCTGCTGAGACCCGCCCGCTCCACGGCAGAGATGTGGACAAAGACATCCTTATCCCCCGTTGACGGCCGAATGAACCCATAGCCCTTAGTTGGATTGAACCATTTGACGGTGCCTTTCTGCATCGTCTGTCTCCCAGATCAGTCAAAACGTAAGATGGGACGCGCGTGCATCCCTGCACGCAACGCCAACAAGCCGGGTTTCTTGGGGGAGTTCGCAGCGATCGCGCATAAACGCCTGCGGCCGAACGGCCAAAAATTCCGATTGCTCGTTATACTTGTACGCAGAAATACGGCTTAAGCAAGGCTCGCCCGGCTTGGTTTACTGGGCATTACTTCACCGTTCACGAATTTGTGTGCGGTATAACTTACTCACGCACGCGGCGCGGCCTGATCCATACTTTGTTGTCATGAAATGCGGCACCACCGTAAGGTGCAACCGGATCGGCTCCGGTGAGGGTGTTGATGCCTTTGCCGTCTGGATAGGCATCATTGGGCCAGATCGATTCCGCGATAGCGACGCCGCGGCGCACGCCGTCGAAGAAGCGTGCGTGAATGCGGACTTCGCCCCGGGTGTTGCCTACGACGACCTCCTCGCCATCGACGATGCCGGCAGCGTGCGCATCATCGGGATGGATCATCACCTCGGGGCGGCGCTCGCGCGCAATCGCGCTCGGAGTTTCGTTGAACGTTGAGTTCAGAAAGCTTCGGGCCGGCGAAGTGGCGAGACGGAAAGGATGGCGAGTATCTGCCTCCTCGATCACCTCCCAGTGTGAAGGCAGCGCCGGCATTGCATTGATAGGCCCGGACCTGACCGGGCTGCGGAACGGCACGTTTGGCCAATCAGGCTTGAAGCGGAACTTGCCGTCGGGCCAACCGAAACCGTTGATGAAATGGGCCGTGGCGAAGTCCGGCTGAAAGTCGATCCAACGACCCGCTTCGAATTCGGCGAGCGTGCCCCGCCCCGACTTGCGAAGCGTCCAGTCGATAAGTTCGCGCGGCGTCATCGCAAAGCCCGGATGGATGGCGCCAACGCGCGCGGCGAGCCCCGCGATCACCTCATGATTGTTCCGGCATTCGCCGGGCGGTTCGATGAGTTTCGGTCCAAAGATCAGGTACTGGTGGCCGCCGCCACGATAGAAGTCGTCGTGTTCGAGGAACATCGTGGCCGGCAGCACGATGTCGGCCGCCCGCGCGGTCTCGGTCATGAACTGCTCATGGACACACACAAACAGGTCCTCGCGGGCGAAACCGCGCTTCACCCGTTCCTGCTCCGGCGCGACAGAGACCGGATTGGTGTTCTGGATGAACAGCGCGTCGACCGGCGGACCGCCGGCGAGCGCGTCACGATCGCCCTCGAGGATCGCACCGATGCGCGACTGATCGAGCATCCGGACATTAGGGTCGACAACATCGAGCCCCTCGATCATGGACTTATCGAGCCGGTAGATGTCGGCGTTGCTGTGGAACGCGCCCCCGCCTTCGAGGAGCCACGCGCCGGTGACCGCGGGAATGCAGCTTGCCGCGTGCATGTTGGCCGCACCGTTGCGCGATCGTGAAAAGCCAAAGCCGAGACGGAAATAGGCGCGCTTTCGCTCGCCGATCAGTCGCGCGAATGCCTCGATCGTCGCCACATCGCAGCCGGTAATGCGCGAGGCCCACTCAGGCGATAGCGGACGCAGATGCGTTTCGAGTTCGGCCGGTGCATCCGTATACCGGGCGAGGTACTCACGGTCGGCCCGACCATCGCGGAACAGGCAGTGCATGACCGCGCAGGCGAGCGCGCCGTCGGTGCCCGGGCGGATCAGCACCGGCAGGTCCGCCTGTTCCATGGTGCCGTTCATGTACACGTCGACGGCGGCAATCTTGGCACCCCGTTCCTTGCGAGCCCGGGTTGCGTGAGTCATCACGTTGACCTGAGTGCTGACCGCGTTGGTGCCCCAGATCACGACGAGATCTGATTTCGCCATTTCGCGCGGATCGGGACCGATGACCTTGCCCACGCCGGCCACGAAGCCGCTTTGGGCGGGATTGGTGCAGATCGTCGAATGGAACCCGGAATATTTCTTGGCGTGGCGCAGCCGGTTGATGCCGTCGCGCATGACGAGCCCCATCGTGCCGGCATAATAGTAAGGCCAAACGGCCTCAGCACCATGGCGCGCTTCCGCGGCATTCAACGCCTCCGCGGTGATATCGAGCGCATCGTCCCAGGAGATAGGCTCGAATGTACCGGAACCCTTCGGTCCGACGCGCCGCAATGGCTTGGTAAGCCGATCCTTGTGGTGCACACGTTCGGCATACCGCGCGACTTTGGCGCAGATTACGCCCGCCGTGTAATCGTTGTCCGCAGCGCCGCGAACCCGGCCAATGGTGTGGGCATCAAGGATTTCGACATCGAGTGCGCAAGTCGACGGGCAGTCGTGCGGACAGGCGGAAAAACCGATGTTCTTGGGCGTGGCAACGGCCCTCACCGCCTGGTTCATATGCAATCAGCCCTTGACTGCCTCCGGAGTTCCGGTGGCTTCCGCCGCGCGGTTCGCGCGAACGAGATACAACCCGGCGCATACCACAAAGATCGCGCCCAAGATGCCGCATATGATGTCGATGGGCTCAAACTCGAAGTCCCATTTGAGTTGACCCATGCGTCCGGACCAGGCGTAATTCGCGTCCAACGTGAGGGTTGTCGCATTCGACAGAAACTCGCGGATCGCGTCAGCGTCCGGCCACAGACTCATCGAAATCGGCATTCCGTAGAGCTTGGCGATGTACTGACCGATGATCGGATCGTCTGGCAGCAGACCGCCAGCGATCCATCCGAGCAACGCTCCGCCCGCCCACACGACCCACGGAAAGCGCTCAAGGATCGCCAGAAACAAGGCGCTGCCCGCGATCACCACCGGAATGCTGATGGCGAGCCCCAGTCCGAGCAGTAGATAATTGCCCTTGGCAGCAGCTGCGACCGCGATCACGTTGTCGAGGCTCATGACGATGTTGGCCACGACCACCACCCGGACAGCGCGCCATAGATCTTCGACCGCCTCGGGCGTGTCCTCCTCGTCATGGGGCTGAGGCGCGACGAGCTTGACCGCGACCCAGAACAGGGCCACGCCGCCAATAAATTTGAGATACGGCAACTTCAACAATGTCGCGACGATGCCCGTAAACAGGATCAGCAGAACGGCTGCGACGCCAGCACCGAAGACCATGCCCCAGAAGCGCTCGCGCGGCGGGAGCGCGCGGCACGCCAATGCAATCACAACGGCATTGTCGCCAGACAAGAGAATGTTGATTCCCATGATCTGGATCGCGGCCGCCCAAAACGACGGCCGCATCATTTCTGACGCAAGAAATTCCACAGGTCGTCCCCCGATTTCGCCGCAACGGCTTGCGTTTACGGGCGAGCCTCACGGCCCTGCCACATTCTATCTGTTCGCATGGCGGCGTGGCTAGCCGCCAATGCCGGCCGAAAGGGCTGAATCAGCCGACGATATCGTTGCCGGCGAAGAACTGCGCAATTTCCACGGCCGCATTCTCCGGGCTGTCGGAGCCATGGACCGAATTCTCTCCAATCGAGCGGGCATGGACCTTGCGAATGGTGCCCGGCACCGCCTTCGCCGGATCGGTCGCGCCCATGATGTCCCGATAGCGGGCAATCGCGTTCTCGCCTTCCAGCACCTGTACCACGACGGGGCCGGACACCATGAACGTCACCAGTTCCCCGAAGAACGGCCTCTCACGGTGGACTGCGTAGAAGGTCTCGGCCTGCTCGCGGGTTATGCGCACCCGCCTTTGCGCAATGATCCGCAGGCCGGCCTGCTCGATCATGGCGTTGATGGCACCCGTCAAATTGCGTGCGGTCGCGTCTGGCTTGATGATTGAAAAGGTACGCTCGCGCGCCATCGTCGTCACATCCTCTGCGGTTGTCAGCGTTCGCGCTTATAGCGGTGGCATGGCCCAAGGCAATGCCTTTTCGATGTGCTCAACGAACGGATCGTGAATACCGGCGATATGGTACGCCGCTGGGTGTCGCCGGCCGGGTTACACGGTTTAAATCCTCGCCGAGCATATGTTCCCCGCGAACACGATCCTGTATGAATTGCGCCCGCGGATCGCGGGTGGGTATTTGTGGTGGAGTAGCATTCCGTTCGCCGGAGGACGCCGGGACGAACAGCGGGAGAATTCGAAATGCGCTTTATCCTCGGATTGATAATTGGAATAGCGCTGGTGATCGGCGGCGCGTATGTGCACGACAATACGGAGGCGGGTGCAGGCAAACCGCTCGTCTATTGGGACAACGTCAACACCCTGGAGCACACCACGTTCGACTATCTCAAAGCTCAGTTTGATCGCCTGATGAAGTGGGCGACTTCATCCTAGTGCGATTGGGCGAGTGATTGAACGCCCGCCTGCTCCCGTGGCGCTGGTACAGCGCGTACACCAGGATCACATCGCGATCGGTTTGACGGGTACCAGCCGCCGACGATAGGTTCGCGACCGCAAAGCGTTGGTTGCGGAGCTGGAGGGAGAACGCAATGAGGGCTGACCTTGCGATGATGATCACCGGCACGATGCTGGCCGCGGCTGTCCCTTCGGCCGCGGTCGCGCAGGCGCCGGCCGGCGCCTCCTACGCCGTGACATATATCGAAGTTGCGCCGTCTGCCGCCGCGAAAGCGATCGGCCTCCTCAAGGAGCTCGCTGCGGCGAGCCACAAGGAGGCCGGGAACCAGCGCTATGAAATTCTCGAGCGCATCGAGCGCAAGAACCATTTTGCCATCCTCGAGGCCTGGAGCGATTTTGCGGCCGCCGACGCACATCGCAAGAGCGATGCGATGAAACAGTTCCGCGACAAGCTCGCGGGCTTGCGGGTCGGGCCCTACGATGAGCGGCCCAGTACGGCCGTCGGTGTGGCCGCGTCGACGCCGCCTAGCGCCAAGGGATCGATCTATGTGATCACCCATGTCGACGTGGCGCCAAATTTCAAGGACCAGTGCATCGAGATGCTCAAGAGCCTCGCCGACGCCACCCGCAAGGAGCCAAACATCGAGCGCGTCGAGGCTTGGGTGCAGAACAATCGGGCGAACCACTTCACGGTCATGGAAGTGTGGAAGAACGCTGCCGCAGTCGACACGCATCTCGTCGCCGCCGGGACGAAGGAATTCCGCGAGAAGCTCGGGCCGATAAGCGGCGCACTCTACGACGAGCGCCACTACACGAATCTCGAATAGCGCTCGGGCGTCGGCGATGCGCGCAGCCTATTACGAGGTGAACGGATCCGCCGCCACCGTGTTGCGGCTCGGCGAGTTGGAGACCCCGCAGCCGGGTCATGGCGAAGTCCGCATCAAGCTCGCAACGTCCGGCGTGAACCCGTCCGACGTGAAGTCGCGCGAAGGCCGCACCCGCAAGATCGCGTTTCCCCGCATCATTCCCCACAGCGACGGTGCCGGCGTCATTGATGCCGTCGGCAGCGGCGTGTCGCCACAACGCGTCGGTGAGCGAGTGTGGACGTGGAATGCCCAGTGGAAGCGGCCGTTCGGGACCTGCGCGCAATACGTGACGCTGCCGATCGAGCTTGCGGTGCGCCTTCCCGATCATGCGAGTTTCGAAGAAGGTGCGTGCTTCGGTATTCCGGCGATGACTGCTTATCACGCGGTCGCCGTCGCGGAGATCGGGCCGGGTGCCTCCGTTCTGGTGTCCGGCGGTGCCGGAGGCGTCGGCCACTACGCGGTGCAGTTTGCAAAATCTGCCGGCGCGACGGTGATTGCGACCATCAGTTCGGAGGCAAAGGCAAAGCTCGCGCGCGCAGCCGGTGCCGATCACGTCGTCGACTACAAGCGCGAGAATGTTGCCGAGCGTATTCAGGCCATTCTGGGTGGGCGCGGACTCGACGCCGTGATCGAGATGGACCTCGCCGCCAACGCCAAGCTGCTGCCGGGCATCGTGGCGCCACGGGCGCGCGTGGTGGTTTACGGTACCGGTCAGCCGACGGCGGAAATTCCCTCGCAGTTCCTGCTGGTGAATGCAGTCGCGATCAAATTCGTCTTCGTGTACGAGCTGACGCCGCCAGAGCGTGCCGCCGCAATTTCCGCCATTACCGAGATGACTGCGTCGCGGCGGCTTATCCACAACGTGGCCGCGACATTCGCGCTCGACGACATTGTCGCCGCTCATGAGGCGGTCGAACAGGGCAAGGCGGCGGGCAATGTGGTGGTGACAATACCCTAGCCGACCAGCGGAAGATGCGGACTGCGTTGCTCGCGAACCTGCCGCAAAACGGCGACGATCTCCGCGCGGCTGCACGGCTTCGCACCCATCGCCATCGCGCGTACGCGCTCGAAAGCTGTCAGGTCGTAGTGCGGTGCCCGCGTGCGCGGCGGCCCCTGATATGACAAACGATAGATTCCGAGCCGCGCAGCGAAGCGATGCAACTCGTCCGTTTCGTCAGCCAGCAAATGGCACCACTTGAGGCCGCGCCACGGCCAGATCGCATCGTCGACGTAGACCGCCACAGCCCCCTCGCATGATGCCCTTCTGCTGCGGCGACTACCGGCCCGCCGGCCGATCACCGTTACCGAGCTTTTTGAAGCGGAATGCGGCGGCTAGGCTTGCGCTCGACAACGACCGTGCGCGGCGCGCCAGGGCGCCCGACGAAAGCGACTTGGTTGATTTCCCGGCGGGGCGTCTTGGCTTTCAAAACTTCCGTGCGCACCTGGTCCTGGGGCAAATCCATCAGAGCGGCGGCAATCTCCACCTGCTGCTGAGGGTCATCGGTGAGCCCGCGCGCCGCCGCAATCGCTTCCGCAAGCGTCGGTGGATCGTGCCGAACGCGGCGCGGTCCGAATTTGGTTAGCCAAACGTCGCTTTTCTTTTTCGCATTGGTCGCCATGGCGGATCACTCAATAGGTCATGATTGCTGACATTATCGCCGATATATTGCAATGCAGCAACGGCTTTGTGGTTCCTGCCGAAGAGCCTATCAACAGGTTACGCAACAGAGTCCGATTTCCGAATATAACTATCAGTACTTACAGCGCTTTTACGTCAGCGCGGACGACGCGTCACATTTTGTCGCACCTAGCCGCGGCGCATGCGGCCGTGGACGCTTTAAAGCGAATTGCGCTTCGGCGGCGCCGGGGTGTCCGGCGCCGCTTGCGGGGCGGCGGGGGCGCCACTGATCAGCCGGCCGCCCGCAGAAATCGCTTTTCCAGGCAAATCGATCACCCAATTGACGGTGTTCCCGGTTGCATTCGCGGCAGTGCCGGCAAACACGGAAATCGATGAAAATACGTTGGCGGCAAAGCTCCGTTGCTCAGGTGCATCCGGCGCCGTCACGTCAGCCCGGGGCAGCGGCGCTCCGTCCGCCTTGGGGGTCGCAGCGGTCACATCGACGCGCGGCAGCGCCGTTGCCCCTGGCGAGCCGGGGGGCACGGAGGTCGTATTGGTAGTGCCCGGGGCCGCCGCCGGTGCGCTCGCGGCATTCGGTGCTGACGCCGCCTGATCCGGCTTCACCCGCGGCGGCCGCGGGAGTGCAGTTGCCGTCGGCGCCGCATTGGCCGTCCGCTCAGTCCGAGGCTCGGCTTTCGGTTCTGCTGCTGTGGCTGCCGGGCGGGGAGTTGGCTTTACCAACTCCGGTTCTTCCTGATTTTCGCGACGCGCCTTGAGCATTTGGCGCGTCAGTTCGCGGCGCTCCTCGGCGGTCAGATCATCGCCTGCGGGCGCCAAGCCTGTCACCCGCTCTCCGGTCTCCGGAGCGCGCGTGGAGTGGACCGAATAGAGCACGAAGACGGCAATCGCGCTTGCGACGACGCCGGGGACGACCGTCATCACAATCTTCGACAGGATTTGTCCGCGATAAGGCTCAGCCCTTGCCATAGCAGTCCCCACCCTTCGCCAACTGCCTTCAACCACCCGTTTCCGGCAATTTGGTGTCCCGGTCCGGGCGATTCCGAGCTGTGGATTTCGCGCATGCAACCGCGGATTGATGGCCCCCAACCCTTCCGCGGAAAGGGCTCAAGAGAATAAAGACTCAAATCGCCCGTTGTCCTCTGCGAGAAATCGCAGATCGCGTGAACAGAATATGAACGAAAAAGGTGGGGAAATGGGATTAGCCTCGTGCCCTTCACTCTGCCGCTACAGCCTTGGGCTGGCGCATGCGCAGCGCAAGAGTGCTCGCGACCGCGATCACGGCGATTGCGAGCTGAAGTCCCACCGCTTCCCAGGTGGGATTGAAGCCAAGCGCATTCATCCCGTTGCGAAACCAGGCAGGGAGCGGCAGATCGGTGTAGGACACGATCGTCTGCTCCTGCAGCTCCTGGATGGCCCCGCCAATGAAACGAAGCCCCATGATGAAGAGGAACGCCGAGGTCACGAGAAATACAGGACGTAGCGGCAAAAGCCCCGCGGACTTCTGCATCACGTAATAGATCACCGCGAGGGCAACGGTCGCCACTGCCAGTCCGGCGACGAGGCCCATATTCCAACCACCGGCCTGCGTCGCGGCCGCGTGCAGCATGAGGATCGTCTCGCCGCCCTCGCGGAATACGGCAAGGAACGCGATCGCGCCGAGCCAAAACGCAGTGCCGTACCCGAGCGCCTTTTCGGCGGAGCGGCGCAACTCCGCCATCCAGGCCTTTGGATCCTGACGCAGGAACAGCCACCCGCTCATGTAGAACATCAGCAGCGCCGCGATCACCATCACGCCGGCTTCCATGAAATCGTTGTGCTCGCCCGCGAAGTATTTCTCGAACACCCAGGCCGCACCGAAGCTCGCGACGATCGCGAGCAATGCTCCCGCATAAACCGATCTGACTTTGTCGTTAGCACCGACGCGATGCAGAAAAGCCGCGAGTGCCGCGATGACAAGCATCGCCTCAAGCCCTTCACGCAGCAGGATCAGGCCGGATTGAAATGCGTCGGAAAAGGCAACCATGGGCGTGCTCCGCCTTTGCTTTTGCGGCGAGGTAAATACTCAATTGACGGAGGCTGCAACGTGAATTCGTATTGATAAGGTTGGAAGATTTCTAATTGTAATGCGCCGCACTCCTCGAATCCCTGCGTTGCTCCGCGCAACGATTGCTGCTGGCACCGCGGCGCGGACGGACGACATCCGCGACGCGTGCGCAATCCAAACCAACGTTGCCGAGATGCCGAGTGCCCAGACGTCACGGATGATGCGGCACGATCTACGTCTTCGGCCCGCCCATGTCGCTGAACAGTACGCCGCCTTTGGCCTTGTCCTCTTTTGCGGATTCTACGATCGTAATCGTGACGGCACTCGGGTCGACTTTGTAGTTCTTCACTACCGCGTCGGTGAAGTCTTTGATCAACGCACGCTTCTGCTCGACCGACCGACCGCCGAGAGCATAGAACACGACTTCAGGCATCAAATCCTCCTGTGACTGACTTGCCTCATAGAGCATATCCGCGGCGGTGAGGGAACCGACCAGGCGATGCGGGGCAGCGTTGCCTCTGTCGAAGACGTGTCTGAGCGCCGCACGAGACCGGCCCCTATGCTGGCGATACGGTTCAGCGCTATAACGCTCGCGCGCTGCATTGCGACACTGCGCAATGGCTTCTTGTGCTCACCCCTACGGCGCCCCTCAGGGAGGTTCCTAATGAATGTCCAAACCAGGATGCAGGATTTCGATGGCTTGACCAAGTTCGCGCCGCTGTCACGGCGCGGCTTCATGACGGCTTCGGCAGCAACCGCCGCCGGCTATACGCTCGCTGCGGGCCCGGTTCGCGCCGATGCGATCACCACCGACACCAAGGGCCTCAAGGTCGGCGATGCGAAGGTGGCCGTCGCTGGCGGCGAGATGCCGGTCTATTACGCGCGCCCGGACGAAGTCGCGAACCCGCCGGTTGATCCTCGTGGCCATGGAGATCTTCGGCCTGCACGAGTACATCAAGGATGTGACTCGCCGGCTCGCCAAGCTCGGCGCGTTTGCCGTCGCCCCCGATTATTATTTCCGCATGGGTGACCTTACCAAGATCAACGACATCCCGGCGCTATTCCCCTACGTCAACAAGAAGACGGATACCGAGTTGTTCGCCGATCTCGATGCTACCGTTGCTTGGGCCAAGTCGCAGGGCGGCAACACCGGCAAGCTCGGCATCATGGGCTTCTGCCGCGGCGGCCGCACGGTGTGGCGCTATTCGACGCACAATCCGAGCCTCAAGGCCGGCGTCGCTTTCTATGGCAGCCTCGCTGATCCGCCGAGCGAAGCGATGCCGGTTAACGCCCTCGCCTCGGCGAAAGAGGTTAAGGAACCAGTGCTCGGCCTCTATGGTGCTGAGGACCAAGGCATTTCGGTCGACCAGGTGAAGCAGATGGAGTCAACACTGAAGGCCGCGGGCAAGACCGCGGAATTTGTGATCTATCCGGGCGCACCGCATGGCTTCCACGCCGATTATCGCGGCAGCTACCGTAAAGAAGCCGCCGAAGACGCCTGGAAGCGAATGGACGGCTGGTTCAAGAAATACGGCGTGTTGTCCTGACAAATTGATCCTGCCACTCGCCCATTATGCGAGCGGCAGACAGGACTTTAAGTTGTGACGGGTGCCCCGCTTAAATCATAAGCGGGGCATTTTTCATCGGGCCATGAAGAACGGCACCGAGGCAGGTGCATAGCCCTGATTGCGGCGAGCGTAGCTATCGTAATTGCTCCGCGCCGATCTCACCGCCCTGCGCGGGGCGGGTTTCGTTTCACTCGGCGCAGCAGTTGTGGTCGAAGCCGCCGCAGCGCTCGCCTCCGAAGCCGGCTGCTCCTGCACTTCGCTACCTGTTTTAGCGACAGACGGCTCGAGCGTCGCGGGTGCCGGTTTGAGTGCAACAGGATTCGACGGCTCGGATTTCAAGCTCGTCTTTACACTGTCTACGTCGACCGGCTTCAAAACCGGCTCGTGCTTCGCTTGCACGATGGCCGGATTGCTCTGCTTGGGCGCAACGTTGGCGTCCGCCTTAATGTCCGCCTTAACTGGCGGCGTGAATGGCGCTACGTCGGGATCGTTTCTAACGTGCGGCGATGCGGCGCCCGAGGTCCAATCGGGCGACGTCCACGCCAAGAGCGAGCGCTGAATTCCTAAGCCGGACAGTTTCATCTTGCCAGACGTCGGCAAAGTTCGACCCTGACGTTTCAGGTACGAGGTCGACCGATCGCTCCGCGAACGAGACGACCGCCGTCGGATCACCGACCAACCCGAAAAGGGCTTCGCCCGCAGCAAGCGTACACGTCGTTACGACGACGGCGGCAACTCCGAAGCGGGATGCCGACCATGCGCTCCCACGGTAGTTGGGAACCAAAAAACCCCGCCGACGCGGAGAGCGGTGATACGGCGAATAGGACAAGCGGAGAAGTCGCGAGCGACGGGGCCAGTAAACGCGAGACTTACGTCTGAACAAGGGGAGGAATTTCGACCACATGGATACACCTGCTCACCCCCCAAGTTGCGACATGCCGACCCCCTCCGAGTTGAGAAAACACTGCACCGCAAGATCGGTTGCCGTCCCCACGACAACCTCGCGAACCGTGACGCCCGCGCGCAGCAAGTGTACAGTTATTATCATAGGAAACAAAAGCGATGACTTCAAGAGCGCCGATGCCGGGAGGAAGGCTGTGTCGGTCCGGTTGGGCCCGCGTGCTCAGGCGGTTTCTTGTTATTTCGCTAGTGGTTTTCACCGCCGAAGCATGGGCGGATGAATATCCATCACGGCCTATCAAGGTTATCGTACCGTTTCCAGCCGGCGGCATAACCGATGTCCTCCCCCGTATCGTCGGCGATTGGCTCGCACGGAAATGGGGAGTGCCGGTCGTCATCGACAACCGACCGGGCGCCGGAGGTAACATCGGAGCCGAAGTTGCCTCCAAGGCGGAAGCTGACGGATACACAGTGATGGTCACGGCGCCCGCGCCCATGACTGTCAACGCGAGCCTCTACCACAGGCTGCCCTTCGATCCGGCGGCGTTTGTCCCGGTGTCGATCCTTGCCACGATGCCGACTGCGCTTCTCGCCAATCCGTCGGTGCCGGTTGCAAACGTTCCTGGTCTCATCACCTACGCAAGATCTCAATCGACCAAGCTGACCGTCGCGATCCAAGGCAAGGGCACCACCTCGCACCTCACCTCCGAATGGTTTCAGATGGCAGCCGGGGTCAGATTCGTGACTGTACCCTATCGAGGCTCGGCACCCGGGCTGCAGGAACTCGTAGCTGGCGACGTCGACCTGATGTTCGATAACGTGGGCGTTTCTCTCGCGCTTGTCCGCGGTGGGCAATTGCGGCTGCTCGCGGTCGCAACGCCGAAGCGGTTGCCGAGCTTGCCCGAAGTGCCGACCATCACGGAGACCCTGCCGGACTTTGTGTCCTCGACCTGGGTAGGCGCCTTCCTCCCTCCTCGTACACCGCATGCTATTGCTGACCGCCTCAGTAGCGACATCGCGGCAGCGCTGCAGCAAGCGGACATCACCGAAAAGTTTCGGGATCATGGTTGTGAGCCGGTCGGCGGCACGCCCGATGAGACTGCAGCGTTCGTACGCAGCGAGGCGGCGCTTTGGCAGCGCGTGATCAAGGATGCCAACATCACGCCGGACTGACACGCCGATTTGAAATCGAACCAGGAAGAGGCAGATGAAACGCAGCACCGACCGCATCCTCACGACCCATGCCGGCAGCCTCCCCCGCCCAGCCGATCTCCTTGCCATGGTTGAGGCAAAGCAAGACGGCAAGCCGGTCGACAGCGCTCGCTACGAGGCTCGGCTTACCGAGGCGGTCGGTCAGATCGTACGACGGCAAGCTGAGATCGGTATCGACATCGTGGATGAC
>CAVPDZ010000007.1:57500-657546 GCA_963702755.1 uncultured Alphaproteobacteria bacterium | reverse complement strand
CGGACCGTACCCTCGATTCCGAAAGCCCTCGCGAGCGGCTGCGCACAATGGTGGCCGCCCCGCAATGCCACACCCCTGCGGTCGAGGGCGCGACAGATGGTTTCAACGAGAATGCCTTCAATGGAGAAGGAGACAACGCCTCTACGACCATGCGTATCGGTCGGCCCAAGTACCCGTACCCCCGAGATGGCCGTCAATGCGTTGAGCATTCGGCGCGTCAGCCGCTGTTCATGCTCCCGAACAACGCCCCAATCGAGCCTTTGCATCCATTCGACTGCAGCGCCAAGCCCGATCGCCGGCCCAATCGGTGGTGTTCCGGCTTCAAATCGTCGCGGTGGATCCCGAAAAGTCGCGTTTGCCAGCGTGACCTCGGTGATCATCTGCCCACCGGTCATGAACGGCGGCATTGACTCGAGTAGCTCGCGGCGACCCCAGAGAACGCCGATACCCGTTGGACCAAAGGTCTTATGACCAGAATAGGCATAAAAGTCGACCCCGAGTTCGCGCACATTCAGGGGACCGTGTGGAGCGCTCTGAGCGCCGTCCAGCATCACTTTTGCTTCGACGGAATGAGCTGCCGCCACGACTCTGGCCACATCGGTGACCGCGCCCGTCACATTCGAGCAATGGGTTACAGCAACGAGCCGACACCGGGAGGTGAGTTGCGCTTCGAGCCGATCGAGGTCGAGCCTGCCCTCCGGCGTCACCGGCAAGAACCGCAGAGCGACGCCACGCCGCTCGGCGAGCTTTTGCCAAGGGACGAGATTGCTGTGGTGTTCGAGGGTCGAGAGAAGGATCTCGTCGCCAGCTTCGAGGCGCGCGCCGAACGAATGGGCCAACAAGTTGATCGACGAAGTCGTCCCGTAAGTAAAGATGATCTCTTGTTCTGAAGCCGCCCCCAGGAATTGCGCAACGCGTATCCGGGCTTGATGATAGGCGTCGGTTGCCGCGCGCGCCCGCTCGTGCAGGCCCTCATGGACGTTGGCGCGGGCATGCACTTCGAAATCGCGCAAGGCGCTCAACACGGTCTCCGGAATCTGTGCGGTGGCGGCGCTATCCAGATAGTGAAGGCGCGGATCGGCGAGGCCGGGAAATTCACGCTTGAGGGCCGCGGCATCGAACGCCGGCGTCGACACGTCGCGGCCCATTTCGGTTTATCGTTCCCAACCGACCAGCAGAGGTCCGAAATCCCTTCTTCTGAAATATTCACGAGACGCCTTGACGATCTCAGCAATTATAAAGCGACGTTGATCGGGAGTCAACAAGTTCACAATGACCGCTTCACTCTTGATCTCTTCATCAGCTCGTAACGGCTCAACTTGCCACGCGGTCACCTAACCGCCGGCCTCGATTCGGGATCAGCGAAGCGCAAGGCTCAGTCTGGCCGGACCAGGCGGTGGCGGGCGAGATCATCGCGCATCCACAACGTCATGCCGGCGCGTTCATCGATCGTATCAATCGCAATCACCGCATCAGGATCGCTGAATGATATCTTTCCCGGCGTGCCCGCCGCCTTTGTCGCATCGAGGAGGGAACTCGTCCAGGACGTGCTCGAGGTCCTGGGTTGACACAGTCGTGTGGCCCGCCGCGCCGATGCACCCTGACGTGAAAGGATTGTCCGGTCAGACGCGGCGCCCATTCAAGCAGGATCGGCGTTGCCTCCTCCTTCAATTGCTGGCCAGAATGAAATTCAAACGTATGTGACGCGGGCGCTATCCGCGAGATCGCGTCATAGAGAGGGGAGCTTTCCTCCGTTTGCCGTTCGACGGCCGTGAGCAGGGCTATCCGGGTCTTCGACCCTCATCACGAGGACGTTATGGTAGGGACTGCGATCGACGCGGCCAAATGCCGTCAGCGCACGGACCGCGCGCCGAAACCCACCCTGATAAACGCTAATAACAACGTTCCAATCCCTCACGAGGTATTGCCTCACTGCTTGACCGGCCGAGATGCTGCCTCGATTAGCCATGCGAGCCCCCGTACAGTGTCGACAACCCCACGGCGCTTGTCGCTTGACGCTGCGTGACAGCACAGCATGCTGCACGGTACATCGACGGGCTGAGGCGCCTTTGCCGAGCTGCCTAAACACGGCTTTTCGGTCCAGGCAATTGCGTCCAATCAAGACCCAGCTCTTCGCAGGCACGACGTACGAGGCGCATATCGAGAGTCTGACGCGACCCGCCGAGCGGACCTCGGCCTTTCGATCCTCGCGATGGACAGTCACCATGACCTGGCCCTCATGGCGTTGTTCGTGTTCGTGCCGATCGAACCGGCATCCCTGCTCAGAGAGCCATTTCCGAAATGTAGCGCTTTCCATGCCCCTGACTCCTATTTCTGTCCTGCAATTACATTCGACGCTCGACTTTCGTAAGGATGGACGCGATCTCATCCTTGAGCTTTAGGCGCTGCTTCTTGAGGTCTTCGAGCACCTCATCGGCAGCAGGCTCCTCCTCCGAATTCGATGCGATAGATATCGAGATTGACCTCGTCATAGCGCGAGGCGAGGCGCCCGAACTCATAATTCGTCTTTTCTTAGCCGCTCGATCAGCGAGGCCTCTCCGGGAAATTCTTCCTGCAGTTCGTGAGGGATATGCATGCTGCGGAACTCACCTTCTAAAGAAATTGACCAATTTGAGTACCAGCGGCATCGCGCTGGATCAACGGACCGCATTTGACGCGCTGCGTAAACACTCAACGGCCGTTTCTCCGCTGCTTAAGGCCAGCGCGCCCTGATCAGCTTGGGACGGGAAGCGTACGGACAAGCTCTTTGAACGGTCCCACTCTGTAGCGCTCCATATTTCGGTCTGAGCATGGCCAAAGGTTCGTATCAGGGCCGAACCCGCGCCGCGCTCTCAACGTCGTTGGCGCTGAAGATGTCAAGGTAATCATATGGTCCCAGCACGGCATAGCTGCCGAGCCATTTCACGTCAGGACATTGTTCGCGGACGCGCTTCATCGCTTCACGTTCAAGCTGCTCGAGCCCCGTTGGCGAGCGCACTGCATCCGGGTTCAAGCGGGTCAACATGATGAAGGTCGCCATGGCCGCACCTCTCCTGGTGGTACAGGAGGATATCGCGGCAGATCGCAGAATCTTTGACTTCAATCAACTGCAGGTTAACTGCACTCCGTTTGGTCGACGCGCGTGTCTCACGCCGCCGCTTTGCGGAAAATCTGAGGCGAGCCAGTTAGCGGCTCAAGCCCAAGATCATGATCCGGCACCCGCTGCCCCCGGACGTCGCAGTGCATCTCGGCGCTCAGCTGCCGATGCTGGTGCGCGGCCTGTACTATGAAGGCTGGCACATGGCGGGCAAGCCAACGAAAGACCGCAGCGCCCAGGATTTTGCCGACCACGTTCAGAAGGAACTGCCGGCGCAATTTGCCATGGATCCGCTGACCGTGACACGCGGGGTCTTTGAGATTTCTGGGAAAAGCTCGATCCGGGCGAGTTCGCGAAGCTTGCGGACCATTTGCCGGCTTCGCTCAGAACCTTGCGGCCGCCTATCGTGCAACAAACGTGATTTTCGGAAATCCCGCGCCAGCACCCTTGCAGAAGCTATCGGCGTGCTCCCGCCGTCTGAGATGTCTTTTTTGGCGGTGTTATCGGACGGTCGGTTGCCGATTGTAACGGAGCGGAACCTGTTGTGCGTTCGGTCGCCGATTGTGCTTCTTTTTTCTCTTCCGCGTGAGTTGGGAACCGCGCTAACGCAGCGATGACCTCCTCGTCCGTGGTCTGGCCAAAGTCGGCGTAGTAGAAGCCAATCGCGCCAAAGAACTCATAATCCTCCAGGCAGACAACGTCGTCAGCCTCCTCGCGCATGGCTGCAAGGCTGCTGGTGGGTGCAACAGGCACGGCGAGGACGAGCTTGCTCGGATTACGCATGCGCGTGGCGCGGAGTGCCGCGCGGGTCGTCGCTCCAGTGGCGATGCCATCGTCAACAATGATCGCAACGCGGCCGCCGACATCGACGCGGGGACGGTTGCCAAGATAGCGCTCACGCCGGCGTTCGATTTCAGCAAGCTCGCTGTCGCAAATTGCCTTGAATTCGGATTCGTCAATCCCGGCAAGCTGGATCACGTCTTCATTGCGAACAATGATCGGCGCGCCGCCGTCGACCACCGCCCCATGGCAAGCTCGGGCTGGATCGGCACGCCGATCTTTCGGACCAGGATCAGGTCAAGCGGCGCCTTCAGTGCAGCCGCGATTTCCGCGGCCACCGGTACGCCGCCGCGTGGCAGCGCCAGAATTACGGGATGCTGCTCCTTGTAGCTTGCAAGCGCGCGAGCGAGCTTCCGTCCTGCATCCAAACGATTCTTGAAACCCATGGCTTTCTCCCGACCTGACCGCGCGCATTAGCCGCGCGATCCCGCTCCGGGCGGGCGAGCGGCAAGATGACGGGCAAACCACCGTGCGGCATGCGCGATCACGACCTCCAGCGTTCCCGGTTCTGGGAATAGATGACTCGCACCAGGAACGATCTCCAACGCCTTCGGACATTTGAGGCGGGTCAGAGCATGCTCGTTCAGTTCGATCACGCCATAGTCCACGCCGCCCACGATGAGCAGAGTTGGCGCCCGAACCTGACCCAAGAACTCGCCGGCGAGGTCCGGGCGTCCACCCCGGGAGACGACGGCGCCGATGCGATCTCCAAGCTTTGCGGCTGCAACAAGCGCAGCGGCGGCTCCGGTGCTTGCGCCGAACAATCCGAGAGCATGTGATGGCAATTCGCGATCGAGCCAATGGACAGCATCGATAAGTCGTTCGGCCAGCAGAGCGATATTGAACACATTCGCCCGATCCGCTTCCTCTTCCGACGTCAGGAGATCGAACAACAGGGCGCCAAGCCCCTGTGCATTCAGTCCTTCGGCGACAGCCCTGTTGCGCGGGCTGAACCGGCTCGAACCGCTGCCATGCGCGAACGCTATGACCGCATGCGCCGCGCCGGGGATTCGCAATGTACCCGGCAACCCAATAGGTGGAATATTCACGTCACGGGTCTCGAGCTTGACCCCGACCTTTTTACGATCAGTGTGATCTGCGATTGGCTGGCTCATGTGCGCAGCCCTTTGCCCCCGGTGAAGTATGGGCCGAAGCCGGGATATGGATTTGACCGACATCAAAATCGACAGTTGTCGGTCCGTCGTAACCTCCCTGGGCCATGTTGCCAGGGAAACAGTTATTGAAGTCGGACGCACGCAAGGATCGTTTCCTGATCGAGGCGACAATTCTCAATGTCAGCGCAGCCGATATCGACGGCGGAGTGTGCGGGGGGAGGGGGGCTGCTGCGCGATCGGCCTATCTTGAGCGAGTGCTTTTAGGCCGGCCGGTTGCGCGGTCCGGTGTCTTTCCGCTTTGGCAACGCGGACAGAAGTAGCTGGTACGGCCGCCTACCTTCAAGACAGCCAAGTCCGAGTGACAGCGGGGGCAATGGCCGCCCTTCCTGCGCTCAGGCAGGAGTGCGCCTTTGGGCAGCCGAAAGTTGATCGATACGCGTCCTCGGATCGACCCGCGCCTGAAACAGGATCTCGTCAGAGTAGATATTTCCGATGCCGGCGACGATCTCCTGGTCCATCAGCACTGATTTTACGTCGCGTTTGATGCCGGTAATCCGCGCTTCGAAGGCATCAAAATCAAAGCGCCGGTCGAGTGCATCAGGTCCGAGCTTTTCTTCGGCGATAAAATCCGCCGCATCGTCGACGAGGCCAACGCGTCCGATCATTCTTTTGTTGGTATAGGCGAGATGGCCGTCTTTCGCGAAATCAAAGCGTACCCGCGTAAACGGCGGTTCTTCGACGAAACGAAGTGCGCCCGTCATCCCGAAATGCAATGTCAGCCAGCCGCCGCGATCGAGCCTCGCCATGAGATGCTTGCCGTGACGGCGAGCCTCGGCAAAGCTAACGCCTTCAAGACCTTCGATGAACGACCGCGGCGCGCATTTGCCGAGAATACGCGCATCGTGCACGCTGACGCGGTCGATGCGTTTTCCAAGCGCTGTCTTCACCAGCAAGCGCTTGAAACCTTCAACGTCAGGAAGTTCCGGCATAGCAGAGTGTTCTAAGGGCAGACCGGAGCATACATCGATTATCAGGGGAAGTCCCCGATGGCAACGATTCTTATGCCGATCCCGAACCGAGGTTTCGACCCTACCGAGGCCGGCGTACCGTGGCGCCTGATGCGCAGCCGCGGGTATCGAGTTGTGTTTGCGACGCCGGATGGCAACCAAGGCCAAGCTGACCCAACGCTGATCACCGGCAAAGGACTGGGACTATTGGGACGATTCATGATGGCCGACGCCAACGGGCGGTCGGCTTACGAGGAGATGACCCAAGTCGCCGATTTTCAGTGTCCCATTCGGTATGACGCCATTCGATCTCAAGATTTTGACGCCCTGCTGCTCCCTGGCGGGCATGCTCCGGCATACGTCCTTATCTCGAATCGGCGCTGCTGCAGTCGGTCGTCGTCGACTTCTTTCGCGCCGGCAAGCCGGTCGGCGCCATCTGTCACGGGGTCCTGCTGTGTGCGCGAGCTTGCGGTCCGGATCGCAGGTCGGTCCTTTACGGAAGGAAAACAACGGGCCTTACCAAAAGCCTGGAACTGGCCGGCCCGACTGTTCACTCGTCTTCATCTTCTCCACTATCATCAGACCTATGCGACGAGCGTAGAAGAGGAAGTTCGGGCGGTGCTCGCGAACCGCGACGACTTCATCAGCGGCCCCTTCAGCATCCGCCGGGATTCCCCAGGCAAACGAGGCTGGGATTTACGGTTCAGGACGGCAATTACCTGTCGGCCCGCTGGGCCGGCGATGCGCACCGCTTCGCTGCCGATTTCGCCGACATCCTGAGCGGTAGGAGTTGATCTGAATCATGGATAAGTCGCACGCCTGGGCACTTAATTATCCGTAAATCTTCGATGGAGGCTCAAGTGCCCTACGCTTTCACGCTCACCACGACCATTCCGGCCTCAGCGCAGGAAATCTATGAGGCATGGCTCGACAGCATTGCCCACTCCGAGATGACGGGGGCGGAGGCATCCATGTCGGACGAGGTCGGTACCGATGTATCCGCATGGGACGGCTATATTACCGGCCGCAATCTTGAGCTGGTGCCGGGCGAACGTATCGTCCAGTCGTGGCGCACGACCGAGTTCGAGGACGAACATGAGGACTCGATCATCACCTTGATCCTTGAAGAGCTCGATGACGGCACATTGCTTACGCTCGCTCACGCCAACGTTCCCGATGAACAAACGAGCTATGAGCTGGGCGGCTGGGAGAAGCATTATTTCGAACCGATGAAGGAGTACTTCGCCAATAGCGAGCGAACAGGCGCCGGCAAGAAGTCAAAGCGGGTTGCTTCATCAACAAAGCGCGCGGCGGCACGCAAAAATCCAAGCGCGCAGCACCAAAAAAGATGGCGAGCGCGCGCAAGCGTCCAGCAACAACCAAGCGCAAAACTGCGACCAGGCTCAAGGGCAAGGCGGCTCGAAAGAAGCAGCGTAAGTAAGGCCGCGACACCGCCTCGCCTCATCGCCAATGAGCCGGCCCTTCAACTGCGCGAACGCGACCGGCGTATGATTGATTCCATCTGCAAGCTCGCCATCAGCGCCTCGGCGCGTGCGGCGCGCTCGTCTGCGTGGTTGATTTTGCCGACGGCGATGCCGAGCGCGCGCACAAGATCGGCACGTGCCACAACGCCGACGAGTTGCCCGTCACGGACGACCGGCAGTCGCTTGATCCCCCGCTTCTCGATCAGGCGACAAGCCTCCGCGATTGGAGTATCCTTGGTAACCGTCAGGGGATCACGCGTCATCACCTCTTCGACTTTGCTTCGTGAAAGCGGGCAGATTCCTTCGCGATCTCGGCTCGCTCAATCATGAGCTGGAGCCAATGGGGCGGCTGCGATCCAGGGCCATTGGCCCGGCTCCGCAACAGATCATGTTCTGTGACGATGCCAACCACCCGGCCACTTGTGTCAACGACCGGCAGGCCGCTGATATTGCGCTCCAACATCAATCGAGCCGCGTCCCTGACCGGGGAGTCGGGCCGAACGGTCATGACCTGCGTGCTCATGAAATCTCCGACCCTCATCTGCGCACTCCATGACCAAGGCCAAGTGCAGCCTCCGGCTCGGTCATGCAACAACGCAGCCAAGAACGCCGCGTTGATTCGGATCAAACGATCAAGTCTCACCAAATAGCACGAAGCTTACAGATAGACGGCCCCCGATAAACGAAGCGATCGGCGACGTGGAGGTTTACCGGGAGTCGGCGGACCTCAGTTGCCGAACATCATCGTTTGATCCTTGTTGCGTAATCGTTTGATCCTTGTTGCGTAGGACAACGTCCCATCGGTCGTCAGGCGCGTCACAATTTGGGCGACGGCAGTAATCTTGCACACTGGCTGCTTGCATCGTGGGCGGAAATGCAAACATCTGCCGGCGCGGGGCAGCCGCTCACAAGGTCAAATGTGGAAGGGATTCAAGCCGGCGGCTCTTTGTACGACTGACTTCACCTCGGGTAGACTTTGATCCTCGATCAGCTGGAGCGCAAGGACCTGGAGATGATCATGGGCTTCGGCGAGCTAGATCCCGGCGATGGTTACGATCTTGCGGCGTCGCGCAATCGAAATCGCGGTGGGAATACGAAGATGCGACGCCATCGGTTTCCACTTGTACTGCTTATTCGTTCGAGCATCGCGGTGTCCAAGTGAGAACGCCAGACAAACACTCCGGTGATTGTCGCTGCGACAGACATCCATGTACCGGCGATCGCGAGACTCCTGTTCTGCTGCTGCCGCTCGTGCCGGAAGTGGTGAATGAGTGAGTTCGGGGGAAGCCCAAGAATGCGAGCGGCGAGCTTAGTCAGGGTCAAATCGAATTTCTCGGACGGCGCCGGCCGCCGTGAAACCGAGGACGAGGCGCCCATTCGTGCCGTCATCGAGCGCGAGGTCGTAACGCCCGAGCCCGACGACGACGCCTGCCGCGGATACTATCGGCCAGAACCGCGCGCGCTTCTATTCCATGGCGATTTATGAGGCTGCACTTATTCTGTTTGCGGCCATCGCGCGAACGCTCCGGCTTATGCAGTGGCAATGGAGGCGGCGGTTCGCATCCTTGACGGGCTGAAAAAGCAGCCCAACCGGTTCGCCGATGTTCCGCGGTGCTATTCTAGATGCCCGTCGGGCGCCCACGGCGAAAATCTCGGACAGATCACAGCGGGACAGACGACCCCGGAATTCGACGCGCTTAGCGTTGACTTTGTCCGGCTCCCACCCGGCTTCGCCGTGTGCTGCGATGCGTGGCTTGCCGAGCGGCCCGCCGGATCGGACATATGCCGGGAGGGAAGTCATATTCGCCGGGAGTCAGATCGCGGAGTCAAAAGTTGTCAGCTAGCGCCGCAATTTTGCCACCGCATTTAAAAGGATCGCGTCCCGGGGAGTGTGTGAGCGCCCACTCGTCGTTCTGTTCGAGCAGGATCGCGCCGACGAGTCGAGCGATGACGTCCTCGTTGGGGAAGATGCCGACCATCTCGGTGCGTCGCTTGATTTCGTCGTTGACGCGTTCGAGCGGATTGGTTGAGTGCAGCTTGGCGCGGTACTGCGCTGGAACGTCATGTCGGCGAGCACGTCCGCCTCGGCCTCGGCCAGGATGGCGGCGGGCTTGGGCAGCTTCCGGCGCAGCTGATCGGCGATCTTGCGCCACTGAGCGCTGGCGCCTCAGCGTCGTCTTGCGCGAACACCGTGGCGGTGAAGGCGGAGACGGATCAAACCGGGTGAATAAACAGCGTGGAAAGAACGGCACGGCCTTCTCGCTCATCACCCGGACGCGCAGGCTTGCGCTGCTTGTGCGGTAGTCGCTTGCGCGGCACCGGGCGCAACATGTGCAGCACCGGATAGTAGATTTCGAAGCCTTGGCGTTCGGTCCAATCTTTCGCGGGCTCAGAGCTCGACTAAACCCCGCGCTGGACAAGGAGCCAGCGCGGCGCGCGCGGCCTCGGGGCCCTGCATCAGGCTGCGCGGAGATTGTTGAACAGAGCATCACTCAAAGGCGCGGTTAGCTTCCGCCCAGTGTATCGACCTACTATCGTCGTCCGACGCCCCTTTCCCAGGTCCCGACCTTCGCGCAACTTGCGCTAGGATCTGTTCCAGATGGCGTGTCCTACCTGTCCTACCTTGTCCTAGCTTTCAAAAATGAAGGTAGTCCAGGAAACCCTTGTCTCCGTTGATTTGTCCCAGCTATCCTACCTGTCCTACCTTCGCAACGTTCACTCGTAAAAATCGCGCGCTCCTCGTTAGGCTCGGCGCGCCCTCGCGCGCGAGGCGAAAAAGGTAGGACAGGTAGGACATGTCCGACTGCCGCAGGCACTTCTTGGTGTCCTACCTCGACAGCGGAGGTAGGACAGGTAGGACAGGTTTGACGCTTCGCGGTGCTCCCTTACAGTTGACTTGTCGAGTCACGTCGCGATTGACGTTCGGCGAGTCGCACTACACCCGCCGGTGCCGCCTCCGCCAGCGACGGCCAGAGGAGCCGCCTGGCCAAGCAAGGCCGTAAAATGCGGCTCGCGCCTCGCGATCACCGGCAGCCTGCACACCGAGCCCGCCTGGGATGCCACACACACATATCCTCGGCGACTCCGCATGGCCAGCGCGGCGCGTGCTCGGCATCATCCGGCGCAGCCTCCACCTGCCGAAGTCCGTTTCCTCCTGCTTCGCCGCATGCCGATCTTCTCGGGACGGCGACGTAGCCGTCGAACAGCGTCACACACGGCAGCTCGGCAGGGCCATCGGTCGCGCGGCCGCCTGACCGGCCGGAGCGCAGACACTCAGAACCGCGCAGCTTTCAACCGCATCCAGCGAGCGGACTTTGTGTCGGCAACATGCGCGCCGGTGCGCAGCACCTGGCGCAGGTTGACGCTCTCCAGATCGAACGCGAGCAGATCAGCAAGGAGATGCGAATAGCCGGTGTCGCCTTTGGCCCCAGCTGCCAGCTCCTCGTCCATTTCCTTAAAGTATTGGTGGTTCTGCGCGCAGCGCGGATCGACGTCGAGCACCGTGAAGCGACGTTCGTCCTTGCCGGCCGGCACGACCCATTCTTCATTCGAGGTCATGACGAGCCGCAGATAGTTGGGCAGCGATCGGATCGACGCCCTTCGCCTCGATCTGCTGGACCGGCGCGGTGATGAGGCCTTTGAGCCGGCCTTCAACGGCCTGCTCGCCCGCCCACACCGCCTCGTCAGCCTGCAACAACAGGCACGACGCCATATGAGCGTCTAAGTTGCCCGTCACATACCGAGCGCTGTCGACGAGCAGATAATGGCGCGAGATCAGCTTGCCGAAGACTTCGCCAACCTTGGTCTTGCCGCTACCCATGCCGCCGCATAGCACTAGCGCCGTGCCGAGCCGTTCGCGCGGCCGCTGCACGATGTGAGCAAAGAATCCGAACACCCACTGGAGCCGATCTTCGAAGCCTGCGCACACGTTGTTGAGCAGGTGATCGCGGAAGATCGC
This sequence comes from uncultured Alphaproteobacteria bacterium, assembly GCA_963702755.1. Classification (GTDB taxonomy): domain Bacteria; phylum Pseudomonadota; class Alphaproteobacteria; order Rhizobiales; family Xanthobacteraceae; genus JAJPKK01. Next base: position 646,045 of record CAVPDZ010000007.1, on the reverse strand, counting down.
GTAGCGGCGCGCGTCCGGCTTCTTCGCCGGCGCGAGCGCAAAGCCGGTCCACAGATCGAGATAGCCCGGCGTGCCGCCGGCGTTGTCCCGGTTAGGATGAAACTGCACTCCGCTGTAGGATCGTCGCTTGGGAGATTGCAGCCAAGCCTTCGCCCAGGTGACGACCTTGACCTTGCCGTCCGAGGCCCAGACGCTCAGTGAACTTGTTCGCGAACGAAATGCCGAGGGCATCGAGCGTCAGCACGCGCTGTTGATCGTCAGCCGGCGCCTCCGGCTGATCCATGAACACGACCGCTTTGCTGCCGAGCAGCACCAGCGAATATTTGCGATTGAGCAGTTCCGGCGTGAACCCGAACGATCTCGCGGCGCCGCCGGGCGCCTCCCCGTCATCGTCAGATTGTTCGTCGTCGTCGCCGCGAGAGGGAGGCTGTCCGGCTGGTATGTCGTCCTCGCATATGTCGCGGATAGTCTCTCTCTCTCGCTCCTCATTGTATTCGACGCCATCAGGGCGTTCACGCCCGTCTTCGCGGGCTATGGTCAGCGGCCGCACATTCGAAAACACGACGACGTTCGCCGCCTCTGGTCTGCTCACGACGCGCGTGATCCCATAATCGTCGAGCGACGGCAGTGGATATCACGGTCAAACTGCAGATCCCGGGGGTCCGCCGCGCCCTTCTTCACCGCGCTCGCAATCGAGTTGCGGGTCTTGGGAAAATTCGGCCAGGTCTTCGCGATGCCCTCGTCAGCGCCGCGATGACATCGGCCGCGGAGAAGGCGCCGATGTGCACCAGGCTTCCAAGTTTGATGCCGCTGGCGCTGATGGTGTCATTGCGCGCGCCCTTTTGGCGCCGACTTCACGCTCTCTATCTCGGCGTCGAAAGCTGCGAGCCCGTACCGAGCCAAGGTCTCATTAAGGGCGTTTACGCCCATCTGCGACGGGCTATGGACTCCGCTCGGCAGCGAAGATCGAGCGGCCGCCGGCCCATTAGGGCGTTCACTCCCGTCTTCGCGGGCTATGGCCGGCGACGTTTTCTCGCGCGCTGTCGCGCGCTGGTCTGCCCAGCGGCCGCGCCGAATTTCGCGCAATCGATCAACGCCTCTGGCGCAGCTGCTACCGCCGTGGAGCGCGGCGAGTGCATCCATTCATAGGCCTTGCCGTCGGCGCGCACGGACGGCGGCACGATGACGTAACCGCCCGTCGAGCGGATATCGATATGCTCAAGCAGTGCTTCCTTGCCGACTCGGTTTCTTCGGCCAATCCATCATCCGCGGATCGACGAAGACATGCCGCCCGCCGCTCGGCGTGACCGACGTCACGGTCGGCTCGGGCAATGGCGCGCCAAGCTCCTGCGCCAGGCACGCCAGCAGTCCCTCGATGGTGAAGGCCTCGCCAGTGTCCTCATCTACGCGCACGTCGAGATCAACGACGAAGGCGTGCATGTTCTTTTGGCGGCGCCAACTCTTGCGAACTGGTTTGCAACTCCCCTGACAACTCATTGACTTACCGTGACGGTTTTTCATGCCGGTTTTAAGAATTATATAGTCAAATCAATATCTTACTTCAGACTACAAATCTGGGGGTCAGGAGTTCGCATTTCTTCGGGCGCGCCACTGCAAGAACGAAACTTCGCGCAAACTCTCGACTTGGCCGCAGCCAATCCTATTTGACGGCTTGCTTGAAGTATCGCAAATCCGGCGGCTGCTGACCTTTCTTGACCGGCATCAGGAAGCCCTCGCCATTTACGTAGTAGGCCTCATTGCCTACTCGAACGAGCGGATTGTTCTCGGAACATTCGTTGAAGTGCCAGATCGGTGCCGGGTCAGGATTGCGGCCATATCTCTTGATGACCGTCCACGGGCGGGTCAACGCGCTATCTATGGTCGTGATCTCGTCAATCAGCGTGTTCTTGTCCGCCGGGTCGAGATGGATGCGCTCCTGGATGACGGTTTGATTATCGTCATGCAGCCGAAGTCCGCTACTTTCAAAAGTGCGCGGCCCCTTGAACCCTCGGGTCTCAACTTCAAGCGTCATATATCGGCCATCGGCATCCTTGTCGGTCCACTGACCTAACGACAGCCCAGAGAAGGACGGCTCGATCTCTTTGGGCCATGGTCTTCCGTCAGTAAAAATGCGACGGGGTTCGCTATTGTCCTGCAAGATGTATGTGGTCTTCGGGGTGATCACGATTTCCATCGGATACACGACGGTCATCATCCGCGGCATCCCGAGCGGAAGGCAAAAGCCATGTCGCTCGTCTCCCGGTCCACCGGCGGCTTGATCGCGAAGATTAGCCTCGAACCGCGCTTGATACTCTGGAAGTCAGGGGAGCTTGTTGCGCTGGGCCACCCCGTTTCGTCGGGTCCCACTGCGCTCCAAAGGCAACCTGTGCCAGCGGGCTCGTTGCTGTTTTCCATTGACCAGACCAATCGGGATATTTCGACATGTCTTGCGCATTGGGAACGTCGCAGAAGCAAAATATCAGGAGTGAAGCGACTGTAATCGAGCCAAAGGAATGTTGAAATGACATTCCGCCCTCCCATCACCAAAGTTGTAATTGCGACCGGCTAATGCGGCGCGCGGATAGGCTGAAAAGGAAATGCCCGCCGTGGGCACTAGCGCTGCCTGTAATTCACAGGAGGTCGGCACGTCCCGCTGGCAGCTCGCGACTGAGGTTACACGGTTTACGGGCCTGACGCGAGCGGGGTGTTCGAGTGACCCGGCCGCTCACGATCTACACGGCTCGCAGCCGCAGGCAGAGGGCCGCGCTCACGAGCGCGGAAAGACCCAACATCACGAGCACGCCGGAGAACCCGCGCCAGCTTGAACACGATCCCCCCGCAGGTGACCCCGACGGTTCCGCCGAGAAAGCTGCATGAGTTGAGGATGCCGGAGCCCTTGCCCGCCTGCGTCTGCGGCAACGACGCCAAGCCGACGCGCGGCGCCGAGGCGTAGGGCAGCGCGATCCCGGCACCGGATACAAAAAGGCCGAGCATCAGCATCGCGAACTTCGCCTCGACCTCGGGGGCGCGCGCGCCCGACGCCCAGGCGATCGCACAGCCAAGAGCAAGAAGAAGCGATCCGCCGATCAGCATCCGCCGCAGACCGACGGCCGTTCCGAGCCGGGGTGCCAATCGCGCGAAACCGAACAGCGCGACGGAGAGCGGCATGAGAGAAAGGCCGGCGGCAACGGCGGACATATCAAGGCCGTCCGGCGCCTGCGCAAACAAATTGTAGTAGAGGAGGAGCGTCATGATGTCGAACATGAGGAGAAAGCCCAGGCCGGAGGCGACGGCAAAATTTCGATTTGAAAACAGACCGAAGTCGACGAGGGGCTGACGATGCCGTCGCTCCGTCCAAATCAGGATGACGAAAGCGAATATTGCCAACGCGAGCGCGATGATTGCGACCTGCGGCGCCGAACCGAAACGCGCCAACGCCTGCAACCCAGAAATCAGCGACACCATGAAGACGGCGAGCACGCCGAGCCCCACCCAGTCCGTCGCCTTCGTGCGACGCTCTCGGATTGCAGGATGCAGCCACAGCATCAGCGCTGCGGGCACCATGGCAACAACGTTCAGCCAAAAATTGAAGCGCCATCCGGCGTAGTGCGTAATGATCCCGCCCACCAGCGGACCGATGCTGAAACCGAGCATCAGGAAACCGGTCCAGGCGCCGATTGCCTCCGCCCGCTTTGATTCCGGCGCGGCTTCGGTCACCGCGGCAAGCGTGCCGGATACGGCGAAGGCGGCACCGAGCCCCTGCAGGGCACGCGCACCGACCACCATCATCCCGACGGGCGCTATGGCGATGAGCAACGAGGCCAGAGCAAACAAGCCGATGCCGACAGTCGACGAATATCGTGCCCCGAACTGATCCGCTGCGTCGCCGCCAAGAATGATGAAGACCGCGGCCGCCAGCAGGTAGGCGTTGACGACCCACTCGACCTCGGCGGGACCAAGCTGCAGAGTGCTCGTCATCGCGGGCAACGCCGCCATGATCGCCGTGCTATTATCCCCGACCGAGAGCATGGCGAGACAGCACGCGATCAGCACCGGCCTGAAGTCGCTTGTCGCGCCGGCGTGCAATGATTTGGAGCTACTGCATCTCGATCTCGACAATCGCTGCGGATGAACCTGATTACCGTGGCGCGCAAGTCCCATAAAGAGGACGGCGCCGTTGTGAATTAACACTTTGCGAATTAACGCAACGCGGATTAACGCAAATCCTGGGGAGGTCAAATGAAACGGCGTCTCAAGATTTTATTGATCGTCAGCCTTAGCCTGGCGTGCGGTTCGGCGCACGCTCAGTATACGGACGGCGTGGTCAAGATCGGCATTTTGACCGACATGACCAGCTTGTATTCAGACCTCACCGGCGCCGGTTCCGTTGCTGCCGCAAAGCTTGCGGTCGAAGACTTCAATCCCGCGAGCAAGGGAATGAAGGTCGAGATCGTTTACGCCGATCACCAGAACAAGGCCGACGTCGGCGTGAGCATCGCCAACTCCTGGTTCGACACCGGCCAAGTTGATGTGATCGTCGACGTACCGAACTCGGCGGTCGCTCTCGGAGTCAGCGAAGCGGCGCGACAGAAAAACAAGGTATTCCTGGTTTCCGGAGGAGGCACGTCGGACCTGACGGGGTCGAAGTGCAACGCCAACACCATTCATTGGACCTACGACACCTGGAATTTGGCGCATGGAACGGGGTCCGCTTTGGTCAAGAGCGGCGGCGACAGCTGGTTCTTCCTGACCTCGGACTATGCATTTGGGCAGGCGCTGGAACGAGACACTGCGGCCGTGGTGGAGGCGAGCGGCGGGAAGGTGCTCGGCCGCGTTCGACATCCCCTCAATACCAACGATTTTTCCGCCTTCCTGCTGCAGGCTCAGGCGTCAAAGGCCAAGGTCATCGGTCTTGCGAACGCCGGCGGCGACACCGTCAATGCGATCAAACAGGCCGTTGAGTTCGGTATCGTCAAAGGCGGTCAGACCCTGGCGGGTCTTTTGGTGACTGTTGGTGACGTCGGCGCCATTGGCTTGCCTCTGGCCCAGGGTCTTGTCTTCACTGACAACTGGTACTGGGACATGAACGACAACAATCGAGCATGGACGAAGCGATGGCAGGCAGATCGGCCTGGAAAGGTACCGACGAGCGGCCAATCGGGTAACTATTCAGCCATCGTCCATTACCTCAAAGCCGTTGAAGCATTGAAAGCTGACGGTGATGGCAGGGCAGTTGTCGCCAAGATGAAGGAAATGCCGACGGACGATCCGTTGTTCGGAAAGGGCATCGTCCGTGCGGATGGTCGGCATATCCACGATTCCTATCTCTTCGAGGCAAAGAAACCGGCTGAATCGAAATATTTCGGGGACTTCTACAAGTTGAGAACAACGATCCCTGCCGCAGAAGCATTTCGACCGTTGAGCGAAGGGGGATGTCCACTTGTGAAAGGCTGATTCGCCGATCGATACTGGGAGAGGGAGTGAACCTTTGTCTGACGATACCCGACCGACGCCGCCGCGCTCTCAGCACACCACTTTGCCGCAGCGGTGCGCGGCCTGGATGATCGCCGCGAGCGACTTGCGGCCCGGATAGCCGACAATGGCCACGTCCTTGATGACGAAGGAGGGCGTCGCTGCAAGTCCGAGCGCGTCGCCGATCCGCACGTGCGATTTCATCGCCTCGGTGACACGATCGTCATCTGCCGCCTCGATGATGTCCTTGTTATCGACGCCGAGCGCTTTCGTCACGGTCAGCGCACGCGCACCGTCGACGACGCCGCGACCCGCAAAGATGCGGCGATGGAACTCGTAGAACTGCTGCGGCGTCGCTTTGTTCAGAAACGCAATCTCCACCCGCCCGGCCTGAATCGATTGGATCGACAGCACCGGAAACGGCACCAGAATGAGCTTCAGGTTCTTGTCGGCGCGCAATATGTCGGCGATGTCGACCGCCGCTTTGCGACAATAGGGACAGTTGAGGTCATAGAATTCGAACAGCGTGACATCGCCGTTCGGATTGCCCACCGTGGCGACGTTCTCCTGCTGCTCGACCTGGCGTAACAGTTCGGCCGAAATCCGATGGTTGTAGACCGGCGTGCCGTCGTCGCCCTTGATCGGAAAGTCGCCGTTCTGGGCAAGCGCGGCACAGCTCGCGGCGATGACGCCGCAGACCGTTAGCAATGCGGCGACGATCTTGCGCATGACCCCTCCCCCATCGTTTGACGACAAATCGCAGGTGAGAGGGATACATCGCGCCAGCGTCCTGAGCAAATGCGATGACGACACGTATTTGCCACGTTCCAAACGGTGCGAAGGCGCGCCCGCCCGGCCGGCGCTGCCGTCGCGAGTTGAGGATTGGCAATGATTTTCCTATTTATGGGTTTCGCGGTCCGGCGATCTTTGGGGACGCGTCCGAACGAGTGAAGCCTGATCGGCGTCAGTCGAGAATCGCGGCGTCTGCCGCCGCGCCGATCACGATAGCTGCCGGTGTAACGCCCGGCCGTCCCCGCCTTCGCTTAGCATTGCAGATGGGAATCGTCCGACGTGAAAGCGAGTTGCGACGCGGCTAGCCGCCTCGCACCCAAATCGTCTCAGTGATACCGAGCCGTCAGGAAATCGCCGAGCGCCGCTTCGAATTCGTCCGGCTTTTCGACGTGGGACACGTGGCCGGCGCCGGCAATTTCGACCAGCTTGCCGTCAGGCAGGTCCTTCACCGCCTGGCGGCCCAACTCTGGCCAGTTGCCGAGCGGCTTGATCGCTTCCGGGGACGCGTAGCGACGAAAGAAGACGCTGCGGTCGCTTTGGCCGATGATGAGCAGCACCGGCATCTTGAGCAACGGATACTCGTGCCGGATCGGCTCCTCGAACATCATTTCATAGGTGAGGGCCGAGGCGCGTGCCCAGCGCGGATATTCCGGACTGAGCAGCACGCGTGAGAAGATATCGGCGTAGTGCTCGGCCGTGCTCGGCCAGCCGACGAAAAAAGCCTTCAGGAAGGTGCGATAGCTCTCCGGCGTCTGCGCCATCTCGGTCTTGACCAGCGCTTCAAGCGGCTGCGGCGGGATTGCGCTGCGATAGTCCTCAAGGCCGATCGGATTCTCCAACGCGAGCACGGCTGTCGTCTCGGGAAAATCCCGCGCGAAATAGACAGCGAGCATCCCGCCGAACGAATGGCCGACGACGGCGGTGCGCGCGATCCCGAGCGTGTCGAGCAGCGCTTTGGTGTTGCGCGCGAGAAGATCGAAGTTGTAGCGGAGGTCTGGCTTGGCGGATTTCCCGAAGCCGATCTGGTCCGGCACGACGACGCGATAACCGCCGGCGGCAAGCTTCGCGATCGTGCGGCTCCAGTACTCGCCCGAAAAACTCTTGCCGTGGAGAAGCAGCACGCTTTTGCCGTTTGCGGGAGCGGTCGGCGCGATGTCCATATAGGCCATGCGCAGCGGCTGGTTCTCGACGTTCAGGTCGAGGTAGCGCACCGGATACGGGTACTCGATGCCTTCAAGGCCGATGCCCAGCGGCACCAGCGTTCGCGCGGGCGCGGGGGTTTGCGCGGGCGTCGGGGTTTGCGCCACGGCAACGGTGCTGAGGGCGGCAGAACAAAGAACGAGCGCACACGCAAGACGTCCAAACATTCAAACATGCTCCCAATGGGCATTAAGCCGGCACGACATAGCATGTTCCCAACGTGAGAACATGCCTGCGTGGGGTCACCCTGTTTCCGGGAGGTGAGCGGGATCACTTTCAGGGAGTCGATCGGGACTGCACACGCAGGCAAAACGCTAAAAATGCCGGGCCTAATCGTGGATAGCTTGCTTTTGCCTTCCCAGTTGAGTATATACATTGATGTATATACTTTGAGGCAGAAGCCGAATGGCAAAAGCTCGGGTTTTTCGTTCAGGCAACAGTCAGGCTGTCCGCCTACCAAAGGAGTTCCGGCTGGCGGGTAAAGAGGTCGAGATCTTTCGCCGCGGCGATGAGATCGTGCTGCGCGAGAGGGGAAAAGGATTGGAGCGAGCATTTGAGATTCTTGCCAATCTGCCGGACGATTTTTTGCCGGCGGGTCGACAGGATGCTCCGCCACAAAAGCGTGACGGCCTCTAAATGGCCGCGCGCTTCCTCCTCGATACCAACATCTGCATTTACATCCGACGACGACGGCCGCCTGAGGTTCTCGCGAAATTTCAGCGACTGAAGGCAGGCGAGGCGGTCATCTCGGTCATTACCTACGGCGAACTCATGTACGGCGCGGAAAAGAGCCGATTGCGCGAGCAAGCCACCGCACAAATGATGGAACTCACAAGCTTGTTGCCAGTGATCGCTCTGCCGTCGCATGCCGGCCAATTCTACGGAACGATCCGCGCGATATTGGAGGGTAAAGGCGAGACGATCGGAAACAATGATTTGTGGATTGCCGCTCACGCAAAGGCTGCGGAACTCACATTGGTCACCAATAATGAAAGCGAGTTTCGACGCATTCAGGGGCTCAAGATTCAGAACTGGGTAGATTGACCGCACGGAGCGTCGATGCGACGGATTTGCCCTCTCGATTGGTCGGACAATCGCGCCGGGTGCGGGCCCACGGCAGGCACCCGGCGCGACGCTCTACTTCTCGGTATGCTGGTCGCGGTGGCTGATCGCCCACACGTACGCGGCTACGGCCTTGAGATCGGCTTCCGAGAGTTGCACGCCGCCCTCGGGCGGCATCGGGCTGCGATAGTTTTTCGGATCCGGCACGCCGTGCTGGATCGTCTGCGTGATCGACGCGAGGCTGCCGTCACCCCATAGCCACTTGCCGTTGGTGAGATCCGGCCCGATCGGCGTGCCCTTGGCGTTCGAGCCGTGACAGCCCCCGCAGGTGCCGTCAGCGACTTGGCCGTGGAAGATGCGCGCGCCTTGCGCGATCTCTGCAGTGGTCGCGCCGGGCGGCACCGGCAGCGAGGCCACCATGGTTTCGGCGCCGGCATCCGGATGGATGCCTTCCGGCGGCAGCACGTTGGCGCTGCTGCTCGCGCCGGCGTTCGGCGTGGGCGCGGCGGCAATGCCTGTCGTCGCCACCTGGCCGTGGAACGTCACCCGCCAGATGCGGCCATGCTGATCATCGGAAATGTACAGCGCGCCGTCGGGCGCGATCGCAAGTCCGGACGGCCGATGCGCCGCCGTGCCAGGCTCCTTCACCGCGCCGGCAAAGCCATCGGCAAAAACAACAAAGTTGCCGCTCGGCTTTCCGTCAGCCAACGGCTGAAACACGACGTTGTAGCCGCCCTGAGGGAACGGCGCCCGATTCCACGAGCCGTGGAAGGCGATGAACGCGCCGCCGCGGTAGGCATTCGGAAACTGGCGCCCCTCATAGATCGCGAGATCGTTCGGCGCCCAATGTGCCGGGAACCAGGCAATCGGCGCGCGCCTCTGCGCGCACACGCCCACGGCCTTGCCGCCGTCGCCGCCATATTCGGGTGCCAGCACCAGCTTCTGTTGCTGGCCGTCGAAATAGCATTCGGGCCAGCCGTAGTCGGCGCCCTGCTCGAGGCGCACCAGCTCTTCAGCCGGCTCCCGCGGACCTTGCTCAGGCTTGTAGAGTTTCGGCCAGTTCTCCGACAGCTGGTCCCGGCCGTGCTGGGTGGCGTAAAGCGCACCGTTGGCGTCGAAGGCGAAACCTTCGCCGTTGCGCAGGCCGGTGACGTAGCGCTCGGCCGGCGAGAAATGCTGCCCGGTGCGCTTCGCATCGTAGCGCCACGTGCCGGCGCGGGTCTCAAGCTCGGTGCACGGATTGATGCCGGGGGATTCGAGCGTGCGGTTCTTGACCTGGCAGGAATTCGTCGCCGAGCCGACATCGACAAACAGGTTGCCGTCGCGGTCGATGATGAAGGGATGCATCGGGTGGTCGCCGGTGAGCGGCAGCCCTGACACGATCGTCTCGGGCTTGGCCGTCGGCGCGATCGTTCCGCTCGGCAGTGCATAGCGCACGATGCGATCGTTAGTCTCGGCGTAGAGCGCGCCGTTGTAGAGCGCGATGCCGGTGCCGCCGTGGTTGCCTTCGGCGAACGTATCGCCGAAGCGCCTGACCACATCGGCGCGTCCGTCGCCCTTGGTATCCTGAAGCGCGATCAGAAATCCGCCGTCCGGCGGCATGTCATTGCCATAGTAACGGCCGCTCCAGGTGTTGACATAGAGGACGCCGTTCGGCGCGACGACCATGTGCCGCGCGTGGCCGACTTTGTCCGCGAATACGCTCGCGCAAAATCCGGACGGCAGCGTGATGCCGCCGTTGTCGCCGGCACACGATTGCGCCGACGGGCCGGCCGCGTTGCGCGGCGTCTGCGCCAATGTCGGAGAAGCGACTCCGAGCAGCATGCCGACGACCGGCAGAGTCGCGAACGGCAAAGTCCTGGCAGCGATTGTCTTGATGGCGATTGTCTTGGCATTATTTTGCGAACGATTGTTTTGTCACCGATTTTCGCGGCGCGGCCGCGATCGAAATGAGCTCTCATGACGCCTTCCTCGCGTGAGGGTTACGGTGGGATCAATCGCGTTCAGTTCTTGAGCTTCTGCGGGTGCATCGCGTTGCGATCGGCACACGGCCGGTTGCGCCCGCGACAAAGCAACCACGGACCCGCAAATAGGTTTCGCCGCGGCGCACGACTTTGCTGCGCTTGCGGGAATTTGGCGGATTTTGCCGCTCATTGCCGATCCGAGCGTCGCAGAAACGTCATCCCGGTCGATGCGATTTGCGCTTCGTTCCGGTCACGGGCTAAGAACTGTTGCATCTGTGACTGATGTGAACGGGCATGGCGAACACTCTGGAATTCGGGCTGGACACCTTCGGCGACATCACGGCGGGCGCCGACGGCCGCCCGCTATCGCACGCCCAGGTGATTCGCGACGTCATCGAGGAGGCGGCGCTTGCCGATGAACTCGGCATCGATTGCTTCGGCGTCGGCGAGCACCATCGGGCGGACTTCGCGATCTCGGCGCCCGAGGTGCGTGCTCGGCGCCATCGCCGGCCGCACCAAGCGGATTTGCCTCGGCTCGGCGGTGACCGTGCTGAGCTCGGACGATCCGGTGCGCGTGTTCGAGCGGTTCTCGACCCTCAACGCCGCCTCCAACGGACGCGCGGAGATCACGGTCGGGCGCGGCTCGTTCATCGAGTCCTTTCCGCTGTTCGGCTATGACCTCTCGCAATACGAGAAGCTGTTCGAGGAGAAGCTCGACCTGTTCTCGGCGCTGATCCGAAAAGACGTGGTGACGTGGCGCGGCGAAACCCGCCCGGCGCTGACCAATCAGCGCGTGTTTCCGCCGGTCGAGAAGCCTCCGCTCAGGACCTGGGTCGGTGTCGGCGGCAGCCCCGAGTCCGTCGTCCGCGCAGTCCGCTACGACCTGCCGCTGATGCTCGCCATCATCGGCGGCGATCCCAAACGCTTCGCCCCCTATGTCGATCTCTATCGACGAGCTTACGCGCAGGTCGACAAGCCGCCGCAAGCGATCGGCGTGCATTCGCCGGGCTACATCGCCGACAGCGACGAGCAGGCCCGCGAGGAACTGTGGACGCCGTACAAACAAATGCGCGACAGGATCGGCGCCGAGCGCGGCTGGCCGCCGATGACGCGCGCCGAATTCGATTCCGAAGCCGACCGCGGCTCGCTCTACGTCGGCTCGCCGGAGACGGTCGCTCGCAAGATCACCGCAACGGTGAAGGCGCTGGGTCTGTCGCGCTTCGACATGAAATACAGCGCCGGCGCCCTCTCGCACGAAAAGATGATGCGCTGCATTTCGCTCTACGGCGGCAAGGTCATCCCGCTGGTCCGCGAGATGGTCGGCGTGAGGGGGCGCTTCAGTAGAGATCGCGGTCGCGGCGGACGCGATCGAGGATAGCTTCGGGCTGGCGGGCGAATTCGGACCGGGTGAGCCGCTCGCCGTCGCCCGGACGCGTCGTCGCGATCATCGCGATCTTGGTCACCGTCAGATTCTCGTGCACCGGATCGCAGCGGTCCGCCTTGACCGCGGGAAGGACGATGAGGTCCTCGTTGCCGCGGAAGCGCGCGGCGAGCGCCCATTCGACGTGGTGCGGATTTTCGGGATCGATGTCGTCATCGACCACGGTCACGAGCTTCAGCAGGTTGACGTGCCCCATCGCCAGCAATGCGGCGCGCTTGCCTTCGCCGAGCGCCGGCCGGTGCATCGCGATCACCGCATGCAGACGCCCCATTCCGCCTTCCGTGATCAGCACGCGAGACACCGCCGGGATCATGCGCTGGAGCGCCTGGCAAAGCGTCGCGCCGATCGCGGTCGCGCCGAGGAGGCAATGCTCGCGGGCATAGCCGGGAAGGATCGCCTGATAGATCGCGTCCTTGCGATGGGTGACGCAGCGGATCGTCCCGCCAACGCCGGGACCGTAATTCACGTAGAAGCCGTGAAATTCCGACACCGGACCTTCGTCGATGAGTTCGTTCGGATCGAGTTCGCCTTCCAGCACGATCTCCGCAAACGCCGGCACTTCGAGATCGACCGTGCGGCATCTCGCGAGCTGCAGCGGCTCGCCCAGAAGCCCGCCGATCGGGCCGTATTCGTCGTCGCCCAACCCGAGATAAAGCTGTGAGCCGAGCAGCACGGCTGGATGATTTCCGATCGCAACGGCGATCTCGAGCTTGCGGCCACGCGCTTTGGCCTTTTGCAGCAGCGTATAAAGATGATGGTTGCGGGCGATCCCCGCCATCACCCGCGCGCCGCCTTCGAGCCGCAGCCGCGCGATCGAGACATTGCGGCGCCCGGTCTCCGGATCCTTCGCGACGATGACGCCCGCGGTGATGTAAGGCGCAGCTTCGCGCTCGAACCACATGGGGACCGGAAAGCAGGCGTGCGAGATCGATGTCGCGCTCATGCACGACGTCTTGCACGGGGCCATGATCGACCATAACCGGCGCGATCGGATTGGCGAGCGCATCCGCGAAGCGGCGGTCGAGTTGCTCCGGCGGGATCGCAAGGCACGGGCAATGCGCGCCCGCGTCGTCAGCACGTTGCCGACCACGGGAATGGTGCTGTCGCCCGGCTGCTCGAACAGCAAAGCCGGCCCGTCCTCGCGCAGCTTGAGGACAGCGCCCAGTTCGAACCGCGGATCGACCCGGCGCTTGACGCGATGAAGCTCGCCGGCCGCCTCAAGCGCGGCGATGGCGCCGCGCATGCTCTGGTCGGTCATGTTGGTTCGCGGCGTTTGCATGGGCGGCGCTCCAGCGTCACAGACGGAAATGCTGGATGCCGGCGCGCTTCGCCTCGTCGAAGGCTTCCTCGTAGCCGGCGTCCGCGTAGCGCATGATCCCGGTCGCGGTATCGTTCGTCAGCGACAGTTGGAGTCGCTCGTCGGCGGCCGCCGTGCCATCGGCGATCAGCGTGACGCCGGCGCTCGTCATGTAGCCGGCGTAGCCGCCGCCGCCGGAATGGATCGCCACCAAGTCGGCCTGCGACGCACAGTGGACCATGGCATTGATGAGCGGCCAGTCGGCGATGGCGTCCGAGCCGTCGCGCATGTTCTCGGTCATGATGTTGGGGTGAGCCATGGCGCCGGCATCGAGATGGTCGCGGGTGAACGCGATCGGGCCCGACAGTTGGTTCTCCCGGACCATCCGGTTCACGGCAAGGCCGAGTTCGGTGCGTTCGCCATGGCCGAGCCAGGCGATGCGGGCCGGCAGGCCTTCGAACGGAATGCGAGCGCGCGCGAGGCGCACCCAATTGGTGACGATCCGGTTGTCGCCGAACTTCTCGAGCACGAGATCGTCGATCTTGCGGATGTCGTCGGGATCGTTCGAGAGCGCGATCCAGCGGAACGGCCCGATGGCGCGGGCGAACAGCGGACGCAGGAACGCCTCGGTGAAAATCGGAATATCGAACGCATCGGCGACGCCGCCATTGCGGGCGTGGGTGCGGATCAAGTTGCCGTTGTCGAACACGACGGCGCCGCGCTTCTGGAAATCGAGCATCGCCGACACGTGGCGCACGATGGAGCGCATGGACTCTTCCATCAGCAGCGCGGGGTTCGTTGTCCGCAGCGCGCGGACTTCGTCGAGCGCGCGGCCTGCCGGCACATAGCCGTAGACGAGATCATGCGCCGCGGTCTGGTCGGTGACGACGTCCGGCACGATGCCGCGGCGCGCGATCTCCGGGTAGATGTCGGCCGCATTGCCGCAGAGCCCGACCGACAGCGCGCGCCGCTCGGAGCGCGCGCGCTCGATCATCGCCAGCGCGTCATCGAGCGAGTTCGTCTTCACGTTGAGAAAGCCGACCGCGAGGCGTTTGTCGATGCGCGCTTCGTCGACTTCGACGCACAGGATCGCGGCCTTCGCCATGGTGCCGGCGAGCGGCTGGGCGCCGCCCATGCCGCCGAGCCCCGCCGTGAGCACGAAGCGCCCTGCGAGATCGCCGCCGAAATGACGCGCGGCGATCCGCATGAAGATCTCGTAGGTGCCCTGGATCACGCCTTGCGAGCCGATGTACTGCCAGTCGCCGGCCGTGAGCCCGCCCCAGCAGATGAGATTCTTCTCAGCGAGTTGGTAGAACGTCTCGGCCGTCGCCCAATGGCCGACGATGTTGCAGTTCGCCATGATCACGACCGGCGCCTTGGCGTGGGTGCGGATGACGCCGATGGGCTTGCCGGACTGCACCAGCAGCGTTTCGCCATCGCGAATTGTCTTGAGCGTTTCGACGATGCGGTCATGGGACGGCCAGTCGCGCGCGGCGCGGCCGAGCGCGGCGTAGACGATGAGATTGTCCGGGTCCTCGCCGACGGCGAGGACGTTCTCCAACAATCGCAGCAGCCCTTCCTGCCGCCAGCCGCGGCAACGAATTCGGCCCCCCGACGTGACGGAGAACGTTCGCTTCATCTGGGCCGTCCGAGGGCATAGTCGGCAAGCGTGATGCCGAGCGTCTTCTCGACGAATGGATAGACCGAAGGATCGGTCACGCTCGATGACAGCGGGATGTGCTGCTTCGCGATGCGCAGCACCAGAAGCTCGTCGCCCTCGTGCAACTCGCCGACGCTCACCGGCGTGCCGTCGCGGTCGAGCGTTGCGATGACGTCGGGATAGCCGGCGAGCCGCGCGCCGTCCGCACCATCGACCGCCATGTATTCGTTCATGACATGAAGCGTGACGGCCTTGTCGCCGTCGCCGATCGTGATGGTGCCGACGTCGAACGCGGCGTTGGTGTAGGTCACGGCCTTACGCTGCACCTTGCCTTGGCCGATGATCTCGCCGTTGGTTTGCCGGCAGATCGCGTCGATGACGGCAGCGCCGCCCCTTGGTTCAGCCGCCAGGATTGCTTCGCCGAGCGCCAGCGCGATCGAGATGCCGCCGAGCGCCGCGTTCTTTTTCACGTAGGCGGCGGGAAGCGGATTGCGGCACGACGCGATGAAGCCGCCGGCCATGTCGGCCGCCGTGCGCAACACCGGCGAAATCTTCGCGGTCGCGCCGCGGATCACGAGCTCGATGTAACTGTTGCTGTCGCGATTGCCGCCGACGGCGGACTGGATCATCTGCTGCGGCGAGTTTGCCAAGCCGATCGA
Source organism: uncultured Alphaproteobacteria bacterium (assembly GCA_963702755.1). Lineage (GTDB taxonomy): Bacteria > Pseudomonadota > Alphaproteobacteria > Rhizobiales > Xanthobacteraceae > JAJPKK01. The sequence continues at coordinate 630,498 of CAVPDZ010000007.1, read as the reverse complement.
GCCCATGTCGCCCGTCGGGTGAGCGCGGATGTCGCCCACGGCATCGACCACCTTGGTCCCCAGGATCGCGGACGGCAGCCAGCCGTTGAGCGTGCTCGATTTGCCGTTCTGTCCGATCATCAGGCCGTAGATCGGCGCCCCGAGCGCCTCCTGCACCAGCTCGACGGATTTGACGTAGTCGACGCCGCGCATCTCCCATGACGTCGTGCCGGCGGGCGCGCCGATCGCGGCGGCAGTGGCAATCCAGGCATCGTCCGGCACCTCGTCCATCGATACGAGTTCGGGCTTGCCGGCATTGACGGCCGCAGTGCCGAGCATGCGCCCGTGATCCGCAAACCCGCCGCCGCCCGCCGCGAAGACGGAGCCGCCCTTCACGGCCGCTTCCACGTCTTTTGCCCCGAGAATGCGCCGCATGATTCTGCATCCCTGCGCCGGCCAAACCGCCTTGCCCACCCTGTGGGCTCGCCCGCCTACCCGTTGCCGCGGCGCGTTGACGAAGACGTCGAAGAGGTTCTCGTTGTGCATCGCCTCGGCCGAAGGTCCCGCATAGACGAGCGAGCCTGAGGTCATCACGCATACCTTATCCGTAAAGGCGAGGGCGCGCGCGGTGTTCTGCTCGACCAGCAGAATGGCAACGCCTTCGGACTTCAGCGTCGCCAAAGCATCGAAGCAGAGATCGACCATCGCCGGCATCAGGCCGAGCGACAGCTCGTCGATGAGGAGGAGCTTGGGCTCGGCCATCATGGCACGGCCGATCGCGAGCATCTGCTGCTCGCCTCCCGACAGCGATCCCGACACCTGCCAGCGCCGATCGGCCAGCCGCGGAAACAGGCCATAGACCCGCGCGCGGTTTCTGCGATCCGCCGCCACCGTGCGGCGATAGCCGCCGACCGTGAGGTTTTCCTCCACGGTCAAGATCGGAGAAGAGCCGCCGGCCCTCCGGCACCAGCGCAATGCCGAGGGCGACGCGGTCGACCGGCGGCGCGTGGGTGATGTCGCTGCCGTCAAACAGAATGCGGCCGCCATGAATTGTGGTGTGACCCATGATCGACATGATGGTCGAGGTCTTGCCGGCGCCGTTCGGGCCGAGCAATGCCAGCGAACCGCTGTCGGCAAGCTCCAACGACAAGTCTTCGACGGCGCGCACGGAGCCGTAGCCGCAGCTCAGGTGCTCAAGCCGCAACATGATCGCCGCTCTTTCCGACATAGGCTTCGCGGACGCGCGGGTCGGCGATGACCGCCTGCGGCAAGCCATCGGCAATGATGCGTCCGCCGTCGAGCACCAGGAGGCGTTTGCACACCCGCACCACCTCGCCGAGATTGTGTTCGATCAGGATCGTGGTGATGCCGCCGGCGTTGAGCGCCGCGATGGTGTCGGCCTGCTGGGCGGCCTCGCGATGGTTGAGTCCGGCGAGCGGTTCGTCGAGCAGGACGACGCTGGGTTCGACCGCCAACGCCCGCGCCACTTCGAGGCGCTTGAGATGGCCGAGCGGAAGTGCGCCGACCGCGCTTCGCTCCAGATTGCCGAGGCCGACGCGGGCAAGAAGCGCGCGAGCGCGATCGTCCTCCGCCTTGCGCGACGCATGAAACAGCGCCGTCAACGGATTGGACGTGATCCGATGGCCGGCGGCGAGCGCCGCATTGTCGAGCACGCTCATGGACCGGAACGGGCGAACGATCTGATGGGTAACCGCGAGCCCGCGCCGGACGCGCGCCGCCGTCGACAGCCGGCCGATGTCCTCGCCGTGCAGCAGAATGTGTCCCGCATTCGGCCGCAACACGCCGGCGATGATTTTCAACAGGGTCGTCTTGCCGGCACCGTTGGGCCCGATCAGGCCGACGAACTCGCCTTTGGCGACCGCAAACGACACGTCGTCGAGGACGCTCAGGCCGCCAAACCGGACGGCGATCGATCGCGCTTCGAGGATCGTCGTCATGAGCTGCGAAGCCTTCGCGCGAGCGACGTCACGATCCCGGCGAGGCCGCCGGGCGCGAAACGCATGATCAGCACCAGGAGGCCGCCGTAGATCAGCAGGCGGTAATCGTTGATGAAGCGAAACGCTTCCGGCAACAGCGTGAGGAAGATCGTCGCGGCGACGACGCCCCATGTCGAGCCGGTGCCGCCGATCACCACCATGGCCATCAGCGTGACGGACAGGATGAAGCCGAACAAGTCCGGCACGATGAACTGGGTGAAATAGGTATAGAGGCCGCCGGCGAGCCCGGCGATGGCGGTGCCGATCGCAAACGCCACCAGCTTGTAGGCCGATACGGGAATTGCGACCGTGCGCGCCGCCTGCTCGTCATCGCCGACGGCGCGGAACGCAAAGCCCATCCAACTGCGATTGAGATAGAGGCTGAAGGCGATGGTCGCGACCGCGAAGGCGACGATCAGCGCCGCGTTGCCCTGGGGCCCGAGTCCGCTGGGCGGGATCTTGCTGATCCCCATCTCGGCACCAAGCCAGGACTGCTTGCGCACAAAGCCGACCAGCAGGAAACCAACGCCGATGGTCGTCACCGCGAGAAAATCATCACGCAACCGCACCGAGGCGAAGCCGACGACAAAGCCGAGCGCGCCGGCGACGACGAGCCCGCACAGCAGCGCGATCGGTACGCCATAGCCCGCCACCGCGCACAGCGCGGCAGCATAGGCGCCGGCGCCGTAAAAGGCGGCATGGCCGAGACTGAATTGCCCGCACAAGCCGGTGATCAGGTTGAGGCTCACCGCCAGCATGATGTTGATGCCGATGATGGACAGCAGGCTGTAGGCGTAGAGGCTCATGCGGCGCGCGACCCGGTCAGGCCCTGCGGGCGTATCATCAGGACAATGATGAGGAACAGGAACGCGAGCGCATCGCGATCGATATAGGCGCGGAGCGCAATGGTGCCGAAGGATTCGATCATCCCGAGCGCGAGACTTGCGAGCAGCGTGCCGCGAATGCTGCCGAGCCCGCCCAGCACGATAATGGCGAGGGCCTTGTAGCTCACGACGAAACCCATGGACGGCTCGACGAAATTGTTGAGGAGCGCGATCAACGCGCCTGCGAGGCCGGCGAGCGCCGAGCCGATGAAGAAATTGAGATAGCGGACCGCGATCGGGTCAACGCCGAAGCTTTCCGCGATGGTCGGATTGGACACCGTGGCGCGCCACGCCGTGCCGATCCGCGTCCGCGTGATGAAGAGCTCGAGCGCGGTGAGACACAGCGTGGCCGCGACGATCATCGCGATCTGCACGGAATTGATCGTGAGGCCGAACACGTCGAAGATCTGCGTCGGATATGGATCGCTGCGGAACGTCAGGCCCTGCTCGCCGAACGCGATGCGAAAGGCATCTTCCATGAAGATCAGAAGTCCGACCGAGGCGATCATCGCGACGTAGGGCGGCTTCGCCAGCAGCGGCTGGTAGAGCAGGCGATAGATCGCCGCACCAAGCAGTGCCGAGGCCAGCATCGCCGCGACGATGCCGAGCGCGATGCTGCCGGCGGCGTTGGCGACGATGACGGTGACGAAGGCGCCGAAGGCATAAACCGCGGCATGGGCGACATGGAGGATGCGCAGCAGGCCGTACACCAGCGTCAATCCGACCGCCATCAGCGCATACATGCTGCCGAAGATCAGGCCGTTGAGCGTCAGGTCGATGTAGTACACGCGGCGTCCGGATTTTGCGGCAACGGCTCGGGAGGGCGTTAGTGATTTCAGACGCAATGGCGGTTAGAAGCCGGTAGTCGTTAGACTCTGAAGTCTGGTTTCGTCTTCGATCGTCATGCCCCACTTCAAGCAGCTTCAAGCGGGGCATCCGAGTAACCCCCAGCCTTTCGGTCAGGACACGCGCCGTGCCCCATTCGGCGAGACAGGGGTCACTGGATCGTCCGGTCAAGCCGGACGATGACGATGTGAGAGGCTCGGGAGAGAACAATGTGCGGGGCTACGGATGTTGGAAACACAAGATCCGCTTCGCAGAGAAGACCTATCTCCTGCTCCGATCTCCGCAGAGGCAGAGCGAAAAGCCGCCCGCATCACTCGGTTGGCGGCGCGAGGAGCTTGAGATCGTCGATCCAGGCGAAATGGCGGAAGTGGCCGTCCTTCACCACATTGACGTTCAGCGGCATGTTGATCTCGCGCAGCGAATTGAAGCTCACAAGCTCGCCGGCGAGGTGCGGAAAGTTCTTCGTTGCCGCGAGCGCATCGCGCACCTTCTGCGGATCGGTCGAGCCGGCGCGCTTGATGGCGTCGGCCATCAGCATGATCGCCGAATAGGTGGTGGCGCCGACGTTTTCGCCCGGATAGCCGGCGCGCTTCTCGAAATCCGCGAGATAGGATTTGAGTTCCGCACTGTCGCGATCGCGATTGAGGCCGGCGACGATGTAGACGCCTTCGACCGCGGCGCCGGCGATCTCGATCAGCTTCTGCGCATCGAACGCCTGGGAGCCGATGATCGGAACGGTAATGCCGGCGGCGCGCAGCTGCGTCACCAGCGGGCCCGCGGTGAAGAAGTAACCGGTGACGTAAATCGCCTTCGGGTTGTCGCGCTTGACGCTCGCGACGATCGAGCCGAATTGGCGGTCGCGCAGCGGATAGCTGTATTCGCCGAGCACCTTGATGCCGAACTGCCCGAGCACGCTCTTGAAGCCTTCGAGCGTCGCCTGGCCGTAATCGTTGTCCATGGAGATGATGGAAATCTCCTTGATGCCGAGATTGTCGGCGATGAATTTCGCGCCGGCGCGCCCCTGCGGCTGGCCGAGATGGACGGTGCGGAAGGCGTAGTCGCCGGCGCGCGTGATGTCGGGATGCACGCCATAGGCGGAGATGAACGGCACCTTCGCGGCCTGGAAGATCGGCGCCGCGGCGCGGCCCGAGGCCGAGTAGCTTCCGGACACCGCGAACTTGACGCCGTCCTGGCCGACGAGCTTGTTGGCGGTGAACACCGCCTCGTCGGTCTTGGCCTGGTCGTCATAGGTCACGAGCTCGATCTTCTGGCCAAGCACGCCGCCTGACGCATTGATGCGCGCCGCCGCGAGTTCCGCCGCGATCTTGGCGGAGACGCCATCGGTCGCCGCCGGGCCGGTGAGCGGCGCCTGGAAACCGATCTTGGTCTGGGCTGTTGCGGAGGGCGCCGCGAAAATGGTCGCCGCTATCGCGGCAGCAACGAGGAGCGAGGAGGGCGACAGCGCGGTAGCGATCTTCATCTGTGCGTTCCCGTCTCCGGCCACGCGGCCGGGAAATGGCCCCCAAACAGCATTATGATCGGCATTTCGCCATGGGTCGAGCCTCGGGCCCACCGCGGCGGCGGCGCGATTGCGCAGGTCGGCGGCGGCGGCCGCGGTCAGAACTTGAGCTGCCTGTCCTTTGCCGGCGGCAGGTACGCGTCGGTGAAAATGTCCGCCGTCTTCGGCACGGGCGAAACATTGAAGGCTTTGGCGACGATCGCCAGTCCGCGATCCATGCGATCGGGATCGACAAAGCTCACGCCGTTCTTTTCGACGCTCGGTGTCTTCAGCGCCATCTCGATCATCAGATCGAGCCGATCGATTTCAGTCTGGGTGTCGAGCAACGGGTCGCGCTTTTGCAGCGAGGCGATCGCCGCCTTCTTGTCGGCCAACATGGCCTGCATGCCGCGCATGGTCGCGCGCAGGAATTTGCGCACGGTCTCCGGATTGGCCTCGGCCCACTCGGGGCGAACCAGGAGACAGCTGCCGTAGAGATCGAGCCCGTTCTTGAAGAACGTGAAGACCGTCAGCTTCTTCAGGTCGACGCCCAACAGCTTCAAATTGAGAAGCGACGTGGTGGCATAGCTTGCGACGGCATCGAACCGCCCCTGCGCGAATTGCTGATCCTGCAGTTGGATGCTGATGGTCTCCCAGGTGATCTTGCTCTCGTCGATGCCATTGGCCTTCGCGAAGGCCGGGAACAGCGTGCGTCCGCCGGTGGTGACCGGCGCGCCGATGACGCGGCCCTCCAGGTCCTTGGGCGTGTTGATGCCGTTGCCCTTGCGCGTGATGATCGCACCGAGCGTCGCGTCATAGGCGATGAAGACGGCCTTCGTCTTGTGATCCGGATTCTTCGCGTTGAACTCGACCAGACCATTGACGTCGGAAAAGCCGATGTCATAGGCGCCGGATGCGACGCTGCCGATGGTGTCCGGGCCGCCGTAACCGCGATCGATGGTCACGTCGAGGCCTTCGTCCTGAAAATATTTGCGCTCGTAAGCGAGCGTCCAAATCGATTGCGGCGCCTGCCAGACCCAATCCAAGCGGAAGCGGACGGGCGTCAACGGTGCTTGCGCATAAGCGGCCGACTCAAACGCGCACGCCAGCGCTAAAACAAATGCTGCACCGTTGATCCATCGAGACGCGCGCCGCATGGGACCTCCCGCGATTTGATCATTCCAAGGCTGTGCCGAGTATGAAAAATAAGCAAACGCCATGCCACTGCGCGGCGCGCGCGGCGCGCTACCGCAGGCTGTAGGCGTCGTCTTGAAGGCACGAGCCAACGTCATTCAATCGAGGTGGGCGAAGCGGTCGATTTGGATCGACTTCTGCAACGCCTTGAGGATGAGCGCCTGGAATACGCCACGCTCGGCTCGCGCCTTGGCCAGGAACGGCTCGTTCGCCGCGCGATCGGCGCCGGCGAGTTCTTCGGCTTCGGCGAGCACATCTTCCTCGTTGACCTTGGTGCAACGACCGTTGCGCACGACAACCTCGCCGCCGACGAGCACCGTGTCGACGCCCTCGCCGGTCTCGTACATCACGAGATGATTCCAGATATCCCCCAGCGGGCGATAAGCGCGATTATCGAGGTCGATGACCACGAGATCGGCGTGAGCGCCGACCTTGATGACGCCGAGCGTGCCCGGCTCGCCGAGCACCGCGCCGCCGTTGGCGGTCGCCATCCGCAGCGCCCGCGGCGCCGTGATCCAGCGCTCGCAATCCGGTTCGCTGATGCGGCTCAGCAGCATCGAAAACTTGGCCTGCTCGAAGAGGCTGATGGGATTGCCGCTGCTGCCGTCCGATCCGAGAGCAACCGTCACGCCGCCCGCGAGCAGCCTTGCCGTCGGCTGCAGGCCGCTGCCCAGCAGCAAATTGCTCACCGGGTTGTTGACGATGTTCACTTTGCGCTCGGCGGCAAGTTCGATGTCCCGCTCCGTGCACCAGACGAAGTGAGCGAACGAACTTTTGGGCCCCACCAGTCCGAAGCGATCGAGATACGCAACGAAGCTGCCGCCGTGGTCGGCCGGCGCGACGAGGGCCTGAGTCTTGGCCTCGAGCACATGGGTATGCAGGCCGATGTTATGACGTGCCGCAAAATCGCCGGTCAGTTCGAGGAGATGCGGCGTGCACCGTTGCGGCCCATCGACACCGAGCAGAAGTTGCACGCGATCGCGCCCGCGCCATTCCGCCGCCACCTCCTCCATCATCGCGAAATAGCTCTCCGGCGGCGGAGGTTTGCTCGCGAGCCAGCGGTCCCTGATGTCGGGCGGCAAATCGGCATGATCGATCGGAAGGGAATCGATGTAGCGCTTGTCTTCGTACATCGGCGCAACCGCGGCACGGAGACCGGCCTCCTGGTAAGCCGAGAACGCGGCCGAAACCGCTTCGACCGTCGGCAGCCCCGCATGCCGGAAATGGTCGACCGCGCCGGTCACGCCGCGCTTGAGCATTTCGGTCGCCTGCAACAGGACGCCGGCGCGCACCTGTCGCAGCGGCTTCGGCGCACGGCGCGCCATCGCATCCATCACGAAAAGATCGAGCGGCTCGCCGCCGACGCAGCCGCGCAGCAGCGATGATGCCGAATGGGAATGACTGTTGATGAGCCCCGGGATGACGAGGGCGTTTTGGAACGACAGGGTTTCGACCTGGCCATCGGTCGGCGGCGGCGCGCCCGCCGGCGACAGCGCGAGGATGCGGCCCTCGGAAATCCACAGGTCGGTGCCGTCGAGGATGGTCGGCGGATCGTCCATTTGCGCAATCCGCGCACCGGTAATGCGAAGAAGCTTCTTCATCAGCAGCGCTCTGGCAACTCCGTTTCCTGCGCTTGAGGGCGCGCGGGGCCGGTCGGCGGGCCAGACCATGACACGACCGTTCGACCGCGGCTACACTGCCATCGCCAACGTGCCGCACGCACGCGGCGCCGAGATCGGGGTGCAATGAACACGGTCATGATCATCAAGCGGGCCCGTCCGTGGCTCGCCGCTATCGGCTTGTTGCTGGTGTGGGAGCTGAGCTGCCGGTTGTTTTCGATCCCCGCTTTCGTGCTGCCGGCGCCGACCCAGATTTTCGAGGCCATGGTCCAATTCCGCGAGCCGTTGTTCATCCACGGCGTGCAGACCCTGCTGACCACAGTCGCGGGATTTGGCATCGCGATCGTCATCGGCGTCTTGCTCGGCATCGCGGTAGGGAGTTCGCTTGGCGTCTACGAGACGGTTTACCCGCTGCTGATCGGATTCAATGCGGTCCCCAAGGTCGCGCTGGTTCCGGTGGTCGTGATCTGGTGCGGCATCGGCACCGTCCCCGCCATCATCACCGCGTTCGTGATTTCCTTCTTTCCGATCACGGTGAACGTCGCGACCGGGCTCGCCAGCGTCGAACCGGAAATGCGTGACGTGCTTCGTGTGCTGGGCGCGAGCCGCTTCGACGTCATTCGCAAGGTCGGCATTCCCCAATCGATGCCGTACCTCTTCGCAGCACTGAAGATCGCGATCACGCTCGCCTTCATCGGATCGGTCATTTCCGAGACCGTCGCTGCCAACAAGGGGATAGGGTTTCTGATGCTGTCGGCGGCGTCGCGTTTCCAGGTGCCGCTGGTTTTCGCCGGGCTCCTTCTCGTCGCCGGGATGAGCATCGTCCTCTATGTGCTGTGCGCGGTATTGGAACGCCGGATGACGGGCTGGGCATTCCGGCGCTGAGCCGACGCCTCGCACAACAGCCCTGCCAATTCGTCCGCTCGCGCCGCACAGGCGCGCAACACCCTACTCGTCAGTTGCTTGTCGTCGACCAGGCGGCTTTGACGAAGGACGGATCGTAGAACTTGTCGGCAGGCGGAACGGGGAGCGCAAGGTCGCCGAGGCCGACAAGCGCGTCGGTCATTTTCTTGTAGCTGTCCGCGCCGATCTGCCCATCGATGCTGAAAGCGCGCAGCTTGGTGACGAAGTAGTCGTAGGTATCGCTCGCATCCTTGCGATCCTGGTTCGCGAACTTCACCAGGATGTCGACCGCCTGCGCCTTGTTCTTTGCATCGTAGAGCCAGCCGACCGCACGGCTATAAGCTTTGACGTAGCCGCGCATGGCCTCCTGGTTCTTCGCCGCCCAGGTGGTGTTCGCCGCCCAGACGGTGAACGGAAAACCCTTCAGATGCGGCTCGATATCGCCGAGATCCGTGTAGCCGGCGGCGCCGGCGCGGAACGACGACGGCGGATAGAGGATGGCCGCGTCGGCGCCGCCCGATATCAGCGCCGCCAGGCGATCCTGCGTCGCCTTGGCGTAGACGAAATCGACATCGGCGGCCTTCAGTCCCGCCGAGCCGATAAAAGCCTCCATGTAGACGAGGGTGATGTCCTTGCCGCCGCCGATGCTCACGGTCTTGCCCTTGAGATCGGCGATGCGCTTGATCGCCGGCTTCGCGTAGACGGCATAGGGCGGCGAGGAAATGCCGTTGATCACGATCTTCACCGGCGCGCCCTGGTTGGCGGCGCGCACGAAGTCGGGAAAGCCGCTGTAGCCGAGGTTCAGCGCGCCGGCGGCGAGCTGCTGGGCCGCCCCTGAACCCACGACCAGCATGTCGACGCTGACGCCGTTGGCCTTGAACCAGCCGAACTCGCTGGCGATGTACTCCGGCCATTGCAGGGCGCCGTGACTGACGAAGCCTTCGATGATCTGGCTTTCGGCATGAGCCCGCGGGGCCAGCGAAGCCGCCGACATCATGATGGCGGCCGCCAGCGCGATGCCCGCGCGGCGAACCTGGTGCTTGGCATCAGTCATGGCTCTCTCCTTGCCGAAGCTCACGGAATCATGATCGCGCCGCCGTTCACCGCGACCGACTGCCCGGTCATGTAGCGGGACGCATCGCTGAGCAGGAACACGACGACGTCGGCGATGTCATCGGGCTGACCGGCGCGGCCGAGCGGAAATTTGCCGCCCAGCGCATGGAGTTCTTCAAGCGTCATATCCGCGAGCGGCTGCGCCGTTTCGGTGATGCCGGGAATGACCGCATTGACGCGAATGCCGCCCGAGGCGAATTCCAACGCCATCGATTTCGTCAACGACACCACGCCGGCCTTGGACGCCGCATAGTGCGCGCCGCGCGGCGTTCCTTGCAGCGCGCGACCGGACGCGAGATTGACGACGGCGCCGCGCTTCTGCGCCATCATCGACGGGACCAGCGCCTGGGCGCAGAACACCATGCCCAGCAGGTTCACACCCAACACCGAACGCCACAACTCCGGGGTCGAATCGAGGATCGTGGCGCGCGGGAAAATGCCGGCGTTGTTCACGAGACCAAACGGGACGCCGTAGGTCGCGATAACGCTCTTCGCCGCGGCGCGCACGGCATTGTCGTCCGAAACGTCGACCTTGTGGCAGATCGGCTTCGACCCGATGGCAGCACAGGCGGCCGCGGTTTCGGCGAGACCCGCTTCGTTGACGTCCCAGAGCGCGAGGCGCGCCGATTTCGCCGCGAGCGCCAATGCGATCGCGCGCCCGATGCCTTGCGCTGCGCCGGTGACGACCACCGCATCGTTGTTCGCGAGCCCGCTCATCAATGAGCCTCCGCGGCTTCCTCGACGAAACTGCCGTCGAAGAATTTCGCCATGGGCGGGACCGGCGCGGTGAGGTCGCCGAGCTCGATCATGCCTGCGGTCATTTGCCGGTAGGCATCCTCGCGCAGGCGGCCGTCCGTGCTGAACCCGTGGAGCTTGCCGAAATAGTAGTCGTAGGAATCCGCGGCATCCTTGCGGCTTTGCCTTGCGTACTTGATGAGAATGTCGACGGCCTTTTCCTTGTTGTCGGGATCGTAGAGCCAGCGCACCCCATCGAGATAAATCCTGGTGAAAGCAACGAGAGCCGGCCTGTTCCTCGCCGCCCAATCCGAATTCGCCGCCCACATGGTGAAGGGGAATTCGTGGATATAGTCCTTGATCTCGCCGAGAGCGACGAAGCCGAGGTCGGCGGCGCGGAACGACGACGGCGGATTGAGAATTGCCGCATCGACTGCGCCGGATAACAGCGCAGCAAAGCGATCGCCCGCGGCCTTGGCAAAGACGAAGTCGACATCCTTCGAGCCGAGGCTCGCAGCCGCAAGCATCGGCCGCACATAGATGAGCGTCACGTCCTTGACGCCGCCAATGCTGACGGTCTTTCCACGCAAATCGGCGACCGTCTTGATCGCGGGCTTGGCGTAGACCGTGTAGGGCGGCACGCTGATGTCGTTGATGACGATCTTGATATGCGCGCCCTGGTTGGTGGCGCGGATGAATTCCGGAAAGCCGCTGTGCGCGAGGTCGATCGAACCGGCGGCGAGCTGCAGCGCGGTGCTGCTGCCGACGCTTTGCATCTCGATGCTCAGGCCGCGCTCTTTGAACCAGCCGAGCTCCTCGGCGATATATTGCGGCCACTGCGACGTGCCAGGACTGACGACGCCGACGGTGATCTTGGTTTCGGCAAGGGCGCTGCCCGACACGAGGCCGCACGTCAGGGACGCGACCGCTATCTTGGCGGGCAATCTGGTGAGCCAGCATAGGAACAGTTGAGCCAACGCTGGTCGATCGACCGCCATCAACGACCCCTCGTTTAGCGCCCTCGCAGAGAGAAGAATTGCGCAGCCGGGCTGCGGATTCGTAATGCGTCGGGCGCTCGTTCTCCGCTAAGCTACTCAAGCCTGTGGGCAAGGTCCATGCCACGGGCAGTGCCGACGGAGTGGCGCAATGCAATTTGGTCTCTATGCGCCGGTCCCGCATGTGACCGCGGGATCCAAGGAAATCGAGCAGTCGATCGCAGGTGCGTTGCGGCCGCTGCCGCCCTCCGAGGTCGATCCGGCGTTTACGCTCGCGAAGAACGTGTTGTGTGCCGCCGATCGCGCGGGCTTCGACATCATCCTGTTCGCGGAACGCCATCTCGGCGCGGACTTCGAGGCCTGGATCCTGGCTGCGGCGGTGAGTTCGTGGACGACCCGCATCAAGACAATGACGGCGGTTCACCCGGGGCTCTGGCATCCGCAGCTGATCGCCAAGATGGCGGCCTCGCTCGACCGGATGACGCTCGGTCGTACCGCGATCAATCTCGTGACCGGGTGGAACGTCGAAGAACATCACATGTTCGGCGGCGATGCGCTGCTCGAAAACGACGACCGCTATATCCGTGCTGAAGAGTTCGTCGACATTCTGCGTGGCATGTGGAGCACCACGCCGTTCTCCTACCGCGGGAAATTCTACCAAGTCGACGAGGCGCAATTGCTGTTGCGCCCGGCGACGCCCCAGCTCCCCGAGATCTTCACGGCAAGCCGCAGCCCGCGCGGGCTTGAGATGGTCGCGAGGACCGGCGATTGGTGGTTCCTCGACTACGACAAGGAGGCGGAAACGGTGCAGGATGTCATGGCGAGCCTGCGGCACTCCATCGACACTATGGACCGGATCGCGGCGCGTTACGGCCGCAAGGTGCGCTACGCGTTCAATCCCTTCGTCGCCTTCGGCCCTTCGGCCGAAAAAGCGAAAGAGGCGGCGGCACGCCTTCTCACCACCAACGGCTCGGAGGCGGAAGCGCGAAAGATCATGACCAAGATCGTCGGCCCCGCGATGAAATGCGGATGCGTCGGGTCCGCCCGAGCAGGTGCGCGAACAGCTCTCGGCCTATCGCGACATGGGGATCGAGCTGTTCCTGTTCAAAATGGCGCCGAGCGAGGAGCAGATCGCCGCGATCAAGCAAGAAATCATCGAGCCGTTCCGCAAGCCGCAGTTCGCGCCAGCGTTGGCGTAAAAACTGATAACAGGACTTCGAAGCGCAGAGTGCCGACGGCGCAGCGATTGCGGAAATGCGGCTGACGGCTTCGGGAAAACAGGAGGAACAGGATGAGCGATTATCTTGCCTCGCTACGTATCGCCCTTGCCGGTGCTGTGGCGAGCACGGTCATCGTCACCGCGAGCTATGCCGTCGAACTCGATCCGACCGCAGTCATCTACAAGACGCCGGATCAATTCCAGTGGCGCGATCCGACCGATCAAGTCGCGACCAACCAGACGATCCTTCACGGCGATCCGACCAAGCCCGGGCTCTATATCTACATCAACAAATTCAAGCCGAACCGTTTCGGCAACGCGCACTATCATCCGAACGATCGATTCATCACCGTGATCGAAGGCGCGGGATGGCGCGGCACCGGTCCCGTGGTCGATCCGGCTCACGCAACGCGGTTGCCGAAGGGCTCATTTTCCATCGATCACGCCATGAAGGTGCATTGGGACGGCACCAAGGACGAGACCGGCGCCTATCTGATCGCCGGCTACGGTCCTGCGACCAACATCGAAGTCCCGAAAAACACCGGACCTTATGCCGGCGGCGATCCGAGCGCGCTGACGCTGCTCACCCCCGACCAGATTCCGTGGAAGGACAATGGAGGAAACCGGGTAGCGACGCTCGCGGGCGATCCGGAAAAGCCGGGGCTCTACGTGCAAATGCTCACGTGGAAAAAGGGCAATTCCAGCCATCCGCACTTTCATCCCAACGACCGCTTTATCACGGTACTCTCGGGGACCTGGTGGGTCGGCACCGGCAACAAGTTCGATCCGGAGCATTTGACTGTCCCGATGAAGCCTGGGACCTTCGTCACCCACCTCGCGAAAGGCGTGCATTGGGATGGCGCCAGGGACGAGGACACGACCATCCTCATCATTGGCGAAGGCCCCGCAACGGCCACGGAGGTCGAAGAGGCGAAATAGCGTTGCGATTTTTTGGTGCTGACCGCCGTGAGCGGTCCGCACTCAACTTCTACGGCTCGCCCGGCAGCGGGCCGAAATCCTTGGGCGGGCGGCGATGATGGGTCGCCGCCTCGTAGGCGGCGGCGATGCGGAGCAGCAACGGCTCGCTGAAGGGGCGGCCGAGAAAGTCCATCGAGACCGGCAGCGTCACGGCCTTGGGCGGCAGCAGGTCGCCCGGCTGCTTGCTGCCGTCGGCGCCGCGCACGGTGGCGCGATCATAGACCTCGGCGACAAATCCCGCCGGCACCACGATGGTCGGACTGCCGGAGTTCGAGCTCAGCCGCGGCGTCAGTGGCGCGCGCAGGTCGACGACGCGCTCGACCGTGCGCTCGTACGCCTCGCCGTCGATGACCACCGCTACCTTTTCGCGGACGGTCGTGAGATTGGTCGGCTCGACCGGCGCGGCAAGCTGCGGCGCGGGTATGGTCTTGGTCGGATAAACGAGGGCATCGAGGCTGTTGTCCGCCATCACTTTGTTGACGAGCATCTGCAGCACCGTGCGTTGCGCGTGCCAGCCATTGATGTCGAGCGCGGTGACGGGGAGCTTGCGCACGTAGGTGCTGCCGTCGCTCTTGCGCGTCAGGCGCTCGGTGCGCGCGAGCAAACCTTCGAGCCGTCCCTTCGGCGGCGCAGTGACGCCATTGATCGGCGCATGATTGTAGAAGGTGGAGCTGGCGATCAGGTCCGCGACGTGGCGGATACTGCGGTCGCCGCGCTCGCGCAGATATTGCTCCATGGCGAACAAGCCTTCGCCCGAGATGGCAGGCTCGCTCTCCGCGACGATCCGCAAGGTGAGCGTCGGCGACAGGTTCGCGGTGCCGCTGAAAATGATGCCCGAACTCGGTGAGATTGCTGCCGCGCGCGAAAACCTCTGGGTAGACGGCGCCGAGAAGCGGCGCATCGAGCGCGGGCAAGATCGCTGCGATCGCATCCTGGAACAGGGCGCCGTCGGGGCCCGGATCGACGAGCGTCGCGCCGGCCTTGGCGAGATCGCGGAGCGCTGACTCGGCGATGGCGACGCTCGCCTCGTCGGCCTTGGTGTGGACCTTCATGAATTCGCGCACGACGCCGATGCGAACGCCGCGGAGGCTCGTGCCGGCCGCATAGTCCGAATAGGAACGGCTCGGCATCTGACCGACGCTTGCGGCGGTCGCGGGGTCGCGCGGGTCGTAGCCGGCGACGGCGCCGAGCACGATCGCGGCATCCTTCACGGTGCGGCAGAGGAGGCCAGGACGGTCGCGCGTGAGGGAAGCGGGGATAATGCCGGCGCGGCTCACCAGGCTGTGGGTCGCGACGATGCCGGCGAGGTTGCTGTTGGCGGCGGGATTGCGCGCCGAGGGGCCGGTCTCCTCGCCGATCGCGCAGGTCACGAGATTGGCGGCAGCCGCGGACCCCGAGCCGCCGCTCGATCGACCCGAACTGCGCGAGGTGTCGTAGGGATTGCAGGTGGTGCCGCCGAACGTGCTGCGGTCGCCCGAGGCGTATTCGCCCATGTTGGTCTTGGCGAGGATGATGGCGCCGGCGGCACGCAGCCGCGCGACGATCGCGGCGTCCCGCGGCGGGCGATCATTGGCATAGGCCGCGGCGGCGCCGCTGGTCGAGCGCATGTCGAAGGTGTCGAACTGATCCTTGATGCCGAAGACGATGCCGTGCAGGGGACCCTTGAGCTGACCGGTGCGGGCGAATTCTTCGTCGAGCGCACGCGCGGTTTCGAGCGCATCGGGCATCGCGGGATCGTTGTCGACGAGATCGGTGCGAGACCGCTTGCCCGCGGATGTTGAGCGTCATGATGGCGCCGAGCTTGCCGGCATTCTCGATCGGCTCGATGTCGCCGAGCACGAAGCCGGTCGCGGGATCGACCGTTCCTTTGACGCATTGTCCGTTATAGGCTTCGATCCGCTTGAGGTAGAGGCCGACCAGCTGCGTCGCCGTCAGTTCCCGGGCAAGGATCGCGCGGTGAATGTCGGCAATGGTTGCCTCTTCGAGATGGAACGCCGCGAACGCTGCGAACGGCCACAGACCGAGCAGCGATGAGACCATCAAGATGCGAAGCGTACGCTTACCCATGTTCCTCTCCCTGTGCGGACAATAGCGATCAATGATATCCGAACATTTTTGCGAAGCCGATCCTTATGCGGCGTCATTCCGGGGCGCCGTAGCGCAGCGGAGGCGAGCCCGGAATCCATGAACACGGACTGCGGAGTATGGATTCCGGGCTCGCGAGCTGCGCTCGCGCCCCGGAATGACGGACTTCGGATGACTCGCAGGACAATGAGTGCGTTTATCCGAATTGCAGCCTTGTGCCTCGTCGGTGTCCTCGCGCCCATCGTTTGCCATGCCGCCGAGTATCCGACGCGGACGGTGCGCATCATCGTGTCGGCGCCTCCCGCGGGCGGGCCGGACATCGTTGCGCGGCTCCTTGCCGAGCGCCTTACGACGCGATGGGGCCAACCGGTCGTGGTCGAGAACCGGCCGGGCGCCGGGGGCAATCTCGGCGCCGGCGAAGTCGCGGCGGCCGAGCCCGACGGTTACACACTCCTGTCAGCGCAGCCCGCGCCGCTCACCACCAACGTGCTGCTTTACCGCAAGCTGAATTTCGATCCGACGGCGCTCGAGCCCGTCATCATCATGACGCGGATGCCGAATGCGCTCGTGGTGCGGCGCGATTTTCCGGCCGACGACGTCGCCGGCCTGATCGCCTATGCGCGCGCCAATCCCGGCAAGATCGATTACGGTTCCCAGGGCATCGGCACGACGCCGCATCTCACCGCCGAACTGTTCGCGCGCCGCGCCGGCATATCGCTGACTCATGTCCCCTATCGCGGCACGGCGCAGGCGATGAACGACCTTGTCGCCGGCCATCTCGATCTTCTGTTCATGCAGATCGACGCGGTGCGCGAGCAATATGGCGCCGGCCGCATCAAGATGCTGGCGGTGACGACGCCTCAGCGCCTGGCAACGCTGAAGGACGTGCCGACCATGGCGGAGGCCGGCCTGCCGGACTTTCGCTCCGACACCTGGAACGCGATCGCGGCGCCGCCGCATACGCCCGCCCCGATCATCGCCAGGATCAACGCGGCCATGGACGAGATCCTCCGCGCCGACGACATCAAGGCGCAGCTCGAACGGCTCGGCCTGCAGCCGGTCGGCGGCAGTCCTGCGGAGATGGCGGCATTCCTGCGCGAGGAAACGCGCCGCTGGGGCGACGTGATCCGCGCCGCGAACATGTCGGTGAACTGAAAGCTAGACCGATACAACGCAGCTGCCAGCATTTCATTCCCCGAGGCAATCACGTAGGGTGGGCAAAGCGCGGACTTGTCCGCGCGTGCCCACGTCTCGCGGTGGGCACGCTTCGCTTTGCCCACCCTACGCGCGGCACCACATGCTCGGTCAGTCCTTTCCGCCATGAGTGAGAAGACAACAGCCATCTCTGCCCTGGTGCGCGACCTCGTGGTCGCGAACCGCATCCTGGCCCGCGAAAACGTCGTCGATGCCTACGGCCATGTGAGCGTGCGTCATCCCGACAATCCGCGCCGGTTTTTTCTCGCCACCTCGACCGCGCCCGAAATGGTCGAGGAAGACAACATCATCGAGTTCAACCTCGATTGCACGCCGGTTCGCGACGACCACCGGCCGCTTTATCACGAGCGCTTCATCCACGGCGGCATCTACGAGACCCGGCCCGACGTGCAGGCCGTGGTCCACGCGCATTCCGAAGACGTGCTGCCGTTCACGATCTCGGCGACGCCGCTGCGCCCGGTCATCCACTCCGGCAGCTTCATGGGCGCGCGCCTCCCGGTGTGGGACATGGCCGACAGGTTCGGCCCCGACACCAACATGCTGGTCACCAACATGGAGCAGGCGCGCGACCTCGCGCGCTGCCTCGCCGACAACAACGTCGCCCTGATGCGCGGCCACGGCTTTGCCGCCGCCGCGCGCTCGCTGATCGAAGTGGTGCGCATGTCGGTCTATGTGCCGCGCAATGCGCGCGTGCAGATGAACGCGCTCGCTCTCGGCTCCGACATCAAGCCGCTGCACGACGGCGAGATCGCGGCCCGCAACGCAGGCTACAAACCCTATTCGCTGGAGACGCGGCGCGCGTGGCGCTATTGGGCGCACAAGGCCGGCTGCGCGCATCTCGTCGAGGATCGTCCCGTCGACCGCGCCCACAAGCCATGGGGGTCGGAATAATCAAATGTCCGCCAAGCTCAAACTGACGATCGCCACCACCGACTACGATCATTTCCGCGATTTCCGCACCGGCGCGGTGCAGGCGGAGGGCATCGAGCATCTGTGGCTCACGCTCGGACATCACGAGATTTTCCTGCGCTTCACCTTCGGGCGCGAATGGGACGTGACCGAGCTGTCGTTCGCGAAGTTCGCCGCGCAGGTGACGCGCGACAAGCCGGACATCATCGGGCTGCCGGTGTTTGCCTCGCGGCTGTTCCGGTTCGGCTCGTTCTACGTCAACCGCAACAGCGGCATCAAAACCGCGGCCGACCTCAAGGGCAAGACCATCGGCTCGCCGGAATGGGCGCATACCGCGGCCGTCTACATGCGCGGGTGGCTTCACAACGAGGCCGGCGTGAAGCTCACCGACGTGCACTGGTATCAGGCCGGCGCCAACGAGGCGGGACGCATCGAGAAGGTGGAGTTGAGCTTGCCGCCCGGCGTGAAGCTCACGCGCGTCGCCGACAAGTCGCTGAGCGACATGGTGGCGTCAGGCGAGATCGATTGCGCGCTGATCGCTCGCCCGCCGAACTCGTTCCTCGCCGGCAACCCGGACGTCGTGCGCCTGTTTCCGAATTTCCAGGAGATGGAAGAGGAGCATTTCGCGCGCACCAAGGTCTTCCCGATCATGCACGTGATCGCGATGAAGCGGGAAATCCTCGACGCCCATCCATGGGTCGCGCGCAATCTCTACGCCGCCTTCAACGAATCGAAGCGGCGCAGCCTCGAGCGCCTGCTCGATCCGGCGGTGTCGCGCTATCCGCTGCCGTGGCTGCCGCCCTATGCGCGCAAGATGCGCGACCTCTTCGGCGGCGATCCATTCCCGTTCGGGATCGAGGAAAACCGCCCGACGCTCGAGCACTTCCTGCGCTACACCCACGAGCAGGGCATTGCCCATCGGCTGGTGAAGCCGGAGGAGATTTTCCCAGCCGGCATCATGACCGCCGTCAGGGTGTGACGGCGCTCCGGCGCCGATGCACGGCGCCCGCCGCGCCCCAGGCGGCAACCGCCGCGAGGCCGAGCGAGATCAGCATGTTGTAGCCCGCGAGCGAGATGCCGAGGAAGCGCCACGCGGCTTCATCGCAGCGCACGAGCGTGAGGTTGGACAGCTGCGAGAGGAGATCGCCGCCGGTGGTGAGATCGCCGAGCGGACCGGAGCATTCCTGCGGCCCCGGCCACCATCGCCATTCGATGCCGGCGTGATAGAGCCCAAGGCCGGCATTGAACAGCATGATGAGCGCGATGATGCCGAGACCCAGGGCGACCAGCCGGCGCGGCGCCCGCCACGCCGCCGCGATCTCGATCACGATCGCGAGCGGAATCGCGATGTAGTAGGCGATGCGCTGCTCAAGGCACAGCGGACACGGCGGCAGCCCCTTCACGTATTGAAAGTAATAGGCACCGAGGATGGTGGCAGCACCGACTGCCGCGATGACGACGGCCGCGATGACCGGGCGGCGCACGCGCGCCGTCGCGGGCGCGCTGCGAGCGGGCACTCCAGCGGATGAGACGGCATTCATCGTTTCGGCTCCCATGTTCTCCGCATTGCCTGAAATCTGAATGCGTTGCCAAGCGCGTTCACGATAACCGCTAACCGACCACGCTTCCACGCCTTAGGTGCGAACCGTCGGCGGCGTCGTCGCCGTCCCGCGGCCCGCGTTATCGCCCGCCGCTCCTCGCGGCGATGGCCTCGGTCGTCCGCATAGCCCTTTGCTGGGGCAGTGTCGACCACCGAAAATGGCATTTCTGCGTTGACCCGTCTTGCTCCACCGCTATAGTCCGCGTCCCGTGCCCCTGTGGCGGAATTGGTAGACGCGCCTGACTCAAAATCAGGTGGTGGAAACATCGTGCTGGTTCGAGTCCGGCCAGGGGCACCAAGGGCTTTGGGGAGCGCGGCTTGCCCGCCCCTTGTCGGCGCGCTTGCAAGCATAGACCTCGCTAAACGCTTCAACGTTCTGCGCTACACCATCCCATGCGGACGCCACCGAAGAACTAAATGCGGCCCGGGAAGTGCGCCTGCAGCGCTGCCAGAAATTTGCCGGCGAGAAGGCCAAAGCCTTCGGTGTACGGATGTATTTCATTGGCCCAACCATTCGGTCGTGTTGTGTTTCTCACTAAAGTGCCAATCGTATCCACAAGGATGAAGTTGTTCGTTGTCCTTCCAGGCAGAGTTATTTTATCCGCGGCCAAGTCGGCCAAGAGCTTTTGAAAGGAATCAATCGCGTTTTGCACAATGGCCAATCCCTGTGTGGGATTGTAGCCCGAGAAATCCAGTGATGGCTGAAGCCAAGGCCCTGCGAGCGGGATTGGCCACCCCGCCGGGCGACCGTTCGGCATCGCGTAATCGTAGCAGTGACCGAAGATCGGAATCTGTTTCGGATCGATCTTCAGTTGCCCGGCGGCGATGTCTCGCAACGCGAAGAGATCCATGTACGCAGCCTGGATGGCTGCCAGGATTCCCTGGAAGCGCGCCATATCCAGTCCCGAGCCATGGTAGTCCAGAAAAATAGCGAATTGGTCACCGACAATGTCGTCGCCGCCGGCGGAAATCAAAATGGCATCGGCCGTTGTTCCGTTATTCCATTGTGTGGTAGCGGGATCGGTCAAAGCGCTCAATATTTTTTCTTGATTTTCATACGACAGCATCTGCGTCGTTGACTGTCCGTGCAGCGCGTAACTGAGGATCGTCGGCGGCGGATTACCTATGGATTGTAGCTGCGTACCTGTCTCGCCCACGATTCCCTGATTGAAGCCGGTGAGCAGACCATCATCGGTCAAGGGATACTCAAACCAGGAATCTCCTATCGCCAGAAAATCCAAAGGTAACTGTCGTGGCGCAGGGGCACCAACACTGCGCCGACTAACCCCAGCGCGGATCCGTTGAACCCTGGCCATGTGCGCTTGGATTCGCGCGTCAATTTCCGCATTCCTGGCATCGCGCAGCTGCTTTTCGAGTTCAAACCGGTTGACGGTATCCATAAATCCCTCCCAACAGGTTATTTAAGAAACTTGCCGCATTCGGTGATGCCAACCGTCGGGCTGCTCTGCGACCCCGACCAGCCACTCGTGCGTTTCCTGAGTACAAGCCAAGCGTGGCCAATTTGCAGTCGATAGTGGGATCGAGGCCGCGTTTGCTGTTCGCCACCACGATTCCGAAAATAAAAATATGTTGCAAGATCGGCGGCAATTGGAGCGGCGGTGGCGAGCAACCTCGCTTTGGTTTCGCCCGATGCCGTATTCGACTTCCAAGGCATCGAGGTCGCTTGGAGCGAGCCAAATAGGGATCTCGACCGCGAGCGTTACGGAATCGTTGGCGAGCGTGAAGTTGCGCCGTATCATAAAACGCGACACCTTGCGGCCGTGGGCGACGCTCCGATTGGGTCGAGTGAACGTGGATGGGAATAATTGACTAAATGATGCCGATCAAAGAGAGCAAACGCGCCGCGGCGCGACAACAACGGTTGGCCGATTTTCCGGGCGAAGGCACGCCGCCGGCCGACCGGCCGTGTGAATTACTGTGTGAAGACCATGTTGGCACCTACACTCTTCCGTATCTGTGCCATTGGTCAGGTGGCACGTGGCGGAGCGCTAACACGGGGGAGCCGGTAAAGGCCGGTGTAGTGGGGTGGCGGGTAGCGGTTAGAACCTAACCGGACACGTCACGAACGGGATGCGCCGTTGATGAGGACCGGTGAAATCCACGTCACAAATCTTGAACGGTACCGTGGCCGCCGGTGGCTTTGTTGAGCGACGGGGTGGCGTCTGGTTCGCCTATGCAAGGAGCAGCCCCGGCGCGTTTGCTCCGAGACTGCTGCTGTGCCAGTACGCTCTACCAGAAAGGCAAAGGAAGATTGGGCTTCAATGATTGAAAATTGCTGAAGAGATACAAAATCAATCCTTCGGAAGCTCGATAATCCGGTTGGCGTTCTGCACGGTGTCGTAAACGGCCACCTGAACGATCGGGTGGGCCTTCTTGATGCCCATCCCGGCTTCCTCAGCAGCCTCGTATGTTGAAAACGACGCTTTGGTCTGTCGATCGACTTGGAGGCGAAATTGTCCAATCTCGGGTTTCTTGCGCTGTGAGAAGATTTCTTCGGAAGGCAACTTCGGGATCGGGAATGTTGGTCATGCTCTTACCACGCAACGCCATCGGATGATTTTCCTTCAAAACGGCTGGGACGTGACCAGCGGCAAGCCGGCCAAAAAGTATCCCAGCAACGAACAACCATAGGAGCTTTAGGAGCAAAACGCGAGAACTCATGAGCGCCGCATTGCAACCCGCGTGTGGGCACAATCGCCTCGAACACTGGCCTCCGGTGGGGGTTGCTGCGGGACGCCGCTTGAGAGCGCGGGGATTGCCCAGAGGGCGCGGGGTATGATTGCAGGGAAGTTCATAAGGGTACCAATTTATTGTAGTACCCTGCTTCCGTGAGAGCGGCTTGCGGCCATATCGCACGATCGTCAGTTTCGCAAAACTCGCGATAGCGACGATGTTTGTTTATCGGTTCCTAACCAAGAAAACGATCGTCCTGAGTATTACGTAGATTAACGGAACGATTTGGCGCTTCCGATCAGTCACAATAGCAATAGCAGCCGTAGCGCGCTCTGCTCGATTCGGGAGGCGTCAATATGTGCCAGGGATGTTTCAACCAGCTCCTGCTTCGCGATGAGTTCCATTCCGGGGGGATGGCCGGCCTGCTCGGCAAGGCGGCTGGGATGCCCACGCGACGCGCGTTCATGGCCTATTCGGTCGCCGCGGCCTCCGCGCTGAGCGCGGCCGGGGCCGCTCCCGCTTTCGCGGCGGGCGAGGGCGCCGACCTGATTTTGCGCGGCGGGACGATCCGTCCGCTGGCGGGCGCGCCGGTCGCCTCGGCGCTCGCGATCAAAGGCGGCAAAGTGCTTGCGGTCGGCGACGAGAGCGCGCTGTTGGGCCTCAAGTCGGGCGACACCAGGATCGTCGATCTCGCCGGCCGCACCGCGCTGCCGGGGCTCATCGATCCGCACTGCCACACGCTCCTCGCCTCGCTGATCTTCGAACTGCTCGACGACGTCGGCTACGCCAAATATCCGACCCGTGAAAAACTCGTCGCGCATCTGAAGCAGGTCGCGGCGAGCACGCCGAAAGGGCAATGGGTCGTCGGCTCCAATTTCGACAATCTTCTGCAAGGCGGGGATTTCACGCGGACGGAACTGGATGCGATTTCAACGGATCATCCGATGTTCGTCTGGTACACCAACGGGCACGACGCCTGCGTCAATAGCGAGGCGCTTAAAATCGCGGGGATCTCCGAGGATGTAGGCGATCTGCCGGGCGGCGGTCATTTCGGCCGCGGCGCTGACGGCAAGCTCAACGGCCTGGTTTACGAGGAAAGCGCGATGCTCAAATTCGCGGTCCACTTCCTCGGCAAAGTCACGCCCGAACTCGCGGCCAAGGCGGTCACGCATTATTCCCGGCATATGAGTTCCGTCGGCAACACGATGCTGCACGAGCCGGGCACGATCCGGTCGGACTGGATCGAGCAGTTCGCGAAGGTCTCGAATACGCTTGCCTGCCGCACCAGCGCGAGCGTGATGTTCGACGACATGAAGGGCCTGAAGCCCTGGCGCAGCCTCGGCCTCGGACCGAAAGGCGCGACCGTGGCCAATTCGCTGTTCTCGCTCTATGGCGTGAAGATCGTCGGCGACGGCTCGAACCAGACCGAGACCGGCGCGCAGACCAAACCCTATCTGAACTCAACCTCCAAGGGGTCGCCGAACTTCGACGCCGCCCTGCTGAAACAGATGGTCGCCGAAATCAAAGCCTTCGGTCTGCCGGTGCTGATCCACGCCAACGGCGATTACACGATCGACATTGCGTTGGATGCGATCGAGGCGGCCTACGCAGGCTCGACCGACTTCGGCGTCAACCGCATCGAGCACGCGACGATGGCGCGTCCCGACCAGATCCTGCGCATGAAGAAACTCAACGTGCAGCCGAGTTTCCTGATGAACCACGTGCGCTTCTACGGCGCCGCCTATCGCGACCAGATCTTCGGCCCCGAACGCGCCGCCTTCACGGACCCCGCCGCAGCCTGCGTGAAAGCCGGCTTGCCCTTCACGCTGCACACCGACAGTCCCTGCTCGCCGCCGGGACCGCTCGCGCTCATCAGCACGGCGATGACGCGCCGCTGCATCATCGACAATTCCATCGTCGGCCCCGATCAGGCCGTGTCGCTTGACGACGCGATCCGCGCGGTGACGATCCACGCCGCCCGCCAGATCGGGCAGAGCGACCGCCTCGGCTCGCTCGAAAAGGGCAAGGAAGCGGACGTCACCATCCTGGAAAGCGATCCCTACAAGGTGAGCCCGGATGCGATCGCCGACATCAAGGTCAGCGAGACGTGGGTGGCGGGGGAGCGGACCTTCGCGGCGTGACGTTGAAGTCGAGGCCGCGTTCCGCTGCTTCGATCGATGGAGCTTCGGTTCGTGCGCCTACTGTCGGTTTGATCACCCCTGTTTCGCGAAGCGTTTGGGCGGCGTCTCGGAAGGCAGGGCGACCCACGGGTGGCGTGACTCCTCCCACACCGCAATGTTCGGCGCGGGGAAATTCGGGTCGGCGAAGTTGCCGATGGCAATGTTGACCAACCCAGGGAAGCCTGCGTTCTCCCAATAGACGGTTGAGCCGCAGGTCGGACAGAAATGGAAGGTGAGCGCATTGCCGCTTTCAGCCTTCCGCGTCCACGCCGTCGACTTGCCGTCGACGGTGATCTGCTCGCGAGGGAACCGCGCCTGGTTGCTGATGACGGCGCCGGTGCGGCGCTGGCACTCGAGGCAGTGGCACATGGCGATGCGGACTGGTTCGCCCTCAACCGTAAGCTGGAGTTGCCCACAGCTGCATGCGGCGTGTCGGGTGGTCATCGGTCGGCTCCGTGGCTATCGATGTGGGGCGAGTGTAGGCCGGATTTCGGAACGATGCACCATGGCCGGCGAAATCGCGCGAGCCCTGGTCTCGACTGCACGCGCCGCGAAACATTCCGGGCATCTGCGCCTTGCTGAATTCACGGGCCCGGCCGAAGCCTGATCGAACGCCGATAGTTCCGGCTCTCGGGTTCAGGCGATCGCTTGGGCGTCGGTGCATCGCCGCCGCGCGATAGCTCAAGAGCAGTTCAATATTGCGCAAAATACTATCCAATGTTTTAGGCCGCCTTTCAGCAGTTCCATGCCATTGTTTCGTGGGGGGCTCTTTGGAGCGATCCCATGCGGCGCGACCGACGAAAGAGCTTTCGGGTTGAGTGGAATTCGACAGCGATGATTTATGACGGGACGATGGCCCGTCCGTGCATACTGACGAACTTCTCGAATGGTGGGGCTAAGATCACCGGCGTCGTGGTGTCGACCGTTCCTGACGAATTCAGCCTGCGGATCACCCCGCACAGCCGTCCGCACAGCTGTCGCGTGCTGTGGCGCGCCGAGGAGTCCCTCGGCGTGATGTTCATCGATCGAGCGGCACCTGTCGCGGCGCCGCCGGCAACGCGGCGCCAGCGCGAACCGGCGACCTAGCGGACGACGGAACAACGGATAATTAACCGAATAAAAATGTTCCCGATCGGAAACCGTTAGAACGCGCTTCGGCGGGTGCCGCCTGCGGTCAGATTTCGATCTGGTCGTGAATGCGCGGCATCTCGACCCGCATGCTGCCGAGACAGCCGGCGAGGCCGCGCATGGCGTTCTCTTCGCCGTGGACCAGGATGGTCATCGCGACGCCGTTGATGCGCGAAAGCCAGGCGGTCAGTTCGCGTTGGTCGGCGTGGGCGGAAAATCCGTTGATGGTGTAGATGCGCGCCCGCACCGGGATGTCTTCGTCGAACAGACGCACATGCTTTGCCCCATCGATGATCTGGCGCGCCAGCGTGCCCTTGCCGGCAAATCCGACGAAGATGACGCTCGACTGCGGCGACGACAAATTGTGCCGGAGGTGATGGCGCACCCGGCCTCCCGTGGCCATGCCTGAACCCGCCATGATCAGTGCGCCGCCGCGGATCTTGTTGATCGCGATCGAACTCGGCGTTTTCTCGGGTCAGATGCAATCCGGGCAGAGAGAAAGGGTCACCACCTCTCTGGAGGAGCGCGGCGACGTCAGGTTTGAACAATTCCGGATAGCGCCTGAAGACTTCGGTGGCGGAGATCGCCATCGGCGAATCAAGAAAGACCTGCATTGCCGGATTGAGGCGGTTCTGTTCGATGCCCTTGTGCAGAAAGAACAGGATCTCCTGGGCGCGCTCCAACGCGAACGTCGGGATGATGACGTTGCCGCCACGCGCGAATGCCTCTTCGATGGCCAGATAAAGCTCATCGACCGACGCCTGCAGCGATCGGTGCTGCCGATCGCCGTAGGTCGATTCCATCACCACGACATCTGCCGCCGACGGCGGAACGGGATCGCGCAGCAGCGGCCGCCCGGCGTTGCCGAGGTCGCCCGAAAACAGGATGCGTCGACCCTGCTCGTCAGCCTCGATGAGGATGCTGGCCGAACCAAGAATGTGGCCGGCATCGAAGAAGGTCGCGCGAAGGCCCGCTTTGAGCTGCACCGGCGTGCCGTAATCCGCGGTGCGGCCGAAATGGTCGAGGCTGTTGAGCGCATCGACCACGGAGTAGAGCGGCTCCGCAGCTTTGGGCTCGTGACCGTGTCGCCCTGCGACGCGCGAACGGTGGCGCGCCTCTTCTTCCTGAAGATGGGCGGCATCGAGCAGGACCAGGCGAACGAGTTCACGCGACGCCGCGGTGGTGATGATCTCGCCGCGGAATCCGCGCTTCACCAGCAGCGGCAGCCGGCCGCAGTGATCGAGATGGGCGTGGGTCAGCAGGAGGAAGTCCACCTGGGTCGGATCGAAACCGAACGGCTCGGCGTTCTCTTCGTCGAGTTCGCGGCCGCCCTGGAACATCCCGCAATCGATGAGGACGCGGCACCCCGGCGTCTCGATCATGTGGCAGGAGCCGGTGACATCGCGGTCCGCCCCATGGAACGACAGCTTCATCGCGCTCACCCTCGACTGGAAATTCCAAAGCCTGTTATAGCCAAAGTATGCCGTGCCGTCGAAGGAACTGCGTCTTCGTAACGGGTGACGAAGTAGTCGAAGCTTAAGTCCGCGAGGCGAGGCTCATCGCCAGCACACGCGCCGCATGGAGTGCTGCGCGGCCGGTGCCATCCTTGATCTGGTGGCGACACGATGTGCCGTCGGCAACGATGATGGCGTCAGCGTCCGCCTTGCGCACGGCGGGCAACAGCGAAAGCTCGCCCATGGCGAGCGATACATCGATGGTGTCCGCGCCATAGCCGAAGCTTCCGGCCATCCCGCAGCAGCTCAATTCGATCGGTATCGACCTTGAGGTCAGGAACGAGCTTCAGCGCCGCCTCGACAGCCGACATGGCGCCAAACGATTTCTGATGACAGTGGCCGTGCAGCAGCGCGCGCTTATCAAGCCGCGCCAGCGGCAACGCGAGCCGGCCCGCAGTTGTCTCGCGCACGACAAAGTCCTCGAACGATATGGCCTGTTCGGCGATGCGTGCCGTGCGCTCGTCTTTCACGAGGGCGGGGATCTCGTCCCGGAACGAATAGAGGCAGCTCGGCTCGAGCCCGACGATCGCAACTCCGCGCGCAGCGAACGGCGCGAGTGCCGCGATGGCGCGTTCCGCCTCGCGTCGCGCCTCATCGACCTTGCCGACCGCGAGAAACGTGCGCCCGCAGCACAGCGGGCGCGACGTGCCGTCCGCCGGCGTCGCGACGTGAACGTGGCAGCCGCCGGCGGCCAGGACTTCTGTGGCGGCGCGGAGATTCTCCGGCTCGAAGTAGCGGTTGAAGGTGTCGGCGAACAGCACGACCTCTGCACCCTCCCCTGCAGGGGGAGGGTCGGACCGCCGCAGGCGGTCCGGGGTGGGGTGGCGGCTGTGCAGCACGTGAGACGCCGAATTTGCTGCACCGCTGTCACCCCCTCCCGCCGCGCTGGCGCGCGGCGACCTCCCCCCTCCAGGGGGAGGTGAAGGTGCATCGCGAAACCAATCGCTGCGCCAACGGGGCAGGCTGCGGCGGGCCGAAAAGCCGGCGAGCCGCTCCGACAGCACTGCCGCGCCCGGCAGCGCGTCGCGCAGATTGAAGAGCCACGGCAGACGCGCCGCAATCGGGGCATAGCGCGGCAGATAGCCGACCAGCCGATCGTGCAGGGTCAGCCCATGTTTCGCGGCACGCGCCGCGCTGACTTCGATCTTCATGCGCGCCATGTCGACGCCGGTCGGACATTCGCGGCGACACGCCTTGCAGGAGACGCACAGCTGCATCGTCTCCGCCATGGCCTCGGACGTGAGCGCGTCAGGGCCAAGCTGGCCGGTGATCGCGAGCCGCAAGCTGTTGGCGCGGCCCCGCGTCACGTCCTTTTCGTCGCGCGTCACGCGATAGGACGGGCACATCACGCCGCCGGTGAGCGCCCGGCAGGCGCCGTTGTTGTTGCACATCTCGACGGCGCCCTGGAAACCGTGGCCTTCGCCCGAGTAAGGCGACCAGTCGAGAGCGGCCGTCATCGGCGCGGCGTGATAGCCGGGGCCGTAGCGGAAATTCGCGCGGTCATCGAATTTCGGCGCGCGCACGATCTTGCCGGGATTGAAGAGACCCTCAGGATCGAAGCGGTCCTTCACCTCCTCGAAGGCGCGCACGAGGCGCGTGCCGAACATCGGCTCATGGAATTCGGAGCGCACGAGGCCATCGCCGTGCTCGCCCGAGTGCGAGCCTTTGTATTCGCGCACGAAGGCGAAAGCCTCTTCGGCAATCGCGCGCATCGCGGCCTTGTCCTTGTCGAGACGCAAGTTGAGGACCGGACGCACATGGAGGCAGCCGACCGAAGCGTGCGCATACCAGGTGCCGCGCGTGCCATGCTTTTCGAACACATCGGTGAGGCGCGCGGTGTATTCCGCAAGATGGTCGAGCGGGACGGCGCAATCTTCGACGAACGAGACCGGCTTTCCCTCCTCCTTCATCGACATCATGATGTTGAGGCCGGCGGTGCGCACCTCGGTGATCGCCGCCTGCAGCTTCGGATCGAGCACCTCGACCACGCCGCCCTGCTTGTCGCCGGTCTTGTCCCAGCCGTAGCCGAGATCGCCCATCAGTTGTTCGAGGCGCTTGAGGCGATCGATGTTCTCGTCCCAGTCGTCTTCGGCGAATTCGACCAGCAGGACCGCGTCCGGGGCGCCGCGCACGAAGGCGTCGACGGTCGGGCGGAACATGTCGATGCCGCGGGCAAGCTCGATCATGGTGCGGTCGACGAGTTCGACCGCGATCGGCCCGAGCTTGACGATGTGCTGTGCCGCATCCATCGCGTCGTAGAAGCGGCCGAAATGGCAGGCGCCGACGGCACGCCGGCCGAGCAGCGGCCACAGCTTGAGCTCGATGCGCGTCGAGAAGCCGAGAGTGCCCTCCGAGCCGATGAGAATCTGCGCGAGATTGTGCACTGGCGCGTTCGGCGCGAGCGCATCCAGATTGTAGCCGCCGACGCGACGCTGCACCTTGGGAAATCGCGCGGCGATCTCGTCCGATTCGCGCACGCCGATGGCGAGCAGATCCTCCGCGAGCGACCGCAGCGGCGAATGTGCCGGCACGTCGCGCAATCCCGCGCCGATCGGCCCGAAGTGCGCCGCCGTGCCGTCGGCGAGGAGGGCGTCGATCGACATGACGTTGTCGCGGGTCACGCCATACCGCAGCGAACGCGCGCCGCAGGAATTGTTGCCCGCCATGCCGCCGAGGGTCGCGCGCGATGCCGTCGAGATGTCGACCGGAAACCACAGCCCGTGCGGCTTGAGCTGACGGTTGAGATCGTCGAGCACAATCCCCGGCTCGACAACGCATCGGCGGCCCGCAACGTCGAGATCGAGAATGCGGTTGAGATATTTGGAGCAGTCGATCACCAGCGAATGATTGACGGTCTGTCCGCTCTGCGACGTTCCGCCGCCCCGCGCCAGCACCGTCACGTTCTCCTGGCGCGCCAGAGCGATCGCGGTCTCGGCTTCGGCCATGGTGCGCGGCGCCACCACGCCGACCGGCATCATCTGATAGTGCGACGCATCAGTGGCATATCGGCCGCGGGTGAACCGGTCGAACCAGATGTCGCCGGTAATTTCGGACCTCAGACGGCGCTCCAGGCCGGGCGCCAATGTCGTAACCATCGATCAGATTTCCTGCCCGGCCTTGCGCCAATCGCACTTGACTGACTGTCGCATTCGTCATTCATGGCGGCAAGATTTTCCCCTCCCTCTCCGCGTTCGGAGAGGTGGCCAAGCGCAGCGAGGCCGGCAGGGGACCCCACCCAGGCACGCCGAGCGCGCCACCCTCTCCAAAGCCGGAGCGGGACGTTTCTTCAAAGGGTTAGAAAAGCACCATGGCTAAAAACTCATCACGCACTGCCGGCCGCCACTTTCTCCAGATCCCGGGGCCGACCCCGGTGCCGGACCGCATCCTGCGTGCGATGGACACGCCGATCATCGACCACCGCGGTCCCGAGTTTCAAAAACTTGCCAAGAGTGTCCTCGAAGGCATCAAGACGATTTTCAAGACGACGAACCCGGTCATCATCTACACCGCGACCGGCACCGGCGCGTGGGAAGCCGCACTCGTCAACACCTTGTCGGCGGGCGATCGCGTGTTGATGGTCGAGACCGGCCAGTTCGCCACCTTGTGGAAGAACATGGCGGTGAAGCTCGGCCTCAAGCCCGAGTTCATCGCGACCGACTGGCGCGTCGGTGCCGATCCCGCCGCCATCGAGGCCAAGCTGCGCGAAGACAAGGCGCACGAGATCAAGGCGGTGTGCGTATTGCACAACGAGACCGCGACCGGATGTCTGTCGCCGATCGCCGAGATCCGCAAGGCGATCGATCGCGCCGGCCATCCGGCGCTGTTTCTCGTCGACACCATCTCCTCGCTCGCCTCGACGGATTACCGTCACGACGAGTGGGGCGTCGACGTCACCGTCGGCGGCGCTCAGAAGGGTTTGATGCTGCCGCCCGGCATGTCGTTCAACGCGGTGAGCGACAAAGCGCTCGCGGCCTCGAAGAAGTCGAATCTGCCCAAGGCGTTCTGGTCTTGGGAAGACATGATGAACATGAACAAGATCGGCTTCTTCCCTTACACGCCGGCGACCAACATGCTCCACGGCCTCGCCGCAGCGATCGACATGCTGCACGAGGAAGGACTTGAGAACGTGTTCGCGCGCCATGACCGCTTCGCCGAGGCGACGCGGCGGGCGATCCGCACCTGGGGCCTTGAGATCCTGTGCCGCGATCCGAAGTACTATTCGCCGACCATCACCGCTGTGCTGCTGCCCGAGGGCCATGACGCCGACAAGCTGCGCAGCCTCGCGCTCGATCACTTCGACATTTCCTACGGCATGAGCTTCGGCAAGTTCCTCGGAAAATACTTCCGCATCGGGCACCTCGGCGACACCAACGATCTCACGATCCTCGGAGCGCTCGCCGGCACCGAGATGGCGCTCACGCTCGCCGGCGTCCCGATCAAGAAGGGCGGCGTGCAGGCGGCCATGGACTACATCGTCTCGGTCCACGCCAGCCCGCAGCGCGCCGCAGCGGAATGAGCGGTCTGATCGCTAGCTGACCATCTGGCCTCGTTTCCCGCATCTGTGGGAAACGGGCCTCCCAGGTTGGCAAGCGCGACGGATAAGCAACACTTGATGGGGATTTCAGGCTGCCTTTGCCAATTCCATATTGGCAGCGGCCGAATTGGTATAACCTATGCATGAATGTGCCTTATTCTTAGGAGGCATTCATGCGAATTGCTCCCGTTTTTTCGGCACTGGCGAAGGCTTTCCTCGTTGCCGCGGCGCTGGTCCCCGGCGCGGCGCGCGCTGATTCGCCAACGCTTGAGCAGATCCTGTCCGGCGTTGTCCACATCAAAACCTTCATCAATCCCGACGGCCGGACCACCGAGAACCTCGGGAAGGAACGCGACGGCACCGGGATTGTCATCGATAGCGACGGTCTCGTCCTCACCATCGGCTATCTCATGGTTGAGGCGCTGTCGGCCGAGATCATCACGGCCGATGGGCGGACCATGGCAGCCAACGTGGTCGGCTACGATAACGAGACCGGCTTCGGCCTCCTGCGGGCCATCACGCCGTTGAAGGTGCGGGCGCTGGAACTGGGCAAGTCCTCCGAAGTGAAGAAGGACGACCCGATGGTGGTCGCAAGCTACGGCGGACCTGCCGGGGCGAGGCCGGTCCACGTGGCGGCCAAGCGCGAGTTCGCCGGCAACTGGGAATACATGGTGGAGGACGCGCTGTTCACGGCGCCTCCGCACCCCGCCTGGAGCGGCGCAGCCTTGATCAATCACGAGGGCAAGCTCGTCGGCGTCGGTTCGCTGATCGTCGGCGACACGTCGGGCACCGGTGACGGCGTCCGCGGCAACATGTTCGTGCCGATCGACCGGCTGCCGCCGATCCTCGCCGACCTGATCAGCGAAGGACATCCGGCGCAGGCGCATCCCTGGATCGGCGTCAACACCGACGATGTGGGCGGCCATCTCGTGGTGAGCCGGGTCACGCCCAGCGGCCCCGCGGAGAAGGCCGGAGTGCGCCGCGGCGACATTATCCTTGCCGTCAACGGCGAGACGCCGAAGACCTTGTCCGAACTTTATCGGCTGATCTGGGCCCAAGGTGCGGCTGGCGTGGACGTGCCGCTCGAGGTGCTGCAGCAGCACCAGCGGCGACGGATCGAGGTTCATTCCATCAACCGTCTCGATCATCTCAAGCTGAAGAGCTCGTTCTAGAGCGACGGCGGAGGGGCAGTCCGGGGGCCGCGCGCAGCGCGGCAGCCCGGAATCCATAATCCCTGCCAAGGAGCATGGATGCCGGGTTCGCCCTTCGTCGCTGAGGCGCGCGAATGATCAAGTCAGCGCGGGAGCGTGCGCAGTAAGCCCCATTAACGTATCGGCAAAATCCCGTTCGATACGGCGGCGATATGCACTAAAATTCGCCTAGGTCGTTTTGCTTTGGGCAGCGGGTAATGCCGAGCGGCAAACAGTGTGACGTTGTCATTGCGGGCGGCGGGTTTGCCGGTCTTGCCCTTGCGATCGCCTTGCGCCAAGCGCTCGGCGAAAGCTTCGCGGTCATGCTGGCTGACCCCGAGCTTGCCAAACTCGGCGGAAACGACCTGCGCGCCTCGGCGATTGCTGCGGCGCCGCGTCGGATGTTCGAAGCGCTTGGCGTGTGGTCGGCGGTGGCCGACGAGGCGCAGCCGATCCTCGACATGGAGATCACCGACAGCCGCGCAGAGGATGCGGTCCGTCCGGTGTTCCTGACTTTCGCCGGTGAAATCGAGCCCGGCGAGCCGTTCGCCCACATGATCGAGAACAGCCGGCTCAACGCGGTTCTTGCCGACAAGGCAGCCGCCATGGGCGTTGATCTCGTCGCAACGTCGGTGACGGATTTCACCTGTGAGCCGCAGCATATATCGATGGCGATGGGCGACGGCCGTTCCATCGCGGCAAAGCTTCTGGTCGCGGCGGACGGCGCGCGGTCGCGTCTGCGCGAACGTGCCGGCATTGGGGTGCGCGGCTGGTCCTATGGTCAGTCGGCGATCGTCACCACCGTGACCCACGAGCGCGACCATCATGGTCGTGCCGTCGAGCACTTTCTGCCGTCCGGTCCGTTCGCCATCCTGCCGCTGCGGCGAAACCGCTCGTCGATCGTATGGACCGAGCGAACCGAAGAGGCGGCTCGCATCGTCGCGCTCTCGGACGAGGAATTCCATGCCGAGCTTGAGCGGCGCTTCGGCTTGCGCCTCGGCGAAATCGTCGCCGCCGCGGAACGCCGCGCCTATCCGCTCGGGCTGTGGGTCGCGCAGAGCTTCATCGCCGAGCGCCTCGCCCTCGTCGGCGACGCCGCCCATGTGATTCACCCGATTGCCGGGCAGGGCCTCAACATGGGACTGCGCGACGTCGCCGCGCTCGCCGAGGCCATCGTCGATGCCGCACGCCTTGGCCTCGATCCTGGCAGCGCTTCCGTGCTGGAGCGCTATCAGCGCTGGCGCCGGTTCGACACCATGACCATGAGTGTCTCGACGGACGGCCTCAACCGACTGTTCTCAAATCGATCGGACGTGCTGCGCCTCGCCCGCGACATCGGCCTCGGCATCGTCGATCGCCTGCCCGCGCTCAAACGCCTGTTCATCCGGGAGGCCGCCGGCCTCACCGGCGAAGTACCCAAGCTCCTGCGCGGCGAAGCGCTGTAAGGCCTCTAAGTCAACGGGATCGCCGCGACGTGTTCGCGGAAGGCGGGCCGCGACGCAATGGCGGCGTACCAGCGTTCGAAATTGGGAAAGGCCGGGCGGTCGGTGACCAACTGTCGATAGCGATAGCTCATGACGGCGATCGGGATATCGCCCATGGAAAACGCCTCGCCGGCGGCGTAGGCGGTTTTGGCGAATTGATCGTCGAGCATCTTCACCGCCGCGGTGGATTTGACCTTGCCGTCATCGATGGCCTTGTGGTCGCGCTTCTCCGGCGGCGTGCGGATCATGTTCCAAAACACCGGCGTGATCGCCGGCCCGAATACCGAAAGCTGCCAGTCCATCCATTTGCTGGCGAGCGCCGCCGTGCGCAGATCGCTCGGCATCAGCGATCCCATACCGTACTTCGCGGCAAGATACCGGATGATCGAATTCGATTCCCAAAGCGTAAAACCATCCTCCTCCTCGAGCGTCGGCACGAGGGCGTTGGGGTTCATGGCGAGGTAGAACGGCTCCCGCGTCTTGCCAAAAGCTCCGCCGACATCGATGCGCTCATGGGGAAGCTTGAGCTCGCCGACCGCGAACATCGCCTTCTGCACATTGGACGATGTGTTTCTCCCCCAGATCTTGATCATGCGTTCATTCCTGTGTTGGTGCGGCGGTTACGAGTGGCGGGATATGACGAAGCGGCGCCATCAGAGAAGCGGACGTGCTTCTTCCGACAGCAAGATCGGAATGCCGTCGCGGATCGGATAGGCGAGCTTGGCGGAACGCGAAATCAATTCCTGCTTCGCGGCGTCGTATTCGAGCGGACCTTTGGTGACGGGACACACCAGGATTTCCAGAAGCTTCGGATCGACGGCACTGGCGGGTCGGTCGGGCGGCACGGAGCTCATGCAGGCGAATCCTCTGAGGATTTGATCGGGCCTTTATCCTGGCTCCGCGTGTCACGATCAAGTCGCGCAAAGAAAGGGGAGTTGCCTTATTGTAGCGGCGTCTCGCCCTCGGTGTTGCTCTTGGCGAGCGCAATCTCCGTCACGGCGACCAGGATCTCCGCGCGCGTCTTGAGATCGGGGGCCTCCAGCATCGCCTGTTTCTCGGCGGCGTCGAAAGGCGACATCATGGCGAGCGCATTGACGAGGGCCTCATTGGAAGCGCTTTCGATACCCTCCCAATCGGCCTTGAGATTGTTGGCTTTGAGAAAGTCCGTCAGCGCGTCGAGCACCGCCTTGCGATCGACCTCGTCTTCCCCACTGCGGGCAACGAAATCATCAGCGTACGGAATGAAGTCGACGCGGCACTGCCGGTAGCCGGTCGCGACCTCGAGTTCTTCGAGGATGCGAAACCGGGCTACACCCGTGAGCTGAAGAAGATAGCGGCCATCGCCGGTCTCGGCGATCTGGGTGATGCGCCCGACACATCCGATCTTGTAGAGCCCCGGCCGTTCGGCCGTGCCGGGGTGCGCCGGGTCGGGCTGCACCATGCCGATGAGACGGTGGCCGTCGCGCAACGAGTCGTCCACCATTTCGAGATAGCGCGGCTCGAAGATGTTGAGCGGCATTTGACCGCGCGGCAGCAATAGCGCCCCGACCAGCGGGAACACTGGAATCGTTTCCGGCAAATCAGCCGGACCGCGATAGACCGCGTTCATCGGCATTGCCGCACTCCCAATCGGCCACCAAACGACCCGCCCAGCGACCGCAGCGGGCGAGGGATCATATCACCGCGCGGCGTTCACGCGAACAGGATCGACGACAAGCGGCGGCGTCCCGCCACCGTGTGTTCGTCGGTCGGGCCCCAGGCCTCGAAGAACTGGACCAGCTGCTTGCGGGCGCCATCCTCGTTCCATTTGCGGTCGCGGCGCACGATCTCGATCAGATGATCGAGCGCCTCCTGGCGGCGGTTGTTGGCGTTCAACGCGACCGCGAGATCGAACCGCGCCTGATGATCGAGCGGGTCGGCGGCGACCTTCTGTTCGAGCTCCGCGACGGGCCCAAGCGTTGCCGCCTGCTCGGCGACCTCGATCGCCGCGCGAGCGGCCGCGACCGCGCTGTCGTTGCGCTTGGCTTCCGGCACCTTTTCCAGCGTTTGGCGTGCCGCCGCGATGTCGCCGGTTTCCACCTGCGATCGCGCCAGTCCCGCGAGCGCATGAATATTCTCGGGCTCGTCCGCCAAAATCTCGGCATAGATTTCCGCGGCCCCGGCAGCATCGCCGGCCACCAGGGCGGCGTCGGCGGCCTTGAGCAGCTCTGCCTCTTCGCCGCCGATATCCTGCTTCGTCAGCCGCTCCAGGAACGCGACCACCTGGCTTTCCGGCAGCGCGCCCATGAAGCCATCCGCCGGCTGTCCGTTGACGAAGGCAATCACCGCCGGGATCGACTGGATGCCCATCTGGCGCGGGACGGCGGGATGGTCGTCGATGTTCATCTTGACGAGCTTGACCTTGCCCTTGGCGGCCCGCACCACCTTTTCCAGCACCGGGGTGAGCTGCTTGCAGGGCCCACACCACGGTGCCCAGAAGTCCACCAACACCGGCTGGCGCCGCGACTCCTCCATGACGTCCTTCATGAAGGTCTGAGTGGTGGTGTCCTTCACGACACCTTCCGCTGGCGCAGCAGCCGCAACCCCGACGTCCATCAAAATCGACCTCTCGTTTGGGATCTCGCCGGTACGTGCCAATAGGCCGCACCTTCGGCTCCCGCTTAAATGGGGAGCATCAATCCGAATGCAATCGCAGCTTTATGGTGGCAAGGCAATGGCGGGTTCCGAAACGGCCGCGACGCGAGGCTCGTGCCCGCTGGCGGCTAGAAATTTAATCAATCCATCCCGGGAGATCGAGGTGGTCATGGTGTTCACCAGCGGATGATAGTTGAGCACCTCGTGTTCCAGCATCGCGGTATCGAGCACGACCGTGACGCTGCCGGCTTTGTCGTTGATGGCCGCGAACGGCGTCACCGAACCTGGTTCGACGCCGAGCACTTGTCGCATGGCCTCCGCCGATCCGAACGAAAACCGCCCCGACGCGCCGAGCTTGCGATGCAGGCTCTTCAACTCGATCGTCGCGTCCTCGAGCGCGACCACGAGATAGAACGTGCCGCGCTTGTCGCGCAAAAACAGATTTTTGGTGTGGCCGCCCGGAATTTTGCCGCGCAGCGCGCGCGACTCCTCGACCGTGAACAGCGGCGGATGAGACACCGTCGTGTGCTTGATGCCCAGCCGATCAAGCAAGGCGAACAGGTCGGCGGGCGTGGCGGACATGGCAGTATGTTGCGGCAGCGCGGGTAAGACCTCGAGGCTACCCTTAACGATAGCGGCCTTTCAATCGGGCGGCCGCGGAACCCCCGTTGCATTCCGCAGCCCCATTTGGCATAGGAGAGGGAGGCGGCAGCGGCCAACTGCCGGCTCAGGATGCGGGTGTAGCTCAGGGGTAGAGCACAACCTTGCCAAGGTTGGGGTCGAGGGTTCGAATCCCTTCGCCCGCTCCAGTGTGCTCCGGCGACCCCGTGTGTGACGGAAGTTGCGGATGTCGCGTTTTGTGGGTCGTTTGAGCAAATTCATTCCGAGATCATCCCCGCGGCTGATCGGCGGCGTTCATCATGTGGCGCGCCTGTTCGTGCCGGGCTATGAGGGCGGCATCGCCATCAACATCCCGGTGCGGCGCAGCCGAAACAGCGACGCGCGACGGCGCCTCGCCCGGATGTTTGAATCCCGAAGAACGGTATCCTGAGGTAGGACCGCCGAAAGTTCGGCCCGCAACTGGGTTGAGACGGTGGGCACGCTTCGCTTTGCCCACCCTACCGCCTCTTGATCAAGCTTCGCCTTGCTGCCCCTGCGATCGCATCACTCAGAAGCCTGCCGCCGCCGCGCCGCGCGCACGGAGGTCGGCGGCGCCCGTGAACGCTCCCGGCGCAACCCCGATCGAATGGGCAGAGCCGAACAGCGGCCCGACCCGTACCTTGTGTCCCATCGCCGTGAGCGCCCGCACCTTGTCCTGGGGGAAGCCGCGCTCGACCAGAACCTCGTCCGGTTGCCACTGATTATGCAGCCGAAGCGCGGCGACGGCATTGCCCATGGTCATATGGCCGTCGATCGAATTGACGATCACCTGCAGCACCGTCGTGATGATCCGGCTCCCGCCCGGCGCCCCCGTCACCAGGACCGGCTTGGTGTCCTTGAACACGATCGTCGGAGTCATGGAGGAGAGCGGCCGCCGGCCGGGTCCGGGCGCATTGGCGGCGCCGCCAACGAGGCCGTAGGCATTGGGCACGCCCGGCTTGGCGGCAAAATCATCGAGTTCGTTGTTGAGCATGACGCCCGTGCCGTCGGCGACGAGCCCGAGCCCGAAATTGAAATTGAGCGAATAGGTGTTGGCGACGACGTTGCCGGCTTCGTCGGCGATGGAAAAATGGGTCGTGTTGCCTCCCGAGGGCATACCCTCGGGTGGTAGCTCGCGCGGGGGGCGGACCTGTTTTGGGTCAATCTGCGCCCGCAAGTCTGCCGCGTGATCCTTCGCGATCAGGCGATCGGTCGGAAGATTGGTGCTGTCGGGATCGCCGAGAAACGCCGCACGGTCGGCATAGGCAAGCTTCATCGCCTCGATTGCGAGATGGAGCCCTGCGGGAGATCCGCTGCCGATCATGTGCGACGGATACCCCTCCAGAATGTTGAGGATTTCAATCAGCAGGACCCCGCCCGACGACGGCGGAGGCATCGAGACGATCTCATAGCCGCGATAAGTGCCGTAAATTGGGTTGCGAACGATCGGCTGATAGCTTTCGAGATCGCGGCGCGTCATCACGCCGCCGGCGTCACGAACCGAGGCCACGATCTTGTCGGCGATCGGTCCGACATAGAAGGCACGAGGCCCTTCCCGGCCGATCGTCTCGAGAACCTCGGCGAGGTCGGTCTGGACAAGCTTCTCGCCGGCAGCCGGCGCGCTGCCGTCCTCCTTGAGGAAAATCTTGGCGGTAGACGGCCGGCGAACCAGCCGGGGCTGGGCCAGCAGCAGGGAATCAAACAGGTCGTCGTTGACGGCGACGCCTTCGCGGGCGAGGCGCACGGCCGGTGCGACCAGTTCGGCGAGCGTGAACTTCCCCGATCCGTACCGTTCGAGCGCCAGCGTCAGCCCGGCGACCGTGCCCGGCACTCCGACGCCAAGCCCGGTGTCGCGCGACTTCGACGGATCGACCTGGCCGTCCGGTCCGAGGAAAACGTCGGCTGTGGTCGCGGCGGGCGCGGTCTCGCGATAGTCGATCGCGACATTCTCGTTGCGTTCGGCGCGATGGACCAACATGAAGCCGCCGCCGCCAATGTTGCCGGCTTTCGGCAGCGTCACCGCGAGCGCAAAGCCCACGGCGACGGCGGCGTCGATGGCGTTGCCGCCGTGTTCGAGCACGTCAAGCGCCGATCTGGGTCGCCTGACGCTCCTGCGTCACCACCATACCGTGGCGGCCCGTCGCAACTTGAGCGGCGGCCCCGCCGGTACTCTGTTGGGTAAAGCGCTCCTGGGCCGGCGCGACCGCGGGCGCAACGAGCGCCAGCAATGCGAGTACGGCAATCGACTTACTCAACCTGTGCAGCATGTTCCCTTTACAATCGGTCTAGACACGCTTCTGGCCATGATAATTCGAATTCGGCCGCATGTCTGTCGCGGTAGCGATGCGATTCGACATGTTGAAGAAGCCGGCAACGGCGGCAATGTCCCAGATGTCGCGGTCGGTGAAGCCCGCCTCGCGCAGGGCCTTTCGATCGTCTTCCTCGACTGCCCACGGTTCCGCGGTCAGCTTGACGGCGAAATCCAGCATTGCGCGCTGGCGCCGATCGAGGCGGGCGGCACGGTAATTCATCACCATCAGCTCGCCCAGGACCGGATCGTCGGCAAGGCCGCGCACCGCGGCGCCATGCGCGGTCAAGCAATAGTAACAGTGATTTTGCGATGACACCGCAACGGCAATCATCTCGCGCTCGAGCTTGCTCAGTCCCGACGGCGCCAGCATGAGATCATTGTACATCGCCACGAAAGCCTCGAGCTTTGCCGCATCAAACGCGTAAGCCTTGAGCACGTTCGGAATGAAACCGAGCTTCTCCGTGCATTTATCGAAATAGGCCTGCATTGCAGGGTTGAGCGTTGCGGTGCCGAGCTCCAATGCGGTGATGACGGTGTCGTCATCGGCGTCGGCTTTGCGGACCCGCGGTTGCGTCTCGCGGCGTTTACTTGCGGGCTTGTGCGCCATCGCGTGTTCTCCCATTCCGAATTCACGAAGGTTAACAGTTTCAGCGGGCGCCGCGAAAGCTCGCGGGCTGCAGCACTCCTTCGCAAGCTCTGAGACACCATCGCGGCAGTGCGGCGCCGGTGTCTCTTTCGCCTGGACAAATTCCGGCGCAATCTCCGGCGCAAATCAGGGAGGCGCGCGCGCATGAACGTCAATTCCCCGGACATCCGTCCGTCCGCGCACCGGTCAACGGTCTCCACGGCCGGCGACGAGGAAAGTGCGCGGCAGCTGCTGGCACAAGCGGGCGCCATCCTTCAGGGCCGCGGCACCGGTGCGCCACCTGATTTCGTGTCCGAGCTGTTTGCCGGCGCAGGCTTTGAAGATCTCCTGCAATACGAGGCCGCCGAACTTGCGGCCGTCGCCGGCGATACCTGGCGCTCCCTTGCCGAGCGCAAGCCCGGCACTGCCAACATTCGGGTGACCAATGCGCAGGCTGGCACAGGGCGCCGGCTAGACGACGTGTCCGTCATCGAACTCCTCAATGACGACATGCCGTTCTTGGTCGACTCGGTGATGGCCGAGTTGGGCCAGCAGGGTCTCGAGCCACGACTTGTGGTGCATCCGCGCTTCAGGGTCGTCCGAGATGCCGCCAACAAGCTTCTTTCCTTGACGCCCCGCGCCAGCGGCATGCGGCCCGACGCGGTTGAGGGATCGGGCATCCGGGAAAGCCTGATTCACGTTCATGTCGATCGCATCGATGATGCGAAAGCGCGCGGCGCGGTGGTCGCGGCACTCGCTGAAGCGCTCGCGGACGTCCGCCAGGCCGTCGAAGACTGGCGGGCCATGTTGGCGCGGCTTGCGAGCCTTGTCGATGAAATCAAGGGAGCGCCATCCGGCCTGCCGCCCGACGACGTCGCGGAATGCCTCGATTTCCTTGCCTGGCTAAAAGATGACAACTTCACCTTCCTCGGCATTCGCAGTCTCCGGCTTGAAGCGTCCGGCAAAGCTCTCATGCCGGTCCCGGAGTCTCTCCTCGGCGTGCTCCGCGAACGCGGCAACGCCGCGGCTGCGCGAGAGCGTCTTGACCTCTCGCCGCGCGCGATCGCGGTGCTAGGCGAGCGGCGGATGCTGCTCATCACGAAGTCCAGCCGGCGCTCACGGGTGCACCGGCGTGCCGCCATGGACAGCGTCGTCGTGAAGCAATACCGCGACGGCACGCTCATCGGTCTTGTCGAAATCGTCGGCCTGTTCACCTCGACTGCCTATGTGCGTTCAACGCGATCGATTCCCTACCTGCGCCGCAAGGTCGCGAGTGTTCTCGCCCGCGCGGGCTTTGAGGCGACGAGCCATTCCGGCAAGGCGCTCGTCAACGTGATGGAGACCTACCCACGCGATGAGCTGTTCCAGATCGACGAAGAACTGCTCTATCGCTTTGCCCTGA
This sequence comes from uncultured Alphaproteobacteria bacterium, assembly GCA_963702755.1. GTDB lineage: Bacteria > Pseudomonadota > Alphaproteobacteria > Rhizobiales > Xanthobacteraceae > JAJPKK01. Next base: position 588,394 of record CAVPDZ010000007.1, on the reverse strand, counting down.
TCATCCTTGAACTCGGCGAGCGTCCGCGTGTCCGCGTGCTGCCGCGCCTCGATCCATTCGAGCGCTTCGTCTCGGTGCTCGTCTATGTCCCGCGCGATCGCTACGGCAGTGCGGCGCGCGCTGCGATCGGGAGATGGCTTGCAGTGGCTTACGGCGGACGAGTCGCATCATTCGCACCTTTCTTTCCCGAAGGGCCGGTCGCTCGCGTGCACTTCGTCATCGAACGCCACGGCGGCGAGCTTTCCCATCCGCCGCGCGCCGAGCTCGAGGCCGCGGTCAGCCGCCTGGTCAAGACCTGGTCGGATAGCCTGATGGAGGCGCTCGCCGAAGCCCATGATGGAGCGACCGCCCGGAGCCTGCTTGCGACCTTCGAGGACGCGTTTACGCCCGCCTATCGCGAGACGTTCGCGCCCGAGACCGCAGTCAAGGACATTGCGACCATCACCGCATTGTCGTTTGCGAACCCACTCGCGGTCGACTTCCAGGCGGGCGACGGCGAGGACGGCAAGGCCGCGCGGCTTAAAGTATGGAGCCTCGGGCGACCAATCCCCTTGTCGGAACGCGTTCCGGAGCTCGAGCACATGGGCTTCACGGTGGTGGATGAATCGACCTACCACGTCGCGCCCAACAACGACGACGGATCGCAACGGTGGCCGCACGTCTGGCTCCACGACATGGAGCTTGATCGCATCGACGGCGGAGCGGTCGACGTCCCTGCGGCGAAGCCAAGGCTCGACGCGTGCTTTGGCGCGGTGCTGCGCGGAGAGACGGAAGACGACGGCTACAATGCGCTGGTGCTGGCGGCCGGTCTCGACTGGCGCGCCGCGGCGCTGGTGCGCACCCTGTCGCGCTATCTGCGCCAGATCGGCGTGCCCTATTCCCAGGACTACATGTGGGCGACTCACGTCAAGCACGCGGCGATCGCGGAGCGGATCGTCGCCCTGTTCGTGGCGCGGTTCGATCCGCGTGTCGACCTCACGTGAGGAGCGCGAGGGCGCGATCGCCGGCGAGATCGAAACACTGCTCACGAAGGTACAAAGTCTCGACGAAGACCGCATCATCCGCCAGTTCGTCAATGCCGTGCAGGCGGCGGTGCGGACCAATTTCTACCAGAGCGACTCTGGTGCGCCGAAACCGGTCATCGCCATCAAATTCGACAGCCGCAAGATCACCGGCATGCCGTTGCCGCGGCCGCGGTGGGAGATTTTCCTCTGCTCGCCGCGGCTCGAGGCCGTCCACCTGCGGTTCGGCCCCGTGGCACGTGGCGGCATCCGGTGGTCGGACCGGCCGCAGGATTTTCGCACCGAGATCCTGGGTCTCGTCAAAGCGCAGCAGGTCAAGAATGCGGTCATCGTGCCGGTCGGCGCCAAGGGCGGCTTCGTGCCGAAGCGCCAGCCGGTCGGCAATCGCGACGCCATCCAGGCCGAAGGCATCGCGACCTACCGCACCTTCATGTCGACGCTGCTCGATCTCACCGACAACCTCGACCTCAAGGGCGTGGTGCCGCCCAAGGACGTGGTGCGTCACGATAGCGATGATCCATATCTCGTCGTTGCCGCCGACAAGGGCACCGCGACCTTCTCGGACATCGCCAACGAGATCGCCCAGGCCCATGGCTTCTGGCTCGACGACGCCTTCGCCTCCGGCGGCTCCGCCGGCTACGACCACAAGAAGATGGGGATCACGGCGCGCGGCGCCTGGGAATCCGTCAAGCGGCATTTCCGCGAAATGGACGTGGACATTTCGCGGACGCCGTTCTCGGTTGTCGGCGTCGGCGATATGTCGGGCGACGTGTTCGGCAACGGCATGTTGCGCGAGCGCACCATCCGGCTGGTCGCCGCCTTCGATCATCGCGACATTTTCATCGATCCCGATCCCGACCCGGAAAAAAGCTTCGCCGAGCGCCAGCGCCTGTTCGATCTGCCGCGGTCGAGCTGGCAGGATTTTGACCGCAGCATCATTTCGGCGGGCGGCGGCGTGTTCTCGCGCGGGCTCAAGGAGATCGACCTGTCACCGCAGACGCGCGCGGCGCTCGGCTTCGAGCGCGCGAAGGCGACGCCGCAGGAGGTGATGAACGCCATCCTCAAGGCGCCGGTCGACCTGTTGTGGTTCGGCGGCATCGGCACCTATGTGCGGGCGTCGACCGAAAGCGACGAGGCCGCGGGTGACCGCGCCAACGACGCGATCCGCGCGACCGGCGCACAGCTGCGCTGCAAGGTGATCGGCGAGGGCGCCAATCTTGGCGTGACGCAGCGCGGCCGCATCGAGGCGGCTTTCGCCGGCATCCGGCTCAATACCGATGCGATCGACAACTCCGCCGGCGTCAACACCTCGGACGTCGAGGTCAATCTCAAGATCGCGCTCAGTCTTCCGATGCGGGACGGGCGGCTCACGCGCCCCGACCGCAACGCGCTCCTTGCCGACATGACCGAGGAGGTCGCGGCTCTGGTGCTGCGCAACAACTATCAGCAAACCTTGGCGCTCTCGCTGGCGCAGCGGCGCGGCCTCGACGATCTCGGCTTCCAGCAACGGCTGATGCAGACGCTGGAGAAACGCCAGCTGCTCGACCGTGCGGTCGAATTCCTGCCGAGCGATATGGAGATCGTCGAACGGCGCCGGCGCGCCGAGCCGTTGACGCGTCCCGAGCTTGCGGTGCTGCTCGCCTATGCCAAGCTCGTCCTGCACGAGGACCTCGTCGGCTCCGACGTGCCGAACGATCCCTATCTCGCCCGGGAGCTGCTGCGCTATTTCCCGGAATCGATTGCGAACCGGTTCCCGGACGCCATCGAGCACCATCGCCTGCGCCGCGACATCATTTCGACGAACCTCGCCAATTCCATGATCAATCGCGGCGGCCCGGCGTTCGTGGTGCGTATTGCCGATCAGACCGGCGCCTCCGTCGAGCGCATTGCGGCTGCGTTTGCTGCCGTGCGCGACAGTTTCTCGCTCACCGCCATCAATACCGCGATCGAGGAGCTGGATAACCGGATCGACGGCGCCGACCAGCTTGCTCTGTTCATTGCGGTGCAGAACCTGCTGATCGACCGGGTCGTCTGGTTCCTGCGCAACGTCGACCTGGGCCAAGGGCTCGCCGGGATCGTCGAGCATTACCGGTCCGGCATCGCAGCGGTGCTGGCGGGGCTCGACGCTTTCCTGTCGCCGGAGGCGCAACGCGGCCGGGCGACAGAAACCCAGCGGATGATGTCGGACGGCGTGCCGGACCCGCTGGCGCGAACGCTCGCCGGATTGCCGATGCTGGCATCCGCGGCTGATTCCATCCTGATCGCCGACCGCACCGGCCGGCCGGTCGCCGAGATCGCGCCGATCTATTTTGCCGCAATCGCGTATTTCCAGCTCGATCGCATCGTCGCGGCCGCGGGTTCCATCAAGCTCGTCGATTATTTCGACCAGCTTGCGTTCGACCGCGCCCTCGACTCCATCGGTGATGCGATGCGTCGCCTCGCCGCCGAGATGGCCCGGACCGGCGGCAGCGGCGCGGATGCGGTTACGGCCTGGGTCGAGCGCAGGGATGGCATCGAGCGCGTGCGCCAGGCCGTTCATGAAATTGCCGCGTCGGGCCTCACCCTCTCCAAGCTCACCGTCGCCGCGAGCATGCTGGGTGATCTCGCACGCGGTGTTTAGGACCCTGTCGCAGAGCTAAGCGATGATTGCTCCCCTGCTCTCACGGGCGCGCAATGCTCCGCCGCGGCCCCGCTTCAAATTCGCGCAGACTTGCTCTAGCCTTCTCTCGAAACCCGGCGCACGGCCGGTCAGCCCGATAGCGGCATGGAGGACATAATGGACGCGATAACAAAAACCCGGCTCGAGGTGGTGCCGCTCACCGAACACATCGGCGCGGAGATCCGCGGTATCGACCTGCGTGATCAGCTCGATCAAGACACCATTGACGCGATCCACCAGGCTTGGCTCGACAACATCGTCCTCGTTTTCCGCGGGCAGAGTTTCTCGCAGGCAGACCTCGTTCGCGCCACCGGCTATTTCGGCGAACACGCACAGATGTCGCGGCCGGCGCACACCTACCCCAAGGGCTATAAGAACCTGCTGCCCAACATCATGCTGATTTCCAACATCCGCGAGAACGGCGAGCCGATCGGCGCGCTGCCGGACGGCGAAATGCATTTCCATCACGACATGATCCACAACGAGCAGCCGCACAACGGCACGCTGTTGTATTCAGTCGAGATTCCCAATCGCGGCGGCGATACGCTGTTCGCGAGCGGCTATGCCGCTTATGACACGCTCGATCCCGCGATCCGCGACCGGCTGGAGGGCCGCAAGGCCGTCAATCGCTACGACTACGGCACCACGATCCGTGGCGATACGTCGAATGCCGTCGGCGTCGCGCACGAGGCAGCCCATCCGGTCTTCCGCACCCATGATCAGACCGGACGCAAGGCGGTCTACGTCAACCGGCTGATGACGACGCATGTTGTCGACATGCCGAAAGAAGAGAGCGACGAACTCCTCGACGCGGTGTTCGATCACTCCGAGAAGCCGGAATTCGTCTACACGCATGTCTGGAAGGTCGGCGACCTCATCGTGTGGGACAACCGCTGCTCCAGCCACGCCCGCACGGATTTCCCGTCCGATCAACGTCGCCTGATGCTGCGCACCACCGTGAAGGGGACGATCCGGCCGTACTGAGCCGGGCGTTCTCACTATTATGACATTGCCGCAGCGCGCGTTTTGGGAACGGGCGTTGCGCGGTGCCTCGGTGATTAGCTCGGTGATTAGAGAAAATCACCGGGCGATGTGCGGCAGCGGGTGAAATGCAATCTTACGACTACATCATCATCGGGGCGGGGTCCGCCGGCTGCGTCCTCGCAAACCGTCTCACCGCCGACGGCGCGCGCGTGCTCCTCGTCGAAGCCGGCGGTCGCGACTGGCATCCTTACATCCATGTGCCGGTCGGACTCGGCAAGCTGCACGAAAAGCGCATGTTCGATTGGGGGTTCGAGACCGATCCCGAACCCAATCTTGGTGGCCGCTCCATCGAGGCGACGCGCGGCAAGGTGCTGGGAGGCTCGTCGTCCGTCAATGTGATGGCCTACACGCGCGGCCATCCGGCCGACTTCGACCGCTGGGCGCAGAAGGGCGCCATCGGCTGGTCGTTCGTCGATGTGCTGCCCTACTTCAAACGCTGCGAGACCTTCGCGGGCGGCGCGAACGCGTGGCGGGGCGACGGCGGCCCGCTCGGCACCGAGTTCGCGAGGACCACGGATCCGCTCTATCCCGCCTGGATCGAAGCCGCCAAGGCTGCGGGGATCACGAACACGGCGGACTACAACGCGGCCTCCGCCGAAGGTTTCGGGCGCAGTCAGTACACGATCCGCAACGGCCATCGTTCCTCCGCCGCTACCGCGTTCCTCAAGCCGGCAAGGAAGCGGCGCAATCTCACCATCGAGACAAGAGCCCACGTCACCCGCGTGACGCTGCGCGGTACGACGGCGACCGGCATCGAATATCTGCGCGGTGGCGAGGTGCAGCATGCCGCCGCGGAGCGTGCCGTGATCGTATCTGCGGGCGCGTTTTCGACACCGCAGATCCTGATGCTGTCGGGCATCGGACCGGCTGAACATTTGCGCGAGGTCGGCATTACGCCGGTTGTCGATCTCCCGGTCGGCCGCAATCTCCAGGACCACCTAGCGGTGTTCCTGGCGTTCGCGCGGCGCGAGCCCGGACCTTTCCATCATCAGCTGCGGTTCGATCGCATGGCGATCGGCATGGTGCGCGCGTACTTGTTCGGCACCGGACCGGCGACGGTGGTGCCCGGCGGTCTGCACGCCTTCATCAAGACGCGCCCCGAGCTCGCGGTGCCCGACATCGAGTTCATGTTCCGCGGTGTCGCGACCGAAGCGCAGCTGTGGTTCCCCGGCATCGTCGATCCGATGCCGGACGGATTCGCGATCCGGCCGGCCCTGCTCCATCCCGACAGCCGCGGCGAAATTTTGCTGCGCTCCGCCGACCCGCGCGCGCCGATGCGCATCCGCTACAATTTCTTTTCCGCGCCCGGCGACCTGCCGAAGCTCCGCGAAGGTTTTCGGCTCGCGCGCGAGATCGCCTACCAGAAACCGCTCGACCGTTTTCGCGGCGCCGAGACGGCGCCGGGCCCGGACGTTCAGAGCGACGCGGATATCGATGCTTACATCCGGCGGACCGCGTTGACCGCCCATCATCCGGCCGCGACCTGCCCGATGGGAATCGGCCCGGACGCCGTGCTCGATGCCGAGATGAAGGTGCGCGGCATCGAGCGACTGCGTGTCGTCGACGCTTCCGCGATGCCGGACCTTGTCGGCGCTCACCTCAACGCCGCGGTGCTGATGATGGCGGAAAAGGCCGCCGACATGATCGCCGGCAAACCGGCGTTGCCGTCGGCGACAGTGCCGGCGTCAGCGGTCGCGTAGCGGCCGATCAGCACGGCGAAGCAACGACTGTTTTGCGAGTCCGAAGCGCGCTTGCGCGAGTTACGCGTGAACCCGGCGGCCGACCTTGTGGTCCGCTTCCGGCGCGTGGGTCACGGCGGCACGGTTCTCCCCGATCGACATTGCACAGATGCGCGAGAGATGCATGAGCGACAGTCCGGTCTCTTCGGCCCACGCGTTGAATTGATCCTGAATCTTGCGCAGATCCTTTTTCGACGTCGGATTCTCCGCAATGTCGAGGCCGGCCTCGCGCAGACAGGCAACGACGTCCTTGGACAACACGAACGAGTCCTTGCCGATGAAGCGGAGGAAATACTGGCCGGTGCCGCCGCCGAGACGCGCGCCGCGCTTGCCTAGAAGCTCGAGCAGCCCGACCTGATCGCTGGTCGGCCAGGCGGCGAGAAATTTCGCGAAACTGCCGTGCTCGCGGGCGATGTCGCTGATGAATTGCGCGTTGGCGCGGACGGCCATGATCTTCTGCGCATTGCGCACAATGCCCGGATCGCCGGCGAGACGCTCCCAGAACTCGTCCGGCTGGGCCAGCAACCGTTTCGGCTCGAAGCCGAGGAACGCGCGCTCGAAGTCCGGCCACTTCTTCTCGATCACGCTCCATGCGAATCCCGCGGAAAAGATCCGCTTGGTCATGTCGGCAAGGATGCGATCGTCGGTGATCCGCGCGAGCGCCTTCGCGCTCACGGGCTTCGGCAACAGCGCCATGAGGGCGGCCTCGCCGCCCTTGCGCTTCGCAGCCCGCGCCCGGATGGTCTTGAATGACGGCATGGAGGCCTCCCTGTCGCGGCCAGTTTACGCGGCTTGACAGGGCAGGGAAAACAGCGATGCCCGCGACATGCGCGGGCATCGGCACAATAACCGACGGGTTCGGAGCGCGCGCCGCCGCGCGCGGCCGTCAGAACGGACGGTTGGAGGTCTGGCGTTGTCCGCGCAGGCAGTCGACCGGACACACCGGCGCCCGATGGAGAATCTTGCTCAACGAGGCCTGGGCCTTCTCGCGACAGAACTGCCCGATGAAGCGTTTGTCGTCGGCACCCAAGTCGGGCACGCTGCAGGACGATGCCATGACCTTCTCGGCCTGGGTCCACAGCGTGGAGACGGTGCGAGAAACCTCGGGGCTTTGCAGCCCGTTCCACGTGTTGGGCTGGCTTTCCTCGGCCGTCTCGACGTAGAGCGCGACGAACGACATCAGAGCCGCGAGGCCGTCGCGATGGTAGACGATCTGATCAGGGCTGCGCAGGCTTTCGAGCGCGACAGCCGCATGAAGATCGTGGGTGTAGGCATTCATCTCGTCGAGGAGATAAGTGAAGTCCTCGGCGGCGGTGGCATGGCCTACTTTCAGATAGGTCGTGATGAACGTGTTGCCGCGCCATTGGCTGCCCTCGAAGCGCTTCGCGACGATCGTCGGCCGGCTGAAGCGCGCCATCTGATGCGGCCGCGGAAGGTCCTCGCCGTTGATCAGCAGGTAGGCATCGCGGTCCTCGGTGAGGCTGTGCACCAATTCATGGACGGCGGTGGTGAGACCGAGCTGGAGATCATCGCAAGTGATGAAACTCAGGAAGAACTTCTTGTCGGTCATCGCCGCGTACACCGCGTAGCCTTCGGCGGAGAGCGACTTCAATTGCGCGATCGAGTTTTGGCGGCAGTCGTTTTTTCCGGCGAGCGCGAGGCTCGCACTCAACGGAAAAAACGCGAGGACGACGAACAATACGCGAGACAGTCTATTCATGAATCCCCCGCAGTGTGAGTTAGCTCAACACTCCCCCGACGAGACCTCGCCTCGTCACTGGCTTCGGGCCCCAAACCCCTCAGTACCCGCAGCCATGGTCGGCGTGCTTCGTTAACGCCAACCTATGGAGTTGAGTTAATAAGTCCCTTTGTGTGGAATTGATGTCGCGTCTCGCCGACTTGCGCCAAGCGCGACAAGTTCGCGCTCGGATTCGGCGATCTTGTCGCCGTCATCCCGCCGCAAAGTTTAACCGCGTGCGGACAGCCAAGGTCGGGCGCGACTGCGAGCGAGAAAACGGTCGTCGTGCACGGAAGATCGTCGGCCTGCTCGAGCGGTGCCGCGGTTCGTCGCTCGCAAGCGAAGCGTCGCGGTCAAGTTGCCGTAAGGCAGTCCGATCGAGTGCGGGCGCTTCGGAGGCCCCCGCTATGCGGGCCGCTTCGAGAACCCGCTTGCCCGCCAAATGGCTTTCGCGTACATGCTCGTCCTGCGTCCCACGAGCAGCAAAGTCGCTCCGAACGGCGCTGATCCGCGTCAACGTTCCCGCGTTCTGATGCCAAGATCACGACGGAAGCCGCAATAGCTCAGTCGGTAGAGCACATCATTCGTAATGATGGGGTCGGGGGTTCGAATCCCTCTTGCGGCACCAGAGATTTAGTTGTCCAGCCCGGATACAGGGCGTCTCGCACAGAGATATCGCGTACCGTTACGCCTCCTTAATGGAGGGTCTTTTCGGCGGCGTCCACGAGCTCGTTGGTAAAGAAGTCCGCTGGCTTGCGGCCCGGCTTCAACACGCCCGCTTCCTCCATGACCTTGATCTGGTCGGCCCACTCCTCGGCGGATTGCCAGCCCTCGGGCTTGTCGGCGGTCGCCGGGGTCTTCCAGTAGTCGCGATAGGCGACGATCTGGCCGCGCAGCGCGACTGTGTTGAGCTTGCCGTTCGGTCGGGCAGCGACCATGGCAGCGACCGCCTCATCCTCGTGGCCACCATAAATGTAACGGATCGCCCGCATCTGCGCGGCAACGAATTTGGTCAACGCAGCCTTCTTGCTTTCGATGCTGTCGCGATTGACCACCCAGCCCACGCCTGGAAAGACAATTCCGGCATCGGATGCGTCGAATTTGCGCGACGGGCGGACCGGATCGACATACGGCATGAACCACGGGCCGGTCGTCATCATGGCGTCGGCCTTGCGTGACGTGTAGGTGGTCGCGAGGGCGCCGCCGTCGACGAAGATCATATTAACATCGTCGCGCTTGAGGCCGACCCGCTTGAAATAAGGATCGAGCACCTGCACCCAGGGGCCGCCGGCGAGTGCGACGATATTCTTGCCCTTGAGTCCGTCGCCGCCGACGATTCCTGAATCGCGATCGACGATCACCGACATGGCGCTCTTGTGGAACATCTGCGCGATGGCGACGACCTTCGCGCCGCGCTCCAACGCCGATGCCATCGGGCTCAACTCCGCCTCGCCGACATCGATCTGTCCGGCGCCGACGACTTGCACCGAATAGGCGCTGCCGCGACCATCCTGGACCGAAACGTCAAGCCCGGCGTCGGCGAACCACTTCTTTTCCAGCGCCAAAAATAACGGTGCATTGGTCGCACCCGGAAAGAGGGCGAGACCGACATTCAGTCGCTCGGCGGCTTGCGCCACGCCGCTGCAACAACCCAGCAGAAGTGCCGCAACGAGCGCGCGACCGAATTGTGCAACCGACATCATTCCTCCCTCCAAGCAAGCTGTTATTTTGCTTTGTGCCGTTGAGACACGTGCCAGGGCAGGATCCAGCCCTCGGCGATGACGACCAGATAGAATAAGACCGTAGCGACAATACTAAGGATGAGGATTGCGGCAAAGGCGCGCGGCGTGTCGAAACTGCCTTGCGCCAGCAGGATCACGTAGCCCAGTCCGCGGTCTCCGCCAACATACTCGCCGACGATCGCGCCCACGATGGCGAACGACATCGCAGCCTTAAGTCCGCTGAAGAGATGCGGCAGCGCGTGCGGAAACTGAATCTTGCTGAGGACGTGGTAGGAGCTCGCCTGCTTGACCCGCGCCATGTTGATCATTTCAACGTCGACGGACCGCAGGCCGATGACGGTGTCGACGACGATCGTGAAGATCGACATCAGCATGGCGATGGCGATCTTGGGTTGCATGCCCGTGCCAAGCCAGATCACGAATAGCGGCGCCAGAGCCACCTTGGGAATGCCGTTCATCAGGGCAAGAACCGTGAAGAAAATGCGATCGAGAATTTTGGAGTAGACGATCCCGACCGCGATCAGGACGCCCAGTACGACCGACGCCGCGAAGCCCAGCAGTGCATTGAGGGTCGTGTAGGCGGCGTGCCGCGCGAGAAAAGCCGGCTCCTCGTAAATCGCGCCAAGGACATCGCCGATCGACGGCAGGATGAACTGCGGGATCGCAAACAACATGACGGCCGCCTGCCACACCAGGCAGATCGCGACGATGACGAGGCTGATCCAAACGACCTCGGCGAAGTCCTCGTACCGAAGCGCGCGACGTCCGATCATTCGATCCTCATCGCGCCGCTTGCAGCGATGACGTCCCGGATTTCCGCGCTGTAGCCAATGAACTCGCTGCTATCGCGGACCGAGAGCGGCCGCGGGCGCTTCATGTCGATCGCAAACTCGCGGGCGATGCGGCCCGGATGACGATCCATGACGATGACGCGATCGGACAGGAATACGGCTTCTGAAATGCCGTGGGTGATGAACAGCACAGTCTTCTTGTCCATCATCCAACGATCCTGCAATTCGACATTGAGCTGATCACGGGTCAGCGCATCGAGCGCACCGAACGGCTCGTCCATCAACAGGAACGCCGGTTCGTCCACCAGCGCACGGCAGATGGCGGCGCGCTGCCGCATCCCGCCTGACAACTCCCAAGGATATCGCTGCTCAAATCCGGCAAGACCGTAAAGGGCGAGGAGCGCCATCGCCTTGTCGACATAGTCGCTCCGGCGCAGACCGAGGAACTCGACCGTAATCAACACATTATCGAGAATGGTCCGCCAATCGAGCAGGATATCTCGCTGGAACACGACACCAAGGCCGGGCGGCGGCGACCGCACCGGCTGATCACGAAAGAGAATCGATCCAGTCGTGACCGGTTCGAGACCGGCAATGCAACGCAACAATGTGCTCTTGCCGCATCCGCTAGGCCCGAGCAGGCTGACGAATTCGCCGACGCCCAGCGTCAGCGAAATGTCCTTGAACGCAACGATCGGATCAGCGCCCCGCGAGGAATAGACCTTGGTGGCGAGCTGGATCGTGAGCAGGTTCTGATCCATCGGGACGGACAGTCACGCCAATAAAAAGGTATTGTGGACAAGCTTGCTAACAAAGCTAATATCCGCTGTCCAGCTTCCATCCCAGCGTACATCGGCGGTTGCGATGTCGCTGATTTCACCAGCCTCAATAATCTCACAGGTTTTTCATGCGCGTGACCGTCGACAAGAAGGAATTGCTGGTCGATGGATCGGACCACGCGTTCCGAGAGTTCATTTTCGACCTGATCGCCTTCGTCGTCCGCATGAACGAAGTGCGCGCGGGCTACGGCGAGCGGCTCGGGTTAACGGCGAGCGGTTTTGCGATGCTGGTGTCGATCGCACATCAGCAGGGCGATCGCGGCGTCAGCGTCAATGCCGTTGCCAAACATCTTCACCTGTCCGGTTCGTTTGTGACCATCGAGGTCGGGAAGCTCACGGATGCCGGGCTGGTAAGGAAGCGAAAGAGCACGGAGGATCGCAGGCGGGTGCTGTTGAAACTGACGCCGAAGGCCAGGCGGCAGCTCGCCGAAATCGCGGAAATTCAGGGGCCCGTAAATGCGCTGCTGTTCGAGGCCATGACGCGGGATGATTTTCGGCGGATGGGGCGCATGGTGAGGCACCTCGTGCCGTGTGGCGATCGTGCGATTACGCTGCTGCGGCATCTAGCTGCCACAAAGCCGCGCCCTGTCGCGGCGGCCAATCGGCCGGAACCGGCTAGTCGTCCTCAGGCCTATTGAATTGATGCGGTGACACCATGAAGACGGCTCTGATATTAGCTTTGTCATAAAGCTATATATAAAAGGGACTGCCGGGGAACCGCCGAGATGAACAACAAGACCCAAGAGACGGACGTCATCATCATTGGCGCCGGCTTCAGTGGCATCGGCATGGCGATCCATCTGAGAGCGGGCGGGTTCCGATCATTTCTAGTCTTGGAGAAGGGTGCCGACCTCGGCGGAGTCTGGCGCGACAACACCTACCCGGGCGCCGCGTGCGACGCTCCCTCGCATCTCTATTCGTATTCGTTCGAGACCGACTATCCCTGGAGTCGGAAGTTCGCGCCTCAAGCGGAAATCCTCGCCTACCTCCGGCATTGCGCAGACAAGTACGGCGTCAGTCCTCATATCCGCGTCAATTCGCAGGTGCTTACCGCCGATTTCGATGAGAGGAGCGGTCACTGGGAGGTCCGGACGAAGGATGCCTGCTATCGGGCTCGCATTTTGATCTCTGCTGTCGGGCAACTTCACGCCCCGGCAATCCCGGAAATTGCAGGGCTCGCGGATTTCGCCGGCGTCCAGTTTCATTCGGCGCAGTGGAACCATCATCACGACTTGAGCGGCAAATCAGTGGCTGTGATCGGCACCGGCGCGTCGGCGATTCAGATCGTGCCAGCCATTGCCGACAGCGTCGCGAAGCTGAGTGTCTTTCAGCGCTCTCCGGCTTACGTGCGGCCGAAACCTGACAAGATCTATGATCCAGCCGAACAAGCGCGCTACAAGCGTTTCCCCATCTTGCGGCGCCTTGAACGCGCGACGCTTTACTGCCGCAACGAGGCGAGGTTTGTGAATTTCGATCTGGCGCCCCTCAACCGGCGGGCGCAGCGGCTGTTTCGCACCGGCCTGGAGACCAAAATTCCCGACGAGCGGTTACGAGCAAAGCTCATCCCCGACTATTCGCTCGGTTGCAAACGCGGGCTCCAAAGCAGCGACTGGTTCGCGACACTCGCTCGCGACAACGTGGAACTCATCACTTCGCCGATCACGAAAATTGCGCCCGACGGGATCGAGACCCGCGATGGCAGTCGCCATGCGGTGGAGACGCTGATCTTTGCGACCGGCTTCAAGGCGACCCAGTTCCTTGCGCCGATGCGCATCCGCGGCACCGGCGGCCGCGATCTGCACGAGGTTTGGAAGGATGGCGCGGAGGCTTATCTCGGCGTCAGCGTCAACGGCTTCCCAAACTTGTTTCTGCTGTATGGTCCAAACACCAATCTCGCTCACACTTCCGTCGTGTACATGTTGGAAAGCCAATTCCACTATGTACTTCAGGCTGTCACCGCCATCATGACCACCGGTATTCAGCGAATGGAAGTGCGCAGCGACGTTCAGCAGCGCTTTAACGAAGGGCTGCGCGCGCGACTCCGGAAGTCCGTGCTTGTGCTGGGTGGATGCACGAGTTGGTACAAGACCGTATCGGGAAAGGTCACCAACAACTGGCCGACCTTCTCGTTCCTGTATCGCCTGCGCACACGTCGACTGAGGCTGCGCGACTTTGAGGTCTGGACGAGCGCGACGGCAGCAGCAGCCGGCGCGCGTGTCGACGTCATGCCTCAGCGGGCGGCAGAATGACGTGCCGCGATGCCGACAAATAGAGCCTACAGTTCTTGGGTCTTGCGAGACGCCCACTCGAGAACGATGGCAAAACACGCAAAAGCTGCGGTGATCAGGCAAACAACGACAATCGTCTCCATTGGCATGGGAATCCTCCTTGAGGGTTCTCAAGATGGACAGCGCCATGGTCTTGTATTTGATGTAGATCAAAGCGCGGAAGCATCGGTCCCGCGCCGCAAATGCACATCCGCCACCGGTTGAGTGCCGGCGTGATTCGAGCCGCCGCCGCGACGTACGCCAATCTGCGAGTCGGCGGGACCTTTCGGGCTTCCGCGATCGATCAAAAGTCCGGCTTGTTCGCCCGCGGGACGTCCTCGTCCTTGTTGAAATAGTATTGGTGGATGTTTTCGGCGCAGACGATTTCCTGAAACTCCCGGCCGGGCCGATAGGTGATGGTCGCGGACCACGGCGTCGTGAACGTGCCCTCGTCCTCGACAGTGAAATGGATCTGCAGGAATTTGCGCTTCGGGTCGAAGTTGAGGCTGCCGGGCGGCAGGAAATTTTCCTTCTTGTCGCGGTCGAGTCCCTCTTTCGCATCGTCGTAATCGAGCAGCCGATAGCGCTCCACCACGTGGAGAGTCCTGGTGAAGGGCGTGCCGTAAAGATCGATCATGGCAAAGGGCCGGTCGGTCTTCTGTCCCACGGTATCGATCACCAGCGTGTCGCCCTCGTAATGGCCGACGGAATCGCCGTGCCACGACGGCGTCACTTGCGCCGGGTGCTGCTGGTTGAGGCGCACCTGGCGGAATTCCTGCGCCTCGTCATAGATGATCGTGATCTTGTCCTTCTGCTGCAGCATCTGCATGCCGAAGTTCTTGTAGATGTAGGGCAACGGCTCCGGCCAGCATTGGTTGGCAGGGCTCGGGAAGTTCGCACCGCTCAGCGAAATATCGCCGAGCTTCTTCACCTGGTCCGCGGCCCACGGCTTCAGGATCGGGTTCTTGTAATCGCCGACCAGCTGGCCGTAATTGCTGTGGCCATCCTGCCGCGAGAGATTGGTCACCGGACGCGGTCCAGTCGGCAATGGCTCAAAGCCGGGGAGCGACATGTGCCGCCATACGCCGCCAAAATTCGGGATCGATGCAGTGCCGGCGGTCGCGTCTGTTGTGGGTTTCGCTGTTTGCGCCAACGCGGGCGTTGTCGCCAGCAATGCAAACAATAGAAGGAAGTCCCGCCGCTGAGCAGTCATACAAACCTCCCCAATGTTGGCCCATTGTCGTATGCCGGGCTCTGAGGGAAGCTTATCGCAAAGCGGTCGATGTCACACGCATAAATTGATGAAGATGCACATGTCGAAAATGCCCCGCGCCGTGCTAACGCGAATAGTCCAGATGGAAATTTGAGATAGAGGCAAGATGACTGACGAGTTCGCACGATGGGAGGCGCGCTATAGCGCGCCCGAGTACATCTTCGGCGAAACGCCGAACTATTTTCTTGCCGCTTGCCGCCCACTCCTGCCGGCGCGCGGAAAAGCGCTTGCCGTTGCCGACGGCGAGGGCCGCAACAGCGTGTGGCTGGCGGAGCAGGGCCTCGACGTGGTGTCGATCGATTTCTCGCCCACGGCACAGACGAAAGCCCGCGCCTTGGCCAAGAAGCGAGGGGTTTCCGTCACATTCGAATTGGCAGATGTCCACAGCTGGGCCTATCCGGAATCAGCATTCGACGCGGTATGCGAGATTTTCACGCAGTTCTCGACGCCTGCCGAGCGCGCGCAGAAATGGGCCGGCATGCGCAAGGCGCTCAAGCCCGGCGGCCTGCTGATCATCCAGGGCTACACGCCGAAGCAGTTGGAATATGGAACCGGCGGCCCGAAGCAGCTCGAAAACCTCTACACGAGAGCCCTGCTCGAGGAGGCGTTTGCGGATTTTCGCGACAAAGTCTTCACCGAGGAAGAACTCGAGATGCACGAAGGCACTTCGCACGGCGGCATGTCCGCAGTCATCGGACTGACCTGCCGCAAGCCTTGAGATTGCCAGCTCGTAGGGTGCGCAACGCGAAGCGTGCGCACCATCGAACCGAGCTCCGCGTGGGCACGCGCGGACAAGTCCGCGCTTTGCCCACCCTACGGATGGCGATGAGAACGATTCAACTCATCACAACGACAGATACGGATCGTTGAGCCGCTTGTCGTTGCGCCGTCGTTGCTTGATGACTTCGCCCGTCGTCCAATACTCGCTGCGCGTCGCGCGGTCTGCCTCGAGCTGGAATTCCTCGGGCCACTGGCCGAGCGAATAGCCGTACCATGGCATCTCCGGCTTGAGCGGCGGCAAGCCGAGCTCCTCCCAGATCACCTTTGCTTTTTCCATGTACTCTTTCGCCGGGAGTGAGATCGGCGGATACGGCCGCTTGATCATGGCATTGATCAGCATCGCGGAGTCCGTCGCCTCGTAGTGATTGTCATCCTGCCCGGTACGCGGTCCGTGACCCATGTCCTTGTGGTCGAGCACGCGCAGGTCCTGGTGCGGACGCATGCGGTAGGACATCGCCCAGAACAGCATGTCGAGGTTCTCGGGCTCGATATCCTCGTTGACCGCAATCACCATCTTGCCGACCGCCGACGAGTAGGACGAGGCGCCATAGAGCGCGCGCCAGACTTCCGCTTCCAGCGTGTCGGAGCTGAGCTGGATCACGATCAGCTTGCGCAGATTGGTCAGCGGTTCATGCATGAAAACGCGTTTCACGCCGCTGATGTTCAGATGGTGGCGGAGGTGATGCAGGAAGGCCGGCTCATAGGCGACGCGCTTGATGAGGCTGCTCTCGCTCGGCGTCACCTGGCTGATGATGGATACGAGCACGGCATCCTTGCGTCGGGTGATCGCCGTCACGTCCATGAAGGCGTTGTATTCCTTCAAATTCATGTAGCCGTGTGACTCGCCGAAGCTGCCTTCGGGCTCCAGCCATTCGGTGTCGATGTAACCCTCGACGACGATCTCCGCTTCGGCCGGCACGATCAGATCCACGGTCTTCGCCTTGCACACGCGGATCGGCGCGCGGACCAGTCCGCCGGCAACGGCAAGCTCATCGAGATGCTTCGGCAGCTTGTGGACCGAGGCGAAAGTGATCGCCGGCGGCGCGCCGAGCAGCAGCGCCGCGGGCATCTTCTCGCCGCGCGCCTTGTACTTCAGCCAGTGTTCGTGAATGCCCTGGTTGAGCTCGATCTCCGGGTTCATTCCCATCCGGGTCGGGCTTTTGACCATGGCCCGGTAGTTGCCGATGTTCTGGCGCCCGGTGTCCGGGTCCTTGGTGATGAACATCGAGCAGGAAGCGTAGGGCGCGTTATCGAACCCGGGCGTCGAAATCGGGATGGGAAGCCCATCGACGCCTTTTCCTGCCTCGTTGAGCCCTTCGCCCTGGACCACGATTTCCTGACACGGCGCGTTTTCGATCAGCTGCGGCTCGATCTGATTTTGCTCGGCGTAGTCCCAGTTCTTCTTGATGTCTTCGACGTTGCATCCGATGCCGACGCTGTAGATCTCGCGATTGGAGGCGAGGATCCCGACCGCGACCGGAATGTCGTAGCGGCGGCCTTTGCTGTCGACGACGTTCTCGAACAGGAAGCCCTTGCGCTGCGATTCCGGGATGCCGCCGCGGAACTGCCACCGCACCAAGGCGTGCATCTCGGTGTCCTTGTTGATCGGCCGTTGCACGCGGAAGAGGAGCCCGTTCTGCTCCAAGGCGGCAATATGAGCGTGCAAATCCGGATATTTCAGCTGCGCCATGCTTCCCCCGACCGATTCAACATCGGCTTTGATTGACAAGACTGTTCTATGGTAACGACCAAAGCCCTTCCCACTTCATCAACGTAGATGGGCCGAATACGGCAATCAACAACCGCAATCAACACCGTTGATGGCGCCGCCTTGGACCGTTGCGCGACAGGCATACGTCCGCCCGAGGAAATGCAATGCTGTTCATCCACAACGACGTCGTCGCCAAGCTCCTGACCATGCGCGAATGCATCGATGCGCAGGAGCACGCCTTCCGGCAAATCCCGACCGGCGGCGCGGTGCAGCGGCCGCGCACGGACATCTACGTGCCCTGCGAACGCGAGGATGGCTATTACCGTTGGGGCACCATGGAGGGCGCAAACGACGGCATTCTGGCGATCCGCATGAAGTCAGACGTGGTGACCTGGCCGGTCGACAAGGATGGCCTCTGGCGGGAGAGCAAATACTGCATGCAGCCGGGCACATTCCTCGGCCTCATCTTTCTCTTGAGCACGCGCAATGGCGAACCCCTCGCGCTAATCAACGACGGTGTGCTGCAGCACATGCGCGTCGGCGGCGGTGCCGGCATCGGCGCGAGGCACCTCGCGCGCAAGAATGCCAGCAGCGTCGGGATCCTCGGGTCCGGCGGCATGGCGAGAACCTATCTCGAAGCCTTTCACGTCGTGCGGCCGATCACGCGCGCCAAGGTCTTCAGTCCAACGGCTGACAACCGCAATCGCTTCGCCGCCGAAATGAGCGCGAAGCTCGGTATTCCCGTTGAGCCGGTGGCGACGGCGCGCGAAGCGGTGCGTGGCGTCGACATCCTCGCCACCTGCACCGACAGCATGGATCCGACGTTTTCCGCCGAGTGGCTGGAGCCGGGCATGCATGTGACGATGCTGGGGCCGCGCGAACTCAGCCAGGACGTCCTCGACCGGTGCGATGTGAAAATCCGGCAGGGCAGCGGCGGAGCCAAGATGGCCGAATCCGACCGTGTCAAAGCCGAAGTCGGGCACAGCCCTTCGGCCTATGTCGCCGGCACCGCGGAAGAGATGAAAAGGCTGCCGCCCAAGACGGAGGAAGGCGGTTTCGGCGGCGACTATCCCGATTATTGCGCTCTCGTTAACGGCAAAGCGCCAGGCCGGACCAGCGACGACCAGATAACCTTCTATCATAATCTCGGGAACCAGGGCCTGCAGTTCTCCTCGGTCGGCGGGCTCGTGTATCGCAAGGCCAAGGCAGCCGGTCTTGGCAGAGAGATTCCAACCGAGTGGTTCCTGCAGGACGTTCGAAACTGACGACGAGCCTCTGGCACCGGCCGCCGCACCCCGATTTCCGAATAACCCTTCCGCAGCGCATCGTGACACGGCGAGCCGGCTCAGCTATCGGAAGAGCATGAGTCAAGCCGTCAAGCTCACTCCCCCCGGCGAGGCCGTGATGGTGGAGGCCGACCGCCTGGTCGAGGGATTGTGCGCGCTCGCAAAGTCGGACCTGGTCCACGATAGCGCGCTGCGCGCCGCCATGGCGCAATATCTCAAGGCCGAGCTGGCCAAAGGCCGCAAGGAGGCCGAGCGCCTCCTCCTCAAGGACCGTCATGGCGGGCAATGCGCAACCCGCCTGTGCCGGATGCAGGACGAGATCATCAACGCGATTTACAGGTTTGCGGCCGAGCAGCTCTATCCGTCGCAAATCCCGTCAGACGCGGAACGGATGGCGATCGTCGCCACGGGCGGTTACGGTCGCGGCCTGTTGGCGCCGGGGTCGGACATCGACCTGCTGTTTCTGCTGCCCTACAAACAGACCGCATGGGGCGAACAAGTCGCGGAGGCGATGCTGTATTGCCTGTGGGACATGGGGCTCAAGGTCGGCCACGCGACGCGCTCGATCGACGATTGCATCCGCTTGTCGAAGGCGGACATGACCATCCGCACGGCGATCCTGGAAGCGCGTTATCTGATCGGAGATCGCGCCCTCTACGACGAACTTGTCGCCCGCTTCGATCGGCAAGTCATTCAGGGAAGCGCCGCTGAGTTCGTCGCCGCCAAGCTCGTCGAGCGCGAGGAGCGCCATCGCCGCAGCGGCCAGTCGCGCTATCTCGTCGAACCGAACGTGAAGGACGGCAAGGGCGGATTGCGCGACCTGCACACGCTGTTCTGGATTGCCAAATACGTCTACCGGGTGCGCAGCACCGAGGAGCTGGTCGAAGCCGGCGTGTTCGATCGCTCCGAATTGCGTCTGTTCCGCCGCTGCGAAGATTTTCTGTGGGCGGTCCGCTGCAACATGCATTTCGTCACCGGGCACGCCGAGGAACGCCTGTCGTTCGACATCCAGCGCGTCATCGCGCAGCGGCTCGGCTACACGGACCGCTTGGCGTTGCGTGCGGTCGAACGTTTCATGAAGCACTACTTCCTGATCGCAAAGGACGTGGGCGACCTGACCGCCATCCTGTGCGCGGCGCTGGAAAGCCGCCAGGCTAAAAGCGTCCCGATGCTCAACCGCATGGTGGCAAGGCTTCGCCCGCGCCGGCAGCGCACGCTGCGCGAAAGCCCGGATTTCATCGTCGACAATAATCGGATCAACATTACGGATACGGACGTGTTTGCCCGTGATCCGGTCAATCTCATCCGCATGTTCCGACTTGCCCAGCGGCATGTCCTTGCGTTCCATCCGGATGCGCTTCGCCGGGCGACGCAGTCGCTCAAGCTGATCGACCGATCGCTGCGCGAGAACGAGGAAGCGAACACCCTCTTTCGCGAAATCCTCACCGCCAAAGACAACGCCGAGATCGTGCTGCGGCGCATGAACGAATGCGGCGTGCTCGGGCGTTTCGTGCCCGATTTCGGCCAAGTGGTATCGATGATGCAGTTCAACATGTATCATCACTACACGGTCGACGAGCATCTCCTGCGCTGCATCGGCGTGCTCGGCGAGATCGAGCGCGGGACCAATCCGGAATACGGCCTCGCCAACGACGTGATCCGCACCATCCATCCGAACCACCGCGACGTGCTGTGCGTGGCGCTGTTCCTGCACGACATCGCCAAGGGACGGGTGGAGGATCATTCCATTGCCGGCGCCCGCATCGCGCGGCATTTCTGTCCGCGGCTCGGCTTCACGCCGGCTGAAACGGAGACTGCGGCGTGGCTGGTCGAACATCATCTGGTGATGTCCACCATCGCCCAGTCGCGCGATTTGTCGGACCGCAAAACCATCGAGAACTTCGCCTCGATCATGCAGTCTCTGGAGCGCATGAAGCTCCTCGCCATTCTCACCACCGCTGACATTCGCGCGGTGGGCCCCGGCGTCTGGAACGGCTGGAAGGCCCAGCTCCTGCGCGCGCTCTACTATGAGACCGAGCCCGCCCTCACCGGCGGCTTCTCCGAAGTCAACCGCGCCAAGCGCGTCGCCATGGCCCAGGCCGAGTTCAAAGCGGAGCTCGCGGACTGGCCGGCCGAGGATGTCGAGCGCTACGTTGCGCGCCACTATCCGGCCTACTGGCTCAAGGTCGATCTGCCGCACAAGCTCGCGCACGCCCGGTTCGTACGCGAGGCCGAGCAAGAGGGACGCACGCTCGCCACCAGCGCCGGATTTGATGCGACGCGGGGCGTCACCGAGCTGACCGTGCTCGCGCCCGACCACCCGTGGCTATTGTCTTACATCGCCGGCGCCTGCGCGACTGCCGGGGCCAATATCGTCGACGCGCAGATCTACACCACGACCGACGGCATGGCGCTCGATACCATCGCCATCACCCGCGAATTCGACCTCGATGATGACGAGCACCGCCGCGCCGACCGGGTCGTGGCGGCGATCGAGAAGGCGTTGAACGGCGACCTGCGGCTACCCGAAATGGTGGCCAAGCGGGCAACGCCGAAGGGACGCATCCGGGCCTTCGCCATCGAGCCCGAAGTGACCATCAACAATCAATGGTCGAACCGCTATACTGTCGTCGAGATCGGCGGCCTCGACCGGCCCGGACTGCTCTACGAGCTGACGGCGACGTTATCGAAGCTCAACCTCAACATCGCGTCGGCCCACGTCGCGACGTTCGGCGAGCGCGCCGTCGACGTGTTCTACGTCACTGATTTGATGGGGGCGAAAATCTCGTCGCCGACTCGCAATGCCGCCGTTAAGCGAGCGCTGATCGGGCTGTTCACGACGACGCACGAAAGCGCCGGCCGTCGTGCGGCCGGCGCATGAGCACAGTCAGAGTGCGCGTGCCGTTACATCGGCTTGATTTCGACCTTGCGGAACTTGACCACGCCCGCGGCATATTGGAGCGCTATCTTTCCGCTCGGATGCTTTGAGTTTTCGACGCCATCCACGGTCTTGGTGCCGTTGAGGATCACGGTGAATTTCGGGCCCTGGGCCGTGATCTCATAGTTGTTCCACTTGTC
The DNA here is from genome assembly GCA_963702755.1 of uncultured Alphaproteobacteria bacterium. Classification (GTDB taxonomy): domain Bacteria; phylum Pseudomonadota; class Alphaproteobacteria; order Rhizobiales; family Xanthobacteraceae; genus JAJPKK01. The sequence continues at coordinate 566,425 of CAVPDZ010000007.1, read as the reverse complement.
GCCGGCCTTGAGGAACACCGAGGGCTTGGCGACATTGACGATCGCGCCGGTGCCGTAGCTCGGGTCGGGCCGCTTGTCGAAGATGTTCACCTCGTAAGCGTTCTCCGCCGTTACCTTGGCGGGATCGGTGGCGCGGATGAAGATGCCGCTGTTGGCATCGGGGTTGACCCAGAATTCGGCGCGAATCTGGAAGTTGGTGTAGGTGTTTTTCGAGACCAGAAAGCCGTTGCCTTTGTCCGCCTCGACGACGCCGTCAGCGAGCCGCCAGTTAGCGTCACCGATCTGATTCCAATTATCGAGATTCTTTCCGTCGAACAGCGTGACCCAGCCGTCCGACTGTCCGGATGCCTGCTGCGAATGCGCGACTGCCGCGATGGCGGCGAAAGCGAGTCCAAAGCTGATGGCGAGGTTGCGTTTCATCGGTTCCTCCTGTTGCCTCTATGGGTGAGCAAAGCGAAGCATGCGCACCGTTGCGTTTGACGTGGGGCACGCTTCGCTTTGCCCGCCGTCATTGTTTGAATTATTCGCAAATTTGATTTCGCCTTCGCGAAAGTGCCGCGATCGTGCGGCTGTTCACTCCCCGAAATGCGCGGCGAGATACGTTGTAATCGCCTGCGCCTCGTCCGGAGTGGCGACGGCGCCCCGGCCCACCATGTTCGCGACCAGCGTCGGCCATTGGGCCTTGTGCCGCTTGGCGATGGTGATCCGTTCGAGATCGTGGCACGCGCTGCAGCGCGCTTCGACGAGTTCCTTACCCGGCCCGGCCGGCAATGCCGTCGCCGCGACAGCTGCCGGTGACGACCCCGGCCCGAAATTCGTCGTGAGATAAGCGACGACGGTGTCCGCCTCGCGGGGCGTCAACTGGGCGCCGCGCATCACCATGTTGGTGACGTGACGGCGCCATCCCGTGGGTCCTTCGCGCATCGACATGATGACGTTGAGGGCATGGCATTGCGAGCATGCCGTCGCCGCGATGTCCCGGCCCTCGCCCGCCGGAAGCGCGCGGGGCGGACCTTCCTGCGCGCGCGCAGGCGCGGCACTTACGACCGCGACGAGCGCAAGCGCAACGAGCGTGGGCCGGATCGGACTGCCGGATGAACGTCGCATCACACCCTCCGGTTCCGGTTCTCGGCAATCGAGTAGGCCGGGTACCAGGTCGAGGCCGTGCCAATGCCGTCGCGCAATGTATGAACATCGAGGAGGTAAGGACGCCCGTCGGCAACGACGCGCTGAGCGCGGCCGATCGCCGCTTTGACGTCGCCCGGCTCCGTGACCACCTCGCCCTCGACGCCGAACGCGCCTGCCGCCTTGACGAAGTCAACGTCGGGGCTGCCGTTATAGCAGGTCATGTCGCGGCCGGTTTTGAACTGGCGTCCGCCGTAGTGCCAAATGCGGTTGCGCTCGTTGTTGTAGCTCTTGTTGTTGAGCACGATGTTGATGATCGGCGCCTGGTAGCGCGCCTGGCTCCACAGCGGCTGCGGCCCCGAGAAGCAGAAGCTGCCGTCGCCGACCACAGAGACCACCGGCCGGTCGGGACGCGCAAGCTTGACGCCGAACGCGGCCGCCATGCCCCACCCGAGGATGTTCGGGCTCGTCGCGAAATAGCTCTTGTCGTCGCCGCCGAACGACATCAGCGGATCCATGGCCTTGCCGGAATCGACATCGCAGACGTAGCAGGTGTCGGGGGCGAGCGCGCTTTCGAGTTCGAGCCCAAGCCGCGACAGCGAAACCGGTACGCTGTCGGCATTCTCACGGGCGATCTTCAAGCGGAATTCGGCCATCTCGCGCGAATAGGCAGCGGTACGTTCAGTCCGCTCCGCGGCGATCTCCTTGAGCCGCGCCGGGGTCGCGAGGCTCTTCACCGCCGCGATCAGGTCCGCGGCGGCGAGACGGAGATCCGCCACCATGGCAACGTCGATCGGCGTGGTGCGGGCGAGACTTGCCGGATCAAGCCGCACCGAGATCAGCGTCGTGCCGGGCGACGCCCGCTCGCCATAGCGGTTGCCGAAATTGAGCAGCACGTCAGGCTTGCCCGGGAAGCGCATGTCGCGGAGCTGCGCACCGATATAGAGCGGGTGCCGGGTCGGGAACGGCTTCGACCAGAAGCCGAGCGCGCCGGGCTGCGAGGCGACCGGCAGGCCGAGCAGTTCGGCGAGCGCCAGCGTTTCCTTTTCTCCGTGGCTCCAGGTGATTTCGTCGCCGACGCTCATCAGCGGGTTTCTGGCTTCGATGAGGAGCCGCGCCGCCTTCTCGACCGACTCCTGGTCCGGGCGAATGCGCATCGGCACGTCGAACTTGGCCTGATCCCAAATTGCGGCCTTGCCCTCGTCGCGCAGGATGTTGTTCGGCAGCGACAGGAACACCGGTCCGCTCGGCGGCGTCGCTGCGAATTTGAGGCCGCGCCGCAATGTCTCGGGGATACCGTTGGTAGTCTTGGCAACCCAGGTCCACTTGGTGATCGGGTTTGTCATGTTCTCGTGGAATTCGGCTTCCTGAAGCTGGTCGCGGCCGAGAAGATCCTGCTCGACCGACGCGACGGCGACGAGCAGCGGGCTCTGATCTTTCCAGCTGTTGATCATCTGCGTCATCGCATTGGTGAGGCCGACATTCGCGACGATCACCACTGCCGGCTTGCCGGTCGCCTTGGCGTAGCCGTCGGCCATGGCGACTACGGCCCCTTCGTGGATGCCCTTGATGACCTGAATGCTTGGTTCGTCGACGAGCGCGTCGAAGATTGGGTAATCGCCGGTCGACGGGTTGAAGAACACGTACTTGACGCCCGCGGCCTTAAGCTGCGCGACGAACAGCGCGCCGCCGGTGCCCTGCGCTTCCCGCATCGCTGAGGCCGGCACGGCAGCAGGCGCCGACACCGATTGTGCGACCGCGTTTGCGGCAACGCTCGTCAACCCGAGCGCGCTCAATCCGGTCATGAGCTGCCGGCGCGACATCCCGTCATCAAGATATTGCTTGATCAGCTCCTTCATCGCTTCCTCCTCGCGAACGTTGCGCAGGACTATAGCCTGCAGCACGCGCGAAGCGAAGTAGGCCGGCGCGACCTGTTGTCGGCTCTGCACCAAGGCCGGCTTATTCAGGCTTCTTCGGCGAAGGAACGCCCGTAATGCGGATGCCGGCGCCAGAACTCTTGTAGCGCATATTGATTGCGATCAGGACCGAAGTCAGCGCTTCGGCCGCTGCGGAGTTGCAGATCGGCCCGGCGTGCCAGGCCGCAAGCCCGATGTCGGCGGCAAGGCCAATCGCAACCTCGCGCGCCGCCACGTCGTCCCCGCAAACGAGCACATCGCACGCGACGTCGTGATCAACATCCTTGAGCGCGTGCGCGCCAACGTTTTGGAACGCCGACACCACCCGCACTTTGTCGCCGAGCGTCGCCTGGATTGCCGCAACCGCCGAGCCCTCCGGCGGTAGCTGCACCCGCGCGACCTTCGGCGGCTTCAGCGGCACCGTGGCGTCGATCAGAATCTTGCCGGTGAGGGCTTCGCGCACTTCTTCGACGGTCGCGCGTTGCGCTGCGTAGGGCACGGTGAGGAGGACGATCTCCGCCTCGCCGGCGGCCGCCTTGTTGGCAGCGCCGGCTGCGACCTCACGACCCAGCGCGGCGTTGATCTCGTTGGCCGTGGTCGCGGCCCGCGCCGCGTCGCGCGAACCTATGATGACCCGATGACCGGCGCGCGCGAACCGCAGCGCCAACGCGCTGCCTTCGGCACCGGTGCCGCCCAGCACGGCGATGGTGTAGTGCTTCGCGCTCATCCTTCACCTGTCCCGAACGAGAGGTCGGACCGTGCGCATCCTCGATCCGGTGAATGGCCGCCGCCTCTCGCGGATGTGCTCGTTCCCCCTCGCCCGACGTGCCTCGCGCTTCGACGCGGCGACGGGAGGTGAAGGGATGTCGTTTCACCGGCGTCTGCACAACGGGCATGAGGTCGGCCGCATGGCGGGCGGCCGCATCCCGCTCGGCCGATGCCGGCGTGTAGAGCGTCGTGCGCTGCACAGCCGGACGGCCGATCGCAGCGGCGATCGCCTCCATCCCGGCGGGCGGCAATTCCTGGCCATGCGCGGCGCCGGCAGCGCGCGAAATGCTCTCGTTCATCAGTGTCCCGCCGAGGTCGTTGCATCCGGCCTGCAGACAGGCGATCGCGCCGTCGCGCCCCATCTTCACCCACGACGTCTGGACATGGACGATGAGGGGATGAAGCGCGAGCCGCGCCACCGCATGCATCAGGATGGCTTCGCGCAAAGTCGGGCCGCGCCGGGCCGCTCCTTTGAAATAAAGCGGCGCCTCCATGTGGACGAAGGGAAGCGGCACGAACTCAGTGAAGCCACCGGTCCGCGCCTGGAGGTCGCGCAACGCAGCGAGATGGCGCGCCCAATGCTCCGGACCCTCCACATGGCCGAACATGATCGTCGAGGTGGTCTTGAGCCCCACCTTGTGGGCCGCCTCGATGGTGTCGAGCCATTCGGAGGTCGTGAGCTTGTCGGGGCAAATCACGGCGCGCACTTCATCGTCGAGAATTTCCGCGGCGGTGCCGGGTAACGTGCCGAGACCGGCGTCGCGTAATCTCTCGAGAAAGCGCGTTACCGGGATGCCGAGCGTCGATGCGCCGTGACACACTTCAAGCGGCGAGAACGCGTGAACGTGGATTCCGGGCGCCGCCGCTCTCGCCGTGCGCAGGATCGCAAGATAGGTATCGCCGGTGTAGGCCGGATGGATGCCGCCTTGCAGACAGACTTCGGTGGCGCCGCGCGCCCACGCCTCGGTTACGCGCCGCGCGAGTTCGTCGTGATCAAGGTCGTAGGCGGCGCCGCGCAGATGCTCGGCCGACTTGCCCTTGGAGAACGCGCAAAAGCCGCAGCGATAACTGCAAACATTGGTGTAGTTGATGTTGCGGTTCACGACATAGGTGACGGTGTCACCGACGGCGCGCGCGCGCAGCCGATCTGCTGCGGCACAGACATGATCAAAGTCTCCACCACGCGCCGCGAACAACCGAACGATGTCGGCCTCGCCGAGCCCCTCGCCGTTCTCCGCGCGCGCGAGGATTTGCTCGAGCGAGGGAGCATGCGGCGCCATTCGGGCGCCGGGGATCGCGGTCGCCGGCACATCGCTCTGCCCCGGCGACCACGCATCTCCGCGTGCAAAGCCATCCGCATCGCTCGCGCGCAGCACCGCGGTGCGAATCGCCGGATCGAGCCACGCTCGCACACCCTCCCCTAGCGCACCCTCCCCTGCAGGGGGAGGGTCGGACCGCCGCAGGTGGTCCGGGGTGGGGTGAAAGCGGTTCAACGAATCCAGCGTCAATCGCGTTGCACCGCTGTCACCCCCTCCCGCCGCGCTAACGCGCGGCGACCTCCCCCCTCCAGGGGGAGGTGAAGGAAGTGCCTCACCTCGCAGCAAGCGCGGGTAGACCGGCAGGCGCTGCACTAGGGTCCGTCCGCGTAGCGCGAGTCTTTCCGCCAGCATCTCGACCTCGGGCCAGGGCGCCTCCGGATTGACGAAGTCCGGCGTCACCGGGGAAATGCCGCCCCAGTCGTCAATGCCGGCATCGATCGCGGCGTCGAGCAGATGCGGCGCGAGGTTCGGCGGCGTCTGCAGGCTGATGGTGACCGGCAATACGATTCGCGCCACGGCGAGCGTCCACAACAATTCGTCGTCGGACGCATCGGGACACTCGGCCATGCGCGTACCGGGCTTGGCGCGAAATGGCTGAATGATGATTTCCTGGATGTGGCCGTAAGTAGCGTGAAGATCGCGCAGCGCCAGCAGGGCTTCGATACGTTCGCGGCGCGTCTCGCCGATTCCGATCAAGAGGCCGGTGGTGAACGGGATTGCCAATTCGCCAGCCGTCGCGATGGTGGCGAGGCGCACCGCGGGCACTTTGTCGGGCGAGCCGAAATGGACGTGCCCCTTCTCCGACAGGCGATCGGCCGCCGTTTCCAGCATCAGGCCCATCGAGGCGGAGACCTTGCGCAGCCTCGCCATGTCCTCGCCGCCCATGACGCCGGGATTGAGATGCGGCAGCAAGCCGGTTTCCTTGAGAACGAGCGCGGCCATGGCGGCGAGGTAGTCGAGCGTCGTCGCGTAGCCGAGCGCGGCAAGCGCATCGCGCGCCGCGGCGTAGCGCAACTCGGGTTTGTCGCCGAGGGTGAACAGGGCCTCGGTCGCGCCTGCGCGTGCGCCTGCGCGCGCCACCTGCAAGCACATCCTCGGGCGTCATGTATGCCGCCCGGCCGCGACGCGGCGGCTGCGCGAACGTGCAGTAATGACAGCTGTCGCGGCACAGGTGCGTGAGCGGAATGAACACCTTGCGCGAATAGGTCATCACGCTGCCAAACTGCGCGTCGCGCAGCCGCGCGGCGTCGCGCATCAGGGCCGCGGTGTCGCGCACCTCGGCGAGCGCGAGCGCGTCATACGCCTGAGATCGGTGCGTCAGGTAGCAGCAACGTGAGTCATGCGAATATTCTGTCTGCTTTCCCTTGGGATTTAAACCCGCGCAAGCGTTGCGCAGCCATGCGGCGTGCGGACGTGTCGTAGACGTCACGAGTCTGGCCACTGCGGAGCAAAATCAATACAGTCGATCCCATGAAATCAACGCCTGTACTGATCGTGGGTGGCGGGCCGGTGGGGCTCGCCATGGCGGGGGATCTTGGCTGGCGCGGCGTCCCCTGCACGCTCGTCGAGAAAGACCGACGGCCGCATAACGCAGCCGCGGATGGACATCGTCCACATCCGCACCATGGAGTTCTGCAGACGTTGGGGGATTGTGCCGTGGGTCGAGACTGCAGGCTATAACCGCGATTATCCGCAGGATTGTGCCTGGGTCACGAGCCTCGCCAACGGCTACGAGCTTGGGCGCGAACCGTTCCCGACCCCGCGAGAGGAAAAGCCGCCGCCGCAAAGCCCGCAAAAGCGCGAGCGCTGTCCGCAGAACTTCTTCGATCCGGTGCTGGCGCGCTTTGCCGGTTCGTTTCCGCATGTGACGCGGCGCTACCGCACCGAGCTGGTGGATTTCGTCGAGCACGCGCACGGCGTCACGGCGACGCTGCGCGATCACGCGAGCGGGCGGGACGAAACCCTCGAAGCCGACTACATGATCGCCTGCGATGGGGCGGGCGGCTCGATCCGCGAGCGCCTCGGCATCGCCATGACCGGCGAGCCCCTGCTCACCTACACCACCAACGTGATCTTCCGGTGCAACGGTCTTGAAAAGCTGCACCGTCATCGGCCCGCCTATCGATTCATCTTCATCGGGCCAGAGGGCACCTTCGCCACGATCGTCGCGATCGACGGCCGCGATCACTGGCGGTTTTCCCTCGTCGGCAGCCGCGAATACCGCAAGTTCGAAGAGGCCGATCTGCGCGCCGCAATCGAGCGCGCGGTCGGCTGCCCGTTCGATTTCGAAATCGAATCGATGATGCCCTGGACCCGGCGAGAGCTTATCGCCGATCGCTACGGCAGCGCGCGCGTCTTCCTTTGCGGCGACAGCGCGCACCAGCTCTCGCCGACCGGCGGCTTCGGCATGAATACCGGCATCCAGGAGGCCGTCGATCTTGCCTGGAAGCTCGACGCGCGGCTGGCCGGCTGGGGCGGCGCGAACCTGCTCGCATCCTACGAGACCGAACGGCGGCCGGTGGCGGTGCGGAACGTTCGCGAGGCCGGCGGCAACCTCGCGCGCATGCTGTCTCCGCGCGACAACCGACCGCCGCCGGAGATTTTCACAGCCGGAGCAGACGGCGACGCCGCGCGGCGCATCTTCGGCGCCAAGTTCACCGAGACCATGCGACGGGAATGGTTCACCCTCGGCATCCAGCTCGGCTATCGCTACGAGGGCTCGCCTATCGTGGTGCCCGACGGCAGCCCCGCGCCGCCCGACGAGACCGCGACTTATGCTCCGACCGCGCGGCCTGGGCATCGGGCGCCCCATGTCTTTCTCGCGCCCGGGAAATCGACCATCGATCTCTTCGGTCGCGGCTTTGTGCTGCTGCGGTTCGGCGATGAATCATCGGCAGACCCGGCGCCGATCATCACGGCTGCGGCCGCGCGCGGCGTTCCGCTCACCGTCCATCGCATAGACGATGCAGCAGCGGCAGCGCTTTACCAACGCCGCCTCGTTCTGGTGCGCCCCGATGGCCACGTCGCCTGGCGCGGCGACGACGCCCCGGCCAATTCAGAAGCTATGATCGATACGGTCCGCGGAGCGTAGTCGCCGCGTTCGCGACGGCTTGAGCTATGGCGCCGGCACGCCGAGCGATGCCGCGGTTGCCGCGAGGCGCGTCCAGGTGCCGCGCGAGACCGGAATGCCGGTCTTTTCGCGCTCGGCTTTGACGCTATCGCCGCGTTCGCCCGGCAGCAGGATGCGATCGACGCCGGCTGCGCGCGGGAGCGCCGCGATGGCGTCGTGCAGCTTGTCGATTTCCGCGGTGAAATTACCGAAGTCGCCGAGGGCCGCGAGATCGACGGCGATGGCGATGCCGTTCAGCACCGGACTGTCGCCGCGCTCGGGATCCGCGAGCGCTGCCGCGATCAGCGGATTGCCGACGGCGAGGCTTGCCAGGCACTCGATCATCAGCGACAGGCCCGAACCTTTGGCGCCGCCGAGCGGCAACAACGTCGCGACCCGGCTGGGATCGGTCGTATCGCGGCCCGACGCATCCATCGCCCAGCCAAGCGGGATCGGCGCGCCGCGGTCGCGCGCCGCCATCACCTTGCCGAACGCCGCCGTCGAGGTCGACATGTCGAGCATGAACGGCGCGCGTCCGCGACCGGCCGGCACCGCGATCGCGATCGGATTGGTGGAGACGCCCGCAACGCGGGCGCCGTAATAGGCCATCAGCGGCCCCGACGCGCACATGGCGATGCCGGCCATCCCGGCCTCGGCCGCTTGAAGCGCGAACTGCCCGATGGCTCCCGCATGGGTGATGTTGCGCGCCCCGCACCAGCCGACATGCACCTCGCGGGCCCGCCCGAGCGCCTCAGTCATGGCGCGCGTCATCGCGATGGCACCAGGCGCATGATCCGCCTCAAGGACCGCGATCGCGCCGGAGCTTCGTTCGACGCGCATCGCAGGGTTGGCGTGGATGAACTTGCGCCTGATCAGATCGACGTAGCGCGGGACGCGGATAACCCCATGGGAATCGACGCCGCGCAGATCGGCCCACACGACCATGCGCGCCCAATCTGCCGCCATGATCGGCGCGACGCCGGCGGCCGCGAAGATCGCGGCGACAAAATTTTCGAGCTCGGTCTTGCCGATGGTTCGACCTTCGTTGGCCATGTCGGCGGCCTATTTCGCGGGTGCAACGCGCAGGAGACGCGCGGCGTTGTTACGGCAGATGTCGGCCCGCACGTCCTCGGCAATGGCAACGCTGTCGATGAAGTGGCTCCCTTCGTCCGGCGGCTCGAAGGGATAGTCGGTCGCGAACATGATGCGCGACTGCCCGACGGCCGCAAGCGCGCAGTTCAACGGCTCAGCCGAAAACATGCCGGAGATCGTCAGCACGATGTTGTCGCGGATATAGTCCGACGGCTGCCGCGCAAGCTTGACCCCGTAGAACTTCGCCCGACTGTCGAAGCGCCACAACAGATAGGGCAGCATCTCGCCGAGATGGCCGAGCATGAGCGTGGCGCGCGGGAACCGATCAAAATGGCCGCCGAAGACAAGACGCAGCGCGTGCGAGCCGGTTTCGACGCCCCATTCCCAGGTCGCGCGCTTGAGGCCGTAGGTGCCGGCGAGGACCGGCATCGCGGCCGGCGGGTCGGCCGGATGGAGATAGATCACGGCGCCGAGCGCCTCGGCTCGCTCCCAGAACGGATGCAGCGTGGGGTGATCGAGATATTGGCCGTCGGTGTGGCCGTTGATCATCGCGCCGACGAAGCCAAGGTCTCGCATGCTCCGTTCGAGCTCATCGGCCGCAGCCTTGGCATCTTGCATGGCGAGATGCGCAAAGCCCGAATAGCGGTCGGGACGTTTCTGAATTTCTGCGGCCAGGAAATCATTCGATTCGCGGGCACGGCGGATTGCGGTCGCGGTATCGCGTTCGATCTGCACGCCCGGCCCGGCGATCGCGAGCACCGCGCGGGAAATGCCGCCGCGATCCATGACGGCGAGGCGCTGCTCGCCGAATTCGGAGAGCCGCTTGACGGCCTGCCAATAAATCTCGCGGTCGATCTCGCCGGTCGTGGTCTGCCAATAGTCCTCGAACCCAGGGGAGAGGAAGTGCTCTTCCAACGCGATCTTATTGTTCATGGGCTCTCCGTGATGCGGCCTTGTGGTGCATCCTATGGCCTTGCAGGCGCACGAATATCAAGGCTATTGATTTTCCCGATACCCATAAACCGGCTTTGCCGTCAGACAAAAGACGCAAGGCGCGCCAACTGGGAGGTTCATTTGGCGAAGACGATCCGTGGCGTGCAGTTCGAAGACAATCTCGACAACGCGATGGGGCTTGAGTTCTACAACCTGTCACACCGGTTCGGATACCAATCGCCGAACTGGCCGTATTTCGAGGATGTGAAGATCGAGCGCATCCACTACATGGCAAAATCGGGCGTGCTGTCGCAACGCATCACCACCTCGATGCACAATACGACGCATATCGACGCGCCGGCCCATGTGGTGCACGGGACGCCGTTCATCGACGAAGTGCCGCTGCCGCATTTTTTCGGCTCAGGCATCGTGGTGTCGATCCCGAAGAAGAAATGGGAGCCGATTACCTATGACGACCTCGAAGCGGCGGCCGGCAAGCACGTGCGGCCGCGCGACGTCGTCATCGTCAACACCGGCTGGCACAAGCTCTATGACGACAGCGAGGATTACTTCTGTTATGCGCCCGGGTTCGTGCCGTCCGCCGGCAAGTGGTTCGTGGAGAAGCAGGTGAAGGTCGTCGGCCATGACACCCAGGCGAACGACCACCCGCTCGCGACCGCGATCGGCCCGCAACGCAACGGACCGCTGCATCCCCACCTCGCCGAGGAGTACCGCAAATGGTCAGGCGGGCGCGACTGGAAGGAAGATTTCCCCGAGTGGGAGCCGGTGCACCGCATCCTGTTCAAGGCCGGCATCCTGGGTATCGAGAATGTCGGCGGCGACCTCGATCAGGTGACGGGACGGCGCTGCACGTTCGCTTTCTTTCCGTGGAACTGGGAGCGCGGCGACGGCTGCATCATCCGCCTTGTCGCGATCGTCGATCCCAGCGGCTCTTACCGCATCGAACGAGGGAGTAAGTTCTGATGGAGGTCAAACGTTTCGCCGACGCGAAGGCCTACGAGGCCCCGAACCACCGCGCCTATTCGTCACTGCGCTTGTTTGGGCTCGATGCGGGCGGGCCGAAACAGTTCGTGGTCGGTCTGTCGCATTTCCTGCCGGGCGGCGGTGCCGGCCCCGACGCCTCGCCGACCGAGAAGGTCTACGTCGTGCTCGCCGGCGAGTTGACCGTCATCGCCGGCGGCAAGGAAGTCGTGCTCAAGGCGAACGACAGCTGCTTCATCGGCCCCAACGAAGCGCGCGAGATCATCAACCGCGGCAATGACGTGGTGACGATGCTCGTCGCGATGTCCGCACCGAAATGACGCTCTTGTAGCCCGGATGGAGCGGAGCGAAATCCGGGAACGGCCTATCAGAATGATTGCAATGCCGGCCCCGGATTTCGCTTCGCTCCATCCGGGCTACGGATGCGAGGTTTTCCCATGTCCGAAGACTTTCTGAAAAATCCCGCGTCGCTGTTCGACATTCGCGGCCAGACCGCAATCGTGACCGGCGCATCGGGCGCATTCGGTGCGCTGGCGGCGAAGACGCTCGCCGGCGCCGGTGCCAACGTTGTGCTTGCCGCGAGCAAAGAAGACGAGCTGAAGAAAGTCGCCGCGGCCTGCGAAGCACTTGGCGGCAAGACCGCGATCGTCGCCAAGCGGCCGTCGTCAGAGGCCAATTGCGATGCGATCGTCGCCGCCGCGGTTGAGAAATTCGGCGGTGTCGATATTCTCGTCGTCGCCTCCGGCCTCAACAAGGTCTCGAAGATCGTCGACCAGAAGCCCGATGATTTCCTCGACGTGATGGACGCGAATGTCACGCAGTCGTGGCTGATGGCGCGCGCCGCCACGCGCCAAATGCTCAAGCAAGGTCGCGGCGGCAAGATCGTGCTGACATCCTCGGCGCGCGGGCTGCTCGGCCATCCCGCCGGCTACACCGCCTATTGCGCCTCGAAATCGGCGGTTGACGGCATCACCAAGGCGCTCGGTTGCGAGCTCGGCGAGACCGGCATCACCGTGAATGCGCTCGGACCGACCGTGTTTCGCTCGCCGCTCACCGCGTGGATGTACGAGGACACCGATCGCGCACGCGATGTGCGCAAGGGCTTTCTCGGCCGCGTGCCCAAGGGACGGCTCGGCGAGCCCGCCGATCTCGCCGGTCCGCTGCTCTTCCTGGCCTCGCGCGCGTCCGATTTCTACACCGGCCACATCCTCTATGCCGACGGCGGCTATACCGCCGGATAGTCCATGTCAAAACCAAGGATTGCCGTTATCGGCGCCGGGCTGATGGGCCACGGCATTGCGCAGGTTTTCGCGCTGGCGGGTCACGACGTCGCGCTCACCGATGCGCACGCGCCGACGCTTGCGAGCGCCAAGGTCCGCATGCTCGCAAATCTGCGCGACCTCGGTGACGATACCGCAGCACTGGCGCGCGTGCGTGTCGCGTCTGATCTCGCTGAGTGCGTGCGCGATGCCGATTTCATCGTCGAAGCCGTGCGCGAGGATTTGGCTGTCAAGCAGGAGCTGTTTGCCGCCATCGAAAAAGCGGCGCGCCCGGATGCGATACTTGCCAGCAATACATCGGTGATCCCGATCACCGAGATCATGGGGAAGCTCGCGCGGCGCGAGCGTGCGCTCGGCACGCACTGGTGGAATCCGCCCTACCTCGTGCCGCTGGTTGAGGTCATCGCGACGCAATGGACCTCGCCCGCCGCGATCGAGTTCACGATGCGGCTGCATGCTGACATCGGCAAGACGCCGGTGCACGTCAAAAAGGACGTGCCGGGTTTTGTCGGCAATCGCCTTCAGCACGCCTTGTGGCGGGAGGCGATCTCGCTTGTCGAGAACGGCATCTGCGACGCCGAAACCGTCGATACCGTCGTCAAGTCCGCGTTCGGACTTCGTCTTGCGGTGCTCGGTCCGTTGGAGAACGCCGATCTCGTCGGGACGGATCTGACGCTCGCCATCCACCAAACCGTGTTGCCGGCGATCGAAAGCCGGCCCGGGCCGTCGCCTTATCTCGAAAAGCTCGTAGCAGAGCGTAAGCTGGGCATGAAAACGGGCCAGGGCTTTCGCACCTGGACGGCGGAGCAGCAGGCGGCGCTGCGCATGCGTTTGCTCGCACACCTCAAGGCGGCAAGGGCCAAGGGGTAGTTACTCCGAACATCCGGCGCACGCGTCATAACGGCTTGCGCCGGCGGGCAGACGGAGCTCCGTCACACTTGCTATAGTGCCCCCATAAAATTCAACAGAACTTCACGGAGGAAATCATGCCCGTATTCGATGACAATTCCCCGGCCGGCAGCGTTTCGCGCCGGCGTGTCGTGACAACCGGCCTCGGCGCGCTCGCAGCACCAGCCGTGCTGCGCGTCATTCCGGCGAACGCCCAGAGCCGCGCCATCAAGATCGGCCATGTCAGCCCGCGCACCGGACCGCTTGCGGGCTTCGGCGAGGCCGACACGTTCATCCTCGAACAAGTGCGCGGCATCCTCGCCAAGGGACTTGCGAGCGGCGGCAAGACCTATCCCGTCCAGATCATCTCCAAGGACAGTCAGTCAAGCGGGAATCGGGCCGCGGAGGTGGCCGCTGAGCTGATCGCCGGCGATAAGGTGGACCTCATCGTCGCTTCGGCAACGCCCGACACCACAAATCCGGTCGCCGACCAGGCCGAGGTCAACGAGGTCCCCTGCATCACCACCAACTGCCCGTGGCAGCCTTACTTCTTCGGCCGCAATGGCGATCCGAAGAAGGGCTTTACCTGGACCTATCATTTCTTCTGGGGCCTCGAGGACGTGATCGCCGCGTTCTTGGCGATGTGGGACACCGCACCCACCAATAAAGTGGTCGGCGGGCTATTCCCGAACGACGCCGACGGCAATGCCTGGGGCGACGCCAAGCTTGGTCTCCCGCCGGCATTGGCGGCGGCCGGCTACAAGCTCACCGATCCCGGTCGCTATCAGCTCATGAACAACGACTTCACCTCGCAGATTTCGGCATTCAAGACGGTCGGGGCCGAGATCGTGACCGGCAACATGATCCCGCCGGACTTTGCGACCTTCTGGTCGCAGGCGGCGCAACAGGGCTTCCGTCCGAAGATCGTGACCATCGGCAAGGCACTGCTGTTCCCCTCGGTGATCGATTCGCTCGGCGCCCGTGGCAACGGCTTGACGAGCGAGATCTGGTGGACGCCGCACCACCCGTTCAAATCGGGCCTCACCGGCCAGAGCGCGCAGCAGCTCACCGACGCCTACACCGCCGCCACCAAGCGGCCGTGGACCCAGCCGATCGGCTTCCAGCACGCTCTGTTCGAGGTGGCGATCGATGTGATGAAACGCTCGAAGGCGCTGGAGCCGAAGGCGATCCTCGATGCGATCGTGGCGACCGACTATCGTTCGATCGTTGGTCCGATCAAATGGACCGGGCAGCCGGTGAAGAACGTCACCAAGACGCCGCTTGTCGCCGGCCAATGGCAGCGCAAGGGCAACGAGTTCGAACTCGTCATCACCGAGAACAAGACCGCGCCGGAGATTCCTGTCGGCGGCAAATTGAATTTGCTGTCATAGTAGCTCGCATCGAGCTGGTCATCGCCCCAGCGGGCGATGACCAGCAAGCGCTCAAGCTTTCAAACGCGCGGCAACCGCTGCCGACAAGATCAGGCCTTGCGATAGACCCACACGCGCGCCGGCGGCAGGTTGAGCCAGATGCGCTCGCTCGATTGCGCGTGCACGCCGGCATAAGAGCCGGGGATCGGCGGCACCAGCGCATAGGTGAACTGGACGAACGGTGAGCCGGGCTGCAGCAGCGCGAAGGCATCGGTGAGAAGCCGCAGCCGCAGCCGCAGCGGCTTGGTGAAGAGCGGCAGGCCGGAAACGACCGCAGATGCGGGCTGGCGCAGCAGGCTGCCGAGCAGACGCTTCAGCCCGTAGGCATCGCCCTGCACCACCGTTGCCGCGGGATAGCGTGTGCGCAGCAGACGGCAAAAGGTCGGATTGAATTCGACGAGCACCATGCGGGACGGATCGATGCCGTGCTCGACCAGCGCCGCCGTCACCGCGCCCGTTCCTGGTCCAAGCTCAACGATCGGTCCCGCGGAGTCGGGGTCGACGAATTTCGCCATGGCGCGCGCCAGTGGCTTGCCGGACGGCATGACGGCGCCAGTCGCCAGCGGCTTTTCCATCCACGAGCGGATGAACCGCACTTCGTCATCAAGACGTAGTGTTCTTTTGGTACTGCTGACGGGAGACTGGAAGATCATATGCGGGAACAACTGCTTTCATGGCTGCCCAAACTTCAGCCACAAGATCGCCACGAGTATAGGGCGTCAGCCCCAGGGTCAAGTCACGCTGAACCGGCCCGAGTTCCGAAGAACTCCTTGACCCGTCCGAAGAACCCCGCGGATTCCGGATTGGTTTCGTTCGACGACAGCTTGTGAAATTCGCTCAGCAACTCACGCTGACGCTTGGTGAGATTCTGCGGCGTCTCGACGACCACCTGGACATACATGTCGCCAACCTGTTTCGAGCGCAGCACCGGCATGCCTTTGCTTTGCAGGCGGAAGCGTTTGCCTGATTGCGTCCCCTCGGGGATCTTCACCCGCGTCTTGCCGCCGTCGATGGTCGGCACCTCGAACTCGCCGCCGAGCGCGGCGGTGATCATCGAGATGGGCGCCCGACAATGGAGGTCGGCGCCGTCGCGCTGGAAGAACCCGTGTGCTCCGATCGCCACAAAAATGTAGAGGTCGCCCGACGGGCCGCCGCGCAGCCCCGCTTCGCCCTCGCCTGACAAACGAATCCGCGTGCCGTCCTCAACGCCCGGCGGAATGGTGACCGATAGCGCGCGCTCCCGCGTCGTCCGGCCGAGGCCACCGCAGGCTCCGCAAGGACTTTCGATCACCTGGCCGCGGCCGTGGCAGGCAGGGCAGGTGCGCTCGAGGGTGAAGAACCCTTGCGCATGCCTTATCTTGCCGTGGCCGCCGCATGTGCTGCAGGCCTTGGGCTTGGTGCCGGCCTTGGCACCGCTGCCCGAGCAAGTCTCGCACATGACCGACGTCGGAATCCGGATCTGGGCCGTCTTGCCGCCGTACGCTTCTTCGAGCGTCAGCTCCATGTTGTAGCGCAAGTCGGCGCCGCGCTCGCGGCCCGAGCTGCGGCTGCGTCGGCCCCCGCCCATGCCGAAGAAATCGTCGAAGATGTCCGCAAACGACGTGGCGAAATCGGCGCCGAAGCCTGGGCCGCCGCTACCGGGATGCTCGAAGGCCGCATGACCAAAGCGATCGTAAGCCGAGCGCTTATCCCCGTCTCGCAGGATCTCATAGGCCTCATTGACTTCCTTGAAGCGGTGCTCGGCGTCCTGATCGCTCTGATTGCGATCAGGATGAAATTTCATCGCGAGCTTGCGGTAGGCGGTCTTGAGATCGGCATCGCTCGCGGTGCGCTCGACGCCCAATACCTCGTAAAAACAGCGCTTCGACATTGCGCGTCGCTCTTCAAAAAACGACGAACACCCTCTCCCGGCGTGGGAAAGGGTGCTGGTCGAACGATGTGGGCTGGAAAACGATCGCTGACATTTCTCAGCCGAAGTTCACGGTTCGAAGACCTCCTCTCGGCCGCGCTGGCGTAGGGCCGGCGCAGCGACGAGAATGAGGATCAGGCGGATTTCTTGTTCTTCTTGTCGTCGTCGACTTCGGTGAATTCGGCGTCGACAACATCGTCCTTCTTGGTGCCGGCACCCGGACCCGCACCACCTTCGGCACCAGGCGCGCCTTGGGCTTCGGTCGAGGCCTTGTACATCGCCTCGCCGAGCTTCTGCGACGCCTGCCGCAACGCCGTCGCCTTGGCCGTGATCGCGTCGGTGTCCTCGCCTTTCAACGCTTCCTTGAGATCGGCGAGCGCCGTCTCGATGGTGCGCCGGTCGGCGTCCGCAATCTTCGATCCGTACTCGGCGAGCGCCTTCTCGGTCGAATGCACATCGACCTCGGCGTGATTCTTTGCCTCGACCGCGGCCTTACGCTTCTTGTCTTCCTCGGCGTGCGCCTCGGCGTCCTTGACCATCTTCTGGATTTCGGCCTCGGACAATCCGCCCGACGCCTGGATGCGGATCTGCTGCTCCTTGCCGGTCGCCTTGTCCTTGGCCTGGACGTTGACGATGCCGTTGGCGTCGATGTCGAACGACACCTCGATCTGCGGCACGCCACGCGGCGCCGGCGGGATACCGACGAGGTCGAACTGGCCGAGCATCTTGTTGTCGGCCGCCATCTCGCGCTCGCCCTGGAAGACCCGAATGGTGACGGCGTTCTGATTGTCTTCGGCCGTCGAGAACACCTGGCTCTTCTTGGTCGGGATCGTGGTGTTGCGATCGATAATGCGGGTGAAAACGCCGCCCAAGGTCTCGATGCCGAGCGACAGCGGAGTCACATCGAGCAGCAGCACGTCTTTGACGTCGCCCTGCAGCACGCCGGCCTGGATCGCAGCGCCGACCGCGACGACTTCATCCGGGTTGACGCCCTTGTGGGGCTCCTTGCCGAAGAACTGCCGCACGATCTCCTGGACCTTCGGCATGCGGGTCATGCCGCCGACCAGAACAACCTCGTTGATCTCGCCCGCAGTGAGGCCCGCATCCTTGAGGGCGAGCCGGCACGGCTCAACCGTCTTCTGGATGAGGTCGTCAACCAACGCCTCGAACTTGGCGCGGGTGAGCTTCATGGTGAGATGCTTCGGACCGGTCTGGTCTGCCGTGATGTAGGGCAGATTGATTTCGGTCTGGGTCGTGGACGAGAGCTCGATCTTTGCCGCTTCCGCTGCCTCCTTGAGGCGTTGAAGCGCGAGCTTGTCGCGGCGCAGGTCGATGCCCTGCTCCTTCTGGAACTCGTCGGCGAGATAATTGACGAGCCGCATGTCGAAGTCTTCGCCGCCAAGGAAGGTATCGCCGTTGGTCGACTTCACTTCGAACACGCCGTCGCCGATCTCGAGGATCGACACGTCGAACGTGCCGCCGCCGAGGTCGTAGACCGCGATCGTTCCGGTCTTCTGCTTGTCGAGCCCGTAGGCGAGCGCGGCCGCCGTCGGCTCGTTGATGATGCGCAGCACTTCAAGGCCGGCGATCTTGCCGGCGTCCTTGGTAGCCTGGCGCTGAGCGTCGTTGAAGTAGGCGGGGACGGTGATGACCGCCTGGGTGACCTTCTGGCCGAGATTGGCCTCCGCCGTCTCCTTCATCTTCTGCAGCACGAAGGCAGAGATTTGCGACGGCGAGTAGGACTTGCCGTCCGCCTCGACCCAGGCGTCGCCATTGCCGGCGCGGATAATCTTGTAGGGAACGAGCTTCTTGTCCTTCTCGACCATCGGGTCGTCGTAGCGACGCCCCATCAGGCGCTTGACCGCAAAGAAGGTGCGCTCGGGATTGGTGACCGCCTGGCGCTTGGCCGGCTGGCCGACAAGGCGCTCACCGTCGTCGGTGAACGCAACGATGGACGGCGTCGTATTCCGTCCTTCCGAATTCTCAATGACCTTGGGGGTTTTGCCCTCCATCACGGCGACGCAGGAATTGGTCGTGCCGAGGTCGATGCCGATGACCTTGCCCATGTTTATTAAGTCCTCTCTGTCAGCAGGTCGGCCGGGCCCATGCGGCACCCGGATAGAAGCGTGGAGGCGGGCCTCGCGCCCGCCCTAGACCGCCCCTGGTCCGACCCCTCGATCTCGCCCGCCTCCCCGGCGGACGTTCAAAGCGTCATATAGGAGGCCCCCTTATGGCCGCAAGGCAGGAACGCGCAAATTGGCAGCATTAACAAGCCCGAAACGGTCGTTCGCCGGCCCCATACTTCGGCCCTCCACCTAACGCTTAGGGCGTGCCAGTCGCCGCCGCTGACGACCTGACGCGATAGATGCGGAGCGGTCCTGTCTCCGGAACAGGTTCGAGCCAGTTGGGGATTTCGCCGGCTTCCAGGCGCCCCCACAGGCTGGCGGCCCGTTCGGCGGCGCCGATGCCCCCCAGTGTGTGCCGTCCGCAGACCATCAAATACAGGGACTTGGCATGTGTTTCGGCTTCGACCCGTTGTGCGACGGCTTGGGCCGCGTCGGGCGGCAGCGCGAAAATCCGGTCGGCGTCGATGATCGGCGCCACCAGCCGATGATAGGGCGCCGAGAGAACCGCATGGGGCGTTAGCGCCAGCACGAAGGGTCCGTAGTCGATGTCGGTGACGACGAGGCCCGGCGGCAGCGCCGTCAGCGCCGCGTAATTTTCTGTCTGCAAGCATCCCGCGCTGACCCGCGAATTTTCCTCCACGCCCTTGTTCCGATCGATCGCGTTCACGGCTGCGAACGCAATGGCCGAAGTTACCAGCGGGGTCAGGAAGAGGGCGACCAGCACACGGGCCGCCAGCGAGCCAAGTTTGAGGCGCGCACACAGCCGCAGGGCTCCTACGGCGACGAGCGGCATCGCGAGCCACATGGCATAGCTGAACGCCCTGACCATGACGGCCATCACGACAACCGCCACCGCGAGAGCAGCGGCCGCGACCAAAAAGCCGAAGTCGCGTTGGAGATCGGGGTCGCGCGCGAGCGCCAGGGTGCAGAGCACGGCGACGACCGGAAACGCTGCGACCGCTGCCCCCATCGCGGGCGAGGTCTTCGCAACGGTCCAGAGCGGCTGCATTTCAGATACGTGCGAAAACCAGATGGCACGCACTGTCGGGTCCATCATGGCGAATGGCCCGGCCATGCACTGCGGCTCGATGACGATGAAGAGTGCCGCGGCAACGGCGCCAACAACGAGAACGCCGCCGAGCCGGACTTGCCACGCAGACCGCGCGAACTGTGCGGCACAAAAAGCGAGGCCAAGCGTCGCAATGACGACCGCCGCGACTGAGTTGATCGCGATCGCGTCGCATGCGGTCATTGCCCAATGGGCCGGTCCGATGCTGACCAAGAAGGCCGCAAGGACGGAGGCGGCGCCAGCCAAGCCATAGCGCAATAGGGCGCCCGCGCCCGCCGGATCGATAACGAAGCGCAGCGCCATCACGATGCCGCCGAGCAAAATGTAAGGCAGGCCCTCGAACCCGATCGCCATTGCAGCGCCCGTCAGGACGCCAGCCGCCGTCGCCGCCCAACGGACGCGGTCGGACCAAGCGGCGGCCGCGACCAGAAGAACCGAGAGCGCGATCTGGACGTTGTGGTGGTCGATCCTCCCCGGAATGAAATGCTGGAAGGCCGGCAGACCGACGACCGTCAACAGCAGGGTGGTCAGGGCCGCCGGACGACCGGCGATGCGCCAGGCAATCGCCGCAGCTCCGGCCATCGTGGGGATCAGCCACAGCATGGGCCACAGCGCGCGTGTCAGTCGCTCGGCGAAAGCAGCGTCCGTGAACTGGCCGAACAGCCAAAACAGTCCTACGAGGCCAGCGTCGATCAATCGCGACCAATGAGTGTCATAGCCCTCGGGAGGTCCGAGACGCATTTCGTGGAGATCGAACCAGCCGCGGCCAGCAAAAAACGCGCGCGCCTGGACGAGACGCATGGCGTCGTCCATGTCCGACAGCGTGTGCGCCGTTTCGGTCCAGTGATCGGCAAGGAGCTGAACCACGATGACAAGCCACGCGAGCCCCAGCAAAAGGGCAAAACTCGGCGATCGCAAGCGGCTTGAATTCGAGGGGACGGAGTTCGGGCGATGCATCGAAACCTCGCCCCAAGCCGATAATGGCGCTTGCTTGCATTTCCCTTAATGGAATGCGCGGCATCGACGCGGGACGCGTTCAGTGGCTGGAACGCGAAGGTCCGTGCGTTGTCGATTGCCCTGCGATCCGCGCCGCAGTACATCGCGACAATGACAGCGCGTCTTCAGTCCGCAACGATGGCCGGATTCCGCATCATTCCCGGTTACTTCGATCGCCGCCAACAGGAAGAGCTTCTCGTCGCCGTCCAAGAGGTCTTGCGGCAGGCGCCGCTGTTCACGCCGACCATGCCCGGTACGGGCAAGCCATTCTCCGTGAGAATGACGAATTGCGGGTCGCTCGGCTGGGTGTCCGACGGGCACGGATATCGCTATCAGCCGCTTCATCCGGTGACCGGAGAACCGTGGCCGCCGATGCCGGAGATGCTGCTCCAGGCTTGGCGCGAACTCTCGAACTATGCCGAGCCGCCGGAAGCTTGTCTCGTCAACTACTACGAGCCGGCAGCCAGAATGGGTCTTCACCAGGACCGCGATGAAAAGGATTTTGAAGCGCCGGTGCTTTCCGTTTCGCTCGGTGCGACCTGCCGATTTCGTCTCGGCGGCGACGCGCGAACGTCTCCAACGAGATCGATGCTGCTCGCTTCCGGCGATATTGTTGTGCTTGACGGGGAGGCACGGCTCGCCTTCCATGGCGTCGACCGCATCCTACCCGGCACCTCCACGCTTTTGCCCGATGGTGGCCGTATCAACCTGACATTGCGGCGGGTCAACTGGCCGCGGCGAGCCCAGCCGACCCCCTTGCCGCAATAATGCTATAAGCTTGAGTTGGGGCCCGCGAGGAGCGCTTTATGATGCTGCGAGCATTGGTATTTCTTGGACTTCTGACAGCCATTGCAACGCCGGCATTTGCTGCTGACGCCCAGTTTCCGCTGGGATCGCGCATCGGATTGGTGCCGCCGCCGGGGTTCGCGCTCAGCAAGAAATTTCCCGGATTCGAGAGCCCCGATTCCGAAGCGTCAATGGTCCTAATGACGCTGCCCCCTCAGGCCTATGGAAATATCGAAGCGACTCTTTCCGCAGACGCGGTTCGCGGTCAGGGCGTCACTGAGGACAAGAGGGAGGAGGTGACGTTGCATAGCGGCCGCGGCCTTCTGGTCGCCGGCAGCGAAGACGAGAAAGGGCAGAAGTTCCGGAAATGGATGTTCCTCGCCGCCGTTCCCGAAGGCACGGTCATGATCGCGATCCGGGTTCCGGAAGCGAACACAAAATCCTTGCCCGACGACGCGGTCCGCACCTCGCTCGCATCGCTCACCGTGCGGCCAACGGTACCGGTCGAGGAGGTGCTCCAACTTTTGCCGTTCAAGATCAAGGACTTCTCGGGCCTGCGTCCGGTCCGCGCCATGGCGGGAAGCGGTGTGTACCTGACCGACGGTCCGAATGACGCGCCCGAACCCCTCGAACAGCCGTTGTTCGTCGTCACGGCCGGTCAAGGCGGCCCCGAGCAGACCTCCGATCGGGCGAATTTCGCCCGCAACATGTTCACCGGCTTTGCCGACTACAAGGACGTGCGCGTCGTCAGCGGTGACATGCTGCGACTCGGCGGAGGCGTCGCGCCGACTCACGAATTGCAGATTGAAGCCAAGGACGCCAGGACCGGAATAGCGATCAAGGTCGTGCAGTGGGTGCGTTTTGCCCCCGGAGCATTCATTCGGATGATCGGAGTTGCCCGCACCGACCAGTGGGCCGCAGCGTTTCCGCGTTTCCGCGCCGTGCGCGACGGGGTCTCCTGGCACGAGTAGCTGCGGACGAACGAAGCGCGTTTGCCGCCGCGTGGATCTTCGGCGCTTCCGTTTACTGGGCGATCTTCCTGCCCTCGACCGGCGCCGTGCGCGGACCGCCTTTGGACACGCCGACCTGGGCGGGACGCAGCACACGGTCACCGATGGTGTAGCCGGGCTGAATCACGGTCGCGACCATACCTGAGGGAACGTTCGGATCCGGCACCTCGAACATGGCCTCGTGGAGATTGGGATCGAACTTGGCGCCCTGGGGGTCGAACTTCTTGACGCCATGTTTCTCCAAAACCTTGAGCAACTCGCGCTCGGTCAACTCCACACCCTCGAGAAACGTCTTGGCGGCGCCATCGTTGGCGGCACGGCTCGCAGCCGCCGCTTCGAGCGTACGGCGAAGGTTGTCAGCGACTTTGATCATGTCCTGAGCAAACCCGGTGACCGAGTACGCGCGCGTATCAGCGACTTCGCGCTCGGTGCGGCGGCGCAAATTTTCCATCTCGGCCAGACTGCGCAGCAGCTTGTCCTTCAAATCGGCGGCCTCCTTGGCGAGCGCCCCGCTATCGGCGGCGGCCTCGGCCGAAGCACCCGTCGGATTTTCCACGGCATTGTTGTTGGCGGCATCCGTTTCCGTCATGTGCGATTCTCGCGATTTTTTGCTAAGCCCGCCCGGCATATCGATATTTTGGCGCAAAAATCAAGCGCGGACAGCGGTTGCCGTGGCAGGCGCCATGTTGCGTGGGATGACCTCAGGGCCAATTAGACCATAGGAGTCACGATGTTAGGACGTATCAGGGGGGTGCCAGCAGTTTACTCACGATCTTGGCGGTGTAATCAACCATCGGAACAATACGAGCGTAGTTGAGCCGGGTGGGGCCGATAACCCCGATCACGCCGACGATCCCCCCGGTCGCATCGCGATAGGGCGCGATGATGGTCGAGGAACCCGACAACGAAAACAGCTTGTTCTCCGAGCCGATGAAAATCCTCACCCCCTCGGCCCGCTCGGCACGGCCCAGCAAGTCGGCGATCCCGCGCTTGGTTTCAAGTTCGTCGAACAGGCGGCGGACCCGCTCGAGATCCTCCACCGCCTTGAGGTCCTCAAGGAGATTGGCGTGACCGCGAACGATGAGCTTGCGCTCGTCCTTCTCGCCGCCGGACCAGCTGGCAAGACCGTCAGCGACGATCTTCTGAGTCAAAGCGTCAAGTTCGGCACGGGCGGCCTCGAGCGCCGTTTCGAGTTCGCCCTTTGCCTCGGCCAGGGTCTTGCCGCGGATGTGGACATTGAGAAAATTCGCGGCCTCCGTCAGCGCCGACGTCGGCAGCCCGATCGGGAGATTTAGCACGCGGTTCTCGACCTGGCCGTCCTCCGCAACCAGGATCACGAGCGCCCGCTCCGGTTCGAGGCGCACGAACTCGATATGCTTAAGGCGCACATTGGCCTTCGCCGTCAGAACGACGCCAGCCGCCCGCGTCAGGCCCGACAGCATCGCCGACGCCTCGGTCAGTACGCCCTCGACGGTTTTCCCCGCGCCCGCGACCTGGCCCTGGATGGCGACGCGGTCGCGATCGGAAAGGTCCCCGACCTGCATCAGTGCATCGACAAAAAACCGCAAGCCCAGTTCGGTCGGAAGCCGTCCTGCCGAAGTGTGGGGCGCATAGATAAGTCCGAGCTGCTCCAGATCCTGCATGACGTTGCGCACCGAGGCGGGCGACAGCGTCATCGGAATGATGCGCGACAGGTTGCGCGAGCCGACCGGTTCACCAGTCGCGAGATAGCTCTCGACGATCTGGCGAAAAATCTCGCGCGAGCGTTCGTTGAGCTGGGCGAGACTGACCTCGCTCGAGCCAATCGGAACGTCCTGGGATATGGCGCGCATCGTCAATTGAATGCCCTCCAGGCGGACATTTGACCATCCTGGCGGGCCAATTCAAGTCGGTGCACGCTGGCCGCACCCGACGATCCAAATCGCGCGAGCTCGTTTGAAATGACTGCACCTTTTCGGGATCATGCGCTACAAGCGGGCGTGAGCGGCGGGCAACGCAACAATCGCCGCCGGGAGAGTGAGCCCATGCGACCAAGCCGCCGACAGCCCGACGAACTTCGCGCCGTTTCATTGGAACGCGGCGTTGTGAAGTATGCGGAGGGCTCGTGTTTCGTAAAGTTCGGCGACACCCATGTGCTCGTCACCGCAACGCTCGAAGATCGCCTGCCGCCCTGGCTGAAGGGCCAGGCGCGGGGCTGGGTCACCGCGGAATACGGCATGCTGCCGCGCGCAACGCTGGAGCGGACGCGGCGGGAGGCGTCCGCCGGCAAGCAGGGCGGCCGCACCGTGGAGATCCAGCGGCTGATTGGACGAAGCCTTCGCGCCGTGGTCGACCTCGAAGCGCTTGGCGAACGTCAGATCACCATCGACTGTGACGTCATCCAGGCCGATGGCGGCACCCGCACGGCCTCGATTACCGGTGCCTGGGTCGCGCTTCACGATTGCATCACCTGGATGAAGTCGCGCGACATGCTGCGCACCGAGCCGTTGCGCGAACACGTCGCCGCGATCTCCTGCGGCATCTGCTCCGGCACCGCGGTGCTCGATCTCGACTATGCGGAGGATTCCGAGGCCGATACCGACGCCAATTTCGTCCTGACCAGCAGCGGCGGGATCGTGGAGATTCAAGGCACCGCCGAAAAGACGCCGTTCACCGAAGTGCAATTGCTCGCGCTTCTCGCGCTCGCACGCAAAGGTGTCGGTAAGCTTATTGACTTGCAGAAGCTTGCGGTTACGTGAGGGCAATGCCAGCAAGTTCTCCTGTCTCCACCGGCCATCGCCGACTCTTCGGCCGTTTGGTGATCGCGACCCACAATCCGGGCAAACTCGCCGAAATGCGCGAACTGTTATCGCCATATGGGATCGAAGCGGTCTCGGCTGGCGACCTCAGACTAGCCGAACCGGAAGAGACGGGATCGACGTTTCGCGAGAACGCCCTCATCAAAGCTGTCTCCGCCGCGACAACAGCGCAGGCGCCGGCGTTTTCGGATGATTCAGGGCTCGTCGTCGACGCACTCGGTGGTGAGCCCGGCATCTACTCGGCGCGCTGGGCCGGTCCCGCCAAGGATTTCACTGCGGCCATGGCAGAAGTCGAGCGCCGCCTTGGCGAACGTGGTGCGACCGCTCCGGCAAATCGCAAGGCCCACTTTATTTCAGCGCTATGCGTTGCCTGGCCGGACGGCCACGTCGAGGAATTTGAAGGGCGGGTCGATGGCGTGCTGGTGTGGCCGCCGCGCGGCACCAAGGGCTTCGGTTACGATCCGATGTTTCAGCCGGACGGCTACGACCGCACCTTCGGGGAGATGACGAGCGAGGAAAAACACGGGCTGCCGCCGCGCGGGCTCGGCCTCTCGCATCGGGCACGCGCGTTTCGCAAGCTCGCGGAGGCTTGTCTTGGCGGCCGCTGATAAATCGCCACCGACGGCATCGGAGGCGGCCTTTGGCGTTTACGTCCATTGGCCGTTCTGCCTGTCCAAATGCCCTTACTGCGATTTCAACAGCCATGTGCGTCGGGGCGGCATTGACCAGGAGCGCTATGTGCGCGCGTTTGCGGCTGAGATCGCGTCGACCGCGGCACGCGTGCCTGGCCGAACCGTGTCGACGATCTTTTTCGGTGGCGGCACGCCATCGCTGATGGACCCGGCGACGGTCGGTGCAATCCTCGACGCGATCGCACGGCATTGGACGATCACGTCGAACGTTGAGGTGACGCTCGAGGCCAATCCGACAAGCGTTGAGGCGTCCCGTTTTACGGGCTATCGAACCGCGGGCGTCAATCGCGTTTCGCTTGGGGTGCAGTCGCTCGACGACGCATCGCTGGCGTCGTTGGGACGCCTGCACAGCGCGCGTGAGGCGCTCGACGCAGTCGCGATCGCGCGGCGCATCTTTCCCCGCTATTCCTTCGATCTCATCTATGCGCGCCCGGGACAAACGCCTGCCGCCTGGCGAGCCGAGCTTAAGGGTGCCGTCGCGGAGGCGGCCGAGCACTTGTCGCTCTATCAGCTCACCATTGAGCCCGATACGCCGTTCGAGGGTCTTCACGCCGCCGGCAAGCTCGCCATTCCGGACGCCGACCTGGCCCGCGCGCTCTATGACGTGACCCAGGAGGTTTGCGGCGCAGCCGGCCTACCCGCTTATGAAATTTCCAATCACGCGCGGCCCGGCGCAGAGTGCCGGCACAATCTCGTCTATTGGCGCTACCGCGAATATGCCGGCATCGGCCCCGGCGCTCACGGCCGGCTCGACATCGACGGACGCCGTCGCGCCACGGCAACAGAGAAGCGTCCCGAGGCGTGGCTCGAGCGCGTCGAGCGTGATGGCCACGGCATTGTCGTCGATGAGCCGTTGTCGAACAGCGAAGCTGCCGACGAGTTCCTGCTCATGGGCCTGCGGCTTGCCGAAGGCATCGATCTCAAGCGATTCGCAGAATTTGCGGGCGCGCCACTCGCGCCCGAGCAAATCGCCGATCTCGTCAGCCACGGCTTGGTCGAGACTACGGCGAACGGCCGCCTGCGCGTCACCGCGGCAGGGTTTCCTGTGCTCGACGCGATCGTCGCCGATCTTGCGGCGTAGCTGCGTCAGATTCCCGAGCCGCTGAAATTGCGCGACGCCGGCGCAATGACCGTGCCGCCATTCGGCGTGACCCGCATCACCGCGAGCCCCCGCTGATTGGTGCCGTCAGAGCGGAAACGAAACACGCCATCGATCCCCGCGAAACCCGAGGGGTTGGTCAGCACCTCGTTGGAAAATTTGTTCGCACCCTGCTGCGTCTTGACGAGCGCGGCGACGAGGGACACTGCATCATAGGAGAGTGCCGCCGGCCGCGGCGGGTCTTGCCGGTAGCGGGCGCGATAGCGCTCCGTAAAGGACCGAAAGCCGGCCGGATCAGGGGCCGGGTACCATGCACCATCGAGCGCGGGGTTGGAGAAGATTTTCGGATCTTCCCAGAGCTGCGTGCCGAGGATCACGAACTGACGCAGGTTGAGGCCCGCACCGCCGAGCGCCGTCAGCACGTCGTTGACAGCCTCGCCGCTGTCGGGAATGAAGAGTGCGTCGGCTCGTCCTGCCGCAGCAGCCTGAGCAACAAGGCGCGCGGCGTCGCCGATGCGGCTGCGGTCATCGGGATAATGCTCCAACGCCATCACCCGTCCGCCCTTGCGCGCCACCGCCTGCTTGAACTCGGCCTCGACGACCGAGCCATAGGCGTTGGACGGCACCATGGCGACAAAGGAACGCTTGTTCTGGGAGATGGCGTAGCTGACGATCCGGTCGACGTCGGACTCCGGCAGGTAACTCAACAAATACACGCCCTGCGAAGCGACGTTGGTGTCGGTTGAGAACGCGATGATCGGGATGCCGCGGGTGCGCGCCACCTGGCGCGCCGCGGTGACCGAATGATTGAACAGCGGCCCGAGAATGATCTCGGCGCCTTCGTCGATCGCCTGTTGCACCGCTTGCTGGGCGCCCTGTGCGGTGCCGCTGTCATCTTTGGTCAAAAGCTGGATGTTGGGATTGGTGAATTCGGTCAGCGCGAGGTCAGCGGAATTGCGCATCGCCTGGCCTGCCGCGCCTGCATTGCCGGTCGCAGTCAGCGGCAGGATCAATCCAACCTTGACGCCACCGGCAACTGTCGGCGCATCAGTAGGCGCCGGGGCCGGCGTGCTCGAGGAGCTGTCGCCGCTGGTGTTCAAAATGCCTGCGCAGCCGGCGAGCCATGCCGCGGCCGTTACAATGCCAATCCGCCGCAGCCAGCGGAGGCACATCGGCTGCGCGGATCGGCCCGTTTCGGGCATCGAATGTGTCTCCGTGAAACCCAAAATGAGGCAGCCCGCCTATCGGGCGCATCCCCGGCAATCGAGCGATCTCGAACGGCGAAAAAAGTATGCCGCAAATGGGCCTCTGATTACAAATCGATGGTACTCCTGCATACTTGTGAGCCATGACACGAACTGAGCACGCCGTCCCGCGCGCCGAAAAGCCTAGGAATTTCCGTGTCTTCGGGCAGGAGATCGCGGTCGAGCGGCCGCCAGGTGGCCTCTACCTCGTAGCGACGCCCATCGGGAACATGGGTGACGTGACGCTGCGTGCATTGGAAACGCTTGCAGGAGTGGATGCGGTTGCCTGCGAAGACAGCCGCATCACGCGGCGTCTGTTCGAGCGTTACGGGATCGCGACGCCGCTCATTCCCTACCACGACCACAACGCGGAAACCGCACGGCCGAAGATCCTCGCGCGCCTTGATGCCGGCGAAGCGATGGCGTTGGTCTCAGATGCCGGAACGCCGCTGATTTCCGACCCCGGGTTCAAACTCGTACGTGCCGCGCGCGAGCGTGGACATGCCGTGACGGCGCTCCCCGGCCCGTCCGCCTTGCTTGCGGCGCTCGCTGTCGCCAGCCTCCCTACCGATCGATTCCTGTTTGTGGGATTTCTGCCGCCTCGCGAGGCAGCGCGGCGCACTCGCATCGATGAGCTCGCCGTCATCCCCGCTACCGTTGTGCTGTTCGAAACCGGGCCGCGCATCGCCGCAACGTTGGCGGACCTTGCCGCAGGGCTCGGCACGCGGTCGGCCGCCGTTTGCCGCGAACTGACCAAGCTCCACGAAGAGGTGCGCCGCGGAGAACTCGCTGACCTCGCACGGCACTACGCGGGCGGGGCTGAAATCCGCGGCGAGTTCGTCGTCGTGGTGGGTCCCCCGGCGGAGACCGACATTGTCGCGCCCGCCGATCTTGATGCACTGCTGCGGGATGCGCTCGCGACTTCGTCGCTCAAAGGTGCGGTCGAGGCCGTGGCGGCGACCACGGGACAGAAGCGGCGGTTGGTGTATCAGCGGGCGCTCGCATTGACGAACGCGGCCGCGGAAAAGTCCGATGACGATCAAGCCGACTGAGCCGAGGCCCCGCGGCACGCCGCGCGCGCAGCCCGCGACGATCGATCAGTCCGATTCCGCGCGCCAGATTGCGTTCCGATTTGGTCTGTCCGCGGAAAGTCGCGCCGCGGCGCTCCTCGTCGCTAAGGGCTATCGCATCGTGGCGCGGCGATTCCGCACGCCGGTCGGCGAGATCGACATTATCGCGCGGCGGCGGAGCGTGCTGGTCTTCGTCGAGGTGAAAGCGCGCGACAATTTCGATGACGCCGCCGAGGCGGTCGGCAAGCGCCAGCAGGCCCGCATCATCGCGGCCGCCGGATATTGGCTCGCGGCTCGCCCCGAGGACGCGGAAAGCGACATGCGTTTCGATGTGGTCCTGGTTGTGCCCGGCCGACTGCCGCGGCATCTCATGGCCGCGTTCGACGCCTCGGAGTAGCGCCTGGTTTACGCCGCGATCGGTTTGCGGCGTTCGGGTCCGGCGTAGTCCCGATCGGCAGGACCGCGGCGATTGGCCGGACCCTCACGCAAATCTCTGAAAAACTGTTCGAACATTTCGTTGAGCCGAGCCGCTTCCGATTGGATATGCGTTGAGGCCTCCATCACCTCCTCGGCCGAGCGACTGGTGTCGCCGGTGCGGCCCGCCATCGTCGCGATGTTGTCGGCGAGCGCACGAGTGCCCGCCGCTGCTGAGCGCAGGCTTTGGTTCATCTCACGCGTGGTTGCTTCCTGCTCCTCGATGGCGCTTGCGATTGCCGCCGTGGCCTTGTCGATCTGCTCCATCGAGCCGCCGATCACTTCGACCGAGCTCACCGCATCGTCAGTAGAGGTGCGGATCGCGATGATCTGCTGGCCAATCTCTTCGGTGGCTTTTGCTGTCTGGTTGGCGAGCGCCTTCACCTCCTGAGCCACGACCGCGAAGCCTTTGCCGGCCTCGCCGGCACGCGCCGCCTCGATCGTGGCATTGAGTGCAAGCAGATTGGTCTGCTCGGCGATCGCCTGGATCATCCCGACGACGACGCCGATCCGCTGGACAGTCGCACTAAGCTTTTCGATCTGAGTGGCCGATGCCTTGGTGTTCGCGCCGGCATCGCGCACAACCTTGGTGGCTTCGCCCACCTGACGCGCGATGATCTCGATCGAACCAGCAAGCCCTTCGGCGGCGGCGGCGACCGATCTGACATTTGCGGAGGTTTGATCGGAGGTTCCGGTAGCCGTCTCGGCACTGCTGCGAACCTCCCCGGCGATGCCGCGCAGAGCTTCCGCGGTTTGGCTCAATGCCATCGTTTCGGTGCTGAAGCTGTCGAGAACCTTTTCAACCGATTTTCGGAAGCCCTCGATCAGTTTTTCGGCATACTCGGCTCGACCGCGGATAGCGAGCGCCTGCTCGGCTTCCGCGGCGCTGCGTGCTTCGGCTTCCTCGCGCTCGCGCCGGGAACGCGCTTCGGTGTCGGCCAGCGCCGCCTGATTAAGCTCATGATTGCGCCGCATGGCATTCTCGAAAACCTCGATCGAGCGCGCCAACGCGCCGATCTCATCCTCGCGCGCGAGATAGGGAATATCGACATCGGCGTCGCCGGCAGCGACCGCCTGCGTGACGCGGGTGATGTCGGAGAGGGGCCGGGCCACCGCGCGGCGAATGATGGCAATGCCGGCAAGCGCCAGGAGCACCGCTGCGGCGACGAGGCCAATGAGGATCCAATTGCTCTCGGCCACCAGCGATTGCATGCGGGCGAACTGGCGGTTCGAGCGCGTTTCGTAGGTTTGCGCGAGCCCGTCGATGTCCTTGTTGAGGGCGCTGCGGACCGCGCGGTTGGCGTCGTTGTCGCCCCACTCGCGGCCGGCCGCAGGGCTGACCTCGACGCCGCGGCGTGCAAGCTCGCGGCGGAATTCGATGAACTGCCGGATCCGGCCGTCAAAGGCTTCGAACTGCGA
Source organism: uncultured Alphaproteobacteria bacterium (assembly GCA_963702755.1). Classification (GTDB taxonomy): domain Bacteria; phylum Pseudomonadota; class Alphaproteobacteria; order Rhizobiales; family Xanthobacteraceae; genus JAJPKK01. The sequence continues at coordinate 534,871 of CAVPDZ010000007.1, read as the reverse complement.
CGCTTCCTCGGGTGCGACCACTTTTTTCCACAGATCGATCACGCCGCCGATCTCATCATTGAGCTTGAGGATGGCGTCGGCGTAGCGCTTCGCGGCGGCGGTATCAGGCGACATGTAGACGCCACGTGATTCCATTACGACGGCGTAGATCAGCCCATTGACCTGTTCGACGAATTGCGAGGCTTTGTAGGCGCGCTCGAATTCGCCGTTCAGGACTGCAATTTCTCGGGATTTCTCAATGGCAAGCAGGCTGCCGAGCGTGACCAGGCCGGCGAGAATCGAGAAGGTCAGATAGAGTTTGGCGGCGACCGATATCCGGGGCATGATCCAACCCGACGGGCAAGGTGGCAATCGAACTTAGATGCAATCTCTTTACCAATCCCTTACCAAAGGTGGCGCGCGGCGGCGCTTTGCCACCGTCGCATGCCGCAAGATTGGGTGACGACGCCACCTTCAACCTGAGTGTCGACGGCGAACGGTATTTCGATGCCTGACCGCAGACGTCTTGCCGTTGCGGTCCAGATGGACCCGATCGAACGAATCAACATCGCCGGCGACTCCACCTTCGCATTGCTGCTGGAGGCCCAGGATCGGCAGCACACGTTGTCCTACTACACGCCGGACCGGATGGCGCTTCTCGACGGCGAGGCATTCGCGACGGTGCGGCCGCTCGAGGTGCGCGATCGCGTCGGCGATCATTTCACCCTCGGCGAGCCGCGCCGCGCCGATCTTGCCGCCTTCGACGTGATCTTGATGCGGCAGGATCCGCCATTCGATCTTGCCTACATCACCGCAACGCATCTTCTTGAGCGAGTTCACCCCAAGACGCTCGTCATCAATGATCCGGCATCGGTGCGCAATGCGCCCGAAAAAATCTTCGTCACCGAGTTTCCCGATCTGATGCCGCCGACGCTGATTTCCCGCGACCTCGGCGAGATCAAGGCCTTTCGCGAACGGCACGGCGAAGTGGTGATGAAGCCGCTGCACGGCCACGGCGGCGCAGCGGTCTTCGCCCTCAAGGCGGGCGACGTCAATTTCGGCTCGCTCTACGATCTCTTCGCGACGACCTTCCGCGAGCCTTGGGTCGTGCAAAAATTTCTGCCCGCCGTGAAGCACGGCGACAAGCGGATCATCCTCATCGACGGTGAGTTCGCCGGCGCGGTCAACCGCGTGCCGCAAACCGACGACCTGCGCTCGAACATGGTGCGCGGCGGCGTGGCCCAGGCCACCGACCTTTCGCCGCGCGAGCGCCTGATCTGCGAGCGGTTGGGCCCGGCCCTGCGTGCGCGGGGACTATTGTTTACCGGCATCGACGTGATCGACGGTTACCTGACCGAAATCAACGTGACGTCGCCGACCGGCATCCGCATCATCAAGCGCTTGGGCGGCCCGGATATTGCCGCGGTGATCTGGGATTGCATCGAAGCGAAGCTCGCCAAATAGACGCGCCGCGCCAGTGCCAGCCGATGGTGGGCGAGGTTGGCTTCACGGATTTCGTCCGTCAACTCTTCAATGTCCTCGCAAGCGAGTTCGGCATCAATGCGCGCCTGACGTGCGCTCATGAGTTCGCGTGCAAGATCGCTGACGTCAATCATGCGTTAACCTTCCCTAACGAAACGCTAACAGCATAACGCGACTCGGTTTGTTCTGCAATTGTTCTTGTACAGGGAACATTAATGGGATAAATTTACCGCGACTGGGGAACACTGATGGTCCAGCGCGTTTCGACGGTGGCATTCGAGGGCATCGAGGCCCGCGCGGTCGATGTCCAGGTGCAAGTTGCGCCGGGTTTGCCGGCCTTCAACGTCGTCGGCCTGCCGGACAAGGCGGTATCGGAAGCGCGCGAGCGGGTTCGCAGCGCCCTCATCGCCTCAGGCCTCGCCCTGCCGGCGCGGCGAATTACCGTCAATCTTGCCCCCGCGGATATCCCGAAAGAAGGGAGCCACTACGATCTGCCGATTGCGCTCGGCCTGATGGCCGCCATTGGCGCGATCCCCCATGACGCGGTCACGGGTTACACCGTGTTGGGCGAACTCGGCTTGGATGGCTCGCTGGCGGCCGTCGCCGGGGTGCTCCCGGCGGCGATCGGGGCGAATGCTCGCGGCGAGGGATTGATCTGTCCGGCCGCCTGTGGACCGGAGGCTGCCTGGGCGAGCCCCGAGATGGACATCATCGCCGCAAACTCGCTCATTCAACTCGCCAATCACTTCAAGGGAACCCAGGTGCTGTCGCGGCCCCAGCCCAAAGTGCGCGAGCCGGACGGCGCAACGCTCGACCTCGCCGACATCAAAGGCCAGGAAAGCGCCAAGCGCGCCCTCGAAATTGCCGCGGCCGGTGGACACAACCTGCTGCTGGTCGGTCCGCCAGGCGCGGGCAAATCGATGCTCGCCGCCCGCCTGCCCTCGATCCTGCCGCCGTTGTCGCCCGCGGAACTGCTTGAGGTTTCCATGATCGCCTCCGTCGCCGGCGCGATCGACGGCGGCGCCCTCACCAACCGACGGCCGTTCCGGGCGCCGCATCATTCGGCGAGCATGCCGGCGCTCGTCGGCGGCGGGCTCCGCGCCAAACCCGGCGAGATTTCGCTCGCCCACAACGGCGTGCTGTTCCTCGATGAATTGCCGGAGTTCGATGCCCGCGTGCTCGATTCGCTGCGGCAGCCGCTCGAAACCGGCGAAGTCGCGATCTCGCGGGCGAACCATCGCGTCACCTACCCGGCCCGCTTCATGCTGGTAGCGGCAATGAATCCGTGCCGCTGCGGACGCGCCAACGAACCGGACTACACCTGCAAGCGCGGCACCAACGTGCGCTGCGCCGCCGATTATCAGGCACGGCTATCAGGTCCGCTCCTCGATCGCGTCGACCTCCATATCGAGGTGCCGGCCGTCACGGCAGCGGATCTCATCCTGCCGCCCCCGACCGAAGGTTCGACGCAGGTGCGCGAACGCGTCGCCCGGGCGCGCGAGATGCAGACGGCACGCTACGCCGCGCTTGGGCTTGCCGTGCGCACCAATGCGCAGGCAGCCGGCCCGGTGCTGGAGACGATTGCAAAGCCAGACGCTGGCGGCCTCACGCTGCTGCGCGAAGCCTCCGAGGCGATGCGCCTTTCCGCACGCGGCTATCACCGGGTGCTGCGGGTCGCCCGCACGCTCGCCGATCTTGACGGCGAAGACGTGGTGCGCCGCGTCCACTTCGCTGAGGCGCTCGCCTACCGCGCGCTGACCGACGAGATGCGACGGCGGCGTAAGGCCAAGAGGTCGGACCGCGCGGCGGATCGGGGTGCCGTTAACCCGACATCAACCTTTATCGCGACAAACGTCGCTGATTTGGCCGCCGGTCGACAGAATGGCAAGCATTGGCGGCGTAAATGGGCGGCATGTTTGCGATTTCGTCCCCGGTCCGGCACTTCAGCCAGATTTGCGTCAGGCTTGCCCCGCAATGGCGGGTCACGCCACGCGCCATCCTCCACGTCGTCATAGCGATCGCAGCGATCGTCTTCGCCGCACTCGCGACCTTTGCCGTTGCTGCGCGGTTGAACGATCTCGGCGGCCTGGTAAATGCGACGTCGATCGGCCTTGCGGCGCTCCTCGTTGCCGCCGGCGGTGTCGCCGCCTCGCTCTATCACGCCAATCGCCGGCTGCGACGCCGCTGCGATGTGCTCGACCGGCACATTGAATCGCTGTCGGACTGGGAATGGGAGCGACAAGAAGCGATCGCAGAAAATCGCGCCAAGGGTCGCTTCCTTGCCATGGTCTCCCACGAGATCCGCACGCCGCTCAACGGCATCCTCGGAATGGCGGACCTGCTGCTCGACACCAAGCTGACGCCCGAGCAGACGACCTACGCGCGGGCGGTGAAGTCCTCCGGCGGCTCGCTGCTCTCCCTGATCGAGGAGATTCTCGATTTCTCCAAGATCGAGGCGGGGCGGGCCGATCTTGATGCGAAGCCCTTCCTGCTGCGGCCCCTGGTCGAAGACACGATCGAGCTGCTCGCGCCTCGCGCGCAGGCCAAGGGCATCGAGATTGCGGCCTTCATCGACCCCGGCCTGCCGCGGGCATTTGTCGGCGACGCGGCGCGATTGCGACAAGTGCTGCTCAACCTCGCCGGCAATTCGATCAAATTCACCGAAAGCGGCGGCGTGTCGGTGGTCGTCGAGTCCGTGCCTGGCGACGTTGCGACCGGTCGCGCGCCTGCGCTCGCGTTTCGCGTCAGCGACACCGGAATCGGCATTGCGCCTGAAGCGCAGGGACGCATTTTCGAAGAATTCGAACAGGCCGAGGGCGGCGCCGACCGCCGTTTCGGCGGTACGGGTCTCGGGCTCGCGATTTCAAAGCGACTCATCCAGGCGATGGGCGGTTCGATCACGGTCAAGAGCACGCCCGATCAAGGCTCGACCTTCATCTGTACGGTGCCGCTGCCGGCGGCTGGTCTGGACGAGGCCGTCGACCTCCTCCCCAATGCAGTCGACCCGGCACCCGACCTTGCTTCCACATCGGTGCTGATCGTCGCGCCAAGCGCGATTGGGCCGGACCTCGTGGCGCGACAGCTTCGCGCGTGGGGCGCGCGCGCAATGATCGCCGCGACCGAGGCGGAGGCAGAAGCTGCTTTCGCCAACGAGCGATGGGACACAGTGATCGTGGACGCCGCGCTCGGTCGCGCTGCGGTCGAACGCGTCGGCGCGCTGATCGGACCGACCGCACATCAGAGGATCGTGCTGGTCGCGCCTGCCGACCGCGCCGAACTACCTGCACTTCGGAACACGGGCTTCAACGGCTATCTGGTCAAGCCGGTGCGAACCGCCTCGCTCGCCGCACGTTTTGACGCTCCCAATTTGGAGACGGCAGATCGGATCGTTGCATCAGCTCCCGGAGCCGCCGCGCCCGGCGCCGGCCTCGCCGTCCTCGTGGCCGACGATAACGACATCAACGCGCTCCTCGTCCGCAATCTGCTGACGCGGCTCGGCCATCGTCCGGTCGTGGCTGAGAACGGCGGCGATGCCGTGACTGCCTACGTCACCGCGCACGCGTTCGGCACGCCATTCGACCTCGTGCTCATGGACCTGCACATGCCGGGCATGAACGGGAACGATGCCGCCGCGCGTATCCGTGCTGCCGAACGCATGACCGGTGCCGAGCGAACGCCGATCATCGCGCTTACCGCCGACGCCGTTGCGGAGAACCGCGAGGCCTGCCTTGCGGCCGGCATGGATGGCTTCCTGACGAAGCCGCTCGACCGCGAACAGCTTCTCGCCGCACTCGCCGAACAAAGCGTCCTGCGCGCTGCTTGATGGCGCGGATGCCTGCCGTCAGAGCTTGCGCAGCGCGACTTCCTCGACGGAGTGGCTTTCGAGCTTCTTGAGGATGAGGTCGGCGCGCGGGCGTGTCGGCAGAATGTTTTCGTGCAGATTGACGAGATTGATCCGGTTCCAGATCGAGGTCGCCGTCTCCACTGCCTCCTGGTCGCTCAGCCGGGAATAGCGATGGAAATATGATTTCGGATCGCGGAACGACGTCTCGCGCAACCGCCAGAAAGCGATCGACGTACCACCGCATCAGCACATCTTCGTCGGCGTCGAGATAGACCGAGAAATCGAAGAAGTCCGACACGAACGGGATCGCCTTGCCGTCCTTCGGCAGGCGCCCGGTCTGCAGCACGTTCAATCCTTCGACGATGAGAATGTCCGGCCGGTCGATCTCGATCCAATGGTTCGGGACCACGTCGTAGACGAGATGGGAATAGACCGGCGCCCGCGCCGGCCGGCGCCCGGCCTTGATATCGGAGAGAAAGCGCAGCAGCGCCGGCAGGTCGTAGCTTTCCGGAAAGCCTTTCCGCTCCATCAGGCCTTCGCGCTCGAGCACGGCATTGGGAAACAGAAACCCATCGGTGGTGACGAGATCGACCTTCGGCGCGTTGGGTCCAGCGCGAGAGCAGCGCCTGCAGAACGCGCGCGGTGGTCGATTTGCCGACCGCGACCGAGCCGGCGACGCCGATGATGTAGGGCATCTTGCCGTCCTCGGTCGCCGAGGAAGCGCTGCTGCGCCGTGAACAGCCCTTGGGTCGCCGCGACATAGAGCGACAGCAGGCGCGACAGCGGCAGATAGATTGTTCGACCTCCTCGATATCCAGCCGGTCGTGCAGCGATCGCAGCTGCGTCACATCGTCCACCGTCAACGTCATCGGCGTGTCGGCGCGCAACGCCGCCCATTCGGCGCGCGAGAAGACGTGATAGGGCGACAGCCGGCTTATCGATCCGCTGTTCCATCGCGACGATCCGGTTCAGCCGCCCTTGCGAGACGCTTTTTCCGTGAGACCGGACTGGTCGCTCGGGCGCCGAGCACTTCCTCGACTTCGGTGAGCTTGATCTCGCGCGCCTTGAGCACCACCAGCAGATGGTAGAGAAGGTCGGCGGTCTCCTCGACGAGCGCGCTCGCGGCTTTCGGCGACCGATGCGAGCGCAAGCTCGACCGCCTCCTCGCCGATTTTCTTCGCGCACTGCGACACGCCGCCGTCGAGCAGCTTTCGGGTGTAGGAAACGTCGGCGCTTTCGGTGGAACGTTCCGCGATGCGGCGTTCCAGATCGTAGACCGAGAAGGTGTCCATGATGTTTTCCATTACCACCAATGCCCGCCGCCCGATAGGTGAACCGCTGGGCGTGAAGCTGCCGCCGATTTATGCATCGAGCCGCATGGCAAGCCCGCGCCGCCGCCATATGAAGCTTGGCCTCGCGGATCGAATATTCGCCGAAATGGAAGATCGATGCCGCGAGCACGGCGCTGGCATGGCCGTCGCGCACGCCGGCGACCAGATGATCGAGCGTGCCGACGCCGCCCGAGGCGATCACCGGCACCGCCGACGGCGTCGGCAACGGCGCGCGTGAGCGCGATGTCGAAGCCCTGCTTGGTGCCGTCGCGATCCATCGAGGTGAGCAGGATTTCGCCGGCGCCGAGCGCCACGACTTCCCGGGCATAGTCGATCGCGTCGAGGCCCGTCGGATTGCGGCCGCCATGGGTGAAAATCTCCCAGCGCCCCGGCGCCACCTGCTTTGGCATCGATCGCAACGACGATGCATTGATCGCCGAATTTCTCCGCCGCCTCTTTGACGAAGGCGCGCCGATTGACCGCGGCGGTGTTGATCGAGACCTTGTCGGCGCCGGACGAGCAGAAGTGCGCGGATGTCGGCGATGCGTCCGCACGCCGCCGCCGACCGTCAGCGGCATGAAGCAAGCTTCGGCCGTGCGCTGAACCACATCGAGGATGATGTCGCGGTCCTCGTGGCTCGCGGTGATGTCGAGAAAGCATGAGTTCGTCGGCGCCGGCCGCATCGTAGGCCACGGCCGCCTCGACCGGATCGCCGGCATCGCGCAGATCGACGAAGTTCACGCCCTTTGACGACGCGGCCATCCTTGACGTCGAGGCAGGGGATGACGCGGACCTTCAGCATGCGATCCTCGCGTGCGCTCATGCAGCTCGGGCTTCGCGGATAAGCCGCAGCGCCTCGGACGCGTTGAGCCGCCCATCGTAGAGCGCGCGGCCCGCAATCGCTCCGGCGAGCTTCTTTGCATCGCGGCTCCAGCAGACGCCGGATATCGTCCATCGAGGCAAGTCCGCCGGACGCGATCACCGGGATTTCGACTTCCTCGGCCAGCGCATGGTCGCGTCGAGGTTCAAGCCCTTGAGCAGGCCGTCGCGCGAGATGTCGGTGTAGATGATTGCGGCGACGCCTGCGTCCTCGAACCGGCGGGCGATGTCGAGCACCGACAACTCCGAGGTCTCGGCCCAGCCTTCGACGGCGACCCGGCCGTCGCGCGCATCGAGCCCGACGGCGATCCGGTCCGGCCAGTCGCGAGCGGCCGTTTCGACGAGGGCGGGATCGCGCACGGCCGCGGTGCCGATGATGACGCGGTCGACGCCTTTTTCGAGCCAGCCGGCGATCGCCGCCATTCGCGGATGCCGCCGCCGAGTTGAACCGGCAGTGGCACGCTCTCCAAGATCCGCTCGATCGCGATCGCATTGACGGAGCGCCCGGCAAAGGCGCCATCAAGATCGACGACGTGCAGATACTCGAAGCCTTCGGCTTCGAAGGACTCGCCTGCGCGGCGGCGTCGCGGTTGAACACGGTCGCACGCGCCATGTCGCCCTGCTCCAGGCGCACGCACACCCCTTCCTTGAGGTCGATGGCAGGAAACAGGATCAAATCATCAAGCTCGCAAAACGCCGGTTGCCACGGATAATGGCCTATTCACGGTTTCCACTTGAGGAAATTCGCGATCAAAGCAAGCCCTAGTTTCTGGCTCTTTTCCGGGTGGAATTGGGTTCCGGCGATAATTGTCGCGCGCAACCACTGCGGTGACCGGACCGCCATAGTCGGATTCCGCGACGAGATCGCTGCTATCTGCCGCTGCCAGATGGTAGCTGTGCACGAAATAGGCGTGGAGGCCGTCTTTGCCAAGCGCAAGGTCGGCGAACAGCGGATGCGACCGGCGCGCGTCGAGAGTGTTCCAACCCATGTGGGGAATTTTCAGCTCCGGATCGACGCGGCGTGATCCGGCACACTTCGCCCGCAATCCAGCCGAGACCTTCGGTGACGGCATATTCGCGGCCGCGCTCGGCCATGAGCTGCATGCCGACGCAAATACCAAGAAACGGACGCCCGCGTTGATGCACCGCTTCGGTCATGGCCTCGACCATGCCCGGCACCTCGTCGAGGCCGCGGCGGCAATCCGCGAAGGCGCCAACGCCTGGCAGCACCACCCGGTCGGCTGTTCGTACCATGTCGGGGTCGCTTGTGACGACGATCGGTTGGCCGGTACCGCCATCGCGAGAGGCGCGTTCGAAAGCCTTGGCGGCCGAATGAAGATTGCCCGATCCGTAATCGATGATGGCAACGGTCACCCGCCGCCTCCCGGCTCGGGAAAGAGACCGATCACGCCCTCGCCAGTCGGCGGAGGAGCGGCCGGTGACGGAGACGTCGGCGCCGCAGACGGCCGGGCAACCACCATGCGAGCCGATCTGCGATCGAAGAAGCGCCGTTCCGCCATTTCGAGATCATCGGCTATGACGATGCCCCATTCGCGCCAGCCGCGGCGTACAAATGTCCAGCGACGGAGCGTCGCTGCCTCCATACCGACGAGGAAATGGATGAGCACGGTCACGAGCGTGCGGCCCGCCGTCGAGATGCCAAGCCTCAATAGGCCGAACTGCAGCAAGCCGACGACCACCACATAGATGATCAGCACGAGCCACAGACGACGCCACAGGATCCACAGCACGCCGAACAGGAAGGCCCAGAAGTTAAACCCTTCGCGCACGAAGACGAATCGGTCAGCGTGGTCGGCCGTGCTGCGACCGCGCATCGGAGGCTCAAAAACCGCATAGGCTGCCATGATTTTCAATCCTGCGATGCGAACGATCGAACGGCGCGTTGTTTGACAGCAAACTCGCCCGCCATTTTACGGTCTCGCGGCTCACCCGCCGAGTGAGCCTTTGGTCGACGGAATTTCGTCCTTGGCCCGGGGGTCGATCGCGACCGCCGCCCGTAGCGCTCGCGCCAGCCCTTTGAAACAGGACTCCGATATATGATGATCGTTCTGTCCGTAAAGGGTTTCGACGTGCACCGTCATCCCTGCGTTCATCGCGAACGCCTGGAACCATTCATTGACCAATTCGGTATCGAACGTCCCGACCTTGTCGCGACTGAAATTAACCTTGAACACGAGAAACGGCCGGCCCGAGATGTCGATCGCAACCCTCGTCAGTGCCTCATCCATGGGCAAGTGGACGTCGGCGTATCTCGTAATCCCTTTCATGTCGCCGAGCGCCTGCTTTACGGCCTGCCCGAGCGCGATGCCCACATCCTCCGTGGTATGATGATGGTCGATATGCAAATCGCCGGTCGCCTTCACCGTCATGTCGATGCGGGAATGACGGGCCAACAGATCGAGCATGTGGTCGAGAAAGCCGATCCCGGTCGAGATCGACGCAGCGCCGCTGCCGTCGAGGTCGATCGCGACAGCGACGTCGGTTTCCTTGGTGGTGCGCTTGACCGTTGCCTTGCGCATGCAGGCCTCTCCAACCCGATCCGCGAATCCCGCGCGCGAAATCTGCGCGCGTTGTATCAGGGGTTTGCGGCCACCGCCACCGCGGGAGCATAGGGAACCGCGCGTCGCAACGTCCGTCAACCCACGTGATTCCGCCGGATTTGCGTTGCCGCCCGCGAGTGCCTAAATCAAGACTCGGTATCCGAATCATGACCCTGCAGCCTCCCGCCCCGGATGTTTGGCATGGAACGACGATCCTCACGGTCCGCAAAGGCGGGATCGTGGCGATCGGCGGCGACGGCCAAGTCTCGATCGGTCAGACCATCGTCAAAGCAAACGCCAAGAAGGTGCGGCGCCTCGCCAAAGGCGACGTGATCGGCGGGTTTGCGGGAGCAACCGCCGATGCTTTCACCTTGTTCGAACGCCTGGAGGGCAAGCTCGAACAATATCCGGGCCAACTCATGCGGGCGGCCGTCGAGCTTGCCAAGGACTGGCGCACCGACCGCTATCTGCGTCGCCTGGAAGCCATGATGATCGTTGCCGATCCGCAGGTCTCGTTGGTGCTGACCGGGACCGGCGATGTCCTCGAGCCGGAAAACGGCGTGATGGGCATCGGCTCCGGCGGCAATTATGCCCTCGCCGCCGCCCGCGCACTCATCGACACTGACCTCGACGCCGAAGCCATCGTCCGCAAGGCGATGGCGATCGCTTCCGACATTTGCGTCTACACCAATCGCAGCGTCACCGTCGAAACGCTGAAGACGTAAGCGTCGCGATGGACGGCAGCAGCCTATCGCTCAGCTCAATCGCTTTTCTTATGGTCCATGACGCATGAATGAATTCTCACCCCGCGAGATCGTTTCCGAGCTCGACCGCTACATCATCGGCCAGGGTGACGCGAAGCGCGCGGTGGCGATCGCGTTGCGCAACCGCTGGCGCCGCCTTCAGCTCGACGAGAGGCTGCGCGAAGAGGTGATGCCGAAGAACATCCTGATGATCGGCCCGACCGGCGTCGGCAAGACCGAGATTTCGCGGCGGTTGGCGAAGCTCGCGGGCGCGCCTTTCATCAAGGTCGAAGCAACGAAGTTCACCGAGGTCGGCTACGTCGGCCGCGACGTCGAGCAGATCGTGCGCGATCTCGTCGAGATTTCGATCGGGATCGTACGCGAGCGCAAGCGCAAGGACGTGAGCGCCCGGGCCCACCTCGCGGCCGAGGATCGCGTGGTCGATGCGCTGGTCGGTACGACGTCCTCGACCTCGACCAAGGAAACCTTCCGCAAAAAGCTGCGGGCCGGCGAGCTCGACGACAAGGAAATCGAGATCGAGGTGCAAGCCGGCGGCGGCGGTGGGCTACCGTTGTTCGAAATCCCCGGGATGCCGGGCGCGCAGATGGGGGCGATCTCGATCGGCGATATCTTCGGCAAGCTGGGCGGCGGCCGCACCAAGTCGCGGCGCTGCACGGTCAAGGAATCCTACGACCTCCTCATCAACGAGGAGTCCGACAAGCTGCTCGACCAAGACCAATTGGTTCAGGAGGCGCTGAAGACGGTCGAGAACAACGGCATCGTGTTTCTCGACGAGATCGACAAGATCTGCGCCCGCGAAGGCCGCATGGGCGGCGACGTGTCGCGCGAAGGCGTGCAGCGCGATCTGTTGCCGCTGATCGAAGGAACCACGGTCTCGACCAAGCACGGCACGGTGAAGACCGACCACATCCTGTTCATCGCATCGGGGGCTTTCCACCTCTCCAAGCCATCGGACCTGCTGCCGGAACTGCAAGGCCGCCTGCCGATCCGCGTCGAGCTCAAGCCGCTGACGCGCGAGGATTTCAGGCGCATCCTCACCGAGCCCGAGGCATCACTGATCAAGCAGTATGTCGCCCTCATCGGCACCGAGGGAGTTACGCTCGACTTCACCAACGATGCCATCGACGCCATTGCCGACGTGGCGGTGTCGGTCAATTCAACGGTTGAGAATATCGGCGCGCGGCGATTGCAGACCGTCATGGAGCGCGTCCTGGACGAGGTTTCGTTCGGTGCGGCGGACCGTTCCGGCGACGTCGTGAAGATCGACGGCGACTACGTGAAGAGCCGTGTCGCCGACCTTGCCAAGAACGCCGACCTGAGCCGTTTTATTTTGTAAGGGTAGGGTCGGCACGGCACGGGCGCGCGTGCCCACCCTACGAGTGGCACGGCCTATGAGACGGCGAGATCGCTGGATTGGATGCGCTTCACACCGACCTTCGTCATGTTCGCCCAAGCTGCCGCGAGTGAACCGTTGAGGTCGATGCCGCGAGCGGCATCCTCGATCACATAGACGTTGAAGCCTGCCTTGCGGGCATCCGTGGCGGTCCAGGCGACACAGAAATCGGTCGCAAGACCGGTGATGAACAAGGTGTCGATGCCGCGCTGCTTGAGATAGCCGGCAAGGCCGGTCGGCGTCTTGTGGTCGGCCTCGAACAAGGCCGAATAGCTATCCATGTCCTTATGGAAGCCCTTGCGGATCACGAGCTCGGCCTGCGGAATATCGATGTCCTTTGAGACTGCGGCGCCCTCGGTGCCTTGCACGCAATGGTCCGGCCATAACACCTGATCGCCATAGCTGAGCTTGATCGTCTCGAAGGGCTTTTTGCCCGGATGCGCGGAGGCAAACGAGACGTGGTCCGCCGTATGCCAGTCCTGCGTCAGCACCACATTGGCGAATTGCTTGGCGATCCGGTTGATCACGGGAATGACCTGCTCGCCGTCTTTCACCGCGAGGCTGCCACCGGGCAGAAAACAATTCTGCACGTCCACCACGATGAGGGCGCTCTTGTCGGTGATCTTCACGGTGCCGGCGGCACCTGCCGATCGCGTTTGGGACATTGCGGCGGCGGCACACATGCTGCCCACTCCCAAAATCATCCCGCGTCGAGTTAAAACGCTCATTCGCATCCTCCAATAATACCCGGCGGCAGCCCATTAGAACAGCATTTTGAAATTTGGCCATCAGCATTTAGCAGCGTCGTAGCGGCGCGATCGACGCAGCGTGCAAACAAACATGCGATGACCGTTGGGGGTCTGTCGAGACGATTCCAAATCCGCTAAGTTCCGCCGTCATGCGCGGCAATAACGGCCAGGGAGGGAAGGCAATGGCAGGTTTCTTCGTGCGTCGAGCACTCGGGCCCGTCATCGGCGGCGTCGCACTCGTTGGGATGGTGGGCGTTGCGCTCACGCAGACCGCCGCGCTTGGAATTTGGACGATGCGAACGCCGATGCCGACCGCGCGCGCCGAGATGGCCGCTGCTGCCGTTCGCGGCAAACTTTATGCGATCGGCGGCAATATCGGCGGCACCGCGGTGCCTCACAACACGGAATACGATCCGGCAACCGACATGTGGCGCCAGCGCAACCCGATGCCGGTGGCGCGCGACCACATCGGCATCGCTGTCGCCAACCACAAGATCTACACCTTCGGGGGTTTCACCCACACCGTGCATCAGGGCGCGAGCACCGACGTGCTCGAATACGATCCCGCGACCGACACCTGGCGCCGTCGCGCCCCGCTGAAAATGCCGCTCGGCGGCGCCGGCGCGGCCACCATTGCAGGCAAAATCCACGTGATCTCTGGCCGCGGGCCGGACGGCAAGCCGGTGAGCACGCACATGGTCTACGATCCGGAAACCGACTCCTGGAGCGAAGCGGCACCGCTGCCGCTCGCGCGCGACCACCTCGCCATCGTGGCGGCGCGCGGAAAGATCCACGCGATCGGCGGACGGTTAGGAGCGACGGTCGACAAGACCGGTCAGCACGACGTCTACGATCCTGCGACCAATTCCTGGAGCACGGCGGCGCCGATGCTGACACCCCGCAGCGCGCCCGCCGGCCTGTTCTATCACGGCAAGATCCTTGTGCTGGGCGGCGAGCTTGCCCCCAACACTTACGTCGAGAACGAGGCCTACGATCTCGCGACGGAAAAGTGGGAAACGCTCACCCCGATGCCCGCCGGGCGGCACAATTTCGGCGCTGCCGTCATTGCACCCAATGCGTATTTCGTTGGCGGCTCGCTCAAGCCCGGCGTTGGCGAACCGACCGGCCAGCTCCTTGTGTTCACTTTGCCCTAACGGGTTACGCTGCCGCTCGCCGAACGGCTCGACTGAAATGCCGGTCAAACCGAGCACGTCGCGATTGATGGCGTTCGCGCCACCATTGCGCGTGACCGGCTGGTCATGCCGCTTGCGCGCTCGGAAAGCCCTGGTCAGGTCTTTTTCGCGAACGGGCTCTGGGCCGACAAAACTTGGCTTGCCGTGTGGATCGGAGGCACAGGACCGCTCTTCTTCTTTTTATTCCACTCGGCCTTCGGCTTTTTCTTTTCCTTGTTACTCCGCATTTGACCTTTAGCCATGGCGATTATCCTTTGAGTTTCAACTGCAATATCATCACTATAGCATGGGCTTGTCGGTCTGCCCGCGACGAGCGGAAGACAGCCGACCCGCGCGGCGACATCGGGTGGCTTGCCGCACGATCAGCCGTTCGCCCTTCGAAGCCGCACGTAGAGCGCGCCGGCACCGCCGTGGGTTGCGTCGGCCATATCGAAGCTCAGCACGCTGGCGCGGAATTGCGGAAGCGACAGCCACAATGGCACTTGGCGCCGCAGGACGCCGCGCTCCTCCACGCCTGCGAACGGCGAGCCCTTGCCGGTGATCACCAGGACGACTTTGGCGCCGCTCGCTTGGGAACGATGGAGGAAGTGCAGCAAGGCGGGGTAGGCATCAGCCTGCGTCATTCCGTGCAGATCGATGCGGCCCTCGATGGCAGATCGGCCGCGCGCAATCCGCTGTCGTTCGCGCCGCGCCAGCGGGATTTGCGAAGGCGCTGCAGCCCGAGGGCGCGGGACCGATGGCGGAGGTCCGATATTTTTCTTCGAGGAGCCTGCCGGGGGCTTTGCTACTTCGGTCTTCGCGGGGCGCTTGGTTGGCACGGCGCGTGGCGCGCGCCGCAGCGGCTTGATGCTGCGCGCCACGATCGACCAGAGATGTTCCTCTTCCGCCGTCAATGAGCGGCGACCGTCTCACCATCACGATCGCCTCGCTCATCGGCACTCATCGGTAGGGCCGGCGCCATCCGGAATTTTGCGGCGTTTTCGTCTTCGGATCGCTTTTTTCGCCGGAGGCGACCCTGTCCGCAGGCCTCGGCGGCGGCAGGATCGGTTCAGGCGGTCGCGCGATCGGCAGCGGCACGCGAACCGTGGTGAAATCCAGTTCGCGCGGCAACAGCATCGCAAAGCGCCCGGCCTGGCGAATACGTCCGGCAATCTGGCCGGCCTCGTCACCCGCGCCGAAGAAAAGATCGGCACGCGCCGGCCCGACGATGGCAGAGCCGGTGTCCTGGGCGATCATGGTGCGACGGAACGGCGTCTTCGCAGTGGCATTTTCGATCGGAAGATCCGCCTCGATGAAGAATGGCGTACCGTAGACATGGAGAGCCTTGTCGACTGCAATCGACCGCCCCGGCGACAGCGGAATTCCTTGAGCGCCCAGCGCTTCGTGATCATCGTTGAGGCCGACGATGCGAAAGAAAACCATCAGGCGGTTTTGCCGACGGACGTCGTTCGCCTCTTCGGGATGGCTCTGCATCCATTCTCGGATGCGCTGCATCGACATCTGTTCGCGCGGAATTTCGTTGCGCTCGATCAGGACGCGTCCGACCGGCACATAGCTGTAGCCGTTGTGGGCGGCATAATTGATGCGCAGCAGCGTGCCGTCCTCGAGCCTGACGCGGGCCGAGCCTTGAATTTCGATGAAGAGCGCCTCGGTCCTGCTGCGCAGCCAGCAGATCTCGAGGTGTTGTCCGTCAAGCGCGCCGTCTTCGATCTCGCCGCGGTCGTAATAGGGCACGAGCGAGCCGTCGGGCAGCTTGCGGTAGGCCTTTCCCGAGTTGGGGAATGGCGCGCCAGGCTTGGTGGCAATCGCCGACACCAGGTCAGGCGGCCGGCGGTAGATCGGGACCGTGAACTCGCGCGTCGGGAAACGCGAGCCGTCGACGATCGGCTCGTAGTAGCCGGTGAGAAAGCCGGCGCTGTCGGTCAGCCTGCGAATACGGATGGGCCGAAAATTCGCTTCGAAGAAGCGCCGCGCCGCGTCCTGGCCCAAATTACCCGCGGCGAGCGCGCGCACGCAAATAGCGTGGAGCGCGACGCGGACCGGCCGGGTATCCGTGCCCGCCGGCGCATGGGCCAGCGGATGACAACTCGCCAGGAAAGTTGCAAACGCGCTGGCGTGATCGTCGCGGTCCCACCCGTCCAGCTCGGCCCAGTCGACCGGCTCGAGAGCGGTGTCGACCGTGTTTACTGGCGGAGCGGTATCCGCTCCCGTCCCGCGCGTCAGAAAACCGGGGCGGCGCCCGCCCGAACATCGATTGGGGCTCGAGCTTCGATTTTTCGAGAATTGCCGAGGGGCGCGCGGGAGCCTGCTCGAAACGCCGCGCGGCGACGGTGTTCACGGCGCCAGCAAGCGCGAAACCGATAACGGCAACGAGGAGCAGGAGAGCAAGGAGCGGGCGAAGCGGAGTGCGCATCACTCGTCCACCCTTCATCCACCGGCCTCGGTGGCGACGAGCTTCCAGTTCGGATCGCGAGAACTCACGTCGCGCGCAAACGTCCAAACGTCGGTAACGCTGGTGACCTTGTCGGCGCTGCCATCGATGACCTTGCCGGCGCGGTCGCGGGTTGCCGAGACCAGCTGAGAAACGAACCGGAGGGTAACCTGCGCCGTCTTGCCGCGCAGGTCGGCCGCCGCAATGTCGGTGCTGTCGATCGACACGAAACGCGTCTCGGCGGTTTCGCCGCGCGTCTCCCGCTCCCGAATCACGCCTTCGAAGCCGTCATAGACCTCGCGGCCGAGGAAATTCTTCAAGGTCCGCCGATCTCCCTCGGCATAGGCGAGGACGATCATCTCGTAGGCCGAACGCGCGCCGGTGATGAAGTGCTTCACGTCGAAGCTCTTGTCCACTGCCATGATGGCATCGAGGCCCTTGGCCGCCGCCGACCCGGCACTGACGGCTCCGGCATAGCGATCGACCGGCTCGCTGGTCTCCGGCGTCTTTGCGGGCTCGCTCGTGCGCTGCGGCAAGGGAATCACTTTGTCAGGAGCGGAATTGCGCACGGGATCGGGCCGCGAATAGGGGTCGTACGGTGGCCGCTCGCGCCCGGTACGCTGACCGAGCACGCTGCGCAGCCGCCAGAAAATGACCGCGGCGAGCACCAGGAATATGATTGTATAAATGTCCACGTCTCGCTTGCTTTCGCAGGCCACCGCACCTCATGACACTGGTGCGAATTGAACTTTGGTTTGCGCCTCGTGCCGGGCACCGCCCGGTGCCGGTATATGTAGGGAACCGGCGGATTGGTTCCAGCACCGGCAGTCTGTCATGGCAACCGGGCTTTTCTGTGTACGCTAAGATTAGACTAATGTGCACCGCCGCGCCAACACATTGTCCCGGACGGTGCCCGATAGTGGGAGCCAAGACCTTACGGCGCGACCCAAACGAAGCCATATAAGGCGGTGAGATAGAGGTCGGAGCGTTGATCGATGCGTGCCATCAAGATGGCGGCCCTCGGACTGCTGCTGCTACCGGTTGCCGAGTTCGTGGCGTTCGTTCTGGTCGCCCACGCGATCGGGTTCGTCGCGGCACTCCTGTTGCTGATTCTGGTGTCGCTGAGCGGGATTCACGTGCTGCGGCAGGCGGGCAGCGGCGGCGTAAGCGAGCTGCGGACGACGACCGGCTATGCGCGCATCTCAACCGTTAACCTTGACGGTGGCGGGGCCGCGCGGGCACTGGGTGGGATTCTGATGGTAATTCCGGGATTTATCACCGGCCTATTGGGGATCATGGTGGTCTTCCGCCCAAGCCGGCAGTGGC
Organism: uncultured Alphaproteobacteria bacterium; assembly: GCA_963702755.1. Taxonomy (GTDB): domain Bacteria; phylum Pseudomonadota; class Alphaproteobacteria; order Rhizobiales; family Xanthobacteraceae; genus JAJPKK01. Next base: position 516,939 of record CAVPDZ010000007.1, on the reverse strand, counting down.
TTCTCGCCGCCCTCGCGCACCTCATGCCGGCGGGGCAGCGTCGAGCAGAACCGCAAACGATCGACCTTGATCCCGACGAATGGCAGCGCCTGCCCAGTCCGCGGCCGCGCCGATCCCGGCGCAACGCCTGAACCGTCGGCGCCTCGCCAGCGAAACAGGCCGTTTCGACCCCTAATCACGTGCCGCCCGGCGTCGGATTCGGCTAAACGGCTGTCCTTGTTCGGGCCTAGCGGCTGTGTTAGCCACACCCGCGAATGGCGCTCGGCGGAGGAAAGCTGATGACAAGCACGAATGGCGGCGGGGAGATTCCCGGAGGCGACAGCTCGAATCCCAATCTCGGCGTCATCACGCAATACACCAAGGATTTCTCATTCGAGAATCCGAACGCGCCGGGTTCGCTGATGCAACAGCAGCAACAGCCGCAGATCGGCATCCAGATCAACGTCAATCCGCGCCAGCTTTCGCCGACCGATTACGAAGTCGAGCTCAAGCTCGAGGGCAAGGCCGAACTGAACGGCAACGTCCTCTTTGCGTTCGATCTCAACTATGCGGGCGTATTCCGCCTGGTCAACATTCCGCAAGATAATATCGGCCCTCTGCTGATGATCGAATGTCCGCGGCTTCTGTTCCCATTTGCCCGCGAGATCGTCGCGACCGCCATCTCCAACGGCGGCTTTCCGCCGTTGTGGCTGCATCCGATCGATTTTGTCGGCCTCTATCAGCGCCGGCTTGCCGAGATGCAGGGCGGTCAGCAGCCGACGCAGGTCGGGTGATACCCTTTCGCATCTTGAGCGGAGTTCCGAGGCGCGCCGGCGCGCTTTCGCGGGCCTGCAACGGGATGCTATCGTCTTGCGGGTCGATCGGGCTTGACGATCGGACCGCCGCAGCTCGCTTGACCGAACGGGTTCGTGGATGAAGCCGGCGCTCGTCATCAAATCGGTGCGCAACCTCCGGAACGCCGTCGCGATCAACGTCAATTTCGCGCGCGGCCGCGAGTTCATTCCGAAGGCCGCCCATGCGCTCGGAATCGAGACCTCGAGCGTCTGCAATCTCGAGTGCCGGTTCTGCGCCTACGTCAAAAAGCAGAGCCCCAAGGTCACCATGAAGGATGCGTTCTTCAAGGACTGCATCGCGCAGGCGCTCGACATGGGTTACCGCGTATTCGACCTGACGCCCTGCACCGGCGACGTCTTCATGGATCGCGGCGTTTTCAACAAGCTCGAGCACATGGACAACGAGCCCGGCGTCGAGGGCTACAGCTTCTTCACCAACTTCACGATCCCCAAGGCCCAGGACGTGAAGCGCCTGTTCAACCTTCGCAAGCTCACCCACATCGGGATCAGCGTCTACGGTTACGACCCCAAGACATTTGTCGAGATCACGCAATCGACCGAAAAAGTCTACCGGCGGCTGGTCTACAATCTCGAAACGTTCCTGGGGGAGGCTGACCGGCGCAAGTTCACGGCGCACTTTTCGGTGCACCCCGGAGTAGCCTCCCTGCGTGGCCGCAGCAGCGACATCACGCGGCTGATGGAGCGGATGCGCCGCGCCGGGATTCCGGTCAAGGTCTCCAAGGGCGTCTACAACAACTGGGGCGGCTACATCACCAACGCCGATGTGCGCGGCCTGCCGATGAACGTTGTCGGCACCGATCTCATCTACAAGAAGGGCGCGTGCGTGCGCCTGTTCACCACGGTCCAGGTCATGGCGACCGGCATCGTCAACGGCTGCGCCTGCCGTGATGTCGATGCGACGCTCAGGCTCGGCGATCTCAACGAGACGCCGTTGCGCGACCTCATCTCAAGCCGCAATCCGCGCTACATGCAGCTGATCGACCAGCAGCAGCGCGGCGACTTCCAGCCGATCTGCCGCAGCTGCGACATGTATGCCAGCATCTATCACCGCAGCTCCGGCTATCGAAAACAGAACGTCGCGCTTGAAACGCTCGATGAGTTCAAGAAGCGGATCGGCTGACATAGCCGCCCCTCGCGATCGGCCTTGATCCGACCACGCCTGATGTGCATGTTCCGCCGCCGGCCGCTTCCGTGGCCGTAACATCCCCTACCTCAAACCGTCCAAGGATCCGCTCCATGCCGTATTCGATGTCCCAAGCTTCGCTGCCGGTATTTGAAATCGGACTTGCCGCTCTGGTGAAGGTCCTCGATAAGGCCGCGGCGTTCGCCGAGGCCAAGAAGATCGCGCCGACGGTCCTTCCCAGCATGCGACTCGCACCGGACATGTTTCCGTTGTCGCGTCAGGTGCAGATCGTGACGGACCAGGCAAAGAACGGCGGCGCTCGGCTCGCCGGCGTCGAAGCCCCTCGCTTCGAGGATAACGAAACGACGATCGAACAGCTCAAGGAGCGCGTCACCAAGGCGCTAAATTATGTGAAGACCCTCGATGCGAAGGCGATCGACGGAGCCGCGAGCCGGGAGATCACCTTTCCGCTCGGGCCGAACAACAAAGGGCACATGAAGGGCGACGATTACCTCAACCACTTCGTACTGCCGAATTTCTATTTCCACCTCACCGCTGCGTACGCGATTCTGCGCCATGCCGGTGTCGACATTGGCAAGCAGGATTATCTCGGCGCGATCCCGATGAAGATCACCTGACGGGGTAGCATCGAAGGTTTCGATGGCGGTGCTGTCCCGGATGTCGCTTCGCTCATCCGGGCTACGAGAATGCGTCTCACCCCGCCATTTCCAACTCGAGATAGTCGTTCCATATGGCCTTGGCGCCGAGTTCGGCGACCAAAGTCATATGGGCGGCGAGTTCCGCGTCACTGAGACGTGGGAGCAGCGGCATCGGCCGCGGCTTCGCCTGCCCGCCGCCGTCGCGGACAAATGCGGGACCGCTCGATACGACGATGAGGCCGAGCTGCGCCTGCCGGCCGCCCACCAGCTCGATGTAGACCTCTGCCAGCAGCTCGGCGTCGAGGAGCGCGCCGTGCTTCGTCCTTGCGCTGTTGTCGATGCCGAAGCGCGCACACAGATCGTCGAGCCGATTTGAGACGCCCGGATATCTGCGCCGCGCCAGCAGCAAGGTGTCCACGAGACGGTCGCGGGCGATTGTCGGCTGCTTTGCTCGTTCCAGTTCGGCGTTGAGGAAGGCGAGATCGAAGGCCGCGTTGTGCGCGATCAGCGGTGCATCACCAAGGAAGACCAGGAGATCGGTGGCGACATCGGAGAACACCGGCTTGTCCTTAAGAAACTCGTAGGACAAGCCGTGAACGTTGTATGCCTCGTGGGGCACGTCGCGCTCGGGGTTGATGTAGCGATGAAAGGTCTGGCCGGTCGGGAAGCCGTTGACCACCTCGATGCAGCCGACTTCGATCAGTCGGTGCCCCTGATAAGGGTCAAGGCCTGTTGTTTCCGTGTCGAATACGATCTCGCGAGTCACGTGGGCTTGCTGCGCGTACCGTGCATCTCATCTCTGCGATCGCGCCGAATCGGCAATTTCGGCGCTTGGCGCAAGATGGCATGAACCTGCACGCGAGCGGAATCCAGTCCCTGCGAGGAATCCACGACAAAATCGGCGCGGCGCCGCTTTTCCTCATCGGGCATTTGCTTGGCGATCAGCGCCTGGAATTTTGCTTCCGTCATCCCCGGCCGCTCGAAGGCCCGGGCGCGCTGCACATCGGCGGGTGCCGATACCACCACGACCGCATCGACGCGGCGGTCAGCGCCGGTCTCGAACAGAAGCGGGATATCGAGAACGACGACGGGCGCGCCGTCCCTCTCAGCTTTCTCAAGGAAGAGCAACTCCTCGCGTCGGACCAGCGGATGCACGATAGCTTCGAGGCGGCGTAGTGCTTCCGCATCACTGAGGACTCGCTCGGCCAGGCGGTGTCGGTTGACCCCGGCGGCATCGGTGGTGCCTGGGAAGGCCCGTTCAATCAGCGGCGCGGCTTCCCCAGAATAAAGTCGATGCACCGTCGCGTCCGCATCATGAACCGGCACTCCGGCCTCAGCGAACAGGCGAGCTGTCGTGGACTTGCCCATCCCAAGCGAGCCGGTAAGGCCGATAACGACCGTCATGCCGCGAGGCTGCCTTCGCGCCGCAGGAATTCGAGGAGTTTCAACAGCGGTAGACCGAGGATGGTGAAATGATCACCGTCGACCCGCGCGAAGAGATGAATGCCGACGGCCTCCAGTTGATAGGCTCCAACGCTGTCGAGGACGGCCGCACCGGCCGTATCGAGATAGGCGTCAAGGAATGTGTCGGACAGATTCCGCATGGTCAGGCTGGCGGTATCCGTGGCTGCAAACAAGAGTTCCCCGTCTCGCGCGACCGCGACTGCCGAATGAAGCTGATGGGTCTGCCCCGAAAGTACTCTCAGCTGCTCGCGGGCGGCCGCACGGTCCTTGGGCTTATCGAAGCGGCGCGTGCCGAGCGCAAGCGTCTGATCCGCACCAACGACAAGGCGATGAGTGATCGCCACGGCTTTCGCCTTTTCGCCGGCAAGGAGCACGGCCGTCTCGGCCGGGCCGCGCGGCCCGGCCGCCGCCTCGAGGGCGCGCTCATCAAGATCGGGAATGCACACCTCGATCGGAATGCCGGCGGCTTCCAGCATCGCGCGGCGCGGGCTACTGCGGGATGCGAGCACGAGAGGCTCGGCGGCGCGCCACAACGGCATCGTTCACTCCACCGGAGCGCGACGCCGCTCGGTGAGTAAAGCCATGATCGCTGAGGCTGTTTCCTCGATGGAGCGTCGGGTTACGTCGATCAGCGGCCAGTTGTGCTTGGTGCAAAGCCGGCGTGAGAAGGCAACCTCCTCGGCCACCGCCTGGCGATCGATATACTGGTCGTCTTCACGTTGGACGTTGAGGCCAAGCAGGCGGTTCTGCCGGATTTGAACGATCCGCTCGGGGCTTGCAAACAAGCCAACAATGAGAGGATTGCGGACTGATTCGAGTTGAGTCGGCACCGGTACCCCAGGGACCAGGGGAATATTGGCGGTCTTTACGCCACGATTCGCAAGATAGATGGAAGTCGGCGTCTTCGAGGTCCGCGACACACCCAGCAAAACGACCTCGGCATTTTCGAGGTCCTCGGTCAGCTGTCCGTCGTCATGCATCATGGTGTAGTTGAGGGCATCGATGCGCTTGAAATATTCGGCGTTGAGCATGTGCTGGGCGCCGACCTTGTGGGTGGATTCCGCGCCAAGATAGGCCTGAAACAGGCTCAGCACCGGACCGAGGATCGATAGACAGGGCAATCCGAGCTCGCGGCTCTTGCCCTCCAACCGATCAATCAGGACCTGATCGAGCAACGTATAGAGAATGACCCCCGGTGCTTCTTCGATTTCCGCCAGCACGCGATCAAGCTGCCGGTTGGTTCGGACCGCCGGATAGACATGCTCGACCGGAGTTGCATTGACATATTGGGCGCTGACGGCGCGCGCGACAGTAATCAAGGTCTCGCCAGTCGAGTCCGAGACCAGGTGCAGATGGAAGAAGCTCGGATTGCGGTGCGGCATTAACTCTGGGATCGCTGTGGACCGCTGGGGAGAAAGCCACGGCGCGCGGGCGAGAGCAAGCGCCTGAGGACCAAGAGAGTGCACCGGCGTCCACATTATCCTCGGCGGGGATAAAATCACCGCAGCAAACGAACGATGTGGGAATCAGGGTGCGCGACCACATCGTAGATCGTGGTAGCACCAGCAACATATTGCAGATACAAGAGAAAGAAGAAGGGCCGGATGCTCTGCCGGACAGATCGTTAGCTCGCCATCAGTGGGTAAATGGCGAACTGATTGTGGATCACGAGTCGTGAGTCATATCCAACGCCCAAAAGAAAAATCAAAGAGTCTGAACTCTTTTCTTATTGGTAGACTTGCTCGATGAGTTCCCCGCGTTCGCAGTCTTCAATCCTTCGCGTACTGGATGGTCAGACCCTTGATCGTCCGCCCGTCTGGTTGATGCGTCAGGCCGGACGGTATTTGCCGGAGTACCGTGAGGTACGGGCAAACGTCGGCTCGTTCCTGGAGCTGTGCTACACACCCAAACTTGCAGCCGAAGTAACGCTTCAACCCATCAGAAGGTTCGGATTCGACGCGGCGATTTTATTTTCCGATATTCTGGTCGTGCCCCATGCACTCGGACAGACCGTTACCTTTGAGGCAGGGGAAGGACCGCGCTTGACGCCTACCGTCGAGGCTGCAGGTCTCGCCGCTATCAGCGAGACGATTGATCTCGATCTCCTGGCGCCGGTGTTCGAGACTATCCGCCTCGTACGAGCTCAATTGCCGGCAGGAACCGCGCTATTAGGCTTTTGTGGTGCCCCCTGGACAGTGGCCACTTACATGGTGGCTGGCCGCGGTACGCCGGATCAGGCGCCGGCGCGGCTACTGGCGTATCGCGATCCCAGCGGATTTGGAAATTTGATCGATCGGCTGGTTGAGGCGTCGATTGGTTACCTTGTGGCGCAACTTCGCGCGGGCGTCGATGCCGTGCAGATATTCGACACCTGGGCTGGCGTGCTTGGACCTGCCGAGTTTCTGCGTTGGTGCGTGATGCCGGCGGTGCGCATTGTTGAAGGGGTCCGCAGCAAGATCCCCGGCGCGCGGATCATTGCCTTTCCACGCGGGGCCGGGACGTTGCTTCCGATCTATGCGGACAAGGTCATGGCCAATGCGATCGGTCTCGATTGGATGATTGATCGCGGATTTGCCCGCAGCGCGGTGCAGGCGCCGCGTGCGGTGCAGGGCAACGTCGATCCGCTCGCCTTGCTTACCGGCGGCGCGGCGCTCGACCGCGAGATCGATGACGTGCTTGCGGCTTTCTCGAGTGGGCCGTTCATCTTCAACCTCGGCCACGGCATCCTTCCCGAGACGCCGATCGCGAATGTGGAGCGAATGCTGGCACGTATCAGAAAGTCAGGTCCGTGACGGCGGCGCCAAGCGTAGCCTCGTCGGCGGTGCACTGGATCCGCGTCGTCGTCGGGGTCTTGGCCGCAGCGATCATTTTTGGAGCCCTCGCCCTTTGGCATCCACCGGGACTCTATCTGTGGATCAAGGCCGTCCATGTGATGGCGGTGATTTCGTGGATGGCGGGCATGCTCTATCTGCCGCGGCTCTTCGTTTACCATTGCGAGGCCGAAAACGGGTCGAAGCAGTCCGAGACCTTCAAGGTCATGGAGCGGCGACTGCTCCGGGGAATCATCAATCCGTCGATGGTGGTCACCTGGGGTCTCGGCTTGTGGCTTGCCTACGATAGCGGCCTTTGGGCGGACCATTGGCTTCAGCTCAAGGTGGTGTTCGTCGCTATCCTCTCCGGAATCCATGGCATGCTGGTGCGCTGGACCCGCGATTTTGCCGCTGACCAAAACCGGCACACCCAGCGTTTCTACCGGATTATCAACGAGATTCCGGCGCTCCTCATGGTCGGAATTGTTATCCTGGTGGTCGTCAAGCCGTTTTAACTTGTGTAAAAAATCCTCTTTAGGCAGGAACTCTTGCGCTGGCGACGAACATTTCCTATGTTCAGCACCATCTCACCTAACGCAGGCGATACTTGCGAGGACGGCCCGAAGTAAGGGGTCCTACCCGCTGCATCAGACCAAAGGCGTTTAGCTGCGCCGAAAACCTGCGATCCCTCCCTTCATTATCGCGACCGCGTTTTTGCGCCGGCCGCACAAGGATAACCCGCATGCGGGAAATGAAACTCCAAGAACTTAAGTCCAAATCGCCGGTCGAATTGCTGCGATTTGCCGAGGAGCACACCGTCGAGAACGCCTCGACGATGCGCAAGCAAGAGTTGATGTTTGCGATCCTCAAGCAGTTGGCCGGCAAGGAAGTCGACATCATCGGCGAAGGCGTGGTCGAGGTGCTGCAGGACGGCTTCGGCTTCCTGCGCGCGCCCGAAGCCAACTACCTGCCCGGTCCTGACGATATCTATGTCTCGCCATCCCAGATCAGGCGGTTCGGCCTGCGCACCGGCGACACCATCGAGGGCGAAATCAGGAGCCCGAAAGAGGGCGAGCGCTATTTCGCGCTGCTCAAGGTCAATACGATCAACTTCGAAGAGCCCGAAAAGGCCCGCCACAAGATCAATTTCGACAACCTCACGCCGCTCTATCCGGATGAACGGCTGCGCATGGAGCACGAGGATCCGACCAAGAAGGACCTCTCCGCGCGCGTCATCGACATCGTGGCGCCAATCGGCAAGGGGCAGCGCGCGCTGATCGTGTCGCCGCCACGCACCGGCAAGACCGTGCTGTTGCAGAACATCGCCCACTCGGTCACGGCCAATCATCCCGAGTGCTATCTGATCGTGCTGCTCATCGACGAGCGGCCGGAAGAAGTCACCGACATGCAGCGCTCGGTCAAAGGCGAGGTCATTTCCTCGACCTTCGACGAACCGGCGCAGCGTCACGTCCAGGTGGCGGAGATGGTGATCGAAAAGGCGAAGCGCCTGGTCGAACACGGCCGCGATGTGGTGATCCTGCTCGACTCCATCACCCGGCTCGGCCGCGCCTACAACACCGTGGTGCCGTCATCGGGCAAGGTGCTGACCGGCGGCGTCGACGCCAACGCGCTGCAGCGGCCGAAGCGGTTTTTCGGCGCGGCGCGCAACATCGAGGAGGGCGGCTCGCTGACCATCATCGCGACGGCGCTGATCGATACCGGCAGCCGCATGGACGAAGTGATCTTCGAGGAATTCAAAGGCACCGGCAACTCGGAACTCATTCTCGATCGCAAGGTGTCCGACAAGCGCACCTACCCGGCAATCGACATCACCCGCTCCGGTACCCGTAAGGATGAGCTGCTGACGCCGCCCGACGTGCTGAAGAAGATGTTCGTGCTGCGCCGGATCCTGACCCCGATGGGCACCACCGATGCCATCGACTTCCTGCTCGACAAGCTGCGTAACACCAAGAGCAACGCCGAGTTCTTCGAGTTGATGAATACGTAAAGGCCAGTAACGTTCGGCAGTTTCAGGCTGCTCTCGTGAAAACGCCCGCCTCCATCGAGGCGGGCGTTTTTTGTTGTTCGTTGCTGATGAGCGTAAGGCTTATTGCTTGACCCACTTGGTCCCGTTCGACCATTCGATCGAGCGGTCGGGCATGATGCGGCCGAGTGCGTTGAACGGCGGTCCGGCACTTACGGAGATCGGGCTCGTGATCTTTCCGTTGGCGACTTCATTCGGATTGAGGTTCAGAGTGACGGTGTTGCCGGTTTGCGTGATCGTCAGCGACTGTCCCACCCATTTGCAGGAATTGGGCTCAGGCACGCAGCGGTAGGTGCCGGCCAGGTTCGGTTCCTGGGCTTGCGCAAGTGCCGGCACGGCCGATGCGGCCGCCGCGACCAATGCAAGGGACATCAGATTTTTGAGCATCAAACTTCCTCCCGGTTGGCATGCGCTTGCCGGGTTTGCCGGTCCCGGCGTTCGCCGATTTAGAGAAAAGTCGCGCGATTTCCAAGGCAGGATTTCAGCGCTGCGGCAATTGGGCTCCGCGGACGAAAATGCTCAAGCGGAGGCGGTCTCGCTCGGGCGTGCCGCCGCAACGGCTGCTGCGAGTTCCGCCGGATCGGTGACGGGAAGCGAACATCGTTCGCCGGCGCAGATGAGGGCGGCAGTTTGGTTGTCGCCAAGCGCCACGGCGCGCGCCGGATGAGTGGGGGGCAGGTCGCCAGGCTGTGCGGCCCGCGCCACGATGCGATCGAGGAAGGGGAGGGCAAGGGCCGCATCCGCGAACCGTTTGGCCTGAGGTCCGATGGCGACGATCTCGACCCCGCGCAAACGCAAGTCGAGGGCGTTGATGAGGCTCGCGTGGAGATACATGCTCTCCGCCGCGACCGGCAGCAGACCATCGAACAGGATGTCCGCGCGCTCGCGCCAGATGTGCTCGCCGGTCAGCACCGCGAGCCGCAGCAAATTTTGCGCCGTAACGCCGTTGGGATTGGGCGTTGCCTCGTCGATGGTCGAACTCGGGCGGACAACGAGACCTTCGGCATCGTCGGCGGTGAGGAAATAGCCGCCGGAGCCTTTGTCGACATAGTGCCGGTCGAGCGCCATCTGCCATTGCAGGGCGTACTGGAGGCACTCGCGGGCGCCGGTGGCTTCATGGAGCGCCAGCGCAGCCTTGACCATGGCGGCGTAATCCGATGCCAGTCCGGGAACGAGGAGCTTGCTGTCGCGCCATGAATGGCCGAGGCGGCCGTCGCGCGTCATGTATTGGGCGACAAAGGCGAAGGCCCGCGCGGCGGTCTCGATCCATTGCGGCTCGCGCAGCATCACGCCGGCATTGGCAAGCGCTGCGATCATCAGGCCGTTCCAATCGGCCAGCACTTTATCATCAAGGCCGGGCCGGACCCGCTTACCACGCGCGTCCAGGAGCTTGTGGCGAAGGGCAGCCAGGCGCGCCTCCTCCGCGGCCCTCGGGTCGGTAGAATGCAAATCCTCAGGATAGGCGTCATGGCCGTTAATCGGACCACTGCCCCCGTTCATGCTGCGCTTTTTCTGCAGCATAGAAGGGGTTTCGGTGGGCTTCGGCGGCGGTGCGGGCGGCTGGCCTAACTGCTTGAGGCGGTTGATGATATTGTGCCCTTCAAAATTTCCCTCGGCGGTTACGTCGTAATGCTGCGCAAAAAAATCGGCGTCTGCCTTGCCCAGGATTGCGGTGATCTCGGCAAGTGACCAGACGTAGAATTTGCCTTCCTCACCTTCGGAATCCGCATCGAGGGAAGCCGAGAACCCGCCGAGCGGCGTCACCATTTCACGTTGCAGCCAAGCGACGGTTTCCTGCGCGCGCTGTCGGTAGAGCGGCTGTCCGGTTCGCGCGTAGGCGAGGGCGAGCAGTTCGAGGATCTGCGCATTGTCGTACAGCATCTTCTCGAAATGCGGCACGAGCCACTTCTCATCGACCGAATATCGCGAGAAGCCGCCGCCGAGATGATCGTAGATGCCGCCTTCGCACATGTGCGTCAGGGTCAATTCGACCCCTTCGAAGAACCGCGCGTCGCCGGTGCGCATTCCGGCACGCCACAGCACTTCGAGCATCGAGCATTGCGGAAATTTCGGCGCGCGGCCGAGTCCGCCGTTGACCTCGTCGATCGCCCGGGCGATTGCGGTCGCACTCGAATCAAGCTCGCGCGCGCCGATGATGACCTTGTCTGTGGGTCGCGCTTTCTTGGCGAGCGCAGTCATCAGCGCGGCGCGGTTATGCTCGATGCGTTGCGGCTCGTCGCGAAACAGCCGGTCGATCTCTTGCATGATGTCGACGAATCCCGGCCGCCCGTAGCGCGCGGTCTTGGGAAAATAGGTGCCTCCCCAGACCGGCTCGCCGTTGGGGTGAGGAACATGGTCAGAGGCCAGCCGCCCTGCTCGCCGAGATGATGCAGCGCGGCCATGTAGATCTGGTCGATGTCGGGCCGTTCCTCGCGGTCGACCTTGATGTTCACAAACAGACGATTCATGACCGCGGCGATTGCTTCGTCCTCGAAGCTTTCGTGGGCCATCACGTGGCACCAGTGGCACGCCGCATAGCCGATCGAGAGCAGGATCGGCTTGTTGCTGCGCTTGGCTTCGGCGAGCGCATCGGGTCCCCACGGCCACCAATCGACCGGATTGTTCTTGTGCTGGAGCAGATACGGGCTCGTCTCGCGAGCGAGACGGTTTTGGCGCGCGGTCGGAGCGGGGTCGGTCATTGGGGCTTTCGTTAATAAGTGCGGCGCATCGGAGCAGAAATCGCCGCCACGATCCAGTGCGGGCCGCCGCCGGAAAACGATGGCGTGGCATGAATGCGCGTGTCACATGAACCTTTGTCGGCGATCATTACCGCCGACCCGGCCCAATTCATGACGGCACAAACCGATACCATTTTCGCCCTGTCGTCCGGTCGCCCGCCGGCGGCGATTGCGGTTATCCGCGTGAGTGGCCCGCGCGCCGGCGACGCGGTTTTGGCTCTGGCCGGCCGCATGCCGGCGCCGCGTCAGGCCATGTTTGCGCGGCTGCGCGATCGCGCCAATGCTGCCGAGATCATCGATGAGGGCCTTGTGCTGTGGTTTCCGGGGCCCGCGAAGTGAAACCGGCGAGGATACCGCCGAGTTCCAGCTTCACGGCGGCCGGGCCGTCATCGCCGCGACGCTTGCGGCGCTGGCAAAGCTGCCAGGCTTGCGGCCCGCCGAAGCAGGCGAGTTCACCAAGCGCGCGTTCGCCAATGGCAAGCTTGACCTGACCCGGGTCGAAGGGCTCGCGGATCTGATCGCTGCCGAGACCGAGGCACAGCGGCGCCAGGCGCTGCGTCAGCTCCAGGGGCTTCTCGGCGACAAGGCGGAGCGGTGGCGGTCGCGGCTCATCGAAGCGCCTGGCGCTCGTCGAAGCGCTGATCGATTTCCCCGACGAAGGGGACGTGCCGCAGGATTTGTTGGCGCCGGCACTTAAGATCGCGGCAGAGCTTGAGCGCGAGATCCGCGCGCTCCTCGCCGGCGAGCGGCACGGCGAACGTCTCCGGGATGGGCTCGTGGTCGCCGTCGCGGGTCCGGTGAACGTTGGCAAATCGACGATCGTCAATCGCCTAGCGAAGCGGCCGGCGGCAATCGTGTCGCCCTATGCGGGTACCACGCGCGATGTGATCGAGGTGCATCTCGATCTCGACGGGTATCCGGTGACGGTCCTCGACACTGCGGGGCTGCGCGACAGCGACGATCCGGTGGAGCAGGAAGGCGTGCGGCGCGCCCGCGAACGGGCGGCCGATGCCGATCTGGTGCTGTGGACGGTCGACGCTACTGCGGCCAACCCGGAATTACCTGCGGCAACGTTGAGCGGGCCGGGACCGCCCGACGTGTGGATACTGACGAACAAGTGCGATTTGGCGCAGTCTTTTTCTCCGAACGACATTGTGGAGAAGAGCGGGGACGAAGGGCAAACGCACTTTCGGATTTCTGGGCAAACCGGGCAAGGCTTCGACGATCTGGTCTCGGCGTTGGCGAGGTACTCAGGTCAGTTCTTTGGATCAAGTGAATCGTGGTTCATTACGCGCCAACGGCATCGGGAATCGCTGATTTCCTGCGCGGACGCCCTCCATCGCGCGCTGGCCGAGGGGCCCACGGGACGCGAGGACCTGGTGGCGGAAGAACTGCGGCTGGCGTCACGCGCGCTTGGCCGGTTGACGGGACGGGTTGACGTGGAAGACCTGCTCGACGTGATTTTTCGGGATTTCTGCATTGGTAAATGAATGTTTCACGTGAAACATCGATATTCGGTCGCGCAGTTTTTTTGACCTCATTGCCGAGGTCCGATAGAGAAAAGTCCTTCAGGAATTTCGCTCCATGGACGCGCGTTACGATGTGATCGTGATCGGCGGGGGACACGCCGGCTGCGAGGCCGCGGCCGCGGCCGCGCGCATGGGCGCGAGCACCGCGCTCGTCACGCATCGGTTCGATACCGTTGGGGCGATGTCCTGCAATCCGGCGATCGGGGGCCTTGGGAAGGGCCACCTCGTTCGGGAAATCGATGCGCTCGACGGATTGATGGGCCGTGTCGCCGACCGCGGCGGCATTCAGTTTCGCGTCCTCAACCGGCGAAAGGGCCCCGCGGTCCGTGGTCCTCGCGCCCAGGCCGACCGCAAGCTTTATGCGGCCGCGATGCAGCGGGCGATCCGCGCTTATTCGAACATCGCAGTGGTCGAGGGCGAGGCGGACGATCTCGCGATCGAGCATGGCCGGGTCGCCGGCGTTCGGCTGACCGACGGACGCGAGTTCCGTGCCGGCGCAGTCGTCCTGACGGCCGGCACCTTCCTGCGCGGCCTCATTCACATCGGTGAGGAGCGGACGCCTGCCGGCCGGGTAGGGGAGGCTCCGGCCGTCGGATTGTCGGCGACCCTCGAACGCGTCGGCTTTGCCCTGGGGCGTCTCAAGACCGGTACGCCGCCGCGGCTCGATGGGCGAACCATCGATTGGGAGAGCCTTGAGATGCAGCCCGGCGATGAACCGCCGGAGCCGTTCTCCGCCCTGACAACGACGATCGACAACCCGCAGGTCCACTGCGGCATCACCCGTACGACCGACGCGACGCATGCCATTATCCGGGCGAATGTGCACCGCTCGCCGATGTACTCGGGGCAAATTCAAAGTCGCGGGCCGCGCTATTGCCCCTCGGTCGAAGACAAGATCGTGCGCTTTGGCGAACGCGACGGGCACCAGATTTTTCTGGAGCCCGAGGGCCTGGATGATCCGATCGTCTACCCGAACGGCATCTCGACGTCCCTGCCTGCGGAGGTGCAGCGCGCCTTTGTGGCGACGATCCCCGGACTGGAGCGGGCCACCATCATCCGCCCCGGCTACGCCATTGAATACGATCATGTCGACCCGCGTGAGCTGGAGCCGACTCTCGCGGCAAAGCGATTGCCGGGCCTGTTCCTGGCCGGCCAGATCAATGGGACCACCGGGTACGAGGAAGCGGCCGGGCAGGGGCTCGTCGCCGGGCTCAACGCAGCGGCGCTCGCCGGGGGCTCGCCGTCGGTCGTGTTCGATCGCTCTGAGTCCTATCTCGGCGTCATGATCGACGATCTCGTGACGCGCGGCGTCACCGAGCCGTATCGTATGTTCACCTCGCGCGCCGAATTTCGGCTGACCCTGCGGGCCGACAATGCCGATCAGCGCCTGACCGGCCGCGGCATCGAGCTTGGTTGCGTCGGTGTGGCGCGGCGCGAGCATCATCAAGCGAAAATGGCGGCTCTGGCTGCTGCTCGCGCCCGCGCCCGCGATGTCTCGGTCACGCCGTCGGAAGCCGCGCATTTCGGATTTTCGCTCAACCGAGACGGCCAGCGCCGGACGGCGTTTGATCTGCTAGCCTATCCGGATATCGCCATTGGCCGACATCGCTCGCATTTGGCCGGAATTCGGCGACCTGCCTGATTCTATCGCCACGCAGCTGGAAACCGACGCCAAGTATGCGGTCTACCTCGACCGACAGGCCGCCGACGTGGCCGCGTTCCGGCGCGATGAAAGCTTCGAGCTTCCACTGGAATTGGACTACGCCTCGGTGCCGGGACTTTCAAACGAGGTCCGCCAGAAGCTTGCCGCCGCTCGGCCACGCACGCTCGGCCACGCCGGTCGCCTCGACGGCATCACCCCCGCCGCACTGATTCTGCTCGCCTCGTATGTACGACGCGGCCAGTTCAAACAGGCAGGACGTGCGAAATGACACTCGCCGTGGTTCACGGCAGCGCGGCTGCAGACGAACGCGCCGAGGTCCTCGCGATGTTCAATGTTTCACGTGAAACAGCATCGCGGCTCGATCGGTTTGTCGACCTGCTGTTAACTTGGCAGCGACATACCAATTTGATCGCGAACTCGACGATCCCAAATCTTTGGATGCGCCACATCGCCGATTCGTTGCAATTGCTCGGGCTCGCCCCAAAGGCCAGCAAGGCGACAGGTCCGGTTTGGGTCGATATCGGGACGGGGGGCGGTTTCCCCGGGATCGTCCTCGCGTGCGCACTTGCCGACGTTCCGGGTGCGTGCGTGCATATGATCGAAAGCAGCACCAAGAAGGGCACGTTTCTGAGGGAAGCCGTGGCCGCAACGGGCACTCCCGGCATCGTCCATGTGGGTCGCGCCGAAGACCTCGGGCCCTCGCTGGCTCCGGTCACCGACGTCGTGACGGCGCGAGCTGTTGCGCCGCTTAAAGATCTGCTCGGCCTCATTGCGCCCTTCATAAAAAAAGGTGCACAAGCCCTGCTGCTCAAGGGTCAAGATGTAGACGCCGAATTGACCGAGGCTACTAAATGTTGGAATATTGTGGCCGAACGTGTGCCCAGCAAAACCAATCCCGCGGCCCGAATTCTGGTCATTCGCGACCTCGCGCCACGCAAGATGCCACCCAAGAAGGGCTGATCCGATGTCCGATCTCGACACTCCATCCGTGATCCCCGAACAGCGCCCGGTCCCGCAGGCGCCACGGATTCTCGCGATCGCCAATCAGAAGGGCGGCGTCGGCAAGACGACGACGGCCATCAATCTCGGCACCGCGCTCGCCGCCGTCGGCGAAACGGTGCTGATCGTCGATCTCGATCCGCAAGGCAACGCGTCGACCGGGCTCGGCATCGATCGCGCCAGCCGTCGTTCCTCGACTTATGACGTGCTGGTGCGCGGGACGTCGCTGCGCGCGACCGCATTGCCGACGTCTGTGCCGCACCTCCATATCGCGCCGTCGACGCTCGACTTGTCGGGCTTTGAACTCGAAGTCGGCCAATCGCGCGACCGCGCCTTCCGCCTGCGCAACGCGCTTGCAGGGCTCAAATCACCCGGCCCGGACGAAGTCGGATTTAACTACGTCCTGGTCGACTGCCCGCCGTCGCTCAATCTCCTCACCGTTAATGCGATGGCGGCGGCGAATGCGATCCTGGTCCCGTTGCAATGCGAGTTCTTCGCGTTGGAGGGCCTCTCGCAGCTCCTCAAGACCGTCGAGCAGGTCAAGCAGACGCTCAATCCGAATCTGTCGATTCATGGCATCGTGCTGACGATGTACGATACCCGCAACAACCTCTCGAGCCAGGTCGTCGCCGACGTGCGCGAATTCATGGGCAAGAAGGTCTACGACACAGTCATTCCCCGCAATGTCC
The DNA here is from genome assembly GCA_963702755.1 of uncultured Alphaproteobacteria bacterium. Classification (GTDB taxonomy): domain Bacteria; phylum Pseudomonadota; class Alphaproteobacteria; order Rhizobiales; family Xanthobacteraceae; genus JAJPKK01. Next base: position 500,367 of record CAVPDZ010000007.1, on the reverse strand, counting down.
GCATCTCGGAAGCGCCGTCTTACGGCAAGCCGGTGCTCGTCTACGATCTCAAGTGCGTCGGCAGCGAAGCCTATCTGCGGCTCGCCACCGAAGTCATCCAACGCGAACGCGAATTGACGGGGCAACCCATGTAGCGGCGGCCTGCAATCGCCGCGTTCCGCAATTTCCGTCCGCTTGGATGAGGTGAAGTCGTGAACGACTTTTCGGGAGAGTCCGGGATGGCGGAGGAGTCGACACGTTCGCGATTGGGGCGAGGTCTCGCGTCCCTGATTGGCGACATCGGGGTTGAGTCCGACTCGACGCCGGAACGTCCGCGCAGCCAGCGTCGCTTGCCCATCGAGATGCTGCGCCCCAATCCCCGCAATCCGCGCCGCACCTTTCCGACTGCCGAGCTCGATGAGCTCTCCGCCTCCATCAAGGAGCGCGGCATCATCCAGCCGATCGCGGTGCGCCCGCTGCGCGGCGCCTCGGAGTCCTACGAGATCATCGCGGGCGAGCGCCGCTGGCAGGCCGCGCAGCGCGCGGAGCCTGCATGAAGTGCCGGTGGTGGTGCTTGAGGTCAGCGATGCCGAAGCGCTCGAACTCGCGATCATCGAAAATGTCCAGCGCGAGGACCTCAATCCGATGGAGGAGGCGGCCGGCTACCAGGCGCTGATGGACGAATTCAAGTATCACCAGGAGGATATTGCGAAGACGGTGGGCAAGAGCCGCAGCCATGTCGCCAACATGCTTCGCCTGCTCAAGTTGCCGGAATCGGTAAAAGCCGGAATCCGCTCTGGCCAATTCACCGCCGGCCACGCGCGCGCTCTCATCGGCTACGCTGAACCGGAGCGATTGGCACAACAGATCATCGAGCGCGGGCTCAACGTTCGTCAGGTTGAAGCGCTGGTGCGCGCGCATGCCAAGTCGGTTGCCAAGTCGGGCACGCGGAAGCCGCCGGCGAAAGCCGCCGATACGATCGCGCTGGAAAAGCAAGTCTCCGACGCGCTCGGCCTCGCTGTTACGATCGATCACCGCGGCAACGGCGGCGCGGTCCACATCAAATATCGCAACCTCGACCAGCTGCGCGATGTCATGCGCCGCCTGGAGCGCGCGCCGTAGTCAACGCTCATGATCATTCGACCACTTGCAGCGAGCGACCGCGCCGGGTGGGAGCCGTTATGGCAGGGTTATCTCGAATTCTATAAGGCCAAGATCGCGCCCGCGGTCACGGACCTCACGTTCGAGCGGCTCACCAATGGCGCTGAACCGATGGGCGGGTTCGTCGCGGTCGACGAGTCCGGACATTTGGTCGGAATCGTGCACTGGATCACGCATCGATCCTGCTGGACTGCCGGCGATTATTGCTACCTGCAAGACCTGTTCGTCGCCGCGTCGCTGCGAGGCGCCGGCATCGGCCGCAAGCTCATCGAAGCCGTCTACCAAAAGGCGCAGAGCATGGGATGCTCGCGCGTTCATTGGCTGACCCACGAGACCAACACCGACGCCATGCTGCTTTATGACCGCATCGGCGATCGCTCCGGCTTCATACAATATCGCAAGATTTTTTGACGTCCCGGCACGGCCTCCGCAACAGCGACTTGCCATAAGATGGCGCCGTCGCATCAACCGATGGAAGGCCTATCATGACCCCTGATCGCACATTGCTCGCGTCATCCATTTGCGTCGCCGGCGCACTCATCGCTCCCGCCGCCGCGCAAGCGCAAAGCGCAACCCCGAACGTTACCTACAACAATCCCTCGACGATGCCGAAGCCGCCCGGCTACACGCAGGTCGTCGAAGTCAATACGCCGGGCCGTATCCTCTTCATCGCCGGGCAGCTTGGCTACGATGCCGCCGGCAAGCAGGGCGCGGACATCCGCGCCCAGACAACGTTGGTGTTCCAAAACCTCAAGGCCGCGGTCGAAAGCGCCGGCGGCACCATGAGCAATATCGTCAAGATCAACATGTTCGTCACCGATATGCAGACTGCACTTCCGGTCATTCGTGAAATCAGAGACAAATACGTAAACACAGCCGCCCCGCCCGCGAGCACTTTGCTGCAAATCTCGAAGCTTGCGCGCGAGGGTGCTTTGATCGAAATCGAGGCGATTGCGATCCTGCCGGCGAAATAGCCCAACGCAATTTGGCGGCGAACGCTACTCCCTGCGCTTCGCCGCGACCGCGATCGACACCAGCGCGCGCTGCACCACTGTGTAGGTGAGCTTGTTGTATTTTCGGGCGTCGAGCGCGGTCTCGCCGAGCTGCACGATCAGCCGCTCGAGCCGCTTTGAGGTCCAGGCGCCAAGCGCCGCCTGGACCATGTCGCGACGGCTGAAGTGGACCACCGGAAACGTGCCCTCGATCGCGGCCCGGATCGACGTGCCGGACTCGACCGTGAGGCGAAGCCGGTGCAGTGCCGAGACCTGGCGCGATGTCGCCATCGCGATCGTGCTCGCAGCGACACCGCTCGCCCGCGCCTTGGCAAAGTTCGTTTCAAGGTCAGCCGGCCGGCCTGCGAAGGCCGCATCCACCAGCGCATCGACAGCGGCGGTCGTGGCGTCGGCGACGACGGCTGTTACGTCCTCGCATTCGATTTGCGATTTGCCGTGGGCATAGAGCGCGAGCTTGCGGATTTCCGAGCGCGAGGCGCTGCGATCGCCGCCGATAAGCGAGGCCAGCATGGCGCGCGCGTCAGGTGCAATGGCAAGTGCGGCGCCGCGCATCTCTTCGTCGATCAGCCGATCGAGGTCGCGCGCGGAATCCGCATAGCATGGCAATGCGGCAGCATTCGGCGCGCGCTCGCAGACGCTGCGCAGCGGAGCGCCACGTCGCAGATCGCCGGCCTCGATGACGATACGGCAATCGGCAGCCGGCGGCGCCGCCAGTACCTGCTCCACTGCCGTGACAAAGTTCCGTCCGCCGGCCCTGACCCACACGGCGCGGCGCCCGCCAAACAGCGGCACGGTGTGCGCTTCCTCCACAAGGCGCTCGGGCTCGTCGGCAAGAAGATCGCCTTCGATGCGGGCGAGCGCAAACGGATCGCGTGGATCCTCGACGGAGGATTTGATCAGCGCCTCCGCGCGTTCGTGCACCAGGCCCGCGTCAGGACCGAAAACAAGAACGATGGGTTTGCCGGGGTCTGGCCGCGTGAGAAAACGATCGACGTCCGCAGCCTTGAGCGCGACCATTGGTGCCTGTTGCTCAGGTCCCGGCGACGAAATAGGACGCGAGGCGATTCCGGATGTTGTCGGCGATCTCTTTGGCGGCGCGGTTCTCTGCATCGCGCAGTCCGCGCGCGCGGGCGAACCGCTGCTCCTGTCCCGGGATATCGTAGGACACCCGCGCGAATGCCTGGCTGTTGACGACGACCTTGCCGGACTTGGCATCGATCAGGTCGTAGGTGGCGGTGATCCCGTAATTCTCCACATCGGGCAGACCCGTAGTCACGTCGACGATGACCGACGTGCGGCTCGTCGACATGCGCACGGTCAACCGATAGGCCGGAGGCGCTCCCCCGGAGCCGCCCGTCAGGTTGAACAACAGCTGGTTGCGCAGCTCGACCGCGACGCGCAATTCAGGCGTGCCGCTTGGCGCTGCGATCTGATTGACGTCGACGCTCGCCATCGCCGCGGCGACCGACGAGTTGCCTGCTAATGAGTAGTTGCCATAAAGAGGCTGGAAGCAGCCGGATACCAATGCGCCGGCAGCCACGATACCGGCAACGCGCACCACGATACCGCGTAGTCCCGCTGGCTCACGCCACGACATTGACGATCCTCTGCGGAACAATGATCACCTTTTTCGGCCGCTTGCCGTCGAGCGCACGTTTGACGGCATCGAGCGCGAGAACCGCCGCCTCGATGTCGGCGTTGCCGGCATCACGTGCAACCGTCACGTCAGCACGCTTCTTGCCGTTGATCTGGATCGGCAAGGTGATCGTGTCTTCGACCAGAAGAGCAGGTTCGACCTCCGGCCAGGATTGCATTGCCAGCAGTGTATCATGACCGAGCACCGCCCAGCATTCTTCGGCGAGATGGGGCATCATCGGGTGGAATAGCTGCACGAGAATATCCCCCGCCTCGCGGGCGGCGAACGCAAAGTCAGGGGCCACGTTGCCCCCATTCGCGAGGGCGGCCTGCAACGCATTCGCGAATTCATAGATATGCGCGATGCAGCGATTGAAGCGCAGCTTTTCCACATCCTCGGATACCTTCGCCAACGCCCCATGTGCGGCTTTGCGGACCGCGACCGCAGCTTCTGAGAACGCATCCGGCCGGCTTGCGGGCGCGGTGCGCGCAATCTCGGCGGCCTCATTGACGAGCCGCCATAGTCTCTGAACGAAGCGCCAAGCCCCCTGGACGCCCTCTTCGGTCCAGATGACATCGCGTTCGGGCGGCGAGTCCGACAGCATGAACCAGCGCGCCGTATCGGCCCCGAAGGTGCCGATGATGTCGTCCGGGTCTACGGTATTGCGCTTGGATTTCGACATTTTTTCGATGGGACCGATCTCGATCGGCCCACCGGTCGCGATCAGCGTCGCGCTACGGGCGTCGCCAACCCCCTCGATCTTGACCTCCGCCGGCGCAGCGAACGTGCCGTCGGCGGCGCGATAGGTCTCGTGCACCACCATGCCCTGGGTGAACAGCCCGGCAAACGGCTCCTCGACGCCGGCATGGCCGGTCATCTTCATGGCGCGCGTGAAGAAGCGGCTGTAGAGAAGATGCAGAATGGCATGCTCGATGCCGCCGATATACTGGTCGACCGGCAGCCATTCATCGACCGCGCGCAGGTCGGTCGGCGCCGTCGCGATCCACGGATCCGTAAAGCGCGCGAAATACCACGACAAATCCACGAACGTGTCCATGGTGTCGGTCTCGCGCCGCGCCGCGCGGCCGCATTGCGGACAAGAGACGTGTTTCCAGGTCGGGTGGCGATCGAGCGGGTTGCCTGGACGGTCGAAATCGACATCTTCCGGCAACTTCACCGGCAGGTCGGCGGCCGGCACCGGCACGACGCCGCAGACGTCGCAGTGGATGATTGGGATCGGGCAGCCCCAATAGCGCTGGCGCGAGATGCCCCAATCGCGGAGGCGAAAGTTCACCTGGCGCTGTGCCGCCGGACGATTGCCGTCCGTCTGCCGCTCAAGTCGCCGCGCCACCTCTTCCTGAGCCTGTTCCAAGGTCATGCCGTCGAGGAAGCGTGAATTGATCATTCGCCCATCGCCGTCATAGGCGACGTCGGTGATCACGAAGGTGCTCGGGTCCTGGCCCACCGGACACACCACGGGGGTATTGCCGAGACCGTATTTATTCGCGAAGTCGAGGTCGCGCTGGTCATGGGCGGGGGTGCCGTAGATCGCGCCGGTGCCGTACTCCATCAAAATGAAGTTCGCGACGTAAACCGGGATCTTCCACGTCGGATCGAACGGATGGATCGCCTTGATGCCGGTGTCGAATCCGAGCTTCTCGGCCTTGTCGATCAATTCCTGCGCCGTCCCGGTGTGCCGGCACTCTTCGATGAACTTCGCGAGCGCCGGATTGCGGGCTGCCGCCGCGGCCGCCAACGGATGGTCCGGCGACAGCGCCATGAATTTCACGCCGAAGATGGTGTCATGGCGCGTGGTGAAGATTTCGAGCTCGGTCTCGCCGTTTGGGGCGGTCGCAGGATCGAGCGCAAAGCGGACGAGCAAACCTTCGGAGCGGCCGATCCAATTGCGCTGCATCAGGCGCACTTTGTCGGGCCATCGATCGAGGCCGTCGATGGCCTCCAGCAGCTCTTCCGAAAAGTCGGTGATCTTGAAGAACCACTGGGTCAGCTCGCGCTGTTCGACCGGCGCGCCGGAGCGCCAGCCGCGGCCATCGATGACCTGCTCGTTGGCGAGCACCGTCTGGTCGACCGGGTCCCAGTTCACCTTGGACTGCTTGCGCTCGACAAGCCCTGCCGCGAGGAAGTCCAGGAACATCTTCTGCTGATGTTTGTAATAGGCCGGATCGCAGGTCGCGATTTCGCGGCTCCAGTCAAGCGACAGGCCCATCGATTTGAGCTGCCGCTTCATGGCGGCGATGTTCTCGTAAGTCCAGGTCCGGGGATGCACCTTGTTGGCCATGGCGGCGTTCTCGGCCGGCATGCCGAACGCGTCCCACCCCATGGGATGCAGCACGTTGAAGCCCCGGGCGCGCTTGTAGCGCGCCACCACATCGCCCATGGCATAGTTGCGCACGTGGCCCATATGGATCCGGCCCGACGGATACGGGAACATTTCCAGCACGTAGTATTTCGGACGCGGATCGTCGTTGCGGGTCGCAAACACCTCCCGCTCGTCCCAAATCCCTTGCCAGCGCGCCTCGGCCGCGCGCGCGTTGTATCGCTCAATGCTCATGATCGTGTGTACTTAGACATCTCTACAATGGGACATCGCTCAACAATGGCCGAACAACCTTAGCGCGGCATTTCGGCCGGATCAGGTCGTACGGCTAGCGCATGATCCCTAAAAGATGAAGACTTTTTGGTTCGCAGGGCCGCCCGGCGCGGAGGTTTTGTCCACGCAGCAAAGGGGCGAATCGCGTGGGCCGCGTGCTGATCGTACGGGTCAACTGGCCTCGGCGAGGAGAGGTGGCGTCCAGACTGCGACCACGTTGCGGCCGCGTTTTTTGGCCTGGTAGAGCGCGGCGTCGGCAGCTTCCACGAGCGCCTGTTCGCCGTCCGCTTCGGCTGGCGAAAGGATTGCGACCCCGATGCTGATGCTGACAATGCCGGTGGTCGTCGCCGGATGGACGATTTCCAGTGCGACGACCGCCAGGCGCGCCCGCTCCGCGATTTCGTTTGCCTCGGCGGTGGTCACGCCCGGCATCAGCATCACGAACTCCTCGCCGCCATAGCGGGCGACGAAATCGTCGTCTCGCACCACTGACCCGAGCGCCTTGCCGATATCGCGCAGGCAGTTGTCGCCCTCCAGGTGCCCCTGGGTATCGTTGTAGAGCTTGAAATGATCGACATCGATCATCATCAGGCCGATCGGCTCGTTCGGATCGGCAGCAAGCCACGTGGAGGAGAGACGGACATCAAGGCTGCGGCGGTTCGGCAGCCCGGTCAGACCGTCGAACAAGGCAAGCTCTTCGAGGTGCCGGTTGGCAGCACGCAGCTCGCGGTCGCGCGCGGCGAGCTTGGCCGCCATGTCCGTGAGCGCGGCTGCCAGGGGGGCGAACTCCGCTGTCCATTTGCCCGGCTGCGGACGCGCATCCAATTCGCCGCGACCGATGCTCGCGGCGGTGCGGGCGAGCGAGCGAATCGGCTCGATGATGAAGCGCTCGCCGACAAACCAGGCGAGCAGCATCGCGAGCAAGCCGAACAGGGCAAGTTGGAGGTAGCTGATCGCAATATCGCGATCGATACGCCCCAGTGCTTCCTTCTCATCGATGCCGACCACGATTCGCGTGTCGGTGCCGGGCAACGTGTTGAAAGCGTAAATTCGCCGGACCCCATCAAGGCCCGTGGCGAGCATGGTGCCCTGCTTCTCCGATGTGGCCGCTTCGATCAGCGGCAGGGCGGGCTTCGCACCCTCGTCACCTTTGCCGCGGCCGGGCAATTGGGTGAGCAAAACGCCGCGACCGTCGAGCAGGAAAGCGGATGCACCTTTGCGCTGGTCGATCATGCGGGCAAATCGCTCGACCCACGCAAGATCAACGGCCGCGACTATGATCGCCTGGATATGCCGGTCAGCGCCCATGATCGGATAGGCCGCCATGATGGCGGGGTCGTCCTTGAGGCGCTCGACGAGATAGCCGCTCAGCGCGAATTGGCCGGTCTCGCGAGCCTTCTGGATGTAATCGCGATCGGATACATCGAGGCCGATGGCGGATGGTCGCGTCGAACAGGCGATGCGTTCGTTGCTGCCCACAATGGAGAGGCTGGTGATCCCGCGAAGATCGTTTCCGAAGTTGGCCAGGAACGCCGAGCAACTCTGCCCGCGATCGGAAAGTGCAGCGTATGCCCGCGCCATCACTTGCAGGAGCGTGCGGGTCGCGTTGATGTTTTGCGATTGTGCGAGCGCGCTGCGCCGGGCGAGGTCGGCGACCTCGTCGAAGGCGCGCGCGATGCGGTCGCTGCGGGTGTGCTCAAGGAGGCGAACCCGCTCGGCCATCGGCGGCACGATCAACAGCAATGCCAGGATGATGATACGGGCGCGTATGCTGACCCGCGGTTTTTCGGCGGCGCTCCTTGGTCCGGATTTTTTGTCGGTCAGCATCGCGATCCAACCCTGCCGACTGCTATAGCGAACAAGCATGAAAACCCGCTGGGACGGATCGATAAATTTTGAGCTATTTGAGCGTTAAATTCAGGTTGCACAGATGACTGCGCCCTCCGAGCCCCACGATCCGGTTGCCGCGCTTGCCGCGGTGAACCGCGAAATCGCGGTCGCCTGCCATGACTGCGGCCGCTCCCGCGACGAGGTCACCCTTGTGGCGGTGTCGAAGACCTTTGCGGCTGACGCGATCGCGCCGGTGATCGAGGCAGGACACCGTGTTTTCGGCGAGAACCGGGTGCAGGAGGCGCAGGCGAAATGGCCGATGCTCCGTGAGCGCTTTCCCGGCCTTGAGCTTCATATGATCGGCCCGCTGCAGTCCAATAAGGCAAGGGACGCCGTCGCCCTATTTGATGCAATCCACGTTGTCGACCGCGCCAGCTTGTGCGCGGCCTTGGCAAAGGAGATCGAGCGCCACGGCCGTTCGCCGCGGCTGTTCGTCGAGATCAACACCGGTGCCGAGCCGCAAAAGGCCGGAGTCATGCCCGAGCAGGCCGATGCCTTTATCGCCGCATGCCGCACCACCTATGGCCTCGATATTGCGGGGCTGATGTGCATTCCCCCGGCGGACGAGGCGCCGGCCCCCCATTTCGCGCTGACCGCGAAAATCGCGGAACGCAACGGCCTGAGACTGCTATCCATGGGCATGAGCGCCGATTTCGAGATCGCGATTTGGTTCGGTGCCACCCACGTGCGCGTGGGCAGCGCAATTTTCGGGGCTCGAACGTGAAAAAGGCAGCCGAAAAAATTAACGATGAATATAGATTTCCGTGCGCGGTCCAAGCCGCCTCACCAGCCGCCCCAGGACTCCGGCGGGCATGGCAACGCAGCCTGCGGTGGGCGCCAGCCCGGGCCGGGCGACATGGATGAAGACCGCACTGCCGCGTCCCGCGATCCGCGGGCGGACGTTATGGTCGATCTCGATCACCAAGTCATAAAGCGCATCGGTTCGGCGTAATCGATCGCCCGGTTGGCTCGCGCGCAACCGGATAGGTCGATTATAGCGGCGATCCGTTGGGTCCTCGCACCACGCATCCCACGGAGCAATCGAGCGAACCGGCAATTGTGTCCGCGGTCGCGGCAAACGATCGCCGCGCCACCACAGCCTGACGGGATGGTAGCGGCCGGCTGGCGTTGCGCCGTCGCCCTCACGCTTGTTCGCGGCGATGCCGGAACGGCCGAGTGCGACTGGTATGTGCCACACTCCGGCAGCGAGCCACCCCTGGCGACGGTTGGAGGGTCGCGCACGAATGTCTATTCTCGTGAGCGTCAGGTGATTCATAATCGTTAATAAGCCGACTCGGCCTCCGTACGCTACCGTTCGCCTGCCGGGGCAAAGCTTGCGCTTTTCTCTGTGATTGCTCTATTTGCCGGAGGCTTACGGCAACAACCCCCTGAGGATTTTTATGGCAACCGCGCGCCGTATCCTGATTGTCGATGACGACACTGATTTGCGCGATGCTTTGGTCGAACAGCTGTCGCTGCACGAAGAGTTCGAGCCGATCGCTGTGGATAGCGGGGCCAAGGGAGTGCAGGCTGCCAAGGGCGGGCAGATCGACCTCGTCCTCATGGATGTCGGGCTTCCGGACATCGACGGTCGCGAGGCGGTGCGGATCCTGCGCAAGAACGCCTTCAAGGCGCCGATCATCATGTTGACCGGTCACGATACCGACTCGGATACCATCCTGGGCCTCGAGTCCGGTGCCAACGACTACGTCACCAAGCCGTTCCGATTCGCGGTCCTGCTGGCGCGCATCCGCGCCCAGTTGCGTCAGCACGAAGCCAGCGAGGATGCGGTCTTCACCATCGGACCCTATTCGTTCCAGCCGAGCTCCAAACTCCTGGTCGGAGGCAAGGGCAACAAGATTCGCCTGACCGAGAAGGAGACCGCCATCCTCCGATTCCTGTTCCGCGCGGGCCAGCGTCCAATCTCGCGCGAAGTGCTGTTGCAGGAGGTGTGGGGATACAATTCCGGTGTGACGACCCACACGCTCGAAACCCACATTTACCGGTTGCGCCAGAAAATCGAGAAGGACGCGGCCGCTCCGGAAATCCTGGTGACCGAGGCCGGCGGCTATAAGCTCGTTCCGTAACTGACGCCGTACAGTCGATGGCACTCGAAGACGATATTGCGTTTCTGGAGCGGGTCCCGACCTTCGCGCAACTGGGCTTTGCGGCCCTTCAGATCATCGCCATCGGTTCGGAGACGCGGAAACTTGGCCGATGGCGAAGTGTTGTTTCGCGCGGGCGAAACCGCGGACGCAGGCTATGTCATCCAGGAAGGCTCGCTGAAGCTGACCCAGCACGATCCCAAGCGATCCGATCCGAGTTTGACGCTGGGACCCGGCACGCTGGTCGGCGAACTCGCGCTGCTCACCGAGACGATACGGCCGGCGACCGCTGTCGCGGCCGAGCCGACCACTGTCATCCGCATTTCGCGCAGCCTGTTCCACAAAGTGCTGGAGGGCTTCCCCGACGCCGCGCGACTGATGCGCGATCGCCTCGCTGAGCGCGTCAATCTCGCAACCGAGGAGATCACCGCGGTGCGCAGTACGCTCGACCGTCCGGATCGCCGACGATAAGCCCATTTTAGCGGCTTACAATTCGAGCGTCGCCGTGACCGGGACGTGATCCGACGGCCTTGTCCAGCCGCGCACCGGCTTCGCCACGGTCATGCCCGTCACCCGGTCTGCGACTGCCGGGCTCACCCAGATATGATCGAGCCGTCGCCCCCGATCGGCCGCTTCCCAATCCTGGGCCCGATAGCTCCACCATGTGTAGAGCTTGGCAGGTTCCGGCACGAGGCCGCGCATGACGTCGTGCCATTCGCCGGCCCGCTGAACCGCGTTGAGTTTGTCGCACTCGATGGGCGTGTGCGAAACGACCTTCAGGAGCTGTTTGTGGCTCCAGACGTCGTGCTCGAGCGGCGCGACATTGAGATCGCCCACGAGAATTGCGCGGCCTTTGCCGGGGCGGAGATCAGGCGCCGCGATCATCTCATCGAGAAACGCGAGCTTGTGGGCGAACTTCTCGTTCACCGCCGTGTCCGGTTCGTCGCCGCCGGCCGGAACATAGAAGTTATGCAGCGTGGCGGGATCTTTCAGCCCAGCCCGCTCGCCGAACGTCACGGCGACGTGGCGCGAATCGCTCTTGCCGCAATAGCTGCGCGCATCTGATCGATTCGATCGGCAGCCGGGACAGGATGGCGACCCCGTGGTAGCCCTTCTGCCCGTTGAGCGCAGCGTGGATGTAGCCGAGCTTCGCAAAGCGTTTGCGCGGAAACTTGTCGTCAGGACACTTGGTTTCCTGAAGACAGATCACGTCCGGCTGCACGGCGCGAAGGAATCGCGTCACGAGATTGATGCGCAGCCGAACCGAGTTGACATTCCAGGTGGTGACGACGAGCCGCATAAGAAGGAGGCCGGGACCGCCGCCTATTGCATGTTCCGCTCGTAGCTGATGTTGAACATGTTCGGATCGGGCCGGTGCACCGTGTCGAGATTGTAGACCGCGACGGTCGTCTGATAGCCCTGCGGATCCGTCACGGTCCATTGCCGCAGCGTCGTGTCCTTGACGGAGAACATCATCACGAGGCGGTGCGTGCCAACGAGGAGATGGCGCTCTTCGATCGTGATCGTGATGTAAGTGCCGTCCTGGGAGGCAGCAATCACATTGGTGTCGTTCAACAGATCAAGGTGATCCGCCAGCAGGAATCGCAACGGAGTTTGGGACAGAGGATAGAGGTCCTGCGTCGCGAGCTTGCGGTCCCGCACCACGACCGATGATCCGTCGGCAATCACGTCGATCGGGCTCGGCGGGTCATATTCGAAGCGAACGCGGCCGGGCTTCTGCAGATAGAACCGGCCGACCGTGCGGCTGCCGTCGGGCCCGATTTGCACGAAATCGCCGCTCAGCACCTGGATGCTCGACAGATATTTGCTGGCGCGGTCCACCAGCCCGCGCTGGGAGCCGTCATAGGCCGCGGAATCGCTGGGCGGCATCACCGGAACGCCGCGCGCGGCGTTGTCGGGCTGAATCGCCAGCGGCGGCCGGGGGGCCGTCGTCGTCGCAGGCTTTTTCGGGGCAGATGGCGGCAACGGAACGCCCTGAGCCGCGGCAATCTCCGCGGTCAGGACCGTCCCAACGAGTGGGCCGCCAAACAAAATTGCACCGACAACTGCGGCCAGACCGGCCCGTCCCATGATGACCCCTCCGCATCCCTGTGAAGCTGTCGAACCGAGCCATGCCGAGATGGCGTTTTCGCGGCTCGAATCGAAATCCCGCCCTAATCAGTAGCGTTCGTCGTCTTCGCCGCCAACCAGGATTTCGCGCTTTCCGGCATGATTCGGCTGGCCGATGATGCCTTCCTTCTCCATCCGCTCCATGAGCGATGCGGCACGGTTGTAGCCGATCTGCAGGCGGCGCTGGATATAGCTTGTCGACGCCTTGCGATCGCGTGTCACCACCTGGACGGCTTGTTGGTAGAGGTCGGCCCCGTCCTCGGCGCCCATCGCGGTCGCGTCGAACACCGCCCCGTCTTCGCCTTCTTCGGTGCCATCTTCTGCCGTCACCGCCTCGAGATATTGCGGCTGCCCCTGCGACTTGAGGTGGCGCACGATCTTTTCGACTTCGTCATCGGACACGAACGGTCCGTGCACGCGGCTGATGCGGCCACCGCCCGCCATGTAGAGCATGTCGCCCTGACCCAAGAGCTGCTCGGCGCCCTGCTCGCCCAAAATGGTGCGGCTGTCGATCTTGGACGTGACCTGGAAGGAGATGCGGGTCGGGAAATTGGCTTTGATCGTGCCGGTGATGACGTCGACCGACGGCCGTTGGGTCGCCAGCACCACATGAATGCCGGCCGCCCGCGCCATCTGGGCGAGGCGCTGAATCGCCCCTTCAATGTCCTTACCGGCCACCATCATGAGGTCGGCCATTTCGTCGACGATCACGACGAGATAGGGCAGCAGATCCTGCTCGAACTCCTCCTTCTCGTAGAGTGCGTCGCCGCTCTCCTTGTCGTAGCCGACATGGACCGTGCGCGAGAGCACTTCGCCGCGGCTCTTTGCTTCGGCGAGCCGCGTGTTGTAACCGTCGATGTTGCGCACGCCGAGCTTCGCCATCTTCTTGTAGCGGTCCTCCATCTCGCGGACCGCCCACTTCAGCGCCACTACGGCCTTCTTCGGATCGGTCACGACGGGCGTCAGCAGATGCGGGATGCCGTCATAGACCGAAAGTTCGAGCATTTTCGGATCGACCATGATGAGCCGGCACTGCTCGGGCTTGAGCCGGTACAGGAGGCTCAAGATCATGGTGTTGATGGCGACCGATTTGCCGGAGCCCGTGGTACCGGCAATCAGCAGGTGCGGCATGCGGGCGAGATCGACGATCACCGGCTCGCCGCCGATGGTCTTGCCGAGACACAGCGGCAGCTTGGCGCTCGAGTCGGCGTACTCTTCGGCGGCCAAAAGTTCGCGCAGCAGCACCTTCTCGCGGGTCTGATTGGGAAGCTCGATGCCGATGACGTTGCGGCCGGAAACGACGGCGACGCGCGCCGAGAGCGCGCTCATCGACCGCGCGATATCGTCGGAGAGCCCGATCACCCGCGACGACTTGATGCCCGGCGCCGGCTCAAGCTCGTAAAGCGTCACCACCGGTCCTGGACGCGCATTGATGATTTCGCCCCTCACGCCGAAATCGGACAACACGTGTTCGAGGGCCGTAGCGCACTCGCGGATCGCGTCCATGCTGGGGGCGGAGCGGTCCGATGCTTTCGGCGCGGCGAGAAGATTGAGCGCGGGCAATTCGTAGCCGTCGGTCGACTTTCGCGATTGGCGCTGGGTCTGGCGCGGCTTGCGGGCCTGGCGCGGCTTGGCCTCACCCTCGGGCTCATCCTCCTCGACTTCTTCCTGCTCGTCCGCATCGGGCGCCGGCTCGAATGCATCACGAGTGTCGCCATCAAGCTGCGGCTCGGCGCGGCGCAAGCTTTGCGGCTGCCGCTCGCGCCGAAACAGCATGAGTCCGCTGAGCATGCGTTCGCCCAGCCGCGCGACGCGGGCCTTGAGGCTCATGAACGTATGCACGAACCAGCCGATCGAGACTGAGCCGCCGCCCTCCTCGGCCTCCTCCTCGGCGTCGCGGCGGTGGATGCCCACGCCTGAGGCGATCAAGATCGAAGCAAAGCCGAGAACGCCGAGAACCGATTGGAAGACGAGAAGGGTGGTCCCCTGCAGGGGGCCGCCGGTGACGCTCGCGACCACACGCAGCAGGGCGTCGCCGATGACGCCACCCAGTCCGCTCGGCAGCGGCCAATGGGCAGCGCGCGGCAGGCACGATGCGAAGGCCGTCGCCAACACGAGACCGATGACCCATGCGAGGAAGCGCCAGCGCAGGCTGTCCAAGATGCGGTGGCTGGTGAGGCGCCAGCCCCACAATGCCGGCGGCAGGATGATCGCGAGCGCAGCAAGACCGAACAGCTGCATCGCGAGGTCGGCGGTGATGGCGCCGTAAGCGCCAAGAAGATTGCGCACCGGCGCGCTGGTGGCGTGGCTGAAGCTCGGATCGTTGACCGACCAGCTGGCAAGCGCGGCAGCGGCCGCGCCGGTCACGATGATCAGTGCAAGCCCGCCGAATTCGCGCAGCCGCCGATGGATCGCGTCGCGGAAATCGTCCGGCACGAACGATCCGTAGTGGTTCCGCTCGGCGGTCGACATCGCCACGTCAAATCACTCCGATCAACCCAGCACGGCGACGATGCGATGAAGCGCTTCGGCCGTGGTTTCCTTGTCGTGCACCATGGCGACACGGATAAAGTCCGCGCCGGGATTGGTGCCGTCGTCCTGCTCGCGCGCCGCATAACGGCCCGGCAAGACGCGCACGCCGGCCTCTCGCCACAGCCGTGCCGCCACGGCTTCACTGCCGCCGAACGCGCCGACGTCGAGCCAAAGGAAGAAGCCGCCGGGCGGCCGGCTGTAACCGTAACGATTGCCGATGATCTGGTCGGCGAGATCGAATTTCTGCCGGTAGAGATCGCGATTGCGCTCCACGTGAGCCTCATCCTGGTAGGCCGCGATCGCGACCTCCTGGGCCGGGATCGGCACCTGCGGCGCGGCAACGCTGCGCAGTTCGAGGAAATTCGCCATGAATTTGCGGTCACCCATGACGAAACCGACGCGCAAGCCCGGCAGGTTCGAGCGCTTGGAGAGCGACTGGAACAGCACGACGTTCTCGAACCCGTCCCCTGACACCTCGAGGATGCCGGTCGGCGGCGTGCGGGTGTAGATCTCCGAATAGCACTCGTCGCAGAACAGCATGAAGCCGTAACGCCGCGCCATCGCCACCGCGCGGCGCAGATATCGCGATATCCGCGACCGCGCCCTGCGGGTTCGACGGCGTGCCGAGGAACATCGCGACGGTGCGCGCGAGCAGCGCAGGATCGAGCGCATCGAGGTCCGGCAGAAATCCGGTCTCGCGGGTCGCCGGCATATAGACTGACTCGCAATCGCCGAGCACGGCGCCGGCCCAATAAGCGGCGTAAAACGGATTAGGGATGAGGACCGCCGGACAACCTGCGCGCGGTCCGACGTGACGCTTCGCGGCGAAGGTCGCCGAGGAAGAGCCCTTCGCGCGAGCCGTTGAGCACAAGTACCTCGCGGTCGGGATCGGGCACGCGGGAAAGCTTGTAGCGGCGCGCCGCCCATTCGGCGGCCGCGCGCCGAAACTGCGGCAGTCCTTCATTGCGCGGATAGCGGCCGAAGTCCGCAATGTGCGCGGCCATCACCGGGCCGACGAATTCGGGCACGCCATGCTTCGGTTCGCCGACGCCAAGATCGATCGGAGGTTTGCCGGGTTTGATATCGCCGATCAGTTCGGCGAGCCGCACGAACGGTGAGCGCGCGTCGGCGCTCCGACCGTTCGAGAGCGAAACCCTGCGTTCGGCGCTGTTGATCGACATTTACATACCCGGCCGGAGATCATCCGCCGCCTCCTCGGACTCTAGGGCGGTCAGGTTAAGGGCCAATTAACCATGGCGGTCAAGGAAGTCCGGGATCGGCGGAAAGTCGCGGAATCCAGCGTCCGATTGACATCGGTCTATCTATAGCCAAGCCTGACGAAAAAGGCCCCGGCGGAACGCCGGGGCCTCTCCAGACGGGCAGGACGCTTGCCGGGAATTCGCCCCACCCGTGATTCGCAACGATGCGGAGCTACTGCACGACCTCGCCGTGCAGGGTGAGGTCGAGGCCTTCGACCTCCACCTCTTTCGTGACCCGCAGTCCAATAGTCCAATCGATGAGCTTGAGGATGATGAACGACACGATCACGTCGTAGACGAACACGATTCCGACACCGGCGAGCTGATTGAGAACCTGCTGCGTGTTGCCCTCGATCAGTCCCTTGGTCTGGCCGAACTGCTCGACGGCAAACACGCCCGTCAGGATCGCGCCCACCGCGCCGCCGACGCCATGAACGCCGAAGGCATCGAGCGCGTCGTCATAGCCGAACATGTGCTTGAGCCCGCTGACGCCCCAATAGCAGACGATGCCGGCTGCGATCCCGATGGCGATCGCGCCGCTCGGACCGACGAAGCCAGACGCCGGCGTGATGGCGACGAGACCGGCGACGGCGCCGGAGCAGATGCCGATCACGGTCGGCTTGCCGCGGATCGCCCACTCCACGAACATCCACGTCAGCGCGGCGACGGCGGTGGCGATCTGGGTCACGGTCATTGCCATGCCGGCTTGCACGCCGGCGCTGACGGCCGAGCCGGCATTGAAGCCGAACCAACCGACCCACAGCAGCGATGCGCCAATGAATGTCAGCACCATGTTGTGACCCGGGGCCGTGTCCTGGCGCTTGCCGAGGCAGAGCGCGCAAACCAGGCCAGCGGTACCGGAATTGACGTGCACGACAGTACCACCCGCGAAGTCGAGCACCTTGAACCACGCCTTGTCGTTGGTGCTGTTGAAGAGGCCGTCGGGACCCCACACCCAGTGCGCAACCGGCGCATAGACGAAGATCGCCCACAGGCCGATGAACCACAGCATCGCCGAGAACTTCATGCGCTCCGCGAAGGCGCCGGCGATGAGCGCCGGGGTGATGATCGCGAACGTCATCTGGAAGCAGATGTAGACGGTCTCAGGGATCGTCGGCGCAAGCGAGCTCGCATTACCGACCCCGGTCTTGCTGTTGCTGACGATGTTTTGCAGGAACGCCCGCGAGAAGCCGCCGATGTAGGGGTTACCCTCGGTGAAGGCGAGGCTGTAGGTGAAACAGGCGAACAGCACCGTCACGAGGCAGGTGATGGCGAAGCTCGTCATCACCGTGTCGCCGACGTTCTTCTTGCGCACCATGCCGCCATAGAACAGGCCGAGGCCCGGCACCGTCATCATCAGCACGAGTGCGACCGACGTCAGCATCCAGGCCGTGTCGCCCGAATTGGGCGTGCAGTTCACGAGGACGTCGGCACTGCAGGCAGGCGGCGTCGCGGCAGCGGCCGGAGCGGCTGGCGCCGCCGCCGGCGTCTCTTGGGCGAACGCCAGATCGAGCGTCGGCACGCTCAGGGCAGCGCCAAGCAGCATCGCCAACAACAAGGCGAACAGCGCGGCGCAATGAGGGAATCTCCGTGTCATCGTTATCTCCTGATTCGGAAGCGGTTGTGCCCGACGCTCACAGCGCCGCTGCGTCGGTTTCGCCGGTACGAATGCGCACGGCTTGTTCGAGGTCGAACACGAAAATCTTGCCGTCGCCGATCTGCCCGGTCTTCGCTGCCGTCGAAATGGCTTCGATGACTTTGTCGGCCTGGGACGCCGCGACCGCGACTTCGATCTTCAGTTTCGGCAGGAAGCTCACGGCATATTCAGTGCCGCGATAGATCTCGGTATGGCCCTTCTGGCGCCCGTACCCCTTGACCTCGGTGACAGTCATTCCGTGCACGCCAATCGCGGTCAATGCGTCGCGCACCTCGTCAAGCTTGAATGGCTTGATGATGGCCATGACAACTTTCATGGAGTTCTTCCCCTCGTCGCATGAGTTCGAAGATCACTCGTCGAACTGGATCATGCGCCAGCAAGACACCGCCGGCTTGTTCCGGCGCACCCGCAGGGAATCAAGGGCCGTGCCAGTTTTGAAAAGCGCGGACCTGCCTTGTCTTCCAAGCAGTTGCGCCTGTGATTAATCACAGGGCATCGCTGTCGGTCTCACCGGTGCGGATGCGCACCGCGTGATCGAGCGCAGTGACGAATATCTTGCCGTCGCCGATTTGGCCCGTGCGGGCGGCCGCCGCGATCGCTGCCACCGCCTTGTCCACGCGCTCCGTCGGGACCGCCACTTCGACGCGGATCTTCGGCAGGAAATTCACGGTATATTCGGAACCGCGGTAGATCTCGGTGTGTCCCTTCTGCCGGCCGTAACCCCTGACCTCGGTGACCGTCATTCCGCTGATACCGAGATCACCGATCGCCTCGCGGACATCGTTGAGCTTGAACGGCTTTATGATCGCAATGACGAGCTTCACCGCGTCCCCCTTACGCCGGCATTCAAGCGCGCCTCAGCCTTTGGCTCGGTTGGCGAGCGCCCGGCAACGCCCACGCGGAACCTTATCGGCGGGCTGAATTTCGGGCAATCGCCGCCGATTGCCGCCATTTTGCTGTCAACAGGGCGCCCGGCTGTCGGCTGCCCATTATTTAGACTGATTTTTGTCCATCGTTTGGGCAATGATAATGGCCTCCCGCTTTTCTCGTATCAAGCCTTCCTGCGCCACGGACGCGACCAGCGTGCCGTCCCGCGCAAAGATCAGGCCCCGGGCGAAGCCGCGGGCGCCCGACGCGTTCGGGCTTTCCTGGGCGTAAAGCAGCCAATCGTCGGCGCGAAACGTCCGGTGAAACCACAGGGCATGGTCGAGGCTCGCGGCCATGATGCTTTTCTCGAACACCGTCCGTCCGTGGGGAACAAGGGCGGCATCGAGCAACGTCAGGTCCGATGCATAGGCAAGCACGCACTGATGGATCGCCGCCGCATCCGGAAGCGGCCCGGTTGCCCGGATCCAGACGTTGAACCGGCCGTTCGGAAATTTCTTGCCGAGGTAGCGCTCGAACTCCACCGGCCGCAATTCGATCGGCCGCTCGCGCTCGTAGTAGCGGCGTACCGGATCGGGCATGATCGGCAACACCCGCGATTTGATTTCGTTGTCGCTCGGCAGCGATTCCGGGTCGGGCACATCCGGCATCTCGGCCATATGGCTCAGGCCCTCTTCGACGATCTGAAACGATACCGACATCGAGAAGATCGCGTGGCCATGTTGGATCGCCACCACGCGCCGCGTCACAAAGCTGCGGCCGTCGCGAATACGGTCGACCTCGTAGATGATCGGCACCTTGGGATCGCCCGGCAGCAGGAAATAGGCATGCAGCGAATGGGGCGGCCGCTCCACGATATCATCGACAGTGCGGCACGCCGCAACCAGCGCCTGTCCGATCACCTGGCCGCCAAAGACACGCTGCCAGCCCTGCTGCGGCGAGCGGCCACGAAACAGGTTCACCTCAAGCGTCTCGAGATCGAGGAGGGCGAGCAAATCCTGGACGGCAGTCGTCATCGACAGGCTCCAAGCGGTTGATTGCAACTCACGCTCGCAGCCGATGCCGAAGTCAAGCGCATAAAAAGACTTGGATGGCGGGCGGAAGTCCGGTCATAACGACCGTCGTAAAAGAGCAAGGCACGGGAGACAGGCGATGCGCATCAAGGCGAATGGCATCACGTTCAACTATGCGATCGAGGGCAGCGACAACGCGCCGGTCATCGTGTTCAGCAATTCGCTCGCCACCAATCTCGCCATGTGGGACCCGCAGGCGGCCGATCTCGCACGATCTTTCCGCGTGTTGCGCTACGACCAGCGCGGCCATGGCGGGACCGATGCGCCCGCCGGCCGTTACACCTTCACGCTCCTCATTGCCGACGCGATCGCATTGCTCGACGCACTCGGCATTGCGCGGGCGCACTTTGCCGGCCTCTCCATGGGCGGCGCGACGGCGCTCGGCATGGCGCAGCTTCATCCCGATCGCGTCGACCGCGTCATCGTCGCCGACTCGCCGTGCAAATCGACGCCGGCCACGACCCAGCAATGGGAGGAGCGCATCGTGCTCGCCCAGAAGAGCGGGATGGAGGGACTGGTTGAGCCCACGGTCGGGCGTTGGTTCCCGCCCGAGCTTCATGCGGCCAAGGCCGCGCAAATCGACAAGGTGCGCGCAATGATCCGCACCACTCCCGTGAACGGCTTCATCGGTTGCGCCGCGGCGCTCGCTGACCACGATTACAACAGCAAGGTCGCGACCGTGACGCGGCCGGTGCTGTTCATCGCCGGCGGCAAGGACGGCGTGACGCCCGCGGCCATGAAGGACATGAACACGCGGCTCCCCGGCTCACGTTATGTCGAGTTGGAAGGCGCCGGCCACATCTCGAATCTCGACCGCCCCGCCGAGTTCACCCGCGCCGTGCGCGAATTCCTGGGCGCCGCGTAGGCGCTCAGCCGGCCGTTTCCCGGCGCACGACGGGCGCGACCTCGGTCGCGAACAACTCCGTGACCTCTGCGACCTTGTCGTAGGGCAGCCCGCCGATGTCGATCTGCGCGATGAAGCGCTGATGGCGGAACATGCGGTATTCGTAGAGGATCTTGTCGATGACCTGCTGCGGGCTGCCGACGAACAGCGCGCCCTCGGGGCTCGCGAGCTGTTCGTAGTCGCTTGGCGAGATGACGCGTGCGGGAAACCGGTCGGGCGTGTGAGTGCGGAAATAGCTGGCGTAATGCGGATAGAACATCCTCATGGCGTCCTGCGAGTTCTTCGCAATGTACATGTGGCTCGCGATGCTGACCTTGAGGTTCTCCGCTGGATGCCCCGCATCCGTGCCGCTCTGGCGGTAGCTCTCGATCAACGATGCAAATCGCGCCGGCGGCACGCTGATGTTCGCAAGCGCAAGCGGCAGCCCCAGTGTGCCCGCGCGGACAACGCTGTTCGGCGTCCCGCCGGTGCCGATCCAGATCGGCAACTGCGGCTGCACGGGTCTCGGCGGGATCGGCGCATCGTGCAGCGGCGGACGAAAGCGGCCTTTCCACGTCACCCGTTCGGCGGCGTTGAGCTGCAACAGCAGGTCGAGGTTTTCGGCGAACAATTCGTCCTGGTCGGCGAGATCGTAGCCGAACAACGGGAACGAACTCGGTGAAAACGCCGCGGCCGGCGATGATCTCGGCGCGTCCGCCCGACAACAGATCGACCGTTGCGAAATCCTCGAAGACGCGAACCGGATCGGCAGTGCTCAGGATCGTCACCGCGCTCGCGAGGCGGACTTTCTTCGTCACCTGCGCCACTGCCGCCAGCACCACGGGCGTCGCAGAAATCGAAAAATCGAGCCGATGGTGCTCGCCGAGCGCAAAGACATCGAGGCCGACGGCATCCGTGAGTTTCGCGGCGGCCAGTATCTCTTGCAGCCGCTGCGCTGCGCGCACCGGCTTGCCATCCGGTCCTGCCGGGTCCAGATCGCCGAATGTATAAAGTCCAAGCTCCATCACGACCGTGACATCACTCCGGCTTGAGGCCTATGTCGCGCGTGAGCTTGCGCCACATGTCGTATTGCGCGGCGACGAACGTGCGCACCGCGTGCGGCGGTTCGCTCGGGTAAGTGAAGAAGCCGAGCTCGGCGAGCCGGTTCTCGATCGCCGGGTCGGCGAGGATTTTGCCGAGCTCGCGGTTGACGCGCTCGACGATCGCATCGGGCGTGCCGGCAGGCGCCGCCATCATGAACCAGCCGGCGTATTCGATGCCGGGGAAAGTCTCCGCGATGGTCGGAACCTGCGGAAGGTTCGCGAGCCGCGTGCGCGAACTCACCGCGAGCCCTTTCAGCGCGCCGCTCGCGATCTGCGGCGCCGCGGAAGGTACCGCCAGCACGGTGAGCTGCAGGCGTCCGGCGATCGTGTCCTGCACGCCCTGCGGCATGGTCGCGTAGGGCACTTGCAGGATGTTGCTCCCGCCGAGCTTGTTGAGCCACGCCGCCAGCATGCCGGACAGGTTGCGCGGCCCGTCAGTCGCGAATGCGAGCTTGCCGGGATTCGCCTTGTCGTAGGCGAACAGTTCGGAGAGCGATTTCGCCGGCACGCTCGGATGCGCGAGAACAACGAACGGTCCCTGCGCGATCATGGCGATCGGCACGAAATCGTTGAGCGCATCGTAAGGCAGCGTCTTGAAGGTGAAGGGATTGGTGACGACGGTCGCGGCCGTCGCAAAGAACAGCGTGTAACCGTCGGGCGCGGCACGAGCAGCGATTTGCGCACCGATGACGTTGGCGCCGCCTGGATGATTTTCAACGACAATCTGCTGGCCAAGAGCGGTCGCGAGGCGCTCGCTGACGATGCGGCAGATGATGTCCGGCGTGCCGCCGGCGGCAAGCGATACGATGACGCGAATCGGCTTGGTCGGCCACGTTTCGGCGAACGCGGGGCGCAACTGCGAAACCGCAGCCATGAGAGCTAAGGCCGCGACCAATAACAATCTCATGCGATGCATTTCGGACCCCGCGTAGGGCGGACGAGCGAAGCGCAATCCGCCATTGAGCTTTGATCCTTCCATGGCAGCCGATTAGACCTTCGGCCAATCCGCCCTGCGTGACAGCGCATTCTACGCCAAGCCGAATAGCCTTGCGGCATTTTCGCTGATGATCTTGCGTTTGTCGTCCGCCGACAAGTCGCAGCTCTCGATGAATGCGATCGGCTTCGGCTCGCCGACAGGGTAATCCGAGCCCAAGACCACGCGATCGGCGCCGACGCGTTTGACGAGCGCTTCGAGCACAGACGTCTCGTAGACGCAGCTGTCGTAATAGAGCATGCGCAGGTATTCGGCCGGGCTCTTCTTCATGTTCACGCGGGTGGCGGGCTTATCGAGGTAATTCCGGGCGACGCGGCCCATGTTATAGGGCATGTAGCCGCCGCCGTGAGAGATGCAGATCTTGAGGCCGGGAAACGCTTCGAGGATGCCTTCATACATCAGCGAGGCGATCGCCATCGCTTCCTCATAGGCCTGACCGATGCTGTTCCAGAGGTACCATTTGGCAAAGCGCTCACCGGTATTGCCGGCCGGGTGAATGTAAACCACGGCGCCGAGTTCCTCCGCCTTCTGCCAGAACGGGCGCAATGCCGGGTCGCCGATTTCCATGTCGCCGGCTGTCGTCGAAATGCCGACGCCTGCAAGCTTGAGTTCGGCCATGCAGCGGGTCAGTTCCTCGACCGCGAGCGCGGGGGCGGCGAGCGGCACGCCGCCAAGCCCTATCAGGCGCTTCGGATTGGTGGCGACGGCTGCAGCCATGCGATCGTTGAGCAAACGTTCGAGCCGCAGGCTCTCGCGCGGCTCCGCCCAATAGGTGATCTGTTGCACGAGGCTCGATGACAGCACCTGAATGCCGACCCCCATGGCATCCATGCGGTCGATGCGGTCCTTCACGTCCGACATGCGCTCGACGATGAAAATGTCGCGCTGACGCACGACCTTCTTCGACTCCTCATCCATGTTGGGATCGGTGTTCGATTTGACGAACATGGTGTGGGGTCCGGTGATGGCGTAGATTTCCGGCACCATCAGATGCGCATGCACGTCGATTGCGGGGCGAGCATTCATTGTTTTTCTCCGGAAATGGCACCAACAAGGAGCCGTCGGCGCAGCGGAAAGATCTGCAGGCCGGTTCGATCGGCGATCAGTCCCCACAAACCCTTCGGCGCCGCCAGCATGATAACGATCGCGACCACGCCAAGCATCATCAAGTAGATGACCCCGTAGTCCGCGAGGAACTGGCGCAGCACGAAAAAGACGATGGTCCCGATGATCGGCCCCTCGATGCGGCCGATCCCGCCGATCACCGCAATGAAGATCACGAATGCGGTCCAGTCGTTGATGCTGAAGGCGGCGTCTGGGGAAATGCGGAGCTTCTGCAGGAAGATGACAGCGCCGACCATGGCGGTGAAGAACGCCGTCATCACATAGACGACGCGCTTCACCGGCGCGACGCCGACGCCGTTCGATTGCGCGGCGATGTCGTTGTCGCGGATCGCAGTGAGCGCAAGGCCGTAGCGCGAGCGCAGCAGCACGACGATCAAGGCCAGCACCAGTACCGCAATCGCGAGCGCCGCCCAGTAGATCGCGTTGTCGCGTCCGGCCCGGCTCGATGCGATCGAGAGCACGATGTTGACCGGCAGGCTCGTGCCCGAGCCGCCGCCAAGCGCCGACACCTGCGAGGCGAGAAGCCGGAATACTTCCGCCACCACCCAGGTGCCGATCGCGAAGTAGTGCCCGCGCAAACGGAACACCAGGGCCGATACCGGCAGTGAAACGACCGCCGCGATCAGTCCGACGATCGGGATCGCCCACAACGGCGGAATATCGGCAAACATGGTGAGGGCGAACAGGAGATAGCCGCCGAGTCCAACGTAAGCGTGCTGGCCGACCGACACCAGGCCGGCATAGCCCGCCAGCAAATTCCAGGCGCTCGCCAGCGCGATATAGGCGTAGATCTGGACGAGGAGCTGCAGGTTCTCGCGGCTTGCCCAGTACGGCGCGAACGCGAGCGCGGCCAGCATGGCGAGAAAAGCAGTGAGGCCGATCCGGCTGGAGCGGTCCATGAAGACGACGTCGACGGCACGCGCGCTCATCAGCGGATCTTTTAGTGGATCTTGGGAAACAGGCCCTGCGGCCGCACTGCAAGAACCGCGAGGAAGGTGATGTGGCCGGCGAGCATCTGCCAGCCGGGGTCGATTTGCGCGCCGATGCCCTGGGCGACACCGAGCAAGATGCCGCCGACGAGCGTACCCCACAAACTACCAAGCCCGCCGATGATCACCGCCTCGAAGCCGAAGATCAGCCGCGCCGGGCCGATTGTCGGATCGAAATTGGTGCGGATCGCGAGCAGCACGCCGGCGATGGCAACGACCGCAAGCGACAGCGCCATGCCGAGCGCAAAGACATGGCTGTTGTTGAGCCCCATGAGTTGTGCGACGGCAGGATCATCGGAGGTCGCGCGAAAAGCGCGGCCCAGCGCCGTGCGATAGAACACGAACTGCAATCCGCCGATGACGGCGACCGCCAACGCGAATTGCAGGAGCGGCAGCACGCCGATGGAAATGCCTTGCATGACCGGAATGGTCTCGACTTCGATCGCGCCGGCACGCAGCCGAAGACTGTCGGCGGTGAATATCTCCAGCAGCGCGTTCTGGATGATGACCGATAATCCGAAGGTCACAAGGAGCGGCGGCAGGAGGTCGTCGCCGAGCGTGAAGTTGAGAAGCCCACGCTGGAGCACATAGCCGATCCCTGCCATCACCGGCACC
Source organism: uncultured Alphaproteobacteria bacterium (assembly GCA_963702755.1). GTDB lineage: Bacteria > Pseudomonadota > Alphaproteobacteria > Rhizobiales > Xanthobacteraceae > JAJPKK01. The sequence continues at coordinate 474,727 of CAVPDZ010000007.1, read as the reverse complement.
ACGATCACGAGGGCGACCAGCGGATTGATGCCGAGCGTCGTTGTGGTGACGAGCGCGATATAGGCGGCCAGCACGATCAGGTCGCCATGGGCGATGTTGACGAGCCGCATGATCCCGAAGATCAGCGAGAGCCCGGCCGCGAACATGGCGTAGAGCCCGCCGATGAGGACGCCCTGCACGATGACATTGAGCCACTCGGTCATAATTGCACCTCCCCCTGGAGGGGGGAGGTCGCCGCGCGGACGCGCGGCGGGAGGGGGTGGCAGCGCTTCCGTATGATCGGCGCTGAGTATTCCGCACCGCTGTCGCCCCACCCCGGACTGCCTCGGCAGTCCGACCCTCCCCCTCCAGGGGAGGGTGCAATGCGCGCTTCACAGCAACAAAAATCACCATCCTCAGACCCCGAAATAGGCGGCGGAAATGGCTTCGCGGGTCAGCGCGCCGGCGGCGCCGGCCAGTGCGACGCGGCCTTCCTGGAGGCAATAGACGTGGCTGCTTGCCGCGAGGGCCTGGACGATGTCCTGCTCGACGATGACGACGGATGCGCCCTCAGCGACGATCGACGGCAGGCAGGCGTAGATGTCGCGCACCACGATCGGTGCGAGACCAAGGCTGATCTCGTCGCACAGCAACAGCTTCGGGTTTGACATCAGCGCGCGACCGATCGCGACCATTTGCTGTTGGCCGCCGGAGAGCGCGGTCGAGGGCAGCATGCGCCGCTCGGCGAGCACGGGAAACAGCGCGTAGATGCGCTGGAGCGTCCACGGCCCGGGACGATTGAGCTGGCCGCCGATCAGGAAATTCTCCTCGACGGAGAGCGACGGGAAGAGCCGGCGCCCTTCCGGCACCAGCGCAATGCCGCGGGCGACAGTCGCATAGGCGGGGCCGCCGCCGATCGGCACGCCATCAAAGCGGATCGCGTCGGGACGCGCGGACATGAGACCGGCGATGGTTTTGAGGAGCGTGCTCTTGCCGGCGCCATTGGCGCCGATCACCGCGACGACGGCGCCGGCCGCGACCCGCAGCGAGACGCCGAACAATGCTTGGAAATCACCGTAGAAGCGCATCGAGCGCCTCGACTTCGAGAAGCGCCGGTGAGGCTCCGAACCGCGTCAGGCATCGGCCGCGATCCCGAGATAAATTTCCCTGACCGCCGGGCTTCGGATGACCGCGTGCGGCTCGCCCGTCGCGATGAATGCGCCGGCGTGAAGGACCGCGAGGCGGTCGACGACGGCCGTCAGCGCGTGCACCACGTGCTCGATCCAGATGATCGAAACCCCAGTCGCCCGTACCTCCTTGATGAGGGCGACGAGGCTCAGGCATTCGTGCTCGGTGAGGCCGCCCGCGACCTCGTCGAGCAGCAGCACGCGCGGCTTGGTTGCGAGTGCCCGCGCGAGCTCGAGCCGCTTGCGGTCGAGCAGCGTCAGCGAGCCGGCGAGCCGGTTCGCCTTATCGAGGAGGCCGCAGCGATCGAAGAATCTCGGCACAGCCGGCGTAGACGTCGTGCTCGCGCCGACCTTGACCGAATGCCGCCGCGACGACGGTGTTCTCGAACACGGTCATGCCGCCGAACGGCTGCGGGACCTGGAACGAACGCGCGATCCCGAGGCGGCAGCGACGCTGCGGCGGCAGGGCTGTGATGTCGCGGCCATCGAGCAGCACGCGGCCCGCGTCCGGCGTGACGGTTCCGGTCGCCATGCCAAACAGTGTGGTCTTGCCGGCGCCGTTCGGCCCAATGATGCCGAGCGCCTCGCCCTCGGCAAGCGCGAGATCGATGTCGCTCGCAACCACCACAGCACCAAAGCGCTTGGAGATTTTGTCGAGAGCGAGGATAGGGGACGCGTCGGAAGACATGGAATGCGGATGTGCCTACGATAGCCTCAAGCAACGTGCGGGAAAACCAACAGTGACGATTGTTCAGCCGGTGTACAGAGAAGATGTGCGGGCGCGAAGGCCGAAGATCCTGGTCTTCGCCGGCTCGACCCGCATGGCCTCTTTCAATGCCCGGCTGGCCGCACTTGCCGTCAAGGAACTCGCAGCATTCGATGCCGATGTAACCCACATTTCGCTACTCGATTATCCGCTGCCGATTTATCACGGCGATCTCGAAGCGGAGCAAGGGGTGCCCTCGAATGCCACCAGGCTCAAGCGGATGCTCGGCATTCATCATGGCGTCTTCATCGCGAGCCCCGAATACAATGCTTCGATCACGCCGCTGCTCAAGAACGCGCTCGATTGGATTTCGCGGGCGCACGATCGGCATGAACCGCCGCTTACCGTCTACCGCCACCGCGTATTCGCCATCGGCGCGGCGTCCGACGGCGCCTTGGGCGGATATCGCTCCCTCATGGCGCTGCGCCAGGTGCTGGAACTCGGCTGCGGCGCGCTGGTGATTCCGGAACAGGTCGCGGTGAGTGAGGCGGCAAAGGCTTTTGACGAGATGGACAACCTGCGCGATGAACGCCATGCCGCGCGCCTGCGATCCGTTCTCGGGCGGCTTGTCGAATTGGCCCGGCAGTTCGTATGAGGGTGAGCCATGCTCGACGCTCGTGACCGACTGATCCTCGCGCTCGACGTTCCCTCGATCGCCGCCGCCGAGAATTTGGTGGAGCGGCTCGGAGACGAGGTGCGGTTCTACAAGATCGGATATCAGCTCGCTTACGCCGGGGGCCTGCCGTTTGCGGAAAACCTGATCCGCGCCGGCAAGAAGGTGTTTCTCGATCTCAAGCTCCACGACATCGGCAATACCGTTGCCCAGGGCGTCGAGAGTGTCGCCCGCCTCGGCGCCACATTTCTCACCATTCACGCCTATCCGCAGACCATGAAGGCCGCGGTCAAAGCCCGCAGCGGCGGCCTGCGCATCCTCGCCGTGACGGTGCTCACGTCTTACGACGATGCCGATCTTGCGGCGGCGGGTTACGATTTCACCGTGAGCGAATTGGTGGCTGAGCGTGCCGCCCAGGCGCGCGATGTCGGCGTCGACGGGCTCGTGTGTGCCGCCACCGAAGCTCATGACCTGCGGCCCATCGTCGGCGCGGGCATGGTGCTGGTGACGCCGGGCATCCGTCCCGCGGAAGCCGACAAGGGCGACCAGAAACGGGTCATGACGCCCGCCCAGGCGATCGCCTCGGGCGCCGACTATCTCGTGGTTGGGCGGCCGATCGTGGCCGCCCCCGATCCGAAGGCGGCTGCGGCTGCCATCGTCGCCGAGATCGCCGCCGCGTCGGGCGGCTAGAGGGAGCGAAAATGGCAAAGGGATATTGGCTGGCCCAGGTCGATGTCAGCGATCCGGACGGCTACAAGCAGTACGTCGCCGCCAATCAGATTGCTTTCCATAAATACGGCGCCCGCTACGTCGTGCGCGCCGGCCGCCATCAAGTGATGGAGGGCAACAGCCGGTCACGCCTCGTGGTGATTGAATTTCCCGATTACGACACCGCCGTCGCCTGCTATCGGTCGGATGAGTACCAGCACGCCATCGCGGTGCGGCAGGGCACGGCCGTTGTCGACATCGTGGCGGTCGAAGGCTACGACGGCGCCCAGCCGTAACGTCCGCCCCACGGTCCGCCCTATGGGCCGTTTCCTTCTTTCCGGCGAATGCTCTATATCGGGCCCCGATCCGGGAGAAGACCATGTCCGACATGCGTTTGATCGTGGCCGGCGCCGGCGGGCGGATGGGCCGCACGCTCGTCAAGGCGATCGCCGAAAGCAAAGGCGCGGTGCTCGTCGGCGCGATCGAGGCGCCTGGCGCCGCGGTGATCGGGCAAGACGCCGGCGAACTTGCCGGACTTCCTCGCAACGGCATCGCGGTGACCGCCGATGCGCCGGCACTGCTTGCCAAGGCTGACGGCATCATCGATTTCACCATTCCGGCGGCGACCGTTGCTCTCGCGAAAGAGACCGGCAATCTCGTCCACGTCATCGGCACGACCGGTCTTACCGCGGAGGATGAGAAAGCCATCGCCGCCGCGGCCGGGCGCGCCCGCATCGTCAAGTCCGGCAACATGAGCCTCGGCGTCAACCTGCTCGCTGCGTTGGTCGCGCGCGTCGCCAAGACCCTCGATGACGAGTTCGACATCGAAGTGTTCGAAATGCACCACAACAAGAAGATCGACGCGCCGTCCGGCACCGCGTTGATTTTCGGCGAAGCCGCCGCGCGAGGTCGCGGCATCGAGCTGAAATCCCATTCGGAACGCGGCCGCGACGGCGTGACCGGCGCGCGCAAGCGCGGCGATATCGGTTTTGCGAGCCTGCGCGGCGGCACGGTCGTCGGCGAGCACAGCGTGATCTTCGCCGGCCCCCACGAGCGCATCGAACTCGTGCACCGCGCCGAGGACCGCATGATCTTCGCGCGCGGCGCGGTCAAGGCGGCACTGTGGGCACGCGACCAGAAGCCCGGCCTCTATTCGATGGCGGATGTGCTGGGCCTGGCCGATATCTAACGAGGGCGAAAGGAAGTTCGAATGGATCGTCTGCTGGTGCTCGTGCGTCACGGCCAGAGCGAATGGAATTTGAAGAACCTGTTCACCGGCTGGAAAGACGTCGGCCTGACGGACGTCGGGATCGCGGAGGCGCGCACGGCCGGGCGGCGCCTCAAGGCGCAGGGAATAAGCTTCGATATCGGCTTCACCTCGGCGCTCAAGCGCGCCCAGGACAGCATGACGCTGATGCTGGAGGAGATGAACCTGTCCGGCATTCCGGTCGTCAAGAACCTCGCGCTCAACGAACGCGATTACGGCGACCTTTCCGGCCTCAACAAGGATGACGCGCGCAAGCGCTGGGGCGAGGAGCAGGTGCACACTCTGGCGCCGCTCCTACGACGTGGCGCCGCCGGGCGGCGAAAGTTTGCGCGACACCGCCGCCCGCGTGCTGCCCTATTACATCACCGATATCCTGCCCCATGTGCTCCGCGGCGAGCGCGTGCTGGTGACGGCGCATGGCAACTCGTTGCGCGCACTGCTGATGGTGCTCGATCGGCTCGGGCCGAAGGAAATCGTCGCGCGCGAACTCGCGACCGGCGTGCCGCTGATCTATCGGATCAATGCCGACGCGACGGTCGCGAACCGCGCCGAACTCGCCGCGTAGCCCAAAGGGTAATTCGTAGGGCGCAATAGCGAAGCGTATTGCGCCACTCGGAGCCTTCTGCGGCGCAATACGCTGCGCTGTTGCGCCCTACGGGTGCCGATTATGCCGGCCCGTTACGACGCAACCTGTCCCGCCTCCCAGCCCAACATGGCGCGCTTGCGGGTGAGGCCCCAGTGATAGCCGGTGAGGTCGCCGTTCTTGCCGAAGACGCGATGGCACGGCACCACGAACGACATCGGGTTCTTGCCGACGGCGGCACCGACGGCGCGGGCGGCCTTCGGGGCAGCGGAGCTTGGCGGCGATGTCTGAATAGGTGGTGGCGCAGCCCATCGGCACTTTCAGCAACGTCTCCCAGACCCTGACTTCAAAATCGGTGCCGATCATCACGATGCGGAGCGGCCGGTCGCGTCGCCAGAGCGCCGAGTTGAAGATGCGGCGCGCCAGCGGCGCCGTGCCGGCCGCATCCTCGCGCAACTGCGCCCGCGGCCAGCGCCGATGCATGTCGGCGAGCGCAGCGGCCTCTTCGCCCGGATCGGCAAAGGCAAGCCCGGCGAGGCCGCGCGGTGTCGCGATGACGAGAGCCGTGCCGAACGGCGAGGGATGGAAGCCGTAGGTGAGCGTGAGCCCTTCGCCGCCGGCTTTCCATTCGCCGGGCGACATCGCCTCGTGGGTGACGAAGAGGTCGTGCAGGCGGCCGGGGCCGGACAGGCCGACCTCGTAGCTTGCTTCGAGCACGCTCGCGGAATCCCGCAGCAGGCGCCGCGCGCTGTCGAGCGTGAGTGCCGCCACGAATTCCTTCGGAGTGAGCCCTGCCCAGCGGCGAAACAGGTGGTGCAGTTCGTCAGGGGTGACGCCGCAGGCGTGGGCGATCGCTTCGACCTCGGGCTGGCTGCGCCAGTGCTCCGAGATGAATGCGATGGCGCGACGCACGACGGCATAGTCGTCGACGGCCGCGGGCGAGAGCGGTTGCGGATCGGGTGACATCAGGGGTCCGAATGACATGTTCATGGAGGCTACCTAGCGAGCCCCCGGCGCTGCAACCACCCGATTTCCGCAAGGAATCGGTGCGAAGTCTCAGGGTACGCTCCTAATCGGCGTAACCCGCTAAATTCTTAATCCAGCACCGTCCGGGTCGGGCCGCGCTTTGCTTCATTGATGGCCGCACCGAGCGCCGCCGCGAAGCTTTCCTTTTCGCGGGGCCCGAGAAAGCTCGCAATCGGCAAACGCCGTCCCCGCGAGACCAGGAACAGCCGTTCGATGCCGAACTCCTCATGGCTCTCGCGGTCGAGTCTCACCCACACGGGATTGAGCGTCCATTGGGAGACTTTGCCGCGATGGCTGACCTGGCGCACCGTAAGTGCGGAGGCTGTCACCGTCACTTCTTCGTAGGCTGCAGCCGCACGGTAATTGGCGCGAAACGCCCAATAGATCAGCAGGGCATCGAGGCCGAAAAAGCCGAACACCGGCCACGCGCCGATCATCAAGAAGAAAATCCCAGCGACAAAGCTGACCGTGCCAATCGCTGTCATCAGAATCACGAACCCGACGGTCCCAAGCGACCGATGCGGGGTTACGATCGCCGAAAACAACATTGGTTCAGACGGCGGGGCGGACTCGGATTCGAGGGCGTTGCTGTAGGTCATGGAAATTCATTATAGAGGAAATATGGGGCTCAAGACCAAGCGCGAAACCAAACGCCGAAACGGGCGAACACGTTCCAAGCCGCGCTCGAATCCCGGGCCCGCGATGGTGGACGGTTCAAAGAAGGCACGGGCTGCCGCGTCGCCCAAGCGCTCCACGAAGCCTCGGCCGGTGGTGCGAGCCCGGTCAAAGCCCGAACTCTGGTCCGAAGCCGAAATCGAGGAAGCGTTTCGCCGCTTCCGCGCCGCCAACCCCGATCCGCGCGGCGAACTCCACCATACCGACCCGTTTACGCTCCTCGTCGCGGTGGTGCTGTCGGCGCAGGCGACCGATGCCGGCGTCAACAAGGCAACCCCCGCGCTGTTCGCGCTCGCCGACACACCGCAAAAGATGATCGCGCTGGGCGAAGAGAAGGTCCGCCAGCTGATCAAGACCATCGGGCTCTACCGCACCAAAGCGAAAAATGTCATCGCGCTTTCGGAAAAGCTTGTCGCCGAGCATGGCGGGACGGTGCCTGCTGCACGCGAAGCCTTGGAGGCGCTCCCCGGCGTCGGGCGCAAGACCGCGAACGTCGTCATGAATGTCGCCTTCGGCGCCGAAACGATTGCGGTCGACACCCACATCTTCCGCGTCGGCAATCGCACCGGCCTCGCGCCCGGCAAAACGCCGCTCGAGGTCGAGCTACAGCTCGAGAAACGGGTGCCGCCGGCCTATCGCCGCAACGCCCATCATTGGCTGATCCTGCACGGCCGCTATACCTGCAAGGCGCAGCGCCCGCTGTGCGAGAAATGCCTCATCAACGACCTCTGTCGCTGGCCGGAAAAACGGACTTTCATGGTCCCCGCTTCTCCCGAAGGGAAAAGTCGGTAGGGGGCGTCGCGGCGGTTAAAGCTAAGTCTCGATCGAAGTGCAGGTTACCAGTGCTGCTGGTCGATCCGCGGCCGCGTCGCCAGACGCTGCGAATCAATCAGCGGACGCCGCTCGTCGCCGACGATACGCTTATGGAGATGCACCATCAGCGCAGTCCCGAATAGAGGCGTTGCGAGATTGAGAATCGGGATCATGACGAAGCCCGCAATAAAGAGGCCACCGACGTAAACGATGCCCTGGTTGTCGCGGCGCATCGCTCGGACCTGCGGGACGGGATGGAAGCGCAGGGCGGCGAGGTCAAAATAGATGCGGCCCAGCAGCCAAGCGTTGGCAAGGAAGAAGAGGACCGCGCCGGCGCCGGCGAACAAAAGCAAGGGCACCGCGCAGATGTAGACGGCGATCGCAAGGAGCGCCGTGGTCGCCCCTTCCATGATGGCGAGCCACAGCGGCAACGCGGTGCCCGGCCGGTCCGTCGGGTAGTGAGCTTCCTCGACCAGCGCAGCGATCTCGTCGGCAAAGAAGCTCGCGACCAAGGCCGTCACCGCCGGCATCAGCATGACCGCGCCGGTGAAGAGCCCGATACCGAGGACGATGGCCAGCACCCAGGCGAGAACGGCGAGTGGGCCGTGAGCCATCGGCCCGATTGTTATCTCGAGCCAATTCATGCCGACGCCGGACAGCCACTCCAACAGCCGGAACAGCACGACCACGACCGCGATCAGGAACGCCACCGCAAGGCCTACCGCCTTGAGCAGCACCTTGTGGAACGGCCGCGTGAACATCTGGCCGAGCGCCCGCAAAACTGCATCAACCATCAGCCACGTCTCACTTCAGGCGTCATGCCTATGCCCTTGCCGACTTCGTGGGGGCTCGATAGATGTTAGCCGCTCCACCGCGCGCGGAACCGCCAACATGGTCAAGCTGTTACTTTTCATCGATTACTTGCTGAACATCTACATAATCATTCTGTTCGCCGCTGCGATCCTGAGCTGGCTCATCGTCTTCAACGTGGTCAACACCCGCCACCCGGCGGTGTCGATGATCGGGGAATTCCTCTACCGCGTCACCGAGCCGGTTTTGCGGCCGATTCGCAATCGGCTGCCGAATTTCGGCGGCATCGACATTTCCTTCATCGTGCTCATTTTGCTCATCTACTTCATCCAGCTTGTGGTCATCGGCAATCTCCTGGATGTCTTCAGGTAGCGGTCTGCCCTGGGCGGCGGCAGCCGACGGGGTTACGCTGACCGTACGACTGACGCCGAAGGGCGGACGTGACGCCGTCGATGGCATCGAATGCCTCGCTGACGGACGCAGCGTCCTCAAGGTACGGGTGCGGGCAGCGCCAAGCGAGGGCGAGGCCAATAGTGCGTTACAGCGGTTGCTGGCACGGGCTCTCGGCGTGCCGTCACGCGACGTCGTGCTTCTCGCCGGCGAAACCTCTCGAATCAAGCGGCTGCTGATTTGCGGTGATGCCGCTGCCCTTACCGTCGTTCTAGCGCGGATCTCGCAGCGCTGATCCTACGCCTGCCAGGCGTAGGCGACCTTATCGAGGGTCTTGTCGCCGAATTTCTCGCACGATCGGGCGACCGGACGGCCGCCCAGCGCACGATAAAACTCAACGGCCGATTCGTTCTCGGACAGCGCCCACACCACGAGGCTCTTGATGCCGCTCTGGGCGAGATCGCGCCGAGTCGCCGTGAACAGGCGGCGCCCGAAGCCAAGCCCCTGGAATTCCGGCCGCAGGTAAAGCTCGTAGATCTCGCCGTCATAGGTCAGGCTGCGGGCGCGGTTCCGGCCGTAGTTCGCATAACCGGCAATGGTCTCACCGAACGCCAGGATCGAGATGCGGCTGCCTTTGCGAATCGCCCCTTCCCACCACTGGCCGCCGCGCCGGTTGATCAGCTTGTCGAGCTCGGGACCCGGGATGATGCCCTGGTAGGCGGTTCGCCACGCCTCGTCATGGGTGGCCGCCAGCGCTGCGGCATCGGACGATTTGGCGCGGCGAATTTCGATGAGTGCGGTATTCATCTGAGACGTTTGGCCGAAGTGGCCGCCCCCGTTCAAGTCCTGGCGTTAACATTGGGTTAACACCGCGGATTATCGGCGGAACGTCACCAAAATCAACTCCCCCGATTTCACGCACCGTAAACGCACCGGCGAACGTGGCGCTTTCGCAACAGTGCGTGTCCCGAAAGGGTACAGATCGGACGGCAGATGGGGCCTCACCGGCAAGCGGCGATCCAATTACCGCCGTCCGAGCCTTAAACGCTCTCGGCTTCCTTGCGGCGCTCGTCGCGTTTGCGCTCGTTGGGATCGAGCAGCTTCTTGCGCAACCGAATCGATTTTGGGGTGACCTCGACCAGTTCGTCATCCTCGATGTAGGCCAGCGCCTTTTCCAGCGTCATCCGAATCGGCGGCGTCAGACGTACCGCTTCGTCCTTCGCGGTGGTGCGGATGTTGGTGAGCTTCTTGCCCTTGAGCACGTTGATTTCCAGATCGTTTCCGCGGGTGTGCTCGCCCACGATCATGCCGCGATAGACCTTCGCGCCGGGGTCGATCATCATCGGCCCGCGATCCTCGAGATTCCACAGGGCATATGCCACCGCTTCGCCGGCATCGGTCGAGATCAGGACGCCGTTGCGCCGTCCCGGGATCGTGCCCTTGTAAGGCGCGTAGCCATGGAAAAGCCGGTTCATGATGGCGGTGCCGCGCGTGTCAGTCAGAAGTTCGCCCTGGTAGCCGATCAGGCCGCGCGTCGGCGCGTGAAAGACCAGCCGCAGCCGCCCGCCGCCCGACGGCTTCATCTCGACGAGTTCCGCCTTGCGCTCGGAGAGCTTTTGCACCACGACGCCGGAGTGCTCCTCGTCGAGATCGATCACGACCTCCTCGATCGGCTCGGTCATCTCGCCGGTGGCGGGATCGAATTCGATCAGCACCCGCGGCCGCGACACGCTGAGCTCAAAGCCCTCGCGCCGCATGGTCTCGATCAGAATGCCGAGCTGCAATTCACCGCGTCCCGCTACCTCCATGGCGTCGCGCTCGTCGGATTCGCTGATCCGCAGCGCCACGTTGCCTTCGGCTTCACGCAGCAGCCGGTCGCGAATCATGCGGCCCGTGACCTTGTCGCCCTCGGTGCCCGCGAGCGGCGAATCATTGACGCGAAACATCATGGACAGCGTCGGCGGATCGATCGGCTGCGCCGGCAGCGGCTCGGTCACCTCGGGCGCGCACAGCGTGTGCGCCACGGTCGCCTGCGGGAGCCCGGCAATCGAGACGATGTCGCCGGCCACCCCTTCTTCGATGGCCTGGCGCTCCAGGCCGCGGAAGGCCAGCACCTTGGACACGCGGCCCTGCTCGATGAGATGGCCGTGGCGGTCGATCACCTTGATTGGCTGATTGGGCTTAATGGAACCGGAGCGGATGCGCCCCGTGACGACGCGGCCCAGATAGGGATTCGCCTCCAGGATTGTGCCGAGCATGCGGAACGGGCCGTCCTCGACGACCGGCGGCGCCACGTGAGAGAGGATGAGATCGAACAACGGCGCCATGGAGGTCTTCGGCCCGTCGACCGAGGGCGCCATCCAGCCCTGCTTGGCCGAACCGTACAGCACCGGGAAATCAAGCTGCTCCTCGGTCGCGTCAAGCGCCGCAAACAGATCAAAGACCTCGCCGGCGACCACAGTGGGACGGGCGTCCTGGCGATCGACCTTGTTGATGGCGACGATCGGCCGAAGCCCGACCTTGAGCGCCTTCGAGACCACGAACTTGGTCTGCGGCAGCGGCCCTTCGGCCGCATCGACGAGAACGATCGCGCCGTCCACCATGTTGAGGATGCGCTCGACCTCGCCGCCGAAATCGGCGTGGCCGGGCGTGTCGACGATGTTGATGCGGGTGTCCTTCCACACGATCGAAGTCGCCTTGGCGAGGATGGTAATGCCCCGCTCACGCTCCAGGTCATTGCTGTCCATGGCCCGCTCGGCGACGCGCTGGTTCTCCCGGAACGAGCCCGATTGCTGCAGCAGCCGGTCGACCAGGGTGGTTTTGCCATGGTCGACGTGGGCGATGATCGCGACATTCCGCAGTTTCATAGGGGAAACTCAGGGTTAGGCTCAGAGCTCGGCGGCTCGAACAAGCACGCGCCGCAGAGAAGCGCCGTTATCGGTGATTGCGAATTCGCGCGGAATATAGTCATTCGGGGCCATTGTGCAATGCGGAATTGGCAGGGCGCCGAACCCTTGTTCGGCGCTGATTTCGAGGGCGTCATTCCGTGGCACCGAGCAAAACGAGGCGAGCCCGGAATCCTTAATTCCCGAACATCGTTACGGATTTCTGCCTCGCCTCCCTGTCCCCCTTGGTCGTCTTGCCGGCGCGGACACACAGGCGGGCATTGTTTCCGCCGAAACCAAATTCTTCGCGCGACCACCAAGCCGCGAAACGGGAGGACACCATGACGCGCCGCCTGACTTTTTTCGCTTCCTTCACCGCAGCGGCCATTGCGGCCGGTACGCAGGCCCACGCGGCGCAATCCGATCCCGCGTGCCAAAGCCTCGTGCCGGCGGCGATGGGCGGTCCGCTGCTGGACGCCGAGAACATGATCGCGCTGCGCTGGCTCGCGACCTCGAATTACGAACTCGTCTACCGCGGCCAGGTGTTCCTGCTCGACACCTATTTTGACCGCGGCCCGCGCAACCGGCCGACCGGCATCGTCCCGGACGAGGTCAAGAAGGCCGACGCCATCTTCATCGGCCACGCCCATTTCGACCACATCTCCGATGTCGGGCCGATCGCGCAACGCACCAAGGCGAAGGTCATCGGCGCGCCCATCTCGGTCGAGACCGCCTACAAGCTCGGCGTTCCGGCTGGGCAGGGGACTGCCGTCGCTGGCGGCGAGACGCTCAAATTCGGCAGCGTCACGGTGGACGCGGCATTGGCCCAGCACTCGACGCTCAAGTCCGAGGTGCTGGAGATTTTGGGCAAACTCTATGATGCCGATGCGGGGCCCGCGACCGAAGCCGAAGCCGCAGCCGAGAAGGCGATTCGCGCCAAGGGCACGTTCGCGCCGGAGGTGATCACCAAGGGCACCATCGCCTACGGCTTCACGTTCCCGACGGGCTTCAAGCTCGTCTGGATCGACAGCGCCGGTCCGATCACCGAGGGCGATCGCGAACTCGCGCGCAAGCTCGGGCCGGTCGACATTGCCATCGTCGCCTATCAAGGCCATCCGGTGGCGCAGATTCAGGTCCCCGTGACGCTCGAACTCGTGAAGCTGTTCAGACCGCGCATCTTTATGCCGGCGCATCACGACCAGATTTACGGGACGTTCGTCGACCTCGGCGTCGAACCGCTGTTCGAGGCGATCCAGGCGGCGCTGCCAGGCACCGAGACGATCACGCCGCTGCACCAACGGCCGATGTGCTTCGATATCTCCAAAAAGGCTGCACCGTAACGCCGCTGAGAAGCGGTCGTCGCGTCGCGCCACCTTCTTTTGCATCGTTTGAAGCGCCCTTCGAAGGGCGTATGCTGGCTCGGTTGCACGAGCCGGCTCGAAGATGTTCGTACCGGCGCCACCACCTCGAGGGAGGACGTCATGGCACACAAGCAACGAAGACGCACATCATACGAACCCGAAATCGTCGCCGGCAACGGCCTGATCGATCGTCGTGCACTGCTCGGGCGCAGCGCGCTGATCGCCGGTGCAGCCGCGACCGGCGTAGGCACGTCGCTCACGAGCGCCGCAGCCGAGCCGCTTCCGGTCGATCCGTGGAGCATGGAGCCCGGCCAGGCAATCCCGCCTTACGGCGTGCCGGCAAAATATGAGAGCAAAGTTGTTCGCACGCTGACGAACCCGAAATTTGAAGCGCGCACGAGCAATGCGCGAACGCCCCACCACCTGCTCGAAGGCACGATTACACCAAATGGCCTGCACTTCGTCGTGGCACGAACCGGCTTCCCGGATATCGATCCGGCGAAGCACCGCCTGGCGATCCACGGCCTCGTGAAGCAGCCGCTCGTTTTCGATCTTGAAGCGCTTGCGCGCTATCCCAAGGTGACGCGCGTCAACTTCGTCGAATGCGGGGGCAACAGCGCGCCCCTCTTTAACAAGGATCCGGTGCAGGCCGACGTGCAGGCGATTCACGGTCTGCTGTCTTGCTCCGAGTGGACCGGCGTGCGGCTCTCCACGCTGCTCGAAGAGACAGGCATCGACCCGAAGGCGAAGTGGCTCCTGGCGGAAGGGGCTGACGGACCAAGCATGAACCGCAGTATTCCGATCGCCAAGGCGCTCGATGACGCGATGATCGCCCTCTACCAGAACGGCGAACGCATCAACCCGGCTCAGGGCTACCCGATGCGCCTGCTGGTGCCTGGCTACGAAGGCAATATGAACGTCAAGTGGCTGCATCGCATCAAGCTCGTCGAGGAGCCGGTGATGGCGATCAACGAGACCATGCAATACACCTATCGGGTCGCCGGTCCGAAAATCTGGCAGTTCTTCTTCCCGATGGAGGTCAAATCCTTCATCACTCATCCCTCGCCGGGGCTGACGTTGAAGGGAGGACCGGGCTTCTACGAGATTGCCGGCCTCGCCTATTCGGGCAACGGTCGGATTGCCAAGGTCACGGTCTCGGCTGACGGCGGCAAGACCTGGGCCGAGGCCGCGCTCGATGCGCCCGTGTTGCCGAAAGCGCTCACGCGATTCCGTTTGCCCTGGCGCTGGGACGGTCAGCCGGTGGTATTGCAGAGCCGCGCCTGGGACGAGACGGGCAACCGGCAACCGACGCGCGATGAAATGTTTGCCGAGCGCGGCGAGCCTAAGGTCAACGTTCCGGTGACCGCGTTCCCCATGGGACACATGAACGTCATCACCAGCTGGGCAATCGACAGCAAGGGGGAGGCGAAGCATGTCTACGGCTAAATGCCTCGCTCTCGCGCTCCCGCTCGCAATTCTTTCAGGCGCGGCGCTCGCTGCGGATTTGCCTGGGCTCGGTAAACCGGTGAGCGAAGCCGATCTTGCCCTTTGGGATTTGACCATCGGGCCCGATGCAAGGGGCTTACCGGCCGGCAGCGGCACTGCAGCACAAGGTGCCATCATCTTTGCCCAGAAGTGCGAAGCCTGCCACGGCAAGAACGGCGAAGGCGGCGCCAGTGCCGCACTCGCCAATCCTCCCGGCAAATCAGGGCGGACAATGGCGCTCTACGTGCCGAATGCCACCACGATCTTCGACTTCACCAGGCGCGCGATGCCGTGGCCGCAGCCGAAATCGCTCAGCAGCGACGAGGTTTATGCGCTCACCGCCTACATTCTCGCGCGCAACAAGGTCATCGGGGATGACGAGGTGATGAACGCCGATACACTGGCAAAGGTGAAGATGCCGAACCGGGACGGCTTCGTCAGTCGATACCCGGAAAAGCATTGATGCCAAGCAGCGGCAATCGACACTGACAATCGACGGGGCCGGTGGAGCGATCCACCGGCCCCCAGTTTACTGAGGAGAGACTTCGGTACCGCAATCCGGGTGCGCGGCTACGCGCCCGCGATTCGGTTCCAGGGACCTAGTTTCGCGCCCTCGGGCAAAGCCCGCTTTACCATCAGCATCTCGCCGATGGTTCCGGCCGTGACGAGCCCAACCAGGCGGCCCGCCGCGTCAACGACACCGACGGCGGGAGCGCCTTTCTCCTGGAGGATGCGGAAGGCTTCCTCGAGCCGACGGCCGCGATCGATGGTTGGGATGTCCGTCGCCATCGCCGCGCCGACCTGCGCGGTCGGGCCGAGCTGACGCAGCGCGCGGACGATATCGCCGCGGCCCAGCAGGCCCACCAGGCGATTGTCAGCATCGACCACGGGAAACTCGCTCTGGTTTCGATGCATCATGGTTTCGACCGCGGCATCGATATGCTCGTCGGGCGTAAGCGTGGCGAAGTCCGTCATCATGGCGGCGGCGACCGGAACGTCGCGCGACATCGCCTGCAACGACACCACCTGTGCCTCGGAAGATGCGGCGAGATAGACGAAGATCGCGATGAAGATGAGCAGCGGATTGTAGAACAGCCCGAGGAAACCGAAGGCGAAGGCCGTCCATTGGCCGATGGTGGCGGCGACCTCGGTCGCCCGCACATGCCCGAGGCGAATGGCGAGGAGGGCGCGCAGCACGCGGCCACCGTCCATCGGAAACGCCGGGATCATGTTGAAGATGGCGAGGAAGAAATTGACCTCCGCCAAGCGGTCGATCATCGACACCTTGGTGCTTTCCACCATGGCAAGATGCTCGGTGCTCAAAGGCATCGGCGCGATCAGCATCAACACGAGCCCGATCGCCACATTGACGAGCGGTCCGGCGATCGCGACCAGGAATTCCTCGCTCGGTTTTTCCGGAATGCGCTCGAGCCGCGCGACGCCGCCGATCGGCAGCAGCGTCACGTCGGGCGTCGCGACCCCGAACGCTCGCGCCGTGAAGATGTGACCGAATTCGTGGGCAAGCACGCAGGCAAACAGCAGCACCATGAAGATGAGGCTGTTCCACGCATCTGCTGCGCCGCCGGATGCCCAGCCGGCGGCGAAGATCCAGATCAGGAACAACAGGAAGGTGATGTGGATGCGAATAGCGGTGCCGGCGATCGAGCCGATGTTTACCGACCACGACATGAATGAGCCTCCGGCCGCCTTACCAGCGTAGCCGAGAGATATATTGCTACCGTCGAAACCGCCAGGGCCGCTGTCGGTGGCGCGTCCTCGCTAGGTTATTTCGCCATCTTGCTTTTGGCCCGCGCGTGCCCACCTTGGTGTCGCGCCAAAACGGTCGGCGCGGAGACTTTTATGGTTGAGCACACCATTGGATTGAACGGCATCGAGGGCTTCGGCGAGGCCGACGCTGCGCGCGAAGAGGCGCGCGTGCGGCGTGATTTCTGGCCGAAATTCAGACGTTTTGCCGCACGGCTCCCGTTCGCCGAGGACCTGGTTGCGGCCTATTATTGCGCGTTCGACCGCAATACGCCGCGGCGCGTCCAGGTGATGCTCATCGGCGCGCTCGCCTACTTCATTCTGCCGTTCGATTTCATTCCGGACATGATGCCGATCATCGGCTTCACCGATGACGCCGCGGTGTTGGCGACCGCAATCCGGTTGGTCGCCGTCCATATCCGGCCGGAGCATCGCGACGCGGCGCGCCGGGCCCTGGCGCGGGCCGCCAGCGGTAATCAGGGATAGCTACGTTCCATTTTCGGCTGCTGCTTTTTGGCTACATCCGAACCGAAAATACTTTATTGAGTGGCCTGTCGGGTTGGCGGCATTGCCGAGTGCCTTTACAATGCCATTTTGCTGACGAATCGCGTGGAATAATATTGGTCTTTGTCGATCTCGGGTGCAGTACCATGATCAACTGTCGAAACACGTCAAATCGTCACCGGATTACATGGGCCTTGCCCGTCACGCTCGCGGCGTTTGCGATGTGCGGTCCGGCGCAAGCCCAGCAGCACAGATCATCCGACGGGGTCATCAGGCTCGCGGCCCAGTCGAAATCCACCGCGGCTGCGACGCCTGCCGCGCCGGCGCCGGCGGCGGTGCAGCCGACCCTCCTTGGCCAGTATGGCGACTGGGGGGCCTATACCGCCACTCCGAACGGCAAGAAGGTGTGCTTTGCCATCGCCAAACCGGCGAGCTCGAAGACATCGCCCAATCGGCCGCGTGACCAGGCGTTCCTGTTCGTCTCGTCTCGTCCGACTGAAAAGGTCAGAGACGAAGTTTCGATCGTCTTCGGCTACGGTCTCAAGAACAACGCCGAGGCGAGCATCGAGATTGCCGGCTCGAACTACGCCATGTACACGCAATCCGATGGCGCCTGGATCAAGAACGCCGCCGAGGAAAAAGGCCTGGTCGATGCCATGCGCAAGAACCCGGACCTGGTCGTCAAAGGCACCTCGAACCGCGGCACGTCGAGTTCCGATACCTATTCGCTCAAGGGTCTTACCCAGGCGCTCGACCGCGTCGGCCAGGAGTGCCACTAAGGCATTCCTGAGACGCGCCCGCGCTGCTAACCGTAGGGCGCAATAGATAGCGAAGCGTATTGCGCCCCTGTGCGTCGGCGCGCGATGGCAATCCGCCTTGCATCTGCTTATCTTGGCCGCAACCGCACATGGCGGCACAGGACACCATGACTTATCCCGACACGGCCGTTCGCGACACCGGCATCCCCGGTTTTGTCGAAAAATCTCCCCTTGAGCGCTACGTGCGCCCGGACAAGCCGTCGCTTATCGGGATGTCGCGCGCGGAACTCGCCGACGCGCTTGGGGAGCTTGGCGTTCCGCCGGGACAGCGCAAGATGCGCGCACAACAGCTCTGGCACTGGCTCTACGTGCGGGGGGCCACGACGTTCGACGTCATGACCAATGTGTCGAAGGAGCTGCGCACCGCGCTCGACCAGCGCTTCACGCTCGCGCGCCCCGAAATCGTGACCGAGCAGGTCTCGATCGACGGCACGCGAAAGTGGCTGCTGCGCCTGCCTTCGGAAAATCCGCAGGAACGGCCGCATGACATCGAGTGCGTGTACATCCCGGAGACCGGCCGCGGCACGTTGTGCATTTCGAGCCAGGTCGGCTGCACGCTGAACTGCACGTTCTGCCACACCGGCACCCAGCGCCTCGTCCGCAATCTCACTGCCGGCGAGATCGTCGGCCAGGTCATGATCGCCCGCGACCGCCTGGGCGATTGGCCGGACCGCACAGCGCCCGCCGGCGCGATTGTCCCGACCGATGGCGGGCGCTTCGTCACCAACATCGTGATGATGGGGATGGGCGAGCCGCTCTACAACTTCGAGGCGGTGCGGGACGCCTTGCTGGTGATTGCCGACAATGAAGGCATCGCGATTTCCAAGCGCAAGATCACGGTCTCGACCTCCGGCGTGGTGCCGAACATCAGCCGGACCGGCGAGGAAATCGGCGTGATGCTCGCCGTATCGCTCCATGCCGTGCGCGACGACCTGCGCAATGAGCTGGTGCCGCTCAATCGCAAATATCCGATCGCCGAACTGCTTGAGGCCTGCCGCTCCTATCCCGGTCTCACCAATGCCAAGCGCATCACGTTCGAATACGTGATGCTCAAGGACGTGAACGACACGCTCGCCGATGCGCGCGCGCTCGTGAAGCTCCTCACGGGCATTCCGGCCAAGATCAATCTCATCCCGTTCAACCCGTGGCCGGGCACGCGCTACGAGTGCTCGGACTGGGACAAGATCGAGAAGTTCTCCGAGGTGGTGTTCAACGCCGGCTACTCCGCGCCGGTGCGCACCCCGCGCGGCCGCGACATTCTCGCCGCCTGCGGCCAGCTCAAGAGCGCGACGGAGAAACTCAGCGCCCGCGAGCGCATTGCCCTGCGGGCCATGGCGATGACGGAGTAGGCCCCGCCGATCGGGCGGCCGGCTCGCATCCTCGTGCGCTTCGCGCATTTACCATGCAGTCTCGGCGTTTCGCTTGCACGTGTGGCCGTATAGGATCGCGGCGAGCCGGGTCCCTGCGACCCGGGAACGACAGGGCAAGATGGGAGGATCCATGCCGACCGAGACCGTTCAAGCCGCAAGCCGCCGCAAGTTCCTGCAATTTCTGGCCGCCTCGAGCGCGCTGACCTACTCCGATGCCGTCGCTTTCGCGGAGACCTTGCTACCGAAGAACAAGCTGCCGGATCCGATGACATGGGCGCCGCTCGATGCCAACAATCTCATCAAGTCGCCCAAGGACGCGATCAACGTCTTCGATTTCGAGCCGGTGATGCGGCAGAACGTGCCGCCGGCGCACTTCGGCTACATGGCGTCAGGCATCGATGACGAAGTCACCTTGCGCGCCAATCGCGCCGACTTCCTCAAATTCCAGTTGCGGCCGCGGCGGCTGATCGACGTCAGCAAGGTCGACACGAGCGTCAACATCCTCGGCACCCGCTACGCCTCGCCGATCATGGTCGCGCCGACCGGCGGCCATAAGGCCTATAGCGCCGACGGCGAAGAAGGCGTCGCCAGGGCGGCCAAGGCCGGCGATCATCTCATGATCCTGTCGACGCAGACTTCGACCAGCGTCGAGGACGTGATCAAGGCACGCGGCGCCCCGGTGTGGATGCAGCTTTACGCCACCAACAAGTTCGAGGTTGCGGCGCACCACGTGAAGCGGGCCGAAAATGCCGGCTGCACCGGGCTTGCGGTCACCGTCGACCGTTCGGGCGGCCGCAACCAGGAGACCTTGTTCCGGCTGCGCCGCACCGACACCCGGCAATGCGACTCCTGCCACGACAATTCAAGCCTTGCCGCCGCGCAGGCGGACAAGCCGATGTACGAGGGCGTCGATCTCTCCGGCCTGCGCAACATCCAGTCCTCGGCGATGACCTGGGACTATCTCAAGCGCCTGCGCGACATGACCAAGATGAAGGTCGTGGTCAAAGGTCTCTTGGCTTGGGAGGATGCCAAGCTCGCCGCCGACTATGGCTACGACGCCATCATCGTGTCGAACCATGGCGCGCGCTCCGAGGATTCCGGGCGTTCAACCATCGATGCGCTGCCGGAGATCGTGGATGCCGTCAACGGACGGATGCCGATCCTGATCGATTCCGGCTTCCGTCGCGGCACCGACGTCTGCAAGGCGTTGTGCATGGGCGCGACCGCGGTCGCCATCGGCCGCCCCTATCTGTGGGGGCTCGGCGCATTCGGCCAGCCCGGCGTCGAGCGGGTGCTGGAACTCATGCGCATCGAGCTCTTCGCCATCATGCAGCAGGTGGGCGCCACCTCGGTGAAGCACCTTACGCCGGCCATGGTGCGCCGGGTCTGACACGTGGCGCGCGGCTTGCTTCTCCGGCCTCGGAAGCAGGCAACGATCTGGCGAAGGATGGGTATCGGTTTCGGATTCCCATCCTTAAGTCGTGAGGAGTGTCCGCGATGACCTTTCGTCCGCGTCGCAGCGTTCTCTACATGCCCGGCGCCAACGCTCGCGCGATGGAAAAGGCCAGGACCCTGCCGTGCGACGCCGTCATCCTCGATCTTGAAGATGCTGTCGCGCCGGACGCAAAGCCCGCCGCCCGGGCGCAGGTCGCGGCCGCCGTCACCGCGCGAGGCTTTGGTGCCCGCGAGGTGATCGTACGCATCAATGGCCTCGATACGGCATGGTGGATCGATGACGTTGCAGCCATCGCGCCGGCCGTGCCCGATGCCATCCTGATCCCCAAGGTGTCGAACCCGCAGCAGCTTGCGGACGTCGCAAAGCACCTCGTCGGCATCGCGGCCGATCAGGCAATCCGCCTGTGGGCCATGATCGAGACCCCGCTCGGGATCATCAACGCCGCCGAGATCGCGGCAACGGCTGAAAGCGCCGAAACGCGCCTCGCCTGCTTTGTCATGGGGACGAACGATCTTGCCAAGGAAACGCGGGCTAAGCTTCTGCCCGGCCGCGCGCCGATGCTCTCGTGGCTCGCCGACAGCGTGCTTGCCGCCCACGCCTTCGGCATCGATATTCTCGACGGCGTTCACAACGACATCTCCGACGAAGAGGGCTTTCGGCGCGAATGCGCCCAAGGCCGCGACATGGGCTTCGACGGCAAGACGCTGATCCATCCGAACCAGATCGCGCCATGCAATGCGGCGTTTTCGCCGAGCGATGCCGAGATCGATCAGGCGCGGAAAACCATCGCCGCGTTCGAGCTGCCGGAAAACCACAACAAGGGCGTGGTGCAGATCGAAGGCCGCATGGTCGAGCGCATGCATGCCGAGATTGCGCGACGAACCGTCGCCATCGCCGACGCCATCGCCAGCAGCGTCATCGCCTGACGCAGGGCGTCAGGCGTCAACCCAGCCCGGCTTCGTTTCAGTCAGCCTGCACCGCAGCGAGGACGGCAACCACTTGGTGAGCTATATCCAGTGGCGCGATCGCGGCCAGCTTCAGGCGGCGCACCATTCGCCTCAGTTCCGCAAGGCCTGGCCGCGCTTCGAAGTCGAGCCCTGTCTCTACGACGTCGTTCACGTCCAAGCCTGAAGGCCGCCGCAGGACGACGCTTGCGCGTGCGGCTCACGCCCACGGTCGGGCGGCCTTGGCTTTCTCCTCGAAGCTCGAAATCTTCTGCTTCTTCACGAGGGTGAGGCCGATGTCATCGAGGCCGTTGAGCAGGCAGTGCTTGCGGTGCGGATCGATGTCGAACTTGATCACGCCGCCGTCGGGGCCACGGATTTCCTGCTTTTCGAGGTCGATGGTGAGCCGCGCATTGGCGCCGCGCTCGGCATCGTCGAACAGCTTCTCCAGGTCCTCGGGGCTCACCTTGATCGGCAGCAGGCCGTTCTTGAAGCAGTTGTTGTAAAAGATGTCGCCGAACGAGGTCGAGATCACGCAGGTGATGCCGAAATCCTTGAGCGCCCAGGGGGCATGCTCGCGCGATGAGCCGCAGCCGAAATTGTCGCCGGCAACGAGAATCTTGGCGTTGCGATAGGCCGGCTTGTTGAGCACGAAATCCGGGTTCTCGCTGCCGTCGTCGCGATAGCGCTTCTCCGAAAACAGCCCCTTGGCGAGCCCGGTACGCTTGATCGTCTTGAGGTACTGCTTCGGGATGATCGCGTCGGTATCGACATTGATCATCCGCAGCGGCGCGGCCACGCCCTCGACAACCGTGAACTTCTCCATGGACTTCTCCAACGCCCGTCGCCGGGCATGCTGCTTAAAGCGATTTGCGCTGGTCATGAACGGTTAGGTCCGCTGGGTCAAGACCGCGCGGAAAAGCCCCTCGAATACACCCACGTGCCAGCGCCGCTGACGATATCCGCGGCGAGGACGTGATCTCGCCAAGGACGTGTATCATCCCTCCACGCTATGACGGAGGCGTTTTGGGTCATCGCGGAATTGAGCCATGAATGCTGCAATGATTGCGGGCTATAACGCCCTGGGGCTCACGCTGTTTCGAGCGCTGGCGCAAGCCGACGGCAATGTCGTGATGTCGCCGCTGTCGATCGGGATGACGCTGGCGATGGGATTTGCCGGTGCCGCGGGCGAGACCGCGGACGAAATGGCGCGCACCCTCGCCTTTGACGGCGCCCGGCCCGATCTCTTCGCGGCCAATGCCGAACTCCTGCGCCACTATGCCGAAACGAGCGCGCCGGAAGCGGCCCGCGTGCGCCTCGCCAATGCGCTCGTCCTGACGCAGCACGGCGAGGCCGTCGCCAAGGCCTACCGGGACCTGCTGGCGGAGAGTTTTCGCGGCGGAAATCTTTCCCGGCGACGTCGCGCGCATCAATCAATGGGTCGCGCAGAAGACCGAGGGCAAGATCGAGCGCGCGCTCGACAGCTCGCAGCTGCCGCAGGACGATATCGCCGTGCTGCTCAACGCCATCTATTTCAAGGCGCCGTGGGCAAAGCCCTTCAATCCGGCCTCGACTCGCACCACGGGCTTCCTGCGCGGATATGACGACGATCTCGAGAAGATCGAGATCGAGGTCAAAATGATGGATGGGAGCGGAGACCACGTCATCGTCGGCGGGCCGGGATACCGGGCGGCGCGGCTCCCCTACAAGACCACCTCGCTCGGCATGATCGTCGTGCTGCCGGACGAAGAGTTCGTGGCCCGAGACGGTGCTGGAGTCCTTCGACCTCGCCGAGCTCGCGCGGCTGCGCGCCGAATTGGCGCGCGCGGAGCCCTCGCACATCACGCTGATGCTGCCGCGCTTTCGCGCCCGCACGCTATCGTCCCTGAAGCCGGCCCTCGAGGAGGCCGGGATGGCGCTTGCCTTCGACTGGACGCGCGCCGATTTCAGCCGCATGACCGAGCGGCCGCCGGCGGAGATCCCCGTTGCCGTCACCGACGTCGTGCATTGCGCCATGATCGACGTCGCGGAGGAGGGCACCGAGGCAGCCGGCGTGACGCTGAAGTACTTCCACATCGGCGGCGTACCGCCGAGCTTCATCGTCGACCGTCCGTTCCTGTTCTTCATCGTGGACGACGCGACCGGCGCGATCCTGTTTCAAGGCAAGATCGTCGATCCGACGGCGTGATCGCGGAGCGCAAGACACATCGCGCGCTTGGTGCGCGGGACTTGATCCACATCAAAGCGCGCCTTGCCGTTGAGCTAGCCTTTCAGCTGGAAGATGGCGGAGGCTCACATGAGATTCGCATCTGTTACTTCAGGTCTATTGGTTGTCGCTCTCGCCGCATGCATTTTCGTTGTTGTGTTGGTTCTGCTCAGTCCTCCGGTGCCGACGAGTGCGGCGGGCAGTCAGAGCTTCGGCGCTAACAGCTTCACATCCCAGCGCCGCTGAAGAGATCAGACTATCGCGCCTCGCATCTTTTGTTGAAGCGCGCAGTCGGGGAGGGCTGCCGCCGCTCCGATCGGAGAGGCCGCCCTCCGACGCGTTGGCGTCAATTTGCGAAAAGAACTGGCGCAATATCGGTTCGTTGCAGCAATTTTGACCAAAGATGACCAAGAGAATGTCGATCGCTCATCCCACTTGACTGGTCCGACGGCGCTTTCCGCGGGCTTGAGCACGATCTGCTCGTGTGCGGCGCGCTCGACACGCGCGGCGAACGAGAAAGGCGAACGACGATGACGTCAAAGATGAAACTTCTGCTGTCAGCAATCGCTATCGCGGGCGCGGTGATGTGCGATGCCGCTGCGGCTTCCGCCCAGACGGCGACGACGCGTCCCAATTATCGCTCCTACCACTACAGCGGCCCGAGGTACCCCGCCCCGTTCTCTCCGAACTACGACTACAGCGGGCGGGACCCGGCCAGCGTGCCATACAACTACCGTGGCTACGCCGATCAAGGCTACGCTCCGCCGGAGCACGGCGGGCAAGCGGGCTGGTGAGTTTGATTGCGCCGACGGGAGGACCGCCACGGTCTGGCACCCAGAGAGGACCGTTGTATTTTCGACGGGTGCCGGGCCGAAATCGCGGGCCGGCAACGATCACGGAAATTGATACACGGATTTGGGGGTCGATGATCCCGCCGACTGTTCAGCGCCCGCGGGCGATGAAATCAAGTATCTCCCGCCCGAGATATTCATCGGGAGTATTAAAGGCGAGCACCTCGGAGAGATGATTGTGACCCCTCAGGCGCACGAAGCGCGGGCATGTGGCGTCGCGCTCGCATAGTGCGGAGAACAATTCGGCGCCGCGCACATCCAAGCCTGGATTGTCGTATTCGGTCACGACCACAAACACCGGAACGCGAGCCCCATCGCGAATGTGATTGATGGGCGATCGGTTGGCATATTGGGATGCATCATCGCCGAAGTAGGCCTGCATGTTGCGCCCATTGGGGTCGGTCGGATCATAGTCGACCCGGTATCGGCCGCTGATGAGGACCGCGCCTGCAATGCCCGGCCCACCGGGCGGCTGCAACGATTTGTCGAAGGCGTAACCCGCGACATGGGTCGCGCCCGCCGAATGCCCGATCAAAATAATCCGATTGGGATCGCCGCCGAACTGGATCGCGTTGGCCTTGGCCCACGCGACCATGCCGCCGACGTTCTTGGCGCCGGCCGGCCATTTCGCGGCTGGCGCCAGCGGGTAGGTCGCGTTGATGCCAAGCATGCCCTGGCGCGCAAACCAGGTCGCGATGTTGCCATAGGCCTCGCCGGCGCCGTCCTTATCGCCGCGCACATAAGCGCCACCGTGCACGAAGATGACCACAGGTGCGCCCGATCGCGCGGTTGGTCGGTAAACGTCGAGAACCTGACGCGGGTCTTCGCCGTAGGCCTGATCCCGGATGATCGTCACTCCATCTTTCGGCGCCGCCTTGAGCAGGGGCTGGAACGCCTCGATGGTTGCCGGAATGGTCTTGCCGATGTCCTTCTGAAACACCGGGCCGATCTGCGCGAGCGTTTCCTGGAGATAGGGCGGAAGCTTTTCCACCTGCGCGCGGGCGGGAATGACCGCGAACAAACATGCGGCCACGCACGTGAAGTTCCGAACCATGGTCTGAGCGCATTTCGCATCACTCCTTGCGATAGATTGAACATGTGTCTGCTGCGGCTCGTGCTGACGTTGCCGAATCTTCCCGGCGATCAGGCCTCGCCGTCAAGTGCGGCGTGCGCGCATTGAGTTTCAATTGCGCGGTCGAGATCACCTTCGCCTCTAAGTCGATGACGAGTTGCCGGCTAGGCCGGGATGCGGCCTATGCTAGTTTGAAGTCATTCAACAGGCGGTTGGGTTTGCGCCAGCCGGCCGCCGTGAAGGCGGGCGCGCGGAACTTGCATCATGATCACTATCAAGGTGAATGGGGCCTCGCATCAGCTTGATGTCGAGGATGACACGCCGCTGCTCTGGGTTTTGCGCGAGGAGATCGGGCTCACGGGCACGAAATTCGGTTGCGGCATCGCGGCCTGCGGCGCCTGCACCGTGCACGTCAACGGCGAGGCCATGCGCTCCTGCTCGGTGCCGATCGGCAGCGTGGACGGCGCCGAAATCACCACCATCGAGGGCCTTTCGTCGGACAGCCGGCATCCGGTGCAGCAGGCATGGCTGACGGAGCAGGTGCCGCAGTGCGGCTACTGCCAGTCCGGCCAGATCATGGCGACGGCGGCCTTCCTCAAGACCAATCCGAACCCGAGCGACGCCGATATCGATTCGAACCTCACCAATATCTGCCGTTGCGGCACCTACGAGCGGCTCCGCCGCGCGGTGCATCGCGCTGCAGCCCTGATGCGCGCATAAGGCGGGAGGACATCACAATGACCACGTCTCTCCCGTCGCACGTTCATCACCACCGCGCTGACCGCGACCGGCGGCTTTGCGCTCGGCGTCGGCATCGGCGCCCCCGCCGACGCAGCGAGCCTCAGCGTTCGTCCGTGGGGCGATGAAGCCAAACGCTATCCCGGCGAAATCAATGCCTGGGTCGTGATCGAGCCCGATGACACCGTCATCATCCGCTACGGCCGCGCCGAGATGGGGCAGGGCAGCTTTACCGCCCTGCCGCAGATTCTGACCGAAGAGCTCGAATGCGATTGGGCTTTCGTCAAACCGGAATATGCCTCTGCCAATCGCAATTTCCGCGAGAACAAGGTCTACGGCAGCCTCTCCACCGGCGGCAGCCGGGCGGTGCGCGAGACCGGCGAAGTCGTCCAGCAGGCGGGCGCAAGCGCGCGCGAACGGCTGATCGCGGCGGCCGCGAAGCGATGGGACGTGCCCGCCTCCGAGTGCGCGGCCGCCATGAGCAAGGTCACGCACAAGCCGACCGGCCGCACGTTCCGTTTTGGCGAACTCGCGGTCGATGCGGCCGCGATCAAGCTCGACAAGGAGCCGGCGCTCAAGAAGCCGGACCAGTACAAGTTCATCGGCCGGCGGCTGGCGCGGCTCGACGTGCCGCTCAAGATCAACGGCTCGGCGAAGTACGGCATCGATCTCGAGGTGCCGGGCATGGTCCGGGCCGCGATCATCAAATGCCCCGTGTTCGGCGGCACGGTGAAATCGGTCGACGAGAGCAAGATCGCCGGGCGCCGCGGCATCCTCCAGGTGGTCAAGCTCAAGGACGCCGTCGCGGTCGTGGCGGATCGCTTCTATCGCGCGCAGACCGCGCTCAATGACTTGCCGATCGAGTGGAATGTCGGCCCCGCCGGCGCGACCAACAGCGCGCAGTTCCGCAAGGAGTACCTCGAGGCGCTTGACCAGAAGGGCGTCGGAAGCGCGCCACGATGGCAACATCGATGCCGCGATGCCGACGGCCGCCAAGGTGATCGAGGCGACCTACGAGGTGCCGATCATCGCGCATGCGCCGATGGAACCGCTCAACGCGATCGCGCATGTGCAGGCGGATCGCGTCGACGTCTGGGTCGGCACGCAGAACGCCGACCTCGCGCTGACATTTGCGGCGCAGGCCTCCGGCGTGAAGCCCGAGAATGTGTTCATCCACAACACGTTCTCCGGCGGCGGCTTCGGCCGGCGCCTCGGGCCCGATGAGGTTGCGCAGGCGGTTGCGGTTGCCAAGGCCGTGGGCAAACCGGTGAAGCTCCTCTGGACGCGCGAGGAGGAAATTCGCCAGGGCCGCTACCGCACGCAGGCCGCGATCCGCTTCAAGGCGGGATTTGCGGCCGACGGAACCGCGATTGCGCTCGACATGCGCAATTCGGCGGGCAGTTCAAACCCGGCCAACGTGCGCAACGGCCTCGACCCGCAGACGATGCAGGGGCTGGTCAACACGGCTTACAAGCTGCCGAACTTCCGGCTCGTCTCGATCCTCAAGAACACGCACGTGCCGCTCGGCCCGTGGCGCGCGCCTGGCCATTCGCAGAACGTGTTCTTCATGGAGAGCTTCATCGACGAAATGGCGCACGCCGTCGCCAAGGATCCCGTGGCGTTGCGGCGCGAACTCCTCGCCCATCGTCCCGACTTCCAGCAGGTCCTCGATCTGCTGGTCGAAAAGGGTGATTGGGGTAAGCCGATGCCGCGCGGCAAAGGACGCGGCATCGCCATCCACGAAAGCTATGATTCGATCGTCGGCATGATTGCCGAGGTCGCGGTGACGAACGGCGACGTGAAGGTCGAGCGCGTCGTCATCGTCTGCGACTGCGGCGTCGTCGTGAACCCGCGCGGGGTCGAAACGCAGCTCGAAGGCGGCATGATCTACGGGCTGTCGGCGGCGCTGTTCGGCGAGATCACGGTCAAGAACGGCCGCGTCGAGCAGGGCAACTTCGATACCTATCCGGTGGTGCGCTACAAAGAGGCGCCGAAGACCGAGGTCTACATCTCGCCCACACCGGGCAAGCGATGGGGTGGCGTCGGCGAACCCGGCGCGACCATGATCCAACCCGCGGTGACGAACGCGATCTTCGCCGCGACCGGCAAACGCCTGCGCTCGCTGCCGATCCGCAAGCAGGATCTGAGCGGAGCGGCGTAGGCGACATTCGCACGGTACGGCGGCCGGGTTTCATCCGGCCGCTGTCGCCCTGAGCGAGTCGACCTGCTGTCGGCTATCGGTACGTGGCTGCAGTACTCCCGCTCACGCCCGAACGAGACCACAGCGACGAAGAACCTGCCGCGTGAATCCGGCGGGCCTCTGACTTTGCATAACAGCTTTCTCGCGCGCACAACGATCGAGCGCGGCTAGGCTGAAATCCGGTCTGCGTTGGCTCTTGCAGTACGAACCGAACTCTTCGGGTGAGATTTCAACCTCAACGAGGCTAACGCCGCGCCCATCCGCCCTGAGCTTTCCGCGCTCCCTCACCCGCAGCCACATGCCGTAATCTTGAGGTAGCTCGGTGGTCACCAGGATCCTGAACGCACGATAGTCATCCTCTCCTATCGCGGCGACGTATTCGATGCTCATGATAGTCCCCCGACGCGAGACGCTCGGCTCAAGTCCGCTCCCATTCCTGATCACACGCGGGTTTTCCGGCTCTTATATGTCGCAACGATGGAGCCGCGGTGATCCTCACGTCAGATCGGTGGAAAAAAGGATGGAATTCCGATTCGACTCGGCGCAATCGTGACCCATCTTCATTTCTCGCGGCAGGTCGATACCTTTCGCAAAGAAACCCTGCGACGCGATTCGAAAACGAATCGATTGGAACCCAGTTGGAGGAAAAACCTGGTTTCAATGTCGGGTATCTGCCTCATGACGAATTGAGGCACGTCGTGATCGACGGGAAAATAGTAGTATTCGCTCTGGCTGTTTTCGAAGCCTATCGCTTCGACGGTTCAACTCGACCGTTGTCCGCATCAACAACTTTCCGCGCGATTATCGCGGACAATTGGACCACAAGCTCGCGGAGTTCCCTATTTTCCTTCCGAAGCGTGTCCAGTTCTTCTGCTGTTGATTGGAACTTCGTGCTTGCGTTGATGCCATCAAGCAGATCGTGCAGCGGATGGACGCTTGCCATCGCCGATCCCCCTCCGTTGGCCCCATAGGCCACCAACCCGGCGAAAGCGAACCTGTTCCAACACTGAGTTGAAAATATGAAATCGCGATGACAAGAAAAAGTAATCCTCTACTTCTCAATTAAAAATTGTTTGCCGCCCTCACTTCTGTACCGCAATGACGACGAGCGGAATTTCTATTTATCGATCGGTGAGTTTCCGCAAAATCGACTCCACTCGTGGAACCCGACGATTTTGCATTGTTAGTTATCTAACTCTCGCGGGCTAACCGGTGAGAAATGAGTGTATCTCGCCAAGCGAGTCGAAATAGCAGAGGTGATTGGTCGGCGTTTCATTCGGCTCAGGCGCACGAAGCCGAATCACGGAGGTATCCTCAAGCGGCCGGAGATAGAGCCTGCGGCCGCGCGGTTCGATGCGATAGCCGTGCTTGGCGGCGACGCGTTCGACCGCTTCGAGATACGTCCTCGGGAGATCACCTTCGAGAAAAACATGACGCTGTTCGGCCGCTTCGACGTATTCGCTCATGAGCGCTCCTCCAGAGATGTCGGCGCTATGATGAAATCGTCGATGACGAAAATGAGATCACATTGCGATCATGCGCAACTTCGACTTTGGATGCTTAACCGTTCGCCATCCGATCTTGATCGAGGCAAGTTAGTACCCACGTGCGACGGACGCGTTGCATTCGAATCACGCCGAGATTGAAACGATCGATGCGGACAGCTCGTCGTCTGGCCTCTCAGAGCCGGCTGGTAACCGTGGCGCCGATCTGATTCGCCGCGGCACCGCCCGGTCCTGCCAGCGGCCCGCCACCTATCCTGGTACTGCAATGCGCTTGCCCCCTCGTGCAACAGGCTCACTCTGGACAGGGCGAAGGCGCGCACGAACCCTCGCCGCTGATGTAGAAAGCGCCGCAGCTCGTACCCCAGATCGTCTGCGAGTTGTGCGTTCCGTGCTCGACACAAATTCGGCGCTGATGAATGGTGACGTTTCGGCCGAACCGTTCCAACAAATGCTGCCAGTAATTTTGGGAGCGCGCGAAGCGCTCTGCGCCCTGCAACTCGGCCGCGCAGCGCGTATCCAGCAATGGGTGATCCTCGTCGTCATCATCGTTCCCGATGAAATAGACCACGGTCCTGCGCAGGAGCCGAGCGCTGATGTCCGCCATGCTCGACCGGCTCGCATAGGGATTGAGGTTTTCGAGACCGTAGCCGTAGGTGTTGTATTTCGGACAAGAGTTGACGACGGACGAAGCTGGGACTTGGAGTCTTCCGGACGGCGACACGCGCTTGTTGTCGAAATACAAATAGCTCGATGGGTTCGACGCGAGGTATCGGAACGCAATACGGCTACCCTTTGAATTGATGACGTCTTCGGCCGGGCTCAAAGCTGCGTAGCGTTGGGTGAACTGTCCGCCGGCCGAGTTTCCCATGATGACGACTTCGCGGATCGACGGGTAGCGTGCAGAGAGGTCGTAAATGATCTGATCGAGGACTTCGAAAGAGCCGATCCGCTTTGCGCCTGATGACGGGTCGCCCCATTTCCAGCTGTCTCGCCAGAACAGCATATCGTCGGGCAGCCTGTGCGCTGCATGATCGCGAGCATTGAGGAATTGAGGAACAAACAGCAGCGTGTCCGGCCGGTTGATCACCCCCAGAGCCTCTTGAACGCCGCGCGCGAGCGTCACCTTGCGGTGCATACCGTGAATGAGGACGATCAGCCTTGTGAAGTTAGCGGGGCGATCCACCGCATGGTTCGACTCGTAGGGCAGCAGCATCTGGCTTCCGCCGACGTTCACCGGCCACATGTTCGAGCCGATGTGCCTGACGACATCGTCAGACCGCTGTCGCTCGCTTCGGCCAAAACGGTCTGGCCCCGCAGCGCGGCCCCAGGCTTTCGCGGAAGGAGGAGGCAGCCCGGTCGCCACGAGTGTCGCCAGCGCTGCAACGGCGACGATCGACTTTTGCGCATTCATGACGGTATCTCCTGACTGCAAGCGCTGGTTTTGGCGAGGACCTGATTTTGCGGCTCCACTCCTCAGTCACAGGGGGTTTGACCGGCTTTTGAACGTCCCCTCATGCTTCGTCGGCTCTTGAAGATAGATAAATGTGCTGGAAGGCGGTCAGGAAACGCATCCGATCGGCCGGAAAATCGGCGATCGGTGTCTTCTTCGCGAGTGTTTCGGTCAGTCGATCAAGCTCGCGGATAAGTTCGACGATCGGAGCCGCGCCTACCTGAAGGCTGGCGAGTATCTCAGGATCGCCACGATCCTCCCGGCGAAAGCCGCCACGGCTGACCTTCCGCGCGGCCGCGGCTGCCTGAACGAGGACATTGCGGGCAGCGTCTGATGATACCGCGGTCGGTTCCGATAGGGCCGACGACAACGCCAGCCGGATGATCCGGCGCAGCTGATCGGTAATCGGCTCATCATCAGCGGGAGACATCAGTTCGCGCGCAGAAGATCCGATGATCGCCGTTGCGGCTTCGGCGCCTGCAAGATGGGCGAGAAGGATGATGGCTTCGGCCGCTCCCGCGTCCATCAGCGCGGCCAACGCGGCCAGACACTCAAGATTGAGTTGATTGCGAACGTCGACGTAGGCCGTCGCACAGTTCGTATAAGCCGCATCGTCGAGCTGCGCCATTGCTTGAGCAATTGCCTCGCTGGCGCCAGCTCGTTTGCGCAGTCGGGCGACGACCGAGGCTTGCGCGGCGCCAAACACATCGGCACGCAACAAGGTCAGCCAAAACGCAACGTCGAAGCGCTCGTCGCCGGAAAGCCCGCTTTTCCAGCCGGTACCTTCACCCTCCTCGCTGTCCGCTTCGGCTGGGACCTCGTCCTCATCTCGGCCGCCGAGATAGTTGAACAGCCATTGCTGCTCTTTGCGCGTGAGCCACTTCACGCGGTTTGCCGGTGCGGAGGTCAGGGAGGCGAGAGGGGATCGCCATAATTCGATGGTGGCGTCCCGCCCTTCGATGCGGTCGCTAAGGAATGCATCAGCTTCCGTTGCCAATCCCTGACCGATGGCGTCTTCCAAATGTCTTGCGGCGGCTGCATCGCGCAAAGCGTGCCGGTAACGCAGCATGGCGCACGCCAATGAGCGATAAAGCCGAAAGCCATCGATCCTCTCGTCTTCCGTGGATTTCGGCGGAGGCGATCCAGAACGCCAGGATGGACTCATCGTCGATCGCTTCCGGTGCGACGCGCCCCCTCTTCACAAGGAAAACCCGGATTCGCTGCGCCTGAAGGAGATGGTTCGCGCTCTCGAGCCTCTCGCCGAGCCAGGCGTTCAAGGCCGCGTGCAGCGATCTTGCGATGTCGTTAGCAGAGCTTGCTGGAACATCCTGACTCAGCATCGGCGCAAGCAGGTCAGCGACGGCGGCGAAGCCCAGCGCGTTGTGAAGTAAATCCAGCAATGCCGCGAGTCGCGGCATCTGGCCGTAATCGATTTCAAACGCGCCGCCGTCAGGCGCCGCCAGCTCCGCCTCGGAGAAACGCACACCGTTTTCCGATAGCTTGGCAACGCCGCTATGCAGCCTCCCCTCCGCGGCGGCCCTCTCGAGCAGTTGCCGAAACTGTCGCGCGCGCAAGAGGGTCAAGCGGACGTAAAGGAACCGGATGTAGTCGCGCCCGTCCGCAATCGCCATTAGCCGCGCCAATCGTACGACACGCCGAATGCCACCGCCGAGCTGCGCGCTACGGTCGGTGACCCAGCGCCGCAATGCGACGCCGTCGGCCGGAGGACACCAAGGGGCGCCGGCGGCGTCCTCTCGCTCCAGCGTCATCGCCAATGCATCTGCAACGTCTTGCGCACTCGGCGGACCGGCCGTCATCATCCCTCAATTCCGTGAATTGCAATGAGGGGACATTCGTTTTGCCTCCGGCCAATCTGGCATATTCTGTGTGGCGTCAAAACCGGCGGTCGGCGACCTCATGGGCAAAAGTGCTTCAAAGCCGATGTGGAAAGAGGATGGTTAAGACGGTTGCGGGGAATCGGCGCAACCCTCAGTCGCAGGTTATCGAATGTTACACCGCAGCAATTGGATGATGGCTGTAAGGGATCTTCGGTCGGCAGCCACAGGGGCACAACGATGATGACGGATTTTGATAACGATGTCGTAGCGCGGGCCGACAGGCTCTATGCAGCGCGATCGGCTCTTGCCGAGGCGTCGCCGCCTCAGCACCGCCTCGGAATTGCGGACATCGTACAGTTCCTCAATGATCCCGGGCGCTCCCTGTCGATCGAAGAGCAGCGGGCGCTGTTTGCCGATCCGCGGCTGCGTGCAGACTATCGTCGCCTCAAGACACAGGCTGCTGTGGCGCAGATTCCCATGTTGGCAGCCGCGAGCGCGGGCGAGGTCACTTCCCGGCGTTTCGAGGGGGGGTCTCTCTCCATCCATCCATCCCGGGTTCCGGGCCAAGTTTACGTTAGACTGCAGTTCAGCGGGCCAGCAGGTTCGCCGCGTTCGCTGCTGATCGAGAGCAGCAGTGGCGAAATTGTTAAGCGCTCGCTTCCTTCCGCCGATCCTCAGGGCGAGGTCATGATCGTATTGGATGAAAAAATCCCTTCGGATGCGGGCTTCCTGCGTTTAATCTCCGATCCGACTTCGACCGGGACATTTCTGCTTTAGGTGAATCTTCGTTTTGGAGATGCGGCGGTTCGCGCATTTCCCGTTTTTGATGCTGCATGCCCGCTGATGCCCAGAAGCTGCGCGTTCTGATCCCCACGACGAGCGGTACCGTCGAGGTGCTGCTGTTGGCGGAGGAAGATCCGTCGATTCGCCGCTCGGTGGCGTGCATCGGCGGGACAACGGAGACCGCCGATATCGCGGCGGCCTACAACGCCTTCGTCGCCCGTCCGACCGGTATCATCGAAGAACTTTTCGGTCACCCGTGTTATCGCCTCGATGTATCAGGGCCGATAGATGCGGGCTCCAGCTGGCAGCTTGGCATTCTCATCGCCCATGCATTGCACGCCGAAGACCGGCTCGCGCAGGAGAAGGACACGCACGCCGGCGTGATTTGGGCCACCGGCAGCGTGCGGCCCGTCGATCTCACGGTCGGTGCCGTAAGCCACATCCCCGAGAAGATCGCAAACTCGATCGATCGCCTCAAGCTGGAGGCTGCGGCGGGCCGGCGCGTGCTGATGGCGATCCCAAATCAGAACGCGCCAAATATCACTGCGGATCAGACGAAATGATCTTGCCGCCGCCGGCGTCGACATTGTCGAGGTCTCGCACGCGCAATCGCTGTTTCAAAAACTTGGAATTGCGTTGCCGAACGAGCCGCGGAGAGTTGCCGCGGGACCCGGCCGCGCCGCGAGTGGCTTCTGCGCCGAGTAGAAGCCTGCATACCTTGGGGAGCAGTGAGCGCCGCCGCACTCGCGTTGTTCGGGCTGAGGTGGCGGCAGCCACGTGGTTCATGGATCGTCTTCCGCCCAAGACAATTCCTGATCAGGCTTCGGCCCGGCCGTCGGCGCAAAACGAACGATTAGCGCTCGTGCCGGAGATGGTGCCTTTTATTTCTGATCGCGACCGGGCCACGATCCGCGCCACCTATATGTCGGCGCCGGACCACAAGGCGCTTGCGGTCAGTTCGCGAAGGATGGGTTTCGCGACCGCGCAGCCTAACGATCAACTGGCCAAAAGCGCCGCCTTGGCGGCCTGTCAGGCCGCGACAGATCGCGGACGACTGAAGCGGCCCAGCCAATGCGAACTCTATGCGATGGGCACTGACGGTCGTGTTCGGTCGAGGCCGGCCGCCGATGCCGCCGCAACCCTGGTTTGTTCGCGACCCGTCGATCGAGCGACCTTTTATGGCCGCCGACGTTCCTCTCATTCGTAGTCAATACAAGAGAACCATCGAGCGTTACGAATGGAGCCCCGTGTTCAAGGCGATCGCATTGTCACCGACGGGAGTTTCGAGCATTTACGCGAATATGGAGAGCGCCGAAGACGCGATTCGCAGCGCGCTGGAACGTTGCGGATATCACGCCGGCGTCGCCTGCATGGTCATTGCCCTCGATGATAATTTTATCGTTCCGATTCCCAAGTCGGTGAGAGTCGTCGGCTTCTATCATCCCGATGCACTTGGCGCCGTCGCGCCGGAATTGCGGGAGGATATTGCGCGTCGCCTCGGAAATGCCCCTCAAGGATGGAACGCGCTCGCGATCGGCGCCGGCGGACAGGTCGGGATCAAGCTCAATGCAATCCTCGGAGCAATCGGCAATCGACGAGGCCATCCAGCAGTGCAGCAAGCGTGATCGCCAGTGTCGGGTGGCCGTTCTTGGACCTTTCCTGGTCGAACGCCAACCGTCGAAAGCTTCGAGTCCGCTCGCCAGCGCCGGCTCCTGCAGCGAGCGAGACCCGAACCTCGGACGATGCCGACGACGAGACGCCTTGATTGAGGTGTCTGAAATCATCGTAGCATCTCGCTTCTGGCATCAGAGTAAAAAAAGCCGGGCCTCGCGGCCCGGCAGTCGTCACGCGCTAATTCCAGGATGGCGCCGCGTCGGGCGCCATCCGCTGTCCTGGCGTCAGCTGCCGCGACCGCGCCATGGCACGGGCGGAGGGGGCTGCTGCTCCTGCTCCTCGTTGCAGCCGCAATCCGGAGCCGGCGGCGGTGCGTAACTCGGAGGTGCCGGCTGGCGAGCCGGGTAGTACGACGGTTGCGGCACCGGCTGCGGGACCGGGTAATAAGCCGGCCGAGGGACCGGATAGTACGTGGTCTGCGGGACCGGCCGCGGATAGTAGATCGGCCGCGGCGCCGGATAGTACGTACGCTCGTTCGACACCGTCGAATAATTGGTGTCCCAGCGCCGATGCCATCGCCAGTAGTGCGGCCGGTAGTCGCTATAGCGATTCCAATGGTGCCAGTACTGTCCGTAGTGCCTCCAGTGATGGCCCCAATGGGAGGCATAGCTATGCCCCCAGTGGTGCCCATTGTGAAGGAAGTGGTGGCCCCAGTGATAACGGCCCCAGCCGTGACCGCCATGATGGGCAAAGTGATGCCCCCAGTGGTGCCCGCCGTGAAGAAAGTTGTGGCCGCCATGATGGCCGAAGCCGTGATGGCCGAAGTGATGGCCTCCGCCGTGGTGGCCCCCGCCGTGATGACCACCACCACCGTGATGGCCGCCACCGCCGCCGTGGGCGTCAGCGGAGATTGGCGCGGTCGCCGTCAGACCGACGACGGCGAGCGCGAACAGGAAGGGAGATCGAAGCGATCTGCCAAGTGTGCAACTGATCCGGGTCATGGTGTGCTCCAAGGGTGTGTTGCCTGACTGGAGAGCGGATCGTTCCGTCTCCTCACCCGAAGACCACACGAGGTTTGACGCCTTTTCCGACGCACCCGCGTTTTGCGCTCGAATCCTGCGATTCAGCCGTCACTTGACGCGCAGTTCTCTCAGGACGCTCACGGGCCCTACGCCGTCTATCACCGGCGTTCGGGAGCGGGCGCGCCGCGAGCGTCCGGCACTCAGGGGAAAGCGCAAGCTTATCGGCGGTCTAGTCCCACCAGGTGGCGTGAAGGCCGCTCACCACGCGGGCGGCTCAAGAGAACAATCCGAAAAAGCCGTCAAATGCCCTGTGGTCTCTCAGGGTGAGGATGGCCCTCACCATCTTTTGTCAGCCAATCAGGATCCAGGAGCACACCATGACCAACCGTCTTCTCAAAGTTGCTGGCGCAGCGCTCGCGTGCGTCATTCTCGCCGGTCCAGCGTCGGCGAAGTGCAAACAGGAGATTTGCACGAAAGTCCGCAACGATGGTTCGACCGCCACAGTGCGGCTGACCACCGATTGGCCGGGCACGACTCACTTCAATGTCATCGCTCCGGGACAACAAGAGATCGAGAGCACCACAGACAAGTTCTCATTCGCTGTTTCATTGGGTGAAAAATACACCTACACGGTCCAGGCCTGCCGCCAGACTGATCCCTCGGCACAGCCTTCCTGTACGCCATGGGCAAAATTTCGTTACAAAGCGAAAGAGCCCAAGAATCGTGTGACACAATCCGAGATCTAACCCGTGTCCCCGCGATGCTCGCCTTGCAAAGGGGCTCGGCAAGCGAGCGGATTGCTATTCAAAGATACACATTGAGGCCGCCTCGGCAGGCGGCCTCAATAATTTGGAGCGCTTTTTCATGAGGCGCGAAAGCAACGCCGCAGACCAAAAGGATGGGAGCTTTTCGACGCAGGCGACGTCGTTTCACGCGGCTTTGTGAGAACTGCCGCTCGCGGCCCACGCCGCGTTGATCGCCTGGACCGAGCGTTCGATCGCTGACCACAGCGTGCCGATCTCGGCGGTACAATTGGGATCGGTGCTGACCTCGCCCGCGCTGGCGCCGACCGCAAGCGAGGTCAGGAAGGCGGCGCGTTGCGCGATCTGGCCAGACCACACCGGTATCGAGAGGCGCTCCAATTCGGTGCGCGATACCGCGACGGCGAGCGATTCGCGCTGTTCGCGTTTGACCGGCGCGGAATTGATGACGACCGCATAGGGCTTGTGCTGCTCGCGGCAGGTCTTGACGGTTTCTTGAACGGCGGCGATGTCGAAAAATCCGGGCCGCACCGGCACGAGCACCAGCGTGGCGAGACGGATCGCCTCCTGCACCACGACCCATGTCGTCGGCGCCGTATCGATGAAGACCCAGTCGACGCCCGCCGCGAGCGCCGAGCCGATCGGCCGATCGAGCCCGCGAGAGGCGCTTTCGAGCATGAGGTCGTGCTTGTTGCGCCGCGAATGCCAGAGCGTCAGCGAGCCTTGCGGATCGGCGTCGACGATCATGCAGCGGTAGCCTGAGAGCGAGGCGAAGGCCGCGATATGTGCGGTCAGCGTGCTTTTACCGACGCCACCCTTACGCGATGCGAATGCAATGACGTTCATCGGTCGCTCCCGTCCCGGTGGGGCTTTGGCGACCGTAGGACTGTTATGGTTAACGAATGGTTACCGCGGAACCTTGCGGACTCAGGCGCGCGCGTAGAGGCCCGCGATCTTTTGCGCGCGGTAATCCCCGGCAGTAATCGGAGGATGGCGCGGGGCCGCGCCGGGCGCGAGGCAACTCGGCAGGCATTCAATCAACGCATCGTAGTTCGGCTGCACGAAGAACGGGACGGAATACCGTCCGACATTCTCCGATTCCTCCTTTGGGTTGATGACGCGATGGACGTTCGACTGCCATTCGTCGTTGGTCCAGGTCATCATCATGTCGCCGATGTTGATCAGGAACGAAATCGTCGTGCGGTTCGACGTCGATCCAGTTGCCCTGCTTGCTGCGCACCTGGAAGCCGCGCGCGCCCGGCGCCTTCTTCACCTTCAAAATCGTGAACGCGCCATAGTCGGCATGCGCCCCGATACGGATCTGGCCGGGCTGCGGCGGGACGATCTGTTTGGGGTAATGATGGACGCGCAGGATGCTCGCGTGCTCGGAGAAGAGCGGCGTGAAGTAGCCGCCGGGCAGGCGCAACCCCACCTCGAAGAGATGGAGGAGCCGGAACGTCAGCGCCTCCATTTCGCGGTAATAGGCTTCGAACGCTGCTTTGAACGCCGGAGGATTGGCCGGCCAGATGTTGGGCTCGAACTTGCGTCCGGCATCCTTGGTCTTGCTGTTGTCGGGCAGCGGCGTCAGGCGGCCGATCGCATAGGACTCCTTGAGGTCAGGCTTGGCGTCCGCGGCCTCGATCCCTTCGGCGATGTAGCCGCGATTGCCTCTTTCCACCGAACTGCGCGCGAGCAATTTTTCCGCGACCGGTCGCTCGAAAAACTGCTTCACCACCTCGTCCACGTCGGCAATCGCCTTGCGCGGCACGCCATGGCCGACGATCGTCATGAATCCGATCTCGCGAAACGCGCGGTCGATCTGGCGCGCGATCCGTTCCACGTCGCTCGCGCTGTGGCCAGAGATATCGATGACGGGAACTTCGACTTGGCTCATGGAGCGCTCCAGCACTTCAAGGGATGCCCGGCAATTCTAGACAATAAATGAAGCGTCTCGAAAAGCGCAGCACGCGGAGGCTGCCGCGCCGATCGCAGGCCATCCGCGGTTGCTTGAAAAGCAACCGCAGCATGATGGACCTGCGAATATCGCGCAGCGTAAGCTTCGACGGCGCCGGCATCGTTCGACATGAGGAGAACCAAATGGCCCAATGTTCGAGGAGCGGAGCGAAGCGGTGCGGCTCGCGGCTTCAGTCTTTCACCGGCGCCGCCGCTGCGATTGCAATATTCGCCGCCCTGACGTGCACGTCCGCTTCAGCGCAGTCGCTGACCCCGCTCAAGGTCGGCACCATGAAGTCGACGTCGCAGACGCCCGATTATTTCGCGAAGAAGCACGGCATCTTCGAGAAGAACGGATTGGCGGTAACGCTCACGGAATTCACGAACGGCAGCAACGCGATCGCGGCCGGACAATCGGGCGCCGTCGACATCATGGTGGCGATCCCCGGCATCGCCATGGTGGCGAAGCAAAACGGACTCGATCTCGTCGCCGTGCTGCAGATCGAAACCGCCCATGACGGGCCGCCGGATACCGGCTCGCTCCAGGTGCTCGCCACCTCGCCGCTGAAGAACTCTCAAAGACCTCGCCGGCAAGAAGGTTGCGGTGGCGAGCCTGTCCAGCCAGAACACCATCAGCACGCAGACCGTACTTCAGGCCGGCGGCGTCGATATCAAAACGCGTGCGCTTCGTCGAGATGCCGTTCCCGGCGATGATCAACGCGCTCAAGGCCGGCCATGTCGATGCCGTTTCCTTGATCGATCCGTTCAGCACGGAGGTGCAGTCTTCAGGAGTAGGGCGGGTCCTGGCGTGGACGTATGTCGATGCCATCCCCGGTCAGCCGACGTCGGTGTGGTGGGCGAAGACGAACTTCACGCAGCGTAATCCCGACACGGTCGAGCGCTTCAACAAGTCGATCAAGGAGGCGATCGACGCCCTCAATGCCGACCCGGCGTTGGCGCGCGCGGAGCTCGGCGCCTATACGGGCATTCCCTCCGAACTCCTGCAACACCTGCCGATGCCCAACTGGAACTATCGCGTCAGCGAGAAGACCTGGGAGAAAGTCATCAAGATGATGACCGATAGCGGCGTGCTGCAGCATCCGCTCCCCGTTACCGATTACCTGTCGGAACAGATGAAGCCGTATGTCGTGAAAAATTAAGTCAGACTTCCGACGCCTGTCGGAACCGTGCTGCCCAAGAAATGATCAAGAGGTTTGCACCATCATACCGCTTGGCCCAGAGCATCATTGAACCGCCGCAAATTCGATTGCTACCTCTGGCCAAGCAGCGCTAAAAATGACAATCTTGCAGTGCAGCGGGGTGATGCATCGCGAGGGTGGGCGCGATCATTATGATCGAATTGAAGCGGTTCTCCCGCGGGATGACCGGCTCAGCGCCGTTCGTTCGCAGGATGATCGAATTTGCGCGGTTGTCGCGCGGGGTGAATGGGCTAGCGCCGTTCCTCCGCAGGATGATCGAATTGAAGCGGTTCTGTCGCGGGGGGGTCGTTTTCTCCGCGGCGTTCCACGCCTGCCTGCTGCTGGGCTTTCTGCTTATCAACGCGAAAGCTGATCGCCCTCCGCCGCCCGAGGCGATGGCGGTCGAAATCGTGCCAGCGAGCGAAGCGCCGCAGCCGCAGGACGACACGACCGGCATCAATGGCACTCCGTTGGAGTCAACCTCGAACGGCTCGGAAGTATCGTCCGATGCCGAGAAGGGCAGTGCCAACGCAGCGCCCCCGAAACCAAAAACAAAATTGCCGTCACTGCAGCAGGCGCAAGCTCAGCCGAATCCGGAGCACAAGGACGGCGCGGCGGCCGCACAGGCGCAAACGTCGGCGCCCGAACAGCCCGAGACGCAGCCCGAGGCCTCCG
Source organism: uncultured Alphaproteobacteria bacterium (assembly GCA_963702755.1). Taxonomy (GTDB): domain Bacteria; phylum Pseudomonadota; class Alphaproteobacteria; order Rhizobiales; family Xanthobacteraceae; genus JAJPKK01. The sequence continues at coordinate 433,456 of CAVPDZ010000007.1, read as the reverse complement.
AGCCGATACTGCTGCCCAACGCGCCGACAATCGATCCGCAGCCCCGGCCCAAGCAGGCCGCGAGTCAGGCGAAGCCGGACGAAATGTTCGCAATGCCGCTCGCGCTCCCGGGCGGAAAGCTTGGGGGCGGCTTTGATGCCCCTGCGCCCACTCAGGCCATGCTTCCGCATGACGACACCGCGGCCTTCCGTGCGCGGCTGAGTTCGTGCTCTCACCTGCCCGCAGGCTTCAATATCGAAGAAGACATCGCAATCCTGGTGCAGCTCAACTTCAAGCGCGACGGCACGCTCGCCACCGCGCCGAAGCTGCTCAAGGCATCGCTCTCACCGGATGCCGGCATCCTGCTCGACGCCGCCGTGCGCGCGCTCGAACAGTGCCAGCCCTTTACCGAGTTGAAGCCGGACAAATACAAGATCTGGAAGACGATGAATCTCGTCGTCACGCCGCTCGGCCTCTCGGGCGGCTGACGACGCCGAGGCCGCAGCGCCACGGCCACGCGCTCACGACATCCGCAGCAGAATATCCGCGAGCCATTCCGGGGCATCGACCATGACGTCGTGACCGGCCGTCGTGGTCTCGAACGCGCGCCACGTCTTGTCGGCTTTGCACTCCGCGAGCGCCCGGTCGAACGACCGGCTCGGAAAGATCGAGGCGCGGATATAGGTCTTCTTCGCTACCCTCTCGCGCGCACCGGTGAGGATGACGGGGCGAACCTGCAGCCCGGTGGGCTGCGGCGTGAGCTTTGAATCAACCCAAGCCTGATCGCGTTCGTTGACCTTGAACACGGCCGACTTCGGCGGCGGCCGTCCGTTGTCGTGTTCAACCGCGGACAGGGCGGTGTTGCGCATTGCCGAGGGTGACCGTTCGTCGAGCTGGTGCTCGCCGTTTTCCGGCTTGAAGGCGTCAAGCCACACGATCGAGGACACCCGGTGGCCGATCTGTTCAAGTGCCACCGAGCCGGGCCAGCCGGCATAGGAATGGACGCACAGACACGCGTCTTTGATGTCTTCCCATTTGAAGACATTGACGATGTCGGCGATGTGGGTGTGGAGATTGACCGACTTGCTCAACAGGTGCGAGCGCTCGCCAAGCCCGGTCAGTGTCGGCGCGAATACTTTGTGGCCCTTCTGCTCCAAAATGTCGGCCACGCGCCGCCAGCACCAGCCGCCGTGCCAGGCGCCGTGGATGAGCACGAATGTCTTCGGCCTCGATTGCGCGTGCGCAGCAATGTCACCTGAAGCGGCCGCCGTCGCGATGCCGCCGATCATGCCGCGCCGGGTAACGGTCAACTCGGTCATCAGGAATTCTCCCTGACAGAGTTGCGCTCACTCTCCGCGATGGAACTCGCTTTCCGGCACCGTCAAATTACCACGAGGTCCCGCGGGCGCCCACCGATTACGTAGTTTCCCTTATGGGCAAGAGCGTAAGCACAATATCTGAATTTTTCGACCACCTAGATCGGCCTATTGATACGTCATCAAGCACGTAGGGGGTCGGTCATGCTGACAAAGCAAGTTTCGCTCGCACTCGCAACTGCGATCAGCATTTTGATCGGGTCGACCATGGCCTGGTCATACCGCGCCGATTGGGCGACCACACCAAGCTATGAAACGAAGATCGATTTCGATCAGGCATTCGCCCACGCGGCATGGCGCGGGACATTCGAGCCGTCGATAAATGAGAAGCTTCGCGAAGCGGGCTTGAAGTTCATTCGAGCAAGCGCACAGAGCCAATCTAGTGGTGACGTCGCCGTCAACCGCGTGCGCAAAGCCGACCGCCTTCCGATGTTCAAGGCCGAGCCTGTCCTCAACGCCTGCGAGCCGGTGGCATCTCCGTACGTCGATCCAGCTTTGGGCCAAATCGCCGGCCGTTGCGTCGCCTGAGGGCTCCGCTTGTAGCGGAGCAGCGTAAAAGCGTTTCGCCCGGCTACCGAGTTCCCTGGCTCCCAACTCCTCCAATCGCGAAATCGGGTATTCTTCGAACGAATGTTCCCGACGAGGACGGCGAAACCAAACGCCGGGCAGGAAGGCCATGCTGATCGCGCTCACCGGAGCTACCGGTTTCATCGGGCGGTACTTGGTGCAGGAGATGCCGAAGCGTGGCTACCGCCTTCGGGTGCTACTGCGCCGGCCTGCGTCGATGCCGATGCTGACCGGAAGCGCCGTCATCGGCGATCTCGCTCGACCGCAAAACATGTCGGCCGCGCTCGAGGGCGTTGACGCGGTCATTCATTCTGCCGGCATTGCTCACGCGATGTCCGGCGTTCCCGAGGACGACTACCGGATACTCAACACCGAGGCGACCATCGGGCTTGCCCGCGCGGCGAAGCGCGCCGGCGCCAAGCGCTTCATCTTTCTGTCCTCGATCCGCGCCCAGTGCGGACCCGCGGCCGATAAAGTCCAGACCGAATTTGACGAACCGCAGCCGACCGACGCGTATGGGAAATCGAAGCTCGCCGCCGAGCACGGCCTTGCCGAGCTTGATCTCGATTGGGTGGCGCTGCGAGCGGTGTTGATCTACGGACCCGGCGTCAAAGGCAACATGGCGCAACTGGTGCGGCTCGCGCGATCGCCGCTGCCGTTGCCGCTCGCGAGCCTCGCCGCTCGCCGCTCGCTGCTCTCACTCGAAAACCTGTCGGCTGCAATCGAGACCGTGCTTGCCGCGCCGGGAACGCTGCGGCGCGCGCTCATCGCCGCCGATCCACAGGCCCTGACGGTGGCGCAAATGATCGCCGCCATGCGCAGTGGGCTCGGGCGCCGGGCGAACGTCTTTCCGCTTCCTGCAGCGCTCCTTGAACTGCTCCTTCACACGGCCCGCCGGGACGAAATCTACGAACGTCTGTCGGGTTCGCTCGTCGCCGAGCCTACGGGACTGATGAGCCTCGGCTGGAAGCCGCCGCTCGCCACGTCCGAAGGATTGGCGAAGCTGATGCAAGTGGCCGAGCCGGCGGGCGAGCCAACCGCCAGATCATAAAAAACACGTCGGATCCGAGCCATAGCGGAGGGGTCTCGCGCGGCTCATTCACGATTGCGGGAACTGGCGACCGCGCCACCGAGTGCTTAAGTCTCAGCGGCGACCCTTTCGGACGCGGCGCCATCGTGCGCCTGATCCGTGCGCGGGAGAAAACCGATGTCCGCTATGTCCTTCCTCCTCAACGTGCTGTGGATCCTGTTCGGCGGCTTCTGGATGGCGGCCGGCTGGGTCATCGCCGGCATCATCATGGCGATCACCATCATCGGCCTGCCGTGGGCGCGGGCTGCCTTCAATATCGCCGTCTATACGTTGCTGCCGTTCGGCCAGAAAGCGGTGTCACGCGTCGATTACACCGGCGTCGACGATGTCGGCACCGGTGCGTTCGGCGTGATCGGCAACCTGATCTGGTTCTTGCTTGCCGGCTGGTGGCTGGCGCTGGGGCACCTGCTGACGGCAATCGCGCTCGCCATCACCATCATCGGCATCCCCTTCGCGTGGGCTCACCTCAAGCTCGCGGGGCTCGCGCTGTGGCCGATCGGCAAGATGATCGTGCCGGCGGACCAAATGCCCGCTCGCTACTGGCGCTGACTCGCGGCGGCCGCAGCATGCGCGCCTTCGTCGCGCCCCGGCGGCTGAAACGGGAGGCGACCGGCGGCGTTTCGTTCGATCGTGTCGCGTATTTTTCGTGATCGGACCATGAGGAGATGACGATGAAAGCCAGGATTTTGCTGCTCACGCTCGCGGCCGGCGCTGTTGCACTGTCGTCGCCGAGCTTTGCCGCGTCGCCGGGCAATTACGTGATGATGCCGCAAATGCAGGGCGATGCGCAGAGGGAGATGGAACGGAGCTACGCCTATCAGAGCTACCGCTATGTCGCCCCGGGGTACGCGTACCGCTATGGGCGTCCGATCCATCGGTATCCGCACCGGTATTCCTGGCGACGCTAAACAAGCACGACTTTATTGGTAATGAATCGCTAACCAGACGGTCGGCACCGTCGCGTCCGTCCACGCCACCCGATGGCGCACATGCTTGTCGATGCGGACGTAGCTGCCCGGCGCAAGCGCGCGCGGCGCGGTCTCGCCTTCGAACAGCAGGCCGGCGGATCCCGCCAGCAGGATCACCCATTCGGCCGAATTTTGATCGTACCAAAAGTCCGGCGGGCTGGCCTGACCGGTTGAGACGATCCGTTCGATCCGGATGTTCGGCGTCGCGAGAAGTTCGACGATTTGCTCGTCCTGCAATGCTTGTGGGACATCGGCGAACACATTGCCGGTCATCATCGGAATCGGCTTCCCGCTAAGGAGCAAATCGAGGAAACATCTTCATGGCGTTGCCGCGTTCCATCGCTGCAAATTTTTCGCCGGCGAAATGCGACATGCTGACGAGCGCCTCATTCTGTTCGATCACGAAGGCACGCTCGACGTACGGCCAATCGCTGCCGTAAAAAATTCGCTCGATCGGAGCGAGCGCGGTGAGCGCCGCCATCGGTGCGGTGCCGCCGGATAACGCAGTGTCGTAATAGAACTTGTCGAGATAGGGACCGACGCCTTCGGGCATGCGCTCGTGAAACGGCTTGCCGAAGCCTGAGGACGCGAACGGCGGCATGCGGCCCTTGGTTTCCAGCTCCTCCATCAGCCGCACGCGGGTCGACAGGAACGGAAACGCGCCGCCGGCGTGGGCAAGAATCCATCGGATGTTCGGGAAACTACGCAGCACTTCGAGATAGATGAGGTTCGCGGCGACCCGCGTCGTATCGAAGGCATATTCGATGTAGGCCGGCCATAGCTTGAGATCGAGGTGGTCCGGCACGTAGGGCGGGATGGTTGGGTGGATGAAAACGATGGCGCCGCGCCGGTCGAGCTCGGCGTAGAGCGGATCAAGCCGACGATCGCCGACATAAACACTGTTCTGGTTGGAAAGCAGGATGATCCCGTCGGCGCCGAGCGTGTCGAGGGCTCGCGACATCTCGTCGAGCGCGCCATCCACATCCGGAAACGGCAGGGTCGCGAAGAAGCCCAGTTTCTTGGGTGCCGCGGCGACGAATGACGCGAGCGCCTCGTTGACGGAACGCGTCAGATAGCGCGCGTTGGCGTCATCGCCGTGATGCACGCCGGCAACCGACAGCGGATTGAGCACGGCGGCGTCGACGCCGATCTCTGCCAGCTTTTCGCATACTACCGAGGCGGGATCGTTCCGGCGGAACGGCCGCGACGGATCGGCGGCACCGGAGCGCACCAGCGCCGCCTGGTATTCCGGAAGCACCACATGGTGGTGAACATCGATGAACCGGAGATCAGCAGCGTTGCGGCCAGTCATGTCGTGAGCATAACCCCGTCGCGCGCGTTCATGCCGCGCGGTTCAGGTGCGCGACGAGCCCGGCGAAAAGGCCACGGCCGTCGGTGCAGCCGATGGTGGCTTCGACGTGGTTTTCCGGATGCGGCATCATCCCGAGCACGTTGCCGCCGTCGTTGACGATGCCGGCGATCGCGTTGGTGGCGCCGTTGATGTTGTATTCGCGGCGCGAGCGTGCCGTCGGGCGAAGTGTAGCGGAACAGCACCCTACCCTCGCCCTCGATGCGCGCGAGCGTGTCCGCGGCGGCGATGAAATTGCCCTCGCCGTGGGCGACCGGCACGCGGATCACCTGGCCGGCGTTGTAGCCTTGCGTGAATGGCGTGTCGGACCGTTCGACCCGCAGATAGACATCGCGGCAGATGAACTTCAGGCGCGGCGTTGCGCATCAGCACTCCCGGCAGGAGGCCTGCCTCGCACAGGATCTGGAAGCCGTTGCAGACGCCGAGCACGAGGCCGCCTTTCGCTGCAAAAGCCCGCACCGCGTCCATGATCGGCGCGCGGGCCGCGATCGCGCCGCAGCGCAGATAATCGCCGTAGGAAAAACCGCCCGGCACCACCGCGAGATCGGTACCGGGGGGCAACGCAGTTTCGGCGTGCCACACCATGACTGGATCGCGCCCGGACACCAGGCGCAGCGTACGCGCCATGTCGCGCTCGCGATTAATGCCCGGAAAGACAATAACGGCGGCCTTCATGCTGTTCGACAGTCTCCAGATGCGGTTCGCATGCGCCTCACAACTGCCGCGCCAGCTACAACACCTCGATACGATAATTCTCGATCACCGTGTTCGCCAGGAGCTTCTCGGCCGCGGCCTTGAGGCGCGCCTCGACGCCGGCACGGTCGCCGTCCACGATTTCGATGTCGAACACCTTGCCCTGGCGAACGCTTGCCACGCCGGCAATGCCGAGTGATTTGAGCGCTCCCTCGATCGCTTTGCCTTGCGGGTCGAGGATCCCGGATTTGAGTGTGACCGTGACGCGCGCTTTCATGATGCTGCGGGCGCGCCCGGCGCAAAGTCGATGTCGCGGTAAATCTCGGCCAGCGGCAAGGCGGTCCCGAGTTCGGGAAGCGTCATCGTATCCATCGGACCTGTATCGATGACGGGTATGCCCATCACCGTGCTCCGCGGGTCAGCCCTTCACCAGGACCGGGCCGGTGCCGTGCGGGCGCTCGCCTTCGCTCATGATGCCGAGGCGCTTGGCGACCTCGGTATAGGCCTCGAGGAGGCCGCCGAGATCGCGGCGGAAACGGTCCTTGTCGAGCTTCTCGTTCGACTTGATGTCCCACAGCCTGCATGAGTTCGGGGAAATCTCATCGGCAACGACGATGCGCATCATGTCGTTTTCCCACAGCCGTCCGCATTCCATCTTGAAGTCGACGAGGCGGATGCCGACGCCGAGGAACAGGCCAGACAGGAAGTCGTTGACGCGGATCGCGAGCGCCATGATGTCGTCGATCTCCTGGGGCGTCGCCCAGCCAAACGCGGTCACGTGCTCTTCCGACACCATCGGATCGCCAAGCGCGTCGTTCTTGTAATAGAACTCGATGATCGAACGCGGCAGTTGCGTGCCCTCTTCGATCCCGAGGCGCTGCGACAGCGAGCCGGCCGCCACGTTACGCACCACGACCTCGAGCGGAATGATCTCGACCTCGCGAATCAACTGCTCACGCATATTGAGCCGGCGGATGAAATGGGTCGGCACGCCGATGTCATTGAGATGCTGGAATACGTATTCGGAGATGCGGTTGTTCAGTACGCCCTTGCCCTCGATGATCTGATGCTTCTTCGCGTTGAAGGCAGTGGCGTCATCCTTGAAGTGCTGAATGAGAGTTCCCGGCTCTGGTCCTTCATAAAGAACCTTCGCCTTGCCTTCATAGATGCGGCGACGTCGGCTCATCGGAGTGTACCGTGGCTTGAGGAAATCCATAATTGTGCCGTGGCTCCATGTGGTAATCGAGGTCCGCGGCGGCGAATGCTTGGCGCGACGCGACGGACTGTGCGCCTAACTCTCCGCATCGCCAAGCTAGCCCAACCCCGCGCTGAGCACAATTGAGATAAGCGTGCCGCCACGGGCGTGCAACCACGTTGTTCGGGATGGAGCGAGTTGCCTTGACGCATGGCACCCATTATGCAAGGCGACGCAAGGAAACCATACGATTTTTTATTCGCAGCCACGGGGCACAGATATGAGCAGCTTCGACAAGCGCGAGGAGGGCTTCGAAAAGAAGTTCGCGCACGACGAGGAAGTGCGGTTCAAGGCACACGCACGGCGCAACCGGATGGTCGGCCAGTGGGCCGCCGAGAAGCTTGGCCTCACCGGAGCGGCCGCGGAGGCCTACGCCAAGGATATCGTGACGATCGACGTGAACACGCCCGGTGGCGACGAGGTCTTTCGCAAGATTCGCCAGGACTTCGATGCTAAGGGCGTGGCGCAGTCGGACCATCAGATCCGCCGCACTATGGAAGAGATGATGACCAAGGCCATGGCCGAAATCAGCGCCGGCCGCTGACGGCGATCGTTCGACGTCGAATCTACGCCTCTCTCACGGCGGCGGCACGGCCTCAGGCGGATCATCGGCCGCCGCAGGCGTGATGCTTCCGGTTGCCCCGCCGTCGATGCGCGCCCCGCGAAGCTGCGCGCTCGGGTGCGGTGCGCCGGGCGGCGGCGCCGGCGGTTGACCGAACGAGCCGACCTCCGGGTAGCGCGCATACACTTCCCGCAGGAAACCATCGAGCGTATCGACGGAGGCGATCTGCCGCACCACGTCGCGAAATTCCGGGCCGCTCGCCGCCAGCGGTGAGGTCGCGACCTCAAACGCGCGGCGGTCCGGACCATCCGCCATTTTCGGCGCGTATTTCTCGCGGAATCGACCGAGTCCCAGCGTATCGTCGGCGATCGCATAGCCGACCGCGGCCCGCAGGACGTCGGCGCGCTCGAGATCGGTCAGCGGAACGAAGTCCTTCCAGCGGTCGCCGTAGAGCAGCTCGATCTGCTCGGCAGCCTCGCGCCAACGCTTGGCAGCCCAGTAGGCGTCGGAGCGCATGCGAATGGCTTCGCGGCCATTCATATTGCCGAGAACTTCGATGGCGACGTCATGGCGCCCGACATCCGACAGTGCGCGCGCTTCGATGAGCAGGCGTTCGCCGCGCAATTCGTTGGCCGCGTCCGCTGTCCGTGTCGAGCGCAGCACTGCGAGCGCCTTGTCGGGCTTGCGATTCATCAAATAAATGACGGCCAGTCGCGCCGCGACCTGGGCGCGGGCGGCTCCCTGCAGACGATGGTCGACCTGGTGCTGCAACAGCTCGGACGCCTGATCCAGCAGGTCGACCGAGACCAGGCGGTCGGCCAGGTGACGGATCATCTCGTCGCCGCGCCGCCCGATCGGGGTCAACTCGCGGAAATCGTAGAACAGCGCGAGGGCATCGATCGCCGGCATCGCATCGCCCTTGCCGGCGAGGAACAGCGAATCGAATGTCCCGGCCGCTTCATCCTGGATGCGGCGTGTCAGGTCCATATTGGGATGGGTCGCAAATGCGATCCGCATGACCTGGAACGCGTCACGATAGCGGCCCTCCTCGGTGTAGAGGTGTGCGAGGAGTTGCAGCGCCTCGATCTCGGTTTCATCCCCACGCCAGGAGGTGGTCAGGGTCTCGAGTTCGTCGATCGCCGCCGGCCGCTTCATGTCGCCGATCCGAAACCGCAAAGCGATTTCGTGCAATCTGCCGCGCGCTGACGATGCGCGGTCTCCCGATTCGGCGGCGGTCCGATAGGCGGCGATCGCATCCTCGCTGTGACCCAGGCCCTCGGCGAGCCTGCCCTGCAGCACGGCAATGCGCGGCGCAAGATCTGCAGGCACGCCAAGCGTATCGAACTCGTTGAGCTGTTGGGCTGCATAGGCGAAATCACGCGTCTCGATCGCCGCACGTACGACCTGCAGCATCACTTGGCGCTGAAACTCGACCGGCAATGTCGTGATCGCTGTTTCCATCTTCTTGAAGTTATCGGCGGCCTCAGCCCATTTGGACTGCTTGGCATAACCAATTGCGCGCCAAAGCGGAGCGTCATTGCTGTTGCCGACGAGGGGGCTCGCGAGATCGGCAAGACCGTCATCGACGCGATCCATCATGATGTTGGCGATGGCACGCATGACGAGGCCGGTCGAGTCCTCGCTCGTCGGGTGGTCCTCGGCGAGCGCCACGCCGAGCACGCCCTTGGCCTCGGCGTACATCTGGCGCGCGAGATAGAACCGCGCCAACTCGAACCGGAGCGGCAGGCGCTTGTTTTCGGGCGCGGACGCAGCGGCCGTGATCAACGTGTTCTGCCGGTCATTGAAATCGGCTTCGCGGTCGAAGCCCCAGGTCTGGGCATCGAGCACCATCGGACGATAGCCACGGTGCACGGCTTGCCCCACGGATGAGAGCACGAGACCGGCAGGCCGCGAAATCATGATCTTGTCGCTGGCGATTTCGACGTCGAGGTCATCGGCGAGCGGCTCGACAGCGACGCCGTGTGCCGTCGCCGGCACGCGAAATTCGACGAAATCCTGTTCCTTGAGAAGGCCGCGCGCGGGAACGAACCCGGTGATGACCGACAGCTGCGCCGCCGGTTTCGGGATCGGTGATGCGATGGAGCGCGTGCGGCCGCTCGAACAGCACCGTCGCGGTCTGGCGCATCGCGCCGCCGGCGTTGCGCGTAATGGTGAGCGGTTGGGGCGGATCAAGCACCGTGTCGCCGATCGCAATGACCCAGTTGTTTTCAACAGTGCTGAGGGAGGTGAGGCGTGGGCGCTCCAGCCGGATGCGCACGACCTGACAGTCGGCCTCGTGCGCGACAGTCACTGTGCCGATGGTGCCGCTCGTGTCCGACTGCAAAGCTTCCACGTCGATTGGGGCGGCTGAGTCGAATACGATCCATAGTGTGTCGGCGCGCCGAAAAACCGCCCCCGCAGTCGCTTGCGAAAACGGAAACACCAGCTTGAGGTTACCACTCTGACGCTCAAGACCGGCCTTGATGAGCTTGTCCGGGTCGCGCTGTTCGTTGGTGACGGACCCGGGGGGAGTGGAGGGGGCTGCATCGGTCGGTTGAGCTGCGGCCACGTGCGCCTGTTCTGCAGGCGTCGTCTCGCGCATCGCCTCCTCGGCAAGCGGTGGTTGCTCGACCTGGGCGTTCGGCATCGTCCCCGGCTTGATCGTGGCGTTGGCCTTGGGCGTGGACTTGGTGTCTAGATCGGGGTCGGTAACATCCGCCGGCGGAGCAGCAGCCGGCAATTCCGCCGTGCGGGGCCATGGTAGTGACGGGATCGCATCGGTTCTCAGGGGCGCAGTCGGCGACGACCCAACGGGGGGCGAACCGAATGCCCGGTTGGCGGCCGCGATCTCCCTTGCCGGATCGAATTGCATTTCCGGCGGCGCAACGCCTGGCTCCAACGCGGCGCGCGGCGATGCAGGCGCAGCCTCCGGAGCCGGCTTAGTGGCCTCGCCTTCGCCCCTTCGCGCGTTGGTCTGCGGCTCCACGCCGCGCGCCGGCAGGGTTTGCGGCGCTTCCAATTTCCCGGGCGGCCCCTTCGGGATGTCCGCTTGCTCTCCGCCGCCGCGAACGTCTCCCCCAGCGCCACGCTTGTAGGGTGTGGCGACCGCGGCGACGTCGACCACGTAGCTGCTGTCCTCGCGGAAGGTCCGGATGTCGACCTTGCCGAGGAACGTGAATTTGACGGTTGTCTGCTGCTCGCCGATGGCGGCGTCGATGTGCTCGATCACGGGCGGCAGCGACGCCTTGGCCTCGGCGAGATCGAACTTGAGGGGAGCGTCCAGCTGGAGGTTCAGCTTGTCGCCGTTGCGCTCGGCGACCACCGTCACGAGGTCCGGCAGATCGAAGACATAGCGGGTGAAATTTGGCTGATAGGCGACGCGCACGCGCGTCTCGACCATCTGCTTTTGCTGCGCCAGCATCCGGATTTGGCGCTGTCGCCGCTCCGCCTCTTTGACGCGACGCGCCAGCTCCTCCACCACGTCCTGCGGTAATGGTGGCGGCGGCCCCTTCCACGTCTCGGGCAGGAGGTCGACGAACAATCGGTCGTTCGCCTGCATGGAATGCAGGGTGACCCGCTGCGTCAGCGCAATGCGCAAGCCTCTGCCGTCCGGATCACGGCGCGCCGCGCTCACATAGCCGGAGGCCGCAGGATTTAATCGTTCGGTCGACAATTCGACGGGTACGCTGAAGCTGACGAGCAGGATGCCGTTCGCCAAGCGAACGGTGGATTCGACGTCGCCGTCGAAGCGATAGACGATACGGGCGTAGCCGCCGCTCGTGTCGACCGAGATTTCCGCCGAAACGCGTTGCGCCTGCGCCCCAATGGCGCCGGCGCAAAGCAGCGTCGCCGCCAGTGCCGCCTGTATGGCGAGCCGACGACCCGCGCCGCCCGCGACCGCCGCCATCTTTTTCCGAACAACTCGGACCGCCGCTTGCGCGCCCCTGACAAACACGGGTCAAACGCTCCCACCGCCGCGCCATCTGATCTACGGCACGCATATGCAACCTTAGAACGGTAAGTCTAAAGAGCAGTTAAGCGTGCGGAATAAAAACCCATGTATTTTCAATTCGCTGTTCATCCCGATGGAAAATTTTGACTTAATGGAAATTTTTGACGCTGTCGGAACCGCGGCCGTTTGGATAGCTTAGACCTCCGTCACAGGGCTTTGTGGCGTCTCATAAACGCAGCCTCGTCTCTTTTGCCGAGGTCGCGTAAGTTAACGAAACTTAACCGTGCGGCCGATCGAATCGCCGATCGCACGCAACCTGTTCGGGGAGAGTCCCTGGGCGGCGGCCGCAAGGGCGAGATGGGTGGGATCGCCGAAACCGTATCGGTCTTCTGCGAACATCGGCGATCGCAGAAGGTGAACGCGGAGATGTGATCATGCCGTTCTCGATCCCGATGGCCCTGCCAATGGCCCTGTTGAGCTCGCAGGTCCTCGTTGCTGCTGCCGACCGCATTCCGAACCTCAACTTCGCGCCGACCTGCCGCAATCAAACTGACCCATCAGCGGACAACATAAAACAGTGCATGGAGAACGAGCGACTTGCTCGGAAGATGCTCGGAGACGAATGGTCGAAATATTCACGACAAGTCAAAGCCGACTGCTTCTGGGAAACCAAGTTGGATAAAAGCCCGAGTTACATAAACCTGCTGACGTGCCTTTCGATTGACGAGAATGCGCGCAAGTCGCCGAAGATGTACAAATAACAACGGAGTTTCGGCTGCTGCGTAAAAGGCGAGTATGCAGCGTCCGCGCAGCAGTCGCGATACTTCACGTCACTCACGTCACGCGCGGCGGCTGTACGTTTGGGATTGGTGATCAGGCGCAACGCCGAACGGAGATCATTTCGCACGCGTCGCACTGCGAGATACAGCCCGGTGCCGCTTAAGACGAGGCCGCCCAGCATCAGAATGAGAACCAGAATATCCCAGGTCGGACGCGCTCGCATCCAGGCCATAAAATCGATCCGGTGCAGTCCACCGAATAACCATCGATACCATCGTCTACTCCCATCGACGTATTCCAAAACCTCGCCGCTGGTTGGGTCGAGATAATACCGCGTGCGCTCATCGTCACCGAGAATGATGCGATAGGCCGGCAAGGCAAACCGTTCCCGACGCCGTACATAATAAGCGTCCTCTTCATTGACGATGGCTTGTTCTGCGATCGGGACCGCACCCGCAATGCGGCGCGCCACCTCGGCAAGACCGGCTTCGCCGAGCGGACTGACATTGCCCGCAGCATCGAGGCGGACCACTCGCCCATCGGGCTGCGTCGCTAGCCAATAAAGGTTTCCGCCCAGAGGCGATGAAACAAGGCTCAATACGCCCGCGGATTCCTTTCGTTCGCGAAGGGCCTCGATCGACTGTCGTATTTCTCGCCAGGACAATGGCGCCCCCTGAACGCGGGCTTGCTCATCGCCGCCGCCTTGGCCTTCAAGAAAACCCCATGGGTTCATCGATACGAGACCGCTCCCGACCCAGGTGAGCGTCACCACGCCAAAGACGAGTCCGGCCAGGTGATGCCAGTAGAACCACCCGCGATAAGGCGAGAAGCTCCGTGCCTGGCCGCTCCTCCACTGGGCAATTCCGATGTAAAGCCCGACCGCGGTCAGAAAGGTGCCGAGCAGCGAGGTCCAGATCACGATCTCGCTCCACAGCGCAGCGTTGGTGCGGAGATCAAGGAAATAGAGCCAGTGCGGGATCGTGCCGAGCCAGTTCCAGAAACGTTGCCGTGCCGTCGTCCAATGGGCGACCCGCCCGGTCGTTCCCGATACATAGATGTTGGTCGCGTGCGGATCATCGAAGGCAAACCGAAACAGCGGCCGGTCGCGGAACAGGCGTCCAATCGTCCACTGATCGACCTCGACTTTCTGCATTGAGATTGGATTGGTTGCCTCTCCTATGATGCGTGGCGCAGCTTCGATGACGATTGCGCGCGCCCTGTCGTCGTCGATGCGAATGAATGCGCCGTGTGCAAGATCAAGCGCGGTATCTCGCTTGCCGCTGCGTCGCAGCCTGACGATCGGATCACCGGCAAGGTTTTCGACCTCGGCGCGAAGCACCCGGTCTTCGTCCGCGAGCAGGTCTTGGCCGAAGTGACAGCATGCCTCCCATGACACCGGCATGAGAGTACGCACCCGCTCGTCCTCGGCGACGCGCGGGTAAGGCACGTACATCATCACGATGCCGGAGATGAACCACATCACCATCAACAATCCGATGGCGATGCCGCAATAGCGATGCGTGACGATCAAACCCCGCCAGACGATCGCCTTCCAACGGCTCCCTCGGACGCGTGCAATCATCTGCATGCGCGCGCTACCGCGGAACTCGGAGTTCGACCTCTTCCACGCTTGGCTGCGGAGCGATGATCAAACCTCGCCGCTGCCAGCGATAAAGCGCCATCGACACCAGCCATGTGCCCATGAATATGCCGATGATAACGAAACCAAATGCGGTGAGGTCGTTCGCGAACTCTGCGATCGCTTCCCACATCGGACCGTGCAGCACGAGCCTCTCGACCAGCAAATTCACGATTTGCACCGTGGCGATGAACAGCGCAACCGCGACTGACGAAAAGGTCATCGCGAAATTATACCAAAGCTTGCGCTGGCCATTCACCAGTGCCCAACCATAGGCGCGCACCATCAGCACGCCATCAGCGGTGTCGATCAGTGTCATGGCGGCCGCGAACAGCGCCGGAAACACCAGGATCGACCACATCGCGTGATCGCGCCCGGCTTCGCCGGCGGACAACCCGAGCAATCCCACTTCCGACGCGGTCTCGAAGCTCAAGCCGAACAGGATGCCCAGCGGGACCATGTGCCAGGACCGCGAGATGGCGCGGAACAGCGGCGCGCAGATGCGGGCGAGCACACCGTGAGGCGGGCCGAGCAGATTCACGGCATCGGCGTTGAATTCGGATTCGGACGCACCCAACATCGCCTTCCACAGGCGGCCGAGCACAGCGAGGTTGGCGCAGCCAATGGTAAGGAGAAGCAGTGCCGCGATTGCTTTTCCCGACGACGCCGGCCACCGCGCGGATACTCTCGAACCGGTCGTCAAGCGCGTTTGCCGAGGCCGCGATCAAAATGACCGCCACCAAGACGACGAGCGAGTGGCCGAGCGAAAAGAAGAAGCCGGTTGCGTCGGGCTTTTGGCCGGTCTGGACCAGCCGCCTGACGACGTTATCGATCGCCGCGATGTGATCGGCATCGACCGCGTGTCTCAGTCCCAGGATGTAGGCAAGCACTGCGGCGCTGAAGAGCGCCGGCGTTCCTGAAAACAAGGTCCAGGCCCAAAACCAAGAGGCCGCGTTGGCGATGACAATCAAGATGCAGATCAGGCCGATGCGAGCCTGAGCGGTGGCGGCGCCACGCCAGCGCTGCAATGGCAAGGGAAATCGCATTGTAAGCCCCCTGACGATCCCTCTCTGGGATCGCTTGATCAGTTCGACTTAGTCGGTCTTCAAATAGGCCGCGTGGCAAGCGTTGCAGTCTGTACGCAACTGCATGATCGCGGCTTTGAAATCGGAATCATTTTGGGCGCGGCTCGCGGTGAAGGCTGCCTTCGACGCAGCCGTCCCCTGCCGATAGAAGTCGGCGAACTTGGTCCATACGTCGGGCGATGAGAACGTATCGGCGATCGGATCGTGCGTGACATTCGGCTTCCACTGATTGGTCGCCGCGGGAAACAGCAGCGGAAACGCCATCAGATAAACCGAGATGTCATTGGCGCTGTCCTGTCCGGTCTTGAGATCGATTTTGTTGGACGAGATCATCAGCTCGATCGCGTCCATCTTGTCGCTCAGCGTATCCATGACCGTTTTGCGCGCCATGATCGTATCGGCCGGCGTCGCAACAGTCTGCTCCTGACCGCGGATGGGTGCACTCATGAGGATCGACCCTGCGGTCGCAATCGCTGCGGCCAGAAAGAACAAACGCAATTGGCCAACCACAACACTAGAAGACATTCCCCCCATGGAAAGCGCCCGCGGTTATCGGCGATGACGTGCCGAGGTTGAGTGCGCTGAGGCCCCCGCCCAGAGACCGCTATCGTGGCGCTACGGCCGAATGAGTCAAATTAAAAACGCTCTTGCCGTGCTGGCAGGAAAAATCGACATGGGTAGATTTGCACAAAATGATCCGAGAATGCTCTTTTGATCTCGATAATAGTATAGGGGGGTATATGTGAGCCTCGCGGTGACACACTTTTTCGGAACTTTTTTGCTTTCGCCGGCCTTTTCTTTTCTGTTAAGTTTTTTGCGTCGCCCAACTACCGGGGAGCTGGCTAGGCGACTGGGGAAGGCGCCGGGACGGAAAGCCGTTTCGTCTCCGGTCGGACGGGGGATGAGGTGCGTAAGGGGGTTCTGCTTGGCAGCTCCGCGCTCGCGGTGATTGCTGTCAACGTCGTCAGTGATCTTGCGCGCGCGGGGGACCTTGAACGGTGGCGCCCGGCGGAGACGACTGGGCAGGCACCCGCATCTCCAACGGCGCCGGCGACGCCAGCACCCGAGAGCAGTCCACCCGCAACACCTGCCGGCTACTCCCGCACCGCCCGCTGGCGAAACGCCGCCGGCATCCTCCGAGCCGGCGACCTCGCTACCGCCCATCGCCGTCGAAGCCAGTCGGCCGAAGCCAAACGCCGGCCCGGGGCGGCCGGCGCCGGCAAGAACGGCCGCAACGCCGAACGCGCGCACACCGACCGCAACGACGCCGGCCCCCACCACGACACCATCGCCCTACCAAACCGGAGCCCCCAACGTGGCCGGCGGGACGCCGGTGACGCCGCAGCTCGCAAGCCAGATGACAGTCTCCGGCGCGGACATCAACGCGCGCCCCATGACGCGGCCCGGCGAAGTGGTCGAAGCGGCGCCCGGACTGACGGCGGTCGTGCATGCGGATGGAGGCAAGGCCAACCAATATTACCTGCGCGGCTGGAATCTCGACCACGGCACCGATCTTGCGATCTTTGTCGATGACGTGCCGATCAACCTGCCAACCAATGTCCATGGACAAGGTTACGCGGACCTCAACTGGCTCATTCCGGAAACCATCAGCGGTGTCGATATCCGCAAAGGCCCGTTCTTCGCCGACGTCGGCGACTTCGCCAATGCCGGCAACCTGCACATTTCGCTACGCGACAGCGTCGAAAAGAACATCGCCTCGGTCACGATCGGAAGCTTCGGCGCTCAGCGATATCTGGGACTGGGATCGGGCAAGGTCGGCGACGGCTCGCTGCTCTATGCCGGCGAATTCACGACCTACAACGGTCCCTGGACCACCCCTGACGACGTGCGCAAATTCAGCGGACTTGTGCGCTACAGCCAAGGCACTGCAACGGACGGTGTGTCGCTTACTGCTGCCGCCTACACCAACAATTGGAACTCGGCCGATCAAATACCGCTGCGCGCCGTCACGACCAACCAGATCCCTCTCATCGGCGAGCTTGATCCGACCGACGGCGGCGACACCAGCCGCTTTTCGCTCTCGGGCCGACTGACCAAATCGGAAGACGACGGCCTGTGGAAGGCCAACGCCTACTTCGTCAAATACACGCTCGACCTGTTCAACAATTTCAGTTGGGAGACGACCGATCCCGTCAATGGCGACCAGTTCCGTCAGCACGATGGTCGCATCTATGCGGGCAGCGGCGTCTCGCGCACGCTCAAGGGAACGATGTTCAGTCTGCCGACCGAGACCGAGGTCGGCGTGCAGACCCGCTACGACGACATCACGCTGAGCCTCAGCAACACCAATCAGCGGCTGTTCCTGTCGAACACCCTCGTCGACCACGTCGGCGAGGGCAACGTCGGCATCTACATCCAGAACACGATGCATTGGACCGACTGGTTCAAGACGACCACCGGCTGGCGCGGCGACGCTTTTGCAGCGTCAGTCGATTCGATGCTGCAGCCGGCGAACTCGGGCCATTCCCAGATGGCATTCGGCAGCCCGAAGTTCACGGCGACGCTCGGCCCGCTCTACAAGACCGAGCTGTTCGTCGGGCTCGGCATGGGCTACCACAGCAACGACGCGCGCGGCACCGTCATCACCGAAGTCCCGGGCACGACGACGCCGCAGGGCAACACGCCGTTGTTGGTGCGCTCGCGCGGCGGGGAAATCGGCCTGCGGACCAAGGCCATCCCCAATCTCGATAGCTCGATCAGCTTCTTTTACATCCACCAGGACTCCGAGCTGTTCTTCGATGGCGACACCGGCACCACGGTCGCGGGTCTGCCGAGCCAGCGCACCGGCATCGAGCTCACCAACGATTATCGCCTCGCCTCCTGGCTGCACATCGATGCCAACATGGCGCTGTCGCGCGCCCGCTTTCCTCGGCTTCGATTCGTCGCAAGAGGCGACCTACCAGTCGCTGATCGGGTTTCCGCAGGCCATGATCGGCAACGCTCCCGGCAACTTCGTTTACAACGCGCCATGGATGGTGGGCTCGGCGGGGGTGACGCTTGGTGAGCGGCAAGGCTGGTTTAGCGCGTTGCGCTGGCGCTACATCAGCTCGCGGCCGCTCACCGAGGACGGTGCCTTCCAGTCGCCGCCGTTCAGCACGATCAATGGTCAGGTGGGGTATCGTTTCGACAACGGCTGGCGCCTTCAGCTCGATGCGCTCAACTTGCTGAACTCGCGAAGCGACCAGGCCACCTATGCCTACGGTTCGCTCATCACGAGCGACTCCATGTTCGCGATGTGCTTTCCAGTCCAGAAGATTCCCGCCGCGGTCTGTCAGAACGGCGTGATGGACTACGTGCTGCATCCCGTCGAGCCGATCGCGTTTCGGGTGACCCTCGCGGGGCCGATCGACACGCTCGACGTGCCGGCGATGGCGAACGAATTCACCCATTCCCTTCCGGCCTATCAGGCGCCGACTGCGCACTACGATTGGACCGGCTTCTATATCGGCGCGCACATCGATGATGTCTGGTCCCGGTCGAGCGCCAGCACCGTCGACATGGTGTCGGGTGCGAGCATCGCGCCGCTCACCGTCAACCCGTCGGAATGGCGCGGCGGGCTTCAGTTCGGCTTCGACTACATGCTGCCATCGCGCGTGGTCGTCGGTGCGTCCGCCGACCTCACCTCCGGCGGGAAACGGCAGATCAACATCGCGGACACCTCTGGCGTCGCGGCGTTTCAGAGCAATGTCTTCGACACCGAATCCGTTCGCGGCCGGCTCGGATTGGCGATCGAGAATCTGCTGCTGTACGGGACCGGGGGATGGGGCTGGTCGAACAACCAATCCGTTCGCACCCAATTGAGCGGGACGTTCAATCTTGCAACCGCGGGCACCGACGAAGCCGTGAACCGCTACCTCAGCGGATGGACGGTGGGCGGCGGTGCCGCGTATGCGTTTGCCCAGAATTGGAATACGTTCGTCGAGTATCGCTCGACGAGCTATGGCGCGTCTAATATCCAGCTGCCGTTTTCGCAGGTTTCGACCACATCGAAAACCACCGTCAGCGAGATCGATGTCGGGGTGAACTACAAATTCAACCTGTTTGGTCCGGAACCGTTTGCAGCTGTCAATCCGGCGCCGTCGCCGCGGTCGATCGCGCGCCGCACGCCGAGTGACCGCTATGCCTATAATTGGAGCGGCGTCTACGTCGGCGGCGATGGCGGCTATGGATTTGAAACGTCGAGCGGCACGCTGGATACGGCGACGGGCTCGCTGATAACGCTTTACGGTTATCGCGCGAATGGCCCGTTCGCCGGCGTCTACACCGGCGCTAACTATCAGATCGGCCACTTCGTGCTCGGCGCCGAGGCCGATTGGCAAGGCGCAAACGTATTCGGCGACAGTCAGAAGATGGCGCCGATCGGCACGGTCGGGACGCTGCCGACCGGCCCCTTCACGATTTCGACGACCATCAAGCACTACAACTCGGCCCGCGGCCGGCTTGGCTATGCGTTCGATCGCTTCCTGCTGTTCGGGACCTTCGGCTGGGCCTGGGGCAATCCGTCGGTGGCCTACGCCCTTACCGGATCGGCGCCGTTCTTCACCAACAACGCGAGTTCCGCCGACGGATGGACCGCCGGCGCCGGCATCGAATACGCCTTCAATGACTACGTCCTCGGGCGCGTGGAATACCGCTTCACCGATCTTGCGATGCCGGGCTTTGTGAACGTCGCGACCAACGCGGCTGACCCTGGGAGCAAGGTGCCGATCAGCGATGTGCGC
Organism: uncultured Alphaproteobacteria bacterium; assembly: GCA_963702755.1. Taxonomy (GTDB): domain Bacteria; phylum Pseudomonadota; class Alphaproteobacteria; order Rhizobiales; family Xanthobacteraceae; genus JAJPKK01. The sequence goes on along the minus strand of CAVPDZ010000007.1, from coordinate 413,399 downwards.
GCCGGCCTCGCCTACAAGTTCGACGGCATCCCGGGCTTTCCGAGAAATTAAGTTGGATCGCCGGTCGCCCGCGGGGTGATTCCTTATCGTCGCAGTATCAGAGGATATGGCTCGCCCCGAAACCGTATCGGCGGCTTCCACCGAACCGCGACATGCTCTAGCGTCGCGGCATGGATGACTCCACGCATCGCCAACCAAGTGACACACGGTCGTCGCCCGCGGGCGAGGACAACCGCGTCACCCCGCTGATGGAGCAGTACATCGAGATCAAGGCCGCCAATCCGGATTGCCTGCTGTTCTATCGCATGGGGGATTTCTATGAATTGTTCTTCGATGATGCGGAGACGGCAAGCCGGGCGCTCGGCATCGTGCTTACCAAGCGCGGCAAGCATCGCGGTCGTGACATCCCGATGTGCGGCGTGCCGATCCATCGCGCCGACGAATACCTGCATCGCCTGATCGCGCTCGGCCATCGGGTCGCGGTTTGCGAGCAGACCGAGGATCCGGCCGAGGCCAAGAAGCGCGGCGCGAAGAGCATCGTCCAGCGCGATGTGATCCGGCTCGTCACGGCAGGGACGTTGACGGAAGATTCGCTCCTCGACGCGCGACGCAATAATTATCTGCTCGCGGTCGCGCGCGCCAAGGTCTCGTCGGCGCAAGGCGACAGCCGCTTTGCCGTCGCCTATCTCGACATTTCAACCGGCGAATTCCGCATCGCCGAGTGCGACCGAGCTGGGCTCTCGGCCGAGATCGCGCGGCTCGAGCCAGGCGAAATCATCGTGTCGGACGCGCTTTACGCCGATCCGGAGCTTGCGCCGATGTGGCGCTCGCTGCCGGCGGTCACGCCGCTCGCGCGCGACGTGTTCGACGGCGCGACCGCTGAGCGCCGCCTCGCCGCCTATTTTGCCGTGGCGACGGCAGACGCTTTCGGCTCGCTGTCCCGGCTCGAACTAACCGCGGCCGCTGCCTGCATCACTTACGTGGAACGCACGCAGATCGGCAAACGTCCGCCGTTGTCGCCGCCGTTGCGAGAGGCGGCCGGCGCGACGCTCGCCATCGATGCCGCGACGCGGGCCAATCTCGAGTTGATGCGCACCCAGTCGGGCGAGCGGCGCGGCGCGCTGATCGGCGCAATTGATCGCACCGTCACCGTCGCCGGCGCGCGACTGCTCGCGCAGCGCCTCGCGGCGCCGCTCACAGACCCGGAAACGATCGCCCGTCGCCTCGATGCCGTGGGACTTCTCGTCAGCGAAGTTGATCTGCGCGCCGATCTGCGCACGCGGCTTGCGGCAGCGCCTGATTTCGCAAGGGCGCTCGCCCGGCTGGTCGTCGGCCGTGGCGGCCCGCGCGATCTCGCCGCCGTGCGCGACGGTCTGCGCGCAGCGACGGAAGTGGCAGAGCGTCTCGCTGCGGCTCCGCAAGTCGCGGAGTTCGCCGAAGCAGTCGACGCATTGCGTCGCCCTGAGCCGGCCATCGCCGCCGAACTTGCCGCGGCGCTCGCCGACGAGCTGCCGCTGCTGCGCCGCGATGGCGGCTTCGTCGCCGCGCATTACGACAAGACGCTCGATGAGGCGCGGGCGCTGCGCGACGAATCGCGCCGCGTCGTCGCCGCGCTGCAGGCGCGTTACGCCGAGGACACTCAGATCAAGTCGCTGAAGATCCGGCACAACAATGTGCTGGGCTATTTCGTTGAAGTCACCGCGCAGCATGGCGACAAGCTCATGAGCGCGCCATGGAACGCGACTTTCATCCACCGTCAGACGCTTGCCGGACAGGTTCGCTTCACGTCGACCGAATTGGGCGAACTGGAAGCCAAGATCGCGAACGCGGCCGATCGTGCGCTCGGACTGGAGCTTGAGATTTTCGATCGCCTTGCGGCCCAAATCGTTGCCGCTGCCGAGGACATCAAGGCGGCGGCCGGCGCGCTGGCGGCCGTCGATGTCGCGGCGGCGCTTGCGACCCTTGCGGTCGAACGCAGCTACGTGCGACCCGAGGTCGATGCGAGCCACGATTTTGTCGTGGTGGGCGGCCGTCACCCGGTGGTCGAGCAGGTGCTAGCCGGCGACGGCAGCGCATCATTCGTCGCGAACGATTGCGATCTGTCGCCGCCGGCCGGTTCCGCGGCCGGCCGTATTTATCTGATCACTGGCCCCAACATGGCCGGCAAGTCGACGTACCTGCGCCAGAACGCCCTCATCGCGGTGCTCGCCCAGATGGGGAGCTTCGTGCCGGCAAAGCAAGTGCGCATCGGCGTTGTCGATCGTCTGTTTTCGCGCGTCGGTGCCGCCGATGATCTCGCGCGCGGGCGCTCGACCTTCATGGTCGAGATGGTGGAAACGGCCGCGATCCTCAATCAGGCAAACGACCGTTCGCTCGTCATCCTGGACGAGATCGGGCGCGGCACCGCGACGTTCGACGGCCTCTCCATCGCCTGGGCCGCCATCGAACATCTGCACGAGGCCAACCGCTGCCGCGCCCTGTTTGCCACGCATTTCCACGAGCTGACGGCGCTTTCCGCAAGACTGCCGCGGCTCTTCAATGCAACGGTGCGCGTCAAGGAATGGCACGGCGACGTGGTGTTCCTCCACGAGGTGGTCGCCGGTGCGGCTGATCGCTCCTACGGCATCCAAGTGGCGCGGCTTGCAGGGCTTCCGGCCGCAGTGATCGAACGCGCCAAGGTGGTTCTCGCCGAACTCGAGGCCGAGGATCGCACCTCGCCGGCGCGCGCCCTCATCGACGACCTGCCGTTGTTTTCCGTCCGCCCTCACGCAGCTCCAGCCGAGCGGGTCGATCCATCAGCCGAGGCCTTGATAAAGGCTCTCGCTGCATTCAATCCTGACGAGATGTCGCCGCGCGAAGCGCTTGAGGCACTTTACTCGCTTAAGCTTTTGGCGCGGCCTCACGCTTAAGGGCCGCGGTCGCTGCCGCGTGGCCGCGTCGCCGGAACATGAAGATCGCGATGTTCGCGCCAACCGACACCGCGAGAGCGACCGCGAGGCCGGCCGGTGCGCCGAGCGGCACCACGGCGAGGTGGAGCGCGAGGATCGCGCTCGCAAACCCAACAAGACCCCACATGGTGTTGGCAATGATCGCGGCAGTCGCCGGTCCACCGATGCGCGGATGGAGGATCAGCATCAGGCTCAGCATCACGATCGGGAAGATTGCGAAGATGCCGGTGAGCTTCGGCCCCGCATTGGCGCCGAGCAGCACGACCGTGCCGACCAGCGATGCGACGAGCAGCGCCCGCAACGGGATATCGAGCCAGCGCGACGTAAACGGCGGGATCGCGACATGCAGGAAACCCCGCACCAGCACGATGCATACGGCATAGCTCGCGGCGCAAACGAGAATCGCGGCCGGCAGCGACCATTCGACGGACCGGATGAGGAACGCGCAGGCGAACCACACTCCGAGCGCAACGGGCACCGCGACAAACACCGGATGTCGTTGCGCGGCGAAGACGTAGACGGTGCCGAAGACTCCTGTCGCGGCGTGGGCCGCAAGGCTTGCGACCGTACTGTCAGCAATGAATTGGGTGTCGTGATCGAGGGCAAGAAGGATGTAGGCCGGGCCGGCCGCGATCGGGAGCGTGGCCACCATGGCACCGACCAGCGCGCCGACCCGTTCGGCGATCAACGCCGCCGTGACGACGAACGCGGCCGTCACCGCCATTTTCACGGCGAGAGAGAGAAGAAACGAGTCGGCAGGCATGTGTCCCAATATCGCTGGCCACACAGACGGCTTTTCTCGACGCGCGACCAGTTGTGGTCGGCGCTTCGAAGCGCCAGCGTGATTTTCGGCACAGGATTAGCCGCTCGGAGCCTGTTGCAACAGCCCGCATTTTCGCGGGGCAAATTGGCCTCAGCCGCGGATCTTGGCAGACCCGCCCACGGAACTCTCGGCGTCGGCCGCCTTCAGGCCGACTCGGCTGTGGCGCATGCCATAGGCGAAATAAATGACGAGGCCGACGGCTAGCCAGACAACGAGCCGTATCCAGGTATCTATCGGCAAACTGACCATCAGAAAGACGGCGGACACGATGCCCAAAGGGGCCATGACCCAGACGGCGGGCGTACGAAAGGGCCGCGGCAGGTCGGGCGCGGTGACCCGCAGGAACAGCACGCCGGCACACACGATCGCAAACGCGAACAGGGTACCGATGCTTACGAGTTCCCCGACGAGGCCGATCGGCAACAGTCCGGCCAGGATCGGTGACGACCGCGCCCGTCACCATGGTGGTGATGTGCGGCGTTCGGAAGCGCGGATGCACGCTGCGCGACCATCGGCGGCAGCAGGCCGTCGTGCGCCATCGTGAACAAAATCCGCGACTGGCCGAGCAGGCTCACCAGGATGACCGAGGTGAGGCCAAGGATGGCACCGAGCTTGATGAACGGCGCGAACCAGCCGAGGCCGATGGCATCGACGCCGACCGCGATCGGGGCCGGATCGTCGAGCTTGTCGTAAGGCACAATGCCCACGATCACGAAGCCCACCAGCACATAGAGCACGGTGCAGATCGCGAGCGATCCGAGAATGCCGATCGGCATGTCGCGTTGGGGACTGCGCGCCTCCTGAGCCGCCGTCGATACGGCATCGAAGCCGATGTAGGCAAAGAAAACGACTGCGGCGCCACGAACGATGCCGCTCCAGCCGAATTCGCCGACGCCGCGATTTGGCGGGATGAAGGCGCCGGCCGGATTGGTCGACGTGACCCAGTTTGCCGGATCGACGAACGGGATTGCGATCGCAATGAACAAGATCACGATCGCAACCTTGATGAAGACGATGATGTTGTTGACGCGCGAGGACTCGTGGATGCCGATCACCAGCACGGCCGAGGCCAGCGCCGTGATCGCCATGGCCGGAACGTTGATGACCGCGCCGGTGAGATGCCAGACGCTGTCCGACGGATCGAACGAAAGCGGTGCGGTGCCATAGGCATCCGGCACTCTGATGCCGAGATCCTTGAGGAAGCTTACGACGTAGCCCGACCAGCCGATCGCGACGGTCGTGGCGCCGAGCGCATATTCAAGCAGCAGATCCCAGCCGATGATCCAGGCGATCAACTCGCCCATCGTCGCGTAAGCGTAGGTGTAGGCGCTGCCCGAGATCGGCACGCTCGATGCCATTTCGGCGTAGCACATGCCGGCGAAGGCGCAGACGACGCCGCTGAGGAGAAAGCTCAGTGCGACGGCGGGCCCGGCGTTCTCCGCCGCAGCATGACCCGTCAGGACGAAGATGCCGGCGCCGATGACATTGCCGATGCCGAGCGCCATCAGGCTCGTCGCGGTGAGCGTTCGCTTCAAAGGAACGCCGCTGTGAGCGGGCTCATGCTCGCTATGATTCGCTTCTGCCTGCAGGACCGCGATCGATTTTCGAGACCATAATCTCGTCATGTTCACCCTCGAGTCCTGCGCCGGCGGCGCACCGGCACAATAACCCAGGATGTGCCAATTTCGTCGCACATCTGCGTTGGCGGCGAGGAGCCGATTCGTGGTGGAACGATTGCATCACCGCCAGCATTGTTTTAAGTCGCCGTGATGTGCCTTTCACGGACGGCGCCATGACCAAGACTCACGACGTTGGCGGATCGCGTTCGTCCTCCCGTCCCCTGTTTCCATCGTTTGCGTCATACAGCGCCGCGTTCGTGGCGCGCGATCTCGTCGCCGGCCTGACGTTGGCTGCGATCGCAATCCCTGAGCAGATGGCAACCGCCCGCCTCGGCGGGTTCGAGCCGCAGATCGGCTTCTTTGCGTTCATCGCGGGGTCGCTCGCCTTTGCCGCATTCGGTGCAAGCCGATATTTGTCGAGCGGTGCCAACTCAACCATCACGCCGATCTTTGCCGGATCGCTGGGTCTCGTCGCGGCTGCCGGCTCGCCCAATTATTTGGGCCTCGCGGCAACGCTTGCGCTTATGGTCGGTGTCATCCTGGTGATCGGCGGACTGTGCCGGCTCGGCTGGATCGCCAATCTGCTGTCGATGCCGATTACCGTAGGATTTCTCGCTGGCATTGCGGCGCACATCGTCATTTCGCAGTTGCCCCCGGTGCTCGGGGTCGCGGAACCCGCGGGACCGATGCTGGAGCGTCTCGCAACGCTAGCCCGCGGGATCGGCGATACAAATCCCTACACGGTCGCGCTGGGAATCGGCGTGCTGGCGATCATCCTTATTTCCGAGCGCATCGACGCCCGCATTCCGGGGGCTTTGATTGGCCTCGTTGCCGCAACTCTCGTGGTCGTGCTCGCAGGTCTCGAACGTCGCGGCGTCGCGGTGCTTGGCGTGGTGCCGGCGTCGATGCCGACGCCGCAAATGCCGGACATCAGCTACACGCAGTTCCTGGGTCTCGTGCCGCTCGCGGCGATCATCACGGTCGTCGTCATGGTGCAGACCGCAGCGACGACGCGGTCGTTCCAGGCCGATCCTGACGATTTGCCGGACGTCAATCGCGACTTCATCGGTGTCGGCGCCGGCAGCATTCTCGCCGCGTTTGTCGGCGCGTTTCCGGTCGATGCAAGCCCGCCGCGCACGGCGATCGTCGCCCAGACCGGCGGCCGATCCCAGCTTTCCGGCTTGGTGGCGGCGGCGATCGTGCTGGCGCTCATCGTCGCCGGCGCAGCGCTGCTCCGCCACGTGCCCCAGGCTGCACTCGCGGGCGTTCTGTTCTTTGTCGCCTACCGTATCGTTCGCGTGCGCCAAGCCACGACCGTCTATCGGTCAGTCGATCAGCGAGTTCTTCCTGATCGTCGCAACCGCGGCGGCAATCGTGGTGCTGCCGATCGAACAGGGTGTTGGTCTTGGCATTGCGTTGTCGCTATTGCACGGCATATGGACGGCGACCCGCGCCCGCGTGACGCGTCTTGGAGCGCGTTCCGGGCACTTCGATCTGGTGGCCGCCGAGCGACAAGATCAAAGGGGAGCAGGTGCCCGGCGTCGTCGTGGTCGGATTTTCCGCGCCGCTGTCGTTCCTCAATGCGTACGATTTTCGCGCCGGCATCAGGGACGCGCATCCGCACTTCGGCCGGCGAGGCGCGCCTGCTTGTCCTTGAAGCGACCGGGATCGTCGAGCTCGACGTCACCGCGGGCGCGGTGCTGATCGCCTGCATCCGCGAATGCCACGACAACGGCGTCGACTTCGCCATCGCCCGTATGGAATCGTTACGCGCCGTGGAGGCAATGACGCGGCTCGGCGTCGATCCGGTCCTCGGCCCCGATCGGCTGTTCCACAGTGTTGCTGAAGCCGTCCGCGCGCTCGGCGGGGCGCCAGACGGCAAGGACGCGCCTGCGGGCAAGACGGACGCTGCCTCGGACAGTCATCACTGATGCACCTCCCCCTGGAGGGGGGAGGTCGGCCGCGGAGCGGCCGGGAGGGGGTGGCAGCGTTTCAACATACACTGCCGCTGCACTGAATTTGTTGAAGCGCTGTCACCCCACCCCGGACTGCCTTCGGCAGTCCGACCCTCCCCCTTCAGGGGAGGGTGCTTGGTCACACCACGCGAGATACGGTGAGCAAGCCGGGTTGCTCCGCGTTCGCGGCGGCGATCGCCTGTTCGGAGCCGAGCACGGCGACCCGGCCTTTCGCGGCCACTTCGGCCAGCGCATCGGCGAAGTTGCGGAAGTCCGCCTTCGTCGTCGCGAGCACTTCCTCGCGCAGACGCTGGCGTGCCTCGTCGGTATCGCCGATCAGGTAGCGCTGCATCGACGTGTATCCCTTGGCATCGGGGAGCTGATAGAAGTCGAGGTCGCCGACGGTGCCGATGATGGCGCGCGTCAATTCGGTGTCGTCGAGCTTCGCCGATTTCAGGAACTCCGCGGTGCGGTCGTAAATGTCGAGCGTCGCCAAAAGATTCGGATCGCGATACGACAGATAGGTGAAGACGCCGCTGTAGCGATCGAGCCGGCACATGCCGCCGTAGGCGCCGCCTTGCACGCGAACCTTGTCCCAGAGCCATGATGTGCCGAGATAGCGCTGCACCACGCTATTGGCGCCGGATGGTTTCAGGCCGAGGGCATAGAGATCGGCACCTTTGCCGACATAGTTGACCTGGGATGGCACGACGAGGCCCTCGCCGCGCGGCCAGTCGGCAATCTGCCATGGTGAAGGCGCCGATGTCCCGCGCGGCAGCGCGGCGAGAAAATCCGCGAGCTGGGGCTTGAGGGACCTGCCAATGGGCCGGCTCGGCGGTGACGTTTGCCAGCATCGCCGCGCGGTCGACCAGCGTCTTGCGAATGCGCTCGAGCGCAGCGACGACGCTGCCCCAATCCTCCTCGACCTGGTCCGCGAGTTGGCGCAGGAAGAACAGGTAGCTGACGCCACCCATCTGGTCGTCGGCCCAGCCGAACTCGTTGAAGCAGGAGCGCAGCCGGCGATCGACGTAGCTCGACCCGGCAGGCACCAGATTCAATTCGAGTGCCGCCTTCTCTTCCAGCACGAGCTGCTGGAAGCGCTCCTTATTGTCGAGCCTTGCGCCCGTCAGCACATCGCGCAGGATCGCGACGAGTTCGCCCGTCTGGCCGGGCAGCGCCTTGCCGCGCAGAACAAACCACGCGGTCGCGCCCTTGCGATCCGCGGTCACGGAATTGAAGCGCGTCGGCCGGATGCCGCCGGTCGAGCGGCCGATGCGTTGCGACAGCCGCACGAAATCCTCGTTGCCGACGCCGGTTTCAAGAAGCGCGCGGCCGAACAGGCCGGCATAGGGCAAGAGGTCGGCCGGCAGCGTATGGAGATCGAAGGCGAGATCGAGATAGACGACGCCGTTGGTGAAGAGGTCGTGGTAGAGCACGCGCGTGTCGCTGACCTGCGTCACCTCGATCGGAATGACTTTGTTCCGGCGCGGCATGTCCGCGAGCTTCAGCGTCGGAATGGTAGCGAGCGCCTCGGGCAAATCCGGCGTCTCCTGCAGCCGCTTGAGCAGCCGGGTTTCATCGGCGACCGCGGTAAGATCGTTGGATGTCATTGCCGCGCGTGATTTGGCGAGACGGGCTTCCTCGTCCTTCGCTTCGCGCTCACCCTGTTCGCGGTCGGGCCGCAGCAGCAGGATGGTGCGGTGCGGATTGCGGACGAAATACTGGTCGAGCAGATTTTCGAAGTAGCGGCCTTGCGCAATGCGCGCCTTGACCCCGGCGAGCGGCGCCTCATAGGCGAGCGGCGCCAGCGGATCGCGATTGCGCATCCAGTCGCGCAACGCCCGCAGCATGAACGCGATGCCGCGCGGGAACGAGCCGGTATTGTTCTCGCGCAAGCGGAACTCGACGGTGTTGACCGCGGCCTCGACCGTCGCCGGATCGATGCCCTCGGCGGCAAGCTTGCCGATGGTGTCGTCGATCAGCAGTTCGATCTTGTCGGCGTCGGCGGCATCGATGCCCTTGAGGCCGACCGAGAACATCGGCTGGCGCAGATCGTCATCGAATCCGCCGCCCGTCAAACCCTCGCCAAGGCCTGAATCGATCAATGCCTTGTAGAGCGGCGAGGCCGGCGTGCCGAGCAGAATGTAGTCGAGGATGTTGAGCGCGAGTACGGTTTCGACGTCGGCGATCTCGTCGAGCATCCAGTTGACCTTGATCATCAACTCGCGGGCGGGCTCCGCCGGCGCGCCGTCCTCGCCGGTCTCCTGCGGCCCCGCCGCGTAGGTGCGGGTCAGCTTCTTCGGCGCCGGAAAATGCGGCTGGAGCGGAACGGAGAAGTCGACGTCGATGCGCGAGAACTCGTTGAGCCGATCGTCGAGCAGCCGCAGCCGCTCTTCGGGATCATCATCGCCGTAAAAGAACAGCTTGGCGTTCGACGGATGGTAATGGCGCTCGTGGAAGGTCTTGAATTGCTCGTAGGTGAGGTCCGGGATGTGCTTCGGATCGCCGCCCGAGTCGAGGCCATAGGTGATGTCGGGATAGAGCGAGCGGAACGCCAGGCTCTCGAGCACATTGTCGGGCGAGGAGTAGACGCCCTTCATCTCATTGAAGACGACGCCCTTGAACGCGAGCGGCTCCTTGGGGTCATCAAGCTCGTAGTGCCAGCCTTCCTGCTGAAAGATGTGCTCCGTCAGTCGCGGATGGAATACCGCATCGAGATAGACGTCGATCAGATTATAGAAATCCTGCACGTTCTGGCTCGCGACCGGGTAGCAGGTCTTGTCCGCGAACGTCATCGCATTGAGGAAGGTGTTGACCGAGCTCTTCATCAGCTCGACGAACGGTTCCTTGACCGGATATTTGCGCGATCCGCACAGCACCGAATGTTCAAGGATGTGAGCGACGCCGGTCGAATCCGAGGGCGGCGTCGCGAAGGTCACGCCGAATACCTTGTTTTCGTCGTTATTGAGCAGCGATAGCAGCTGGGCGCCGGTTTTGACGTGCCGATAATGGCGCGCGGTCGAGTTGATTTCCGGCAATTTCTTTTCCTGCAGCAACTCGAAGCCGTGGGTCGCAGACATCAATTCCTCGCCGACAAAATGGGAAGTGCCCGGAAGATAGTGGCTTGGTGTGAATTTGAAAGGGCCGGCAGTCCTGCACCTCTCCCGCCTGGCGGGAGAGGTCGTCCGCGCGCCAGCGCAGGCGAAGAGGGACGTGCCACAAAAAGAGCACCGATGACGTGGCTTGCCCCCTCACCCCGACCCTCTCCCACGAAGGGAGAGGGCGATTACCGTCGCTCCCGATCCTCAGCGAAGGGCAAAAATGTCACTGCCACAATGGCGCGAACTGGGTCGCGACGACGCGGTCGTAAGGTACGTCGCCCTTGAGGATGCCGAGGTTGCGCGCGAATGCGTTGATGCCCGCAACCGTCTCCGGCGTGATCTTGGCGTCGTAATAAGGCAGGTCGCGGCGGATCAGCTCCGCAATGAGCTCGGCCTCCTCCGGCGGGAACAGTTTTCGGCCGACTTTGGTTGCGAGTGAAACGTCGCGCTTCAAGGCGGCGTGGGTCTTGACGATCGCGCGCACGGCGGCAGCAACGGTCGCGGGTTCGGACGCGATCAGGCGATCGGTCGTCGCAATCGAGGCCATGGTGTAGTTGAAGGCGGGCTTCGGCCCGTCGCCGCGCCGCACATCGAGGACGACGGTGCCGATGCCGCGCCGGACCGCAACCTCGGTGCCCATGCCGTTCGCCCAGAACCCATCGATCTTGCGGTCCTCGAGGGCCTTCGCCGCGGTGACGCCGAAATTCACGTTCACTCCGATCGAGCCCGGCACCGGCGCGATCTTGACCTGATCGCGCTCGATATCGATGCCGCCTTCCTTCAAGAGCCCCCGCAGCCCCATCTCGACCCACGGCGCCGCGCCGATGCTGCGCCCCTTGACGCAGGAGAGATCGCCGCGCCGCGCGCCGATGTCCTTGTGCATCACCAGGAACCAGTACATGCCCTGGCCCTGGGCGCAGACGAGTTTCGCGCCCTGCCATTCGGGAAATGCGGCGAGCGTCGAATGCGCCGAGCCGCCGACGAATTGCACCGCGCCGTCGCGTAGCGCCGCATTGGCCTTGTCGACGGGAAAGATCAGCTCGACCGTCATGTCGAGCCCTTCCTCTTTGAAGAAGCCAAGCTCCGCCGCCGCGACCGCCGGGAAGTAGGAATTGGAAATCATGTCGGGGATGGCGAGCTTCACTTCAGCACCTCCAGCACCGCAGCCGCGGTCGCAAACAGGTCGGCGTCGCGGTCGGCGAAGCCCAACAATTGCAGGCCGAGCGGCAAGCCCTCGTCCGCCAGCACCGGCAGCGACAGCGCCGGCACGCCCAGCATCGAGCCCGGCACGACGAAGACCGGGTCGCCGGTCCAGCCGAGGCCGACCGGCGCAGCGCCCGGCGCGGTAAGGGTGATGCAGGCGTCGACTTCGGCCGCCAACGCATGATAGGCGGCGCGCCGCTTGTCGCGATCGGCGAGGTCGCGGCGATAATCATCGAGCGTCATCGCCTCGGCCTGGACGCCGCGGTCCAGCATGGACTTGCTGAGCTTGCTCGCGTCCCGCGCGCGGTAGGTGTTGATGGGCCAGCGCGACTCCCACGCATTGATCTGCATGGAGAGTTCGCGGGCGCCGTGGATCGCCGTTTCGGCAGCGGCAACGGTCTTGTTGTCGTGCCGCGTTGCGATGGCGACACCCGCCGACTTGAGCTTTGCGAGCGTTTCCGTGAGGGCCTGCATCGCGCCTTTGGTCGCGACGCTCCAACCGTCCGTCTCAAGGAGCGCAAGCTTTTTCGGCTTGACCGCGGCGGGCGGCTTCGCCGGCCCATAGAGCCCCGGGAAGCCCGGATCGCCGCCGGCACGCTGCGCAATCTCGTAGGCGACCTGCCACGCCTCCGGCAGGCTTGCGGCGAGTGTTCCGTGCGCGCTCTGCGACAGGCCGTCGTAACTGCCGCCGCGATTGAGCGCACCGACCGTCGGCTTGAATCCGTAGCAGCCGCAAAAGCCCGACGGCCGCAGGATCGAGCCGATCACCTGCGTGCCAAGCCCGACGGTGATGGCGCCGACGCCGACCGCCGCGGCCGAGCCGCTGCTGGAGCCGCCGGGCGTGCGCGCCGGATCCCACGGATTGCGGGTGCCGCGCGGCTCGGTTGCGGCGAATTCGGTGGTGACGGTTTTGCCGACGATCAGGGCGCCGGCTTCGCGCAGCGCGGCGACGCTCGCGGCGTCGCGTTCGCTGCGATAACCGACAAACAACGGCGAGCCGTTCTCGGTCGGCATGTCGATAGTTTCGATGATGTCCTTGATGCCGATCGGCATGCCGTCGATGGGCGAAAGCGGCTTGCCGGCACGCCAACGCGCCGTCGAGCGATCGGCCTCCGCCCGCGCGCTTGCGAGGTTGAGGGTTACGAACGCGCCGATCTTCGGCTCCCACGCTTCAAGCGTGGCAATCGCGCGCTCAAGAAACTCGCGCGGCGAATCTTTGCCGGCTGCGAAGTTCGCCGTTGCCGGCAGATAGGGCCGCAAAGTCGGAATGTTGGTTTGGGGCGCGTTCATGGGTCCTCACATTGAATCTTGTCACCTCCCCCTGGAGGGGGAGGTCGGCCGCGCAGCGGCCGGGAGGGGGTGGCAGCGCTTCCTTAAACTCGGCGCTGCATTTGCGGCACGCGCTGTCACCCCACCCCGGACTGCCTCCGGCAGTCCGACCCTCCCCCTGCAGGGGAGGGTGGCGCACTATTTCTTGCTCTCGTCGTAGTAGTGCATCTCGAACAGCATGCAGCCCTTCTCGGACTTGAACGGCCCGTGGACGGCGCCCGGCGGGCGGCACGCGTAGGTCGGGGCATGAAAGGGCTCGCCGCCCTTGCCCTTGTCGTCATTGCCGACGATGAGGTCGCCGTTGAGGAGATAGACCTCTTCCCAATGGTCGTGGACGAACGGCGCGGTGGTGTAGACGCCGGGATCGAATTTCAACAGCCGCGACCGGCTGCCCATCTTCTTGGTTTCGTCGAGGTCGCTCGCCAGGATCTTCTGCTTGATGCCGGACGGATAACCGGGCGGCGTGTGCCATCCCTCGTTCATGTTGACGGGATGGAACTCAAGATGCGGTTTGTTCATCGGCATGACTTTATTGATCCCCTACATCTTTGGCGTGTTGCCAACGCAGCTACCAACATTTCAGCCTGGAACATGCTGAGCTGTGACGGGCCAGCGGTGGAAAGCAGTTTGGCGTTTATCCGACGAAGCCGCCCCGCCAATCAAGGGCTCAAGGACGCATAGGCCATCCTCACGGGAGGCCACGCTATACATGCATGCCGTGTATCAGATGATGAATTAGTTGCTGGTCGACCGCGACATAAGCGGTCAGCAAATCGCCCCAGTGAGCGTCGGCCCGCGAGTGCCGTGGCAGTGCTTCACTGCGTAAGGTGCGCCGTTCAGATCGGCAGCTACTCGACGTGACGACATTCAGCGCCTCGACGAGGCATATCCCCGCCCACACTGAGGCGTCGTTCCCCCTGGTCCCAAGCGTTAAAATTTACCACGCCGGCAACAACTTCAATTTTATCGGGGCCGTTTACTTTATTCCGCCCGGGGACCGTGCGACGCCTTGTAGCGGCCCGGTGGCGGAGCGGCGACGCGGGGACTGTGCAAGGTCTCACAGCTTGGTTCAAATCCAAGGCGGGCCTCCAACTTCCGACCTCGCGAGCGAGGTCCGCGCGGAGGCTGTGCACGTCAAGCCTGCTCGCCTTCCGGCGCCCTTCCATCCTCTTTGATAATGGGTTAAGGCTCCGCCCGCCGCGACATTCGCGGGGAACGGGCGGCGTCAAGACGACGCCCTTTTTTGTGCCTCCGCCCTGACACTTCTCCCACCGGGAGAGCAGCGCGGACGTGCGGCGGACAGGATGCCGAAGCGAACCGATATTTCCTCGATCCTGATCATCGGCGCAGGACCGATCGTCATCGGCCAGGCGTGCGAGTTCGATTATTCCGGCACCCAAGCCTGCAAGGCGCTCAGGGCCGAGGGTTACCGGATCGTGCTCGTCAATTCCAATCCGGCCACCATCATGACGGACCCGGATGTGGCCGACGCGACCTATGTCGAGCCGATCACGCCCGACATCGTTGCCAAGATCATCGAGAAGGAGCGGCCTGACGCGCTCCTGCCGACCATGGGCGGACAGACGGCGCTCAACTGCGCCCTGTCGCTGCGACGGATGGGCGTGCTCGACAAATTCGGCGTCGCCATGATCGGCGCCACTGCCGAAGCGATCGACATGGCCGAGGATCGCGAACTTTTCCGCGAAGCGATGAAGCGCATCGGTCTCGAAACGCCAAAGTCCTCGCTCGCAAACGCTTCCGATCTCAAGAAGGCCGATCGCGCTCTGCAGCAGAACGAGATCGCCGCGATCAAAGCGCGCAAGCTCGCCGGCCGAGGAGGAGCGGCGCGCGATTGCGGCGTTCGAGGTCGCCTGGGCCGCCGGCGAGGCCGAGCGCAAGCGGCGCTATATCGCCAAGGCGCTGATCGAGGCGCTCGAAGCCCTCGAATACATCGGCATACCCGCGATCATCCGGCCGTCTTTTACGCTTGCCGGCACCGGCGGCGGCATCGCTTTCAACAAGGAGGAGTTCCTGGAGATCGTCGAGCGCGGCCTCGACGCTTCGCCGACCACCGAGGTGTTGATCGAAGAGAGCGTGCTCGGCTGGAAAGAATACGAGATGGAGGTCGTTCGCGACAAACGCGACAACTGCATCATCGTCTGCTCCATCGAGAACCTCGATCCGATGGGGGTGCACACCGGCGATTCCATCACCGTCGCGCCGGCACTGACGCTGACCGACAAGGAATACCAGATCATGCGCGACGCCTCGATCGCGGTGCTGCGCGAGATCGGGGTGGAGACCGGCGGCTCGAACGTGCAGTTCGCCGTCAATCCTGCGGACGGCCGCCTCGTCGTCATCGAGATGAACCCGCGCGTGTCGCGCTCATCCGCGCTTGCCTCGAAGGCGACCGGATTCCCGATCGCCAAAGTCGCCGCCAAGCTTGCCGTCGGTTACACGCTCGACGAGATCGAGAACGACATCACCGGCGGCGCAACGCCGGCATCGTTCGAGCCGACCATCGATTACGTGGTGACGAAGGTCCCGCGCTTCGCCTTCGAGAAATTTCCCGGTGCCGAGCCGGTGCTCACCACGTCGATGAAGTCGGTCGGCGAAGCGATGGCGATCGGCCGCACCTTCCAGGAATTGCTGCAGAAGGCGTTGCGCTCGCTGGAGACGGGCCTCACCGGCCTCGACGAAATCGCGATCAAGGGACTGGGCGAGGGCGACGACAAGAACGCCATCCGCGCGGCGCTCGGCGTGCCGACGCCTGACCGGCTCCTGGCGGTGGCCCAGGCGATGCGGCTCGGCATGTCGAACGAGGCAGATCCACGACGCCTGCAAGATCGATCCTTGGTTCCTCGACGAGATCCGCGGCATCGTCGATGCCGAAGCGGAGATCAAAGCGAAGGGGCTGCCGACGACGGCCGCGACCTTGCGCCGGCTCAAGGCCATGGGCTTTGCCGACGCGCGCCTTGCACGATTGACGGGGCTCACCGCGGCGCAGGTGACGGCCCATCGTCACAAGCTCGGCGTCCGTCCGGTGTTCAAGCGGATCGATACCTGCGCCGCCGAATTCGCCTCGCCCACGGCCTACATGTATTCGACCTACGAGACGCCGTTTGCCGGCGTCGCGGCGGACGAGGCTGCGCCCAGCGCGCGCCGCAAGGTGATCATTCTCGGCGGCGGTCCGAACCGCATCGGCCAGGGCATCGAGTTCGACTATTGCTGCTGTCACGCCTGCTTTGCGCTGCGCGAAACGGGCTACGAGACCATCATGGTCAACTGCAATCCCGAGACGGTGTCGACCGACTACGACACGTCGGACCGGCTCTATTTCGAGCCGCTGACCGAGGAGGACGTGCTCGAAATCGTTGCGACCGAAGAGCGCAACGGCACGCTTGCGGGCGTCATCGTCCAGTTCGGCGGCCAGACCCCGCTCAAGCTCGCGCAGGCGCTGGAACAGGCCAACGTGCCGATCCTCGGCACCTCGCCTGACGCCATCGATCTTGCCGAGGACCGCGACCGTTTCAAGAAGCTCCTCGATACCCTCGGCATCCGCCAGCCGAAGAGCGGCATCGCCACGAGCTCCGCAAGCCGCGCGCGCGATCGCCGACGAGGTCGGATATCCGATCATGATCCGGCCGTCCTACGTGCTTGGCGGACGCGCCATGGAGATCGTCCACGATGCGGCGCAGATCGATCGCTACGTCGCGCGCCTCGCCGTCGTTCTCGATCGGCCGTCGGAGCTTGCCGTATCGGATCGGCGGCCGCTCCTGATCGACCGCTATCTCTCCGATGCCATCGAGGTCGATGTCGACTGCCTTGCCGACGGGCGCGACACCTACGTCGCCGGCATCATGGAGCACATCGAAGAGGCCGGCGTGCATTCGGGCGATTCGGCCTGCGCGCTGCCGCCCCATTCGCTCGATCCGGCGATTGTTGCAGAACTGGAGCGCCAGACCCGTGCGCTCGCGCTCGCCCTCAATGTCGTCGGCCTCATGAACGCGCAATACGCCATCAAGGACGGCGACATTTATGTCCTCGAGGTCAACCCGCGCGCGTCGCGTACGGTGCCGTTCGTCGCCAAAGTGATCGGCCTGCCGATTGCCAAGATCGCCGCGCGCATCATGACCGGGGAGGCGCTCAAGAGCTTCAATCTCGCCGCGCCCGCGCCTCATCATGTGGGGGTCAAGGAGGCGGTGTTCCCGTTCGCGCGGTTTCCGGGCGTCGACACTGTGCTGGGCCCGGAAATGCGCTCGACCGGCGAGGTCATGGGCATCGACCGTTCCTTCGAGCTCGCCTTTGCCAAGAGCCAGATCGGGGGCGGCGCGCGGCTGCCCCGATCAGGAACACTGTTCGTCTCGGTGCGAGATGCGGACAAGGAACGCATCCTCGCCGCCGGTTCGGCTCCTTGCCCAGCTCGGCTTCAAGATTTTGGCAACGTCGGGTACTCAACGGTATCTGAGTGAGCGCGGGGTCAACGCCATCAAGATTAACAAACAGCTTGAAGGGCGGCCGCATATCGTCGACGCCATCAAAAACGGCGAGGTTCAGCTGGTTTTCAATACCACCGAAGGGGCTCAAGCCTTGGCGGATTCCCCGCTCGCTGCGGCGTGCAGCCCTCTTGCATAAAGTCCCATATTACACCACTCTTTCAGGGGCTGTCGCGGCGGCGCTGGGCATCAAAGCCTATCTCGGAGGCGAGTTTGAGGTCCGAGCCCTGCAAAGCTATTTCGCCAGCTGAGCCGGAGTTGAAGCGCGGGTAAGCCGCGAATTGGCAAGGCAGCGAGTAGGCAGAGAAGTCGAGCTGGATCGCGTCTCCGGATGGAAAATCCGGCCCGCGGTCGGCGCTTTTTTGTCAAGGGATAGAGAAGCGATGGACAAAATACCGATGACCACGGCCGGCCATGCCGTCCTGGAAACTGAACTCAAGCACCGCCAGCAGGTCGAGCGGCCGCGCATCATTCAACAGATCACCGAAGCGCGCTCGCACGGCGATCTGTCGGAGAACGCCGAGTATCACGCCGCCAAAGAGATGCAGTCCCACAACGAGGGCCGCATCGCGGAACTTGAGGACAAGCTCGCGCGCGCCGAGGTCATCGACGTATCCAAACTCTCCGGCGATACCGTCAAATTTGGTGCGACCGTCACGGTCATCGATGAGGATACCGACAAGAAGACGGTATGGCAGATCGTCGGCGAGCCCGAGGCCGATGCCAAGGCCGGGAAGATCTCGATCGCTTCGCCGCTCGCCCGCGCGCTGGTCGGCAAGAAGAAGGGCGCGAACGTAGAGGTCGTCACTCCTGGCGGCGCCAAGGCCTATGAGGTCGTGAAAGTCGAGTGGCGCTGACGCTGCTTTCGGCGGCCGGATTCGTTGCAATGGTGAAGACCCTCCAACGAGCGATGGCGCAAATCGCGCTCTTCCTGATGCCGATCAGGAAGAGATCGGGCAGCAATTGTTGTCGCACATCGAGAAACTCCGGAGCCTTCGTGCGGGAGCTCGACAAAGGCATCCGGTCACTTGATGCCGGGCAGGGCACGACGTTCAGCGTCGAGGAATTCATCCGGCAAAAGACCGAGTAGACGCGTCGTAGCGCAGCTGCAACATCATCCTCTCCGTTCGAAAATTCGAGCCAACCAATCAGTCATTCCGGGGGCCGAGCGAGCTCGGCAGCCCGGAATCCATACTCCGCGTTCATGCAGTTCGCTCGCCTCCGCTTCGCTACGGCCGGAATAACGCCTAACGCTGGCAATTTCCGCGGCGCTGGGCGATGGTGTGTCGCTGATTCGTGTCGCGTGCGACTGCGTCCGAACCACCGAATATCCATCACGACATGCCCGCGTCCCAGCAGTCCGTCGATGTCGAGCGCCTGCTTGCCAAGGCATTGGAATGCCATCAGGCCGGTAATCTCGCGTCCGCGCAGCTGCTCTATGGGCAGATCCTCCTCGACTATCCGCAGCACTTCGACGCTCTGCATCTGCTCGGCGTCTTGCGCCACCAGCAGGGTCGCAACGCTGAAGCCCATGAACTCATCGACAAGGCCTGCCGCATCAATCCGAATATGGTCGAGGCGCAATCCAATCTCGGCATCGTGCTGCAGGAACTTGGCCACCACGAGGAGGCGGTTGCCGCCTATGATCGAGCGCTCGCGCTCAAGCCGCGCTATGCCGAGGCGTTGAACAACCGCGGCACGGCCCTGCGTGCGCTGAACCGCCCGGCCGGCGCGGTGATGAGTTTCGATCGCGCGATTGCGATCCGCCCCGATTATGCTGATGCCTTCTACAATCGGGCCCTCCTGATGGCCGATCTCGGCCACCGGGAAGAGGCGGCCGAGAACTTTGCGCGCGCCATCGCGCTTCGCCCGGACCACGGCCCTTCGCATCTCGGGCTCGGCCGCCTCCAGCACGGGCTGCGCAATCTCGACGCCGCGCTTGCAAGCCTCAACCGCGCCGTCGAACTCGCGCCTGAAGACCTTGATGCGCGCCTCCTGCGCGGCGTGGTGCTGAGCGAACTCAAGCGCCACCGCGACGCGCTCGACGACTACGACAAGGTGCTCGCGAAGCGGCCCGATCAGGTCATGGCGCTCAACAATCGCGGCGCCGCGCTCCAGGAGCTCAATCGCAACGAGGAAGCCGAGGCCTGCTTTGCGCGGGCGGTCGCGCTGTCGCCCAACGACCCGAAGGTCCATGGCAATCGCGGCGCCGCGCTGCTCCGCGTCAATCGTTTCGAGGAGGCGCTCTCCTGCCTCGATCGCGCGATTGCCATGCGACCGAACGATGCCGCCGTGCTCAACAATCGCGGCAATGCGTTGCTCGCGCTTGGGCGCCATGGCGAGGCGCTCGAAAGCTATGATCTCGCGCTCGCCCTTGCCCCTGACAATCTTCAGGCGCTCAACAATCGCGGGGCCGCGCTCAACGAGATCAAGCGTTTCGAGGAAGCGCTCGAATACCTCGACAGGGCCATCGCGCTGTCGCCCGACTATGCCGAGGCCTGGTATAATCGCGGCAATTCCCTCAAAGGTCTGAAGCTTATCGTTCCGGCGCTCGAGAGCTATGAGAAAGCGCTCGCGATCGGAACGCCGCTGCCGCATGCCTTCAGCGGTTATGCCGAATGCGCCGCGAAGATTTGCGACTTCGACCGCGTCGCCGCGGTCGAAGCTGAAATCGGCAAGCACGTGATCGAGGGCAAGTCGATCGTCTCGCCCTTCACGCTGCTCGGGCACATCTCGACGCCGGCGCTGCAACTCGCCTGTGCGCGCCGCTACGCCGCCCACAAGTTTCCGGTGCTGCCGGCGCCGATGCATGGCGCCACTGTTCGCGCCCATGAGCGGCTGCGCGTCGCTTATCTTTCGGCGAACTACAATCGCCACGCCATGTCGTACCTCATGGTGAACCTGTTCGAGCGCCACGACCGCTCACGGTTCGAGGTGTTCGGCATTTCGTTCGGCCATGACGACGGCAGCGACATCCGCGCGCGAGTCGCCTCCTCCTTCGACCGCTTTCTCGACGTGCGCGGCATCGGCGACCGCGACGTTGCGCGTCTCATGGCGGAGCATGAGATCGATATCGCAATCGACATCATGGGTTACACCCAGGACGCCCGGCCGGGCATCCTGAGCTACCGCGGCGCACCGATCCAGGTGAACTATCTCGGCTATCCCGGCACGATGGGCGCCGATTTCATCGATTACATCCTTGTCGATGGCGTCGTGGTGCCGCCGGGCGAAGAGGCCTTCTACTCCGAGAAAGTGGTGCGGCTGCCGGACTGCTATCAGGTCAACGATTCGCAAGCGATCGATCGCCGAAGCGACGCCGACCCGCGCAGAGGCCGGCCTGCCGGAAACCGGGTTCGTCTTCTGCAGCTTCAACAACAACTACAAGATCACGGCGCCCATATTCGACATCTGGATGGGTCTCCTCGACGCAATCGATGGCAGCGTGCTGTGGCTCTTGCGCGATAACGATGCGGCCGAGGAGAATTTGCGACGGCAGGCGCAAGAGCGCGGTGTCGACCCTGCGCGCCTCGTGTTTGCGCCCCGCCTCGATCAGGCGGAGCACTTGGCGCGCCATCGCCTCGCCGACCTCTTCCTCGATACGCTCCCCTACAACGCCCACACGACCTGCAGCGACGCGCTGTGGGCGGGGTTGCCGGTGCTGACGTGCCGCGGCGAATCGTTCGCCGGGCGTGTGGCCGCGAGCCTGCTGCAGGCGATCGGCCTGCCGGAACTCGTGACCGCCAATCTCGATGATTATGCGGCGCTTGCGCGCTGGCTTGCCGCGGACCGGGATCTGCTGCCGGAAATCCGCAAGCGTCTTGCCGAGAACCGACTCACTTGCCCGCTGTTCGACACTGACCTCACCCGGCGCAATATCGAGATTGCTTATCGGCGGATGTGGCGGCAGTTGCAGAAGGGCGAGCGTCCGAAAGGCTTCACGGTCGATTTAAACGATGACGACATCACCCGCCAGCGCAGCCTCGCCCGCTGAGGCGGAGGCGAACCTGGAGCGCGCCGTGGCACTGCATCGCGCCGGCATGCTCGGGGAGGCGGCTGCGCTCTATGCGCGCATTCTCGCGGCGGCGCCGCACCACGTCGATGCGCTGCATCTGCTCGGGGTCGTGCGCCACCAGCAAGGCCGCAATGACGAGGCGCTCCCGCTCATCGGCGCCGCGCTCGAATTTGCGCCGCGCAATGTTGCGATCCTGTCGAACTACGGGCTCGCACTGTCGGCGCTCGGCCGTCACGACGCGGCGGTCGCCGCCTTTGACCGTGCGCTCGCGCTCGATCCCAAACATGCCGCCGCGCTCAACAATCGCGCCGCCGATCTCAAAGAGCTTGAACGTTATGACGAGGCGCTCGCGAGCTGCGAGCGGGCGCTTGCCATCGCCCCGGATTTTGCCGATGCCCACTGCAATCGCGGCATCGTGCTGCTCAAGCTCGACGCGTCCGAGGAAGCGCTTGCAAGCTTCGACAAGGCGATCGCAATCGATCCGGCGGACGCGCGCGCACACAGTAATCGCGGAGCCGCTTTGCAGGCGCTCGAGCGGTTCGAGGAGGCGGTCGCAAGCTGCGACCGCGCCATTGCGCTGCGCCCAAACTATGCCGGTGCGTTTCATAACCGCGCGTTGGCATTGATCGAGCTCGGTTGCCACGACGAGGCGCTTGCTGCCTTCCAAGAGGTCTTTGCCGTCGATCCCGGCCATTCCGCGGCGCGCTGGCACGAGGCGCTGCTGCGGCTGTTGCGTGGCGAATATGCCGCCGGCTGGGATGGCTACGAGTGGCGCTTCAAGCACAAGGAAATTGGCCTGCGGCCGCGGAATTTTTCCGTGCCGCAATGGCGCGGCGAACCTCTCGCGGGACGCACCATCCTGCTCCACGCCGAGCAAGGCTTCGGCGACACCATCCAGTTCGCGCGCTATGCGCCGATGGTCGCGGCACAGGGCGCGCGGGTGATTCTCGAAGTCCAGCCGGCGCTGGTGAGCCTCATGGCGAGCCTCCCTGGGATTGCGATGATCGTTGACCGCGGGGATACCCTGCCTGCCTTCGACGTGCACTGCCCGATGCCGAGCCTGCCGCTCGCATTTGCGACGGCACTCGAAACCGTGCCGGCGCAAACTCCCTATCTCGTCGCACCGGTGGATCGCATCGCGCAGTGGCGTGCGCGGCTGCCGGCTGGAGTGCCCCGCGTCGGCCTCGTGTGGTCCGGCAACCCGCGCCACAAGAACGACCGCAGCCGTTCGCTACCGTTCGACATGCTGGCACCGCTCGTGGCCATCCCCGGCGTCGATTTCATCAGCCTCCAAAAGGAGCCGCGCCAGGCGGACGCAGAGGCGCTGGCGCGCTGCGGCAACGTCCTCGATCTCGGACCGAAGCTGCAGGATTTTGCCGACACCGCGGCCGTGATCTCCCTCCTGGATCTCGTGATTACGGTCGACACCTCGATCGCCCATCTCGCCGGCGCACTCGGCAAACCGGTCTGGATCATGTTGCCCACCAGGGTCGACTGGCGCTGGCTTCTCGATCGCGAAGATTTGCCGTGGTACCCGACCGCGCGCCTGTTCCGGCAGCGCCGCGCCGGCGATTGGCCCGACGTCATCGCGCGCGTGCGGCAAGAGCTTGTCGCTCGGTTTGCAGATTGATTCGCAATATGAATTTTCCCTCCCCCAGTGCGGCGCGTGCGGGAGGGGAAAAGAAAAAGCTTACCCCGGTGGCGCGCGCAGCAATTCGACCGGCACGATCGGCGCGTCCTTGGAGTTGCGGAGCGTCAAGGATGTCTTGACGTTGAGCACGTGAGGCGCGGCTGTCAGCTTCGTCACGAAGTTTTGGAAATCCGACAGGTTCGGCGCCACGCATTTGAGGATGAAGTCGACTTCGCCCGACAGCATCCAGCATTCGCGCACCAGCGGTTCGCGGCGCACGAACGCTTCGAACGCCTGCAGGTCGGCTTCGGCTTGGCTCGACAGGTGCACCATGGCAAAAGCCATCACTTCGCAGCCGAGCGCTTTCTCATCAAGGCGCGCGCGATAGCCCTTGATGAGGCCAGCCTCTTCCAGGCTGCGGACTTGCCGCAGGCAGGGCGGGGCCGAGATGCCCACCCGCCGCGCGAGTTCCACGTTGGTCATGCGGCCGTTATCCTGCAGTTCGCGCAGGATGTTGCGGTCGATGGCGTCCAAGCGCCGAAGAGGAATAGCCATTCTTTTTTTTACAACGGAACGTAGTTTGGCGAAACATTATTGCGCAAAAGAGCCTTGCCGCGTCCGCAAGAGGCAGGGCGCCCAACAGCCCGGCGCTCTTCCTATCCATGCAAGGCAGTGAATTATTCACAGTCTTGAGAGCAGCACCCTCAAGCCGGCGAATTCAGGATTGCGTTTCTTGCATAGCTCTGGCAAAGCCCTATATGGGGGCTGGGGAGGCGCCGGCAATGGCTCTTTTGGGGGCATTGCTGCGGTGCCAGAGAAGCATCGATGTCCGAATCCATTCACGCGAAGACCGTTATCCTGGGCTCTGGACCGGCCGGCTATACCGCGGCGATCTATGCCGCCCGCGCCATGCTCAAGCCCATCCTGATCCAGGGCTTTCAGCCCGGCGGCCAGCTCACCATCACCACCGATGTCGAGAACTACCCGGGATACGCCGATGTCATCCAGGGCCCCTGGCTGATGGAGCAGATGGAAAAACAGGCGGCCCACGTCGGCACTAAGCTTGTCTCCGATCACGCCAAGGCTGTCGACCTGTCCCGGCGCCCGTTCCGCATCACGTGCGAGTTCGGCGACACCTACTTTGCCGAAACGTTGGTGATCTCGACCGGCGCCCAGGCGCGCTGGCTCGATCTGCCGTCGGAGCAGAGGTTCCGCGGCCATGGCGTGTCAGCCTGCGCGACCTGCGATGGCTTCTTCTTCAGGGACAAGCGCGTCTTTGTCATCGGCGGCGGCAATACCGCCGTCGAGGAAGCCCTGTTCCTCACCAATTTTGCCGCCTCCGTTACCGTCGTGCATCGCCGCAACGGGTTTCGCGCCGAGCGCATTCTGCAGGACCGCCTGTTTCGCCACCCGAAGATCACGGTGATCTGGGACAGCGTGCTGGAAGAGGTGTCCGGCAGCGACGATCCCCATCGGGTCACCGGCGTGACGCTGCGCAACGTCAATACGGGCACCTTGAGCCATCACCCCGCCGACGGCGTCTTCATTGCCATTGGTCATTCGCCGGCGACGGAACTGTTCGTTGGCCAGGTCGAGCTGAAGCCCAGCGGCTACATCAAGACCGCGCCGTTCTCGACCGCGACGTCGGTCCCCGGCGTATTCGCTGCCGGCGATGTGACCGACGACGTCTACCGGCAAGCGGTGACGGCCGCAGGCATGGGCTGCATGGCGGCGCTCGAGGCAGAACGATTTTTAGCTGCGCATGAAGTTGCCGCAGCCGGCCGCGTCGCGGCGGAATAGCAGCATCAGAAACGGTTGATCATGGATTGGGATAAGCTCAAAGTCTTTCACGCTGCTGCGGAAGCCGGCAGTTTCACTCACGCCGGCGAACAACTCGGTCTGTCGCAGTCGGCGGTGTCGCGCCAGGTGAGCGCGCTTGAACAGGAGCTCTCGGTCTCGCTGTTCCATCGCCATGCCCGCGGTCTCGATTCTCACCGAACAGGGCGAATTGCTTTATCGCACCGCCCACGACGTGTTCATGAAGCTTGAGTCGGCCCGCGCCAAGCTGACCGACAGCCGCGAGCGGCCCCACGGCGATCTTCGGATCACCACCACCGTCGGCATTGGCGTGCACTGGTTGACGCCGCGCCTCGGCGAATTCGGCGACCTTTATCCCGACATCCGTATCACTCTCCTTACGACCGATGAGGAACTCGATCTCGCCATGCGCGAGGCCGACGTCGCGATCCGCTTGCGCCAGCCGACCCAGCCGGACCTCATTCAGCGCAAGCTGTTCTCGGTGCATTTCCACGTCTACGCGTCGCCGGAGTATCTCAAGCGGCTCGGCACGCCGCGCTCGCACGAAGATCTCGACAAGCATCATCTCCTGGTGCTCGGCGGCCAGGTGCCGAGCTACCTGCAAAACACGCGCTGGCTCGTCGATGTCGGCCGCAACGGCAAGGGGCCGCGCACGCCGCACCTCACCATCAACAACATCATCGGCATTCTGCGCGCCTGCCAGGCCGGGCTCGGCATCGCCATGTTGCCGGACTACATCGTCGAAGAAGACGGCGGGCTGGTGCAGCTCCTAGGCGATTCCGAAACGATCGCGCTCGACGCCTATTTCGTCTATCCCGAGGAACTCAAGTCGGTTGCACGGGTGCAGGCGTTCCGCGACTTTCTGGTCAGCAAGGCGCAGCGCTGGAATTACTGACGGCGCTTGGCCGGCTGCGGCCGGTCGTCGAAGCCGCGCAAGGACGAGGGGCGAGATGACCAAGCACGTGGAAGCCGGCGCGGCGACAGTGCATTGGGGCTATCTCGATGCATCGCTCCCGCCGGTCGCGACCATCGACAGCGGCGAAGTCGTCACCATGTCGACGGTGTCGGGGCCGCCCGACGCGCTGCCGCCGCCGCCCGCGGTCATCCCGCCCGCGCTCTACGAAATCCACAACGCGAAGACGCGCCGCATGCTGCCCGGCCATATGTGCACCGGACCGGTGGCCGTGCGCGGCGCGCGGCCCGGTCAGGTGCTGCAGGTCGACATCCAGGATATCGCGCTGCACTACGACTGGGGCTACACCGCGATCCGCCCGCTGAAGGGCGCGCTGCCTTACGATTTTCCCGAGGCCAAGCTCATTCACGCCTCCCTTGAGCGCAATCGCATGGTCGGCCGGCTGCCTTGGGGCACCGAAATTCCGCTGCGACCGTTCTTCGGGGTGATGGGGAATGCGCCGCCGCCCGCCTGGGGCTCGGTGTCGAGCATTCAGCCGCGGCAGTTCGGCGGCAACATGGATAACAAGGAACTCGTCGCCGGCACCACGCTCTACCTGCCGGTGTTCGTTGAAAACGCGCTGTTTTCGGTGGGCGACGGCCATGCCGCCCAGGGCGACGGCGAAGTCTGCATCAATGCCATCGAGACCGGCCTGATCGGCCGCTTCCGCCTGACGGTGCGGGACGACATGAAACTTGCCTGGCCGATGGCGGAAACACCCAGTCACGTCATCACCATGGCGTTCGACCCGGACCTTGACGACTGTGTCGTCGTGGCATTGCGCGCAATGCTGGATCTCATTGAGCAGCGCACCACGCTCAAGCGCCACGAGGCGTATATGCTGGCGAGCCTCGCCGCCGACCTGCGCATTACGCAGGTCGTGAACGAGAACAAGGGCGTGCACGTTATGCTGGAAAAGCAGTACCTCCAGCCTGCCCGGTAACGCACGCTACGCCGCGCCTTGCGACACCCGATCACACGTCCGTCCCGCAAGTGTGACTTGCCCGAGAAATTGGCCCGCAGCTAAACTGCCGGCGACTCACAAAGCGCCGAGGAGCACCCCATGCACATCAGGCGACGCCGCGGATGGGAATTGCCGGAACACGAGGCAACCCCCGAGCATGTGTTTTTCAACCGCCGGACTTTGCTCAAGACGGCGGCTGGTGTCGGCGCGATCGGCGCTGCCGGTGCCGCGGCGATCATGCTTGCGCCCGACGACAGCGTCGCCCAACGCGTTGCGGACATTCCCGATCCGACCGCGGATCTTTATCCCGCCAAGCGCAACGAGAAATACAAGCTCGATCGGCCGGTGACCGAGGAGTCCATCAATACCAGCTACAATAACTTCTACGAGTTTGGCTCGTCGAAATCGATTTCGCGCGCCGCCGAGGCGCTGCGAGTGAGGCCGTGGACCGTCAAGATCGACGGCATGGTGGAAAAGCCGCAGGAAATCGGGATCGACGATCTGATCCGCAAGATGCCGCTGGAGGAGCGCCTCTATCGGCACCGCTGTGTCGAGGCCTGGGGCATGGCGATCCCGTGGACCGGCTTTCCGCTCGCGAAGCTCGTCGAGTTCGCCAAGCCCACCTCGGGGGCGAAATATGTGCGCATGGAGACTTTCCTCGATAAGCAGATGGCGAGCGGCCAGCGCGCGAGCTGGTATCCGTGGCCTTATGTGGAAGGCGTCACCATGGCTGAGGCCATGAACGACCTCGCCTTTGTGGTCACCGGCGCCTACGGCAAGCCGGTGTCGAAGGCGCAAGGTGCGCCGTTGCGCCTCGCATTGCCCTGGAAATATGGGTTCAAGTCGGTCAAGTCGATCGTACGGGTGAACTTCACCGACCAGCGGCCGAAGACGTTCTGGGAAGCGCTTCAGGCGTCCGAGTACGGCTTCTGGGCGAACGTCAATCCCGAGGTCTCCCATCCGCGCTGGAGCCAAGCCTCTGAGCAGGTGATCGGCAGCAACAATCGCGTGCCTACCCTGTTGTTCAACGGCTACGGCGAATACGTCGCCGATCTCTACAAGGATATAAAGGGCGAGCGACTCTGGGCGTAGATACCGTCGCCGCTTTCAATCTGCGGCGTGCTCGCCGCCGCCGGTAGCCTCGGCCCACCGGCGCATTCGTTTGATCCTCGAAAGGCCTGTAGCCCGGATGAGCGGCAGCGACATCCGGGACTGCGTCCCACCGCCCCCCTTCCCCTCCGTAAATCCTCCTCGCGCCTGCGGCTTGCGAGATGAACGCCACTCAGAGTAGGCAGAGGCGCCCTGGTGTGCATGAGTGCGGGCGAGGAAACGTTGGATGATGGTGGCGGAACGGCGCGGCGCGGCGGTCACGATCGCGAACCTGCGCAAGGAGTATTCGAGCGGTCCCGGCCGCGTGGTCGCGCTTGACGGCATCGATCTCGCGATTGCGCCCGGCGAGTTCGTCTGCATCGTCGGCCCCTCCGGATGCGGCAAGTCGACACTGCTGCGCATTCTCGCGGGCCTCGATACGGCGAGCAGCGGCCGCATCGATATCGCCGCGGGCGCCTGGCGGGTCGCTAATGCGATGGTGTTCCAGGAGAGCGGCCTCTTTCCCTGGATGAATGTCGAGGACAATGTCGGCTTCGGTTTGATGACGCGCGGCGTTGCCCGCGCCGAGGCGGCTGATCGCGTCGACGCGGCGCTGCGCCTCGTCGGCCTCACCAAGTTCCGCCGCCATTATCCGCACCAGCTCTCCGGCGGCATGCGCCAGCGCGGCGCCATCGCGCGCGCCTTCGTTACCGATCCCGGCATGCTGCTGATGGATGAGCCGTTCGCGGCACTCGATGCGCAGAACCGCACCATCCTCCAGGGCGAGCTGGTGCGGATCTGGGAAGAGACCGGCAAGACCGTGGTCTACATCACCCATTCGATCGACGAGGCGTTGCTGCTCGGCGACCGCACGGTGGTGATGACGGCGCAACCGGGCCGCATCAAGAAGATCATCGACATTCCGTTCCGCCATCCGCGCGACGTGATGGAGCTGTCAGGCGAGCGCCGAGTTCGGCGCCCTCAAGCTCGCGATCTGGCGCATTCTGGAAGACGAAGTGACCCGCGCCCGGCAGGAGATGGAACGATGAGCGACGCGGCGTCGAAGTGGCAGGAGCGGGCGCTCTACCTGATTTCGCCGATCGGATTGCTCGTGGTGTGGCAACTCCTTCTCGAACTCGGCTTCGGCGACCGGCGCTTCGTGCCGGCGCCGACCGACATCGCGGTGCGGTTCTGGCAGCTCATGCTGAACGGCGACCTCGAGATGCACACGGCGGCGACGCTGTGGCGGGTGTTCGCCGGCTTCGTCATCGGCGCAGTGCCTGCGATCGCGATCGGCCTTCTGATGGCGATGTTTCGGCCGGTGCGCATCTTTTTTGACCCTTTGATCGCGGCGCTGATGCCGATCCCCAAGGTCGCGCTGATGCCGCTGCTGCTGCTCGCGTTCGGGTTCGGCGATGCCTCGAAGATCGCGCTCGTCGCGACCGCGGTGTTCTTTCCGGTCATCGTCAACACCTATGCAGGCGCCGCCAACATCGAGCGCATCTATTGGGACGTGGCGAAGAATTTCGGCGCATCGAGCTACGTCATGTTCAGCCGCGTCGTGTTTTTCGGGGCGCTGCCGCTGATCTTTGCCGGCCTCAAGATCGCGCTTGCGGTATCGTTCGTGGTGCTGGTCGCAGCGGAATTCGTCGCGTCCAAGACCGGCATCGGCTACCTGATCTGGAACTCGTGGGAGCTGCTGCAGGTCGACTATATGTTCGTCGGCATCGTCGTGATCGGCATTCTGGGCCTGATCACCGCCGTGCTGTTCCAGGAAATCGAGCGGCTGGTCATTCCGTGGAAGACGGATGCGAGGTAATGGTAGTGCGGTCTCCTGCCGGGGCGTGATCGCCGCGGCGCACTGATTTGGGGAGAAGCATCGTGATCACAATCGAAACGATCACCTCGGATATCCCGCGACCGCTCGCCAATTATTCCGAAGCCACGCGTGCTGGTCCGCTCGTGTTCGCTGCCGGGCAGCTCGCGAGCGACTTCAAGACCGGCGTGCCGGCCGAAGCGCGCAAGCATCCGAATTTTCCGTTCTACGGCTCCGACATCAAGCTGCAGAGCCAGTTCATTCTCAAGAACTTGGCGCGCACCTTCGCGGCGGCCGGCTCCTCGCTCGATCACGTGGTGAAAGCCCAGGTGTTTCTCACCGACCTCAACAACTTTGCGGCCTTCGACGAAGTCTGGCGCGAATACTTCAAGGTGCCGCCGCCGCGCACGACGGTCGGCACCACCGGTCTGCTCGTCAAGGACACGCTGATCGAGATCGATCTCATCGGTTACGTGCCCGGCGCCGATGTCTCGCACCGCGTGGTCACGTCAGACAATCCAAAGCCGCTCGCGAACTATTCAGAAGCCGTGCGCGTCGGCGACCTCATCTTCGCGGCCGGCCAGCTGGCGAGCGACTTCAAGACCGGAGTTCCTGCGGAAGCGCGCAAGCACGCGAACTTCCCGTTCTACGGCTCCGATATCGCGCTCCAGACCGAATTCATCCTCAAAAACCTGCAACGAACCTTCGCAGCGGCTGGCTCATCGCTTGATCACGTGGTGAAGGCGCAGGTGTTTCTCACTGATCTCAACGATTTCGCTGCTTTCGACGAGGTGTGGAGGCGTTATTTCAAGGTGCCGCCGCCGCGCACGACGGTCGGCACCACCGGGCTTCTCGTCAAGGATACGCTGGTCGAGATCGATCTCGTCGCCTATGTGCCGCGCGCCGGCCTCGCCCACCAGGTCGTGACCTCAGCCGGGCCAAAGCCGATCGCCAACTATTCGGAGGCTTACGTTCTCGGCGATTATGTCTTCCCGGCCGGCCAGATCGCGTCCGACTACCAGACCGGCGTGCCGACCGAAGCGCGCAAGCATCCGAACTTCCCGTTCTATGGCTCGGACATCAAGCTGCAGACGGCGTACATCCTGAAGAATCTCGCCGGAACGCTGAAAGCCGCCGGCAGCAGCCTTGATAAGGTGGTGAAGGCGCAGGTCTTCCTCACCGACCTCAACAATTTCGCTGCCATGGACGAGGTCTGGAAAGCGCATTTCCGCACGCCGCCGCCGCGCACCACGGTCGGCACCAGCGGCCTCCTCGTCAAGGATGCGCTGGTCGAGATCGATCTCATCGCTGTGCGCTGACCGGCGCGTTACCCCGTGAAGCCTGCAGCCGATCACTGCTGCACGGGCAGGTCACGCGCGTTGGTTTCCTTGCCGTCGACGATCTTGACGACATGGGTGACGAGCAGCGGATCGCCCTTGTCGTCGAATTTGAACGGACCGCGCACGCTTTCGATCGACAATTTGGACAGCGCATCGCGGATGGCGCTGCGATCCTCGTTGCCCGCCTTTTCGATCGCCAGCATCGCGAGCACTGCGGCGTCATAGCCTTCCGCGGCATAGGCGTCCGGAACCTTGCCGAACATCTTCTTGTACTTTTCGGTGAAGGCGCGGGCGGCGGGAATGTTCTCGCTGGTCGCGACGCTGAAGTGCGAGGTGTAATAGACGCCATTCACCGCCGGGCCGCCGAGCTCGATATATTTCGGCGAGGCGAACCCGTCCGAGCCGAAGCGGGCGAGGTTCATGCCGGTCTGCGCATATTGCTTGGCGATCAGCGCGCCTTCGGCGTAGCGCGACCATTCGACGATCGCCTGGGCCGGGCTCGCCTTGATCCGGCCGAGCTGCGCGGTGAAATCGATGTCGCCGCGGGTATAGCGCTCGTCGGCCACGATTTCGAAGCCGTATTTCTGCCCGGCCCCCTTGAACGCCTCGAACCCGCCGCGGCCGAAATCGTCGTTGACGTAGAGGAAGGCGAATTTCTTCAGCTTCGGAAATTTCTCGTGGATGAAGTCGACGAGATCGCCGACGAGCTTGGTGTCAGGCACGCACGAGCGGAACACCCATTTGTTGCCCTGGGTGGTGATGCGCTGGGCGGTGCCCGAGATGACGATCTGCGGCACCTCGGACTGGCGGCTCACTTGCGCGGCGGCAAGGCTCGCGGGGCTCGTGATGCTGCCGATGGTGATCAAGGCCTCGTCACGCGAGATCAAGCGCTTGGCGACATTGACCGCTTCCTCGGGCTTGCCGCCGTCGTCGGCATAGATGCCCTCGATCTTCTTGCCGCGAATGCCGCCGGCATCGTTCTTGTCCTTGATGGCAAGCTCGACCCCGTCCTTGCCGCTCTGGCCGGTCGCGGCGGCGTCGCCGCTGAGCGGCGAGAAAAATCCAATCTTGAGGGTCTGGGCGGAGGCCGGCGCAAGGCCGCCGGCGAGCACCACGGCTGCCGTCAGCGTCGCCGCGTAGAGAGTTGAGGGAATACGCATGGGTCAGGTCTCCTGGTGGGGATCAAATGATCATGGGGTGGTACCGGCCTGAACTTCGTCGGCCGGATGCGAGCCTTCGAATTCCCATTCTTCCTGGCCGAGATAGCTTGCCCATACCTGCGGATTATCGAGGAGGCTCGCGCTCGTGCCCGACAGTACGATCCGCCCACTCTCCATGACATAACCGCGCCCGGCAAGCTGGAGCGCCAATTCGGCATTCTGCTCGACCAGCAGGATCGTCACGCCCGACGTCTGGAAATGGCGGATCGCGTTTGCCACTTCCTCGACCAGAATGGGCGCGAGGCCGAGCGATGGCTCATCGAGCAGAAGCAGCAGCGGGTTCGCCATCATCGCGCGCCCGAACGCCAGCATCTGCTGCTCGCCGCCGCTCAGCGAGCCTCCGGCCTGGCGACGCCGTTCGTAGAGCCGCGGGAAACAGCGCGTAGACTTCCTCGCGGATGATCTTTTCCCTGCCGTGCGCGCGCGGCGAATGTGCGCCCACCCGCAAATTCTGTTCGACGGAGAGCCGCGGAAAGATGCGGCGTCCTTCCGGCACCTGGACGATGCCGCGCGCGACGATCTCCTCCGGGCGCAGGCCGGTGATCGGCTTATCGAGGAATGCGATGTCGCCTTCGGTCGGCTGGATCAGCCCGGATATCGCCTTGAGCGTGGTCGACTTGCCGGCGCCATTCGAGCCGATCAGCGCCACCACTTCGCCGGCAGCGATGTCGAGGTCGATGCCGCGCAGCGCGGCCACGGGGCCATAAGCCGCGCAGATGCCCTTAAGACGCAGCACGGGCAGCCTCCTGCGGCGGGTCTGGCCGCTTCGTCGAACGCTCGAAGCCCTTGCCGAGATAGGCGCGCACGACTTCCGGGCGGCGCTTGATGTCGGCCGGCGCGCCGTCGGCGAGCTTGCGGCCGTAATCGAGGACCGTGATGTGGTCGCAGGTCGGCATCACCACGTCCATGTGATGCTCCACCAGGACGATCGTGATGCCGGTCGCCTTGATGCGGCGGATGAGGTCGACGAGGCGACGGCTCTCCGTGCCGTTGAGGCCCGCGGCCGGCTCATCGAGCAGCAAGAGCTTCGGCTTCGCGACGCAGGCGCGGGCGATCTCCAGCAGACGCTGATGACCATAGGGCAGGCTGCCGGCGGGCTGGTCTGCAATCGCGAGCAGTCCGACGAAGTCGAGCGCCTCGCGGGCGCGCGCCACGATCGCGGCTTCCTCGCGCCGTTGGAACGAAGTGCGCAGCAGCGCATGGAAAATGTCGGCGCGGGTCTCGGTATGCAGGCCGACCATCGCGTTTTCGAGCGCCGTCATCTCGCGAAACAGCTTGAGATTCTGGAACGTGCGCCGGATGCCGAGCGCGGCGCGGCGCTCCGGGGCGGCGCGGGTGATGTCGCAGCCCTCGAAGGCAATGCTGCCGGACGAGGAGGAAAGATGGCCGGAGATGAGATTGAGGAGTGTGGTCTTTCCCGCGCCGTTCGGGCCGATCAGCCCGTGCACCGTGCCGGGCGCAACCGAAAGATTCGACACCGTCGATGGCAATGAGGCCGCCGAAACGGCGCGACAGGGCGGTGGTTTCGAGGAGCGCCGCCATATCAGAGCTCCTCGGCCGGCAGTGGAGCGGCGGGCGCGTGCGGCGTGCGGCGAACGGCGCCAAGCTTTGCGGCGAGCGCCGAGATCAAGCCCGCGAGGCCGCGATTGCCGAGGCCCGCGAGGATGATGACAAGGAGGCCGAACAGGATGAGCCGCAGCTCGCCGGACGAGCGCAAAAATTCCGGCGTCAGCACCACGATGGCCGCGCCGAGCGCCGCGCCGGGCAGGCTGCCGAGCCCGCCGACCACCACCATGATGAGGATATCGATCGAGCGCTGAAAGGTGAAATCGTTCGGGCTCAGATAGCGGGTGTGATAGGCGAACAGCGCGCCCGCCATGCCGGCCGTGAACGCTGCAACGAGGAAGCATTTGCTCTTGTAAAGCGTCACCGGGATGCCGCTCGCGCGCGCCGCCTCTTCGTCCTGCGACATCGCCATGAGCGCGCGTCCGAACCGCGACGTCGTCAGCCGCTCCATCCCCCAATAGACGAGGCCGGCGAAGACGAGACAAACGTAATAGTAGGCGAACTCGGAGCCGACATTGAGCCCGAACAGCGACGGCTTCGGAATATCCATCATGCCGATGCTGCCGCCGGTGAGCGAATCCTCGTTGAGGATGACGAGGTGCACGATGATGCTGAAGCCGAGTGTCGCGACCGCGAGGCTCGGGCCTTTCAGCCGGACGATCGGCACCAGCAGAAGGCTTGCGGCCGCGGCGACCACGCCGCCGGCCGCAACCGCAAGCAGAAACGGCAGCCCGTAGGATGCGGCAAGGATGGCGGCGGCGTACGCTCCGATGCCGAAGAACGCGCCCTGGCCGAGCGAGAGCAGCCCGGCCATGCCTAGCAGCAACTGCAATCCGAGCGCGAGGATGACGCTGATCAGCGCGATGCTGAACACATGCAGCCAATATTGATTGCTCTGGACCGCCGGCACGAGCGCAAGGATGACAAGCAAACCAAGGCGCAGGACGATCGGGCTAGTCATCGCGCGCCTCACACCTGCCGGCCGGCGCGGCCGAACAGACCCATGGGCATGAACAGCAGAATGGCGATCAGCACCACCATGCCGATCGCGTCTTTATACGAGGTCGAGATCACCATGCCCGCGAAGGTCTCGATCAAACCGTACAGCAGGCCGCCGACCATCGCGCCGATGACGCTGCCGAGCCCCCCGAGGGTTGCGGCAACGAATGCCTTGATCCCGGTGGTAAAGCCCATGTTGAACGAGGCAAAGAACAGCGAGCCGAGCAGCACGCCGGCAGCGCCCGCCATCATCCCGGACACGGTAAAGGTGAGCGTGGTTGCGCGCTCGACGCTAATCCCCATGAGCCGCGCGGCATCGGGGTCCTGCGCCGCCGCCTGCATCGCGAGCCCGGTACGCGTGTAGCGGAAGAACAGCATCAGCGCGCCCATGATCAAAACGCTGAGCACCACGATCCACAACAGCTGCGGCGACACCACGAAGTCGCCGAGCTTGATGCCGGTAGACGAGAACAGCGGCGGATAGCTGAGCGGCTCCGAGCCCCAAATGGCGCGGACGCCGTTCTGCATGGTGATGGAAACACCGAGTGTCGCGATGATGATGTTGAGGAGCGGCACGCCGCGCCGGCGCATGGTGCGGTAGGCCACGAGTTCGATCAACGCCGAGATAACGCCGCCGCCGATCATCCCGAACAGCAGCACGAGCGCGAACGGCATGGCGTAGAGCCAGTAGGCCGTGAGGCCCGCCATCGCCCCGATCATCATCATCTCGCCTTGCGCGAAATTGAGGATGTCGGTCGCGCGGATGATCATCGAGATGCCGAGAGCGATGAGGCTGTAGATGCAGCCGATCGCGAGGCCGCCGAGCACGGTTTGGACCAATTGGTCATACGTCACGGCGCGAACTAGGCTCCGTCGATGTGCGAGGCAGACCAAAAAACGTAACGGCCGGACAGAGGCGGAGCAAGGCGAATTTGCATGCGCCGTCGGCGACGATTTGACAGGGGTTTGTGCATTGCCGGCGACCGGTTGCGTCACCCACCTGGGCGGCGATTTCGACTTTCTTAATGAGGCCTGCCTAGAGTCCGCGCCATCCCGGCATCCCTGGGGAGCCGCCTTGCCGGGCATCAAGGGGAGCACGCGTGGGGAAACGCCGCGACACGTCATCGCAAGGTGCGTCCGCGCTTAATGTCCGGCTCACCCCCGATGACCGTACCGCGACGCCTGCCTCGACGCGGCGTCGCAAATCCAAGAACGTGGCGGAAGAAGCGCCTGTCGATGATCCGCCCGAGCCGCCTCGTCGCGTCACCGTGAAACCCGCCGGCAAGCGCAGCGGCCGACGTAGCGCGAGCCGCAAGGGCTCCGGCCTCGGCCGCCTCATCTATTGGGGCGCGGTGCTGAGCGTCTGGGGAGTGATCGGACTGATCGGGCTGTTCGGCTGGGTCGCGCTCCACCTGCCGCCCATCCAGTCGCTCGAGATCCCCAAACGCCCGCCGGCCGTTCAGATCGATGCCGCGGACGGCCGCATCTTCGCGACCCGCGGCGAGATGGGCGGCGCGGCGATCCCCCTCAAGGAGATGCCGGCGCACCTGCCGAATGCCTTCATCGCCGTCGAGGATCGGCGGTTCTACTCCCATCATCGGCATCGACCCGGTTGGCCTGATTCGCGCGGTGCTTGCGAACGTGCTCCATCGCGGCATTTCGCAGGGCGGATCGACCATCACCCAGCAGCTTGCGAAGAACCTCTTCCTGACGCCCGAGCGCCATCTGATGCGCAAGTTGGAAGAGGTGGTGCTGGCGGTGTGGCTGGAACACAAATTCACCAAGCACGAGATTCTCGAGCTCTACCTCAATCGGGTCTATTTCGGCGCCGGCGCCTACGGCGTCGAGGCGGCGGCGCAGCGCTATTTCGGGAAATCGGCGCGCCACGTGACGCTCGCTGAGGCGGCGCTGCTGGCGGGCCTCGTCAAATCCCCCTCGAAGCTGTCGCCGACGCGCAACTACGAGGCGGCCGAACGCGCGTTCGCAGATCGTGCTCGCCACCATGTCGGACGCAGGTCTCATTACCGACGCGGCCGCCAAGACCGCGATGACAGCAGCGCCGGCGGTGATCAAGCCGAGCGCCGGGGGCTCATCCAACTACGTCGCCGATTGGGTCATGGATGTGCTCAACGAGCTGATCGGGCGGGTCGATGAGGACATCATCGTCTCCACCACGATCGATGCGTCGCTGCAGGCCGCCGCCGAAAAGGCGTTGGTCGACCAGCTGGCGCAAAAAGGCGAGAAGGCCGGCGTCACGCAGGGCGCTCTCGTCGCCATGACGCCTGATGGCGCGGTGCGCGCCCTCGTCGGCGGGCGCAATTACGCGGAGAACCAGTTCAATCGCGCCGTGGTGGCAAGACGGCAGCCGGGCTCGGCGTTCAAACCGTTCGTCTATCTCACCGCGCTGGAGCACGGGCTCACGCCCAATTCCATAAGGGACGACAAGCCTGTCGAGGTGAAGGGTTGGCGTCCGGAGAACTTCAATCACGAATACCAGGGCCCGGTGACGCTGACGCGCGCGCTCTCCAATTCGCTCAATTCGGTGTCGGTGCGGCTCGCTCTCGAGTTCGGGCCGACCGCCGTCGTACGCACCGCTCACCGACTCGGTATTTCGTCGAAGCTCGAGACCAATGCCTCGATCGCGCTCGGCACTTCCGAGGTGTCGGTGCTGGAACTCGTCTCTGCCTATACGCCGTTCGCGAACGGCGGCATCGCGGTGATCCCGCGGGTGGTCGAACGGGTGCGCGTTGCCCATGGCGGCAAGGTGCTGTTCGCGCGCAACGAGACGACGCTCGGCCGCGTCATCGACCTGCGCTACGTCGGCATGATGAATACGATGATGCATGAGACGGTCGCATCCGGCACTGCCCACAAAGCGGACCTGCCCGGCTGGACGGCGGCGGGCAAGACCGGCACGAGCCAGGATTTCCGCGATGCATGGTTCATCGGCTACACAAGCCAGTTCGTCACCGGAGTCTGGCTCGGCAATGACGACAATACGCCGACGCGCAAGACGACCGGCGGCAGCCTGCCGGTCGACATCTGGAGCCAGTTCATGAAGGCGGCCCATCGCGGCAAGACGCCGAGCGATCTGCCGGGAGGTGGCATGGCGGTCGCCAGCACCGGCATTGCGGCGCTGATACAGGCCGGCGGTCTGCTGCCCGCGCCGACGCAGCCGATCGCCTCATCGGCTCCAATGCCGCCGGCCAATATTGGCGGCGGCCGCAGTCGCGAGCCGGTACGGCCCGAAGCAGGCACCATCGACGGCTGGTTCCTCGATCGCCTGTTCTCGCGGCGATAAGCCCCGCATCGCGCCCCGATCGAACGGACCCTTGCAAACAAATAAAAAGCCCCGGCGACCGAACGAACGTCGCCGGGGCGGGTAGCAATGGCGGGTTTGCGACCCACCATGGCAGGAGAGTTAACCGCGGTGGCCGGGTGACCGAAACCGTGGTGGCCGAAGCCGTGGCCGAACCGGTTGAAGCCGAAGCGATGGCCGAAGTGGTGGTAGCCGAAGCGGCGATAGCCGTAGCTGTTGTAGCCGTAGCTGTCGCAGTCGTAGTTGTTGTAGTCGCAGTCGTTGTAGCTGTAGGTGTTGTAGCCGTAGCCGTAGCGCGGCCACCAACGGTACCGCCAGCTGTAGCTCGGGTAACGGTGCCAGCCGTAGCCGAAGTGGTGGCCGAAGCCGTAACGGTGCCCGAAGTGATGGCCGAAGCCATGGTGAAAGCCACCGTGTCCACCATGGAAGCCACCGTGGCCGCCACCATGCCCAAGCGCCGAAGCGCTGGTCGGAACGAGGGCTGCCGTGGCGAGGCTCGCGAGCGTCGCAGCGGCGAAGATAACTTTGCGCGTGACCTGGTGTTCATGATCGTGATCCTTTTTCAAAAGGAAGAGGCGAATGCCACTTCGCTCAATTGGTCGAAGGATGCGCGCTCGGAGAACGTGTTGGCCGTCACATGAAATGTGGTTCGGGCCGCGGCTGATATTTGTCACAGCAAAGAAGCGGCGACGATTGCGGCTTATCAATCGAGTGCGATCATAGGGGCGTGGTATGAACGAATCATCAGCCTTTGCGCCGCGTGTCGCGGCTGAGCCACCACACTGCGAGCGTCAGCCAGCCGGCAACAGCAATCGGAATGACCAACGGCCACGCCGACGTGCCGAGCATGTGACCAACGAAGATGCCGGTCGCTGCGGCCGCCGTCTGCTGCGTGACGCCGCCGAGCGATGAGGCGACGCCGGCGCGCTCCGGGAAGGGTTGCAACGACGCCGCAAAGGCCTGCGGCATCACCATGCCCATGCCGGCGAGATAGAGCGCGACCGGCAGCACCAGGCTCAGTCCGATCCGAGGCAATGCCGCGGCCGCGAGGACGAGCAGCAGTCCGGCGATGGCGAGGAGCGTGGCGCCAATGCCCATGGTGCGGTCGAGCCCGACACGCTCGACGATGCGGACCGCGATCGACGTGCCGGTGATGAAGCCGCAAGCCGACAGCGCGAATGATCCGCTATAGGCCAATGGCGATTGGCCATAGAGATGCTGCAACACGAACGGCGAGCCGGAGATCCAGGCGAAGAGACCGGCGAAGCTCAGCGAAGCGAGCGCAATGTTGATGAAAAACACGCGATGGCGGGCGACGGTCGCGAAACTTGCCAAGACCTCGGCCGGTCGGTGCGGCGCTGCGGAGTCACGGCGTCGGGTTTCCGGCAGCAGCAGAAAGGCCATTGCGGCGGCGATGGTTCCTGCGACGAGGATGAAAACGAAATCGGCGCGCCATCCGAACACGCTCTGCAAGCCGCCGCCGATGAGCGGTCCTACAATGGGAGCCAAGCCCATGATCATGGCCATCAGCGAAAGCTCGCGTGCGGCCCGCGACCCATCGTAAAGGTCACGGATCACGGCGCGAGAGAGGGTGATTGCTCCCGAAGCGCCGAAACCTTGGACGAAGCGCGCCGCAATCAAGATGCCGATCGAGGGCGCCACGGTGCAGATGAGAGCCCCGAGGCAGAAGATGGCGAGCGCCACCATCAGCACGGGCCTGCGTCCGAACCGATCCGATGCCGGGCCATGGACAAGCTGGCCGCTGGCAAATCCGATGAGAAACATCGAGATCGTGAGCTGAACGGCGGCGTCGGATGCGTTGAGCGCGAGACCAACCTCGGGCAGGGCAGGGACGTAGAGGTCGATCGATACCGGACCGATGGCGGTAAAGAGCGCGAGCAGCGCAGTGAGCGCCAAGGACCCGGGACGCACCATCACGAAGGCGAGTTTGCCATTACGCCGGGTCGGCGAAGAACGACTGCCGTCCGCGCTTCATGATGC
This sequence comes from uncultured Alphaproteobacteria bacterium, assembly GCA_963702755.1. Classification (GTDB taxonomy): domain Bacteria; phylum Pseudomonadota; class Alphaproteobacteria; order Rhizobiales; family Xanthobacteraceae; genus JAJPKK01. The sequence continues at coordinate 373,196 of CAVPDZ010000007.1, read as the reverse complement.
CGAAGCCGTCCGGCTCGACGCCGTAGCGATGCAGATCAGTGCCGTGGACATCGAGCCAAATCTTGGCGCGCTCCATGTCCGGACAAATCCGGTGAAGCAGGCGCCAGAAACGCGGCGAGTGGTTCATCTCGATAAGGTGTGCGACCTCGTGGGCCGCGAGGTAGTCGAGGACATAACGCGGCGCCAGCACGAGCCGCCACGAAAACGACAGCACGCCCGCAGTCGAACATGAGCCCCAGCGGCTTGCCTGGTCGCGCACCGAAATGCGCCGTACGCTCACGTCGAGGCGCTCGGCGTAACGCGCGACTGCGTTCTCAAGATCGCGCCGCGCCTCGCGCTTGAGGAAATCGGAGACCCGCCGCGCAACGTGCTCGGTGCCGCCGGCGACGCACAGGAGTCGCGTGCCGTCGCGGTCGCTCTCGGTCCATACCGTGCCGCGGACGCTCCGACGGTGAACGATCCGATGGGAGGCCCCCCGTATCGGAAATTCGGTGCCATGGACGAACGGGGCCGCTTTGGGAAGTCTGCCCGAGGCGCGCCGCGATCCATGCGCCATGCTTCTCGGCAAATTCGCGCGCCTCGCGGAGGCTGCCGCGCGGAGGGATGGTGAGGACCGCTTCGCGTGTCACTGCGATCACGCGCAGGGTATATCGGCGCGCCTGCCGATGCCGTCGCAGCCGCACGAGATGGATCGCGCCATCGCACAGGACTTCGAGCGCCTGCGGTTCGGCGGGACGGCGATACAGCAGCGCGCGAGACGACATCACAGAGTCCGAAGGAATGCGAGGGGGCCGTTGGTCCGATAGTGACATATCTGCCGGATTCGCAACGGACATTCTTTTTGCAGGCAAAAACCGCAAATTATGGGGAAGCGGCGATCGCCGAGTGCTAGATGTAGCGGCAATTCACGATGAAAATTGATTCATTTTATGATGCGCGAATCAATCTGCGCCGGAGAGAAATTAGCTGAATATAATCAGATGTTTAGGGGCGACAAAGTGAATCGGATGAGGAAACCGCGAATTCCATTGGGTTTTCTAATCTAAATCCGGAATCACACCAATGCCAACCGGCTCGATGGCCAGTTCCGGACCAGCCAACTGACGGGCTTCGCTTGCGACGGCCGGCGATTTCCGCGCCGTGTTGTAGCCGGTATGGCGGAAATCGTGTGACAGGATGAAATCGCCGATACGCGGCGCGATCTCCGCGCGAAACCGCGAGCCGTTGAAAACCCCGTAGTGCCCGACGCCTGGCTGCAGCCAGTGGGTCTTCAGTTCGTCGGGAAGATTGACGACGAGCCGTTGCGCCGCCTCGGTCTGGCCGACGCCTGAAATGTCGTCGTGCTCCCCCTCCACGGTCATCAGCGCGACGCGCCGGATCTTTCCCGGATCGACACGCTCATCGCGATGGTGCATCTCGCCTTTCGGTAAGGCATGCCGCACGAACACCGTTTCGACGGTCTGCAAATAATACTCGGCAGCAAGATCCATCACCGCGAGGTATTCGTCATAGAACTCGCGGTGCTTCTGAGCCGAAATCGCCATCCCCCTGGACGAGGTGATGGAACAGATTGCGATGCGCCTCGATATGACGATCGAGATTCATGCTGACGAAGCCGTGCAATTGCAGGAACCCCGGATAGACGTCCCGCATCACACCGGGATGCGGGAACGGCACCTTGGTGATGACATTGCGCCGGAACCAGTTCACCCCGCGCTTCTCGGCGAGCGCATTCACTTCCGTCGGATTGACGCGGGTATCGATCGGGCCGCCCATCAGCACCATGGAGCGCGGCACATAGGGATCCTCGACGGCTTCCATGCGCGCGACGGCAGCGATCACCGGAACCGACGGCTGGCAGACAGCGACCACATGTACGTCGCCGCCAAGGAAATGCAGCATCGAAATGACGTAGTCGATGTAGTCGTCGAGATCGAACGTCCCTTCGGTGAGCGGGACCATGCGAGCCATCCGTCCAATCCGTGATGTAGACATCGTGATTGGGGAGGAACGCCTCGACCGTGCCGCGAAGGAGAGTGGCGTAATGTCCCGACATGGGAGCGATAATCAGCATGCGCGGCTGCGGCCGCAGCGGCGGGTGCTCGAAGGCTCGCTCGAAATGCAGCAGGTTACAGAATGGGCGCGTCCAGACGGTATTGACACGCACGGGGACGCGCACGCCGCCGACCAAAGTTGATGTAATGCGCCATTCCGGCTTGCCGTAGCGTCGGGTCGAGCGTTCGAACACTTCGCACGCCGCGGCCACCGATTTGCCGAAGGTGGTCATGGACAGCGGATTGAACGGGTTCTTGAAGAAGAGCCGAGTTGCGTCAGCAACGGCGCGCGACGGATTGAGCGCCGCGTGATTGATCTCATAGAGCCAATACATCGGCGCCGCGGACAACAGTGCACCCGCTCCCGGGAGCTTAGGCGCGCCGCCGAATTCGCCGATTGCCATTTCGCGTTACCCCTATGATCTTCGCGTTCTTTTGCACTGCAACAGATGGGTATTTTTCACATTCCCGTCAACGCGAAGGTTCGCCACATCCCCGCGCGGTTGTGGCGGCAGATTGCGCAAGAAAGCAAGGGTCGCGACGGAACAATCTACTGAATTCGCTGCTGAAACCTCTGCGGGGAGATTTCGACGGGAAGCGGCTGATTGCACGTTGGTGCCGGCTCATTCGCCGGTCTGCATCAGCGATCCGTTGCGTCGCGAGGATCGCAGAAGCAATGAAAAACCGATGACACCGGCGCTAAAAGCGATGACGTTCATGCCCAACGCCTGGAGCATCAAATCGGCACGAAACACGTGGTCAATCAGGAGCGCGCGCATGCCTTCGAAAACGTAGGTCGGCGGCAGCAACCACGCGATGACCTGAAGCCACTGCGGCAACACGGCCACCGGATAGTAAACGCAGGTCAATGGCATCAGCAGGAACATGATCGTCCAGGCGAGATTTTCCGCGCCAAGGCCGTTGCGCATCACGACCCCCGATACGAGGATGCCGACGGCCCAGCTAGTCAGCAGAAGGTTGGCAAAGAAGGCCGCGAGCGCCAGTCCAAGGCCGTAAAGGTTAAAGCCGAAGAACCCGATCGCAAGAAGCGACACCGGCACCATGCCGATGGCGAGCCGCACGAGGCTCATCACCATCATCGCGGCGACGAACTCGACCGGCTTGAGCGGGCTCATCATCAGGTTCGCGAGATTGCGCGACCACATCTCTTCCAGGAACGACACCGAAAAGCCGAGCTGACCGCGAAACAGGATGTCCCACAGCAGTACGGCGCCGATGAAAGTGCCGGTGGCCCGCGCGAAATAGCCGGCATTCTGGCCGATATACGTCTGCAGGAAGCCCCACATCAGCATCTGCACGGCCGGCCAATAGATGAGTTCGAGAAGTCGCGGCCACGACGACCGCAGCAGGTACCAGTAGCGCGCGACCATCGCCGCGATGCGGCGCCACGAAATTCCGTATTCGACGCGTTGACCGATGCTGCGCTCGGGCGCGAGATCGCCGCGGACGGTCATTGCGCGGCCTCGCGAAGGCGGCCGCGCGCCACGTCGAGAAACACCTCTTCGAGTGTTTCGCGGCCATAACGGGCGAGCAATTCGGCCGGCGCACCGTCATCCTCGATCCGGCCCTTCTTCAGAATGATGACGCGTTCACACAAGCGCTCCACCTCGCCCATGTTGTGCGACGCGAGCAGGATCGTGGCTTGGCGCGCGGCGCGGTAGCGCTCGAGACACGACCGCACCCAGTCGGCGGTGTCGGGATCAAGCGACGCAGTCGGTTCATCGAGCAACAGCACGTCGGGACTGTTGATCAGCGCCTTGGCGAGCGACACCCGTGTCTTCTGCCCCGACGACAGCTTGCCGGTCGGACGATCGAGCAGCTCCTCAAGATCGAGTTGTTGCGCGAGATCGGCGATGCGGTCGGCGAGATCAAGCACGCCGTAAAGGCGTCCGAACACCGTGAGGTTCTGGCGCACCGTCAACCGCATCGGCATTTCAATGTACGGGCTCTCGAAATTCATGCGGTGCAGCACGTGGTAGCGCTGGCGCGGCATCTCCGCGCCAAGCACCCGCACGGTGCCGGAGGTCGGGGTCAGCAGCCCCATGATCATCGCGATCGTCGTCGTCTTGCCGGCGCCGTTGCCGCCGAGAAGCGCGGTGACCGAGCCGCGCGCCAGCGTGAAACTGATTCCGTCGACCGCCGGACCGCGCTGGTAAATCTTAACCAGGTGGTCCACGGCGATCGCGGGAACATCGGCGGGTGCGGCAATAGGGTTCAAGCGTTACGGGTCCCAGGCGTTGCGAATTGCGCGGACGGGCGGCAGGTTTGGCCCGGGCTGGGCCGCGAAGCAAGGCCGGGCCCACAGGGCACGACCGGTATCAATCTCTCTAAAGTGACGCCATATAGGGCATATGAAACGTATGAACGGTCCCGGAACAACACCATGACCGATGTGTTTGCCGAGTCGACGCCGCCCTCGCTACGGCATGTCCGCCTGGACACGCTGGTGCGACTGCGCTGGCTCGCCGTTCTCGGGCAAACGGCCGCGGTGCTCGTCGTCTACGACGGCTTCGATTTCGAGGTGCCGTTTTGGGCCTGCCTCGGGGTCATTGCGACCTACGCGGCCACGAACATCGCGCTGCGCATGCGGTTCAAGCTCAACCAACGCCTGGAGCCGCATCAGGCCGCGTGGCTTCTAGGACTCGATATTATCGAGCTTGCGGGTCTCCTGTTCCTGACCGGAGGACTGCAGAACCCGTTCTCGTTCCTGCTGGCGACGCCGGTTTTGATCTCGGCGGCGGCGCTGCCGAAGCGCATGACGCTCATCCTCGGCGCGCTGGTGTTCATCTGCGCGACGGTGCTGGTCCGTTACTACTATCCGCTGCCCTGGCCCGAGGAAGAGCAACTGGAATTGCCGCCGCTCTACATGATCGGCGTCTGGCTCTCGCTGATGCTCGCGATCGCTTACACCAGCATCTATGCGTGGCAAATCATCGAGGAATCGCGCCAGCTCTCCGATGCCTTGGCCGCGACCGAACTCGTGCTCACCCGGGAGCACTATCTGTCTCAGCTCGATGGGCTTGCCGCTGCGGCCGCTCACGAACTCGGGACGCCGCTGTCGACAATTCTCGTTGTCGCTCGCGAGATCGAGAAGGAGCTCGAGCGTACCCGCGGGACCGAGCCGATGTCGCGATTTGCCGACGATATCCGTCTGTTGCGCGAACAGGCGCAGCGCTGCGGCGGGATTCTCGGCAAGCTGACCGAGTTGCCGGCGCCGGGCGAGCCGTTCGAGCGGATGAAGCTCTCCGCCCTGATCGAGGAAGTGGTGGCGCCGAACCGCGATGCCGGCGTCGCGATCGACGTCACCATCGCCAAGGACGATCCGAGCGAACCCGTCGGGGCGCGCAATCCGGCGGTTCTCTACGGGCTCGGCAATATTCTGGAGAATGCCGTCGATTTCGCGCGCGAGCGCGTCGAGGTCGAGGCGAAGTGGACGAGCGATCAGGTCATCGTCGTGGTGCGCGACGATGGCTCGGGTTTCCCGCCGGAAATCATCGACCGCATGGGCGAGCCTTATGTTACGAGCTCCCGCGGCCGACGCATGCGCGGCACGGAAATGCCGGGTTTGGGTTTGGGCTTCTTCATTGCCAAAACTCTACTCGCCCGGGCTGGGGCCAAAATCTCCTTGGAAAACAAACAGTTCCCGCAACGCGGCGCAATCGTTAACGTGCGTTGGAAACGGGCTGATTTCGAGCGTCAGCGCATCTGGGAAAAACAGATGGAGGCGCCGCTTGCGCTGCCCGCCGCGGAGAAAATGCCCGCTGAGCCTCTTGCCTAGGAATCAGAGCGCCATAGGTATAGTGGCGAAGAGGGCGGCCTGGCGTCCTGAAGCGGTCACGGTTCGAGACGGCTTCGGGTTTAGATTGAGGCTCGTAAAAACATGACGGAAATGCTCGCGGCCATTCCGGGTGAACGCACCCTCCTCATCGTCGAGGACGACAAGTCATTTTTGCAGCGGCTCGCCCGCGCCATGGAAGGGCGCGGTTTTACCGTGACGACTGCAGAGACCGTTGCCGACGGGTTAACGCAAGTCGAGAAAGCGGCGCCCGCATATGCCGTCGTCGACATGCGACTTGGCGATGGTAGCGGGCTCGACGTGATTTCAGCCCTCAAGCAGCGCCGGCCCGAGGCGCGCGGGATCGTTCTTACGGGCTACGGCAATATTGCGACGGCTGTCACCGCCGTGAAGCTCGGCGCCGTCGACTATATGTCGAAGCCCGCCGATGCCGACGATGTGGCCGCAGCTCTGCTGGCCATTGACGGTCACAAGGCAGAGCCCCCGGCCAATCCGATGTCGGCCGATCGCGTGCGGTGGGAGCACATCCAGCGCATTTACGAATTGTGCGGGCGCAATGTTTCGGAAACGGCGCGGCGTCTCAACATGCATCGCCGCACGCTGCAACGCATCCTCGCCAAGCGCGCCCCGAAATAGGGCGCGCCGAAGCCGGGGAAATATTAACGTTGCGAAGGGCAAGTCCGGCTCCGCCACTCAGCCCGGATGCCTGAACACCAGTGAAATCGCGTTCTTGTTGGTGGCACTGACGATGGTGTTCACGGTGAGTTGGCCCCCGTTAATGACGACTGCGCGTTTGTAGGTCGCGCCCTGTGGCATTCGCGTTGATGCCGCCGTCGATGTGGAGCGTCACCGTGCTGTCGGCATCGTCGACCATATAGGTGCCGAAATAGGCCATGTTCGCGGCGGTCCCCGCGCTGATCACGATAACGGAAAACCGGCCGTCGGCGTCTGCGAAAAGCGTACCCGTCGGGTTTTTGCCGTACGGCTGGTTATCGTTGATGGTAACGGAGACGAGCTGCCAATTGCCGACCAGTCGGTCTTTGATCGACGCTGTCTGCGCAATCCCCGGCGCAGCGAGAAACAGCAAGCCGATGAGCGAGGCCACGAAAGTTGCGATATGCCTTGCCGTCAACTTGCATATTGCGCAATCCCCTTCCGCTCGCAGTTTCCCGGTCCCGCCGGCGGCACCACGGATTATAGGCGAGCTTGCGACGCTCCGCGCCAGACCGGCGGGGCCTGCTCGCTGCGCGCGCCGTCGGCGCGGGACGCCTGCCGCCGCCGGATTTCATCTTCCACGACACCGCGATGGCCTGCTATCATCATTGTGTTGCCGAATGCGCAATGCGGGGGTTTTGAATGCGCATATTGTCATTTGCGATTTTGTGTCTCGTGGCGGTTGTGGCCGCCTACATTATTCGGGCCGATGCGCGCGACTCCGATTTGGCCGGCAAACCTCGCGGGCTGTCGCAAATCCTTTCCCCGCACGCGCTTGACGGGGCAACGAGTTTCGGCGCCGCCACTGGCGGCAAGGCGATGCCCGGCGCTCGGCTCGCCCAAGCCGCCCCCCCGCGCAGCACGGGCAATCCAAGCGTGGCGCCGCTCAAATGGGTCGGCGTCCTCATCAACCCGACGCCGACGACAGGATAACCCCTACGCCTATCATTATTGCACTGGCCAGTTCATTACCCCGAACGTGGTGCTGACGGCCGGCCACTGCATCAAGGACCTGACGGAGAATCCCACCGGCCCGTGGTTCGACCTCACCAAGCAGCGCTTCCTGCTCCAGTATCAGAACGGTGAAGGCTCGCACGTCTTCAAGACCGATTTGCGCGCTCACCAATCCGCTGTGGACGTTCCCGGCGAACTACGCGAGCATGACCGCGGCGCAGAAGGACGACGCCCTGCGGGTCGCCGCTCAGCACGACTATGCGATGGTGCTACTGGATGGCAACAGCCCGACCGGCGTCATGCCCTATCAACTCGACTGGAAGGGCAAATGGGTCGCAGCCACGAGGATCGGATACGCGGCCGATATCCTCAACGGCGAGATCGTTCAGGAGTCGCACGGCATGGTGTTCTTTGCCGATGCGATCCCGATGTTCCCGGGCCAGTCTTACCCGAACCTCGTCGTGCAATGGCAGCCGGTCATCAACCTCACCTGCGGCACCAGCGGCGGCGGCTGGATCGTCAATTTCAACGCGACGGAATCGGCAAACAACAACGTTCTGATCAGCGTGACCTCGTTCCAGAACGCGAATTATCCGGGCGCCGAGTTCGGCGCCTACCTGACCGCGGCGGAATTCAACCCCCTGCTGGCCAAGGTGCAGAACGGCTGCAAATAGGCCCGTCCTCATCGTAGGGTGGGCAAAGGCGGCCGAGGCGCTGCGAATTTTTCCGCGGCGAATTCCGCCGTGCCCACGCGGCGACGGTGCTGGTGGGCACGCTTCGCGCTTTGCCCACCCTACGAACCGGACGCGGATGACACCCGCTCCTACTTGCGCGGCTTGAAATACCTGAGGTCGGGTGGCGGCTGGTCCTTGCGCGCCGGCATCAGCAAGCCGTCGGCGCTGAGAAAGTAGTTGTCCGCGCCGATCACCACGTGCGGGTTGTTTTCGCCACAAATCCATTCCTGCCATACCGCCTTCGGATAAGGATTGCGCCGATAATTCCGCGTCACCGTCCACGGCCGGGTCAATGCGTGGTCGATGGTGGTGATTTCCTCATGCAGGAGGTCGGGATTGGCATCGTCGAGGTAGATGCGCTCCTTGAAGATGCTGGCGTTGTCCTCATGAAGCGGCAAGCCGCTCGCATCATAAGCGCGCGGACCCTTGAAGCCGCGGCTCTCGATTTCGAGCATGTCGTAACGGCCATCGCCGTCGCGATCGACCCAGCGGCCGATCGAATAGCCGACCCAGCTCGGCTCGATCGTGTCCGGCCAATCGCGACCGTCGGTGTAGACGCGGCGGCTGTGCTCGATATGGTCGAGCAGGATGTAGGTGATGTCGGGGGTGACGACGAACTCGATCGGCTCGTAGGCGATCATGACGCGCGGCATGCCATTGGGGAGGCACGCGAAGGTTGCCGAGGTGCCCTGCCCGCCGACCGCCTGGTCGGCGAGGTTGGCCTCGAACTTCGCCTGATATTCGGCGGTCAGCGGTGCCTGTTGGCCGCGGCCGGGCGGCTTCGACGGATCATGCGGCGGCTGGCCGACGGCGCCCGGGACGCGCGTGCGGATCCACTGGCCTTTCCAGTCGGGATATTTCCGATCATCCGAAGCTGCGGTGACCCCGAGGCTCAGGCAAAACAGTGCAATCGCCGTAAATCCGGTAACCGAGAGGCGGATAGGCAATTTCAGTCTCATGAACGATCCCAGGTGAGTGTCAGCACTACAGAAGGCGTGGAACAATTTACGCTGCCTGCAAAAAATGCGCCTCGAAAAGCCCAGACCGGGTTCCGAACGCTTGCGGAAATTAGTCCCACGTGTTGTTGCCGTCACTGTCCTAGCTTATGTCTGAGACAATGGGGTTTGGAGGAATTGCGATGAACGACAGCGCGGCGCCGTTGCCGAGACATAAGACCGTGCCGGTCCAGGTCGGCAATGTCACGGTCGGAGGCGGGGCGCCGGTGGTGGTCCAATCCATGACCAACACCGATACCGCCGATGTCGATTCGACCGTTCGCCAGGTGGCGGCGCTGGCACGCGCCGGCTCTGAACTGGTGCGCATCACCGTCGACCGCGATGAGGCCGCCGCTGCCGTGCCCCATATCAAGGAGCGCCTGCTCAAGATGGGCGTGACGGCGCCGATCGTCGGCGACTTCCACTACATCGGCCACAAGCTTCTCGCCGACCATCCAGCCTGCGCCGAGGCGCTCGATAAGTACCGCATCAATCCCGGTAACGTCGGCTTCAAGGAGAAGAAGGACCGCCAGTTCGGCGCCATCATCGAAATGGCGCTCAAGCACGAGAAGCCGGTGCGCATCGGCGCCAACTGGGGCTCACTCGATCAGGAGTTGCTCACCCACCTGATGGATGAGAACGCCAAGCTGCCGCAGCCCGCGGACGTGCGAGCGGTGACGCGCGAGGCGATGGTGCAGTCGGCCTTGCTGTCGGCGACGCGCGCCGAGCAAATGGGCATGCCGCGCTCGCGCATCATCCTGTCCGCCAAAGTGTCCGCGGTGCAGGACCTGATCGCGGTCTACATCGACCTTGCGCGGCGTTCTGACTACGCCATCCATCTCGGCCTCACCGAGGCCGGCATGGGCTCGAAAGGCATCGTGGCGTCGTCTGCCGCCATGGGCATCCTGCTCCAGCAGGGCATCGGCGACACAGTGCGCGTTTCGCTCACGCCTGAGCCTGGCGGCGACCGCACGCTCGAGGTCAAGGTCGCGCAGGAACTCCTGCAGACCATGGGCTTCCGGGTGTTCGTGCCGCTGGTCGCCGCCTGCCCGGGCTGCGGGCGTACCACCTCGACCACGTTCCAGGAGCTCGCCCGCGAGATCCAGGATTTCATCCAGATTTCGATGCCAGAGTGGAAAACGCGCTATCCCGGCGTCGAGAGCCTCAACGTCGCGGTGATGGGCTGCATCGTCAACGGCCCCGGCGAATCGAAGCATGCGGACATCGGCATCTCGCTCCCCGGCACCGGCGAGCAGCCGGCGGCCCCGGTCTTCATCGACGGCAAGAAGGCAATGACGTTGCGGGGCGCGACCGTCGCCGCCGATTTCAAGAACATCGTGATCGATTACATCGAACGCCGCTACGGTACCGGCCGCCAGACCGCAGCGGAGTAAGCGGGACCAGCGTCGCCGCTTTCCCAGGGCGGTGATGAAAAGGTCACCGGCGGGTGAGGGCAATCCGGATCGTATCGTTGTCGGGAAGGCGCTGATCGGCGCCGGGCGTCCAGGTCGGCGCCTTGGCGTATTCCGGCGGCTGCATTTCGACCGAAGCGATCTGCCTCGCGAGGATCGCGACGGCCTCGATCGGCACCGCCACCGGGCGGCCAAACCATCCGAACCATCGGCTGTAGGACACGATGAGCTTGGTCTTGCCCTGGGGATCGCGAACGACCTCCTCGACATGGCCAAGCGTCACGTCGTCATCGTCGAGCACCGGCAGGCCGATCAAGTCCCCGACGCGGACCTTTTGCGGAAACCGTTTCTCGAATTTCTCTTCGAGCGACTCGTCCGGCGGAGATCGCATCGGCGACCTTTGGCGCATCGGCCGGCCGCACCGCCGTCTCGGCTTGGGCGACTTGAACAGACGCGGCTGTTATCGGCGGGGCGCCATCGCAGCCCCATGAGGGACCCACTGCGCATCCCAAAACGGCCGCCAGCGGAATGGCCACGAGCGAATTCATCGATTGTCCCTTTGTCAGTGCTCGTTATCGGCGCTCGAATTTTGCATGCGAGTTTCATTGCCGACTTTCGCGAGGGGCGCAGTTTGACACGAAAATCGTGTGCTTGAGTCCTCGACACGCCAATTTTACGAAACTGCCGCAAACCAAACACGGGAAGTTTACCCGCCCTGATGGCGACAGCACACGGCAAGTTTACGCCGCTGGCATCGAGCCGCGATTGATTCGATCCGATGACGCTCGTAACGTCACGCCATCGCAGCGGCCGAAAAGGCCGATACCGCGGGGAGAATCCGAGATGGCATCCACGGACGCGGTCTCCCCGATCAAACTGGACCAAGCCTCTCACCGCACCAAATGCCAACGCACGCGGCGCGGCGCCTGCATCCGCTGCCGTTGCGCATCATGCATTGGACCAACGCCGTCGCGATGATCATCATGATCGGCAGCGGCTGGAAGATCTACAACGACGAGGTCTTGTTCGGCTGGCTGCATTTTCCCGAATGGATGGTCATCGGCAAATGGGCGCAGCACGGGCTGCAATGGCATTTCTTCGGCATGTGGATCATCGTCCTCAATGGCCTTGCTTATCTGACTTACGGTCTTGCGACCGGCCGTTTTCGCCGCATGCTGCTGCCGATCCGCGTGGGCGACGTCGTCGCGACCGTCAAGGACGCGCTGCAATTCCACCTCGCCCATGACGATCCGACCAAATACAACGCGGTGCAGAAGTTGCTCTATGTCGGCGTGATCTGCGCCGGTATCCTCGTCGTCATCTCGGGGCTCGCGATCTGGAAGCCGATCCAGTTTTCGGAGCTCGTCGCGCTGTTCGGCACCTTCCAGAATGCGCGGCTCGTGCATTTCTTCTGCATGGCGGCGATCGTCGGATTCATGGTCGTGCACGTCGCGCTCGCGCTGCTCGTGCCGCATACCCTTGTCGCCATGGTCACAGGCGGCCCGGTCGTTGCCGACGCGGACGCGTCCGCGGCGCCTGCGCAACCGCAGCCGACCCATTGAGGAGGCCGCCATGGCCATTCGACCCCTGACGCGATCGTTGTTCCGGCCAAAGCAGGGCGCCGATCAAAGCGTCATGCACGAGCACCGCAAGCTCATCGAGACGATCGACCGCCGCAACATGCTGCGCGGATCGCTGAGCCTCGGCGCCCTCACTTTGCTCACCGGCTGCGACCCGTCGGAGAACCCGGAGTTGCAGACGTTCCTGCGCGGTGTCTCCGGTTGGAATGACCGGGTGCAGTCCTTGATCTTCCGCCCCAATCACCTGGCGCCGACTTATCCCGAGTCGATGGTGGTCAAGCCGCCGCGTTTCAACGCTTATTACGAGATCGAGGACGTGAAGCCGGTCGACGGCAAGACATGGAAGCTCGAACTGTCGGGCCTGATCTCCGACAAGCGGCCGTTGTCGATCGACGACGTTTACCGAATGCCCGAGCAGGAGATCATCATCAAGCATATCTGCGTTGAAGGCTGGGACTACATCGGCCAGTGGTCGGGCGTGAACCTGCGCACGTTCTTCGAACGGGTCGGCGCCGATACGAGCGCCAAGTATGTCGCGTTCCGCTGCGCCGATGGTTATACCGAGAGTCTCGACATGGCGTCGGCATTGCATCCGCAGACGATGCTGGCGACGAAGTACGCCCGTGAGCCGATCGGCGACCCGTTCGGCTTTCCGATGCGGCTGCGCACGTCAACCAAGCTTGGCTTCAAGAACGCGAAGTGGGTGACCGCGATCGAGGTCACCAACGATTTTCCCGACACCTATTATCGCAAGCAAGGCTTTAATTGGTTTGCGGGAATTTGAGTCACTGCGCCCGCACGCTTGATTGAGCCCCCGCTCTACGGCAAGTCTTTCGCGCGGTAGATGCGCCAGCGCTCCGGCACGTCCTCGACCATTCGATAGCGCGGGCTCGCGGCGAATGGATCGCTGCGCCAAGCGCCGTCTCCGGGGGAGAGCACGATGACGCGACAATCGTACCTGGTCGCGAGGGCATCGACGTCGCCCGGCGCAGGATGTCCGTCGAAGACGCGCGCAAACTGCGCATCGATAGTCTCGCGCGCAGCCACCGACAGCGAGCTGTAGACCAACACCAGTTCACGGCCGGCGTAGCAGGAAGGACGGTTTGCCAGCAGCGCCCACGAAATGTTCACGGGCCAGACCGTCATGTCATGCAGGAACAGCGGATTGTCGGCGACGCGTTCGTCGGCCGCGGCATGACGGCGGACCGCCGCCCACATTTCCGCACTCGCCGCGAACTGGCGGTCCGCGGCATTCGGTTCGCCGAGGAGGTTGTCGCGAATGAGATCGATCGCGAATGGCATTCCAAGAAGTGCCGCCCCGAGCGCGGCGGCGACCGCGAGGTACGCGCGCGCCGCAAATGCGCGCGCAATTCCGGCGGCGGCGAACGCCGTGAGTGCCATTACGGCGGGGAGCAGTGCGCGCCAGCCGAGATCGTTGTTGCCGCCCAGCGTGCTGGCCAGAAGCCAGGACACCACGAGGCAGATCATTGCAAGCGCCGCGAGCGCGGCAGCGAGATGCCGGGTTGATGCCGCAAGTCCGGGCTCGCGCCAGAACCATACGAGCGCGACCACCCCGGTGAAGTAGATGGCCGGCAGCTCGATCGGAAGCAGCACGAGCCAGAACGCAAGCGGATTAAGCCAGGCGCGAAGCGCAGCCGGTATTTCCTCGGTCAGGACCGGATAGAATTGCAAGGTAACAGGCGCGCCGCCGCCTCGCGCGGCCGCCATCGTCAACTGCTCGCGCAGCAGCGGCATGACAAGGAGGGCCGCGAGCAGCGCGGCCATCGCGAGCGCCGCAACGAAGCGCGGGCTCCCGGCCCCGCGCACAACGAGGACGAGCGCAATTATCGGTGCGGCGGCCGCAAATGCGACGCCGCCGATCCAGGTCGAACTCTCGAATGCGGCGGCGACGAGCAACGCGAGTACCGCGGTTGCAAATATCCCGCCGGCTTCGGCCAGGCGGCTCATCAGCACGGCCGCGGCGGCGACGCAGGACGCTGACATGATGTGCTGCGGCACCCAGGCCGCCTGGAACAGCCAGCCGGCAAATCCTTCTGCCGGTTCGATCACGGCATCGATGCGATTGGCGCCGAAAATCAACTCCAGCACCGTGCGCGCCGATGCCGAGGCTGACAGCAGCACGGTGAGAATCGCGGCGCTGCGTCCACCGAGCCAGGCGGCAAGGCCCATCATCATGGCGAGCGAGGCTGCGGCCGCGAACCAGGTCATGGCCGCATCGGCCTCCCAGCCGCTGATGCCGATCGCGACGGCTAGCTCTGCCGCGCTGAAGTGCCAAAGGTAATAGTAGGCAAGATGCGGCTCGGAGAAGAACGGATTGCCTGCCGGGAGGCCGAACTTCATCAGGTCATCGACGAGGGCGACCTTGGCGTGGTCGAAGATCCGATAGTCGAGACTGACGCCGTCACCCGTCCATTTCGGCAGGACGGCCGCCGCGGGCGCCATCGCGAGCAGAGCAGCTGCGCCGTAGGTCCAAAGTGGAACAGAGCGAGTGTACTGCTCACTGGTTGGTTCATCGTCATGGCCGGGCTCGTCCCGGCCATCCACGCCTTTCTTTCCCGGCCAAGACGTGGATGGCCGGGACAAGCCCGGCCAGGACAAGAAAATGGCAGATCGCCGTAACGAGAAATGAGCCGCCGCGAAAGCGCCCAAAAGGACCAGCACCGCGACGGCAGCGACGGTCATCGCCGAGAACGGTACCACCAGAAATACCAGCAAGGCGATGGCACCGTGGACGGCCCAGCCGACCGTCGGTGCCATCGGCAACGCGAGCGACTGCGGGACGAGGCGACGCGTCACGACATAGCCGAGCGCGGTCCACCACAACATCGCGACCGCGGCCCCGATGGCGACACTAAACGTCAATGCCATTGAGCCGCGTCTATCCGTTTCGGGTTGATTTTCCTTGCATCGCTTGCGGCAGAATAGCACGCTCGATGGTGCCGTTTCCTAGCCCAACCGAACGGCGATGAGGACTACCACGTGCCGCACCCCGTGCTGTGCATCGCGTCGCGCGCTTTGGCGAGCGCATGCTTGGTGGCGCCGTTATTGGCGGCGCTCCAAAGCGGCCCAGCCGACGCGCAGACATTTGCCGGCAAGACCGTGAATATGATCATCGGATTCGGCACCGGCGGCGGCTACGACCTGTGGGGACGCACGGTGGCGCGCCATATTGGTCGCCACCTGCCGGGCAATCCGAATGTCGTGCCGCAAAACATGGAAGGTGCCGGCAGTTTTCGCGCCGCCAATTTCATTTATAACGTCGCGCCCAAGGACGGCACGGCGATCGCGCTGATCGCGCGCGATGCGGTGCTCGGCCCTCTCATCGGCACGCCGGGCGCGCAATTTGATGCCACCAAGTTGTCGTGGCTCGGCACGCCGGCGATCGAGACCAATGTCTGCATCGCCTCGGCGACGTCACCGGTGAAAACGGTGCAGGATCTGCTTGAGAAGCAGCTCATAGTTGGCGAGACCGGGCCGGGCACCGGCGCCCGCGTCTATCCAAAGGCGCTCAACGATATTCTCGGGATGAAGTTCAAGGTCGTTGGCGTTTATCCCTCGTCGGCCGACGTCTTTCTCGCCATGGAACGTGGCGAGGTTCAGGGTATCTGCGAGAGCCTGGACAGCATCAAGGTGCGCAGGCCGGACTGGATTTCGAGCGGCGCCGTCGCAGTATTATTCCAAGGCGGAGCAAGCCCCAATCCGGAATTGAAGGATGTGCCGTTCGTCCTCGATCTCGCCCGCAACGACGTCGATCGCGAAGCGATCGATTTCCTCTACGTTGGTCAGGGCATCGGACGGCCCTTCGTCGCGCCGCCGAACCTGCCGCCGGATCGCCTCAAGCTGTTGCGCGATGCCTTCATGGCGACGATGCAGGACAGTGCGTTCATCGCCGAGACGCAGCAACGCAAGCTCGCGCTCGATCCCGAGAGCGGGGAAGCGCTCGAAGCGTTGATCAAAAAGGCCTACGCAACGCCGAACCCGATCATCGAGCGTGTCGCCCGTCTGATCAAATAGCGCCGACCTATTTGCCGGTGTTTTTGCGGATGAACATCTCGAATGCGGCGAGTTGCTGCTTGATCAGATCAAGCGCTCCCTGATCCTTGAGCTCCAGGGTCTTCTCGTCGAATTTCTGCGCGGCGAACGTCACCAGGACTTCGGGCTTGCCGAACAGCAGTGCATCAATCGATGTGAGGGACTGACGCAGGTGGTACTGGCCACGCGATCCGCCCAGGAGCCCCGTCGCCGCCGATTGCAGTGCCACCGGCTTGTTGGTGAAGGGCTGGTCCTTGAGCCGCGACAGCCAGTCGATGGTGTTCTTCAGGACACCCGAAATGGACCAATTGTATTCGGGCGAGCAGATCAAAACTCCGTCAGCGGCGCGGATCGCGGCGCCAAGCTCGGTGACGGAGGCCGGGATACCCGTGCTGCTCTGAACGTCGAAATTGTAGATGGGGATGTCAGCAAGGGAGGGCGACGGCGAAACCGACATTCCGGGCGGTGCAAGCTTGATTGCGGTACGAGCGAGCGAAGCATTGTAGGAGGCTTTGCGAAGCGAGCCGCATATCGTGATGACCTTCACCGTCTCGGGCATATCAATCTCCGTCCGTGCCCTGCGGCGCCGCGCTGGGCCTGTCCAAATCAGCCGCGTCGCATAGCAGAGCGTGGCGCCGGTGGCGAGTAGTGTCGGCGCATGATGCGCATGAGCCCGTCGGGTTACCTCCGAGCCCGCCTCGGGCCCTGACTTAATGATTGATCTTGCTCGCTTTCCTCAATTTAATCCGGCCTCGGTGAAGGGGCCGGTCGGCCGGACCCGACACGCGGCCGAGGCATAGAGCCCGCCGGCGATGGGCATTCGCGAGCATGATGCGCGCATCGTTGCAAACCGGAATGAAAGTCGGGCTCGTCGCCCTCTTTGCCGTTGCGGCTTGCGCTTGCTCCAGCTTCGGCAACAAGGACTCCAAGCTCGAGGAAAATGTTTTTCCGACAAGCTACAAGACCCAGATCGCCGGCCTCGTGAGTCGTCAGCTCGAAGATCCGGCGAATATTCGCGATGCGTATGTCGCCGAACCGGTGCTGAAAACCTCCAGCCTGACGACGCGCTACGTCGCCTGCTTTCGCATGAACGCTAAAGAGGACGGCAATTATTCAGGGGTGAAGGAGAAGGCGGCATTCTTCTTCAATGGGCAGATTACCCAAATCGTGGACGCGACCCCGGCCCTTTGCGGTGGCGCGCTCTACCAGCCTTTCCCGGAATTGCAGAAGCTTTGAGCCGTCAAACGGTCGTCGGTCTGACGCCGGCAGGTGACGGTGCACTCGCCCGTATCCCTGGTTGATCCGCGCCGACGGCCTCGCTCACGGCCCCGAACCCATCGCGGCGCAACAGTGCCGCGAGTTCACGTTTGATGCGATCGACGAGCCCGGGTCCATAAAAGACCAGCGCCGAATATAGCTGCACGAGCGAAGCGCCGGCACAAATCTTGGCATAGGCGTCGGCGCCGCTGGCAATGCCGCCGCAGCCGATGATGGGAATTTGACCCTTCGTATGACGATAAGCGGCAGCGAGGCATGCGGTCGACTGAACGAATAGCGGCCGACCCGACAAGCCGCCGGGAGCGTCGCGGTCAGGGCTCTTGAGCGTCGGCGGGCGGGCAACCGTGGTGTTCCCGATGATGAGGCCATCGACCTTCGCAGCAAGCGCAACATCGGCGATATCGGCAAGTTCATCATCGCTGAGATCGGGTGCCAACTTGACCAATATCGGTGTCTGATGGGTCCCGCTGGGCCGCGCCGCGAGCACACGCGCGAGCAGGTCCTCGATCTGTGCGCGCGCCTGCAGCGCCCGCAGCCCGGGCGTGTTCGGCGACGAAACATTGACGACGAGATAGTCGGCGAGGCCCGCCAGCGCTTTGATGCATGCGATGTAATCGGCGGCGCCGTCGACGGTGTCGCGATTCTTGCCGACGTTGGCACCGACGATGCCGCCGCGGTTGCGACGCCGCGCGAGATTTGCGGCGAAAGGCGCGATGCCGTGACTGTTGAAGCCGAACCGGTTGATTACGGCCTCGTCGGCACTCAGCCGGAACAACCGCTGGCCGGAATTGCCCGGCTGTGGCCGCGGGGTCACCGTGCCGGCCTCGACGAAGCCGAACCCGAGCGCGAGTGCCGCGTCGCACACCTCGGCGCCCTTATCGAACCCGGCCGCAAGCCCAACCGGATTCGGGAAGGACAGGCCCCAGACCTTTGTCGCCAGGATCGGATCTTCGGGCTCGCGGGGCAGCAGCCGCGCAAGGCCGAGCTTGAGCGCCCGCACCGTCAGCCCGTGCGCCCGTTCCGGATCGAGAAAATTCAGCGCCGGCTTCGCCAGGCTGTAGAGGAAATCGGCCATCGTCAGGTTTTGGCGGCCCACGGCGACAGAACGGCCTCGATGGCGGCCGCCATCGCGAACAGCTTTCGATCGCCGCCATGATCACCGAAAAGCATCAACCCGACCGGCGCCTCGCCCGCGTGGTGACACGGGATCGAGATCGCGCAACGGTCGAGCAGGTTGCCCACCGATGTGTTGCGCAGCACCAGCAAGTTCGTGGTGTGGAACGTGTCCTCGGCTTCGAGCGAGGCAAGCGCCGGCGCGACGATGGGCACTGTCGGCATCACGAGCGCGTCATAGTCGCGCGACACAGCCGCGACGCGGCGGATCAGGTCGGCGCGGGCGCCCGCAAGATTGATGTAGTCGGCGGCATCCTGGTCCTTGCCTCGCATCATGCGCACCAGCACGCGCGGGTCGTACTGCGCGCCTTTGCGCTCGATCAGGTCGCGATGCCAGGCATATGCCTCGGCAGATGAGAAGCCGCCACGGCGGTTGATGGCGGCGATGTCCTTGAGTTCGGTCAACGGGATGTCGACGATCTTGACGCCGGCTTTGCTGAGCCGCGTGAGGGCCGCGCCGTAGGTTGAGGCGACGGTCGCGTCCATGCCGTCGAGCATCATGGTCTGCGGTGCGCCAAGCCGCAGGCCGTCGAGACGGGACGGCGCAATCTCCTCGGGCAACTCTCCCGCCATGATCGCATCGAGCGTCGCGCAGCACGCGACGGTCGCGGCGAGAGGCCCAACCGAATCGAGCGTAAACGAGAGCGGCAGCACGCCGTCAGTCGGCACGCGCTTAGCGGTGGGCTTGTAGCCGACGATTCCGCACACCGCCGCCGGGATGCGGCAGGAGCCGCCGGTGTCGGTGCCGAGCGCCCCGATTGCCATGCCGTCGGTGACCGATACTGCCGCGCCTGACGACGAGCCGCCCGGCATCCGGCCGGTCTTGCGATCGTAGGGGTTACGCGGCGTATCGTAATGCGGATTGAAGCCGATGCCCGAGAACGCGAACTCGGTCATGTTGGTGCGGCCGATCGGAATGAAGCCCATGGCGCGCAGGCGGGCCACCGCGGGCGCATCGCGCGTGGCGGCTGGAGCGTCGCGCAGCGCCGTCGATCCCGCGGTGGTGACATCACCGGCAAGATCGAACAGATCCTTGACCGAGATCGGGATTCCCGCGAACAGCGATGGCGCCGCACCCTGCGCGCGCAGGGCGTCGATGTAATCCGCCGCCGCCCGCGCCATTCCGGCATGCACCTTGAGAAACACGCGCCGACCTTCGCCCGCCGCGTCCTCGATGCGCGCCAGGCATTCATCGACCAGCGACCGGCTTGAGGTTCCAGAGGCCAGGGCACGGGCCGCTTGCGCAATCGTTCGCATGACGAGGTCTCTCCGATCGAAGTTGCGGGAGGATGTGGCATAGCGTGGTAGCGACGAGCAACCGGATTTGTCAGGGCGCGTCCGGATTGCGGCTCCTCTGGCCCCTTGGCTCGTCGTTCCGGGGGCCAAGCGGAGCCGGCAGCCCGGAATCCATACTCCGCAGTCCGTGTTCCCGGATTCCGGGCTCGCCTCCGCTTCGCTCCGGCGCCCGGGAATGACGGCCGTGTGCTCGATTGCTTCGTTATTGCTTTGTCTAGCTAGCCTTCGGATTTCACGACTTTGCTTTTCGCACTGCCAAGCATGTGTCCCGCGCATGGGTTCATGACGGGAGTTCTTGTGCGGGCCGTCTGGCTCGGTAAAGTCCGCCACCCGTCCTGAGAATTGAGGTTGCCGTGGCTCGCCAGACGCTTTCGCTTACGCTGCACAGTGCCGGCTCGTCGGTGCCCCGCGATGTCGGCATTGACGATGCGATCGTAGCCGGCTGGACCGGGCGCGATGCCGCAGCGGTCGAAAAGCATATTCGCGAGCTTGAGGCGCTCGGCGTCAAACGCCCGGCGACGACGCCGATCTTTTATCGGGTCTCGGCGGCGCGGCTCACCACCGGATCGGAAATCGAGGTGGTGGGCACCGGCTCCGGCGGCGAGGTCGAGTTCGTGCTGCTCCAGTATGACGGCCGCCTGTGGGTCGGCACCGGCTCTGACCACACCGACCGCACCGTCGAGACCTACGGCGTCACCGTCTCGAAGCAGATGTGCGACAAGCCGCTGGCCCCGGTGTTCTGGGCGTTCGACGAGGTTGCCCCCCACTGGGACAAGCTGATGCTGCGCGCCCATGTGGTCGAGAACGGTGAGCGCAAGCTCTATCAGGAGGGCCCGGTGACGGCGATGCTGGCACCGCACGACCTCATCGGCCGCTATCTCAAAGGCGCCTCACAACTCCCCGACAGCACCATGATGTACTGCGGCACGCTCGCCGCTCGCGGCGGCGTGCGGCCGACCGAACGTTTTGAATACGAGATCGAAGATCCGGTGCTCGGCCGCAGGATCGCCCACGCCTACACGGTCCGCATCCTTCCCATTTTAGGCTGAGCCATAACGGGGACATCCTCGCTCGGGTTTTCTCGCGGCCGCTGTACCGCATCGGTTCAATGATTTTGTAACCAGATTTTTGAACCCAACTTAACCAACTCCTTACAGAACCGGTTCCATTGATAGCGTTCCGACGTCGATAGCCACGGGTGGAACGGCCATGCTGATTTTCTTGCGGCCTCTGCGCGAGCGGATGAACACCTTCTTTGCCCGGACAGAGGGCAATGTTGCCGTCACTTTTGCGATGATCGCGGTCCCGGTCATGATGCTGGTCGGCGCGACGGCCGACTACGCCCTCTCATCGAACCGAAGAGTGCAACTCGACGCGATCCTGGATTCCGCAGCGCTCGCGGCTCTGACCCCTGCTGTCATGGCGCAAGGGCAGACGGCAATGACCACCGCCGCTACCAATACGTTCAACACGCAGGTGGGCCAGGTGAAGGGCATCAATGCCGTCACCCTGAGCGTGACACCCACCATCAGCGGCAACAATTACGGCATCACCTTATCGTATCAAACGAGCACCAGTCTCCTGTTCGGAGGGGTGATCGGAAAGTCATCAATTCCGTTGAGCGGAACATCGACCGCGGCCGCGTCGATTCCACCAAATATCGATTTCTATCTATTGCTCGACAATTCGCCTTCCATGGCCATCGCAGCCACGACAGCCGGCATCAATACGATGGTTGCCAATACCTCCGCCCAAGGCGGCTGTGCGTTCGCATGCCATGAAACGAACCCGGCGGCGGATAGTCTGGGCAACCGCGGCGGCGTCGACAACTACACGCTCGCGAAACAATTGGGGGTGGTGACGCGAGTTCAAAACATGGCCACCGCGACCCAGTCGCTGATGACGACAGCGACGGCGACCGCGGCTTCAAACCATACGACCTATCGCATGGCCATCTATACGTTCAACAGTTCGGGCACCAACACGATCCAAGCGCTGACGTCCAATTTGTCGACCGCCAAAACGGCGGCGGCCGGAATCGACGTGGTGCAGGTATACTCCAACAATTGGCTGACGAGTTCGAATAACAACAACGACACCGACACCAACTTCGAATCGGCCATGTCGCAAATCAACACCTACATGCCGGCGCCAGGAACGGGTGCTTCCAACAGCACACCCCAAGAAGTGCTGCTTCTTGTTTCTGACGGTGTCGACGACGAGATTTCGGCGTCGTGCTCGCAGACTCTCGATGGGACCCGCTGCCAGCAGCCGTTCAACACGGCGTGGTGCACGACGGTGAAGAACCGCGGCATTCGCATTGCCGTTCTCTACACCGTGTATCTGCCGCTTCCGACGAACTCCTGGTACAATCAGTGGATTGCCCCCTTTCAGAGCCAAATCAGTCCCAACCTCCAGAGCTGTGCCTCGCCGGGCCTGTTTTTCTCGGTGACGACGGACGGCGATATCACCGCCGCCATGGCCCAGTTGTTCAACGCGGCAGTCGCAACGGCGCACCTTACGCAGTGAAGCACGTGCGATGGCACTAGCCGCCGACCGCTGACCTGCGATAACCCGTCAACGGTACTCTGCCAGCGGGTGCAGCGCAGACGCCCCACAGACTGCCTATGGGCCCGGCAGTTCGCTATGAAATTGGCAGGAAGAGCTCGCGCTACAGCGCGAACTCATCAGCGACATTTGGCCTGATGGCCTTTGCGGCCGCGATATCCGCATTTCCACCGTCACTGTCGCCTTTCCGAAGCTTCGCTGTTCCGCGCCCGAACAACGAGCTCGCAAGCTTCGGCTCGATTTGCAGCGCCGCATCGAAATCGGAGAGCGCGCCGTCAACCTGACCGAGCTTGAGGCGAGCCCGTCCGCGGCCGTCATAGGCATACGGGTCATCGGATCGCAGGGATATCGATCGATCGCAATTCGCAAGCGCGGACTTCGCATCATCCGCGACAAGCTGCATCCAACACTGCGCGCTGTATGCGCCCGCATCTTTTGGATCCAGCTGGATCGCAGCCGCATACTCCGCTGCGGCCTTCGTCGCATTGCCGGCGGCCCGATACACGCTTCCGCGATGGTACAACGTGCGACCCACTTTCGGATCGATCTCGATCGCCTCGTTAAGATCGGCGATGGCGCGGTCGTATTCGTTCTTTGCACGATAGGCAACGCCACGGTTGACATATGCAACGAAATACTTGGGATTGATGGCGATCGCGCGATCATAGTCCGCAATCGCCCGATCGCTTTGTTGCATCCTGAAAGACGAAAACGCGCGCCAGAAGTATGCACTCGCATTGTTGGGATCACGCTTGATCGCCTCGTCGCAATCCGCGGCGGCACGCACGTATTCGCCCTCGTTGAAGAGCGCCACACCTCGATTGAGGTACCAGATACCAACCGAGGGACCCTGCGGACTACTCTCGATCGCAGCTGCGTAATCGGAAACAGCGTGATCGTAGTCTCTCATAGCATAATAGGCATTTCCCCGATTGTTGTACGCAACTGCATATTTGGGATTGAGCTTGATGGCCTCGGAATAGTCGGCCGCCGCCTCGTCGTACTCGTGCTTGTTGAAATGCGCATTGCCCCTGCCATTATAGACATCAACGTATTTCGGATTGAGTTTGATCGCTTCCGTATAGTCCGCAATCGCGTGGTCCGGCTCGCGTTTGTTAAAAAAGGCGTTGCCGCGACTGACGTACGCGAAAACAAATTTCGGATCTAACTTGATAGCCTCACTATAATCGACGATAGCCCGATCATACTCCGATTTTATGGCATAGGTATCTCCACGGCGGTAGTACGCAAATACGTAGCGTGGATTGAGCTCTATTGCCTTCTTATAATCAGTTATGGCGGCGTCGTAATTTTTCTCTTCTAATTGACTGTTACCGCGAAAGAAGTAGGGAAAAGCAAAAGTCGGATGCAGGTCGATGACCGCTGTATAATCAGCGATTGCTTCACCATGCTTCTTCTTCGCAGAATAGGCATGGCCTCTATTGAGGTAAGCCATCGTATATTTCGGATCGAGCCTCACCGCTTGGGTATAGTCGGCAATGGCCCGCTCAAAATTTGATTTCTCGGCATAGAACAGGCCGCGCGTGTTGTATGCGAGCGCTGAATTCGGCATAAGCCTGATCGCTTCATCGACGCTTTGGGTGGCATCCGGATCGTTCATCGTGTCGCGGGCGCGCGCCAGCCCAATGAGGCTCTCGGTGACCCGAAACTGCCGCACGAAATTGTCGGGTCCGAGGACGAGCAATTTCTTGTTGAGATCGACGGCTTCGCGATAATGCGCCACCGCCTCATCCGTATTTTGAAGTTTGCGCTCGGCCTCACCCAGCCAGGAAAGCGTGAATCCAAGCTCCGACTGCCAGAAAACATTTTCAGGATCGAGCTTTACAAGGTCGCGTTTGATGTCGAGAGCCTTTTGCAACAAGGCGAGCGCTTCCTTGTCGCGACCGACAGCCATAAGGGCGCTCGCGGCATTGCCGAGGAGATTAGAGTAGAAACGCCGCAACGTGGCGTTCCCTTGGTCCTTGGCAAAAAGGTCGGCAGCCACGTCGCGTGATTGCTCGAATGCGGTCAACGCTTCATCCTGCAGACCAAATGTTTGAGCGACTTGGGCTTTGAAATTCAGGCTTTCGACGTGTTCTCGCCGAGATAAGGCGTCGGCGGGATCCTTGACGATGAGGTCGCTCGTAATCGCGAGGCTCTCTTTGACCATGGGCGCGGCCGCTTCCGGATTTGCGGCTCGATCGTAGGAGACTGCCCCGTAGTTGAGCACGTGCGCAAGAGAACGTCTCGCCCTGGTCGACTCAGGATTTGCTGCGACGATGCGCCGACGAAGCGCAATGCTTTTGCGATAGGTCTCCGCGGCGTCGGCGTAATCGCCTTGCCAGAATTGCGAGTAGGCCAAGCGCTCCAGGCAAAAGCCCAAACCTTCGATCATTTCGAGATCGCGGGAATCGTCGGGGGCGAGCGGACGCATAATGTCGACGCACTCCTGGGCGCGCCGCTTGGCCTCGGGGAGTTCGCCGAGCTCGACGAATACATCAACGAAGGCGCTCAACATCTTGGCCCGACTCAATTGCAGTCGCGGCGCGCCGGCGCTCGCCTTTGTCATGTCGTCGAATTGACTTTCGATGACGGTCAGAATGGCGCGAATGCCGTTGCGCGAAATGCCGACGAGATCGATGAGCTGCGTCGATATCTTCGTGACGATGCCGTCGGTCTCGTTGATCGCGAGGCGAAGAATCTGTTCCGCGCGGTCGCGCTGGATCTTCTCTTCCCGCGCCGCGCGGTCGGCGGCGAACCACTGCCAGCCGGCGAGAGCCGCGAGCACCAAAGCGATCGCAAGGCCGACGCCGGTGCGCTGGGCGGCGCGGCGGTTTGCGGCCGCGAGCGTTTGCGCATCGCGCAGGCGCCGCTCCTGCTCCTCACGCTCGCGTTCGAGTCGCTCCAGGCGGGCGCGCTGCACGCTATTTTCCTGCTCACGACACTGCCGCAGGTAGTCGCGGGCATCGCTCGACAAATCACCGGCGAGGTCATCGCGCGCCGCGACCTTCTCGGCATCTTCGAGCCGCGTGCCGGAATGGTTGAGCCAATCGGCATGCCGCGCGTTTGCCGCCCAGTCGCGCGCGGCGCGCTTGACGGCCTCGAGCGTCGTCAGCGCCGCAAAATCCTCCTCCAGCCACCCGTGCAGCAGGCTCCATTGGCGCAGCAGCGCCTCGTGCGCCGGCTCGATCGTGACTTCGCTGCGCTCGCTGTCGCCGTCGCGCACGATGATGCGATCGGTTGAGAGCAGCCGCTGCTCGACCAGGAGCTGGATCAGCGGGAGGGCTTCCGCCGGGATATCGGCGAGCCGGGCGATGCGCCGGCGCGGGCTCCCGGTTTCGGGATCGATGCCGGCGAGCCACGGCACGAGACCTCGATGCAACAGCGCGAGGCGGGCATCACGGTCGCGCGGAATGCGGGAATCATGGTCGGCACCTGCAAGCGCCCGCTTGACCGCGGCCTCGATGGCGCCGCGGACGCCGCCAAACGCCTCGTAATCCGCAAGCCGGAGCGTGCCGCTGCCGCCGTAGTCGAGGTAGAGCTGTTCGAGCGTGAAAGCGAGGAGCGGCAGCGCATCACTGCCGCCGCCGCTCTCGATATCCTCGAGCAGACGCTGCGTGAGGCGCGGCTCGATCGACAGCGGATGGTCGGTCTCGCGCAGCCGCGCGGCTGGTCCTTCGATCACGGTCTGATAGGCGCCGCGCGGCATCGGCAGCAGCGGCAAGGTCTGCTGCCGTATCCCCTCGAGCGGCTTCGCCGTCTCCAGCCGATCATAGGAATCCGAGCGGATCGCGAACAGCGCGATGAGTGACGGCTGATCGTCCGCGACGAGATCGCGGATCAGCGTCAACAATGTTTGTCCTTCTTGCGCGCCGTCGCCTTGGAACAGCTCTTCTGCCTGGTCGATGGCAAGCACGATCGCGGGCCGACGGCCTTCTTCTGCTAAGAGTTGTGCACCGACCTTGCCGACAAGCTCCGCGAGAAGCTCGCGCAATCTATCGGCGCCTGCATTGACGGCATCCCGTACGGCAACCCGTGATTTTGCGATGCCATATGCAGCGAGCGCCGAGGCCACGATATTCACGAGCCCGTTCTCGCCGCTGATGGCGGCACGCTCTGGGCGCAGCACCGGAAGCGGCAGGAAGTTCCGCTCGTCGCGGCCGAGCCGCGGCAGCAGGCCGGCCCGCAGGAACGATGATTTGCCGGCGCCCGACGCGCCGAGGATCACCAGCAGCCGCGGCGCCGCTCCTTCTTGGAGGCCGCGCAGCGTATCGAGCGCCTCGACGATGGGCGCATCGCGGCCGAAGAAGATGCCGGCATCTTCGGCTTCGAGCGGCTTGAGACCGCGATAGGGCGGGCGATTTGGATCGTGCTCCGGCGGCCAGGCGAAAAATTTTGGATCGAGACCCGCCCTCGCCAAACCATTCTTGAGCCTGGTCAGGCCTTCCCGCGAAAAGGTGACGTGCGTCTCCTCGTGGGTGCGCGGGAGCACGACATTCAGCATGATGTGGTCGTGGCCGGACGCGAGGTCGACCACCTGCCAGGCTCCCGTCAGATCCTGCGGGAGGTCGGCGAGCGGGATGTCCTCGACAAGGACTCCGAAAAGGCGCTTGTTGAGCTTGTGGGCGAGGTTGAATTCCTTCAAGCACCAGCGCGATTTTAGCCAGTCACGCGAAATCACGAACAGCACCGCCTCGCAGCGCGAAGCGGCCGCCGTCAGCGCGCGTTCCCACCGCTCGCCCGCGGTGATGCCGCGGTCCGGATCGAGATCAAGAAAGACGTCGTCCCAGCCTTCGGCCGCAAGCCAGTCGCGCAGCGCGACGGCTTCGACATTGTTGGCGCTGGAATGGCTGAGAAACAGCCGTGACATGACCTCGCCTTTCGGCAGAAAAATTGCCGCGCTTCAGGCCTCGCCGACAGCACGCATAACGATGCGGCTCGGGCGAGGCAAATCATCCTGCCTGCTCATTCTAACACTACTGAATTCTTTAGCTTTTGGGCAACCGCAGGCTAAGGTTAATCGGCTTATTCGGGAAGCCCAGTGATGATGCGCCCGCGAAAGTTCAGCGATCCAGCGCGTCCGCGACAGCATGGCCGACGGCCGCGAGCGTCGCATTGCGTCGCTCAGGCGGTGCCGTCGTGCCCGTCAGATAGATCGAGAGGATGAGCGGCGCCCGGTTCGCCGGCCAGATGATGCCGACGTCGTTTGTTGTGCCGCGTTCGCCGGAACCGGTCTTGTCGCCCACGCGCCAATCCTTCGGCAGTCCGGCGCGCATGCGCGCGTCGCCGGTCTTGTTGCCGACGAGCCAAGTGGTCAATCGATCGCGCGACGTCGTCGACAGGGCTTTGCCAAAAACAAGGGCGCGGAGGTTCGATAGCATCGCCGCCGGCGAGGTGGTGTCGCGCGGATCGCCGGGGATCGCTTCGTTGAGATCGGGCTCCGTCCGATCGAGCCTTGTAATCGTGTCGCCGAGCAAGCGAGCGTATGCGGTCAATCCAGCAGGGCCACCAAGACTGTCGATCAGCAGGTTTCCGGCCGTGTTATCGCTCCATGTCATCGCCGCTTCGCATAACTCCGCCAACGACATTCCGGAACCGCCGGTGCGATCCTTGGTGATTGGGGAATTCACCACGATGTCGCGCGATTCGAAGCGAATTCGTCGGTCGAGATTTTCGGCGCCCGCATCGACCCGCGAAAGGATCGCGCCTGCCGCGAGCAGCTTGAACGTGCTGCACATGGGAAAGCGCTCATCGGCGCGATGATTGATCTGGCCGCCATAAAGCGTATCGAACGCCGCTATGCCGAGGCGCCCGCCGCTGTCTTTCTCGATGAGCGCGAACTCATCGTGCAAGCTCTCCGGCAGACCAACCGCCGCGCTCACGGTAGGAGTGATGCCGATGCCCGTTCCTGCGAGGACGGCGCTTGCCCCGGTCACAAATCGACGCTTCGTAATCATCGTGTGTTCTCGTTTGCCAGTGGGGACATCGCCGACGTGAGCACGGCGACAATGTGGGAGCGGGCTTCCCGTCAAGAAAGCTATGCTCGTTCACAGTACGTACCGGTGCCTTGCAACCGCCATGTGGCGCCAATACCTGATGGTGCGGCTGAATTTCAACAGGAGGCCGACATGGGTTTGATGGACGTTCTCAAGGGAATGGAAAATGGGCCTCGTGGCCAGCGTACTCCGAGCCCTCCCGGTGGCAGCGGTGGCGGCATGTCGCCGCTTACCATGGCCCTGATCGCCCTGCTCGGCTATAAGGCCTTGAAAAGCTTAGGGGGTTCGTCGAGTTCGAGTCCAACCGCAGCGACCCCCTCGCACCCGACGTCCACCGCCGGGCGGCGGCTCGAGCGCAACTCTCCCTACGGGAGGATTGGGCGGAGCCGCTGGCGGTCCCTTCGGCGGCCTTGGCGATTTGTTCAAGGGCGGGTTGGGCGGCCTGCTGGCTGGAGGTAGCGCTGGTGCCGTCCTGAGCGGTGGCCTCAGTGACATCCTCAAGAAGCTTCAAGAAAGCGGCCACGGGAATGCTGCCAATTCCTGGGTCGGCACGGGACCGAACCAGTCGATCTCGCCGAATGATATCGGCAGCGCGCTCGGCCCGGAGATGATCAACACCCTGACATCGGTCTCGGGAATGTCGCGCGAGCAACTTCTCGCCGCGTTGAGCCAGCACCTGCCGCAGGTCGTCGATCATTTGACTCCAAGCGGCCGCGTGCCGTCGGCAGAGGAAGCCGCCCGCCTGCTGTGAACTTAGGCGAGGTACGTCACGGATGGCAGCGGCGGGTCGTTCATCGCCGCTGTCGGTTGGGCTGTCGTGATGCATTGAGTGCAGGCATCAAACGAAAGAGGGGTTGGACATGGGCATTCTCTGGATCATCGTAATTGGATTTATCGCCGGCATCATCGCGCGGATGTTGTCTCCCGGGCCGAATAATCCCACGGGCTTCATCCTGACCACGCTTCTCGGCATAGCCGGAGCGTTTCTCGCGACCTTTATCGGACAGGCCATAGGCTGGTATCGCCCCGACCAGGGGGCGGGATTCATCGCTGCGACCATTGGGGCATTGTTGGTTCTGTTTATCTGGAACCGCCTTGTGGTGCGGCACGTCATTTCCGACCCGGGCGTCACCCGCCGGTGGTTGTGAGCGCGGTCAGATCGGATGCGCGCCCTTCGGACGGGGCGCGGATTTTTATGGTTTGTTGAAAACGGCCACGGTCCGGCTCATCGCAAAAATTCTGCGCAGCATCTGCGCTCCGTTCACGATGATGCTGATTTCATCTTTTCAGATAGGCGGTCTGAACCGCGTTATCGAATAACGTGTTCATGGCAGCCGAGATGTCCTGGTTGGTGTTGACCTCGAAATAAAGTCCCGGCGAGGCACAGCTTTGCAATGTTGCGCCGATCTGCGGCTGGAACGGTGCGATATAGGTGTTGTACCAGGAGTTGGTCGGCAACGGCAGGTAGGTCGTGTAGAGCACGGCGATACGGATGCCGCGATTTTTGATGACGGTGCACCAGCCCGGGTCCATCAGCGATTGCCGACGATTGCCGCTGACGTTTTCATCCTCGACACCGTCGGTGACGAAGAACAGCACCTCCTGCGGCTTGTCAGTGCCCGTTCCTGATCCCGGATTGGGCATGACCGAGTTGATGCTGGACATCGCGTTGTCGTAGTTCGTGATCTCATCGCTGTTCCAGTTTTGATAGGGCACCTCGTAGATCGCGATGTTGCCGGCGAGCGTTTTTGCGTTGGTGAGGTTCGATGTCAGCGAAGCAACCGTGTCGAAACCATAATTGAAAGTGTAGATCGCCATCCGATACGTGGCATTGGTCGACGTCTCGGTTGTTTGCGCCGTGGTCATGAGGTTTTTCACCGCGGTCGCCAGGTTGTCGATTCGCAACGTCACGCCGAGCTTGCGGGCCAGGCCATAATAGTCGTTGGGCGACGTATCGGACTCGTGACATGCGAAGGCACATTTGTCGGGAGTATTTGCCACCATCGTATTGATGCCGGCTGTCGTCGCCGCCACTGCCATCGACGGCGAATTGTCGAGGAGCAGGTAGAAATCGATGTTGGGCGGCGTCATCGTCGTCGACTGCGCCATGCCGGCGATCGGGATCGAAGACTGCCCCAGCAAGCCCGAGAACAAGGTCTGCGACGACGCCGAATAGCTCACCGAGACGGTGCGCGCGAGGCCGGCATCCGTCACGGTTACCGAGAGATTAGCCGGGTCATAGACGATGCCGGGGATCGTTGCGGCCTGCGCATTGAACATGTTCTGCGCGGCGGCAATCGACTGAGCGTCGCCTTGGGCCATGATCGAAGGGGTGACCGCCGCAAGCGCCGCCGAGATCCGCCAGTGCATTGAGTTGCTGGCGCCGCTGCGCCGATCTGGTGTAGTCGACGCCGATACCGACCAGATAAACGATGGGAATGAGCGACAACGCAAACGTTGCCGCGACGGTCCCCGAACGATCCTGCAGGAGAAATCGGCAGGCGTTGGTTGCCAAGGTCGGAAGTCTTCCTGTCATCGTCGTGAGGCCCCGCCAGCAAAAGATTTTTTGCAGTAACGCGGCGCCAAGATTGCCAACCAGATTTTAAATCCCTCTTGCGGCAACCCCGACAATGTTATGAAGCATTTCTGAATAATCCGACGCAGTTTCGATGATTCGGCACCAACTCTTTGCAGAGATTGGTGCCGTGCCCGTGATGGTGGTACGCGCGTCGTGTAGATGCGCGCTATCGGATGCGCTCGAGAATACTGACGTAGTTCGCAACCGCGGCACCACCCATGTTGAACAGGCCGCCGAGCTTCACGTTGGGTAGCTGCATCGTGCCGGCCGTGCCGGTGAGCTGCATCGCGGTGAGCGCGTGCATGGACACGCCGGTCGCGCCGATCGGATGACCCTTTGCTTTGAGCCCGCCCGACGGATTGATCGGCAGCGCGCCATCCTTTTGAGTCAATCCATCACGGA
This sequence comes from uncultured Alphaproteobacteria bacterium, assembly GCA_963702755.1. Taxonomy (GTDB): domain Bacteria; phylum Pseudomonadota; class Alphaproteobacteria; order Rhizobiales; family Xanthobacteraceae; genus JAJPKK01. The sequence continues at coordinate 341,592 of CAVPDZ010000007.1, read as the reverse complement.
TCGCCCGTGCGCCTTCCCCTTCAGGCACGAGTCCCATCGCCTCGTACTCGATCAGTTCGGCGATGGTGAAGCAATCGTGGGTCTCGACGAAGGACAGGTCCTTGAGCGTGATGCCGGCGGCGGTGAGCGCGCGGGCCCAGGCCTCCGCGCATCCTTCGAATTTCAGGATGTCGCGCTTGCTCATCGGCAGATAGTCCTGCACGTGCGCCGTCGAGCGGAAGATCACCGCCTTCTTCATGGCGAGCGCGGTCTCGACGTCCGTCAGCACCAGCGCGGCGGCGCCATCCGAGACAAGCGAGCAGTCGGTGCGCTTGAGCGGCCCGGCGACATAAGGATTCTTTTCGCTCTCGGTGCGGCAGAACGCAAAACCCAGATCCTTACGCATCTGCGCAAAAGGATTGGCGACCCCGTTTTTGTGATTCTTGGCCGCGATCATGGCGAGCGCGTCGGACTGGTCGCCGTATTTCTGGAAATAGCGGCTCGCGATCTGGCCGAAGATGCCGGCGAAACCGCCGTCGATATCCGCCTCCTCGCGCACATAGGAAGCCTTGAGGAGGTTGCGGCCGATCTCGGCCGCAGGGGTCGTCGTCATCTGCTCGACGCCGACCACAAGCACGAACCTGGCGTGCCCCCCTTCGATCGCCCGCACCCCTTGATGGACTGCCGCCGATCCGGTGGCGCAGGCATTCTCCACGCGCGTGGCTCGCTTGAAGCGCAGGTCCGGCGAGGCCTGCAGAACCAGTGCGGCGGTAAAATCTTGCGCCGAGAAGCCGGCGTTGAAGTGGCCAAGCAGGATTTCATCGATATCGCGGGGGGCAACGCCGGCGTCATCAAGAGCACCCTGGGCTGCCCGAACGATAAGGCTTTCTACCGTCTCGCCTTCGAGACGTCCGAACGGCGTATGGGCCCAGCCGACGATGCATGCAGTCATGACGGTCTCCTTGCCGAATTTTAGGCGTTTTCCTGGGGCTGAAGTGCTTCCGGCATGGCCTTAAGTCCGGTCCTTAGCGCCCGTCGGGCGCTTTGTGATTTGCCATCGACCCCGGTATGGTCGATGGTACGGTCTGCGGCCGGTTGCCGGGGGTAAGCCGCAAGTAGCCTTTGCTGCACGGGGGTTGGGGGAGCAAAGCGTCAGCCCGTGCACGTTCCGATCATATAAGCCGAGAGACTGGATCGCGCATCGTGCCGTTTCCACGGAAGTCGCTATTGTCATTGGTGTGCGTGCTCGCATCGACGGCGGGCACGGCATTGGCGGTTGAACTCGCAGACGTCCGCCCGGCACGTGCCGAAGCGGCGCTTCTGGTCGATGTCGAAACCGGCAAGGTGCTGGAGGGGGAGAACGCCACTTATCCGTGGTATCCGGCCTCTGTGACCAAGCTGATGACGAGCTATGTCACGTTCACGGCCGTACGCGAGCACCGCCTGGCGTTTGATACGCTCGTTACGGTTTCGGCGAACGCGGTCGCCCAGCAGCCCTCGAAAATGGGTTTCAAGCTTGGCTCTCAACTGACCGTCGACAATGCCCTGAAGATGATGCTGGTGCATTCGGCGAACGACATGGCCGTAGTGCTGGCGGAGGGCGTTTCCGGTTCAATCGACAAATTCGCCGATGAGATGAACGCGTCGGCAAAGCGTCTCGGCATGACCCAGACGCATTATGTCAATCCGAACGGCCTGCCGGACGATGGGCAGGTGACGTCGGCGCGCGACCTCGCAATTCTCGCCCGCGCGCTGATTCGCGAGTTCCCCGAATACGATTCCTATTGGCACATTTCATCGATCCGGTTCGGCAAGAAGATTTACAATAATACCAATCACATGGTCGATAACTACCCGGGCACCGACGGGATGAAGACGGGCTTCATCTGTGCCTCCGGATACAACATCGTTGCGACGGCCTCCCGCGGCGGCAAGCGGTTGATCGCGGTGGTGCTGGGCGCTCCGTCCGGGACCGCGCGGTCCAACAAGGCCGCCCACATGTTTGAGCGCGGGTTCGCCTTCAATCCCAATCCGCTGAACTGGCTGGCACCGTCGCGCGGGACGGTGGAGGACCTGGTGCCGATCGCCGCGCAACCGCCAAATCTGCGCGACGACATCTGCGGCAGGAATCCCAGGCGCGCGCCCAACGACGAAGACGAGGCAACCGAAGTCGCCGTCACCGGCCCGACGTCCGGGTTCTTTTTGTCGAGCGTATCGAACACGCCACCTAAAGCCTTGACCTCCGGCATAGCGCCCGTCGAGGTCTATCTCGGACCAAAGCGTGTGCCAGGCGCGCCAGCGACGGCAATCGCCAAGAGAAAGAAGTCAGACGAGACAGAGATCGCCGCGAAACCGCCGGCTAAGAACAAGCCGACGACGAAATCGGACGAGGCTTCGAGCGAGACGACGGCAACAACAGCAAAACCGCCAGCAAAGAAGAAGGTAGCAAAGCCGGAAGGACTGCCGACCGAGACGACTGCTGTCGCCGCCAAGCCGCCAAAGACCAAGTCGGCTCAAAAATCGGATGCGGCCTCGGCGGCCAAGAAAGCGGAAGGGTCCACCACCGAGACCGCTAATGGGCTGAAACCCTGGCCGGGCGAGGCCGAAGCGAGTGCCCCCGCACCCGAAAAGAAGACCAAGTCGGCCGCGGTGAAGCCGAAGCCCAAGAGCGAGGCCGCGGTCCATGACGGAAACGGCGAGACCCGGTGACGCTCGGGCCGAGGCCCGTGAGCGGAAACCCGGACCGCCCCTGCCGCTTACGGTCCTGACCGGCTTCCTCGGCGCCGGCAAGACCACTCTCCTCAACCGCCTGCTCAAGGATGAAGCGCTCGCCGACACGGCCGTGCTGATCAACGAGTTCGGCGAGATCGGCCTCGACCACCTCATGGTCGAGCGCGTCGATGACGGCATCGTCGCGCTGACGACGGGCTGCCTGTGCTGCACCATGCGCGGCGATCTCATCGACGCGCTGGAGCGGCTGTTGCGCAATCTCGATAACGGCCGGGCGAAATTCTCCCGCGTGGTCATCGAGACAACGGGCCTCGCTGATCCGGCGCCGGTGCTGCACACATTGATGGTGCATCCGTATCTCGTCATGCGCTATCGCCTCGACGGCATCGTTACCGTGGTCGACGCCGTCAACGGTGCGGCGACGCTCGAAGCTCATCCCGAGGCTGTGAAACAGGCCGCGGTTGCCGATCGGCTCGTCCTCACGAAGACCGACCTTGTGGAGAGCCGGCCCGATGGCCGGCGCAACGTCGACATCCTGCGGCTGCGGCTCTCCGCGTTGAATCCGGCCGCGCCGATCCTCGACACGGCCGCAGGCGAGGCAACCGCGGCCCGTCTCCTCGACTGCGGTCTCTACAATCCCGCCAACAAGTCACCGGATGTGAGGCGCTGGCTTGCTGCGGAGGCTTATGCCGACGCTCGCGCGCAGTCGCACGAGGGTCATCGCCATGATGCCAATCGGCATGACGACCACATCCGCGCATTCACCTTGGCGACGCGCGACGCGATCCCGGCCGCGGCGTTCGAAATGTTCATGGAGCTTGTGCGCTCGCTGCACGGGCCGAATTTGCTGCGCATGAAAGGCGTGGTGAAACTTGCCGAGCACCCGGAGACGCCGGTTGTCGTGCATGCGGTCCAGCACTTGATGCATCCGATGGCGCGGCTTCCGCGCTGGCCCGACGGCGACGACACCACGCGCATGGTGTTCATCGTCCGCGACATCGACCCGCGCACGATCAGCGACCTGTTCGACGCCTTCCGCGGTGCAGTCTCGCCCGATCGTCCCGACCGCGCCGCGGTCGTCGACAATCCGCTGATCCCTTTCGGGGGCGCGGATCGCTGAATATCAGGACTTCGCCGGCGACGGCGATTTACCCGTTCTGATGATCGCGGATGACCTCGAGAAACTGCGCGCCGTAGCGTGCAAGCTTGGTCTCGCCGACGCCGTGAATGCCCGCCAACTCGACGAGCGTCGCGGGCTTGCGCCGCGCCATGTCGAGCAGGCTGCGGTCGGGCAGAATGACGTAGGCCGGCACGGCCTGCGCCCGCGCAAGTGCGGAGCGGCGGGCGCGCAGCGCATGAAACAACGCCTGATCTGATTCGCCGCCTTCGGCTAAGTGCCGCGGCTGCCGCGGCCTTGCGCGCGGCTTTCTTGCCGACCGTCACCGGGTCGCTACGCAATTCGATCTTCGCCTGACCCCGAAGCACGGCGCGTCCTGCCGGCGGCACCGTCCAGCGCCCGTAATGGGTGATGTCCATCGTCAGAATTCCGGCAGCGTAAAGCTGGCGGAAGATCGAGCGCCATTCGTTGCGGCTATGCTCCTTGCCGACACCGAAGGTCGGCAAGGCATCATGGCCGAATTTCTTGATCGCTTCGGTCTCCTCGCCGAGCAGCAGATTGACGAGGTGTTCGGTGCCGAACCGCTCGCCGGTCCGGAGAATTGCGGACATCGCCTTCTGCGCGGCGATGGTGCGATCAACCACGACGACATTGCCGCCGCACACGTCGCAATTCCCGCACGGAGGCGCGGTCTCGCCGAAATAGCCGAGCAAGGTCTGGCGCCGGCAGCGCGGCGACTCGCAGAGCGCGACGAGCGCGTTGAGGCGCAGCCGGTCGATGTGCTTCTGCTCATCGGAAGCGGCGCTCTCCTCGATCTGGCGGCGGCGCAAAGTGATGTCGCCGGTGCTGTAGAGGGTGAGCGTATCGGCGGGCAGTCCGTCGCGGCCGGCGCGGCCGATCTCCTGGTAATAGCTCTCGATGTTGTTCGGCATGTTGGCGTGGCAGACGAAGCGCACGTCGGGCTTGTCGATCCCCATGCCGAACGCGATCGTCGCCACCATGACGACGCCGTCCTCCTGCAGGAATGTATCCTGGTGGCGCGAGCGGTCAGCGCTCTCCATGCCGGCGTGATAGGCCAATGCCTTGACGCCTTCATCGCGCAGGAATTCCGCAAGCTCCTCCGTCAGCCGGCGCGAGGAGCAATAAATGATGCCGCTGTCGTCGCGGTGGCTCGCGAGGAACTGCAGGATTTGCCCGCGGCCATTGCTGCGGGCGCTCATGGCGAGGCGCAGGTTCGGCCGGTCGAAGCCGTGGACAAAAATTTGCGGCGGCTCGACGAAAGAGCTGCGCCACGATGTCGGTGCGCGTCGCGGCGTCGGCCGTCGCGGTGAATGCTACGATCTGCGGGCCGCCGAGTTCGCCGTGCAACGCCTGCCAGGCTCCTGTATTCCGGGCGGAAGTCATGGCCCCATTGCGATATGCAATGAGCCTCGTCGACCGCTATCATGCCGACCTTGGCGTTGCGCAGGAGTGCTGTCGTGTCCGCCCTCGCAAGCCGCTCCGGGCGCGATATAGACAAGGCGCAATTCTCCTCGCGCGATGTCCTGCTCGATCTGGCGGTTCTGATCGAAATCGTTGCTAGAATTCAGGCTCGCGGCGGCGATGCCATAACTTCGCAGTTGCGCGACCTGGTTGCGCATCAGCGCGATCAGCGGCGACACCACGACGGTGAGCCCGTCGCGCATCAGCGCCGGCAGCTGATAGCACAGCGACTTGCCGCTGCCGGTCGGCATCACCGCGAGTACGTCGCGGCCGGCGACGATGGTCTCGATGATCTCGGCCTGGCCCGCGCGAAAATCGGCAAAGCCGAATACGCTGTGCAGCAGGCGATTGGCGGCGGCAAGGTCGGCCATCTTCACACGGCGGAGCGAACAGGAGGACGAGCGCGGCGCCCCATCGGTGGCGCGGCTGCAAATCATAATGGACCAGCGGCAGCGGTTTCGCTATCGGTGGCGTCCCTTTACCGCGAAGGATTCACATGATGACAGCCGTCGGCGTGAGTTCGGGTACGTTTCGCGATCTGTTTTCCACCGAGCCGATGCGGCGGATCTTTGCCGACGAAAATCGGGTGCAGAAGTACCTCGATATCGAGGCGGCGCTGGCGCGCGTCCAGGCGCGCCTCGGCATCATTCCGCGGGAAGCGAGCGAGGAGATCGGCCGGCATTGCGCCGCGGAGGCTTACGACTTTGCCAAGATCAAGAGCCAGACCGAGCGCATCGGCTACCCGGTGCTGCCGGTGGTGCAGCAGCTCGTGGCCGCTTGCCGCGATGGTCTCGGCGAATGGTGCCATTGGGGCGCGACCACGCAGGACATCACCGACACCGCGACGATCCTGCAGATCAGGGAGGCGCTCGACCTCGTCGAGGCCGACATCGTGGCGATCGCCGACGCTCTCGCCGATCTCGCCAAGCGTCACCGCGACACGGTGATGGCGGGCCGCAGCAATCTCCAGCAGGCGGTGCCGATTACGTTCGGCTACAAGGCCGCCACTTGGCTCGCGGGCTTCGATCGCCATCGCCAGCGCCTCAAGGAGCTCAAGCCGCGCGTCCTGGTCGGCGAATTCGGCGGCGCCGCCGGCACGCTGTCGTCCCTCGGCAGGCGTGGCCTCGAGGTGCAGGCCGGCCTGATGAAGGAGCTTGGCCTCGGCCAGCCCGAGATCGCTTGGCACACGGTACGCGACCGCATCGCCGAAGTCGGCTGCTTCCTCGGCCTCGTCACCGGCCTCTGCGCCAAGATCGCGTTCGATGTGAAGCTGATGATGCAGACCGAAGTGGAGGAGGTCTACGAGCCGTTCCATGAAGGGCGCGGCTCGTCGAGCACGATGCCGCAGAAGCGCAACCCGATCTCCTCGGTCTACATCACCGCGACCGCTTCGCTGGTGCGCCAGCACGTGGCCGCGCTGCTCGACGCCATGGTCGAGGATCACGAGCGCGCCACCGGGCCGTGGGAGATCGAGTGGGTTGCGGTCCCGGAAATCTTCAGTCTCGCGGCCGGCTGTCTCGCCCACACTCGCCTCGTCGTCTCGGGCCTGCAGGTCGACGAGAAGAAGATGCGCGCCAATCTCGACATCACCCGCGGCCTCATCGTCTCCGAAGCCGTGATGATGGGGCTCGGTCCGTACATCGGCCGCCAGTATGCGCATGACCTCGTCTACGACATCTGCCGGCAAGTGATCGCGACCGGCCGCCCACTCGTCGATTTGCTCGCCGAAAACAAGGAAATCGCCAAGCATCTTGATCGCGCGGCGCTGGAGAAGCTGTGCGACCCGACGAATTACCTCGGACTTGCCGGCGAAATGGTCGACCGCGTGCTGGCGCTGCGCAAGCCGAATTGATTTCGTAGGGTGGGCAAAGCGAAGCGTGCCCACCGCGAGTGGCACGAGCTTTCGCTTGCTCAAACTCGGCAATCGCGTGGGCACGCGCGAACTACGTCCGCGCTTTGCCCACCCTACGCGCGATACACGTCGGGATTCGCCGCGCTCACCCGCCGCTTCGCCGGTACGGGCCGAGCGCCTGCACCGCGTAATCGACGAAGCTCTTGTCGAGCACGGCCTCGGGCGTGATGTCGACTTTGATCTGGCCGTGGTCCTTGAAGAACTTGAAGTCGGTCTTGATGCTGTCGACGGCAACCCAGCCGTCCGGGTTGATGGCGTGCGCCCACATGGTGCGGATCACCATCTCCGGATATTTGAAGCGCTTGGTCAGGATCGCGATGATCTCGTCGGCGCCCTTGCCGGCAATGTGGCCGTCCTTGATCGCATCGTTGTAATCGCGCACCGCCCGAATGTAGGCCTTCATAAATCGCTTGCCGACCTCCGGCCGCTCGGTGATGAACTTCTGGCCGTATAGCACCACGGCCGACTGGGCATCGGGATAGAAATCGCCGACGAACAACAGCCGTCCGGCAACGCCGAGATCGATCGCGGACGTTGCGGCCGGCTCGGCGGTCAGGCTCGCATCGATCGCACCGTTGCGGTACGCGGTTGCGTGCGCGCTGAACGGCAGGAATGCCGTCTTTACGTCCTCGTAACGCAAGCCTACCGATTCGAGCCCATGCGCGAGCACGGCGGCCTCGGTGCCCGCCTCCGCCGTCACGGCGACAGTGCGCCCCTTAAGGTCGGCAATGCTTTTGACCGCGCCGTTGCGCAACAATTCGGTGCGCACGAGCAGCGATTGGCCGGCGCCTTTGACGCCGCGCACGGCGTCCGCCACGATCTTGAGATCGATGCCGCGGCCGAACGCATTGTAGAGCCCGGATGAGGCCGAGCCGGCGCCAACGTCGAGCTGGCCGGCGCTGAGCTGCGGCACCATCTTTGCCCCGAAGTTCATAAGGCACGACGTCCGCCTCGATGCCCTCGTCGCGGAAATAGCCTTTCTCCTCGGCGATGATGAAACACCAGCTGCTGCTGGCCGGCAGATTGCCGATGGCCACGCGATCAAGCGCGGACGCGGGAGCGGCCGCGCATGACAACGCGATTGCAGAGGCGATAGCGATCAACGACGAGCGAGACAATGAAGCGCGCATATCCGACGATGTTCCAATTGACATGCGCGCATTCTAGCGCGGCGAGCTATGCCGTCATAAGCCGCGAGACGTCGCGGCCGATTGTCCCGCAATGCTAGCGCTTGAGTTGCAGCTATTTCGCCGGCCGCCGCTTCGATTTCGGGCCCATGGGCTCGGGCTGAAACGGGCCATCGCGCAATTCGAGATACGCCTTGGTCCCGCCGTCGCGCTGAGCCTCGAACAGCTTTTCACGAAACTCATTGTGCGAGCTGTGGGCGAGCGCGCCGAGCGCGCCTTCCAGCAACAGGCCGGAATGCACGCCCGCCGCCTGCAGGCCCATCATGCTGATCGCCTTGTTGAGCCGTACCGACGGCTCCGGCACCAGCGCGATGCGCTTTGCCAGCGCCCGCGCGGTCTCCATCAGCTTGTCGTGCGGCACCACCTCATTGATCATGCCGATGCGCAGCGCTTCGTGAGCGTCGAAGTGGTCGCCCGTCAGCGCCCAGCGGTTCGCCGCTTTCCAGCCGCACAACGCGGTAAACAGGAACGTGGTGTTGGAGATATGCCGCACCTCGGGCTGGGCGAACACGGCCTGGTCGGAGGCGATCGTGATGTCGCAGGCGAGCTGGTACCAGAAGCCACCCCCCATCGCCCAGCCGTTCACCGCGGCGATGATCGGCTTGCCGAGCCGCCACATATGACTCCAATAGACCGCCTGCTTGGCGTCGTTGCGCTGCCAGTCCTCGATATACTCCGCGTGGCTCTTGCCGGCCGGATCGATCTTCCGTGGGCCGTCCTTCACCACGGTCTGGTCGTAGCCCGAGCAGAAGCCCTTGCCCGCGCCGGTCAGGATGATGACGCGAACGTTACGGTCGGCGTCGGCTTCATCGAAAGCCTGATGCAGTTCCTTCTGCAGCTGCGGGGTAATCGCGTTCATCCGGTCGGGCCGGTTGAGGGTAATGGTCGCGATCTTGTCTTCGACGTCGTAGATCAGGTCCTGGTAAGCCATTCTCACTCTCTCTGGAGCGCGGGCGTCCCGCCCGCCTCCCCTGCATGCAGGCGTGACGCCAGCATTCCAAAAGCGGGCGGGACGCCCGCGCTCCTAAGTCTGCAACTGCGCCAGGATCGTCTCCAGCGCGGTGTCCGCAAGCGCGCGGACTTCCTCGTGGGTGCGATCCTGGATCGGGTGCTGCACGAACACCACGGCCGGATCATAGCCCAGCGCGCGACTTTGGGCCGCCGCCGCCACTTTGAACTCCGTCGTCGCTACGCCGACCGCCGGGATGCCTAGCTGCTCGAGCCCCCTGATGTCATGCATACAGCACGACGTGCAGGAGCCTCAATCGGCCAAACCCTCGACCAGGAGGTCGCATTCCGAGCGAATCCGCTGTTTGAGTTCGATCGGCGCGAGATGGGTGAAATGCTTCTTGCGATAGCGCTTCACCTTGTGGCCGCGGGCGGTGAGCAACTCGTCGAGACGATCGAGGAACTCGTCGCCGCGCATCTTGGCGATGTCCAACAGCCCGATGGTTTTGCCCGCGATGGACGCCGGGCGGACGAGGCGCGGCACGATGGCCGGCGCCGTTTCCGCCGTGGGATCGAGAAGAATGTTGTCCGGCATGGCCCCTCCCTTTTTGGCCTTTTGCTACAGCCTGATCTCCTTGGTGACCGGCTCGATGCTGCCCCGTCCGCCAATCGATGAGATGATGGCGGAATACTTGCCGGCGCTGCCGCCGGCGCGAATGATGTTGAAAGTGCCGTTCTTGAACTTCGGGAATCAAGTTGTCAGGGTTGGCCTTCTCTTCGTCGGTCAGCCCCGAAAGCCCGCTGCGGCCGGGCACCAGTTCGCGGACCGGAATCTGCAGCAACCCTTGGAGTTCCTGTTTGACGCGCGCCTTCGACCAGCCCGCCGCATAGAAGACGTTGGCGTGCTCCTGGCCAATGGCGAGGAAGGCCTGCACGCCGATGACATGACCGGTGTTGTAGATCGCCCGGATGCAGGGCGCATAGTTGCGGCATAACTCTTCGGGCGTTCGCGAGATATGGTCGATGGTCTGGGTGATGCCGTCACCGGGGAAAATCGTCACCGTCGATGCGCTCGGTGGATACCCGAGCGACACGGCATAGGACTCCCAACGCGGATCGTCCTCGTCTTCGGCAAAGCAGAACGAATATTTGGCCGGGCTGCCGAACACCGAGCGGTCGATCTCGCCCGGCCGCCCGCCGCCGACATTGCGCACCACGAGCTGCAGCGTGCGCCCGATCGCAGCATTGGCACGGTTGCCTTGCCCGAACACGTTGCCCTTGGAGTTCATGCCGATCGCGCGCGCGATCGGACCGTTGACCATGACCACCGGCGTGCAGGCATTGGTGGTGGCAAGGACACCATGGAGACCGAACCCCGGCATCAACGCGGTTTCGATGGCGGTGAGCACCACCGGCATGTATTCCGGCCGGCAGCCCGCCATCACCGCGTTGATCGCGACCTTCTCGACCGTGCATTCGGCGAGATTCGGCGGAATGAGACCGATGACCTCGCGCGGCGATCGCGCGGTGCCGTCGAGCATTTCGAGCACGCGCTCCTCGGTCGGCGGCACGACCGGCAGGCCATCGCTCCAGCCGCGCTCGTAGCAGGCCTCGACCGGGTCGGCGAGCGGCGCCAACTCGATGCGGCGCGACGCAAGGCCCGTATTGCCGTACTTCACTTTGAGCCGGGCCGGCATGCCGGGATCCATGGTGAGGGAACCGCAACCCGGCCGGAAGGCGGGCAGGCTCGCGCCAAGCCCTTCGATGCCGGTGATCGCCTGCCAGTCCTCGCGCTGCCAGCCGACCGCGCGCATGTCCTCGCGTCCATCGGCGAGGCGGACGAGGGTCGGCACCGTCTCGATCGCATGACGATAAGAGGCGGCGAGCGCCGTGTCGTCGCGGACGTCGGCGAAGCCGGTGGCAACGCTCACGTCGTCCTGCACGTAGACTTCGAGCTTGCGTCCCTTGGCCTCGATCTCGCGTAACGCCGGCAACACCGTGACGCAGGTCGGACACTCGCGCTTGATCACCGCGAGGAAGACCTGCTTGTCGCCGGCTTCATTCTGTGGGACAGGCACATCCTGCGTCATGCCCCCATCTTAGCCTTGCAGAGCGACAAGGCAAGAAATCGGCGTCGGCGCGAGGTATCGAGGCCGTCGTCATGATCATCGCGACTGCCGGACATGTGGATCATGGCAAGACTTCGCTGGTGCGCGCCCTCACCGGCGTCGATACGGATCGTCTGCCCGAGGAAAAAGCGCGCGGGCTGACGATCGACCTCGGCTTCGCCTACATGCCGTTGCCGGACGGCCGCATCGTCGGCTTCGTCGACGTGCCGGGCCATCAGCGTTTCATCAAGAACATGCTTGCCGGCGTGGCTAATGTGGATCACGCCCTCGTGGTGGTCGCAGCCGACGACGGCGTGATGCCGCAGACCGTCGAGCACGTGCAAATTCTCGATCTGCTCGGAGTTAAGCACGCCAGCATCGCCATCACCAAGAGCGACAAGGCGGCGGCGTCTCGCTGCGATGAAGTCGCGACGCAGGCGCGAGCGTTGGTCGGGGAGAATCGCATCGACCGCGTGATCCGCACGTCGATCCGCGACGGCGAGGGCATCGACGATCTGCGCACCCATATCGAGGGCGTAGCGGCGCGGCACGTGGCGGTGCCCGCCGCAGGGCGCTTTCGCATGGCGGTCGATCGCGCGTTCATCGTGCACGGCGTTGGCGTCGTGGTGACAGGGTCGGTCCATGCCGGCGCTGCGGCCCTTGGCGATGAGATGACGATCGCGCCTGCAGGCCATCCGGTGAGGCTGCGTGGCCTGCGCATCCACGATCGGGCTGTCGATAGCGTGCGCGCCGGCGATCGCTGTGCGGTGCAGCTTGCGGGCGTCGCACTCGAAGATGTGAAGCGCGGCGATTGGATCGTGGCCGGACCCAACCGCACGACCGCGCGTCTTGATGTCGAACTCACGCTGTTTGGCCGCAAGCGATCATCGCGGCAGCGGCCCGATCTGCATCTCCACATTGGCGCCGGCGTCCGCCCCTGCCGCGTCGTACCGATCGCGGCAAAAGACTTCGCGGCCGCCGCGCCAACCTTCGCCGCACTTCATCTCGATCTGCCCATCGTTGCCTGGGCCGGCCAGAAATTTGTTTTGCGCGATCCGGCAGCCCAGCAGACGATCGGAGGCGGCCGAGTGCTCGATCCGCAACCGCCTAGTCGTGCCAACCGCGCCGAGCGACTGAGCCGCCTCGAGGCCTTGAGTGCGCCAGACGCCGATGCAGCGTTCGCCCGCATGCTCGCGATCTCGAGCCGTGGCGTTGACATTGATGGATTCGTTGAAGCCTGGAATCTTGACGGAGCCGGAAGCGCAGGCGCTGCTGGGTTCGCACGATATCGAGCTCTGCGGCAACGCGGGTCGGCGGCTCGCACTCCGCGCCGACCATTGGGCAGCACTGCAAGACGAGATCGTTGCCGCGCTGCGATCGCATCATGATGCTGAGCCACATCGACTCGGCCCCAATGACGACGCCCTTGCTGCGGTCATACGTCCGGCAATCGCAAAGCCGGTGCTGCGTCAGGCCGTGGCAGCGCTCGCCGCGGCTGGCGTCGTCGCCCGCCGCGGCACCATCGTGCACCTCACGAGCCACGAGGTTCGGCCGACGGCTGGCGAGATCGCGCTATGGCGGCGCATTGAACCAGCGCTCGCAAATGGCGGACTCCGGCCGCCGCGCGTGCGCGAACTCGTAGAGATCACAGGGGTCGAACTGAAGGCGCTCGAAGGCTTTTTTGCGCGCGCCGAGGAACTCGGGCTGGTGCATCAGGTCGCGCCCAATCGCTACTACTTGCCCGGCGCGATCGATGCGCTCGCTGAACTCGCGAGCGGCCTGGCCGCCGCAAGCGCGGATGGCACATTCGCCGCGGCTGAGTTCAACGCCGTGAGCAGCATCGGGCGCAATCTGACAATTCAGGTGCTCGAATATCTCGATCGGCTTGGCGTAACGCAGCGGTGCGGCGACCGCCGGCGAGTCGATGTCCGCGGGTACGACCGACAGGGAACCGACCGGCATCTGGCGTCGGTCGGAAATCGCTGTTAGCTTCGCCCATCGTTAGGTCCTGGGGCGGGACCCATTAGCCGATCAATCAATTCGCCGAGAGAAATTGCGATGCGCTGCGCGCGACTATTTGCGATCATCGGCCTGTCGCTCCTTGCCGTGGGCTGCGGCAGCGGTCCGCAGGGGCCGAAGGGTGACGCCGGACCGCCGGGCGAGCCTGGAGCCGTCGGAGACGCGGGCCCGCAAGGTCCCACCGGCGCACAAGGACCGCAAGGACCCCCGGGACCGCCCGGACCGCCCGGCGTCTCGTCGCAAACCCGCGTGCATCGCGTGAATTGCGCGGTGGAGACCTGCCAGGTCACCTGCGGCCTTGATGAGGTACTGGTGAGTGCCTACTGCGGCCCCAGCCGGCACGCACCGACGTTCCTCAACGAGAATACGGTCTCATGCGGTATCGCACCGAACGCGGCTAACAGCCCGCTGGTCGCGATCTGCGTGAGGATCGAAGCGCGTTAGCGCGGCGGGACGAGCCTTTACGCCGCGCCGGCGAAATAGGTCGCGCGCGGATTGTCGATCGTGATCTTGCGGGCGAGATCGTCCGGGATGCCGGAAGGAAGGGCGTTGTCGCCGTCGAACTGCCAGTGCGGGTAATCGGAGGCGAATAGAAGCAGGTCGTCGCAGCCGAGGTGGTCGATGACGCGGCGGACGATGTCGGGCAACTCCGGCGCATCGAACGGCTGGATGGTGAGGCGGAAGCGGTCGCGGAAGATTTCCAGCGGCGAACGATCAACCCACGGCACTTCGGTGCGCAGGCCGCGCCAGAATTTCGACAGCCGCCACAGGAATGCCGGCACCCAGGTGACGCCGGATTCCAGCAGCACGACCCGCAGATCAGGGTGCTTGGTGAAGACGCCCTCGCAGATCAAGCTCGTGACCTGCGACTGGAAGCCCTGCGATTGGCTCGCATAGTCTTCGATGTAGTAACTCGGCCAGCCGAGCGACGTCACCGGATGACGGTAGGCGCTGCCGGCGTGGATGCCGAGCGGCAGACCATGGCGTTCGGCGGCAGCGTAGATCGGCCAGAAATGCCGGCGCCCGAGCGGCGTTTCTCCCATCGCCAGCACCAGGATCTGCACGAAGCGCTTGTCCTTGGCGCAGCGTTCGATTTCGTCGACCGCGTACTCGACGTTCTGGAGCGGCACGACGATCGACGCGCGCAAGCGCGGATCGCGGTCGAGCCATTCGGTCACGATCCAGTCGTTGAGCGCGCTGGTGAAGGCGCGCGCCATGTCCTCGTTGAGGACGAGTTGGACGCCATAGAGGCAATTGCAGATCGCAAGCCCGGCGCCCCAGCGGTCGAACACCTGCGACTTCAGCGCATCGACGGTCGTCGCGGCCTTCCGTGAAGCATCGCGGAAATCCGGCCGCGCCGTCAGCGGCGCATTCGGCGGATAGCTGATGCTGTCGAGGGAATCGATGCCGCGGTCGACGATCGAATCGCGCCAGAACGGCTCAAGATACGGCATCAGCGCCGAGATCGCGGGGACTCCCGGATGCACGTCGCAATCGATCGGCTTGTCGAACTCCATGGCGACTTCTAACAAGCGCACCCGGACGGCACAATGCGATGAAGACGGTCAAGCCGCGCCTGACCCACACGTAAGCCCGAGAGAAAAGCGCGCGCTGCGGCGCTATTTATCGAGCAGCGTCGCGACGGCCTTGATGCGGTTGCGGGAATATTTCGGCAGGCCGGCGCTGATCGAGTTGCCGGTGTTGAACGGAGCTGTTGCCGGCCAGAACCTGCGCCGGCACGAGGTTGCGCAGCACCGGCACGTTTTCGAATTCTTTCTTCTTCTCGAACAGATCACTGTCGACGGCCAGAGCAACAAACGAGGTCGCGATCGACTTCTTCGGGTCGGCCGGATCGGGCTGCAGCACGGCGAGGAATTTGCCGAACTGCATCACTTGGTTGACGTGGACGATGCTCTGTTCGACCACGCCGGCGATCGGCGCGTCGATGCCGGTCAGCTTCGTGAGCACCGCGGGATCGATCTCTCCCGGGGGGATCAAACGCAGTTCGCTCTGGAACTCCAGGAAATCGCTGATCTGCTTGCCGCTTTCCCTGATCTTGTTGACGAGCAGGATCGCCGTCGGCAGCTTGCCTTCGAGCTTGTAGCGCGACTGGATGCAGATCGTGCCGGAGCCGCCGTCGCACCACTGACGGCGCGGATTGTGGTTCGGCGATTTCGGATCCTTGTTCGGAATGACGTCGGCTGCGGTGATGAGCTGATGCTTGATCGACGGATCGAGCTGCTCGACGACCGGCAGCGCGATCATCTTCGAAAGGTCGATCGCGGCGACCGGCTTGGCGATCGCGAATCGCGCCTCAGCGACGTACATGTAAAGTCGACGCTTGCGGGGCTTGGCGTTGGCTTCGGTCCCGGTCACCGTCGGCTCTTCGAACGTCGGGTAGAGGCTGAGCAGCATCTTCTGCTGCGGCCGCAACCGTTCCCAGTCGGCGAACCGAATGAGACCGGTGATCGGATCGACGAGCTCGTCGTTGCGATGGTCCGTGAACAGGATGACGTGCGGCGCAGGCCCGCCCGACGAGAACGGCGGCAGCGACGCCCCCTCCTGGAGTTGGAAGTCGTCAGCGGCGCGGGCGATCAGCGGCAGCGATAACGTCGACAGGGCCGTCACGAGGACGACCATCCAACGATGAAAGTTCATGTAAAATTCCATCCCGGCCTGAGCCGCAATTGACGTTCAGTAGCGCTGATAATACCCGCCGTAGCCGCCATAGCCACGTTGCTGTGCCTGCGGCGCACCGAAAAAGCCGCCGAACAGTCCGCCCCCGAAGAAACCGCCGGAACTCGGTCGCTGGTAATAGCCGTTCTGGCCATAGTACCCCCGGCTATAGCTGCGGCTGTTGCTGTAATAATCGCCGCTCGGCCCATTACCGACGGCATTGGCATCGCCGACCTCGCCGTAGCCGTAGTCATCCTGCGGCACCAGCCGATATTGGGTGTCCTCGAACTGTCCGCCGCGCAGACGGAAGTATTCGGTAAAGCCTTGCGCGTTGCGGCGGAGAGACGGCTGCCGCTGTTGAGGTCGATCTGCGCCATCACCAGCTCTTTCTTGGCCTCCGGCGAGGGGGGCGCCAACGGCGCCTTGTGGGCGTAGCTCGCCCACGTCGCCTCGATGATGGGCTGGAAGATCGGCACTGCCACCTGGCCGCCGGTCTGGCCGCCGCCGAGCGTGCGCCGCTTGCCGTCGGCATTGTCGTAACCGACCCAGACACCGACCGCGACGTCGTTGGTGAAACCGACGAACCACGCGTCGTTCTCGTCGTCGCTGGTGCCGGTCTTGCCGCCGACAAACGTCGAATATTGGCCGATCGCGCGCGCGGTGCCGCGCGCCACCACGCCCTGCAGCATGGTGCGGAGCTGGAAGAAGGACGGGCGGTCGCCGCCCGCGAGCCACTTGAGCTCCGGCTTGTGGCTGTAGACGGTGCGGCCGCCCTGATCGATCGACTCGATGCTGTAGGGCGTCGGGCGGTGACCTTCGGTCGCGATCGCGGCATAGAAGGCCGCCATGTCGATGAGCCGCGCCGGCTGTGCGCCGAGCACGAACGGATAATAGGCGACGCACTCGCGATAGACCTGGGCGTCGATCGTAAGATCGCAGACTTGCGAAAGACTGCGGCTCGGATCGCCGTCGATGCCGCCATCGAGCAGATGCGCGGTGACAAGGTTCTTGGAATTCTCAAGCCCGCGCCGAAGCGTGCTGATGCCGCCGCCGCCGCCATCGGCATTCTTCGGCGACCAGTAGTCCTTCTCGCGTGCGTTGGTCGGGTGGCCGATCGGGGCAAGCGTCAGCGGTTCGTCGCGCACCAGCGTGTTCGGTTGCAGACCCGAACGCAGCGCCGCGAGATAGGTGAACGGCTTGAGCGAAGAGCCGGGCTGGCGCACCGACTGGGTCACTCGATTGAGCTGGCTCGCGGGATAGGAGAAGCCGCCGACCATCGCCAGAATGGCCCCGGTCTTGTTGTCGAGGACGACGGTCGCGCCTTGCACCGTCGGACGCGCGCGCAGCTCTGCCCGCCCGTACTGCCCCTTCCCCTCGCTCACCTTCACGAACACAAGGTCGTAAGGATTGAGCCGTCGCGTAAACGACGACGCGAGCGGCAGCACGCGCCCGTCGGCAAGTCCGATCCAAATCTCCCCGCCGCGGTCGCCGCCGAGCACGACGCCGACGGGCCAGTGCACGTCGTAAAGCGGCGGATGGGCCGCCTGCAGGGCCTGCTGCCAGGCGGGTTTTCGTCCATCGGCATCGGCTGCCGATTTCACATTTGTTGCGGCTGCGGGCGTCGGGCTGGTCTTGGCCGAGGCGGCAGCGCGGGCATTCTGGTTCTGGCCGCCGCGTGCATTCTTGGCGTTCTTGCCGGCCGGAGCATTTGCGGGCGGCGCGGCCGCAGGCGTCGGATCGACCGGCGGTGCGATCGCGACCGGCCTGTTTGCAGCTTCGATGCGGCGGACCGCCTCGCCGATATTGCCCTCCGGCCCGTGCCATTGGACCCGGCCGTTGCGCATCTCGTATTGAGCGAGCCCCTCCTGAAGCGCAGCCTCGGCGGCGCGCTGCAAATCAGGACGGATCGTCGTGTGCACCGTGGTCGAGGTGCCGGAGAGCGACGTGAAGTTCGGCAGCGTCCGCGCTTCGCGCGTCACGTTGTCGACGAAGTAATAGCCGCTGTCGCGCTGCGGAGGGTGGTCGTAAGCGATCATGCGCGGCAGCGAGACTTTCGTAGGATCGAGGCTGCTGACGCTCGTGTCGCCATCTTCCTTCATGCGGGTGACGACGTACGCGAGCCGCTCCTGCGCACGGTCGGGATGGCGGTCTGGACTGTAGTAGGTCGGACCTTTGGGAAGGCCTGCCAGCATGGCGCCTTCGGGGACCGTCAGGGCCGACGCCGATTTGCCGAAATAGTTCTTCGCCGCAAGTTCGACGCCCCAAGCGCCGCGGCCGAGATAAATCGAATTGAGATAGAGTTCGAGGATTTCGGACTTGGTGAGCGTGTGTTCGATGCGCGACGCGATGATGATCTCGCGCATCTTGCGCTCATAGGTCACGTCGTCGCCGACGAGGAGATTCTTGACGACCTGCTGCGTGATGGTCGAGCCGCCCTGCGGCCGTCCGGGGCGCGCGAGATTGGCCACCATGGCACGAACGAGGCCGCGTTCGTCGATGCCCTTGTGCTCGAAGAAGCGCTTGTCCTCGGCGGCGACAAAGGCTTGCTGCACGTGAAGCGGAATGTCGGAGAGCGGGACCCAGATGCGGCGGTTGCTCTCGGTGAGGTCGGCAAAACGCGCGCCGGTCGCATCGACGATGCCGCCGGTGAGCGCGTTACGGGCGCCCTTGAGCCGGTTCGCATCGGGCAGGTCGGCGACGGCATTGTTGTAGAACTGGATGACTTCCCCGATATCGACCGTCGCGTCCTTGACGTCTTCGTTCTTGCAAAGCTTTTGATAGACCGTGATCAGGCTCTCGAATTTGAGCCCGTGAAACGCTTTGATTTCCGCCGAGACCGCGTCAGGGTCCTCCATCGCCGTCTTGATCAGGCCATCAAGGTCGATCAATTCGACATCGAACGCCTTGCGCATATGGCCGCACCCATCGCGCAGAATTCGCGTGACCTCAGCCTGGTCGCGGACCGGGTCAAACTTCGTCTTGATATCGTCCGGACGCGTCGTGACCTGGCTCAGCGCTAGAAACGCAGCCAGAAATCTTGATGAGGATGGTTTCCATAAAGGGAGGTAGTCCGTTCTCAGCACCACACGACAGCCACCGCCCGGGATTGCGCCTTCCCAGGACGGCTTTTTTAGGGTCGACCCCTAGGTCGGAGCGGCTCGATTCGATACCGAACAAAGCCGCAGTAACACGCCAATTCCGGAATTTCTGCTACCCGTAGTTCACGTCTCAGGCAGGCCGGCGGTCCACTCCCCGCCGGCCAGGATCATATCACGCAAATGCGCAACCGGGATGACTAACGCGCCCGTGCATTACCAAGCGGTTGACAGCGGGTGGGGTTCCGCAAGGATGCACGGTACCGGCACGCCCGCGCAGCAAGGGCGCGCTCTACCCCAATACAGCCACAAGAGGCAGACGGATAGGAAATGATTCCGGCACGGACAGGACAAGATCATGTTGCCAGTCTTCGCGACGGGCGAGAGGTGTTCATTTACGGCGAGCGCGTCGGCGACGTCACCGCTCATCGGGCGTTCCGCAACTCGGTGCAATCGACGGCCTCGCTTTACGACTTTCAGGCGCAGCCCGAACACGTCGAGGCGATGACCTTCGCGAGCCCGGACACCGGGCGTCGCGTCAGCCGGTGCTGGCAGCTTCCCGCGAGCTATGCCGAACTGGTCGATCGCCGCCGCGCGCTGGAGGCTTGGGCCGAGCTTCACTACGGCTTCATGGGCCGCTCGCCTGATCATGTCGCCTCCTGCATCAGCGGCATGTTCATGGGCGTCGAATTATTCGAGGCCTATGATCCCAAGCGAGCCGGGGCGCTCCGCGACTATTATCGCTACGCTCGCGACAACGATCTCTTCCTGACCTACGTCATCATCAATCCGCAGGCCGACCGCTCGAAGTCCGCCCATGAGCAGGCCGATCCGTTTCTGGCCGCCTCCGTGGTCGACGAGGATTCCCAGGGGCTCACCATCCGCGGCGCGAAAATGCTGGCGACGTCGGGCATCATGGCGAACGAGGTTTTCGTCACCTGCATCCAGCCGCTTGGTCGCGGGCGACGAAAAGCAGGCGGTGTCGTTCGTCCTGCCGATGAACGCCAAAGGCCTCAAGGTGCTATCGCGCAAATCGTATGAGGAAAGCGCGGTATCGTCGTTCGACAACCCGCTGTCGAGCCGCTTCGACGAGAACGACGCGGTGCTCTATTTCGCCGACGTGAAAGTGCCGTGGGAGCGCGTGTTCGTGAATCAGAACACGGCGATGACGCTCAACCAGTTTCATCAGACGCCGGCCCACATCTACCAGAACTATCAGTGCCAGATCAGGCTGGTGGTGAAGATGCGCTTTCTCGCCGGCATTGCCCATCGCATCGCCGAAGCGAACGGCATCATCGGCTTCCCCCAGGTGCGCGAAACGCTGGGGCAGATTGCCGCCGAGGTCGGCCTTGTCGACGGATTGCTGCACGGCATGGAGGCGAAGGGCCGCCAGATGGGCCCCTATTTCGTGCCGGATCGGCACCTCCTCTATTCGGCGCAGACCCTCACCCAGCAGCTCTATCCCAAGCTCATCACCACGATCCGCGAGCTCGCCGGCGGTGGCGTCATCATGCTGCCGTCGAGCATCGCCGACTTCGGCGATCCCGGCGCTCGCCGACCTCATCCACAAGACGCAGAAATCGCCAGCCTTCGCCCCCGAGGAACGTGTCAAGTTCTTCAAGCTCGCCTGGGATGCGCTGGGGTCGGAGTTTGCCTCCCGCCACGTGCAGTACGAGATGTTCTACGCCGGCGCCTCGTTCGTCACGCGAGGCCACGCCTTCCGCACGTTCGACTGGGCGACATGCAAGGGCATGGTCGACGATTTCATGTCGAGCTATCCGACACCCGGCGCAGCGGCTGCGAAGAGCGCGGCAGCGAAATAGCTATCTCGGAAGGGCCGTCGGAGACGCCGCACGCGCTCCTTCACGTGTGGTGAGTGCGGCGAGCACCGCCGGCAAAGCGTCGGCGCCCCGTGCAAATGCGAGACGCGGCAGCGTGATGCCTTCGATCGTGGTCGCGAGCGCTTCCCGTGCCGGCAGCCGCTCGGCACTTGCATCGCCCAGATCGATGACGAGGGAGACGACCGCTATCGGCTCATGCGGCAATTGCCTGATACCGAGGCCGCGCACCTCGATCAGTCCCGCAAGCGTCGGCGGCGGCCGCACGATGAGGCGGCCATGGGCGGCTTCAACATGGACGCGATCGTCGGCGACCAATCGCGCGAATGCGAGTACCCCACGCGCGGCCGACTGGATGAGTTCGAGCGCAAGCCGCGATTTTCCGGCGCCAGCGGCCCCGCGAATAAGCACCGCGCGGGCCCCCACCAAGACCGCCGAAGCGTGAATGGTGGCGCTCACGCCGCCGGCAACTGCACGGTAAAGCGGGCACCCAGCACCTTGGCTTCGCCGTCGGCATCGGGCGGCCCCATCCGGTTCTCCGCGGTCAGGCGGCCACCATGGGCTTCGACGATCTGCTTCGAGATCGACAGGCCCAATCCGGAATTCTGGCCGAAGTGCTGCTGCGGCCGGTCGGTGTAGAAGCGCTCGAAGATCCTCTCGATGGCATCGGGCCGGATGCCGGGGCCCTCGTCGTCAACCGTGATGAACACGGCACTGCCGGCGCGACGGCAGGTCACCCGGACCTTGCCGCCGGGCGGCGAGAACGAACGCGCGTTGTCGATCAGGTTATTGATCACCTGGCCGAGCCGCAGATCGTGGCCCTGCACCACGAAGATGCGCGGAATGCCTTCGAACGACAGCGTCACATCGACACCGTCTTCGGACTTGATGTCCTTTGCCACCGAGACAACGGTCGAAAGCAGCTTGGTCAGATCAACCGGATCGCCGACCTGGCGCTGCAACTCCGCATCAAGGCGGCTCGCGTCCGAAATATCCGAGATCAGCCGGTCGAGGCGACGGACGTCGTCCTGGATCACCTCGAGAAGACGGGCGCGGCTTGCTTCGGTCTTGGCCAACGGCAAAGTCTCGACTGCGGACCGCAGCGAGGTGAGCGGATTTTTCAGTTCATGCGCGACGTCGGCGGCAAATCGCTCGATCGCCTCGATGCGGGTGTAGAGCGCATCGGTCATTTCGCGCAGATTGCCGGAAAGATGGCCGATCTCGTCGCGCCGCTTGGTGAAGTCCGGAATCTCGACCCGGCCCTGCACGCGGCGGCGCACGCCGTCGGCAGCGTCGGCAAGCCGCCGCACCGGGCCGGCGATGGTGCCCGCGAGCAGCGCCGACAACACCGACATGATGGCGGCCGCAACCAGGAACACCTTGAAGATGGCAAGCCATTCCGCCTTGAGGGCCTGCTCGATGTCGCCGCCCTTGAGTCGACAACAGCAGCACGCCGCGCACGGTATGAAGTCGCTGGATCGGCACGGCCACCATTCCGATCACCTGGCCGCGCTCGTTGATGCGCCAGGCGTTCGCCGTCTGGCCCTCAAGTGCCTTGCTGACTTCCGGATAGCCCTTTCCGTTCTCGGTCTCGCTGTAGGGCTGCAAATCGCCGCGCGCGAGCCACGCCTGAATGGCAAGGAAAGTGCGTTCCAGAAAACGAGGCTTCTCGGCGCTCGGCGGCGGCAGTTCGAATTGCATCACGTCGCCGCGGCCGTAGAGATTGCGACTGTCGAGGATCAAACTGCCGTCGCGGTCGTAGATGCGCGCCCGCGTATTCGACGGCAGGATCAGGCGGCGCAGCAGGGGCCCGACCCGCTCGAGATTGACCGGAAATTCGAACCCGAACAGGGCGTCGTCGTTGGGGCCGTAGCTTTCGCCGGCATGGAGTTCCAGCAAGCGCTCGGGGTCGATGTTGATGATGTCGGTGTCGTTCGTCGCCTGCGCCGCGATGGCGATGGCGATGAGATCGCCTTGCACCGTGAGGCTCTGGGTGCGCGCCTCGATCAGGCCAGCGCGGAACTGGGTCAGATAGATGATGCCGAGAACGAGCACGAACAGGCCGGCGACGTTGAGAAAGACGATGCGCCGCGTGAGGCTCGAAAACGCCTGGGTGACGAAGAACTGCCAGCTGCGGCGAAAGGTGCCGCGGACACCCTCGGCGCGCAGTGTCGACCAGGAGTTCGGCGAAGAACTTGCGGATCGCGTAGCGCGCACCGCGCAGCGACTTTCGGGCACGGCGCATCCGGCCGGCCAACCGGCGCTTCGGCTCGTCGCCGCCGGTCGCCCGGCGCTCTTCAATGGTGGCGGTCTTGTCAAGCACGTCGCTGGCTTCTCACAAGCTTCGCCCAGTGCCCAGGCGGCACTCTACCGCACGATCGCGCCGGCGCCCAAGAGGGCGTCCATGAGTTTGCGGGTAGGCGGCCTGAGGAGGACCGAAACGTCAGCTATTCCTTGAACCGGTAGCCCACCCCGTACAGCGTTTCGATCATGTCGAAGTCGTCGTCGGTCTGCTTGAATTTCTTGCGCAGGCGCTTGATGTGGCTGTCGATGGTCCGGTCGTCGACGTAGACCTGATCATCATAAGCCGCGTCCATCAGCGCATTGCGGCTCTTCACCACACCGGGACGCTGGGCGAGCGCCTGCAGGATCAGGAACTCGGTCACCGTGAGCGTCACCGGCTCATTCTTCCAAGTGCAGGTATGGCGCTCGGGATCCATGCGCAATTGACCGCGCTCGAGCACTTTAGCGGCGTCGGTTTCCTTCGGCGCGGCGCCATCCTTGCCGCCTGAGCGCCGCAGCACTGCCTTGACCCGCTCGACCAGGAGACGCTGGGAGAACGGCTTCCGGATGAAGTCGTCTGCGCCCATCTTGAGGCCGAACAACTCGTCGATCTCCTCGTCCTTCGAGGTGAGGAAGATCACCGGGATGTCGGATTTCTGGCGCAGCCGGCGCAACGTCTCCATCCCGTCCATGCGCGGCATCTTGATGTCGAGGATCGCGAGGTCAGGCGGGCTCGATTTGAAGCCGTCGAGTGCGGAGGCGCCATCGGTATAGGTCATGATGCGATAGCCCTCGGCTTCGAGGGCGATCGAGACCGAGGTCAGGATGTTGCGGTCGTCGTCGACGAGAGCGATAGTTGGCATGGGTGCCTTCTAGCATAAATCGCCGCGCCACCGGCCGGCCCCGCTTGCGTTGAAGCCCGCGAGGCGGGCGGAAATGTGACGGCAAACGCGATATTGAGGTATTTGCAACGTTTTAGGAGGATTCGCGCCATGGCGGAAGCAGAAATATCGTCGCCCCTCCCGGGCACGATGCCCAATCGGTTGCCGGAGACAGCACGTCCTCCCGAGGACTTTAAGCCTATTGTGGTCGCAAAGGAGCTGCTCCGCACAACCCGGGCCGGCGCACTTGCAACCCTAGATCGCAATACCGGGCATCCGTTTTCTTCGCTCGTGAATATCGCGACCGACGCCGACGGCTCGCCGCTCATTCTGGTGTCACGGCTTTCGACCCATACGGCGAATATCGAGGTCGATCCGCGCGCCTCGGTGCTGCTCGCATCAACGGGGAAGGGCGATCCCCTCGCCCATCCGCGCCTGACCGTTCTCGGCAGCTTCGCCAAGGTCGAGCGCGACAGCGCCGACGGCAAACGGGTGCAGCGGCGGTTTCTCGCGCGCCATCCGAAATCACAGCTCTATGCCGGTTTCGGCGACTTCTCTTTCTGGCGCATGACGGTCGTCTCGGCGCACCTCAATGGCGGTTTTGCGCGCGCGGCGGATCTGAAAGCCGCCGACGTCATGACCGACCTCGCGGGCGCCGCGGAAATCGTCGAGATCGAGGAGAGCGCGGTCGAGCACATGAATGCCGACCATGCCGATGCCGTGCGGCTCTACGCGACCAAGCTCCTCGGCGAGGGCGACGGCTCCTGGCAGGTCACGGGCGTCGATCCGGACGGGCTTGATCTCGCGCTGGGCGACCGGACGGCACGCATGCCGTTTGACGCGCGTGTCGTCACCGGCCTCGCCTTGCGCAAGACGCTCGCCGACTGCGGGGCGCGCGCCCGCGCGAAATGACGGACGCCGCAGCAGGCGAGCCCTACAGCTATCGCCGCGACCCGCGGGTGCCGCAATTCCCGGACGAGCGGCCGCTGATCGTCTTCGACGGCGACTGCGTCATGTGTTCGCGCGACGCCCGGTTCGTGCTTCGTCACGATCCGCGCGGCATTTTCCGCCTGGCAGCGGCGCAATCACAGTTGGGAAGGGCGCTTTACGTCCATTACGGCCTCGATCCCGTCAACTATCAGACCAACATCCTGATCGAAGACGGCCGCGCGTTTTTCAAATCGGAAGCCGTCATCAGGATCGGCGAATCGCTCGGCGCGCCGTGGCGATTCGTGGCGGCGTTGCGGGCGCTCCCGCTCGCCTGGCGCGATCGCCTCTATGACGAGGTCGCCCGCCGCCGCATCCGCATCTTCGGCAAGCGCGAGGTCTGTTACGTGTCCGACCCTCATTACGCCGAGCGGTTCTTGCAGTGACATCGGCCGATCCGAGCGGTTGCGCTCGCGTCCGACGGAACATCGCGACGGGGGCCAGCGTTGAATAAACCCTTCCCCATGAATGGGCTTGGCAGAAGGACGCCTCGCGACTATAGGGTGCGCCGTCCCCTGAACCCGATGTATGATGCGACACTCCGAATTGGCGGCTTTGATCTCTGCACAAAACATATGCGTGCGTAGCTTGGAGGGACTCCCGTGAAGGAAACCGGTTTGCGAAATAGCGCGTTCGGCGCCGACAAGTTCGGATTCTCCGGCCTTGCCGCCGTCCATTGGAATCTGACCGAGGCCCCGCTCTACGAACATGCGCTCGCAAACCACGAAGCCCATCTTGTCCAAGGGGGCGCGATCTGCGCCGAGACCGGAGTCCATACCGGGCGCAGCCCGAAGGACAAGTTCGTCGTCTGTGACGAGCACACCGAGAAGACCATCTGGTGGGACAAGAACGGCAAGCTGACGCCGGCCCAGTTCGATCTGCTCCACCAAGACTTTCTCGCGCATACCAACGGACGCCAGCTTTACGCCCAGGACCTCTACGGCGGCGCCGATCCGAAATACCGCATCAAGGCGCGCGTATTCACCGAACTTGCCTGGCATTCGCTGTTCATCCGCACGCTGCTGATCCGGCCGGACCGCAGCGAGACTTCCCCACTACGTGCCGGATTTCACCATCCTCTGCCTGCCGTCGTTCAAGGCCGACCCGAAGCGCCACGGCGTGCGCAGCGAGACCGTGATTGCCATCAATTTCACCAAGCGCATCATCCTGATCGGCGGCAGCTACTACGCCGGCGAGATGAAGAAGTCGGTCTTCACCACGCTCAACTATTACCTGCCGGCCGAAAGCGTGATGCCGATGCACTGCTCGGCCAACGTCGGCCACGACGGCGATGTGGCGCTGTTTTTCGGCTTGTCCGGCACCGGCAAGACGACGCTCTCGGCTGATCCGAACCGCACCCTGATCGGGGACGACGAACACGGCTGGGGTCCGCAGGGCGTCTTCAATTTCGAAGGCGGCTGCTACGCGAAATGCATCAAGCTGTCGAAGGAGGCCGAGCCCGAAATCTACGCGGCGACGCTGCGGTTTGGCTCGGTGCTGGAGAACGTGATCTTCGATCCGGAGACGCGCGTCTGCGATTTCGAAGACGAATCGCGGACCGAGAACACCCGCTCGGCCTACCCGCTCGATTACATCCCGAACGCCTCGCGCACCGGTCGTGCCGGCATGCCGAAGAACATCGTGCTGCTGACCGCGGACGCCTACGGCGTGATGCCGCCCATCGCCAAGCTCACCTCGGCGCAGGCGATGTATCACTTCCTGTCGGGCTACACGGCAAAGGTCGCGGGCACCGAGAAGGGTCTCGTCGGCGTCGAGCCCGAGTTCTCGACCTGCTTCGGCGCGCCGTTCCTGCCGCGCCATCCCTCGGTTTACGGCAACCTGCTGCGCGAGTTGATCGGCGTCCATGGCGTCGACTGCTGGCTCGTCAACACCGGCTGGACCGGCGGCAAGTATGGCGTCGGCCGCCGTATGCCCATCAAGGTGACCCGCACGCTCTTGACCGCAGCGCTCGACGGCTCGCTGCGCAACGCCAAGTTCCGCACCGATCCCTATTTCGGCTTTTCAGTCCCGACGCAGCTCAGCGGCGTCGAGCCGCACCTCCTCTACCCGCACAAGACCTGGCAGAACAAAGCGGAGTTCGACGACACGGCGCGCAAACTCGTCGCCATGTTCCAGAAGAACTTCGTCCAGTTCGAAAGCCACGTCGATGCCGACGTGCGCGCTGCTGCGCCCGAGGTTCGCATCGCGGCGGAGTGAGTGGGTCGGACGGCGGACGCTGACGCGGCGCACCACGTTAGTTGTCTTCTTCCAAGCTCTCGGCCGCACCGGGAGCGTGCCCCGCGAGTGTCGCGAGAATTCGGACGCCGAGGCGCGTCGCGGGACAACTCGCGGCGTTCGTGAGAAGGACAATTCCGATTTTGGCGCGCGGCACAAACCCGATGTAGGCGGTGTAGCCGAGCGTCCGGCCGTTCTTCCAGACGATAGAAGAACTCGCGCCCAACGGCTGCGTGTGCCACGCCAAGCCCATGCCGGCTCCCGGCTGCTGCAGCGGGAAGCGGGGCCGGTGCAGTTCGTCGAGCACATCGTCGAGATCGCTTTTGACCTCGCCCATATTCCAGGCGAGGAAGTGCTGCATGTCGTTGACCGTCGAGAACAGCGCGCCGGCGCCGTTGAATGCCGGCCAAGTCGGCATGTTTTCGCGGGCGATCCCGCCGGCCTGATTGTAGCCGGTGGCGAGGCGCATGCGCTCCTCGTCACTGAGCTTGAGCCGCGTGTCCGGCATGCCGAGCTTTGCGGTGATATCGCGTTCGACCAGCGTAGCCCATGGCGCGCCCGCGGCTTTTGCCAAGGCGTGGGCGAGCAACGCCACGCCGAGATTGGAGTACAGGAAATGCGTACCAGGAGCCTCACGCAAACGATAGGAGCTTAGGAAAGCGAACATCTGGGCATCGGAAAAACTGTCGCCGCGCATCTGCGGTTGGCGCGGCAGACCCGAGGTGTGAGTTGCAAGCTCCACGAGCGTAATCGGTCGCCCCGCGTAAGTCGGCACCGTGACGCCGGCCGGCACGTAGTTCTGCAGCGGCGCGTCGAGCGAAACGACATGACGGCGAGCCAGGATTGCCAGCAGCGTCGTCGTGAAGACCTTGGTCACCGACCCGATCTCGAATTCGGTGGTCGGTCCGGGACGAACGCCGCTCCCGCGCTCGACCTCGCCGTAACCGTAAAATTCCTGCGTCCCGCTCAGATTGGTGCCGATCGCAATGCCAACGCACGTGCCGCGGTCCACCGCGTCGCCGGCGATCGCATCCATAACGGCAGCGACCGGCGGCGTGCCCGACCGCTGCGCCCGTCCGTCGACAGGCCAACTTGCAGCGCACACCACAGCAGCCGTTACGGCGACCGTCACCAAGGCCAGACGATTTGCCATCTGCGGTCTCCTGATTGCGCAAGCAACTCTAACCCGCATCGCAGACATCGACCGGCTAATATTTCTCGGGCTTGGTCTCCGGAAGAAACAGAAATCCGATTGCAGTGGCGCCGGCCGCGATGACTGCAATGAACAGGAAGCCGGCCTCGCGACCGAACTCCTGCGCGACAACGCCGGTCACGCTCGTGCTCAGCGATGCCGCCAGCCCCATCATCGCGCCGATGACGCCCTGCGCGAGGTTGAAACGACCGGTCCCTGCCGTCAGGTCGGTGATCACCAACACCGTCATGACGCCGATGATCGATCCGCTGATGCCGTCGAGGAGTTGTATCGCGATGATCAGCGGGTAGTCCGTCACGAAGGCAAACAGGACCGCGCGGACGGCGACGACGCCGATGCCGATGAGCAGCAGCGGCTTGCGGCCATGCTTCTCGGAATGATAGCCGGCCCACGGCGCCAGCGCGGCGACGATGATCTGGGGACCAACGATCAGCCCCGCGATCCTGATCGATCCCGTCGGGCCTCCGCTCGCGGCAAGGCCCTCGCTGACGAGCGGCAGCAGCGAGGCGTTGGCAAATTGGAACAGGACCAGGCAGCCCGCAAACAGCAACAGGCTGCGGTTCTTCGCGAGATCGATGACCCGATGAAGCTTCCCGGCATGTTCGCCAGTGGCCGCGTTGCGTGCACGCGCGAGATCGATCTCCTCGCTGCGGATCAGGCTTAGCGCGATCAGCGCGGGCGCACACAATGCCGCGGCGAAAAAGAAGATGGCGCGAGCCGATACGAGGCTGCCCATCAGTCCGAGCGTAGCGGCGGTCAACACCGTGCCCGCCGCCGCAAACCGGAAATTGCGGCCGGTCCGCAGCGACATCGTTGACCGTCCAACCAACCCGAGACTGATCGCGGCGATGGCCGGCGTGATGAACCCGGCACTCAGTCCCTGCAGCAGCTGCGCAGCGAATACCATGGCCGGCGTCGGGGCGAGCGCGAGAATCAGTGCTGAGCCGCAGATCATCGTGACCCCAGTGGCGACGAGCCCCCGCTTCCATGGCGCGGCGTCGGCAAGCGCGCCGCCGGGGACCTGGCTCAGCACGCCGGCAAATCCGCTGAGGCTCAGCGCAAACCCGACGCTCTCTTGCGACCAGCCAAGACCGGCCAGATAGAAGGCGACGAACGTCCCGAATCCGGTCTGCACATCGGCAATGAAAAAATTCGTCCAATCGAGGCCGTGCCGGCTGCGAGCCGACGCCGGGGTGCGCAAAGATCTCCTGGCGTGATGGTAACGCGTCCAGGTGCGGCGGAACCGGCCGTGCGGCGCCGCGCCATTGGAAATCGCTGCGGCGCCCGACACCAGTCCTCCTGTCGCATTCAAATCCGCGAGGCAGAAACTTGCCAATGCGACCCGGAGTTCCCACAAGCCTTCGCATGCGCAGGACGCGCATGCCTTCTCAATAGCGAGGCGTCAAAGGAACTTGGCGCGAGAGCAACAGCCGACGGTGGTGGTCACCGGCCGCATCATTCGCGAATTCGAGGAAATTCGACGCCAAGGCGCGCGCTGCTTTGAGATCAAGCAGCGCGCCGCGCGGAATCCCTGCAGTGGAAGGATAAACCCTACGCCGGCAGGATCGCGAAATTGCTTCTCGGAATCATGTCCAGGGTTTGAGTGGAAATTCCGAGATGCTGGGTGACAAGTTCCGGCGGAAGGTGCGTGATCCACTCGTTGAGCGAAAAGTCCTGGTAAACCGGCGATCGGAACATCTCCAGGAACACCAGATCTTCATCGCCCGTGTTTTCAACGTAGTGACCGAATGTTCTCGGCGCGTAACCGACATCGCCGGGATTGAAATCGGCAGTCCGCGCGGAGGCTTTGTTGAAGAAGAGCGTCATCCGCCCCTTCCCCTTGATGTAGTACTGCCACTCGTCTGCATTGGGATGCCAATGCAATTCGCGCATGCCGCCGGGCTTTATCGTCACATGAGCCATGGCGATTTTGGCGGCGACGGGAAAGTTCCTCGAATTGACGATGCGAACCTCGCCGCTGCGCGTCGATTTCGTCGGTGCCATTTGCATCATGTGAAATTGAAAGCGCTGCGGCGCCGGTTGCCCTCCCCGCGCTGCCGCGAGGCGATCAGCTTCGAGCGAACCTGGCACCGGAGCTTGAAAAATATAGCGGCCATCGAGGGGTATATTGTCGAGTGGCGCGAGCGCGGTCTGCGGCACGCCCCAATTCTTCGCCAGCACGCCGCGCGGGGTATGAATCAGCCAGTCTGACAGAAGGGTGGTGTCGTCCTCGGAGAAATTGCCGTCATTGAAAACCAGGAGAAACTCGCACCCGTTTGGTCCGAGCCCCTCCAGCGAATGCGGAATTCCCGTGGGGAAATACCACAGGTCGCCCGCTGCAACGTCTTGAACATAGCTTGCGCCGTCGAAATCGATCGCCGTCAGCCGGCAGTTTCCCGACAGCATCAGCGCCCATTCGTCGGCCGCATGCCAATGCAGCTCACGGATGCCGCCCGCGTTGAGCTTCATGTTTACGCCGGCCAATTCCTTGGAGATCGGAAAGTCCACGACGTTGACCTGTCGCGTCCAGCCGCCATCCTGGATGCGCCGATGCGCTGCCGAGAATGAATTCCAGAAATTCGGCACGGAGCCATGGTCGGTCGGCGGCGGCAGGAACCCATCGGGATTGATGGACCTCATCACCTGATTCTCGGGGCCGAGGTCCGTCGCGCTGGCGTTGCGCTCCGCGGCGCTCACATTCGCCGGCGACTGCGCCGCGGCGCGATGTTCCGCGAGCGCGCCCGCGGCGAGCGCGACCGTCGTCGCGCCCAGGAGCCGCCGTCGCGACAGCGCGTCGCACTTAGGTTCTGGAGCGGTGTTTTCGGACATGCGGACCTCCTGACATTGGGCAAGCCGTGGGTGCGGCAAGGGTGCGGCAAGTCGTTGCAGACGAATCGACCGCATCGTGTCTGGCAACGGACGGACCGTCCACGTGCATGATGCTACCGGTGCAAGACGTTGGAAAGACGCCGGCGGCCGAAGAAAGTCGCCAAGGTGAAGAAAGCCATGTCGAGTTCGCTGAAGATGGCTCGCCGCTATCGTGAGTTCGCGGCCGAGTGCGTGAGGTTGGCCGGCATCTCGGGCGACCAACCGATAAGAGACGGATTTCGCAGGCTCGCCGGCTTCTATCTCAACTTGGCGCAAACCGAACTGGCCAACGCCGAGTTGGCTGCTGCCGAGAGGCCAAACGAGCGTTCCGTATCCAGCCGATAAGATTTCCAGGGCATGGCCCCCGAAGCCCGTAGTCCATGCCCGGGGCCTAGGCTCTCACGAGCCGAAGCCCTTCATTTTCCGGGAATTTTGCACTTTTCGCAAATCGCCGGCGGCATTTGAGTGGCTTCGGTCCGCCACGGGGCATTCCGCAAACGGCGCCGGATTTTGCGTTGCAATAATTGACAGTAAGCCCCTTGCACTCGGGCTTGGGATCGTCATGATTAAAGCCGTTTCGTGCGGCGCACTCTTGGGCGCCCGCCGGGTGACCTTCATGATCGGTCTTGTTCTTGTTACCCACGGGCGGCTTGCTACCGAGTTCCGTGCCGCCCTGGAACACGTCGTCGGACCGCAAGAGCAGATCGAGCCGGTCACGATTGGGCCGGATGACGACGTGGAGCAGCGCCGGCGCGACATCATCGAAGCCGTCAAGAAGGTGGACAGCGGCGATGGCGTTGTCATCCTGACCGACATGTTCGGCGGCACTCCTTCGAACCTCGCCATTTCGGTCATGAGCCGGCCCAAGGTCGAAGTGTTGGCGGGCATCAATCTGCCGATGCTCATCAAGCTTGCCAAGGTGCGGAACGAATGTCCGCTTTCCGAGGCCGTGGCGGCCGCGCAGGAGTCGGGTCGCAAATACATTACGATTGCGAGCCGAGTATTGGCGGGCAAATGAAAGATACGCCGCTCAGTTGCGACGACGATGCGGTCGACCTTTCGGCGATACCGCAAGGGGCGATCCTGCGGGTGATGACCATCATCAACCAGCGCGGGCTCCATGCGCGCGCGTCCGCAAAGTTCGTGCAAACCGTCGAGAAATTCGATGCCGAAGTGCGGGTCTCCCGCTGCGGCGAGACGGTCGGCGGCACCTCGATCATGGGGCTGATGATGCTCGCGGCCGGCCCCGGCACCACGATTACCGTGGTGGCCTTCGGTCCGGAGGCCGAACAGGCGATCGCCGCGATCGAAGCGCTGATCAACCGGCGGTTCGACGAGGACGATTAGAACGAGGACACACGGTCTTTTCGGAAAAAGACTGCGACTTTTCCATCTCTAATCACGCCGGAACACGATTGAGGCCATCCATCCCGTCATGATGGCCATGAAGGCGGTCGCGAGGCCATACATCACCCCGTGATCGACCGCCGCGAAGGCGATGAACCGCTCGAACCCGACCGTATCGATCTCGAACGCAGATTTTGCGGTGCCGATCATGACGCCGTCCGCGAACAACTTGACGGTGACGTCATAAGTTCCGATCTGGGCCTCGGCCGGCAAGAAGATCGAGGTGCGAAACAGCGTCGGCGTGAGAAAGGTGACGCCGTTCAAGGTCTCGCCGTAGAGCAGGTGCTCGGCCTTCGCCTGCAGCACCGCCTGGCGGAAATCCTGGTCGGGCGGAACGGATTCGCTGTCGGTCACGCCCGGCAGCGCCGCATTCTCAAGCCCAATCTGCTGGCGGCGCAATGTCTCGTCGTCGGCAATTTCCTCAAGCGGTCGATTGGATGCCACCGACACGTACGACGGCACGTCCGCGAAAGTGCGCGACTCGGAATTGACCCAGATGCCGAACATGCGCTCCTTGCGCCGCGCGACAACGGTTTGGCGCGGGCCAATCGTCGTTGCCACAAGGTCATAGTTGGTACGGAGATTCTCGTTCGACGGATCAGCTTCGACGACGCCGAACAGCACCAATTCGACGCCATGGAAGTTCGACGTGATTTGCACCACGTGGCTCGACAGCGACACCACGAGCTTTTCGGTGCGGACCGGCAGCACCGACGTCACGACGATGACTAACGCCGCGGCGTATGTCGCGACCGCTCCCGTCACGGCTCGTCTCCGATGACGCGAATGGCGTAAAGACTTGGCGGTGTGATCACGAGGTCGAAGGCGAAGCGCAGGCCCACCGCGAGCACGAGAAGGCCGAGCAGAAGGCGCAGCCGTTCCGCGCGCATGCGTTGGCCGGCGCGAGCGCCGAATTGGGCGCCCGTCACGCCCCCGATCATCAGAATCAGCGCCAAGCACCGCGTCGACCAGATGGTTGGTCGCGGCGTGCAGGATGGTCGCCGAGGCCATGGTGATCAGGGTCAGCACCATGGAGGTGCCGACAACGACGTTCGTCGGCACCCGCAGGAAGTAAATCAGCATCGGCACCAACAGGAAGCCGCCGCCGATGCCCATCAGCGCGCCGATGAAGCCCATGGTGAAGCCGATGCCGCAAACCGGTATCGCCGAGACGTAGATGCGCGACTGCTTGAACCGGACCTTCAGCGGCAGGCCGTGAACCCAGGTGTGGCTGCCGGACCGGCGCAATTCCACCGGTTTGCCGGCCCGCACCCGCAGGATCGCGCGAATTCCCTCGCTTACCATGAGGGCGCCGACCGAGCCGAGGAGCACGACATAGGCAAGCCCGATGGTCAGATCGAGCTGGCCGAGCGAGCGCAGCGCCGTGAAGAGCCAGACGCCCGCGACGGTCCCGACGATGCCGCCGGTCAGCAGCATCAGCGCCAGCGCAAGGTCGAGCGCGCGGCGGCGCCAATAGGCGATGGCGCCGGAAAACGACGATGCGGCGATGTGGCTCGATACGGTCGCGACCGCCACCGCCGGCGATATGCCGATGAAGATCAGGAGCGGCGTCATCAGGAAGCCGCCGCCGATACCGAACATCCCGGAAATGAAGCCGACCGCGAGCCCCATCGCCAGCACCAGGAAAACATTGACCGGAACGTCGGCGATCGGGAGATAGATTTCCACGGGCTCGATCCGACGGTGCCCATGAGATGCGCACCGGACTTATGGTGATGGGTGCATCGCCGCGGCGAGCCGGCGGCTGTCTGATCGGTATCCCTTTGCGGCGCAAACGCCAACGCTTTTTTCTGCTCTTAAGGCAGATGAAGCGCCGCGAGCCGAAAATGTGGTCGACTGGATTTGGTTAACGGGGACGCGTGCCTTGCCGGCCCGCGGCGACCTATCGCAACTCGCGGAACGTGAGAGGGATCGACCAAATTCGGATCCCATGACCGGGATCCCATGACGAGTGTGGCGCCGCCGACCGGCGACGCCACTGACGCGGACGATATCCGCTGGTTGACCGACTACGGCAAATAAACCGGCTTGGGGCGCTCGTTGATCTCGATGTAGGTGCCCCACGGGTCGGTGATGAAGGCGAGCCCAACGCCGGTTTCGTTCTTGGTGTAGGGGCGATCGAGCTTGATACCATCCGCTTCGAGCTTCTTGACGAAAGCCTGCAGATCGACCACGTCGAATCCGATGTGATCGAGCACGCGCCCCTTCGTCGGCGCTTGCGCGGCGTCGACCTTGTTGAAGCGCAATTGGACGCCAGGAATGTCATCGACCGGCGCGTTGTTGCGGGTGCCCGGCTTGGCGCCGAACGTCTTCGCGTACCAGGCCTGGATTTTCGGGATTTCTGACTGCATGACAAAGAAGTGCTCGTGCTCGCTGCGGATCGGCATGCTCTGGTTCTTGTCTTCCAGAATTTCGATGCGCAGGCCGTCCGGTGTGTTCACGTAAGCCTGGTCAAGCCGCCCGTTGTTGCCCGGCTCGACCGGCACGCCGGCGGCCTTCCACTTGGCGACTGATTCCTGGACGTTCTTCACGACGAAGCCGACGTGGTTGACGACCGAGCCAACCGAACCGCCGGTCGCCGGTGGTGCGTTCGCCTGGCCGAGGTTGAGATTCACGGTCACGCCCGGAAACGTCACGCGCTTGCGCGGGCCGTCGCTGCTGTCGACGCCGCCCATACCGATGAAGATTTTCTTGTTGGCTTCGACGTCACGCGAATTGAGATGCCAGTGGCCGTTCGTCACGCCCGCTTCGTTGGGGGTAAACGGCTGTGCCAAAGCCGTGCCTGCTGTCAGCGTCGACACCAGCCACAGCGCCGATATCAGTCTTTTCATCGAGACCTCCCGTTGATCGCACGTTTTGTGCGATGGCGCGAATTTAGCATGCGCCCGAGGAGGCCGTAAGCGGCCTGCCAAGCGATCGAAGGCGTAGCGTGCGCTATGCACCTCGGTTGGGCTGAACCCGCCAATAAATTGGGCATGACAGGCTCGTGGTGATGACGTCAAAGCACTACATCAAAGGAGCAAGCCTTGGGCTTCGGACCGCACCATTAGGGAATGCCGGAGTTTTCGCCGGGTTTCTGCTCGATATGATGCCAAAGGGGTCCGGGGGCGCACCGAAACATTTTCTTGTGCACCGCAACGCCATCTTGCCATATGGCGTTCGGGCTTATCCGAGGGGATGAGGAATTGGCGAGGCTCGCGGACGCACTTGCGAATCTGGCCGCCAATCGTCGGCGCTGGGACGAATTCGTGCGGGCAGCGCCGCGCTGGCCGCTGCTTCAACGCGATCCGATCGGCGAACGGTTGACTGAGGTGCACGGCTTCGGGTCCAACCCCGGCGCGCTGCGCATGTTCAAATACGTGCCGGCGCGGCCCGAGCCTGCGCTCGTCGTCGTGCTCCACGGCTGCACGCAGACCGCGGAGAACTACAATCTCGGCGCCGGCTGGTCGACGCTCGCCGATCGCTACGGCTTTACTCTGCTGTTGCCGCAGCAGGAGGAAGCGAACAATCAAAATACCTGCTTCAACTGGTTCCTGCCCGACCATTGCTGTCGCGAAAAGGGTGAAGCGCTGTCGATCCGGCAGATGGTCGAGAAGATGATCCGCGATCACGGGATCGATCGCCGGCGCATTTTTGTCACGGGTCTTTCCGCCGGCGGTGCGATGGCCTGCGTCATGCTCGCAACCTATCCGGAACTGTTTGCCGGCGGTGCCGTGATCGCCGGTCTTCCGTTCGGCACGGCGAAGAACGTCACGGAAGCATTCGAGAGCATGTTCCAGGTGCGCGCGCGCTCCGCATGCGAATGGGGCGATCTCGTGCGCGCCGCCTCATCCCACCGCGGTCCCTGGCCGCGCCTCTCGGTTTGGCACGGCACGGCGGACGTGGTGGTGAAGCCGGGAAACGCCACCGAGATCGTCAAGCAATGGAGCGACCTGCATGGCTGTCCGAACGAGCCGGCGGTCACCCAGACGGTGGACGGCTATCCGCGGGAGGTGTGGCACAATCGCGATGGCGAACCCGTCATCGAAAGCTACACGATTCCCAGCATGCCGCACGGGACGCCGCTTGCGACCGGGGAGTCCCACGAGTGCTGCGGTTCCCCAGGTCCATTCCTGCTCGAGGTCGGGATTTCGTCGTCGTACCACATTGCGAAATTCTGGGGCCTGACCGGCCGCCCTCGGTCGGCATTACGAAAGCCGAGCAAGCCGCGGGCGGCCCGTCCGCCGTCGCGCATCGTGCGCGCGCTCAAAGCGGCGCTTTGGTCAGTGCACTAAGCACGCGATCACCCCATCCGAACGGATCGGAGCGCGCGCGGTTGTCGTCAGCCGCTGCAACCCGTAAGCTTCGTACAATTGCATAATTGCCATGCAACAAAGGGCGCGCGCGCCCATTGGGGAGGACTGATCCATGCTGACGAGACGCAGCTTCATGGCCACGACGGTTGGTGCCGGTGCCGCGCTGGCGGCGGAGCGTCCGGCGGCCGCCCAGGCCGACCGGCGCATGATCGTCGATGCGCAGGTGCATTTGTGGAAAGCGGAGACGCCGGACTGGAAATGGGTGCCCGGTCTCGTGCCCCAATTGCCGGTGCCATTCACGATCGAACGGCTGGTGCCGATGATGGACGAGGCGGGCGTCGATCGCGTGGTGATCGTGCCGCCGTCCTGGCCTGGCGACCGCAACGACTATGCGATCGAGGCGGTGCAGCGCTATCCGACGCGCTTCCGGATCATGGGCAAGCTTCCGTTGCAGGATCCGAAATCGGCCGACCTGCTCGCGAAATGGAAGGACCAGCCGGGCATGGTCGGCGTGCGCGTGCTTTTCAACAATCCGCAGACCATTCCCTGGCTCTCGAACGGAACGGTGAACTGGTTCTGGGCGGCCGCCGAAAAAGCCGGGCTTCCCCTCATGTTCTTTGCGCCCGGCTATAGCTCACAGGTCGGCCCGATCGCCGAGCGGCACCCGGGACTGACGCTGATCCTCGATCACATGAACGTCACGCCGGCCATGGTGAAGGACTACAAGATCGACGAGGGGATCGGGCAAACCGTCGCGCTCGCCAAATACCCCAATGTCAGCGTCAAGGTGTCGGCGTCGCCGGGCCTGTCGCGGGAGACTTATCCGTTCCGCGACGTCGCCGTGCACATTCAACGTGTGTTCGACGCTTACGGGCCGCAGCGCTGCTACTGGGGCACCGACATGACCAATTCCTATGCCAAGGCAAGCTATCGCCAGCGCATCACCCAGTTCACCGAAGAATTGAACTTCCTCAGCGAGAGCGACAAGGACTGGGTCATGGGCCGCGCCATCGTGCAGCGCCTGAAATGGACGTAAGCGCGATCGGGGATTTTCGTGGGCGGAGCTTGGACCGGCCTGCTTGGTAGGGTGGGCAAAGCGAAGCGTGCCCACCGTTCACGCAAAGACGCGTAGGCGCGCGCGGACACGTCCCACCCTACGTACGTGAAGCGGATTCCGCTCAGCTCTTCTTTTCGTCCGTGAGGTCGTTCACGGACCAGCTCAGGATTTCCATCTGGTTTGACGTCAGGCGGAAATCGTAGCCGGCGACTTTTGCGCCGATCGCCTTGGCCTTCTCCTGTTGCGCATCATTTGTCGCCGTGGCGGCGATCTGGACCCAGCCGTCGGTAACGTTGCCGACGCTGGTGAAGACGATGTGCAGACCGTCGCCGGCCTCGACCGTCATGTGCCGCGCGTCGTCGGCAGGCTTTTCCGCCTTGCGCACATCCTGAAAGGTGAAGCTGTCGACGAGGGTTGCGAGCCGGCTAACCTTGAACTGGTCCTCGGAGCGTTTCTCCGGCACGTCGGCGAGCTTGAAGTCACCCGGCTTCTCGGCCGTAACCGTGATCGTCTCGCGGCCGCCGCCGGCAAGCTCGACTTTCTTGATCTCGTCGCGCTTGACGTCGAAATCGACCGGGACGAACCACTCCGAGCGTGTCGACGGCAGGCGCACGGTGCCGCGCGCGAGATAGCTCTGCGGCTGCCCCTTGAGGCGGATAAACATGCCGCCGGCGGGGCCGCCCACGGTGGTGTCGCGATTGCCGACGATGAGATCAGCGAGGACGCCGCCCGACGTGGAGAGCGTCACCTCCTTGCCGCCGTCGGTTGCGCCGGGATCGGCAAGCCCGAGGTCGCTATAGCGTGCGGGATCGCTGGTGCGCGCTTCTTCGAATGAGAGTCCCGCGATGCTGGCGATGAGTTCGCGCACCGGGTCGGTCTTGACCGGGTAACCCGACGCCGCGGTCAAGGCGCTCCCGTGCCGCTCGATCACCAGTGGGTCCTTGCCTTCGTTCACCACGATGGCGGTGATGTCGTTGGCCTTGTCGGCAAGCCCAGGGACGACGCGCTCGCCATGCCGGTCAGCCGTGATCGTCGGCGTGCTCCGGCGCAGCACGGCCGCAGTCGCGACGACACAGATCGCCGCCAGCACCGCAAGGATGACAACTTGCCGGCGGTTCATCGCGGGTCTCCGTTCGATTTATCGTCGTCGCGCTTTTTCGGCAGCGGCTTTCGCGGTCGTCGCAGGCCGAAACCAAGCGCGATGACGGCGACGGTAATCGGCACGACTCCGACATTGATCGCCGTGATCCAGCTCTTCACGTTGTCGACGTTGCGGCGCAGTGCGAACTGCACGTCGCGCAGCTCGGCGCGAATGGTCAGAAGCTGGGCGCGGAAGCTATCGATGGTTTTCACTTGCTCGGCCGTGAGCACGTCGTTCGAGCCTTCGGGCGCCTTCGGCAGCTGCGACAGCTTCTGCTCGGTATCCTTGAGCTGCTGGGTCAGTTCCTGCTCTTTCGCGCGGAACTTGCTATCGGCCTCCGCCTCCATGTGCTGGATCAGCTCGAACGGCCGCCACGAGACGCCCCGGCCGCGCAGGTCGGAAAGGGCGGCGCCGCCGGCCATCTGCTCGATCGCATTGATGACGAAGTCACCATTGTTGGCGAACGCCTGCGCGATCTGCTGACCGAACAATGACTGCTTCGAGATCCAGTTACGGTCCATCAGCATATCGACGTCGCCCACGAGGATGACGTTGACCGGCTTCACCGAACGCTTGAGCCCCGTGCTTTCCGGCTTGCCGGCGTCCTTGGCCGGCTCAGTCTTCGCGGCCTCGGTCTTCGCTTCATCCGGTTTCTTTTCGCCCGACTTCGTCTCATCCGGCTTGGCTTCGCCGGCCTTCGCTTCCTCGGCCTTGGCTTCGCCCGGCTTCTCCTCGGGCTTCGCCGCCTCCGGCTTTTTCAAGCCATCGGGATAGGCGCTGTCGAGCGTGCCTTCGAGCCGCGCGGCGATGATCGGCCGGCTCGGAGTTTTGGTGAGGCCGACCAGCAGCCGGCGCGGATCGGCGGTGCGATCGCCGGCGACTTTGGCATCGATGGTCACCGCGGCGTTGGAGGCTTGCACCAGCGGCCGCAGCGTCACGCCCGCCTTCTCCGTCTCGAAGGCGCCGGCCGTCGTCACCACGATCGCGACAGCTGCGCCAGGATCGCTTCGTTGCGCGACAGCGCGTTGCCTCGCAACGCCATCCAGGCAAGGTTCTGCGCCGCGACCGGCCGGCCATTGACGTTGCGCTCGGTCTGCAACGCATAGTCCGGATCGCCGATCGCGCGCGTGGTATCGAACTTCACGCCCCATGCCTTGAAATGCGGCTCGAGCGTCGAGGTCGGATTAGGCACAGGACCGCCGCGTGGCCCCAATTGGTTCTCCGCGAACGGGTCGACGAAGATGAGAGTGGCGTTGCCCGCCATCACCCACTGGTCGATGGCGTAGAGCGTCTTTTCGCCCAGCTCCTGCGGGTGCACCACCATCAGGACGCGCGTGCCGTCGGGAAATTTGTCGACGTCGCCCGAAACCGGCTTCACGTCGAAGAACTGCTTCATTTGCAGCAGCACCTGCTGCTCAGGGACAGGCCCCATCGGGTTGCCGGAGAGTCCGAGGCCGTCGATCAGCGCCACCACCGGCTTGCCGCGCCGCCCGAGATCGGACACGAGGCGGGTGAGGTCGTATTCCAGGAACGCTTCGCGATCGGGCGCGAACACCGAAATGGTCGAGCGCCCCGTGGTCGAGTTGGTGGCGGCGAGGCCGAAGAAGAGGCGCTCGCCATTGGTTCCGGTGAACCCGTCGACGCCGAACGCAACGGCGCGGTCCTCCTCCTCGGAGAACGGCCGCGGATCGATGGTTTCGAGAATGATGTTGCCCTTGGCGGCAGCCACATAGGCGTCGAGCAACGTGCGCACCCGCGTCGCGAACGCAGCAAGCTGCGGCGCCTGCCGGGTGAGCGCGGACGACATGAACAGGCGGAAGCGGATCGGCTCCTTGAGTTCGCCAAGCAGCGTCTTGGTGCCCTCGCTCAGCGAATAAAGATGCTGCTCGGTGAGGTCGAGCCGCGCGGTGCGCAGCGTCTGCGCGCTGATGATATTGACGCAGACGAAGACGACGGCACCGAGCACCGCGGCAACAACCGCGATCCGTCCGGCGGTGACGCCGGCGCCGCGGGAAGGGCGAGGATTATTCGTATCGGACATCGGAAAACCTCAGGCGGCCTTTTTGACTTCGATGATGCGCACGTTGAGCCACAGGCAGAACACGATCAGCGAGACGAAGAAGATAATGGACGGCAATTCGAGCACGCCGTCGGTGATGTGCTGGAACTGACCGAAGAACGACATCGATCGCACCGCGTCGATGACGAAAGCGGGCGCCCACGAGCGCACCGATGAAATGACGAGGTCGAACCCCGCCATCACGAACAGGAAGCTCACTGCGGTTGCGGAGATGAAGGCGAGCACCTGGCTCTTGGTCAGCGCCGAGATCGCTGCCGCAAGCGCAAGGAACGCGCCCGCCATCAGCCACGAGCCAATATAAGAAGCCAGGATTACGCCGTTATCTGGAGAGCCCAGGATCCACACCGTGAGCCATAACGGCGTGGTCAGCAGAAGAGCGAGCAGCGCGAACGCCCAGGCGGCGAGCCATTTGCCGACGACGATCTGCCACGGCGCAACCGGTAGGGTCATGAGAATTTCGATAGTGCCGCTTCGGCGCTCCTCCGCCCAAAGCCGCATGGCGATGGCCGGCATCAGCACGAGGTAGAGCCACGGATGCCAGAAGAAGAAACCTGAGAGATCGGCCTGGCCGCGCTCGAAGAAGCCGGACACCAGGAAGGTCATGCCCGCCGCGAGCGCGAGGAACACGATGAGGTACACGGCGGCGACGGGGGTCGCGAAATAGGCGGCGAATTCGCGCCGGAAGACGAGCCACATCGGACGCATGTCAGTTCTCCTCCGCACGCTCGCCATGCGAATGACTGGCGGCGATTTCGCGGAACACGTCGTCGAGCGTCGCCTGTCGCGCGTAGTATTCGGTGACTACGATATTCGAGGTGCCGAGTATGGCAGCGAGATCGGCGGGCTGCGTCCGCTTCGCCGCGGCATAAACCGCGAGCCGGGTCACGCCATTGAGGCGCTGGGCAATCTCGACGCGGCCAACGCCCGGATATTTGGTGATGATGTCGATCGCCTGTTGCGGCTCGGCAGTGGCCAGCGTGAGCGCGAGCGTCGAGACCGCCGGCGCGCGGGCCGCGAGCAGTTCTGCCGGCGTGGCATCGGCCAGCAAACGGCCTTTGGCGATGATGATCGC
Organism: uncultured Alphaproteobacteria bacterium; assembly: GCA_963702755.1. Classification (GTDB taxonomy): domain Bacteria; phylum Pseudomonadota; class Alphaproteobacteria; order Rhizobiales; family Xanthobacteraceae; genus JAJPKK01. The sequence continues at coordinate 298,961 of CAVPDZ010000007.1, read as the reverse complement.
GCGCGTGCAGACCGCTTCCACCTCTTCGAGGATGTGCGTCGAGATGATGATCGCCTTCGTCGGCGCAATCGAGCGGATGAGATCGCGCATCTCGAATTTCTGGATCGGATCGAGGCCGTCGGTCGGCTCGTCGAGGATCAGCGCGTCGGGGTCATGCACCAATGCCTGGGCGATGCCGACGCGCCGCTTGAAGCCCTTGGACAGCTGTTCGATGCGTTGATTCCAGACGTCGGCAAGATCGACGCGGTCCACGAGATCGGCCAGGCGATCATTGGCCTCGGCCTTCGACAACCCGTGCATTTCCGCAACGAAAGTCAGGAACGCGCCGACGCTCATGTCGCCGTAAGCTGGCGCGCCTTCGGGCAGGTAGCCGAGCTTCTTGCGGGCCGCGATCGGGTCGGCGTGGCTGTCATGGCCGTCGATCGCGGCACTCCCCGACGTAGGCGCGAGGAACCCGCTGATGATCCGCATGGCGGTCGATTTGCCGGCACCGTTCGGTCCGAGAAATCCGACGACTTCACCACGCTCGACCGCGAAAGAAATCCCGTCGACCGCCGTCAAGGAGCCGAATCGCTTGACGAGGTCGGTTGCTTCGACGAGGGCCATGCCTTCGCTCCCGGCGTTTGCGACCGGCGAGCCCCGGTATCCCCGAGGTCTCACGTCCGGCCAATCCTCAATGTTGAGGCTGCAGGTTGTAATCCAGGTCTCTTTAGTGCGCCCTGTCCCCGCGCCGTGCGTCGAATTAGCGAGATCACGGCAGAATGCAAGAGGCAGGCGCGTCGCATCTCGGGCAGGACGAACCCTGTTGCGACGCACAACGCTACCGCGAAACCAAATCAATGTCTGCATCTTCGCGGCGTCGCTCGCCAAACGACGGCATTCATGCGACGTTTGGTCCAACGGCTCGCGTGCAGTCGTGCGCCGGAAGCAAGGCGATGGTGCAGGCGGTGCGCGCTGTCTTACCGAAAAAGCGTTATCCGCATTAAATTCTGTCCATGAGCTCCGCCCCATGAGCGACCTCGGCACTATCGGCGCCCCGCGGCGGTGGGTCAGTCATCATTCCCATTGGGGTGCTTTCTCCGCTGGAGTGGAGGACGGCCGCGTCGTCGCAGTCCGTCCGTTCGAACACGATCCGGACCCGTCACTGCTGATCAACGCGATCCCGGCGAGCGTGCATTCGCCGATGCGCATCGCGACACCGATGGTGCGCGAAGGCTGGCGGGGTCCAGGCAGCGGTACCGGGCGCGGCCGCGAGCACTTCGTGCCGGTCACGTGGGATCGCGCGCTCGCGCTCGTCGCATCGGAAATTGCGCGGGTGAAGGCGGAGCAGGGCAACGCTGCCATCATGGGCGGCTCGCAGGGCTGGGGCTCTGCGGGCGTTTTCCATGCGGCACGCGGCCAGCTTCACCGCTTCCTCGGTGCGGCGGGCGGCTTTGTCGATCAGACCACCAACTATAGCTTCGGCACCGCGCTTGCGTTCTTGCCGCACGTGCTCGGCTCCGCCCAAGCGGTCACCGGTCCTCTCACGTCGTGGTCCTCGATCGCGCGGCATTGCCGATTGATGGTGATGTTTGGCGGCGCCAATCCGAAGAACACGCAAGTGGCGAAGGGCGGCTGTGCGTCCCATTCGACCGCCGGCGCGCTGCGGGCGCTCGCGGGCGCCGGCGTTGAGGTCATCAACGTGAGCCCAGTCCGCGACGATGGACCCGAGGCGGTGCGACCGGCCTGGATCGCGATCAGGCCTAATACCGATACCGCCATGCTCCTCGCGCTCGTCCACACGTTGGTCAGCGAAGGCCTGCACGACCAGGAGTTTCTCGCACGCTATTGCACGGGTTTCGAGCGGGTACGGCCCTACCTGATCGGCGAAACCGACGGTATCGCGAAGGATCCGGATTGGGCGGCGGCAATCACATCCGTGCCCGCCGAGACCATCCGCGCGTTGGCGCGCCGCATGGCTGCGACCCGCACCATGGTCACGGCCACGTGGTCGCTGCAGCGAGCCGATCATGGCGAACAACCCTATTGGGCGCTGATCCTGCTTGCCGCCGCGCTCGGACAGATCGGCTTGCCGGGCGGCGGATTTGGCTTCGGCTATGGCTCTGCGGCGGGCATCGCCGATCCGCCGCTTCTCCTCCGGGAGCCTGCGTTGGAAAATCTGCCCAACCCGGCGCGGCTTGCGATCCCGGCGGCCCGCATCGCCGATTGCCTGCTTCATTCCGGCGAGCCTTATGATTTCAACGGCGCCCGCAGCAATTATCCGGATATTCGCCTCGTATACTGGGCGGGCGGCAATCCATTCCACCACCATCAGGATCTCAACAGGCTGCGCCGCGCGTGGCAGCGGCCCGAGACTATCGTGGTGCAGGAGCCGTGGTGGACCGCGACGGCACGGCACGCCGACATCGTGCTGCCGGCGACGACGACGCTCGAGCGGAACGATATCGGCGCCGCAGGGCGCGACCGGTTTGTCATCGCCATGCGCCAGGCGATCGATCCGCTCGGCGAAGCCCGGAACGATTTCGACATTTTCCGCGAGCTCGCGGCTCGGCTCGGCTGCGAGGATACATTCACCCAGGGACGCGACGAGTTCGGGTGGCTTCGGCACATTTACGAGCGCTGGCGCGATAGCACCCGGAACAATCGCACAGCGCCGCCCGATTTCGATACCTTCTGGGAGCAGGGCTATTTCGAAATACCCTATGCCGCGGACGAATACGTGCTGTTTGCCGATTTCCGCGCCGACCCGGCCGGGCGGAAGCTGCGCACCCCTTCAGGGCGCATTGAACTTTATTCCGAGCGCATCGCCGGCTTTGGTTACGACGATTGTCCACCGCATCCGACCTGGATCGAGCCAGCCGAATGGCTCGGTGCAAATAGCAGGTATCCGCTGCACCTCGTCTCGAGCCAACCACGCCTGCGTTTGCACAGCCAAATGGATTGCGGGCCTGTCAGCGCTGCCGGCAAGGTAAACGGCCGCGAAGCGATATTGATAAATCCGTCCGACGCTCAGGCGCGCGGTATCGGCGCGGGCGACGTGGTACGGGTCTACAATGCGCGCGGAGCCTGTCTCGCCGGCGCGATCATCAGCGAAGCGGTACGTCCTGGCGTGGTGCAGCTTTCGTGCGGTGCCTGGTACGACCCCGCGGATGATTTAGCCGATGCGCTGTGCCGTCACGGCAACGCCAACGTACTGACCCGCGATCATGGTACGTCCAAGCTCGCGCAAGGACCGAGTTCGGCTACGGCAACCGTCGACATCGAACGCGTGACCGTGGCGCCGCCGGTCGCAGCGTTTGCACCGCCGCCCTGAATATCCTCGCTAAGCGATATTGTGCTCAATTAGCGCACAAGAAATAGCGCACGCGGTCGCTGGCGTTACCTTGCATAAATGAACCATAAACGGACGCCATCCAGCAACAGGCCGAGCGCGAGACATATTTCGCAATCATAAAAGAGGCTGCGCGGGGTGATGACTTCGCGCCATTCAATTTCAGTTACACCCGTGTTACCGATCAACTCGGAATTGATGTTCGGATTTACGCAATCATTTGCCATTTTGCGCCTCTTATGAGGTCTCGCGCTCCATAATTAGTGGCCGGAACGCGATAATGTGCGCAAAATGTTCTACCAGCGCATACCAATTCTGCGTGCGGTTGTGACTTGCATTCAATCTCGGTTCCATATATGGCGAGGCAACCTTATCATTGGGAGACCACATGAAAATGAATTTGAAATCGATGTCGATCGACGCGCTGATAACCCTGAAGGGCAGGATCGATGCAGCGCTTGGCTCGAGAGTTTCCGAGGAACGTCGCGAGCTTGAAATCAAAGCTTGCGAAGCTTAGCCGTGTGGAGGCCAACGGATCGCGATCGCGCGTAATGACCGGCCGCGGCGGCCCTCGTGGAAAGGTTGCGCCAAAATATCGCAATCCCGAAAATCCGAGCGAAACCTGGGCTGGACGCGGTCTGAAACCGCGGTGGCTCGCGGCTGCAATTAAGAGCGGCAAGAAGCTCGATGATTTCAGTATTGCGGGCGCGGTCGGCTCGGCTAAGCCGGTGAAGCGCCGGGGTCGCCCAAGGAAGAAATAATCGCGTGCTATATGTCGTGCAGCGAACGATTCGCGCGCTTTCTAATCGGCGATTTCGGTATCTACGCTAAGCGATCTCTCGGCCAAGCTGTTTGAATAAGTAAACAGAGTTATTCCTGCAAAAAATGCACGTAAAACGTGCATTGGCCGAGATAGGTTTCCATCCTGCTTATAGTACCGCTTAGGGGAATGTCTGCGCGGGTGCAGACATTCATTGCGGGAATAGATTAGCGCACTTGTTATGCACAGCGCGCTATGCGCTGGTATTTATCACAGTATCCCCCGATCGATCAGCTCAGTTAGCCGACGCGTCGAATCTATCGAGGCTCGCTTCGAGGTCGGGGGCAAACTTACCATCGATCAAAACAAAAGCGACGAGGCAGGGCGCGCTGGAGCGATTGCTCCAGGCGTGATTGGTCCCGCATTGGACAACAATGTCACCGGCCTTTAGGTCGACATCGCCGTCATCGAGGAGAAGCGTGATCTCGCCCGACAGCACGATTGCGTAATCGATCGTCTCGGTACGATGCATCAGCGGGTGGCGCCCGCCTTTGCCGAACGTCGCCGCCTTTTCATTGCCAAGCCCGGCAAACACGCGCCGAGCATCGGCAGGCGTCATCGTGCGTACGGTCTCCGACTCTGGCGGAAAATGATTGAGGCGCAGCACCGTGCCGTGACGCGCCGGCAGCTGGCGGCGCGGCCCGAGCGTGGTCTCGGCGACGGACGGCACGATCGCTGCCGGCGTGCCGTCGGTGCGGAAGATATCCGTCGCATACCATTCCGGATCGAGCGCGTTGACGTGGACGAAAGGTGCCGGCCCGTCGGAAATGACGACCGCGCGCCCCTTGTCATCATGCCCGGTGATCACACGCCGCACGGCCTTAGCCATCACAATTCCTCCTGTGCCTTGCACGGCAACGGCCGGCCGCGCATGATTGAGAACTCCACCTTCATTCCACACCTGCGCAAATCCCGAGGCTTGCGGACACGATGACGAAGGCCGTCCTGATCTATGCCAATGGCGGCCCCGATGTCATGCGCTGGGAGGACATTGTGTTGGCGCCGCCCGGGCCCGGCGAGGTGCGCGTGCGCCACACCGCAATCGGCGTCAACTTTTCCGACATCAACGTTCGCCGCGGCGGCTTCTATTTCGCAAAGCCGCTGCAGTTTCCCGTCATTCTCGGCAACGAGGCCGCGGGCGTCGTCACTGCGATCGGCACCGGTGCCGCCGGCATCGCTGTCGGCGAGCGGGTGGCCTACGCGGGCGTCGGCGGACCGTTCTACGAGGACACCGGCGCTTACGCCGAGGAGCGCAACGTCCCGGCTACATGCCTCGTGAAACTGCCCGATGGCGTCTCGGACGCGCAAGCGGCGGCGATGCTGGTCAAAGGGCTCACCGCGTCTTCGATCATCAATCGTGTCTTCAGGCCGCAGCCAGGACACACGATTCTCATCCATGCCGCGGCGAGCGGCGTCGGCATCCTCCTTGCGCAATGGGCGAAACATCTCGGCGCAACGGTGATCGGCACGGTCGGGACCGCGGACAAAGCGCGCATCGCCCGCGACAACGGCTGCACGGATGCGATCCTCTATCGCGAAACCGATTTCGTCGCGGCAGTAAAAGCGCTCACGCCGGCGGGCGTCGACGCCGTATTCGATGGCGTCGGCAAAGACACGTTCATGGCCTCGCTCGACTGCGTGCGGCCGTTCGGCATGCTGGTCAACTACGGCAATGCGTCCGGGCATGTGCCGCCGCTCGACATCCTGCTGCTCGCCAAGAAGGGATCGCTTTCGGTCTCGCGGCCGGGGCTCAGCCATTTCTTCAGCGAGGCGGGGGCGTTGCAGGCCGCGGCCAACGAACTATTCGCACTTGTGCGCGACGGCGTGCTGAGGCCGCGCATTGCGCAGAGCTATGCACTGCGGGACGCTGCTGCGGCCCACCGCGACGTCGAAAGCCGAAGCACCGCAGGGTCGATCGTACTACTGCCGTGATTTTGGATTGGAAAAGGACGCAACGATGAACGCCCCAAACACGTCTCCGTCGAAACCGATCGAATATGCCGAGGCGTCGCCGGAGGTGCGCGCCGTGTTCGATGACATCAAGCGGTCGCGGAAGGTCGAGGACGTCAACAATTTCTGGAAATATCTGGCCCGCGATCCGGCGCTCCTCGCGCGCACCTGGGCGAGCGTCAAGGAGGTGATGGCGGACGGCGCCTTGAGCCCGCTGGTCAAGGAATTGATCTACGTCGCCGTAAGCGTCACCAACGGCTGCGGCTACTGCATTGCGAGCCACACCGCATCTGCCCGCAAAGCGGGCATGACGGAGGCAATGTTCGGCGAACTGATGGCCGTCGTCGGCATGGCGAACGAGACGAACCGACTCGCCAACGGCTACCGCGTCCCGATCGACCCGGCATTCGACAAATAGCGTCCCACGCCACTTCCTCTCACTCCCTTGCGGGGGAGGGTCGGGGAGGGGGCAGTCCGCGAGTCGGTGCCGTGGAGCGAACCCCCTCCCGGACCCTCCGCCGCACGCGGGGGAGGGGAAAGACGAAAGCGGCTGTAAGTCGCGCCGCGCGAAGCGAAGTTTTGACACGCGCTCATTCCTTCCCATACTTGCTGGCGTGACCGCGAGCGAACTTTCCCGATGACCACCCGGTATTTCGGCGCGCCCATCAAGCGCAACGAGGACCCGCGGCTGCTGCGCGGGCGGGCGCTGTTCGTCGACGACGTCGAATTTCCGAATCTGCTGCACGCGGCATTCCTGCGCAGCGCGGTTGCCCATGGCCGCGTGCGCAAGATCGATGTCGCGGCGGCGCGATCGCGGCCTGGCGTCGTCGCGGTCTACACGGCGGAGGATCTCGGCGACTACTGGAAGCCGGGGCCGCTGCTGGTGCCGCCGCCGCCGATTCCCGGCATCACCTTCAATCAACGCACGCAGGTGCCGCTTGCCAAAGACAAGGTGCGCCATGTCGGCGAGCCGCTCGCGGTGGTCATCGCGACGAGCCGGCATATCGCCGAAGACGCGCTTGCGGACATCGCGTCGACATCGATCCGCTTCCGGCCGTCGTCGATCTCGAGAAGGCGCTCGGCGCCGATGCCCCGACCGTGCACGACGATCTGCGCAGCAACGTCGCTGCGCACGTGCGCCAGACCAAAGGCAACTACGCGGCGGCGGCTGCGAACGCCGCCCACGTCATCAAGCGCCGGCTCATGTATGACCGCGGCGCGTCATCGCCGATGGAGACGCGCGGCATCGTCGTCAATTGGGATCACCGCGCCGGCCAGCTCACGGTGTGGGACACCACCCAGGCGCCGGTGTTCCTGCGCGGCGGGCTTGCCGGCATGCTGGGCCTGAGCGAGCGGCAGGTCCGGGTGATCGCGCCGTTCGTCGGCGGCGGCTTCGGGCCGAAGATCATGTTGTTCTACCCGGAAGAGGTGGTGCTGCCGTGGGCGGCGATGAAGCTCGAACGGCCGATCAAGTGGATCGAGGACCGCAAGGAGCATTTCTTCGCGACCACCCACGAGCGCGGGCAGATCCACGACGCCGAAATGGCGCTCGACAAGAATGGCCGCATCCTCGGCGTCAAGGATGTCTTCCTCCACGACGGCGGCGCCTATGACCCGTATGGCCTGACCGTGCCGATCAACAGCCAATGCACGCTGCTCGGCCCCTACGACATCGCGAATTACGATTCGACGTTCACCGCGTTGTTCACCAACAAGCCGATCGTGACGCCCTATCGCGGCGCCGGGCGGCAGCACGGCGTATTCGTGGTCGAGCGGCTCCTCGATATCGCGGCGCGCGATCTTGGTATCGACCGCGCCGAAATCCGGCGACGCAATTTCATTCCGCCCGGACGCGTTCCCCTACGACAACCAGATCATCTACCAGGATTTCGCGCCGCTCTCCTACGACAGCGGCAACTACGAGCCGATCCTCGACAAGGCGCTCGCCATGATCGACTACGCGCGCTTCATCGAGGAGGAGCAGCCGCGGGCGAGCACCAGGGCCGCCGCCTCGGCGTCGGCATCGCGGCCTATGTGGAAGGCACCGGCATCGGCCCCTATGAGGGCGCCAGGGTCCAGGTCCAGGCCAACGGCAAGGTGAGCGTCGCGACCGGCATCGGCACCCAGGGGCAAGGCCATTTCACGAGCTTCGCGCAGATCGTCGCCGACGAGGTGGGCGTCGAGGTGACGAACGTCGATGTGGTCACCGGCGACACCGACCAGTTCTACTGGGGCGCCGGCACGTTCGCGAGCCGCGGCGCGGTGGTGGCGGGTACGGCCGTGAGCGCCGCGGCGAAAGCCGTGCGCGGCAAGATCTTGACGCGTCGCCGTCGGAGCATTTCGAATGCGCCGAGGAGGACATCGAGATCGCCGACGGCAAAGTCTCGATTGTCGGCGTGCCGGGCAAGATGGTGAGGCTCGGCGAACTCGCGCTGATGGCGAATCCGATGCGCGGCGCGGTACGCCCCGGCACCGAGCCCGGCCTCGAGTTCGACCCAGTATTTCGGTCCGCCGACCGGCGCTACCGCCGCCGGCGTCCACGCCATGATCGTCGAGATCGATCCCGAGACGCTCGCGCTCGAAGATTCGCAAATACGTGGTGGTGCACGACTGCGGCACCGTCATCAATCCGCTGATTCTCGCCGGGCAGATCCATGGCGGCGTCGCCCAGGGCATCGGCAACGCGTTCTTCGAGAAGCTCGAATTCGATGCCGACGGCCAGCTGCTCAACGCCTCGCTCGCCGACTATCTGCTGCCCTCCTCGCTCGACGTGCCGACGATGGAGCTTGGCCATACCGTGACGCCGTCGCCGCTCAATCCGCTCGGCATCAAGGGCGCCGGCGAAGCCGGTGCGATCCCCGTCGGCCCGCTGTTCGCCCAGGCGATCGAGGATGCGCTTGGCCTCGGCGAGAGCGGCGTCGAGATTCTGGAAATTCCGCTGAGCCCGAGCCGGCTGTGGCAACTGGTGACGAAAGCGCGATGATCCTGGTCACCGGCGCCGCCGGCAAGACCGGCAAGGCCGTCATCGCGGCGCTTGCCGCGCGCGGCGCGGCGGTGCGCGCCCTCGTGCATCGCGCCGAGCAGGCCGACGCCGCGCTTGCGCAGGGGGCACGCGAGGCTTGCGTCGGCTTCCTTCGACGATGCGGCAGCGCTGGTGCAGGCAATGCGGGGCGCGAGCGCGGTCTATCACATCTGCCCGAACGTGAGCCCGCACGAGGTCGATTACGCCCGCGCGGTCGTCGCGGCGGCGAAAGCCGCGGGCGTGCGCCGCCTCGTCTATCATTCGGTGCTGCATCCGCAGATCGAGGCGATGCCTCATCATTGGGAGAAGATGCGGGCCGAGGAGTTGTTGTTTGCCGCGGACCTCGACGTGACCGTGCTGCAGCCGACCGCCTACATGCAGAACATCCTGGCGGGTTGGCGCGACATCGCGGAAGCCGGGATTTATCGTGTGCCTTATCCGGTCGAGAGCCGCATCAGCCTCGTCGACCTCGACGATGTCGCCGCAGCCGCCGCCCTCGTGCTGACGCAGCCGGGCCACGGCGGTGCGATCTACGAACTCGTGGGCACGCCGCCGTTGAGCCAGACCGAGGTCGCGGCTGCGCTGAGCGAGGCGCTCGGCAAACCCGTGCGGGCGCGGCCGAGCCGGTCGAAGCGTGGGAGGCCCGCGCCCGCGCCGGAGGCTTGGGCGACTATCAGCGCGAGACGCTCGCGAAAATGTTTCGCTATTACGCGGCGCACGGCCTCATCGGGAACGCCAACGCCCTGACGTGGCTCCTGGCCGCGCGCCGACATCGTTCGCAGAGTTTGCGATGCGTGCAGCTTTGGCACATCCGTAACTTCGTAGAGTGTGCAAAGCATGGACACGCGCGTGCGCACCATCTGAATTGCCGACTGCGGGGCGAGGTGAAGGGCCTACTTCCCCGTCCAATGGACGAAGCGGCGCTCGATCAAGAGGAACAACAAATTGAGTCCGTAGCCGAGCGCGCCGGCGGCGAAGATCGCGGCATACATGCGCGGCATCTCGAACAGCTGCTGTGCCTCGAACACGCTGTGGCCGAGGCCGTCCTGCGAGCCGATGAACATCTCGGCCACCACGATGATGACGAGTGCCAGCGACACGCCGTTGCGCAGGCCGACAAAGGTCTGCGGCAGCGACTCCAGCAACATCACGTCATAGAGCACCCGCAGCCGCGATGCCCCCATCACCTTGGCGGCCAGCAGGCGAGTCTTGCGCGCGTTCATGACGCCATAGGCGACGTTGAACAGAATGACGAGGATGGCGCCGAATGCCGCGACCGATATCTTGGTTTCGTCGCCGACCCCGAACAGCACGAGGAACAGCGGGAACATGGCCGAGGCCGGGGTCGAGCGGAAAAAATCAATGACGAATTCGAGCGAGCGATAGAGCTTTTCCGATGAGCCGAGCATGATGCCGAGCGGGATCGCGATCACGGCGGCGATAAGGGTCGACGCGGCGGTGCGATAGACGGTCTTGACGAAATCGAAGCCGAGCACGCCGCCATTCATACCGGCCCAAAGCGCGCGGAATGTCGCGATCGGCGACGGCAGCAGCACCGGATCGACCCACTCCCGCCAGGTTACGACGAACCAAACCAGCAGGAGCGCCGCGACGCCGATCAGCGGCAGCAATCCTTCGATGCGTTTGCGGTTCATGCCCGGCGCACCTCGCGCTGAAACACGTCGAGGCAGTGCGCCTTGAGGCGCACGAATTCCGGGTCGGAGAGGGTCGCGTCGGTCCGCGGCCGCGCCACGCCGATGGATGCGAAATCGGCGACCCGCGCCGGATGGCGCGACAGCAGCAGCACGCGGTCGGCGAGGTAAACCGCCTCTTCGAGATCGTGCGAGACCAGCACCATGGTGGTGCCGCTCTCCAGGAACAGCCTCTGCAGCTGCTCGCGCATGAACAGCGTCATCTCATAGTCGAGCGCCGAAAACGGCTCGTCGAGAAACAGGATCTCGGGCTCTACAACCAGCGCCCGCATGATCGAGACCAGCTGCTGCTGGCCGCCCGACATCTGATAGGGATACTAGATTGAGATCGAGCTTGATGCCGAGGCGAGCAACCAGCCGCTCGGTGCGCGCTTTGCGCTCCGCGCGCTCGACTTTCATCATTTTGAGGGGATAGGCGATGTTGTCGAACGCGCGCAGCCATGGAAACAGCGCCTCGCGGTAGTTCTGGAACACGTAGCCGAACTTGATCTCGGAGAGCCGCATGCCGTCGAACAGAATGTCGCCGGCATCGGGTGGGACGAGCCCGGCAATCATGTTGATCAGCGTGCTCTTGCCGCAGCCGTTGGGACCGAAGACCGAAATCAGCTCGCCGCGCGGAATGTCGAGATCGAAATTATCGTAGACGACGGCCTTGTCGAAGCGCTTGCTCAGGCCCCGGATGGTCACATGCGCCCGCTTTGCGCGGCCGGCGGATGGCGCCGGCTGCACGCCCGTCGATTGGGACCGAAGGACGTGCTCTGCGGCACGCATCGTCATCGAGCCATTTAAGTTCAGAACGCCTTGAGGTAGCTCTTCACGTCGATCTTTTCCGGCACGACGCCGATTTTGGTGCCGAAGTCGGCGAATGTCTGCAGGTAACCGACTTGCTTCGCACTCATGTCCTTGGTCATGATGTAGCCGAGCATCGGCACGCTATCGACGACATTGTCGGGCGTCAGCGTGTTCTTGGCGAGGTGCTGGCGCGCTTCGGCTGGGTGCTCGTTGATGAAAACGATCGCCTTCGCCCACGCCGCAGCAAAGCGCTTGGCGACGTCGGGACGCTTGGTGATGAACTCGGTCGTGAAGGCGCAGCCCGCCGCAAACGCCTCCGCGTTCGGGTCACCGAGAATGTATTTGGCGATGACGCCGTCCTCGACCGTCTTGGCGACGCCGAGATTGCGCATGATGGTGGCGCTCGGTTCGAGCGTATAGCCGCCATCGAACGTGCCGGCTTTCATGGCATTGACGTGCTGGCCCTGGTCGAGCTGGTCGATGGTGTAATCGCCGTCCTTGAGACCCTGCGTGGCGAGGATGCCCTTGGCGGTGTTGAGATTGGCCGGCCCCGGCGCCGACATCAGCTTCAGCCCCTTGAAGTCCTTCAGTGTCTTGACCTTGTCGGCGAGCCCCTCGCGCACCACGAACTGTTCCATCTTGTAGGTGGTGTTCTGGCTGTGCATGGCGATGTACATCGCGACGCCCGGTTTCTTGAGATTGGCGTTGAGGCCCTCGAGCGTGACCAGCACGGCCCCCACCTCGATCTGATTGGTGATCATGGCGGCAACGTTCGGCGGTCCGCCCATCAGCGTGGTCATCTCGGGCTGCAGGTTCAGCTCCTTGAAGTAGCCGAGATCGACGGCGACAAAGTAAGGCAGCGAGGATGAGATCGGAAAGACGCCGACCTTGACCTTGTCTTGGGCCGCGGCCGGATGCGCGGCAACGGCGAGCACCGCCGCGGCGAGGGCGGCGAACAGGCTTCGGCGTGATTGCGAATTCATCATCGTACTGTCTCCGTTGCGAATAATCCGCCAACGTAAAATTGCGCGACCCGTCATTCCGGGCTCGCGAGGTGCGCTCGCGCCCCGGAATGACAGCGTATTAAACCGCGAATGGTCTTGCAAAATCCGTTCCGCCTCACTCGCCGACATCGACGATCGCGATCACCGGGCCGCCGCCGTGCGGGCCCTGATGCATCGCGTCGACGGAGACGAACACGGCCGGATCGCCGAGCGCGGCGGCCGCGACGCCGCCGACCGCCCCCTTGGAGTGGCGGTGGTGATGAACGTCGGAATCGTCCAGCATGATCTGGCGCCGGCCGCGCAGAGTGCCGCGCCGGTCGGCCTCGCATTTCATGAAGCAATTGACGACGCGGCCCTTGAGGTCCTCGGCGCGGGCGCGCTCGGGGAGATCGATACCGGCGTTGCGGATCGCCGCATAGATGCCGTCGATATCGAGCGCATCCTTCATCACGGCATGGCCGATGCGGAAGCGCCCGCCGGCGCCGGCCTTGTTGCCGAGGAGCACGATCTGCGCCTGCGTCAGTTCGACACCCGACGAGCACGACGCCACCGACGAGTAGAGATCGAGGTCTTTGCAGATCTGCTCGGCGCGCGGCATCTTGATTTCGCCGAGCGCGACGGCGATGCCGAGCGCCGTCGTGCCGTTCGAGACGCCCATGGAGTCGTGCACCTCGCAGGCCACGTGCTGGCCGCGGCTTTCGGCGTCGCGCACCGATTCGATGGTGAGCAGCGGGGTCTTGGTCTGGACGTAATGCACGTCCGCCGGATCGGAAATGCCGGCGTCACGCATTGCCGCCTTCACGCCCTCTGCGACCTTCTCCACCATGGCGGGACGGCCGATGTCCTCGGGCTTGAGCTCGCCGCTCATGGCCGTGCCGATGACGAGGCGCGCCTTCGATGGCGGGTCCGGTCTTGTCGTTGCGGGCAAAGACGGTCGCGTGCGGCGTGATCACGCCATCGCAGCCGCCGGACCACACCATCGGAATCTTGGCGATCTCGCTTTCGCTGCGATGGCCGAGCTTCTTGAGCACGCCGCGGAAGGCCTGGTCGGCAAGGATGCGGGTGAAGTCGTTGACGCCGCCATTGCCCTCGGTCTTGCCGATGACCGCGACCACCTGGTCAGCCGTGAACTGCCCGGCCTTGATGCGCTCCTCCATGCCGGAGGCGTCCATCACCGTCTTCAACTCCACCTTCGCAACTTCAATCGCCATCCGTTCAAACTCCGTCTTAACTTGGTTTTAGCTCATCGCGCGTTGCATCCCTGCAAGTCTTCGCCGGCAGCATTTCCAAATAGTCCTTCGGGCCGCGGTCGATCATTCGGGCGCATACATCGCCACACGAGCCCGCATCTTCTCGCGCAGCGCCGTGGTCGCGGCAAGCTCGATCTGCCAGTCGTCGGCGTCACGGCCCGGGCTGAGCACGACGCCATAGTCGCGCTCGGCCGCCTGCCGCGACACCCGGCCCTCGATCACGTCCTGGCACACGAGTTCCGGCTCGCGGACGAGCGGGTCGCCCCAGCCGCCGCCGCCGGTCGTGCGCACTTGCACGACATCGCCGGCCGCCACCGCCTCGCCATCAACGAGACCGCCGAGCACGCGGTCGCCCGTTGCGGAATGGATCGTAACGCAAAACGGCGTGCCGGCGTGGCCGCCGTTGACGCCGTAACAACCGAGCCGCACGCGGTCGGCGGTGACGATGGTGCGGCAGTCGACGAGGGCGCGATAATGCTTGTCGTAGCCGAGCCCGCCGCGGCGCTGGCCGGGACCGCCCGAATCCGTCGCGAGACCGAGATGCTCCACCAGCACCGGAAAGCGCGTCTCGGTGAATTCGGCTGGCTGGTTGCGCGAATCCGGCACGATGTGGATCGCGTCGTTGCCGTCGGCGTAATAGCGCCCGCCGGAGCCGCCGCCGATCACCTCGCGCGAGAGAAACGGCTTGCCGTCGCGATCGTTGCCGAAGAAGCCGGTATAGCGGATGGTTTCCTGGTCGGCCGGAATGCGGCCGCCGACGGCCTGGGCGACGACGCCGGCGAGAAGGCCGAGACAGCGCAACAGCACGAACGAGCGCGCATTGGTCGCCGCCGGCCACTGCGGCGTGATCAAGGTGCCCTTCGGCGGAAACACCACGTCGAACACGTCGCAGACGCCTTCGTTGACGTGGATTTCGGCGGCGCGCTCCGGCGTGTCGGCGAGGTTGCGCAGGATCGGCGCGATCCACTTGATGAGGAAGGCGCCGCCGGCGTAGTCGGCCGGCCAGTTGATCGGCCCCGGCGATTGCGGATCGGTGCCGGTGAAGTCGAGCGTGATGTGGCCGCCGCGCTTGATCATCTTCAGCGCAAGCTTGTGCAGCCGCGGCGCGCTCACGCCATCGTGCTCGACGTAATCTTCCCAAATGTATTCGCCGTCGGCGATCTTCGGCAGCAGCTCGTTGCGGAAGGTATCGCGGCAGCGATCGAGGATCGCCTGGAAACAGGCTTCGACGGCTTCAGTCCCGAACCGCGCGAACAGCTCGGCCATGCGGCGCGCGCCCATGACGCAGGCCTGCACCTCGCTGTCGATGTCGGCGGCGAGCATCTCCGGCACCCGCGTATTGCGCTTGACGATGGTGAACACCGCCTCGTTGCGCACGCCTTCGCTGTAGAGCTTGACCGGCGGGACCGCGAGGCCTTCCTCGAACACGGTGCGCGCGGTGCCGGGCATCGAGCCGGGCACGCGGCCGCCGATGTCATCGTGGTGGCCGAATGCCTGGATGTAGGCGACCACCTCGCCGTCGTGAAACACCGGCACCGTGCTGCAGAGGTCCGGCAAATGGCCGATGCTGCCCTCGGTGAGATAGGTGTCGTTCATCAGGAAGATGTCGCCCGGCTTCATGGTGTCGGGCGGGAAGTCGCGCACCACGCGCGTTGGGCATCGCCGAATAGGAGCGGCCGGTGAGCTTGCGGCAATAGCGGTCGAACAGGCCGACGCGATAGTCGTGCGCCTCGCGGATCATCGGCGAGCGCGCCGTGCGCTCGATGGCGTATTCGATCTCGGCCTCGATGGAATTGAGCGTGCCTTCGACGATCTGCAGCACGATCGGGTCGACGGCGACAGCCGCGCGCTGCGGCGGCGTCGGCCACGGTTTCGCGCCGCCGGGCGCGGCTTGGATGTTCATGGCTTCGCCTCCGGCGGCTTTGCCGCGCGCAAGATCAGGATGCCGTGGGGATCGACCTCGAGCCGCTGGCGCGGGAACACCACCGTGGTCGACCCGAACTCCTCGATCACCGCCGGCCCGTCGATGCGGGCACCGGGCGCGAGCGCGGGGCGCTGATAGATCGGCGTGTCGACGAACGCGCCATCGAAATAGACGGCGCGCGTCGCCGCTGGGCTTCGGCGGCCCGCCCACGGCATCGAGCTTGGGCAATTGCGGCCGCTCGATCAGGCCGAAGCCCGACACGCAGAAATTGACGAACTCGACTTTCTGCTGGCCGGCATAATCGTAGCCGAAGGTCTGCCGATGGGCGGCATGAAACGCGTCGGCCACGCGATCGAGAAAGGTTGCGTCGACCGCGCCTGCCGGGGCCTCGACCCGCACCTCCATGGACTGGCCGACATAGCGCACATCGGCCTGACGCAGCAGGCGAATGCGCGCGGGGTCGATGCCGTCGCGGCGCAGCGTGTCCGACGCCTCCTGCTCCAGTTGGGCGTAAAGGCCGGCTACGGCCGTCGCATCCGCGGCGTCCTGCGCCATCACCTTGGTGATGATGTGATCGGTGCGCCAATCGACCGCGAGCAGCCCGAATGCGGAGAGATTGCCGGGGTTGGGCGGCACGATGCAGGCGGTCATGCCGATGAGATCCATGACCGCGGCGGACTGTGCCGGGCCGGCGCCGCCGAACGACAGCAGGGCGAAGTCGCGCGGATCGATGCCGCGCTGGATGGTCATCTGGCGGATCCGGTTGGCCTGGCTCCAGTTGGCGATCTCGATGATGCCGTTCGCGAGCGCCTCGACGCTGAGCTTCGGCCGCGCCGGGCGTCCCTCCGGATGGGCAAGGCGCTCGGCAAGCGCCGCAAGGCCCGCGCGCGAGCGGGCCACATCGAGCGGGATGCCGCCGCCGATCAGCGACGGCGGGATGCGGCCGAGCACGAGGTTCGCATCGGTGATGGTCGGCTCGTTGCCGCCGTTCGGGTAGCACATCGGTCCGGGCTCGGCGCCGGCGCTTCGCGGCCCGACCTTGAGGTCACCCTCGCGGCTGATCCAGGCGATCGAGCCGCCGCCGGTGCCGATGGTCTCGATGTCGATCATCGGGATGCGCACCGGAAACGGGCCGACCGAGCCGCTGTTGGTGAGATGCGGCTCGCCGCGTTCGATCAGGCAGAGGTCGGTCGAGGTGCCGCCGGCGTCGAGCGTGACCACGTTTTCGAATCCGGCGATGCGGGCGATGACGGCGCTGCCGATGGCGCCGGCCGCCGGGCCCGAGAGCGCCGTGGTGATAGGCTTGCGCACAACCTGGTCGGCGCTCGCGACGCCGCCGGACGACTGCATCACCAGGAACGGCCGCTCGCGCAGGCCGGCGCCGAGCGCCTCGTCGACGCGGCGCAGATAGCGCTCCATGTGCGGCTTGACGAACACGTCGACGAGGGTCGTCACCGTGCGTTCGTACTCGCGATATTCCGGCAGCACTTCGGAGGAGAGCGATATGGTGCACTCCGGATATTCCTGCGCCATGATCGCGCCGACACGGCGTTCGTGCGCTGGATTGGCGTAGGAGTGGATGAGGCAGACCCCGACGGCGCGTGATGCCGCGGTCGCGGAAGAAGCGCGCCGCTTCGCGAACGCTTGCCTCGTCGAGCGGCCGAAGTTCGTTGCCGCGGAAATCCAGCCGGCCGCCGACTTCGCGCACCAATCGCAGCGGCACGATCCGCTCGGGCTTCACCCAGAAATAGGAATTGCCGTAGCCCTCGGGCACGGCCTGCCGGGCGATCTCGAGAATATGGCGGAAGCCTGCGGTGACGATGAGGCCGAGCGAATTGATCCGGCCCTGCAGCAGCGCGTTGGTCGCAACCGTCGTGCCGTGGGCGAGCCCCGCCACGTCGGCGACGCCGGCCCCCATGTCGGCGAGAATCTGATGCACGCCGCGAACGAGGCCGATCGCGGGGTTCGCCGGCGTCGACGAGACCTTGGTGACACGCATTGCGCCGGAGCCGGCATCAACCGCCACGATGTCGGTGAATGTGCCGCCGGTATCGATGCCGATGCGAAAGCGCGGTGCGCTTTGCGCTGCTGTCATCCGCCATGCTCCTGTCGCGCCGGATTTGCCCGTTCTCATGCGAGAAACAGGCCAAGCCGTCAATCACGAGCGGTTTCAGATGCGAGAGGAGGGCTACCGCCTTGAATCGCCGGTGGGCCCGTCAAACAGCGCCGTCCCCAGCTGCCACAAGGCTTCGAACACGACCGTGGCGACCAAGAGCGTGACGGCCGACGCGGCGACGCCGACGGCAAGCTGATGGTAGCTCGTCCCCCGCGTCGCCCAGTATGCCAGCAGCGAACCGATGACGAGCAGGGCCCACCAGCCGATCGCAGCGGAGTTGGTCTTGATCCAGTCTCTCATCGTTGCGATTCCCCGCTGCAGACCCCAAGTCGCCCCGTCATCTCATACTTAGTGTGCGCGATCCATCACGCGCAGACACGACGGTCTCCTTGATGCGAGCAGATCGCATGGCGCGCATTAAAAATTCGTACCCTGCGGCATGATTACCCACCTGGATTACGCGCCTGGAACAATGGCCGTGAAACACCGTTCGCAAGGCGGGGCTAGGGGGCGAAACCCGAAAAAAAGGAAATCCCACATGAGGTCCACCATCCTTGCAATCGGACTGACGTTGGCGCTCGCCGCGCCGGCGCTGGCGCAAAACGGCAGTTCCCAAACCCCTTCCCAGAATAAGCAGGCTCAGGCCCACCAGAACCTGGAGCAGCAGGTGCAGAATAACCTCAAGTCGGCAGGGTTTACCGACATCAAGATCATGCCGGAGTCCTTCCTCGTTCGCGCCAAGGACAAATCCGGCAACCCCGTCATGATGGTCATCAACCCGGATTCGATCACGGCCGTGACGGAAGAAACGAGCAAGCCTAGCGCACCGAGCACGACCGGCAGCGCGCCTCAAAACCAAAAGCCCGGCGCCGCCCCGGCGGAAAAGTCGAACCCCCACAATTCCAGATTCTGAGCGGTGTCATGAAGTGGCCTGGTCCCATACCGGGCCACTATCGGGTGACGTGATGGCCGTCTCGTAGCCCGGATGAGCGAAGCGATATCCGGGGCGGCGCAATGCCGGTCGAAACGCCGACCCCGGATGTCGCTTCGCTCATCCGGGCTACCGCAAGAGTTTCCGCAGAGTCCGCATTCACCGCCACCTTACGGAGACGTAACGTTGGCGCCGTGCTGCAGCCACAAAGCGTGCGTAGCACGACGGCGCACTAATGGAGTGACCAACATGCTGTTCGACAGAGCCCATGGCTTTGCGATCCGCCTCACCGGGCCGAGGCGATCACGCATGTCTGGATCACACCATGGGCAGAAAAACCAAACTGCGCGAGGCGCAGAAACACGCTGCGGAGCAGGCGCTTTTCGCCCGCCTTCGCGAGCATTCGCGGACTGAAAAAGGTCCGGCGTTCATCGGCCGCTACGCCGAGTTCGCACTTCCGTATCAGCATCGGCTGGAAGCGTACCGCAAGTACGCGGTGCGCGATCCGGACGCGTGGCGATGCCGCCTGCGCGTGCGCGCGCCGGAGGCACGGTTCCTCGATCTGGTGCGGTTCTCGTTCGCGCGCTTTGCGGTGCCGCAGCATCTCGAGGCGGCGTGGACCGATGGATTGCAAGACGGTGCAGCCGCGAATGACAACGAGATCGCGGCGCCTGTCGAACCAGCGGAGCCTGATTTCCGTCACTGGTACATCCTCACGGCGCAGGGCCAGTCGCTTCATCGCGAGGCCGCCTGCCGCTACCTCACCGCGCGCGAGACCCATCATTTTCTATCGGCACCCGATCAAGTGACCTCGTCAGCGCAGGCATTGTGGTACGCGATTGCGAAGGCCGCGACGGACGACGAAAGCGCCGCGCTGCGCGTCGCGCGCACCAAGATCGCAGCTTGTTCCGCGGGGTCGACCTTCTGGAAGGATGTTGCCCGCTTTTTCGCCCGCCATCTGTTGTCCATTGCGGATATGAATGACCTGATGGACTTTCTCCACGCCACGCGGCTCGTGGACGCACGGTTTTCCATCATCGGCCGCACGCTGCCGGCGCTGCGGCGGCGCATGGCAGATTGGCATCGCGTGCTGCGGGCCGCCCCCGCCGTCGCGGGAACGCGCTGGGACGGGCGTCCGATGGCCAACTCGACATACGCGACCGACGGCGAAGATGGCCGCACCGTCTGGCGGTTTCGCCAGATCAAGACCGGCGAGCAGCTCTTCGAGGAGGGCGAGCGGATGCACCATTGCGTGGTGGCCTATCAGAATGCCTGCGCTGCCGGCGCTTCATCGATCTGGTCGCTAAGCCGCAAACGCGGGGCCAAACATTCAATCGCAGCCTGACGATCGAAGTGACGCGCGATGGCCGAATCGTGCAGTGCCGCGGTTTTGCCAACCGGCTGCCTGCGGGTTGAGGAGCGCGCCATCGTCCAGCGCTGGGCTGACGACAACGGCCTCGCGTGGTGAGGCGTTGCGTGGATCGACGCCGCCCGCGCGTCACCCCTCAACTTCAGGCCGGCACCGGATCGGCGGAGCGCACGATGCGCAGCGACGTCAGCGCGGCGATCGCGACGAGCGCCGGCACCGCCGCCACCAGGATGATCGACGTGCGGCGCCCAGCCGAACGACAACATGATGCCGCCGACGGTCGGGCCGAGAATATTGCCGAGCCGGCCGACGCCCAGCGCCCAGCCAACCCCGGTCGAGCGCATCTGCGGCGGGTAGATCGCGCCGGCGAGGGCGTTCATGCTCATCTGGCTGCCGCCGTTGCCGAAGCCGATGCCAGCCATCACCGCCAGCGTTCCGATGAACGGCAGTGTGGCAAACCCCAACAGCACCACGAACACCGCGCCGATGAGCACCGTCACGGTGAGGGCGCGCTCGGCGCCATAGCGATCGCATAAATGGCCGATCAACAGTCCGCCGATCAGGCCGCCGGGTTGAAACATGGTGGTGGCAAGGATCGCCTCGCCGGTGGTCATGCCGTCCGCGTGGAACAGCGCCGGCAGCCAGTTCAACAGGCAGTAGGTGGTGAGGAAGTTCATCGCCATCACGATCCAGATCAGCACCGTGCGGACGGCGTAGCCGTTTTCGAACAGCGCGATCATCGGGTTCGAGCGGCCGACGGCTGCAGGCGTCTCGGTCGCCATGCGAGCGGCCGCCTTCAAATCGATGCCCATGCGGTTGGCGAGCGCGGTGGCGCGCGCTGACAGCCCTTGGCGCAAGACCAGGAACTGCAATGACTCCGGCAGCCAGATGATCAGCACCGGCACGTAGAGCAGCGGCACAACGCCGCCGATCAGGAATACCGACTGCCAGCCATAGTCGTGGACGATGCGCGCGGCGATGAAGCCGCCGATCATCGCGCCCAACGGAAAGCCCGTCGCCATCGACGCGACGATCGCGGCATGACGCGCGCGGGGCGTATAGTCGGAGACGAGCGCAACCGTGAGGGGAATGGCGGCGCCGAGCCCGAGCCCGGTCAAAAATCGCATGGCGGTCAGGAATGCGATCGAATCCGCAAGCGACGACAGCACCGAAAACAGCCCGAAAATAAAGACCGCACTGACGAGCGTCGGCTTGCGCCCGATCCAGTCGCCGATCGGGCCTGACAGCAGCGCGCCGACGAAGAGGCCGATGCTCCCCGTCACCAGCACTTGGGTGAAGGCTTGCGGCGGCAGGTGCCATGCATCGGACAATGCAGGGGTCGCAAAGCCGGCGGAGGAAATGTCGTAGCCGTCGATTGCGGTAATGACGGTGCACATCGCCGCGACGACGATCTGCAGGCCACCGAATTTTCGGGTGTTCATGGCCGTGTTGACGGCCGCAACCAGCGCCTCGGACATCGTTTTCGCCCCCTGAATTTATATCCAGAGTTCCAAGCAACTTCGATGCCATCATGGCGCATCGGCTGCGGCGACGCGACTTCAATCCGCTGGAATGCGCCGCCTGCGGCGGTCTATTGTCGCCGCTTCGTGCCGTGCGGCCTAACCGGAGACCTTGATGCCCTACCAGGACTTTCGCCAATTCCTCGACGTGCTGCGGCAGCAAGGTGAATTGATCGATGTCGACCGGCCGATCGCCATCAACGACGTCGGCAAGGCGATGAAGCAGAGCTATGCGCGGCAAGGCCCGGCGATCATGTTCACCCGCAACGGCAGCGATTTTCCGCTGGTCTGCGGGATCTACTCGACGCGCAAGAAAGCGCTGCTCGCGTTCCAGACCGACGAGGCCGGCATTTTCGCAAAAGTGCTGGCCGGCCTCGACAAGCCGATCGCTCCGATCATGGTCAAAGGCCCGGCGCCGTGCCACGAGGTGGTGATCGAAGGCGACGACATCGATATCAGGCGTCTTCCGGTCCCCCAGTACAGCCCCAAGGACGGCGGCCCCTACATCACGCCGGGCATCGTCGTCTCCAAGGACCCGGAGACCGGCGTGCCGGACATCGGCCACTACCGGATCCTGATCCTGGGCAAGGACACGTTTTCGTTCTCGGCCCAGCCGTTCCATCGCTTCGGCAAGAATCTCGCCAAGTGCAAGAAGCTCGGCATCGTGCCGAAGGCGGCGCTGATCATCGGCGTCGATCCGATCCTTGCCTATACCTGCCAGGTGCAGGTGCCCGACGACACCAACGACTGGGGTCTCGCCGGCGGATTTCGCGGCGCGCCGGTCGAGCTGACGCGCTGCAAGACCTGCGATCTCGAAGTGCCGGCGACCTCGGAATTCGTCATCGAATTCGAGGTCGACATGGACAAGACCGTGATGGAGGGTCCGCTCGGCGAATACACCGGCTACTACACGCGGCCCTCACACAAGCCGGTCGCGACCGTCAAAACCATCACCCATCGCAAAAATCCGATTTTCCAGGGCCTGCTCACCGGCAAGCCGGTCACGGAGAACCACATCCTCAAGCAGGTGCCGTTCGAGGCGTCGGTCTATCGCGCCCTCAAGCGACAGTTCCCGACGATCCAGGCGGTGTCGGTGCGCGCGTCCGCGGGGGTCTCGTTCTATCTCGTGGTGGCGATGCAGCCGCGCTTTGCCGGCGAGCCGCGCCAGGTGATCATGGCAGCCATGGCGAGCAACATCCGGCCGAAGTGGACGATCATCGTCGATCCCGATATCGACGTGCATTCGTCGACCGACGTGGAATGGGCCATGGCATTCCGGGTGCAGCCGGCGCGCGACGTCATCGTTGTCGATAACGTGCCGGCGGGTCCGTCCGATCCGTCCGTCGATCTCACGCGCGATCGCACCATGCGGACCGCCTCGATGATCGGCATCGACGCGACGAAGCCTTTCGGCGAGCCGTTCTACGAGGTCGCCGACGTGCCCGGCTGGGAAGATTTCGAGATGCCGGAATTGGATGGAAAATAGGCGGGACTTGTAGCCCGGATGGAGCGTAGCGTAATCCGGGGCCGGCGGTGCAGCGACGCCGGCTTAACCTGCCGTAGGCTGACCCCGGATCGGCGCTACGGCTTCATCCGGGCTACGACTGGCTGCCGTAACCAAAAGAAGGAAAGAAATGGCTGAAATATTGGTCTGCAAGCAGGGCGAGATCGCCGAAGGCGGCGTCCGCATTGTGAAATCCGGCCGCACTGAAATCGGCGTCATCCGCCACAGCGGCAAGTATTACGCCTATCGCAATCTCTGCCCGCACCAGGGCGGCCCCGCCTGCGAGGGCGTGCGCATGCCGCAGGTGGTCGAACTCATCGACGGCAACGGCATCTACAACGGCAAGCGCTTCGACGAGAATGACATGCACATCGTCTGCCCGTGGCATGGATGGGAATTCCACCTTGCCGACGGCCGCCATTGCGGCGATGCCAACCTCCGGCTGCAGAAGTTCGATGTCGTCGAAAAGAACGGAGAGGTGTATGTCGCCGTCTGACACGACCGATTTCGCCGCGCTCGCGAGCGAGATCGCGGTGCGCTGCGCCGAGGCGATCGAGACCGACCGGCTCGATTCCGTGCCCGACAATTCGCTCGGCCAGGTGCTGGCGAGCGCGGTGCGCCTGCTCGCTGCCAAGGCGCAGGCCGGCGCGACGCCGCGGCCGTTTGCGCGCAACAGCGGCATCGCGCCGACCGACGTGATGGTTGCGTGCAGCGCGATGCTCGACGCGACCGGCCTCAACGTCTTCGAGCTTGGCGCCTGGCAATCGATGTCCAGGGTCGGCCGGCTTGCCAAATCCTGATGATGACACCCGCGCGGGGAGTACACGCAAAGCCATGAACACCCAGATCACCAATTTCCGCGATCTTGCCGTCGAAGAGTTCGACACCACGACCCTGCTGGAGCATGCCGCGCAGCAGGCCGTCGATCGCAAGTATGAGGATTTCCTTATCGTCGACGTCGACTCCCATCACTACGAGACGGAGTCGGTCTCCGAAATCGCCGAATACATGGACGACCCGGTGATGCGCCATGAACTCCGCTATCAGGGCATGCGGCGCGGCGGCATCACCTCGTCGGACGGCTCGTACCAGGAGATCGGCGGACGCATCACGCGCTATCCGGGCCGCAGCCGCGAAAAGGTGCCCGCCGTCGCCGCATCGCGACATCACGCTGATGCGGCGCTGGATGGATGCCATGGGCGTCGACATCGCCTGCATGTTTCCGACGCCGATGCTCAACCTTGCGGCCTGTCCGCGGGTCGAAGTCGAGGTCGCGCTTGCGACCGCCTATAACCGCTGGCTGTGCGAGCGCGTGCTGTCCGAAGACCCGCGCATCAAGTCGATGCTCTACCTGCCGTTCAACGATCCCGACGCCTGTTACAAGATCGTCCAGGAGTTCGGCGACAAGAAGGGCGTGATCGGCTTCATGATCACGGCGACGCACTATCGCGGCGTCTACGACAACGCCTACGCCAAGACCTATGCGGCGATCCAGGAACTCGGCATGCCGCTGTCGTTCCACGCGGCGTTCAACTGGGCCGACTCGGGGCTCTCGCAGACCAATCGCTTCATCGCCGTGCATGCGCTGGGCTTTGCCTGGCACAACATGCTGCATCTGACCAACTGGGTGGTGAACGCCATGCCGGAGCGCTTCCCGCGGCTCAAGACCGTGTGGATCGAGAGCGGCCTTGCCTGGCTGCCGTTCCTGATCCAGCGCCTCGACAACGAATACATGATGCGGACCTCGGACTGCGCCGCGCTCAAGAAGAAGCCGAGCGACTACATCCGCGACATGTATTTCACGTCGCAGCCGATGGAGATGGTGGACAATCGCAAGGCGCTGGAGCTGACGTTCGAGATGATCAACGCCGAGACCCAGCTCCTCTATTCCTCCGACTATCCCCATTGGGACATGGACCTGCCAAGCACGATCCATGGCCTGTCGTTTCTCTCCGAGCAGGCCAAGCGCAACATTTTGGGTGAGAACGCGCGGCGCCTCTTCAACCTCACGCCGGTCTATTCCGAGATCAAGCTCGCCCGCCGCGCCGCCCGCGGCCTCGGCCCCCCCGCGGACGCCGTCGGCCAAGCCGCGGAGTAGATTCGCGCGACTTTGCTTCTCCTTCCCCCCTTGCGGGGGAGGGTCGGGGTGGGAGGGTCGAGAGGCTTTGGCGAAGAAGTGCCACACCTTCCCGACCCCCACCCCCGACCCCTCCCCACAAGGGGGAAGGGGAGCAAGAGATGCGCGCCTTACTCACGCAAGGCGCTCAGTGTGAGCGCGGTAAGCCGGAGGCGTGGGATGGCCGCGACAAGCGCGGCCATGATGAGTATAGTTCGACGCAGCACCACGACTGCGGCGGCGCCGCAGTAAGCCAAGCCTAGGGGAATGCCATGGAACTTGTGTCCGACCGCGATCGGCGCATCAGCATCGAAGACCTCAATACCAGCCAGCTCCTGGCTCATGCGACGCGGCAGGCGCATCAGCGCAAGTTCGACGACATTCTGATCGTCGATGTCGACGCGCACCATTACGAGAACGAGCATTTCGCCGATGTTCTCCCCTACATGGAGAACGACGTGCTGCGGCAGTTGACCATGTCAGGCCGGCAGAAGGGCGGTCGCGGCAGCAACATGCTGGCGCCGCAGGTCGGCTTCCAGGACATCGGCGGCCGGGTGACGCGCTATCCGATGCGCACCTCGGAAAAGACCGACCCCGGCAAGTTGCGCGACGTGCAGCTTGGCCATCGCTGGATGGACGCGATGAGCGTCGACTATTCCTGCCTGTTCCCGACCGGCATGCTCGGCATCGGCCTGCATCCCCAGAAGGAAATGGAGACCGAGCTGTGCTGGGCCTACAACCGCTGGGTCACCGAGAAGGTGCTGCCGGAATCCGGCGGGCGCATGTTCTCGATGCTGTGCCTGCCGTTCTCCGATCCGGACGCCTGCATGCGCCATGTGGAGACGTTCGGGCATCGCAAGTATGTCGGCGGCTTCATGGTGACGACGGTGCGTCACCTGCCTGTCCACGCCAACGAGTACATGAAGCTCTATCGCGCCATCGAGGAGCGCGGCCTCGTGCTGTCGTTCCATTCGGCGACGAACTGGGGCGAGAACGTCTTCAAGGGCCTCAACCGCTTCCTCTCGGTGCATGCGCTCGGGTTCTCGTTCTACAACATCCTCCACTGCACCAACTGGGTGGTGAACGGGATGGGCGAGCGCTTCCCGAAGCTGCCGGTGATCTGGATCGAATCGGGTCTCGCCTGGATCCCGTTCCTGATGCAGCGGCTCGATCATGAATACATGATGCGGCCGTCCGAGTGCCCGGTGCTCAAGAAGAAGCCGAGCGAGTACATGCGCGACATGTACTATTCCACGCAGCCGATGGAGATCCAGGATCACGCCGCCATGGAGCAGGCGTTCCGCATGATGAATGCGGAGACGCAACTGCTCTATGCGTCCGACTATCCGCACTGGGACTTCGATCTGCCGTCGACCATCTACGACCTGCCGTTCCTGTCGGAGAAGGCGAAGCACAACATTCTCGGCGGCACCGCGGCGCGCCTGTTCAAGCTGCCGCCGCGCAACGAGCGGCAGAAGGCGAACCTCATCAAGTTCGGCAATCTGGCGGCGTGACGCGGCGGCTTCCCGTCGTCTTCATCCACGGGATCGGCGGCTCGGCGCGGGTCTGGACGCCGCAGCTTGCAAGTTTTGACGCGGCCGGCTTTGCGCCGGTTGCCGTCGACCTGCCGGGGTTCGGCGCGCGGGCGCCGGTCACGGCCATGACCTTCGATGAGCTTGCGGCGGACATCGAAGCCGCCGTCGAACGGGCGGGCCTTGCACGTCCGGTGTTGGTCGGCCACTCGCTGGGCGGAATGGTGGTGCAGACCGCGTTGCGCCGCCGGCCCGACGCGTATCGCGCCGCGGTCTTGTGCTGCACGAGCGCGGCCTTCGGCAATCCGACCGGGGATTTCCAGCGCAAATTCGTCGCCGATCGGTTGGGGCCGCTCGATGCCGGCCGCACCATGGCGGAGATCGCGCCGGAGATCGTCGACCAGATGGTCGGCCCCGCACCTGAACCGGCCGGCCGCGCGCTCGCGATCGAAGTGATGGCCGCGACACCGCCGCAGACTTATCGCGCCGCAGTCCACTGCCTCGTCGGCTTTGACGAGCGCGCGGCACTCGGCGCCATTCGCGTCCCGGTGCTGTGCCTTGCGGGCGAGCACGATCGCAACGCGCCCGCATCGGTCATGGAACGGATGGCCGGCCGCATTCCGGGCGCGACCTATGTGTGCCTGCCGGGCGTGGGTCATCTGCCCAACCTCGAAGCGCCGGCGGCCTTCGATCGCGCGGTGCTCGATTTCCTGCAGCATGCGGTGGTTGACGCCGAGGTGACGCCGTGAGCGCCGCGAACGATGCGCCTGATGCGCCGCTGTTCGATCCCGCGGCCTTCCGCATCGCTGCGGAAGACGCGGCGCTGATCGAGCGCGCGCGGGCGTTCGGCGCTCGCGTGCTGGCGCCGCGTGCCGCGAAGCACGACCGCGACGCGACCTTCCCGATCGAGAATTTCCGCGACATGCATGGCGAAGGCCTCCTCGCCATCTGCGTGCCCAAGCGCGACGGCGGTCTCGGCGCGAGCTTTGCGACCTACTGCATCGCCGCCGCCGAACTGGGCCGCTATTGCGGCGCGACCGCATTGTCCTGGAACATGCACGTGTGCTCGACCTTGTGGACGGGCGCGCTTGCCGATGATCTCGAGATGACGGCGGAGGAGCGCGCGAGCCATGCGGCGCGGCGCAGCCTGCATTACCGGCGCATCGTCGCCGATGGCGCGCTCTACTCGCAGCCTTTCTCCGAAGGAGGCGCTGCCGCGGCGGGCGTCGTCGCGTTCGGCACCGAGGCAAAGCCCGTCGCCGGCGGCTTTGTCGTCAACGGCAAGAAAATCTTTGCCTCGCTCTCGGGCGCGGCCGACTACTACGGCGTGCTCTGCACCGAGCGCGGCGAAGGCGAAGCCGCAAGCCGCCGCAACACGCTCTACCTCGCGATACCGGCAAAGGCGCCCGGCGTTGCCGTCAGCGGCCCGTGGGACCCGCTCGGCATGCGCGGCACGGTCTCGCGCACCCTCACCTTCACGGACGTATTCGTGCCGGAGGAGGAGATGCTGATGCCGCACGGCGTCTATTTCCGCGCGGCGACCTCCTGGCCGCACATGTTTCTCACCCTGTCGCCGACCTACATGGGGCTCGCCCAGGCGGCCTACGACTTCACGGTGCGCTACCTGCGCGGCGAATTGCCCGGCACGCCGCCGGTGAAGCGGCGCATGTTTCCGACAAAGCAGATCGCGGTTGCCGAGATGCGGATCATGCTGGAGCAGACCAAGGCGATCTGGTTCCAGGCGATCACCGAGGCGCGCGCCAATCCCACCAAGGATCAGGTCTTGCGCGCCTATGCCGCGCAGTATTCCGTGATGGAAAACGCGAACGCCCTGGCGGCGAAGGCGATCCGCACCTGCGGCGGGCAGTCCATGCTCAAGGACCTGGCGCTGGAACGCATCTATCGCGACAGCCGCTGCGGCTCGCTGATGCTGCCGTGGACCGCCGAAATCTGCGTCGACCGGCTCGGCCGCGAATGCCTCTACGCGCCGGGCGAGAAGGACGAATGATGTGGATCTCGCCGATCTCATCGACCGCAACGCGAGCTTTACGCCCGACAAGCCGGCAATCCGCTTTGCCGGCGCGGCGCTGAGTTACGCCGGCCTCGCCGGCCGCATCGCAAGCACCGCTCGCGCGCTGAAATCGGGCCTTGGCGTCGGCCGCGGCGATCGCGTCGCGATCCTCGCGGCCAATCATCCCGACTATCTCGTGCTGCTCTATGCGTGCGCACGGCTCGGCGCGATGCTGGTGCCGCTCAACTGGCGGCTTGCGGTGCCGGAACAGCTGTACATCCTGTGCGACGCCTCGGTGAAAGCGCTGGTCGTCGAGCAAACCTTTGCCGACGTGATTGCGCCGCTCAAGACCGCGCTGCCGGACGTGCGGATCGTCGGGCTCGATTTTGTGCCCGACGGTGCGGTCTCGCTCGAGGCGCTGCTCGCGGCGGCGTCAGGCGACGGACGCAACCCGCACGTGGATTTCGCCGATCCGCTGCTCGTCGTCTACACCTCCGGCACCACCGGCCGCCCGAAAGGCGCGGTGCTGCGCCAGGACGCGCTCGTCTGGAACGCCGTCATGAGCCAGCACATGCACGACATGACGGCGGCGGACCATGTGCTCACCGTGCTGCCGCTGTTTCATGTGGGCGGTCTCAACATCCAGACCACGCCGGCGTTGCAGATCGGCGCCACCGTCACGCTGCACCCGCGCTTTGCGCCCGCCGCGACGCTCGATGCCATCGCAAACGATCGGCCTACCTTGACGGTCCTGGTGCCGACGACGCTCCAGGCGATCATCGAGCATCCGCGATTTGGCGCAACGAACCTCGCGAGCCTGCGCGCCATCACCACCGGCTCGACGCAAGTGCCGCAGCCCCTGATCGATCCCTTCGTCGCGCGCGGCATCCCGGTGCTGCAGGTCTACGGCGCGACCGAGACGTCGCCGATTGCGATCTACACGCGGCTCGCCGGCGATTGGCGCCGGCCCGGCTCGACCGGACTGCCGGGTCTCGCTTGCGAAGCGCGCATCGTCGACGAGGCCGGCCGCGAGTTGCCGGCGGGAACGGCCGGCGAAATTGCGGTGCGCGGGCCCAACGTGTTCTTCGAATATTGGGGCAATGCTGCCGCGACATCTGAGGCGCTGCGCGAAGGCTGGTACTTCACCGGCGACATCGGCGAGCGCGATGCGGACGGGCATTTCTATGTACGCGACCGCAAGAAGCACATGATCATTTCCGGCGGCGAGAATATTTATCCCGCCGAGATCGAGCGGGCGCTGCTGGAACACCCCGATGTTGCGGAGGCCGCCGTCATCGGGCGGCCTGATCCGAAATGGCAGGAGGTGCCCGTCGCCTGCATCACCCGCCGCGCCGGCTGCGAGGTCGATGCGGCGCAGCTCGAAGCCCATTGTCTCGCGCGCCTCGCGCGATTCAAGGTGCCGCGCGAATATGTGTTTCTCGATGCGCTGCCCCGCAATGCCATGGGCAAGGTCCAGCACTTCCGGCTCAAGGAGATGCTGGGAGAGGGATCATCGCATCGGGCATTTCGATCGACGCGCCGATCGCGGCCGCGCACGAACGCGGCACGTGCGTCTCGTCACCCCAAATGGAGGAGATGCGGCGCAAACAGTCCCAGCGCCATGAACCCGGCACCGAGCACGGCGAGCCGCCGGCAAACCACGCGAATAACACTATCCCGGTTATGACCGCAGCCGAGCACAGCACGATGCCGATCTGGAACGCCGCCGAAGCAATCTCATAATTGTGGTACTTGGAGACATCGTATCGCGTTCGTGTTCGATTTCCTTCGCGCGCTCGGCAAGCTCCGTCGTTCCTTCCTTCGTCCTTCGGGCTCAGAGCGGTAGCGTGCGGCGGTCGATTACCCATTCGATCGATCTGCTTGGATCATTCGCGTCCTTGACCTCGGACCATCGCTCGCCGTCGGTGAATTGAACCTTCATCCCTTCCGCGAAGCCCTGCGGACTATCGTCCTGCGGATGGTCTTTGCCTGGAAGAAATTCCAGGTGTCGGAGGCCTTGATATTGAGGCTCAACGCCCTCGGTCTGGGCGCCCTTTCCCGAGCGTTCGGAGAACGAGAGCATCAGCGCCAGGATCGCGATCACAAGCGCGATCTTCTTGTTGTCGTGCGCGGCGTGTTGCGCGTGTTCGGCGTGTTCGAGCTGTTCGTGCGCTTCAGGCATGTTCACCCCCAGAATCAAAAAAACGGCGCGCCACAATGGGCAAAACAGAGGTCACAGGCAACTATCGCACATATACCACAACGACGTGAACTCGTCAGGGCGTCAGCGTCCGCGCGGATGGGTGTTGCGATAGACCTCCATCAGCCGCTCGGTGTCGACTGCGGTATAGATCTGCGTTGTGGATAAGGACGCGTGGCCGAGCAATTCCTGGATCGAGCGCAGGTCGCCGCCGCGCGCGAGAAGATGGGTCGCAAACGAATGCCTCAACGCATGGGGCGTCGCGGTCTCCGGCAGGTCGAGTGCGCCGCGCAGCCGCTCCATCACCAGCTGGATGATGCGCGGCGACAGCTGACCGCCCTTGGCGCCGACGAAAGCGGGGCCGTCCGGCGCGAGATCGTAAGGGCACAGCATCATGTAGTCGGCGATGAGCCGCAGCACGGGGGCGAGCACCGGCACCATCCGGGTCTTGTTACCTTTCCCCTTGACCACGATCGAATCGCCGCGGCCGGGCTCGGGAATGTCCTTCACCTTCAGGCCAAGCGCCTCGGAGATGCGCAGCCCCGAGCCGTAGAGCAGCGCCAGCACGGCGGCGTCGCGCGCGAGCACCCAGGGCTCGCGTTCCTCACCGGCGCGCAACGCGGAATCGGCAACGCGGCGGGCCGGCGTGACCGCGAGCGGCTTGGGCAGCGTCTTTTCGATCTTGGGAGCGCGGATCGCGGCGAGCGCGCCGACCTTGCCGTTGCCCTCGCGCTCGAGAAATCGCCCGAACGAGCGGGCGCCCGCGAGTGCGCGCATCAGCGTCCGGCCGCCGGCGCCGTCAGTGCGTCGATGCGCCATGAAGGCGCGCACATCCTGCGGGGTGAGTTCGCGCAGCATCGAAAGCGTCACGCGTTGGCCGAAATGGTCGGCCAGGAAGGCGAGGAACTGCCGGACATCGCGAGCATAGGCTTCGAGCGTCTTCGGCGACATCCTCCGCTCCGCGCCAAGATGCGCAAGCCACTGGGCGATCGCTCCGGCGACATCCGGCGCCGTGAACGGTAATTCGCTGTCTTCCTCTTTCCGTCTACGCGCGCCCATGATGCCGCAAAATATCCGCCAGCCTTGACACGTCGCCGATTATCGCCCCCCTTCGTGTGAGCTTCCTTAATCCCGCGAATCGGCCGCCCGCAACAATGGCTAAGCGCATCGTCGACGTGCTCGTGCCGGTCGCGCTCGACCATCCTTATTCCTACCGGGTCCCCGCGGAATTCGACCTTGCGCCGGGTGATCTCGTCCGCGTGCCGCTCGGAACGCGGGAATATACCGCCGTCATGTGGGCCGATAATCCGACGCCCAATCCGCGTCTCGACAACCGGCTGAAGGAGGTCGCCGGCAAACTCGACGTTCCGCCGCTCAAGCCGGAGCTGCGCAAGTTCATCGACTGGGTCGCGGGCTATACGCTCGGCGCTCGCGGCATGGTGCTGCGGATGGCGCTGCGCATGGGCGAGCATCTGGGGCCGGAGCGCCTGCGCGTCGGCGTCCGCCTCGCCGGGCCGCCGCCGCAACGCATGACCGGGGCGCGCGCTCGCGTGCTCGCGCTTCTTGCCGACGGCATCGCGCGCGGCAAGAGCGAAGCCGCGCACGAAGCAGGCGTATCGGCCGGCGTGCTCGACGGCCTCATCGACGAGGGCACGCTCGACGTACTGGAATTGCCGGCAGAGCCGATCGCAGCTCCTCCCGACCCCGCGTTCGCCATGCCGGATTTTACGGCGGCACAGGCGGCCGCCGCCGCGACCCTCCGCGAAGCTGTGGCCGCCGGTGCTTACGGCGTCACGCTCGTCGATGGCGTCACCGGTTCGGGCAAGACCGAGGTCTATTTCGAAGCGGTGGCCGAAGCGATCCGACGGGGTCGCCAGAGCCTGATCCTCATGCCCGAGATTGCGCTCACTGCGCAGTTCCTCGACCGCTTCGCCGCGCGCTTCGGCGTGCGCCCGGCAGAGTGGCATTCCGAGCTTGCCCCGCGCCGCCGCGCCCGCACT
Organism: uncultured Alphaproteobacteria bacterium; assembly: GCA_963702755.1. Classification (GTDB taxonomy): domain Bacteria; phylum Pseudomonadota; class Alphaproteobacteria; order Rhizobiales; family Xanthobacteraceae; genus JAJPKK01. The sequence goes on along the minus strand of CAVPDZ010000007.1, from coordinate 265,857 downwards.
TGGCATGCGGTGGCGGAAGGCGAGGTCGCCGTCGTGGTCGGCGCGCGCTCGGCGCTGTTCCTGCCCTATGCCGATCTCGGCCTCATCGTCGTCGATGAGGAGCACGACGCGGCCTACAAGCAGGAGGACGGCGTCCATTACCACGCCCGCGACATGGCCGTGGTGCGCGGGCACATCGGCGGCTTCCCGGTGGTGCTGGCGTCGGCGACGCCGTCGGTCGAGACCGAGGTCAACGCACGGCGCGGGCGTTATCGCCGGCTGCATCTGCCGGAACGCTTCGGCGGCGCGCAACTTCCGGCCATCGAGGCGATCGATCTTACCCGCGAAGGTCCGCCGCGCGGCCGTTATGTTGCCCCGCGGCTTGCCGAAGCGGTGAAGATCGCGCTCGAGCGCAAGGAGCAGGCGCTGCTCTTTCTCAATCGCCGCGGCTACGCGCCGCTCACGCTGTGCCGCGCCTGCGGCTTTCGGTTTTCCTGCCCGCACTGCGATGCGTGGCTGGTGGAGCACCGGTTCCGGCGCCAGCTCGTCTGCCACCATTGCGGCTTTGCCCAGCCGCGGCCGCCGACGTGCCCGAAATGCCAGGCAGCCGACAGCTTCGTCGCCTGCGGGCCTGGTGTCGAGCGTCTGGAGGAGGAGGCCGCCGCGCTGTTTTCCGGCGCGAAAATCCTCGTGCTATCGAGCGATCTCGTGGCGACGCCCGAGCGTATGCGCGAGGAACTGAACGAAGTCGCCGAAGGCCGCGTCGATATCGTCATCGGCACCCAGCTTGTCGCCAAGGGGCACCATTTTCCGAAGCTCAACCTCGTCGGCATCGTCGATGCGGACCTCGGCCTTGCCAACGGCGATCCCCGTGCCGCCGAGCGTACGTTTCAATTGCTGCACCAGGTGGCGGGGCGCGCCGGCCGCGAGAGCGGCCGCGGCCACGGCTTCCTGCAGACCCATCAGCCCGAGCATCCCGTGATGAAGGCGCTGATCGCCGGCGATCGCGAAGCCTTTTACGCCAGCGAGATTGCCGCGCGGGAAAGCCTGCACTATCCGCCGTTCGGTCGGCTCGCGAGCCTTGTGATTTCAGGGCCGGATCGTCCGTCGGCGGAGGGTTACGCGCGTCGCCTCGTTGGCACCGTGCCGCCGGCGGATGAGGTGCGCGTCCTCGGTCCCGCCGAAGCACCGATTGCCGTCGTGCGCGGGCGCCATCGCTTTCGCCTTCTCGTAAAGGCGCCGCGCGCCTTCGACCTCTCCGCGTACCTGCGCGACTGGCTGCGCCAGGCGCCCAAGGCCGCGACCGGGGTCAAATTTGATGTCGACGTTGACCCCATGAGTTTCTTGTAGGCGCGTTTCCGCGCGCGACGCGATCGCCGGTGGCCGACTTTTAATTTGCGGTTGCTTCCACCCCTGTGGAGCATCGCCTACTCTGGCCCTGCCAAAAAAATTAGGGAGGACCACCATGGACCGCAACAGCAGGATCAGTTTGTCTGCAACGACGCTGCTCGCGAGCGCGATGCTGGCTATGCCGGCGGGCGCGGCCGATGTGACCGCGGACCGGCTGAGCCACCCGGACCGGGAGCCGCAAAACTGGCTGATGAACCACCGCACCTATGATGCGCAGCGTTATTCGCCGCTCGACGCCATCAACAAGACCAACGTCAAGTCGCTGAAGCTCGCCTATGCGGTCGCGCTTGGAGGCACGTCCGCCAACGAAAACCTCGAGGCGACGCCGCTCGCGGAAGACGGTTATCTCTACATCTCCGACCAGTGGGGCGTCGTCTACAAGATCGATGGCCGGTCGGGCGATGTCGGCCGCATCGTGTGGCGCATGGATCCCGGGCAAGAGAAGCTGCCGACCACCAATCGCGGCGTCGCGCTGTGGGGCAATCTCGTCGTCAGTGTCGCGAGCTATCCGGCGCGCGTGATCGCGACCAACAAAGAGACCGGCAAGGTCGTGTGGGACACCAACATGGCCGACGGTCAGGTGGAGTTGCAGTTCACCGCGGCGCCGCTCGCGGTCAAGGACAAGATCATCGTCGGCGCCGCCGGCGGCGACAAGGCGGTGCGCGACTACATCGCCGCGCTCGATGCCGCGACCGGAAAGCAGGTGTGGCGCAAATACGTGGTGCCGGCGCCGGGCGAGCCGGGCTCGGAGACCTGGAAGGGCCCCAACAATGCCTGGCAGACCGGCGGCGGCGGCATGTGGGTCACCGGCTCCTATGACGTCGAGACCGATCAGGTGCTGTGGGGCACCGGCAATCCGGCACCGATGTATGATCCCTACTATCGGCCCGGCGACAATCTCTACACCGACAGCCTCATTTCCTGGAATCCCGACACCGGCAAGATGAACTGGTATCACCAGTACGTGCCGGGCGACATGTGGGACTACGACGCCGCCGGGACCCACATCCTCATCGACGGACAGATTGCCGGCCAGCCGCACAAGCTCGTCACCCACTCCGCCCGCAATGGCTTCCTCTATTCGTTCGAGCGGGCGAACGGGCAGCCGGTGCTCGCGAAGCCCTACATGTCGCCGATCACCTGGACGAAGGGCATCGACCAGAAGACCGGGCTGCCGGTCGATTATGACCCGACCCGCGATATCCAGGTCTATTCGGGCGTACAGACGCAGACGTTGACCGACCCGACCAAGAAACTCTGCCCATCGCACGACGGCGGCAACAATTTCTGGTCGGCGTCGTACAGTCCGCGCACCAAGCTTCTCTACATCCCGACGCGACCGGGCTGCGACGAGATCACGCTCAACCCGAATTCCGGACGGACGCCGCTCGGCGGCTTCCTCCATGGTGGCTCGAAATATACCGAACGCAACGAGTCGGAGATCATCGTCGCCGATCCGTTCAGCGGCGAGGTCAAGACCAAGCTGCGGATGCCATATCCGAATAGCAGCGCGGCCCTGTCCACCGCGGGCGGGCTGATATTCACCGGCTTAATCGACGGATCACTGGTCGCCCTCGACGATGTCACCCTCGAACAGCTGTGGAAAATCAACGTCGGAATTGGCATCAACGCGCCGCCCATGACCTTTGCGGTCGGCGGCAAGCAGTATGTGGCCGTGCTGGCGGGTCTCGGCTTGTTCGCGCGGCTGACGCTCGTCAACACGCCCGAACTGCGTGACATGCGCAACCAAACGATGCTGTTCGTCTTTGCCCTATGACCACCGCGGCGCACCCGCCCAACTGAAAACACAGCGGCGCGTTAAACCTCGATGTCGGTCGGCGCGGCGCCAACCAAATGATTGGCGCCGTGCATCTTGTTAACGCTGCCAACCGATCTTGATCTGGCGCAAATACCTTAGAACGATTTCATATCATAGCTCTTGCTGGCCCGGCTTTTGGCGTGGCAAGAAAATCACGTCGGGCTGGCGTGCACTTCAACAAGGTGCACAACACCAAATGTCGAAGCCGATCCGACGGGAGCGACGCTGTGATCGTGTGTTCGTGCAATGTCATTTCGGACCACCAGGTCCGGTCGGTCACAGCCGAACGCACCGTGCGCGGCACCAGCGAAGTCTATCGCTGTCTTGGTTGCAGTGCGGAATGTGGACGCTGCGCGCGGACGATCCGCCGGATCATGGACGAGGCGGTCGAAGGCGCCGCGAAAGAGGCGCACTGCTGCCGTTGACGGGCACTCCTTCGACCCCCTGCCACTTCAATCAGTCGAATAGTCCGTGGGGTTAACCCCCAGACCATCCCTCACGGAACGTCTCCTCTACTTTAGAATTGCTATAATCTAGAATTGCTATAACCTGGGGCCTCAACTCCTGCCGAAGCGGCAACCAGTAGCGGAAGACAAGCCATGCGCGGAGATGCAACCGTCATCGACTACCTCAACAAGGCGTTGCGGCACGAGCTCACGGCCGTCAACCAGTACTGGCTGCACTATCGCTTGTTGGAGAACTGGGGCTACGAGTCGCTCGCCAAGAAATGGCGCAAGGAATCCATCGAGGAGATGGAACACGCCGACAAGCTGGTGCATCGCATCATTTTCCTCGACGGCTTCCCGAACATGCAGGTGCTCGACCCGCTGCACATCGGCCAGACCGTCAAAGAGGTGCTGGATTGCGATCTTGCGCTGGAGATCGCGGCACGCACGCTCTACCAGGAAGCCGCTACGCATTCTCACGCCGTCAAGGATTACGTGACGCGTGACCTGTTCGAGAAGCTGATGAGCGACGAGGAAGACCATATCGACTTCCTCGAAACCCAGCTCGAACTCGTCAATCGTCTCGGCCTCGAGCTCTACGCCCAGCACCACATCGGCAAACTCGAAGACGATTGATCGCGTCACGGGAACGCGAACGGGATGCGCCGCGCAACGAGCGCGGTACGGCGCCGCAATACGGTCGAATTGGGATGGTCTTGGCGGGCGGTGCGGTGAGAGCCGCATCGGCCTCGCAATCGCGAATTTCGATGATTGCGGCAGCCGGATAGAGTATTGCTGTTAGGCGCGAAATTCGGGACCGGAGGACAGCGCTGACGCGGGGCGGAGAATTGGGCAGGGGGACTTATCACCGGAGCGACGCGGCGCGAGGCGCTTGCGTCCGCGCGGCGGCGGCTGCGCCAGTGGACGGAGACCTGCTTGAAAACCGATCTCATCGATAAGTCGGCACTGCAACTTGCGCCCACCGTCAGCCGGCCGCGGCGGCGCCGGGGCTGGGTCATCGGGCTCATCGTCATTCTGGTCGGTGTTTGTGCCGCGATCTATTTCTACGCGCCGCAATCGATTGCGCCTTATCTGCCGCAGTCGATCGCGAAATATCTGCCGGCCCAGCAGCAGGCGACCGGCGGTCGCGCCGGCCGCGGCGGTCCGCGCGGCGACGGACCGGTGCCGGTGCTGGCCGCGGTCGCGCACAAAGCCGACGTGCCGGTGTTCTTCGACGGCGTCGGCACCGTCCGCGCGCTCAACACCGTCACCGTGCGTGCCCAGGTCGACGGCAAGCTGATGAGCGTCAATTTCAAGGAAGGGCAGGACGTCGAGCGCGATTTCGTTCTCGCCGACATCGACCCGACCATCTACCAGGCGCAGTACGATCAGGCGGTCGCCAAGAAGGCGATGGATGAAGCGCAGCTTGCAAATGCCCGCCTCGACCTCGAGCGCTATGTGAAGCTTGCGGTTACCAATTCGGCAACGAAGCAACAAACCGATACGCAGAAAGCGCTGGTCGCGCAGCTTGAAGCGCAGGTGCGCTCCGATCAGGGCGCCATCGAAAACGCCAAGGCGACCTTGTCCTACACCAAGGTTGTGGCACCTCTCGCCGGGCGCACCGGCATCCGCCAGATCGACGCCGGCAACATCGTTCATGCGACCGACACCACCGGCGTCGTCGTCATTACCCAGATCAAGCCGATTGCACTGATCTTCACGCTGCCGCAGCAGGAGCTGGCCCACGTCAACAAGGCCTTCGCCAAGGGCGCGCTCTCGGTGCAGGCGCTGGGCGACGATAATCGGACCGTGGTCGATCGCGGGACGCTGCAGGTGATCGACAACCAAGTCGATCAAACCACAGGCACCGTGAAGCTCAAGGCCGAGTTTCCCAATGCCGACCTGCAGCTTTGGCCTGGCCAGTTCGTTAATGTAAAGCTTCTCGTCGATACGCTGCCGCAGGTCATCGTGGTGCCAACGGCCGCGGTCCAGCGCGGGCCCAATGGCACCTTTGCTTACACTGCGCAGGACGACGACACCGTCGCGGTGCATCCGGTCAAAGTGATCCAGCAGGACGATGCCCAGGCCGTGATCGGCGAGGGCATCGCCGAAGGTGATCGCGTGGTGACCACCGGAGTCGCCCAACTCACCGACGGCACGAAGATCACCATCGGTTCGAAGGAAGATCTGACGCGGCCTGCCGGCAGCGAGCGCCGTCGCAAGCAGTCGCGCGACGCGCCGACCGCAAATGCCGCGCCCGTTGGTGGTGCACCGGCTGCGGAAAAGGCTTCGGGCGAGAAATCGACGCCCGGCACCCCTGCACAGGAACAAACGGCCGGCCCGCAGCCCGGGCAAGGGCAGCGCGAAGGCCGGGAGCGCCGCAGTCGCGCCGGCGGTTAGCGGCATGAGCGTCTCGACGCCCTTCATTCATCGGCCGATTGCAACCTCGCTGCTGGGCGTCGCCGTGATGCTCGGCGGACTCCTGGGCTATGCCTTGCTTCCGATCGCCTCGCTGCCGCAGGTGGACTTTCCCACCATCCAGGTGACGACACAGCTTCCGGGCGCCAATCCCGAGACCATGGCCTCGCTCGTCACGGCGCCGCTCGAGCGTCAGTTCGGGCAAATCCCCGCGCTCGCCACCATGACCTCGTCGAGTTCCTACGGGGTCAGCCAGATCACGCTTCAGTTCGACCTCAACCGCGATATCGATGCCGCGGCCCAGGACGTGCAGTCAGCGATCAACGCGGCCGGATCGACATTGCCGCGCAACCTGCCCTACCCGCCGGTCTATTCCAAGGTGAACCCGGCCGACGTGCCGGTGATCACGCTCGCGCTGACCTCGCCCACCATTTCGCTGCGCCAGATGAGCGACCTCGCGGATACCTTGATCGGCCAGCGTCTGAGCGAGGTGGCCGGCGTCGGCCACGTCTCGGTGCAGGGCGGGCTCAAGCCCGCGATCCGCATCCAGGCCGATCTCGCCCGGCTCGCCGCCTACGGCATCGCGCTCGAAGACCTGCGGACCGCGATCGTCGCGGCCAACGTGGCGGGGCCGAAGGGCTCGTTCGACGGTGCCCAGCAGTCCTACACCATCGCCTCCAACGACCAGATCACCGGCATCGGCGCCTATCGCAGCCTGATCATCGCCTATCGCGGCGGCTCGCCGGTCATGCTGAGCGACGTGGCGAACGTCATCGACGGGCTCGAGAACGAGAAGGTCGGCGGCTGGTTCAACGGCATGCCGGCGGTCATCATCGATGTGCAGCGCCAGCCCGGCGCGAACGTCATCGATACCGTCCGCCGCATCGGCCAGGAGCTGCCGCGCCTGCAGCGCGCGATGCCGAAGGGCATCTCGCTCACCGTGGTGCAGGACCGCACCGGCACGATCCGGGCGTCAGTGCGCGACGTCCAGTTCACGCTGGTGCTCAGCGTCGCCCTCGTCGTGATGGTGGTGTTCATCTTTCTGCGCTCGGTGCGGGCGACGATCATCGCCGGAGTGGCGCTGCCGCTGTCGCTCATCGCGACTTTTGCCGTGATGTGGTTCTGCGGCTTCTCCCTCGACAATCTGTCGCTGATGGCGCTCACGATCGGCACCGGCTTCGTGATCGACGATGCCATCGTCATGATCGAGAACATCGTCCGCCACATGGAAGAGGGCGAATCGCCGTTCGATGCGGCCTTGCTCGGCGCCAAGGAGATCGGCTTCACGGTGATTTCGCTCACCGTGTCGCTGGTCGCGGTGTTCATTCCGCTGCTGTTCATGACCGGCATCGTCGGGCGCATGTTCCGCGAATTTGCGCTGACGCTCACGATCGCGGTCATCACTTCGGCAGTAGTGTCGTTGACGCTGACGCCGATGATGTGCAGCCGCCTGCTGCGGCACGGGGGCAGCGTGCGTTTCGTCGGCGCGCTGACGCGCCGGCTCAACGGCACGGTGGAGCGGGCGGTCGACGCCTATCACGCGAGCCTCCAATGGGTGCTGCGGCACGAGCGGGCGACGCTCGCGGTGACGGCGCTCACCCTCGCCGCCACTATCTGGCTCTACATCGTCATCCCGAAGGGTTTCCTGCCGATCCAGGACTCTGGACTGATCACGGCGGTGACGGAAGCGGGGCCCGAGGTCTCGTTCGCCGAAATGCAGCGGCTGCAGCAGGACGTCGTCACGGAAATCCGCACCGATCCTGATGTCACCGGCGTGGTGTCCGTCGTCGGCGTCACGCCGATGAATGCGACGCCCAATGCCGGCCGCCTCGCCATCACGCTCAAGCTGCGCGACGAGCGCGCGAGCTTCGTCGTTGAGGTGGTGGACCGGCTCAAGCGCAAGGTCGCCGCGGTCCCCGGCATCATCGTCTATTTCCAGCCGGTGCAGGACATCCAGATTTCGACGCGGGCCTCGCGTGCGCTGTTTCAGTATACGCTCGCCGGCACCGATGCCGGCGAACGTCAGCGCGTGGGCGAACCGGCTGGTGGCGCGGCTGCGCGCCGATCCGCATCTGCGCGAGGTAGCATCCGAGGCGCAGGACGGCGGATTGCGTGCCGACATCACGATCGATCGCGAAAAGGCCGGCCGCCTCGGCATCTCGATGCAGGCGATCAGCGACACGCTCGACGATGCCTTCGGCCAACGCCAGATCTCAACGATTTTCGGCCAGGCCAACCAGTACCGCGTGATCCTGGAAGCGATGCCGGAGTACCAGCGCGATCCGTCGACCTTGTCGAAGCTCTACCTGCCGGCAGGCACCGCGACGGCGCAGCTCACGCTGTCGAGCACGACCCAGTCGCAGGCATTCCTGCCGACCGCCTCGACCAATCTCGTCCCGCTGAGCGCGGTCGCGACGGTGACGCGGACCACGGCGCCGCTTGCGATCATGCATCAGGAGCAGTTCCCGGCCGTCACCATCAGCTTCAATCTCGCGCCGAACGCCGCGCTGGGCGACGCCATCGCGGCGATCTCTGCCGCCGAAGACGAGATCGACATGCCGTCATCGATCAACGGCACTTACGCCGGCGAGGCCGCCGAATTCGCCTCCTCGCTCGCCGGCGAGCCGTGGCTGATCCTGGCGGCCGTGGTGACGATCTACATCGTCCTCGGCATGCTCTACGAGAGCTTCATCCATCCGCTGACGATCCTGTCGACGCTGCCGTCCGCCGGTGTCGGCGCGCTCGTCGCGCTGATGCTGTTCGGCCAGGACCTCTCGATCATCGCGCTGATCGGCATCGTGCTGTTGATGGGCATCGTCAAGAAGAACGCCATCATGATGATCGATTTCGCACTCGATGCCGAGCGCGTTGACGGCCTCACCCCGCGGGAGGCGATCATACAGGCGTGCCTGCTGCGGTTCCGTCCGATCATGATGACCACGCTCGCGGCGCTGTTCGGCGCCCTGCCGCTTGCCATCGAAAGCGGCACCGGCTCGGAGCTGCGCTTCCCGCTCGGCATCACCATCATCGGCGGGCTGCTGCTGAGCCAGCTTCTCACCCTCTACACGACGCCGGTCATCTACCTCGCCCTCGACCGCCTGCACGCGCGCTTCGCGGGACCAACATTGCGCGGCGAACCCGGCGCACCGCTCGGCGTCTCCGCCGAATAAGCAAGTCATCATGAAAATCGTAGGGTGGGGCAAAGCGCGGACGTAGTTCGCGCGTGCCCACGTTGAGCCTCGACGCGTGGGCACGGCGCGGAAGAACGCGCCTTTGCCCACCCTACGGCGCCTTGCCACGCACCCTAAACGCTTGCATCCCGTGATGCCCCTTGCCAAGGTCGCACCAACCTAGAACCGCAGGGAGGATTGCGATGAAAGTCTTCGCTTGGCGTCACGCCGCCGTGGCGGGGGCGCGCGCCCTCCTCGCCCTGTCATTCATCGCGGGATCGAATGCTGTAGCCTCGGCGCAGGCCGAGGCCGCCTATCCGCAACGCATCATCAAGATCGTAGTCGGATTCGCGGCGGGCGGCGGCAACGATATCATCGCGCGCATCATTGCCCAGAAAATGCAGGACGACCTCGGCCAGAGCGTGATCGTCGAAAACAAGGTCGGCGCCGGCGGCAGCCTCGCGGCTCTGTCGGTGATGGCGGCGCCTGCCGACGGCTACACGCTCCTCGTCGGCGCGAGCGGCGCCATGTCGGTCATTCCGGCGATTTCGGTCAAGCCGCCCTACGACCCGCTCAAGGATTTTACGCCGGTCTCCATGGTCGCGGCCTTCCCGCTCATCCTCACGACCTATCCCGTCGCACCCGGCCAAGACCGTGCAGGAGCTCATCGCCTGGATGAAGGCGAACCCGGACAAATCCAACTACGCCACGTCATCGTTCGCGTTCACGCTCGCTTCGGAGCTGTTCAAGCTGCGGACCGGCGCGCCTGCGACCGCGATCCCCTACAAGAGCAGCAACGAGATGCTGGTTGCCGTCATCAGCCAGCAAGCGCTGTTCACGCTGACCGATCCGCCGCCGACCGCCCCGCAAGTAAAGGGCGGGGTTGTCCGCGCGCTCGCGGTCACCGCCGAGAAGCGGCTCGACGATCTGCCGGACGTGCCGACCATGACGGAAAGCGGCGTTACGGGCGTCGACGTGCAACTATGGAGCGGCATCTTCGTGCGGGCCGGAACGCCGGCCGCCATCGTCAAGAAGCTCGAGACCGAAATACGCAGCGTGATGCAGATGGCGGACGTGAAGGAGAAATTCCGCGCCATGGCGACACCGACGGTCGGCAGCACGTCAGAGGAGTTCGCGCAGACCATCGCCCGCGAATTGAAGTCGTGGACCGAGGTCGGCCAGCGCGCCAACGTCAAGATCGAGTGACGGCACCGTTGCCGTCATGTTGCGGCGATGACCGCGCGGATCATCATTCCCGAGGACAGGCTGCTGGCGCCGGTCGTCGACCCGGTGGCCCGCAAGCTCGAAGCGCTGGGCTACGCGGTCTCCCGCGCGCCGCCATCCCAGCCGCCGGCCGACTGGCCCGAGCTTGCGGAGGCGGACGTCGTCGTTTTGACGCCGCGCACGCCTTTCGGCGCGGCGGAAATCGCGGCCGCGCCGCGCCTGAAAGGCTTGGTGTTTCCGACGGTCGGGGTCGATTCGCTCGATCTCGAGGCGGCCGATGCGGCCGGCCTCGTGGTTGCCCATGGCGCGACGTCGGAAGCGATCGACAGCATGGCGGAGGCGAACGTCATGCTGATGGCCGCGCTGCTGCTCGACCTGCCGCGCAAGTCGCGCGGGCTCCTGCAAAACGGATGGCGGGACGGCACCGTGCGCGCGCGCATGATGCGCGGCAAGACGGTGGGCTTTGTTGGCTTCGGCCGCATCGCGCGCGCGACCCTTGCGCGCCTTGCCAGCTGGGGCATTCGCGCGGTCTATTTCGATCCGTTCGTCGATCAGAGCGCGGCGGCCGGCGCGACGCGCATGCCCGATCTCCCGATGCTGCTGCGCCTGAGCGACATCGTCACAGTGCTCGTCGACCTCACGCCGGAAACGCGCGGCATGATCGCGAGCCCCGAACTCTCCACCATGCGGCCCGAGGCTTACCTCGTGAACACCGCGCGGGGCGCCGTCGTCGATGAAGCGGCACTCGTGCAGGCGCTGCGCTTCGGCATCATTGCCGGCGCCGCGATCGACGCGTTCGAGGCCGAGCCGCTGCCGGCCGACAGCCCGTTGCGCACGCTCGATAACGTGATCCTCACGCCGCACAACATCGGCCACACCCTCGAACTGCAGGCGTCGTTCGTCGCGGCGGCCCAGGAAAACATCGTCCGCATCGCGAGCGGCGAACCGCCGCCCTACCTGAAGAACCCCGACGTCCTGCCGCGATGGCGCGAGCGTTTGGCACGGCTGAGGTGAGAAGCGCGCATCCTGCGGATCCCTGATGCGCGTGCTGTTATTTCTCGAGCCTATTTGCCTCGGACCCGTCATGCCCCGCCTTGAGCGGGGCATCCAGTAACCACCGAGCTATCGATGGTGCAGATGCCGCGCCGTATCTCGCGGATGGTGGTTACTGGGTCACCCGGTCAAGCCGGGCGACGACATGCGTTGCGTGGACAAGTATCGTGGACAAGCTTCGACGACGCTTTAATCGGCGTGCGAGGCCGGCAGGCGGTAGAGGTCGCCGTACTTGGCGCGCAGATAGGCGACGTAGGGCGCAATCGACATCGGTTCGCCGGTCGCGCGCTCGACGAGTTCGGCGGGCTTGAACTTGCGGCCGTGGCGATAGAGGTGCTCGACCAGCCAGCCGTGCAGCATGGCGAAATCGCCGTGCGCAATCTGGCGCGGGATTTCCGGATGGGCCTTGAGCGCCGCGGCGTAGAACTGGGCGCTCAGGATATTGCCGATGGTGTAGCCCTGGAAGCTGCCGCCGATGCCGCCTGAAAACCAGTGGACGTCCTGCATGCAGCCGTCGCGGTCATCCTTCGGCGCAATGCCGAGGTCAGCCTTGATCCGCTCGCGCCAGGCCTCGGGCAAGTCCTTCACCGCGAGGCGGCCTTCGAGGAGATCGCTTTCGAGGTCGAAGCGCATCATCACATGGAGATTGTAGGTCACTTCGTCGGCGTCGGTCCGGATCAGCGATCGCGCGACCTTGTTGATGGCACGATAGAAGGTCTCCATCGGCACGCCCCGGAACGAATCCGGGAAATGCATCTTGCAGCGCCGGATAGAAGTGGTGCCAGAAGTCGCGGCCGCGCGCGACCACGTTCTCCCATAGTCGCGACTGGCTTTCGTGCACGCCGGCAGAAGCCCCGGAGCCAAGCGGCGTGCCGGCCAGCGCACGCGCAACGCCTTGCTCGTACATCGCATGGCCGGACTCGTGAATGGTCGAGAACAGCGCCTGCCCGATGTCGTGCTCGTCGACCCGCGTGGTGATGCGCACGTCGCCCGCGGAGAACTTCGTGCAGAACGGATGATGGGTCTTGTCGATCCGCCCGCGCGCGAAATCATAACCGAGCCGCCGAACCACGGTGTTGCCGAGATCGAGCTGCGCCGGCTCCGGAAACGTGCCGTGCAGGCAGTGGTCGTCGGCCGGCGCCTGATCGCAGATCGCGCGCACGATCGGGACGAGCTCGCGCCGCAAGTCGGCGAACAGCGCGCGGACCGTCTCGGTCGTCATGCCGATGTCGTAGTCGTCGATCATCGGATCGGTGACGTGCTGCCACGGGGCGTAGAAGCCCGCATATTCGCGGCTGAGCTCGACGTTCTTTTCAAGATACGGCCGCACCGCGGCGAAATCGTTTGCCGGCCTCGCCTTGGTCCACGCGACGTAAGCTGCCGAGCTCAGCGCATTGGCGCGTTCGACCCAGTCTCCGGGCACGCGGATCGCCCGCTCGAAGTCGCGCCGGGCGACGCGCACGAGGCTCGCCTCGTCGCTATCGTAGGGCAGGCTGTCGGCGTAAGGGACGAGCGCGTCGAGAAGCTTGCCGAGCTCCGGATCGACGGATCGATCGTGGGCAAGCCGGCTCAGGGCCGCGATCTGACGCCCGCGTGCGTCCGCCCCCTCGGGCGGCATGTAGGTCGACATGTCCCAGTTGAGCACGGCGCCGGCGTAGTTGAGGTCGCTGATCTCCAGGAGACGCCGTTTGATCTCGGCGAGCTTTTGCTCCGGCGACAGCTGCGTCGTCGCCGGCCGCGCGCTTCGCGCGCTTCTTCGGCTGCGGTGCCGCGCGTGCGAGCGACTTCGATTTAGAGGCTGTCGCCTTCGATTTTTTGTAACTCGGGTCTTAGGGCCTTTGGCTGGTTTGCGCTTCGCCGGTTTGGGTCTCTTCGTCATCTGCTCTTTCCTGCAGCGCTCCGCTGCTCGTCAGGGGAAGTGATAATAGGCAGTGAAGCGGCCGTAAAACACGATCGCAATCCAGCATGCGAGCGAAATCGCGCCGGCGAACTTGGCAGTGATGGGCATTGCCGCGTCGCGATCCCATTTCGCGACTCCGCGATAGGTGAGGATGTGGAACACCAGCACGTTGATGCCGGCGAGCAGCAGCAGCGCGATCTTCACGCGGAAGCCGAAGTTTGCCGCATAGCGCGCCGCCTGGCCGCTGAACATCAGTCCGCCGGTGATCGCCGAAAGCGCGAACGTCAGCCACGTCAGCGGCAGCACCAGCCGCGACATGACCGTGACCGGATAGTCGGTGAAGGCGAGGCCCATCAATCGCAGGTCGAGGAGCGCGATCATGCCGAACATCGCCGCGATCGACGCGATGTGGAGCATGTCGAGCGCGGCAAAGCCGTAAGGCGACTGCGAGACGAAGGTGCCCGCGGCGCTCATTTCCAGCCAGCCGAAGAGCGCGGATAGCACGTCTACCCCCTTCGTTCGCGATCACCGCCGCTGCCCGAAAATACGAGCGCCGGCGCGGCTACACGCCCAGCATGCCCGCGATCCAACGTCCGCGGCCGGCGAAGGTCGCGCCAACCCACAGCAGCAAGGCGAGACCCCCGACGAATCCTGCTGCGAAGCGCCCGTCTTTGTCCCCGCTCCAGCGCAGCACCAGCGGGAGCGCGAGTGTCACGAGCGCAGCCGCGGCCATCAAAACGAGCTTCGCGACAAAGGAGCTGTCGCGCCATGAGCGGGGCGTGCCGAACATCAGCGCAATGCCCGTCAGGGCGGAGACCGCAACCGCGACCCAGAGCCACGGCAGGAAGCGCCGGCTCGTCGCGTTCAGCGTGCCCATTTGCGAGATGCCCCAGAGGCGCAGGTCGATCATCACCACCGCCGACAGGATCATCGCGATCGACAGGATGTGGAGCGCCTGGAGCATTGGAACGAGCCAGACGATCGGGCGCATCGCCACGCTGAGCGGCAGGCTGCCGACCCATTGCGAAAGCTCGTTCATCACGCTGATGCGACCTGCCGGGCGCCGCGCCCTATTTGCCGGTCCTGATGAACTCGAGAATCTGGCCGGTCAGCGCGGTATCGGCGGTGTTGATGGAGCTGACCTCCGACACGTGATTGTGCTTCGCCAGCATCACGCTGCGGACGCAGCCGCGCTCGGTCTTGCACATCGCATCCTTGAGCTGGGTGAATTGCTCATTGAACATCGCCGGATTGAGCTCGGCCGCCGCGATCATGAACGGCGTCGTCGTCTTGGTGAGACCCGACAGCGCCGAACGTTCCGCGTAGAGTTTGGGATCGGTGCCGTAATAGGCGGCCTCGCCTTCGTTCGTCTGCACCGTGGTGAGGTCGTAGACGCCCGACGCAAAGATCGCGCCCGCGAGTCCAGAGCCGCCCGGACCGTGGAATTCGGGATGCGCCACGTAGGTGGCGGCATGGACGGCGCCGGCCGACTGGCCCATCAGGTAGATGCGATTGGGATCGCCGCCGTAGGTCGCGATCTTGTCTTTGACGAAGCGTATCGCCGCCGCGAGATCCTCGACGCCGGCGGGCCACGGAAACTCCGGCGCGAGACGATATTCGACATTGACGCCGACCATGCCGTTGCGCGCCGCGAACACCATGACATTGTCGTTGAACGGACTGCCCGGCGGATGTTTGTTGCCGCGGACGAAACCGCCGCCATGCACGAACATCAGCACCGGCCGGCCGGTGAAATTCGAGTCATCGACGAAAATGTCGACGACGTTGCGGGCATGCGGCCCGTATTTCACGTCGCGGGAGACTTTGATGAAGTTGTAGGGCTCCTTCTGCTGGAGCGGCGCGAAAATCTTGTTGGTGCCCTCCGGATCGACGACGCGGCCGATCGCCGCGACCTTGGCGATGACGTCGGGAGGCATTTGAGCCAGCGCCGGACTCGGCGTCGCGGCGATCGCAAGACCAGCAAATGCTGCGCCGATGACGGCAGCAATGCCGCGATGAGCCCCAAATCCGCATATTTCGTATTTTTTTATCATGGCGTTCTCCCTCCCGCGCATTTTCGCGCGTCGTCGCTACAACCTAGCATATCGTCGACGCAGACGAACAGTCGACCCCGTGCGTGCGCGCTCGCTCCACCTCTGCTACATTTCAAAAAAAACACACATTGCGAAAACCGGGAGGGAGCGATGGCCCATCTGCGATCTTTCGCTATCATGCGGTGCCTGGCGGCGATGAGCATCATCGCGGCGATTGTGGTTGCCGCAGTATCGAGCGGCGCCCAGACGCTCATGGGCATCGCCGGCGTAGTTGCGCCGGGAGTTGTGCCGGAACTCGTGCGCGAAGGCTTCACGTTCACGGAAGGTCCGGTCGGCACCGCGAACGGTGGGCTGTTCTTTTCCGATATCAGGACCAATCGCACGTATTTCCTGGACGTTGGCGGCATGATCGGCATCGCTGCGGGAAAATACTAACGGTGCGAACGGCCTCGCCTTGACGAAGGACGACGATCTTTTGTTTGCCGAGGGCGACAGCAAGCGCATCACGCGGCGCGACAAGAATGGTGCGCATCACGATCGTGAGCGAGGGGCCGCCGGGGGTGCCGCTTCTTGCGCCGAACGATCTCATCGTCGATGCCCGCGGCGGCATCTATTTCACCGATCCCGGTCCGCGGCCGGTGGTGGCCGGGCGGCCGACCTACGTCTATTACCTGCCGCCCGGCGCTTCGGTGCCGATCCTCATCGACGGCAGCATCCCGCGCCCGAACGGCCTCACCCTGACGAACGACGGCAAGACGCTGATCGTCGACGATACGCTCAATCCCGCCGTGTTCGCCTATGACGTCGAGCCCGACGGCAGCGTCAAGAACAAGCGGGTGTTCGCGCAGCTTCGCGACATTCCGTCGGGCGCCGAAAGCGGAGCCGACGGCATGGCGATCGATCGCGATGACCGCGTCTACATCACGAGCGTCGCCGGCATCCAGGTGTTCGATGCCAAGGGCCAATATCTCGGGAGCTTCAAAGCTGCTCGCCAAGCCGCTAACCTCGCCTTCGCGGGACGCGACAAGCAACTCTTGTATATTACCGCCCGCGAGGGGCTTTATCGTCTGCCCATGCTGTCCAAGGGACCGGATCGGCTGGGCAAGTGACGCTTGAAGTGACCTGCACGACGCGTCAAATCACCCTCGGGAGGGAAAGCATGATGAAGATCGCCGCTCGCCATGTTGCAAAGTCGGCGGCTTGCTCTGTGGCCATCGGCGCTCTGCTGGCGATTACCTCGACGGCCGACGCGCGGGTTACCAAGATCGTGATCGACGAGAAGGTATCGCCCGCCTTCAACGGTGCGAGCTTCGGCGATGTTGGCCGCTACGAGACGCTTGGTCGGCCGCGCGTATGGCGAACTCGATCCTGCCGATCCGCGCAATGCCCTGATCCAGGATATCAAGCTCGCGCCGCGCAACGCGCGCGGCATGGTCGAGTACATGGCGACGTTTCAGCTTGTGAAGCCGATCGACATTTCGAAGGCGAGCCGGCTGATGTGGCACGACGTGCCGAACCGCGGCGGCCGCCTCACCATCGTGCCGATCGAACGGGCCAACGGCGATATCGGCCTTTCCAGCGGCTGGCAGGGCGACAATGCCGGCACGACTGCGCCGGCGCCGAACAAGGACACCGTCACCGTGCCGGTGGCAAAGAACGCCGACGGCTCCGCGATCACCGGTCGCGTGATGGCGCGCATCTTCAATGCCGCCGGCAAGAATTCGCAGCCGCTCTACGTCTACAGCAACCCGTTCCCTTACGCGCCGGCGTCGCTCGACACGCGCCAAGCGTCACTTGTTACCCACGCCTCAGAGACGATCGACGGCAAGATCGGCGCGACCGCCGAGGTTCCCGCCGGCGACTGGGCCTTTGCCAAGTGCAGCGCGGAGAACCCGTTCCCGGGCACGCCGGACCCGACGCAGATCTGCCTCAAGAACGGCTTCGATCCGAAGCTCCTCTACGAGGTGGTGTTCACCGCCAAAGATCCGCCGGTGCTCGGCATCGGCTTTGCCGCGTTCCGCGATGTCGGCTCGTTCTTCCGGTATGCGACGCAGGATGATGCGGGCACGGCAAACCCGGTCGCCGGCGCAGTGTCGTGGGCGATCACCCGCGGCGTGTCGCAATCCGGCAATTTCGTGCGCGGCTTCCTGCATCTCGGCTTCAACCAGGATGAAGCGGGCCGCCAGGTCTATGACGGCGCGTGGCCGATCATCGCGGGACGGCGCATTTCGCTCAACGCGCGCTTTGCTTTGCCGGACGGCGTGCTGCGCCTCTACGAGAAAGGCAGCGAAGGTCCGCAGTGGTGGAGCGATGCGCCTGATCCGGTACGCGGCCTGCCGTCAGCGGGCATTCTCGACCGCTGCACCGCAAGCCACACCTGCCCGAAGATCATCGAGCATTTCGGTGCCGCGGAAGCGTGGGGCCTGAAGCTGTCGCCCGAATGGGCCGGCTCGGCGGAGGATGTCGATCTGCCGCTGCCCGACAATGTGCGGCGCTACTACATCCCGAGCACGCAGCACGGCGGCGGCCCGGGCGGCTTCTCCACGACACCGGCGGCCGGGCCGGCCTGTCCCGGCCGCGGCTGGGGCGTCGGCCTGCTGCCCGCCAATCCGATGCCGCATGTGGAGACCGTGAACGCGATCAGGGCGCACTTCCGCGCTTGGGTCATGAAAGGGACCGCGCCGCCGCCGAGCCGCTATCCGAGGCTTGCGGACGGCACGCTGGTCGATGCCACCGCGGCAGCGATGGGCTTCCCGGCGCTGCCTGGTTTGCCGGCGCACGCGCCGGACGGCCTTGTCAATCCGGCGATCGATTACGACTTCGGCCCGGACTTCAATTATATGGACGGGTCCGGCTTCGATACGGTCGTGCCGCCTCGCATCAAGCGCGTTTATCCGGTGAAAGTCGCGCGGGTCGATGCCGACGGCAACGAACTCGGCGGCGTGCCGGTGGTGTTGCGCGACGCGCCGCTCGGCACCTATCTCGGCTGGAACATCACCGCAGCCGGCTTCTTCAAGGGGCTCGAGTGTAATTTCGCCGGCGGCATGATCCCGTTCGCCAAGACCAAGGCCGAGCGGATCGCCAACGAAGACCCGCGGCCATCGCTCGAGGAGCGCTACGGCAGCCATGCGGGCTATGTCGCGGCCGTCGAGGCCGCCGCACGCAACGCGGTGGCACAAAGCTTTTTGCTCGACGCCGATGCCAAGGCACTGGTCGCCGCGGCAGAGCAGAGCGACGTGTTGCGTTAGCGAATTGGCCTGAGGTCACCCGCTAGGGCACTTGTGCCGCCTGTGCGGCGGTGGTGTAGGCCGCAACGTCCTCATCGAGCAGCAAGCGCTCGGCCTTGAGCGCCGCCGCGGCGCGGGCAACTGCGCTCACGTAAGCCGCGTGGTCGGGATAGCGCTCCTCCAATGAAAGACGCGGATCGCCCGACGCGAGCCGCTCCGCTTTTGTCCGCGCGAAGGGGATCCTCTGGCCAGCGGCATCGCAGCCGTCGAGGCCATCCGCACGCAGCGCCCAGCCCGTGTACGTCGCGAGGGGCACGGCAACGTCGGGGACGCGAACGCCGGCGATGTCATTGCCGTCGGCGTCGGTCTTCAGGACGAAAACTGGATAAGGCGTGCCGAGGAGTTTTGGCGGCAGCACCGACAGGAAGCCCTTGGCGAAATCCGGGCCGAAGTCGAACAGGTCGCCGGTGTGATGGGCGCCGTTGTAGACGACGCCGGGAATGCGCGGGAAGCCGACCGCGTCTTGCGTCAGCGGCGGCACCAGCGTGCCGTCGGCAACGCGCGGCAGATGATCGGCGGGCGGGGGCGTACCCGCCGTAACCCAGGCGTCGAGATCGGTCAGCAGGGCGCGCAGCACCGCATTGGGCCGCAGCGGGCTGCGCGGCTGGGCGCAAATCCCAGGACCGCTGCCGGCGACAGCGTGCGGGAAGCTCGCAAACGTGTAGTAACGCACGCCATCGACGCCGCCGAGATCATGCCCGGCGCTGTCGGTCTGCATCATCGACGCGGCCTTGGCCCAGTATTCGTTGGCCGAATTGGCCTCGAAGATTTTCGGGCAGCGTGCCGCTTTCGGTACATCGGCGCAGCCGGGAGTCGGTCTTGCCCGTGACCGGATCGGTCAGCATCTGGTCGGCGAAGGGAAATTGGTATTCCGGCGTCCATCGCCCGATATGCTGACGATGCGTGCGGTCCGGCTGGGAAAACCGGTAGTTCGAGAACGTGCCGCCGCCGCCGGCCTTCCAGTTGAGAATGCCATCGAACACCTTCGGCGCGCCCGCGGCTGCGCGCTCCGGCTGGTTGAAGCCGAGTTGCACAAAGTCATGCATGATGCGGCACGGCTGCGAGGAGCAGAAGGTGTAGATCGACTTTGCCTCACCGACGAGCGGATTGGGCGTGCCCTTGTCGTCGGTCTCCGCGTTGCGCAGGAATGTTGCAGCATCGCGGATCGCCGCGAAGCTGAGCCCGACCACGATCGGGTCCTTCGCCACGTAGGTGAACTCGTAAAGCGCCGTCGGCCCGAAAGACCCAGGCCCGCCGAAATTACCGGACGTCAGTTTCACGCTGTTGAGCTTGGCATCGACATAGTCCCAGCCTTCCACCGGGACCGGTATCGGCGGGTCGGCGTAGTTCTTGCGCACCGTGAGACTTGCCTGCGACTTGTCAGGACTTGCGGCCGGATAGGTGAGCCGCTGCTGCGCCGGTGTCGCATTCTTGTCGATGACGAATTCCTCGACAGCGAGACCCGTGATCGACGAGCCGTCCGGCTTTCGGGCAATGGGGGCCGTTGCGGAGAAGAGCTTGCCACTGTGCGGCGCCGTGACGTCGGCGCCGATTTCGAGCAGCGCGTAGCCCGCGCGCATCAGAAAGCCGTTGCCGGGATCACCCGCTGTCGTGACATCGTTCCCGGTCTTGGAATCGTTGAGAAGTTCGAGCGCGTTGGTGCGGCCGCGGTTGGTGATCTCGAAAAGGAGCTTGCTCGTTTTGCCGCGCGCGAGCGGCCGCAGCAGCTGGAACTCGGCTGAGTAACTCACCATGCCGCGCGCATTGCGAGGCGCGAGATCGAGGTCAACGATGATCGAATTGCGCGGATCCTTGGGATCGACCTCGCCCACGAAATGACCGCTGATCCGTTCATAGGGGCCGACCGGGCCAAAACTCTGGCCGCCGAACGCCGGTGACTCGGTCGCGGTGATCACCACCTCGACGATCCGCGCTTGCGCACCTGTCCCGGGACATAGGAACGCCAGGAACGCGAGTCCGCCAATCGATGCGGTTGCGACGAACGAATTCGCGGTCATCGTTTCCTCTCCGGCTGCGCCCGCTATGCGGCGACTGGATCGATCATATCGAATTCGCTGCATCTCGGGAAATGGGCCACCGCTGCCAAGGCTTATGCTTTGTCGCCTGAGCGCGTAGGATGGCGCATCACAAAACCATCAATGCAGGACAACAATGCGAGTCGGACTCTTCGACCATGTCGGGCAGGCGGATCGCCCGCTGTTTACGCTTTTCGACGAACGTCTCACCTTCGCGGCCGCGGCCGACGAGGCCGGCATCTACTGCCTCCATACCGCCGAGCATCATGCAACGCCGCTCAACATGGTGCCGGCGCCGGGCGCCTACCTCGGTGCCGTGGCGCGCGTCACGAAGCGCATGCGCCTCGGCCCGCTCGTCTACCTCCTGCCGCTGATTTCGCCGCTGCGCCTGGTCGAGGAAATCTGCATGCTCGATCATTTGAGCCACGGGCGCTTCGAGATCGGGGTCGGGCGCGGCGTGTCGCCGTTCGAACTCGGCTATCACCACATCGATCACGATCGCTCGCGCGAGATTTTCACCGATGCGTACAACTGTATCCGCACCGGGCTGACGGCGGAGATGCTCAATCATTCCGGACCGCACTTCACCTACAAGGACGTGCCGCTGCCGCTGCGCCCGCTGCAGCAACCGCATCCGGCCTTCTGGTATGGCTCATCGAATGCGATCGGCTCGACGTTTGCCGGCGAAGAGGGGATGCATTTCGTGAGCCTCGGCCCGACCGACTTCGCCAAGAAGAATATCGACGCGTTTCGCGTGGCGCTCACCAAGCGCGGCGGCGCGGCGTTGCCGAAGGCCGAGTTCCGCGGCGGCACCGCGATCGGCGTGCTGCGCAACATCGTCGTCGCCGATACCGATGCCGAAGCACGGCGCATCGCCGGCCCCGCGATCGCGCATCACGTGAGCTTGCTCAACTGGCTGCGCGATCACCACGGCGCGACCGATCTGACGGCGCGCCTCAACGTGCCGCGCCCCGCGACGCTCGATCATGCCATCGCCGATGGTTCGGTGATCGCCGGCTCGCCTGACACGGTCGTCGCTGCGATCGAGCGCCAGACCGCAGAACTCGGCATCAACTATCTGCTGGCCTACTTGTTCTTCGGCAAGATGACGCTCCCAGAAGCGCTGCGCTCGCTCGAACTGATGCGCACCGAAGTGATGCCGCGCATCGCGCATCTGTAATCATTCGCTGGCTACCAAAGCTCGCTCCGCTGCCTTCGCGTCGCGTCCTTTTCTTTCCCCTCCCCCGCTTGCGGGGGAGGGGAAGAGGAGCGCAGCACGAATGCCACGCTCGACGAACTTGAACTTGGTCCTTAACGCGCTCCGCGCGCATGCTATGACGCTTGATGGCAAGTTCCGCAATCGCAGACATCTGCCCAAATTGATTCCGCTCTGAATAAACATTAGGCGCGATTGTAAATTGGACGGAAGGCGATGTTTCGCCTCTCCGTCGCATGTGCCAAGATCATCAAAGAGCGGGCGTTTCGCGCCCTTGAGAGCAGCAAAACGCGCCAAGAAGGCTCGCAGATCACGGCTCGCAGACTGATGCAAACCACCGCGGAGTTGCCGGGCGGCCGCACACAATCCGCTGGCGGATCCCTTGCAGTCGACATCCGGGGCGTCTCGCTCACCTTCGAGACTGCCGACGGCAAGGTCGAGGCGCTGTCGAAGGTCGATCTGCAGGTGTCGACCGGCGATTTCGTCTCGTTCATTGGCCCGTCCGGCTGCGGCAAGACCACCTTGCTGCGCGTCATCGCCGATCTCGAGCAGCCGACCGACGGCACGGTGCTGGTCAACGGGGTGAGCGCGGAGCAGGCGCGGCTCGGGCGGCACTACGGTTACATCTTCCAGGCGCCGGCGCTCTATCCGTGGCGGACCGTCGAGCGCAACGTGATGCTGCCGCTGGAGATCATGGGGATTGCCCCCGCGGAGCGGCGGGCGCGCGCTGAGCGCTATCTCAAGCTCGTCAATCTCGCGGGCTTCGAGCGCAAGTTCCCATGGCAGCTGTCGGGCGGCATGCAGCAGCGCGCGTCGATCGCCCGTGCCTTGTCGTTCGAACCGGCGCTGCTCCTGATGGATGAGCCGTTCGGCGCGCTCGACGAAATCGTCCGCGACCACCTCAACGAGCAATTGCTGCGGCTGTGGGAAGGGACCGGCAAGACGGTGCTGTTCGTCACCCACTCGATCCCGGAAGCCGTGTTCCTGTCGACGCGTATCGTGGTGATGTCGCCGCGCCCGGGCCGGATTATCGATGTGATTCCGTGCGATTTTCCGCGCGATCGGACGCTCGAAATCCGCGAAACGCCCGAATTCATGAAGATCGCCCACCGGGTGCGCGTCGGGCTCCGCTCGGGTCATTCCTATGACGACTAGCACGCTCGACCCATCATCTCCCTCCCCCCTTGTGGGGGAGGGTCGGGGTGGGGGGTCGGGAGGCTCAGGCAGGAGCGCGCCCCATCGCACGACCCCCACCCCCGACCCCTCCCCACAAGGGGGAGGGGTGAAGAGACGCTCCTTTTGGCATCGTCCATTCATCGCCGATCGCATCCCGGTCGTCGTCGTTGTCCTGGTGCTGGTCGTGATCTGGTACGTCGCGGCCGTCGCCATGAATGCATCGCTGGTGCGCGACGCGTTTGAGCGCGAGGAGATGCCCTACACCTATCCTCGATGTCGTCGCGGGTACGATGGATGCCGAACGGCCATTGCTGCCGGCGCCGCACCAGATCGTCGCGCAGTTCGTGGACAGCGTGTTCGGCTATCCGCCGGATTCCCCGCGCAGCCTCGTCTATCACAGCTACGTCACGCTTTCGGCGACCGTGGTCGGCTTCGCGCTCGGCGCCGCCTTTGGCATATTGCTTGCTGTCCTCATCGTTCACATTCGAACGCTGGAGCGCAGTTTGCTGCCCTGGATCATCTGTTCGCAGATGGTGCCGATCCTCGCCGTCGCGCCGATCGTCATCGTGGTGCTCGGCTCGCTGGGCCTGCGCGGGCTTTTACCGAAATCGCTCATCTCGGCGTATCTCTGCTTCTTTCCCGTCACCATCGGCATGGTGAAGGGCCTCACCTCGCCCGATCCGATCCAGCGCGACCTGATGCGGACGTGGTCGGCGACCCCGGCACAGATTTTCTGGAAGCTGCGCTGCCCGGCCTCGGTGCCGTTCTTGTTCACGAGCCTCAAAGTCGCGGTCACGATCTCGCTGATCGGCGCGATCGTCGGCGAATTGCCGACCGGCGCCCAGGCTGGTCTCGGCGCACGTCTCCTCACCGGCTCCTACTACGGCCAGGTGCTGCAGATCTGGGCGGCGCTGTTTGCGGCTGCACTCCTTGCCGCGATCCTTGTTGGCATCGTCGGCATCGTCGAGCGATGGACGCTGCGGCACATGGGGGCGCGGCCGTGACGACGATCGGGTTCTTGGTCGCGGCGCTGCTCGTGCTCGGCGCGCTGGTGCTGCCGATCGGCCCTGACGTAAGCCTTTCGTCCCATGGAGGCGCGCTCGCGATGACGCTTGCGGCCGTGGCGCTGTTCGCGCTCGCACCCTGGCATCGCGTGGCCTCGGTCGTGCTCGGCTTCGCCGGCGTGATCCTCGGCTGCGCGGCGGCGCTCGAACTCCTTGCCGACCCAGGCGTCGCGGGCATGGCGCGGCTCGGATTCTGGGCAATCGTGCTCGGGACCTGGCTCGCCGCCGGTCTCGTGGTGACGCAGCTGTCGGGCTTGCGGTGGCGCCACCAGGCGCTGCGCCGCGTGAACGACATCGTGATCCCGCTGCTGTTCGGCGCCTTCGTGATCTACTTGTGGGAGGTGGTCGTACGGGGCTTCGGCGTGCCGAGCGTGCTGATGCCGGCGCCAGGTGCGATCGCGACGCAGTTCTTCGGGGCTTTGCCGCTGCTGGGCCAGGACTTCGTGCAGACCTTCGTGCGCGGCGTGCTGTCGGGCTATGCCATCGGCTGCGGCGCGGGCTTCATCGTCGCGATCATCGCCCATCGCTTCGTATTCCTCGGAAAGGGCCTGCTCCCGCTCGGCAATTTCGTGTCGGCGCTCCCGATCGTCGGCATCGCGCCGATCATGGTGATGTGGTTCGGCTTCGACTGGCCCTCGAAGACCGCCGTCGTCGCGATCATCACCTTCTTCCCCATGCTGGTGAACACGCTTGCGGGCCTTGCCGCCGCCGGCAGCATGGAGCGCGACCTGATGCGCTCCTATGGCGCACGGCCGGCGCAGACGCTGATGAAGCTGCACCTGCCGGCGGCGCTGCCGTTCATCTTCAATGGCCTGAAGATCAACTCGACTTTGGCGCTCATTGGCGCCATCGTGGCCGAGTTCTTCGGGACGCCGACGCTCGGAATCGGTTTTCGCATTTCGACC
Source organism: uncultured Alphaproteobacteria bacterium (assembly GCA_963702755.1). GTDB lineage: Bacteria > Pseudomonadota > Alphaproteobacteria > Rhizobiales > Xanthobacteraceae > JAJPKK01. The sequence continues at coordinate 240,700 of CAVPDZ010000007.1, read as the reverse complement.
GAGGTCGGCAGAATGTCGCTCGCAATGGTTTGGGCCGAGATCGCGCTGTCCGCGATCGCCGGCATGGCGTTCTACGGGATTGTCGCGCTCGCCGAGCGTGCGACGACCTTTTGGCACCCGTCCTATCGGACCTGACTCGGCGCTTCGTAGTTGGAGACTGTTGACATGAAAAGAACACTGACAATCGCGACCGGCATCCTGCTCGGCAGTCTTGCCGCCGGCGCAGCGAACGCCGCCGAGAAGGTCACGATCCAGCTGAAATGGGTGACCCAGGCGCAATTCGCCGGCTACTACGTCGCCCAGGCCAAGGGCTACTACAAGGATGCCGACCTCGACGTGACCATCCTTCCCGGCGGCCCAGACATCGCGCCGCCGCAGGTGATCACCGGCGGCGGCGCCGATGTCGTCGTCGACTGGATGCCGTCGGCGCTCGCCGCGCGCGAGAAAGGCGTGCCGCTTGTCAACATCTCTCAGCCGTTCAAGAAGTCCGGCCTCGAGATCACCTGCCGCGCCGAAACCGGCATCAAGAAGCCGATCGATCTCAAGAACCGCACCGTCGGCGTGTGGTTCGCGGGCAACGAGTATCCGTTCCTGTCGTGGATGTCGAAGCTCAAGATCAAGACCGACGGCTCGCCGGGCGGCGTGAAGATGCTCAAGCAGGGCTTCAACGTCGATCCGCTGATTCAGAAGCAGGCCGATTGCATCTCGACCATGACCTACAACGAGTATTGGCAGGTCATCGACGCCGGCTACAAGCCGAACCAGCTCGTCGTCTTCAAATACGAGGACGAAGGGGTCGCGACCTTGGAAGACGGGCTCTACGTGCTCGAAGGCAAGCTCGCCGATGGCAATTTCGTCAATCGCATGGCGAAGTTCGTCAAAGCCTCCATGAAGGGCTGGGACTACGGCCGCAAGAACGTCGATGATGCGACCAAGATCGTGCTGGCCGCCGACACCACCGGCGCCCAGACGGAAAAGCACCAGAAGCGCATGATGGGCGAGATCGCGAAGCTCCTCGACACCGGCGACGGCAAGCTCAACCCCGCCGACTACGACCGCACGGTCTCCGAGCTTCTCTCGGGCGGTTCCGACCCGGTCATCACCAAGAAGCCCGAAGGCGCCTGGACCCACAAAATCTACGACGCGATGAAGTAAGCGCGCCATTCATTTGAAAACATCGCGGTGGCCGGGCTCAGTCCCGGCCACTTCTTTTTGAGGGCGGCGAGGCGCCCCGCGCACGAGCCGAGAACGCACATTCGAAAATATTCCCGCGATTTTGCAATTTTTTGCGAATTCACGCCGGCCCATAAACGTGCCAAGTAGGAGGCGCCTCCGGTTGCCGCCGGAGCGATTTCTTGGCCGGCGCGCGGGGGGCGGCGGGCACACGCATGAACATTCTTCGCACTCTATCGCTGTTGATGTTGCTGCCGGCGAGCGTTTGCGTTGCTACGATCGCAGCAGCCGCCGACAACTGCACCCAGAACACCTCGCCGATTGCGACCGATCGCCCCGACGTCACCAATTCGAGCGTCGTGGTGCCGGTCGGCAGTTTCCAAAGTGAAAACGGCATCAATCTCAGTCGCCACGACGGCGGCGAGGTCTTCGACGGCACCAACAGCAGGCTGCGTCTCGGCATTGCGCCGTGCCTCGAGGTGCTGGTCGATATTCCGAATTACACCACCCCATTCCGCGGCCTCGCCGCTTCGGGCTTCGGCGATGTCGCGCCAGCGGTGAAATGGCAGATCAGCCCGGTGCCGGGCAAAGTCGACCTCTCCATGACCATCGGCGCGGCGCTGCCGACCGGCGCTGTCGGCATCGCCGGACCCGGCATGCAGCCCTATCTGCAGTTCCCGTGGTCGGTCGAAATCGCCAAAGGCTGGAGCGTCAACGGGATGGTGACGAATTTCTTCACCCCCGATGATCCGATCAACAAGTACGCCAACCAGACCACCTTCGTGATCGAGCGGGAATTCGGCGAGCGTTCGTTCCTGTTCGTCGAATATGTCGGCGACTTTCCGATCAACGGCGGCCCGAGCCACCTGCTCAATTCGGGCGGCGGCTATCGCATCACCGACACCCAACAGGTCGATTTCCACATCGGCGTCGGCCTCAACCGCAATGCGCCAGCTTACATCTTCGGCCTCGGCTATTCATTCCGCATCGACCGCTTGTTCAAGTAGCGCCTGTTCTCATCGTCATGGCCGCGCTCGTCGCGGCCATCCACGCCTTGCTTGATCGACCTACCTGAGAGAAGACTTGGATGGCCGGAACAAGTCCGGCCATGACGGCTCGTAGCCCGAATGAGCGCAGCGACATCCGGGGCCGACTTCGCCCCTCGCATCGCCGACCCCGGATATCGGGACCGCAGAGCGCGGTCCCTCATCCGGGCTACGAGTCGCCGCCGCAACAACCGCGTCATGACGCCGACCGGATTTCGGCATAGGTTGACGACGACGAATTAGCAGCGGAGCGGCGCATGTTCGCGGATCGCATCGAAGGCAAATGGATCGACGCCTTTTGCGAGGTGTTCGAGCGTTGCGCGGTCAAGTCCGGCGACATCGCCGCGATCCTGTCCGAGACGCAATCGCGCGCGCTCAATGTGCAGCTTGCCGAGCTCGCGCTCCATCGGCTCGGTGCGCGCGCGTATCACCTCGTCGTGCCGACGCCCCGCAACCGCCATCCGGTGCCGGTGCGCTCGACCGGCGCGAGCGAAGCGATCGGCAAGCTCGCGCCGGTGGTCGCCGCGCTGCAACAATCGAACTTCGTCGTCGACTGCACGCTCGAAGGGCTGATGCATGCGCCCGAAACCTCCGCGATCCTCAAAGCCGGCGCCCGCATTCTCGTCATCTCCAACGAGCACCCCGAGGCGCTGGAGCGCATGGCGCCTGACGCCGCGCTGGAGCGGCGCGTACGCGCCGCCACCAAGATGCTGCGCGCATCGAAAAGCATGCACGTGACCTCGCAAGCCGGCACCGACCTCGACATCGACATGACCGGCGCAACGACCGTCGGCATCTGGGGCTGGACCGATCGGCCCGGCACGCTCGCCCATTGGCCCGGCGGCATCGTGGTGAGCTTCCCGAAGGCAGCGACCGTCAACGGCGTGCTTGTGCTCGATCACGGCGACATCAACCTCACCTTCAAGCGCTACATCGAGACGCCGGTGCGGCTGACGATCGAGGCCGACTACGTCACCGACATCGAAGGTGAGGGCACCGATGTCGAAATGATGCGGCGCTACCTCGAGGCGTGGGGGGACCGCGAGGCGTTCGCGGTGTCCCATGTCGGGTTCGGCCTCAACGAGCGGGCGCGCTACGAGGCCCTCGCCATGTACGACCGACGCGACACCAACGGCACGGAGTTGCGCGCCGTTGCCGGCAATTTCCTGTTCTCGACCGGCGCGAACGAGTTCGCCGGCCGCTACACCGCGGGCCACTTCGACATTCCGGTGATGCGCACCACCATCGCGCTCGACGACGGCGTCGTCGTCCGCGACGGCGTTGTGACGGACGTATTCGATTGAAGAGGGCGAAAGTCACAGCAACCATCGCGGTGATCAACTGTCGCCGTCATACAAGCTCTATTTCGAAGTGCAGTTCATCGCGTCGATATGAACGCGGCGTCCCCTCCGTTCCTCTCGGCCGCGCGGCGAAGCAGATCGTTTCCGGTTGCCGAATGCCGAAAATGTGATAATATTCCTATGAATTTTCCCCTGCCGGACTTCGGACAGGTACAATGGAGTGAGACATCGTGACCGCGCAGCAACGACCTCCGGCCCCGTGGGTGATGCTCTCAGGATGTATCACCAGTGGGGACGATGCTGGACTTGCCTTGCTGCTGTCCGCGCTCCGGACTCCGAGTCGCTTCGTTCCCGCGGCTTGGGGCGGCGATCCCGCGCGGGCGAGACGACTGCCGTTCGGCTGCTGGCATTCGCTGTTCGCGCGACATGCGTTCGCTGTTCGGGGCGCCAGGGAAAGCGGCGTATCGTTTTGCAGTCACGGGCAAAATTCAACCGAGGCGGCGTCGGGAGGGCCGAAAAAATGTTTTTCCCTGTTATTTTCCCTGTTCTCAGGGAAAACCGAGGCCGGTCGTGAGCCTGTTGAGAGGCAAAAGCCGAGGGTTTGTCTGCGGTTAGCAACGGTTCGGCGTTGCGAATCGTCGGACGCGAGGCGCACGTCAGCGCCGGCGCGCTTCGGCACGAGGCCTCGGAACAAGTGCGCAATCGCATCGTCCATGATGGTCATCACACCCGCGATGCCGCGCTTGCGCGACTAAAAGGGGAAGCACTTTGGGAGCGTTTCGATGAAGGTCCTGTTCGCGGCTATGGTCGCAATCCTGCTATCGGCATCGGCCGCTGCCGCGGACTCGCTGCCTCAACGCGTCACGTTTCCCAGCGCCGATGGGCGCACGATGCTGGTCGGCTATCTCTACCTGCCCGCAAAGCGGCGCGCGCCGGCACCGGCGGTGGTGATGATGCACGGCCGCGCCGGCGCGTATTCGAGTTTGGCCGATGGCCGCTATGACGCGACGACGCTGTCGCAGCGGCATCGCGCCTGGGGCGAGCTGTGGGCCTCGCAAGGCTACGTCGCGCTCCTGGTGGACGGATTCGGGCCGCGCGGTTATGCGCAGGGCTTTCCGCGCTTCAGCTATGACTCGCGTCCGGCCGAGCTCGACGAAGTGACGGTGCGTCCGCTCGATGCCTACGGCGCGCTCGCCTATCTGCGCCAGCGGCGCGACGTCGACGGCAACCGCATCGGCCTGCAGGGCTGGTCGAACGGCGGCAGCGCGACGCTCGCGACGATGGCAACCGATGCGCCCGGCCGCAACGGCGCGGGATTTCGGGCCGCGCTCGCGTTCTATCCGGCATGCCGTCTCAAGGATCACTTCGAATCCGGCTATCGCCCGTATGCGCCGGTCATGGTGCTGCACGGCACCGCGGACGAAGAAGTATCGCCGAAGGTGTGCGCCGACCTCGTCGCGCGCAGCCGGGCGGAAAACGGGGCGATCGACATCAAGCTCTATCCCGGCGCGACGCACGACTTCGACGACCCCGGCCGCAAGCGCCAGAGCGTCGACGCCAACGCCGCCGCGCAGCAGGACGCCATCGCCCGCGCGCTGCGCTTCTTCGCGGAGCGGCTCGGGGGGTAGTAGCGTTTGGCGCGCTCCCGTTTTGCGCAGGGCAATCGCATTGGGTGGGGCGAGTGCTTTTTGCTTCTCGCTCGCCGCCAATTTCCCCTCCCCCGCTCGCGGGGGAGGGCGGGGAGGGGGAACCCTCCACGGCACTGACTCGCGGCGAGGGCCCCCTCCCTACCCTCCCCCGCAAGCGGGGGAGGGAAAAGAAAGGAAGCGCGCACCACATGCTGCTATTGCCACCCCGTCTCCCGGACAGTTCGGTTACCGCGCGTCGTGGAAGATGATGCCGAGCGTGTGGCGGTGGCCGGAACGCAGGCGGCTCACGCCGTGGCGCATGGTGACGCGGTAGACGCCGCGGGTCCCGCGCACCGGGCGATGATGCACCGGAAAGATCACGCCTTCGCCCTGGGACGAGCGGCACGACCTCGGCGCGCGATTGCATGCGCGGGCGCTGCTCGGTGAGGACGAACTCGCCGCCGGCGAAATCAATGCCGGGCCGCGACAGCAGGATCGCGACCTGGAGCGGAAAGACGTGCTCGCCGTAAATGTCCTGGTGCAGGCAGTTGTAGTCGCCGGGACCGTATTGCAGCAGTAGCGGCGTCGGCCGCGTCTGCCCCGCGGCATGACATCGCTCGAGAAAGGCGCGGTGCTCTGCCGGATAGCGCACGTCCGTGCCGAGCGCCGCGTTCCATTGGTTGGCAATGGCGGCGAGCGGCGGATAGAGCGCGGCGCGCAGCGCCACGACCGGCTCCGGCAGAGGATAAGCAAAATATTTGTATTCGCCGCGGCCGAACCCGTGGCGCGCCATGACGATGCGACTGCGGAACTGCTGGTCAGCTCCATAGCCCGCAACGAGCGCCGCGCATTCGTCCGCGCTCAACAACGGACCGGCGACGGCGCAGCCGTGCGCATCGAGGTCGGCGGCGAGCGCCGTCCAGTCGAGCCCGGCAACGCGCGCATCGAGCGGGAGCGGCGCGGAGTTTGCGCGGGCGCGGAGCGGCGTCATGCAGTGCTCCGGCCGAACGCCGCTTGGTTCGGACGGCAGCGCTTGCAGGCGCGAAAACCGGCGCGCTCCGCCTCGGCGCAGCTTGCGTGGAACTCAACGTTTTTCCACAACGGCAACCGACCCGCGGCACGATGGCCGACAGTAAACGCCGGTCGTGCGTACGGCATAGAGGAAGCTGCCGTCGGCGGCGCGATCGCGGCGCTGGACCGCCTGCCAGCGCGCGTCATCATTCGACGCAGTAGGGACATCGGTTGGCTTCGTGCGAACGGTAAGCTTTGCCATGTCAAATGCTCCAGCGAGACAGGGGACCAGGCTTCCTTGCTGTCAAAGCTTGCCCGGCGGCGCCACCCGAAATCCGCCTTGGTCAGCGCTTTGCAGTGACCTCTTCCGCGTCCATGCTACGCTAGGTTCGATTTTCGGGAAGGGTCGCAATCGCGGCCAAGAGGTGCGCAACATGAACAGGCTGTTGCTGATCGTCGCATTTGCGGTCGCCGTCGGGACCACCGGCGGCCGCGCCGCGGAGGTCTTTCCGTCGCGCCCCATCACGATGGTCGTGCCGTTTCCTGCCGGCGGCCCGTCCGACGTGGTGCCGCGCATTCTGTCCGACCGTCTGCGCACAACGCTTGGACAAAGCATCGTCATCGAAAATGTGTCCGGCGCCGGCGGCAGCATCGGCATGGGGCGCGTCGCGCGCGCCGCGCCCGACGGTTATACGCTCGGCGTCGGCAGCTGGAGCACCGGCGTCGTCAACGGCGCGATCTACAATCTCAACTACGACGTCGTGACCGATTTCGAGCCGGTGGTACTGCTCCCGGAAAATCCGCTGTTCATGACGTCGCGCACCACGATCCCGGCGAAGAACCTCAGCGAATTGATCGCGTGGGTGAAGGCGAACGGCGACAAGGTGCTCGTCGCGACATCCGGTGTCGGCACCTCGCCGCATGTTGCCGGCGTGATGTTGGAGCATCTCACCGGCGCGCCGGTGCAACTCATTCATTACCGCGGCGGCGCGCCCGCGCTCGCCGACCTGATGGCCGGCCAGGTCGATGTGATCATGAACCAGGCGTCGGTGTTCCTGCCGTTCCTCAACGACGACCGCGTCAGGATCTACGCCGTGCTCGCAAAGACCCGCCTGGCGCAGGCCCCGAACGTCCCGACCGTGGACGAGGCCGGTTTCCCCGGCTTCTATCTCTCGTCCTGGAACGGGATCTGGGCGCCCAAGGGAACGCCTAAAGACGTCATCGCCGCGCTCAATGCCGCGGTGGTCGACGCGCTGAACGATCCGACGATCCGCCAGCGCTTCACGGACCTGGGCCAGGTGATCCCGCCGCGCGATCAGCTGACGCCGGAAGCCTTCGGCGCCTACCAGAAAGCCGAGATCGACAAGTGGTGGCCCATCATCAAAGCTGCCGGCATCACCGCGCGATAGCCGAAACCCTCGTCGTTCCGGGGCCGGTCGAAAACCGGCGCCGGAACAGCAAAGACAATCGCCGGGGGCGCGCGCCTATTTCGCCTTCAGCCGCATCAGCGCATCGGCGGTACCGTGGGTCAGCTTGACCATGTCGGCGGGCGCGATCGTCAGACGATCGAGGAACTGCCGCCCTTTGGCGTTGGGCGCATAGGGATAGTCGACCGAGAACATCAGGCGGTCGATGCCGAACGTCAGCAGCGCGGCGAGGAACGGCGGCTCGGTGAAGATGCCGCTCGTCGTCAGCCAGACCTGATCATGGATCGTCTGCGTGACCGACCGCTTGAGATGCCCGACGTCGCTGGCGAATACCTCGTCGGCGCGCGCCATCATCATCGGCAGCATTTCGCCCATGTGGCCGATGATGACCTTCAGCTTCGGGTGCCGGTCGAAGGTGCCCGCCAACACCATGCGCAGCACATGCACCGCGGTTTCCGAATGCCATCCCCAGCCCGCGGTTTCGAGCACGCGCCCGGTGCCCGCCGGCAGGTTGGCGAAATAGGTCTGCCGTATCGCTTCCGGCGGAATGTGGGGATGAATGTAGATCGGCACGTCGAGATCGACCGCCGCCGCCAGGATCGGGTCGTAGCTCGGATGGTCGAGGAAGCGCGACTTGTTCGAGTTCGAGCACCATGATGGTGCCGTGGATCATCGCGCCGACGAACCCGAGTTGCTTCACCGAACGCACGAACTCCTTGGCCGCAGCATCTGGCGTTTGCATCGGCAGGGCCGCGAAGCCGCCGAACCGGGTGGGATGGCGTTTGATGACGTCGGCCAGATAGTCGTTGAACTCGCGGGCCATGACGACGCCATCCTCGCCGCCGACGAGATCAGCGCCCGGACCGCTGTTTGACAGCACCGCAAAGTCGACCCCGGATTCGTCCATCGATTTGAGGCGCTTCTCGCCGATCTCGGGCAGCAGTTCGAGCGGATTCGGACCCTGCTGCGGCAGGGTGCGCTGCCTGAAGCCGCGACGGGCGACGACGGCCGGGTCGATGCGGCGGGCCACCGCCGGTACCGAAAAATGCTCCTCAAGGGCAATCGTACGCATAGGCGATTTCTCTCTGCTGGGTTTTGCGCGAAGGTGAGGGCTGCGGTTGTGGCATCGTTGGTCGCCGCAAGCAAGCACGCGGCGACCGGACCGGATGCGGCAGCCGGGGAACGCGGCAGCAGCCGATGCATCACTGCCGCGCGCGCAGGCAGTCATGCCTGGCCCGTCATTCCGGGGCGCCGCGCAGCGGCGAGCCCGGAATCCATGTTTCTCGGTCCGTGTTCATGGATTCCGGGCTCGCCTCCGCTTCGCTCCGGCGCCCGGGAATGACGAAACCTTGTTCATGTGGTTGAATCGATCGGCATCGGACGGAGGCGCATGCGATGGCGTATGAGCTCTATTACTGGCCCACGATCCAGGGGCGCGGCGAATTCGTGCGCCTCGCGCTCGAAGAAGCAGGCGCGCGCTATGTCGATGTGGCGCGCAAGCCCGGCAAGAACGGCATGCCGGCGATGATGAAGTTTCTCGACGGCAGCCGCATCAAGCATCCGCCGTTCGCACCGCCTTTCCTCAAGAGCGGCGAACGCCTGATCGCGCAGACGGCGAACATCCTGCTGTTCCTCGGTACGCGCCACGACCTCGCGCCGCGCAGCGACGACGGGCGGCTGTGGACCCATCAGTTGCAGCTGACGATCGCCGACTTCGTCGACGAGGTCCACGACACCCACCACCCGATTGCCGGCAGCCTCTATTTCGAAGACCAGCGCCGAGAGGCGAAGCAGCGCGCCGCGGATTTCCGCAAAAATCGCGCGCCGAAATTCCTGGGTTACTTCGAGCGCGTGCTGGAGCGGAGCGGCGGCACCTATCTCCTCGGTCGCAAGCTCTCCTACGCCGACCTGTCGCTGTTCCAGATCGTCGAAGGATTGCGCTACGCATTCCCGACGGCGATGGCGCGCATGGAAAAAAGGATTCCGCGCGCCGTCGCGCTGCACGATGCAGTCGCGAAGCGCCCGCGCATCGCAGCTTATCTGGCCTCGGAACGACGCATTCCGTTCAACGAGCAGGGCATCTTCCGGCACTACAAAGAGCTTGACGGCTGACGGCGGCGCACGGCCCTTAAATCAACCAGGTCGAAACGAAATGCCTCATCTGCCGGCGGAACTGTTTCACGATTGGCATGACTTTTTTGTGCTGGTCGGGACGGCGTCAGCAACGCTCGTCGGTCTGATGTTCGTCGCGGCGTCGATCGGCTCAAGCTACTTCAACGAAGATCACCGCGCGGCGATGCAGACGTTCCTCACGCCGACGGTCGTGCATTTCGTGGCGGTGCTCATGGTCTGCCTGCTGTGCACTATCCCCAACCACAACTGGGTCACGCTGAGCGTGCTGCTCGGCGCCGAGGGGATCGCCGGCGCGATCTATTGCGGGAGCATTTTGCTGCAATTCACGCTCCAGCATCGGTTCAAGGTCGATCTCGGCGATCGCCTGTTCTATGCCTCGCTTCCGGCGCTCGGATATCTGATGCTGATCGTAACTGCGGCGCTGCTCATGATGCGACTCGCCGGCGGCGCCCGACGTGATCGCGGCGGCGCTGCTGACCTTGATGGTCGCGAGCCTCCGCAATGCCTGGGACATGACCTTGTGGATCGTGATCAAAGCGCCAACCGCCGGCCCGCCGCCTGACGGCGGTCAGAAACCGCAACAATAAGCAAATCGTCATGCCCGCGCTCGTCGCGGGCATCCACGTCTTTCTTTTCAATGTTTCTGCAAAGGAAGACGTGGATGGCCGGAACACGTCCGGCCATGACGACCTAATTCTTGCCGGCGCGGCCGGCGGTGTTGCCGGCGATGCGGCCGAACACCGAGCCCGCCATCAGCCCCGAGCCGCCGGGATAGTTGAAATAGAACAGCCCGCCGACGAGTTCGCCCGCGGCATAGAGCCCGTGGATCGGACGATAGTCGGTGTTGAGCACCTCGCCGTCGGTGGTGATGCGCAGCCCGCCGAACGTGAAGGTCACGCCGCAGGTCACCGCGTAGGCCTCGTAGGGCGGCGTGTCGAACGTGTTCGCCCAGTTGCTCTTGTTGATCGCGAGCCCCTCGGTGCAGCGGCCGTCCTTGATGTTCGGATTGAACGGGACATCGGAGCGCACCGCCTTGTTCCATTCGGCGATGGTTTTGACGAACTGCTTGGCGTCGACGCCATCGAGCTTTTCGGCGAGCTCCTCGATGGTGTTGCCGACCGCCTTGGTGATCTGCCGGATGCGGTATTCGTCGCGCTGGAGGTGCTTCACCTTCTGGTCAAACACCTGCCATGCAAACTGCCCCGGCTGTTCGAGCACGACGCGACCGTATTTGGCATAGGTGTAGTTGCGGAAATCCGCGCCCTCATCGACGAAGCGCTTGCCGGTCGCGTTGACGAGAATCGAGAACGGATAGGAGTGCTTCTGGAACTGGTCGCCGACGGCAAGATCGCCGAACTCCGGCGCATTGCGCTCCCACTGCACCGCATGACAGCCCGACCAGTTGCCGGCGGGGCTCGCGCCGATGTCGAGCGCCATGCGGATGCCGTCGCCGGCGTTCCAGCGACTGCCGCGCACCTTGGCGAGGTCCCAGCCGGGGCCGAGATAGCGCGTGCGCATTTCCGCGTTCGCCTCGAAGCCGCCGGAGGCGAGAATCACCGACCGGGAGCGCAATTCGTGCAAGCCGTCGTCGCGGCGGATGCGCACGCCATTGACCCGGCCGTTCTCGTAGATCAATTCGACCGCACGCGAGTCGTATTGAATCTTGATGCCGTTGCGCAGCGCGGAGTCCGTCAGCATCTTGATGAGGCCCGGCCCGCCGCCGACCGCCTCGACGGTGAGCCCGCCCCAGAACTTGAACCGCCCTTCGATCTTGAACGCCTGGCGGCCGTAGATCGGGATCAGGCGGATGCCCTTCCCGGTCATCCACTTCAGCGTGTCGAACGAGCGCGTCACCAGCAATTCGACGAGATCGGGGTCGGCGCGGTCCTGCGTCACCCGCGACATGTCGTCGAAGAACTGGTCCTGGGTGTAGGTGCCGAAATCGGTGGTCTTTACTTCCTCGTCGGTGAGATCAGGGATCAGCGTCCGGATATCCTCGACACCGTTGTAGACGACGCGGATCGAACCGGCGGTGAAGCGGCTGTTGCCGCCAGACTCATCCTCCGTTGCCGCTTCCAGCATCAGCACCGACGCGCCCTGTTCGCGCGCCGCCAGCGCCGCGCAGAACGCCGCGTTGCCGGCCCCCACTACGATTACATCCGCCACGTCATTCGCCATTTCCACCCTCGTGCCTGATCTTGCGGGCGGATGCATACCAAGAGCGGGACGCCCACAGCAACCGCTAGAACGACCGGCTATAGCATTATGCGCCCGGCCAAGATCACGTCCCCTGGAGCATCCTACATTCTCATAAGGTCATCGCCCGGCTTGACCGGGCGATCCAGTAACCATTGGCTGCGGAGTACTGGATTGCCCGGTCAAGCCGGGCAATGACGATACGAAAGCTTGGTGATCAGCGAAATCGATCTAGCCAAATGACGATGCGACGTGCGGCTAGGCGCGCTTGCGGTTCTCGACCGGCGCGAGGCGTGCGATCGCCTCGTCCGACGTCATCACGTCGCCGAAGAACAGCATGAAGCTGTCGAGGGTCTTGGCGTGCTCTTCGTCGGTCCACGTGGCATTGCCGTCCGAGAGCATGATGACGCGATAATCGAGCATCATGGCGTCGCGCGCGGTTGACTTGCAGCAGACGTTGGTGGCGGTGCCGGTGATCAGCAGCGTTTCGATGCCGCGGCTCTTGAGCTGCGCGTCGATGTCCGAAGAGCCGGCAATGAAGGCCGAATACTTGATCTTCTTCACCCGCAGATCGGAGGCAGCGGGCTCAAGCGCTGGATAGAGCTTGAAGCCTTCGGCGGCCTCGTCGAGGCTCGCGAGGCGCTTCGTGACCCGCTCGGGCGTGAGCATGTACTTGTGATGATTGCCCCAGTGGTCGAGCGCGCCCGTCGCCGTCGTCTGGATCCACACGACTTCGCCGCCGGCATTGCGCACCGCTTTGGCGAGGCGATTGATCGTCGGCACGATCTCGCGCGACAGCGGCACTTCCGCCGGAAAGCCTTCGGCAACGAAATGGTTCTGCATGTCGACCACGACCAGCGCCGTGCGCGCCGCATCGATGGTGTCGTGGCTCAAGAGCTTGCCTTGGCGTTGGAGCAGCCGCTGTTTGACGGAATTGGACACGGTGTAGCGATGCATGAGCGGGCCTCCGCACGAGTGAACCGGCGCGCCGAGGCTACGGATGCAGTCTCGCCGCGTCAATCGCAACGCAGCCGAGCAACGCGCGAAAGTCTAATTGCCCGGTGGCGGCTGGCCGAAGCGCTTTGCGCCGAACGACGATGTCGGCGGCGGTCCTTCGGGCCCGCTGTCCGGCGGCCCGGCATTCGCGCCGGGGCCGGGCCCGGAAGGACCGCCGGGACCCGCCCCAGGACCGGGACCAAAACCTGGCCCTGGACCGCCCGGTCCACCGCGCGGCCCCGGACCGGCCCCGCCGCCGCGGGCGCTCGCCATGCCGAAGCTCGGATTGGCCGCCTTGCAAGCGGCGATGATCTGCGGATCGATCGGCGGCAACGGCCTCACCGAGCGCGGCCGCTGCGCCATGTCCATCATGATCGGGCGAATGCAATCTAATTGCAGCCCTTCGCCGGCCTTCGCCGCGCCCGGCATGAAGCCCGCCTGACGACACGCCGCCGTAATCTGACGGCAGGGATTTGCCGGCTGAGCCTCAGCGAACGCGACGCCGGCAAGAGCTGCCGCGATCTGACATGCTGCCGCGATCTGACATGCCGCTGCAATCGAGATGCGATGGTAACGCATGTTGATTCTCCTGACAGAAGACGGTGATTGCCGCCCCGCCGCCACGCCGGGCGACGGAACTAGCAGACTGCACGTGTCGGTGCGGTGACAGACATCACATTTGGCTGCTTTGCGCTCTGCCCAATCCTCGCTACGATTAACCCGACGTCACCATGAACGTCGCGGCAGGCCCGCCAAGAACTCTTCTCGCGCAAGGAAACCCCATGCCGGAACCAATGCCGGAACCCGCACTCCCCCAAAAGAGCTCCGGCCGATGGTACATCCTGAGCCTCATCTCGCTCATGTACCTCATCACGTATCTCGATCGCGTCAATATTTCGGCGGCGGCGCCGGTCATCAGCGAAGAGTTCGGCTTCGACAAGATCACCATGGGGGCGATCTTCAGCGCCTTCGTCTGGGCCTATGCCTTGTTTCAGGTTCCCGGCGGCTGGTTGAGCGATCGGTTCGGCCCGCGCACCGTGCTCGCCGGGATCGTCGCTTATTGGTCGGTCATGACGGCGGTGACGGCCGCCGCCACCGGGGCCATCTCCTTCATCGTCGTGCGTTTCATGTTCGGCGTCGGCGAAGCCGGTGCGTTCCCTGGCGCGACGCGCGCGATGCAGCTGTGGTTTCCGCGCGAGGAACGCGGCTTCGTGCAAGGGATCACCCACAGCGCGAGCCGGCTCGGCGCTGCGATTGCGCCGCCGCTCGTGGTCTCGGTTATGAGCATCTTCGGCTGGCGAGCGGTGTTCTATATCTGCGGTTCGATTGGCCTCACCTGGGCGGTGTGGTGGTACGTGAGCTATCGCAACCTGCCGGAAGAGCACGATCTCGTGAATCCGGCGGAGCTGCGCTACATCCGCGGCGTCGACGAGAAGGGCGAAGCGCGCCCCGCCGCGGTGCAGACCAGGGCGGCCGACGTGCCGTGGGGCACGCTGCTGCGGTCGCCGAACATGTGGGCGATCATGTGCGCCTACTTCACCTACGTCTATTGCCTCTGGATTTTCCTGAGCTGGCTGCCGTCCTACCTCGTCGAGTTCCGCCATTTCACGCTCATCAAGATCGGCATCTTCGCATCGCTGCCGCTGTTTGCCGGCGTCATCGGCGATACCGTTGGCGGGCTGGCGACCGACTGGCTCCTGAAGAAGACCGGCAACGCGCGGCTCGCGCGGCGCTCGGTCGCGATCGTCGGCCTGTTGGGTTGCGCCGTGTGCATCGTCCCGGCGGCGCTGACGGCGGACCCATATGTCGCCGTCTATTGCCTCACGGGCGCGATGTTCTTCCTCGAATGCACCATCGGCCCGTCGTGGGCGGTGCCCATGGACGCCGGCGGCAAATTCTCGGGACAGCGTGTCGGGCATGATGAACATGGCCGGCAACATCGGCGGGGCGCTGTCGCCGCTGGTGTTTGGCGCCCTCGCCCAATACGGCAACTGGGAGGCGCCGTTCATCGTCGCGGCAGTGCTGCTCGTCCTCGGCGCCGCGGTGTGGGCCTTCTGGCTCGATCCGCTCCGCTCCGTCGTCGAGGAAGAGCACGGGGAGGCGGCAGATTTGCCGGCCGCAAAAATCGTAGGGCGAGCAAGCGAAGCGTAGTCCGAACCGCACCCTGCGATTGGCGTTCAGCGCATTCACGGCATGCAAACCGCCTTGAAGCGTTCGACTGCGGTCGCCAGCACTTCGTCGCCCGGGCGGCTCCACCAATCCTCGGAAAAAATCTCGACCTCTTGGATGCCGCGATAGCCGGCGGCCTCGATCATGCGGCGGATAGCGCGGAAGTCGATGACGCCGTCGCCCATCATGCCGCGATCGTTGAGCATGTGTTTCGTCGGCACCAGCCAGTCGCAGATATGGTGGGCGACGATGCGCGTGCCGGCGCGCGCAAGCTGCGCCGCCAACTCCGGGTCCCACCACACATGATAGGTGTCGACCGCGATGCCGAGGCCTTCGTTGCCGAGCGCGTCGGCAATGTCGAGCATCTCCTTGAGCGTCGTGACGCAGCCGCGGTCCGCCGCATACATCGGATGCATCGGCTCGAGCGCCAGCATGACGTTGCACGCGCGCGCGTGCGGCAGCACGGCGGCAAGCCCCTCGCGAAATAGCTTGCGCGCAGCGGGCAAATCGCGTGAGCCCGGCGCTAGGCCGCCGCCGATGACGACGATCGCTTCGGCGCCGATGGCGGCGGCTTCATCGATCATCCGCTTGTTGTCGTCGACCGCATCCCGGAATTTGTCGCGGCCCTCGGCCCCGAACAGACCGCCGCGGCAATAGCCGGTGACGCGCATGCCGTTCGCGCGAAAAATGCGCGCGCATTCGGCAACGCCGATCTCCTGCACCATCTCGCGCCACGGCGCGACGCCGGCAAAACCATGCCGCGCCGCCGCCTCAACGGCCTCCGGCAGCTTCCACTGCCGCCGCACCGTCGCGAGATTGAGAGAAAGATCAAGCGGCATCGTTATCTTTCATGGTCATGGCCGGACTTGTTCCGGCCATCCACGCCTTGCTAAATCACTTTGGTCAGCCCGCGAGAAAATCGAAGTCGCAGCCTTTGTCGGCCTGGGTCACGCGCTCGACATAGAGGCGGGTGTAGCCGCGCGCCGGCGGTTGGGGCGGCGTCCATTTCGCGCGGCGGCGCGCAAGTTCGGCGGCCTCGACCTTGAGATCGATGCGGCGCTTCGCAGCATCGAGCGCGATCATGTCGCCGTCGCGCACCAGCGCCAGCGGTCCGCCGGCCGAGGCTTCGGGCGCAATGTGCAGCACCACGGTGCCGAACGCGGTGCCGCTCATGCGCGCATCGGAAATCCGCACCATGTCGGTCACGCCCTTCGCCCCGAGCTTCTTCGGGATCGGCAGCGCGCCGGCTTCCGGCATGCCCGGCGCGCCGATCGGACCCGCATTGCGCAGCACCATGACGTGCTGCGGCGTCACCGGCGAGGTCGGGATGATCGATGCGCTCGGCGAGGTCCTTGAGCGAATCGAACACGAGCGCCGGACCCTCATGGGTGCAGAGGCTTGGCGTCGCCGCGGCGAGCTTGATGGCGGCGCCCGATGGCGCAAGGTTGCCGGACAGGATCGCGATCGCCTCGCTCGGACAGAGCGGGCGTTCGCGCGGCCGCACCACTTCGTCGTCGACCCAGGCCGGCCACCGCGCGATGATGTCGCCGATGGTCTCGCCGTTCACGGTCGGCGCCGAGAGGTCGAGCCGATCCTTGAGCCGCCGCCACAGCGCCGGCAGTCCGCCGCCGGCGTGAAAATCCTCCATGAAGAAAGATCCCGCCGGCTTGAGATTGAGGAGCACCGGCGTCTCACGGCCGACGGCGTCGAACTCGGCCAAATCGTAGGAAAGACCGGCGCGCCCGGCGATCGCGGCAAGATGAACGAGCGCGTTGGTGGACCCGCTGGTCGCCTGCAGGATCACCGAGGCGTTGCGCAGCGCCGCGCGACTGATGATCGCGCGTGGCGTCGGGCTACCGGTGACCGCCATCTCGACGGCGCGCTTGCCGGTCGCCTCCGCGATGCGGATGCGATCGGACGAAACGGCGGGCGCCGTCGCCGCACCCGGCAAGGTGAAACCAAGCGTCTCGGCAATGCAGGCCATGGTGGACGCGGTACCCATCACCATGCAGGTGCCTGCGGTCGGCATCAGCTGGTCATGGGCGCGGTCAAGCTCCGCGCCATCGAGCTTGCCGGCACGGAAGGCCGCCCACAGGCGGCGGCAATCGGTGCAGGCGCCGAGTCTCGCGCCTTCGTGTCGCCCCGCGAGCATCGAGCCGACCGGCAACACGATCGCCGGCATGTCGGCGCTGATCGCGCCCATCAGCTCGGCGGGAATGGTCTTGTCGCAGCCGCCGATCAGCACCACGGCATCGAGCGGGAGCGCGCGGAGCATTTCCTCGACGTCCATCGCCATCAGATTGCGCAGCAGCATGGAGGTCGGGAACGAAAACGCCTCGTGCAGCGAGATGGTCGGAAAGACGAATGGCAGCGCACCGGCAAGCCGCACGCCGCGGGATACCGCCTCGGCGAGGCGGCCGGCGGTGGCATGGCACGGATTGAAATCGGACGCCGTCGACAGCACGCCGACGATCGGACGATCAAGCGCTTCGTCGGTGAAGCCCGCGCCTTTGAGAAAGCCGCGCCGCAGGAAGAGGGCAAACTCCTCGTCGCCGTACTGCGCGAGACGCGACCGCAGTCCCTTCCTCATCGCGGATCTCCCTTTTCCGCGATGCCTTCGGGTTGCCGCCAAGGAGGGACTGACGAAGGAGGGACCTGCGGGAGCCGCAGGGCGGAAATTCGCCGGCACATTGCGCGATCCCGCCGGCCTACTCAACGGCGAAATGTGTCACCCATGTTCCCGAACGGGCACAGGGGTTGCCCATGCCCCGAACGGTTACGTCGAGCGTCGCATGGATAGTTGGAGCGTCATTCCGGGGCGCCGTAGCGAAGCGAAGGCGAGCCCGGAATCCATACTCCGCAGTCTGTCGGATTCCGGGCTCGACGCTTCGCCCCGGAATGACTGACTTGGAGTAAACGGTTGCGGTCGCGCGGCGCTCTCGCTTCAACGCGGCAGGCCGGTATCACGGTGCGCTTGAAGAAAGCAGGCCCCAAAAATGTGCCCGCCCGGGCGGGGGGGCCCGGGCGGGTCTATCAGATCGATGCAGGGTGGATGGGGGGGCGCAGCATCGACCAGATATGAAGAAGGCCATTCAGCGGGGGGAGGCTTCATTGGCCTTCATGCTCATTGGTTGCTGCATCCCCCGGAACGGTTCAAACATTTTTCGAAAATATTGACCGGGCCCCTGGCCTGGAGCATTTTCCCCCGACCTTCTAACGAGTTAGCGCCGAAAAAATTTTTTCGAACCGACCTCTCTGGGCAACGCCGGCCGGCTGGCGTATCCCCGAAAAAGCAGTCACCAGATACCGGCCCGGAGGACACACCCATGGCGACATCCAACAAGGTCATCATCACCTGCGCGGTCACCGGCGCGATCCACACGCCGACCATGTCGCCTTACCTCCCGATCACCCCGCAGCAGATCGCCGACCAGGCCATCGAGGCGGCCGAAGCGGGCGCCGCGATCGTCCATCTTCATGCCCGCGATCCGCAGACCGGCAAGCCCGACCAGCGACCCGAGGCGTTCGCGCCGTTCCTGCCGATCATCAAGCAGCGATGCAATGCGGTCATCAACCTGACGTCGGGCGGCTCGCCGACCATGCGGGTCGACGAGCGGGTGAAGCCGGCGGCGACCTTCAAGCCGGAAGTGGCGAGCCTCAACATGGGCTCGATCAACTTTGCGCTGTTTCCGATGCTCGCCCGCTACAAGACGTTCAAGTTCGACTGGGAGAAGCCGTATCTCGAAGGGACCCGCGACCTCATCTTCCGCAATACGTTTGCGGACATCGAGTTCGTGCTCAAGACCTGCCAGGACAACCAGACGCGGTTCGAGTTCGAGTGCTACGACATCGGCCACCTCTACAATCTCGCGCACTTCCTCGAACGCGGCCTCGTCAAGCCGCCGCTCTTCGTGCAGTCGGTGTTCGGCATCCTTGGCGGCATCGGCACCCATCCCGAGGACGTGATGCACATGCGCCGCACCGCCGATCGCCTGCTCGGCCGCGAGAATTATCGCTGGTCGGTGCTCGGCGCCGGCCGCAGCCAGATGCCGATTGCCGCCATGGCCGCCGCCATGGGCGGCAATGTGCGTGTCGGCCTTGAAGATTCGCTGTGGATCGGTCCCGGCAAGCTCGCCGAGTCGAACGCCCAACAGGTGCGCAAGGTTCGCCAGATCGTCGAGGGTTTGGGCCTTGCGATCGCAAGCCCCGACGAGGCGCGCGAAATCCTCTCCCTCAAAGGCGGCGACAAGGTCGCATTCTGAGGCGCGTGCCGGTCATTTCGGGGCGCCGACGCGCTGCGCGATCAGCGCACTGCGGCCGGCGCGACTGTCGAGCCGGTGGCGCCTTGCAGCTTCATCGGCTGCATGACGAAGGCGAATTCGGAAACGCCCTTGGCGGCCAGCTCGTCGAGCTTGAGATTCTCGAGGAGATGGACGCCGTTCACCACCAGCGCCAGCTGGTGGACCGGGATCCCGAGCTGCGGGTCGGGATTGGGCCTGACTTCCACCGGCGTGTTGTCGGAGCCAAGCAGCAGCGGATCCTTGGCGATCAGGAATTCCGCCGCCTTGATGCCGATGCCGGGATTGCTCTTGCCATAGCGGGCATTGTCCTTGCCCCACAGCTTGCCCCAACCGGTGTTGATGATGATCGCGTCGCCCGGCTGGAAGGTCAGGTTCTGCTTCTTGATCGCGCCGTCGAGGTCCTCGACCGTGATCTCGTAAGTGTCGCCCAGCATGTCGACGCCCTTGTAGCCGGCGACGTCGATGAGCACGCCGCGCGTCATCAGCATGCCGACCTTGTCGATGCCGAACTTGGTGAAGCCGGTGCGGGTCGCGATGTCTTCGGTCTTGACGCAATTGTAATGCGAATTGTTGTGGGTGATGTGGGCGAACCCGTCGAATTGCGTCCCGACCTGGCCCATCTCGGCGACGATGAGCTCCTCGTTCACATTGACCTTGTTCGCGGTCGTGCCGATGGCGGTGCGCTTCACCTGCATGTCGTAGACGCGGCCGGGCACCATCGGCATCGTCGCGTTGAGCGGATGGGCGAGTTCGATCACCTCGCCGGTCTTGATGAGCTTCGCGGCATTGAGCACCGCCTGCGGCTTCATGTGATTGCCGGCGCCGCGCTCATCGTTTGCGCCCCATTTCGAAGGACAGCGCGCACTATCGGGTGGCGGCAGCCAGGACGGCGTTTGTGCCGTGGCAGTGCCCGCGATCAGCAAAGCGCCAAGTGCTGTGCAAAACGAAGCCGCTCGTGCGGTTTTCATGGTGGTCCCTCCCAGGTGCTATTTGATACGCGCCTTATGCGATGACGGCGCCGGGACGGAGTTTATCACGCGGACCGAATGCGGCCCGGGAAAAAGGTGCGAGAATTGCGATGAGGGGGATCGGTGCGCTGGCAACAGTTAATTCACTGTCGCGCGATCAAAAACGGACTGGCAACAATAGCGCGGCTCACTTTCCGTCATCCTGAGGTGGCCGCGCGTTGCGCGGCCCTCGAAGGATGATCGGCCGTGACGGCGCCGCAACGTACCTGTGGCGACGCCTCGGCCATCGCCCTTTGAGGCTCGCTTCACTCGCGCCTCAGGGTGACGGGAAACGGGGGTGCACGCTTGTCTTGCCGCGCACCACCTTAGGCGTTCGTGCCAACACAATACGGCATCGGGCTTCGATCTGTCGCGTCACGCCGCGAGAATTTCGAGCGTGAGCGGCTTGAGGCGGAAGTTGTTGCAGGCGTTGAACAGGATCGGGCAGTTCGAAATGGCGACGATCTGCGGCATCAGCGCGCGCATCGTGATGTAGTCGCCGGGCTTCCCCTTCGGCGGGCGGATTTCCCACACGCCGTTTCCGTCATAAGCGACGGTCATGAAAATATTGAAGCAGGCGTCGACGTTGAAACTCCAGCGGTCCATGCCGTAGCCGCGCACGGCGGCCTCGAGGTTCGACTGGCAGTTCGGCGCGCCGACGCCCTTATCGCCGTAGCGCGTCACGTTGAGGTGCTCGCTGCAATAGCCGCCGCCGCAATAATTTTCGGCCGTCAGATCCTCCTCGATCTTCCACATCTCGCGGGTGCGGTTGCTGTAGAGGACATGCGGCGCGGTGAGCTTCCAGTTCAGGTTGACCGCACGGCTTGAATGCATCGACAAAAGTTCGCGCGGATCGTCGCGGTTGAACGAGACGAAGTCGGCGACCTGCTCGCCCTCGGGCTGGGTGATGCGCAAGCGCTGGCCGGTCTCGATCTCGAAACTGATGTTGCCGGCGGCCGGCAGCGTCACCGGAACTGCGGGATTGAGAACGGCAGTAGCGCGAGACATGCGGAGCTTCCCTTGTCGTTTGCGGCCTCGATATACTCGAATGCGGCGACCGGAAGAAGTCGCTTCCCCGCACGACCAGACAGGACCGGCTCATGGCATTGCTCATTCGCGGCGGCACCGTCGTCAATCACGACCATACGCGGCGCGCCGACGTGCTCGTCGTCGACGGCGCCATCGCCGCGGTCGGCGCGAACATCGCGGCGCCGACTGGCGCCGAAGTGATCGATGCCGGCGGGTGCTGCGTGCTGCCGGGCGGCATCGATCCGCACACCCACCTCGAACTGTCCTTCATGGGCACGGTTTCGGCGGACGATTTCGAGTGGGGCACCAAGGCCGCGCTCTCCGGCGGCACCACCATGGTGGTGGATTTCTGCATTCCCAATCCCGGCCAGTCGATGCTCGCCGCCTATCAGGACTGGCGCCGCAAGGCCGAGGGCGCCGCGTGCGACTACGGCTTCCACATGGCGGTGACGTGGTGGGACCGGCAGGTGCACGACGAGATGGAGACCTGCGTCAAAACCTACGGCATCAACACCTTCAAGCATTTCATGGCCTACAAGGGCGCGCTGATGGTGAACGACGACGAGCTTTACCACTCGTTCACGCGCTGCGCGGGGCTTGGCGCGATGCCGCTCGTCCACGCCGAGAACGGCGACGTCGTGTTTCGTCTTCAGGAGCAGTATCTCGCGGCCGGCACCACCGGTCCCGAAGGCCACGCCTATTCGCGGCCACCGGCGGTCGAAGGCGAGGCGACGAACCGGGCCATCATGATCGCCGACATGGCGGGCTGCCCGCTTTACGTGGTGCACACCTCCTGCCGCGACGCGCACGAGGCGATTGCGCGAGCGCGCGCTGCCGGCTAAGCGCGTCTACGGCGAGCCGCTGATCCAGCATCTCGTGCTCGACGAGGACGAATACCGCAATCGCGACTGGGACCATGCCGCCCGCCGCGTGATGTCGCCGCCGTTTCGTCCGAAGGATCACCAGGCGAGCCTGTGGGCCGGCTTGCAATCGGGCTCGCTCCAGGTGGTGGCAACCGATCACTGCGCTTTCACGACGGAACAGAAGCGTCTCGGGCGCAGCGACTTCACCAAGATCCCGAACGGGACCGGCGGGCTCGAAGATCGCATGGCGGTGCTGTGGACGGCGGGCGTCAACACCGGCCGGCTGACGGCCGAGGAATTCGTCGCCGTCACGTCCGCCAATGCCGCCCGCATCCTCAACGTCTATCCGAAGAAGGGGGCGGTGGCCGTGGGCTCCGACGCCGATGTCGTGATCTGGGACCCGCAAGCGACGAAGACCATCTCGGTGAAGTCGCAGATCAGCCGCATCGATTACAACGTGTTCGAAGGTTTTGCCTGCAAGGGCGTCGCGCGGGCGACGATCGCGGGCGGCAAAATCGCGTGGCTCGATGGCGATCTGCGCGCCAAAGCCGGCGGCGGCAGTTACGTCGCGCGCCCGCCGTTCCCCGCCGTCCACGTTGCCAACGCGACGTGGCGCGAGATGACCGCGCCGCGCCGCGTCGACCGCGCCGAGGTGACGCCCTGATGCAGAACCTGCAGATCAACGGCGCGCGGCTGTGGGACACGCTGATGGAGACGGCGCAGATCGGCGCGACCGCAAAGGGCGGCATCAAGCGGCTGACGTTGACGGACGAAGATCGGCGCGTGCGCGACTGGTTTCGCGCTGCCGCCGAAGCGGTCGGCTGCACCGTCACGGTCGATGAAGTCGGCAACATGTTTGCGCGGCGCCCCGGGCGCAATGCCGCGCTCGCGCCGGTGTGCATGGGAAGCCATCTCGACACCCAGCCGACCGGCGGCAAGTTCGACGGCGCGCTCGGCGTGCTCGGCGCTCTCGAAGTGATGCGGACCCTGCACGAGACCGGCTACGAGACCAACGCTCCGATCGAGATCGTCAACTGGACCAACGAGGAGGGCTCGCGCTTCGCGCCGGCGATGCTGGCGTCGGGAGTTTTTGCCGGCGTCTTCACGTCGGATTTCGCCTATGGCCGCGAGGACCGCGACGGCAAGATGTTCGGCGCCGAACTCGATCGCATCGGCTACCGCGGTCCGGAAAAGGCGGGCGGACACAAGCTCGGTGCCATGTTCGAGCTTCACATCGAGCAGGGCCCGATCCTCGAAAATGAAGGCAAGACCATCGGCGTCGTCACCGGCGTGCAGGGCATGCGCTGGTACGAGGTGACGGTCACCGGGCAGGATGCGCACACCGGCTCGACGCCCATGCATCTCCGCCGCAACGCACTCCTCGGCGCCGCGCGCATGATCGATGCGATCGACGGCATCGCGCAGGCTCACGCGCCCGACGCGGTCGCGACCGTCGGTCTGATCGAGAGCCGGCCGAACAGCCGCAACGTCATTCCGGGCGAGGTGTTTTTCACCGTCGACCTGCGCCATCCCGATGATGCCGTGGTCGACGCGATGGAGGGACGGCTGCGGGAATTGCTGCCGCAAATCCTGATGCCGCTCAAGCTTGCGTTCGAGGAAAAGCGCATCTGGATGGCGCCGGCCGTGCGGTTCGACCCCGAGCTGATCCGCTGCGTGCGCACCGGCGCCGAACGCGCCGGCTTTGCGACGCGCGACATCGTCTCGGGCGCCGGTCACGACGCGGCCTACATCGCCCGCGTCGCGCCCACGACCATGATCTTCGTGCCGTGCGCGGGCGGCATCAGCCACAACGAGGCGGAGTCGACCACGTTCGATGAATGCGCCGCCGGCGCCCAGGTGCTGCTCAACGCCGTGCTCGAATACGACCGCACGCTTGGATGAGCCTCCTCGGTTTACCCTCGGCCGCACGCGGGGGAGGGAGCGATCGCGGCTCCGTCGATACGCCACTGATCATTGGAGTGTCGGATGATTTGACCTAAACTCGGTGCAATCGTCGGGCTTGCCCGGCGCAAATAATGAAATGAACGGGAGGAACGAATGTCGCGAAAGCTTTTCGTGTCGGCGGCGGCTATCGGCATCGTCGCAGTATTGAGTGCCGCCGTTCTTGTGGCGCCGCCGCCCGCGTCGGGACAAATCTTTGTCGGCACACCGGTGCCGGAGCAGTTTGCGCGTCAGGGCCAGCCGTCGACGAAGAACGGCGAGTGGCCGGGCAATGGCGGCGATCTCGCGTTCACGCGGTATTCGCCGCTCGACCAGATCGACGCCGGCAATTTCGACAGCTGCAGGTGCATGGCGCTTCAAGACCGACGCGTTCGGCCCTTATCCGGAATACAAGCTCGAAGGCACGCCGATCATGGTGAAGGGCGTGCTCTACGCCACCGCCGGCACCCGGCGCTCCGTGGTCGCGCTCGATGCCAAGACTGGCGAGCTGATCTGGTCGCACAGCTTTGCGCGAGGGCAAGCGCGCCGCCGTCGCGCCGCGCCAGTTGTCAGGGCGCGGCGTGTCCTATTGGACCGACGGGCGCGGCGACGAGCGCATCATCTATGTTACGACCGGCTATCGCCTGGTCGAGCTCAATGCCAAGACCGGCGCCGTGATCACCTCGTTCGGCACCGACGGCATCGTCGATCTGAAAGTCGGCGTCGTCAAAGGGGTGAACGAGCAGATCGATCTCGAGACCGGTGAAATCGGCGTTCACACCGCGCCGACCGTGATCGGCGACGCAGTCGTCGTGGGCTCCTCCATGCGCGAAGGCGCGACAGTACCGACCCACAACAACACCAAGGGTCTGGTGCGTGCGTTCGACGCGCGTACGGGCAAGCAGCTGTGGCGGTTCGATACCGATTCCGCGACCCGGCGAACCCGGCAACGAGACCTGGGAGAACAATTCCTGGGCCGACAACGGCAACACCGGGGTCTGGACGCATATCAGCGCCGATCCTGAACTCGGCCTCGTCTACCTGCCGGTGGAGACGCCGTCATCGGATTACTACGGTGGCCACCGCCCGGGGGCCAACCTCTATGGCGAGTGCATCGTCGCGGTGGAGGCTGCGACCGGCAAGATCCGCTGGTATTACCAGCTCGTCCATCACCCGATCTGGAACTACGACATGCCGTCGCCGCCGATCGTGGCGGACTTCACCCTCGATGGCCGCACCGTCAAGGCGGTGATCGAGCCGACCAAGCAGGGCTGGCTCTACGTGCTCGATCGCGTCACCGGCAAACCGGTGTGGCCGATCGAGGAGAAACCGGTGCCGCAGTCCGATGTGCCGGGCGAAAAGACCTGGGCCACGCAGCCGATCCCGCCCGACGCACTGCGTTATGCGCGCAACGTGCTGCGCGCCCCTGACGATCTGATCGATTTCACGCCGGAGCTGCGGCAGAAAGCGATCGACCTCCTCAAGCGCTACAAGTTCGAGTCGTCGGCATTCATGCCCGGTGCGCTTGGCGACGTGAACGGCATCCGCGGCGCGATCGTCGCCGGCACCGCGACCAACTGGCCGGGCGGCGCTTACGATCCCGAACTGCACATCGCATTCATGCCGGCCGGCAATACGCCGGGCGTGCGCTCGCTCGTGCCGCCGCCGAGCGAGTTCTCCGACATCCGCTATGTCGCAGGGATCGGCGGCCAGCAGTTCCGTGAAATTCTGGGGCCTGGGGACTGCTGCGCAGCCGGTGCACCACAGACGGCGGCCCGCGCGCAACTCGCCCGCAATAATCCGGCGGCCGCCAACGCCGAGCCGTCGCCGGCCGGTTTCGGCGGACTGAACGTCGATGGCTTGCCGATTGTCAAACCGCCCTATGGCCTCCTCGCTGCCATCGATCTCGATAAAGGCGAGGTACTGTGGCAGACGCCCATGGCGACACCCCGGATGCGGTGCGCAATCATCCGGCACTCAAAGGGATGACCATCGCAAAGACCGGGCAGGCACAGGTGTCCGGCGTCGCTCCGCTGGTGACGAAGACGCTCGTCGTGATGGGCGATCCGATCGCGACCACGACGCCGGACCATCCGCGGGGCGCGATGCTGCGCGCTTACGATAAGCGAAACGGCAAGCAAGTCGGCGCTGTCTACATGCCGGCGCAACAGAGCGGCAATCCGATGACCTACAGGGTGGACGGCAAGCAGTACATCATCGTTGCCATCAGCGGCGGCACCTATTCGGGCGAATACGTCGCCTTCGCTTTGCCGAATTGACCCCCGATTCCGGTGTGAGCGGAATCATGCCGGGCGGGTGAGATGACGCGAGAGACAAAGGGCTGGCGCCCGGAGGTTACGCGATCGCCGACCGGCCGCTCGGTTGAGACGGCGAAAACGGCGTCGCGCCATGCAGGACGAACGCTGATCGCGGACGGCCTGCACTGCTATGGTGCGGGCACTGACGTGCATTCAAGGAGATGACATGCGTCGCATGATTGCGGGATTGGCCTTAACTGTGGCGGTGCTGACGCCGGCGGCAGGCGGAGGAATGGCCGACCCGCACCATCACGCTCGTGGTGCCGTTCACGCCGGGCGGCGGCGTCGATATTTCGGCGCGGCTGCAGGCGCAGGCGATCGGCGAGATCCTCGGCGTGTCGGTGATCGTCGAGAACATCGGCGGCGGCGCCGGCATGACGGCGGGCGCCCGCGTCGCCCATGCGCCGCCTGACGGCTACATCTTCATGATCGGCAACAGCGGCACGCA
Organism: uncultured Alphaproteobacteria bacterium; assembly: GCA_963702755.1. Classification (GTDB taxonomy): domain Bacteria; phylum Pseudomonadota; class Alphaproteobacteria; order Rhizobiales; family Xanthobacteraceae; genus JAJPKK01. Next base: position 213,713 of record CAVPDZ010000007.1, on the reverse strand, counting down.
CGCCTACAATCAATCGCTCTACAAGAAGCCGCTGTACAATTCGGTGACCGACTTCACGCCCGTCGGCCTCGTCTCGGAATCGCCGCGCATCCTCAATGCCCGCAAGGACCTGCCGGTCGAGGGCCTTCAGCAGTTCATCGCCTGGCTCAAGGCGAACGAGCGCAAGGCCCAATTCGGTTCGGCGGGCGTCGGCACGGGCACGCATCTGCCGTGCGTGCTGTTCAACCTCGCGGCGGGCGTCGACATCACCCACGTGCCCTACCGTGGCGCGGGCCCGGTGATCCAGGATCTGATCGGCGGCCGCATCGATTACATGTGCGACACGATTCAGACTGGCGCGCCGCTCGCGCGGCAGGGGCTCGCCAAGCCGATCGCGGTATTGTCGGCGCAGCGGGTCGCCATCATTCCGGAAGTGCCGACCTCCGGCGAGCAGGGGCTGCAAGGCGTCGAATCGAGCGTATGGAACGCGTTCTTCCTGCCGAAGGGCACGCCGGACGCAATCGTTCGAAAGCTCAACGCCGCCGTCAACACGTCGCTCGAAAATCCGGCGCTTCGCCGTCGTCTCGAAGAACTCGGCCTCGAAATCGTGCCGCCTGAAAGACGCACGCCGGAGTATCTTGCCAAGTTCCTGCCCGAGGACATCGAACGCTGGGCAAAGCCTATCCGCGCAGCGGGCATCTCGGGGGATTGACCGGCACGATGTGTGCTCGCCATCGACTGCGCAACCTCGCAGCGGCGAATTGGGCGCACGTCCGCCCCGCGCAGGAGCGGCGAACAGGCAAGTCCTAACGGTGCAGAGGAAGAGGCGGCGTCGTCAGCCGGTCACGACAAGATTGACCGCTTTTGGTCCTTTGCCCTTCTTGTCGGGTTCGACATCGAAGCTGATGCGCTGACCTTCGTTCAGTGCCTTCAGTCCCGCGCGTTCGACCGCGGTTATGTGGACGAAGACGTCGCGACCGCCGTCATCCGGTTTGATGAATCCGTACCCGCGTTCACCGTTGAAGAACTTGACCGTGCCGGCCATTGCCATCGGGAAACTCCTAATCCCCATGGTTGCCGCCGGCCCCCACGGCTCGGCAGCCGGGACCGGATGTTCGCGCGTGGGAAGAGATCAGTGTCAGCCGAAAACGGCCTTCGTCACTCCACAACTGCACTCACGCAGCTGACCCACAGGAGCGGAACTTCCGAACCCCGGACCAAGCTACCACACGTTGTGCCATGGGAAAGGGGGGAATTGCCAAGAAGTGCAAATCCTCACCGTAGGGTGCATTGCACCAATCGGAGGCAGGCGAACGGCTGCGCTTACCCGATCAGCTGTTCCAGATCGATCAGCCGCCCCGCACGGGGGGCATCGCCAGCTTCTCCCGCTTGCAGGAGCGGGCGCTGATCTCCTCGCAATCACGGAACTGGAGGTCGCGCGTCAGACAAATCCTGACCTCATCGAGCCGGTTTCGGCCGCATGATATCGAGATGCCGGCCCGCGTCAGACCAGGATTTGTCTTGACGAAAGCCTCTTCCACTTCATCGGGCGACACCGTCCGCGTCGACTGCAGATCGAGATATTCGGGCGGGATTTTCACGGCGGCGCGTGCTTTGCGGATGGTCTCGAAATAGGTGCTGGCGGAAACGCCCGAGCAGGTGCCGTGGCGGTCCCACTCGTGATAGATCAGGGCCGGCGCAGGCATCACGTCGAGCATCGCGCCGACGATATTGCGATTGAGTCGCGGCGCCGGCACTTGGCAAAATTCCGGAAATCCGCGGTCGTATTGCGGCCAGAGCCCGTGCACCACGAATGAATAGGGCCGGGGCCCGCATTGTGGGTTCGGCCGTCCGCGATAACGCTCGGCATTCTCGGCGCAAAACGACGGCGACCACGACAGTACCAGCATGTAGAAGTCGAATTTGCCCGGCTCGTTCTGGCGACGGTCCTGAGCGGTGGCGCCGGTGATGACCCCGGCTGCGAGCATCAGCGAGAGCACTGCGCTGGCGATACAGCGGGTGAATACGTGCGACATGAAAACACCCCACGAAAAATCTGGGTGAGGGTGACATAGGTTTCGGAACATATCAAGAACAATTGCGCGACACGTTGGCCGGCTGCTTAGCCGGTCAGTCCCACGCTCAATGTCGATCGTGTCGGCGCGGAGCGCTTAAGGCCGGGCCAGCCTGCACCTGGGGTTGTAGCTCCAGTCGCGGTCGAAGTCCTTGACACACCACTCGACGCCCCAGCCGAAGCCGGTGACGCCGGTATCCTCGGCGATGGAGTAGATGATCTTGTGGTACGTGCCGTCGGACACCAGGGCAGACGCCTCGCAATAGCGTCGCGGGATGGTGCCCGATTCCCAAGGCTGCCAAGCGATTTCGTGGATCTCTTCGAACCCCACGATTGCAATCCGCGAGGCCCAGAACTTGTGCTCCTTGTCCTCGAATCGCGACTGTATCCGCTTCAGCGGCCCATGCTCGTGGCAGAGCGGCACGAAGTGATCGTAGCGCGGCCCGGACATCCAGAAATTGAGTTCCCACCAGCCCGCTGCGGCGGCCGGTCCCGACCACGCGCCCGCTGCGACGGCAAAAATGATAGCAATAGCGGATTGTAGGATGCCGCGACGCATCACCTGTCCCCCAGTCCCCCTGTAGCGGATACGGTGCCGCGACAGGCGGTCGCGGTCAAGTAAAGATTGTTAATCGGGACTTAACCGTGCTTGTCGTGCTCTTGCCGCCAGTCACCGATTGCGGCCTGGATGATCGCAAGCGCGGCGACTGCTGCGGTGTCGGCGCGCAGGATGCGCGGCCCGAGCGCGATCCGCGATAATTTCGGCCGCTTGAGCAGCGCCGCGCGCTCCTCATCCGCAAAGCCGCCTTCGGGGCCGATCAAGACGGCGACGCCTTCGCCGCCGTTCGCGGCCACTGCGGCCCGAAGCGCCGCGATCGGGTCGGCGCAGGGGGCCTCCTCATCGCAAAACACGAGATGGCGTGCGGGCGAGATCGCGGCGATTGCGGCGGCAAAATCGAGGGGCGGCATGATCTCCGGGAGCGCCAGGATACCGCACTGCTCGGCGGCTTCGATGGCGTTGGCGGTCATCCGATCGAGGTTTACCCGCTCGGCCTGGGTGTGGCGCATCATGACCGGCTGGAGCCGGGATACGCCCATCTCCACGGCCTTTTGCACCACGTAATCGAGCCGCGCCCGTTTCAGCGGAGAGAACAGATAGTGCACGTTGCCGGGGACCGTTTGGGGCCGGGTCATGGTCCCGGCGATGAGTTCTGCCGCCCGCCGCCGGGCTGAACCAAGAGTTGCTTTCCATTCCCCGTCAATACCGTTAAAAACAAGCACCGGGTCGCCGATGGTGAGACGCAGAACGTCGACAAGATAGTGCGTCTGCGCCGCATCGAGGGGTACGGTGGAGCCGCCGGCGAGCCGGGCGGTGACGTAAAGGCGGGGGGTACGGAAATCATAGCGCGCCATGATGGCTCCGGTCGGGGCTGACCAATCAGCGCCGTTTTGTTGCGGCGATATAGCGCGTTCGTGTTCGAGAAGCCGGCCTTTGCCGCCGAATTTGTTGCCGCCGTGTTGCCGGATTTGAAGGCATGATGCGCAATGCTAACGAATTGGTTACCGAATCCCCTTCATCACGGCGATATAGGCCGCGGAGATTCCGATCATGAGGGCTAGTCATCGCCTTTCCCTCATCGTTGCGCTGACCGTTGGGCCGGCGTGCCAAGCCTTGGCTCAGGCGCCATGGCCAGGCGAGGGCGCAAAAACCGGGCAGTCGTCGGCTTGGCCGGGCGCAGGAGGATCTGCCCCCGCTCCGATGATGGGTGCGCCGGTCGGTCCATCGCCGAGCGGCTTCGGCGGCGGCCCGCCGCCGGGCATGGGCGGACCTCCTCCGGGCATGGGCGGACCTCCTCCGGGCATGGGCGGACCTCCTCCGGGCGCTGGCCCGACCGCCGCCCAGCAGGCATGCTTTGCCGAATTCACCAAGCTGCGCGAGGACGTCGAGAAGAAAGGCAAGGCGGCGAGGGCCGGCGGCGAGCACAAGATCAGCCGCGAGGAGATGTGCAAACTGATCACCGCGTTCACGACGGCTGAAATGAAGTGGATCAAATTCAGCGAGGCCGGCGTGAACACCTGTGGCATTCCGGCCCAGATTATCGCGCAGCTCAAGACCGCGCACCACAACTCCGATCAGACCCGCGAAAAAATCTGTGCCGCGCCTCCGGCCGCTCCGGCGCCGAGCCTCAGTGATGCACTCGGAACCACGCGATTGCCGACACCCGAGACCACGCGGACCGGTAGCGGCACGCTCGACACCCTGACCGGAAACGCCATTCAACGATGAGCGACGCCGCCGGGCGCGTCGCGGACGCGATCGGCAATTGGGTTGATCGGTGGGCGCCCGGGTGGACCCGGCCCTATCTGCGTCTGGCGCGGCTAGATCGGCCGATCGGGTCGTGGCTTCTCCTCCTGCCGTGCTGGTGGTCGAGCGGCCTTGCGGCGATTGCGGCCCATCAACGGGCGCCGTCAGTTGCGCATATCGTGCTGTTCTTCATCGGCGCATTCGCGATGCGCGGCGCCGGCTGCACCTGGAACGATATCGTCGATCGTGACCTCGACGGCAGCGTCGAGCGGACGCGCTCGCGGCCGATCCCGTCGGGCCAGGTGAGCGTCGCGCAGGCCGCGTTGTTCCTCGCGCTCCAGGCGCTGATCGGGCTCGCCGTCCTGCTGCAGTTCAACGGCTTCACGATCGCGACCGGCATCGCCTCGCTCGCGGTCGTCGTCGTCTATCCGTTCATGAAGCGGATCACCTATTGGCCGCAGATCGTGCTCGGCCTTGCCTTCTCGTGGGGCGCCTTGATGGGCTGGCCTGCCGTCTTCGGCCGGCTCGATGCGCCAGCGCTTGTGCTCTACGCGGGGTCGATCGCTTGGGTGATCGGGTACGACACCATCTATGCCCACCAGGACCGCGAAGACGATGCGCTGATCGGCATCAAATCGACGGCCCTGCTGTTCGGCGACCGCACCAAGCCGATGCTGTCGATCTTCTACGCTCTCGCCGTCGTCCTCATCGGCGTTGCGGGCGCGCTTGCCGGCGGCGGCGCGCTGTTCGGGATCGGGCTCGCTGCCTTTGCGGCGCATCTCGTGTGGCAGATCGCGCGCCTCGACATCGGCGATTCGGCGCAATGCCTTGCGGTCTTCAAGTCGAACCGCGATGCCGGCCTGATCCTCTTCGCCGGCATGCTGCTCGACGCGTTTTTCGCGCGAGCTTGAACGAACCCGCATCAGAAGAACGCGAGCGCGCGGATCTCGATGCTTTCCCGCGGCCGCGCATCGGGCGGCGCGGTCGGATCGTTGAACGCCGTGTGTGCCGTCCAACGCGCGCGACCATCGGTCAGCGACTCGTAGGTCTTGAAGACGAGTGCCTCCTCGCGCCGCATGAGCGGGAACCAGTACCAGAGCTGGTCGGGATCGTACGTGATGGCGTAGGTCTGGCCGACCCGGTGCGGATAACGCCGCTCGGAGATCACGAGATTCTTGGCCGACAGCGTGCGCGCATCGCAGATCGCCAGCGGAAAGGTCTCGACCGGATGGCGGATCGGCCGCCACACCTGGATGATCGCGAACCGGCGCTGCAACAGCTCGTCTGCTTCGTCGGGCAACAGGTCGCGCACGCGCTGCCGCCCTGACCATTCGGTGTAGTCGTTGTGGACGCGCGGCACCACCTCGCAAATCTTGCGCGCCTCGCGCTGGGCATCATCGGCCGTGCGCAGCGTATGATCGAACATCACGACGCGCTTCGCACCGCTTTCGGCTTTTATCAGCGCTTCCATTTCCGGGTAATAGACGCGCCGGATCTCGGCCTCGTCGTAGAAATCGCGCACCTGGGTGTCATGGTCGATGAAATGAAAGCCCTCGATTTCGAGCTTGAACGCGTCGGTGCGGTGGCGGCCGTTGTAAATCGTGACGAGGTGCGGATCGAGCTTGCCGCCGGTGCGCACGTCGCTGCCGCCGGGCGATGCGGTCTCGGTGAAGATCTTGCTGCCGTCGTTGACGATATAATTGAGAGTCGCCTCGATGGAGTCGATGTCGGTGCCTGTGCCGATGCGGCCAGCGGCCGGACGGGTGACCTGGTCAGTGACTTGTCCCATGACAACTCCTCTGCGCTGTTCGCGCGTACGGATCGGCGGGTTCCGTTAGACCGCTCTCAGACGAGATAGTGCACCGCCGCGATCATGAAAGGCGCACAATGAGGAGAATGAACGGCAACGCAGCCATGCGGGCGCGTCGCATCGGGCTGCTCTTGCGACGGTCGAGCGGCGCCGGAGCTTAATTTCTGGCGATGATTTCGCGTTCGCGATGAATCACAGGCGCATCGATCGGCCGCCCGGGCTTGCGGCGCATCAACCTCGCAGGCCGGCGCTTCTTCACGGTGCCACGGCGGCGCGCGCGGTCGCACGGCTGGCCGACGCGGACCGCGCCGAGCCGCGCGAACGGCTCGTGCAGCGCGCCATCATCGCCGGCGACGAGCAGCGGCATTCCGAACGTGTTGGCCCATCGATGCCATTCGGCGAGGAGGTCCGTTGAATTGGGAGCCGTAAACAGGGGGACCGAGAGCGCAGGATCGCGGTGCTCGAGTGTCACCGCGACGGTTCCCTCGTTATCGGCGCCGAGCGGCGCGATCCGCATGGCGACGCCGAGAAAGGCGCGCAGCGGCAGCGCGAGCGCCATCCGAACACCGCGCACGGAGCGGCGCAGAACGACGCCGTCGCGTGAAAGCTCGACGAGCCGCATGCGCTCGTCGGCGGCCGCGTCCGCCGTGCGAAACCGCAACGGCAGCGCGAGCGGGTCGAGCCGCAAAGCGCGGCCCGACCCGGCAGGCATGGTCCCGCCGGCACCCATTTAACGCCTCGCTAATCCCTGTCGCCTGTGAGCTTTGTCCGACCGTCCCGATCGGCACACGCTCTTGTTTGTTGGACGCAACGTAGCGCAGCGAACTCCCGATCCGCTTAAGAAGGCTGGTTAATCAGGCGTGTTCGGCGACGATGATTGACAACAGGTTGCTGAAATCGCTCAAATCCTGTTGCACGCGCCCGTCATCGGGTCCATCTCCGTGCCATGCGTGCCCTCATCACACAGATCGAGCCATGACGAGCCCGTTCGACCAGTCAATCCTTGCCGACGCCGCCGAACGCCTGGTTGCCGCCGCGCGGCGCGCCGGCGCGGACGCTGCCGACGCGGTTGCCGTCCGTGGCGTGTCGCAGTCCGTGACCGTACGCGAAGGGAGCGTCGAGGAATCGGAACGATCGGAGGGCGACAACATCGGCCTGCGCGCCTTCGTCGGCCGTCGCCAGGCGGTAGTGTCGACCAACGATCTCGGCGGCGCGGCATTCGACGCATTGGCAGAGCGCGCCGTCGCGATGGCGCGCGCTGCGCCGGAGGATCGTTTCGCGGGACTTGCGGAAGCCGAGCTTCTTGTTCGTGACCCGCCCGACCTCGATCTCCTCGACAGCACGCTGCCGTCGGTCGATGCGCTCGAAGCGTTGGCGCGGACCGCCGAGGAAGCGGCGCTTGCCGTCCCCGGCGTTAGCAAATCGGGCGGCGCCTCGGCCTCGTACGGGATGTCCGGCATGGTGCTGTCGACGAGCACCGGATTCCGCGGCGCCTATCTCGGCTCCTCGCATGGCATTTCCATCGAGGCGATCGCCGGCAGCGGCACCGCCATGGAGGCCGATCATGATTTCACCTCGGCGCGACATGCCGGCGATCTCGAGTCTGCCGCCAAGATCGGCCGGAGCGCCGGTGAGCGTGCCGCGAAGCGGCTCAATCCGCGCAAGGTCGCAACCAGTCGCGTCCCCGTCATCTACGAAGCGCGCGCCGCCGCCTCGCTGATCGGCCACCTCGCCTCCGCCATCAACGGCAGTGCGCTTGCGCGCAAGGCAAGCTTCCTCAAGGATCGGCGCGGCGAGCGCATCTTCGCTCCCGGCATTGCCGTCATCGACGATCCGTTGCGCCGGCGCGGTTTGCGGTCGCGGCCGTTCGATGCCGAGGGCGTCGCCACCACGCGGCGCGCGCTCGTCGAGGACGGCGTGCTCATGTCGTGGATCCTCGATTGTGCGACCGCGCGCGAGCTCGGCCTCGCGACGACCGGCAGCGCCCAGCGCGGCGTATCATCAGTGCCGTCGCCTGGAGCCAGCAACTTGCACCTCGAACCCGGCAACGTGACGCCGCGCGAGCTGATCGCGGGCGTCGCGCAGGGGCTCTACGTCACCGACCTCATCGGCATGGGCGCCAATGTCGTCACCGGCGACTACAGCCGCGGCGCGGCCGGGTTCTGGATCGAGAACGGCGAACTTGCGTATCCGGTGAGCGAGGTGACGATCGCCGGGCGCTTGGCCGATATCTTCCGTACGCTGCGCCCTGCGAGCGACCTTGAGTTCCGTCGCAGCGTCAATGCGCCCACGGTCTTAGTTGAGGAGTTGACCGTTGCCGGCGTTTGATCGCGGGGCCGGTCCTGATCCGGCACACCTTGCGCTGGCGGAAGATATGGCCGCGGTCGTGAGGGAGGCCGGCGCGATCGCACTCGCCGCCTTCGGCAAGCCGCTCAAGACGTGGCTCAAGGACAAGTCTTCGCCGGTGTCCGAAGCCGACATCGCGGTCAATTCCTTTCTCCAGAAAGAACTCATGGCGTTGGCGCCGACGGCTGGGTGGCTGTCGGAGGAATCCGTGGACGATCCGGCGCGGCTCTCGGCGCGGCAGGTGTTCATCGTCGATCCGATCGACGGGACGCGCGCCTTCATTGCCGGCATTCCGGAATGGACGATCTCGGTCGCCCTCGTCGAAAGCGGACGGCCCGTTATTGCGACGGTCTACGCGCCTTCCACCGAGGAATTCTTCTTCGCGGTCGCCGGGGCCGGCGCCACCCGCAACGGAACGCCGGTGTCGACAACGCCTGGAGCCGAGCTGGCGGGGGCCCGGATTGCCGGTCCCAAGCTTGCCTTGCAACGCATTGCAGCGGTCGAGCCGGGCATCGTGGTCGCGGCGCGGGTGCATTCGCTGGCGTTGCGCTTGGCGCGCGTCGCCGAGGGCAGTCTTGATGCGGCGATTGCCGGGCGGCGACAGCCATGATTGGGACCTTGCGGCTGCCGATCTTTTGGTGCACGAAGCGGGCGGCGCGCTGACCACGACCGGGGGGCACCGGCCCGCCTATAACGGCGCCACGACGGTGCACGGCGTGTTGGTCGCGGCAGGGAATGCCCGCCACGCCAGGCTCGTCGCATTGCTCGATGCATAGCTCCGGCTGCGACGGCGCCGGCGTAGCCGAGAACCTCAGGGGGATTGTGGATGACTGGCGAGACGAAGCCCAGGCAACTGCTGCATCTCGTGCTCGGTGGAGAACTCGAACGTATCGACGATATCGAATTCAAGGATCTCAATAAGGTCGACATCGTCGGCGTGTTCCCGAATTACGCGACGGCCTATGCCGCTTGGCGGGCGAAAGCGCAGCAGACGGTCGACAACGCCCAGATGCGCTATTTCATCGTCCACCTGCATCGCCTGCTCGATCCGGACGCGACCCCGCAGAGCGCGCACTGACAACAACGTATGCTGTCGTCACGAAGTATCGCGCGGTCGCCTGCCGTTCAAAAGGCGATGGGTTTCCTGGTGGCGCAGTACCTGCGGCTGGTGTGGTGGACGTGCCGCCTTACCCTCGATCCCGCCGACCTTTACGAGAGCATCGAAGCCGATCAGCCGATCATCGTCGCGATGTGGCATGGCCAACATTTCATGGTGCCGTTCCTGCGGCGCGGCCATCGGGTCAAGGTCCTGATCTCGCGCCACCGTGACGGCGAGATCAACGCGCATGCGGCGGAACGGCTCGGCCTTTTCACCATACGGGGATCTGGCGACCACGGCCGTCGGTTCGACCTCAAAGGCGGGGTCGCGGCGTTCAAGTCGCTCTTCACGGCCCTTCAGGAGGGGTACATCGTGGCGCTCACCGCTGATGTGCCGAAAGTCGCGCGCGTCGCCGGTTCTGGTATAGTGACGTTGGGGCGAATGTCCGGCCGGCCGATTTATGCGACCGCCGTGGCGACCAGTAGGCGTATCGTGCTCGACAACTGGGACCGTTCGGCGGCGAATTCTTCCGTTTGGCCGGATCGCGATCGTGCTTCGCGGTCCGGTCAGGGTACCGGCGGATGCCGACGATGCGACGATGGAGGAGTGCCGTCTCGCAGTCGAACGGTATCTCAATGAAGCAACGGCCCGCGCCTACGAAATCGTTGATCGCAAGGGCCGCCATGACAAAACTGGCTGAGCACGTGCCGCTGACGCTCGGCGCCTATCGGATGGTGACCTCCGCGGGGGTTGCACTGGTGCCGCACCTCCTTGAGGCGCGGCTCAAGCGCGGCAAGGAGCATCCCGATCGCATCGGCGAACGGCGCGGAGAGCCGAGCGCCCCGCGCCCGCCCGGACCCATGGTATGGGTGCACGGGGCGAGCGTCGGCGAATTCATTGCCGTGCTGCCGCTGGTCGAGCGCATCCGCGCGCGCGGGTTCACCGTCCTGATGACGACCGGCACGGTCACCTCGGCGACGCTCGCCGAAAAGCGGCTGCCGCCTGGCGCCTTCCATCAGTTCATTCCGCTCGACCTGCCGCCCTTCATCTCGCGGTTTCTCGACTATTGGCGGCCGGACCTCGGTCTGTTCGTGGAATCCGACCTGTGGCCCAACCTGATCGTGATGGCGGCAGATCGAAAGATTCCGCTCATTCTCGTCAACGGGCGCATGTCGGACCGATCCTATCGGCGGTGGCGACGTTTGCCGCGCACGATCGAGGCACTGCTGCGGCGCTTCGATCTCTGCCTCGCCCGCACCGCCGACGATGCGGAGCGGTTCGGTGCGCTCGGCGCGCCGCGTGTTACCGTCACCGGCAATCTCAAGCTCGACGTCCCGGTCCCGCCGAGAGACCCGCGCAAACTCCAGGCTTTGACCGCGGCAACGCGTGGCCGGACCGTCGTGGTCGCCGCCTCGACCCACGCCGGCGAGGAGAGCGTCATCGCCGACGTTCACCGCCGCCTCAAGATCACGTTTCCCGCGCTTTTGACGATCATCGCGCCGCGCCATCCCCAGCGCGGCGATGCCGTCGAAGCGACCGTGTCGGCAGCAGGCTTGCGATCGGCGCTGCGGTCGCGTGATGAACTGCCCGAGAGCCGATACGGACGTCTACATCTTCGACACGCTCGGCGAGATGGGATTGATCTATCAGCTGGCGCCGATCGTTTTCATGGGCGGCTCGCTGGTGCGGCATGGCGGGCAGAATCCGATCGAGCCGGTCAAGCTTGGCGCTGCGATCCTTCACGGGCCTTACGTCTCGAACTTCAGCGAAATCTATGGCGAACTCGATCAGGAAGGCGGCGCCGAACTCGTGACCGACGCGAGCTCGCTCACCACGCGCATCGGGGCCTGGCTCAAGAATAGCGCCGAGCGTGACCGTGTCGCGGCAGCGGCGAAGCGCACCATCGACCAACTCGGCGGCGCGCTCGACCGCACCATTGCGGCGCTCGAGCCTTATTTCATGCAATTGCGGATTCAGAGCCGCCCAGCCGATGCGTGATCCCGCCTTCTGGTGGGAGAAGCCGGCCACGGCTGCACATCTCCTCGCGCCGGCGGCGGCGATTTACGGCGCGGTCGCCGCCCGCCGCATGACGCGCCAGGGCCGCAAGGCGCCAGTTCCCGTGGTCTGCGTCGGCAACTTCACGCTCGGCGGCGCCGGCAAGACGCCGACGGCGATTGCCGTTGCCAAGAGTTCTCATGGCAGCTGGGCGGCGCCCGTTCTTTCTCACCCGCGGCTATGGCGGGAAGCTGGCCGGCCCGGTCCGCGTCGATCGCCAGCGGGCGGACCTCGTCGGCGACGAACCGCTGCTGCTCGCGCGCATTGCCCCGACCATCGTGGCGCGCGATCGGCCGGCGGGTGCCGCGGCCGCCGCGGACGCGGGCGCCGATGTCATCGTCATGGACGACGGGCTGCAGAACCCTTCGTTGACCAAGGATTTCGCCATTGCCGTCGTCGACGGCCGGCGCGGCATCGGCAATGGGCGCGTCTTTCCGGCAGGTCCGCTGCGCGCTCCGTTCGCCAGCCAACTTGACTGCGTCGATGCCGTCATTGTTATCGGTGAGGCGAGCCCGGCTGCTGACGCAGCAATGAAGGCGGCAGCAGCGCGCGGTCTCCCGGTGCTGCGGGCTGAATTGCGGCCGGATCGCGCCGCGGCGGCAGCGCTTGCCGGCCGTCCCGTACTCGCGTTCGCCGGCATCGCGGACCCCGACAAGTTCTTTGCGACGCTTGAGTCCTGCGGCATCCCGGCCGCGGTCCGCGCGCGCTTTCCGGACCATCATCGCTACACGTCGGCGGAGCTTGCGGCGATCCTCGCGCGCGCCGAGCGCGAGCAACTCACGCCGGTGACGACGGAAAAGGATATGGTGCGGATGAGCGGGGACCCCGCGGCGGCGGCGCTGTTGGCGCGGGCTGCGGTCCTGCCTGTCACCCTGGTGTTCGCTGACGGCGACCCCTTAGGCCCCGCTATCCTCTCGGCGATTGCGTCCCGCTCGTGAACGACGCAGCTTCTGTGCGAAGCGCGCCTATTCGTGCCCGGCCCGAGAGGGATAGAGGCGCTGCATCACCGCCTCAGGATTGGCATACGCTTCCTGGCGCTCGACGCTCCAGTATTTCAGTTCGTCGAGGGGAATTGGGGTTCCGGTGACGGCGCAGCGAACGTAAGCGCCCGGCCGCATGACCCGAAAATCTCCGTCGAGATATTTTACTTCCGCTTCACCTGCCGACGGCGAATGGTGGTCGAAGCGATTGAGCACCGGTGTTTCTCCTCGACGTAACAGTCCCGACAAAATCCTGAGATATTGTCGCTACATCGTGTCCCCAACGCGCCGCACTCCGCGGCGCGCGAACCTTCCCAAAGATAATGCGTCCGGCGCCGTCGTCAAAGCGGCTTCTCGTACCGGCCACAAGCGCTTGGAGCGGCGCGCTGCGGCGCCGGCGCCCCTCAGTCCTGCATATCGAGGCGTCGAAATCGCTGGATGCGCTCGCCGGTCTGGACTTCCGCCGTATAGAGATTGCCCTGGTGATCGACAGCGACATTGTGCAACGCCGTGAACTGGCCGGCCTGCCGGCCCGGTCGCCCGAACCGCGACAATACTTCGCTCGTTGCCCGATCGACGATCCGCACTTCGCCGTTCATGCCGTCGATCATGTAGATGAACTTCTGCTCACGGTCGGGCGAGAAGGCGAGCTCGTAGACCGAGCCGGTGCCGCGGGTATTCCGTTCATAGAAATGCTCGGCCACGAACGTGCCGTCCTTGCGGAAAATCTGGACGCGGTCGTTGGTGCGATCGCACACATAGACGAGGCCGTCCCTGGCAATGCGCACGCAATGCACCGGTGTGCCGAACTGTTGCGACGGCGGCTTGGCCGGATCGTAGGGCGGCGTCTTCGCGTCGCTCGGCTTGTTGCCGTATGCGCCCCAATGGCGCTTGTAGGCGCCGGTCTCCGAATCGAACACCACGATCCGGCGGTTGGCATAGCCGTCCGCCGCGTAAACCTCCTTGGCCGCGGTATCGACGGCAATGTCGGCGGGCGAGCCGAGCCGCACGGTGGAATTGCTGTCATTGCCCTGTCCGGACTTGCCGATCTGAAGGACGAACTTTCCGTCCATCGTGAACTTCAGGAGCTGGCCGTCATTCTTGCCGTTGCCCGCGAACCATACGAACGCGTTGTCGTCGATATAGATGCCATGCTCGCTTTCCGGCCATTCGTAGCCGGCGCCGGGACCGCCCCACGCCTTCAACAGGTTGCCCGATTGGTCGAACACGAGGACCGGCGGAGCCGCGACGCAGCACTTGGCTTCCGGCGGATTTTGCTCGGCGGCGCGCTCGCGCGGGGTCAGCGACCCCGGCCGGTGGACGATCCAGATGTGATCCTCTTTGTCGACGGCGATCCCCGAGACCTGGCCGATGATCCAGTTGTGGGGCAGCGGCTTCGGCCACAGCGCGTCGACCTGAAATTGAGGGATTGCAGCGGTCTTGCCGTCTTCGGCGCGCGTCGGCGCATTGGCGACAACGGCAGCGGCGACCAAGCCGGCGCCAAGGATGTCGGACAGATTTCATCGGCGTACTCCGTTTTCGTTCGGACGGCGGCGCTATTTGATTTCGCGGCAATCGGAATGCGGCCCGGCGCAGAACCCGCGCCGCCCTTGTTACTCGGCGCCCCAATTTTTACATAAAACATTAACCGGCGGCATTCTCTCCTGTCATCGTTGCCGCCCTGTGAAGCGGGGAAAGTCGTGCCGGCGCAGTTTTGATAGGCTTGGTCCTGCGGCAGGGGAACGGCGCGCGCGCAATTTTCAACGTCCTCATTCGTGATATACAACTTTACCGACAAGAACAGGTCGCCAAGAATGAAATTGGGCCTAGCCGTGCTCGCCTCGATGGTCGTGGTGACGCTCGTCGCGATGAGCCCGGTTGCGTACGCAGGCGGGCCTGAATCGATTGAGTTCCGCGAGGGCGACACGACTCTGAAAGCCCTGCTCTATCGCCCGGATGGACCTGGCCCGTTTCCGGCAGTCATCGGCATGCATGATTGCTCCGGTCTCATGAACACGACCGGCGCGGTCGCCGCCAAATATCGCGAGTGGGGTCAGCACCTCGCCAAGGAAGGGTTCATCGTCCTGTTTCCGGAGAGCTACAGCTCGCGTGGTCTCGGCGATCAATGCGCGACCCGGGTCCGCCCCGTGCGTATCGACCGTGAGCGCGTTGCCGACGCCAATGCGGCGCGGCGCTGGCTGACGCAGCAACGCGATGTCCGCGCCGAGCGGATCTCGCTGATGGGCTGGTCCAACGGCGGCAGCAGCGTGTTATGGACCATACGTCCCCAACACCGGCGCGACGACAAGCCGGACTTTCGCTCGGCAGTCGCGCTCTATCCCGGCTGCCGCCGCCTCGAATCCACGGCCTGGAGCTCACGGGTGCCGACATTGATCCTGGTGGGGGGTGCCGACGACGCCTCCTCGCCGCAGGATTGCGAGCGCATGGTAACGGGCGCAAAAGGTCGCAGCGCGCGGGTCAACATCGTCGTTTAT
Source organism: uncultured Alphaproteobacteria bacterium (assembly GCA_963702755.1). Taxonomy (GTDB): domain Bacteria; phylum Pseudomonadota; class Alphaproteobacteria; order Rhizobiales; family Xanthobacteraceae; genus JAJPKK01. The sequence continues at coordinate 198,570 of CAVPDZ010000007.1, read as the reverse complement.
CCTGGTGCACTGCATGACTTCGACCATCCCAATCGTCAGCCTCAGCTGCGCACCGGCTACGCCTTCTCCGCCGACGGCTCGGGGCGGGTTCATAGCGGAACCAACCCGACCGCCCGGGCGGATTCGCTGAAGCGCGTCCCGCAATGGCTGGCACGCTGATAGCGTCGAAGCGATTTTTTTGCGCAAGCCCTTTGGAAAGCCCTTTGGAGTTGACATGGCATTGGCGTTCAAGCTCGCGCAACGCAATCTGTTTCACGATCGGCTGCGATTTATTGCGACAGTGGTCGGCATCGTCTTCTCCATCGTCCTCGTTACGGTGCAAATGGGTTTGTTTCTGAGCTTCGATCGCATGGTGACGACGATGTTTGATCATGCGGGCGCCGACCTCTGGATCACCGCACGCGGGACGAAATGCTTCGAGGACGCAACCGTCATTGACGAACGCGAACGATTCCGGGCGCTGTCGGTCAACGGGGTCGCCTCGGCAACGCCTGTGGTCACGGGCTTTGCCCCGTGGCGGCTGCCGGGCGGCGGGACGACGCCGGTCTTCATGATCGGGTCGGAAATCCGGGCGCCAGGGCTCCATCCGTGGAATGTCGTCCAGGGGAGTTTGGACGCGCTGTCGGTGCCGGGAGCGGTCGCCGTCGATCGCTCGTATTTCGATCGGCTCGGCACCAAGGGTCTTGGCGACGACGCCGAGATCCGCGACCAGCGAGTTCAGGTGGCCGCGGTCACCAACGGAATTCGCTCGTTCACGACGACACCTTACGTCTTCAGCACGCTCGATCGTGCCCGCTCCTTCACCGGCACGTCGGCGGCGAAGGCGACCTATTTTCTGGTGCGTCTCACGCCGGGCGCCGATCGCGACGCGGTCCGCGATCGCCTGCGGGCCGTCCTCCCTGATCTCGAAGTCATGACGACGAACGAGTTTCGCGCCCGCAGCCGGTCGTTCTGGCTGTTCGGCACGGGAGCCGGCGCTGCCCTCTTCGCGGGCGCGCTGCTCGGTCTTATCGTCGGCACCGTCATCGTCGCCCAGACGCTTTATTCGAGCACCAAGGACCACATCAACGAGTTCGCGACATTGCGTGCCATCGGGTCATCGGGCAAATACATTCACCGCGTCATCATCTATCAGGCGCTCCTCAATGCCGTTATCGGCTTTGTCTTCGCCTACGCCATCGGCCTTATCATCGTCCGGGAGACCGCGGCGACGGCGCTGCCCATCATCATTACGCCGACCTTGAGCATCGGCCTCTTCCTCTTGACCGTTGTCATGTGCGTGCTGTCCGCCATTGCGGCCATCGTTCAGGTCATTCGGATCGATCCCGCGATGGTCTTCACGCGATGATTGAACCAATCCTCCAGGCCGAAGGCATCGTCAAATTCCTCGGCCACGGCGCCGGCCGTGTGCAAGCGCTCAAGAGCGTCGACCTCAATCTGCGCGGCGGCGAACTGACGCTGCTGATGGGGCCGTCGGGCAGCGGCAAGACCACGCTGCTCTCGATCCTCGGCTGCATGCTGTCGCCGACGAGCGGGTCCGTGCATGTGCGCGGCCATTCGATCGAGAACAAGGGACCGGAAGAACTCGCCAAGCTGCGGCGTGAGCATATCGGCTTCGTCTTCCAGTCGTTCCATCTGTTTCCGACATTGAACGCGCTCGACAACGTGCGGCTGGCACTCGATGTGCGCGGGTTCGATTCACACCGCGCCAAGCTCAAATCCGCCGAGGCGCTGAAGGCGGTCGGGCTCGCCCACAAGATCCGCTCCTACCCGCAGGAACTGAGCGGCGGCGAGCAGCAGCGCGTCGCGATTGCCCGGGCGATTGTGGGCGATCCCGCAGCGATTCTCGCCGACGAGCCGACTGCGGCGCTCGACAGCGAAAACGGCCGGGCGATCATGACGCTGATGGCCGAGATTGCGCGGGACCCGACGCGGGGAGTATTGGTGGTGACCCATGATCCGCGGACCGTTGCCTTTGCCAAGCGGATCATACGTATCGAGGATGGGCGCATTGTCGGCGAAGAGCCGGGCGGCGCCGCGATAACCGAAAGCCATTATGGGGTTCGTGCAAGTGCCGGAACATAGCCGAGGTATTCCGAATGCGGCGCGTCTCCTCACACTCGGTGCGGCGCTTGTCGCAGGGGTCGCGGCGCTCGCCGCGCAGGAAGGTCAACCGGCGGGCGAATCCCCCGAGGTCCGGGGCTATCGCGCCGTCGCTCCCGGCGAGGTCGAGCCGTGGTCGGGACAGATCAAGATCGGAGCGCGCGCGCCGGGCCTGATCAGCAAAGTGCTGGTCGGCGTCAACGACAAGGTCTTCGCCGGCGAACCGCTGATCCGCCTCGACGACACCGATGCGAAGGCGCGGGTCGCCGTCGCGAAGGCGACGGTCGCCATGCGCAAGCGCGCACGCAACGACCAGGGCGCGGTCAATCGCGCCCGCGACCGCCGCCAGGCGGAGGACGCGGTCGCCGACGAGGAGTTTTCGGTCTACGAGGCGCAGACTGCGCTCGACGCCGCCGCGGCGGCACGGCGCGGCGGCACTGGATCTGATGCCGAGGTGGAGAAGGCACGCGTGGCGCTGACCCGTGCCGACGAGCGGTTGACGCTGCGCCGCACCGAATTGCGAAGGCTGATCGACGACAAGAACGTGCCGCTTCCGACGCAAAACGAAGGTGCGCTCAATGTGGCTCGCGCCGAGTATGCGGTGGCCTTGGCAGCGCTCGAGAATCTCATCATCCGCGCGCCGCTCGCCGGCACCATTCTGCAGGTCAACGCCAAGACCGGCGAGGTCGCAAGCCCAGGCTCACCCCAGCCGCTGCTGCTGATGGGCGACGTTTCGGCGCTGCGGGTACGCGCTGAACTCGATGAACGCGACTACGGCGATATCGAAGCCGGCCAAACCGTTTTGGTGCGCGCCCCGCGTTCGCGCGGCCGCGAATTGGTCGGACGCGTGTCGTCGGTCGCACCGATGGTCGATGCGGCGCGCATCAACGCGCGCGACCAGCGCGGCCTCTCCGACGTGCGGGTGATCGAGGTCATCATCGACCTCGGCAGCGACAATTCGCTGCCGGTCGGCATGAAGGTCGACGTCTACTTCCGCCAGGACGGCCACGCGCAGAAATAGCCGCGACATAAGGCGTGGCGCTTCGGGACTTAGCGGAAATCTCAGCTCTTCGCCGTTTGCCCTGAGCAGACGTCGGCGTTCCGAGTCTCATGCCCTTGCAAACCAGTCCTTTAGCATTGGCTGATGCTGCACAGGGTCAAATTCAGTAATTTTGCTGAAGCGCATGACTTTCGCCTTGCAGAAAGGCTCATCGGCCAAAAACTCATTCAATTCATCGAGCGATTGCGCGCGCGCGATCAGGATGCCGCCGCTGGGTGGAATCGAAGGGCCGGACACCAAGAAACGGCCCTTATCGTAGCCTTGCTGCAAGAACTGGCGATGCGCGGCGATAAGCTCCGGCGCGCGTTCCTCGAATGGAACGAGATGCTGTCCTTCGAGCAGAAAGTGTTTCATCGCGCGACCCCTCAAGTGCCCGTCTCCCACGTTGATCTTCGAGCGATGCCAGTGATACGAACCGGTCGGTAACATGTCAATCTGGGTTTAGACTGATGCAGCCGAAGAACAGCTATGCAAAGCGAAGCCCAAAAGGGGCGGCGCGCACCAAGGGTAAAAAGCGTGCGGGTGAAAGAGTCTTCGAGATAGCTGCCGACCTGTTTTACCGGGAAAGCATTCGATCGGTCGGTGTCGAAACGATCGTCAAACAGGCAGGCGTTTCCAAGATCAGCCTCTACCGCAATTTTGAGTCGAAGGATGATTTGATCGTCGCTTATCTTAAGAACAGAAACACCAACTATTGGGGCAATATCGACCGCATGGTCGCAAAGCGAGATAATCCACGCGACCGGCTGCGCGGATTGATCGAATATATCGCGCGTCGAACCACCACGCCGGGCTATCGCGGTTGCCCATTCATCAACTACGTCGCCGAATTTCCTGACGCCGCCCATCCCGGCCATCAGATCGTAGAGGAGAACAAGCAGGAAATGCGGCGGCGACTAGTGGCTTTGACAAAGGCGATCGGCGTTGATCGTCCCGCACAATTGGCGGACGCCCTCTTCCTGCTCATTGAAGGCGCCTACGCAAGCAGTCAGACTTTGGGCGGGCGTAACGGGCCGGCGGCGAACTTGTCTTGGGCAGCCGAGGCGCTCCTCCAGGCGCACGCGAGAGCAGGACAAAACCGACCTCTTTGAATGAGGGCCGCCGGGGTCACGAAAATGTGTTTCTCAAGCGTGCAACCCAGACGATCGAAAGGATGTTGAAGCGTTAGGGGCGATCTGCCGTTCGACGAGACCACGTTCAACGGAGACGCACATGACCATCAGGCCGTTCAAGATCCTGGCTATTGCGGCCGCTCTCATCGCAGGCTCTGTCGAATTGGTTGTTGCTCGGGCGCTACCGGGACTACCGGAAGCGGCCCGGGAACGGGTATCGGTCTCGGGCAAATCTCGCACCGGGAAAGCGAATGGCGGCGGAGGCTGAAAGTAGCGCGACCATCGACGCGTCGCGGCATTCGATCGCGGCTCTCCAGTCCTTCTCACGTTCCAGCACCAACGACGAAGGCAAGCTTGTCATGAGCATTCAGCGTATTCTTGATCGTAAAGGTGCCGAGGTGATCAAGATCTCCCCCTCGGCGACCGTAAAGAATGCTGCAGAAAGGATGCGCCTTCATCGGATCGCAGCTCTCGTTGTAGAAGGCGGAGACCCAATCGGCGGCATCATAACGGAACGCGATATTGTTCGCGCAATCGCGGAATACGGAGAGCAAGCGCTTTTGATGGCTGTTCGCCAGGTAATGACCCACGCGATAATCACTATTACCGCGGACGATAGCGTCACACGTGCAATGGGACTGATGACGCGTCACCGTATTCGACATTTGCCCGTTATTGCCGATGGCCGGCTAGCAGGCATCATTAGCATCGGCGATGTCGTCAAACATCGACTTGAAGACCTTGGAGCTTAAATCGAATATCTTGCGCGATGCCTATATTGCCGCGCATTAAGGCCGGTTAGCGCAGTTTATTTGGGCGAGCGCTGGCATCGAGCCAAATCAAGATCGGCTACCGAGGACAACGTCCGTCAGAACAAGCTCCCCTGCTCCGGCGCGACGGTGCGCCGCCGGCGCGGCTTGTTGGCTTCGGCAATTCGGCTCGGCCGCCCGCCGTCAACGCCGCCCGCGGTCGCTGCCACGTGTCCGTCCTCGAATTCGATGTCGAGCCGCATGCCCGGTGTGACCGCGGCCGCGGCGTGCAGCGGCCGGCCGGTCTCGCCGCGAACGAGCGCAAAGCCGCGCGCCAGCACGCCGTGATACGACAATGCCGCGAGGAGCTTGCCGGCCTGATCGAGCCGCACGTCGCGGCGATCGATCACGGCGAGAATGGCGCGCTCGGCCCGTGCGGCCAGCGTCTCCACGCGCTCGCGGGCGCGGGCGACGCGCACACGCTGCGCCTCGGCGTTGGCGCGCAGGCTTGCGGCGAGCCGTCCGGAGACCGCGGCGAAGCGATCGCGGCGGCGTTCGCGCGCCACCTGCATGCAGCGCTCGGCCCGCGCCGCGAAGGCGAGGACGCGCTCGCGGCCGCGCGTGATCGGCACCCGCAGGAGCGGCGGCGCGAGCCGGCCGGCGACGCGCGCATAATCCGCGCGGTGAAGCTGGGCGTTGGCGATCAGCGCGCGGGGCAAGCGTTCGGCCGAGCTATCGAGTCGCTGGCGCGGCAGGGCCAACAACGTATCGGCAGTGGGTAGCGCGCGGGTCGCGGCGCGCAGTTCGGTGCGGCGATTCTCCTGGGCGCGGGCGAAGCAGGCCGGCAGCCGGCGCGCGAGCCCATCGATGCGCGTGATCAACTCGCCTTTGACGGGCACCGCCATTTCCGCCGCCGCGGTCGGCGTCGGCGCGCGGCGGTCGGCGGCGAAATCGATCAGCGTCACGTCGGTCTCGTGGCCGACGGCGGAGATCAGCGGAATCATGCTGTCCGCCGCCGCCCGCACCACGATCTCCTCGTTGAACGACCACAGATCCTCGATCGAGCCGCCGCCGCGCGCGACGATCAGCAGATCGGGCCGCGGGATCGCGCCGTCGAGCGGCAAGGCGTTGAAGCCGTGGATGGCGGCGGCGATTTCCTCGGCGGCGCCGCTCGCCCTGCACGCGCACCGGCCAGACCAGGACGCGGCGCGGAAACCGGTCGGCGAGGCGATGCAGGATGTCGCGGATGACGGCGCCGGTCGGCGAGGTGACGACCCCGATGACGTCGGGCAGATACGGCAAGAGCTGCTTGCGCGCCTCGTCGAACAGGCCTTCGGCGGTCGAGCTTGCGCTTGCGCTGTTCGAGGAGCGCCATCAGCGCGCCGACGCCGGCAGGCTCCAGCGCCTCGATGACGATCTGATAGGTGGACCGCCCCGGATAGGTGGTGAGGCGGCCGGTGGCGATGACCTCGAGCCCCTCCTCGGGCTTGATGCGCATGCGGCCGAACGTCTTCTTCCAGATCACCGCATCGATGCGGGCGTTTTCGTCCTTCAGGGCGAAATAGGCGTGGCCGGAGGAATGCGGCCCGCGATAGCCGGAGATTTCGCCGCGCAGGCGCACGAATCCGTAAGCGTCCTCGACGGTGCGCTTGAGCGCGGCCGCGAGTTCCGACACGGTCCATTCCGGAATATTGAGCCGCGCTTCCTGCGGCGGGACGTCGATATCGGTCATGGCCGGCGTTGTGGTTGATATTGGGGACGGCTGCAAGGCGTCACGCGATCACGCGGCGGCGCGCGGCTTGCGACGCACCGGCGCCATGCTACACCATTTGCTAACCCTTTCGCTGCGGCGGAGCTCATGAACATTCTCCTGATCGGCTCGGGCGGCCGCGAGCACGCGCTCGCCTGGAAGCTCGCCGCGAGCCCGCTGGTGGATCGGCTCTATTGCGCGCCCGGGCAACGCCGGGATCGCCCGGGAGGCCGAATGCGTCGCCCTCGATTCGGCCGACCATGCCGCGGTCGTCGCGTTCTGCAAGGCGAATGCCGTCGAGTTCGTGGTGGTCGGTCCGGAAGTGCCGCTGGTCGCCGGCATCGTCGATGATCTCGAGGCGGCCGGCATCAAGGCGTTCGGGCCGACCCGTGCCGCGGCGCGCCTTGAAGGCTCGAAAGGCTTCACCAAGGACCTCTGCCGCGCCAACAACATCCCGACCGCCGCGTATGAGCGCTTCAGCGCGCTCGCTCCCGCCAAGGACTACGTCCGGCGCAAGCGGCGCGCCGATCGTCGTCAAGGCGGATGGACTTGCGGCCGGCAAAGGCGTCGTCGTCGCCGCGACGGTCGCCGAGGCCGACGCCGCGCTCGATATGATTTTCGCTGGTGCCTCCGGCAAGGCCGACGGCCGGGCGGAGGTCGTCATCGAGGAATTCCTCGATGGCGAGGAGGCATCGTTCTTCGTCCTCACCGACGGCGAGAATGCCGTGCCGCTCGCGACCGCCCAGGACCACAAGCGCGCCTTCGACGGCGATCAAGGTCCGAACACCGGCGGCATGGGCGCTTATTCGCCCGCGCCGGTGATGACGCCGGCGATGGAGCAGCGCGCGCTCGACGAGATCGTGATGCCGACGCTCCGCGCCATGAAGGCCATGGGCTCGCCCTACAAGGGCGTGCTCTATGCCGGCCTGATGATCACGGACGCCGGGCCGAAGCTCATCGAATACAACGTCCGCTTCGGCGACCCTGAATGCCAGGTGCTGATGCTGCGCCTGATGTCGGATCTTCTGCCGGCGCTGCTCGCCGCGCGCGACGGCGTGCTCAAGAACTTCGCGCTGCGTTGGTATCCGCAGGCGGCGCTCGCGGTGGTGATGGCCGCCAAGGGCTATCCCGGCAGCTACGTTCGGGGAACGCCGATCGGCGGGCTCGACGAAGCGGGGGCCGTCGAGGACGTCGAAATCTTCCACGCCGGAACGCGCGCCGACGGTCGCCGCATCCTTGCCGACGGCGGTCGCGTCCTCAACGTCTGCGCGCTCGGCGATACCGTGGCCGCGGCACAGGCGCGCGCCTATCGAGCGGTCGATCGCATCGTCTGGCCCGAGGGTTTCTGCCGCCGCGACATCGGGCGCCGCGCCATCGAGCGTGAGCAAAACGCAGCGCCGGGCCGCTGAGGCCTACGCGACGCTGCCGTCCGCGCTCGCGGCGCAGCACTTTGCCGGGCAGGGCGCCGGTGTGGACCGCGTCGTCGACGACGAGCGACGCCGTTGACGATGACCGTCGTGCGCGCGCCGCTCGGATAGCGGTGCGGATCGGCATAGGTCGCCCGGTCGCGGAAATCCGCCGGATCGAAGATCGCGATGTCGGCGCAATAGCCGGGGCGATGAGGCCGCGGTCGCTTGAGCTTCAGGGCGCGCGCGGTCGCGCCGGTCATCTTGTGGATCGCGCTGTTCCAGCGGCAGCAGCCGCTCGTCATGCGACGTAGTGGCCGATGACCCGCGGGAACGTGCCGTAGAAGCGCGGATGCGGCATGCCCTGGCTGACGGTGCCGTAAGTCGGCGACGCAATTGCCGTCGGAGCCGACGAGCGCGCAAGGTCGGAAGCGACGATCGTGCGGTATGTCGTCCTCCGAGATCGAGGTGATCAGCACGCGCGTCGCGCCCTTATCCTCGATCAGATAGATCGCAGACGACAGTCGATCGGGTCCTGCCCGCGCTCGGCGGCAAGCGCCGCGAACGTGCGTGCCGGCGTGCTGCGGCAGCTTGGGCGAGACCGAGACCTGCACCGCCTCCCAGGACGGGATGCGGCCCCAATTGTTGAGGCCGTCACGGCGATGTCGGCTTCGATGGCGCCGCGCGCTTCGGCGAGCTCAGCCGCGCCAGCATCGCCGCGTTACGCCGACCTCGCACCCAGGGCGGCAGCAGGTTTTTCAGCGGGTTGGCTGCCGGCCGGTAGGGGTAGGCATCGCAATCGATGTCGCAGCCCGCGCGCCCGCGCCGCCGCGATCCGCGCGAGGATCCTTGCGCCGCCTTCCCCCAGTTGTCGACGCCCGAGCATTTCAGTGCACGATCTCGACATGCATCGCCGATAGGCGCGGGCGATCGCGATCGCCTCCGTCGATCGCCTCCAGCACCCGGTCCGATTCGTCGCGCAGATGGGTGAAATAGGCGGCGTTGTGCCGCGCGACGACGTGCGCACAGCGCCATGATCTCATCGCGGCTCGGCGAAGCTGCCGGGCGGCGGTGAATAGGCCGGAGATGCCGAGCGCGCCGGCGCCGAGCCCCTCGCTCAAGCAGCGCAATCATGCGGTCGAGTTCGGCCGCGCTCGGCGCGCGGTCTTCGAGCCCCATCGCCATCAGCCGCAGCGTGTTGTGGCCGACCAGCATGCCGGCATTGACGCGACCGTCGGGGAAACGTGTCGAGATAGTCGGGAAAGCCCATCTCGCGGAACGGCAGCCATGGCGCGCCCGCCGGACAGATAGTCGGCGAGCAGCTCGCACCTTGCCCGGCAGCGCCGGCGCGACCGAAAAGCCGCAATGGCCGATGATCTCGGTCGTCACCCCCTGGCGCACCTTGCTCTCGGCTTTCGGGTTGATCGGCAGCGTGAAGTCGGAATGGGTCTTGATGTCGATGAAGCCGGGCGCAACCGCGAGCCCCGACGCGTCGATGATCCGGGCCGCCTCGCCGGCAAGCGCAGGCGCGACGGCGGCGATGCGGCCATCGGTGATCGCCACATCGGCGATGCTACGCCGGGGCTCCCGCTGCCGTCGAACACCGTGCCGCCGCGGATCAGGATATCCCTGGTCATGAGGATTTATGGGGCCGCGCCGCGTGCATGCCTGCAACGCTAAACGGCATTCGGTAGCTTGGTTGCAAGTGCGGAGAATTCATCCGATATCACCCAGCGCGGACGATTGGAAATCGCGGGCGACGCCCTATCGAGGAGTTCGAGCATGATCGACGTGCATTATTGGACCACGCCCAATGGCCACAAGGTGACGATTTTTCTCGAAGAGGCCGGTTTGCCGTACAAGATTTTCCCCGTGAATATCGGCAAAGGAGAACAGTTCGATCGCAAGTTTCTGGAGGTTTCGCCGAACAATCGCATTCCCGCCATTGTCGATCACGAACCGGCGGGCGGCGGCAAGCCGATCTCCGTATTCGAATCGGGCGCGATCCTGCTCTACCTCGCTGAAAAGACCAAGAAGTTCATTTCGAGCGACCTGCGCGTCCGCGTGCAGACGCTCGAATGGCTGTTCTGGCAGATGGGCAATCTCGGTCCCATGTCCGGCCAGAACAATCACTTCAGCCACTACGCGGTGGACAAGCTGCCCTATGCGATGGACCGCTATCGCAACGAGGTGAACCGCCTCTATGGCGTGCTCGACCGGCGTCTCGCCGACCGGCCTTTTCTCGCCGGCGATTACTCGATCGCCGACATGGCGAGCTATCCGTGGGTCGTTCCCCATGAGCGCCAGGGCCAGAAGATCGCCGACTTCCCGCACGTCAAGCGCTGGCTCGATGCCATTGCGGCGCGGCCTGCCGTGGTGCGCGCTTATGCCCTCGTCAAGGAGGTCAATCCGGGCCAGGGCGGCGTGAGGACGGCCGAGGAACGCGCGATCCTGTTTGGCCAGACCGCCGCTTCGGTGAAGGCTGCCGCCCGCTGACGCGGATCACGAGCAGCATTTCAAACGTCATCGAAAAGAGAAAGGCCCCGGAGAGCAATCTCCGGGGCCTCTTTGTTGATACGAGCAATTGCGCGTGCTGCGCAATTAGTCCTTCTTCTCGGTGGCGCGCTTGAGCGCGGTGCCGAGAATGTCGCCGAGCGTCGCGCCGGAGTCCGAGGAGCCGTACTGGGCGATCGCCTCTTTCTCTTCGGCGACTTCGAGCGCCTTGATCGACACCGTCACCTTGTGGGCGCGGCGGTCGAACTGGGTGACGCGGGCGTCGACCTTCTCGCCGACCGCGAAACGCTCGGTGCGCTGTTCGGAGCGATCGCGTGCGAGTTCCGAGCGCTTGATGAAGGCGGCAAGATCGGTGCCGACGATCTTCACTTCGAGGCCGGACTCCTTCACCTCGACGATCTCGCACGTCACGACCGCGCCCTTCTTCACGTCGCCCGCTTCCGCGAACGGATCGCCTTCGAGCTGCTTGATGCCGAGCGAGATGCGCTCCTTCTCGACGTCGACGTCGAGCACCTGGGCGCGCACCTTGTCGCCCTTCTTGAACTCGTCGATCATCTGCTCGCCGGGGCGCTTCCAGTCGAGATCGGAGAGGTGGACCATGCCGTCCACATCGCCGTCGAGGCCGAGGAACAGGCCGAACTCGGTCTTGTTCTTGACCTCGCCTTCGACAATGCTGCCCGGCGGATATTTCTCGACGAACACCTCCCACGGGTTGCGCATGGTCTGCTTGAGACCGAGCGAGATGCGGCGCTTGACCGGATCGACCTCCAGCACCTGCACCTCGACCTCTTGCGACGTCGAGACGATCTTGCCGGGATGAACGTTCTTCTTCGTCCACGACATTTCGGAGACGTGGATCAGACCTTCGATGCCAGGCTCGAGCTCCACGAACGCACCGTAATCGGTGATGTTGGTGACGCGGCCGGTGAAGCGGGCGCCGACCGGGAACTTGGCCTCGATGCCCTGCCACGGATCGGCCTGAAGCTGCTTCATGCCGAGCGAGATGCGGTGGGTCTCGTGGTTGATCTTGACGATCTTGACCTTCACCTGCTGGCCGATGTTGAGCACCTCGGACGGATGATTGACCCGCCGCCAGGCGATGTCGGTGACGTGAAGGAGGCCGTCGATGCCTCCGAGGTCGACGAACGCACCGTAGTCGGTGATGTTCTTGACCACCCCGTCGATGACCTGGCCCTCCTCGAGGTTCTGGACCAGCTCCTGGCGCTGCTCGGCGCGGGTCTCTTCCAGGACCGTGCGGCGCGATACGACGATGTTGCCGCGGCGGCGATCCATCTTGAGAATCTGGAACGGCTGCTGAACGTTCATCAGCGGGGTGACGTCGCGGATCGGGCGAATGTCGACCTGGCTGCGCGGCAGGAAGGCCACCGCGCCGTCGAGATCGACGGTGAAGCCGCCCTTGACCTGGTTGAAGATGACGCCGTGGACCTTCTCGTTGCCCTGGAACGCCTTCTCGAGCTTGCCCCAGCTTTCCTCGCGCCGTGCCTTGTCACGCGACAGCACCGCCTCGCCGAGCGCATTCTCGACGCGCTCCAGGTAGACCTCGACGGTGTCGCCGATCTTCAGTTCGTTGCCGCGGCCCGGCCCGGTGAATTCCCGCATCGGCACGCGGCCTTCGGTCTTCAATCCCACATCGATGACGGCGAGGTCCTTTTCGATCCCCACCACGGTCCCCTTGATGACGGACCCTTCCTGCAGGTTGCCGTGGGTGAACGAATCCTCCAGCAGGGCGGCAAAATCTTCGCGCGACGGCGCGGCAGCGGTAGCGAGAGCCATGAAATCTCCTGGGCGGCAGGCCGGCGGTTGGATTGAGGGCGTATCAAAAGCTTGACGCCGGAGGCCCCGCATGACCTCCGGCGGCTGCCGGATGAACCCGGCAGGCCGGCACGAAACCAAGCCATCGATACGATTTGCTAAAGTCGGCCGTCGCGACGCAGCCTGGGGCGGGCGTTCCTCCACATGCGAAGGCGAATTTGGTTGCGCCTTCGGCCCGCCCGGGCGGCTCCGCCTTCAAGGCGGCGGCCCGAACTCGGCACGCATATAGCGAATAGGCCCGCGTCTCGCAAGGCATTCGGCGCGGTCGCGCCGTCGTCAGGCGCCTGATCGAGCGCTCCGATGGGCCATTCAGCGCTGCCCCTTCCGGCGGCGCTCGGCCTCGACGATCTCGATCGGCAGCACGAAAGGCGGCCTCGATGTCGAGGTCGGACGTGTCGAGCATGACGGCGTCGGCCGCGGGCTTGAGTGGCGCGACACCGCGCGCGCTGTCGCGTTCGTCGCGCCGGCGAATGTCGGCGAGGACTTCGGCTTCGTCGGCCGGAGCGCCGCCGCGACGCATTTCGAGAACGCGACGGTTGGCCCGCACCTCTGGCGTTGCGGTGACGAAAATCTTGGCGTCGGCGTTGGGGCAGATGACGGTGCCGATATCGCGCCCGTCGAGCACGGCGCCAGGCGGGGCGGCGGCGAAATCCTGCTGAAACCGCAGCAGCGCCGCGCGCACCTCCGGGATCGCCGACACGACCGAGGCCGCTTCACCGGCCGCGTGGCTTTTGAGCGCCGCCTCGTCGAACCGGGTCGGGTCGAGCGCGCGGGCCGCGGCCGCAGCCTGGCCCGGGTCCTCGAGCTTATAGCCGGCATCGAGCACCGCCTTGCGACGGCACGATAGAGGAGCCCGGTATCGAGATGGCGCAGCCCATAATGAGCCGCGAGCCGTTTCCCGAGCGTGCCTTTGCCGGATGCCGCCGGCCCGTCGATGGCGATGATCATCCGAGATCGCCGCCGAGGCTGCGCATCAGGTCGGCGAAGCCCGGAAAGCTCGTCGCGATGAAGGCGGCGTCGTCGACCGTGACCGGCTTTTCCGTGGCGAGGCCGAGCACCAGGGCCGACATCGCGATGCGATGGTCCATGTGGGTCACGACAAGCCCGCCGCCGGCAGGCCGGCCGCCGCCCGTGACCGCAAGATCATCGCCGGATATCTCGACCGCGATGCCGTTCGCGCGCAGCATGTCCGCCGTCGCGGCGAGGCGGTCGGATTCTTTCACCCGCAATTCCTTGAGCCCGCGCATCACCGTGGTGCCCTCCGCGAACGCCGCCGCCACGGCGAGGATCGGGTATTCATCGATCATGGCGGGCGCGCGCTCCGCCGGCACCTCAACGCGCGCAAGGCGGAGTGGCGGACCCGCAAGGCGGCCATGGCCTCGCCGCCGTCGTTGCGCTCCTCTTCCGTCGTGATCGCGGCGCCCATCTCGCGGAGCGTCGTGATCAACCCGGTGCGCAGCGGGTTGGTCATGACATCGGTCAGCACCACGTCGGAGCCCGGAACGATCAGCGCAGCGACCATGGGGAACGCCGCCGAGGACGGGTCGGCGGGGACGGCGACCGTCGCCGGCACCAGCTCGGGCTGGCCGGTCAGCGTGATCCGCCGGCCATGGGGGCCCTCCGGCTCGCTCCGCACCGCGGCGCCGAAATGCGCCAGCATCAGCTCGGTATGGTCGCGGCTCGCCTCGGTCTCGATGACCGTAGTCGTGCCCGGCGCCGCGAGGCCCGCGAGCAGCACCGCCGACTTGATCTGCGCCGACGGCACGGGCGTCTGGTAGATGATCGGGAGCGGATCGCGGGCGCCGGCGAGCGTCAGCGGCAAGCGGCCGCCTTCGGCTTCGAAGACGACGCGGGCGCCCATCTGGGTGATCGGGTCGATGATGCGGCGCATCGGCCGCTTGCGCAGCGAGGCGTCGCCATCGAAGGTCGCGGTGATCGGACAGCCGCTGACGGCCCCCATCACCAGCCGGCAGCCGGTGCCGGAATTGCCGAAATCGAGCGGTGCCGCCGGCGCGGCAAAGCCGGCGACGCCGACGCCCTCAACCGTCCACGCGCCGTCGCCGACCCGCGTCACCACCGCGCCGAGCGCGCGCATCGCCTGGGCCGTATTGAGCACGTCCTCGCCCTCGAGCAGTCCGGAAATGCGGGTCTTGCCGACAGCGAGCGCGCCCAGGATCAGCGCGCGGTGCGAAATCGATTTGTCGCCCGGCACCCGCGCGCGGCCGGCAAGCGGGCGGCTCCGGCGGGCCGTCAATGGGGCAAGGGGCGAGGATGACTGCACGGGTCGTGTCCGTTTGGCTGACGGGCGCGTCCTAACACGGGGAACCAAGCCGGTCACGCCACGTTGGCGAGGGGCAAGCTCTTCTTGCGCAGGTCCTGCGCGGAAAGAGCTCACAGGTCTATTGACAGAGCCGCCGCGAACCGCCAAGGGGAGAACCGCTCTCAACGACCCTTAGAGGATTGCGCAACCGTGGCAAAGCCAGAGCTCGGTACGAAACGCCTATGTGCCCATTGCGGCGCCAAGTTTTATGACCTCAGCCATACCCCGATCACCTGCCCGAAATGCGGCACCATTTTCGAGGCGGTCGTCGCGCCCACGCGCGGCGGCCGGCCCGATGCCCGTGCTGCACCGCGGGAGGTCGAGGCCGAGCTGCCGGAGACCCAGGAGGCCGAGTTCGTGTCGCTCGAAGACGCCGACGCCGAGGCGCAGGGCAAGAAGAAGCCCGCCACGGTGGGGGCGGAGGGCGACGAGGACGTCGAACTCGAGGATGATGAGGGCATGGATGACGCCGCCTTCATCGAGGAGACCGAAGAGGAAGACACCGACGTCACCGAGATCATCGGCGGCGACATCGAGAACGAGGAGGAGAGGCTGAGGCTCCGCCGAGGCTCTTGCTCGACGTCCTGAGGCTTTTGCCCTCGCTACGCCGTGGGCGCGGCGAAACACTTGAGGTCTTGGTCAAGATGTGATTTCACGGGGGCGCGGCGGCAGGCCGGACGACGCCACCGTTGCGAGCCGACCGGCGCGGCCTTCCCGACACCGCGCAAAAAGGGGCCATAGCTCAGTTGGGAGAGCGCTTGAATGGCATTCAAGAGGTCGGGGGTTCGAACTCCCCCTGGCTCCACCAAAACCCGGCTTCGGCGCGTTATCGCAATGGGAAGACGTCGTCGTCGGATATGAAACCAGTCTTCATGCTGTCCCTGGTCGCCGGATCAGGGCCTCGACCCTCGGCAAAGGCACGCTCCTCTGCGCGCCGGCCGTGCATGATCCCCGGAAGGCCGTAATTTCCCTCGACGCAACGCGGCTCGTAATAAAGCCTGTTCTTCTCGTCGCTCTGCTTGGTGAAGTCTTGCTTCGCGGTCCACGGCCGCGTCCACACCGTCGGGTCTTCAGCGGTGACGATGTATTCGAGCGATGACGGCCCGGTCCGCGTCCACCGCTCCACCAGATGCAAGTTCTCTCGTGAACCCTGGAAATCGGTCTTGGCACTGAAGTTCGTCACGTCGACCACGAGAGTATCGCCCTCCCAGCGACCGCGCGAGTTGCCGTACCACTGACGGATGTGGTTCGGCAGATGCGGGCTCCCGTTCATGACGATGTTGCGTTGCCAGCCTTGGCCCTGACCGACATCGTAGAAAATCGCGATGCCGCCCGGCGTCTGCACGATCCGGCGGAAGCTGCCGTTGTTGGTTCCAAATTCGGGAAGCCCGCCGGTCAGGCAGCGCTCCGGCAACGAACTGTCCTCAGGGCCGTCATTGCGGTTCATACGGGCGGTGTTGTACCGCAGGGCGAGTTCGGCGCGCCGCGGCGAAGGCGTGGGATCGTATTTTCCGCCCCGACAGGCCGGCTCTTCGTTCTTGCAGGTCTCGGTGGATTGCAACAAGGCAAGGCGAAACGCGCGATCAGCAGCTGCAATCATCTGAGCCTGCGACGTCAGTGGCGGAATTCGGCCATTGGTCGGGTCGACAATAATTGACGTGCGCGTTCCGGCGCGTTTGAAGGACACGAACACGGTATTGTAGGAGCCGGACACGTCGCGCTCCGTTCCGCGCTCGGCGCGCCTCTCGCGCGCGAGCAGTTCCGAGCGCGCTTTATTGATCTCCGCGCGCTGTGCCTCGGTGAAAAACTCCTGGTTCGCGTACTGCGCCGGGCGCTGCAAGGGCGTGTCGGTTTCGTCAGTCCAAATCCCCTGCAGGTCGGGTTCGCCCCACGGTGTTTTCAGCGCTGAGGTTGGCGGCGCGCCGGAATTTGCGGGAGCCTGGGCCGAACCGCGTGACATGAACATCAATGTGATTGCGGTGGCAGCTGCAGCGACAAGCATCAAGCCCGAGAACGTCTTGCGCATGACGGACCTCCCTTGCGCCTGTGATGTTACTGCTCGCCATAAATCCAGAACAGGCCTGGAAAGCGACATTTCGGCGTCGCGAGCACCAGGATGTCCCCGCTGTCCAGTGCCTTAAAATTCATCGCAGTGCTATCGATGTGTTCCCGGTTTGAAGGACTGCGCCCCGGCTAGGCGTCAAACGGCGGATGGTCCAGCCATAGAGAGTGTCGTTGGTATCCAGGACCACCACGCTTTTTAGATTAAACTCTTTAAAAACTGCAATGATCGAATGTCGTGACCGGGTTCTGCTAAATATTTCGATATATGGATGGGGAGCGGACACAGTGGCCTTCTTCAAAAAAGACCAGTTCCTGGAACGGAGCGGCAGCGAGGTGTTCGATACGGACTTCAGGCCCGGCGTTGAAGCTCGTCACAGCGGTATTTATTGCTGTATGGGCTGCGGTCGAGAAATTGGCACAGCCGCTGGTAAGCCACTCCCGGCGGCTGATCATCACCCTCATTCACCTGAGCAGGGATCGATCCGTTGGCGACTCATTGTGCTTCCAAACGAACGTGCGATCAACGATCGGATGTCTTCGGCACCAAGTTCTGTTAAACGATCGTAGGCGAATGCGTTGCAGGCTTCTCGGTGTCGAAAGTAATAAGCTCAAAAACCCGATGCCGGATCGCGGAACCAAAGTCCGACATCGCAGAATGCCACAAGCCGGCGACCAGATCATCGTTCTGCACTCGCCTGCCGCGGGCTTGCAGTGGTGGAACGGGAGGAGTCAAGGGTTTCGACCCATCGAGTGGAACGTCTCCCATTATTGGGATCAACGCTGGACGATGTAAGGTGCCAAGCGTTTCCGCAGCGCCGATACTCGTTCCGGGTCCGTCACGAGCCTGCGGTAGCCGCGGTCGATATTGTAATCGACGAGCGGCTTGAAACCGGACGGCGGCGGCACGTCCGCGCGCGCCGAGAAGGCGCCGGAGCGAGCTTGCTGCTCCTTAGCGAGAAACCAGCTGAGGTAGAGCTTGGCCGCGTTCGGATGCGGCGCATCCTTGAACATGCCCCCTCCAACGAGGAAGATCGGCGTCGCGTCTATTTCCGAGAATAGGCCGGCGATCGGTTTGCCGGCGCGCATCAGCTGCCAGGTCGTCGTGGTGGAGTCGAAGCTCGCCAGCTTGTCGCCGGAAGCGATCGCGTTGGAGACGCCGGCGTGACCGTTGACGTACACCGGTTTCTGCGCGGCGTACTTTTCCAGGTACTCCCAGCCGTACTTCTGCACGATCAACGCGAACGACGCGAGCGCAGCATCGTCCTCGGTCGGATCGGTGGTGATGAGCCTGCCCGCAAATTGCGGCTTCAGAAAATCGAGCGCCGATTTCGGGGCGTCGGCGCCGGACACGAGTTGCGTGTTGATGGCGTAGGTGATGGGGTTGATGCTGACTGTGACGAAGGCGCCATCCTCGTCCTTATAGGCCTGATCGATCATCTCCCAGCCTGGCGGCTTGAACGCCATCATAGCTCCCGCTTTCTTCCATCTGGCGAAGTCTTCGATGGTTTGCAGGATTGCGAGATCCGTCTCGATTTTGCCGGCTGCGAGCTGGGCATCGATCTTCTTGTTGAGCGCGGGGCTGAGGCCCCCCGTGAAATTCACCGTCACGCCTGGAAATGTCTGCTCGAACTCCTTGATCCAACGGTCGTGGGAGCCGGTTGGCCCGGCGCCGTAAAGCACCACCGTCTTCTCGTTCTTCGCCTGTTGATAGAACTCGTCCGCTGTTTGCGCGCTGATCGGCGCCACGCCGACGATGGAGATGATTGCGACGACTGCTATGCTTCGGACTGCGACCATGGCGGGCTCCTCCCACGGCGAAGACGTTCGGCTGCTGCCTGCCGCGATGCCTGCCGTCAGCGTATGTATTGCGGGGCTTTATCTCCTGCCGCGACCTGGCTTGCCGAACACGCGATCAACAAACGCGGAGCTTCTGATGGCTGAACCCTTCACGGTCCTGCCGGCTCCATGGCGGCTTTCTTGAGCAGATCCGCGTTAGCCGGATCGACCATGAATTTTATGAATGCTCTTGCCTCGTCCGGATGTTTCGAAGCAGCCAGCAACCCGACGCCCATCGCGCCGTACTCCATCAGCTCACGAGGCAGGGGTCCGAGATAGGCGGTCCCCCGATAAGGCTGGATCACGTTGGTCTGCTGAATGCCTATCTCGACCTCTCCGTCAGCAACGGCTGCGGCGACGAGTCGTCCCTGGATGATTTTGATCTTGTCTTTGATTTGATCGTAAATGCCGAGCCGTTGAAATAAGCGGGTATTGAACGGACCGGTGCCGGCATTGGTGTGACCTATCGATTTTGCTTCAAGCATTGCCCGCTTGAAGGCCTCGGGTGTGCTGATGTCAGGCCTCGGCGCGCCTTCCTTCACCGCGACGCCGTTACCCACCCGCGCAAATTCGACGACGCTGCCGGGCACAATCTTTCCGCTTTTGATGAAGGGCTCGAATTGCGCGAGTCCGAGCGCCGTCAGGTCGCCCAATTCACCGGCATTGATTTTCTCGTTCAGGGCCGCCCCCGCCTGGAAGCTGACCTCGACCTTATTCCCGGTCGCTTGCGCAAAAGCCGCGGCCAGTTCGCGCACTCCGGATTCCGTGGCTTGGTTGAGATAGATGACCAGGTCGGCGGCGCTCGCCGATTGCGACAAGGCCATCGCGAGGATCGCAGCAAATGCGAATTTCTTGAGTAACATGGACAACCCCCAATTGACCGATCGCTTTCACACGACGGGAAAGGCGCCGGGGTGACGATTGAACGACGCGGATTGCAGGAGACCTTACTCCAATCGCAAGCCCCGCACACCATCATGGCAGGGGCTCTCGATCCCGGCCGGCAAGGACTACTGCCTCTATCTTTTCGCCGCTCGACGACCTTTGCGCGCTGCCTTCGGGCGCGCGCGCCCCATCCGCTTCGTCGCAGTCGTTTTTGACTTTGCGGCGATAGCGAAATGCTCCAGCTTTTTGCCCGATTTCATCGCAGCCGTCAGCCAGCGCGGCTTCAGACCGCGGCCGGCCCATGTTTCGGCGGGATTAGCGGGATTGCGATATTTCGGCGCTATTTTTCCGCGCGGTGCGCCGCGCATTCCTTTCACCCGAATGGTGCCGGGCGAATTTATTCGCCCAAGGCTGCTAAGCTTTGCTTCGAGCGAACGCCGTTCCTCGCTGACTCTGGCGCTCAAAACTGCATCGATGCGGCTCTTGAGTATCTGAAAGCTTTTCAATCGACATCGATTTGAGATTTACTTTGCCAACCATGTGTCTCGACCTCTGCTGTGCACGGATCGCTTAATCCGAGGCCAAATCCGCGCGCGGGAAGGCGCTATATAAAGATCTACGAGCGATCCGGCAATCACGGCGCGAAAGTTAAACGCTGCCCCGCAGCGGTTTGTGGAAGGGTGGTTGTTCTGTTGGAGAGGATATCAAAGTGCATCTTTTGCTGAATGATCGCCGATGCGGCCAAAAATGCGCCGGCAAGCGGTGGCGAGTTTGTCGGCTGGCGGTGAGGCCATGCTGGTGGGTCAGCACCGGGACATATCGATGAACAATGCCTGAGCAGCAGCACCAGACAGCGGGCGCAGAGACAGTATGGCGCGCGGAAGGGCGTGTCCGGATCCATGCTCAGATGGTCCACAGCACGACGAAAGGGTGGTTCAAACCTGGCGCTGGAACGACCGAATGGTTCAAAGACCACAAACACGGGCCCGAAATGGTTGTGGTCCCGGCGGGTGAGTTCCTGATGGGATCGCCGGATACCGAGAGCGGCCGCTATGATAATGAGGGACCGCAACACACCGTCACATTCGCACAGCCATTTTAGTGTCGGCCGCCATGCCGTTACGCGCGGCCAGTTCGCCGCCTTCGTGACGGCGACAAACTACAAGCTCGAAGGCGACGCGCTGATGTGGACCGGCACCAAATGGATCGTCGATCCATCGTTGTCATGGCGCACTCCCGGCTTCCGCCAAGGCGACGATCATCCGGTGGTGTGCGTCAACTGGGATGATGCCAACGCCTATATCGCCTGGTTATCGGAGTTGACAGGGCAATCCTACGCTCTCCTCAGCGAGGCTGAGTGGGAATATGTCGCGCGCGCCGGCACTACGACGCCGTACTGGTGGGGGTCTTCGATCACTCCGGCACAAGCGAACTACTACGGCTACAAAGGCTTTCCGGCGCTGGGCCAAGTGCGCAAGTCGACGGTGCCCGTCGGCCATTTCGAGCCTAATCCGTGGGGCCTTTATAACGTGCACGGCAACGTCTCGGAGTGGTGCCGGGACATTTGGCATCAGAATTACGATGGGGCACCCACGGATGGCTCGGCTTGGGTTGATTCGGGCGATCCAAGTGCTCGGGTTATTCGCGGCGGTTCCTGGTTTCTCTTTCGGGAATTCCTCCGCTCTGCTTACCGAAACAGATACCCCCTCGACCATCGCAATCACTATCTCGGCTTCCGCGTCCGGCGGACATTGTTCCGTTAGCATTGGTTCTCCTGAGGCTGAGTGTCGCGGCAGCTCTCGCAGGAATGGTGCACTCCGGGCTGCGGAGCGCCTCCTTCATCGGTGGCAGCATGAACTTTGAAGATTTGCAAAAATTGCCATTGTTGACGCTGCAATTGCGCGTCAGATTCTGCGTTCATGAACCGGGCGCGCATAGCGCGGTGTGGAGACGGATATGGCTGCGCAGTTTCAAAGGATCGTCGACATCAGTCTCGAGCTCGATGCGAAAAACTTCGCGATGCGCACACCTGGAGGCTTCACCAAGGACATGCAGTTCGAGATGGAGGTCATCAAAGAGCATGATGCTCCAGGCGGCGCCGGCCAGATCGTCCGCGGCGTGCATATGCGGCTGCACGCAGGCAGCCACGTCGATGCGCCGGAACACAACGTGCGGGGCGGCACACAGATTTACCAGCTGCCGCTCGACCTGTTCATCGGCGACGCGATCATCGCCGATCTGCGCGACAAGATGCCGGGGCAGGCGATTACGGAGAAGGATCTGCAGAAGCGCCTCGACAACCGTATCCGCCGCGGGGACCGCCTCCTGCTGCGGACGGATCACAATAATTCGTATGACGGCGGCAGCGACAGATGGATGAAAGATTTGCCCTACCTGACGATCGCAGCCACGATGTGGTGCATCGAGAAAGGCGTGGCGATCGTCGGTTACGACTTTTACCACGGCAACGACGAGCCAGGCGCGCCGAGGGTGTTCCATAACTCGCGCACTCTGAGCGAGCACGGCGTGATCACCATGCCCTATTTAAAGAACCTCGATCAGATCGGCAGCGACCGCTGCACGTTGGTGGGTCTCCCGCTCAAGCTGATCGGCGCCGAAGCCTCGCCTGTTCGTGCGGTGGCGCTGCTTTGACGGATTAGGCCATGCGATACTTCAGGCTCGTCGGCATCATGATCGTCGCGGCCGCTTGTCTCGCCGTTACGGCGCGCGCCCGTGACGGCTATCCGTCGCGGCTCATCACCATCGTCGCGCCGATCACGGGTGGGACGACCATCGATATCCTGGCGCGGCTTTATGCGGACAGGCTCGCTAGGCATTTCGGCGAGCAGGTCGTCGTCCTCAACAGGGGAGGCGCCGGCGGCGTGATCGGCGCCCAGGCGGTCGCCGCCGCAGCACCGGATGGCCACACTTTGCTCTTCGCCAACTCGGGTCATTCAATTCTCGGCACTCTCAACAAGAACCTGCCATTCGACCCCGTTGCTGATTTTGCCGGCGTATCGCTTGTCGGCGAAGCGCCGGCCATTGTCGTCGTGCCGGCTTCGCTCGGGGTGACAAATCTGAAGGACTTCGTAGCGCTGGCGAAGTCAAAACCCGGCGAGATCAACTATGGATCTGCAGGGATCGGTACCTCGACGCATCTCGCCGGCGCCTATTTCGCGCGACAAGCCGGAATTGAGATGGTGCATGTGCCCTACTCCGTCAGCGCGACCATCATTGCGGATTTATTGGGTGGACGCATTCAGGCGTCCTTCGTCCCAATCGCCTTCGTGCTGCCGCTGCTGCAGGATGGGCAGTTGCGGGCACTCGCGGTGGCGGCAAAACAGCCTGTCACTGCCCCAGTCGCGATCCCGACCGCCTTGTCGCAAGGGATCGATTATCAATACGCGACCTGGTACGGCGTTTTGGCCCCTGCCAAAACTCCGATGAACGTGCTGGAGGCGCTCAACAGGGCATTCGCGGAGGCCGGTAAAGATCCCGACCTGCAGACGAAGATACGGATCCAGGGTATCGAGCCGCGCCACGTCGGGCTCAAGGCGTTCGATACGTATATCCGCAACGATATGGCGCGCGTCGTGCCCCTCATAGAGTCCATTGCTGAAAAACGTTGATCACACTACCGCCGGCTACTGTTCACCAAAGCCCGGGCACCAGCCGAAATCGGGTCCGCCGGGCATAGTCCGCATAGCCGTCGAGTTCGGCCCGAAGCAGCGTGTCCTCGCGGCTCGTCCGCAAGACCAGGATCGCACTCGCCCAGGCCGCCGGAACCAGGGCCCACCACGATCCCAGCGCCAGCGCGAGACCGGCGAATATCAAGAGCGCACCGAAATAGCCTGGGTGGCGGACGATTGCGTAGGGTCCGGATTTGATGACGTGCTGACCGCGCTCGCGCTGAAGGCGCACGCCTGGCTCAAAGAAGCGGTTGACCGCCTGGGCCCACGTGGTGACGGCGAAGCCGACGCCGAGCAGGACGTAGCCCAGGATCACGATCGGGAGTGGGACGCGCGACCACAACAATCTGCCGGCGTCGAGGGTCGCAAGCGGAATCTCGGCAATCATAACGGGCAGCATCAGTAAAAGCAGGATCCGGTCCCAGCGTTCCGTGCCGGGTTGGACGCGGCTGCGCGCGCGATAAATGGCGGGGTTTACGCGCGCCAAGATCAACGCGGACGCACCATAGACAACAAGAACGAAGCCGATGAAGAACCAGCCCGGCCTCCAGTCGAGGCGGCCGACGGGGAGAAACACTAGCGCGGCCAGAGCGAGCGGCAGACCTATCATGTAGGAAATCGCAGCCGTTCGGGATATCGGTTCGGGTTCGGTGAAGGTCATTCGTCCCAGTTTCCTGCCGGCCCGACTTCGGCCGGCCGCGTTCGCTGCAGTCAGCGTGATAATCCGCGGCTTTTGCCGGCCTATTCGCCGACGCTCTTACACCTCAGGGCACATCAATGTGTTCGCGAACTGTCGAGCACCTCGGCGGCACCGGGCACCGGTGGGGCAATTCGGACGGACGTCGCGTCGTACAGATAGATGCTGTCGTACCGGTGGCGAATTCGCTCGGGGTCCCATTGCTGGCTGATGTAAGCAGCGCCGGCGCGGGCATCGACGAGGGCCTCATTGTGGAATGTTGCGGCCATGTTGCCGGACCGTCTGACGACGTCTGTGGTCCGTTCCCGGCGCGCTGTTTCATAGACCCGCAGCGCCGTGACCGGATCATTCGCCCACTGCTCGATGCACCGGCCGAGAACGTAGCCATCCTCGATGGCCATGTTGGCGCCTTGCCCAAGGAACGGCAGCATGGCGTGGCAGGCGTCGCCAAGAAGGCTGACGCGCCCTACCGACCATCTTGGCAGCGGCTCGCGCAAAAACAGCCCCCACTTATAGAACTGGTCGACGCTGTCGATGATCGAGAGGAGATCCTCGTGC
This sequence comes from uncultured Alphaproteobacteria bacterium, assembly GCA_963702755.1. Taxonomy (GTDB): domain Bacteria; phylum Pseudomonadota; class Alphaproteobacteria; order Rhizobiales; family Xanthobacteraceae; genus JAJPKK01. The sequence goes on along the minus strand of CAVPDZ010000007.1, from coordinate 173,994 downwards.
CAGCCCACGAAGTCTCGCAGGCATTCGTCGTGTGATCCGGGATGGACCCACGATTCGAGCTGCCAATCGTCGCGCTCGACCTCGCCCACCATGTTCAGCAGCGACCCGCGGCGGACCGGGTAGCACGTCACGTGGCCGCGCGGCCCGAGCCACTGCGTGGCGATCGGCCGGCGCAGATGCTCGGGCAGTCGTTCGATCGCGGCCAGGCCACGCCACGCCAGGATGCCAGTGAACTTGGGCTCGGCGGGGCCGAACAAGCGGCGGCGAATCGTAGAGTGTAGTCCATCCGCGCCGATGAGGATGTCGCCTGTGACGCGCGTACCATCTTCCAGGTGCACGCGAACGCCCGACTCGTCCTGCTCAAAGTCGGTGCACCGTGCGGATAGATGGATCGCGTCCGGCTTATGTCGCCGAACGGCACTCACGAGCATCGCGTGCAGGTCGCCGCGATGCATGAGATACATCGGCGAACCGAACCGCTCGGTCGAGGTGCCCGCGGCCGGGTCAAACAGCGACCAGGTTTGTCCCGTGCTCCACAGCCGGACCACTTTGTCGCCGGTCTCGACTCCCTCGCGCCGCACCGCGGGCTCAAGGCCAAGCGCAAACAGAACCCGCGTTCCATTCGGCGATAGCTGAAGTCCCGCGCCGACCTCGCGCAGTTCGGACGCCTGCTCGTACAGATCGCAATCGATGCCGCGTTGAAGCAAGGCCAACGCTGCGGTCAATCCGCCAATGCCGGCCCCGGCTATCAATACCCGCGGCGTAGTCCGGCTCATGTCCAGTCAGTCCCCGATATTGTACTTGCAGCGAGCGGCGCCGCGGCACCGTCCCGCCACCGTCACTCGTTCACCTTGATCTGGGCTTCGCGAATGACGGCGGCCCATCGCGCCTTCTCGCGCTGGATAAAGGCCGCCATGTCGGCCGGCGAACTTCCCACCGCCTCGATCCCGCCCATGTCTGCCATCCTTTGCCGCACATCCGGCGTGATTGACGACCTCCGCGATCGCGGCCTGAGATTTTCTCGCGCAACGCGATCGGCGTCTTCGGGGGTGCGTAGACTGCAAACCACGTCTCGGAAATGAGGTCCGGATAGACTTCAGGAAAGGCCGGGACACCGGGCAGCGCGGGGTTGCGCTTCTCTGCCGCCACGCCCAGCACCCGCAAGCGGCCGGCGCGAATGTGCTCGATGGCGGTGCTGATGTCGACGAAGATCATATCGACCTGGCCAGCGACGAGGTCGGTCATGGCGAGCGCCACGCCGCGATAAGGCACCTTGGTGAACGTCACCCCTGCCTTGTGCTGGAACATCTCCGCGGTGAGGTGCGGCACGCCGCCGTCGCCCGCCGAGGCATAGTTGAGCTTGCCCGGATTTGCCTTCGCATAGGCAACGAATGAGGCCAAGTCGTTCGCCGGCACGCTCGGATGAATTACGAGGACCAGTGGATTGGTGGCAATCTCCGATACGGGCTCGAGTGCCTCGGGGTCGAGGGTGCGATTTGGATAAAGCAGCTTCTGCACGATCACCGGCGAGCCTGGACCGACGAGGAGCGTGTAGCCGTCCGGTGCTGCCTGCAGCACGGCTTCTATGCCGATCACGTTGCCGGCGCCGGGCCTGTTCTCGACCACGACAGGCTGTCCCCACTTGGCACGCAGCTGTTCTGCGATAATGCGGGCCATGGCATCGACGCTGCCACCGGGCGGCACCGGACAGATGAAGCGGATCGGTCGGCTCGGATAATCATCGGCCCGCGCCAGCGCCGGCGCTAACAGGGCTAAACCGATGCTCCCGATAACGCGACGCCTCGTCGGCTCAAGACGCTGGAGATTCATCGCGCGCTTCTCGGGTCAGCGACCTGCCGCACGCAACTCGGCCGGGACCAGTCGTCCTTCTTTCACGATGAGCTGATTGTCGAGGTAGAGGTCGCAATTGCGCAGCGGCAGATCCAGATGACAGCCGGTGTCGTTGGTGCCGCCGAGTTCGGCATTGGGCCCTGTCGAGAACAAGACGTTGCCGTAGAACGAGCGCCCGTCGACGCCGTTGGTGAAAGCGCCGAGGGGATTCGTGGCCATGAAATCCCATTGGGCTTTCTCGTCCATCCCCCATCCGATGTGCGAGACCGCGTAGGCGCGGGGATCGTCGTAGCGCGCCATGAATGAACGCAGCAGCTCGCCGTCCAAGTGATCGCCTTCGATCTTCGTCACCATCCCCTTCTCGATCGTCATGCGGATGGGGTTGGAAAGGTAGCGCTTGAACGGGAAGATGATGTCCCCGGTATTGAGCACAACGACGCCGTCGATCTTGGTATCGTTGCCGCCTGTGTACAGAAATCCGCCTGGCAGATTGTCCCAGCGCCCGGGCTGGTCGGTGAAGCCGTACTGCGTGATGACGGGGTACTGGCCAAGGTCATAACGGATGTCCGTCCCAGCCGGCGAGGTGATGCGCAGCTCGCGTGCGGACGTGAGCATCTTCTCGCCGGCTTCGACACGCCGGCGTAGCGCCTCGGTCGGAAACATCCGGCGGATGACGTCAGGCGTCTCGCGCGACATGAGGATGCGCGTGCCGGCCTGCTGGATCTCCTTTTGCTCGGCCGACCACAGCAGGCCGACGAAATCGATGACGATGTCGACTGACTTCAGCGCGTCGACCGCGGGGCGATTCCCGGTGAGCGAGGTCTGCTTTGTCTTGGCTCCGGGCGCGGGCGGCCTGCGGCGCAGGTTCACCTGCATCGCGTGCGCGCCCCGTATCTCTGCGGCCGTGAGGTAGGCGTCAACATCGGATGAACGATCGCCGCCTTCCGTCAGGACTGCAAGAACTTCACCCTGCTTCACCTTGCAAAGGTCAAGCACTGATCCGTAGAGCTTCACAAGATCAGAATTGTCGCTCATCGGTCTCTCCACCTGCGCGCTGCCCGCTCGTCGCCGAACGTAAGCCAGCCCGGCGATTATCCAATGCATATTGCGTACCGACATCAAGATTCTTGTCGGTGCGGCGTCGCTCGGATTGAGCCCGATGGTTGTACAAGCGCGGAGCCGGCACTTGTACGCGACTGAACGAACGATCGCGAACGCTTGCAATCGTTACGTCGTGCGGGTGGTTGTGCACTCTTCCAGACATCGAGCATCCGCGCGAAATCTTACGTCTGCGTGCGTTTTCGCCGAAGCTCAGCCGGCGATTGGATTTTTGCCGCGATAAAGGAAAACACGCATCCTCGCGCGCCGATCCAGTTCCCAGCAGGTTCGTACAGCAGTAGGGTTGCGGCGCTGGAAAGGCTCCGAAGGGACACAGGGAAGGTGCGTTCGATGGAGGACGGGATCTGCTACCTCAATGGTAGCTTCGTGAAGGCGAGCGAGGCGAAAGTCTCGATTTTCGACCGCGGTTTTACCAGCGGCGAGGGCGTCTACGACGTGACCCGCAGCTTCGGTCACAAGCTGTTCAAGCTGGACGCTCACCTCGCGCGGCTTTACCGCTCGTTGAAATACACCCGCATCGATTGCGGGATTACGCCCGACGAGATGGCCCGACTTTCAGTCGAGGTCTTCGAACGTAATAAGCATTTGTTGAACCGGGACGACGATTGCGCGCTGTGGCAAGTCGTCTCCCGCGGTGCTGATCGCTTCAGCAAAGGCCGACCCGTGGCGGCGACGGTCGCGATCTTCTGTCTGCCGATCGCCTACCACAGCTTCGCCCGCGAATACGTCGAAGGCTGCCTGCTGGTCACGCCGTCCACCCGGCGCACGCCGCCGCAGAGCTTGGAGGCCAAGGCCAAGATCACCAACAAGATGAACCATTCCATCGCGGCGTTCGAGGCGAAGCAGGTCAATCCCCGCGCGACGCCGCTGATGCTCGACCTGGACGGCAATATCTCCGAGACGCACCTTGGCAATTTCTTCTTCGTCAAAGACGGCAGGCTGTGCACCTCGTCCGACCGAACGGTGCTCGGCGGTGTGACGCGCTCGACCTTGTTCTCCATTGCGGGAGACCTCGGGGTCCCCGTCATCGAGGGAAATTTCACGCCCTACGACGTCTATTGCGCTGATGAAGCCTTCACGGCGAGCACCAGCCCGACCGTTGTGCCGGTCAAGAGCCTCAATGGCGTCGCGATCGGGACCGAGCTGCCCGGACCGCTTACCCTCAAGCTGATGCTGGAGTGGGAGAAGCTCGTCGGGATCGACTTTGTCGGTCAAGCACTCGCCCATATCGACGATCGCGACAAGCAACATCTGCTCGGCGAATGGGCCAAGCGGCGAGAGAGTGCAACATCGTCGGCGCACTAAAGCTGGCGTCACTGTCGGGAGGAAAGCATGTACCGAAAGGCCTGTCGTCTGCTCGCGGGAGCTTTGATCGTTCTCGCGATTTCCTCACTGACCGAGCGGCAGCATGCCGCTGCGAAGGAGCTGCTGCTCGCCGAACCGGTTCATCACGTCGGCTTCCTGCCGGTCTATGTCGCCCTGCGGAAAGGCTACTTCAAAGACGAGGGCATCGATCTCAAGATCGCGGTGATGGTATCGCCCGGCTTCATCAATGCGGTGCTGTCCGGCGATGCGTTCGCCTATATCGCGTCCGTTGATCATAACGCCTCCGCGCACGTCAACGGCAAGGACATTATGGCGGTGAGCAACCTCGTGGCGCGCGCCAACATCTACATGATGGCGCGCACGGACATTCCGCCGATGACGACGGAGCTTCCGTCTTACCTCCGGGGCAAACGGATCGCGGTCGGCTACTACAGCAGCACGCCGAACAACGTCCTGCGCTATTTCCTCAAGAAATGGAGCCTCGAGCCCGGCAAGGATGTCACGCTGATCGAGGTCGGAAATTCCTCTATCGTACCGGCCACCGTCAGGGCCAAACAAGCCGACCTTGGCGTCTCGTCCGAGCCTTTCATCACGCAGCTCTACAAGGACGGCATCTGGACTCAGCCGATCCTTAATTCGTCACGCGAACTCGGCCCCTTTGTCGATACGGCGTTGAGCGTGCGCCGTGACGTGATGGAAAAAGATCCGGCGACCGTGAAGGCTCTCGTCAAGGCGCTTGTGCGGGGCCTCGCTTATACCGACAGCCACCGCGGCGAGATGCTCGACTTCGCCAAATCCGAATTCCCGACCGCCAGCGCCGACGACCTCAAGGCCTCGCTCGATCGCAGCTTCGCCGACGGCCTCTTCAGCACCGACGGATTCATTTCCAAGGAGTCCTGGACGAACGCAGAGGCGGTCGTGCGGCAGGCCGGCATACTCAAGCAGCCGGTTTCTTATGATGAAGTGATCGATATGCGGTTCGTCAACGAGGTTCGAGGAGAATTGGGCATTCGATAGCGAGTTAAACCAGGCGACAAAATCATTGAACAAAATCTCTAACTTGTCGTGCCCGCGCTTGGCGCGGGCACAGCAGCTTTCGATATTGGTCCCAGAAGAGACGGACGTTTCCGTTTCTATTTCCAAACCTGGTGTAGCCACGGGATCGCTTGCAGCAAGGCACCTCTGAAGCGATTGGTTTCGTAATGGGTGATGCCGGTGAGCGCGATCAGTTTGGCGTTCACCCCCGCGCTCTGAAGTTCCGCGATGCGCGCTTCCGTTGGGCCAAAAGGTGCGACCTGGTCATCGTGTGAATGGATTGCCAGAACCGGAAGCCGCCACCCGGAGGCGGATGCTGGCGGCCTGCCCGCGACGGGAATTGCCGCACTGAAGCGTTGCGGGAATTTTTCGGCGAAATGCCAGGAGCCCGTACCGCCCATGCTGTAGCCGGTGACGACGATCTTTTGCTTGTCGATTGCGTAGTTGGCCAGAACCATGTCCAGCAACGCATTCACGGCCCTATCGTTTTCGGCGGTCCTCCAATCACCCCGCACCGAATCCGGCGCGACGATGATGGCGCCGAGTCCCGCGAGCGCAGGACCAATGAGGATCTGCACCACGTCTCCGCCGGCACCAGATGCATCTCCACCTCGAACGCCGAAGTGCAACGCAAGGACGAGAGGTGCGGGCGTTGAGGGAGAATAGTTATCGGGGACGAGGATTGCATAGTGGATCGGCGGTCCGTCCGCACGTTGCAAACTCAGGCTATGCAGACCCGGAGCACGCACGGGAGTATCACCCACGACTTGCGCCGACACGGCGATTGGCGACAAGGATAGAATTGTGCACGCCTTGATCGCGCAAAGCTGCAGACATCGAAGGACCTTCATCACTTTCCCTTTGTTAACATGGTGCGGATCGCGATCCTGCGTGTCTTGGAAACAACGCGCTGGAGGCCTCGATTATACGCAAACTCGGTTGTATGCTCTTAGCAGCCGAATGGCCAAAAACTCAATTTCTGGTCAAGGGAGGAAAAATCGATGTTTCGCCACGGGCGTCGAATTTTAGCCGTCGTCGCGACCCTCGGGACGGTCGTCAGCGTCCACGCAAGCGGAGCGGCGGACTTTGCCGGCAGCGTCCAGGGCGTCGTGAAGAGCGCATCCGGACAGGCGCTTCCCGGAGCCTACGTCAAATTGATCAATCCGGAGCGTCGTCTGACGTTCATGGTGATCACCCAGGCGCAGGGCCGCTACTCAATGAACAACCTGCCGCCGGGCAATTACACGGTGCAGGGCGTTGGGAACGGCTTTGAGAGCAAGCTCACGCCGGTGACGTTGACCGCCGACAAGCCGGCGACAGCCGATGTGTTGCTCACGGAAGAACAAGGTCCTGTGGTGCCGAATGGCTGGATTCGGCGGCCCGGGCCGCGTCGCCGGCAATGAACTCGATTTCGAGCTGCAGCCGCCCAATCTGCCGGAAGGCGAAGGCAAGGCGATCGTGGAGGCGAAGTGCGGCCAGTGCCATTTCCTGCATCGGCTGACGCAGATGAGATGGACCCGGCCCAACTGGGAGAAAAAGATCGCCTGGATGCGCGAACGCATCCACGAACGACAGGGCGCCCAGGACCTGACCGAACAGGAAGAAAAGACGGTCATCGATTATCTGGCGAAGAACTTCTCGAACACCACGCCGAAGCCTGATCCCAACGGCCGTTTGTCGCGAACCCTGCTCCAGGGTGCCGCGGCGAAGTATATCGCGGTCGATTATGCGGTCGCGAATTCCGACGCCGCACTTCACGACATTACGGTCGATCCGCAGGGCATCGCCTGGGTAAACGAGCTCAACGAATACAAGCTCGGACGCTTCGATCCGAAGACCTATGAGTTCACCGACATCGATCCGCCGCCGGGCCCGCGGAAAATCGGCGTCCTCGCTCACATGGGTCCGCCGGTGCGCGGCGTCGGCGACTCGATCTGGATGGCGGAGATCGGCGCCAACCGCCGCTGGCTGCAGTTCGACACCAAGTACCAGGAGTTCACTGCCTTTCCGGCGCCCGCGGACTTCAAGGGCCAGATGACCGGCAACAGCATGCGCGCCGACCCGAACGGCAAGATGGTGTGGTCGACGGCCGGCACGCGGATCGTCGGGTTGAACCTCGAAACCAAGCAGTTCACCGCGTACGACATCCCTCATTGGGTCGAGACCAAGCAGAACCCCGGCGCTTACGGCATTGACGTCGCGGGCGACGGCAGGGTGTGGTTCGTCGAGCGGGAAGCAAACAAAATCGGTCGGCTCGACCCTGCCACCGGAAAGATCGATGAATTCCCGACTCCCGGCGTCGACATTCCGCGCCGAATGGGAACGGATTGGGAGGGTAATCTCTGGATCGGCTTCCATAACGCCGGGAAACTCGTGAAGGTCGATCAGAAAACCGGCAAGATGACCTACTACGCGCCGCCGACCGCGAACAACGGTGCTTATCACCCGGTTGCCGATGCGAAGCACAAGGTGATCTGGATTACCTTGCAGACGGCGGACAGAATCGCCCGCTTCGATCCCAAGACGGAAACGTGGACCGAGTTCGCGCTGCCGATCGTGGAGTTGGATGCAAGGAGGATCGAGCTCGATCCAACCAATCCGAACCGCATCTGGTGGTCCGGCGACACCTCGAGCCATCTCGGCTACATCGAGGTGCTCGACCAGTAGGAAGCGAAATGGGCCGCAGCGGAGGGCTGGCGAATCCGGGCCCTCCGCCACGCCGTAGTCCGTGGCTTATGCGCACGATGTAAGCTTCGTCATCCATGCATCTGAGCGCGATGAGGTCGCTAGAATTACTCGTCCGCTCGTCAATTCGGGGATACCGATCTGGTTTGGGGGCAGCAGAGGAAACCGGTCCCGTGCAATTCTCTCCCCTGCACTCACCGCGTCGCCGCCGTTTCCTTAAACTCGCCGCCGCGGCAGCGGCGTCCACCTTGCCGCGAGGCGCGCTCGCGCTCGATTATCCGACCCGGCCGGTCCATTTTGTCGTCGGCTTCACCGCCGGCGGCCAGCAGGACATCATGGCGCGGCTTATCGCGAACTGGCTGTCGGAGCATTTGGGGCAGCAGTTCCTGGTCGAGAACCGCGCCGGCGCCGGCGGCAATGTCGGCGCCGAGGCCGTCATCAATTCGCCGCCCGACGGCTATTCGATGCTGCTGGTGGGGTCCCCGAACGCGATCAATGCGACGCTCTATCAGAAGCTCAATTTCGTATTCCTGCGCGACATCGCGCCGGTCGCCGGCATCGCGCGCACGCCGCTCGTCGTCGAGGTGAACCCGTCCTTTCCGGTGACGACAATCCCGGAATTCATCGCCTACGCCAAGGCGCACCCGGGCAAGATCAATTACGCCTCGGCAGGCAACGGCACGCCGCATCATGCCTCGGCGGAGCTGTTCAAGATGATGGCCGGTATCGACATCGTCCACGTGCCCTATCGCGGCACGGCACCGGCAATGGTCGATCTCTTGGCCGGGCAAGTCCAGGTCATGTTCGACCCGCTGCCCGCCTCGATCGAACATGTCCGCAGCGGTGCACTGCGGCCGCTCGCAGTCACCGGCCCGGCAAGGTGGCCGACTTTGCCCGATATTCCGACCGTCAGTGAATTCGTTCCGGGCTACGTGACGGAATCCTGGTACGGCGCCGGCGTGCCGCGCGCCACGCCGGTCGAAATCATCGACAAGCTCAACCGCGAGATCAACGCGGGTTTAGCGAACCCGAAGCTGCAGGCGCGGCTTGCCGAACTCGGAACCACGCCAATGCCCGGCTCGCCGGAGGATTTCGCGCGGTTCCTCGCGGATGAGACCGACAAATGGGGCAAGGTCGTCAAGGCTTCCGGCGCAAGAGCGGATTAGTTGATGCAGTTGAAATTCGACTGCTGCCTTTTCTGCGCGTGCGAACATCGCGATTCGCTCAGCGCGTTTGACAGGGCAATCTCGCGGAGAGAACACGCGGCGCTTATCGGCGCCGAAATTCGGCCCGGCCCCGATGAGCGGTAAGCTGCGATTGAAGACCGCGACGCTCAGGCCGCGTCTTCGTGGTCGCGATCGCGCTCTTCCAACTCGTCGGCGAGAGCGTACCAGCGCGCGGCAAGGCGTTTGAGGGTTTGCTTGACGGCCTCGTCGCTGGTCGAAAGCGAGTGAAGAAAGCACTCCGCTGCGCTTGCTCGATATTGTTCAACTTTCGTCATGGTCACAACCCCACCCACTTCACCCCCGCTCCCCAATGCAAGCCGGCAATTCGAGTTTCGAGATCGAATCAAATTGATCGATATTTTGCTAAAATTTGACTTAACGCGCATACGCGACAGGCCCCCACGGAACGGTCGCGAGATCCGTCGGCTAAGCGACAATGTGCTCAGTATTGGAACGCGGATCGATCCGCGTGCAAGGACGATCAAACCGACCCGAATGACCAAAATAAGACGCGCGTGAGACGATTGAATGAGGGCGCGCATGCGGAACGTGGCGCGAAACCGTGCCGGATTGGGCGTTTCGCACATGCAGCTCCCGCTCGCTCCAGGGCACGCTGCTCGGTGCCGCTCGCGTCCGCGCCGTCCATGATCTGCCTCCTTGACAAGCCGAGTTTGACTCTGTGTCCTTGCGGACGAAGGCGCCAGCCGACGCGATGAGCCCTGATACAAAGCGTCGAAAATCCTTGGGTGGGGAACTGGCAGAGCCGGGGGTACGGGCCATGCAACCAGACACCAGATTGCGACCGCTGATCGAGGCGATCGTTGCCAATGTGCAGAAGGCGCGTTCCGTCGAACGGCCCTTCTTCCACCTTGAGTTCGACCGGGTCTTCCCGGACGATATTTACGCGGCGATGTTGGACGGGATGCCGGACGCCGCCGACTATCGTCCGCTGCCGGGCCGCAACAAAGGCAACATCCTCCCGGACGGCACTTCGACCCGGGTCAAGATCGACCTGTTTCCCGAATACATCCGACATATCACGCCGGAGAAGCGCCCGATCTGGGATCTGATCGGCCGCGCGCTGTGCTCGGAGGAGGTGCAGGCGGCGATCATGAAACGGCTCGCGCCGGGTCTTAAGCGGCGCTTCGGCGAGGACTTCGCCGGCATCGGCATGTATCCGATCCCGGTGCTCACGCGCGACGTGCCGGGGTATCGGATCACGCCGCATACCGACACCCAGTGGAAGGGCATCACGGTGCAACTTTACCTGCCTCGCGATGCCTCGGCGACCCACATCGGCACGATCTTCCACGATCGAAATCCGGACGGATCGCTGCCGAAAGCGATGCAGATGAAATTTGCCCCCAACACCGGCTACGCCTTTGCCGTCGGCGACAACACTTGGCATTCGGCCGATCCGGTGGGCTCGGAGGTCGTGAGCCGCGACAGCATCCTGCTCACCTATTTCGTCGACACCGGACTGCTGCGAGTCCTGCGCAACCGCGGCAAGCGGGTCGGCAATTTCCTGCTCAACGAAGCGAAGCAGTTGATCCGGCGCAATTAACCAAGGTCGAGGGCTCCCGACACCGAAGTTGCAGGCTGCGGGGCGGCGGCGGCCTTAGGTGGGCCCGGCCGTCTCCCTCCTTGCAGCGCTAGGCTCGTTTTCCCATATTAGTTCCAAGCCTGCGGAGGTAGCCGATCAGCGGACCTCCGGCAGGTGGGGGTGCCGTAAGGGCCCCACAAAGTCGCTATCGTAGGACTTTGAGATCATGCCGCGCGTCCCATCGCTCTCGAGCCCGTTTCTGCTCGGCTTCGACGAAATCGAGCGTGCGCTCGATCGGGTCGCCAAGGCCGCCGACGGTTATCCGCCCTACAACATCGAGCGGGTGCCGCGGGACAACGGCCGGCCGGAACGGCTGCGCATCACTCTGGCGGTTGCGGGCTTCACCCGCGACGACCTCGACGTCACCGTCGAGGAAAGCCAACTGGTGATCCGCGGCCGGCAGACCGACGGCGAGACGAGGCATTATCTCCACCGCGGAATCGCGGCTCGTCAGTTCCAGCGCACCTTCGTGCTGGCGGACGGGATGGAGGTATTGGGAGCCGATCTCAGGAATGGTTTATTGTCGATCGACCTCGCGCGTCCGGAACCGGAGCGTGTGGTTAAGACGATCGCAATAACCAATCATGAATAATGAGGTCGGCTTACGGGAACTTGGCAGAACTCGACCACGTTGGCATCGTCGAGGAGTCGAGAACATGAATATGATAATCAGCCCGAAGATTTCTCCTGAGGCGCTTGCACATCTTGGCGATGGAGAAATCGCCTACATCAGGACCATCCGCTCGGAAGACGTGCCGGCAATGTTTCCGCAGGCGCCGGAGATTGCGCCCGGACTGCAGCTGTTCGCGCTGCTTGCCGCCGATGGTACGCCCATCATGGTAACCGACTTCCGCGAAGCCGCGGTTGCCAACGCCTGGAGCAATGAACTGCAGACTCTGAGCGTGCACTGAGCGCGCGCAATCAGGAGACGGGATGGGCGACGAGCCCCTTCCCGTCCCTGAAGATCACCCGCCGTCGGGCGGCTTTTTTCCCGGTTGATCGCCCTTTTCACTTCTCGCCGGGCGTCGACGTTGCCAGCACCGCATAGAGAGCCTCGGCATCGCGTGACTCGCGCAGCTTGCGCGCGATCTCCGCGTCGCGCAGCAGGCGCGCGACGCGCGCCAGTGCCTTGAGATGATCGGCGCCGGCCGCTTCCGGCGCGAGCAACAGGAACATCAAGTCGACCGGCTGGCCGTCGAGCGCCTCGAAATCCACCGGCCGCTCCAGTCGCGCGAACACGCCGAACAAATGGTCGAGCTTCGCGAGCTTGCCATGTGGAATGGCAATGCCGCCGCCAATGCCGGTCGAGCCGAGGCGCTCGCGCTGCATCAGCACTTCGAAAATTTCGCGCTCGGTTCGTCCACACATTGCTGCCGCGCGCGCCGACAGCTCTTGCAGAGCCTGCTTCTTGTTGTTCACGCGAAGCACGGGGATGACCGCCTGCGGGACGACGAGGTCGGTAAGCGGCATGAAAGATTTGTCCGGAACCCGGCGCCCGGAATACAGGCGCAATTGGGGGGCGGACCATAAGGACGCCCCTATGGGCCGTCAATAGGCGCTTTGTCTCGTCACTGAGCCTCGCCGCCATGCGATTGCAGCGGCGATTTCTCTCGATCATTGTGGACGTTAGCTTATCACAATTTGATGACGCTATAGCGAGGCCGCACTTCAAATCGTGGCAACCGCGTACGGTGGATAGCGTTCCGACAACACGCTAATTTGCCCGGCCCATCCGACCTGCCGCTATCGTTCCATTTGAGGACCTCATGCCGACATCCCCGCGAAAAACCGCGAGCAAAGCCGCGCGCAAAGCCAAGCCGAAGCGCAAAGCGGCGCCGAAGTCTTCGGGCGGAAAAGCGGCGAAGCCCGCAGCGATGATTCCGCGCGAGCGTGCCGCCTATTCGGCGATCGTCGATCGCCCGCCGCTCAAGCTCCCCGGCAGTGCGCGGCTCGTGCTGTGGCCGATCGTCAATCTCGAAGTCTGGGACATCGGCCGGCCGATGCCGCGTCAGGTGCTGCCGGCGCCAACCGGCGTGCCGCTCCTTCCCGATGTTCCGCAATGGAGCTGGCACGAATACGGGATGCGCGTCGGCGTTTGGCGCTTCTTCGATCTGTTCAAGAAGCACGGCATCCGCCCGACGCTCGCCATCAACGCACGCGTCTGCGAGGACTACACGCGCGTCGCCGAAGAAGCCCGTCGCGAGAACTGGGAATCCATGGGCCACGCCTACGATCAGATGCCCATGCACAAGCATCGACAATCAGCGCGACATGATCCACCGGTCGCTCGACATCATCGGCGCTTCACCGGCAAGCGCCCGATCGGCTGGCTTGGCCCGGGCCTGACGCAGACTTACGAGACGCCGGACCTGCTCGCCGACGCCGGCATCAAATATATCGGCGACTGGGTCTATGACGACGAGCCGACCGTGATCCGCACGGCGCGCGGGCCGCTTGTCACTTTGCCGTACACGGTCGAACTCAACGACATCGCCATGATGATCGTGCAGCACCACGAAAGCGACTATCTGCTCAAGCGCGCCATCGACGCGTTCGACCGACTCTACGCGGAAGGCGAACGCGCGCCAAGTTCATGGCGGTGGCGATCCATCCCTACATCAGCGGCCAGCCGCACCGGATCAAATATCTCGAAGCGATCTACGATTACGCCGCGAAATTCGACGGCGTGCTGCACTGGAACGGCGAGCAGATCTACGATTGGTACATGAAGGCGCGCAAAGAGGGGTGACGCCTGATACGTAGCCCGGATGGAGCGCAGCGACATCCGGGAGCAGCGTTTGCAGTCGGCAAGATGTCCCCGGATATCGCTTCGCTCATCCGGGCTACGGGCTGGGCGGCACCGCGACTATTCCTCGCGGTAGACGCGCTCGCGGCGCTCGTGGCGCTCCTGCGCCTCGACTGAAAGCGTCGCGATCGGGCGCGCTTCCAGGCGCTTGATCGAGATCGGTTCGCCGGTCTCTTCGCAATAGCCGTAGGTGCCGTCCTCGATGCGGGTCAACGCTGCCTCGATCTTGGCGATCAGCTTGCGCTGCCGGTCACGCGCGCGCAGCTCGATGGCGCGGTCGGTCTCGGATGAGGCCCGGTCGGCGAGATCGGGGTGGTTCTGATTTTCATCTTGCAGGTGCTGCAGGGTTTCTTTCGCCTCTTTGAGGATGTCCTCTTTCCAGGCGAGCAGCTTTTGGCGGAAATATTCCCGTTGCCGTTCGTTCATGAACGGCTCTTTGTCCGACGGCCGATAGAGCTTGGCCTTGTCCGCGCCCATTTCAGGTTTTGCTCCCGCGAAACTGGTTGTTTTTGTTCGTAAAACGACCTCCCGCGGCCGGCCTTATATATCCGCGCTCGAAGCCCTTCAACAGCAAAGGCACGGCCGGAAGGCCGATAACCGACTCAGGTCAATGAAATGTGACGGAGGCTCAGGAAAACGCCACGGCCGCGCGCGCTTCCGGTCGGCTTAACCGTCGGCCAGGACATCAAAAATCGTCGTCGACATCGTCCGGCAGACCGTGGGCGCCGAACGCCGAGCCGTCGTCGTAAATCGGCGGCTCCGAATCCTCTTCCCCAGCCGCGGGCACGGCCGACGAAGCCTCAGGCTCCGGCTGGCGCACCGCAATAATCTGGGCGCCGGGAAAGCGGGTGAGCACACTCTGCACCAGCGGGTCGGCCTGCACACCCCGGCTGAACTCTTCCTGCTGAGCCTCGATCTGTGAGCGCACAGTCGGGCGGCCGGCCTCGGTCGACACCACGACCATCCAGCGCCGCCCGGTAAGTGTGCCGAGCCGACGCGCAAGATCGCCGATCAGCGATTTGGAGGCGCTCGCCTCAAGCGCGATCTCAAGCTTGCCGTCCTCGAAATTGACGAGCCGCACATCGCGTTCGAGCGCGGCTTTGAGCGGCAGATCGCGTTTCTCGCCCACATAGGCGATGAGGTCCTCGAACCTGGCGAAAGTGCGAGATGGCGCAGCGGCCGCAGGTGCGGACGTTGGCTGCGCGAACGACGCGGTGATGCCGGCACTCTTCTTCTCGCCTCCCCCTTGTGGGGAGGGGTCGGGGGTGGGGGTCGCAAGATTCGGCACTGCGTTGCCATAGCCTCCCGACGCCCCACCCCGACCCTCCCCCGACATCAGGGCGTCCACGCCCGTCTTTGACGGGCTATGGGGGGAGGGAGAGGAGAGGGCGGCGGTGGAGGCACCTGCGAGTCGCGGCGTTGTTACAAGCGTTGGCTGCCGCGCCATCGGTGCCGGCTCGGCGGACGCAACCGGTGCCGAAGGCCGCGGCGCGCTTGCGCTGCGACCAGCCGCCGGTGCGCCCTGTCGCTGCGCATCGCCGAGCGAGCGCACGACGTCTTCGGGCGCGGGCAGGTCGGCCGCGTAGGCGATCCGCACCAGCACCATCTCGGCCGCCGCGATCGGGCGCGGCGCCTCTTTGACCTCCGCGATGCCCTTGAACAGCATCTGCCACGTCCGCGACAGCACCCGCATCGAAAGGCCGGCGGCAAAGTCGCGACCGCGCGTACGTTCGATCTCGGCGAGCGAACGATCGTCGGCGACTGCCGGCACCACCTTCACCCGCGTGACGAAATGGGTGAACTCGGCAAGGTCGGTGAGCACGACCAGCGGATCAGCACCGGAATCGTACTGATCGCGCAGCTCGGCGAGCGCGCGGGCGATGTCGCCCTTCATCAGCGCATCGAACAACTCGATGATGCGGGAGCGGTCGGCGAGCCCGAGCATGCTGCGCACGTCTTCGGCGCGACCATGCCCGCCGCGTGTGAGATCGCCTGATCGAGGATCGAGAGCGAATCGCGAACCGAGCCCTCGGCCGCGCGGGCGATGAGCGCGAGCGCTTCTTGTTCCGCGCTGACCCCTTCCTTGGCGAGGATGCCTTCGAGATGAGAGACAAGGCGCCCGGTCTCGACGCGGCGCAGGTCGAAGCGCTGGCAGCGCGACAGCACCGTCACCGGGACTTCCCGGATTTCAGTGGTGGCGAAGATGAACTTGGCGTGAGGCGGCGGCTCCTCGAGGGTCTTGAGCAGCGCATTGAAGGCTGCCGTCGAGAGCATGTGTACTTCGTCGAGGATGTAGACCTTGTAGCGGGCATCGACCGGCGCATAGCGCACCGCGTCGTTGATCTGGCGGATGTCGTCGACGCCGTTGTGGGAGGCCGCATCCATTTCCAGAACGTCGACGTGCCGGCTATCCATGATGGCCTGGCAATGCAGCCCCATGGTCGGCATGCGCACGGTCGGTGCCGTGATCGACCCGTCGGGCAGGGCGTAGTTCAGGCCGCGCGCGAGAATGCGGGCCGTTGTCGTCTTGCCGACGCCGCGGACGCCGGTGAGAATCCAGGCTTGCGGAATGCGCCCGGTCTCGAACGCATTGGTGATAGTCCGCACCATCGCTTCCTGGCCGATGAGGTCATCGAAGGTCGCCGGACGGTATTTGCGGGCGAGCACCCGGTAGCCGGCCGCCGGCGCGGAAGCGGGTTGTGCGCGGGCCTCGTCGGCTTCGCTCATCGTACCTCTGATAATCCCGGACAATGCGCCAGCATTTGCGTCGAAAGCGCAGCCGAGCCCGCAATCGAGCGCCGCCGCGCCTCTAACAATGGGCTTCGCCGCGCTCGTGCGCAACCCATCCTGACGGTCGCATGATAGGAGGTTGACGAGCGACCCGAACCGGAGCTCGTTAGGGCTGCTTCCTTCCGGACCTGACCCGGTTGGCGAGTGGCTCGTCCACCGCCAACCTCCCGCGCCCTATATCGGCGGAAGCGGAGGGGATTGCAAGCACGGGAGCGAGCATGGATCGTCCGGCCGCAACTGGTCGCTGCATCCGCAGCTTGAGGCTGACACCGTGGCGATCGGCGACCTGGCGCTGTCGCGGGTGCTTCTCAGCAAAGACGCCAACTACCCGCTGGCTCATCCTGGTGCCGCGCTCGCCCGGGGCGTGCGAGATCATCGACCTTGCCGAAGACGCGCAAGCGCAGCTCATGAGCGAAATCGCTGTTGCATCGCGCGCGCTCAAGGCGGTGACCGCCTGCGACAAGCTCAACGTGGCCGCGATCGGAAACGTGGTGCCGCAGCTTCATGTTCACGTGGTGGCGCGGCGGCGCGACGATCCGGCATGGCCGAAGCCGATCTGGGGTGCGGTAGCGCCGCGGACTTACGACCGAGCCGCCATGGATCGGCTCATCGCGGGACTTCGCCATGCGCTGCCGCTCGTGTGATGCGCGTGCGACCGTCTCGCTCGGCGCGACAAAACGCGCTAACGTGTTTCGCATCGGTGCGGTGCGATCGATCGCCGCCAAAGCCGGCTCCGCATGCATGCGGAGGTGAAGGAGAGAACGCTCATGGTCGATGAGACCATTCCACGCCGCGATTTTCTGAAAGGCGCGATGGTCGGCACGGCGGCCGCGCTTGCGCCGCCGCCGCAGCACCGGCCGTCGCGCAGACGCCCTCGCAACAGCCGAGCGGAACGCCGACGACCGTCGACGCGGAGGCCCCGCTGACGCTGAACGCCACCGAATACGCCTTCATTGTCGCCGCGGTCGATACCATCATTCCCGCTGACAATCTGTCGCCATCGGGCAGCGCCTGCGGGGTTGCGGTGTTCATCGATCGGCAGCTGGCCGGCGCTTACGGCATGGGCGCGCGGCTCTATCGCCAAGGACCGTTCCCGAAGGCAAAGCCCGAGCTTGGCTATCAGCTTGCGTTGAACCCGCGGGAGTTCTTCCGCGCCGGGATCGAGTCGGCCAATGCCTGGACCCGCAAGACTTACGGCAAGGAATTCGACCGGCTTGGCGAAGCCGATCGCGAAGCCGCGCTCAAGGCGATGGAAGAGAACAAGGCGCCGTTCGAGGGCTTCTCCAGCCGGATGTTCTTCGACGCTCTCCTGCAGATCACCATGGAAGGGTTCTTCGCCGATCCGATCTATGGCGGCAATCGCGACATGGCCGCCTGGAAGATGGTCGGTTATCCCGGCCTGCCGGCGACCTATCGCGAAGAGATCAAGACCTATTTCGGCAAGAAATACGACCAGGCCGCCGCGCTCGATCGCGGACTTTGTTTAAGGGGGGCGCGCGATGGCAATCGTTCTCAAGGAAGTGGACGCCGTCTGCGTCGGCGTCGGGTTCACCGGCAGCATTCTCGCCCGGGAGCTCACCAAGGCCGGCCTCAAGGTCGTGGGCCTTGAACGTGGCGCCAATCGGACTTCGCGCGATGATTTCGTGCTGCCGACAGTGCGCGACGACCTCAAATACTCGATACGCCAGGAGCTGTTCCAGGACACGCAACTTGAGACGGTGTCGCTGCGCCACTCGCCCGGCGAGACCGCGCTGCCGATCCGCCGGCTCGGCTCGTTCCTGCCGGGCACGGGTGTGGGCGGCGCCGGCTCCCACTGGAACGGGGTGACCTGGCGGCTCACGCCTTACGATCACGCGCCGCGCACTCACATCGAGAACCGCTACGGCAAGAACGCCGTTCCGGCCGAGATGACGATCGAGGATTATCCGGTCTCCTACGACGAACTGGAACCCTACTACGATCGATTTGAGAAGCTGCTCGGCGTTTCGGGCAAGGCCGGCAATCTGCGCGGCCAGAAGATCGACGGCGGCAATGTGTTCGAAGGAGCGCGGCAGAACGACTATCCCAATCCGCCGCTTGAGCTGAGCATGCCGGGCGCGATCATGGACAAGGCCGCGCGCGATCTCGGCTATCACCCGTTCCGCGCGCCCGCCGCCAACATGAGCCGGGTCTACACCAATCCCGAGGGCGTCACGCTTGGTGCGTGCGAATATTGCGGACACTGCGAGCGTTTCGGCTGCGAGGCGAACGCAAAATCCTCGCCGCAGTCGTGCATCCTGCCGGTGCTGCTTGCCGACAATCGATTTGAGCTGCGCACCCACGCCAATGTGAAGGAACTCGTCTACGACCGGCAGGCGAAAAAGGTCAAAGGCGTCCGCTATGTCGACCTGCGCAGCGGCGAGGAATACGAGCAGCCGGCCGGGATCGTCATTCTCGGCGCCTATGTGTTCAACAACGCGCTGTTGATGATGCTCTCCGGCATCGGCGAGCAATATG
Organism: uncultured Alphaproteobacteria bacterium; assembly: GCA_963702755.1. Lineage (GTDB taxonomy): Bacteria > Pseudomonadota > Alphaproteobacteria > Rhizobiales > Xanthobacteraceae > JAJPKK01. The sequence goes on along the minus strand of CAVPDZ010000007.1, from coordinate 155,057 downwards.
ATCCGGCGACCGGCAAGGGCGCGCTCGGCCGCAACTACTGCTACCAGGTGAGCGGCAACAACGTCACCGTGTTCTTCGAGGACAAGGAGATCAATCCGTTCATGGCGGCCGGCGCGTCGTTCGGCATGAACATCGACGACTTCAACGGCGACAATTTCGACCACGCGGGGCTCGGCTTTTTCGGCGGCGCGCTGGATTTCAGGCGGCACATCGAACGGCCGGCCGATCGCAACACGGCCGGTGCCGCCCGGCACGCCGCGGTGGGGCCGCCAATGGAAGCAGGCGACGGCCAAATGGTACAACCACGCCTTCAACATCGGCGCGTCGGGCTGCAACTACGCCCATCGCGAGAACTATCTCGATCTCGACCCGACCTACCGCGATGCGCTCGGCCGTCCGCTGATCCGCATGAGCTATAATTTCCACGACAATGACTACAAGCTCGCCGAATACATCGGCGGCGTGCTCGGCCGCATCGGGCGCGCCATGAACCCGACGGTGATGAGCAATCCCAACGTCCGGCGCGGCAACTATAACGTCGTGCCGTATCAGTCGACGCACAACACCGGCGGCACCATCACCGGCACGAATCCGAAGACGAGCGTCGTCAATCGCTATCTCCAAGCCTGGGAGGCCGACAATTTGTTCGTCATGGGCGCTTCGGTGTTCCCGCAGAATGCCTCGTACAATCCGACCGGCCTTGTCGGTGCGCTGGCCTATTATTCCGCCGACGCCATCGTCGGCCGCTATCTCAAGTCGCCGGGCCCGCTCGTCCCGGCGTGATCCGATCGGTACGGTGCGCAAAGCCAACGGGTCCGGCCTTCGGCCGGCCCGATGACAGGCTTCTGCGCGCCCTACAGTGTCTCACCTGTTCCACAGCTTCCCGACGTTAGCGCCGCGGCTGCCGTTCCTCTTGCGCCCGTTCGCCGAGCAAAGCGCATTGCACCGGCGCGGCGCCCGTGCGAGCTTCGCCGGCCCGTCGGAGTAACTCATGTCAAACCGCTGATGGCCGCCCGCTACGATCTCGGCAAAAAGCCAAAGCTCGGCTACGTCGACAGCGTACTTGATCGTGCCGTCGCCTTGCGCGACGACACCGATGCGATTGCGGCGCTCGAGGACGATCCGCGCTCGCGCACCGTCGTGATCGGCGGCGAACTCATCGTGTTGCGCAAAGGTGAGCCGGAGCACGACCCGACGTTCACGCTGGTGGAGGCCGCGAGTCTCGCGCCGTCGCGTGAGCGCATCTTCCTCGGGCTCCACGATGGCATGGCGTTGTTCGCCGTGGGTATCGCGCCGGAAGTGGCCGAAACCCTCAAAGGCCGCAGCGATCTCGTCCTCGCTGACCTGCGCGGCATCGCGACCGGCGGCCTTGTCGCGGCAGAGCACCTGCCGCCGCTTGCGGAAGCCAAGGCAATGCTCGGCTGGCATGCCCGCCATCGCTTCTGCTCGAACTGCGGCACGGCGACGCGGTCGGTTCATGCCGGCTGGCGGCGCGATTGCCCGAATTGCGATGCGGAGCATTTTCCCCGCACCGATCCGGTCGTGATCATGCTGGCGATCAACGGCGACCGCTGCCTGCTTGGCCGCCAGACGCGGTTCGCCGCGGGGATGTGGTCTTGCCTCGCGGGCTTTGTCGAACCGGGCGAAACCGTCGAGGAGGCGGTTCGGCGCGAGACCCGCGAGGAAGCCGGCATCGAATGCGGACGGGTCAAATATTTCGCCTCGCAGCCGTGGCCGTTTCCGATGTCGCTGATGATCGGCTGCCACGCCGAGGCGCTGACGACCGAGATCAAGGTCGACCGTACTGAGCTCGAAGACGCCCGCTGGTTCGATCGCGACGAAATCGCACTCATGATGCTTCGTCGCCATCCCGACGGCCTGACGGCGACCCATCCGGTCGCGATCGCCCACCACATTATCCGCGCCTGGCTCGAAGCCGAAGGGAGCCTGCCCTGATATGCCGCACATCCTGTGTGCCGGCATCGCGGTGCTCGACGAAGTGTTTCGTGTCAGCGCGTTTCCGGTGCCGGACTCCAAAGTCGAGGCGAGCGAATTCATCACCATCGGCGGTGGCTGCGCCGCCAATGCCGCGGTTGCGATTGCGCGTCTCGGCGGCACTGTCCGTTTCGCCGCGCCGCTCGGCGGTCCTGAGGATACCAACGCCGACCGGCTGATGACGTGGCTCGCCGGCGAAGGCGTGACATGCGCGGGCTGCGTGCGCGTTCCCGGGGGCCGCACGTCGGTGTCTGCGATCTTCATCGATCAGCGCGGCGATCGCACCATCGCAACATTCCGCGACCATCGCCTCGACGTCGTTGTGCCGGATGATCCCGATGCTCTCATTGCCGGCACTGATGCCGTGATGGTGGATAACCGCTTTGGCGACTTCGTCGTGCCGATCTGCCGCGCGGCGATGGACCGGCGCATCCCCGTTGTCATCGACGCGGACAAACCGACCGAACCCGGCCACGCGTTGTTTCCAGTTGCGACCCACATCATCTTTTCGCCCGAGTGCCTGCGCGCAACGATGCGAACCGATGATCTTGCCGCCGGGCTCGATCGCATGGCGCAATTCACCGATGCGTTCCTGGCGGTCACGAACGGGCCTCTCCCCGTGCTGTGGCGCGACGGCATGACCATTCGCACGACACCGGTGTTTCCCGTCGAGGCGGTCGATACGTTGGCGGCGGGCGACGTCTTCCACGGCGCCTTCACCCTGGGATTGGTGGAGGGGCGCGACCTCGAAGCCGCGATCCGCTTCGCGGCGGCTGCGGCCGGCCTCAAATGCGCGCGCTTTGGCGGCTCGACGGCCGCGCCGCGGCGGGCCGAGGTCGACGCGCTCCTCGCCGGCGGCTGAGCGCCTACGCCTCTCGTGTGCTGTAAATCGCAAAAACCTTCCCCTATGCGTTCAAAACTGCCGCTTTGGAGAAAAAACGTCTATAATCCAAGCAATCCCGTATGAATTATCTTTGGTTTGGGGAACTCCGATGGATGCCATCGATCGTAAAATTCTTGCGGTGCTGCAGCAGGACGCGTCGCTCTCGGTCGCTGAAATCGGGAACCGGGTCGGCTTATCGTCGACGCCCTGCTGGAAGCGCATCCAGAAGCTTGAAGGCGAAGGCGTCATCGAGAAGCGGGTCGCGTTGGTCGACCAGGATAAGCTTGGGCTCGGCGTCACCGTGTTCGTCTCGGTCGAAACCGGCGATCACTCGGAGGAGTGGCTGAAGAAGTTCGCCGAGCTCGTCGGCTCGATGCCGGAGGTGATGGAATTCTATCGCATGGCCGGCGACGTCGACTACATGCTGCGCGTCGTTGCGCCCGACATCCACGGCTATGATCGGTTCTACAAGCAGTTGATCTCGGCGATACCGCTGAAGAACGTGACCTCAAGGTTCGCCATGGAGAAGATCAAATCCACCACCGCGCTGCCAGTGGGATAGCCGACGCCTTGCCGAAATATCGGCTGCCGCGAACCGCGAACCGTCGTGCGGACTACGGCGCGTTGACGGCCCCGCCTGAGCAGTACGACCCGGTGTATTGCACGCAGGCCGACAGCCGCGGCCGCATGAATATCTGGTTGTAGAGGTTGAACGAACCAGTGATGACGTAGCCAAGCGACGGCCTGTAGACGTACGTGGCCTCACCCCAGATCAGCGAGGTATTGGCGACGCGCAGCGCCGTCGGGACCATGCTTGTGACATTGCCGGAGCGTTGGGTCCCGTTTTGTGTCGCGCTCCAGTCAACATAGGCATTGCCATTCGCATCGATCACGACGCTGGAGAGCACGACCTGCGGATTCGAGAAGGGATAGAACACGGTAGACGCGGCGGCCAAAATGTTCGTTACGTCACTTTGGGCCACAGAGGTGTATTCCGATGTGATATCGGCGACGGTGCTTGCCACCAATGTTACCTGGCGATCGGCACTGATTGCGTCGGTGACTTCGATACTGCCGAAATACATCACCATCATCAGCGGCATCAGCAGCGAGAACTCGATGGCCGAAACACCATGCTCATCGCCAGCAAGGCGGCGGCATCGCTGCCGCAAGAACGAAACGAAGCGGGGAAACATCTTCATGACGCGCCCTCAATTCGCAGCATAAGGTTCGTTGCGGAATGCCGCGGCGGTGATGAGCGCATGGGAATTGGTGGCGTCGGTGGCACCGCTCAGTCCATACTTGTAGAGACCCCCGAACGCCGCCGCGATAATCGGCCATTGATAGATCATCCGCACGACGACGACATCGCCAGGATTCCCAGGCTGGTACGACGTAGTTGTTGGTGAGTGTCCCATCCGGGTTGGTTAGGCTGGGCAAACTGACGGTCGAGAAGCTCGAAAACGAGCGAACGTCGATGTAAAGATTGCTAGCGCAATTGAACATGACAGTAAGATTGGTGCAGACGCTGTTCTGAAATTGTTGCGCGTTCCAGCCGGCATTCTGTGCTTGCCCGGTTAGGATCTGCCGCGCGGCACTGGTCGTTGCGGTCTGCAGCACTTGGCCGGCGAATAGCACGAGAGCCGATTGCATGATCGCCATCAGGAAGACGAGGAACGGTACCATCACCATCGCGAATTCGACGGCGGCTGCACCCTGTTCATTGCGACAGAAGCGTTGCAGCCCGGCCGCATGCCGGGCGCGAAGCAGCAGTTTCCGGAAAGTGCGCATGGCCCCTAAGCCCCGCAAGGTTGAAAGATCGCGCGAAACCATGTCACGATCCCTATGAGCGAACGGTTCCTGGTTGCCGCGTTATTTTGGTGCCGGCGTTAATGCCGGATTAACCGCAGTCGTCGGTTCCAGATCACAATGATCGGTCCGCGTCAGGCCTTTCGTCACCGTGCCGCGCCGGTGCCAGTCTGGATTTGCTGGGCGCGCAAATTGCGGTTGACCGTTTCGCCGAGCGTATTGTCGAAATAATCCGGCAGGTCACCAAGCGTGATACGCCGCTCGCAATTCGGCGCGCAGCTGTAGGATTCCCGCGTGATGCCACGAAACACGGTGACGGTATCGATCGCGCTTCGCACATGAACCAGTTGCTCGGCGAGTACTTTGCCGTTGCGATCGAGGGCGATCAGATTGGTGATGCCGTAACCCTTGCCGGTCACCACCATCGTGCCGCCGGATTGGATGGTCACGTCGGCGATTAACGGATTGCCAACCACAAGCGTATTCGTCCGCTCAGGAAGTCTCGCTACCCTTGCTTGATCGAGGAAGACGGTAAGCCCCTGAGCGCGCGCGCCAGACCCGATCGAAATGGCGAGGAGTGTCACGGTGATTGCCGCGGCTCGGCAGATCGCGATCTTCTTCATACTTTCGGTAAACATCGACACCACCCTGTACGCAAGAACCAAACGAAGGCACGAAACAGATTTCGGCAGGCGACGTCAGCTAAAGGCAAATTGGTGAATCAAACCGAAATAACATTCGAAGACTGAATGGCACGATCGATTGGTGTTTTCATGAATTCTCTTGCCTCTTCGATATATCTGCGCGACGATCGATAAAATCGAGAGGAAATCGTCAATCGCATTTTAACCACGCACAATGATCGCCTTTAAAAGACGAGTTTTCCCTGTTCAAATTAACTTCACTGCAATGGGCGGATTTAAGTCTGCACCAGGTCAGGACGACCGGGGAAACAACCGGCGCTCAAAACGACCGAGCTCAGACAGCTACAGTGGACCAGGAGCAACTATAATGAACACCCTCGTGAAGCGTTTCGTGAATGACGAGTCCGGCGCGACGGCGATTGAATACGGCCTCATCGCGGCCGGCATCTCGGTTGCGATTATCGCAGTCGTCAACTCTCTCGGCACGCAGCTGCAGAAGACCTTCAGCACCGTTTCCTCGCAGCTCGCGACGGCCGGCAAGTAAGCCGCCGAAACCGCACCTTATGAAAGGCCCCGAGGCGAATGCCTCGGGGCCTTTTGCATTTTTGAGCTGGCGCCGCGCCCAATAAAACGTATCTACAACCGGCGCGCGTTTTTCATGCAAATTCTATTCAATCTTCGCACTGCAACGTAATCGCGGCTTAGAGGCTGGGCGGTAGGTTCCCGCTCGTCGCGGGCACGGCCGCGATGCAAGCCACGGAGTTATCCATGAAGTCTCTTGCGCGCTTCTTTCTGGACGAGTCGGGTGCGACCGCCATCGAATATGGTCTGATTGCTGCCGGCATCTCGGTTGCGATCATCGCCGTAGTCAATGCACTCGGCACGCAACTGACAAATACTTTCAGCACGGTTGCGTCGCAGCTCGCGACCGCCGGAAAATAAAGCCGAAAGTAGGCGAGCGCGATCGGAGGAGGCGCTAACAAATCATCAAACCAAGCACTTTATGCTCGCTTTCGACTGCGGTCCCTCGCGGTGCGCCGTGAGGGTCCGGCACCGCCGGACTTTCAAGCCGCAGGACGGCAAACGACCGTTCGAAATGCAAGGAGCGGCAACGTCGCGGCGGGGGCCCGCGACGCCCTCGCTGCCCCTGCGGAGAGAAAGCGATGCTGATCGAAGCTGCCTTACTGTTGCTGTTTCCCGCATTGATGGCATTTGCGGCCTCGACCGATCTCTTCACGATGAAAATCTCGAACGTCATTTCGATCATTCTGACGGCAGGCTTCATTGCGCTGGGCCTGCTTGATCGGATGTCGATTGCCGACTTCGGCAACCATTTCGCCGCTGGCTTTCTCGTCCTCGCGGTGAGCTTCGTCTTCTTTGCCCGCGGCTGGATTGGCGGTGGAGACGCCAAGTTCGCGGCGGCGACCGCACTGTGGTTCGGTTTTGCGCACCTTCTCGACTATCTCCTGGTAGCCTCGGTGATCGGCGGCGCGCTGACACTAGCGATCCTCGAGTTCCGCCGGCGAGCGTTGCCGCGGGTGCTCGCCGAGCAGGCCTGGATCGCGCGGCTGCACGAACCCACCGGCGGAGTGCCGTACGGCATCGCGCTCGCGGCAGCAGCTCTCATTATCTATCCGTCGACCGCCTGGGTCACGGCGGGAGCCGCTCTAGCAAAGACGGACGGGACACCCTTGCCTTCCTAAACGCTTAATTAACTCGATTTCGATACCCAAAGTTAACCATCAATTGACGTTTGGCTGATGGAATTGCGCCAGGACGGCGCCCGCCCACTACCTCCAGCGTAGCGGCATCGTCGCCGCCGCCAGCATCCGCTGTCGGCAAGAAGACGGCTCGTATCCGTCGCGTTGTAGAAAGCAAAGCGTATGAAGATCGCGCGTCTCGTCGTCCTCGGCATTGCGCTCGCGGCAGGTGGTGCCGCCGTGCTGCTCGTCGGCAGGTCGGAGCAGCCGCAGCAGATCATCACGCCGGCACCGGTCGTCGCCGTCGATACCGCCGACGTGCTGGTCGCGAAGAAGGACATCAACATTGGTCAGGTCATTCAGGCCCAAGACATGGGCTGGATCCCCTGGCCTTCGGCATCCGTCAGTCCGCAATTCGTACGCAAGTCCGACCGTCCGGACGCCATTGCGCAGCTGGCCGGGTCGATCGCGCGCGTGCCCGTCGCCAACGGTGAACCGCTGCGCGAAAGCAAGCTGATCAAGGCGAACGGATCGGGCTACATGGCCGCGATCCTGCCCGGCGGCATGCGGGCGGTGTCGGTGGAGATTTCGCCTGAAACCGGCGCCGGTGGATTCATCCTGCCCAACGACCGGGTCGATGTGATTTTGTCGCGCCGCGACAAGGAGGCCGAACGCCTCACCGGCGTCGAAACGATGACGGCGGAGACGCTGCTCACCGACGTGCGCGTGCTCGCGATCGATCAGAACGTCGAAGAAAAGAACGGGCAACGCGTCGTGGTCGGCAAGACGGCGACCCTCGAGCTGACGTCACGTCAGGCCGAAATGCTGGCCATGGGGCGCCTGATGGGCACGCTCTCGCTCGCGCTGCGCAGCCTTGAGGATTCCGATCCCGAAAAGCATCAGGCCGCGAAGCCCGTCGATGACCCGTCGATGTCGCGACGGCTCAACATGGTCCGGTTTGGGGTCACGAGCACCACTATTCCGAAATGACGATGGGGAAAAGGGTACGAAAAATGGGGAGATCGAAATTCGCAGGCGTTGCGATCCTCACGACGTGCCTCATCGCGCTGTGGCCGGATTTCGAGGCCGCCGTCGCCGGTCAGCGCGCGCCTGAGCCGCCGCCTCCGAGCGCGAAGGTCGTGGCCTCTGAGTTTTCCTCGAACTTCGTTCCGCTCGGCGTCGGCAAATCGGTGGTGGTCGACCTGCCGCGTGACGTCAAGGACGTGCTCGTCGCCGATCCGAAGATCGCCAACGCGATCATCCGCACGGTGCGGCGCGCCTATATCATCGGTGTCACCGTCGGCCAGACCAACATCTATTTCTTCGACGCTGAAGGCCACCAGCTCGCCGGCTTCGACATTGCGGTGACAAAAGACCTCAATGGCCTGCGCGCTGCGCTCAGGCAGATGTTTCCGGACGGCAACGTTCGCGTCGAGGCGATTGCCGACGGCGTCATCCTGACCGGCACCGTGCAGAACATGGTGGATGCCCAGCGCGCATTCGACGTTGCCGCGCGCCTCGCCGGCGACGCCACCAAAGTGGTCAACAACATCACGGTGCTCGGCCGCGACCAGGTCATGCTCAAGGTGACGGTCGGCGAAGTCCAGCGCGAAATCATCAAGCAGCTGGGCATCAACCTTAATGGTCAGTTCGGTAGAGGGAACGCGGTGGTGAACTTCTCCACCAACAATCCGTTCTCGGCGTCGTTGCAGGCCATCAGCACCACCCAGGTCGGCGTCAACATTCCGGGGTTCGGCGGCACGCCGGCTAACCCGACCGCCATCATCCAGGCGATGGAGCGCGCCGGCGTCTTGCGAACGCTCGCCGAGCCTACCTTGAGCGCGATCTCAGGCGAGAGCGCCACGTTCCTGGTCGGCGGCGAATTCCCGATCCCGGCCGGCGTTTCGTGTAACACCACGTCGATCCCGACGACCTGTCAGACCTCGATCGACTTCAAGAAATTCGGCGTCAGCCTCAACTTCACGCCGGTCGTGCTCGGCGAAGGGCGGATCAGCCTCAAGGTCCTGACCGAAGTCTCCGATCTGTCGACCCAAAATTCGATGGTGCTGTCGCAGCCGAACGGCGGCCCCAACATCACGATCCCATCGATCCGCGTGCGCCGCGCCGAGACCACTGTCGAAATCCCGAGCGGCGGCTCGCTTGCGATGGCGGGTATGCTCGAAGAGCAGACGGTGCAGGAAATCAACGGGCTTCCGGAACTCATGGAGATCCCGATCCTGGGCACGCTGTTCCGCAGCCGCGATTACGTCAATCACCAGACCGAGCTGATGATCCTGGTCACGCCGTACGCCGTTCATGCCGTGCCGCGTCGCGACCTCTCGCGGCCGGACGATGGCTTCGCCGATTCCACCGATCCGTCCGCGATGCTGCTCGCCCGGTTCAACCGGCTCTATGGCGTCACCAATGCCACCAGTGCTGCTCCACCTGTTCCAGTCGATCCCCAGCGTGCGTATCGCGGCAACTATGGCTTCATTCTCGATTGATATGCGCGGCGAGGAGATGACGATGAACCGACCGGTGCCGGCCCTGAGGACGGGCGAGCTACGGCGAAGCCGCGCCGCGCAGATCGCGGCAGTCGCGCTGATCGGCGCATCGCTTGCGGCGTGCAAGACGATCGAGACGCCCGACACGATCCCGTATTCCTACGACGCCGCCGAGCGCCATCCGATCACCGTTCACGAAGGGGTCCGCACCGTCGAACTGCTCATCGGCATGCACCATCCCGGCCTGACCCCGCACGAGCGCACCGAAGTTTATGCGTTCGCAACGAACTGGCAGCGCAACTCGACGGGCGGAATTTTGATCCGCACTCCGGTCGGCTCGCCCAACGAGCGCGCAGCGCGCGACACGGTTCCCGAGATCCGCCGCATTCTGGCCGAGGCCGGGATTCCGCCGAAGGCCATCGCGGTAGAAACGATACCCGGCCTCAATCCGCCGGGCGCCCCGATCCGGCCGCCACCGATCCTGCTGCAATATCCTCGCATGGTGGCGAACGCCGGGCCGTGTGGCGTGTGGCCGAACGATCTCGGTCCCGGCGCGGGCATCGATTACATCACCAACAAGCCCTACTACAATCTCGGCTGCTCCCAGCAGCGCAATCTCGCGGCGATGGTCGACGATCCCGCCGACCTCATCCAGCCGCGCGCCGAAATCCCGCCCTATACGGCGCGGCGCTCGGTGGTGCTCGAAAAGTATCGCAAGGGTGAAGACACGACGACGCAAAATCAAAACAACGAAAAAGCCAAGATAAGCGATGTCGGAAAATGATCAGGTACCAGGAAAAGACCGGCGCTCCTGAGGCGCCGGTCGCGCCACCAGACCAGGACGAGTTCATCGCACCCGCACCGCGGGTGTCGGTGCAGGCATTTTGCGAGACGGTCGAGACCGCGTCGGTGATCCAGGCAGCGGCCGAGGACCGGCGGCTCGCCAAAGCGCATGTCCGCATGCAGATGGGCGGCATCACGGCGGCTCTCGAGGCCTACCGCTCATCGCCGACGCCCAACGTCGTGATCCTCGAGTCTGAAAGCCACGGCAACGACATTCTGGCCGGGCTTGATTCGCTTGCCGATGTCTGCGACGCCGGCACGCGCGTCATCGTCATCGGCAAGCACAACGACGTGCTGCTCTATCGCGACCTGATTCGCCGCGGCATTAGCGATTATCTGATTGCGCCGATCGCTTCGCTCGACGTGGTACGTGCGGTCTGCGGTCTCTTCAATGCCCCGGACGCCAAGCCAGTTGGTAAGATCGTGGCAGTGGTCGGCGCCAAGGGCGGCGTCGGCGCCTCGTCGATCGCCCACAATATCGCCTGGGCGGTCGCCCGCGACATGGCGCTCGACGCGGTGATCGCCGATCTCGATCTCCCGTTCGGCACCGCTGGGCTCGATTACAATCAGGATCCGACCCAGGGCATTGCCGACGCGGTGTTCTCGCCGGATCGCGTCGACACTGCCTTCGTCGATCGCCTGCTGTCCAAATGCACCGACCATTTGAGTTTGCTGGCCGCGCCGGCGACGCTCGACCGGGTCTACGATTTCGGCGCCGAGGCGTTCGATCCGGTGATGGACGTGCTGCGCGTCGCTGTGCCGTTCGTGGTTCTCGACGTGCCGCATCAATGGAGCGCGTGGACGCGGCGCACACTGATTGCTGCCGACGACATCCTGATCATTGCGGCGCCTGACCTCGCCAATCTCCGCAACACCAAGAGCCTGATCGACATGTTGCGCGGCACCCGGCCCAACGATCGCCGGCCGCTCTATGCCCTCAACATGGTCGGCGTGCCGAAGCGCCCGGAGATCAAGCCGGCTGACTTCGCCAAGGCGATCGAGGACGAGCCGATCGCGGTGATCCCGTTCGAGCCGCAGATCTTCGGCAACGCGGCGAACAACGGTCAGATGATCTCGGAGATCGCGTCGGGCCATCGCGTCTCGGAGACCTTTCGGACCCTGGCGCAGTTCCTGACGGGGCGAGGCGAAGCCAAGCGCGCCCGCGGCGGCGGCATCCTGCCGCCGCTCCTCAGCAAGCTGCTGCAGCGACGCGCCAGTCGGTGATCGGAGGCGAGTGTGTTCGGACGGCGTGCCGGCTCCAGCGACATCCCCGAGGCCCGCCCGGCACCGGCGCTCACGCCTGCGCCGAGTGTTGCGCGCGCCGGCAGCCGTGGCGCCGACAGCGCCCGCGGGCCATGGCGGCGCGGACGGCCCCCTTGAGCCAAGAGTTCGGACCGCCGCTCCCGCTCCGCCCCAGGAGCCAAGCCTCGAACTCGCGCCATTCCGAGCAGTTCTACGAGGTCAAGACCAGCATCTTTACGGCGCTGATCGAGGCCATCGATCTGTCGCAACTCGCCAAGCTCGATATCAACTCGGCCCGCGAGGAAATCCGCGACATCGTCAACGAGATCATCTCGATCAAGAACATCGTGATGTCGATTTCCGAGCAGGAGGAACTGCTCGACGACATCTGCAATGACGTCCTCGGCTTCGGACCGTTGGAGCCGGTGCTGGCGCGCGACGACATTTCGGACGTGATGGTGAACGGCGCCGCTACGGTCTACGTCGAAATCAGCGGCAAGATCCAGCGCACCGGCATTCGGTTTCGCGACAACCAGCAACTGCTGAACATCTGCCAGCGCATCGTCAGCCAGATCGGCCGCCGCGTCGACGAATCTTCGCCGATCTGCGATGCGCGCCTCGCGGACGGCTCGCGCGTCAACGTCATCGCGCCGCCGCTCGCGATCGACGGCCCCGCCCTCACCATCCGCAAGTTCAAGAAGGACAAGCTCACGCTCGAACAGCTGGTGCGCTTCGGCTCGATCTCGCCGGAGGGCGCCGATGTCCTCAAGATCGTCGGCCGCTGCCGCGTCAACACCATCGTCTCGGGCGGCACCGGTTCCGGCAAGACCACGCTGCTCAACTGCCTGACCCGCTATATCGATACCGACGAGCGCGTCATCACCTGCGAGGACGCTGCGGAGCTCCAACTCCAGCAGCCTCACGTGGTCCGCCTGGAAACCCGACCGCCGAATCTCGAAGGCGGCGGCGAAATAACAATGCGCGAACTCGTCAAGAACTGCCTGCGCATGCGACCGGAGCGGATCATCGTCGGCGAAGTCCGCGGCCCGGAAGCGTTCGACCTACTTCAGGCGATGAACACCGGCCACGACGGGTCGATGGGGACGCTCCACGCCAACAGTCCGCGCGAGGCGTTGTCGCGGCTTAAATCGATGATCACCATGGGCGGCTTTGCGTTGCCGTCCCGCACCATTCGCGAAATGATCTGCGCCTCGGTCGACGTCGTGATCCAGGCGGCACGCCTGCGCGACGGCAGCCGGCGCATCACGCACATCACCGAAGTGCTGGGCCTTGAAGGCGACGTCATCATCACGCAGGACCTCTTCGTCTACGACCTCGTCGGCGAAGACGCCAACGGCAAGCTGATCGGCCGCCATCGATCGACCGGCATCGGCCGGCCGCGCTTCTGGGATCGTGCGCGCTACTTCAACGAGGAAAAGCGTCTCGCTGCCGCCCTCGACGCCGCAATCGGCGAAGCGCCGAAAAGCTCGTAAGAGGTCCCGCCATGGATCTGCACACGCTGAATCTGCATTCGCTGGATATGCGTTTGCTCGCGGTGGCTCTGCTGGCGACCTTCTGTGCCGGCGCCGTCGCCTGGGTACTCATCTATCCTTACCTTTCCGGCGAGCGGGAAGCCGAGAAGCGGATGATGAGCGTGGCACGGTCTGGCATGCCCGCCGTCAAGGCCGCAACGCGCGCGATCAAGTCGCGCCGCGAACAAGTCGAGCAAAGCCTCAAGGAAATCGAGGAGCGGCGGAAGAAATCGAAGTCGCCGCCGCTGTCGACGCGGCTCACCCAGGCGGGCGTGTCCTGGACGAAGCAACAGTTCATCATCGGCAGCGTGGTGTTCGGTCTCGCAGTGGGCGGGGCCTTGATCGTGCTCGACGTTGGCATCATCCCCGCGGTGCTTGCGGGTTTTGCTGCCGGTGCCGGACTGCCGCGCTGGGTTTTGTCGTATCTCAAGAAGCGTCGGGAGACCAAATTCCTCGAACTCTTTCCGGATTCCATTGACGTCGTCGTACGCGGCATCAAATCAGGCCTTCCGCTCGGCAACTCCTTGCGGGTGATTGCGCACGAATTCGCCCGAACCCGTGCGCACCGAGTTCCGCGTGGTGCTGGAGACGCAGGCCGTTGGCGTGCCGCTCGGCGAAGCATGCGCCAAGCTGTTTGACCGGATGCCGCTGCCGGAATCGAACTTCTTCGCCATCGTCATCGCGATCCAGCAGAAGAGCGGCGGCAATCTCTCCGAAGCGCTCGGCAACCTCTCCAAGGTGCTGCGCGACCGCAAGAAGATGAAGGCCAAGATCAAAGCGATGTCGACCGAAGCCAAGGCTTCGGCGAGCATCATCGGCGCGCTGCCGATCGTGGTGATGACCGTCGTCTATCTGACGAGCCCCGACTACATCACGCTGTTATGGACCGAGCGCATCGGTCAGGTCATGCTCGCCGCCTGCGCAATCTGGATGTTCATCGGTGTCATGGTTATGCGCAAGATGATCAACTTCGACTTCTGATCATGCTCGATTTTCTGTTCGCCCTATTCGACGACAAGCGCCTTCTGGCGATGATCTGCGCCGCGATTGCGGCCGGCGCGACCGTGATCACGCTTGCCATGCCGCTGCTCGGCGGCGACGCGCTGGAAAAGCGGATGGCATCGGTCGCGGCGGAACGCGAGAGGATCAGGCAGCGCGAGCGCGAGCGCTTGTCGCGCGGCGAGAAGACGAGCCGCCGCGCATCGCCGAAGCAGTACATGCAGACGGTGGTGGAGAAATTCAATCTGTCCAACTGGCTCGGCGAGGAAGCGGCGCGCAATTTGCTGGTGCAGGCTGGCTATCGTGGCCAGGGACCCTACGTGGTCTTCCTGTTCTTCCGGATGGTGGCGCCGCTTGTGATGATGGTCGGCTCGGTCGTCTACGTGTTTCTGCTGCTCCACCTCGACTATCCCTGGACCATCAAGATTGGCATATGCCTCGGAGCGACCTACCTCGGCATTCAACTCCCGAACTTGTTCATCAAGAACAAGATCACCAAGCGCCAAGCCTCGATCAACCGCGCCTTTCCCGACGCGCTCGATCTCATGTTGATTTGCGTCGAGTCCGGCATGTCGCTCGAAGCGACGTTCAAGCGCGTCAGCGAGGAGGTGGGCGCCCAGTCGGTCGAGCTTGCCGAGGAACTGACGCTCGCGACTGCAGAGCTTTCCTACTTGTCGGATCGTCGCCAGACCTTTGAAAATCTCGCCAAACGCGTGCCGCTGGAAGGCATGAAATCGCTGTGTCTCGCCCTGCAGCAGAGCGAGCGCTTCGGCACGCCGGTAGCCCAGACGCTGCGCGTCATCGCGCAGGAGAATCGCGATCAACGCATGACCGCCGCAGAAAAGAAGGCCGCTGCGCTGCCTCCCCAACTTACGGTGCCGATGATCGTGTTCTTCCTGCCGGTGCTGTTTGTCGTCATTCTCGGGCCCGCCGTCATCAAGGTGATGGCGACGTTCAAGTAGGCTCGATCGGGCCGGAAGATCGCGCGAAGGCGGCCGGGGCGAGGGCATCGCGCGCGCTGACTATCATTCCGCCGTCCGCACCTTTCGGCGCCGCAACGGTGCGCACGCGCGGACAAGTCCGCGCTTTGCACACCCGACGATTTCGCCGTTACACGCGAAGCGCGTCGTGGAATTCAAGTTGCCTAGCGCGGAACGCAAAGTGTGGAGAGGCGCGGACTACGCCTCACACGCCGGGTCGCGGGCGCCCTTCCTGCTGGGCAAGCATCTGTCGCAGATATGCGATGTTCGCGGCGGCCTGATCCGACGGCAGGTCGGCTTTCGCGATGCTCTCGGCTTCGGCGAAACGTCCCTGAAGACCGACGACGAGGGCGAGGTTTTGCCGTACGCGCGGATCGGCGCCGGGCAGCGCCGTGGCGCGTCGCAGCGTCAACTCCGCATTCTTGAGGTCCTTGCCGAGCGCGTAGGACAGGCCAAGATTCGAGAGCACTGACGGGTCGTCCGGTTTGATCTTGAGAGCGCTCGCATAATAGCGCTGCGCTTCGGGATGACGACCGAGCTGATCAAGCACGGCACCCTGGGCGGACAGAATGTGCCAGTCCGGCTGGTCGGGCGAATGCGCGCGGCCGAGCACTTCGAGCGCCTGTTCGTACTTGCCGACGTCGGAGAGCGCCCGGCCGTAGGCGCCAAGAAGGGCCTTGTCACGCGGGCGCTGCAACGAGGCCTGTTCAAGGATGGAAGCCGCTTGGTTGCGCTGACCGCTCGAGCGCAACGCCTGGGCATACGCGATCGCGGCTTGCACATCGTTCGGGTTGGCACGATAGCGTTCGCCCAAGGTCTCGGCTTCGCGCCGGAAATCGTTCTCTGACTTCGGCGCCGGCGTCGCGGCCGGTTGAGGCGCCGACGCGCTGGAGAAGCTTGGCAAATTGTCCGTCAGGTTGCTGCTCAGGCTGCTGAGCAGCGAGGCGCTCTGGCAGCCCGAGCCGACGAAGGCGATGACGCCGAGGGCCGCGAACGTCGCCGGCCGCCCACATCGGCGCCGCACCAGGGTATTCGGATGACTCCTGACGTTCACTTTTGCGCAATCCGGTTGCAGGCAGCTACCGCCAGCAATAGACCGTTAACCCTAACGGCAGGTTAATGCCGCCCGTTGGCGACGCTTTGGGCGTGACCTGAACGCCACATCTTGTGGCGGTCGATCTTCTTCAACTCCGGTTGGCGCCATGCTAGCAGGGCGCTCCTCATCCACGGACCAGTGACATGCATCCCGCCTTCGTGGCGCCCGGCGCCGGCCCAACCGTTCCGATCTGGTTCGTCAACGCCGCAAGCTGGCGCGACGTTCGCGCGACCCTGGACGGCAATGCTTGCAGTTTCGCCGAAGCAGCAGGATTCGAACCCTCGGCCGGTCGCCATGCTTTTCTCCCTGGCGCCGACGGCACCCTTGGCGCCGTGATCTTCGGTCAGGAGGACGACGGCAAGACGAAGGATCCGTTCCTCGCGGGCAAGCTGCCCGGCCTGCTGCCGCGCGGCGCGTATCGTTTTGCCAACGCTCCGCATGATGAGCGGCTTGCCGCGCTCGGCTTTGCGTTCGGCACCTACCGGTTCAGCCGCTACGGCAAAAAGGCGAGCGAAGTCCGCCTCGAATTGCCGTCGCGCCAGGATGCGGCGGACCTGTCGCGCATCGGTGACGCCGTTTTCTTGGCACGCGACCTCATTAATACGCCGTCGAACGACATGGGGCCGGCCGAGCTTGCCGAGGCGGCGTTGACGGTTGCTGCCAGTTATGGCGCCGCGATCCGCATCATTACCGGCGACGATCTGATCACTCAGAACTTTCCGCTCATCCATGCGGTTGGTCGTGCCGCCGCATCGGCGCGCGCGCCGCGTCTTATCGATATCACCTGGGGCGATCCCGGCGCGCCCAAGGTCACGCTCGTCGGCAAGGGGGTGTGCTTCGACAGTGGAGGCCTCGATATCAAGCCCAGCGCGTCTATGCTGCTGATGAAGAAGGACATGGGAGGGGCTGCAAGCGTGCTGGCGCTCGCGCAGATGATCATGGACCGCAAGCTCAACATCCGACTGCGTGTCCTGATTCCGGCTGTCGAGAACGCGATCTCAGGTCCGGCGTTTCGCCCGCTCGACGTTGTCCGCTCGCGCAAGGGTCTGCAGGTCGAAGTCGGCAACACCGACGCCGAGGGTCGCCTCATCCTCGCTGATGCCCTGACGCTCGCCGACGACGAGAAGCCTGAGCTTCTGGTCGACATGGGCACCCTGACCGGCGCAGCGCGGGTCGCGCTTGGGCCGGACCTGCCGCCGTTCTATACCGACGACGAAACGTTGGCGGCGCAGGTGCAGCGTCATGCGGACGGCGAGAACGATCCGCTGTGGCGTCTGCCGCTGTGGCGGCCCTACGATCAGATGCTGGATTCCAAGGTCGCCGACCTGAACAACATCGCGAGCGGCGGTTTCGCCGGCTCGATCATCTGCGCGCTGTTCCTCAACCGCTTCGTCGCTGCCGCAAAGGCGTGGCTCCATCTCGATATCTACGCCTGGACGCCCTCCGCCAAGCCCGGCCGGCCCGAAGGCGGCGAATGCCAGGCCGCGCGCGCGCTCTACGCGCTGCTCGCGGAGCGCTACGGCGGATGACCATCGACTTCGATCCGCGCATCACGCCGGCGCGGCCCGACCTTGCCGCGCGCCATCTCGCTGGCCGCGTGACTGCGGCGCGATTTGTCGATGGCGTTGAGCGTGAGGTTGCCGAGGCACAGGCGCCGGTGCGCCGGGAGCCGGCGCCCGATGCCCTGCTCGATACCGAGGCGCTGCGCGGCGAGATCGTGACGGTCTACGAGGAGAACGGCGAAGGCTGGTGCTGGGGGCAGCTGGCGTCGGACGGTTACGTCGGCTGGCTGCCCGCGAACGCGCTGCGGCCGCGCGGGCCGGCGCCGACACACCGTGTCGCGGCGCTGCGCACGTTCATGTTTCCCGGCCGTTCGATCAAAGCGCCGCCCATCGAGGCGCTCTCGCTCGGCTGCCGGGTCGCGATGGCGGCGCGTCAAGCCGATCCGACCGGTCAGCTTGCGACACTCGCGAACGGCTTCTACGTGCCGGCCTGCCATCTCGCTTCGATCGACACGATCGAGGATGACTTCGTCGCCGTTGCCGAGCGATTTATCGGTGTGCCGTATCTGTGGGGCGGTAAGACGAGCCTCGGGCTCGACTGTTCGGGCCTGGTGCAGGTTTCGCTCAACGCCGCCGGCATCGCCTGCCCGCGCGACAGCGACATGCAGGAAAAAGCGATCGGCGCCGCGCAGCCGATCGATGATCTCGTCGGCCTGCGGCGCGGGGACCTCGTCTTCTGGAAGGGGCACGTCGCAATCGCCCGCGACGACGCAACGCTCGTGCACGCGAATGCATTTCATATGGCGGTCGCGTTCGAGTCGGTGGCCGAAGCCGTTCCCCGCATAGCCGCCGGCGGGCAGCGCAATCACGAGTATCAAGCGCATCGGATAAGACGGTGGGTGCCGTCACGGTCTGCCTTGCGCGGCGTCGTGTCCCCGTTAACATACCGGAGCTTGCGGCGGTTCGGCTGCGAACTAAGTCGTCGTCTCGTTTTGGCTCCTTCATGACCGTTGTATGATCGATCGCTGGCGGCGATTCGCAGCACTGGGGGATCTAGGTGAAATCGTATTCCACTCAGATTCAGTGGAATGACAGCACCGACGATGGTTCGGCGCAGGATCTCTATGGATTAGGGAATGGAGTCACGATTCCCGCTGATTTCGCGAATCCTCTTCTGAATATCTTCGACTCGAACAACTTTTATGACGCGTCCGCAAATCCCGATCGACTCCCCGAGCGATGTTTCGTCCGGGTTGACCTCTTCACCGCCGATCGTTGGTGCGGCATCGCAAATGGCCGAACTGGTCGGCTCTTCGGCCGTGCTTGATAGTACCATTGGCGCGAGCGGTGCCACTGCCGCGCAGGTGCAGCAGGCTATTAGTGAAAGCGGTCTTGCCGTCACCGGTGCCGGCATCAAGGTCGGCGTCCTGTCGGACAGCTTCGACGACCTCGGCGCCGCCGCCGCCGATGAAGCCGACGGAGCGCTGCCGTCAAGCGGTGTGACGGTGCTCAGTGACTTGTCGTTTGGCGGAACCGACGAGGGCCGCGCGATGTTGCAGGTCGTGCACGACGTTGCGCCTGACGCCAGCCTCTACTTCGCGACCGCGTTCGTGAGTGAGGCACAGTTCGCCGCCAATATCCTCGCGTTGGCCGCCGCCGGCTGCAAAGTCATCTGCGATGACGTGAGCTATGACGATGAGCCTTTCTTCCAGAACGGCGTCGTGGCGCAGGCGATCGAGACCGTCGAACAGGAAGGCGTGGTTTATCTCACTGCCGCCGGCAACAACGCGAGCAATGCCTACCAAGCTACGTGGAATCCGTTGACGACGGCAAAGCGTTGGAAAAACTACACTCACCGATGCGGAAAATTTCGGCAGAGCGCCAGCCCAGCGCGGTCCAGACCATCACCGTAGGGGGGATCTCCAAGGACTCAGGTTCCACTGCTCCTGCGAGTGGAACCAGCCCTATGGAGCGAGCCACTTCTAACCTTGCTATTCAAGTTTTCAGCAGCGGTGGACTTTCGAGGGCCAATTCACGAATTCGGATGACGGCGAGCCAAACAATCCTTGGACCGAAGTGTTGCTTCAGGGCGGAACGACTTACCAGATCGCGATTGAAAATCTCTCGGGTCCCGATCCCGGGCTGATCAAGGAGATCAGGTCGGATCGGCTTGCTATTGCCGTGGCACGCTGATCTTGACCGACCGCGGCGAAATTCCGGTCGAAAAGCTGCGCATCGGCGACCGGCTGGTGACGATGTCGGGTGATGCGAGGCCGATCAAGTGGATCGGGCGGCCGCAGCTATTCAGGGCGGTTTGTGCTGGGTCGACGAGACATTCTGCCGATCTGCATCAAGGCCGGCGCGATCGCTGATCAAACCCCGCGACGCGATCTTTGGATTTCGCCGCACCACGCCATGTTCCTGGACGGCGTGCTGATCGAGGCCAAGGATCTCATTAATAAAGTAACGGTGGTGCAAGCCCAGTCGATCGAAAAGATCGAATATTTCCATCTGGAGCTTCACGATCACGACGTGATCATTGCCGAGGGGGCGCTCTCGGAAAGCTATATCGACGATGACAATCGCGGTCTGTTTCACAATGCGAGCGAATTTCATACCCTCTATCCCGATCGTGTGAACGCCCGCGCATTCTATTGCGCGCCACGATGCGCGGAGGGTTACGAAGTCGAGGCGGCGCGGCGACGCATCGACGCGCAGGCTGGATTGCGAGCCGCGGCGCGCCCAGCCCACGCTACGAGGCTACGTCGACGCGGTGGGTGCCCGCAGCGTTGTCGGCTGGGCGCAAAACATCGAACATCCCGACGCGCCGGTTTGTCTTGATGTCTACGTCGCTGGTGAACTCGTCGGGCGCGTGCTCGCGAACCGCTACCGCGCCGACTTGGCGCGTGCCGGCATTGGGCAGCGGTTGCCATAGTTTCGAGTTCACGCTGCCGTGCAATCTGGCGGAAGGAAGCGGCTGTCGTGGTCCGGCGCTCGCTCGACGGCGCCGAATTGCAAAGCGTTTCTCATCCTGCTCGCCTCCTTCGAGGTTGATCTGCTCCGATGGCCACGCGGGACATGCCCTCGAACGGCTCCCCGCGTACGATCGTCATCACTGGTGCGTCGAGCGGCATCGGTGAGGCGCTGGCGCTTCGTTATGCGCGCGACGGCGCACGGCTCGCGCTGCTCGGACGCAATCCCGAGCGCCTCGAAGCGGTGGCGGCGGCGTGCCGACGCACTGCGGCTGACGTTCGGACTGCGACCATCGACGTGCGCAGCCGTGAGGAATTGCGCGCGCGGCTCGAGGCATTCGATGCCGAGGCTCCGGTCGATCTCCTGATCGCCAACGCCGGTGTCTTGGCCGGAACGTCCGCGGATGGCGCGATCGAGTCAGCCGACGACAGCCACGCGCTTCTCGAAACGAACGTGCTCGGAAGTCATCAATACGATCTATCCGCTGCTCGACCGCATGATGTCGCGGGGCCGCGGCCAGATCGGCATCGTGGCCTCGATTGCGGCCTTCGTGCCGCTTCCGGATTCGCCGAGCTATTGCGGGAGCAAGGCGGCACTTCTCAATTACGGCGTGGCGCTTCGGCATCTGGTGCGGCCGCGCGGGGTCGACGTCAGTGTGATTTGTCCGGGCTACATCACGACGCCGATGCTGCAGCAGGAAACCGGCTGGAAGCCGTTCGAAGTATCGGTCGAGCGAGCAGCCGAGTTGATCCATCGCGGCCTGTCGCGCAAGCGCGCCGTCATTGCCTTTCCGTTTCCGCTTGCGCTCGCGGCACGCATCGGCGGACTCCTGCCCGATTGGGCGCAGCGCATCGTTCTGGTCGCATTCCGCTTTAACGTGAGGCCGCGCACAGTCACCAACGCGCCGCACAGTCCTAACCAGTAGCCACGATGAGCGGAGTGATATCCGGGGACGGCAGTCCAGCGGAGCACAGAGTCCCGGATTTCGCTGCGCTCATCCGGGCTACGGTTCTTGCCGCTTGCTACCGGCTCGCCGTCTCGAAGCGCGTAGCGGCCAGCACGGCGGTGCCAATGGCGGTCGGAACCGTGATGCGCACAACGGCCAAGAGGCGCGTGCCTGCGATCGGGGCGAACCATATCTCCATGTTGTGGTTCCTTTCCAGATAGCTGACGCGGAAGTTGCCGGGGATGTAGCCGCCGAGCGGCCGATAGATCATTCCGCACACGACGGCGGGTCCTCGGTATCCGGTCTCTGCCTTGACGTTGTCCATGCGTTTGAATGACAGCGTCACGTCGAAGCGGTGGCTCCCGTCGAAAATCGGCAATGTGTGTTGGCAGGCCGCGGGGGTGAGCAACTCTCCTGTCCCCGGCACCGGGATCAGGCCCGCGGTCAGCGGATCGACCGCCCCGCGAAGATGGGTGGGGCTGACCGGAACGAGTTGTGGCGTCACGGAGGCCGGCGGCTTGGTTTCGAACTCGCTCACCGTGCCGTTCTGAAACATCATGTGCACGTCTTCGACTTCTTCATCGGAGGAGAAGTTCGCCGTGTAGCCGGCCGGCGCAAGGCGCGTCTGGGCGAGCATGCCGCGCGTGCTCGCCGCAATGTCGCTGCCAAGAATGAGGCGCCAAGCACCAAAGAAACGGCCGTTTGATTTTGCCGAATATCGATCCTTGCCGATCTCGACGTCCCATTCGCCTTCGCCGATAGGGATGCTCGCAATCGAGAGCGCATAATGCGCACTGAGTTTGGACTGCGCGTGCGCAGCGCTGCAGAGCGGCAGCAGCGCGAGCGGTGCAGCGAAGCCGACGATTGCGATTCGCAATGCAACTCGGGCGAATGTCATCTTGTGATTCATTGGGGCGTATCCCGCACTTCCTGGGTCGAGGGCTCCAGCGCCGTCCGGTCCGCCAAGATTTGCCGAAAGCGTTCGGCAAAGCGCATGAGGGGCGCTCCGTCGATGATGTCGTGATCGATGCTGAGATTCAGGTGGATGATCTCGCGCTCGATCGGTCGGCCCTCGTGGAGGATGGCCCTCTTTTCAACGGTGCCGATGGTCAGCGTCAGCGACATCGGCGTGATCGGCACACCGACGGCGCGGCCGGAGGTGTACATGCCCATCGATGAGATTCCGGCGGTGCCTGCCAGATCCTTGAACCAATAAGGATTGCGCCGAACGAAGAACCACAGGATCTTTCGCAGGAATGCCGGGAGGTGGAAAAACTGCATCTCGAGCGCGCTCATGGGGCCGTCGGTTCCGAGCGGTCGCTCGCGTGCAGCGCGAAGCTCGCTATGGATGTCGTAGATGGTCTTCTGCTGTGCGGCGCGCAGAACATAGAAGACCGGGATTGCCTCGCCTTCCCATTCCCGCTCGATCATGAAGGCCAAATCGACGTCATCGAAGGCGATCAGCCGTTTGCGTCCAAGTCGATACGCCTGCATGCGCTTATCGGCGGCGATGGCGCTGGCGAAGCTCTTGGCGATGTAGCTCGTCAACGATACCGGTTCGCCGCCGCGCTCTCGCCGCGCCGCGATTTCGTCTCTTACGCCGCTGATGTCGGCATCGACGATAATATGCGCGATCTGCTTGCGACGGCCCTCGGCGAGCACGTCGAGCACGAAATTACGCAGCTTCGGATAGGAATAGATCTTACCCGGCGACTGCGGCATCCGCAGCTGGTCGACCAATTGGGACAGGATGAGGCGCCACCGGCCAGGGGCCGGCGGCATCACGAGTTGCTCCTGGTCGCTGCGGTTAACCATCCCCGTGTACTTGCACTCACAAGCGCCGTAGTGCTTCGGCCGGTACCATCCGCACTGCCCGCCACGCCGGGAACAGAGCCCCGAAAATGCACAGCGCGACAGCGGCCGTGAGCACGGGCACGATCAGTCGGGCATTCGGCTTGAACGAGATCAGATTGCCGATCGCCGGAATATGCGGAAACGCGAAGGCGGCAAACAAGCTCAAGAACACCCCGAGCGCGCAGCCGATCACGCACATCACGATCCCCTCGACGACGATCGACATCATGATGCGTCCGTTGCTCCAGCCGATGGCGGCAAAGATACCGATCTCGCGCGTGCGCTCCTGCGTCGCCATGATGAGGGCGTTGAGCACGTTGAGCGCGCTCATCGCGACCGCGATGATCGCGACCGCGAGCGAGACCGCCTCAAGGATTGCGAAGTTGCGGTCGTTGTCGAGCACTTCGTTCGCCGTCGCCACGGTGAGATTGCCGAGCGCCTCGATCGCGCTTCGCACGCGGTTAAGCTCGGCGCGCCCGGCGGCATGGTCGACATTGACGTGAATGATTGTGACCTGGCCCGGGCGATAGCTCGCTTCCTGCAGATCAACGAGCGGTACCAGCACCAGCCCACGATTGACGATTGTGGTGTAATTCGCGATGCCGATCACGCGAAAATTTTTGTCGAGCAATTCCAATTCGTCGCCGAGCTTCTTGCCAAGCGTTGCTGCGGCCGTGTCGCCGAGGACCACGACATGGCGCTCGGCCGCGGTCGGCACCCGGCCTTCGCGCAGCGGAACTTTCTGCCACAGGTAGCTGCCGTCCGGCCATCCGAGGGTCAGGACGGCATTGATTCCGCTCGTCGCAAACGTGGCCATCTCGCCCGACACGCGCGCGACGCCAGGGATCGCAGCCACGCGGGCGACGGTCTGTTCCGGGATGAAGCCGCCGAAAATATCGGAGGCGCCCTTCTGCATGACCACGAGATCGTCGCCGATCTCGTCCATGCCTTCGCGCGTGCTGTCCTGGATGCTGCGCGACAGCGTAATCAACGCGAGCGCGCTGCCGACCGCCAAGCCGATTCCGAGGATCGACAGGCAGGTGCGGACCGGCCGACGTTTGAGATTGCGTAGTGCAAGACCGAAGAGGTTCATGGGGCGGCACTCATGTCGCGAAACTCAGCTCGCAGGATTTACGAGCTTGGGGCTGACCGGAGCGGTCACGGCGGCCTGACGGATATCTTCGACGATCACGCCATCCCGGATGCGGACACGGCGCGGGCAACGGGCGGCAAGCGAATCGTCGTGGGTGACCAGGATCAGGGTCATCGCGTTTTTTTCGCGGAGCCGGAACAGCAAGTCGGAAACGTTCGTCGCGCTGACGCTGTCGAGATTTCCGGTCGGCTCGTCAGCGAGCAGCATCTTGGGTTCATTGACGATGGCGCGGGCGATCGCCACGCGTTGGCGTTCGCCGCCGGAGAGCTTGGTGATCAGGTGATGCATGCGCGTAGCGAGCCCGACATGGTCGAGCACGATCGCGGCGCGGGCGGTGCGGCGCTTGGCGGGAAGGCCGTGGCCGAGCAGGGCGAGCTCGACGTTCTCGATCGCGGTCAGCGTCGGGATCAGATTGAATTCTTGGAAGACGATGCCGATGCTGTCGCGTCTCAGGCGCGCCCAGGCTGAAGGCGTCCGCAGCGGCTGTCCTTCCCACAACACAGTCCCGGTGGTGGGATAGTCGATGCCGCATAGAAGATTGACGAGACTGCTCTTGCCGCTGCCGCTGGCGCCGACGATGGCCACGCAATCGCCGGCCTCGATCTCAAGATCGATATTGCGGAGCGCTGCGATGGACCCGCCGTCGTAAAACCGACTGATGCCACGCAGCGCGATCAAGGGTTCGGAAGGCTTTTCGGCGGTGGGCTCAGAACCGGCGTTCCGCGCCGCGCCTTTGATCATCCGCACGCAATCCCCCTTTTACTCAACAGGCCCAACTGGCATTCACGGTCGCGGCCTTGCCTGCACGTTATGATGCAAAGCAAAATGCACAGTGTTAAGGCAATTTAAAGAAATCATAAAAAATGATCATGGCGGCAGCTCGGCAGATTATGGTTAATGCTGGCGGGGCAGCGACCGTTGACGCCTAGCAAAAGGCGTCGATGGACTGAGAAAAATAAACAACTAGTCATGTAGCTGTCTCCGGGAGCATCACTAACTCTTGCATCAAGCAACAAACACGCTTGCGATGACGTCAACAATTGTCTGAACAACAGCTTTTCATTTACACTGCCATATAAACGATATATGAACCTTAACGCTCGATTGAAACCGGACGAAATGATCCGGGCGGTCGGGAGTTGTCCCAGGGGGCAGAGTGCTGGCTGAGTGTTGCGCGGGCGCGAGAGCCGGTGAATCCGTCAAGCCGCAATGGCGACGATGGGCTGGCACCGATGATCTCGCCGAGCAAATGTTTGCGCGACCTGCATTGCAGGTGAGCGGCCGGTTCAGTCCGGATACGCGGCGGTGCGCTATTCGCTTCCCAACAAGACGTCTTCGAGCGGTCCTGCGGCTTCGTGTGCGGCAGGCCGAAAATCCAAAGAGATGCGGCGTAATCAGGCCAAGAGGTGCGCACTGTGAATGAGTTTATGGAGTTGGCAGAGTGGTTCGGTTGGCGCGTGCCTCATGAACCGCTGGTCGTAGACAGTCTTCCCAATCCGAGATTTTCGATAAAAGACCGACCGCAGGTCTCGTTCAGCACCAACAATTATCTCGGAATTGCAACAAGCCCGCGCATGAAAGCAGCCGCCACGAATGGCGTCGCGACCTATGGCGTCGGCAACAGCGATTCGCGGTTGCTGGGCGGCAATCTCGGACTGTACGGCGAACTGGAACGCAAGATCGCGCGCTCCAACGGCAAGAGCCACGCGATCCTGTTCGCGACCGGCTACCTTACCAATCTCGGCACGCTGTCGACGCTGCCGCGCGCCGCCCAGATCGCCCGCGTCTTCGGCTTCGCGCCGAGCCGCGAATACACCTACGCCTACTTCAGCGACGAATATAATCACGTCAGCATTCGCGAAGGCATGCGGCTGTCAGGCGCGCGGCGCTACAGCTACCACCATCTCGATCTCGACCATCTTGAAACGCTGCTGCGGCGTTCGACCGCGACATCGAAGATCATCGTCACCGACGGCGTGTTCAGCCAGGACGGCGACATCGCGCCGATTCCCGACCTGCTGCGTCTCGCCGAGCGCTGGGACGCGATGCTCTATGTCGACGATGCCCACGGCACCGGCGTGCTCGGTGCGTCGGGCGGCGGCGTCATCGAGCACTTCAAGGCGGCGAGCGAGCGGCTCATCTACATGGCCACGCTCAGCAAAGCCTATGGCTCGATCGGCGGCTATGTCGCGGCGCATGGCCTGATCACCGAAATCCTGCGCATGACCAGTGCCGCCTACGGCTTCACGGCGACGCTGCCGCCGGACCAGGCGATGATCATCTCCACCGCGATCGACGTCGTGCGCGACGAGCCGGAGCGGCGCCAGCGGCTGTGGGACAACCAGCGCTACTTCGTGAAGCGGATGGCGAATCTTCCCTTCAAGCTGGTGTCGACCGAGACGCCGATCGTGCCGATCTGGCTCGGCGACGAAGACAAGGCGGAACAGCTCGCGCACGCGATCCGCAAGGAAGGCATCCACGTCGACTTCATCCGCTTCCCGGCGGTGCCGCTCAAGTCGGCGCGGCTTCGCATTCAAATGAATGCCGGCCATCGCCGCGAGGACATCGATCATCTGCTCGATGTGCTGGAACGCAACCAGCATCTCGCCGAGCCGGAACGGCGGCTGGTGGCCGCGCGCCGCACCGTACCGGCAGAGCCGGCTCCGGTCTTATTTGCGGAGTGATTTCTGATCTACTACTGGCCGCTCGGGGCTGAGCTATGGCTCGGCCCCGATCAGCCGATGCTGCCGCCCTTGAGCCACGCGTCGCCGCGGCGGTAAAGCGCGTCGACCTCCGGCCCATCGAGGCCCGGCATATCGGTCTTCACCTTGTAGCCGATCCGCGTCTGCAAATAGGCGAGGTGACGGTAGCCCTCGGGGAACTGCGCCAGCAGCTTGGAGTTCGAGCGTGAGTTCGGGCCGCGGGATCGACCGGGTCGAGACGATCCTTTTCGTAGATCGGCTGGCGCAGGACAAAGCCCCAGCGTCCGTTGCGTTTCTCCAGAAAATCGTAAAAGCGGCCGGTGCAGACGACGTCGCACAGCACGTTCTCCACCAGCGCTCGCTGCGAAATCGTCATCTTGGTCTGCGCGATGGCGCGGGCGCCGGCGACATCGATCGATGAGCCGCCGAGGAAGTGCAGGATGCGCACGCCGCGTTCGATACCCTCCTGGCTCACCTTGATGAACTCGTCGGCAGTGCCCTGAAACCAGGTCGCCATCATCCGCCCGTCGTCGTGCCAAACGGTGCGGAAGCGCTGCCACATCAGGGCGTCGCGCCACACCGCCCAGTTCTCGATGAGTTCGCGCAGTTCGCGTTTGTCTTCGATCTCGATCGCTTGCGGCATCATGTCCTCGCGTTGTTCGCCGGATTTAGCGAGGTCGCGGTGCGGCTGGCAAGCCGGCCAACCGTTATCCCGCATGGCTGCCACGGCTTGCGCGCCGTTTTGGCGCGGGCGCGGAACCGCTATATTAAGTCAAACGACCTTTCGTTCGGAGGACATCATGGCGACGGCGACCGCGGCCAACCCTAAGCACAACATGCAAACGGCTCGTCAGGACTATTACGATCGTATCGGCAAATACGACATGGCGCCGCTCTGGGAGAAGCTGCGCGATCTCGTCGTCAACGAACCCAAGACGCAATGTGCACCGGCCATCTGGCGGTTCAAGGACGTCCAGCCGATGGTGATGGAAGCGGCCGAACTCATCACCGCCAAGGAAGCCGAGCGGCGGGTGCTGGTGCTTGAGAATCCCGGCCTGCGCGGGCAGTCGCGCGCCACCCATACGCTTTACGCCGGCCTGCAGCTCATCATGCCGGGCGAGATCGCGCCGGCCCATCGGCACACCGCGTCGGCGATCCGGTTCATCATCGACGGCGCCGGAGCCTACACCTCGGTCGAAGGCGAGCGCACCTACATGTCACCGGGCGACTTCGTGCTGACCACCAATTGGACGGCGCATGACCACGGCAACACTTCCGACAAGCCGATGATCTGGCTCGACGTGCTCGACCTGCCGACCGTCAACTTCTTCGAGACCATGTTCGCCGAGCATCTCGCGGACGAAAGCCAGAATGTCCGCCATGCGGACGGCGATTCGGCCGCGTTCTTCGCCTCGGGTGTTTTGCCGGACGGCGCCGAGGCGCCGCGCAACAAATGCAGCCCGGTGGTGAACTACACCTACGCCCGCACCCGCCCGATCCTCGAGCGCATGAAGAAAGCCGGCGAAATCGACAAGCGCCACGGCGCGCGCGTGCGCTACGCCAATCCCGTCACCGGCGGCTGGGTCGATGCCGACCATGGGCGCGCACCTCGCGCTGTTCCCGGCGGGCTTTGCGGGCGAGCGCTACCGCGCGACCGACGGGACGATCTTCGTCTGCGTCGAAGGCGAAGGCAAAACGCGCATCGGCGACAAGGATTTCGCCTGGAGCGCCGGCGACGTCTTCGTGGCACCGCCCTGGCAATACTACGCCCACGAAGCGGCGCGCGAATTGGTGCTGTTCTCGATCTCCGATCGCCCGGCCCAGGAAGCCCTCGGCATCTGGCGCGAGATCAAGTGACGTAAATCGCTACGTCGCTCAGCTCACCGTTTCTTGTTGTAGTAATGCACGTCGACGGTCCGCCATACGCCGTGCACGCGGTAGGGGTCGCTCGCGGTGAACGCGTCGATGGCGGCGCGGTTCTCGGCTTCAAGGATGAACAGGCTGCCGACCGGGGTTTCGCCGTCCTCGGCGACCAAGGTTCCGGCGGTCGTCACCGTAACGCCGTGCTTGATCGCTTCGTCGAGATGGATGCGATGGACGCGGTAAAACTTCGCCCGCGTCGCGAGCGCATCGGGGCGATCGACCGCGTGAATGACGAAATGCACGTGAGGTCCTCCCGGGTTCGTCTGTCCGCCCGCGAGTTGCGTTGGTCAGCTTGATCTCCGCTCGGACGAGCTTGAGCAAAGTCTAGCGCGTTGCCGGCCGCTCCGCACGGGTGCCCAGGCCATGGCGCGGTGTGCTAACATGCCACGATGGCCTGATTGGGCTCAAGATCGCAGGGAGGTCTCCATATGATGCAGTCGGTATGGTCCGCGGCGGCGGGATGTACCGCGACGGCACTCGTCGCGTTTGTCATGCCCGCGGCGGCGCAGCAGCAGCACATCGGCGATCAGCCCGAGGCGCTGAATATGCGTCTCGTCGGCTATAACGACCTGCAGGCCCGCAGCGCCTACCAGCCGACCATCGCCAAGCAGGGCAACCGCTACATCGCCTATATCGGTCATCACGGCGGCAATCGCGAGACGCCGAAGCCGATGAATCCGCTGACCGGCCAGGCCGAGTTCAACGGCACCTCGATCGTCGACGTGACCGATCCCGCCCATCCGCGCTACCTCAAGCACATTCCCGGCACCGAAGGGTTCAACGAGCAGGGCGGTGCCCAGATGACGCGGGTGTGCGCCGGCAGCCAGTTGCCCAAGGGCGATCCCAACAAGTTCTATCTGCTGCGCGTCTTCGGCAGCGAGGGCCACGAGATCTGGGACGTCACCGATCCGGCCAATCCGAGCCTGCTGACCCGCATCGTCATGGGCCTCAAGGACACTCATAAGAGCTGGTGGGAGTGCGACACCGGCATCGCCTATCTCGTGTCGGGCGTGCCCGACTGGCGCGTCAAGCGCATGACTCAGATCTTCGACTTGAGCGATCCGGCGAAGCCCGTGCATATCCGCGACTTCGGCCTGCCCGGCCAGGAGCCCGGCGCAACCGGCACCATCCCGGCCGATCTTCACGGCCCGATCTCCACCGGCCCGAAGGGCAACCGTGTCTATTTCGGCTACGGCACCGACAAGGGCGGCGTGCTGCAGATCGTCGATCGCGAGAAACTGCTCAACGGCCCGAAAGAGCCGACGCCGGAGAACCTGCGCTACCCCGAGATCAGCCAACTCGATATGTCGGCCTGGAACGG
The DNA here is from genome assembly GCA_963702755.1 of uncultured Alphaproteobacteria bacterium. Taxonomy (GTDB): domain Bacteria; phylum Pseudomonadota; class Alphaproteobacteria; order Rhizobiales; family Xanthobacteraceae; genus JAJPKK01. Next base: position 124,456 of record CAVPDZ010000007.1, on the reverse strand, counting down.
CGCCCACACGACATTGCCGATGCTGCAGATGCCGATGGCGGAGTTCGCCAAGGACAAGGACGGCGCGGTCCGCGACTTCGTCATGATCGTCGATGAGCAGATCCGCAACGAGTGCCAGGAAGCGCGCCAAATGGTGTGGTTCGCCGACGTGACGCTCGAAAAGACGCCGACCATGGTGTCCGACCTTCATGGTGCCCGAGGCGAGCGGCCACTTCTGCGACCGCGGCGGCCGCTTCGGCTCGCATTCCTCGAACGAGAGCATGGCACCCGTCTTCTACAAGAAGGTCGCCATGGTCACCTACTTCAACGCCGGCGTCCGCGCGATCGACGTGCGCAACCCCTACCAGCCGAAGGAGATCGGCTACTACATCCCGGCGATCACCGAGGCGACCGACAAGCGCTGCATCCAGGTCGATGGCAAGGAGCGCTGCAAGGTCGCGATCCAGACCAACAACGTCGAGACCGACGATCGCGGCTACATCTACATCGTCGACCGCGCCAACACCGGCATGCACATCCTCGAACTCACCGGCGACGCCCGCAAGGTCGCCGGCCAGCCGTAACGTCAACGCTTCGAAGAACGGACATCGTCGCGAGCATATCGGAGCTCCGCCTTTCTTTTCCCTCCCCCGCATGCGGGACGCGCTTGCGGGGGAGGGGAAGAAAAAGAGTAAGTAGACGGGTCAACTCGCTTCGGCGGTGAGGAGGCGGCCCTTGGTTTCCGGCAGCAGCAGCGCGGCGGCCATGAGGAGGCTGTAGGCTGCGGCCGCGAACAGGCCGATCGATTGTCCGAGCGGCAGGGTCGCGCTGAGTATGCCGACGAGCAGCGGGTTCATCGCAGCGATGCCGCGGCCGAAGTTGTACGTGAAGCCTTGGCCCGAGCCGCGCATGCGGGTCGGGAACAACTCGGTCAGGAACGGCCCCATGCCGGAAAATACGCCCTGCGAGAAGAAACCGAGCGGGAAGCCGAGGAACAGCATCAGCGTGTCGTCGACGGGAAGCTGCGTATAGACGATGACCGTCACGATCGAGCACGCCGCGAACAAGATGAAGTTCGCGCGCCGCCCGATGCGATCGCTGAGCCAGGCGCTGATCGTGCCGCCGATGAACGAGCCGATGATGATGACGGCGAGATATCCGCCGGTGCCGAGCACCGTGAGCTTGCGCTCGGTCCGCAGGAAGGTCGGCAGCCACGTGGTGATGGCGTAGTACCCGCCCTGGGCGCCGGTGGAAAGGAGGCAGGTCAGGATCGTCGTGCGCAGCATCGCCGGCGAGAAGATTTCCAGGAAATTTGCCGTCTTGCCTGCCGCCGCGAGATTCTCCTTCGTCTTCGTGAACACCGGCGGCTCGTCGACGAAGCGCCGCACGAAGAACACCAGCAGCGCCGGGCTGAGCCCGAACCAGAACAGCGCGCGCCACGCCAGCTCCTGCGGCAGGACGCTGAAAAACAGCGTCGCGATCAGCGCCGCAATGCCCCAGCCGATCGGCCACGCCGACTGCAACGTGCCGACCGCCTTGCCGCGATGTTCCGCGCGGATCACTTCGCCGACCAGCACCGCCGCTGCCGCCCACTCGCCGCCGAAGCCGAAGCCCATCAGCGCGCGAAAGGCAAACAGCTGCGCGTAGCTTTGGGCAAAGCCGCACAGGAAGGTGAAGCCGGCAAACCACGCGATGGTGATCTGGAGCGTGCGCACGCGTCCGAACCGATCCGAGAGCGCGCCGGCAATCCAGCCGCCGAAGGCCGACGACAGCAAGGTCGCGGTGCCGATGAGACCAGCATCGGCATTGGTGATCGAGAACGCCGCGATGATCGCCGGTATCGAGAAGCTGAACATCTGGACGTCCATGGCGTCCAGCATCCAGCCGCCGAGACAGGCCCAGAACGTCCGCTTCTCGGCCGCATTCATCTCCGCATACCACGCGGTCGGATGATGGTCGCTGCCGGTTATTACGCTCGTCGTCGTCATGGTCGATCTTCCGTCCGCGATTGCAGTCGATCAGCGCTCGTAGTGCCTGAAATAGCGCAGGTCCGGCGGCGGCTGGTCCCTCACCGCGGGCATCAGCAGGCCGTCGGCACTGAGGAAGTAGACTTCCTTGCCGATGCCGACATGGACGTTGCCCTCGCCGCACACGCTGTGTTTGAACCACACCGGCTGGTCGCTCACGAAGCGCCGGAACAGCTTACGCACTTCCCACGGCCGGGTCAGCGCATGGTCGATGGTGATGATGTCGACATGCAGCAGATTCTTGTCGGCCTTATCGAGATAGAAGCGCTCCTTGATGATGGTCTCGTTGTCGGCGTGAAGCGGCATGCCGGTCGCATCGAACACGCGCGGTCCCTTCAAGCCGCGTGTTTCGATCGTCAGCATGTCGTAGCGGCCGTCGCCATCCTCATCGATCCATTTGCCGACGGAGTAGCCGAGGAATTGCGGCTCCAGCGCCATGTTGGAGGGAAAGTCGCGGCCGTCGGTGTAGATGCGCCGGAAATGATCGTGGTCGCGCTCGGAGAGGACGTAGGTCGCTTCCGGCGTGACCACGAACTCCAGCGGCGAGTAGCCGATCATGACTTCTGGGCATGCCCGGCGACACGCAGGAATAGGTCGGGTCGACGCCCTGGCCGCCTTGGACCATGTCCGCGAGGTTCGTCTGATAGATCGCCTGGTATTCCGGCGTCAGGGGCGGTCGCTGGCCGAGGTCGGGAGCCGTCGAGGGCGGGCCGCTTTCATCGTAGCGAAGACCGCCGGCGCCGCCGGCGAAAAGGCCGACATTGTTGAAGCGCCGCCATTGACCCCGCAGATCGGGATATTTGCCGTCCTCGGCGATGGCGAGGCCGCCCATGAGAAGCGCGAGTGTTGCCGCGAGCACGGTCGCAATGATCCCGTCACGAGAGCGCATTCCAGTCCTCCCTAGGCCGCGGCGCGTCGCGCACTTGATCGCGCGCGCTTCTGATCGGGTACGGTCAACCCATACGTGTATCAGCAAACCCTATTTGCCGGCGGGACTCAACGGCTCCGTTCACTTTCGCGCATCGATTTAATTTCCTCGGCTTGGAGGAACGCGGCGGCATCTGCTCTGCGGATTTGCCTCTTTCTCGCGTGCCGCGGGCGATGTACGCTTTGCGCAGTGCCGCCTGTGCACTTGGAATGCACTTGGCGCCTCGATCAACCCACCAACACTTCGGGGAACTCAACCCCGCCCGCAAACCGGTCGAGGTGCTTTGAAGGTGTTTGGGTCATCAAGGGAGGACTACATCATGAAACGGATTACGATCGCCGCTCTCGCCGGCGCCGCCGTGCTGTTTGCCGGCGCGGCCAACGCGCAGCAGCCGGATTTCTCCAAGGTGGAGATCAAGACCACCGATCTCGGCAACAAGACCTACATGCTGGAAGGCCAGGGCGGGAACATCACCGTCGCGGTCGGGACCGACGGCATCATCATGGTCGATACCCAGTTCGCGCCGCTCCACGACAAGATCAAGGCGGCGGTCGAGAAGCTGTCGCCGCTGCCGATCAAATACGTGATCAACACCCACTATCATCCGGATCACATCGGCGGGAACGCAGCCTTCCACAAGGACGGCGCAACGATCGTCGCGCACGACAACATCCGCGTCCGCCTCGCCGCGGGTACCACCAACCCGCTGACGGGCAACAAGGTGCCGCCGATCGATCCGGCCGGACTTCCGACCGACACCTATCAGGTCGGCGGCACGAAGGTTGAGGTCGGCGGCCGCGTCGCCCAGGTCAATCACGTGATCAATGCGCACACCGACGGCGACAGCTGGATCTATTTCCCCGATGCCAACGTGCTCGCGCTCGGCGACACCTTCACGCGGAACTATCCCAATATCGATTGGGGCAATGGCGGCGGCATCGACGGCATGATCCTCGCGAGCGAGCGCTACCTCAAGACGGCGAACGACAGCACCAAGATCGTGCCCGGCCATGGCGGGCTTGCGACCAAGGCGAACCTGCAGGAATTCCACGACATGCTGGTCACGGCGCGCGACCGCGTGAAGAAGCTATACGACGAAGGCAAGAGCGAGCAGGATGTGCTCGCGGCCAAGCCGCTCGCCGATCTCGATGCCAAGATGGGCTGCGGCGCAGGGGCTTGGGACCAGCACGATCTTCACGCGCAACGTCTACAACTCGTTCCGCAATCACGATTGAACGTGTCGGGGGGGCGCCGGCGTGGTCGCCCATCCGATGACCATCGTAGGGTGGGCAAAGCGCGGACTTGTCCGCGCGTGCCCACGTGTTCCAGTCGAGCGGTGGGCACGCTTCGCTTTGCCCACCCTACGTTTCCGGGAGTTTTGAAGATGCGCAGTCTTCTCTCTGGCCTTCTCGTCGGCGGCGTCCTGGCGTTGGCCGCGCTCACGCCGGGTCACGCGCAGGCACCCTCAACGCTTGTCATCAGGGGCGCGACGATCATCGACGGCCTCGCGGACGCGCCGTTGCAAAACCGCTCGATCGTGATCGAGGGCAATACGATCCGCGACGTGCTGCCGGGTGACGCGCCAGCGCCCGCCGGGCGCACAGGTGATCGACCTCACCGGAAAGTTCATCATTCCGGGCTTGTTCGATTCCCATGTGCACTGGGAAGAGTACATGGGCGAGCTCTACGTCAATCACGGCGTGACCTCCGTGATGGCGCTCGGCAACACGCCCAAGGCGCTGCGGGCAAAGAGCCAGGATGCCGTCGATCTGCCGCGGTTCTTCCACACCGGCGGCCGCTTCACCTTCAACGACGCCTCGTCTGAGGCCGAGGTGCGTGAGGCGATCCGCAGTTGGCTGCAGAACGAACCCGATATCGCGTGGTTCCCGCAATACAACGACCGGCTCTCCCACAACTACGCACTCGCGGCGGAAGAGGCGCACAAGGCGGGCTTTCTCGTCTTCGGCCACACCGACAACGCGCCCGGCTCGGTGCGCGACGGCATGGACATCATCGAGCACGTTTGGGGGTTCAGCGAGGCGCTGATGACGCCGGACGAGCTTCGCGCGTTTCGCCAGGGCAAGTACCTGACCTGGGCGACGTTCCTCACCGATCAAAAGCGCGTCCAGCCGATGATCACGGATGCGGTCCGGCGCGGCGCCTATCTCAATCCGACGCTGCATTACGAGTGGGGCGGCTTGAGCAAGCGCGCCGCCGAGCGCGAGTTGGAGGACTATCGCACGCTGAGCAACCCGGACCTCGTCTATTTTCCGCGGAACGTGATGGACGACATTCTCGCCGTGCAGCGGCAGATCAAGAACTTCTCCTCGCGCTACGAGAACATGCCGTGGATCGTTCGCTTGCAGCCGGACGATCGCAAGGAGTTCGAAGCCGGATATCGCAACGTGCTCGAGTCTGACGCGGGCCTATATTGCGGCGGGCGGCAAGATCCAGGCCGGCACCGACACCATTGCCGGCGGAACGCCGGGCCTGAGCCAGCATCACGAGATGGAGACGCTGGTCGCCGAGGCGGGGCTCACGCCCATGCAGGCGATCAAGGCGTCGACCTCATGGTCGGCCGAATTGCTGGAGGGCAAGAACGGCGCCCGCGGGCGCGCCAAGATCGGCTCGATCCGCGCCGGAAATTTTGCCGATCTCGTCGTCATCAGCGCCGATCCGACTGACCAACATCTCGAACACGAAGAAGATCGAGCGGGTGATGAAGAACGGCCGCTGGATCGAGCTCGGCTATCATCCCGAATACGTCACGCTGTTGAAGCCGGCGACCGCGATTGCTGCGTCAACCTTTGCGCCGGTGATCAGCGCGATCGAGCCGAGCAGCGTGAAGGAAGGCTCGCCCGTCCACGCGCATCGCGCTGGAGGGAAGCGGCTTCACGACGTCATCGTCTGGTGCGGGTCGACGGCATCTCGGTCAAGACGATCTTCCGCAATCCGCGGCGACTGGAGTTCGAGCTTCCGGCGAGCGCTGTTGCGCGCGCGACGCCCGATCCTTATCGCGCGCCCGGCCCCGCCCAGAACGTCGCCGTCATCGGCTATCGCGCCATTGCGGTGAGCGTGTTCAATCCGCCGCCGGAGGGCGGCACATCGAACACCATCAACGAATTGGTGCTGCCGAAGTAACGGCGACGCCACATCATTTGCTGGTCATTCCGGGGCCGAGCGCAGCTCGGCAGCCCGGAATCCATACTCCTCGGTCCGTGTTCATGGATTCCGGGCTGCCTCGCTTCGCTCGGCCCCGGAATGACTGGCGCGCTAACTACAACGTCAGCCGCCGGGCGAGATCGGCTGCGGCTTGGCGCTTCGCGGCGATGTCGCTTTCGAGCTTGGCGTCGGCCTTATCGATTTCGGTGAGGCGATCCTCCTGGGATTTCAGCGTGTCGAGATAGCGGCGGCCGAGGTCGGAGCCCTGGCCGACCGACTGCAGGTTCTGCCGGATGCGGTTCTGGTCTTCGACGATCTTCTTGCGTTCGGCGTCGAGCTGCGTCCGGCTGGTGCGTGCCATGCTGATGTCGTTCACGATCGCGCTGAGCTTGGCGACGGTGTCCTTGAGCGCCGCGCTTTCGTTCTGGAGGCCGCGAATGCGCGTCAGCATGTCCTCGGCCGCAAGCGTCGTCAGCACCACGGTCTGGCTGTCGATGCGCTCGAGCACCAGGTTGGCCTTGGTCTTCTGGCCCTTCGGCGCCGTCACCGCATAGCGAAATTGCGTCGGCGTCTCCTCGACGCCGGTTATCTCAGCTGCCGGCTTCCAGCCTTCCGCCCGCCCTTCCTCGATCACGATCTGACGATCCTCGTCGGCGGGCGCGGTGATTTCGTAGCTGATCGAACGCCGCGAGCGTGTGGTCAGCGTCAGCGTGCCGTTGACCGCCTGGCCGAGCTGAGTGCGAACCACGCCTTTGTCGTCGCGCCGGATGTCGGTCTTCGCGTCGAGCGCAAAGGTCACGAACTTGAACGTGCCCTTCGACAGCAGCGGCAGCTCGGCGTCGCCGACGAAATTGGCGTTGCCGCCGTTGACGGACTCGTAGGCGGTCACGATGCCGGGCGGCAGGCCGCTGTCGCCGTCGTTGCGCACGCGCACGGCGGCGAGCGGATGACGCGCGGACGTTCCGGGCTGATAGATCCACGTTCGCGCCGCGACGATCTCGCGATCGACGAACGGCACCATCATGGTGTGTCCGGTCGCGAGGGATATCTTGGCGGGGAACCGGTAGAGCAATTGCGTCGATGCTTCCTCGGCCTCGGCGGCATTCACCGCGGAGCCGAGACTCGCGGGCGGTGGTGCCGCCGCAAGGGGTGCGGCCGGACGCTGCGCCGCGATTTGAGCTTGTTGCACCGAGCCGGGCGACGAACCGCGCCGCCACGTCCGCAGCTTTTGCCGCGGTCCGCCCGTGAGCCATGATCGGCGCCTCCTCCTGATCGTCGGTGCGGGGCACGATCCGGGTCGCAGCGACCACCGGAATTTCGGGACGGTCGGCGAAAAACGCGGTGTAGAGCGGCTGGCGAAGCGCCACCGGATTGCCCGACACGAGGACAAGCTCGATGTCCTGCCAGTCGCCGCCGGTCAGATTTTCCAGCACCGCCCAGCCTTGCAGGCGGGCGTTGCCGCCGTCCTTGGGAAGCACCAGGCGATACGCGGTCTTCCAGATCGGCGCGGCGACCATGTAGCTGATGGCGACGTTGCGCGGCTCCTCGCCGAGGAATCCGATCGACAGGCTGCGCCGCTCCTTGGCGCGGTTTTCGGTGAGACCGGTGAGCGCGCGCTCCACCTGCGCCTTGGCCTGCGGATCGGAAAAGCGCAGCGCCGTGACGTCCTCGAGAATGGCCTGCACGAGGCCGCGATCGGTCATCAGCGTCAGGCGATGGCGCGTGACGGTGCCGCCTTTGTCCGGCAGCGCGACCTCCTCATCTTCGACCTTGAAGACGCGCCCCTTCGCGGTGACCTGGCCGGCGATTTCGATCTCGCTGCCGACCAGCGCGTTGAGCAGCGCGCGCGGCGAATCGAGTGCCTCGGGGCCGAACGGCAAATCGCGAAACAGCTCCGTCAGCGGCGCTTTGCCGGGCAGGCTGACGGCGCCGATGGCGCCTTCGCGGTCGAATACGGTCAGGCTCTTGAGAATGTCGTCGACCTGGTCGAGCCGAACCGCAAGATCGACCGATGATCGCGGCGTCACGCGCCCCGCATGGGTGAACTGGGCGACGCCGGACGTCGAGAGCACCACGCGGGTGAGCGGAAGCTCATCGGCGCGCGCACTGAAGGCGCAGACGAGCACGGCGGTTGAAAGCAGCAGGCGCGAAAATCGGAGCGCACGGGTGTTGTTCATACGCAGAATCCCTTCTTGATCCTCATTGTCGTTGGTTCTTGCGAAAAAATGCGCGAGCACGGTGAGCAATTGTGCCGGCGCAAATCGCGCCGCGAGAAATTTCGGCGCACCGCTTCGATGTCTGAAGAATGTGGCTCGCCGTGGGCGAAAGCTGACCGCTATTCCACCTTAATGTTGGCGTCCGCGATCACCTTGCCCCACAGCCGCGTCTCTTCGGCGAAGAAGGCCGCGGCGTCGGCCGGCGTGCCGATCATCGGCTCAAGGGTAAGCGTGGCGAGGCGGGCCGCCACCTCCGGCCGTCGAAGCAGGTCGACGATGTCGCCGTTGATTCGATCCACGAGCGCAGATGGCGTCGCCGGCGGCGCGACGAGAGCGAACCAGGTGACCGAGCGGAAGCCCGGCAGCCCGGACTCGGCGAGCGTCGGCACCTCCGGCACGATCGGCGCCCGCTCGGCGCTGCCGACACCCAGGATTTTCACCTGCCCGCCGCGGTAGACCGGCACCGACGTCGTGAGCGTGTCGAAGAACATGTCGATGTGGCCGGCGATGACGTCGTTCAGTGCCGCGACCGCGCCGCGGTAAGGCACGTGCACCATCTTGATGCCGGCGAGCCCTTCGAGTTGGCTCGCCGAGAGATGCGCGGTCGAGCCTGCCCCCTGCGAGCCGTAGGTTAGCGTGTCCGGATGCGCCTTGGCGTAGGCGATCAGCGCCGTGAGATTCGCCGCCGGCAAGTCGCGGCGCACCACGAGCGCGTTCGGCACGCGGGCGAGCAGCGCCACCGGCACGAACTGCAGCGGATCGTAGCCGAGATCGCGATAGAGCAGATGGTTGAGCGTGATCGGCGCGGGCGGGCTCACGAGCAAGGTGTACCCGTCGGGCGCGGCGCGAAACGCCTGCGTCGCGCCGACCACCATGCCGCCGCCACTGATGTTCTCCACGACGACCGGCTTGCCCCATCGGTGGTTCAATTGATCCGCCACGATGCGCGCGAGCGTATCGGTGGTCGAGCCGCCGGCCGACGGGACGATGATCCGCACGGTGCGCGCAGGATACGGCTCCTGCGCCGCGGCCCGGCGCGACGCGACCGCCGACGATGCGCGAAGCGCGGCTCGATGGCGCTAGGGCGACGCTTGGACAACTGCGGAATGCATCGGGCGCGCGAGTTCTGACTGCAAGCGGCGTTATTTCGGTGGGCAAAGCGAAGCGTGCCCACCGCGGCGCCGACCGCGGCTCAAACGTGGGCACGCGCGGACAAGCCCGCGCTTTGCCCACCCTACGAAGCATTGCTCTGGTCACTTCGCCGCGTAGTCCTTCTGTGCGCCTGCGGGCGAAACATAGCCTTCGGCGATGTCGCTCGCGATGGCTGCGGGATCGCGCTCGCGCGGGTCGCCGTAGCCGCCGCCGCCGGCCGATTGCAGCAGGAAACGCTCGCCGGCCTTCATATCATAGCGGCCCGACACCGGCGCCTCGATCTCGTCCGCGGCGCCGAGCCGCACCACGAAGCGCGCCGGTCCGCCGGCGCGTCCGCCGGCGAGGCCTTGCGGCGGGAAGCGCGCTTTGTCGAAGCGCCGCACCACCGTCGCGTCCGCCAGCAACTCGTATTCGCGCTGCATGCTCAGACCCCCGCGCCAGCGGCCGGCGCCGCCGCTGTCCGGCACCAGCTCGAAGCGCGTGATCCGGCACGGATACTCGGATTCGAGGATTTCGATCGGCGTGACGTGCAGGTTGCTCAGGTGGGTCGCCGTCGCCGAGGTGCCGTCGTGGCCCATGCCGCCGCCGTAGGCCGAACCGATGATCTCGTATTGCACGGCGGAGTGACCGGCGCGGACGTTGCGCCACGCGATGCTGAGCGCGCTCGATGAGCCCGCATTGGCGATGGCGCGCGCGGGCCGGAACTGCGACAGCGCTTCCAGGATCACGTCGACGAGCTTCAGATTGACCATCTGGTAGTTCGAAACCGACGCCGGCGGCTCGGCATTGGTGATGGTGCGCGGCGCGAGCACGAGCCGCATCACGTCGCGCATGCCGTCGTTGTAGGCGATGCGCGGGCCGAGGCAGCCGATCAGGCAATAGAACACGCAGGCCTCGACCATCGACGGCCGCAGATTCACCGGTCCGCTCGCCTGCGGAGCGCTCTTCGAAAAATCGAAGGTTGCGATGCCGTCGGCGATCGTCACCGTGACCGCAAGCTTGATCGGCCGGTCGACCACGACGCCGTCGCTGTCGAGGACGCCTTCGGCCGAGGCCTGCCCGGGCGGCAGCGCCGCGATCGCCGCGCGCAGTTCGTCCGCGGCGCCCTTGAGGATCGCAGCGAACGCCTCGCACACGGTCGCCGCGCCGAACCGCGCGCACAGGTCGCGCACGCGCGCCGCTCCCATCTGCGTCACCGCGATCTGCGCCTGCATGTCGCCGCGCACCAGCGCCGGCTGGCGGCTGTTGCCGAGAATGAGGCGCTCGATGTCGGGCAGCGGCCGGCCCGCGTCCCAGATGCGGATCGGCGGGATCAGCAAGCCTTCCTGATACATCTCGGTGGCATTGGCCGAGGTCGAGCCCGGCACGGTGCCGCCGAGGTCGGCCTTGTGCGCGATCGAGCCGGCGAACGCCACGAGCTTGCCGTCGGCGAACACCGGCGCGACGAACGCCATGTCCGACACATGCGGCAGGCCGCCTTCGTACGGGTGGTTGGAGACGAACACGTCGCCATCGCGGATGCCGTTCACCTCCCCCTGGAGGGGGAGGTCGCGCCGCGAAGGGCGGGCGGGGAGGGGGTGAGAGCGGTGCAACGAATGTCGGCGGCTGCGCTCGCGGCACCGCCGTCACCCCACCCCGGACCGCCTACGGCGGCCCGACCCTCCCCCTCCAGGGGAGGGTGATCAGAAGGCGCGCCGTATTGGGCGAGGATGCGGGCGACGAGGTGGCGATAGACGGGGGCGTGGAAGAACATCGGCGGCGCGACGATGAGCCGGCCGTCGCGATCGAGGATCACGCAGGAGAAATCGCGCGATTCGCGGATGATGGTGGAGTAGCCCGAGCGATAGAAATGATAGTGCATTTCCTCGACGAGGCTTGCGATCTTGTTGCGCAGGATTTCGATGGTGATGGCGTCGAGGCTCATCGTCTGTCCTCTGTCTCGCGTCGCTCGCGTTGCGCTTCACCATCAACGCTTGTCGCCGCGTCGCTCTCGCCCTTGCGCAAAATCAAATTGCGATAGCGATCGACGCTCGCGTGCCAGCCCGGCGGGATCACCGTCGTGGCGTCGAACTGCTCGACGATGGCGGGGCCGGCAAATGTCGCGCCGACGGGAAGCCGGTCGCGTTCGTACAGCGCAGCGCTGACCGCAGTCGCGCCGTCGAAATAGACCGCGCGCTCGCCCTTCCGCGCATCACCGGCGCGCGCCCGTTGCGGCGCTGCGCATCGGCGGCGCGGCGCTCGTATTTGGGGACCGTCACGCGCAGGCGCAGACGATAGCTCACGATTTCGACCGGCCGATCGCCGGCCGCATGGCCGTGTATCTGCGCGTGGCGCGTGTCGAAGCGCTTGCGCGCCGCCGCGAGCGTCGCCGCGGTGACGCCGCGGTCGCAAATCCCATCAAGCGGCGTGCGCAGCTCGTAGCCTTGGCCCGCATAGCGCAGGTCAAGCTCGCGCCAATAGCTTGCGTCCGCCGCGGCGAGCCCTTCGCGCGCGAGGTCCTCGCGCGCTTTGGCCTCGAGTGCCGCGAAAATCGCTTCGGCGTGATCGGGCGCGACTTCGTCGAGCGGCTTCAGCTCCGAGCGGATGTAGTCGTGCACCACGTCGGTGCAGAGCAAGCCGAGCGCCGAGAATGCGCCCGGCTGCGGCGGCACCAGGATGCGGCGCATGCCGAGTTCATCGGCGACCGCGGCGGCATGCACGGCGCCGGCGCCGCCGAACGGCAGCAGCGTGAATGCGGTCGGGTCGATGCCGCGCTTGGCCGCGAACACGCGGACCTCGTCCGCCATGCGGATGTCGACGATGCGGCGGATGCCGGCCGCCGCTTCGCGCACGCTCATCGCGAGGGGCTCCGCGACGTGGCGGCGCAGCGCGTCATGCGCCGCGGCGGCATCGAGCTTCTGCGACCCGCCGAGGAAATAATCGGGATTGAGAAAGCCGCAGGCGAGATCGGCGTCGGTCACGGTCGGGCGCGTGCCGCCGCGGCCGTAGCAGGCGGGACCGGGATCGGCGCCGGCACTCTGCGGGCCGACGGTGAGGAAGCCGTTGACGACCGCCGCGATCGAACCGCCGCCCGCCGAGATGGTGGTCATGTCGAGCGCGGGCACGTCGACCTGCCGGCGGCTGATGACGCCCTCGGTGACTTCGAGAGGTGCGCCGCCCTCGATGAAGGCGATGTCGGCGCTGGTGCCGCCCATGTCGAGGCTGACGATGCCGCGGTTCGCCTCCTCGCGCGCGAGATAGGCGGCCGCCTGCGCGCCGGCGGCAGGACCCGGACAGCAGCGTGTGCACCGTCCGGCCGCCATCGATCGCCGCAGCGAACGGCATCACGCCGCCGTTCGACTGCATCAGGAAACGGCGCGGCGTGTGGATGCCGTCCTCATCGAGCCCGGCGCTCAGGCTCGCGAGATAGCGCACCAGCACCGGCTCGAGATAGGCGTTGACCAGCGTCGTCGACAGCCGCGGCCATTCGCGCAGGCGCGGCAGCACCTCGCTCGACAACGAGACGTGCACGCCGGGAAATTCGGCGCGGAGGATGTCGCGCGTCTCGATTTCATGGGCGGGATTGAGGAACGAGAACAGGAAGCATACCGCGATCGACTGCACGCCGGCGGCTTTGAGGTCGCGCGCGGCCGCCCGCACCGCCTCGCGGTCGAGCGGCACGGAGCACGTTGCCGGCAGCGTCGCAGCGCTGCGGGATTTCCCGCGTCAGGCTCTGCGGCGCAATCGGCGTCGGCTTCTCGTAGAAATAGTCGAACAAATTGCCGTCGCGCGCCTGGTTCTGGATTTCCTGAACCGCGCGAAAGCCTTTGGTGATGAGGAGGCCGACCTTGGCGCCGCGCATTTCGAGGAGCGCGTTGGTGGTGATGGTGGTGCCGTGGGCGAAGAAGTCGATCTCGTTCGGCGGAATGCCGCGGCGCAGGAAATTTCCGACGCCGGCAAGCACGCCGCGCGCCGGATTGTCCGGCGTGCTCGCCACTTTTTCGACCAGCAGCGCGCCGGTGGTCGGATCGAACAGCACGAGATCGGTATGGGTCCCGCCGACATCGACGCCCAGCCGATAGCGCCCCACCTTCACCCTCCCCTGGAGGGGGAGGGTCGGACCACCGAAGGTGGTCCGGGGTGGGGTGGCAGCGGCGCAACAAATGCGGCGCGGAGAGGTGCAACAAATGCAGCGCCGATGATTGTTGCAGGTGATCCGACGCGCCGTCCGCAATTTCCGACAGCGGCATTCTGCTCCCTCCCCCCTTGTGGGGGAGGGTCGGGGTGGGGGGTCGAGAGGTTAGGGCACCGAAGTGCCACAGCTCTCGACCCCCACCCCCGACCCCTCCCCACAAGGGGGAGGGGAGCAGGGCGAGCGGCCGCGGCGTCGTAGCTCACGGCGACTTGTCTCCGATCATCATGGCGCTGACGCCGCCGTCGACGAACAGCATGGTGCCGGCGATGAAATCGGAATCCTCCGAGACGAGGAACAGCACGGCGCGGGCCATATCGAGCGGCACGCCGGGGCGGCCGATGAGATTGACGACCGGGCGCGTCGGATCGAATTCGTCCTTGCCGACCGGCGAGCCGATCTTGTTCGGGATTACGCCGTTGACGCGGATGCGATGCGGCGCGAGCTGCACCGCCATGGCGCGGGTGAGATTGATGACGCCGCCCTTGGCAGTGGAGTAAGCGACCGCGCGCGAGCGGCCGTAAAGGCCCGAGGTCGAGCCGACATTGACGATCTTGCCGCCGCCGCCCTGCGCCACCATCTGCCGCGCCACGTGCTGGCTCATGAGGAAGGGGCCGGTGAGCGTCACCGCGATCACCGCATCCCACTGCGCCTTGGTGATGTCGAGGATGGTCTTGTTGTCCGAGATCGCGGCGTTGTTGATCAGGATGTCGATGCGGCCCCAGCGCTTGACGACGGCCTCGACCAGCGGCGGCGACGTCGGCTTCCTTCGACACGTCGGCGACGCAGCCGAGCGCGCTGCCGCCGGCCTTCTCGATTGCGAGCGCGACGCTGTCGGCGCGGCCCTTGTCGAGATCGACCACGGCGACCTTGGCGCCTTCGGCCGCCAGAACCTTTGCGATGTCTTCGCCGATATTGCGCCCGGCGCCGGTGACGATCGCCACCTGATCAGAAAGTTTCATCGTCATGACCCGGCTGAAAAAGCGATGAACAGATGCCGCGATCGTACCTGAGCGACAGGGCGTCGCGGCGCGTCGTCATAACACAAGGCGCAACTCGCCGCGGCGGTTTTTGCGCATATCAGCCGGCCTGGCGCCGAGCGGTGCCGTCGGCTGCAGCGATGTCGTCGCCGTCTTCGTCCGTCTCTCCCTTCCACCCGCAGGCGGCGAGCGCGGCGCGCATGTGGGGCGGAACCGGCGCGGTGATCCGGACCGGCGGCTTGTTCTTGGAAATCGGCACCACGACTTCGCGGGCATGCAGGTGCATGATCGGGCCGCCGAAGCGCGGCGCCGTTCCATAAATATTGTCGCCGACAATCGGCCACCCCATTGCCGCGCAATGCACGCGAAGCTGGTGGGTGCGCCCGGTCACCGGCGTCAGCGCGAGCCACGCGATTTTCCCTCCCCCGCTTGCGGGGGAGGGTGGGGAGGGGGCGCTCGCCCCGAGCTCAGTGCCGCGGTCTTCCCCCACCCCGCCCTCCCCCGCAAGCGGGGGAGGGGAAATGGATCCGTGCTGACTTTGCCCGATCCTCAGTTCCCGCATTCGGCACGGATCGCCCCAGCACCTTCCACGTCGTCACCGATGGCAGGCCCTTGGGATCGGGCTTCATCCACCAGCCGCGGGTCTCGTCGAGCCGGCCGAGGGGCAGGTCGATCGTGCCCTCGCCGGCGTCCGGGCCGCCCTCGACCACGGCCCAATAGGTCTTGCCGACCTTGCCGTGCTTGAACAGAAGCCCCAGATGAGCAAGCGCCTTGCGATGGCGCCCGAGGACCAGGCAACCGGAGGTGTCCTTGTCGAGGCGGTGGGCGAGTGCCGGCGGGCGCGGCAGGCCGTATCGCAGGGCGTCGAAATAGTCTTCGAGGCTCGCGCCGCCCTTGGGGCCGCGATGCACCGGCAGGCCTGCCGGCTTGTCGACGATCAACATCAGCCCGTCGCGGTAAAGCACGCGCGCCAGCATTGCGTCGGGAGTTATGCCTTCAAGAGCCATCACGAAACGGGTATCACGGCGGCCGCCATGAATGACAGCACCACGCCTCCGG
Organism: uncultured Alphaproteobacteria bacterium; assembly: GCA_963702755.1. Classification (GTDB taxonomy): domain Bacteria; phylum Pseudomonadota; class Alphaproteobacteria; order Rhizobiales; family Xanthobacteraceae; genus JAJPKK01. Next base: position 108,782 of record CAVPDZ010000007.1, on the reverse strand, counting down.
ACAGCGGCCGCCAAAGCTGGTGGCAACGCCTGCGCTCGGGATTGAGCCGCTCGTCGACCTCGATCGCAACCGCGATCAGCGACCTCGTCTCCAAGCGCAAGCTCGATGCCGCAGTCATCGAGGAACTCGAAGACACGCTGATCCGCGCCGACCTCGGCGTCGACGTCGCGGCGCGCATCGCGGCCGCGGTGGGCGAAGGGCGCTACGACAAGACGGTGAGCGCCGACGAGGTCAAGGCGATCCTCGCGGCGGAACTCGAAAAAATATTGACGCCCGTCGCGGTGCCGCTCGCGATCGATCCCGCGGCGAAGCCTTTTGTCATTCTCGTCGCCGGCGTCAACGGTTCCGGCAAGACCACCACCATCGGCAAGCTTACGGCGCGGCTGACGCGCGAGGGCCGCAGCGTCATGCTGGCGGCGGGCGACACTTTCCGGGCCGCGGCCATCGAGCAACTCAAGATCTGGGGCGAGCGGACCCGCAGCCCGGTCATCGCCGGCGCGCAGGGCGGCGACGCCGCCGGCCTCGCCTACGAAGCGCTTGCGGCAGCGCGCGAGCAGGCGCGCGACGTGCTGATCGTCGATACCGCCGGCCGGTTGCAGAACAAGGCCGGGCTGATGGACGAACTCAAGAAGATCGTGCGCGTCATGAAGAAGCTCGATCCGGCGGCGCCCCATGCCGTGCTGCTCGTGCTCGACGCGACGGTCGGACAGAACGCGCTGTCGCAGGTCGCGGAATTTTCCAATGTCGCGGGCGTGACCGGTCTCGTCATGACCAAGCTCGACGGCACGGCGCGCGGCGGCATCCTCGCCGCGATCGCCGCCAAGTACCGCCTGCCGGTGCATTTCATCGGCGTCGGCGAAAGCATCGACGATCTTGCGCCGTTCGCCGCGCGCGATTTCGCCCGCGCGCTCGCAGGGCTCGATTAACTGCGTCGAGTTCGATCTGGGTCGCTGGCCTTGCTCAGTGGCCGAGCACGGGCTTGCCGCCTCGACCGGCGCCGCGGTATCGGCGATGCGGATCATGACGAGGCAGGCGATGACCGAGATGACGAGCGGCGTTGCGGCGATCATGTAGAGCTGCTCGAGCGGCAGGTTCATGCCGATGAGCAGGCCGCCGATCGCGGGACCGCCGAAGGCGCCGAACCGTCCGATCCCGAACGCATAGCCGACGCCGAGCGAGCGCACGTGGGTCGGGTAGAGCATCCCGGCCACGGCATTGAGGCCGAACTGAATGCCGAGCAGGCAGAAGCCCGACGCGAAGGCGACCCACACCAAGGCCGGCGACGTCGCCACGTAGCCGATCGTCGCGGTCGCCGGGATGCCGAGGAGGATCAGCAGTATCACCGGCCGCAGTCCCAGCTTGTCGACGAACCGGCACATCAAGAGGCCGCAGATCGAGCCGCCGAGCTGGAACATCAGGCCGGCGTCCTGGGCGGTGGCCGCGCTGCCGCCGGCTTTGAGGATCGCGGGCGTGATGATGGTCTGGAGCCAGATGTTGACGAAATAGAACACCATCAGGTTGATGGCGAAGAGGAGCCACAGCAGCGGCGTCGCATAGGCAAGCTTGCCGACGAACAGATCGCCGAACGCCGGCTTCGTTGCCTGCGCGCGCGGCGAGACGAAGCCGTCGCGCGGTCCGATGACGAGGTTGGGCGCGAGCTTTTTGGCCACGACGACCGCGGCGTCGCGGCGCGAGGGATCAAGCGCGAGGAATTTGATCGATTCCGGCAGCGCAATCCAGGCGAACGCGGCGATGACGAGCGGCAGGATGCCGCCGATCCAGAAAATGATTTCCCAGCCGTAGTGGGGCACGAGCCAGTTCGCGACCATCGGCGGGAATATGCCGCCGAGCGTGGTGCCGATGAACATCAGGATGATGAAGGTCGCGCGGACATGGCGCGGCGCCATCTCGGCATTGAGCGCGATGGTGTTGGCGATCACGCCGCCGATGCCGAAACCGGTCAGGAGGCGCGCCCAGGTCAGGTGATCGACAGTGCGGGCGCTCACGATCGCGAGCGTGAACAGGCCGAACAGGATGAGCGACATGGTGATGGCGAGCTTGCGGCCATAGCGGTCGCCGAGCCAGCCGAACAGCGGCGCGCCGAACAGGACGCCGAAATTCGCGGCGCTGAACGGGAAGGTCAGCGCCGCGGGCGAGGCGAGATGCCATTCGCGCACGAGAAACGGGCCGGCCGCAGGCGCGGCTGCGATGTCGTAGCCGTCGATCAGGGTGATGATGAAGCAGCCGAGGACGAGGAACCAATGAAAGCTTGTGATCGGCTGTTCGTCGACCAAACGGTCGACATCGATCGTCTTGCCTTGCGCCATGATTTCCGCCCCGTCAATATTTTGCGCGCCGGCGATGGTTAGCAGCGCTACGTCCTGCACCATGTCCGGCACTTTCATTGGCAAATAGCATTTCGCCGCCGACGCGCCAATGCGCGAGGACGGCAAACGCTGCGACTTAGTGCAGCGATTTGAGGGAGCGAAGCGGGGGCGGCGCCCCAATTTCATATTAGTCAGATCGATATGAACGGCGCCGCCAATGCCTCAGTTGAGCTTGCTGTCTCCCCCGGCTTATTTGGGCTTTGGCTTGAAGTAGCGCAGGTCCGGCGGCAGCTGATCCTTGCGGGCCGGCATCAGGAAGCCGTCGCCGCTCACGAAATAATTCTCCTTGCCCACTTGGACGTGGAGGTTTTCCTCGCCGCACGCGTATTCCGGCCATACCGGACGCGGATCGGCGCTGCGACGGAATCGCTTGTCCACCGTCCACGGCCGCGTCAGCGCGTGGTCGATCACCGTAATTTCGTCGTGCAGCAGGTTCGGGTCCGCCTTGTCGAGATAAATGCGCTCCCGGAACACCGACTGATTGTCGTGGTCGAGCGGCAGGCCGGTCGCGTCGTAGGAGCGCGGGCCTTTGAACGGGCCCCGCGTCTCGATTTCGAGCACGTCGTAGCGCCCGTCGCCATCCTCATCGATCCATTTGCCGATGGAATAGCCCTGATAGGTCGGATCAAGCTCCTTCGGCCAATCGCGGCCGTCGGTGAAGATGCGGCGGCCGTGATCGGCGTTAAAGACGAGAACGTATGTCGTCTCCGGCGTGATCACGTATTCCTGCGGGTAGAACGCGATCATCATCAGCGGCATGCCGAACGGCCGGCAGCCATAGCCGGTGAAATTGCCCTGCCCGCCCTTGGCCTGGTCGGCGATACTTGCTTCGAGCAGGGCTCTCGCCTCGGCGGTGAGCGGCGCTCCCTGACCAAAGCCCCACGGCTTGGTCTGGTCGAATGATGGCTGGCCGCCGAGCCCGGGCACGACGACCCGGTTCCACTGTCCCTTGAGGTTCGGATATTTGGAGTCATCGAACGCGCCGGCGGTGTCGATGGGCATTGCCAATGCCGCAAGCGCAAGCGCGCCGATCAGCCTTCCCTGCTGCATCGTTTCCCCCTGTGGTTTTTGCTGCTGCGAATGACCTCCGCAGTTCTTTGACGGAGGGCATCATACAACCTTCGGGGGCGCCCGCCATCGCAGGCTAGAGGTCGAAGAAACCGTCAGACGTCAGATATTGGTTCGATGTGTCAGCGGTACTTGCGCTGCACGTCTGCGGTGAAGCCGCTTGCCTTCAAGGCGTCGAGCACGCTGGTGTCGATATAGTCGGTGCGGCTTCCGGCGCCGGGAAATTGCGCGAGCGTATTGTCGGCGGCGGCCGCGGTCGGCATGAGGTCGGGCGGCGATTGCTGGCGGAAATCGTCGTAGGCGATGTCGAGGATTTTTGCGTCTGTGATCTGGGCATCGCGGGCGAGCACCTGCTTGGCGCGCTTCGCATCCGAGAGCGCCAGCAGATTGCCCTCCATCGCGGCCTTGAGGAATCGCGTGAGCACGTCACGCCGCGCCGTCAGCATCTCCTGTTTGACGACGATGCCGGTGAAGAGCCACGGGATCTGCTCCGGCACGAGATCGACCATGGCGAAAAGCCCCTCCTCGCGCGCGAGGCTGCGGATCGGTTCGTTGACGGCGGTCGCCTTGATCTCGCCTGATCCGCAGCGCCGCGAGACGCTGCGGGCCGCCGCCATATTCCTTGAGCGTGACCTCGTTGCGCGCGAGGCCCAGGCGCTTGAGCGCGAGCGTCACGGTGGTGTCGGTCTCCGAACCGAAGGTGCTGATGCCGATGATGCCGCCGCGCAGATCGGCAGCGGTGCGCACGCCCGGCGCCGCGAACAGCGTAAAGCGGATGACGTTGCTCAACGACGCGACGAGGCGCAGGTCGCCGCCGCCGCGATCGATGCGCACGACCGATGACAAGCCGACATGCATGATGTCGATATGGCCGGCCTGCAGCTCCTGGGCGCCGCGGCTGCCGCCGTTCATGTTGATGATCTCGACGGCGAGGCCCTGCTCGCGGAAGAAGCCCGCGTCCTGCGCCATGAAGAACGCGAGCGCCGTGTTGACGCGCTCGGAAATGCCGACCTTGAGAGCGGTCTCAGCGGCGCGCGCCGATAACGCTGACGCGGACAGCGCGGTCATGACGAGAGCCAGCACGCCGGCGCGTCGGACGATCCAACCATGGTTTCGCATCTCGTCACCTCTCCTCCCCGTCTATCTTCGTTGTTGTCATCGTCCGGCTTGACCGGACGATCCAGTAACCACCGGCCCATCGCTTACAGATGAACTGTGCTCAAGTCGAAATTCAGTGGATTACTGGATTGCCCGGTCAAGCCGGGCAATGACGAAACTCAAGAAATCGTGTTGTGGGAAACATCGTATATGAATTTGAAAAACCGTATCAATAGATCGTCGCCTTGATGCGTTCGGGCGCGGCGCGGTCGTGCTCGGGGCCGCCGATCGCACCCTTGCTGATGTGGGCGAGGATGGTGCCGGACGTCGGCAGTGTCGCGCGGTCGATGCGCGTTGCGGGGTCCCACAGCTTCGAGCGCACGATCGCTTTCGAACATTGGAAATAGACCCGCTCTACCGTCACGATGATGACCGTGCGCGGCGTCTTGCCGGCAAAGACGAAGCTCTCGCACAGCGCGGGATCGGTGGAGATCACGGCGCGCCCGTTGACGCGAATCGTCTCGCCGCAGCCGGGGATCAGAAACAAGCAGCGCGATGCGCGGATCGGCGACGAGATTGCGCAAGCTGTCGATGCGGTTGTTGCCGCGGCGGTCGGGGATCAGCAGTGTCTTCTCGTCAGCGACCCGCACAAAGCCCGGCGGGTCGCCGCGCGGCGTGCAGTCGAGACCGCCTGGACCGCTGGTCGCGATGGCGCAGAACGGCGCCGCTTCGATGAAGGCGCGATAGTCGGCGTTGACGTGGTCGATTTCCTTGACGACCGCCGGGCCGTAAGGCTCGCCATAGATCGCCTCGAGCTGGGCGACCGAGGTGACGAGGTGGGCGCCGTCAGTCGTCGTGGCGTTCTCCGTCATGCCGTCCCTCCTTGTGGCATCGCGATCAGGCGGCGGCCATCATGGCCCATGATCTTCGCTGCAACGATCCGGCCGGGCGCGAGCGCGCCCTCCAACCGCACCGGCGTGAACGGCTCGGTGCGGCCGGCACCCGCGGTCTCGGTGAGCACGCGCCGCACCTCTCCGACTTCGCTGTCGAGATGGCGACGCAACGCAGCCTCGCCGCGCTTGCGCAGACGGGCGGCGCGCTCCTTCACCGCTTCGCGGGCGACCTGCGGCATGCGCGCGGCCGGCGTTCCGCGCCGGGGCGAATAGGGAAAGACGTGCAGATGCGTGAGGCCGCAGTCCTCGACGAGATCGAGGGAGCGGCGGAACATCGCTTCGGTCTCGGTCGGGAAGCCGGCGATGATGTCGGCGCCGAACACCATGTCGGGCCGCAGCCGGCGCAGCTGCTCGCACAATGCGACGGCATCGGCGCGGCGATGCCGCCGTTTCATGCGCTTGAGCACGAGATCGTCGCCCGCCTGCAGCGACAGATGGAGGTGCGGCATCAGCCGCTCCTCCGTGGCGAATGCCTCCATCAGCGCATCGTCGATCTCGACGCAGTCGAGCGAGGAGAGGCGCAGGCGCGGCAAGTCGGGGACATGCTTGAGAATTTGCCGCACCAGCGTGCCGAGCTTGGGCGCGCCGGGAAGATCGGCGCCATAGCTCGTGAGGTCGACGCCGGTGAGCACGACCTCGCGATAGCCGTTGTCGGCGAGACGGCGCGCCTGCGCCACCACCTCGCCCATCGGCACCGAGCGCGAATTGCCGCGGCCGTAGGGAATGATGCAGAAGGTGCAGCGATGGTCGCAGCCGTTCTGCACCTGCACATAGGCGCGGGCGCGGCCATCGATGCCTTCGATCAGGTGGGCGGCGGTTTCCTTCACCGACATGATGTCGTTGACGGCGATCTTTTCGTCGCCGCCGACGCCGAAGTCAGGCGCGCCGGCGAGCGCGTCGCGCGTCGCGCGCCACGCCTCGCCTTGCATCTTGAGATCGTTGCCGATCACGCGATCGACTTCGGCCATGCTCGGCGAAGCTCTGCGGGTTGGTCTGGGCCGCGCAGCCGGTGACGACGATGCGTGCCTCCGGCCGCTCGCGCTTGAGCCGGCGGATCGCCTGGCGGGCCTGCCGCTCGGCCTCGGCCGTCACGGCGCAGGTGTTGACCACGACCATGTCGGCGATGCCGGCCGCCGCGGCATGGCGGCGGATGACCTCGGACTCGTAGGCGTTGAGCCGGCAGCCGAAGGTGACGACGTCGACGCTCATCGCCCGCCTGCTCGTCCGGTTTGTGGTCCACTTGCCAGTTCACTTGCCGGTGCATCCGCCGGCGCGAACAATGCCGCGTCGAACCGGCCTTCGTGCTCGAATTCGACCGGGCCCGTCATCAGCACATGGTCGTCGCTCTCCCGCCAGGCGATCGCAAGATCGCCGCCCGGCAAAGTCACCGTGACCTCGCGGCCGGTGCGCCGGGTGCGCGCGCCGCAGACCGCGGCGGCGCAGGCCGCCGAGCCGCAGGCGCGGGTGAGCCCGGCGCCGCGCTCCCAGGTCCGCACCAGCAGGTGCGTGCGGGAGATCACCTGGGCGAGCGAAATGTTGGCGCGCTCGGGAAACATCGGATGGCATTCGAGCAGCGAACCGACCTTGGCGAGATCAAAGGCATTGACGTCGTCGACCCAGAAGATCGCATGCGGATTGCCCATGCTGACGACCGACGGCGAATGCAGGATCGGCTTGTCGATCGGGCCGATCTGCAGCTCGATCGCGCGGGTGTCGTAGAATTCCTCGGCCAGCGGGATTTCATTCCATTTGAAGCGCGGCACGCCCATGTCGACGGTGGAGGTCAGCGGCGCGGCGCCTTTCCGGCAATTCAGCAGGCCCGCGCTGGTCTCGAGCGTCAGTGCGGTCTTGCCGAGTTCCTTGAACAGGATTTCGGCGACGCATCGCGTGCCGTTGCCGCAGGCGCCGGCCTCGGAACCGTCGTTGTTGAAGATGCGGAGCGAAGCGTCGGTTCCGGCGAGGCGCGGCGGATAGATCGCCATCAGCTGATCATAGGGCTCGGCCCGATGAACCGCCCGGGCATCGGCCGCCGTGATCGCCTGCGGCCGCGGGCGCATGTCGACCACGACGATCTCGTTGCCGATGCCGTTCATCTTCACAAAAGGCTGGTTGGCGAGCGCGCTCATGCAGGACTTTGTTCATACCTCAATTTTGGCGGACCCGATCCTGCCGGGCTTGGCCCTGCTTATAAAATTGCCCGGAATTAATGACCAGCGACTTAGAAGCCCGTGTAATAATATGGGTTGGTGGAGTTGACGCAGACAGGTTCCATGGTGCCACGCCCGAGCGTACCGGGCAGCATCGGGGGAGAATTCCATGATGGCTTTGCGGATGGTGCGGCTGGCCGTGGCAGCGGCCACTGCCCTGGGATGGTTCGCCATGGTGCCGGCAGGGGCCCAGGCTCCCGCCGCCGGACCGCAGGCGCCACCCGCTGCCGCCCAGCCATCGCCGCCGCCCGTCAACGACGTCTTCGGTGAAGAGGTGACGCTGCCCGGCACGCCGATCGTTTACATATCCGGCTCGGGCCTCTGGGAAAACGCCTTTAAGACGATCGTCGATGCCCTCAAGACCCTGAATGCGGCAGCGGACAAGCAGGGCATCAAGTCGCCCGGCCCGCCGATGACGATTTACACCGCGACCGACGACACCGGATTCCAATTCCAGACCGCGCTGCCAGTGACGGAGTTGCCGACGCTGCCCGCCGGCACCGAGCTCAAGACCGGCAAGGCGCCGGCCGGCAAAGCCCTCAAGTTCGTTCACCGCGGCTCCTACGACGCGATGGATACGACCTACGACGCCATCACGAATTATCTCGACGAGAAGCAGCTCGACGCCAAGGACCTGTTCATCGAGCAGTTCGTGAAGGACCCGGCGACGACGCCCGAGGATGATCTCGTGGTCGAGATCTTCGTCCCCCTCAAGTAAGCTCCCAGACTTCTCCGGGCCTGAGCACGCGGAACCGGTCCGCATCGACGCCGGCGGCCGCGCGGGCGTGTGCGAGCGCGGTGGCAGGCGCGTCGATCCCCTCGTCCGTCAGCTTGAACGTGCCGTGATGGTGGGCGAGCGCATGCTCCGCCCCGCAATCCTGCAACGCCTGGACGGCTTCCTGCGGATTCATGTGCTGATCGCGCATGAACCAGCGCGGCTCATAGGCGCCGATTGGCAGGATGGCGAGACGAAACGGCCCGTAGCGCTCGCGGGCCTCGCGGAAACGATGGCCGTCGCCATAGCCGGAATCGGTCACGTGATAGATGCGTCCGGCCGGCGTCTCGATGACGAAGCCTGCCCACAGCGTCATGTTGCGATCGGAGAGCGTGCGCGCCGACCAGTGACGCAGCGGCACCGGCGTCACGGCGACGTCAGGCGCGAGCGCGACGCGCTGATGCCAGTCGAAGGCTTCGGCGGCGATCGCCGGATCGTGCGCCCGCATCACGGCGTCGTTGCCGAGCGGCGTGACGACGCGCGGCCGATGCGCCGCCGCGAGCCGCGACAGCGTCGGGACATCGAGGTGATCGTAATGGCCGTGGGACACGAGCACGGCGTCGATCGGCGGCAGCGCCGCAAAGGCAATGCCTGGATTGTTGACGCGCTTCGGGCCGATGAACGAGAAGGGCGAAACCCGCTCCGACCACACCGGATCGACGAGGAGATTGAGCCCGCCGGTCTGCAGCAGGAACGAGGCATGGCCGATGAAGCTGATGCGCAGGCGCGTCCCTTCGACTTTCGCGGGCGGATGATCCTGGAACGGGCTTGGCGCCCATTCGGGCCATCGCACGCCGCTGCCCGAGAGGCGCCAGCGCAGCAGATCGCCGAGGCGCCGCGGCGCCGTGCCAAGGGGATCAAAGAACCGGACACCGTCGAAGTGATCGGAGACTGGCCCCTTGTAATAGGGGTTCGCCGGCGGCGAGCCACGGCGCTGCGGCGCGTCGAACGGGAATCGAACGGATTGCGGAAGAGGGACATGGTTGACGGTGCGGGGCTCTGATTGTTGCAGCGGTCTTGCTCGCGTCTTCCTTCCTTGGCGACAAGCCTGCGGCAAAGCTATAACCATGCCGGGCGGCATCTCGCCGCGCGCGGATCTTCAGTCGCAAAAATCTCAGTCGCGTTTATGGCGGTTGGGTGAAGAGGTCTAAGGAGGAGGGTATGTCGGAATTGAGCCGTGATGAAGTTCTGGCGGCGGTGCACCCGATCGATGACGCAACCATCGCGGAGATCATCGCAACCGGCATCACCCATGACGAATTGGTCAAGGCCTGCCACCTCTTCGACCAGGAGCGCCACCTCAAGGCGCCGCACGAGGTCCCCCGCGGGCGCATCGGCCGGGTGGTCTCGATCTTGGAGCGCATCCAGGCCGAAGTGAAGGAAAGCTGGCTCGGCGAATTCGGCACGACGTTCGAATAGGGCAGCCCCCTCCCCTGGAGGGGGGAGGTCGGCCGCGCAAGCGGCCGGGTGGGGGTGACAGCGCTTCCGCACATTCGGCGCCGTCACTGCCGCACCGCTGCCACCCCACCCCGGACTGCCTGCGGCAGTCCGACCCTCCCCCTCCAGGGGAGGGTGTTTGGTTGACTTTGGGCGGGCCGGGCCATAAGTGTCCGTTGCTCTCGATAAGAGCCGAATGAAGCTAAGCCCGCCGGTCCCGTGAGGCCGGGGGTCAACGCCCGACAGCGCTGTGCGCCCTCGGGCGGTGTTGGTGTTTGGAAAAGCGCTGTCCCCGCGCCCGCGATGGGTGCGGGCGAGCCCAGCGGCCGGTGAAAACGTACGCATGTTCGAAGGCCTGTCCGACAAGCTGTCCGGCATTCTCGACCGGTTGACGCGGCGCGGTGCGCTGACCGCAGCCGACGTCGATGCGGCCTCGCGCGAAGTGCGGCGTGCGCTCCTCGAAGCGGACGTGGCGCTCGACGTGGTCCGTGCCTTCATCGACAAGCTGCGCGAGCGCGCGGTCGGGGTCGAGGTGGTGAAATCGGTCACCCCCGGCCAGATGGTCGTGAAGATCGTCCACGACCAGTTGATCGAGACACTGGGCACGACCGCCGATCCGATCGATCTCAATGCGCCGGCGCCGGTGCCGATCATGATGGTCGGCCTGCAGGGCTCCGGCAAAACCACCACCACGGCCAAGATCGCCCGCCGCCTCAACGACCAGATGCGGCGCAAGACGCTGATGGCGTCGCTCGACACCCGCCGCCCGGCGGCCATGGAGCAGCTTGCGGTGCTCGGCCAGCAGGTCGGCGTCGCCACCCTCCCGATCGTCGCGGGGCAGACGCCGGTCCAGATCGCGCGGCGCGCCATCGAGGCCGCCCGGCTCGGCGGCTACGACGTGGTGCTGCTCGACACCGCCGGCCGCATCACCCTCGACGATGCGATGATGGCGGAAGCGGCCGAGGTGAAGGCCGCCGCCAATCCCCATGAAGTGCTGCTGGTGGCCGACAGTTTGACCGGCCAGGACGCCGTCAACCTCGCCCGCGCGTTCGATGAGCGCGTGGGCCTTACCGGCATCGTGCTGACGCGGGTCGACGGCGATGGGCGCGGCGGCGCCGCGCTCTCCATGCGCGCGGTGACCGGCAAGCCCATCAAGCTCATCGGCACCGGCGAAAAGCTCGATGCGCTCGAAGACTTTCATCCGACGCGCATCGCCGACCGCATTCTCGGCATGGGCGACATTGTCTCGCTGGTCGAGAAAGCCGCCGCCACCATCGACGCCGAACAGGCGATGCGCACCGCCGAGCGCATGCGCAAAGGCGCCTTCGATCTCAACGACCTGCGCCAGCAGCTCGAGCAGATGCAGCGCATGGGCGGCCTCGGCGGCCTCATGGGCATGCTGCCCGGCATCGCCAAGATGAAGAGCCAGATCGCCGCGGCGAACCTCGACGACAAGGTCCTCAAGCATCAGGTCGCCATCATCCACTCGATGACGCCAAACGAGCGCCGTCACCCGGATGTGCTGAAGGCGAGCCGCAAGCGCCGCATCGCCGCAGGCTCCGGCACCAAGGTCGAGGAGATCAACCGCCTCCTCAAGATGCATCGCGGCATGGCCGACATGATGAAGGCCATGGGCGGCGCCAAGCGCGGCCCGCTCGCCGGCCTCGCCAATGCGCTGGGCATGGGCGGCGGCATGCCGAGCCCGGAGGAGATGGCAAAGATCGCGGAGAAAATGCCGGGCGGTTTACCCGGCGGCATTCCTGGCGGTTTACCGGGCGGTTTACCCGGCGGCCCGCCGCCAGGGATGCCGGGAGCGGCGCCGCCGGCCGGCACGCAAAATTTGCCCAAGGCGCCGGCGGCGATGCCGGGGCTGCCGAACTTGCCCGGCAAACCGAGCGGCCTGCCCGGCCTTGGCGGCGGCCCGAAGCTGCCGGGTCTCGGCGGCTTCCCGGGTTTCGGCAGGAAGAAATGAGCGCTAACCGATTTCACCCGCATTGAAGCAATCACATCGATCAAGCCAATCAAGCCTAGAAAGGACGAACAATGTCGTTGAAAATCCGCATGGCCCGCGCCGGAACCAAGAAGCGGCCGGTCTATCACATCGTGGTGGCGGACAGCCGTTATCCGCGTGACGGTCGCTTCATCGAGCGGCTCGGCTATTTCAATCCGCTGCTGCCCAAGGACAACGCGGATCGGCTCAAGTTCGATCTCGAGAAGGCCAAGACCTGGCTCGCCAAGGGCGCGCAGCCGTCCGACCGCATCCTGCGCTTCCTCGATGCCGCCGGCGTGCGCAAGCGCGAGGCGCGCAACAATCCGGAACGGGCGATCCCGCGCAAGGAGCGCAAGGCCCGCGCCGAAGCCGCGGCCAAGGAAGCCGCCGCCAAGCCCGCGGCAAAGGCTGCGAGCTGAGCGGCGGACGCGCCGTGACCCATTCGACCTGAGTTTCCGGGCGGGGCCGCGCACATGGGACCCGCGAAATTGGGACCCGCGAAATCACACGCGCATACGGCGGCGCCCTCGCCCTGACGCCAGCGCGCGCGATCGTAGCGATCGTGTTTGTGTCGGCCGGATCGGCGCCGCGCACGGCACGCGCGGCGAAGTGAGACTGTGGTCGTTCACGGCCGATCCCGAGGCGGTCGCGCGTTACGGTCCGTTGGAGAGCGCGGACGGCACGCGGCAGGTCGAAATCGAGACCTTGCGGCCGGCGAAGGAGTTCTTCGTCGCGCGGCTCAAGGGCGTCGCCGACCGCACTGCGGCCGAGCGCCTGCGCAACGTCGATCTTTACGTGCCGCGCGACCGGCTGCCGCCGCCTGAGCCCGACGAGTTCTATCATGCCGACATGATCGGGCTCGCCGCGGAGGATCGCGCGGGCAAGCCGCTCGGCACCGTGATTGCCGTTCATAATTTCGGCGCCGGCGACCTGCTCGAAATCGCGCCCGCGGCCGGCGATACGGTGCTCGTGCCGTTCACCGCCGCGATGGTTCCGGACGTTGCGATCGCCGAGGGCCGCATCGTGATCGATGCAGCGGACCTGTTCGAGCCGGCCGAGGCCGACGCGCCTGTCGGCAATCGCGAGCGTTAGCCATGTGGCGCGCGACCGTGCTCACCATTTTCCCCGAAATGTTTCCGGGGCCGTTGGGCGCAAGCCTTGCCGGGCGAGCGAGTGAAAAAGGCTTGTGGTCGCTCGACGCGGTCGACATCCGCGACTTCGCGACCGACCGCCATCGCATGGTCGACGACACGCCGGCCGGCGGCGGGCCGGGCATGGTGATGAAGGCGGACGTGATCGCACGCGCCATCGACGCGGTCGCCACGGACGATCGCCCGCGCCTCCTGATGTCGCCGCGCGGCGAGCCGCTGACGCAGGCGCGCGTGCGTGATCTCGCCGCGGGGCCGGGCGCAATCGTCGTGTGCGGCCGGTTCGAGGGGGTCGACGAGCGGGTGATTGCGGGGCGCGGCCTGACCGAGATTTCGATCGGCGATTATGTGCTCTCCGGCGGCGAGGTCGCGGCCATGGTGCTGATCGACGCCTGCGTGCGGCTCATTCCTGGCGTCATGGGCAAGGAGGCTTCTGCCGTCGAGGAGAGCTTTTCGGCGCACCTCATCGAATATCCGCAGTTCACCCGGCCGCAGCTTTGGGAGGGCCGCACCATTCCCGACGTGCTGACCTCCGGCGATCACGGCAAGGTCGACGCCTGGCGGCGCACCGAGGCCGAGCGGCTGACGCGGGAGCGCCGGCCGGACCTCTGGGCCGCCTATCAGGCCGCCCGGACTCAGCCGGCAAAGCCGAAACCGAAAACGTGACAAAGGGGTGACTTTGTCGTATAGGCGGCCCCGAGATAGCGGCCCGCCCTCCCCGGAACCCCATAGGGAAGCGTTGGCGGCGGCCGACGGAGATACCCCATGAACCTGATCCAACAGCTCGAACAAGAGCAGATGGCGAAGCTTTCCGCCGGCAAGACGATCCCGGACTTTGGTCCTGGCGACACCGTGCTGGTTAACGTGAAGGTGGTCGAAGGCGACCGCACCCGCGTGCAGGCCTATGAGGGCGTGTGCATCGGGCGCGCCGGCAACGGCCTCAACGAGAACTTCACGGTGCGCAAGATTTCCTACGGCGAGGGCGTCGAACGCGTGTTCCCGCTCTATTCGCCGATGATCGAATTCGATCCAGGTGGTCAGGCGCGGCAAGGTGCGCCGGGCGAAGCTCTATTACCTGCGCTCGCGCCGCGGCAAGTCCGCGCGCATCGGCGAGCGCACGGAGCGCACCACCGAGACCAGCGAAGCCGCCGAGTAGGCTTCGCCCTCTTCTTCGGTAAACCGGGCCAAATTCGTCATTCCGGGGCGACGCGAAGCGTCGAGCCCGGAATCCATGACACACCGTGCTGCGGAGTATGGATTCCGGGCTGCCTCGCTGCGCTCGGCCCCCGGAATGACGGTCTTGGCGGAAGGCCGCGCTTTCCTCTGAAGGCCCGCTTTCTTCTGAATGCCGCATTTACTTCTTCTGTGGTGCGTCGAGCATCCAGCGGTGGCCGAAGGGGTCCGTGACCATGGCGAAGCGGTCACCCCAGAACATGTCGGACGGCTCCATGACGTTGGTCGCGCCGAGATCGATGGCGCGCTTGTAAGTCGCATCGACGTCGGCCGGCGTCGCCAACATCAGCGACACCGCGACCGGCGACGGACGCTCCTTGCTCGGTGCAGGAGGACCGCCATGCTCGGCAAACTCATCGGACAGCATGACGGTGCCGCCATTGATGCTGAGCGAGGCATGCATCAGCCGCTTGCCGTCCTGCGCCTGCATGCGCGTGGTCTCGGTCGCGCCGAACGCTTTCTGATAGAACGCGATCGCTTCGGCGGCGCCTTTGATCGTCAGATAGGGAGCAACGGTCGGGCCCATGATTCTTTCTCCACTCTTCAAAGTCTGCAGATCCGGGGCTTCAGACGCTCGCGTCTCCGCTCTTTTCTGAGCGCACGCAAGCGTCTAAATAACGCCCGTACCCGCGCAAGGACGCTTTTTCATGGCACGCACTCTCTACGACAAGATTTGGGAAGATCACCTCGTCGACGAACAGCCCGATGGAACTTGTCTCATCTACGTCGACCGGCATCTTGTCCATGAGGTGACGAGCCCGCAGGCGTTCGAAGGGCTGCGACTCGCCGGCCGCAAGGTGCATGCACCGGAGAAGACGCTGCTCGTGGTCGATCACAACGTGCCGACCACTGACCGCACCAAGCCCAATCCCGATCCCGAGAGCGCGGCCCAGATCGCTTACCTCGCCGAGAACGCCAAGTTGTTCGGCCTCGAATATTACGACGAGTTCGACAAGCGCCAGGGCATCGTCCACATCATCGGACCGGAGCAGGGCTTCACGCTCCCCGGCACGACGATCGTCTGCGGCGACAGCCACACCGCGACGCACGGCGCGTTCGGCGCGCTCGCCTACGGCATCGGCACCTCCGAAGTGGAGCACGTGCTGGCGACGCAGACGCTCTACCAGAAGAAATCGAAGAACATGCGCGCCGTCGTCGACGGCCACCTCGCCAATGGCGTGACGGCGAAGGACATCATCCTCGCCATCATCGGCGAGATCGGCACCGCGGGCGGCACCGGCTACGCCGTCGAATATGCCGGCGATGCGATCGGCTCGCTCAGCATGGAAGGCCGCATGACCGTCTGCAACATGTCGGTCGAAGCGGGCGCCAAGGCCGGCTTCATCGCGCCCGACCAGAAGGTTTTCGACTTCCTCAAGGATCGCCCCAAGGCGCCGAAGGGCAAGTCCTGGGACGACGCGCGGCGCTATTGGGACACGCTGCGGTCCGACGACGGCGCCCATTTCGATCGCGAGATCAGGCTCGACGCCGCGAACCTGCCGCCGCTCGTGACCTGGGGCACGAACCCCGAGCAGGTGGTGTCGATCTCCGGCCGGGTGCCGGTGGCGGCGGACATCAAGGACGAGCTCAAGCGGATCGCGGCGGAGACGTCGCTTGGCTACATGGGCCTCAAGGGCGGCGAGAAGATCACCGACATCGCCATCGACCGCGTCTTCATCGGCTCCTGCACCAACGGGCGCATCGAAGACTTGCGCGCGGCGGCGAAAATCATCGACGGCAAGACGGTCAATTCGCGGGTCGGCGCCATGGTGGTGCCGGGCTCCGGCATCGTGAAGGAGCAAGCCGAAGCCGAAGGCCTCGACAAGATCTTCATCAAGGCAGGCTTCGAATGGCGCGAGCCGGGCTGCTCCATGTGCCTCGCCATGAACCCCGACAAGCTCAAGCCGGGCGAGCGCTGCGCCTCGACCTCGAACCGCAACTTCGAAGGCCGCCAGGGCTACAAGGGCCGCACCCACCTCGTGTCGCCGGTCATGGCCGCGGCCGCAGCCGTCGCCGGCCACTTCGTCGACGTGCGCGAGTGGCGCTGAAGCGGCGCCACGATACCTGTAGCGCGCCATATGCAAGACCCGCCGCACGGCGGGTCTTTTGCTATTCGCTACTCGCTATTCGCTATTCCCTGCTCGCTCCTCGCTACCTCGCCCGAAGCGCCCAGACGCAGCGCGTCTGCGGCACGATGACATTGCCGGACGGCCGCTGCTCCACCGCGAGCCAATCGGCGCATTGCCGGTAATATTGCGGCCCCGGGGCGACTTCGATCTGCAAGGGCGGCCGTGGCCGCGGTCGCACGCGCGGCGGCTCATCCCGTGTCTGCGCGAGCGCGCCGCCCGACCCAGCGGCAACAGCGGCGAGCCCAAGGACGATACACGTCATCACGTTACGCATGATGCTTCCCCACCCGTGAGGTTGCAGGGTCGACGATCATGGCACTGTCGTCAACCTCGCACTATGAATGCACCATGACAGACGGCAGCATGCCGTACCCCGAGGCTCCTTCATGGCTGAAAGTCCCACGACCGAATCCGTCTCCCGATCCGCCGGCCGATCCATTGGCAGACCCGCTCGCCTGGCGAAACGTGGCCGCGCCCTCGCTCGCCGACCTCGAGGTGTTAGGACGGGAGGTATTCGGCCGCCTGCCGGAGAAATTCCGCGCGCTGTGCGAGGATCTCGTGATCCGGGTCGAGGACTTCGCCACCGACGAGGTGCTCGACGAGATGGAGATCGAGGATCCGTTCGAGCTGATGGGGTTGTTTCAAGGCGTGGGCCTGCCGTTCCGCTCCGAAAGCGCGCCCATGCAGATGCCCAACATGATCTGGCTCTATCGCCGGCCGATGCTCGACTACTGGGCCGAGGCCGAGGACAGCCTCGGCGACATCGTCGCCCACGTGCTGGTGCACGAGATCGGCCACCATTTCGGATTGTCGGACGACGACATGGAGGCGCTGGAGAAGGCCGCGGATTGAATTTGCAAACCGCTTCGTAGCCCGGATGAGCGCAGCGACATCCGGGACCGGCCTCCTAGATTAGCTAGGCTGGCCCCGGATTACGCTTCGCTCCATCCGGGCTACGGCGCTGCCCCCGGATATCGCTGCGCTCATCCGGGCTACAGGAGCGCGAATGAACGCTCTCGATCCATGAGGATCACATGCGTGCAGTCGGTTACACCGACCCCCGGCCCGATTTCCGCCCCCGACAGCCTTCGCGACGTCGAACTGCCGCAGCCGACCGCGGGCGGCCGCGACCTCCTGGTCGAGGTCCGCGCCGTCTCGGTCAACCCGGTGGACTGCAAGGTGCGCGCGAGCGCGCCGGCGCCGGCGGGCGGCGTCAAAGTGCTGGGCTATGACGCGGCGGGCGTCGTCGCCGAGACCGGGCCCGGCGTGACGCTGTTCAAGGCCGGCGACGAGGTGTTCTACGCCGGCAGCATTGCGCGCTCCGGCACCAACGCGGAATTTCACCTCGTCGACGAGCGCATCGTCGGCCGCAAGCCGCGCTCGCTCGGCTTTGCCGAAGCGGCCGCGCTGCCGCTCACCGCGATCACCGCCTGGGAAACGCTGTTCGACCGCATCGACATTCGCCGCAGCGTGCCGGGAGGCGCGCCCGCGGTCCTCATCATCGGCGGCGCCGGCGGCGTCGGCTCGATCGCGATCCAGCTCGTCCGCGTCCTCACCGACCTGACGGTCATCGCCACCGCCGCGCGGCCCGAGACCCAGGCCTGGGCGAAGAACCTCGGCGCCCACCACGTCATCGATCACTCAAAGCCGCTGGCGCCCGCGGTCGCCGCCCTCGGGCTCGGCGCGCCGCCCTTCGTGTTCTCGACCACGCACACGCCCGAGCACTTGAAGGACATCGTCGAACTGATCGCGCCCCAGGGCCGGCTCGGCCTCATCAACGGCGAGCCGCTGGAGCTCACGCCCTTCATGCGCAAGAGCGTCTCGATCCACTGGGAATCGATGTTCACCCGCTCGCTGCTGGAGACCGCCGACATGATCGAGCAGCACAACCTGCTCGACAAGGTCGCGGAGCTCGTCGACGCCGGCAAGCTCCGGAGCACGATCGCCGACCATTACGGCACCATCAACGCCGACAACCTCAAGCGCGCGCACGCGCTGCTGGAGAGCGGCAAGGCGCGCGGCAAGATCGTGCTGGAGGGATTTTGAGGGGGAGCGGCGCATTGGCCACGGCGCCGACGCATAAATGTGAAGGCTGAGGGCGGGAGCTCGATAACGATTTGCCGGCGGGTCAGATTGGCCGGATTAAGCAAGCGGCGGCGCTCCTGGATCGGATTGGGTGAGCGCAACGACAAAAAATAGGAACGGAGCTGAACGACTACCCGTTGGGGTGTTCGTTGATGCGTGCTTCTAACGCTAACGCCGCTTCCGCATCCGTTAGCGTTGTGACATCGATTTGACGACGTCGATGCCGGCTCGTTCGCAGCAATGTGTATCGTGACCGCAGATCGGATAGAACCTCAACGCTGGTCAGCTTTGAGTTCGCGTCGCACGGCGCTAACGAGGCGTCGCTCGTTTTCAGCGTGGTCGCAGTTTAGAGTAACCGCGACGAGCCGTGCAGATCGCCTTTCTGCGAGTACGCGATAATCATCAAAGAGTCGCCGGTCATAATCGAAGTTCGCTAGCGCATCAGTCAGTATAAGGGGTTCTGTGACGGGTAGTTGGGCAGCAACATCAAGTACGAGCGCTCTGACGTTAGCTCGAAGCTCTTGCCATTTCGGATCATCGCGGTTGAACAGCGCTTCCGCCGGATTCAGCAGGGTGTGGTTGTCCAGCAATCGCCCGCCAAGGCGGCGTGCGAGACAGCGGGCGATGATCAATTTCCCCGTACCGGGCCATCCGTTGATGTGTACGACAAGGGTTATCGGCGCTGACCTTCCGCTGGAGTACGCTGCCACCACAAAAAGTCGGCCGCTCAATCCGCCGCGCGGAGCTACCGTTACCGGCTCCGATGGCGCCGATGATTGGAGCGGCTTGTCCACGGCACGAAGCGCTCGCGCGAGGACTTTCCGAACGCCGCCGAACGCTGATCTTCAGCTTCCTGATGGCGAACCTTCTCGCGGAGGAGGTTAACGAAGGCGAGATCGCACATAGCCGTGTTCTCCGACGCTGATCCTTTCCCACTTTTGAGTTGTCGCAAAAGTGTCTTAGAGGGTTCAAATCAGCACGGCTCGTGCGGTCCCCTTAACAACGGGTATCCGGCCAGCATATCTCGTCGGCAAAGTCCCTTGCGCTCGGGATGGCGGCATAGGGTCGGGTCTCCGGAAAGCACCCGTTTTTGGTTCGAAGCCAGCGCTAGGTTAGATTCACGGTAACTGGCGATATCCTGCATTGGCGAAATAATTTGAGCATTCGTTTGCGGAGAAGGCAGAGAGGCTTTTGCCGATCGTAGTCCAAAGCGCCTCGACGGTGCGGGGCGCGGCAGTCCGCAGGAGCGTTTTGAGCTTGGCGAAGGCGGTCTCGATTGGGTTGAGGTCGGGCGAGTAGGGCGGCAGGTAGCTTAGGCTGGCGCCACACGCTTCGATCGCTTCTTTGACGCCGGCGACTTTGTGGCTGGCGAGGTTGTCCATGACGACGACGTCGCCCGGTGCAAGTGTCGGAGCCAGGAATTGCTCGACATAGGCAAGAAAGACGGCGCCGTCCATGGCGCCGTCGATCACCAGCGGAGCGGTTATCTCGTTCTGACGCAGGGCGGCAACGAAGGTTGATGTCTTCCAGTGGCCGTGGGGAACGCTGGCGATGACACGCTCGCCGCGGCGTGCTCTGCCGTAGCGCCGTGTCATGTTGGTGGTCGCCCAGGTCTCGTCGATGAAGACGAGGCGGGCTGCATTCATAGCCGGCTGCTCTCGCCGCCACGTCGCGCGGGCTTCGGCAATGTCGGGGCGCGCCTGTTCGGCCGCGTGATGCGTCTTTTTTTGAGCGTCAACCCAAGCCGATGCAACGTATTCCACATGCCGCCTTGGCTCACCGAGATGCCGTGCTTCGTCAACACCCAGGCACGCAATTCATCAAGTGTCGCATCGGGCTGCGATGAGACCTGGTCGCGGATCGCCTGATGATGCGGCTCAAGTTTCCATGCCAGATGACACCGCTGCGGCCGAGCAGTGGTCTCGCCGGTGGCACGTCGCCGGCCCAAGGCTTTGTAGATGTACGACACGCTGACCCGAAACAACGGCGCGGCCTGGTAAACCGGCGTGCCAGCGTCGACCGCAGCCAGCACACGTTCGCGCAAATCCTGCGAATAAGACTGTCCCCTTCGCCACCTCATCGAATCCCCCAGCCATCAAAAGCTGGAAGCCCATGAATCACATAACCGCCGCCAGGGGAATCCCGTCCCGATTCCAGTCAACGTGAGGATGCTCTAGACGGCACTCCAATGCAGCCCGGATCAGCAGAGGTCCCTTGCCAGCATCAGTCGCGTAACTTCTACGCCACCGCCGACATGCCCTGCAGCTGTGAAGCAAAAATCTACGTCGATGTTTTCAGGGGAGGTGCGTGGTGGGCGCACAAGGACTTCGAACCTTGGACCCGCTGATTAAGAGTCAGCTGCTCTACCAACTGAGCTATGCGCCCTGAGCGTTAATCCGCGCAGGCGGGTCGTGTAGCAAGGCGGCGCGGCCGTGTCCAGCAAGGTTGCCGGGAAAGCGTTTCCGGCCGGCTGCGTGCCGGCCGGAAACTTGTTGGACCTGTCGGAGCTGGCGTGCCGGAGCCGGTGCAACTCGCGAGGCCTGCGCCGTGAGACTGCGCCGGGAGTGGCGGTGCGATCGATCCACCTACCCAGCGCACACCGTTGCCCAGCGATCCCGAGCATGGCGTTGCCCGGCAACACGCCGGGCCCGCCGTCGGCCGCGGAGGCCCGCCACCGGCCCGCGGATCAGAGTTGTTCCTCGTCCTCGGTCTGGCCGAACTGTTCGCCGTAGCCGCGCGGGGCGCCGAAGCCTTCGTCATCGTCGCCGTCGTTCCAGGTACGATCGCCACGCCACCAGCGGTCGCCGCGGCCGGGGCCGCGGTAGCCGTCGCCGCCGCGGCGGTCATAGCCCTCGCCGCGGCCGTAGCCTTCGCCGCGACGCCAAGGTGGCCCAAAATCACGGGGGCCGAAGTCGCGCGGGCCAAATTCGCGCGGGCCGCGGCCGTATTCGTCGCCGCGGAAACCGCGCCGCTCGCCGTCGCCATGCCGTTCGCCATAGCCACGCTCGCCGTAGCCATGCGGGCCGTTCCCGCGCGGGCCGTAGCCGTGCTCATCGCCGCGGAAGCCGCGCCGCTCGCCGTCGCCGCGGCGTTCGCCATAGCCGCGCGGCGGCGGGCCGCCGTAGCCGTATTCGTCGCCGCGGAAGTGGAAGCGTTCGCCGAAGTCGCGGCCGCCGCGCTCCTCGCCGCCGAACCGCCGGCCGCGGAAATCACCGTCGCGTCCGCCATCGCGGCCATCGCGACCGGGGCCGCCGAAGCGGCGCTCGAACCGCTCGGCGAGGCGTGCCCGCAGGTTCGGGCGCGCGAGGACCGCGAAGCGGCGCTTCTGGCCGTCATCGAAGCTCTGCCACAGCGGCGCCGCGGCATCGGCCAGCGTCTTGAGTGCGGCGCCCTGCTGGGTCTCGGCCTCGGCGCGGCGGCGCAGGCGCGAGATCAGATCCTGCGGCTGCTGCGCCTGGTCGCGGCGCGCGAGCATGCGGTCGATGTGCAGCTTGGCGAGATCGCGATAGGCCTTCTCGAAGGACGGCCACATGCGCTCCTGGTCGGGCGTCAGCTCAAGGCCCGCGTGCAGCGCGGCGAGGCGGGCATCGAGATAGGCCGCCGCGTCTTCGCGCGAGATCATCGGGCGGCGACGGTTGGCCTGGTCGCTCGTGGTCGGTGCCGTCGTCGATTGCTGTTCGTTGCTTGCGGGCGGCTTGGTGTCCGGTGCGGGCTGGGCGCAAACAACGCTGGTGCCGAGAAGCACGCAGGTCGCGGCTCCGATGGCTAAATGTTTCAACATGGAAATCTCCCGGTTTCTGCTAACTGGTCGAGCATAGGTACCGGTCGATTTGCGCCGCAAGTTAATCCTTCTTAAGGATCGCGCGGGCGCCGCGCGCATAGCCGCATCTTCTTCACAAATCAGCCTGATTCATTACCGGCCGCGCGCTCTTATTAACCTGTCGTAAACCATACGCTAGGCAAATTCTGCCGATCTGTTCAGTTCCAGCACGGGTTTGGGACGGCTCATGGCGGAAGCGGCACAAGGCAGCGCGGCGTTGCGGCTGCCGAGTTTTGGCGAGATCGGCGACTTGCTGCGCCGTGGCGACATCGTGTTCGCCGTCGGCATCATGACTATTCTTGTCGTGTTGATCCTGCCGTTGCCGCCGCTCCTGCTCGACTTCGCGCTCGCCGTGCTCGATCATCCTTTCGGTGCTGATCCTGATGACGGCGCTGTTCATCCGCGCGCCGCTCGAGTTCTCGGCATTCCCGACCGTGCTGTTGATTGCGACCATGCTGCGCCTGTCGCTCAACCTCGCGTCGACGCGCCTCATCCTCTCCCGTGGCCACGAGGGCCAGGACGCCGCCGGACAGGTCATCGCGGCGTTCGGCAACTTCGTGATGGGCGGCAACTTCGTGATCGGCATCATCGTGTTCACGATCCTGGTGATCGTGAATTTCGTGGTGATCACCAAGGGCTCGGGCCGCATCGCCGAAGTCGCCGCGCGCTTCAACTTGGACGGCATGCCGGGCAAGCAGATGGCGATCGACGCCGATCTCTCCGCCGGCCTGATCGACGAGAAGGAGGCGCGGCGCCGGCGCAAGCAGCTCGAAGACGAAAGCTCGTTCTTCGGCGCCATGGACGGCGCCTCGAAGTTCGTGCGCGGCGATGCCATCGCCGGCCTGCTGGTGGTGTTCATCAACGTCATCGGCGGCATGATCATCGGCATCCTGCAGCAGGGCATCTCGTTTTCGGAGGCGGCATCGAGCTACACCGTCCTCACCGTCGGCGACGGCCTCGTCACCCAGGTGCCGGCGCTGATCGTGTCGACGGCGGCGGGCCTCCTGGTGTCGAAGGCGGGCCTCGGCGAAGCGGCGGACAAGGTGCTGCTCAGGCAGCTCTCGGGCTACCCGAAGGCGCTCGGCATGTCGGCTGCGGTGATGGGTGTCATGGCGTTTCTCCCCGGCATTCCGGCGCTGCCGTTCCTGTTGCTCGCCGGCGGCGCCGGGGGGCTCGCCTACCATTTGAAAAAGCGCGGCGCGGTCGCCGCCACGGCGGAAGCGACGAAAGCTGCCGAGACCAAGGCGGCGCCGGCCGAGGAGCCGATCACCACCGCGCTTAAGATCGACGATCTCAAGATCGAGCTTGGCTACGCGCTGCTGCCGCTCGTCAATGCGCCCGACGGCAGCGACCGGCTGACCGAGCAGATCAAGGCGCTGCGGCGGTCACTTGCGGGCGAACTCGGCTGCGTGATGCCGGCAGTGCGCATCCTCGACAACGTGCAGCTCGAGTCGAACGCCTACGTGATCAAGATCAAAGAGGTCGAGGCCGGCGTCGGCCGGGTGTGGCCCGGCCAGTTCATGGTGATGGATCCCGCCGGCGGGCAGGTGCAGCTGCCGGGCGTCCACACCAACGAGCCGACCTTCGGGCTGCCGGCGACCTGGGTCGACGCTTCGCTGAAGGAAGAGGCGGCGATCAAGGGCTACACGGTGGTCGATGCCGCGACTGTGCTCGCGACCCATCTCACCGAGATCCTGAAGGGCAACATCTCCGAGCTCCTGTCCTATGCCGAGGTGCAGAAGCTCCTCAAGGAGCTGCCGAAGGAGCAGGCCGATCTCATCAAGGACATCGTGCCGAGCCAGATCACGATCACCGGCATCCAGCGCGTGCTGCAGATGCTGCTCGCCGAGCGGGTGTCGGTGCGCGACCTCGGCACCATCCTCGAAGGCATCGCCGACGGGCTGAGCTTCACCCGCAACTATGCCGCGCTCACCGAGCACGTGCGGGCGCGGCTTGCCCGCCAGATCTGCGCCCAGCATTCGACGCCGTCGGGCTACCTGCCGCTGATCTCGCTCTCGCCCAAGTGGGAGCAGGCCTTTGCGGAGTCGTTCACCGGGCAGGGCGACGACCGCCAGCTCGCCATGGCGCCGTCGAAACTCTCCGAATTCATCGGGCTGGTGCGCGAGCGTTTCGAGGAGGCGGCGCGCCAGGGCGAGGCGCCGGTGCTCGTGACGTCGCCGGCGGTGCGGCCGTTCGTGCGCTCGATCGTGGAGCGCTTCCGCTCGCAGACGAGCGTGCTGTCGCAATCGGAAATCCACCCGCGCGCGCGGCTGAAGACGGTCGGCAATATTTGAGGGTCCCGCATCGCTCCGTAGCCCGCATGAGCGAAGCGACATGCGGGAACAGCGGTGCCACAATTGCGATGTTGACCCCGGATATCGCTGCGCTCATCCGGGCTACGGGGGCAGCCTAAGGCGGTGCGATGAAGTGAGATGCTGACCCGACTATGGGCTTAGCCATGGGGGCTCAGCCGAAGCCGAAGGCCTTCATGATCCACGAGCCTTTGCTCATGTTCGGCTCGAGGCCTTGGCCTTTCACCAGGGCGTAGGCGTCCTTGTACCAGTCGCTGTCGGGGAAATTGTGCCCGAGAACCGCGGCGGCGGTCTGCGCTTCGGTCGCGATGCCGAGCGACATGTAGCATTCGGTGAGCCGCAGCAGCGCTTCTTCGACGTGCCGCGTCCGCTGATACTGCGTCACCACGATCTTGAATTGATTGATCGCGCCGATGAAGTCCTTGCGATCTTCGTAATAACGCCCGATCGCCATTTCCTTGCCGGCCAGCTGGTCGCGCGCGCCTTCGATCTTGCGGCGGGCGGCTGAGGCATATTCCGAATTCGGGAATTTGCGCACCACCTCCTCGAGCGCGGCCATGGCGCGCTCGGTCCGCCCTTGATCGCGATTGACGTCGGGAATCTGATCGAAATAGGAGACGCCGACGAGATACATGGCGTAGGCCGCGTCCGGCGTGCCCGGATGCAGCGAGATGTAGCGCTTCGCGGCCGTGATCGCTTCGTCGTACTTCCTGTCCTGATAGTAGGTGAAGGCCGACATGATGAGCGCTTTGCGCGCCCACTCCGAATACGGATGCTGGCGATCGACCTCCTCGAACTTCTTGGTCGCGGCGCGCAGATCGGTCTTCTCGTTCAGGAGGTAGACGCCCTCGTTGTAGAGCTTGTCCGCAGGCTCGTCGGGGGCCACGTCGTCCTTTTCGCCGAACAGGTTGGTCCACGTGCTGCATCCCGCCGTGAAGGTCACGAGCGGCACGAGAAGCGCCAGCCGGACGATCACACCGAGCGCACTTTTCCCAGGACGCGCACCACGACGCGCACTCTCGCGCCGCTCACGGGATGCCGTGACCGACCCACTGCTCATGGTCTGCGAGTATTCCCCCATGCCGATGCGGCCGCCCCCACCGCGAAATCACAACTTAACAATTGCTGAACATTCCCCAGTCCAGCAACGTTTAGGCAGACAATCAGCCTGGAATGTGGCGGGACGATGCCGACGGTGTCAGGAAACGTCGGGCCCATAGGCCGGCGCCAGGCCGGTCGCGATCTCGGCTTGGCCGCGGGGCCGCCGGGTTGCCTGGCCGGCATCGACCGTCGTCCAGGCGGACGGATCGGCCATCAAGGCGCACAGGACTGCGTGATTGAGCTTGTGGC
Organism: uncultured Alphaproteobacteria bacterium; assembly: GCA_963702755.1. GTDB lineage: Bacteria > Pseudomonadota > Alphaproteobacteria > Rhizobiales > Xanthobacteraceae > JAJPKK01. The sequence continues at coordinate 82,790 of CAVPDZ010000007.1, read as the reverse complement.
CGCCGCGGATCGAGCGATAGGTGCCGAGAAGCGGCGCGCCGGCGAGCGCGAGGTCGCCGATGGCATCGAGCGCCTTGTGGCGGACGAACTCGTCGACGAAACGCAGCCCGTCGGCGTTGAGGACGCGATCGTCGGCAACCACCACGGTGTTGTCGAAGGTCGCGCCGAGCGCATAGCCGGCGCTCCATAGCCTGGACACGTCGCGCATGAAGCCGAAGGTGCGGGCGCGGGCGACTTCCTTGCGGAACGCCTGCGGCGTCACGTCGAAGGAAATCGTCTGCCGGCCGATCAGGGCGCTGTCAAACGCGATCTCGACCTCCAGACGGAAGGCGCGCGGATTGGGCAGCAATTCGCCGAAACAGTCGTCCCTCGCGACCCGGACCGGCTTGAGAACCTGGATGTAACGGCGCGGCGCCGAAAGGGTCGTGATGCCGGCCTGGTCGATGGCGGCAACGAAGGCGGCTGAGCTGCCGTCCATGATCGGCACTTCCGGACCATCGATCTCGATCGTGGCGTTGTCGACGCCAAGGCCCGAGAGCGTGGCGAGCACATGCTCGGCGGTCGAGCACAACGGACCGTCGGAATCGCCGAGAACGGTCGCAAATTCGGTGGCGGTGACCGAGCGCACGTCGGCGCGAACTTCGCGATCAGGACAACCCTTGATTCCGGTGCGCAGAAACGTAATGCCGCTGTTCGCGTCTGCCGGATGGATAGTTAAGGTTACCGGCAGTCCGGAGTGGACCCCGATCCCGGTCACGGTCGCTGGTTCGCGAACCGTGGTCTGCCTGACGGATTTCATCATCACCGTTCCAACCCAATGCCGGTGTTGCCAAAAACCATCGATGCGATTGCATCGTTCACGCGCACGCCGTGAACTCGCAGGGTCTGCGTCTGATTGCTGCTAGGTTTTCGACAAAATGCGGCCGAGCCGAATCGGCAGTGTCCGCGCCCCAACCCAGTATCCCCCGAGTCCCCTATCACCCATCGCATCTTAACCGGGCCGGTCAATCATACCAATTCACGCTTTTTTACCAAATGTTACTCCAGTTTGGGCGCCATTGCGCCACCGTCCCGCCATACTGCGACGACCCCGGAGCTGGAACTCAAATTTTGTTTCAAATCAGTAACTTGGGGAAGCGGCGCAGAGGGGCGCCGCCCCGTCTTGTCAGGTCGCCTGGCGACGCAGGAAGGCCGGAATATCGAGCTGATCGTCGTCCGGCCCGGCCGGCGGCGGAGGAGCGGCACGGCCGTGCACATCGAGCCCTTGTGGATTGCCGCGCTTGGCATACTCGGAGACCGGTTGGCCCTCGCGCGGGTTAAGGCGCGGCGTCGGCCGCTCCTGTGCCTGCGGCCTCATCGGTTCGGCCCTGCGCGGCTCCGGCTTCGCCTCCGGCTCGTCCTCGCGCCGGCCAAGGCCGACAGCGGCGAGGCGCTGCAGCAGGCTGAGCCGCCGCTTCTCCGGGTGATCTTCGGCAAGCTCGCCGCGACGCGCGCGGAATTCGTTCTGTCCCGGCACCGGCAGCTCTTCGAAGGTCGGCATGCGCGGCGCGCGGGCGGACGGCCGTTCCGGTTGCGGCGGGATGAAGGCCTTCGGCATATCCGGCGCCTGCGGCTGCGGCTTCTCGCCTTCCGCCACCGGATCAGCGAACAGGGTCGGCTTCGGCGGGATCGGCCGGATCATGACCTCCTCGTTGCGGCTCGGCGCAAGGGCAGCCGCGACGGCGGCGGTGGCCGCTGCCTGATCGATCGCGGTGCGCCCGGCCTGCGCGGCGGCCGCCGCCGCTTGTTGCGGCGCCGGCGCGTCGGGCCGCTGGGCGGGCTGATCGGCCCGCTCGATGCGCTCGATCCGCTCGGTGATGCGGGCATTGTCTGCCTTGAGACGCTGGGCAAGCTCGGCAATCCGCGATTCATGCTGCTCGGCGGTCTTCGGCTCGGCGGCAGGCTGCATGCGCAGCGGCGGGACCGTGGCGGTCGCCCGCGGCTGGGTCATGACCGGGGCTTGCACCGGCTGCGTGGCCTGGGCCGGCGCGGTCGCCGGCCGCGGCATGTTGGCGGCATTGATGTCGACGCCCGTTGCCACGACGGAGACGCGGATGATGCCTTCGAGGCTTTCATCGAACGTCGCGCCGACAATGATGTTGGCGTCGGGATCGACCTCCTCGCGGATGCGGGTCGCGGCCTCGTCCACCTCGTAGAGGGTGAGGTCCTTGCCGCCGGTGATGGAGATGAGGAGCCCGCGGGCGCCGCGCATGGAGACGTCGTCGATCAGCGGATTGCAGATCGCGGCCTCGGCCGAGCGCAAAGCGCGCTTGTCGCCGGACGCCTCGCCGGTGCCCATCATCGCCTTGCCCATCTCGCGCATGACGGCGCGGACATCGGCAAAGTCGAGGTTGATGAGGCCTTCCTTGACCATCAGGTCGGTGATGCAGGCGACGCCGGAATAGAGCACCTGGTCCGCCATCCCGAAGGCGTCGGCGAAGGTGGTCTTTTCGTTGGCGACCCGGAACAGGTTCTGGTTCGGAATGATGATCAGCGTGTCGACGCTCTTCTGCAGCTCCATGATGCCGGCTTCCGCAAAGCGCATGCGGCGCTGGCCTTCGAAATGGAACGGCTTGGTGACGACGCCGACCGTGAGGATGCCGAGTTCGCGCGCCGCGCGCGCCACCACCGGCGAGGCGCCGGTGCCGGTGCCGCCGCCCATGCCGGCGGTGACGAACACCATGTGCGCGCCGGTCAGGTGATCGCGGATCTCGTCGATCACCTCTTCGGCGGCGGAGCGGCCGACGTCGGGCTGCGAGCCGGCGCCGAGGCCCTCGGTCACCTGCACGCCCATCTGGATGATGCGTTCGGCGCGCGAGGTGGTGAGCGCCTGGGCATCGGTGTTGGCGACGACGAAGTCGACGCCCTGCAGGCCGGCGTTGATCATGTTGTTCACGGCATTGCCGCCGGCGCCGCCCACACCGAAGACGGTGATCCGCGGCTTCAATTCGCGGATATCCGGAATTTTCAAGTTGATGCTCATGGCTGCCTCATATGTCCGCGGACGATGCTCCGCCGATTGCCACCGGCCGCGACGCGGCCGGGTACTGTGGTCGGGATGTCCTACTGCTCAGAAACTTTCGCGAAGCCATCGTCCCACCCGACCGATGTAGCCCGTACTCGGCTTGACCTGACGCGCGTGCCTCGGCTCGTACTGCTCGAGGTGCGCGAGTTGCGGATAAACGAGAAGCCCTGCGGAGGCCGCGAACGCCGCGCCTTTGGCGGCGTCCGGCAAACCGGAAATGCCGAGCGGCCGGCCGACGCGGACGGGGCGGCTGAGGATGCGCGAGGCGAGATCGGCAAGGCCGGTAAGCTGGCTCGCGCCTCCGGTCAGCACGACGCGTCCGCGCGGCTCCGCCGAGAACGGCGAGGCGGCGAGGCGGTCGCGCACCATTTCAAGGATCTCTTCGGCGCGCGGCCTGATGATGCGCGTCAGCGTCGCGCGCGAGACGAAACGGGGACCTTCACGATCTTCCCCGTTCACCGTCGGCATGGTGATCATGTCGCGCTCATCCGCTCCTCCGGCGAGCACACTGCCATAGAGCGTTTTGATTCGCTCGGAGTCCTGCACGGGGATGCTCAAGCCGCGGGCGATGTCGAGGGTGACGTGATGGCCGCCCACAGCAAAACCGTCGGCATGGATGAAGCGACCATCCGTAAATACCGCCGCCGTGGTGGCGCCGGCGCCCATGTCGATGACGGCGGCGCCGAGATCCATCTCGTCGTCGGCGAGCGTCGCCAGGCTCGCTACGTAGGGCCCGGCAACGACCGCCTCGACGGTGAGGTGACAGCGCTCGACCGCCAGCATGAGATTGCGCGCGGGCGCGGCGTCGGCCGTAACCACGTGCATATCGACGCCGAACCGCCCGGCCAGCATGCCGCGCGGATCGCGCACGCCGCGGGCATCATCGAGCGCATAGCCGATGGGGAGCGAATGCAGCACCACCCGTCCGTCGCGGAGCGATTGCCGACTGCCGGCGGCGAGCACGCGGGAAATGTCACGGTCGGTGACCGTCGAGCCCGACAAGTTGATGGCGGCGCTGAGGAGTTCGCTCGTCAGTCGGCCCGCCGACATTGAGACCACGACCGCTTCGACCTGGCATTTGGCGTCGCGTTCGGCGAGATCGACCGCATGCCGCACCGCTTCCTCGGCGTCGTGCAGATCGACGACGTGGCCGGACTTCATGCCGAGCGATTCGGTGTGGCTGAAGCCGATGACCTCGACCGCATGGCTGCGGCGGCGCAGCACCTCCTGCGGCGGCTGCGGCTTCAACTTCGCGATCAGGCACGCAATCTTGCTGGTGCCGACATCGATTGCGGCCACCAGCGCCACCCGCTTGGGCGGCAGCGGCTTCATCTTGGGGGTAAGACCGTAGTTGAGCGGGCTCATGCGTTGCCGCCCTTGGTCTTCTGCTGCTTCTTCTTCCAGGCTTCCTCGCGGGCCTGGGCGGCGGCGTCCGACAGCTGGACGGTAACGCGATCCGGCAGCCGCAGATCGATCGAGGTGATATCGCGGTTCGACAGGTGCAGGTCGTGCTCGAGCTTGGCGACTTCGGCGAGCGCCGGCTCGACCTCGAACTCCGGCAGCCGGATATCGACCCCGTTCTTGAGGCGCAGGTTCCAGCGCCGCTCCGCCACCAGCACGGCCGCCCGGACGTTGTCGCGGAGCTCCGGGAAGCGATCAAGCAGGGCGAGGAAATCCTTGGCGCGGGTCTCCGCGCCGGTGCCGACCACGAGCGGCAACGTCATGTAGCGCTGCATCACGTAAGGTTCGAGCACGGTGCCGTCGCCGGCGATGACGCCGACGCGTCCGGACTTCTGCCACAGCGCATAGGCTTCGCGCTCGGTGATGGTGATGGCGAGGCGATCGGGCAGGAGCTTTTGCACCGTCGCTTCGGCGATCCACGGATTGGTGAGGAGGCGCGCACGAGCGTCGGCCACGTCGAGGAAGAGGAGCGAGGCGCGGCCGGTGACGCCGGCGGTCGCGAGGATCTCTTCGCGGCTCAGGTGCTTCTGTCCGGTGAGCGCGACGGTCGCGATATTGAAGCCGACGGCATTGGCCGCCATGTCGCGCACGTCTTTGACGGCATCGACCACGGTGTTGACGTGGCCGCCCTGCACGGTGCCGTAACCGGCGCTTGCAGCCAGAACGAGGAAGGCTGCCGCGAGCCCGGAGTGGCGGGGCAATCGCGAGAGAAGATTGATCAGTCGCTCGAACCGTCGCACCAACGGGTGCCGCCGGCGGCCCCGCGGCCGCGATGCGAGCGCGCTGCTGCTTCCGCCCCTGACTAATCGGCGTCGCCGCGAAACGGGCTTGGAGTCAACGGCCGGGCCCCGGCGCGTGGGCGGCGGGGTTAGCGATTGAGCGACGCGTCCGTCACCATCCATTCAACCAGCTCTTCGAACGTGATGCCCGCATGGGCAGCGAGTTCCGGCACAAGCGACGTCTCGGTCATGCCAGGCTGGGTGTTGACCTCAAGGCAGAACAGCCCCTGCGTCCCCTCCGCGCGGTCGTCGTAACGAAAATCCGCACGGGTTACCCCACGACAACCGAGCGCCTGATGCGCCAGGAGAGCCAGTCTTCGGACCTCTTGGTAAACATTTGGTTTAAGCGGCGCGGGAAGTACGTGGCGCGAGCCGCCCGGAGCATATTTTGCCTCGTAGTCGTAGAATTTTACCGTCGGAACGATTTCGATGACGCCGAGCGCTTCACTGCCGAGGACGGCGCAGGTCAATTCCTTGCCGGGGATATAGCGTTCGCACAGCATCTCCTCGCCAAAGGTCCAATCCGGCCGCGTCAGCTCCTGGGGCGGATGGGCGTGGTCCTCGGTGATGATGAAAACCCCGACGCTCGATCCCTCGGCGACCGGTTTGATCACGTAAGGCCGCGGCAGCACGTGCGCCTTGGCCGCTTCGTGGCGCGACACCAAAATACCTTCAGGCACGGCGACGCCCGCCCTCTCAAGAACGAGCTTGGCGGTGTCCTTGCGCATGGCGAGCGCCGACGCGAGGATGCCCGAATGGCTGTAGGGAATCTCCAGGATTTCGAGCAGCCCCTGGATGGCGCCGTCCTCTCCCGGCCGGCCGTGCAACACATTGAGCGCGACGTCAGGAGCAAGCTTCGTGAGCACCGCCGCAATGTCGTGATCGACGTCGATGCGGCTCGTGCGATAGCCGCGGCGTTCGAGCGCGTCGGCGCAGGCCTTGCCGGAGCGCAACGACACCTCGCGCTCGGCCGACCAGCCTCCCATCAGGACCGCAACGTGCTTGGGATCGCTCATGAATGCTCCGGGATGGCGCGCAGGCGGGCCGGAATCTGAAAACCATCATAGAGCCACGCCAGGCAGCGGAAGATGTCGTCCTCGGTGCGGTCCGCGAAGGTCTGCAGCATCACATCGCGGGCGATGTCCTCGGCGTGGTACACGCCCCACATATAACGCGATTCGAGCTGCACGCGCGCTGTGCGCACAAAGCGCTCGGACTCGTATTGCGCGAAGGCCGCAGCAAAATCGCCATCGGCGAGATCGATCAGCGACGCAAGGCAGACGCCGTCCTCGATCGCCATGCACGCGCCTTGGGCAAGCGATTGCAAGGTCGGATGGGCGGCATCGCCCACCAGGGTGACGCGGCCGCGGTGCCAATGCCGGATCGGATAGCGATCGGCGAGCGGCCAGCGCCGCTCCAGATCCATCAACGATAGCATTGCCTGGATGGCCGGATGGCAGCCGGCGTAGGTCCGTTCCACTTCGGCGCGATGCTGGTGCTCGTCGAGCCGCTCGGCGTAGGTCGAGGTGCGGTAGACCGCGACGATGTTGAAGAGCGCGCCGTGGCGCAGCGGATAATGCACCACGTGAAAGCCCGGGCCCGCCCAGAGGTAGACATTCGTCCGCGGTACGACGTCGGGGACGCGATCCATCGGCACGATGGTGCGCTGGGCGACGTAGCCGAATTGATGCGGCTCGCCTTCGAGGCGGAGTTTGCCCCGGATGGTCGAATGCAGGCCGTCGGCACCGATGAGCGCGGCGCCGGCGATGCTGCGGCCGTCGGCAAGTTGCGCGACGACGCGGTCGCCGGTGTCCTCGAAGTCGATCACCGACGCGCTGGGCTCGAACGTGATCTCAGGGATGGCGCGGCACGCATCCATCAACACGCGATGCAGATCGACGCGGTGGATGATGATGTAGGGATGATGAAAGCGCGCCTGGAACGACGGCCCCAGGGGAATGCGCGTGATCTCCTTGCCGGTATAAGCGTCCGGCATGATGCACGCTTGCGGCACATCGCCCGCTGCGAGCACCGCGGCGGTGACGCCGAGCCGATCGAACATCGGCACGACATTGGGGCCAAGCTGGATGCCGTAGCCGATGGCGCCGAATTCCGGCGCCATTTCGAGAATGCGCACCCGCCAGCCGGCGCGACCCAGCGCGAGCGCAGTCGTGAGCCCGCCGATGCCGCCACCGACGATGATGATCGATTCGCTGTCGGAGTTTCGATTGGCCACGACTTGAACTCCCAGGGCCTCACCTGTTCGGATCGCCATCGGCTGGTTTGTCTTGAGCATGATCTTTTCGGAAAAGTCTGCAACTTTTCCGAATCATGCTCAGGACACGCCGATGCGCTTGATCTCCCACTCGAGGTCGACGCCGGATGTCGCCTTGACACGGGCGCGCACGGTTTCGCCGAGCGTCTCGATATCGGCAGCGGTAGCATTGCCCAGGTTGATCAGGAAATTGCAATGCATCTCGGAGACCTGGGCGCCACCGTTGCGCAGCCCGCGGCAGCCCGGCGGCATCGATCAATTGCCAGGCTTTGCGGCCCGGCGGATTCTTGAAGGTCGAGCCGCCGGTACGGCTCTTGATCGGCTGCGTCGCCTCGCGGCTCTCGGTGATCTTGTCCATCTCCGCGGCAATCACGGCCTTGTCGCCGGGCGTGCCTTGAAAGAGCGCTTCGGTGAATACGACATCGTCGGGCGCGCCGCAGTGGCGGTAGGTGTAGTGCATGTCGGCGTTGGTGAACGTGCGGACGCGGCCGGCGCGATCGACCCCGCGCGCCTCGATCAGCACATCCTTGGTTTCGCCGCCATAAGCGCCGCCGTTCATGCGCAGCGCGCCGCCGACAGCGCCGGGAATGCCACGCATGAACGAGAGACCGGCGATGGCGGCATCCTGCGCGGCGCGCGCCACCTTCACGTCCGGCACCGCCGTGCCGACGCGCACGCGGGCGCCGCTCTCGATCGCGATCTCGCTGAAGCCGCGGCCAAGCCGGATCACGACGCCCGGCACGCCGCCGTCGCGGATAATGAGATTGGAGCCGAGGCCGATGGTGGTGACCGCAATGTCGGCGGGCAGATGGCCGAGAAAGTACGCGAGATCGCTCTCGTCCTCCGGCATGAACAAGACTTGCGCCGGCCCGCCGACCCGGAACCAGGTCAGCTCGGCAAGCGGCTGGTTCGCGATCAGGCGGCCGCGCAGTTCGGGCATGCGGCGCGCGCAAATCGGGAACGAGGTCGGGGAAGGTCATGTCGATGAGATGCCGCTCACGACGACAACGTCTCACGCCGCGGCACCGAGCGCCGCGAGTTCGCCGGGCAGCGCGTAGGCCCATTGGGTGATGTTGCCGGCGCCGAGGCAGACGACATAGTCGCCGGGGCGGGCGATCGATTTGACGAGGCCCGCGAGGTGCTGCGGTCCGTCGAGCGCGAGCACGTGTCGATGCCCGCGGGCACGGATGCCGGCGACCAGATGGTCGCGGTCGACGCCCGGAATCGGCGCCTCGCCGGCCGGATAGACCGGGGCGATGATGACGCTGTCGGCATCGTTGAAGCAGGTGCAAAACGATTCGAACAGCGACTGCAGGCGGGTGAAGCGATGCGGCTGCATCACGGCGATCACCTGGCCCGCGGTCGATTCGCGCGCGGCCTTGAGCACCGCCGCGATCTCGACCGGATGGTGTCCGTAGTCGTCGATGATGTTAACGCCGTTCCAGGCGCCGGTGCGGGTGAAGCGCCGCCGCACGCCGCCGAAGCCCGCGAGCGCCTTGCGGATCGCATGATCGGAGATGCCGAGATCGTGGGCGACCGCGATGGCCGCGGTCGCGTTGAGCGCGTTGTGCCGCCCCGGCATCGGCAGCGCCAGGTCCTCGATCACGTGGACGTCGTCGCCGGCGCGATCGCGGAAGACGACCGAAAACGTCGAGCGGCCATCCGCATGTTCGAGGCCCGTGAGTCGCACGTCGGCCTGCGGGTTCTCGCCGTAGGTCACGATGCGCCGATCCTCGATGCGGCCGACGAGGCGCTGCACCACCGGGTGGTCGGTGCACATCACCGCGAAGCCGTAGAACGGCACGTTCTCGACGAAATCCTTGAACGCGGCCTGCACCGCCTCGTAGGTCTTGAAATGGTCGAGGTGCTCGGGATCGACATTGGTCACGATCGCGATGTCGGCCGGCAGCTTGAGGAACGTGCCGTCGGATTCGTCGGCTTCCACCACCATCCATTCGCCGGCGCCGAGGCGCGCATTGGTGCCGTAGGCGTTGATGATGCCGCCGTTGATCACGGTCGGATCGAGGCGGCCGGCGTCAAGCAGCGCCGCGACGAGCGACGTCGTCGTGGTCTTGCCGTGGGTGCCGGCGATGGCGACGCAGCTCTTGAGCCGCATCAGCTCGGCGAGCATTTCAGCGCGCCGCACCACCGGCAGGCGGCGCGCCCGCGCCGCGACGAGCTCCGGATTGTCGCGCTTGATGGCCGAGGACACCACCAATACATCGGCGCCCTCGATGTTCGGCGCCGCATGGCCGATCGCAACCGCGATGCCCTTGTCGCGCAGCCGCTTGACGTTCGCGCTTTCGGCGACGTCGGAGCCTTTGACCTTGTAGCCGAGATTGGCGAGCACCTCGGCGATGCCGCTCATGCCAATCCCGCCGATGCCGACGAAATGAATCGTGCCTGTGTCGCGCGGCAGTTTCATGTAACCCCCGTCGAACCCATCTTCCCACCCCGGCATAGCGCGCAGCCGCCCCCGAGGGAAGCCGCTTTTGCTCCGGTGGAACGGAGGAAATCGAAGAATGGCGGAAGGGAGGCGTGAAGGCGGAACGTCACGGCGCGGTCGGGAATAGACGACGACAGGGCTGCGAGAAGCGAGCCCACGATGTGGGACTTGGGCATGCAGCCTTAAAGAAAATGCCCGGTCTCACGCCCGAGGCGCGAGAACCGGGGTCCGACCTTTGAGTGTCGGATAGGCTTCGCAGTCCTCGCCCGAAGGCTGCCGCAACATCAACCGCCGCCGCCGTTCTGGAACGGGAACGGCGACTGCTCGGAGTTGTGATAAGCGGGAGCCGTGAAACGCAGGCGACGGGAAGGTGTAGCCGCTTGAATTGCGCGGCCAATACCCTTCGCTTGCTGCGGAAGCGGCAAGAGTGCCGAGAGCCGTGAACGCGAGCGACAGGGCGATGATGGAGACGGTCTTTCCGAAAGCCTTCGACATTGTCGGTTCTCCTCGTGACAAGCCGCGTCGTTGCGGCTTCCGAAGAGAAGACCGGTGAAGAGCGCCGTTTATTCCCTCCTCCGAACATCTCTGACGCGCCCGCGATCACAAGAATGTGTGTCGGCAGCCTGCTTCGGCGCGCCTGCACATCCCGCCAAGTCCCGCGTCGACGCGGATATCGTCGCGATAAAAAAGTGGCCGGGACAAGCCCGGCCACTTCATTCGTTCGGCTGCAGCGAGCTTACGCCGCGGCCGCGACCTTGCCGTTGAAAGTGAGGCCGAACTTGGTGGCGGAGATTTTGACGTTCTCGCCATCCTTGACGCGGCCCGACAGGATCAGTTCGGCGAGCGGATCCTGCACGCTGCGCTGGATCACGCGCTTGAGCGGACGCGCGCCGTAGGCGGGGTCGTAGCCCTTGTCGGCGAGCCAGTCGCGGGCAGCGGTGTCGAGATCGATGGTGATCTTGCGATCGGCCAGGAGCTTGCCGAGCCGCTTCATCTGGATGTCGACGATGCGCGCCATCTGGTCGCGCTTGAGCCGCTGGAACAGGATGATCTCGTCGATGCGGTTCAAGAACTCCGGCCGGAAGTGCGCGCGCACTTCCGCCATCACCTGATCGCGTACCGCCGCGGTCTCCTGGCCCTCGGGCTGATTGACGAGCAGTTCGGCGCCGATGTTCGACGTCATCACGATCAGCGTGTTGCGGAAGTCGACGGTGTGGCCCTGACCGTCAGTCAGGCGGCCGTCGTCGAGCACCTGCAGCAGCACGTTGAAGACGTCGGGATGGGCCTTCTCGATCTCGTCGAACAGCACCACCTGGTACGGCCGTCGCCGCACCGCCTCGGTGAGCGAACCGCCTTCCTCGTAGCCGACATAGCCCGGAGGCGCGCCGATGAGCCGCGCCACCGAATGCTTCTCCATGTACTCCGACATGTCGATGCGGATGAGCGCGTTCTCGTCGTCGAACAGGAATTCGGCGAGCGCCTTGGTCAGCTCGGTTTTGCCGACGCCGGTGGGCCCGAGGAAGATGAACGAGCCGATCGGGCGGTTCGGGTCTTGCAGGCCGGCGCGGGCGCGGCGCACGGCGGTCGAGACGGCATGCACGGCCTCGCTCTGGCCGATGACGCGCTCGGCAAGCTTCTCCTCCATGTGGAGGAGCTTTTCCTTCTCGCCTTCCAGCATGCGGTCGACCGGCACGCCGGTCCACCGCGACACGACTTGCGCCACGTGGTCGGCCGTCACGGCCTCCTCGACCATCGCGGCCTTGCCTTCGGCCGATTCGACTGTCTTCAGCTTCTTTTCGATCTCGGGGATGCGCCCGTAAGCGAGTTCGCCCGCGCGCTGGTATTCGCCGCGGCGCTGGGCGTTGGCGAGTTCGTTGCGCAACTGCTCGAGCTCGGTCTTGAGCTTCTGCGCATCCGAGAGCTTCTCCTTCTCGGATTTCCAGCGGCTTGTCAGGTCGGCCGAGCGCTTCTCAAGCTCCTTGAGTTCCTTCTCGAGGTTCTTCAGGCGCTCGCGCGAACCGGGATCATGTTCCTTCTTGAGCGCTTCCTGCTCGATCTTGAGTCGCACCACTTCGCGGTCGATCGAGTCGAGTTCCTCGGGCTTGGAGTTCGACTTGCATCTTGAGCCGCGCGGCGGCCTCGTCGATGAGGTCGATTGCCTTGTCGGGGAGAAAGCGGTCGGTGATGTAGCGGTTCGACAGCGTCGCAGCGGCAACGATCGCCGCATCGGTGATGCGCACGCCGTGATGCAGTTCGTATTTCTCCTTGAGGCCGCGCAGGATCGAGATGGTGTCCTCGACGCTCGGCTCGGAGACGTAGACCGGCTGGAAGCGCCGTGCGAGCGCGGCGTCCTTCTCGACGTGCTTCTTGTACTCATCGAGCGTGGTCGCGCCGATACAGTGCAGTTCGCCGCGCGCGAGCGCCGGCTTGAGCAGGTTCGAGGCGTCCATCGCGCCGTCGGCCTTGCCGGCGCCGACGAGCGTATGCATCTCGTCGATGAACAGGATGATGCCGCCGTCGGATGACGTGACTTCCTGGAGCACCGCCTTGAGGCGCTCCTCGAATTCGCCGCGGTATTTCGCGCCGGCGATGAGGGCGCCGAGGTCGAGCGCGAGCAGCTTCTTGTCGGCGAGGCTTTCGGGCACGTCGCCGTTGACGATGCGCAGCGCGAGGCCTTCGACGATCGCGGTCTTGCCGACGCCGGGCTCGCCGATCAGCACCGGGTTGTTCTTGGTGCGCCGGGACAGCACCTGCACGGTGCGGCGGATCTCTTCGTCGCGGCCGATCACCGGGTCGAGCTTGCCCTCGCGGGCGGCCTGGGTGATGTCGCGGGCGTATTTCTTGAGCGCGTCGTAGGCGTTCTCGGCCGTTGCCGAATCCGCGGTGCGGCCCTTGCGCAAGGCTTCGATCGCGGCGTTGAGATTCTGCGGCGTGACGCCGGCGCGGCTCAGGATCTTGCCGGCCTCGCTGTCCTTCTCGATCGCGAGCGCGAGCAGCAGGCGCTCGACGGTAACGAACGAATCACCGGCTTTCTCGGCGGCCTTCTCGGCGGTCTCGAACACCCGCGCGAGAGACGGTTCGAGGTAAAGCTGTCCGGCGCCGCTTCCCTGCACCTTCGGGCGCTTGGCGATCGCCGCATCGACCGCGGCCAGCGCCTCGGCGGGACGGCCACCCGCGCGGGCGATCAGTCCGGAGGCGAGGCCTTCCGGGTCATCCAGCAGCACCTTGAGCAAATGCTCGGGGCCGAATTGCTGATGGTTCTCCCGAAGCGCGAGCGATTGTGCCGACTGCACGAAACCGCGGGCGCGTTCGGTGTAATTTTCGATTTTCATAACGTGGAACTCCCTAAGCCTATCCCGAACGCCCATGGCGGCGCGAGCGGAACATCCTCATTGGGGTTGAATGAACTGAAAGCGGCCCCAGCCGGGCACCGCCTGTTTTGATGTAGGCAGCAGCCGTCTGTTGCGAAAGAGGTCTTCCGCTCAAATTCCTAAGGCAGATCGGGCGGACGCCGCTTGATCCCCGTCAATTAACGGCGAACGGGCCGTCAGCGTCGATGTCGGCGTGGTTTGGAAAAGGTGGCTTGGAACAGGAATCGATAGATCAAGCTTGCCGGACGCTTAACGCGTCCGCTGCAATTTTGGCGAGGTCGCTGATGTCGATCGCGGCGCGCCAAGGCACGCCGCGACGATGAGTTGGTTGCGCAACTCCTTAGGAGTTGCCGTCACCATGCCCGCCGTGGCCATGACCGTGTCCCGGCGTCGACGGCATGCTGCTCGGCGTCGACGGGGCCGCCGGCTTGGGCGGGGTATGCGAAGGCGCCGGTGACGGCGGGGTCGGCGCGGCCGGCCGCGGAGCAGCCGCGTGCGACGGGGCCGATGCCGGTGCGTGAGACGCGGTGACGGCGCCGGATGAGATGGTGCCGTATGCGACGGCATGGCCGGGCGCGGCGCGGCCGGCGGCGCTGACGGCATGGCCGGACGCGGCGGAGGCGGGGCCATCGGCTTCGGTGCGGCGGCCGCGGGCGGCGGCGTCATCGGCTTCGGCGCGGCAGCGGCCGGCGGCGCCATTGGCTTCGGCGGCGGCGGTGCTGCGGGCTTCGCCATCGGAGGCATGGCCGGCTTCGGTGCCATTGGTGCCATCGGCTTCGGCGCCATCGGCGCCATGGGCTTCGGCGCCATGGGCGGTGCGGACATCGGCTTTGCCACGGCGGCTGGTGCCTTGACCTTTGCAGGTGCTTTGGCTTTTGCCGGAGCCTTAGCTTTGGCGGGCGCCTTGGCGCGGGTGGCGGCCTTCTTGGCGACCGCTTTGCGCGCTGAGGATCGGGCTTTCTTGGCCGGCGCCTTGCGGGCGGTGGCGCGCTTGGCAGTCTTCTTCGCCGACCGCTTCGCGACGGACTTCTTGGCGCGCTTAGCCGCGACCTTCTTGGTCACCTTTGCCTTTGCCTTCGCCTTTGTCTTCTTCGCCTTCTTTGCCTTTTTCGCCATGATCGACCTCCCGATCGTTGCGGCTAAGTTTCCGAATACACACCGGGGAATCAAACAAGACTAGCACAGGTCCTGGCTGAACCCTACTCGACCGCGGCGACCGACTTCTTCGGAACGCCTCTTGCCCTCAGCGCTCTCGGCGCTGGTCCCCCGGTGGCCCACTCGATCAACTCGATCGGATGCACGACCGGAATATTGGTGCCACCTGCGATCTGAGTGATGCAGCCGATATTTCCGGCTGCGATCAACTCGGGTGCGACTTTATCGATATTCGCGATTTTGCGCTCACGCAACCGATTTGCCAACTGTGACTGCAAGATGTTGTACGTTCCGGCAGAGCCGCAGCACAGATGTCCCTCGGGGATATCCTTGACGACGAAGCCGGCGCGCAGCAGCAGATCTTTCGGACCTGTGGTCACGCGCTGGCCGTGCGCCAGTGAACACGCAGCGTGATAGGCAACCTTTAAGGCTGGCCGTAGCTCGAACTTCAAATATCTGATTTCATTCAAGAATTCTGAAATATCGCGGACCAGGGCGGAGACCCTCGCGGCCTTTGCCGCGTACTTCCCATCCTGGCGCAACATGAAGCCATAATCCTTCATGGTTGTGCCGCAGCCGGACACCGTTGTCAGAATCGCGTCGAGGCCTCCTTCGTCGATTTCGCGCATCCAAGCATCGATGTTCCGTTGCGCCGCAACATGAGCCTCGTCCTTGCGGCCCATGTGGTGGACGATGGCGCCGCAGCAACCCTCGTCCTTTGCCAGCACAACGTCATAGCCGTGCTTGGTCAGGACCCGGATCGCGGCTTCGTTGATTTCCGGCGCGAGGACGTTGGCAACGCATCCCGACAGCAGCGCCACGCGGCCGCGGCGCGGCTCCTGGGCTGGATAAACCTGGGGCTCTGGCACGCTGCCCCGCGGCAGGTGGGCGAGACGAATCATCGCGGCCAGGGGCTTGAGGCCGATCAGCGCAAACAGCGGCGCAAACGGCTTTGCCAGCACCGCGGCCCGCAGCGCCCGGCGGAACCGGTTCGGATTCGTCATCACCCGGGCGAGCTGCGCGCGAATCAACCGGTCGAACAACGGACGACGGTAGGTTTTTTCCACATGGGCGCGGGCGTGATCCACAAGATGCATGTAGTGGACGCCGGACGGGCACGTCGTCATGCAGCTCAGGCACGACAGGCAGCGGTCGATATGCTTGACCACCTCCGGTCGCGCCGATTCGCCGCTCTCGAGCATCTCCTTCATGAGGTAGATGCGCCCACGGGGCGAATCATCTTCATCGCCGAGCAGCACGTAGGTCGGGCAGGTCGCGGTGCAGAAGCCGCAATGGACGCAGGCGCGCAGAATTTGATTCGCGGTCGCGATGTCGGCGTCGGCAAGTTGGGCGAGCGAGAACGACGTCTGCATGGATCTAGACTCCGCCCACATCCGGCCGGGATTGAGCACGCCGCTGGGATCGAAGCCCTGCTTCACCCGACGGGTCAATGCGGCGAGCGCGCCCGCTTCGGGTGGGAACACGTCAACGGCTGCCCGCGCCGCGGCGGGTGCGCGCACCAGCAAGGCATGGCCCCCAAATGCTGCGACGGCGGCGTGAATTTCGGACGCGCTGCAGTCCGCCGTTACCGGCGGCGCGACCCAGATCAGGCCGCCACCCCAATCGTAATACAATTGGGCAGCAGGCGAGATTTTCGCCGACCACGTCGACGCCCTTGCTGGGTGCTGTCGAGATGCGCCACACCGGGCGCTGGCCGCATTCGCCGCCAACCCAGAACGGCTCGACGTCACGGATGGCGCGCCACAGCGCTTGCGACCGGGCGCCCTCAAGGACTGCGAACGTTCCGTAAGGCCGCACCGCGCGCTTCAACATGTCGAGGCAGTCGCCGAGCGAGGCGGCGACAGCCTCGACGCGAAATACAGTGGTCGACTGGGCTTCGGTCAGGCCGTCGAATCGCGGGGCGATGTAGTCCGGCAGGTGCGCTGCCGCCGAAACGCCGGTCGGCGAACCGAGGCCTGCGGCCATGGCGGCGGTCGCCGTCCTGTCGTCCATGCCGAACGCGAGCAGGGTCGCTTCGGTCTCGGCGCGCGGCAGCACCTTGAGCGTGACTTCCGTCATCACGCCGAGGGTGCCGAACGATCCCGCCATCAGCTTGCAGAGGTCGTAACCGGTGACGTTCTTCACCACGCGTCCGCCGGTCTTGAAGGTCTCGCCATGCCCTGACACGACGAGGGCGCCGAGCAGATGGTCGCGGGCGGCGCCGGCCTTGATGCGACGCGGCCCCGACAAGTTGACAGCGATCGCCCCGCCGATGGTGCCGAGGCCGCGCTCGCGGCCGAACAGCGGCCCATGGTCCATGGGCTCGAACGCGAGTTCCTGGCCATTGGCCTCGATCATCGCGGTGATCTCGGCAAGCGGGGTCGCGGCCTTCGCCGACAGCACCAGCTCCTCAGGCTCGTAAAGCGTCACGCCGGTTAATCGCGCAAGCGCGAGAGCAGCGCCGGTCTGCGCCGGACGGCCAATCTCGCGCTTGGTGCCGTGGCCGATGATCTCGAGCGATTTGCCCTGCTCGAGCGCCCACAGCACGGCCGATACCACCTCGTCGTGGTCGCTGGGCTTGAGGACGTCGGGCATGGCGTTTGACGGCTGTCGGATGAAGCGGAGTGTCAGAACCGTGGGATATCAGGAAACGGCAACGCGCCGCCGCTCACATGCATGCGGCCAAGCTCGGCGCAGCGATGCAACGTCGGGAACACCTTGCCGGGATTGAGCAGCCCCTCGGCATCGAACGCGCATTTGAGGCGCTGCTGCTGGGCGAGATCGGTCTCGGAGAACATCGCGGGCATGAGGTCGCGCTTTTCGACGCCGACGCCGTGCTCGCCGGTAAGGACGCCGCCGACCTCGACGCACAGCTTGAGAATGGCGGCGCCGAACGCCTCGGCGCGCTCGAGTTCGCCGGGGGCATTGGCGTCGTAGAGGATGAGGGGATGCAGATTGCCGTCGCCGGCATGGAAGACGTTGGCGACCCGCAGCCCGTAAGTGTGCGACATTTCCCGCATCCGCTGCAGCACGTGCGGCAGCATCGCGCGCGGAATGGTGCCGTCCATGCACAGGTAGTCGGGCGAAATGCGCCCCATGGCCGGAAACGCCGCCTTGCGGCCGGCCCAGAACAAAAGCCGCTCCTGCTCCGAATTCGAGGCGCGCAGCGTGGTGGCCCCGCAGTCCTTGCCAATTCGCGCGACACGGTCGACGAGGTCGTCGACTTCCGCATGCGGACCATCGAGCTCGACGATGAGGATCGCCTCCACATCGAGCGGATAGCCGGCATGGACGAACTCTTCGACCGAATGGATCGCCGGGCGGTCCATCATTTCGATGCCGCCCGGAATGATGCCGGACCCGATGATGCGGCCGACACAGGCGCCGGCGTCCTCGGAGCTCGAAAAGCCGATCAGCAATGCGCGCGCCGTTTCCGGTTTGCGCAGAATCCGCAGCGTCACCTCGGTGACGACGCCGAGCAGCCCTTCGGACCCCATGACGATACCGAGCAGGTCGTAGCCGCCGCTATCGAGATGGCGGCCGCCGAGCCGGATCACCTCGCCGGTGATGAGCACGATTTCGCAGCCGAGCACGTTGTTGGTCGTCATGCCGTATTTGAGGCAGTGCACGCCGCCCGAGTTTTCCGCGACATTGCCGCCGATGGTGCAGGCGATCTGCGACGACGGATCGGGGGCGTAGTAGAAGCCCGCATGTTCGACCGCCTGGCTCACCGCGAGATTGGTCACGCCGGGCTCCACCACGACGACGCGGTTGGCGAGATCGATCTCGCGGATGCGGTTGAACTTGCTCATGCCGAGGAGAACGCCGTCGCCGAGCGGCAGCGCCCCGCCCGACAGCGAGGTGCCGGCGCCGCGCGGCACCACCTTGACGCGCTGCTGATGGCAATAGCGCAGAACGCGGGCAACCTGGTCGGTGGTCTCCGGCAGCACTACGACCATCGGCAACTGGTGGTAGGCGGTCAGTCCGTCCGATTGGTAGGGCTTCATCTCGCGCTCGGTCGAGATCACACCCTCGCCGGGAACGATGGCGTTGAGCGCCCGAACGATCTCGCGGCGACGGTTGAGTACGTCGGAGTCGAGGGCAGGCATCGCGACCGGCATCGAGGTTCTCCGCAAATCAGCTTCTATTTAACGCGGCGGCAGGCCTCATGTCAGCGCGCCGCTTGCCGCTCCCGCAAAACATGACGGCGACGCAGGACCCGCGATTGGCCGTTGACAGGCGGCCTCAAGAGCGCCATTCGAACCCCGCGCGGGCGCGCGTTCGCGGCGCCCGGGCATCGTCGGGCAAGGCGGTGCCGATACCAAGGAGGTTATAGATGAGACATCTTGCGTTGGTCGCCGTCGGGCTTGTTGTATCAACTGGATCGGCGCTCGCCCAGGACGTGGCGGCGGGTGAAACCGATTTCCGGCGGTGCGCGCCCTGTCATTCCATCGGTCCGGACGCCGCAAACAAGGTCGGCCCCGAGCTCAACGGTCTCGACGGACGCAAAGCCGGTACTGTCGACGGCTTCAACTACAGCGACGCGAACAAGAATTCGGGCATCACCTGGACCGAGGCCGTGTTCAAGGAATACATCAAGGATCCGCGCGCCAAGGTGCCGGGAACCAAGATGATTTTCGCCGGCATCAAGAGCCAGAAGGACCTTGACGATCTGTGGGCCTACGTGTCGCAGTTCGACAAGGACGGCAACGTCAAGAAGAAGTAGGGGCTTCAAATTTGCGGGGCGCGCGCCCAGCCGCCCCGCATCCCTCAGGTTGATGCGGATCAATACGCCGCGAAGGAGGAAGCCCTATCGAGACGCCATTGTGCCAGAGGGGCTGCCGGCCAATCGGGAGAGCGGACCATGATCAAGGACCTGGTGGTGAATTTGGCCTTGGGCGAAGACCGGGACGTCGCCGCCGAATACGCGGTCTCGATTGCCAGCACCTTTGAGGCACACGTCGCCGGTCTTGCCTTCGCCTACGATCCGGTCATTACGCCGACCGTCATGGACGGGCTGTCGGCCTCCTGGGTCGAAGCCCAGCGCGGCGAGAACCGCGGGGCGGCCGAAGCCGCAATCAATCGATTCGAAGAGCTGGTCCGTCGCAACAACCTGTCCGGCGGGCATCGGCTGATGGACGCGAGCATCGGCTCCGCCGCAGGCCTGTTCGGCCGCATCGCGCGCCGCTTCGACCTTTCGGTCGTGGCCCAGCCCGAGGAGGGCGAAACGGCGCCCGGAAGCCTGTTCATCGAGGCGGCGCTGTTCGAGTCCGGCCGGCCGGTGGTGGTCGTTCCCTATATCCAGAAGCAGGGCCTGTCGCTCAACCGGGTGCTGATCGCCTGGAATTCGAGCCGTAACGCCGCCCGCGCCATCGCCGATGCGATGCCGTTCCTGGCGCGCAGCAAGGCCGTCGAACTCGTGATCGTGGCCAATCGGGCCGGCGAGCCCGACGAAATTCCCGGCGTCGATTTCGGCGAGCATCTGGCGCGTCACGGCCTCAAGGTCGAGGTGAAGCGGCTGGTCGCGCCGGACGTCGATGTGACCAACACCATCCTGTCCTATGCGGCAGACTGTTCAGCCGATTTCCTTGTGATGGGCGGCTATGGCCACTCGCGATTGCGTGAATTCGTGCTCGGCGGCGCGACCGCCGGAATCATCAGCTCGATGACGGTGCCGGTGCTGATGGCGCACTGATCACCCCGGTCCCAGATCAGTTCATCCCTGGCTGATCACGAGCCCGCGCGCCCGCGCGTCGACGACGCCGAGGGCGCGCAGGGCGAAGAGGGTCACGGTCTGGGTGGCGCTGTGCGAGGCTTCCGCGCCGGTCTGATCAGGCGCCAGCGGGCCGACCAGACTTTCGAGGACAGCGCCGATGACCGCGGCGGCGGCGAGGGCCGCATCCTGGTCGGGCAGGTGCCCGGCCGTGATCGCCGAGCGTATCAACGTCTCGAATTCGCTCGCGAGGCGCCGGCGCAGGGCAAGGCGCGCCGTATCCCCTTCGGCTGACTCCGCGAACATCGCCCAGGCGAGACGCCGCTCGCGGAGCGCGCGGGTGGAAAAACCCATCACCGCCGCCGCGAGCGCCGAGAGCGGCCCCGGCGCGGCCGTCGCGGCAGCGTGAAGCGCCGCGATTTCCTGATCGGCAACCGCGTCGATCACGGCTGCGACCAAGTCTTCCTTGGACGGGAAATAGCGGTAGACGGTGCCCGCCGCGATCCCCGCGCGCTCGGCCACCGGCACGATCTGCACCGCGCCGATGCCGCCTTCCGCGGCCAACGCGCGTGCCGCCGTGAGGATTGCGTCCTGCCGAGCGGCGAGGCGGGCAATCACACGATCGGTGCGGCGATAGGCCATGGTCGGACACATCAGGGATCAGAAATCGGGCATCAAGTGATTGCGCATGTTCTCACAAGCTGGCTCTCAATCAGGAACGCTCGATCTCCTGATCCCTGATTTCTGATCCCTGATCCCTGTGTTTAGCTGTGCGACTTGAGTGCGGTTTCGCGAAGTTTCGTCAACGTCGTGGTCGCCGTGATGGCTTCGGGGTCGGTCTTGAGATGGATGATCGCCGGCAGCCGCGACGCCTGGGCGGCACGGAACGCGGCCGGAAAGTCCGCGGTCTTCTCGACGGTGACGCCGAAGCCGCCGAAGGTGCGCGCATAGGCGGCAAAATCCGGATTGCGCAGCGTGGTGGCGGAGATGCGGCCAGGATATTCGCGCTCCTGATGCATGCGAATGGTGCCGTAGAGCCCGTTGTCAGCGAGAACGACGATGATCGGGGCGTCGAACTGCACCGCGGTGGCAAAGTCCTGGCCCGTCATGAGGAAGTCGCCGTCGCCGGCAACCGCGACGACAGTGCGCTCCGGGTAGAGCCGCTTGACCCCGATCGCGGCCGGCACGCCGTAGCCCATCGAGCCGGCCGTCGGGGCGAATTGCGTTGCGAACTTGCGGAAGCGATAGAAACGGTGGACCCAGCCGGAAAAATTGCCGGCGCCGTTGCAGATCATCGCGTCGTCGGGGAGGTTTTCCCGGAGCCATACGATGACGGCACCAAGATTGACGCCGCCGGGCACCTCGGTCGCCTCTCCGGAAAACGCAAGGTACTCCTCGTGCGCGGCCTTGGTTGCGGCCTGCCACCGTGGCGTCGCCGGCGGCTCAAGCGCGGCCGCCGCGATCGCAAAGGCCGCAGGCGTCGCATTGATCGCAAGGCTTGGCCGATAGACGCGCCCGAGCTCCTCGGTATCCGGATGAACATGGACGAACGTCATCTGCGGCGTCGGGATGTCGAAGAGCTTGTAGCCCTGCGAGGGCATCTCGCTGAGCCTACCGCCGAGGAGGACGACGAGATCGGCGGCTTTAACCCGCGCCAACAGCTTGGGATTCGGGCCGATGCCGAGATCGCCGGCATAACTCGGGTGAAGCGCGTGCATGAGGTGGGCGCGGCGGAACGAGGTCGCGACCGGCAAGCCGAACTTTTCGGCGAAGCGCGCGATCGCGGCGCAGCCTTCCTCCGTCCAGCGGCTGCCGCCGAGCACGATCAGCGGGCGTTCGGCCTTGGCGAGGAGCGCCGCGAACGCGTCCACCTCGGCGCGACCCGGCGCGGTCTCGACCGGCAGATAGGGCGGCGCGTCACCGATGGCGACGCGTTCGGTCAGCATGTCCTCGGGGAGCGCCACCACAACCGGGCCGGGCCGGCCGTTGGCCGCGATGTGAAAGGCGCGCGAGACGATTTCCGGCACCCGGTTGGGATCGTCGATCTCAGTCGCCCATTTGGTCATCGTCCCGAATACGGCGCGATAGTCGAGCTCCTGGAAGGCTTCGCGCTCGCGCATGTGACGCGCTACCTGACCGACGAACACGATCAGCGGGCTCGAATCCTGGCGCGCGATGTGAATGCCGGCCGACGCATTGGTCGCTCCCGGGCCGCGGGTGACGAAGCAGATGCCGGGGCGGCCGGTCGCCTTGCCGACGGCTTCGGCCATCATCGCGGCGCCGCTCTCGTGCCGGCACACCGTGATGGCGAGATCGCGATCGTGGAATGCGTCAAGCACGGCAAGATAGCTTTCGCCCGGCACGCAGAAGGCATGGCGAACGCCGTGGACGATGAGCTGATCGACCAGCACCTCAGCGGCGGTGCGCATATTGTTCGTGGACATTGTGAGAAGCTTCCCGACCTCGCCCGCACGTCGCGTGCCCAGGACGGCTGTTATAGAGCGGAGCAGCAGACGGTGCCACCGCGCCGCGGATCGCCCCGGCCACCGGCGGCGTCAGGTGGCGAGAGCGACCTGCGCTACACGTTCATCCAGGCGCGCACCTGTTCGACGAAACGCTTGGCCGCCCCTTTGCGCAGGCCCTCCACAAAGAGCGGGTTGAGTCCGCCGCTGCTTTCGATCGAGATCGAATCCCAGATGAGGCCCCGGTTATGCGTGACCTCGGCGAGATGCGACATCGGCAGATGCTCGTCCTGCCGCTTCCATGGTGTGAGCCAGAACTCCACGTCCACGAGCGTGATGCCGAGCCGATCCGCGGACAGGTGGCTTGGAAACAAGAGCTTCGTGAAATGCCAGCGAAACAGCGCCCACACCCGGCTTGATTGAACCCGGATCATCGGTCCGGCTGCCGCAGCCGGATCGGTCGGTTGGCGCGACACGGATCAGCGCTTGGCGATGGCGGCGGGACGGGAATTCGGCTGCGACATCATTCCCTCGATCCGGTCGCGCTCCTGCTCGAAGGAGGTCAGCATCGTCCCTTCGAGCACGCGTCCGCGCGGCAGCTTGATGCGCATCGGATCGACAAAGCGCCCGTTGACCAGGATTTCGTAGTGCACATGCGCGCCGGTCGAAAGGCCGGTCGAGCCGACATAGCCGATCACCTGGCCCTGGCGCACTTTCGTGCCCGGCTCCATGCCGCGCGCGAAGGCGGTCATGTGGCCATAGGCGGTCTCGTAACCGTTGTTGTGCTTGATGCGGATGTACTTGCCGTAGCCCGATTCCCAGCCCGCCTTCTCGAGAACGCCGTTGCCTGATGCATAGATCGGCGTTCCCATCGGCGCGGCCCAGTCAACGCCGGTATGCATCTTGGTGTAGCCGAGGATCGGGTGACGGCGCGATCCGAAGCCGGACCGCATGATGCCGTCGTTGACCGGCTTGCGGACCAGGAACTTCTTCGCGCTCTTTCCGGTCTCGTCATAGTAGTCGACGATGCTGTCGTCGGATGACAGGTAGCGGTAGAATTTCTTGCCCTCGCCGCCGACCGTCAGCGACGCATACAGCACTTCGGGATGGGTGCCGTCGTCCTCGCCGGCGTAGAGAACCTCGAGTGCGTCGCCGGCCTTGGCCTTGCGCTGGAAATCGACGTCGTAGGAATAGACCCGGATCAGTTCGTCGATGACGTTACGCGGCACCTCGTTGCGCAGCGCCGTCTCGTAGATGCTCTGGTAGAGCCGCACACCCGACCCATCATCGTCATCGTCATCGTCTTCGGCCTGGGCGACCGAGGCGGTCTCGGCGCTTTGGACGTCGACGCTGACGTAGCCCCCCATGTCCGACAATGCCACGACCGCTTCGACCGAGGTCTCGCCGACGAGTACGACGCGGACCGGCTGCATGCGCGCATTGCCGCGTACCGGCGACAGCAGGACCCGCAGCTTCTGGCCGTCCCGCAGGTTGCCGTCGCGGGCGCGCGCGCCCAGGAGGGCGGCAATCGACTTGATCTCTTCCGGGGTCGCGCCGAGGTCGCGCAGGAGGGCGGCGAGGGTGTCGCCCTTCTTGATCGGTATGGTGCGCTCGTTGGCACTGCCGCCGCCGTTCGCCTGTGGCGCCGTTTTCGGCAGCATGGTGATGTTTTCGGGCACGATCCGCTCGAACGCGCCGTAGAGATCGGCGGGGGGCTCGGCCGCATAGGCCATGCGGCCGGGATCGACACTGGCAAGGGAGAATTGCGAGGGCGTCGCGCCGGTCCACCCGGCGGCGTCGCGCACCCGGCTCATGACCTGGTCGAACGGCACCAACGCGGCAAGCCGCAAGCGCGGCATCGCGCCGCCAAGATCGCGGGTGACGAACGAGACTTCCGCGTCCGGCGCGGCGTCGGGACGACCTTCTTCGGCGGTCTCGGTGTCGTCGACCATCATGCGCTGCGGATTGAAGCGCGGGATATTGGCGGAGATTTCCGTCACCGAGAGCGCGAGGTTGCTCGAGACACGCACGTACGGCTTGACCCGCGGCACCTCGGTGTCGCCGCGCTTGAGCATGGCTGTGGTGCGGATGATGCGGCGCGCCGAATTGATTTCGGCGATCGGCGGCAGGCGGTCGCTTTTGCGGGCGACGGCGCGGTTGGCGGCGTTCCCGCGTTGCGCCGTCTCGAAGCGCTCCCAATTGGCGGCGAAATGGGCCTGGCCGTCGAGAGAGCCAAAAACCGCGCCGCCCATGAGCGCGGCACCGCAGAGGCCGGTGAGAATCGTGCCGCTGAGCCAGCGCACCGAGACGCGGCGACGATCGAAATCGCTGCGCAGGCCACCATCGACGGACAACGGCGGTTCATTGCCGAGGTCGATTGTGATCCCTTTGGATGTAGAGGAATTGCGCGCTTTTGCGTGATCCACTCGTCCCCCCGTCCCTACCAAGCGGCCCTCGCGAACCGCTTGCCCCAGTCCCACCCCGAACGCGCAGATCGACCGCCTGTCCGATCACCATCGTACCGATCAACTTCTTTGATCGCTACGAAATTCGATCGCTACCAA
>CAVPDZ010000007.1:0-50000 GCA_963702755.1 uncultured Alphaproteobacteria bacterium | reverse complement strand
GGAAAAGATGAAGGCAATTGGGGCCGCTGCCATCGCCATCGGGCTCGCGACGCTGCTCGCCGGCTGCGGCTCCTCTTCGCTCAATCTCAGCTCGTTCGGATTTGGCGGCTCGACCCAGGCATCCGCAGCCGACGACGACACCAAATGTCAGTCGGCCGGCTACACCTACGGCACGCCGGAATACAACCAGTGCCTCCAGAACCTCGTGCAGCAGCGCGCGAGCGTCGATACTCCCGAGTCGCGGCCTCATTACGTTCCCCAGCATTGAACGGCTGCGGTCTGGCTACTTGCGCCGCAACGCGGCCGGCAGTCCGCGGAGCCGCGCCGTCATCGCCTGCCAGCCTTTGCCGATGCCGAGACGCCAGCGCTCGGGCACGGCGAGGCGGAACAGCGTGACGAGCCGCCGGCCGAGGTTCAGCATCAACAGCACGATGAGGAGCACGCCGATCCCCCACAGCGCCGGCGGCGTCATCTGGGCATAGGCCAGCACCAACCCGATCAGCAGCGGAATGGCGGTGATCACGGCCCATGCCAGGACGAGGCAGCCCAGCGTGAGCCACGCGATCTCGCGGCGACGCAGCCGGCGTTCGAGCCGTGCCACCCATGCCGGATCGATGCGCTGCCCGAGATGCTGCGCGTGGACCCGATAGGCCGTCAGCATGGCCCGCACCTTGGCGGAATTGCCCTGCATGAAGAAGCGGCCGCGGCGCTTGAGCAGCAGGCGCGCGTAGTAGCGCTCATGGGGCCCGCCGCCGCGCGCGGCGCTCGTGACGAGGCCGTCGTACCACTCCTCGGCAGCCATTCGCTCGTTGATCTTCTGATAGAGCGCGGGGTCATTCGCGGCCGGGCCGTCGAGCCGGTTCCACGCGAGCGACGTCGCGAGATCGCGGAACATCTGTCCTTCAAGTGTCGTGTCGTCCGCGATGACGCCGAGCAGCCGATGCAACATGACGGGGGTGCCGTCGATCGACAGCGCGCCGCTGGCTGCCGCGCGCTTGTAGCTCTCGGCGGCCTCGACGGCGTTGCCTCGCCGGAGGGCGGCCTCGAGTTCGCGGAGCATGTCGCGGTCGCGGGCTTCGTCCTCCGCCGTCAGCGGCGACACCCACTGCATGTCGTTTGCCGAAACGCCCCGATCGAAGCCCGGTGCCGTCTGGACGACCTCTCGGGTGCTCGCTCGGGCGCTGAGGTGGACGCGCCGGTGCCGGCTGCGGCCGAACGGCCTCCGCGTCGAAAATCGGCCGCGCCCGCGGACCGCCTTCCGTGCTGTGGCCCAACGCCCATTCCAATGCCGAGCGCAAGCGGGCGAATGCGACCGGGTCGCGGTCGGGGTCGAGCGTCTTCAGGCGCGCCGCATAAGCGCGGCGAATCGTCTTTGGATCGTCGCTTGGACCGATGCCCAATTCATCCCACATCGCCGCGCTACCTGACAGAAGGCCCTCGGTAATCGTAGGGCGCAATAAGCGAAGCGCATTGCGCCACAGGCCTCTCAGCGGCGCAATGCGCTTCGCTTATTGCACCCTACCATTTTGGTCCGACCAAAATTTCGCACGTCAGACGAAGAAATTCTGGTCGATCTCGTCGAGCAGGGCATTGAGGGCCTTGCGGGCCTCCTCGATTTCGTCCGGCTGCTGGCGCTCGACCGCCGCCGTCAGGACGCCGAGCGAATGACCGATCCTCGACCGGGTGTCGCCGAGCCGCTCCTCGAACAGCCGCTCGGCCCGCGCGATGATGGCGCGGTTCTCCATGTCGTCGCGCGGATGCACCTTGAGCTTGGCGAGGACGGTCAGGCGCTTGGCGATCTCCTCCGGCGTCATCACGCCGGGATTGCCCTCGATCACCAGCGTCGCGACCTTGCCGCTGCTGACGGTCGTCGCCTGGACCTCGAGAAGGCCGCTGGTGTCGTAGGTGAAGCGGACGTCGACGTCCTCCTTGCCGGCCGGACCCGGCGGCAGCTTGATCTTGAGCTCGCCGAGCGGAACGTTGTCCTTGACGAGGCGCGACTCGCCCTGGAACACGCGCAGCGCCATCACCTTCTGATTGTCATCGATGGTGCACACGATCTTCGAGCGGCTCACCGGGATCACGGTGTTGCGCTCGATGATCGGCATGAACTGGCCGCGCACCCGGCCGCTCACGTCGCTGCCGTGCGTGATCGTGGTCTCGATGCCGAGCGTGAACGGCGCGACATCGGTCATCACCATTTCCTCGAGGCCGGTGCCGCGAGCGGCGAGACCTGCACGCACCGCCGCGCCGCGCGCCACCACCTCCTCGGGATTGACCTGATAGACCGGGAGACGGCGGAACAGCCGCGCGATCAGCCGGCGGAACGACGGCATCTGCGACGCGCCGCCGGCGAGAATGATGCGCGTGAGCTGGTCGGGATCGACCCGCGCGTCGCGCAGCGCCCGCTCCATCGGCGCGCGCAGCCGCGCCAGCAGCGGCTCGCTGAGCTGGTCGAACTGGTCGCGCGAGATCGTCCACTCGATCGGCTTGCCGTCGTGGACGACCGAGATGGTGGTGCGGTCCTGGTTGCTGAGCGCGCGCTTCGCAAGCTCGGCCTGGCGCCGCAGCGCGCCGACGATCGGGGCGTCGGCGGTCGGCAGGCCGGCCGCGCCGCCCGGCCCCGCCATGAAGGCCGCGACGATGGCGTCGACGAAATCCTCGCCGCCGAGCCGGCTGTCGCCCGCGGTCGCGCGCACCTCGACCACGCCCTCGAAGCGGTGCAGCAGCGACACGTCGAAGGTGCCGCCGCCGAGGTCGACGACGAGAATGAGCTCGTCGGGGTCGTCGGCATTGAGCCCATAGGCGAGTGCCGCCGCGGTCGGCTCGGTCAACAGCCGCTCGACCTTGAGGCCCGCGAGCGTGCCCGCCGCCTTGGTGGCCTTGCGCTGGATATCGTTGAAGTAGGCCGGGACCGTGATGATGGCCTCTTCGACCGGCTCGCCGAGAAACGCCTCGGCGTCGGCCTTGAGCGAACGCAGCACCAGCGCCGAAAGCTCCTCGGGCCGATAGCCTTTCTCGCCGACGAAGATCAGCCGGTCGGTGCCCATGTAGCGCTTGAAGGTCGCTGCCGTCAGCGCCGGATGGGTGACGAGGCGCTCGCGCGCGGCAAGGCCGACGAGGATCGAGCCGTCGTCGCCCACGCCGACAGCCGACGGGGTCAGGAAATGGCCAAGAGAATTGGGAATGAGGGAGACCGCGCCGTCGCGCCAGACGCCGACCAGGCTGTTGGTCGTCCCGAGGTCGATGCCAACGATCATGGATTAAACTTCTGTAACCGGAGTCTTGTTGAACGGGCGGCACCGATCCGGCTTCGGCTGACCGCACCACGGGTTAGAACGATGATCTTCTAGAAAATTCGCTGGTCTCGACACTCGTTGGCAATTGGCTTTCGGCAAAGGCCGTTCAACAAAGGGCATTCGAACAAAGGGCCGCGGCGTGCCGCAGCGAGTTTGGCGAGGAAGATGCCTCGCCTCGTTTCACGTAGTCACCAATTTTGGCCGAACCAAGCCGCAGGGTGGGCCGGCCCGGGGCGATGGCGCGCCATGAAGCGCTGATGAAGCGCTACGGAAACACCCGCGAATCATTTATGGCTCGAACGACCCGGGGATCGCTGCACGGCGCCCTCGCCCTCGGCCTGCGCCGTGCGCGATTCCGGTTTGCCGGAAGCACGCAAGGGGGACGCCATGCAGCATGCAGAGCTCTCGGACCAGGAGCGCGACGCCATTGCGCGCGCGATGCACTACGGGTTCGAGCTGCAGAAGCGCGGCATCTACGACCAGGCTGCCGAGCTTTACGCCGGCGTGCTCAAGCTCGCCCCGCGTCACGCCGAAGCGCTGCACTATCTCGGCTGCGTGCGCAGCGTGCAGGGCCGCCTTGATGAAGCGCTGGCGTTGGTCGCGAGCGCGCTGGAGATCAATTCCGGGCTCGCGCGCTTCCACATCAACTACGCATTCATGCTCAACGCCGCGGGGAGCCACGCCGAGGCGCTGGCCGCGACCGATCGGGCGCTGGCGCTCGAGCCCGAGAACGCCGACGCGCATTTCCATCGCGGCAATTCGCTTGTCGCGCTCGGCCGCGACGAGGAGGCACTGGCCGCGTTCGAGCGTAGCCTCGCGTCGGAGCCAAATCACGTCGACGCCCTCGTCAACCGCGGCAATGCGCTCCTCAAGGCGCAGCGCAACGACGAGGCGATTGCGGCCTTCATGCGCGCCAACGAGCTTTCGCCCGGCCACGCCGGCATTCTCAACAATTGCGGCCAGGCCCTTGGCGCGGCCGGCCGCCACGGCGAGGCCGTCGAATTCTTCGGCCGCTCCCTGATCAACGACCCGGCCTACGTCGCGGCGAAAATCAACCGGACCAATTCGCTGATCGAACTCGGTCGACCGGCCGAAGCGCTCGCCGAGATCGATGCGGTGCTCGCCGCTGGTCCGAACGATGTGCGGGCGCTCAACCTGCGCGGCCTCGCGCTGACCTTGCTCGACCGCTACGAGGAGGCGCTTAAAACCTTCGACGCGATCTTCGCCGTCGATCCCGACATGGCGATCGCCTACAACAACCGCGGCAATGCCCAGGCGGCGCTCGGCCGCTTTGCCGAGGCGCGATCGAGCTTCCAGATCGCGACCGAAATCGTGCCGACGCTGGCGACGGCGCGGACCAACGAAGCCCTCACCTACATGGTCGCCGGCGATTTCGCGACCGGACTGCCGAAATACGAAGCCCGGCCGGGCAAGGATCGCCACGTCGACGTGCCGCTCTGGCTCGGCCGCGAGCCGATTGCCGGCAAGACGTTGCTCCTCCATTTCGAACAGGGGCTTGGCGACACCCTGCAGTTCGTGCGCTATGCGCAGCTTGCCGCGGCGCGCGGTGCGCGGGTCGTGGTCGAAGCGCAGGCGGCGCTGATGCCGGTGCTCGCGAGCGTGCCCGGCGTTGCCGTCGCCGTGGCGGCAGGCGAACCGCTGCCGCCGTGCGATCTGCGCTGTCCGATGCTGAGCTTGCCGCTCGCGTTCGGCACCACGCTCGACACGGTGCCGGCGCGACGTCCCCTATCTCGCGGCGCCGGCGGAACGGCTCGCGCCCTGGCGGGCGCGGCTCGCCGGCGATGGCAAGCGGCGGATCGGCCTCGTGTGGGCCGGCAATCCCAAGCACAAGAACGATCGCAACCGCTCGATCGCGCCGGAGCGGCTGGCGCCGCTCTTCGGCCGTGCCCGGCGTGCAATGGATCGCGCTCCAGCCCGATCCTTGCGCCGCGCGACCGCGCCTGGCTCGCCGCGCGGCCGGAGATCCAGAACATCGGCGATGGCATCGCCGATTTCGGCGACACCGCGGCGGTGATGGCGGCGCTTGATCTCGTCGTCTCGGTCGATACCGCGGCCGCGCACCTTGCCGGCGCGCTGGCGCGGCCGGTCTGGATCATGCTGCCGCTTGCGCCCGATTGGCGCTGGCTGATGGGGCGAAGCGACAGCCCGTGGTATCCGACCGCGCGCCTGTTCCGCCAGCCGGCGCCGGGCGACTGGGACGCCGTCGTGGCGCAGGTCGCCGCCGCGCTTGCGGCGTAGCGCCGAGGGCGAGCGCGGCCGCTACTCGTCGTGGTGAGCGCGGTGTTCCATGAGCGCCCCGATGCGCCGGCGGAACGCCTTCGGCGTCTCGGCAAACAGACGTCCGATGAGCCGTTTGGCCGCCTTCACGTGGGCGGCCTGGCGCTCGGCGATCAGCGGGGCAAGGCGCGAACGCCAAGGCGCAAGGGGGCCATGCGGCTCGGTCAGGTGCGCCAGCAGGACGAGATCATGATGGGAGCCGAGCCGGTCGCGCAGGCGCTGCTCTTCGGCGATCCATAGGCGGATCAGCTTCGGCCAGACCCCATCGATGAGTTCCATCTGATAGCGGTGCTCGACGACCCGCTGGCGGAGCCGGTGCAGCGCGTCGGGCGTTGCCGTCGACCAGTCCGGCGGGATCGCCTCGCAGA
This sequence comes from uncultured Alphaproteobacteria bacterium, assembly GCA_963702755.1. Lineage (GTDB taxonomy): Bacteria > Pseudomonadota > Alphaproteobacteria > Rhizobiales > Xanthobacteraceae > JAJPKK01. The sequence continues at coordinate 44,035 of CAVPDZ010000007.1, read as the reverse complement.
CGCGGCGATAGCTGTCGGTGAGCCGTTTGGTCGCCGCCGCGATGTCGAACTGGTCGAGCGGCCAGGTCGAGATGACGGTGTCCGCGTGGCCCAGCGCGCCGCCGATCTGCTGCTTGAGCACCGGGGTCAGGCTGGCGGCTTCGGCGCCCGCGCCACGCGTCGTGAGCCGGCTGCTGATGGTGGCGCGGGTTCGCGCCGACAGCGTCTCCTCGCCGAGATCGGCCAACGCTTCGAGCGCCGCCCGGCTGTCGCGGGCGGTCGCGATGCGACGCGCAAGTTCCCGCGCCTCGATCCGCAGGACCTCGGCCTGCTCGCCCACGACCGGCGCGACGAGGCGCAGGAGCGCCCGCCAGCGCTTGAAGGTCTTGCGCAGCTCGTGGACGGCCGTCTCGTCGCTCATATCGGCCGCCTCGAGCGGTTTGCGGCCGCTTTCGAGGATGTCGTGCAGCAAGGCCGTCAGCGCCCGCGAGGCGAGGTCCGGCGAGGAGTTGGGTGTGCGAGCCATGCAGCCCTACGGGAGGAATTGGCGCGACATTATGCCAGTTTTCCAAGCAGCGGTCTTCACATCCGGCCGGATCATTGCTACATAGCCGCCAGCACGGGAGTAGCCCGCGCGTTGGTCTATCGCGGGGTGGAGCAGCCCGGTAGCTCGTCAGGCTCATAACCTGAAGGTCATAGGTTCAAATCCTATCCCCGCAACCAACACCAAAACCAGCAACGCTAACGCGTTGGCTGGTTTTTTGATGCGCAAATTCGTGGAATTTGGCGCATGACGCGCCATTCCGAGAAATGATATTGAAGTCAAGGTCTTCCTCTCGCGTGCCATCGCGTGCTCGCGTGGCACGCTACGCTGGCGAATACACGCGCTGCGTAGAAGACTTCGATCGCCGCACCATTGTGCGTGTCCACGTGCAGCGGATGCGACTGCTCACTCATAGTCGCCCCCTCACGCTGCCGCTGCCGGCTTCCGATCGCGCAGCGCCAATCCACGCAGATAGTCCGCGGCTGCCTGCGCCCGGTTGCACGCCGTGAAGAACGCACGGTTGTCCGCCTTCAGCAGGCCGATCCACGAAGCGATGTAACCGGCGTGCCTCAGGTCACCGTCGATGGTAGAACTCAGCGCACAGGAACGCCGCACATAGTTCGGCAACCAATTCCTTCGCCGCGTAGGCGCGCTCACCGAACCGGCTACGCAGATCACGGTCGAGCCGTGACTTGTGTCCGGTCCAATGGCCAAGCTCGTGAAACGCCACACCATAGAAATGCGCGGCGCTCTTGAAGGCTTCGAACCGGTGGGGCTTGACGGCGACGTATCACGCTACTTGGGCGTGCGCCGGCGCTATCGGGGCGTGACGGGCGTACTCTGCCTGCCGCCCACGCACTCTGCTTATAACGGTCCTAATGATTTCCCGGATCGCGGAGTTGGACGTGGCACGGCTCTTCGTGCTGCTAACGGCTTGACTGATAGAAAGCGTCCGTCCCACCCGAAATCCTACCGTGTAGGTGCGCTCGAACGTGGAGCTCTGATGGCGAGCAGCCGGGCGGAGGAGCCACGGGAGGTTTGTCCAAGAACCGCCGCGAATGACACGATCCGAGCAGCTCCAGATGTCCACGCAGTGCCGTCTGACGGCGCCCCGGCATAACTGTCGTGATAGCAGTCTTCGGTCCACTGCCACGCATTGCCTTGCATGTCGTAGAGGCCGAAGCTGTTTGGAGCAAAAGTGCCGACCGGCGAAGTGTAGACGGCGCCGTCGTCGCATTGCGCAATCGGCCACGTCCGCATTTGCGGGAAGCTTCTTGTCGTTGCCTGATCCGCCCCGTTGCCGTAACGGCACACATCCCTTTCGTCATTGCCGAACGAATACATAGGGTGGGCGCCCGGCTTGGTTTTAGCCCGCGCCGCGTATTCAAACTCCGCCTCCGTGAGTAGACGATAGGGTTGCCCGGTCTTGCGCGCCAACCAATCAACGTACGCCTTGGCGTCATTCCAGTTCAAACACACCACTGGGTGAGGCCCACTCTGGGAAAATCCGGGACTGCGCCAAGAGCGCTCCTGGAATTCCGCCCACCTGCCGGTCTCGGGTACGAACGCTCGGCACCGCGAGCCCGCGTCGTAGCCGGTCTCGGCCACAAAATCTGAGAACTGGTCGAACGTGACATGAAACTTGCCCACCGCAAACGGTCGCGCGAACGTCACCTGGTGTATTGGGCTTTCGCCTTCGTTGATGTGGTGCTCTCTCACCGGCGAAAGCATCTGCTCGCTCAGCGGCGAACCCATGTTGAAGGTGCCTGCGGGCACGACCATCATCTCCGGGCACTTGTCGCATTCCCAGAAGCTATCTTTGGGCTTCAGCGCGCTCTCCTCGGACGCGGAGAGTGGTGCGACCCTGGTCTCGGCATGGACCGCGCCAAACACGATCGCTAACGGCACGACAAACGTCATTGCCGCAAGCACCGACATGGATGTGCGGGGGGCAGTCGCTTCTAACCGGTCGCGCAAGGTGAGGCTCCCGAAAACAGTCGCGGGTTCGGCGCGCGAAAGATGTAGCCATCCGGCACGCGTGTGAACCGAGCGACGATGCATCGCAGGCGGGGCGTTCAGCCACGGCTTTGGCCTCCGGCGCGGGGCGCCGACGTTGGCCGATTTGGTCTCTGGTTTGTATGGTGGCGCATCCCAAAGGTTCAGGAAGACCGGCTGAAATCACAGTTCCGTCCTGGGGAAGAAACGGCATCCCAACAGGGCGCTCCTGCTAAGCGCGATTTTCACGACCTTGCGGAGGCGGATTGTCTGTTGTTGTGCTATGGCCCACAGCCGCGCCCCGTCTGTCCGAGTGTGAGCAAGTCTGCTTACCGAGGTGATACGGCCACGCTTGCACACGGTCGCCAGAAAAGCGGCAACGCGCGCTGGGGCGAGAGCGCGGGGAACCATCCTACCGTTCAATCCACTCGGCCGCCGCGGTCGTGATTTGATGATCCTTTTGTTTTACAAAACGCTGCCTATGCGATGCTGTCCGGCGACTCCAGACTGTTCACGAAGAACAAAATGACGCGTCTGCATTTTGACCACAAACCCTTGAGGCGGTGCTGTCGATAGTCCGGCATCTCTCCTGCGTGCGGCCCGCAAGCCATCAAGGGGTACTTGAGGCGCAGTTCTAAGGACTGCCTGTAGTTGAATATCACGGGGTAGAGCAAGTTCATCGCCCGGTGCGGTTCGGCAGCACTTTCTGCGACGAGTAAATCGCCGGCCTCGCGAAACCCCTTGATCATGCGGTAAAGCCGTTCGTCCGTTCGCTTTGCGATCCAGGCACCCCGAAACGCTGGAACTTCGACAAACACCTTATCCCTCAAGTTCGGCCGCGTGCGGCGGGTGTTCTTGCTCTTGGTCAATATCTGAAATGGCAATCCCTCGTCGGGAGACTTCGCTTTCGCTTTTCAAGGTCTTTGAGTACGAATAAATAAAGTCGGGCGCACGCAGGAACAACTGCTCCGCTGATTTTTACCCACCGTAGCCGTGGGCGTCGAAACACTAGCGGACCTTCGCTGCGGCGATCTTGGCTCGTGCAGACGCTCACGGAAGCGGCTAGCCTTGAGGCTCGCCGCTTTTCCTCGTGGCACCCCGCGCGCCGTCGGAAAGCACCGGCGGCTCTGTGCCATATTTCGGGAGGGGACCGTGAAACCTGCTCGCCCTCATTCCCTGCGCCTGATCGCTTCGCGCTCTCGCCCTTTCGACGGCCGGCGCGGTCGTCGCGCTGTCGGGCCATGCCGCATCGGCGCAAGCCCCGCGGACGATCAAGCTCGTCGTTCCGTTCTCGGCGGGCGGACCGACGGACATCACCGGCCGCGTGCTGGCGGAGGAGATCAGTCGCGCCCAAGGCGTGACGATGGTGGTCGAAAATCGCACCGGCGCCGGCGGACAGGTGGGGATCGAGGCCGTGGCGCGGGCGCCGGCCGATGGCAGCACGCTGCTCCTCGTTGCCAACGGGTTTGTGGTGATGCCGCATGTGCGCAAGCTCGGCTACGATCCCTTCACCAGCTTTGACGCGATCTGTCTTTTGGTGAAGTACCCGAACGTGATCGTCGTCGAAGCCGGATCGCCTTATCGCACGCTGACTGACCTCCTCGACGCCGCCCGTGCGCATCCGGGCGAGATCACCCTGGCGAGCGTCGGTCCGGCGAGCGGCTCCCAGGTATCGGTCGAAATGCTCAAGCGCGCGGCCAAGGTCGACATGACGTTCGTGCCGTATCCAGGCTACTCCCCGGCCATCAACGCGCTCCTCGGGAACCATTTGACGGCGGTGTTCGCCGACTATTCGGTGATCGCGGAGCAGTACAAGGCCGGCAAGGTGCGTGTCCTTGCCGTCGGCTCGGCCCAGCGGATGCGTGCAATGCCGGATGTGCCGACCATCGCGGAGCTCGGCTTCAAGGACTACGAGGCGGAGGTCTGGTACGGGCTGTTTGCACCGGCCCACACGCCCGCGGCCGCCATCGCGCAGTTCACCGATTGGTTCAAGGCCGCATTGCGGGCGCCGGAGGTCGAGCACAAGCTGGTCAGCCTCGGTCTTCTGCCGAATGCGACGTGCGGCGCCGAGTTCGCCGCGTTCGTTCGCAAGCAATATGACGACTACGGCGCCGTCATCCGCGCCGCGAACATCAAGGCGGAGTGAGCGGTCAGGCGGCGCGCACCATATTGAGGAAATTCTGCACTTCGACTTCGAGGCGGCTGCTGTCGGTTGCAAGCTGTTGGGCCGATGACAGCACCTGCGTCGACGCGGAACCCGTCTCGCTCGCGCCGCGGTCGACAGCCGTGATGTTGTCGGAAACCTGCGAGGTGCCCTTCGCGGCTTCCCCGATGTTGCGTGCGATATCCCGAGTGGCGGCGCCCTGCTCCTCGACGGCCGTCGCGATGGCGGCCGAGATCTCCGAAATTCTGCGGATCGTGCCGACGATCTTCTTGATGGCGGCCACCGATTCTGCGGTGGCGGCCTGCATGCCGGCAATCTGAGTGCTGATTTCGCCGGTGGCTTTGGCCGTCTGCGCGGCGAGCGCCTTTACTTCCTGCGCCACCACCGCGAAGCCCTTCCCGGCCTCGCCGGCGCGTGCGGCCTCGATGGTGGCATTGAGCGCGAGGAGGTTCGTCTGTTCGGCCACCGCGGTAATGAGCTTGACGACGTCGCCGATGCGCGCCGCCGCGTGCGAGAGGTCGCCGATGCGGGCATCCGTTTGCTCCGCTTCCGCCACCGCCTTCTGCGCAATGTCGGCTGATTCCTGCACCTGGCGCCCGATCTCGGAAACCGAACACATCATCTGCTCGGTCGCTGACGCGACGGATTGAACATTGGTGGAGGCCTGCGCGGAGACGGTGTTCGCTTCGCTCGACAAGTCCCGGGTCGTCTCCGCCGTCCTGGTGAGGGTGCGGGCCGCGGCTTCGAGTTCGGTCGATGCCGACGAAACGGCCGCGATGATGCCGCCGACGGCGTCTTCGAACTGCGCGGCGAGCTGACGTGTCGCGGCCTTGCGGGTTGCTTCCTCCCGCTCCGCCGCGGCGCGCGCTTCAGCAGCTTCCTTTTCCTCCGCAGCACGCCTCGCAACCTCGGCGGCGCGCTCGCGGTCCTGCCGCTCCTGCGCCTCCTGACGAGCCTTTTCCTCCGCCCTCAATTTGAATTCCTGAACCGACTGGGCCATCTCCCCGATTTCGTCGCGCCGATCAAGGCCGGGCAACGCGACGTCGAAATGGCCGTTCGCGAGCATCCGCATCACCGCCATCAGCGCAGAGAGCGGCCGCGTGATGCTGCGCGACATCAATATGCTCGCGCCGATGCAGAGCATCAGGCAGCCGAGGACGATGGCGCCGAGCAGCATAAGTCCGCGGGTCGCCTCCGCGTGGATCGCCCCAGCCGTCGCTTTGAGGTCCGACGCGATCTCATCTTCGACGGCTTTCAGAAGGTCGATGCGCGCCGTCGCTGCGTCAAACCAGGTCTTGGCCTCAAGCCCCTGCAGATCCCCGGACAGGCCGCCTGCGGCAATGAGCTTGCGCATGCGGTCCACGGCCTCGGCCGGCGCGCTTGCCACGACTTTCGCGAAAAGCTCGCGCTCCTGCGCCGCAGCCGATCGCGCGAACGCCGCAAAATAAGTCTCCTGCATCGCCGCAAGCTGCAGGACGCTTTTGAAGGCCGCCGCGTCGAATTTGCCCGCGGCAATTCCGGCGGCGCCCGTCGCGCGCTCTTGTCCGGCGCGCTCCTTGCCGTGCATGAAATTGACATAGGCCGTGATGGCTGTCGTCAGGTCGCCGCGGCTGCTGACGCGGGAAATCTCGCTGCCGACCGCCAGCAGGTCGCCGATAAGGCCGCTGAAATAGCCCATCGACGTCGGCCCGGTCATGGCAAGGCTGTCGATCTCCGCGCGCCGGCCATCCAAGACATTAACCGACGATTGGGCCTTATCGATCAGCGCCTGCAACTCGCCAGTCGACGCGGAGGCGCGCAGCGCCGCGAGGAAACTCACCGCATTCTGCCGTTTTTGATCGGTCAGTTTGCGCTGGGCCTGAAGTTCATTGCGAAATTGCGAGCCTTTGCTGCTGATGAAGACCGCTGAGGCGCCGCGTTCGCGCTGCAAGTCGTGGACGAACAGGCTGATGTCGGCGACACCGTCGACGAGCCGCCCAAGGTGAGCCATCTCGGATCGGGTCACCCACCGTGCCCAGAGATCGTATCCGGCGAGACAGCTCAGGACGATCAACGGAATGATAAAGGAAATAACCAGTTTGCTGGCGATCCGGAAGTGGAACATGCGTTTTCCTTCGATAATAATCGTGGCATCCCCCTCGGGAATACGCGCTCGTCAAACGTCGTGCGAAGGACCTAGCTCGCTTTCGCCGCGTTGAACGTCGCGAGCATTTGGGACGGCAAATAAACGAGGAATTTCTTCAGCTCCGCGTCGGTTACTTTCGCCGGGTCGGCCTTGCCGATGCCGCGCTGCCCCGCAATCGTCGCATTGATCGCGTCGCACAGCGGCTCCAGGTGTTGTTCGCTCGTCTCGGGTTTGAGAATCGGCATCAGCGAATCGCGCAGCACGCGCTGAATTGCACTGTCGGCAAGCACGTCGGCGAGCCCCAGCTTTGGTCCAAGCTTTCCGCCGACACTTAAATATGCGGTGATGGCGCGATCGTCGGCATCCGGGCAAATGTGCTCACGAATGTAGTTGGCGATGCCGCCGCACAACTGAAGAATCCAGTTTGCGCCGATGTATTCGGCTTGCGGAAAGGCTGTCCGCGCAGCTTTGTCGCCCACCGCGTTGATCAGCGTCGGCAAGATGTGAGGGCGCGAAAACGGATCGGGCGTTGTCGCGCCACAGGCCTCAGCGTAGCGGTGGTCGACACCCTCGAAATATTTTCCGGCTTTTGGGATGCTGGCAACAAACTGGATGTGCAGTTTGTCGAGTTCATCAGGCCCGAGCGTTCCGCCGTACACCGATATCTGCGACTTCATAAAACGGATCATCAGCTCTGAAACAGAGACGGCTAATCCGACGCAATGATGCGCACCACGAATCATCGCGAGCTCCAAGGGGCGCGCTTCGAACGTTAATCGATTGCGACAATATCGTCGGAGACTGAATAAAATTTCGTTTATTAGTCGCGCTTTCTACTCGCGAAATGAATTCAAAGCGCGAGAAGCGAAATCGCGTGGGTGCACGCGATGGTTGCGTGGCCGTCACTTATGCCCGCCGCTTCAGCAGTTTTGATTATTCGCGAGACGGCAACGCAATGAGAATCGGCGGCCTTATGCCAAACCGCACAGCACCAGATCGCGCCGCACCGGATCGCGCAACACGGCCCGATCCGGAACGATGCAATCACTGCGATCGAAGCGCCCCGCCAAAGCGACAGGCGGCGCAGATCATTTCTTCGCGCGCACCTTGCGCGTCTTCCTCGGCATCTTCTTAGCCGTCGCAGCGATGGCGAAATCCTCGAGCTTCTTGCCGCCCTTGAGCGCAGCCGTGAGCCAACGCGGCTTGAGACCGCGCCCGGCCCAGGTCTCCGATGGATTGGCCGAGTTGCGATATTTTGGCGCGACCGGGCCGTAGGCGCCGCCACGCCGTCCAGGCGGCCGACCGCGGCCACGACTGGGGCTGTCGAGCCGAGATAGTTGCGCGAGCTTGGTCTCGAGATCCCGACGCTCGGCTGCAACCTTGGATGCGAGCGCTGCTTCAACCTGAGCTTTGAGGTCGAACAGCTTGTTGATCGGCATTGTCTTGATATTGCCAGCAGCAGCCACGGTACATCCTCCTAAACCGCATCGAATCACCGCTATTTAGCGGAATTGAATTGGGAAATGTAAAGAGCACTTTCAAGCCCAACAGGCAATTATCCCCGATCGCGAAATAGTTTTGCACGGAAACGAACAAACTAATTCCGCGTCGTTCCTTCGATCTTGGGCAGGCTGTTTGGATCGACGCCGTGGTCGCCGGCGGCGGTCGCGCGATTTGCAAGTTCGACCGTGAGGCGCTCGGCGGCCTCGGGCGACATCAGGCCCAGGATATCGGACATGCGGCGCGGATTGATCTGGGACGCCACCTCGATCAGGATTCGCATCTCCAGTCGATCGAAAATGCGGGCAGCGTCCTTCGCCTTCATGTTCTCGTACATGGTGACGATATTCTTCAGCCGCTGGGCCTCGGCTTCTTCCTTCTTCTGCACCGCTTCGCCGGTGCTCGCCTCGAGATTGCGCAATGCGCTGGCATTGGACTCGAGCTTCTTCTCCGCCGCCTTGAGCAGGCTCTCGCGCAGCTCGATTTCGCGGCCGCGCTGGTCGAGTTCCTGGCGCCGCTCCTGCAGCCGCTCGAGGATGGCGCGCTCGGAGGGCGATGCCGCCGGCTTGTCGTTGAGCTGCACGAGCTTGCCGTCGACCTTTTTCCCAGGCTTGGCGGCGGCCTCGGGCTTGGGAGCGGGATTTGAACCGGTGCGCGCGATGTTGCGTTCAGCCTGGATCTCGGCCGGCAGCGAACCGGTCACCTCCGGCAGGCCGACCAACCATTTCGCCCAGGTGCTTTCACCCGGCGAAGCCGTGACTTCGTTGTTGGCGACGCTTGCGGTGCCGGACTTGGGGTCGCGCTCGACGTGGATCGGCCGATCGAGCTTCGACATGTCGAGATCGGCCAGAATATAGCCGCCGTCGAGCATGAGGCCGAGAAGCTTGAGCCCGGCAAGGCTCGCCGTCGCAATCAGCACGACGGGGATCAGCCGGAACTCGCGGACGAACCTCATCGGTGCGCTCTCGGCCCCTCGTTACGCTGCAATCTCGCCTGCTCGCGAACGCGTCCGCTCCAGGAACGCCTCGGCCGCGGCGAGCGTGGACTGCGAGTTGAGGGCGGGCGACGGCGCCTGGTTTGGGCGGGCCGCCGTCGCAATCTGCGAGATTCGCCGCAGCAACGTGTCGCCCGCCGCAAGCTGCGCATCGAGGTCGGCGCAGTAGCGTTCGGCGGCGTTCAGGCGCTCGCCGAGGTTCTGGTCGCATTCGCGGACCGTGACCTTCAGTCCGGCGATCGCCCGCTCGGCGATTTCGGTCGCGGTGATCAGCTCGCCGATGGTGGCGCGCAACGCCCCTTCGTCGGCGCGCAGGCGCTGCAGGCGATTGTTGAGGATCACGCAATAGCCGATGGTGACCACCAGCAGGACCGCGACCGTGCTTTCGATCAAAATTCCAACAAGATGGTTCACGACGACGGCTCCATCATTGCCGAGCGCTCGCCCGCGTTTTCGAACATGGCGAATGTGGTCTTGGGTTTACGCAGTGGCTTCATTACTCGCACGGCGACCCGGTCGCCGACGCGCCCCATCCGGCCTTCGGTCATCGCGACGTCGCCGCAACGCACCGTCACCGCCGCTTCGGGGCCGAGATCGAGATCAAGGGTGTCGCCGACCTCAAGCGCCATCATGCGCTTGAGCGGCAGCTTGGCCTCGTAGAGCACGACGTCGACCGCGATCTCGGCCTGGCCGATTTCGGTGGCGAGGTGGCCTTCCCAGATCGGGTCGCGGCCGAACTTCTCACCCATGAACATCTGCAACAGCACGTCGCGGATGGGCTCGATGGTGGCGTAGGGCAGAAGCAGCTCGACGGCGCCGCCGCGGTCTTCCATATCGACGCGGAGCCGCACCAGGATCGCCGCATTGGCGGGGCGCGAAATCACGGCGAAACGCGGATTGGTTTCGAGCCGGTCGACCGTGAAGCGCACCGGCGATACCGGCCCGAAGGCCTGCTCGGCGTCGGCGAGGATGACCTCGACCAGGCGGCGGACCATGCTGGTTTCGATCGACGTGTAGGGCCTGCCTTCGATGCGCACGCTCGACGGCGCACGCCGGCCGCCGAGCAGCACGTCGATGATCGAATAGATCAGGTTCGAATCGACGGCGATCAGGCCGAAATTTTCCCACTCCTCGGCGCGAAACACCGCGAGGATCGCCGGCAGCGGGATCGAGTTGAGATAGTCGCCGAACCGCACCGAGGTGATGCGGTCGAGCGACACTTCGACATTGTCGGAGGTGAATTGGCGCAGCGATGACGTCGTGAGGCGCACCAGCCGATCGAAAATGATTTCGAGCATCGGCAGGCGTTCGTAGGACACGACGCCCGAACTCGATGATCGCCCGGATGCCGGAATTTTCGGTAAGCCGGATGTCGTCGACGTTGAAGCCGAGGAGGGTGTCGATCTCGTCCTGCTGGAGGACGCGTTCGGAGCCGCCCTTGCCGAGCTGGGCGACGGCGCCGCCGTCATCGATCATCGCGGCCCATTGGGCCGCCATTTCCTCGCTGTTGTCGCCGCCGCCGTCGGAACCCGGTCCGCCTTCGAGCGCCATGCTCCATTCGGCGGCGAGTGCGTCCTGGTCGACTGCGTCGTCCTTGTTATCCGGGGCCATGGCTGGGGCGTCCTATTGAACCACGATCTCCTTGAACAGGACGGCACTCACCTTATTCGGTGTGATCGCAGCATTGACGCGCCGCGTCAGTTCTTCCTTGAGCCGGTAGAGGCCCGAGGAGCCGTCGAGATCGCTCGGCCGCAGCTCGCGCAGATACGTCTGGAAGGCATCGAGCACGCGCGGCATCACCGGCTGGATCTGCTGCATCAATGACTGGTCGGGGAGTTCGAGCACGACCTTGACCTTGAGATATTGGGTGCGGTCAGTGCCGCCGCTGCTGGAGAGGTTCACCAGCACTTCCGGCAGATCGACGAATACGGCGGGCTTCGCCGGGGGCGCCGCGTCATGGTGGTCGTGGCCCGCCGGACATGAACTTGTAGGCGCCAAAGCCGCCACCGCCGAGCACGAGGACTCCAACCGCGATCATCGCGATTTTGCGGATCGGCAAGCCCGAAGCAGCGGGCTTCTTGCCTTCTTCGACAGCTTTCTCGTCAGCGGCCGCAGCCGCTTTAGGCTTCGATGCCATGGGAGGTCGAGCGTCCTGTGAAACTTCAGCCGCGTCCGCGCCGGGCGGCATGGCAAAAAATTAGGGTCGGAATGGTTAATGGAACCTTTCCTGAGGGGCGATTGCTCGGAAAATTTTGCCGGGTGAGAGGGCCGAAGGGCGGAACTTGCCGGCCCTGGGCGCCCGGCGTTTTTGCTCAAGTCATTGAAATTACGGACTAAGTCTCGTTGGCATGGGCTCTGCTACGCAATCCGGTGCCAGCGGTTGGGGAACCGCTGCACTGACGGCGCCATCGCATGGGAGTGCGACTGCCGCCGGGATGGGGAGAACCACCGATGCAGAACGACCAGCTGATCGGGCTGTCGCGCCAAATGGTGATGGAGCGGCAATTCGACGTGATCGCCAACAATCTCGCGAACATCAACACCACGGGCTTCAAGTCTTCGCGATCGCTATTCCAGGAGTTTCTGACCGGGGACGCCCGCGACAACACCTTTCGCACCGGTGACTCGCAGGTCCATTTCGTTGCCGACGGTGGCGCCTTCTACAATTTCGGCCAGGGTCCCGTTCAGAGAACCGGCAATCCCCTCGATATTGCGATCGACGGCGACTCGTTTCTTGCGGTGACAACGCCGAATGGCGAGCGCTACACCCGCAACGGCGCGCTCCAGATCGATGCCAACGGCCAGCTCGTCACCAACGCCGGCATACCGGTCGCCGGCGACGGCGGCGGACCGATTACGTTCCAGCCGACCGACCGCAGCATTTCGATCAGCGCCGATGGCCGGATCACGGTGCTCGATGGGCCGACCAACGTCGAGGCTCTGCGCGGGAAGCTCAAGATCGTGAGCTTCGCGCAGCCGAACCAGCTGCGCAGCGAGGGTGGCAACATGTTTTCGGCTCCCGACGGCGTGACCGGCCAGCCGCCGGCACGCATCAACATCATGCAGGGCGCGATCGAGGGCTCCAACGTCAACGGCGTCCTGGAAATGACCCGCATGGTCGAGGTCAACCGCACCTACTCAATGATCGCTGCGACGATGAAGACGCAGGACGACATGCACCGCAACACCATCGACAAGCTCGCCGCAGTCCCGAACTGAGCGGAATTAAGGAGCGCCGACCATGCACGCCTTGCAAACCGCCGCCACCGGAATGGCGGCCCAGGACCTCCACGTCCAGGTGATTTCCAACAACATCGCCAACATGTCGACCACCGGCTTCAAGCGCCAGCGCGCGGAATTCGCCGATCTCCTCTACGAACATGTGCGCCGCATCGGCACCCAGTCGTCGGAGCAGGGCAACATCCTGCCGGTCGGCATCGACCTCGGCTCCGGCGTGAAGACGGTCGGCACGCCGCGCATCACCACCCAGGGCACTCTGAGCCAGACCGGCAACTCCTTCGACATGGCGATCACCGGCGACGGGTTCTTCAAGATCCAGTTGCCCGACGGCACATATGCCTACACTCGCGACGGCTCGTTCATGATGGACGGCACCGGCCGCCTCGTCACCGCACAAGGCTATCTCGTGCAGCCCGGCATCACCGTGCCGCAGAACGCCACCGGCTTCACCGTCAACACCCAAGGCCAGATCTCGGTGACGCCGGTCGGCACCACGACCCCGACCATCCTTGGCCAGCTCACCATGACGCGCTTCATCAACCAAGCCGGCCTGCTGCCGATCGGCGACAATCTGCTCCAGGAGACGCCGGCGTCCGGTGCGCCCCAAGACGGACTGCCGGGCATCAACGGTGCCGGCACCATCCAGCAGGCGATGCTCGAATCCTCGAACGTCGACGCCGTCACCGAGATCACGGACCTGATCGCCGCGCAGCGCGCCTACGAGATGAACTCCAAAGTCATCACGGCGTCGAACGAGATGCTGTCGTCGGTGATCGCCTTGCAGCAATAGGGAGCGGATGATGTTAAAGGGGCTCCTTGCCGCAATCGCCGTCGTCGCCGCAGCGGCGATGCCGGCGGCGGCGCAGGTCACCGGCAAAGTGACGCCGGCCGACATGCCGATCGCGGTGCCGGAAAATACGGCGCTGCTTGCACCGACGCTCAAGCACAGCACCGTGGTGACGGGCGACGTGGTGCGGATCGGCGATCTCATCGACAATGCCGGCGTATTCGCCTCGATCCCGGTCTTCCGCTCGCCCGACGTCGGCACCACGGGCTCTGTGCCGGCACGCAAGGTGATCGAGGCGGCGCACGCGCACAATCTCTACGGTGTCGACACCGGCGACGTGGTCCAGATCGAGGTCACCCGCACGGGCCGGGTCATCGCCAAGCCCGAGATCGAGGCGCGTATCATGCGCCTGTTCGCCGGCACCAACGGATTGAGCACCACGGGCAATCTTGTCCTCGGCTTCGACCGTGAAGTCGCGACTTTCTACGCCGACCTCGCGCCTGACGCCGATCTGCGGGCGATGCGCGCGGCGTACGAACCACGCTCGGGCCGCTTCGACGTCGTGTTCGAGGTTCCGCTCGGGACCTCACGCCGCACGCTGATGCGCTACACCGGTTCGCTGGTCGAGGCGGTGGATGCGGTGGTGCCGGTTCGCAGCATTGCGCGCGGCGAGGTCGTGCGCTCGGCCGACGTCATCGTCGAGCGGCGCTCGAAGGCGGACACGTCCGGCGAGGTCGTGGCCTCGCTGGTCGAGGCGGTCGGCCGCGCGGCGCGACAAGGCGCTGCACCAGGGTCAGCCGATCCGGCGTGCCGATCTGATGAAGCCGGAATTCGTCAAGCGCGACGAGAGCGTCACGCTGGTCTACGAGGTGCCGGGCATTCTGCTGACAACGCGCGGCAAGGCCCTCGAGTCGGGCGGCGAGGGCGACGTCGTCAGCGTCCTCAACGTACAGACCAAGCGCACGGTTCAGGGCGTCGTCACCGCCCCTGGCCGCGTCGATATCGCCCAGATGATGAGCGCCGCAGCGAGCGCCGCAATCCCACAAGTTGAATCGACTGGCACCCAGTAGCGAGGAGTCATGTTCAAATTTTCCGTAAGGCTTATCCCCGCCGTCGCCGGAATTGCGATGTTGTGCAGTGGATGTTCGTCGTTCGATCGCCTCATCAACATCGGCGAACAGCCGAAACTCTCCTCGATCGACAATCCGACGGCAAAGCCCGGCTACAAACCGGTGCAGATGCCGATGCCGACGCCGCAACCGGCGACCTACAATCCGAATTCGCTGTGGCGCAACGGTTCGCGCGCCTTCTTCAAAGATCAGCGCGCCCATCAGGTGGGCGACATCCTGACCGTCGCGGTCAACATCAACGACAACGCCCAGTTCCAGAACGAGACGCAACGCAGCCGCAACAACGCAATCGAACTCGACCGTCAACCAGTTCTTCGGCAAGAGCACCTTCGGCAACGTCGGGATTCCGGGCAATCTGCTCAATGCCGACGGCACAGCGCAATCGGACGGCAAGGGCACGATCAACCGCAACGAAGCATTGGTCACCAACGTCGCCGCCGTGGTGACGCAGATCCTGCCCAACGGCAACATGGTGGTCGAGGGCAAGCAGGAGATCCGCGTCAATTTCGAAATGCGCGAGCTCATCGTCGCCGGCATCGTGCGGCCGGAAGACATCCAGAGCGACAACACCATCGATTCGACCAAGATCGCCGAAGCCCGCATCGCCTATGGCGGCAAGGGCCAGATCACCGACTACCAGCAGGAGCGCTACGGACAGCAACTGTCCGACATCCTGCTGCCGTTCTAGCGAGCTCCCCGCCGTTTCGATCCGCGTGAGCGGAACGGCGACCACGGCGCGGCTCCCGACTCTCCCCAGCCGGGAGCCGCGCCGAATTTTTTGGCGCCTTCGCCATCGCCATGCCGACCGGCAAGCGCAGCAGCATCAGCGCGAACAGCACTACAAAGTCGAGCACCGCGACGCATCGGGGCTCACGTTACCCGTCATTCCGGGGGCCGTGCGCAAGCGCGGCAGCCCGGAATCCATGACCACGGACTGCGGAGTATGGATTCCGGGCTCGCCTCCGCTGCGCTACGGCGCCCCGGAATGACGACGTTGGCTGCGAAACCGGCTGGAACGAGCACGGCCTTAGCGGCCGGAGGCGCTCTGGCGCTTGGCTGATAGTTCATCGATTGCCGCTACCACCGTGTCGGGGGCGACGTAGTGCGGCATGTGGCCCACCCCGTCGAGCAGCACCAGCCGCGCGTGCGGCAGTGCCGCCGCCATCGCGCGGGAATGAATGCGCGGCGACACCACGTCGTCCGCCGTGCCGGTGATGATGACGGTTTCCGTCGCGATCTCCGGGTAGCGGGGCGATGCGGCCGTGACGAAGTCCTTGAGCACCGCCACGTCCTGCGCGTTGGATTGAAATGCGGTCGGCCGCAGCAACAATCTAATCGCAGCGCGATCAAGATAATTTGCCGGCATGTTCTGCGGCGCAAACACCGAGCGGCCGCCGTTCTCGATCACCAGTTCGGCAATCGGGAGCGCCACCGTGCGGGCAAACAGCGGCCCGAGGACCGGTGTCGAGAGCACGGCGTTGTACCAGGCGAGCCCGCCCTCCCATCGGTGCGTCACCGGTGCGATGAGGACAAGACCGCCGAGTCGCGTGGGATAAGTCGAGCGCAAAAGCGGTGGCGATGGCGCCGCCGAGCGAATGGCCGACCAGCACAAACCGCTCGACGCCGATACGATCGAGCGCCTGGGCGATGAGCGCCGCTTGCCGCGGCGGCGATGCATCGTCGGCGCCATCCGGTCGCTCGCTCCAGCCGAGGCCCGGCCGATCGAGGAGGATCACGCGGCGGTGCGCGGCGAGACGATCGCCGAGGCTCGCCCGCAGATCCTCGAGGTTGCTGCTGGCACCATGGATCAGCACCACCGGCCACGCCGCATTGTCGCGCGGCCCGATGTCGAGGACGTGCAGACGTCCGCCGTCGACGTCAATGAATTGCCCCGAAGGAGGATGCCTCGCCACGATGCGCGCGCTGGCGATGGCTGTGACGATCGCACCGGCGATCAGGATCGCGACGACAACGCCGGCAACGGTGATCATGGCTCGTCGCAGCATGGTCCGATGCGCAAAGGGGATTGGGCCTGCTGCTCGACTTCGCAACGCGGCCACGAGCGCCGCACGCGCTTCGCGTCAGGCTGAAAGGAGTTGCTGGCGCGGCTAGAGATCGCGGCCGTCGACCTTGTCGGCCAGCGATTTGACCCGCTCGCCGATGCCCTTGAGGCGCGGATAAACCTCAAGCGCTTTCCGATAGGCGTCGAGCGCGAGCTTGTCGTCGCCGATGTCTTGCATGATGAGGCCCAACCCGGAGAGCGCCCCGAAGTGTCGCGGCTCTCGCGACAGCACCTTGCCCAGATCGGCAAGCGAGTTGGCGTAGTCCTTCTTCATGAAGAACACGGTCGCGCGACGGTTCCAGGCCTCGGTGAATTCCGGCCTGATCTCGATCACGGCGTCGAGCACGCGCAGCGCGAGATCGAAGTCGTTCTCGTCGAGCGCCTTCTTGGCGCGGGTCATCAGCATGCCGGTGGTCTCGTTGCCCGCCGACGTCCATACCGCCCAGATACGATCCTCGACCGCCTTGGCACTGGTGTCGTCGGGCGCGACCTTGAGCGCGCCGAACAGGAAATCGATGTTGTGGGTACGATCGCCCTGCTGCACCTTCGGCAACTGATCCGGCGGCCGGACCAAGCCTTCGTGCGGGTCGGCACCTTCGTGGGGGATGGGCGCCGTCTGCGCCAAGGCGGCGGTAGCGGCGAAGATGGCGCATGCAGCCATTACGGCAAGTCGAAGACTCATGCCGATGATGCTAACCGGCACGTTCGCAGTTGCGCAAGAGCCACGTGGTCAAAGCAATGTGAGGCGCCGCGCGCGCAGCGCCGGCGCGCCTCAGCCTTGCCGGGCTTTGAAGCGGCGCTGGGTCTTGTTGATGATGTAGACCCTACCCTTGCGCCGCACGATGCGGTTGTCGCGATGGCGGGCGCGCAGTGATTTCAATGAGTTACGAACTTTCATCGGACCGATCCCATGTGCCGTTGCGGCCGCGGACGGCCCGTTTGGCGCGGAACATAAGGACCACCCGGCGACCCGTCAATGGCGCGATTGCGCGGCAACCACTCGCCGCCCTTTCCCATCCCCCGCAACGGGAGAAAAGAAGCGCCACGGCGATTGGATTGGCGGGCGGTTCCCGGCGGCCTAGAAGAATTCGCCGTATAGGAGAATCCGATGGCTGCAAACAACATGCTCGACGGTGCCCAGGTGATCGTGGATTACCTGATCCGCGAAAAGGTGCCGTATGCGTTCGGGCTGTGCGGCCACGGCAATATCCAGTTCATCGACGCGCTCTATGACCGCTCATCCGACATCAAGACCATCTCGGTCCATCATGAGACCGTCGCCGGCTTCATGGCGGATGTCTATTACCGCGTGTCCGGCCAGCCGACCGCGACCTTTACCTCCTGCGGCCCCGGTTCCGCCAATCTGCCGATCGCGCTCGGCAACGCGTTTCTCGATTCGGTGCCCTTCCTCGCGGTGACCGGCAACGTGCCGACCAGCCAGTTCAACCGCGGGGCCTTCCAGGAGCTCTATCGCCACTACCAGGCCGATTTTCCGTCGACCGTGCGCGCCTATTGCAAGCGCGTCTTCCAGCCGACCCGCGGCGACATGGTCGCGCTCGCGGTGCGCCAGGCGTGGAAGACCATGGTGACCGGGCGGCCCGGGCCGGTGGTGCTCGACGTTCCGTTCGACGTGTTTCGCGAGGCCGCCGCCGAAGAAAGCCCGCAGCCCGGAGAGTGGACCGCCAACATCTCCTGCCGTTGCGGCGCTGATCCCGAGGGCGTCGTCCGCGCCGTCGATATGCTGCTCGCGGCGGAGCGTCCTGTGATTCTGATTGGGCAGGGCGTCAAATATGGCGGCGCCGCCGAAGACCTGCGCGCGCTTGCCGAAAGCCTCGACATTCCGGTCGCGTCATCCGCAAGCGGCCTTGGCGGCATCGATGCCTACCATCCGCTCGCGCTCGGCCTCGTGTCGCGCAACGGATCCTATCCGGCGAACCATGCGACACGCCAGGCGGATGTACTGCTGGCGCTCGGCGTGCGCTTCGATGATCGCACGTCATCGTCATGGCTCCCGGGCTATTCGTTCACGATCCCGCCGACCGAGCTCATTCACGTCGATATCGATCCGGACGAGATCGGCCGCAATTATCCGGTGGCGCTCGGGCTGATGGCCGATGTGCGCACCTTCCTCCGCCAGATGCTCGCCGAACTTGCGACGCGCACGAATACAGGCGAGCGCGCCAGTGCACGAAGGAGATGGCGCGAGGCGATTGCCGGTTACCGCACGGAATGGGACGCGTTCGTCGCGCCCGGATTTACCGACGATGCCTCGCCGATCAATCCGCAGCGCGCCGCCCACGAGATCGACCAGGCGCTGCCTCGCGATGCGATCCTCGTCAGCGACATCGGCGTCCACCACAACTGGCTGAACCAGTTCTGCAAGCCGCGGCGGCCGGATTCGCTGATCGGCTCCACGGGCTTCGGGCCGATGGGGTTTGGCGTCGCCGGCGTGCTCGGCGCGAAGCTTGCCGCGCCCGACCGCCCTTGCGTGTCGGTGTGCGGCGACGGCGCCTTCTTCATGCATGCAAGCGTGCTCGGCACCGCGGTCGAGTACAACATCCCGGTCGTCTGGGTGGTGTGGAACAATTACGCCTATGCGTCGATCCGCGGCCTGCAGCGCGGCTATCTCGATGGCCGCGAGCTTGCGACCGACTTCAAGCATCCCGACAGCGGCGCGCCTTACAATCCGGATTTCGCCGCCATGGCGCGCTCCGCCGGCATCGACGGCGTGCGCATCGACCGGCCGGCCGATCTCGGCGATGCGATCCGCGCTGGGATCGCGACGGGCCGGCCCTATCTCATCGACGCCAACATCGGCGCCGACACCAATCCGGGCGGCGCCGGAGTTCGGGAGCTGCCGGGCCTCGGTCGCAGCAAGCCCGCCATCGGCGGCCGCTACCAGCCGACCTGATCACGCGGACTTTGGCAGTCTGCTGATGTCGTGTGAGTGCACCTTTGTAGATACATCTCGAAGCAAATGACGGCGTCATCCTGAGGTGGCCGCGCTCACGCGGCCCTCGAAGGATGGCCACTTGCTCTGTGGTGCCTATTGCCATCCTTCGAGACGGCCTTCGCGCCTCCTCAGGACTTCTCTCCGCTCCACGGTTTTTTTCCCTGACATTGCGTTGGTGGTGGAGCTTGCGAGCGACGGCATGGGGCGACCATCTGTTTACCTTGGCAGCGGCGCTGTAAACTCACGCAACACGCTGTGCGACTGTGGCGGTCATCGCTGCCATGGAGGCGGCACGAACGCTGGAGCGACCGCCGGCGATCTTGCTGTAACCCTTCCACTTGCCAGACTGTCGGATGCGGGCGACCCCAACCAGGCTGCGATCTCACGGCGGGCAGCCGACCGAGCTCGGGGAGGTCGGCCGGAGCCACGCGCGATCGTCGTGCCGACGCCAGGAAACGTCTGCAAGAGGTCTTCCTTCTCGCGCCAGATGGGAGAGGCACGCACGAGGCCATCGATGTCACCCTCAACCGTGGCCACTTCCTTCTCCAGGACCGCAATGTGGCGCTTGAGGCTCTTGCGCACACGCGCATTGGTGGCGCGGCTTTCGCGTTGACGCTCGGCTGTCAGCATCTCGACAAGCTGGCCTCGCCGCCCCACCAATTCGGCCAACAAACGCGCCGCATCGTCCGGCAAGTGACGCGGCTCAGGCTTCACCGCCGCACCGAAGGCGGCGATGACCGAGGCGTCGATCGGATCACTCTTGGCCCGCTGCCCCAGTGCTTTCGCGAAGTAACGCACCTGCGCCGGGTTGACTACTGCCGCCGGCAACTCGGCCGTCGTCAACGCCGCCACCACGATCGTCTCGAAACCACCGTAGCCTCCAGCACGACCAGGGTCGGCGAAACGCCACGCAACCGCTCGACCAACTCACGCAGACCGTTGCCGTCGCGCGCGACCGCAAAGGCGGCCCCGCTCGGACGCACGTGCACGTCGAGCTTGTCCTTCGAAACATCAATTCCAACATAGGTCGCGTCCATCTTAACCCCTCCTTGCGCAAGCGGGCTCGCGTTGCGGCCCAAGCGACTGTTCGGGTTCGATGGAACGGCGGACGGAGCACCCTGCTCAGGCGCGGGCTTATAGGCCCTAGGATGACGCGGTCTCCCGTCCGCCACCGCACCGGTCACGCTAACCGATTCGGCAAATCCTGACTTACAAGGATGACGGCGGTAGTTAGCATTTGGCACTCGTCAGCCCCACAGTTCCTTGGTGGCGAGCCGGGCGCCTTCGGCGAGGGCTTCGAGCTTTGCCCACATGATGCTGGGGTGGACGCGGCGATACATCGGGCTCTGGGCAAAGCCGCAATCGGTGCCGGCGATCACGTTCTCGCGTCCGACCACGCGGGCGTAGCGCACGATGCGTTCGCTCACGAGTTCGGGGTGCTCGACGATGTTGGTGGCGTGACTGATCACGCCGGGCATCAGCACCTTGCCGGGCGGCAGCTTCACCTCCTGCCACACCTTCCATTCATGCTCGTGGCGCGGATTGGCGCCCTCGATCACGTAGGCGCCAGCACGCATTTTCAGGATGAGGTCGACGATGTCCTTGAGCGGTACGTCGGTGGTATGCGGGCCGGGCCAGCTGCCCCAGCACACGTGATAGCGCACGCGATCCTCGGGGATGCCTTCGAGCGCGTGATTGACGACCTCGACGTACTTCGCGACCCAGCGCCGATAATCGAGAAAGCTCGCGGGCGGCACCATCCGGTCGTAGGTCACGGCGGTGCGGGCATCGTCGAGCTGCACCAGCAGTCCGGCATCGACGATCATGCGATACTCGGTGCGCATCGCCTCGGCGATGGCGGCAAGGCAGTCGTCATCGTTGGCATAGATACTCGTTCTTGCGGTCGGGAATGACGCTCGCGGGCGCTGCCACCGGCAAAAACCCTTCGACGACGTTCGCGCCGGCGAGCGCCGCCTTGAAGTTGTCGATGTCGCGCTGGAGCGCGGCCTGACCGGAATAAGTGATCGCGCCGACGCAGACGGATTTCGGACTGGGTCGCCGGCGTGTCGCGCGAATCGAGCTCGGCGTAGAATTCGGCGAAGCGGGTGCGGTCGGCGCCGCGTGCGAACGGGTTCGTCCCGCCTTTCATGGGGCGCCGTTCGAATCCCGTCAGCCGCTCCAACGCATATTGCGACCAGCTGATGGTCTTGCCGAATTCGCCGTCGCTGACGACATCGATGCCGGCTTCGGCCTGGCGGCGCACGATGTCCTTGACCGATTGCTTGAGGCAGGCGTCGAACGCCGCCGCGTCGATCGGCCGTCGCTCCTGCTGCGCCCGCAGAAATTCGATCAGGTCCGGCGGCCGGATCAGGCTGCCGACATGGCTTGTCAGGATGCGATCGGTGCTGCGCTTCATGTGCTGGTCTCGCGAGATGAACTTAGCCGTGGCTTAGGCGGTCGCTGCCGACATGACAAGCCTTGCATGCGTGGGCTGCGGCCCCGCGATTGGCCCATCGTCGCCGTGGCGTGGTAGAGAACGGAGCGCGGGCGTCCCGCCCGCCCTTTTGCAGCGCGGAGAGAGAACGGCGGGCGAGACGCCCGCGCTCCTCAGAGAAAAAAATGCACGAGCTCGATATCTTTCACGAACACCTGATGACCGAGGAAGAGCGCGCGGAAATCGCACGCTACATCTGGAACCAGGAGAACGTCGAACTCGCGACCATCGGCATCGATATCGGCAGTTCGACGTCGCACCTCCTGTTCGCCAAGGTGCTGCTGCAACGCCAGACCCAAGGGTTGTCGAGCCGCTTCGCCGTCGTTCATCGCCAGGTGATCTGGCGTTCGCCCATCATGCTCACGCCGTTCCTGCCGGACGGCACCATCGACGCAGCGAAGCTCGGCGTGTTCATCAGCGATTGCTATCGCGAGGCCGGATTGGCACCGGAGGACATCGACAGCGGCGCGGTTATCCTCACCGGCGAGGCGATCAAGCGCAAGAACGCGAAGGCGATCGACGAACTGTTCGCGGCGCAGGCCGGCAAGTTCGTGTGCGCCACCGCGGGCCACAAGCTCGAATGCACGCTCGCCGCTCACGGCGCCGGCGCGGTGAAGCTCTCCAAGGAGCGCGGCGAGTGTTTGCTCCATGTCGATATCGGCGGTGGTACGACGAAGCTCGCGCTCATCGACAATGGGATGATCGTCGGCGTCTCGGCCTTCGCGGTCGGCGGGCGCCTCGTTGCCGCCGATGACAGCGGCGCCTGGACACGCGCTCGACGACTCGGCTCGCCTTGCTGCCGAGGCGCTCGATTTTGCGACTGA
The DNA here is from genome assembly GCA_963702755.1 of uncultured Alphaproteobacteria bacterium. Taxonomy (GTDB): domain Bacteria; phylum Pseudomonadota; class Alphaproteobacteria; order Rhizobiales; family Xanthobacteraceae; genus JAJPKK01. Next base: position 21,244 of record CAVPDZ010000007.1, on the reverse strand, counting down.
CCCCGCAACGCTCGCCCGGGCGGACGTGCGTGATGCCATCGCCCGCCGCCTCGCTGGGATTGCCGCGGACTATATCCTCGGCACACCGCCCGACCCCCTGGGCCAGGCGCTGCTTCTGACCGAGCCCCTGCCGCGCGACGCCGCGCCCGCGGCGATCACCTTCTCGGGCGGGGTTGCCGAATATCTGTTCGGCTACGAGAGCCGCGGCTACGGCGATATCGCGAACGCACTCGCGGCAGCTCTGCGCGATGAGCTGAAGGCACGCACGGCCCTCAAGCTGATCGATCCGGGCCAGCGCATCCGCGCGACCGTGATCGGCGCGTCCCAATTCACGGTCCAGGTGAGCGGCAAGACCATCCATCTGCCGCGCGCGGGCGTGCTGCCGGTGCACAACGTGCCGGTGGTGCCCATCGGTCTCGATCTCAGCGGCGCAATCGACGGCGCGGCGATCACCGCGGCGATCGGCAGAGGCTTGGCACGGCTCGATCTTGCGGACGATGCGCGGGTCGCGATCGCCTTCGCTTGGCCGGGCGATCCCGATTATCCGCGGCTCGCCGCGGCTGCCCGCGCGATCATGGCGGCGACCGCGCCGCAAGGCCGGCGCGACGCACCGCTCATGCTGATGATCGACGGCGACGTCGGCAAGACCATGGGCCGCATCATGACCGAGGAACTCGGGCTCGCCGGCGATCTCGTCGCCATCGATGGCGTGCAGCTTGCCGAACTCGATTTCGTCGATGTCGGCGAATTGATCTCGCCGCCCGGCGTCGTCCCGGTGGTGATCAAGTCGCTGCTGTTCTCGTGACAGGGATCAGGAATCAGAAATCAGGAATCGAGTATCAACGGTCGCTGAGCCGGGGGCAGATGACACCCGTCGGCGAACCTCGTAGTTTCCGTCGCGATATCTCATGCTTGATCCCTGATTGCTGATACCTGATGCCTAATCTTGGCCGGAGGAAACAATGAGCGAACAAAAACCGCGCTATGGCGTTGACGCCTATCTTGATTGGGTCGAGAGCGAAGGGCTCAAGGTGGTCGACGATATCGCGGTCGACCTGTTCGCGGTGGAGACCGCGCCATGGGCGCGCAGCGGCGTGAAAGCAGCCGCGGTGCATCTCAATGGTCGCGGCGATTTCGCCAATATGTTTGTCTTCGACATTCCGCCGGGCGGGTCCACCATCCCGCAGCGTCATCTCTACGAGGATGTGGTCTACGTCCTTGAGGGCACCGGTTCGACCCAGATCGAATTCGCCGACGGCCGCAAGAAGAGCTTCGAATGGGGGCCGCGCAGCCTGTTCGCAATCCCGCTCAATGCCAAGCACCGTCACTTCAACGGCTCCGGCCGCGAGCGTGCGTTGATCGTCAGCACCACGGACCTGCCGTTGGTGCTCAATACATTCCACGATGCGCGCTTCATCTTCGAAACCGACTACGAGTTCACCGCGCGCACCGGCAAGAACGAGTATTTCGCCGGCGAGGGCGATCTCATCACCGTGCGGCCGGGCAATCACATGTGGGAGACGAATTTCGTCCCCGACCTCGCCGCGATCGAGCTGAAGTCATGGGGCGACCGCGGCGCCGGCGGCACTAACATCATGTTCGTGCTCGCCGACGGCACCATGCACGCCCACATTTCCGAAATGCCGGTCGGCACTTACAAAAAGGGCCATCGCCACGGCCCGGGCTTCCACGTGATGTGCGTCACCGGCCACGGCTATTCGCTCTTGTGGTACGACGGCGAGAAGGATTTCAAGCGTCTCGATTGGCGACACGGCGTCGTGTTTCCGCCGGCCGACCGCCAGTTCCACCAGCATTTCAACTCGAGCCGGTTCCCCGCGCGCTACCTCGCGACCGGCGTCGGCGGCCTGCGCTATCCGCTGACGACGCAGCAGCGCCGCTCGCTCCTCGGCCTCAAGCCTGGCGAGAAAGGCGCAGTGTCGCTCGACATCAAGGAGGGCGGCGACCAGATCGAGTACGAGGACCAGGACAAGCGCATCCACCCGATCTGGCTCGAGGAAATGCGCAAGAACGGCGTCACGCCGCGCATGCAGAAATATTTCCCGGACGACGAAGCCGCGACCGAAGCCGCCGAGTAGCCGGCGTCTGGGGCGACTTAGGGCGCAATAGCGAAGCGTATTGCGCCGTCGGGCCGCGGTTGAGATATGGTGGCGGATTACGCTGCGCTAATCCGCCCTACGCGTCGCGGATGCCCTCACCGCTCCAAGCACATGGCGATGCCCATGCCGCCGCCGATGCAGAGCGTCGCGAGGCCCTTCTTGGCGTTGCGGCGCTCCATTTCGTAGAGCAGCGTCACGAGCACGCGCGCGCCTGACGCGCCGATCGGATGGCCGAGCGCGATGGCGCCGCCATTGACGTTGACCTTGCCGGTATCCCAGCCGAGGTCCTTGTTGACGGCGCAAGCCTGGGCGGCGAACGCTTCGTTCGCTTCGACGAGATCGAGGTCGTCGATCTTCCAGCCCGCCTTCTTGAGCGCGGCGCGCGACGCCGGGATCGGACCCGTGCCCATGATGGCCGGATCGACGCCGGCATGCGCCCAGGACACGATGCGCGCCAGTACCTTGCGGTTCTCCTTGGCAGCTTCGCTCGCCTTCATCAGCACGACGGCCGCGGCGCCGTCATTGATGCCCGACGCGTTGGCGGCGGTCACGGTGCCATCCTTGCTGAACGCCGGCCGCAGCTTGGCGACCGCTTCGATGGTGGTGCCGTGCTTGGGATATTCGTCGGCATCGACGATGACGTCGCCCTTGCGCGATTTGACGGTGACCGGCGCGATCTCGCTCTTGAAGCGGCCGGCTTTCTGAGCGGCCTCGGCCTTGTTCTGCGAGGCGACCGCGAATTCATCCTGCTGGGCGCGGGTGATCTGCCATTGCTTGGCGACGTTCTCGGCGGTGTTGCCCATGTGATAGCCGTTGAAGGCATCCCACAGCCCGTCCTTGATCATGGTGTCGACCATCTGGAAGTCGCCCATCTTCACGCCGTTGCGCAGATGGGCGCAGTGCGGCGCCATGCTCATGGATTCCTGGCCGCCTGCGACCACGACGTCGGAGTCGCCGTTGAGAATAGCCTGATAGCCGAGCGCGACCGTACGCAGGCCCGAGCCGCAAAGCTGGTTCACTGCCCAGGCGGGGCTTTCGACCGGAATGCCGGCTGCGATCGAGGCCTGGCGGGCCGGGTTCTGGCCTTCGCCGGCGGTCAGGATCTGGCCCATGATCACTTCCGAAACCCGCGGCGCCTCGACGCCCGCCCGTTCCAGCGCCGCCTTGATCGCCGTCTTGCCGAGCTCATGCGCGGCAAGGTTCGCGAACACGCCGTTGAACGACCCGACCGGAGTACGCGCTGCTCCAACGATGACGATATCGTCCTTCATCACAAAGCTCCTTGTTGCGGGTTGTTTCGGGTTTCGGTTCGGCCGCTCGACCGGCGCTTCGGGCCGGCAATGATGCCAAGGTCAATGGCGCTGCACCCTGCCAAAGTCAATCGGACCGCCGGACTGGCCGATCTCCCATCGAGCCGGGCAGGACACTTCACCGCGCCGCACCCTTCGAGATAAGCGAAAATGGCACATAAAACAGTGGCCTGTCGCCGCAAAAGCGCATACTTTCAATGCAGGCAACAGCGGCCGAGGATGTGGGCATGGTGGCAGCGATGGCCAAGACGGAAGAGCCGATCGTCATCAAGAAGTACGCTAACCGGCGGCTCTACAATACCGGGACCAGCACTTATGTGACGCTGGAAGACCTTGCCGGGATGGTCAAAAGTGGCGAGGACTTCATCGTTTATGACGCCAAGACCGGCGAGGACATCACCCGCTCGGTGCTGACCCAGATCATCTTCGAGCAGGAGAACAAGGGTGGGCAGAACCTTCTGCCCATCACGTTCCTGCGCCAGCTGATCCGCTTCTATGGCGACAGCATGCAGATGCTGGTACCGCGCTATCTCGAAGTCTCGATCGAATCTTTAACGCGCGAGCAGGAGAAGTTTCGCCAGCAACTGAGCCAGGCCTTCGGCGTCGGCCCGTTCGGCGCGCTGGAGGATCAGGTCCGGCGCAACATGGAGATGTTCGAGCGCGCCTTCGCGATGTTCGCGCCCTTCGCCCGCCGCGAGAGCCAGAACGCCGAGGCTGAAAAGGCCGCGGCTTCGGCGCCTGCTGGGCCGGCCGCGGGCGGCGGCGAGATCGACGATCTCAAGCGCCAACTCGACGATGTCCAGAAGCGGCTCGATCGCCTGACCGAAACGAAAAGCTAGTTTCCGCTGACAGCGGCGACCTCGTCGCCGCTAGTGCCGATGTGCCGGTGCGAGCAGCACCGGCGCTGGCTCCGATTGCGCTGCCGACCACGGCGGCGAAACGCTCGCCGGCCCGATCAGCGCCCCTTGCAGGTAGGTGCACCCCCAATTCGCGAGCATCGCGGCGGTGGTGGAGTCCTGTACCCATTCGGCCACCGTCTGCAGGCCGAGATGATGTGCAAGCTCGATCAGCATACGGGCGAACGCCTGGTCGTCGGGCGATGACGGCAGGTTCTTGATGAAACCGCCGTCGATCTTGAGGATATCGACCCCGAGCTTGCGGATGGTGCGGAACGAGGTGTAGCCCGCGCCGAAGTCGTCGATCGCGATGCGGCAGCCCAGATCCTTGAGGCGCGTGACGAAGCCGCGCGTTTCGTCGATGTCCTGGATGGCGGCGCTCTCGGTGATTTCGACGATCAGCCGCTGAGCAAGCGAGGTGTCGCTCGCGAGCGAAGCCATCAAGGCCTGCCACCAGGCGACGTCGATCGTGGAGGAGGGCGAGACGTTCAGGCTGAGCCGCAGGTTCGGGACCGCCGTCAGTTCAGCGATCGCGAGTTCCAGCATCCGGTGATCGATCAGGCGCACGAGTCCGATACGTTCGGCGATCGGCATGATCTCGTGCGCGGTGACGATCGATCCGTCGGAGCGGCGGATGCGCATCAGGCATTCGTGGAATGCGGGGCGGCGCGACGCCGTCTCGACCACGGGCTCATAAGCGGCAATCAGCCGCCGCTCATTGAGCGCACTGATGATTTCGTCGCTCGCCCGCATGTTTTCGCGGCGAATGGCATCACGCTCGACACTAGGGCGGAAAACCTCGACCGCGCCGCGCCGTTTGTGCTTGCCCGCGCTCAGTGCCTCGTGGGCCCGCCCCAGAACATCGGCGACGGTGTGAGCATGGCGCGGCGCAACGATGCCGCCGACCGAGGCCGTGATGGCGACCGGTCCGGCGCTGGTCCTGACCACATCGTCGCGCATGGTGATGAGAAAGCGCTCCGCCGCCGACGCAAGGTTGTCGGGCACGCATTCCTTGAGGATAACGCCGAACTTGTTGCCGGAAAGGCGGCCCAGCGTGTCGGCGCCGCGGATTTTCGATCTCAGCCGCTTGGCGCAGGCGGCGATGACCTCATCGCCGATCCCGTAGCCGTGACCCTCGTTGATCCGCGCGAGATCATCGACCGAGACGATCAGGAAGCCGAACGAGGTGCGAAACTTGGTGGCGTCCTCGAGCGCAGCGGCAAGAATCTCGGTAAGGCAGCGCCGATTGAGCTCGCCCGTCAGATCGTCATAGCGCGAAAGATAAGTGAGCCGCTCATGCTGGGCTCGCCGTTCGTTGACGATCCGGATCACGCCATGGGCGCGCGCCGGCCGCCCTCCGGCGCCGACGAACCACCGCCCGGTGTCCTCCACCCAAAATGGCGTCATCGCCGAACTGGGACGAATCGCATATTGCACCTGGTATCCGACACCGCCGCCGGTGTCCTGCAACGGCGACTTCATCACCGCTTCGAAACGCGATTGGGTGTTGTCGGTGGCGAGAAACCGGCCGAAACAGCGGCCGGTCGCGATCATGGCCACGTCGGGAATATTCAACAGGCTGCACGCGTTGCTGCTCCAATCCAGGACATCGGATTCGATGTCCCAGCGGTAACCGGCTTCGCCGATCGAGACGGCGATTTCGGTCATGTCGCGGACGTAACTTGTTCTGGCCAATCGAGAACTATCCGCGCCAGCCATGGCGATTCACCCAGTCTGCGAGCAACAAGCGAAGGAGATCTAAGATGTTCGGGGAACGTTAGCCGCCAGGAAATAATTAAGTATAAAAATCTCCTTCGATTTCTTGAGGCGCGAACGAAAAGCCTCCTTCCGGATTTAATCGTCCGAGTGATCGTTGCCGCCGCTCCGTTGCCGCGACCTGGCATCTGACACAGGCCTTTGTTGCTCGGCATGGCCGTTGCAACGACCTCGTCGAACGCGGGACAATGTCCCGAAATGAGACAGGAGGCGAACGTGCAACATTTTGCCGATGATGCGCATACGTGCTCCGCCGAGAACACAGGGCGCGCGTTGGTGCCGGTCGAACCGCTGCAGCCGCACCGCAGTCTCACGCCCGCGGTCCGCACCAGCGCGCCTTTTCTCAGCCATCTCATTGCGACCGCGGCCGGCGATCCGCAGACGCGGGAGCGCCGGCGTGCCGAGCCCGAGCAGGCGGTGAATACTTATGCGGCGATGATGCATGCGCCGACGGAGGCCGGCCGGTCGGTTCACGAAAGCCGGTAATCGCGGAACGCGGACTTCAATAGCCCGCGGCGCAGCCGTCCTTACGGGGGTCCGATCCGCCGATCAGCACGCCGCGTTGCCAGTCGATCGCAATGGCCTGGCCGCCGCCCATCGGGTAGGGCGAGACCAGAACTTCGTGGCCGCGCGCTTTCAGACCCAGCGATCGTGTCCGCGGGAATGCCGCGCTCGACGAGCGTAACGGGCCCCTCGAAGAAGGCGCGGGGCGCATCGATCGCCGCCTGCACGTCCATGCCGAAATCGACGATGTTGGTGATGACCTGGGTATGGCCCATAGGCTGGAAATGCGCGCCCATGACGCCGAATGACAATTCGCAGCGGCCGTCGCGCAGGCCGAGCGCCGGGATGATGGTGTTCATCGGCCGCTTCGACGGGCCGATCGCGTTCGGATGGTTCGGATCGACCGTGAAGCAGGCGCCGCGATTGTGCAGCATGATCCCCGTCTTCTCGGTCGCGATGCCGGAGCCGAACTGGCTGTAGAGCGAATTGATGATCGACACCGCCATGCGGTCGCGATCGACGACGGTCACGTAGACCGTATCGCTGCCGGGCGTCGGCGCCTCCGGCAGCTTCACCCGCTTGCTGCGGTCGATGCGGTTCGCGAGGTCGCCGGCAAAGCCTTTGTCGATCAGCGAAGGGACCGACACGCGCATGTAGGCCGGATCGGCCACATGCGCATCGCGCACGCCATAGGCCATCCGCGCAGCTTCAAGCGCGATATGGAAGCGCTCGGCGCCGCGCGGATCGAGCGAGTTGATGTCGAAATATTCGAGGATGTTGAGCATCACCAGCGCCACCAGGCCCTGGCCGTTGGGCGGCATCTCGACGACGTCGAGCCCGCGATAGTTGGTCATGATCGGCTCGGCCGCTTCGCCCTTGTGGCGCGCGAAGTCGTCCGTGGTCAGCCATGAGCCGCGGGCCTTGAGCGTTGCCACGATCTCTGTCGCCGCATCCTCGTAGAACGCGCGCGGACCGCGCGCGGCAATCGACTTGAGCGTGGCGGCGAGTGCCGGGAAGCGCATGACATCGCCCGGCTGCGGGGCGTTGCCGTTGATCAGATAATGCCGCGCGGCAGCGGGATCGGCGCGCAATCCCTCGACGAGGTGCGCCCAGTCGTAGGCGATGCGCGGAGCAACCGGGAAGCCCTCCTCCGCATAGTGGATTGCGGAGGCGAGCGCGCGGTCGAGGCCGAAGCGGCCGTGATGCTCGAGCACCGTGGCCCAGGCCTCGACAGCGCCCGGCACCGTCACCGAATGCACCGACTTGGGTTCGATCGTCCGAATGCCCTGCGCCACCAGCAGTTCGGCACGCGCCGCGGCGCCGGCGCGACCGGACCCGTTGTAGCCCCACACCGGCGCGCCCGGCTTGGCGACGAGGCAGAAGCAGTCGCCGCCGATGCCCGTCATGTGCGGTTCGAGCACGCCGAGCGCCGCGATTGCCGCCACCGCCGCATCGGCCGCGGTGCCGCCCGATCGGAGCGTATCGACCGCGATCGTGCTTGCGATCGGATGCGACGTCGCCGCCATGCCCTCGCAGGCGAAGACCGGCGAGCGGCCGGGGCTATGGAAATCGCGGAACATCTCGGGATGGGTCCAGCGCTCAGGCCGGATGCACGTGCTGCACCTCGGTGACGGCGACGCGTCGCGGCGCCGCCCGCATGGCGATGGCAAAGCCGCCGACCGCGTCGACGAAGCTGATGACGAGGAGAAGCAGGAACGTCACCGTCGCGACTTGCGGCACCATCAGGAATTCGACGGTCATGCCGATGAAGAGCAGCAACGACAGGATGTGATCCATGAAGGCGCCCCGGCCTACCCGGGCGGCCCGCACCATTTCAATGAGCAGCAGCAGGATCGAGCCCGCGACGATGGCGTCGCCGGCCGTGGGCGTCACGGTCTCGCCGGTCGTGAGCGGGATTGCCCAGATCTTGGTGTCCCAACTGAAAGTCAGGAGGAAGGCAGCGATGTTGTAGATCGCGAACGGGATGATCAGCAGCGGCACGCCAAGCATGAAGATGTCTCCGCGTTGGAATTCGTGCCCGCCTCATCCACGTTCGGGATGGCTGCCGTCAGACCTCGGACTTCAGACCTCGGACTTTGGCTTGAGGATCTGGCGACCGCGATACATGCCGGTCTTGAGGTCGACGTGATGGGGGCGGCGCAGTTCGCCCGAATCCTTGTCCTCGACATAGGTCGGCGCCTTGACCGCATCGGCGGAACGTCGCATGCCGCGTCGCGACGGCGAGGTTTTTCGTTTCGGCACAGCCATGGTGGTCTCCTGGCATTCTTTTGACGGCGGCAAGCGCCGATGATTTCCGGTGGAGACCGGGCTTATAATGGATGCAACGCGCGGTGGCTAGCGCATTTTCCCCGCGCTGCCCGGCAATTGGGAGCGAACCTTATCCGCGCGAAGACGACGACCGGACGCAGCGATCGCTGTCGCTGCTGCGGGCTGAGCGCGCCGCGTCGGTCGCGGCGAGGCGCCGCAGGCCAGGGCTTGGTTGCCGCGCGTCGCGCCGGATTGGATTGGGCAACGTCGCGGCCAGGAGCGCTGCCTCGGACGCGCTGACCTCCGACGCGGGCTTGCGAAACGCGCGGCGGGCAGCTGCTTCGGCGCCGAATTCCCCGTGCGGCCCCCATTCGGCGACGTTGAGATAGATTTCAAGCTGCCGGCGCTTCGGGATCACGAGGTCGATCCACAGCGCAAGCGGCACCTCGAAAGCCTTGCGCACATAGCTGCGGCCCGGCCACAGGAACAGGTTCTTGGCGAGCTGCTGGGTAAGCCCGGAACCGCCGCGGACGCGGCGCACGCCGTGCATATGCGCCTGCACGACCTTGCGGAATTCGCGGAAATCGACGCCGTGATGCGCGCAAAAGCGATCGTCTTCGGCGACGATGACCGCGCGAGGCAGCGCCGGGGCGATGTGGGACATCGGAACCCAGCTGCGCTCGACCCGAGCACCCGTCGCCCAGCGCCACAGCATCAAGGTGGAGACCGGATCGACCACGCGATAAAAGGGCGCAATCACGTAGGGGATGAGGATCACGGCGATCGCGACGATCAGCACGCCGAAAAGTATCCGCCGGAGCCCGCCGGACTGCGCGGTGCGCGGCGCCGCCGCGGTGGATTGAACCGAAACGTGGGCCATCTTTTGGGCTTTCCCAGCCTATGACGTCGGGGGTGTCCCCGAGTTCGCAAGCAGATACGATCTTGATGGCAATTTAGTTGCCATTTTCGAGGCGCTCTGCCATAACGCCGGCCTCCCGCCTGCCCGGCCGAAGGGCTGCCGTGGCGGCGGTGAAGTGCTCAATCAGCACGCTCAAGCGAGCAATTCCGCTCCATCGAGCATCAACCGGTGGACCCGGCGGCAACGCCTGTGTCGAGGCCGGAAAAGGAGAGCCAAATGCCCAAGCTCAAGACCAAGTCGGGCGCCAAGAAGCGCTTCAAGGTCACCGGCACCGGCAAGGTGCTGTTTGCCCAGTCCGGCAAACGCCATGGCATGATCAAGCGGTCGACCAAGCAGATCCGCGACCATCGCGGCACCAAGGTCATGTTCAAGACCGACGGTGACCGCATCGTCAAGTACTGGCTGCCCAACAGTTAATTCGGGCTCGGCTCGCGATCCCGGCCGCCCCGCGCGGCCACGACAAGCATGATTTGCAAGGAGATTTGCCATGGCCCGCGTCAAACGGGGCGTCACCGGACACGCCAAGCACAAGAAGGTTCTCAAGGCCGCCAAGGGCTATTACGGCCGGCGCAAGAACACCATCCGCGTCGCCAAGCAGGCGGTCGAGAAGGCCAACCAATATGCCTTCCGCGACCGCAAGCGGCGCAAGCGCACCTTCCGCGCGCTGTGGATCCAGCGCATCAACGCCGCGGTGCGCCAGTTCGGCCTCACCTACAGCCGATTTATCGACGGCCTCGGCAAGGCCGGGATCACGATCGATCGCAAGGTTCTGTCCGATCTTGCCATTCACGAGCCGGTGGCGTTCGAGGCGATCGTCGGCAAGGCGAAAGCTGCGCTCGCGGCCTGAGCGCTCCGCGCTTTGAAACTCGCGATCGGCCTTGTGCAAGGGCGCGCGGCCGCGCGCCGTTGCTTCGCGAGGATGACATGACCGATCATCGCCGCTCTTGAAACCGAACTCGACGCGCATGGTCGATGCCGCCGCCGACGAGGCGGCGCTCGAAGCAGGTGCGCGTCGCCGCGCTGGGCAAGAAGGGCTCGATCTCGGCGCTGCTGGCGACGCTCGGCAAGATGTCGCCCGAGGAGCGCAAGATCGAGGGTCCGCAGATCAACGGCCTCAAGGATCGCGTCGACCGACGCCATCGCGGCGCGGCGCCAGGTGCTCAAGGGCGCCGCCCTGGATGCGCGCCTCGATACCGAGACCGTCGACGTCACCCTGCCGACCGCCGACAATCCGGCGGACATCGGCCGCATCCACCCGATCAGCCAGGTGATGGACGAAATCACCGCCATCTTCGCCGACATGGGCTTTGCCGTCGCCGAAGGGCCGGACGTCGAAACCGACGACTACAACTTCACCAAGCTGAATTTCCCGCCCGACCATCCGGCGCGGCGAGATGCACGACACGTTCTATCTTCGCCGCGCGAAGCCGGACGGCACGGCAACTCGTGCTGCGCACCCACACCTCGCCGGTGCAGGTGCGCACCATGCTGACGCAGAAGCCGCCGATCCGCGTGATCTGCCCCGGCCGCACCTATCGCTGCGACAGCGACCAGACCCATACGCCGATGTTCCATCAGGTCGAAGGCCTGGTGATCGACGAAGGCATCGCATCTGGGCCATCTGAAATGGATGCTGGAGGAATTCTGCAAGGCCTTTTTCGAGGTCGACGCAATTGAGATGCGCGCCCGGCCGAGCTTTTTCCCGTTCACCGAGCCGTCGCTGGAGGTGACATCCAGTGCTCGCGGACCAAGCGGCGAAATCCGCTTCGGCGACGGCAATGACTGGCTGGAGATTCTGGGCTGCGGCATGGTGCATCCCAACGTGCTGCGCAATTGCGGCATCGATCCTGACGAGTATCAGGGCTTTGCCTTCGGCTTGGGCATCGACCGCATCGCGATGCTGAAATACGGCATGCCCGACCTCCGCGCCTTCTTCGAATCCGATGTGCGCTGGCTCGCCCATTACGGCTTCCGCCGCGCTCGACTTTCCCGACCCTCGACGGGGGACTGAGCGCGATGAAATTCACGCTGTCCTGGCTCAAGGATCATCTCGACACCGAGCGAGCCGCTCGACGCCATCGCCGACAAGCTGACCACCATCGGCCTCGAAGTCGAAGGCGTCGAGGACAAGGCGGCGGCGCTGAAGGCTTTCACCGTCGCGCGAGTGATCTCGGCGCGAGAAGCATCCCAATGCCGACAGGCTGCGCCTCTGCATGGTCGATACCGGGGCGGGCGATCCGGTGCAGATCGTCTGCGGCGCGCCCAATGCGCGCGCCGGCATCAAAGGCGTGTTCTCGCCGCCGGGCACGGTCATTCCCGGCAAGAACATCACCCTCGGCGATCGGCACCATCCGCGGCGTCGAATCCGCGGCATGCTGTGCTCCGCCGTCGAGCTGCTGCTCTCCGAAGACCATGACGGCATCATCGAACTGCCCGCCGAGCGCCGCTCGGCGTGCCCTTGCGGCGTGGGCGCGGCCTCGACGATCCGGTGATCGACTCAACCTCACGCCCAACCGCGGCGACGCGCCAGCGTGCACGGCATCGCCCGCGATCTCGCCGCCGCCGGCCTGGGCACGCTCAAGGACCCGGTCGATCAAGCCGGTGCCGGGCAACTTCCCGTGCCCGGTCACGGTGAAGCTCGACTTCGGCGACGGACGCCATCGCTGTGCCCCGGCTTCGCGCTGCGCCTGGTCCGCGGCGTGAAGAACGGGCCCAGCCCGCAATGGCTGCAGGAGCGGCTGAAGGCGATCGGCCTGCGCCCCATCTACGCGCTGGTCGACGTCACCAACTTCATCTCCTTCGATCGCGGCCGCCCGCTGCATGTGTTCGATGCCGCCAAGGTGAAGGGCAATCTGTGCGTGCGGCGCGCGCGCGCCGGCGAGAGCTTGCTCGCGCTGGACGGCAAGACCTATGCGCTCGATGACGACATGTGCGTCATCGCCGATGACAACGGCGTCGAGTGCTCGCCGGCGTCATGGGCGGCGAGGCGACCGGCTGCTCGAGACGCGACCACGGACGTGTTGATCGAATCCGCGCTCTTCGACCCGATCAACATCGCCCAGACCGGCCGCAAGCTCGGCATCATCTCCGACGCGCGCTATCGCTTCGAGCGCGGCGTCGATCCGGCATTCGTGCTGCCGGGCCTGGAACTTGCGACCCGCATGATCCTCGAATTGTGCGGCGGCGAGCCGTCGCGAGATCGTCATCGCCGGCGATGCTCGACATCGTCGACAACGTCGATCGATTTTCCGCTCGACGAGGTCGAAGCGTCTCGCCGGCCTCGATCTGCCGTTCGCGGAAATCCGCCTCGTCCTCGACGCGCCTCGGCTTCTACGTCGCCGGCAGCGGCCCGGTCATCAAGGTGGCGGTGCCGAGCTGGCGGCCCGACGTGCACGGCAAGGCCGATCTCGTCGAGGAGATCGTGCGCATCGTCGGCGTCGATCGCATCCCGATGACGCCGTTCGAGCGCGGCGACAACGGGCGGCGCCCGGTGCTCACCGCGATCGCAGAACCGCACCCGCAAGGCGCGCCGGGCGCTCGCCGCGCGCGGCCTTGTCGAAGCCGTCACCTGGTCGTTCGTCTCGAAGACGCAGGCCGAACTCTTCGGCGGCGGCGAGGCCGAGCTCGCAGCTCGCCAACCCGATCGCCGCCGACCTCTCCGACATGCGGCCGAGCCTGCTGCCGGGCCTGCGTCGCCGCCGCGCAGCGCAATGCCGACCGCGGCTTCGTCGACACGGCGCTGTTCGAGGTCGGCCAGATTTTTCGCGGCGACCGGCCGGAGGACCAGTTCGTGGCGGCCAGCGGCGTGCGGCGCGGGCTCGCCAAGCCGGCGCGGCGTGGGGCCGCAACTGGGCGACCGGCGGCAAGCGCGTCGATGCCTTCGACGTCAAGGCCGACGCGCTGGCGCGTGCTCGCCGCGGCTGGCGCGCCGCCCAGGCGCTGCAGATCAACCCGGGCGGGCCGGCCTGGCTCCATCCCGGCCGCTCCGGCACGATCCAGTTCGGGCCGCAGAACGTGCTCGGCTATTTCGGCGAATTGCATCCGCGTGCGCTCGAGGCGCTCGGCGCCGAAGGTCCGCTCGCCGCGTTCGAGATGATCCTCGACCGCATTCCGGCGGCGAAGGCCAAGGCGACGCGGGCCAAGCCGCTCCTCGAACTGCCGCCGTTCCAGCCGGTCGAGCGCGATTTCGCCTTCATCGTCGATCGCGCCGTGAAGGCGGGCGACATCGTACGCGCGGCCCAGGGCGTCGACCGCAAGCTCATCACCGACATCGCGGTGTTCGATGTCTACGAAGGCGCAGGGCATCGATCCCGAGGCAAGAAATCGATCGCCATCGCGGTGACGCTGCAGCCGCGCGAAAAGACGCTGACCGACGAGGAGATCGACGCGGTCGCCGCCAAAATCGTCGCCGAGGTCGGCAAGCGCACCGGCGGCGTCCTGCGCGGGTAGCGTCATTCCGGGGCCGGCGTAGCGCGGCAGCCCCGAATCCATGAACACCGGCGCGGAGTATCGATTCCGGGCTCGCCTCCGCTTCGCTGCGGCGCCCCGGAATGACATGCCTATTGTTGAAACCGCTCCCCTACCGCCGTCGCCCTGTCGGCGCTGCGGCTTGCGGGCGCCGCTCCTCGGTGGCGAAGCCGAGGCGCTTGAGCACCGTCTCGGCCGCGCGGTCGCCCGAGGCCCAGGCGCCGCCGACCGTGCCCCACTGCGTTTCGTGGGTCGCTTCGCCGGCCAGAAAGATGCGGTCGCGCAGCGGCTCGGCGAGCGCAAGGCGCGCGCCCTGCCCGCCGGGCGTCGCCGCCGAGAACGCGCCGAGCGTCCACGGATCGTTGTTCCATTGCGAAACGCGGCTGCGCTTGAGCGCCTTTTTCACGTCGTTGCCGTAGAGATTCGTGAGCCAGTCGATCGCGAACGCGATCATCGCCTTGTCGCCGGCCGCCGAGAGATCGCGGCCGAACTTGCCGCCGACATCGACGGTGCACACGTTGGTGCCGGAGAGATTGCCGACGACGGCGGCGGTGTGGTTCGAGTTCGGCCTTCTCGAACATCAGTTCGTCGCGCTGCAAGCCGAGCGGATTGCCGGGAGTTCCAGCGCGATGTGGTCGTAGCTGCCGAGCGTGAGCTTGCCGAGCGCATCGAGTTGGCGGCGCGGCAGCTCCGGCACGAACTTGATCTTGTCGCTCGTCAGCACGCCGGTCGAGACCGTGACGATGGCCGCGCGCGCCGAGCACGCGCCCGCGCGTCGTCTCGATCTCGACGCCCGCGCGCCCGGCCCATTCGATGCGCGTGACCGGGCTCGACAGCTGCACCGGCAAGCCTTCGCCGAGCTTGGCGATCACCGTGCCGAGACCCTGGCGGCAATAGGTGTCGCTGTCGCGCTCCGCCGCGTGGGCGAAGTCCGCGGCCGACACGTCGGCGAGATCCTTGGCGCAGGCATACGGCCCGAGCACGAATTCGACCGTGCTCTGCCAATCGAACAGATCCTTCGGCAGCCCCTGCGCCGCAGGCACGTCGAGCTTGCCGCGGCCGGCATCGCCGATGGCGCGGCTCGATCGCACGATCGAGGTGAGGAAGTCCTCCAGTTCGGTCGCGCGGGCGAACCGCCGGCCGATCCGCAGCTGCTGGCTGGTGGTTGCCGGAAAAATATCGAAGCCCGCTCGCGTCGCGAGCGGCATGATCGGATTGAGATCGGGCTGGCGGATGAAGCGGGCGCCGCATGTCGAACGGCGCCCCGAACGTCTGCGTGTCGGTGAAGCAGCGCCCGCCGATCCGCCCGGTCGCTTCGATCAGCGCGAAGCGCGGCCCGCGTTCCCGAAATGCGCCGCGCCGCCGCGATGCCGGCGGCACCGGCGCCGATGATCGCGATCTCGACGCTGTCCGCGGACTGGGCGGCGCGCGCCGGCGCCGCGGCGGCCGCCGCCGAGAATGCGGACGCAGCAAGAAATCGGCGGCGGGTCAGAGCAGCCCGGGTCAGAGCAGCCATGGTCAATCGATTGTTAATACCATTGCACCATGCCTCAACGCCGCGCCGTTCGCAATTCACCGCAATGCCGCAGATGAGCCGCGCCGCAGCATGACGCGCATTGAACCGGCCGGCGCGACTCATGAACTAAATTGCAAGCACTGTTGCGATAATTTGTTTCAATAATACGACCCGCAACAACAGCGGCACTGATCGCGCGGCAGGCGCAGGGAACGCCATGGACCGGATTTCGAACCGCATCGGGCGGATGCTTGCCCGCTATCTGGACAAGCCGGCGACCGGCTACGAGCCGTTCACGCCGAGCAATCCCGTCCTGCTGGCGCGCGCGCTCGAGCCCGGCGACGTGCTGCTCGTCGAGGGCAACACCCACATCGCCGGCGTCATCAAATATCTCACGCAATCGACGTGGTCGCACGCGGCGCTCTATGTCGGCCCGGTCGCGCGCGAGAGGTCTGAAGCGAAGAGCGAAACAAAGACCGAAACCAAGATCGAAACCAAGGCCGAAGCCAAGACCGAAACCCGGACCGAAGCCAAGAGCGAAGCCGAGACCGAAGCCAACACCGCGGACGGCGAGCCCCACGAGCTCATCGAAGCCAACATCGGCGAGGGCGTCGTGTCGGCGCCGCTCTCCAAATATTTCAAGTTCCACACCCGCGTGTGCCGGCCGGTCGGCCTCACGGCGGGCGACCTCGACAAGGTCTGCCGCTATGCCGTCGATCGCATCGGCCTCGACTACGACCTCAAGAACATCACCGACCTGCTGCGCTACCTGATGCCGCTGCCGGTGCCGCAGCGCTGGCGCCGCCACATGATCGCGCTCGGCTCGGGCGACCCGACGCGCATCATCTGCTCGGCGCTGATCGCCCAGGCGTTCGAATCCGTGCGCTATCCGATCCTGCCGCGCGTCACCACGATGACGAGCCGCACGGCGCGCCGCGAAATTCTGGAAATCCGCCACTCCTCGCTTTACGCGCCGCGCGACTTCGACATCTCGCCCTATTTCGAGGTGGTGAAGCCGACGATCAAGTTCGGCTTCGACTACAAGGCGATGCACTGGGCCGACCTGCCGCTGCCGCCCGCCGAAGACGAGCCGGCGCCGGCACGCTCGCTCGCCGCCGCCAAGACCCGCACCACGAAGACCCGCACCGCCAAGACCCGGACCGCCAAGCAGTGCGCCAAGCGGTTCGCCAAGCCAAAGAACGGCGCGGCGCCCCGCATGGCCGCGCGCCGCCGCGCCGCGATCCGCGCCAAATCGCCGCCCGAGGACGCGCGCGCCCGCGCGCTCGAACCGACGCCTTGAGGGGCATCGCCTGAAGCCGCCGCGATCGGCGGTTGGCCGGCGGACGCAATCCTTGACACCCTGCCGCCCGCGCCAGTAAATGGCGCCCACTCGACCGCCCGCCACATTTCGGCCGGCCGGCAGGGGCCGTAGCTCAGTTGGGAGAGCGCCGCAATCGCACTGCGGAGGTCAGGGGTTCAAATCCCCTCGGCTCCACCAGCGATTTCAAGGTGCTTGAAGGCCGCGGCCCACCTCGCATCGAAATCTACCGGAAGCACTCCGAAGCAGGCGAATTTGGTCACTGCTCCTGTTCCCGTCGATAAATTGAAGTTCCCTGGACCGCTGCTTTTCTGCGCGGGGGCCTCCCTTACCTATGCTGCCGTCGCAGCGCAGTTTCGTCGCCATCAACGCAGACAGATCGGCTCGCGAGAGCATCGCTATAGGCGCCGCACCTTGTCGCGAAAGGACCATGCGGCGGCCAATCCGGCACGCAGCCGGGATCGCACGTCCACCAAAACCAGCCTTCGGCTGCCATGCTGGCGAACACGCGGTCAGCGTAGAACACTTCGATGTTGCGCCGGTGAGCGGGTGGACACCTGGAGCGGCTCGTAACGCCGCTCCGTGTCGGAAGCAACGGCTTTCGGGTGCATCGTGGGCCCCCTTCACGCTGCCACTGCCGGCTGTTGGTCGCGCAGTGCCAACCCGCGGAGATAATCCGCGGCGGCCTGCGCCTTGCTGCATGCCGTGAAGAACGCGCGGCCGTCGGCCTTCAACAACCCGATCCAGGATTGAATGTAACCCGCGTGACGGAGATCCCCGTGGATCGAGAACTCAGCACACAAGAAGGCCGCGCAGAGTTCGGCGACCAGTTCCTCCGCCGCGTAGGCGCGTTCGCCAAAACGGCTGCGCAGATCACGGTCAAGCCGCGACTTGTGCCCAGTCCAGTGGCCAAGCTCGTGGAACGCGACACCGTAGAAGTGTGCCGCGCTCCTGAATGCTTCGAACCGCGGCAGACTGATGAAGTCATCGCCCGGCCGGTAGTATGCTTCGCCTGCGCCCTCGCGGATATCGGCGCCGCTGCACGCCAAGAACTCGTCAATAGTCGCGTCGCGATCGTCCGGGTTGCGCCGCTTGATCTCGCCCAGGGTCAGAACGCGGTCCGGCAGGCCGTCGCACTGGTCCACGTTGAACACCGTGTACTCGCGCATCATCGGCACGATGCGCGTTGCGGTTCCTCGTCTGTGCCTTCGTCGCGGACCTGTAGCTGCTTGACGAAATAGACCTTCGTGCCGTGCTCGCCCTTGCGCACGTTCCCGCCCAACTCCAACGCCTGCTTGAACGTCAGATACCGCGGCGTGCGATATCCTGCCGCTTGCGCCATCCACAACAGCACCACGTTGCAACCGGAGTAGGGTCGATTGGTCACCGCGTTGCACGGTGTGTTCAGGCCGGGTGTTGCTGACCACGGCTTCACCCACGGCGCGGCGCCGGCTTCCAGTTCGCGCAATGATGCGCGCTGATACCTCTGCATACAGATCACGTTTCATGTTGGCCTCGCTCGATGCGCGGCCACTCGGAACGGCCGCACATCTGCCGCGGCGAGCGAGGTTTCTGGATTGTTAAGGATGCGAGGATCGCGAGAGGCTAGCGCGGCCGCCTGGCTTTCGCAGCCGCCGCTGCCCGCTTCGTAGCTGCGACGTAGGCTCAAAATTTTTTGCCCCCGGGTACCATGGACGGGCGAGTGCCGACCGGCCCCCCAACACGTGTCCAGAAAATCTGTATGTCCCCAAACCCCAAGTTAATTTTTCGTTAAAGCTTGCACGGTCGCACCGCGCCGACCCGCACCGTGCCGTTGGCGCACTGGTCACGAGTGCAATTGCCGAGGGTGCGGCGTCAGCTTTCGCCATTTCCGGACAACCGCCGGTGTATCTGTGACAGGTTCTGCGCCGCGATGGGCCAAATCCGGCCGCTACGCAATGCAAAAAAAAAGATATGAAAAGCCCGAAGGCCAGGAGCACGTGCAGCCCAGGCTGCGATAGCCGGCTGTTCATAAAAGCAGCTCAGTCTGGGCATGACTGATGCGAAGGCGGGAGTTCGAGCGCAGGGCTGGGGATGCAGTGGCGTTGTCGCTGGCGGCGCACGCGCAACAGTCGGCTCCCATGCGGCGGATCGGCGTGCTGATGGGGTGGGACGAAAGCGATCCAGAGGTACAGGTTTCGGTGCGCACTCATCGCAATGTCCATCGGCCTTGCGCTGGAAATTGTGAACTTCGCCGGTCCTAGCCGGCAACACGATATTCTCCTGTTTGCGGCAATGCAGTTCGTTTTCCTTGGGGTTGTATTCGTGCGTGCCGGAAGGCGGTCGACGGACACAACTCGGTCTGGGTTAAAGTGGGCTTTCGTTCCGATAAGCATTACCCTATGGGATCGCGACCGAGTGCCTGATACTCGCACGAAGCAAATACCTATCCCGCAAAAGATAAATGCTCGAACCTACACGGCAGAGTGCAGCACCAACTTGGGTGGAGTTGAGAAAAAGTCGCCATGAACACGGCAAGAAATGGAAACAGAGGTCCCGCGACGAGTTCATGGGGTCGGGTGCTCAGGGCCCGATGTGGCGTGCTGATGGTCGTTGGCGGCTTGTTGGTGTGCTGGGAGGAAGTAGGTTGGGTTGGATACTCGGTGCCACCGCCGCCGTGGCAGGTATCATATCTGTTTGGCTGTCAGCGAACTGCTGGAGCCGAGCCCCTGATTCAAACAAGCGGAACGCTGAACTCTTTCCCCGGATGTGGGAAATTGAGCCGAACCTACGTGTTGACGCCGTCGCCGGGTTGGCCTGCCTTGTACGCGGCAAGCACAAAGGACAGGCAACCCATGGAAAACAGACCAGCGCCATCGGCTCCAACGACCCGATTCCGTATCGAAAGTTGTCATAAGCGGGGGATTCATCTGGCTTTTTCGGGCGCCTATATAGGTCGCGTGTGCCCAAGATGGAGCGAGGTAGTGAGTGTCATGGCAGCGTGGCGGCGGGCGATCGAATTGTCGCTCGGAGATGCAGATACGGCAAAGTTGAGATCGATTGCGCAATCGCGAACGGAACCGGCAAGCCGGGTCGAGCGCGCGCGGATATTGCTGGCCTATCGGGAAGACCCGTCGTTTTTTGCGGTCGGTCGGGCGCTGGGTCTGCATCATCAGACCGTGCAGCGCTGCGTCGAGCGCGCCGTGGCTGAAGGCCCGCTGGCTGCGCTCGATGATCGCCCCCGCCCCGGCAGGGAACCGACGATCACGCTGGAGGCGAAGGCGTGGCTGGTGTCGCTGGCGTGCCGGAAGGCAAAGGACCTCGGCTATCCCCACGAGCTGTGGACGACCCGGCTTCTCGCCCGCCACGCTCGCGAGTATGGACCGGCGCAGGGGCATGCGTGCCTGGCCAATCTGGCGCAGGGCACGGTGTGCAAGATCTTGGACCAGGAAGAGGTGAAGCCGCACAAAGTGCGATACTACCTGGAACAGCGCGATCCCGACTTTGCGGAAAAGATGGCTGAGGTGCTGTGCGTCTATCGCCAGGTGAAAATCCTCAAGCAGGCGGCGGCCGCGTCGAAGACGAAAAGGCCGCGCGACGCGGTGGCGATCATCTCTTACGACGAGAAACCGGGTATCCAGGCGATCGCGACTACCGCCCCGGATTTGCCGCCCGAACCGGGCTGCCATGCCACCTTCGCACGTGAGCATGAATATAAGCGCCACGGCACGGTCAGCTTGTTGGCCGGCATCGATCTCGTCACCGGCAAGGTCCATGCGCTGGTTAAGGATCGGCATCGCAGCCGCGAATTCATAGAATTCCTCAAGCTGCTCGACGCCGCCTATCCGGCCCGCACGGCGATCAAGCTGATCCTCGACAATCATTCCGCACACATCTCACGGGAGACCAAAGCGTGGCTCGCCGATCAGCCGGTGCACCGCTTCGAATTTACTTTCACCCCCAATCACGGCTCTTGGCTCAATCTCGTGGAGGGCTTCTTTTCGAAACTCGCCCGTTCCGTCCTGCGGCACATTCGCGTCGCCTCCAAGCAAGAGCTCAAGGATCGCCTCATGGCCGCCGTGGATTATTTCAACCGCGATCCCGTCGTTCACACCTGGACCTACAAGCTCGACAAGGCCGCATGATATGATTCGAACTTCGGAAACGCTCGTCT
>CAVPDZ010000006.1:0-599516 GCA_963702755.1 uncultured Alphaproteobacteria bacterium | reverse complement strand
TTTAAAATCCTCGATCGCGTTCGCCGCCTGCGCATGATGTCGGGGCCGCGCCGACAGCTTGGGATAGTCCATGGCCCGCAATTCCCGGCTCATCGTCTGGGTCGAGACGGCGACTTTGAACTCCTCGAACACCCATTGGCAGAGGTCGACAAGCCGCCAGCGCACCACCCCGTGCACCGCAGGGATCGGGCCGTCTTCCACCATGCGAGCCAAGGCTGCGCGATGGTCCGCTGTCAGCCGCGGCGTCTGACCCGGCGCCTTGCCGGCGATCAGCCCAGACGGACCGTGGGCGTTGAACTTCATCACCCAGTCCCGGACGATCTGAAGCGTCACGCCGCCGATCTTCGCCGCCTCCGTCCGCCTCGACCCGTCGTAAATCGCAGCCAGCGCCAATAGCCGGCGCGCCTGGCCGCTATCCTTCGACTGCCTCGCCTCGCGGCGAAGCTGGCCAGCGTCAAAATCCTCTCGAAGCAAGATCGGCATCGCAAACTCCATCGTTCGCAACACCAAATCAAATTGCCGCCAATTCGGGAATCCCCCCAGTTCACAATCAGCGGGAGTTGGTATAAAGCGTTGAGTTTATTGGATCCAATCGGTAGCAAAGTAATTGGCAGTAAAAACACTTGATGTGATGTTTGGACGATGCCCACGCGGCATCTGGCCCAATGAAGAACGGTGCCAAAAACGGTTGTCGTTATAGCAACCGACGGAGCCGTCCATGGGAAAGTCTATCACTGATATGTGTTCTGTCACCGCGGTAGGGCTCGAACTGGCCGGGCACGTCTTTCAAGTTCACGGCGTTGACACTTCAGGGCGGGTTGTGGTCGCCAAGGCGATCAGCAATATCGCCTCAAATCGTCTGACGACGGACACTCGACCCTCGGAGGCGCGTCCGGAAAATCCCTTGCGAGCTCAGCCTGTCTGATTTAAGTTCGCGCAGCTCAAGCGCTCTTTTCACAAAAGCCCATCGCCTCATCATGAGCCTATTTCGAGGCCCACTCGCCGCCTTCTGATTTCTCGCGACAAACGCCATTCGCATAAGATGGGAAATATTGTGCGCCTGCATCTTTTGAATGACGGCGGCCCTGTGGTGTTCGGCCGTCCTCGAGCTGATGTCCAACTGGTGAGCAATGAGCTTGGTCGGCAACCCCTCCAGGAGAAGGGCGAGGACCTCTCGCTCGCGCCGCGTCAGCAGCGCCTGCCGGGCCTTGAATTCCTTCATTTCGTGCGGAGCGTCGCGTCCTCGTCGCTGAGCGACAGGGCTTCCTCGACAGTGGCCAGCAGCGCCTCGGCGTCGAACGGCTTCTGCACAAAATGGAAGGCCCCCGCCTTCATCGCCAGGACGGCCGTCGGCACGTCGCCATACGCGGTTATCATGATGACAGCCGATTGTCCCGTCGCAGCGACGATGTGCCTGAGAAGCTCAATCCCGCTCATGCCGGGAAGCTGGTTGTCAAGGAGAACGCAGGCCGGCTCCTTGAGCGGGATTTAAGGTCAGATATTCTTCGGCCGAGCCATAGGTTTTCGACTCGATCTGGGCGGTCGACAGAAGCAGGGTCGAGCGCATCCCGCACCTTTGCTTCATCGTCGACGATATGCACGCAGCGTTCATGCAGCATTGTGACCAGATCCATCGATCGGCAGTTCGACCACAAATCGCGCGCCCCCTGGTTCTGTTCGGCTCCCACCAGAGTCGCCCCGCATGCCTTTGTACGATTCGCCGGCTTAAGTGCAACCCAAGCCCCATTCCTCGCGGCTTGGTGGTCTGATAGGCGTCAAAAATACTGTCCGCCAGCTCGGGCGCCACTCCCGGACCGTTGTCCTCAACCTCGATCACGATGCCTGGCTTCGCCGCGACCCGGATGATCACGCGCCCGCGCCCGTCCGGCCGCTCCGAGGCGGCGTCGATCGCATTGGCGACGAGATTGATCAGAACCTGCTCGATCTGGACCCCGTCCGCCTGCACCGGAGGAACAGGACCGACGCTTTCAACCTCTACTTGAATGCCGCGTGCGGCCGCCTCCTCCCGACAAAGCGCCCCGATCTTCTGCGCAAGAGCTGACACGTCGAGCGCCTCCAGGTTCAACTTGCCGTTTGAAACGAAGTCCCGGATGTGCTCCAGAACCTCGCGAGCCCGCTGAGCTTCGGCCTCCGCCTTGACCAGCGCGTCCATGACCGGCTCGTTGGCGACGCTCGACTGGAGCAACCGCCGTGCGGCATGCAGGTAGGTCGCGACGGTCGACAACGGCTGGCTGACTTCGTGAGCGAGCGCCATGCCCATCGCGCCAGCACGGGCATTGGACGCCATGCGAGCCAATTCCCGCCGCTGTTCGCGCAGGCGCAGGGCGGCGTCCTTGCGCTCCGTCGTGACGGCGCCAAGCAGCAGCCCGGTGATCGAAAGCACCAGCATCGTCGAATTTTCTGTCATCAAGACGCACGTCTCCCGTGGTTTTTGGTGGAACGCGTGACAACCGAACGCATTATGCTGTTGACGTGCCGCATAGGGCGGTGAACCGGATTTCGCGCTCGCAATGGAATGATGGTGTGGCGCGGCATGCGGTCGCTGCCGAGGCGGCCTCTGCAGGGGCGCTATCCGCCCTTTTGAGACGTTCCTCAGCACTGCCCGCCACGACCGCCCGCGGCCGAGGCCGTGTAAAAACTCGGTGAAATTTTTTAAACGATCGAGCAGAGCAAGATTTTCGTGATTTTTTGGAATCTAACGCTCTAAGGCCTCGCAAAAGCGAACGAAACAGGCTCGTGTGAAAGCGCGCGGAAGTTTTTACACAACCTCGACCCGAAGGCGACGTTCAAGGTCGGCCCTGTGAACGGGCGGGAAGCGCGAGAAAGCGGTCTTCGGCCGAAGGCGTCAGTTGCGCCACAACGAGGCATTGGCGAGCGGGGACAAGGCCGAATCAAAGGGTGGTCCACCCACTTGGTACCTCGCGCTTGGCCTTGCTACAGCGGCGCTTCTCTGGATCGCGCTCGCGGGCAAGGTCCCGCAAATGTCCCGCCCCGTGCCCGTGCGGAAGAGCGGTCAGATAGCCACCATAGTTTCGTAAATGAGTAGTTTCCGAGGCTTCCGCGATCCTCTTCGCTCGGTAAAGACTGTGTTGGTCAAATCCCCGCCGCTCCGCCCAAGAGCCGGCGGAACAAAAACCCCCGCGGGCCGCGCCCGTCTGCCGCGAGAAACTTCCGAGACGTTCAAGCGCCTCGCGTCTCATCGGAACTTTCCCGCAGCGGAGGGATTGAGGTAGAGGCGGCAAGAACCGCAAGAAAGGATCCTGGAATGAAATCCGCGATTTTCGCCGCAGCCCTGGCGCTCGCTCTTGTTCCGCTCGCCGCTCCGTCCTCAGCCGAAGCGAAAGGCTGTCTCAAGGGCGCGCTGGTCGGCGGAGTGGCCGGCCATTACGCCGGCCATCATGGCGTCCTCGGAGCGATCGGCGGATGCGCCGTCGGCCATCACATGGCCAACGAAAAGAATAAGGAAGGTGAGGCTACATCCGATCGAGCGCAGCATTCCGCGAACCAGCCGAACGGAGATTGAGGCGGCGGTCCGGTCCTTGAGCATCGCTGTTCGAGCACTCAACTCTCGCCAGCTGTCACACATATTGGAGGCCTTGCGCGAGATCCGAAATCAAGTCCTCCACATTCTCGATGCCGATCGAGATGCGGATCAGCGTATCCGACAGTCCAATCTCCTCGCGCAACTTGGCGAAGAAGCGAGAGCTTGATTTGTCGAGAGCGATGGGCTCGTGCACTTCGCGCCTGCCCCGCGAGATTGAAATTCTGGCGGCTTCTCCTGTCGAACGCCGGGGTCCGAGAACGGCGACTGACGTCGGTGCGTTCCGTCCTATGGCGGAGCGGTGGCGACGCGGATCAGTCTTGAATGGCTTTTGGCGGCCGTCCGCATTTGCGCTCGGGTTCGCATTGGCAGGCGTCGCCGCGTGCCGGAAGGGGCTAGGCTAGAGCGGAATCCGTTCAGGTTGTGTTGAGGGCTTGGAGTTCGCCGGGATCATACCCGCAGGCCTCGAAATAGTTTTCGCATCGGCCGGCTTGAAGAGAGCGGCGCAGCCCTCCAGGATAGCAAGAAGGCCGACAACGGTGCGCTCGGCCAATTTTCGCAGCGCGCTTTTCAGTTTGGAAATCGCCATCTCGATGGGGTTAAAGTCCGGGCTGTATGGCGGCAGGTATCGTACCGTGCAGTTTTTCCTGGCCAGGATTTCCGCCACTCTCGGGCTTTTGTGAGCCTTGAGATTGTCGAGCACGACGATGTCGCCTTCCTCCAAAGTCGGCAGGAGATGGTGCTCGAGCCAGGCTTCGAACGTCTCGGCGTTCATGGCGTGGTCGTAGGCCTTGGGCGCGATGACGCCTCTCAGGCGCAGGCCGAATACGAAGGTGATCGCTTTGTAATGCCCATGCGGAACACCGCAGCGCAGACGTTGGCCGCGCCGGCGCCGGCCAGCGGCGCGCCATGCTGGTCGTCGCCGCCGTCTCATCGACGAACACCAGTTTCAGCGGATCGAGATCGAGTTGACAGTCGAACCATCGCCGTCGCCGCTCAAGGACGTCCGGGCGGCCTGCTCACTCGCGTGCGCGGACTTTTTTAACGTGATGTCGTGGCGGTCGAAAAAGCGCCAAATCATAGACGGCGACACCTTCTCGCCTCGCGCACGCTCCAGACGGTCGCAGATTTCGTTGTACGCCGGCCTGATCGGTCGGTATTGGTTCGAGCGCTTCGCGCGCCTGCCGGTCGAGATCGATATCGCCTCCGAATTCCGCTATCGCGAGGCCCCGCTACGCCCGGTAACCTCGCGCTGTTCGTCTCCCAATCGGGCGAGACCGCAGACACGCTCGCGACGCTGCATTACGCGCGCGATCACAAGCAACGGGTCATGTCGATCGTCAATGTGCCGACCTCGACGATGGCCCGCGAAAGCGATCTCGTGATGCCGACGCTGGCGGGAACCGAGGTCGGCGTTGCCTCGACCAAGGCCTTCACCTGCCAACTGGCGGTGCTCGCCTGTCTCGCGATCGCGGCGGGACGCGCCCGCGGCGTCCTGTCCGACGAAGACGAGCAGAAGCTTGTGCGCGCACTCACCGAGGTGCCGCGTCATATCGCCGGGGCACTGACCCTTGAGCCGCAAATCGAACGCTTGGCGCGTGATCTCGCCAAATGTCGCGACGTCCTCTATCTCGGTCGCGGCACGAGCTTTCCGTTGGCACTGGAAGGCGCGCTCAAGCTCAAGGAAATCTCCTATATCCACGCCGAAGGCTACGCCGCCGGTGAACTCAAGCACGGTCCGATCGCGCTCATCGACGAAACCATGCCGGTCGTCGTGATCGCCCCGTTTGACCGTGTGTTCGAAAAGACCGTGTCGAACATGCAGGAGGTTGCAGCGCGCGGCGGCCGCATCATCCTGGTCACCGATCCGCATGGCGCTCGCGCCGCGACGGTCGATGCGCTGCAAACATTGATATTGCCGGAGGTTCCGGCGACGGTGACCCCGCTCATCTATGCGATCCCCGTGCAACTCATGGCCTATCACACGGCCGTCATCATGGGGACGGATGTTGACCAGCCGCGCAACCTCGCGAAATCGGTTACGGTGGAGTAACGACTCCGCGACATTTGCGCCGCAGAGTGGCGCGGGAAGCCACGAACGCCATATAATCCGCGCAGGATTGGGGCCGGACCAACGCCGCTCGATATTGGCAATGACTTTATGAGTTCAAGCGAAAGTTCTCCGTCGCCGACGCCAGTTATGCCGGCGCCTGAACGGCCGGCGCACCACAACAGCATCGGCGCACGGATCCGCAATTACTTCCTCACCGGGCTCGTCGTGGCCGGGCCGCTGTTGATCACCGTCTGGCTCACCACCGCCTTCATCACGTGGGTGGATGACTTGGTGCGGCCGTTCGTGCCGGTCGCGTACCGCCCCGAAACTTATCTGCCCTGGAAAATCCCGGGCACCGGTCTCGTGATTGCCGTCGTAGCGATCACCCTGCTCGGGTTCTTCGCCGCGAACCTTGTCGGCCGCAAACTCGTCGAGGCGGGCGAGCATCTCCTCAACCGCATGCCGCTGGTGCGTTCGATCTACAAGGGCCTCAAGCAGGTGTTCGAGACCTTGTTCTCGGAATCCGGGTCGAGCTTTCGCACCGTCGGGCTCGTGGAATTCCCGGCACCCGGCATGTGGTCACTGGTCTTCCTCTCGCAGCCGCCGAGCGCTGACATCGTTGCGCGGCTGCCGAGCCGCGAGGAGCATGTGTCGGTGTTCATGCCGTGTACCCCGAACCCCACCACGGGCTTCTTCTTCTATGTCGCGCGCAGCGCCATCATTGAACTCGACATTCCGGTCGAAGCCGCCGCGAAACTGATCATGTCGGCGGGCCTCATCCAGCCGAGCGCCGATGACGCCCGCAAAAAGCTCGCCGCGCTCGCGGAGACCGCGAAAGCGGCTCGGCTTGCGGCGCCCTTGGCGCCGAACGCGCAGAGTGCTGCGAAGGTCGAGTAGCGGCGGCACTGCGGCGAGACCGGTGGCCCGGTACTGACGGGATGCGGCGTTAGCCCCCGGGCGCATCCGCGCTTCGATCCTGCTCGGATATAGCCGTAAATTTATGCAGCTCGGGTTCGGCGGGTATTGCCCGAACCTGTAAAAGTGTTCATTCTACAACGAAACAATAGGCTGGGCATTCGGGAGGATGCCGGTCCGCAAGAGGCGTTTCCGACGGCGGATTTTGCGGCCGTCGCGCGTCGAACGGGACCCACAATGAATATCTCCGAGCCGTTTATCCGCCGTCCGGTAGCAACCTCGCTGCTGATGGCGGCCATCGGCTTCGTTGGGCTGGTCTCCCTGCCGTTTTTGCCGGTCGCGCCGCTGCCGCAAGTGGATTTCCCGACGATTTCGGTGAGCGCGACACTGCAGGGCGCGAGCGCGGAGACAATGGCAACTTCTGTCGCCGCTCCGCTTGAACGGCAATTCGGCCAGATCCCCGGCGTCGCGCAGCTCACCTCGGTCAGCGCGCTCAACGCGACGTCGATCACCATCCAGTTCGATCTCAACCGCAACATCGATTCCGCGGGCCAGGACGTGCAGGCCGCGATCACGGTGGCGGGCCGATACCTGCCGCAGCAGATGTCGACGCCGCCGAACTACAAGAAGGTCAATCCGGCCGATTCCACGATCCTTATTCTCGCGGCGCAGTCGGACACCTTGCCGATCACGACGGTCAACGATTACGCCGATAATTTCCTCGCCCAGCAGATTTCCCAGGTACGTGGCGTCGCCCAAGTGCTCATCGGCGGCGAGCAGCACCCGGCGATCCGCATCCAGGTCGATCCGGCGAAGCTCGCCTCAAGCGGGCTCTCGCTTGAGGATATTCGCTCGACGCTCGTCACGACGACCACGATCGCGGCGAAGGGCACCGTCAACACGCCCAGGACGAGTTTCACGATTGCGGCGAACGATCAGATCATCGACGCCGACCCCTTCAACGACATCATTCTCGCGTATCGCAACGGTGGGCCCATTCGCGTGCGCGATGTCGGGCAGGCCGTTCCCGGCGCATCCGATCGCTATATCGGCGCGTGGCAGAACGGCAAACGCGGCATTCTTCTGCTGGTCTACAAACAGCCGGGCGCCAACGTCATCGACATCGTCGATCAAATTAAGGAGACCTTGCCGCGTCTGACCCGGAATATTCCCCCCGGCATCAACATCTCGATCCTGCAGGACCGCACCACGACGATCCGCGCCTCGGTGCTCGATGTCGAGTTCACCCTGCTGCTGACCATCTTCCTGGTGGTGTTGGTGATCCTGCTGTTCCTCCGCAACTTCTGGGCGACGCTCATTCCTGGCATCACCGTGCCGCTGGCGCTGCTTGGTTCTTTCGCGACCATGTACCTGTGTGGCTTCAGTCTCGACAACCTGTCGCTGATGGCACTCACAATCTCGGTCGGCTTCGTGGTCGACGACGCCATCGTGGTGGTGGAAAACATTCACCGCCACATGGAAGATGGCGAGGCGCCGTTCGAGGCGGCGCTCAACGGATCTCGCGAAATCGGATTTACGGTGCTGTCGATCAGCTTTTCGCTGATCGCGGTGTTCATACCGCTGCTCTTGATGGGCGGCATCATCGGCCGCCTGTTCCGCGAATTCGCGCTGACCGTCACTGCCTCGATCGCCGTGTCGGCACTGGTGTCGCTGACGCTCGCGCCGATGCTGTGCTCGCGCTTCATGCGGCCGGAGAGCCATGCTCCGGGACGGGTCTACCGCGCCATCGAGAGCATGTTCGACGGCATGCTGTTGTTCTATCAGCGCACGCTCGACGTGGTGCTGCGCCATCAGGCGATCACGCTCGGAGTGTTCTTTGCGACCATGGCCCTGACCGGCGTCATGATGTACCAGATCCCGAAGGGCTTCTTCCCGATCCAGGACATCGGCCTCATCGCGGGCATATCGGAAGGCGCCCAGGACATCTCGCCCCAGGAGATGTGGCGTCTCCAACGCGAAATCGACGAAGTCATCTTGAAGGATCCGGCGGTCGAAGGCCTCGGCTCGCAGATCGGCTCGACCTTCGGCGCCCAGACCGCGAACACCGGCCGCTTCAGCATCGTGCTCAAGCCCCGCGAAGAGCGCGACCTCGACGCCTCGCAGGTGATTGATCGCCTGCGGCCGCAGCTGGCGAAAATCACCGGCGCCGCAGTCTATCTCCAGCCGGCACAGGACATCACGGTCGGCGGCCGCATCGCTCGGGCCGCGTTCCAGTACACGCTGCAGGACCCCAATCTCGCCGAACTCGGCGAGTGGGCGAACAAGATGCTCGACAAGATGAAGACCGTGCCCGAGGTCGTCGACGTCGGCACCGATCTTCTGTCGAACGCGCCGCAACTCAAGGTCACCATCAATCGCGACCAGGCGTCACGGTTCGGCATTTCCGCGCAGGCGATCGACGACACGCTTAACGACGCTTTCGGCCAGCGTCAGATCACGCAGTATTTCACGCAGCTCAACACTTATTTTCTCATTCTGGAAATTCTGCCCGAGCTGCAGACAAGCCTCGAAGCGCTCGATCGCATTTACATCAAATCGCCGATCACCGGCGCTGCGGTGCCGCTGTCGGCGCTCGTCGACATCGACACCTACAAAGTCGGGGCGCTCTCGATCAATCACCAGGGCCAGTTCCCGTCAGCGACCTTGACGTTCAACCTCCGCGCCGGCGTTGCCCTCGGCGAAGCGGTCGATGCGATAACGGCGGCCGCACGCGAAATCGGCATGCCCGATGCCGTGATCGGCACATTCCAGGGCAATGCCCAGGCGTTCCAAACCTCGCTATCGAGTGAGCCCGCCCTGATCGCCGCCGCACTCGTCGTCGTCTACATCATCCTCGGCATGCTCTACGAGAGCTTCATCCATCCGCTGACGATTCTCTCGACTTTGCCGTCGGCCGGGGTCGGGGCGCTGCTTGCCCTTAATCTCGGCCACATGGATCTGTCGGTGATCGGCATCATCGGGATCATCCTCCTGATCGGCATCGTCAAGAAAAACGGCATCATGCTGGTGGACTTCGCCATCGTCGCCGAGCGCGAACGCAACATGCCACCGATCGCTGCGATCCGCGAAGCGTGCCTGTTGCGCTTCCGGCCAATCCTGATGACGACCGCGGCGGCGCTGCTCGCCGGCCTGCCCATGATGTTCGGCCACGGCACCGGGAGCGAGCTGCGTCGGCCGCTTGGCTACTCGATGGTCGGCGGCCTGGCCGTGAGCCAGGTTCTGACGCTCTACACGACGCCCGTCGTCTACCTCTACCTCGCCCGGCTACACGCCTGGGTTCAAGGCCGCAAAGCTGCACGCCGTGCGGATGCGGAGAAGATCCAGGCTATGGCGGCAGAGTAGGGTTTTCCACCCTATTGCATTGCAGCAGGGGCGGACGAATCCGCTCCGACGACCTGCTTTTGTTGTGCAGGGACAGCGAACCGCTTTCGGCGTTGGCTTTCCAACGGATTGAAAAATGTAATAGGCTGATTGCCTTTATCAGGAGGGGGATCGATCATGAGTTTCGTTGAAGCGATACAGTCTGGTTTCCAGAATTACGTGAACTTCAATGGCCGATCTCTGCGATCCGCATACTGGTTTTGGGTGCTGTTCGCGATCATCGTTAACGTTGTCTCGTACGCGATCGACTACGCTCTCGGTATCTCGCTGATCAACCCGCTTTCTTCGCTAGCGCTATTGCTCCCGGGCATCGCGGTTTCTGTGCGTCGCCTTCACGACATCGACCGGACGGGATGGTGGCTGCTGCTGGGGTTCATTCCGCTGGTCGGGGCGATCATTCTGATCGTTTGGTTTTGCCAGGCCGGAACACCAGGTCCCAATCGCTTCGGTCCCGAGGCGACGGCATAGCCTGGCCGCCATCATCTGGCATCAACGAGCTTGATCGCGGCGCTGCGCTCGAACAGGTAGAGCAGGGTGCGCAGCGCTTCGCCATCGGCACCCGCGAGTCCGGGATTGCGCGCGAGAACGGCCGCCGCTTCGGCGCGTGCCGGCGCGACCAACGCGCCGTGCACTGCGATGTCCGCGACACGAAAGGAGCCGGCGCCGCTTTGGCGCAGGCCGAACAACTCGCCCTCGCCGCGGAGCCGGAGGTCTTCCTCCGCGATCCGGAATCCGTCTTGGGTTTCGCGCAAAATGGCGAGCCGCGCGCGTGCGGTCTCGCCAAGCGGACCCTGGTAGAGAAGAAGGCAGGCCGATTTCTCGGCGCCTCGGCCGATACGGCCGCGCAGTTGATGAAGTTGGGCGAGCCCGAACTGTTCGGCGTGCTCGATCACCATCACGGTCGCGGCGGGGACATCGACGCCGACCTCGATGACGGTCGTGCAGACGAGGAGTTGCGTCGTGCCGGCGGCGAAGCGCGCCATCGCCGCATCCTTGTCGGCGCTTTTCATCCGGCCATGCACGAGATCGACGGCACTGCCGAAGATCGTCGCAAGCTCCGCAGCACGCGCTTCGGCCGCGGCGAGTTCGCTCGCCTCGTCCTCCGCAACCCGTGGGCACACCCAGTAGACCCGTCGGCCCTGTGAGATCGCGCGGCCGACGGCGGCGATGACCTCGTCGCGGCGCTCGATCGGCAGCGCGCTCGTCGTGATCGGCTTGCGGCCGGCAGGCTTGTCGCGCAACTCGGAGACGTCCATTTCGCCGAAATAGGACTGGACGAGGGTACGCGGGATCGGCGTTGCGGTCATGGCCAGGAGATCGACCGCTTTGCCCTTGCGGGCGAGCGCAAGACGCTGCTCGACGCCGAAGCGATGCTGCTCGTCGATCACCGCGAGGACGAGATTGGAGAACGCTACGTCCTCGGAGAACAGCGCGTGGGTGCCGACCAGGAGGTCGATCTCGCCCGCGGCGAGCCGGGTGAGGATTTCGGCGCGCTCGGGACCTCGCTCGCGTCCGGTGAGGATCGCTACTCTGAGGCCCGCCGCAGCCGCGAGCGGCGTGACGGTGGCGAAGTGCTGGCGTGCGAGAATTTCGGTCGGCGCCATCATGGCAGCCTGGGCACCTCGGCCGCCGGCCTCGATTGCCGCCGCGCACGCAAACAGCGCGACCACGGTCTTGCCCGAGCCAACGTCGCCCTGGAGGAGCCGCAGCATCCGGTCCGGCCGCTTGAGATCGTCGGCGATCGCCGCGATCGCCGTCTCTTGGCTTGCGGTGAGACGGAAGGGCAGGGCGGCCTTGAGCTTGTCGAGGAGGCGGCGTGGCGTCTGCGTCGTCGCCGCAGCGGGCCGCGGACCGCCGGGCCGGCGCAGATGCGCTCGTTCCAATGCGAGCTCGAGCTGAAATGCGAACAACTCGTCAAAGGCAAGCCGCGACCACGCCTTGCCCGTCGGCGCCACATCTTCGGGTGCTGCGGGCCGGTGCAGGCTCCGCAGCGCCTCGGCGAAGTCCGGCCAGCCTTCGTGGCCGCGCACGGTCCAATCCAACCATTCGGGAAGCTGCGGCACCGTGCCGAGGGCGGCGACCATGGCCTTGCGCACCATGTTCGCCGTGAGCCCCTCGGTCAGTGGATAGACCGGTTCGACCGCCGGCATCATCGCGACATCGGCAACGACGCGATCGGGATGCACCATCTGCAACATGCCGTCGTACGCCGTGACGGTGCCTGAGACGCAGACGCGCGCGCCCCGCTGGAAATTGGCCGCGATGAATTCCTTGCGCGCGGAGAAGTACGCGATCGTCAGCGTGCCGGTATCGTCGGAGGTGTCGACGTTGAATGGCGCCTTCGGCCGGTGCGGCGGCGGCGCGCGAATGCCTTCCACCGTGACCTCGACGGTCGCGACCGTACCCGGCTTGACCTCGGCAAGCTTAAGC
Organism: uncultured Alphaproteobacteria bacterium; assembly: GCA_963702755.1. GTDB lineage: Bacteria > Pseudomonadota > Alphaproteobacteria > Rhizobiales > Xanthobacteraceae > JAJPKK01. The sequence continues at coordinate 587,154 of CAVPDZ010000006.1, read as the reverse complement.
CGGGTGCGCCGGTCGATCGCGCCGGTCGGCAAGTGGAACAAGAGATCGACAACGCGTGCGCCGTCGTCGCGATCGAGCAGCCGGCGATAAAGCTTTTCGCCTCTGGCGCCGATGCCGGACAATGCCGTGATCGGGGCAAATAGCGGATCGAGAATGGTGGGGCGCATGGCTTACAAGTTTGATCGACACGCTGCCGCGCCGCAACCGGAGTTCAATCGAGACGAGCACCTTGACCCTCGGCGCGGCGTGTAGATAGTCGCCTTGGCACGGGGGATTCACCGATGGTCCATACTTATTACTACACCGCAGGCGTCACGCTGCTGATGCTGCTCCTCTATTTCGTTTTGACAGGGGTTGCGGGGAGGGCGCGGGCGAAATACGGCGTCAAAGCACCGGCGGTCACCGGCAACGAGCATTTCGAGCGCGCCTATCGCGTGCAGATGAACACGGTCGAACAGCTCGTGTTCGTCCTTCCCGCGATGTGGGTTTACGCCTATGTCCTCAGCGATATCGGCGCCGCGGTGGGCGGGCTGCTCTGGATCGTTGCCCGGATCATCTACGCGGTCTCGTACTTGCGCGACCCGACGACGCGCGGCCCGGGCGCAATGCTCACCGTGCTGGTGGAAGTCGGCATTTTTCTCGGCGCCGCCTACGGCGTCGTGCGAGCCCTGCTGTAGGCGCTACGTCGCGAGGAGCGGAATGCGCTCGAACTTGCGGACGTCGACGAGGCCGATGTCTGAGATGCGCAGCTCCGGGATGACGACGAGCGCGAGCAGCGAGTGCTGCATGTAGGCGTTGTTGAGATGACAGCCGCACTCGGCCATGGCCGCAATCATGCGGCTTGCCTTGGCAGCGACGATCTCCGCGCGTTCGTCCGACATCAGTCCGGCGATCGGCAGTTCGACGAGGGCAAGCTCTTTTCCCTCCCGGAACACGACGATGCCGCCGCCGACTTCGGCGAGCCGGTTCACGGCCCGGGCCATATCCTCTGTCGATGTCCCGACGGCGATGATGTGGTGGCTGTCGTGGGCGACGCTCGATGCGACCGCGCACGGCACGCGATAGCCGAAACCGGATACGAAGCCATTGGCGACGGTGCCGGTGCCGCGATGACGCTCGACCACCGCGATGCGGCAGATGTCGTTCGCGATATCGACATCGATGACGCCGTCGCGGCAGGGCAGGCGCCGCACCAGCGCGCGGGTCGGCGCCTGGTTCTCGATCACGCCGATGACGTTGACGCTGACGTGCGAGGCGCCGGCGGGCGCAGCGACCTCGAAGTCGCGCGCCGTCACGGCGCGGCCGAGGTGCACAGTGTTGCGCGCAGAGGCCGGATACGGGTAGGGCGGAATGTCCTCGATAAGCTTGCCGTCGCGGGCCAGCACGCGGCCGCGCGCGATCACGGTTTCAATCGGCAGCGTCACGAGATCGGACGAGATCACGACATCGGCGCGACGGCCGGGCGCGATCGCGCCCAGTTCGCGCTCGATCCCGAAATGCTGGGCGGTGTTGATCGTGGCCATTTGGATGGCGACGATCGGCTTGAGCCCCTGGGCGATGGCGTGGCGCACCACCCGGTTCATGTGGCCGTCATTGACGAGCGTGCCGGAATGGCTGTCGTCGGTGCACAGGATGAAATTGCGCGGGTCGAGCCCTTGCTCGGTCACCGCCTTGATCTGCGCCGCGACATCGTACCAGGCGGAGCCGAGCCGCAGCATCGCGCGCATGCCCTGGCGCACCCGCGCGATGGCGTCCGCCGCCGTGGTGCCCTCGTGGTCGTCCGCCGCGCCGCCGGCGGCATAGGCGAGGAACGGCACGCCGAGATCGGGCGAGGCATAGTGCCCGCCGACGGTTTTGCCGGCGCGCCGCGTTTCGGCGATCTCGCCCAGCATGGCGCGGTCGGCCTTGGCGACGCCCGGAAAGTTCATCATCTCGCCAAGGCCGATGATGTTGGGCCAAGTCATGGCCTCGCGCACGTCGTCAGGGCCGAGGCCGGCGCCGGAATTCTCAAGCCCGGGCGCGCTCGGCACGCAGCTCGGCATCTGCACGAACATGTTGATGGGGAGGCTCGCGGCCTCGTCGTGCATCAACCGCACGCCGGCAAGTCCAAGCACGTTGCCGATCTCGTGAGGGTCGACGAACATGCTCGTGGTGCCGTGGGGGATGACGGCGCGGGCGAATTCGGTCGCCGTGACCATGCCGCTCTCGACGTGCATGTGGCCATCGCACAAGCCCGGCACGAGATAACGGCCGGCGGCATCGATGACAGTGGTTGCAGGTCCGATGGTGTGGCCGGCCGCGCCGATCAGGGCGAATCGGCCCGCGGCGATCGCGATGTCGGTGTTCGGGATGATCTCGCCGGAATAGACATTGACCCAACGGCCGTCACGAATGACGAGGTCGGCCGGCGCGCGCCCGGCCGCGACATCGACAAGCTGCGCGACGGATTCGGGCCACGGCTTCAGATTGGAGGTCGCCATGCGTCAGTCGACAGCGGCGCGCAGCCCTCGTCAATAGGCCGATAGTCGTGGGAGCGCGGGCGTCCCGCCCGCACTTTTTTGCAAGCTGAAAGAAGAAAGCGGGCGGGACGCCCGCGCTCCGTCATTTCAACGTCGCGAGGTAGGCGAGCAGGTCGTCGCGGTCGCGCTCGGCGATGCCCTGGAACACGCCCATGGCGGTGCCGGGCACCATGGTGCTTGGAAACATCATCCAGCCGCCAAGCCCGTCGTCGGTCCATTCCCAGTTGGCGCGCGTCTTGAAGGCGTTGGTGTAGTTATAGCCCGGCGCGGTGCCGGCCTTCTTGCCGACGATGCCGAAGAGGTTGGGGCCGTAGCGGTTCGGGCCGTCTTTTTCGACAGTGTGGCAGACGATGCATTGTCGCTCAAAGGCGAGCTTGCCCTTCGCGGCGTTGCCCTCCGCGCGCGTTGCGTCGGTCCCAACGCACCACGTCAGCAGCCCCAAGGCGACAATCGCGGCGATGCCATTCGCTTGTGCACGCGCGCCCATCCGCAAGCCCATCGTTCCTCCTCCACCTGTTGGGCGGCACGGCGGCCGCATTTCCTTGCTTTGCTTGTAACGCCTCCGGCACGAATTCCAAGCGGGTACGAATTCCAAGTGCGTACCGAATAGCCTCGAGTGTAATTCTGCCAGACAGCCTTGGATCAGGAAACTGCTGCCAAACGGTCAAGTTGCGGTCGCTGGCGCTCAGCATCCTAGGTTTGAGGAGACGACGATGAAAATAAAGCAGGCTTTATATGGCGGAACGGCGCTCGGATTTGCGATGCTGGCGCTGGGCATGCCTTGCGAGACGCGCGCGCAGCAGCCGCCGGCAATCGCCGCACCTTCAATCGACGGCGACGACATCGGCGGCGTCGTCACGAGCCGCATCGGCCCGGAGGCAGGCGTCTGGGTGGTGGCTGAGACAACCGAACTCGGTACGCGTTTCGCCAAGATGGCGGTCACCGACGATTACGGACGCTATGTGATCCCCGACCTGCCCAAGGCGACCTACCGGGTCTGGGTGCGCGGCTACGGCCTCGTCGACTCGCCCAAGGTCACGACCGAGCCCGGCAAGACGCTCAACCTCACCGCGGTCATCGCGCCAAGCCTTGCGGAGGCCGCGCAATATTATCCGGCGATCTATTGGGCCTCGATGATCCGCGTTCCGGACCGCAGCCGCTTCCCCGGCACCGGCGCCGACGGCAACGGCATCGGGGTGAACTTCAAGACCCAGGATCAATGGCTCAATTCCGCCAAGACCAATGGCTGCGGCAATTGCCATCAAATCGGCAACTACGCGACGCGGTACATCCCCGAAGCGTTCGGTCACTTTGACAATTCGATCAGCGCCTGGGCGCGCCGCATTCAGTCGGGCCCCGCAGGCCGCGACATGGTGCGGTTCATGGCGCCGATGCTGACCCCTGACGGCGGGCACCTCGCGGCGCTCGCCAACTGGACCGATCGCATCAAGGCGGGTGAGTTGCCGAGCGCGACGCCGGCCGCGTCCGGTCGGGGTCGAGCGCAACATTGTCGTCACGGTGCGCGACTGGTCCGATCCCAAGCACTATCTCCACGATCTCATCACCACCGATCGTCGCAATCCGACCGTCAACGGCAACGGCCTGATCTATGGTGCGGCCGAACTCTCAACCGACAACCTGCCGATCCTCGATCCGCGCAAGAATACCAAGACCACCATGAAGGTCCCGGTGGCCGATCCGGAAAACACGCCAAGCTCGGCCCTCGCGAACCAGGTGCTCGCGCCATCGGCTTATTTCGGCACCGAGCAGGTGTGGAACACGCAGGTCAACGCCCACAACCCGATGATGGACCAGGATGGCCGGGTCTATTTCACGGCACAGACGCGTTCGCCCAAGAACCCGCCGGACTACTGCAAGAAGGACTCCTCGTTGCGCTCGGCGCAGCTGTTTCCGCTTGCCGGAACGCCGGCCGGCTTCGTGCAGAACGCACGGCAAGTCACAGTGTGGGACCCGAATACAAAGAAATTCTCCCACATCAACACCTGCTTCGGCACCCATCACCTGAATTTCGCGGAGGACGCCAACAACACGCTGTGGCTCTCCAACAATACGCAAGGCCCGCTCGCCGTGGTGGGCTGGATCAACACCAAGCTCTACTGGGCGACAGGCGATCAGGAGAAGGCGCAGGGCTGGACGCCGATGATCGTCGACACCAATGCCAACGGCAAGCGGGATGAGGGCTACAACGAGCCTGGGCACCCGGCCGATTACGCCAAGGACACCCGCATTCCCTATGCCATGTACGGCATTTCCTGGTCCCCGCTCGACGGCTCGATCTGGGGATCGAACCTCGAACATCCCGGCTACATCCTGCGCCTTGCGCCAGGATCGAACCCGGCGGAAACCGCGCTCGCGGAAATCTATCGGATTCCGATGCCGGGCTTCGGCATTCGCGGCATCGATGTCGACCGCGAAGGCGTCGTGTGGATGCCGCTCGATTCCGGCCATATCGGCAGCTTCGATCGCCGCAAGTGCAAGGGTCCGCTCAACGGACCGGGCGCCGAGCTTGGCAACAAATGTCCGGAGGGCTTTGCCTTCTATCCGATCCCCGGGCCCGGTTTCCAAGGCGATTCCGGCGCCGAGGAAAATCCGTATTACACGTGGGTCGACCAGCACAACATTCTCGGTCTCGGTGCCGATGTGCCGATCGCGACCGGCAATCAGTCGGACTCGCTCCACGCGCTGGTCGGCGGGCGTGTCGTCGAACTGCGCGTGCCGTATCCCATGGGCTTCTTCGCCAAGGGTCTCGACGGCCGCATCGACGACGTCAATGCCGGCTGGAAGGGCCGCGGCCTGTGGGTGACATCAGGCAATCGCACGCCGATGCACATCGAGGGCATCGACGCGGCAGCGCCGGGCGCGCCCGGCAAGACAGCGGCCACGCTGTCGAGCCCGCTGGTAGTGAATTTCCAACTGCGGCCCGATCCGCTGGCGCATTGAGGCGGTGGGGCAGGGAGGTCGCAAGGTCCGATGCGGATCAAGCCGATCGCCAACGCGTTTGCCGGCGAGGTCGAGGACATCGACCTGCGCCGGCCGCTTGATGCCGCGGCCGTCGCGGCGATCCACGCCGGCATGGATCGTCACGCGGTGCTGGTGTTTCACGACCAGCGCATCAACGACGACGAGCAGATCGCGTTTTCCAGGAGCCTCGGCAAGATCGAACTCAACACCTCGAATAATGTGACCCGGCTCGACCAGCGCCGGCTCAGCATCGAGATGAGCGACATCTCCAATCTCGACAAGGACAATGCGCTGCTGGCGCGGGACGATCGCCGGCGCGCCTTCAACCTCGGCAATCGCCTGTGGCATTCGGATTCGTCCTTCAAGGCAGTGCCGGCGAAATATTCGCTGCTGTCGGCGCGCGTGATCCCGTCGACCGGCGGCAATACCGAGTTCGCCGACATGCGCGCCGCCTACGATGCGCTTGACGACGAGACCAAGGCGGAGGTCGAGGATCTCGTCACCGAGCACTCGCTTATCTTCTCCCGCGGGCAACTGGGCTTCACTGATTTCACGGCCGACGAGCGGGTCAAGTTCGCGCCGGTGCGGCAGCGCCTCGTGCGCACCAATCCGGCGACCGGCCGCAAGTCGTTGTTCCTGTCGTCGCACATCGGCGGCATCGTCGGCTGGCCGATGCCGGAAGCGCGCGCCTTTATCCGCGACCTTGTCGAGCACGCGACCCAGCGGCAGTTCGTGTACGTTCACGTCTGGCGGCCGTTCGATCTCGTGATGTGGGACAATCGCGCGACCATGCATCGCGCGCGTCGTTACAAAGAGACGAGCGAGGTGCGCGATCTGCGCCGCACCACCTTGGAAGACGACGGCCCTACCACGCAACAGGCGGCGGTGGCGTAAGGGCTGCGTCTCGCCGCGTCGCTGTCGGCAATCTGACGCACCAAAGCGGCCAGCGTCAGCCTGTTCCGCGCCGGCAACTCGTGTAGCATTATCTGGAATTGCGGTCGCGGCTCTTTCCGAGAAGCCGCTGCTGACGAAGGCGAACGACGGGGAGCGAACGATGGCCAAGCTGCCGCGCCGCCGATTTCTGCATCTGGCATTAGGCGCCGGTGCAAGTCTGGCGGCACCGCACGTTGCGCGGGCCGATGCCTATCCCACGCGACCGGTGCGCTTCATCGTGCCGTTCGGGCCCGGCGGCCCGACTGATGTGTTCACCCGGTTGATGGCGCAGCGATTCTCGGAGCAACTCGGCAAGCAGTTCTATGTGGAGAATATTCTCGGCGGCGGCGGCAATGTCGGCACGGCCCAGGCGGCGCGCGCAGCGCCGGACGGCCACACCATCCTGGTGACCGTCAGCGCGTTCGTCACCACGCCGGCGTTCACCGGCAAGGCGCCCTACGACCCGATCAAGGATTTTGCCCCGATCACGATCCCGGTCGCGTCCGCCATCGCGCTCATCGTCCATCCGTCGCTGCCGGTCGCAACCCTCGCCGAGCTCGTCGCGCTCATCAAGGCCAGCCCCGGAAAATACACGTGGGCGTCCGGCGGTGTCGGCACCCAGCCGACGCTGGTGTTCGAGCGGTTCCGTCATTCGCTGGATCTCGACATGATCTACGTGCCCTACAGCGGGGCGGGTCCCGCGGTCGCCGCCAATGTTGCGGGTCACGTGCCGATCGGCATCAGCTCGCTGCCGCCGGCAATGCCGCAGCTCATGGCGGGCAATCTGCGAGCGCTCGCGGTGACGAGCAAAACCCGGTCCGAGAAGCTGCCCAACGTGCCGACCTCGATCGAGGCGGGTTACCCGGTTCTCGATGGCGACCAATGGGTCGGCGTGCTGGCGCCGGCGGGAACGCCGCCCGACATCGTCCGCATGCTCCACCGCGAGATCGTCGCATTGACCATGCAGCCGGACATCAAGGAGCGACTCGAGTTGCTCGACTTCTACCTGGTCGACAACACGCCCGAGGAATTCGGCGAGCGCATCAAGGTCGAGCTCGAGACGTGGCGGCAAGTGGTGAAGGACGCCAATCTCATGCCGCAGTGATCGGGGGGATCGGCCGCATTCTTGATCGCTGCGAAGCGGCGACGTTACCTCAGGCTGATCAGAGTCAATCTGTAGATTGAGCGCCGACGCTCAGGCGCGCCCCCGGCGTGCCTTGTTGAGCGTCGCGGACGGCAGCTCGCCATAGGCCGTGCGGTAATCGCGGGCAAAATGTCCGGAGTTGAGGAAGCCGCAGGTATAGGCAATGCGGATCACAGAGGCATCGCCTTCGGCAGACTGCAACATCCGTCGTGCATGTTCGAGCCGTACGTTCTTGACGTAGGCCATGGGAGTGGACCCGCGGGCCTCCTTGAAGGCCTTGAAGATGCTGCGCGCGCTTCCCCCGGTGACCGCGGCGAGCGCCTCGACGGTGATCGGCGCATTCCAATTGGCGTCGATGTATTCCTCGACCAAGCGCACCTGCCATGGCGCCGGCGCTTGCGGCGTGCGTTCGAGCAGCGTGGAAAAATTGTGCCGATTGCCGATGAGGAAGGTTAGCAACAGCATTTCTTCGTATTCGTCGAGGGCCGTCGGCGGCGCCTCGCCGTCGTCGCTGTCAAGCTCGTCGACGATGAAATTAAGGAGCCGCCGCAACCGGCGCAGCGCCGGATTTGCAAACGTCCCGGCGGTTTCGAACTCGATGTTGCGGACGATCGCCGTGCCGACGACGGCGCTGAGTTTGGTCTGCAGCGCGGCAGCATCGATGCGAAGAACGAACTGCGCGAGCCCGGGCCCATTGTCGTGGATCATTTCCACCCCGGCCGGAATGACGCCGGTCGTGTCCGGGCTGACATCGAAGCCGAGCGCACCGAAGCTGACGGTGCCACGTCCTCCCAAAGCAATCGGCTGCTTCACCATTCCGACAGCCGGAAGCTTTATCCGCATGGAAGCGTTCACGTCGCTGAACACGAGCGCGAGACGCTTGAGCCGCAGATAGGCGAGAGTAGTGTCGAAATTGGCAACGCCGTCGTCGACGTCGACTTCGCTCGCGCCGAGGACGTTGATAAGTCTGTCACGCAACGCTTGCGGCGAGCCGCCGTGAATCAAGCGATGACGATAAAGAGGACCGCGTTGAAGAAGATCAGTCATTGCCAATGTGCTGAATGCGTCGGGTACCAGCGATATCGGCGGCATCTGCGAAACGAGTTGACCATGCGGCGGGCGCTGCATGACTGCCGTTCCGCGGCGCCATGGTAACACCTAAAGTGTTTTAGACGACCGGAAATCTCGGTTGTATATGCAAAATTAATGGGATTTGAATAGTCAGGGGTATCGGTTTCAACGAAATGCGCAAACGTTAATGCCGGCGACGCCGCGAGGATGCGAGCGTGATCGACGGCAACTCTCCGAACGCGAGACGATAATCGCGGGCGAAGTGTCCGGGATTGAGGAAGCCGCACGCGATAGGCCACCGACACGACGGTGGTGGTCGGATTCGGCTGTTGCAGCATGCGGCGCGCATGGCCAAGGCGGATACTCTTCACGAAAGCCATCGGCGAACACTCGCGCGATTCGCGAAAGGCCTTGAACACGCTGCGCGTGCTGGCACCCGCGGCGGCCGCGAGCGCCTCCACCGTGATCGGATCGATTCCAGTTCGCATCGATGTACTCTTCGACCAGCCGGACCTGCCATGGCGCCGGGCGCGGCTGTTCGCGCACCATGAGGTCGCTGAAGTTGTGTTGATTGCCGAGCAGGAATGACACGATCAGGAGTTGTTCGAACTCAGCAACTGCTGCTGGCGGAATTTGGTTGTCGTCGCGCTCGAACTCGTAGACCAAGAATTCGAGCATGCGCTTCAGCCGCTGCAACGAGGGGTTGGCGAAGCGCGACGGCGTTACGAATTCGATATTCCGCGCAATCGGCATTCCTACAACCGCGCTCAACTTCGCCTGCAAAGCCGAAGGTTTGACGCGGAAAATGAACTGTTCGAAGTTCGCGCCGTATTGGTGGAACATCTCGGCGCCCGCCGGAATGACAGCCGTCTCCGTCGGGCTGATCTCGAATTGAGTGCCGCCGAAGTGCGTGCGGCCGCTGCTTTGCAGGACAAGGTGCTGCTTCACCAAATCGGTGGCGGGAAAATGCACCTCATAAGGAGTGTTGCAGGTGCCGAACACGAGGTCGACATTACCGAACTCGAAGTAGCTCCGGGTTGCTTCGAATGTTTGCAGGCCCGAGCCGATCGTGAAATTGCGCGCGTCGAATTTCCGAACGATCGTGTCGCGAAATTCATTGGGATTGCTGGTGTTGACGAGCGCGAAGCGATGAAGCGGCACTTGGTTCGTCTGAAGCATGGCTAAGAGCGCGGCCCCCTGATGAATCCCAGCCGTTGGGCCGCATCCTCTAGCGTTGCCACCCACATGCACTTTCCAGCATCATCAGTTGTTCTTGCTTTTTGGCTGGAATAAGCAACGGCAATGCCTTGGATCAGCCTGCCCGAATTTATGGCTGGAAAAATAACAAATGCAATCAAGTTTCGAAGGCTTCGCCTCACAGCTGCAAACTTTATCCGGCCCCGCCGGGGCATGGCGGATGCCGCACCCCCATGGGGAGATTTCCCGCCAGCTCTGCCTTGGCGAGCCAGCCGTCGACCTAATGCACATAATTTGTGCAATGCGAAAGTATCTTTCGTGGGGAGGCGCCCATCTGAAAGTTGGGCAATGCCCCAATGTCCAAGCCTTGCGAAATTGCTGCAACTTTAGAATTCGCAGGTCGCCGTGGCGAAAAAAAAGCAGGGCCAATGCCCTGCTTCAAACGTCCCAGATCCGATCATCTCCAGCAATTTATGGGGCTTAGGGGTGGTTTCGTGGACTGGAGTGGCTGCGTTGGACCGCGCCGTCGGTTGTTCCTCCCACAGACTTGGACCGACCCGCCGAGGTAGGCATGTCACCGACATTGGCGGGCAGAGTTATATCTACTCAAAAAGGTCTAAATTGTCATCAGGCTTGTCGTGCACTGCACCATGAGCGGTCAGGCAGCTCCGAAGCTAGTCGGAGTGCACAGCCATCATGAGAAACGGCGTTTAGCCGCGTGGCGCTCTTGTGTTTTGCAAAGCGTTCCGGTTTCACCTTGGAACGAACGAACCCTCACTCGAATCAATGCGCGGAACCCATGCGACTGTCTCGATATTTCCTGCCGATCCTGCGCGAAACGCCCAAGGAAGCCGAAATCGTCTCTCACCGCCTGATGCTGCGTGCAGGCATGGTACGCCAGGAAGCGGCCGGCATTTATGCGTTTCTTCCGCTTGGCCTGCGCGTGCTGAAGAACGTCTGCGAGATCGTGCGCGAAGAGCAGGATCGAGCCGGCGCAATCGAGATGCTGATGCCGACCATCCAGTCGGCTGATCTGTGGCGGGAAAGCGGTCGCTATGACGACTACGGCAAGGAGATGCTCCGCATCAAGGATCGCCACGAGCGCGACATGCTCTATGGGCCGACCAATGAGGAGATGATCACCGCGATCTTCCGCACCTATGTGCGCTCCTACAAGGATTTGCCGCTCAATCTCTATCACCTGCAATGGAAGTTCCGCGACGAGGTGCGGCCGCGCTTCGGCACCATGCGCTCGCGCGAGTTCCTGATGAAGGATGCTTATTCCTTCGACCTCGACTTTGCCGGCTCCAAGCACGCCTACAATCGCATGTTCGTCGCTTATCTGCGCACGTTCGCACGCATGGGACTGCGGGCGATTCCGATGGTCGCCGATACCGGACCGATCGGCGGCAATCTAAGCCACGAATTCATCATCCTCGCCGACACCGGAGAGAGCGAGGTGTTCTGCCACAGCGACTATCTCGACTTTCCGATCCCCGGCGAAGACGTCGACTTCGATGACGTCGCAGGTCTCCAGAAGATCGTCGATCTGTGGACCTCGCGCTACGCCGCGACGTCCGAAAAGCACGACGCCGCCGCCTTCGAAGCGTTGCCGGCGTCCACCCGGCTGTCGGCGCGCGGCATCGAAGTCGGCCACATCTTTCATTTCGGAACGAAATATTCGGTGCCGATGCGCGCGGTCGTGACAGGCCCCGATGGCAGCGAGCACCCCGTTCAAATGGGATCCTACGGCATCGGGCCCACGCGACTGGTTGCTGCAATCATCGAGGCTTTCCATGACGACGCCGGAATCAAATGGCCCGAGGCCGTGGCGCCGTTCAAGGCGATTATCCTCAACCTCAAGCAAGGCGATGCCGCGACCGACAAGGCCGCCGAAAGCATTTATGATGAACTGACCGCCCGCAACGTTGAGGTGCTCTACAACGATCTCGAAGAACGGCCGGGCGCAAAATTCGCGTCTGCCGATCTGATCGGTATTCCGTGGCAGATCCTGGTCGGGCCGAAAGGGCTTGCGGAAGGCAAGGTCGAAATCAAGCGGCGCGCCGACGGCAGCCGGGAATTGTTGCCTCCAGACGAGGCGATTGCCCGCGTGGCGGCATAGTGGCGCGCCCTGAGGCATTACGCTTGAAGCCTGAATGAAGGCGCTGCAAGAACCGCATGAATCTGTGTGCGGTGTCGCTCCGCGAGCGAATCTGGTGGCGTTCGACCGCGAGAATCGGGTGAAATCGGATTAGGACAACTGACATGGCCCAGCCGAGCGCTACGCCTCCTTTCGCCCAATTCGAGTGGCTGCTGTCGATGCGCTATCTGCGCTCGCGGCGACGCGAAGGGTTTATCTCGTTCATCGCGGCGATCTCATTCCTCAGCCTCACCATCGGCGTCATGGCCCTCATCATCGTGATGGCGGTGATGAATGGGTTCCGCCAGGAATTGCTCGACAAGATTCTTCGGGCTCAACGGCCATCTGCTGGTGCAGCCGCTCAATTCGCCGCTCACCGATTGGGATGCGGTGTCCTCGCGCGTCGCCATGGTGCCCGGCGTCCGGCTTGCAGCACCCGTTGTCGAGGGCCAGGCGCTCGCGTCCTCGCCATACAATGCCAACGGCGTTTTGGTGCGCGGCATCCGCGGCGCTGATTTTGCCCGGCTCGGAACCATTGCGAGCAACATCCGCCAGGGCACCCTGGTCGGCTTCGATGAAGGGCAGGGCGTCGCGATCGGCCGGAGGCTCGCCGAGCAACTGTCGGTCCAGGCCGGCGATAACCTCACCCTCGTATCGCCGCGCGGCGCGGTGACGCCCATGGGCACGACACCGCGGATCAAGCCCTACAAGGTCGCGGCGATCTTCGAGATCGGCATGTCCGAATACGACACCGCTTTCGTGTTCATGCCGTTGCCGGAAGCGCAAGCCTATTTCAATCGCAACGGCGATGTGACCGCGATCGAGGTCTATGTCGACAATCCCGACCGCGTCGATCGCTTCCGTAAGCCGATCGCCGACGCCGCGCAGCGCCCGATCTTCATGATCGACTGGCACCAGCGCAATGCGACCTTCTTCAACGCGCTCCAGGTCGAACGCAACGTCATGTTTCTGATCCTGACGCTGATTGTGCTGGTGGCGGCGCTCAGCATTCTCTCGGCGCTGATCATGCTCGTGAAGGACAAGGGCCAGAATATCGCCATCCTGCGCACCATGGGCGCGACCCAATATGCGATCATGCGCGTTTTCATGATCACCGGCACGTCGATTGGCATCATCGGAACGGTGAGCGGGCTCGTCCTCGGAACGCTGTTCTGCCTCAATATCGAGCGAATCCGGCAGTTCCTGTCCTGGCTCACCAACACGGATCTGTTCCCGCCCGAACTCTACTTCCTGTCGCGGCTGCCGGCGCAGATGGACACGGGTGAGACCGTCGCCGTGGTCGTGCTGGCACTGACGCTCTCTTTCCTCGCAACGCTTTATCCCTCCTGGCGGGCGGCTCGGCTCGATCCGGTCGAGGCCTTGCGCGGCGAGTAATCGAGATGGCCGATGACGCACCCGCCATCTACCTGAAAGGGATCGAACGCCATTTTCGGCAGGGCGACGCGCGCCTTGATATTCTCAACGGCGCGGAGCTTGCGGTGTGGTCGGGGCAATCGGTTGCGCTGATTGCGCCGTCGGGTGCGGGCAAATCCACCCTTCTGCATATCGCGGGCCTCCTCGAGCGCCAGGACGCAGGCGAGGTTTATTTGGGCGAGACCGCGACCTCGCAGCTCGGCGATGCCGCGCGCACCCGTCTGCGGCGGATCGAGATGGGGTTCGTCTACCAGGCGCACTATCTGCTGCCGGAATTCACCGCGATCGAGAACGTGATGATGCCGCAGCTGATCCGCGGCCTGTCGCGCCGCGAGGCTGATGCGCGGGCGCGCGATCTCCTCGGCTATCTTGGCCTCAAGGATCGCTTCGACCACCGGCCTTCGGAACTCTCCGGCGGCGAGCAGCAGCGCGTTGCGATTGCGCGCGCCGTCGCCAACGGGCCGCGCGTTCTGCTTGCCGATGAGCCGACCGGAAACCTCGACCCGCGCACCGCCGAGCGGGTGTTCTCTGCGCTCACCCAGTTGGTGCGTGCCTCCGGTCTTGCCGCGGTCATCGCGACCCACAACATGGATATCGCGGACCGGATGGATCGCCGCGTGACGTTGCGCGACGGCAAGGTCGTGGAGATGGCGTAGGGCCAAGATGGCAGCGGCCCCGGCCGTAGCGATACCGGGACCGCCGTCACAGGTCGGGCTCAGACGTTATCCGACCCAATGCAACGCTATAATCCGCGGCGCTGTCTTCCATTAAGATGGAACTCGATATTTTCTTTGAAAATCGCGCTGATTTTCGGAAGTTTCTCAACGTCTTAACCATCGCGAGAATGCGAAGCGCGCCGGCGGCAAACGCGAATTGACGAAGAACAGACAGTGAACTATGTTCGCCTCACGTTCGATCTATGTTCGATGGTAGGAGGGCAGGACATGTTTCGCGCTTTCATGGCAGAAGCCGCCGCATTGGCGTCAATTACGCTGTTCATCGGCATGATCGCGGTATGGGCCCAAGTGCTGTCGATGTGGTGATGAACGGTGACGGCGGCTGTGCATTGCGGGGTCGTGATGGCCGGCACCGGTGGACAGGCCGACGCCGGCTTTGCACCATCGTGCCCCGCGCGATTCGCCGCGGCGCAGCGATTGGGATGCTGCCGAACTGGATGATTTCTGATGGCTTTGGGCTTCGTCCACCTTCATCTGCACTCTGCCTATTCGCTGCTTGAGGGGGCGCTGCCGATTGCGCGCCTTGCCGAACTCGCCAAGGCTGATCGCCAGGCGGCGCTGGCGCTTACCGATACCAACAACATGTTCGGGGCGCTGGAATTCTCCGACAAGTTGGCGGGCGCCGGCATTCAGCCGATCGTCGGCTGCACGCTGTCCGTTGATTGGGAGGAGGGTGATCGCCAGCCGCGCTCGCCCGGGCCGTCGGCCGCTGCGACCTTGTCGCGGATCGTACTGCTGGCGGCGAGCGAGACCGGCTATCGCAACCTGCTTCATCTCAATTCGCGCGCTTTTCTCGATCACAGCGACGCCGAGCCGGCTCATGTCAAGCTTGGTTGGCTGCAAGGCCACGCGGATGGCTTGATTGCGCTGACCGGCGGACCTGACGGGCCGCTCGATCGCGCGATCGTCGCCGGCCAGACCAGTTTGGCCGCCGTCCGCGCCGACGGGTTGTTGCGGCTGTTTGGCGATCGCCTCTATGTGGAATTGCAGCGCCACGGCACCGCCGACGAGCGAGCCACCGAGCCAGCGCTGATCGAGCTAGCCTACGACAAGGGCATCCCCCTCGTTGCCGCAAACAAGTCGTACTTTGCGGCCGCGGCCGACTACGAGGCTCACGACGCGTTGCTCTGCATTGCCGAGGGTCGGCTCCTGGCCGAAGCGGACCGCCGGCACCTCACCATCGAACATCGTTTCAAGACGCGCGCCGAAATGCTGGCGCTATTTTCGGACCTGCCGGAGGCGCTGTCGTCGACGGTCGAGGTGGCGCGGCGATGCGCGTTCCGGCCGATCTCCCGCAAACCGATCCTCCCGCGTTTCTCGCGTGCTCACGAGAGTGCGCTCGACGAGGCAGCCGAACTGCGCAGGCAGGCGGAAGAGGGGTTGAACCGCCGCGTCGAATTTCACGGCATCGCCGCAGGCTATACCGAGGAGCAATATCGCGAGCGGCTTGCCTTCGAACTGTCCGTGATCGAGCGGATGAAATATCCGGGCTATTTCCTGATCGTCGCGGATTTCATCCAGTGGGCGAAGTCGCAGGGCATCCCCGTTGGTCCCGGCCGCGGTTCGGGCGCGGGCTCGCTCGTCGCTTATGCGCTCACCATCACCGATCTCGATCCGATCCGCTTCGGGCTGCTGTTCGAGCGCTTCCTCAACCCGGAACGGGTATCGATGCCGGACTTCGACATCGACTTTTGCCAGAACCGTCGCGACGAGGTGATCCGCTACGTGCAGGAACGCTACGGGCGCGACCAGGTGGCGCAGATCATCACGTTCGGCAGCCTGCAGGCGCGCGGCGTGCTGCGCGATGTCGGTCGCGTGCTCGAAATGCCGTACGGGCAGGTCGACAAATTATGCAAGCTTGTGCCGCAAAATCCGGCGGCGCCGGTGTCGCTCATGCGCGCCATTGCGGACGAGCCGCGCCTGCAAGCCGAGCGCGACCGCGAACCGATCGTCGCGCGCGCGTTCGCGATCGCCGAGAAGCTCGAGGGACTCTACCGCCACGCATCGACCCACGCGGCGGGCATTGTCATCGGCGATCGGCCGCTGGTCGAACTCGTCCCGCTCTACCGCGATCCGAAGTCGAACATGCCGGTGACCCAGTTCAATATGAAATGGGTCGAGCAGGCCGGTCTCGTCAAATTCGATTTTCTTGGCCTCAAGACGCTCACCGTGCTTGAAACCGCGGCCAAGCTCGTGGCCGCGCGCGGCATCGCCCTCGACCTCTCTCGAATTCCTCTCGACGACGCCAAGACCTACGAAATGTTGGCGCGGGGCGAGACGGTCGGGGTGTTCCAGGTGGAAAGCGCGGGCATGCGCCGCGCACTGGTTGACATGCGTCCCGACCGTTTCGAGGACATTATCGCGTTGGTCGCGCTCTATCGTCCTGGCCCGATGGCCAACATCCCGACCTATTGCGCGCGCAAGCAGGGCGCCGAGCGGCCCGATTACATTCATCCCAAGCTTGAGCCGATCCTGCGCGAAACCTTCGGCGTCATCATCTACCAGGAGCAGGTGATGCAAATCGCGCAGGTGCTGGCGGGTTATTCGCTCGGGCAGGCCGATCTTCTACGCCGCGCCATGGGCAAGAAGATCAAGAAGGAAATGGAGGCGCAACGCAACGATTTCGTTTCGGGTGCGGTAGAGCGGGGCGTCGAGCGCAGCCATGCCGACGCGATCTTCGAGTTGCTGGCCCGATTTGCCGACTATGGCTTCAACAAGAGCCACGCGGCAGCTTACGCCCTCGTCGCCTATCAGACTGCTTACATGAAGGCGAACTATCCGGTCGAATTCCTGGCAGCGTCGATGACGCTCGACATGGGCAATACCGA
The DNA here is from genome assembly GCA_963702755.1 of uncultured Alphaproteobacteria bacterium. Lineage (GTDB taxonomy): Bacteria > Pseudomonadota > Alphaproteobacteria > Rhizobiales > Xanthobacteraceae > JAJPKK01. The sequence goes on along the minus strand of CAVPDZ010000006.1, from coordinate 570,169 downwards.
CAAGCTCTCGGAATTTCGTGCCGAAGCGGTGCGCCTCGGCATTGCCGTCGAGCCGCCGTCCATCAACCGGTCGGGTGTCGACTTCGATGTGTCCGGGCAATACCATCCGCTATGCGCTGGCTGCGGTGAAAGGGGTCGGGCGCGCCGCGGTCGAAAGCATCGTCGCCGCGCGCGACCGCGCCGTTCCGCGATTTCTCCGATTTTTCCCACCGTTTGAATCCGCGCGCCGTAAACAAGCGGGTCCTGGAAAGCCTCGCGGCGGCCGGCGCTTTCGACGATATCGAGCGCGATCGGGCGCGGGCGACCGCGGCGGTCGACGTGGTGCTGGCGACGGCCCAGCGCACCAGCGAAGCCGCTGCAAGCGGTCAGGCGGAATTGTTCGGTGGCCCGGCGGCGCCGGAGAAAATGAAGGTTCCCGACGCCGCGAGTTGGCTACCGGCGGACCGCTTGCAGCGCGAATACGATGCCATCGGATTTTTTCTCTCCGGCCATCCGCTCGACGATTACGCCGGCATTCTCAAGAGCATGCAGGTGCCGCACTGGGCGGCTTTCGCGCGGCAGGTCAAGGCCGGCGTCACCGCCGGTAAGATTGCCGCGACGGTGTATCGCGGGCAGAGCGGCGCACCAAGACTGGCAACAAGATGGGAATCATCGGGCTGTCCGATCCCTCGGGCCAGTTCGAAGCCGTGATTTTCGCCGAAGGCCTGCAGCAGTATCGTGATCTGCTCGAGCCGGGCAGCCCGGTCCTTCTGTATGTGACGGCAGAAGCCCAGGGCGAGGAGGTGCGGGCGCGCATCCAGTCGGTCGAGCCGCTGGATCGTGCCGCCGCCAAGGTTCAGAAGGGACTGCGCATTTTCGTGCGGGACGCGACCCCGCTCGATGCGGTGGCAAAGCGCCTCGATGGCAAGGAAGGGCGGGGGCGGGCGCCGTGGGCGCCAAGGCGAAGAATGGTGGCGCAGGAGATCCGCAGTCGGGCGAAATCAACCTCGTGGTGATGCTCGGCGCCGGCGCGGAGGTCGAGGTGAAGCTGCCCGGCCGCTACAAGGTGAGCCCGCAAATCGCCGGTGCCCTCAAGGCCGTGCCCGGCGTCGTCGACGTGCGCGCGGTGTTTGTGAGACGTCGCGCGGCGCCGCTCAGGCCGGCTAATTGCGAGGTCGGTAATCGCCTTGCGTTCCGCGAGGTTAGTCGCTATATGCCGCCCCATCTCACACGCGGAAGCTCTCTCGGCTGCAAGCCTTGGGGACTCGTCCGGTGGCCGATCGGCGACCGAGGTCGCTGTCGCGCTCACTCGCTCCGCGGCGGAACAACCGGAGACTATCAATGGCGCTGCCCGATTACTCGATGCGCCAGCTGTTGGAGGCTGGCGTCCATTTTGGTCATCAATCCCATCGCTGGAACCCGAAGATGCGCGACTACATCTTCGGCGCCCGCAACAACATCCACATCATCGATCTGGCGCAGACGGTGCCGATGCTGCATCGGGCGCTCGAAGCTGTGAGCGACACGGTTGCCAAAGGCGGCCGCATCCTCTTCGTCGGCACCAAGCGCCAGGCTCAGGACGCGATTTCCCAGGCCGCCAAGCGGTCGGCGCAATACTACGTCAATTCGCGCTGGCTCGGCGGAACGCTCACCAACTGGAAGACCATTTCCGAGTCCATCAAGCGGCTGCGCAAGCTCGACGAAATTCTCTCTGCCGGAGAAGCCCAAGGCTACACCAAGAAGGAGCGTCTCACCCTGACGCGCGAGCGCGATAAGCTTGATCGCGCGCTCGGCGGCATCAAGGACATGGGTGGTCTGCCCGACCTGGTGTTCGTGATCGACACCAACAAGGAAGACATCGCCATCAAGGAGGCGCGCCGGCTCAACATTCCGGTCGCTGCGGTGGTTGATACCAATTGTGATCCGGAGGGCATCACCTTCGTTGTGCCGGGCAATGACGACGCCGGCCGCGCGATCACGCTCTACTGCGATCTCGTCGCCAAGGCGGCGATTGACGGAATTTCCCGCGGTCAGGGTGAAGCAGGCATCGACCTCGGCGCCGAAGAGACACCGTTGATCGAGGAAGTGCCGGCGGAGGCAGCCGAAGGCTTGGGGTTCGAGGCGCTGTCCGGTCCGCGTGGCGTCGCCGACGATCTCAAGAAGCTCAGCGGCGTGTCGCCTGCGATCGAGAAGAAGTTGAACGACCTCGGCATCTTCCATTACTGGCAGATTGCCGGCCTTGGCCCCACCGCCGCCCACAATGTCGGCGAGGAAGTGGGACTGCCCGGCCGTGTCGATGGCTGGATCGCCCAGGCCAAGGAACTCGGCGCGGAGTAGGGAGTAGTTCTGCCCGCGCGTGCGAGGGGCGGCTGTTAAGTGTTGCCGCCCCGATGACCCTTCCGGCATGGATGGGGAATTTGCGCTCATGAACAGGATTGCCACATGGCGAACGTAACCGCACAGATGGTCAAAGAACTCCGCGACATGACTGGCGCGGGCATGATGGATTGCAAGGCCGCCCTTGGCGAGACCGGCGGTGATATCGCGGGTGCGGTCGACTGGCTTCGCAAGAAGGGCCTCTCCAAGGCGGCCAAGAAAGCCGGACGCGTTGCCGCTGAAGGCTTGATCGGCGTCGCCGTCGGGCCGCTCAAGGGCGTCGTGGCAGAGGTCAATGCAGAGACCGATTTCGTCGCCCGCAACGAACAGTTCCAAGGCTTGGTGCGCATGATCGCCGATGTCGCACTCGAGGTCGGCACCGACCTCGACAAGATCAAGGCCCACAAGGTCGGTCGACGTCACCATCAACGATGCCATCAATTCGGCAATCGCGACGATCGGCGAGAACATGACGCTGCGTCGCGCGGCGAGCGTCGCCGTGAAGGCGGGTGCGGTCGGCAGCTACGTGCACAATTCGGTGTCGGAGGGATTGGGCAAGATTGGCGTCATCGTTGCGCTCGAGTCCATCGGGCAGCAAGGAGGAACTTGCCGCGCTCGGGCGCCAGGTGGCGATGCATATCGCCGCCTCCAATCCTCAGGCCGTCGATCCCTCCGGGCTCGATCCCGCGGCGGTCGCGCGCGAAAAGGACATCCTGGCCGACAAGTTCCGCGCTCAAGGCAAGCCCGATGCGGTGATCGCAAAGATCGTCGAGTCGGGTCTCAAGACCTACTACAAGGAGGTCTGCCTCCTGGAGCAGGCCTACATTCACGACCCCGAGAAATCGGTGGGCCAGGCACTCAAGGCGGCGGAGAGCAAGGTCGGCGGCCCCATCAAGGTGGCCGGATTTGTCCGCTACGCCCTAGGCGAAGGAATCGAGCGGCCGGACAGCGATTTTGCGGCTGAAGTCGCAGCTGCAGGCGGCAAGGCCTGAGCTGGCACGGCCGGGCCGCGCGCCCGGCCTGGTACGCGCGGGCACAGACAAAGGGGCTTTCGTGCCGAAATACCGCCGGGTGATCGTCAAATTGTCGGGCGAAGCGCTCAGCGGTCCCGAAGCGTTCGGTATTCATCAGCCAACGATCGACAGCTACGCCGCCGACATCGTGGCAGCACGGGCGCTCGGCGTGACCATCGGCGTCGTGGTTGGCGGCGGCAACGTGTTGCGCGGTGTGGAGGTGGCGGCGCAGGGCGTGTCCCGCCCGACGGGCGATGCCATGGGCATGCTGGCGACTGTGATGAATGCGCTTGTGCTCGAAGCGGCCATCGAGCGCGCCGGCGCATCAGCACGCACCATGTCGGCACTCACGATGCCTCAGGTTTGCGAGACTTATGAGCGGGCGCGCGCGCTGCGCCATCTCGACGACAATCGCGTGGTTGTGTTTGCGGGTGGCACCGGCAATCCGTTTTTCACGACCGATACGACTGCCGTGTTGCGGGCGGCGGAAATGGGGTGCGATGCTGTGCTCAAGGCCACCAATGTTGATGGCGTCTATACTGCCGATCCCAAGAAGGATCCGTCCGCCAAACGCTACGATAAGCTCACCCACCAGGAAGCGTTCACCCGGGAGCTCAAGGTGATGGATGCGACGGCGTTTGCTCTTGCCCGCGAAAACCGTATGCCTATCATTGTGTTCTCGATCCTGGAGCCCGGCGCGATCAAAGCCGTGCTGAGCGGGGCGGCGCGGGCCACTATCGTTGGCGAATAGGAATGGATGGCGCTGCACCTCCGACGCGGAAGGCCGGTGCGGTTTGGGCGATCGTCGGATGATCGCGGGAACGGGTATTGGAAGGAGCGTCAGAGCGCTCATCACGACGAAGAGAAGGCCGCGCAATCTTGTCCAGGATCGCGGTCGGGCCGGACTTCGGGAGGCGCGATATGGCAACCGAGAAATATGATCTGAATGAAATCAAGCGCCGCATGCAGGGCGCAATTCAAGTGTTGAAGCAGGAGTTCGGCGGGCTGCGAACGGGCCGCGCGTCATCAACGCTCCTCGACCACGTGCAGGTCGAGGCTTACGGCACGCACATGCCGCTCAATCAGCTTTCCACCGTCAGTGTTCCGGAGCCCCGGCTGCTCAGTGTTCAGGTTTGGGACAGATCGATGATTCATGCGGTGGAGAAGGCAATTCTTGCCGCCAATCTCGGCCTGACGCCGTCAAGCGAGGGCCAGGTGATTCGGCTGCGCGTGCCCGAGCTCAACGAGGAGCGCCGCAAGGAGCTGGTCAAGGTCGCGCACAAATACGCCGAATCGGCGCGCGTCGCCGCCCGCCATGTCCGACGCGATGCTCTCGACATGCTGAAGAAACTCGAAAAAGACGGTAAGGTGAGCAAGGATGATCACACCCGCATGTCGGATGAAGTCCAGAAGGCGACCGACCAGATCGTCCACGAAATCGACCAGACGCTCGCCGGCAAAGAAAAAGAGATCATGACGGTTTGAGCACCCGCGCAACACAATCGGAGAGCCGGATGGCGGAAGTTGCGGCAGCGTCCAAGACCGCCGAGCCCATGACAGTTGAACTCAAGACGGGGGCCACCGCCTTTGAGCCGCCGCGCCATGTCGCCATTATCATGGACGGCAACGGCCGGTGGGCCTCTGCGCGCGGGCTGCCGCGCAGCGAAGGCCATCGTCGCGGCGTCGAAGCCGTGCGGCGAACCGTGCGCGCGGCCGGCGAAATGGGCATATCGATTCTGACCATTTTCTCGTTCAGCTCGGAGAACTGGTCGCGGCCGCCATCCGAGATTCGTGACTTGATGGGACTGCTGCGCAGGTTCATTCGCAATGACCTCGTCGAGCTGCACGAGAACAACGTCCGTGTGCGGATCATCGGCGAGCGCGACGGGCTCGACCCGGAGATCCGGCGACTATTGGACGAGGCCGAACAACTGACCCGGGAGAACGATGGCCTGCTGCTGGTTGTCGCCTTCAATTATGGTGGTCGCCAGGAGATCGCGCGGGCCGCGATGCGCGTCGCCGAACTCGTGCAGCAAGGCAAACTCGCCACGACCGATATCACGGCAGATATGCTTGCCCGCCATCTCGACGCGCCCGATTTGCCGGACCCCGATCTCATCATCCGCACCAGCGGTGAGCAGCGACTGTCGAATTTCCTGATGTGGCAGTCGGCTTACAGCGAACTTGTTTTTGTTCCGACCTACTGGCCCGATTTCGATCGCGCCACGCTCGAACATGCGATCGCCGAATACCGGCGGCGCGAGCGGCGTTTCGGCGGACTCGTCGCGCGCACCGGATCATGATGTCGTGACGGAGCCGCATTCCGCGCCGTCTCCACATAGCAGTGAACTCGGCAAGCGCGTCGCCTCGGCGATCGTGCTTGCTGTGCTCGCGGTCGGTGCGGTCGCCGTCGGCGGCTGGCCGTTCACGCTGTTCTGGGCGGCTGCAGCGCTTGGCATTTTTTGGGAATGGACCGCAATCGTGGCGGGTTCGGCGACTGCCGTCCTCGCCGCGGGTGCAACCGCAATTGTCGTCGCCGCGGTTGCCGCCGGCTTCGGCTCGTTCGCGACGGCGCTCTTTGCGCTGGTGGTCGGCGCGCTGGCGGCGGGCATGTTGTGCGGCTCAGGCCGTCGCGGTTGGGGAGGCAGCGGCGTCCTCTACGCCGGCACTGCCCTGCTGGCCCCGGTGCTGCTTCGCCGTGACGAGGAACTCGGGGTTGTTTCCATTATCTTCCTGTTTGCCGTGGTGTGGTCGACCGACATCCTGGGCTATTTCGTCGGGCGGGCGGTGGGCGGTCCAAAACTCGCGCCCCGCATCAGTCCGAAGAAGACCTGGTCTGGCGCATGCGGCGGCGCTGTAGGCGCCGTCGTTGCGGCGATGGCGGTGATGCTCGGCGCGGGGGTTAAACCACTCATGCCGGTTGCAGCCATCGCTCTGGCGCTCTCGATCGTTTCTCAGGGCGGCGACCTGTTCGAATCGGCGGTCAAACGGCACTTCGGAGTCAAGGACGCGAGTCATTTGATTCCCGGCCATGGCGGGCTGATGGACCGATTGGATGGTTTCATTGCGGCATCAGGCGTGGCAGCATTGCTGGGGCTGGCACGCGGGGGCGTTGAGGCTTCCGCGCGCGGCTTGTTGTCGTGGTGACAAGGATTTGGTGATCCGATGACGGTCGTTCCGCTTGCTCATGTCGGACAGGCTCCGCGCGCGCGTGAATTGACCGTTAGCCTCCTCGGCGCGACCGGTTCCATCGGAACGAGCACCATCGATCTCTTGCGCATGGAGCGCGATCGGTTCCGGGTCGAGGCCGTGACGGCGCAGCGTAACGCGAGTGCGCTCGCGAAACTTGCCCGCGAGGTCGGCGCGCGCATGGCAGTGGTCGCGGACACGGCCTCGTACGGCGAACTCAAGGACGCGCTGGCTCGCTCTGGCATCGAAGCGGCGGCAGGCGAGGGCGCCGTCGCCGAGGCGGCGCAGCGCCCCGCCGATTGGGTGATGGCTGCCATCACCGGGGCCGCGGGCTTGCGCCCGACCATGATGGCGGTTGAACGCGGCGCTACCGTTGCACTCGCCAACAAGGAATGTCTCGTGTGCGCCGGGGCGCTGTTCATGCGTCGCGCGGCAGAGTGCGGCGCGGTGGTGTTGCCCGTCGATTCCGAGCACAACGCCATTTTCCAAGCTTTGTCAGCGGGGCGGCGCGAGGATGTGAGCCGCATCATTCTCACCGCGTCGGGCGGACCGTTCCGCACCGCCTCGGCCGCCGAGATGCGCAACGCCACCGTGAAGCAGGCGCTCAAGCATCCTAATTGGTCGATGGGGGCCAAAGTCACGATCGACTCCGCGACCATGATGAACAAGGGTCTTGAGCTCATCGAGGCTCATCATCTGTTCGGCTTCCATTCGGAGCAGATCGATATCATCGTGCATCCGCAATCGATCGTGCACGGCATCGTCGAATACCGCGATGGCTCGCTCATCGCCCAGCTGGGGCCGCCGGACATGCGCGTGCCGATCGCCAATTGCCTGGCGTGGCCGGAACGCATGGTGGGAGCGGCGCGTCTTACACTCGCGCAAATGGGTACGTTAACCTTCGAGGCGCCGGACGTCGTGCGGTTCCCGGCGCTCCGGCTCGCGCGCGAAGCACTGGTGGCGGCCGGCGCGGCGCCGACCGTGCTTAATGCGGCAAATGAGATTGCAGTACATGAGTTTATTGGCGGGCGTCTTGGTTTCGCCGGAATTGCCGCGCTCGTGGAAGCCACCATCGAGGCGGCGCAGGGCAGGGGGCTGACGCGGGAGCCGGCCGATGTGGGCGAGGCTATTGCCGTTGACCAAGAATCAAGATCGCTCGCCCAACACCTGTTGCCGCAAATTGCCGCAAAGGTAGCAATTCAGTAAACACGTTTACATATTTGGCGTCGGATCGAAGCGAGGTCGTTGAGATGGGGTCCCACTTTTTCACCAGTCTTGCCGCATTCGGCGGCAACTACACCGGCTGGATCATCCCCTTTCTCTTCGTTCTGACGATCATCGTGTTCTTCCACGAACTGGGTCACTTCCTGGTCGCCCGTGCCTACGGCATCAAGGTCCTGGTGTTCTCGATCGGTTTTGGCCCCGAACTCGCGGGTTTCTACGATCGTCACGGCACCCGCTGGAAGCTCTCTGCGGTACCTCTTGGCGGCTACGTCAAGTTTTTTGGCGACGAGAACGCGGCAAGCGTGCCGGACGAGTCGACGCTCGCTGCGATGACCGAAGAGGAGCGCCGACTGACTTTTCCGGGTCAGAAGGTCAGCGCGCGTGCGGCCGTGGTCGTCGCGGGCCCTCTCACGAATTTCATCCTCGCCATCGCGATCTTTGCGGGCGTGTTCATGGTGGACGGCAAGACCACCGCGATTCCGCGCATCGCCGCGGTCGAGCCCGGCAGTCCGGCCGCCGCAGCCGGCTTTCAGGTCGGCGACCTGATCACCGAGATCGACGGCACCAAGATCGAGAGCTTCGGAGACGTCCAGCGAATCGTGAATTTCAGTCCCGGCCGGACGCTGACGATCGAGGTCGAGCGCGGCAACAACTTGGTCACGCTCCATGCGACGCCGGCGGAGAAAGACAAGCGCGGGATGCTGGGCATCACTCGTTCGAATGAGCCGGGCGACGTGAAGACGGAACGGGTCGGGCCATGGGAGGCGGTCAAGCTCGGCGCTGATCGCACGTGGTTTGTTGTCGCGACCACCATGGGATACCTGCGGGACGTCGTGGTTGGCCGCCAGTCCGCCGACCAGATCGGCGGTCCCATCAAGATCGCGCAAATTTCCGGCGAAGTGGCAAAGCTTGGATTTGGCCCGCTGCTGGACTTCACCGCCCTGCTGTCGGTGTCGATTGGGCTGCTCAACCTGTTTCCGGTACCGCTGCTGGATGGTGGTCACCTTTTGTTCTATGCAATCGAGGCCGTTCGCGGCCGCCCGCTCTCTGAGCGTGCCCAGGAGGTCGGGTTCCGGATTGGCCTTGCAATCGTCGTAATGTTGATGATCTTTGCTGCGTTCAATGATCTGCGGCCGTTCTGGCCTGGATCGTAGCGGGGCAATTTGGTGGGGCGGGGCAACACTCTAAAATTAAACGAAATCTTGAGGTTATCTTCGACTTGCAGGAGGTGGGAAAGCCTGTAGAAGCATCGTCAGGGATACTTCAGATCGAAATACGGGGGGATGCGAACCGGATGAGGACGATTCGCATATGGGACTGAGAGTGTGGTTGCTGGGGCGGCTGGGGGTAGTTGCCACGGTAGTGTTGTTGAGTTTGGCCGGCGCGGGGATTGCTCCTATGGGCTTCTCCGGCATCGGTGTTGCTCAAGCTCAAACCGGCGGAATTCGCGTTGACGTGGAGGGTAACCGCCGCGTTGAGGCGGACACCATCCGGTCGTATTTTCACGTGCCGCCGGGCGAGCGGCTTGACGCCGGCAAAATCGACGCCGGGTTAAAGGCGCTCTACGCCACCGGCCTGTTTCAAGACGTGCACATCACGCCCGGGCCTGGACGCATCCTCGTAACCGTCGTCGAAAATCCGGTGATCAATCGAATTGCATTCGAGGGCAATCACAAGGCGAAGGACGAGCAACTCGCTACCGAAATTCAATCAAAGCCTCGCGGTACTTTTTCGCGCGCGATGGTTCAATCCGACGTGCAGCGGATTATCGAGATCTATCAGCACACCGGCCGCTATGACGTGCGCGTCGAGCCGAAGGTCGTCGAACTCCCCAATGGACGCGTCGATCTCATCTTTGAAATCAACGAAGGCGGCAAGACCGGTGTCGCCAAGATCATCTTCGTCGGCAATAGGTTCTTTTCGACTTATCGCCTAAGGGACGTCATCAAGACCGGTGAGACGAACTGGTTGAGTTGGCTCAAGTCCAACGACATTTATGACGCTGACCGTCTTGAAGCCGACCGCGATCTGCTACGACGTTTTTATCTGCATAACGGATTTGCCGACGTTCGCGTTGTATCGGCCCTCGGCGAATATGTACCCGACCAGCGGGGATTCATCATTACGTTTACGATCGACGAGGGCGATCAGTATCATTTTGGTGCCGTGAACATCCAGTCCAACATCCGTGATGTTCCGGGCGAAACTCTGCGTTCGCGATTGCGCGTCGTCAGCGGCAAGATCTACAACGCCGACGCGGTCGAAAAGTCGGTGGAGGACACCACGATCGACGTGGCGCGGCGGGGCTATCCGTTTGCCGTCGTGCGTCCGCGCGGTGACCGCGATTTTGCGACTCATCTTGTCAACGTGACCTTCGTCGTCGATGAGGGTCCGCATACCTATATCGAACGCATCAATCTCAGGGGCAATACGCGAACGCGCGACTACGTCATCCGCCGGGAATTCGATATCGTCGAGGGTGATCCCTACAACCGCGCCCTGGTTGATCGCGCTGAGCGACGCATCAAAAATCTCGGCTACTTCAAGAACGTGAAGATCACGACGGAGCCGGGTTCGGCGCCAGATCGAATCATCCTCAACGTCGATCTTGAAGAACAGTCGACCGGCGAGTTCTCTGTTGCGGGCGGCTATTCGACCGCGGACGGCCCGATCGCGGAAGTGTCTGTGAGCGAACGCAATCTCATGGGCACCGGCGTGTCGGGGAAAATCTCCGCGCAATACGGCGAGTACGCCCGGGGCGTTAATATCGGCACCGTCACGCCCTATTTCATGGACACACGCCTCGCGTTTGCGTGGGATCTTTTCTGGAACCAGAGATTGCCGAACCAGTACTTTTCGTACGGGTCCAATATGTATGGCGGCGATATCAAGTTTGGTATCCCGATTTCGGAAAACGTTGGAGCGCAGGCGCGGTACACAGGCTACGTCCAGTCGATTCAGCTGCCATGGAATTTGCGCAATTGTAACGACATCAATCCCGACTTCGTAACCTCCTTCCCGACCCCTGATCAGTTCTCAAGATTTCAAACCCAATGGATGGGAGCGGGATCACCGGCTCAAACGAACTGCTATCAGGACGGCGAGTCGTCCCTGGCCGTGCGCAAGGAAGCCGCGCAAGGACCCGTCTTCGTGTCGGCGGTCGGATATACGCTGAGCTACAACACCCTCGATAATGGCCGTGCCCCGACCAACGGCACACTCCTCGAGTTCCGTCAGGACATCGCAGGCGCTGGCGGCGATGTCCGTAACATCAAGTCCACCTTCGACTCTCATATCTACAATGAGGTGTTCCCCGATCTGATCGGCGTGTTGCGTTTCCAGGGCGGCTACGCCACCGGATGGGGCGGTGAAGGTCTGCGCATGCTCGATCATTTCCAGGGCGGTCCGAATATCGTGCGCGGATTTGCGCCAGGCGGGTTCGGTCCGCGTGACCTCTCGGAATACCAATGGGAACTGGGCGCCTACGGCATCCGCGGCGGTGACGCGCTCGGCGGCTCAATCTATTGGGGCGCGTCGATCGAGTTCCAAACTCCGCTGTTCTTCGCGCCAAAGGATTTCGGCATAAAACTCGCCTGGTTCGCTGACGCGGGGCAGTTGTGGCATTATGTCGGACCAACCTATTGGGCGCAGACGGGTGAAACCTTGACAGTTGGCGACGAGAACAAGCTCCGTGCGTCTGCTGGTATGGGCGTCATCTGGGATTCGCCATTCGGGCCGCTGCGGTTTGACTTTGCCTATGCGCTTTCACGCACACCATATGACCAGGTTCAGTTCTTCAGGTTCGGCGGTGGAACCAAGTTCTGAGCCTCTGCCATCCTGCTCAGACAACGCGGCCCGAGGATTGGTGTGAGGACCGAGCATCGCGCACGCGCGTGCTGACGCCCACGGTAATCGTTTGGGCGAAGTTGCCTTAATTCAGGTCATTTCCGATGAGCGCGCCGCAGTTCTTCAAAGCCGCGAAAGCATTGACCATCGCCGAGATTGCGGCGCTGACCGGCGCCACTCTCGGGCCCTCGGCTCCGCCTGATCGCGCGATTGTCAACATTGCCGCGCTCGACGCGGCTGGTCCGCACGATCTCGCTTTCCTCGACAATGCCAAGTTCTTCGACGATCTCGGGCGTACGCACGCCGGAGCGTGTCTCGTGGCGCCGCGCCATCGCGAGCGGGCACCGTCACACCTCGCCGTGCTCACGGTACGCGAGCCTTATCGCGCCTTTGTTGCTGTCGCTCGCGCGCTGTTTCCAGACTCGCTCCGCCCTGCCTCGCTGTTTGGCGGAGACGGGATTGCGGCGAGCGCCGCGATCCACCCCGCAGCGCGCCTCGAGAGCGGGGTCGTGGTCGATCCGGGTGCGGTCGTCGGGCCAGGAGCGGAAATCGGCGCCGAAACCATTATCGGTGCCAATGCGGTTATCGGACCGGGCGTACGGATCGGGAGACGGTGTTCCATTGGCTCGCTGAGTTCGATCATTCACGCCCTCATCGGGGATCGCGTCATCATTCATCCCGGCTGTCGAATCGGCCAGGACGGGTTCGGTTATGCGATGGGGAGGGCCGGTCACACCAAAGTGCCCCAACTCGGCCGCGTCATCATCCAGGACGATGTTGAGATCGGCGCCAGCAGCACCATCGACCGCGGCGGCATTCGCGATACGGTCATCGGCGAGGGCACCAAAATCGACAATCTCGTACAAATCGGACACAATGTTGCCATCGGGCGACACTGTGTCGTGGTCGCTCAGGTTGGGATTTCGGGTAGCACGACGTTGGAGGATTTCGTCGTGCTCGGTGCAAGGGTCGGTACGAACAATCACGTGACGATCGGTGAAGGGGCTCACATCGCAGCGACGTCAATTGTCGGCTATGACGTTCCGCCGGGGGCGCGCTATGGCGGCACGCCGGCGAAGCCGGTGCGACAATGGATGCGCGAGATGTTCGTATTGGAGCGGCTGGCCGCGCGTCAGGGCGGTGAGGACAAATCCATGAGCGGCAAAGGAGAGCAGGGGGCCGGCGACGACGGCGAATCGTGAGGATGGGTTGACGCCTTCCGCGCGAGACGGTGCGGGCGAAGGACGCGCTAAAGGTTCGAGACATGGACGAGATGACTACCACTGCACTTGAGGCGGCCGACATCGCGGCGGTCATGCGGCTGCTTCCGCACCGCTATCCATTCCTGATGATCGATCGCGTCACCTCTATAAAAGGCGATGAATTCGGCATTGGCGTGAAGAACGTCACCATCAACGAGCCGCAGTTCATTGGCCATTTTCCCGACAATCCCGTCTTCCCGGGTGTATTGATGATCGAAGGGATGGCGCAAACCGCGGGCGTCCTATGCATCAACTCCGTCGGATGGAAGCGCGAGGAGGCGGCGGTCTATTTCCTGACCATCGACAAATGCAAGTTCCGTAAGCCGGTGCTGCCCGGCGATACCATCGAGTATCACATGACGAAGATCGCCAAGCGCAAGAACATGTGGTGGTTTCGCGGCGAGGCGAAGGTCCGCGGAATGAACGTCGCCGAGGCCGAGGTCGGCGCAATGTTGTCGCGCGCCGGAGCATGAGCACGATCGATCCGTCCGCTCGCGTCGCTCCCGGTGCCACGCTCGGCGACGGCGTTGAGATCGGGCCTTATTGCATCGTCGGCCCCAACGTCACGCTCGGCGACGGCTGCCGCCTGATCGCGCACGTGCACCTCACTGGCCATACGACCATCGGCGCCCGGACCGTCATCTATCCTTTCGCTTCGCTGGGATCGCCCCCGCAATCGGTGAAGTATCGCGGCGGTCAGACGCGCCTTGTGGTCGGCGCCGATTGCGACATCCGTGAGAACGTCACGGCCAATATCGGCACCGAGGATGACGGCGGACTGACGGTGATCGGGGACCACTGCTTTCTCATGGCGGGTTCCCATGTCGCCCACGATTGCCGTGTCGGCAACCATGTGACCTTCGCCAACAATGCCGTCCTCGGCGGACATGTCAGCGTCGGCGATTACACCTTTCTCGGCGGACAGGCGGCAGTGCGCCAGTTTTGCCGGCTAGGGGAGGGCGCGATGATCGTCGGCATGAGCGGCGTGCGCGCCGATGTGATCCCGTGGGGAACGGCGCAAGGGCCTCTCGCGAACCTCATGGGGCTCAACGTCGTCGGCTTGCGCCGTCGCGGCTTTGCCAAGGCCGATATTCACCGCCTGCGCAGTGCCTACCGGGAACTTTTTCATGGCGAGGGCGTGTTCAGCGAGCGGCTTGCGAAGGTCGAGGAAACTGCGGCCGGCGATCAGCTCGTCAGCAGCGTCGTTGCCTTCATCCGGAGCGGCAAGCGGCCGCTGACGAGCGCAATCCGCCGCGTCAGCACCACCGCGGCGGGCGAAGAGGACGCATGACGGCAGCGGACGCCATCGCAAGTGATGGCCCGCTTGCGATCATCTGCGGGGGCGGTACGGTGCCGTTCGCGGTTGCCGCAGCCGTATCCCGCCGAGGCCGCCCGGTCGTGCTGTTTCCGTTGCGCGGCTGGGCCGATGCGCGCGCGGTCGAAGCTTACCCGCACCACTGGATCGCTCTCGGTCAGTTCGGGCGCTTCTGCCGACTAGCGGCCGACGAGCGCTGCCGCGACGTCGTTATGGTGGGTGCCTTGGTCAGGCCCTCGATATCGCAATTGCGGCTCGATTGGGGGACGTTGCGCCGCATGCCGCTGATCATCCGCTCGTTCCGCGGTGGCGATGATCATCTGTTGTCCGGCGTTGGTCGATTGTTCGAGAGCGGCGGGCTGCGCGTCGTCGGCGCCCACGAGGTTGCGCCAGAAATCGCGGCCCCGCTGGGCTCTATAGGACAGTGTCAGCCAAATGCCGAGGCCAATGATGACATCGATCGCGGATTTGCTGTGCTCGCCGCCATGAGCCCGTTCGATGTCGGCCAAGCCGCCGTGGTCGCCCGCCGGCACGTGTTGGCAATCGAAGGCGTCGAAGGAACGGACGCGATGCTGGACCGCGTCGCGGCGCTGCGCGACTCCGGTCGGATCGCGTTGCCGCGGGGCGTCGGCGTCTTGGTCAAGGCGCCAAAGGTCGCTCAGGATCGCCGGTTTGATTTGCCTTCGATCGGACCGGGCACGATCGCGCGCATTGCCGCTGCCGGCCTCGCGGGTGTTGCCGTGGTCGCCGCCGCCACCATCGTGGCCGAGCCGCAGCGCCTCGTCGAAGCGGCCGACCGCGCTGGGGTGTTCGTTGTTGGAAGACCCGACCGCGAGGCGCGGACATGATCGAGAATGGTTCGCTGACCGAGCTCAACCGGAAACCTGTCGATCGCGTTGCCTGGCCGGCGGAACAGGCGCAACGTCCGCTCACCATTTTTATGATTGCCGGTGAGGAATCGGGCGATCGCCTCGGGGCCGCCTTGATGGCGGCGATTGAAGCCGAGATGGATGGCGAAACTCGCGTGGAATTTGCGGGCGTCGGCGGACACGCAATGGCGTCGCGCGGTCTGGTCAGCCTGTTTCCGCTGGAGGACATCGCGGTCAATGGTTTCACTGCGATCCCGGCGCGACTGCCCTTGATCTTGCGGCGCATTCGCGCCGCGGCCGACGCAGCGATCGCGGCGTCGCCGGACGCCGTCGTCATCATCGACAGTCCGGATTTCACCCACCGGGTTGCGCGGCGCATCCGTGCGGCGGCACCGACCATCCCGATCGTCAACTACGTGTCCCCCACGGTCTGGGCGTGGCGGCCTGGTCGGTCTCCGGCAATGCGCCGCTACGTGGACCACGTGATGGCGTTACTGCCGTTCGAGCCGGAGGCGCATCGACGCCTCGGCGGTCCGGCCTGTACGTATGTCGGCCATCCGCTCACGGAAGCATTGGCGACGTTGCGGCCGAATGCCGAGGAGGCGGCACGGCGCGTGTCATCCCCGCCGGTCGTTCTGGTCCTGCCGGGAAGCCGCGCCGGCGAGGTCAGGCGACATCTCGATGTGTTCGGGAGGGCGGTTTCGTTGGCAAAGGAGCGGCTTGGCACGATGGAGATCGTGCTGCCGACGGTCGCCCACCTTGCTGACAGCATCCGGCGCGAGACCGAGGGGTGGTCGATCGCGCCGCGTATTGTCGTCGAGCCACAACAGAAGTGGGCGGAGTTTCGCCGCGCCCGCGCGGCGCTCGCGGCCTCTGGCACGGTGACTCTTGAGCTCGCGCTTGCGGGCGTCCCAACCGTTCTCGCCTACAGGGTGGCTCTCATTGAGGAACTGATCGTGCGTGCGACCATCCAGGTATCGATGGTCGGCCTCGCCAATCTGATCCTCGGCGACAAAGCCATGCCGGAGCTGTTGCAGCGGCAGGCGACGCCGGAGAATCTTGCCGATGCATTGGTTGCGATTATCGGCAATACGCCCGGCGAGGCAGCGGCAGATCGAGGCGTTTCAGCGCCTCGATTCAGTCATGGAGATAGGCAGCGGTGCTCCAAGCGCGCGCGCGGCCGCCATTGTGATCGATGTTGCCCGCAAAGCGCACGCTAGTTCGCGCATCGAAAGTTAACCAACAATAAATGATCTCGTTGAAAATTCGGTGAGCGCGGCTTGATATCGTGCCTATTCGCCCCCGCCGTGGATAACGAGAGCAGCTGATGAAATCTGCGATCATTCGTACCGGTTTCGACACCCTCTACTACAGCGGCGCGCATCGCCTCTTGCGGCCGTTCTTTGAAGGCGTCGGCGCGATCTTCATGCTGCATCACGTCCGTGAGCCGCGGCCTGATGCGTTTCAACCCAATCGCCCGCTCGAAGTGTCTCCGGAATTCCTGGAAGAGACCATCATCTGGCTTCGGAGCCAGAACATCGACATCGTCTCGCTTGACGAGATGCATCGGCGTCTCATCGAACGCGATTTTGCTCGTCGTTTCGTTTGCATCACTTTCGACGATGGCTATCGGGATAACAAGCTCGTTGCCTATCCCATTCTCAAGCGTCATGGCGTGCCGTTTACCATCTACGTTCCGACGAGCTTTCCCGATCGCCAGGGCAAGCTGTGGTGGCTTGCGCTCGAACAGGTGATTGCGACAAGCAAGCACATCACGGTTACGATCGACGGCAAGGAACGCGAGATCGACTGTGTCACTCCGGGCGAGAAGCTCGACGCTTTCGACACCGTGTATTGGTGGCTGCGGGGCCGCGACTTCAGAAACCGAAATTCACGCCTTCGTCGATGAACTCGCGGCGCGGTATGGCGTCGACATTGCCCCGTCCGCCGACGAGCTGTGCATGACGTGGGATGAGATCCGCGAGCTTGCCGCCGATCCAACCGTGACCATCGGCGCCCATACCATCAATCATGTGATGCTCGGCAAATGGGATGACGAGGCGGCGCGCCGCGAGCTCAAGGAGGGCCGTGAGCGGCTCGAGGCGGAGCTTGGGATGCCGGTGCGTCACCTCGCATATCCCTATGGCGGGCGCGATCTCGTTGGTCCGCGCGAATTCCGTCTGGCTTCGGAAATAGGTTACAAGACCGCCGTAACGACGCGGCCGGGCGTGCTGTTTCCCGAGCACCGCGGTCATTTGACCGCATTGCCGCGGCTGTCTCTCAATGGCGAGTACCAGGCCGCGCGCTACGTCAAAGTGCTGATGTCAGGGACCGCGACTGCGCTTTTCAATGGTTTCCGCCGCGTGGATGCGGCATAAGAATTCGGCGGTATGGGATAAATACTTTGATGACAATGAGATTCTGCGAGTTTGCGGCTTAGGCGGCCGCTCGAATTTGCTGCGAATTTTACGCAATTCAATTATCGTAAAATCAATTCTTTCTTATTAAGGCGTCAGTCGTTGGAGCTTCCAATGGCGACCGGACAAGTCATACTTTTGGGTATCGACAGCGATCTCTGCCGCATCGCCGCGCGCAGTCTTGCAGCGCAATTTCCCGATCTCAAGATCGTCGTCGAAGCCAACATATCGCGCGCCCTGTTGTTGCGTCGTCGGATTGCACGGCTTGGTCTCATCCACGTTGCCGGACAGTTGGCCTTCATGTCGGTGGCGCGCCTGTTGCGCTTTACCTCGCAGGGCAGAATTGCCGAGATATTGAATGACGGCCGGCTCGAGCCGCGTTGGCCGGAAGGTTGCGAATTGATCGAGGTGCCGTCGGTCAACTCTGACGAATGCATCGCGCTCCTCCAGCGCTTGGCGCCGAAGGTCGTGCTTGTCGTCGGCACGCGGATCATCAGCCGCAAGGTGCTTTCCGCCGTTGCTGTGCCGTTCATCAACTATCACGACGGCATCACCCCGAAATACCGGGGCATCCACGGCGGCTATTGGGCGAAGGTTGAGGGCGACATGGAGAACTTCGGGGTCACCGTGCATCTCGTCGACCCGGGCATCGATACGGGCGCGGTGCTCTATCAGGCGAGGCTCAAGCCGGCGTCAAACGACAACTACGCGACGTTCGCCTATCTGCAGCTTGCCGCCGCTTTGCCGTTGATCGCGCGCGCCGCGACCGACGTGATCGAAGGGCGCCTGCAGCCCAAGACTGTCGATCTGCCTTCGCGCCTGTGGTCGCACCCGACATTGTGGGGCTATGTCGCCGCGGGGCTCAAGCGCGGCGCGTGGTGACGGCGGGACGCTTAACAGCGGAGACCCGTAGAGTGCAAAGGCGGCCCACCGACCCAATGATTTGCAGAGACGGCGTTCGGCCGTGCGCACCTTGGGCGCATGAACGGTGCGCACGCTTCGCCTTGCGCACCCTACGACGCTAAGGTCGCTTCACTTGCGCCGTGAGATCGGCGGATATTCGCGTCGCGTCGCGCCAGTGTAGAGCTGCCGCGGACGACCGATCTTCTGGCTCGGATCCTCGATCATCTCTTTCCACTGCGCGATCCAGCCGACGGTGCGCGCGACGGCGAACAGCACGGTGAACATCGTGGTCGGAAAGCCCATCGCCTTGAGGGTGATGCCCGAATAGAAGTCGATATTGGGATAGAGCTTCTTCTCGATGAAGTAGTCGTCGTGAAGCGCGATGCGCTCCAGTTCGAGTGCGACGTCGAGCAGCGGATCGTCCTTGATCCCCATTTCGGCGAGCACTTCGTGGCAGGTCTTCTGCATGAGCTTGGCGCGCGGATCGTAGTTCTTGTAGACTCTGTGGCCGAAGCCCATCAGGCGGAACGAGTCGTTCTTGTCCTTGGCGCGCTTGATGAACTCGGGGATGCGGCTAACCGAGCCGATCTCCGCCAGCATCTTCAGCGCGGCCTCGTTGGCGCCGCCGTGAGCGGGTCCCCAAAGGCAGGCGCAGCCCGCCGCGATGCATGCGAACGGATTGGCGCCCGAAGAGCCCGAGAGACGCACCGTCGAAGTCGAAGCGTTCTGCTCGTGATCGGCGTGAAGGATGAAGATGCGGTCCATCGCCCGCGCGAGCACCGGATTGACCTGGTATTCCTCGCACGGCACCGCGTAGCACATGCGCAGGAAATTCGAGGCATAGTCGAGGTCGTTCTTCGGATAGATGAACGGCTGTCCGACCGAATACTTGTAAGCCATCGCGGCAAGGGTCGGCAGCTTGGCGACCATGCGGATCGAGGCGATGTCGCGCTGGACCGGATCGGAGATGTCGGTGGAGTCGTGATAGAACGCCGACAGTGCGCCCACCGATCCGACCATCACCGCCATCGGGTGCGCGTCGCGACGGAAGCCCTGGAAGAACCGGCTCATCTGCTCGTGCACCATCGTGTGGCGGGTGACGAGGTAGTCGAAATCGTGCTTCTGCGCGGCCGTCGGCAATTCGCCGTAGAGCAGAAGGTAGCAGGTCTCAAGAAAATCGCCGTGCTCGGCGAGTTGCTCGATCGGGTACCCGCGATAGAGCAGGATGCCCTCGTCGCCATCGATATAGGTGATTTTGGATTCGCAGCTCGCGGTCGAGGTGAAGCCGGGATCGTAAGTGAAGATGCCGGCGTGATTGTAGAGCTTCGAGATGTCGATCACGTCGGGCCCGATGGTCCCCTCATAGACCGGGAAGGGGTAGCTCTTGTCGCCCAGGGTTAAGGTGCCGCTCTTGGTGTTGGCACCGGAACGCGCGTCCATGCTCGTGATCCTCGGATAAGATTGCTACCGCATGCTGCGGCCGATGGGTTCCGCGTCGACCGGTATTGTCGCCGGGCGGCAGGCGCACCCCTTCAATTTGGCGTACCGCATCCCTTGGTGCACTGCAATAGGTGGCGTCCAAAGCCCGCGTCTTTGCGCACGGCCGGCGTCGCCCGATGCCGCCTACTTCGCGGAGGCCGCCTGATCGGCGAGGCGGGCGATGCTCTCCTGCTTGCCGAGCACGTGGAGCACGTCGAAGATTCCCGGCGAAGTCGGCCGGCCGGTCAGCGCTGCCCGCAGGGGCTGGGCGACTGCTCCAAGCTTGATCTCCTTGCGCTCGGCGAACGCGCGAACGGTATTTTCGGTATTTTCCGGGGTCCAGGGATCGACTTTGTCGAGGTCGGGCAGCAGTTCGGCGATGATGACCCGCGCCTCGGGACTGAGGAGCTGCCGTGCCTTGGCGTCAACGGCGAGCGGCCGGTCGGCGAAAAGAAAGCGCGCGCTGTCGATCAGTTCGATCAGCGTCTTGGCGCGCTCCTTCAGTCCTGGCATGGCGGCGAGGAGCTTTGCCCGCAGCTCCGGCGTGAACTTCGCCCCAAGCCCCGCACCACCTTCGATATGCGGCAACAGCCGCTCGATCTCGGCGAGGAGGTCGGCGTCGGGGGTGTGACGGATATAGTGTCCGTTGATGCTTTCGAGCTTGGCGAAGTCGACCCGGGCGGGCGCCCGTCCGATCTGCGGCAGGTCGAACGCCGCGATCATTTCCGCGGTGGTAAAGATCTCCTGATCGCCATGGCCCCAGCCGAGGCGCACGAGGTAGTTGCGCAGCGCCGCGGGCAGATACCCCATCGCCCGATAAGCCTCGATGCCGAGCGCCCCATGCCGTTTGGAGAGCTTGGCCCCGTCGGCGCCATGGAGCAGCGGGATATGCGCCATGATCGGCACGCTCCAGCCGAGCGCGTTATAGATCTGGGCTTGCCGCGGGGCGTTGGCGAGATGATCGTCGCCGCGGATGATGTGGGTGATCCCCATGTCGTGGTCGTCCACCACCACCGCCAGCATGTAGGTTGGTGTCCCGTCCGAACGCAGCAGCACGAGATCGTCGAGGTTCTCGTTCTGCCAGACCACGCGGCCCTGAACCTGATCCTCGATCACGGTCTCGCCCGTGATCGGCGCGCGCAGTCGGATCACCGGCTTGACGCCCGGCGGCGCTTCCGACGGATCGCGGTCGCGCCAGCGTCCGTCGTAGAGCTTGGAGCGGCCTTCGCGGCGGGCCTGCTCGCGCATCTCGTCAAGCTCGGCCTGTGACGCGTAACAGCGATAGGCATGTCCCGCGGCAAGCAGCTGTTCGGCGATCTCGCGATGGCGCTCAGCCCGGGAGAACTGGTAGATCGCCTCACCGTCCCACTCGATACCGAGCCAGGTGAGGCCGTCGAGGATTGCGTCGATCGCCGCCTTGGTGGAACGCTCGCGGTCGGTGTCCTCGATCCGCAGCAGCATCTTGCCGCCGCGGCCGCGCGAATAGAGCCAGTTGAACAGCGCCGTGCGCGCGCCGCCGATGTGAAGGAAGCCCGTCGGCGAGGGCGCAAAGCGGGTAACGACAGCGGTCATAGTGGCCCCTTGTTAGCTGGCCCCTGTACCATAGCTAGAGCGGCAGGCAAAATTGGACGCTCGCAAAACGTTCGTGTATGGGCAGGCGATCATGACGGCAGCCTGAAACCATCGCCACGGAAGCAGGCCGCGACTTCATCCGCGACATCGTCGCGGCGGATCTCGCGGAGGGCCGGGTGCGCACCGTTGTCACTCGCTTTCCGCCGGAGCCGAACGGCTATCTTCATATCGGCCACGCCAAATCGATCTATCTCAACTTCAGCATCGCGAAGGAGTTCGGCGGGCGTTGCCATTTGCGTTTCGACGACACCAACCCGACCAAGGAGGAGCAGGAATACATCGACGCGATCCAGCACGACGTGCACTGGCTCGGCTTCGATTGGGGCGTCCACCTCTACTATGCCTCCGATTACTTCGATCAGCTCTATGAATGGGCGGAGCATCTGATCAAGGCCGGCAAAGCCTACGTCGACGACCAGACGCATGAGCAAATGCGCTTGAACCGCGGCACTTTGACGGAACCGGGCAAGCCGAGCCCGTTCCGCGACCGGACCGTGGAAGAAAACCTCGACCTCTTCCGCCGCATGCGGGCCGGCGAGTTTCCGAACGGCGCGCGCGTGTTGCGGGCGAAGATCGACATGGCCTCGGGCAACATCAACCTGCGCGATCCGACCCTTTACCGAATCCTGCATGCGAGCCATCCGCGCACCGGCACGGCATGGTGCATCTATCCAAGCTACGACTTCGCCCACGGCCAGTCCGACGCCATCGAGGGTGTGACCCACTCGATCTGCACGCTGGAGTTCGAGGACCATCGTCCGCTCTACGATTGGTTCCTCGACAATCTGCCGGTGCCGCACCATCCCCATCAGTACGAATTCGCGCGCTTGAACCTGCGCAACACCGTTATGTCGAAGCGCCTGCTGCTGGCGTTGGTACGCGGCGGACACGTCAGCGGCTGGGACGATCCGCGGATGCCGACGCTGTCGGGATTGCGGCGCCGTGGCGTGCCGGCGGAAGCGCTGCGCGAATTCGTGAGACGCACCGGCGTCGCAAAATCGAACAGCGTCGTCGAGCCGGCGATGTTCGATTTTTCCGTGCGCGAAGTGCTGAACCGGACGGCGCTGCGCCGGATGGCGGTGCTGCGCCCGCTCAAGGTCGTGATCGAGAATTATCCCGAAGGCCAGACCGAAGAACTGGAGGCGGTCAACCACCCCGACGATCCGGCTGCCGGTCGCAGGCTGGTGCGGTTCGGCCGCGAGCTCTACGTCGAAGCCGACGATTTCATGGAAAATCCGCCGAAGAAATTCTTCCGCCTCGCGCCGGGGCGCGAGGTTCGGCTGCGTTATGCCTACTTCATCACCTGCCGCGAGGTGATCAAAAACGCCGCCGGCGAGGTTGTCGAGCTGCGGTGTACTTACGATCCCGCGACGCGCGGCGGCAACGCGCCGGACGGCCGCAAGGTGCAGGCGACGCTCCATTGGGTCGCGGCTGCCGATGCCGTCTCCGCCGAAGTGAGGCTTTACAATCAGCTGTTCGTCGTCGCCGACCCCGATCCTGCAAATCTCGCTGCCGCGCTCAACCCCGACTCGGTCGAAGTCTTGCCCGACGCCAAGCTCGAGCCGGCGCTTGCGGCCGACAATGCCGACGCGCCGGTCCAGTTCGAGCGGCAGGGCTATTTCTACCGCGACAAGGACTCCGCGCCCGGCCGGCTCGTATTCAACCGCACCGTCGGGCTGCGCGACACCTGGGGCAAGGTGCAGAGCGCTGGGTGAGCTTTCGAGCACCCGAAGCCACGTAGGGCGGATTAGCGCAGCGTAATCCGCCAACGTCAGCGCGACAGGCACAGCGGCGCAATACGCTGCGCTATTGCGCCTACGGGGGTGCCGGCGGGAGGTACGGGCTGACGCCGCCGCCCAGGTCCGATAACATCGGCTGGCTGGGCGGGGACGCCGATGGCGGATCAACACAAAGCGCAAGGTCGCGCGGGCACGTGGCCGGGAGCGGGCGGCGTCGCGGTGCCGTGGCATGTTCCCCTGCCGCGGTTCGCCGGGCCGATCGCTGCTCAGCTCAGTCAGTGGGCCGCGGTCGAAGTGGCGCCGGGACGGCTGATGCCATGGCTCCCCGTCGGCTTCGGGTTCGGCATTGTCCTCTACTTCACCGCCGAACACGAACCGGTGTGGTGGGTCGCGGCGGCAACGGCCGCGACGGCCGTCGTGATCTCCTGGCTTGCGCGAGCGCGGCCGGTGGCGTTTCCGCTGGCGCTCGGCGCCGCGGCCATCGCCTGCGGGTTTGCGACCGCGACGGTGAAGAGCCGGCTGGTCGATCATGTGGTCTTGCGAGCACCCGCCTACGGAGTGAGCCTGAAAGGGTTCGTCGAGCGTCGCGAAGAACTCGAGCGCAGCGACCGGATCGTCCTGCATGTGGCCAGCATGGAAGGGGGCCGCGTGGGCCCGCAGCCCGAGCGCATCCGCATCTCGGTTCGCAAGGGGACGGCGCCTGCCGTCGGCACTTTCGTCGCGCTCAAGGCACGGATCAATCCGCCGTCGTCGCCGTTTCGTCCTGGCGGCTATGATCTCGCCCGCGACCTCTATTTCCAGGGCATCGGCGCGACCGGTCTCGCCACCGGCAGGATCACCGTCGAGGCGCCTCCCGCGCCTCCCTCGCTCGCCCTGCGCTTCGCGACCGCGGTCGAGGGCTTGCGCGATATGATTGATGGCCGCATCCGCGCGGCCCTAAAGGGCGATACCGGTGCCATCGCCTCGGCGCTGATCACCGGCAAGCGCGACGCGCTTACGGCGCCGGTGTTCGACGCCATGTTCATCTCGGGCGTCGGGCACGTCCTGTCGATCTCGGGATAGAATGTCAAAGCTGTGATCACAGGTAGTCGGGAAGCGTCAAAACGCTTGTGGATAGCGGTTTTTTCACTTACGCAACGTGTTCAGATCAGTCGGGAAACGTCGCGAGTTGTCACGGCGGTGCTTCCCAGCCGCTTCCCAAGCCCTCGCTGAGAGGGTCTGTATCGCTTCCCAAGGCCCGCTTCCCAAGTCTTCAGCCTGCTTCCCAGGCCTCGCAAGGATTTCCCGCATGAAGTTCACCAAGGACAGCATCGCAGCGATGTTGCCGCCGGGCGGCGTGCTGCCTGACGGCTCGCCGGCACTGCCCGACGGCAGGAAGGATGTAATCTATTTCGATGACGCCTTGCCGGGGTTTGGCATTCGGCTACGCGCCGGCGGCAAGGCCGTTTGGATTGCTCAATATCGAAGCGGCGGCCTCCAGCGCCGAGAGACCATCGGCGACGTTCGGAGGATCGATCTCGACGTCGCGCGCGTGGCGGCAAAAAAGAGCTTCGCGGCCGTGATCCTCGGTGGCGATCCGCAAGCCAACAAGGCCGAGGTCAAGGCTCGTGCTGCCCTGACCTTTGGCAGCGTCGCGGATCAATACATCGAAGCGCAAAAGGACAAGTTGCGCCCGAGCACGCACCGGGCAAATTCGATGTATCTCGCCCAGCACTGGAAGCCGCTTCGCCACATCCCGGTGCATGCCGTAAAGCGGCGCGACGTGGCCGTCCAATTGGATGAAATAAAACGCCGCAACGGCATAACAGCTGCCGCCCGGGCCCGCTCGACGCTCAGCGCATTTTTCATCTGGGCGATGAAGAAAGGATTCACCGGAGGAAAACCCTGTGAAGGGGACCGAGGATCCCGATGCCGAACTAAAATCGCGCGATCGCGTGTTGACGCCCGACGAACTCCGAACGATTTGGAATGTTTGTCGCGACGACGACTTCAGCCGGATCATACGGCTCTTGATCCTGACCGGTGCCCGGCGTGCCGAGATCGGCGGGCTGCGCTGGAGCGAGATCGACTTCGATCGCGAAATGCTGCTGGTGCCGGGTAGCAGGACCAAGAACCACACCGATCTGAAGTTGCCTCTTTCTCCCGATGCGATGAAGATTTTGAGGGACGCCCCGCGGCGAGAGGGCAGGGAGTTCGTGTTCGGTCACCGCGGCGGCGAGTTCTGTGCGTGGGGCCATTGCACGCTGGTCTTCACGACTAGGATCGCGGTGACCGTGGGCAAGTTCGAGCCATGGCGGATACACGACATTCGTCGAACGGTTGCGACCGGCTTGGCCGAGATCGGCATCTTACCGCACGTGATCGAATGCGTCCTTAATCACACCGGCGGTTTTCGCGGTGGCGTGAGCGGAACCTACATCCGCAGCAGCTATGAGCGCGAGGTTCGCGCTGCGTTGATCCAATGGGCCGACCATATTCGATCGATCGTCGACAGCGGGGATCGCAAAATCCTGCCGCTGCGCGCGAAAGAAGTTCCGGCATGAGCCGGAATATAGCGGCCTGCGTCAGTGGTACGAGCACCGGCGCAGGCCATGACCTGCAACATGAGGATAAGTCATGTCACAAGCCAACAACTCCGATAAGCATGATTCTGTCGCGCCGAGCCGCAGTGGCCGGTCTATCGACCGTGGCGGCTGCCGGCTTGACCGCGGCCACAGTAGCATCCGGCAGCGCGATCGCGCTCAGCACTCCGGGCGTGGTGACCTTACCTGCGGTCGACCCTGCTTTCGCTGCGATCGCCGAACATATCGCGGCAACGGCCGGTTATCTCAAGGGGTGCGAAGAGCACACAGGCTGCGATGACTACAGCCCCGAATGGGAGGCCACCAAGCCGGCCTTTGATGCCGCGGTGGATCGCTACTACGCGTCGCTTCGCCGATTGTTTGAGGCCGAGGCGACCTCCTTGGCCGGGGTCGCCGCGCTTCTCGATCACCTATCTCGGCCTCATTGGCTGACCCCGTGGACCAAGAGGGAGATCGAGGACAATTTATTCGAGACGGTGTGGTCCGACCCGCTGAACTCCTCAGATATCAATGAGAAGTTGGCGGCTTTGGATTTTCCGAAGCAACTCGCCGCCTCGGTTCGTCGGATCGCCGCATCAAATAACGTGTAAGTGCGTGGCCCGCCGCGGAGTGGAAAGCACGCGGCGGGCCTAACTCGCAACAAGGGGAAGCACCATGTCACGAGCCAACGATCACGATAACGTAGTTTCCTTCAAACGGGCGAAACAATCACGTTCGCTCGCCGCCGAGGCACGATCCGAGATGGATTGGAACGAACCGCTCAAACGCGTGGAACAGATCATCGAAATATTGAGACCCGAGGGATACCTCGACGAAGAGCAGGCCGCAGCCGCGCTCAAGTATCTTCGATACCGAGTGCAGGGCGGCGAGAATGAGGATGAGGATTACGCGCCGATTGCCTTCTTGCTAGACCACGGGCAGTCGCTCGATTGGGTGTTCGCCAATGATCCGTCATCACTAATACTCAAGCTCGCCAAGCATGCCCAAACCAAGTGTGAGCAGATGCAGGATGATCCGATCTTTGCGGCGATCGAGTGCCATCGCGAGGCCTGCCGCGTGTATCGTCGCGCTAGCGCTAATTCGTGCAGACTTGCTGAGCGATCGGAAGTTCAGATGGCTGAGGATATTTGCGAAGGCGCCATGAGTCTTGAAGGCGAGGCGCTTAAGCGGCTGCTCAAATGTCGGCCAACGACATTGGAGGGCGTGGGCGCGCTGCTGGAGCACCTCGGCCAGCCGGAATTCCTGATCGATTCCAACAACGGAACTGGCGACACGGTGCTTTCAGGGGCGTTCGAATATGTCGACAAGGACCTATTTCCGCACAATCTCGCGACGGCGATGCGCGCAATTCTCGCGACGGCCTAGTTTCCCGAGAAGGGGCGACGCCGGCCGGCCAGCCGTCGCACCGCGCTTCACCGCCACGGTGCTTGCGTCGCCCCGTTCCCCTTTGGCGCGGTGTGCGGTGAAAATAACATGCGAAAAACACCCACCTTTTCGGGCCTAGCTGGCAACGTTGGTCCGCCACTTGATACCCTGGAAAATTGCTGGGCGGCCGCTGTTCATCTCTTCTATGAGATTGAAAGAAGGCACGGCAACATTGGAGCGAAGTGCATCTTCTCCGCCCTCGGCGCGCCGTCGAAGCGACAGCGCAAAACAGTTGAGGACGAGCATCTGCGAACCTTCCACGACATCGCGATGGCGACGCATGGATGGAGCCCACAAGCGACGGCTCGCCAAATCGCCAAAATCAACAAAGCATCGCCGCGTAACCAACGACTATTTGGCGGCAGCACATCGGAAGACACCCTCAGAAAACAAATCAACCGGCTGATGAAAAAGCAGCGCGGCAAACGCTGAAGGCGGACAATTCACACGCAATTTGTCCGATGACGGGGGGCTGCAAATCAGAGCATCAGGGGTCATCGCAACGCTGATCGCGGTGGCATTGATGATCAACTCCAACGACGACACACAGGCGACCTCTCCCGGCCGCAACTCTGTCCGAACCCTCTCCGAACGGGCCCAGGAGGCAGGGATTTCAATCTGCACATTGCGCCGCCGTATCAAGGCCGGCGAAGGCCCTGTGATCACGCGTTTGTCCGAGCGCCGGCTCGGCATTCGTGAGGACCATTGGCGTGCATGGCTTGATGCCTGCAGCGAGCAGGTGGGGACGGATTGATCCGTGAAAATAGTACCGGAGCCGCAACGGCCGCCGCCGTTGAGCTCCGGGGTGTTCGCGGGCTGGAAAATCCGCACTGCTCAGATACCGACCTTCGCCGAATCCGTCAACGTCAGCGGGTTGTGCCTCACGCGCGCCTGGAACTCTTAGCGCGACGCCTTCACGCGCTCGGCGAGCGGCCGCTATACGAATATCTGCTCGAGCTATCACAAGGCGCCGATGCGATCGCGCGACTTGAGGCGTATGCCCAACTCGATCCCGAGATAATCCACACTCTCGGCGGCGATCGTCTGTCATCGCATCTTCAGTCGGTCGAGGGGGTGCGATGAGCCGAGGTCCGTTGATTGATCCGATGATCCTCGACGACATTCGCGCACGCGTGCCCGTGTCGGCAGTGGTCGGCCGACGAGTAAAGCTCGCCAAAGCAGGACGGGAATGGAAAGGGCTATCGCCTTTCAAAAACGAGCGGACGCCATCCTTCTTCGTCAACGATCACAAGCAGTTTTGGCACGACTTCTCGTCCGGCAAGCATGGCGACATCTTCAATTTCATCATGGAAACCGAGGGCCTCGACTTTCGAGGGGCCGTTGATCGATGCGCGATGTTGGCGGGCGTCGACGCGGTGGACATGCCGTCGGATCCGCCTGCCTCGGCCTATGCCAAGCCAGCGACGCGGGCACCCGCCGGCCCACCGGCGCCGTCGACCGAGGCAGAGACCTTGTGGAAAGAGGCCATCAGTCCCGCCGGCACACCGGTAATGGTTTATCTCGATCGTCGCGGCGTGATGCTGCCCGACGGCGTGGCGGGCGAAGCGATCCGGTTTCATCCTGCCTGCAAGTTCGGGCTTCGTCGGGTGCCCTGCATGATCGGCTTGGTCCGGAGTATCCGCACCAACGAACCGCAAGCGATCCACCGGACCGCGCTCGATCTCGCCGGCAACAAAGTCTTAATCGATGGCCTTGATCGCATGACGCTGGGGCCCGTCGGCGGTGGCGCGGTGAAGCTTTCCGCAGATGAGGATGTCACGACCTGCCTTGGGATCGGCGAGGGCATCGAAAGCGTGCTCTCGCTACGGCTCACGGCAGAATTCGGCATGTCGCCTGTATGGGCGCTGATCTCGGCGGGCGGCCTCGAAGTGTTCCCGGTCCTGGCCGGATTGAATGTCTGTGGATCGCCGTCGACCACGATCGCAGCGGGCGAGGCCAACGAGCAGCCGAGGTGTGCTCTCGCCGGTGGACGGATGCCGGACAGGAAGTCTTTCGCGTGATGCCCGCCCGTTGCGGTGACGACCTCGATGATATTGCGCGAGGGATCGGATGACCGTCCATACGCTGCCGGCCGAAACGTATTCAATCGTTACGGGCGGCCCACGCGAACCATGGTGGCGCGATCCGGCAACCATCCCGGCGCGGCAATTCCTCTATGGTCGTCATTACGTCCGCGGAACCATCGGCGCCACGATCGGCGCCGGCGGCCGCGCTAAGACCACCCGCGGCTGTTTTGAAGCCGTCGAGATGGCGGTCGGCCGAGACTTGGAGACGGGCGAGAGACTGCCCAGCGGTCCGCTGCGGGTCGTCCTGTGGAACGGCGAGGAGGACCAAGATGAGATCGATCGCCGCATCGCGGCTGTTTGCCAGCGGTACCACGTGACGCGCAAAGCACTCGGGGATCGGCTTTTTGCAATATCGGTGCGCGATGAGCCCATGCGCATAGCGACTACGGAGAACGGTGTTGCGAAGATCGACGAGGCAGTGAGGAGCCGAATCAGCGGTGCGTAAAGGACAACCGGATCGACGTCTTCATGATCGATCCACTGGTGTCGTTCCACGCCGTATCGGAAAACGACAACAGCGCGATGGATCTTGTCGTCAAAAACGGCTTCGGCTCTATCGCCCGAACCACGGCCTCCGCGGGCCAGCTATTCCACCATCCCGGCAAACCCAAGCAGGGCCAGTCTGAGACGACCGTCGAGGATGCCCGCGGCGCCTCGGCGGTAATCTGGGCCGTGCGATCCGCGCGCGTGTTCAACTTCATGACGCCGGCCGAGGCGGACAAGCTTGGCATCATCGAGGAGGAGAGGCGTCGCTATGTCCGGATCGCCGATGGCAAGGCGAACATGGGCCCGATCGGCACCGCCAATTGGATGCTGATCGCGGTCGAAACGCTGCCCAATGGCGACCAAGTTCCCTGCTCCACCTCGTGGAAGCCGCCGAACCCCTTCGATGGTGTCACAACCGATGACCTCAAGGTGGCGCAAAAGCTGGCGCAAGGTGGAGCATTCCGGCTCAGCAGCCAGTCCCCTGATTGGTTCGGTTATCCACTGGCTGAGCATCTTCGAATGAGCGTCAGACCACATGCTCAGAATGACAAAAAGGACATCGCCAAGTTGAACGCCATTATCAAAACATGGCTCAGAAACAATGTGTTGGCGATCGAGAAGCGCGAAGGAACGGATCGCCGGAAGCGGGACTTCATTGTCCCGGCCTAGCCGTTGCAGAGCACCGCAATCGCTCATCCATCGATGACGCGGAAATCACCCTTCAATGAAGTGGAGCAAACCTGGAGCAAGGTGGAGCAGCAGCAGCGCTTGAAAGGCCGAAGTTGCTCCACCTGCTCCACCTGCTCCACCCCCCTATAGAGGTGGCAGGTGGTGGTGGAGCACGGCCTGGGTCGATTTCAGTGAAGCACGAAGGCTGAGAACATCATCCGCGAAGGCTCTCGTCGCTTCCTTGAGCCGTCCACATTCTGCGATCTGCTCTCGCCCGGCTCGATCGCTGATGTTCCCGCAGTGTTGATGACGCTGCATCACGTGCTGTAGTGGCGTTATCTCATTGATGTTGCTGGCAATCGCCGTAGTCCTATCGGCTCGTAAAAAAAAAAAAAAAAAAAAAAAAAAAAAAAAAAAAAAAAAAAAAAAAAAAAAAAAAAAAAAAAAAAAAAAAAAAAAAAAAAAAAAAAAAAAAAAAAAAAAAAAAAAAAAAAAAAAAAAAAAAAAAAAAAAAAAAAAAAAAAAAAAAAAAAAAAAAAAAAAAAAAAAAAAAAAAAAAAAAAAAAAAAAAAAAAAAAAAAAAAAAAAAAAAAAAAAAAAAAAAAAAAAAAAAAAAAAAAAAAAAAAAAAAAAAAAAAAAAAAAAAAAAAAAAAAAAAAAAAAAAAAAAAAAAAAAAAAAAAAAAAAAAAAAAAAAAAAAAAAAAAAAAAAAAAAAAAAAAAAAAAAAAAAAAAAAAAAAAAAAAAAAAAAAAAAAAAAAAAAAAAAAAAAAAAAAAAAAAAAAAAAAAAAAAAAAAAAAAAAAAAAAAAAAAAAAAAAAAAAAAAAAAAAAAAAAAAAAAAAAAAAAAAAAAAAAAAAAAAAAAAAAAAAAAAAAAAAAAAAAAAAAAAAAAAAAAAAAAAAAAAAAAAAAAAAAAAAAAAAAAAAAAAAAAAAAAAAAAAAAAAAAAAAAAAAAAAAAAAAAAAAAAAAAAAAAAAAAAAAAAAAAAAAAAAAAAAAAAAAAAAAAAAAAAAAAAAAAAAAAAAAAAAAAAAAAAAAAAAAAAAAAAAAAAAAAAAAAAAAAAAAAAAAAAAAAAAAAAAAAAAAAAAAAAAAAAAAAAAAAAAAAAAAAAAAAAAAAAAAAAAAAAAAAAAAAAAAAAAAAAAAAAAAAAAAAAAAAAAAAAAAAAAAAAAAAAAAAAAAAAAAAAAAAAAAAAAAAAAAAAAAAAAAAAAAAAAAAAAAAAAAAAAAAAAAAAAAAAAAAAAAAAAAAAAAAAAAAAAAAAAAAAAAAAAAAAAAAAAAAAAAAAAAAAAAAAAAAAAAAAAAAAAAAAAAAAAAAAAAAAAAAAAAAAAAAAAAAAAAA
This sequence comes from uncultured Alphaproteobacteria bacterium, assembly GCA_963702755.1. GTDB lineage: Bacteria > Pseudomonadota > Alphaproteobacteria > Rhizobiales > Xanthobacteraceae > JAJPKK01. Next base: position 538,333 of record CAVPDZ010000006.1, on the reverse strand, counting down.
AAAAAAAAAAAAAAAAAAAAAAAAAAAAAAAAAAAAAAAAAAAAAAAAAAAAAAAAAAAAAAAAAAAAAAAAAAAAAAAAAAAAAAAAAAAAAAAAAAAAAAAAAAAAAAAAAAAAAAAAAAAAAAAAAAAAAAAAAAAAAAAAAAAAAAAAAAAAAAAAAAAAAAAAAAAAAAAAAAAAAAAAAAAAAAAAAAAAAAAAAAAAAAAAAAAAAAAAAAAAAAAAAAAAAAAAAAAAAAAAAAAAAAAAAAAAAAAAAAAAAAAAAAAAAAAAAAAAAAAAAAAAAAAAAAAAAAAAAAAAAAAAAAAAAAAAAAAAAAAAAAAAAAAAAAAAAAAAAAAAAAAAAAAAAAAAAAAAAAAAAAAAAAAAAAAAAAAAAAAAAAAAAAAAAAAAAAAAAAAAAAAAAAAAAAAAAAAAAAAAAAAAAAAAAAAAAAAAAAAAAAAAAAAAAAAAAAAAAAAAAAAAAAAAAAAAAAAAAAAAAAAAAAAAAAAAAAAAAAAAAAAAAAAAAAAAAAAAAAAAAAAAAAAAAAAAAAAAAAAAAAAAAAAAAAAAAAAAAAAAAAAAAAAAAAAAAAAAAAAAAAAAAAAAAAAAAAAAAAAAAAAAAAAAAAAAAAAAAAAAAAAAAAAAAAAAAAAAAAAAAAAAAAAAAAAAAAAAAAAAAAAAAAAAAAAAAAAAAAAAAAAAAAAAAAAAAAAAAAAAAAAAAAAAAAAAAAAAAAAAAAAAAAAAAAAAAAAAAAAAAAAAAAAAAAAAAAAAAAAAAAAAAAAAAAAAAAAAAAAAAAAAAAAAAAAAAAAAAAAAAAAAAAAAAAAAAAAAAAAAAAAAAAAAAAAAAAAAAAAAAAAAAAAAAAAAAAAAAAAAAAAAAAAAAAAAAAAAAAAAAAAAAAAAAAAAAAAAAAAAAAAAAAAAAAAAAAAAAAAAAAAAAAAAAAAAAAAAAAAAAAAAAAAAAAAAAAAAAAAAAAAAAAAAAAAAAAAAAAAAAAAAAAAAAAAAAAAAAAAAAAAAAAAAAAAAAAAAAAAAAAAAAAAAAAAAAAAAAAAAAAAAAAAAAAAAAAAAAAAAAAAAAAAAAAAAAAAAAAAAAAAAAAAAAAAAAAAAAAAAAAAAAAAAAAAAAAAAAAAAAAAAAAAAAAAAAAAAAAAAAAAAAAAAAAAAAAAAAAAAATTTTTTTTTTTTTTTTTTTTTTTTTTTTTTTTTTTTTTTTTTTTTTTTTTTTTTTTTTTTTTTTTTTTTTTTTTTTTTTTTTTTTTTTTTTTTTTTTTTTTTTTTTTTTTTTTTTTTTTTTTTTTTTTTTTTTTTTTTTTTTTTTTTTTTTTTTTTTTTTTTTTTTTTTTTTTTTTTTTTTTTTTTTTTTTTTTTTTTTTTTTTTTTTTTTTTTTTTTTTTTTTTTTTTTTTTTTTTTTTTTTTTTTTTTTTTTTTTTTTTTTTTTTTTTTTTTTTTTTTTTTTTTTTTTTTTTTTTTTTTTTTTTTTTTTTTTTTTTTTTTTTTTTTTTTTTTTTTTTTTTTTTTTTTTTTTTTTTTTTTTTTTTTTTTTTTTTTTTTTTTTTTTTTTTTTTTTTTTTTTTTTTTTTTTTTTTTTTTTTTTTTTTTTTTTTTTTTTTTTTTTTTTTTTTTTTTTTTTTTTTTTTTTTTTTTTTTTTTTTTTTTTTTTTTTTTTTTTTTTTTTTTTTTTTTTTTTTTTTTTTTTTTTTTTTTTTTTTTTTTTTTTTTTTTTTTTTTTTTTTTTTTTTTTTTTTTTTTTTTTTTTTTTTTTTTTTTTTTTTTTTTTTTTTTTTTTTTTTTTTTTTTTTTTTTTTTTTTTTTTTTTTTTTTTTTTTTTTTTTTTTTTTTTTTTTTTTTTTTTTTTTTTTTTTTTTTTTTTTTTTTTTTTTTTTTTTTTTTTTTTTTTTTTTTTTTTTTTTTTTTTTTTTTTTTTTTTTTTTTTTTTTTTTTTTTTTTTTTTTTTTTTTTTTTTTTTTTTTTTTTTTTTTTTTTTTTTTTTTTTTTTTTTTTTTTTTTTTTTTTTTTTTTTTTTTTTTTTTTTTTTTTTTTTTTTTTTTTTTTTTTTTTTTTTTTTTTTTTTTTTTTTTTTTTTTTTTTTTTTTTTTTTTTTTTTTTTTTTTTTTTTTTTTTTTTTTTTTTTTTTTTTTTTTTTTTTTTTTTTTTTTTTTTTTTTTTTTTTTTTTTTTTTTTTTTTTTTTTTTTTTTTTTTTTTTTTTTTTTTTTTTTTTTTTTTTTTTTTTTTTTTTTTTTTTTTTTTTTTTTTTTTTTTTTTTTTTTTTTTTTTTTTTTTTTTTTTTTTTTTTTTTTTTTTTTTTTTTTTTTTTTTTTTTTTTTTTTTTTTTTTTTTTTTTTTTTTTTTTTTTTTTTTTTTTTTTTTTTTTTTTTTTTTTTTTTTTTTTTTTTTTTTTTTTTTTTTTTTTTTTTTTTTTTTTTTTTTTTTTTTTTTTTTTTTTTTTTTTTTTTTTTTTTTTTTTTTTTTTTTTTTTTTTTTTTTTTTTTTTTTTTTTTTTTTTTTTTTTTTTTTTTTTTTTTTTTTTTTTTTTTTTTTTTTTTTTTTTTTTTTTTTTTTTTTTTTTTTTTTTTTTTTTTTTTTTTTTTTTTTTTTTTTTTTTTTTTTTTTTTTTTTTTTTTTTTTTTTTTTTTTTTTTTTTTTTTTTTTTTTTTTTTTTTTTTTTTTTTTTTTTTTTTTTTTTTTTTTTTTTTTTTTTTTTTTTTTTTTTTTTTTTTTTTTTTTTTTTTTTTTTTTTTTTTTTTTTTTTTTTTTTTTTTTTTTTTTTTTTTTTTTTTTTTTTTTTTAAAAAAAAAAAAAAAAAAAAAAAAAAAAAAAAAAAAAAAAAAAAAAAAAAAAAAAAAAAAAAAAAAAAAAAAAAAAAAAAAAAAAAAAAAAAAAAAAAAAAAAAAAAAAAAAAAAAAAAAAAAAAAAAAAAAAAAAAAAAAAAAAAAAAAAAAAAAAAAAAAAAAAAAAAAAAAAAAAAAAAAAAAAAAAAAAAATCTTGTCCTCGCACTCAAGCGTTCACACGCGCGGTCTAATCCGTGTAACTGCACAACCGCTCCGCCGCTGTGACTATGACCCAAGCAATCCGATCCGCTACGCCCGCCGAAATTGCCGTCTTTGCGCCTACGCAATCCGTGATGAGCGCGGCAATGTCATCGAGCGCGGCCATGCAGTCGCGCAAATCCAAACTTGGCCCAGATCGCGTACTGCACCTTTGATCCTTTTGCCGGCATTCTTGATTGCCTTTTTGCTGCGCCGCTACCTATGTACTACCCGACGCGATCAATCTCTTACGCTCCCGCCAATCATCCGAGACTATGCAATAGAACCTGATCTATATGCACGCTGTGGTCGCCAAGTTTTTTGCAGACGTTCGCGCCGCGCCTGAATTCATCCGCAGCCGCCGATTCTCAATCCCAAATTGGCGAGGCAAGCTGCGGTGCGGTTAAATGCGCGCTTGAAGAGGCGGAACTGCTATTCAGCGATTCCCGCCGCTGTCTAACTCTTTGACCGCATCGTGTCGATTTGCTCTGCGATCCTGCGATTCTCTATCAATAGACAAACTCGTTAAACTTGGCGAGATCAGGCGACGAGTATACGATCCACGCCATCGAGCGAACTCAGGTGCCCGCTCATGCAGCCATATCGTTTTCAGCTCGGAGACAAAAGCAGTGGCCTCTTTGGTTACGGCGCGCGGTGTTGGGTCCCGCTTTCACGTTCAGCGATCTTGCCTGCTCAATCGGGGATTTTGCCGCTGGCCTCGGTGCGCGCGCAAAAGCCCAAGGGGATATCCTGGAGGCGAGAATTACAGCCTCGCCGCCACGTATGCCGTAGCAGGAGGAGCAGTACACCGCGACCTCAACGGCAATCCAGGAGATGCTAAGCTGAGCGGCAGACCTATCAAACGATCCGCGCGCAGGAGGCCGATGTTGCCGGGGCGCGTTTCGCAGAGTCGGCAGCGCGCTCGATCTGCTGCGCTCCAGCGCACAGCAAGGTGCGCTCCAGCAGGCCGTACTTGGCAACAGGTCTCATCAGCGAGCAGAGCTACCAGGAGCAGGCTTTTTCCACGAGTCTATGTAAAATCTCTCAATTTCCGCGGCTCTAATTTACTCCGCCGCTTTGATTTTATGCGACCGTATCGAAGACCGCGAGTTCATCGATCGATTTTCTTTGTTTCCTCTCAGTCGGCGTTGAAAGCGCGCTCTGCCGCGGTGTTCTTTTTTTTTTTTTTTTTTTTTTTTTTTTTTTTTTTTTTTACTCGCTGGTTTTTTCATGATTGACTTTTCCGTCGAAGCGTCTTTTTTTTTTTTTTTTTTTTTTTTTTTTTGCGCGTTTTTTTTTAAAGGAGCCGGAAGACTGGGGCCAGCTCGGTCCCGCAATGCGTGCGCTGCCCAACAATCAATGGCGAGCGTTCGTTGAATTTTACTTGCTCTAAAAGCCCTGCTATGGCGCGCAGGCAAACGCTGCCCTACGCGCCTTATTCGGCAATCCGAAGACAACGCCGCGTAATATAGCCCGCATCGCATCGCTGTTGATGCGGTACGAGCGGATCATTGCGGCTATCGCCAGTATTTGCGCAAGCTGTTGCGTGCGTGCTCTCCTAAAGGCTTGAAGGCGCTGCAGAACCTTGTGCGCGATCCTGACGCATCGGGATCATGCGCGCGGAATAGCTCTGGTGTTGGCTCCGCACTGACCCTGAAGTCGCGCTGCATGATGTGAGCGTGACGCATCGCATCGTCTATCCCGATCAAGAGGCGCTGGAGGAATTGCGCGCGCTGCTACAGCTCTGCACGCCCTCGCGAGAAGCTGCTCGAGCTATTCGTACACAATGGCCTCTATCGTCATCGAAGCGCTGGAGGCCGCCTACAACATGCGTTGCGCGCCGAGAAGGCGAAGCTGATCGAGTGGCGACAGAGATGGAGCTCGAGGCGCGCATGGCTGATTGACACTCCGGATCCCGCAGCGGTATCTCAAGCTGGCGCGCCAGGCGCTCTCGTCCGCCGAATTTCGGAAGAAGTTTCACCTCGCCGATTTCTGTGGTCCAAAGGAGTTCTATGACCCGCAGCTGAAGTTTTTCACCGACGGTGCTTCCCACCACCAACTGCTGCTCCGCGGCGGCAATCAGGTGTGCAAGAGTTTTAGTTGCGCCTTCGAAGCCTCACTGCACCTGACCGAGCAGTATCCGAAATGGTGTACTGGCCGCCGCTTCTACAAGTCAACGCGCGGATGGGTGATCGGACCGACTGCGCAGCTCGTGCGCGATGGCCCACAGCGGCAGTATGTCTTCTCGGCAGGCGAGTTCGGTACAGGCACTGTGCCGCTCGCGGCGTTCGCCGGTCTGCCCGTCATGGTGCCCTGCGGTACCGGTGCGATCTACACTATGAGCGTCGCGCATCAGACCGATGGCGCGCGCGATGGCGTATCTACGTGCACGTTCAAGTCGTTCGAAATGCGTCAGAAAAGATGCAGTCCGAATTCGGTCTATTGGATCTGGATCGACGAACGCTGCAGCGAAGAGATTTATTCGGAGTTGCTCGCCCGCACTACAGCGACAGACTGTTTATCGTTTCATGTCGTATACGCCGCTGAAGGGCGGCGGCGAACTGACGTACCGATTCCTCAATGAATATTCGTCCGATCGATCCTACACCCGCATCGATGCGAGCCACGCACGCCATATCAGTCCAGAGCGGCGCGCGCAGCTTGAGGAGTCTACCTACCGCACGAGCGCGAGGCCCGCATTCATGGCGTCCCACAGCTCTGCATTGCGCGCGTGTTTCCGTTCCCGATCTAAAGCCTGATGCGGGATTTTGATCCGTACAAGGACATCAAGTTTTGGGCTCGCTGGATCGTCTGCATCTACTTCGGCTATGTGCACCCCTTCGCCGCGGCGCTGTGCGCGTGGTGCACTACCTTGAGGAATTTTATGTGGTCTACTGCTTCAAGATGGAGCGCGGCGAGGCCTTCTATCACGTCAAGCGGATTGCCGGCCTGTGCCGCGAGCTGCGCATCCCGATCGCCTGGCCGCACTACTGTTTGCAGCACGAGAAGGGCAGCGGTAGCCGCTCGCCGATGTCTACCGCCGCCTGAGCGCGCCGATGCTCGTCTACCCATGCGCAGAATAAGGCCGGGAGCTATCACGTTGAGCCCGCGATCGAGGAAATGTGCGGATACATGAAGCGCGGCGCCTTCACTATCGCGTCCACATGGGCGAGCTCGCCGAGGAGTTTCTGTAATACCACCGGGACGAGTACTACAAGATCGTCCTGCTGCGCGACTACCTGCTATCAGCCATCTCGCTACGCGTTCATGATGCGGCGATCGAGCAAGCTGCTTGAAGGCTGCGAGAAGTACGGCGTTGCACCCTGCGCCGCGCCGGCCAATGCTTACTATCCGAAGCCGCGGCAGAACCGCAGTCCGCCACCTTCGCAGTACTGGGACATATTCACCGGTCAGCCGAATTGATCGCAAACGCATAACCGCCGACTACTTAAGCTCCGCTACTGACGCAGCGTCTAGGGGGCAAATTTGGGGACACTCAGCGTGGCAGGAACTATTTGGCCGAGGTGGCAAATGATAGGGAAAGTCTTTAGGCCTGAACTGGATGAGATCCTCCGAAATAGATAAGGAAGCCATCCGATTTTCCTGCGGTGAGTTTCAGCCGCCTCACCAGGAAATTCTATCTTTTGATTCCACGCCATGGCGTAGACTGCCCACATAGTTGGCTGCTCATCGCGCCTGATCTAAGCCGCTGCAGCTTGCCAATCCTACAAACGTTCGTTCGTCTCTGTCTGCGGCCGCGACATCCTTATTAGAAGATCCGAAAATCTGCGATACAATTCCAAATGTTCGGTGGCTCGCTCATTAAACCGATACGTTAGCTCCGCGACGTTTACGCACGCTACGAAGAACAGAATGCCTGTGATCGTCCACTCTAATACATGCGGAGCCCAGCCAAGCGGATTAAAGGAAGTGGTAAGCGTGAGGATGATCCCGACAATAGTCGCAAAACGCGAGAAGCGCTGCGCCGCTTCCATCGTGCCTCTACGCCAGTCGTGGTACAGTGCGGAAACGTCAACGCCGAACTTCAGATTCCAAAGCTCTAGTCGCTCTTGTTGCTCTTGATCTGGCTTCATGTCATTCCCCGATCTGTCATTGCTTCGGCGGCGCGCGGCGGGGGCCACGGCGGCGATGTATCCACCAAAAGCGTCTTTGTGGGGGCATACGAAAGCGGGTGTCTTGTATGCATCTGCTATGCCTTTGCTGAACGCAACAGCAAGCAAATTCGCTATTTCACCTCTGAACAGCGCCGCGCCAAGTGGTGAGTTGTGCACCGGCATCGCCGTTATCCAAGATATATGGCGAGAGTTGAACATAGGTCAACGCGCCTGCGGCAATATTAACGCTTAAAGTTGCGCCAAGTTCAGGTATACCCTACCCGATATTCGCCGAGCTGCATACGATATTGTCGCACCAATTTGCTGCCTACCCACTTTACCTGAATTGACGAACTTCTTATCGGGAGTGGATGAAGAATGAGTTAATGCTACCGTCAACTACAAGCAACAAGCGATGCCTAATCCGCTTTTACTGTGCTCCACTATTTAAGCATTGCCTAATCTTGCGCATGCACAGCGAGTGCACACACCCCCATCAGCGCGCGAGACGAACCACGTTGCGAAACAACATCGTCCCACCGAGTTTCTTATTCAAATCCCGTGCATTAATTGATTGTAAAGCAACGCGTGAGTCAAGTCGGGTTGTGTCTCTTTTGATCAGCAACTGATCCCTTTTTCGGCCAACCTTGAGTTGGGCAACGGGCCGCCGATCGGAAATCCGTCGTGACCGCCTTCGAACCTCATCTTAAATATTGGCCGCGTAGAGCTTACGGCGCTTCTCCGGCCACCGCGAGGGCGCGAGCCGCGGCCGCATCTTCTCAAGCTTCGCGGGGTTGACCACTACCCACAGCTCGAGCCCGAGGGCGTCAAGTGTCGGGCCGAGGGAAATCGATTCAGACCCTTCGCGGGCACCGAACCGGTGCATTTACTGAGGTAGCCTGTCGGCAGCCCGGCCAGCTCATCGACTTCATTATAGGTGGTGCCAAGCTCGAAGATCCACTTTCTCGCAAAGCGGCAACGAGGGCGGCATAGTCGGTGGCTTTGGCGATGATCCGCTGGCCGGCCAATCGAGACGATCCTCGTGAACGCGTCCGGCCATACCCGTGTTCGGCCGATTTGCGCGGGGAAATGCTTGTGACATTTTGACGCTTCCCATATGGTTCCCAGGCCCGATCTGGGAAGCGGCGGCGCTTACAAACCGCTGATTATCAACAGCTTTATCAACCGTCCCGCGACCAGCCACATGTTGGGATACCACATGGCGCTCGTGGCCGGCGTCGTGTTCTTCTTCGTGCGCGCGCTGCTCGCCCTTGTTCCCGTGCTGGCGCTCCACTATCCGATCAAGAAATGGGCGGCCGCCGCTGCACTCGCGGCGGCGACCTTCTATCTCGTGCTGTCGGGCGCCGAGGTCGCGACCCAGCGCTCCTACATCATGGCGGCCGTGGTGCTCGTCGGTGTGATGGTCGATCGCGCGACGCTGACCATGCGCACCATCGCCGTCGCAGCCTTCGCGGTGATGCTGCTGGTGCCGGAAGCCGTCGTGCATCCGAGCTTCCAGATGTCGTTCGCCGCGACGCTGGCGCTGATCGCCGCATATGAGCGCGGAATCCCCTGGGCTGCGGCCGGCGGCGATACGTCCCTCGGAGCGCGGCTTGCCTTGTGGGGCGTGCGGGAGGTGATCCTCCTCATTACGGCGTCGCTCGTTGCCGGTCTCGCAACCATGCCTTACGCCGCCTACCACTTTCACCGCATGGCGCCCTATGGGCTGATCGCGAACCTCTTTGCCATGCCGGTAATCTCGGCCGTCTCGATGCCGGCAGGGCTGCTGGCGCTCCTCGCCATGCCATTCGGATTCGATGCGCCGCTGTGGCGCCTCATGGGTGTCGGCATCGACTGGATGGTCATGGTCGCCCTGTGGGTCGCGCACCTGCCGGGCGCGGTCGGGCGGATTTCGGCCTTCGGGGTCGGCGCGATGCTGCTCGCCACCGCGGGGCTGCTCGTGCTCTGCCTGTTGCGAAGCCCGCTGCGGTTCGCCGGTGCGGCGTTTGCCGGCCTCGCGATCGCCGCCGCGTTGATGGCGGTACGGCCCGATATTCTGATTTCGGGGGGAGGGGACGTCGTCGCCGTGCGCGGCGCCGACAGCCGGCTCGCGGCCATAAGATTTGGCAGCGATACGATTTCCGTTCGCGAATGGCTTGCCGCCGATGGAGACGACCGCGCGCCAACGGACGCAAGCGTAAAGGCCGGCTTCGCCTGCGATGCTGATGGCTGCGTGGCGCGCCTTGTCGACGGCGCTGCGGTTGCCGTGGCGCGCACGCCCGCAGCGCTCGCCGATGATTGCGCCCGTGCCGCAGTGGTGGTGACAACACGTCCGACGCCGTCCGGATGTGCCGCCCTGGTCATCGATCGCAGCATCCTGCGACCCGGCGGCGCGACCGCGCTCACCCAGCGAAACGGCAGCTTCGAGCGAATTCAGCACGGCCGGAAGGCGAGGACCGACCATGGGCCCCAGCGCCCGTGTCGCGTCCCGTCCGTACGAACCCTGCGCCGGCATCCGAGCCCGCCGATGCATCACCTCCCGCACCCGACATCGATGCGGAGCAGTGACCTCGGGGTCGCTCAATACCGGCGGAACAGCCCGACGAGCTTGCCCTGGATGCGCACGCGGTTCGGCGGCAGGATGCGGACCTCGTAAGAGGTATTTGCCGGCTCGAGCGCAATCGAGGCGCCGCGCCGACGAAAGCGCTTCAGTGTCGCTTCCTCTTCGTCGATCAGCGCGACGACGATGTCGCCGGTATCGGCAAGCTCAGCCTTCTTGATGACCGCGATATCGCCGTCGAGAATGCCGGCGTCGATCATCGAATCGCCGCGCACCTCGAGCGCGAAATGCTCACCCGCCGACAGAAGATCCGGCGGCATGTTGATGACGCTGCTCTTGCTCTGGATCGCCTCGATGGGGGTGCCGGCGGCGATCCGGCCCATCACCGGGACTGCGATCGGACGGCTGTTGTCGTCATCGGGACTGGCGGCCCGTACGCGCCCCAGATTGCCCTCGATGACGTTCGGAACAAAGCCGCGGGCCCGTCCGCCCGCCACGCCATGGCCGACCGACTCGGGCAGCTTGATGACCTCGATGGCGCGCGCCCGATTGGGCAGGCGGCGGATGAAGCCGCGTTCCTCCAGGGCGGTGATCAGCCGGTGGATGCCGGATTTCGACCGCAGGTCGAGCGCCTCCTTCATCTCGTCGAAGGAGGGGGGCACGCCCGCTTCCTTCAGCCGTTCGTGGATGAAACGGAGCAACTCATACTGCTTGCGCGTCAACATATCGAAACGCCTCCCCGGGTGCTCGCTGCGTTCGCTCACGAGCCGCGATGACCGCCGCTTCCCAACCCACCGCGGAATCGGTCACCTAAAACAAATCATGAACGGACACTATCCGTTCCATATGTGTTCCGCAACCTTTTAATTTGAAGTGAACAATCGACAGGATCGTCAAAATTCAAGATTGAGCATGTCGCAAGGTGAGCCGGCGGGGGCTGCCGGCGCGAAGGGCTGGCGAATCAGCAGGCAATTGGCATGGGCAAGCGGCGACAGCATGGAGCTGTCCTGCTTGGGGAACGGCGTCGCGATTCGGGTACCGTCCGGCGCGATCTCAAGTCGCGACCGCAGATAGTCGGCGCGTTCGTCATTGGCGGGGAGGGCGATGCCGAGGGTCGCCCGCTCGAGCGGCATCGCGAGGTCGCTCCGGCCCGCGAGCCGGCGCAGCAGCGGCACCAGGAACAGCAGCGCGCAGACGAATGACGACACCGGGTTGCCGGGCAGGCCGAGCACCTGCATACCGCCGATCCGCCCATGCATCAGTGGTCGGCCCGGCCGCAGCGCGACCTTCCAGAACGACAGCGCCATCCCTTCCGCGGCGAAGGCCTGCTGGACGAAATCGTAGTCGCCGACCGAGGCGCCGCCGCTCGTCACCAGCACGTCGACGCCGGCTTCGCGCGCGCGGCGCACCGCTGCGGTGGTGGCGTCCAGGCGGTCGGGCGCAATGCCAAGATCGATGGCTTCGGCGCCTTCGTGCCGCGCGATGGCGAGGAGCGCGAAGCCATTGGAGGAGACGATCTGGCCGGGGGCAGGGGGCGTGCCGGGGAGTACCAGCTCGTCCCCGGTCGCGAGCACCGCGAGACGCGGGCGGCGATGCACAGGCACGGTCGCGTGGTTCATGGCGCCGGCGAGCGCGATGTCGCGGGCCGTGAGCCTATGCCCTTTGGCGAGCAGCGTTGCCCCGGCGGCGAAATCGAGGCCCTGGCGACGCACGTTGCGGCCCTTCTCCTCGCCGCGCTTGATGACGATGGCATCGCCATCCCGCGTGGTGACCTCCTGTATGACGACGGTGTCGGTCCCGGGAGGCATGACCGCGCCGGTGAAAATCCGCGCGGCTTCGCCCGGTCCTATGGCGCGTTCGAGCGGACGCCCGGCCGCAACCTCGCCGACGACGGTAAGGCGCGTTGCCGCCCGCAACGTCCTCGCCGCGGACCGCATAGCCGTCCATCGCAGAGACGTCGGCCGGCGGCTGCGTCCGCAGCGCCACGATGTCAGCGGCAAGCACGCGGCCGCACGCCTCGAGCAGGCTCGCGTTCTCCGCCGGCAACGGGGCGGCCTCCGCAAGTACCATTGCCAGCGCATCGGCGACCGAAAGCAGCGCCATGGTCAGGACGTTCGTTGCGGCGCGCGGTAGTGGCCGGACTTGCCGCCGCTCTTCTCGACGAGGTGGATATTTTCGATGGTGACGCCGCGTTCCACCGCCTTGATCATGTCGTAGACGGTAAGGCACGCGACGGACACCGCGGTCAGCGCCTCCATCTCGACGCCGGTCGGGCCGGTCACCTTGACGGTCGCGCGCACCGTGAGCCCCAGCGGGGCCTGTTGATGGGGCGCGATATCGATCTCGGCCTTGCTGATCGCAAGCGGGTGACAGAGCGGGATCAGCTCATGGGTCTTCTTGGCTGCCATGATGCCGGCGATGCGGGCGGCGCCAAGCACGTCGCCTTTCTTAGCGTTGCCGGAGAGAACGAGGTCGAGCGTCGCCGCGCTCATTCGCACGAAACCTTCGGCCACCGCGACCCGTTCGGTTGCCGCCTTCTCCGATACGTCCACCATGCGGGCGGCGCCGCCGGGATCGATATGGGTGAGGTTGCCGGCCATGGGTCAGCCACGGGCCGCAGCGCGGGCGGGCTCACGGGTGAGGAGCGCGCGTGTCGCCGCGGCCACATCCGCCTGCCGCATCAGGCTCTCGCCGACGAGGTAGGTTCGCATGCCGGCCGCCGCGAGCCGTGCGATGTCGGCGGGGGTGAAGATGCCGCTTTCGCCGACTGCGACGCGGTCGCGCGGCAACAGCGGTGCCAGGCGGAGCGCGACGTCGAGCGTGGTCACGAAGGTCTTGAGATCGCGGTTGTTGATGCCGACGAGCCGCGACTTCAGGCGGAGCGCACGCTCGAGTTCGGCCTCGTTGTGGACTTCGAGGAGCACATCCATGCCGAACGCATGGGCTTCGGCCTCGATCTCACGCGCGGCGCCGTCATCGACCGCCGCCATGATGATGAGGATGCAGTCGGCGCCCCAGGCCCGCGCTTCCGCGACCTGATAGGGGTCGTACATGAAGTCCTTTCGCAATACCGGCAGCACGCAGGCCGCCCGCGCCGCGACGAGATGCTCAGGCGCACCCTGGAACGACGGCCGGTCGGTGAGCACCGAAAGACAGGCGGCACCCCCCGCCTCGTAGGCGCGCGCCAAGGCCGGCGGATCGAAGTCGGCACGGATCAGCCCCTTGGAAGGGCTCGCCTTCTTGATCTCCGCGATCAGCGCGGGGCCGCCCGCCGCGTGGCGCTTCTCGATCGCCGCCAGAAAGCCGCGCGGCGGCGACGCGGCTTTCGCCGCGGCGACCAGATCGGCCCGCGACCGCGCGCGTTTGGCAGCGGCGATTTCCTCGCGCTTATAAGCTTCGATGCGGGCCAGAATGTCGCTCATGACTTATTCGATACCGTAACCAGCGCGTCGAGACATCGTTCCGCGGCGCCGGTGTCGATCGATTTCTGCGCAAGCTTGACGCCGTCCGCGAGCGTCTTTGCCTGCGCCGCGACCACGAGCGCGGCGGCCGCATTGAGGACGGAGACGTCGCGATAGGGGCCTTGTTTTCCCTTCAGCACGCCGTGCAGAGCGGCCGCATTGGCGTCGGCATCGCCGCCGCGCAGCGCCTCGGGCTTGGCGCGGTTCAATCCGACATCCTCGGGGGTAATCTCGAACGTGCGCACGGCGCCATTTTCCAGCGCCGCAACCGCGGTCGGACCGGATATCGTGATTTCATCGAGGCCGTCCGAGCCGTGCACCACGTAGGCGCGGTCGGAGCCGAGATTTTTGAGGACGTGCGCCAACGGCTCGACCCATTGGCGCGAGAATACGCCAACCATCTGCCGTTTCACACCGGCGGGGTTCGACAGCGGGCCGAGCAGATTGAAGATCGTGCGGGTGCCGAGTTCGACGCGGGTCGGCCCCACATGCTTCATCGCCGGATGGTGCGCCGGGGCGAACATGAAGCCGATCCCGGCTTCCGCGATGCAGGCGCTGATCGTCTCCGGCGGAATGTCGATCTTGACGCCAAGAGCGCCAAGCACGTCGGCGGCCCCCGACCGCGAGGACAGCGCGCGATTGCCGTGCTTGGCGACCGGCACGCCGGCGCCCGCGACGATGAAGGCCGCGCAGGTCGAGATGTTGAACGAGCCTGAGGCGTCTCCGCCGGTGCCGACGACGTCGACGGCGTTGTCGGGCGCGGCGACCGTCAGCATCTTGGCGCGCATTGCCGTGACGGCGCCGGTGATTTCGTCGACGGTCTCGCCGCGCACGCGCAGGCCCATCAACAGTCCGCCGATCTGCGAGGGCGTCACCTCGCCCGACATCATGCTGTCGAACACCTCGTAGGCGCTCTCGCGGCTGAGAACCGCGCCGGACGCAATCTGGCCGATCAGCGTTTTGATCTCGACCATGTTGCCCTCAATGCGGCCGACGTCGGCCGCTCGCGCAATTCCAGGCGGCGGCGATGTCGAGAAAATTCTTCAGGATCAGATGACCGTGCTCGGAGGCGATGCTCTCGGGGTGGAACTGCACCCCATGCACCGGAAGCTCGCGATGGGCGATGCCCATCACGAGGCTATCGTCGGTCTCGGCGGTGACGGCGAGATCATTGGGCAGGGTGGCGCGGTCGACCACCAGGGAATGATAGCGTGTCGCCTGGAACGGCCCGTTGATGCCGCGAAAGATGCCTTCACCGCGATGCTTCATCTCGTACACCTTGCCGTGCACCGGCGTCGGCGCGCGCACGACGTGTCCGCCGAAGGCCTGGCCGATCGCCTGATGACCGAGGCAGACGCCGAGGACAGGAACGGTCGGTGCCGCCGCGGCGATGAGATCGAGGCAAATGCCGGCCTCGTTGGGCGTGCATGGTCCGGGCGACAGCACAATCGCATCCGGATCGGCCGCGATCACATCGGCGGCGGCGATCTTGTCGTTGCGATGAACTTCGACCTCCGCGCCCAAGCTGCCGAAATAGTGGACGAGATTGAAGGTGAAGCTGTCGTAATTATCGATGAGCACCAACATGACGTTCCCGGCGATTAAGTCCGATCGCGCCGGCACCGGCGTCGGATCGCACGATCCTCCGGGTCAATCGTATAGGATGGACCCGCGCCGTTGCCTAGGCCGTCGGCGGCCGTGCCGCCTTGGCAAATCAGAGCCGGCGGCGTATCTGCGCGGGGTCGTGAGGGGAGTGAATTCTTCCCACGTTTTCCACGGGGGCTATCATGAATCGTCGTCACGCGCTCAAGACCCTTGCCGGTCTTGCGCTCTGTCCGTTGTGTTCGCCGGGCTTTGCGGCCGAGGCTGGCCACTGGAGCTATGAGGGCGCGTCCGGGCCGGATCACTGGGGGACCGTGGATGCTGCGAGCCAGGTCTGTGCAGTGGGCTCGCAGCAATCGCCGATCGAAATCGGCGACACGGTCAAAGCGAACCTTCCGCTGCTCGCGATGTCCTGGGCCAAACGCGCCGACACCATCGTGAACAACGGCCACACCATCCAGGTGAATTTCGGCGAGGGCAGCGCGCTCAGCGTCGGCAAGGAGCGCTACACCCTCGTGCAATTCCATTTCCACCACCCCGGCGAGCATCTGGTCGCCGGCAAGCGATCGGCGATGGAGTTGCATTTCGTCCATCGCAATGCAGCCGGAAGTCTTGCCGTTATCGGCGTGCTGATGGCGGCCGGCAAAGCGAACCCAGTGTTTGCGAAGATCGTCGCGACCATGCCGAAGGAAGAAGGCCCGCCAGTAAAAGCGGACGCTGCCATCGATCCCAACGGCATGTTGCCTGCCAAGCGCAGCTACTACAACTACGAGGGGTCGCTGACTGCGCCGCCGTGCAACGAGACCGTTACCTGGTTTCTGCTGAATGATCCTATCCAGGTCGCGGAAGCAGATATTGCAGCCTTCGCCAAGCTCTATCCGCTCAATGCGCGTCCGGTGCAGAGCGTCAACCGCCGCTTCATCCTGCGCAGCGGCTGATAGTCTCCGATACGCGAGACTCATTGGCCCTTTCGGGCGGCGCTGGCGAAACGGCGGGCTTCCTCGGCGGCGCGAAAGAGAGCCTTCGCCTTGTTGATGCATTCCTGCTGCTCGCTCGCGGGATTGGAGTTGGCGACGATCCCGGCGCCGGCCTGGACGTACATCTTGCCGTCCTTGATCAAGCGCCGTGCGCAGCACGATGCAGGTGTCCATGTCGCCGGCGGCCGAGAAATAGCCGACGCAGCCGGCGTAGAGCCCGCGCTTGTCCTTTTCGAGTTCGTCGATGATTTGCATGGCACGAACCTTCGGCGCCCCCGACACGGTGCCGGCCGGAAAGCCTGCCGCCAGCGCATCAAGAGCGTCGCGGCGGGGATCGAGCGTGCCTTCCACGTTCGAGACGATGTGCATGACCTGGCTGTAACGCTCGATGAAGAACTGGTCGGTGACCTTGACCGTGCCGATGGCGGCAACACGGCCGACATCGTTGCGGCCGAGGTCCAGGAGCATCAGGTGCTCGGCGCGCTCCTTGGGGTCGGCGAGCAATTCCTCCTCGAGCGCCTTGTCATCATGCGGCGTTGCACCCCGCGGCCGCGTGCCGGCGATCGGGCGCACCGTGACCGTATTGCCCCGGGTGCGCACCAGGATCTCCGGACTTGAGCCTGCGACGGCGAAGCTGCCGTAGTCGAGATAGAACAGGAACGGCGCCGGATTGACGCGCCGGAGCGCGCGGTAGAGCGCAAAGGGTGAGAGCGCGAACGGTGCCTCGAAACGCTGTGCGAGCACGACCTGAAAAATATCGCCGGCCGCGATGTAATCCTTGGCCCGCGCGACCATGGCGTGGAATTCGGCGGGCGTCGTGTTCGAGGTGGGCGCAATCGGCAAGGCCGCGGGGCTGTCCGACGCCGGTTCCTTGGCGAGCGGCTTGTCGAGCGCCTCGACCACGTCGGTGAGCCGATCGACCGCGCGCGCAAGGGCCGCTTCCGCAGCGATACCCGGTGCCGGGCGCGCCGGGGTCACGAGGGTGAGGGTGTCGAGCACGGAATCAAAGATGATGACGACGGTCGGGCGCACCAGCATCGCGTCCGGAATGCCGATCGGATCGGGATTGGGCGGCGCCAGGTCCTCCATTGCCCGGACCATGTCGTAGCCGAGATAGCCGAACACGCCGGCCGCCATCGGTGGCAGATTGTCGGGCAGGGCGAAGCGGCTTTCGGTGATGAAGGCGCGCAGCGCCACGAGCGCCGGTTCCGCGCAGGGCGCGAAGGCATTGCGGTCGCGCAGTGCCGCGCGATTGATTTCGGCGGTGCCGGCGCGGACGCGAAAGATCACGTCGGGATCGAGGCCGATGACCGAATAGCGCCCACGGACGGCGCCGCCTTCGACCGACTCCAGGAGAAAGCTCAGGGGCTTGTCGAGCCCGGTCTTGAGGAACGCAGATACCGGAGTCTCAAGGTCGGCAACGAGCGTCGTCCACACGACCTGCGTCGCGCCGTGGGCGTAGTTCGCCGCAAACGCGGCAGCGGTAGGCTCGATCTGCATGCGGGGCAAACCCCAGTCATTCCGGGGCGCGAGCGTAGCTCGCGAGCCCGGAATCCATAACCGCCTCCGAGGAGTATGGATTCCGGGCTCGCCTCCGCTGCGCTGCGGCGCCCCGGAATGACGGGTGCATTGGAATAGGCACAACTGCCTCTTATCGCAGATCGCTCAGACGGTCGAGGCTGCGAGGAGCGTCGCCAAATGCAAAAGAGCCCCGCGCCGGTTGAGGCGCAGGGCTCCGAAGTGGCTTACAGCCGGGCTGCAGATAGCGCTTTGTCAGTACATCCGTGAGTCAAAGCGCCGTCCGCGGCGCTGCTCAGGCGGCGCGCAGATTGTCGGCCGAAGACTTTCCAGTCCGACGATCCGCAACGACGTCGAACGTCACCTTCTGACCTTCGTTGAGGCTGCCCATCCCGGCGCGCTCAACGGCGCTGATGTGCACGAAGACGTCCTTGCCGCCGGTTTCAGGCTCGATGAAGCCGAAACCTTTTTGCGTATTAAACCACTTAACTGTTCCCCTGTTCACGGAGAAGTCCTTTCACTTGCGATCATAGAAGTGGGATGTGGCGCGCGAGAACTCGCTGCCATCTCCCGGTTCGTCGATTTTGGAGAAGTTTCTGTAACCTGTGCGCCGCAAGTCAAAGAGGCGAAACGGCCCAGTCGTTCGGCCAACCATCGATTTCGTCCATATGGAGATGAGACCAGGCGATTTCAAGGCATACGGACGGACTTGTCGCCGGATCATTGCGGCGACGCGGTGCTGGGCAAGGCGCGCTTCGCGAGCGGGCTCTAGTTCTGGTCGGTTGGCGCCGCTCGTCCCGTTGCCTGGGCAAGACCGGCTTGGTTGATAGAGGTGCCGAGGTCGGCTTCGAGACGCGTCACAAATTGGGACAGCAACTCGTCGACATACGCGGCCTTCAACTGGTCGCTGAGGGCCTTTGCCGTCGCCGAATTGGGATCGAATGTCGGCGTCTTGATGTCGGTGACGCGGAAGATGAAGCGCTCCGTTGCCGTGTTGCCTTCGGCGCTGCCGACCCCGTCCTTAGCCGCTCGAAACACCTCCGAGACGACGCGCGCGGGAAGGGCGTCGCTGCCTTGGCGCTTGATGCCGGACTTCATTTCGAGCTTGAGGCCGTCGGCCATGGCGATATCGGCAAGCGAAGTGCCGGATTTCACCTTGTCGACGATCTCGGTCGTCTTGGTGTCCAGGCGCTTGATCACCTGATCCTCGTGCCAGCGCATCTCGACCTGGTCCTTGACCTCGTCGAGCTTGCGTTCGTGGGACGGCATGATCTCGGTGACGTCGTACCAGACAAAGCCGCCGGCCTTGAGCGGCAACGGGTCGTTCTCGTTGCCGACATCGGTCGCGAACGCGGCCGTGACGACATCGATGCCGTCCGGCAGATCGGAGACGGGTTTGCTGTCCGGGCCGCGGCCCGACCGATCAACGGCGTCGATCGTGCGCAGCGGAAGCTTCAGTTTCGCCGCGATCTCTTCAAGTCGCGCGCCGCCGCCGAACTCCTCGTCGACCTTGTCGCGGATCGAGTTGACCTCACGCTTGGCGCGGTCGAACGCGATGTCGTGCTTGATGTCCGCTTCGACCTCGGCCAGGGTCTTGCTCGAGCCTGGTTCGATCTTGCCGACGTGGACGATCGCGGTGCCGAACATCCCTTTGACGGGGGCGCTGACGCCGCCTTCGGCGACGCTGAACGCCGCGGCACCCACGGCCGGATCGATGATGTCTTTCTTTGTCACCGTACCGAGGTCGATGTCCTTATCGGACAGATTGCGCTCCTTGGCGAGATCGGCGAACGACAGGCCCTCGGCGAGGCGCATCGAGGCTTTCTCGGCCTCCTCGGCGTTGGGGAACACGATCTGCTGCACCTCGCGCCGTTCCGGAGTTGAGTAGAGGGTCGGGTGATCCTCATAATAGCGCTTGGCGTCGTCGTCGCTCACCTCGATGGTGCGGGCGATCGCCTCCTGCGACACCGTCATGAGCTGGACTTTGCGGAACTCCGGCGCGCGAAAAGCGAATTTGTGCTCATCGAAATAGGAGGACAGCTCTTCCGGCGTCGGCGCCGGAATCTCGCCGGCGTTTGCCGCATCGAGGGTGACGTAGTCGACGCTGCGCTCCTCGTCGCGATACCAGTCGAGTGCCTCCGCCATGGCCTTGGGCGCCACGAGCTCGGCGCCGATCGAATCGGCGAGCTGACGGCGCAGCATTCCCTGGCGTTGCTCCGCGATGAATCGCGGCTCGGTGTAGCCGACCTCGCGGATGCGCTGGAGGAAGAGCTGCTGATCGAACTGGCCGTTCATCCCCTTGAAGGATGGATCCTCGGTGATCCGCTTCGCCACCTCGGCGTCGGAGATCGCAAGTCCGAGTTGCCGGACGCGCTCATCAAGCGCGGCGAACGCCATCATCTGCCCAAGCATCTGCTGCTCGATGCCGAAGGCGCGGGCCTGATCCGGCGTGATCGGCCGGCCGATTTGCCGGCTGAGCTGCTGGAGTTCGTCGTTATAACGCACGCGAAACTGATCGATGGTGATCTCGGTGCTGCCGACCTTGGCGACGGTATTCACCCCGAAGCCGCGGAAGATGTCGCCGATGCCCCAGATGCCGAACGCAACGATCAGGGTGCCGACCACGACCGTCATGATCGATTTGCCGAGCCAACCGGAGGAGGCTTTACGTAGACCTCGAAGCATGGACCATTCGCCAGATTGTATTGATGGGAAGCTGCCCGTAGCGGCGCCAGCAAAACGCCGCGATCATAGGGCCGCCATGTCCTTATCGCAATTGCGCCTGTCGACCGCAAGCCGTTGCGCCGCGCGGAATTGAAGCGGGACGGGTGACCATATCGGTAGAAATCGGGATTTTTCGCCGCTGGGTAGAAGCTTACCAATCCTTAATCGCGATCGTGTCGCTGTGGTCAGTCAATTGCGTCACTCAGGCCAGCGCTACGCGGCGCTGCGGGCGTCGACTGCATTGCGGCGGCGGAATGCGTTCACCACCAACGGGCTGAGTCCGAGCCCCGCCAGTCCCTCCTCGAGGGCGTCGCGGCGCGAGGCGATCCCCGCAATCCGCTGTCCCGTCAAGCTGTCGGGGAAAGCCGCGAGTATGGCGCCGGACTCGATCTGCGACACGGCTTCCTGCAAACCTGATAGCACGAAGCGGTAGCCGCCGACGCCGACAACGCTGGCGGGCGGTCCCGTCACGATGATCGCGTCCGACCCGGGTGCGGTGCGGCATGGGTAACCGGTGTCGATGAAGCCGTCAGCGTCGGCAACCTCGCCGGTCCGCTGGGCTCCGAGCGAGAGCTGACGTACCGACACCATGGGCCCCCGCAATGCGATCGTGCCTGCGGCACTGCGCGCGACCTCGACCAGCACAGGCGCCACGGTTCCATTGCGCGTGCGCGCGGCGCCGCCCGGCTTGAGGCTCACGGGTTTGCCATCGCCGCCACGCATCGCCGCAACGAGTTCCGGCTTCTCCGAACACGGTCACGTCCATCAAGGAAGGGGAGGCGGCCGGCCACGGCGGGCAGGCCGCCAGGCGTTCGGGGGCGCGCCAAACCGCGACCACCTTCTCGACTGCACTGTCGCGGAACATGCCCGCCTCCGCGCAACGAGTTGCAACGGCACCAGGCAGCACAACGACGCCACATCGATGATCGATGATCTGGCGTCGCATGATGTCGGGCTTGAAGGGGTGATGGAGGACGAGCGTCCCCCGCGAGAGGAGCCACGGCATCAACGTCGCCGCGATTCCCGCGAGCGAACTCAGACAGATCGACGATAGGATGACGGTCTTGTCAGGAAGCTCGCCTTCCAGCGTGAGTTCGAACCCCGCGGTCATAAGTTGGACGTGGGTACGGGGCACAGCGACGAGGCCGGCGGCATCGAAATCCCAAGTCGCCGCGGCGGCGTGAGCGCCAACGGCGCCGTTTCTCGCCGTACTCAAGCTGCGCTCGGCAGCCGGCTGCAACGCCTTGGCGTCGAAGACGTCATCGAGCGGAATGACGCCGTCGAGGCCGCCGCCGAACATGCAGACGTGACGTATGGTGAAAACGTCGGCTGCCACGTGCATGGCGAGCGCACCGTGATCGGTTGCGCCGACGCGCGACATCGCAATCAAGGCCCGCCCGCCGATCGCCGACATGGCTGCGGCGCAATCGGCGCGCCGCCACAGCAGCGGCAGCGGAGACACGATGAGCCCCGCGCGCAGCGCCCCAAGAAACGCGAGAATGCCCTCGACCGTGTTCGGCAATTGCATTCCGACCACATGGTCGCGCTGCAAGCCGAGGCTCGCGAGCCGTGCCGCAATTGCGCTTACCACGCGGTCGGCCTCGGCATAGGTCAGGGTGCGCGGCGTCCCATTGGTGAAGTCCGCCCGGTTGGGCGGATCGATGAGCGCAAGCTCGTCGCCCCGCTGCGATGCCGCATAGTGAAAGAGGTGGTCGAGGGCCGGCGCGCGAATCATATTCGCATTATGAGCGAATTATGGGTGAGCGCGACGAGGTTTCACGAGCTTCCCGGCGCGCGCCACCAGGTTTCCGGCAAATACCCGGAGAGTGACGTCGTGTCCGGATGGCGGATGGCTCGTCCATCGGGCAACCCATTGTTTGGGCAGATGGTACAGCGGGACCACGTAAATGCCCGACATCAGGATGCGATCGAGGGCGCGCACCGCGGCGACGAACTCGGTGCGTCCGCGCGCCGCCAGCAGCGCAGCGATCATGGCGTCGGCCGCCGGGCTGCGGATGCCCATGTAGTTGCGGGTGCCAGGTTCGTCGGCGGCTGCCGAGCCCCAGTAGAACGCCTGCTCGTTGCCCGGCGAGAGACTCTCGTCCCATCGGTTCTGGATCATATCGAAATCGTATTCGATCTTGCGCTGGTCGTATTGAACGGCGTCGACCATGCGGATGCGCGGCACGATCCCGGCGCGTCCGAGCATTTGGACGAAGGCAAGCGCAAGCCTCTCCTGGTCGCGGTCGGCGACGAGCATCTCGAAACTGAGGGGCTCGCCACCGCCGCGGCGACGCAAGACGGTGCCCGCAAGCTCGTAGCCGGCATCGCGAAACAGCGCGAGTGCGCGCCGCAGCGCCTCGCGGTCGCGCCCGGAGCCGTCCGTCGCCGGCGGCGACCACTTGCCTTCGAGCACGTCGGGGCGCACCGCGCCCGGGAATGGCGCGAGGAGTGCGCGCTCCAAAGCATCGGCTGGCCGGCCGCGGGCGCTCAGTTCGCTGTCCTCGAAAAAACTCGCCGTGCGCTGATAACGTCCGAAGAAGAAGCTGCGATTGACCCACTCGAAATCGAACAACATCGAGATCGCTTCGCGCACCCGCGCATCGGCAAATACGGCGCGGCGCGTGTTGAAGACGAGCGCGATCATCCCCTTGGGCAGGCCGGTTGGAAACTCCTCCTTGACGACTCGTCCTTCGCGCAATGCCGGAAAGTCATAGGCTGTCTCCCAGCGGCTCGGATCGTTTTCAGCCCGGACGTCGTAGATGCCTTTCTTGAATCCTTCGAAATGCCCATTGGCATCGCGATAGAAATCGAAGCGCAGCACATCGAAATTGTGGAAGCCGCGGTTCACCGCCAGATCGCGGCCCCAGTAGGTGGGGTTTCGTCGCAAAGTGAGGCTTCGCCCGACGTCGACCTCGCTCACGACATAGGGGCCGCTGCCGATCGGCGGCACGAGCGTCGTCTCTTCGAACCGCTCAGGATCGACGGCATGCTTGGGCAGGATCGCCATCAGGCCGAGGATGAGCGGCAATTCGCGGTCGTCGCTGCCGCTGAGATCGAAGCGCACCGCATTCTCGCCGATCGCCGTGGCCGCTTTGACCTTGACATAATAGGTGCGGAAATTCGGCCGGCCGTGGTCGCGCAGGAGTTGCCAGGAAAAGATGACGTCGTCCGGCGTGACGGGCCGGCCGTCAGCAAATGCCGCATTCGGATCAAGCGTGAAGGTGACGTAGCTGCGCTCGTCGTCGGTCTCGACCGTGCGGGCGAGGAGCCCGTAGAGCGTGAACGGCTCGTCGTACCCCCGCACCAGCAGGCTTTCGTAGACGAGGCCGCGAATCTGCGGCAGCGCCAGGCCTTTGACGATGAGCGGATTGAGGCTGTCGAAGGTGCCGAGCACGCCTTGCACGAGCCGCCCGCCCTTTGGCGCCGCGGGATTGACGTAGGCGAACGCCTTGAAGTCGGGAGGAAGGGCGGGCTCGCCGTGCATCGCGATCGCATGGCGGGGTTCGCCGGCAGTGCTGCGCACCGGTGCGAGGGCCGAGATGGCGGGCAACGCGGCGAGGCCGCCGAGGAAACGGCGCCGATTCGGTCGGAATTTGTCGACTGTGGCCATCTCGATGCACGGCTTTCGAATCGCAATGCTCCTCAATATCGCGGCGGTATCACGGCGCTATGTTTGCCGATGTCGCAGCGGCCGATAAAGCAACAAATCAAGGCTTCCAACGGGCTCGAGTTTAGGTTATCAGGCCCCGGGGAAGGCCACCGTGCTGCCGCAATTGGCGCCGAGACAGCACCTGGGGCTATCACACATTAACAAGTTGAGGCCGGCAGACGGCCAAATGCGAGGATTCCCGATGACCTATCGGACTTTGTCTCAACTTACGGGGAGCCGGCTGGTGGTGACGGCGATCGGGACAAGCCTCCTGGTTGCCGGGCTCAACCTTGCACCCGTTTCGGCTCAGCAGCCGCCGGCACCTGCGGCGCCGGCAAAGAAGCCGCCCGCTAAGCCACCGGCAAAGCCCGCAGCGGCAGCTCCCGCGGCACCTGCGCCTGCCGTTCCCGGGGCGCCACCTGCCCAGGCGGCTGCGCCAGCTCCGCCGGCCGAGATGCCGCAGCTGATCTACTCGCCGTGGGCAAAGTTCTGCGGCAAGGGCAATGATACCAGCGCCAAAGAGGTGTGCTTCACCGGCAAGGATGCGCGCACCGAAGCGGGACAGCCGGTGGTCGCAGCGGCCCTGATCGAGCCGGAAGGCGAGCCCAAGAAGCTCTTCCGGGTGACGCTGCCGAGCCCGCTCCAGCTGCAGTACGGCACCCGTATCATCATCGACAAGGAATCGCCGATCAGCGGCGCGTTCTTCACCTGCTTTGCCAACGGCTGCATGGCCGACTACGAGGCGACGCCTGAACTTGTCGGCAAGCTGAAGAAAGGCCAGATGCTCGTCATCCAGGCGATCAACCTGGCGGCGACCGCCATCAGCTTCCCGTTGCCGCTTACGGACAACACCGGGAACAGCTTCGCCAAGGCCAACGAAGGCCCGCCGACCGATCCCAAGGTGTTCGAAGAGCAGCAGAAGAAGCTGCAAGAGGAATTGCAGAAGCGCGCCGAGGATGCTCGCAAGAAGCTCGAAGGGCAGCCGGCGAAATAATCGCTACGCCCGCGTCGCGAGCGGCCGTTCCAGCGGCAGCAACTGCTGAAGGTGATCAAGAACAGCGCGAGTCGATCGCGCTGTTCTTTTTATTTGATTTGTGGCGCGCGCACTGCAGCGCATCGGTGATGCCGGCCGCATTGCGGTGAACCGGCCTGGTCCGCGCTGATACAAATCCCAGTGCGCGACGCCAGCCTGACGGCTGGTTATTGCCGCACATTGGTTGCAGGTCTAAAATTCTCGCGTGCGCACGATGCTTGTTTGTGCTCGTCCGTTCGTTTTTCAAATTGTGGAACCCGGACAATGGCCCTCGATCCTCGCGGTGCGGCGCTCGCCTTGCATCGGTTCGGATTCGGACCGCGCGCCGGCATCATCGCGGCTATCTCGTCTGACCCGCGCGGCGCGCTTCTTGCCGATCTCGATCGTCCGCACGCCGCGGAGATACCGGATGGCGGACTGATGAGGAGCGGCGCCATTAGCCGCGCCACCTTCGAATTCAATGCCGAGCGCGCTGCAAAGCAGCGCTTGGAAACGCGTCGCCAGCAAGCTGCAAAGCAGGAGGCTGCAAAGCGCGCTTCGGAAAATCCGGGAATGGACAATCCGGACAAGGCCGCCGATGCGAAGCCTGCGACATCGCCGCAACCGTCGGTGCCTGCCGAAACGCCGATGGCGGCGAATTTCGTTCGCGAGGCCAAAGCGCGTTATGACGCTGCCATCAATGCCGAGATCGGATTCGCCGAGCGACTGGTGTGGTTCTGGTCGAACCACTTCTGCGTCAATCTCGACACCACGGTCATGGCCGGCGCCTATGAGCGCGAGGCGATCCGTCCGCACGTGCTTGGCAACTTCACCGATTTGCTGCTCGCCGCGGAAAGCCATCCGGCGATGCTGGTCTACCTCGATAACGTGTCCTCCATGGGACCCAACTCGGTCGCCGGAATCAATCGCGCGCGCGGAACTCAACGAGAATCTCGCGCGCGAGATCCTCGAACTTCACACCCTTGGCCCGCGCACGGTCTACGGCCAGGAGGATGTCACCAATTTCGCCAAGGCGATCACTGGCTGGACGATCCTCGCGACCGAGAGCAATCCGGATCATGGCGGCGAGTTCCTCTATCATCCCCGCCTGCACGAGCCCGGTCCGCAGACCGTGGTTGGCAAGGATTATCGGGACACGGGGGTAGAGCAGGGCAGGGCAATCTTGCGCGATCTCGCCCGGCAACCGGCGACAGCGCGGCACATCGCGACCAAGCTCGCGGTGCATTTCATCGCCGACGATCCACCGCCGGCGGTGATCGAGACGCTGACCCGTCGTTTCATCGATACCGAGGGCGACCTGTGGCAGGTGTCGAAAGCGCTGGTGACGGCGCCGGAATCCTGGACGGTGGAGCAGATGAAGTTCAAGCGGCCGGGCGAGTGGAATATCGCAGTGATCCGCGCCGCAGGCTTGGCTGGCGATCCGCGTCTCTTGGCCCAGGCTGCCGCGCGTCTCGGCGAACCGTTGTGGCGGCCGCCGGCGCCGAAGGGCTTTTCCGACGACAACGGGGCTTGGCTCGACGGCCTGGCCCATCGGCTCGACACGGCCAATGCTTTCGCTCAGCGGAGTGCCGACCGGATCGATCCCCAGACGATGCTGGAGACGGGCCTCGGTCCGCTCGCCACAGCCGAAACGCGCCAAGCTGTTGCTCGCGCGGAGAACCGGGCGCAGGCGCTGACGTTGATTCAGATGGCGCCCGAATTTTTGCGGAGGTGACCTGTGACCGGATTGCTGCACGCTGCGACGCGTCGCGAGTTGATGCTCGGGGCAGGCGCCTTGTTCACCTGGGCCTTCGTACCGCGGGTTGCCCGCGCGGAAGGACGCGACCCGCGTTTCCTCACCATCGTGTTGCGTGGCGCGCTTGATGGGCTCGCGACGGTCGCGCCGGTTGGCGATCCTGCCTGGGAGGCGCTTCGCGGCGACAAGGCGCTCAAGCTCGACGGCCCGGCGCGGGCGCTTCCGCTCGACGGCTTTTTCGCTCTCAATCCGGCGATGCCGAATCTGCACCGGCTGTATTCCAATGGACAGGCGATTCTGGTGCATGCGGCGGCAACGCCTTATCGCGAGCGCTCCCACTTCGACGGCCAGGATGTGCTGGAAAGCGGCTTGCCGCGACCGGGGCGGGCCGAGAGTGGCTGGCTCAATCGTGCGCTCCTGCATCTTGAGCCCGGCGATCGCGTCGGCGGCAACGCCGGTGCGAGGGCGCGCCGCAGCTTCGCGGTCGGGCCTGTCACGCCGCTAGTGGTGCGTGGTCCGGCGCCGGTGCTGTCATGGGTGCCGCCGCGGCTGCCGCCGGTCGGCGATGAAACCACATTGCGCCTGCTCGATCTCTATCGCCACACCGACCCGACGCTCGCGCGCGTGCTCGAAGAGCGCATCGAATTTGCAGCGATCGCCCGGACCACGGAGCGTAAGCCGGAAGAGACCGGCCCCGTGGTGCAACTCGGCAATATCGCCCAGGTGCGCACATATTTCGCGGAGGTCGCGGGCGCGGCGTCGACTTTTCTGGCTAATCCCAACGGCCCGCGCGTCGGTGCGCTTGCCCTCGACGGGTGGGATACGCATGCAAACGAGGGCGCCGTCGGCGGCCGGCTTTCGGCATTGCTGGGCGCGCTCGATGCTGCAATTGCAGCCATCGAGAAGAACATGGGTGCGGCCTGGAGCGAGACCGTGGTGGCGCTCGTAACGGAGTTCGGACGCACTGCGCGCATCAACGGCAGCGAAGGCACCGACCACGGCACCGCCACCGTCGCGATCCTGGTCGGCGGGGCACTGAAGGGCGGGCGCGTCATTGGCGACTGGCCGGGCGTGAAGGAATCGGATCTCCACGAGAAGCGCGACCTCAAACCTACGACCGACCTGCGCACGGTTCTCAAGGGCCTGCTGAGAGATCATTTGCGCGTCGATGAGCGGGTACTTGCAACGGACATCTTCCCGGACAGCGCCGGCGTGATGCCACTGGACGGATTGCTGGCGTAGCGGCGCGCCTTTGACGTTTCTGCTTGCCCGCCAATACGTGTAGGGTGGGCAAAGCGAAGCGTGCCCACCGAGGCCGGCGAACGTGGGCACGCGCGGACGCGTCCGCGCTTTGCCCACCCTACGGGTCGCATTGTGGTATGCCTCTTCTCCCGCGCCCGAGAACTGCAGCCTCCCTCATGACCATCAATCCCATCACCGTCGAAGTCGTGCGCAACGCCGTCAACGCCTATGCCGACGAGATGGCGACGGCGCTGTGCAAGGCCGCCTACAACATGATGATCTATGAGGTGCGCGACTTCTGTTGCGGGCTTCTGGATGCTCAGGCGCAGATGATTTCGCAGAACCGCGGCGGCCTGCCGATCTTCCTCGCCGATCTCGGCATTGCCGTGAAGGACGGCATCGATCGCTACGGCCTCGACGGCTTTGCCGAAGGCGACGTGGTCATCATGAACCACGGCCTCGTCTGCGGTCAGCATCTCAATAACGTCGTGATCTACGCGCCGTGCTTCCACGACGGCAAGGTGGTCGCGTTCGCGGCGAGCCGCGCCCATTGGGTCGACATCGGCGGAAGCCGCGTCGGCTTCGGTTCGGTGGAGACGACCGAAATCTATCAAGAGGGCCTGCAGTTCCGCTCGCTCAAGATCTACGAGGCGGGCAAGCGCAACGAGACGCTGTGGCAGATCATCAACGACAACGTGCGCTTCGCCGAAGCGGCGCTGGGCGACCTTCGCGCGCAGATCGCGGCCTGCCGGCTTGGCATTCGCCGCTATGGCGAATTGGTCAGCCGCTACGGCCATGCGACCGTTGCCGGCGCGATCGCGGCGATCTGGGATCACACCGAGCGCGAGGCGCGCGCCGTCATCGCGCGGGTGCCGGACGGCGTCTACGAGGCCGAGAGCTTCCTCGACAATGACGGGCGCAGCCTCGACGTGAAGCTGCGGATCAAGGTCAAGGTGACGATCGACGGCTCGCGCATGGTGGTCGATTTCTCCGAACTCAACGATCAGGTGCCGGGCCCGACCAATTCGGGTTTTTCGGGGGGCTTGCCGCGGCGCGTGTCGCCTTCAAGTGCCTGACGCTGCCGCGGGCGCCCGTGAATGAGGGCTGCTTCCGCTCGCTGGAGATCGTGTTGCCGGAAGGCAAGCTCCTCAACGCGAAACCGCCGGCCGCGCTCGGCCTGTGGAGCATTCCGCTGCCGACGGTCATCGACACCATTCTCAAGGCGTTGGCGCCGGCACTGCCGGATCGCATTCCTGCGGCCCACAAGGGCGACATGGGCGGCTGTTCGTTTTCCGGCTTCCGCAGCGACGGACGGCGTTTTCTGCTGATGAACATTTTTGGCGGCGGCTGGGGCGGGCGTCCGCGCGAGGACGGCGAATCCGCCGCGGTTTCGATCTGTCAGGGCGACGTGCGCAATGCGCCCGTCGAACTGCAGGAGATCCAGTTTCCATTTCTGATTGAGCGCTTCGGGCTGCGGTCGGATTCCGGCGGCGCCGGCCGCCATCGCGGCGGACTCGGCGTCGAGATCGCTTATCAGGCGCTGGCGAAGACCCTCACCAACGTGAACTGCGAACGCACCAAGGACCCGCCCTGGGGTCTTGTCGGCGGCAAACCCGCCGCCGTGAACGAGGCGCTGCTGGTGCGCGGCGACGGCAGCGAGCAAAGGCTGCTCAAGGCAACCAACGTGCCCGATGGCGCCCGGCGATCGCCTGATCTTCCGCACGGCGGGCGGCGGCGGCTGGGGCGATCCGCGTCTGCGCGAGCGCCGCGCCGTGACGGATGACATTGCCAAGGGCTATGTGTCGTCTGACGCCGCCGAACGCGACTACGGCTACCGCGCGCATGAAAGCGCGGCGGAGTAATACGCGTGAAAGGTAGCGACGAGGGCCTCGCCGCGGCGCGCCGCAAGCGCCTGCTTCTCGAAATGCAGGCGGCCGGCATCGATGAGATCGTCGCCTACGGCAACGCCTGGCAGGGCGACTACCTGCGTTATGTCGCTGACTTCGGCATTCTCGAGGGCCATGGCATCGCCGTGATGTCCGCTGACGGCACGGTCGAGCTTTTCCTCGACAGCGCGACCGACGCCGAGCGCGCCGAAGCAGAAGTACCCGGCGTCACCGTGACGTTTGGCGGCGATGTCGTGCGCGCTGTTGGCAAACGGCTCGATCGCGTTGCCAATCATCGGCTCGCCGCCGCCCCCCGCAAATTTTTGCCCAAGTGGCTCGCCGAGGCCGACCGCAGTTTCAAGATTGAGGACGCGACGGCGCTTCTCGATCGATTGCTCATGCACAAGCTGCCGGCTGAGATCGAGGCGATACGACAGGCCGCGCGGCTCGCCGACGACGCGTATGGAGAATTTCGCAAGGCGGTGCGGCCGGGCCGTGCGCAATATGAGATCGTCGCCGATCTCGAAGACTATTTGCGCCGGCGCGGTTCGCCCGACAATTTCATGATCATTGGCTCGGGGGGCAAGGATGTGTTTGGCATGACGCCGCCATCCGAGCGACGGATTGCGCCGGGCGACCTCGTCACGACCGAACTGACGCCCGCCGTGAGGGGCTACTACGTCCAGATCTGCCGGACGATGGTGGCGGGCAAGGCGACCGCCGCACAGGCGCAGGCCTTCGCCGTGTTCCGCGAAGCTCTTGATGCCGGCATCGCCGCCGTCAAACCCGGCGTCACCGCAGCCGACGTTGCCCGCGCCGAGAACGACGTGTTTCGCAAATACGGCCTCGGCGATTACGTTACCAACCGATACACGCGCGTGCGCGGCCACGGCATCGGGCTGTTCTGCGATTCCAAGCCGCACATCCTGGAGGATGTCGAAACCGAGCTTGTGCCCGGCATGGCGCTGATCGTGCACCCCAACACCTATCATCCCGAAGTCGGCTACATCGTGCTCGGCGATGCCGTGGTGGTGACCGAGACCGGCGTCGAGGTGTTGTGCCGAACGCCGCGCGAATTGTTCGAAATGCCGGTGTGAGAAGAACCATGCGCCGCGGCCTCATCTCGCGCTCGCTTACGGAATTGCCCGATGCCGTGCTCGACGCACGGCTCGCGCGGCTGCGCGCTGCGATGACCGCGGCGAAGCTCGACGCCGTTCTCGTCTACACCAACAACACCCGGCCGGCGGCGGTGTCGTGGCTGACAGGATTCGTACCCTATTGGTCCGAAGCGATGCTGGTGGTGCCCAAAGCGGGACCGACCTCGTTCGTCGTCGCGTTGACCTTTCGCGTCAAACCCTGGATCGAGCGTACCAGTCGCGTCGGACAGGTAATACACACGCCGCGCATCGGCGTCGAAGCAGCTCGCGTTGTAGCTGCCGCAAAAGATGACGCCGTAGTGGGCATTGTCGACTTCGACCAACTCTCCGTCGGTATTGCGGACGATCTCGCCGAGAACGGACCGCATCTGACCCTGTCGGACGCCAGCGATCTCTTCGCCGAGCTGCGCCAGGCTGCCGATCCGACCGAGATCATGCTGGCAAACCGGGCCGCGGCCATTGCGGACGTCGCTCTTGCTCATCCGCCGCCAGCTTCCGCAGGTATCCGCGCCATTGTCGGAGCCATCGAAGGTCGAAGCACGCCGGCACGGGGCGGAAGAGATCTATGTGGCGGCGGCGCCGGATTTGTCGCGCGACATCCGGTTCGTGCGCATCGAGGACGATGTCGCGATCGGCCCGCGCTTTGCTGTTCGCGTGAGCGTCGCCTACAAAGGCGTCTGGATCCGCCGCGTCGTGACGTTCGATCACGGCGGGCCACTGGAGATCAACACGATTGCGCCGGCATTCGCGGCAGCCGTCGCCGATCTGCCGAGCGGCCGCGGCTTTGCGCCCTTTGCCTCGTATCTGGTGGAGGGTTGCCGGACCGGTCAGCCGCTCGAAGCCCTGATGGGCTCGCGCATCAAGGACGGTCACGCTCCGAGGGGCATCGTATCGGTGCAGGCTGCAACCACGATGGATGGCCTGCCGGTGCTCCTCGGTGCGCCGGCACTCGTCGGCGCCGCCGGGGAGGCTGCAAGCCTGCTGACAGGTGTCTAGTTGGGCCCGGTTGCGCGGTGCTTTGACCCTATTGCGCGAGGCGTACCACCGGCGTGATGGCAAGGTCGTTGGTCTGCGTCTTCAGCGCGACCAACTGCGCCAGCATGGCAAAAGTCTGCTTGGTGTTTGCGGTACCTTTGTCGGGAACACAGTAATGCACGCCGTCGTAACTGACCTCGGTGAAGCACTTGCCAATGATCGAATTCCGATTGAGCGCGAGAATGCGCCTGTCGGGATCGGTTGGTCTTCCGAACGTGACCATCTCGTCGACCTTTCCCTCACGGAGAATCTGGCCGAGGTAGCGATAGACGCCCAAGGTCGAGCGGGTGAAAATCTGATAGTCGACGCGCCCGTAGGTCGGGCTGGTCAGGGTGAATTTCAAAGTGTCGTTCTGAGTGCCTGAGTTTGAATCAGTGCTCTTTTGCGGTGTCCAGGACGAGTAGCACCGCGGCATCGGCTGCAGATGCTCCGCGTAGATCTGCTGAAACTCCGGGTCATTTCCAAAGTACTTCCTGTACCGGTCAACCAAGACCTGGTCGAAACACACCCGAGCAAAGACCTCCGTCTTCGTCGCTTTGTTTGCGCCTCCGCCGCTCTCGCTGGTGACGGACACGGTCCCGACCCCGGTTTGCGCCTTGCCTGACTTGGCGCCGCCGGAAGCAGCCGGAACCCGTCGATACCTCGACTGCCTTCGACTCGATGCTTAATCCGGTGGCGATGGCGAGCTTAATCATGTCGCGGAAGTTATATGACATTGCTCCCACGACCTGCGTAGGGAGCTCGGGAATGTTTTGATATTCATGTGTCGACCCGCGGGTTGTTTCACGGACCGAGTCAACGAAGAGCCAGAATATCAATTCGTGCGGATATCCCTGCCGAATGAAGTAATTCACAATCGGCAGGTCGATCGGACTGAGCAACGCCTCATAAAATTCCTTCGATTCCAGAACGGTAAGATCATACGAATTGGTCGCGAGCGACGTGCCACTGAGCGTCGTCGAGCCGATGGTCGCGTCGCGCGTGCCGTTCGCTGCGGTGTTGGCAGGAATTGGATAGGGGCCCGTCAGGAAGCTCGGCAATCCGGCGCCCATACCGACCGTTGTAATGCCGGTCACCCGGGCGAATGCCACGAAATTCAGTGGAGCATCGTTGCTCGCGCGCAGGATGTTCAAAAGGGTGGACTCGTTGCGCGCCATCTCCGAACTGCGGTTGGTCTGCATGATGCGGCCGTCGATATTGTCGACGACGGCGCATTGCGCCGTGAGTGCGGCCGCGCAAATAGCCAACGCTGCGCGCAAAACGCGCCACTTCAACAGACTACGCAACGCCCAACCCCCCAAATATCGTTAATCTTCACCCGGAAATCGGGAGCAGGTCAAGCGCCGTGACATTTGAGTGGCGCTATCGGGGTCATTTCACGGCGAGGAGCGGGTGCGGTTCGGCAGAAGCCGGCCAAACGGCGAATTCGCGAGCCGTCGACTGACCCTGGAGCGGAACCGGGCTCGCCCCAGGGCGTAGCGATGGCCGGCGCGCTTGCGCCGACTTTCGAGCACGAAGCGCCACTCAGACAGTTCGCCCGCCATGATTGCGGCGAGCCGCTCGGCTGCGATGGCAACGCGATCATAATTCGGTGTCGCAGCGCGCACGGCCCGCCGTAATCGCCCGAGGGCAGTGCCGGTCGCGGCAGCACGTTCCACCAGCCGCACAAGATCAGCCTCGGCGCGGAAGCCATTGAAGGCCGAGACCGCCGCGGGCAGCACGAACAGGAGAATGATCGGATACGCCCGCCACTCCACTGCGACGAAGCCCCCCGAATGGGTGGCCCAGATGGCGAAGGCCAGCGCCACTGCGCCGGTCAGGAAAAACGCAACCGTCGCCAATGCGGACATCCGCCGTTCGAGAATATCGAAGCGCACGAATGCGCGGCGATGATAGGCGATCTGGCCGGGAATATCGAAATCGGACAATTGCCGCCAGGCTGCGTCGACAAACGCCGGCGTCATTTCCGTACCCTGAATGCCAAGCGCCCGTTCGAAGCGGCGGAAATACCAGTCGACCCACGTCACGCCCGGCCCTCTGGCAAAGGGCGATGCCGGTGTGAGGGTCCGGCCGAGCGGGTGGAGGAACCGCAGGCATCGCAGGCGTTCGGCGATCAGCCGGTAATCGAGCCAGCGCTCCTGCCATCGCTGTTTCGAACGCACCGCGACGTCGATGATCACCAACGCGCCGATCGCCGTCTGCGCGAAGACCGAAGAGCCGGTGATGTCGGGAAATGTGAGCATCACCAGGGCAGCGACAAATGCCGAGATGATGATGATCAGGAACTCGCTCGTGACGCTCGAGCGATAGCGCAGGGCATAGTGATTTGCGAGTTCGTCGATCCAGCCGATCAGAGGCTCGAGCGCGGTGAAATGCGATGCAAGTGGCATCTTCGTACCACCGCCCGCCGAGGAGTCCGGCGAACGATCGGCGCTCCGCGGTGCGCTTGCCCCAAATACGCGCAACAGAATGGAGTATTCATGCCTCAAGTTCCGGTGCATCCGGGTTTCATTCATGAAGTCGACAAGACCTTGGCGCTTGGTTGATCCAGACGGCGGCAACAGCTGAGCGGCAATGATGTCCGTGAGGTCGAGGTCGAGCGGCGTTGCGACGAGCTCGGTTGGTACCGCCAGCTTGCGTTCATCGGGGCGCGTCAGGAGATAGGGCGTCACGGTCGTCAGGTGGGATGACGATGACGGGTATGCCGCGCGCTGCCGCGGCCTGCACGAGGTCGCTCGTGCCGCCGGCGCCCTTGCCACGCTCGCCGTCCCAAATGGCGACCAGCAAATCCACATTGGCCAGGATCACCTCGTTGGCGCGTTCATAGGCCCGCGCACCCTCCCAGTGACTCCCCGGCAGAACAAACGTGGTGCCGGCGCCGGCGATATGTTGCCTTGAAAGCGGAATAGTCATCCTCGCTCGAGAAATCCTGACGATATTCGGCGAGAGGAAACGGCAGCACATATCCAATTTCGGCGCCATGGGCCTCCGCTGCGCGCGACAGCGAGGAGATCGGCGGCACTCGCGGACATGCTGACCAATCGCATTGTAGGCGGCATTGGCGCAAAGAACGCCGCTTCGCTCGCGATTGCCGTCTTCAATGCAACGGCAAGTCGATCAAACAGATCGTTGAGCCTCGCCGTAACAAGATCAGCGGCCGGCCCCGTGATGGCGAGCTCACGTTGCGCGCTAACGCCGATCGCCAGCACCGCTGGCGGGCGGCGTTCGAGCGATGGCACTTCCGGCGCAATCATCTCGGCACGTCAGAGGTGAACAAAGCGGTGGGTCCCCACAACATGATGACGACGACACGCGTTCAGGAGAAGCCGCTGGTCGAAATGCCTTCAGCATCCTCACAGCATTCTCGCAGCGGCACGCAAATCTTTGCAGAACGGTGCCGCGCTTTAAAGTGGCTTTAAAGAACACGGGGGCCTAAGTCTTCCGGCTGTCCCATTGAATTGGTAGATTGCCTCAGTGTGATCGCCGGCCCGGTCGCGAAATCGGGCGGCAAACGCTCGCGGAGTCATGCGATGGCAGGCGCTTCCACACGCAGAATGCTCGTGCCGGTGGCCGCAATGGGCCTGGCGCTCGCAGGCTGCAGCGGCGAGAATCACTACGTTGCGCCGCCGCCGCCGAAGGTGACGATCGCACTTCCCGTCGTGAAGCCGGTGACGCGTTATCTCGAGGTCACCGGGAACACCGCCGCGATCAACTCCGCCGATCTCGTGGCGCGGGTGCCCGGGTTCGTCAACAGCGTCGATTACACGGACGGCGCGGGGGTCAAGAAGGGCGACCTCCTCTTCACCATCGAACCGGAACCCTACGAGGTGAAACTGCGGCAAGCGCGGGAGGCGGAAGCAGGAGCACTGGCGACGTTGAAGCAGACGCAGGCCGACTTCGATCGCCAAGCCACTCTTGTTACCACCAACGCAACCAGCCGGCAGTTATACGATCAAGCGCTTGCGACTCGCGACAATGCTGAGGCGAGCTATCAGCAGGCCCAGGCCAACACGAAACTCGCCGCGCTCAACAACGACTACGCCCACGTCAGAGCGCCGTTCGACGGCGTCGTGACCGCGCGTCAGGTCTCGGTCGGCGAGTACGTCGGCGGCAGCGCGACCCCGACCGTACTCGCGACGATCGTTCAGATCGCCCCGATTTATGCGAACTTCAACATCGCCGAGACGGATGTGCTGCGGGTGCGGGCGGAAATCGCGCGACGCGGCCTGACCCCCGAGGATCTCAAGAAGGTGCCCGTCGAAATCGGCCTGCAAACCGAGACCGGCTATCCGCATGTCGGAACGCTCGACTATGCCTCTCCCACCATCAACACCTCGACCGGGACGCTCGCAGCACGGGCCATCTTCCAGAACACCGACCGCAGCCTGCTGCCGGGCTATTTCGTGCGCGTGCGCATTCCCGAGGACCATGATGTCAATGCCGTGCTCGTTCCCGATGTGGCGCTCGGCAGCGATCAGACGGGACGCTATGTGCTTGTCGTCAACAAGGACGACGTGGTGGAACACCGCAACGTCAAAGTAGGACCTCTGGTGGACCAACTGCGGGTCATCGACAGCGGTCTGACCGGACAGGATCGCGTTATCGTCGCCGGCGTTTTGCGCGCCGTTCCTGGGCAGAAAGTCGAGCCACAAATGCAGGCGGCCGCGGCCTCTGCGACCGGCGCACAGTAGTGGCGCCATGATCTCGAAATTTTTCATCGAACGGCCGGTCCTCGCCAACGTCATCGCGGTTCTGATGGTTGTCATCGGCGCGGTTGCGCTCTACCGGCTCCCGGTTGCGCAATATCCCGATGTGGTTCCGCCGACGGTTCAGGTGACGACGCGCTATCCGGGCGCAAGTGCCCGGACCGTGATCGATAGCGTCGCTCTGCCGATCGAACAGCAGGTCAACGGCGTAGAGGGCATGATCTACATGCAGTCCTTCGCTGCCAGCGACGGCTCTTACACGCTGACGGTCACCTTCTCCATCGGCACCGATCTCAACTTCGCGCAGGTGCTGGTACAGAATCGCGTGGCGAGCGCTCTGGCATCGCTGCCGCAGTCGGTGCAGGTGCAGGGCGTCACCGTACAGAAGAAGTCGACGGCGATTCTTCAGATTGTGACGCTGACGTCGCCCGATTCTCGTTTCGACAGCCTCTTCCTGGCGAACTACGCCACCATCCGCCTGAAGGACGAGCTCTCCCGCCTTCCTGGGGTCGGCAACGTCAACGTGTTCGGCGCCGGCCAATATTCCATGCGCGTCTGGCTCGATCCGAATCGGATGCAGGCGCGCAGCCTGACCGTCCAGGACGTCATCAATGCTCTGCAGCAGCAGAGTTCGGAGGTCACGGCGGGTCAGATCGGGATGCCACCGGCTCCCGCCGACCAGGCCTTTCAGTACACGCTCAATGTGATGGGTCGGCTCGAAGATGCCCCGCAATTTGCAAACGTGATCGTGAAGACCGGCAATGCCGGCGAGGTCACGCGGGTGCGCGACGTCGGCCGCGTCGAACTCGGCGCCCAAACATATGGGCAGTTCTTTTCGCTCGACGGCCGTCCGGCGGCGGGCATGGCCATCTACCAGACGCCCGGCGCCAATGCTCTCAATGTCGCGGACGAAGTGTCGGCGAAGATGAAGGCCCTGGCGGCCGAGTTTCCGCAGGGGCTCGTCTACGAAGTTCCGTTCGACACGACGGTATTCGTGGATGAGTCCATCCATGAGGTCTACAAGACGCTCTACGAGGCGGCGATCCTGGTGCTCATCGTCATCCTGGTTTTCCTTCAGGATTGGCGGGCCATGCTGGTGCCGGCGACGACGGTGCCGGTCACGATCATCGGTGCGTTTGCCGCGATGGCGGCGCTCGGCTTTTCGGTCAACTTGTCGACCCTGTTCGCGATCGTGCTCTCCATTGGCATCGTCGTTGACGATGCCATTGTGGTGGTGGAGGGCGCGGCCCACAACATCGAGAAGGGCATGAGCGGCCATGACGCGGCGATCCGCGCCATGGACGAGTTGTTTGCCCCGATCATCGGCATCACGCTCGTGCTGATGTCGGTGTTCATGCCGGCCGCTTTTTTACCGGGCCTGACCGGACGCATGTACGCCCAGTTCGCCCTTGTCATCGCGGCGACGGCGCTGCTCAGCGCGGTCAACGCGGCAACATTGAAGCCGACCCAGAGCGCGCTGTGGCTGCGGCCACCCAAGCCGCTGGCAGAGCGCAATGCGTTCTATCGCGGCTTCAATGCGCTCTATGATCGCGCCGAGCGCGGGTATACCGGGCTGATCACGCGCATGACTGGGCACGCCGGGATCGTGGTCGTGGTCGGCCTCGCCATCATCGCGGCGGCCGGCTACGGCTTTACGCGGATCGCGACGGGGTTCCTGCCGATTGAAGACCAGGGATACCTGCTTGTCAGTGTGCAATTGCCGGACGGTGCGGCCCTCGAGCGCACGCAGCACGTGCTCGATCAGGTCAATATCATCGCCCACAAGACTCCCGGGGTCGCGAAGGTCGTGACCATCGCCGGCATTTCGGTGCTCGACAACAGCTCGACCCTCGCCAATGCCGGCGTCGCCTACCTCATCCTCAAGCCATGGAGCGAGCGCGGTGCCGGGGAGGATTTGCGCTCGTTGTTCGGCTCGCTCAACGCGTCGCTTAGCGCAATCGAGCAAGCCGAACACGCTCGTCTTTCCGCCGCCGCCGATCCAGGGCGTCGGCAATGCCGCCGGCGCGACGATGCAGATCGAATTGCGCGACGGGAGCTTCGATCTCGAAAAGTTGCAGGCGACCGTCGATGCGTTCGTCGCCAACGCCTCGACACAATCGAATTTCCAGCGCGTTCAGTCGACCGTTCCGCTCCGACGTGCCGCAATTCACCATAGCCGTCGACCGTGTGAAGACCGAGACGCTTCACGTGACCGTCGACCAGGTGTTCTCGGCGCTCGCCGGCTATCTCGGGTCGAGTTATGTCGACCAGTTCAACAAATTCGGACGCGTGTTCCAGGTCTTCCTGCAGGCCGATTCCCAATATCGGCTGCGCACCGAGGACATCGCGAACCTGACGGTTCGCAATACCGATGGGAACATGATTCCCCTCGGCACGGTCCTCAGCATCACGCCGACGGTCGGGCCGTCGCTCATCAGCCTCTACAACCTCTACCCGTCAGCAAGCATCATCGCGCTTCCGGCCGCCGGCGTATCGAGCGGGCAGGCGATGCGGCTGATGGAGGAGGTCGCGGAGCACACGCTGCCGCCGGGGATGGGCTACGAATGGACCGCGATGTCCTACCAGGAGAAGATCACCGGCAGCCAGATGTATTACGCCTTCGCGTTGGCGCTGCTGCTGGTCTACCTCGTGCTCGCCGGTCAATATGAAAGCTGGTTTACGCCGATCGCCGTCATTCTCGCGGTGCCGCTGTCGCTCGTCGGTCCGGTCACCCTGCTGACCGCTCTCAAGGTCGACAACAATCTCTATGTTCAGATCGGTCTCGTGCTGCTGATCGCGCTGTCGGCGAAAAACGCCATCCTCATCGTCGAGGTCGGCCGCGAGCGGTTGGCGGGCGGCATGTCGATCACGGCGGCGGCGATCGAGGGAGCGCGGGCCCGCTTCCGCCCGATCCTGATGACGTCCATCGCCTTCATTCTCGGCGTGCTGCCTCTCGTCCTCGCGACCGGCGCCGGCGCGAGCGCGCGCAAATCGATCGGCATCACGGTGTTCTCAGGGATGATCGCCTCGACCTTGCTGGCCGTGGTGTTCGTGCCGTCGTTCTTTGTGGTGGTCGAGCGCACCGCGGCGTGGCGCACCGGCCGCAAAGCGCAGCCGGCGACCGATACTCCAGCGGAATAGGGCGTGTCGCTACGCCTTCCGCTGGTTCGTTTCGATATGGAGATAGTTGAAGTAATTGACGACCTGCGTGGTCGACAGCGTGAAGAAGCCATCGGTACGCTCGGCCTTGCTGCCGTCGGTGAACATTTCGGTTCCGCTGCGGTGGTAGGGATTGTGGATCGTGACCTTGTCGGCGGCGGGATCGAAGCCGACGATCGAATAGCTGTGATGCGAGTTGCTGAGCATCACCGCGCGATGCTGGTGCATGGCGGCTTGCAGGTCGGCGCGGAGCTCCTGGAACAAGCGCGGGTCGGCGGGCTTGTGCGTGTTCGCCGGCAGCCCGATGAACTTGCTGGTATGCCCGGTCAGCACCTCGACGACGCGCGTGCTGCCGGTGCGGAAGCCGACGGAGTCGAGCGGTTCTCGGGTCTTGGCCTGCTGTGGTTCGTCGGCGATGCGCGTCACGCCATAGGCCTTTTCGAAGGATGCCCGAGCCATATGCCGTCCTTGGCATTGCTGTAGGCGGCGAGTTCCGTGTCGGTCGGCGCGGACACCCGCACCGGCCGCTTGCCCGGAAACGCGACGATGTAGCTGCCGTCCGGGTTGGGCGTGATCAGGCGGACGAGCGCCTGCGGATTGGAGTGCGCGAGCGAGCCGATGGTCGCGAGGAAGTAGCAATCGGACGTCCAGTCCTGCCGGATCGCGGTGAGACGGGGACCGCCATCGAAGAACAAGGTGCGCGGCACTTCGGCCTGCTTGTTGCGGCCATCTTCGAAATATTTGACGAGGTTCGGCTTGAGCTTGCCGGTCGACTGCAGCGTCTGCTCCATCGCGTCGATCTCGGCGAGCGTGTAGGCGTGGGTCTCGTTCAAATGGTTGGATTCGGTCGCGGCGAGCTTGAGCGCGGCAAGGGTAGCCGCGACATCTCCCATGATGCGCGGGTTCTGCATGTCGATTTCGATTTCCTCGCGCGTCAGCGTGCCGTCGTGATTGCGGTCGAACGCGGCAAAATTCTCGCGGACCAGGGCAAAGAAGCGCTGTGCGCCCGGTGAGAGGGTGAACTTGGTTTGAACGGCGCTGGGCGGCGAAACGGGCTGGGCAAGAACGGACGCGGGCGCGAGCCCCGCAATCGCGCACCAAAAGAGCGCAAAGGCAGCCCGGCGGGACAGCCGGTAACCCGATCGGGCCAAAACGCGAAGCAGCATGACGATCTCTCCTCGCCGAACAGCGGTCGCGGGTATTAGTGCGGCGAGGAGGAGGGAAGGTTCAGGGCGGCGAGGCCGTTCGTAGCCCGGATGGAGCGAAGCGCAATCCGGGACCGGCGCCGAAATGATCGGAGACGCCGCCCCCGGATTACGCTTCGCTCCATCCGGGCTACAGCTCCGGATCACCTCGGCAGAACGGCCGACGCCTCGATCTCGACCTTGGCGTCGTCTTCGAGGAGGGCCGCGACCTGGACCAGGGTCATCGCCGGGAAATGCCTGCCCATCACGCTGCGGTAGGCGGCGCCGATTTCGGGCAACCGCGCGATGTATTCACGCTTGTCGAGGATGAACCAGGTGAGGCGCGTGATGTGTTCGGCGGTGCCGCCAGCTTCGCGAACGACGGCCACGATGTTCTCCAGCGCCTGCCGGGTCTGGGCGACGAAATCGAGGCTCTCGAATTTTTGTTCCGCGTTCCAACCGATCTGGCCGGCAACGAAGATCGTTCGCCCTTCGGCGACGACGCCGTTGGCGTAGCCCTTGGCCGGCTTCCAGTGGCGGGGGTGCAGGACCTGATGCGAGGCTGCGAGTTCGCTCATGTGCCGAGCCTCGATCTAGTGGGTTGCATCGGTGCGCAGGCGGAAGCGCTGGATCTTTCCGGTCTGCGTCTTCGGCAGCGCGTCGGTGAACTTGATCGAGCGGGGGTATTTGTAAGGCGCAATCGTCGCCTTCACGTGGTCCTGCAGATCCCGCACCATCAAGGCATCGCCGGTGACGCCTTCCCGCAGAACGATGTGAGCCTGCACGATCTGGCCGCGGTCTTCGTCGGCAACGCCGATGACCGCGCATTCCTTGACGCCGGGATGAGACAACAGCGCGGCCTCGACCTCCGGACCCGCGATGTTGTAACCGGACGAGATGATCATGTCGTCGCTGCGCGCGGCGAAGTGGAAATAGCCGTCGGCGTCCTGGACGAAGGCGTCGCCGGTCAGGTTCCAGCCGTCACGCACATAGGCCTTCTGCCGCGCATCGGCGAGATAGCGGCATCCGGTCGGGCCGCGCACGGCAAGCGCGCCGACTTCGCCGCGCGGCTTCTCCTTCATCTCGTTGTCGACGATCTTGGCCTCGTAGCCCAGCACCGGACGGCCGGTGCTGGCGGGCGTGCAATCGCCGAGACGGTTGGAGATGAAGATGTGCAGCATCTCGGTCGAGCCGATGCCATCGAGGATCGGCTTGCCGGTCTTCTTGACCCAGTCGTTGAACACCGGCGCCGGCAGCGTCTCGCCTGCCGATACCGCGACCCGCAGCGACGACAGGTCGGCGCCGCTCTCCATGGCGGCAAGCATCACCCGGTAGGCGGTCGGCGCGGTGAACGAGATCGTCGCCTTGTAGGTCTCGACGATGTCGATCATGTTCGCGGGCGAGGCGTTCTCGAGGAGTGTTGCCGTCGCGCCGAACCGCAGCGGGAAAATAGCGAGGCCGCCGAGCCCGAACGTGAAGGCAAGGGGAGGGGAGCCGACGAAGATGTCGTCCGGCGTCACCTGAAGAATCTCCTTGGCGTAACTGTCGGCGATCAGCAGCAGGTCGCGGTGGAAGTGCATGGTCGCCTTGGGCTCGCCCGTAGTGCCGGAGGTGAAGCCCAGGAGCGCCACGTCGTCGCGGCCGGTCTTGACCGCTTCGAAGCGCACCGATTTGCCAAGCGCGATGCGATCAAGCTCCGCATCGTGGTTGGCGGTGCCGTCGAACCCGATCACCTTTTTCAAAAATCGACTGGTCTTCGCGCAGGCGACCAGTTCGTCCATCAATCGCGTGTCGCACAGCGCGAGAGCAATTTCGGCCTTGTCGACGATCTTGGCGAGTTCGCCCGCGCGCAACAGCGGCATGGTGTTGACGACGACGGCGCCGGCCTTGGTCGCGGCAAGCCAGCACGCCACCATCGCCGGATTGTTGGCGGAGCGGATCAGCACGCGGTTGCCGGGTCGGACGCCGAAATCCTCGACCAGCGCATGGGCGAGGCGGTTGGTCCAATCGGCCAGCTCCTTGTAGGTGCGCCGGCGGCCGTTGCCGATCAGCGCCTCATGATCGCCGAAGCCCTGCTCGACCACGCGATCGGTGAGTTCGACCCCGGCATTGAGAAATTCCGGATAGGGGAAGCGGTCGAGTAAAAGGTCCGGCCATTGCTCGAACGGCGGAAGATTGTCGCGGGTGAAGGTGTCGGTATGCGCCGATGGTCCGAGCATGATCATCCTCCATCATCCTGCGGAGAGCGCCTGACGCGCGATAATGACTTTTTGGACTTCCGAGGCGCCCTCGTAGATCCGCAGCGCCCGGATGTCGCGATAGAGGCTTTCGACGATGTGCCCATGGCGCACGCCGTCGCCGCCGTGAATCTGCACCGCCTTGTCGATCACGTCCTGCGCGCGTTCGGTGGCGAAGAGCTTGGCCATCGCCGCCTCGCGGGTCACGCGGGCAGCGCCGGTATCCTTCGCCCACGCCGCGCGGTAGACGAGGAGGGCCGCGGCGTCGACATCGAGCGCCATCTCCGCGATCGATCCCTGCACCATCTGCAGGTCGGCAAGCGGCGCCCCGAACAGCTTGCGCGCGCGGGCGCGCCCGGTCGCCTCGTCGAGCGCGCGGCGCGCAAAGCCGAGGGCCGCCGCACCCACAGTGGTACGGAAGACGTCGAGCGTCGCCATGGCGATCTTGAAGCCCTCGCCGGGTGCGCCGATCATCGCGTCCGCCGGCACGTGAGCGTTCTCGAACCGGAGGCGCGCCAGCGGATGCGGCGCGATCACCTCGATGCGCTCGGCGATCGAGAAGCCGGGCTCTCCGCGGGTACCAGAAACGCCGAAATGCCTTTCGCGCCGGGTGCCTCGCCGGTGCGGGCAAAGACGACGTAAAAGTCGGCAATGCCGCCATTCGATATCCAGGTCTTCTCGCCGTTGAGCACATAGCCGTTGCCGGCACGTGTCGCCGTCATGTCGATGCCGGCGACATCCGAGCCCGACCGCTGCTCCGAGAGCGCAAACGCCGCGATGGCCTGGCCCGCGCGGGTCCGCCGCAGCCATCTGGCGCTGCGCTGCCGAGCCAAACAGGCTGATCGCGCCGGCACCAAGTCCCTGCATCGCGAAGGCGAAGTCCGCGAGCCCGTCGTGGCGCGCCAGCGTCTCGCGCATCAGGCAGAGGGTGCGCACGTCGAGCGCGCCGGGCGCGTCAGGATCGATGGCGGAATGCACGAGCCAGCCGTCGCGTCCGAGCATGGCCACGAGTTCGCGGCACGCGGCGTCGACATCGTGATGATCGACCGGCAGATGCGACGCGCACCAATCATCGATGGCGCAGGCAAGCGCGCGATGGCGCTCGTCGAAAAACGGCCAGCCGAGGAAGCTCTTGTCCGCCATCAGTTGCCCTCGAACTTCGGCCGCTCCTTGGCGACAAACGCGCGGTAGGCGCGCTCGAAATCCTTCGTCTGCATGCAGATCGCCTGCGCCTGCGCTTCCGCCTCGATTGCCTGCTCGAGGCTCATCGACCATTCCTGATTGAGCTGCGTCTTGGTGATGCCGTGGGCGAAGGTCGGGCCGGCGGTGAGCTGATGGGCGAGCGCCATCGCCTCCTGCGCGAGCGCAGCCGGCGTCGACGAGCTTGTTGAAGAAACCCCAGCGCTCGCCTTCCTGCGCCGTCATCGCCCGGCCGGTGTAGAGAAGCTCGGCGGCGCGGCCCTGGCCGATCAGGCGCGGCAGCATCGCGCATGCCCCCATGTCGCAGCCGGCAAGGCCTACGCGGGTGAACAGGAACGCGGTCTTCGCTTCCGGCGTTGCGAGGCGCAGGTCGGCAGCCATGGCGATGATCGCGCCGGCACCGACTGCAATGCC
Source organism: uncultured Alphaproteobacteria bacterium (assembly GCA_963702755.1). Lineage (GTDB taxonomy): Bacteria > Pseudomonadota > Alphaproteobacteria > Rhizobiales > Xanthobacteraceae > JAJPKK01. Next base: position 493,719 of record CAVPDZ010000006.1, on the reverse strand, counting down.
GTCGATCGCGGCAATCACCGGCTTGCCGCAGCCGAGCATGGCCTTGACGAGGTCGCCGGTCATGCGGGTGAAGGCGAGCAGCTCCTTCATCTCCATCGCGACCAGCGGACCGATGATGTCGTGCACGTCGCCGCCCGAGCAGAAATTGCCGCCGTTGGGGAGGAAGACGACGGCATTCACGTCGTCGGCATAGGGCAGGGCGCGGAAGGTGTCGCGAAGTTCGGCGTAGGAGTCGAAGGTCAGCGGGTTCTTGCGGTCCGGCCGGTTCAACTGAATGACGGCGACATCGCCGTCCATCCGCCAGAGGAAGTGGGCAGGCGCGAACGTGGCCATCGCTTTCATATCCCACCCTCCCATTCGCTGCGGAACGCTTTCAGCTTTGCCGACAATTGCTCGGCTTCTCGCACCGAGACGGAGCCGAGCAGCTTGTCGATCCATTGCTCATGCGCGCTCGACATTTCGACGAAGGCGGCGCGGCCCTTCTCGGTGAGGCGCACGAACGAGGTACGGCGGTCGCCGTCGCGCTTCGATCGTTCCACCAGTCCTTCGGCCGCGAGCCGATGGACGATCAAGGTGGTGTTGCCGTTCGATACCAGGAGATAGCGCGAGATCTCGCTCATCAACATGCCGTCGGGATTGCGGTAAAGCGCCGCCATCACGTCGAAGCGGGGGAGCGTGATGTCGAACTCGTTCTTGAACCGCTCGCGCACGCTGTTCTCGACCAGCCGGCTCGCGCGCAGCAGCCTGATCCACAGCCGCAGCCGCGCCTTGGTGTCGGCGTCTCGGCTGGCTTCGGCAAGAGGCGCACTTACCATGTTTCACCTCCCGAGACCGAGATCGCCTGGCCGGTGATCGATGCGCTTGCCGGGCTGCACAGCCACAGCACGGCGTCAGCCACTTCCTGCGGCATGATGAACCGCCCTTGCGGATTGCGCGCGGTAAGCGACGCGCGCGCATCGGTGCTGCTGCGTTTCGTGGTTTCGGTGATGCGGTCGATCGCCCGCGCCAGCATCGGCGTTTCGGTGAAGCCCGGGCAAACCGCATTCACGGTGACGCCGGTCGTTGCCATTTCAACAGCAAGCGCGCGCATCAGCCCGACCACGCCATGTTTCGCCGCAACGTAGGGCGCGACATAGGCGTATCCCTTCAGGCCGGCGGTCGATGCAATGAACACGATGCGGCCGAAACCACGCTCTCGCATGCTCCGCAACGCAGGTTTCACCGAAATGAAGGCGCCGGTCAGGTTGACGCTGAGCGTCTTATTCCAAAGTTCGAGCGACAGTTTTTCCGCCGGAGCACTCTCGGCCATTCCGGCGTTGGCAACCACGATATCGATCGGGTGGCCGCCGTTCCGCGCCTCGGCGTATAGCTTCGCCATCGACGCTTCATCGGTCACGTCGGCAGTCGCCGCGTGGATCGTCGGAGTGCCGGCGGCGACGGCCTGCAATGGCTCGAGCCGCCGCCCGCAGATCGTGACCATCGCCCCCGATTGCGCGAGCGCTGCTGCGATCGCGGCGCCGATGCCGGTGCCGCCTCCGGTGACCAGCGCATGCCGTCCGCCAAGCAGGCTCATCGCGCACCCGCTGGTGGATACGGCCACGTTGCACTGCGGTCGCCATCGCCCGGCTTGACCGGCCGATCCAGTAACCAACACGTTCTCGATTGATTCACCGCGCGTCGTGAAACGCTTGTTCGGGGGTACTGGATGCCCGCTTTCGCGGGCATGACGCTGAAGTGAGTTGGTAGCCCATCGCAGCCACAGTGTTAAACCCGCGCGATCGCCGCCTCGGCCGTCTCGGCGAGGCGATAAAGCTGGTCGCGACCGGCGTAGATAGAGGAGGCCAGGCCTCGCCCTTGTCGCCGAGCTTCGCTGCGACATGCAGGGTCCAGTACGGATCGGAGAGGTGCGGGCGGGCAAGGCACACGAGGTCGGCGCGGCCCGCCATCAGGATCGAGTTGACGTGGTCAGCCTCGTAGATGTTGCCGACCGCCATGGTCGCCATGCCGGTCTCGTTGCGGATGCGATCGGAGAATGGCGTCTGGAACATGCGGCCGTAGACCGGATGCGCGCGGATCGAGGTCTGCCCCGCCGAGACATTGCAGATGTCGACGCCGGCCTCCTGCAGCATGCGCGCGATCTCGACTGCATCGGCGGGCTCGATGCCTTCCTCGCCGACCCAGTCGTTCGCGGAAATGCGTACCGAAATCGGCTTGCCGGCGGGCCACACGGCGCGCACCGCGTCGAATATCTCCAGCGGATAGCGCATCCGGTTTTCGAGCGAGCCGCCATATTGGTCGGTGCGCGTGTTGGTGAGCGGCGTGATGAAGGAGGAAAGGAGGTAGCCGTGAGCGCAGTGGAGCTCCAGCATGTCGAAGCCCGCGCGATCAGCCATCTCCGCAGCCGCGACGAACTGATCGCGCACACGGTTCATGTCGGCGCGGTCCATCGCCTTCGGGTGCTGGTTTTGCGGTGACCAGGGCGCGTCGGAGGCCGCGAGCAGCGGCCAGTTGCCGGTTTTCAGCGGCGCGTCCATTTCCTCCCAGCCGAGCTGGGTTGAGCCTTTGGCACCGGAGTGGCCGAGCTGACAGCAAATCTTGGCGTCGGTCTCGGCATGAACGAAGTCGACGATGCGCTTCCAGGCGGCTTCGTGCTGCGGGGCGTACATGCCCGGGCAGCCGGGGGTAATCCGCCCCTCCGGGCTGACGCAGGTCATCTCGATGAAAAGGAGGCCGGCGCCGCCCTTCGCGCGCTCGCCGTAATGGACGAGGTGCCAGTCCGTCGGGCAGCCGTCCACCGCCTTGTACTGCGCCATGGGCGAAACGACGACGCGGTTCTTCAACGCCATGTCGCGCAGTTTGAACGGCGCGAACATCGGACGGCGCGACGTTGGGGCTGTTGCTGCCGGCGCGGCGCTGGAACCAGGCTTCGGCCCCTTCGAGCCACGACTTGTCCCGCAGCCGCAAATTCTCGTGGCTGATGCGCTGCGAGCGCGTCAGCAGCGAGTAGTTGAACTGCACCGGATCGAGATGGAGGTAGCGTTCCACGTTCTCGAACCATTCGAGTGAATTGCGCGCCGCCGACTGCAGGCGCAGCACCTCGGTGCGCCGCGCATCCTCATACTTTGCGCAAGCTGCCGCAATCGTCGGTTCGCTGTGCAGGAACTCGGTCATCGCGATGGCGCTCTCCATCGCGAGCTTGGTGCCGGAGCCGACGGAGAAGTGGGCGGTCGCCGCCGCATCGCCCATCAGTACGATGTTCTCGTGCGACCACTTCTCGCACAGCACCCGCGGAAAATTGATCCAGCCCGAACCGCGCAAGTGACGCGCATTCGTCATCAGCCCATGGCCGCCGAGATATTTGGCGAAGACCTGTTCGCAGACGGCGATCGACCGCTCCTTCGACATGGCGCCGAAGCCGAATTTCGCCCACGTCTCCTCGGAGCATTCGACGATGAATGTCGCGGTGTCGGCATCGAACTGATAGGCGTGCGCCCAGATCCAGCCGTGCTCGGTCTCCTCGAAGATGAAAGTGAAGGCGTCGTCGAATTTCTGCTGGGTGCCGAGCCACGCGAACTTGCATTTGCGCACATCGATGTCCGGCTTGAAGTACTGCGCAAACTCGGCGCGGACCTTCGAGTTAAGGCCGTCGGCCGCAACGACCAGATCATGGGTCTTGGCAAGGCCCGCCGCGCCTTCGACCTCGGTCTCGAACTGCAGCTTGACGCCGAGCGCGCGAGCCCGCTCCTGCAGCAGGATCAGGAGTTGCTTGCGTCCGATGCCGCAGAAGCCATGGCCGGTCGAGACAATGCGCTCGCCGCGATAATTGACGGCGATGTCGTCCCAATAGGCGAAGTTCGCTCGGATCGCTTCGGCACTGACGGGATCGTTGGCGGCGAGATTGGCGAGCGTCTCGTCGGAGAGCACGACGCCCCAGCCGAAGGTGTCGTCGGGCCGATTGCGCTCGATGACGGTGATGTCATGCGTCGTATCGCGCAGCTTCATGCTGATCGCGAAATAAAGGCCCGCCGGGCCGCCACCGACGCACGCAATCTTCATGCGACGCAATCCTTCGTGACAGGCAGAAATTTAGCGCGACGACCGCGGATATTTCAAGATTAAAGATTTAAGCTTGAAGTGTTTTGCGCAAAAAAAGCGCCCAGGGTTGACCTGGGCGCAAATTACGTGACTGCGGTCAGCCGTTGCCGCCGCCGTAGGCGCCGCCGCGGTCGTCATGAGGATCGCGGAGACGATCGGGAACCGTGCCGGTCCCGTTGCTGATATAGCCTCGATATGGCCCGTAAATCTGGGCGGATACTGACGTTGACATGACACTCGTGGCGGTCACGACGATAGTGATGGCCGCCAACATAAGCTTCAGATTGGTGCTCATGCCTTATCTCCTGCGCCTTCGTCCCCGCAGGTCATAACAACGCCAGGTTCCAATCGGTTCCATCACAACTGCAAAAAAATCCGTCGGAAAACCTCCGTGGCGTCATGTGCGGCAGCTGAAGTAAGGTTGCTGAGCCTTCACCGCGGCGGGAAATGGGGCAGCCGCCTTCGGATCAACCAGCTCAGAGGTATCCCAATGAAGCATCTTCGTGCGCTCTTCAGCATGCTCCTCGCCACTCCGCTGGTGGTTCCGATGGTTGCCGGCAGCGCAGGAACTGCCGACGCAGAAGGTGTTGCCGCTTGCTCTCGCACAGGAGGCGGCATTTGCCGCGGTCTCCTCGTGCAGTGCCAACGGCTTTCGAGTGAGCGTCGCGGTTGTCGACGTCGACGGCGTCGTCCGCACCACCATGCGCGGTGACGGCGCCGGCACTCACACGCTCAACAGCGCCTTCCGCAAGGCGTTTACCGCCGCGACCTTCGGCAGGCCGACGGCAAGCTGGCCCGAGGCAATCGCGAAGAATCCGAGCGTCGCCAGCATGGAGCACATCGACAATATCCTGATGGCGGGCGGCGGCCTGCCGATCCGCGTCGGCAACGACATGATCGGCGCGATCGGCGCGGCGGGCGCGCCCGGCTTTGAGAAAGACGAGGCGTGCGCCCAGGCCGGCATCGATAAGATCAAGGATCGCTTGCGGTAACGTCGGCCGAGCAGGGCCATCGCGCAGCCCGATACCGCCGGCCCTGCGGCTATTCGGCCGGCGATGCTCGTGTCCTTTAACTTCCGGCATGAGATTTCTGGCGTCGTTGATCTCGCGGCGGGCGGAGGCAATGCGTATGAAGCGGCGGAAATCCGCGCGGCGGAAGCGGAGGAGGGTAGCCGGCCGCAAGGCTGCTGCTGCGACGGCGAGTGCGATCGTTCTCGATCCGGATCATCCGCATTCGCCTGAGGAAGCGCGCATGCGCGTCGCCATCGCCGACTGGGGGCAGCGGCGCTGGCCCGGCTATCGCTGCATTCACGAGGTGCCGCTCAGCGAGCGGCGCATCGATATGGCCTTCGTCGGCGCCAAGGATGTCGTCGGCATCGAGATCAAGTCGAGCCGCGACAGGCTCGACCGCTTGGAAGGTCAAATCGAGGAATACAGCCGCTGGCTCCCCGAAGTCTGGATTGCCGTCGCGGCGAAATGGGAGAGCCACGGCGCCCTGCGGTTCGGCCGCTGCAATCTCATCGTCGTCGACGACAGTGCGCAAGTCTCCGGCGTCGTCGAACATCGGCAGGGCCTCAGGCCCTATCGCGACGAGCTCGTATGTTCGCGGATGCTCGGCCTGCTATGGCGCGAGGAAGCCGCGCGGATCGCCCAGCGCACGGGCGTTATCCCCGGCACGAGCCCGACCAAGGACCCGCGCCACAAGATATTGCCGATGCTTGCGCGGCTCCTCACCGGCAACGAGATCATGCGGGAAGTTTGCGCCGAACTTCGCCAGCGCCCGGCCTTCGGCTGGCAATCCGACGAGCCGATGGAGCTCGACGATGAGCCCGAACCGGTTCGCCGGTTCACGCAAGCCACAAAGCTGCGGAGCGCAATCTCGCCTTGATCCGCGCCGGTGCTGCGTTACGGTTCGCCGCCTCGCAATTCGCTGACGAGACTTGATCATGCGCTTCGCAATGCTTCTTGCTTTGGTTGGGCTTGCTCTGCTCGGCGGCGTCGTCTCAGGCAACGCGCAGACCGCGCTCACGGCGGCGCGCGAGCGCGCTCTCAAGCCCAAGGACACCTTCAAGGAATGTGCGAACTGCCCGCAGATGATCGTCGTGCCGGCGGGGAGCTTCGTCATGGGCTCGCCCGACAGCGAGGAGGGCCACAGCGAGGCCGAGGCGCCTCAACATTCGGTGACGTTCGCCCGTCCATTTGCCGTCGGCCAATTCGCGGTGACGTTCGAGGAATGGGACGCCTGCGTCGCGGCCGGCGGCTGCAAAAAATATCGCGCCGCCGATGAAGGCTGGGGCCGCGGCCGTCAGCCGGTGATCAACGTCTCCTGGGATGATGCCGAGCTCTATGTCACCTGGCTGTCGAGCCGCACCGGCAAGGCCTATCACCTGCTGAGCGAAGCCGAGTTTGAATACGTGACGCGCGCCGGCACGACGACGCCGTTCTGGTGGGGCGCGTCGATCTCGACGGAGCAGGCGAACTACGACGGCAGAGAGACCTATGGCGGCGGCTCGCAGGAGGACGCGCGCGAGCAGCCGGTGGCCGTGAACTCATTCGCGGCCAATCCTTGGGGGATTTATCAAGTGCACGGCAATGTCGATGAATGGACCGAGGACTGCTGGCACGAGAACTATACCGGGGCGCCGGCAAATGGTTCGGCCTGGGTCGGCGCGGATTGCGGCTTCCACGCTCATCGCGGTGGTGCCTGGAACAGCAGCCCGGAGGATCTTCGCGCAGCCGCGCGCCAAGCGGATTTGCCCGACTATCGCACCTCGAACCTGGGCTTCCGCGTTGCGAGGACGCTCGCGAATTGATGGGCGCAACTGTTACTATTTGTGGGGTTGGAGATCACCGGCTGATTGCCAGACGTTTTAACGAGTTGTCCAACTCGTATTGCCGGAAGCAGATTCATCTGTAATTCTTGAAAGAGCCGAGACGCCAACTCCGGTGAAGGCCGGCGGCCAACAAAGCCTAAAGGCATAACGAAGGTGCGCCGACTTCAATGCGCGCCACAGTGGGAGGACTGTAATGATAACGCGAAATTGCGTGCTCTCGATCGCGCTTGTCGCGGCGGTCATGACACCGCTCGCCGCGGCGCAGGCCGAGGGGCCGCGCTATCCGGACTGGAAGGGCCAATGGGTGAGGATCGGCGGGGGAGGGCAGTTCGACCCGTCAAAGCCCCCAGGTCGCGGTCAGCAGCCCCCGCTTACGGCGGAGTATCATGCCATCTGGGAGGCCAACATCGCGGAAGCCTCGACAGGCAGCCAGGGCTACAATCCGCAGACTCACTGCCTGCCCGGCGGCATGCCGCGCATGATGATGGCCTACGACCCCATCGAGGTGATCGTCACGCCGGAGACGACGTACATTCCGGTTGCCCTCAATCAGGAATTCCGCCGCATCTTCACCGACGGGCGCGACTGGCCGAAGGATGTCGAGCCGTCCTATTCGGGCTATTCGATCGGCAAGTGGACCGATACCGACGGCGACGGCGTCTACGACACCCTCGACGTCGAGACGCGCTACCTGAAAGGACCGCGTATTTTCGATCCGACCGGCATCCCGCTCCACAAAGACAACATGACCGTCATCAAAGAGCGGTTTGCGACCGACAAGGCCGATCCGGACGTCCTTCGCGACGAGATCACGACGATGGACCACGCCTTGACGCGCCCGTGGACCATCACGCGCAGCTATCACCGGGACCGCACGGCTCAATGGATCGAATACGTCTGCGCCGAGTTCAACACCTACGTCTTCATCGGCAAGGAGACCTACAACGTGGCCGCCGATGGCCGCCTCATGCCGATGCGCAAGGATCAGCCGCCGCCGGATATCAGCTTGTTCAAACGCTCAACGAACTGAGATGACCGATGCCGGCCGCCCGGCCATCCACGCTTGCTTCAGAGAGACCGAAGGGAAGACGTGGATGCCCCGACAAGCGCGGGCATGACGAGGCAATGATCTTATCGGTTAGAGGTCGCCTCATCCGATATCTTTTTGGCGTGATGGCGCGGTTTGCGCAGATGGTTCTGATCGGTCTCGCCATGCTCGGCGGGGCTGGCCGCGCCCACGCGGGCGATGCTGCCGCTGGGCGCGCCACGTGGGCCTCAATCTGTTCGACCTGCCATGGCGCGGACGGCTACGCCACCTACCCAAATGCGCCGAGCTTCAGCCGCTGCGAGCGGTTGAACCAGGATGACATGATCCTGCTCGCCTCAGTGCGCGATGGCATCGGAGGGCGCATGCCGCCGTGGGGCGGATTTCTCACCGAACCGCAAATTCTCGACGCCATCGCCTATGCGCGGGCCTTCTGCAACGCAGGCAAAGGGCGGGCGGATAAGCCGTGACCGCATGTCGACGCCTCACCTGATCGGCGGGGCGTACATGATGCCGCCCTGATTCCACAGGTGATTGAGCCCGCGCGGGATGCCGAGGCGGGAGTCGACGCCGACATTGCGATTGAAGACTTCACCATAGTTGCCGACCGCGCGGATGATGCGGACGGCCCAATCGCGGGTCAGGCCGGCTTGCTCGCCGAAATTCGCCTCCGTTCCGACGAGGCGTTTGACTTCCGGCTTGTCGGACGTGAGCGCCTTGTCGATGGTGCGCGATGAAATACCGAGCTCCTCGGCATTGACGAGGGCGAACGCCGTCCACTTGACGACGTTGGCCCATTGATCGTCGCCCTGGCGCACGGCTGGGCCGAGCGGCTCCTTCGAGATCACGTCCGGCAGGATCACATGATCGTCAGGTTTTGCCAGCCCGATGCGCTCGGCATGCAGTTGCGAGACGTCGCTCGTCAGCACGTCGCATCGCCCGGCATCGTAGGCTTTTACGGCCTCGCCGATCGTCATCAATGCAATCATTTCGAGCCGCATGTTGTTGGCACGGAAAAAGTCGCCGACGTTCAACTCGTTGGTGGTGCCGGTCTGGACGCAGACCTTGGTGTTGTCGAGTTCGAGGGCGGAATTGGTGTTGCGCGATTTGCGGACGAGAAAGCCTTGGCCGTCGTAATAGGTGACCGCCGGGAAGACGAGCTTGAACTCGACCTCGCGCGACATGGTCCAGGTCGAATTGCGCGACAGCACATCAACGGTGCCGGCCTGCAAGGCGCCGAAACGGTCGCTCGCGTTGAGCGGCACGTAGCGCACTTTGTTGGGATCATTGAAGACGGCAGCCGCGAGCGCACGGCAGAAGTCGACGTCAAAACCGCTCCAGCCTTTGTCGGTCTGGATCGACAGGCCGACAACGCCCTCGCTGACACCGCAATTGAGGGTGCCGCGCTGTTTGATGGACGCAAGCGTTTGCGCGCTACTCGCGGCCGGTGACAGGGCGAGCGTGAGAAGCGCTGTCGCCGCAATCGCGCCGGCGCGCGCCGAGAATCCGAAAGATTTCGTCATGACGCCACTCGTTAGGTTTCTGGAGCCTGACGCACGATCACTTTGGTCCCGACCGGAATGCGGTCGTACAAGTCGACCACGTCGGGATTGACCAGGCGGAAGCAGCCCGACGAGACCGATTGCCCGATCGTCTGCGGCTGATTGGTGCCGTGGATACGGTAGACCGTGGTGCCGAGATAAAGCGCACGGGCGCCGAGCGGATTGCCCGGGCCGCCGGCCATGAAGCGCGGCAGATAGGGCTGGCGCGCGATCATCTCCGGCGGCGGCGTCCAGTCGGGCCACTCCGCCTTGCGGGTGATCTTCAGCAGTCCGGACCATTGAAAGCCGTCGCGGCCGACGCCGATGCCATAGCGCAGCGCTCGGTTGTTGCCTTGCACCACGTAGAGAAAGCGCTCGGCGGTATGGACGATGATCGTGCCGGGCGCTTCCGTGGTCCGGTAGAACACCATCTGGCGTTGATAGATCGCCGGCAGCCGCTCGGATTCGGGATCGGGCTCATAGCCCGGTTGATCCTCGATCTGCATTGTTTCGAACGGCGCGCGGCCTTGCGCCGGCGCGAGTGCCGTCGTCGCGCAGATCGCTGCGATCGGTACCAGAATGCGAAACCAAAAATTCATGATGACCTCACCCGCTGTATCCGGTTTTCACTTAAATCGACGGTCAGGCGTCAATATGGCACCGCAAGAGGGCGCTTATGTATCCCGCGCGGGGGTGGAATGAAAAGGCCGGCGGGCAAATGAGCCGATGGAGGTTGCAATCATGCGCGAAGTTACGACCAGTTCTCACCACGCTCCGGCGACCCAGCTGCTGGCGCTCGCTCTCGGTGCGGCGGCGATCGGCGCGATTGCCATCGGCGCCGTCGCGATCGGGCGACTTGCAGTCGGCCGCGTCGCGATCAAGAGGGCGCGAATTGGCGCGCTGGAGGTCGACGAATTGACCGTTCGCAAGCTGCGCGTCCGCGAATACGAAGGCGCGAGCCGACCCTAGCGGGCCACGAGTTATCGTTCGGTCATGGTGGCTGCCCGAACCGGAGAGTGGCCCCTGCCGCGAACAATCTGTGAGCTGGATCACACTCGGGCAAATCGATCGAGAGTTAGCATCCGCGCCGGTGGATCCACCAAGGAGGACTCACATGGCTCGACAATCAGCATCGCGACATTCACTCGCAGGCAGCGAGCGCCAGCCTCTGCCGGGGGCAAAGGCCATGGGCAAGGCCGATCCAAATGAGAGACTCGAGGTGACCGTCCTGTTGCGTCGCCAGAATGCGACGGCGCTGGTCGATCACGTCAAGAATCTGGCGAAACGGGAGGGCACCGCCGGTCATCTCAGCCGCGAGGCGTTCGAGCAGCAGTACAGCGCCGGCAGCAACGACATGGCCGCCGTCAGGAAATTCGCCGCCAATCATGGGCTCTCGGTCGTCGAGGAGCATCCTGCGCGGCGCACTATGGTCCTGTCGGGCACGGTGGCGCAATTCGATGCCGCCTTTGGCGTGGACCTGCAGCGGTTTGAATACCCCGGCGGCTCTTACCGCGGACGGGTCGGCGCGGTGCAACTGCCCGATGAATTGAATGGCGCTGTCGAAGCCGTGCTCGGTCTCGATGACCGGCCGGTCGCCAAGCCGCACTTCCGGCGTCCATCGGCGGCTTCCGCCAAGTCCTTCACGCCGTTGCAGCTCGCTTCGCTTTACGGCTTTCCGCCGGGAACCGGACAGGGGCAGTGCGTCGCAATCATCGAACTCGGTGGCGGCGAGCGCCCGGCGGATTTGAGCGCCTACTTTTCGAAGCTTGGCATCGACCCGGCACCCAAGGTCATGGCCATCTCGGTCGATCACGCGAAAAACCAGCCAACCGGGGATTCGAATGGGCCCGACGGCGAGGTGATGCTCGACATCGAAGTCGTCGGCGCGATCGCGCCCGCAGCGAGCATCGCGGTCTATTTCGCACCCAACACCGATGCGGGATTCCTCGATGCGATCACGACGGCCGCCCACGACAAGAACAACAAACCGTCGGTCATCTCGATCAGCTGGGGCGGCCCTGAAATCGTCCTGGACACCGCAGTCACTGACCGCGTTCGAACTCGGCATTTCAGGCGGCCGCGGCCATGGGCATCACAGTGTGCGTCGCTTCGGGAGACAACGGCTCGAGCGATGGCGTCGACGGAGGCGACCATGTGGACTTCCCGGCATCGAGCCCCCACGTGCTCGCGTGCGGCGGCACTCGTGTCCAGGCGTCCGGCAACAAGATCACTACCGAGTCCGTCTGGAATGACGGCGCCGGCGGCGGTGCGGGCGGCGGCGGCGTGAGCACGGTCTTCTCGTTGCCGGCCTGGCAGCAGGGGCTGAAGGTGACGCGCACGTCGGGCGGCAGCCAAGCGCTAACAATGCGGGGCGTGCCCGATGTCTGCGGGGATGCCGATCCCGTCACCGGCTACGATGTCCGGATCGACGGCAAGGACACCATTATCGGCGGCACCAGCGCGGTGGCGCCGTTGTGGGCCGGACTTGTCGCGCGCATCAACGCCACCAAGGGTATTTCCGTCGGCTTCATCAATCCGCAGCTCTACGCGACGGCTTCCGTCCTCAACGACATCACCGAGGGCAACAACGGAAGCTTCAAAGCTGCACCGGGCTGGGACGCCTGCACCGGCCTCGGCAGCCCTGACGGCACAAAGGTTGCGGCGGTGCTTTGCAAGGCCGCGACAAGCTGAGACGTCCGGACTTCAGTTAGACGCCGTCAATTGATGCGATTGCGCCGCTGCGAGCACGTGGCGGCGCATTCTGTAAATCATCGCTGCGTCCGATCCGGAGTGAGGCCCAGTTCCTGGATATCGGGCCCACGCTTCGCCATTAGCGCTCATGGAGCAGCTCATCCGTCCGGGACGTCGGAAGAACCCATTGCGCAACGCGGAAGGAGCTCTATGTCGACCGCCACGGACACTTCCCGGTCTACCTGGAGCAAGGTGTTCACGACCGTCATCGAAGGTCGGCCGCAGATCATTTTTGAGCTGATTGCCGACCTGCCCAATACGGGCGTTGGTTGTCGGGGTCTCTGGCGTTCGGAGAGACTAACAGGTGTCGCCATATCCAGTCCGCTCGGCACCACCTATCTCGACGCAGGATCAGCGGGCCAAAGACCGGGCTCCGTCACCGTATACGATCCGCCGAGGCACATCGCTTTCCATCATACGATGGCATTGAAGCTCGGTCCGATCGACGGCGATGCCGATATCCATATTCGCTACACGCTTGAACCGGCAGCGCATGCGACCCGCGTCATCCGCGCGCTCGAAATGACGATGCAAGTACCGGGGCCGATGCGGCCGCTCGTCATTTATGCGTTCAACAAAGCGAACTTGCGAATCCTCGCCGCGCTGAAGCGTTACGTCGAGGCGCTGCCCAGGATGAGCGCGGGTGAGGTTTGACCGCCGCGACGGCGGCGCCAGATTTTTCTCAGAGGCCACCGAGATCCACGCCGGCATCGCGCGGCTGTCGCAGGTTGGTGACGGCGATGTGGCCGTGGTTGACGGTCACCATCAGCGCTCGCCGCGCCATCGCCGTGCGTTCGATCGCTTCGTGCAATTGAGCGAACAGGTCGCGCGTTGGCCGATCCGCTTGGACCGCTCTCGCACCCGCCACAGAAAGTGACATTGTCTCCCCCCGCATCATCGTTGCTTGCAACTCCACACGCCCCGATTTGGGTTCCGAGCGTTCCGTGATTTCGAAATTCGATCGTGAGTGGAAGCTAGGCCGTCGTCGCGGGGATGAGTGTGCGCGGTATCACATTCCGCTCAACAATCGCGGGCGCTCATCGTGTCAGGGCCCGCCGGTTCGCTCCCGCCGTGATCTCCTGCTACCTCAGCCGGCGGCAGCTTCACTTCAGGAGGGCGGCCGACTAGAAACGTGGGCGAGCGATAGACCGCGAGCGGAACGATGGCGCAAAGCGAAATCGAGGCCATTCGAGCCCTGCTCGGCGCCAAGCCGAGGCCCGTCGGCTGGGCCGCGCGGCGCGAGCGGATCGACGAAGTCTGTTCGGTCTGGCCGCCGGCCGACGACGTCAAACTCACCGAAGTCGATGCCGGCGGCGTGCCGGGCGAATGGTCGATCGTGCCCGGCGCGGATGCGTCGCGCGTGCTGCTGTTCTTTCACGGTGGCGGCTATTGCTCGGGATCGATCCGCAGTCACCGCCGCATGGTGACGGAAGCGGGCCGGGCGGCGGGGATTCGCACGCTCGCCATCGCTTATCGGTTGGCGCCGGAGCATCCGTTTCCGGCGGCGTTCGACGATGCGCTCGCGGCCTGGCGATTTCTGCGCGGGGAGGGCATCGCCGCCGCGCACATCGCGGTCGGCGGCGACAGCGCGGGCGGCGGCCTGACCGCCGCCCTGATCAACCGCCTGCGCGACGCCGGTGAGGAAGGTCCGGCCTGCGCCTGGCTGGTGTCGCCGTGGACCGACCTGACCATGTCCGGCGCGACGCTTGCGACCAAGGATGCCGTCGATCCCCTTATTCACAAGCCGTACCTCGAAGATCTCGCGGCCGCTTATGTTCCGGCCGGCATGGACCGGAAAGACCCGCGGGTTTCGCCGCTCTACGCGAACCTGAAAGGCTTTCCGCCGACGCTCATCCAAGTGGGGACATCGGAGACGCTGCTTGCTGATGCGACACGCTTCGCGGCTGCCGCCGGTGCAGCCGACGTCGCCGTGACGCTCGAAATCTGGCCGCACATGATCCACGCGTGGCACGTGTGGAACGCGCATCTCGACGCCGGCCGTCGCGCGCTCGCCAGCGCCGGCACGTTCATCCGCGGGCATTTGTAATTCTTCGCGGCAGAGCCCCGGAGAGCCGAGATCATTCAGAAATCCGTAAGGCTATTTGTGCGGTTTCTATTATTTTTCGATTTGTTGCGGAATTATCACAGCCAAGGCAAATCAAAAGGAGTAGATGATCAAAGATTAGATTTCTTGCCTACGTATCAGTCATCTGGGGGGTTAAAGATGAAGCGCGTTCTGCTAGCCACTGCCGCTCTCATATCGCTGGGATCATCTGGCACTGTGTTTGCTGCCGACTTGGCGCCCCGTACAGGGCGCCGGTTCCGGTCGCCGTCTATGATTGGACCGGTCTCTACTTCGGCGGCCACATCGGCGGCGGCTGGGAAAGAACTTGGTCTAACGATGATTCTTACAATGTCTTGGGCATTTCGGCGGGTTGGCGCTTCCGACCGGCGCTGCGGCGTCCATGAATTCCTCCGACAGCTCGTTCCTTGGCGGTGTTCAGGCCGGCTGGAACTATCAAATCGGCCGGCTGGTGCTTGGCAGCGAATTCGACTGGTCCTGGACGAGCTTTAATACTCGGGCGACTGGCGGTTTTCCGGTGTTCACCGGGGCCGGGTTTGCCGGCGGCGAGACGTTTGGCGCATCGAACAACTGGATTGGAACAGCAACCACCCGTCTTGGCGTCACCAGAGACAATTGGTTGTTTTATGGCAAGGCTGGCGGCGCATGGACGGGCGCGAATTACACGCTTGGAGCCATTGAGACGGCGGGCGCCGCCAGGACTACGCTTGGCGGAACGTTTTCCGAGACACGCATGTCGGTTGGACCGTCGGAACCGGGCTTGAGTGGGGGTTCGCCCCGAATTGGACCGCCAAGCTCGAATACGACTACCTGAACTTCGGCTCGTCGGCAGTGACCATCCCGGTTGGTGGAATTACCACTGCTGGCGTGGCGTTTGGCGGAACCGTGTCCGCCAATGTTAACCAGTCGATCTCGGAAGTGAAGTTCGGCATCAATTACAAGATGGGACCCGGATTCCTATTCTGGTGACAATCCTTTCAAGTCGATCCCTTACTTCTAAAGGCCCCGATCATCGGGGCCTTTTCTTATGGTGAGGGTTCGCGCGGCAGGGGTCTGAGCCAATGATGTTGGTGACTCCGTTTATCGCCTGTTCACGAACCGCGCAGCGTTCGGGCGATCCGAAATCCGACATTGCCGTCCCGCAGGCCGGCGGGCGGACCGGCACGGCTTGCCGAACGGAGACTCGGCGCATCGTAATACCATGATCCGCTGCGGACCACGCGCCGACCCGGTGTGCCGTTGTCGAGCCAGGCGGCGCCGTCCGTCGGCGCACCCTCATAAGTCGGATGCCAAAGCGTCTTCGACCCATTCGAAGACATTGCCGTGCATGTCGTGCAGGCCGAACGCATTGGCGGTCTTCTTGCCGACCGGCTGCGTCTTGCGATCGGAATTGTCGCGGTACCACGCGTAACGGCCGAGTTGCGCGTCGTCGTCTCCAAAGGAGAACCGTGTCTGGCTGCCGGCGCGCGCCGCGTACTCCCACTCCGCCTCGGAGAGGAGCCGATACTCCTTGCCCGTCACTCGCGAAAGCCACGCGACATACTGCTTGGCATCATCCCAGATCACATTGATGACGGGCCGCTCGCCGCGGCCCCAGGTGCTGTCGCGCGCTGGCTCGCAAGCTCCCGCGGCAACGCAAGCATCCCATTGGTCAAATGTGACTTCGGTCTTCCCGACCGCGAACGGCCTTGCAATGCTCACGTCGTGTTGCGGCCCCTCGCTGGGCGAGCGATCCTTTTCGTCCAGTGGCGAACCCATGACGAATTTTCCGGCCGGCACGACCACCATCGTGGGGCAGCCGCGCGCACATTCCGTGAAATCCGAACCGGGCCTTGCGTCGCGCTCCTGTTCCAGGCTCAGGACGGACGGCCCCATGACAGTGCGCCAGTAGGACTGCTCCCGCGTCGCTTCCTGAGGCCACGCTGGGGCTATCGCGAGCAGCGCCGCGACCGCTGCGACTGCGAAAGAGGTCAACAGATGACGGGGAGCCTCATATCCACAAGCCATTCGACCGGCCTCCGACAAACACGAGTGGGCCCAGCGCATCGACATAGGCCTGCCGACGTCATCGCCGTCCCGTAAGCTCGATTATTGCGAGCCGACAATTCTAATTCGTGAACGAGGCGTTCAGATCCGCCGCCGCGCAGCGGCAAGCGTTGCCGAGGGCAGTTCGCCGAACGCAAGACGGTAATGTTGCGCGAAGTGGCCGGGATTGAGAAAGCCGCACGCGAAAGCAACCGTCATGACAGTGGTGGCTGCATCAGGCTGTTGCAGCATGCGGCGCGCCTGTGCGAGCCGGATGCCTCTCACAAACATCATCGGTGAACAGTTGCGCGAGTCTCGGAACGCCTTGAACAAGCTGCGGGTGCTGGTCCCCGTTGCCGCCGCCAGGGCCTCCACGGTGATTGGACGATTCCAATTGGCCTCGAGGTACTCCTCAGCCAACTGGACCTGCCATTTTGCCGGCGGCGGATGTTCACGCGCCATAAGGTCGCTGAAATTGTGCAGATTTCCCGATAGGAACGAAATGATCAGAAGCTGCTCGAACTCTGCGAGCGCAGCCGGTGGCACCGTGGCGGTGTCGAGTTCCATCACGACGAACTCGAGGAGACGCTTCAGCCGTCGCAAGGACGGATCGGTGAACTGCGACGGCGTCGCGAATTCGAGACGGCCGGCGACCGGCATGCCGACGATGGCGCTGAGCTTGGACTGCAAGGCCGAAGGGCTGACGCGATACGTCAGTTGCTCAAATTCAGCATCGTATTGATGGATCGCCTCCACCCCTGCCGGTATCACCACCGTTTCCGCGGACGTAACCTCGAATTGCTTTCCGCCGAAGCGGGTGCGTCCGTTCCTCTGTTGGGTGAAATGTTGCTTGAACAGGGAGACGGCCGGGAACTGCACCTCGACAGATGCAGTCGCGGAGCTGAAGGCGATATCGCCGCTCGCAAGCACGAGGTGGTTGGCGGAAGCCCGAAATTGTCGGGAGCCCACGTCAATTAGGAGGGGTCGAGCACCGAACTCGGCGGTGATCGCATCGCCGAATTCCTTTGGGTCGCTTGTTTCGACGACCGGAAAGCGATGGAGCGGGCTGCGTTTCGCTGTGCTCAGTCATGGCTGCAAGGATCTCGTGATGCCGCCGCCGATCCATCATTGCGTGCTTCTTGCGATTGCCGCCGACGGTAAGCCAAACCACTGTGCCCTTGGGCTACCCAACGGGCTATCTCAAATTCTTTGGACCAGATCAGATCGCTCGTAACCATCTAATGTCGCTGGTCGGAGCGCCGAGATTTGAACTCGGGACCCCCAGTCCCCCAGACTGGTGCGCTAACCGGGCTGCGCTACGCTCCGAACGCGGCGGACTATAAGGGCAGGGGGCGGACCGTGCAACCAATGCGGCTGTGCGCCGCATGTTTGACGCGCGTCTGAATCAGCAAGCCGTCAACCGTCTGCCCGCCTGCTTCACCAAGGCGCGGCGAAGCTGGTGCGCAAGATCATCAAGTCTGTCACAACGTCACGCCGCGCGCGGTGCCAGCGCAGTTCGTCGGAGCATTTGCGCCGGTGTGCTTCGGGGCGCCTTGCGGCGCGCGGCGGCGGCGACGATCAGGCCCCACACCACGCCCATGATGAGGAAGTAGTGGCGCCAATGTTGCACGTCGATGATGTAGCTCTCGCCGGTGAGCGCGACAAAGCTTGAATAGACCGCGATGTAGGCAAGGCGCCACGGCGCGGCGACGAACACGAAGCGCAGGCCGATGCCGACGGTGAGCAACACCAGGCCGATATAGGCCGCGCCGCTCAGCCATCCGCCCGCCATGAACGAATCCAGGAACGAGTTGTGCGGATCCTCGGGGAAATACTTGCTGAACTGCAGCGGGCCGATGCCGAACGGATGGTCGAGCGCCAGCAGGGCACCGAGAATGTGCCGGCCGAAGCGGCCGAAGCGGCCGGAATCGTAGCTTTGCACCAGGCTCGCCCGCTCTTCGAACAGGCTCTGGACTTGCGGCACGGTCAGCGCGAGCGCGAGGACGGCGGCAACCACCGCGAGGCCCGCCGCCGCAAACACCACGATGCGCAGCCGCTCCTTTGCCGATGAGCTGGTGAGGAATGTGAACAGAAGCGTCAGCAGGACGGCCGCCGCCGCGACGCCCCAGGCGCCGCGGGAAAACGCAAGCAACAGTTCGAGTGCCACAACGAGCGCGCAGAATCCGCCGACGATGACATTGCGCGCGCCGCCGAGCATAACGCGCTGCATCGCCAAAACCGCCGGCAGTACCAGGAAAGCGCCGAGCACGTTCGGATCCTTGAACGTCGCTTTCGAACGCATGGCGAAGATGAACGTCTCCGAGCCCGGCAACAGATGGAAATAGGTGACGATGCCGAATAACGACACGACGATGGCCGAGGCCATATAGCCTTTGAGCAGCATGTCGAGGCGGCTTGCCGTGTCGGTCACCAGCGCCAGCGCGAAGAACAGCGTCGTGATCGACATGAAGCAGGAGACGGCCGTCCACATCGCCGTTCCTTCCAAGGTTATGACCGGGACGACGCCGATGAGGTAGCCGATGTTGTAGGCGATGAGCAGCACGATCAGCGGCACATGCAGCGGACGCACCACAAGTCCCGCGGCCAAGAACACCACGGCAGCGATTGCGATCAGGAATTCATAAGGCGCCGGCTCGATGATGACGAACCCGCCCGAGAGCGCGATCAACCACATGAAGCCGCGGGTCAGGCGAACGAGGTGGTTAACCCGATGGGGTTGCCCCGTGCGAAGGGGCTCTGAGTAGGCGCGGCCCGCACCGCGGTCGCCGTCCTTGCGGGGGAGGGGCGGGCTGAGGGAGCGCGAAGTCGAGGCACTGGCGTGCCCCATCTGGCGTCTCCCAACCCCAACCCCTCGGCACCAGCGGAAGGGGAGATGGGCGGGGTGGTCGAACTCAATACGCGTTCTCGGTCTTCATCAGCGCGAACGGCGTGCGCGCCAGGATGTAGAGGTCGAACAGCAGCGACCAGTTTTCGATGTAGTAGAGGTCGTGTTCGACGCGGTTCTGCAGCTTTTCCGGAGTATCGAGTTCGCCGCGCCAGCCGTTGATCTGAGCCCATCCGGTCAAGCCGGGCTTGACGCGATGGCGAGCGAAATAGCCGTCGACCACTTCCTCCCACAGCCGGTTCGCGGTCGGCGCCTCGACCGCGTGCGGCCGCGGGCCGACGAGCGACAGTTCGCCGCGCAGCACGTTGATGAGTTGCGGCAACTCGTCGATCGACGTCTTGCGGATGAAGCGCCCGACCCGGGTGACCCGCGGATCATTCTTGGTGACGACGCGTTTGGCGGCGGGGTCGGCATGCTCGTCATAGAGCGAGCGGAACTTCAGGACTTCGATCACCTCGTTGTTGAAGCCGAGGCGGCGCTGGCGGAAGAAGATCGGGCCCTTGCTGTCGAGCTTGATCGCGATCGCCGTCGCGATCATCACCGGCGACAGCGCGACCAGAATGAGCGCACCCACGATGCGGTCGAACAAGGTCTTGATGACCATGTTCCAGTCGGCGATCGGCTTGTCGAAGATATCGAGCACCGGCACGTTGCCGATGTAGGAATAGGCGCGCGGACGGAACCGCAGCCGCGACATATGCGCCGCGAGGCGCACGTCGACTGGCAGCACCCACAGCTTGCGCACCATCTGCAGCACCCGCTCCTCGGCGGTGAGCGGCATCGACACCAGCACGAGATCGATGCGGGTGAGGCGCGTGAACTGCACAAGATCCTCGACGTTGCCGAGCTTGGGCACGCCCGCGACCACGGCCGGCGAGCGGTCGCTGCCGCGGTCGTCAAATACACCGCAGATGCGCAGATCGGAATCCGCTTCGCTGGCCAGCATGCGCAGAAGGGATTTGCCTTCGCGGCCACCGCCGACGATGACGATGCGGCGGATCAGCCGGCCGTCGCGCGCCCAGCGGCGCACCAGCGCGGTCAGCGCGAAGCGGCCGAGACATAGCGCGACCAGGGTCGCAGCGAACCAAGTCGCTGCCCAAAGCCGCGAGTAGCTGGCATCGAGCTTGCCGAAGAACGAGACCGCAAAGGCCAACAGGCAGACGAGCGTCCAGGCCAGTGCCACGCGCGACATCTGGTGGACGTGCGTACGGAATGCGGGGACGTTGTAGGTCTCGAAGATCTGGAACGCGACCACCGCCGCGGTCGACACCGCCAGGATCGCGGCCGCGTAGGGCCATTCGAACCCGTCATAGCGATAGACGTCGAAGAGATAGATGATGGTGCCGATTGCCGCGATGCCTACGAATTCGCACAGCCGCACCGCGCCGACCAGAACGACGGGCGAAATCGCGTCGGCCACCGGCTCGGCCGCAATGGCACGCGCCAACGGTCCGAGTTCCCGGGGCGATGCCAGCGCCGCCGGTTTCGGCTTCACTTCGGCTACATTCATGTACGCAATCCGCAACGCTACGCCGCCGCTGCATCGCAGCAGCACGCCCCTTATAGGCGGCATTGCTATCGAATTCGTTAACGCGCGGTAAACTTTCCGCGACCGGCGATGTCTTTTTTGAGCGAGGGCCGGGACGCTCTATCACCGCGGTCGTCATGGCTCGCCGAATAGATAGTGGCGCACCATGTAATCGAGGCCGTGGCGCCAGGATTTATCGGTGTTGCCGCGAATGTCGACGCTTTTCGCGAATTCCAGTTTGCCGCTGTTCGCATCCTCCATGTAGACGTTGATGTTGAGGATGAGATTGCTGACTTTCTGCACCGTACCCCATGCGGCCCATTGCGCACCGGCGCGGATCGCGTAGTCGCGCTCGCAGCCGTTGCAGTTTCGGATCTCGGCTCCGGAAGCGACGTCCGTCTCGACGGCGGGCGGAATGGTGACGAAGGCGAAGCGTCCCGAGGCAGCGAGTTTTTCGCGGAAGAGGTCGTCGAGCATACGCAGACGGGCTTCCTCGGCTGGCTTGGTTGGCTCCAGAGACGTGTTGATCAGCGCAAAGCCGAAGAATGCGACGCGCACGGTGTCGTTCGTCGCAGCGGTTGCCGCTCCCGCGTTGAGCGCGGCCGCAAGAACGATAACGAGCCCGGCAATAGACCGTTGCATCATGATCGTAACGACCCGTTAGCGGAGTAGGGTGGGCAAAGCGAAGCGTGCCCACCGTTCTTGGAAGCGTGTTACGCCAACCGCGTGGGCACGCACGGACTGCGTCCGTGCTTTGCCTACCCTACGAATGTATCAGAAGCCCGCGTCTTCGCTTTCCAAATCCTCGCTCGCGTCGGCGGCGCACGCCTCCTTGCGAAACGGACTCGCGGCCATCAACTCGCGGCCCGCGGCCTCGACATAGGCGCGTTCGCGCACGAGGTAGTCATCGATCGCGCGGCGGAAAGCAGGGTCTGCGATGTAATGCGCTGAATAGGTGGTGTTCGGCAGATAGCCGCGCGCGAGCTTGTGTTCGCCTTGCGCGCCGGCCTCGACCCGGCCGAGCTTGTGTTCGATCGCGAACTGGATCGCCTGGTAATAGCAAATCTCGAAATGCAGGAACGGGTGATGCTCGACCGCGCCCCAGTGGCGGCCGAACAGCGTATCGGCGCCGATGAAATTGAGGGCGCCGGCGACGTAGCGGCCGTTGCGCTTTGCCATGATCAGCAGCGTTTCGTCGGCCATGGTCTCGCCGATGCGCGAGAAGAATTCGCGGGTGAGATACGGCCGCCCCCATTTGCGCGATCCGGTTTCCATGTAGAAGGCGAAGAAGGCGTCCCAGGCGTCCTCGGTGAGATCGTTGCCGGTCAGCCACTTCACTTCGATGTCATTCGTGACGGCATCACGCCGCTCGCGCTTGATGGTCTTGCGCTTGCGTGACGACAGTTCCGCCAGGAAGTCGTCGAATGTCGCAAAACCTGCATTGTCCCAGTGAAACTGCTGGTCGGTGCGAGCGATGAAGCCGTGCTTGCCCAGCGCCGCCTGCTCGGTCTGCGTCATGAAGGTGATGTGGACCGAGGAGGCTTCGCGCAGGCTGCACAACTGGATGAGCCCCTGGGCGAGCGCGGCCTCACCGAGGGCGGCCGTTGCGGGGTCTGCCGCGGGCCCGACCAGCAGCCGTCGGCCGGCTGCGGGCGTGAACGGCACGGAGACCTGGAGCTTCGGATAATAGCTGCCGCCGGCGCGTTCGTAGGCGTCGGCCCAGCCGCGATCGAACACGTATTCGCCGCGCGAGTGAGACTTCAAATAGCACGGCGCGACGCCGACGACGCGGCCGGCGGCCTCGGCGACAAGGTGTTGCGGCTGCCAGCCGGTGCGTGCCGTCGCCGATTTGGAGTCTTCGAGCGCCGCAAGGAAGGCGTGACGGGTGAACGGATTAGCGGCGCTGCCGCTGCCGGCGAAGCGATCCCATTCCGCGGCCTCGATCTCCTTGATCGCGCTCAGTACGCGCACGCGTACATCACCGTCTGATGAGGCGGAGGTGTCGGCCGTGTTCTTGGAAAGCCCTGAAGACGCGGATTTGCGAAACATATCAGGCGTGAAATCCTTCGAAGATCATCTGGTCGGCGTAGCGCGCTGCCATGACGCGGTCGGCCTCGGTGCGCACGGTCCAGGTGAGCATGGGCAACCCAAAGATACGCCGTGCCGTCCGCGGCGCAATGCCGGCAAGATCGCTGACCTTGTATGCGATGAACGCCGGCCGGCTTCGTCCGGCATGCAGGAGAAATGCCAGTTCCAGGCGCCGGGCGGCGCTCATCGCGCCCCATTCCTGTGCACGGAAATGCCGCTCCGCGACAATGCCTCGGATAATGTGCGGGGCGATCCGGCTGCAATTCGATGATCGGCGCCGGATCAAACGACATGACGCCGACCGGGCCGGGATTGCTGCCCAACGCCGCGGCAACGCGGTGCGCGAGCCGCAGGTCGCCGTCGAACCGCGACTTGATCTCGAGGACAAGCGCGACGCGCCCGGCCACCAATTCGAGCAATTCGCCGAGCGTCATCATGCGGTCTGCGGTCGCTTTGAAAGGGACGCGCTTGAGGTCCGCAGCGGTGAAATCCCGCAGCGCCCCGCGGCCGTCCGTGAGCCGGCCGAGGTCATCGTCGTGATAGACCATGGCTTCGCCGTCGGCCGAGATCTGCAAGTCGACTTCGACGCCGTAATTGCCGGCGATCGCGGCCGCGACCGCGGAAGGCGTGTTCTCGATGATCTGACGGCCGTCGTGCAGCCCGCGATGGGCAATCGGCCGCGCCGTCAGCCAAGCACGCGCGCCTGACAGCGCGGGATCGGCGCCGCTCACGACACCTCGAAGGTGCCCTCGACCTCGACGGCGGCATCGGCCGGCAACGCGGCGACGCCGATGGTGCTGCGGGCGTGGCGGCCCTTGTCGCCGAACACCGCAACCATGAGATCTGAAGCGCCGTTCATCACGGCGGGTCCGTCGAGGAAATCCGGCGCCGAATTGATGAAGCCGCCGAGCCGCACGACGCGGGTCACCTTGTCGAGGTCGCCGAGCGCGGCCTTGACCTGGGCGAGCACGTTGACCGCGCAGGCGCGCGCCGCGGCCTGGCCGCGCTCCACGGTCACCTGAGGGCCGAGCTTGCCCTTCGCGACGAGCACGCCGTCGGCCAGGCAAAGCTGCCCGGAGACGAACAAGAGCCGCCCGGTGCGCACGAACCCGACGTAATTGGCAATGGGCGCCGCCGGTGTCGGCAGCGTGATCCCAAGTTCCTCAAGCTTCTTCTCGAATGTCCCGGCCATTTTGCGTCCCCCAGCGAAGTGCAACTTTCGCCGATTGGCTTGGCACTGGCAAGCAGCGCGCCTGCGTCAATGCAACGCTAATCGGTGCGCTCGCCGCAAGTCATGGCACGAATTTGAGCAAAGATACGCGCGAAGTGGTTCATAAAACGCGCAGTTTCGCGGCCGTACCGCAGTTGCGCCGTTTTTTCATGACTCCTATGGTGTGTTCGGGCGGGCGCGAATCACCGGAAACCGCGGTGTTATGAGGAGGTTTGATGACACGGATCGATTTCGCCATGCAGACGGCGGCTGCCGCGTTGTTCGCGGGGAGCTGTCTGGTGCAGCCGGCGCCGGCGCAGGCCGGTGGGGGGATTGGGCTTGCGGCGCACCGTGCGGTCTATGACCTCACCCTGTCGAAATCCCGCGGCCGGCGTCCGATCGAAATGGTCCGCGGTCGCATCCTCTATGATTTCTCCGGCAGCTCCTGCGAGGGCTATGCGCTGCAATTCCGCCAGGTCTCCGAGATCGACAGCGGCGAGGGCAAGGTTGCGCTGAGCGACCTTCGCGCGACGACGTTCGAAGACGGCGAGGCCAAGACCTTCCGCTTCAACTCCCAGAACAAGGTCAACGAGCGCACGGTCGACGAGGTCGACGGCAAGGCGGAGCGCGAGACCCGGGGCATCGAGATCAAGCTGCAGAAGCCGAACGACAAGACCTTCGACCTCGACGCCAAGATTGCGTTCCCGACCGAGCACATGCGGCGCATCATCGAGGCCGCGCAAGCCGGCAAGACGCTGATGGAGCTGCCGGTGTTCGACGGTTCCGAAACTGGCGAGAAAGTATTTTCGACGCTCACCGTGATCGGCCACGAGATTCCTCCCGACGAGCGCAAGCCCGATGACGCTGCCGCCGGCAACGCCGCGCTTGCCAGCATGAAGCGTTGGCCGGTGACCATCAGCTATTTCGATCAGGCTGCAAGCTCGACGACCGGCGAGCAGACGCCGGTCTATTCCATCGGCTTCGAGCTCTACGAGAACGGCATCTCGCGCGCGCTTGTCCTCGACTACGGCGATTTCGTCGTCGACGGCAAGATGTCCCAGCTCGAGCTCAAGGACACGCCCGCCTGCAAGTAGGCCTCCTCGCTCTCTGCTTGCATGGCGGAGGGTGGAATGGGGGAGGGCGTCCGACGTCGGGCAGCGTCGCCGCGTGATTTCAGCGCGGCGCGAGTTCCGCAATCAGGTGATTGACGGCGCTCGCCATCGTCAGCGCGGCACCGAAGTCGAACTTGTTGATGGCGATGAATATGCCAACGCCGCGTGTCGGCGCGAAGGCGGTGTAGCTGAAGATGCCTTGCAGCCCGCCGGCCTTCTGCAGAATGAGCGGCTGGTCGTCATGCGGCATCATCACGATCCAGCCGAGGCTGATCGCATCCATGTGACCTGACTCGTCGAAGCCGGACACCGGATTGAGGCCGTCGCGCGGAAGGTAAGGGGCGTGATCGATGAGGCGAATCTCGGCCTCCTTCGAGGCGAAGCGATCGAGGTGCCACGACAGCCACGTCAGGATGTCATCCGGCGTCGAATAGATGCCGCTCGCGCCCGCTGCGATGAGCGGGGTTTCGACGTCGGGCAGCGGCTTGCCGTCGAAGTTGTGGCCTTGCAGAAGGCGTGCGCGGTCGGCGGCACGCGGCGCGAGCACGGTGTCCTTCATGCCGGTCGGATCGAAGACGCGTTCCTTCAGCAGCACGTCGTAGGGTTTGCCGGCGGCGTGCGACAGCGCCGCCGACAGCACGTCGAATGCGAAATTGGAGTAGAGCGCACCGGTGCCCGGCGCGAAGATCAGCGGATCGGAAGCCAGCCCCTTGCGATAGGCCTCGACCGTCAAGGTCGAGAACGGGTCGTTGGGCGGACCCGGTTCACGCTCGACCTCGCGCGGCAGCCCCGATGAGTGGGTGACGAGATCGATCAACTTGATCTGCCGCCCATCGCGGCTCGGAACCGTGACGTTCCAGCCAAGGCGATCTTGCAGCCGATCGGTGAATTTCACCGTGCCGTCCGCCACGAGGCTCGCCAGAATTTGGCCGGTAAATGATTTCGTCAGCGACCCGACGCGCAGCAACGTTCGCCCGTCCGGCGGCTTGCCGGAGCCGTCCGAGGTCTCGCCGAAGCCGAAGACAGCGGTCTTCCCGTCGCGCACCACGCCGATGACGAGCGCCGGGACGTGAGTCTGGAGAAACAGAACAGCCCCGGTGAACTCGACGGTCTCTTCGAAGAACTTGTCGGCCGCCCGCGCGCTGCCGCTCGAGAGAACGATCGCCGTGACGAGCCCTACGAGCACACCGCATCGTTTCATGGCTTCAGCCCAATCACGGCGACGACGACAGCCCATTCGACGGCTGCATTATTTCGCTTGCGCCGTCGTTTCCATGGCCTTCCAGTTGAACTTCTTGGCAAGCTGCAGCGCCTCGTCGTCGCCGATGCCGTTGAAGGTGAAGCTAAACATGGCGTTGGGCCCGAGGGCCACCATGATCGCCCCGGATTTGTCTTTGATGGTGAACGTCCTCGTAACTTTAAGGCCATCGATCGTCGACGTGCTCATGCGCCCGTCGCTGGTCTCGATGTTGAGCGTCTGCATCGCCGCCAACGCGCCTTGAGCGGCCGAGCCGGTGAGAATCTGCGCATGAATACGGGCCGGACCGCGCTGATATTCGCGCGTCGCGGTCACCATGTTGTTTCCGGGCATCTCCAGCGACATGCCGTCGGCTTTCTTGCCCTGCCACCCATCGACATCGACGAGCAGCGGAAGGAAGCGCTGGAACGCCTGCTGGGCGCCCGACCACCGATGGCAGCAACAAGGAAGCGGCCGCGATCGCGGACACGACGCAAAAGCTCAATTGCACGGCGACGACTCGTCATCTGTTTCCCCCTCGCTGCCATTTCGCAAATTCACGAGGGGCAGCGTACGAGGTTTTTTATCCGCGGCAAGCCGCTTTGCGGTTCACTGCGCCTGCAGGCCGAGTTTCGCGATCGCGTCCCGCCACAACTGCGTATCCTGCGCGATGATGCTGGCGAACTCGTCCGGCGTCTGCACGACCGGATCGACGCCGATGCTTTCGAGCTTGGCGCGGAATTCCCCGCTTTCCTCGGCCGTCATGATCGCATGGGACAGGGCGTCGATGATCTCCTTCGGCGTGCCGGCAGGGGCAAGGACGCCGTTCCAGGTGACGACCGCAGGGGCCGCCGGAAATACTTCGCGCACGGCCGGCACATTCGGAAAATACTTCGAGCGCTGCGGCCCGGTAACGGCAATCACTTTCAGCTTGCCGGAGTCGGCGTACGGCCGAACCTCGACCGGCGTCGCCGACAGCAGGTCGACTTGGCCTGCGAGCAACGCCGCAAATGCCGGCGCGACGCCGCGGTAGGCGATGTGCACCATGTCGATGTCCGCGTTCTTGAGCATGACCGCGGACGACAGATGCGTCAGTGTCCCAACGCCTGCCGAGGCAAAGTTGTATTTGCCGGGCTCCGACTTCGCCTTGGCGATGAAATCGGCGAGCAAGTCCGCCGGAAACGAGTCGCGGATGGCGGTGACGAACGGACTGGTCGCGATGATCGAGATCGGACTGAAGGCCTTGACCGGATCGACCTCGAGCTTGTTCGTGAACGGCGCAATGCCGATCTGAGACAACGTCGCGAAATAGAGCGTGTTGCCGTCGGCCGGAGCGCGGGCGACCCGCATTGTCGCCGTGATGCCGCCGGCGCCAGACACGTTTTCAACGACGAACGATTGCTTGAGCGCGGATTGCAGCCGCTCCGCCGTCATGCGCGCCAGGATGTCGGTAATGCCACCCGGCGCAAACGGCACGACGAGCGTGACCGGGCGATCGAGCCACGCCGCATGTGCCGGCGAGTTCGACGCGACCACGGCGGCAAGCATCGCGGCTTGGACGACGGGACGGAATTTCTTAACGATCTGCATACGTTCGAGCATGTCTCTTCCGCGGATGTGAGGCCAGAGCTGCGTGATGTTCTATCCGCCCTGGCGCACGGCAATCAATCGCAAGCACATCGGCTCACGCGTTCGTGCGCGCGAGGCTATTTCCGCGTTTGCTTGAAGTATCGAAGGTCCGGCGGCGACTGGTCCTTGCGCGCCGGCATCAGCAATCCGTCGGCACTACGGAAGTAGTTCTCGGTGCCGATGACGATCTGAGCGTTGTTCTCGCCGCAAAAATATTCCTGCCATTGCGGTCGCGGATTTGAATTACGAACGTATCGCTTGTCGACCGTCCATGGTCGCGTGAGCGCGTGATCGATGACGGTGATCTCGTCATGAATAACGCTCGGGTTCGTCTTGTCCAGGTAGATGCGCTCCTTGAAGATCGACTGATTGTCGAGGTGCAGCGGCAAGCCGGTTGAATCATAGGCCCGCGGACCCTTGAATGGTCCGCGCGTTTCGATTTCAAGCACGTCAGAGCGGCCATCGCCGTCTTCGTCGACCCATCGGCCAATGGAGTAGCCCGCATAGGTTGGCTCGAGTTCCGCCGGAAATTCGCGCCCATCGGTGTAAACGCGACGATGATGGTCATCGCTGCCGATCAGGATGTAGGTGACGTTCTTGGCGATGACGAATTCCAACGGGCGAAACGCCATCATCATGTGCGGCATGCCGGCCGGATAGCACCAGGACGTCGGAAAGTTGCCAAGCCCGCCTTTCGCCTGATCCTTGAGGCTTTCTTCGAACACCGCCTGATATTCAGGCGTGAGCGGCGCCTCCTGTCCATATCCGCCGGGTTTGGTCTGGTCGTGACCGAGCGGACCGCGCACGCCGGGAGGCGCAAAGCGCTCCCATTGACCCGTCCAATCCGGATATTTCGTTTCATCAAACGGCGCAGCCAAACTCGGCGGCACCGCGAAGATGGCGAGCACGACAGCACCGATCAAACTTCGATATGGCATCGTGGCTATTCCGTCATCGTCCCGGACACGCGATGCACAATCCGCGCTCATCATGTGTTGATCAGACGGCGAATGTAAATCTTTTGTGCTCTGCCGGACAGCTTGCTGCCAGCACGAACCATGCCAAATCTGGGCCTCGCGCTCCTTGGGCCGAATCCGTTGTTCGGTTAAGGTACGGCGCGCGGGCGAGTTGCCTGCGCAAAATCAATCGAGGGATTGGAATGAAGGCATCATCATTGAGTTTTCGTGCTGCGGTCCTGTTCGTGATCGTCGGGATGGCCTGGGGCATCTCCATGGCCATTTCCAACGATCATGCGGCGATGCCGGCGCATGCGCACCTTAATCTGCTCGGCTGGGTCTCGCTGTTTCTGTTCGGCATTTTTTATTTTCTGCATCCGGCGATCGATCGTTCGCGGACCGCCATGGTGCAGGTCGTGATCTGGATCGTCGCGACCGTCATTCTGACCGTCGGCGTCGGCCTCGTACACACCGGGCACGACGTTGGCGACCCGATCGCGGCGATCGGCTCACTCGTGGTGCTTGGCGACATGCTGCTCTTCGCCTGGATCGTATTCCGGCGCGAATTTGCGGGCGCGACTGCAGTTCATTCGACCGTTCCAGCCGAATGAACCGCAGATGAGGTGCGTCACTCCGCGAGCGGCGCCGGGGCGCTGAACTCCGACGTCGCGCCGGCGCTGGTGGTGATGGTGGCGGTGATGGAGCGCGGCGTCGCGCCCGCAGGGAGCGCCGCGATGTTCACGGTGAAACTGCCCTTGCCGCCGGCATCGGACGTCACGACGGCATCGCCGAGATAGGTCTCGCCTTCCTTGCCGTTCTGCTCGCGATTTCCGAACACCTCGACGATGTATCGCCCATCGGGCGAGGCTTCGAAATGGCCCTGCACGACGACGTCGTTGCCGCTCTTGCGCGCGCTGTCGATGGTCGGCGCCGAGACCGAGAAATTGGGCTTTACCTGGCAGACCGGCGCGCGCTCGGGGCAGATGTCGGCGAGGCTTTCGGGAGCGACGGCAACGCCGACGCCGCGGGCGCCGACATAGGCCTTGTGATCCGGGCCGGGCGTGCCGAGCACGATGCCGCCGCGGCGCAGATTGGGATCGCAGCTGCCGCCGGCAAAGCAGCGCTCGATGTTCTTGCTGTTGTCATAGATCGCATTGCGCGAGATACGCGCGATGCTTCCCGCTGCATGCGGCCGCACCGCAATGCCCACCGCATTGCCGAAGATGGTATTGCCGGTCACGACATTGTTGCGACCGGACAGCGAAACGCCGATGGCGTTGCCGGTGAAGGTGTTGTGGCCGATGAAATTGCGGTTCCCGTTATTGATCTGCAAGCCGTCGGAATAGCCTTCGAAGCGGTTATCGACGAACTCGTTGCGGTCGCTGAACAGGATCTCGATGCCCTGGGAGGGCTCCTTGTTGTTGTTCGTCGAGCGGAAGGTGTTCTCGGCGACGAAATTGTACGACGGGCCGCGCGTGATCTTGAGCCCGTCGCCATTGTCGACGAACTCGTTGCGCAGCACCGAATTGTGCATGGTGGTCTCGGTCGCGTTGCCCTTGCCGTCGTCGGCGTTCATCTGCATGCCGCCGCCGCCGCGATTGTTGACGATGCGGTTGTCGTGAATGACGTTGTCCGCTGCGCGCTGGATCAGCACGCCGATACAGAAGTTGCGGATGTCGAGGCCGGAGACGTCGACGCCATGGGTGTCGACGATGGCAAGTCCCGGACTGCCCGTGGAACGCACGTTGGCGCCGTACTGGCCGGCGACGTCGCCGGGGCAGGTCTGCGGCCCCTTGTCCGCGACCACGCCTGAGCCGTCGATCACTACGAACCCGCCGCCCTGACGCCAGGTCGCGCCTTCGATCTGCACCGGCCCCTTGATCGGCGGCAGCAGTGTCGCCGGCTTGATCACGTACGGCGCATTGCCGACCGGTTCGATCTCGATGCGATAGCGGCCGGGCGCACGATTGTTGGTCTCGATCGCCCACCGCAGCGAGCCCTCGTTGCTGTCGTCGGCATAGCGCGTGACGCGCAGCACCTCGGGGATCGGGGGAGGGGCGTTCTGCGCCGCCGCCGGCAGCGGCAATGCGAGGAGGAACAGAGCCGCGGCACGGGGCATCCGGGAATTCGTCATCGTCTCCTCCTTGGTTCTTTCGTCCGTTCTCAGGGTAGGGGAAAAATCAATTGCGTGTCACCTTGGCCTTCATGCCCCACCGCATCCTGCGCGCTTCGATTGTCCTCCATCTCGGGAAACGACGCGACTTCTGCTTGATGGCAACCCACAACGCTCACCCTGAGTGCCCGTGACCATCGGCAGATGGTCGGCTGGGTGGGTGGTTCCCGGGCGCGCAAGTCGGGAGACGAGGCGTCTGACTGTCGGTAGCTTTTCAAGTTGTCCGGCCCGCCCGCGAATGACGATTGACACGATAGGAATAGTCCTATAAGATAGTCATCCATTCGCACCGAATGCTTGAAAGAATGTTTCGATGGCTCGCCAGATCGACTTCCCTGAGATTTCGCTGTTTCCGAGCGCCGCACCGCAGCTCCCACTCAGCTCATGTCTCAGTCAAGATTGTCGAAATCGCCGAGCCATGCGTCGGCGGAAGGTCGATTTTTGGTTTTCCCTGTTATTTTCCCTGTTCTGAGGGAAAATCCGAGGGGATGAGCGGCGTGGCAGTCCCCTCTGCGAGCGCGTCAGTTCAGCAATGAATGGCGCGGCCGATAGGCGCCGTCATCGTCGCGGTCGAACGTCTCGGCGACCTGCGGATGCCGAATAGGCTCGCCGGACTCATCCGGCAGCAGGTTCTGCTCCGACACATAGGCGACGTATTCGGTCTCCGCGTTCTCCGCGTAGAGATGATAATAGGGCTGGTCCTTGTGCGGACGGACCTCGGCGGGGATCGACTGGTACCACTCCTCGGTGTTGCTGAAGAGAGGATCGATGTCGAAGACAACGCCGCGAAACGGATAGACACGGTGCCTCACCACCTGGCCGATGGTGTATTTGGCACTTCGAATCTTATTCATGTCGGTAGGCTTGCTCATCAGGAATCCCCACCCGCTTTTGAGAAGTCATACTCCCCAATTGTGGCGCTGCATCCTTTTAATAGCCTGAATTAATGTTCATTCTTAACGTCACATGCCGTACAGTATTGCCATGGGAGGGTCCTTGGCAGCAACCAGCCGCGCCAAGTCGACCACAACCTTTGCCTGTTTCCACGTCGCATCATCCTGCATCTTGCCGTCGATCATGACGGCGCCGCTGCCGTCCGGCATCGCCGCGAGAATTTCTTCGCAAACACGACCTCGGCCGGATCGGGCGAGAACACGCGCTTGGCGATATCGACCTGGCTCGGGTGCAATGACCATGCCCCGGCGCAGCCCAGCAGGAACGAATTGCGGAACTGAGCCTCGCAGGCGGCCGGATCGGAGAAGTCGCCGAACGGCCCGTAGAACGGCTTGATGCCGGCAGCCGCGCAGGCATCGACCATGCGGGCGATGGTGTAGTGCCACAGGTCCTGCTGGAACGCGGCGCGGGCGCCGCCTTGTTCGCCGGGCGTCGCGTCGGCGAGCACGCGGTAGTCCGGGATGGCCGCCGCCGACCCGCGTCGTCTTCATCGCACGCGAGGCGGCGAGGTCGGCCGGGCCGAGGCTGATGCCGTGCATGCGCGGCGACGCCGTCGCGATCGCCTCGACATTGTTGACGCCCTCGGCGGTTTCGAGAATGGCGTGGATCATGATCGGCCGGGTGATGCCGTGGCGCGCTTCGAGCTGCGCCAGCAGCTGGTCGAGGTAATGGATGTCCCACGGCCCTTCGACCTTGGGCAGCATCACGACATCGAGCTTGTCGCCGACGGCGGCGACGATCTCGATGATGTCGTCGAGCGCCCACGGCGAGTTGAGCGCGTTGATCCGCGTCCACAAGCCGGTCTCGCCGAACGTGTTCGCCTTCGCCATCTCGATGAAGCCGCGGCGCGCCGCTTCCTTGGCGTCGGCCGGAATCGCGTCTTCGAGGTTGCCGAGCACGATGTCGACCTGGCGAATGAGGTCCGGCACCTTCTGGCGCATCTTCTCGATGTGCGGCGGCACGAAATGAATCATGCGCTCGAGCCGCACCGGCAGTTCGCGCAGCGGCGCCGGCGCTCCGATCGCAAGCGGCTTGAAGAACTGACGCGGCAGTTTCATCGGCAATCCGGACTGTAGAGAGGATCCCCGGAAGGTAGCGGAAGGCTAGATGAACGCTTTTCCACGCGCCAAGCCGGAAAAAGCATCAGCTTGGCACCGATGTGCCAGCGAATGCGCCAGGCGTGTGCGCGAGCTTTACGCCGCGAGCATCGCGCGGGCGTCGGCGGGGGTGGCGACGTGGTCGCCGAGAACCTCGATGATGCGCGCCGCCTTCTCCACCAACGCTGCGTTGCTCGGCGCGAGCTGCCCCTTGCCGAGATAGATGTTGTCCTCGAGCCCGACGCGCACATGGCCGCCGAGCAGCACCGCCTGCGCCACCATGGGGAACTGGTAGAGCGAGATGCCGAACGCGAACCACGGCGACTGCGGCGGCAACAGGCTGCGCATGTATGTCATCGCCTCGGGCGTCGCCGGCTGGCCCCAGGCGATGCCGAGGCAGATCTGGAACATGCCCGGCGGCTTGATGTGGCCGGTCTCGATCATGCGCTTCGCGAGCAGCAGATGTCCGGTCTCGAAGACTTCGAGCTCCGGAACGACGCCGATGTCGCGGATCGCGATCGCCATGGCCTCGAGGTAGCTCTGGGTGTTGACGAAGGCGACGCCGCCCATGTTCATGCTGCCCATGTCGAGGCTGCAGATATCGGGCTTGAGCTCGATCACGTGCGCGACGCGCTGCGCCGGCGTCTTCATGTTGGTGGCGGGGCCGGTCTTCATCGGATCGTCGGCGCCGGGCGAGAAGCGCGCGCCCGGGCCGGTCGTGAGATTGATCAGCACGTCGCTGCCGCTCGAGCGGATGCGGTCCACCACCTCGCGGTAAAGCGCGCCGTCCATGCTGGGCTTTGTCGTCGCCGGATCGCGCACGTGGATGTGCACGATCGCGGCGCCCGCCTTGGCGGCATCGATCGCGGACTGCGCGATCTGCGCCGGCGTCACGGGCACGGCCGGGTTCTTGCCCGGCGTGTCGGCCGATCCCGTCACCGCGCACGAGATCATGACTTTGCGTTGCATGGCGTTTCCCCGAGCTTTGATGCGAAGCGCAGAAATCTAGCGCCACTCGGCGGGGTCGGGCAAAGCGCGAACTTGTTCTCCGTCACGCCTCGCGCGCATCAATGCCGGCATTGCGGCGCGCGGGGCGACGCCCTCGCGCATGACGGCGCGGCGCAGGCCGCCGACGCGGTTGAGCGCGTAAAGGCCGAGGCCGCGCAGGCTCTGCACCGGGAGGAGGTCGGAGAGCAGCGAGCGGTTGAGGAGGTCGACCGCGAGCGAGCGGCTCGTCACGTCCGGGCGCCGGCGGCGGTCGTACTCCGCAGTCGTGGCGGCGCCGCCGACATCACCGCCGCGGCGGTGAATGTCGCCGGCGATCTCGCCGATGGTGACGGCGTCGCGCAGGCCGAGATTGAGACCCTGGGCACCGATGGGCGGAAACACGTGCGCCGCTTCGCCCACCAGCGCAACGCGGTTTGCCGCGAACCGCTCGGCGGTCGCGACGGTCGCGGGAAAGGTGCCGCGGCCGGGCTCGGCGCGCATCTTGCCGACGATCGAGTGCGAGCACCGCTCGATCTCCTCATCGAGCGCGGCACCGCCCAGCGATGCAACCGCTTCGGCGCGGGCGGCCGCCATCATCCACACGAGGCTCGATCGTGCGCCGGGCAGCGGCACCAGCGTGAACGGCCCCTCCGAGGTGTGAAATTCGGTCGAGATGTCGTGATGCGGGCGGGTGTGGCGGAGCGTGTAGGTGAGGATCGTCTGCGGATAGGAGCGGCTGTCGAATGCAATGCCGGCGGCGGCGCGGCACATTGAACTGCGTCCATCAGCGCCGACCGCAAGGCGACAACGCCGCGCGTCGCCACCGTCGATATCGATCGACACTTCACCGTCATCGATGCGGACGGCCTTGGCCGCGGCGGCAACATGCGTGATCAGCGGGGTCGCGGCGACCTCGTCCCACAGCGCGGCGACGAGGTGGGCATTCTCGATGTTCCACCCGAACGCATCGAGGCCGATCTCGGCGGCCTCGAAGCGGACCTCGGGCGCGCGCCACAGTCGTCCCGTATCGTCGACGATGCGCATCACCCGCAGCGGCGCCGCATGGCCCTTGCAGCGTCGCCACACGCCGAGTGCATCGAGCGCTGCAATCGACGTCGTCATCAAGGCGGTGGTGCGATTGTCGCCGCCGGCAGGGCGGGGCGCCACCAGCACGGTCGGAACGCCGAAATGCGCCAGCGCGAGCGCGGCCACAAGTCCCGCAGGACCGCCGCCGATCACCGCTGCCGGCGTCGCCTCCGGCGGTCCGCTCATGACATCGGTCCCTCGGCGAGCCAATCGCGGAGCTTGGACCAGCGATGGCCGTCGCCGTGGCCGCGCACAGCGGCTGCGACGGCGCGGCGCTCGCCGACCAGCACCACGAGGCGTTTGCCGCGGGTGATCGCGGTGTAGAGCAGGTTGCGCTTGAGCATCGGGTAATGCGCCATCAGCAGCGGGATGACCACGGCCGGGTATTCCGAGCCCTGGCTCTTGTGGATGGTCGTCGCATAGGCCGGCACCAGCATGTCGAGTTCGCCGAACAGATACGAAACCGGACGGCCGTCGAAGATCGCCGTAAGTTCGCCGGAGACGGGATCGACGTCGGCCACGTGGCCGATGTCGCCGTTATACACCTCCTTGTCGTAGTCGTTCTGGGTCTGCATCACCTTGTCGCCGGGCGCGTAGGTCGCGCCGAACCGCTCGACCTTGCGCTCGCCGGGCGGATTGAGCGCCGCTTGCAGCGCGATGTTGAGCGCCTGGGCGCCGGCGCCGCCGCGGTTCATCGGGCACAACACCTGGATGTCGCGGATCGCGTCGAGGCCGAACCGGCGCGGGATGCGGGTTTTGACAAGTTCGACGACGCGGGCGGCGGCGGTCTCGGCATTATCCGCAGGCACGAAATAGAAGTCGCTGTCGTCCTCGGGCTTGCCGATGTCCGGCATCCGGCCTTCGTTGACGGCGTGGGCGTTGAGAATGATCCGGCTCGATGCCGCCTGACGGAACACCTCAGTGAGACGCACCACCGGAATCACTCCCGACGCGATGATGTCCGCCAGGACCTGACCGGGACCGACCGACGGCAATTGATCGACGTCACCCACCATCAGGAGCGCCGCGTCGTCCGGCACCGCGCGCAGGAGCGACTGCATCAACGGCACGTCCACCATCGACGTTTCGTCGGCGACGATGAGGTCGCATTCCAGCGGATTGCTGCGCGTGCGGCGGAACCCGCCATTGATCGGATCGACTTCGAGGAGGCGATGGATGGTGCTTGCCTCGCGGCCGGTCGTTTCGCTCATGCGCTTGGCGGCGCGTCCGGTCGGCGCGCACAGCACGATGCGCAGATCCTTGGCGGCGAGGACGCGCAGGATGGCGTTGACGATGGTGGTCTTGCCGACGCCCGGGCCGCCGGTGATGACCATGACTTTGGACGCGAGCGCGAGGCGCACCGCCTCCTGTTGGCTCGCCGCAAGCTTCAGCTTGGTTTGCTGCTCGACCCACGGCAGCGCTTTGGCGGCGTCGATCTGCCGCCAGGGCAGGGCGCCGCGAGCGAGGGCCGTGAGCCGTTCCGCGATGACGCGCTCGGCACCGTAGAGGCCGGCGAGAAAGATGCACTCGGTCTCGCCTGCGCCGGCGCGCAGTGGGCTGCCGCGGACCCGATCGGCCACCACATTGCCGTCCTTGAGCTCAAGTTCGAGCGCGCCGGCGACAAGGTCGCGCGCGACGCCCAAGAGCCGCTCGGCCAGCGGGATCAACTCGGCCTTCGGCAGGCCGCAATGGCCGTCGTCCATCGCCTCGTCCAGCGCGTGGACGATGCCGGCGCGCAGCCGGATCGTGGCGGTCGGCGCGATGCCGAGCTTGCGGGCGATCGCGTCCGCCGTCTTGAACCCGACGCCACGGATATCCGTCGCGAGCCGGTAAGGGTTCTCCGTGAGCACCTTGACCGCGTCGGCGCCGTAGGTCTTGAAGATGCGCACGGCGCGCGCGGTGCCGACCCCGTGCTCATGAAGAAAGATCATGATCTCGCGGACGGATTTCTGTTCCGACCAGGCGGAGAGAATGCCGGCCGCTCGCGACGGCCCGATGCCGCCGACCTCCTGGAGACGGTCTGGTGCCGAGTCGAATACGTCGAACACCGTCTCGCCGAAAGCGCGGACGAGCTTCTTCGCATAGACGGGGCCGACGCCGCGGATCATGCCGGAGGAGAGGTACTTCTCGATGCCCTCGGCGGAGGAGGGCGGCGACGTGCGCAGGAAGCTCGCCTTGAATTGCTGACCGTGGGTGCGGTCGTTGACCCACGCGCCGGTCGCCGTGATCCATTCGCCGGTCCCGATGGTGGCTGCATGACCGACGACGGTGACGAGGTCGCGCCGGCCGCGCGCCCGCACGCGCAGCACGCAAAAACCGTTGTCCTCGTTGTGGAAGGTGACGCGTTCGACAAGCCCCGCCACGACCTCTCGGTCGGGCGTCAGCGCTTGCGGTTCGGCGTGTGCGGGCATCGCGATATGACCAGCGGCGAATCCAAATGTCACAAAATCCCAGTGCTCACAAGAATCCAAGTGTTCATATAAGACACGATTGGCCCTCGTCCCTCATCGGATTTGTCCAGTCGTCTCCGGAGAAGCGGACAAATATTGCCGGCGGCATTCATTGGTTGGCCCAAATCGTCGCAGGACGCCGGTAGCAGCTTCCGCCCACGTTTCGCCCCCATTATGGTCGTGCGCTGGCACGACGGGGGGATTCCGCGCGATGAAAGCAAGTGTCCGCCTTGGCGAGGGGTTAGCGGCGACGTTGATCTTGCTGGCGCCTGCGATCTGGAATCGCTTCCCTTTCCTACAATACGATACCGGCGGCTACTTGGCGCGGTGGTTCGAGGGCTACCTCGTGCCGAGCCGCTCGACGGTCTATGGCCTGTTTGCGATTGCAGGTTGGCCGCTCGATTTCTGGCCCGTCGTTGCTCTGCAAGCCGCGGCTGCGGTGTGGATCATCGCGCTGGTGCTCCGCAGCTTCGGCTTCGGCGAGCGCCCGTTCGTCCTCTTCGGCACGGTGACGGCGCTGGCGCTGACGACATCGCTGCCGTGGCTCGCCGGCATTCTGCTCACCGATATTTTCGCCGGCACCTCCGTGCTGGCGCTCCATCTCCTCCTGTTTCGGCCGGCGACGCTCACGCGCGGCGAACGCATTGCGCTCGTCGCATTTGTCGGCTTTGCCGCCGCAACGCATAGCGCGACAATCGCGGTGCTGCTCGCGATTGTGCTGGCGGCTGGAATCGGACGGGTGTGGTACCGCGACCTTGCGCCCGGGCTGAAGTCCGGCGTCGTTTCCATTGTTCTCGGCGCGGCGATGTTGCTCGCCGGCAATTTCGCGCTCTCCGGGACTCTTGCCTGGACCCCAGGCGGTTACGGCCTCGTGTTTGCCCGCATGCTGCAGGATGGCATCGTCACCCGCTATCTCGATGACCACTGCCCCGAGCATCCCTACAAGCTATGTCCCTATCGCCATCGCTTGCCGGCTACCGCCGACGCATTTTTGTGGAGCGGGGGGCCTTTCAATGACCTCGGCCGTTTCGATGGCCTTGCCCAGGAGATGCGGACCATCGTGCTCGAAAGCCTCGTCGAGTATCCGGTGGCCCAGGTCAAGGCCGCGATCGCGGACACGGCGGAGCAATTGGTCAAGGTCGAGAACGGCGAAGGCGTCGAGACCGTCATCTTCCATACCTACAGCATCATCAACTACTACCTGCCGAGCGTCGCGCCGGCGATGCGCGCCGCGCGCCAGCAGCACGGCGAGGTCGGCTTCAGGCTGCTGAATGACTTCGAGGTACCGATTGCGCTGATCTCGATGTTGCTGCTGCCGCTGGTCATCCTGAGATCGCGGCAGGGCGAATTTGGCGATCTCGGGCTTCTCGCCGCCACTGTCGCGATCGCGCTCCTCGCTAACGCCGCGGTTTGCGGCGTATTGTCGAATCCGCATAGCCGCTACGGCGCCCGCATCGTCTGGATCGCGACTTTCGCGGTTGCGCTGGTGCCGATGCGGATCGCGGTTGCGCGACGCTCCCAGGCTGCCATCACTGCGGACGCGTGACGCGATTCGCGGTCGCCCGGCTCGCTTCGCTGCCCATGCTCTCGACGCAATTGGTGTGAAGGGCGCGTGCGCAGTATCACGCCTCACGTCTTTTGGGGGCGGGCGGGATTTTGAGAATGCCGCTAGACTGATTGCGCATGCTGGACCTTCTCACGAGCCTCGACGCCTGGGCCGCGCTTTTGAGCCTCACCGCTTTGGAGATCGTGCTGGGGATCGACAATGTGGTCTTCATTTCGATCCTGGTCGGCCGGCTGGACGAGCGGCGAGGGCGCTACGCACGGCGCATCGGCCTTGCGCTCGCGTTGTTGTTTAGGATCGCGCTCCTTTACGCGCTCACGGCCCTGGTGGCGCTCAGGGCGACAGCCCTGACGCTTTGGGGCGAAACGATATCCTGGCATGAGTTGATCCTGGTCGCTGGCGGGCTGTTTCTCATCGCCAAGGCGACCCACGAGATGCATGCCGAGATCGACCCGGCGGCCCCGCGCGAAAGTGCCGGCGCGGGTGTCGGCGCCGCCTCGCGAGCGTCGCTGGCGCTTGTCATCGGCCAGATCATCGTCATCGACGTTGTGTTTTCACTCGACTCGATCCTGACCGCCATCGGAATGGCGCAGGACATCCGCATCATGATCGCGGCCGTCCTGGTCGCCATCGGCGTCATGTACTGGGCGTCGGGATCGGTGGCGCACTTCATCGCCGCGCATCCCACGACCCGAATGCTGGCCTTGGCCTTTCTTGTGCTGATCGGCGTGGCGCTGGTCGCTGATGGCTTCGACTTTCATATTCCGCGCGGGTACATCTACTTCGCGATGGCGTTCGCGGCGGCAGTAGAGGCATTCAACATTTGGGCGGCGCGCAACCGGCGCCGGCGGGATTGGGACAAGAAGACATGACCGCACCAATCGTTCTCGTCACCGGCGCGAGCCGCGGCATCGGCGCGGCCATCGCCGTCCTCGCTGCACGGCGCGGTTTCGACGTTGCGATCAACTACGTGCGCGATCGGGCCGCCGCGGAACGTGTCGCCTCCGAGGTCGAGAAGACCGGCCGCCGCGCGATCGCAGTACAGGCCGACATGGCGCGCGAGGACGATGTCGCGCGCATGTTCGCGACGGTCGACCAGAAACTCGGGCGCCTCACCCATCTCGTCTGCAACACCGGGATCACCGGACCCATGTCGCGGATCGAAGACCTGGCGACCGCGGCCGCCCGCGAAGTGCTCGAGGTCAATGTCTTGGGCCCGTTCCTGTGTGCCCGCGCCGCGATTCAGCGCATGTCGAAAAAGCGCGGTGGGGCAGGGGGCGCCATGGTGTTCATCTCGACCGCGATGGCGACGCTCGGCGGGGCAGGCGAATTCATCATGTACGCCGCCTCCAAGGCTGCGATCGAAACCATGTCGCTTGGGCTCGCGCGCGAACTGGCCGAGGAGGGTATTCGATCCAATGTGGTCGCACCCGGCCCGATCGCGACCAGCATTCACCCGCCGGGGCGGCTGGAGAAGATAACGCGCGCGGTTCCGCTGGCGCGCGCCGGCACCATGGATGAGATCGCCGAGGCCGTGGTGTTCCTGCTCTCGGAGCAATCCTCCTACACGACGGGGGCCGTGCTTCGTGTCGCGGGCGGAAGGTGACTGCAGGGTTGCGTCCCAGGCCCGACTACCTATGATCGCCGCCGGCTGAATTCCGCATATCCAAGGAGAGGTACATGGTCGCCGCAGTGCGCGTTCACAAGCATGGGGGCCCCGAGGTTCTGACCTATGAGGAGATCGATGTCCCGGCGCCGGGTCCCGGGCAGGTCAAGCTCAAGCAGCACACTGCGGGCATCAACTTCATCGATACTTATTTCCGCACCGGCTTGTATCCGTCGGCGGTCGGTATGCCGTTCGTGGCCGGCAACGAGGGCGCCGGCGAGGTGATCGCCGTCGGCCCCGGCGTCACGGACGTCAAGGTCGGCGATCGCGTCGGTGCGGTGGCGGCGCTCGGCGCCTACGCCGGCGAGCGCGTCATTCCGGCCGATCGCGCGGTCAAGTTGCCCGCCGACATCAGCTACGAACAGGCAGCGGCGACCATGCTCAAGGGCATGACGGTTTGCTACCTCGTCCGCCGCACTTTTGATGTGAAGAAGGGCACGACGGTGCTGATTCACGCGGCCGCAGGCGGCGTCGGCCTCATTGCCTGCCAATGGGCCAACGCGCTTGGCGCCAACGTCATCGGCACGGTCGGCAGCAAGGAGAAAGCCGAACTCGCCAAGGCCAACGGCTGCCACCACACCATCCTCTATCGCGAGGAGGACTTCGTCGCGCGGGTGAAAGACATCACCAAGGGCGCATTGTGCGATGTCGTTTACGACGGCGTCGGCAAGACCACGTTCCCGGCTTCGCTCGATTGCCTGCGGCCGCTCGGTATGTTCGTGAGCTACGGCAGTTCTTCAGGTCCGATCGATGCCTTCAATATCAATTTGCTGCAGTTCAAGGGTTCGCTGTTTGCGACGCGCCCGACGCTCAACCATTACGCCGCCAAGCGCGAAGACCTTCTCAAGCTCGCGGCCGAAACCTTTGAGGTGATCCAGAGCGGAAAGGTGAAGATTCCGGTCAACCAGAAGTACGCGCTCAAGGACGCCCAGAAGGCCCATCGCGACCTTGAATCGCGTGGCACCACCGGTGCTTCGATCCTGGTGATGTGAGCCGGGCGCCACGCTCGCCTGTTAACCTGGCACGGTGCCGCATGGAGATGGATCGGATGCGGCACGTGCTCGGCGCGCTGAGTTGCCTTGCGATGTTTGCGCCCGCGGCGACGTGGGGCCAGGGAATGGCCCCGCCGTCCGACGCGGAGATTTTGGCCTTGGTGAAGACGCACTGTGCGCCGTGTCACGCGACTGAGCCGACGCACCCGGCCTTCGCCAAGCCGCCCGCGGGCATCATCCTGGAGAGCATCGATCAGGTGGTGCGCTATGCCCCCAGGATCATGACCCAGGTCGTGATCGAGCGGGCCATGCCGCTCGGCAACGAAACGGACATGACCGACGCGGAACGTGCTCGTATCGGCGCCTGGCTCGCAGGTCGCAAATGAAGACCTGGGGGATCCTGACAACATTCGGCTTCGCGATCCTGGCGTTCGTATTGGGACAGTCGGTCGGTCTCGCCGCGCTCGCGGCCGTCGGCTCGATCGATTTCTCGACCATCGACCGCGATGGCACGGCGGTCGCCGTCCTGACCCTCGTCGCAAATCCGATCCAGGTCGTTACGCTGATGCTGGCGGCGCGGCTCACCGGCAGCAGTGCGCGGGAGTACTTTGCCCTCACGTTGCCGCGCGGGCGCGACGTAGCCATTGCACTTGGGATTCTCGTCGTCGCGATCGTGCTCGCCGACGTCGTCACCTATCTCAGCGGTCACGAGATCGTCCCGGCGTTCCAGCTTGATATCACGCGGACATCGCAGGCGGACGGCACGCTCCTCCTGCTGCTGCTTGCGGTGGTCGTAGCGGCACCGATCGGCGAGGAACTGATGTTCCGCGGCTTTCTGTTTCGCGGCCTCGTCAGCGAGCCGCGCAACAGCCTGCCGGCGATTGTCGTGATCTCGCTCATCTGGGCGCTCCTTCATGCCGGTCAGTACGACTTGTTCGGACTTTCCCTCATTTTTGCGATCGGCATGTTGTTCGGTTATGCGCGCTACTTGACCGGCTCGACCGCCCTGACGATCCTCATGCACATGCTATTCAACCTGGAAAGCATGGCGGAAACGGCCTTGGCACTGAAATGGCTGTGATCCGCGCGGCGAGCGGTTATCGGCTTCGTCCGGCCGCCTCGTTCACATGAGCTCTGCAAGCCGCGTCATGACCGGATGACTCGTTGTCGTATCCGGCAGGCGCGGCAGCGCGAGGACCTCCGCGCCGAC
Source organism: uncultured Alphaproteobacteria bacterium (assembly GCA_963702755.1). Taxonomy (GTDB): domain Bacteria; phylum Pseudomonadota; class Alphaproteobacteria; order Rhizobiales; family Xanthobacteraceae; genus JAJPKK01. The sequence continues at coordinate 450,502 of CAVPDZ010000006.1, read as the reverse complement.
AAAACGCCGAAGCGTCTCGACGGTATCGGCGAGGCTCACGGCGCTACCCGGCGTTTCGCTCACCACCACGGCCATGACCTTGAGGTCGTTATGGTCGAGCACGTCGAGCGCTGAAAGCGTGTGGCTGAGCGTGCCGAGGTAGCTGCCGGCGACGACGATCGCCGGCAGGTCGATCTCAATCATCCAATCGAGCACGGTATGACGATCATCGAGCGGCACCATGATGCCCCCGACCCCTTCGATAATGAGGACGTCTTTGTGCCGGCCGATGGCAGTGCGGCAATGCGCCGTCAGCGCCGCGAAGTCGATGCTCGTGCCTTCGCGCCGCGCCGCAAGATCGGGCGCGACCGCATCGCGAAAGCGGAACGGTGACATCGCGGCGATATGCTCCGGCGTGAGCGGAAGCTCCAGCGCGGAAAGGAGCCGGCCGGTATCGCTCGCATGGGTGAGGCGCGGATCAAAGCCGGTGATCACCGGCTTGAGCACGTCGACGGTCCGACCTTGGCTGCGAAGCGCGTGGATCATGCCGCGAACCACGAAGGTCTTGCCGATGTCGGTCCCGGTCGCGGTGACGAAGACCGCGGTCATGGCGCAGGCCCGAGCACGCGTTCGCGCACCAAGTCGGCAAGCCGGGCCACATCTCCATCGTCATGGCGCGCCGTGAACGCAAGCCGCAGCCGGGCGGTCCCGGCCGGCACCGTCGGAGGGCGGATCGGCACGGCAAGGTAACCTTCCTGTTCGAGCAGGGCCGCGGCATGCAAGCGCCGCCTCGGGTGCGCCGAGGATCACGGGCACGATCGGGCTTGTCGCGTCCGGCAGGCCGGCACGGCGGGTGAAGGCACGCGCCTTGGCGAGCGGGGAGGCGGCGAGGGCGGGATCGGCGGCGATGAGATCGAGAGCCGCGATCGCAGCGGCAACGACCGACGGCGGCAGGCCGGTGGAGTAGACGAGGGTGCGGGCACGATTCTTCATCAGTGCAATCACGGGCGCGGACGCGCACAGATAGCCGCCGTAGGCGCCGATCGCCTTCGACAGCGTCCCCATTTGCAGCGGCACATCGGCAGGTGGGTCGAACGCGAAAGTCGATCCCCGCCCATTGCCGAGGACGCCAATGCCGTGGGCATCGTCCGCCATCAGCCAGGCGTCGAATTCGCGGGCGAGCGTGCCCAATGCATCGAGCGGCGCGAGATCGCCGTCCATGGAAAACACGCCGTCGGTCAGGACCAGCGCTTTGCCGTGGCTCTGGCGGCGGGCGGCGAGGAGCGCACGGAGATGGTCGACGTCGTTATGGCGGTAGGGCACCACGGCGGCACCGCTGAGCCGCGCCCCGGCCCAGAGGCAGGCGTGGGCAAGCTCGTCGATGCAGATGAGGTCTTCGGCCCCGACGAGGGCTGGCACGATGCCCGTATTGGCGAGGTAACCCGATCCGAAGACGCAGGCCGCCTCGGTTCCCTTCAGCCTTGCGAGCCGCGACTTCGAGCTCGTCGTAGAGCGGATGATTGCCGGTGACGAGGCGCGAGGCCCCGGCGCCCAGGCCGTAGGTCGCCAGCGCGGCGCGGGCCGCCTCGGCGAGTGCCGGATGCGTCGCGAGGCCGAGATAGTCGTTGCAAGAGAACGAGATCAGCCGGCGGCCATTGCGTTCGATAATGACGCCATCGTGCCGCTGCGTCGTCACCGGAGTTCGGCGCAACTGGCGGCGTTCAAGGCCGAGGAGCTTTTCCTGCGCGAAGTTATCGAGGGAGGAAAGCGGCGGTTCAGCGTAGGAGATCCTGACGGACGACGGCATGGCATTTCGCCTGCGAACAGACATGATTTGCTATAAGCGGTGTAGCGCGGGCGGCGCGCCGATCCAAATCGGAATGTCGCCCCGTTAAGGGCCATCGCCGGCGACCGGCGAATTCGAGGTGTGCGCCGCCGCCGGCTTTCGGAATGTTGCCATAGCTTGAATGCCATCCATATCACGCAACAGGCGCGCGGACAGCGTGCCACCGACACACCGCCCGTCCTGGCTTGAAGCCGGACTGCCGCACGTCTGGCTTCCCTATACGCAGATGAAGCTCGCAGGCGATCCGCTGCCCGTGGTGGCGACCCGGGACAGCCGCATCGTGCTCGCCGACGGACGGGAACTGATCGACGGCATCGCGTCATGGTGGACGGCATGCCACGGCTATAATCACCCCCACATCGCGGCCGCCGTCCGTCGCCAACTCGACGTGATGCCCCACGTCATGTTCGGGGGCCTCGCCCATGAGCCGGCGCTGACCCTCGCGCGGCGGCTCGGAGCGCTGATGCCGCCGGGACTCGAGCGCGTGTTCTTCTCGGAATCCGGATCGGTCGCGGTCGAAGTCGCGCTGAAAATGGCGGTGCAGTATTGGCGCAACAGGGGTGTTTCGGGCCGCACCCGATTTGTGGCGTTCCATGGCGGCTATCACGGCGACACCACCGGAGCGATGGCGGTTTCCGACCCGGTCGACGGAATGCACAACACGTTCGGCGGAATGCTGCCGCGCCACCTGTTCTGCGACTTGCCGCACGATGACGCGAGTGCGGCCGCACTTGAACGGATGCTGGAGCGCCATGCCGATGAGATCGCCGGCATCATCGTCGAGCCCCTGGTGCAAGGGGCGGGCGGCATGCGTTTTCATGACGCCGTTGCTCTGCATCGGCTGCGCGCGCTTGCGGATCGCTACGAGACGCTCCTTATCTTCGATGAAATATTTACGGGCTTCGGCCGCACCGGCGCGATGTTCGCGGCAGATCAGGTTGCGCCCGACATCATTACGCTCTCCAAGGCGCTGACGGGCGGCACACTGCCGCTCGCCGCCACGATCGCGCGGGATGCCGTGTTCGATGCATTCTGGTCGGACGAGCCCTCCCACGCCCTGATGCACGGCCCGACTTACATGGCCAATCCGCTCGCCTGCGCGGCGGCCAACGCCTCACTTGACTTGTTCGAGCGAGAGCCGCGGCTGCAGCAGGTCGATGCTATTTCAACGGCGCTACGGGATGGACTCGAACCCTGCCGCGGCATGCCACGTGTCCGGGACGTGCGGGTCCGCGGCGCCATCGGCGTTGTCGAACTCGACCGCATCGACGACATCTACGCGTTGCGCCGGCGGTTCATCGACGAAGGCGTGTTCGTGCGACCGTTCGGCACGATCATCTATCTGACGCCCGCGTTCACGATCGCGCCGGGGGAACTGCAGATGCTCACGGGAGCCGTGGTCCGGGTCGTCGAAAGACTCGGCTCCGAGTAACCCGTCTTCAGCCATCGATCGGGGGAACGGCAAAACTTGCCGGAGCCTCCCCGCGCCGATGACGTTCGTACATCGTGACGTAGGCGGCCTCGATGTGGCGGCAAAACCGGGCAGTATCGAACAGCGGCGAGGTCGCGCGCTCGGCGTCGAGCTTTGTTCTCATGGCTGCAAGCCGCGATCGATCGCGGGCAAGCTCGACCGCGAGCTGTTGGTACGCGGGAAACGAATTGGTCGCGAGTCTCGGCAGACCGGCAGCACGGAGAAGGCTTCCGGCCATGCGCGAGGCAAAGGTCTCGCCTGAGAGCGTCACGACCGGTAGCCCCATCCATAGCGCATCGCTAACGGTCGTGCCGCCGTTGAACGGGAACGTGTCGAGGAACAGGTCGGCAGCCCTGAAGCGCGCGAGATATTCCGCGTAGGGTACGCGCGGTGCGAATACGAGCCGTTCAGGCGCGACGCCCCGCGCTGCGGCCTCGCGTTTCAGGTTGCGCTCGCTGGCGGCGCCTTCCGACAATAGCCATAACACGCAGTCATCGGCCTCTCTCATGACGCCCATCCAGGCATCGAACATCGCCGGCGAGAGCTTGGTCAGGCTGTTGAATGAACAGAAGACAACGACGTTTTCGGGCAATCCGAGTTCGCTGCGCGATGGGATGCGAGACGGGTAGGGACGCAGCCCGTCATTCGCCTGAAAAGTATCAGGCAGGCGCACGATGCGCTCATCGTAATGCCGCTCATGTTCCGGCAGCACCGTATAGGGGTCGGCGATGATGTAATCGATGTAGCTTGCGCCCATGCTCGCCGGATAGCCAAGATAATTCACCTGGATCGGTGCCGCGCGCAGAGCAAAAATCCCGGGCGCGATTCCGAGGTGAAGCCCATCAAGTCGATCGCGATATCGATCTCATGCTCCCGCATGAAATCGGCGGTGGCAGCAGGTCCCATGGTGTCGGCATCAACGAAATCGTCAAACGCACGTTTGATCCGGCGACGAATTGCGGTCTCGTCGTCACGTCCGAACGAAATGCCGAAGGTGCGGAAGCGAGAGCGGTCATGTTGCTCGAACATGCCGGCGAGCAGCATCGAAATCGGATGGTAGCGATAATCTGCCGACAGATACGCGATGTTGATTTTGTCTCCGCGCCGGGACGCGGCGGGTAGCGGCAGCGGTTGAGGCGGGCATCTCGCTGCGACGTTGATCCGTGCGCATGCGAGCTGGTCGGCGGCGGAGGTCGCCAAATGGATCATGTCGAACGGCGCAATGACTGCGGCGCCGCTCCTCACGCCGGCGAGGATGTCCGTGATGTCGGCGTCATAGTGGCTCCAATCGCACAGGCGCATTCGCGCGAGCCACCGGCTGCCACGAACGTATTCGAGGGAAGGGTCGGCGGCGAGTGCTGCATCGTAGGCCGCCACGGCCTCCTCGAAGCGCCCGCGCGAGCTGAGGACCACAGCGCGACCGCGCCATGCCTGGGCGATATCGGGTGCGAGTTCAATTGCCTTGTCAAAGGCTGCAAGAGCCTCTTGGTCGCGCCGCGCCATGGCAAGCAAAGTGCCGCGTGCAAGCCATCCTTCAGCGTTGTCAGGCGCGGCGGCAAGCGCTTTGTCGTACGCCGCAAGCGCGTCAGCTCCGCGCGACGTAGCGGACAGTATATGACCCCGACGAAGCCATGCCGTCGTGCATGTCGGGTCGAGAGCAATCGCTTTGTCGTAGGAGGACAATGCATCGGCTGGGCGATCGAGGGCCTCCAGGGCGGCACCACGACCAAGCCATGCCGCAGCGAGATCGGCTGACACCGCGAGCGCCTTGTCGAAGGCCCCCAGGGCTTCCTTCTGCCGGCCTGCGACAGCGAGCAGATTGCCTCGGCCCATCCAAGCCCTGCCGAGACCCGAATTGAGAGCGAGTGCGCGCTCGTAGGCGGAGGAGGCGTCCTCGAGTCGTCCGAGTTCGGCGTAGGCATTACCGAGGCCGAGCCAAGCTTCGGCCAAGCGAGGGTTGAGCGTACGGGCACGCTCATAGGCCGCGATCGCCTCGTTCGTGGACTTGAGATCGGCGAGGCTGTTGCCACGGTTGAGGTGCGCGGCTGCGAATTCAGGCTTGAGAGCGATCGCCGCATCGGCATCCTTGAGCGCTTCGGCGGGACGTCCCAGGCGTTGTAACGCCGTCGCCCGATTGGCGCGATGCTCCGCAACACCGGGTTCCAGCGCAATGACTTGATCGATGACCGGAAGAAGGTCGGCGTAGCGACCTTCCCCCGCAAGGCATTCGCTCAGGATAAGGAGGGCGTCGCGATTGCGGGCATCGCGAAGGAGGATGCGCTCGGCCGTGGTGCGGGCCTCCCGCATGTTACCTTGCATCAGCAGGGCGGCGGCTAAGTTGGTGAGGATCGAGACGTTATCGGGTGCGAACCCCAATGCCTCGCGGAGCCGCAAGACGGCAGTCGGGTAATCCCCGGCATCGAGCAAAGCTATTGCCTGGTGGAAAAGTCTCTTGGCGCGTTCGATGTCGTTGTTCATGAGATCCACAATCATACTCGCCAGCTGCCGTGGGCTGAAACTGAGCCATCCTCTGATCTTGGCTTTGTTCAGGCGAAATGGAGGTAATATAAACGGGCGCCTCGGAATGCCGGTGCTGCCGGCGCAGGGGTCGGCCCTCACGGCCACTTGGGCGCCAAGTTTGGACCATGTGGGCATGGAATGGTATTCTGACTCCGACAGGCTGTTAAGGGCGACAAACTTCCCGACGGCAGCATCGAACACACATTATGGGCAAGCAATCCTCGAAAATCGTGGCTGACGGTGCCCGCAGATCGTCCTCGCTTACCCAGCAGGCGATCGCGGCACATCAGACGGGACGGCTTCAGCAGGCTGAAGCGCTCTTCAAAGCAATGATCGAGCTGGAATCTGGAAACTTCGACGCTCATTATCGACTGGGCGTTGTTCGATCACAATTTGGACGCCCGCAGGAAGCGCTGGAAAATTATGACAAGGCGCTGGCCATCAATGCGGCCCATGCGGGCGCCCACAACAATCGGGGCAAGGCACTCCAGGAGTTGCGGCGGTTCGCGGAGGCGCTTGCTAGCCACGACCGCGCGCTCGCGCTGAGGCCGGATAGTGCGGATGCGATGGCGGCCCGCGGCGCCGCCTTGCATGGCCTCAATCGCTTTGATGAAGCCGTCGCAGCGTATGATCGCGCGCTCGCATCAACCCTCATAACGGCGACACCTGGTACAATCGCGGCAACTCGCTGCGCGAGATGAAGCGCTTTGATGGGGCCATCGCAAGCTATGACCGCGCCCTTGCGGTGCAGCCAAATGCCGAGGCCTGGAATAATCGCGGAAATTGCTTGCAGGTGCTGCGGCGATTCGATGAAGCCTCGGCAAGCTACGGCAAGGCGATCGCGATCAATCCCGCCTACGCCGAGGCGGACTGCAATGCCGGAAGCCTTGCAATCGAGCGCGGCGACTTCGCGGAGGCAATCGCCTGTTTCCAGCGCGCCCTGTCACGCAAGCCGGAGTTTGCTGAAGGTCGCATCAACCTGGGGCTCGCTTTCGCGGAGCAGGGAAACGTCGCCGAGGCGGTCGCGCAGGCGCGAGCAGCCGCCAAATTTGCCGACGACTCGGCCTTTCCTCGCTACGCTTTCGGAAATCTGTTGGCGAAATGCGGGATGACGGATGAAGCGCGCATTCAATTCGAGCGCTGCCTTGCCCAGGACCCGGATGATCGGCAGGGCGCTCGCCTGTATTTGGCCGCGTTGGGCTCAGGACCGTTGCCGGAGCGCGCGCCCGACGCTCTGATTGCCGATGTGTACGCGTCACGCGCCGCATTTTGGGATCGAGGCATAACCGGGACCGAGTTTTACCGTGGCGCCGAACTGGTCGGGCGCGCCGTTGAGCGACTCAGTGTTAGCGAAAACAATATCGACATTCTGGATATCGGCTGCGGTACCGGCCTTGTCGGCCTTCTCGTTCGTTCCCGCGCGCGCCGACTCGATGGCATCGATTTGTCCGCGGCAATGCTTGAGAAAGCCAAGGAAAAGCGGGTTTACGACGATCTTCACCGTGGCGACCTTGTAACTTTCCTCGCCGAGCGTCCGCAGAGTTACGACCTCCTGACTGCAGCCGCGACGCTCATCCATTTCGGCGACCTGCGCCCCGTGTTTGATGCCGCCGCCGTTGCGCTTCGTGATCGCGGACTTTTCGTATTCACGGTGTTTCCTTGCGATGCGAACCCGGATGGATTCGCTGTCGGCTCGGCGGACGGACTGCTTCAGGCCGGTTGTTACGCTCATGGCAGTGGCTACGTCGCGCGCGCGGCAGAAACGGCTGGCTTCGCTGTGGAGCAGCTCGATCGGGAAATTCATGAGTATTATCAAGGGGAGCCAAGATTTGGGCTGGTGGTGGCGCTCCGTCGCGTCGCGCCGAATTGAGTGGGGTGACGCCTTCGCAACCGAACCACAGACGGCTCGGGGAAGGGCTTTCCGGCGAGTCGGGGATGTCGATTGCGAGGGCCCGCAGAGGAAGGCAAAGTCCGTTTGCGAGCGTTCGCAAGGGTTTCGGGATTTCTCCGTAAACGTCTGATTTTTTGGATATAAAGAATTTATACCGGCATGGATTTTTGCTGCTCAGAAGGCATCCGAACGGGCTCGATATGAGTGATCTTTATGCAACACAGTCCGAGATTCGTGCCGAGTTGCCTGTGAGAAGGGCACTTTCATATTGCGACGATGTGACCCTGAGTTAATGTGGAACTGCGGCGAAGGGGGGGCAGCCCCAGTCGCGCTGAGAGGCTCCTGATTTCACTTTCTGGCCAAGGTTTGGGGTGGCCACGAAATCAGGAGCAGCAGCTGGGGGAATCAGGGGACCTGCCGGGTGTTGCATCACTCGGAACCTTCCCAAGGCAGGCAAGCTGGAGGTTGATATGAAGATCGTGAAAAGCCTTCTCCTCGGGACCGCGGCGGGGATCGCGACCGTGACGGCAGGCCAAGCGGCTGACATGCCTGTGAAGGCAAGGCCGGTGGAATACGTGAAGGTGTGCAGCCTGTACGGCGATGGGTTCTGGTATATTCCGGGCACCGACACCTGCATCAAGCTTGGCGGCTTTGTCCGCGCGCAGTTCAGCTGGAATGCTGGTAACAACGCGCAGCCATACGGCAACGGCGACTTCAGCGACGTGGCTTCCGGCTTCAATACCCGTACAGATACGCTTGGTCTCGCCCAAAACTATATCGGCGTCATCAGCATAGACGCACGCACGCCGACCGACTACGGCACGCTGCGGTCGTACATGGACCTCGGCACCCAGTCGACTTCGGCCGGCCGCTTCGGTGGTGCAATGTCGGGCTTGTCCGTGGACGGCAGCATTCCGACGCCGGTCAATAGCGGCAACTTGATCGCCGGTAACATCGGCAACTCCGGCAACAACTACTTCAACGAAGCGACCGCCGTTTCGCGCGCCTTCATCCAGTTCGCCGGGTTCACGGCAGGCCGCATGCGATCGTTCTTCGACATCAACAGCATGGGTCCGTATGACCTGAGCAACAACCGTATCCAAGGTGACACCGCAGGCGGTGGTATCGTGGGTATCGCCTATACAGCACAGCTCGGAAACGGTATTTCGGCCAGCATCTCGTTGGAAGACGGCGGCACTCTCATCTTCGGTCGCGGCTACTACGTCGCGAACATGAGCATCCCGGCTACTTTTGGTGCGCTGGGCGGCGGCTTCACGGGCGATTTCAGCGTGCCGTTCTCGCTTGATCCGATCGTCAATTTGCGTATCGACCAGGCGTGGGGCTATGCGCAGATTTCGGGTGCGTTGCATAACGACAGCGGCGGTTACTACGGCACCAGCGAAATCGGGTTCTGCGCAGCGACTGCGGCTGCGCCGACCGGTACTTGTGCGGGACATCCAGCCGATGCGTGGGGCTGGGCGGCATCGTTTGGCTTCACCTTGAACAACTTCTTGGGTTTCAAGGGTGACACGTTCGGCGCGCAAATCGCCTACGGTCATGGTGCGGAAGGCTATGTCTCGCACAGCCAAGCCGGCAGCGCGATTGTAGGCTCAGGCAACAAAATGACCTATATGGCGGACGAAGACGCTGTCTACACGACGGGTTCGCCAAGTTCAGCTGACCAATTCGTTGGCGATCACATCGTTCTACGAGCACTACTGGAACACGAAGTGGCGCACGTCGGTATTCGGCGGTTATGCGGGTGTAGATTACAACGCTACTGAGAGAAACATGATTTGTCCCGCCGGTTTCGGTGGAACCGCGGTCTGGGCAAACTTGACCCTGGCGCCAGGAGCAACTTGTAATCCGAACTACAACACGTGGCAGATCGGTACCAGGACCATGTGGAACCCGCACCCGATGCTCGATATCGGCGTCGAGGTTCTCTACACCCAGCTTAATCAGAGCAACAGCGGTAACGTCGCTTTGGGATCGAACGCCTTCAGCCCAGCCACAGGGGCTATCGTTGGAACAGCCGGGGCGGGCGCACTGGGATCCGGCGTCTACACCTTCGCGAACCAGGGTGTGTGGTCGGGAATGTTCCGTATTCAGCGTAACTTCCTCTACTGAGAGCATTCTTTGGTCTAGCAATTTGGCCCTTGGCGCACGCGCCGAGGGCCTTTTTGATTCGTGAGTTTGTCGTCACTCGCCGCCCGGTAAGCTGCTGCGCTCCGGCGCTCTATCTGGCAGCGCCGAACAAGGCCAGGTCATTTTGGCGACATGATACGGAGGATTTCTGTCGACGATTCTCAGCCGGGCGACAGAGGAGGCTTTTGAATCCAGAATTGATACATGCCGGCAAAGCTGCGGGGATTCTCAACTTCGAATTGGTGCCAACAGGCGAGATCGGTTTTTGAGTTGTCTTCGGGGAATCGCGCCTCGTAAGCTTTGAACAAGCCCGAAATCGGCTTCGAAACCTAGGAACGTCACTTTCGCCTCGTCGATGAAAGCGGCGATCTGTGGGAGCGTCATCCGATGCTCCTGTACATGAAACAGCAGATCCCTGCATTCGCTGGTCGTGAAGAAATCCATGGTCTCCATCGCTCCCTTGAGGAGCGGATCGTCGGAGCGCGTCATGTCCTTGCGGCATTGCCGGATACCGTCAACGGACGCCGGGTAGCCGTGTTCGGCAATGAAGGCACGGGCGCGCACTACCGATTGGCGCGCCAGCTCGCTGTAGAGGCCAACATTCATCAACCCGCCGGGCCGTAGAATTGAGAGCAGCCGGCGCCATGCGCCCAAGGGGTCGGCAAGATGATGAAGCACCCCTTGCGCCTCGATGACGTCGAAGCTGCGCCCAAGGGTATCGAGCTTGAGGATATCGGCGACGGCATATTGAATTCCGGTCAGCCCAAGTTCGCGTGTCTTGTACAACGCATAGCTGAGACTGGCCGCGCTGAGGTCTACCGCAAGGATGTCAGCGCCCAGCAGCCTTCGCGCCGTCTCGATCGCGTGTTGGCCCGTGCCACAGCCGGCGATCAGAACCTCGATCCTTTGTTTGGTCAGAGGCTGGTAGGCGACGTGCTGAAACTTGGCCGACAAATAAGCGTCGATCGGCATCGCCGGGGCCGCCGCCCCTGCCACGATCCACCGGGGATACGGATTTTCCTCATACTGGCGCTTTACCTCGATGGACGTCCTGTCCTCGACTGGCGTCAAATTTGGCATTGATTCGCGCAACGCGCGTTGAGCATCCGGTTCTGTGATCTGTTGCCGCAAGACGGCGCTAACCGGCGCCGGCCACTCGCGCTTCAACAAGTCCGCTGAGTGGCCCAAAGCGTAAAGCGGAGTGTAGGCTCCGACAGCCGCGACCCAGAGCGCTGGGATATCCTTGCCATCCTGAGTAGCTGAATCTAGCCGTCTACCAAGCCCATCGGCGCGGTCTTGTTCGTTCTCGGCCAGCGCGTAAACGTACTCGTTGCAGAAGCATTGTTGCGCCAGCGCACAGAAAAAAGCCAACTCGTCCTCGGATCCCGCCGGCGACGCATCGTCAGTAGCAAGGTCAAGCAGGAAACGTCGGAGTGCGGTCAGCACCTGCTCCAACTGGGCGTCGCAAACGGGGGCGATCTGCAACAGCTCACGAAGCAGCAGATCGCTCGCGATTTCGGCAAGGCTGCCGTCGTCGCGCAGAGCCGGGATGGATAGCGACGGCATCCCCGGCGACTGGGTGTTCGATCATCGCGCGGATGCCTTTGTTGAGCTTGATGAGGCTCACGGCCGGCCGCATGAGATGACTTGGACGCTCCCAGCGTTCGGCGAGCGCCCGCTGCAACAACTTGCGAAACTGCGGATTTTCGGTGTTCACCCAGGCGTGGCGGGCCGCGCGGCTGAATAGGTAGCGGGCCTGCGGGGTCTCGTCGGTGTCCAAGGCATGGAGCGCCAGCTCCAGTGCTTGTTTGAAGTCAGCCTTTCCGAGACACGTCAAGCCCAGATGAACGGCGGCTTGGTGATTGCGGGGATCGAGGGCCAAAGACCGACGGCAGTGGTCCTCCGCCCGCTCAAGATCGCCGATCGCGACATAGGCCGCACCAAGGTACGCGTGGGCAGCTGAATGGTTCGGTTGCTGTCGCAATGCCTCGCCGAATTCCGCGATTGCTTCGTCGAATCGGTGAAGCCGCGCCAGCACGACCCCAAGGTTATATCGGGCATTCGCCGCGCCCGGACTGAGCGTGACGGCGATCCGGCACTGCGCTTCCGCTTCTTCAAGCCTATTCAGGCCAATGAGAATATTGCCGAGATTGAGTTGCGCATTGGCATGGTTCGGGTTCAGGGCAATCGCCCTGCCGTAGTTCGCTGCCGCTTCGTCCAAACGCTTCAATGCTTCGAGAACGACGCCGAGGTTATAGTGAAATTCGGGGACCGCGGCGTCGCAATCGATGGCGCGCTCGATCAGTTCCAGCGCCAAGTCGCTGCGGCCCGTCTGATGGGCGATGACACCGAGATAGTGCAAAGTCCGCGCATGACGGGGCGCCACAGCGAGGATCTGCCGATAAGCATTCTCGGCCGCCGCAAGTTGGCCGGCCCTATGATAGGCGAAAGCCTGCCCGAACGCGGCGTCGATGTCGGGCAATGCCGGGGACGTTGCGCCGGTACGTGCGGTACTACCGCGCCCAGCACGCTCCGCGGCCCTGCGTTCTTTCCGGTTCATGGGGGCGTTGGATAGCAACTTTCGCAATTGCTTTGAAGCCGCGCATTTTCCCGCCAAACGGCGAACCGGTCCACCGCTGGGCGCCCGTCAGCGCGGCTGACGATGCCCATTGTACAAATCGCACAACTGGCTTCACAGGATGTCGAGCGGCTCAAGCGGGTTTCCGAACCCAGAACTGATACATGTTGATGAAGGTCGCGGGATTGTCTGCCTCGAAGCCATCCCAAAGTTGCAGGTCCGCCAGATCTCCGGCTGCCGGAAATCGCGCTTTGAACCGGCGGCGGACATCCTCGTTCACGTTGAAGCCGAGAAATTCCAGTCCGGTATCGTCAATCAGAGCGGCGATCTGCGGAATGGTGAAGCGATGCTCCTGCACGTGAAAAAGCAAGTCGCGGCATTCGCTGGTCGAGAAAAAGTCGAGCATCGTGAAGACGCCCCGCCATGAGATGTCGTTGATGCGGGCGAGTTCCTGGCGGCAGGCGCGTATGTCGTCGACGTTCGGGCCATAACTGTGCGCGGCCGCCCATTTCTGGGCGGCAACGATGTCCTGCCTTGCGCGCTCGCTGTAGAGAGCAAGGAACATGAACCCTTCGGGATTGAGCAAAGATGCAAGCACGCGCCATCCCGCCGACGGATCGGCGAGGTGATGCAGCACGCCGGTCGATACGATCACATCGAAGGTCCTGCCGAGATGATCGGAGCTCCAGTATGTCGGCTTGAGCGTATTCGATATTCGTGAGGCCGGCGGCAGTCGGTCTTCGCCTTTGCATAGGCGAGGCTCGATAGCGACAAGTCGATCGCAAGCACTCGCGCGCCCTTATAGCGTTGTGCCATGTCGATCGACTGCTGCCCAGTACCGCATCCAGCCACCAGGATGTCGAGCCGCGGTCTGGGCTTTGCTACGCCGATCGATCGGCCGGGGAATTCCTGGCTAAGAAAGGTCTCGATGGCGATCGGTGCGGTGACGGCCGCACTCCTGATCCAGCGCGGGTAGGGGCTTTCCTCGTACTGATGCTGCACCGCAAGGGATACGGTATCGGCGACCGTCGTCAGGCGTGGAATCGTGGTGCGGAGCCGCCGCAGTACTTCGGGTTCGCGGATCTGCTGATTGATGAGATTGGAAAGGCTATTCGGCCAAGACCTTTTCCACAGCGGCTTTAGGGGCAGTGAATTCGAGCCTGACGTAGGCGGCCATCGCAGCCAGGCGCAATGGATCAACCGCCGCGCCAGATATCGCGGCGGCACAGATCTCCTCCCGCAACTCGTTAACGCGAATACGTTCCTCGGAGGCAATGTCGAATACGTACTCGTTGATGAAGCACTGCTGCGCTAACGCCGACGCGAAATGGACGAGACTATCGGCGGCACCGGGGCCGCTCATCGCTGCATGAAGAACGGCGCACCGTAGCGCTGTCAGAAAGCGCTCGAAGCGGAGATCAGGAATAGCGATCGATTCCAACAGGGCAGACAGCAGGGGATGGCCGGCAATCGCCGCCAATCCATTCGAGCCTAGGAGGTCTTCCGCGGTCGAGCCGCAGCGGCCATGCCGTATTCGCTTGCTGAAGGGCTGGGCCGACCACGCGATCCTTCTCCAGTATTCCCATCACCGGGACCAGGAGTTCGGCCGGCCACGCCCAAGCCTCCCGCAGCGCACGCGCTAAGATGGGCTGCATCTCTTCCGCGCCCGGGAAGAACGACCAGCCCTTTATGGATTGGACGAAAAACGCCTTGGTCGCCGGCGTTTCCTGCATTTGGATGATGCGACACGCAACGAGAAGCGCGGCTTCGTCGTCACCTTTTGCACGCAGCTCTTTGCCGCGAGCCAGAAGGGCATCAACGATGCTCGGCGCCTCGGCGGGGCGGTCCGAGCGCATCGGTGCGGACCTTGCGTGTTTTTGAGCGGCGCGACGCTCTTTGCGATTGGTCATTGCGGGCCCGAAAGCCGCTTAGTCACGGTTGATCAATCGGGGCAACCTCGAAACTCACGGGAGGTTCGCCGCGCTGATGTCGCTCATACATAGTCACATAAGCCGCTTCGAGGTGGCGGCGGAATCGGTCGGTATCGAACAACGGATAGGTGGTGCGGTGCTCCGCGAGCTTGGCCTTCACGGCGGCAAGGCGCGCCGGCTCCCGCGCAAGCTGCAGCGCCAGCGCTTCGTAGTCCGTCAGCGATGTCGTGATGAGCTCAGGGAGCCCGATCGCGTTCAGGAGGCTCGCCGCGACACGGCCTGCGAACGTCGAGCCGACGCAGGTAACGACCGGAACACCGGCCCAGAGGGCGTCGCTTGCGGTGGTGTGCGCATTGTAGGGCAGGGTATCCAGAAACAAATCCGCCAGCCGATAACGGGCGAGATGATCTTCATGAGCGACCACGCTAGGCGCAATGATGATCCTTTCGGCCGCCACGCCCCGATGGACGGCTTGCCGCACGGAGATTCTGAGCCGCGATCGGATCGCCGGCCTGGATCCAGACCACGCTGCCTTCGATGTCACGCAGCAGCCGCATCCAGACGCCAAATACGTGCGGTTGAATCTTGAAGTTCTGGTTGAAGCAACAGAAGACGAAACCTTTTTCGGGCAAACCGGCCTCTGCCCGCGACGGCGTTCCGGCAGCAATGATGCGCTTGTCGTCGTTGGCCTGAAAGGTGTCCGGTAGATATACGATCTTCTCGGCGTAGTGCATCTGTTCGTTCGGGGGAACGATGGTGCGGTCGGCAATCATGTAGTCGATGAAATCAGCTCCCATCGTGCCGGAAAAGCCGAGATAGCTGATCTGGATCGGCGCCGGCCGTTCGGACAGCAGCGACGCGCCAAATTCGTGGGTGAAGCCCATCAGGTCCACCGCAATGTCCACCTCGTGTTGCCGAAGCAGGTTAGCAACCTCCGCATAGGAAGCATCGTCAACATCAAGGAATGTTTCAAATGCGCCCAAGAGGCGCGCTCGCATCCAACTCTTGCGATCGGCGCTGAAGGACACCGCAATGGTCCGAAACCGTGACCGATCATGCTTTTCAAACAGCCCGGCCAACAGAAACGAGACGGCGTGATCGCGGAAGTCGGCGGAGAGGTAGGCAATATTGATCCGGTCATGCCGATACCGTCCTTCATCGGGGAGGGGTTTCGGCGCGGGAAGACTGCGGTCGGCCACGTACTTGCGCGCGCATTTAAGTTGGTCGGCCGGCGTTGAAGGAATGCACAACAGCATGAATGGCGCAGCGACCGGCACATCTCGATTTACTTCCGCCACGAGATGCGAGGCCTCGCTGTCGAGGCTGTTCCAGTCGCAGAGGTGCAACTTGGCATGCAGCCATCGTCCCTCAATATATTTGAGACTGGGATTGATTTTCCGGGCCTTATCGTATGCGTTGAAAGCCTCGCCGAAGCGTCTTGCTCTCTCCGCAAAATAACCTAAAGCCCGCCATGCAATGGCAGAGTTTGGATCGAGTGCGAGCGCACGCTGAAAGGCAGAGAATGCCTCGTCCCCGCGCTTGAGCGAAGCCAGCAGATTGCCCATCCCAGTCCACGATTCCGTTGAGTTGGGATTGATAGCCAAAGCCCTTT
Source organism: uncultured Alphaproteobacteria bacterium (assembly GCA_963702755.1). Lineage (GTDB taxonomy): Bacteria > Pseudomonadota > Alphaproteobacteria > Rhizobiales > Xanthobacteraceae > JAJPKK01. The sequence continues at coordinate 434,526 of CAVPDZ010000006.1, read as the reverse complement.
GATAGGCGATCATGGCTTCCTGCCGGCGGGCCAATTCAAGGCAAGTATTGCCGCGGCCAACCCAAGCCTCGACCATCTGGGGAGCGACCTTGAGCGCCTGGTCAAAGGATGCGATTGCTTCTTCGAAACGCGCAAGGTCGAACAGGGCATTACCGCGATTGTTCAATGCTTCGATGTAATCGGGACGCTTGGCTAAGGCGATGTCGCAATGGGCAAGGGCCTCTTGCGGTCGTTCGAGGCGGCGCAGCACGGCGGCGAAGTTGCTGTGCGCCATGATGAAATCTGGCTTGATGGCGATCGCTCGCGCATAACTGTCAGACGCGCGTTGCACGTCACCCATTTCGAATTGTACGCGGCCGAGATTGGCAAAAGCTTCCGCCGAATGTGGATTGACCTTGAGCGCACGCTCGATGGTGCGAGCCGCTGCCTCGTAGTTGCGACGCTGGGCATAAAGGATGCCGAGCATGTTCAACGCGTCGAACTGTCGGCTGTCATGCGTCAAGGCGAGATTGTAGAGCGCCTCGGCTTCCGCGAGATTGCCGGTGTTGTGCGCACGCATGGCGCGGCTCAGCGCATCGAGCACTTCTGGCGCGGGGCCACGTGAACCGCGCTGCACCGGAGGCCTGTTCATCGGGGCGCCCGCCGCATCACATCACGATCGTCGCTTGACGATGGGCCGCAGCCGCGGCGATGGCCGTGCATGACTTTATCTTTTCTGGACGAAGAACTGGTACATGCCAGCGAAGGTCGCGGGATGCTCGGTCTCGAACTGATGCCACCGCTCGAGGTCGGTCATCGCCGGATCGGAAGGATTTTTCTCGGCATAGAGACGCAAAACCCGCGGGTCGATATCGAAGCCGAGAAACTGAAGGTTTTCTGCATCGAGGAAGGCTTTGATTTCGGGCAAGGTATGTTGGTATTCCTGAACGTGAAACAGCAGGTCGCGACATTCGCTCATTGAATAGAAATCCTGCGATAATGTGACGGAATGCTCCGGGCAACCGGCGGGAAGCGCCAACAGGTCTTGCCGGCATTGTCTGATGTCCGCGGGTGTACCCTGATAATTGTGATTTGCAATGTAGGACCGCACGGCATTGACGGCGGTCCGCGACCGCTTGCTGTAAAGACCAAGAATCATCACGCCGTTCGGCTTGAGCAGCGAAACGAGAACGCGCCAGCCCGCGGCGGGATCAGCTAGACATTGCAGGGATCCCGCCGCTTCGATCACGTCGAAGCTGCGGCCGAGATCGCCCAGTTTGAGGATATCCGCCTGCGCGAACTCCACGGGCAGGCCGAGTTCGCGAGCTTTTCGTGTCGCATAGGCAAGGCTGGCGCGGCTGAGGTCGATCGCCAGCATGCGGACATCGGCATAGGCGTGAAAAACTCGATCGCATGAATTCCGGTGCCGCAGCCGGCGATGAGAAATTCGAGTGAGCCCGACCGTTGCATCGGCTGGTAAGGCGCGCGCGGAAATTTTGCCCGGACATGTTGATCGAACTTCACCGCCCCGGTCGGCGGCGGAATCAACTCCCACCGCGGGTACGGATTTTCTTCATACTGCTGCTGCACCTTGCGGGATATGTCGTCATCGATTGACGTCAAACTCCTTAGCTCCGCTGCGATCTTTCGTTCTTCGCGCGGCTCGATGACTTGTTTTTGCAAAAGCTCCTGAAAAGCCTGCGGCCACGACTGGCCGCAGAGCGCGTCGGCGCCGGGCAGCCGGTGTAGGGGCGCATAGGCGGCGAAGGCGACGAGCCACGGCAACGGAAGCTCTTTACTGCTCGGCAAACCGGCGATCATCCGATCGCCCAGCCGGCGTACGCGCTCTCGCTCGTCATCGCTCTCAAAGAAGGCGTATTCATTGAAGTAGCACTGTCGCGCCAGCGCACAGCAGAAATTCAACAGCTCTCCGTCCAGTGATTGCCCGCTCTCCGCGGTGGTGAGCAGGCTGCGCCGTGCCGCAGTCAAAACGATTTCGAGATCGTGATCGCTGACGCAGGCGAGCGTCATCAGATCGTGCAGCAGCGGCTCCTTCGTCAGACATGCGAAGGCGACAAGGGGCAGAGCGGTTTGGGACGACGGGATGCCGGCTGCCCCGCCTAGCGGTCGTAATTGGTCGATCAGCGCGGCGGTCTCGGGGCGCGCTTTGATCAGCGCAATGACGGGCCGCTCCAGGCGGTAGCCGCGCGCCCACCCTTCAGTCAACGCGCGGCCCACCTCGACGCGCAGCGGCTCGAGGGCTTGCGGCTGGGAGGTCGCGAATGTAGCGCGTGAACAGGCTCTTCGTTTCGGCATTGCCGTCACGTTCGATCGCGCGCTTCAATTCGGCGAGGGCGCCGTTGATGTCGCCAAGCTGGAACAGGGCGCGCGCGAGATTGTGCGTCGTTTCAAGACTGCCGGGATTGAGGATGAGCGCATGCTGGAATGCTTGCACGGCGCCGTCGGCATCGCCATGGCGCAAAAGTGCCGCGCCCAGATTGGAATGAGCCTCCCCAAAGCGTGGATTGAGCCTTATCGCCTCGCGATAATGGGAAATAGCCGCGTCGATGGCGCCCCGCGCGGCCATGATCGCACCGGCGTTGTTGCGAGCCTCCGGATAATTGGGCCGAACCGTAAGAGCTCGATTGTAGGCCGCTTCTGCTTCATCGAGGCGATCGTCATCTCGCAGCAGGTTACCGTAGTTGTTGAAGGCCTCGGGAAAGTCCGGTTTTCCGGCAATTGCAGCCCGAAAGTGCGCTTCGGCGTCCGTGCTGCGACCAAGCCGAACGAGGACATTGGCGATGTTGTAGTGGGAAAACGGGTTCGGCCCCTGCAATGCCGCGGCTCGCTCGTATTGAGCCAGTGCCTCGGCGAACTGCCCGAGTTCCATCCGCGCGTTGCCAAGGTTCGTGTAGGCTTCGGCGTAATCGGGCTTGAGCAACGTCGCCCGTTCGTAACGTGCGACCGCTTCCGCAGTCCGTCTGAGAGTCTGCAATGCGAGGCCAAGGTTATAGTGAACTTCGGCAACGCCGTCGTTGAGCGCCAGGGCCCGCGTCATCGCCTCGACAGCTGCCTCAGGACGACCGGTCTGGAGCGCCACGATGCCGAGATAGTAGAGGCTTCGAAAATGGGTCGGCTCAGCCGCGATAACAGCGCGGTAGAGGTTCTCGGCTTCGGCCAGCCGGCCGGCCTGATGAAAGCCGACCGCCTGTGCAAACATCGGCGTGATGTCGGTCGGCGGGGCCGTTGGGCTGGGGCTATGCACCGGGAATCGCTCTTGTTTTTCGGTCGACATGACGAGAAGGGGATACGCCGCATACTACCCGATCTTCTGATTGGGAGTCATCCAGCGATAAGGCGGCTGATCCCGGCGCGCGCGCCCGCCGGCGCCGTTGCGGGAGCCGCAATGGTCGACACCCGGTCGGCCCGCTGAAGGGGCCGGGGAGCTGCTCGACTTGTGCCCCGTGCACAAGATTGTTTGGCAGCCGACTCATAGTCCTGTCGCAACGGCTGATTTCGAGCGCAACTCGGTCCTTCTGCTGATGCGGCCCGGGAAACTTCGCACTGACACTTGCGGCGTTGCGCCGCGCCGCACGGCAATATATTTCCACGCTCTTCACGATCGTGTATTCAAAAATTCTGCTTATTTGCACATTCGCGGTGCTCTGCTTTTGCTTGGCTGGGCGGGAGATGAATTTCATCCGATCCACGAAGCAACCGGTCCGGCGACGAACCTCCGGGTACGCGCAGGCGGCCTGCCGCGCTGATTTTGCCGTCCGCGTTCATTGCAATTCGCATTCTGGGAATCAAACCTTTTCAACAGCAACGAAGGTCGCGTCGCGGATCGAGGGGACCGAACACCGATGTCCGTAGCTGGATTTGCGCTCAAGCGCCCCTACACCATCGTCGCGATCATGATGCTGGTTTGCTTGCTTGCGGCAGGCGCCATTCAGCGCATGCCAATGGATATCTTTCCCGAGATCGATATCCCGGTGGTGAGCGTCGTCTGGACATACAATGGCATGAGCGCCGAGGACATGCAGAACAGGATTCTGCAGCTTCATGAGCGGCAGCTCGCATCGCTGGTCGACGACATCGGTCGCATCGAGGCCAACGCCTATCAAGGCGTTGGCGTCATCAAGGTCTATCTTCACGAGGGAGCGAACGTAAGCCGGGCGGTTTCGCAGCTCGGAAGCAGCGCGCTTGTCGTGCTCAAATACATGCCGCCGAACATCACGCCGCCGCTGATTCTTCGCTACGGCGCGACTGACGTTCCCATCATCCAGATCAGTATCGCCAGCAACTCGCTTTCCGATACCCGGCTCAACGATCTCGGCCAGAACATCATCCGGCCTGATCTTGCGGTCGTGCGCGGCGCCTCGGTGCCTTATCCGTATGGGGGCAAGCCCCGCATCATCATGGCGGACCTTGATCCGGAGGCGCTGCGAGCGCGCAGCCTGACGCCGTCCGACGTCACCGAGGCGCTGCTGCATCAGAACGTCATCCTGCCGTCAGGAGACGTGAAGATTGGCAGCAAGGATTACACGGTGGCGATGAACAACAGCCCCGACATCATCGCCGCCATCAATGAATTTCCCATCACGCAGATCGAGGGAAAGACGGTCTTCATCCGCGATGTGGCCCACGTCCATGACGGTTTCCAGGTCCAGACCAATTCCGTCGGCGTGAATGGCGTGCCAGGTGCGCTGATGCTCGTTCGCAAAACGGGTGGCGTGTCGACGCTTGCGGTCATCGATGGCGTCAAAGAAGTGCTACCGGAAATTCAGCGATTGTTGCCTGGAGGCGTGGAGCTCAAGCCGATCTTCGATCAATCGATCTTCGTCAAAGCAGCGCTGAACAGCGTGTTGATGGGCGGCGCGATGGCCGCCGGTCTGACCGGATTGATGATCTTGCTGTTCCTCGGCAATTGGCGGCTGACAGTGATCATCCTGGTGTCGATCCCGCTGTCGGTCGTGACCGCGCTCCTGATCATGTACTTCTTCAAGCAGACCCTGAACACGATGACCCTTGGCGGCTTTGCGCTCGCCACCGGCATTCTCGTCGACGACGCGACGGTCGTCATCGAGAACATCGAACGGCATGTCGGGCTCGGCAAGAGGATTCACGCGGCGATCATCGACGGCGTGCAGGAGATCTTGCTGCCGACGTTCCTGTCGACGCTCTCGATCTGCGTCGTGTTTGTCCCGGTCTTCTTATTGCAGGGAACCGCCAAGTACCTGTTTTCCCCATTCTCGCTTTCGGTCGTGCTGTCTCTGCTGGCAAGTCTGGTGCTGTCGCGCACCTTGGTGCCGGTCATGTTCATGTATTTGATGCGCTCGTCGGTCGAGCAGCATCACGCTCACGGCGGCGCGAGCGTGCACCGCACCGTCAATCCGCTGACACTTGTCCATCTCCGCTTTGAGGCCGGGTTCAATTCTTTCCGGGAGTACTACCGATCAGCATTGGCTTGGGTCTGTGCCCATCCGACGCCGACCGTCGTGTTCTTCATCGCGCTGATGGCGGTTTCGGTGATGCTTTATCCCCGGCTCGGCATGGATTTCTTTCCGCAAGTTGACGCCGGACAGATGAGGCTCCACGTGCGCTCTCCGCCGGGAACGCGCATCGAGGAAACCCAGCAGTATTTCAATCGCGTGGAGGCAGCCATTCGGGAGATCGTCGGCACTGACCAAATCGATACGATCCTGGACAACATCGGATTGCCGTATAGTGGTATCAACATTGCGCTGAGCGACTCGGCCACGGTCGGCCCCATGGACGGCGAAATACTAGTGTCGCTGAAGGAAGAGCATACATCGACGCCAGCCCATGTCGCCGCCCTCCGCCGTGAACTGCCACGACGGTTTTCAAGTCTCGAGTTCTTTTTCCAACCCGCGGACATCGTCAATCAGGTTTTGAACTTCGGCCAGCCGGCGCCGATCGATATCCGCGTCTCCGGTCCGAAAGGCGAAGAGGCCTATGCGCTTGCCGCCAAGCTTGCCCGCGAGTTGCGGAGCGTTCCAGGCGTCGTCGACTCGCACGTCTTTCAGGTGCCGGATGCGCGCTCGATAAATGTCGACGTCGATCGGACGTTGGCGTTTCAGGTTGGCATGCACCAGCGCAGCACCGCTGACAATCTGCTGGTCACGTTGAACTCGAGCGCGCAGCTTGCCCCCAACTTCTGGGTCAATCCCCAGTCGGGCGTGAGTTATCCACTGGTGGTGCAGCAGCCAAGCTATCAATTCGGTTCAACCCAGGATCTCTGGACGTTACCGCTGACAATGGAGGATGGCGAGCAGTCGCAGCTTCTGATGAACGTTGCCAGATTTGGCCGTGGCAAAGTGCCTTTGGTGATGTCGCAACTGAATATCCGTCCGGTATATGACGTGAATGCCGACGTGCAGGGTCGCGATTTGGCTTCGGCGGCGAATGCGATTGACGATGTGATTGCGGCTAACAGGCCAGACCCATCGACGTCGATCAGTGTCACGTTAAGTGGCCAGGTCGAGACCATGCGCGACAGTTATCAGGGTCTGTTCACCGGCATTGGCCTCGCGGTGATCCTGGTCTTTTTGTTGCAAGTCATCAATTTCCAAAGCTGGGTCGATCCGGTGATCGTACTGATGGCGGTTCCGTTCGCCTTGGGAGGCGTGATGTGGATGCTGTTTGTCACGCAGACCCACATCAGTGTGCCGGCGTTGATGGGCACGCTGATGTGCATCGGCGTGGCCACCGCCAACAGCATTCTCGTGGTGACTTTCGCGAACCAGCGGATGGCGGAGGGCGACGATGCCTGGACGGCGGCGGTGGCAGCGGGTTACACGCGGCTGCGGCCGGTTCTGATGACCGCGGGGGCCATGGTGCTCGGCATGATTCCGATGTCGCTCGGGGTAGGCGAGGGCGGCGAGCAGAACGCACCGCTCGCCCGTGCGGTGATTGGCGGCCTTCTGTTTGCGACCCTGGCGACGTTGATTTTCGTGCCTGCGATGTACCGCTTGCTGCGGGGACGTCAGACCGTGCCGGTATCAGTCGTGAATGAGGTGAATGGGGCCCTGGCGGGAGCCGGAACAGGCTGGCGCGGCGTTAGGCCTCATAACGCCCCCGAAGCAAAAGATGGCAAATTGGCGGCAAATAGGCCGGCGGAAAAGGAGCCGCAATAAGGATGTCGATCGCTGGTTTTGCGCTGAGGCGATCTTATACCGTTGTCGCTCTGCTGATTCTCATATGCTTGTTGGGAGCCGGCGCCTTCCTCCGGATGCCCGTCGACATCTTTCCCGAAATCGACATTCCGGTCGTCAGCGTCGTCTGGACCTACAACGGCATGAGCGCCGAGGACATGCAAAATCGCATTCTGCAGCTTCATGAGCGCCAGCTCGCATCTCTGGTCGATGACATCTCCCGGATCGAGGCAAATGCCTATCAGGGCGTTGGGGTCATCAAGGTCTACCTTCACGAAGGGGCCGACGTCAGCCGGGCGGTGTCGCAGCTCGCGAGCAGCGCGCTGGTGGTATTGAAATACATGCCGCCGAATATCACGCCGCCGCTGATCTTGCGGTACGGGGCAACCGACGTGCCGATTATCCAGATCAGCATGTCGAGTACCTCGCGCTCCGACACCTCGCTCAACGATCTCGGCCAAAACATCATCCGTCCGGACCTTGCGGTCGTGCGCGGAGCCTCGGTCCCTTATCCGTACGGCGGCAAGCCGCGCGTGATCATGGCGGACCTTAATCAGGATGCCCTGCAGGCACGCGGCCTGACGCCCTCTGACGTAACGGAGGCTTTGCAACATCAAAACGTCATTCTGCCGTCGGGCGACGTCAAGATCGGCAGCAAGGACTACACGGTCGCGATGAATAACAGTCCGAACATCATCGCGGCGATCAACGCTTTCCCGGTGAAGCAGATCAACGGCAAGACGGTCTTCGTCCGCGACGTCGCGCACGTGCACGACGGCTATCAGGTGCAGACGAATTCCGTCAGCGTCAACGGCACTCCCGGCGCGCTGATGCTGGTGCGCAAGACCGGCGGCGTCTCGACCCTTGCGGTGATCGACGGGGTCAAGGACGTGCTCCCCGAAATTCGCCGGCTGATCCCGGGTGACGTGACACTGACGCCGATCTTCGATCAGTCGATCTTCGTCAAAGCCGCTTTGAACAGCGTGATCATGGGAGGGCTGATGGCGGCGGGGCTCACGGCCCTGATGATCCTGCTGTTCCTCGGCAATTGGCGCCTGACGCTGATCATCCTCGCCTCGATTCCGCTGTCGATCGTGACCGCGATCCTGGTGCTCTATGTCAGCGGGCAGACCCTCAACACAATGACATTGGGCGGCTTTGCGCTCGCTGTCGGTATCCTCGTCGACAACGCCACGGTCGTTATCGAGAACATTGAACGTCACGTCGGTCTCGGCGAGCGAATCGAACAGGCGATTCTCAATGGCGCGGGCGAGGTCGGCATTCCGACGTTCCTCTCGACGCTGTCCATCTGTGTCGTTTTCGTGCCGGTTTTCCTGCTCACTGGCGTTGCCAAGTACCTGTTCTCGCCGTTGTCGCTGTCCGTGATCATCGCGCTTGCGGCGAGCCTTGTGCTCTCCTTCACGCTTGTGCCGGTGCTGTTCCGCGCTCTCATCCGTGCTCCGGAACACCCGGATGGCGTCGATGGCGCGGCCTCCGCGCACGCGGGTCACGACGCGACGCGACCCACCAGAAATCCGTTCCTCCTCGTTCATCGCAAATTCGAGCGGGGCTTCGAGGCCTTTCGCGAAATTCATCGCAATACGCTGGCGTGGGCGGTCGACCGGCCGGTTGCGACGAGTGCATTCTTCATCGTGATCATGATCGTGTCGGGCCTGCTTTATCCGCGGCTCGGCATGGACTTCTTCCCCCAGATTGATGCCGGGCAAATGCGGCTCCATGTTCGGGCTCCGCCGGGGACCCGGCTCGAACAGACACAGAAATATTTTTCGGAGGTCGAGAGCAGCGATCCGTGAAATCGTCGGCAACGACCAGATCCAGGTCATTCTCGATAACATTGGTCTGCCGTACAGCGGCATCAATATCGCGCTCAGCGATACGGCAACCGTCGGTCCGATGGACGGCGAAATTCTGATCTCGCTGAAGGAGAAGCACACGCCGACGCCGGAGCACATGGCCGACTTGCGTCGCGAACTGCCGCAGCGTTTTCCCGAGCTTCAGTTCTTCTTTCAGCCAGCCGACATCGTCAACCAAGTGCTCAACTTCGGTCAGCCGGCCCCGATCGATATTCGTGTATCCGGCCCGAACAGCGATTCGTCCTACGCGGTCGCGTCCAAGCTTGTCGCCGATCTCAAACACGTGCCCGGCGTCGTCGACGCGCACGTATTTCAGGTGCCCGATGCGCCGGCGCTTAAGATCAATGTGGACCGCACGCTGGCTGGCGAGGTCGGGCTCGGTCAGCGAACCGTTGCCAACAATATTCTTGTGACGCTGAACAACAGCGCGCAGGTGGCGCCGAACTTCTGGGTCAACCCGAATAACAGCGTGAGCTATCCGCTCGTTGTGCAGACGCCGACCTATAAAATCGCCTCAGCCCAGGACCTCTGGACCGTTCCGGTGACTGCGCCGGAGACCACTGGTTCGCGAGCCGGCCGGCAGCAGGCGCCCACGGATCAGGTGCTGATGAATATCGCTAAATTTGGCCGGAGTAAGGTTCCGATGATTGTGTCGCAGTTGAACATCAGGCCGGTGTTCGACGTTCAAGCTGACGTGCAGGGGCGCGATCTCAATTCGGCGGCCGCCGCGATCGATGAGGTGCTTGCCGCGAATCGGCCGGATCCGTCGAAAGGAATCACTGTGACGCTCAGCGGCCAAGTCGAGACGATGCGGGAGAGCTACAATGGCTTGTTCACCGGCATCGCGCTGGCGGTCGTGCTGGTTTTCCTCCTGCTTGTCATTAACTTCCAAAGCTGGCTTGATCCCTTGATTGTGTTGTTTGCGGTGCCGTTCGCGCTCGCCGGAGTGATGTGGATGCTCTACGTGACGCAGACCCACATCAGCGTTCCGGCCCTGATGGGAACGCTCATGTGCATCGGCCTGACAACGGCAAACAGCATTCTGGTTGTCACGTTTGCCAATCAGCGCATGGCCATGGGTCTCGATGCACGTACCGCTGCTATCGAAGCCGGCTACACGAGATTGCGCCCAGTTCTGATGACCGCTGGAGCCATGGTGCTCGGCATGATACCTATGGCTCTCGGCATCGGCGAAGGCGGCGAACAGAACGCCCCGCTCGCCCGGGCGGTGATCGGCGGGCTGCTGTTTGCGACCGCGGCCACTCTGGTTTTCGTTCCCACCATGTATAGGCTGCTGCGGCGAACGCCGCCGGCGGCTGTGGCGCACGGGAGGCATCCCATTGCAGAAGTCTAACACGCCCAAGTCAGCGGAGACGCCGAACGAGCCTGCCTTCGACGCGTTCGACGACAATACCGAAGATCTTCGAGAGGAGCCGGCCGAGCGCGGGCACATTCCTGTAGCGACCAGCTACGCACCGGGCACCGGAAATCGTCTGCGGATCTTCGCCGGCGTATTTGCGATCATCCTCGCCGTCGCGTTCTTTCTCGTTCACCATCTGAAAGGCCGCGAGGAAACCGTCCTCGCGACCAGCACGGCGGAGAGCGCCGAGCAGGCGCCTCTCGTTGAGGTGACCCGGGTCGAGCTCGCGCCGCCGATCCAGAGCCTCACGCTACCGGGGGAAGTTCGCGGCTGGTACGCGTCGACCATTTACGCCCGCGTGAGCGGCTACGTAGCGAAGTGGATCGTCGATATCGGGGATACCGTCAAAAAAGACCAGGTCATGGCGGTCCTCGACACCCCGGAACTCGATTCCCAACTTGCGGCGGCACAACACCAGCTCACTGTCGCCAGCGCCGAGGTGAAGGTGCGGGAGGCAGATGCGGAATTTGCCAAGACCACTTACGACCGCTGGCAGGGCTCGCCGAAGGGCGTCGTCTCTGAGCAGGAGCGCGAGGACAAAAAAGCGCAATACGCGGTCAGCATCGCGCAATTGAATGCCGCGCGCGCTCGCGTCAGCCAGGATCAGTCCAATGTCGACCGCCTGACTTATCTGGCCGGGTTCAAGCAGGTCACCGCGCCTTATGATGGCGTCGTGACCGAGCGGCGCGTTGACATCGGCGACCTCGTAAGCGTCGGCAGCACTTTGCTCTACGGCGTCGCACAACACGAGAAGGTTCGTGTGTTCGTCAATGTCCCCCAATCCGCGGCGACCGACGTTGGCGTTGGAACCGCGGTGCGCGTCGCCGCCAGCGAGTATCCGAACCGCGTCTTCGAAGGGCTCGTCGCGCGCACCAGCGATTCGCTCGATCCGCGTGCGCGAACCTTGCGGGTCGAAGTGGACTTGGACAACAAGGACCACGCCCTTCTCCCCGGAATGTACATCCAGGCTGAATTCCAACTGAAACCGGGAAGCGCTGTGCAGGTACCGGCGAGCGCGCTGCTGTTCCGCACCGGCGGTCCTCAGGTTGCGGTCGTCGATGCTGCGGGCACCGTGCGGTTCAAGCGCGTGACCATTGGCCGCGACAACGGCAATTTCGTCGAGATTGCTTCCGGCGTGGCGGAGGGCGACAAGGTGGTGCTCAACATCAGCAATCAAATCGCTGATGGCGATAAGGTCACGGTGAAGGACGACAAGACGGCCGCCCGGTAGGGAAGGGCAGGGGACATCGGCTCAGGCGACCGGCGGAACCTGCAATTTCCGGTGGCGCGCGGGCTCAAAAAAGGCAATTGTTGGGCGCCCGAGGATGGGAACTTCGGGCGGCACACGCAGGCGAAAAACAGGGGTTAGCGTGCGCGCCGCTGCTGCGGTCGCAAGCTAGGGCGTGGGGAGCGTGGTTATGCGGACCCGGTGTCGGGCGCTGATGGGAATCAGCGCCGCCATATGGCTTTGCGGCTGCGCTGTCGGCCCGGACTATAACCCTCCTGCGGTTGAGGTTCCGAAGTTTTTTGGATCAGCATCCATCGCGCCGGCGCTTCCAGGGCCGCCCCGCGCTGGCGACTTCGTTCGCTGGTGGCAAACCCTCCACGATCCCCTGCTCACCGCATTTATTGAGCGGGCCGTCGCTGCGAACCTCGACATCGAAGCTGCGCTGCTTCGCGTGCAGCAAGAAAGGACGCAGGAGATCGTCGTCATCGGGGCCATGCTCCCGACGGTCGGCGGCAGCGGGACGGTGGCGACCGGAAGCGGCGTCGACATGACGAAGGGGCGCGTCGCCCAATCGATCCGTGCCGGCGACAACACGACGGGCCTAAGATCGATCACGCGGATGGTGGGCTTTGATGCGGGCTGGGAGCTCGACATTTTCGGCAAGAACCAGCGCTTGCTCGAGGCGACGCGCGACAACGCCGAAGCCCAGATGGAATTGCGCAATGCGGTACTGATCACCGTCATTGCCGACGTCGCGCGCAATTATCTCGAAATACGCGGACTGCAATTTCGCCTCCAAATCGCCCGGGAAGATATCGCGGCCGCCCAGAAGACGGTCGACCTGCTGCTGACGCGTTTCGATCGCGGCCTTTCGAACGAACTGGACCTCACCCTCGCGCGGCGCGAGCTGGCGACCCAGCAAGCCCGCGTTCCCGAACTGAGCGGCGAGATTTCCGCAGCCGAGAGCCGTCTCGCAGTGCTTCTTGCTACGTATGCCTCGGACATCGCCGGAGAGTTTCAGACCGCCGGCAAGTTGCCGCGCCTTCCCGAGCGCCTTCGCGCTGGCGTTCCTGTAGACCTGCTGCGGCGCCGGCCTGATATCCGTGCGGCTGAACGCTCGCTTGCCGCGGCGAACGCGCAAATTGGCGTGGCGACCGCCGACCTGTTCCCGACCGTCGCATTGACCGCAGGCCTCGGCTTACAGCGCGGCGCCAAACAGACGCCGACATCTCAGACGGCTCATGGTCCGATCTGGTCATTCGGACCGGCGGCCTATTGGCCGTTGCTCGATTTTGGTCGCCTCGATGCCCTCATCGACATCCAGGAGCTGCATACGCGAGAGGTCTATGTTGACTACCGCAAGACTGTCATCGCAGCAGTCGAGGAGGTCGATCAGGCGATCAAGCAGTACCGCTATGACGTCGCGCAGGAAAAGGCACTGAATATAGCGCTTACGGCGGCCCGCCGTGCGGTGGACCTTGCAATGGAGCGCTATGAGCGCGGCGTGACGGACTTCCTCAATGTCCTCGATGCACAGCGGCAGCAATATCTGCTCGAAGATCAGCATGCCGTTGCCGCCGCCGCGGTCGGCCTTGAGTATGTCGCCTTCTACAAGTCGCTGGGTGGCGGATGGGAGATGTACGACGATCTACCGCCGATCCAGGAGGCCCAGCCTGCCATTATTGCGACTGTACGAAGGGTCGTGGACGGCTGGCGGTAGCCTAATCGACGTGCGTGGAAATGAATTTGTCTGGGGCCTCAGTTTAGAGCGCTGAGGGTCGCGGATTGCGGACGGAAGCCATGGCTTCCGCCCGCGATCAGCCATGACCGAATAACCTTAGAAATAATCGCACCTGCATGCACCTGGGCTGCAGCCGGCCGAAAGGCCACCCGCAACGCACTTGGTTCCCTTGGGCGCGGGCACCGATGTGGCTTTCACCACATAATACCGCGCTCTTGCTTCCGCCGAGCTCGTGAGCCCGACAACAACAAGCCCAAGCGCAGCCAACACGACGTAACGCAGCATGAGGAGTCCCCTTCCATAGTCGGAAAAATATACCATTAACGAATACAACATTACTCTGACCGTCTGAAGTCAAAAATCGGCAAAATCGCCGATTTTTCAATGCATATTTGGGATAGTACTTTCACTATACTGTCAAAAGATCGTTATGTTTCTGTCATAAATCTCCCGAGAAAGTTGATGACGGAAGTGTAATTCTTCCGTTGGTCGCGCAGTCGCAGGGCGCGATCCGAATAGCGTCGCCGATTTAGCCAATCAGTGACCGATGCCCCCAAGACGAGGACCGAAGCCGTAATCCCACCCGGGGTTCGATGTGCCGCCAAAGCCTCGATGGTACCACCCCCCGCGCGCGCTTCCGAGATTGCCAGAGTGCGCGGGGGGACGCGCATATGCTCGGGGGCCTCGGAGGCCTCCGAGGCGGCTCGCCGAATAGCTGTGGCCTACCAAACCGACGGATCGGCCACCGAGGCCGGTCAGACCGGCAGCCGACGCTGGGAAAGTCGTCAAAGCGGCTTCGAACAGCACGATCGCGGCCGCAAATTTCCGGAGTCTCGTCCGACAAATCGCGGCGAACCGTCGCTCGCCAGCCTTCAGCTCGCTGGGTTCCGTTATTGCACATCTCGCATCTCGTTCGGGCATGCGCTGGTCGGAAGATTGCAGGCCTCGTCCACGATTCCCCTGCCTGGCGCGTAGATATAACCAGGACCATGGTAGGCGTAAGCTGGCGGACCATAGGAGCCGGGGCCACTGTACGTACCGTAGGCGGGAGCCCGGTAGACCGTGCCTGGCCGCGCGTATCGCCAATGCGACGAATGGGCATAATGCTTTGACCGCGGCCAGGAATATGCGCTGCTATTGGCGGCAGTGAAGCCAAAAACGACCGCTGACGCCGCTATAGCGATGCGTCTTGCTCCGATTTTTGGGTCTCTCATGGCGCGCTCCTCGGCGTGATTCTTGAGGTGTGATTCTTCTAGGCCCCATCAAGCAATCAAATCCCAGGACTTTTGTTCCGTCAGAATCATGCAAACGGTTGCAGTTCGGAGAGCCGATCGAGTTTCGAGTTGGCCACAAGTCTTAATCTCAACCGCTCGCTCTCGGAAACGAATGATCTCAATCTAATCCATTGAGAACGAGGAAGATTAATCTGTTCTCCCGCCAGAAAATCTAGTTGCAGAAATGCAACATCCTTAATGATTAAAAAGCCAGCCTCATTCCTGTCACGTCTCCGTCACGTGCCAAAACGTAGGATCGCCGCGGGTGGTAATGGGGGGCCTCGTCCTGCGAGAGCCCGCAACTCTGGGGACGTGAAATGACTGCCAAATCGAGACTGCGTATCCTCATGCTCGGCGCATTCGCTGGTGCCTTGCTGGCGCCGGCCTATGCCAGCGCCCAGGACGCGCAAACACAGAAACAACTTGATGACCTGCAGCAACAGTTGCAGACCCTCCAAAAGCAGGTCAACGATGCCAAGAAGGCTGCCAAGGATGCCGCGCAAACATCTCAGGCGCTGCAGGCTCAGACGGCTGCAATGAAAGGCGCTTACGGCGACGCCGCCCCCGCCTATCATAGCAAAGAGCCTTGGGCCCTCCCGGCCGGTGTCAAGCTCAGCTGGGGCGGCTTCATCGAAGCCGCGGGCATCTGGCGCAGCCGCAACGAAGTGGCCGACGTCGGCTCCGACTTCAACAACATTCCCTATGCGCTGACCCCGCTCTATCACGAGAACGAGCTGCGCTTCAGCGCCCGCCAGAGCCGGCTGTGGTGGATGGGCGAAGGCAACATCTCGGACAAGCAGAAGATCTACGCATATTTCGAGACGGACTTCCTCGGTGCCGCCACCACCTCGAATTCGATTGAGAGCAACAGCTATACCCCGCGAATTCGGCAGGCTTTTTTGAACTATGACGACAACTACACCGGCTGGCATGTTCTTGCCGGTCAGGCATGGAGCTTGGTCACCCAGAACAGGGTCGGGATCAAAGAGCGGCAAGAGAATGTGCCGCTGACCATCGACGCACAGTACGTCGTGGGCTTCAACTGGTCACGCAATGCCCAGATCCGCGTGGTCAAGGATGTGAGCCCCGGAATTACGTTCGGCGTGTCGGCGGAAAGCCCGCAGGTGCGTTTCCAAACGCCGGGATCGGGCACCCCGAACGGTATTTTCATCAACAGCACGAATACCGGCACCCAATCCGGTCTGATGGATACGTTGCAGGGCTACTCCGTTGATCAGGTGCCGGACTTCGTTGAAAAAGTCGCATTCGATCCGGGCTGGGGCCATTATGAAATTCTGGGCCTCCAACGGTTCTTCACCGATCGTGTCACAAATTGTCCGGTTACAACCGCTGCCTGCACGATCGGCGCGGCTAACAATCCCACCGGACAGCCGACCTCCAACCTCAATACTTTCGGCTGGGGCGTCGGCGGATCATTCCTGGTGCCGGCGATACCGAAGTTCCTCGATTTGCAGGGCAGCGTGCTTTACGGCACCGGCATCGGGCGATATGGCTCGGGTCAATTGCCCGACGTGACATTTGCGCGCGACGGCTCGTTGCAACCGATTACTGCATTCCAAACGTTGGTTGGAGCGGTTGCTCACGTAAATCCCGATTTGGACTTCTACGTGTATGCCGGACTTGAGCAGGATCAGGCCAATTGGTCGTCAATCGGCACGAATGCCATCGGTCTCGGCAATCCGTTTTACTCCGATGGATCATGCTTCGGGGAAAACAGTGTCGCCGCTCCCGCAGTGCCGGGTAGCCCGGTCGGAGGCGTGCTGGGCAACACGACCTGCTCGGTGAACGTCAAGCGGCTGGAAGAGATTACGCTCGGGTTCTGGCAGAACTTCTATAAGGGCCCGATGGGACGCATCACTGGTGGCGCGCAAGTTGAGTACATCCATCGCGATGTGTTCAATGGCTTGAATTTCATTGGCGCAGCAAGTCCGACGACGGTGGCTCCGATCGTGTCGCCGGCCACGGATGAATTGGTCGTCATGACCTCGCTGCGCTACTACTTCCCGTGATCGACCGAAGGGTGATCGCGCGAGGTCGCGAGTAATCAACTGAGAGCAGCTTCGGCTGCTCCTCCTGCTCGAAATGAACAATTGAGCGCACGTAGCGCTCGTCGATGGGGGTAACAGTGAAGATCATCATCCGCCTGCTTTCGGTCGCTGTTCTCAGCACCGGACTTAACTCAGTCGTACGCGCTGCCGATATGCCGATAAGGGCATTGCCACCACCGGTGCCGGTCTTCAGCTGGACCGGTTTCTATCTGGGTGCCCACGTCGGCTACGATTGGCAGGATAGCTCCGCCGCTTGGAATCCACTTCCGTCGCCGGCTGCATTCGGTGTCAACGCGCAAACGGGCTCGACGAACGGTTCATCGATGCTCGGCGGTATCCACGGTGGGTTCAACTACGAGTTCTGGGGTGCGTGGGTCGCCGGCGTCGAAGGCGATTTCTCTTGGACGAAAGCCGGTACCAATTCTACGCAGGCTTGGGTTACCCCGGCCGGAGTGCTGGTTGGCGGCGGCGCTGCTACCGCGATGAATACGACCCTGAATGACCTGTCATCGGTCCGTGGGCGCTTAGGTTACGCCCTTTGGCCAAGCGTGCTGCTCTACGGTACCGGCGGCGCCGCCTGGGGGCGCATTACGTATTCTGGAAACGCCTTCAATCCTGCAAACGGATATCTGTCGAGTTCCGCTTTCACGAATACTGCCTCGGGCTGGGTGGCTGGTGGCGGTATCGAGTGGATGTTTTGGCACAATTGGACGGTGCGGTGGGAATACCTTCATTATGACTTGAGCGCGTCTCAGGCTGTCACGGCCGCCGGCAGACCCGCCGGATTTGCCGCCTTTCCCTCCGGCTTCTCCTGGAGTGGTATGACGGTGGACGAGGTTCGCGCAGGCCTGACGTATAAGTTTTAGACCGGCGTAGCCTCGACGCACGCAAGCCAAGCGTAATCGGAACCGCCCGGCAAAATCTGGCCGGGCGGTTTTGCTTTTAAAAATTCCGCAAGCCCGGCGGGCCATGCCAGGCTCCACGTTGCTCCACACCCTGATTATGTCGTGAAGCGTCGTTCTTCACCCGCCGCCGCCAGCCGCTTTCCCAGTCCGTGACGTGCTCACGCCGGCACCACTGCTGCCGGAAGCAGGACCTCTCGGACCGATGCGATAGCCGTGATCGCTCGTGCTCTGGGCAAAAGCGAACCCAAGAGAGCCAGCAAGAAGCATTGCTGTGAGAGCCAACGTCTGGAATTTCTTTATCGACATGAGCGTCTCTCCCCTCTTCATCCAAATTCTGATCGATGCAGCCGGAGACGCAGGCCCTAACGAAAAACAGCGAACAGGGTTGCCGCTAAAGATTTTCGCACTTAGCTCCGGTGCATAGCGGTCGTCAGATCCGTAAAAGCCCTGGCCAGAAAAAGCATGCGTCGGTTTGGAGGCATTTCATGCCTCCAATTGCCGGCAGTCGTCACAAGCTCCGTCGGGTTGGCTTGCGCCAACCGTTTGAAAGCCGCGGGTGGGTCTGTTCGCCATCGGAACTTCTGCAGCAAGCGGTTCCGCACTCGCGGCAGGGGCGGCGGCTGGGATCAGCTAGAGTGCGAATTTGATCCTTCGCTGCAATCGGGGTTGGTTCGTTAGTCGTTGGATGGGAACGACCAAGCGGCGGGCTTTGAGCAGGACTTGCGGCGTCCGGGGTAGCCACCCTTGGAAAAGCTTTCCTAGCGCCAGGATTTGTTGCCGGAAGGCCACAGAGTACGGCTTTTATCGTACTCATCCCCGGCGTTGTATTGACAAGAATATGTCGGCGCCTGAACAATCCGCCGTATCGTGATCTATACAGCGTGAAACGTGGGGCCGCTGCAGACTTCGTTGTATCGACCCGTATATAGCGATGGTCGCTTATGCGGAGGAAATTTGGGGGCTGGCAATGAAACGACTTGGTTCTCGCGCGGCTATTTCGGCAGCGCTGCTTCTAGGCTGCGCCGGAGTCGCGTTCGCGGCCGATTATCCTCTCATTACGAAGGAGTATCCGGTCGCTGCCGCTGCTCCGAAGTCGAATGATCCGACGGCCTGCAACAGCTTCCAGGCCTTTGTCGTCACCGATTGTCAGTTGATCTGGGCGGGGATCCGGTTCTACGGCACCATCGACGTGGGCGGCACTTACCAGACCCACGGGGCACCATGGGATCCGTTCTTCGTGACGGGCGCCTCCTATTTTATGCAAAAGATGAACAGAACGGCGGGGTGGAGTATCGCGCCTAACGGAATGGGCCAGTCAGCTCTCGGCATTCAAGTGAAAGAGCCGTTGGGTTTGGGTTGGTCTTTGATTGGCCAACTAGAGGGTGGCTTCGACCCCTATTCGTTGGAATACGCCAATTCACCTCACTCGGAGTTCAGGGATATCGGTATCCCGCAGAACTTATGGTCAACGAACGGCGATTTGAGCCGGGGAGGCCAGTTTTATAATTCGCTTGGGTTCGTCGGCGTCAGCAACGACACATATGGGACCTTGACCGTCCTTCGGCAAAACGCGCTCACCTTGGACGGCGTGCTCGCCTACGATCCAATGGGGGGCGCCTACGCATTCTCGCCGATCGGCTTCTCAGGTGTCGTCGCCGGCGGCGGCTACACCGAGAACGCCAAATACACCACCGCTCTCAAGTACCGTCTCAATATCGCCAATTGGCGTGTGGCGGGCCTATGGCAGTTCGGCGGCTACGACCAGAACAACGCCTCGGAAGGCGCGTTCGAAGCCCAGATCGGCGGCGACTTCAAGATCGGTCCGGGAACGCTCTCCCTCGATGCCATCTGGGGATTCAACAAGGACGGCGTTGCACTCGGGCTCGGCGGCGCGCCCAACAACCTTCAGGGCATTCCGAACCTGTTCGGGCCGGGAAGCAACGCCGCAATCATGACCGCCACCATATCCAATAACACCAACGTCATGGCGCTGGCCAAATATACCTGGGACAAGTGGAGGTTCTTTGCGGGTTACGAGTGGAATCAGTTTGCCAACCCCAGCGATCCATTCGTCGGAAAGGGGTCGGGCTTTACCGACATCGCGGGAGACTTCGTTTGCGTTGCCTGCAACAACGGCATTACCGGCACCAATATCAATAGCACCGCGTTCAATGCCAGCGCCGGATTTAAGGACAGGGTTCTGCAGGTCTTCTGGACCGGATTCCGATATGACATCACCACCACCTTGTATGTGGCCGGCGCGTATTATCACTACGATCAGAATGACTTTGCCGCGAGCGCTGCCAACCAAGCCTTCTGCAATCTGTCCAATGCCAACAAGAATTGGTGCTCGGGTACAATGGACGCAGCCTCCGCACTGGTCGACTGGAAGTTCTTGCCCAAGTGGGACTGGTACGTCGGCACGTTTTTCTCGCAGTTTAACGGCGGCTTGGTCAACGGTTACCTTGTCCCGCAACAACATCGCCACGACGTCCGGCGTGCGATTTCGCTTCTGACAAGCCCTGCGGCTTGGAAACGCGACCTGCAAGATCTCACGATCTTGCAGGTCGTTTTTATTGGATCGATGCGGTGCTCAATGCGGCCGCTCTGTCGATTTTCTTTCAGCTCGTTTGACCTCGGTCACCAGCGCTGTGCCACGCGTGTACGTGATCGGTGACCCTCGCGACGACGTCCGACCATTCGCTGATCCGGCTTTGCCGGATCAGGCGCGCTGTCGGATACCATGGGCTGTCTTCGCGACCGATCAGCCAGCGAAAATCCGCGGCGAATATCAGCATCAGCCATGATCGCTTGCCGAGCGCGCCAGCGAGGTGAGCAACGGCGCTATCTATGCTGACCACCGCGTCAAGATTGCCAAGAATTGCGGCAGTGTCGGCGAAATCCTTGATCTCGGCGCCAAAATGGCGAACGTTGCCGGTTTGCGCGACAGCGCGCGCATCTTCGTCGGATAATTCCTGCTGCAGGCTGATGAACTCGATGTCAGGCAGCGCCAGCAACGGTGTAAGGGCAGCAAACGGGACCGAACGATTGCGGGGGTAGGCGCGACCCTGCCAAGCAATGCCGATCCGCGACCGGCCCGACGGCGGCAGCCGGTCACGCCATTTCGCGAGCCTCTCCGCATCCGCGTGCAGATACGGCACATCGTGCGGAATCGAATCAAGGCGGGTACCGAACGCAAGTGGCAGGCTGAGCAAGGGACAGTGCAGATCGAATGGCGGCAGCCGATCGCCCCGGGCGACGACCTGAGCGACGCCCGCAACCGATCCGAACAACGCTTGCAGCGCCTGAGGTGCTTCGAGGATGACTTTTGCGCCGCGTTGCGCGACGAGAGGTGCGTAGCGAACGAATTGAATGGCATCGCCATATCCCTGCTCGGCATGGAGCAGGATGGTTTTGCCTGCGAGCGGCCGCCTCGTCGAGCCACAGCGGGCTGCGAAAATTGCGCTGCGGTGAAGCAATATCGCGCATCGCCCAGCGTGCCTCGTAGGCGCGCCAGCCGTCGTCGAATTCGCCGAGGGCAAGATGGGCCGTCGCCAAATTGAACCGTGCCTCGAGATTGTCCGCTCGCAGCGAGAGCGCGCGAGCGTGCGCGGCGAGCGCCTCACGATGGCGGTTCAAGTCCTGCAGGGCATTGCCGCGATTGTTGAACGCTTCACCGTAATCGGGCTTGAGGGCGATCGCGCGATCAAAATCCGCAAGTGCCTGCTCGGGGCGATCCAGCTTGAGCAGCGCGGCCCCTCGATTGTTCAGAGCATCAGGCGACGCGGGTTGCAGTGCGACTGCCCGATCGAAGCACGCAACTGCTTCTTCGAATCTGCGCAGATCGACCAGTGTCGTACCGCGGTTGTTATGAAGTTGGGCCGCCATCGGCTCGAGAACGAGCGCTCGATCGAAGCATGTCAGCGCCTCTTGCGGGCGTCCGAGCAGACGTAACGTGTTTCCGCGGTCGTTGAGAGCGATCATCAGATTGGGGTCGAGTGCGAGCGCGCGATCGTAGCAGGCGAGCGCCTCTTCGCGGCGGCCAAGCATGTTCAAGATCGTGCCAGCGAGACTTTGAGCTATCGGCGCGCGCGGCTCGACCTTTATCGCCTTGCCGATCAGCTTCAGCGCCTCCTGCGGATCGCCTTGAATCATCTTCGTCAGCGCCAGATGGAATAGCGCATCGAATTGATCCGGTATTTTTTTGAGCACGCGGCGAAATAACTCCGCGGCCTCTGCGAGTCGCCCGGTGCGATGAAGCTCCATCGCTTCACGCAAGACGGGCGCCATTTGCATGAGACGCGGATCAGGCCGGGGCAGGCTGGGCATTTAAGCGAAAAATCTCCAGCACCGTCGAACCACGCGCGTCAGAACCCCACGACGGCGCCGTGAAGATCATAGGCGTCCGCGCGCTCGATCTTCACGGTGGCAAATTCGCCGACCCGCAGCGGCCGCCGCGATGTGACGTGGACGGTGCCGTCGATGTCCGGGGCATCGCCCTTGCTGCGGCCCTTGGCAGTCGTGGGTCCGACTTCGTCGATGATGATCTGCTGGCGGGTGCCCACGCGGCGCTTGAGGCGCTTCTCCGAGATCGCCTGCTGCCGCTGCATGAACCGATGCCAACGCTCCTCCTTGACCTCATCCGGCACCTGCGCCCCGTCGGGGCCGAGATCGTTGGCTATTGCGCCACGCACAGGCTCGTAGCGGAAGCAGCCGACGCGATCGAGCGAAGCCTCGCCGAGCCAATCGAGCAGGAACGCGAACTCCTCCTCGGTCTCGCCGGGAAAGCCGACGATGAAGGTCGAGCGCAGGGTGAGGTCGGGGCAGATATTCCGCCACGCGTGGATTCGCTCCAGGGTCTTCTCCTGAGCAGCAGGGCGGCGCATGCGCTTGAGCACAGTCGGCGATGCGTGTTGGAACGGCACGTCGAGATAGGGGAGGACCTTTCCCTCCGCCATGAGCGGGATGACGTCATCGACGTGAGGGTAGGGGTAGACGTAATGGAGGCGCACCCAGATGCCGAGCTCGCCGAGCGCAGTCGCTAGATCGAGAAACCGCGCCCTGACCTCGCGATCCTTCCACCGGCTCGCGGCATATTTGATGTCGACACCGTAAGCCGATGTGTCCTGGGAGATGACGAGCAGCTCCTTTACCCCGGCGGCGACGAGACGCTCCGCCTCCCGCAGCACATCTGCGGCCGGCCGCGAGACGAGGTCGCCGCGCAGCTTCGGAATGATGCAGAAGGTGCAGCGGTTATTGCAGCCCTCCGAAATCTTCAGATAGGCATAGTGGCGCGGGGTGAGCTTGATCCCCTCGGGCGGCACGAGATCGATGAACGGGTCGTGCCGCGGCGGCGCCGCACGATGCACCGCATCGAGCACGGTCTCGTATTGCTGGGGACCGGTGACGGCGAGCACATTCGGAAATCGGTCCGTGATCGATTGAGGCTCGGCGCCCATGCAGCCGGTGACGATCACCTTGCCGTTGTCCTTGATTGCCGTGCCGATGGCTTCGAGCGATTCGGCCTTGGCGCTATCGAGAAACCCGCAGGTATTGACGATGACAAGGTCGGCGCCGTCGTGCCGGCGGGCCAGCTCATAGCCTTCCGCACGCAGCCGGGTGATGATGCGCTCTGAATTGACGAGCGCCTTGGGGCAGCCAAGCGACACGAAGCTGATCTTGCGGGCTGCCTCGGGCGGGGAGGAAGTTGTCATGGGGTTCGGGCGAGGCGTCGGCCATTAACGGAGGAGCGGGGAGGAGATGTTCGTAGCCCATGTGGGCCCCGGTTCAAGAAAATCAATTCGTGAGGAAATAATCCCTATCCGGTTTACCCTATCTTACTGAGCCAGCAGGCTGCCGTGCGACATAAGGCGGCGAGGGGCTTCCAAGATTTAGCCAACATCGGTAGAGAACGTCCGCACCGCCCAGCGGCTGCCCTTTGTGGCGTGCCCGCGCGGGGGCGGCATCCGAACGCGATATTTGCGATGGAGTTTGACGCGATGAGAGCATCCACAATCGCGATCCTCTTGGCATTTCCGGCGCTCGTCCTGACGAGCAACGCCATGACCGCTACTGCCGCCGAAACCGCGGGCAAGGACGTGAAGGGCCTCTACCTGCTCACCGATTATCCCGCGCTGTCGGTGCGCCCCGGAACGACCTCGACCGTCTCGATGCGGCTGCAGAATTACGGTCTGCCGCCGGAGCGTTTCACGCTGTCGGTCGAAGATACGCCTCCCGGATGGACCGCGACCTTGCTCGGCGGCGGCCAACCGGTCGCGGCAGCCATGGCAGCAACCGACCAGAACGTCAGCCTTCAGCTTCGTCTCGACGTTCCGGCCAATGCCGGCAGCGGCGATAAGACTTTGACGGTCAAGGCGACTGACCAGAGCAATCCAGCGAACAGCGTGAGTCTTCCGATCACCGTGAGCCTCGCCAAGGAATTGCCGGCGAAATTGACGGTGACGCCGCAATTGCCGTCGCTCCGCGGTTCTCCGAAGACGAGCTTCGACTACACGCTGAGCATCAAGAACGACAGCGGCCGCAATCTCGTCGTGAGCCTCGCTGCGACCGCGCCGCGCAATTTCGATACCTCCTTCACCGAGGCTTACGGCTCGCAGGAGCTGTCTTCCGTGCCGATCGACGCCGGCGCCTCGAAGGACGTGAAGCTCAAGGTGAGGCCGCCGTCCTCGGTCGATGCCGGCGAATTTCCGATCGAGATGACGGCGAGCGCCGGTGACGCGACGGCGAAGGCCGAACTCAAGCTTCAGGTCGTGGGTACGCCGCGCCTGACCATCACCGGGACCGAGGGGTTGGTGTCGGCCCGTGCCACCGCCGGCCAGCAGAGCACGGTTCCGATCCTGATCGCCAATGACGGCACGGCGCCGGCCGACAATGTCGAGCTGTCCGGCTCCGGGCCCAGCGGCTGGAAGATCGAGTTCGATCGCAAGACCATCGATCGTATCGAGCCGGGCAAGACGAGCGACGTCAATGCGCTGATCACCCCGAGCGAGAAGTCGCTCGCCGGCGATTACATGGCCACGATTCGCGCGGCTTCGCGCGGCGAGACGGCTTCGACCCAATTCCGTGTCACGGTTTCGACCTCGACAACCTGGGGCATGGTGGGCGTTGGCGTTATCGGGGCGGCGCTGCTGATCATGGTCGGTGCAGTGTCGAGGTTCGGACGACGATGAGCGAACCGGTCATCACGGCGCGCGGGCTGACCAAGCGCTACGGCGACGTCGCTGTTGTCGACGCGATCGACTTCGACATCATGCGCGGCGAGACGTTCGGTCTCCTCGGACCGAACGGCGCCGGCAAGACCACCACCATTCTGATGATGCTCGGCCTCACCGAAATATCGTCAGGCGAGGTAACCGTCGCCGGACATGATCCGGTCAGAGAGCCGCTCGCCGTCAAGCGGCGGGTCGGCTACCTGCCCGACGCCGTCGGCTTTTATGACAACATGACCGCGGTCGAAAACCTGGCTTACACCGCCCGGTTGATGGGACTGCCCCGCGGGGTCCGCGAAGAGCGCATATCGTCGGCGTTGGCGCGCGTGCGCTTGTCCGATGTCGCGAACAAGCGAGTCGCCACATTTTCGCGCGGCATGCGCCAACGGCTCGGCCTCGCCGAGTTGATCATGAAGCAAGCCGAGATCGCGATTCTCGACGAACCGACTTCCGGCCTCGATCCGCAATCGACCCACGAATTCCTGGAGATGATTGCGGACCTGAAGCGTGACGGCGTCACGGTCCTGATCACGTCTCATCTGCTGGAGCAGGTACAGCGGCTGTGCGATCGCGTCGCGCTGTTCCAGAACGGGCACATCCTCATGATGGGCAGCGTGCACGAGCTGGCGCGGCAGGTTCTTGGTGCAGGCTTTGTCGTCGAGGTGGAAGCGACCGCGGCGCCCGGCAAGGATATTGCCGCGCGGCTGAGCGCAATCCCGGGCGTGCAGTCGGTACAGCAGACCGGCGAGATTCACTACCGTCTCACCGCCGACCACGATGTCCGGCCCGAGGCTGCCCGCGCGGTCGTTGCCGCCGACGGCGCGCTGACGCGGCTCTCGGTCGAGGAGCCGAGCCTCGACGCGATCTATACCCGTTTCTTCGAGAAGCAGGGCACCAACGGCAAGGAGATCCGCGATGCGGCGTGAGGGCTCGCCCTTCCAGGGGACCGGCACCGTCGTTCTCAAGGAGCTTGCCGATCATCTCGGCAGCGCCCGCATGCGGGCGCTGGAATGGCTGATGCTGATCACGGCGGCGGTGCCGCTCTACGTCGCTATCACCGGCCTGCGCGAGACCACCGCTGAGGATCCGTTCCTGCTCCTCAAGCTCTTCACCGTCGACCGGCCGCCGTTCCCGTCCTTCATGTTCATTCTCGGCCTCATGGTGCCGCTGGTGGCGATCGGCCTCGGCTTCGATTCGGTCAACGGCGAACATAACCGGCGAACGCTGTCGCGCATTCTGGCGCAGCCGATCTATCGCGACGCGCTGCTGTTCGGCAAATTCATTGCCGGCGTGACCACGATCGGAATCAACCTGGTCTGCCTCTGGCTCCTCGTGGTCGGGCTCGGCGTGCTTTTCCTCGGCGTGCCCCCGAGCTGGGAAGAGATTTTCCGTTCGATGGCATTCCTGCTGATCACGCTGGCTTATGCCGGCGTCTGGCTTGCCGTGGCGATGATGTTCTCGGTGCTGTTCCGCTCGCCGGCAACCGCGGCGCTGCTGTCGCTCGGGCTTTGGCTGTTCATGACGTTGCTGTGGCCGATGATCGGCTCGATCCTCGCCCAGGTGATTGCGCCGCCGGACATTCGGTACCTGCTGCTCAATTTGCCGACGCCGGAGACCTTGCAATGGCAGGTGGCGTTATCGCGGTTTTCGCCGAACACCCTCTATACGGAGGCGGTGTTGGCGGTGCTGTCGCCGTCGACCCGGTCGCTTGACCCGGTGTTCTTGGAGCAATTGCAGGGCGCGGTCCGCGGGGCGGCGCTGCCGTTGCGCGAGAGCCTGTTGATTGCGTGGCCGCAGACCGTCGGCCTGATCGCGAGCGCAATCATGCTCTTCGTCGTGACCTATGTCGTTTTCCAGCGGCAAGAGGTGAGGGCGTAGAAGCGCCCTCACAATCCGATGTAGGCGCGGCGTACGCGGTCGTCGGCGAGCAGAGCCTCGCCGCTGCCGCTGATGACGATGCGGCCATTCTCCAGCACGTAGGCGCGATGGGCGAGCGCCAACGACTGCACCACGTTTTGTTCAACGAGAACGATGGTCAGGCCTTCGCGCCGGTTGAGATCGCGGATTACCGCAAAGACGTCATCGACAACGACAGGGGCAAGGCCGAGCGAAGGCTCGTCCAGCATCATGAGGCGGGGCTGACCCATCAGGCAGCGCGCGATGGCGAGCATCTGCTGCTCGCCTCCCGACAATGTTCCAGCCCGCTGCCGGCGCCGCTCCTTGAGGCGAGGGAAGAGCGTCAGCACGCGCTCGAGCGCCGCCGCCGCGCCCGCTCGTGCACGGGGCACCGCGGCACCCATTTCAAGGTTCTCGCCGACCGTCATGGTTGGGAAGACCTGGCGGCCTTCGGCCACTTGGCCGATGCCGAGATCGCAGATGCGGTGCGACGGTTCGCCGGCGATCGCGTGGCCTTCGAAGGTGATGTGGCCGCGGCTCGGCCGGTGCATGCCGAAGATGGTGCGGATCAGCGACGTCTTGCCGGCGCCATTCGCGCCGACGATGGCCACCACCTCGCCCGCGGCCACCTCAAGCGACACATCATCGAGCGCCTGCGCATCGCCGTAGAACAGGTCGAGATTCGCAACACTGAGCATCACGCCTGCGCCCGCGTCGCGCCGAGGTAGCACGCGATGACCTGCTCGTCGCGAGCGACCACCTCGGGTGACCCCTCGCAAATCTTCTGCCCGTGATGGACCACGACGATCCGGTGGGAGAGTGCCATCACTGCGCGCATCACGTGCTCGGTGAGCAGGATCGCAAGCTTGAGCTCGCGCGAAAGGTCCGCGAAGACGCGCACCATCATATCGATTTCGACCGGCCGGAGCCCGGCCATCACTTCATCGAGCAACAACAGTTGCGGCTTCGTTGCGAGCGCACGCGCCGTTTCGAGGCGCTTGCGCTCCGGCAAGGTCAGGCTCGCGGCGACGGCGTTTGCTTTTTCGGCGAGCCCGACCCGTTCCAGGACCTCGATGGCAGCTGCGCGGGCGGCGCGGGCCGAGCCGGTACGTTTGAACGCGCCGACCATCACGTTGTCGAGCACCGTAAGCCCGCCGAACGGCCGTACCACCTGGAAGGTGCGCCCGATGCCGGCGCCGCACGTCAGATCAGGTCGCAGGCCAGTGATGTCGCGGCCGGCAAGCCGGATCGTCCCGGTGTCCGGACGGAATACGCCTGCAATCAGGTTGAAGATCGTCGTCTTGCCGGCGCCGTTTGGGCCAATCAAGCCGACGATCGCGCCGGGCTCGACCGCGAAGCTGACGCCCTCGACCGCCTGCAGGCCGCTGAAGCGCTTGGAAATGCCCTCGACCTCGAGTAGCGGCGGGCTCACGGCTTGCCCTCGGCGAGCCTCAAGCGGTTCTTGAGCCACGGCCACAGGCCGGCCGGTTGGAGCATCACGATCAGCAGCAGCGCGGCACCGTAGATGAACTGCTTCAGGCCGTTGATGCCGAGGCTCGCGCTGAGGTTTGTCATCGACTCGCTGAGCGCGGTCAGCACGACAGCGCCGAGAATGGGGCCGATCAACGTGCCGATGCCACCGATGATTGGGGCCGTGATGATGTCGATCGACCGACTGATACCGAACGTGGTGTCGGGATAGAGGTTGTTGTCATAGAAGGCGAGGAGGGTGCCGGCGGCCGCGGTCATCACCGCCGACAATGCCACCGACGCGATCTTGTACCGGAACACGTTGACCCCGAGAGCGGCGGCCGCCGCCTGATCTTCGCGGATCGCCTGCCAATAGTAGCCGATGCGCCAGCGCAGCAAGCCATGGCTGAGTGCCAACGCTGCAAGCACCATGATCAGCAGGATGTAGTAGAACATCATCGGCGAGCCGCGCAGATGCACGACGTCATCTCGGCTCAGATTTGTGACCGGGAGAAAGAGTCCGCTCGAGCCGCCGACCCAATCGAAGTGATTGAAGGCGATGCGGGTGAATTCTGCGAATGCGATGGTCAGTAAGGCGAAGTAGGTGCCGGTCACGCCGAACCGAAAGCTCAAGGCCGCGATGACGCTCCCGGCGACGCCGGCCACCGCCATGCCCGCCAGCATTCCGAACCACGGCGCCAGGCCATAATGGACGAACAGCGCGCCGCTGACGTAGGCGCCGAGACCAACATAGAGCGCGTGGCCGAGCGAAAGTTGGCCGGCAAATCCCATCATGATGTTCCAGGCCTGACCGAGGTAGGCGGAGAACAACACCAGCACCAGGACTGACGTGACGTAGCTGCTGACGAGGAGGGGTAGTGCCACCATCGCCGCAACGAAAAGGCCGAGCGCGATCGCCGCGCGGCGCGACACCCCCGGAATGAGCCTCATGCTCGCCGCCCGAACAGGCCCTGAGGGCGCACCAATAATACGATGATGAGGAGGGCGAAGCTGAACATGCTCTTGAGCGAGGGCAGGATGATAAAGCCGGCGACCGCTTCCGATACTCCGACCAAGAGGCCCGCGACCAGGGCGCCCGGCAGACTGCCAAGGCCGCCGACGATGACGATGATGAAGGCGAGGAGCGTGTAGTCCGCAGCGATATAAGGCTGGACGTCGACCAGCAGCAGCAACAACGCGCCGGCGGCACCGACGCAAGCCGTGCCGATACCGAACGTGATTGCATAAAGCCGTTTGACGTCGAGGCCGACCACCTGCGCTCCCATCTGGTTGTCGGCGCAGGCGCGGATTGCCTTGCCGGTCAGAGAGAAACGGAAAAAGACCCATAGCGCGATGACGCCCGCGATGGCGCCGAGCGCGGCCAGGAGACGTACCTTGTCGATCAGAACGCCGCCGATGTCGTAGGAATCATAGGCGTAATCGACCTGGACGCTGCGGGCGTCCGGACCAAACGCCATCAGCATTCCGCTGGTCAGCATGATGGCGATTGCGAGCAGCAGCAGAAACTGCTCGTGCTCGGGCCGGGAGATGTAACGGTTGACGAGGCCCCGCTGCAGAGCGTAGCCGGCGGCGAACAGGACTGCCGCGACGACTGGCATCGCCACCAGCGGATCGAACCCCAGTCTTTGGTTGAGGAGCAGGACCGCGTACATGGCGAGGACCATCATCTCGCCATGGGCGAAGTTGACGATACGAATGACGCCGAAAATCACCGAGAGGCCAAGCGCCATCAGCCCGTAGACGCAACCCGTCAGCAGGCCGGCGACTACGATATTGACATAGGTCAGCGTCGCCTGCGTCAGCATGGTTGGGACGAGAACTTTTAGCCGCGCTGTGACCAGGCCGGCATCGGGAAGACAGGCTTTGCCTCGGCATTGGCGACCGGCAGCACCACCGTTGGCTTGCCGTTACGAATTTGCAGCGAGGCGAGACGGTTGCCGACGTTCTGGCCTTTTTCGTCAAATCGAATCGGGTCGCCGATCATGATGCGCTTGTCGATACTGGTGGCGCGCAGCGCCTCGACCAGCGCCGCCGGGGCAGTCGAACCCGCGCGCTTATGGGCGTCCGCCGCGATCAGGATCGCCTCGATGGAGAACCCTACGGTCAGATCGAACTGATCATCGGGAAACATTTTCGCGAATGTGGTCTCGGCGGTCTTGGTGAGCGGCTGGTTCGGGTCCATCCACGGATTATTGGAGAAGCAGTACTCGCCGTACTTACCTAGCGCCTTGATGAGCGGGCGTTCGTAGAAGCCGGGGGAGCCCGGGCTGATGATCGCCATCGGCTCGTACCGCTGCTTGACCATCTCCCGCACCATCAGGATGCCGTCGTTGAGCCGCGTGACGCACAGATGAAGATCGGCGCCGGCCGCTTTCGCTTTCGCAACTTCGACCGAGAGATCCCGCGCCTGCGGATCGTACGATATCGTCTCCACGACCTTGAACGGCATGCCGAGCTTGGGAATCAAGACGTCTATGGCGACACGGGCAGCCTGGCCGAACGTATCGTTGATCGCCATCAGAACCGCAGATTTGGGCGTCTTTCCCGTGACCTGGATCAGATCGTTAACGAGCGTCAGCGCTCCGGTCATCAGCATCGCTGCGTTCGGGAAATTGCGAAAGACGAACTTGTATCCCTGCTCAGTGATCTTCGGATCGGCTGCGATATTGACGATGTAGGGGATGCCGTGCTGCTCGGCGACTTGGGCAATGGCGGCGCTTTGGCCGGAATCGAAGGCACCGGTCAGCACGTGAGCGCCTTCGCGGATGAGCTTCTCAGCCTGGGTGCGCGCCACATCGGGCTTGCTCTCGGTGTCTGCGCTCATGAGTTCGACCGGCGTGCCCATATCGCGCAGCATCGCCGCTGCGAGATCAAACCCGCGCTGGCACCCTTGGCCAAGCTGCGCCTCAAAGCCGGACTTCGGCGCCAAGGTGCCGACCTTGAGCGATCCTGCTTGCGCGTTCACCCGGATGGCGCTGCTCGCGACAACGGTGGCGGCCGCAATGGCGCCACGGCCGAATTCGCGACGGTTAGGGTGAGCGATCATGGCGTCTTCTCCAGATTTCGGCGGCGCTTGCATCAATGACTTTGCGAGAATTGTAGCAATTTAAATGCGATATGATCGATTGCTCGACATGTCCTTAGTCTGCCCAACTTGCCGAGCCAACACAATGGCGCGTCCAAAGAACCTTGCCTCGATCCGACAAAGAGAGCACTCTCAAGTCGGTCCAAGACGGTTCGCACGGTTGCCATTAGTCTGTTCGATGCAATGATGCGACGCTCAGTCGCGGTAGGCATACTCCCAACCGCTTCATGAAGCCCAACGAACGCAAAGTGCATGGGGTCGATCGGGCCGACGTCGAGCAACTGTTTTCCGTCGCGATGGCGCAACATCAGCGCGGTGAGCTTACGCAGGCTGAACGCACTTACCGCCGCATTCTCGAAATCGCACCGGATCATGCGGGGACCCTGCACTGCCTTGGCGTCCTCAGCCATCAGCGCGGCCGCACCGAAACAGCAGTCGAGCTGATTGGTCGCGCTATTGCATGCAACGATGCCGCACCGAGCTATTCAGGAAAGTCTGCGTGACGGCATGAGGGGTTAAGGCGGCGTATCGTGGGGGTGCTTGACGCCTCCACTTCTCCACCGAAGGAGTGATACGCCGTGACCGATAGTAATGTTTTCCAACTCTCGCAACCAGGGACATTCTCCGATCCGTTGACCGAAGTTTTGCGCAACGGCGCGCGGGCGCTGCTTTCGCAGGCGGTCGAGGCCGAAGTTGCCGCGTTGCTCGGCCGGCATGCCGACGAGCTTACCGATGACGGCCGTCAGCGGCTGGTGCGCCACGGACATTTGCCCGAGCGCGAGATCATGACCGGCATCGGTCCGGTCGCGGTGCGGTGCCCCCGCGTGCGCGACCGCGCCGGGGAGGGCTCGGAACGGATCCGCTTTTCATCGGCGATTTTGCCGCCCTATGCGCGGCGTTCGAAGAGCCTCGAGGTGCTGATCCCGATCCTCTATCTCAAAGGCGTCTCCACCGGCGACTTCGAGGAGGCACTCCTCGCGTTGCTTGGCAAGGATGCCGGCGGCCTCTCCGCATCGACGATCGGGAGGCTCAAGGATGCCTGGTCTGAGGAGCATGCGCGCTGGAGCAAGCGCGATCTTTCGGCCAAGCGTTACGTCTACTTCTGGGCCGACGGCATTCACGTGCAGGCCCGCCTCGAGGAAGACGCCCAGTGCCTGCTGGTCATCATCGGCGCGACGCCGGAGGGCAAAAAGGAACTCGTCGGCCTGATCGACGGCGTGCGCGAGAGCGCCCAATCGTGGCGAGAGTTGCTCCTCGATCTCAAGCGGCGCGGGCTTGCGGTGGCGCCCGAGCTTGCGGTCGCCGATGGCGCGCTCGGCTTCTGGCAAGCGCTCGAAGAGGTCTGGCCGACGACGCGCTGCTCAGCGCTGCTGGGTTCACAAGACCGCCAATGTGTTGAACAAGCTGCCGAAGAGCCAGCAACCGAAAGCCAAGCGGGCGCTCCAGGAAATCTGGATGGCTGAGACCAAGAAGGATGCTCTCGCAGCGTTCGACACCTTCGTGGAAATCTGGGGCGTCAAATACGACAAGGCGGTCGAATGCTTGATCAAGGATCGCGACGCACCGCTTGTCGCCGTCGTCCGCCAACAAATAATCGAACCGGATGCCAAACGTGAACTTCGCGCAACTTTGCCGATTTTGACCGCGGTGGAGGATGCGACCTCCATCAAGGGTCAAGCAACAATACGAAGAGAATCCGTTTCCCCGCTGGACCGCTGCAAAGCCGACCGGCCCGCCAGAGCCGCTCGACGTTCATATGCGGGCGAGGTTCGGCCGCGCTGATTACGAACCGCTTGGCAGGGAAAAAATTGAGGTTCTGATCGCCGGCTGCGGAACGGGCCAGCATGCCGTGGAGACATCACAACGATTTGCTGGGCGCGCACGTGCTGGCCGTTGATTTGAGCGCCGCCAGCCTTGGCTACGCGCTGCATAAGACCCGCGAACTTGGCCTCACCAACATTCGCTATGGGATCGCCGATATTCTGAAGCTCAATTCCTTGGCGCGGAGTTTCGATGTCATTGAAGCAAGCGGCGTGCTCCATCACCTTGCGGACCCGTGGGCGGGCTGGCGAGTGCTGTTATCGCTCCTGCGGCCGGGGGGAGTGATGAACGTCGGCCTCTACAGCGAGTTGGCGCGTAGTTTCGTGGTGCGCGCCCGCGCCTTCATCGCTGAAGGCGGTTATCATGCGACCGCCGATGGCATCCGCCGGTCCCGACAAGCGATGAGGGCGGCGCCCCACGATCCGCTACTCAAAGTCGCAACCGAGGCCGCGAACTTCTTCAGTATGAGCGAATGCCGAGACCTCCTGTTCCATGTGCAAGAGCATCGGATGACTTTACCGGAGATCGCCGCCTTTGTCGCAGAAACCGGGGTGAAGTTTTTGGGTTTCGACGCCGACGCGACGCTGCTGAGGCGCTACAGCACACGCTTTCCGGAGGATAGATCGCAGACGGATCTAGCATGCTGGCATCGTTTCGAAATGGAAAATCCACGCGGCTTTGCCGGGATGTATCAATTCTGGATCCAAAAGCCGCGGAAGACCAAATAGAAATTATTTGCGGATCCGCTCCAATATTCTACCTACCTGCACCGCGGTCCATTTCCCGCCCCATATCGTCGGGATTCCTCGCTCATTGAGCCCAGCTGCGATGGCGCGCAACGATATGGCTCCGGCCGCCTGGAGTTCCGTGATAACCGGGGCGAGATCGGCGGCTCTTGCATTGGCTTGCGCCGTGCGCACTAACGCGCTCATAGCTCTGGCTTCCTCGGTGTAGCCGGCGCTCTTCCGTCTCTCTTTTTTTCTTATTTTCTTTGCCCCCGCTATCACTGACTCGCTACGCCGGGAAATCATCGTCATCGCCCCTACGGTGAATGGTGAGCACGTTGAGCTATTCGAAATTCTTACTCTTCGACGGATCGGCCTATCAACAAAAGCACCAGCCCCGAGCATTGCTCGGGGCTGAATACAAATCTGGACTGCGGACGATCAGAACTTGTAGCTCAGAGCCGCCCGGAGCACATCGATTTTGTCCGAGCTCCAGGTATAATTCGAGGGGAACGCCGGGAAGTTGACCGATGCCGCCGTGATGTTCTGTGATAGCTTGGAACTGATAATGCAGCCATTCGGTCCTGAGTGTCCAGTTGTTCCACCAGACGTTGGCGTTGTTGTTCGAGATCAGCCATTCGATGCCGACACCAGCGACCCAACCACTGTTCGTAGTCGTGAAGTCAACGTTAGCATTATACGATCCCGCACCACCGGCAACGCCGTTGAAGGCATTCGCGGAATAATGGACGTTTTCCCACGCGACGCCGCCGGTACCGTAGAGCATCAGGTTGGGGGTCCACAGCCAGCCGAGGCGGCCGCGGACTGACGACAGCCAATTCACACTTTCGGCGAAATTGGTCAACGAGCCTGGCACTAGGCTCCGCCGGGCGTTACCCACGGTCCCGCGTTGTTGGTACCAACCGCGGCCCACATGAAGTCGCCTTCGATGCCGGCCACCCATGCCGACCAAAACTGGTAGTTGTAACCGAAATTGAAACCGCCGACGAAGCCGCTGTCCTGCGGGCTGCCAGTTTGCGCGTTGGTGCCGAATGCGGCAGGCGACGGAAGCGGGTTCCAAGCGTCCGAGTTCGTTTGGCGTGCATAGCCCAGGTCGACGCTGGCGTAGAAGCCGGTCCACGTTGCGACCGGCGCCGGCGGCACGTACCTGACCGGCATATCAGCAGCAAGCGCACCGTTGCAGACGCCCAGTCCAAGCGCCGCCACTGCAACAAATCCAGTCGCGATATTTCTTCATGACAATTGCCCCTCGAAGCTCCCCCGGCTGGCGGTCATAAAACCGGCAGCGACAAGAAGGATGTTAATATGAATATTCGCGATCAGGAACACGTTTAGAACTTATTCCGTCGCTTTTCCGCCAAACGTTACAATTGGGCAACACCTAGGCAAAACGCGCATTTTTTCAGCAGCTTAAATGCTGCTCTCCAGGTCAGCTAAGGACTGCCGTCGTTGCGATCCTTGCCAATTCTCGACCGAATGTCCCTCAGGCTAGCCTGGAAAACTGTTCGGCCACCGAATCGAGGCGACCCGCTTGGAGCGAGCGCTCGTTGTAGGTTTGCAGCCAAGAGCGCACGGCGGCTCTTCATCGCAGTTGGACACGCCTACGCATAGACCTCACTTCAAATGGGTTCGTTTCGTGGATTTGACGCCTCGACCAAGGATCTGGCTCCAGCTCCTATCGCTGGCGGGCCGAACCGAGGGCAAACATTGTCTGCACCGTTTGGCGCCATAAAGCGGCTTCGTATCTGTTGAGTCGATCGAATACGGCGCTATCCAGATTTGCGAGCCGCAAGAAGCAGTAGGTCAGCATTCGCGTTGCTGCGGCATAATCATTCTTGAGGTCTGGAGTGGAGTGAACTTGACCTCCTTGCTGCAACGCGTGGACGGTTGGAAGGTAGACCGCGGCAAGCGAGTGCTGGTCGCGTTGTTCACGAGCGTCCTCGCCTCGGTTGCGACGATCGGCCAAGTTCTCTGCTTGTATGGAAAGAAGGTCGGTCTCAACCGCCGCCGCTCGACGAAGGCGCCACAGCAAAGAAGCGAGGCGAAGCACCAGCTCCCGTTCGACTGCCGTTTGCGCATCATAGTCAGCGATCACCGCCGCTTCGAAGGCCCCATAATCCTTCTCGTCCTCGACCTTTGCCACAACAGTCTCGGCGGTCAGTCCATGGCGATAGGCATTGCCGCGGGATGAGCGCTTGCCTTCCTCAGTTCTCGGCCCTGTGCTCCGAAGCGCATTCCGACGGTTGGCTTCGATATGTCGGAACGACGTCATGCTGAGGCACCGTTGTCAGAAATGGCATTCACGGTTTTCCCGGCCTCTACGGCGGAATCGGTTTCACCGAAGCTCAGAGGCTTTTCGCCAGGCGGGCTGCCTATGCCGCGTGTTTGCCGCCAAAGTCGTAGAGCAATCGGCATCGGATCGATGCCGAATTCGCCCCACCAAGCGGCTTCATCGCCGCGCCGGTGAATCTCGCGGTGATGGACTCGGCACAAGGGAACGGTGAATTCGTCGCTCACCTTCCGGCTAATTGCGCGGGGCTGTGCAAACCGGATGTGATGCGGCTCGCACGGTTGTCGTCCGCAGACCGTGCACGCCTCCTTTGCCACAAATCGGAGGTGCTCTTTATCGCGAATCCGCCGGAGCTTGACGCCTTGTCCCGAAGGGTCGTCAGTCGACGAACGC
The DNA here is from genome assembly GCA_963702755.1 of uncultured Alphaproteobacteria bacterium. Classification (GTDB taxonomy): domain Bacteria; phylum Pseudomonadota; class Alphaproteobacteria; order Rhizobiales; family Xanthobacteraceae; genus JAJPKK01. Next base: position 397,910 of record CAVPDZ010000006.1, on the reverse strand, counting down.
GGCTCTGGTATTTCGAGCCCCGGATTGCACGAGGGTGCAGCGCGTGTTCCAGTGTCTGCATTCGCGTCCGGAACGCCGCCTCGACAGCTTGAGCGTCTTCTGTCGTGAGCCTGTTCTTGGCAATCAAACCGCGGCGGGCCCATGCGACGGCAGAGCGTGGGGATTCGAATATTGTGATTTCGGTTAGGAGCTTCTCCCTCAATGCTGCCGAAGGTTCCGCATCCAGGATGGCTGCGGGAGGCTTTGGGATGCGGTGCAGCCGCTTGCCGTTATATCGAACGGCGGGAGTTGGTGCGGCCTCGGCGTGGCCGTTTAGCTTTTTCGAATTGCTAGACGTCTCGGCCGACCCACCGCTCGATGCTCCGAGAAGATCCGGTGCATCGAGATCATCTTCCCCGGCTATACCGACGACAGTGAATAGCGCATAGCGCCGTGCGTAAGTAAGCGCCGCGCCCATCTTGTGTGGGGCGGCCGTGTCGCTGACTGGGCACACCGGCCAGTCGGACGACACCCATTCCCCCGAGGTATGGGCAAGCACCGTGGTGAGCCGAATGAGTCCGGCCTGATTATCGATGGACGTGGTCTGCACCGTGGCAATCTCATGCTTGCCCAAGGTCTTGCGGACGATATCGAGCCCGGACGATAGCGAGGCGTAGCGGAACGTCCGATCACTCTCCCGCGGGAACGGGGACCGGATGGTCGCGATCAAGGACTTCTCCGGGTTGGTGAGTTCGGCCTGGGCCTTGGCGAGTGCACCTGCGATGGCACCAATCGATTCACTGGAGCGCTGCATGGCCGGCCTCTACCTCAAGGAGTTCGAAGCTAATGGCGCCTGACTTCGAGCGCTTCGCCCGAACGCCGTGCCCGGTGGCCTCCTTCGCATCCTCCGGCATCAGCCCTTTGAGTTCGGCTTTGGCGCTCTCGTGCTGGGCGAAGGCGGTCCGCGTTTCCCGGAACAGCGCCGCGAATTCAGCCCAGGCGTTCGAACTGGTCATGTCGACAATTCGCACCGCCTCGATCCGGGGCCGCGGCGGCTCAGCCAAATAGAGGCGCGGCAGGTCGCCACTCTCGACAGATCGCCAGAACTTCTTTTCGGCCGTCAGCAGCAGGTGCTGATAAAGTGCGTCTGCCGGTATGGTGATCTCAACCCACTTGCCGCCGCCGGTAATGATCGACAGCACCGCCGTGCGGGCATTGGTGACCCACATGTTGTGCTGGAGTTGCGGCATATATTTCTCGGCCGCGCCCTCCTCGGAGAATGACCATGGCAGCATGAACTTGGCCTCGAAGACTGCTCCCGTTTGCTCGATGATGCCGTCGAGTGTTGCCGCCATATAGCGAACAACCGGATGCTGGACCCGCAGCTGGATGTCCTTGATCGCCTTACCGGTCGTGCGCTCATACCAGAGCCGGTTGAGCGGCTCGGTGGCCACGCCGAGTTGCACGATAAGATTGTCCGAGAGGTCCTGCGGCTCGATCTCGCCGCGCTTCTCGCGCCAGAGGCGGATGAGGGCGGGCTCGTCGTCGCCCATGATGATCCGAGCATCCGAGCCGCCGATGAAGTGGCGACGGTCGGGTCGGTGCCTTTGGTGTGCTAAAGGTGCCATTGGAGCCGTCCTCTGTTTAGTACATCAAATAAGACGTTTTTATATGCTGTATTGATTTATTATCAATCAAAAGGCCGCTTGTTTGTCAAGCGTCAAGGAATCATAAAAAATCGACGGCATGCTTGAGCCAAGACAAATTCGTGCCGCTCGCGCCCTCTTAGGATGGCGGCAGGGGGATCTTTCCGAGGCTGCGGGGGTAGGGATTGCGACCATTCAGCGGATTGAAAAAAGCGATTATGCAGAAAGAGGACATGTCTCGACTCTGAAACGCATCGAATCTGCGTTGGAAAACGCAGGAATCATCTTTATCGATGAAGATGATGCTGCAGGTGTTGGGCTTCGATTGGCAAAGAAGAAGAGAAAGCGATGAGCTGGTATTGTGTCCCTTGCCACGCCTGGCGGTCGTTGTTGGCGTGCGATTGAGCGACCCCTGCGATAGGTAGCGTTAGCACTGCGGCTTCAAAACGGAATAACAATTTGGGTTTGTTTGAAGTCAGTGCGAATTCCCTGTTTGAATCGGAAAGTTCCCTGTTCCTCCAAAAGAATTCCCTGTTCCGTTCTAGGAAGAACTCTCTTTAAATTATTGAATTTACTAACTTAACAGGCATTGAGATGGTGGGAAAGAAGTCGGAATTGACGAAATACCCTGTAAATTTCCCTGTTATATAGCAGGGAATCTGAACCGATGCCCGGTCGACTGGGCCTAAATACCGCGAATGATCGCGATCAAGGGCTGGCAGGCGCCTGCTCGTGCCGCTGCACGAAACTGAGCGCGAGGAGACGGTCGACGAAAATGGAGGTGGAGTACGGCTGAAGAAACCGGCCAAGAAACGGACTTGATCGACGACTCATATTCCGGCGGTTGACCACGAACTTCCCGTCGCGCTGCATCATTACACGTGCGCATTTTTGGGCGAGACGACGCCACCATTTGTTCGGCGTCTGAGAGATGCGGAGGACGCAACTTCAGTGGTGGCCCGTCAAACGAACAGATAAAGAACTCGAAGACTGATTTTGGCGAAACGAACCCAAATTCTGTCGGACGTGCACGCCGGCAGAAGCGACCCATGGCTCCTGATAGCCACTAAAAAACCGATGGGTACCCCAGGGGTCGAAAAGAGTGCCCGAATTGAAGCAAAGAGGACCCCCGAGCGCTGTTGAGCGACAAGGCTACATAACGGGCGTGCATTGGTTGGTTCTGACGCGAGTACCAGAGCACCCACGTTCACATACAGTCTGTCGAGACAACGATCGCTGCGATCGTGGCCGTGAGAACTCAGGTAAGTCCGCGAGGAATCGAGGGTCGAATTTGGAGGGCGAATCTACTCAAGATTGCGTTTTTGCAAATTGAATCCACTGAACTCCTGCGCAATCAACTGGTTGAGCTTTTTCGATGCGCGCGAAACCTGCGAGCAGAACGGCGCGGCGATGCTGATCAATATGCGTGCGGCGGTAGCAATCGTGCAAGAACTCGTCAGCGATAGCCGAGTGGTGCAAGCGTAACCTTGCCTCGCTCCAACAAAGGGAGCAGTCTGGAGCTGTTCCAAAGCGGCTCGTCCAGGTGCGACAAGCGGTGTGTGTTCGGTCAACGCGATCGCTGACACCGACTCACGATACGAAATGGGAGGAAATCATGAGCGAACATGACGAAAGTCGTCGCGCGTTCATAGTAGGTGCGGTCGGGGCGGGCGCTGCCGCCGGCGCGACCGTCGTTGAGACGGCGTATGCCCGCACCCAGCGACCAGTGCAGGTGCAACACCAAGCCGCACCGAAGACGGCGCAGGCCACCGACACCGGCCACGTCGACAATGGTCTGGGACGCGGTGCATTCTTCAATGAGGACCACGCCGAGACCGTTGCGGCTTTCGCCGAACGCCTGATGCCGGGCGCGCAAGGCAAGCCTGGGGCGCGGGATGCCGGCGTTGTCAATTACATCGATCTTGCTCTCGCTGGTGCTTACGCAGATCAGCAGGATTTCTATCGCCGCGGCCTCGCGCAACTCGATGCGTATTGTCGCAAGGCGCACAACCAGCCGTTCGTCAAGCTGAGCCCTGCGCAGCAGGATGAAGTGATTGGCGCGCTGGAGCAGGGCAAGGCGACCGAGTTCACCTATCCGACGGCGCAGGCCTTCTTCAACACGCTGCGCACCCACACCATGGAGGGCATGTTCGCCGACCCCGTCTACGGCGGCAACAAGGACTTCGTCGGCTGGCGCCTCGTTGGTTTCCCCGGCACCCAGCTTTATTACACGCCCGCCGACATGGCGAGCCAACAAGCCTTCACACGCGCTCCCATCATCGGTCTGCAATCGCAGGCCTCGACCCGAAAGGCCTGAGCCATGGCAACCGAAAAGACGGATGTCGTCATTGTAGGCATGGGCGCGGTTGGCGGCGTGATGGCGGCCGAGCTCGGCAAGGCGGGCATGAAGGTGATCGGGCTCGAGCGCGGTCCGCGCTTGAAGACCGGCGATTTTACCCTCGACGAATTGCGCTATTTCCAGCGCAAGGATTTGCGGCCCAGTCCGAAAACGCAGCCCGTAACGTGGCGACCCAACGCTAACACGCCTTCATTCCGGCTGCCGCAAATGGACTACGGCAACCAGGCCGGCGGTGGTACGGTCCACTACGGCGCAGTGTCGTGGCGGCTGCATGAGGCCGATTTCCGCATTCGCAGCAACACCGTCGAGCGTTACGGCGACAAGGCGATTCCGGAGGGTTCCTCGCTCGCCGACTGGCCGCTGAGCTATGCTGACCTTGAGCCATTCTACGATCGTGCCGAGTACGATCTCGGCGTGTCAGGCAAGGCCGGCAATCTGCAGGGCAAGAAGATCGACGGCGGCAATGTCTTCGAGGCGCCGCGTCAACGCGAATACCCCCTGCCGGCGCTGACGAAGGATCAGCCGAGCATCTTGTTCGAGAACGCCTCGAAATCGCTCGGCTTTCACCCGTTCTCGACGCCGCACGCGATCCTGTCGCAGCCCTACAAGGGACGACCAGCCTGCACATACTGCACCTACTGCCAGGCGTTCGGCTGCTACATCGGGGCGAAGTCGAGCATCCTCGTCTCCAAGCTGCCGGAGGCGGACGCGACCGGCAACGTCAACATCAAGACCGGCGCAATGTGCTATCGCGTCAACAGCAATGGCAGGCGCGCCACCGGCGTCTCCTACTACGGGCCGGACGGCTCCGACAATACGATCGAGGCCGAGATCGTCATTATCGGCACGTTCATCTACGACAATACGCGTCTGCTGCTGTTGTCCAAGACCGATGCATTCCCGAACGGGCTTGCGAACTCGAGCGGGCAGGTCGGCAAAAACATCATGGCGCACATGATGCCGAACGTGTTCGTCGGCTTCGACGATCGTCACGTGAATACTTACATGGGGCCGAGCGCTCAGAAATACACGATCGACGATTTCAATGCCGACAACTTCGATCACGGCGGTCTGAACTTCATCGCCGGCGCGCAGATATCGGTCGGTACGCCAAATCTCGAAGGCGGCCCGATCAGCTTCTCGACGGTCGCTCCGAAGCCCGGCACGCCACGCTGGGGCGCTGCCTATCGGGACTTCCTCGCGAAATACTTCGCGCGGCATGCCGTGATGGTCGCCCAGACGGAAAATCTGCCGTATGGCGATCAGACGATCGACCTCGATCCCAATGTGCGCGATGCGTGGGGCCTGCCGGCACCGCGCATGACATACGACTGGCGCCGCCCGAACGAGACGGCGCGCGTTGCGTTCATGCAGGAGAAGATGGAGGCGATCGGCCGGGCCATGGGCGGCAACGTCGTGTGGCGCGGACCGCTCTCGCCCGGAATGCCGGGCGCGCACCACGAAGGTGGCACGCGCATGGGCAACGATCCCAATACCTCGGTCGTCAACAAATTCGGCCAGACCTGGGATATTCCGAACCTGTTCGTGATCGGCAGTTCAACGTTCCCGTCGATGAGCGGCTTCAATCCGACGCTGACCATCGAGGCGCTCGCCTACTTCAGCGCCGATGCCATCGCGAACCGGTACAAGAAAAACCCGGGCCCGCTGCTGTAAGCGGCAGGCGCAACAATCAGGAACGCGAGACCTCTGACGGTCTCGCGTTCCGATGTGTTTCTGCATCAAAACGACTGCATCAAAACGACGTGACTGAGCACGCGGCCGCAGCCGCCGGGCTCGTCGTTTCTCGCACGGAGGGACTGGGCCGTGGCAACCGAAAAAGCGGATGTGGTGATCGTCGGCGTTGGCGCCGTGGGCAGCATCATGGCGGCTGAACTCGGCAAGGCCGGGCTCAAGGTCATTGGCCTTGAACGTGGGCCACGCCTCAAGACCGCTGATTTCACCTTGGACGAACTGCGCTACTTCCAGCGCAAAGACTTGCGACCTAACGCGAAGATCCAGCCGGTGGTTTGGCGGCCGAACACGAATACCGCGACTTCGGTCGGGCTGGCGCGGATGAACTACGGCAATCAAGCCGGCGGCGGGACGGTGCATTACGGCGCCGTGTCCTGGCGGCTGCATGAAGATGACTTTCGTGCCCGCTCGCACACGACCGAGCGTTACGGCGCCTCGGCGGTGCCGCAGGATTCATCCTTGATCGACTGGCCGCTGAGTTATGCCGAGCTCGAGCCGTTCTACGATCGTGCGGAATACGATCTCGGCGTCTCCGGCAAGGCCGGCAATCTGCAAGGCAAGAAGATCGACGGCGGCAACGTCTTCGAAGCGCCGCGCCAGCGCGAATACCCGCTACCGCCGCTGCCAAGGAAGAGCCGTCAGCCCTGTTCGAATCGGCCACAAAAAACCTCGGCTATCATCCGTTTTCCAGCCCCCGCGCGATCCTTTCGCAACCCTACAAGGGCCGCCCAGCGTGCACCTATTGCACGTTCTGCCAAACCTTTGGCTGCTATATCGGGGCGAAATCGAGCACGCTCGTCACCAAGCTTCCCGATGCCGACGCGACCGGCAACGTCACGATCAAGACCGGGTCGATGTGCTATCGCGTCAACAGCGGCAGCAAGCGCGTCACCGGCGTCTCGTACTATGGGCCCGACGGATCGGATAACACCATCGAGGCCGAGATCGTCATCCTGAGTACGTTCATCTACGACAACACACGACTGCTGCTGTTGTCGAAGACCGATGCCTTCCCCAACGGACTCGCCAATTCGAGCGGCCATGTCGGCAAGCACATGATGGCGCACATGACGCCGAATGTGCTGGTCGGCTATGACGAACGCCATCTCAACATCTACATGGGGCCGAGCGCTCAGAAATACACCATCGACGACTTCAACGCCGACAACTTCGATCATGCTGGCCTCGACTTCATCCGCGGCGCCCAGATTTCCATCGGCACCCTCAACCTCGAAGGCGGGCCGATCAGCTTTACGACAATGGCGCCGCCGCCCGGGACGCCGACATGGGGAGCGGCCTACCGCGAATTTTCGGCGAAGTACTTCTCCCGGCATGCCGCCATCACGGGGCAGACCGAAAATCTCCCGTACGCCGATCAGATGATCGATCTCGATCCCCATATCCGTGACGCCTGGGGACTGCCGGCACCACGCCTGACCTATGACTGGCGTCGTCCCAACGAACGCGCGCGAGTCGAGTTCATGATGAAGAAGATGGAAGCGATCGGACGAGCCATGGGCGCAAACCTGGTTTGGCGCGCGCCGCTCAACCAGGGACAGCCCGGCTCACATCATGAGGGCGGGACCCGAATGGGGAGCGACCCAAGCAATTCGGTGGTGAACAAGTACGGTCAAAGCTGGGATATTCCGAACCTGTTCGTTGTGGGCAGTTCGACATTCCCGTCGATGAGCGGCTTCAATCCGACGCTCACCATCGAGGCGCTTGCCTATTACAGCGCGGACGCGATCGCGAGTCGTTACAAACGGAGCCCCGGTCCGCTGCTGTAGGGGTAGGGCGTCTCGCCCGCTGCTGCCGAACAAAAAAGAGCGGCAATTTCTGCCGCTCTTCGTCGCCGCGAAGGAGGCGGGCAAGATGCCCGCGCTCCGATGGTTCGTCCAGCGCTTACTTCGCCTGCGCCTTGAGAGCCGCGATGTCGGCTTCGCTGCGCAACGTCATCACGCCCATCTTGCTGTCGCGATAGATCGGCACGATCACCTTGGTGACGCCGTCACGCTCGAGCAGCGAGATGTGGCGGATTTCGGTGCCGCGCGTCGGCAGGTCGAACATGGTCCATTGACCGTCCGCCGGGTCGTACCGGGTGATGCGGTCGGCGGTCCACAGATTGCCCCACACGTTGTGATGCTGATCAACCGCGATGTGATATGGCTGGTAGCTGGCGTTGGGGAAGGGGATGATCGTCGTCTGCATCGTCTTGGTGTCGATGCGGGCGAGGCTTGCTCCCCACGAATTGCCGACCCACAGCACGTCGGCATTCTTGTCCGTGCCCATGCGGCGTGGTCCTTCCGACCAAGGTACCGGCGTGTTGAAGGACAACTCGTTGAAGTTCTCGTAGAACGAGCGCGCCTGCGGCGATACGCGGTCCATCTGCTCCTTCACCGCCGGCAGCTTGACCTCGGTCGCCTTGCCGGTAGCGACGTCGCCGTGGCCGATGGTGTCGAGGGCCATCTGCGCCCACCAGCCGTTGCCGTCGCGGTCGCCGGCAGCACCGTAGGTCATGCCGGTGCCCTTCGGCGATTTGTAGGGCTGGATCGACTTGAAGTCGGTGAACTTCAGGGTCTCGGGATCGAAGCGCACGGCGCCGTCCGGAGCCGACGCCCAGATCTTACCCTTGCCGTCGATGTCCATGGTCACGGCGCCGCCGAGCGGCGACATGTTGTCGGGCGTCACGAAGACGCTGATCTTCTCCGTCTTGACCTCGAGCTTGCCGAGGCTGCGGCGGCCCGGGTTCACGTCGAACCAGAAGTCGCCATTGGCGTCGCGGGTCAGGCCGTGCGCATTGGCGGCAAGGCCGTCAGCGGCGCGATCCACCTTGAGCCACTTCACCTCGCCGGTCTTGGTATCGACCTTCCCGATGGTCGCGAGCCGGTTTGCATTGTTGTTGGTGAAGTAGAGATTGCCGTCGAGGCCCATGCCGCCGTCATGGGGCATCTGGCCGAGTTTCGAGGTCACGCCGAGCGACCAATCGGATCCATCGTTGACGTCGGTCAGCGATGCGACTTTGCGGGCTCCGATGCCGGCGTCTGGGTTGAGCGGAAGATCATATGTTTGCCACACCACGCGGGCGGCTTCGCCAGTCGGGCGCGGCCGGTCCTTGATTTTCATCGAGGTTTCACCGGGACCGCGGGCGCGGGCGAGATAGGCGGCCAATTCCTTGCGATTGTATTCAATGATCTGGCTCACCTTGGCATTGGCGCCCGGATAGACGCCGGAGCCCGGCACGACCTTCATCAGATTGATGATCTTGTTCCAGCCGGCTTCATCGAACCTGAACTGCAGCGGATAGCCGGGGGTGTGGCAGCCGGTGCATTGGCTGGTGAAGATCTTCTTGATGTTCGCGTCGGCGTCGGTGTCCTCGGGCAGGGCGTCAACGAGCATTTCAGGAGGCAGTTGGCGTATCCTCGCCTCGAGATCGGTCATCGCCGTGAGCTTGAAGTCGTGACGCGCGGTTGCGGCCAGGTCGACTTCGCCTTTGGCGGTCTCAAAGCTCAAGGCCTGCGCCCATACGCGGTATTTGCCGTCGGCGAGCGGCGGGAAGAAATAATCGCCGTTCTGATCGGTGTAGACGCTGGTGGTGATCGTCGAGCCTTCCTTCTTGGCGGACACCTGGACGCCTTCGAGCTTCTGGCCCGTTGCCGTCGCGATCGAGCCGGTGAGCACATGGTCTGCAGCCGACGCCGATGTTGCAGCGAAGCCCGTGATCACGAGCAACGCGACACCGGTCAAAAGTCTGTCACGTATCTGTTTCATGGGGTCTCTCTCCTTTACGTCTTTCATTCGCCGCCACCACCGGCGCGCCGCGGCGCGGCGGCAGGGGTCGCTTCAACCGGAACCGTACGCACATATGAGATGATCGCCTCGATCTGATCGGGCTTGAGGTAGAATTTGAATGCCGGCATCCGCGGCGTGCCATTGGTGATGAATTCACGCATCACGTCGTCGTCGCCACCACCGGCTTCCTTATTGAGCGCCGGGCCATAGGTGCGGGCGCCGAGGGCGGGCGGCAGATGACAAACGCCACACGACTGGGCGAACACGAGCCGTCCCGTCTTCTGCTGATCAGTGAGATTGTCGCTGGGCTGTTGGGCGAAGGCGGATTGCGAAGCAACGGCAAGCACGAACAGGCCACACGCGGTTCGCTTCATGAGCTTCCTCCAGATTTAAGCTTGTTGTTGCGATCTTATGCCGCAGTTATGGGAAAGGGAAGGGTGCTCCCCCGTCGCATGACGAGCCGAGACCGGCGGCGCAACTCATCTCTGCCGCTTCTCGATCGCAATCACTATGTGCGGTTTTAGCCCCCGCGGCCTTGTGCCGTTGGATGTCTTGATACCGAGTAAACGGCGCGCAGGGTTGTGGCGGCTACCCGAAATACCCTTCTGAAAGGAGAGAGCATGGCAACGATCAAACGCAAAGCGCAGGCACAGTGGACGGGTTCGGGCAAAGACGGACGTGGCGCGCTCACTACGCAAAGTGGGACGCTCTCGAACACTCCCTATTCGTTCAACACGCGGTTTGAGAACGGCACCGGCACCAATCCGGAAGAGCTGATCGCCGCGGCTCATGCAGGTTGCTTCACGATGGCGCTGGCGTTTCGGTTAAGCGGCGCCGGTCATTCCCCGCAGTCGCTATCGACGTCGGCGGAGGTCAGTCTCACGCAAGAGGGTGCGGGGTGGAAGATCGCAGCCGTGGCGCTGTCGCTCAAGGGCAGCGTGCCGGGCATCGACCGCGAGCAGTTTCTCGCTCATGCCGAGGAAGCTAAGAAGACTTGCCCGGTCTCGCGGGTGCTCAACGCCGACATCACGCTCACGGCCGAATTTGTCTGATAGGTTGGCCGATCGGGCAGATCTCACAACAGAGGTCGGCCTCCAATTGGATTTGCGGTTCGATTTTCGCGCGCAGATTTTCGGCGCGGTTCGCAAAGGAGCCTCTTCATGAGCTGGTTGCCAGACAAAGACCCGGTTCTCGGCGATAAGCCGTCATGTGATGCGCTTGAACTCGTCATCGTCCCTCGCGCGCGCGACCTCGGCGGCTTCGAGGTGCGCAGGGCGCTACCGCATACCAAACGGCAGATGGTCGGGCCCTTCATCTTTTTCGATCAGTTCGGCCCGGTGCAATTCCTGGCAGGACAGGGGATCGACGTGCGCCCGCATCCTCACATCGGGCTTGCGACCGTCAGTTACTTGTTCGACGGCCGTATCACGCATCGCGACAGCGAAGGCAACGCCCTCGACATTTTGCCTGGTGCTATGAATCTCATGACCGCCGGCCGCGGCATCGCCCATTCTGAACGGTCGCCGGTCGACGCCCGGCGAGGCAATCAGCCGATGTTCGGTATTCAGAGCTGGATCGCGCTGCCGGCTGAGGCGGAAGAAGTTGCTCCCTCTTTCATTCATTACGACGCCACGAGCCTCCCCGTTGTCGAGGATGGCGGGTTATGGGCGCGCGTAATCGCGGGCAAGGCATTCGGCCGACCTTCGCCGGTCGCGATGCTGTCGGACTGGTTCTACGCCGAAGTCGTGCTGGAACCAGGTGCAAGCGCACCGCTCGATCCCGACTACGAGGAACGCGGCATCTATGTCGCGGAAGGAGAAATCGAAATTGCAGGCGATCGCTTCGAAGCGCCGAGCCTTCTGGTTTTCCGTCCAGGCGACCGCATCACCGCGACCGCGACGCGGCGTGCGCGGCTGATGTTTCTCGGCGGCAGCGCACTCGAAGGCCCGCGCTATCTCTGGTGGAATTTCGTCTCGTCGCGCCGCGAGCGCATCGAGGAGGCCAAGGAGCAATGGAAGTCCGGCCGGTTCGATCCGGTTCCCGGCGAAACCGAATTCATTCCGCTGCCGGAGCAGTAGTGCCGAGCCGCTCGAGGCCGCGCCCGCGGAGATTATATTTCTGAACAAGCAAAAAGGGCCGCGAAGCGGCCCTTTCGTATTCGCATACGCACGCGCCGTGGTTATGGGCAGGGATGGCGCAAGCCATCATAGCCAAGGAACGTGCCCGTTGCCGGATCGTAGGACCTGTATCTCGCGCTGCAATAAGCGACCGGACCACTGGGCCCTGGTCCGGGTGGCGGCGGAGCATAGGCAGGAGCGGGCGGTCCGTAATAGTAGGGTCCGGGGGGACCATAATAATAGGGTCCTGGTCCGTAATAGTAGGGCCTTGCCAGCGCGCCGCCGATGATGGCGCCGCCGAGAAGTCCCGCGCCGAAGCCCCAGCCGAAGCCGCGCCACTGCACCTGCTCAACATTGATTGCCGCCGCATTCTTGATCGCGAGCGCATCGACGACCGGGGCGGCCGTGGCGCTCGTGAAAGAAGCAACGCTCGCCGCCAGGACAGCTGCGGCCGTCAACGAAAGCACTCGGTTGGACATTTGAGAGATTTCTCCGTTTCGTTTCCTCGCGCCCGCCGGAACTTTTACCCGAGAATCGGGCCACAATCGCGTCGAACATGCGGACACAGCATGAGCAATCGGGTTGCTTTGCGTCCGAATTTCGACTTTTGCCGGGCGCCAAGCCGACAGCGTCAATGTTTCCTTAACGTCGCGCCAAGCCCGCTCGTTCGGCATAGCCGACTGGTCCATCGCCGAATCGTTCACTGCATTAATGCAGCGCATGCTAGATGAGCGGCGCTGAGCGAAGAGGTGGAGGAAAGGCATGGGCGCTATCGAAGACAAGATACGGGCGATGGGCCACAGCCTGCCGGCGCCGTTCGAGTTTCCGAATCCCAACCGCACGGGCTGCGTCGTGGTCGGCTCAATCGTGTATGTATCCGGCCACGGGAGAAATCTGAGCGGACCAGGCGTGAAATCGGTCGGAAAGGTCGGTCGTGATCTCACGCTTGAAGAAGGCTATGCGGCCGCGCGCGCGGTTGCGCTATCGATCCTCGCGAGCCTGAAGCAGGAGCTTGGCGATCTCGATCGGATCAAAAGAGTGATCCGCCTGTTCGGCATGGTCAACGTGGCGCCAGGCTTCGATCGGATGCCCCAGGTGATCGACGGCGCCTCGGACTTCTTCTACGAGCTGTTCGGCCCGCAATATGGCAAACATGCGCGTTCGGCTGTAGGCATGGCGGAATTGCCGCACGGAATGCCGATCGAAATCAACGGCGAGTTCGAGTTGCGTTGATCGAGGACAGCGCTGCCGCCGACAGTCATGCGATGCGTGCGGCGTCGCGCAGACTATCGATCAGGGCAGTACGCATCAGGAAAGCCTTGGCGAGAGCCGGGTCCTCGGCGCGGCGGCGCATGTCGTCTCGATATTGCTGGCGCTTGACCGGATCGCGCTGCTCCATGTTCAGCTTGTTGGCGATCGTCGCTGTTTGCACATGCTCGGTTGCGACATGACGGCGCTGGCGGACGTAGCGGTCGAGAGCCGTCTCGGCCTCCTCGCCATGAAGGACGCGGATCAGATTGTCCGCCAGATTGACGGCGTCATGAATGCCGCTGTTCATGCCCATGGCGCCGATCGGGCTGTTGAGGTGGGCGCTGTCGCCGGCGAGGAGCACGCGGCCTTTGCGAAAGGTCGCGGCGACGCGCTGGGCGACGGTGTAGCAATCGTAGATGACGATCTCGTAGTCCTGCGGCCGGGGATTGAAGCGCTGCAGCTTGCGCTGCGCCGTCACGAGGGCACTGGCGCCATCGAACGGCTCGTCGGGGCGAACGGGGGCCACCAGCCGGTACACGCCCGGCGGGCCTTTCCATGAGATCTTGAAGAGATTGTACCACTCGTCAGGATCAGCGATGTAATTGCGGTAGGCGTAGCCGTCGTCGGCAAAATCATAAGGCGTGCCGATGATCGTGAAGCGCTCCGGATAAGTGAAGCCCTCGAATTCAACCCCGATGACCTTGCGCACGGTGCTGCGGGCGCCGTCCGCCCCGACCAAATAGCTTGCATGATGTCGTTCGCGCTTGCCGTCCGCGGTCTCGACTTCGACGTCGACGCCGCCATCGCGTTCGGCGCAATCGGTCACGGTCGTCTCGGTGCGAAACGTGATCGCGGGCACCGCTTGCGCCATCTGGAACACGGTGCGCGACAGCTTGTCCTGCTCGCATTGCAGAACCCAAGGATGACGGGTCTCATCCTTGATGAGCGCATGGTCGAATGAGGCGAGCAATTGCTTCCCATCGTAATAATTCACGATGGGGCAAATGATGCCTTGCGGCTCGATCAGCTTGTAGACGCCGAGATCGTCGAGAATGTCGAGCGACGCCGGATGGATGGTCGCGGCGCGTGGTTCAGAATGAACGATGTCGCCGCTGTCGAACAGCGTAACCGCGATGCCCGCACGGCCGAGCATCAGCGCAACGATGAGACCAACCGGACCGCCGCCCGCAATGATGACGGAACCAGGCACCTATTCCGCCGCGATCGCAGTCTCGGCGGGAACGACTTCCTTCACCGCGCCCTTCCAGCCGCTGTGGGTGAGGTCGAAGACGACGCCGTTCGGGTCCTTGTACTTCACCTCGTAGTAGGTGTCGGGGTTATTGTCGGCGCGGCCCTGATAGTAGCTGCCGCCGGCAGCGACCACCTTCTTGGCAGTCTCGTCGAGGTCATCGACCCACATGCCGAAGTGAATGAGGCCGTAATGGCCGGCCGTGAAGCCGGGCACCTCGCCCGGAAACCTCAGCAGCGCCACGTTGATCGTGCCGTCGCTGACGTAAAGGCCGACGCCGGCCTTGCCCACGACCTTCATCCCGAACGCCTCGTCGAAGAACTTTGCCGCCTTCTCCGGATCGGGAACGGAAATTGCGATATGACGAAGCCGTGCAGCCATGGGAGTCTCCTGCTCAATGATGGCGTTCTTCCAAGGAGGCCACGAAGTTGCGATGGGGTCAAATCGTTTTCACAGGCCTCACACGTGCGGCAGCACGTGTTCTCCGAACAATTCGACGGTGCGCACCGGATCGTCGGCAAGGCTCACCGTGAACATCAGCCGGCTGGCTCCGGCAGCCTTTGCCGCACGCGTCTGGGCGAGACAATCGTCGGGATTGCCGCAAACCGCGAGCCGCCGCGACAGGTAGTCGAACAAGCCGAGTTCCTCGACAAGCGCGATGTCGGCCTCGCCGGGGCGGGTGCTGTAGCGCCGCCGCAGTTCCAAGAGCGGTTCGCGCAGATGATCGGGCACGCCGCGCGTTTCGAGATTCTTTTCGCCGATCACGTATCCGGTGACGAACGCAAGGATGGCGCCGACCTTGCGCCGCGCGACCGCGCGATCCTCGGTGCAGTCGAGCGCTGCGATTTGCCAGATCTCGATCTCGCTCGGCGAGCGCCCTGCAGCAGTCGCACCGGCGACGATGTCGGCAGTCGATTGGGCGATGTTGTCGGCGCCGAGGCCATAATTCACGAACGCGCCGTCAGCCACGCGTCCGGCCGCCTGCAACGGCCGCGGATGAGAGGCGGCGAGGAACACCGGCGGTGCGCGCTTTATCCACGGCAAGTGTGTATTTGCCTGTCCAAGCTGCGCGGGCTTGCCGGCGAGGGCCGTCTTGATGAACGCGACGCCATCGGCGAGTTCGTTCGCGTTGGCGCGACCAAGCCCGAGGTTCTTGGTGCCGCTATGGCCGGCGCCGATGCCCAGCACGGCGCGGCCGCCGGACACGAGATCGAGCGAGGCAATGGCGGCAGCGCTGACCGCCGGATGGCGAGAGACCAGATTGGTCACGCAAATGGCGACCTTGGCGCGGCGCGACGCTTGCGCCACCACGGTCGCGGCGACCCACGGGTCCATGGCATTGCCGGGCGTATCGGCGATGCCGATCATGGCGTAGCCGTAGCGATCGGCGGCGCGCGCGAGCCTTTCGCATAGCTCGACAGTGTAGGGCCAGAAGAAGAACCCGATTTCCATGGGAAGCTCGTGTCGATTAAGCGCACGGGAGCTAACGTTTCGCGCTCGTGCGGCGCCGGTGCAGTCGTCACGATTGGCAGGCGAGGAACCGATTGGCCAATCGTGTATTGTCATAAACTCGATCCCGGCCAAATACCAAGCCTCTGCGCCAGCAGGCAATGTCAGACAAAGGTGATTGCCGATGACGGATGGCACAAAACTGCGCCTGCGGTCGCAGCAGTGGTTCGACAATCCGGACAATCCGGGCATGACCGCGCTCTATCTCGAGCGCTACCTCAACTTCGGCCTGACCCGCGAGGAGCTCTGCGCGGGAAAGCCGATCATCGGCATTGCCCAGACCGGCTCGGATCTGTCGCCGTGCAATCGGCACCACATCGAGCTTGCCAAGCGCGTGCGGGACGGCATCCGCGATGCCGGCGGTGTCGCCATGGAATTTCCCGTGCATCCGATTCAGGAAACCGGCAAACGCCCGACGGCGGCGCTCGACCGCAATCTGGCCTACCTCGGACTTGTCGAAGTTCTCTACGGCTATCCGCTGGACGGCGTCGTGCTGATGACGGGCTGCGATAAGACGACGCCCGCCTGCCTGATGGCGGCGGCGACCGTCAACCTGCCTGCGATCGTGCTGTCAGGCGGTCCGATGCTCAACGGCTGGTGGAAGGGGGAGCGCTCGGGCTCCGGTTCCGCAGTCTGGCGGGCGCGCGAACTGCACGCTGCCGGCCGCATCGACTACCAGGAGTTCATCGACATCGTCGCTTCGTCGGCGCCTTCGGCGGGACATTGCAACACCATGGGCACCGCCTCGACGATGAATGCGCTTGCCGAGGCGCTCGGCATGTCGCTGCCGGGGTGCGCCGCAATTCCGGCACCGTATCGCGAGCGCGCGCAGATCGCCTACATGACCGGGCTCCGCGCGGTCGAGATCGTCAACAAGGACCTCAAGCCGTCGGATATTCTCACGCGTGCGGCGTTCGAGAACGCGATCGTGGCGTGCTCGGCGATTGGCGGCTCGACCAACGCCCCGATTCATATCAACGCCATCGCGCGGCACATTGGCGTGCAGCTTGACCTCGATGACTGGGAACGGATTGGTCTTGACGTACCGCTCCTTGTCGACATGCAGCCGGCCGGAAAATACCTCGGTGAGGAATATTTCCGTGCCGGCGGCTTGCCCGCGGTGATGCATGAACTCCATGCGGCCGGACGCATCCACGGCGATGCGCTCACCATCAATGGCCGGACGATGGCGGAAAACGTCGGCGAGTCGGCGTCGCAGGATGCAGACGTGATCCGGCCTTACGACAAGCCGCTCAAGGCAATGGCAGGCTTCAAGGTTCTGCGCGGCAATCTGTTCGACTCCGCCATCATGAAGCTCAGCGTGATTTCCGAGGAATTCCGTGCCCGCTATCTTGCGAACCCGAGCGACCCGGACGCCTTTGAGGGCCCCTGCGTCGTCTTCGAGGGGCCGGAGGATTACCACCGCCGCATCGACGATCCGAAGCTAGGCATCGACGAGGCGACGATGCTCGTCATCAGGGGCGTCGGTCCGATCGGTTATCCCGGCTCGGCTGAGGTGGTGAACATGCAACCGCCGGCGGCCCTGATAAAACGCGGCGTGACGTCCCTGCCTTGCATCGGCGATGGGCGTCAGTCCGGCACTTCGGCTCGCCGTCGATCCTTAACGCTTCGCCGGAGGCAGCGGCAAACGGGGGCCTCGCGCTGCTCAAGACCGGCGACCGCATCCGTATCGACCTTCGCAAGGGAAGCGCGGACATTTTGATTTCGGGCGATGAACTCGACGCAGCGCCGTCGCGCGCTGCAGGCGAGCGGCGGCTTCAAATATCCCGCGAGCCAGACGCCATGGCAGGAAATCCAGCGCGGCATGGTCGACCAGTTGGCCGATGGCATGGTGCTCAAGCCGGCGGTGAAATATCAGCGTGTGGCGCAGACGTTCGGCGTGCCGCGCGACAATCATTGAAGCTTTCCTTAGATCAGGGTGCCAACGACATGACGGGACGTCTCGCCAACAAGACTGCATTTGTCACCGCGGCAGGGCAGGGGATTGGTCGCGCCATTTGCGAAGCCTTTATCGCCGAAGGCGCCAGAGCTGATCGCGACCGACCTCGATGCGGCCAAACTCGAAGGCCTAGCGACCGCGCGGAGCGAGAAGCTCGACGTGCGCTCGACCGCCGCGGTTGAAGCGATGGCGCAGGAGGTGACGAAAGCCTTCGGTGCGCCGGACATCCTCGTCAATTGTGCGGGCTTCGTGCACCACGGCTCGGTGCTCGATTGCAGCGAAGCGGACTGGGACTTCTCCTTCGACCTCAACGTCAAATCGATGCATCGCACGCTTCGCGCGTTTCTGCCCGGCATGATCGCAAAGAAGCGCGGCTCGATCGTGAACATCTCCTCGGTGGTGTCGTCGATCCGCGCCGTGCCGAACCGTTATGTCTACGGCGCAACCAAGGCAGCCATCATCGGTCTCACTAAATCGGTCGCGGCCGATTTCATCAAGCAGGGCATTCGTGCGAACGCGATCTGTCCGGGAACGATCGAAACGCCGTCGCTTGAGGGACGCGTCACCGACCTGTCGAAATCGACCGGGCGAGGACTCGATAAGGTGCGCCAGGATTTCATCGACCGTCAGCCCATGGGCCGCCTTGGCACCGCGGCCGAGGTCGCAGCGC
The DNA here is from genome assembly GCA_963702755.1 of uncultured Alphaproteobacteria bacterium. Lineage (GTDB taxonomy): Bacteria > Pseudomonadota > Alphaproteobacteria > Rhizobiales > Xanthobacteraceae > JAJPKK01. The sequence continues at coordinate 379,629 of CAVPDZ010000006.1, read as the reverse complement.
TCGCCTTGTTCCTCGCCTCCGATGAATTGAGCTACATCACCGGACAAACCCATCTCGTCGACGGCGGCATGGCTTTGTGAGGGGAAAAGCGCTCGGCGCAGGCCTATCGCGCACAAGCGGCCATCCTGCGATATAAGGGGGCGGTTGCAATCGATGGCCGCATTCTCAAGCGCAGCGCGGCAAGCTCGTAAGCGCCGACGGCGCTTCATTCTAGGGTGTCTGCCCATGCACATCCTTATCACCGGAGCCGCGGGCATGATCGGCCGCAAACTGGCGGCGCGGCTCGCGCGCGACTGCGCGCTGAACGGTCGCGCAATCCGGCGCATGACTCTCGTCGATATTGCCGCACCCGCGCGGCCGGACGGCGTCGCATTCGATGTCGCAACCGCATCGGTAGACTTGTGTGCGCCGGGTGCAGCAAACGAACTGATCGCCACCCGGCCGGACATCATCTTTCACCTCGCCGCCGTGGTGTCGGGCGAGGCCGAAGCGGATTTTGCCAAAGGCTACCGCGTGAATTTCACCGGCATGCGCGAGCTTTTGGAAGCGATCCGCAAATCCGGCTATCGACCGCGACTTGTGTTCGCGTCCTCGATCGCAGTGTTCGGAGCCCCGTTTCCGGACGCCATCCCGGACGATTTCCTTTCAGCCCCGCTCACCTCATACGGAACGCAAAAGGCGATCGGCGAACTGTTGCTGGCGGACTATACGCGTCGCGGATTCGTCGACGGTATCGGCATCAGGCTGCCGAGCATCGTGGTCCGGCCGGGCCGGCCCAATCAGGCGGCCTCTGGGTTCTTCTCCTCCATCATTCGCGAACCGCTCGCCGGAAAAGAGGCGATACTGCCGGTCCCCGAAACCGTTCGTCACTGGTTCGCGAGCCCGCGCGCGGCGATCGGCTTCCTGATCCATGCTGCCGGCCTCGACCGTAATCTTGTCGGTCCACGGATCAATCTCACGATGCCGGGACTGTGCTGCACCGTCGGCGAGCAGATCGAAGCGCTCGCCCGCGTTGCCGGCGCAAAGGTTGCGGCGCGCATCCGTCGCGTGCCGGATGAGACAGTGATGCGGATCGTCGACGGCTGGCCCGAGAATTTCGACCCGCGCCGCGCTCTGGAACTTGGCTTTAAGGCTGAAGCCTCTTTTGATGATATCATCCGTATCCATATTGAGGAGGAACTGGGCGGCAAAATCCCGCACTAAGCCGCTTGGCGTGGGTGCTATATTTGTTTCGAGTCGTCGCCGCTGTTTGGCGCTCCAGAGGTGAGAGATGATCTTCCGCCAGCTCTACGACACCGTTTCCGGCACTTATTCCTACCTGATCGCGAGCCGAGGCGGCGCGGAGGCGCTCATCATCGATCCGGTGCTGGAGAAGGTCGACCGTTACATCGCTCTCCTCAATGATCTCGACTTGCGTCTTGTTAAAGCGGTCGACACCCATCTCCATGCAGATCACATCACCGGGCTGGGGGCGCTCCGTGACCGCACCAACTGCGTGACGGTGATGGGGGAGGAGACCAAGGCGGACGTCGTCTCGATCCGGGTTGCCGACGGCGAGAAGCTCGAGATCGAAGGGATCGGGCTCGACGTGCTCTACACGCCGGGCCACACCGACGACTCCTACAGCTTTGTCATGGGCGATCGTGTCTTCACCGGCGACACGCTGCTGATCCGCGGCACGGGCCGCACCGACTTCCAGAACGGCGATCCGCGCGCGCAATATGAGTCGCTCTTCAATCGGCTGCTGCGGCTGCCCGAGGAAACCCTCGTCTATCCGGCCCACGACTATAAGGGCGACACGGTCAGCACAATCGGCGAGGAGAAGCGCTGCAATCCGCGCCTGCAGGTGCGCTCGGTCGAAGAATACGTCGACCTGATGAACAACCTGAAGCTCCCAAATCCGAAGATGATGGACATCGCGGTGCCCGCCAACATGCGGGTGGGGCTCGCGCAGGAGGCGGTCGCTGCACGCGGATGGTCGCTCAGCGCAGCGGAAGCAGCAAAGCTCGTCGGCCAGAGTGACGTCGCGCTCGTCGACCTGCGCGAGCGGGGCGAGCGCGAGCGCCATGGTACGATCCCGGGTTCGATCCACGCGCCCTATCAGAATTTGCAGGACTATATCGGCAAGGGCGGCGTGCTGCGCCAACTCGCACGTACGAAGCGCCTCGTGTTCTACTGCGCCTATGGCGAACGTTCGGCCATGGCGGTCCAGGCCGCGCACGACGTCGGGATCGAAGCTGCGCGCCACATCGAAGGCGGCATCTCCGCCTGGAAAAAGGAAGGCGGTTTGCTGGAGCCTGGGGAGGCGTGCTCCGCGCGCGCGAAGGCGAGCGCCTGATGCTGGTGACCGATGCCCAGGTGCATCTGTGGGAACCTGAAACACCGGAGCGACCCTGGCCAAAACCGCAGGCGCGTCCACCGCATCGACCGAACGGCTTTTCCGTTGACGAAATGCTGGCCGAAATGGCCAGCGCCGGTGTTGACCGCGCCGTAATCGTTCCGCCCGCTTGGGCAGGCGACAGCAACGACTTTGCCCTCGACATCGCCCGGCGCCATCCGGACCGCTTCGCAGTCGTCGGCCGCTTCGACCCCCAGGCCGCAGATGCTGAGCCGCGGCTCGCCGAGTACATGCGACCGCCGCATATGCTTGGGCTGCGCATGTCGTTTCACGTCAAGCCGTATTGCGACTGGCTCGACGACGGGTCGCTCGCATGGTTTTGGGCGGCCTGCGAACGGCATGGCGTTCCGGTGATGGCGCTGGTGCCGGGGATGGCCGGGAAGCTCGCCGGCGTCGCCGCGCGGCATCCGGGCCTCACAATCCTGATCCCGCACATGGGCTGCGTGCTTGATGTGCACGGGGCCGAGGCTTTTGCCGACATCGACGCGCTGCTCGCGCTCGCGCGCTACCCCAACGTCACGGTCATGGTCTCGTCGGCGCCGTGCTTCTCCCGCGAAGCCTATCCGTTTCGCGATCTGCATTCCTATGTCCGGCGTATCTACGACGCGTTCGGTCCACGCCGGCTGATGTGGGGCGCCGATCTCAGCAGGCTGACGAGCACGTATACCGAATGCCTGGAGATGTTTTCGCGAGCCTTGGACTTCCTCTCCGCGGAGGACCGCGAATGGATCCTCGGCCGCACCGTCGCCGAAGTGCTCCGTTGGCCGGAGCCACCCAAAGCATCGTAGCGTCGGCGGACCCCACTGCTCGCTGCCATGAATGGACTTACGCAAAATAAGCCCGCGCGATCTCTTTGCGGTCGCTCTCATCCTGCAGGCTGCCCTCGAAAACCTGTCGGCCTGCGGCAAGCACGATGCATCTGTCGGCGAGCGCCTGCGCGAGTTCGAGATTCTGCTCGACCAGCATCAAGGCGACTCCGCTCTTTCGAATACGGTTGATGACCGGCACGAGTTCGCGCAGCACGCCTGCCGCAAGCCCCGCCGAGGGTTCATCGAGGAGCAGCACGCGCGGACGGGAGATGAGGGCGCGGCCGACCGCCAGCATTTGCTGCTCGCCGCCGGAGAGAGATCCCGCGAGCTGGCCCCGGCGTTCCGCCAGCGCCGGAAACACCTCGTAGACCTCCTCGACCGGCATTGCGGTACGACCGCGCGCCGCGGCCGTACCAGCGAGCAATGTCTCCTCAACCGTGAAGGTGAAGAAAAGCTCGCGCCATTGCGGCACCAACGTCAGTCCGCGGCGCACGATGGCGCTTGTCGATTTGCCGGTAATCAACTCGCCATCAAAGACGGCGCGGCCGGCTGCCGTCGGGATAAGGCCGACGATGGCTTCGACGGCGGATGTTTTACCCGCGCCGTTGGGGCCGAGGAGCGCAATTGCGCCACCTTCCGCCAAAGTGAAATTCAGATCGTGGACCGCAACGATCGGTCCGTAGGTCACCCGCAATCCTCGAACCTCAAGCGTCATGCGGCGCCTTGTCCTTCGCCGAAATAGATGCGCTGGACGTCCGGTGAAGCCACAACGTCATGGGGCTTGCCCTCGGCGATGATCTTTCCCTGCGCCATCACCGCAAGACGATCGCATACGGCGGTCAGGAACCCGATATTGTGCTCGACGATCAGCATGGTGATGCCGAGCTCGCGATTGATCGATTGAAGAAGTTGCGAGAGTTGCGCGGCTTCGTCGTGGCTGACGCCGGAAACCGGCTCGTCAAGGAGGATCAGCCGCGGCTGTGACACGATGGCCCGCGCGATCTCCAGGCGGCGCTGGTTGCCGAGCGACAGCGCGCTCGCCCGGATATCGCCATAGCCGTTGAGCCCGACGGCATCGAGCGCTGCGTCCGCGCGCTGGGTTTCGGTGCGGCTGACCGGGCCGGCGACGGCGCCATCAAAGCTGCGGCGCAGCACCGCCGGGATGCCATTGCGGCCAAGCCCGATGAGGACATTGTCGCGACAGGTCAACGACGGAAATGTCGCGATCTGCTGGAACGTGCGCGATATTCCGAGGGCGATCCGGCGATGAACGGCAGCATCGAGCACAGGATCACCATAGACCGCGATGCTGCCGCTGGTCGGAACGACGAAACCTGAGATTGCATTGAAGAGCGTCGTCTTGCCGGCGCCGTTCGGCCCCATCAACCCGTAAATCGTGCCTTGCGGCACATCGAGGGAGACGCCGGCAACGGCGGCGACTGCCCCATAGGCGACCGAGACATCGGCAATTGAAATCGCCGCGTCGGCTGTAGTCGCCACCGCATCAGAGCGATCTCGCGCGGACCTGGTCGTTGGCTGCGCCGCATTCGCGGACGAGAGTGATGGGTGAGGCGGCACTTTTTGAGGGCGCGCTAGCGCGCGACGGAGAAGACCGACAATCCCATTTGGCATAAAGATGATGACCACGAGGACGAGCGCCGCCATGACGAGATCGGTGTAATCGGCGACCGGGCGCAATACCTCGGGCAACAGGCGCATGATTGCGCCCCCGACCAGACCTCCCCAAAGCGATCCAACGCCGCCGATGATCGGGCCCGCCAACGCAAAAATTGAAAGGACGATGCCGTAGCTGTCGGGGTCGACGATGCGCAGTCCTGGTGCGCTTAGTGCTCCGGCAAGCGCAATCGTCGCGGAACTGAAGATGAAGCCGGCAACGAGGTGCGATCCGATCGAAATGCCGAACGCGCGCGCCGCGATCTCGTTGGCTGCGATGGCTCGCAGATTGATGCCAAACGCGCCCTGCAACAAGGCGGCGAGGAGAGGCAAGACCATCATCGTGACCACGGCGATGAGGGAGAGGAGCGCGAGATCGGTCGCGATCGGAATGCCGAAAACCTGCGGCGTCGGAACCGTCAGTCCCTGAGCGCCACCGGTGAGGCCGGTCCATTCCCGCATCACGATGATGACGGTCGCCTGGAATACGAGCGTGACCATCGCAAGGTTATGGCTGCGAAAGCGCACGCACGGCACCCCGAGGATCAGCCCGCCGACACCGCCGATAACGACGGCGGCAGCAAGCGCAGCCGGGTAGGGCCAACCCCATGCTGTTACCAGAAGCGTCGTGCCGTAGGCGCCGAGCGCCATCATGGCGCCCGCGGCCAGCGTAATGCAGCGGGCAAAGCCGACCAGAATGGCAAGGCCCACGCCGGTCAGCATGGCGGCGATGGTCATCGCCACAATGAATTTCCAATACGACCCGACAAACAGGCTGGCGAGGAAAATACCGGCGATGGCAACGCTCGGCGTGAAGGTGGCGATGACCGCCCGCAGGCGGCCGTCAGACACGGCGGACCTTCCGTTCCGGAAACAATCCGTCCGGCCTCCACAACAGCACCGCGAATAGAAGGAGGAAGCTGATGGCGCTTTTCGCTGCGCTCGACACATAGGCGGCCGCGAGCGTCTCGGCGATCCCGAGAATGAGGCCGCCCAGAAGCGCCCCTCCGACCGAATCGAAGCCGCCGATCGCTGCCGCGACGAAAGCCGCTGTCACTGTCGAGACCGCGAGCTCAGGCGAAACGCCGGTACTCGGGGCCGTGAACACGCCGGCTAGCCCGGCAAGCACGCCACCGAAGAACCAAGCCAGCGCGTAGACGCCATCGACCGAATAACCGCAGAGTTGCGCGCCACGAACGTTCGATGCCATCGCTCGCATGCTGCGGCCAGTGCGCGCGTAGCGAAACAGCAGAAAGCCCGAGAGCCCGCACGCAAGTGCCCCGAGCGATACCCAGATCTGCTCCCGCGTGATCACCACGTCGCCGAGAAACAGCGGTGCATTAGCGACCGCACTTGGCACTGCGAGAATCTCGGTGTTGTAGGCAAGGCGATAGGATTCCGACAGCACGATCCCGAGGAAGATGGTGGCGACCAGCACCGCGAACAGATCGGCTTTGCGCAAGGCCTTCAGCACCGTCGCTTCCAGCAGCGCCGCAAAGCCGCCGATTACGATCGGCACCGCCACGTAGGCAAGCCAGTAGGGCAGTTCGTATCGCACGACGACGAGATAGGCACCGAAGGCGCCGAGCATCACGAGGCCGCCATGGGCGAAATTGACAATGCGCGTTGCCTTGTGGATCGCGACAAGACCGACGGCCGCGAGTGCATAGATTGCGCCGAATTTCACCCCGCCGACCGCGTTCATGATCAGTTCCGACATGGCTCCGGTCCCGCTGCCGCCCCTGCGCCGAGTGCGGCGCCATTCCGCGCGCCGTGTCGGCTATTGCGCCACCACCTGCCAGATGCCGTCCTTGATCACCGCGGCACCCATCTGTTTGTTGCCCTGGTGGTCAGTGGGCGTGAAGCTTTCCGGGAAGATGACATCGGCACCGCCGAGCTTGGAGGGCTTGGCATCGGTGAGATGGCTCCAGGCTTCGATCAGCTTCTCCCAGGTCAGGTCCGCCCCGGTCGCCTTGATGGCCTCGGCGAGCACGTACATGTCGCCATAGCCGATCATGTCATACACGTTCGGCCGGCCCTGCGGCGGCTTGCCGAATTTTGCCTGCCACGCGGCGAGAAAGCTCTCGATCGGCGCCGCCGGCTGCTTCACGTAATAGGGCGAGTTCGATGCGCCGATGACATGCGCAACGTTTTCAGGGCCAATAATAGGAATGAGGGCATCGTTGATGGCTGAGCCGTCGAGAATCCACAGCACGTTGGCCAAACCCTTTTCCGGCCCTTGTTTGACGGCAAAACCTGCTTCCGAGTAGCTGCCGAGCACGATGACGGCGGGAACGCGTTCGCGGGCAAAGGCGATAAGCTGGGAGGTGTAGTCGCGAGCGCCCTGATCGAATTGCTCGACCACCGGTTCGACGCCGGCCGCCTTGAGGCGCGGCACCACTTGCGACAGGTTGGCCTGCGGGAAGGCGTAGGTGCCGGCCAGCACGCCGATCTTCTTAATGCCTTTCGCAGCGCTCAGCGCACGATCGACCAGCTTCTGGCCGCTCACGCCGACATCCGGGCTCTGGCCATGGAAGACATTGTTCGCGAACGGCTCGCGAATGACCGACGTCGACCCGAACAGATTGTAGGTCGGCACGCCGGTCGCGCGAACATAATCTGCTGCGGCCGCAGCGCCGGTGCTCCCGGATGCCAGGATCAGCGCAAACACGTGGTCCTGCTCGACCAGTTTCTTCGCAGCCGCAACGCTCTCGGCCGGCGTGAAGGCGTGCTCGTAAGTGAGTTTGAGCTTGCGCCCGTTGATGCCGCCGGCAGCATTGATCTGGCTGATCGCAAGCTCCATGCCGTCGCGCGACGGACCGCCCATGAAGGCGGTCGCGCCGGTGAGCGGTCCGAGCGCGCCGATAAGGACCTCCTGGTCGGTGACGCCTGGGCCGGCCGCCTGTGCGGCCCCGCCAGCAAAGCCGAGCAGTGGAGAATGCCGCCAACAGCGCAAGCGTCTTCGAAATTCCGCGACGATCCATCGTATGCTCTTCCTCTGCGGCAAATGCAGAAAGTCCCGCAAATCCGCATCGATATTGCATGCTCCGGCAAACTCTCGCAAGCGCGCACCCGCACGCATCTACTCTGAGCGCTGCAGAAAAATGGTCGCACTCATGATGCGACTGGTGCTCGACTTCCAACGAAATCCGGATAGAACGGAGCAAAACCCGTCTGAGCAATGGCTGATATTCACGCCCTGAAATGCATCCGCTGCGGAAGCCTTTATCCGCCAGCGAGCGATGAGCCTGCCTGTCCGCGCTGTCGCAGCGACGGCGTCATGTCGAATCTGACCGTTGCGTATCGGGAGCCGGTGCGGCTAGCGCGACGGACGCTGCCCGCGCGTCCAGCCTCGCTGTGGCGCTTCGCCGACTTTCTGCCCGTCGCAGCGGATGATGCCGTTTCCCTCGGCGAAGGGATGACGCCCCTTGTCCCTCTTGCTCGCGCCGAGCTTGGCCGCGTGTTCGTCAAGGACGAGTTGCGCAATCCCACATGGTCCTTCAAGGATCGCCTGGCGACTGTCGCGATATCGGTCGCTCGTGCCCGTGGTGCGCGGGTCATCGCCTGCGCGTCGTCTGGCAACGCCGGTGCGGCGGTTGCGGCCTATAGCGCGCGCGCCGGCCTGCCTTGCGTCGTTTTCACGTTGCGCGACGCACCCGGTCCGATGCTCGCGCAGATCCGCAGCTATGGCGCCATGGCCGTCGCGGCATCGAGCAAGGACGATCGCTGGACATTGCTCGCCGGAGCAGTGCGCCGCTATGGCTGGTTCGCGACTTCGCCGTTCACCGATCCTCCGATCGGCAGCAATCCGTATGGCATCGAGGGATACAAGACGCTCGCCTACGAAATCGCGGAGCAATTGGATTGGCAGGCTCCCGACTGGTGCTGCCTGCCGGTCTGCTACGGTGACGCGCTCTTCGGGGTTTGGAAGGGGTTCGACGACCTGCTGCAGCTCGGTTGGATCGACAAGCGGCCGCGCTTGATTGCCGCCGAGGTATCCGGCTCATTGGAGATGGCGCTCGCCAAAGATTTAGAAGCGCCGCCGAGTATCAGCGACCGACGGCCGAGCATTGCGATATCGATCGATGCGTCGCGCAGTACGTACCAGGCGGTGTTCGCGCTGCGCCAGTCGAACGGCCTTGCGGTCGCAGTGCCCGACGACGAGATCGTGGCGTGGCGCAATCGGCTTGCCACCAAGGAGGGATTGTTCGTTGAAGCATCATCCGCAACCGCCTTCGCGGCAATCGACCGGCTGCGTCGCGCCGGCGTCATCGGCAGCAACGACACCGTCGTGTCGGTCTCGACGGCGAGCGGGTTGAAAGATGCAGCGCCGACGTTGCGTCCCGGTGAGGTGCCGCTGGTGCCGGCCGACGTCGACGCGATGACCGAAACGCTCGCCCGGCACTATGATTTTCATGTCTGAGCCCTTCCATGGCTGAGCTTGGGTTCCTGCTGGATGGCTTTCCGCCGGCGCCGGCCATCACTGCGCAAGCCCAGGCTGCCGAGGCGGGTGGTGCGCAGACGCTGTGGATCGCCTGTCACCTGTTCCAACGCGAACCCGCCACATTGGCGGCCATTGCCTTGTCCGCCACGAAGAGAATTCGTGTCGGCCTGATGGCGATTAGCCCCTATGCGGTGCACCCGGTGTTCGCGGCCATGGCGGCGGCGACCCTCGCCGAACTGTTTCCCGGCCGCGTGGTGTTGTCGCTGGGCGTCGGTGCGCCGGCGGACCTCAAGGGTGCGGGCATCGCTTCGCCGCGCCCGCTGCGTACGATGCGCGAGGCGCTCGAAATCTGTCGTGCGCTTGTTGCGGGGGAGGCGGTCGAATATGCGGGCGAGGTTTTCAAAATCGAGGGGCGCCGCCTGATCAACGCGGACAAGCCCATGCCCGTCCTGCTGGCCGCCGCGGGGCCGCAGATGCTGGCGCTCGCAGGCGCCGCGGCCGACGGGGTGATCATCTCCGGCGGCACATCGGTTCCGTTCGTGCGCTGGTGCCTCGATCAGGTGGATCGCGGCGCGAGCAGCAGTGGCGGTCGCGCATGCAGAAAAGTGGGCATCGTTTACGGTCACGTCGCAGCAGCAAGAAGATGACGCACTCCAGCGCTCGCGCCGCGTGCTCGGATTCATCTTGCGCGGGGAGCACCACGCTCGCAATCTCGACATGGCCGGGCTCAAGCTTGATCAAGCCGCTCTGCGCGAAGCTTGCGCGCGTAACGACTGGCAATCGGTCGGAAAGCCTGGTCACGGACGACGTCGTGCGCGGCCATACCATCAGCGGAACCGCCGCACAGGCACGCACCCGGCTCGCGGCCTACCGCGACATCGGCTTGGACGAGATCGTCATTGCCGGCCCAACGGAGCCCGGCGACATTCGCAATACCTTGGAGCAGCTCGGCCAAAAATGACGAATGCACGATTGGCGGTAGACATCGGGGGCACGTTCACCGATCTCGCGCTGGAGCACGATGGCCGCTTCCTCAGCGCCAAGGTGCTAACCACGCCGCGCGCGCCGGAGGAGGGGGTCATGATCGGCATCGACCTCATTCTCAAGCGCAGCGGCCTCGCTGCCGCCGACCTCGGCACCATCATCCACGGCACGACCCTCGCGACCAACGCGATCATCGAGCGCAAGGGCGCGAAGAACCGCGCTGATCGTCACGGAAGGTTTTCGCGATTTGCTCGAGATCGCCCACGAGAACCGGTTCGAGCAGTACGACATCTTCATGGACAAGCCGCCGCCGCTGGTGCCGCGCGATTTGCGGCTGCCGGTGCCGGAGCGGATGGAGGCGCGCGGGCGCGTCATCGTCCCGCTCGACGAAGGCGCGCTCGCGGAGACGGCAAAGACCCTCGCGCGTGAAAACGTGACGAGTGTCGCGATCGGGTTCCTCCATTCCTACGTCAATCCGGCGCATGAACGGCGCGCCCGCGAAGTCCTGTCAAAGCTGCTCCCTGATCTCTGGATCACGCTGTCGAGCGAAGCGTGCCCGGAGATGCGGGAATACGAGCGCTGGTGCACGGCTTGCGCCAACGCCTACGTGCAGCCGCTGATGGACCGCTACCTGAGCCGCCTCGTCGACGCGCTGCGCGAGCGCGGCATCCGGTGCCCGCTGTTCCTGATCACCTCGGCGGGTGGGCTCACGACGATCGAGACCGCGCGCCGGTTTCCCATCAGGCTTGTCGAATCCGGCCCGGCGGGTGGCGCGATTCTTGCGGCGCGGATCGCGGGACAATGCGGCTACGATCACATCCTCTCGTTCGACATGGGCGGCACCACCGCAAAGATTTGCCTGATCGACGGCGGCAAGCCGGAGATTTCCCGCAGCCTGGAGGTGGCGCGGCAATACCGCTTTCTCAAAGGCAGCGGGCTGCCGGTGCGCGTGCCGGTGATCGAGATGGTGGAGATCGGCGCCGGCGGTGGCTCGATCGCCATCGTCGACCAAATGTCCCGCATTCGCGTCGGTCCGGAAAGCGCGGGCTCCGAGCCCGGCCCCGCCTGTTATGGGCGCGGCGGTTCGGCTGCGACGGTGACTGACGGCGATGTTGTGCTCGGCCGCATCCGCCCCGAGGGCTTCGCCGGCGGCACGCTGCGCCTCGCGCCCGAGGCTGCGCGTGTCGCGGTCGCGGCTTCGATCGGCAAGCCGCTCGGACTAGGCGATGTCGGCGCCGCCCTCGGCATCTCCGATGTGGTCGAGGAAAACATGGCCAATGCCGCGCGAGTTCACGCCGTCGAGCGCGGCAAGGACCTCGGCGGGCGGGCGATGATCGCCTTCGGCGGCGCGGCACCGCTGCATGCTGCGCGCCTCGCGGGCAAGCTCGGCATCGACACCGTGGTGGTGCCGATGGGCGCCGGCGTCGGCTCGGCGCTCGGCTTTCTCGTCGCACCCGTCGCCTACGAGGTGGTGCGCAGCCGGCAAGTGCGCCTCGACGATAGTTTTGATGCCGTCGCGCTCAACGCTTTGCGGCGTGAAATGCGAGCGGAGGCCGAAGCCGTGATCCGCAGCGGCGCGCCGGATGCGCCGCTCGTCGAATCCTGGACAGCCGACATGCGCTATCGCGGCCAAGGCCACGAGGTAACGGTCACGATTCCTGCGGATGAATTCACGACCGCCGGGCGCGCCGACCTCGTCCGGCTGTTCGAGCAGCAATATGCGGTGCATTTTGGCCGCAACATTCCAGGTCTCGCGATCGAAGTGTTGAGCTGGGCCCTGCGGCTCGCCGCCGCTTCGGCGCCAGCGCCGCCGTGTCCGCCGTCGCCACCCGACCGCGCTGCCAAGCCGCAGGGCAGGGGGCATGTCGCTGATCCCGCGACCGGCGACCTTGTTGACGTGCCGATCTACCGCCGGCCCGATCTCGCGCCAGGCGATGTTCTCGCCGGTCCGGCATTGATCAGCGAGGACGAGACGACGACAGTGGTGACCGAAGGTTTTGTGGCGCGCATCAACGGGCTCGGCCACATCGTGCTGACACGGACATGACCATGACCGACAACCGGACGATGTCCCTCATCCACCGGCAGATCATGTGGGATCGCCTGATTGCGGTCGTGGAGGAGCAGGCGCAGACGTTGGTGCGCACCGGCTTCTCCACGTCCACCCGCGAGGCGGGCGACGTCTCCGCCGGCGTCTTTGACGTCAAGGGACGGATGCTGGCGCAGGCGGTGACCGGCACGCCGGGCCACGTCAACTCCATGGCCCGCGCGGTCTATCACTTCATCGACAAGTTTCCGACCCAGACCATGCGGCCCGGCGATGTCTTCGTCACCAACGATCCCTGGAAGGGTACCGGCCATCTCCACGATTTCACCATCGTCACGCCGGTGTTCCTCGATGGTCGCCTTGTCGCGATGTTCGCCTGCACCTGCCACGTGGTCGATATCGGCGGCCGCGGCATGGGCGTCGATGCGCGACAGGTGTTCGAAGAGGGCATCTACATTCCGCTGATGCGCTTTGCCGATGCCGATGGCGTCGACGAGACGCTGATCGAGATCGTGCGCGGAAATGTGCGCGAGCCGGTCCAGGTCGTTGGCGACCTCTATTCGCTTGCCGCCTGCAACGACGTTGCCAGTCGACGGCTGCTGGAGATGATGGCCGAATTCAAGATCGATCGTCTCGACGAACTCGGCGATCACGTCCTCGATCGTTCGCATGCAGCAATGAACGAGGCGGTGCGCAAGCTGCCGCGCGGCGTTTATCGCAACGCCATGCGCCTCGACGGCTATGAGAAGCCGCTTGATCTCGTCGCCGCGCTCACGGTGGGTGACGGCACGATCCACGTTGATTTCACCGGAACGTCGGGACCGTCCGCGTTCGGCATCAACGTGCCGGTCTGCTACACCGAGGCCTACACCGCCTTCGGGGTCAAATGCATCGTCGCGCCCGATGTACCGAACAACGAAGGCTCGTTGTCAGCAATCACGATTGCGGCGCCGGACACCTCGATCCTCAACGCCAAGCGTCCGCTGCCGGTCGCAGGCCGGCACATCATCGGGCAGATGCTGCCCGACCTCGTCATCGGCTGCCTCCAGCACGCGCTCAAGGGACAAGTTCCCGCCGAAGGCACGTCCTGCCTGTGGAATCTGTTCGCGATGGGTGGCGCGGGTCGCGTCGATGGAGATCCCGCAGAACTCGCCAACGCGACGGGCTTCGACGTGATGTCGTTCCATTCAGGCGGCACCGGGGCGCGGCCCGGCAAGGATGGTCTGTCAGCGACTGCGTTTCCAAGTGGCGTGCGCAACGTTCCGGTCGAGGTGACCGAAGCGCTCGCGCCGATCATCTTCCGTCGCAAGGAATTCCGGGTCGATTCCGGCGGCCCCGGCGAATTTCGCGGCGGATTAGGTCAGGTCATGGAAGTATCCAATCTTGAAGATGCGCCGTTCGCCATCAGCGCGATCTACGACCGGGTTGATTTCCCGCCGCGCGGCCGGGACGGCGGCGGCGATGGCGAGCGCGGCGTTGTTCGCCTCACGTCGGGACCGCGTTTGCGTGCCAAGGGGCAGCAGACGATTCCGCGTGGCGATACCCTCGTCATCGAAATGCCCGGCGGCGGCGGTCTCGGCGATCCGCACAAACGCGATCCGGCGCGCGTCCTTGAAGATGTGAAGCTCGGGCTGGTCACGCGCCAAGCTGCGGCGACGCACTACGGCGTGTTCGTTCGCGACGATTTTACCATTGACTGGGACGCAACCAACGCGGCGCGTCGCAGCGCGTAGAGCAGCAGACAGGGAAGGGGAGTGGCATGAGCGTCATCGTCAGCGCCGGATTGCCCACCGGGATGGAGGGCCTGACCTACCCGATCCCGATGTCCGACCCCGAGGCGCTGATCCGCATCGCCCAGCTTGCCGAGAAGCTCGGCTATCACTCGGTGTGGGGCAACGACCACATGACCACCCAGCAATACGTGCGCGCGGAGTTTCCGCAGCCGCCGCGGTTCTGGGAGCCGCTGATGACCTACGCGTTCGTTGCCGCGCATACCAAGACGCTGCGGTTTGGAACCGGCATTCTGGTGCTGCCGATGCGGCGCGACATCGTCGTTGTCGCCAAACAGATCGCGACGCTGGACCACTTCAGCGGCGGTCGGCTGGAGATCGGCGTCGGCGTCGGCGCTTATCGCGAGGAGTTCGAGGCGCTGTGGCCCGACGCCGACGTTCATCGCGGCGACATGGTGGAGGAGGGCGTGCAGGCTTTGCAGTTGCTCTTCTCGGAACGTGTCGCCTCGTTCGATGGCAAGTATTATCGCTTCCGCGACGTCGAGTTCTTTCCGAAGCCGAAGCAGCAGCGGCTGCCCATCTATTTCGGCGGCAACAGCATCAATCACCTGCGGCGCGTCGCAGCATCGGCCGACGGTTGGATCCCCGCCGCGCATGGAGGCTGACCGTCTGCGCGGGCTCGTCGCGCAACTCAAGGATTTGGTCGGCAAGGCCGGGCGCGACGCGCGCGACATCGCGGTCGCGCCGCAATACGTCGTCCATCTCGGCCGGACGCAAGAGGCGGCGATCGCGCGCTTTCGCGAGAGCCAGATGTACAAGCACCTGATGTCGCTCCGCAAATCCACCCTCAAGGAACAGGTCGGGCGGCCCATGGAGGAGATCAATCTCGTCGGCAGCCCGGAAGTCGTCATCGCCAAAGCCGAGGCACTGAAGGCGGCCGGCGTGACCCATTTCCTCGGGCTCTATTTCGCGGCGAACGGATTGCAGGAACTGCTCGACCAGATGCAGATGTTCGCCGAGGAAGTGATGCCGTCGATTGTCAGGTAGAGGTCGCGCCGCGCAGACCAAAATCCGAAGAGCGCAAGGTCAGGGCCCGTTAACGCTTTGTCACTAAGGTCGGCCGCCATTTTATCAGCGCGAGCGCGCCGATCATGTCGTCCTTCGAGACCGCCGCGGCGACGCCGCCTCAATTGCATGTTCGCGTTCGGAACAGCGAGCACGTGGTTTCGTGGCTGTTCGGAGGAACGCTGTTTGTCTCCGCCCTGCTGGTGTTCTCGATCGAACCGATGTTCACCAAATTGGTGCTGCCGCGACTTGGCGGCGCGCCCGCGGTGTGGTCCGTTGCGCTCGTATTCTTTCAAAGCGCCTTGCTTGCGGGCTACGTCTACGCCCATTTGCTGGTGCGGTTCACGTCGCCCGGTCTTGGGGCGTTGATCCACCTCGCCGTGCTGGCGATCGCCGCGCTGACCCTGCCGATCGGAATTGCAGCGGGTTTTGGAGCCGCGCCTGAGAGCTTCATTGGCCTATGGCTGATCGCGTTGTTTGCGATCTCGATCGGCCTTCCCTTCATGGTGTTGTCCGCGAGCGCGCCGCTCATCCAGGCGTGGTTTGCGACGCTCGGTGAGCGCAATCCTTACGTCCTCTACGCGGCTTCCAATCTTGGCTCGTTCGTAGGTCTTCTTGCCTACCCGTTCGCGATAGAGCCGATGTTGTCGCTGCACGACCAGAGCCAGGCTTGGTCGTTCGGCTTTGCCGGCTTTGCCTTGCTCATCACCTGCGCTGCTGTGATCGTGTCGCGCGCGTCGACAGGGAAGCAGGCCCAAGCGCTCGAGGCCACGCCGGCTCCGACGGCACGCGACCGCCTTGCTTGGATGGCGTTCGCTGCGATCCCGTCCGGCCTCGTGGTCGCGGTCACGGTCCATCTCACGACTGACGTCGCGGCGGCACCGTTCCTGTGGGTGGTGCCGCTTGCACTCTATCTCCTCACCTTCGTCGCGATCTTTCGGGACAAGCCCTGGATCAGGCATCAAACCGTGGTGCGCGTCGCTGCTTTCGTCGCCGCGCCGCTCGTCGTCAGCGTGCTGAGCGGCAGCCGCACCTATTGGATGGTCGGCATCGTGCTCAACCTGGCGGGCTTCGCCGCGCTCACGATGCTGTGCCACAGCGCGCTCTATGCCCGCCGGCCGGCCCCCGCCCATCTTACCGAGTTCTATCTTTGGAATTCGCTTGGCGGCGTCCTCGGCGGCACCTTCGCGGCGTTGATCGCGCCCAGTATCTTCAATGGGATCTACGAATACCCGATCTTGATCTGCGCTGCGCTGCTGGCATTGCCGGGGGCCATTACAAGGACACCGCGTGAGTTCATCCGCGAAGCGGGAGTGCCGCTCGCGCTGGCGATCGTCGCGGTCCTGCTGCGATTTGGTACCGGGTTGCGGTTGCCCGTCGCGGCAGAATTGCCGTTCCAGCTTATCCCGATCACCATCGCGGCCCTCATGCTGGTATGGCGACGTCGTCCGGCAAGGTTGTTCGCGCTTGCGGTGCTGGCCTTCACAGTCTGCGGCCTCTGGCGTCCGGGTGTCGCGCGGCTCGAAATGGCGCGCAGCTTCTTCGGCGTTCACGAGGTTGACGACAGCGCCGACGGCACTCACCACATTCTTGTCCATGGCACGACTATTCACGGCGTCGAGGCGGTGCGCAGCGCAGACGGCGCGCCGCTCAGGGGGCGGCCCGAACCGTTGAGCTACTACTACGCCGGCGGTCCTTACGCCTATGCAATCGAGGCAGTGCGGAAAGTCCGCGGCGGTCTCGACGATGTGGCGATCGTTGGCCTCGGGGCCGGCGTCACCGCGTGCCACCGGCTTGACGGCGAGTCCTGGACCTTTTTTGAGATCGACCCGGAAGTCGTTCGCATTGCCCGCGATGCACGCCTGTTCCGCGCATTATCGACATGCGCGCCGAATAGTCCCGTCATTCTCGGTGACGCCCGATTGAGCCTTGCCGCTTCCTCCAAGCAGTTTGATTTGATCGCGCTCGATGCCTTCACATCGGATGCGATCCCGGTTCACCTGCTCACCCTCGAGGCGCTGGAAAGCTACATTGGCAAGCTGAAGCCCCATGGCGTCATACTTGCCCATATCTCCAATCGCCACATGGATCTCGCCCCGGTGCTTGCCGCCACCGCGGCACAGGCGGGGCTCGCGATGTGGCTCTGTCGCGATACGCAGCGCAACGATTTCGCCAAGGAGCTATCGCTCCAACGCGGAACTCGCGGTGCTCGCGCGAGCCGACGCCGATGTCGGCGACCTTCCGTCGCGCGGCTGCTGGCAGCGTGTTGAGCCACGGGCCGATATTTCCGGCTGGACTGATGACTATTCGGACCTCCTGCGTGCGATCTTGCGCCGCAAGCTCGGCCACGATGCTCCGCTGATCCCAGAGCGGGTTAGCGACCGATCGCTCCACACCCGTGTGCGCCCGACATCAGCATGGCGCATCTCACGGTGGACCACCCGTCCCGACGGTGACGGTGCAATGAATATCATCGCGATAGCGGATATCGATTGCCGCACTCTTCGCGAGGCGGCGATTTGGGCTTTCAGCGATGCTACCGCGGCCCTATTGTTGCGCCTTGCGATCCTTCCACGAGGAACTTGCGATGCGCTCAAGGATATTTCGGATTGGCCTTGCTGTGCTGGCTTTTGCCGCCGTCGGCGCTGGGCAGGTTTTCGCGCAGAGCACCTGCGAAAGTGAAGATCAGGCTTGATTGGAAGGCCGGCGCGCAGCACGCGCCATTCTATCTCGGCCAGCAGCGTGGATTTTACAAAGCAGAAGGGATCGACCTCGACATCATCTCCGGCTCCGGGCTCCTCGGACGCGATCAAGCAGGTCGGCTCCAAAGCAGTCGAGTTCGGGCTCGTCGATGCGTTGGTCCTCGTGCAAGGAGCGCAGCAGCGTGTCCCGGCAAAATCCATCGCAGCTTATTATCAACGCACCCCAGTGGTGCTGATCAGCCCGACCGCTCGTCCGGTGACGAATCCGCGGCAACTGCTTGAGGGCATCAAGATCGGCTCCAAGAAGGGCAGCGCCACATTCCAGGGGCTGGAAGCCCTCCTGTCGGCGAACGGCATCAAGATGGAGCAGATCAAACTCGTGGACATCGGCTTCGGCGTTCAACCATTCTTGGTCAAGCAGGTCGACGCCATCATGGGCTTCTCCATGAACGAGCCGATCGAGGCGGAGAGTGGCGGCATGTCTGTCACCGAAATGCCGATCTCCGACTATGGCGTCGATGCTTATGGCCTGACGATCGCGGCGAACCCGGATTACATGCAGCAGCACGCCGATCTGGTCCGCGCCTTCGTCAAGGCGACGCAACGTGCCGTCGCTGAGACGCTGAAGGACCCGAACGGAGCTGTTGCTGCCGTCGCCGCCATGGTCGCCGAAACCGATGTTCCGCGCGAGACCAAGGTCCTCGCGCACACGGCGCCGTATTGGCAGACCAAAGATGGCGGCGCCTTCGGAACACAGACCGCGCGGCGGTGGCAAGACACGATCGATGTCGCCCGCAAGCTTGGCTTGATCGAAACGGCGTTGCGCCCGGACGACGTATTCGTGAATACGTACCTCGGAAATTGACTTCTCTCGGGCAGGCGATCCCGACATCGGGTAGGGTTGGCGATGTCTGAAGCGCGGTCGCGTGGTTCCGAGGCGGTGAATGCCCCGTCGGGATCGCGCAGCGTCACCGAACAATCGCCACTGCTGGCGCGCCCGTATATCGCGCTCGAAGGCGTGAACCTGCACTTTCGAAATGACGCTCGCGAAGTCCAAGCCCTCTCCGATATTGATCTCGGTATCGCCGAGGGCGAGTTCGTCGCTCTGCTCGGACCGACCGGCTGCGGCAAGAGTTCGCTGCTGCGGCTTGTCAGCGATCTCATTCCGCCGACGTCCGGCCGGATCGAGGTCGGCGGTGCGCCGCCGTCCGCGGCGCGCCGCGCGCTCCAATTCGGCTTTGTGTTCCAGGAGCCGGCGTTGCTGCCATGGCGGACCGCGATCGAAAACGTGCTCCTGCCGCTCGAAGTTGTGGGCTATCCGCCCGAGCGGCGACGCGCGCGCTGCGAAGGAGTTGCTCGATGCCGTCGGGCTGATGAAATTCAAGGACGCCTATCCCCACGAGCTTTCCGGCGGCATGAAGCAGCGGGTCGCGATCGTGCGCGCGCTCGCCTGGAACGCGCCGATCCTGCTGATGGACGAACCGTTCAGCGCGCTCGACGAACTCACGCGCGCGCAATTGCAGGATGACCTGCTTCGGCTGTGCGGTGCCGAGCGCAAAACCGTCCTGTTCGTCACTCATAACATCGCTGAAGCGGTTTATCTCGCCGACCGCATTGTCGTGATGTCGCCGCATCCCGGCCGCATCAAGACGGTGTTGGCCCCGGGTCTGCCGCGTCCGCGTGGCGAGGACATGCAGGAATCGCCCGAATTCCTGAAGTGGACTCGCATCGCTCGCGAGGCTTTGCGGTCGTGAACGAGCCTGCAACCCTCAGCGCCCGAAATCGTGTGCGGGACGTAGTTCTGCCGCCGCTATTGATCCTGATGGCGGTGCTCGCCGGATGGGAGATCGCGGTCAAAGCGCTCGACATCCAGCCATGGCTGTTGCCGGCGCCAAGCGACATCGCGGTTCGTTTCGTGAAGACAACGACGCTGTGGTATCACACCAGCCTGACCGTGTTCGAGGCATTGGCCGGCTTCGCCATTTCGGCCGCGCTTGGCGTTGCCCTGTCGGCCGGCATCGTGCATTCGCGCTTCCTCGAGCGCGGCGTCTTTCCCTACGTGATCGTCTCGAATGCGATCCCGATTATCGCCGTCATTCCGCTGCTCACCATCTGGTTCGGCTTCGGCATGGCGCCCAAGGTGATGATCTGCGCCATCATTTCGTTTTTCCCGATCGTGACTAACACGACACGAGGACTTAAATCGGCCGACCGCCGCGTCATCGAGTTCATGCGTTCGATCAATGCGACCCGGACGGCGATCCTGCTGAAAGTCCAGTTGCCGAGCGCGCTGCCTTTCATCTTCGCGAGCTTCAAGATCGCGGCGTCGCTCGCGCTCGTGGGCGCAGTGGTTGCCGAGTTCTACAGTTCCGATAGCGGCCTCGGCTATCTGATCATCACCTCGGCAACGCAGTTGCGCACGGATTTGCTCTTCGTATCGATCGTCGTGCTGGCGGCGCTGGGCGTCGGCTCGTTTACGCTGTTCGGCTATCTCGAGCGCAAGGCGACACGGGGCGAGCGCAGCGAGGAATTGCCGTGACAGCGTGTCTCATTCGCAACGTGCTGGTGGTGCCGCCGCTCGGCGCGACACCGTTCAATGGCTGGGTTGCCGTCGCCGGCGGCCGAATATCTGCCGTGGGGCAAGGGGACCGTGCGGCCCAGGACGGTGACACCCTAATCGACGGCGGAGGAGGTGCGCTCATCCCGGGCTTCGTTAACACGCACGCGCATTCCCATTCGAGCCTGACGCGCGGCAGCGCCGAGGGGCTGCCGCTCGACGGCTGGCTGGCGGTGATCGAGCGCGAACAGGCGCGTCTCAGCGACGAGCAGGCTTACATTGGCGCCCTCGCAACCTATGCCGAGGCGTTGTTGTCGGGCACGACGACGATCGTCGATATGTGCATCCGTCCAGCGCCCGCGCTCGCCGCTGCAAGGGACATCGGCATGCGCGCGGTCATCGTTCCCTATGTTGCGGACACGAAGCCCTTCGCGCCGACCCTTGACGAAAACGCCCGCCTGTTGGAGAGCGCCGCGCGCGCAGACAAAGTCCAAGTCTGGGTCGGCCTTCACGATCTCGAGAGCTGTCACGACGATAGCGTGTGCGAGGGCGCAGCGCTCGCGCGCGCTTACGGCACGGGCCTTCACCTCCATTGTTCCGAGACGCGCGTCTCGGTCGAACGCACGCGAGCGCGGGTCGGCCGAAGCCCGATCGCGCACCTCGACACGCTCGGCGCGCTGATGGATCGGACTTTGCTGGCGCATTGCGTCTGGGCATCGGAAGAGGACCGTGACCTGCTCTCGGCCGCCGGCACGCATGTGGCGCATTGCCCGCACGCGAACCTCAAGCTCGGCTCCGGTATCGCGCCGGTGCCCGACATGCGGCGGCGCGGCGTCAACGTCGGTCTCGCGACCGACGGCGCCAAGGCCAACAATCGCCTCGATATGTTCGACGTGATGAAGTTCACCTCGCTGCTGCACAAGGGCGTCGCCACCGACCCGACGGTGCTTTCCCCCTCCGAGGTGTTCGATATGGCGACGAGGCGGGGAGGGGAGGCACTCGACCTGCCCGTGGGGCAGATCGCGCCCGGCGCGGCCGCCGACCTCGTTCTGGTGAAGATCGACGGCTTTCACCTTCAGCCCTGCGTTCCAGACACGGTCGTGACCAATCTCGTTCACGCCGCGCGCGGCTCCGATGTGTCCATGGTCATGGTTGGGGGACAGGTCGTGGTCAAGGACGGCCGGCTCGCCGACCCGCGGTGGAATGACCTTCGCGATCGTGCGCGCCGGGCCAGTCTCGAGTTGCTCGATTGGGCCGCAAGACCGTAAGGAACGGGCGCAATTGCGCCTACGAACTGCGCTCGGCCAATTCCTCCAGCATTCCGAGGGCCTCGGACACCGATTGCAGGCGCACGGCATCGCGCCCGATGTCGCCGTAACGCTTTTCTTGGTGAATGAGGCGCCCATCCCGCGCGGCGGCAGCAAAGTGAACGAGGCCGACTGGCTTATCCGCGCTGCCTCCGCCCGGACCGGCAACGCCGGTGACGGCGACAGCGAGTGTCGCGGGTGAATGGCTGAGCGCACCGCGGGCCATCGCTTCCGCGGTTTGACGGCTCACCGCCCCATATTGTTCGAGCGTCGATCGCGGGACGCCCAACATCGTCTCTTTCGCGGCGTTGGAGTAAGTGACAAAGCCGCGCTCGACCACGTCGGAGGATCCCGCGATCGCGGTGAGTGCCCCCGCGACCAACCCCCCGGTACAGGATTCCGCTGTGGCAATCATCAGCCCGCGCGCACGGCACGCGACAAGCACGCGTTCAGCGGCGGCTCGGATGTTGTCGGCAAACATGTCGCTCAGGCCGTCTGAGGCGGCAAGCGGACGGTCGCACTCGCCATCGCAGCGATACCCTCGCCGCGACCGAGGAAGCCAAGCTTCTCGTTGGTCGTCGCCTTGACGGCGACCCGATCGATGGTGACGCCGGCGATCTCGGCAATGCGCGCACGCATGGCGTCCCGATGCGGGCCGATTCGCGGCGCTTCGCATACGATGGTGATGTCGAGATGCGCGATGCGCCCCCCGCGCTGGCGCACGCGCTCGATCGCGAACGCCAGAAATTTGTCCGACGACGCGCCGCGCCATTGCGGATCGGACGGGGGAAAGTGCGCTCCGATATCGCCGTCGGCCAAGGTCCCCAGGATGGCATCGACCAGCGCATGCATCGCGACATCGGCGTCCGAATGCCCCGAAAGCCCACGCGGAAAGGGGATGCGCACGCCGCCGAGCCAGACGTGATCGCCGTCGGTAAAGGCGTGTACGTCGTAGCCCATCGCGGTGCGGATGTCGGACAGTGCGCCATGGTCCGCGGCCTTAACAAAATCCGCTTCGGTCGTGAGCTTGATGTTGTCCACGTCGCCCTCGAACAGCCGCACCGTCATCCCCGCCCATTCGGCCAGCGCTGCATCGTCGGTGAAATCTTCGCGGCCGGCAAGGAAGGCGCGGCGATGCGCCGAGAGCAATGGATCGAAAGCGAACGCTTGCGGCGTTTGCACCGCCCGCAAGCGAGTTCGATCGACAGTGTCGACGACGCGTCCCTCGCTATCGACGGCCTTGATGGTGTCGGTCAGCGGTAGTCCGGGAATCGCGGCCCCTCCTGCACCCGCTGCAATGGCACGCGATACCAGCGACGCCGATGCAAAGGGGCGCGCGGCATCGTGCACGAGCACCGTGCGAGGCGCTTCCTTTTCCAGCGCTTCAAGTCCGGCACGAACCGACGCTTGCCGCGTCGCGCCACCGAACGCTGCCGCCCGCACCGGAAGGCCAACACTGGACTCGGCAAAGCGTGCGGCATCGTCGCGATGAATCACGGGCTGCACCAGCTCGATCTCCGGATGGCCGACGAACAGCATGAGGGACCGGCGGAACACCGGAATGCCCGCGATCAACCGATACTGTTTCGGAACCTCGCCGCCGGCGCGTGTTCCGCGACCGGCTGCGACGATGACGACGGCCACCCCTCCCGCCATACCTCGCTTCTCCTTTGGTCGCGGCGCCCGAACGCTCGAATTGCATGGGCAAAATCGACCGTGATTTAGCCGTGCCGCGCCGCATCGGAAAGCAGGAATTCAACCGTACCGCCGAAGCACCGCTTTGGCAGGACTTCGATTTTACGATATTGCACTGCAACACTTGCGCTGCACCGCGCTAATGTCTAAACTCTAAGCAAATCACGATTTAGCCTAGAATATAGGCAAGAGCGATGAGCATGGTAACAGACCCTCCCGATGCCGCTGCGCCGCTAAGTATCGGCGATGTCAGCATTGCGAACCGGGTCTTTCTGGCACCGATGTCCGGCGTCACCGACGCCCCTTTCCGGCGGCTGGTCGCACGTCTTGGCGCGGGGCTTGTGGTCTCGGAGATGACCGCCTGTGCGGCGCTCGCCGCCGGACGGCGGGACATGCGACTGCGGATGGAAGCGCCGGGTATCGGTCACCACGTGGTCCAGATCGCCGGCTGCGAATCTCGATGGATGGCCGAGGGCGCACGGATTGCGGCCGGGGAGGGCGCGGCCATCATCGACATCAACATGGGCTGCCCGTCGCGTCACGTCACCAATGGGCAGTCGGGGTCCGCCCTGATGCGCGATCTCGATCATGCCGTCGCGCTGATCGACGCGACGGTCGGAGCCGTACGGGTTCCGGTAACACTGAAGATGCGGCTTGGTTGGGACGATCGCTCGCGAAATGCGCCTGAGCTTGCGCGCCGTGCGCAGGACGCCGGCGTCATGCTGATCACCGTGCACGGCCGTACCCGCTGTCAGTTCTATTCGGGCAAGGCCGATTGGGCGGCTGTCGCAGCCGTCAAGCGCGAGGTCTCGATCCCCGTCGTCGTCAACGGCGATATCACGACCTTTGATGAGGCGAGCGACGCACTCGCTGTTCCGGGGCCGACGCCGTGATGATCGGCCGGGGCGCCCAGGGTCGCCCCTGGTTCCCGGGACAACTTGCACGTTTTCTCGCCAGTGGGGTGCGCGATCCGGCACCGCCGCTCGACAGGCAGTACAACATGATCGCCGCGCTTTACGACGAGATGCTCGTCCATCACGGCGAGCGCATCGGCGCAAAGCATGCGCGCAAGCACGTCGCCTGGGCCCTCGATGTTGCGGCCGAGACCGCTGGCGCCGCTGCTTCCCTTAAGCACTGGCGCGGCCAGGTGCTGACGGCGCCGACCCCACGCGAAACGCAGCGACGCCTCGCCGACGCTTTCGATGCCATGGCCTGGAGAGTCGCCGCATGAGCCATCCGAGCAACCGCAATGCCGCTCATGCGATCAGCACTGCCGAAGCGGTGTTGAATGCGCTGCCGCTTGCTGTCGTGGTCGTCGGCCCGGACGCTCGCATCGAGGATGCCAACGTGGCAGCGGAGGATTTCTTCGATATGTCGGTCGCCTTGCTACGCCGGCATTCGCTGCGGGACCTTGTTCCTTTCGGCAGTCCGCTGCTGGCGTTGGTCGAGCAGGTTCGCCAACGTGGCGGCGCGGTCAACGAATATAAGGTCGACCTCGGGACCCCGCGCACGCCCTCCGAACGCGTCGTGGACCTGCACGTCGCCCCCGTCACCGAACGACCGGGCCACGTCGTGGTGATGCTGCAGCAGCGCACCATGGCGGACAAGATGAACCGGCAGCTTACCCACCGTGGCGCCGCGCGCTCGGTGATTGCGCTTGCCGCGATGCTGGCGCACGAGATCAAGAACCCGCTCTCGGGTATTCGCGGCGCGGCACAACTGCTTGAACAATCGGCGAGCGACGATGACCGCACTTTGACGCGGCTGATCTGCGAGGAGGCAGACCGCATCGTCAAACTCGTCGATCGCATGGAGGTATTCGGGGACGAGCGGCCGGTAGAGCGTGAGCCCGTCAACATCCACGTGGTGTTCGATCACGTGCGCCGGCTCGCTCAGTCCGGCTTCGCCCGCCACATCCGCTTCATCGAAGATTACGATCCCTCGCTCCCGCCAGTGCTGGCGAACCGCGATCAACTGGTCCAGGTCTTTCTCAATCTCGTCAAGAACGCGGCCGAGGCAATTGGCGAAAACGCCATCGACGGCGAGATCCAGCTTTCGACTGCTTTCCGGCCCGGGGTGAGGCTGTCACTGCCGGGCAGCAAATCCAAGGTTTCGTTGCCGCTGGAATTCTGCATCAAGGACAACGGTCCGGGCGTGCCCGACGACCTGATGCCACACCTCTTCGATCCCTTTGTGACCACCAAACCCACTGGAACCGGGCTGGGGCTCGCACTTGCCGCCAAGATCATCGGGGATCACGGCGGCATCATCGAATGCGAGTCACAGCCGCGGCGTACGGTTTTTCGCGTCCTTATGCCCATGTTTACGGGCGAAGACGCCGAGCCGGATGGAGAAACCTGAGGTGATGCAGATGCCTACGGGAAGTATTTTGATCGCCGATGACGATGCGGCTATCAGAACCGTATTGAACCAGGCGTTGTCGCGCGCCGGTTATGAGGTTCGCTCGACCGGCAACGCCGCGACGCTGTGGCGATGGGTGAGCCAGGGTGAGGGCGATCTCGTCATCACTGACGTGCTGATGCCCGACGAGAATGCGTTCGATCTCCTGCCGCGCATCAAGAAGCTGCGGCCGGAACTACCCATTATCGTGATGAGCGCGCAGAACACGTTCATGACGGCCATCAGGGCCTCTGAGCGGGGCGCCTACGAATATCTGCCCAAGCCCTTCGATCTCAAGGAACTGACCTCGATCGTCGGCCGCGCGCTGTCCGAGCCTAAGGATCGTCCGGCACAGCCTACAGCGAAACCGGAGGAGATCGATTCCATACCGCTGGTCGGTCGCTCTCCGGCCATGCAGGAAATCTACCGTCTCCTGGCGCGCCTGATGCAGACCGACTTGACGGTCATGATTTCTGGCGAGTTGGGCACTGGCAAGGAGTTGGTCGCCCGGGCGTTGCATGATTACGGCAAGCGCCGCAGTGGGCCATTCGTCGCCATCAACATGGCGGCGATTCCACGCGAGCTCATCGAGTTGGAACTTTTCGGCCACGAGAAGGGCGCTTTCACCGGAGCCAACACCCGCAATCCGGGTCGCTTCGAGCAGGCCGAGGGCGGAACGCTCTTTCTTGATGAAATCGGTGACATGCCGATGGAGGCGCAGACCCGTCTGCTGCGCGTACTCCAGCAGGGCGAATACACGACGGTTGGCGGCCGCACCCCGATCAAGACCGACGTGCGCATCATAGCCGCGACCAACAAGGACCTGCGGATTCTTATCCAGCAGGGCTTGTTCCGCGAAGATCTCTTCTTCCGCCTCAACGTGGTGCCGCTGCGGCTGCCGCCGTTGCGCGAGCGCATCGAGGACATTCCCGATCTGATCCGCCATTTCTTTAATCTTGCCGAGCGGGAAGGGCTGCCGCCCAAACAGATCGAGTCAGGCGCCATCGAACGTCTCAAGCGTTACCGCTGGCCGGGGAACGTGCGCGAACTTGAAAACCTTGCCCGAAGGCTGGCCGCTCTCTATCCGCAGGAGACGATCACGGCGGCCGTCATCGACAACGAACTAGCGCCGCCGGCACCGGCGCCGTTTGGCGATGAGGTGCGGTCTGAAGAGAGCCTGTCGTCGTCGGTCGAGCGCCACCTCACGAAATACTTCGGCGGGTTTGGTGAAGGTCTGCCGCCACCGGGGCTCTATCACCGTATCCTTCGGGAGATCGAATACCCGCTCCTGTCTGCGGCGCTCGCCGCGACGCGCGGCAATCAGATACGCGCAGCCGATCTGCTGGGCGTGAACCGCAACACGTTGCGCAAGAAGATCCGCGATCTGGAAATCCAGGTGATCCGCACGAGCGGATAATCGCGCCACGCCGCATGTTCGAAGTTGCATAGCCGGCGCGCCCGGGGTGGGCTTGTCACGCCCCGGAAATGTCTCAATTCAGCAACACTTTGTTGTAGTTCTGCATCATGGCTGCATCAGCTAACCGCGGCAGCTAATGCCGTTTGCAACTTTCGCACGGTCGGCAACGGCTATCAGAGCTGGGGGAGTAATGACGACGATCGAGGAGGCGGTAGCCGCGGGACCTTCGCAAGGACCTAGTGCGGGGACACGCTTCGCGATTGGAATTGTCGGTCTCGTCGCGGTTGGCGTCGCCCTGTTGTCGGCGCTGACCACCTTTGTCGTGCTCGCCGGCCTCACTCCGATCAATCCCACCCATGGCGTCGTCGTTACGTTGCTCGGCGTGAACGTGGGTGCCGTCTTTTTGCTGTTCGGTATCATCGGGCGGGAGGTCTGGACGATCATCCAAGCGCGGAGGCGGGGCAGGGCCGCGGCGCGGCTTCAGGTGCAGATCGTCGGTTTGTTCTCGGTTGTTGCAGTAGCGCCGGCGGTGCTGGTTGCGGTCGTGGCAAGCATCACGCTCGATCGCGGCCTCGGGTCGCTGTTTTCCGATCGCACCCGAGCCGTCATCCAAAACTCGCTGATCGTTTCCCAGGCCTATATCAACGAGCATGAGCAATCGGTTCGAGCCGAAGCGACCTCGATGGCGGTCGACGTCGGTCGCGCCAAACCATTGTTTGATCAAGACCAGGTCAAATTCGGCCAGTTCTTCACCGCCCAGGCGACCGTGCGTGATCTGCCGACGGCGATGATTCTCGGCTCCGACCTCTCCGTGTTGGCCAAGGCCGACATCAAGCTGCCGCCGCAATTTCCGGAACCGCGCCCGCCCCCTGCTGAGCGCTTGTCCCTGGTCGGCCAAGATGAAGCGGTCGCTGGTTTGCTGCGCGATTCCAACTACGTCGGCGCGCTCATCAAGCTGAAAGATTACGACAACGCGTATCTCTTCGTGGCGCGAATGCTCGATCCGCAAGTGCTGGCGCAAATCCAGCATACTGAGCAGAGTATCGAGGAATACGCGACGCTTGACGAACGGCGTTTCGGCATTCAGATCGCGTTCGCGCTGATGTACACCGTCATCGCGCTCACCGTGCTGCTGTCTGCCGTCTGGCTTGGCTTTGCCTTCGCGAACCGTCTCGTAGCGCCAATTCGCCGTCTCATCGGTGCCGCCAATATCGTCTCCACCGGCAATTTGCACGTTCAGGTTCCGGTACGGCGGTCCGAAGGCGACCTCGCCCAGCTCGGCGCGACCTTCAACAAGATGACGCAGGAATTGCGCACCCAGCGCGACGACCTCATGCGTGCCCGCGACCTCGTCGATAGCCGGCGACGCTTTACCGAGGCGGTTCTTGCGGGCGCGAGCGCCGGCGTGATCGGCGTCGACGGCGCAGGCCGTGTGAGCATTCTCAATCGCTCAGCCGAAAAATTGATCGGTTGCAGCGAGGCCGATGCTCTGGGGCGTCCGCTCGAACAGATCGCGCCTGAGCTCAAGGAGTTCATTGAGCCGGCTCGTACTGACGGGCAACGTCTGGTTCAGGGGCAGACCACGATCCACCGCAGCGGCCGCGATCGGACCGTCTCGGTCCGCGTCACGACCGAGCAGTCCGCCAATCCCGATCACGGCTACGTCGTCACCCTCGATGACATCACCGAGCTTGTCGCGGCGCAGCGCACCGCCGCCTGGGCCGACATCGCGCGTCGCATTGCCCACGAGATCAAGAACCCGCTGACGCCAATTCAGCTTTCCGCCGAGCGACTGCGTCGCAAGTACGGCAAGACCATCACGGAA
Organism: uncultured Alphaproteobacteria bacterium; assembly: GCA_963702755.1. Lineage (GTDB taxonomy): Bacteria > Pseudomonadota > Alphaproteobacteria > Rhizobiales > Xanthobacteraceae > JAJPKK01. The sequence goes on along the minus strand of CAVPDZ010000006.1, from coordinate 350,575 downwards.
GATCGCGCCATATTCGAGCAATGCACCGACACCATCGTGCGCCAAGTCGAAGATATCCGCCGCATGGTGGACGAGTTCTCCCGCTTCGCACGCATGCCGAAGCCGGTATTCGCGGCGGAGGATGTGGCCGACACCGTGCGTCAGGTCGTCTTCCTCCAGCGGGTTGGCAACGCGGAAATCGACATCGATGCGGAGATCGGCGAAGACCCGATGCCGGCGCGGTTCGACCGCCGGCTGATTTCGCAGGGCCTCACCAACATCATCAAGAATGCGACGGAGGCGATTGGCGCGGTACCGGCGGCCCAAGGCACGCGCGGGCGAATTGCCGTGTCGGCAGTTCGTGATGGCGACGATATTATCATCGACGTCATCGATAACGGTATTGGCCTCCCCAAAGAAAACCGCAGCCGCCTGCTCGAACCTTATGTGACGACCCGGGAGAAGGGCACAGGGCTCGGCCTCGCTATCGTGGGTAAAATTCTCGAGGACCACGGCGGCGGCATCGAGCTTCACGACGCTGCCGAACGAATTCCCGGCCAGCGCGGCGCCTGGATGCGGCTGCGTTTTGCGGCCGAGCCGACGGCCACCGTTACCAGCGACGACGCGCCGCCGACAGGCGGCGCCATAACGGACAGCACATCAATTCATAATGAATTAGCCGACGAAACGCCCAACGAGAAACGAGAATGAATTCAGACATCCTGATTATCGACGACGAGAACGATATACGTGAACTCGTCTCCGGCATCCTTGAGGACGAGGGCTACTCCACTCGCACGGCGCGCGACAGCGACGATGCCGTCACGGCAATTCGATCGCGACGGCCAAACCTCGTCTTCCTCGATATCTGGTTGCAAGGCAGCAAGCTTGATGGATTGCAGTTGCTTGGCAGCATCAAGTCCGAGCATCCTGACCTGCCCGTTGTGATGATTTCGGGCCATGGCAACATTGAAACCGCGGTCGCGGCGATCAAAAAAGGCGCCTACGACTTCATCGAGAAGCCGTTCAAGGCCGACCGGCTGGTGCTGGTCGCCGACCGCGCGCTCGAAACGTCCCGGCTCAAGCGTGAAGTCAGGGATCTCAAGCAGCTCGCGCCGTTCCCTTCAGGGCTGATCGGGAGCTCGGGACCGATCCTTCATCTGCGTCAAACCATCGAAAAGGTTGCCCCCACCAACAGCCGTATCCTGATCGTAGGTCCGTCAGGCGCCGGCAAGGAACTGACCGCACGCACCATCCATGCCATGTCGGCCCGGGAGTCCGGTCCCTTCGTGGTCATCAATGCCGCGGCGATAACGCCCGAGCGAATGGAGATCGAGCTTTTCGGCGCCGACCAGGTGGACGGCTCCCAGGCGCGCAAAGTTGGAGCCCTCGAGGAGGCTCACGGTGGCACGCTCTTCATCGACGAAATCGGCGACATGCCGCGCGAGACGCAGAACAAGATCATGCGCGTCCTGGTCGACCAGACGTTCCAGCGTGTCGGCGGCACCACGCGGGTCGAGGTCAACGTGCGGATCATCACATCGACCACGCGCAACCTCGAGGAAGAGATCGCTGCAGGCCGGTTCCGCGAGGACCTCTATCACCGCTTGTCCGTCGTGCCGATCCGGGTGCCGCCGCTTGTGGAGCGGCGCGAGGACGTGGCGGAGCTCGTCGAACACTTCATGGACCAGATTTCGCAGGCGACGGGCTTGCCGAAACGGCGGATCGGCGCAGACGCCATGGCCGTGCTGCAGACCCATGATTGGCCCGGCAATGTCCGCCAGCTTCGCAACAACGTCGAACGATTGATGATTCTTGCCGGCGGCGATCCCGAGGCCGTGATTTCCGCCGACATGCTGCCGCAGGACGTGGGCTCGATGGTGCCGGCGATGCCGAAAGGTGCCGGCGGCGAGCACCTCATGGGCATGCCGCTGCGCGATGCGCGGGAGGCCTTCGAGCGCGAATATCTGCGCGCTCAGATCAGCCGGTTCGGCGGCAATATCTCCCGCACCGCCGAATTTGTCGGCATGGAGCGTTCCGCACTCCATCGCAAGCTTAAGGCTCTTGGCATGGATTGAGCGCGATCGGCGCTACTCCCTCGACGGAAATCGGATGTCTCGCATCGCCTATGTCAACGGCCGATATCGGCCGCACCGCGAAGCCATGATCCATGTGGAGGACCGCGGCTACCAGTTCGCTGATGGCGTGTACGAGGTGTGTGAGGTGAGGGGAGGGCGTTTGGTCGACGAGCGCCGACACATGGCCCGGCTTGTACGGTCGCTCAGCGAGTTGCGCATCGCGCTGCCGATGACGCTTGCCGCACTCGGGGTCGTCTTGCGTGAGACCGTCGCGCGCAACCGGGTGCGCGAGGGAATCGTCTACCTCCAGGTCACTCGGGGCGTTGCGCGACGTGACCACGCCTTTCCGCTGACAAAGACCGCTCCGTCGGTCTGTCGTTACTGCGCGCACCCTCGGCAAGGCGAGCCGGGACAAAACCGCCGCGGACGGCATCGCGGTCGTGACCGTGCCGGACACCCGTTGGGCACGTCCTGACATCAAATCCGTCGCGCTACTGCCTAACGTCTTGGCAAAGCAAGCGGCCCGCGATCGCGGTGCGCGCGAAGCTTGGTTCGTCGACCACGATGGACATATCACCGAGGGCGCGTCCTCCAACGCCTGGATCGTCACCGAAGGCGGGGAGGTGGTGACCCGGCCCGCGGACAACAGCATTCTCAACGGCATCTCTCGGGCCGTGGTGCTCGACGTCATCGTCTCGCAAGGGCTACGGCTCGTGGAACGGCCGTTCACGAGAGCGGAAGCCCTGAACGCACGCGAGGCCTTTGTCACATCGGCAAGCCAGACGGTGCAGCCGGTGGTCCGGATCGATGACAAAATATTGGGCGATGGACGGCCGGGGCCAGTCGCCACGGCGCTGCGGCGCGAATTTTACAGTCACACCGAGATCACCTGAGGTGGGCATGCCCGGAATTCGCGCGCAAAAATAGCACAGCTTGCCTGCGCGGCGGACTTGCGCCAAACAACAAGCTACCGTCTAATGTACTATTGCACTTCGGTTCCCTGCCGCAGTGCGGAACGTTCAAAACGCAGAGGTCTGATGCAATCAGGCACCGGGGGCTACTGCGAGAAAAAGCGGAAAAACGGCCATGGCAGCCGAACGCGCACAAAACCTTCAAGACACCTTTCTAAATCACGTCCGGAAATCGAAAATCCCGCTCACGATCTTCCTCGTCAACGGGGTCAAGCTCCAGGGAGTCGTGACCTGGTTCGATAATTTTTGCGTGTTGTTGCGGCGCGATGGGCACTCGCAACTCGTCTACAAGCACGCCATATCAACGATCATGCCGGGCCATCCGGTACAACTTTTTGAGGGCGGTGAGGAAAACGCCGCCGCGGAAAAGGCCTGATTGGAGCCGCGTCGGCGCGACCGCCATTTCAACCCCTTAAGTCCGACCGAAGGATCGGTAACGGGCCGAGCCATCGTGCTTGGCCCTTACCCGCGGTTGCGCGCGGCGGCTTCCGACGGCTCGCGTGCGCCTGCTGCCCGGTTGGACGAGGCGGTAGGCCTTGCCCTCGCCATTGACCTTGATGTCGTGGACCAAGGCATCATTGGCGTCACGGACATCCGGCCGGCCACATACATCGGCAAGGGCAAGGTCGAAGAGATCGCGGGCTTGGTGAAGGCGCGCGAGGCTGAACTCGTCATAATGGACTGCGCCCTCAGCCCGGTGCAGCAGCGCAACCTTGAAAAGGCCTGGAACGCCAAGGTGGTGGATCGCACCGGACTGATCCTGGAAATATTCGGCAAGCGGGCCCGGACCCGCGAAGGAGCGCTCCAGGTCGAACTGGCCCACCTCAATTACCAACGCAGCCGCCTGGTGCGGTCATGGACCCACCTGGAACGCCAACGGGGCGGTTTCGGCTTCCTTGGCGGCCCAGGCGAGACCCAGATTGAGACCGACCGTCGCCTGATCGCTGAGCGCATCGCCCGCATCGAACGCGAATTGGAGGGAGTGAAGACGACCCGGAAGGTCCATCGTCAGAGCCGGAAACGCATTCCGTATCCGATCGTTGCGCTGGTCGGCTACACCAACGCTGGAAAATCGACCCTGTTCAATCGTTTGACCCGCGCGACCGTTGTCTCGGCCGACATGTTATTTGCGACGCTCGATCCGACCATGCGCGCAATCGATCTGCCTCACGGCACGCGGATCATCATGTCCGATACCGTCGGCTTCATTTCCGAACTCCCGACCATGCTGGTGGCCGCCTTTCGGGCAACGCTAGAGGAGGTCATCGAAGCCGACATGATCTTGCATGTGCGCGATGTCTCGCATGGCGATACCGCCGCCCAATCCGAGGATGTGACGGCCGTGCTGCGCGACCTCGGCATCGAGCCCGAAGATCCGCGACTGATCGAGGTCTGGAACAAGATCGATCAGGTCGACGAGGTTGAGCGCGAGCGGCTTGAAAATCTCAGCCATCGCCGGGGCGCCGGGCATCCGCCGGTGCTGGTGTCTGCACTGACCGGGGAGGGCACTGATGCGCTGATCAGCGCGATCGAGGACGAATTCGCGCGTTCACGCCTTACCCTCGACGTCGCGCTCGATCTCGCGGATGGGGCGGGCATGAGCTGGCTGCACCGACACGCTGAAGTACTAGGCCGTGACGAGGGCGCGGACGGACGCATGCACATGACCGTGCGCGTGACACCTGAGCGTGCCGGCATCGTCCGCGCGAAGTTTGGTGCGGGAAACATCAGGAGCGGGACATCAGGGGTAGGGGACGAAGACCGCGCCAAGCACAGCTCCTAGGCTGCGGTCCGCGGCTATCCTCGACTATGTCTGATCTTCGATCTGTGGCCCCTGCTCTCTGTGTTTCGCTTCGTTCCAAAGGGCGTCCATTTCAGCGAGCGTTGATTGCGACGGTGTTTTGCCGGTCGCGCTTAGTGCTTCCTCAATGTAACGAAAGCGCCGCTCGAACTTGCGATTTGCCTCGCGAAGCGCCGCCTCAGGATCAGCACTGAGATGGCGGGCCAAATTGACGGCGGCAAACATCAGGTCGCCGACCTCGGTCGCTGCGTCTTCTACCGCACCGCTCGCGAGCGCCGCCTCGATCTCATCTGCTTCTTCGCGAATTTTGGCGAGAACGGCGTGCGGATCGTTCCAATCGAAGCCGACCTTGCCGGCCTTTTGCTGCAGCTTGAGTGCTCGGGTCAGGGCAGGGAGGTTCGCCGGGACGCCGCCAAGCGTTACACTCTCGGGCACGGCGTGCGACCTGCGCGCGGCGCGCTCGGCCTTCTCCTGGCTCTTGATGCGCTCCCACAGCGCGTTGACCTCCTCGGTGCCCAACGAACCCGCGTCGCCGAATACGTGGGGATGTCGCCGGACCAGCTTCTCGCGTGATGGCCTGGACGACCCCACCGAAGTCGAACAGTCCCTGCTCCTCGGCCATTCGAGCGTGAAACACGACCTGCAGCAGGAGGTCCCCGAGTTCGTCGCGGAGATCATCAAAGTCGCCGCGTTCGATCGCGTCAGCGACCTCGTAGGCTTCCTCGACGGTGTAGGGCGCGATGGTCGAGAAGTCCTGTTCGAGGTCCCAGGGGCATCCAGTGCCCGGCGTGCGCAGCGCCGCCATGATCTCGATGAGCCGGGCGATGTCTCGGGACGGCTTCATGCGCGGCGCCGAATGCCGCACGGCAGACGGGAGGCGCCGGCCGTCTCTGAATGCTCGAATTCGCATAAGAGATATTATGGAATATCTTCCACAGTGCCGATGAAATCGGCGATTTCCTGCGAACTTTGTCCGCCGCCATCTTCTCCCCGCTGGTCATCCCTCGAATTCCACCTGCATGCCGTCGAAGCCAGGCTCGACGTGCGGCGGCAGCTTCGCGCGGAGCTCATCGTAATCGAGATCGCTGTGCATGTTGGTGAGGATCGCGCGGCGCGGCCGGATGCGGTCGATCCATTCGAGCGTCAGGTCGAGATGGAAATGGCTCGGGTGCGGCCGGTACCACAGCGCATCGACGATCCACAGCTTGATACCGGCGAGCGCGTGAACGCTTTCGGCCGGCAAGTCGACCAAGTCCGGCGAATAAGCCATCGCGCCAAACCGGAAGCCCAGTGACGCGATATCCCCGTGATCCTGCAGCAGCGGCATGGCGGTGATTTCGCCGGCCGGCCCGGGGATCGTCACCGGTTTGCCGGGCCCAATGGCATGGCGATTGAGGATCGGCGGATATTGGCTTCCTGGCGGGGTCACGAAGCAATAGCCGAAGCGCGACCACAGCATTTTCCAGGTGGCTTCATCGGAATAGGTGTCGACACGCTGGCGCGCGCCGATAAAGAGGCCGCGCAGATCGTCAATGCCATGTGTATGGTCGGCGTGCTCGTGGGTGTAGAGCACGCCATCCACCCAGTTGACGCCCGCGTCCAGAAGCTGCTCGCGCAGGTCCGGCGAGGTGTCGACGAGGACGCTTGTCTTTTCACCGCCCGCGCCGTTGCGATTGACCAGGATTGAGCAGCGCCGCCGCCGGTTCTTCGGGTTCTTGGGATTGCATCGCCCCCACCCGAGCCCCGGCCGAGGCACCCCGCCAGAAAACCCGCATCCGAGGATCGTGACGGAGAGCGTCATGCGTCGGCAGCCCGCGGCACCTTGCTGAACAGCCGGAAGAAATTCTCCGTCGTCTGGCGCGCGATTTCGTCTTGCGTAACGCCATGGAGCGCCGCGAGCGTCGCTGCGGTTTCAGTCACGTAGGCAGGCTCATTGCGCTTGCCGCGATATTTACCCGGCGCGAGGTAGGGCGCGTCGGTTTCGACCAGAATGCGGTCGATCGGCAATTCCGCTGCGATCGCACGGAGATCCTCGGATTTCTTGAACGTGAGGATGCCCGTGAACGAGACATAGAGGCCAAGGTCGATGGCGCGCATGGCAAGCTCGCGACCGCCGGTATAGCAATGCAAGACCGCCGGGAAGGCGCCCTGCCCCATCTCCTCCGTGAGCACGCGGCCTGCATCCGCGTCGGCCTCGCGCGTATGGATGACAAGCGGCAGCCCGGTTTCGCGCGCGGCGGCGATATGGCGGCGGAAACCCGCGAGCTGGGCGTCGCGCGGGCTGAAGTCGTAATGATAATCGAGCCCGGCCTCGCCGATCGCCACGACTTTGGGATGCCGAGTGCGCAATACCAAGTCCGCGGTGGTCACGTCCGGCTCCTCGTGAGCGTAATGAGGATGCGTACCTATCGAGCTGTAGACGTTGGGGAATCGCTCTGCGATGCCCAGCAGGTTGTCGAACTTCGCGACCCGCGTCGAAATCGACACGATACGTGCGATTCCGGCCGCTTCGGCGCGGTCCACGATCGCGGGCAGGTCATCGGCGAAGTCGGGAAAGTCGAGATGACAATGGCTATCGACGAGCACGCTCAACGGGCGGCCTCCGTCGCCGGCTCGACATAGCGCGGGAACACAGGTGCGGGTGGCGGCAGCGCAGCGCCGGGCGCAATCCGGTCCGCAAGTGCGGCGAAGTCGCGCTTTGCCGACGGGATCGCGAGAAGATCAAGAAGGCGCGCCGCTGCGTGCGGCATGAACGGCTGCGCCAGGATCGCGACCTGTCGAACGACCTCCGCTGTGACGTAAAGCACGGTCCCTTGCCGTACCGGGTCGGTCTTGGCGAGCGCCCACGGCGCCTCGCCGGCGAAATAGCGATTGGCGTCTGCAACGACCGCCCAGACAGCATTGAGGACCTGATGGAGCTGCCTCGTCTTCATCGCCTCGCGCGCCTTGCCAATCATCGCATCGGCCGACGCCAGCAGAGCTTGATCGGCCGCGCTGAATTCTCCCGGCGACGGCAGCTTGCCGCCAAGCCCGCGGGCAATGATCGACAGCGAGCGTTGCGCAAGATTGCCGAGATCGTTGGCAAGATCGGCGTTGATGCGCGCGACGATGGCCTCGTGGCTGTAATTGCCGTCCTGGCCGAAGGGTACTTCGCGCAAGAGGAAATAGCGGAACTGGTCCACACCATAGGTATCGGCGAGCGCCATCGGATCGATGACGTTGCCGACCGACTTCGACATTTTCTCGCCGCGGTTGAAGAGGAAGCCGTGACTGAAGATGTGGCGGGGGACGGCGACGCCCGCCGACATCAGGAATGCCGGCCAATAGACGGCGTGAAACCGCACGATGTCCTTGCCGATCACGTGGAGGTCGGCCGGCCAATATCGGCGAAACTTTTCGCCGTCGATATCAGGATAGCCGACGGCCGTGATGTAGTTCGTGAGCGCATCGACCCACACATACATGATGTGCTTCGGCATCACCCGGCACCGGGACGCCCCACGTGAAGGTGGTGCGCGAGATCGACAGATCCTTGAGGCCGCCGCGCACGAAGCTCGCGACCTCGTTCATGCGTTCCCTGGGCAGAACGAAATCGGGCACGTCGCGGTAGAGCGCGAGAAGCTTGTCCTGGTACGCGGACAATTTGAAGAAATAGGTCTCTTCCTCGACCCATTCGACAGGCGTGCCCTGCGGTCCGATCCGCGTGCCCTTATCGTCGAGGCGCGTCTCGCCCTCGTCGTAATAGGCCTCGTCACGCACCGAATACCACCCGGTGTATTTCGAGAGATAGATGTCCCCGGCCGCCTGCATGCGCTCCCAGATGGCCTGCGAAGCGCGATAGTGACGCTCCTCCGTCGTGCGGATGAAATCGTCATTGGAGCAGTTGAGGCGCTCCACCATCGCGCGAAAGAGCGGCACATTGCGGTCGGTAAGTTCGCGCGGCGTGATCCCGGCCCGGCCCGCCGTCTGCAGCATCTTGATGCCGTGCTCGTCGACGCCCGTCAGGAAGAACACGTCGTAGCCGTCAAGCCGCATGAAGCGCGCGATTGCATCGGTCGCGATCGCCTCATAGGCATGACCCATATGGGGCGGACCGTTCGGATAGGAAATCGCGGTCGTGATGTAGAAGCGTGGCTTGTCTGCCATTGAGCACGGGTTCCGGTGGTGTCGGCTGCATCGACAAAAAGAACAGGGGCCGGGACGGTCGAAAATGCGCGTCCCCGCCCCTGCCCTCTTATTCCCGCCGACCGGCGATAGTTATCAACCGCGCGATGCCTCCGCAAGCTGGCCGAAAACGGCAAAAACCAGCGGCTTGCGTTCGAGATTGTACACCTCGACGTCGCGGGCCGAGCGGTTGAAGCGCTCCCACACCTCGGCCGCCGCGGCAAGACGCGCCAAGTTGGTGTCGACCTCGATCCGACCTGACAGCCAGTCGCGAATGGCGCCGGCAAAGACGTCGAGCAGGCCCCGATCGCGATCGAGTTCGTCGCCAAGCGCATGAAGCGCCTTCGGGTCGGTTGCCGGCAGCGCCGCAAGCAGCCCCGCGACTTTCTCGCGCAGCGCCAGCACCGGGCCGCCGGCAAGGGCGATGGCGCGGGCGACGCTGCCGCGCGCCGCCGCCGCGGCCTTGACGATCGTCGGATCGGCTGGATCACGGTTGAGGGCCGCGCCCGCGGCACGCGCCACATCGTCCTGCGCAAGGGGCTTGAGTGAGAGGCGTCGGCAGCGCGAACGGATCGTCGGTAGAAGCCGGCCGGGCGCGTGGCTCACCACGAGAAACAGCGAGCGCGTCGGGGGCTCCTCCAGCATCTTCAACAATGCGTTCGAGGCTTCGGGATATTTGAGCTCGTCGGCACTGTCGACGATCGCGACGCGCCAGCCGCCCTCCCCCGCAGTCGATCCGAAGAAGCTCGTCAATCGACGAACCTGATCAACGGTGATGACAGTGCGCAGCTTGCCGCTGTCGCCTGCCGTGCGCTCAAGAACGAGAAGGTCGCTATGAGCGTTGCCGGCGACGCGCCGCACGGTCGGGTGATTGGGCGCAAGCGCGAGCGAAGTCGCTTCCTTCACGTCCGCTCGCGTGGGATCAGGATGGGCGAGCACGAACCGCGCCATCCGATAGGCGAGCGTCGCCTTGCCGATCCCGATTTCCCCGCCGATCAGCCAAGCGTGAGGTATGCGGCCGGAGCGGTACGCGGCGAGGAATTCCTGCTCGGCGGCGTGATGGCCGAACAGTTCCAGGGTTTCGCGCGGCGGCGCAACTTGATCCGCATCCTCGGCGCGGCTCACCGCACCAATTCCTCGAACGTCAACGGCGCGTTTTCGGGCGAGAGTCGCTTGCGCACGATGCGCCAGATGTCGGCCGCGACCACGTCGGCCGGACGGTTGCTGTCGATCAGCACGCAGCGCTCCGGCTCGTTCTTGGCGATATCGCGAAACGCGGCGTTGAGCGCTTCGTGAAAACCCAGGTCCTGGCTTTCGAAGCGATCGGTGCTGCCATTGCCGCGGCGCTCAAGGGCGCGGGCAAGGCCGACGCTGGCCGGCACGTCGAGGATGAACGTGAGTTCCGGCAATACGTCTCCGACGGTGAGCTTTTCCAGTCCTTTGATGAAAGCGTCTCCGACCTTGCCGACTGCGCCCTGGTAAACCCGCGTCGAGTCGATATAGCGGTCGCAAATGATCCACTTGCCGGCGGCGAGCGCCGGCTTGAGGAGCGCCTCGATGTGGTCGGCACGGGCGGCTGCAAACAGAACCGCCTCACCGTCTGGACCGAGCGTCTTGGCCGCCCCCGACAACAGGATCTTGCGGATGATCTCGGCGCCCGGCGAACCGCCCGGCTCGCGCGTCGCGACGGTGGCAATGCCCATTCCGCTCAGCCTTTTCGCGAGCGCGGCCACCTGGGTGGATTTGCCCGCGCCCTCACCGCCTTCAAACGTGATCAAGTGTCCGCGCATCTGGAATGGCCGGTTGCAATGCGTCTTATGTGGTTAGGTCACGGACGCTAATCCAGCGCCCGCTGCTTGCTCGCCACCGTATCAAACAAGTCCGGTGAGCGGATCATGTCTTCTTAGTGCCCATCCGAATCAGGCCGATGACCAATTCGGTGGCGGCATCAAGCGCGCGCCTTGGCAGGTTCCCCTGCTCGACGCTTTCAGCGGCGTAGAGAGGGACTTCCGCGATCACGCTCTCGCCACGCATCACATTGAGCGTAGCGATGCGCTGCCCCTGCTTCACGGGTGCCGGCACCGGACCCGAGTACACGATCTTGGCTGCAACGCGTTCGCCTCCGGAGCGCGGCAGCAGAATGGCAACCGGCCCCTCGCTGACCAAAGGCACGGACCACGAGGCGCCACCGTAGAGCTTCGCGTACCCAAGGATCTGCCCTTCGTCGAACAGCTTCTTGGAGTCGAAGCTGTGGAACCCGTATTCCAGCAGGCGCTTCGCTTCGTCGCCGCGATCCTTTTCCGATCTGAGTCCGTTGACGACCACCAGCAGGCGGGTGCCGTTCTGGATCGCCGAACCGACCATGCCGTAGCCGCCGTCCTGGGTGAACCCGGTCTTGAGCCCGTCCGCGCCGATATTCATGTTCAGCAGCGGATTGCGGTTCTGCTGGCGGATCTTGTTCCACGTGAACTCGTGTTCGCCGTATAAGCTATAGAAATCCGGATAGGTCCGAATGATGTGGCGGGCGAGGCGGGCAAGTTCGCGGACAGTCACTTTCTGAGCGGCATCCGGCAGGCCGGTGGCATTGGTGAAGTAGGACCTCATCATGCCAAGTTCGCGAGCCCGCTTGTTCATCATCTCGACGAAGGCCGGCTCGTTTCCTGCAATGCCCTCGGCAAGGGCAATGCAGGCATCATTGCCGGACACGATGAGGGCGCCGCGAAGCAGGTCTTCGACGCGCACGCGGCTGTGGATTGGCGCGAACATGCTCGATGTGTGCGACGGGGCCCCTCCCCGCCGCCAAGCATCCTCACTGATGATGAATTCGTCGGTAAGCTTGACCCTGTTCGCTTTGATTTCGTTGAACACGATCTCCGTCGTCATCAGCTTCGCCATGCTGGACGGCGGCGTGGGCGTGTCGGCGCTCTTCTCGAACAGAACAGTACCGCTATCGACATCCATCAGGATGGCGTACGGCGCCGGCGTGGAGATATCGCTGCTGCCCTTGCCGCCGACGAGCCCGATCCCGTTCGGCGCAGCCGTCGCCGTCACAACGCCCGCAGCGATCGTCAGCGCAATCGCAACGCGCCGCAACGTTACGGCCCCAAGCCAACGAATGGGCTCTAGCCTGATGCAAATCATCCGCACCGCGCTTGCGCACAATGTCCCTCGCCGAAAACGCGTGGACCGGTCGAAATGCACCAGCTCACGCCCCAAAACTTGATCGCTGCGGCCGATGACTTTTCGAAAGGCCGCGCTCGTCGTTGCGTCAAGCCGCTCACCCCGCGACATCAGGGGTCGCACTCGCATCATTGAATATCAAGTCGCTCTATCGGACGCAATGTGGCCGCTTCGCGCCACAGTTCGCGCACGCTCAATAAAGGCCGCGCATACCGAGCGACGGCGCGACCGCGTCGCCGCGCGGGAAATCAGGGGGCGGAGGCGCAAACGCCGAAGCCGTCCCGCGCAACGACGATTGGCCATCGAACGCGATCGGCCGATCGGGCGGCGCGGTGCGCGCGACGTTTGTGCCCATGCCAGGCCGATAATTGGAGGCAATCTGCCCCTCGCCCAATGAATACGGTCGATCCTCCGGAATCGGAACGTTGTGCGCGATCCCCGGCCGCGACGGCAGTTCGGGGACGAAAGGCTTCGCCGACGCGATGCGCACGGTGGGCGGGGCCGGGGCCGGGCCGCCATTGCGCAACGTCGACGCGAGCATCATGTCGTCGGAGCCTTCGAGGGGCGCATTACCCACGTATTCGACGCGTACTGGCGCCAAGCCGCTGCCGTAGAATCCGAGCAACTGGGCGGCGCGCACCGAAACATCGATGACGCGGTCGGAGTGATAGGGGCCACGATCATTGACGCGAACGATGACCGAACGTCCGTTGGAGATATTGGTGACCCGCGCGTAGCTCGGCAGCGGCAGGGTCGTATGGGCCGCCGAAAGCGAGTTCATGTCAAAGATTTCGCCGTTCGCGGTGAGGCGCCCGTGGAAGTCTTCGCCGTACCATGATGCCACGCCCTCGGCACGGTAATTGGGATTTTCGGCCGGGACATAGGTGCGTCCCGCGACCGTGTACGGCTGACCGACCCGGTACGTGCCCCCGCCCTTCGGGATCGGCTCGCCCGGCGGAATGACCCGCGCGCTCGATGAAACGCCGTAGCGCGGATCGAGGCGTCCTAATTGATTGGGGCCTGAGCAACCGGCGAGCAAGGCGCAAACGGCCACGAGCGCGCACGCATATGCGCGGCCGGACTTTGCGGCGCCCTTCCCCGCTCTCATAAGCTCTGCGGACCCCATCAAACCTGGGCAGAGTTCCTGAACCTTTCGGTTCAGACCCGCTCTGCAAAGGTCACCCCATGCGCCAGTTCACCATGCGGCTGGCAGAAACCGTCAAATGACTATCCGGATTCCGTCGCAACGGGAACTCTTGACCAATTGGCGTGCAAAATGCAGCAAAAAAAAGACTGGCCGCAGTCAGCGACCGTACGCGCAGCGTTCCCACCAATGGCGCGCGAGGTGGCAGACAGATAAATTGCAACTCAGGAAGGGTGGCCGAGTGGTTTAAGGCACCGGTCTTGAAAACCGGCAGGGGGTTCCGCTCCCTCGTGGGTTCGAATCCCACCCCTTCCGCCACGGCCGTTATTCGCCGCCCGGCAGCGCGTCACCGTCAGAGGCGCGCAGCCGCAGTTCAGGGCCGGCACGACTGTAATGTGTTACCGGATATAGACCCCGTTACCACCGTCGCCGGTGCCAACGAAAAAGTTGGCGTCAGAGCCTTCGGCCATTGCGGGCACGATTTTGAGCTGTTCGACAACCGGAGCCGAGATGGCTTCGACAGCGACATTGGGTTGTGCCACCGCTGGCGGCGTTGATTGCAGGGCGCGGGCGCCGAGTACCACAACAACTGCGATGACGATGAGGCCGCCAATGGTCCGCTGATACATCTTCATCCCCTCCTGCCCACGAGGTCCAGTGTGATGTTGTGATTAGTAGCGTGGCCCTGCTCGCAGGTTCATGGCCTTCGCGTCACGCTCGCCAACGAGCACGAAATCGAACGGGGCGGCCGACCTATGGCGAAAATCCATTGCAATTCTCTTATGATCGGTGGCCCTCAACGGGCGCGCCGCAAATCGCCTGCGTCGGCAACCCGCGCACGTGCAGCAAGACAAACAATTCACTCGCCCGGAATGCGTCAGCCGATGCGGCACTTTGCGATTTCGGCAGAGGTTCGTGCCAGTGCCGAACTTCGACTGCTGGCGGCCAAGCATCGGCAAGACTTTCAAGGCTCGGCTTCACGCTACGATGGGCCGACGAGCGAGTAATATCGGTCCTGGTCTTGCCTATAATTGCTGTCGTCTTGTCTATAATTGCTGCGATAAAGCTGGCCTTTACATTGCGCTGCAATATCGCCATTGCGGCACGATGTAGCCGTTTTCAATGCTTTCGCCAATTTGACATTGGATTGCTTCGAAAATACCTTCGCGTTACGCGGGAAAGTGCGGATCGGCGCGATCTTCGCGCATAGCGAAGCGTGCGTCGCGCAGGCTGAAAAGCTCTCACGAGCGAAAGAATAAACGAGTCCCAGAAGGAGATATCCATGCACATGGAACTCTCGAGACGCCAGTTCATGAAAGTGACTGGCGTTGGCATCGGCGCTACCGCGATCGGCGCGCTCGGCTTTGGAGGGGAGGAAGCCGCGCTCGCGGCCGCGATCCGGCCTTGGAAGCTCGCCACCACGACCGAGACGCGCAACACCTGCACCTACTGCGCCGTCGCCTGCGGCATCATCATGTACTCGAAGGGCGACCTTTCGAAGGGCGAGAAAGCGGAAATCACCCACATCGAAGGCGACACCGATCATCCGACCAATCGCGGGACGTTGTGCCCGAAGGGTGCGGCGCTGCTCGATTTCGTTCACGCCGAAACGCGGCTCAAATACCCGATGATCCGCAAGCCCGGCTCGGACAAGTTTGAGCGCGTGTCCTGGGATGTTGCGCTCGATCGCATCGCTCGCCTGTTGAAGGACGATCGCGATCAAAATTTCATCGAGAAAAATAATGATGGCGTGACGGTCAACCGTTGGACCAGCACCGGTTTCCTTGCTGCGTCCGCAACCACGAATGAGACGGCGTGGGCGACTTACAAGGTCGTGCGCAGCACCGGGATCGTCGCGTTCGATAACCAAGCTCGCGTTTGACACGGCCCAACGGTAGCCAGTCTGGCTCCAACTTACGGCCGTGGTGCGATGACGAATTCTTGGACGGACATCAAGAATACGGATCTCATCGTAATCATGGGCGGCAATGCCGCCGAAGCGCATCCGTGCGGGTTCAAGTGGGTCACCGAGGCGAAGGCTAATCGCGGCGCGCGGCTGATCGTCATCGATCCGCGCTTCACGCGGTCGGCATCGGTTGCCGACGTATACGCGCCTATCCGCCAGGGCACCGACATCGCATTCCTGCTCGGCGTCATCAATTATTGCATCGGCAACGACAAGGTGCAGTGGGAGTACACCAAGGCCTTCACCAACGCGCCCTATCTCGTCAAAGAAGGCTTCGATTATCAGGACGGTCTGTTCACCGGCTACGACGAGGAGCGCCGCGACTACGACCGTTCGACCTGGGATTACCAGATCGGAGCGGACGGGTTCGTCATGCAGGATGACACGCTCCAGAATCCGCGGTGCGTGTGGAATCTGCTCAAGCAGCATGTGTCGATCTATACGCCTGAGATGGTCGAGCGCATCTGCGGCACCCCGAAGGACAAGTTCCTCAAGATCGCCGCGATGATTGCCGAGACGTCGTCGCCGACGAAGACGATGACGTCGATGTACGCCCTCGGATGGACGCAGCATTCCAAGGGCTCGCAGAACATTCGCACCATGGCGATGCTGCAGCTCATTCTCGGCAACATTGGCGTGCGCGGCGGCGGGATGAATGCCCTGCGCGGCCATTCGAACATCCAGGGCCTGACCGATCTCGGCCTGATGTCGAACCTCATCCCGGGATATCTGACGATCCCCAACGAGAAGGAGCCGACGCTTGATGCCTATATGTCGACGCGCGGCTTCAAGCCGTTGCGGCCGAACCAGATCAGCTACTGGCAGAACTACAAGAAGTTCTTCGTCAGCTTCCAGAAGTCGATGTGGGGATCGGCGGCGACGCCGGAGAACGACTTCGCCTACGACTGGCTGCCGAAGCTCGACGTCCCACAATACGATATCCTGCGCATCTTCGAGCTGATGTTCCAAGGCAAGGTGAACGGCTATTTCTGCCAGGGCTTCAATCCCCTGCTGTCGTTCCCCAATCGCGCCAAGCTCACGACCGCGCTGTCGAAGCTGAAGTTCCTCGTCACCATGGACCCGCTCGATACCGAGACCTCGCGGTTCTGGGAGAACCACGGCGAGTTCAACGCTGTCGATTCCTCAAAGATCCAGACCGAAGTCATCCAGCTTCCGTCGACATGCTTTGCGGAGGATGAGGGTTCGCTCACCAACTCCGGACGCTGGCTGCAGTGGCATTGGGCCGGCGCGACGCCGCCCGGCGAAGCGAAACACGACACCTGGATCATGGCGCAAATCTTTTTGCGCCTGAAAGCGCTCTACCAGAAGGAAGGCGGCAAGCTTCCGGACCCCATCGTCAATCTCGACTGGCGCTACAAGGATCCCGGCGAGCCGACACCGGAAGAACTGGCGAAAGAGATGAACGGCTATGCCGTCGAGGACATCGTCGATCCGAACGATCCGACCAAAATTGTTCTCGCCAAGGGCAAGCAGGTCGTCAGCTTTGCCGCTTTGCGCGACGACGGGAAGACCGCGAGCGGTTGCTGGATCTATTCGGGATGCTGGAACGAAGCAGGCAACAACATGGCCCGCCGCGACACCAGCGATCCCGACGAGACCGGCATTTATCCCAGATGGTCGTGGTCATGGCCGCTCAATCGTCGCGTCCTCTATAACCGCGCCTCGGCCGACCTCGCCGGCAAGCCGTGGGATCCGAGCCGCAAGCTCCTCGAATGGAACGGCACGGCGTGGACCGGCTACGACGTGCCGGACATTACGCCGAACGCCAAGCCTGACGAGGTCGGGCCGTTCATCATGAACCCGGAGGGCACGGCACGGCTGTTCGCGCGCAATACGATGCGCGACGGGCCGTTCCCGGCGCACTACGAGCCGTTCGAGTCCCCGGTCGTCAACGTGATCGCGCCGAAGATTTGCGGCAATCCGGTCGCCCGCGTGTTCAAGAATGATCTGGAGCAATTCGGCGATTCCGGCGAGTTTCCCTACGCGGCGACCTCGTATCGGCTCACCGAACACTTCCATTTCTGGACCAAGCACCTCCGGATCAATGCGGTGCTGCAGCCGGAGTTCTTTGTCGAGATCGGCGAGGAACTCGCCAAGGAAAAGGGCATCAAGCTCGGCGGCTGGGTCCGCGTCTGGTCGAAGCGCGGCTCAGTGCAGGCGAAGGCGGTCGTCACCAAACGCATCCGGCCGCTGATGTGCGACGGCAAGACGGTGCATGTGGTGGGCGTGCCGTTGCATTGGGGCTTCATGGGCGTCGCGCGCAAGGGCTTCGGGCCGAATTCGCTGACGCCGTTCGTCGGCGACGCCAATATCGAGACGCCGGAATACAAGGCGTACCTCGTCAATATCGAGCCCATCGACGGGCCGGTGGCATAAGGGAGGTGCCGAGATGTTTCCGCCCCTTCCCAATCCGGTCCCCGATGCCGGTCCCGCACGTTTCGGCGAACAGGACCTAGTCCGCCGTTCGGCGTCGAGCGTTCCGACGCCCGAGCGCCAGCTCACGCCGATGGCCAAGCTGATCGATGTCTCGAAATGCATCGGCTGCAAGGCCTGCCAGTCGGCGTGCATGGAGTGGAACGACCTCCGCGACGAGATCGGCGTTCAATCACGGTGTGCTCGACAACCCGCTCGATCTCACCCCGGACAGTCTCACGGTGATGCGGTTCACCGAATGGGTAAATCCCGAGAGCAACGAACTCGAATGGCTGATCCGCAAGGACGGCTGCATGCACTGCGCCGATCCGGGCTGCCTCAAGGCATGCCCGGCGCCCGGCGCGATCGTGCAGTACTCGAACGGCATCGTCGATTTCATCCACGAGAACTGTATCGGCTGCGGGTACTGCGTGAAGGGCTGCCCCTTCAACATCCCGCGCATCTCCAAAGTCGACAACAAGGCCTACAAGTGCACGCTGTGTTCCGACCGCATGGCGGTTGGGCAGGGACCGGCGTGCGCCAAGGCCTGCCCCACCCAGGCAATCGTGTTCGGCACCAAGGACGAGATGAAGCATCACGCGGAAGGCCGCATCGCCGACCTCAAATCGCGTGGCTTTGCCAACGCCGGCCTCTATGATCCGCAAGGCGTCGGCGGCACCCATGTGATGTACGTCTTGCATCACGCCGATCAGCCGCAGCTTTACGCGAACCTGCCCAAGGACCCGCGCATCAGCCCGATCGTCGAATTGTGGAAAGGCGCGACCAAGTATGCCGGCCTTACCGTCATGGCGGCGTTCGCGGCAATGGGCTTCCTGCACTACCTCGTAACCGGTGCGAATCGGGTGACCCGCGACGATGAGCAGAACGCGGAGCGCCTCGCGGGGGGGTCCGAATCATGACATCGATGCGCGACGTCGAGCCGGGCGATGCGGTGCACCCGGGCGATCCGGTCACCGTCGACCGCTACACCGCCGGCGCGCGCGTCAATCACTGGATTACGGCCACGTGCCTCGTGCTTCTCGCGCTGTCCGGCCTTGCGCTGTTTCATCCGAGCCTGTTCTTCCTGACGCACCTGTTTGGTGGCGGACAGGCGACGCGGGCGATCCATCCGTGGATCGGCGTCGTCCTCTTCTTCAGCTTTTTCGCCCTGTTCTTCCGCTTCTGGCGGGCCAACCTGTGGGAACACACCGACAGCGTCTGGCTGGTGAAGCTCCGCGACGTGTTGGGAGCGCACGAGGAAAGGCTGCCGGAAGTCGGCAAATACAATGCCGGTCAGAAAGTCGTGTTCTGGTCGATGTCGCTCCTGATCATCATTCTGATCTCGAGCGGTATCGTCATCTGGGACCAGTACTTCTACCCGTTTACGACCATCGAGCAGAAACGTGTTGCGGTGTTGATCCATTCGCTCGCCGCCATCGTGATCATCTGCGTGTGGATCGTCCACGTCTATGCGGCGATCTGGGTGCGCGGCACGATCGGCGCCATGACGCGCGGCCAGGTCACGGGCGGCTGGGCATGGCGACACCATCGTAAATGGCTGCGAGAGCTCGTGTCGAAGAAGGTTGATCGCGGGACGAAGCCCGCAGCCTAGCGGGACGTTTCCGCGTTATCACGTGGCCCGTGCGGTTCGTGAGGTGAAGGATGGCAAAGATCGACGCACCGCGTCATGAGCCGATTCCGATCGGCGAAATTACGGCGCCGCCGTTCGCGCGTCTTCCCGAACCGAGAACGATGTTTGCAAGGCGCGCCGAGCGCTTCCGTGCACTCGCAAGCGGGCATGCGCTCAAGCCCTACCTCGCGTTTCTGGCCGAGCTTTCCGCGGTCCAGCATGCGATCCAGGATGGGCTCGCCGCTCCCGAATTGCCGGCGGCCGATGCCCTGGCCCTTGCGCGCCAGCACGCCATGCAGCCGCTCGATCGCAGCCGCTTCACCGGCGACGCGGCCTGCGAAGCGGCTCTCGGCCGTTTGCTCGCGTCCGCCGCTTCGTTGGAAATGCCGGCGCCTGCAAAGGCGGCGCTCGTCAAGCTGCGGGCTGCCGACGGGGGAACGCTCGCCGTCATGATGCGTTCGGTGCTGGCCGATTCGATTCCGACCGAGGCCATTGCAGAGCATGTATTCGTGGCGGCGGCCCTTGAGGTGCACTTCGCGAGGCTGGCGGCGCAGCTTGACGCCTCGCGCTTGGTCCCTGTTGGCGATGGGGTCTGTCCGGTCTGCGGCGGCCCACCGGTCGCCTCGGTGATTGTCGGCTGGCACGGCGCGCATGGGGCGCGGTTCTGCACATGCTCGCTCTGCGCGACGATGTGGAACTACGTGCGCATCAAATGTACGGCCTGCGGATCGACCAAAGGCATCTCCTATCGTGAAGTCGAGGGAGGCCCCGGCACGATCAAGGCCGAGACCTGCAGCGTCTGCGGTGGCTATCTCAAGATCTTCCACCAGCAGACGGATCCGTTCCTCGATCCCGTGGCTGACGATGTCGCGTCGCTCGCTCTCGACCTCCTGGTGCGCGAAGAAGGTCTCCGGCGTGTCGGGGTCAATCCGTTCCTGATCGGCTATTGAGGCAGCCGTGGAAAGATCGATGCCGCACCGATTTGTTGAGCCTCACCCGACTCGAGCGTTCATCATGATTATTGGCACTGCCGGCCATATCGATCATGGCAAGACATCGCTTGTTCGCGCGCTAACTGGCGTCGACACCGATCGCCTCAAGGAGGAGAAGGCGCGCGGCATTTCGATCGATCTCGGCTTCGCATATCTGCCGGCGCCCGGATGGCTCAGTCCTTGGGTTTATCGATGTCCCGGGCCACGAACGCTTCGTCCACACCATGGTCGCCGGCGCGAGTGGCATCGATTTCGTCCTCCTGGCAATCGCGGCCGACGACGGCGTCATGCCGCAGACGCGGGAGCATCTGGCGATTATCGAGCTGCTCGGCGTCAGGCGAGGTGTTGTGGCCTTGACCAAGGCCGATCTCGCATCTCCGGAGCGGCGCGCGGAGGTCGCAGCGGAGATCGCGACCGCGCTGGCGCCGACGCCGCTTGCTGACGCACCAATCATGCCGGTATCGACAGTCACCGGCGAAGGCATCGCGGAGCTGAAACAGCACCTCATCGAAGCCTCGCGCACGTGGGGGCGCCGGTCAGCCCGCGGGCGTTTCCGCCTCGCGGTCGACCGATCCTTCAATCTGGTCGGCGCCGGCACCGTGGTCACGGGGACGGTTTTGTCGGGCGAGATCAGCATTGGCGATCGCGTCGTCGTCAGCCCGTCAGGCCTTTCGGCGCGCGTTCGGTCAATTCACGCGCAAAACCGGCCTTGCGAGCGCGGATTTGCCGGCGAGCGATGCGCGCTCAATCTTACCGGTGAGGGCGTCACCAAAGACAGCATTCATCGCGGCGACGTCATCGTCGATCCGGCCCTGCACGCGCCCGCCGACCGAATCGACGCGCTGCTGCGATTACTGCCGAGCGAGACCAAGCCCGTCAGCCAATGGATGCCGGTGCGTCTGCATCATGCGGCCGCTGAGGTCGGGGCGCGGATCGTGCTGTTGACCGACGAGCACCTGGGTCCGGGCGGCGAGAAACCGGTGCAGCTCGTCCTGGAAAGGCCAATTGCAGCCGCGGTCGGCGATCGCTTCGTCCTGCGCGATGCGTCGTCACAGCGAACCATCGGCGGCGGCCGCTTTCTTGATGTGCATGCGCCTGCGCGCAAGCGCCGTACCGCGGAACGCATGGCCCAGCTCGAGGCCCGCGCCATCGAGGACCCGGCGGGCGCACTCGCGGCCCTGCTGGACCGTGCGCCCGGATATGTCGATCTCTCCGCCTTTGCGCGCGATTACGCCCTCGCCGATGATGAAATTGCCCGCATCGGCGAAGCACTCGGCGTCGTCCCCATTGCCGCCAAGGGCACCGAGATCGCCCTTGGCGGAACGACATGGGCGCGCTTCAAGACCATGCTGATCTCGACCCTTGCAGCCTTCCATGAAGCCAATCCCGACTTGCCCGGGATCGGCCTCGAACGCCTGCGCTTGCAGATCGAGCCGCGCCTGCCAGCGCCGACGTTTGCGGCCGCATTGCACGCCATGGCGGAAGATGGCGAGGTGGCCCTCGACGGCGCTTGGGCGAGGCTTGCGGGCCACGCTGTGCGGCTGACGGCTGAGGACGAGAAGCTGTGGCAGCGCATCGCGCCGCTTCTCGCGGGCGCCGAGCGCTTTCGTCCGCCGCGGGTGCGCGATATCAGCGGGCTGCTCGGGGTGCCCGAAGCGGACGTACGGCGGGTCGCCAAACTTCTCGGCCGCCTGGGTCGCCTGGACGAAGTCGCACACGATCATTTCTTTCTGCGCGGCACCGTCGCCGAGATGGTACGGATCGCGGCCGATATCGCCGCCTCATCCGAGACGGGTGAATTCACGGCGGCACAATTTCGCGATCGCGTCGATAACGGCCGCAAAGTCGCGATCCAGATTTTGGAGTTCTTCGATCGCCACGGTGTTACTCTGCGCCGCGGCGATCAGCGGCGCATGAACCGGCATCGGATCGATTTGTTCGCGAGCCCTGCCGATGAGGTGCCGCTGGCGGCGGATCAGGGAAGAGAAGCGTCCCCGGTGGGGCGTCCGGACTTCAAATCCGGGAGGGGCCGCGAGCCGGTCCTTGGTGGGTTCGACTCCCATTCTCTTCCGCCACCTTCCAACCCACGAATCGGAGGCGCGCGATGACGGCGGCAATGACCGCATTTCTCGATGCGCTCAAAGCCGCCGCCGATGAGGCGGAGGTCGCGGAGAAGCAGTTCCGTCGCGAGGCAGCACAGCGCATCGCCGGTCTCGAACGCGAACGCAGCTTTGCCTTCCGTCGGCTCAACCTGATGCGCGCGGTCGCTGCGGCGGTTGCCGAGCCGAGGAGGAAGAGGTCGCCGTCGCCAAAGCTCTGGCCGTCCTGCGGGAGAAACTGGGTTGGGTGACACCGAGCGAAGCCCGGGAAGAGGTGCTGTCTCGCTTTGCCGCGATCGGCGTGGCGGCGTTCCGAAGCGACGAAACATCCCAGTTGGCTTCAGGCCCGTCAGTGCAACAGGTGCTGGCCGACTTCGAGGATTGGTACGCAAGCTGTCATCCAGTTCCGTTCCTGGCGCTGTTTGAGCAGTACATCCCGGACACCCCGCGCGTCGATTTCTGAGGTGCAAGAACCCTCCGCTTGAAAGGGCCGCACATAAGACGGGTATTGATGTGGCTCAAGGCCGACCCGCCCAAACGCGTTTTCAATGATCATGCGAATTGTGGACCACTTGACAGGAGTCCGAACATGATCACGCGCCGCGAGGTCAATACCGCCCTGTTTTCCGGAGTGGTGTTGGCAACCGCGCCGGGGCTTTCGCAAGCCCAGGCTCCTGTGAATCTGCCGCCGCCCCAGACCGACGGCGGCCTGCCGCTGATGCAAGCGTTCAAGCAACGGCGATCGAGCCGCGAATTCTCAGAGCGCCCCTTGCCTGCACAGGTCCTGTCAAATCTGCTGTGGGCCGCCTGGGGCATCAATCGCCCGCAGAGCGGATTACGGACCGCGCCAAGCTCGCACACGACCTTGGATATCGATCTCTACCTCGCCATGGCGGACGGTGTCTGGATTTATGATCCGAAGGCGCACCGCATCATTCAACATATGCCCGAGGACGTGCGCACCGAAACGACGATGGGACAGCCCTTCGTCGCCGTAGCTCCGCTCAATCTTGTCTATGTGTCGGACACCTCGCGGATGGAAAGTATCTCCGCCGCCGATCGAGCGCTAAACGGCATCGCGCACTCTGCCGTGATTGCACAGAACGTCTACCTGTTTTGCGCGTCGGAAGGGCTCGGCACCGTGGTTCGTGCATCGGTTCCTGCGGAGAAGCTGGCGCAGCGGCTCAAGCTTGCCGCGACGCAGAAGATTTATCTGGCCCAGACCGTCGGCTATCCAAAATCGTGAAGGCGATGTGGTGAGTTCAGTTAGCGACTGCCGGACGGCTAACGTTCGCTCTGCTTGTGCAGCTCGTCGGCGCGGCCAACCCAGCGCCGCCTTATTCCTCAAATGAAATCCCAAGCTCCTCGAGCCCGTCCTCGAGATGGCTCGGCAGGAGCGGCATTCCCAACAAGTATGAGGCGGTCCGCTTGTTGTGCGCGGTGTCGCTTCGTTGCGGAGATCATCCCAATCGTCCGCGGTGCCATCACCGCGGCCCAGCCACGCGAGGGCGACGAGATCGATCTGCTCGTCCTCCGTCAGCGCCCGGATGAACGCCGTCAACTCGTGGACCACGGGATCGTCGGGATGATCCTCCAGCACCGACAGCATCGCGTCATCAGACGCATTCGAGGAATCGCCCGGATCGGTCCGATATCCTTCGCGTCGAATTCGCGCGCTTTCGTGATGATGAAGTTGAGCTTGTCGGGCGAGATCGACAGATTTGGCGGAGTATCCACGGGACAGCCTCACGAATTGCGAGCACGAGTTGGCAAGGCGCAAGCAACCGCGGATCGGGTTCCCGGCCTTGCGCTAAGTCAAGCCGACGAAACAAATCGCGAGCGCGACCTACCATCGATGCGGCACATTGCCAGCGGACGATCAGGGCAACACGCCCGCGGCCTATAGCCGAACCGGCATTGCCAGAGGGTGAAATTGCGGAACGTCAAAGTCGGCCTCGCAAACCTGTGCGAGCAACCAAATTCGATGCGCGAAGGGTGCCCTCCTCGATTCGGATTGCTTCTTAAGGATTGTCATGGAACCGAAAGATCGCAATCGCCAGATCATGCTCTGGTACACTATGGGCGCTCTGTTCGTTGTTCTACTTCTTCAATTCTTCTGGTCAAGCTATTCTCGGGTCGACACAATTCCCTATAGCGAATTCGAGAAGCTCGTCGCCGAGGAAGCAAGATCTCCGAAGTGAGGTAATCCGTCGGACACGATCCAGGGCACGCTCAAGAAGCCGCTGCCCAATGGCACCAAAGCAAGTTCACCACGGCGCGCGTCAATTCGGCAACTTGCCGACAAGCTCATCGCGCAAGGCGTCAAAGTCCTCCAGCACGCCCCCTCGAGCGGCTTCATCGGCGCCATTCTCTCCTGGGTTCTGCAGCTCATAGGGGCTTCTATCTGATCTGGATGTTTCTGTTCCGTGGCATGGCCGCACGGGCAAGGTCTCGGCGGCCTGATGTCGGTCGGCGAAGTCCCGGGCGAAGGTTTACGTCGAGACCGATACCAAGACGACCTTCGACGACGTGGCCGGCGTCGACGAGGCCAAGTACGAGCTGCAGGAAATCGTGGCCTTCCTGGAGGATCCCAAATGCTATGGCCGCCTGGGCGCCCGTATTCCCAAAGGCATACTGCTGGTCGGGCCGCCCGGGACCGGCAAGACGCTGCTCGCCCGGGCCGTCGCAGGCGAAGCGGGCGTACCGTTTTTCTCGATCTCCGGCTCCGAGTTCGTCGAGATGTTCGTCGGCGTCGGCGCCGCCCGGGTCCGCGATCTCTTCGACCAGGCCCGAAAGCGGCGCCCGCGCATCATCTTCATCGACGAACTCGATGCGCTTGGGCGGGGCCGCGGTGCCGGATCGTTCGGGCGGCATATGACGAAAAGAGCAGACGCTCAATCAGCTGCTGGCGGAGCTGGACGGCTTCGACTCCCACGCATCGGCGTGATTCTGCTGGCCGCGACCAATAGGCCCGAAATTCTCGACCCGGCGCTGTTGCGGGCCGGGCGTTTCGACCGCCAAGTGCTGGTCGACCGCCCCGACCGCAAGGGGCGGCGGGACATCTTCAAAATCTACCTGGCGCAAGTGAATTTGGCTGGCGATGCCGTCGCGAGGGGGTAGCCGGCTTGACGCCCGGCTTTACTGGCGCCGATCTCGCCAATCTGGTCAACGAAGCGGCGATCGTCGCCACGCGGCGCGGAGCCATTCGGTAGCTTCGATGGCGGATTTTACCGCCGCGTCGAGCGCATCGTTGCGGGGCTTGAGAGAGGAGCCGACTGCTACCCCCCGGAGCGGCGCACGGTGGCCTATCACGAAATGGGCCATGCGCTCGTCGCGTCGCGCCTGCCCGGCAGCGAACGGTGCACAAAGTTTCGATCATCCCGCGCGGCATTGGCGCGCTCGGCTATACGATTCAGCGGCCGACGGAGGATCGCTTCGTCCTCTCTCGCCAGCGAATTGCGCCACCGCATCACCGTTCTCATGGGCGGCCGCGCGGCAGAGGCGCTAGATCTTCTCGGGCGATGTTTCGACGGGCGCGGCGGATGATCTTCGAGCGCGCGACCGAAATCGCGGTCGAGATGGTCACCCGCTATGGCATGGATCCGCGCATCGGTCAGCGGACCTATGCCCCACCCCCGCAAACTTTTCTGACCGGCGTACCGATCGACCGCGTCCAGGCCGCGGAGACCACCACGCGTGAGATCGACCTCGCCGTGCGCGACATCGTCGAGGAGGCCTTCGCCCGGGCGACGCAAATTCTGCAATCGCGGCGGGCGGACCTCGATAAGGGCAGCGAAATGCTGCTGACCCGGGAAACCGTCACGGTCGATGAGTTTCCGGCCATGCGTCCGGTCTCAGCTCGCGCCGATGAACCGAAGATAGTCCCTCCATCGCGCGTCGCCTGACGGTGTCACATCGGACCCTGCGGCTCCGTTTGACGCGGATCAAGGTGACCCGTTGCGCAATCCGCCAGAAAACCTCTTGAAAGAACCACATCTCGCCCCTGCTTGGAGATCACGTCATGGTTGGGATCACGCTGTCGGCCGAACAAATCCGCTCAGCGCCGCCGGAGGTGCGTCGTTGGCTCGAGAAAGAGGTGCTCGTTTCGTTTGGCTTGCAAGCGCCTGCTGCAGAGGCGAGTTCGGCGCGGCTGATTGATCTCAGCGTTGAAGATGCAACGCTAGTGCTGTCGTTGATTCAGGGGTTCATCCCCATCGTCAATGTGTTCTTCGAACTTGGCCGCGAAGGTGCAAGCGTGGGAATTCGGGGGGGTAAGCGTTCCGCCTCGCTGATATCCTGCGCCACACGCGACTTCAGAGTATTGAGCAAGTGATCAATTGTCTGGATGCGATCAACCAAGCAGTCTGCCGTATGCGGGGCGATGCCGAGGCCGTCTTTTACGGATTGGACGCCCAGGGCTTCTGCTTCATCGCCGCACGAACCCAGCGCAGCATCTTGCGGGTATGGCAACAGGTCGTCACCGAACGCGATCTCGGGTCGGCAGCGCCGGCGTTCGCTCAGGCAAGTGAGCCGGCAGCCGTTGCCGTTCCTTGGGCGGCACCAGCACCGCTCCAGCCCACTTGGTCGATGCCCGCCGAACGCGTGAACGCATCGACGGTAGCAAAGCCGGAGGTCGGGGCAGATTCTGCGAGCATTCCTGCTCAGAAATAAGGCCGCGGAACGAAGAGCGTGCAATGTGGGGAGATACCCAATGAAGGCATTTCTGGTCGGCTGCTCGGCTGCCATTTTGGCCGTGATCAATTGTGCGACGGCTCTTGGGTGCCGATGCCGAGGCTGGCAGGCGGCTTGCCCAACTGCGATGTGCGGCGTGCCACATCATCGCCCCCAGCGGAGGCCAGCGCACCGAGCTGGCCGAATTCCCACCTTTCGATTTGATCGCGCGGAAATATCCAGATGTGGACAGCCTCGCCTTCAACTTGATGGGGCCGCACGCGAAAATGAATTTCCGGCTCTCCCCGTCCGATGCTGCCAATATGGCCGAATACATCCACTCGCTTGCGAAATAGCCGCCCTACCCGCCCTCGGCAGACGCTAAGCGCCAACTCGGTGAGTCATCTCGTCGGCGAGATGAGTGGCTCGCCGCAGAGTTCGTACCAGCGAAGAATGCCCGCCCAAATATCGTCAGCGGTGTCCGCAAACCAGAAGAGATCGCGATCCTCCGGATCGATCGCCCCCTCGTCGGCCAGGAACTCGATGTCGACCGCCCGCCGCCAATAGGCTTCACCCACCAGAACAATGGGAATCGGCTTGATCTTGCGAGTTTGGACCAGGGTCAGAACCTCGAAGAGCTCATCGATCGTGCCATAGCCACCCGGAAATGCCACCAGCGCGCGGGCGCGCATCAGGAAGTGCATCTTGCGCAACGCGAAATAATGGAAGCGGAAGCATAGGTCGGGGGAAATGTACGGATTTGGATATTGCTCGTGCGGCAGATCGATGTTGAGGCCAACGGATTTCGCCTGGACGTCGAAGGCACCGCGGTTGGCAGCTTCCATCAGCCCGGGCCCGCCGCCCGTCATGATCACCAGTTCGGATCGGCGCGCATCCTCCGTGCTGCTCACCAATCGGCCGAAGTCGCGGGCGACATCGTAATAGTGGCTCTTCGCGAGGATTTGCTCGGCGACGCGCGAGTCGGCGCGCGAGATCGGCATTGGTCGCGTCGGCGGCAAGGGCCGTCCGCAACTCGTCGACCTTGCGGCGCGCGGCCGCCGGTTCGACGATGCGCGTGCTGCCGAAGACCACGATGCAATGGCGGATGCCCGCCTCGTCAAGTCCGTTCTGCGGCTTCAAGTATTCGATTTGCAGCCGAACACCCCGGGTCTCGTCGCGACCGAGGAAATCCGGATCGCGTTCGGCGAGGCGATAGCTTGGGCTTTGGCGAATAGCTTCAATCGCGCGCCAAGCCTGCGGGTCGTCCTCGGCAGGCTTCGATGTGTGCCACGGCAGCGGCTCTTGGCGCTTGGTGGGATGAACCGGCTTGGGGATGCGAATGGGTCGTTTTTCCGAGCTCACCAGCTCCTCCTGCCGCGACGCCGGATCGTGGCGCTAGACGATGCTACGGCGTCTCGGCGGGGTCGATCAATGCCGCATCATCCAGTCGCGAGCCGCGCGCTGGGCCGCCGCGATCTCGGTCGACGACATCTCGGCAGCCACTTCATTACGCAACCTGGCCGCATCCTTCATCCCACGCGAGGCCGCGATGTTGAAGAATTTGTGCGCCGACACCATGTCGAGCGGCATCGACCGTCCGGTTGAATACATGATGCCGAGATTGAAGAGTTGCTCCGGGCTCGGCATGTTGGCGATGGTTGCGTGTTCTGCGGCTGTCGTTGCGTGTATGGACATTTGACCCTCCGTAAGGCGGTGAGGCGCATAGAAGCCGCGATCAGGCGCGAGGTAAATTCAGGAAATATCCGCTACGTAATGCCACGTAGATCCGAGGGCATTCGGAGACGCGCGGGCCGCGTAGCCACAGGCTGTGCCTTTGGCCCAAATGCGAGAAGCCGCCCGAAGGCGGCTTCCAACAAAATCTCCGGAACAAGGCAGCGTGAATCAGTGCACGCCGAGCAGCGCCGCAACATCTTTCAGGGCCGCAAGGCACTCGGCGTCCTTGCCCGCGGCTTCGAGTTTCTTGGCGCGGACGACCGCTGCTTCCATGCTACTGGTCGCCCGTTCTTCTGCTTGCGAGACCGTCGACGGTGTCGGCTGGCGATGCATCCGCGCAGCGGTCAACTCCGGCGCACTGCCGACGGTGCTCTGGCCGCGGGCTTGCCTGAGCGCGGTCTCGACGCGGGTAATTTCAGCGGCGCATTGCCCCGGCTGCACTTCAGGCGACGGCGTTAGCTGGCCGGTCGACTGATCGCGCAGGCTCATGATGTAGGCCACGACTTGCTCGATCTGAAAATCAAGCAGTTGCGGATTCGGCATGCCCTGGGGCTTGCTGATGTCGCGGTGGGTGGTGGCGATAAACGTTCGGAGGTAGTCAGCAGTGATGTTGCTGCGACGGGCGATCGCTGCGAATGCCGGGGCCGGCGGCCGCAAAATCGGCTCGAATTCCTGATCCTGGGCGACGACATGACACGTCCAACAGACCACCTCCGCAATGTGGCGGCCCTTCTGCAATCTCTCGTTCGCATCCTGGGACCATGCCGGCGCGACCGCGCCGGCCACGAGTCCAAGAGCCGCAAGGGTCGCAATTTTTGGAAATTTCATCACACTCTCCGATCTTCGCCCAGTCAACTTTCCGCCTTGGGCGCAGCTCGATACATCGATGCCGATCAATTGAAGCGATTTTGCTCTGCGCAAACGCTAGGCGCTGAGGGCCCGGTTCGGTTGACGCCGCGGAGGAGCGTCAGAGCGCGGGCTCGGCGAGGCCGCGGCGTCGATGGGCGGCAATGATCGTGTTGCGCAAGAGGCAGGCAATGGTCATGGGACCAACGCCGCCCGGCACTGGGGTGATCGCGCCAGCAATTCCCTGTGCCTCGGCAAAGGCGACGTCGCCCACGATCTTCGATTTTCCTCCAGGCACAGCAATTCGGTTGATGCCGACGTCGATCACGACGGCACCAGGCTTGATCCAGTCGCCGCGGACGAAATCGGGGCGACCGATGGCAGCAACCAAAACATCGGCACGCCGCACGAGTCCGGGCAAGTCGCGGCTCTTCGAGTGAACCACCGTCACCGTGCAGTTTTCGTTCAAGAGCAGCGCCGCCATCGGCTTGCCGACGATGTTGGAGCGGCCAATCACCACGGCCTCCGCTCCGGCAAGATCGGGCCGCGTCTCGCGAAGCAACATCAGACAGCCGTATGGCGTACACGGGATGTGTGCCTTGGCGTGATCGCCACTCCACAAATGCCCGACGTTCTGAGGGTGGAAACCATCGACGTCCTTCGCCGGGCTCACCGCCGCAATAACACGTTGTCGATCGATGTGCTTGGGCAACGGCAATTGCACCAGGATGCCGTCCACCCTGTGGTCGCCGTTGAGGCGATCGATCAACGCCAAGAGATCTGCTTCGCTGGTCGACGCCGGTAAACTCTCGGTGAAGCTCTCTATGCCGGCAGCGACTGCCGCCTTGCCCTTGCTGCGGACATAACTGGCTCGCCGGATCATCGCCCACCAGCACCGCGCAAAGGCCCGCAACCACCCCGAACTCGGCCTTGAGATCGGCGGCAGCGGCCGCGATCCTCCTGACCAATCGATCCGCGGAAGCCTTGCCGTCGATCCGATGCGTCTCCGCCATCTCGATCCCCTCCGACAGGCCCGATTCGACCTTTATGCCGTCCTTATACGAATGAGCGCGCGTCCGGCTCGAATTTATATGGGTGGATAAGCAAATTCGCGGCCGGAGTTGATGTCGACAGGCGGGGGGGGCCGTGAGGGGCGCGCAGACCATCGACCGGCGCGCCCCTCACGTTCGGGTATCAGCATCGCAACGGAGCATTTTCGAGAAATCGGCTCGACGCCAGTTGACAGCTTCGGGAAGGGGCCGCGTCCCAACGCGGCGATGACCGCGCACCAGACAATCCTGAAGGAGAAATCGAACATGCCAATGGTTAACGACGAACCTCCCCCATATCGTCACTCGCAGCCTTCGCTCTTTCCTCATCGGCAAGAACCGCTGCGGCAACTGGGTCGTTCCGACCAAAACGGTCTCCACGGCGGCCTGTTTGTGAACCGCACGGAAGCCCTCAAATTTGCGCTATTCGAGAATGGCAATCGACCGCAGGCGGTCATCATGGTGCCGGGCGTTCTCGAACTCGACATGAGCCCGCGCATCAGCGCCGCCAGCCGGGCAGCGTGAATATCCGCTCTTACTCGTATCTCAGTGCGTCGATCGGATCGAGCCGCGCGGCTTTTCGCGCCGGGATAGAAACCGAAAAAGATCCCGACCGCCGCCGCGAACAGAAAGCCGCCGGCAATCGCCGCAATGGATATCGGCGCCGGCCAGCCGGCGACCATCGAAATCGAAATGGAGAGCAACACGCCGACGATGATGCCACCAACACCGCCGCTCACGCTCAGGAAGACGGCTTCAGCAAGAAACTGGAACAGTACGTGCGCGCGACGGGCACCAATCGCCATCCGCAGGCCGATTTCGCGCGTACGCTCCGTCACCGACACCAGCAGAATATTCATTATCCCGATGCCGCCGACGAGAAGTGAGATCGAGGCGACGGCGGCGAGCAGAATTGCCATGACCCGGCTCGAGCCTTCGGCGGTTTCTGCGATCTGACTGAGATTGCGAACGGAAAAATCGTTGACGTCGCCGGGCCGGATATGGTGGCGGCGGATCAAATTGCGGTGCCTGGGTGATAGCGAGCGGCACGTCCGCAGGGCTCGCGGCCTGAACATAGATCTGATTGACGTAGCCGGTGAGGCGCGGCTGCAGATTGTAAGGGATTGGGCGCCGGCGGATAGATCCAGTTCAGCGGCTGCTGCTGTTGGTTTGGCGCGGCGACGCCGATCACCTTGCGCTCGGCCGTCGTGAACGGAATCATGACGAGATCATCCTGATCGGTTCCATAGCTCGATTGGCCCTTGGAGCCGAGGACGCCGATGACGCGCAGCGGAACGCCTTTGACCTCGATCTCCGCACCGAGCGGATTGACGCCTGCGCCGAACAACTGCCGGTAAACCGTCTGGCCGAGCACGACGACCAACGCCGCCTTGGTCTCGTCGTCGCGCGAAATGCCCTGGCCGGTGACGATTTTCCAATTGGTGGCCGGCGGATAGTTGACGCTGACGCCCTGGATGTTGGTGGTCCAATTCTGATTGCCGTACTGGACCTGACCGAGCTGGCGGATCAGATAACTTACGCTGCCGACGGCAGGGGCCTCGCGCCGAATCGCTTGGACGTCGGCTAGCGTCAATGTCGAGGCGCTGCCAAATCCCGCGCGCACACCCCCCGTGGTGGTGGCGCCGGGGAGAATGACAAGCAGATTCGTACCAAGGCTTTCGATCTGTTTGCGCACTGCTTCGTTCGCCCCCTGCCCCACCGCAACCATCGCGATCAGCGCGGCAACCCCAATGAATACGCCGAGCATCGTCAGTGCGGAGCGCATCTTGTTGCGGAAGATCGCCTGAGCAGCCGCTGCCATGATCATGGCTAGCAAACGACCAGTAAGCGCTTCGGGCGGCGCCTGCGCCGGCCGGCGCCGCGGCCTGAAACAGCGTCCTCCGGCAGCGCCCGGCTGGCCGTGGATTTCAGGCCGGCCGGCGGCGGGCCATCTCGTCCGCTGGTCGGAAATGATCTTGCCGTCACGCATCGTCACGGTGCGATCGGCGTACGCGGCGATGTCGGATTCGTGCGTAACGACAATGATCGTCACGCCCTGCTCGCGATTGAGCGATTGCAGGGTCGCCATGATCTCGTGCGAGGTGCGGGTATCGAGATTGCCGGTCGGCTCGTCCGCCAGCAGCACGCCCGGTGCATTGATGAGGGCGCGGGCGATGGCGACGCGCTGCTGCTGGCCGCCGGAAAGCTGGCCGGGTGTGTTGCGTTCGCGGTCGCCGAGGCCGAGGAGTTGCAGCGCGGCGCGCGCCCGTTCGAGGCGCGTCCCGCGTTCGCCTGCGCCGACGTCGAATAGAACAGCGGGAGAGCGACATTCTCGATGGCACTCGTGCGCGCGAGCAGATTGAAGCTCTGGAACACGAAGCCGAGCCGCTCGCTGCGGATGCGCGCCAGCTCAGGCTCCGAAAGCCCGGCCACATCGATGCCTTCGAACAGGTAGCGCCCGCTGGTGGGACGATCGAGACAGCCCAGTATCGACATCAAGGTCGATTTGCCGGAACCGGACGAGCCCATGATGGCGACGAATTCGCCGCGCTCGACCGTAAGGCTGACGCCGCGCAGCGCATTCACGTCCACATCGCCGACGCGGTAGCGCCGTGTGGCGTTCTCGATCTGGATGACTGGCTCCGCCATTGCGGACCTCGGCCTTAGAAGCGGGGCTGAGGCAAGGCGCGGCCCGAAGCCTGGCTCTGCTCGGACACGATGACCTGGTCGCCCAGCTTCAAATTTCCGCCGGTGATCTCGACGAAAGAGTCGTCATCGAGGCCGAGCTCAACCGGTATGGCTAGCGGGCGGCCGTTGCGCAGCACCCAGATCTGGGTCGGCGCGCTCCCGGGCAACACGGGCGCACCGCCGCGCGCGGCGATGCCGCCTGGCACGTACCGCATCGCCTGGCTCGGGACGCGGAGTACGTCGTCCGCTGCTCGGCAATGATGCGCGTGGCGGCAGTCATGCCTGGCTTGAGATCGAGGTCCGAGTTGTCGACGCTGACGACGACGTCGAAAGTCACCACGTTCTGGACGGTCTGCGGCGACTGGCGCACCTGACTGACCACGCCGTGAAAGGTGCGTTTCGGGAATGCATCCACCGTAAACGTTGCCGCGTTTCCTTCCTTGAGTTCGCCGATGTCGCTTTCGCTCACATTGGTATCCACCTCCATTTTCTTGAGATCGGTCGCAATCAGAAACAGGGTCGGCGTCTGAAAGCTCGCAGCCACCGTCTGCCCCATGGTGACGTTGCGCGACACCACCGTGCCGTCGACCGGCGAGACGATGTTGGTATAGTCAAGATTGACTTGTGCGGCGTCGAGTTCGGCCTGGCGCTGGCTGATGGTTGCCTGGTCGAAGGCGATCTGCGCCTGGGCCTGATCGTAGGCGCTCTTGGAGAGGTCGAGCACGTCCTGCGAGACGGCGTTGGTCTTAATGAGCGTCTGATTGCGCTGGTAGTTGGCCTTCGTGTATTCGAGGTTGGCCTGATCCTTCAGAAGCTGCGCCTTCGCAACGTCAAGATTTGCTTTGTTCTGATCGACTATGGTCTGGTAGGGCCGCGGATCGATCTTGGCGCAAATCTGCCCCTTCTTCACTTGCGTATTGTAGTCGCAATAAAGCGCCTGGATGACGCCCGACACATAGGTGCCGACGAGGATATTGAGCTCGGGGTTGACGGTTCCGGTGGCGGTCACCGCGCGCGTCACCGCTCCCCGCGAAGCTGGGACGGTCGTGTAGTGGATGGTGGTCCCGGCACCAAGCTCCCACCAGATGATCCCCGTCGCGAGGACAACGGCAATTACACCGGCGGCGATCCAGTACAGCTGATGCGCCTTGCCACCCTTGCGCGGCGTCGGCGTCGTCGGGAATTGTACCAGCTGACCTGACTTTTGCGTCTGTGAAGTCACCGGATCGTCCATCAGGGATCCTTGAATAAGCCCGGCTCTGCGTAGTCTTTAGACATCGGCGCCGAAGCCGGCATTGATCTCCCTCAAGATCGATGGTTTTGGCGCCCCGGAATAAAATGTTGAGAGGCGATCCGCGAATTAGCTTCGCATGCCCGGCGTCTGATCGCTCAACTCGACATCAGGCAGCATATGGGGCTCGAGGCGAGCAGATCGCGCGTGACGCCGCCAAAGAACCATTCGCCAAGTCGACTGTGGCCGTAAGCACCGGCGACCAGCAGGTCGGCGCCTTCATCATTCGCAATGATGATGAGATCGGCGGCGATTCCGCCTTTGACCGTAGTCGCGAGCGCTGATGCGACCGTTATGCGATGTTTGCCAAGATAGGCTGCGACATCCTCGACATGGCGACGGCCCTGTTCCTCAAGTCCGCCGTCGCAGACCTCGACGACAGTCACTGCTTTCGCTTTGCGCAGCAGCGGCAGCGCATCGCGCAGTGCGCGCCGCGCCTCTCGGGTATCCTTCCACCCGACAACGACTCGGTCGAGCTTTAACTCGTCGACCCCCGGTGGAACAATCAGCATGGGGCGGCCGATTCGAAGCACCGTCGCCCCGGCATCCAGTACACGGCCTACCTCCCTCCCCTGCACCCCTCGGCCGACAATCACGATATCGGCGGAGCGAGCCTCAGAAACCACAAAGGTCTCCGGAAGGTCTATTCCTGATCGCCATTCGGCTTTCGAGGCACTCGCACCGATGGACGCTCGAAACGCTGCTTCAGCCTGCTTATGGGTCTCGGCGATGTCGTGCCGCTCCTTTTCGACGAAGTCCTTCGTCACGAAGTAGAAGCCTTCCGCGGGATACGGCGGCAGGACGCTCGCCGTAACACCTATCAGGAGCGCATCAAAACGCTCCGCAAGCTTGGCAGCAAGCCGCACGCGCTCGCGCGATTGCTCCGATTGCGGGTCGACATCGGCATGAACCATCACCGTCGCAAGGGTCACGGCGGCACCTCCGTATCTCGGTGAACTACACGAC
Organism: uncultured Alphaproteobacteria bacterium; assembly: GCA_963702755.1. GTDB lineage: Bacteria > Pseudomonadota > Alphaproteobacteria > Rhizobiales > Xanthobacteraceae > JAJPKK01. Next base: position 314,893 of record CAVPDZ010000006.1, on the reverse strand, counting down.
GAGACGCGACGCGTGATTGATTGGAATCAAAATCTCAGGGCAACAAGAACTAAGTGGCTTTGCCGAAGACGACGTCGGCGCGATGTTCGAAGGCACTGGCGAAGCGGCGGAACGCGACGTCGAACATCGTCCCCATCAGCATCGAGAGGGCGCGGCTCTTGAACTCGTACGCGATGAAGAATTCCACGTCGCAAGCAGCGTTCGTGTCGTTTGTGCCTACCGGAGGCATGCTGTTCGAAACGTCGCCCGGCGAACCGGCACGCTGTCCCGCATCGCCGACGGGGTGGAAACGCCAGCGATTCTCCATGCGGCTGAACGGGCCATCGAGATATTCAACCTGAATATCGAGTCCCTCGCGATCGAGCGTAATGCGGCTCGTGAAGGATTCCCAAATGAGCTTGTAGGCAACCTCCATCTTCGCGATCACGACCTCGCGGCCATTGACGTTGGTGCGGCGAAGCACCCGCATGGCGCGACACAGTGGCACGAACTCCGGATAGCGCTCGACGTCCGCCACGAGGTCGAACATTTGCGAGGCCGGATGACGTACGCGGCGCCGGGTCGAGAATTGTGGCATCAGTTTCGCTATCGATCCTCAGGGGTCATATCATTGGCGTTCGGCATCGCCGCTGACTATCGGCGCAGCGTTGCCGCGCGGGCCGCACGCAGCCGGGCGAAATCGTCACCCGCATGATGTGAAGAGCGCGTCAGCGGGGATGACGAGACCATGCAGGAACCCCTTCGCATAGGCAATGGTCTCGTAGGCCTTAATTCGTCCGGCGTGACGAAGCGTTCGACCGGATGATGCTTGCGGCTCGGCTGCAGGTACTGCCCGATGGTGAGAAAATCCACATCCGCTGCGCGCAGGTCATCCATCACCTGCAGCACTTCGTGGCGGCTCTCGCCGAGCCCCACCATGATGCCGGACTTGGTGAAGATTCGCCGTCGATCTCCTTTGCTCGCTGCAGCAACCGCAACGAATGGAAATAGCGCGCACCCGGCCGCACGGTGAGATAGCGCGCGGGCACGGTTTCAAGATTGTGGTTGAACACATCCGGCCGCGCCGCGACGACGATTTCGGCGGCGCCGTTCTTGCGCAAGAAATCCGGCGTCAGCACTTCGATGGTTGTCGCCGGGCAGCGCGCGCGGATCGCATTGATCACGGCGGCAAAATGCGCGGCTCCGCCATCGGCGAGATCGTCGCGATCGACCGAGGTGATCGACGACGTGAGCGAGGCCAAGCTTTGCCGTTGCTTCGGCAACATGCTCGGGCTCGTGCGGATCGAGCGCGCCCGGCAAGCCGGTCTTGACGTTGCAGAACGCGCAGGCGCGGGTGCAGGTGTCGCCCATGATCATGAAGGTGGCGTGCTTCTTCTCCCAGCACTCGCCGATGTTCGGGCAGCCGGCCTCTTCGCAGACCGTGTGGAGACCGTGCGTGCGAACAATGTCGCGCGTGGCCGCATAGCCCGGCGAAACCGGCGCCTTGACCCTGATCCAGTCCGGTTCTTCAGGAGCGGCGCGTCAGCGCGATTGGCCTTCTCGGGGTGGCGCGGTCGCGCCTGCGGCCCGTTGACGGTATCGAGCACGACGACCATGGAACGTCCTTTCGCCCGACTTATCTACGTATGCCCCGGCGGCGCCGCAAGCCTCTGAGAGGCTTAGATATTCAGCACCCGACCATAGGCATCGAGCACCGCCTCCTTCATCATTTCCGACAAGGTCGGATGCGGGAAGATGGTGTGCATGAGCTCTTCCTCGGTGGTCTCGAGATTCATGGCGATGACGTAGCCCTGAATCAGCTCGGTGACCTCGGCGCCGATCATATGGGCGCCGAGCAGCTGACCGGTCTACTTGTCGAAGATCACCTTCACGAGGCCCTGGTCTTCGCCGAGCGCAATCGCCTTGCCGTTGCCGACGAACGGAAACCGGCCGACGCGATGTCGATCTTCTTCTCCTTGCAGGCGGCCTCGGTGAGGCCGACGGAAGCGACTTGCGGCGAGCAATAGGTGCAGCCCGGAATCTTGAGCTTGTCCATCGGATGGGGCTTGAGGCCCTTGATCGCCTCGACGCAGACCACGCCCTCATGCTCGGCCTTGTGGGCGAGCATCGGCGGACCGGCGACATCGCCGATCGCGTAGATGCCGGGCACGTTGGTCCGGCAGAAGCCGTCAATCGACAATGGTGCCGCGCTCGATCTTCACGCCGAGCTTTTCCAGGCCGAGATTTTCGACATTGCCGACGACGCCAACGGCGGAAATGACGCGTTCGACCGTGATCGACTGCGTGCCGCCTTTGCCGTCATCGATCGTGGCCGTGACGCTGTCGCCCTTCTTGTCGAGCTTCGTCACCTTGGCGCCGGTCATGATCTTGATGCCCTGCTTCTCGAACGCCTTGCGCGCGAAGGCCGGCGATCTCGGCATCCTCGACCGGCAGGATCTGCGGCAGCACTTCGACCACCGTCACGTCGGCGCCGAGCGTGCGGAAGAACGACGCGAACTCGATGCCGATCGCGCCCGAGCCGACCACGAGCAGCGACTTCGGCACCCGCTCCGGCACCATGGCCTCGAAATAGGTCCAGATCAGCTTGCCGTCCGGCTCGAGGCCCGGCAGCACGCGCGGCGCGCGCGCCGTCGCGAGGATGATGTGTTTTGCCGCGTAGGCGCCGGGTCCAAGCGCGCCTTTGGGCGCCTCCGCCTTGCTGGCCTTGACCGTGATCTTGCCCGGCGCATCAATCGCGGCTTCGCCCCAGATCACGCACCTTGTTCTTGCGCATCAGGAAGCCGACGCCGTCGTCGAGGCGCTTCGACACTGCGCGCGAGCGCTTCACCACAGCAGCGGCGTCGTAGCCGACGTTGTCGGCAGAAAGCCCGTAGTCCTTGGCGTGCTGCATGTAGTGGAAGATCTCGGCCGACCGCAGCAGCGCCTTGGTCGGGATGCAGCCCCAGTTGAGACAGATGCCGCCGAGATACGCGCGTTCGACGATCGCGGTCTTGAAGCCGAGCTGCGCCGCGCGGATCGCCGTTACGTAGCCGCCCGGCCCGGAGCCGATGATGATGATGTCGAAGGATTCCGCCACGAGGGTCTCCGCCTGGGTTCACGCGCGGAGCGACGGCTCACGCGAGGTAGAAGTTGGTGAGCGCGCGTTGCTTTGCCCACCCGTACGAACCATGCCGTTTCGAGCCGCCGCCTGTCACAGCAGCATTGCGGTCGGGTTTTCGATGAAGGTCTTGAATGCGGCCATGAGTTGGGCGCCGAGCGCGCCATCGACGGCGCGATGATCGGTCGAGAGCGTGGCCGTCATCTGTGTCGCGATGACGATCTTGCCATCGCGCACAACGGGGCGCTCCTCGCCGGCGCCGACGGCCAGGATGGTCGCGTGCGGCGGATTGATCACCGCGGCGAACTCCTCGATGCCGTACATGCCGAGATTGGAGACGGCCGAGCTGCCGCCCTGATATTCCTCGGGCTTGAGGCGTCGCGCCCGGGCGCGCGCCGCGAAATCCTTCATCTCGCTGGAAATCGTGCCGAGCGATTTGGTGTCGGCTTTGCGGATCACCGGCGTGATCAGGCCGCCCGGGATCGCGACCGCGACGCCGATATCGGCGTGCTTGTGCTTGAGCATGCCGGACTCCGTCCAGGTGACGTTCGCGTCGGGCACCTTGATCAGCGCCAGCGCCAGCGCCTTGATGACGAAATCGTTGACCGAAAGCTTGTAGGCCGGCTTGCCGTCCGCACCCTTCGGGCCATGACGTTGATGTCCTCGCGCGCGGCCAGAAGCTTGTCGATCGCGCAGTCGACGGTGAGGTAGAAATGCGGGATCGTCTGCTTCGCCAGCACGAGGCGCTGCGCGATGATCTTCCGCATGTTGTCGTGGGGCACGACCTCGTAGGAGCCGGGCTCGAACAGCGCGCGGATCTTGTCGTCCGAGGGGCGAGTGGCGGTGCGATGCCGGGCGCGGCGGGGGCCGGTGCTCGCAACGCAACGCCGCCTGACTTCGCCGTCTCGACATCGCGCGCGATGACGCGGCCGTGCGGGCCGGACCCGCTGATGCGGCCGATTCGATGCCGGCCGTCTCGGCCAGGCGCCGGGCGAGCGGCGAGGCGAACACGCGGCCCGCATGGCCGTTCGTGCGCGGCTGCCGGCGATGCGCTTGCCGCGGCCCGTGGTGCGGACGCAGCCGGCGGCGGAGTTGGCGCGGCGGGCGCAGGTGCCGGCGCAGCTGCGGCAGCGGTGGAGGAGCGCTCGGCGGGGACTTCGCAGTGGCGGCGGCGCTGCCGCCGGCGCCGCTGACGCGGCAGCCTTCACGTCCTCGCCTTCGGCGGCAAGACCGCGATCGGCTGATTGACCGGCAACTCGGCCGTGCCTTCCGGCACCAGGATTTTCGCGATCGTGCCCTCGTCGACCGCTTCGTATTCCATCGTCGCCTTGTCGGTCTCGATCTCGGCGAGGATGTCGCCGGCCTTGACCTTGTCGCCTTCCTTTTTCAGCCACTTGGCGAGATTGCCCTTCTCCATGGTGGGCGACAGCGCGGGCATGAGTATGTTGATCGGCATCGGCCCGCCTCACGATTTGGCGCGCGCCTGCGCGCGTGCGAGTTTGCGTTTGGTGCGCCCACGCAGTCCGCGGGCGCAACGCGCTTTGCCGCTGCCTTGCGGCGACTCGGCAGGCGTTTCATAAAGGGCGGTGACCGATGGAATCAAAACCATGCTTGATGAGCGCAGCGACTTCGTGTGGCTCGATGTCCGCTTCCGCCGCGTACAAAATCGCGAGCCGTTGCGGCGACGTCGGCGAGGAGGCCGCCCCATTGCCGTGGATCGTCAAAGACGCGGCGTGCCGTGATGAAGAGCTCGTCCTCGACCATGTCCGCGCGCAGCATTTCGACACCGCCCTGCGCCAGCGCTTCGCTCGGCAGCGGCAGTTCGTCATAGACCTCGAACGAACGGGCCACGCGCGTCACCGGTAGCAGACGGCTTTGGCCGCCGCGACGACTTCGGCGACCGACGGCAGCGCGAGCTTCTCGAGATTGGCTGCGTAGGGCATCGGCACGTCCTTGCCGGAGACGCGCGCAATCGGCGCATCGAGATAATCGAAGGCCTGCTCCATCATGCGCGCGCGCATTTCGGAGCCGACGCCGACTGCGCCAGCCCTCCTCCACGACGACGCAGCGGTTCGGTCTTCTTGACCGAGTGCACGACGTCTCCGTGTCCAGCGGGCGCATGGTGCGCAGATCGATGATCTCGGCCTGATGTCCTCTTTCTGCCAGCTCCTCGGCGGCCTTGAACGCATAGGTCATGCCCATGGACCAAGAGACGATGGTCACGTCCTTGCCCGGCCGCGCGATGCGCGCCTTGCCGATCGGCAGGACGAAATCGTCGAGCTTCGGCACCTCGAACGATCTGGCCGTACAGGATTTCGTTTTCCAGGAACATCGACCGGATTGGGATCGCGGATCGCCGATTTGAGCAGGCCCTTGGCATCGGCGGCAGTGTAAGGCGCAACCACCTTCAGCCCCGGCACGTGCGTACCAGGCGTAATCCTGGCTGTGCTGGGCGGCGACGCGCGCCGCCGCGCCGTTCGGACCCCGGAACACGATCGAGCAGCCCATTTGGCCGCCGGACATGTACAGCGTCTTGGCCGCGGAATTGATGAGCTGGTCCATCGCCTGCATGGCGAAATTGAAGGTCATGAACTCGACGATCGGCTTGAGGCCCGCAAACGCCGCGCCGACGCCCAGCCCGGCGAAGCCATGCTCGGTGATCGGCGTATCGATCACGCGGCGCGCGCCGAATTCCTCGCAGCAGGCCCTGGGTGACCTTGTAGGCGCCCTGTACTCGGCGACCTCCTCGCCCATGACGAACACGTCGGCATCGCGACGCATCTCCTCCGCCATGGCATCGCGCAGGGCTTCGCGCACCGTCATGGTCACCATCTCGGTGCCTTCAGGTACTTCGGGCTCAAGCGCCTGTTCACCGGGGGCGCGCGGAGTGGCGGCGCTGCGGGGGAGGGCGCCGGCGAAGGCCGCGCCTTTGCCTCGCCCGCGGCCGGGGAGCGACTCTGCGGCCTTCGCCTGCGGCGCGGGCGCCGCAGTTTTCAACGCGGCGCGCGTCCTCGCCGTCGGACAGATCACCGCGATCGGCGTGTTGACCTTCACGCCCTCGGTGCCTTCGGGAACGAGAATCTTGCCGAGCGTGCCTTCGTCGGCCGCTTCGACTTCCATCGTCGCCTTGTCGGTCTCGATCTCGGCGATGATGTCGCCCGACTTGACCGGTCACCCTCCTTTTTCAGCCAACGGCGAGCTTGCCCTCCTCCATGGTGGGCGAAAGCGCGGGCATCAGAATATGGGTCGGCATGGAAGGTCTCGAAATCGGAGATTCGGATCAGCGTACACGTCGGTCCACAGTTCGGCCGGCTCGGGCTCGGGGTCCGCGTGACCAATTCGGCCGCCTCGTTGACGATCTCGCGCACCGCCTTGTCGATCGCGTTCAGCCGTCCTCGGTCGAGCGCTTCTCCAACATCCGCGCCCGGACCTGCTCGATCGGATCGTGGTGCTCACGCACGTTCTGCACCTCCTCGCGCGTGCGGTACTTGGCGCGGGTCCGACATCGAATGGCCGCGATAGCGGTAGGTCATCATCTCCAGGATGATGGGCCCTTGCCGTCGCGGCACCACTGCACCGCCTTCTCTCCGGCGGCCTTGACCGCGCGACGTCCATGCCGTCGACCTGCTCGCCGGGAATGTTGAACGAGACGCCGCGCTTGGAGAAATCGGTCTGCGCGGACGAGCGCGTCACCGCGGTGCCCATGGCGTAGCGGTTGTTCTCGATGATGTAGACGACCGGCAGCTTCCACAGCTCGGCCATGTTGAAGCTCTCGTAGACCTGGCCCTGGTTGGCGGCGCCATCGCCGAAATAGGTCAGGCAGACGTGATCATTCTTGCGGTAGCGATTGGCGAACGCGAGGCCGGTGCCGAGCGGCACCTGCGCGCCGACGATGCCGTGGCCGCCGAAGAAGTTCCTCTCCTTGCTGAACATGTGCATCGAGCCGCCTTTGCCCTTGGAATAGCCGGCGCGGCGGCCGGTCAGTTCCGCCATCACGCCCTTGGGGTCCATGCCGCACGCCAGCATATGGCCATGGTCACGGTACGCGGTGATGATCTGGTCGCCGTGCTTGAGACGATCTGCATGCCGACGACGACGGCTTCCTGGCCGATGTAGAGGTGGCAGAAGCCGCCGATCAGCCCCATGCCGTACATCTGCCCCGCCTTCTCCTCGAAGCGGCGGATCAGCAGCATGTCGCGGTAGGCTTTGGTTCGGTGTCCTTGCCGGGCTCCGGGACCGGAGCGGGCCCCCCCATTGCCTTGTTCGGCCGGGGCATTGGGAGGTGGACGGGCTTGTTCTGCTTGTGACGGCTTTTTGGCGAGCGCCATCTACGTCCTCGGAATTGGTCCCTGGGCAGCGGGATTTGCATCCCTATAGCCGAAATCGAGAGGCGGCGGAAGCGTTCGGCGCGCGGTTTCCCGATTACCGCGGAGCAGATGGCGTTGCCTGACCACCATCGTGACGCCGCGAGGATCAGCATATTCGAGCAGCAGGCGTGCCCGCTCATCGAGCATGTCGGGATCCAGCTGTCGGACTTCATCAGCGCGACCCGCTCCCACCGCGCCCGCTCGGCTTTGATGCCGTCAAGTTCGCGGGCAAGGTCGGCAATCTGCTGATCGAGGCCCTGCTTCGCCTTGAGGCCGTGATTGCCGGTATAGGCATTGAGGCCAAAATAGCCGATGACAGCCCCGCCAAGCAATAGAGGGCGAGCGCCGGAACGAGCGTCCGCGGCCGAATGACCATGACTCGATGTGTGCGGCGGCGGAGTTAATGCGGGTTTAATGCCGGCGCTGGAGTGCCGTCCTCGTCATTTGGTACCGAGCTGCTTACCGCCGCCCTGCCGCCGAACAGGGCCTGCGGCCCCAGTTCTTCTTCGATGCGCAGCAACTGGTTGTATTTTGCAGTGCGGTCCGAGCGGGCGAGAGCGCCGGTCTTGATCTGCCCGCAATTGGTGGCGACCGCGAGATCGGCGATGGTCGCATCCTCGGTTTCGCCGGAGCGATGGGACATCACGGCGCGGTAGCCCGCCTTGTGCGCCATCTCCACGGCCGCGAGCGTTTCGGTGAGCGTGCCGATCTGGTTGACCTTGATCAGGATGGCGTTGCCGATCCGCGCTTGATGCCATCGGCTCAGCCGCCGCACGTTGGTGACGAAAAGATCGTCGCCGACCAACTGACATTTCGATCCGATGGCGTTGGTCAGTGCCTTCCAGCCCTCGAAATCATCTTCGGCCATGCCATCTTCAATGGAGACAATGGGATAGCGGCCGACGAGTTCCGCGAGGTATTTCACCTGCTCGTCGATGGATCGGACTTTGCCTTCGCCCTCATACTGATAGGCGCCGTTCTTGAAGAACTCGGTCGACGCGGATCGAGCGCCAGCACCATGTCTTCGCCCGGACGATATCCGGCCGCCTCGATCGCCTTGGTCACGAAGCCGAGGGCCGCGTCCGCCGACGGCAGGTTCGGCGCGAAGCCGCCTTCGTCGCCCACGTTGGTGTTGTGGCCGGCGTCGTGCAACGCCTTCTTCAGGGTCTGGTACACCTCGACGCCCAATCGGAGCAACTCGGCGAAATTCTCGGCGCCGACCGGCATGATCATGAATTCCTGGAAGTCGATCGGATTGTCGGCGTGCACGCCGCCGTTGATGATGTTCATCATCGGCACCGGCAGAAGGCGCGCCGCAACGCCGCCGACGTAGCGGTAGAGCGGCAAGTCGCGGGCCGCTGCGGCGGCCTTTGCCGTCGCGAGCGACACGCCGAGGATGGCGTTCGCGCCGAGCCGCCCCTTGTTGGGCGTGCCGTCGAGCGCGATCATGGTCTCGTCGATCTTGACCTGATCTTCGGCTTCCATGCCGCCGATGGCGTCGAATATCTCGCCGTTGACCGCATCGACCGCCTTGCGCACGCCTTTGCCCGAGTAGCGGGTCTTGTCGCCGTCGCGCAGTTCCACGGCCTCGTGGGCGCCGGTCGATGCACCGGAGGGAACCGCCGCGCGGCCCTGGCTGCCATCTTCGAGCCCGACGTCGACCTCGATGGTCGGATTGCCGCGGCTGTCGAGAATTTCGCGGCCGATGATATCAACAATGGCAGTCATGGAAGGCTCCCGGTGGTTGCCCGCTTCTACAGGATCGATGTGATGCCGCAAAGGCGCCCGGTCAATGCTCCGGCGAGACGGTTCCAAGCGCGCCAACGATTGCCAGCACGGCGACCCCGAGCCCGATCTCGACTGCAACGCTGCGGACGAGCCCGCTGGCGCCCCTCGCCCCGGAACTTTCCGCGATCCGCGGCATCAGCACTTGTCGGTTGATGGCGCCGAGCGCGATCATCCCGAGAACGAGGATGATCTTCGCAACGAGCAGACGGCCGTAAGTGGTGGCGATCAACGCCGCCGGGCTGTCGAGAAGGAGCACGGCATTGACGATGCCGCTCAACACCACGAGCGCGACCGCGATCACCGCCATGGTCGGAAATACGCGGCAGCGCATGAAGTCCGACCGTGGCGAGGTCCGAATCCGTCGACGCGAAGAGGCCCAGCAACACCACAAGCCCGCCAAGCCAGGCCGCCGCGGCGAACAGATGAACTGCGTCGGCGAACTGATGGACGATCGCCGGCCGTGCCGGCATTCATGACGGCGTGGCCGACCCCGGAGAGGGTCGCGAGCGCGAAGCCCGCGAGCACCGCCACACTCGCTCGCGCCGGATTAGGCGTCTGTCCGAAGCGGGCGAGAACAAGCACCACGATCAGCACCAGGAGGATCGCGATCCGCCACTCCCAGACGAGCCCGAACCTGGTCTCGGTCAGTACCGTCCGAAGTCCAGAAATTCTAAGCGCACCGGCAAGATCGCCGATCATGTTGGTCGCCGTCGCGACGAGCCATCCGAGCGCTGACACCAGTGCAATGACCGCGCAAGACGTCGCGAGGCGCCATAGCCAGCGATCCAACGCCGCAAGCGCCGATGGCGACGCATGCTGCTCATCGATCGCCTGAAAGCGAAACAGCACCGCGCCGAACAGCACAGTGAGCGCGGTGAATTGCAGAAATCGCCAGAAGACCGCGTCGGCTTCGAGCCCCATCAAGGCTTGATCTCGAACGAGAAGTCGCCTTCGCTGCGATGGGTATCGGTCGAAATCACGCGCCAGATCACCTTGTATTTGCCGGGCTTGAGTCCGCTGACCGGCACGATCAAGCGCCTTACGGTCGGCGGGATCGGCGCCGCCTGTCGCGACGACGGCACCGCTCGTCGACCGCAGCTCCGCCTTGGAGAAGCGCGGCTCCAGCGCCTCCGAGAACCAGAGATGCACCTCGGACGGCGCATCGGCAACGACACTGTTTGCGGCCGGCGTTGCGCGATCGAGATGGGCATGGGCGCTCGCCGCCGCCGGCGACAGTGCCGCGAGTGCCGCGGCGAGAATGATCGTGCGCATGGTTGCCTCCCAGTTCAAATGGCGCGTTGCGTGCAGCGCTAGCATGTTTATGCCATTGTACATAGACGACGCCGCTTTGGGCAGTGGGATCGTTGCCACGGCAACTCATATCTGTTGAGACGCGGGCGCCCGGACCGCGCCGGGACCAGCCAACTTGCGACCCGCGCCGATTGACGCTAGCTGAAAGCCCTATGGCAAAGGCACTGGTTCATCTTGGCAGGCCGAGCAAAATCCCGGCCTCTCCGGCGCAGGCCGTGCTCGACCGTGTGCCGAACCCGCATCCAAGCACGAACTACGTCGCGCGGTTCACGTTCCCGGAATTCACGATCATGTGCCCGGTGACCGGCCAGCCGGACTTCGCCATCATGGTCATCGACTACGTCCCGAAGCGCTTTCTCATCGAGTTCGAAGTCGCTGAAGCTTTTCCTCAACAGCTTCCGCAACCACTCCGGCTTTCACGAAGAATGCACGGTCGCGATCGGCAAGCGCATCGCCGACCATCTCAAGCCGCGCTGGCTGCGCATCGGCGGCTATTTCCATCCGCGCGGAGGCATGCCGATCGACGTGTTCTGGCAATACGGCCGGCTACCGGCCGGCGTCTGGGTGCCCGATCAGGGGGTGGAGACCTATCGCGGACGGGGATGATCGCGCCGGTCAGGTGCGCTCTGCGAAGCCTCTACGAATGCCGCGTCCGCCGCAGCGCCCGCGAGCAGACGTAGCCCGTCGTGAAGATAACGGCGGCGGAGATCGCGACCGTCGGTGCCAAGCCGGCATGGGCAAGGCCGAAGCCGAAATAGATCGGGCCAATCGCAAGGCCGAGACAAAAGAAGCCGGAGTGGATCGCGGCCGCGGAGCCGCGCGCCGCCGGCGCGAGTTCGGTCGCGTAGATCTGGATGACGCCATGCATCATGTAGAAGCCGCAGCCGACGAATAGGAACTGGACGAGTTCGACCTGCCACGGCGCGCGCAGGGCCAGTGCCAGCATGCCAAGGCTCATGAACGCGGCGCCGGTAAGGATCAGGCCGCGCTCGCCGATGCGCGGCAGCAGGCGCGACACGCTCGCTGAATAAAACACGCCGCCGAGCGCAAACCCGGCGAGCACGAGCCCGGCGATCGCGGCACGCGGCTCGCCGCCCTCCCGCAGCAGCAGCGCCACGTAGGGGAAGACGCCCATGATGAACGTGCCTTCAAGCAGAACCGCACCGAAGCAGTACTTCGCCTGCGGGTTGCTGAAGATCGTCTGATATCCCTTGATAGCGGCGGACAGGCTCATCGGCGTGGTCGGACGCGCCGGCATCCTGCGAAAGCCGATCACCGCGATGAGAAATGTCAGCAAGGCACAGGTTCCGATCACGGCGAGGACGAACCGCCAGCCGATGAGGTCGCCGAGAATGCCCGCCATCGGCGTGCCGAGAAGATTGCCGAGCATGCCGGCGGCCAGCAGCCGGCTGATCGCAACCTGCCGTCCCTGGATCGGCACGAGATCGCCCGCGACCGCGAGCGCGGTCGGAAAAATGCCGCCCGCCGCGACACCAGTCACGATCCGGCTCGCCATCAATACCGAGAAGTTCGGCGCCACCGCGCCGACGAAACCATTGATCACCAGAACGCCGAGACAGATCGTCATCAGCCGCGTCTTGCCCATCATGTCGGCGAGCGGCCCGAGCACCGGCTGCAGCGCGGCGTAAGGCAGCGCGAAGGCCGTAGTGAGCAGCGCGACGGTCGACGGATCGGTCGCAAGGTCGTGGGCGACCTGCGGGATCATCGGGTCGATCGCCCGCATGAAGAGGCTCGAAGCGAAATTCCCGAGCGCCATGATGGCGAGCACGCGCCGCGCCGTCGCCGACATCTCCGCGCGTTGTGAGGCAGTGCTTTCGAGGTGGGGCGCTGCTCGCTCGTCCCCTTTGACGATCGTCGAAGCCGGCCCCTGCCCCGCTTGTGGGGAAGGAACTGGGAGGGGAGCCTCGGCGCGACGCGGATTCGCCGCAGCGTCCGCCACGCTATGCTCCCCCGCGACGGGCAGAAGAAGGCTCAGACGTCGCCTTCGCGATGCGATCGAACGCGATCAAACGTTCGAGCAAGCTCTCCATGTCTTTGAGCGGCACCATGTTGGGGCCGTCTGACGGAGCGCGATCCGGGTCCTGATGGGTTTCGATGAACACGCCGGCGACGCCGACGGCGACAGCAGCGCGTGCCAGCACCGGCACGAACTCGCGCTCGCCGCCCGACGCGGTGCCGCGACCGCCCGGCTGTTGCACCGAATGGGTGGCATCGAAGATCACGGGCGCGCCGGTGCGCGCGAGGATCGGCAGCGCACGCATGTCGGAGACGAGCGTGTTGTAGCCGAACGACGCGCCGCGCTCGGTGACGAGCACATTGGCGTTGCCAGCGCCGATGATCTTCGCCACCACGTTGGTCATGTCCCATGGCGCGAGGAACTGGCCTTTCTTCACATTGACGACGCGGCCGGTGCGCGCGGCGGCGACCAGGAGATCGGTCTGCCTGCACAGAAACGCGGGGATCTGCAGCACGTCGACGGCGGCCGCGACCGCGGCGCACTGGCTGCCTTCGTGCACATCGGTGAGGACTGGCACGCCGAGCTTCGCCCGCAACTCCGCGAACACCGGCACCGCTTCGTCGAGCCCGACGCCGCGCGCGCTTGCGGCGCTCGTGCGGTTCGCCTTGTCAAACGACGTCTTGTAGACGAAGCCGATGCCGAGACGCGCGGTGATCTCCTTGAGCGCGCCCGCCATGTCGAAGGCATGAGCGCGGCTTTCGAGCACGCACGGCCCGGCGATCAGCGCCAGCGGTAGCGCGTTGCCGAAGCGCACAGCGCCTGCAGCGACGATCGGGTTTGGCGAAAGGCTGTCGTGAACGTTCATGTACAGAATCCTGTTCGACCATGGCGGCGTGACGGGCAACGGTCAACAGCCGGAAGTGGGCAGCAAACCTTCCAAATCCGACTGCTCCTGGAGTGGCCGCTAAATCCGGGTTAAATTTGCGCGAGCCTTACGAGGCAAGAAACTCGACGGGAGCTAAATCATGCTGAAACGCAACGCCATGCCGGCAATCATCCTCGCTGCGACGCTCGCACTCTCGGTCGCCGCGCAGGCGTTTGACGAATCCAAATATCCCGACATGCAGGCCCAATGGAGCCGGCCGCGCGGCGTCGGCATTCAATGGGATCCGTCGAAGCGTGGCGGCCGCGCACAAGAGCCGCCGCTCACTCCCGAATATCAGGCCATTTGGGAGGCCAGCATGGCGGACCAGGCGAACGGCGGCCAGGGGAATGATCCGCTCTATCGCTGCTACCCGGCCGCAATGCCCCGCGTGATGAATGCGGTTTTCCCATTTGAAATCGTCATCACGCCAAACACGACGTTCCTGCTATTCGACGGATCGACGCCGCGACGCATCTTCACCGATGGCCGCGATTGGCCCAAGGACCAGGAGCCGAATTTTCTCGGCTATTCGATCGGCCGCTGGATCGATGAAGATGGCGACGGACGCTACGATGTCCTCGAGGCCGAGACGCGCTTCGTCAGAGGCCCGCACTCATATGACGGCAGCGGGCTCCCCTTCCACACAGACGATCAGGCGTCATTCAAGGAGCGGTTCTACCTCGATCGCGCCAATCCCAATATCCTCCACGCCGACATCACTACCTACGATCACGCGCTGACGCGGCCGTGGACGATTACCCGAAACTACCAGCGCACGCCGAACCCGATCTGGTTCCAGAACAATTGCGTCGATGACAATCATCATGTTCAGGTCGGCAAGGAGGACTATATCGTCGGCGCCGACGGCCTGCTGATGCCGGTTCGCAAGGGACAGGCTCGCCCGGACCTCAGGCACTTCGACTAACCGTCGCCGGCGCGGTGCGAACTGCTGCCAGTCGCGCCGCGATTACTGCGGCTCGGTCATCAGCTCCAGGATGTGCCCGTCCGGGTCCTTGAAGTAGACCCCGCGGCCGCCATTCCAGTTATTGAGCTTGCCGTCAGTGAGGCTCCACGGCGCGCTGCCGTAGGCGAGCCCCGCTTCGCGGATACGCGACAGGATCGCGTCGAATTCGGCATCGCCGACATGGAAAGCGTAGTGGTGGCTCGGCACGTCCAATTCCTGGTCGAACAGCAACGTCAGGGTTTCGTTGACGTGCACCGGCGCGAAGTGTCCATGCGGCGCCTCGTAAGACAAGCCGAAGATGCGCGCGAAGAACCGCGCGGAGGCCTCCTTGTCGCGCGCCGGCACGATGGTGTGGTTCAAGGTGATGGCCATCGACGTATCTCCCTCTCTTCGAGGAGATATGAGGCGTAATGGCAGTCCGCCAGCGCGGCGCCGCTTGACGCGACCCTACACCAGCCGGCTCTGCACCACGGCGGCCTCGATGAATGAGGCGAACAGCGGGTGCGGCTCGAACGGGCGCGATTTCAGCTCGGGATGGAACTGGACGCCGATGAACCACGGGTGGTCGGCGTATTCGATGATCTCCGGCAACAGCCCATCGGGTGACATGCCGGAGAAGCGCATGCCGTGTTGTTCGAGCCGTCCCTTGTAGGCGGTATTGACCTCGTAGCGGTGGCGATGGCGCTCGGAGATTTCGGTCGCGTGATAGATCTCGGCGACCCGGCTGCCGCGATCGAGCAGCGCCGGATAGGCGCCGAGCCGCATCGTGCCGCCGAGATCGCCGGAGGACGCGCGCTTTTCGAGCTCGTTGCCCTTGAGCCATTCGGTCATGAGGCCGACGACGGGCTGCGACGTGGGGCCGAACTCCGTCGAATTCGCATCGGCGATGCCGACGAGGTTTCGCGTCGCCTCGATCACCGCCATCTGCATGCCGAAGCAGATGCCGAAATACGGGACCTTTCGTTCGCGCGCAAACCGCGCCGCGCGGATCTTTCCCTCGGCGCCGCGCTGGCCGAAACCGCCCGGCACCAGGATGCCGTTCACGTGTTCCAGGAACGGCGTCGGGTCTTCGCGCTCGAACACCTCGCTCTCGATCCAGTCGACGTCGACCTTGACCTTGTTGGCGATGCCGCCGTGCGAGAGCGCCTCGATCAAGGATTTGTAGGCGTCCTTGAGCCCGGTGTACTTGCCGACCACCGCGATGGTCACCGCGCCTTCCGGATTGCGGATACGCTCGTTGATGAGCCGCCAGCGCGACAGGTCGGGCTCGGGAGAGGTGATCCCGAAAGCGTTCAGCACTTCGCCGTCGAGGCCCGCGGCATGATAGGCCTCCGGCACGCGTAAATGTTGTCGACATCGCGCGCTTCGATGACCGCGGACTCGCGCACGTTGCAGAACAGCGCGAGCTTGCGTCGCTCTTCCTTCGGGAATCGGCCGATCGGTGCGGCACAACAGGATATCGGGCTGGATGCCGATCGAGCGCAGCTCTTTGACCGAGTGCTGGGTCGGCTTGGTCTTGAGTTCGCCCGCCGACGGGATGAACGGCAGCAGGGTCAGGTGGATGTAGACCGCGCTGTGCCGCGGCAACTCGTTGCCCAGCTGGCGGATCGCCTCGAAGAACGGCAAGCCCTCGATATCGCCGACGGTGCCGCCGATCTCCACCAGCACGAAATCGAAATCGTCGCTGCCGTCGCGAACGAAATCCTTGATGGCGTTGGTGACGTGCGGGATCACCTGGATGGTCGCGCCGAGATAATCGCCGCGGCGCTCCTTGGCGAGAATGTCCTGATAGATGCGGCCGGTCGTGATGTTGTCCTTGCGGGTCGCGGGACGCCCGGTGAAGCGCTCGTAGTGGCCGAGATCGAGATCGGTCTCGGCGCCGTCGTCAGTGACGAACACTTCGCCATGCTGGTACGGCGACATGGTGCCGGGATCGACATTGAGATAGGGATCGAGCTTGCGCAGGCGCACCGAATAGCCGCGCGCTTGCAGCAGCGCGCCGAGCGCCGCCGATGCCAAACCCTTGCCAAGCGAAGAGACCACGCCGCCGGTGATGAAGATGAACCGCGCCATGGGACTTAACTTCTATCTCGCTGCCGCCGATTCCGCGAGAGGCTTTGTGGCCGCATCGATGTGCTGTCCACGGTCTTGATATCGGAGATTTGTTGAAGACGAATCAAACGCTTACGACGCCTATGTGAGGTTTCACCCGCAATCGTGCCAGCGCTGGGCTGCTCCGCGGATTTATTGGGGCCGTCTCGCCGGTCCCGTCGGCCGAGCCGGACAAATCTTCTCTCGCCGGAATGATGCCAGAGGTTGTGCCACCCCCGCCGTGAAATGATGTAGCTTGCCGCGATCGATTGCCGGCGCACCCACATTACCGGAGGGACCATGACGATTATCAGGGCGGCCGTTCTCCTCGCGGCGCTCGGGGCGTGGAGTGGCAGCATCGCGATGCCGGCAGCGGCCGAGCCCTATCCGACGCGTCCGATCACCATTGTCGTGCCGCTCGCCGCCGGCGGCCCCCTCGACACGCTCGCCCGCATCATGGGGGAGCGGATGAAGGGGCAACTCGGCCAGCCGGTCATCGTGGAAAATGTTACCGGAGCGGCCGGCACCGTCGGCGCAGGCCGCGTCGCCCGTGCCGCGCCTGACGGCTATACCCTCGCGCTCGGATTTCTCGGAACCCACGTCCTCAATGGCGGCATCTACAACCTGCCCTACGACGTCGTGAAGGACTTCGAGCCGGTCGGGATGATCTCAAGCAATCCGCACCTGATCGTCGCCAATGTCGCCAACCCGGCGAAGGACCTCCGGCAGTTCATTGCCTGGATCAAGGCGAACGAGGGCAAGGTCTCGGGCGGCATGGCCGGGGTCGGCGCGACGACCCACATGGGCGCGATCCTGTTCCAGAAGCTCACCGGGACGCATTTCCCGTTGGTGCCATATCGCGGTGCGGCGCCGGCGCTGCAGGATGTGATGGCCGGGCAGATCGACGTGATGGTCGACGTCGCCTCGAACTCGCTGCCTTACCTCGGGGGCAAGATCAAAGCCTTCGCCGTCACGTCGAAAGAACGCCTGCCGGCCGCGCCGGATGTGCCGACCGTCGACGAAGCTGGCCTGCCGGGATTCTACATGTCGACCTGGTACGGGATCTGGGCGCCACGGGCGACGCCGCCGGAGATCATCCAAAAGCTGAGCGCCGCGTTGATGGACGGTCTCGCTGATCCGGTCGTCGTCCAGCGCTTTGCGAGCCTCGGGCTCGATGTTCCGCGCCGCGAGGAGCAAACCCCGCAGGCGCTTGGCACCCTTCAGCGCGCCGAAATCGAGCGGTGGTGGCCGATCATCAAGGCGGCCGGCATCAAGCCGGAGTGACCTGAGCAAAGCCGTCAGCGCTACTGCGATCGCGGCACTTGCGGCGCGCCGCCTTCGGCAGGAGCGGCCGGGGCGGCGGGCGCGGGTGCCGCCGGCGGCGTGCCGCCTCCGGACGCGGGCGGCGGCCCGAGCGGTCCGGTGTCCAGCGGCGCCAGCGGGCCGCCCGGCGCGGAAATCGGTGCTGGGCCGCCCGAGCCAGGCAGGATCGAACGCGGCTTGCGGTCGTATCCCGCCAGGACCGACAGCAGCAGGCTCGTCAGGAAGAAGCACAGCGCGAGAATTGCCGTCGTACGCGTCAGCACGTTCGCGGTGCCGCGGCTCGTCATGAAACCGCCGCCTCCGCCCATGCCGAGACCGCCGCCTTCCGATTTCTGCAGCATCACGACCCCAATCATGGCCAGCACGATCATGAGGTGGATGACGATGACGACACTTTTCATTTCAAATTCTCTCGTGGTCCCAGGCCGTTGCACCGCCGTGCGCGGCCGGCAAGTGCCAGGAATATAGGGAGCCGGGCGGCTCCTTACACGATCCCACCGAGCATTTCCAGCGCTTGCATCGTCGCGGCGGACGCTTCCCTCCGGCGCGAACCGGTCGCGTGGGGCTCATTCTGGGCCCTGACGGCTCGAAAAAAGTGGGCCAGAACGCCGCTGGCGGCTTGCATCGCGTTTCTGGTGGTCAGGCGAGCGGACCGCCGACGGCAGGCAACCGGTTCGCTTGGACGCGGGTTTGCTCGCGAGTTGAGCCGGTTGCGGCGCCTCGCTCATCTCGATATAGCCGCAAGCACAAAATCGAATGGCCGGAGGAAGCATGGCGAGCGCATCGGAGCGGGCAAGCCCGTCCACGATCTTTGACGTCAGCGCCTTCCTCGATCGGCCGACTTTCGGCTCCTATCGCATCCTTGTCTTCGCGCTGTGCACGCTGGTGATGACGCTCGACGGCTACGACGTGTTCGTGGTCGGCTATGTTGTCCCCGCCATCGCCACCGATTTCGGCGTGCCGCTACCCGCGGTGACGTCGATCTTCGTGTTCCAGACCATCGGGCTCGGCGTCGGCGCCTATGCAATCTCACCGTTCGCCGACCGGTTCGGCCGTCGCAACCTCATCATCATCTGCACGGCGCTGCTCGGCATCATCACGCTGCTGGGCACGTTCGCGACCTCGGTCGGACAGCTTTCGGCGCTGCGCTTTCTCGCCTCGTTCTTCTTCGGCGCGGTTGTGCCGAACCTCGTCGCGACGACGTCGGAATATTGCTCGCACCGCAGCCGGCCGATTCTCGTCATCATCCTATTCATGGGCTACACGATCGGCGCTGGTGGCGGCGGCTCGATTGCATCGGCACTCGCCGCCCATTACGGCTGGCGCGCCGCGTTCTATATGGGCGGACTTGCCCCGCTCGTAGCGGTTGCGATCCTCTTTCCGCTGCTTCCTGAATCGATCCGCTTCATGGTGCTCGCCGGCAACCGCGACCGCGAGGTCGCCGAAACGCTGAAGCGTATCGATCCCGCCGTCGATCTTGCCGGCGCCACCGGCTTCACCGTCCAGGAGGAGAAGACCGGCGCGATGCCGGTCATCGCCCTGTTTCAGCAAGGGCGTGCCGCCACGACCGTTCTGCTGTGGCTGAGCTATGCCATGAACCTGTTCGTGCTCACACTGATCGCGTCATGGATGCCGACATTCCTGCGCGTATTCGCCGGCGTCGACCTCAAGGCCGCGGGCGCAATCGCCGCGCTGTTCTCGCTCGGCGGCATCATCTCGCCGCTCGCGCTCGGCTATTTCATGGACCGCTACGGCGCGACCCGCGTGCTGTCGGCAAACTACATCGCGGCCGGCATTTCGATCCTGCTCACCGGGTTGTGGAGCGGCGATGCGACGCTTGCGGCCGTCGGCGTATTTTGCGCCGGCCTGTTCGTGATCGGCGGCCAGGGCGGCATCAACGCGCTCGCCTCGATGCTTTACCCGACCGAGATGCGGGCGACCGGCGTCGGCTGGGCGCTCGGCGCCGGGCGGGTCGCCTCGGTATTCGGCCCCTTGCTGGGCGGCGCCATGCTGGCCCAGCACTGGTCGGGCCTCGCGATCTTCACCGCGGCGGCCGTGCCGGTTTTCATCGCCGCTGCGGCGACGCTCTATGTGCGCTTTGGACGCGACGGAACGCCGGGCGCAGCGGCTTTGCCGAAAGCGATCGCGGAAAGGCGCGCGCCCCGCTGAACCTATTTGTAGGTTTGCAGGAACGCGACGATGTCGTCAGCGTCGGTAGAGCTTGAGACGCCGCCGAACGGCATGCGATTGCCCGGCACCTTGGCCTGGGGATCGATGAGATAGGCGTGCAGGTTCGCAGCGCTCCACACGAGGTTCGCGCGCTTCATCGGATTGGAATAGCGAAAGTCCTCAAGCGAGGCCGCCTTGCGGCCGAACACGCCGCGCAGACTTGGTCCGATGGCGTCGGCCTGGTCGGTATGGCAGGCTTGGCAGGTCGCGAATAATTCCTTGCCGTGTCCGGCGTCAGCCGCATCGGCGGCGCGAACTCCGACCGTCGCCATCAGCGCAACGGCGCCGGCCTGCAGCATCATTCTCACGTGCATTCTCGTTTCACTCCCAAATCACTTGTCGTCAAAGGCCCCGCGCGCCG
Source organism: uncultured Alphaproteobacteria bacterium (assembly GCA_963702755.1). Lineage (GTDB taxonomy): Bacteria > Pseudomonadota > Alphaproteobacteria > Rhizobiales > Xanthobacteraceae > JAJPKK01. Next base: position 294,459 of record CAVPDZ010000006.1, on the reverse strand, counting down.
GTTCGCGACGTGCGAAGCCGCCGGGCCTATGTACAATGAAAATCTCAGCCCGGCTCCATGCCTTTTTCAACAATGATATGCGCATTGGCCGGGGCTCTCAGGAATTTCAGCAAGTCGCGCGCGGCTGCGGCCTGCGATGCCGCCGTGCCGACGCCGGCGGTCTGGATGATGTCGTGGCGGATGTCGGCGGGTAGCGGTCCGACGAGGTCGACGCCCTTGACCGCGAGCAGTTCGCCGATCGGCGTCATGCCGATCTCGGCACCGCCCTTTGCAACCGTCTCGCCGGTGAGCGGCCCGCTTGCAATCGGCACGAGCTTGTCCTTGAGCGCACCTGCAATCCCGAAGCGCTCGAACAGGCCGACGAGGTAGATGCCGCTCTGGCCCTGGGGCGCATAGGCGATTGATTTCGCGGCGAGCAGCGTGCGCTTGAAGGCGTCGACCGTCGAGATGTCGGGCTTCGGCGCGCCGCTCTTCACCATGACACCGATGGGGGAGCGCGCGAGGATCACGCGGGAGTCCGCCGCGATCTTGTTCGCCAGAATGAGCGCATCGACCTGCGGCGGCGCGAGGATCGCGAGGTCAAAAGCTCTCGCCGTTCTCGATGTCTTTCGCGAGCGGGCCGGCAAGTCCGTAGCGTATGACGAGACGGTTGCCGCTCGCCTGCTCGTATTGCGGCCCGAGTTCGCGCATCACTGCCTGGAAGCCGTTCGAGCACAGCATCTTGATGTCCGCGGCCTGTGCTGTCGCGCCCATCGCCGCGAACATGAGAACAACGGCCGTCGTAAGCCTCATCGCGTCCTCCCGTAATTGCGTCGGCCGGTCGGTCTCAGAGATAGGCGCCGGCGATCGCCAGAAATTCCTCGGCCTTGAGGCTCGCGCCGCCGACAAGCGCGCCATCCACATTGGCAACGGACAACAGTTCGCGCGCGTTCGCGGGTTTCACCGAGCCGCCGTAGAGGAGGCGCATCCCCTCCCCTGCCCCGCCGAAGCGCGTCCGCAGCTGGTTGCGAATGAAGCCGTGCACCTCGGCGACGTCGGCGGTCGTCGGCGTGCGGCCGGTGCCGATCGCCCAGACCGGCTCGTAGGCGATGACAAGGCGCGCGGCCGTGGCCCCATCGGGAACGGACTCGGCAAGCTGATGGCCGACGACATCGAGCGCGCGCCCGGCGGTGCGCTCCTCATTGGTCTCCCCGATGCACAGGATCGCCGTGAGGCCGGCGCGCCAGGCGGCCTGCGCCTTGCGCCGCACCTCGGCGTCGGTCTCATGATGGAGCGTGCGGCGCTCCGAATGGCCGACGATGACGGCCGTCGCGCCGAGATCGGCGATCATCTCGGCGGCGATGTCGCCGGTGAAGGCGCCGCTCGGCTCGGGATGGCAATCCTGGGCGCCGATGGCGACAGCGCCGCCCGCCGCCGTGACGAACTCCATGACGAGCGTTGCCGGCGGACAGATCATGAGATCGGCCTTGCCCCGCAGCGCGGGCGCCCCGGCAACGATCTTGGCGAGCTCGGCGACCGACGCCTTGAGCCCGTTCATTTTCCAATTGCCTGCGACCAGCGGTCGGCGTGTTACGGCCATGCTTACTCCCGGAAGGCCTTGCGGTTACCAGAGCCGGCCCGCAGGCGGAAGAGGTCTGTCCGGCCGACCATGTCAGATCAATTTTTGGGCAGCTTCATCAACCAAAAATCTCGCCGTTTCCCCTTCGCTACCGCGCTGCAATAGAGTACGACGACCGGTGGGAGCCTCTTCGTGGCCGAGCGCGAGATCGAAACAGTCGCCGAGATTTTGGACGCCTACCGCGCGGGGAAGGTCACCCCGGCGGACATTGTTGCGCGCAGCTACGCCCGCATCCGCGCGCTCGACGATCCGGCGATCTTCATCTCGCTGCGCGATGAAAAAGATGCGCTCGCCGAAGCCGAAAAGCTTGCCGCCGGCCCGCGCGACCTGCCGCTCTACGGCATTCCGATCGCGATCAAGGACAACATCGACGTGCGCGGTCTGCCGACCACGGCCGCATGTCCGGACTTCTCCTATCGGCCGACCAACGATGCGACGTCGGTCGCGCGCCTGCGCGCGGCCGGTGCCATCATCATCGGCAAGACCAACCTCGACCAGTTCGCGACCGGCCTCGTCGGCGTGCGCTCGCCTTACGGCACGCCGCGCAACCCGCTCAATCCGAAACTCATCCCGGGAGGATCAAGTTCGGGCTCGGCGGTCGCGGTCGCGACCGGCATCGTGCCGGCATCGCTCGGCACCGACACCGCGGGCTCCGGCCGGATGCCGGCGCTGTTCAACAACATCGTCGGCCTCAAGCCGAGCCTCGGCCTGATCTCGAACGCCGGCACCGTTCCGGCGTGCCAATCGCTCGATTGCATCTCGGTCTTCGCCCATACGACCGATGACTGCTCGACGTTGCTCGCGGTGTTGGCGGGCTTCGACCCCGCCGACCCCTATTCGCGCCGCCGGCCGTTGTGCAATCCAAGTCCGCTGCCGCCGCATCTCAAGATCGGCGTGCCGCAAGCGGGGCAGCGCCTGTTCTTCGGCGACCGCCGCTCGGCGGCCGACTATGACGCCGCGCTCGATCGCCTGGCGCGGCTTGGCGCCACCATCGTCGAGATCAACATCGAGCCCCTCTACGAGACGGCGCGGCTCCTCTACGAAGGGCCCGTGGCTCGCCGAGCGCTACCTCGCGACCCGCAATTTCATCGCCTCGGCGCCGCAGACCATGCACCCGGTGACGCGCGAAATCCTCACCGGCGGCGCGCGCATTTCCGCGGTTGACGCGTTCACCGCGTTTCACCAGCTCGAGCATCTGCGCCGGGTCGTGCAACTCATGTTCGAAAAGATCGACGCGCTGGCGTTCCCGACCGCGCCGACCCTTTACACCGTCGATCAGATTCTCGCCGATCCGATCCAGCTCAATTCGCGGCTTGGCACCTACACGAACTTCGTCAATCTCCAGGACCTGTGCGCCCTTGCGGTCCCTGCCGCGCTCCACGATGGCGGCGTGCCCTTCGGCATCACCCTGCTCGCGCCCGGCGGCAACGACGGGCTCCTGGCCGCGATCGGCCGGCGCTTCCATGCCGACACTGCGCTGCCGCTCGGTGCGCTCGGACGCAAGCAGCCGCCGCTCACGCCGCTTCCCGCGCCGTCCGGCGACATGATCGCGCTCGCGGTCGTCGGCGCGCATCTCTCGGGGATGCCGCTCAACCACGAACTGCGTCAGCACGGCGCAGCCTTTGTCGCGGCGACCGCGACCGCACCGGACTATCGGCTCTACGCGCTGCCGGGCACGAGCCCGCCCAAGCCCGGCCTGCTGCGCGTCGCTCGAGGCGCCGGCAGCGCCGTCGCGATCGAAGTCTGGGCGATGACCGCGGACGCCTTCGGGCGTTTCACCGCCGCAATCCCTGAGCCGCTGTCGATCGGCTCGCTCCGGTTGGCCGACGGCAGCAGCGTGAAGGGCTTCCTGGTCGAGGCCGAAGCGGTCAAAGGCGCGCGCGACATCTCGAGCTTCGGCGGCTGGCGCGATTTCATGGCCCAGGCCGGGTGAGGTGCCGAATCTTGTCCCGATAACAGAGAACAGGGAAATTCCTACGCGTAAGCAGGGTAAATAACAGCGAACGCGCTGCCCCCTGACCAGGGAATTTTTCCCTGAGAACAGGGAAAATAACAGGGAAAGACAAAAATGTAGGGTCTCGACCCTAACTTATATAGGACTATTGTAAGCTTATATGATATTCTGTCAACTCGAACTCCTTTAGGATGCGCAAAGCGGAGCGTGCGCACCAATCGTGGTGCTGGTGGCGGTGCGCACACTGACGCTTTGTGCACCCTGCGAGACGGGGCATGTAAATAACGCTCTACTCAGCTATCATAACGCCATGAACGAGCAGGCAAGATTTCCCGATCCTCACAGAATCTCGGAGAAAGGTACCGAGATCTATGATCGGTTATATCGTGCACGATTTGAACTCGAACACAGCGGGCGGTTTGCCGCCATCGACCTCGCAAGCGAGCGCGTGTTCGTCGCGGACCTTCCGGAAGATGCATTGGAAACGGCCCGAATGAGCTTGCCGCAAGGAGTTTTTTATCTCGTTCGGGTAGGCTCCGAAGCGGCGTTTAGAATTGCTCGGGTCGTCGATGCGCCTCATCCTGGGTCAGTTTGATCGATCCGGCAGCGCGACGGTCAAAATTGAGGTCCGTGGCGTCAATCCGCCTCGTGAATATGTCGCGATCATTGATACGGGTTTCACCGGCTTCGTCGCCCTTCCACTCAAAGAAGCTCCCCCTCTGGGGCTCATTCCCGACAGTGCCGCCCGCGTCATGCTTGGCGACGGCTCAGTCATAGAAAATCTAATGGCGCCCGGACACGTCAACATCGGTGATCAAACGAGACGGGGACACATTCTCCTCGACGAAACATCAAATGATGTCATGGTCGGCATGGGCCTGCTGCGAATGTTCAAGCTCGGTCTGATTCTTACCACTGCCGTCGTGGCGCTTTACGATGAGCAACTTACGTTTGCGGCCGTCGCCGAGTTGTTAAACACCTCCCCTCGCGGAGAGGCGGCAAAGTAAATCTCATCACTCGTCGATGGCGCTGACGTGGGCAGCGACGACGCGCCAGCCTTCGGGGAAACGCATCCAGGTTTGCATCTGGCGGCCGACCTTGCCGGGCATGGTCGCACGGTGGAAGAGCGTCGAGGCGACCGCGAAGTCCCGGCCGTAGGTGGTGATCACGGTGTTGGACAAGGTGCGCGCGAGGCCGACCGGCGAGCGCCCGGCGCGAAAGGCCTTGATCTGCTCGTAGCCGAAAAGATTTTCCGTGCCGCCGAAACGGATGGTGCGCGGGTCGTCGCGGAACAAGCCATCGAGCGTTTCGACGTCGTTGGTGACGAGCGCGCGCTCGTAGCGATCAAAGGCCGCTTTTACTTCGGTGACCACATCCGGCAAATCGATTTCCATGGGTTGTCGATATCCTTGAGTTTCCGTGGCCTCTCGCGGTCGTCATTGCCCGGCTTGACCCGGCAATCCAGTACTCCGCAGCCGGTGGTTACTGGTCGCCCGGTCAAGCCGGGCGATGACGGATGGCGGCGATGGCGGCTGGTGACGTGTAACCAAAACGTGCTCTCCATGTGCCCAGTTCATGCAGATGGTTTCGGCGCCGCGACCGCGCCCAATTGTTCGAGCGCAAAGGCGATACGCAGGGCGACGTCTTCGCGCCAGGGCGCGGCGATGATCTGGACGCCCATGGGCAGCGGCGAGAGCGGCACCGGCACGGCGACGACCGGCAGCCCGATGAAGGAGATCGGCTGGGTGTAGATCCCGAGATTCGCGCGCACCGGCATCTCCCTGCCGTCGTGCACGAACGTGTCCTGGCCGATCAGCGGCGCCGTGCACGGCGTCGCCGGTGCGAGCACCGCATCGACTTCGTTGAAGAGTTGGAGCACACGGGCGCGATACCAGCGGCGGAATTTCTGCGCCTCCTCGACGGCGCTGGCCGGGATCATGCAGCCGGCGATCAGCCGATCGCGCACGGCGGGGTCGTAGTCTTGCGGCCGCGCGCGCAGGCGATCGATATGGAGACAGGCGCCTTCGGCGGCGGTGATGACATAGGCCGCGGCGCGTGCACGGGCGGCTTCCGGCCATTCGATCTCGCGTGATGCGCCGAGCGCTTTGGCAACGGCCGCGACCGCCGTGCGGCCGGCCACGGACTGGCCGGTGCTGAAATAGCCGCCCGCAACCGCGATGCGCAGCCCGTCGAGTTTCTTTACGAGCAGCGGCGCGACCGGCTCCGCAGCGCGCTGCGCGCACACCGGATCTTCGGGGTCCGGCCCCTGCATGGCATCGTAGGCAACGGCGAGATCGGCAGCGGTGCGCCCGAGCGGACCGACATGGTCGAAGCTCGTCACGAACGGAAAGCTGCGGGCGCGCGACAGCCGCCCGTAGGTCGGCTTGAGGCCGAACAGGCCGCAGAGCGATGACGGCACCCGGATCGAGCCGTTGGTATCCGAGCCGAGCGCGAGCGGCACGAGCCGCCCCGCCACAGCCGAGCCGGAGCCGCCCGACGAACCGCCGGTCATGCGCGCAAGGTCGTGCGGATTGCGCGACGGCCCGTCATGGGCGTTCTCGCCGGTGAAATCGTAGGCGTACTCGCCCATGTTGAGCGCGCCGACCAGCACCGCGCCGGCTGCTTCGAGCCGCTCGATCAGCGGCGAGTTGTGCTGAGCCGGCGGAAGATCGCGATTGATCTTGGAACCCGCGCGCGTCGGCAGTCCGGTGACGTCGAACAGATTCTTGACCGCGAACGGCACGCCCGCCAACGGCCCGAGCTTCTCCCCTTCGCACGGCGGCATCGAGCGCGGCGGCACGTTGGCGCGCTCGCGCGGAAGTCACGTCGGTGAACGCATTGAGCGCCGGATTCTTGCGCTCGATACGGCCGAGCGCCGCCTCGACCACAGCCGTTGCGGTGACTTCGCCCTTCTCCACCGCCGCGGCGATATCGAGCGCCGCAGCCTCCGCCAGATCGATCATGCGCGGAACACCGGCGCGGGTTCGGCGTCGTCCGGAAGCTTGAACTCGGCGACGACGGCGGCAAGGCGGAACGTGACCTCGAGATTGGCGCGGACCATCGGATACCAGGCCGGCTCGATCGGCAACGCGAGTAACCGTGCCGATGCCGTGATGTAGTCGTCGAGGTCAGCCATCCAGGTCTCCGATCCGCGATGAGCGACGTAGGGTTGGCAAAGGCGGCCACTCTGCTCGTTGTAAACAACAACGCGTCAATTCCGCCGTGCCCACCAATTCGCGTGGGCACGGCGGAACTGCGATTGCGGAAAACCGAGAGGTTCGGGCCGCCTTTGCCCACCCTACCGGTTTCAGTCGTGTGTCATAGAATCGAAATCGCCGTTACGGCAAGGCGAATGCGAAGACCGAGTTGTGACCGCGCACCGCGCGCGGCATCGTGTGCCGCGTGAGGCCGAGCGGGCCGGCGGTCACCGACTGTCCTTCGCCCGTGAATATCATGACGTATTGCTTGCCGTTCACGGCGTAGCTGATGGTGCTGTTCATCACCATGCCGCCCACGATCGACTCCCACAGCACCTTGCCGGTTTCCGCGTCAAAGGCGCGGAAGCGGCGGTTCTGGTCGCCCCAGAAAACAAGGTCGCCCGCCGTGACGAGGGCCGAGCCGGCGCTCGCCTGGGGCTGCGAGTACAGAACGCGCAGCTCGCCGGTGGCAAGATCGATCTTGCCGATGTTCATGTACTTGTTCGGATCGGAGCCGGGACGCATCACGCCCGCGCGCGGTCCCCAGCCGGTCGGGTGCTTCAGGTTCGCCGTCATGGTCAGGCACTGGTCCTGGAACGGCACGTATAGCGAGTTCTTGCCCGGATGATAGGCAATTGCCCAAAGACCGCGCGTGTTGTGATAGCAGCCGAGGATGGTGTCGCCATCCTTGCGGAATAATTTCGAAGCATTGACCTTGGTCTGTCCGGTCTTGAGATCGATGTCGTTCATGTTGATGTTGGGGTCGTCGTAAGGGAACGGCCGCGCCCACAGGAATTCGCCGGTCGCCTGCTCCAGCGCGAACATGCCGCCGCCCTCGGCGACCGACACGACGATGTCGTGCTCCTCGCCCGGCCGCAGGCTGGAGCTGATCCATTTCACGTGCTTCGGGTCGGGCGCGACGCGCGTATGCACCAGGATGCGCTCGTGGTTGTGGTCGGCATCCCAGTCGTCGCCCGGCAGTTCCTGGTAATACCAGACGAGCTTGCCGGTGTTGACGTCGAGGGCGATCGTCGAATTGCTGTAGAGATCGGCGGGCGCGGTGAGCGAGACGGCGTCGGCGCTGCCGTGGCGCGACAGACGCGTGTAGGGATTGGGGTTGGCGACGCTCCAGTAGAGCACCTTGCGCTTCGGATCGTAGGACCCCGGCAGGCCCCAGGGTCCGGCCGCGCGCTGCTCGACCGGCGTGTTGCCCCAGCTGTCGCCGCCGGGCTCGCCGGGCGCCGCCGTCACGTAGAACCGCCAGACCTCCTTGCCGGTCTTGGCGTCGTGAGCCGCGATGAAGCAGTTCTCGCGCTTGGCCTGCTGGCAGGTGCGGTTGGTGATGACCTTGCCGTCGGCAACGAGCACGCCGCCCGCGGTCTGGCCGCCGTCGTCGACCTTGGTCTCCCAGCGCAAATTGCCGGTCTTCGCGTCGAGCGCCAGCAGATAGCCGTCCGGCGCCGCGAAATAGATCATGTCCTCGAAAATGCCGAGGCTCTTGTTGCGCGCGGCGGTCGGGACGACGCCTGACGGATAGGTCCGGCGATACTCCCAGATCTGGTCGCCGTTCGTGGCGTCGACCGCCTCGATGCCGGCGCCCGGCGAATAGAGATACATGATCCCGCGATAGACGATGGGGGTCGATTTCCTGCGTGCCGTTCGGCAGTCCGCGCGCCCATGCCATGCGAAGCTGGGCGACGTTGCCGGTATTGATCTGCGACAGCGGGCTGAAGCGCTGCTCGTCGAACGTGCGGTTGATCATGAGCCAGTCGGCCGGATCAGGGTTCGCGAGAGTTTGGTCAGTGACCGGCACGAAGGCTTGCGCGGTCTGGGCGCCAGCGCTTACCGAATAGCCGCCGAGGATCGAGGTTGCGGCGAGTGCCGTCAGCGCAAGCTGGCGCATGCGAGTCATGTTTTCCTCCCAGGGGTCTTTGTTCAACGCGAATTGAAGGAGAGCTTAGCGCATGATGCGCCGGAGGTGCAGGGCCATACGGCGAGGCACTGAGTTGCAGCAAAGGCCGTCATTCCGGGCACCGTAGCGGAGCGTGTGTAGCCCGGATGAGCGAACGCGCGCGTTCGCGATATCCGGGGAAGGCCCATCCCTTATGAAGCGTCATCCCGGATATCGCTTCGCTCATCCGGGCTACGGGCTCTGGATCAGGCACCGCTGCGGCCGGCGAGCCCGCCGCCGTCCCTCACGTCCACAATGCGCGCACGCCGTAGAAGGCGGTGTCCTTGACGCGGCGCGAGACGCCTTGCCACCAGGAGGCGCGGGGGTCTGCGCAATACGTCATGCTGAGCATGAGACGGCGTTCGCGGGCGTGGATCGGCGTCACTTTGTGACGCACGCGCGCGCCCTCGAAGATCACGCAGGTGTTCGGCGCGGTACTCACGGCCATTTCCCGCTCGCCGGGGCGCACCGCAAGCTGCGCGTGGCTGAGCCCGCCCGGCGCGCGGCCTTCATTGACGAGCGCGATCAGGATCGTGAAGTGCCGCCCGCGATAAAAATTGTGGTCGAAGTGCCAGCCGATGTGATCGCCCGGCTCGGTATAGAACAGGAGCGACAGCGAACTCTGGTCATGAATCGGCGTCGGTTGAACCCGCACGCCGACGACCCGCGAGATGAAGGCCCGGAAATCAGCGCTGTGATAGAACGCAACGATTGCGGGCGCCGACGCGATCAGGGTCTCGTAGGCGACGGTGCCGCCCTTCTTGTGGGTCGGGACGAAACTTCGCTCCGGCGCGACGAGACGCTCGGCTTCTAACTTGATGTCGGCAAACACCTCGGGCGGCAACAGGTCGGTCACGACGGCGAGATTATCGGCAAATGACGGCAACTCGCGTCCGAGCAGCGGCTGCAACTCCAGGCTCTGCGCCCGCGTGGCGCCGGCGACCTGTGCTTCGAGCTTGCGATAAAGCCGCGAACGCCGTTGGCGTGCATAGGTGAGGCCGCCTGCGGTCACGGCGGCGGTGCCGATTACCAGTTCGCCGATCATTGGCCCGCGCTTCCCTGCGCATCCGCGACGTTGCGGATTCTACCAGAGAAGCGCTAGCCGACTCGTGCGACATTTTGATTGCAGCGGCGCGGCGTCGAGAGCGCCGTCGTGCTTCGGCCGGCGTGTCATTCGAGCGTCAAAAACGGTACACAGAGTGCCTGCCGGATTTGCCGGGAGCGTTCATCGACCCGCGCGGGTCGGCACATCCTGAGAACCTGCGAGTTGATCATTCAAGGCAAAGTCGTCGTCATTACCGGGGCGACATCCGGTATCGGAAAAATCGGGGCGCTGCAGCTCGCTCAGCTGGGCGCGCGGCTCGTGATCGTCGCGCGCGACCGGGCGCGCGGCGACGCGCTCCTCGCCGAACTCCGGGCCGCGACGCCAGGCGTTCCGCACGTCATTCATTATGCGGAATTGTCTCGCCTTGCCGACGCCAAGCGGGTCGCTGCCGAGATCGCTGCTGCCGAGCCGCGATCGATGTGCTCATCAACAACGCGGGCGCGATGTTCTCCCGCCGCGACGTCACCGCGGATGGTCTTGAGCGCACGTTTGCCCTCAACCACATGTCCTATTTCGTGCTGACGGCCGGTTTGTTGGATCGCCTCATGGCGAGCGCACCGGCGCGCATCATCAACACCGCGTCGAATGCACACCGGCACGGACATCTCGACTTCGAAGACCTGCAAGCGGCGAAATCATATCGGCCGTTCGACGTCTACGGCACCTCGAAGCTCTGCAACATCCTGTTCACCCGCGAACTCGCGCGCCGGCTCTCGGGACGCGGCGTGACGGCGAACAGCTTCAGCCCCGGTTTCGTCGCGACGCGCTTCGGCAGCGAGGCCGGCGGCCTTCTCGGGTTCGGCATGAAATTCGGCAAGCTCGTGTTCGCGAAGTCCGCGGAGGTCGGCGCGGACACGCTTGTCTACCTCGCGACCTCGCCCGAGGTCGCAAACATCAGCGGCGAATTCTTCTACAAGCGCCAGCACGGCAAGCTGACAGCGGAAGCGCAGGACGACGCCGTAGCGCAGCGCCTCTGGCAGGAGAGCGAGCGGATTGCCGGCGGCGCGTATTGAAGTCTAACGCACTTGCGCGCTCTCGATCTTTGTTGATGGCCTGCGAATCCCACAGGCGTCATCCTGAGAGCTTGTAAATTATTGGATCTCCGGCCTTGAAGCCGTCATCCTGAGGCGCGAGCGCAGCGAGCCTCGAAGGATGGCAGCGGGCACGGCAGAGCAAGTGGCCATCCTTCGAGACGCGCCTTCGGCGCTCCTCAGGATGACGGGTGTGGGTGTGGGCAACGCCAAGCTGCGGCAATTAATTTCTGCCGAGGCGCTATGGATTTGGGGCTCGCTTTCGCGGCGCTTGGTCGCTCCGGAATGACGTGGTTCACGGCAGGCGCATCAGCGGCTCGCCCATGCGAATGCGGGCGCCCTCCTTCACGTTGTCGCACAGCGCGAAGGTGTTCGGGGCGAAGACGATGATGGTCGATCCGTGCTCGAACCAGCCCATCTCCTCACCCTTTTTGAAACGGGCATCGCAGGCGATGACGTTCGGACCGCGATGGCGGAGGTTGAGCAGGACGTCGAGGAAATGCAGGCGGATGCTGGCGACGAGGATGGCGGCGACCGGCACGAGCGTCACGAGATCGCCGGTGGCGGCGAGGCGCGTTGTCACGATCGCGCGCTCGTTCTTGCAGAACAGGCTTTCGATCCGCCGCAGCGCGATCGGATTGACGTTCCAGGTGTCGCCGGAAATGTAGGTGACCTGCTCGACGCGGCAGTCGTGCGGCGCGTGGAAGCGGTGATACATGCTCGATGTCAGCCGCAGCGTCACGTAGCGCGCGTCGCGATGCGCCGCGACCATGTCGGGGTCGCACAGGAGATCGCCGAGTTCGTAGGGGAAGCCCTTGATCTGGTAGAGGGTGGTGCCGGCGACGGCGCCGCACGCGCCGACGATGGCATCGCACGGGCTGACGAGAACCTTTTCGTCGCGGTCGATCGGCCTCGCGCCGTCCTTGAGTTCGCGCACGAAGCAGTCGTGCATGCTCTTGAACTGCGACTTCTTCGCTTCGCTGAGATCGAGGCCGGAAAAGAAGCGCCACAGCCCGATCGAAAGATCGCGGATCGCCGGCTGCTCGATCTTGCTGAACCAGCCGATGAACTGCGTTGCGAACCGGCGCGGGATGCGATTCGTCAGCAGGAAATTGAGGTCTTCCTGGTCGACCAGCCGCAGGATTTTGGATCGCAGCGTCATGATGCCGTAAACTCTGGGAATTAAACCCTAATTCGATGGAACTCGGCAGCACCGCACTGGCGTTCTACGGGCTTGGCGCGACGGCGCTCGCGGCATCGGCGCTGACGTTGAAGCGCCGCCTGGAACTGTCCAAGGCCAAGCATGGTTCGCTTGCCGGCCACGCGCGGCTGGCGCGGCGCGTCGCCTCCCTGGTGCCGTTCTACGAATACGACGAGGCGCACTTCTTCTCGTCCGATGGCGCGCCGCCCGAGATCGCCGCGCGACGGCGCGACGGTTTCATGCGGCTCGCGGCGCTGTTCGAGACGCGCTTTCGCGAGACCAACCGGCGCACGGCGGAGGTGGTCGACGCCATCTCCGACCTTCAATTTACCGAAGCCTATCGGGTGCCGTTCCAGTACAGCCGCTTCGTGCGCGAGCACCTGAAGATCGGCACCTTCGTGCAGTCCTCCGAGGGCGTGACCGTCACCGATCTCGACGGCAACCGCTTCTACGATCTCACCGGATCGTATGGCGTCAATCTTCTCGGCTACGACACCTACAAGGGCACGATGGAGCGCGGCCTCGCGCGCGTGCGCGACCTCGGTCCCGTGCTCGGCCCCTACCACCCGGTGATCGCGGACAACGTCAAGCGCCTGACCGCGATCTCCGGGCACGAGGAAGTGTCGTTCCACATGTCCGGCACCGAGGCGGTGATGCAGGCGGTGCGGCTTGCGCGCTATCACACCGGGCGCTCGCACCTGGTGCGCTTCTGCGGCGCCTATCACGGCTGGTGGGGCGACGTGCAGCCGGGCATCGGCAATCCGGTGCCGGCGCGGGAAACCTATACGCTCAAGGATCAATCCGAAGATGCGCTGCGCGTCCTGCGAACGCGCCACAACATTGCCTGCGTGCTCGTCAATCCGTTGCAGGCGCTGCATCCGAACGGATCGGCGCCGTCGGATTCCTCGCTGGTGGACAGCGGACGGAGCGCGCACTTCGACCGGCAAGCTTATGCCGACTGGTTGAAGCGGCTGCGGGCCGTGTGCACCGAGCGCAACATCGTCCTGATCTTCGACGAGATCTTCGTCGGCTTTCGCCTCGCGCTCGGCGGCGCGCAGGAATATTTCGGCGTGCGGGCCGATCTCGTCACCTATGGCAAGACCGTCGGCGGCGGTTTCCCGATCGGCGTCGTGTGCGGCCGGCGCGATCTGATGAAGCGGTTTCGCGACGACCGGCCGGCCGACATCTGCTTTGCCCGCGGCACGTTCAATTCCCATCCCGTCGTGATGGGCGCGATGAACGAGTTCCTGCAGCTTCTCGATACGCCGCAGGTCCGCGACCTTTACGCGGTCTCGACGAGCGCTGGAACGAGCGGGCGGCGAAGCTCAATCGGCGCCTGCAGGACGAGAACCTGCCGGTCCACGTCGTCAACCTGTCCTCGATCTGGACCGTCTGCTACACGCGGCCGTCGCGCTACAACTGGATGCTGCAATATTATCTGCGCGCGCAAGGCCTCGCGCTGAGCTGGATCGGGACCGGCCGGCTGATCTTCAGCCTCAACTATACCGACGCCGACTTCGATGCCGTCGTCGATCGCTTCGTCGCCGCCGCCCGCGCGATGGAGCAGGACGGCTGGTGGTGGTCCGCGCCGGCGACCACGAACAAGTCGATCAAGCGCACGATCCTCAAGGAGATGATTGCGCAACGTCTCGCCGCGCTGCGCGGACATCGTGAGCCCGCGGCGCGGAATTGATCCGTCGATTATCATGATCGAATTGGTAGGGTGGGCAAAGCGCGGACCAGTCCGCGCGTGCCCACGCTCGTGCGCTGTGGTGGGCACGCTTCGCTTTGCCCACCCTACGTGCTGAATAATGCCGTGACCCAATTGAAGCGCTGGGATTACTGGATCGCCCGGTCAAGCCGGGCGATGACGGTCAGAGAATGTTCGAAGCGAACCATCAGCTCGCGTGCGGCGCTTCTTCGGCTTCTTCCTCGTCGAACTCGACCTTGCCGTGGTTCGGATCGATCAACTCGCCGCGCAGCAAATGAAGCGGCGCCGCGGCGTAGAGTTTGATGTCGTGGAACGGGTCGGTGAGGATTTTCGTCGCCCAGACGAGCCCGGTCTGCACGTCCTTGAGGAAGAACAGGTGCACGGTGCGGAACAAGAGACCGCCGGCGCCGACGGCGAGCCAGATCTGCGCCACATGACGCACGAACTCGGCCGTCCCGGTGTGCGGCGTGAATAGGCCGAAATAGGTCGGATCGAAGTAGAGCGGGACCGGCGACAGCGCCCAGATCGACAGCAGTACCACTTTGCGCCGCAGGTTGTAGCCGACCTTGATCTCTTCCTTGTAATCGTGGCTCGCGTGATTGACCTGATCGTAGTCGCGCGGCTCGAAGAAGAAGTGCCCGACCTGCCGGCTGGTCATCGCCACGAGCCAACCCACGAGCGCGGAAATCGCCGGATCCTTCAGCACCATCACATACGCGAACAGAAAGCTGATGGCGCTGACGAGGTGGAGAGACTGATTGATGCGGCTGTGATGATAGTAGCGATGATCATCCCAACGCTGCACTCGTAGAGCTTCGCGGAAGCCGGACATGATCTCTCCCCCGTCTAGCGGACATCCATTCTTGCTATGGCGATTCGATGAACGACTTGTGACACGGCAAGTTGCCGTTGCTGCGCGGCGGCTTCCTCGAGCCTGCGCCGCAGTCAGCCTGCCGCGCGAATGAAGGGCTGATCCGCTTGCCTTGCCGGCGCGTCGCCATGTTTCGCGTCGCCCTCCTTGGCGAAGCGGATGAGTGCGAAGTGCCCGAACGGCGGCATCGCGCGGCGCTCCGCGAGCCGCATGCCGTTGGTGCGAGCCGCCCATTGCGCGTAACGCTGAAAGGAGAATTCCGTGCGCCAGCCGAGCTTGCGCGCCGCCGGAGCAAACCATTTTTCGAGCGCGCGCCGCATGCCGGCTTCCGCGCCGACGCGGCTCACCAGCACGATCTCGCCGCCCGGTTTGAGCACGCGGGCGAATTCGTCAAGCGTCGCCTCGGGGTTTGGAACCGTGGTGATGACGTACTGCGCCACCACCACGTCGAACGATGCGTCGGGGAAAGCCAGGTGCTCGGCATCCATGACCCACAGTCCCTCGACATGGGTCAGACCGAGTTCGGTGACGCGTTCGCGGGCCTTGACGAGCATCGGCTCCGAAATATCGACGCCGCAGATGCGATTGGCGCGCGAATAGTCGGGCAGCGAAATGCCGGTGCCGACGCCGACCTCGAGAATCCGGCCGCCAATGCGCTCGGCGGCTTCGATCGCGGCCATGCGGCCGCGCTCGAATACCGCGCCGAACACGAGATCATAGACCGGCGCCCATCGCGCATAGGCTTTGGTGATGGTTTCCTTGTCGAGACTATTGCGCAACGAGTTGGTCATGAATCGCTCCCTCCCGCACGTCCTCCTCGCACCGCAGGTTCCGTGCATTCCCATTCGCGGCCATGTTCCGCAGATGGCCGATGAACTGCCGCGCGCTCACCTCCCATGAGCATGTGAGTGCGAAGGCCCGGCACGCGCCGCGCGAAACGTGGAGCGCGGCAAGACACGCCGCCCGCAGATCGTCGCTCATGACGCCGACCGGATTGTTGCCGATCACGTCCTTCGGTCCGGTGACGGGAAAGGCCGCGATCGGAACGCCGCTCGCCAGCGCTTCGAGCTGAACAACGCCGAACGTATCGGTGAGGCTTGGAAACACGAAAACGTCGGTCGAGGCGAGGTGCGCGGCAAGCCGCTCGTTTTCGATGAGGCCAAGAAACTTGGCGTCCGGAAAGCGTTGACGAAGTTCCGCCTCTTGCGGACCGGAACCGATGATCACCTTCGTCCCGGGCAGATCGAGCGAGAGAAAGGCTTCGAGGTTCTTCTCGACGGCAACGCGCCCGACGTACACGAAGATCGGCCGCGGAAACGGCAGTTCGATTGCGCGGTCGGGATGGAACAACTTGGTGTCGACGCCGCGGGTCCACATCCCGAGATTGGAGAATCCGCGCTGCCGCAACTCGGACATGAGCGAGGGCGTCGCGACCATGGTCACGGCCGCCGCCGCATGAAACCGGCGCAGAATGCCGTAAATCCACGCGGCAGGAACCGGCGAGCGCGCCGCGATATATTCGGGGAACCGCGTGGTGTAGCTCGTCGTGAACGGTAAGCCGCGCTTGAGGCAATAGGCGCGCGTGCGGTGGCCGATCGGGCCTTCGGTGGCGATATGGATTGCATCGGGCCGATGTTGATCGATGCGTCGCGCGATTTGTCGGCTCGACGCCAACGCCAACCGGATATCGGGATAGGTCGGCAGCGGAACGCTTGGGAAGCCGTCGGGCGAGAGGAACTCGATCTCGACGCCGAGGCTCTTCGCGCTGCGCGCCAACGAGGTCAAGGTTCGGACAACACCATTGACCTGGGGATGCCAAGCATCAGTCGCTATCAGAACCCGCATCGTGCTTTGTCTCGGCCGCGCGCGGCCGCGCTGTCATCGAATCGCAGGCGCTACCATTACGATTTCATGTCTCAATTGTGTGACGATGCTGAAGGGACTGCACAAAGCGCGTTAATGCGCCGTCACAAAAAGCCTGGCCGCCTCGTAGGGTTGGAAAGCGAAGCGGGCGCGGGACCGTTGCCGCGCGATGGTGCGCACGGCGGAAGCGTCGTCCCGATTACGCAGCCGACGCCGCAGGCGCCTTTGCGCACCCCTACGAGCTACGAGCGGTGGTGCGCCCGCGGCGCTTCAGTGAACCGGCGGATGGGGAATGGCGTCGATGAGTTCGCGCGTATACGCGGTCTGCGGCGCGTCGAGCACTTGTTCGCTCGATCCCTGCTCCACGATCTGGCCCGACCGCATGACGATGACGCGGTCGCACAGCAGGCGCACGACGTGGAGGTCGTGCGAGACGAACAGGTAGCTCATCCCGAGCCTGAGCTTGAGGTCCTGAAGCAGGTTGAGGACGACGGCCTGCACCGACACGTCGAGGGCCGCGGTCGGCTCGTCGAGGATGACGAGCTCGGGCCGCAGCGCGATGGCGCGCGCAATGCCGACGCGGGCCTTCTGGCCGCCGGAAAGCTGATGCGGAAAGCGGTCGAGCAATTCGACCGGCAGGCCCACTTCTTTCGCGAGTTCCTCGCAGCGCGCCCGCAAGGCGTCGCCGCCTCTGACGCCGCCAAGCCGCATCAGCGGATCGGCGATGGCGCGCGCCGCGGTGAAGCGCGGATTGAGGCTGTCGGTCGGGTCCTGGAACACCATCTGGATGCGCTTGCGCATCGGCAGGGTCGCGAACTCCTTGGCGGGAATCGCGCCGATGTCTTCGCCGCCGAAACGGATGCTGCCCGAGGTCTTGTCGATGAGCCGCATCACCATCATCGAGGTGGTCGACTTGCCGCAGCCGGATTCGCCGACGAGGCCGACGCTTTCGCCGCGATTGACCGCAAAGCTGATGCCGCCGACCGCGCGAAACGGCTGCGGTCCCTCCTTGCGGCCGAACAGCTTTGCAAGCGAGCCCGACAGCGCGCCGCGCGGGTATTCCTTGACGAGATTTTCGACCGCGAGCAGCGCCGCACCCTCCCTCTGGCGCGGCCGGGTCGGGCGACCGCTGGTCGCCCGGGGTGGGGTGATGCGGCGGCTCAGCAATCGCGGACGCGCGGTCACCCCCTCCCGGCCGCCGCGCGCCGACCTCCCCCCACCAGGGGGGAGGGAGAGGGCGCGCGTCAGCAGTCCCCTCCTCCACCGGCAAGAGGTCGCGCAACGTGACGCCGGGGCGCGGGGTCGCGCGCATCAGCTTGCGGGTATAGGCGTGCTCGGGCGCGGCAAAAATCTGCCGCGAGGGCGCGGTCTCCACCACATGGCCCTTCTCCATCACCACGACGCGGTCGCAATAGGTGGCGGCGAGACCGAGATCGTGAGTGATCAGGATCGTCGACATGCCGCGCTCGCGCGTCAGCTCGACGACGAGGTCCATCACCGCCTTCTGGGTGGTGACGTCGAGGCCCGTGGTCGGCTCGTCGGCGATGAGGAGTTGCGGCCGGCACGCCAGCGCGAGCGCGATGACGATGCGCTGACACATGCCGCCGGACAGCTCGAACGGATAAGCGTGGTAGCGCTCCTCGGGATTGGCGATGCGGACACGGCGCAGCGCGTCGATCGCCTTTTCCTTGACCTCGCTCGGCGACGCCTGGACGTGATTGAGGAGAATATCCTCGATCTGCCGGCCGACCTTGCGGATCGGGTTGAGGGCGGCGCGCGGGTTCTGGAAAATCATCGACATTTCCCGCCCGCGCAGGTCGCGCATCTCGGCTTCGCTCGCCTTGCCGACGTCGACGCCGCTGAAGAGGATCGATCCGCCCGCGATGTGCCCGGCGCGATCAAGAATGCGCATCACCGCGTAGGAGGTGACCGACTTGCCCGAGCCCGACTCGCCGACGATGCCGAGCGTCTCGCCCTTGGCGACGGAAATGTCGATGTGCTGCACCGCTCGCACCGTGCCGCGCCGCGTCGCGAACTCGACGGTGAGGTCCTGCACGCGCAGAAGCGGCACATCGTGCGCGACCGTCGAATTGCGGGTCCGGCTGTTCATGCGAGGTTCACTCAGGTCCATGCAGCGAACTCCATCATATCGCGTCGGCAATGCGTAGGGTGGGCAAAGGCGCGTGGCACAGCGCAATTCGAAAGCACCACGTCGCGCGCCGTGCCCACGCGTCGGCGCCGCCGGTGGGCACGGCGGAACCGATGCCATCTCAAAAGACCAATCACCTCGGCCGCCTTTGCCCACCCTACGGATGCGAGACCGCGTCACGTGCGGCGCTGCGGGTCGACGATGTCGCGCAGGCCGTCGCCGAGGAGGTTGAAGCAGAACACCGCGACCATGAGCGCCGCGCCCGGGAAGAACGCGATCCACCACTTGCCCGACACCATGTCGGCGGCGCCTTCCGCCACCATGATCCCCCACTCCGCCGTCGGCGGACGCACGCCGAGGCCGATGAAGGAGAGGCCCGCGGCATTGAGGATGGCGTAGCCCATGGTGAGCGACATCTGCACCACCATGATCGGCATGACGTTGGGCAGGATCTGCGTCAGCACGATGCGCATTTCACTATTGCCGCAGAGTCGCGCCGCCTGCACGAAGCCGGCGTCACGCCGCACATTGGCTTCGGCCCGGGCGACGCGGGCGTAGAGCGGGAAATTGATGATCGCGGTCGCGATCACGATATTGGTCACGGTGTTGCCGAGCGCCGCCACGATGCCCATGGCGAGCACGAACAGCGGGAACGCCATGATGGTGTCGGCAAGCCGGCCGACGATGCGGTCGGTCCAGCCGCCGTAGAAGCCGGCCATGACGCCGGAAACGCCGCCGAGCAGAAACACCAGCGCCACCGAAAACACGGCAATGGCGAGGTCGAGCTGGGTCGCGACCACGACGCGGCTCAGGATGTCGCGGCCGAGTTGGTCGGTACCGAACCAGTGGCGCCACGACGGCGCTTCAAAAGCGGCGACGGTGTCGCTCGCCTGCGGATCGTAGGGCACGATCAGCGGGCCCAAGATCGCGCAGAGAACGATGAGGATGAACAGGCCGAACGCCAGCCCGGTGACGGGGTTTTCGCTGATGACATAGACGGCGTGGCGGAAGACCGACGACTGCCGGCGAACGGCGGTCGATTGCGCCGGGGCGGCTGCCGATTGCGTTCCGTCCACCGTCGTCTCGATCGTCATCCCTCAACCCTCATGCGCGGATCGATGACGCCGTAGAGGAGGTCGATCATCAAATTGAGCAGCACGTAAAGGACGGCCATGGTGAGCACGAAGCCTTGCACCGGCGCAAAATCCGAGGTGATCAGCGCCTCGACCGCGTAAGAGCCGATGCCCGGCCAGGCAAACACCTTTTCCACCAGCACGTTGGCGCCGAGGAGGAAGGAGAACACCATGCCGAGCGTGGTGATGACCGGCAGCATGGCATTGCGGAACGCGTAGGTCAGAATGACCGTGCGCGACGGCAGACCTCCGGCGCGCGCCGTGCGCACGAAATCGGAGGCAAGCACCGACAGCATCGAAGCGCGGGTCATCCGGGTGATCGGCGCGAGCGAAAAGATCGCAAGCGTTGCAACCGGCAGCACGAGTTGCGCCGCCGCGGCACGAAACACCTCGAGGTCGCCCGCGATCAGGCTGTCGATCAGATAGAAGCCGGTAACGGTCGGCGGCGGCGAATAAAGAAAACTCAGCCGCCCGATCGGCTCGGCCGCCCAGCCGAGCTTGTAGTAGAAGACGTAGGCGAGCAGCAGGCCGGTGAAGAACACCGGCAGCGACACGCCGGCGGTCGCGACGACGCGACAGGCGTGGTCGATGAATGAGCCTTGTTTGACCGCCGCGACGATCCCGAGCGGCACCGCGATCAGCATCGCGACGATGAGGCCGCACAGCGTGAGCTCCGCCGAGGCCGGCAACCGCGCCGCGATGTCGGCGGTCACCGACTGCCCGGTGGTGAGCGACTTGCCGAAATCGCCGTGGACGAGGTCCGTGACGTAGCGGACGAATTGCTCGGGCAGCGATTTGTCGAGGCCGAGTTGCTTGCGCACCTCCTCGATCGCCTGCGGGGTAGCCGCCGGCCCCGCGAAATAGGCCGCGGTGTCGCCCGGCAGCACGCGCGTAAGCAGGAACGTCACGATGATGACCCCGATCAAGCTCGGGATCACGGTCGCAAGACGATTGCCGATTTGCCTCAACATGGCGAGCCGGCCTGTAGCCCGGATGGAGCGGAGCGCAATCCGGGACCGGTCTCACCTCGCCAGGCCATCCCCGGATTTCGCTGCGCTCCATCCGGGCTACGGTTCTGTTGCATTCACCCTACCCTTTCGCCAGTGCGCGGTAATCGAGGCGGCGGTGGAACCAATATTGATAGCCGGTGACGTTCTTTTGCATGGCCACGTTGACATAGGGCTGGAACATCGGCAATCGCGGCACATCGGCGAAGGCGAGATCGACGAAGCCCTTCACGTCCTTGTCGTACTTCGCGGTGTCGCCGACGGCGGCAGCGGCGCGGGCGCCGTCGATCAGGCCATCCATCTCCTTCGACTGATAGCTCATGGTGTTGAAGACGGAATTCTGGCCGTGATAGCACCAGATGAAGAAATACTCCGGATAGTCGAGCCAGCCGGAGAAGACGTTGGTGTAGAGCGGCAGCGTCTTCTTGTTGAGCTCGGTTCGCCAGTTCGCGCCTGGGATCTTGTTGATCACGGTCTTGATGCCGATCTGGGCGAGGCTCTCCTGGACGAGGACGCACAGCGGCTCGTTGACGCCGGCAAAGCCGAGATCGAATGAGATCGTGGTCTCGAAGCCGTTGGGGTGGCCCGCCTCGGCCATGAGCTGCTTCGCCTTGGCGATGTCGGTGTAATATTTGTCGGGCTGCGGCCAGGCCACCGCGGTCTTGGTGTCGGCGGGGGCGCCGTACATCGGCTTGGCGAGCCCGAACAGCACCGCATCCATGATCTTCTGGTACGGCAGCGCGTAACCGACCGCCTGGCGCACCTTGAGATTATCGAACGGCGGATTCTTCACGTTCATGCCGATGTACTGGATGCCGTTGCTGTACGGCGTCGAGATGATCGAGAGCTTGCCGATGTTCTTGAGCTCGGCGAAATCCTTGTAGGGGAGATCGTAGGAAATGTCGGCGTCACCGCGCTCGAGCAGCGCGCGCCGGTTGCCCGACGACGGCACGATGCGCCACACGATGCGGCGCACTTTCGGCAGCGGGCCGCCGGTCCACTTGTCGTTGCGCTCGTAGACGACCTCGGTGCCAGGCGTCCAATTGGCGACGCGGTAGGCGCCGCTGCCGGCGGTATTCTGCTTGGTCCATTCGAGGCCCCACGGATCCTTTTCGGTGACGTGCTTCTTCACGAGTTCCGAATTGAGAATGCAGGGCACGATGACGGCGAGGTCCGGTACCGTGAGGCGATCCTTGCGCAGGAAATCGACGCGGAAGGTGTGATCGTCGACGACCACGAACTGCTCGGGCTTTTCCAGCGAGCCGGCGCCCATCTGGAAGGTCGGAAAGCCGCCGACCGTGACGGCGCGGTCGAACGACCACTTCACGTCCTTGGCGGTCACCGGGGTGCCGTCCTGGAAGACCGCGTTCTTCTTCAGCGTGAAGGTGACGGACATGTCGCCGACCTTCATGTCGTCGGCGAGCTCCATCTTGAACTTGTCTTTGTCGTAGTAGGGCGCGCCGTTCTCGCCGGTCTTCATCTCGTGGCTGATCAGGCGGTCGTAGCAATTCCACGACACTTCGTAGCCGGGCACGTTGGTGCCGATGCCGTGGATATCGAGATTGTTGGGTCCGCTTTCGGAAACGATCAGGAGGGTTTCCTGGCGCGCCTGCGCTTTGGCCGGGGAGAACACGGCCGGTGCCGCCGGCAAGGCACTGCCTGCGGCGAGCACCGAGACGGATTTGAGAAAGTCACGACGCTTCATGTGTTCGCCTCCCACAATGGCGCTCGCAGCACGCCGGCCACGATCCGGCCGTGTTCCGCAAAGGTCGTGCCAGCGCCGTTCGCGCCGCGAACCGATTGACTAACGCATTGGATTTGCAGGCCAGTTTGGCGACGCGGCAGCGAGCCCAAGAGCCCGCCTCATGGGTCTTGCCCGCGATCCAGCGATGCCTGCGTACAATTTAGGCATCAGCGCAGCCGGCCTGACGGCGACAATCGTCGCGTTGCCCCTGGCATAAATCTTGCGAATTTCGTTCAACGAAAAGCGGCGGAAAATTCGTGCGGATATTGAGCCGCGCCCGTGCCGCAGGAGGTCAGCATGGCGACCATCAACATCATTGCCGAACCGAGCCCGCTCAGCGTCGATCTCTCCCGTGCCGCGCTCGTCATCATCGACATGCAGCGCGACTTTCTGGAGCCCGGCGGCTTTGGCGAAGCGCTGGGCAATGACGTGTCGCGGCTCAAGGCAGCGGTCGAGCCGTGCCGCGCGGTGCTCGCCGCCTTCCGCAAAGACAGCCTCCTTGTCATTCACACCCGCGAGGGCCACCGCCCGGATCTCACCGACGCGCCGCCGCACAAGGTGCTACGCGGCGATCCGTCGACCCGGATCGGCGCGCCAGGCCCGATGGGACGCATCCTGGTGCGCGGCGAGCCCGGCCACGACATCATCCCGGAGCTTTATCCGATGGCCGGCGAGCCGGTGATCGACAAGCCCGGCAAAGGCGCGTTCTACCAGACCGACCTCGACCTGATGCTGCGCAACCGCGGCATCGATACCCTGTTCGTCTGCGGCGTCACGACCGAAGTGTGCGTCAACACGACGATCCGCGAGGCCAATGATCGTGGCTATCGCTGTATCGCCATGTCCGACTGCTGCGCGTCCTATTTCCCGGAATTCCACGAGATGGGATTGAAGATGGTCAAGGCGCAGGGCGGCATCTTCGGCTCGGTCGCCTCCTCGCGCGCCCTCCTCGACGGCCTGGAGATGGCGACCGCGGCGTAGCTTGCCGTCGTCCGTTCGTAGGTGTGCAAAGCGCGGACGTGTCCGCGCGTGCGCACCGCTGACGCAAGACATTTCTCACAGGGTTTGCGAAGCGACGGTGCGCACGCGGAGCTTCATCGGCCGTCGAAGGCCGGACCCTGTACTACCCTACCAGGCTCAGGCCGTGCTCATTTTTCGTGACTGTTTCTTGACTACTGCGCCTCATTAATGCGCGCGGTGGCGCGGCCGTGCAGACGCACGCGAATGAGATCGGCCCGCACAACTTCATTTAAGCCCACGGGACCGGCATTTTCTCGTCTCGTTCGTCGCGAGCCAGCTCCGCCGAAAACTGGCACGCTCTTTGCGAGATCATAAACCGTAAGTTTCCGCTGCCGCTGATGCGGGGAGCAAAGCGGCAGCCCCCTCCGGCCGATCGCGCCGGGGTTAGATCGGCATCAGACCGATCGCCAAAACATAGATCGACGACGTCGATCGACATGTACCGAAAGAGATTTCGGGAGGAGAGAACAAACCGTACGCGTGACGGCGTTCTCAAACCTCCCAGCACCAATCTTCCCTCCAGGGGGCGGGTGTCTGCAGGTCCGTAATTCCCGGCAAACGGATCTCGCAGGCGCCCGCTTCCCCGGCGGGAAGACCCTTATCTGCGCGCGACGGGAGATTGCTATGGCCGATGCCGCTTTCAAACCCAAGCTATGGACGTCCGGCGACTGGAACGCCTTCTTCGGATTTGGCACCAACATTCTCGTCAACATGCTGACGCTGACGGCGCTGCTGCGCTTCGTGATCAAGATGCCGGACTCGCTGGTGTTCGGGCGCATCTTGCCGGCGGTCGGCCTGATGATGTGCCTGAGCACGATGTATTACGCCTTCCTCGCCTATCAGCTGGCGAAGAAGACGGGCCGCAGCGATGTCTGCGCGCTGCCGTCGGGCATCAGCGTGCCCCACATGTTCATCGTCGTCTTCGTGATCATGCTGCCGATCGCGCTCAGCCACCGGCAATCCCGAAAAAGGCTGGCAGGCCGGCCTCGTCTGGGTGTTCTTCCAGAGCTTCATCCTGATGATCGGCGGCTTCATCGCGCCTTATGTGCGCGCCATCACCCCGCGCGCCGCCCTGCTCGGCACGCTCGCGGGCGTGTCCATCACCTTCATCTCGATGAAACCGGCGCTCGACATGTACATGACGCCGGTGATCGGCCTCACCTGCTTTGCCATCATCATGGTGAGCTGGTTCGGCGGCGTGAAATATCCGAAGGGCATCCCGGCGGGCCTTGTCGCGATCATCGTCGGCATGATCATCGCCTGGGGGTCGAACCTCTTCAATCTCGGCTACGGCGGGCTGAGCCTCGACGGGCTCGGCAAGGCCATCTCGGGCTTCGGCTTCTCGCTGCCGATCCCGGCCTTCAACGTCGTGTTTTCCGGCTTCGAATATCTCGGCATCATCCTCGTCACCGCGATCCCGTTCGGCATCTATGACCTTGTCGAGGCCATGGACAATGTCGAGAGCGCGGAAGCCGCGGGCGACGCCTACCCCACCACGCGGGTGCTGACCGCCGACGGCGTCGTCAGCCTGATCGGCTGCCTCATGGGCAACCCGTTCATCAACGCCGTCTACATCGGCCATCCCGGCTGGAAGGCGATGGGCGGCCGCATCGGCTATTCCGCTGCAACCGGCATCATGGTGATCATCCTCGCCTGGTTCGGCGTCATTGCCGTGCTGCTGGCCTTGATCCCCGTGGTCGCGATCTCGCCGATCCTGCTTTACATCGGCATGCTGATCGGCGCCCAGGCGTTCCAGACCACGCCCGCCAAGCACGCGCCGGCGATCGTGCTCGCGCTGATGCCGCATCTCGCCGCCTGGGCCAAAACCATGCTCGATGGCGCGCTCGGCGCGGCGGGCACCAGCGCCGCCGCCGTCGGCCTCGACAAGCTCGCCGGCCAAGGCGTGCTCTATGACGGCCTGAAATTGCTCGGCGGCGGCTCGATCGTGACCGGGCTCGTGCTCGGGGCGATCGGGACATTCGTCATCGACCGGCAGTTCGCCAAGGCGTCGGCGTTCGCGCTTGCCGGCGCAGTCCTCACCTACTTCGGCTTCATGCATGGTGAGGCGATCGGCATTCCGCTCGTCCCGCCGACGGTCGCGGTCGCCTATCTCATCGTGGCGGCCTTCATCTACGGGCTCAGCCGCTATCCGGAGCTTGCTACGATCGAGATGGCACCGCCGCCCAAGGAGGCGCTCGCCCATCCGGCGGAGTGAGCCGCTGCAATCACCGCGCGCGCCGGGCACGGCACCGGCGCGCGATTGCGCGTGCGGCGTGGATAGCTGCTTTGGCACATTGACCTGCCTCCCGGTTGGTATCACCCTTGCTTGACGGGCATGAGGCCAACCAGGAGGTGTTCACATGCCAACCGCATTGTTTATGAGGCGATTTCTTCGCTGCGCCGCCGCCGTCGGCGCGCTCGCATTCGCACAGGCGGCGCACGCTGCAGAGAAGGTGACCTTCCTCACCAACTGGTTTGCCCAGGCTGAACACGGCGGCTTCTACGAGGCCAAGGCGACCGGCCTCTACGACAAGGCCGGGCTCGACGTCACCATCAAGATGGGCGGCCCGCAGATCAACGTGATGCAGCTTCTGCTCGCCGGCGAAGCTGATGTCGTCATGGGCTACGACCTCCAGGTGCTGAAAGGGCTGGAACAGGGCTTTCCGGTCACCACCATTGCGACCTCGTTTCAATTCGACCTGCAAGGCATGATGACCCATCCGGACGTCAACAGCCTTGCCGATCTCAAGGGCAAGACCATCCTGGTGGCTTCGTCGGGCCGCGTGACCTGGTGGCCGTGGTTCAAGGCGAAATACGGCTACTCCGACGAGCAGACGCGGCCCTACACCTTCAACCTGCAGCCGTTCTTTGCCGACCCCAATGCGGTGCAGCAGGCCTACCCGTCCTCCGAGCCGTTCGCCGCCAAGGAGGCCGGACATGCGGTGAAATTCTTCCTGTTCGCCAAGGACGGCTATCCGCCCTACGGCACCACCATGGTCACGACCAAGGCCTTCGTCGAGAAGCGGCCGGACGTCGCCGCTCGTTTCGTCAAGGCGACGCTCGAGGGCTGGCGCGACTACATGAAAAATCCCGGACCGGCCAACGTCCTGATCAAGGCCGCCGATCCGAAGATGACCGACGCGCAGATCGCCTTCGCCATCGAGCAACTCAAGGAATTGAAGGCGATCGACGGCGGCGATGCCGCAACCATGGGCATCGGCATCATGACCGAGGCGCGCTGGAAGGCGACCTACGATTTCGCGGTCGCGGGCAGCCTGCTCAAGCCCGAGGTCGACTGGCGTGCGGCCTTCACTGACCGCTTCGTCAAAGGCCTGAAACTGTCTATGTGAGGACAACGGTGCTGGCACCTAACGAGGCCGTGCCGGCCGTCGAAGTGCTGTCGGCGGAGAAGATCTTCGCCGACGGCACGCGCGCGCTCGCGCCGGTCTCGCTGACCATCGCCCAAGGCGAGTTCGTCACGCTTATCGGTCCGTCTGGCTGCGGCAAGACCACGCTGCTCAAGCTGATGGCGAACCTGCTCGAGCCGTCGGACGGGCGCGTGCTGTGGTGGCGCGGCGGTTACGACCAGGTCGTCGCCAAGGGCCGGCAGGTGGCTTTCGTCTTCCAGGACCCGACGCTGATGCCGTGGGCGCGCGTCGAGACCAATGTGCGCCTGCCGCTTGACCTTGCCGGCGTCGCCAAGGGAGCGGGCAGCGAGCGTTCGCTCGCGGCGCTCGACCGCGTCGGCCTCAAGAAATTCGCCGGGCATTATCCGCGGCAACTGTCCGGCGGCATGAAGATGCGCGTCTCGATTGCCCGCAGCCTCGTCGTCGATCCGGAGCTTCTGCTCATGGACGAGCCATTCGGCGCGCTCGACGAGTTCACCCGCAACCGGCTCGACGACGATCTCGTCAAGCTCGCCTTCGAGCGCAAGCTCACCACGGTGTTCGTCACCCATTCGATCTACGAAGCGGTGTTTCTGTCGTCGCGCGTGGTCGTGATGGCGACCCATCCCGGCCGCGTATTCGCCGAACTCGCCATCGAGGAGCCGCAGCCGCGCGCCGAAGGCTTCCGCAACTCCGCGCGCTTCGCCGAATATTGCCGCAACCTCTCGGGCCTCCTCGCCAAGGCCTCCGCCGCATGACGATGAAGTCCGAAACGGCGTTGTCGGTATTCGCGCCGCTCGTGGTCGGCGTTGCGCTGCTGGCGTTCTGGGAAATCGCGTGCCGCGCGTTCGACGTGCCGATCTTTCTCCTGCCCAAACCGACCGACATTGCACGCTCGCTCGCCGCCAACTGGCCGACGCTCATGGGCGCGCTGGGTCGAACCCTCGGCGTTGCGCTCGAGGCGTTTGCGGCCGCGATCGTGCTCGGGACGCTGATCGCGTTCCTGTTCGTGCAAAGCCGCATCATCGAGAAGAGCCTCTTCCCTTACGCGGTGTTGCTCCAGGTCACCCCGATCGTCGCGATCGCGCCGCTGATCATCATCCTCGTCAAGGATACGCATTTCGCGCTCACCGTGTGCGCGACGGTGGTCGCGATCTTTCCCATCATTTCCAACACCACCATCGGGCTGCGCAGCGTCGATCCCGGCCTCCTCAACCTGTTCCGCATGAACCGCGCCGGCCGCTTGCAGACCCTGGTGCGGCTGCGCATTCCGAGCGCGGCCCCGTATTTCTTCGGCGGCCTGCGCATCTCGAGCGGGCTCTCGCTCATCGGCGCCGTCGTCGCGGAATTCGTCGCCGGCACCGGCGGGCGGAGTTCCGGGCTCGCCTACGAGATCCTTCAGGCCGGGTTTCCAGCTTGACATCCCGCTGATGTTCGCGGCCCTGTTGCTGATCACGCTCGCGGGGGTTGGGATGTTCGTCGCCATGGTCGGCCTGTCCCGGCTTGCGCTCGGGCACTGGCACGAAAGCGAAGTCGGAGCGGAAACGTGACCTCGATGTTGATCCGCGGTGCGGACGGGATTTTCACCGGCCTGCCGGGCGATGCCATGCGCGCGACTGGCGCGATCCGCATCACCAATGGCCGCATTGCCGAGATCGGCGCGCTGTCTCCGGCGCCCGGCGAGCGCGTCATCGACGCGACCGGCTGCGTCATCTATCCGGGCCTTGTCTCGACGCATCATCACCTGTTCCAGAGCGTGCTGAAGGGTGTGCGCTCCGGCATCAACCTGCCGCTGATGGGGTGGCTGCGCTCGGTGCCGCACGGCTATTGGCGCAAGGTCGACGAGGAAGGGCTCTACATTGCGGCCCGCATCGGGCTGGTCGAGCTCCTGCTCTCCGGCACCACGACGGCCGCCGACCACCATTACGTCTTCTCCGATACCTATCGCTTCGATCCGGCGGACGTGATCTTCGAGGTGGCGCGCGATCTCGGGCTGCGTCTCGTCTTCTGCCGCGGCGGCGGCACGGTGGCGCGACCTGTCGACGGCCATGAAGCCGTGCCGATCCCGGTCGAGCCGCTCGACGACATGATCAAGTCGATCTCGGCCTGCGCGCAGCGCTTTCACGATCCGTCACCGGACAGCGTGCGCCGCGTCGCCTTCGCGCCGACGACGCCGCCCTGGTCGGTCAAGCCCGAAGAACTGAAAGTCATCGCCGCCGCCGCGCGCCGCCTCGGCCTCAAGCTGCACAGCCACCTCTCCGAGACCTACGACTACGTGCAGTTCTGCCTCGACACGTTCGGCAAGAAGCCGGTGCACTGGATCGCCGAGCACGACTGGCTCGGGCCCGACGTGTGGTTCGCCCACCTCGTCCATGTGGACGACGAGGAACTGGCGATTCTGGTCGAGACCGGCACCGGGATGGCGCACTGTCCGCAATCCAACTGCCGGCTTGGCTCGGGGATCGCGCCGGCCGACAAGATGGCGCTGCGAGGCGGGCTCGTCTCGCTCGCGGTCGACGGCGCGGCGTCGAACGAATCCGCCGACATGATCAGCGAGATGAACTCGGCGTGGCATACGCATCGCGCCGCGAAAGGCGCGAGCGCCACGACCGTCGAGGAAGTGGTGCGCTGGGCCACCGTCAACGGCGCCCGCGTGCTCGGCTTCGACGACATCGGCGTGCTCGCGCCCGGCAAGCTCGCCGACATCGCAATCTTCAACCTGTCGAGCCCGCGCTACTTCGGCCTGCATGACCCGCTGATCGGTCCGGTCGCCGGCGCCGGCGCCGCCGACCTCAAGCTGCTGATGGTCGGTGGCCGCATCGTCGTCGAGAACGGCACGATTCCGGGTCTCGACATCGAGAAGCTGCGCCGCGACGCCGCCGCCCTGATCAAGCGCATCGCCGCGTAAGCGCGTCGCAGGGCGCGCTAACTCACCCTCAATAGCGACGTTATCCTGAGGCGCGAGCGAAGCGAGCCTCGAAGGATGCCGCTTGCTCCGTTACGCCTGCTGCCATCCTTCGAGACGCATCGCTCCGCGATGCTCCTCAGGATGACGTCCCCATTTGCGTCAGGCAAAGAAGGATAGATGCGATCACCGTAAGTCGACGAGATTCGAGTGCGATGCGCTTGCCAGTCGTCCTCCGCGCCGTAATCGCGCCAGAGCGTCAACAGCGGCGCCCCCTGCCCCTTGAACCTGACGCTCACCTGCTGTGACCCACACTGGGCAAGTCAGGCATTTCGAAGGGGATTGTCATGAGCCAGGTCCTCACGCGGCGAACAAACGTTCTCATTGTCGGCGCCGGTCCGACCGGTCTCGCGCTCGCGTGCGATCTGCGGAGCCGGGGCATCGATGTGGCGATCATCGACAAGGCTGCGGCACCCGCAACGACCTCGCGCGCGCTCGGATTGCATCCGCGCGGCGGCGAAATCCTTGAGCGTCTCGGTGCGCTTGGAGACCTGCCGGAAGAGGCGGTACATGCGCGCGCGATCAATATTTGCGTCGGCGAGCGGCGGCTGGTCCGCATCGACTCGCCCCAAACACCTGACGGCGTCACTCCTGGCCTTCTGATCATCGGACAAGCTGAGATCGAAGCGCGGCTTCGGGCGCGGCTGGCGACGCTCGGCTGCGAAATCACGTGGGGCACTGAACTCGCCGCCGTCGAGCACGGGATACCGCGATCACCGCGACGCTACGATCGAACGATGGTGAATCTCTCCTGAGCGCGGACTGGCTCGTTGGTTGCGACGGCGCCCATAGCGCGGTGCGCAAGCTCGCCGGAATCGCGTTTGACGGATCGGCGTTCGCGGAACGGTTCATTCTCGCCGACGTGCGGCTCGACTGGCAGCACTCTGCAAACGAATCCGTCGTGTGGCTCCATCGCGACGGCGTGCTCGCGACGATCCCGCTTCCCGGAAACATCTGGCGCATCATGGCCGAACTGCCGGCCGAACTCGACCTCAAGGTGGAGCAGAACGGTTCGCCCTCCGAGGAAGCGGCGCGTGACCTGCTTTACAGCTGCTTCAAGGAACGGCTCGGCGATACGACGACGCGCATCGGCGAAATGACCTGGAAATCCGTGTTCCGCTTTCATCGCCGCCTGGCGTCGACCTATCGGAGCGGGCGCATCCTCATCGCCGGAGATGCCGCCCACATTCATAGCCCGTTCGGCGGACAAGGAATGAACACGGGCCTCGGCGACGCCTACAATCTCGGCTGGAAGCTCGCGATGGTCGCGCAAGGCCGGGCGGACGACCGGCTTCTCGACACCTATGAGGCGGAGCGGCGCCCCGTCGCGGCTGATGTCCTCGCCACGACAACGACGAACACGAACATGGTGCTGGGCAGCACGCTGACCAAAAGGCTGATACGCGACTTTGCGTTTCTGCCGGCCATGCGGATTCCGGCAGTACAGCGCAAGATGGCGGCCAAGGCCTCGCAGCTGAATGTCGGCTATGCCGGCGGGCCGCTCGCGACGACGACCGTTCTGTCTCGCCTCGGCCGCATTATGTCGTCGAAGCCGATCGCCGGCGACAGAGGCGCCAACGCAGTGTGCCTGACGCTCCCCGATGGGAAGTCGACGACACTCGCCGAGCAGACCTCATCGGGTTGGGTGCTGCTTCTGTTCGGAACCAATGGGGCGGCAAGTTCAGATTGCGCGGTCGTGGCCCGCTCCCGACTGGGCAAAGAGGTCCGGGTTATCCGCATCTTGCCGTCTGGCGCGGCCATGACCGAACGCGACGCAGCGGAAGTCGATACCGTGTTGCAGGATGATCGCGGGTCGATCGCCGCCGTTTATCGGCCGGGACGTGCCGAAACCATTCTCCTGCGCCCTGACGGCCATCTCGCCTGGCGTGCGGCGCGGCCAAATGCAGCCGGCCTCGGCAATTGGCTGCGCAAGGCGTTGGATCAAAACGACCGGGAAGACTCTGGGCGGACACTACGACATGCCGCTGGTGCTGACGGCCGAACTTAGCCCCCGGTAATTCGAGAGACCGTGGTCTGTGACGGCATCCTTTCTCCAGTACCCTTAACGCACACGGCCGGGCGTGAGCCCGGCCATGGTAGCGATCGGCAATGACCAAGTGAGCGACGATCAACCCTCGTCGATCGCCGTCGACAATCACTTGCCGGGGAGCTTGTCGTCCACGCCCTTCACATAGAAGTTCATGCCGAGGATCTGGCCGTCGTCGAGATGGTCGCCGCCCTTGCACTCGACGGTCTTGCCATCCTGGGCGACGACCGGGCACTTGAAGGGATGGAGTGTGCCGGCGACGATCGCGGCCTCGGTGTCCATCGCCATTTTCTTCACGTCGTCGGGCATGTTGGTGTAGGGCGCCATGACGACGAGCTTCGACTTGAGACCGCCCCAGGTGTCGGTCGAGGTCCACTTGTTGCCGAGCTCGAGCTTGACGCGGTCGTCGTAGTACGGCGCCCAGTTGTCGACGATGGCGGTGAGCTGCGCCTTCGGGCCGAACTTGATCATGTCGGAGTCCTGGCCGAACGCGTAGGCGTTGCGCGAGGCTGCGATCTGCATCGCGGCCGGACTGTCGGTGTGCTGCATGATGACGTCGGCGCCCTGGTCGAGCAGCGCCTTGGCAGCATCGGCTTCCTTGCCCGGATCGAACCAGGTGTTGACCCAGATGATCTTCACCTTGATGTCAGGATTGATCGACTGGGCGCCCAGCATGGTGGCGTTGATGCCCGAGACCACTTCCGGAATCGGGAA
Organism: uncultured Alphaproteobacteria bacterium; assembly: GCA_963702755.1. Classification (GTDB taxonomy): domain Bacteria; phylum Pseudomonadota; class Alphaproteobacteria; order Rhizobiales; family Xanthobacteraceae; genus JAJPKK01. The sequence goes on along the minus strand of CAVPDZ010000006.1, from coordinate 261,792 downwards.
CGACACGATGTAGCCGAGCACGCCGGACTTCGACATCTTGGCGGCGATCTGGCCCTGGATGTAGCGGCCCTCGTAGAACCGGCCGGAATAGGTCGCGACGTTCTTCTCGCGCTTGTAGCCGGTCGCATGCTCGAAGTTCACGCGCGGATACTTCTTGGCGACCTTGACGGTCGGGTCCATGTAGCCGAACGAGGTGGTGAAGATCAGCCTGTTGCCGGCGCGCACGAGTTGCTCGATGGAGCGCTCGGCGTCGGGGCCTTCCGGCACGTTTTCGAGATAGGTCGTGTCGATCTTGTCGCCCATATCCTTGACGAGGCCTTGCCGACCCACTTCGTGCTGGTAGGTCCAGCCGAAATCGCCCACCGGTCCGAGGTAGATGAACCCGACCTTGAGCTTGCCCTCGGCACTCTTGGCGTCGGGAATGGTGCCCGGAAACATGGCTGCGAACCCGAACGCGGCGGCCGCGGCCGTGGCAGCAGCGGTAGCAATGACGGGTAATCTCATATCAAACTCCGGTTTATCGCGGGCGATTTGGTTGCACGGATGCGGGCGCCCGCCCGCGCGCCTCCGTGGCTGCTCAGCGGTCCGGCACGAACACCAGACCCAATGACGCGGGCGCCGCGGACCCGGCAAGACCGCGGCCTCGCGATATCACGATCAGGACCAGGATGGTCGCGAGATACGGCAAGGATGACATGAACTGGGGTGGAATGGGCAATCCCAACGCCTGCACGTGAAGCTGGGAGATCGTGACGGCGCCGAACAGATAGGCCCCGATCACCACCCGGCCCGGCAGCCACGAGGCGAAGACGACGAGCGCAAGCGCGATCCAGCCGCGTCCCGCCGTCATTCCGGGAATGAAGAACGGCGTATAGGCGAGCGGCAGATAGGCGCCGGCAAGTCCCGCACAGGCGCCGCCGAACAGGACCGCGAGGAAACGGATGCGCAGCACCGGATAACCGAGCGCATGGGCCGAGACGTGGTTGTCGCCGACCGCGCGCAGGATCAGCCCGGCGCGGGTGCGGTAGAGAAACCACCAGATGCCGATCACAAGCGCGATCGACAGGTAGACGAAGCCGTCCTGGCCGAACAGGATCTTGCCCACGAACGGAATGCTCGTGAGCCCGGGAATGTCGAGATGCGGCGCGGTCTCGACCCGCTCGCCGACAAAGCCCGCGCCGATGAGGCCCGACAGGCCGACACCGAAGATCGTGAGCGCAAGACCCGCCGCGACCTGGTTGACCGCGAGCCCCAGGGTCAAGACGGCGAAAATCGCCGACATGAACACCCCGGCGAGAATGCCCGCGAGCGCGCCGACGACCACCGATCCTGCGAACGACCCGGTGTAGTAATGGGTGAAATAGGCGCCGCCGAAGCCGCAGGCCGCGCCCATGATCATCATGCCCTCGATCCCGAGGTTGAGGACGCCCGAGCGCTCGGCGACAAGCTCGCCGGACGCGGCGAGGAGCAGCGGCGTCGAGGCGGCGATCACCGAGAGGATGATCGGCTCAAGCATTTCCATCGACGGCAGCTCCAAGGCGGGACGATACCAGGCGAATGCGGTAGAGGATCATCGAATTGCACGCAAGCACGTAGAACAGCAAAATACCCTGGAAAACCTTGGTGAGATCGAGCGGCACCTTGATGGAAATCTGCGCCTGCTCGCCGCCGATGAAGGTGAGCGCCAGGAAGAGACCGGCAATGAGGATGCCGACCGGATTGAGCCGGCCGAGGAACGCCACGATGATCGCGGTGAAGCCGTAGCCGGGCGAGAAGTTCGGCTGCAGGTGGCCGACCGGCCCCGCGACCTCGATGATGCCGGCAAGGCCCGCGAGCGCGCCTGAAATCATGAAGGTCAGGATGATGCAGCCGATTGGCGTCGAAGCCCGCGAACCGCGCGGCGCGCGGCGCTGCGCCGACGACCCTGATCTCGAAGCCCTTGATGGTGCGGCCGAGCAGCACCGTCGCGATCATGACGACGATCAGCGCCAGCACCGAGCCGAGGTGAAGGCGCGTGCCCTCGGCCAGGATCGGGACCGTCGCGACCGGATCGAATTCGGCGGTGGTCGGGAAATTGAAGCCGTTGGGATCGCGCCAGGGCCCGCGCACCAGATAGTCGAGGCCGAGATCGGCGACATAGACCAGCATCAGGCTCGTGAGAATCTCGCTCGCGCCGAAGTAGATCTTGCACAGCGCCGGGATCAGCCCATAAAGCGCGCCGCCGATCGCGCCTAGCACCAGCATCGCCGGCAACACCCATATTCCCGCATCGGTGCCCTGGGTCGTGACCGCGAGCCACGATCCGCAGACGGCGCCGACGAGGAACTGGCCCTCAGCGCCGATATTCCAGACGTTGGCGATGTAGCAGAGCGACAAGCCGACCGCGATCATGACGAGCGGCGTTGCCTTCACCACGAGCTCGACCAGCGAATAGCTGTCGGTCAGCGGCTCGATGAAATAGACCTCGAGCGCGGTCAGCGGGTTCTTGCCCAGCACCGCAAACAGGATCGCCATCGTCACGAGCGTGAGCCCGATCGCGATCAGCGGCGAGGCGATCGCGATGGTGGTGGAGCGTTCGGCGCGGCGCTCAAGCACCAGCTGCATGGCTCACGCTCCCGTGCTCGATCCCCTGCTCGGCGGCGGCTTTGCCCTTGCTGCCGCCCATCAACAGGCCGAGAGTCTCGCGATTGGCTTTTGCGGCTTCCATCGGCGCGGACAGCGTGCCGTGGAAGATCACGGCGATGCGGTCGGCGATCTCGTCGATCTCGTCGAGATCCTGGCTGATGACGAGCACCGCCGCCCCGCCGGCGGCAAGATCGATCAGCGCCTGGCGTATCGTTGCGGCGGCGCCGGCGTCGACGCCCCAGGTCGGTTGCGCGACGACCAGCACGCCGGGTTCGGCGCAGGATTTCCCGGCCCACCACGAACTTCTGCAGATTGCCGCCCGAGAGGCTCACGGCCTCGGGGTCGCGCTTGGCCTTGCGCACATCGAAGGCCTTGGTGGTGTTGTCGACGACGGCGAGCGTCGCGCCGCGATCGATGAAGCCGTGATGGACCATGCCGGCGGCGGCGTGGCCGGTGAGCAGCGCATTGTCGGACAGTTTCATGCGCGGCGCGGTGCCGTGGCCGAGCCGCTCCTCGGGCACGAAGGCAACGCCGAGCTTGCGCCGTTCGGTGATCGAGGCGCGCCCGACCGGGCGGCCATCGACGACGATGTTGTCGGCGTGGCGCGAGAGACGCTCGCCCGAGATCGCGGAGAACAGTTCGTCCTGGCCATTGCCCGAGACCCCGGCAATTCCGACGATTTCGCCGCCGTGAACGTCGAGCGAAATCTGTTTGAGCTGCACCCCGTGCGGATCGTCCGGCTCAAGGGTCAGATCATGGACCTGCAGGCGCACCGGTCCCTGCTTGCGTCCGGTCTCGGCCCGCACCTCGCCGATATCGGCACCGACCATCATGCGCGCAAGTGAGGCCGCCGTCTCCTGGCGCGGATCGCAGGTCGCGACCTTCTTGCCGCCGCGCAGGATGGTCGCGGTGTCGCACAGCGCCTTCACCTCGTCGAGCTTGTGGGAAATGTAAAGGATCGCGCGACCTTCGCTCTTGAGCCTCCGCAGCGTGATGAACAGCTGATCGGTTTCCTGCGGCGTGAGCACCGACGTCGGCTCATCGAGGATCAGGAGCTTGGGATTTTGCATCAGCGCCCGCACGATCTCGATGCGCTGCCGCTCGCCGACCGACAGGCGCCACACCTCGCGGCCGGGCTCGAGCGGAAGGCCGTAGTCGCGGGAAAGTTCGGCGAGCCGCTTCGACATTGCAGCGAACGGCTCGCTGCCGGAGAGGCCGAGCGCCACGTTTTCAGCCACGGTCAAATTCTCGAACAGCGAGAAATGCTGGAACACCATCCCGATGCCGAGCGAGCGCGCGGCCGACGGACCGGACAGCACGACCTTATTGCCCATCCAGGCAATATCGCCCGACGTCGGCTGCAGCAGGCCGTAAATGATCTTCACGAGGGTCGATTTGCCGGCACCATTCTCGCCGAGCAGCGCGTGCGTCTCCGCCGGGTAGAGATCAAGATCGATCGCGTCGTTGGCGGCGAAGGTGCCGAATTTCTTGGTGATGTGGATGGCCGACAGGAGCGGTTCACGTCCGGCCTTCGGCTGGGGCGTGGGATCAAGCATGCTTGGCCCCACGAGGACGCTCGGTCGCGCCCGCGGGCGTGGATTTCGCCGCAGCAGCGGCGTCGCGCATGATCAAGAGCTGAGCTGCGATCGATGCGGCGATCGCGGCGGGAGCCTTGTCCTTGATCTCGGTGAGGCCGATCGGACAAACGAGGTGCGCAATGTCGTCGTCCGCAAGGCCGATCTGCCGCAGCCGGCTGACGAAGCGCGCGCGCTTGGTCGCGCTGCCGATCAGGCCCACATAGGGAAACCGTCGGGCCAGCAACGCTGCGGCCACGATGTCGAGATCAAGCGCATGGCTGTGAGTCATCACGGCAACGAAGGCCGCGTCGGGTGCGCGATCGATGAAACGCACCGGATCGCCCCCGTTGTGACAGGTCACGTTGCCGGGAACATGGGTCGGAAAGGCATGCGGCCGCGGATCGATCCAGCTGACTGCAAACGGCAGCGGCGCCAGCGCCAGGACAAGACCCTGACCGACATGGCCGGCACCGAAGAGATAGAGCGGCGTCGCATCGTTGCCGAACCGCTCCGCGAGGCGGCCGTCCGCAAGGCGCCCATAGCCCGCCGCGGGCGCAGCGACGTCCTTGCCGGCCATGCGCCGCGAGGCCGGATTGCCCGGCTCCGCAACGGTGATCAACTCGCCGGCCCGTTCGGCGACCGCAAACGGGGCAACCTTTTCGAGATCACCGCCGCTGAAGCGCTCCAGCGTCACCGTTACCCGCCCGCCGCAGCATTGCCCGAGCTCGGGACCTAACGCTTTGTTCAGCTTGCGGAATGTCGCGCCCTCGCCCGCCATCATCTGTTGCGCTTCGGCGAGCGCGAGCCACTCCAGCGCGCCGCCGCCGATGGTGCCGCTGAAACGGCCATCGGGGCGCACGATCATACGGGCGCCGACTTCGCGCGGGCTCGAGCCGTGCGACTCCGAAAGGGTCACCAACACCGCCGCGCCATGCTCGGTGATGAACCGTTCGATCGTGGGCCAGACCCGGACCATTGTTTCTCAATGCTGCGCCATTGCCCCTACGGCATGCAAGATCGATTCCGGGGTCGCAGGCGCGTGCAGCGGCACCGGCTGCCCCGGCTTGAGGCTTGCGATCGCGTCAGCGATGGCCCCGAACACCGAAATGCCGAGCATCAGCGGCGGCTCTCCCACGGCCTTGGAGCGGTAGATCGTCGGCTCGCGGTTCGCGCCCTTGAACAAGGTTACGCGCAAATCGGCCGGCACGTCGGACGCGCAGGGAATCTTGTAGGTCGAGGGAGCGTGGGTCAGCAGCCGGCCGTTGGCGTCGTAGACGAGCTCCTCGGTGGTGAGCCAGCCCATGCCCTGGACGAAGCCGCCCTCGATCTGGCCGATATCGATCGACGGATTGAGGGAGTGGCCGACGTCGTGAAGGATGTCGACCCGCTGCACCTTCATCTCGCCGGTCGTGATGTCGACCACGACTTCGGAGCAGGCGGCGCCATAGGAGAAATAATAGAACGGCCGTCCGGTCGCGTTCTTGGCGTCCCAATGAATTTCGGGCGTCTTGTAGAAGCCGGTCGAGGACAGCGAGACGCGGGCGAGGTAGGCCTCCTTGACGAGGTCCGGAAACGAGATCGACCAGTTCGAGATCAGCACCTGATTATCGAGAAACTTGATGCGATCGGCCGGCACCTCCCACTTCTCCGAGGCAAAATCGATGAGCCGCCCCTTGATCGCCGCCGCCGCCGCCCGCGCGGCCATGCCGTTGAGATCGGTGCCCGAGGAGGCCGCGGTCGCCGAGGTGTTCGGCACCTTCGCGGTCGTGGTGGCGGTGATCCTGACCTTGTCGAGGTCGATGCCGAACTCCTCCGCGACCACCTGGGCGATCTTGATGAAGAGCCCCTGCCCCATCTCGGTGCCGCCATGGTTCAGGTGCACCGAGCCATCCTGATAGACGTGGACGAGCGCGCCCGCCTGGTTGAGGAAGGTGGTGGTGAACGAGATGCCGAACTTGATCGGCGTCAGCGCAATTCCCCGCTTGAGGAAACGGCTATCGCGATTGAATGCCGCGATCGCCGCACGCCGCGCGCGATAATCCGAGCTTGCCTCCAGTTGGTCGATCAGCTCCGGCATGATGTTGTCGGTGACCTGCATGCCGTAGGGCGTCATGTCCCGGCCGGGCCGCCATAGAAGTTGCGCTTGCGCACATCGAGCGGATCGATGCCGAGCGTGCAGGCGATGTCGTCGAGCAGCGCGTTCGATCGCGACCATGCCCTGAGGGCCGCCGAAGCCCCGGAACGCCGTGTTCGACACGGTGTGCGTCTTCATCCGCTTGCTCAGGATGTGCGCCGCCGGCAGATAATAGGCATTGTCGGCGTGGAACATGGCGCGGTCATTGATCGCGGCTGACAGATCGGCGGAATAGCCGCAGCGCGAGGCCAGCACGAGATCGACGCCCTGAAGCCGGCCGTCCTTGTCGAAGCCCGCCCGATAGTCGGCGCGGAAATCGTGGCGCTTGCCGGTCATCGCCATGTCGTCGTCGCGGTCGAGCCTGATCTTGCACGGCCGTCCCGTGACTCGCGCCGCGACGGCGGCAATCGCCGCCCATTGCGCCGCCTGGCTCTCCTTGCCGCCGAACGCGCCGCCCATGCGGCGTACCTCGACCGTCACCGCCGCGTTCGGGAGATTGAGCGCGTGGGCGACGATGTGCTGCAGCTCGCTCGGATGCTGGGTCGAGGCGTGGATCATCATGTCGTCCTCGCCGGGAATGGCGAGCGACACCTGGCCTTCGAGATAGAAATGCTCCTGGCCGCCGATCCGGACCATGCCCTCGATGCGGCGTTCGGCGGACGCGAGCGCGGCGGCGCAATCGCCCTTCCGGAAGACGTACTCCGGCAGGATGTGGCAATCGGCCTTGAGCGCGTCGTCGACCGAGACCAGCGGCGTTTCCGCCGCGATCTCGATCTTGGCGAGGCGCACGGCGCGGCGGGCTTGGTCGCGCGTTTCGGCGGCGACGGCAAACAACACCTGCCCGTGGAATTCCACCTCGCCGTCGGCAAACATCGGATCGTCGCCCATCACCGGACTGACGTCGTTCTTGCCGGGAACGTCCTTGGCGGTGAGCACGGCGACGATGCCCGGCGCCGCGCGCACGGCATCGAGATCGAGTTTCACGACCCGCCCGCGCGCCGCGGGCGAGCCGCCGACGGCGATGTGGAGCGTGCCCGCGGGCTCGCGCAGATCGTCCACATAGACCGCGCTACCGGAGACGTGGCGAGGCGCGGAATCATGGCGGGTCGAGACGCCGACCACGCGCAGTGTGTGATCGGGCGCGACGGTCTCGTCGGGCACGCGTTCAGTGACCGGCGGCATGTTGCACCTCCCGCCAGCCGACGACCCGCGTTGTCTGCGACGAAGTGCCGGCGATTTCCGCAAGCGCTTTCCTGAGCAGCGCGCGCGCGACCTCAAGGCGATAGGCGGCGCTCGCGCGCATGTCATCGATCGGCTTGAAGTCATCGCCGAGCCGCTCGCACACGCTGGCCGCGGCCTGCGCGTCGGCGAGATCGGCACCAGTGAGCGCCGCCTCGGCCGCCTTGGCGCGCTTCGGTGTCGCAGCCATGCCGCCGAAGGCGATGCGCGCTTCGAGGATGCGCGAACCCGCGAGGCGCACCCAGAACGCACCCATGACCGCAGAAATGTCCTGGTCGAAGCGCTTCGATATCTTGAAACAGCGAAAGCGTGCATCCGGCGCAAGCTTGGGCACACGCACCGCCCGCACGAACTCGCCGGGATCGCGCCGCTGCTTGCCGTAGGCGATGAAGAAGTCCTCGAGCGGCGTTTCACGAAGCGCGTCGCCGCGCTGCAGCGTCAAGGTCGCACCAAGCGCGATCAGCGCGGGCGGCGTGTCGCCGATGGGCGAGCCGTTGGCGATGTTGCCGCAGACGGTACCGACATTGCGCACCTGCTTGCTGGCAAAGCGCCGCATCAACTCGCCGAGGTCGGGATCGATGGCCGCAAGGTAAGGCAGCGCCGCTTCGTGGGTGACCGTCGCTCCAAATGTCACGGCCTCGGTGCCATCATCGATGTGATCGAGCCCCTTGACCCTGCCCAGCCAGATGATCTTGCGCAAATCGCGCATCTGCTTGGTTATCCACAGGCCGACATCGGTCGCGCCGCCGACCAGCACCGCATCCGGGTGTTTCACGTAGAGAGCGGCGAGCGACGAAATGCTTGCGGGTGCCGCGAAAAAGCGATCCGGCGATCCGCTCATCAGGTCGGCACCGTCGTCGAGCGCCGCGAGTGCGCGGGCGACCGCAGGCTCCTCTTCGGTAAAATGGTCCGTCGTCGCGCCGGCACAAGCCGCAAGGCCGGCATCGACAATCGGCCGGTACCCGGTGCAACGGCACAGGTTCCCGGCAATCCACGTGTTCACGTCGTCGCGGGTTGTAGCGCGCCGGTCCGGCGCGTGGAAAAGGGCGAACAGCGACATGACGAAGCCGGGGGTGCAGAAGCCGCATTGCGATCCGTGGAGATCGACCATCGCCTGCTGGACAGGGTGCAGCGCACCATTGGAGGCGAGGTCGTCCACGCTGATGAGGTCGGCGCCGTCCGCCTGCCCCGCCAATACGATGCAGGCATTGACCGGGGCATAAACGATGCGGTCGCCGACTCGGCGTCGCAGCACGACGGTGCAGGCACCGCAATCGCCCTCCGCACATCCTTCCTTGGTGCCGGTCGCCCCCTCCGTCAGGCGGAGGTAATCCAACAAAGTCAGATGGGGCGCAGTGTTAGCAAGCCGCACCACCTCACCCCGGCGCAGAAACTGAATGTGAGAACGCATGCTCTCGTTGCTTTCGCCACCTCTGTCCAAAGCGGCATGATCGACGAATTTTCCGCGGAACGAAAGGAAGGAAACGTCACCGCGCCGATCAAGCGCACCGCTCGCCGGGCTTACCTGACATCATCGTTTCTAAAGGAAATGAAGCAGCCGATTCCGCATTGCCGCGAGAATGTGATTCAGGAGCACGATTCGAAGTCGAGCCGAATAACGCAAACATGCGCGTCGGAGTGAACTTCCGCACTGTGGGGAAACCCTTAAAAATGTTGCGCTTTTGTCACATTCCGAGACAAACTCGCGTCCGCCCATTCTCCGCAAATTTATCAGGCACCTCAGCATCGAAACATGCACGGAACTTTGGGCCGTCTTCTGGGTCGCAAGACCACCACTCTAAGTTATTCTAAAACAATTGTTTTCTACCATGGCCTCTCGGAGGCTATCGAAGGTCGAAGACCAATTTTGGCTCCGTAAACTGAGGATTTGTATCGTTGTTCCGAATTTTGCGTCACTGCGTGGTTAAAAAAAGGGCTTCATCTCGGTCAGGTCTCTCGCCAGAGTAGCGTTCATGTGAGGCCCGCCGCTCGCGGCCCACGTCTCGGGGGATCGAAAATGTCGACCAGAATGATGTCAGTATTTGCCAGGGTGGCAGGGGTGGCCTTGGCAACCAGTGCGCTCGCGGGCGCCGCTTTTGCGGCAGACCTTGGGGCTTACAAGGCGCCGGCGCCTGCGCCTACGCCCTTCTTTTTAGTGAACGACAACTCCGTCAGCTTTACGTGGTACGCGAATGCGACCGACCCGGGCGTTTGCGCTGGTCCGATGCCCGTCCGGGTTCTGCCCTGGCACGGATAACTCCTTCAACAAGTTCCAGTTTGAAGCCACCCACTTCGATGTCTGGAAATATGGCACGGACTTCTACGACATCGCGGCCATCAAATCAGACAAGAACGACCCTATCCGCGGCCTTGCCGGAGCCAGCGGCGCGGTCGAATTCTACGGTTTTGCCCGTAGCACGTTGAGCTTCAATGCCTTGTCAGGCACCAAATGGTTCAGCACTTGGCTGACCAAAGACGTGGCTCTCGAATGGGGCGGCGATGCCAACAGCGAGAATAACCAGCTTTCTCCCGAAGTCAGAAAGCTCGATCTCGGTCTGAGCTTCACGCTGAACCTGCCGGGTACTGTCAACCTCGGCGTGTTGGCACAGAAGGAGTGGAACTATAACTCCTTCATGGAGGTGAACAATCAGTTCACCGGTTGCGTTGGCTTGGCCGCTTGTTTCACGGGCGACCGCAGCTTCAAGTGGGCTCCTCGCCTTGAACTGGCAATCTCGGAACCGTTGACGTTCTTCCCGTATCTGCCGCTGACCTGGAATAGCTTCACCGGCATCACCTTCCCGAAGGGAAGTGGCATCTCGGCGACGCAGCAAGCGGCTCTTGGCGGCTTTACTGGCCTGAGTACTTGGAACGTCGATACCAACGAGACGAAGACCGAAGTCTTCGAAGACAACCGCATCGTTCTCGACATCAGCAAGCTGTGGTGGAACAAGGCCGGCATCTGGGAAGGCTACGTGGGCTGGCGCTACTGGTATAACAAGTTCGGCACTGATCATAACAACGGCGACTTCGCGAACGTCGGGTGCACTCAAGCCGTCGCTCTTGGCTGCGCGCCCGGAACCTCGATCGAGAGCACCGTCTATCTGGGCACGACTTACCACTTTAAGTAAGGTGCCGCTCGATCGATTGCCTGACATTCTCCGCATTATGCCCGGCCTTGTGCCGGGCATGATCTTTTTGGGAACATCCGACCTCAGCGGGGAGAGGGTCGCGGTCCGTCCAGTTTGGACACGCAGGCGGAGAACCGTATGATGCCTCGGGTCGCATGCCGCAAACGCAACGAGTTGTCCTTCCGGCAAGACGGAGCCTGCCCCATGAAGCCGTGTCTGCTCGTCGCCACCTTTGTAGCAGTCGTCTTCGTCGCGTCGCCGTCGTTCGCGGGTGGGGGCTACCCGGCGCAGGTGATGCCCTCCTATCCTCATCCCAGCTATTGCGAAGAATGCTTCCCGCGCTGGGAGCCGAACCCGCGGCAATATGCGGTCAAACGATATTTGGCGCGACGCCCGGTCCGCGCTCAGGCAACTTCGCAGACGCTCAAGAACTCGCCGAAGTGACTGCGGTGGATTTATCGGCACCGCTCCGTCTCATAGTCGCGTAGAGTGGGCAAAGGCGTGGGGCACAAACGTGCATTGGACGCGAAGACTCGTGCGCCGTGCCAACCATCGGCGTCGCCGGTGGGCACGCGCCGCCAGCGCGGCGCTTTGCCGGCCCAATCTGATTGAAGCGTAAGCCTCAGTTCAGTATTGGATCTTGTCGGGCTTCGCGGCCCATTCCGCGAACGGCACGTCCGATGTCGGTGTCCGCAGCGTGATGCCGGGGATGCTGCGCTCGGCCGGCGGCAGCGGAATCTCGCGATAAATGAATTCGTCGTCGAAGCCGATCGCGGCGGCCTCGTCTCGCGTGTTGGCGAAATAGAGCGCGCGAAATCGCGCCCAATAAATTGCGCCGAGGCACATCGGACAGGGTTCGCAGCTCGCGTAGATCTCGCAGTCCGATAAGTTGAACGTCGCGAGCTTCGCGCAGGCGCGGCGGATCGCGACCACCTCCGCATGCGCGGTCGGATCGTTGGTCGAGGTCACCTCGTTCCAGCCTTCGGCGACGATCTCGCCGTTGCGCACGATCACCGCGCCGAACGGGCCGCCCTTGTTCGCGCGCATGCGCTCCAGCGCGAGATCGATCGCGCGCTGCATGAAACGCTGATCAGGCATCAATGGCCGGCCATATGTTTGCCGATGGTGGCGCGATCGGTCTCGCCCACCGGCGCGACGTAATTGATGGTGCCTTCGGACATCACGGCGACAACGTCGGCAAGTTCAAGAATTTCGTCAAGGTCCTCGGACACGAGCAGCACGGCCGCGCCGCGATTGCGCTGCTCCATGATCTGCGAGCGAATCTCAGCGACGGACGCGAAATCGAGGCCGAAGCACGGGTTGGCGACGATGAGCACGTCGACGTCGCCCGACAGTTCGCGCGCGAGCACGGCGCGCTGCACGTTGCCGCCCGACAGGTCGGCGATGGCGGCCTCGGGCGATGATGTCTTCACCCGGTAGCGCGCGATGAGTTCGCGCGCCTTGGCGCGCATCGGGGCGGGCGAAAGCCACCAGCCGAGCTTCGTGGTCGGCGGCCGGTCGAAGGTGCGGAACGCCATGTTCTCGGCAACCGTCATCTTCGGCACGGTGGCGTTCTTCAGCGGCTCCTCGGGCAGTCCGAAGACCTTGAGCTTATAGAAGCGGTCCCGCGTCGGCTCGAAGCCTTCGTTTTTGATCAGAATGCGGCCGTCGCTGAGCGGCCGCTGGCCCGACAACACCTCGACAAGCTGGGACTGGCCGTTGCCGGAGACGCCGGCGATGCCGACGATTTCGCCGGAGTGGATCTTGAGATTGACCTTCTCGAGCGCCGGAAGCCCATCGTCATCATCGGCATAAAGCGCGGCGAGTTCCAGCGTCACCGGGCCCGGCGGACGGTCAGCACGCACCGCGCGCTCGCGGATCGTCGTGTCGCCGATCATCATGCGGGCCATAGCGTCGGTGGTAAGGTCGGCGACGCGTCCGCCGCCGACCCTCTTGCCCCGCCGCAACACGGTCACGCTGTCCGCGAAGGCTAGCACCTCGCGGAACTTGTGGGTGATCATGATGACGGTGATTTCCTTGCGTGCCGCCATTCCCTTGAGGAGGCCAAGCATTTCGTCGGCTTCGGCCGGGGTGAGCACCGAGGTCGGCTCGTCGAGAATGAGGAGGCGCTGGTCGAGATAAAGGAGCTTGAGGATTTCGAGCTTCTGCTTCTCGCCGGCCGCCAGCGTCGACACCTGGACGTCGAGCGGCACCCGGAACGGCATGCGGTCAAGGAACGCCTCGAGCCCCCGCATTTCCTTCTTCCAGTCGATGACAGCGGGGGCATCGGCGCGGCTGATGACAAGGTTCTCCGCGCCCGTCAGCGACGGGACCAGGGTGAAGTGCTGGTACACCATGCCGATGCCGAGGGCGCGGGCGTCGCGCGGATTGCGGATCGTGACCGCCTCGCCATCGAGCTTCACCTGACCTTTATCCTGCGAATAGAAGCCCATGATGCATTTGACGAGCGTCGATTTGCCGGCGCCGTTCTCGCCGAGCAGCGCATGAAATGAGCCGGCCTCGACCGAGATCGACACGTCATCGAGCGCGACCAGCGGACCGAAAATCTTGGTCATGCCGATGGTTTCGAGCGACGGCGCGCGAATGCTGCTCGTCGCGCGCGGTGACAATTCCTCGGCAGCGCTCACGGCAGATTCTCCACGCATGCTTTTGAGGTGGCGACGGCGCCGAAGACGCCGCCCTGCATTTTCACCATGGCAATCGCCGCCAGATGATTGGAATGGTCGGTCGCGCCGCAGCAGTCTTCCAGCAACAGACACTCGAAGCCGCGGTCGTTGGCTTCGCGCATGGTGGTATGCACGCACACGTCGGTGGTGATGCCGCTCAGCATGATGTTGCGGATACCGCGCGTGCGCAGCATCAGCTCAAGGTCGGTGGCGCAGAATGAGCCCTTGCCCGGCTTGTCGATGATCGGCTCGCCAGGCTCCGGATAGAGGTCGGGGATTATGTCCCATCCGGCCTCGCCACGCACCAGGATGCGGCCGCACGGCCCGGGATCGCCGATGCCAGCGCCGATCCGCCGCGAGCGCCAGCGCTTGTTGTCCGGCAAGTCGCTCAGATCCGGACGATGGCCTTCCCGCGTATGGAAGACGTGATAGCCCCCTGCCCTCGCTTTCGCGAGCACCGAGCGGATCGGTTCGATCGGGGCGCGGGTGAGCGACAGGTCATAGCCCATCTTGTCGACATACCCGCCCTTGCCGCAGAAGTCGGTCTGCATGTCGATGATGATCAGCGCGGTGTTCTGCGGCGTCAGATCGCCATCGAACGGCCACGGATAGGGATCGGCCGGAATCGTGCTCATGGTAACTCCGCTGGTCACTCCGCGGCGCGGTCGAGGCGTTCGCCGTAGCGGCGCACCGGCCTCGCGAATCCACATGACGTCCCGTCGACGGACTGCACCGTGTCTTCCCACGGCAGGCGGTAACGTCCGGCGACGAGGTCCTGCATGTAGGTGTAGGGGCAATCGCCGGCGCCGCCCGCGACGGCGGTAAAGCCGCGATGGCCGAACTGATAGATGTTGTTTTCGACCGACCAGTGCGCCCGCGCCTCGCGCACGAGGTCAGGCCGCACTTCCGCGGTGATGATCTCGTCGGGACGGCCGCCGGTGCCATGGGCAAGGATGGTGCCGTCGAAATTGACGATCATGCCCTCGCCCATGGAATTGAACGTGCCGTCCGAACCGCACATGCAGACGTTGGCGGTGACCATCAGATTGCAGAACGCATTCGACTGGTTGGTGAAGCGCCAGGCGTCGCGGATCGGCGCCGTGTAGCCCGCGGTGCGGATCATGATCTCCGCCCCCTTGTAGGCGCATTCGCGTGCCATCTCGGGGAACATGCCGTCGTGGCAGATGATGAGGCCGATCTTCGCGCCGCGTGGCCCGGTGATGACGGGAATGCCGATGTCGCCCGGCTCCCACGGCTCGACCGGCACCCACGGATGCATCTTGCGATAGTAGAGCTTGATCGCGCCGACGTCGTCGATGATGAGGCCGGAGTTGAACGGGTTGGCACCGGGGTTCTGCTCCATGATGGAGAAACAACCCCAGATCTTGTTGTCGAGGCAGGCTTGCCGGAACGCCGTGACCTCCGGCCCGTCGAGCGAGCACATGATCGCCGGGTTGGTGTCCATCGAAAGGCCATGGAGGGCGTATTCGGGGAATACGACAAGGTCCATGGTCGGCATGTTGCGCCGCGCTTTGCCGACCATGTCGACGATCCGCCGGGTCTGGCGCGCCAAGTCCTCCGGTGTCGCCACCACCGGAAGCTGAAGCTGGACGAGGCCGATGACGACGCCGTTCGGCGTCTTGTTCAATCCACCGAGACCGCTCATGCGCTCGCCCTCATCACTTGGTGATGCTCAATTCGCCCGGCACCTCGCGCATCGCCTGCTTCGATCCCGCGGACATGATCATGATCAGGAGCGTGAGGATGTAGGGCGCGGCGTTGAAGAAGTAGTAGCCCTGGGTGATGCCGATCGATTGCAGCGCGGGGCCGATGGCGCCGGCCGCGCCGAACAGCAGCGCGGCGACGACGCATTGCATCGGCTTCCATCGCGCAAAGATGACCAGCGCCACCGCCATCAGGCCCTGACCCGACGACAGACCCTGGTTCCACGAGCCGGGGTAATAGAGCGAGAGAAAGGCGCCGCCGACGCCCGCGAGGAACCCGCCGATCGAGGTCGAGATGAAGCGCACCATATCGACCGAGACGCCCATGGCGCGGGCGGACGCGGCGCTGTCGCCGGTCATGCGCACGATCAGGCCCCACTTGGTGTTGGCGAAGGCCCAGGTCATGACGATGGCGACGATCACGCCGACGATGAGGAGGCCGTTGATCTGCAGCGCGGTCGTGATCTGCTGATTGGCGCCGAATAAATCGCCGATCGAGAACATCGCGCTCAGCCGTGGGGCTGAGGGCTGGATGTAGGCCTTGCCGAAGAAGAACGCGATGCCGGTCCCGAACAGCATCATGGCGATGCCGATCGCGATGTCGTTGACCTTCGGCAACTTGCAGACATAGCCGTGGATGGCGCCGAGGCAGATGCCGGCGCCGCCGGCCGCGAGCACGCCGAGCCACGGCGAGCCGGTGTGATACGAGGTGGCGTAGGCCGTCATCGCCCCAAGCACCAGCGTGCCTTCGAGGCCGAGATTCACCCGGCCGGATTTTTCCGTCAGGCATTCGCCGAGCGCGACGAACATGAACGGCGTCGATACGCGCAACGCGCCGCCGATGATGGCGAACAGGACGATGACAAAGGGATTGTCGGTCATCGCCGGGGCCTCACGTGCGATCGACAGTGCCGCCGACCTGGAAGATCTTGAAGCGCCCATAGAGCGTTTCCGAGATCAACAGCACCAGGAAGACGAGACCCTGCAGCACCAGCACGGTCGCATCGGGCAGATCCATGCGCCGCTGTACGAGCCCGCCGGAGGCAACGATACCGCCGAACATGATAGCGATCGGAATGATCGCCAGCGGATTTTGGCGCGCGAGAAACGCGATCAGAATGCCGGTGAAGCCGTAGCCCGCCGCAAGCGACGCGTTGGCGCGCCCCTGGATCGCGGCGACTTCGTAGAAGCCCGCAAGACCCGCGCAGGCGCCCGCGATCATCGTGCAAAGGACGATGAGCTTGCCGACCGGCAGGCCTTGCGCCAGCGCTGCCCGAGGGTTGCCACCGGTTATCCGCACCGCAAACCCAAAGGTCGTGCGGGACATCAGGATATAGAGCAAGATGGCGACGATGATGCCGGCCGCGAGCCCCCATTGGATGTCAGTGCCGGGAATCTTGCCGACCATGTAGTCCTCACCGATCGGCATGGTCGACGGCTTGTTCGGATTGGTGAGATCGCGCAACGAACCTTCGACAAAGAAGTTCATGATCGCGATGCCAATGTAATAGAGGAGCAGCGACGAGATCGTTTCGTTGACACCGCGCGCGTAGCGCAGGTACCCGGCGATGCCGAACCAGACGGCGCCAGTAAGCGTGCCGAGCACGCACATCACGATCAGTGTGATCCACGGTGAGGCGTGGCCGACGACGAACGGAATGGCGACGATTGCCGAGACGAAGCCGCCGAGCACGAGCGCGCCTTCACCGCCGATCATGATGAGGCCGATGCGTGCCGGGATCGCGACCGCAAGCGCGGTCAAAATCAGCGGCGCGGAGCGTTGCAAGGTATTCTGGATCGAAAACGCGGTACCAAACCCACCGCGTTCCACGAGTTCGAAAAACTCGATCGGCGATTTGCCGAGCGCCAGCAGGAAAATCGAAAACAGCAGCGAGGACACGGCGATCGCGAACAACGGGATCGCTATGTATTCGGCCCCGCGGCGGATGCGAACCCAGAGATCGCTTCGGACACCGACAGAGCCGAGCAGCGCAGGATTGAGCGGTTCAGATACGTTCGCCATGGCTCGCTTGATGTTTGCGTGACGGATTGCGACGCGCCGAAGGGCGCACGTACGCAGGAAACGCCGCGCCCGTTGGGCGCGGCGCCGCAGCGATTAGGCGACTGCTCAGGTGATCGAGCCGACGACGCCTTCGAGCAGATAGTTCATCTGGTCGAGGTACGGGTCGAGATTGTCGTAGCTCTTGTCGATGACGACTTTGCCGGTCTTGTTGTCCTTGAGCGGACCGACGTAGATCGGCTTGCCTTTGCGCAATCCTTCGATCGCGGCCAATGCGGCCTTGCGCCCCGCTTCGGTCGCGCCGGCGCCGAACGGCGAGTTCCGGACCATATCCTTCTCGTAGCCGCCGGCGACCATGTTGGGCAGCTTCTTGCCGCTCGCGAGATCGGTGGCGTAGCTCTTGTAGATGGTCTCCCACTTGTACTCGGCGCCGGTGACGAAACCCTTGGGCGCGAGCGGGCTCTGGTCCGAATTGTGGCCGCAGGTCTTGGCGCCGCGTTTCTCGGCGGTTTCGATCACGACCTTCGGTCCGTCGACGTGGCAGGTGATGACGTCGTTGCCGGCATCCACCAGGGCATTGACCGCCTCCGCTTCGCGGACCGGGAGCGACCAGTCGCCGGTGAAGATGACCTGCACCACGGCCTTCGGATTCGTCGACTTTGCGCCCAGCATGAAGGAGTTGATGTTGCTCAGCACCGAGGCAATCGGCTTTGCCGCGACGAAACCGAGCTTGTTCGACTTGGTTGCGAGGCCGGCCGCGACGCCGTCCACGTAATGGGCCTGATTGAGGTAACCGAAGTAGCTGCCCAGGTTTTTGGGATGTTTTTCGGCACTCCACAGCGGCGCGGCATGACGCCATTCGACCTTTGCATATTTTTTAGCCAGATCGACCATGAACGGGTCAAAATAGCCGAATGAGGTCCCCAGGATGATGTTCGCGTTGTCCAGATTGACCATGGACTCCATGGATTTGGCGCAAGCGTCGGTTTCCGGGACGTTTTCTTCCTCGACGGTCTTCACGCCCGGCAGCGTCTTCAAGGCCTTGACGGCGACCGCATGTGCTTGATTCCACCCGAAATCGTCCTTCGGACCCACGTATACGATGCCGATCATGATATCGGCGGCGAGCGCGACCCGCGCGCCTGAGCCCGCGACTACCAGTCCGGCACCAAGGCCTTCCAGCAATTCGCGGCGTGACAATTTGATCAGCGTCATCAGAACCTCTCCCTACGACTTCGAACGCCAACGCGTTCGCGAGGCCCAGGACTGCAAGGCTTATGCCACGGGTTCCGGCATTGGCGTCGCAGCGGCGAGCGCAATGGCCGTCCAAAAAGCGGCACGGCTTTTGCCATCGCAGTTCGCAAAACCGTGGTGAACCTCATGCAAGACATCATTCGAGAGATGAAAATACCTGTCATCGACGTCGGCGCGCTGATCGACGGCAGCGACCCGGATGAGGTCGCCCGCGCCATCGGCCGCGCCTGCCGGGAGACGGGCTTCTTCTATGTGGTGAACCACGGCATCGCGCCCGCGCTTGTCACGCGCGTCTTCGCGCTGTCTCAGAAATTCTTCGGCCTTTCGCTTGCCGAGAAACAACGGGCCGCGTTCTCCGGACCATCGGGCAACCGCGGCTGGATCAAGCTCGGCAACGAGGCGCTCGATCCGAAGAAGCCCTCGGACGTCAAGGAGGCGTTCAACATCGGGCTCGAACTCGCGGCGGACGATCCCGAGATCATGGCCGGCAAGCCGTTCCGCGGCCGCAATGTCTGGCCGGAGGTCGCGGATTTCCGCACCGTCATGCTCGCCTATTTCGACGCCTGTTGGGATCTTGGCCGCACCTTGCATCGTGCGTTCGCCATCGATCTCGACCTTCCGCCGGATTATTTTGCCCGGACGTTCGATCGGCCGATGGCGACGCTCCGCCTCCTCCACTATCCGCCGGCACCGCCGCAACTCCTTGAAGGGCAGTTGGGTGCCGGCGTCCATACAGACTATGGCAATGTGACCCTGCTCGCGACCGACGAGGTCGGCGGCCTGATGGTACGCCATCGCTCCGGCGAATGGATCAAGGCGCCCGTCATCCCCGGTGCTTTCGTCTGCAACATCGGCGACTGCCTGATGCGCTGGACGAACGACGTCTATGTGTCGACGCCGCACAAGGTCGAGAGCCCGCCGGGCCGCGACCGCTATTCGGTGGCGTTCTTCCTCGACCCCAATCCGGACGTCGAGGTCGCGTGCCTGCCGACGTGTCTCGCGCCCGGGCGCGCGCCCAAATACAATCCGGTGACCGCCGGAGATTTCCTTCACTCGCGCCTCGCGCCGACCTACGAGCAGAAGCGCGGCTGATTCCCTTTGGCGGGCTTGAACGGGTGAGAGCCTGCCTGCGGATTCCATTCCGCTGGCAGCTCCATCGCCAAAAACTGCTGCACATCTTCAGCGATCTACCTCCTGAACCGTTGCCACCCTACCCAGCACTGACTTCGGCGGCCCGACCCTCCCGCTATCCGAGATAAGGTGATCGAGTTGTGAACGTTGACGAGGCGTTAACAGCGTTCGCTTAGCGTGCGGCTCTTGTGGGAGCCCATCGAGCAAACATGTCTCTGCCCGGCCCGATTCTCGTCATATCCGACCGACCTGACCGCAAGATCGTGACCGCCCTCTCGGCGGCCGGCGCCTTCCCGGTGGTCGAGAGCACGCTCGCCGAGGCAGCGGACGCCATCACCCGCGTCGAGCCCGCGGCCGTCCTCTTTGCCGATGCTGACGTCGTGCCGGTCCAGAGCGTCGCCGACACCCTCATGGACGCGATTGACGCCGTTCCGGCACCGTTCATGCCGGTGGTGGCGCGGGTCGCCGAGTGCGGTGCGACCATCCTCGACGTGCTGCCGATCAAGGCGGACGCCCCGAGCGAGCAGATCGTCGCCCGGCTTGGCGCGGCGCTCCGTGTGCGTCTGTTGCATGCGACGGTGCTGCGCCGAATTGATACCCTGCGCGGCAATGGCGCCGAGGTTCCCGATCTGCCGGCGACCGATCCGCTCGATGAAGCGACCGTGATGGTCACCGGGCGCGGCCGCACCTATCCCGCGCTGTCGACCGCGGTCGGCGAGCGGGTCGGACTGATCGGCGCCCTCTCTGTCGAGACGGCCGCCCATCACCTCAATAACCGCGACATCGACGGTATCATCATCGGCGAGGGCTTCGGCCAGAGCACGGTCTCGGCCTTCCTCACTGCCCTCACCTCCGACTCCCGCTTTCGCGACCTGCCTGTCGCCGTCGCCTGCGAGCTTCCGCCCGGTACCGACCGCGCCCGCATTGCGTGCCTCGAGCCCGTGGATGGGGAACCCGAAGACATCGTCGCCCACATGCTGCCGATGGTGCGCGTGCATGCGTTCTCGTCGCGGCTACGCCGCCATGCTGCGACGCTCGACGCCCGTGGCATGATCGATCCGCAGACCGGTCTTCTCACGGCTGCCGCGTTCCAGCGCGATTTGCCGAAGGCAGTGCGCGACGCCCACCAGCACGGCACCCCAATGTCGATGGCGCGGTTTGCCTTCCCGGCCGGCCTCGCTCGCCGCACCCGCACCGACGTGGCGCGGCTCGCGAGCCGCCTCATCCGCAATGCCGACTTTGCCCGCCAGGAAGAGGACGGCACCATTGTCGTGGTGTTTGCCGGCTCAGGGCTCCATCAGGCGCATATCGTCACGCGCCGCATCGCGAGCGTGATGCGCCACACCGTGCTCGACCGCACGCTTGAGGACGGCCCGCTGCGGCCCATGGTGACGCTCGCCGCATTGAAGGCGACCGATACGCCGGAGTTGCTCCTCGCCCGCGTGTCGGAAACCGCGACGGTC
This sequence comes from uncultured Alphaproteobacteria bacterium, assembly GCA_963702755.1. Lineage (GTDB taxonomy): Bacteria > Pseudomonadota > Alphaproteobacteria > Rhizobiales > Xanthobacteraceae > JAJPKK01. Next base: position 240,810 of record CAVPDZ010000006.1, on the reverse strand, counting down.
GCCGCGGAATAGCCGCGATCGGCGGTTGATTTTCCGCTGCAAAGCGCCAATGTCTCAAGATCATAGCGGCAAGGAGTAGCCGATGCCCGCCGACCCCATCAGCACGCGCGCCCCCGTTCTCCAGATCGATATGGTTTCCGACGTCGTCTGCCCGTGGTGCTTCATCGGCAAGCGCCGGCTCGAAAAAGCCATCGCGTTGCAGCCATCGATTCCGGTTTCGGTCCGCTATCGGCCCTACTTCCTCAATCCGTGGGTGCCGCGCGGCGGCATCAGTCGCGAGGAATATCTCACCACCAAGTTCGGCTCGGTCGAGCGCTACAAGGCGAACGCGCAACGCATCGTCGCCTTGGCGCGCGACGAGGGCCTTGCCTACAATCTCGACGGCATCGCCCGTCAGCCCAACACGCTCGACTGCCACCGGCTGATCCTGTGGGCCGGCGAGAGCGGCAACGCGGGGCGCATGAAGCAGCGCCTGATGGAGCTTTATTTCACCGAGGGCGCCGATCTCACTGACACCGAGGTGCTGGTCGGGGCCGCGCGGGACTGCGGCATGGATGCCGACGCCGTGCGCCAACGCCTCGCCAGCGACGAGGATGTGGTGCGCGTCTCGACCGAGGCCGAGAACGCCAAGAACGCCGGGATCGAGGGCGTCCCCTGCTTCATCTTCGGCGGCATGTTCGCGGTGTCGGGCGCGCAGTCTCCCGAGTATCTCGCCGATGCCATCGCACGGGCGGCTGCAGAGGGCGAGAAGCGCGCTGCCGCCGAGGTCGCGACCGCGTAACGGAGCGCGGGCGTCCCGCCCGCTGTTTCCTTGCCTTCGACTTTCTGAGAGAAGAACTTTCTGAAAAGGAAAGTTGCGGGCGGGACGCCCGCGCTCCGAGGAGTTCCATGCCGTCCGAAATCGTGATGATGGATGCCGGCCCGCTTGCGGCCGCCATCCGTTCGAAGAAAGTCTCATGCGTCGAGGTGATGACCGCCTACCTCGATCACATCGACGCGCTCAATCCCAAGGTCAATGCCATCGTGGCGTTGCAGGACCGCGCCGGCCTGCTGGCGCAGGCGCGCGAGCGTGACGCCGCGCTGGCGCGCGGCGAGGCCATCGGGCCGCTCCACGGCTTTCCGCAAGCGGTAAAGGATCTCGCGCCCGTCAAGGGCATCCGCACGACCCAGGGTTCGCCGATCTTCAAGGACAATGTCCCCGCGGCAGACAGCGCCATGGTGGCGCGCCTGCGCGCGGCCGGCGCGATCTTCATCGGCAAGACCAACACGCCGGAGTTCGGTCTCGGCTCGAACACCTTCAACAATGTCTATGGCATCACCCGCAACGCCTACGACCAGTCGCGCTCGGCGGGCGGCAGCAGCGGCGGGGCCGCCGTTTCGCTTGCGCTGCGGATGCTGCCGGTCGCCGACGGCAGCGATTATGCCGGCAGCCTGCGCAATCCTGCGGGCTGGAACAACGTGTTCGGCTTTCGCACCAGCATCGGGCGTGTGCCGGCCGACGGCCGCGACGCCTTCATGCCGACCATGGGCGTGCTCGGCCCGATGGCTCGCAACGTGCCCGACCTCGCCATGCTGCTCGCCGTGCAGGCGGGCTATGACGCGCGCGTGCCGCTGTCGATAACCGAGGACGGCGCACAGTTCAACGCGCCGCTCGACCGCAATTTCAAAGGCACGCGCGTCGCCTGGGCGGCGACTTCAAGGGCTATCTGCCTTACGAGCCGGGTGTGCTCGAACTGTGCAAGGCGGCGCTCAAGACATTCGAGACGCTGGGCTGCGTGGTCGAGGAGGCGTCGCCGGACTTTTCCATGGAAGCGCTGTGGCGCGCGTTCCTGCCGCTGCGGGCATGGCAGACCGCAGGCCCCCTGCTCGCTCACTACAAGGACCCGCGCGGCGCGCGCTCCTCAAGCCCGAAGCGATCTTCGAAGTGGAGAGCGCACTCAAGCTTTCCGCGATGGACATTACCGCGGCGTCGGCGGTGCGCACCGAATGGTACCAGGCGACGCGGCGCTTCTTCGAGACCTACGACTATCTCGTTCTGCCGACGGCGCAGCTGTTCCCGTTCGACGCCAACATTCATTGGCCGAAGGAGATCGCAGGCACGGCCATGGAGACCTACCACGACTGGCAGAAGGGCGTGATCCCGGTCACCATGGCGGGGCTTCCGGCGCTCGCGGTGCCGGCGGGATTCAATGCCGCGGGCTTGCCGATGGGGATCCAGATCGTCGGCGCGAACCACGCCGAGTTCGCGCTCCTGCAACTCGCTTATGCTTATGACCAGGCGACCGGCTGGACGCGTAAACGGCTGCCGCCCCTCATCAATTGAAATTTTGCGATTTGGGAGACATCCATGAGCGCCCCGCCGCAACTGCGCCGCAAGGACAAGGAGATGAGCGAAGCGCGTGCCCATGAGGTGCTGGCGCACGGCTTCTGCGGTCGGATCGCGACCATCGGCGCCGACGGCTGGCCGTACTGCGTGCCGCTGCTTTATGTGTGGGCCGGCGGCGAAGTGCTTGTCCACAACGCGGCGGTGAACGGCCACTTCCGCGCCAATGTCGACAACAATGCGCGCGTCTGCTTCGAGCTCGATGAACCCGGCGAAGTGTTCGACTACGGCCGCTTCGAGTGCGACTCCTCGGTCGCGTTCAAGAGCGTCATCGTGTTCGGCACCATCCGCGTCGTGGAAGACGACGCCGCGAAACGGCGCTTCTTCGATGCACTGATGGCGAAGTACGGCAAGCCGGACTCCGGCCGGCCGAAGCAGTTCTATCCGCGGCTCGGCGACATCACGCTCTACGCGATCACGCCGGAGCGCATCACCGGCAAGGAAACGCCGCTGCCGGAGGTGAGCGAGCAATGGCCGGCCCTCGACCGCACCAAATCGCCCAACGCGCGGCCTCAATAGTCGCGCCGTTTCGCGGACCACGCGGATCGTGTATTGGCATTGCCGAGCGGCGACCGGCGAGCGTTCCTTTTTCAGCGGGCAGTGGCGCGATGGCTGAGGACATTTGCGTGGTTCGTCCTGAGGGCCGGCTCGACGGCGCCAGCGCACCGGCCTTCGAGAAAGACCTCATCAGCACCATCGACAAGGGCGCGCGGAAACTGCTGCTCGATTTCTCCAAGTTGCAATACATCAGCAGCGTCGGCCTGCGCATCGTGCTGATCGCTGCCAAGCGCATGAAGGCCGGAGGCGGCCGCCTCGCGCTGTGCTCGCTCAACCGACAAATCAACGAGGTATTCGAGATCAGCGGCTTCAGCTCGATCCTCGATATCTGCCCATCCTACGATGACGCCGTCGCGCGCCTCTCCGCGCCATAACGCGAGTACGCAAAGCTTCGTAGGGTGGGCAAAGGCGGCCGAGCGGCGCGCTTGTGGCAGAGCCTGGGTCCGCCGTGCCCACGCTGTGAGGCCGCACGTGGGCACGCGCGGCGCGCCGCGCTTTGCCCACCCTACCGATTGAATTTCAATGGTCGAAGTGCAGGCGGACGATGGTTTGGCCGCCGCTCTGGGTGGAGGCGATGCGATCGGCGTAGCGGCGGATCAGGAACCCGGCGAGGCGACGATGGCCGTCCTCGGTCTCCATGACCTCCTCGCTTGATGGCGGCCGATTGGGAAACTCCAGCGGCGCGCCGGTATAGGTCACGACCGCATCGATGACGAACTCATCGAAGCTCACGTCGAGTTTGAGCGGACCTTTGACCTCGCACGTGTCGATGATGGTCTCGACCGCCTGCTGAACGGCGAACTCGACCCGGTTGATCACGTCGCGCCGCGCGCCCCACATGCCGGCGCACCGTTCGATGAAGTTCGAAATCTCCTTCGCGTCAGGCGCGGCGGGATCGATGCTCGTCTCCACTCGGCGGCGGATGCCGATCCGGAACAGCAGGTTGAGGCCGAGCGCCAGGAGCGTCGCGAGTACCAGCGGCGATGTCACGAGCGGCTGAGCCCATCCGGGCGCGCTCGTAAAGGCGTTCGGGACGACCGAGACCATGATGAACGCCATCATGCCCATGCCGACCACGAGCGTGCGGCGGCCATCAAGTACGCGGGTCGAGATGATCTGCACGCCGCTGATCAAGATAAAGACCGCCGTGAACAGCAGCGCCGAAGCCATCACCGGGCGCGGCATGATGGTGAGAATACCGATCAGCGACGGCTGCACTGCCGCGATGATGAGCAGCACGGCGACGGCGAACGCGATCACGCGGCTTGCGACGCCGGTCGCCGCGACGAGGCCGACATTGGCGGTCGAGACGCTCAGACCATAAGTGCCGAACAGACCGGCGATCGTGTTGGCAATGCCGTCCCCTAAAACGCCGCGACCGATCGACTTCATATCCGGCCTGACCCACTCGGCATCCGTGAGCCGCTGATAGGTCGTCACCACCGCGGTTGAACTCATGGCCGAGGCGAGCCCGCTGACGGCAAACGGGATCACGAGCGACCAGTCGAACGCATAGGAAAGATGCGAGAGGGTCGGGATGATGATGAACGGCCGCTCTACGGCCCGCTGCAGATCGGCGAGGGTCAAGAGCCCGACCGCACCTGAAACGAAATAGCCGACCACCATGCCGATCAGGATGCAGAAGAGCTTCAGCCGGCCCTTGTTCCAGATGTTGAGCCCGACCATCATCCCGAGCGAACAGAGCACGACCGTGCCGTCGGCACCGCCAAGTGTTCCCGGCAGCATTGTCCTCCAGGAGCAGGCGGAGCGATGCGATACCGATGTTGACGCCTACGAGGAAGACGACGAGGCCGGCGGACTCCGGCGGAATGAACGGACGCAGTCGACTCCAGGGCCGCGACAGCAGGATTTCGAAGACGCCGGCGAACATGGTCATGCCCCATGCCAGCGGCAAGCCGCCGAGTTTGACCGCGAGCACCGTCGGCGCGAGGTAGATTCCCGTGAAGATCGAGGGCGCGAGGAAACGGCTGCCGATCGGCCCGCGCGGCAAGGCTTGCAGAAACGTTCCGATGGCAAGGACGATGAAGCCAGAGCTGCAGCACGTTCGCGGTCTCGTCCGCGGATATTCCCGCCTCCCGGGCAATGATCAGCGGATAGACCATGAAGATTGCAATGACAGCCACGTGCTGGACCGCGCTGATCCAGGTGACCGCCATGGGCGGCGCCTCATCGAGGCCGTAAATCAGCGTCGCCGGCTTCTTCCTGACCTCGGCTTCCTGCGGGTTTGCGAGGAGCGCCCCGATCCAGGATTTTGACTTCGCGGTCAACTCGTCCATGACCCCTCCCGGCAACCTATTGCATTTTAGGCGGATTCCCGTGGGCGTCAAACCCGCATTGTGGTTGCCATGCGGGATTGATATGCCCTTTTTCCCTCAGGCCCCCGGACCCGGCGCTGATGCAGGATCAACTGGTTATCGAGCTGCGCAGCGACTTATCGGAAATCCGCCGCGTGGCCGAGGAAGTGGAAGCTTTCGGCAGCCGCAACAAGCTGCCGGAGATCGTGATCGGCCATGTCAACCTCGCGCTCGACGAGCTTCTGACCAACACCATCAGCTACGGGTTCGACCAGGCCGCTGCGGAGCGCGGCCCCATTGCTCCTCTGCTCAAGGTCACGTTGAAGCTTGATGACGAGCGGCTGTTGGTGGAGCTCGTCGATAACGGCAAGCCGTTCGATCCGTTCACGCGAGCGGATCCGGACGTCTCGCGGTCGGTCGAAGAGCGCGAGATCGGCGGCCTTGGAATTTTTCTGGTGCGCAAGCTCATGGATCAAGTGGGCTACGCGCGGGTCAACGGCCAGAACCGTGTGACCTTGGTCAAGAGCACCAAGGTGTCGGGCGCAGCGGCAGCACGTCCGAACCGATGACCTGCATCGCCGATATGAATTCCCGTCGCTCTTTGGCCGCGCACCTACGAAGTGAGACGAAGCGCCAGAACGAGAACGGCAATCGCGGCAACCCATGAACCGGCAACACGGAGCGGCACGCCCTGCCACAGCCGGGCGGCCACGGCGGCAATCGCAGCCAGGAACGCAAACGCCAGGATGCCGCCGCAGCCAACGCCGGCGAGCATCAGCGCGGCATCGCGGAGCGAAATGACTTCGGGCGGCGAATCGAGGCCGATCGCGACACCGACGACAGCCGCCGATACCACCGCAATCCACGCCGGAACGTGCGGCAAAGCCGCTGTTGCAAGTCCGCAGATGGCCGCAGCCGCCAGCAGCACATCGTTCGCCGGCGTTTCGCCGACGCCACCGGCGACGGCCGCAAGGCCGCCCATGAGGCTAATCGCGAACGCCGCTATGCTCCACAAACGCCATTTGGCGCTGCCGGCGAGCGCGGCAAGCCCGATCAGCGCCAACGCATGAGCCGGCAACAGCAGCGGATGCAGCAGCCCCGCGAGAAACGCCTGTGCCGCGGAGCCCACGCGCCGGGCGCCTCAGCCGCGCCCATAGGTATGCTTCGCGAGTGCAAACAGCGGCGCCATGGCAGACAGCAAGGCGGCAATCGCGACGATCGCGTTCTTCCTAGCAAGCACGATCGGGAAACAGGGTGAGGTGAACATGAAGGACATCAGTCCAAACGCCGGCAACGTAACCTCCATCAAATCCCTCGTGGCCATTCCGCTGTCCCCAGTTGCTATTCGCCTCAGCTCCCACGACGCCACGACAAACCTCGACCGACAAAATCAGAGCGCGGCACGGAGAAAGATCACGCCCGCGACCGCAATCGCAGCGCCGGCGAGCCGTACGGCAGCGCGTCCCACCGGCCATCGTGCCGCCAGCTCGATGCCGGCGTAGCCCAGCCCAATTCCCGCGAGATGAAGAAGGCCGGTCGCAATGACGAACCCTGCCGAGAACGCAATGGCATCGGCGCCGGGCGGAAGCTCCGCGCCGTGGGCATAGCCGTGGAAAATCGCAAATATCGCGACGACACCCACCGCGATCACGAGAGGTGCGCGCACGGCAAACATCACCATGAGTCCCAGCACGATGGCGGAAAGTGCAATTCCGATCTCGGTGTGCGGCAACGGCACGCCTGCGATCCCGAGCACGCCTCCCGCCGCCATCACCAGCGGAAACGCGACCGGCAAGAGCCAGAGCGCCGGTGCGCCGAGGAGCGCTCCCCACAGGCCCACCGCGACCATGGCGGCAACGTGATCGGCTCCGGTCAGGGGATGCAGAAAGCCACCGACCAATCCGCTTGCCACATCGCCGCCGCCGCCGTGCGCATACGCCGGGGCTGAACTCGCCGCGATCAGCAGCAATGCGGGAATGACAGCGAGCGCTCGCGCGCCGGATTTGGCCCAAGCGCCGAGAGGGCGTCGATGCGCGTCGTTATTTCGGCGGATCGTCGTCGTCCGCGGCCGCAGTCGCATAGAGATAGCGCAGAAGTTTGACCTTATCGGCCTCGGGGAGTGCCAGCACCGCGCCGTAGAACGCCACCACGAGATCGCAATACGCCGAAAATTCCTGCGGCGCGAGCTTCTCTCGTTGCAACAGGTCACGCTGCACCGGCAGACTGCTCAAGGCGTTGAACACCGACTGGATCAGCGGCCGCGCCTCCTCGGCCGTCGGCGCCGCGGCGACCGCCTTGGGATCCGTAGCGGCGATCCTGTCCAGCGTGGTCATATCGCGGACGAAAAGCATCGGAAAGTCTTTGGCAAGGTTCGCGGTCAATTTGGCGCCCTTGCTTTCGTCGCTCAGCGCGACGCAACTTTCCGCGTTGCTCGCTTGCAACGTCTTCATATAGGTCAAATAAATATCGGTGATATCAAGCAGGACATCGGGAGGCGCGTTGGCGAGGAGCTTCTTGAGGCTCTTGCGCAACGCATTGCGGGCAACGGAGAGGATCGCATCGTCCGGCACATTGACCGCGGCCGCAGTGAAGCGGGCAACGAAACGCTTGAAGGCCGCCGGATCATTCTGCGCAAGCGTCGCAACCGCCGGCAATGTCGCAACATCGCGCGGCAAGCCGCTGTCCGTAATCGGCGTCGTTGGGAGCGAGGCAGGCGACATCACGCCCGCCGACGGCGCTTCCTGCGGCTTCGGTGCGGAGCCCTGTCGCAGATGCCACAACTTCGGAACGATCCCGCTCCAATAGGTGCCATAGCCGATAGCACCAAGCAGCACGATCACCAGGAACGTGATGGCGATGCGTTTGATGAGGCCAAGGAAGCCGCCGCCGCGCTTTTGCGTCGTCTTGTCCGTGTCCGCACTACCGCGAATTTGCGGGGGCAAGTCGGGGATCGGGCCGGCCGGCGCCCGACGCTCCATCTTGATAGCCGGCGCGGGGTTCCGATCAGGTTCCGCTTCGTCTTCGGTATCGGTTTCATCGTCAGATGGCCGCACCAACCTGAGATTTGGTGTCCCGCGGCGCCCGTCCCGTGATGGCGGCCGGCGCAGCACGGGCTGCAAGTCCTCCTCCTCGTCACGATCTCCGGCGTCGCGATCATCCTCCTCCTCGTCGTGGTCCTCGACGCGGTCGTCTGCGACGTCATCTCTGAGGCCTCTGCCGAGAGAGGCCGCGCGCTGTCCTTGGCGCCTCTTCAGCGTGCTTCTTCGACGATCCTTCTCGCGATCGGTTTCCTCATCCTCGCGTTCGTCCGCATCCTCATCGTCGGCGAGCGCGGTCGGTTCCGCCGCGCGGCGCGTCCGCACGGTGGTGGCGCGTCGCTCGACGATCTCCTCTTCCTCCTCGTCATCCTCGTCGCGAGCAGGCGTTGGCCGCGCCGAGATAGTCCGGCGATCTCGGGTGGTCCGCCGGGGCGCTTCCTCCTCTTCCTCCTCGTCATGTTCATCGCGCTCGGTCTCGCGAAACTCATCGTCGTTTTCGTCAGCCGCGCGATATTTTTCGAGAATCCTCCGGCGCCGTTTGCCGTAGTCTTCCTCATCCGTGCTGCCGCTCATCATCCTCCGCGATGCGCGCGCGAGCCGATGTCGGCTGGACACGGACGCCCGGACGCTCGGCGGGACGTTCGACGACCGGCGTGGGCGCTTCGGGCAGTTTGGCTTGAACCGTGCGGCTCTGCCTCGCTGTTTCAGGGCGAGGCTGCGGCTGCTCAACCTTCGCCGAAACCTTATCGATCAATCCCGGCACGCTGCCGGCACGATGCCATCTGACCCATCCGAGCCGCCAGACAACCGTGTCGGGATTGATGACGCCGCGCGAAGCGGCCTCGGTCAGGGCAGAAAATGTAAAGGGGCCATACCGTTTGCCGTTGAGCGAAACGAACCAGTGCTTATCGTCCGGCTGCCCTGCCATCGCACCCTGCTTTCGCTCACGCCGCTTTGCGCCCCCTACACGCAAATTCAAGGCATTATGCGCGGCGGGTCAAGGGCCGGCCGCTACAGTTTGGATCGGGGGTTCGAGAAAGCCTAGCGGATTAATATCGGATCGCGGTGCAACACAAAAGCCCTCTGCGCAGCCAGCCGTTACTCGCGATGTTTCATTGTGGGACGAATTCGCCCGATCACGCCGCCTTGGCGCGCTCCGCGATGCCGACCAGTGCACGCAGGATTTGCGTCGTCCCCTTGAGCCGCTGCTCCGGCGTATCCCAGTCGGCAAAGAAGACCACCTTCATGTCGGGGCGGACCCGGGCGTCGCGGCCCTGGTCGCGGATATAGGCGATGAGCCCCTCGGGATTGGCGAAGCGGTCATCGCGGAACGACATCACCGCACCCTTCGGCCCCGCTTCGATCTTCGCGACATTGGCGCGCCGACATAGTGCCTTGACCACGACCAACGCGAGAAGGTGCTTCACTTCGAGCGGCATCGGTCCGAAGCGATCGACGACTTCGGCACCGAAGGCGTCGATGTCGCGCTCGTCCTCGAGGTCCGCGAGCCGGCGATAAAGATTGAGGCGCACCGGCAGATCGGCGACGTAATCCTCGGGGATCAGCACCGGCGTGCCGATCGTGATCTGCGGCGACCAGCGGTCCGAGATCGGTTCGGCGATGCCGGCCTTGAGGCTTGCCACCGCCTCCTCCAGCATCTGCTGATAGAGCTCGAAACCGACCTCCTTGATGTGACCGGACTGCTCCTCGCCGAGCAGATTTCCGGCGCCGCGGATATCGAGGTCATGGGAGGCGAGCTGGAAGCCCGCGCCCAGCGTATCGAGAGATTGCAGCACTTTGAGACGGCGTTCCGCTTGCGCCGTGAGGCGGCGCCCGACGGGTAGTGTCAGCAAGGCGAAGGCGCGGGTCTTGGAGCGGCCGACGCGGCCGCGGAGCTGGTAGAGCTGGGCGAGGCCGAACATGTCGGCGCGGTTGACGACAAGCGTGTTGGCGGTCGGAATATCAAGGCCGGATTCGATGATGGTCGTCGACAGCAGCACATCGAATTTGCCGTCATAGAACGCCGACATCACATCTTCGAGCACCGCCGACGGCATCTGGCCATGGGCCACCGCCACGCGCACCTCGGGCACGCTGCTGTCGAGGAAGGCTTTGGCTTCCGCCAGTTGCTCGATGCGCGGGCACACATAGAACGACTGGCCGCCGCGGAAGCGCTCGCGCAGCAGCGCCTCGCGCACGATCAGCGGATCGAACGGCGACACCGATGTGCGCACCGCGAGGCGATCGACGGGCGGCGACGCGATGATCGAAAGTTCGCGCACGCCGGTGAGCGCCAATTGAAGGGTGCGCGGGATCGGGGTCGCCGTCAGCGTGAGCACGTGAACCTCGGCGCGCAGCGTCTTGAGGCGCTCCTTGTGACCGACGCCGAAATGCTGCTCCTCGTCCACGACCAGGAGACCCAGGTCGCGAAACTTGATGGATTTGCCGAGCAGAGCGTGGGTGCCGATGACGATGTCGACGGTGCCGTCCGTGAGCCCTGCCTTGACCTTGGCGAGCTCGGCGGGCGCGACGAGGCGCGAGGCCTGCGCGACCTTGATCGGAAACGCGCGGAAGCGTTCGGAGAACGTCTTGAAGTGCTGCCGTGCCAGGAGCGTCGTCGGCACCACGACGGCGACCTGTTTGCCCCCCATGGCGGAAACGAACGCCGCCCGCAGCGCGACCTCGGTCTTGCCGAAGCCGACATCGCCGCAAATGAGGCGATCCATCGGCCGGCCCGAGGCGAGATCGTCGAGCACCGCCGTAATGGCGTTGCCCTGGTCCTCGGTCTCCTCATAGGGAAAGCCGGCGCAGAACTCGTCGTAGGAGCCATGTCCGGGTACGAGCCGCGGCGCTTCGCGCAGGTGGCGCTCGGCCGCGATCTTGATCAGCTCGGCCGCCATCTCGCGGATGCGGCTCTTCATGCGCGCCTTGCGCGCCTGCCAGGCGGCGCCGCCGAGCCGATCCAGCTCGACATTCATCTCCTCGGAGCCGTAGCGCGAGAGGAGCTCGATGTTCTCGACCGGGAGGAACAGCTTGTCGTTGCCGGCGTAGTGAATTTCGAGGCAATCGTGGGGGGCTCCGGCGGCCTCGATGGTCTTGAGGCCGATGAACCGGCCAATGCCGTGATCGACGTGAACGACGAGATCACCCGCCGCAAGCGACGTTGCCTCGGCAATGAAATTCTCGGCGCGCTTGCTGGCACGGCGCGGCCGCACCAGGCGATCGCCGAGGATGTCCTGCTCGCCGATCACCGCGAGATCGTCGGTCTCGAACCCGGCTTCGAGGCCGAGGACTGCGAGCGCGATCTCGAACGCCGGCCGCGCCCGCGCCTGCGGCCAATCCGCGACGTTGACGAGATTGAGGAGCGCGTGGTCCGCGAGCACGTGGGACATGCGATCGCGCGCACCCTCGCTCCACAGCGCGATCACGACGCGCTTGCCGGCGGATTGCAGCGCGTTCACGTGGTCCTTGACCGCATCGAACACATTGGCGTCAGGCGTGGTCCGCTCGGGAGCAAAGTTGCGACCGGCGCGGGTGCCGGCGTCGATCGTCGCCGCGGCACCCTCGGGAGCCGCGAAATGCGCGAGCCTCACGAGCGCCGCGGCATCGAGCCGCTCGCGCCATTCGTTTTCGGCGAGATAGAGCCGATCCGGCGGCAGCGGATGGTACGGCACCGCTGACGGCGTCTCCTGGCGCTGCGCGAAGGCCTGACGGCGCGCCTCGTAATAATCCGCGATCTGGGTGAAGCGTTCGTGGGCCGCCTCCTCGGCCAGCGGTTCGACGACGATTGGCGAGCCGGCAACGTAATCGAACAGCGTATCGAGCCCGGCATGAAACAGCGGCAGCCAATGCTCCATGCCCGGATAGCGGCGGCCTTCGCTGATCGCCGCATAGAGCAGATCGTCCGGTGTCGTCGCGCCGAAATTCTGCACGTAGCCGGTGCGGAAGCGGCGGATGGTCTCGGTCGTGAGCTGGAATTCGGCGACCGGCACGAGGTCGAGCGCGCGCATCTGGTCGATGCTGCGCTGGCTTTCGGGATCGAAGGTGCGGATCGACTCCAAGGTGTCGCCGAAGAAATCGAGCCGCACCGGGTCATGCACGCCGGGCGGATAGAGATCGAGGATGCCGCCGCGCAGCGCATATTCGCCGGCTTCGCGCACGGTCGAGGCGCGCGTATAGCCGTTGAGCTCGAGCCAGCGCACGATGCCGTCCATGGCGATCATGTTGCCGGGGGCGGCCGACAGCGCCTGTCCCTGCACAAGGCCTTTCGCAGGGACCCTCTGGACGACGGCGTTGACGGTCGTCAGCAGCGCGGAAGGCTTCTCGGTCCCCTTGAGTCGCGACAGCCGCGACAGCGCCGTCATGCGCTGCGCGACGATGGCGGGGTGAGGCGAAGCGCGGTCGTAGGGCTGGCAATCCCACGCCGGAAATTCGAGCACGCTGATCTCCGGCGCGAAGAAAGCGAGCGCACGCGCAAGCTGCGCCATGCGGGCGCCGTCCCGGCACACGACCAGGAGGCTCGTTGCCGGCGCGTTCGGCTTCGCTGCGACGGCCCTTGCGAGATCGGCGAGGACGAGGCCTTCGGCACCGTCGGCGACGTCGGCAAGCGTGAGCGGACGGCCGACTTGCAACGCCTCGGCCGGAGATCGCGCCGGCGCGCGTGATCGAACGTGCGCGAGGCTCATGGGGCGAAGCTCATGGGGCGAGGCTCATGGGGCCGGACCCGATGCGTGAAAGCTGCGCAACCGGCGGAATATCGCGAGATCGTAATCGGGCGGCACGGGATCGCCGCCGGTGAGCCAGGCATAGAGCTCTTTGTCGGGAACCTCGGCGAGGTGTTCGAGCTCGGCGATTTCGGCGTCCGTCAAATCGCTGATCGTGGCGTCGGCGAAGCGGCCCATCAGCAGGTCCATTTCCCGGGTGCCTCGATGCCACAGCCGATAGAGCAATCGGCGTCGTCTCGAGTCGAGGCCGGCGCTCGATCGTGTCGTTCCGGTCATCGCTTTCCCTTAGTGAATTCCCAAGCAGCGCCCAACGCCGAAAGCCCGGACGGTGCCGGGCGCGGCAGTCATATAGCGAGCGCCAGTCGGATTGTCAGGAGGGCAACAACGAATGGACCGCGCAAATTCGCACGTCGCCCATCACGGCTGAAAGGTGAAGCAACGCTGCGGGTCGCTTGCGCCGAACCTGCTATACCGAATCGCCAATCCGATCGCGGCGAAGGGTGTGATCATCTTCCCCCAGAGCGGAGGTTTCCCCACGGATCGTATTTCTTTTCGGGATCAGGAATCCGACTGACGCCGTCGCGGAAGGCCTTTTCGTCCTGCTTTTTCTTGATCGGGTCGTCGACCTGCTCTTTCGGGGCGTTTTGCTTTCCAACGCTCGACGCAGTGCCGGGCCCATTGATCGCGCCGTACTGGGCAAATGCGGGCGCCCCCAGCACCAGGATCATCGCAGCGGCAAGGACCGGTTTCATGCTCCGCTTCTCCCCTCGATCATCAATACGTGTCACTTATTGGCGGCTTTGCCGTTTCCGGTGTCTCGAACCGTCCCCCACGGGTCGACCTTCTTCGCCGCCGGCGTCGGTATCTTATTGACGCCCTCCTTATAGGCCTTTTCGGCTTCATTTTTCTTCGTGGGATCATCCATGCGCGGCTTAACGATACCGCCGCTCGGGCCGATATCGAGCCCGTCGAACTGTGCGTAGGCCGGTACCGCCAATGCCGCGACAAGCATAGCCGCAACGATCAATCGCATCTCGCCTCTCCCCTTTTGCATGTTCCTATCGAAGGAAACGGCAGTTCGCTCCGCGAAGTTCGAATCGCTATTTGTCGCCGGCGTTGCGGACGGTTCCCCACGGATCGTATTTCTTGTCGGGTCCGGGAATGCGTTTCACGGCATCGTTGAAGGCCTTGTCGTCCCGCTTTTTCTGTTCCGGGTCGACGGTCGCCTGCTGCGGCTTTGGCGGCTGAGCGCCGGTCCCCTTACCGTTGCCCGTACCCATCGGCGCATACTGCGCATACGCGGGTGTGATCATTGCTGCGACCACCGTCGCGACAAGGAAAATTCTCATCCCGGTTCTCCGTCGCTATCTGGCCATGCCGGCAGAGAGCCACGTCCCCAACGCGGATGGCCCCCCGGAAAGCCCTGGCTCGCAGAGAATAAAGCGATTTACCCTCAAGTGAAACAGAAAACGAACGCCGTGCCGTACTGTGCCGCAGAAGGCGAAGACACCGTTCCCGGGCTACGGTAGTGTTCCAAACTATAACGGTCCGCACTGCCCTGAAGCAGCCTCGCAATGGACATCAGCACAATCACCTGGACGCGAAGGCTGCTGGCGACGGGACTTGCCGTAGCCCTTGTGGCCACGGTCGTCGGCACGGCACCTGCCGCGGCGCAGGACCCTTATCCAGCCCGTCCGGTCACGCTTATCGTGCCGTTCCCGGCCGGCGGCGGCGTCGACGCCATGGGACGTATCGTCGCCGAACGGCTCACCGCGGCACTTGGGCAACAGGTCGTCATCGACAACCGTGGCGGAGCTGCCGGCGTGATCGGGACACGCGCGGCCGCTCGCGCCGCGCCCGACGGCTATACCATCGTCATGAGCACGAGCGGCACTACCACGGTCAACCCGACGCTCTATGCCGAACCCGGCTACGACGTGAACCGCGACTTCGTTCCGATCGGCCTCGTCGCCGTGGCGCCGATCGTGATCATGGCGCACCCCTCGTTTCCCGCCCGCACGGTCGCTGACCTCATCGCCATCGCGCGACGTGACGGCAAACTTGATGCCGGCACGCCGCCGGCCGGCACCGAGAACCATCTCGCCGCCGAGATGTTTCGCGCCATGACGGGCCTCGACATCACCATCGTCACCTACAAGGGAACGGGACCTCTCACCAACGACCTCCTGGGCGGCCACATTCCGCTCGCGTTCAATACGCTCGCGCCGGCGCTCGGCAATATCGAGGCGGGCAGCCTGCGCGTCCTCGCGGTCGCCGGGGCAAAGCGCTCGCCCTTGCTACCCGAGGTTCCGACCGTCGCGGAATCCGGGCTGACGGGATTTGAGGCCGCGGTTCGGTATGGGCTGATGGCGCCGGCGGGCACGCCCCGTCCGATCATCGAACGACTCAATAGCGAATTGCGCGTGATCATGGGGGCCGAAGACACGCGCAGACGTATCGCCGCCCAGGGCGGCGAGCCGCTCTCATCAACCCCTGAGGAATATGCAGCGGACATCGCCCGCGAGACCGCCAGATGGGCTCCGGTGATCCACCGTCTCGGCCTCAAGATCGAATGAGTGGAGCACCGTGACCGACACCCAAGACAAAAAAACCGAAACCGCACGTGGTGCCGGTCGCAGCATTGTCGGCACCTGGCGCCTCGTCATGACGCGGGCGAAGAATGACAGCGGCGCGCCGATGGACCCGCCCTATGGCCCGAACGCCATGGAACTCGTGGTCTTTGCCGCCGACGGACGCATGATGGCGGTGCTGTGCGATGGCCGGCCAGCCATGCCCGAGAGCGAAGCGCGCGAATACATGTCCTATTGCGGCAATTACCGGTTCGATGGGACGACGCTCGTCACCCACGTCGATGCGTCGTCTGATCCAAGCCGCGTCGGCGGCGATCAGGTGCGGCATGTTCGCTTCGAGGGGAAGCGGCTCGTGCTGATGCCGCCGCCGCGGCCATGGCGCGGCCAAACCCAGCACCGCGAAATGTTCTTCGAGCAGATCGACACCTAACTGCGGTTAAATCTTCAGCCAGCCCCAGAAGGTCGTGAGATCTTCAAGCGACACGGCCTTGGTGACATAGGCCCAATAGAACAGGCCGAAGATCACGAGAGATACGAGCGTCGTCCATCCGGCCTTGGCTTTGAGACCATGCACCGCCGGCGCGCCCGGGTCGGTGCCGGGGACGAACTCGCCCTGCTCGTGCTGGGAGCGGATGCCGAACGGCAGGATGGCAAAGAACACCAGCCACCACATGATGAAATAGATCGCCAGCATGCTGGTCCAGGGCACCGATCACCTCATGCCTGTTCGAGTTCCACGAGGGTGCCGAGAAAATCCTTCGGGTGCAGAAACAGCACGGGCTTGCCGTGAGCGCCGATTTTGGGTTGGCCGTCGCCGAGCACGCGCGCGCCCTCGGCCTTGAGGCGATCGCGGGCGACCACGATGTCGTCGACCTCGTAACAGACGTGATGGATGCCGCCGTCGGGATTGCGCTCAAGAAACTTGGCAATCGGCGAATTTTCGCCCAACGGCTCCAGCAACTCGATTTTCGTGTTCGGCAGCGTAATGAACACCGTCGTCACGCCGTGCGCCGGCTGCGGCACGCTCGCCGAGACTTCCGCGCCCAGCGTATCGCGATAGAGCTTCGCAGCCGATGCAATGTCGCGCACTGCAATGGCTACGTGGTTAAGCCTGCCGATCATCGTCGATGCCTCAGGTCGGCGCTCCGGCTGCGCACTCGCGTTCGGCCGCGATCATACCGTCACGACATGCACGACGCATATCGGTTTCTTGCCCCACTCCGCTGCGACCGCAGCGCGCACGCCGCGGCGGACCGCATCGGCGACGGAGTCGGGATCGCGGCGACGCGGCCGCGGCAGATTGTCGAGCGTCTCGATGGCTGCATTGAGCGCGACGTCCGAAAACGAACGGCCGTCGACCGCGCGCAGCGGAATCCCGATCAGTTCGACCTCCGGATCGCCGACGAGAGTGCCCGCGGTGTCGAGCGCCATGGCAACCGACACGATCCCGACGAAGCTCAGACGGCGGCGGTCGGCGACGGTGCGTTCCTCGCCCTCGATGATCAGCCGGCCGTCCTTGTATAGGCGCCCCTGCGGAACCTCGTCGACCACGCCGGGAGACCCCGGCGCAAGCCGCACGACATCGCCGTTGGCGCAGACGACCGTTGCCGCCACGCCCGCTTTGCGAGCGACCGCCGCGTGCTCGGCGAGATGCAACGCCTCGCCATGGACCGGCACGACCATCTTCGGCTTGACCCATCCCAAAAGGTCCGCGAGTTCGTCGCGGCGCGGGTGCCCGGAGACGTGGACAAGGTGGGTGCGGTCGGTGATCACCTCGACGCCTTGCGAGACGAGGCCATTGATCACCCGGCCGACCGCCCTTTCGTTGCCGGGAATCGTGCGGGAAGAAAAGATCACCCGGTCGCCACGGGAGAGCGTCACGTCCGGATGTTCGTCGAGCGCAACGCGCGCGAGCGCGGCGCGCGGCTCACCCTGGCTGCCGGTGCACAGCGCCACCACCTTGTCCGGCGGCAGGTAGCCGTAGGCATCGGTGCCGCGAAAATCCTGGACGCCCTCGAGATACCCGGTCTCGCGCGCGACCTGGACGATGCGGTCCATGGCGCGGCCCACCACCACCACTTCGCGATCGCAGGCGCGCGCGGCAGCGGCGACCGCATGGATGCGCGCGACATTGGAGGCAAAGGTGGTCACCGCGACGCGCCGGGGCGCCGTCGCGATCAGTTCTTTGAGCGAGGCCGCGACGTCGGTCTCCGACAGCGAGCGGCCCTCGCGGACCGCGTTGGTCGAATCGCCGACCACGGCGAGACAGCCGGCCTCGCCGAGCGCACGAAGCTTGGCGGCGTCGGTCGGCGGCCCGATGACCGGCGTCGGGTCGAGCTTCCAGTCGCCGGTGTGGAGCACGGCACCGAGCGGCGTGCGAATGATCAGCGCGTTCGATTCCGGGATCGAGTGCGCGACCGATACGAACTCGACGTCGAACGGCGGAAGCTTGATGCGGCCGCCGTTGGGCACGATCGTCACCGGAATATCAGGCGCACCAGGCTCCGACAGTCGTTTCGCCGTGAGGAGCGCCGCGGTGAACGGCGTCGCGTAGAGCGGCACCTTAAGGCGCGGCCACAGGTCGATCAGCGCACCATAATGATCCTCGTGGGCATGGGTGAGGACGAGACCGACAAGATTGCGCCGCTCTTCCGCGAGAAAGCGGATATCGGGCATGATGAGGTCGATGCCGGGCAAGTCCGGACCGGCGAAGGCGACACCGAGATCGATAGCAAGCCAAGCCTTGTGACGCTCCGAGCCGAAGCCGTAGAGCGACAGGTTCATGCCGATCTCGCCCGTGCCGCCGAGCGGCACGAAAACCAGTTCCTCGTTCGGGGCCATCATCTGGGCAACGCTTCGCCGTGCACGGCGCTCCCGGCATTGTGCGCCGCAGCTCCCGGGAGAGGAAAGACCTCGCCGGCGGCAATCGCTTCGAGGCTGCCGTCGTTGTGCCGCAGCAGCAGCCGTCCGGCACCATCGATGGCGTCGAAAATACCGCCGGTTTCACGCTCGGCGAGACGGACGCGCACCGGCTGGCCGAGGCCCTCGGCACGATCGAGCCATGCGGCGCGGATCGCCGCAAAGCCCGCACCCCGATTCCACTGCGCAAGCCGCGCCGCAAAGGCTGCCGCAAGCCGCTCAAACAACTCTGACGCTTCGAGCGCGGCGCCCTCGGCGGCAAAATCCGTCGCCGGATAGGAAGTCACTGCCGGGTGGTGACGGCAATTGACACCGATGCCGACCGCAACGGCCAACGGGGCGCCCTCCCCTTCGATCAGGATACCCGCGATCTTGCGTCCGCGGCACAGCATGTCGTTCGGCCACTTGAGACGAAGCGGCACGTCGGGCGCGCACGCTGCGGCGGCGTCATGCAGCGCAACACCCGCAACAAAGCCAAGCTGGGGGGCCGAGGCCGGCGGCGCCGGATCGGTCAACAGCAGCGTCGCGTAGAGATTGCCCGGCGACGACACCCAGGCAAAGCCACGCCGCCCGCGTCCCGCCGTCTGCTGCCGCGCCACGATCCAAAGCGGCCCGCGCTCGCCAGCGGCAGCGCGCCGCAGCGCTTCGGCGTTGGTCGAATCGACAGTGTCGAGAGTTACCTTCTGCGCCAAGCCCACCATTTCCCGCACAGTAGCCCGGATCGCGCGGAGCGCAATCCGGGAAGCGCTAGAACAGGGACTTCGCGGCAGCGGCGGCCGCGTCGACCAGGGGACTTGGAAAGACGCAGAACAGGATCACGAACAGCCCGGAGAGGCCGAGCACCACGCGCAGGCCCCGCGCCATCGGGTCGAATGCGGGCGCCGGATCGTCGAAGTACATGACCTTGACGATCATCAGATAGTAGTAGGCGCCGATCACGCTCGTGAGCACGCCAAGCACGGCCAGGGTAAAGAGCCCGGCATTGATCGCGGCGAGGAAGACATAGAATTTGGCAAAGAAGCCGGCGAGCGGCGGCACCCCCGCCATGGAGAACAACAGCATGGCAAAGAAGAACGCGAGCATCGGCCGCGTGCGGGCAAGGCCCGCGAGATCGGCGATCTCCTCGCACGGCTGATCGGCCCGGCGCATGGCGATGATGCAGGCAAAGGTCCCGAGCGTCATGGCGACGTAGATCGACATGTAGACGAGCACGCCCTGAATGCCCTCACTCGTGCCCGCCGCAAGCCCGATCAGCGCGAAACCCATATGGCCGATGGACGAATAGGCCATCAGCCGCTTGATGTTGCGCTGGCCGATGGCGGCAAACGAGCCGAGCGCCATGGACGCGATCGCGACGAAAACAATGATCTGCTGCCATTGCGACGCGATGCCCGGAAAGGCCGTGATCGACACCCGCATGAACACCGCGATGGCCGCGACCTTCGGGGCCGCCGCGAAAAACGCCGTGATCGGCGTCGGCGCGCCCTGGTAGACGTCGGGCGTCCACATATGGAACGGCACCGCCGAGACCTTGAAGCAGAGACCCGCGAACAGCAGCACAAGCCCGAACGTGAGCCCGAGGTCGCCCTTGCCGGCGACCTGGGCGATCGCGACAAAATTGATCGTGCCGGTGAAGCCGTAGATCAGCGAGCAGCCGTAGAGCAGCATGCCGGACGACAGCGCGCCCAGCACGAAATATTTCAGGCCCGCCTCGGTCGAGCGCGCGTTATCGCGGTCGAACGCCGCGACGACGTAAAGGCACAGGCTCATCAGCTCGAGGCTAAGATAGAGCGCGATCAAGTCGCCGGCGGAAATCAGCATGAACATGCCGGCGGTCGAGAGCAGGATCAGCACCGGGTATTCGAACTTGTGCTGTTCCGCGCCCTTGAGGAAGTCACCCGACAGCGTCAACGCGCCGATCGAGCCGATCACGGTGACGATCTTGAGGAAGCGCGCAAAGCCGTCGACGACGAAGCTGCCGCCGAAACCGACGATCTTCTCGGACTCCGGATAGACGACGGCGAAGCCGGCGACGATCAGCAGAATGATCGCAAGTCCCATCGCGACATTCGTGAAGCGGTTGTCGCGCCAGGCCCCCATCAGCAGGATGATCATCGCGCCGACGGCGAGGATCACTTCCGGCAGGATGGGATAGGTTTGGAGGAATTCGTTCATGGTGCGATTCGCTTCGCGTCATCGAGGGCCGCCGACTTCGCGGTCCCGATCGCCTGATGATAGTTGTCGATCAAGGCGGCGACGGACGCCTGCGACACGTCGAGGACGGTCTTCGGGTAGAAGCCGAAGAACAGCGTGAGCGCGACCAGCGGCGCGAGCGTCGCCATCTCGCGTCCGTCAAGATCGAAGATTCCGGCGAGCGACGGCTTATCCAGCCGCCCGAAAATGACCTTGCGATAGAGCCACAGCGCATAGGCTGCCGACAGGATGACGCCAAGCGTGGCGATGAACACCACCAGCGGATTCACGCGGAACGTGCCGATCAGCGAGAGGAATTCGCCGACAAACCCTGACGTGCCCGGCAAGCCGACATTGGCGAGGGTGAACACCATGAATGCCGCCGCATAGAGCGGCATCCGGTTGACGAGGCCGCCATACGCGGCGATCTCGCGGGTGTGCATGCGGTCGTAGACGACGCCGACGCAGAGGAACAGCGCGCCCGACACGATGCCGTGCGACACCATCTGGAAGATGCCGCCCGCTACGCCCTGCATCGTGACCGCGAAAATGCCCATGGTCACGAAGCCCATGTGGGCGACCGAGGAATAGGCGATCAGCTTCTTCATGTCCTCCTGCACCAGCGCGACCAGCGAGGTGTAGACGATCGCGATCACCGACAGCGCGAAGATCAACGGCGCGAACTCCTGGGATGCCGCCGGAAACATCGGCAGCGAGAAGCGCAGGAAGCCGTAGCCGCCCATTTTCAGGAGAATTGCGGCGAGGATCACCGAGCCCGCCGTCGGCGCCTCCACGTGGGCGTCAGGCAGCCAGGTGTGGACCGGCCACATCGGCATCTTGACCGCGAACGAGGCGAAGAACGCAAGCCATGCCCACGTCTGCAGGGTGCGCGGGAACGCATGGTGCATCAGCATCGGGATATCGGTCGTGCCGCCATCCCAGTACATCGCCATGATGGCGAGCAGCATCAGCACCGAGCCGAGGAAGGTGTAGAGGAAGAATTTGAAGCTCGCGTAGACGCGCCGCGGGCCGCCCCATACCCCGATGATGATGAACATCGGGATCAGGCCGCCCTCGAAGAACAGGTAGAACAAGGTGAGATCGAGGGCACAGAAAGTGCCGACCATCAGCGTCTCGAGCACCAGGAACGCGATCATGTATTCGGAGACGCGGGTCTGGATCGGCCGCCAGCTCGCGATGATGCAGAGCGGCATCAACGCCGTCGTGAGGATCACGAACGGCAGCGAAATGCCGTCGACACCCATGTGATAGGTGATCGTGCCGGCGAGCCACGGCTTGTGCTCGACGAACTGAAATTCCGATGACCCCGGATCGAACCGCCACCACAGCATCAGCGAGATGCCGAAGGTAATCGAGCGTCGTCCACATCGCGACCCAGCGCGCGTTGCGCGCCATGGCGGCGTCCTCCGCCCGGAACATCATCAAGAAGACGATGAAGAACGCGCCGAGCAGCGGCAGGAAGGTGGTGACGGAAAGGATCGGCCAGCTCGCCATCAGTGGCCTCCCGTCGCAAACATGAACCAGGTGATGAACGCGGCAACGCCGATCAGCATCGCGAAAGCGTAGTGGTACATGTAGCCGGTCTGCAGGCGCACCACGTTGCGGGTGACGTCGATCACGCGGGCCGAAATGCCGTCAGGACCGAGCCCGTCGATGATCGCGCCGTCGCCGCCCTTCCACAGCAGCCGCCCCAGCCAGAGCGTCGGCCGGACGATGATGACGTCGTAGATCTCGTCGAAGTACCACTTGTTGAGCAGGAACTGATAGAGCACCGGCTGCTGGCGGGCGAGTTCGACCGGAATATCCGGACGGAGAATGTAGAACAGCCAGGCGACGGCGAAGCCGAGCGCCATCATCACCGTGGGGAGCGACGACACAAGGAAGCTTCCCTCGTGATGCATCTCCTCCAGGATGTTGTTGTTGCCGTCGCCAAGCTTGATCGAGTTGCCGAAGAAACTCTCGACGCCGTGGCCGGCGAAAATGTCGGCGAACGGATAGCCGGCGAGGACCGACCCGAGCGCCAGCACGAACAGCGGAATCAGCATGGTCGCCGGACTCTCGTGAGCGGCGTCATAGTGGGCCTGGTCGTGGGGGCGGCCATGGAACGTCTTGAAGATGAGCCGCCAGGAATAGAACGCGGTCAGCGCGGCGGCGCCGAGCGTCATCATGTAGCCGTAGAGCGCCGCGGGATTCTTGCTGGCGTAGGCGGCCTCGATGATGAAGTCCTTGGAGAAATAGCCGGAGAACAGCGGGAATCCCGTCAGCGCCAGCGTGCCGATCACCATCATGATGTAGGTGAACGGGATCTTGGTGCGCAGGCCGCCCATCGCCCTGATGTCCTGCTCGTGATGCATCGCGGTGATCACCGAGCCCGAACCGAGGAACAGCAGCGCCTTGAAGAAGGCATGGGTGAAGAGGTGATACATGCCGACCGAATAGGCGCCGACGCCCATCGCGACGAACATGTAGCCGAGCTGCGAGCAGGTCGAATAGGCAATGATCCGCTTGATATCGTTCTGCACGAGGCCGACGGTCGCGGCGAACATCGCGGTCGTCGCGCCGACCGCCGTCACCACGGTCTGGGCGTCGGGCGACAGCGCGAACAACGGCGATAGCCTTGCCACCATGAACACACCGGCCGTGACCATGGTCGCGGCATGGATCAATGCCGACACCGGAGTCGGGCCCTCCATGGCGTCCGGCAACCAGGTGTGCAGCAGGAACTGCGCCGACTTGCCCATCGCGCCCATGAACAGCAGCAGGCAGATCAGCGTCAGCGCATCGAAATCCCAGCGCAGCAGGTGAATGGTCTTGCCGACGAGCGTGGGCGCCTGGGCAAACACGGTGCCGAAGTCGACCGCGCCGGTCATCATGAACACGGCGAAGATGCCGAGCGCGAACCCGAAATCGCCGATGCGGTTGACGACGAAGGCCTTGATCGCGGCGGCGTTTGCCGCCGGCTTGTAATACCAGAAGCCGATCAGGAGGTAGCTTGCGAGGCCGACGCCCTCCCAGCCGAAGAACAACTGCACGAGGTTGTCCGATGTCACCAGCGCCAACATGGCGAAGGTGAACAGCGACAGATAACAGAAGAACCGCGGCCGGTACGGATCCTCGTTCATGTAGCCGATCGAATAAAGATGAACGAGCGCCGATACCGTCGTCACCACGACAAGCATCACCGCGGTCAGCGCATCGACGCGCACCGCCCAGTCGACCTTGAGATCGCCGGAGACGATGAACGGCAGCACCTGCTCGCGCACCTCCTGGTGACCGAACCCGATGCGAACGAAGGCGATCCACGACAGCACCATGGAGATGAACAGGAACGTCGTGGTGATGAGTTCGGCGCCGCGCGAACCGGCGGCTGCCGGCTCGTGAGGATGCTCCTCGGCGTGCGGATCGGCTGCGACGACGGCGCTTGCGTCGGTCGCGGCATGGGGATGCTCGGGCGTCGTCCCGACGATGTGATTCTCCGAGCCCTCCGCCCGATCCGCCCGGGAAGCGCGTGTGAGCCCCGACGAGCGTGATGATCGCGGCGAGAATGGCGCCGAGCGCCGGCAGAAAGACGATCGTCTGATACATCTCAGCCCTTCATCAGATTGACGTCTTCGACGGCAATCGTGCCGCGGTTGCGGTAGAAAACGACGAGGATCGCGAGCCCGATCGCCGCTTCGGCCGCCGCGACCGTCAGCACGAACAAGGCAAACACCTGTCCCACGAGATCGCCGAGCCGCGCGGAGAACGCGACGAAATTGATGTTCACCGCGAGCAGGATCAATTCGATCGACATCAGAATGATGATGACGTTCTTGCGGTTGAGGAAAATGCCGAAGATCCCGAGCGTGAACAGGATCGCCGAGACGACGAGATAATGACCGACGCTGATGATCATGCAGACCTCGCCAATCGAGCCGTGCAAAAGCCAAAGCCGTCATCCTGAGGAGGCCGCGCAGCGGCCGTCTCGAAGGATGGCAACGGACACCACACAAGCGGCCATCCTTCGAGACGCCGCGCTTCGCGCGGCTCCTCAGGATGACGGCGCACGTTGGGGCGTGTAGTCAATGTCGGCACGCTAGATCCCCTGCCCCGGCTGCACCTTGCGAACTTCGATCGCGGTCTCACGCGTACGCGCGACCTGCTCGGCGATGTTCTGGCGACGCACCCGCGGCCGGTGGCGGAGCGTGAGCACGATGGCGCCGATCATCGCGACCAGGAGCACAAGCCCGGCGGCCTGGAAGTAGTAGATGTAACGGGTGTAAAGCACGAGGCCGAGCGCCGCCGTGTTCGATGTATTCTCCAGAGGCGGGATCGGCGTCGCCAGCACCTTGGTCGCATCGGGCGCCACCGCCCAGGTCCCGAGCACGAGCAGCAGCTCCACCAGGAACACGACGCCGACGAGCCCGCCGACGGGGAGATAATTGAGGATGCCCTCGCGGAGTTCGGTGAAGTCGACGTCGAGCATCATGACGACGAACAGGAACAACACCGCGACCGCGCCGACGTAGACGATGATGAGGATCATCGCCAGGAACTCGGCGCCGGCGAGCACGAACAGGCCGGCGGCATTGACGAAGGCGAGGATCAGGAACAGCACCGAGTGGACCGGGTTCTTCGAGGCGATCACCATGACGGCGGACGCCACGCAGATTGCGGCGAAGAGATAGAAGAAGATGGCGCCGATGATCATCGCGGAGCGCCTTGCGGCTACAATCCTTCGAGACGCCGGCCTGCGGCCGTCTCCTCAGGATGACGTCGTAGCGGTGGGCGGCGCCGGTCTTGTCCCGTCATGGTGAGGCGCGGCACAGCCGCGCGTCTCGAACCATCATCGCGAAAATGCGGTCTCATCGCGTCACCGGTAGGGCGCGTCGAGCGCGATGTTTTTGGCGATCTCGCGTTCCCAGCGGTCGCCGTTGGCGAGCAGGCGCTCCTTGTCATAGTAGAGCTCCTCGCGCGTTTCGGCGGCGAACTCGAAATTCGGCCCTTCGACGATGGCGTCGACCGGGCAGGCCTCCTGGCACAGGCCGCAGTAGATGCATTTCACCATGTCGATGTCGTAGCGCGTGGTGCGGCGGGTGCCGTCGTTGCGGCGCGGGCCCGCCTCGATGGTGATGGCCTGGGCCGGGCAGATCGCCTCGCACAGCTTGCAGGCGATGCAGCGCTCCTCGCCGTTCGGATAGCGGCGCAGCGCATGCTCGCCGCGAAAGCGCGGCGAGATCGGCCCCTTCTCGAAGGGATAGTTCAGCGTCGCCTTCGGCTTGAAGAAGTAGCGCATGCTGAGCGCGATGGCGCCGACGAATTCCTTGAGGAACAGCGCTTTGGCGGCCCGGTCGAGACTATCGGAGTGTCCTCATTGCGGTGCGAGCCCCCCGAACTGGAGCACCGCCGGCGACGATCGCGACCATGGCAAGCGACAGCGGCAGGAACACCTTCCAGCCGAGCCGCATCAGTTGATCGTAGCGGTAGCGCGGCACGAATGCCTTCACCAGGGCGAACATGAAGAAGATGAACGAGCCTTGAGCACGAACCAGATGATGCCCGGCACCCAGGTGAACGGCGGGACCGGGAACGGCGGCAGCCATCCGCCGAGAAACAGGATCGTGCCCATGGCGCACATGGTGGTGATCGCCACGTACTCGGCGAGCATGAAGAGCATGTACGGCGTCGATCCGTACTCGACCATGTAACCGGCAACGAGCTCGGACTCCGCCTCGACCAGATCGAACGGCGGCCGGTTGGTCTCGGCGAGCGCCGAGATGAAGAAGACGATGAACATCGGGAAGAGCCAGAGCCAGTACCAGGCAAACAGGCCCCAGCTCGATCGCTGCGCTTCGACGATGGCGGTGAGATTGAGCGATCCGACGCACAACAGCACGGTGATCAGGACGAAGCCGATCGAGACCTCGTAGGACACCATCTGCGCCGCCGAGCGCAGCGCTGCCAGGAACGGATATTTCGAGTTCGACGCCCAGCCGCCCATGATGACGCCGTAGACCATCGAGCGAGGACACCGCGAAGAGATAGAGAATGCCGACATTGATGTTCGGCGATCACCCAGCCGGCGTCGACCGGGATCACCGCCCAGGCGGCAAGCGCCAGCACGCAGGAGACCAGCGGCGCCAGGAGGAAGACGCCCTTGTTGGCGCCGGCCGGAATGACCGGCTCCTTGAACACGAACTTGAGGAGATCGGCGAAGCTCTGAAACAGGCCGAACGGCCCGACCACGTTGGGGCCGCGCCTGATCTGCACCGCCGCCCAGATCTTGCGGTCGGCAAGCAGGATGTAGGCGACCGCGATCAACAGAACGACGAGCATCACCAGGCTCTCGATCACGATGATGAGGAACGGCCAGAGATAGTTGGTCCAGAATTCGGCCATGTCCTACTCCGCCGCCGTCGCCAGCGCGCGCTCGGCGATCGCCGAGCATTCGGCCATGACGGCCGAAGCGCGGGCGATGGGGTTGGTGAGATAGAAGTCATCGATCGGCGACCGGAACACGGTCGTGTTGTCCATGGTGCCGCCGCGCGCCGCAAGCTTGCGCGACGTCCTCGGGATCGCCGGGCGTGATCGCATCGAGCGCGGCGAGATGCGGATGGGACTTGAAGATCGCTGCGCGCAGCTGCGCGAGCGAATCGTAAGGCAATCGGCTGCCGAGCGTCTCCGACAGCGCCCGCAGGATCGCCCAATCCTCGCGCGCATCTCCGGGCGGGAAGGCGGCGCGCCCCGTCATCTGCACGCGGCCTTCGGTGTTGACGTAAAGGCCCGACTTTTCGGTGTAGGCGGCGCCCGGCAGGATCACGTCGGCACGATGTGCGCCGCGGTCGCCATGGGTGCCGATGATAGACCACGAACGGCGCCGGGCTCGACTTCGATCTCGTCGGCGCCGAGGAGGAAGAGGACGTCGACCCCGCCCTTCGCCATGGCGGCGGCGGCAAGACCGCCCTCGCCCGGCACGAAGCCGATGTCGAGACCGCCGACGCGCGCTGCCGCCGTGTGCAGCACCGAGAAGCCGTTCCAGCCGTCGACGATGGCGCCGGTCGACAGCGCGGCCTTGGCGACCGCCGCGAGCACGGCGGCGCCGTCCGGCCGCGCCAGTGCGCCCTGCCCGACGAGCCAGATCTGGCGTTGACAGCTTTCGCCGGCTGGTGATCGACGAATTGCGCGAGCGTCTCGCGGGCCGGCGCCGAGATACGCGTAATCGTAGGTCAGGTCGGCGCGCTCGCCGATGACGCCGATCTTGAGCGCCGCTCGCGCGCCAGCGCTTGCGGATGCGCGCATTGAGCACCGGCGCCTCGCGGCGCGGATTGGCGCCGATGATCATCAGGCGCGTCGGCCTGCTCGATGCCGGCGATGGTGGCATTGAAGAGATAGCTCGCCGCGGCCCCAGCGTGGATCGAGCGCCGTGCCGTCCTGGCGGCAATCGATGTTGGTCGACGCCGAGCGCGCGCCAGCAGGTCCTTCAGCGCGTACATCTCCTCGACCGCGGCGAGATCGCCGGCGATGGCGCCGATCTTCTCCTGCTTGGTCGATTTGCAGCTTGGCGGCGATGGCGCGCGAATGCCTCGCGGCCAGCTTGCCGGCCGCAGCGTGCCGCCTTCACGCGACGTAGGGCTTGTCGAGGCGCTGGACCCGCAGGCCGTCGACGACGTGGCGGGTCTTGTCGGAAATCCACTCCTCGTTCACGTCCTCATTGGTGCGCGGCAGGATGCGCATCACTTCGCGGCCGCGGGTGTCGACGCGGATGGCGCAGCCGACGCGCGTCCATCGACGTCGATCGATTTCGGTCTTGCCGAGTTCCCAGGGCCGCGCCGCGAACGCGTAGGGCTTGGAGGTCAGCGCGCCGACCGGGCAGAGATCGACGACGTTGCCCTGCAGCTCCGACACCATCGCCTGCTCGAGGTAGGTCGTGATCTCCATGTCCTCGCCGCGGCCGATGGCGCCAAGCTCCGGCACGCCGGCGACCTCGGTCGCGAAGCGCACGCAGCGCGTGCACTGGATGCAGCGGTTCATCGAGGTCTTGACGAGCGGCGCCAAGATACTTGTCCTCGACCGCGCGCTTGTTT
This sequence comes from uncultured Alphaproteobacteria bacterium, assembly GCA_963702755.1. Lineage (GTDB taxonomy): Bacteria > Pseudomonadota > Alphaproteobacteria > Rhizobiales > Xanthobacteraceae > JAJPKK01. The sequence continues at coordinate 212,005 of CAVPDZ010000006.1, read as the reverse complement.
TCCTGGAAGCGCGAGTGGTCGACGCCATAGGCCATGGCCTGGTCCTGCAGGTCGCATTCGCCGCCCTGGTCGCAGATCGGGCAGTCGAGCGGATGATTGATGAGCAGGAACTCCATCACCCCTTCGCGCGCCTTTCGCACCATCGGCGATTGGGTGTTGACTCGTCGGCGGCTCGCCCTTCGGTCCCGGCCGGCAGTCGCGCACGCCCCAGGCGCAGCTCGCGACCGGCTTCGGCGAGCCGATCAGCTCGACCAGGCACATGCGGCAATTGCCGGCGATCGACAGCCGCTCGTGAAAGCAGAAGCGCGGGATTTCCGCGCCGGCCGCTTCGCACGCCTGGAGCAGCGTGTACTCCGGCGGAACATCCATTTCCTTGCCGTCAACGACGATCTTGGTCATTTGCCGGCTCCGTTCGGCTTCGACGCGCGCGGAATAAATGTACCGGCGATGAACGCCACGACGCCGATCCACCACACGATCGGTTGGTAGACCGGGCCCCAGACGTGATGCGCCTGCATCTGCGTCTGGAAGAACCGGCATTCATCGATCGTGGTGGCAAGGCAGGCGATCTTGAGATCGAGCATGTGAAGCGGACCGGCCCACTGCGCATAGAACAAAAACCACCACACGAACGCGACCGCCATGACTGCAAGCCCGGCCCGCGCAAGCCAGGTGCTCCAGTGCAAGGATCGGAATGCCGCGGCGGCCATTGTCTCACGCCTTCGTCCTTATTCCGCCGCCACGCGCACCGGTTCGGGATGCGGGTTCGCCGTGTATTCGTCGATCCGCCGCTCGATCTCGGGGCGGAAGTGGCGCAGCAGTCCCTGTACCGGCCAGGCGGCACCGTCGCCGAACGCGCAGATGGTGTGGCCTTCGATCTGATGGGTGACCTCCATCAGCATGTCGATCTCGCGCTTCTGGGCGCGCCCTTCGGCCATGCGGGTCAAGACGCGCCACATCCAGCCCATGCCCTCGCGGCACGGCGTGCACTGGCCGCAGCTTTCGTGCTTGTAGAAGTACGAGATGCGGGCCATGGCGCGGATGATATCGCGTCGACTTGTCCATGACGATGACGGCCGCCGTGCCGAGCGCCGACTTGACCTCGCGCGTGCCGTCGAAATCCATCGGCAGCGGCACGCATTGCGACGCCGGCACGATGGGCATGGAGGAGCCGCCGGGGATGACGGCGAGCAGATTGTCCCAGCCGCCGCGCACGCCGCCGGCATGCTTTTCGATGAGTTCGCGCAACGGAATGCCCATGGCTTCTTCGACGTTGCACGGCTGGTTCACGTGGCCGGAGATGCAGAACACCTTGGTGCCGGTGTTGTTGGGCCGGCCGATGCCTGCAAACCACGCGGCGCCGCGACGCATGATGTCCGGCACCACGGCAATCGATTCCACGTTGTTGACCGTGGTCGGGCAGCCGTAGAGGCCCATGTTGGCCGGGAACGGCGGCTTCAGCCGCGGCATGCCCTTCTTGCCCTCCAGGCTTTCGAGCAGCGCCGTCTCCTCGCCGCAGATGTAGGCGCCGGCACCGTGATGGACGACGACGTCGAAGTCCCAGCCGTGGATATTGTTCTTGCCGATGAGCTTGGCCTCGTAGGCCTCCTCGACCGCGGTCTGCAGATGCTCGCGCTCGCGGATGAACTCGCCGCGGACATAGATGAAGGCGGTGTGCGCCCCCATGGCGAAGCTCGCGATCAGACATCCCTCGACGAGGAGATGCGGATCGTGGCGCATGATGTCGCGATCTTTGCAGGTGCCGGGCTCGGATTCGTCGGCATTGACCACGAGGTAGTGCGGCCGCTCGCCGATCTCCTTCGGCATGAACGACCATTTGAGGCCGGTCGGGAAACCGGCGCCGCCGCGGCCGCGCAGGCCGGAGGCCTTCACGTCGTTGATGATGCCGTCGCGGCCCTTCTCCAGGATCGCCTTGGTCCCGTCCCAGGCGCCGCGCGCCCGCGCGCCTTTGAGCCGCCAATCGTAGCGGCCGTAGAGATTCTTGAAGATGCGATCCTTGTCGTCGAGCATCGGTTACGCCTTGCCTGATCGATCGGACGAGCCGGCGGCGAGCAGCGTCGTGTCGCCACCGAACGGCGCCGAGAACTGGCGGCCGTTCTGCGGTCCGGGCTTCGGGGTTTCGCCGCGCGCGAGCGCGTCGAGCACGCGCTCAAAACTTTCCGGCGTCAGGTCCTCGTAGGTATCGTCGGCCGATCAGCACCATCGGCGCGTTGACGCACGCGCCAAGGCACTCGACTTCTTCCCAGGAAAAATCGCCATCGGCCGAAATGTGGAACTGGTCGTGGTGAATGCGCCGTTCGCACACCTTGCGAATGTCCTCCGCGCCGCGCAGCAGGCACGGCGTCGTGCCGCACCACTGGACATGGCCCTTGCGACCGACCGGCGACAGCAGAAACATGGTGTAGAAGGTCGCGACCTCGAGCACGCGGATGTGCGCCATGCCGAGCATCTCGGACACGTATTCGATCGCTTTCTTCGGCAGCCAGCCGCCTGCCTGCTCCTGCGCGCGCCACAGCAGCGGGATCACCGCCGAGGCCTGCCGGCCTTCCGGATATTTGGCGATCTGGCGCTTCGCCCATGCGAGATTTTCCGCCGTGAAGGCGAAGCTCGCGGGCTGCTGATCGTCAGGCGCAAGACGGCGAACGCTCATTGAGCCGATACCTCGTGTCTCACCGGCCAACCTCCGTGTTCCCGTCGAATTGCGGCCCGAGCAGCGCGGTGACCTGAAGCGTCATGCCGGGCGAGTCGAGCGCAATCTCGCCATCGTGCGCGATCCGTGTGTCGATCGTTCCCCGCTCGTTGCGCCGATGATGGACAACGACCCGCTTTTCAGAAAAGACAATCAGATAATGACAGATGCTCGCGACGGAGAAGTACTCCACGAGTTTTGTATCGGTGTCGTCGCGCTCGCTGGACGGAGAGATGACTTCGACCACGATCAACGGCGATTCGACTACCGTCGCATCCGGGTCGAACTTGCCCCCACACTGAACCACCACATCTGGTATTCGCAAGGTTTCCCGGTTGATCACAACCCCGACGCCGTCAACAAATACATTGCAAGACAGTTTCGCCGCCCGCACGGCGTCGTAAAGCGCTCGGGATGCCGCGGATTTCGCGAGATTATGCCGAACCGTATCACGCGTCATCGCCACGACTTCGCCGTCGACAAGCTCGTAGCGATCGTCCGGCTGTCGGTTAGACCAGGCGAGGAATTCCTCGACTTTCATTCGAACCTTGGGGACAACAGGCGCGTTCATCGGTCGACCTCGCCGAACACGATGTCGATCGAGCCGAGGATCGCCGAGATATCCGCGAGCAGGTGGCCGCGGCAAAGGAAATCCATCGCCTGCAGGTGGGCGAAGCCCGGCGCGCGGATCTTGCAGCGGTATGGCTTGTTGGTGCCGTCGGCGACGAGGTAGACGCCGAACTCGCCCTTCGGCGCCTCGACCGCGGCGTAAACTTCGCCGGCCGGCACGTGAAAGCCTTCGGTGTAGAGCTTGAAGTGGTGGATCAGCGCTTCCATCGAGCGCTTCATCTCGGCGCGCCGCGGCGGCACGATCTTGTGGTCGGCGACGGTGACCGGCCCCTGCCCTTCCGGCTCGCGCAGCTTCGTGATGCACTGCTTCATGATGCGCACCGATTGGCGCATCTCTTCCATGCGGATGCAGTAGCGGTCGTAGCAATCGCCGTTCTTGCCGACCGGAATGTCGAAGTCCATTTCGGCGTAGCACTCGTAGGGCTGCGCCTTGCGCAAATCCCACGCGGCGCCGGAGCCGCGCACCATGACGCCCGAAAAACCCCAGGCCCAGGCGTCAGCGAGCTTCACCACGCCGATGTCGACGTTGCGCTGCTTGAAGATGCGATTGTCGGTCAGCAGTTCCTCGAGATCGTCGCAAATCTTGAGGAACGGATCGCAGAACTTCTCGATGTCATCGATGAGCTGCGGCGGCAGATCCTGGTGCACGCCGCCGACGCGGAAATAGGCCGCGTGCATCCGGCTGCCGGACGCGCGCTCGTAGAACACCATCAGCTTTTCGCGCTCTTCGAAGCCCCACAGCGGCGGCGTGAGCGCGCCGACATCCATGGCCTGCGTCGTGACATTGAGGAGATGCGACAACAACCGCCCGATCTCGGCATAGAGCACCCGGATGAGCTGGGCACGGCGCGGGATCGTTAGCCCGAGCAGCTTTTCCGCCGCCAGGCAGAACGCGTGCTCCTGGTTCATCGGCGCGACATAGTCGAGCCGGTCGAAATAAGGGATCGCCTGCTGATAGGTCTTGTATTCGATGAGCTTCTCGGTGCCGCGGTGAAGGAGCCCGATATGCGGATCGACGCGCTCGACCACTTCGCCGTCAAGCTCGAGCACAAGGCGCAGCACGCCGTGCGCCGCGGGGTGCTGCGGCCCGAAATTGATCGTGAAGTTGCGGACCGCGGCCTCGGTCATGGTGCGTGCTCGATTGAACCTGGCGAGTAGGGAATAGCGAATAGCGAATAGTGAGCGTCGCGGTTAGTCATCTACTGTCCCGCCTTCTCATCGCCGGGCAGCGGGTAGTCGGGGCCTTCCCACGGCGAGAGGAAATCGAAGTTGCGGAACTCCTGCGCGAGCCGCACCTGATCGTAGACGACGCGCTTTTGCTCATCGTCCCACCGCACTTCGACAAATCCGGTGAGCGGGAAATCCTTGCGCAGCGGAAAGCCGTCGAACCCATAGTCGGTGAGGATGCGGCGCAGATCGGGATGGTCGGTGAACACCACGCCGTAGAGGTCGTAGACCTCGCGTTCGAACCAGTTCGCGCCCAGAAATACAGCGGTCGCGGAGGCAACGGGTTCGTCCTCGCCAACCTCGATCTTGACGCGGACGCGCTGGTTCCGTGTCGGCGACAACAGGTGGTAGACGATGTCGAAGCGGCGCTCGCGCTCCGGCCAGTCGACTGCCGTGATGTCGATGAAGGAGACGAAGGCAAAGTCGTCGCGCAATAGCGTCATCGCGCGGATGATGTCGGCCGCATTCGCGGTGACGGTCAGTTCGCCGCCGGTGACGGCGGCACGGGCTCCGGGAAGCGCAGCGGCGATCGCCTCGCCGAGCGTATCGAGCGTCTCGTTGGTCATGTCATCACCGCGCCCGATCGATTACCGCTCAATCGTCCCGATCCGCCTGATCTTCTTCTGCAGCAGAAGGACGCCGTAGAGCAGAGCTTCCGCGGTCGGCGGACAGCCGGGAACGTAGATGTCCACCGGGACGATGCGGTCGCAGCCCCGCACCACCGCGTAGGAATAATGGTAGTAGCCGCCGCCATTGGCGCAGGAGCCCATGGAGATGACGTAACGCGGCTCCGGCATCTGGTCGTAGACCTTGCGCAGCGCCGGGGCCATCTTGTTGGTCAGCGTGCCCGCGACGATCATGACGTCGGACTGGCGCGGCGAAGCGCGCGGGGCAAAGCCGAACCGTTCCGCGTCATAGCGCGGCATCGACATCTGCATCATCTCGACGGCGCAGCAGGCAAGCCCGAAGGTCATCCACATCAACGAGCCGGTGCGGGCCCAGACGATGAGGTCGTCGGCAGCGGTGACGAGAAAGCCCTTGTCGGCAAGTTCGTTATTGAGGCCGACATAGAAGGCGTCGTCCGAGCCGACCGGAAGCCCGGTGCGCGGATCGAGAAGCCCGGTCGCCGCGGGGGCGACGCTTGGCGTGCTCAATCCCATTCAAGCGCTCCCTTCTTCCACTCATAGATAAATCCGATGGTCAGTACCGCAAGGAAAACCATCATCGACCAGAAGCCGAACGCGCCCAATTTGCCGAATGCCACTGCCCACGGGAACAGGAACGACACTTCGAGATCGAAGATGATGAACAGGATTGCGACGAGATAGAAACGCACGTCGAATTTCATCCGCGCGTCATCGAAGGCGTTGAAGCCGCACTCGTAGGCGGACAGCTTTTCCGGATCGGGTTGCTGGTAGGCCACGATGAACGGGGCGATCAGCAGGGCGAGGCCGATCACAAGCGCGATGCCGATGAAAACGACCAGCGGAAAGTATTCCTGCAACAGCGCGTTCATCATCGCCTCGCGGGGTGGAAAGTGCCGGGTGGACATGCTGCGGCATGCCCAATCCCTGCCCGGCGGCCCGGTGCTGCCGACACGATCACATGCGCTGCGGCAAGGACGGACGGAGCCTTAGCGCAGTGCACCATGAGGCGCAAGTCGGCGTTGGCCGCATGCTCCCGCCGACCACAAAAACCGTGCGCCGACGGCTCCAACGTAGAGCCAAGACTTCGTTCCCGTCGCGGTATGATGGGCATCACCGATTTGGGCGCGCGCGTGCGCGGGGCGATCTTTTCAGATGCAGCACAGCTCAAAGCCGCAAATTGCACCGGACGTCCTCGCCGCGTACCGGCTGCAGGCGGCAGGCCGAAAGCAAGAGGCCGAAGCGGGCTATCGCGCTGCCGCTCGCGCTGCGGCCCGCTGACCTCGAAGCGCTGGCCCTGCTCGCACAGCTTTGCCGCGAACGCGGCGCGCTCGACGATGCGCTTGAACTCTATGCGGCCATGATGCGCGCCGAGCCCGCCTCCCCTGAACCCGCCTCCAATCACGCCGTCGTGTTGACTGAACTCGGACGGCCGGAAGAGGCTCTGGCAAGCCTGGACATCGTGCTCGCGCGCAAGCCGGATTTCGTGCCGGGACATTATAATCGCGGCAACGCGCTGTTCGCCCTCGGCCGATACGACGAGGCGCTAGCGAGTTTCGAGGGCACGCTCGCGCTCGATCCGGCTCACGTCAATGCCCGCTACAATCGGGGGAACACGCTGCGGGAGTTGCGCCGCCACGATGAGGCGCTCGCGGCCTACGCCGACGCGCTCGCGCTCGTGCCGGAACGCGCCGACATCCATGTCAACGTCGCCCTCACCCTGCTCCGGCTCGGCCGGCTCGCCGAGGGCTTTGCCGAATATGAATGGCGCCTGCAGCCGATGTCCCTTCCCGGCGCACCGTGGCGGGGCGGTACAGACGTGGCGGGCAAGACCATCTTCCTCTATGGCGAGCAGGGGCTCGGCGACACGCTGCAATTCATCCGCTACGCCCCCTTGCTTGCGGCGCGCGGCGCGCGCGTGATCGCCGCGGTGCCGGCCGTGCTCAAGCCTCTGATCGGGACAATGCCCGGCGTGACCGCCGTCTCGGCGGGCGACCTGCAGCCGTCGTTCGACCTGCATTGCCCGATGATGAGCTTGCCGCTTGCATTCGGCACGACACTCGCGACGGTTCCGTCCGGGGTGCCCTATCTCGCTCCCTCGCCGGAGCGGATCGAGCATTGGCGTGCCCGCCTGCCGGCCAGCGCAGGTCTCCGTGTCGGCCTGCTCTGGGCCGGCAATTCGAGTTTCGCCGGCGATCGCGACCGCTCAATGCCGTTCGCGGCGCTCGCGCCACTTGTCGCGAAGCCCGGCGTGAGTTTGGTGGCACTTCAACGCGACCTGCCGCCGCGCGACATCGATGCGTTCGCCGCCGCGAACCTCGTCAATCTCGCACCGGAGTTCCGCGACTTCGCCGATGCGGCCGCCGTGATCTCGCTGCTCGATCTCGTCATCGCGGTCGACACCGCCTTCGTGCATCTCGCCGGGGCACTCGGGAAACCCGTGTGGGTGATGTTGCCGCACTCGCCTGATTACCGCTGGATGCTCGATCGCGCGGACAGCCCCTGGTATCCGACCGCGCGGCTCTTTCGTCAGCCACGGCGCGGCGCGTGGGATGCGGTCATCGCCGACGTCGGCGCTGCCCTCGACGAAGAGATCGAATCCGGGCCCGTTGCGCGCCGCGCGCTCTTTGCCGCGGGGGATTATGCCCGGGCGCTTGTCGCCGCCGATCGCGCTGTCGCCGCCGCGCCGGCGGATGCCGCGGCCTACAACCACCGCGGCACGGCGCTCGCCGAACTCGGCCGCCACGATGAAGCCCACGTAGCGTTCGGCCGCGCGATCGCGCTGAAGCCCGCGTTCAGCGCGGCCATCTTCAATCAGAGCCTGATCGATCTTACGCGCGGTGACTACGCCGCCGGCTGGGCGAAGTACGAGGAGCGCTTTGCCGCCAACGAAAGGCCATGCCCCGTCAGTGGCCCGCGATGGACAGGCGTCGAACCGGTCGACGGCAAGACGGTGCTGGTCGTGGCCGAACAGGGGTTCGGCGACACCTTTCAGTTCGTCCGTTACGTGCCACTTCTTGCGGCGCGCGGAGCGAATGTCGTTCTCGCGGTTCCCCCTCCGCTCGCGCCGGCCTTGGCGGCACTTGAAGGATCACCGCAAATCGTGCGGCTCGGCGATGCAGTTCCGCGCCACGATTACGCGTTGCCCCTCTTGAGCCTGCCACACGTCTTCAAGACGATCCTCGACACGATTCCGGCACGCATGCCCTACCTCGCGCCCGATCCCGGGCGTCTTGCCTACTGGCGTGAGCGGCTGCCGGACGGTCCGCGCATCGGCCTTGCCTGGTCGGGAACATCGAGCGCACCCTGGGCCGGCGCGCGGTCAATTGCCCTCAACGACCTCGCCCCGATCCTGACCAATCGCTCTTATCGCTTCGTCAGTCTGCAGCGCCATCTCCGGCCCGCCGACGCTGCCGCCCTGTCGCAATGGCCAGGTCTTGTTCATTTCAGCGACGCGCTGGGCGATTTCGCGGACACCGCGGCGATCATCGCGTCGGTGGATCTTGTCATCAGCATCGATACCGCTGTCGCTCATCTCGCCGGGGCGATGGCGCGGCCGCTGTGGGTGATGCTCCCCAAGGTTGCCGATTTCCGCTGGCTCCTCGGGCGTACTGACAGCCCCTGGTACCCGACCGCGCGGCTATTTCGCCAATCGACGCAAGGAGATTGGTCCGACGTCATTGCGCGCGTGGCGCAGGAATTGTCGGGCGCACCGCACCCCGCTCGCCCTGCGGACGGGGCTATGTGAGCGTCGCCCTCACCTGTATAACCCCCACCTCCCGTCACCGCCTGCGATGGCCGCATCTACGAAAGGCCCGATGATGAACGAGATGACCACCCTGACCGGCCAGGAGCACTGGACCAGCAAGGGCGATGTGAAGCTTTTCCTGTGGAACAAGTGCGCGGTCGAGCCAGCAACAGCGCGCGGCACCATCCTGTTCGTCCACGGCTCATCGATGGCATCGCAGCCGACGTTCGATCTCTCCGTGCCCGGCCGGCCGCACTCCTCGGCCATGGAGTTCTTCGCCCATCGCGGCTACGACACCTGGTCGGTGGACATGGAAGGCTATGGCCGCTCCACCAAGACCCGCGACAACAACGCGCCGATCGCCTGCGGCGCCGAAGACTGCTTCGCGGCCGCGACCTACATCCGCAAGCTGCGCGGCGCAAAGCCCCTCCTGGTCTATGGGATTTCGTCGGGCGCACTCCGGGCGGCCCTGTTCGCGCAGAACCATCCCGATCTCGTCGGGCGCCTTGCGCTCGATGCCTTCGTGTGGACCGGCAAGAACAGTCCGACGCTCGCGGAACGGTCGAAGAAGCTCCCCGAATTTCGCGCCAAGAACCGGCGGCCGATCGATCGCGCCTTCGTCCACTCGATCTTCAACCGTGATCATCCGGGCTCAGCCGAGAACAAGGTCGTCGATGCTTTCGCCGACGCCATTCTCGCGCTCGACGACTCGATCCCCAACGGCACTTACGTCGACATGTGTGCCAACCTGCCGGTGTGCGATCCGACCAAGATCAAGGCAGCGACCCTCATCATGCGCGGCCAATGGGATGGCATCGCGAGCTTCGATGACCTCATCGAGTTCTTCAAGCTGCTGCCCAATCCCGACAAGCAATTCGCCGTCATGCCGGGCGTTTCGCACGCCAGCTTCCAGGGCAAGAACTACGAGCTGTGCCTGCACATCCTGTCGAGCTTCTTTGCTCAGCCGGAGCCCGTCTACCGCGGATGACGTGCCGCTGGAATCGGCAGCGATTTGCGCGCGTCTCAAGCATCATCCTGCCGGAAAGTCCTGCAACGATCTGACATCATGCGCTAAGAGAACCGGCTGCGGCGATTGGAGCGCCAATTCGGCACTTGGAGGCCTGACGTGCAACTCGAACATCCGCGCGAGGGAATGACGGCTGACGCGCCGCGCGGATTCCCGTTGGCGCTGGGCACCGAGCGGTTCGGCCTCCTCACACTCCGCCATCCGCTGATCGGCGCCGCGGTGTTCGTTGCACTCGCAATCGCCGCGGCGTTCGGGGTCCTGCGGATCAAGGCCGACGATTCGCTGAGCCAGTTGTTCCGCTCCAATACGCCCGAGTTCCAGCAATACGAGGAGGTCACGCGCCGCTTTCCATCGAGCGAATATGACGTGCTGGTCGTGGTCGAAGGCGCGACGCTGCTCGAGCGCGATCATCTGACGAAACTGCGCGACGTCGTCACCGACCTGCAGCTCGTCGATGGCACCCGCGGCATCATCTCATTGTTCTCGGCGCGCGAACCGCCGGAGCGCGGCGGCAGCATTCCGGAGCCGTTGTTTCCCGAGGAATTGCCGCAGGGCGCCGCCTACGACGCGCTCATCAACAAGGTGATGAACAACGAGATCATCCGCGGCAAGCTGTTGTCGCTCGATGGTCAGCTGGCCCTGATCGTGCTGGCGCTCGACCCGGAAGCGGTCTCGACCGATCTTGCGAAGGTCGTGGGCGAAGTCCGCAAGACGGTTCGCGAAGACCTCGCCGGCACCGGGCTCAAGGGCGAGCTGTCCGGCGTGCCGGTGATGCAGCTCGATATTCGCAACGCCATGGAGCGCGACCGCATCGTCTACAACGCGCTCGGCTTCGTCGCCGGCTGCCTCATCGCCATCGTGTTCTACCGGCGAGTCTCCTTCATGCTGATCGCGGCCGCGCCGCCGCTCACCGCGATCCTGTTGTCGCTCGGCGCGCTCGGCTGGCTCGACTTCCGCCTCAATATCTTCCTCAACGTGATGACGCCGCTGATCATGGTGATCAGCTTCTCCGACAGCATGCAGCTGACCTTTCTCGCGCGCGATCGGCTGATCGCGGGCTACAGCAAGGCCGAGGCGTTCCGTGCCGCGATCCTGATCGCGGGCCCCGCCTGCGTGCTCACCCACGCGACCGCCGGGCTGTCGTTCTTTTCGCTGCTGTTCGCCAACTCCGATCTCATCCGCACCTTCGGCGAGGCCGGCATCATCGCGACCGTGGTGGCGCTCATTACCGTGCTCACCCTGGTGCCGCTCCTCGGCATGCTGCTGGTGCGCGGCGAGCCGAACTACCTGCCGGTCGCCACGATCGGAACGCTCGTGCTTGCGCTCGTCGTCATTCTTGCGCGGGCGCAGGCAATTCTCGAGGACCATGACGGATCGCTGCTCGGCATTCTGCAGATGAACGGCGAGGCGTTGCGGGATTCCCTGTCTGACCTCGTCAGGGATTTTGTGGCGGTTGCCGCCGTCGTCGTTGCGCTCGCGGTTCTCCTGGTGCACGGCGAGACCGACTATGGGGCACGGACCAAACGGTCGGACTCCGCGGTCGATCTGCTGCGGGGATTCTGCGGCTTCATTGCTCACCGCATGGTGTCGCGCCCCGGCCTCTATACCCTGATCGCAACGCTCGCGATCACGGGACTCGGCGTCGTCTATCTCAATCTGCAGCCGCGCTATCGGCTCGCCGATCTCGTGCCCGACAAGGAGCAGGCGGTGCAGGCGAGCGGCCAACTCGACCTCAAGCTCACCGGCGCAAACCCGCTCGACATCCTGATCGAATTCCCGCCCGGCAAATCGCTGTACGATCCGCAGACGCTCGCGATGATCGGGCAGGTCCATGCGATCATGGAGACGCAGGCCGGCATCGGGAATGTATGGTCGCTCGAGACGCTGCGTCGCTGGCTTGCTGAGAAGCTCGGCAGGAACGATGCTGGAACCCTCAAGCAATATGTCGACGCGCTGCCCCCCTATCTGGTGCGCCGATTCATCTCCGGCAGCGAGGATGCCGTGGTGATTTCGGGACGTGTTCCCGACGCCGACGCAAGTCAGCTGCTGCCGATCATCCAAAGTCTCGACGCTCGGCTTGCTCAGCTGCGCGAGGCCAATCCGGGCTATCGAATCTCGGTCACGGGCCTGTCGGCGATCGCGGCGCGCAACAGCGCCGACATGATCAAGAAGCTCAATCTCGGGCTGACCGTCGAGATCGTGTTCGTCGCGGCCTTCATCGGCCTCGCCTTCCGCTCGTTCGTCGTGATGCTGGCGGTGATCCTGCCGGGGATATTCCCGGTGCTGATGTCGGGCGACATCCTCTATGCGCTCGGCGACGGCCTGCAGTTTGCGAGCATTGTCGCGCTGACGGTCTCGTTCGGCCTCGCGCTGAGCGCGACCATCCATTTTCTCAACCGCCTGCGGCTTGAAGAACGGCCGGGCGAAGATCCTGGCCGAGCCGTCGAGCGCGCCACCGTGCTGGTCGGTCCCGCACTGATCCTCACCTCCGTGGTGCTCGCATGCGGCCTCGCCGCAACGGTCTTTTCCAATCTGCCGTCGCTGCGCCTGTTTGGCTGGCTCAGTGCGTTCGCGATGATCGCCGCGCTGATCGCCGATCTCTTGATCCTGCGGCCGACCATCATGTTCCTGCGCCGCGCCTTCGGCCACCGGTAGCGCCGCAGTCTAACCAAGCAGACGATCCCCGTAGCGCTCGCGCGCAAAGGCGGCCGCAGACCGCGCGCGCAAGGAACAAGCTGTGGTCCGCCGTGCCCACGCCGCAAAGCCGCACGTGGGCACGCGCGGACACTTCCTGCGCTTTGCCCACCCTACCGACTTATTCGCGCGCGCGTTTGCGAAAGCTCAATGCTTATCGAGGGAGATGTCGACTTCGGGAACCTCGGAGCCGGGCGTCAGCAGCACGATCGATTGCTTGTTGCCGTCCGTGGTCATGGTGAGGTTCACCACATAACCGAGAGCCTGGGCGGTCGCTTCGACTTCGCGGCCGCTGTCCTTGGAGTGTCCCTGAATTGGGCCAAAGACCTGACGCGTCGTCTCCGTCCATTGGCCGGAAATCGAACCGCCCTGATAGGACACGGTCGCGGTGAGATCGAAATTATAGCTGTCGCTCGCGCAGCGCAGTTTCAATCGCAGGCTCGTGGCGGCGGCACGCTCGTATGACGAACGACAGCGGATGCGTTCATTGCCGCCGTCGGCCTTCTTGATCACGCCGGTCCCGGTCCACGATCCGATCAAAGCCGAAAACGGCCCGGGGTCGGGCGCGCTCATGGCGGTACCCGATTGCATGCCGATGACGGCAGCAGCGATAGCAGCCGTCGCCAGCATCGACGCTAAACCGCGCTTCGACCGGATGGACTGAAGTAGCATCCCAACCCCCGTCGCGAGAGAAGGAGGCGCAGCACGCCGCTCCTCTCAAGTGATCTGTTGGTAACAGCGGGCGCCCCATCCGTCCATCGCTTACCGGTCGTACCACGATACGGCTTGCTGGACGGACGGACGTCCTTTCTCGGCGTTGGTTTAGTCGCACGAGCCTCGCGGCAGGTTCACGGGCTGTGGCACTTCGCGGCAGTAAAAAAAGCCCGCGACAAGCACAGCTCGTCGCGGGCGAGGCAACTCTAAAGAGTGACGATCAGCGGCTCGCCGCTTTCATCTTCTCCGGATGCAGAAGGAGCTTCTGAATGCGCCAGTTGAGAATTTCGGCGACGAAGAGCGTGTTCTCGGATGGGCAGGCGATCTGGTGCACCCAGCCGAATTGCTTGAGCTGCTTGCCGGACTTGCCGAGCACGCCAAGCACTTTGCCGTCGAGGCTCAGCTTGTAGATGCGGCCCGGGTAGGAATCCGCCACGTAGAGCACCTGGTTCGGCGCCGGCGTGATGCAGACGGCCCACGGCGCACCGGGGCAGAACGTGCCACCCTCGGTGTCGCACTTCGACACGTCAGGCTTGTTGCCGATAGCCGGCTTGGTGTTGGCGTCGTAGGGCACGTCGATCTTGATGATGTGTTGCAGCTTGCCCTCGCCGTCGAACACCTGGACGCGACGGTTGGCGCGGTCGGCCGCGTAGATGTTGCCCTTGGCGTCAGAAGCGATGGAGTGCACGGTGTTGAACTGACCGGGCTCCTTGCCCTTCGAGCCCCACTGCATCAGCCAGTTGCCGTTCTTGTCGACTTTGGCGACGCGCGAATTGATGTAGCCGTCGCTGATGTAGGCGTTGCCCTCCGCGTCCCAGGCAACATCGGTCGGCTGGCGGAAGCGACCGTCGACAGCCGGCAGCGGCGGATTCGGGCGTTCCAGCGGATGGGCATCGGCGTCGGAGGATTCCGACTTGCGGCCGAACACCATCATCACCTTGCCGTCCTTGTTGTTGAACTTGATGATCATGTCCGAGCCCTTGTCGGTGGCCCAGATGTTGTCATCCTTGTCGATGCGCACAGTGTGCGCGAACGACCAGGCGTAAAGATTGCGCCCGATCTCGCGCACGAAGCTGCCATCGGGAGTGAATTCGAGGAGTTGCGATGCGGCGTTACCGTAGGCCGGTCCGGTGCTCGAGCCGCTGCGCGAGAACACGAAGACATGGCCCTTGGAATTGACCGCGACGCCGGCGGCCTCGCCGAGATTCATGTCGCCCGGCAGCTTGAGGAAATTCGGCACCGAATCGTAGGGGATTTGCGGAACCGCCTCCTGCGCCATGGCCGGCAGCGCCGGCGCGGCGAGCGCGACCGCAAGGCCCATCATCCAACGATGCATCATGTTGAGTGTCCTCCTCCTTATGACGACGACTGTTGTCGCCTGTGGTTGGCTGCTGCCGCTACCTTCGCAACGGAAATCCAGGGCGGACGTGCAAAAAGGTTCGGCATGAGGGTTGGCACGTCATGGTAGCCGTTCCGCTGCGGATTTAACAGCGGTGTTTCCGGCGAACTGACGTGCCTTTCGCTCGCACAGCCTGTCTGATATCTGGGCTGCCTGACGATTGGGAATTTCTTGCATGGCCAAGACCTACCGCATCGCCGTGATCCCGGGCGACGGCATCGGCAAGGAAGTGGTGCCGGAAGGCGTGCGCGCGCTCGAACAGGCGGCGAAGAAGCACGGGTTCGCGTTGCAGCTCGACTGGTTCGACTTCGCGAGTGTCGACTACTACGAAAAGCACGGCCGGATGATGCCGGAGGACTGGAAGGCGCGGATCGGGTCTCACGACGCCATCTTCTTCGGCGCCGTCGGCTGGCCGGCCAAGGTCCCGGACCACGTCTCGCTGTGGGGCTCGCTGGTGACGTGGCGACGCGAGTTCGACCAATACGTCAATCTGCGGCCGGTGCGGCTGATGCCGGGCGTCGCCTGCCCGCTGGCGAACCGCAAGGCAGGCGACATCGATTTCTATCGTGGTGCGCGAGAACACCGAAGGCGAATATTCCAACGTCGGCGGCCGCATGTTCGCCGGCACCGAGCGCGAATTCGTCGTGCAGGAAACCTACATGACGCGCATCGGCGTCGACCGGGTGGTGAAGTTCGCCTTCGAGCTTGCCCGGTCGCGGCCGAAGAAGCATCTCACCTCGGCGACGAAGTCGAATGGCATCTCGATCACGATGCCGTACTGGGACGAGCGGGTCGAGGCGGTGGCAAAACAATTCCCGGACGTGCGCTGGGACAAGTTCCACATCGACATCCTCACCGCGAATTTCGTGCTGCACCCCGACTGGTTCGACGTCGTCGTCGGCTCGAACCTGTTCGGGGATATCCTGTCGGACCTTGGCCCCGCCTGCACCGGCACGATCGGCATCGCGCCGAGCGGCAACATCAACCCGGAAGGCAAACACCCTTCCGTGTTCGAACCGGTGCACGGCTCGGCCCCCGACATCGCCGGCCAGGGCATCGCCAATCCCATCGGCCAGATCTGGTCTGCCGCGATGATGCTCGATCACCTCGGCGAAAAAGGCGCGGGCCGCGCCATCGTCGATGCGATCGAGCGCGTGCTTGGCGAACGGACGCTGCGCACGCGCGATCTCGGCGGCAACGCCGACACCGTCGCCTGCGGCAAGGCCGTGGCCGACGCGATCGCCTCGTAGCCCGGATGGAGCGGAGCGAAATCCGGGGCGCTCCTCGCAATCGGCAGACCGTTCCCGGATTTCGCTCCGCTCCATCCGGGCTACGATCCCGTTAGAATGGAATTTTGAACAGGAGACTTCATCGTGGCCAACAAGGACCTGCGCAACTGGATCGATGAGGTCGCGGCGGCGGGCGAACTGAAGATCATTCGCGGCGCGGAGCCGCGCGAGGAGATCGGCGGCATCGTCGACATCTATCAGCGACGGATGGGCAACCCCGCGGTGATGTTCGACGAGGTGCCGGGCTTCGCCAAGGGCCACCGCGTGCTCGCCAATATTCTCACTTCGGTGCCGCGCATCAACATCGCGCTCGGCCTGCCGCCTTCCGGGTCCGAGATGGAGCTGATCCGCTGGTGGCGCGATTACATGCGCGCTGCGAAGTATCTCAAGCCCAAGGAAGTCAACGGCGGCCCGCTGCTCGACAATGTGAGCGAGGGCAAGGCGGTCGACATCGGCCGCATTCCGACGCCGGTCTGGCACGAGCATGACGGCGGGGCCTTCATCGGCACGGCCTGCATGGTGGTGATGAAGGACCCGGACTCAGGCTGGGTCAATTACGGCGCCTACCGCGTCCAGAGCCAAGCGCCCGATGTCGCGACCGTGATGATGTCGCCCGGCAAGCACGGCCGCATCATCATGGGGAAGTACCACGCCCGCAATGAGCCCTGCCCGGTCGCCGTCGTGGTCGGCATGCATCCGGCACTGTTCATGCTGGCGGGGCTCGAAATCCCCTACGGCAAGAGCGAGTTCGAGGCTGCCGGCGGCATCCTCGGCGAGCCGGTCGAGGTCTTCAACATGCCGAAGACGGGATTGCCGGTGCCCGCTAATGCCGAGATCGCGTTCGAAGGCTTTATCCATCCGGGCGATGAAATCCAGGAAGGCCCGCTCGGCGAATGGACCGGCTATTACGCCGGCGGCACGCGACCGGAGCCGGCGATCCGCATCGCGACGCTCATGCACCGCGATGATCCGATCCTGCTCGGCGCGATCCCGGCAGTGCCGCCCAACGACAACACCTTCTATCTCGGCACCTATCGCTGCGGCGCGGTCTGGAACCAGCTCGAGGCGGCCGGCGTGCCGGAGGTGAAGGGCGTGTGGGCGCATGAAGCCGGCGGCAGCCGCTTCTGGCTCACGGTCTCGATCAAGCAGCTTTACGGCGGGCATTCCAAGCAGGCGGGCTTCGTCGCGTCGCAGTGCCATGCGGGGGCTTATGCCAACCGCTGGACCATCGTGGTCGACGACGACATCGATCCGACCAATGTCAACGATGTGATCTGGGCGATGTGCACGCGCTGCGACCCGCGCGAGGACGTCGACATCGTGCGCGGCTGCTGGAGCACCCACCTCGACCCGATGTGCTACGACGGCGACACCGACCGGCGCAATTCCCGCGTCGTCATCGACGCCTGCAAGCCGTTTGCGCGGCGCGACAGCTTTCCCGTGGTGGCGCGATCAAGCCGCGAGCTCGACGCCCGCATCAAGGCGAAATGGGCGGCGCATTTGCCGGAGGGATTTTGATCGCGGCCGGATTTAGGGCGGATTGAAGCGGAAATTCACGCCGGCGCGGAAGATGCTGGCGTTGAGATTGACCGTCGTCGTCAACCCATTGATCCTTCCAGCGCTGACGACGGTGCCCGTTACCGAGTTCGAGCCGAAATCGACGTAGGCATAGTCGGCCTTGACCGTCCATGCGTGGGTCAATGCGAGTTCCACGCCGGCGCCGACCGTCCATCCGAGCGTGCTGGAGGCTGAAGCGGATTCTCCCGCACCCTTGTCGTCGGTGTATGAGTTTGAGATCGTTAAGTCGGTAAACGCGCCGCCGGCGGTGAAATAGAACAGGACCGGCGCTTCGACGGCCCATCCGACGCGCCCGCGCAGCAACACGATCCAATCGGTGTTCAGCGACTCTGTAAAGTTGAAAGTGCTCCTCGCCGAACCAAATGCCCTTTCAGCTGCGGGCTGCCGTGCAGATGAAGATAGCCGCCGTCGACTTCAGCTCCCAGCACGACGCTGCGATACTGCCAATTGTAGCCGAACTGTCCCGACCAATTGAAAGCCGAAAGCAACGACCAAGTGGGGTTTGTAAGAGGAGGATTTACTCCGGGCGTGCACAAATACCCATTGGCCGGGCAGCTTACGGAGAGGCTGGTGTTCGGCGCCGACCACGCAAAGCCGAGGGTCGAGCCAATATATAATCCATCCCACGAATAGGATTGCGCGTGTACCGGAGCGCCAGCGCCCAACAACGCCACAAACGCAACAGCCACGACGCGAGACAACAGTCTCGCCATCTCACCCCCCACGCACGAACCCCACCGATCCGGACCCGACCGGACGAAATTGCGTCAATATTCGGTTAATCCCGTGGCCAAGACAAGCGGATTTTACCCCTATCGGACCACCTGTCGGCCGAGTAGGGATCGCTTCACCGTAGCCCGCATGAGCGAAGCGATATGCGGGGGCCAAAGTCGGCGATAGGGAGATCTCAGCCCCGGATATCGCGGAGCCTGTCATCGGGCCCGCCAAAGGCGGGACCCGTTTGGCTCATCCGGGCTACGACGCTGTCGGCACATGCACTAGCCGTTACACGTAGTGCCGCAGGCCGAGCAGAATGCCGTGAGCAACGCCGCGCGCCAGCTTGGCCGTCGCATCCGCGTGAACGCCGCCATAGAAGGCAATGTCCGCGAGCCAAGCGGTGAGGAGGATGAACGCGATCCAGCACGACACACGCATGGCGTGAGGATGGCGCTGAAGTCTTTAAGTCTCGCTGAGCCGATCGAGCGGGATTCGAGGCAAATTCGTCGCCAATCAGTCCTGTTACGGCGTGCGCTTGGCCGCCGCCAGCGCGTCGACGATGCGACGCGGCGTCAGCGGCGTTTCGTTGAAATTCGCGCCCAACGCGCGGAACGCGTCGGCGACGGCGTTGGCAATGGCGGCGGGCGGCGCGATGGCGCCCCCCTCCCCCACGCCCTTGACCCCATGTTCGGTGGCGCGCGCCGGCGTCACCGCGTGCGCGATGCGGATCGTCGGCATTTCGGGCGCGCTGGGCAACAAATAGTCAGCGAATGACGTCGCCAGCGGCTGGCCGCTGCCGTCATAAGGAATCTCCTCATAGAGCGCAGTGCCGATGCCCTGTGCGACGCCGCCAAGGATCTGGCCATCGACAATCATCGGATTGATCATCGTGCCGCAGTCTTCGGCGATGACATAGTCGAGGATTTCCACGTGGCCGGTGTCCGGCTCGACCGCGACCACCGCCGCGTGCGTGCCGTAGGAGAACACCCCGCCGGTCTCGGTCGGCTCGTAGGTTGCTGTGACGTCGAGCAGCGGTTCCATTCCGGACGGAAGCAGTTCCTGGCGGACATTGGCGGCATAGGCGATCTCGCCAAGTTCGACCGACGCGTTCGGGCCATGCACGGCGCCCGCCGCGAGACGCGTCACGGCAACATCGGCCTGCAGCAGGTGGGCGCCGATACGCCGTATCTTGTCTGCCAGTCCGCGCGACGCACGCGCCACGGCGCCGCCGGCGAATACGATGGAGCGCGACGCGAACGTGCCGAAACCGAAAGGACCGACGGCCGTGTCGCCATAGCGCAACGTGATCTTCTCGGGATCGATGCCAAGCTCATGGGCTGCGATCTGCGCGAGCGACGTCTCATGGCCCTGGCCATGGTTATGCGTCCCGACAAAGATGATCACCGAGCCGTCGGGCATCATGCGCGCGGTCGCCGAACTCGTAGCCGGGCACGACGCGAGACTTGCGCTTGATCCATTCGACCTGACCGTGGCCGCTCTGCTCGGTGTAGAACGCAAAGCCTACGCCGATCGCGCGACCATCGGGCTCCCCGGCGGCCTGGCGACGGCGCAGCGCCGGGAGGTCGACCATTTCGGCTGCGCTATCGAGCGAGGCCGGATAGTCGCCGGTGTCCAGCATCATGCCGCCGGCCGTCCGATAAGGCAGCTGCTTCGCCGTGACGATATTGCGGCGACGCAGATCGATCGCCTCCATCCGCAGTTCGCGCGCCATCTCGTCGACGAGGCGTTCCAGCGCAAAGCAGGCGCCCGGTCGCGCCACCGCGCGATAAGGTCCGAGCGGTGCCTTGTTGGTTGCGACCGTCCAGGTGTTGATCCGCATCGCGCCCATGCAATAGGGCCCCGGCAGATTGCGCGCCGCCATGCTGGCGTCCATGAAACCGCCCGTCGGCCACAGCGCGTAGGCGCCGGCGTCGATATAGAGGTCGCCTTCGATGCCGAGCAGTCGGCCCGAGGCGTCCGCGGACAGCGTGAGATCGTAGGCGTGCTCGCGCGAATGCACCGAGGAGATGAGATGCTCGCGGCGGTCTTCGATCCAGCGCACCGGCCGCCGCAGTTTCAGCGCGAGCGCCGCTACTGCTATGTCCTCGGGCATCAGGCGGTTCTTGCCGCCGAAGCCGCCGCCAACGTCGGGCGCGATGATACGAAGCTTGTGTTCGGGCAGCGACAGCGCCTTGGCGAGGCCGATCCGGATCACGTGCGGACCCTGGCTCGATAGATAGATCACCAGTTCGTCGTTGCGTGCATCCCAATACGCCAGCGCGCCGCGGCCCTCCATCGATGCGGTCGCCTGCCGATGGGTGCGGAATTGACGCCGCAGCCGTAGCGGCGCCGATGCCAGGGCCGCGACATCGCCCTCCTGCATGGTCGCGGTGATGTAGGCGTTGTCGGGCCAGCTATCGAACAGGCGCGGACTGCCTGGGCGCATGGCGGCGACGCAATCGGTGACGGCCGGCAGTTCGTCGATGTCGAGGACGACGCGCGTCGCGAGATCTTCCGCTGCCGCGCGATTTGGCGCGACACATGCGGCGATGGTCTGCCCGACGTAACGCACACGATCATCGGCCAGCGGCGGATAGGGACTTGCGCGGAATGCGGCAAGTTCAGGTCCCGCTTCAAGAGTCGTGAGCCGGCCCAGATCGGCGAGAGTGAATACATCGCCGCGAGACCCTTCGGGCTTTCCGATCCGCCGCAAGCGCCCATGCGCCACGGGGCTGCGCACAAAGGCGACGTCGAGAAGGCCCGCCATCCGAATGTCATCGACGAAGGCGCCGGCACCCTTCAGATAGCGCGCGTCTTCCTTGCGCAACAGGCGCGCGCCAATCCAGCTTTCGGACGGGGAATGCTCCATTACGGCGGCGGCAGGCGGACCAAGGCGGGCACAAGGGGTTTATCGGGCCTTTGGACAACCTACCCGCCGCGCGCTCGAAAGCAAGGCGCGCGATCGCGCTACGCTTGACGGTGCGTCACGCCGTAACGCGAGGCGGGGCGCTATGCATCGACAACAAGTTCGCGAGCGCGATCACCACGACCGCGATGCCGACCGACACGTCGACCCGCATGGCGGTGACGGCGGTGTGATGGAAGTTCATCGCCCACGGCGCGATCAGCACCGCCAGACCGAGCACGACGCTCGCCCATTCCTGCCAGTCGGCATAGGCGATGATCGCCCAGACCGAGACAAGACCGATGAGAATGCCGCCGGCCCATGCGCTTCGGCTCGCGACTGTCACGCTGGTGAAATTGAAGATCCACGGCGACGCAAACAGGAACGCCGCGAGCACCAGCTTCGCGACGTCGAACCACGCCTCATTACGCCATTTGTGTTTCATGGTTCGCTCCTCGTTTCTCTACGTTGTTTGAGCGAATTCTCACCTGAAGGGGTGGGGACGGGTTGGCGCCCGTCCCCTGGGGTTTGCCGCCGGGCTGGGGGCACTCATGCCGGAGAGATACGGCACGTCCGGCAGCACCCCATGGCTGTCACGCTTTGGCCAGCGGGACCGCGACGAACCGCGTGCCGTCGGCAGTCTTCATCCGCAGCAGCACGGTGTGCTTGCCGTCCTTTTCGGCCGCGACGAGCTGATTGCGGACGTCTTCCGGCTTCGACACGGACTTGCCGCCGACATCGAGGATGACATCGCCCGTACGCACGCCGTGCTCAGCGGCCGGGCCGTTGGGGTCGACGCCGGTGATGGCGACGCCCTCTTGGCCGGCACCCTGAACCTCGGCGGCCGGCGCGACGGTCACGCCAAGGCGTGGCGTGTTGTCGGCCTTGCCGTGCTCTTCGCTGCCGGCGTTGCTGGCCTGGTGCTCGGTCGGAAGCGTGCCGAGCGTCATCGACACATTCTTCTCGGCACCGTCATGGAGTACGGCGAGCTGAACGCTGCTGCCGGGCGCTTTCGCGGCAATGACACGCGCGAGTTCGCGAGAGCCCTTCACATCCTTGCCGTCGACCTGCGTGATGACGTCGCCGGATTTGATGCCCGCTTTGGCAGCGGGACCGTCGGCGGTGGCTTCGTCGACCAGTGCGCCTTCGACCTTCTTCATCCCGAGGCTGTCGGCGATTTCAGGCGTCACCGGCTGGATGCGGACGCCGATATAGCCGCGCGTCACGTGGCCATGCTCCTTGAGCTGCGCCACGATCGACTTCGCCGTATCGGCGGGGATGTCGAACCCGATGCCGACGGAACCGCCGGACGGCGAGAAGATCGCGGTGTTGACGCCGATGACATTGCCATTGATGTCGAACGCCGGGCCGCCGGAATTGCCGCGATTGATCGGGGCATCGATCTGGATGAAGTCGTCATAAGGGCCGGAGCCGATGTCGCGGCCGCGCGCCGAGACGACGCCTGCCGTGACCGTGCCGCCGAGACCGAACGGATTGCCGACCGCAATCACCCAGTCGCCGATGCGGGGCTCATGTTCCGCCCAGTTGACGTAAGTGAAGTCCTTGCCGTTGATCTTGTCGACCTTGATGAGCGCGAGGTCCGTCTGCGGGTCGGTGCCGATCACCTTGGCCGACAAGGTGTGGCCATCGTCCGTGACCACCTTGACGTCGGTGGCGTGATCGACAACGTGGTTGTTAGTGACCGCGTAGCCATCCGGCGAGATGAAGAAGCCGGATCCTTCGGCCGCCATATGCCGCGGCGCCTGCCGCGGAGCATCCTGCTGTCCGAATTGGCGGAAGAAGCGGTCAAGCGGCGAGCCCTGCTGCGGCTGCGCGCCCTCATCATTGTTCTGTTCGAGCTTCGCCACCTCCTTGCCGGGAAGTTCCACTCGAACCGAAATGACGGCAGGCTTCACTCTCGCGACAAGGTCAGCAAACCCGCTGGGCTGCGGCGCGACTTCCGTCGTCGCCGCGTGTGCGGGTTGAACGAATGTCGGACGATAGAAGCTGACGCCCCCAGCAGTAATCGCGATGCCGAGTGCCGCGGCCGATGCCAACAAGGTTGCACGACGCGCTAACGGTCGGCCACCTTGGTTATCCAGCTTTGCCATGATCTTCTCCATTGTGTTCTGATTTCTGCGCTTCCTGCTCTTCAACTCTCCGCCGCCCAAACCACGCAGCGGACGTGACTCTGGAATAATCTTCGGACCTTACGGACGCCTGTCCCGGTGATGAACATTTCTTAAGGCTGCTGCGGCAGCGCATCGCATCGCGTGCAAATTTCGCCGTGATTTCAGGGTGCTACTGAAAGCTCGACCGATATGCGGTGGTTCGACGCAGAGCTTGCGCGCGAACGAGCACGGCACCTTGCGCATTCAATAAGCGTGAGTTGCTCGCTTACCGCGCCGGCAGTTGGTCGGTGCCTGGCCGACGCCGCTTGGCGGTTTGTAAAACCGAGACGCGCCACGGCGATGCAATCCGATGACGATCATGTTTCCGATCATCTCCACCCGCTGATCTACGCGGTCATGGTGGGGCTCGCCGTATGGCTTCTGATATCTGCGTGGGTCTTCTTCGACGGCAGCGGCTACATCAGTCTGGCGCTCGTGATGGTCAGCGTTCTCTTCATCATGGCCATCGGGATTCCGTTCATGTTGTCGCGCGCAGCGCCCCATGCCGATCAGGAGGCCCCTTCAGATGTCGCAATGACGGATGTTGCCATCGGAGGCGAGAGCGGCCGCTTGGCCGAGAGTTTCGGTGAGTGGATCCACGGCGACCTCGATGCCTGGACTGGGCGCTGCCGGTCATGGAGGGCGGCAATCGAAATCCTGCTGCCGATCGCCGCTGTCGCTTTCGGCATGACAGCAATTGGCATCGTATTCCTGGTCGCGCGCGCGACAGTTCACGCCGGCGTCTGATTACCGCCTAGATCATCCAAAAATTCAGTCTTCCTAGGTCGGCAGCCTGTGCGTGCACTGCACCATCGCGATCCAGGAGGAGGCCTTTTTTGATGAAATTTTATTCATGTTGACCTGTATCAACGGAAATATATTCGCTTTTCCGATTATGGCGCAGTATTTGCTAAAGTGGATCGGTTTATAAATTCAAGGGTGGCAATTCCAATGGCGGACGGAAGGCAGGACACGATCGTGATGGCAAATCGCGCCAAACCGGCGAAGCCGAGGCGCGGTGTCGCGATCCTGACCGTGCTTGTCGCGGTCGCGGCAGTCGGCGGCGGCTACTATTGGTTGCATCACCCCGGTGGCGAGAAGAAAGCAGCGCCCGTCCGCAAGATCCCGATCAGCGTGGCCACGGCCGGCCGGCTGGATGTGCCGATCTATGTCAGCGGCCTTGGCACCGTTCAGGCGCTGAACACCGTTCCGATCCATTCCCAGGTCGACGGCAAGCTCGTCGAGATCGCCTTCACCGAGGGACAGCATGTCAAGAAGGGGGACCTGCTCGCCAAGATCGATCCTCGGCTCTTCCAGGCCGCCTACGACCAGGCGGTCGGCAAGAAGGGTATGGACGAAGCTAACCTGATCTCGGCCGAAAAGGACTTGGCGCGCGCCAAGAACCTGGTTGCGAAGAGCTTCGAGACGCAGCAGGTCGTCGACCAGCAGCAAGCCAAGGTCGACGCGCTCAAGGCGTCGATCAAGGCCGACGAAGCAGCCATCGAAAGCGCCGCGACGCAGCTTGATTACACGATCATCACCTCGCCGATCGACGGCCGCGCCGGCATCCGCCAGATCGACATCGGCAACATCATCCACGCCAACGACGCAATGCCGCTGGTGGTACTGACCCAGGTCCAGCCGACCACGGTGTTGTTCACCTTGCCGGAAATTCAGCTCGAGCCCTTGCGTGAAGCCATGGCGCGCGGCCCTGTCACGGTTGCGGCATTCGACCAGAATAACGTCAAGCAGCTCGGCACCGGCAAGCTGATGCTGATCGACGCGCTCATCGATCAGACGACGGCGACACTTAAGCTCAAGGCCCTCTTTCCGAACTCCGACGAGCGGCTGTGGCCCGGCGAATTCGTCAACGCACGCGTGTTGCTGAACACCGAGATGAACGCGCTCACCGTGCCGACCGCCGCCGTGCAGCGCGGCCCGAACGGGATGTTCGTCTGGGCGATCGGCAGTGACGAAAAAGCCGCGATGCGGCCGATCAAGATGGGTCCCCCATCCGACGACGTAGCCATCGTAACGTCGGGCGTCAAAGACGGGGATCGGGTCGTCATCGAAGGCTACTACAAACTGCAACCGGGCTCCCTCGTGGCCATCCAGCCGCCGACGCAGCGCGCTGCTCAAAATACGGCGAGCGAGGAGCGCGCGCAGTGAATATCTCCGAACCGTTTATCCGCCGGCCTGTCGCGACGGCGCTGATGATGGCGGCGCTTGCGTTCGCCGGCCTGGTCTCGTTCCCGTTCCTGCCGGTGGCGCCGCTGCCGCAAGTGGACTTCCCGACCATCCAGGTATCGGCCGGTCTTCCCGGCGGCAGCCCTGAAACCATGGCGGCGTCGGTCGCCGCCCCGCTCGAGCGCCAGTTCGGGCAGATCGCCGGCGTCACCCAGATGACGTCGGTGAGCGTGCTCGGCTTCACGACGATCGTCTTGCAGTTCGATCTCAACCGCAACATCGACGGCGCGGCGCAGGACGTCCAGGCCGCCATCACCGCCGCCGGCAAGCAGCTTCCCACCAACCTCTTCCCGCCGCCGAACTACAAGAAGGTCAATCCGGCCGACTCGCCCATCCTCATCCTTTCGGCAAGTTCCGACGTCCTGCCGATCACCACGGTCGACGACTACGCCGACAACGTTTTGTCGCAGCAGATGTCCCAGGTGCCCGGCGTCGCCCAGGTGATCATCGCCGGCGAACAAAAGCCGGCGATCCGGGTTCAGGTCGATCCCGCCAAGCTCTCAGCCACCGGCCTGACGCTCGAAGACGTGCGAATGGCTTTGATCACGACCACGACGACGGCCGCGAAGGGAACGCTCAACGGCGGTATTCAGAGCTTCACGATCGCGGCGAACGACCAGATCATGAAGCCGTCGGAATACAACGACGTCATCTTCGCCTACCGCAACGGTGCTCCGGTGCGGATCAGGGACATCGGCCAAGCGGTCGAAGCGCCGACCGACGTGACGATCCGCGCCTACGACAACCAGAAACGCGCGGTCCTGCTGATCGTCTACAAGCAGCCGGGCGCCAACGTCATCGACACCGTCGACCAGATCAAGGCGCGGCTGCCGCTGCTCACCGCCACCATCCCGCCGAGCATCCAAGTCAACACCATTCTCGATCGGACGATCACCATCCGCGCGTCGGTCTCCGACGTGGAATTCACGCTGGCGCTCACCGTCGTGCTGGTGGTGCTGGTGATTCTGATGTTCATCCGGAATTTCTGGGTGACATTGATTCCGACCGTGACGGTGCCGCTCGCCTTGTTCGGCTCTTGCGCGGCCATGTACCTGTTGGGTTTCAGCCTCGACAACCTGTCGCTGATGGCGCTCACCATCGCGGTCGGTTTCGTGGTCGACGACGCCATCGTGGTGGTGGAGAACATCTTCCGCCACGTCGAGGAAGGCGAGTCGCCGTTCGAGGCCGCGGTTGCCGGCGCCAGCGAAATCGGCTTCACCGTGGTGTCGATCAGCGTGTCGCTGATCGCCGTGTTCATTCCGCTGCTGCTGATGGGCGGCATCATTGGCCGCCTGTTCCGCGAATTCGCCCTGACGGTGACCGCATCGATCGTCGTTTCCGCCATCGTGTCGCTGACGCTGGCCCCGATGATGGCGGCGCGCTTCATGCGGCGTCCGACTCATGAGCATGGCCGCGTCTACCTCGCCTTCGAATGGTTGTTCGACAGTCTGCTCGCCGGCTACCGGCGGACCCTCGACATCGCGCTGCGCCACCAGTTCTTCACCCTCATGGTGTTCTTCTGCACGATGGCGCTGACGGTGGTGATGTTCCTGGCAATCCCGAAGGGCTTCTTCCCGATCCAGGACACCGGTCAGCTGTTCGGCCTCACCGAAGCCGCGCAGGACGTGTCGCCGGCCGAGATGATGCGCCTTCAGGAACAGCTTGGCGCCATCGTCGCGCAGGATCCGGACATCGAGGCGTTCGGCTCCAACATGGGTAACGGCGGCGGCGCCAACACCCCGAACACCGGACGCATCTTCGCCACGCTGAAGCCCCGCGAAGAGCGTGACGCGTCCGCATCCCAGATCATCGACCGGTTGCGCCCGAAATTCGCCGCCGTGAAGGGCGCAACCGTATTCCTGCAGATCCCGCAGGACATCACGGTGGGCGGCCGTCTGTCGCGCGGTCAATTCCAGTACACGCTGCAAGACGTCAACATCGCCGAGCTGGCCGAATGGTCGACCAAAATGCTCGCCAAGATGAAGACCCTGCCCCAGCTCGCGGACGTCTCGACCGACCTTCTCAACAGCGCGCCGCAGCTGACGTTGAAGATCAATCGCGATCAGGCGTCGCGGTTCGGCATCACGCCGCAGCTGATCGACGACACCCTCAATGACGCCTTCGGCCAGCGCCAGGTGACGCAGTACTACACCCAGATCAACACCTACTGGGTGGTTCTGGAGGTCAAGCCGGAGCTGCAGGGCCTGCCGTCGACGCTCGATCGCATCTATGTGAAATCGCCGCTGACCGGCGCTGCGGTGCCGCTATCGACGCTGGTCACGGCCGATACCGCCAAGATCGGCCCCCTAGTGGTCAATCACCAGAGCCAATTCCCGGCGGTGACGCTGTCGTTCAACTTGCCGGCGGGCGTCGCCCTCGGCGAGGCGGTCGATGCTATCGAGAACGCCGCACGCGAACTCAACCGGCCCTCGACGATCATCGCCACGTTCCAAGGCAATGCCCAGGCCTTCCAAACCTCGCTCGCGAGCGAGCCGGCCCTGATCGCGGCGGCGCTCGTCGTCGTCTACATCATCCTGGGCATGCTCTACGAGAGCTTCATCCACCCGCTCACCATTCTGTCGACCCTGCCATCGGCGGGCGTCGGAGCATTGCTTGCGCTTTATCTCGGCGGGCTCGATCTCTCGGTCATCGGCATCATCGGCATCATCCTGCTGATCGGCATCGTCAAGAAAAACGGCATCATGCTGGTGGACTTCGCGATCGCAGCGGAGCGTGACGAACGCCTCGCTCCGATCGACGCGATCCGACAAGCCTGCTTGTTGCGCTTCCGCCCAATCATGATGACGACCGCAGCGGCAATGCTCGCCGGCCTGCCGCTGATGCTCGGCACCGGCACCGGCTCGGAGATGCGCCAGCCGCTCGGCTACGCCATGGTCGGCGGCCTCATACTCAGCCAGGCGCTCACGCTCTACACGACGCCCGTCGTCTATCTCTACCTCGATCGTCTGCAGACCTGGCTCGGCGGCGGTAAGAAGCACGAAGCTCCCCAAGAGGAAGCCATCGAGGCGGAGGCCGCCGAGTAGCCGAGCCGCCGCTCGGACGTGGTTTCCCTGGGTCCCGTAGCCCGGATGAGCGAAGCGATATCCGGGACGGCGTAGGTTAGCGCCATCCGATCTATGGTGACGCGTCACCCGCGTCACCATTTCGCGCACGCCCTCCCCTTCCGCCCCACGCCGCAATCGTATAAATTTTTGTTTATAGCTGCCGCGAGGATCTGCCGAACTCCTCGCCTCGACATGGGCGGCAAAGTGCCGGCGGCCGGCGATATTTATTGAAAAACAAATCAGAAATTTGCCGGGCGCGATCACCCGGCATGACGGAGGAAATGATGGGACGCAGCACCCTCAGCCTGCTCGCCGCAGGCGCCCTCATCGCATTTGCGAGCGCCAGCCCTTCGGTAGCGGCGGAAAACCCGATCCGCATCGGCGTCAATACCGCGATCCAGCAACAGGTCGGCCGCGACACCATCGATGCCGTGCGCATGGCGATCGACGAGGTCAACGCGAAAGGCGGCGTCCTCGGCCGCAAGCTGGAAATGATCGTGGCCGACGAGGGGGAAGCGGCAACCGACGGCCCCAAGGTCGGCATTGCGGCGGTCAACAAGCTGACCGGCGATGATCACGTCAACGTGCTGATCGGAGGCTACGATTCCGGCGTGACGCTCGGCGAACTGCCGCACATGGCGCGCGCCAAGACCATCTTCATCAATATCGGATCGGCGTCGCCGGCGATCCAGGAGAAGGTCAAGACCGATTACGATCACTACAAATACATTTTCCGCGTCAATCCGATCAACTCCGCGCGGCAGGCCAATGCCCTGCTGGATTTCGTCTCCGGCAAGCTCAAAGGCGAACTTGGGCTGAAGCGGATCGCGATCATCGGCGAGAACGCCAAATGGGTGCAGGACATCCTGCCGCCGCTCAAGAAAGGCGCCGAGAGCGCCGGACTCGAAGTGCCGCTTGCCGAGTACTTCGACGTGCAGACCGCCGATTTCTCCCCGATCTTCGCGAAGGTGAAAGACGCCGGCGCCCAGTATCTCATCCTCATCGTGTCGCATGGCGCATCCGATGTCCTCATTAAGCAGTGGTATGACGCCAAGGTCCCGGTGCCGATCGGCGGCATCGACGTGAAGGGCATGGATGCCAATTTCTTCGATCGGGTCGGCGGGAAATCGATCGCCGAGGTGTCGGCTAACTTCGTCGTGCGCGCTCCCCTCACTCCGACCACCGTTTCGTGGTGGGACGGTTTCGTGAAGCTCTACGGCCGTCCGCCGGTCTATAGCGCGCCGGGCGCCTATGACGCGGTCCATATTTACGCCGAGGCGGTTCAGCGCGCTGGCAGCACCGATACCGACAAGGTCATCAAGGAGCTGGAAAAGACCGATTATGTCGGCGTGCGCGGCCGCGTCCAGTTCGATGCGACGCACGACGTCAAGGACGGCCCGGGCTTCGTCAACGAGCTGTTCGTGCAATGGCAGGCGAACGGCGAACGCGTCGTCGTCTGGCCAAAGGCACTCGTCACGGGCAAGATGATCAACCCACCCTGGCTCGCCCAGAACTGATCCTGTGGCGGGGATCGACCCGCCGGCCGGACCGAGCCGGGCCGCGCAAGTTCATGCGCCAGGCCCGGCCCGCAACGAACAAGGGCCAGGCGCGTGATCCAGATCCTCGTCTACGGCGCGGTGATCAGTGCGATCTACGCCCTGCTCGCCGTCGGATTCACGCTCATCTTCGGCGTCGCGCGTATTCTCAACCTCGCGCACGGCTCGTTTTATGCGCTCGGCGCCTACGCCGTGTACACGCTGACCGCCAACGCCCATTTGCCGCTCTGGCTCGCCGCCATCGCTGCCGTCCTGCTTGGTGGCGGCCTTCGGCATAGTGGTCGAGCGGGTGCTGGTGCGTCCGCTCCGCAAGTCGATGCTGGCCGTTCTGCTGATTACGCTCGCGGTCGCGCTCATGGTCGAGCAGGTCCTGCTGCTGGTGTTCGGCTCGGAGGCGCGCAATGTGCCGTCGATCGTCGACGTGACTTACCATTTCCTCGGGGTCGACATCAGCGGTCAGCGCCTGCTGGCGCTTGCGGGCGCCATCGTGATTCTCGTCGGCCTATGGCTGTTCCTGCAATTCACGCGCATCGGCAGCGCGATCCTCGCGGTCTCCCAGGATGCGGAAGCGGCGCAATACATGGGCATCCCTTCCGATCGCATCTATTCGATCGTGATGGGTTTGTCGGCCGGCATTGCCGCCGCGGCCGGCGTGCTGGTCGCGCCGTTCCAGACCGTCATTCCCAGCATGGGCCTGCTGCCGCTGGTCAAGGCTTTTGCCATCGTCGTCGTGGGCGGCCTTGGATCGCTGCCCGGCAGCATCGTCGGCGCGCTGCTGCTCGGCTACGTCGAAACCATCATCGCCTTCAAGATTTCGATCGAGTGGTCGCAGATCGTATCGGTCGCGGCCGTGCTGATCACGCTCGTGCTGCGCCCCGCCGGCTTCTTCGGCCGGCGCGCGGCGTTCTGACCTCATGAGCGAGATGACGCAAGTTTCGTCGCCGCGCCTGAGGCTCACGATTCCAAACATCGATTGGATCGGCGCCGTTGCTGCTTGCGGCCTCCTTGCCGCGGTCCCGCTCATCTCTGCTTCGAGCTACATCATCGGCATCATGACGGTCGCGCTCTGCTACGGCATGTGGGCCGCGAGCTGGGACTTCATGTCGGGGCTCACCGGACGGGAGAACTTCGGCCACGCGTTGTTCATCGGCGCCGGCGCCTATACCGCGGGCTTTCTCAACGTCAATTTCGGGGTCGCGCCGTGGTGGAGTCTTCTCGCCGCGCCGCCTGTCGCCGTGCTGTTCAGCATCGTGATCGGCGCTGCCGACGCTGCGCCTCAAAGGACCCTACTTCGCCCTCGCCATGCTGTCGGGCGCTGCGGTCATGCAGCAGCTCACGATCATTTTTTCGACCTACACCGGCGGGCAGGACGGTTTGAACGGCCTCGACCCGATTCTCAATTCTCCCCTCGCCTATTACTACCTCACGCTCGGATTTCTGGTTGCGGCGACCGTACTGCTCAAGCTCCTCGCCAACTCGTCGTGGGGCATCATCCTGCGCGCCATTCGCGGCGATGAAGCGACCTGCCAGGCCGCCGGCATCGATGTCACGTTCTACAAGATGGCCTCGCTGATGATTTCAGCCGCCGTTGCGGGCCTCGGAGGCGCGCTCTACGCCCATTACCAGCTCCAGGTCGGCCCCGATCTCTTCGCCGTCGTCCTGTCGATCAACATCATCATCATGGTCTATGTGGGCGGCATCGGCTCGATCTACGGACCGGTCGGCGGCGCCATTTTCCTCAACGTGCTGACGGAAGCGTTGCGCGGCGTCAGCGAATATCGGCTGTGGGTCTATACCCTCGTGCTCATCGTCATCCTGTTCCTGCTGCCGCAAGGGCTGATCGCCCCGCTGTGGCGGCGCATCCGGGCGATGTTCGCATGAGTGCGTTGCTCGCCGTCGAGGACCTCAACAAGCGCTTCGGCGGTCTGCATGCCGTGAAGAATGTGTCGCTTTCCCTGATGGCGGGCACGATCACCGGCATCCTCGGGCCGAACGGCGCGGGAAAGACCACGCTCTTCAATCTGCTCACCGGCTTCATCCGCCCGGACGACGGTCGTGTCACGTTCGACGGCCAGTCGCTTACGGGACTAGCGCCGCACCGGATCGTCAATCGCGGACTCGCCCGCACCTTCCAGCTCGCGCGGCCGTTCGTCGGCATGAGCGTCGCCGAGAACATCGAGGTGGCCTGCCTAGCGCCGCGCGTGAGCCATTCGGGGCGGCCACGCGAGCGCGCGCTCGCCCTCGCCGATCAAGTCGGGCTTGGCGACAAGGCGGAACTGGATGTCGATGTCCTGCCCTATGGCGACCTCCGCCGCCTGGAGATCGCGCGTGCGCTTGCGACCGCGCCGAAGCTGCTGCTCCTCGACGAGCCGTTCGCCGGGCTCGGCGCCGGCGAGGTCGAGCGGCTCGCCGAATTGATCCGCGCGCTGCACACGAGCGAGCACCTGACGATCCTGATCATCGAGCACAAGCTGCGCGAGTTCATGCAGCTCGTGCAGGAGATCATCGCCATGGATTTCGGCGAGATCATCGCCCGCGGCGCGCCCGCCGAGATCGTGCGCCACCCGCGCGTGGTCGAGGCCTATCTCGGCACGGCGGAGATCGATCTTGACCTGCAACAGGCGGGAGCCGGCCGTGGCACTGCTTGAAGTTGAAAATCTCGTTGTCCATTACGGCAAGGCGCTCGCGCTCGACGGATTATCCTTGCGCGTTGATCGGGGCGAGCTGGTCGGCGTCCTCGGGCCCGAACGGCGCCGGCAAAACCACGCTGCTGAAGGCGATCTCGCGGACCGTGCCGCCCCTCCGCCGGACGCGTGACATTTGACGGCCGATCGCTGGAGCGCCTGCCGGCGCATCAGGTCGTTGGCCGCGGCATCTGCCATTGCCCCGAAGGCCGCCGCTTGTTTCCTGAACTGAGCGTGACCAAGAATTTGATGCTCGGCGCCTACCTGCGCAACGACAAGGACGGCATCGCGCACGATTTCGAGAAAGTCTACGCCCTGTTTCCGATCCTCAAGGAGCGCGGTCATCAGCCGGCCGGCACACTTGTCGGGCGGACAGCAGCAGATGCTTGCGGTCGGGCGCGCGTTGATGGGGCGTCCGACGCTTCTCCTGCTCGATGAACCGTCGGTCGGCATCGCGCATCGTCTCAAGGTCGAGATCTTCCAGGCGATCCGCGCCGTCCAGCAGGCGGGGGTTGCGGTGCTGCTCGTCGAACAGGACGCCCGCTCCGCGCTCGCCGTCGCCGAGCGCATCTACGTGCTGGAGCACGGCCGCATCGCCCGTGAAGGCGCGGCCCGGGAACTTTCCGCGGACGAAGATATCCGGCGCGTCTATCTCGGGCTGTAGCCTTCCGAGACCGCGTCGTTCCGGAGTACAACTCTTCGTCTTGGACGAAGGCAACGTATGAACAGCAAGACTTTTCGAGCTCTCCCGGCCCTGCTCGGGCTTGCGGCATCGCAGCGTCGGCCTCCTTCGCCGCGGCGCAGCCGATGACGGTCGGCGTTACCAACACCATGAGTGATGCGCCGATCTTCATCGCCGACCGCAAGGGCTTCTTTCGCGACGAAGGGCTCGACGTCACCGTGACGAGCTTCCGCTCCGCGTCCGACATGGTGGCGCCGCTCGGCTCGGGGCAGATCGCCGCCGGCGCCGGCTCGGCATCGGCGGGGCTCTACAATGCGGTCGCCCGCGGCATCAAGATCAAGATCGTTGCCGACAAGGCCTCCTCGCCGCCCGGTTATGGCGCGACCAAAATTCTGGTCCGCAAGGACCTCGTCGCGAGCGGCCGCTACCGCGATCTCCCCGACCTCAAGGGCATGCGGTTTGCGATGAACGCCCCCGGCGTCAGCAACACGTCGACGCTTAACACGCTGCTCAAGTCGATCGGGCTTACTTATGCCGATGTGCAGACCGTCGACATGCCGCTGCCTGACCATGTCGCCGCGCTCAAGAACAAGTCGGTCGAGGCGTCGGGCTCAGTCGAGCCTGCGGCGGCGATCTCGGTGAAGAGCGGCGACGCCGTCGTCGTTCGCTCCGATGACGAAATTCTGCCCTACCATCAGATCGCAGTGCTGCTCTATGCGGAGGATTTTGCGGTCCGCCATCCCGATGCCGCCCGCCGCTTCATGCGCGCCTATATCCGCGCGGTCCGCTTTTACAATGGCGCGCTCAAGGACGGCCGCCTCGACGGGCCGAATGCCGACGAGGTCATCGCCATCCTCTCGGAGAGCACGCCCATCAAGGCGCGCGACATCTACAAGGCGGTGACGCCGACCGGGATCAATCCCGACGGGAAAGTGAACGCGCAAAGCCTCGCCTACGATCTCGCCTTCTACACCGACCAGAAGCTGATCAACGGCAAGCTCGATCTCGGCGCCGTCATCGACATGACCTTCGTCGAAGCGGCGTTGAAAGAGCTTGGTCCTTACAAACCGTAAGGCACCTTGTCGGCTTGGCGCGGATAAGCGGCGTAGCCCGCAGTCACGTCCCTCATGCCCGCGAAAGCGGGCATCCAGTAGCCCCCGCGCTGTTTGTACGAGTTCTAACTCAACTATGGGGACAGGGGTTACTGGATCGCCCGGTCAAGCCGGGCGATGACAACTTTGAGAGCGCGTGCGTGTCCACGCGTGCTCACGCGAGGGCATGACGCATGGGCGCGCTTTGCCCACCCTACCCTGCTGGCCGCTATGCGCGGCCCCGCGTTGACCGCGCATAAGCATGATGGAACACTCCCTGCCCTCACGTGATGGAGGATTTCAGTGCTGGCCCGCAGCGCATCGATGCATGACCGCATGCGCATGTATGGCGCGAATGCGCTGCAGATCGGCCTGTTCGGCGCGAACTGCTCGTCCGGCCGCTCGGCGACCATGGTGCCGGAGCGGTGGTCGGCAAGCTGGGCCGACTGCCGCAAGCTTGCGCGCATTGCCGATGCGGCGGGCATCGATTTCATGCTGCCGATCGCGCGCTGGAAGGGCTACGGCGGCGACACCGATTTCCACGGCGCGACGCTCGAGACCATCACCTGGGCGTCGGGCCTCCTCGCCGCGACCGAGCGCATCACCGTCTTCGGCACCGTGCACGCGCCGCTGTTCAATCCGCTCATCGCCGCGAAGGAGCTTGTCACCGCCGACCATATCGGCGAGCGGCCGGCTCGGCCTCAATCTCGTCGTGCGGCTGGAACGAGGGCGAGTTCGAGATGTTCGGCGTCGCGCAGCGCGACCACGACGCCCGCTACGACTTCGCGCAGGAATGGCTCGATGCCGTGAAGCGCGCCTGGTCCGAGGACGGCGACTTCGATTTCGATGGCGCCTTCCTCCACCTCAAGGGCGTGCGCGCCTATCCGAAGCCCTTTGGCGACACCCGGCCGATCATCATGAACGCCGGCTCGTCGGCAATCGGCCGTGCGTTTGCGTTGCGCAACTGTGAGGCGTTCTTCACCGCGACCGCAGGTTCGCGCACGTCGCTTGCCGACAATGCGAAGAAAGTGCGCGAGATCAAGGACGAGGCAAAAAGCTACGGCCGCGAGATCGAGGTCTACACCGTCGGCCAGGTGATCTGCCGGCCGACCCAGCAGGAGGCGGACGACTATTACCGCCACGCCATCATCGACAACGCCGACTGGGGCGCCGTCGAGGCGATGATGACCCTGCGCAACATCACGCGCGAAAACCATTCGGCCGAGGAATATGAAGCTCGCCGGCGCTACTTCGCCGGCAACGCCATCGGCGGCTACCCGTTCGTCGGCTCGCCCGACCGCGTAGCGCAGGAGCTGGCGGCGATCAGCGAAGCCGGCATCCGCGGGATTGCGCTGTCGTTCGTGAATTATCTCGACGAGGTGCCGTATTTTGCCGCCGAGGTGCTGCCGCGCCTCGCGCGGCTTGGGCTTCGCGCGCCGCACTGATCGCAGGTCACGGCGAGCACAAGGGAAAAGGAACAGACGCAATGCAGGTGATTTCGGGCGGACTGGTGGTGACGGCAGATGCCGCGCGGGGCGAAATGCGCGACATCGTTGTCGATGGCGATACCATCGCCGATATCGTCGCGCCCGGCACGGCGACGAACGCCAACGCCGAGGTCTTGGACGCACGCCGCCGCCTCGTCATTCCGGGCCTCATCAATGCGCACACCCACAGCCACGGCGGCCTCTCCAAAGGCGTCGGAGACCTGATGGGGCTGGGGCAGCTCCTCAATGCCGCGGTCTGGATCGGCGGCTCGCGCACGACCGACGACAAGCGCCTCTCCGCCCTCATCAACGCCGTCGAATTGGTCGAGAAGGGAACGACCGCCTGCTACGACCTGATGTTCGAGTTTCCCGCGCCGACCGTCGACGGCATGGAGGCTGTGGCCAGCGCCTATGCCACCGTCGGGATGCGCGCGGTGATCGCGCCGATGGTCGCCGACCTCACCTTCTATCAAACAATCCCCGGCCTCCTCGACGCGCTGCCCGAAGACTCGCGTGCCTGGGCGGGCGGGCTGCGCATGGGCAGCACCGACAAAAACCTCGATGCGTTGCGGCATCTCGCGAAGACGTGGTCGCATCCCGCCGACCAACTGCGGCTCGCCATCGCCCCCACGATCCCGCAGCACTGCACCCGCGACTTCATGATCGGCTGCCGCGACATCGCGCGCGAACATGGCCTCGCCATGCAGACCCACGTGAGCGAGTTGAAATACCAGTCGGCGTCCTCGTTCCAGTTCACCGGGCTGTCGATGACCGAGACCATGGATGCTTGCGGCATCGTCGGCCCGTGGTTCTCGGCGGCCCACGCCGTTTGGCTCAACGAAAAGGACATGGCGCTCCTCGGCAGCAAGGGCGCCCAGGTGTCCCACAACGCCGGCGCTAACCTGCGGCTCGGGTCCGGCATCGCCGCGGTGCGCGATTATGTGCGCCATGGCATCACCGTCGGCATCGGCACCGACGGGTCGGCCTCATCGGACAATCAGAACATGTTCGAGGCCATGCGCTTTGCGGCCTACGTGTCACGCATCCGCGGCCTGCCGCCCGATGAATGGATCTCGACGCGGGAAGTGTTCCGCATGGCGACCGAAGGCTCGGCGCGGGTCCTCGGCATGCAGGACCTCATCGGCCGCATCGCCAAGGGCTATAAGGCCGACCTCGTCCTCCTCGATCTCGACAACGTCAATTACATGCCGCTCAACGATGCCACGAACCAGATCGTGGCAACCGAGGATGCGACCGCTGTCGACAAGGTGCTGATCGGCGGCAAGCTCGTGGTCTCGGACGGGCGCGCGATCGGCGTCGATCGCCATGCGCTTGCTCATCAGGCGCAGCAGGCGATGGAGCGCCTTGTCGGGCTTAATGCCAATGCACGGTGTTTTGCCGAGCGGATCGACCCACTGATCGCGAACTTCTGCAGCGGATTAGCCGACGATGCCGCCATGCACGCGTTGCGCCGGGATTTCCCGCCGCCCGGCCGCTGCTCCTGCGGCAAGATGCATTGACGGTTGCCATTCGAATTGGCGGATGCCCCCCGCATACGTCATGGCCGGGCTTGTCGGTTCGACAAGCCCGGCCACCTCGACGAACGGAGCACTGACGCGTGGAGTGGCAAGAGCGCAAGCTGTGCCCATTCTATCGAGATCGCCGGGACGAGCCCGGCGACGACGCGGTACGCCGCATCAATGGGCGCGCGCACTGGCCTGAGTTTGGAGGTACGTCCTGAATTTCGCGAACAGCATCTCCTGCTCGCTTGCCGAAATGGTGTGCAAGCCCTTGCTGGCCGCGTACTGATCGACGAACTGATCGAATGCAACCTTGAGGTCGGCGCTGCCGTCAGACGTGCCTTTCGGGCGAGCCATCGCAACGCGCTGGCTGGCGAGCCAGTCCGCAGCGGGCTTGAACCGCGTCCATCCCGGAATATCGGCGGCGATGTTGATCTCGTTCCACTTGGGATGGCGCGCGCCGTCGTGGAAGCGGTCGATCTTGCCGAAAAACTCACGCACGAACTTCGCAATCCTGTTGTAGCGCGCTGAGTTCTCCTGCCAGCCGTAAGCCACCAGCAAGGCGCGGTTGGCGAAGGTCGGCACCGTCGCCCCTTGAGGTATCAGCGCCGGATATTGCTCATGGGTAAGTTCCGCCGGGATATAGTCGGACAGGATCTGTTGCGCCGCCGGAGCTGAGACCGTGCGCTCGTCGAAGGCGAGGAAGTGCACGCCGTCTTCCTTCCGAAGCTTGGCAAGCGCAGCCTGGGGCGCGCCGGTGAGGATGATCATGGCGGCAAGATCGCCATCGATGACCTTCTTGAGGGCGACGTCGTTGTCGTAATAGGAGCGCTCGACGTCGAGCTTGAGCGTGTTGAACACGATGTCGGCGGTCACCTCGGTCTGGCTGTCCTTGAGGTTGAAGTTCACCTTCTTGCCGCGCAAATCCTCGTACGTTCTGATGTCGTTGCGCGCGATCACCTGAAATTCGGAATTGTAGAGCTTGGTGATGTACTGCACGCGCTGCTCGATGTTCGCGTAAAGCACCGGATCGCGCTTCTTGAGAAGACGCAGATTGTCCTCGTCGACGACGCCCATGTCGGCATTCTTGAGGAACAGCACGTCATTGAGGTTCTGCAGCCCCCCGACTCCAAGCATCGGCAGTACGCGGATGCCGTCAGGCCGCAGATCGTTGACGACATTGCGAATGTCCTCGGCGAAGCGCGCGCATGTGCACGACAACCCTGAGACGACGATGGTCACGGCGATGTCGTTGGTCTCGCGCTTTTTCTCTTCGTAGTTCGATACCGCCGTCGCCGCCGCCTGGCGCGACGCCGCCGATTGGCGAGACGCGCTCTGCGCTCCCGCAAGCTGCAGCGACGTCGCGAGGAAAAGGCAGGTTGTCACGGAAAGTAGTCGGGTCGCAGAGTTGATGTTACGCATTACGCATCCCCATCCCCATTTCTCAGCCGCGTTCAAACTCGACGGCGAATGTGACCCAATTCTGAGTGCGGCTTGGTGTTTTGACGGCGCGTGGCACGCGATGCATTTCGCGAAGATTGTCGCGCGCCGACAAGTCGTTCGCTCGCATCACATAGGCGTTGCGTCAGCGCCGCCGCCTTGCTTTGCAGTCGTCAGTCATCGCTTCGCCGCAAAGTGTGCGCGAGGCGCTCACGCACATTGGTGCCCTGGTGCGGGGATGGTGCCGCAGATTATGCTCGTCCGATGTCGGACCATTCGCTGACGCGCTTATCGGCGGTCGAACTCGCGGCGTTGATTTGCGCGCGCAAAGTGAGTCCAGTCGAGGTGCTCGATGCCCATCTTGCGGTCATCGCGCGGCTCAATCCGAGGCTCAATGCCGTCGTTACTCTCGCGGCGGAGCGCGCCCGCGAGGAGGCGCATACCGCCGAAGCGGCGGTGATGCGAGGCGCGCCGCTCGGTCCGCTGCATGGGCTTCCATTCGCCGTCAAGGATGTCACGCAAACGGCCGGCATCCGCACCACGTTCGGCTCGCCGCTCTTTCACGATCATGTGCCGCTTGAGGACGCGGAGGTCGTGCGACGCCTGAGGGCCGCCGGCGGTATCGTGCTCGGTAAAACCAATACACCGGAGTTCGCGACGGGCGCCGCGACGGTGAATGCGGTATTTGGCGCGACCCGCAATCCGTGGAATCCGGCGCTCAGCCCGGCGGGCTCTTCGGGCGGCTCGGCGGTCGCGGTCGCGACCGGCATGGTGCCGCTCGCCCAGGGCACCGACTTTGGCGCTTCGATCCGCGTGCCGGCCGCCTTCTGCGGCATCGTCGGTATCAGGCCGACGCCGGGTCTCATCCCCAATCACCCGATGCCGCTCGCCTGGGATCCTGGCCAGGTGCACGGGCCGCTCGCGCGTCGCGCCGAGGATGCGGCCCTGATGCTGGATGCCATGGTGGGCTTCAGCCGCCTGTCGCCCATCTCGGTAGCGCCACCATGGGCCAGTGCGCGCACTGTCGTCGCAGGCGCTACGGATGTGCGCGGACTGCGCATCGCCTACGCGTCCGATATCGCCGGGATTGGGGTCGATAGCGAGGTCGACGCGATCTGCCGCACCGCCGCGTTGGGGCTTGTCGATGCTGGCGCGCAGGTCGAGGTCGTGGCCTTCGATGCTTCCGATGGCCGAGCGCCCTACCACACCTGGCGCGGCGCCTGGATGGTCGGCCAGCAATTCGAAAATCTCGCGCGGATTGATGCGTTCGGCGAAAACCTCAAGAGCAACGTCAAGCAAGGACTGAAGGTCACCGCACACGACCTCGCCGCGGCTGAACACGCGCGCTTGAGAGTGTTTCACCGGTTCCGCGAACTGTTCGAGCGCTTTGACCTGCTGTTGACGCCGGCGGCGCCGGTGAAGCCATTCCCGATCGAGCAGAACTTTCCCGACGCGATCGGCAACAAGAAACTCGAAAGCTACATCGATTGGCTCGCCCCCGCGTTCCTCGTGACGCTCGTCAGTCTGCCGGCCGCAAGCGTCCCCGCGGGATTGTCAGGCGACGGACTACCGATCGGGTTGCAGATCGTGGCGCCGCGCTTTGAGGAGCCGCGGATTCTGTCGGTGGCGAAAATCGTGCAGGAAGCGAACCAGATCGGCTGGCCACCAGCATCGGCGGCTTGACAATGACGGATGCCGAACGTTGCGATCTAATTTGGCGGTAGGATGATGCCCTAAAAGTAAAGCGCAACGCCGGCGAACCGGCGTTGCGCTCTTCCCCACCCCACAGCCACCTGCTGCATTAAACTCGCTTGATCCAGTGCGTCGCTTTCGAGGAATTCCCCAAGTCCTCACGACCACCGAAGCATGAAGAACATTCATACCAGAGTCGCTCCAATTGTTCGCATGAAATTGACGCTGGCGACGTCGATTTTTTTTGGAGTGTGATAAAAAGGCTACTCCTATAGCGGGGCGGTGGGTCTACGACGCAGGCCGGTGGAGTACCGCCATTGGTGCAGATCGCCGCTCCGGACGTGCTGCCATTGTTAGTGATGGTGTAAAGGCTATCAACGTTCCAGTTGTTAGGATCTTCCTGGCGGTGGCGTGCAATCAACGGCTTGTCGTTCGGACCGAAGTAGAACTTCACGCCACCCCAGACGCCATTGATATCGCTCTCGAAGAAACGCGCTTCGACGAACGCCGACCCAAGGATGCCGGGCGCAACCGGCAGCGCCAACTCGCCGCCTAGCGCAATACCATTCCTGCCGCCAAGATAGCGATGGCCGATGTAGGCGGAGGCGTCGTCACCGAGGTAGTATTTGAAGTTGATCTCGTCGAAAAATCGAGTCTGAATATTGAACGTGTTGAAGGTCGTTGCCACCAAGGGACCTGACGTAGCAGTCGTGGCGGCCGTTGCGGTGTTGCCAAATTCTACGCCGACGATGCCTTGCAGGGTGAAGTGGCCCCAGTAGTATTCGCCTTCCGCGGCGATACGTCCCGCATTCACACCGCCGTTCGCATCCCAGAAGGTTTCGCTGCCGTAAATGCCAAAGAGCGCGACGTTCGGATCGCGCCAGAACAAGTGACCGCCGACGACGCCGAATGTGTTGGAGCCGAAATTGCCGACGCTGCCGTCGATTTGCGCGCCGAACGGTATGCCGACCGGCGCTGTCAGGCTGCCGTTGACACCATAGAGACTGCGGTTCGCAAGCGAGCCGCCGAACCCTTCGAACTTTTCATTGATTCCATCGACCGCTGGCCAAACCGGCGCGACCGCTGGGAGGACGGGATAACCAGGAGAGACCGGATAAGGAGTGAGATCGCCGGCGGCAGCGATTCCTGTCACAAACGTTGCACCAACTATGCCGGCAATGATCGCCACGGATCGCGCAATCGATTTGCCCAACATCCTTCCCCCCTGTCACGCACGCCGCACGACGCAGCTCACGCGACCACTGCAATCCGTTGGCGCAACGGACGCCTACCCCAAGTCTCAATCTATAGCAGGAAGTGCTGCGGCCGTTTCGCGATGCCGAGGGTGGACGATCCAGTTTTCCGTCCGCTGTGATAAAAAGATCACGACGCTGGAGATACTTGCGCCACACGGCCGCGCGGGCAAGTTTCGGAACCAAATCTTTACGATTGGCGGGAGCGACGGGACTCGAACCCGCGGCCTTTGCCGTGACAGGGCAACGCTCTAACCAACTGAGCTACGCCCCCGCAATCCGCGCCTCAAGGCGCAGCAATCGAGC
This sequence comes from uncultured Alphaproteobacteria bacterium, assembly GCA_963702755.1. Taxonomy (GTDB): domain Bacteria; phylum Pseudomonadota; class Alphaproteobacteria; order Rhizobiales; family Xanthobacteraceae; genus JAJPKK01. The sequence continues at coordinate 169,529 of CAVPDZ010000006.1, read as the reverse complement.
ATGAGATACGATCGGGTAGGATCGAAGTCAACGGCCGTCACCCATGCGATGGAGGACAACCCAATAGGGTTGTCATAAACAAAGAGAGCCCGGTTTGTCAGGGGAAAACCGTCGATTTGGTCTTCCGGGGGCATCGAAATTGGCTGGAATCGGCCATTTCTTTAGTTCCGACAGCAGAATCCCCACAAGAATCAGGCGTTTTTTGCATTCATCATATGGTCAAACCCCGCGAGAATTGCTTATGTGTCCCCGGTATCCGCCGAGCACCGGCGTAGTTAGCCCCAAGAGGAGGAGCTTTCGATGGCAAAAGCCGCGCAGACTACCGTGACCCTGAAGCATCTCGCCGCCGCCCTGGCCGGCACCCACGAAATGCCGAAGAAGCAATCGGAAGCCGTTTTGAACGACCTGGTCGGCATGGTCGTGAAGCACCTCAAGAAGGGCGACCGCATCCGCATTGGCGGTCTCGGCATTCTGGTCGTGCGCAAGCGCGCCGCCCGCATGGGCCGCAATCCGGCGACCGGCGAACCGATCAAGATCAAAGCGAGCAAGAAGGTGGCCTTCCGCGCCGCCAAGGAGCTCAAGGAAGCCGTCTGATTTCCGATCGAAGGGGGAGTGCGGCGCGGGCTGCCTGGATGACCTCCAGGCAGCCCGAGCTTTTTATACCAGCTTCTCGCGCACGCCGGCGCGTTCGAGGCGAGGAATCACCTCGTCGCAGAAGTACGGCAATTCGTCCGCGAAGTTGACGAACGAGATACCGGCGCCGCGCAGGCCTGCGCGGCTGAGGTCGGCGAGCTTTCGCGCGACCGTGTCGGGGTCGCCGACGATCGGCACGCCGCCCATTCCGTTCGCATAGTTGGTGCGCTCCTGGCGGAACTGCTCCTCGCCGACGCTCTCCCGGCTGATGTTCTTCTTGGCGAGGATGAGATCGACCGCGGACCAGTCGGCATTCTCCACGATGCAGTGGCGGTAATATTCCTCGGCCTCCTTTGCGGTCGGGCGGCAGGTCACGACGCCGACGGTGTAGACATCGATCTCGCGACCGTAGCGCGCCGCTTCCGCCTTGATGTCGTGCACGCGCGTCGCGGTCTCCTCGACTGACGTTCGCGAAGCTTGCGTGAAGAACGCATCGCAGTTACGCAGCGCAAAGGCGCGCCCGGTCGGCGAAGCACCGGCATTCATGATGAGCGGCCGCGTTCCGCCGAACGGCTTCGGCTTGGCACGCACGCCGGCGAGCTTGAGGAACTTCCCGTCGAAGCTGAACTCCTCCTCGGGGCCCCAGGCGCGCTTCACCGCGTCGATCCACTCCTGGGCATAGTCGTAACGCTGCTCGTGGTCGCGCTGCTTGACCCCGAACATCTCGAACTCGTCCTCGTTCCAGCCGACGACAAGATTGAGGCCGAACCGCCCTTCACCGATGTGATCGGCGGTGACGAATTCCTTCGCGGCGATCAGCGGATTGAAGAGCGGCGCGTGCACCGTCCCAAACACTGTGATGCGCTCGGTCGCCGCGAGCAAACCCGACGCCCAGGTGACGGTCTCGAACGTCGCGCCCTGGTAATCGGTAACGCCGCCGTAGCCCTTCCAGCGCGCGATCGGCAGCATGAAATCGATGCCCGCGGCATCGGCCATGCGGGCAAGGTGCAAATTATCGGGCCAGCTTCCGGACCACCGCTCGGGCACCAGCGTGACGGCGCGGCCGGAGGAGCAATTCGCGCCGAACAGCCCGATCTTCAGCGCGTTCGCGTTGTACATGGCCACGCGACCCTGCATGGCCTCGGAAGGCGCAAGCACGACAGTCCTCACATTTTCCGGTTGAGGCGAGCAGCGCGTCGCCGCAACATGATCGGGGCCGCCATGGTAGCAAGAAACGCGGCCGGGAGGGCAGCATGAATCCGCTGCGGGTCATCCGCGCCTTGATCCTGATCATGGTCGTCGCGGCGGCCTGCGATGTTGCCGCCCTCTTCGTTGCGTCGTGCGCCAATGCGCAAACCCGCGCCGAGAGCTATCCGAGCCGCGCCATCCGCCTGGTCGTGCCGTTCCCGCCGGGCGGCCCAGCCGACATCATCGCCCGCATCCTCGGGCAGAAGATGACCGAGGACTGGGGCCAGGCGGTCATCGTGGAAAACCGCCCCGGCGCGAACACCGTCATCGGTGCCCAGGTCGTGGCGAAGGCCGCGCCTGACGGCTACACGCTGCTGATCCCGATCGACTCGACGCTGGTGATGAACCAGTTTCTCTATCGCAATCCGCCCTACGATCCGTTCGCCGATTTCACACCGATCACCACCATTACCAAGACGGTTTCGGTTGTCGCCGTGCGTGCTGCCGACGGACCGAAGACCGTGGCAGAGCTGATCGCGCGAGCGAAAGCGTCCCCAGGCAAGCTCAACTACGGCGCGGGCACCATCACGGCGCAACTGATGGGGCATCTATTCCACAAGGCCGCCGGTCTCGACATCGTCTATGTGCCGTTCAAGGGAACTGCGGAAACGACCCAGGGCCTGCTCTCCGGCAATGTCGACGTCATCTATGCGGCGACGCTCATCGTCGATCCGCTGATCGAAGCCGGCGAACTGCGGGCGCTCGCAAAGCTCGACCGGCGCACCCCGGCGGTGCTCGGTGATCTGCCGACGCTTGCCCAAGCCGCGAACCTTCCCGATCTCGACGACATCTCGGTCTGGCTGGGTCTCGTCGGCCCCGCCGGAATGCCGACGCCGATTGTCGACAAGCTCGCCGGCAAGATCGCCGACATCATGAACAATCCGGTCGTCGTCGCGCGGCTGGAGCGCGCCGGCAGCTATCCGATGACGATGTCGCGCTCGGAATTTGCGGCCTTCATGCACAAGGAAGCGGCGCGGTGGGGCAAGGTGCTCAAGGAACTCAATCTGCGCTACGATTGAGACGGGCACACGATTACTGCGGCGACGACGTGCTCGGCGCGCGCTTGGCGATCGCATCTTCCGAGTGGATAAAGGCGAGCAGCATATCGTTGAAATGCATCTTGCTCAGTTCCGCCGGCGGTTGCGTCAGGCGGGGATCCTCGAGGGCAAGCGGGCTGATGAACTCCAGCCCATGCTGCTTCAAGGCGTAGCGCCACTCGCGCTCGACCCAGCTCGATTGCGCGGCGTTGCGCGACCAGAACAGAAAGAAGCCGTCGCTGGTGTCGATCTCATGATAGATCGCCCGCTCCCAGTCCTGGCCGCTGCGCAGATTGACGACATCGAGGAACACGTCCATGCCGGTCGCCTGAATGCCCTGGACGCGTCGCAACACTTCCGCGCGATCCTGACTGGCATACGACGCAAATGCGCGGGCGATGCGCTGGACCCGCGCTTTCAGCGGTTCGGGCGGTGCTTCGACTTTTGCTGTCTGCGACGTCACCGCGAGATCGAACGCGATGCTCGCAAATGGCAGCTGGCCCTTCATCAGCTTCGCGATCCCCGGATAGACGCCCGGCGCGAGCGACGCCGGCGCCTTCACGATGAAGCTCACGTTGCGGATGTCGCCGTCCCAGCCGAGCATTTCCATGGGATCGGGGACTTCGAAATCCGGCAGCTTCAGCAGCACCGTGATCACCGTATCCCGCTCGAGATTGATATGGGACCTGTTGCCCCGCTCGATCATGCGACCGCCGCGCGTCGCTTCCGCCAGCATCTCGGCGCTCCTGCCGCTCGGCGCGACCCACACCTCGACAATGAAGTTGCGGCCCGGCTCGATCAGCTTCGGAGCGACAACGGAGAAATCTGCGAGAAGACGCGACGGCACCGACAGCGTCGCCGTCGGGGCCGTGTTGGCGGCCGTTGGTAATGCCGGCACCGACAGCGCGACAGTCGACGCTTCTGCCGCAGTGGGAGATGCGGGAACCGAAATCGCTGTGGTCGGCGCCGACGCGTCCGCGGGCGAAGCTGACGGCGCACTGACCGGCGCCAGCACGGTCGGCGCATTCCAGGCCTCGGTAACCTGACGCGGTATGGGCACGGACACGGCCGCACTCACAGCGGTCCAGGCGTCGGTGGCGGGCGGACCGGCGGTCGGGCTGACGTTCACACGGGTGCTTTCGTCCTGAAGCAGCGCCAAGGCTTCTTCCGCAGAGGCAGGACGATCCTCCGGCCTCGCGGCCGTCAGCCGCGATGCCAACCCAGGGGCAACCGCGCCAAGGATGCGCGCGGCCTCTTCGATCACCGTGCCGAGCGCAAACAAATCTGCGCGCGCGCTCACGGCTTCGCCGGCGAGAACTTCCGGCGCGCAAAAATGCGGATTGCCGAGGATCAGCCGGCGCTTCGGATCGCGCGGATCGGGCAGATCGAACTGCGGCGCGGGATCGACCAGATAGACCGCGGGAAACCTTCCCCACGGATCAGCCAGGATGTTGCCGGGACTGATGTCGCCGTGAACGAAGCCGCGCGCATGGAGTTCCGCCAGGGCCGACAGGCCGCCCGTGAGCAGCAAGCGCAGGAACCGGTTCGGTTCGGCGATCGGTTGGCGATCACGGTCGAGGAGCGTGCGCAGCGACGGACTGCCGATCCATTCGGTGATGAGGTAAGTGAGGCCGCCGTCCCGGCCGCAGTCGAGAATTGTCGGCGCGCCGCGGAATTTCTCACGTGCAAGACGACGCCACAGGACGACGTGCGCCTCCACGATCTTCGCGGCGACGGGGTCGCTTGAGGCACGCGCGATCTTGATGAAGACCGAGCGATCGAGAGCTTTGTCGATCGCGCGATAGGCCTCGAAATAGGTGCCGACGTTGAGCAGTTGAACGCATTCGAAGCGGCCCGCGAGGATCGTCAGCATCTTGCCCGTCTAGCAATCAGGTAGCGCCTGCGCAAAGGACGCCGGTGTCCCAGGATTTGACAAGGGCGGAATTCTAACAGCCGCAGGCGCTGCAGTGCGCAAAGAAATGCTCGCCGAAGGTGATATCATGACGTCCGGGAGAAAACGCCATGAATTCGAGTTCTGCGATGGGTCGCATCTATCGCCGCTTGCACGATCGCGCTTGCGGGCATCGCCAACGCCGAGGACAGCGCTGTGCCAATGCCGGCGCCGGTGCCGGCCAAGGAAGCGATCGCGACGCTTGGCGACGCGCACCTGTTCTACTGGGATACGGGCGGCGATGGCGTCCCGATCGTCCTCCTGCATCCGGCAACGGGCAGTGCGCTGATCTGGGGTTATCAGCAGCCGGCCTTCGCCAAGGCGGGCTACCGCGTGATCGGCTACTCGCGGCGCTCCTATTTCGGCTCCGATCCCCTCGCCGCCGATCGACCGGGCATCGCGTCGGAAGACCTCAACGCCCTGGTGGATTTCCTCGGCATTCGCCGATTTCACGCGGTCGGCTCTGCGGCTGGCGGCGGCGTCGCGGCGGATTACGCCGTCTCGCACCCGGACCGCCTCTTGAGCCTCGTGATCAACAGCAATCCGGCGGGACTTGCCGAGGGACCGATCGTGAGCCTCTACGAAAGCCTGCGGCCCAAAGGCTTCAACGACATGCCGGCCGATTTCCGGGAGCTCGGGCCGTCCTATCGCGCGGCCAATCCCCACGGCGTGAATCTATGGCTCGACCTCGAGCACAAGGCGGTGACGAGCACGCCGTTCCGGCAAAAGACCGCGAACACGATCAGCGCGGCGACGCTGCGGCAGCTGCACGTGCCGACGCTCCTCATCACCGGCGACGCCGATCTCTATTCGCCGCCGGCGCTGATCCGGATGGTCGCAACGGAGATTCCGCACAGCGAGGTGATGATCATTCGCGAGGCCGGCCACTCCTCCTATTGGGAGCAGCCGGAGGCATTCAACCGCGCCGTGCTCGAATTCCTGGCACGCCACTCGAAATGACATTTGCCGACAGGAAGCGATGATGATGAGACCAATGACAACCCTCGCCCTTTGCCTACTCGCCTTCGCCGGCATAGTGACCGGCGAAGCCGCCGCGCAAGAAGCATCGGATGCGGCCGGCTTTCCCAGTCGCTCGCTCAAGATCATCGTGCCGTTTCCGGCGGGCGGCCCGTCCGACGTGCTGTCGCGTCTGATCGGGCGCAAACTCAACGAGAGTTGGGGCCAGGCGGTGGTGATCGAGAATTGCCCCGGCGCCAACACGGTCATCGGGGCGCAGATCGTCGCCAAGGCGCCGGCGGACGGCTACACGCTGCTGATGGCGATCGATTCGACGCTGGTCATGAACCAGTTCATGTACCGCACGCCGCCCTACGATCCGATCAACGATTTCGCGCCGGTGACGCTCGTCGCCAAGACCATGCAATTGCTCATGGTCAATGCCGAGAGCGAAACGAAAAGCGTTGCCGCACTGATCGCGAGGGCGAAAGCCGCGCCCGGCAAGCTCAACTACGGCGCCGGCACCCTCACCACCAAGCTCACCGGGTTCCTGTTCAATCGGGCGGCTGGCATCACGACGACCTTGGTGCCTTACAACGGCAGCGCCGATGTGACCCAGGCGCTGCTCACGCGCAGCGTCGATTTTGCCTTCGATGGTCCGTCAGCGGCGCTCGCCAGCATCGAAGCCGGCCGCTTTCGCGTGCTGGCGAAATTCGATCCCCGCCCGTTCCCGCCGCTGCCAAACCTGCCGACCATCACCGCCGATCTGCCGAACTTCGACGAGATCACGGTGTGGCTCGGCCTGGTCGCGCCACGCGGCACGCCGGCGCCGATCGTCGAGAAGTTCTACCGCGAGGTCGCCCGTGCCCTCTCCGACCCCGCGGTCGTCGCCACCGCCGACGCCGCAGGGCTTTATCCGGCCACCATGGCGCCAGCCGAATTCTCAGCCTTCATCCGGCGCGAGGCCGACCGCTGGTCGAAGGTCCTGCCGGAAACCGGCATGCGCTTCGATTAGGAGAGCGATGCGCGCGAAAGACCTTCGAGCCCGCTACGACGCGCGATGCGCTGCAAAGCGCCGCTTCGGGGGACGCCGTGCGGAAATGCGCGGGGCCGGCGACGGAAAGCCCAGCGTCTCGCTGACCAATTGCCCGAACGCCAGGAAATCCGGCTTGCGCGGCGAAGTGCGTCGCCATGCAAGCCCGATCGTGCGGCCGGGCTCCGGATCCGTGAAGCGCAACAGCTTGACCCGCTCATCGCGCACCTCGACATCCACCGCGATCTTCGGCACCAGCGTGAGGCCGTAGCCGTTCGCCACCATCTGCATCACGGTGGCAAGGCTCGTCGCGCCAAGCCCCATCGCGGCGCCGCGCGTCGCGCCAGCGCAATACGCAAGTGCCTGGTCGCGCAGGCAATGGCCCTCCTCCAGCAGGATGAGTTTCGACTGATCGATCTCGTCCGGACTGACGCGCGTCGAGGCCCGACGCGCATCGGTTGCGGGCACCGCGAGCACGAAGGCGTCATCGAACAGCCGCATCGTCTCGATGTCGGTTTCATTGATCGGCAAGGCCAGCATGATGGCATCGAGAGCGCCGCGGCCGAGTTCGTCGAGAAGAAACTTGGTCTGGGTTTCGCGCAGTTCGAGCCGCAATTCGGGGAAATGGCTTTGCAACGTCGGCAGGATCTTCGGCAGCACATAGGGAGCGAGCGACGGAATGATCCCAAGGTTGAGGCGGCCGGAGAGCACACGGCCTCGATGCTGGGCGTAGTCCACGAGATCGCGGGTCGCCACCAGCACGCGGTCGGCGCGGCGCGCGACCTCGGCGCCGAGATCGGTGAGCACGATGTCGCCGGGCCGGCGCTCGACCAGTTCGGCGCCCAGCTCCTTCTCGAGATCGCGAATTTGCATGGACAGCGCCGGCTGAGTGACGGCGCAGGCTTCCGCGGCCCTGCCGAAATGCCGGTGTTCGGCAAGCGCCGCCAGATAGCGCAATTGTCTCAAGGTGATCATAGTTCATAAGATATGCTGATCGTCGCGACCTAACAATCCGAGTAGGCCTTATCAATCGACCGTTCGATCAACCACCGATTTTCGATCGACGCCGCGTGCAGGCCTCGACGGTTCAGGGGTAGCCGGATTTCCGCTTTTCGCGCCCGCGGCGCGCGAGTGGGATTGAAGCAGGAGGAACGGAACTCTAGGATCAGCGCCGTCAGGCGGGGAGAGTTCCGTCTCGACTTCAAATTGAGAAAGTCCGAACGGGAGAAACACAAATGGACAAGACGATGCGTCACGTGTTGCTGGCGACGGCAGCGCTGATGGGCTTCACCTGCAGCGCGCTCGCCCAACAGGCGCCACCGCAGTTTCCCAACATGAGCTTCTTCGTCACCAGCGCCGGGTCCGGCAAGGGCGGCGATCTCGGCGGCATCAGCGGCGCCGATGCTCACTGCCAGACCCTGGCGATGGCGGCCGGCGCCGGCAACAAAGTCTGGCGGGCTTATCTGTCGACCGCGGAAACGCCGCAGGCCAAGGGCATCAACGCCCGCGACCGCATCGGCAAAGGGCCGTGGCAGAATGCCAAGGGCGTGGTCGTCGCCACCAGCGTCGACGACCTGCACAGCGCAAACAATAAGCTGAGCCGGGAGAACTCCCTGACCGAGCGCGGCACGATGATCGCCGGCTTCGGCTATGCGCCGAACTGGCACGACATCGTCACGGGCTCGACCGCCGAGGGCACCGCCTACCCGGGCAACATGAACCTGACCTGCGGCAACTGGACGAGCTCGGAATTCGGCAAGACCGTAGTGGGCCATGTCGACCGCCGCGGCGGCGCCGACAATGAATTCCAGCGCTCATGGAATGCGGCGCACATGTCTCGCGCCTGCGGCCAGGCCGACCTTGTCGCGACCGGCGGCAACGGGCTGTTCTACTGCTTCGCGCAATAACAGGTTCGTCGCCTGCGGCCTCAACGGCTGCCTCAATATGAAAGCGCGCCGCGGTCCCGCCGCGGCGCGCTTTTTCTTCTTCGGGAGGCCCGTGACTTACAACACCGGCTTCTCGGCCGTCGTGTCCTGGGTCGCAACGGTCACGCCGAGCTTTGCGAACGCTTTGGCGATCTCCGCATTCAGGGCGCTGGCAGCCGCGATGTCCGCCTCGCCGCCGTCCTTGTCGCCCTTCCTGAGCTTCGCGATGCCGCGGCCGTAGAGCGCGCCCGCATTCTTCGGAGCCGCCCGCAGCACGGCGTCATAGTCCGCGATGGCGCGTTCGACCTCGTTGCTGCGAAGCATGAGCAAGCCACGATTTTCGAGCGCCGCGTTCAACTTCGGATCAAGCCGCAACGCCTCGTTGCAGTCATTGAGCGCCGTCGTCGAGGCAGAGCCCGCCAGAACATGCGTGTAGCAGCGATCGTTCCATGCCATGGCGTTGTTCTTTTGCAGGCGGATCACCTGGTCGAAGTCCGCGAGCGCGCGATCGAACTCGCTCTTGACCCGATAGGCTCGGCCGCGGACCTGGAACACGTACGGCGTTCATCGGCTCAAGCCCGGTCGCCTGGTTGAAATCCGCCATGGCCGCGTCGCGATCGCCCTTGTCCCACAAAGCATTGCCCCGATTGGTGTAGGCAGACCGCGAATGTCGGGTTGAGGTTGATCGCCTGGCTGAAGTCGGCGATGGCCTGATCGTAGTCACGCAGGCTATGCCGGGCGAGACCGCGGCCGTTGAGGGCGACGGCGTAGTTCGGAACAAGCTTGAGCGCCTGATCGAAGTCCTCGACGGCGCGACCGTTGTCGCCCTTCATCCGGTACGCAAAGCCGCGGTTGGTGAAGGCAACGGCGATGGCCGTTTGGGTTTCCTGGCCGGACTGGATGAGCGCGGTGCAGGCACCGATCCGCAGGTCGGCTGACGCGTTTTCGAAGCCCGCACACTGGTTGCGATTGACGAGGGCCGTATCCGTCGCCGGCTTGGGCGGCGCGGGCTTCGGCGGCTCGACTTTCGCGACCGCTGCCTTCGGGATGCTCATGCCGGTGTTGAGATCGGCCGCGACCGCCTTGAGCGAGTCCGCAATCGCGGCTTCGGTCTCAGGCGCGCACACCTGTCCGGCGACGCGGGATTCGAACTCCCGCCGGATTTTCAGCGTGCGGTTCTCGATCCGATACTCGGACGTGTAGGTGAACTGCGGCTTCTCGATCTTGGCCCCCTTGGGGCGCCGACGGCAGCGGCAGGCCATCCGCAAACGTCACCTCGATGTCCTCGATCTGACGGCCCGCCGAGCAGACGAACGGCACGGTTCGGGTGGGCAAGCGGTTGCCGAACAGCCCTTCGCCTGGACGCGACAGCAGGTCCAAGCCGTGCGGGATGGCAACCAACGCACCCGGCGTCACGTTCAGCTTGTTGTTGAGGGTGAACTTGCCGCGCAGGGTGTATTCCTGAGCGCCATCGACCAGGGTGCCGACGTCATAGAGACCCTTGCCGGGGTTGTGGAAGTTCTGGAGGATGCGCTCCGCGGCGGACTTGAGCCCGACGCTTTGCAACTGTGTTGCCACTCCACGCAGTTCGATGGCAGTTGCGCCGGTCGCAATATCCGAAGTCTCGCCGGTGACGACGCCGTCGGCGGCGACGTTGATCCGCGTGCGGTTGGTTGCCACTTGCTCCGCCGCCTGCATCACCGGCGTACGGGCAAGGTGGGCGCCTTCGGCAGACGCGTGCAGCACCGGCTTGTCGTAGGATTGCCGCGGCAGCACGCCGAACGCCGCGAGCCCCGCCGTCGGATCGTCGTACACGCCGAATTCCGGCAGATAGATCATGGCGTGGTTGAAATAACCCGGCGCCACGGTCTCCGGCAGCGTGTAGACGTCACCCAGATTGATCAGCACCTGCTCGCTCGCGATGCCCTTCGCCGCGAGCAGCGCGGCCATCAGGATCGCGTGATCCTTGCAGTCGCCGAACTTGTTCTTGACGATCGTAGCGGGATCGTTGGCGATCACGCGGCCGGTGCCGAGATAGACGCCGACATAGCGGATGTTCTGCTTGACCCAGCGATCGATCGCTTCCGCCTGGGCGCGGCGATCTTCGATGCCGTTGGTGATCTGCTCGGCGAGCTTGGCAATGTCGCTGGTGGGCTGCTGCCTTGTCCGCGATCGCCGACCAATAGCTTGCACCGAGCTGCTCATAGTTGTCGAAGGTGGTGATGACGATGCGCGGGTCGCGGTCGAATAGCGAGGTCGCGTTGGCCTCCAGCATCGTCCGGCGACCCGGATGATAGGCGATGACGTGACGCGTGGTGGTCTCGTCGGTGGTCACCTTGTGCGCCATCCGCTCGCCATAGACCCCGACATGCAGCGCAAGCTCCTTCGGCGCGATGATGACGGTCGTCGAGTTGGTCACCGGCAAGTTCAGCGGATACACATTGAGGCCGTTGAAGTGGCCGAAGTAGACCCCACCCGTCTCGACCCGGCGCGAGATCAGCACCAGCGTGTCGCCGACGGCGACGTCGCGAAAGAGCACGGTCTTGACCTTGGCATCGCGCATATAGACGGCGGCGAGGCCGGTGGCAGCATCGCGGGTCAGGATGCTCGCCGGATCGACCGGGACCTTGGTGCCGTCGGGCTTCTCGGTATAGGCCTCGATCTCGAGTGTCTGCATGCCCTCGATGTATTGCAGGGATTGCTGGCCTTCCGACTGGACGGCGCCGGGCCCCAAAATCTTGATGCGGCGGGTCTCGACGGTCTCTGCCGTGCGGTCCGCATTGACGGTGATCACCGAGTTGATTCCGACGGTCGCAGCGGTGGCGTTCTGATTGGCCGGCTGGGCCGCGGCGGGGGCCGGAGCCGGGCTTTGCGCCCAGGCTGATGTCGGTCCAAGCAAGGCGAGGGAAGAAACTACGGCCAACAGGGCGAGAGCAACGCGGTGTTGCCCGGCGGTTTGACGTCCCGATGTCATTGGAGGCTCCTGTCCAAGGATCTTGGCGGCCGACCGCCCCCATCCTGGGGCGCCGCTTCGATCGTTAGTTCCGGGAGCCTGACGGCGGGTTCAAATCTCGGACGGGGGGATGAGGTCAGCGCCGGCGCGCGGCTCGGGGGCGGACACGGGCGAGAAAGGGCTGGACATCAGCGCTGTGGTGGGCGGTGACGGACTCGAACCGCCGACACCCTGCGTGTAAAGCAGATGCTCTACCAGCTGAGCTAACCGCCCTCGCCCACGGTGTAGCCCTCCCCCGGCCCCGAGATCAAGCGGCGCAAGTGCACGAATAAAGGGGCACGAAAAAAATGCACGAAAACCGGTGCATGAAAAAAGGCGGCGCCGTGCGGCGCCGCCTTTCAACAATCGCTCCGTCCGCGAGGGTCAGTGCGCCGTCAGGTTCGACGCCGCCTCGTCCTCGACTTCAACCGCTGCCGCTTCCGGCGCCGGTTTGACGGTGCCCTCTTCCCACTCGATCGGCACCGGCACGCGGGTGAGCGCCTTGGCGAGCACCTCGTCCATCCGGGTGACCGGGATGATTTCGAGCCCGCCTTTGACCGACTCGGGGATGTCGACCAGGTCTTTGGCATTCTCTTCCGGGATCACCACGGTCTTCATGCCGCCGCGCAGGGCCGCCAGCAGCTTCTCCTTCAAGCCGCCGATCGGCAGCACGCGGCCGCGCAGCGTGATCTCGCCGGTCATCGCGACGTCACGGCGCACCGGGATGCCGGTCATCACCGAGACGATGGCGGTCACCATGGCGACGCCCGCCGACGGTCCGTCCTTCGGGGTTGCGCCCTCCGGGACGTGGACGTGGATGTCGCGCCGGTCGAACAGCGGCGGCTCGATGCCGAAGGCGATGGCGCGCGAGCGCACGTAGGACGCCGCTGCCGAGATCGACTCCTTCATCACGTCGCGCAGATTGCCGGTGACGGTCATGCGGCCCTTGCCGGGCATCATGACGCCTTCGATGGTCAGCAGCTCGCCGCCGACGTCGGTCCAGGCGAGCCCGGTGACGACGCCGATCTGATCCTCGGCCTCGACCTCGCCGTAGCGGTGCTTGGGCACGCCGAGGTAATCGCTGAGATTCTCGACGGTGACCTTCACCGACTTCTTCTTCGAGGTCATCAGCTCTTTCACCGCCTTGCGGGCGAGCGTCGACAGCTCGCGCTCAAGGTTGCGCACGCCCGCTTCGCGGGTGTAGCGGCGGATCAGGAGCAGCAGCGCGTTGTCCTCGATCGACCATTCCTTGGCGTCGAGGCCGTGCTTGGCGACCGCGTTCGGAATGAGGTGGCGGCGCGCAATCTCGAGCTTCTCGTCCTCGGTGTAGCCGGCGATGCGGATGATCTCCATGCGGTCCATCAACGGCGGCGGAATGTTGAGCGTATTCGCCGTGGTGATGAACATCACGTTGGAGAGATCGTAGTCGACCTCGAGGTAGTGATCGTTGAAGGTGCTGTTCTGCTCGGGGTCGAGCACCTCCAGCAATGCCGACGACGGATCGCCGCGGAAATCCGAGCCCATCTTGTCGACTTCGTCGAGCAGGAAGAGCGGATTTGCGGTCTTGGCCTTGCGCATCGACTGGATGATCTTGCCGGGCATCGAGCCGATGTAAGTGCGCCGGTGGCCGCGGATCTCGGCCTCGTCGCGCACGCCGCCGAGCGACACCCGCACGAACTCGCGGCCGGTCGCCTTGGCGATCGACTTGCCGAGCGAGGTCTTGCCGACGCCGGGCGGACCGACGAGGCACAGGATCGGACCGGTCAGCTTGTTGGCACGGCTCTGCACCGCGAGATATTCGACGATGCGCTCCTTGACCTTGTCGAGACCATAGTGATCGTGATCGAGGATCTCCTCCGCATGGTGGAGGTCCTTCTTGATCTTCGAGCGCTTGCCCCACGGGATCGACAGCAGCCAGTCGAGATAGTTGCGCACGACGGTGGCTTCCGCCGACATCGGCGACATCTGGCGCAGCTTCTTGAGCTCGTGGGTAGCCTTGTCGCGGGCCTCTTTGGAGAGCCGCGTCTTCTTGATCTTGTCCTCGATCTCGGCGAGCTCGTCGCGACCTTCCTCGTCGCCGAGCTCCTTCTGGATCGCCTTCATCTGCTCGTTGAGGTAGTACTCGCGCTGGGTCTTCTCCATCTGGCGCTTGACCCGCGTGCGGATGCGCTTCTCCACCTGGAGGACCGAGATTTCGCTCTCCATCAGGCCGAGCACGCGCTCCAGCCGCTCGGCGACCGAAGGCGTCTCGAGGATCGCCTGCTTGTCGGGAATCTTGATCTGCAGGTGCGACGCGACCGTGTCGGCGAGCTTGGCGTAGTCCTCGATCTGATGGACGACGCCGACCACCTCGGGCGACACTTTCTTGTTGAGCTTCACGTAGCCTTCGAACTCGTTGATGACCGAGCGGGCCATGGCCTCGGCTTCGACCTTCTCGCCGAGCTGGTCGACAGACACGCTCGCTTCCGCCTCGTAGAATTCGGTGCGTTCGGTGTACTTGATGACGCGCGCGCGCTCGACGCCCTCGACCAGCACCTTCACGGTGCCGTCGGGCAACTTGAGCAGCTGGAGCACGCTCGCGAGCGTTCCGACCTCGTAGATCGCGCTCGTCGCCGGATCATCGTCGGAGGCATTCTTCTGCGTCGCGAGCAGGATGAACATATCGGCGCGCATCACTTCCTCGAGCGCGCGGATCGACTTCTCGCGCCCGACGAACAGCGGGACGATCATGTGAGGAAACACGACGATGTCGCGCAACGGCAACACCGGATAGGAACGCACCTCGCCCGGTTGCGGCAAGACTCTGCGGCTTTGTTGGGGTAGTCATGACCCGTGTCCTTTTCTTCCCTGCCCCTCCGCCCCTGCCCGCTTACGCAGCACAGTCGCGGAGTGCTTGATGCCGGGTGGGAGTGTTTGAGCTTGCCGCCTGCCGGCGGCACCGAGACCCTACCCGAACTCCTCGTGGACGCCTGCACTCGAACTTCGGCGCTCCATCGTCATAAGTGGCGACGGCGCCGGCCCGTTTCAAGCAACTGCTCCACACCCGTTCCGCGGCCAGGGTCAGCGAACGCGCGCCCCGCACGGGAGGCATCGCATGACTCGGGCGGCGACCGCCGCACGGCGGCGCCCGGAACTTTCCATAGCAGATTCGCGGCGGGATCAGGCGCTCGCTCCAGCGTCGCTGGCGCGATCGGCGTAGATGTAGAGCGGACGAGCAGTGCCTTCCACAACTTCCTTGGAAATCACCACCTCCTCGACGCCTTCGAGGCTCGGCAGGTCGAACATGGTGTCGAGCAGAATGCTCTCCATGATCGAGCGCAGGCCGCGCGCGCCGGTCTTGCGTTCGATCGCCTTGCGGGCGATCGCACCGAGCGCCTCCTCGGCGAGGCTGAGGTCGATGTTCTCCATCTCGAACAGCCGCTGATACTGCTTGACCAGGGCGTTCTTCGGTTCGAGCAGGATGCGCTTGAGCGCCGGTTCGTCGAGATCCTCGAGCGTCGCCACGACCGGCAAGCGGCCGACGAACTCGGGGATCAGGCCATACCTCAAGAGGTCTTCCGGCTCGACGTCGCGGAAGATCTCGCCGGCCTTGCGGTCCTCGGGAGCCGCCACCTTGGCGCCGAATCCGATCGAGGTCGCGCGGCCCCGCGCGGAAATGATCTTATCCAGACCGGAGAAGGCGCCGCCGCACACGAACAGAATGTTGGTCGTGTCGACCTGGAGGAACTCCTGCTGCGGATGCTTGCGGCCGCCCTGCGGAGGCACCGATGCGATCGTGCCCTCCATGATCTTGAGCAGCGCCTGCTGGACGCCCTCGCCCGACACGTCGCGGGTGATGGAGGGGTTGTCGGATTTGCGACTGATCTTGTCGATTTCGTCGATGTAGACGATGCCGCGCTGCGCGCGCTCGACATTGTAGTCGGCCGACTGCAGCAGCTTGAGGATGATGTTCTCGACGTCCTCGCCGACATAGCCGGCTTCGGTCAGCGTCGTCGCGTCGGCCATCGTGAACGGCACGTCGAGGATGCGCGCCAGCGTCTGCGCGAGCAGCGTCTTGCCGGAGCCGGTCGGGCCGATCAGCAGGATGTTCGACTTCGCAAGCTCGACGTCGTTGTGCTTGGTCTGATGATTGAGCCGCTTGTAGTGATTGTGAACCGCGACCGAGAGCACCTTCTTCGCGTGGTCCTGGCCGATGACGTAATCGTCGAGGACTTTGCGAATCTCCTTCGGAGTCGGAATCCCGTCGCGCGACTTCACCAGCGAGGACTTGTTCTCCTCGCGAATGATATCCATGCAGAGTTCGACGCACTCGTCGCAGATGAACACCGTCGGCCCAGCGATGAGCTTGCGCACCTCGTGCTGGCTCTTGCCGCAAAACGAGCAATAGAGGGTATTTTTGGAATCGCTGCTGCCGACCTTGCTCATTCCTCTAGCTCCGCTGAACCCAACCTTACGCTTCTGCGAACGGACATCTCACTCCCAGCTTGCCTAACGCTCTGTTTCACCGCCAAGGCGACGGCCAAACGTTCTCACTCAAGTACTAACGAAGCACGCTAGCAACCATATAATCAACATTTCATTAATTATGAATGCCCTATGTCACCCCGAAACCACACGTGGAACGCAGATTGTTGCGGCCATTGTGGCGAAACAGCAGCAACGCACGCGATCGTCTTTCGATGCACCGCGTCATCCCGCGGCGGACGACATCGAGGCAAAAGCCGGGCCACAATTCCCATTCCGCGCAATGCAGGATTGGGTCTTGGAAGGCGGAATCCGGCCACCCGATCGCTTGGCGGCCACGCACCCGGGATCTAGACCTTTTCGAGCTTCTCGGGGGTCTCGATACGCTTCTCGATCACCTTGTCGATGAGGCCAAACTGCTTTGCACCATCGGCGGTAAAAAACTGATCGCGCTCGAGCGCGTCCTCGATGGCCTTGATGGGCTGTCCGGTATGCTTGACGTAGATTTCGTTGAGGCGCTTGCGAACGCTCAGGATCTCCTGGGCGTGGATCATGATGTCGGAGGCCTGGCCCTGAAATCCGCCCGACGGCTGGTGCACCATCACCCGGGCATTAGGCAGCGCGAAGCGCAGATCCTTGGCGCCCGACGCCAACAGCAGTGATCCCATCGACGCCGCCTGGCCGACGCACAAGGTCGATACCGCGGGGCGAACGAATTGCATGGTGTCGTAGATCGCAAGGCCCGATGTCACCACCCCGCCCGGCGAGTTGATGTACATCGAGATTTCTTTCTTCGGATTCTCGGCCTCGAGAAACAGGAGCTGGGCGATGATCAGCGCCGACATGCCGTCCTCGACCGGACCCGTGATGAAGATGATTCGCTCCTTCAGGAGCCGCGAATAGATGTCGTAGGCGCGCTCGCCCCGGTTGGTCTGCTCGACGACCATGGGAACGAGGTAGTTGTTCAACGTGTCGACGGGATCTCGCATGGGGGGCTCTCGATCAGGCTTGGCCGCATATATGTGCTGGCGGCGCCGCAGCAAGGGAGTTGGAGGTCGCACGCCGGAGAACGCAGAACTCGACAAGAACCGGAGGAAGCCGCACGAGGCAAGCGCGGCCGCTAGCGTCGTTTGTGCCCCAAGTTGGTGACCAAGTCCGCCATCGCCCGGCTTGACCGGGCGATCCAGTAACCCCAGTCCGGCGATTGGGCAAAGGATTCTTCCAACGCGATAGTCCGGTGGTTACCGGATGCCCGCTGTCGCGGGCATGACTTTAGGATCAGTCAGCGTTCCTCCGGCTATCCGCCGGCCGGAAGTTCGGTCTCGTCCTCCTTGAACAGCTCCTCCTTCGTCACCTTCTTCTCGGTGACTTCGGCGAGTTCGAGAACGAAGTCGACGACCTTCTCCTCGTAGATCGGCGCGCGAATCGACGCGAGCGCGTTGGGATTCTTCTGGTAGGCCTCCCACATCTCCCGCTCGCGGCCGGGGAACTGGCGGACTCGCTCGATCAGGGCGCGCGACACTTCCTCGTCCGTCACCTTGATGCCGTTCTTGTCGCCGATCTCGGCCAGCACGAGACCGAGCCGCACCCGGCGGTCGGCGATGCTTTGATATTCGGCGCGGGCCTTTTCCTCGGTCGTGCCTTCATCTTCGAAGGTACGATTCTGCGCCTTGAGATCGGCTTCGACGGTCTTCCAGACATTATCGAATTCCTGCTCGACCAGCGTCGGCGGGGCTTCGAACTTGTGGAGGACGTCGAGCCGGTCGAGAAGGAGCCGCTTGATCTTCTGGCGGCTTGCCGCGGTGTGGTCCTGCGTGATCCGGTCCTTCACCGCTTGGCGCAACTTCTCGAGCGATTCGAGCCCAAGCGAGGTCGCAAACGCGTCGTCGAGCGTGATCGGATTGGGAGCTTCGACGGCTTTCGCCGTCGTCGCGAAAGACGCCTTCTTGCCGGCGAGCTTCTCGACGCCATAGCCTTCCGGAAAGGTCGCCTCGATGGTCCGGCTTTCGCCGACGTTGATCCCGACGAGCTGATCCTCGAATCCGGGAAGGAACGAGTTCGAGCCGATGACCACCGGCACCTCGTCCGCGCTACCGCCCTCGAAGGCCTCGCCGTCGATCGTGCCCGTGAACGAGATCACGACGCGATCGCCCTGCTCGGCCGCACCGGACTTGGCGGTGAACGTGCGGTTCTGCTCACCGAGCCGGTTCAGCGCCTCTTCGACCTCCTCGTCGCTCACCTCGGCGACAAGCCGCTCGAGCTTGACGTCCTTGAAGTTGGCAAGCGTGATCGGCGGCACGACTTCCACCGCGATGGTGTAGGACAGGTCGGCCTTGCCCTCGATCACGCCGTCGATCATCCCCTGGTCCTCGGGGAACGTGATCTTGGGGTCCATGGCGAGCTTCAAGCCGCGATCGGTCACGATCTTCGAATTGGTCTCGCGCACGATCTGGTCGATCGTTTCGGCCATCACGCCGCGGCCAATGACCTTCTTGAGATGGGAGACCGGCACTTTGCCGGGGCGGAAGCCGCGGAGCTTCACCTGGTCCTTCATCTGGACCAGGCGGTCGTTGACGCGCGTTTCCAGGTCGGCGGCCGGCACCACGACGTGAAATTCCCGCCGTAGGCCTTCATTGGTGGTTTCGGTGACTTGCATCGCCTCGTGACTCGTTATTATCGGCGGGACCGCCACTCCCTG
This sequence comes from uncultured Alphaproteobacteria bacterium, assembly GCA_963702755.1. Taxonomy (GTDB): domain Bacteria; phylum Pseudomonadota; class Alphaproteobacteria; order Rhizobiales; family Xanthobacteraceae; genus JAJPKK01. The sequence continues at coordinate 150,591 of CAVPDZ010000006.1, read as the reverse complement.
AGGGCAGCGCCACCTCATCCAAAGCGGGCATGGTGCGGGCGGAGGGACTTGAACCCCCACGACTTTCGTCACTGGAACCTAAATCCAGCGCGTCTACCAGTTCCGCCACGCCCGCTTTTAGGGTTCCGGGGCCGGTCCGCCGAGCGGCGCGGCTTATATCACGCCCTGCCGCGGCGGCGCATCAGAAATAATTGGCTTTGACGGCGCCGGGGCAATGGCGTGCCTGCCGAGGCCAAATACCCGCGGGGGCGAGGCGGCTGCGGGGGGCCGATCAGCGGCCGGACCGGGTCTCGGCGATGACCTGGAGCGGCACGACGACGACGCCCCCGCCCGATACGCGCTTGGTCAGTTCGGTGTATTTCGAAAAGTAGTCGCGCTGCTGCAGCGTCTTGATGGCCTCGTCGTCGGCTGCCGTCGCCATATGAAAGTAGTCGGCACCGTCGCGCGCCCTGAGGCAGCGATAGGTGATTTTCCCGCTCAGGGCCGGGTCGGCATCGAGCGCGGCGATGAAAGCGGCGATCTCCCGGTGCCACTCCGCCTCGGTCCCGTTCTCCAATCGGTACTTGATCATGAATTGCTTCATCTCGTTCTCCGCTGCATCCGTTGCGTTGGCCGTCGCCGCTCACACCTTCGGAACAGGCTGCTCACCCCGAAAAACTGCGGCATTTCGTGCCGCGAATTCGTCGAAGCGGGTCGGACGCAATCCGAAGACGCGCTCGAGCGTGTCCCAGACCTGACTTTCCTTGCCCCGGCGCCGTTCGGCGAAAAGCTCCGCGAGCGCGTCGGCCATGTACGGCGGCAACCCGGCATCGAGCTGGGCCTGTTTGGCGGCCTCCGGCGGCACATTGACATAGCGGATGCTCCAGCCAGTCGCCGCCGACAATTTCGCCGCGACTTCCGCCATGGTCAACGCTTCGGCTCCGGTGAGCGGGTAGGTCTTGCCCTCGTGCCCGTCGCTCGTCAGTACGATCGCACCAACCTCGGCGAGGTCACCGATGTCGATCGACGCAATCCGGGCCTCTTCCATCGGAAGGAAGATCGCGCGTTTGCCGACAATTGACGGCACCTGGCGGAAGTACGAGGTCATGAACTCTCCTGCCCGGAGATGGGTGTAAGCCATCCCGGATGCCTCCAGGCGCTTCTCGGCCTCGCCATGCATGCGTGCAAATCGGAACGGGGAATCAAGCTCGGGCATGATTCCCGACAGCTTGACGACGTGTTTTACGCCCGCTTTGGCGGCAGCATCGATAAAAAGGGACTGCACCTCCAACATCGCCGGGTCCGCTGACGAAATGAGTGCGGCGCGGTCGACGCCACGCAACGCCGGGCCGAGCGAGTCTGGGCGCGCCATATCGCCTTCAACAATCTCGACGCCTGGCAATCGCGCAAGCGAAGCCGCCTTCGCGACGTTGCGCGCCATCGCTCGGACCGGAACGCCGCGAGCGGACAGCCGTCGAACCAGCTCGCGCCCGTTCAATCCCGTTGATCCCGTCACAAGAATCATTGACCGCTCCCGATCTCGGTGGACGCGAAGTGCATGCGAGGCCGATAGGCTACTCAGAGGCTGCGTCCGCGATTGCAGTCCATCTAGGATTCGAAGAAGCGCTTTTGCAAGTATGGACAAAAATGATACTATGTGGGCCTTGAGATTGCGTTGGTATCGGAGGCGCGGATGCCTGCTCGAAAAGCGAAAGTCACGACCAGTGCGGCGATTGCGAAACCGAACGGCGGCTGCGGCTGCCCCGTTGCCGAATTCCAGCGGATCATCAGCGGCAAGTACAAGCTGCGCATCCTGTGGGACCTGCAGGACGGGCCGCGGCGCTACAGCGAAATCCGGAGCGGCCTGTTGCGCGGCACCGTCGGAACGCGCGAAATCGCGCCGCGCGTGCTCAGCCGCGAGCTCAAGGCGCTCGGCGACAGCGGCCTGATCGCGCGCAAGGACTTTGGCGTCGTTCCGCCCAAGGTCGAGTACCGCCTGACCTCGCGCGGCCGAAGCTTCATTCCGATCATCGCCGCCATCCGCAAATGGGGCAGCCGTAATCTCGGCCCGCCGGCGAACGGCGGCGATACGAGCCCGCGACCGCTCGCCGCGGTGGGCGCCCGATCTCTCCCTGCATAAGACGTGTTGCCGATCCGCGCCGCGGTGCTACCCTTCGGCCGGCACGAGAGGCGGTCATGGCGCTCGATTTGCAAACCCGACGTACGCGCGATTTCGCGGTCGTTCCGACCGGGGCCGCGCTTGGCGCTGAAATCCGGGCGGGCGATCTCAGGGCGATCGACGACACGACATTCGGTCGCATATGCGACGCCTGGCACGCGCATGCCGTCGTGCTGTTTCGCGATCAGGCGCTGAGCGATCTCGATCTGATCACCTTCAGCCGCCGCCTGGGAGACCTCGATATTGCGCCAATCCAGGAGAACGGCCGCCGCTTCGTCGACGGCATGCCGGAGATCTACATCGTCTCCAACGTCAAGGTGAACGGCGAGGCCATCGGCAGTCTCGGCGATGGCGAGGCGACCTGGCACACCGACATGTCCTATCTGCCACTGCCGCCCAAGGCGAGCCTCCTCTATTCCATCGAGATTCCGCCGACGGGCGGCAACACCTCGTTCTGCAGCATGTACGCGATCTACGAGGCGCTGCCCGCCGCGCTGAAGTCGCGCATCGAGGGCCTCAAGATCAAACACGACGGCACCTACAACAGCGGCGGCTATGTGCGGGCGGGCGTGAACCCGACCGGCGATCCACGCACCTCCCCGGGCACGCTCCACCCTCTCGTCTGCACTCATCCCGCGACCGGGCGGCACATGCTTTATCTCGGCCGCCGGCGCAATGCCTACATCGCGGGTTTGGAGCCCGCAGCCTCCGAGACGTTGCTTGATGACTTGTGGAGCTACGCTGTCCGCCCGGAATTTGCCTGGGAACATGCGTGGCGCGTCGGCGACCTCGTGCTGTGGGACAACCGCTGCACCATGCACCGGCGCGACGCTTTCGATCCGCATTCGCGACGGATCATGCATCGCACCCAGGTCAAGGGCGATGCCGCGCCGGCATGACCGGACCGAGCCCGGACCGCGGGCGTCCCGCCCGCCTCTTATCCGACAAAGAGCGCGCGAGACGCGCGCGGTCCCGCCAGTGATAGGTTCAACCCGGAACGACGGAGAGAGGAATGCAGGGACCGCGGCGACGCGACGTGCTGGCGCTCGGGGCCGCCGCGCTGTGCGCAGGCCCTGCCCTCGCCGAGGGCCGAAAATATCCCGACCGCCCGATCAAGCTGGTCGTGCCGTTCGTCCCGGGCGGCGTCAACGACATTGTGGCGCGCCTGTGGGCCGACCGGGTCAAGCAATCGCTGGGCGCGGTGTTCATCGAGAATCAGGGTGGCGCCGGCGGTGCCGTCGGCGCGAACGCAGTCGCCCATGCACAGGGCGATGGCTACACCATCCTCCTCGGGGGCGGCGGTTCGCTGGTGCTGAGCCCGATCGCCATGTCGAAGCCGCTCTACGATCCCGTCAAGGATTTCGAGCCGATCGCGATCCTCGCTTTCAGCGCGCTCGCGATTGCGGTGACGCCCGACCTGCCGGTGCACACCGTGAGCGAGCTCGTCGCCTACGACAAGGCCCATCCGGGCAGCCTCCTCTATGGATCGGCGGGCACCGGCACGATGACCCATCTTGGCGCGGAGCTCTTCAAGTCGCTCGCCGGCGTGCCTGACATCGTCCACGTCCCCTACAAAGGGTCAGGCGCATCGATCACCGACGTCATCAGCGGCCAGTTGCCGATGATCATCGCCAACGTGACCGGGCAAGTGCTCGAACTCAACCGGTCCGGCAAGCTGCGGCTGATCGCAGTCCTCAGCCCGGAACGTCTCGTCGCCGATCCGTCGATCCCGACCGCGGTCGAATCCGGGTTGCAAGGCGCGATCGCGGCGAACTTCACCGGCCTGTTCGCGCCCGCCAAGACGCCCCTCTCCATCGTCGAACAGGTCGCGGCCGCGACTCGCGACGCCATGGACAGCGAAGACGTGCGCCGTAATCTGATCGAGCAAGGGCTCGACCCGGTGCGCGATACGACGCCGGAGAAGACGCAGCGCTTTCTCGCGGAGGATATCGCCCGCTGGACGCCCATCGCCCGCGCCATCGGCCTCAAATTCAATTGAAGCGCGTAGGTCACGGAGGATTTGCGCGTCGATCTTCGGAACGCTTCTTGCCTGCGTACCGGTGCATCGTGTTCAGAGCATCTTAGTGGAGGGAGTATCTTGATGATGAGCAACAACAGGATTCGCGTTGCGCTGCTTGCCGGAAGCGTCGCCGGAGCAAGCGCGCTGTCGCCGCCCGCAGCATCAGCGGCCGAGTACACGCTGATGCCGAGCCCGCAGACCGTGCATGTCGGCTTCTTCAATGCCGCGCAGAAGCCGGTGCTGACGGTCAACTCGGGCGACATCGTCACCATCGAGACGGTGGCCGGCGTGCCGTCGGCCGATGTCGACGCCTCGGGCGTGGTGCCGCCGAGCGCCGTGCCGGAGTATGCGCGCGTGATCGAGAAGGAGGTCACGAACCGCGGACCGGGCCCGCACATCCTGACCGGTCCGGTCGCGGTCAACGGCGCATCAACGGGAGACGTTCTGGAGGTCCGCATCCTCGATATCGATCTTGCGGTTCCCTACGGCTTCAACACGCAGCGCCCCTACACCGGCGCCCTGCCGGAGGAATTCACGCGCTACTTCATGCGCATCATCCCGATCAACCGCACGACGAAGACCGCCGAGGTGGTGCCCGGCGTCGTCGTGCCGCTGCGGCCGTTCTTCGGGACCATGGGCGTCGCTCCCCTGCCCTCCATGGGCCGCATCAGCAGCGGGCCGCCCGGCGTGCATACGGGCAACGTCGACAACAAGTACCTTGTGGCCGGCACGACGCTCTATATGCCGGTCTATGCGGCCGGCGCGCTGTTCTCGGTCGGCGATTCCCATGCCGCCCAGGGTGACGGCGAGGTCGATCTCACCGCGATCGAAACCGGCTTGCGCGGCAAATTCCAGTTCATCGTGCGCAAGGACATGAAGCTCACGTGGCCGCGCGCCGAAACACCGACCCATTGGATCGTGATGGGCATCAATCCAAACCTGGAAGAGGCCATGAAGATGGCGGTGCGCGAAACCATCGGCTTCATCACCGAGCGCTTCCCGAAGATTTCGCGCGAGGAGGCCTACATGATCGCGAGCGTCGCGGTCGACTACCACGTCACGCAAGTGGTTGACGGCAGCAAAGGCATCCACGGCATGATCCCGAAGGCGATCTTCACCGCGCAATGACGTAAAGGCGTAGCGGCGTCCCGGATGAAGTGCGCGAGACGCGCCATCCGGGACTCGCACGTCCTTGCTTGAGGGTCCGTGAAACAAGGACCTGCCAGGACAGCCCTGCTTCAGTGTCGGTTCGTCGTCTGGGAGGGCACCGTCATGGCCAGGATGGGCCGCCGCTTTGAATTTGTTGTTCTCGGGTTGGCCGCGGTCGGCTTGGTCGTATTCGCGTTTCTCCGCATTTTCATGTTCCAGACTTTCAGCACCCCGAGTGCGGCAATGATGCCGACCCTGCTCGTCGGCGACATCTTCGTGGCGTCGAAATACGCCTACGGGTATGGACGCTATTCGATCCCCGGCTTGTCCCTCTCGGGTCGCATTCTCGCCGCCGATCCGCAGCGTGGCGACGTCGTCGTGTTTCGCGGGCCGAAGGACACCTCGATAACTTATGTCAAGCGCGTAGCTGGATTGCCGGGCGAGCGCATCCAAATGATCAATGGTGTCTTGAATATCAACGGCGTGCCGATCAAACGCCAGCGGATCGATGATTTCATTGATACCGAGAAGGGCGGGCAGACCCACATTCGGCGCTGGCGGGAAACTCTGCCGAACGGCGTTTCGTACGCGACGCTCGATCTCCAGGATAACGGCTTCCTCGACAACACGCAGATGTTCGAGGTTCCGCCGGAGCACTACTTCGTCCTCGGCGACAACCTCGATAATTCGACCGACAGTCGGGTCTTGGCTTCCTTCGGCTACGTGCCAGCCGAAAATATCGTGGGGCGAGCGGAGTTCATTCTGCTGTCCCTCGGCCAAGGAAGCGCGGCCCTGCGTCTCGATCGCTTCGGCAAGCCGCTACGCTGACCGTCGCGGTCACAGATACGACAGCCCACCATGTCGAAGTCGGTCAATTCCTGCACTTCATGAGGAGCGCGCATTGCGGTATCGTCCGTCCGCAGTCTGCGCTATAATTGTCAAAATATAACGATCAGGGAGGATCAACCATGGGCGGCGACATTTCGCGACGGCACATGCTTGCGATGTCGGCAGCAGCCGGCGCGGTCGCAGCGAGCGGCTTCGGTGCGGTTGCGCAAGGTGCGAAACGCATCGAACAGTTCGATCGGGTGCTCGACAAGATCATTTCGACCAACGAGCCGATCGTCGAGATCGGCCGCGGCTTCGGCGGGCCGCTCGGACCGACGGAAGGTCCGCTGTGGTGGAAGGAAGGCGGCTACCTGCTGTTCAGCGACATCCACGCCAGCAAGCGCATGAAGTATACGCCTGGCCAGGGCATCACGGTATTCCAGGAAAACACCCATCAGGCCAACGGCCTTACCCGTGACCAGCAGGGCCGGCTTCTCGCCTGCGAGCACGAGACCCGCCGCGTCACCCGCCAGGAGCTCGACGGCAGCCTCACGGTGCTTGCCAACAGCTTCCAGGGCCGCCGGCTTAACCGGCCGAACGACGTGATCGTCAAATCGGACGGTTCCATCTACTTCACCGATCCATGGAGCAATCCGCTGCCGCAGGAGCAGTGGGATCTCACCTTCAACGGGGTTTATCGCCTGAGCCCCGACCTCGGCACGCTGACGCTGATCCTCGACGACATGCTGTTCCCAAACGGGATCGCCTTCTCGCCCGATGAGCGCCTGCTCTATGTCAACGATCTGCGGCGCGGCCATATTCGCGTCTTCGAGGTGGCCGCGAACGGCACGCTCGCCAAGCAGACCGATCGCGTGTTCGCCGACCTCACCGGTCCCGACCCCGGCGTGCCCGACGGCATGAAAGTCGATACCGCCGGCAACGTCTACTGCGGCGGCTCCGGCGGCATCTACATCCTCGATCCGACCGGCAAGAAGCTCGGCCGCATCGTCCATGGCGAGAACGCCACCACGAACATCGGCTTCGGCGGCAACGACTGGAAGACGCTGTTCTTCACGACGCGCAATACGGTCGGTTCGGTGAACCTGAAGGTGCCCGGCATCCCGGTTCCGGTGCCGAAAAAGGTTTAGCGCGGCCGTAACCGTGGGTTGAGATGCGTCATGCGGATCGTGATCAGCCCTCGGGCGACGCGTATCGACTACGCGTCGCTAACCTTTGTTGGACGCCGGCGTGCGCGATGCAGCGGATAGGCCCGGAATGTTGTTGCAGGGGCGCGAACAAAACCGATATCTTGCCGCGAAGCCGGAAGATTTGAGGGCGCGCATAGCGGCCTTGGCCTTCGGGGCATGATCAACCGAATAATATCAAGAACCAAAGATTGAAAACGCAAGAAGACTGAAGGGGAAACGAAATCATGAAGACGCGATTTGCAGCCGCACTGGCTGTTGCAGGAATCATAGCTGGCGGGGGAACTGCTCTGGCGCACCATTCCTTCGCGATGTTTGACGCCCAGCACCCGATGGAAATCTCAGGAACCGTGAAGGAGTTCCGGTTCGTGAGCCCGCACACCATCCTGACCGTGACGGTCAAAGACAAGGACGGCGTCGCCAAGGACTGGATCCTTGAGGGCGGAGCCCCGGGCATGCTGGTCCGCGACGGGGTGAACTCGAAGAGCCTGCAGCCCGGCGACGAGATCACGGTGACGATCAATCCGTTGCACAGCGGCGCCGACGGTGGCTCGTATCAGCCGGGCCTGGTCAAGTTCAAGGATGGACGGCCGCTGGTTACGCCGCATTGAGCGACGAACCTAAGGGCCGCTTCGGCTTTTAAAGCAGACGCGAATAACAAAGCAGCGAAATCGGCGCGCGCCGATTTCGACCAAGACAAAGCCAAGATCGTGGCCGCCGTCCGTGGTCACATGGGAGGAGTACAATGTCGTTCCGGAGCATGATCGGATCGGTCGCGCTTGCCACCGCCGTTATCATCGGACCCGCCGCAGCCCAGCAACCCTTCGACGAAAGCAAGTACCCGGCCTTTGCCGGGCAGTGGATGCGCGTCGGCCCGCTGGGCGCATACGACAACACCAAGCCGCCGGCGCGCGGTCAGCAGGCGCCCTATACTCCGGAATATCAGGCGATCTTCGAGGCCAACCTCGCAGAGGTTGCCCTAGGCAAATCCGGCGAGGATCCGGTCCACACCTGCATTCCGGAAGGCATGCCGCGGGCGATGACCCTCGTCTTGCCGATGGAATTCGTGATTACGCCGAAGACCACCTACATCCTGATGGAATACCTCAGCATGTTGCGTCGCATCTACACCGACGGACGCGACTTCCCCAAGGACGAGGAACCGTCCTGGATGGGATACTCCATCGGCAAATGGCTCGATGAAGATGGCGACGGCCGTTACGACGTGTTCGAGGTCGAGACGCGCAATCTCAAGAACCCCCGCACCTTCGATCCCAGCGGTCTGCCGGTGCACCGCGACGGCCAGATGGTGATCAAGGAGCGCTTCTATCTCGACAAGAGCAATCCCGACATTCTCTACGACCAGATCACCACCTACGACCACTCGCTGACGAAGCCGTGGACCATCGTACGCACCATGCGTCGCGGGAAGAATCCGATCTGGGTCGAGTCCATCTGCGCCGAGGGCAATGTCCACGTCGAGATCGCCCACGAGCAGTACATGCTGGACGCCGATGGCCTGTTGGCCCCGATGTGGAAAGGCCAACCGGCACCGGACATGAAGAATTTCGCTCCGCAAAAGAAGTCAGAGAAATAACCGATATAAAAACAGGTTGAGGCGTTCGTCGTGGCCGGGTTCGTCCCGGCCACTTCAATTCTTGAGCCGCCGGCGCCGCTACGCGCTCGGCAATCCCTCGACGATGTATTGGCGCGACTTCGTCTCGCGCTCGCGCACGACGCAGATTTTCTTGTACGCCGGCAACTCGCGCCACGCCCGCGCCTTCTCGATCGAATCGAACTCGCTGATGACGATGCGCCCCTTCGGCGGATCACCCTCGACGCTGATGGTTTTGCCGCCGCGCACGAGATACCTGCCGCCGAACGGATCGCACCGTCGCCTGCACGTGAGCGGCGTAGTCGCGCAGAAACACTTCCATATCGCCGGTGACGTCGACCTCGGTGACGATGTAGGCCTTGGGCGTTGTGTTGGCCATCATTCCCGTGACCACGGCACCGAGCGCGATGCCGGCGACCGCCGCAATGACGACGGCGTAATAGACGTGCATGACGATCTCCCCAATTCGTTCAGACGATGGGGGATCATAGCGCGTCGCTCGACGGCTTGTCTTAGCGCGGATCGCTGATGCGGCCCTGGAACAGGATCGCGCCGGTCGTGTCGTCGACGAGGTAGAACAGGAACGGATGGTCGACCTTGAACGCCTCGGGCTGAACCGGTGCGGCTGACGCCATCACCATGCCGACGCCGGTCGCGGCGGCGGCTTCGGTCGAACTCTTCGTTCACGTCGATGACCGCGCGATGGGCGATCTCGCCGATATAGAGCGCGCCCGGCGGCAGCGGCTTTGCCGTCATGCCGGAAAAATCCGCGACCTTGTCGTCGAAGGCCTTGCGCATGCCCGCCGCCTTGAACGCCGACACGAGGTCCGCTTTGTATTCCGTCTTGAAGCGCGGCAGCGCAAGCGCGACCGGCTTGCCCGATTGTCCGTTGCGAAGGGCCGAGAAGAGTTCAGTCAGTTCGTTCGCCCCGAGCCGCCGCGCGACGGCATCGACGCCGCCGACGTCGTCCGGCAGCACGACAACGAGACCAAGTTCAGCCACCTGGTAAGGCAACCGGATGGCGCGATAGCCCCCGCGCGACACCAGCGCATAATTGCCGCGCTGGTTCATCATGCGAACCTGCACCTCCTGGGTCGGCGTGAGATGGAAGCTCTCGTCGGCGGTGCGGCTCGGATTGAAGGTCGATGCCCACCGCGCCTTGAAATAGACCGCGTTGAGCAGGATCGCCGCCGGCGTCGACCTCAAGCTGATCGAACAGCTTGGGGATCCGCCCTTCGGTATGGCGGCTCACCCAGTTGTTGACGTCATCAAGGTTGGCGCTGCGGAAAACGTCGGCACCATAGCGCGTCTTGAGCGTCTCGGCGTAATCAGCCGAGATGATGTCGCCGTCCTTGCTGAGCATCAGCCCGTTGGCGATGAGGAGCTTCGCCGATTTTGGTGGCGTGCCGTCGCCGACGCAACGACCACCCTGCGGCTGCATACCAAACGTACATTTCCCGTCGCGGCTCGGCGCGCCATCGCACTTCCCATTCTTGAGCGCCGTATTTGGCGGACAAGTCGGCGGATCGGCGCTGTGGTCGTAGCCGGCGAGGATCGCCATCATCTCGGCATTGGCCGTGTCGATCGCCTCGTTCGCCATCCGCTCCGACATCACGCGCGCCATCTCGCTCGCGGTGTCGCCGCGCGCGCCGACGAGCGCCATCGACATGGCGGTGCCGATCGAATAGGGCGAGAACACGACGTTGCCCGGCGTCGCCGCGAGCGTGGTGAAGAGCTGCTGCGCCGTGGTGTTGTAGGCCTTGGCAAGGAGCGTCACGCGCGCCTCCACCGCGATGTTGAGTTGTGCTGCGGCGCGTTGCGGCGCCGTGAGGCCGGCGAGGGCGAGCGATCCGAGCAAGGCCGGTAACGCGACGACGATCGCGCGCCTGCAGCCCGATAGGTTCCTCGGCATCGTCTCTCCTCCCGCGATCTTTCGCGCTGTCAGCCGCGCACTCCACAGCATACAACACTTCGACGGAGTTAAGGCCGCCGCAGCCGCTATTTCGGCCATATCGTTACCGGGACACGCGCTGCCGACGCGAGGCGCGGCGGTCACCAAACCGTGAAAATACACCTCTGTCCGCCCCCTGCCCTGCGCGCCGCCGCTTTTGTGACGTGAATCACATCTATGTGCGCCGCACTCGTTTATTGATTGATCGTTGCGGCCGGGGCAGCGGGACTAGAGGAGGCCAGTTCATGCCGATGCGCGGAGAAATCACCCCGCGGCCGCTGTCACCCCGGAATCGCGAACTTGGAGAGCCGTGGCATTCGCTGGTCGCCTTGAGCGGGAATCCGGTGTTTGTGGCCGTTTGCGCGGCGGCGCTGGCGGGATTGCTGGCGACAGTTCTGCTGCAATTGACGCTGCTGCATAGCGACGTTGTTGAGATGCTTGCGGCGCCGTTTCGCTGATCGCGCGCCAATTCGAAGTTCGGACGCGACGTGCGGCGGGTCGAACGGCGCATCCTGCTGACGTGCTCTATCCCTTCCCGACCGCTCCCGATACGCTTCGCGCCATGCGAACGAGGCGCGACGTTTTGATCGGCTCTTGCGGTGCCGTCGCGGCGCTTGCCGCGAAGGCGCGTGCCGAGAATGCGCCCGACGGCTTCACGGTGCTGCGCGCCGCCCGGCTTGCCGGAGCGAGCGAAGCCGCCATGCTCGCGTTTGCGGGCGCGGTGCCAGGCCCCATCATCCGCGTTCGTCGCGGCGAAGAGGTGAAGCTGCGTCTCGTCAACGCCCTTGAAGAACCGACCGCCATTCACTGGCAGGGCGTTCGCGTGCCAGCCGCGATGGACGGCGCGCCGCCACTGACGCCCGCGATCGCGCCCGGCGCGAGCTTCGACTACCGTTTCGTCGTGCCTGACGCCGGCACTTTTCTCTACCGCGCGAGCTTCGCCGGCCAACAGGAGCGCGGGCTTTATGGCGCGCTCGTCGTCACCGAACCCCAGCCGCCGATGGTCGATCGCGACGAGGTGCTGGTTTTCGCCGAGGTGGTCGCATCGAAGACATCGGGCGAACCCGTTCGCGCGACCATCAACGGCGCGCCCCGTACCGATATCGCCGTGCGCCAGAACGAGCGGCTGCGCCTGCGTTTCGTCAATGCCTCACTAGCGCAGCCGATGCGCGCGCGCATTCCCGGTCATCGCGTGATCGTGATGGCGCTCGACGGCGAGCCCGCCGAGCCATTCTCGTCGCGCGACGGCGCGATCATGCTGGCGCCGGGCGGGCGCGCCGATGTGTTCGTCGACGCGACCGCGGCACCAGGCACCGTCGCGCCGATCGAATTCGCACACCCTGGCGGCGCCGACGCGCTGGTGCGGCTCGTGTATGAAAGTGGCAGCGCGGCGCGCGCTTCGCCGCTCGGTGAGCCATCCCCGCTCCCCGCCAATCCGCTGCCGAGCCGGATTGATCTCGCCCGCGCATTACGTGTCACGGTGCCGGTTCTACCCGCGGCCGCCAGCGCCGAGCCGCAGCGCCTGTTCGCGGTCGAGCGGGGCCGCAGCGTCGTGATGGCGCTCGCGGGCGGCACGTCGGCGGCAACCGTGCACGTGCATGGCCATCATTTCCGCCTGCTCGATCGGCTCGACGACGGCTGGAAGCCCTATTGGCTCGACACGATGATCGTGTTTCCCGGCGAGACCCAGCGCATCGCCTTCGTTGCGGATAATCCGGGCCGCTGGCTCATTGAACAGCGCGCACTCGAAGGCAGTACGAGCGCCGCGGCCTGGTTTGCAGTGAGTTGAGGCGCGCTTCAACCGCGCTGGAAGTCGGCGAAGAGCCGCCGATAGACCTCCGGAAAGCGCGGCGGCGAGATCCTCGGAAATCATTCCCGGCCCGGCGGCGGTCGCGGCTTCGCCGTGGATCCAGACCGCAGCGGTAGCCGCCTCGAAGGGCGGCATGCCTTGCGCGAGAAGACCGGTGATGAGGCCGGTCAGCACGTCACCCGAACCCGCAGTCGCAAGCCAGGGCGGGGCGTTGGCATTGATCGCCGCCCGACCATCGGGCGACGCGATCACGGTGTCTGCGCCCTTGTAAACCACGACCGCTCCCGAGCGGCCGGACGCCGCCCGCGCTGCCAGCAGCTTCGAGGCCGACGAAGCCGGAATCTGCTCCATGGTCTTGCCGAACAACTTGGCGAATTCGCCGGCGTGCGGCGTGAGCACGGCATTGCAATTCTGCGCGAGCGCCGCAAAGAGCGTGTCGGCGTGGTCGGCAAAGCTCACCAGGGCGTCGGCGTCGACAACGACCGATCGTTCGCCGGCGAGCGCCATCAAGGTCATGTCGCGGGTGCGCAGCGTCACCCCTGCCCCCGGGCCGATCCCGACCGCATTGAAGCGCGGATCTTTCAGGAAATGCTCTAGTTCGACGGGGGCCTCGACCGGCCGCACCATCACCGCGAGCGAGCTCGCCGCATTGACCGAGAGTGCATCGCGCGGCGAAGCGATGGTGACGAGCCCCGCGCCGGCACGCAGCGCTCCCATCGCGGCAAGCCGCGCCGCGCCCGTATAAGCGAGCGCACCGGACACCACGACGGCATGGCCGCGATTGTATTTGTGCCCCTCCATGGTCGGCACCGGAAACTGCGATCCCCACAGCGCGGGGCTGTTCTCGAAGGCGAGCGGCTTGATGCGTGGAAGGACCTCAGCGCCAATCCCGATCTGCGCGACTTCCAGTACGCCGCAGTGCGAGCGTCCGGGCAGCAGCAGGTGACCAGGCTTCTTGCGGAAGAAAGTGACTGTTCGCGTTGCGCGGACCGCCGCGCCGCCCATGATGGCACCGGTGGTGCCGCTGATGCCGCTCGGCAGATCGATCGCGATAATCGGACACGACGCCTTGTTCATGGCGTCGATCGCCAGAAGCGGTGCGCCCGTCACCGGACGATCGAGCCCGGCGCCCAGCAGCGCATCGATGATGAGCGTCGCTCCAGTGAAATCGGGAGCGTCGCCGGCAGGGGTCGACCACTGACCCCATCGCTGCGCCGCTTCGGCGGCATCGCCTTTGATATTCTCGGCGGCGCCGACCACCACGACTTCGACGGGGAAGCCGGCCTCGCGCAAATGGCGCGCTGCAACGAAGCCATCACCGCCATTGTTGCCGGTCCCGGCGATCACCACGACCTTGCCGCCGGGCGGATAGCGCCCGATCACCGCCCTGGCCACCGCGGCGCCCGCGGCCTCCATCAGCAACTCGCCGGACACGCCGGAGGCGATGGTGGCACGATCGGCCTCCCCCATCTCGGCATTGGTGAGCAGTTCGAACATCGCTTCGCTGTATACTTGGTTCCCGTTCGGACCGGCAACGCAAGCGCTCCCCGCGCGGCCGAGCCGGCCGGATATCTTCATCCGGCACCCATCTACCTCGGCAGCGATGACAAGCCCGCCACAGACCGTTGCCGAAATAGCCTAAGCCAACCGAAGCACTTCATCTAACATCAGAATTGGCAGATCTGCGTCGCAGCAAGGGCCATTGCGCATCCTTTAGGCATGTTGTTTAATTCTTTACCATCACCCTATCGGGCACCGCTCGACCCTCGCTTGAGGGCCGGCTTAGTGACTTGAAAAAGGCAGCTTTTTCCTCGCCGCCCGCCGGTTGGCACGGACCCTGCTAACCAGCGGCGCGGCTGTCCATTCGTGCGCGTGGGGCCGACAGAAACTGTCTGACGGGCGGGAGCCAGGGACGGACGCCACATGAAGAAGATCGAAGCAATCATCAAGCCCTTCAAGCTCGATGAGGTAAAGGAGGCCCTGCAGGAGGTGGGGCTTCAAGGCATCACCGTCACCGAAGCCAAGGGCTTTGGCCGCCAGAAGGGGCATACCGAGCTCTATCGCGGCGCCGAATACGTTGTGGATTTCCTGCCAAAAGTGAAGATCGAGATCGTGCTGGGCGACGAGATGGTCGACAAGGCGGTCGACGCAATTCGCCGTGCGGCGCAGACCGGGCGGATTGGCGATGGTAAGATTTTCGTCTCCAAGATAGAGGAAGCGATCCGGATACGGACCGGAGAATCCGGACTGGACGCAATCTAACCGCCGCCGGGGCAGCGTCGTCGCGATGAGCGATGCGTGAGAAAGGGGAATGAGTTCTATGACGACCGCGAAAGACGTCCTTAAATTGATCAAGGACAACGACGTAAAGTACGCGGATTTCCGCTTCACCGATCCTCGAGGGAAGTGGCAGCACGTCACCTTCGACATTTCCATGATCGAAGAGGACACCTTCTCCGAAGGCCAGATGTTCGATGGTTCGTCGATCGCCGGATGGAAGGCGATCCACGAATCCGACATGTGCCTGATGCCCGATCCGTCCTCGGCCACGATCGATCCGTTCTTCGCCGAGACTACCTTGGTGCTGGTCTGCGACGTCCTCGAGCCGACCACCGGCGAGCCGTACAACCGCGATCCGCGCGGCATCGCCAAGAAGGCCGAGGCGATGGTCAAGTCCATGGGCGTGGGCGACACCATCCATTTCGGCCCCGAAGCCGAATTCTTCGTCTTCGACGACGTGCGCTATTCGGCGACCCCCTACAACACCGGCTTCCGGGTCGATCAGCTCGAACTGCCGACCAACTCCGACACCGAATACGAAGGCGGCAACCTCGGCCACCGCATCCGCAACAAGGCCGGTTACTTCCCGGTGCCGCCGCAGGACTCGGTGCAGGACATGCGTTCCGAGATGCTCGCGGCCATGGCCAAGATGGGCGTGAAGGTCGAGAAGCACCACCACGAGGTCGCGTCCGCTCAGCACGAGCTCGGCATGAAGTTCGCGCCGATGGTTTCGATGGCGGACCAGATGCAGATCTACAAGTACTGCATCCAGCAGGTCGCCAACATCTACGGCAAGACGGCAACCTTCATGCCGAAGCCGGTCTACGGCGACAACGGCTCCGGCATGCACTGCCACCAGTCGATCTGGAAGGACGGCAAGCCGGTGTTCGCCGGCAACAAATATGCGGACCTGTCGGAGACCTGCCTGCAGTACATCGCCGGCGTCATCAAGCACGCCAAGGCGATCAACGCCTTCACCAATCCGACCACGAACTCCTACAAGCGCCTCGTGCCCGGCTTCGAGGCGCCGGTGCTGCTCGCCTACTCGGCGCGCAATCGCTCGGCCTCGTGCCGCATTCCGTGGACCAATTCGCCCAAGGCCAAGCGCGTCGAGGTGCGCTTCCCCGATCCGCTCGCCAATCCCTACACGGGCTTTGCCGCCATGCTGATGGCCGGTCTCGACGGCATCAAGAACAAGCTCGATCCCGGCCCGGCCATGGACAAGGACCTTTACGACCTGCCGCCGGCGGAGCTAAAGCAGATTCCGACGGTGTGCGGCTCGCTGCGCGAGGCGCTGGAAAGCCTCGACAAGGACCGCGCCTTCCTCAAGGCCGGTGGCGTGTTCGATGACGACTTCATCGACAGCTACATTGAGCTCAAGATGGGCGAAGTGATTCGCTTCGAGCACACGCCGCACCCGGTCGAATACGAGATGTATTATTCGTCCTGATCGTGGGTTTGAGAGTTCCTCCCAGGATCGCTAGACGATCCCAACTCCTGGCGCCCCGGTTGGGCGCCGTTTTTCTCCGCTGAGCCACTTGGCGGGATCCGCCTGCATCGCTTTCTTGGGGCAGCCTCAAGAAAGCAGCATCGCGTGGGCGATCAAAACACGAGCCGCCACGGCAGCGAGAGCCGCGGCGGCCATCACGCGGACTGCGAGGCGCAGTCCGGCGACCTCCCGCAAACCCAATACATCGATATCGCGCGGCGAGCCTCCGGGAGGGGTGCGCGAGGACGCGAACGCTTTCGCCACTGCGACGCCGGCACGATCGAGGGCCGCTTCAAGCGTACTCAGCTGACCATTGAAACGCGATACACGACGCGACTGGATCATGCCCTGATCATAGAGCCGCCATGGTAAACACGCGGTTGCCATCGCCCCTCAGAAACAGGAGATTGCCCGTGATCGCCGTGATCTTTGAAGTGCGGCCGAAACCGGACCGCCGGCAGGAGTATCTCGATATTGCAGCGTCGCTTCGGCCGCTGCTTGCGGAGATCGACGGCTTCATCTCGATCGAGCGGTTCGAGAGCCTGACCGAGCCCGGCAAGATCCTGTCGCTGTCGTTCTTCCGCGACGAAGCGGCACTCGCCGCCTGGCGCAATATCGCGGCGCATCGCCGCGCACAGCAACGCGGCCGCAGCGAGATTTTCGCCGACTACCGCCTGCGCATCGCAGGCGTCATCCGCGACTACGGCATGAACGATCGCACCGCAGCGCCTGCCGATAGCGTTGCCGCACACGGATGACGTCCGTCATTGCCAGGGCGTCGCAGCAAAGCGAAGGCAAGCCCGCAATCCATGACCCCGGACTGCGAAGCATGGATCCCGGGCTGCCGAGCTGGGCTCGGCCCCCGGAATGATGACGAAGAAGAGGAATCAGCGCTTCGAGAACTGGAACGACCGGCGGGCCTTGGCGCGGCCGTACTTCTTGCGCTCGACCACGCGGCTGTCGCGGGTGAGGAAGCCGCCGCGCTTAAGGACGCTGCGCAGCTCCGGCTCGAAGTTCGTGAGCGCCTTGGAGAGCCCGTGGCGCACGGCGCCCGCCTGGCCGGACAGGCCGCCGCCGGAAACACGGCAGATCACGTCGTACTGGCCGTTGCGGTTCGACACCGCGAGCGGCTGCGAGATCAGCATGCGCAGCACTGGGCGCGCGAAATAGACTTCGATCTCGCGGTCATTGACGGTGATCTTGCCCGCGCCGCGCTTGATCCAGACGCGCGCGACCGCGTCCTTGCGCTTGCCCGTCGCGTAGGCGCGCCCCTGCTTGTCGAGCTTCTGCACGTATTTCGGCGCTTCGGGCGCCGCGGGCTTCAAGGCCGACAGTTGATCGAGCGACTGTATCGTCTCGGCCATGGTTTAAGCGCTCCTTGCGTTCTTGCGGTTCATCGACGCGATGTCGAGGGGTTCGGGGTTCTGTGCGGCATGGGGATGTTCGGCGCCCTTGTAGACGCGCAAATTGCCAAGCTGACGCCGGCCCAGCGGACCGCGCGGCAGCATGCGCTCAACCGCCTTCTCGACGATGCGCTCGGGAAAACGTCCCTCGATAATGAACTTCGCGGTCCGCTCTTTGATGCCGCCGATGTAGCCGGTGTGGTGATGATAGATCTTCCGATCGAGCTTGCGCCCGGTCAGCACCACCTTTTCGGCATTGATGACGATGACGTTGTCGCCACAGTCCACATGCGGCGTGTAGGTGGGTTTGTGCTTGCCGCGCAGCCGCATGGCGATGATGGTCGCAAGCCGGCCTACCACGAGGCCCTTGCCATCGATCATCACCCACTTTTTATCGACGTCGGCAGGCTTCGCCGAATAGCTCTTCATGGGTCCGGTCCTTTTCGCCGCGGCGACCGCGGCGCGATCACAACGGGCGCATCATGGGGCGCATCAGCGGCGCCTTATCGGCGCCCGTTCACCGACGCTTGAGCTCGACGCGTCATTGTCCGCGAAAGCGGACATCCAGCAACCTCAAGATAGTCGGGAGAGCTCACGCGAGCGGCCGGCGGTTACTGGTTCGCCCGGTCGATCCGGGCGATGACGACCAAGGGAGGCGTCGCGGCGTAAGTAGCGAACGCGTCGCTCCCGGTCAACACCGGCATGTCATTTTTCGTGAAGTGATATCAGTTAGTTACAATTATGGTATTATATTACCATCTCCCATCTCATGGCCCTGGAATAGAATATGTCGAGGTGATATGGGCGATGATATCAGGTGATCCAACCGACCGGATCGCCACGTCCCCTACCGCCAAACGCTTGCCAAGCTTCATCAATTTCGCCTCGGCCAGAAGATCGGCCGGCGCCGGCTTGCGCAGGAAATTGATGCTGAGATTGGTCGTGACCGCGAGCGGCACCGGGCCGATAGCCGCTAGCACCGCGATGTACATGGCGAAATCCGCGAGCGCCATGATGGTCGGACCGGAAATCGTTCCGCCGGGGCGAAGGAAGGATTCCTTGTAGGCCTGGCGTATGATCGTGCCGCCATGCCAGAGTTCGGCAATCGACAGGCCGCTGTCGGCGTTGAACACCTGGGGAAATTCGCGGGCGAGAAACGCCTCGAGTTCCCCGATCGTGAGTGCCGGCGCGCGTGTCTGTTCCGCCTCTTGCATGACACCGTGCTCCCCAAGCGAATCCGGTCCGGCATGGTAACGTAGTCGCAACGCGCCGACGCCTGATTCGAACAGTGCCGATCGGATCCGCGCCGTGCGCCAAGGAACGCGACAGAGACGAGGAGACCGTGACCGCATCCCCTGCCCTCTCGATGCCGGAGCCGCTTCTCCGCCATGAGCAGGCGGACGACGTCGCGCTCATCTCGCTCGCACGGCCGGCCTCGCGCAACAGCCTGTCGCTCGCAATGCTCGATGCCATCATCGAGGCGCTCGCAGCCGCGGCCGCAAATCAATCGGTGCGGGCCGTCATCATCGCCGCCGAAGGTGCAGCGTTCTCAGCCGGGCATGACTTGAAAGAGGTCACCGCCCATCGTGCCGACGCGGATGGCGGCCACGCTTTCTATACGAGCCTCTTCGAGCGCTGCAGCACGATGATGCAAGCGATCGTGCAACTGCCCCAGCCGGTCATCGCGTGCGTGCAGGGCGCCGCAACCGCTGCCGGCTGTCAGCTCGTCGCGAGTTGCGATCTCGCTGTTGCGTCGGCAGCGGCAACGTTTGCAACACCCGGCGTCAACATCGGGCTGTTCTGCTCCTCTCCCATGGTGGCCGTGTCGCGGAACGTCGCGCGCAAGCACGCGATGGAGATGCTGCTCACCGGAGATGCGCTATCCGCCGCGGACGCCCGGCGCATCGGCCTCGTCAACCGCGTCGTCGAACCTGGAGAGGAACGCGCCGAGACCCTACGACTTGCGCGCCGCATCACGTCGCGCTCGGCCGACGCGATCCGGATCGGCAAGCGCGCGTTCTACACGCAGCAGGAGATGCCGCTTGCGCAAGCGTATGACTACGCAAGCCGAATCATGGTGGAAAACATGTTGATCGGCGACGCAAAGGAGGGCATTGCTGCGTTCCTCGCCAAGAGACCGCCCAAGTGGGGAACTGGGGGAGCTTAGAGTGGGGGAACTGAGAGAGCGGTATTTCTCTACTTCGTTTCCAGCAAAGATCGATCGCAATCAAAATCAACAGGAGGCCTCATGGTTCATCGCATCGTGCTCGCAGCCGCTCTTCTGGCCGCCGGGGCCACGTATTCCGCGCACGCGCAGACTGCAGAACAGCGGCAGGCTTGCACCAACGACGCGACGACCTTTTGTGGTGATGCAATTCCGGACCGCGAGCGCGTCTATCAGTGCCTGGTGCGCAGGGTGAATTTGATCAGTCCAGCGTGCCGCAAGGTCATCACCGAGTCGCGCCGCCGCCCGCGCTGAGTCGCTTGCCGCGTTACGGCGCCTCACGCGATGAACCACGATCGCTACGACGACGGCTACATCCGCGGCATCCTCAATACGGTCAAGACCATCGCCGTCGTCGGCGTTTCGGCCAACACCAGTCGGCCAAGCTATTTTGTATTCAAATATCTGCTTGAACGTGGCTACCGCATGATCCCGGTCAACCCGGGACTTGCGGGGCAGGTACTGCTTGGGCAACGGGTCCACGCGAAGCTCGCCGACATCCCCGAGCCAGTCGATATGGTCGACATCTTTCGCGCCTCGCAATATGCGCAGTCGATCGTCGACGAAGTGCTGACGATAAATCCGCTGCCGAAAGTGGTGTGGATGCAACTCGGCATCCGCGACGACACTGCCGCGGCGCGCGCCGAAGCGCACGGCATCAAGGTGGTCATGAACCGCTGTCCCAAGATCGAGTACGGGCGGCTGTCGTCCGAAATCTCGTGGATGGGCGTCAACACCCGCACGCTGAGTTCGCAGAAACCGCAGCTGTCCAGTCGCGGCATCCAGCGCCTGTCACTTGGCAAGGAACGCACGACAGGGAGCGGCTGACGGAGTATTAATCAGGCTTTGCTCCTCTCCAGAGCGCGAGGAAACCCATGCCTGATCGACTGCCCGGATTTGCCACTCTCGCCGTGCACGCCGGCGCCAAGCCGGACCCGACCACCGGGGCGCGCGCGACGCCGATCTACCAGACCACGTCGTTCGTCTTCGAGGATGTGGATCACGCCGCATCGCTGTTCGGCCTGCAGGCGTTCGGCAACATCTATACCCGCATCGGCAACCCCACCAACGCGGTGCTCGAGGAGCGCGTCGCGGCGCTCGAAGGCGGCACCGCGGGACTTGCGGTTGCTTCCGGGCATGCCGCGCAAGTGCTGGTGATGCATGCGCTGCTGACGCCCGGCGACGAGTTCGTGGCCTCGAAGCAGCTCTATGGCGGATCGATCAATCAGTTCAACCACTCGTTCAAGAATTTCGGATGGCAGGTGGTGTGGGCGGACGCGAACGATCTCGCGAGCTTCGAGCGCGCCGTCACGCCCAAGACGAAGGCGATCTTCATCGAGTCGATCGCCAACCCCGGCGGCATCATCACCGACATCGAGGCGATCGCCAACATCGCGCGGCGCGCCGGTGTCCCGCTCATCGTCGACAACACGCTGGCAACGCCCTACCTCTGCAAGCCGATCGCATACGGTGCCGACATCGTGGTCCATTCGCTGACGAAGTTTCTCGGCGGCCACGGCAATTCCATCGGCGGCCTGATCGTCGACGGCGGCTCCTTCAACTGGTCGCGCAACGACCGCTATCCGATGCTGAGCAAGCCGCGGCCGGAATATCACGGCATCGTGCTTCACGAGACGTTTGGCAATTTCGCTTTCGCCATTGCGTGCCGCGTCTTGGGCCTGCGCGATATCGGGCCGGCGCTGTCACCGTTCAACGCCTTCCTCATTCTCACGGGCATCGAGACGCTGCCGCTGCGCATGCAGCGACATTGCGACAACGCCGCCGCAGTTGCGGCTTGGCTCGCCGCGCACGACAAGGTCGCGTGGGTGAGTTATCCGGGACTTCCCGGCGATCGCTATCACAGCCTTGCGAAGAAATACGTGCCGAAGGGCGCCGGCGCCGTCTTCACCTTCGGCCTCAAGGGCGGCTACGACGCCGGCGTCAAGCTCGTGTCCAACGTCAAATTGTTCTCGCATCTCGCCAACATCGGCGACACGCGGTCGTTGATCATTCATCCGGCGTCAACGACGCACCGCCAGCTCTCGGACGAACAGAAGGTCCAGGCCGGCGCCGGCCCCGACGTCGTGCGGCTGTCGATCGGCATCGAAGATACCCCCGACATCATCGCCGATCTCGATCAGGCGTTGGCCGCGACCTGACAGCAGGGCAGCGCGGTGCCCGTAGCCCGGATGAGCGCAGCGACATCCGGGGAGGACCTCTCCTACCAGTTGGCACAGCCGTTCCCGCATGTCGCTTCGCTCATGCGGGCTACAGGTGCGTAGGGTGGGCAAAGCGAAGCGTGCCCACGCGCTGCGCGAGCGGTGGGCACGCGCGGACGATGTCCGCGCTTTGCCCACCCCACGAGTTACATTACGAGCTACGCGTCAGGAGAAGAAGCCCTTGATCGTGCCCCAGATGCTGTGCTTCGGCGCCGCGGCAGCGCCCGCTGCCGGCGCGGCGCCTGCGGCCGGAGCCGCACCAGCCGCGACCTGCGACTTCTTCACGACATCGGCGGTCATTTCCTTGAACAGGCTCATCT
The DNA here is from genome assembly GCA_963702755.1 of uncultured Alphaproteobacteria bacterium. Lineage (GTDB taxonomy): Bacteria > Pseudomonadota > Alphaproteobacteria > Rhizobiales > Xanthobacteraceae > JAJPKK01. The sequence continues at coordinate 127,920 of CAVPDZ010000006.1, read as the reverse complement.
TGGCGAGCGTCGCCGGTCCCGCAAGTCCGTCAGCATCGAGTCCATTCTTGCTCTGGAATTCACGCACGGCCTTCGCGGTGTTGCCGCCATATTGGCCGTCCGCGGCAATGCCGAGCGACTGTTGCAGCTTCTTTACGGTGTCGCCCACCGTGCCGGGTGCGAGCAGAATGAGCTCATAGAGGCCCATTTGAGCGAACGTGTCGGGGCCCGCGATGCCGTCGACTTTGAGGTTATGTTTGGCCTGATAGTCCCGAAGCGCTTGTTCGGTCCCGGGACCAAACTGTCCGTCGACATTGACGCCGAGCTTCTGTTGCAAAACCTTCACCGGCTCGCCTGAGAGTCCACGCTTCAAAATCGACATGTGTCTCACTCCTCCTCGTTGAAAATCGCTTTGAACACGGACGAGCGCCGCGTCGCAGAACTACACTGATGGTGTGACGTTGTTTGGACGCGGCGCGCCGTTACGCCGGTCCGGCTTGCTCTTCGAGCGTCCCGTGCGGGCTCATGTGATCGATAGCCGTCGGCAGGTGCTGCGAGAGCTGCGCCAGCACCTGATCGATCGGAATGCCCAGCGAGGCCGCAAGCTGGCGGACGTTCTGGTCACCCAACGCATTGCGAAGCTGATCGGCGGTGATCGGCAGGTTCTTGCCGTCGCCGAGCCAGGACGCGACCTGCGGGCCAAGCCCGGATTTCTGCAACTGTTCCAGCAGCCCGCCGACGCTGCCGAGATCGGTCTTGCCAAGCACTTGGGACAGAACGTTCGGCAATACCTGCGTTTCGACCTGCTGGGCTATCCCATTCAACGCATTGCCTAAGAGATCGCGGAACACGCTCATGACACTCTCCTCATGCCGCTCTCCCCAGCCCGGCACCTGCCCCGCGATCACTTCATATCACGCGTGCCGCTCCGTTTCCAGCAAAGGCCGCTGTCGCAACGGTACTGCGCGCGCCGCGTGAAGCGTCGCTGCCGTCAGCACAACGAGCGCCATCGCCTGATGCGCGAGCGCGAGGTCGAGCGGGGCGCTCTGCAGCAGCGTGACGATGCCGATCGCCGCTTGGACAATGACCGCGATGCAAAGGAACCCGGCCGTCAGCGCAAGCGAACGGGCGCCGGCCGTCCGCATCACATCAACGAAATGAAGGAGTGCAAGCACAACGATCGCATAGGCGAGCATGCGGTGGTCGAACTGAACTGTAAGCGCATTTTCGAAAAAGTTTCGCCACGTCGGCGCTACGAAGAAAAGGTCCGCGGTGCGAGGAACGATGCTTCCATCGATGAGCGGCCAGGTGTTGTAGATCAAACCGGCATGCAAGCCCGCCACCAATGCGCCGAGATAGATCTGCGCCAGCACGAGGACGACCAGCACCGCGGCACTTGCCGCAAGACGGCGCAACGGCTGCGGTCGCACACCGCTCAGCATACGGTCGGCGGTCCAGACCAGCGCGGCATAAATCGTGCACGCCAGCGTCAAGTGAAACGCAAGGCGATACTGCGAGACGCTGACGCGTTCGGTGAGGCCGGACGCGACCATCCACCAGCCGACCGCGCCCTGCACCGCGCCGAGACCGAAGATGCCGGCCAGCGCGAGCGCGAGACGCCGATCCACCCATCCACGCCACAGGAACCAGAGGAACGGCACCAGAAACACGACGCCGATGAGGCGACCGAGCAGGCGATGGCTCCATTCCCACCAATAGATGGTCTTGAACTCATCGAGGCTCATCCCGCGATTGAGCTGCTGATATTGGGGGATGGTCTTGTATTGATCGAAGGCCGCCCGCCAATCAGCGTCGCTGAGCGGCGGCACCGTCCCTGTCACCGGCTGCCATTCGACGATCGAGAGGCCCGACTGGGTGAGCCGGGTCGCGCCGCCGACCAGCACCATGGCGAACACGAGAGCCGCGACGCACCACAGCCACACGCCGACAAGACGCGGCGCGGATTGTCGTGCGGGAGCGGCGTAGAGGCGTGGGGCGGCGACGTTTGCGGCGTCCACTGGCGCGGCCTTCCAAGGCGGACAACGTGAGGAACGCGTCCCTATAGACCGTTCGCGCCGCCACAAGCAACAGCACCGAACCGCTCACATCGCGGCGATCCCTTAGCTGTTAACCTCGACGCATCAGGAATGCTGAAGCCGCAGGCCTTGCTCGGCGCGATAGGCCGAAACGAGGCGCATCGGCACGGCAAAGAGCAGCAGCGTGCGCGCGATGCCAAGCCAGGCGACGGCGCGCGACGCCTCGAAATAGCGCAACTGAATCCGCAGCCGGTCAAACAGCTGCCGCCGGCGTCGCGTCATCGATACGCCCGACATCGAGATGCTGTAATCGAGCAGGCACTCCGGCAGATTGGCAAATTCGAACTGCGTCGCCATCCGGCGCAAAAGTTCGTAATCCTCGGCCGCCGGAAATTCGCTCGAATAGACTCCGCTGACGCGCAAGGCGTCGGTGCGGACCATCCAGGTCGGATGAATGACGCAATTGTTCAGAAACAAGGCGGTGCGGATTTCCTGTGCATCGCACGGCGGGCGCCCCTGGAAAATGACCTTCCGCGTGTTCTCCTCGACGTAGCGCGCCCAACTGCCCACCAGCGCGACGGACGGATGAGAGTTGAGAAACGCCACCTGCTTCGCCAGACGCCCGGGCAGACACACGTCGTCGGCATCCATCATGGCGATATATTTGTACGGCTTGTCGAGCAGGAGCTTCAGTCCGAAATTCTTGGCGCCGGCGACACCGAGATTGCGCGGCGCGCGGACGATCTCGATGCGGGCGTCGGTCTGCGTTAGAAACTCGCTGAGTGGAACTTTGCTGAAATCGTCGACGATCAGCAGGTCGAACGGTTCCGTCTCACGCATCAGGCTCTCGATCGCCTTGCCGATCGTTTTCTCGGCATTATAGGCAGTCATGAGCACGGCAAGTTCCGCCGGCATTTAAATCTCCGCCTACTATTCGGTTGCTTGCCAAATCGACAGTAACCATCGCCTATTTATCATGGCGACCGGCTGGACAAAGCTCAATCCGCCAAATACCAATGAATTGTTGATTTTTATTTGCGACGATGGTTGGAAACTCGCGTTAACCATTTGGAAATGGCGCAATCGGCATGAACACCGCTGTAAGGCGAAGCGGGACGCACGAAGGCGCGCCGAATTTCATGTCAGGCAACGCGGTTACGCGAGTCGAACTGTTCGATGATTTCGCTGCCGCGGAACCGCTGTGGCGAGGCCTTAAATCAACGGCGCCCCTCGCCACACCCTATCAGCGCTTCGAATGGATCAGTCGCTGGTACACCCATGTCGGCAAACCATCCGGCGCCGAGCTGCTGCTGGTCGCCGGGATTGACTGCCACGACGCGCCCGCGCTGATCGCCGCCTTTGTCGTGGAACGATGCCTCGGTTGTCGCGTCGCGCGATATTGCGGTGGCCGTCATGCAAATTTGAATATGCCGATGGTGCGGCGTGATGTGGCCGCGGAACTCACCCCGACACGCACCGCGGAGCTGCTCAATTCAATCGCCAAGGCGCGGCAGATCGATCTGTTCGCCCTCCTCGGCCAGCCGCCGGTGTGGCGCGGCATCGACAATCCGTTTGCGGCGCTCCCGCATCGGCTATCACCCGATGACGTCCACAACGGCACGATCGACCCCCACGATCCGTCAACACAGCCGAAACTGCCGAGCGGCATGCGCAAGAAGAAGCGCAAGTTGATGAAGCTCGATGGCTTCCACTATTGCGTCGCAAAGACCGCAACGGATGTCGATCGCATCCTCGGCGCGTTCTGGCCGCAGAAGGCGGAACGCTTCCAGCGCCACGGCATCCGCAACGTCTTCGCCGATCCGGGCGTCAAAGCGTTCATTCGTGCTGCGTGTCTCGACGGTCTCGACAAAGGCCGGCCTGCCATTGAACTGCATGCACTTGAGGGCGACGGCGAGGTTCTCGCCATCGTCGGCGGCGTCAATGACGGCGATCATTTCTCGGTGATGTTCAATTCCATTACGTCGAGCGATCACGCGCGACAGTCGCCCGGCATCATCCTGATGACCGAAATCATTGCCGACTGTGCGCGCCGCGGCGTGAAAAGCTTCGATCTCGGCGCGGGCCTTGCGCCATACAAGGCCTATTTCTGTTCGGGATCGGAAGGACGGCGCGACGTCTTCATCCCATTCTCGTTGCGCGGCCGGATTGCGGCGACAGCCTGCTCAACGATCGACGGGATGCATCGCGCTTTCAAGACGAATGCCCTGTTGATGAAAGTGCTTCAGGGCGTACGCCGCTTGACCACCGCCGGCCACCACGCCGCATAGTGCAACGTCACGCCGCCGCTTGGCCGTGCGGCACGGCTCCCGACGCAAATCCGCTCGCCATCACCGCAATATCCGCAAACCCCGCCGCGGTCAGCATTTGCACGGCATTGGTCGTATCGGCGGGAGCATTTTCCGAGACCATCAGCACGGCGCGCGGCGCCAACGCCGCGAGCTGGAAGCAGCTTGGGCCGATTGCGCCGGCGTCGATCACCACATGATCATAGGCTCGCGACAGCGCTTCGAGCGTGACGGCAAAGGGCCGCGAATTCAGGAGCGCCTGCGGCGGCACATCGCTGCGTCCATGACGAACGATATGAAGCCGCGAGAGCTTGTCGCGGCTCACGATCTCGCCGAACGAGGCCTTGCCGCTGATCACGTCCGTCAGACCAGGGCCGTCGGGCATTGCTGCGACGACGTCGAGCACCGGCGCTGGATAGACGAGCCCGACCAGCACCGCTTTCGAATTGAGTGCGAGGGCCCGCGCGAGCGTCAGCGCCGAGAGCGTCGTTGGAAGTTCGCTCCGGGCGGCAAACAGTGCGACGCCACGGCCGATGTCGGCGTTTCCTTGCAAACGCTCCGCGATCTCGCGGACGGCCGAAAGGGAAACGCCCAGCAGCGGGTGTGGCGCGGCCGCGTTGGCGGCCGGCGCGGCGGGCGGCGGAACGGCATGCATGTCGTTGGCCGCCGCCGAACCCGGCGGTAAATCGGCGGCAATGGGATCGCGCATCAGGGTCTCGGGGACATCCATGCGCTCCAGGACCAGCGGCTCGATCCGGGCAGACGGCGCCGTCGCGCGCAGCAATTCCTGGGTCGTCACGAACCCGGCGCACAGGACAAAGGTGATCAGCGTCGCCACCGCGACGATCGGAATCTTCTTCGGGAAGGCCGGCGTGTTCGACACGATCGCAGCGGAGATGATCCGAGCGTCCGGCGGCGCCGTCGCAATGGTGTCGCGCGCGGTCGTCTCGCGGTATTTCGCGAGATAGGATTCAAGGAGATCGCGTTGCGCCTTGGCCTCGCGCTCGAGCGCGCGGTACCGCAGATCCTGCTCGCCCGTCGTGGCGGCTTGCCGCTTAAGCGAATCGAGATTGGCGCTTAGCGCATCGACCCGCGCCGTCGCGATACGGGCGTCGTTCTCAAGGCCGCGGGCAATCTTCTCTGCCTCTCCCCGGATCTGCTTGTCGAGATCGGCAATCTGCGCCCGCAGTTCCTTGATGCGCGGGTGATTGTCGAGAAGCGTCGAGGATTGCTCGGCAAGCTGGGCACGCAGCGTCACCCGCTGTTCCGACAGGCGCCGGATCAATTCCGAATTCATCACGTCGGCGGCCTCGATCGGTTCGCCGCGGCGCAACAGGTCGCGGATGATGCGGGCGCGGGTCTCGGCGTCGGCTTTCTGCGCACGCGCAGCGCCGAGCTGCGTGTTGAGTTCGCCAAGCTGCTGGCTGCTCAACGTCGTGTTGTTGGTGCCGACAAGGAGGTTGGTGTTGGCACGGAACTCCTCGGCTTTGGCCTCGGCGTCGGCAACCTTGCGGCGCAACTTCTCGATCTCGCTCGCGAGCCACTCGCCGGCGCCGCGCGATTGCTCCTGGCGGGCGATCTGCTGGCGGCGCAGATAATCGTCAGCGATTGCATTGGTGATGCGCGCTGCCAGCACCGGATCGGCAGATTGGAACTCGATGACGATGACGCGCGACTTGTCTATCGCATAAGCCGTGAGCCTGTCATTCCACGAACTCCAGTACGCGCTCCTCGGGCGTCATCGCGAGAAGATCGCGCGAAATGCCCAACATCGTGAGCACCTGCCGCAGCATCGAGCGCGGGCGAAGCGCCGGATCGAATTCCGGCAGTTCGTTGAGCTTCAGCTCGCCGATGACGTCGAGCGCGAGCTGGCGCGACAGGACGATCTGCACCTGGTTGGTGAGTGTCTCGGCATCGGCAGGGCCGCGGTCCTGGTTTGCCGCCTTGTCGGCATCGGGACGCAGGAACACGTTCTCGCGTCCGTCATAGACGATGCGCGCCTCCGACTTGTAGCGCGGCGTAAGCACGTTGACGACGATGCCGGCAGACGATCGCCGCCGCAACCGTCGGCCAGATGATCCAATGCTTGCGACGCCACAGCGCAGCGCCAAGCGAGCGCAGGTCGAGGTCCTCGCCCGTCAACTCCTCAACTCCTGACCTCGCCATGCCTCACTACTCCGCGCCAGATACTCGATTGGAAACGATTATGGTTGCCGGGGGGTTAATTTCGCCCGCGACAGGCCGCCGCGCGGCCATGCACCACCGTTCGGCCGTTTACTACGCCGTTAACGACGTATTGCACAATTGCCCGGTACTCTTAGACTTAACGGCGCGTCGGCCCGGCGAAACCCACAAATGTCCTCGATACCACCCGCATCGACGAGGGCGCGAGACGAGGACGCATCATCGGCCGACCGGACGAATCTCAAGATCGTCCACGTCGTCCGTGCCCCGATCGGCGGCATTTTCCGGCATATCGTTGATTTGGCCGGTGCCCAGACCAAGGCGGGGCACGAGGTCGGCATCGTCTGCAATTCCTCGACCGGCGGACGATTCGAGGATGACATCATCGCCAAGGCTGCGAAAACCCTCGCCCTCGGTGCGACCCGGTTTCCCATGCGGCGGAGCATTTCGCTGGCCGACCTTGCGAGCGCGCGCCGTGTGCTCGGCCATCTGCGCAAGCTCGATCCCGACGTGATTCACTGCCACGGCGCCAAGGGCGGCGCCTATGGGCGATTGATCGCCGCCTTTCTCCGCCGCCGGCGGCCGATCGCCTGCCTTTACGCGCCGCATGGCGGCACGTTGCACTACGATGAAACCAGCCTCGAAGGGATCGTCTACTTTCGCCTGGAGCAATTCTTCGAGCGCATGACTGACGCGCTCATCCATGTGAGCGGTTACGAAGCGGAGACTTACCGTCGCAAGGTCGGCATCCCCCGCTGCCAGGCCGCGGTCATTCGCAACGGCCTGCGCGAGGAGGAGTTCGTTCCCGTCGTGCCTCGCGAAGATGCCCGCGACCTCCTCTTCCTCGGCATGATGCGCGACCTCAAGGGCACGGACGTTTTCCTCGATGCCGTTGCGCGGCTTGATCAGCGGTACCGTCGCAAAGTGACGGCCCATGTTATCGGCCAAGCCGAGGAGCCCGACCGTTACCGCGAGCAGGCGCGCAGCCTCGGCATCGCCGATCGCGTCGCCTTCGGCGAGCCGATGCCGGCACGGGACGCGTTTGCGCTCGCCCGCGCGATCGTGGTGCCGTCGCGTGCCGAAATCGATGCCCTATGTGGTGTTGGAGGCGATCGCCGCCGGCATGCCGATCATCGCGACGCGGGTCGGGGGCATCCCCGAAATTTTTGGCCCGGCCGCGGACGAACTCGTGGCCCCGGGAGACCCCGGCGCTCTCGCTCAGGCAATCGACGATATGCTCGCCCGAATCCGAGTCGCATGACCACGGCCGCAGCTGCGCGTCGCGAGTGGCTGAAACCGCGCTTTCACATCGAGACCATGCAGAGCCAGGTCGAGACCCTCTACCGCGAGATTCTGGCGCGCAAGCGCGCCGCGCGATGAGCCGAGGCCCCTCCCCTGGCGCGCCCCGCTGTGCGCGCTGCCGCGCCTTCCGTCTTGACGGATGCCCAGGCCCGCCAGACATTTCACCCACAAGCTGTTGACTGGAGACCGCGATGGCCGCCTACGATCCGAATAACGTCTTTGCAAAAATCCTGCGCGGCGAGTTGCCGGCCCACAAAGTCTACGAGGACGATCGCGCCTTTGCCTTTCTCGACATCATGCCGCGCTCGCCGGGCCACACTCTCGTGATCCCCAAGGCGCCGGCGCGCAACATCCTCGATGTTGCGCCAGACGATCTTGCCCATGTGATGAAGATCGCGCAGAAGATCGCCAAGGCGGGCATGACGGTTTTCAACGCCGACGGCGTCACCGTGCAGCAATTCTCCGAATCTGCCGGCGGACAGGTCGTGTTCCATCTCCACGTCCACGTCATGCCGCGCGTGACGGGCATCGCGCTCAAGCCGCCCGCGAGCGTGAAGGAAGACGCTGCCGTCCTGTCCGATCAGGCGCTCAAGCTTGCAGCAGCCCTCAAGAGCAGCTGAACCGCCAGCACCCGAATGGCCGGGTCCATTTGCGCTCAGGGAAACGCCCAGATGCCGGCCAAGATCGACAATGTGCCGACAATGACGCCGGCGAAGACCGAGCCGCGCAGAAGAAAGTATGCCGCCATCCCAAGGGCGACGGCACCGAGACGCACCTTGAGCGATACGTCGGCGAGTGCGCCGGGCGCAAAGATGACGATCTTGGCGACCACGCCCGTCAGAATCGCGGTTGCGACCGCGCGCACCCAGACGATCCACTCGGACGTCTCGTCGAGGCGGCGCGAAGCGAAGATGCCGAGCATGCGCCAGATCTCGTTCGGCAGGAAGCCCGCAAGCACGAGCACGATATAGGGCGCGAGATCGCCGAAAACGCTCATCGTTTCCGCTTCCGCAGCCAATGAACGCCGTAGGCCACGCTGCCGCCGACGAGACCCGTCCATAACAGATCGAGCCCGACCTGCTCATAAGCGAGAAGCGGCGCGAGCACGAGCCCGATGCCGTAGGCGATGCGGTCCGAGAGCAGATGCGCGTTGCGCAGTGCCGAAGTGAAGAAGGACATCGGCGTCAGGAACAGCATCGCAGCGACGAGCGGCACCGGCAAAACCTCCGCAAGGTAGGAGCCCGCGATCGTTCCCACGATGGCAGCCGCCATCAGCCCGACTGCGAGGCCGTTGGCGAAGGCGATGCGGTTTTCGCGCGGCACCGTCGGGGCAAGCCGCAGCAATTCGATCCACATGCTCACCGCGGTGAAGTGCGCGGGAAGAACGAGATCGCGGAAGCGGCTGCGCCGCGTCTGCAGAACGGGCATCAGCGCCATCACCATCGGCAAGAGGCGCAGCGCGCTCAGTCCCACCGCTAGCGCGGCCGCGACCGGCGTGCCGCCCGCGCCGAGTGACGTGATGAGAATGACCTGCGCCGGAGCCGCCCATACGATGACGGTCGAGAGCACCGTCCAGCCGACCGAGAAGCCGAGATCATGGGCAAGCGCGCCGATGCTCGTGTAGCTGCCGATCAGCACGATCAGGAACACCGAGCGCGACGCGGCCTTGAGCCCGTCCGCGAAGGCGGCGGCGCTGCTTTTGACGGCAAGGTTCGGCGGAGAGGACACGGGATTTGCGCAGCCGACGTCGAGACGAAGAGAAGGCTTCGTCTCTCCCACAGCGCGTGGCCGATGGCAAATAGCCGCAGTGGTCGTGGCGTTCAGAGTGAACGAAAAGCGCTCCACGCAGATGGAGCATGATTCATCATACCGATTGACCGGCAATGACAGCGGGGCGCATTATCGTCACGTAACGATGCCTCCGCTTGCCGGACCGTTAGGTCTGCGGGCGCCCTCGAGCGACCGGCGGACGCGACGTCATCAGTTGGATGACACCAGTTAATTGAACGATCACCGGGCGCGGAGCGACCAAGTGCTGACGCACCGAGACGAGCAATTGGACTGGCCGACGCCGCGATTTTGCCGGAGCAATGAAATGAAGCGGCTGGCGATAGTCTCGCTTGGGCTTTTCCTCGGTCTGGCGCTGTTTCGAGCGGTCCTTCCCGCGTCGGCGCAGGGCGATGACGGCGCGATATGCCGTACGAGCTTTGGCGATACGGCGCTCGCCGCGTGCGAACGCGCGATCGCGAGCGGCCGTTACAAGGATACGGAACTCGCCAACTTTCACAACCGGCGCGGCGTCGAACTCGAAAAGAAGAGCGACTATGCTGCCGCCCTCCCCGAATATAGCGAGGCGATCCGAACTCGACCCGAACTGGGCCATCCCGCTGACCAATCGCGGGTTCATCTATCGGCGCAATCGCGACTACGATCGGGCGATCGCGGACTTTTCGGCCGCGATGAAAATCAATCCAAAATATGTGGATCCGGTCAACGGTCGCGGATTGGTCCGAATTGATAAAGGCGAAATCGACGCCGGTCTCGCGGATCTCAACGAGGCGATCAAGATCGATCCCCGCTACGCCGCCGCCTACGGCAACCGTGGTTACGCCTACCGGCTCAAGAATGACTTTGATCGCGCTATCGCGGAATATGACACGGCCATCGGGCTCGATGGCAAAAACCCGAACTGGTATCGCGACCGCGGCCTCTCATGGCGCGGCAAAGGCGATCTCGATCGCGCCATCAAGGATTTCGATGAGGCGCTGCGCTTCGATGGCCGGTTCGTCGCCGCCTGGCTCGATCGCGGTGCGACCTACGAGCGCAAAGACGAGTTTGACGTCGCGATCGACAATTTCACCACGGCGATCCGCCTCAGCCCGAATTCCGCCCTCGCCTATGTCGACCGCGCTCGCGTTTACCTGGACAAAGGCGACTTCGAGTTCGCGATCGCGGACGCCGAGCAAGCGGTAAAACTGGGCCCGAACAGCAGCAATGCGGTCAATATGCGCGGCTTGGCATTGAAGCTGAGCGGTCAACTCGACCGTGCCCTCCCCGATTTCGACGAGGCCATCCGTCTCACGCCGAAGTTCGCGGCGCCTTACGGCAATCGGGGCGATGTCTACCGCCAGAAAGGCGATCTCGACCGCGCCATCGCTGATTTGAGCGAAGCTATTCGTCTTGATCCGAAGTTCATCAATGCTCTCACCAATCGCGGGCTCGCCTATGAGGCCAAGGGCGAGATCGAACTGGCGAAAGCGGATTTCATGTCCGCCCTCTCCTTCCCCACCGCGAGGAACATCCGCGGGCGGGAAGCGATGGAAACCGCGCGCACGCGGCTCGCCGCGTTGGCGCCCGACGCGCGCGTGGCCAACGCTGCCGCGGCCCCCGATCCGTCGCCAAAGCCTGGCGCAGTGCCTGCAGCCGAGCGGCGGGTCGCCCTGGTGATCGGAAACGGCTCCTACCGTTTCGTCCCGCAACTGCCGAACGCCACCCGCGATGCCGATGCAATCGCAACGGCACTCCGCGGCGTCGGCTTCGAGATCGTCGAACTGGAAAGCGATCTCTCGCGGGAGAAAATGGTCGACGCATTGCGCGGCTTCTCGCGGCTCGCCGAGAAAGCCGACTGGGCGCTCGTCTACTACGCCGGCCACGGCATCGAGATGAACGGCGCCAACTATCTCATTCCGGTCGATGCCCGGCTCGAGACCGACCGCGATCTCCAGTTCGAGGCGCTGCCGCTCGATCAATTGCTGGCAACGGTCGAGGGGGCGCGCAAGCTGCGCATCATCCTGCTCGACGCCTGCAGGGAGAATCCCGTTCGGGCGGATGCGCCGCACGGTGGCGACGCGCTCGATCGGGCGGGGGCTTGCGCGCATCGAGCCTGAAGGCGGCACGCTCGTCGCCTACGCCGCGAAACACGGCGAGGTCGCCCTCGACGGCGACGGCGCAAACAGCCCGTTCGTCTCAGCCATCGTCAAGCGAATCGGCACGCCCGGTGTCGAGATCAACAAGCTGTTCCGCCAGGTCCGCGACGACGTGCTCGCGGCGACCGACCACAAGCAGGAGCCGTTCGTTTACGGCTCGCTGCCGGGCGAGGATTTCTATTTCAGCCCGCCGCTTGCAAAAAACCGGCGCTGAGGGCGCCGGCTTTTCTAGGAACGACGTCAGGGTGGGCAAAGGCGCGTCGCGCTCTTTCGTCACCTACACCCGCTCGAGCGGGATCTTCGGCACCGAGCCGCGGCTCGGTGGCGAACCGCCGCCGTCGCCACGCGGGCCGCCGGGCGGCTTGGGCCGGCGCGGTCCGTTGTTCGGCGGACGCCGCTTGGCCTTCGGGCGGACCGGCGGGATCTTCTCCGGCTTCGGAGTCACCGGGCCGTCGAGGAACTCGAATGCCAGCTTGTCCTCGGCAGGCCGACCCTCGGTTGCCTCGGTCTTGACGACGATCACCTTGACGTGGCCGCCGTCCTTGAGCTTGCCGAACAGCACCTCATCGGCGAGCGGCTTCTTGATGTGCTCCTGGATCACGCGGGCCATCGGCCGCGCGCCCATCTGCTCGTCATAGCCGCTGCTCGATCAGCCACTTGGCGGCTTCCTCGGACAGCTCGATGGTGACATCGCGCTCGTCGAGCTGGGCTTCGAGCTGCAGCACGAACTTCTCGACCACCTTGGCGATGATTTCGGGCGTCAGGTGGTTGAAGGTGATGATCGAAATCGAGCCGGTTGCGGAACTCCGGCGCGAACAGGCGGTTGATCGCCTCCACGTCGTCGCCCTCGCGCTTGTTGCGGGTGAAGCCGTAGGCCGCCTTGGCCAGATCGGACGCGCCCGCATTCGTCGTCATGATCAGGATGACGTTGCGGAAATCGACCTGCTTGCCGTTGTGGTCGGTCAGCTTGCCGTGATCCATGATCTGCAGCAGCACGTTGAACAGATCCGGATGCGCCTTCTCGATTTCGTCGAGCAGCAGCACGCAATGCGGATGCTGATCGACGCCGTCGGTCAGCAGACCGCCCTGGTCGAAGCCGACATAGCCGGGCGGCGCGCCGATCAGCCGCGAAACGGTGTGGCGCTCCATGTATTCCGACATGTCGAAGCGGATGAGCTCGACGCCGAGCGTCGCCGCGAGCTGCTTTGCCACCTCGGTCTTGCCGACGCCGGTCGGACCGGAGAACAGGTAGCAGCCGATCGGCTTCTCCGGTTCGCGCAGGCCGGCGCGGGCGAGCTTGATCGAGGCGGCGAGCGCCTCGATCGGCTTGTCCTGGCCGTAGACCACGCGCTTCAAGGTCGCTTCGAGATGCGCCAGCACCTCGGCGTCGTCCTTCGACACGGTCTTCGGCGGGATCCGCGCCATGGTCGCGATCGTCGTCTCGATCTCCTTGAGGCCGATCGTCTTCTTGCGCCGGCTTTCCGGCAGCAGCATCTGCGCCGCGCCCGACTCGTCGATCACGTCGATCGCCTTGTCCGGCAGCTTGCGGTCATGGATGTAGCGCGCCGACAGTTCGACCGCCGCCTTGATCGCTTCGTTGGTGTAGCGGAGCTTGTGATAGTCCTCGAAATAGGGCTTGAGCCCCTTCATGATCTCGATCGCGTCCGGCACGCGTCGGCTCGTTGACGTCGATCTTCTGGAACCGGCGCACCAGCGCGCGGTCCTTCTCGAAGTACTGCCGATATTCCTTGTAAGTGGTCGAGCCGATGCAGCGCACCGTGCCGGCGGCAAGCGCCGGCTTGAGCAGGTTCGATGCATCCATGGCGCCGCCCGAGGTCGCGCCGGCACCGATCACGGTGTGGATTTCGTCGATGAACATGATCGCGCCCGGATAGGCCTCGATCTCCTTGATCACCTGCTTCAGCCGCTCTTCGAAATCGCCGCGATAGCGGGTGCCGGCGAGCAGCGTGCCCATGTCGAGCGCGAACACCGTCGCGTTCTTGAGCACGTCGGGGACTTCGCCATGGACGATGCGGCGCGCGAGGCCCTCGGCGATCGCGGTCTTGCCGACGCCCGGATCGCCGACGAACAGCGGATTGTTCTTCTGGCGCCGGCACAGCACCTGGATGGTGCGGCTGATCTCCTGATCGCGGCCGATCAGCGGATCGATCTTGCCGTCGCGCGCCTTCTTGTTGAGGTTGATGCAGTAGTCTCTCGAGCGCGTCGCCCTTCTTCTTGGGCTCGTCGCCGGACTTGGTGCTCGGCCTCCTCGTCGACGCCGCGGGTCGGCCGCGCCTCGGTGAGGCCGGGACGCTTGGCGATGCCGTGGCTGATGTAGTTGACCGCGTCGTAGCGGGTCATTTCCTGCTCCTGCAGGAAATAGGCGGCGTGGCTTTCGCGCTCGGCGAAGATCGCGACCAGCACGTTGGCGCCGGTCACCTCCTCGCGGCCGGACGACTGGACGTGGATGACGGCGCGCTGGATCACGCGCTGGAAGCCGGCGGTGGGCTTGGAGTCCTCGGCACCGTCGGTGACGAGATTCTCGAGTTCGGATTCGACGATAGGCGACGAGGTTGCGGCGCAGCTTGTCGAGATCGACATTGCACGCCCGCATGACGGCAGCGGCGTCCTGATCGTCGACAGCGCCAGCAGCAGATGCTCGAGCGTGGCGTATTCATGATGACGCTCGTTGGCGAGCGCCAGGGCCCGGTGGAGCGATTGCTCGAGGCTGCGCGAGAACGTTGGCATCAGGATCTCTTCTTCGTTGGTTGCACTGGCAGCTGGCGTTCCGCTAGGGAATTCAGTTTCTGGTCACCGCGTTCCTTGTCGCACCTGCAGTTTTGCACTCGCTCATGTAGTCATCGCACCATTCAATTACAGCCGGTTCAGGGCACCGCCGGGCAAGCTCTCACTTTTTCTCCATGACGCATTGCAAAGGATGCTGATGTTTGCGCGCAAAGTCCATGACCTGCGTCACTTTGGTTTCGGCAACCTCGTAAGTGAAGATGCCGCATTCGCCGATGCCGTGATGATGGACGTGAAGCATGATGCGCGTCGCGCTCTCGCGGTCCTTGTTGAAGAAACGCTCAAGCACGTGAACCACGAACTCCATCGGCGTGTAGTCGTCGTTGAGCAGCAGCACGCGGTACAGGCTCGGCTTCTTCGTCTGCGGCTTGGTCTTGGTGATGACCGCCGTGCCGGGCCCGTTCGGATCGTTGCGCCGCTTGCGGTCGTCGTCGGCCGCGCGCGGCTCAAGGCCGGGCCGGCCTTCCGACGGAATTGAATTGAGCGTCCTGGTCATAGAGCAAGGTAGGCTTTCAGCGTTCGATTGGCGGCAAGCATGCCGCAAACTCGCGCGCCGTTGTAGTTAAAAGTGAGGTGTCCCGAACGCTCAAATAAGTACGGCACAGAACTTGCGCCAGCACTGCGGTCACGCGAGCCGCGACGTTGAGCGAATCGACCGCGACGACTTACGCGCTGTTGATTGCTCGCCGGCATGATCCTCGGGCCGAAAACTGTCGTCCCTTGAACGATCAGACGATCGTTCAAGTTCCGACCGGTCCCGTCGCGCCGCATGACAGCAGTGGCCTCGCGCTGACTTCACTATCTCCAAGCCCGGTTTGGAGCAAATTCAAGGCCAGAAACTCGTTCGAGCCTCACGTGTCGGCGCGAAGTTCGATCGCGAATCGCGCGACCGGGACGCGCTTTTTCCGGCAGTGAGCGACGCGCGAAAAAACCCGCCTGGCATCCCGGGCGGGTTACTTGCAGAACCAGTTACTTGCAAACGAGAAGTCAGCAAACAGCGGCGCGTCAGCAATCCGACGCGCCTGTCGCGTCTCCCCGAAGAGCCTGTCCTTACTTCGTGACGACGGTCTTGCCGACGTAATTCTCGAACGGCTTGTAGCTCTCCTTGGCGAGATCGGCGTAAAGCTCGCCCATCTTGGTCGCCTGAGCCACGAAGCCCTCATAGGCGGTCTTCGCATAGGCGGTCTGAATCTCGATCGCCTTGTCGAGGGACTTGGCACCGAGCAGCTTCTCCAACGCCGCCGAGCCTTCCTCGAACGACTTCTTCGAGTAGTCGGCCGTCTCGGCGGCAATCGCCTGGACGCCCTTCGACACCTGGCCCCAGACCCTCATGGTCGCGTCCATGTTGTCCTTGCCGTACTTCTGCATGTCATCGAAATTCTTGAGCATGGTGGTCTCCCAACAGCCATATTCGGCCGTAATCTCGGCCGATTGGTTTATCCGATTGGCCGTCGGCGCCTATTTATGCCGCAGCGCACAAAAAGTCAACGCTGATTTTGCACCGCAAAAAGAAATGCGTGCCGGCCCTGGTTAATAAGTTGGCAACCCTGGAATTTTAGCCTGAGGGGAATGCCATGGTGCCGCCCCCTTTTGTGTTCAGGATTCGCTTCGTCCGTGTGCTGAGTTTTGCATCAGGGCCCGCGGGCCCGAATGACCAAGACGAGGAAAGCCAAGACTAGGGAAATCTTGGTAGGCTCAGGCCTCGGACATGGGGAGTCCGGCGATAGCCGGATGGGAATTGGGGGAGACAGAGTTGACCGGCCAATCACCGATCTTGCGCGGAAGGCGCGGCGTTGCCGTTGGCTTCCTAGCAGCTCTTGCCGTCGTCAGTTTTGCCGCGAGCGAGGCCGATGCCCGCCGTTATGCTCGGCATGGCGCGCAAATCGAGAGCGACGGTCCGCCCTCTTCCGCAATCGTCGTCGACGCCAACAGCGGCGAAGTCCTCCATTCCAGCAAAGCCGACGAGCTGCGCCATCCGGCGTCGCTCACGAAAATCATGACGCTCTACCTCCTGTTCGAGCGCCTTGATGCCGGCAAGCTCAAGCTCGATAGCCCGCTCTCCGTTTCCGAACACGCGGCCGACCAGGCGCCGACCAAGCTTGGTTTGAGGCCCGAGCAGACCATCATTGTCGAAGATGCCATCAAGGGGCTGGTGACGCGATCCGCCAATGACGCTGCGGTGGTCATTGCCGAGGCCATTGCCGGCGATGAGCGCAGCTTCGCCGAGATGATGACCCGCAAGGCGCATGCGCTCGGAATGAGCCGAACCGTCTACCGCAACGCCTCAGGCTTGCCGAGCGACGAGCAGGTGACCACCGCGCGCGACCAGGCCACCTTGGGCCGCGCCATCCAGGAGCGGTTCCCCCGCTACTACACGTATTTCTCCACCGTCACCTTCAACTATCACGGCCAGTCGATCCGCAATCACAACCAGCTGCTCGGCCGGGTCGAAGGCGTCGACGGGATCAAGACCGGCTACACCCAGGCCTCGGGATACAATCTCGTGACCTCGCTGAGGCGCGGCAACAGACATCTCGTCGCGGTCGTGCTCGGCGGTTCATCGGCAGGCTCGCGCGACGCCAAGATGCGCAACCTGATCGATGAATACATCCAGGTCGCATCGACAAAGAAGACGGCGCCCGCGATCGCGGAAGCGCCGGTTGCGCATGAGACGGTCACCGCCCAGGCCCGACCGGCTGAGGTCCGACCGTCCGAAAGCCGGCAAGCGGAAAAACAAGCCGAGAAGAAATCGACCGAGACGAAGACGGCGGACGCCCGTGCGTCCTCGGCGCCCGCCTCCGCCAAAGATGCTCGCGCGGCGGGACGACCGAACCCAGCGGCGGTCTATGCCGTGGCTTCCTATTCGCAGCCGATACCGTGGCCGAGCGCAAACGCACCAACACCGGCACCCGCTCCTGCTGCGCCGGCGGCTGCAGCTGCGCCTGTAGCAGCGCCGGCTCCGACGCCGCCGATCGCGGCGGCGCCTGCCGTAACAGCACCTCCGCCGGTGGCCGCGGTCGCGCCTGCTCCGCCTCCGCCAGTGGTCGCGGTTGCCCCCGCTCCGACGCCGGCTCCTGCTGCACCCGCAACTCGGTTGTCGGCAGCGGCGGTCGCTACATCGCAAACCCCACGGCCGGCTGAACCGGCAAGTGAGCCCCTCAGGCCGATCCCGGTCAAGACCGTGAAGGTGAAGCTCGCGCCAACGCGGACGGCTTCGATCGACACGCCGCCGCGGGTCAAGACTGTCGTCGATGAGCCGGCGCCCGTGCGGGCTCCGGAACGCGCAGCGGCGAACGTTGCGCCGGCGCCGATGCCGGTTCCGGCACCTCAGCGCAAGGCCGTCGTCGATGAACCGGCGCCCCCCGCGCCGACCCGAACCACGGAATTCCCGGTCGCAGTCGTCCCGGTACCTGCCCCGACGCCGACGCCCACGCAGAAGTTCACCGCCGCGGCGCCTGTGGATGAAGAGCCGGCCGCCGAAGTTGCCCCGCCCTCCCGCTCCGCCGCACTGGCGAACGCGCCGGTGGAAGCTCCGGCGCTGCGTACCTCGCAATCGGAAAATGCGGTCCTGCGGACTTCGCAGACTGACAACGCCGCCGCCCATACCGGTTGGGTCATCCAGGTCGGCGCCTACGACAACGAATCGGATGCCAAACAGCGGCTGACGAAGGCGCAGGCCCATGCCGCCACCATGCTGTCGCACGCCGATCCGTTCACCGAGCCGGTGGTCAAGGGGGACAAGACCCTCTACCGCGCGCGTTTTGCCGGATTGCAAAAGGACCAGGCCGAGGCGGTATGCAAGCAACTAAAACGTAACGATATCGATTGTATGACTATCAGGAACTGATGGTCCTGAGCCACAGACGTCAAATAACGGTGAGGCATCAACCAAACAGGAGCATGTAGCGTTTAAAACGTGAGATGAGGATGCACAGTCTCCTCACCACGTGGTGTGTTAGGAGTCAGCGATGGCGTCGAAGCAGCACATCCTTCGCTTCATTGACGCGAGCAGCGAGATACGTCGACCCCCCTTGGTCGGGATGCAGTTTCTTCATGAGCCCGCGGTGAGCGCGCCCGATTTCGTCCGCGCTCGCTCCCGGTTGAAGGCCAAGGATCTTGTAAGCCTCCTCCTCCGACATTTTGCCGGACCGCGCCGGGCCACCCTGCCCCGTTGCCGCGTCGTCCTGAACGTTCTCACGCCATCGGGGATGCCGGCGGTCAAGATACGCGGCCAGTAGATCACGGCTTTCAGCATCGAATTCCCCAAGCAGCCCGGTCAGCGCCGACAATTCGAGCTGATCGAGCTTTGCCCCGGCGTACCTACCGGCGATGATCGTTCCGGTCATGGCGCCGCTGTCGTGGTCGAGTTCGACCTCAAGGAAATTCGAGCGCACGCGCGAGATTTGGCCCGAGCTTCGCCGGCCGAGGTTGAGCCAGTTCACTGCGCTGTGCGGCCACCAGCCCAAGAGGCCGAGCCCCGCGGCTCCGAGCGGCATCGCAATCGAGAGCTGGCCCCGCGAGCCCAGGAAGGCGGCGCCCGCGAGCGCAAGAATGCCCCCCGCGGTGCGTCCGACCTTGATCAGTTTCTTCGGATCGGCGTTGGCAAAGGCCTTCAGCAGCCACAGCGCGAACACCACCGCGATGACGGCGATGAACAGGGTCGGCATTGCTATCTCATCTGTTCCAGGAGCCGCGTCGCTCCGGCTTGGCGCCGCGCCGACAAATCGGCGAGCGCCTTCATGCCGCCCGCCGCGAACGCCGCGACCGCGCGCAACAACTCACCGCAGTTCATTGGCGGCACCGGCATTGAAGCGACAATAGGCGCCGCGCGACAGGCGGGCAATTTCCCGAAACGCCTGTTCGGCGGCAGGATCGCCACCCTCCTGAAACACGAACGCCGGCACGCCAAGAAGCCCAAGCTCGCCGGCCCGGGCGCACAAGTCGTCGACCAATTCTTCCATGGCATCGCCGACGTAGACGAGCGCCTGCACCCTGGCCGCTTCGGTCTCGCGCCGCGCATGGGCGAGGATTTTGCGAATCTGGGTGTGCCCCCCGCGGCAGTCGATCTTCTCCATCAGCGCCGCGAGCGCCTTGGGCTCGGTGACCCATTTCGACGACCGGCATTCGGAGAGGCCGCGGAAATAGACAAGCTGTACATCGAGCCCGCCGATCGCCTGCGCCTCCTGGAACATTTCGGCCTGCAGCTTGCAGGCGGTGTCCCATGTCGGCTGGCGGCTCATGGTGGCGTCGAGCGCAAAGATGAGGCGGCCGCGCGTACCGGACGGCCCGGTACGCACCGTCGAGCGGACCTTTTCCAAGAACGCGTCGATCTCGGCGCGTGACGATTGCTCCGGTACGCCTTGTCCGGTCGGTGCCGGCGTGCGTTCATCCGGTGGGGTGGACATCTCGGGCCTCATCAGTCGGCCGCTTTGGCCGCATTCATATTAGCGCATGTGGCCTTGGCGTCGACTTGGCGCAATGGGCGTCGGGGTTCAGGGGCGCGCCCGAACCTTAAAGGAATCGCGGTGTTTGGTCGGCAGGTTCAGGCTCGCGACGAGCGCCCGGACCTCCTCCTGCGCCGCAATATGGGACAGGCTTGGACGCGTCCCGAGCACGTCGGCATCGATCGGATCAACCGCAGTGACGCCGCGCGGAAAGAACTCGCGATAGACGGCGCGTTCGGCAAATCCTTCGACGCAGCGGAAATCGAACATCTCCGCCATGGCGTCGAGGGCTTCGCCGACAATCTGCCGGTGGCGCGCGGCCGCCGCGGTCAGGCGATTGCGCACCACGATCCAATCGGTCGGCGCGGCGTCGATCTCCCGGCGTTGGCGGCGTGCCTCGCGCACCATCTCGGCATAATGCCCGCCGCCCGTGAACTTCAACGTCACCGGATCGATAGCCGCGAGCACGTCGAGATCAAGCGTGCTGTCGTTGAGCGGCGTGATCAGCGTGTCGGCCATGGAATGAGCGAACCTGCCGAGATAGGTGTCGGCGCCCGGCGTATCGATGATGACGAAATCAAAGGCGTGTTCGACGGCCGCCACCGCCGCGGAAAAATCCGCAAGTTCGCTCGCCTCATTCTCGTCGATGCGCAGGCTGTCGCCGGGCATCACGCGGTGATGGGCGGGCAATTCAAGATAAAGCCGCGCATGCTTCGACCATTCGCGGCGGCGCTCGATGTAGTGGGTAAAGCTCGACTGGCGGCCATCGAGATCGATCGTCGCCACGCGATGCTGCGCCTGCATCAGCGCGACCGCGACGTGCATGGCCAGCGTCGATTTCCCCGACCCGCCCTTCTCGTTGCCGATGACGATAACGTGGGCGGAGGACTTCGCCTCTGCATCCGCGCCGTTGACGCCCGTCGCCATGCTGCCTCCGGCCCAATTCCTGTGGGCCTCAGCCGGCAGGGTCAAGGATAACGCGCTCCCGGCAGCGATTCATCATGAATCCGCGGATGAATCCGTGGCGCCGGCGACAGGCCTTTGTTAGGTTCCCGGCCCCGCCGGCTCTTGCGCTCTTGCGGACGACCGCGGCGTGCCCGCGGATATGATCAGGCATCTTCAAGAGGACAAACATGGCGCGCCGCCCGTCGATTGTACGAACGATCGCGGCGCTCGATCGGGCCACCGCCAAGTTGCGTGCCGGGGGTAAGCGGATCGCGCTGGTGCCGACCATGGGCGCGCTGCATGCGGGACACCTCGCGCTGGTGCGCCAGGCGCAGCGCCGCGCCGACCGCGTCGTGGTGTCGATTTTCGTCAACCCGACGCAGTTCGCTCCGCACGAGGATCTGACGAGCTATCCGCGCACGTTCGAGAGCGACGTCGCAGCCCTCGGCGACGCCAAGGTCGATCTCGTTTGGGCGCCGTCAGCGGATGTGATGTACCCGGAAGGCTTCGTCACAAGCGTGATCATCAAAGGCCCAGCCATGGCCGATCTCGAGGATCGGTTCCGGCCGCATTTCTTCGGCGGCGTCGCAACGGTCGTGGCAAAATTGTTCGCGCAGTGCCGGCCGGACTTCGCCATGTTCGGCGAGAAGGACTACCAGCAGCTCAAGACCGTGACCCGGATGGCCGCCGATCTCGACCTGAAGGTAAAGGTGATCGGCATACCGACGGTGCGCGAGAAGGATGGTCTCGCCCTCTCCTCGCGCAATGTCTATCTGTCGCCGACCGAGCGCGCCGCGGCGCCGACGCTCTACCGCGCGCTGACATCGTCCGCGACGCGTATCGCCGCCGGCGATCCGATCGTCCGGGTCATGAGCGAGGGCGCGATCGCAATCGAGGAGGCGGGCTTTGCCCTTGACTATTTCGAGGCGCGGCACGCCGAGACGCTCACCCGCATCGAGACCTACGGCACCGCGCCATTGCGCCTCCTCGTCGCCGCGCGGATCGGCAAGACGCGGCTGATTGATAACGTCGCGGTGCCTTGACGTTCGCCGCTACGTCTCCAATCGCGCGCGCAAATCCTTGAAGCCCTGCACGAAGCGCGCGAGCGTGTCCGAGATGGCGCCGCGCGGCAGCATGACCTCGATCAGCGAGAACATGCCGCGACGCTTGGCGGCGTCCGCCAGCGCATCGGCGAGCGCGCCGCGCGTCGCGATACGCACGCCGTGGCCGCCGAGCGGCTCGGCCATGTCGGCGAAATGCCAGTCGCTCAAGTTGTTGAACTGCGCTTCCGGCTGGAAGGCGCGCAGCATCTCCCAGCTCGCGTTGTTGAACAGCACGACAATCGGATCGAGGCCGTAGCGGCGGCAGTTGCCGAGCTCGAAACCGGTCATCTGGAAGGCGCCGTCGCCGACCAGGATCAACGGCCGCACCTTGCCGCTTGCGGCAAGCCCTATGCCAGCCGGCACGCCGAAGCCCATGCCCGAGTAATAGCCGGGCGCCACCAGGGCCGTGTGCTCGATCTCCATCGCGGTAAACAAGCAGTCGCCGATGTCGCTCGCGATCATCATCGGCCCATGGGCGGCGAACAGATCGTTGATCGCGCAGGCGATGTCTGACGGAGCAATCGGCTCGCCGTCGTGCGGCAGCCCGCGCCGGAATGGCGGGGCCTGTTCGATTTTGCGGGCGCGGCGACGCGGTGCCGGTGCGTCCGCCGCAACGGCGGCGACGATCGCGTCCAACGGAATGCCCGCGTAAGCGTGGTGGCCGATCATGACGCTGCGGTCGATTGCAAGCATCGTCCGGCGCGGATCGAGCCGGCGCCGCGACAACGCGAAGTTGGTGTCCGAGAGGATGACGCCGAGCAGCAGCGCGGCGTCGGCCTCCTCAACGAGCTTCGTTATGGCTGGCTCGCCGGCGGCGCCGAGATATGTGCCCGCAACGACGTCGTTATGTGTCGCGAGAAGGCCGCGCCCCATGAAGGTCGTCACGACCGGCGCGTTGAGGCGCCGCGCGAGGTCAGCCACCGCGTCCTCGACGCCGTAGCGGCGCACTTCGACGTCGACCACGATCACCGGGCGCTTGGCGCTCCGCATGCGCTCCGTGATTTCGGCGGCGCATTCGGCAAGCGCGTCGGGATCGACCGGGCTCTTCGGCAAGCGTTTGACGGCCGCTACCTCCGCGCCGACCATGTCGCGCGGCATTTCGATGTAGACCGGCAGCGAGAGCTCGAGTGCCGAGCGCAGGACACGCGCGATCTCGGCTGGTGCGGTCGCGGCATCGGAGAGAAACGCCTGGTCGCAGGTGATCTCGCGAAAGATCGCGGCCTGGCTGTCGACCGTGCGCGCCTGGTGATGCAGCAGGAGACCGCTGGTGCGCTCGCGCGCTCCGGGTGCGCCGGAGATGACGACGACCGGCGAACGCTCCGCATACGCGCCCGCGACCGCATTGACGAGATTGAGCGCGCCCGCGCCGTAGGTCACGACGGCAACGCCGATCGCGCCGTGATAGCGCGCGGCCGCATCCGCCGCGAAGCCCACGGCGGGCTCATGGCTCAAGGTGAAGTACGGAAGGATGCCGCTCTCTTCGACGACCTTGAAGAAGGGCAGCACGAAATCGCCGGGGATGCCGAAGATTTCGCGCGCGCCATGCTCCTTCAACGCAGCGAGCAACGCCTGGGCAAGATGTGGAATAGCACCCTCCCCTCACCGGCCCGTCGGACGCGGGTTATCCTGGAGTTGCGCCGAGCCATCGCTGCCTCGTCATGGCCGCGCTTGTCGCGGCCATCCACGCCTTACTTTCGCTGCAAGACGTGGGTGCCCGCGACAAGCGCGGGCATGACGAGTTTGCGATGCCGTTCTTCACGCGCGCTTTAACCGCTCGATCGTCGGACGTTCGCCGCGCGCCTTGCCGCGGATCGGCGGACGCGGCCACTTGGCAACGCCCGGCTCGATGCCAAAAGTATAGTCGAGCGAATACCACGGGCCTTTGACATCATGCGCGGGCGCCGGCTCCTTGTCATGGCGCACGTAATGGCCGATCAGCGCGCGCGTCACGCCGAACTGCAGAATCGGTTTCGAGGTTCGGATCGTCGTCGCTGTAGACCTGCGAGACGTGGGTCTTGAAGCCGGGCTTGTAGATCAGGAAATGCAGATGCGCCGGGCGCATGTTGGCGCGACCCTGGGCGCGCAGGAGGTCGCCCACCGGTCCGTCCACGGGGATCGGATAGCCGGCCGGCTTGATGCTACGGAACGAAATATGGCCGTCCGCGTCGGAGATGAATTTGCCGCGCAGGTTCCAGTCGGCCTGCACGGGATCCTGATTTTCGTAAAGGCCTTCGGTCGAGGAATGCCAGATGTCGACCTCGGCGCCGGCAACGGGCTTGCCCTGCTGATCCTTGATCCAGGCATTGACGAAGATCGGCTCGCCCGGCGTCGGCGAACGCACGATCGACGCGCCATTCTCCATGCGCGGCGAATCCGGCCGCCAGAACGGTCCGAGCAGGTTCGCGGTCGTCTCGGTTGCGCCATTGTTGCCGTTGTTGAGGAGGCAGACGAGGCTCGAGAAACCGAGCGTGCCGGATATCAGGACGACCTCGTTGTGCGTGTCGGTGGTGCGCCTGCCGAGTTCGGCGATGTAGGCGGCCGCGGCTTGAAACTCGGGCTCCGTCAGCTTCACCTCGCGGGCGAAGGCATGCAGGTGGCGCACCAGCGCGGACATGACTTCCCGGAAGCGCGGGTCTGGGGCGCGTGCGATCTCGGCCAGCACGGCCGGTGTCACCTCTTCCTGCTTGCGAATGATCATTGGCTTCTCCGATTTCCGATCGTTTGACGATATGGCGGGATCCCGGTGAGCATAGCACCTGTTGAATTTCCGCCAAATCGGCGCAAAGTGACGCGAACGCTTTCCTACCCGCCTACAGCGGCGGAAAGGAAATCAGAGAGAAACTGGAGGAATTTCCGTGTCCACTGCCGCAGCCGAGAACGTCGCCCCCTCCGCGCGCGTCGATGCGCGCGAGGCCATGGAACGGCTCAATGCCGAAGCCGGCAAGTTCAACATCTGGCTGCGCACGCAGGCGAACGCGCCGGCGCAGCAGCCGTGGTTCCGCGACACCGGCATCGAAGTGGGCGGCAAGCTCGCGGCTGGCCGCGTCGGGGCAAACCAGATCAAGACTGCGCCGCATCGCTGGCGCTGGAACGAGATCGGGCCCTACCTCGACCGCATCGCCGAGATCGCCCGCACCTCCGACGTGCCTCCGATCGAGTTCGCGGAACGCCAGCAATTCCTGCTCACCAATCCGGGCCTCGGCGGGCGCCTCCAGGTCACCAATACGATCCGCTGCGCGGTATCGATCTACAACCCCGGCGACGTGGCCCCGGTCCACGTCCACACGCCGAATGCGAGCCGCACCATCCTGTCGGACAACGGCGGCTACACCGTCGTCGAAGGCGAGCGCTGCGAGGCCGGCCGCGGCGACCTCATCCTCACCCCCCACGGCACCTGGCACGACCACGGCAATGACGGCGCGACCCCGGTGGTGTGGGCCGACGTGCTCGATTTCCCCTTGATGGAGTTCCTCGACTGCGTGTGGCTCGACGACGAATTCCACGGCGAGCGCGCCGGCAACACCCGCGCGCAGGCACCGAAGCAGGGCGACGGCTATTCGCAGCGGCTCTACGGCGCGGGCGGCATCCTGCCGGGATTCGTGTCCCACCAGCGCGGCTTCGGCGCGCAGGCGACACCGATGATCCATTATCGCGGCGCCGAAATCCGCAAGACCCTTGCCGGCCTCGCCAAGGAGGCGGGTGACCCTTACGAGGGCATCACCGTCAACTTCGTCAATCCCGTGAACGGCGCGCCGGTATTCCCGACGCTTGCCTACAGTGCGCAATTGCTGCGCCCCGGCGAGGAGACCCGCCTCAAGCGCGAGACCGCGAGCACGATGTACATCGCGATCGAAGGCAGCGGCACAACCGAGATCGCCGGCAAGCGCTTCGATTGGGAGCGCAACGATATCTTTGTCGTCCCGAACTTCCTGTGGCGCCGCCACTTCAACACCGGGACCAAGGACGCCGTGCTTTACGCCGTCTCCGACGCGCCGCTGATGGAGAAGGTCGGGCAATACCGCGCCCAGGGCCGCACCAAGGACGGCACCGTGGAGAACCTGGTGGCGTAGCGGACCGAATCTGGACCGGATTTTGCTTCGATGATTATGACGCGCTCAGCCGGAAGCGCGGCGCGGCACGTCACTTCGCACCACTGGCGTCCTCATGACTGATGTCATTCGGATCGGCGATGTCGCGGTTCAACGCATCGTCGAGCAAGAGACGACATTCCTCCCGGCGCTGGAAGTGCTTCCGGCGCTGACGCCAGAATTGCTTGCCGAAAACCGCCATTGGCTTGAGCCCGCGGCGCTTGATCAGAACGGCTATCTCGTTCTCTGCTTCCAATCCTACATCCTGCGCACGCCGCATCATGTCATTCTGATCGACAGCTGCATCGGCAATCACAAGCCGCGGCCCAACCGGCCGAAATGGCACATGAAGGCCGACGAGGCGTACATGACCGCGCTCGCTGCCTCGGGGCTGCGGGTCGAAGACATCGACTTCGTGCTGTGCACGCATTTGCATGCCGACCATGTCGGCTGGAATACCCGGCTCGACAACGGGCGCTGGGTCCCGACGTTTCCGAATGCGCGGTACGTGTTCGGGGCGGACGAGTACGCCCACTGGACCCGCGTCAATGCCAAGGCGCCGGTGGCGCCGTTCAATGACAGCGTCCTGCCCGTCGTCGAGGCGAACCGCGCCGAGTTGGTGCAGAGCGACCACCAGATCGGCGACCTCGTGCACCTGCTGCCGACGCCGGGGCACACGCCCGGTCATGTGGCGATCGCGTTTGGACCCGACGGCACGGACGGCGTCTTCAGCGGCGACCTCATTCATACGCCGCTGCAAACGCGCTACCCGGAATTGTCGGTCGCGTTCGATGTCGACCCTGCCCAGGCGGCGGTGACGCGACGCGGATTCCTCGAGCGCTGCTGCGACACGAGGACCCTGTTCTGTCCCGCCCATTTTCCGTCGCCCTCCTGGGGTCGGATCAAGCGCTGGGACAACGGGTTCCGATGCGAGCCTGCGGCGGCCGATAGCTGACGCTCGCGCAAGCGAGGGCGATCCGCCGATCGTGATCGGCCGAACCGCGGCAATGCTGTACGATGCATTGGGGATTCCCGGATCGTGCCGGCGATCGCAGGCGTTTCATCCCCGGGGCGTTCCACGGAGAGGCACGATGCCTGCCACGCGCTACCACAAGACCCGCA
Source organism: uncultured Alphaproteobacteria bacterium (assembly GCA_963702755.1). Classification (GTDB taxonomy): domain Bacteria; phylum Pseudomonadota; class Alphaproteobacteria; order Rhizobiales; family Xanthobacteraceae; genus JAJPKK01. The sequence continues at coordinate 100,680 of CAVPDZ010000006.1, read as the reverse complement.
TCGGCAATCATGTCCTGAAGCCCGAGACGCTGATGCTCGGCTATGGCTACGATCCGGCGCTCTCGGAAGGCTCGGCCAAGCCGCCGGTATTTCTCACCTCGACATTCGTGTTTCGCACGGCCGAGGATGGCCGCGACTTTTTCGATTACACGGCCGGGCGGCGCGAGCCGCCGGCGGACGGCACGTCGGGCCTCGTCTACTCGCGCTTCAACCATCCCAACCTTGAGATCGTCGAAGATCGCCTGGCCGTTTATGAAGGCGCCGAGCAAGGCCTCGTCTTCTCATCCGGCATGGCGGCGATAGCGACGTCGATCCTGGCCTGCGTCCGGCCCGGCCAGGCGATCCTGCACAGCCGGCCGCTCTATGGCGGCACCGAGGTGCTGATCGATACAACGCTGACGCCGTTCGGCATTGCCGCGGAATCCTTCGCGGACGGACTGAGCGAAAGCGAGGTGCGGGCCGCGGCCGAGCGCGCCATGGCGCGCGGGCGCGTCGCGATGATCTTCATCGAGACGCCGTCCAATCCGTTGAACACGCTGGTCGACATCGCGCTGATGCGTCGCATCGCCGACGAGATCGGCAGGCGGCAGGGATCGCCGCCGATCATCGGCTGCGACAACACCCTGCTCGGGCCGGTGTTCCAGTCGCCGCTCAAGCACGGCGCCGACCTCTCCATCTATTCGCTGACGAAATATGTCGGCGGTCACAGCGATCTCATCGGCGGCGCGGTGATGGGTTCGCGGGCCCAGCTCAAGCCCATTCGCGCATTGCGCGGCGCGATCGGCACGCAGCTCGATCCGCATTCCTGCTGGATGCTGAGCCGGTCATTGGAAACGGTGGCGCTGCGCATGGAGCGCGCCGCCGCCAATGCCAAGACGGTGGCGCTGTTTCTCTCGGAGCACCCGCAGGTCGCGCGCGTGCACTTTCCGCCGCTGCTGCCGCCTGGCGATCCGACGCGCCTGCTCATGGAGCGGCAATCCACATCCGCCGGCTCGACCTTCTCCTTCGAGGTCAAGGGCGGCCAAGCGGAAGCCTTCGCGTTCCTCAACCGGCTGGAGGTGTTCAAGCTCGCCGTGAGCCTTGGCGGCACCGAATCCTTGATCTGCCATCCGGCGACCACGGTCCATTCGGGCCTGAGCGAAGCAGCGCGGCGCGAGATCGGGATCACGCCGGCCCTGATCCGGGTGTCGGTCGGCATCGAGAATCCGGACGACCTTATTGCCGACATTGCCCAGGCATTCGCGACGGCGTCGGTCGCGAGTGCCCGCGGCTGACGAAACGACAGAGAACAATGGAGACCGCCATGAACGCTCGACTGTGCCTTCCCTCGCGCCGCGGCATCCTCGCTTCGGCCGCGTGGACCGGGATCATGTTGGCGACCACTGACGGTTTCGCCCAACATCTCGCGCCGACGCCCGCTTGTCACGATGGCGACGAGCCGACATTGCCCGAGACGGAAGGCCCGTTTTTCAAGCCGCGGTCACCCCAGCGCAGCGACCTGCGCGAGCCCGGCCTGCCGGGGCGGCCGGTCGAGCTTTCCGGCCGGGTTGTGACGCGCGCATGCCGGCCCGTTGCCGGCGCGATCGTCGATCTCTGGCAAGCCGACGACGCCGGCGAATACGACAACAAAGGCTTCCGCCTCCGCGGTCACGTCTTCACGGATTCCGAGGGCCGCTACAGCTTCCGCACCATCGTGCCCGGCCTTTATCCCGGCCGCACGCGGCACTTCCATGCCAAGATCCAGGCACCGAAAGCGTCGCTGCTCACCACGCAATTCTATTTTCCCGACGAGGCGCGTAATCGCACCGATGCGTTTTTTCATCGCGAGCTGGTGATGCAGGTCGCGTCCGCCGAGGATGCCCTACAGGCGCGGTTCGATGTGGTGCTGGCGATGCGCTAGCCGCTCACGGTCACCAGCCGGGCGGCGCGCCGTGCCGCTCGATTGCCGCCACGATTTCGCGGTGCCGGCGCTGATCCCGCTTCATGCTCACCGAAATGATCGCGTGCAGCGACGGCAGCAGCAACAGCGGATGGAAGATGAGCCCGAAGACCAGGCACAGCACGAGCAGGACCAGGTTGAAGACGGCCGAGAACGGCTGGCCGTTGAGCAGCAGGCCCAACGGAGGAAGAAAGGCCGCGACGAGGTAGATCATCTGAAGGCACCCCGCTCAGGTCGCCGGAACTGCGCATGGCAGAATGTAGATTGCGGATCCGCCGGCGCAATAGCCGTCGGAATCGCCCGCCGGCTCAATCTTCCGCGCATATCATGGCGACACTTGGTCTGGTCCACACGTGCGGGTTCCGCCGTGGCATCCATCACGCTGGAAATGGTCCGAGTTCGGCGTCTATGACTGACGCACATGCCCGCCCCGAAGCCAACACCGTCAACTCCGCACCATGGACCGTGAGCGCCTTGTCCCGCTGATCGTCGCGGTGGCCCTGTTCATGGAGAACATGGACTTGACCGTCATCGCGACGTCGCTGCCGGCGATCGCGGCGGACATCGGCTCGAGCCCGCTGGAGCTCAAGCTCGCGATCACCACTTATCTGCTGGCGCTCGCGATTTTCATTCCGGCGAGCGGCTGGATGGCCGACCGCTTCGGCGCGCGCACGATCTTCCGCACCGCGATCGCCATATTCCTGGTCGGCTCGATCGGCTGCGCGCTCTCCGACTCGCTCCTCAATTTCGTGGTGGCGCGTTTCATCCAAGGCGCGGGCGGCGCCATGATGTCGCCGGTCGGGCGGCTGGTGCTGGTGCGCACTGTCGACCGCCGCAAGCTCCTCGACGCCATGGCGCTGCTCACCATGCCGGCGCTGGTCGGACCGATCCTCGGCCCCGCGCTCGGCGGTTTCATCACCACCTACGCGACCTGGCACTGGATCTTCCTCATCAATATCCCGATCGGCCTCGTCGGCATCATCCTGGTGAGCGTGTTCTTCGAGAACATCCGCGTCGAAAACCCCGATCGATTCGATCTCGTCGGGCTCGCCCTCATCGGGTTTGGCGTGGGCGGCATCGCCTTCGGCCTCACCGTTACCGGCATCAACGTTGTGCCGAGCTATGTCGCCCTGCTCCTCGTCGTCGGCGGCGCGGCGGCGACGTTCGTCTATGTGCTGCGCTCGCGCGGCATGCCGTCGCCGGTGATCGATCTCTCGCTGTTCAAATTGCCGACGTTCCGCGCCGGGGTCGCCGGCGGCTTTTTGTTTCGGATCGGCGCCGGAGCGCTGCCGTTCCTGTTGCCGCTTCTGATGCAACTCGGCTTCGGTATGACGCCGTTCCAGTCGGGGCTCATCACGCTGTCGTCGGCCGTCGGCGCCATGCTGATGAAGTGGGCGGTGCCGCGCATCCTGCGGCGGGTCGGGTTCCGCGCCGCGCTCACCTGGAACGGCGCCATCGCCGCCACGATGCTCGCGGCGTGCGCCGCCTTCACGATCACGACGCCGGTGCCGCTGATGGTCGCGGTGCTGCTGACGGGCGGCTTCTTCCGTTCGCTGCAGTTCACGAGCGTCAACGCCATCTCGTTTGCCGAGATCGACGCTGCCCGCACGAGTCGCGCCACGGCTCTCATCGCGGTCGCCCAGCAGCTCTCCCAATCGGTCGGCGTCGCCACTGGGGCGCTCGCCGTCGAAATGGTGCTGCATTTCAAGGGCACGACCAAGCTCGTCGCCGAGGACTTTCCGCCAGCGTTTCTCCTCGTGGCGCTGATCTCGGCAAGCTCGGTCCTGCTGTTCGCGCGGCTGCCCGCCGACGCCGGCGCCGACATGGCCGCGCGCGAAGCCCGCGACGCGAACGACCGCAAGGCGGCGTAAGGGCGTTGCCCGTAGCCCGCATGGAGCGAAGCGCAATGCGGGGAAAACGCTGCGTTTCTTTACTTGAAGCGCTGTTCCCGGATTTCGCGGAGCCTGTCATCGGGCCCGCCAGAGGCGGGACCCGTTGGCTCCATCCGGGCTACGACCCGCGGGCTACCCGGAGGCGGCGAGGCGCTCGAGCGCCGCGCCGGCAATCACGTAGTTCTTTGCGTCGACGACATCGACGAAGCCAAGCCGCTCGTAGAGCGCGGCGGCGCGGTTGCCGGCGCGCATTGTCAGTTCGACCATGACGCTCTGGCGCGCCTTGGCGAAAGCCGCGACGCGGGCGAGCAGATGCCGTGCCGACGCCCTGGCCGCGAAAGCGGGCCTCGACGCAGAAGTCGAGCAGCGCCACCGCCGGGCCGACCCAGCCGGGGAAATAGCGCTCGCTGAAGATGGCAATCCCGACGATTCGGCCTTCGTGATCGGCGACGTAGATCGTGAAGCGCGCGTTTGGGCCGAAGCCGTCGCGCTCCCAATCCCGCGCCTCGGCGTTCACCGTGTAGACGATGTCGTCGCTGACGGCGAGTTCAAGCTTGAGCCGCATGATGCCGGGAATGTCGGCGGCAAGCGCGTCACGGACCGCAAACGTCAGAGGAGAACCGGCCGGCATGGGCAAAGCCTACGGCCCGCCATGCCGGCCAGCCGATCGCAAATGCTGCGCGCCCCGCACCAACCTGATCGATAATGGTTAATGAATCGTTACCGATATCAGGAGGGCCGATTTGCCTACGTATGCGGACGAAACCCCGTCGCCAGCACGTAGAGCTCCGCCGAATCGGCGCGGCTCGCGGACGGCTTGACGTGACGGACGACGGCAAAATCGCGCTTGAGCGCCGCGAGAAGCTCACCCTCGGTGCCGCCCTGGAGAACCTTGCACAGGAACGCCCCGCCCGGCCTTAGCACCTCGCGGGCAAACTCGGCCGCTGTTTCCGCGAGCGCCATGATCTTGAGGTGATCGGTCTTGCGGTGACCGGTCGCGTTGGCCGCCATGTCGGACAGAACGACGTCGGCCGGCCCACCGAGCAGTGCCTTGAGACGATCCGGCGCCGATGGGTCAAGAAAATCGAGCTTGAGGAAATCGACGCCCGGGATCGCCGGCATGTCGAGGAGATCGATGGCGACGACTTTTCCCGCCTTCCCCTCCCCTGCCCCACTGTCCGGCGCCGACGCGTTTCGCGGCGATCTGGCTCCAGCCGCCGGGCGCGGCGCCGAGATCGGCCACCCTGCCGCCCGGCTTGAACAGGCGGTACTTGTCGTCGATCTCGGCAAGCTTGTAGGCCGCGCGCGAGCGCAACCCTTCGCGCTTTGCCTGCGCCACAAAAGGATCGTTGAGCTGGCGTTCGAGCCAGCGCCGCGACGCCGGAGTACGGCTCTTGCTGCTCTTGACCCGGACCTTGAGATCGCGTCCGCCGCGACCGGGAGGCGCCGTCATATCTTCGCGCCCGAATGCGTCCAGACGCCGTCCTCGCGCATGAGCTTGACCAGAATGCCCTCGCGCAGGCCGCGATCGGCGACGCGCAACCGCGGCACCGGAAACGCACGGCGGATGGCTTCGAGAATGGCACAGCCGGCAAGCACGAGGTCGGCGCGCTCGGACCCGATGCAGGCATTGGCGACGCGCTCTTCGTAGCTCATCGTGATCAGCTCATCGATGACCGTCGTCACCTGGTTATCGCTCAACCAACAGCCGTCGACCTGGCGGCGGTCGTAACGCGGCAGCCGCAGGTGGATGCCGGCGATGGTGGTGACGGTGCCGGACGTGCCCAGCATGTGCATGCCGTCGAGGTCGCTGCTGTGGGCGGCGGTGAACGGAGCGACATGCGCTGCCACCTCCGCGACCATCGCCTCGAACAGCGCGCGGTCGACCTTGACGCCGCCATGGCGCTCGGCGAGCGTGACGACACCGACCGGCAGCGAGACCCAACCCTCCATCACCGGCTTCGGCGGGCCCCGCAACACCGGCTCCGATTGCGACAGCCGCACCAGCTCGGACGAGCCGCCGCCGATGTCGAACAGCAACACGCCGCGCGCGAGCGGGTCCATCAGCGGGGTGCAGCCTGTCGCGGCGAGTTCGGCCTCGGTCTCGCGGTCGACGATTTCAAGCTCGATACCGACCTTGGTGCGGATCACGTCCAGGAATTCGGCGCCATTGGCCGCGGCACGGCACGCCTCGGTCGCAATGAGGCGCGAACGCGTCACGCCGCGATTGCGCATCTTATCGCGGCAGATGCTGAGCGCCCCGACGGCGCGAGCGATCGCCGCATCCGAGAGTCGCCCGGTCGTCGAAACGCCCTCGCCGAGCCGGATGATGCGGGAAAAGGCATCGACGACGCGAAAGCCGTCGCCGGTCGGCCGCGCGATCAGGAGGCGGCAGTTGTTGGTGCCGAGATCGAGGGCAGCATAGGTCTGCCGGCCGCTCCAATGGTGCGGCCGCCTCGGACGGAGATGGTGGCCGCGTCCCCGGTGAATTCGGTTATCGGCATGCGGCCGATATGGCGCGGGGTCGAGGCCGCCGGTTTCCCGGCCCTCGTCGTTCATCGAATGCCCTTCCACCGCGCCGAAGTCTGCTCCCAAGCGACTCCACGGCTGCGGCACGTAACCATCGTATCGGGTGGAGTGTAACAGCGTTCGCGGCCACGCGCCAACCGTCTCGGGATTTCGTTGCGAGGTATGGCGCCACTAGCGTGACATGAACCAAGTGCCTGTGCACCCTTCGTGACCGATAGCTTCAGCGGCTCCAGGCAGTCGTACCGCACATGCAGCCCCGGATGGGGCGGGTTCTTCATTGCCATTCATTTACCTCGGTTCAATGGTAATCGACGAAATCGACGTCACAGGCATCTCCGCCTTCGAAACGAAAAATCACCCGCCAATTCCGGCTTACGAACACCGACCAGAAGCCCTTGCGATCGCCGCTCAGCGCATGCAGCCCGAAGCCCGGAGCATCCATGTCCTTCGGCTCGGCCGCCGCATCGAGGCGCGCAAGAACGCGTTCTAACTTGGCAACGAGATCCGGCCGAATCTTGCTGCGGTCGCCGCGATCGTAAAGCCGTTGCAGGCCGCGATGTTTGAAATTTCGTATCACGGGCTCATCTAGGATGACAAGTATCGCTTGTCAATCAACAGGCGGACTCCGCGAAACCAGGCGTCTCGTCGCGCTTTGACAAGGCGTGACATGCGACCCGCCGTAAAGCATAGATGGCGCGGGCGATGGCAATCGGTTGAGGCAAGCAATGCGCACGCAGGTCGGGATCGTGGGCGCGGGGCCGGCTGGGCTCTTCCTGTCACACATACTGCAGCGCGCCGGCATCGATTGCGTCGTGCTTGAAGCGCGCAGCCGCGACTACATCGAGAAGCGCGTGCGCGCCGGCGTGCTCGAACAGGGCACGGTCGATCTCATCGAGGAGCTTGGGCTAGGCGCGCGCATGCGGCGCGAATGCATGGTCGACAAGGCCCTCGATATCCGGTTCGAGCAGGGCATCATTCACATCGACCTGCCGGGCCTCTCGGGCGGCAAGGTCGTGCACATCTACGGGCAACAGGAGGTGGTCAAGGATTTGGTCGCAGCGCGCCTTGCGTCGGCTGACCCGCTTCTGTTCGAGGCCGAGGTGATCGCCTTGCGCGACCTCGACAGCGCCACGCCGTCGATCCGCTATCGCATGGATGGCGAGGAGCGCGAATTGCAGTGCGATCTGATTGCGGGATGCGATGGCTTTCACGGCGTCTGCCGCACGGCCGTGCCCGAAGGCGTGCTGACGACCTACGATCGTCTCTTCCCGTTCGGCTGGCTCGGCATCCTGTCGGAATCGCCGCCGATCCGCGAGATGACCTATTGCAATCACGAACACGGCTTTGCCCTGTTCAGCCGCCGTTCGCCCCATGTGTCGCGGCTCTATATCCAGTGCACGCCCGACGAGGATCTCGACCTGTGGCCCGATGCGCGCATCTGGGACGAGCTGCACTTGCGGCTTGGCGACAAGGATCGCAGTGAGCTCGTCGAGGGGCATATCTTTCAGAAGGGCGTCACGCCGGTGCGCTCGACGGTGGTCACGCCCATGCGTTACGGCGCGCTCTACCTTGCCGGCGACGCCGCCCACATCGTGCCGCCGACGGGCGCCAAAGGGCTCAACCTCGCGGTCGCCGACGTTCGCGTCCTCGCCCGCGCCATGACCGAATTTTTTCGCACCGGCAGCACCGCGCGCCTCGAGCGCTACTCGGCCACCTGCCTCAAGCGCGTGTGGAAGACCGTGCGCTATTCGAACTACATGACGAACCTGCTGCACCGGTTTCCGAACCAGACGCCGTTCGAACGCCAGCTGCAGCTCGCCGAGCTTGCCTATGTGCTGGGCTCGAAGACCGCGACGGCGGTGATCGCGGAGAACTATGTCGGCCTGCCGTTCGAGGACGACTGACGTGCCATGATGCCAGCGGAAACCTTCGGTGAAAGTCTGAGGGTTTCACGCAAATGCAATCCGCTCTAGATTCGCGCTGCCGGCACAGCTGTCGCCTGTACCGGCGCATTTCATCACGGAGTACCTGATGCCGCAGCGTCCCGAAGCCATTATCGAAAACAAGAAGCGCCCGTTCACCGGCGCGGAATTTCTGGAATCCCTGCGCGACGGACGCGAAGTCTACATCTACGGCGACCGGGTGCCGGACGTCACGACCCACGCGGCGTTCCGCAACTCGGCGGCGTCGATCGCCGAGCTTTACGACGCTCTGCACGACGAGAAGACCAAGGACGTGCTCACCGCGCCGACCGACACCGGCTCCGGCGGATACACCCAGAAATTCTTCAAGGCCGCCCGATCGCGCGAGGATGTCGTGGCGCAGCGCGACGCGATCGCGGCGTGGGCGCGCATCAGCTACGGCTGGATGGGCCGCAGCCCGGACTACAAGGCCGCGTTCCTCAATACCCTCGGCGCGAACGCCGACTTTTACGGCAAGTTCGCCGACAACGCCCGCGCCTGGCACAAGCGCGCCCAGGAGGCGGTGCTCTTCCTCAACCACGCGCTCGTCAATCCGCCGATCGACCGCAACAAGCCGGTCGAACAGGTGAAGGATGTCTACATTTCGATCCAGAAGGAGACCGACGCCGGCATCTACGTCTCCGGCGCCAAGGTGGTCGCCACCAACTCGGCGCTGACCCACTACAATTTCCTCGGCCAGAACATGGGCCAGGAGATCAACGACCCCAGCATGGTGGTGATGTTCATCGCGCCGATGGACACGCCGGGCATCAAGCTGATCTGCCGTCCATCTTATGAATTCGCAGCCGCCGCGACCGGTTCGCCGTGGGACTATCCGCTGACGTCCCGCTTCGACGAGAACGACGCCATCTTCGTGTTCGATAATGCGTTCATCCCCTGGGAGAACGTCATGATCCATCGCGACGTGGAACGGCTGAAGATGTTCTATCCGCGCTCCGGATTCTTCCAGGGCTTCACGTTGCAAGGCTGCACGCGCCTTGCGGTGAAGCTCGATTTCATCGCCGGCCTTCTCTACAAGGCCGCGCGCGCGACCGGCGTCGAAGCGTTCCGCGGCGTGCAGGCGCAGATCGGCGAGGTGATCGGCTGGCGCAACATGTTCTGGTCGCTCTCGGACGCCATGGCCTACAATCCGGAGCCGTGGGTCAATGGCGCGGTGCTGCCCAACAGCCGCGCCTCGAGCACCTATCGGCTGTTCATGACCGAGGCCTACCCGGCCGTTCGCTCCATCATCGAAAAGGTGGTTGCGTCGGGCCTCATCTATCTGCCGTCGCACGCGCGCGACTTCAAGAATCCGGCTATCGACAAGTATTTGGCCCGTTACGTGCGCGGCTCCAACGGCATCGACTACAAGGAACGCATCAAGATCATGAAGCTGTTGTGGGACGCGATCGGCAGCGAGTTCGGCGCGCGGCACGAGCTTTATGAGATGAACTATTCCGGCAGCCACGAACTGGTGCGCGTGTTTGCGCTTCAGCAGGCGCAATTCAATGGCTCACTCAAGGACATGGAAGCCCTCGCCGAACGCTGCATGGCGGATTACGACGAGAACGGCTGGCTTAACCCGAGCTACCACGACGGTTCGGATATATCGGTGCTGGGGCCGAAGTAGCTGGGCGACGCGGTCGCTGCTTATCGGATCATTCCAGGCCTCCCAAGCGCGCCGGGAATAGCGGTAGACTGAGAGCCGACGCATCGGCTCAGGGGCGCGGACGATGTATGCGCAAACCATCAACGGAACGCGCCACACGTTCGACGACATCAGGGATCTCCTCGCCAAGGCGTCACCGCTGCGCTCCGGCGATTGCCTTGCGGGCATCGCCGCGGAAAGTGCCGCCCACCGCGTCGCCGCCCAGATGGCGCTCGCGGATGTTCCGCTGAAGACCTTTCTGAGCGAGGTGGTCGTCCCTTACGAAGACGACGAAGTCACGCGGCTGATCATCGATAGCCACGATGCCGCGGCGTTCTCGCCGATCGATCACCTCACCGTCGGCGGCTTTCGCGACTGGCTGTTGTCCGACGAGGTAACGACCGAGACCCTCAGCGCCCTAGCGCCCGGTCTCACGCCGGAAATGGCGGCGGCGGTCGCCAAGATTTCGCGCAACCAGGACCTCGTCGTCATTGCCGCCAAATGCAAGGTTGTCTCCAGGTTTCGCAACACGCTGGGGCTTCCCGGCCGCCTGTCCTCCCGCATCCAGCCCAACCATCCTGTCGATGACCCGAAGGGCGTGCTGGCAAGCACCATCGATGGGCTCCTCCTCGGGAGCGGCGACGCCGTCATCGGGATCAATCCCGCCTCCGACAGTCCTGAGCGCTGCTACGAACTGCTCTCCCTGATCGACGATCTGCGCCATCGACTCGATGTGCCGACGCAGTCGTGCGTTCTGACGCACGTCACGACCACCCTCTCCCTCGCCAATCGCCGCGCGCCCGTCGACCTCGTCTTTCAGTCGATCGCGGGCACCGAGGCCGCCAATCGCAGCTTCGGCATCGACCTCGCGCTATTGCGCGAAGCCCGGGAAGCGGCCCTCGCGTTGAGGCGGGGAACGGTCGGCGACAACGTGATGTACTTCGAGACCGGACAGGGCAGCGCCCTCTCCGCCGGCGCCCATCACGGCTGCGATCAGCAAACGCTGGAGGCGCGCGCGTACGCGGTGGCGCGCGCGTTCCGGCCGTTGCTCATCAACACGGTGGTGGGTTTCATCGGTCCCGAATATTTGTTCGACGGCAAGCAGATCATCCGCGCCGGGCTCGAAGACCATTTCTGCGGCAAGCTGCTCGGGCTGCCGATGGGCTGCGATATCTGTTACACCAACCACGCCGAGGCGGATCAGGACGACATGGATACGCTCCTCATCCTGCTGGCGCAGGCGGGCGTGACCTACGTGATGGGCGTCCCCGGCGCGGACGACATCATGCTGAGCTATCAGAGCACCTCGTACCATGACGTGCTTGCCGTGCGGCAGTTGCTCGGGCTCGCGCCGGCGCCGGAATTTGCCGATTGGCTCATGGCGAACGGGCTCATGAATGACAAAGGCCTGGTGCGGCCTGGTACCCTGCCGCCGCGTTTCGTCCAACTGCTAAGCTGAGATAACAGAGGGAAGATTTCCGAGGAACCATCAATTACCACCACCTCAAGACGTCATCCTGAGGAGCGCCGAAGGCGCGTCTCGAAGGATGGCCGCTTGCTCCGCCGCGCCTGTTGCCATCCTTCGAGACGGCGCTGCGCGCCTCCTCAGGATGACGATTGTGACCATTGGTGATCCTCAAGTCATAAGGATGAAGCACGCGGGTGGTTTATCCGCTCCCAGTTCACCCTCAGCATTCGGCTCTCAAGAGTGGCGCGCCGTGTCGATTCCTTCGCCCGACATTGACGCTCGTTGGCAGCGGTTGCGGGCGGCGACGCCGGCGCGCATCTGCCTGGGGAGGTCGGGCTCATCGATTGCGACCGGCGACCACCTCGCATTTCAGCTCGATCACGCGAGGGCCAGGGACGCCGTCCACGCGCCGTTCGATACGGCGTCGCTTGAGCAGGGCCTCGCGGACCGCGGCCGCGAATTCATCCACTTACGAAGCGCGGCGGCTGACCGGAGGACCTATCTCGCGCGCCCTGACCTCGGCCGCCGCCTCGATCATCGCTCGCGCGATCGCCTCAAGGACATCGCCGGCGGCTATGATCTGCTGTTCGTCCTCGCCGACGGCCTTTCCGCCGGCGCGGTCACCTCGCACGCCCTGCCCGTCCTTGATCTCGCAGTGCCGGAATTAGCCCGCCGCGGCTGGAAAATCGGTCCTGTCGTCCTGGTCGACCACGGCCGCGTCGCCATCGGCGACGAGATCGGGCAATTGCTGCGCACCACCCTTGTCGCCGTGCTGATCGGCGAAAGGCCGGGGCTCACATCGTCGGACAGTCTCGGCATCTACCTCACCTGGGATCCCGTGATTGGCCGCACCGATGCCGAGCGCAATTGCCTCTCCAACATTCGCCCCGCGGGACTGCCGTATGCCGATGCGGTCGGCCGACTGCTCTACCTCTGCACCGAAGCGAAGCGCCGCCAGTGCACCGGAACAGCGTTGAAGGATGAGTCGTCGTCGTTAGCCCTATCTCACGCTCGCCCGCCCGATTAACTTCAAACTGGAGCAAAACTGGTGTTACCGTCCGGCGCGTTTCGCCTGGTGAGATACGATGGACGACGAGCCCCGAAAACACACGGTTCACAGCCGCAAAAACCTGCTGGACGATTTTTTCAAAGTCGACGAACTCGTTGTTTCCCATCAGAAGGCGGATCACAGCTGGAGTGAGCAAAAGCGCACGCTCATTTTCGAACGCGGCGATGCCGCTGCGTTGCTGCTCTACAATACCGATACCGATCATGTCGTGCTGGTCCGGCAATTCCGCGCGCCCACCCTCGGCAAGGGTCTTGGCGGGCGGATCGGCCCGGGCGATGGCTGGATCGTCGAAGCGATTGCCGGGATGGTGCCTCACACCGAAACGCCCGCGGAAGCCGCCGTTCGCGAGACGCAGGAAGAGACCGGCTACGTCATCGCGAAGGACGATCTCACGCCGATTGCGACCTATTTCACCTCCCCGGGCGGCGCGACCGAGCGAATCTTCCTGTTCTTTGCCGAGGTCGTAGGTCCCGATCGGACCCAACGCGACGGCGGCATCGGCGCCGAGGACACGCGAAATCATGCACGTGTCCGCCGAGAAGGTCTTCGAATGGCTCGACAACAATCAGATCGAAGACTCAAAGCTCGCGATCGGCGCCGGCTGGCTCCGCGAGCACCTTGCCAAGAAAAGGGCCGTACGTAACCGCCGGCGCCGCGAGCCCCTGACGAGCGAGACCGTCCACTATGGACTGACTGCCAATCCTGGCCTGATCATCGGTTACAAGACCGGGTCGATCGAGAACGTCAAAGGGGTCGACATCTGGGTCAACTCCGAAAACGAAGACATGATCATGGATCGGTTCACCGGCCGGTCGATCTCCGCGACGATCCGCTGGCTCGGGGCCGAGAAGGACGTTGACGACAACGCGACCGAGGACACCATCGCCAATGCGCTGAACCGTGCGCTCCAGCACGTCCAGCATGTGAAAATCGGAACGATCGTCGAGACGACGGCAGGCGAACTCGAGAGGAACGGCGTCAAACGCCTCTATCATGTCGCGACCGTGAGGGGGGAAGGTCCGGGGCACGGCTTTCGCGCCGAGCTTCCCGATCTCGGCCGCTGCGTGCGAAATGTCCTGCAGCGCGTTGACCGCAAGAACCGCCACCCGTGGACCCGCTTGAGGTCCACGTTGTCGCAGCGATCGATCAAACGGTCGGTCCTGTTTCCAATGATCGGCGCCGGCGACGGCGGTCTTGAGCTTGACGACGTTGCGGCGGAATTGATCCGCGCGGCGCTCGATTTCTTTCAGCAACACGACGATACCGAGGTCAGGCAAGTCTATTTTCTCGCCTACACCAAGCGACACCAGGATGCCTGCGAGAAGGCGCTTGCATCATACGGCGGTCTCCTGAAGCGGTTGCCGTGATGCAGCACGTGCCTCCATCTGCATTTTCGCGAATGGTGTTGAAGACGTGGTTCTGGCGACCGCTGAGCCGCATCACGCGGTCGTTTCATCTGCTGCCGCCGGTCGCCATTCTCATCATCTTTCTGTTGTTGATCACGTCAGGACAGGTGCGCGAGCTCTACCTGTTCTATCTGGAGGCCACCCCCCCGCTCCCGATCGTTTTTGCTTTCGTCACGTTTGCTCTCGTCAGCGCGACGCTGTTCGTGTCGCATTTCTGGCTGAACCCGGTGCAGCGCGACATCGTTCACGCCAATCCCGCCGAGGTGCCCGGCATTGCCGAATACTCGGGACTGCGCCGGTTCATGGCTTGCGCGCTGGCGTTTCTGCCGTGGCTCGGACTCGCGGCAGGACTTTGGCTTGCCCGCAGCAAGATGAATGATCTGAACGAAACACTGACGGCGATGGCGCAGCCGTTCATGTCAGTCACAACTGCGCAAGGTGAGCCGGTCATCAGACCGAGCGTTGACACAATTTCGGGAGCGCTGGCCGATTTGCAAACGAAAGCGTTTGCGACGGTCGTGCTCGCGGTCGTGGTTGGCGCAGTTGTCACATACCTCTTGGATCTCGTTCCGCGGAGTGCAGGGCGAAACACCGTATTCGGTCGGATGTGGCGCAGACTGATGATTGCGGTCCTTTATGTTGGATCGCTTGGCCGTCCGGACGCGTTTCGAAAATCCGTCGCGTATTACCGCATCCCGTGGCGGATCCGGGAAGACAAGATCGTCGGATTGACCTGCTGGGTCGCGCTGTTCGCCGCCCTGCTCATCGCCGCCGTCAGTATTCCCCAGTACCTTGCGGAACCCATCGATTTCTATCGACGCCTCGGGCCATTCGCGACGATGGCGATCGGCATCATGTTCTTTTATTCGCTGGCCGCATTGCTCGCCTATCTGTCACGAGAAGCGAGATGGCAGTCCGCTGGATTCCCGGTACTCGCCGTCGCGGTCATTCTCACCGTCGTATGCGTCTACGCCGGCGTTCCGACCGCCACGATCGCTCTTGGCGGATGCATCGTAGCGCTTCATCCTTGCCGCCCTCACGATCGTTCTGCGCCTCGAACGTCCGATGACGGTGCTTCTGTGCGTGCTGGGCATCCTTGCTTTCTTCATCTTGCGCCGCGAGCACTACCTCGTCGCCCAGAACGAGCCCATCGAGGTGAGGACCGGCGTGTCCGCGGTTGCCGACAAGCAAAATCCGCAGGTGCGAAATATCGATCTCGCCGAAAAATTCAAAACCTGGCTCGACAGTCGCGGCGACAGATCGAAATGGGCCGGCCGGCCTTATCCGGTCTTTGTCGTCGCGGTCGAGAGCGGCGGCATCTATGCGGCCACGGCTGCGGCCACGCTGCTTGCGCGCCTGCAGGATCGCTGCCCTGCGTTCGCCCAGCATGTGTTTGCGATCAGCGCCGTATCGGGTGGCTCGATTGGCGCAACGCTGTTCCAATCCCATCTTCATTCGCTGAAGAACAACTGCAGGATTCGACCTGCGACCCGTCGCAATTTGCGAATGGACCGATCGAACGGACCATGTCGAAGATCATCCTCGACGATCACTTCTCGCCGATCGTCGGATCGATTGTGCCCGACTTGATCGGTCAGTCGTGGGATCGTGCGCAGGGACTTCAGCAAAGTCTAAGCCAATCGATAAAGCACTATGACAAGACGGCGGCCGAGATCATCGACAGACCATACGAGGACGACTGGTCGGCGACCGGCGCTGCCCCGGCCTTGATCCTCAACTCGACATGGGCGGAGCAGGGTCTGCGGGTTGCCTATGCGCCCTTCGTGCTGAGCGGCGAGTACCCGGTCTATTCCTTCTTCGACTGCAAAATCCTGGGCGACGGCGCCAAAGGCACGCCGTTGATCAACGCAGCCGTAACCAGCGCGCGGTTTCCCGGCATTCTGCCGCCCTTTTCAGTTCGTCGCAGAGCGGTGACGTCCGCAGCCGGACGAGCCTCGCGGATGCTCCCCTTCATCACACGACGCCAACCACCGCGAAGAGCAATTCCGAGGATGCGGATACGCGGTGGAATTTCGTCGACGGCGCGTATTCGGATCCGATCGGTGCGGCGACTGCGCTCGACATCCTCGAAGTCCTCGAAAGTTTGAACCGGACCGACGTTGATTTCCAACTCGTACTTCTGACCGGGTCACCTCCCCTGCCCAACTACGACAGCGTCAACGGCACTGCCTTTCGGGACCTGATCGCACCCGTCAGCGCGGTGTTGAACGTGAGAAGCCAGCTCGCCAATCAGTCCGTCGAGCGCGCGGTAAATTATTTCAGAAGCAAGCCCGGCGCGCCGCCCGCCGACGATCCCGAAGCGCTGCCGCCGCAACTCAAGCTGATACGCCTGCCAGACGAGACATTCGGACTCTCGCTTGGCTGGAAGATTTCGCACGTCACGTTCGAGCTCGTATCGGCGATCCTTGGCCGTGCCGACATCTGCATCGACGGCAGTCAAGGCGATGTTGGAAGACGCTGAGCGGGAAATGAAAGAAAAGAAGCCCGCGTTGAATGTGGACCGCAAGCAAGACCTTTTGGACGCCATCAAATTCTTCAACAACAACAGCTGCACGCTGCGGGACATCGAGAAAACTCTGACACCGCGCTAGCGAAAGCGCTCGAGCCGAGATGCACGACCCCATCATCAACGCTCAAAACCGCGGCACGAACCCCTGCCCGGCTGCTTCGATGCGGCCGGCGAACGGCGCGCCGACGTGGCCCGGCAGCGTCAGCGCGCCGGTTGCGGCGCAGAGCTCGAGCACTTTGCGACGGCTCGCGCGCGCCTCCTCGGCGTCGGAGTTCTTCGGAAAATTCCAATGCGGGTAATAGACCTGCAGCAGGTGGTGGAAGACATCGCCGATGAAGAGCGCGTGCTCGCGACCGCTGTCGAGCTTGAACACCACATGGCCCGCGGAATGTCCGGGCGCCGGCAGAATCTCGAGATGATCGTTGAGACGATGCGGGCCGGTCACGAGATCGGCACGCCCGCCCTCGACGATCGGCAGCACGCATTCGCGAAACGTGCCGAACTCGACCGGCTCGGTTTTGCCGGGATCGGCGTCGAGCTTCTTGTAATACTCGAAGTCCGGCTTGGAGATGACGTAGCGCGCGTTCGGAAACGTCGGCACCCAGCGGCCATCGGAGAGCAGCGTATTCCAGCCGACATGATCGTGATGCAGGTGCGTGCACATGACGTAGTCGATGTCCTGGGGCCGCGCGCCCGCCGCCGCAAGGCGTTCGAGATAAGGCGTGTTGAGCATGTTCCAGAACGGCCGCGCGGGACGCGACTTGTTGTTGCCGCAGCAGCAATCGATCAGGATTTTGGTTTTGCCGATCGTGAGCAGCCAGCTGTGCACGCTGAGCTTGATGAAGCCGGTCGCCGCATCGAAATGGTTCGGCGCAAGCCAGCTCGCATGCGCGGCCCGGATCTCGTCGGTGAATTCGGGAAAAATGTCGGTGGCGCGATAGACCGCCAGATAAGTTTCCTCGATGCGGGTAATCGTTGCCGCGCCGACCTTGAACTCCGACATGTGATTTTTGCCTTTTCGATTTGATCCGAAGGCCGTACCGAAGCCCCATTCTTCAACGTCATCCTGAGATTCTTCGACGTCATCCTGAGGAGGCGCGAAGCGCCGTCTCGAAGGATGGCAGCAGGCACTGTCGGCCGAGTGGCCATCCTTCGAGACGCATCGCTCCGCGACGCTCCTCAGGATGACGTTATACTTGGGTTTCGCGCTGCATACTCATGTTTCGCGCCGCGTACTCAGGTTTCGCGCCGCGCTCAAGTTTCGCGCCGCATACCCACGCTTCGCGCCGCGCACATTTTTCCTGGCGGGGCCTGAGCAGGAATGGGATGATGGCGCGAACCCAGGAGCGCGCATGGACTTCGGCATTCTGTTCACGTCCCATCCCAACACCGATCTCGAGCCCTATCCGCATCGCGCCGTGCACGCGCGGGTCACGCGCGAGATCCTGCGCGCCGACGAGCTGGGCTTCGACTATGCGTGGCTTGCCGAACATCACTTCAGCAACGAATACGGCATCATGCCGGACGTCTTCGTCTATGCCGGCTATCTCGCGGGGCTGACGAAGAAGATCAAGATCGGGACCGCGGTCGTCACGCTGCCGCTCGCCAATCCGTTGCGGGTCGCCGAAAACGCGGCGTTCGTCGACATCCTCAGCAACGGGCGGTTCGTGCTCGGGCTCGGCTCGGGCTATCGCAAATACGAGTTCGACGGCTTCGGCATCGATTTCGAGGCGCGGCGCGACATCCAGGAGGAAGCGCTGCCGCTGCTCATGGATCTGCTGACCAAGAAGCGCACCGTCCACCGCGGCGCCCATTTCAATTTCAAGGTCGACGGCAGCTACGAACTCTTTCCCCATGCGCTGCAGGAGCCGCATCCGCCGGTCTTTCTCGCGGGCGCCACGGAACGCTCGATCGCGGTCGCCGGCCGCATGGGCTTCGGGCTCATGCTGTCGAGCTGGACGCCGTTCGCGGAACTCGGCCGGCAGACCGCGAAGTATCGCGCGCATCTCGAGGAGACCCCCGCAGCGCTGCGCGCCAATCCGGCGCGCGGGCTGATCGACATCGCGCGCCTCGTCTATGTGGCCGAGACCGATGCCGCGGCACGCCGCGACAGCGAGGCCGGCATCCTGCGCCACCTCTCGCATTTCTCGAGCGGCCACACCTCCGGCTATCTCGGCACCGTGCAGGAGAAGACCGTCGGCAGCCGCACCGGCTACGATGCACTCGCGCACGACATCATCCTGCACGGCTCGCCGGCGACGGTCGCCGACAAGATCGCGACGCTGCGCGACATGACGGGCGCAACCTCCATCATGGTGCATTACCCGCCGTGGTACGGCATCGAGAAGGCGCTCGCGTCGCTGGAGTTGTTCGCGACCGAGGTCGCGCCGAAGCTGCGGTCGGACGCGAAACAATCCGTGGGGCGAATTAGCGCAGCGTAATCCGCCGACAAAAAGATAGGCCAGCATCCCCCGCATTTCGCTTTGCTCAATGCGGGCTACGAAGCTACGAAGCGCTGGTAGCCCGGATTGAGCGGCCAGCGAAATCCGGGGGCCGAGCAAGAAGTCATTGCAGCCCGCGCGCAGACAATGCGCCCCCTGAGCGGCGTCGCAATGGCAGGTGACGGCCGTGCGCCGCCATGTCACAATAGAATCAAGTCCCCGAATTTTGGGCCGCAACGGCAGGTGGCGCGGCCCCTCGAACGGGAGACTACGGAGGAATCTGCATGAAACTATCCAAACGATATTACTTGAGTACAGCGGCGGCCATTGGCGCGCTTGCCCTTGCGGCGCTGCCGCTGCGCGCCGTCGCGCAAGAAGTCGCGATCGACAGCGACGATATCGGCGGCGTCGTGACCGGACCGAACGGTCCCGAAGCCGGCGTGTGGGTCATTGCGGAGACGACTGACCTTCCCACCCGCTTCGCGCGCATCGTCGTCACCGACGATCGCGGCCGCTATGTCGTGCCGGACCTGCCGAAGGGCAAATACAATGTTTGGGTGCGCGGCTATGGCCTCGTCGACTCAGCCAAGGTCGTGACCGAACCCGGCAAGCATCTCGATCTCAAGGCGGTCGTGGCGCCCGATGCCGCGGCGGCCGCGCAGTATTATCCGGCGATCTACTGGTATTCGATGATGAAGATCCCGGACAAGAACCAGTTCGGCCCGAACGGCTCGATGCCGCAGGGGGTCACGCAGCAGGAATACCTGGTCACGCTCAAGAACCGTGCTTGCGTCGGCTGCCATCAGCTCGGTCAGCTCGCGACGCGGACGATCCCGGCCGCGCTCGGCACCATTCAAGTCGGGCGAGGAAGCCTGGATGCGCCGCATCCAGTCGGGCCAAGCGGCGGAGCTGATGATCAATCCGCTCTCGGGCCAGCTCGGCGGCGAGCCCTTCAAGTATCTCGGCGACTGGACCGACCGCGTTGCCCACGGCGAACTGCCGCATGCCAAGCCGCGAGCGCCCGCAGGGCGTCGAGCGCAACATCGTGGTGACGACCTGGGATTGGGGCGATCCGCAGCACTATCTGCACGACCTCATTGCGTCGGATCGGCGTAACCCGACGGTCAATGCTTATGGTCCGCTGTTCGGCTCGACCGAATACGCAACCGACGATCTGCCGATC
The DNA here is from genome assembly GCA_963702755.1 of uncultured Alphaproteobacteria bacterium. GTDB lineage: Bacteria > Pseudomonadota > Alphaproteobacteria > Rhizobiales > Xanthobacteraceae > JAJPKK01. The sequence goes on along the minus strand of CAVPDZ010000006.1, from coordinate 80,614 downwards.
CTCAATCCGGTCACCAACACCCCGTCGACCTTCCATGCGCCGGTGCGTGACAAGGACATGCCGGAGTTGCTTGGCCCGGGCCACGCGGCGATGAAGACGCCGTTCGCGGCGTCGGCCTATTGGGGCATGGAGAAGATGTGGGACTCCAAGGTCAACAACCACAACTCCATGATCGACCAGGCCGGCCGGCGTGTGGCTCGCGGCGGCGATCCGCGACGGCCGACAATCCGGACTTCTGCAAGAAGGGCTCCGACCATCCGTCGGCCAAGCTCTTCCCGATCGAGAAGAACGTGCGCCAGATCGGCATGCTCGATCCGAAGACGATGAACTACTCGTTCATCGACACCTGCTTCGGCACCCATCACCTGCAGTTCGGCTATGACAAGGACAACACGGTGTGGGCGAGCGGCGGCGGACAGGTGCTCGGCTGGGTCAACACCAAGATCTGGGACGAGACCCATGATGCCGCGAAGGCGCAGGGCTGGACGGCGTTCGTCCTCGACACCAACGGCAACGGCAAGCGCGACGACTATGTCGAGCCCAACCAGCCGGTCGACCCGGCCAAGGACAAGCGCATCAACGGCGGCTTCTACGCCGTGATGCCGAGCCCGATCGACAACTCGATCTGGGGAACGGTCGGCGTGTTCGGCGGCAAAGGCGCCGTGGTGCGCGTCGTGCCCGGATCGAACCCGCCGGCGACCGCGCTGTCGGAAATCTACAACGTGCCGGAGCCGGGCTTCGGTCCGCGCGGCGGCGATATCGACAGCAAGGGCGTGGTGTGGGTTTCGCTCGGCAGCGGCCATCTCGGCAGCTTCGACCGCAGCCTGTGCAAAGGCCCGCTCAACGGTCCGACGGCGACCGGCGATCATTGTCCGGAAGGCTGGAAGTTCTACAAGTATCCCGGCCCGGGCTTTGAAGGCATCGGCGACAACAGCGCCGAGGCGAGCTACTACTCGTGGGTCGACCAGCACAACACCTTCGGGCTCGGCAACGACGTCCCGATGTCGACCGGCAACCTCAACGACGGCCTGATCGCCCTCAAGGACGGCAAGATGGTCACGCTGCGGGTGCCCTATCCGCTCGGCTTCTACGCCAAGGGATTTGACGGCCGCATCGACGATCCCAATGCCGGCTGGAAGGGCCGCGGCTTGTGGACCACAAGCGGCGACCGCACCCCGTGGCTCAAGGAAGGCGGCAAGGGGCGCGAGCCGATGGTCGTGCACTTCCAGATCCGCCCCGATCCGCTCGCGCACTGAGCCGATCGATCAAGGCTGCGACGAACACGGCCCCGCCCGGACCTCCGGGCGGGGCTTTTCGTTTGTGTGCCTTCGGTGATTCCACTTGCCGTCATTCCGGGGGCCGCAGCAAAGCGCGGCAACCCGGAATCCATGAACACATGGCTGCGGAGTATGGATTCCGGGTTCGCCGCTGCGCGGCGCCCCGGAATGACGGGCCTGTGTTACTTCGCGGCGCCCCGAAATGACCGGCGGCGGATTGCCACTCTCGTCCATCGGATCGCCTGGGCGTATGATCCGAACCAAAGACGCTACGTGACGCCACGCAAATAAATACGACGCGGTCGGCCACGTCGGCCTCGCATCGAAAAACATGAGGAACGCCCATGGCCAGCTTGCAGATGAGCCGGTTCGGCCGGCTATTCCGTCGCGCGATCATCGCGATGTTCGCCCTCCTCCTCGCCTCGGGACCGCTCGCCGCCAAGGACGGCTTGCCGCACGTCACCATCGCGGTCGGCGGCGCAAGCTGCTTGTGTTACGTGCCGGTCGTGCTCGCCGGACAACTGGGTGAATTCGAGAAGGCCGGCGTCGACGTCGCGCTCGTGAATTTCCGCGGCGGCTCGCAAGCGCTGACCGCAGTGATGGGCGGCAGCGCCGACGTGGTGATGGGTTATTTCGATCACTGCATCATTCTCGCCGCCCAGAAGCAGAGCCTTCAGGCGTTCGTCACGTTCGACCGCTTTCCCGGGCTGGTGCTCGTGGTGGCGCCGAGCCGCACCCACAAAATCAACTCGGTCAAGGATCTCGCCGGCAAGATCGTCGGCGTCACCGCGCCGGGATCGTCGACGGATTTCTTCTTGAAATACCTGCTGCGCAAGAGCGGCGTTGACGCCGATTCCGTCTCGGTGACCGGCATCGGCCTCGACGCCAGCGCGGTCGCGGCGCAGGAGCAGGGCCAGATCGATGCGGCCGTGATGAATGATCCTTCGGTGACCGTGCTCGAGCGCAAGTACAAGGATTTGAAAATCCTCAGCGACACCCGAAGCGCAAAGGACACGCTCGCCGTCTACGGCGCCGATTATCCCTCGGGCGTGCTCTACGCACGAACCGACTGGATCGCAAAGCACGAGGCGGAAACCCAAAGGATCGCCAACGCGGTCGTCGCGACGTTGCGCTGGATCCACGCGCATGATGCCGAAGCGATCATGGCCAAGATGCCGCCCGAAATGGTCGGGGCCGACAAGGCGACCTATCTCGCGGCGATGCGCAAGACCATGCCGATGTATTCCGAAACCGGCCTGATGGACTTAAACGGCGCCCGCGCCGTCGTCACCGCGCTCAGCCAGTCGGTGCCCGCGGTCGCCAGCACGCCGATCGATGTCGCGGCGACCTACACCAATCGCTTCGTCGAACGGGCAAACGGGACAGTCGGCGCCGCCCGATGAAGAATCGGTAGGGTGGGCAAAGGCGGCCGTGGCGACGGAGTTCCGGCACCGACACGGAGCCGCCGTGCCCACGTCTGACGTGTGAAATTCGCGGCACGATCCGCGTGGGCACGCGCGAACTTCGTCCGCGCTTTGCCCACCCTACGCGGCCGCTTTGTCCACCCTACGCCGCCGCAACCTCACCGCGTTCGATGCGAAAGGCGCGGGTCATCAGGTCGGCGACGTGGACCTCGTTCGATTCCGCAATCAGGATCGAGAGCCCCTCGCCCTTGAGGCTCGCCATCACCTCGCCGAGGCGACGCGCGAGCGCCGGCGCAAGACCCTCGAACGGCTCGTCCAGCAGCAGCAGGCGCCGGCCGGCCATCAGGGCGCGGGCAAGCGCCACCATCTTCTGCTGGCCGCCGGACAGTTCGAGCGAGTGCCGGCCACGGAATTGCGCGATCTCGGGCATGATGGAGAAGATCCAGTCGAGCCGCGCCTCGACGCCGTCGACAGCCGTGGTCCAGGTCGGCAGGCGGATGTTCTCCTCGACGGTGAACGCCGGCACGAGGCGGCGATCCTCCGGCATGTAACCGATGCCGCGCGCGACCCGCGCGTGGGCGGGCGCCGCCATCAGGTCGACATCGTCGAGCGTGACGATGCCGCTGGCCGCGATTGCGCCCATCAGCGCGCGCAGCAGCGTCGTCTTGCCGGCGCCGTTCCGCCCGATCAGCCCGCAAAACTCCCCGGTCGCGACCGCGAGCGAGGCGCCGCGGATGATCGGCACCGGCCCGATCGCGACGCTGAGGTTCTCGACCCTAAGCATGGCCGCGGCCGCCGCCCGGCCCGGTGCCGCTGATGAGGGTCTGGACGCGCGGATCGGCGAGCGCCGCGGCGGGCGTGCCGTCGGCGATGACCGTACCGTCGTAGAACGCGAGCACGCGATCGGCGAAGCGCGCCACGATCTCCATGTCGTGCTCGACGAACAGCACCGTCAGATCGCGGCTCTTGAGCGCCGCCATCACCACTTCCATGACGGAGAACTTTTCCGCAATCGAGATGCCGCTCGTCGGCTCGTCGAGCAGCAGCACGCGCGGCGCGCCGACGACTGCCATGGCGATATCGAGGAGCTTGCGGATGCCCTGCGGCAGCGTCGCCGCGCGCACGCGCGCGTAGTCGGCGATGCGAAACAGCTCCATCGCCTCCGCGGCGGCGGAGCGCGTCTCCGCGCGATCGAGCCGCGCGAAGGCCTGCGCGATCATGCCGCCACTGCCGTGTGCGACGGCGGCTGCCGCGCGCATATTGTCGGCGACGGTGAGCGAGGGAAAAATCTGCGCGACCTGGAACGACCGCGACACGCCGAGCCGCGTGATCTCGCGCGACGGGCGGCCGGTGATGTCGCGGTCCTCGAACAGAATGGTGCCGGCGGTCGGCCGCAGGTGGCCGGTAATCATGTTGATGAAGGTGGTCTTGCCGGCACCGTTCGCGCCGATGATGCCGACGGTCTGGCGCGGCGGGACATCGAGGGTGATGTCGCGCGCCGCCACGATCGAGCCGAAGCTCTTGCCGAGGCCGCGCACGGCGAGCGCCGCCGTCATTTGCCGGCCTCGCGTTTGAAGCGCGCGCCGAGCGAACCGAGCCCCTCGGGGAGAAAGAGGATCGTCAGCAGCAGCACGGTGCCGAGCGCCATCTGCCAGGTGTCGGGCAGGACATCGAGCGCGATCGAGCGCACCAATTCGAAGAAGAACGAGCCGACGAACACCGCCGCGATCGACTGCGCGCCCGCGAGAATGGTGACGAACACGAAGCCGCCCGACGTCGTCCAATAGGCCATGTTGGGATCGACATGGCCGACCGCGAGCGCCGCGAGCGCGCCGCCGACGCCGGCGAGAATGCCCGAGATGACGAGTTCCAGGTGAATGAGCCGGTTGACCGAAATGCCGAGATATTCGAGCCGGATTTCATTGTCGCGGGCGGGCACCGCGAGCGCGCCCGCAACCGTTCGAAAGAACAACGCCACCGCCCATGATGCGGCGGCGCAGAAGCCAAGCACCAGCCAGAACAGGGCGAGGTTGAGCGCCGCGCCTTCGGGGCGAAAGCCGAAGAAGCTCCCGGCCTCGACGTGAAAGCCGTCGGTCGAGCCGAGCGCTTCGGTCTTCACCAGCACGCCGTAGAGGATCATCGACATCGCGAGGCTCAGCATCGCGAAATAGATTTCGCGATAGCGCGCGAGGAGATACCCGATCAGCCAGGCAAAAATGCCCGCCGCGACGGCGCCGGCAGCGACGACCAGGAAGACGTCGCGCACGGGGGTGAAACGGCCGAGCAGCGCGACCGCGTAAGCGCCGACCGCATAGAACAACGCCTGCCCGAACGGCACGAGACCGTTGCGCCACAAAATCACAAGCCCGAGCACCACCAGGGCGTTGGCGAATGCAACGGTCGCGAGCGAGACAAGCCACGCCGGCAACGCCGGGGCCACGGCGGCGACCACCACAAACGCGCCAAGTCCGAGAACGTCGGCACGGCGCATGTCAGATCTTTCGCGGCGTTGCCTGCGAGATCAGGCCATAGGGGCGGAAGACGAGAACGAGCGCCATGACGGCGTAGATCACGAACAGCTCGAGCTGCGGCAGGAGATGGACGGCGGCGGCCCGCACAAAGCCGACGATGAGCGCGCCGATCATCGCCCCTTCGATCGACCCCATGCCGCCGATCGCCACCACCGCGAAAGCGAGCACGATGACCTCGACGCCGATGCCCTGGGTCACCGATATTTTCGGCGCCATCATTGCGCCGCCGAGCGCGCCCAGCATCGCGCCGATGACAAAGGTCGCGGTGTAGATCACCTTGACGTTGACGCCGAAGGCCGCCGCCGTCTCGCGATCGAAGATCACGACAGCGAGCAGACGGCCGTAGCGGGTGAAGTTGAGCGCCCAATATCCGAAGGCCGCGAGCAGCGCCGCGATGGCGACGAGGCCGATGTCGTAATTCGAGAGGATGAGCCCGCCGAGTTCGATGTTGCCCGCGGCGACCATCGGCTGGTAGGCGCCGTAGCTGCGCGGGCCCCAGATCAAGGTGATGACGTCCTCCAGGATCAGGAACACGGCATAGGTGACGAGTACGATCACGACCTCGTCGCGGCCATAGACGAAGCGCAGGATGCCGCGCTCGAGGATGAAGCCGATCACGGCGCCGATCGCCATCGCGAGCGCGATCATCAGGAGAAAGCCGAACGCATCGTCGATGCCGAGATCGACATAGATGCCGACCGCCGTCGCCGCGCCATAGGCGCCGAAGGCGTAGAACGAACCGTGGGTGACGTTGAGGATCTTCATCACCCCGCAGATCAGCGACAGACCGGCCGCCACGAGAAAGAGATAGGCCGCGTAGACGAGCCCGTCGGTCACGATGGCAAACGCGGTCAGCACGTGGGCTCCCTTCCCCGCGTCGGGGAAAGCCCCGACAAAGCCTGCGTTTCCTCTTCCCCCTCAACAGGGCGAAGCCAGCAATTATTGCGTCATTTTGGTAACCATAACACGGAATCCCCGCGCCGAAGCTTGTGTGACAATGAGATTGGACGTGCAGCGGCCAATTGCCGCCGCTTCTGCCGCCACCCGCCATCAGATCGCCATCGGGAAAGGCCACATCGCTGCGCCATGATGAACATGCACGCGCCACCCCTGTTCGTGCCGCCGCGGCCGGAGCCCGCCTCCGAGCGGATCGGCTGGTTCGGCTTCCTCCGCGCCCTTCGCACCAATGCGCTCGCCGGATGGTCGAAGGCCGCCTATGAGGAGGACGTGCTCTCGGGCTCCGCGTTCGGCCGCCGGCGATTTCTGCTCAACGCGCCCGATGCCATCCATCATGTGCTGGTCGAGAACACCGGCAACTATCGCCGGACCGCGGCGACGATCCGTATTCTGCGCCCGATCATCGGCGACGGCCTGCTGCTGAGCGAAGGCGAGGACTGGCGCCACCAGCGCCGCACCATCGCGCCGGCGCTCTCCCCGCGCGTGGTGCCGATCCTCGCGCGCCACATCGCGAGCGCCACCGCGGAGACGATCACCCGCCTCGCCGCTTCAAGCGACAAGCCCGTCGATATTCTCGCGACAGTGCAGTTCCTCGCGCTCGAAATCGCCGCGCGCTCCATGTTCTCGCTGGAGATGAGCCAGCATGGCGCCGCCATGCGCAAGATGATCGCGGATTTCGCCACCCGTTTGGGCCAGCCCTATTTCCTCGACCTGATGCTCCCGGTCGCGATCCCGACGTTGCGCGATCTCGCCCGCGCCCGGTTTCGCAAGCGCTGGATCGGGTTGATGGACGCGATCATCGACGCGCGGCTGGCGTCGCCACCGGCAGAGAAGCCGCGCGATCTCTTCGATATGCTGCTCGCCGCGCGCGATCCCGAGACCGGCGCCGCGTTCTCGCGAGCGCAGTTGCGCGACCAGATGGCGACCATGATCGTCGCCGGCCACGAGACCACGGCGCTGACGCTGTTCTGGTCGATGTATCTCCTCGCTTCGGCGCCGGACGTGCAGGCGCGCGTCGCCGACGAAGTGCGCGGTCTCGATCTCAGCCCGGAAGGCGCCGCCGGCGCGCTGTCGCGCCTCGTCTACACCCGCGCCGTCGTCAACGAGGCGCTGCGGCTTTATCCGCCGGCATTCGCCATCGCCCGCCTGGCGAACGGACCGGACCAGGCCGGCGACACTGCCATCCCGAAGGGATCGCTGGTGATGATCGCGCCATGGGTGCTGCACCGGCATCGCAAGCTATGGAAGAACCCTGACGCTTTCGATCCGTCGCGCTTCCTCGGCGAGGAGCCGCACCGCTTCGCCTTCATGCCGTTCGGCGCCGGCCCCCGCGTCTGCGTCGGCGCGCAGTTGGCCTTGACCGAAGCGGTGCTGGTGCTCGCGGCAATGATCCAGCGCTTCGAGGTCGCGCTTGCGGACAACGAGCCGGTGCTGCCGGCCGCCGTCATCGTGACCCACCCGAACCGCCCCGCCCCGTTCCGGCTGACGCAACGCGCGTAAGCAGCCGCGAGATCCGACTTCACGCGGTCATGCCGGGCTCGCCTCCGCTTGGCGGCGCCGAAGGCGGGACCCGTTGGCTTTGCCTACCCTACGAAGCATTGCGAGCGACGCTCGAGTCGGTCACTTCTTCCCGAGGATTACGTCGATGTAGCCCGGCTTCGGGGCGTCGGGGAGGATGTCGTCGCGGTTCCACCAGCCGCCGCCGAGCGCCTGGAACAAGGCGGCGGTGTCGGCGAGCCGCGCCGCCTGCGCCTGCACCAGATTGAGCCGCGCGAGCTCATAGCTGCGCTGCGCATTGAGCAGCGTGAGATACGTGATCGTGCCGTCCTGGTACTGGACGCGGGTGAGGTCGTTGTTCTCCTGCGCGACGCGCAGCGCCCGCTGCTGCACCTCGAGCGCCCGCGCGTCGTCCTGCAACGCGCGCAGCACGTCGGCGACGTTCTGGAACGCCTGCAGCACCGTGTTGCGATACTGCGCGTCGGCCTGCTCGAACGCGGCCTGCGCGGCGCGCTCCTGATGGAGCAGCGTGCCGCCGTGGAAGATCGGCTGGGTTCCGGCCGCCATCATGCTCCATATGATGGTGTTGGGCGTGAACATCGCCGGCGCGTTCAGCGCCGCGGTGCCGTAGTCGGCGGTGAGATTGAGCTGAGGCAGCATGTTGGAAATCGCGACGCCGATCTGCGCGCTCATCTGGTGAAGCTGCTCCTCGGCGGCGCGCACGTCGGGCCGCTGCTGCACCAGGTGCGACGGCAGGCTGACCGGCAGTTTGGTCGGCAGATGCAGGCTTGCCAGCGTCACGGCTTCACCGCGGCCTTGATTGGGGAAATGCCCGGTCAGCGTCATCAACAGGTGGCGCTGCTGGGCAAGCTGCTTCTGCAGCGGCGGCAGCGTCGCCTCGGTCTGCGTCAGCTGGGATTCCTGCGCCAGCACGTCGGTGCGCGGCGCGCTACCCGCCTCGAACTGGTTGCGCACCACGTGAGCTGCTGCCGCTCGGCCTTGATGATGTCCTGGGTCGCCGCGATCTGGCCGCGCAGCGACGCTTCCTGGATCGCGGCCATGACGACGTTGGACGTCAGCGTGAGGTAGGTCGCCTCGAGCTGGAAGCGCTGGTAGTCCGCCTGCGCCTGGGAGGATTCGATCTGCCGCCGCTTGCCGCCGAACACATCGGGCGAATAGGAGACGTTCACCGTCGCCTGCAACAGATTGAAAACGAGCGGCGGCCCGTTCTGGCCAAAGGTCGCGAGCGAGAACTGCTGACGTTGCGCCGAAGAATTGGCGTCGATCTGCGGCAGCTGCGTTCCCTCGGTCGCGTAGAGATTCTCCCGCGCCTGGCGCAGCGCGGCCTGGGCGGCTTGCAGGCTCGGACTGGCGGTGAGCGCTTCGGTGACGAGTCCGTTGAGCGGGCGCGAGTGGAAGAGCGTCCACCACTCCCCCGGAATGTCCTTGTCGATCACGAATTTCTGCGACGCACCGCCGGCGCCGGGCGAAGAAATCGTCGCGGCCGGCAGTTTCGTGTCGGAATAGCCACCTTCTTCCGGCGGCGGCGGTGTCAGAAAATTGGGGCCGACCGCACAACCCGCAAGCACCGCAACGCCTGCGGCGGCAGCGGCGCGGCGCGAGATCAGAATTAAAGTCGATGCGAGATCAAAGCGGGATATGCGGCCGAATCGCGTGCCGCCGCACGACAGACAATATCGATGATGTGGGTCCAAAATCGATACCACGCACAGCGGAATCTCGCGCAGGCCGCAAATAACAGTAGTTGTCGGTGAATGCGCCCGTCAATCACCGTGCCGACGATCGCAATAAACCGTTGCAGAGCGGACACAGTTCACCGCAGCCGACGCCGCGGCAACCTCAGATCCGTTGCCGGAACAACAGGCAGGCATCGCCGTACGAGTAGAAGCGATACCCCGCCGCGATCGCATGGGCATAGGCGCGCTGCATGGTGTCGAGGCCGCAGAATGCCGCCACCAGCATGAACAACGTCGAGCGCGGCAAGTGGAAATTGGTGAGCAGCACGTCGATCGCACGGAACCGGTAACCCGGCGTGATGAAGAGAGCGGTATCGCCGCTGAATGGTGCGATCGTGCCGTCTTCGCCCGCCGCGCTTTCGATCAGTCGCAGCGACGTGGTGCCGACCGCGACGATGCGCCCGCCCTTGGCACGGGCAGCGTTGAGTTGGGCTGCGGTTTCCTTCGTCACCTCGCCCCATTCGCTGTGCATCTTGTGCCGCGAAACCTCCTCGGCCGTGACCGGCAGGAAGGTGCCCGCGCCGACGTGAAGCGTCACCTTGGCAAGCCCGATGCCGCGATCGGCGAGCCGCGCCATCAGCGCGTCGGTGAAATGCAGGCCCGCGGTCGGCGCGGCGACCGCGCCCTCCTCGCGGGCAAACATTGTCTGATAATCGACATTGTCCTGCTCATCCGGAGCCCGCCGCGCCGCGATGTAGGGCGGCAGCGGCACCTCGCCGCGCTCGGCGATGGCCTGGTCGAGCACCGCGCCGTGAAACGCAAACGCCAACGTGACCTCGCCGGCCTCGCCTTTCGCTTCAACGGTTGCATCGAGCTGGCCGAGAAAGCACACCCGGCCCTCTTCCCCGAACCTGACGACGTCGCCTGGCGAAAGCTTGCGCGCCGGCTTGACCAGCGCGCGCCACCGCGAACCGTCGAGCCGCCGGATCAACGTCGCCTCGATCTTCGGCTCGGTCTCGCGGCCGATGCGTCGGCCCCGCAGCCGCGCCGGAATCACCTTGGTGTCATTGACGACGAGCATGTCGCCCGCCCTCAGCAATTCCGGCAGATCGCGCACCACGCGGTCTTCGAAGCCATCGCCCGGCGGTCGCACCACCAAAAGCCGCGCCGCATCGCGCGGACTTGCCGGCCGCAGCGCAATGCGCTCGGGCGGCAGATCAAAGTCGAAGTCCTCGATGCGCATGGTCAGCGTCGGTGAGCATCTCGCTTTTCGCTGCGCTCAATCCGGGCTACGGTCCCGCCGCTTGCTTCGTCACGTAGCCCGGATGAGCGGAGCGAAATCCGGGAAACAGCGCTTGCCTACTTCGCGTCAGCGGCCATGCGCGCGGTGACAATGGTGTCGGGGTCGACGGCCGGCTCGCCGCGCTTGATCTTGTCGACGTTGTCCATGCCGGAGGTCACCTGGCCCCAGACGGTGTATTGCCCGTCGAGCCATTTCGACGGCTCGAAGCAAATGAAGAACTGGCTGTCGCCGGAATCCGGGCTCTGGGCGCGCGCCATCGAGACGGTGCCGCGCACGTGCTTCTCCTTGGAGAACTCGGCCTTGAGCTTCTTGCCGGAGCCGCCGGTGCCGGTGCCGTGCGGGCAGCCGGTCTGGGCCATGAAGCCGTCGATGACGCGATGGAATTTGACGCCGTCGTAGAAGCCCTCGCGCACCAATTCCTTGATGCGGGCGACGTGACCGGGAGCAAGATCAGGCCGCATGACAATGGTGATCGGGCCCTTCGAGGTCTCAAGCAGCAACGTGTTTTCCAAATCCTGTGCTTCGCTCATAGTTCTGCTTTCTTTTCCTTGCGTGTTTCAATGATGGGAAAGACGAATGGACGCCCGGCAATGGCGCCGCCAAGCTCCTTGGTGATGGGAAGCGGCGTGCAGCGGTCGAGCATGTCGACCACCGCGCGCTGATAGGCCGCCCTGATCTCGGCCGGCACGCCCGGCGTGACGAAGGTGAAACGAGGCTCACCCAGAATTTCCCCGTCACGGGTGAAGGAAAGCCGCACGGTCACGCGCATGCCCGGCCGCGCCATGTATTCCGGCGGCATCTGCAGGCACCGCGCCATCAGCGGCCCGATCTCGTCGAGACGATTGGCGAGCTTGGGGGCGGGCGCGGATGGCGCCGGCGCGGCCGGTGCGTGCAGTTTTCCTGGGCAAGCAGCACTGAACTATTGGCCGACGCCGCGATCGCGCTTGGCAAAATGCCAAATCCGATCGCGACAAGGCTGATTGTGATCGCTACCCGCGCAGCATCATTGTCCCCTCCCCCGCTTGCGGGGGAGGGTTAGGGAGGGGGCACACTCCACGGCACGACCTTGCGGACAGGCCCCCTCCCTGACCCTCCCCCGCAAGCGGGGGAGGGGAAAGAAAGACGCAGCAGACGCGGCGCGCTTACGGATGCTGATCATCGGGTGCCGTGGGTATTGCCGGCGTGCCGGTGGCAGACGGCGCGGCGGCCGGCGGCGATTTGGGCGCGTCGGCACTCTTCGAATTGTCCGCCACCCGCGTCTCGATGATCGGGACCACGAAAGGCCGTCCCGCGATGGCGCGGCCGAGGCTGTCGGTGATCGGCAGCGGCATGCAGCGATCGACCATGTGCATGGCCGCCTCGCGGTAGGCCGCCTTGACGTCATCCGGCGCCTCGTGGGTCGTATAGGTGAAGCGCGGCTTGCCGAGCAGGTCGCCATTGCGCTTGAAGGCGAGCTTGAGCGTCACCCGCATGCCGGTGCGCACCTCGTCCTCGGGCGGCATTTCCAGGCACTTGGACAACAGCGGCCCCATCTCGTCGATCCGGTTTGCCTTGTCGTTGCGATCAAGCGGTGCCAGCGGACCGACGTGGCCTTGAACGTGCAGCACCGGAACCTGGTTCAACGGGTAGTTTCCGTACGGGATACACCCCGGCGCGCTGTGAATGCCGCAAAAGCCCGGGGTGTAGGGATGATGGTTGAGCACGCTGCCGAAACCGGGCGTGCACGGATGACGCGCGAAGACGCTCGTCGTGCATTGGGCCGACGCCTCCTGGGGGGCGGCCGCAAGGCCGCACGCGAGCGCAATTGCCCCCGCGATCCCCAGTAGCGTCAGCCGCGCGTTCATTTGGCGTCCGCCGCGACCCGCACAGTGACCATGCGATCAGGATCCTGCACCGGCTCGCCCTTCTTGATCTTGTCGACGACGTCCATGCCGGACAGCACCTGCCCGACCACCGTGTATTGACCATTCAGAGGTGAACCGTCGGCATACATGATGAAAAATTGGCTGTTGGCCGAGTTGGGATCGCTCGCCCGCGCCATGCCGACGATACCGCGCGTAAACGGCACGTTGGAGAACTCGGCCTTGAGGTCTGGATACTTCGAGCCACCGGTGCCGTTACCGCGGGCACCGTCGCCGGTCTGGGCCATGAAGCCCGCGATCACCCGGTGGAACGGCACGTTGTCGTAAAACTTCTCGCGCGCCAGCTGCTTCATGCGAGCGACATGTTGGGGCGCAATGTCGGGCCGCAACTTGACGACGACGCGACCTTTCGTCGTATCGATGATGAGCGTGTTCTGCGGGTCCGCGCCGGCCGGAAGGCCCTGCTCGGCGGCCGACGCCGCAAAGGCAGGGACCAAGCTCGCGACCAGGGCCGCGACGGCGATCATACGAAGCATGAGCATTTCCTCTTAAGCGGTTGGTTGATGTCCAAACTTGGTTTTCAGCCGATGGGCAACCGCTGCCGGCACAAAGGCTGAAACATCGCCGCCCATGCCGGCTATCTGGCGCACCAAGGTGGCGGTAATCGGACGCACCGGCGTGGATGCTGGGAGAAAGATCGTCTGCACCATCGGCGCCATGGCGGCGTTCATCCCGGCAAGCTGCATTTCATAGTCGAGATCGGTTCCGTCCCGCACGCCGCGGATCATCACGGTGGCCCCGATGCGTTGCGCGGTCGTGACGGTGAGGTCGTTGAAGGTGATGCAGGCGAACTCGCAACCAGCCTCCCGTATCATGACACCGCAGGTCTCTTCCACCATGGCGACGCGCTCGTCGGCCGAAAACAGCGGTGCCTTGCCGGGGTGGACGCCGATGGCGATGACGAGCCGCCCCACGAGCCGCGCCGCCTGGCGCACCACGTCGATGTGACCGTTGGTGACCGGATCGAACGAGCCGGCATAAAGGGCAGTCGGTCGCATGGCTGGGGTCTGGGGTTGCGGCAATCGTCAAATGCGCGGGCTTGGCCTGCCGAGAGCCGAACCCGTCGCCAATACGGCCAATCTGCACCCCATCTTCGTCATTGCCCCGCTTGACCGGGCAATCCAGTACTCCGCAGCCGGCGGTTACTGGGTCGCCCGGTCAAGCCGGGCGATGACGACATGGGTACGGTCACCAGCAAATGCTCTAGCGGGTGCGATCCGCACCCGCAAGGTGGCACCGACGACGGCCAAAACCGCCACCCGGCAATTTTTTCATCTCAAACGCAAATTTTTTTAAGAAACTTTGAACCTCTGGAGACCCCCGCGCGACTGACCAAGTGGGTGGGAGCCGTATCCGGCTCGAAGCGCAAGGTTTGGGGGGTTCACATGATCAAGATCGTCGCAGCCGGTGCCGGTGCAGCTCTGCTCCTGGGTTCGGTGATGCTGCTCCCGGGCATGACCCCGATGGTCAATGCCGGAACGGCCATGCAGCAGCGGGTCGTCGTCATTTCCAACGCCAAGGCCAAGGCCGATCGCCTCGATATTCGCAATTATGGCCCGGGCTGCTCCGAACGCGGCTGGCCCTACTACGAGGCAACCTGCATCCGCGATGCGGCCAACGCGCTGGCGAAGCGGATCCGGGTCGTCAAGCTCGACCACCTCCCGACCGAAATCAGCTTCGCCACCGGCCACTGACCGCGGCCACACCGGCAACCCACCCGTTTTTCACTGAAGCAGTGATCGCGCGTCCCCGAGCGCCGGCCGTATGGCCGGCGTTGCCGTTTGTAGGGCTGACGCGTTCGCGTGCAAACCTTTCGCAAAATCGACAATCATGATAGGAATAAATGCCGCAGTACTGAAATCCGTAAACCGGATATTGGCCGATATGAACCGACTAGCTCCATCCCGTCTCCCGGAACGCGACCAATTCCCTCAGGCCGGCAAAAGCGCTTCCCTGTTATGCCGATGCAGCCCCGCGCCGTAACGCGTTGATCTCACAGACGTTGGAGGCGTTTCGAGGTCTCAAGACTGGCCCCTTTTTTAGTTTTCCCTGTTATTTTCCCTGTTCTCAGGGAAAAATGAGCGCCTCCAGCCTGCCCCTGAGTCACTCATGTGCCTGAAATCCTTGTCGAAACTACCCGCGCTGTTGGTCGCATTGGTCGCTCGCCGCGGCGACTGGACCAATTTTCCCAACGCCGACCCTTGCTGGCGAGAGCTACCCGAACCGCGTCATCAAGCTCGTCGTTACCTTCCCGGCGGGTGGGCCGGTGGACGTGATGGGCCGGCTGATCGCGCAGCAGCTTTCGACCTCGCTCGGCCAGCAGGTGATCGTGGACAACCGGCCGGGCGCCGGCGGGACGCTCGCGGGCCGCATCGTCGCCGCGGCCGAGCCGGACGGCTATACGCTCATCCTCGGCAGCGCGGCTGCCTTCGGCATCGGGCCGACCCTTTACAGCAACATCGGCTACGACCCGCTCAAGAGCTTCGTGCCGATCGCGATGGTTTCGGACGTCTCCTACGTGATGATCGCCGGCAAGCAGGCGCCGTTCGACGACGTGCCGCAGTTGCTCGCCTACGCCAAAGCGCATCCGGGCAAGCTCAATTTCGGCGTGCCGAACGGCGCGCCGCCCCATGTGCTGGCGCTATCGTTCAAGGCGCTGACGGGCACCGACGTCGTCGTCGTGCCCTACAAGGGCGCATCGAACGCCATCAGCGACATGATCGGCGGCCAGATCGATGCGGGCTTCGAGACGACATCGGTGGTGTTCGGACAGCTCGAATCCCATGGCATCAAGGCACTCGGCGTCGTCCGCAACCAGCGTCTGCCGGAACTGCCTGCGACAGCGACCATGGCCGAAAGCGGCGTGCCCGGGCTCAAGGGTTCGTCGTGGACCGGCGTCATGGCACCCTTGGGCACGCCAGAGCCGATCATTGAGCGCCTGCGCACCGAGATCATTGCCGGCCTGAAGACGCCGGAGATGGTCGACAAGTTCAAGAAGCTCGGCGCCGAGGCGCGCTTTCCGACACGCGCCGAGTTCGCCGCGTTCATCGCGGAGGACAACCGCCGGATCGCGGCCGTCATCCACGCGGCCGGCGTCAAAGGCGAATAGAGAGGTCGGCGACGTGGGCGCCCGCCGCATATCGCGAACGCTGCTGTTCGTGGCAGCTATGATGCTTGCGGCCTTTGCCGCGCCGGCCAACGCTCAGGCGCCCTACCCTTCCCGGCCGATCCGCCTGATCGTGCCATTCCCACCGGGCGGACCGGTCGACGTCATGGCGCGTTTCGTGGTGCAGCGCCTCGGCACGAACCTTGGGCAGATCATCATCGACAATCGCCCTGGCGCCGGCGGCACGCTCGGATCGAAGGCCGCCTCCCTCGCCGAGCCGGACGGCTACACGCTGCTGTTCGGCTCCTCGACAACGCTCGCGGCGGGGCCATCCCTCTACCGTCATCTCGGCTACGATCCGCTGAAGAGCTTCGTCCCGGTCGGCATGATCTCGAGCGTGCCGTTTGTGCTCGCGCTCGCGCCGCATGTGGACGCGAAATCGCTCGGCGAGCTTGTTGCCTACGCGAAGGCCCATCCGGGCAAGCTCAACTTCGGCGCGCCGACCGGGACGCTGCCGCATCTCACCATGGAGATGTTCAAGCTGCGCGCCGGCGTCGATATCGTGCACATTCCCTACAAAGGCGCGGCGACCGCCATCACCGACGTGCTCTCGGGCGAGATGGACATGGCGTTCGAGCCGATTTCGGTGATGGTCGGCCACGTGCGCGAGGGCAAGATACGCCCGCTCGCCGTCACCGGCGCGCGAGCGCAGTGCGGAGTTGCCCGAGGTGCCGACCGTGATCGAAAGCGGCTATCCGGGATTCGTCTCGCTCTCCTGGACCGGCATCGTCGCGCCGGCCGGGACGCCGCCGGAGATCATCGCGCGAATCAACGCGGTGATCATCGATGCTTTCCGCGACAAGGATGCCCAGCAGGGTCTCGCGCGGCTCGGCGCCGAACCGAAGTTCGGCACACCCGAGAGTTTCGGTGCGATGATCGCCGCCGAAATCCCGAAATGGGCCGAAGCGGTTCGGGCCGCCGGCGTGCGGCTTGATTAAGCGTCGGTTTGCTTTTGCGAACTTGCAGCTGCACCGGCGTATTTGAGGCGGAATGTCGCAGCATCGTTCGGAGTGCTGCACGCCGCGGCGCCGTCGATTACTGATCGCATCGGATCGTCACACTCATGCCGGCACGAGCTTCGCAAGCGAGCGGCTTCATGCTGGCGGCGGGTCTTTACACCGCCGCCTTCGTGCTGCTCGCATGGCCGTGGCTGTCGGGCACGCTGACGATTCCGTGGGACGCCAAGGCGCAGTTCGAACCGGAGATGCAGTTCCTGGCGACCTCGCTCGCCCGAGGTGACTCGCCGTTCTGGACGCCCAATGTTTTCGCCGGCTGGCCGCAGATCGCCGATCCGCAATCGCTGATCTTTTCGCCGCTGCATCTCGCGCTCGCCTCGCTCGATGCGCGGCCGAGCTTTCGCGCCATCGATGCCGTGACGTTCGCCTACCTGTTCCTCGGCGGTCTCGCGGTGATCCTGTTCTTTCGCGATCGCGGCTGGCACTGGGGCGGCGCGGTGGTCGCCGCGCTCATCTTCGCCTTCGGCGGGTCGGCGGCATCGCGCCTGCAACATACGAGCGAGATCATCAGCCTGTGCTGGCTGCCGATTTCGCTGTGGCTTTTGGCGCGGGTGCTCGACCGACAATCGTTGGCAGTCGCCCCGCTTGCGGGCGTTGCGATCGGCATGCTCGCGATCGGCCGCGACCAGGTGGCGCTGCTCGGACTTTTCGTGATCGTGACCTACGTCCTCGCGTGGTGGCTCGACGGCGCCGGCAGGCGCAAGCGGATCAGGACGACCGTGGCACCGCTTGCGATCAGCGCTGCGACGGCGTTCGCCGTAGCCATCGTGCCATTCGTGTTCTCGGCGTTGCTCGCGGCGGATTCCAACCGGCCGTCTTACGGACTCGCCAACGTGGGGCACGGTTCGCTTCATCCCGCACTGCTGATGATGCTGGTTTTTTCGGACCTCTACGGCGCCTCCGATCCCACGGTCGATTTCTGGGGACCGCCGAGCGCACCTTGGCGCGCCGCATTCGGGTCAGCCGACCAGCTCTTTCTCTCGCAAAATATGGGCGAGATCTATTGCGGCATCCTCGCTGTCATCCTGATTCTCGGCATCGGCATTTTCCGCGGGCTGCTGTGGACGCGCGACATTCGCTACTTCACGGCGGCGCTCGTGGTGATGCTGCTTTACGCTTTCGGCTGGTACACGCCGATCTTCCGCCTGATGTTCGATGTCCTGCCGGGCGTGGACCTGTTTCGACGCCCCGCCGACGCGACCTTCATCATTGGTTTCCTGATCGCCGTCATGGGCGGCTATCTCGTGCATCGTGTGTTGTCCGGAACGACGCCACGGCCGCAATTCGCGGCGGCGATCGCAGCCGGAATGATTGCGGCCCTCGTGCCGGTGGCGTTCGCGATCGCGTATGCGGTCAACAGGAGCGGCGTCGCCGTGAAGCCGGTCGCCGTCGGACTTGCCTTCGGCGTTGCCGCCATCGCCGTTCTCGAACTGGCCCGGCGCCTTTTGCCGACACGCCCCCTCATTGCCAGTCTGTGTATCTTCGCCTTCGTGACGTTCGATCTCGGCTGGAACAATGCGCCAACCGAATCAACCGGCTTGGCGCCCTCGCGCTACCGCGCGCTGCAGCTTGACGGCGGCGACGAGACAGTCGCTCTCCTCAAGAGCAAGCTCGCGGAGACGTCCTCGCCTGTCCGGCGCGACCGCGTCGAGCTCATCGGCATCGCCTATCATTGGCCGGACGTCGCGCTCGCCCAAGGCTTCGATCATCTGTTCGGCCACAATCCGCTGCGGCTGCGCAACTTCGTGCTTGCAACCGGCGTCGGCGATACGGTCGCGATCCCGGAACAGCGCAAATTTGCGCCGCTGTTTCCATCCTATCATTCGACCTTCGCCAACCTCTGCGGCGTGCGCTTCATTGCGACCGGCGTGCCGGTCGAACAGATCGACCCATCGCTCCGTCCCGGCGACCTCACCTTCGTCGCTCGGACCCGAGACGCCTACGTCTACGAGAACCCGCACGCCCTGCCCCGCGTCATGCTGGTGCACAACTATCGCATCGCTGATTTCGACGCGCTGCTCCGCGACGGATGGCCCGATGTCGATCCCCAGCGCACCGTGCTCCTCGAGCATCCGCCGAGGCGCCAGCCGATTGCCGAAATGCCCCGGATGGCTGACGCCGCCGCCGGTGGTACCGTCGGCATCGATACCGCTATCGACCACGCACCGAGTGCGCAGGGCGCGGTCCGCATCTTGCGCTATGCGAACACCGCGATCGAGATCGAGGCGGATGCTCCGACGGGCGGCTTTCTCGTCCTCAACGACGTGTGGCATCCGTGGTGGCGCGCAACAGTCGACGGCCGCCCCACCGAGATCCTCAAAGCCAACGTGCTGTTCCGCGCGGTCGAACTCGAGCCGGGACGGCACCACGTGCATTTCGAGTTCGACCCACTCCGCGGCGCCTGGGATGAATTAAAGGCGAAGCTGGCGGGACTGATGTGATTGCGGGAGCGCGCTACGCAGAGCCCGGAACCGTAGGGCGCAATAGCGCAGCGTATTGCGCCGTCGAGAATGGCCTCAGATGCACAGCGGCGGAATACGCTGCGCTATTCCGCCCTACGAAACTCACACAGGCGTCATTCCGGTGGTCGATGCGAATCTCGGGCTGCCGAGCTTCGCTCGGCCCCCGGAATGACTGCGTCTTCGCCTGTGCGAAGCTCCGCCGCACGAAGACGCCTGCCTCGTACGGAAACGCCGCATTACGGCAGCGTGAATGCCATCAACTCGCCGACGGGCTTGCCGCCCATGCCGCCGGGCAACAGATCGCCGCCGCCGACATAGAGCGTCTTGTCGTCGGCTGTCGCGCCGGCAGCGTGGCGGCCATGGGGCATCGGCGCGAGCGCGCGCCACGTGCCCGCCTTGACGTCGAAGCCTTCGTTTTCGTCGAAGGTCCGCTTCTCCTGCGGAAACTCGCCGCCGAGCACGATCGCCAAGCCTTTGTAGTATCCATAGGCAAGGCCGCTGCGCGGGGTCGGCAGCGGCGGACCCGACGTCCACGTGTTGGTCGCGGGATCGTAGATATCGTGCCGGTCGGTGCGATCGGCCGGGGTCGTGAAGCGGCCACCGATCGCGTGGATCTTACCCTCCGCCGCGATCACCGCCATGTGGTCGCGCGCCTTCGGCACCGGCGCGAGCGTCGTCCAGGTGTTGGTCGCCGGGTCATAGACCTCGTTGGTGTCGACAGTCGTGCCCGCCGGCGTGCGTCCGCCCATGGCGTAGACCTTGCCGTTGACGACGGCGACACCGACCGATCCGCGGCCCGCCTTCATCGGCGCAAGCTCGCGCCATTTGTCGGTCGCGGGATCGTACTCCATCACGTAGGGTTGGCCGTCCTTGTGAATCGTCGCAACAAAGCCGCCGACGGTGATGATCTTGCCGTTCACGACGGCGACGCCCATGTGGTCGAGGGCATGCGGCATCGGATAGCGCACGCGCCACTTGTCGGTCGCGGTGTCGTATTCCTCGTTGTGCGGGACCGCCGTGCCGAAGATGTTGCCGCCGAGAGCGTAGACCTTGCCGCCGACCTCGGCGAGCGAAAGCTCGGTGCGCGGCGTGATCATCGCCGCCTTCTGCGTCCAGGTGCCCTTCTCGCCCGGCGCGGCGCCCTGGCCGTGCACCATCATCGGCACGGCGCCGGCCGCGACAACGAACGCGCACGCGGCGGCAAGTTGCAACTTTCTCATCACGATTCCTCCCTGAGCTTTGCACAAACGTTCTTATCGATCGAACCTAGCCTACCGGCGGCACCGGCGCCAGAAGGCTCGCACGTTGATGAAGGCCGCAGGCGCAACGCAAGATGGCCGCGGTAGCGTCGGGTCTGCGGCCTGCTATGATCCGTGCAAGCGCCACGTCGAGAACGGCGCCCGCGATGGGGAGATGAATGCAATTCCAACAGTCTTGGACGACCATCGCGAAATGCGCGCTGGGCGTCGTGCTCGCAAGCGCTCTCGGATTATTCGCCGCGCCTGCGGCGCTCGTGGCGCAGCCTTATCCGAACCGGCCGATCAAGATCATCGTCCCGACGCCGGCGGGCGGACCGGTCGACGTGATGGCGCGGCTTCTCGCCAACGCACTGCCGCCGTTCGTCGGCCAGAACGCGATCGTCGAAAACCGCGCCGGCGCGGGCAATACGCTGGGCTCGAAGGTCGCGGCCGCTGCCGATCCCGACGGCTATACGCTGCTGGTGAGCGCCGCGAGCGGGCTCATCATGAGCCCGATGGTCTACAAGAACGCGGGCTACGACGAGAACAGCTTCGCGCCGATCGCGCTCATTGCCGAAACGCCGCAGGTGCTGGTGGCTTATCCGCCGACACCCTTCAATACGGTCGCCGAGCTTGTGGCCTATGCGAAAGCCAATCCGGGCAAGCTCAACTATTCGACCGGCGGCGCCGGCACCTTGCCGCATCTCACGGCCGAACTGTTCAAGCAGCTAGCCGGCGTCGATATCGTGCACGTGCCTTACAAAGGCGGCGGGCCGGCGCTGACCGACGTTGTCGCCGGCCAGGTGCAGATGACGTTCGACACGCTCGGTACTTCGCTGCAGTTCATTCGCGATGGCCGGCTGAAGGCGCTCGCGGTGTCGAACCCGACGCGCCTCTCCGAGCTGCCCGACGTTCCGGCGATGCCCGAAGTCGGCTATCCCGCCATCAACACCGGCGCCTGGATCGCGTTTCTCGCGCCGCTCGGCACGCCGCAACCGATCATCACGCGCCTCAACCAGGCGACCAACGAGGCACTGAAATCGCCTGCGATGCGCGAGCCTCTCGCCCGCCTCGGCGCACAGCCGCGCGGCGGCTCGCCCGAGGACCTTGCGAAGCACATGAAGGCCGAGCACGACAAATGGGCGCCGATCATCGCCAAGCTCGGCCTCAAGGAAGAGTGAGATGGGCTTGGCTCCCAATTCGTCACGGCCGGCTTGGTCCGGCCATCATCGATGCTGAATGTGTGGAGAGGTCATGAGCCGTGAACGCCTGGCGCTGAGCATTGCGCTGTCCGACAACCCGAACACCCGCCCCCTGATCGACGGTATCGTCGAGCCGGAGGGCATCAGCCTCACAACCACGGTTCTCCATCCGTCGGAGATGTTCTGGCGGCAGCTGCGCTTTGCCGAGTTCGACGTGTCCGAAATGTCGATGTCCTCGCTCACGATCTCGACGGCGCGCGGACCGACGCCGTGGGTCGCGCTGCCGGTCTTCACCACCCGCGAATTCTTCCACACCCGCATTCTGGTGCGGGCCGATGCCGGCATCACGTCGCCGGCCGACCTCAAGGGCAAGCGCGTCGGCGTGCCGGAATATCAGCAGACCGCCGCGATCTGGGGCCGCGGCGTGCTCGAGAACGAATTCGGCGTGCACCCGCGCGACATGGAGTTTTTCATGGAGCGGGGCGCCGACCGCAGCCACGGCGGCGCGACCGGCTTCAAGGCGCCGGCCGGCGTCACCGTCCACCAAATCCCGCCCGACAAGAATATCGGCGAGATGCTGGTCAAGGGCGAACTCGACGCGACGCTCCTCTATCTCACGCACCGCAATCTGGTCGACCGCAGCCGTATCGATCTCAACGCCGACAAGCGCGTGCGTTCGCTCTTTCCCGATCGCGCCGCCGAGGGTCGCCGCTACTACGCCAAGACCGGTATCTATCCGATCAACCACGGCGTCGTGATCCGCCGCTCGCTCGTCGAGAAGCACCCGTGGATTGCGATCAACCTCTACAATGCTTTCGTCGCCGCCCGCGCCGAGGTGCTGCGCGCCGGTAACGCAGCGCTTGCGTCGCATTTCGAGACCGGGGTGATCGGCGAGGACGTGCGCCGCGCCATTGCGACTGACCCCATGGCCTACGGCGTCAAGGCGACGCGCAAGGTGCTGGAGACGATCACGGACTACGTCCACGCCCAGGGCCTGGCGGAGCGCCGGGTGAAACTCGAGGAGATGTTCGCGCCCACAGCGATGGATTTGTGACGCCGGAGCGCGGGCGTCCCGCCCGCTACTGCGGAGCGGCTAGCTGCGAAGGCGGGCGGGACGCCCGCGGTCCGCTACTCGCCTTCGGTCTCGTCCTCTGTCAGGCGTTCCACCGAGACGACGCGCTCGCCTTCGGCGGTGCTGAACACGATGACGCCGCGGGTCTTGCGGCCCTTGATGCCGATGTCGGCGACTTCGCAGCGGATGAGCTGGCCGCCGTCGGTGACCAGCATGAGCTGATCGCGATTCCTCGACCGGGAATGACGCCACCAGGCGGCCGATCTTGGCGCGCAGCGCGCCGTCGCGCTCGCGATTGTCCATGGCAACGATGCCTTTGCCGCCGCGGCCGGTGGTGCGGTATTCGAACGACGAGGTGCGCTTGCCGTAGCCGCGCTCGGACACGGTGAGCACGAACTGTTCCGCCGCCGACAACTCGACATACCGCTGCTCGCCGAGCTCGATCGCGCCGGCGGCCTCATCGAGATCAGGCTCGGCATCGACCGCTTCCTCGGGCTCCTCGCCAAGGCCGCGGCGCACCGCGTTGGCGCGGCGCAGATAGGCGGCGCGCTCTTCGCTCGTCGCGTCCACATGGCGCAGGATCGAGAGCGAGATGACCTTGTCGCCGTTTTCCAGCGCAATGCCGCGCACGCCCATGGAGGTGCGGCCGGTGAAAACGCGAACCTCGGTGACTGCAAAGCGGATGCACTGCCCGCTCGAGGTCGTCAGCAGGACGTCGTCCCTCTCGGTGCAGATCTGCACGTCGACGATCGCCTCGCCGTCGTCGAGCTTCATCGCGATGATGCCGGAGCGCCGCACGTCGACGAAATCGGACAGCTTGTTGCGGCGCACGGTGCCGCTCGTCGTCGCGAACATCACGTCGAGGTCGGCCCAGGTCGACTCGTCCTCGGGGAGCGGCATGATGGTGGTGATGCGCTCGTCCTGCTCCAGCGGCAGGATATTGATCAACGCTTTGCCGCGCGCCTGCGGTGCCGCGAGCGGCAGCCGCCAGACCTTTTCCTTGTAGACCTGGCCGCGCGAGGAGAAGAACAGCACCGGCGTGTGCGTATTGGCGACGAACAGCCGCGCCACGAAATCTTCGTCGCGGGTCTGCATGCCGGCGCGGCCTTTGCCGCCGCGGCGCTGGGCGCGATAGGTCGAGAGCGGCACCCGCTTGACGTAGCCCGCATGCGAGACGGTGACGACCATGTCCTCGCGCTGGATCAGGTCCTCGTCCTCCATCTCGCCTTCCTGATCGATGATCACGGTGCGGCGGGGAGTCGCGAACTCCTCCTTCACGGCCAACATCTCGGCCTTGACGATCGACTGGATGCGCGCGCGGGAGCGCAGGATGTCGAGGTAGTCGGCGATCTCGGTGGCGAGCTTGTCGAGCTCCTCCTTGATTTCGTCGCGACCGAGCGCGGTGAGGCGCTGGAGGCGGAGGTCGAGGATCGCGCGCGCCTGCTCTTCGGAGAGCCGCGCGGTGCCCTCCGGCGACAACCGGTGCCGCGGATCGTCGATCAGGTCCATGAGCGAGGCCGCAGTCGCCGCCGGCCATTCGCGCGCCATCAAGGCTTCGCGGGCTGCATTGGGATCGGGCGCGGTGCGGATCAGCCGGATCACTTCGTCGATGTTGGCGACGGCGATGGCGAGGCCGACCAGGATATGGGCGCGATCGCGCGCCTTGGTGAGCAGGAACTTGGTGCGCCGCTTGACTACCTCCTCGCGGAACGCGACGAAGGCGGCGAGCAAATCCTTGAGCGACATCACCTGCGGCCGCCCGCCGTCGAGCGCCACCATGTTGGCGCCGAAGGCCGTTTGCAGCGGGGTGAAGCGATAGAGCTGGTTGAGCACCACGTCGGGCACGGCGTCGCGCCGCAGTTCGATCACGACGCGGTAGCCGTCGCGGTCGGACTCGTCGCGCAGATCGGCGATGCCGTCGATCTTCTTCTCGCGCACGAGTTCGGCGATCCGCTCCACCATGTTGGCCTTGTTCACCTGGTAGGGGATCTCGGTGATGATGATCGCTTCGCGCTCGCGGCGCAGCGTCTCGATCGTGTGTTTGCCGCGCATCACGATCGAGCCGCGGCCGAGATGATAGGCGGCACGGATGCCGGCGCGGCCGAGGATGATGCCCCCGGTCGGGAAGTCCGGGCCGGGCACGAGCTTGATGAGGTCGTCGATGCTCATCGCCGGATCGTCGATGAGGGCGATGGCGCCGTCGATCACCTCGCCGAGATTGTGCGGCGGGATGTTGGTCGCCATGCCGACGGCGATGCCGCCGGCGCCGTTGACGAGAAGGTTGGGGAACCTCGCCGGCAGCACCACCGGCTCGCGCTCGGAATTGTCGTAGTTCGCCTGGAAGTCGACCGTATCCTTGTCGATGTCCTCCAGGAGCGAATTGGCGACCTTGGCGAGGCGCACCTCGGTGTAGCGCATCGCCGCGGGGGGATCGCCATCGACCGAGCCGAAATTGCCCTGCCCGTCGATCAGCGGCAGGCGCATGGAAAAGTCCTGCGCCATGCGCACCAGGGCGTCATAGACGGCCTGGTCGCCGTGCGGATGATATTTACCGATGACGTCGCCGACCACGCGCGCGGATTTGCGGTAGGGCTTGTTCCACTCGTAGCCGTTCTCGTGCATCGAATAGAGGATGCGGCGATGCACCGGCTTGAGGCCGTCGCGCGCATCCGGCAGCGCCCGCGCCACGATCACGCTCATGGCGTAATCGAGGTAGGAGCGCTTCATCTCCTCGACGATGGAGATGGGACGGATATCGGACGGCCCGGAACCGGAATCGGGCGTTTGACTGTCGGAATCTGACACTCGGGAGAACCGCGGACGTGGTGAAGGATTTGCTTGTTTAGATAGCGTGGCGAGGCCTCAAATGCCACCCCGGCGGGCTCCCGCACCGCCGAATTTATGTTAAAAACTTCAGTGGCTTGATCCAGGCCCTTCGCGGTGCGGCTTCGTGGCGGCGCGATGTTTTAGAAAGCGCGGCAAACGAAGCGACGGGGCGGCGCGGACCATGATCGATTCGATGCCGCTCGAATACCTCGTGTCCGCCGTCGTGACCCTGTTCGTGGTCGTCGATCCGATCGGCCTTGCGCCGACGTTCGTGGCGGTCACTTCGGAAATTCCCCCAAAACGCGCGCCGGCAGGTCGCGATACGCGCCGCGATCATTGCCGGCTGCATCCTGATCGGCACGGCGCTGATCGGCGACTGGCTGCTGCGCCAGCTTGCCATCACGCTGCCGGCGTTCCGGATCGCCGGCGGGCTCATGCTGTTCTCGATCGCCTCGGAAATGGTGTTCGGGGTGCGCATCGAGCGGCAATCGCGGACCGCCGAGCAGGCGATCGAGGAGCGCGTCCGTAACATCGCCGCGTTTCCGCTGGCGACCCCGCTCCTGGCCGGGCCGGGCGCGCTCACCGCCACCATCCTGCTCTCCGGGCAGGCGGCGTTCCGCCCGATTTATCTCGGCATTCTCATCGCGGTGATCGCGGCGACGGCGGGCATCTGCCTCATCGTCTTCCTGCTGGCAACACGGATCGAGCGGGCGCTCGGGATCACCGGAAACCTGTTGCTCTCGCGGCTGCAGGGCGTGCTGCTCGCGGCGCTTGCCGTGCAGTACGTCATCGACGGCCTGCGGGTGTTCCTCAAAGGCTAGGTCGACGGCAACGCAGCCGAGGCGGCGCCGGTTACAGCTGCGGCTTCGCGATCATCAACAGGAAGATCGCGATGACCCCGGCAAATGCCGGCCAGCCGAGCGCAAACCAATAACGAAACAGCCGATGGTATTGCGGCGGCAGCGGCATCCCCTTATCGCGGGCGACGGCGGCAATGTTGCGCATCCTGATTTGGATCCACACCACCGGCAGCCAGCACGCGCCGATAACGAGATAGAGCACGAGGGATGCAACGATCCACGGCTCACGCAGCGAGTATCCCATGAGTGCGGCAAGGGCCGCGCCCGTCAGGGGCTGCAGGACGACGGCGGTCGCGGTGAACAGCGTGTCGGCGACGACCACGATGCGCGCGGTGGAGGCAACCGTGGCGGGATCGGCAGTGCGATGCGCCATCAGCATGAAGAAGGCGATGCCCAAGCCGGTGCCGAACAGCACGCAGGCGCCGATGACGTGAGCGAGCTTCAGGAGGACAAAGGCCGTCATCGCTCGTCGAGGATTGCGAGCACAAACAAGATTGCCACCATGATGGGAAAGATCTTCAGGATGCTGCCGAGCGGATCGACCAGAAGCTGCGGGGTCGCGACGGCCGCGGCCACCACATAGAACAGCGAAACGGCAAGCATCGCGATGAGCGCCGCAACGGCACCAGCGGCGGACCAGAACCGCCATGCCGAGCACGATGTCGAGCGCAGCACCGATCACCACCGCAGCCTTTCCCACGCCAGAGACTCGCCCCCGCGAGCCGCGTGATCAGCAACGCGCCCGAGAATCCGGGACCGAGTGCGATGATCCCGCTTGCGATCCAGAACGCGGCGAGCACGGCGATTGCGAGCGGCTTGAGGAGGTAGAGCCGCGCGAACCACCGTTCGGCAACGGTCGCCGGCTCGCCGGCAAGGATGTCGTCGAGGCTTTTGGGAGCAATTCCCGTTGCGGCGATCCAGCTCGCAGGGTCGCCCGTCACGCCCGCTTCCAGCTGGGCGAGCGCGGTCGTTCGCATGGGGCTGCGCCATCCGAGCCACGCCAACGCATCCGCCGCGCGGCTCGCGACGGCCGTGATGGGTCGCGGCATCACGATGGCTGGCTGAGGCTTGAGGCCGAGCCACCCCCGGTAGGCCGCGACAATCGCTCCGAGCGTCAGCGGCTGCGGATGTACCGGCTCGAGCGTCAGGCGCGCCGGCGCGCCGGGACGCAGTGCCCAGGCGACCGTCTCGGCCACATCCTCGACCGCGACGATCTGGATCGGTTTGGCCGCGACCACCGGCGTCACGAACGGAACTCCGGCGGCCGCGCGGACGAGCGCCGTGCCGCCATGGGCGCCGCGCGCCAGCACAAGGCCCGGCCGCAGGATGACCCAATCGAGAGCGCGGCTTCGGAGATCGTGCTCGGTCTCACCCTTCGTGCGCGCGAACGCCGTTGCGCCCTCAGGTCCCGCTCCAACGGCCGAAACGTGAATGACCCGACGAACGCCTTTCTCTTCGCACGCGGCAAAGAGCGCTGCCGGCGCGTCGACATGCACGCGGCGGAGATTGTCCCGGGCGCCGTCCTGAAGCGCTCCAACACAGTTCACGACCGCGTCGACGCCATCGAGAAGCGCATGCCACGAGCGCGCCGTCGTCAGCGCATCGAAATCCGCGACCTCCCAGCGCGCGTAGGGAAAGCGCCGGCGCGCCTCCGCAATGCTGCGCCCGGCGCCAATCAACTCGTGGCCGTCGCGATGCAGGCGCGCAAGGCATGCTGCGCCAATCAACCCATAGGCCCCGGTGATCAGCACACGCATCGAACAGCGGGCCTCGGTTCAAATCGGACGGAGCCCGACGTTTGCATCGTGCGGCGAAACGAAATCGACGCGTGAGACATGAACTATACCATGAGCGACCAACGCCGAAGATCGGCCGGATTCTCACCGGCCCCGTTTCGACAATTATTTTGTAAAAAGAGCTTGACGCCGCCATCTCCTATCGACAAATATTTTGTCGATAGGAACGACCGTGAATATCCGTGAACTTGCAGCGCAAACCGGCGT
Organism: uncultured Alphaproteobacteria bacterium; assembly: GCA_963702755.1. Taxonomy (GTDB): domain Bacteria; phylum Pseudomonadota; class Alphaproteobacteria; order Rhizobiales; family Xanthobacteraceae; genus JAJPKK01. Next base: position 52,161 of record CAVPDZ010000006.1, on the reverse strand, counting down.
TGCCGAGCGACAGATCCGCTACCTGATCGCCGAAGGATTCATGCCGGGGCCGCGCGGCGGACGATCGAACGCCGACTACGGCGACGATCATGCTGCCGCTATTCGACGTTACACGCGGCTGCGCGACGTCGGCTTTCCGCCGGCGGCGATCAAGCTCCTCCTGGAAGGTGGGCAAGGAGCCCCTTTCACGGTGGCGCCTGGCATCACGTTGCTCGTCGATCCTGGCCTGCTCGGCAGCGGCGCGGACGCCGCTCCGCTGGTCGAGCGCATTGCTGTGCTTTTGAAAGATTTTTTGAAGGAAACCAAAGATGCCCCTAACGGACCCGTCCGCAAGCCTGAGTGATCCTCTCCACGCTTTCGTCGCAGGTGCCTTTATTTCCGGGAGCAAAAATCCGGTTCCCCTCATCGCCACTACGTTCGAAGTCCTGATCGCTGCCGGTACTGCGGTCGTCACCACCAAACGAACATTCCGCAACGTCGAGCCCCAAAGCATCGAAGCAACCATCACCTTTCCGGTGCCGGTCCATGCCGCCCTCTTCCGTCTTGAAGCTCATCTCGATGGCCGCGTCCTCAAGGCCCGCGCGCGCAATCGCCTGACGGCGCGCGAAACCTACGAGGCTGCGGTCGAGCGCGGCAAGACCGCGGTTCTGCACGAAGAAGTCTTGCGCGGCGTGCACATGCTGTCGGTCGCGCATATTGCGCCGGGGGCAGAGATCGAGATTTGTAGCGCCTGGGTTACGACGTTGACTCACGCGAACGGTCGCGCATCGTTGCGTATTCCGCTGACCGTGGGCGACGTCTATGGCCGCTCCGGCCTGTCGGATTCCGATGACCTTATCCATGGCGGTCCGGTCCAGACCGCCGAGCTTGCAGTGACCTGCCGGGACGGCGAAGTCCTCCTCGGCGGCCGCCGCCTTGTTGGCGGCACCGCGCAGGTTTCACTGGATATGCCGATCGATCTCGAAGTCCCGAGCTTCGCGCCCTCGGACCTGCACGGCATCGCGGCCGACGGCCGCGCGGTCGTGGTGAGGGTCGCGCCCCAGCAGACTGCCGACGCCGCGCTCGATATCGCGGTTCTCGTCGACCATTCCGGCTCCATGAGCAGCGCAGTGTCAGCAGACCGGAACGACTTGACCAAGCATGCCGCCCTCGTGGCCGGCCTCGACGCAGCGGCGAAGCATCTCGGAAGCGCCGATCGCATCGACCTGTGGCAGTTCTGCGATGTGCCGAGCGCGGTCGGCTCCGGCATGGGCGGCGCGGCCGTTCGCGGCCTCCTGCGCGAACTCGCCGGTACGCGCGGCGGCACGGAGATCGGTCTGGCGCTGGAGACCGTCCTCGACAAGTCCCCGGCGCAGGACGTGCTCCTCGTCACGGATGGCAAGAGTTCATGCGCTCGATGTCCAGAACCTCGCCCGCAGCGGACGGCGGTTTACGATCGTGCTTGTCGGCGAGGACAGCCTGGAAGCCAATGTCGGTCATCTCGCTGCCCTCACCGGCGGGGAGATTTTCGTTGCCGCCGGCGTCGACCTCGCGGACATCATCACCACTGCGTTTGACTTGCTGCGGACGCCGCGGATTGCCATGACGCCGATCAGCGGAAAGCCGGAGCGAATATCCGCGGCCCGCGCCGGAATGGTTGTCACCGCGGCGTGGGTAGCGCCGCCGCAACCTCCCTCGCGGGCAACCGATCGGGCCGACGACACGGTCATGCCGCGCGCCGTGGCCGCGCTCGCCGCTTGTCTTGCATTGCCGGCCCTCGAGCCTGAGGCAGCGGCCGCGCTCGCCGAAGCCGAAGGGCTCGTCACTCATCTGACGAGCCTCGTGCTGGTCGACGAGGAAGCGCCGACGCAGGATGGGATTCCGGCGACGCGAAAAATCGCCCTGCCGAGCCCGCGCACCACTGCGGTTCCCGCCGCCATGTATTGCCTCGATGCCTTCGCCTTCGAGGCCCGGCGCAGACCCGAACCTAGGCCGACGGCTGAAGCCCCACCGGCGGTCGCAGCGCCGAGGGCCCTGCGGTTCACGGAAGGCGGCGGCCTCTTTGGCAGCCGAGGACCGTCCGATCGGGTGCGGAGCTTCCTGGACCGACTCACGTCTGCTCCAGCTTCGCCGCAACCTGCGCCATCTCGCCCGGCTGCTCCAAATCTTCCGCAGAGTCTCTACTCGCTGCACGCGCGGATCGATTGGGATCGAGCGCCGCGTCGACTTCAGGCCGGCGATCTGTCGGGACTTGATACCGCGGTGGCGCAAGCGATCCGCCGCATTGCCGACACTGACGAAATCCGCGCGCTCGCCGCTCAGCTTGGGCTTGATCCGGTCATCCTGGTCATCGCCTTGCTGGCGCGGGCCGCATCGCGGAGCAAACGCTCAGCGCGGCGCATTGCCAAGACCATCTTGCACGGGCGCACGTATCGGGAGGCCGACCTCGATGCAGCCGTCCAACTGTCCCGAGCCTGAAACAAAAGTGCGGTCTCCGACGGCATTCCGCCGGAAACCGCACTCGCCAGCCTCAAGATGCGGAGCCGCAAAAAATCCGTCAGAACGGAATTTCGTCGTTCATGTCGTCGGGCGCGCCACCGCCGCCGCCACCGCCCGCGAGCGCAGGCTGGCGTTTCGGCGCGCTGCCGCGATTAAAGCTCGAACCGCCCTCGTCCGACCCGAAATCGTCGCCGCCGGACGCGCCGCCGGCGCGATCCAGCATCGTGAGCTGGCTGCTGAAGCCCTGCAGGACCACCTCGGTCGAATACCGGTCCTGGCCCTGCTGATCCTGCCATTTGCGGGTCTGCAACTGACCTTCCAGATAGACCTTCGAGCCCTTCTTCAAGTACTGCTCGGCGACCTTGCAAAGGTTCTCATTGAAGATCACCACCCGGTGCCACTCGGTGCGCTCCCGCCGCTCGCCCGTGCTCTTGTCGCGCCAGGTATCCGATGTCGCGAGCCTCAGATTGACGATGGGTCGGCCATCCTGGGTGCGCCGCACTTCGGGATCGGCACCGAGATTTCCGACCAGAATGACCTTATTGACGCTACCTGCCATGTCCGCTCTCCGTAAATCTCGTTGTCCGTAATCTCGTTGGTGGTCGCGCCCGAACCGATCGGGAGCCGATCGTGCGACCACGACTTAACCCTGCGCCAAACCCACCTGCCGCGCGAGCCCCTCGGGACGGTCGCGGCGCGCTTACCCACAGCCGACGATGCCCTTACCCACAACGAAGATGCTCTCGCCCAGAGCGAAGATGGTTGCCCGTCGGCCGTCGTTCTATATTTGTTCCTAGCAGGAATGGCCGGCTGACGCAAGCCGCGCGTGAAAAAGCGCCTCATCTTGTGCGGATCACGTCCACCCCGCCCGAGATGAGCCTTCCGTCCTTCGAGTCAGGTTGTCGACGCCAAAATGATTGTCAGGTGTTGCGGATCGATCACAGCAATTTCCTTAAAGGGCCATTAAAATGCCCCTCACAAGGCAAAGCAACGTCAGGAGCGCCCCAATGAAAGGCAAGTTCAGTCTAGCGAAGATCGCCGCTGCTGCTGCAGTCGCGATTGGGCTTAGCGTCCCAGCGGGAGCCGCTGACCTCGTTGTGCGCCATCGCCGCGCACCACCGCCCCCACCGCCGGTGTATGTCCCGCTTTATAACTGGACCGGATTCTACGTCGGTGCGCATTTCGGCGGCTCGTTCGCTCACGAGAGCGACACGCTAGGCGCGCTTGGGCTGTCGACGGATCCAAGCGGTGTCCTGGGCGGCTTCCAGGTGGGTTACAACTGGCAGTTCACACCGAGCCTCGTGGTCGGCGTCGAAGGCGAATTCAGCTGGACCTCGGCGAGCGGCACCGCCGGCTTCGGCGTTCCCGGCTTTGCCGGCGTGCTCACGTCGAACCACAATTGGTACGACACCCTGGCCGGCCGGCTCGGCTTCACGCAAGGCGGCCCCTGGCTGTTCTACGCCAAGATCGGCGGCGCGTGGATGAACGGCGACCTGTCGGTTCCCGGAGCGTCGATCAACGTATCGCGCAATGGGTGGGTGACCGGCGCGGGCGTCGAATACATGTTCTCGCCGACGTGGTCGGGCAAGTTCGAGTATTCCTATCTTGACTTCGGATCGAGCGGCGTCGGCTTTGGACCTTTTGGTGGAAACGTCAACACCCAGGTGAACGAGTTCAAGGTCGGCTTGAACTATCACTTGCCGCCGGGAACATTGTTCGGCCGCTGGTAAGCAGACATCTTTTCCGACGAAAGGGCCGGCGTGAGCCGGCCCTTTTTGTTTTCGACTGCCAATAATCGCACTGCGGGCAGCGCGGCGGACTTGTCCACAGGGAGCGCACGTCGGTGCGATCGGACCCTTCGCACTGGCGAAACGAGCGCACGGACATTACTTTTACGGTCGTGACGCCGTCGGCCGGGGCAGGATGGCGGCGAGCGCAAACTCAACCAACAGCCTAGGCCCAGCGAGGCCGCGACCCAGGGCGCGACATCCGGCATGACCGATCTGTTCGATAATCGCCCACGCCGCAATCTCGATGGCGGCCGCGTGATATCGATTCGGGGCGCCCGCGAGCACAATCTCAAGAACGTCGACCTCGAAATCCCGCGTGACCGGCTGGTGGTCTTCACCGGCCTGTCAGGCTCCGGCAAATCATCGCTCGCCTTCGATACGATCTACGCCGAAGGCCAACGGCGCTACGTGGAAAGCTTGTCGGCTTACGCGCGCCAGTTCCTGGAGATGATGCAGAAGCCGGACGTCGACCAGATCGATGGCCTGTCGCCGGCGATCTCGATCGAACAGAAGACCACGTCGAAGAATCCGCGTTCGACCGTCGGCACCGTCACCGAGATTTACGACTACATGCGCCTGTTGTGGGCGCGAATCGGCATCGCCTATTCGCCCGCAACCGGCTTGCCCATCGAAAGCCAGACCGTGTCGCAGATGGTCGACCGGGTGATGGCGCTGCCGGAAGGGACGCGGCTCTATCTCCTCGCGCCGGTTGTGCGCGGGCGCAAGGGCGAGTACCGCAAGGAACTCGCCGAATACCTGAAGAAAGGCTTCCAGCGCGTCAAAGTCGACGGCACGTTCTACGAGATCGGCGCGGTTCCGGCGCTCGACAAGAAATTCACCCACAACATCGATGTGGTGGTCGACCGTGTCGTGGTGAGGCCGGACATCGCGCAACGTCTTGCCGAGAGTTTCGAGACCGCCCTCAAACTCGCCGACGGCATTGCCGTCGTCGAGTTTGCGGATGGCTGCTTCACCTCCCCCTGAAGGGGGGAGGTCGGCCGCGAAGCGGCCGGGAGGGGGTGGCGGCAGCGCAGCAAGTGCTGCGACGTCGGAGCACCCCACCCCGGATCGCCAACGGCGATCCGACCCTCCCCCTCCAGGGGAGGGTGAAAAGAAGTCGGCGAAGGAAGACCAAGCTCGCCACTGCGGCGGCGGCCGACGCCCAACGCATCATGTTCTCGGAGAAGTTTGCCTGTCCGGTGTCGGGCTTCACCATCTCGGAGATCGAGCCGCGGCTGTTCTCGTTCAACAATCCGTTCGGCGCCTGCCCGGCTTGCGGCGGCCTTGGCGTCGAGCAGCACATCGATGCCGATCTCGTCATTCCCGACAAGAACGCGACGCTGCGTCGTGGCGCCATCGCGCCGTGGGCGCGGTCGACCTCGCCCTATTACACGCAGACGCTCGAAGCGCTCGCGCGACACTACAAGTTCACCCTCGAGACCAAGTGGAAGGACCTCGGCAAGAAGGTGCAGGACGCGATCCTCCACGGATCAGGCGACGACGCGATTCGCTTCGTCTACGACGACGGCATGCGCTCCTACGAAACCCGCAAGCCGTTCGAGGGCGTCATCACCAATCTGGAGCGGCGCTTCCGCGAGACCGAAAGCGAATGGGCGCGCGAGGAGCTGACCAAATATTTCGCCGATGTCCCCTGCTCCGCGTGCCACGGCTTCCGCCTCAAGCCGGAAGCGCTGGCGGTGAAAATCGCGGGGCTGCATATCGGCGAGGCGGCCGAGACTGAGCGTGAAACGTGCCGGCGAGTGGTTCACCGCGCTGCCGAACGAACTGACGCCGAAACAGAATGAAATCGCCGGCCGGGTGCTCAAGGAAATCCGCGAGCGGCTGCGGTTCCTGGTCGACGTCGGCCTCGAATATCTGACGCTCGCGCGCGCCTCGGGCACGCTCTCCGGCGGCGAGAGCCAGCGCATCCGGCTCGCATCCCAGATCGGCTCGGGATTGACCGGCGTGCTCTACGTCCTCGACGAGCCTTCCATCGGCCTGCACCAGCGCGACAATGCGCGGCTCCTCGAAACGCTCAAGCGCCTGCGCGACCTCGGCAACACCGTGATCGTGGTCGAGCACGATGAGGATGCGATTCGCCTGGCCGACTACGTGGTCGATGTCGGTCCCGGCGCCGGCATCCACGGCGGGAAGATCGTGGCCGAGGGCACGCCCGCCGACATCATGGCGACCAAGCATTCGCTCACCGGCCAATATCTCACCGGCAAGCTCACGATCGACATTCCGGAGCGTCGTCCCTTCAATGCCCATCGCGTGCTGCGCCTCGTCAACGCGCGCGGCAACAATTTGAAGAACGTCACCGCCGACATCCCGCTGGGCCTCTTCACCTGCATCACCGGCGTGTCGGGCGGCGGCAAGTCGACGCTCCTGATCGACACGCTCTACAAGGCGGTCGCCCGCAAGCTCAACAATGCGAGCGAGGCCCCTGCCCCGCACGACCGCGTCGAAGGCTTGGAGCACATCGACAAGATCATCGACATCGACCAGTCGCCGATCGGCCGCACGCCGCGCTCGAACCCGGCGACCTACACCGGCGCCTTCACGCCGATCCGCGAATGGTTCGCCGGCCTGCCGGAAGTCGCAAGCGCGCGCGGCTACGAACCCGGCCGCTTCTCGTTCAACGTCAAGGGCGGTCGCTGCGAGGCCTGCCAGGGCGACGGCGTCATCAAGATCGAGATGCACTTCCTGCCGGACGTCTACGTCACCTGCGACGTCTGCAAGGGCAAGCGCTACAACCGCGAGACGCTCGACGTGCTGTTCAAGGGCAAGTCGATCGCCGACGTGCTCGACATGACGGTCGAGGAAGCGCTCGAGTTCTTCAAGGCGGTGCCGCGCGTGCGCGAGCCGCTGGCGCTGCTCCACCGCGTCGGCCTCGACTACATCCATGTCGGCCAGCAGGCGACGACGCTCTCGGGCGGCGAGGCGCAGCGCGTCAAGCTCGCCAAGGAGCTGTCGCGGCGAGCCACCGGACGCACCCTCTACATCCTCGACGAGCCGACCACCGGCCTGCATTTCCACGACGTGAAGAAGCTGCTCGACGTGCTGCACGAGCTGACCGACCAGGGCAACACGGTCGTCGTCATCGAGCACAATCTCGAGGTCATCAAGACCGCCGACTGGATCATCGACCTCGGCCCCGAAGGCGGCGACGGCGGCGGCGAGATCGTCGCCGCCGGCACCCCCGAGGACATCGTCAAGGTGAAGCGCAGCTACACCGGCAAATTCCTCGCCCCGGTGCTGGAACGACGCGAGCCGCGGCCGAGCGGAAAGAAGCGGATCGTCGCGGCGGAGTGAGGTTAACCTCACTCCTCCAGCATCGTCTCCACGAACCTCGCCGGGTCGCTCCAGAACTCGCGCATCAGCCGGTAGTGATCCGTGTCCTCGACCGCGACCGGCGCAAGCCCGGATTTCGAGAGCCGCAGCAGCCGCGCGCCGGGATAGGCCATCAGCATCGGCGCGTGCGTCGCCATGACCACCTGGCAGATGCCGGAGCGGTCCATGCGGCGCAGCAGTTTGAGGAACTCGACCTGGCGCGTCGGCGACAGCGCCGATTCCGGCTCATCGAAGATGAAGATGCCCTGGCGCTGGCAGCGCTCCTCGAAGAAGCGCAGAAAGCCCTCGCCGTGAGAATGGGAGAGAAAATCCGGCGGCGGCCCGCTATACGGTCCCGGGCGGCTTCGTCGAGATAGCGCGCCACCGAGAAGAAGCTCTCGGCGCGGAAGAACCAGCCGTTGGTGATTTTCGGCAGCCAGCTCGCGCGCAGTGCCTGCGACAATTGCCCGCCCATTTTCTCGATGGCGAGCGAGTGATCGACCGGCATGTAGCCTTTGCCGCCGCCGGCCTCATCATAGCCCGCAAGCGCGGCGATGCCTTCCAGCAGGGTCGACTTGCCCGTGCCGTTCTCGCCGACGATGATGGTGATGGCGTGCTCGAAGCCGAGCTCGAAATCACCCGACAGAAACGGCAGGCAGAACGGATAAACGGCCGGGTCGCGCACCCGCGAACGGTCGAGCCAGATGCGCCGCAGGTAGGGCGGGCGCATGTTGATGGTGCGATTGCGCTTGCCGCCCAACGCTCAGGGGTCCAGTGGTTCGCGTCTCGATCGAGCTTATAGGTGACAAACGGCAGCGTCGACAATGCATGCCGAGAGCCACAGCTGGGTCACTCACCCCGGCATGATCGGCCGCCTTGCCTTGGCGCGCAGCGGCACCTTCACCAGCGCTTCGCCGTCGAGCACGAGTTCGCCGTCAACCTCGCACGTGCAGGCAAGGCGCGCGCGTGATTTCTCCGCCATCAATTCGGCGACCGTCACGGTCACGACGACCGTGTCGCCGATTTTGACCGGCGCGCGGAAATTCAACGTCTGCGAAATGTAGACCGCGCCCGGACCCGGCAGCCGCGTGCCGAGCAGCGCCGAGATCAGGCTCGCGGTGTAGAGGCCATGGGCGATGCGGGTGCCGAACGTGGTGCGCGCGGCAAAATGTTCCGAGAGGTGGATCGGATTGCGGTCGCCGGTGACTTCCGCGAACCCGACCACATCGGACGAGGCCACCGTTTTCGAAAAGCTTTCCGCCATGCCGACAGCGAGGTCCTCGAAGTAGAGGACCTGCAACGGCAGGATGTCGCCTCCGCGCTCCGTGGCCGTCGGCGCCATGCGGTTTCGCCCTAATAGTTGATCACCCGCGCATCCGCGCTTTTGGCGGCGGCATGGAAATCGTTCATGCCGCCGAGCTTGATGCGGCGATCGAGCGAAGCGCCGGCGAGGCCGCGCACGTCGACGCACGGCTTGCATGCCCACAGCGTCACCTTGGGATGAGCGGCGACCTCCTCGTATCGGTTCGGCGGACCGACCGGGACGAGCTTTGCCCCTGCCCCTTCGACCGCGAGGTAGACGGCATCGTGGAACAGCATCAACGTCACGCTGTCGCCGGCCTGGATCGCCGACGCCGCGAAGACGAAGGGCAGCATGGCGCGCGTGGGATCGGTCGGACCCCAGGTGGAGGACAAAACAAAATGCATGAGGCGCCTCCTGTGTTGAAGCGAATTGGGTTGCGTCAGCTGGGGAAAGTGCCACACTGCAGGTCCCGCGTGCAAATCGGTGCGTGCGGTTACCTTGGCGTTCCGACCCAGCGTCCGGCGCGATCGGGAAACGACGACACGACAATTTCCGTTGCCCGCCCGAGAAGCTGATCGATCGGCACGGGGCCGTGGCCCGCGAGGTCGCGGCTATCCTCGCTGTTGTCCCGGTTGTCGCCGGCGACGAAGACCGTATTCGCCGGCACCGTCATCTCGGCCGAGATTGCTGAAGGGCGCGTCGAGACTGCCGGATTTGGCATAAGGCTCCAGCACCGGCGCGCCGCCGATGAAGGCGTGGCCATCGCGAAATGCGATGCGGTCGCCGGCCAACGCGACGATGCGTTTGACAGACACCGTGTCGGGATCCTTCGGAAGGCGATACACGACGACATCGCCCCGGTTCGGAGGATTGGAGTCGTAGTACGCGGTATCGGCAATGAAGGTTTCGCCGCGCCGCAACGTCGGCTCCATGCTGGCGGAGGCGACGTCGTAGGTGTGCCACGGCTGATAGGCGCGAACGACAGGCGCCGCCATCAGCAGGACCTCGATCGCGAGGTAAACGCCGGCCACTGCCGCCACGAGGACATACCAGCTGTAAGTCGAGCCGCTGCCCTCGCGCACGAGGCGCACCGCATCGACGATCGCGAAAATATAGACGCCGATGGTGATGGTGATCGCGGCGACGGCGAATAGCAGCAGCGGCACGAGACTCGGCGGCATCACCAGCGTGCCGATGGCAATGACGCCCTGGATCGCGAGCAGCGCTCCTAAGAAGATCGCAGCGCGCACCGGACGCCCGGCGTATAGCTGGCCGACGCCAGGCGCGATTGCGCTGAGCAGCGCCGCAACGATGGTCGACCGGCGACGCGCCGGTTTGCTGGCCAAGACCTGTGTCGACATGACCGCCCCGGACGGAGGAGTTCCGTCGTCCTGCTTTGGTCGCGCAAGGGGCAAGGGAGGTTCAAAGGGCTCGCGGTCGCCAGCATTCGATCGGGAGGCGATTGCGTCCGGGCGCTCCGCGTGGGACTCGGCGGAATCGAGCATGCTCAATCGGAACGGACCGGGATGGACTCAAGTTAGAGCGACGCGCAGCTCATGTTCGGACCCGGTACTCGCGGCGCTGACCGCGCGCCCGCCGTGCTAGAATTGCGGCTGCCGATCGTGGGAAGCCCGCCGATGTCCTATCCATCCCTGACAGCCGAGACCGTCTCTTTCCGCGGCCATCGCGGCGATACCGGCGAGGCCTACTACGCCCGCCCTACCCGCGCGGGAAAGTTTCCGGGCATGGTGGTCATTCACCACATGCCGGGCTGGGACGAATGGATCACCGAAGTGGTCCGCAAGTTTGCCCATCATGGCTATGCCTGCGTCGCGCCGCATCTTTACTTCCGCGACGGGCCGGGCAGCCCGGACGATATCGGGGCGCGGGTGCGCGCCGCAGGCGGGGTCGCCGACGAGCAGGTCGTTGGCGATGTCGCCGGCGCGATCGCGTTCCTGCGCAATCAGCCGAACGCGACCGGCAAGGTCGGCGTGATCGGCTTCTGCTCCGGCGGCCGGCACGCCTATCTATGCGGCTGCCGGCTCGACACCATCGATGCGGTCGTCGACTGCTGGGGCGGCAACGTGATCGTCGACGACAAAACGCAGCTCAATGCGAAGCGTCCGGTCGCACCGATCGATCTGACCGAGACTCTTTCGGCGCCGCTCCTCGGCATATTCGGCAACGATGACCAGAACCCCAATGCGGATCAGGTCAATCGCACCGAGGCCGTCCTCAAGAAACTCGGCAAGAACTATGAGTTCCACCGCTACGCCGGCGCGGGACACGCCTTCTTCAATACGATGCGCAGAGTCCTATCGCCCCGAACAGGCCGCCGACGGCTGGGCGAAGACATTCGCGTTCCTGCGCAAGCACCTCGCAAGCTGAACCCGACGCTCTCTGGAAAAACCCCACGCAATCTCTCGATCAAAGGAGAAGAACAGTGCTCCTACATTGTCGAAAAGACAGCGGTCGCCGGCAGCGCCAAGGGTGCGAACGGCTGGATGCGGATCGACACCGCGAACGTCTACTTCGACCATCCCTATCACGCGCCGTTCGATCACGCGCTCGCAATCGATTTCACCTGCGAAGCCGACGGCGGACGGGAACGCGTAGCGGTTGAGCTGAGCGCGAAATCAGCGCGCGCGCTCGTGAAAAACATCCTTGCCGCGCTCGCGAGCGGGAGACCGCCCACGCAGCGTGAGATCAGTTGCAGGGATTCGAAGATGGAAGCGAAGCGGAGCCGCGCGCTTACAAGCGCGAGACCGCCGAATATTCGCCGGGCGATCAGGCCGCGGCAGGCGCCTGCTCGGTGGCCTTCTGCTCGACAGGACCCGAATCGAGGCCCTTGGCGCCCACGTCACGATCGACAAACTCGATGATCGCCATCGGGGCATTGTCGCCGTAGCGGAAACCGGCCTTCACGATGCGCGTATATCCGCCCGGGCGGTCCTTGTAGCGGGGGCCGAGCACATCGAACAGCTTCTTCACCAGCACGGCGTCACGGACTTCGGAGATCGCCTGGCGCCGCGCATGCAGTCCGCCGCGCTTGCCCAGCGTGACGAGCTTCTCGACCACGGGCCGCAGGTCCTTTGCCTTCGGCAGGGTCGTGGTGATCTGCTCGTGCTTGATCAGCGCGCTGCACAGATTCACGAACAGGCCCGGCGATGATCGGACCTGCGATTGAACTTGCGGTGGACCTTGCCGTGACGCATCGCCGTAACTCCTCCCTCGTCCATCCGCGCGACGGCGCAGACGGACGTTCCTCATCCTGTCAGTAGTGGTCCTCGAAGCGCTTGGCGAGTTCGTCGATATTCTCGGGCGGCCAGCCCGGCACTTCCATGCCGAGATGGAGCCCCATCTGCGCCAGCACTTCCTTGATCTCGTTGAGCGACTTGCGGCCGAAGTTCGGGGTCCGCAGCATTTCGCCTTCCGTCTTCTGAACGAGATCGCCGATGTAGACGATATTGTCGTTCTTCAGACAGTTCGCAGAACGCACCGAGAGTTCGAGCTCGTCCACCTTCTTGAGGAAGGCCGGATTGAACGCGAGATCGGGAATGGCCTCGGCAACCCCGACTTCCTTGCGCGGCTCCTCGAAGTTGACGAAGACGTTGAGCTGGTCCTGCAGGATGCGCGCCGCAAAGGCGAGCGCATCTTCAGGCGTGACCGCGCCGTTGGTCTCGATCTGCAAGGTGAGCTTGTCGTAATCGAGGATCTGGCCTTCGCGGGTGTTCTCGACGCGATAGGACACCTTCTTCACCGGCGAATAGAGGCTGTCGACCGGGATGAGGCCGATCGGCGCATCCTCGGGCCGGTTGCGCTCGGCCGGGACGTAGCCCTTGCCGGTATTGACGGTGAACTCCATGCGGATCTCGGCACCCTCGTCGAGATGGCACAGCATGAGATCGGGGTTGAGGATCACGATGTCGCCGACGGTCTGGATGTCGCCGGCGGTGACCATCCCGGGGCCGGACTTCTTCACCACCATCCGCTTCGGACCATCGCCCTGCATCTTGATGGCGATGTCCTTGATGTTGAGAACGATGTCGGTCACGTCCTCGCGCACGCCGGCGATCGAGGAGAATTCGTGCAGCACGCCGTCGATGTGGACCGATTGCACGCTCGCGCCCTGCAATGACGACAACAGGATGCGGCGAAGCGCGTTGCCGAGCGTGAGACCGAAGCCGCGCTCCAGCGGCTCCGCGACCAAGGTCGCCATGCGCTTGGGATCAGCCCCAGCCGTTACCTGGAGCTTGTTCGGTCGGATCAATTCCTGCCAGTTCTTCTGAATAGTCACATCATCACCCATTACCTGGAGCAGTACGGCGCCCGGATTGGCGCACATCCGCTACATGGGAAAACTTCAATCGCCGCTGCCTTTCCCTGACCGCCTGCCGGCGGAAAAGGCGAAATCCAGCGAAGTATCACACGCGCCGACGCTTGCGCGGCCGACAGCCATTATGCGGGATCGGCGTCACGTCGCGGATCGACGTGATCGTGAACCCGGCAGCCTGCAACGCCCGCAATGCCGACTCGCGCCCCGAACCAGGACCCGCCACCTCGACCTCGAGGGTGCGCATGCCGTGTTCCTGGGCCTTGCGGGCGACGTCCTCGCCCGCAACCTGGGCCGCATACGGGGTCGACTTGCGCGACCCTTTGAAACCCATCGTCCCTGACGACGACCAGGCGATGGTGTTGCCTTGCGCATCGGTGATCGTGATCATCGTGTTGTTGAACGATGCATTCACGTGCGCGATGCCCGAAGCGATGTTCTTGCGCTCGCGTCGCCGGACGCGGGTGGCTTCCTTACCCATTCTCGACCCTTTCGCGGCCCGACGCTGCGAGCCTTCTGCTCGCGCCTACTTCTTCTTGCCGGCAATCGGCTTCGCCGGCCCCTTGCGGGTGCGCGCATTGGTGTGGGTGCGCTGGCCGCGGACCGGCAGTCCGCGCCGATGGCGCAATCCCCGATAACAGCCAAGATCCATCAGCCGCTTGATGTTCATCGCATCTCGCGACGAAGATCGCCTTCGACGACATAGTCGCGATCGATGACTTCGCGGATCTGCAGCACTTCCTGATCGGTCAACTGATTGACGCGCCGATCATCCGGGATTCCAACCTTGCTCACGATCTCCTGGGCTTTGGCAGCCCCGATGCCGTGAATGTATTGGAGGCCGATAAGCACCCGCTTATTGGTCGGAATGTTAACACCAGCGATACGGGCCAAAGCCGCTACTCCTCATTTCCGGCGCTAGCGCCGTCCGTTCGTTTGCGTTTTCATGTCGGTATGCCGCTCCGTCGCGAACCCGGTGCTGGGCGCGAGATCGACAGGAGCGGACAACGGCATGAAAGCGGCACCGATACGTCAAACGCGACGCATTCCCCGGCGACCGGGGCCCGGCGTCGCATGAAAAAACTATGACTGGGTGACGGGTATTTACGGTGTCAAGAGGCTTCCGTCAACCTCTGGGACCCCGTTTCTTGCCGGTTCCCCGACCTGTTTTGCGGCGGGCGGTTGACTTGCCCTTGGAGGCGCTTTTGGCGCTCCCTTTGGACACCCGTTTTGACTTGGTCTTCGCGGTTGTCTTGGCGGTTGTTCTTGGCGGTTTTCTTGGCGGTTTTGCTCGCCGATTTGGCCGCCGATTTTGCGGTTCCCTTGGTGGACTTCGCCCGTTTTGACGTTGTCGCAGGGGGTGACGCGGCCTTGGTGCCGCGACGTGTGCGGACCGGCGCCTGCCGCGCACCGGCGGGGCGGCGGGCCTTGCGCGCGGCAATGGAGCGCGGCGGCATCGCCCGGCGCGGCGCCGCCGCCGGAAGTGCCGCCGAATCGGCGGAATCGGCATCGAGCGCTGCGGCTATGGCGGCAGTAACTTGCTGGATCGGCGCCATACCGTCGACCGACTTGAGCATGCCTTTGGCGGCGTAGTGGCCGATCAGCGGCGCAGTCTGACCGCGATAGGCCTGGATGCGGCTTCTCAGAACGTCCGGATTATCATCCGGCCGGAGCGGTTCGCCCCGTGCGGTCATTTCGGCGATGCGGCTCTCGATGCGCTTGATGAGGGCGTTTTCGTCGACTTTGAGCTCGATCACGGCATCAAGTTCGAGCCCCCTCTCCTCCAGCATGCGGTCAAGCGCCTCGGCCTGCGCGACCGTGCGCGGAAAGCCGTCGAGGATGAACCCCGCGTGCGCGTCAGGCTGGCTGATTCGGTCGGCGACGATCGCGACAACGACGTCGTCCGGAACGAGTTCGCCGCGGGCCATGATGTCCTTGGCCTTGAGGCCGACCGGCGTGCCGGCCTTCACCGCGGCGCGCAGCATGTCGCCGGTGGACAGCTGCACGATATCGAACTGCTCGACCAACCGCTGCGCCTGGGTGCCTTTGCCCGCACCCGGCGGACCCAGGAGAATTAGCCTCATCGTCTCACTCCCCGGCCGTTCTCCCTGAAACGGGAGACTTCTCAAATCATATCGTGCGCAAAAGCGGCGAACTTGATTCGAAGGCTAGCAGGCAGCCCGATGTTCGAAAATCGCAATTTTCGAATGCTTGTTGTTCACCAGCTCGATCGCAAAAGGCGGCTCAGCAGAGCGCGCCCTTCATCTCCTGCGACCGCGCAGCTTCGATTTCTTGATCAGCCCCTCATACTGATGGGCAAGAAGGTGACCTTAAATCTGCGCCACCGTATCCATGGTCACGCTGACCACGATCAGAAGCGAGGTCCCACCGAAATAGAACGGCACACCGGTATATGAGATCAGAATTTCCGGCAGCACGCACACGAGCGCCAGATAGCCGGCGCCGATGACCGTAATGCGCGAGAGCACATAGTCGATGTATTCCGCCGTGCGCTCGCCTGGTCGAATTCCCGGAATGAAGCCGCCATGCTTCTTGAGATTATCGGCGGTCTCGGTCGGATTGAACACGATCGCCGTGTAGAAGAACGCGAAGAATACGATCAGCGCCACGTAGAGCACCAGGAACAGCGGTCGCCCATGACCGAGTTGCGCGGTGATATCGGCGAGCCAACCTGGAATCTGACCGGCGTTGAAGTTCGCCACCGTGGTCGGCAGGAGCAACAGCGAAGACGCAAAGATCGGCGGAATGACGCCCGACGTATTGAGCTTGAGCGGCAGGTGCGAGGATTGACCCTCGAACATGCGATTGCCGACCTGGCGCTTGGGATATTGAATGAGCAGGCGACGTTGCGCGCGCTCCATGAAGACGATGAATCCGACCACCGCGACGGACATGACAACGACGACGAGGATGAGCGGGGTCGACAGCGCACCTTCGCGACCGAGTTCCAATGTGCGCACGATCGCACCCGGCAGCTCCGCCACGATTCCCGAGAGGATGATGAGCGAGATGCCGTTGCCGATGCCGCGCGAGGTGACCTGCTCGCCGAGCCACATCAGGAACACCGTGCCGCCGGTCAAAGTGATGACGGTCGAGAGACGGAAGAAAAGGCCCGGCTCGCTCACCGCCTGGTTGAACCCTTCGAGCCCGATGGCAATGCCGTAGGATTGGATCGCCGCCAGTCCCACCGTCAGATAGCGGGTGTACTGGTTGATCATCTTGCGCCCGCTCTCGCCCTCTTTCTTGAGTTGCTCGAGCGTCGGCGACACCGTCGTCATCAGCTGAATGATGATCGAGGCGGAGATGTAGGGCATGATGTTGAGTGCAAAGATCGCCATGCGGTGAATGCCGCCGCCGGCGAACATGTTGAACATGCCCAGAAAGCCGCCCTGGTTTTGATTGAAAATCTGGTCCCAGGCGGCAGGATCGATGCCTGGCAGCGGTATATACGTGCCGAGGCGGTAGACCAGCAGGGCGCCGAGGGTGAACCAGATGCGTCGTTTCAGCTCGTCGGCCTTGGCGAGCGCCGAGAAGTTCAGGTTGGCCGCCAATTGTTCCGCTGCTGAAACCATCTTAAGGCTCCCGACCGCGCTTCGCGGCCTTTGTTACGCCCGCATCTCTTCGCCACGTCGGGTCACGCCGGCGCCCGACCAATAGAAAAATGGACGCCGCAGGCACCGGGCACAAGGGCCCAGCCGTCACGCGCCCGCTTCTTGTGCCGGCTTGGGCGGTGCGAGGATTTTGACCGATCCGCCGGCCTTCTCGACTGCAGCGACCGCTGACTTCGACGCACCGTGGACGACAAAGGCGAGCGGCGCCTTGATTTCGCCTCGACCGAGCAAACGGACGCCATCCTTCACCCGCCGCAATACGCCGGCACGCACCAGCGCCTCACCGTCAACCGTATCCTTGGCGTCGAGCTTGCCGCCATCGATAGCCGCCTGAACGCGGTCGAGATTCACCTCGTTCAGGTCGAGCGCGAATATATTGTTGAAGCCCCGCTTCGGCAGCCGGCGATGCAGCGGCATCTGGCCGCCCTCGAACCCTTTGATGCGCACGCCGGTACGCGCAGTCTGGCCCTTGCCACCGCGACCGCCGGTCTTTCCCTTGCCCGAGCCGATGCCGCGGCCGATGCGCATGCGGCCTTTGCGGGAGCCCGGATTGTCGGAAATTTCATTGAGCTTCATGGCTCTTGTCCCTGGAGCGCGAGCGTCCCGCCCGCAATTTAATCTGTCCAAGAAGGCGGGCGAGACGCCCGCGCTCCTACTTCTCGTCGACCACGCGCACGAGGTGCGCGACCTTGGCGATCATGCCGCGGGTCGACGGCGTGTCCAGCAACTCGGCGATGCGGCCGATGCGATTGAGCCCGAGGCCGATCAGCGTCTCACGCTGATCGTGCTGGCGACGGATCGGGCTGCCGAGTCTGCTCGACCTTGATGATCTTCTTCGTTGCGGCCATGGCGGAACTCACAAACCTTATTGTTCGGCGGTTTCGGCTTCAGGTTCGCGCCGGCGAGCCTGCAGAGCCGACACCTTGACGTTGCGCCGCGCCGCCACGGAGCGCGGAGAATCCTGGCGCTTGAGCGCGTCAAAGGTCGCCCGCACCATGTTGTAGGGGTTCGACGAACCGATCGACTTCGCCACCACGTCCTGCATTCCAAGCGTCTCGAACACGGCGCGCATCGGCCCGCCGGCGATGATGCCGGTGCCGGCGACTGCCGCCCGCAAGACCACCTTTCCGGCGCCGTGACGGCCGGTCACGTCGTGATGAAGCGTACGGCCTTCCCGCAACGGCACGCGCACCAGCGAGCGCTTCGCCGCGTCGGTCGCCTTGCGGATCGCTTCCGGCACTTCGTTGGCCTTGCCGTGGCCGAAGCCGACGCGGCCCTTCTGGTCGCCGACGACGACGAGCGCAGCGAAGCCGAACGTGCGGCCGCCCTTCGTCACCTTGGCGACGCGATTGATATGGACGAGCTTGTCGGTGAACTCGCTGTCGCGCTCTTCCCGGTCCCGGTGTTCACGTGCCATAAGAAATATCCATCTCCGTTCGGGCCTCGCCCGACACCGTTAGAATTTGAGCCCGCCTTCGCGGGCGGCATCGGCCAGCGCCTTGATGCGACCGTGATAGATGTAATGGCCGCGGTCGAATACGACCTCGGTGACGCCGGCGGCGGCCGCGCGTTCGGCGACGAGCTTGCCGACCACTTTGGCGGCGTCGACGTCAGCACCCGTCTTGAGCGTGCCGCGCAAGTCTTTCTCGATCGAAGAGGCGGAGGCGACCGTTTCGCCTTTGCGGTCGTCGATCACCTGGGCATAAATGTGCTTCGACGAACGGAACACCGATAAGCGCGGCCGCGTGCCCGCCGCGGCCTTGATGCTGCGCCGGGTGCGCGCTCTGCGTCGCTCGACCTGTCTACTCGCCATCGCCCGCTCCCGTCACTTCTTCTTGCCTTCCTTGCGGAAGATGTATTCGCCCGCGTACTTCACGCCCTTGCCCTTGTAGGGCTCAGGCTTGCGGAAGGCGCGGATTTCCGCCGCAACCTGTCCCACCTTCTGCTTGTCGATCCCGGACACCACGACTTCGGTGGGCTTCGGGGTCGCAATCGTGATGCCTTCGGGGATCGGATACACCACGTCATGGCTGTAGCCGAGCGCGAGCTGCAGGTTCTTGCCTTGAACCGCGGCGCGGTAGCCGACGCCCGTGATTTCAAGCTTGCTCTCGAAGCCCTTGGTGACGCCGGCAACAAGGTTGGCGACGAGCGTGCGCGACGTACCCCACATGGCGCGCGCGCGCTTCGTCTCGGTGCGCGGGTCAACCTTGATCGCGCCCTTGTCCATTTTGACGACGATCTCGTCGGGCACGACGTATTGCAGGGCGCCCTTCGGCCCCTTCATCTTGACGGTCTGGCCCTCGACGCTCGCATTGACGCCGGAGGGGATCGCAACCGCCTTCTTGCCGATACGTGACATGACGGCCTCTTTAAAACACCGTGCACAGAATTTCGCCGCCCACATTGGCTTCGCGGGCCGCATGGTCCGCCATCACGCCCTTGGGGGTCGACACGATTGCAACGCCGAGGCCGTTGTTGATGCGCGGCAGGTTGCGCACCGAAACGTAGACACGCCGTCCCGGCTTCGAGACCCGCTCGATCTCACGGATCACCGGCGTGCCATCGAAATACTTGAGTTCGATTTCGAACTCGGTCCGTCCGTCGCTATGCTCGAGAGTGGCATAGTCGCGGATGTAGCCTTCGCTCTTGAGAACCTCGAGCACGCTCTTGCGCAGCTTCGAGCCCGGGGTCGACACCTTCGATTTGGTGCGGCTCTGGGCGTTGCGAATGCGCGTGATCATGTCGCCGATCGGATCATTCAATTCATCGTACGGCGCTCCTCACCAGCTCGACTTGACCATGCCGGGGATCAGCCCCTTGGAGCCGAGCTCACGCAGCGCGATGCGGCTCATCTTGAGCTTGCGATAATAGGCGCGAGCGCGGCCGGTCACCTCGCAGCGATTGCGAATGCGCGTTGCCGACCCTTGCGCGGCAGCGCCGCAAGCTTGAGCGACGCCGCGAAGCGATCCTCGAGCGGCTTCGACTTGTCTTGCGCGATCGCCTTGAGGCGCGAGCGCTTGCCGGCGAACTTCTTGGTCAGCCTGCGTCGCCGATTATTCTTTTCGATCGAACTCGTCTTCGCCATTCTTGTCTCCTGGCTATCCGCGTTTGAGGATGACCCTCACTGCCGGAAGGGGAAGTTGAAAGCCGTCAACAGGGCGCGCGCCTCTTCGTCGGTGCGCGCCGTCGTGCAGACAGTGATGTCCATGCCCCAGATCTCCGCCGTCTTGTCGTAGTCGATCTCGGGGAAAACGATGTGCTCCTTGAGGCCGAGCGAGTAGTTGCCGCGCCCGTCGAAGCTCTTCGGGTTGAGGCCGCGGAAGTCCCGTACCCGCGGCAGCGCGATGTTGATCAGGCGGTCCATGAACTCGAACATGCGCGACTTGCGCAGCGTCACCTTGCAGCCGATCGGCTGATTCTCGCGCAGCTTGTAGGTCGAGATCGCCTTGCGCGACTTGGTGATCACCGCCTTCTGACCGGCGATCAGGCCAAGGTCGTTCGCGGCCGATTCCACCTTCTTGCGGTCGCCCACGCCCTCGCCGATGCCCATGTTGATGACGATCTTGTCGACCACCGGGACCTGCATGGCGTTCTTGTAGCCGAACTGCTCGGCGAGCTTCTTGCGCACCTCCGTATCGAACTGCACCCTCAGGCGCGGCGCCCCTTGTGCTCAGGGACCGGCTCGGCGCGGCCTTACCCGCCTCGCGGCCTCGGCATGCCTGCGACCTTCTCGCCTTTGTCGCCTTGGCGGGCTTCTTGCCTTTCGCCTTCCGGCGCGCCGGCTTTGGCGGCCTTCGGCGCCTTGGCTGCCTTCTCGGACTTCGCTTCGGCCTTGGCTTCGCCCGCGGGCTTCTTGCCGGCCTTCTTTTCCTCGTCAGCCATCGATCTCTGCTCCCGAACGCTTGGCGACGCGAACCTTGCGGCCGTCGGCATGGATCTTGAAGCCAATGCGCGTCGGCTTGCCGTCCTTCGGATCGGCAATCGCGATATTAGAAAGATGTACCGGCAGCTCCTTGGAGATGATGCCGCCCTCCTGCTGCGCGGTCTGGCGCTGATGGCGCTTGACGAGGTTGACGCCCCGCACCAGCGCGCGGTCGGCGCGCGGATCGACCGAGACCACCTCGCCGGTGCGGCCCTTGTCGCGGCCGACGAGGACGACGACCTTGTCGCCCTTGCGGATCTTTGCGGCCATCACAGCACCTCCGGCGCGAGCGAGATGATCTTCATCTGGTTCTTGGCGCGCAACTCGCGCGGCACCGGCCCGAAGATGCGGGTGCCGACCGGCTCCATTTGCGGATTGATCAGCACCGCGGCGTTGCGGTCGAACCGGATGATCGAACCGTCAGGACGGCGGATGTCTTTGGCGACCCGCACCACGACGGCCTTCATCACTTCACCCTTCTTGACGCGACCGCGAGGGATCGCCTCCTTGACCGATACGACGATCACGTCGCCGACGGTCGCGTACTTGCGCTTGGAGCCGCCCAGCACCTTGATGCACATCACGCGCCGCGCGCCGGAATTATCCGCCACGTCGAGGTTGGTCTGCATCTGAATCATGGGCCGCCTCTTTGGTTAGTTGGTCGCAAGCGCCGCCGGCGCCTACGCCCTCTTCTCGGTGTTCGCCTCGCTCTGCTGCTCGTCGCGCACCACGATCCAGCGCTTGAGCTTAGAGATCGGGCTGTGCTCCTCGATCTTGACGATGTCGCCGACCGCGCACTGGTTCGCTCTCATCGTGCGCGTAATATTTCTTGGAGCTCCGCACCGTCTTCTTCATCTGCGGATGGGTGAAGCGGCGCTCGACCCGCACGACCACCGTCTTGGCCTGCTTGTTGCTCACGACTTCGCCCTGCAAAATGCGCTTCGGCATCTATCCGCTCCTTATTTCTCGCCGGCCGCGCGCTTCTGCTGCGCGGTGGTCTTGATGCGGGCGATGTCGCGACGGACCTCGCGCACCCGCGCCGTGTTGGCAAGCTGACCCGTCGCCCGCTGGAAGCGCAGGTTGAACTGCTCCTTCTTCAGCTTGATAAGCTCGTCGTCGAGTTGGTCGGGCGTCATCGTCCGCAGGTCTTCGGTCTTGAGCATGCCTCTACTCCGCGATGCGCTCGATGAAACGCGTCTTGATCGGCAGCTTGGCCGCCGCGAGGTTGAGGGCCTCGCGGGCGATCTGGGTCGGCACGCCGTCGATCTCGAACAGGATGCGGCCAGGCTTCACGCGCACCACCCAGAGTTCCGGCGCGCCCTTGCCCGAGCCCATGCGCACCTCGAGCGGCTTCTTCGACACCGGGACGTCCGGGTAAATCCGGATCCATACGCGGCCGGCGCGCTTCATGTGGCGCGTCAGCGCGCGGCGCGCCGCCTCGATCTGACGCGCGGTCACCCGGTCCGGCTCCAATGCCTTGAGGCCGAACTGGCCGAAGCTCAGGCTCGCGCCGCTCGTCGCAACGCCCTTGATGCGGCCCTTGTGCGCCTTGCGGAATTTGGTGCGCGACGGTTGCAGCATGGCTCTACGCCTCTCTCGACTCTATCCGTTCGGCTCAGGCGTCGCGCCGCGGACGGCCCGCGTCGCTCTCGGCCATGCGCTTGTCCTGTGCCATCGGGTCATGCTCGAGGATCTCGCCCTTGAAGATCCACACCTTGACGCCGCACGTGCCGTAAGTCGTGAACGCGGTGGCGACACCGTAATCGATGTCGGCGCGCAGCGTGTGCAGCGGCACCCGGCCTTCGCGATAGCGCTCCATGCGGGCGATTTCGGCGCCGCCGAGCCGGCCCGCGCAGCTGATGCGGATGCCCTCGGCGCCAAGTCGCATTGCCGATTGCAGCGCGCGCTTCATGGCGCGGCGAAACGCGACGCGGCGTTCGAGCTGCTGGGCAATCGATTCGGCGACAAGCTGCGCGTCGAGTTCAGGCTTCCTGATCTCGATGATGTTGATGACGACATCGCTGTCGGTCAGCTTGGCAACTTCCTTGCGCAGCTTCTCGATGTCGGCGCCCTTCTTGCCGATCACGACGCCGGGCCGCGCCGAGTGGATGGTGACCCGGCACTTCTTGTGCGGCCGCTCGATCACGATCTTCGACACTGCCGCCTGCTTGAGCTGCTTGCCGAGCCGCTCGCGGATTTTCATGTCCTCGTGCAGCAGCTTGCCATACTCGTTCTTGCCGGCATACCAGCGCGAATCCCAGGTCCGGTTGATGCCGAGACGCAGGCCGAGCGGATTGACCTTCTGACCCATCTTCTGCTCCTAGGCGCCGGCCTCGACCTGACGAACCACGATCGTCAGATGCGAGAACGGCTTGAGAATTCGCCCTGCGCGGCTGCGCCCGCGGGCATGGAAACGCTTGATGACCAAACCCTTGCCGACATGGGCACGGGCGACGATGAGATCGTCGACGTCGAGATCGTGATTGTTCTCAGCGTTCGCGATCGCCGACTCGAGACACTTGCGCACGTCGACAGCGATCCGCTTGCGTGAGAATTGGAGATCGGCAAGCGCAGTTGCAACCTTCTTGCCGCGGATAAGCTGAGCCAGAAGATTGAGCTTCTGCGGGCTTACCCGGAGCATCCGGGCGACCGCCTTGGCCTCGGTATCCGCGAGCACGCGGGGATGCGATTTCTTGCTCATCTCGTCCTCGCTCAGGCGCCTTACGCGCGCTTGGCCTTCTTGTCCGACGAATGGCCGTGGAAGGTGCGGGTCGGCGCAAACTCGCCGAGCTTGTGGCCGACCATTTCCTCGGTGACCATCACCGGGATGTGCTTATGCCCGTTGTGGACGCCGAAAGTCAGGCCGACGAACTGCGGCAGGATGGTGGAGCGGCGGCTCCACGTCTTGATCACGTCATGCCGACCCGACGACCGCGAGGCCTCCGCCTTCTTGAGAAGGAAGCCGTCGACGAACGGGCCTTTCCATACCGAGCGCGCCATCGTGTTCTCGTCCTACTTCTTCTTCCGCGCATGGCGGCTTGAAATGATGAATCTCGAGGTCTTCTTGTTGTTGCGTGTCTTCTTGCCCTTGGTCGGAAAGCCCCACGGGGTCACCGGATGACGTCCGCCCGAGGTGCGGCCTTCGCCGCCGCCGAGCGGGTGATCGACCGGGTTCATGGAGACGCCGCGATTGTGCGGGCGCCAACCGAGCCAGCGCGTGCGGCCGGCCTTGCCGATCGAGATGTTCATGTGGTCGGGGTTCGACACCGCCCCGACCGTGCCCATGCAGCGGCCATGGACCAGGCGCTGCTCGCCGGAATTGAGCCGCAGGATCACGTATTCCTGGTCGCGGCCGACGATCTGCGCATAGGTACCGGCCGAACGCGCAATCTGCCCGCCCTTGCCGATCTTGAGTTCGACATTGTGCACGATCGTGCCGATCGGCATGTTGCCGATCGGCATGGCGTTGCCGGCCTTCACGTCCACATGCTCGCCGGAAACGATGGTGTCGCCTTCGGCCAGCCGCTGCGGGGCAAGGATATAAGACAGCTCGCCGTCGCCATACTTGATGAGCGCGATGAAACGCGGTGCGGTTCGGATCATATTCGATCCGCTCGACCCGCGCCGGCTGGTCATGCTTTGCGCGCTTGAAGTCGACGTTGCGCAGCGCCTTCTTGTGACCGCCGCCGCGAAAACGAACGGTGATGCGCCCGTTATTGTTGCGCGCACCGCTCGAAATCTTGCCGACCGTGAGCGCCTTGACGGGCTTGCCTTTGTGGAGCGCGGAGCGATCGACGAGCACCAGCTGCCGTTGGCCGGGCGTCGTGGGTTTGTAGGTCTTGAGTGCCATGATGCGTTATCCCCGCGCGCCTGCCGTCAAAGTCCCGTCGTCACGTCGATGCGGTGACCCTCTTCGAGGGTCACGATCGCATTCTTGACGTCCGACAATTGCCCGCGCATGCCGCGGAAGGTGCGGATCTTGCCCTTGCGGATGAGGGTGTTGACGCTCTTCACCTTGACGTCGAAGAGCTTCTCGACCGCTTCCTTGATCTGCGGCTTGGTGGCGTTGCGCACGACGCGAAACATCACCTGGTTGCGCTCGGAGGCGTTGGTCGCCTTTTCGGTGATCACCGGCGCGATGATGACGTCGTAGTGGCGCGGATCGCTGGTCGTCATTTCAGTCGCGCCTCCAACGCATCGAGCGCTGCCCTGGTGAGGACGAGCGTGTTTCGCCGCAGAATGTCGTAGACGTTGATGCCCTGGATCGGCAGCACGTCGATGTTCGGGATGTTGCGGGTGGCGAGACGGAAGCCGTTGTCGATCTCGGCACCGTCGACGATCAGCGCATTGGCAAGGCCGAGCTTGGAAAACTGGCTCTTAGAGCGTTTTGGTCTTGGCCTCGGCGAGCTTAGCATCCTCGATGATGACAATGCCGCCGTCCTTGGCTTTGGCAGAGAGCGCGTGCTTGAGGGCAAGGACGCGTACTTTCTTCGGCAGGCCGATCTCGTGGCTGCGTACGAGTGGCCCGAACGAACGGCCGCCGCCGCGGAACAGATTGGCCTTTCTGCGATCCGTGGCGGGCACCGCCAGTGCCCTTTTGCTTGTACATCTTCTTGGTGGTGCGGGCGATGTCGGCGCGGTTCTTCACGGCGTGCGTGCCGGCACGGCGCTTCGCGAGCTGCCACACGACGCAACGCTGAATGATGTCCTGGCGCGGCTCGAGCCCGAAAATGGCATCGGACAGGTTGACCGAACCCTTGGCCTCGCCGGCGAGAGAGGTGACGTTGAGCTCCATGATCACGCCCCCTGCTCGGCTGCCGGGGCTGGCGCCGCGGCACCGCCCGCCTCTGCCTGACCGCCGTCGGTCGCCGCGACGCGGAACTTGCCCGGCTGCGGTACGTCCTTCGGCAGCGACTTCTTGACGGCGTCCCGCACCGTGATCCACCCGCCCTTTGCGCCTGGAACGGCGCCCTCGACGAGGATGAGGCCGCGCTCGACATCAGTCTGCATCACCTTGAGGTTAAGCGTGGTGACGCGCTCGACGCCCATCTGGCCCGGCATCTTCTTGTTGCGGAAGGTGCGGCCGGGATCCTGACGACCACCGGTCGACCCGATCGAGCGATGCGAGATCGACACGCCGTGGGAGGCACGCAAGCCGCCGAAATTCCAGCGCTTCATGCCGCCGGCGTAACCCTTGCCGATCGACGTGCCGGTCACATCGACGAACTGGCCGACGATGAAATGGTCCGCCGTGATCTCGGCACCCACCGGGATCAGCGCCTTCTCGTCGACTCTGAACTCGACGACCTTGCGCTTGGGCTCGACCTTGGCGACCGCAAAATTGTTGCGCTCGGCACGGGGAAGCCGCGACGTCTTGCGGGTGCCGGCACCGAGTTGCAGCGCTATGTAGCCGTTCTTGTCCTTGGTGCGGTGCCCGATCACCTGACAATTGGCAAGCCGCAGCACCGTCACCGGCACATGCTCACCGCTGTCTGTGAAGATGCGGGTCATTCCGACCTTCTGTGCGATCACTCCGGAACGCATCGGCGTTATCCCTTGCTGCTGCGCTTCGTCAGAGCTTGATCTCGACGTCGACGCCGGCGGCGAGGTCGAGCTTCATCAGCGCGTCGACCGTCTGCGGTGTCGGATCCACGATGTCGAGGAGCCGCTTGTGCGTGCGCATCTCGAACTGCTCGCGGCTCTTCTTGTCGACGTGCGGCGAGCGGTTCACGGTGAAGCTTCTCGATCTTCGTCGGCAGCGGGATCGGCCCGCGCACCTGCGCGCCGGTCCGCTTGGCAGTGTCCACGATCTCTCGCGTCGACGCATCGAGGATGCGGTGGTCGAACGCCTTGAGTCGAATTCTGATGTTTTGACCGTTCATGCTTCAAGCGGACGGATACAGAGAACAGACGACTGCGTCGGCTCAACCATCATCCGTCCATCGCTCCTCTGTTCGTCCACTGCGCGTATCGTCGTTACTCGATGATCGAGGCACGACGCCGGCGCCGACCGTGCGGCCGCCTTCGCGGATGGCGAAGCGCAGCTTCTCTTCCATGGCGATCGGCACGATCAGTTCCACCTCATGGCGATGTTGTCGCCCGGCATCACCATCTCGGTGCCCTCCGGCAGATGCACCACGCCGGTCACGTCGGTGGTGCGGAAGTAGAACTGCGGACGGTAGTTGGTGAAGAACGGCGTATGACGGCCGCCTTCCTCCTTGGTGAGGATGTAGACCTCGGCCTTGAACTTGGTGTGCGGCGTGATCGAGCCGGGCTTGGCCAGCACTTGGCCGCGCTCCACTTCCTCGCGCTTGGTGCCGCGCAGCAGGCAGCCGATGTTGTCGCCCGCCTCGCCCTGGTCGAGCAGCTTGCGGAACATCTCGACGCCGGTGACGACGGTCTTCACGGTCGGCCGCAGGCCGACGATCTCGACTTCCTCGCCGACCTTGATCGACGCCGCGCTCGATGCGGCCGGTCACGACGGTGCCGCGGCCGGAGATCGAGAACACGTCTTCGACCGGCATCAGGAACGGCTTGTCCTTCGGCCGCTCCGGCTGCGGGAATGTAAGCGTCGACCGCCTTCATCAGCTCGAAGATCGAGCTCCTTGCCGAGCTTCGGCTCCTTTCCTCGAGCGCGCAGCAGCGCCGAGCCCTTGACGACCGGGATCTTGTCGCCGGGGAAATCGTATTTCGTCAAGCAGCTCGCGCACCTCCAGTTCGACGAGTTCGAGCAGTTCCGGATCGTCGACCATGTCGACCTTGTTCAGATAGACGACGAGCGCCGGCACGCCGACCTGACGGGCGAGCAGAATGTGCTCGCGGGTCTGCGGCATCGGGCCGTCGGCCGCGCGACACCACCAGGATCGCGCCGTCCATCTGCGCGGCGCCGGTGATCATGTTCTTCACGTAGTCGGCGTGGCCCGGGGCAATCGACGTGGGCATAATGGCGGTTCGTCGGTCTCGTATTCGACGTGAGCGGTCGAGATCGTGATGCCGCGCGCCTTCTCCTCCGGCGCCTTGTCGATCTGGTCATAGGCCGTGTACTGCGCCTTGCCCTGCTTCGCCAGCACCTTGGTGATCGCCGCCGTCAGCGACGTCTTGCCATGGTCGACGTGCCCGATCGTGCCGATATTGCAGTGCGGCTTGTTGCGTTCGAATTTTGCCTTGGCCATGTTGGGCTCCTCGGTGGTTAATCCAGTACTGTCATTCGCATTGAGGTCGGAAGGTCCACTCGGATCAGGCGTATTTCGCCTGAACCTCGGCGGCGACCGCCTGGGGTACTTGTTCGTAGTGATCGAACTGCATCGTGAAGGTCGCGCGTCCTTGCGACATCGAGCGCAGCGTGTTGACGTAGCCGAACATGTTCGCGAGCGGCACCATCGCGTTGACGACGTTGGCGTTGCCGCGCATGTCCTGGCCATGAATCTGGCCGCGCCGCGAGTTGAGGTCGCCGATCACCGACCGGTGTAGTCTTCCGGCGTGACCACCTCGACCTTCATGATCGGCTCGAGCAGTACGGAGTGGCCCTTCTGCAGGGCTTCGCGAAGCGCCGCGCGCGCCGCGATCTCGAAGGCGAGCGCCGATGAATCGACCTCGTGATAGGCGCCGTCGACGAGCGACACCTTGAGATCGACCACCGGGAAGCCGGCGAGGATGCCCGAGCCCAGCATCGACTTCGATGCCTTTCTCGACGCCAGGGATGTATTCCTTCGGCACGGTGCCGCCCACGACCTTGCTTTCGAACACGAAGCCTCCGGCGGGCGGCAGCGGCTCGGCATTGATCTTCACCCGCGCAAACTGGCCGGAACCGCCGGTTTGCTTCTTGTGGGTGTAGTCGACGGTGACCGGCTTGCTGATCTTCTCGCGATAAGCGACCTGCGGCGCGCCGATATTGGCATCGACCTTGTAGGTACGCTTGAGGATGTCGACTTTGATGTCGAGATGCAGTTCGCCCATGCCCTTGAGAATGGTCTGGCCGGACTCGGGATCGGTCGACACGCGGAACGAAGGGTCCTCGGTCGCGAGCTTCGCCAGCGCGACGCCGAGCTTTTCCTGGTCGGCTTTCGACTTCGGCTCGATCGCGATCTCGATGACCGGATCGGGAAATTCCATCTTTTCGAGGATCACCTGCTTCTGCGAATCGCACAACGTGTCGCCGGTACGTGCCTCCTTGAGGCCGGCAAGCGCGACAATGTCACCCGCGTAGGCTTCCTTGATGTCCTCACGGTTATTCGCGTGCATCAGCAGCATGCGGCCGATGCGCTCGCGCCGCTCGCGCGTCGAGTTGATGACACCGGTGCCGCTTGTGAGCGTGCCCGAGTAAATGCGGCAGAATGTGATCGTGCCGACGTAGGGGTCGTCCATGATCTTGAACGCGAGCAACGCCAGCGGCTCCTTGTCGTCCGCCTTGCGCACAACCTCTTCGCCCTTCGGATCGATGCCCTTGATCGGCGGCACGTCGATCGGCGACGGCAAATAATCCACCACCGCGTCAAGCAACGGCTGGACACCCTTGTTCTTGAAAGCCGAACCGGCGAGCACCGGGAAGAAGGCGCCGGTAAGGACCGCTTTGCGGATCAATCGCTTGAGGGTCGCCTCATCAGGCTCCTTGCCTTCGAGGTAGGCCGTCATGGCGTCGTCGTCGAGTTCGACGGCCGCCTCTATGAGCTTCTCGCGGTATTCCTTGGCCTGGTCGACCATGTCGGCCGGAATCTCGACGTCGTGATACTTGGCGCCGAGGCCTTCGTCCTCCCACACGACGCCGACCATGCGGACGAGATCGACGATGCCCTTGAACTGGCTCTCGGCTCCGATCGGAAGCTGGATGGCCACGGGCTTTGCGCCGAGCCGGTCAACGATGTCGGACAAGCAGCGGAAGAAGTCGGCGCCGATCTTGTCCATCTTGTTGGCGAAGACGATACGCGGCACCTTGTATTTATCGCCCTGGCGCCACACCGTCTCGGTCTGCGGCTCAACGCCCTGGTTGGAGTCGAGAACGCATACGGCGCCGTCGAGCACGCGCAGCGAGCGCTCCACCTCGATCGTGAAATCGACGTGCCCGGGCGTATCGATGATGTTCAGACGCTTGCCGTGCCAGAATGCAGTCGTCGCGGCGGACGTGATGGTAATGCCGCGCTCCTGCTCCTGCTCCATCCAGTCCATGGTGGCCGCGCCCTCATGGACCTCGCCGATCTTGTGGCTCTTGCCGGTGTAATAGAGAATCCGCTCAGTCGTCGTCGTTTTCCCGGCATCGATGTGGGCCATGATGCCGAAATTGCGGTAGTCCTCGATGGGGTGAATGCGGGGCATGGATCGATCCTTGGCAAAGCTCGCCGGCTATGGCGTCCTCACCACCGGTAATGCGCGAAGGCACGATTAGCCTCCGCCATCCGATGGGTGTCTTCGCGCTTCTTGACCGCGTTCCCCCGGTTGTTCGATGCATCGAGCAATTCTGCGGACAGCCGCTCGGTCATCGTCTTTTCATTGCGCTCGCGCGCCGCAATAATGAGCCAACGGATGCCGAGCGCTTGGCGACGTTCGTTACGAACCTCGACCGGCACCTGGTAGGTGGCACCACCGACCCGGCGCGAGCGAACCTCGATGGTCGGCATGACGTTGTCGAGCGCCTGCTCGAACACCGTCACCGGATTCTGCTTGGTCTTGCCCTCGATCATGTCGAGCGCGCCGTAGACGATGGTCTCGGCAACGGACTTCTTGCCCGCGTACATGATCGAGTTCATGAATTTCGACACCACCATGTTTCCGAATTTCGGATCAGGCAGTACTTCGCGTTTTTCGGCACGATGGCGGCGGGACATCTGAGCAGTCCTTGATCTTCGCTTCTTCTCTCGTCATGGCCGGGCTCGTCCCGGCCATCCACGTCTGAATCTCTGCCTCGATCCCCGGGTCTCGCTTCGCTCGCTCGGGGATGACCTCGCTACGCTCCGATCACTTCGGCCGCTTGGCGCCGTACTTCGAACGGCGCTGCTTGCGGTTCTTGACGCCCTGGGTATCGAGGACGCCGCGCAGAATGTGGTAGCGAACGCCGGGCAGGTCCTTGACGCGGCCGCCGCGGATCATCACCACCGAGTGCTCCTGAAGGTTGTGGCCTTCACCCGGGATGTAGCCGATCACCTCGAAGCCGTTGGTGAGGCGCACCTTGGCGACCTTGCGCAGCGCCGAATTGGGCTTCTTCGGCGTCGTCGTATAGACGCGCGTGCACACGCCGCGCTTCTGCGGCGACTGTTGCAGCGCCGGCACCTTCTTGCGCGCCTTCTGCGCCACCCGCGGCTTGCGGATCAATTGGTTGATCGTCGGCATCCTGAGCCTTCACCTTCGTTTCGAGACGCCGCCCAATGGTGCTTTCCACCCGGACGAACGTCCCGCATCCAACGCCGTGCACCGGCACGGCATGCGCCAAAACGAAACAACGCCATCCGCGCAAGCCCGCGGCCTGACGTTTTCGTCACAGAGGACCGCGGCACCGACGGTGACGCGATCATGTCTTCACATCTGACAGTTCGGTGTCAGAGGCAGCGTTTGAGCTTCATTCATCGAGGCGCGGAGTGTCCGGCAAATGCGTAGAAAGCGTTAGGCTTCCAACAGCTAGGCCGAACGGCCGTTCCGACGGGCGAAGCTCACCGCCTGCCGAAAAAAGTGCGCGTTTTTATCGACGCGGTGAGGCGAAGTCAAGGCCAAGCTGCAAAAAACGCCGTGCCAGAGCCACTTTCGCCGCTCTCACAAATAATGCTGCGGCGCCGAGACGCAAGCAGGCACAAACGTGAATTTCCGGTCATCCCATCAACGAAAAGGGCCGCCCGTGGGCGGCCCTTTTGCAACTGGTGGCGAGCCACCGGATCACTCCGCGGCGGGCAGTTGCGCCTGCGCTTCGGCGGCCTTGAGCTCGGCCTCCTTCTTGCGCTCGTCGAGGATAAGCTGGTCGCGTTGTGTCGCGACCTCGCGCAAGCTGTTCATCATGGCGCCGGTGCCGGCGGGGATCAGGCGACCCACGATGACGTTCTCCTTGAGACCATCGAGGGTGTCGATCTTGCCGTTGACGGCCGCCTCCGTGAGGACGCGGGTCGTCTCCTGGAACGAGGCTGCGGAGATGAACGAGCGGGTCTGCAGCGACGCCTTGGTGATGCCGAGGAGAACCGGGTAGCCGTGAGCCGGCTTCTTGCCCTCCTCCTTCGCCCGGGCGTTGATCTCGTCGAACTCCAGGCGATCGAGCTGCTCGCCCTTAATCAGGTCGGTCTCGCCCGCATCGTCGATCTCGACCTTTTGGAGCATCTGACGGACGATCACCTCGATGTGCTTGTCGTTGATGGGCACACCCTGGAGCCGGTAGACCTCCTGGATCTCGTTGACGAGATAGGCCGCGAGTTCCTCGACGCCCTTGACCGCAAGGATGTCGTGAGGCGCAGGCGTACCTTCGACAATGTAATCGCCCTTCTCGATGACGTCGCCGTCCTGAAGGTCGATGTGCTTGCCCTTCGGGATCAGATATTCCCGCGCCTCCTCGCCCTCGACGTTGGGCTCGATGGTGAGGCGGCGCTTGTTCTTGTAATCGCGGCCAAACCGCACCGTGCCCGACACCTCGGCGATGACGGCGGATTCCTTCGGCCGCCGCGCCTCGAACAGCTCCGCCACCCGCGGCAGACCGCCGGTGATGTCGCGCGTCTTGGCGCTTTCCGACGGCATACGGGCGATGACGTCGCCCGCCTTCACGTGACCGCCGGGATCGACCGAAAGGATGGCGTCGACCGCCAGCAGATAGCGGGCGTCGCCGCCACGGGCGAGCTTGAGGATCTTGCCGTCCTTGCTCTTGATGATGATCGCCGGCCGCAGATCCTGCTGGCCGCGGGCCGAGCCCGACCGCCAGTCGACGACCACACGACGGGCAATGCCGGTCGACTTGTCGAGCGTCTCCGACATCGATTGGCCGTCGACCAGATCCTCGA
This sequence comes from uncultured Alphaproteobacteria bacterium, assembly GCA_963702755.1. Classification (GTDB taxonomy): domain Bacteria; phylum Pseudomonadota; class Alphaproteobacteria; order Rhizobiales; family Xanthobacteraceae; genus JAJPKK01. The sequence continues at coordinate 19,410 of CAVPDZ010000006.1, read as the reverse complement.
AGTCAACGATGCCCTCGACCTCGGTCATGATCGGCCGCATGTAGGGATCCCACTCGGCGATGCGCTGGCCGCGCCGGATGTGATCGCCCTCGTCGACCTTGAGGCGCGCGCCGTACTGGACACGGTGCACGGCACGTTCGGTGCCGTCCTGGTCCACCACGATCACCGCCATGTTGCGGGTCATGCAGATCAGTTCGCCGTCCGAGTTGCGCACGACGTTGCGGTTCTTGATGCGGACCGTTCCTTCGAAATTCGATTCGATGAACGACTGCTCGGAGATCTGCGCCGCGCCGCCGATGTGGAACGTACGCATGGTGAGCTGGGTGCCCGGCTCGCCGATCGACTGCGCAGCGATGACGCCGACGGCCTCGCCCATGTTGACCGGGGTGCCGCGGGCAAGATCGCGCCCGTAGCAGGCAGCGCACACGCCGTTCGTCGCCTCGCAGGTGAGCACCGAGCGGATACGCACCTCCTGGACGCCGGCCGTAACGATGGTCTCGACCTCCGGTTCGCCAAGCAGCGTGCCGCGGGGGACGATGACGTTGGTGCCGGCCGGATCGCGCAGATCCTCGGCAGTGGTGCGGCCGAGGATGCGGCTTGCGAGAGACGCAACCTCCTGGCCGGCGTCGATGATGGCGCGCACCTTGATGCCGGCTTCGGTACCGCAATCGACCGTCGTGATGATGGAGTCCTGGGCAACGTCGACGAGACGCCGCGTCAGGTAGCCGGAGTTCGCGGTCTTCAACGCGGTGTCGGCAAGACCCTTGCGGGCGCCGTGGGTCGAGTTGAAGTATTCGAGCACCGAGAGCCCTTCCTTGAAGTTGGAAATGATCGGGCTTTCGATGATCTCGCCTGACGGCTTCGCCATCAGGCCGCGCATGCCGGCGAGCTGCTTCATCTGGGCGGCCGAACCACGGGCGCCGGAATCCGCCATCATGTAGATCGAGTTGATCTGCTGTTCGCGGCCGGTGTCCTTGTCGCGGCGGACAGCAGAGATCTCCCGCATCATCTCGGCCGCAATCTTGTCGGTGCACTTCGACCAGGCGTCCACCACCTTGTTGTACTTCTCGCCCTGGGTGATGAGGCCTTCGTTGAACTGCTGCTCGAACTCCTTGGCTGCGGTCCGCGTCGCCTCGACGATCTTCCACTTCGACGACGGCACCACCATGTCGTCCTTGCCGAACGAGATGCCGGCCCGGAAGGCGTGGTAGAAGCCGAGCGCCATGATGCGGTCGCAGAAGATCACGGTGTCCTTCTGGCCGCAGTGGCGGTAGACGGTGTCGATCAGCTTCGAAATCTCGCGCTTCGTCATCAGCTTGTTGACGGCGTCGAACGGGACCTTGAAGCTCTTCGGGATCACCTCACCGATCATGACGCGGCCAGGCGTGGTGTCGTACCACTGCGGCACCGAGTTGCCGGCCTCGTCGACGCCGACCCAGCGATACTTGATCTTGCTGTGGAGCGTGACCGCCTTCGCCGACAGCGCATGCTCGATATCGGCAAGCGAGCCGAAGATCTTGCCTTCGCCCGGCTCGCCTTCGCGCAACAGCGTCAGATAGTAGAGGCCAAGCACGATGTCCTGGCTCGGCACGATGATGGGCGAGCCGTCGGCCGGGCGCAGGATGTTGTTGGTCGACATCATCAGCACGCGCGCTTCGAGCTGAGCCTCGAGCGACAGCGGCACGTGCACGGCCATCTGGTCGCCGTCAAAGTCGGCGTTGAAGGCAGCGCAGACCAGCGGATGAAGCTGGATCGCCTTGCCCTCGATCAGCACCGGCTCGAACGCCTGGATGCCCAGACGATGGAGCGTCGGCGCGCGATTGAGCAGCACCGGATGCTCGCGGATCACCTCGTCGAGGATGTCCCACACCTCGGGCTTTTCTTTCTCGACGAGCTTCTTTGCCTGCTTGACGGTCGTCGACAAACCCTTGGCGTCGAGCCGCGAATAGATGAACGGCTTGAACAGTTCGAGCGCCATCTTCTTCGGCAGGCCGCACTGATGCAGCTTCAGCTCGGGACCGACGACGATCACCGACCGGCCTGAATAGTCGACGCGCTTGCCGAGCAGGTTCTGGCGGAAGCGGCCCTGCTTGCCCTTGAGCATGTCGGCGAGCGACTTCAGCGGACGCTTGTTGGCACCGGTGATGACGCGGCCGCGGCGGCCGTTGTCGAACAACGCGTCGACCGCCTCCTGCAGCATGCGCTTCTCGTTGCGGATGATGATGTCCGGCGCACGCAGCTCGATCAGCCGCTTCAAGCGGTTGTTGCGGTTGATGACGCGACGATAAAGGTCATTGAGGTCCGACGTCGCGAAGCGGCCGCCATCGAGCGGAACGAGCGGCCGCAGGTCCGGCGGGATCACCGGCACGACCGTCAGGATCATCCATTCCGGCTTGTTGCTGGACTGGATGAAGGACTCGATGAGCTTGAGGCGCTTGGCGAGCTTCTTCGGCTTAAGCTCGGACTTCGACTCGGCGATCTCGACGCGCAGGTCGGCGGCGAGCTTCTCGAGATCGAGGCCCTTGAGCATTTCGCGGATCGCCTCGGCGCCGATGGTGGCGGTGAAGCTATCCGGTCCGTACTGCTCCTGCGCCTTGAGGTACTCGTCCTCCGACAGGAGCTGACGGTCCTGCAGCGGGGTGAGGCCCGGCTCCAGCACGACGTAGTATTCGAAATAGAGGATGCGCTCGAGGTCCTTGAGCGTCATGTCGAGCAGGAGGCCGATCCGGCTCGGCAGCGACTTCAGGAACCAGATATGCGCGACCGGGCGCTGCGAGCTCGATGTGGCCCATGCGCTCGCGCCGCACCCGCGACAGCGTCACTTCAACGCCGCACTTTTCGCAGATGATCCCCTTGTACTTCATGCGCTTGTACTTGCCGCACAAGCACTCGTAGTCCTTGATCGGTCCGAAGATGCGGGCACAGAAGAGCCCGTCCCGCTCCGGCTTGAACGTGCGGTAGTTGATGGTCTCCGGCTTCTTGATCTCGCCGTAGGACCACGACAGAATTTTTTCCGGGCTGGCGATCGAAATCCTGATCTGGTCGAACACCTGCGCCGGGGTTTGCGGACTGAAGAGATTGACGATCTCTTGGTTCATTTAGGGTCTCCGGTTGTGACGTCTCCGGTGGAGACGATCAGCCGGCCAATGCCGGCTGCCGTAAGCATGTCGTCGGTGCGGCCATCGCTCGGCCGCCGCGCGGGCGGTACCGCGCGTTATTCGGCTGCCTCCGCGGTGCCTTCAGCACCGCGCTGCGATTGCTTGGAATTGTGCAGGTCGACGTTGAGGCCGAGCGAGCGCATTTCCTTCACCAACACGTTGAACGATTCCGGGATACCGGCCTCGAAGGCGTCATCGCCACGCACGATCGCTTCGTAGACCTTGGTGCGGCCGGCGACGTCGTCGGACTTCACCGTCAGCATCTCCTGCAGCGTGTACGCAGCGCCGTAAGCTTCGAGCGCCCACACCTCCATTTCGCCGAAACGCTGGCCGCCGAACTGAGCCTTGCCGCCCAGCGGCTGCTGGGTGACGAGACTGTAGGGGCCGATCGAACGGGCGTGGATCTTGTTGTCCACGAGATGATCGAGCTTGAGCATGTAGATGTAGCCGACCGTGACCTTGCGATCGAACTGTTCGCCGGTGCGTCCATCATGCAAGGTCACCTGGCCCGAATGATCGAGCCCGGCGAGGTCGAGCATGCTCTCGATGTCCGCCTCCTTGGCGCCGTCGAACACCGGCGTTGCGATCGGCACGCCGTGCTTGAGGTTTTCGCCGAGTTCGACAAGCCCTGTCCTCGTCGAGTGACTTGATGGTCTCGTCCTCGCCGTAGACCTTCTTCAAGGTCTCGCGCAGCGGCTTGAGGTCATGGCGCGTCAGGTAGGCGTCGACCGCCTGCCCGATGCGCTTGCCGAGGCCGGCACAGGCCCACCCGAGATGGGTCTCGAGAATCTGACCGACGTTCATGCGGCTCGGCACGCCGAGCGGATTGAGCACGATGTCGACGTGCTGGCCGTCGGCGAGGAACGGCATGTCCTCGATCGGCACGATCTTGGACACCACGCCCTTGTTGCCGTGACGGCCCGCCATCTTGTCGCCGGGCTGGATCTTGCGCTTCACCGCGACGAAGACCTTGACCATCTTCATTACGCCCGGCGGCAGTTCGTCGCCCCGCTGCAGCTTCTCGACCTTGTCGAGGAAGCGCTGCTCGAGGCCCTTCTTCAACTCGTCGTACTGCTTACGGATGGCTTCGATCTCGGCCATCAGCTTGTCGTTCGGCGAGGCGAACTGCCACCATTGCGAGCGCGGATACTCCTCGAGCACCGCGCGCGTGATCTTCGATTCCTTCTTGAAGCCCTTCGGCCCCGCAATGCCCTGGCGGCCTTCCAGCAGCTCGGCAAGACGGCCGTAGACGTTGCGGTCGAGAATCGCCTGCTCGTCGTCGCGGTCCTTGGCGAGACGTTCGATCTCCTCGCGTTCGATCGCGAGCGCGCGCTCGTCCTTGTCGACGCCATGGCGGTTGAACACCCGCACTTCGACGACGGTGCCCTGGACGCCCGGCGGCACCCGCAGCGAGGTGTCGCGCACGTCCGAGGCCTTTTCGCCGAAGATCGCCCGCAGCAGCTTTTCCTCGGGCGTCATCGGGCTTTCGCCCTTGGGCGTGATCTTGCCGACCAGGATATCGCCCGCGTGGATCTCGGCACCGATGTAAACGATGCCCGCTTCGTCGAGGTTCTTGAGAGCCTCTTCGGAGACATTCGGGATGTCGCGGGTGATTTCCTCCGGCCCGAGTTTGGTGTCGCGGGCCATCACTTCGAATTCCTCGAGGTGGATCGAGGTGAAGACGTCTTCCTTCACGATCCGCTCGGACAGCAGGATCGAGTCTTCGAAGTTGTAGCCGTTCCACGGCATGAACGCGACGAGCACGTTGCGGCCGAGCGCAAGCTCGCCGAGATCGGTCGAGGGACCGTCAGCGATGATGTCGCCCTTCCTCACCGCAGTCGCCCACCTTCACCAGCGGACGCTGGTTGATGCAGGTGTTCTGGTTCGAGCGCTGGAACTTCATCAGCCGATAGATGTCGACGCCCGACTTGGTCGGATCGAGGTCCTCGGTGGCGCGCACCACGATACGGGTGGCATCGACCTGGTCGATGATGCCCGGTGCGGCGCGCAGCGATCGCAGCACCCGAATCACGGGCGACCACACCTTCCATGCCGGTGCCCACGAACGGCGACTCGGCGCGCACCAGCGGCACCGCCTGACGCTGCATGTTGGAGCCCATCAGTGCGCGGTTTGCGTCGTCGTTCTCGAGGAACGGGATCAGCGACGCCGCGACCGACACGAGCTGCTTCGGCGACACGTCCATGTAGTCGACGCGATCAGGCGCGATCATCAGCACGTCGCCGGCATGGCGGCAGACGATGAGATCTTCCGTGAAGCGGCGCTTGGCATCGAGCGGCACGTTCGCCTGAGCGATGTAGTAGCGGCCCTCTTCCATGGCGGAGAGGTAAATCACTTCATCGGTGACGCGGCCGTCCTTGACCTTGCGGTACGGCGTTTCCACGAAGCCGTACTTGTTCACCCGTGCGTAGGTCGCGAGCGAATTGATGAGGCCGATGTTCGGACCTTCCGGCGTCTCGATCGGGCAGATGCGGCCGTAGTGGGTCGGATGCACGTCGCGCACTTCGAACCCGGCGCGCTCGCGCGTGAGGCCGCCCGGTCCGAGCGCCGAGAGGCGCCGCTTGTGGGTGATCTCGGAGAGCGGGTTCGTCTGGTCCATGAACTGGGAGAGCTGCGATGAACCGAAGAACTCGCGTACCGCCGCCGCCGCCGGCTTGGCGTTGATCAGGTCCTGCGGCATCACGGTGTCGATGTCGACCGACGACATGCGCTCCTTGATGGCGCGCTCCATGCGCAATAGGCCGATGCGATACTGATTTTCCATCAGTTCGCCGACCGAGCGCACCCGGCGATTGCCGAGATGGTCGATGTCGTCGATCTCGCCCTTGCCGTCGCGCAGGTCGACGAGCGTGCGGATGACGCCGATGATGTCCTCGCGGCGGAGGACGCGCAGCGTGTCCTCGGCCTGCAGGTCGAGGCGCATGTTCATTTTGACGCGGCCGACCGCGGAGAGGTCATAGCGCTCGGGATCGAAGAACAGCGATTGGAACATCGCCTCCGCCGTGTCCAGCGTTGGCGGTTCGCCCGGCCGCATGACCCGGTAGATGTCGAACAGCGCGTCCTCGCGCGTCATGTTCTTGTCGACCGCCAGCGTGTTGCGGATATAGCCGCCGACGTTGACGTGGTCGATGTCGAGGACCGGAATCTCCTTGTAGCCCGCGTCGTTGAGAACCTTGAGCACCTTCTCGGTGATCTCGCCGCCGGCTTCGACATAGATTTCGCCGGTCTTCACGTTGACGAGGTCCTCGGCAACGTAACGGCCGATCAGTTCGTCATCGGTCATGCGCAGGGCCTTGAGGCCCTTTTCCGCGAGCTGGCGGGCCTGGCGCACCGTCATCTTCTTGCCGGCCTCGAGCACAACCTTGCCGGAATCGGCGTCGACGAGATCGTTGACCGCCTTGTAGCCGCGCATGCGGGTCGCATCGAACGGAACGCGCCAGCCGTCCTTCGAACGCTTGTAGGGGACCTGCTTGTAGAAGGTGTTGAGGATTTCCTCGCCGTCGAGACCAAGCGCGAACAGCAGCGACGTCACCGGCGTTTTGCGGCGACGATCGATGCGGGCATGGACGATGTCCTTGGCGTCGAACTCGATGTCGAGCCAGGAGCCGCGATAGGGGATGATGCGGGCCGCGAACAGAAGCTTGCCGGACGAGTGGGTCTTGCCCTTGTCGTGGTCGAAGAACACGCCGGGCGAGCGATGCATCTGGGAAACGATGACGCGCTCGGTGCCGTTGACGACGAACGTGCCGTTGTTGGTCATGAGCGGAATATCGCCCATGTACACGTCCTGCTCCTTGATGTCCTTGACCGAGCGCGCGCCCGTCTCCTCATCGATATCGAATACGATGAGGCGCAGCGTCACCTTGAGCGGCGCCGCATAGGTCATGCCGCGCTGGCGGCACTCGTCAACGTCGTACTTGGGCGGCTCGAATTCGTAATGAACGAATTCGAGTTGCGCGGTGTTGGAGAAGTCGGAGATCGGAAACACCGACTTGAACACCGCCTGCAGACCTTCGTCGGGGCGCCCGCCGTGGGGCTCCTTCACCAGCAGAAACTGGTCGTAGGACGCCTTCTGAACCTCGATGAGGTTCGGCATCTCAGCCACTTCCTGAATTTTTCCGAAGAACTTGCGAACCCGTTTACGTCCGGTGAACGTCTGTGCCATCGTGGCCTCTTCTCTTCCTGCGTCGCCCCTCACGGGCGGCGAGGTCTTCCGGCGCGGAGCCGGAAGATGTTGGTAGCGGCGGAGCCTGAAATAAGGTCCGCCTCCTCACGCCAATCCCGCCCGAACGAAAACGCCGGGTCCCGGGACCGGGACTTCGTGTGCAGGGCGGAAAATCAAGGCAAACCGAGACCTTATATAGGCCCGATCACGCCGATTACCACCCGCCGACGGCCGATACGCGCCGGCCGCCCTCAACACATGGGGTGCCGGCGTGCCGCCGGCACCATTTAGGCTTTTCCTCCAATAGCTTACGCGGGCGCGCAAACGCAAAACGCCTACTTAAGCTCCACCTTGGCGCCGGCCTTCTCGAGCTGCGCCTTGACCTTCTCGGCCTCGTCCTTGGTCACGCCTTCCTTGACGTTCTTCGGCGCGCCTTCGACCAGGTCCTTGGCCTCCTTGAGGCCGAGGCCGGTCAGGGCGCGAACCTCTTTGATGACCTCGATCTTCTTGTCGCCGGCAGCCGCCAGCACGACGGTGAACTCGGTCTTCTCCTCGACCGGGGCCGCGGCAGCGCCACCGCCGCCCGGAGCCGCAACCGCGACAGCGGCGGCGGCAGACACGCCCCACTTCTCCTCGAGAAGCTTCGCGAGCTCGGCGGCTTCGAGCACGGTGAGGCTCGAAAGCTCGGTCACGAGTTTGGACAAATCAGCCATTGTATTCACATCCTTCAGGTTCGAACTTCGATCTGGTTGTTAAGCAAGCCTCACGCAGCGCTGTCCTTGCTGGCATAGGCCTGAACCACCCTGGCGAGCTTGGCCGCCGGGGCATTGACGACCTGCGCGATCTTGGTTGCCGGAGCCTGGATCAGGCCGACCAGCTTGGCGCGCAATTCATCGAGCGACGGCAGCGCGGCGAGCGCCTTGACGCCATCGGGGTTCAGGGCGGTCTTGCCCATCGCTCCGCCAAGAATGACGAACTTCTCGTTCGTCTTGGCGAAGTCGTTGGCGACCTTCGGCGCAGCCACGGGATCGCCCGAATAGGCGAGCACGGTCGGCCCCTTGAGGAGGGGTGCGACGACGGCTACGTCGGTGCCATCAAGAGCGATCTTGGCGAGGCGGTTCTTGGCGACCTTCACCTTGGCGCCGGCCTGCTTCATCTGCGCGCGCAGCTTCTGCATGTCGGCAACGGTGAGGCCGGCATAGTGAGCCACGACGACCACGCTTGAGGCCTTGAAGACCTCGTTCAGCGTGCCGACCAGCTCCTTTTTTGCCGCTCGATCCACTTGCTCTCTCCGGTCGGCAGCCGTCCCGCTCTATCTCCCCGCTTCACGCGGAAGGATCCTGAGGGGCTAGGCCACCGGTTTGCGATCTGCCGCACCGCCTCCGGGCCTCACGGCCAAGCGACGTTGCGACGCTCCAATTGCCCTGCCCCCTTGTCCCAAACCGTCCCGGCGATGCGGGACGCGCGGACAACAAGGTATCGAGGTCCGAACCGTAGCGGGGTTTACCCCCGAAACCGATCTTCACCCGTCTGTGCAGGCCATGAATGTCAGTTGCCTGAAATCCAAGCATTAAGCTCGCGCGACGCACGGGCACCTGCAGTCTCGGACAGGACGCCATCAACAGATGGCTGCGCGATTGCCGGGTTAATGCTGTGACCACCCTTCCCTTCAGAACGATCCAACCGGACATCTGAGAGGGAAAAAGTTCCTGACCACCGGATTTTCCAGAAAGCGCGCAAAGGCGCGCCGACAAAGTGGGTCGGCACGCCCGTGGCGCTTATGTAACGGTTCCCTGAGCCGTTGCCAAGAACTTTCTTGACAAGCCCTCTCGGCCAACTCGCTCGGCCGACTCTCTTGCCCAGTGGTCTTTTGACGCCGCCCGTGAGGCGGACGAAGGGCTACCGCGGCGAAGCCGTCGCCACAACCACGGTCGACGGCTCGATCTTGACGCCCGGACCCATGGTCGAGGAAATCGCGATCCGGTTGATGAAGTGGCCCTTCGCGCCCTGAGGCTTCGCCTTCTGCACGGCGTCCGCAAATGCCTTGATGTTCTCGACCAGCTTTTCGGCCGAGAACGAGGCCTTGCCGACCCCGGCGTGAATGATGCCGGCCTTCTCGACCCGGAACTCGACCGAGCCGCCCTTCGACGCCTTGATCGCGCCGGTGACGTCCATGGTCACCGTGCCGACCTTGGGATTGGGCATCAGGCCGCGTGGACCCAGCACCTTGCCGAGCCGGCCGACGAGCGGCATCAGGTCCGGGGTCGCGATGCAACGGTCAAAGTCGATATTGCCGGCATTGACCTTCTCGACCAGATCCTCCGCCCCGACCACATCGGCGCCGGCGGCGCGGGCCTCGTCAGCCTTGGCGCCGCGCGCGAACACCGCAACGCGCTGGGTGCGGCCGGACCCGTTCGGCAGCGCCACTACGCCGCGGACCATCTGGTCGGCATGGCGCGGGTCGACACCGAGGTTCATGGCGATCTCGATCGTCTCATCGAACTTCGCCTTGGCACGCTCCTTGACCATCTGCACAGCCTGGTCGAGCGGGTAGAGCTTTTCGCGGTCGATGCCCTCGCGGGCCTTGATCGTACGACGTCCTTGGCTCGACATGTCAGTCCCCCCTCACCTCGATGCCCATCGAACGGGCCGAGCCCTCGATCATGCGCATCGCCGATTCGATGGTGTCGCAGTTGAGATCCTTCATCTTCTGCTCGGCGATCTCCTTGACCTGGGCCTTGGTGATCTGGCCGGCCTTGTCGCGCCCCGGAGTCTTCGAGCCGGATTCGACCTTCGCCGCCTTCTTGATGAAGAAGGAGACCGGAGGCGTCTTCATCTCGAAGGTGAACGAGCGGTCGGCATAAATGGTGATGACGACCGGAATCGGCGAACCCTTTTCGAGCTTCTGCGTCTGGGCGTTGAAGGCCTTGCAGAACTCCATGATGTTGAGGCCGCGCTGGCCGAGCGCGGGTCCGATCGGCGGCGACGGGTTCGCCGAACCCGCCGGCACCTGCAGCTTCAAATAGCCGGTGACTTTCTTTGCCATGCACTGCTCCTTGCGGCGAACGCGAGTTTCGCCGGGTTCGTGGTTCGGCTCGAACGAGCGGTTGGCAGCCGCGCGTCGCCTCCCACAACGAAGTGAGATCGCAAGACCGACCTCACTGTCGCGACCTGCCATCCATGCAGGCCGCGAAGATCGCCGTCACATAATCGCTATCGGCGATGACCGCTACAATTTTCTTGCCAAAACTTTCTTGCCAAGACGGCTTTTTTGCGAAGGCGTCTTTGCCGAGACCGGCTTTGCCAAGACGGCTTTGCTAAATCCGCGACCGATCGGCTTTCGGCCGATCAGCCTTTCTCGACCTGGCCGAACTCGAGTTCGACCGGCGTCGCGCGTCCGAAGATCGACACCGCCACCTTGAGGCGCGAGCGCGCTTCGTCGACTTCCTCGACGGTGCCGTTGAACGACGCGAACGGCCCGTCCGAGACGCGGACCTGCTCGCCCACTTCAAAGGACACCGACGGCTTCGGCCGTTCGATGCCCTCCTGCACCTGGTGGAGAATGCGGGCGGCTTCGGCGTCCGAGATCGGCTTCGGCTTGTTGTCGGCGCCGAGAAAGCCCGTGACCTTCGGTGTGTTCTTGATGAGGTGGAACGCCTCGTCGGTGAGGTCCATCTTCACCAGGACGTAGCCCGGAAAGAACTTGCGCTCGGCATCGACCTTGCGGCCCCGACGCACCTCGACGACCTTTTCCTTCGGGACCAGGACCTCGTCGAACAGGTCGGCCAGGCCGCGTTGCTTGGCCTGCTCGCGAATTGATTCGGCGACCTTGTTCTCGAAGTTCGAATAGGCGTGGACAATGTACCAGCGCTTGGTCATGGAAGGCTTCCGTTCAGCTGCCGATGCCGAGCAGGAACGTCACCACGAGGCGAATGGCATAATCGGCCATCAGGAAGAATATGCCGGCCGCCGCCGCCATCACGAAAACGATGATGGTGGTGATGACGGTCTCGCGCGAGCTCGGCCAAGTGATCTTGGACGCCTCCTGGCGGACCTCCTGCATGAACTTGAAGGGGCTGACCTTTGCCATCACGTGGTTCCAACTCGTCTCGGTACAGAGGTGTAAAGGGAATCCAAAACAGGCCCGTCGCGCGCCCAGTCCATGACGGACCAAGCCAAATGGCGGGCCTTTGTGGGGATGCCGTCGCCGCGGAAGTCCGAAACCGGGCCGCTAGCGTCAGCCTCATCTACTGCGGGCGGCGGGCGAAATCAAGCCGCATTCACAACGAGGGTTCGCCGCAGCGCCGGCGATATGTGGATCACGGCGCGCGAACACCAGGCGATGCGCCGCCGATTTTCATTCGATGCCGAACGCGGACGCCCGAACCGTCCGCCGCCTCTGCGCGATCAGCAATAAGACGCCTATGATCCAAAGATCCAAGGAGGCCGGACTGCAGGGGGCAATGATGGCGGACGAAAGCAACAACGCGGTCCCACCGGGTCAGCACGATGGCGGCGAGGACGGCGAACGATCCCTCTCGTCCGCAGGCGTCGCCATCGTCATGACGATTGTCGTGCTCGCCTGCATCGGCGGCTATTTCCTGGTGATGAAGCTGATCGACGTCAACCGTCAGGAAGAATGCCTGATGGCGGGCCGCCGTAATTGCTTTCCCGCCGAAGTGCCATCCGGCCGGTAGAGCACATGACCGGATGGACTCGGCGGCGAACCTGCGCGCCCTAATTCGGCTTCGAGAATCATTGGTCGTAAGACCCGGTGATCCAACGGACCAAGTGGCTGGCATTCCGAGCCGTTCCTGCGGTCGCTGCCGTGACAAGAGTAGCGGGGCAACGTGGGGGAAACGATGTGAAGCAATTCGAGCCGCTCGACTTTGCTCTACATTCCATCGAATGAGGGCTGCTACGCGAGGGTCCGGGCTGGATGACAATTACTCCCGACGATAAGACATGTACGTGGCGAACTGGCACACCAACAACGTCTCGGTTATCGGCATCGCGTCGCTGAAGGAAGTCGCTTTTGTCCCCGTCGGGTCGCGCCGGCGCGCAACGCTCCATGGATGGTTCCGTAGGGCCAGGGTGCGGCGAAGCAGCCTACAGCTCTTCGCCCCACCCCGCCTTCCCTGAGGTCAAAGGGCGCGGTCTGCTACGCTTTCATCGCGGCGAGGACACGTTCCGGCAGCAGCGGCGAGCGACGAACCCGCGCACACGTGAGCGCCGCCACTGCATTGCTGGTCGCTGGTCCCACCAACGGCGTTGCCATCTGACCGGCACCGGTCGGACGGTGGTATGGGCGCTGATCCTGCTCAGCGTGTGCACACCGCTGGCGGCCGTCATGTACCGGAAGCGCACGACCCGCTGACGGCGCGTTGCGTCCGGCCAACCCGCATCTATGGCGTCGGGTTGGCCGGACGCAACGGGGGTCACCAGTCGACGAACAGCGTGATCGGGGACTTCGCGGGCGCGGAGTCGTCCCACGTCGCCGGGCGGCCGTCGGTCAACCGCAGGTTCGGGAAGCGGTCCAGGAGCGCCTCGATGCCCACCGCCATCTCGGTCCTGGCCAACACGGCCGCGATGCAGTTGTGAGCGCCGCGACCGAAGACGAGGTGGGGATTGTCGACGCGGCACAGGTCCAGTTCATCCGCGCCGGGGAACACGCTCTCGTCCCGGTTACCCGCAGCGATCACAGGCAGGACGGCATCCCCGCTGCGGATGACCTTGCCGTTGTACTCGATGTCCTCGGTGGCGAGCAGGACCACGATCCCGTTCAGCACCGGGATGAAGCGCAGCAGCTCCTCGACCGCGCCGGGCAAGCGATGCCGCTCGTCGCGCAGCATCGCGTACCGACTGGGCGTCGACAGCAGGAGCAGGAGCGAGTTGCCCAGGAACATCGTGGTGGTGCGGTAGCCGGCGACCAGCATCGAAAGTCCGAAGGCGGTGACCGCCTCTTCGTCGATGGTGCCTTTCTTCCACTCGTGGACGACCCTGCTGAGGATGTCATCCGCCGGAAGACGGCTCTTCTTCTCGATGATCGAGCGGATGTACCGGTAGAGCTCCTTGGTGGAGTTGCGGCCCTGTTCCCAGGTCTGCATGGCGCCCAGGGCCGCGTCGGCCAGCGGGAGGTAATGGTCCCGGTCGTCGAAGGGGATGCCGACCAGGTCACACATCACCCACAGGGGGAACGGCTCAGTGTAGTCCCGGACGATGTCCCCCGGTTGACCCCGCTTGGCCAAGTCGGCCAACATTTCGTCGGCCTTCGCGCGCATCCGCGGCCGGTACGCCCGGATCGTCTTCGCGCTGAAGGCCTCCGCCACGACCCGGCGAAGCGCGATGGCTTGCGGGCCGTTGAACTCCATCATCGTGACCAGCGGCGTGCCGATGTCCTCCGGCTGGTTCTCGATCTTCGGCCACTCGTTGATCGTGGGGCGGATCAACCTGGAATTGGCGAGCAGCGATTTCACGTCGTTGTAGCTCGTCACGTACCAGATCGTGGCGTTGAACTCCGCCGGCACGCTCAGCTTGGTGACCGGCGCCTGCTCCCGCAGCCAGTTGTACTCCTCGGGCGGGCCCATCGTCCCCGGCGGGGCCAGCGGCAGCTCGAGGTTCTCGAGGGAGGGCATCAGCGAGTTGTCGTCCGGGACGGCACCCTCCGTGATCACGACGGCTGATTCCCCTCCGCCGAATGCATTCGCCGTCACGCCACCCTCCGCGGGTGTGTGATGTACCCAGCCGCATCGAAGTGGTTCAGGTACAGGTTGAGCAGTGCCGAGTTGGCCGGCGGGCAACGCAGTTGGGTATCCGCCAGGTCGCGTTCCACATTGTCCCGCCCGAGGGTCGGGAACGTTCCCTCGAAGTACATCTCCTTGACCGACATGTCGCCGACCTTGGCGCGGTCCACGCACAGCGGCACGAACGGCGCGGTCGGGGCGTCGGGATGGCGGGACACGTACTTGACCAGGTCGGCCACCCACTCGTGGTAAGGCACCTGCGAGATCCGATGCCCGGCAGCCCGCATGCACTCGATCATGTCGGTCAGGCTCGCGGGGCGCGGGTTGGTCAGGTGGTACGTCTGGTTCGTGATCTTCCGCGTCGTCGCGATGTGGATGATCGCGTCGGACAGGTAGTCGACCGGAACCAGGTCGAGCGGCAACGGGATGTCCGGGGCCGAACCGGTGTCCGCGATGTACTTGAACAGCGAGCAGATCGCGGTCTCGGTGTTGCAGGCGCCGGTGACCTGATCGCCCATGACCTCGTAAGGGCGGTAGATCGCCACCGGCACGCCCTGCTTCGCCGCGTCCCGCAGGACCTCTTCGGCAACCCATTTGCTCTCGCCGTAGCCCATCGTGAGCAAGTCGGCGTGGGCCAGCGGCACGTCCTCGTCGACGTGCCGGACGCCGGCTGCACCGAACCCGGCCAGGACGGCAACCGTCGAGATGAAGTGGATCGGCGCCCGCCGCGGAGCGGCGACCTGGATGACCCGCTTGGTTCCTTCGACGTTGGCCTGACGGAGCGCCTCGTAGGGGTACAGGAAGTTCACCTGAGCAGCGGAATGGATGACCAGGTCGACCTGCTCGCTCAGGCGGCGGAGGTCGTCGTCGAGGTCCCCGTCGCCATCCGCGGCGAGGTCCGACGGGAAGCAGACGATGCGGCCGGGATCGCAGCTGCGATCGAGGCCGTAGCGGGCGAGGTTGGCGAGCACACGTGCCCGAGCGTGCGCCGGACTCTGGCTGCGGACCGGGCAGTGGACGACGGCCTCGGTGCCGGACAGCAGGCTCTCCAGCAGGTAGGCCCCGACGAACCCGGTGGCGCCGGTCAGCAGGACGTGCTCGGGGTTCGCGGGGTTCGCCGTGTCAGGCGCCGCCGCAGGCAGCTGCAGGCCGAGTTCGGGCTTCGCACTCGAAGTCGACAGCCAGCGTCTCGCTCAGCGTCGCGCCGCCGCTGACGGCAGCAACAGCAGCAGCGAACCCCTTGAGCGTGGGCGTCTGCAGCAGGCAGCGGAGCAGGCTCGTGCTGTGTCGGGCTTCGATACCCAGGGCACTGATGGTGCTGGTGACCACCTGCGCAGCCAGCAGCGAGTACCCGCCCACAGCGAAGAAGTCGTCGTCCAGCGCCGGCCAGACCCGCAGGGCGTTCCGCCAGATCCGCGCCAGGGTGTCGACGAGCCCGTCGCCGCCGCGGGCCGCCGGCACGCTTTCCGGCTCGGCGCTCCACGACGAGGAAGCCTCGGCGTCCTGAGCCAGCAGGCCGGCCAGGAGCTTGCGGTCGACCTTTCCAGTAGGACCGACCGGCAGCTCAGCCACCTCGATCAACCGGGACAGCGCCGCGGGTGCCGGGAGCCACTTGGCGAGATCACTGCGCACCTGATCGGTGGGCAGCCGTGACCCGGGAGATGCCGGCGTCACGTAACCGATCAGTGAATGCCCGTCGAACTCGACGACCGCCTCACCGATGCGCAGATCCGCGCGGAGTTGGGCTTCGATTTCCTCCAGCTCGATCCGGTGACCGCGCAGCTTTATCTGCCGGTCCAGACGACCGCGGTACTCCAATTCCCCACGCTCGTTGCGGACGACCCGGTCACCGGTGCGATACACGAGAGGGCCGGTCTGCGTCGGATAACGGACGAACTTACGAGCGGTGAACTCGGGGTCGCCGAGGTAACCCAGAGCCAGACCGGCGCCACCGACCAGGAGTTCGCCTTCTTCATCGACGTCCACCGGCGTCCCGTCGGCGCGAACCACGTGGACGGTGGTGTGCTCCAGCGGGCGGCCGACGGGAACTCGGTCGAGAGATTCCGCGCCCTTCGGAACCAGGTAAGCCGTGGATACCACGGTGTTCTCGGTCGGGCCGTAGAAATTCACCACGGTGGTGTCCGGGCAGCTGTCGACAATGGCGCCGGCCAGTACCGGGTCCATGGATTTGCCACCGGCCGACACGAAGCGCAATGTCTTCACCGCGTTCGGCTTGACGCGAGCGACGTGATGGAAGACCGCAGTCGTCAGATAGGCGACCGTGACCTCGTCCTCGAGAAGTCGAGTTTCCAAAGCGGTCGGCGAGAGGAGCTCTTCCCGCTGCGCAATGACGATGCAGGCGCCCGCAAGCAGCGGCGGCCAGATCTCGATGGTGGACGCGTCCGAGGACAAGTTGTACGCATGCAGCACTCGGTCGTCGCGGCGCGGCCGTTGATGGACGACGTCCGACATGGACAGCGCGACCACCCCGCGGTGCGGGATGGCCACCGGCTTCGGGCGCCCCGTGGATCCGGAGGTGAACATGACGTACGCGCAGTCCTCGTCGGTCACGGCCGCGGGAAGCGCAATCCCGTTGTCATCGCCCGCGTCGTCGTCGCGCAGCTCGACCTGCGTGCGGATGCGGCGGATCCGATGGGCGCTGCCGGGAAGGGCCACGACGGTCTGCACGCCGGCCTCTTCCACCATGGCCTGCAGCCGACGCGGCGGAGACGTGTCGTCGAGAGGCAGATAAGCAGCGCCGACCTTCAGAATGCCCAGAAATGCGACGAGTGCATCCAGCGATCGGCCGCCGGAGACGCCGACCCGGTCGCCGTGTGACACCCCGGCCTTGTAAAGCCGACGGGCCAACCGGTCGGACCGTGCTTTCAACTCCTCGTAGCTGATCGTGCGACCGTGATCCATCGCCGCCGGGGCGCTCCCGCGGCGCGCAGCTACAGCGTCGAACAGGTCGTGCACGCAAGGCTCGCCGGACCGGCCAGGAACGCCGCCCGGATCAAGGTTGCCGAAGCCCGGCGAAAAGTTGCGCAAGACGGTGCCAGGTCCCGACTAGGAAGAAAAGTCCGCGGCGAACGCCGAGAAATCGGCGGTCCGCCATCGCTGGGGACGCATACGAATGAGTATGTCTTCCGCCAGCTGGATTTCATTGGCTTTCAAGTAGGCCTCAGCAGTCTGGGGGTCGAGGTATCGAAATGCGAGATTCCGACGCTCCTCCGCGGGAATCGGATCGGCAATTTCAGTGATCGCTCCCTCAACACTCACGTAACGATAGGGAGCCGTTTCGTCCTGAACGCAGAGGCTGAATCTTCCGGCGCCACGCAGAAGCCGCGCCTTGAGGGACTCCCGGCGGGTCTCGACCACGATATCCCCGCCCGGTGAGTACCCGTACCAAACCGGAACAAGCAACGGCGCACTCTCGCCCCGGGGATCATCCACACCGATAATCGCTACGTGCACGGCAGCAAGAAAGGCCTCACGTGCCGCGACCGACATTCTGAGTTCCAAGATAACCACCCGAAAGGTTAGGCTTCTCGACCAGTGTACCCGGGGCGTTCCGGTTGACTCTATATCTCAGCAGGTGAACATCACTACATTCCACAGTTCTATTTGAGGCGCTGGGCCGGAGACGACGACAGGATCTGCGAGTTCAGCCGTCCCTACAAGACGATCAATCTCCAGCGCGTCTGCACCCGCCCCGCGACGAAGCCAAGGCGCTGCGCCCCTTCCGGATGGGGCGCCCTACGCATTTGCTATGCTAGTCGCGATTTTGGCCATTCAAACTAAGTCTTTGAATTCGCCGGCGCGCTCGGCGTGATCGAACACCCGACCTTTGCCTTCGGAGGGCAACCCGCGCTCGTAACGCGAAGATTGGGTCGAATTAGCTTGGCGGTAGCGTTTCGAATGACTTGAGTGTTGGTCGGAGTGGAATGACTTTCATCTGCGGCGCTTCCCACCGAGCGACCTGTTCGACCCGCGGTCACTACACTCGATTTCCCGGACCGCTTCGTTGCCGCCGGCGTTGCCCCCGCACACATCCTGCCGTCAGATCACCCACAAACAGGCTTCTAAGTTATTGATTTGATTGGCAGGAGTGGAGGGCCAAGAATGTGCTCGTAAAATCAATCGGTGCGACACGTATCGACGCCATTCTGGACCCGTCGAAAGCTTACATATCCTAACGTCATTGTCGCACTTTCCCATTCAAAAACGAGCATGACCAGACCGTCGCGCGACGAGGCGGCGACGTATTGCGCATCGTTTTTCCTTTTGGCTTGCACCATCCAATGCATTTTCAGCCGAGTGTCCAACGGCCCGCCGCCGAGTCTTTTCTCGGCTCGCCCCGGGCGGCGAAGCGGCGGAGCGCCATGTTGGGTGATGCTGAATTGACAGAAGTCAATGCTGGGCAGGGCGGCTAAAGCCAAATTTTATGGATTGGCACCCGATATCGAACGCGCCGTTCGACCGCGAACTTGAACTTGCGGTCATCGATGGAGACGGGCGACATGCTCTCGTATTTCCCTGCCGCCGCACCCTCGGCGGATGGGCCAACGCGGAGACCAAGCAGTCGATAGATGTGTGGCCGACGCACTGGCGGGAATGGACGACGACAACCTAAGCCTTCGGCTGGTCCGGCACGGCATCCAGCTTCGCCAACGTCGCCTCTTCTTCCGCTAGCAGCCGAAAAGCGTCTGCCGTTTGATTCGTCGGTTTCCGTCGCCAGCAAGGTACGAAAGTGCTCGATGTTGAGTAGTGCCAGTCCTGTCCATGGCGGCCTCCATTTTCCACTTTTTGGAGCGTTTTTGGACTCTGCGCCCTGTGCGAGGCAAAGTCCATCGCTTACGTATAATTCCTTAGTGACGCTGGTCCCCGATCTTCATAATATTTGATTATGACGCATTCCTCTATCTCTGCCCTACCACCGGATATCAGGTCCAAGGCTGGGCCGACGACAACCCCCAAAATGCGGCCGAATCTCTATCAGGCGGTGACGTGTCATGCCTGTGGTCGGGTTCACTTGGCTCAATCACAGGACCGGCACGACCCCTAGCGAACTGCCTGCCTACTCCTCCGCTCCGATGCTTGCATCTAAGACTAGACGATCCGACGCGAGGGACCTGAGAGGACCAATCGTCGATGGCAATAGCGAGCGGAGATCAGAAATGGCACGCGGCACGGTGAAGTGGTTCAATTCGCAAAAGGGTTACGGGTTTATCCAGCCGCAGAGCGGCGGAAAGGACGTGTTCGTCCATATCTCCGCCGTCGAGAAGGCCGGCCTCACCCGCCTCAACGAAGGCCAGATCATCGAAT
>CAVPDZ010000005.1:0-300735 GCA_963702755.1 uncultured Alphaproteobacteria bacterium | reverse complement strand
CGCGGCGCGCAGCGCGACATGCGCGCCGGAATCCGCCGAGGCCCGGGATCGGCGCGAGGACGGCCAGTCGATTGATCCAAAACTCCGGATCGCTGTTTGCCGAACCCGACGGTCGCGGCCCGCTCCTCGAGCTTCGCGAAGCCGAGCGGGGCAAGCAGCGCCCCGTAAAAGCGCGCCGCGCTCGCGAGGTCCCGCACCGCGACGGAGACGTGGTCGATCATCGCGACTTTCTCTTTTCCCTCTCCCGCCTGCCGCGAAGGGAGAGCTACGCCGGCGCGCCGGACTTCACGAGCTTGTAGATGATCGAATCCATCAGCGCCTGAAACGAGGCATCGATGATATTGGGCGACACGCCGATCGTGGTCCAATGCTCACCGTTCTCGTCCTCGCTTTCGATCAGCACGCGTGTCACGGCTTCGGTGCCGGCGTTGAGGATACGCACGCGGTAGTCGGTGAGTTCGAGCCCTCTGATGTAGGCCTGGTACTTGCCGAGATCCTTGCGCAGCGCGAGATCGAGCGCATTGACCGGGCCGTTGCCCTCGGCGGCCGAGATCATCCTGGCGTCGCCGACCGTGACCTTGACCACCGCCATGCAGACCGTCACCCGCTCGCCATTGGCATTGATGCGCTGCTCGACGTTGACGTCGAACTGGGTGACGTCGAAATATTGCGGCACGGTACCCAGCATGCGTCGCGCCAACAATTCGAACGAGGCATCCGCCGCCTCGTAGGCGTAGCCTGCCGCCTCGCGTTCCTTCACCACATCGAGGAGGCGCGTGACGCGCGCATCATCGCGCGCGACCGCGATGCCGATCCGCTCCAGTTCGGCGAGCACGTTGGAGCGGCCAGCCTGGTCGGATACCAGGAGCTTGCGCCGGTTGCCGACCCGTTCCGGCACGACATGCTCGTAAGTCTTCGGGTCCTTGATGATCGCCGACGCGTGAATGCCGGCCTTGGTCGCGAACGCGCTCTCACCGACATAAGGGGCGTGGCGGTCGCCGGCCCGATTGAGGATCTCATCGAGACTGCGCGATACGCGGGTCAGGCTCGCGAGCTTGTCGTCGCTGACCCCGATCTCGAAGCGATCGGCGTATTCGCTCTTGAGCTTCAGGTTGCCGATCAGCGACACGAGGTTGGCGTTGCCGCAGCGTTCGCCAAGCCCGTTGAGCGTGCCCTGGATCTGCCGCGCGCCGGCGCGCACCGCGGCAAGCGAGTTTGCGACCGCCTGCTCGGTATCGTTATGAGCGTGGATGCCGACATGGTCCCCCGGCACCACCGCGGTGACCTTCTCGACGATCGCCTTCACTTCGTGGGGCAGCGTGCCGCCGTTGGTATCGCACAGCACGACCCAGCGCGCGCCTTCTTCGTACGCCGCGCGGGCGCAGGCGAGCGCATACTCCGGGTTTGCCTTGTAGCCGTCAAAGAAATGCTCGCAGTCGAGCAGCACCTCGCGGCCCTTCGCGCGCGCGGCGCGCACGCTCTCGCGGATGCCGGCGAGATTGTCTTCAAGCGTCGTCTCGAGCGCGACGCGCACGTGATAGTCCCAGGACTTCGCGACAAAACAGATCGCGTCGGCGCGCGCATCGAGGAGCGCGGCGACACCCGGATCATTCGAGACCGAGCGGCCGGGACGCCGCGTCATCCCGAAAGCGGTGAAGGTGCAGTTGAGGCCACGCTCCTCCGCGAACAGTTCGGTATCGGTCGGGTTCGCGCCCGGATAGCCGCCCTCGACGTAATCGACGCCGAGATCGTCGAGCATTGCGGCAATGGCGAGCTTGTCGTGGAGCGTAAAATCGACGCCGTTCGTCTGCGCGCCATCGCGCAGCGTCGTGTCGAACAAGTAGATACGCTCCCGCGACATTACCTTCACCAGTAGCCGAAGTATTTGAGCGCCAGCGCCACGGCGGCCACGATGACGATGACCTTGATGGCGATGTAGTAGCGCCAATGGCGCGGAAACGGCGTCTCGGGTTGATTCATGGCTGGCCTCCGTTGTTTCGCTTTGTACCCGTCCTCGCGCCGGGCGCGGCGGTGGGCGCCGCCGCCGCGAGCGGCTTCTCGACGGTCGTGTTGGCGAGCCACTCGCCCTCGACCGGGACGGTGTTGCGGCGCTGCGCCACAAAACCGCGATGCGTGAAGAAGCCGAGCGAAGTGTCGCTGGCGTCCGCCGAAAGCTTCGTCGCGCCGCGTGCTGCCGCGAGCTTCTCCAGCGCCTCGCAGAGTTGCGCGCCGATCCCCTGCCCTGCCGCCGCCGGGTGAACATAGAGCATGTCGATCTTGTCGGTACCCTTGAGCGATGCGAAGCCGACCGGCGCGCCGTCGATGGTGGCAACAAGCGTGAGCGCACCCGCAAGGCGCGCCCCGAATGCCGTTTCGTCATCGGCCACCGCCGTCCACGCGACCCGCTGCTCCGGGCTGTAATCGTCGGACGTCAGTTCGTCCACGCTCGCGCGGAAAATCTCCGCCAGCAACGCCGCATCCGCCGGCAAATACGGCCGCAATCCCGCCGGCGCCCGCGTCATGGCGTGCCCTCGCAAGCACCCTCCCCTGGAGGGGGAGGGTCGGAGCGCCGAAGGCGATCCGGGGTGGGGTGACAGCGGTGCGTCAAACTCGGCGCCTCATATGTGGCAGCGCTGCCACCCCCACCCGGCCCGCTCACGCGGGCCGACCTCCCCCCTCCAGGGGGAGGTGATCGGCGGATCTCGCCGCCGCCCCCCCCCCCTCGGCTGCAAGGGGGGAGCGCGCGACCGCCCGTCGCCGTCTCCCAGGTGGTGCCGTCCTTGGAGTCTTTCAGCACGACGCCCATGGCTGCGAGCTCATCACGGATGCGGTCGGACTCGGCAAAGTTCTTTGCTTTGCGCGCCGACGCCCGGCGCTGCGGCGAACTCTTCAAGCTTCGTTTATGCCTGTCATCATGACCGCAAATTTCGACCACCCCGCGCAACCCTTATTTGATATTTGTCTTGACTCCATCTTGCCTGGCTGTCATCTCGGGAAGCCCAGTCGAACAATCGTCTCAATCGAAGCCGCGATTTTCCTCGACGGCCCCTTAATCCGAATCCCGCGGCAAATTTTAGAGCCGCTCATAGGGTCCGCTTTTCGCCCGAGAGCAATTCTCGCAAAGTCGCCATAGCATTTGACGTGTTTAGATCGTCGTGCAGCGCCTCAACAAGCCCCGCTGATGTCGCGCATCAGCAAATTTGCCGCAACAGCTCATACCGATTCGTCGAGCCCTTCCGCAGCTCCCCTCCAAACCGCGCACCGTCCAATCGGTCGGCTGACGGTAATGAGTCTTCGAGCATGTTAAGCGCATGCACCTCGCCCTGGCCATTTGTCGAGCAAATCGTGGATGCGCACGATGTTCCCCACGCTCTTCGACATCTTCTCGCTTTCGAGCTGCAAGAAGCCGTTGTGCATCCAGTAGTTCGCCATCACGCCGGTGTGGAAAGCACAGCGTGACTGGGCGATCTCGTTTTCGTGGTGCGGGAAGACGAGGTCGATGCCGCCGCCGTGGATGTCGAAGATTTCGCCGAGATGCTTCCACGCCATCGCGGAGCACTCGATGTGCCAGCCGGGGCGGCCCGGCGCGGCGATGCCGCAGGGTGAAGGCCACGACGGTTCGCCGGGCTTCGACGGCTTCCACAGCACGAAATCCATCGGGTCGCGCTTGTAGGGCGCGACCTCGATACGGGCGCCGGCGATCATCTCGTCTAGCGGACGTCGCGACAGCTTGCCGTAATCCGGCATCGACGGCACGTCGAACAACACGTGGCCGTCGGCCACATAGGCGTGGCCGGACGCGACGAGGCGCGCGATCAACTCCTTCATCTGTTCGATGTGCTCGGTCGCGCGCGGCTCGACGGTCGGGTCGAGGCAGCCGAGCGCCCTGACATCCGCCTGATAGTAGGCGTAGGTCTCCGTAGTCAGCGCACGGATCGCGATGCCGCGCTCGGCGGCGCGCGCGTTGATCTTGTCGTCGACGTCGGTGACGTTGCGCACGTAGGTGACGTGGTCGGCGCCATAGAGATGGCGCAACAGGCGGAACAGCACGTCGAATACGATCGCCGGCCGGGCGTTGCCGATATGGGCGTAGTCGTAGACGGTGACGCCGCACACGTACATGCGCACGCGGTTCGGGTCGATCGGCGTAAACACCCGCTTCTCGCGGGTGAGCGTGTCGTAGAGCCTGAGTTCCATCGCCGTCATCCGAGTTGACAAAACCGGCCGGTGCTGGCCGGGCGTCCATTCATCTCGGGGCGAGAAAAGACGGCCTCAGCCAGCGGGACGCTAGCCGATAATCTCCCGGCAAATGCCGCAAATCGCAAACGGGCCGTACATGGCGCGCACAATGGTGATGTCGGACCGGTCCGTCAAGGGCGCGACCCCATTTCGGTTACCGAATGCCGCTGGTGAAGGTCTTCCGCCTTTCGTCTCCGGCCTTTCCAGGCGAACAGCCTCTGAGAGACGGCCTTGTGGTGGATGCGAGCAGCGAAATTCGGGGGCTTTTCGCTGCTCGCCTATTCCCCGTGCCCACGATGCCTTCAGCGTCCACGCTACCCAACTCATTGATCTTTTGATGGTTTCAGGCGCGCCCGTCATTCGCCGCGACGATTACAAATCGAAGCGCCGGCGCGTCTTCGATATTGTCCGCGATCAAACGCGAGATGGGATAGCGTGTGCTTCGCTTTTCGAATCGGGACCTTGATCGCAATGGAAAGCGGGCTCGAAGCGGTTCACAGCGCGGCGCCATCTCCCTCCGAAGGTGAGGGACGATAGTGTCCCCGATCCTCCTCCAGGTGATCGTCGGCGGGCTGCTGCTCGGGGCAGTCTACGCACTGTTCTCGTCGGGGCTGACGCTGATCTGGGGGATGATGAACGTGATCAACTTCGCCCATGGCGACTTCGTCATGCTGGGCATGTACGTCGCGATCGTGGTCTACACGCTGATGGGCGGTGGACCGTTGTTCGCGGTCCCAGCGGCGGCGCTGCTGCTCGCGGCACTGGGCATCGTCTGCTACTTCGGGCTGGTGCGCGACATCATGCGCGGGCCGATGCTGGCGCAGATCCTCGGCACCTTCGGTCTCGCGCTCCTCTTGCGCTACTCGGCCTTCGGATATTTCGGCGCCAACGTCCGCGCCCTGCCCGATACGCTCGTCGGCGGCACCTTCGAGTTCGGCGCGATCCGCATCGAAGCGTCGCGGCTCCTCGCGGGCGTGGTCGCGCTCGCGGTGACGGCCGGCTTGCACCTCATCCTCACGCGAACCGCGCTCGGCAGCCGCATGCTCGCGGTCTCCGAGGACGCGGCGGCCGCCGAGCTCATGGGCATCCGTCCGAACCGCATGCAGGCGATCGCGTGGGCGCTCGCGGCAGGCGCAACCGGCATCGCCGGCGCGCTGATGGCGACGTTCTTTCCAGTCGCGCCGACCATTGCCGAGACGCTCGGTCTCGTCGCCTTTGTCACGGTTTCGCTCGGGCGGTTTCGGCAGCGTGCCGGGCGCGCTTGTCGCCGGACTGCTGATCGGCGTGATCGAATCGCTCTCCTCGTATCTGATCGGCGCGATCTACAAGGACATCGTGGTCTATGCCCTGTTCGTTGCGGTGCTGTGGCTGCGGCCGCAAGGCTTGATGGGCAAAGCCTGATGAAACGGGCGGGCGCGGTTGCGGTCGTTCTCGCGCTCGCCATTGCCTATCCGCTGGTGTTCGCCACGGCGCAGCAGCAGCGCATCGGCGCGCTGGTGCTGCTTGCCGCCATCAGCGCATCGGCGTGGAATATCGTCGGCGGTTACGCCGGACAGGTGTCCGTCGGACACGCGGTGTTTTTCGGCTGCGGCGCCTACGGGACGCTCGCCACCTACACCTATCTCGAGCTGCCGCCCATCCTCGGGCTGCCGTTCGGCGTCATTGCCAGCATTCTGATCGCCGTAGTGATCGGCGTGCCGACGCTGCGGCTCTCCGGGCACTATTTCAGCATGGCGACGATCGCCGTTGCCGAGCTGGTGCGGCTTGTCGTCACCGAATGCCGAATGGCTCGGCGGCGCGCAGGGGCTGAGCGGGCCGGCAGTCCCGCGCACCGTGCTCGACCTCTCGTTCATTTCGGCGCTGCCCTACTACTACCTGTTCCTCGCCGTGCTTGCCGGCGTGCTGGCGCTGACGTGGTGGATGGAGAGCAGCCGCATCGGCTATTACCTGCGGGCGATCCGCGACAGCGAGCGCGCCGCGCGCTCGCTCGGGGTCGCCGCGCCGCGCTACAAGCTTTACGCCTTCGTCGTGAGTGCCGCGCTGACCTCGGTCGCCGGCGCGCTTTACGCGGTGATGTTCGGCTTCGTCGATCCGAAGTCCGGGCTCGGCATTCTCGTGTCGGTGAAGATGCTGATCATGGCCGCGCTCGGCGGCGCCGGCCTGCTGCTCGGCCCCGTCATCGGCGCGGTGATCCTGGTGCCGCTCGAGGAGATATCGAACAGCCTGCTCGGCGGGGCCGGGCGCGGCGTCACGTTCGTTGTCTATGGCGCGATCATCATGGTGCTGGCGCGCTTCCAGCCCAGCGGCATCCTTGCGCCGGCGCTGCGCCTCGCCCATGCGATCGCGGCGCGCCGCAACGCGCGGCAAGCCGTGAGGCGGCAATGCTGATCGAGGCGCGCGGCATCACGAAGGCCTTCGGCAGCTTCCGAGCGGTCGACAACGCCACGCTCGCCGTTGCGCCCGGCGAGATTCTGGGCCTCATCGGGCCGAACGGCGCCGGCAAGTCGACCCTCTTCAACTGCCTCACCGGCGACATCGCGCCGACCTCCGGCACGGTTTCGTTCGAGGGCAACGACGTGACCGCGCTGTCGCCCGAGGAGCGCGCGCGCCGCGGCATCGCCCGC
Organism: uncultured Alphaproteobacteria bacterium; assembly: GCA_963702755.1. Taxonomy (GTDB): domain Bacteria; phylum Pseudomonadota; class Alphaproteobacteria; order Rhizobiales; family Xanthobacteraceae; genus JAJPKK01. Next base: position 293,872 of record CAVPDZ010000005.1, on the reverse strand, counting down.
ACGTTTCAGGTCCCGCAGACCTTCGCCCACATGACGGTGCTGGAGAACGTCATGATCGGCGCGTTCCTGCGCACATCCCACGCCCGCGAGGCGACCGCGCGCGCCCGCGCCGTGATCGCCGATCTCGGCCTTGTGCCCGACGCGCCGGCGAACAGCCTCGGCACGCCCGGGCGCAAGCGCCTGGAGATCGCCCGTGCGCTCGCGACACAGCCGAAGCTGCTCCTCCTCGACGAGTCCATGGCTGGGTTGACGCCCGCCGAGGTCACCCGCGCGATCGACTTGATCCGGACGATCCATGCGTCCGGCATCACCCTCGTCATCGTCGAGCACATCATGGAAGTCATCATGTCGCTCGCGACGCGCGTGATCGTGCTGCACCAGGGCCGCGAGATCGCCCAGGGCAGCCCCGCGGAGGTCACGCGCGACGCCAAGGTGATCGAGGCCTATCTGGGCAAACGCGCCGCCTCCCGCAGCGCCCGGCATGAGGCGCAACCGTGACCGAAATGGCGCGATCGCTGCCGCTTGCGGGCGAACTGCCGCTCCTTGCGGTCGAGCACCTCGAAGTCCGCTACGGCGACCTCATCGGGGTTGCCGACGTGTCGCTCACCGTGCCGGCCGGCGCGGTGGTGGCGCTCCTCGGCTCGAACGGCGCCGGTAAGACCACGACACTTAACGCGCTCGCCGGGCTGCTGCCGTCGAAGGGAACGATCCGACTCGCCGGCGAGCGCATCGATGGGCGTCCCGCGTACGCCATCGTGCGCAAGGGACTGGCGCTGTCGCCGGAAGGCTGGCGGCTGTTCGTTGCACAGAGCGTCGAGAACAATCTGCGGCTCGGCGCGACGCCTCTTCACGACCGCGCGCGCATCAGCGCATTGCTCGACCGGGTCTATGCGCTGTTTCCGCGCCTTGCCGAGCGGCGGCGCCAGCGCGCCGGCACGCTGTCCGGCGGCGAGCGGCAGATGCTCGCCGTCGGCCGCGCGCTGATGAGCGATCCGCGCGTGCTGATGCTCGATGAGCCGAGTCTCGGCCTCGCTCCGGCGGTGGTCGAGAGCATGTACGAGACCCTCGGCCAACTGCATCGCGAGGGCCTCACCATCCTGCTCGCCGAGCAATCGATCGAGATGGCACTCGAGGTCGCCGACTTCGCCTACGTGCTTCAGGTCGGCCGCACCGTCCTGTCCGGCCCCGCCCGCGACGTCGCCCGCGACCCCGAAGTGCAGCGGATCTATCTGGGCGTGGGCTGACGTAATCCGTAGCCCGGATGGAGCGAAGCGCAATCCGGGGCTGCCGTCGGATGCACCGCCGGCCCCGGATTGCGCGGAGCCTGTCATCGGGCCCGCCAGAGGCGGAGCCCGTTGGCTCCATCCGGGCTACGACAAGCTCTCACATCGCCTCGGTCGCCGCGATGAGGCGCTTCACGAATCCGTCCATGGCGCTGCCGTCGATCCAACGCACCACCGCGACCATATCGTGGTCCGGATCGACGTAGATCATGTTGGCGCCATTGCCGATGTGGACGAAGGCGCTCGCGGGCGCGCTCGGCAGCAGCCGTTTGTCGGTGTTGAGAAACCAGTTCATGAAGCCGTAGGTCGGCTCGGCCGGCGTCGGCGTCCGCGCCATCTCGACCCAGCGCTCGGAGATGAGCTGGCGATCCTTCCACTTGCCGCGACGCAGCGTCAGGTAGCCGAAACGCCCCATGTCGTAGGCGTTGATGAACAGGCCGCCGCCCCAATGGCCGCCGCCCGACACCGACTGCACGATCGCGCCGTCGAGCACGACGAAGGAATTCTCGTAGCCGAACCAGCGCCACGTGTCCGAGGCACCGATCGGGTCCATGATCGTTTCCTTCAGCACCTGCGGCAGCGGACGCCGCCACACGTTGAGCGCCGCGAGCGCGAGCACATTCACCCGCACGTCGTTGTATTTGTAGACGGTGCCGGCGGGATGGCGCGGCCGCGTCGTCCATGTCGTAGGATTTGGCTCCGGCCGGTCAGCCCAATCCGGCTTGCCCCACAGCGTGCCTTCCCAGTCGCTGGTCTGGCGCAGCATGTGGTCCCACGTGATCGTGCGGTTATGCGGCGTATCGAACAGCGCGAGCAGATCGGGCGCGCCGAAGCGGTCGGATTTATTGGCCGCCGGCAGCGGATTGTAGACCTGGATCGGTCCGACGTAGTCGCCGACCTTGTCGTCGAGACTCTTGATCATGCCGCGATCGAACGGCGACGCCGATGACGCTCGAGAGCATGCTCTTTGTCACGCTATGGGCCATGTCGACGCGCTGCGGCTCGCCCCATTCGGCAACGATGTAGCCGTGGTGGATGATGAGGCCGGTTTCGTCGCCCCGCGCCTTGATGGGGCCGATCGCGTAGCCGAACGGCTCGCGGCCGAACGTCTGATAGTGGTTCATCACGAGATCGCGCGGATTCTTGGTCTCGCCGGCGATGGCGAAATCGATCGCCGCCTTGAGACGCGCCGCATCGAGGCCCGGTCTCCGACGGTGCCTTATGCTGCCATGTCGCCTCGGGGTAGTACGGCGCCGGTCGGCCGGACTGCGCGGCCGCCGGCAGCGGCGCCGCTAACAACATGAGGACGAGCAGAGAGATCGGACGGCAGACCATGGTATTCTCCGGCATCGCCCGGCCTTGAGCGCCGGGCCGGGACACATTCTACGTCATGGCCGATCCGATTTCCGATGCGATCCCCGCTTGCCTGCCGCCGCGCGAGCCGACGCGGCCCAAGGTGCCGCCCCCGCCGAAGGCGTGCGACACGCACGCTCACGTGTTCGGCCCGGCGGTCCGCTTCCCGTATGCCGCCGACCGCAGCTACACGCCGCCCGACGCGCCGCTCGAAAAATATCTCGCCATGCTCGCCACGGTCGGCTTCGACCGCGGCGTGCTGGTGCAGGGCAGCGCCCACGGGCGCGATAATTCCGCGATGCTCGACGCACTCGCGCGTTGTGCCGGCCGCTTGCGCGGCGTCGCCGTCGCCGACGCTGACGTCGCGCCCGCGGAGTTGCGGCGATGGCACGCGCTCGGCGTACGCGGACTGCGGTTCAACCACTTCTTCCGCGGTGGCGCCCTGCACTATCGCGGCGGCATTCCGCTCGACGCCGCCCGCTCGCTGGCGCCGACCATGGCCGAGCTCGGCTGGCACCTCCAGCTCTGGATTGATGTCAAAGACTTGCCCGAGACCATTCCGGTGTTGCGCGAACTCGGGCTCCCGGTCGTCATCGACCACATGGGCCGCACCGATGCTCGCGCCGGTACGGCATCCGCGGGTTTCCAGAGCCTGCTGCGCTTCCTCGGCGAGGGCGGCTGCTGGGTCAAGGTCTCGGGCGCCCATCGCCTGAGTCTGCGGGCGCCCGATTACCCGGACGCGCAGCCGTTCCACGAGGCGCTGGTCCGCGCCAATCCGGAGCGATTGGTGTGGGGCAGCGATTGGCCGCATCCACGCATGGAAGGCGACATGCCCGACGCCGGCAAGCTGTTCGAGCTGTTCCAGGCATGGACCCCCGACGAAGCGACGCGCCGGCGCATCCTCGTCACCAACCCTGCGAAGCTTTACGGCTTCGCCGATTGAGTGGAGCGGCGCCCTTGCCCGGCTGGGCAAAGCGATGCATATGGCTGCCCGAATCACAGGAGAGCCGCGCATGCAAAGCCGCTATGTGACCGCGGATGCTGAAGCGACCGTGGCGCGCTACGGCAGCGTGCCGCGCGATCTCGCGTTGCGCGTCTACACCACGCGGCTTCTCGGTTCCGATCCGCGTCTCGTGCTCCATGGCGGCGGCAATACCTCGGTGAAGACGCGCCTCCCCGACCTCATGGGCCGCGACGTCGACGTGTTGTGCGTCAAGGGTTCCGGCGCCGATATGGCGGTGATCGAGCCTGCCGGGCTGCCGGCGGTGCGGCTCGATGAATTGCGGCTGCTTCTGCGGACACGCGAGAGCATGAGCGACGAGGACATGGTGCGAGCGCAGCGCGCGAACCTCCTCGACCCCATGGCGCCCAATCCGTCGGTCGAGACGCTGCTGCACGCCTTCGTCCCGCACAAGTTCGTCGACCACACCCATGCGACGGCGGTGCTGAGCCTTGTCGATCAAGCCGACGGCGAGGCGCGCGCCGCCGAGGTCTACGACGGCCGCATGGCGATCGTGCCCTACATCATGCCGGGCTTTGCGCTCGCGAAGCGAGCGGCGCAGGCCTTCGAGGCGGCGCCGGGAGCGATCGGGCTCATCCTGCACAAGCATGGCATCTTCACCTTCGGCGACAATGCCGAAGAAGCCTATGAGCGCATGATCGAGATGGTCGCGCTCGCCGAAGCGCGGCTGCGCCGCGGCCGGCGCCCGCGTGTTCGTGTCAGCGCAGCTGCCACAGGCGGGCGATGCCGCTTGCCGAGGCCGCGCCGATCATCCGCGGCGCCTGCAGCCTCAAGGAGGCGATCGAGGGCGCGTTCCGCCGGCTTATTCTGGATTTCCGCGGCGGCGACGCGATCATGAATTTCGTCAACGGCGCCGACGTCGCGAATTACGCGACCCGCGGCGTCGTGACGCCGGACCACACCATCCGCACCAAGAACTGGCCGCTGGTGCTGGCAGCGCCGCGCGAGGGCGGTGCGCAGGACTTCGCCTCCGCCTGTCGCGAGGCTGTCGCGGCCTACATCGCCCACTACCGCGCCTATTTCGAGCGCAACAATGCCCGCTGCGGCGGCACCCGCAAGATGCTCGATCCGCTGCCGCGCGTCGTGCTGGTGCCGGGGCTCGGCCTGTTCGGGCTTGGCCGCAGCAAGAAGGACGCGCGGATCGCCGCCGATCTTGCCGAGAGCTGCCGTCGAGGCAATCACCGACGCCGAGGCGACCGGCCACTTCGAGTCGATCTCCGAAGCGGACATGTTCGACGTGGAGTACTGGCCGCTCGAGCAGGCGAAGCTCGGCTCAGTGCGCGAGGGCCCGCTCGCCGGGCAGATCGCGGCGATCACCGGCGCTGCCGGCGCGATCGGCGCCGCGACCGCGCAAAGCTTTCGCCGCGGCCGGGGCAGAGGTCGCGCTGCTCGACGTCGATCTCGAAGCGGCGCGGCAAGATCGCGAAATCGATCGGCGGCGCGGCGCTTGCCGTCGCCTGCGATGTCACCGACCGCGCCTCGGTCGACGCCGCGTTCGCAAAGGTCGCGGAGACGTTTCGGCGGCCTCGATATCGTCGTCTCCAATGCCGGCGCGGCCTGGCAGGGGCGCATCGGCGAGGTCGACGAGGCGATCCTGCGGAAAAGCTTCGAACTCAATTTCTACGGCCACCAGCGCGTCGCCCAGGCGGCGGTGAAGATCATGCGGGCGCAAGGCACCGGCGGCTGCCTGCTGTTCAACGCCTCGAAGCAGGCGGTGAACCCGGGGCCGGATTTCGGCCCCTACGGCCTGCCGAAGGCGGCGACGCTCTTTCTGGCGCGCCAATACGCCCTCGACCATGGCGCCGACGGCATCCGCGCCAATGCCGTGAACGCCGACCGCGTCCGCTCCGGCCTGCTCACGCCGGCGATGGTCGCGGCGCGCTCCCAAGCCCGCGGCTTGAGCGAGAAGGACTACATGAGCGGCAACCTGCTCGGCCGCGAGGTGACGGCGGAGGACGTGGCGCAGGCCTTCCTCGCCCAGGCCCTCGCGCTGAAAACCACCGCCGACGTCATGACCGTCGACGGCGGCAACATCGCTGCCGCGCTGCGGTGACTTTCACCACCCCTTGTACGGCATCGCCGGCTCGGCGCGGGCCAAAGCCTTCGGCCAAACCGGGACATAGTCGCGGCCGTTCTGAAGCTGGATCATCATGGCGGCGGCGAGGATGTTCTGGCCCTTGTCGTTGAACTTGACGCCGTTGAAACCCATGATGAGCTGCTTCGGCTTGAGGTCGGTCGCCTTCAGCGCCGCCTGGATCTTCGCGGGATCGGTCGATCCGGCGCGGTCGATGGCATCGATCAGCACCATGAAGCCTTGCATGATGCGGGCGGACGTGTCGTCCAGGTCGTAGCCCATCTTCTTGCGGAACATCTCGTTGATGAGATAGGTCGCCGACCCCGGCGCGCCGATCGCCCAGGATGACCGGTTGAACACGCCCTGCACCAGATTGCCGGCGGCCTCGATGAAAGCCGGGTCGGAGAAGCCGGCGTCGTCGCCGATCAGAAGCGGCGGCTTGTAATCGAGGGATTTCATCGTCTTGGCGTAGAGAATTGAATCAGCGCTGTAGCTCACGAACAAAACCACGTCGGGCCGCTTGTCCTTGAGCTGGAGCACCTGGCTCTGCACGTCCGCGGTGTTGGCGGAATATGGGATGTCCTGGGTGACTGGCAGTTCGTTGTCCTTGAACATCTTGGTCACCACCGAAGCGACGGAAGTGCCGTATTCGGTATTCTCGTGGACGATCGCGATGGAATTGATCTTCACCCCTTTCGCCTTCATGTCCCGCAGGAACTCCATGTAGACGCGGGCGATGTCGGTCGCGATCGGCGTGGTGCGGAAGAACCACTTGAAGCCGCGCTCGGTGAGGTTCGCGGCAACCGAATCCCCGGACAGGAACGGAATGCCGTAGCGCTCGGCAGCCGCACTTGCCGTCAGCGTGATACCGGATTGGTAGGCGCCGTTGAGCGCCACCACCTTTTCCTCGGTGATCAAGCGCACCGCCTGGTTCTGGCCGGCCGCCGGCGTCCCCTGATTGTCAGCGAAAACGACCTCGACCTTCGCGCCGCCGAGGCCTTTAAGGCCCGCTTCGCGCGCCAGCGGCAGGTCGCCAAGTTCGGGATGCGCATTGTTGATGATGTCGAGGGCGACTTCGATTGCCGCCTTGCCGTTCTGCCCCGCCGACGCCGCGACGCCGGTGAGCGGATAGATGGCGCCGACCTTGACCGTCTGCTGCGCGAGCGCCGCCGCGCTCAAGGCAAGGCTCAGAGTAGCGACGGCGAGGCAACCAGCCAGGCGGAACATTTTCATGCACGACCTCCCTTATGCATCGGCTTTTAGGGTCTCAATCGATCTTCACGTCGGCGTGCGACAGCAGCGCCGGATTGATGTCGACGCCCAATTCGTGGATCGCTTTGAGGTTGAACGCGAGTTCGAACTCTGGTGGCAAACTGGACCGGCATCGATGCCGGCTTGGCACCGCGTAGAATGCGATCCACATAGGCCGGTCCGCCGCGCCGGAATAAATCGTCGCTGTCCGGCCCATAGGACATCATCCCACCCTCGATAGTGTAGTACTTGTTCTGATAGATCGCCGGCAGTCGGTGCTTGAGCGTGATCTCGCGGATCAATTGCCGCGACGCGCGGCCCGGTGCGGGCGGCAGCAGGACCAGTCCGCCATCAGGCTCGGCCGAAAAGGTCTCCAATGCCTTTGCAATGTCGTCATCGCTGCGCACCGGCAGCATCACGGCCTGCACGTCATATTGAGCGGCCGCCGCCTCGATCGAAGGAAAATAGGTCGGGCTCGTGAGCTCGGGGTTGAAGACGATGGCGAACCGCGTCAGCCGCGGGACCGCTTCCTTCAGCATCTCCAGCCATTTGCCGCCGATGGTGAAATAGACGTCGGTGATGCCGGTGATATTGCCGCCCGGGCGCGCGAGCGAGGCCACGAGCCCGCTTGCGATCGGGTCGCCGGCGCCAAGGAAGACGATCGGGATGGTCGAAGTCTTATCTTGCAGCGCCTTGGTGACCACGGTGGTGCGCGACACGATCACGTCAGGCGCGAGCGCGACGATTTCCGCCGCGTTCGCCTGGATACTTGATGGATCGCCGCCGATGCGGACATCGAGGCGCAGGTTCTGCCCGTCGACCCAGTGGAGCTTGGCCAGACCTTCCCGCAGCGCCGCTTCGAGGGCGTGAGAGATCGGATCGTTGGGCGTGCCGAAGATCAGGACGCCAACACGGCGTATCTGCTGCTGCGCGAGCGATGCGCGCGGCAGGAGTGCCGCGCTGGTCAGCCCAGCGACGAAATCTCGGCGTCTCAACATCCGCGCCCCTCCGGATCACCCGTGCGATGAGGCCAGCATAGCATTTCCGCAGGCCCTCCCCTATTCTGCGGCCATCATGAAGCAAATGAAAACGACGAAGGTTTCGCCGGGGTGCGGCATGTGCGCCGCCCGTCGCCGGGACGGCGCCGGCGGAGCTCGCCTGCGACCGAAAGGCGGACCGTTCATTGCCGCAGCAGCCGCTTCTGATTACGATGACGAACATCCTCCTGACGCCCGCGCGCATCGGCAACGTCGAGATCAAGAACCGCATCGTCATGCCGCCGATGACGACGCGGCTCTCCGACGACGAGGGCTTCGTCACCGAAGGCACCATCGCCTATTATATGGCCCGGGTGCGCGGCGGCACCGGTCTCATCACCGTCGAGATGGCCTCGCCCACGCGCGCCGGCCGACACCGCCGCCGCGAGCTCGGCATTTACGACAACCGGTTCCTGCGCGGCCTCTCCGACCTCGTGACGGCGATCCACGGCGGCGGTGCCAAAGCCTCGATTCAACTTGGCCACGGCGGCGGCCACACCCGGCAGGACATCTGCGGGGAGATGCCGGTCGCGCCCTCGGCGATTCCCCATTCCGTCTACGAGGTCACCGACGAGACCATCATCCCGAAGGAGATGAGTCTCGATGACATCCGCTTTACCATCGCCGGGTTCGCGTCTGCCGCGGCCCGCGCCGAGCAGGCCGGCTTCGACTGCGTCGAGATCCACGCGGCGCACGGGTATCTGATCTCCCAGTTCCTCACCCCGTTCGAGAACCGACGCGCGGATCGCTATGGCGGCTCGCTCGAAAACCGGGCGCGGTTCGGGCTCGAAGTGCTTGCGGCCGTCAAGGCGGCAGTCCGCATTCCGGTGATCTTCCGCGTTTCGGTCGACGACTATTTCCCCGACGGCCTCACCTTTGCCGAAGGCCGGGAGGTTGCGGTGGCGGCAGCGCGAGCCGGCGCCGACGCGCTCCATATCGCGGCCGGACATTATCGCTCGTTGCCGTCGGCTGCGCGCATGATTCCGCCGATGCAGTATCCCGACGCGACCTTTCTCGATTACGCGGCGGACATCCGCAAAGAGGTCAAGGTGCCGGTGATCGCGGTCGGCCGGCTCGGCGATCCGGCCGTCGCGGCGGACGCGATTTCATCCGGCAAGGCGGATTTCGTCGCGCTTGGCCGCACGCTGATCGCCGACCCGGACTGGGTCGCGAAACTCAGCCGCAACGAGCCGGCACGGCGCTGCCTTGCCTGCAATACCTGCGTCAATGAAATGCGCGGTGGCGACGGGCTCCATTGCGTCGTCAATGGCGCCGCCGGCGATGAACTCCGATTTGCGAGCGCGCAGCCGCCGCAAGGCGAACGCATCGCCGTCATCGGCGCGGGCCCCGCCGGGCTCACCTATGCCTCGCTGGTCGCCGGCGCCAACAGCGTCACCGTGTTCGAGCGCGACGACATGCCGGGCGGCGCGTTCCGCTACGCCGGGAAAGCCCCGCTATTCCAGGACGTGGTGGCAGCGCAGAACTCGTTCGACCGCTACATCGAACGGATGGTCTCGGCCTGCATGTTCAAGGGCGTTGTTTTTCTTTACGGCGTCGACGTGATGGCAGCGCCGGAACCGCTCGCCGCATACGATCGCATCGTGATCGCGACCGGCGCGCGCTATCGCTACGGCCTCGGCCGGCTGCCGATGTGGCTCCTCGATCGCGGCGCCGGGCGGTGGCCGGCTTTCGCCAAGCTGTTTACCAAGCCGGAATTCCGCACCTGGTTCTACGATCGCGCGCGGGCACCGACCGGGGACGGATATCGAAGGGTTGCCCGCTTGGGCCAGAAGGTCGAGGTGATCGGCGACGCCGCCCGACCCGGCAAGAGCCGGCCGGCGATCGCAAGCGCGTTTGCGGCAGCTCTCCTCGGCTCTCCTGATGAAAGCAGATAGGGTATGATGGCGCGGGTCATGTGCAGCTTCCTCAGGCAATGCCATGAAGATCAATCGGGGCGGAGTTCGTAGGGTGGGCAAAGCGCAGCGTGCCCACGCGGACAGGCACAACGTGGGCACGCGCGAACCCGTTCGCGCTTTGCCCGTCCTACGTGGCTGCGTAGATCGTGTTCCTCGCCTGCAGCCTCGCGCTTTCGCTGCGACTGTCGGCGCCGTGGCGCAGTCGGCTCCGGACGCCGAGGCGTTTCTCGCTGGGCGCAGCAAGGACTGCCCGGGCTGCAATCTTGCCGGGGCGAGCCTGAAGCGCCGCAATCTCGCCGGCGCGAACCTCGCGGGCGCAAACCTCGCGGGCGCGAGCTTCCATCGCTCGGTGCTGCGCGGCGCGAACCTCGCCGGCGCCGACCTCACCGGCGCGAACCTCAACAAGACCGACCTCATCCAGGCCGACCTGAGCGACACCAAACTCGCGAATGCGATGCTGTTCGAGGCCGACGCGAGTCGCGCCAATTTTTCCCGCGCCAATCTCACCGAGGCGTTGATGGGGAGCATCCGCCTGATCGGCGGCAAGCTCGATCGCGCCATCCTGACCGAGGCCGATCTCGAAGCTGCGCTTCTCAACGAAGCAAGCTTCGCCAACGCAACGCTCAACGGCGCAAACCTTCATCAGACCCGGATGCTGCGCACGAACCTGCACGGCGCCGTCGCCAACAGCGCGGAATTCACCCAGGCGAATTTGCGCGACGCCGATCTCTCCGGCGCGCAGCTCGGCGAATCCGTGTTCTATCTCGCCGATCTCGGCGGAGCCGATCTATCCGGCGCCAACTTGAACCACGCCGTGCTGCGATCGGCCATCCTCACCAACAGCAAGGACGCCGGCACGGTCTTCACCGGCGCGATGATGCCGGACAACACGATCCATCCGTAACGAGGGCCGTAGCCCGGATGAGCGCAGCGAAATCCGGGGACTCCTTCGCGCATTGGCCCGAACGTCTTGATCAATTCGCGGCGCTGCTCCCGGATTACGGGACCGCGAAGAGGCGGTCCCTCCATCCGGGCTACAGGCACGTCACGGGCAGAACGAACTTGCGCTGTCGCCGTAATAGAACGCGCATTCCTGCGGCGTCACCGGGCCGCGGCCGACGACGCGAGCGCGCAGATAGGTGACGATCGCGGCGATGTCCGCGGCGCCGAGTTTGACCGGCGCCGGATAGAGATCATCAGGTGCTGGACCGGCCGGCCGGCCGTAGCAGCCGCGGGCGTAGGCGTCTTCGCCAAAGCTCGGCATGCCGGTGCCGGGGCGGCCGCAGCGGATGGTCTCGGCGATCGTCGGATCGTCGAGGCGCGCGGTGCGCAAATTCGCGCCGGTCGGCGCTTCATCCCGCTCCTTCTCGCCATCGGCAAATGGGCCGTGGCATTCCGAGCAGCCGCTGCTTCGCCATGCGTTGAGGCCCGCCTTCACCTGCGCCTCGTCCTGGGCGCGGGAGGGGATTGCGACGGCGGTCGCGGCCGCAAGGATCGCGAGCAGTGCCCCCGTCCGAAAGGCCCGCACGCCCACGCCGCGCCTGTCGACTTCGTCGTCCATTACTTGTCCTTCTCCCGATCGCTCAACGTGTGCCAGACGGCGGGCGGTAGACTTCAAGGCGCGCGGAGCTTTCGAACTGGTTCTCGTTCAGCCGGTTGTCGTTGGGATCGACCGCGAACTGGCCGGGCTTGTAGTAGCGCCGCGTCTCGATCCGCGTCACGGTACCGTTGGCGTTGACTTCGCACGTCTCCTTGATGAACCAGTCCTCGATGGGGCGTTCGCCCTCGGCAGGGGGCAGATCCGTGCATTTGAGCCCCGGAGGCGCCATGCCCTTGAAAATATCGCCGAGACCGAATGCATTGATCCGGGTGCGGCCCTCGGCGCGGGGATCATTGACCACGCGATAACCCTGCGACGCGACCGGCATTGTCGATCAACAGCGAGGTGATGATCGGCTGGCCGGCAAGCGCGTTCGCCTGATACTGCCGCACGAGAATTTCCGAGCGCCGGGCGCGCGCCACGTACTCCATCTCGTCGTCATAGCGGAACCACACCTCATGGAGTCCGGTCGCGGCCTCGACCGGGCACTGCGCAAACTCCGCGAAATTCTTCAGAACGCGCGCCGGTGGACCGCCATCGGTACCGCAGGCGGGATCGACATAATCGTCCGGCAATGCGGCGACCGAAGTTCCGAGCGGCAAATCCCAGAGGCGCGGCGCCTGGCTCTGAGCGTGCGCCGCGCCGGCGACGAGGCACAGCGCCAGCGCCACGCCGAGACAAGATGACCGCACCATCCGCCAATTCCTGCTTCTCGCGCCGTAGCCCGGATTGAGCGCAGCGAAATCCGGGAAATAGCGGTGCCAATCGATGGGTCGTCCCCGGATTTCGCTGCGCTCAATCCGGGCTACATCACCCTCGACCGGATCGCTGCGCGATCCGTCTCTCCTCGCCGGGAGAATTAAAGCGGTCACTCCAGGCCGAACACGGCGACGATGGCGCTCGGCTGGTAGAGGCCGCCTTGGCGCACGCCGACGGCGCCGCCAGCCACGACCGCGATGTACTGCTTGCCGCCGACCGAATACGTCATCGGCGGCGCGGTGATCGGGGTGCCGAGGTTGAAGCTCCACATCTCCTTCAAAGTGTCGGCGTCATAGGCCGAGAACTTGCCGGTCATGTGCCCGGTGAAGAGGAGGTCGCCGTCGGTCGAAAGCATGCCGGACTTGGTTGGCGGCTGGAACGTCTCCTTGCCGATCACCTTGCCGGTGCGCAGGTCGATCGCCCACAGCGCGCCGTGGGCGGTGATGCGGCCCTGCTCGGTGCAGCACGGCGGCAGCCCGACGTAATCCTTCTTCTCGTCCATCGGAGTCTTGTTGACCGTGGTCGAGATGCAGCCTTCGGCGCCGGCCACGTAGGCGACCATGCGCTTGGTATCGAGCGTCGGCGGGAAGAAGGTCGGCGCGCCGTTCCACCACGGACAGGAACTCCTGCCCGGGCTTCTCGCGCATGACCCCGATGCCGGCATAGACCTGCACCGGCGTATTCGGATTGTAGTCGACGGGCTTGCCGGTCTTCGGATCGATGCCCTTCGTCCAGGTGATCTTCTCCTGGTACTGATCGGCGCGCAGGAACTGACCGTTGTTGCGATCGAGCGTGTAGTAGTAGCCGTTGCGCGAGAAATTCGCGACGACCTTGCGGGCTTTCGCCGTTGATGTTGACGTCATAGAGCATTTTGGGGCTCGGCGTGTCGAAGTCCCAATGCTCGTTCGGCGTCTCCTGGAAGTACCACACGATCTTGCCGGTATCGGCGTCGAGCGCGATCGTGCTCGCCGTGAACAGGTTGTCGCCCGGCCGGAACTGCGGATCGAAGCTCGGGAAGGCGTCGCCGGTGCCGTAATAGAGAAGATTGGTGGCGGGGTCGTAGGAGGCGGTCTGCCATACGCCGCCGCCGCCGATGCGCCAGGCGTTGTGGTTGTCCTTCCAGGTCTCCGACCCCGGTTCGCCCGGCGCCGGGATCGTGAAGGTGCGCCAGACGAGCTTGCCGTCATTGGCGTCGAAGGCGCCGACCCAGCTGCGGGTGCCAAGCTGGCCGCCGGTGCTCTCGCCCTGGAGGATGAGGTCGCGGCCGCCTGCGGTGCGGACGGCGAGCGGCGCTCCTGTGAAGGCCTGGGTTTTGGGCGACGGCGTACCCGTCGCGGGATCGGTCGGCGCGGACGCGACCACTTCCCATGCGACCTGCCCGGTCTCCTTGTTGAGCGCGATGATGCGGGTGTCGTTGGTCGACACGATCACCTTGTCGCCGAAGAGCGCGATGCCGCGATTGGTGCGCGACTTGGTAATCTTGGGGTCGTAGCGCCACAGCGGAATGGCGGCGTTGCCGCTGCGCACGTCGAACTTCATCACCCGCGCCCAGGTATCGGACACGTACATGAAGCCGTCCTCGACGAGCGGCGTCGACTCCTCCTTGCCCGGCAGCGTGCCGCCGGTGGCGCGGCCGCCGATCGAGAACATGAATTTGGGCCGCAGATTCTTGATGTTGTTGCGGTTGATCTCGGCGAGCGGCGAATGCCGTGAATTGTTGTAATCATGGTGAACGGTGAGCCAGTTTTGCGGCTCCTTCGCGGTGTCGCGCAGCCGTTCGCTTGTCGTGTCCGCAGCAAAGGCCGGCAACGCCATGGCGATAATCCCGAACGCCGCCGATGCCACAAGTTGCGCCGAGCGCGACAATCCGTTCCGCATGAAGCTCCTCCCGCTTGTTGTCATGGTTTACGGGCGCGCGGGCGCCCGTGCCGGATGGTGCGCGGATTTTAGTCGAGCAAAACCGTAAGCGCCAGTCACGGTAGTATCGGTCGCAAAGCACGCAACGTGCGACAATTGCCGTGCTTTACCGCCGTTGACCGGGAAGAGTACAGTCCGCGCTCTTGTCAACGAAAAGGGTCAGACGGGGCGACATGAACGGAAACTCCAAGGCAACGGCGCTCTATGGCGCGTGGGCTCGCGCGGCGCGCATTCTCGTCGCGCTTGCGGTCGCGACGCTCTTCGTCGCTCATCCGGCCGCGGCGCAAGACAAAGTGATGACCATCAAGCTCGCCACCGCGACGCTCAATGATGCGCAGCACGAGTGGATGAAGCTGTTTGCCGCCGCGATCGAAAAGAAGACCAACGGACGCATCAAGGCGGAGGTTTATCCGGCAAGCCAGCTTGGCAGCATTCCGCGCATGATCGAGGGCACGCAGCTCGGCTCGATCCAGATCTGGGTCGGCCCGCCCGAATTCCTGGTCGGCGTCGACGCGCGGTTCGAACTGTTGAGTGCACCGGGCTTGTTCAGTGATTTCCCGCACGCCATTCGGGTCATCGGCGATCCGGAATTCAACAAAGCGTGGCTCGCGCTCGGCGCGAACAAGGGGCTCATCGGCGCCGCTCTGTTCATGACCGGCCCGACGGTGTTCGACATGCGCGTCCCGGTCCGCACGCTTGCGGACCTCAAGGGCAAGAAGATCCGCGTGCTCGCCTCGCCGTTCCAGATGGATCAGCTCAAGGCGATCGGCGCCACCGGCGTGCCGTTGTCGCTCGGCGACGTCCTGCCGGCGCTCCAGCAGGGCGCGCTCGACGGCGCCATGGGAGCGCTCCCGGTCTTCAGCGCGCTGCAGTACCAGGACACGGCCAAATACATGGTGGAGACCGGCCAGTCCTTCATCTTCAGCCAGGCCGTGCTGAGCAAGCGATGGTTCGACGGGCTGCCGGCCGACCTGCAGGCGGACGTCATGTCGACGAGCCGGGAGGCGGCCGCGATCGCGATCCCGTGGTCGGTTGATTTCCTTGACGCGCAGCGCAAGGAGTGGGTCAAGAAAGGCGGCGATGTGTCTTCGCTCCCTGCGGCTGATCATGCCGAGTTGATGGCGAAGATGGCACCGGTCGGCGACGACATCGTCAAGGCGAAGCCGGAGCTCAAGCCGATGTGGGACCAGCTCGTGGCCGCGGTGAAGCGCACCAGCAAGTGAGCGTGCCCGGAGACATGTCGGCGGCGCCCGTCCGGCAGCACGACTTCAGCTTACTCCTCTCGCAAACTGTTCTCCTTTCCCCTCCCCCGCGTGCGGGGGAGGGTCAGGGAGGGGGTTCGCCCCACGGCACTGACTTGGACGGGCCCCCTCCCTGGCCCTCCCCCGCACGCGGGGGAGGGGAAGAAGAGCGGGGCCAACGAGGGCTCGCGCTTCTGCTTGCAATAGGACGGAGCGGCGATCGCTGCGGCGTGCTACGAGGACGGCCATGATCCTTGTCCATCGCCTCGTCGCCGTCATTCAAGCCATCACCGCCGTGCTGATGCTGATCGCGGTCGCGGTCAATTTCGCCAACATCATCGGCCGCTACGTGTTCTTCGCCCCGATCGCATCGGCCGAAGAGGTGATGCTGTTCCTGATGGTCGGCATGGTGTTTCTCGGCAACAGCGTGGTCGGCTGGCAGGGCAAGCAGTTGCGCATGGATGTCCTCCTGCATGCCATGCCCCCTGCCCTCTCTCGCGCGCTCGATATCATCGCCGACCTCACCATGATCGCGGTCTGCATCATCCTGATCGTCCTCGGCTGGCCGGCGGTGCAGATGCTTGCCGAATTCGACCAGCGCAGCGAGGCCGCCGATATTCCGCTTGTCATTCCACAGGCGCTGGTGCCAATCGGTCTCGGACTCAACGCATTCCTTGTCGGCGCCCGCCTCATCGAGTCATTTCGGAAGCCGCGATCGTGCTAGCGACCTTCGTCTATTTCATTCTGCCGATCATCCTGCTGTGCCTCGGCTTTCCGATCTATCTGATCCTGCTCCTCACCTCGCTCATTGCGGTGCTGTTCGTCGCCGACGTGCAGCTGACGGTGATCCAGACCAACATGTTCGGCAGCCTCGACAACTTTCCGCTGCTGGCGATTCCCTTCTTCATCCTGGCGGGCGAGATCATGGGCCAGGGCGGCATCGCGCGCCGCGTCATCTTGTGGGTGACGTCGCTCACCGGCAGCGCACGCGGCTCGCTCCCGGTGACCACCATCGTCTCCTCGGAACTGTTCGGCGCGATGTCGCACACCGCGGTGGGCACGGTCGCCGCGGTCGGCCGCCTCGTCTACCCGGCGCTCAAGGAAGGCGGCTACAACGACCGCTTCACGGTGAGCCTGATCGCCTCGTCGGGCGCGATCGCCGTCGTGATCCCGCCGTCGATCTCCATGATCCTTTACGGCATGTCGGCGCAACAGTCGGCGATCGCGCTGTTTACGGCAGGCATACTGCCGAGCCTGCTGATCGGCGCCGTCGACGCCGCCTACGTGATCCTCGTATTCGCGCAACCGCAAGGTCGGCGTCGGCCAGAAAGCATCATGGCCGCTGATCTGGAAGGCGACCAAGGAAGCAGGCTGGGCGCTGATCACCCCGATCGTCATCTTCGGCGGCATCTATGGCGGCGTGTTCACGCCGACCGAAGCCGCCGGCGTCGCCGCGGTCTATTCCATCGTCGTGACCATGTTCGTCTATCGCGACATCGGCTGGCGCGACCTGTGGAACATTACGCTGGCGGCAGCCTTCCTGATCTCGCAGATCCTCATCATCGTGACGGCGGCGGGCATCTATTCGTGGCTCCTCACGACCAGCGGCATCCCGCAAAGCATCGTCGCCTACATCAACAGCCTGCACCTGCCGCCGTGGCAGATCCTGCTGCTCATCAATCTCGGGCTGTTGATGGTCGGCAGCTTCCTCGAGCCGCCGGCCGCGATCATGATCCTGACGCCGCTGTTGCTGCCGGTCGTCGAGGCGGCCGGCGTCAACGCCATCCACTTCGGCATCATCATGGCGGTCAATCTGTCGATCGGCATGTACACGCCGCCGTTCGGGCTCAACCTGTTTGCCTCGCAGGCGATCTTCAACCAGCCGCTCGCCACGATCTATCGCGGCGTCGTGCCGTTCGTGCTGCTCAACTTCGCGACGCTCCTCTTGATCAGCTACGTGCCGTGGATCTCACTCGGCCTCCTCGGCAGCGGGAAGTGAGAGCGACAGCGCAGCGACCGTAGGGTGCGGTAGCGAGGGCAGCACCTCCGCAGACTGACGGCGTCATTATGCCTCCGCTTTGCGCCCTACGAGTGCTGTTACTGCCGTGCCTCGCGTTCGATCGCGGCCCTGTCTTCCAGGCAATAGTAGCCGGCGAGCCTTGTCACCAATTTGCCGTCCATCCATTCCTGGAGAACGCGGCTCAAATTTTCGCGGGCGACGCCGGCCATGGCGGCGATGTCGCCTTGGCTCACCTTCTGCCGGATCAGGATGCGGCCGGCGCCGACGTCCTTGCCGAAGGCATCGGCAAGAACGATGAGCGTGCGCGCCGCGCGGCCTTTGACCGACAGGAAGCTCGTCGCCAGCAGCGCGCCGTTGATGTCGCGCAGCCGGCGCGCCAGCACCGCCGCGATGCCGCGATAGATGGCGGGGTGCGCTTCGCCGAATGCGTCGAATGCGGCGCGGCTGATGAACTTCAGCGTCGTCTTGCGAATGGCGGCGACGCAGGCCGACCGGGGCGTGCCGTCGATGATCGAGAGTTCGCCGACCAGGGCGCCCGGTCCCAAAACCGCGAGGATGCGCTCGCGCCCGGAGGCAAGATCGAGCGTGACCTTCAGGAGGCCGTCGACCACCTGGTAGCAGCCGTTGCACGGATCGCCGGCGAGAAACAGCGTCTGCCCGGCGTCGAGGGTGACGGGGCGCGCCTCGCGAAACAGCGCGGCCGCAAACTCGGCCGGCAGGATCGGATCGCGGATTTCATTCGCGGACGACGCCATGACGTCCGCCATACGCCGCGACGGTACGGCAAGGCAAGCGCCCGGGGGCAGTCGGTGCCAGTCGGTAAACGCCCTCCCAGGCAGCGTTTCCGGCCGGAGCGGACTGGGCCTCCCGAGCCTCGCACCCCCGCATTTGTGATGGCCGTCACGGCAACGTCGATTGGCGACCGCTAAATCCACTTCCGAATGAACATCCGCGCGGCCGGCGGGACCAATCAGCGTGAGGGCTGATGCAGCCGCTCGATCGACAGGAGATGAAAATGGTTACGCGCAAATTGATCTTCGCCGCTGCGACGCTCGCGAGCCTCGGCACGGCGGCACTCGTCCCGACCAGCGCTTCGGCGCTTGGGCATGGTGGCTTCCATGGCGGCCACGGTGGCGGCCATTTCGGCGGCCATCACTTTGGCGGTCACTTCGGCGGTCACCACTTCGGTGGTCACTTCGGTGGTCGTCACTTCGGCTTCCACCACTTCGGCGGCCATCGCTTCGGCTGGGGACACCGCTTCGGCTGGGGACACGGTTACGCCTGGGGTCACCGCTTCGGCTGGCACTACCCGCGGTACAGCTACTGGAACTGGCGCTATCCCCGACTACGGGTACGGCTACGGCAACTACGGCACCAACTATGGCGCCTACGATGCCCCGAGCTACGACGACAACTATCAGGCGCCGGCTCCGCGTTATCGCGTGACCGCCCCCGCTCCGTCCTACCGTCCGCCATGCGGATGCCAGGAGGCCCCGCAGGAATTTGCTGGTCCTCCGCCCGAAATGCCGCCGCAGCCGATGCCGCCGCGGTTCCGTCAAGGCAGCTGACTCTCCTAGTCATGGTGGCGCCGCCACCATGGCCACCTGCCCCGGCGACGATCTCTCCGTCGCCGGGGCGTTTTTTTGATTCGCCGCTCTCAGCCCCACTCCGCTTGATCAGCTTGTCGCGACCGCGAAATCCGCGGGCCGGCTGCGCGGATTTTTGCCGATGCGGCAATGCCGCAGATCGGCTATTGAGAGCGTACCAGTTCGCGCGCCACGCGCCTTCGCCCCGACCGGAGAATCCATCATGCCGCGACATGCCTCGTTCGTTCCAACCGGCGTCATTCCGGCAGTGCTGCTGCCGTTCGACGACGAGCTTGCGATCGACGAGAAGAGCTTCCGCAGTCACCTCCGTCATGTCGGGGCGGTCGAGGGGCTATCGGCCATCACGGTCAACGCCCATTCCACCGAGGTTGGCTCGTGCACCTTCGAGGAGCAGCGCCGGGTGATGGACATCACCGCCGACGAAGTGGGCGACCGCCTGCCGGTCGTGCACGGCGTGTGGGCGGACGGCAGCCAGGCGGCGCCAAGATCGCCAAGACCGCGGCCGCCGGCGGCGCCTCGGCACTGCTCGTGTTTCCGCCGGGACCGTTCACGCTTGGGCAAAGCGCCGAGATGGCGATCGCGCATTTCCGCCGCATCGCCGACGCCAGCGACCTGCCGATCATCGCATTCCAATATCCGCTCGCAACCGGCCAGGGCTATCCGCCGGAGACGCTGTTGAAGCTGCTCGACGCGGTGCCGTCGATCCGCGCCATCAAGGACTGGACCAACAACGTCCAGCTTCACGAGTGGCAGGTGCGCACGCTGCAAAGCCTGCCGCGGCCGGTGAACGTGCTCTCAACCCACTCGTCGTGGCTCTTCTCCTCGCTCGTCCTCGGTTGCAAGGGCCTGCTCTCGGGCTCGGGCAGCGTCATCGCCGACCTCCAGGCGAAGCTCTTCCGCGCGGTCGCGGCGAACGACCTCGCCGCTGCCAAGGCCCTCAACGATCGCATCTACCCGCTTGCGCGCGCCTTCTACTGCGATCCCTTCGTCGACATGCACAACCGCATGAAGGAAGCGCTGGTGCTGCTCGGCCAGTTGCCCCGCGCCGTCGTTCGCCCGCCGCTCGTGAAACTCGGCGCCGCCGAGATCGAGCGCATCCGCACAGCCCTCATCGAAGCCGGGCTCCTGGAAGGACGCGCCTCGCGCGCCGCCTGAGGTTCGCGGCGCCGGAACGGACTTTCCCTGAGAACAGGGAAAACCGCTTACGAATATAGGAATTTTTCCCTGAGAACAGGGAAAATATCAGGGAAAAGCATTTTTTTGGCGTCTTTTCCGCCGCATCGCAGCCGTTTGCCCAGGGATGTCATAGGCTTGGCGCAGTTTCCCTGGGCCGCGCAACAGCGAAACTCCGCTCAAGAACAGGGACTTGCCGGTCAGCGATGCGAGGATGGCGTTCAAAATTTCGAACTCCTTATAGGAATTAGATTATAATATAGGTAATATCCTATATGTCAAATCATTCGACCACGTCATTCGACCACGGGCGCGCCGCGTTTCGGATCGTGCGGAGAATAGGCACGTAATCTCCGCAGAATCTGCGGAGATTAGAGATGGAAATCCCAAGAGGCGAGTTCTGCCGATTTTTTCGGCAATCGCGTTTGATCAACAATAAGTCACCTGCCTAATTCAAAGGCTGCCAATGAAAGTCACAGTGATCCTTGTCGCCGTCGCCGCGCAACAAGCGGCCGAACGAGCTATTTAATTTATATGCGGCGTCTGCCGCGCCCTTGGCATGCTCCTTGCCCGCCTCCCGCCGACGCGAACGGTCTTCGGTCGCGGTCGTCAAACATGAGGACAGTGGAGATGCTCAATTCTTTCCGTGCGGTCGCGGAGCGGCCGATTTCCCGCCGGCGGCTTGCCGCGGCGGCTGGCCTGGCGCTGGGCCTGGCAGTTATGCCGGCGAAGGCCCAGGACACTATCAAGGTCGGAATCCTGCATTCGTTGTCGGGCACGATGGCCATCAGCGAGACGACGCTGAAGGACGTCATGCTGATGCTCATCGACGAGCAGAACAAGAAGGGCGGCCTGCTCGGCAAGAAGCTCGAAGCCGTCGTGGTCGACCCCGCCTCGAACTGGCCGCTGTTTGCCGAAAAGGCGCGCGAACTCATCAGCAAGGACAAGGTCGCCGCGGTGTTCGGCTGCTGGACCTCGGTGTCGCGCAAGTCGGTGCTGCCGGTGTTCAAGGAGCTCGACAACATCCTGTTCTATCCGGTTCAGTACGAAGGCGAAGAGAGCGAGCGCAACGTCTTCTACACCGGCGCAGCCCCCAATCAGCAGGCGATCCCCGCCGTCGACTACCTGATGAAGGACGAGAAGGTGACGCGCTGGGTGCTCGAAGGCACCGACTACGTTTATCCGCGCACCACCAACAAGATTCTCGAGGCCTATCTCAAGCAGAAGGGCGTCAAGGCCGAGGATATCTCCATCAACTACACGCCGTTCGGCCACGCCGACTGGCAGACCCGCGTCGCCGAGATCAAGAAGTTCGGATCCGCCGGCAAGAAGACGGCCGTCGTCTCCACCATCAACGGCGACGCCAACGTGCCGTTCTACAAGGAGCTCGGCAACCAGGGCGTCAAGGCAACCGACATCCCGGTGGTGGCGTTCTCGGTAGGTGAAGAAGAGCTTGCCGGCATCGACACCAAGCCGCTGCTCGGCCATCTCGCCGCCTGGAACTACTTCGAGTCGATCAAGAGCCCGATCAACGACAAGTTCATCGCCGACTGGCACGCCTTCACCAAGAACCCGAAGCGCGTCACCAACGACCCGATGGAAGCGCACTTCATCGGCTTCAACATGTGGGTGAAGGCGGTCGAGAAGGTGAAGAGCACCGATCCCGACAAGGTCATTGCAGCACTGCCCGGCATCGAGGCGCCGAACCTCACCGGCGGCACTTCGAAAATGTTGCCGAACCACCACATCACCAAGCCGGTCTTCATCGGCGAAATCAAAGCCGACGGCCAGTTCGACGTGGTGTGGAAGACGCCGGGTCTCGTCCCCGGCGCGGCGTGGTCGCCGTATCTCGAAGGCTCGAAGGACCTCGAGGCCGACTGGGTCACGCTCAAGTGCGGCAACTACAACAAGGTCACCAAGAAGTGCGGCGGCAGCTGACGCGCTGCTTTGCCAGCTGACGCTTCTTCTCCATCTCCCCTCTCCCCGCTCGCGGGGAGAGGGTTTGGGTGGGAAGGCCTCTCCACTGCACCGAAATCTCCTCGCGAGGAGAGACTCCCTCGCCTCATCGCCGTGTGCGGTCGAACTCCGGATCAATTCCGGATCTCTCCCCGGGGGCGAGAGAGGTGAACAACGTGCGTTACATTCGCAAACGCATTGAACCGGTCACACCGGGATAATAGGGTCGGGCAAAATCACGCGGAAGCGGCGCAGCGCCGCCAGTTTGCTCGCCGGGATAATACGACGATGCGGTGCCATGGAATGCGTTGCCTGAGGTGGGTCTGCCGCAGGATTGGCTTCCGGGCCATCGACGACCTCGCGGTGCTTTTTGCGGTCCTTCTGGCATCGATGACGATTTTCGCGGGCGCGACCGCGCGCGCCGCGAGCCTCGCCGAAGCGCTGCCGCATTTCACTGCCGACGATTACAGCGAGACTGATGCCGGCATCACAGCGGTCGCCGAAAGCGGCGATCCGCGTGCCGCCGCGATCATCCAGGCGCTGCAGGACGGGCAACTCCTGTTCAGCGCCGAGCAGAAAAAAGTGTTCTACCGGCAGGCGGAGAATGCGCCGTTGCTCGACGCCGAAACGGGCCAGCCCGCCGCGAACCCGCCGGCCGATCTCGCGCCGGTGCGCATCAACAACCGGCTGCGGCGCACCATCGGCGCGGCGCTTGGCGGTCTCACCTTGATGTCGCCCGATCCCGACAAGCGCTATGACGCGGCACTCGCGGTGTTCAAGTCGCGCGACGCGACCGCGCTGCCGACGCTCGAGACCGCCATCAGCAAGGAGACCGATCCCCGCGTAAAAAGAGCGCTGACGGAAGCCCGCGCCGCAATCATCCTCTTGTCGAGCGATGCCTCTGAAGAGGACAAGATGGCGGCGATTGGGGTTATTCGCGCGCGCGGCGACCAGGATGCGCTGGCGCTGTTGTCCGGTTTGCCCGGCACCACGCCCGCCCCGGTCGCAACCGCGGCGGCCGAAGCACGCGCCTCGATCTCGCGCGAACTGCAGATGTGGGACTTGCTGCAGAACGCCTGGTACGGGCTCTCGCTCGGCTCGGTGCTGCTGCTTGCCGCCATCGGGCTTGCCATCACCTTCGGCGTCATGGGCGTCATCAATATGGCCCACGGCGAGATGGTGATGATCGGCGCCTACGTCACCTTCGTCATCCAGGAGGTGATGCGCGCCTATAATCCGGGGTTGCTCGACTATTCGCTGATCATCGCCGTGCCGCTGGCGTTCGCGACGTCGGGCTTCGTCGGCATCCTGATCGAGCGCGGCATCATTCGTTTCCTTTACGGCCGGCCGCTCGAAACCTTGCTCGCCACCTGGGGCCTTTCGCTGATCCTTCAGCAGGCGGTGCGCTCAGCATTCGGCCCGACCAATCGCGACGTGTCGGCGCCGTCGTGGATGAGCGGCGCGTTCGACATCGGCCACATCACCATCACCTATAACCGGCTGTGGATCATCTGCTTCACGCTCGGCGTATTCGTGGCGCTGCTCGGCATGTTGCGCCTCACCCGTCTCGGCCTCGAAATGCGTGCGGTGACGCAGAACCGTTCCATGGCCGCCGCCATGGGCATCCGCACCGAGCGTATCGACGCGCTGACCTTCGGCCTCGGCTCGGGCATCGCCGGCATCGCCGGCGTCGCGCTGTCGCAGATCGACAACGTGAGCCCCAACCTCGGCCAGGGCTACATCATCGATAGCTTCATGGTCGTGGTGTTCGGCGGCGTCGGCAATCTGTGGGGCACGCTGGTCGGCGCCTTCTCGCTCGGCATCGCCAACAAGTTCCTCGAGCCGATGGCCGGCGCCGTGCTCGGCAAGATCGCGATCCTGGTGATCATCATCCTGTTCATCCAGTGGCGGCCGCGCGGGCTCTTCGCCCTCAAGGGCCGCGCGGTGGAAGCATGACCGGCCGCCGCTTCGATACGATCACGATCGTTTTCGTGCTGGTGCTGTGCGGCCTCGCGGTGCTGGTGCCGTTTCTCAACATGGCGCTGCCGACGTCGTCGCCCTTCCAGGTGCCGACCTATCTCGTCGCGCTGTGGGGCAAATACGCCTGTTACGCGATCCTCGCCCTCGCGATCGATCTCATCTGGGGTTATTGCGGCATCCTCTCGCTCGGCCACGGCGCCTTCTTTGCGCTCGGCGGCTACGCCATGGGCATGTACCTGATGCGCCAGATCGGCACCCGCGGCGTCTATGCCGACCCGATCCGGCCGGATTTCATGGTGTTCCTCAACTGGCCGGAGCTGCCGGTCTACTGGTACGGCTTCAACCATTTCGCCTATGCGCTGCTCATGGTGATGCTGGTGCCGGGCGTCCTTGCCTTCGTGTTCGGCTGGTTCGCATTCCGCAGCCGCGTCACCGGCGTCTACCTCTCGATCATCACCCAGGCCCTGACCTTCGCGCTGATGCTCGGCTTCTTCCGCAACAATTTCGGCTTCGGCGGCAACAACGGACTGACCGATTTCAAGGACATCCTCGGCTTCAACGTTCAGGCGGCGGGGACGCGCGGCGCGCTGTTCGCGATCTCGTGCGTCGTGCTCGCGCTGATGCTGCTGATGTGCCGTGCTATCGTCACCTCGAAGTTCGGCAAGGTGCTGATCGCGATCCGCGACGCGGAATCGCGCACGCGCTTCCTCGGCTACAAGGTCGAGTCCTACAAGCTCCTGGTCTTCACCCTGTCCGCCTGCATGGCGGGCGTCGCCGGCGCGCTCTACGTGCCGCAGGTCGGCATCATCAATCCGAGCGAATTCGCACCGGCCAACTCCATCGAGGAGGTGGTGTGGGTCGCGGTCGGCGGTCGCGGCACGCTTGCCGGCGCAATCCTCGGCGCCGTCGTCGTCAACTTCGGCAAGACCTACTTCACGAGCGGCAGCCTGCTGCCCTATTGGCTGCTCGCAATCGCGACGCTTCTCGTCCTCGTCGGCGTCGTTGTGGTGCGTCGCGACGCGCTGATCGGAGCGATCGGCGGCTTTGTCGTCATGGGCATCGGCCTCCTCGGCGATTATCTGCTCGCCCAATCGGGCGCCGGCTTTTCCCTGATGCCCTATTGGGGCTACGCGGTCGGCGGCATCCTGATCGTCACCGCGATGGGTTCGAGCTGGCACGGCTATCCGCTTGGCGCGATCTTCGGGGCGCTGCTGATCTATTTCGTCGTCACGCCGTTCGAGACGGTTGCGCTCGCGCCCTACTGGCTGTTCGCGCTCGGCGGCCTGTTCGTCGGCGTCACCTTGCTGCTGCCGCGCGGCATCATCGGCACCCTCGCGCATTGGCTCGAAGGTCGCCGCAAGCCCGACAAGCCGGACGCCGCGGGCGCGCAGCCCGTCGGCGAGCCGATCGCGGCGGAGTGACGGCGATGGATCTCCGCACCACCTCGGCGCTCCTCTATCTCGACGGCGTCACCGTCTCGTTCGACGGCTTCCGCGCGCTCAACGAACTCTCCTTCACCGTCGATCCCGGCGAGATGCGCGCCATCATCGGCCCGAACGGCGCCGGCAAGACCACCATGATGGACGTGGTCACGGGAAAGACCCGCCCGCAAAAAGGCGACGTGCTGTTCGACGGCACCTATCGCCTGACCGATCTCTACGAAAGCGACATCGCCGAACTCGGCATCGGCCGCAAATTCCAGAAGCCGACGGTGTTCGAGAGCCACACCGTCGAGGACAATCTCCGCCTTGCGCTGAAGGCCGACCGGCGGGCGCGGGCGACCTTGATGTGGCACGACAGCCCGGGCGAAAACGAGCGCATCGACCGCATCTTCGAAACCATCCGCCTGACGGGCGTGCGCTCACGCATCGCCGGCAGCCTGTCGCACGGCCAGAAGCAGTGGCTCGAGATCGGCATGCTGCTCGCGCAGGACCCGAAACTCCTCCTCGTCGACGAGCCGGTTGCCGGCATGACCGACGCCGAGACGCACCAGACCGCCGAACTCCTCAAGGAGATCAACCGCGAGCACACCGTCGTGGTGGTGGAGCACGACATGACCTTCGTGCGCGAACTCGGCGTCAAGGTGACGGTGCTGCACGAAGGCACCGTGATCGCCGAGGGCTCGATCGACCAGGTCTCCGCCAACGAGCGGGTGATCGAGGTCTATCTCGGTCGGTAGAGCGACGAGCGTAGGGTGGGCAAAGGCGCATGGCACACGGTGTATGAGGCGGTGATACTGGCGCGCCGTGCCCACGCGGTTCGCGTAAGCCAACAGGATATGACCACGTGGGCACGGCGCGCACGGCCGTTCGTAACCCACATAATTCGTGCCGGGCGCCTATGCCCACCCTACGAGATCGAACGGGGACTCTGATGCTCGAAGTCAACGCCATCGATCTGCATTACGGCGCGGCGCAGGCGCTGCGCGGCATCTCCATGAAGGCGGCGCCCGGCACGGTCACGTGCGTGCTCGGCCGCAACGGCGTCGGCAAGACGAGCCTCTTGCGCGCGCTCGTCGGCCAGCATCCGGTGAGCCGCGGCAACATCGTCTGGGAGAACAGCGACATCACCGGGCTCGAGCCCTATGAGCGCGCGCGGCGCGGCATCGCCTATGTGCCGCAGGGACGCGAGATCTTCCCGCTGCTCACCGTCGAGGAGAATTTGCAGACCGGCTTCGCGCCGCTCAAGCGCGATGACCGCACGCGTGCCGGACGTGGTGTTCTCGCTGTTTCCGGTGCTCGGCGACATGCTGCGGCGGCGCGGCGGCGACCTCTCTGGCGGCCAGCAGCAGCAGCTCGCGATCGGCCGCGCGCTCGTGATGCGGCCGCGGCTGCTCCTGCTCGACGAACCGACCGAGGGCATCCAGCCGTCGATCATCAAGGACATCGGCCGCGCGATCTCGTATCTGCGCGGGCTCGGCGAAATCGCCATCGTGCTGGTGGAGCAATATCTCGATTTCGCAAGCGAGCTCGGCGACTTCTTCGCGGTGATGGACCGCGGCCAGATCGTCTATTCCTCGACCCGCGCCGAGATGGACGAAGCCGCCTTGAAGCGCGCGCTCGCAATTTGAGCGGGCCGCCAACGATGACCCGCGCCCGCCCGCACCCGCACCCTCCCCTGAAGGGGGAGGGTCGGATCGCCGAAGGCCGTCCGGGGTGGGGTGACAGCGGTGCAACAATTTCAGCGCCGAGATTGCGGAAGCGCTGTCACCCCCTTCCCGGCCGCTGCGCGGCCGACCTCCCCCCTCCAGGGGGAGGTGAACGGCATCTTCGCCGCGAACCGCGCGCACGGCTTCGTCTCTCTCGCATTGGCGGCGACGCCGAGCGGCACCGGCCGCACCGGCACGCGCGAAGAAGGATCGCTGCGGGTCCGCTTTCCCGGCGCCTGCGCGGGCGCACCCGAAGCGGTGCTGGTCAACACGGCGGGCGGCATTGCCGGCGGCGATCATTTCGCAGTCGATCTCGACCTCGACACCGGCGCGCGGCTTGTTGTGACCACCGCGGCGGCCGAAAAAGTCTATCGCTCGCTCGGGCCCGATGCCCGTTTCGACCTCACCGCAAAACTCGCGGATCGTGCCGAACTCGTCTGGCTGCCGCAGGAAACGATCCTGTTCGATCGCGCGCGGCTGTCGCGCACCGTCGACATCGCGCTCGCGCCCGGCGCGAGCCTCGTGTTTGCGGAAGCCGTGATCTTCGGCCGCGCCGCCATGGGCGAGACGATGACGCAGCGGCTTTCTCTCCGACCGCTGGCGCATCCGCCGCGACGGCAAGCTCGTGTTTGCGGAAAATTTCCGCCTCGACGGCGCGGTGGCGTCGCTCCTCGGCGAGACCGCCGTCGCCAAGGGCGCGACCGCGATTGCGACCGTGCTGCTCGTGCCGGGCGATGACGCGATGGTCGAAGCCATACGGCAAGCCTGCGCGGCCTGTCGCGGCGAAGTCGGCATCTCGGCCTGGAACGGCATCGCGCTCGTCCGCCTCGCGGCAGTGGATGGCGCTCTCCTGCGCCGCGATCTTGGTGTAGTATTGTCCGCACTCGGCAGCGGCCCGCTGCCGAGGCTGTGGCTCAACTGACGCCCGCAACCGACGCCCGCCCGCATTTCCCGAACCCGACCGCTGACGCCATGCACCTCACCCCGCGCGAGAAGGACAAGCTGATGATCGCCATGGCCG
The DNA here is from genome assembly GCA_963702755.1 of uncultured Alphaproteobacteria bacterium. Taxonomy (GTDB): domain Bacteria; phylum Pseudomonadota; class Alphaproteobacteria; order Rhizobiales; family Xanthobacteraceae; genus JAJPKK01. Next base: position 265,515 of record CAVPDZ010000005.1, on the reverse strand, counting down.
CGATGGTGGCGCGGCGCCGCCTCGAGCGCGGCGTCAAGCTCAACCATCCGGAGGCGGTCGCGCTGATCAGCGATTTCATCATGGAGGGCGCGCGCGATGGCAAGACGGTCGCCGAGCTGATGCAAGCCGGCGCCCACGTGATCTCGCGCGCAGCAGGTGATGGACGGCATCGCCGACATGATTCACGAGATCCAGGTCGAAGCGACCTTCCCCGACGGCACGAAGCTCGTGACCGTCCACGAGCCGATCCGATGAACGCCCACGCAACCGTCATTCCGAGGCGTCATCCTGCGCGAACCGCGCAGCGCCGTCTCGAAGGATGGCGGCGGGCACGGGCGAGCAAGTGGCCATCCTTCGAGACGCGCCTTCGGCGCTCCCAGGATGACGGTCTTTGTTCTCATGATGAAGGCATCGGTTGATCTACCATCGCGAAAGGTGGGAGCCTGCCATGATCCCCGGTGAAATCATCACGCGGCCCGGCGACATCGAGCTCAATGCGGGGCGCAAGACCGTGACGCTCGACGGTCGCCAACTCCGGCGATCGGCCGATCCAGGTCGGCAGCCACTATCATTTCTTCGAGACCAACCCGGCGCTCAAGTTCGATCGCAAGAAGGCGCGCGGCATGCGCCTCGACATCGCGGCCGGCACCGCGGTGCGGTTCGAGCCCGGCCAGACGCGAGAGGTGACGCTCGTCGCGCTCGCGGGCGCGCGCACGATCTACGGATTCCGCCAGGACGTCATGGGCAAGCTGTAAAGGCGTGAGACTTGGAAGACGTGAGACTTGGAAGACGTGAGACTTGAAGGCGTGGGACTTGGAAACTCGGAGAGGAGAGAGCCATGGACTCATCGGACGCACCGAATGTCGCTATTGGCGTCATCGCGATCATCATCGTTTTGGCGATCTACTTCGTTCCCATCCTCATGATCATCCGCAAAGCGGGATACAACGGCTGGTGGATCCTCATCCTGTTCGTGCCGCTGGTGAACATCATCATGCTGTGGGTGTTCGCGTTCGCGTCGTGGCCAAGCCTGCGCGACCGCGCGCCGGCCGCCGCCCCGCCGCCAATGCGATAGCCGGCCGCCCGGCCGGAACGGAGTAAGCCCATGCCGAGAATTTCACGCGCCGCCTATGCGGACATGTTCGGGCCGACGACGGGCGATCGCGTGCGTCTCGCCGACACCGACCTCATCATCGAGGTGGAGAAGGACTTCACCACCTATGGCGAGGAGGTGAAGTTCGGCGGCGGCAAGGTGATCCGCGACGGCATGGGCCAGAGCCAGAAGACCAACAAGCAGGGCGCGGTCGATACCGTCATCACCAATGCGCTGATCCTCGATCACTGGGGCATCGTCAAAGCCGATGTCGGCCTCAAGGACGGCAAGATCTTCGCCGTCGGCAAGGCCGGCAATCCGGACATCCAGCCGGGTGTCACCATCATCATCGGCCCCGGCACCGAGGTGATCGCCGGCGAAGGCAAAATCCTCACCGCCGGCGGCTTCGATACCCACATTCATTTCATCTGCCCGCAGCAGATCGAAGAAGCGCTGATGGCGGGCATCACCTCGATGCTCGGCGGCGGCACCGGCCCCGCCGCCGGCACCAATGCCACCACCTGCACGCCGGGCCCCTGGCACATCGCCCGCATGATCCAGGCGGCGGACGCCTTTCCGATGAACCTCGGCTTTGCCGGCAAGGGCAACGCCTCGCTGCCGGCGGCGCTCGAAGAGCAGATCAAGGCCGGCGCCTGCGCGCTCAAGCTGCACGAGGACTGGGGCACGACGCCCGCCGCCATCGACTGCTGCCTGTCGGTTGCCGACGATTACGACGTCCAGGTGATGATCCACACCGATACGCTCAACGAGTCGGGCTTCGTCGAGGACACCATCAAGGCCTTCAAGGGCCGCACCATCCACGCCTTCCACACCGAAGGCGCCGGCGGCGGACACGCGCCCGACATCATCAAGGTGGCGGGCCTGAAAAACGTGCTGCCCTCCTCCACCAACCCGACGCGGCCGTTCACCGCGCAACACCATCGACGAGCATCTCGACATGCTGATGGTGTGCCACCATCTCGATCCGGCGATTGCGGAGGACCTCGCGTTTGCCGAGAGCCGCATCCGCAAGGAGACGATCGCGGCCGAGGACATCCTTCACGATCTCGGCGCGCTCTCGATGATGTCGTCCGACAGCCAGGCGATGGGCCGCATCGGCGAGGTCATCATCCGCACCTGGCAGACTGCCGACAAAATGAAGAAGCAGCGCGGCAAGCTTCCCGAGGACAAGAGCGACAACGACAATGCGCGGGCGAAGCGCTACGTCGCCAAGTACACCATCAATCCGGCGATCGCCCACGGCGTCTCGAAACACATCGGCTCGATCGAGAAGGGCAAGCTCGCCGATCTCGTGCTGTGGGCGCCGGCGTTCTTCGGCGTCAAGCCCGAGCTCGTGATCAAGGGCGGCACCATCGTGGCCGCGCCCATGGGCGACCCCAACGCCTCGATCCCGACGCCGCAGCCGATCCACTACCGTCCGATGTTCGGCGCCTTCGGCAAGGCGCTGACCGCGAGCTCGGTGGTGTTCGCATCCAAGGCGGCCGTGAAGGCCAAGCTCGGCGACAAGCTCGGCATCGAGAAGACGCTCGTCGCGGTCGAGCACACCCGCGACATTTCGAAGAAGAGCATGATCCACAACGGCGCGACGCCGAAGATCACTGTCGATCCGGAGACCTACGAGGTGACGGCGGACGGCGAGCTTCTGACCTGCGCGCCCGCGGAGGTGCTGCCCATGGCGCAGAGGTATTTCCTGTTCTGATGACTCCCGAGGCGGTGGAGCGCATCCGGGCAACGAAGCGAGCGACGCGCATCCTGCGTGCGGGCGCATGGCGGCGCGCCGAAGCGGTCGACGCCGTCGTGCTCGATGCCGAGGAACGCTACCGCCGGCGCATCGTGCTCACGGGCGAGAGCGGCGCGCGTTTCCTCCTCGACCTGCCGCAGCCGACCGCGCTCCATGACGGCGATGGCCTCGCGCTCGATGACGGTGCCGTGGTGGCGGTCGTGGCGAGACCTGAAGCCGCTGATCGAGATCGCGGCGGAGAGCCCTGCCGCGCTCGCCCGCATCGCCTGGCATCTCGGCAACCGCCACACCGAAATCGAGGTCGCGGGCGACCGCCTGCGCATGCGCCGCGACCATGTGCTGGAAGAGATGCTGGCGGGACTGGGCGCCCGCCTCACCGTGATCGAGGCGCCGTTCGAGCCCGAGCGCGGCGCCTACGATCACCGCCATGTGGACCCTGACGATTTCCATGTCTGACGGCCGCGGCAGGAAGCGCGCCAAACACCCTCCCCTGGAGGGGGAGGGTCGGACCGCCGCAGGCGGTCCGGGGTGGGGTGGCAGCGCTTCCACAAAACTCTGCACCGAATATGTTGGAGCGCTGCCACCCCCTCCCGCTGGCGCGCGAGCGACCCCGGATCAAGTCCGGGGCAGGCTCTCCCCCCTCCAGGGGGAGGTGAAGTTTTCGCTCTACCGGCTCATGACGTTCATGTCGCCGGCGTATCCGGTGGGCGCGTTCTCGTATTCGAGCGGCATCGAATGGGCGGTCGAGGCGGGCGACATTCGCGATGCCGAAACGCTGCGCGGCTGGCTCGCGAGCATGATCGGCTGCGGCAGCGTGTTCTGCGACGCCGTCATTTTCGCGGCGGCGCATTGCGCGATTACTGACGACGATGGCGCAGCGCTGACCGCAGCAGCCGAACTTGCAGCGGCGTTCGTCGGCACGAAGGAACGCTGCCTCGAGACAACCGCGCAGGGCGAAGCCTTTGTCACGATCACGCGCGCCGCCTGGCCGTGCGCGGCACTCGATCGCCTCGCCGCTGCGTGGAGCGGCCCCCTCGCCTACCCCATTGCGGTCGGCGTCGTCTGCGCCGGTCATGGCATCGCCGCGGCGCCGGCGCTCGACGCATTTCTCCACGGCGTCGTCTCGAACCTCGTGTCCGCGGGCGTGCGCCTCGTGCCGCTCGGCCAGACCGACGGCCAGCGCGTGCTCGCGGCTCTCGAAGCATCCGTCGCGGCGACCGCTGCGCGCGCACTCACGACCGGCCTCGACGATATCGGCAGCGCGACGCTGCGCGCCGACATCGCGAGCATGCGCCACGAAACGCAATATACGCGCCTCTTCCGCTCGTGATGCGCGCGAACAACGACGAAGGACGTTTGTGATGGCAAGTTCGCATGGCCCGCTGCGGGTCGGTGTCGGCGGCCCGGTCGGATCGGGCAAGACCGCATTGATGGACGCGCTGTGCAAGCGCCTGCGCTCGCACTACGACATCGCCGCGATCACCAACGACATCTACACCAAGTGGGATGCCGAATATCTGGTGCGGTCCGGCGCGCTGCCGCCGGAGCGTATCGCCGGCGTGGAGACCGGCGGTTGCCCGCACACCGCCATCCGCGAAGACGCCTCGATGAACCTCGCGGCGGTCGCGGCGATGCGCGCCAAGTTTCCGGCACTCGACCTCATCCTGATCGAGTTCGGCGGCGACAATCTCGCCGCGACCTTCTCGCCCGAGCTTGCCGATCTCACGATCTACGTCATCGACGTCGCGGCCGGCGACAAGATCCCGTCGAAGGGCGGCCCCGGCATCACGCGCTCCGATCTCCTCGTCATCAACAAGGTCGATCTCGCGCCGCATGTCGGCGCCTCGCTCGACGTGATGGAGCGCGACGCCAAGCGCATGCGCGGCACCCGCCCCTTCGTGTTCACCAACGTGCGCGCCGGCAACGGCATCGACGCGGTGGTGGATTTCATCGAAACGACCGGCGGGTTGGCGAGCACCTAGCACCCTCCCCTGGAGGGGGAGGGTCGCTCGCGAAGCGAGCGGGGTGGGGTGGCAGCGGTGCAGCAAAAAAGGCGACGCAGAATAGGCTGCAGTGCTGTCACCCCATCCCGCCCGCGCGTTCGCGCGGGCGACCTTCCCCCTCCAGGGGAAGGTGTTCTTAGCGCGGCGGGATGCGGATCAGCTCGTCGAGCTGCGCCTTGGTGAGCGGCGCCGCCATGTATTTGAAGGCGACGGCGTCGGCGTTGGCGGCGTCGAGGCCGACGATGCGGTCGGGATCGAGCGCGGCCTTGGGGAAAAAGCCGTCGCGGGTGCGGCGGCCGGTCTCTTCGCTGACGCCCATGAAATCGGCGTAGTGCTTGAACACCGCCGGATCGGAATACATCCAGTCGACGGTCTCGCGATAGGCCGCGATGTAGCGGTTGATCGCATCCTGGCGGCTCGCGAGCGTTGCCGCGTTGGTGATCAGGAGCCGCACGGTCTGATTTCGGAACGCGGTCGCGTCATTGCCGGTGGCGATGAGGCGGATCTTGCGCTGGTCGATGAGGTCGAGGCCGAACGGCGGGCCGCCCCAGCCCACATCGATCTGGCCCGACATCACCTGCGTCAGCGTCGCGGCCGGGCTTCCGGTTGCGACTGCGCGCGCCTTGAGCCCGTACTGCTTGATGAAGGCGAGAACGATGGAGTTGGTCGAAGCGCCGTTCGTGGAATAGGCGATGGTCTGGCCATCGATGTCGGTCAGCGAGCGGAGGGGCGATGACGCCGGCACGTACCAATAAAGATCGCCGGCGCCGGTGATCTCGGCGCCGATGATGCGCAGCGGCGCGCCTTTGGCGAACGCGCCGAACACACCGAGGATCCCCGCGGACGCGCCGAGCTCGACGCTGCCGGAAATCACGGCCTGCTGGGTCTCGCCGCCGCCCTGGGTGTAGAGAATGTCGAGCACGATGCCGTGCTTCTTGAAGATGCCGCCGCGCTGGCCGAGCTCGGACACCGAGGTGTCCCACAGTCCGCGCTGGCCGACCGCGATCCGCAGCGTATCGTCCGCGTGCGCCGGCAACGCGCCGCAGATCGCCGCGAGTGCAACGGCCAAAGCTCGCACCAGGGTCATGCGCTGCTCCCGTGTTTGCCGCAGTGTCGTCGCGAACAACGGTCTTGTCGAGCGGCCAAGCCTGCGACCTGTAGCCCGGATGGAAGCGCCGGCGTGCCGGCGTGCAATCCGGGGCGGGTGTGCAGCAGGCAAGGCTATTGGAATGGTGAGGCCTGCCCCGGATTACGCGCGGCCCAAGCCGCGCTCCATCCGGGCTACCGGCTACTTGCGGTTGACCAGGAACACGCCACCGACGCAGAGGCCCATGCCGAAGAGAGACGCAAGCGCCAGGCGCTCGTCGAAGAAGACCCAGCCCATGACCGCTGTCACCGGCGGCATCAGGTAGAGCAAACTTGTGAGCTTCGTCGTCGCGATGCGGCGGATCAGAAAATAAAATAGCCAGATCGCGGCAAACGACATCACGAAGACGAGCCAGGCGAGCGCGAAGATGAACTCCGCGGTCCAATCCACGGCCCGCGTCTCGAAGGCGAACGCGCACAGCGCGAACGCCAAGCCGGCGGCGATGTATTGGATCAAGAGCTGCGTGCGCCAATCGAGGCCGGCGCCGTGGCGCTTCTGATAGATCGTGCCGACGGTGATGCCGAGGAGTGCCACCGTGATCGCGGGCCACGCCGGCCACGCGGTGCCGCCGCTCGCGAGCTTGCCGCTGACCACGAGGTAGACGCCGACAAGCCCGAGCGCGAGACCCGCCCACTGCAGTGGCGCGACGCGCTCGCCGAGGATGCGGTTCGCGACCGTCGAGGTCAGCACCGGCTGCAGGCTGACGATGAGCGCAACGAGCCCGGTCGCAAGTCCGTTCGCGATCGCGATGAAGACGCCGGCGAGATAGCAGCCGTGCACCAGGAGACCGGCGATCACGTTGTGCCCGACGATGGTGCGCGGCGGCCACGCCAAACGCGAGACCACCACCAGGATGGCAAGCAGCGCGACCGCAATCGCCATGCGGATCGAGAGAAACGTGAACGGCTCGGTGTGGGGCAGCCCGAACTTCGCGCCGATGAAGCCTGAGCTCCACAGCACGATGAAGAGTCCCGGCGCGACGCGGCCGGTCAGCCGTTCAAGCGAGCTTTCCGGCATGAGGAACCTGATTTCGCTGATGGAGTGAGGAAGCTGGGCGAACGTTTCTACAGCGCTCACGCATTAAATCAATGCAACGGCATGAACGTGGCGCTTCAGGTTGCACAGGCGCATTGCTGGTCATTCCGGGGGCCGAGCGCAGCTAGGCAGCCCGGAATCCATACTCCGCAGTCCGTGTTCATGGATTCCGGGCTCGCCTCCGCTGCGCTACAGCGCCCCGGAATGACCGGATCGTAGGGTGGGCAAAGGCGGCCGAGGTTTCACAATCTTGGCAACGTCGATCGTTCCGCCGTGCCCACGTGCGACGTGGCCACAAGCGGCGCCGCCGCCGTGGGCACGCTTCGCTTTGCCCACCCTACGGCTGCACGCCCGGCCATGACCCGTGGCGATCAATCAAGCTCAATCCCAGTTCGGGGAGCCGGACGAGTTGACGATGCGGCCGCTGGGCTTGGCGAGCTTGCGGATCTCGTCCATCTCGGCGTCGGTGAGCTCGAAGTCGAAGATTGCCATGTTTTCTTCGAGCCGCTCGCGCTTCGACGTGCGCGGGATCACGATCGCGCCCTGCTGGACGAGAAAGCGCAGCGCGACTTGTCCCGCAGTCTTGCGGTAGTGCATGCCGATCAGCGCCAGCGTCTTGTCCTCCGTCGCCCGGCCGCGCGCGATCGGGCTATACGCCGTGACCGCCAGCCCATGACGGCGGCAGGCTTCGACCACCTTCGACTGGTCGAGATAAGGGTGCCATTCGATCTGGTTGACGACGAGCGGCGCGGTCGCGAGCTTGACCGCCTGCTCGATCAGCGGAACGGTGAAATTCGAGATGCCGATGTGGCGGGTGAAGCCCGCTTCCCTGGCGCGGCAGAGCGCGCCGATCGTCTCGGCGAGCGGCACGCGCGGATTGGGCCAGTGGATCAGCAACAGGTCCACCTCCGGCAGGCGCAGGCGCGCGAGGCATTCTTTGGTCGCGCGATCGAATTCGCGCGGCGTCAGATGATCCTGCCAGATCTTGGTGGTGATGAAGACCTCGTTCCGCGGCACGCCCGAAGCCCGCAGCGCTTCGCCGACCTCGCGCTCGTTGTTGTACATCTCGGCGGTGTCGATGTGGCGATAGCCGAGCCGCAGCGCCTGCTCGACGACGCGGGCGCAGGTGCGCCCGCGCAAGTCCCAAGTGCCGAGCCCGATCGCCGGGATGCGCGCGCCGTTCGCCTCGACGACGGGTGCGGTCACGGCGCTCCTCTCATTGCTCTCACTGCTTGGGCTTGAAGTACTTTTGCAGATACTTCGGATCGGGCGGCGGCTGGTTCTTCTGGATCGGCATCAGGTAGCCCTCGCCGTCGGCGAGATAGAGCTCGCCGCCGATCGCGACCCAGCGGTTGTCCTCGGTGCAGGGATATTCCTCGTAGACCGGATTGTGCTCGCGGCGATAGAACCGCGACACCGACCACGGCTGCGTCAGCGCATGGTCGAAGGTCGTGATCTCGTTGCGCAGGATGTCGGGGTCCTTCTTGTCGAGATAGAGCCGCTCCTTGACCACCGTCTCGTTGTCGGCGTGGAGCGGAATGCCGGTCGAATCGAACAGGCGCGGTCCGCGCAAGTCGCGGGTCTCGACCTCGAGCGTGTCGTAGACGCCATCGCCGTCAGTATCGAGCCAGGTGCCGATCGAATAGCCGACGAACTGCGAATCCGGCTCCTTCGGCCATTGGCGCCCGTCGGTGAAGATGCGCCGGATCGGGCTCATGGACTCAAACAGCATGTAGGTGACGTTCGGCTTGATGACGATTTCCATCGGCTCATAGAGAATCATCAGCCGCGGCATGCCGACGGGCCCGCAGGTGCCCTTGATGTCGAACACGACGCCGGCCTTGCCCTTGGCGAGATTGGACTTGAATATCTTCTGATATTCCGGCGTCAGCGGCGGCTGCTGGGCGAGACCGCCGGGCTTGGTCGGATCCCACACCCCGACCGGGCTGCCGCGCTTCCACAACCCCTCCCAGTTCGGGAATTTCTTGGCTTCGTCAGCGCACGCACCCGCGATCGCAATGCAAAGAGTCGCGGCCAGCGCAGCCACACCAAGCGAGCATCGATGTGAGATGAACATTTATTCGTGACCTCCCGAAGGGTGCCGCGCCATTCGCGCGCAGCGCCTCAGGACAAGTCTAGGCCAATTCGAAAGGCCCTGCAGACGAAAATTGGCAGGCGGGAGACGCGCGACGTCAACGCCGCCGGGCCATGGCGCGTCTGCCGATTGGCTCCAAATTCATTTCTTCGAGCAGACCCAACGCCGCCAGCAGATTGATCTCCGCCTGATTGTAACGGACGACCGATGACGCATAGTTCAAGCGGGCCTGGTCGGCGGCATCCTGGGCCGTCAACACGTCGAGTGTCAGGCCGGTGCCGGCCTCCAAATTCTTCTGCGTCAGCCGCAACGCTTCTTCTGCTGCGGTTACGCCCTGCTGCGCAAACGGAATGGTCCTTTTGTTGGTCAGGGCCGTCTGCTGCGAGGCGACGACCGAGGATTGCACCTGGTCAAGATGGCGTTCGACCTCGAGGCCGGCAATGTTGCTATTGGCCTTCGCGGTCTTGATCCGACCAAAGGTGGCGAGGCTCCAGTTGAAGCCTGCATTCACCTGATAGAGTTGCTTGCGGTACTCGGTGTCAAACAAGAGATGCGCGGGGGCCTTTGGCGCGATGTTTTCCGTCGCGGCGACCTGCGGTCCCAATCCGCCCCAGATGGTCGAGCCGGTGTCGGCGTCCGAGGCCGCAAACAAGCTGCGAATGGCCTGAAGGTCTGGCCGACAATGCAGGGCGATGTCGAGCAGGCTGTCGATCGTCAGGTCTTCGCGAACGAGCGTCGTCGCGTACATGTTGCCCGCTCTGGGCACCAGCATCACCGTCGGATCGAGGTGCAGCGTCATCGTCAGCGCGACCGACGCATTATAGAAAGCGTTCAGCGCCAGCAGAAAAGTCTGCTGCCGCGCCGCAAGCGCCGCCTGGGCGCGCTGAACGTCCACCGTCAGGCCGGTGCCGGTCATGAAATGCAAGCGGTCGATGCGAAGCAGCTCTTCGGCATCCTTGATCGCCTGCCGCGCGGCCGCGACCTGGGCTTGGGTCAGCACAAGATCGTAATATTGCACTGCCGCCGTCCGCGCCGTCTCCATGACGACGGCCTCGTCCTGCTGCTCGGACGCATCAAGCCGCCGTTTCGAGGCGATGACGTCGTAGGCCACCTGCCCCGGATTGATGATCCACTGGATCGCGACGGCATAGGGAATGACGTGCTTGAAGGTCTCGGCCACGAAACCCGCGGGTGTCGAGACGGCGCCTGAAAGGCCTATCGCCGTGATATTCGGCGAAATCGACGGAAAGATCCGTCCGACATTCGCCTCCAATTCTCCGCGCGACGCGGCGACACGCTGCTGCGCTTCCTGGATGTCGATGTTGCGCGCCATGGCGAGACGCACGACAGACGGCAGATCCACCGCCAGCATGCGCCGCTCGTACATCGGCTGAATTTGCGACGCGTCGACTTTGAGCGAGGCCGACGGCTGCCTTGTCGTGCTGACGGATGGATGACCCGCGTCCACGATCGCCGCTTCATTGGCGCAAGAGGCCGCAAGCAAAGCAAGCAGCAGCGCGGCGCTCCCCCTGAGCGCGATGTTCGACGCCATGTCCCCCTCTCCGTTCGACGGAGCCTTCAATGGCCGTTTGCGGCCTTAGAAATTTTTCTCACCAACTGCGTGCCGGTCGATCCGATGGCGGCCGATGCAACGGGTCGCGTACGATCGACGCGATCAGATCGAAGCTCGTAGGACGATGCAGCGGCGCAAGCGGTCATCGCGATACCTCACCCGTACCAAGCGCATTGGCCTCGGCCTTGGATGGCGACGTGAGGGTGACCTGCGCATACATGCCCGGCATCAGCGCTTCGTCGGGGTTCGGCAGATCGATCTCAACCCGCATCGTGCGGCTCGCCGGGTCGAGCGCACCCGCGATGCGGGTGACACTGCCGCGCAACGTCTGGCCGACCGGTCCGAACAGCCGCACTTCCGCCGGCCAGCCGGCGCGAATTGCCGCTGCATTGGCTTCCGGCACGTCAGCGAACACGCGGACAATGTCGATCTCCTGGCAGGTGAACAGCGGCGCCTGCGGGCGGGACGACGTCGCCGCCTGCACGAGATCGCCGGGATTGACCAGCCGCCGGGTGACGATGCCGTCGAACGGCGCGGTGATCTTGGTGTATTCGAGGAGGGCCTGAAGCCGCTGCTGCTCGGCTTTGGCCGCCGCAAGATTGGCTTCGGCGAGGGCAATATCGGCGCGTCCCACCTCAAGGTTGGCGTTTGAGACGCCTTGCTTGGCGCGTCTGCTCGTCAAGTTGCTGGCGGGTCACGGCCTTGCCGGCAAAAAGTTGCTCCCAGCGTTGCAGCGTGACCTGCTGCAGTTTCAGGTCCGCCTGCAATCCCTCGAACCGGCGTTTGGCGACGACGAGCGAGGCCTCAGCCTGCTGCACGGCCGCCTCGGCGCGGGCGAACTGTTGTTGCAATTCCGGGTCGTCGATGACGGCGAGCACCGTCCCCTTCTTGACGTGATCGCCGATGTCGGCGTTGACCTTCGAAATGTAGCCGGAGTTCTTTCGCGTAAAGTTCAGTCGCAAAAAATGCCTGCACGGTTGCCGGTGCGACGAGCCTTACCGATCGCGGCCGCATTCGAATCGACGGCGGGCCGCGGCGGCTGCGCAGGGGTGCCTTCCGCAGCCAGCGACGCTGTTACCGCGCCACCGGCCGCCGCAAGCGCCAGCAAGCCGGCGATGGCCGTCGCCAAACTGTCGTGCCTTGCTCGTCGTCAATCGTCATCGTGAAATTCCGGAAATCATGTCGGCTGATGTTGCGGCTGCTGCCGCACGGGCGCGCCTTCGGGAGCGAGCGGTGCTTCGTCGCGATCGCCGGGGTGCAACGAGATGCCACCGCGTTTCTGGCGATCCTGGAGAATGGCGAAGATTGCGGGCAGGATGATCAGCGTCGCGAACGTCCCGCCGGCGAGACCGCCGATCACCGCGCGTCCGAGCGGAGCGGTCTGATCGCCGCCGTCGCCGAGACCGATCGCCATCGGCAGCATGCCGGCGATCATCGCGCAGCTCGTCATGAGAATAGGCCGCAGCCGGGTCGACGCTCCCCAGACGGCGGCATCCGACGCGCTTGCGCCGCCGAGGCGGTCGTTCTCCGCAAACGAGACGAGCAGGATCGCGTTCGCCACCGCGACGCCGATCGCCATGATCGCTCCCATGAGCGATTGGATGTTCAGCGTGGTGCGGGTGATCCACAGGGCCAGCGTGACGCCGGCCAACACCGCCGGGATCGTGAGCACGACCGCAAGCGACAGGCGGAAGGATTGGAAGTTCGCCGCCAGCAGGAGGAAGATCACGATAATTGCGACGAACAATCCAAGCTGAAGCCCACCGAACATCTCCTGCATCGGCACCACCTGGCCGCGTACGTTGACGTTCACGCCCGGCGGCGGGTTGCCGACCTTCGCGATCGCCTGCGAGACGCGCTTTGCGACCCGGCCGAGATCTTCGCCGCTGATGTTCGCCCCGAGCGTCAACATCCGCTGCATGTTGTAGCGGTCGTACTCGCCGAGCACCGTGCCGTTGCTCACATCAGCGACGTTGCGCAGATTGATTTGGGTGTCGTGGCTACGCCCGATGACGATGTTCTTGACCTCCTCGAGCGAATTCATGCGCGGTGTCGGCACTTGCACCTGCACCTGGTAGCCGACGCCGCTACGCGGGTCGGGCCAGAAATTGGGCACGGTGAAGCGGCTCGATGAGGTTGCCTCCGTCAGCGAACGACCGATCTGATCGGCCGTCACGCCGAGCATTCCGGCCACCTCGCGATCGATGACGACCTTCACGGCCGGATAATCGAGTTCCTGCTCGAATGCGAGATCCCGCAGCGGCGTCACCTCGCCGAGCGCTTCCTGGATTTGCTGGGCGAATTGCCGCGATTTTGCGAAATCAGGACCGCTGACGGCGACCTCGATCGGCGTCGGTGCGCCGAAGCTCATCACCTGGCTCACGATATCGTTCGGCTCGAAGCTGAACCGCACATCCGGCAGTTCCTCCGGCAGCTTTTTGCGCAAACGCTCCCGCAGCGCGGCGACGCCGATGCCGGACTTGCGATTGAGCTGGACCTGGAGCATTGCCTCCTCAGGTCCGCTCGTCCACAGATAGATGGTGTTGATGGGATAGGCGGCGTTTTGCACGCCGACGAAGCCGAGCGTGATCTCAACGTTCTCCTTGCCGACTTCGCGCGCGATGACGTCGAGGGTCCGGTTGGCGAGCTTTTCCGTCTCCTCGATCCGCGTTCCCGGTGGACCGCGCAGCCGAAGCGCGAACTGTCCGGCATCAACCTGCGGAAAGATCTCCCGGCCAAGGTCGCCGCCAACGATTGCGATGACGGCAGCGGCGATCAGCAGATAAGCCCCAACGATCGTCCAACGCAGCGCAACGGCGCGGCGGGCGATCCGGCGATAGCGCTCCCGAAACCGGTCGAAGCCGCCGGTCCGCGACACCTCGGTCGCGTGTCCCCGCGGCAGGACCCAGATCAGGAGGATCGGCACGAGCGTCGTCGACAGGATATAGGAGGCGATCATCGCAAAGCCGACCGCGAGCGCCATCGGGATGAACAGGTTGTGCGCGGCGCCCTGCATGAAGAACGCAGAAATAAACACGGCGAGGATGCACAACATCGCCAGGAAGTTGGGCCCCAGCGTCTCAGTGGTCCCGTTGTAGGCCGCCTGGCGCAGCCCGTCGCCGCGAGCGATGTGCGAGTGGACGTTCTCGATCACCACCGTTCCTTCGTCGACGAGGATGCCGACGGCGAGCGCGAGCCCTCCGAGCGTCATAAGATTGATGGTCTGCCCGGTCGCCCACAGCGCCATAACGGCGGCGAGGATCGCCAGCGGGATGTTCACGACGACGACGAGCGCGCTGCGCCAATCGCGCAGGAACAGCAGCACCATCAGCCCGGTGAGAATGGCGCCGAGCGCGCCTTCTTCGGTGAGGCCCATGATGGCGCGCACCACATATGGCGACTGGTCGAACTCGTAGCTGACCTTCACGCCTTCCGGGAGCACCGACTGAAACTTCGGCAGGTTGGCCTTGACCAGATTGACGACGCTCAAGGTCGACGCATCGGAGCGCTTGGTCACCGAAATATAAACCGTGCGGTGACCGTTCACGATGGCGTAGCCGGTTTCGATGTCCGAGGCGTCGTCGATCTTGCCGATGTCGCGGATGAAGATCGTGCGGGTGCCGTCAGAGCGGATCGGAACGTCGCCAAGGCCGCGGACGTCGGATACGACCGAGTTTACCGGCACCATCGGAATCGTGTTGCCGAAGCGCACGTTGCCCGACGGGCTGATGGCGTTGCCCTTGGTCAGGGCAGCGACCACTTCGTCGGGACTCATGTTGTAGGCGCGCAGCCGATCCGGATCGGCACTGATGACGATCGTGCGCGGGGCACCGCCGAACGGCGGCGGCGCCGACACCCCGGGTAATGTCGCGAACAGCGGCCGCACCCGGAAAAGCGCGGCGTCCTGCATGTCCTTCAGGCTGAGCTTGCCGGTCGTGTCGGTGAAGACGAGATCGCCGACCGGCACGCTGCCGGCGTCGAACCGCATGACGAATGGCGGCACGGTGCCGACCGGCATGAAGGCGCGGGCGCGATTGACGTATCCCACCGTCTCGGCCATCGCGCCGGCCATGTTGGTGCCGGGATGAAACTGCAGCTTGATCAGCGCCGCGCCCTGGATCGACTTCGATTCGACGTGCTCGATCCCGGTGATGTAGAGAAAATGATATTCGTAATAGTTGACGAGAAACCCTTCCATCTGGGCGGGATCCATGCCGCCGTAAGGCTGGGCGACATAAAGCACCGGCACCCCGAGGTCGGGGAAAATATCGCGCGGCATGCGATCGATGGCGAGACCGCCGGTCAGCACGGCGGCAATGACCAGCACGAGGACCGTTATCGGTCGACGCAGCGCAAAGGCAACGAGGTTCATCGAGCGGCCTCCGGCGCCGCGGGGCTAATAGACGACACGAAGGACTCTTCGCCGCGACGACACGAATCTGTGTGTCCGAAGCGACGTCCATGCTCGGTTCCAAGATAGGCGGGATGGGAGCACCGCTAAAAGTGAAGATTTGTGAAGTTGAGGCGTGTTAACGGCCTTAAGACAGCCGCGTTGCACGGGCGCAACCATCGCCTTGCCATAGGGTGCCCGATTGTCGGATATTTTCGGAAAGCGGCGATATCCGCGCTCACGGCGAGCCTACCGAAAGGGCATTTTCGATTGCCCGTCGAATTTGGAGAAAAGCGCTGAACTCGGTTTTGCTTGTCGACGATGATTTCGAGCTCAACCAGATGCTGAGCGAGTATCTGGCTGCGGAATCATTCCGCATTGTCACCGCAGTCGACGGCGCGGACGCTTTGAAGCGGATGGCCGACGAGAGTTTCGATCTCGTCATCCTCGATGTCATGCTGCCATCGCGCAGCGGCTTCGATGTGCTGCGCGATCTGCGGCGCAAGCAATCGGTGCCGGTGATCATGTTGACCGCGCGCGGCGAGGACACCGATCGCATTCTCGGTTTCGAGCTTGGGGCTGACGATTACCTTCCGAAGCCTTTCAATCCGAAGGAGCTGTTGGCGCGCATGCGCGCCGTGCTCAGACGCGCAAACAGCGACGCGCAGCAAGCGAGCCGCGAATTTACATTGGGCGTCCTGCGGCTCGATGCCGAAACGCTGGAAGCAAGTGCCGATGGGCGGCCGATTCACCTGACGAATGCCGAATTCCGGGTGCTGGAGCTGCTCATGCGGGCTCCCGGACGCGCGCAGTCGCGGGAATTCCTGACGGAAAGCGCGCTTGGGCGGCGGCTGTCGGCTTATGACCGGAGCATCGACACCCATATCAGCAACCTCCGGCGCAAGCTTGCGGCGCAAAAGCGCAGCGCCGGCGTCAAGATTAGGAGCATTCGCGGCGCCGGTTACGTCTTAACCAGCAGCGATACGAGGCGAGCGTGAGAACGCTGTTCTTCCGGATTTTCGTTTCATTCTGGCTCGCCATGGTGCTGATCCTTGGCGGCGCCGTCGCCGTGACTGCGACGGTCGCGTGGTATCGCATCACGATGCTGAGCAGCATCGATCCTGCGGATGTGACTGCAGGGCGCGAACACCGCCTTGCAGGACAGCGGCATGCCGGGTCTTCGGGCCTGGCTATCTAACGTCGCCGGCGCGCATCCGGACCTCGACATCTATGTGGTCGATGCGTCGGGCAGCGATATCTTGCAGCGCACATTGCCCGAGCACGTCGTGCAGTGGCTTGCCCTCGATGGCCGGCCGCCAGCCGGTGACCGCGGTGGAAACAATGTCCATTACTGGCCTTACGGTTACGACTGGTCGCCAGGCGGAGTGACGGCGTCGCACCATCCCGGGTTCAATCGTAGTCACCTTCTCGCCAATCCGAAGATCGTCGCACCGGATGGCACCGCCTACACGCTTCTGGTGGCGTGGTTCGGGGCGACGCCGATCGACGTCCTCGGCGCCGACGGCATCACCATCCCACTGCTCTTGATCGCGCTCGCGATCAGCGCCGCGATATGCTGGTGGCTCGCGCGCTACATCAGCGGTCCGGTGACCAAGCTGCAAGGCGTGGCAAGGACGCTGGCGTCGGGCGACCTCGATGCACGGGTCGAGGGACGCCTGTGCGGCCGGCAGGATGAGCTTGGCATCCTGGCGCGCGACTTCAACCAGATGGCGGAGCGCCTGCGCTCGCAGATCGCCTCGAAAGAGATGCTGCTGCGAGACATTTCGCATGAATTGCGTTCGCCGCTGACGCGGCTGCGGGTCGCGCTCGGCCTTGCGCAGCGCGGCGACGGCAACCTCGATGTTCAGCTTTCACGCATCGAGCGCGATGTCGAACGGCTGGATGCGCTGATCGGGCAGACGCTGCAATTGTCGCGGCTGTCCGGTGCCGAGCCGACCTTGGCACGGCAAGAGGTGGAACTCGGAACACTCGTGAACGAAGTCGTCGAAGATGCCCACTTCGAGGCCTCGGCGATGGGCAAAGAGATCGCTCCTTCGACGATGTCCGGCGTGATGGCGCTCGGCAATTTCGAGTTGCTGCGGCGCGCGGTCGATAACGTGATGCGCAATGCCATTCGATTCACGCCCGTCGGGAGCAAAGTGGAGGTCTCGACGCGGGTCGACCCGAGCGGGGCGATACTCGCCGTTCGCGATCACGGCCCGGGTGTTCCCGATCGGGATCTCGACCGCATCTTCGAGGCGTTTTATCGCGTCGACGAGGCGAGGGATCGCGCCAGCGGCGGCGTCGGCCTTGGCCTTGCGATCACCGCGCGGATCATGGCGCTGCATGGCGGAAACGCGAAAGCGCGCAACGCCAGTGATGGCGGACTGATTGTCGAACTGTGCCTTCCCAACGCGACGGTCGCGGCGCCGCTGCGCGCAAGCTGACACCGCAATTTCCAGCGGCTTCGGCAAAGCAAATTTATTCGCCGAAATAGCGCTGTAAATCAATCATTTCTGCCAAGCCGCCAAGCTTGTCAGCGGTTGCTTACGCCACTGTCACGTAACCGTCATCCCGATCGGTCAAAGTCGCGGCTTACCACCGAGGGGACTACCGATGACCGACACAACGATGCCGGGGGCGGTTGGCGTTGCCGTTTCGCCCAAGCCTAAGCTCGATCAACCGTTTAATCCGCTGACGCTGATCCTGTTCTTCGGCATCATGGCGGCCGGCTTCCTGTTCGTCGCCTATAGCCTGTACGCCGACGTCGATGCGTCCGGCACGAAGATCACGACGATCGCGCCGTTCCTTCTGCTGTTCGTCGCCCTCGTGATCGCGCTCGGCTTCGAATTCGTGAACGGCTTCCACGACACCGCCAACGCGGTCGCGACCGTCATCTACACCCATTCGCTGCCGGCGCCGATCGCCGTCATGTGGTCCGGGTTCTTCAATTTCCTCGGCGTGCTGGTTTCCTCCGGTGCGGTGGCGTTCGGCATCGTGTCGCTGCTGCCGGTCGAATTGATCCTTCAGGTCGGCAGCTCGGCGGGTTTCGCCATGGTGTTCGCCCTCCTCATCGCGGCGATCATCTGGAACCTCGGCACGTGGTGGCTCGGCTTGCCCGCCTCAAGCTCGCACACGCTGATCGGATCGATCATCGGCGTCGGCATCGCCAACGCGCTGTTGCGTGGTCGTGACGGCACTTCGGGCGTCGACTGGAGCAAGGCGACCGAAATCGGCTACGCGCTGCTGCTTTCGCCAGCCTTCGGGTTCATCCTTGCGGCGGTGCTGCTCATCGCGCTGCGCTTCGTTGTCCGCAATCCGGCGCTTTACGCCGAACCGAAGGGCGATGCGGCGCCGCCGTGGTGGATCCGCGGCATCCTGATCCTCACCTGCACCGGCGTCAGCTTTGCCCACGGCTCCAATGACGGGCAGAAGGGCATGGGCCTCATCATGCTGATCCTGATCGGCACGGTGCCGACCGCCTACGCGCTCAACCGCGCCATGCCGGAAAGCCAGATGATCGAGTTCCGCACCAACTCGACTGCGGCCGCCCAGGTGATCGCCAGCAGAGCCGCCGGCTACAACGTGCTCGGCAATCCGCGACCGGCGGTGACGGCCTATGTCGCCGAGCGCAAGATCAACGAAGGCACCTTCCCGTCACTTGCGGTGCTGGTGAGCGACATTGCAAAGCAGGTCGATACCTACGGTTCGCTCGCCAAAGTGCCTTCCGGAGTGGTGGGCAACACCCGAAACGACATGTACCTCGCGTCAGAGGCGATCCGCTTCCTGATGAAAGACAAGGAAAGCGACCTGTCGACCGAAGACGTCGCGATCCTGACGAACTACAAGAGGTCCCTCGACAACGCGACCAAGTTCATCCCGACCTGGGTGAAGATTGCCGTCGCGATCGCGCTCGGCCTCGGTACCATGATCGGGTGGAAGCGCATCGTGGTGACGGTCGGCGAGAAGATCGGCAAGGCGCATATGACCTACGCGCAGGGCGCATGCGCGGAACTGGTAGCGGCCTCCACCATCGGAGCCGCGGATTACTTCGGACTGCCAGTGTCCACTACTCACGTGCTGTCGTCAGGTGTCGCCGGCACGATGGCGGCGAACGGCTCCGGCTTGCAGTGGGCCACCGTCCGCAATTTGTTGATGGCCTGGGTGTTGACCTTGCCCGCCGCCATACTTTTGTCGGGCAGTTTGTATTGGATCTTTAGCCACATCTTCTGAACGGAACGATCGCGGACGCCGCCTGCTCCTGGCGTCCGTTCCGGCCGCCGCTCTCGCTTGTCGACCTGCCTCGACAATCGGGACGGCGGCCGGCCCCGTTTTAGGGCATCGCCGACGCATCAATTCATGAGGCCGACGCGACGCAAGAAGAAGTACTCGTTGTAGGGAAGGTCGTCCGTCACCGCGACGTTTTTGCTCCCGGGCGGCAGCAGCTTTGCCATGTCGGTTCGCCGCGAAAGAACATTGTCGGCCATGGTGGCGATGGAGATGTCCGAATTCCATTCCATCAGATCGCGCCGCGCAGCCTCCGGCAATCGCGCTACGAACGTCTCAGGCGTGATGTCCTCGATCGGCGAGGACGATGCCAAGAAGTGGTAGCCCCAGTCCTCGAGCGATCGATAGACCACGATGTAGGGGAAGGATTCGCGCAGCGAGCGTGCAACCGCATATTGGATGCTCTCCTCGCCTCCCGGATACCATTGCTGGAGAATGCCGCCCGGCGCGAGATGTGCCTTCACCACGTCGTAGAATTCCTTGGAATAGAGAAGGCTCGACGCGGCCGCCTCGATGGGCGGCGGCGGGTCGAGGGTGATGACGTCGAATTTCTTGGCGCTGCGCAGGAGATAGCGGCGCCCATCGTCGACCACCACGTGCGCCTTGGGGTCGGCGATCACGTCGCGGAAATCCGCATGGAAGAAGCCGAACGACTCCGTCACCGAGCGGGACAGCTCGACGACCGTGGTGTCGATCCCCCAGCTGCGCATGGCGCGGAACGTCGTGCCCATGCCGAAGCAGATGATGAGCCCCGCCTTGGCGCTGTTGTTCACCGCAAGCGGCAAATGCGCCATCACCTTGGTGGTCGGCGATAGGAACGTCATCCCGACGCCGTTCACCAGGAGATGCTTGTCCATGCCTTCGCCATAGGCCGTGACGGTCGCGGTGATGTCGCGACGGACCTCATGGCGCTCCTGGTAGAACGCGCCGTCCTCGTAGCCGCGACTCACGAACGTGGCGAACGCAAATAAGGCCGCGAACGGAACCACGTACCCGAGCTGCCGCCGCAGCGATGCTGCCTCCTGCCATGCCGCCCAGGCGAACAGCCCGACCATCGGCAGGCTCAGCAACAACAGCGTCGCACGCGTGCCGACCGTCGGCAGCAGCAGGTAAGCGACGAGAAGCGGTCCCAGGATGCCGCCCGCAATGTTCACGCCATAGGCCCGCCCGGCGCGCTGCGGATCGCCGAGGCTGTGCTCGTCGATCAACCGCGGCGTCAGGTAGCCGAGTGCGAGACAGAACGGCACGATGCTCGCGAGCGTCGCGACGATGCTCTGGTTGAAGCGCGGATCGTCGATCGCGACGGGAAGCAAGGCGCACAGGCCGAGCGCGCCGAGGATCGTTTGGGTGGAAACCAGCCGGCCGGTCTTCAAGCCGCGCCTATAGAGGTACGAGCCGAGCGCCGTCGCGAGCAGATACGTCGCGAGGATCGCGGCGAACGAATAGATCGTCGTCTTCAGCACCATTGTGAAGGCGCGCGTCCAGGCGACCTCCATGGCAAGCGACGTGAGCCCGGTGGTGAACAGCACCGTTTCGAGCCACCACCCCGACCTGCGCGCACCCGGCGGGACCTGTGATGGCGCATCGGCGGTCGCCTCGGGGGACAGCGGATATATCTGCGCGAGCGCGAAGCTCACCGCAGCGATGGCGAAGTTGATCGCAGCCGCGATCAGAGACGTTTTGCGAAAGCCGAAGACTTCGACGAGAACGAGCGCGGTCACCACCGTGCCCGCCGTCGCGCCGATGACGTTCGCGAGATAAAGGAAGCTGAAGCTCTGGCCGTTGCGCGGCGCGATCTGCCGGATGAAAGACATCATCAGCGGAAAGGTCGCGCCCATCATGATGCACCAGGGCAGCACCGCGATGACGATGAACACGGCCGAAGCCAAGAGATAGCTCGCCGAACTCGCTTCGCCGGATGTCAGCAGATAGCTCTCGCCGGCGGCGAACAGCGCCGGCACCGCGAGCGCGCCGATGCCGATGACGAACTCGGCCGCACCGTAAAAATACGCCGGCGACATGCGCCAGCGCTCGCTGGCCCATCGCGCCCAGCGTCCGCCGAACACCGAACCGATGCCGAGGCCCAGCATGAAGACCGACAGCACGCAGGAGAGGACAGGCGTGATCACTCCAAAGTGCGCAAACGCCAGTCGCACCCAGACCACCTGGTAGAGCAGGCTGCAAAAGCCCGAGAAGAAGAACATGGAAAACAGAATGGGTCGCACCGACCCGACGAACGCGGCCACCGGCTCGTGCTTGGCCGCGACGGGCTCCATGCGGTCGTCTCCCCTTGTTCCCGATTATTCGCGGTCGGCGCGAACACGACGATGCCGGCTTTCGGGAGAGTGAGCAAGCCGCGCACATCCGCGCGTCATTTGAGGGCGCCGCGGCGAAGTGGAGGTGAGCTCCGAATTCATAATTCCTGCTGCGGCGTATGGATTCCGGGCTCGCCGCTGCGCGGCGCCCCGGAATGACAGCGGGGTATGGCGAAGGATCAATACATCATCGTTCGACTGCGCCGCAGAGGCTGAGCGCGGGGCCGGTGAGGTTCGTGCGGATCGGCGGGCACGGCTTGCCGTCCCATTTCAAGTCGAAATGCGCGAGCAGCGCATCGAGCTTGCCGGCGTCGAAGGCGTCGACATTGAGGACGAACTTCGGCCGGCCGGGAGTCCGCATCACGCGCTTCACCTCCAGCGCGAGCTTGTTGTCGGGGAAGTTCGGCAGGGAGTTGGGGTCGAGCCCGCTTTCGTCGGCAATGGCGCGTCTGTTGTCCTGGGTGAGGGACAGGAAATTGTTTTCCATCCCGACATAGCGCGCTCGCGGCTCGGCATACGGAATGAAGAATGCGACCGGGCCCCAGGTCGCGACCAGGACGACCGCGTTTTCAGGAATCGAGGGCACCTCAACGTCAACGTAGCGATCCTCGTACGGGCGGCGGCCCCAGTCGAGATAGACGGTCGTGACGCCGGCGACGGCGAGCAGAACGACCGCGCCGACCATGCGCACGCGGTCGCTATCGAAGAGCCAGACCAGTGCGCCCATGGTGACGACGCCGGTCAGCATCTCGATCGGAACGGCATAGCGGTAGTACGCAAAGCCCAGCACCCAGACGAAATACGACACCACGACGAACGCGAGCACGATCCCGAGGCCGGGCGTTTGCGCGAGTGCCTTCTGCGCGCTCGGACGATTGCGCAGCCATCTCACAGCAAGCGCCAGCACGCCCGCCACCAACGCGACGTAGGCGATGGCGGCGCGCCAGTCGCGGAACGGCGGCTCGACGATGCGGTAGGTGTCGACGGTCGTCCACAGGAAGGGATAGGTGAAAACGTCCCAGACGCTCTGCGGCAGAAAGCGCGCGTCGCGGATCGCAATCGGATCGAACCACGGCGAGCGGAAGACCTGGTTGAGGTAAGGAAAGAACGGATTGCGGAAATCGCTCCACAGCGTGAGCATGTGATGGCCGGCAACGGCAAAAAAGCCGAACGCGGCCGCCGCGACATAGGCCGCAAGTCCGCCGATGCTGCGTCGGCCAACCGCAGCAATGATCGCAGCGACGCCGAGGCCCGGCACATAGATCGCCGACGTCATCTTCAGGCCGATGCCGATCCCGCCCAAAAGGCCGGCGGCCGCAAAGCTGAGCCGCGAGCCGCCGATCCCCGTCGCCGTTGGCTGCGCGAACTTGAGCACGCCGAGCAATGATGCGAGCACGAACAAGCCGCTGGTGAGATCGTTGGTGCAGGTGCCGAGGAGCGAGATGAACCCCGCGCCGGAAACGCCCATCAGCCAGGCCGCGCCCGTGAGCGTTATTCGCGCAGCACCCTGAGCCGGCCGGATCACATGCGCGGCAATGGCAAGAACGAGCGCCGCGTTGATCCCGTGCACCGCCCCCATGATGAAGGCGATGACGCGGGGGCTCTCGTTCAATGGCGAGGAGACAAGTCCGTAGAGCAGAAAATCAGCGACGGGATTGAGGAACCCTTGCTCCTGGGCCGGGCCGAGGTCGTAGAGGTAACGATGGTGGAGATAAGCCCACGGCGCGTAGAGATGGTAGTAGCGCAGGTCCCAATAGTTGTCGGGACCGAGCGCGACGGAGACGAGGCCCGCGCCGATCAACGGTCAGCGCCAGCAGAAGGCGACCAGCGCCAAGCCGCAAGCCGCCCGCGCAGCGTGCGCAGACGTCCCTCGGTCGTCCCCTCGATAGCCGCCTGCTGTTCGCTCATCGCGAATGCCGGCTGAACGTTTTGATCCATCTACGGCGTCCCATCCCACCGCGTGTCATGATAACAGTTTCTTCAGGGAGGCAAGGCCGGGCAATCGCGCGCATGTGAACGCGCGGCCGGATCGTTGGACTGCATGCTTGCAAATCGCAAAATCTGCGTCGTGCTGCCGGCCTACAACGCCGCGCGCACCCTTGAGGCGACGGTCCGCGAAATTCCCGCCGAAATCGTCGACGACGTGATCCTGATCGATGACGCCAGCACCGACGCGACGCTGGAGGTGGCGAAGAAGCTCGGGCTCTTCACCGTCGCGCACGACCGCAACCGCGGCTACGGCGGCAACCAGAAGACCTGCTACCACCATGCCCTGGCGCGGGGCGCCGACATCATCATCATGCTGCACCCGGACTACCAATACAGTCCGAAGCTCCTGCTGCCGATGGCGGCGATGCTGTGCTCGGGGCTCTACGACGTCGTCCTCGGCTCGCGCATCCTCGGCGTCGGCGCGCTCGCCGGCGGGATGCCGCTCTACAAATACATCGCCAACCGCGTGCTGACGTTGGTGCAGAACATCCTGCTCAGCTACAAGCTCTCCGAGTACCATACCGGGTACCGCGGCTTCACCCGCGCGGTGATCGAAGCGCTGCCGCTGGAACGCAACTCGGATGACTTCGTGTTCGACAACCAGATGCTGCTGCAGGCGATCTATGCAAACTTCAGCATCGGCGAAATCTCCTGCCCGACGCGATATTTTCCGGAGGCATCGTCGATCAATTTCAGACGCAGCGTCGTCTACGGGCTCGGCGTCTTGAAATCGAGCATCACCTTCCGACTGGCGCGCTGGGGCTTCGACCGCGGCACGATCTTCGAGAAGCTGACGCGGTCGCGCTGACGCTGACGACGCAGTTCAGCTCGTCTTGTCGAAGATCTCGCGGCCGATCAGCATGCGGCGGATTTCGCTGGTACCGGCGCCGATCTCGTAGAGCTTGGCATCGCGCAACAGGCGGCCGGCTGGGAAATCGTTGATGTAGCCGTTGCCGCCGAGGCATTGGATCGCTTCGAGCGCCATCCAGGTCGCCCGCTCCGCCGAATAGAGGATGGCGCCGGCGGCATCCTCGCGGGTGACACGGCCGTCGTCGCAGGCGCGCGCGACCGCGTAGACGTAAGCTTTCGCGGCATTCAAGAGTCACATACATGTCCGCGAGTTTCGCCTGCATCAGCTGGAAGCGCCCGATCGGCTGACCGAACTGCTTGCGGTCGTGCAGGTAGGGGATCACGAGATCGAGACAGGCCTGCATGATGCCGAGCGGTCCGCCGGCCAGCACCAGCCGCTCGTAGTCGAGACCGGACATCAGCACGTTGACGCCGTTGCCGACGGCGCCGAGCACGTTCTCGGCCGGCACTTCGCAGTCGGTGAAAACGAGCTCGCAGGTATCGGAGCCGCGCATGCCGAGCTTGTCGAGCTTTTGCGCCGGCGCAAAGCCCTTGAAGCCTTTTTCGATGATGAACGCGGTAATGCCGCGCGCCCCGGCGGCGGGATCGGTCTTGGCGTAGACGATAAGGGTATCGGCGACCGGCCCGTTGGTGATCCACATCTTGTTGCCGTTGACCACGTAACGGTCGCCGCGCTTCTCGGCGCGGGTGCGCATCGACACCACGTCGGAGCCTGCCTCGGGCTCCGACATGGCAAGCGCGCCCACATGGACGCCGGAAATCAAGCTTGGGCAGATAGCGCGCCTTTTGCTCGGCCGTGCCGTTGCGCCTGATCTGGTTGACGCAGAGATTCGAGTGCGCGCCATAGGAAAGGCCGACGGACGCGGAGGCCCGCGAGATCTCCTCCATGCTCACGCAGTGGGCGAGATAGCCCATGCCGGCACCGCCCAACTCCTCCTCGACGGTGATGCCGTGGAGGCCGAGCGCACCCATCTGCGGCCACAGATCACGCGGAAATGCATTGCTGCTATCGATCTCGGCGGCGCGGGGCGCGATCTTTTCGTCGGCAAAGCCGCGAACGGTGTCGCGGAGCCGGTCGAGATCCTCGCCGAGTCCAAAATCGAACCCTGTCCAAGCATTTGGGATCATGAGCGATCCTTGCCCTCCCCGGCCGATTGCCTCAATTTTGCGCAGCACTTAACGCCACGCAATTAATAACGCTCTCCTGAGCCGCCAAATCTGGAAGCCAACGTACCTTTGGATAGATGTCCACAGGGGGAACTTTCTCGGCAAATTGTGGTAGAAAGCACATCGGGGGAAGCCGGCCTCGATGTTCACGTTCTATTCACCAAGCCGATGCTTGATGAAGGCCACAAAATTACCTCGTGATGTCCACGAAAAATTAATCTTACGGGCTGGTTATTGCGATGTAATGAGGGCCGGATGGTACATCCGACGGGCCTTCGTCGCGCGGGAATGAGGCGGGGAACGGCATTCGATGCGAGCTTTCGGACTTGCAATTCTTGGAGCGGTGCTGTTCGCGGCGACCGCGGCGCAAGCGGGCGAGTGCCCGGGCAATCCCAATGCGCTCGGCACCAGCCGTACGATCGTGGTCGATCCGACCGAACATCCGCGCCTCGGCAGCATGCAATATCGCGAATCGTTGCCGCTGCGCGACCACGAGGTCGTGTTCACCTTCGACGACGGCCCGCTGCCGCCGCGCTCCACCAAGGTCCTTGATATCCTCGCCTCCGAATGCATCAAGGCGACGTATTTCCTCGTCGGCAAGATGGCGCGCAGCTATCCCGAGGTGGTGCGCCGCATTCGCGCGGAGGGGCATACGCTCGGCAATCACAGCTACAGCCATCCGCTGACCTTCCAGAAGATGCCGCTCGAGAAGGCGCAAGTCGAAATCAACGACGGCTTCGCCTCGATTGCATGGGCGCTGGGCGACGGCACGCAGGCGGCGCCGTTCTTCCGCATCCCGGGACTGCTGCGCGCCGACGGCGTCGAGCGGTACCTCGCCTCCCGGGAAGTTCAGGTCTGGAGCGCCGATTTCCCTGCGGACGACTGGTTCAGGAAGCTCGGCTCGCAGCAGGTCTACCAGCGGGCGATGCAGCGCATTGAAGCGCATCACAAGGGCATCTTGCTGCTGCACGATATTCACCAGCGCACCGTCGATGCGCTTCCCATGATCATTCGCGATCTCAAAGCGAAGGGCTATCACATCGTCCATGTGGTGCCGGCGTCGGCCACAATGCCGAAAACGGTCACCGCCGCGAACGAGTGGACCGTGCGCGGGCGGTCGCTGTGGCAGCAGACGCCGATATTCGCGGACATCGACCCCGAACTGCCGGCGCCGGCGCCGGAGAGCTTCGGCTATGTGCGCCCGTTCGATATCAATTCGGTGGTCCATGGTCCCGATACGACGCCGTCACAAGGTGGCAGCCGCCGGCGAAGTGCCGCCACCGCCGACCGTCTCGATCTGGCGACGGATCGACGAGGCACCGCCGGCATTGCCTGCCGTGATGCGGACGCCATTGCCGGCGCCGAGTCCCGACAGCTTCGGGTATCCGTCCCCGGAGGGCAGCGTGAGCGCGGGAAGACCCGCGATGAAGCGCGGCGCCTCGTTCAATCTCGTCCCCGAGACGACCGGAGTTGATTTCGATTTTCGCCGCTCGTTTCCCGACGCCATCGGGTTAGACGACGGGCCGACCGGATCGGTGCGGCCGTCGTTGCGCGGCCCCGTTCCCGGCCCCCTGCACCGCGGCGCATTTCCGTAGGATTGGCAGCGCACGCTCGGTAGGGTGGGCAAAGGCGGCCGCGCCCTTATTTATTTTGCCGCAGCTCCGGCCCCGCCGTGCCCACGTGTGCGCGGCACCTACGCTCGAGGGAAAGTTACTTATCATAATCGCCGCAGCAGCGTGCGGCACGCGCCGACACGTCGGCGCTTTGCCCACCCTACGTTCTTTGACCGAGTGCGATTACTCGCGCAACGGCATTGCGCTCTTCGCAGTTGCGCCGGCCGGGTCGAGCATGTCCTCGAGCCAGTGGCCGGCGCGCGCCGCCTTGGTGGCGAGGTAGCGGCGATTCTCCGGATTGATCGGCGTGTGCAGCGGAATGCGGGCGCAGACCTCGACGCCCCCTTCCGACAGCGCCTCGAGCTTGCCGGGATTGTTGGTGAGAAGCTGGACGCGGTTTGCACCGATCATCTTCAGCATGCGCGCCGCGACGGCATAATCGCGCTCGTCGTCGTCGAAGCCGAGCATCATGTTGGCGTCGATGGTGTCGAGGCCATCGTCCTGGAGCGTGTAGGCCCGCATCTTGTTGGCAAGGCCGAGGCCGCGACCTTCCTGCTCCAGGTAAAGCACGATGCCGCCGCCCGAGTCCGACAATTGCGTCATGGCGAGCTTGAGTTGCGCGCCGCAATCGCACCGGCGCGAACCGAACACGTCGCCGGTGAGACAGGCGGAATGCACCCGCACGTTGACCGGGCGGGAAAGGTCCGGATCGCCGAGGATGATCGCGACCGGGCTCGACCCGAGCGCGTCGCGGAACACGCAGAAGCGTGCCGGCTGCCCTTCCGGCAGCGGGATGCGGGCCTGGCTGACGATCTCCAAGGTATCGACGAGGCGGTTGCGAAATTGCGTGAGAGCATCGGCACGGACCGTCACGAGCTGGGCCAGCGCTTCGGGCGCGATCGCCTTGCTGTCGGCGACGAGCAAGGCCGGCAGCCGCTGCGCGAGTTTCGCGAGCTCGATGGCATGATTGCCAAACGCGCCCGCAAGGCCCGCGATCGGCCGCCGCTCGCTGTCGACGCCGGCGGCGAGCGACCAGATGGTGCTGCTGGTATCATCAGGCGCAATGGCGATGTACGTCGGGCCGGCCACATCGATGCCCATCATGCGCGCCCGGCGCCCCGTGACGACAAGCTGGATCGTTGCCGGCGCGCACAGCGCCCTGAACGCAGCGCAGATCGCCTCGGTCATGCCGTCGACCGGCAGAGCCACGATCGCCCCCGCGGCATCCGTGATGATCACCGGGCGCCCCGCCTGGAATTCCGCGACGCCGCGCTGGACAGAAATATCCCCGGCCGAGCCGAACAGGCCGAGGCCCTGTCCTTGCCCCCTTTGCCCCCGTTGAACGTTTTCCAAGTGTTTCCCAGCCCCGCTACGCAGGTGTCGCCGATCGCCCGGGCGGTTGCACATCCGCCCAGGGCCGCGAGACCGTCCAGATATATACTTCACAATCAATAATTTTCGCAGCCCCTATCGGCTTAGCATGGCAGGTGAGCCTGACGGAATAAAGTCGACCGCCGGTCTCCGCTTCGACCCCCCACACAGCCAGAACGTCCTTAACGGTTGCCCGTTCCCAACGACCCCGGAACTGACTATCAATCCCGCATTGCGCGGAGGACTTGATGCAAGTTGCAATGATCGGCGCCGGCTATGTGGGGCTCGTATCGGGGGCCTGTTTTGCCGATTTCGGCCACGTGGTCACCTGCGTGGACAAGGATGCCGGGCGCGTCGCGCGGCTTTTGCGCGGCGAGATGCCGATTTTCGAGCCCGGGCTCGACCAGTTGGTCGCTGCCAATATGCGGGAAAAGCGACTGAGCTTCACCACCGACCTTGCCGGTCCCGTCGCCAACGCCGATGCCATCTTCATTGCGGTCGGGAACGCCGTCGCGCCGCGGCGACGGCCATGCCGATCTCTCCTATGTGTACCAGGCCGCGCGCGAGATCGCGGCCTCGCTCTCCGGCTTTTCCATCGTGGTCACCAAATCGACCGTGCCGGTCGGCACCGGCGACGAGGTCGAGCGCATCATCCGCGAGGCGCGGCCGGATGCCGATGTCGCCGTGGTGTCGAACCCGGAATTCCTGCGCGAAGGCGCGGCGATCCAGGACTTCAAGCACCCGGACCGCATCGTGATCGGGACCGACGACGAGCGCGCCCGCAAGGTGATGGAGACGCTCTATCGGCCGCTCTATCTCAACCAGGCGCCGCTCCTCTATACGAGCCGGCGCACGGCCGAATTGATCAAGTACGCCGCCAACGCCTTCCTCGCCACCAAGATCACCTTCATCAACGAGATCGCGGACCTGTGCGAAAAGGTCGGCGCCGACGTCCAGCAGGTCGCCCGCGGCATCGGCCTCGACAACCGCATCGGCGGCAAATTTTTGCACGCCGGCCCGGGCTACGGCGGCTCCTGCTTCCCCAAGGATACCGTCGCGCTGATCAAGACCGGCCAGGACGCCGAAGCGCCGCTGCGCATCGTCGAGACCGTCGCG
The DNA here is from genome assembly GCA_963702755.1 of uncultured Alphaproteobacteria bacterium. Classification (GTDB taxonomy): domain Bacteria; phylum Pseudomonadota; class Alphaproteobacteria; order Rhizobiales; family Xanthobacteraceae; genus JAJPKK01. The sequence goes on along the minus strand of CAVPDZ010000005.1, from coordinate 235,689 downwards.
GCGGTCAACGATGCGCGCAAGCGCGGCATGGCGCGCAAAGTCTCAGCCGCGCTCGGCGGCAGCTTGCGCGGCAAGACCATCGCGGTGCTTGGGCTGACGTTCAAGCCCAATACCGACGACATGCGCGAGGCGCCGTCGATCCCGCTGATCACCGCGCTGCAGGACATGGGCGCGCGGGTGCGCGCCTACGACCCGGTCGGCATGGAGCAGGCACGCCCGCTCTTCAACAACGTCGAGTTTTGCGACGGTCCCTATAGCTGCGCCGAGGGCGCCGAAGCGCTCGTCATCGTCACCGAGTGGGAACAGTTCCGCGCCCTCGATTTCGATCGGCTCAAGACGACGATGAAGCAGCCGATCGTCGTCGACCTGCGCAATGTCTACCGGCCGGAGGAGATGAACGGCTTTGCCTACTCCAGCATCGGCCGCTCGGAACGTCGCGGCGACTGACAGCGTTACCACCGTCTGGGGCCCGTTCGGGCCTGACCAACGAGGCGGTTTGCTGATATCATTCTGGCAAGTTGCCGCGTGAATTTTGAGTGACGCATGACTTTCGTCGATACGATTTCTCGACATGCTGATGATGGCTGGCGCGACGCCCTCGCCGCCATTCGCGCCGGTCGTCCGGGCAACTTGCCGCGATGGAACGAGATCTTCGCGCCGCTCGCCGCAAGCCAGGTCGATGAGCTCATCGTCATCGGCCAGATCGGGCAATCGCTCGACGGGCGCGCGGCGACGGCCACCGGGCATTCCCATTACATCAACGGCTCCGATGGGCTCGATCATCTTCATCGCCTGCGCGCGCTTGTCGATGCCGTCGTCGTCGGCGTCGGCACCGCGATCGCGGACGACCCACAGCTCACGGTGCGGCGCGTTGCCGGGGAGAACCCGGCGCGCGTGATCATCGACCCGAACGGCCGATTGCCCGCGACCGCCCGCGCTTTCCGGGATGACGGTACGCGCCGCATCGTCATCACCGCGGCGACGGACGTGGACCACGGCGAGCAGCACACCGGCTCCCCTCCCCCTTGTGGGGAGGGGTCGGGGGTGGGGGTCGCGAGATCTGGCACTTCGTTGCCGCAGCCTCCCGACCCCCCACCCCGGCCCTCCCCCACAAGGGGGGAGGGAGCAGGACGCTCATCACCGGCCGGCAGTCGAGCACATCGTGCTTGACGCTGATCGCGGACATATTGCTCCGGCGGCGATCCTCGCGAGCCTTGCCGAGCGCGGGTTCAAGCGCATCCTGATCGAGGGCGGACCGGGGACGGTTGCGCGCTTTCTCGAGGCGCGGTGTCTCGATCGCCTCCATGTCGTGGTGGCGCCGATCATCCTCGGCGGCGGCCGCTCGAGCCTCGATCTTGCGCCGATTACCCGCTGCGAGGAGGCGCTGCGGCCCCACACCACGACCCACGTCCTCGGGGAGGAAGTGCTGTTCGACTGCGATCTGACGGCTCAGCGGCGACCGATCGGACGGGCCAAAAAATCGACGTGACCGATGGTCATCTCCGAACGCCCCGCCGCGAGATGCGCGCGGCGCGCTTCGACCCAGGCAGAGACGACCGACGAAGCAACGCCGATTTCGCGAGCAGCGCCCGCCCAGCCGTCAAGCATGGCCGACTGGATGTCGCGATCCGCAGGGGCAAAGCGCCAGTCGGAGCGATCCGTCACCACGTCGAAGCCATAGTCCCGGAAACGTTGAGGCGCGGCGATCGCGGCGCCCGGTCCCAATGCCGGGCCGAAGCCCTTGTCGGTGAGTTGGTGGCGATTGACGGCGGCGATGATGGTGTCGTCGTCGGGAACTGCCGGCGTCAGCGCGACGCGACCGTCGAAGCTGAGGGCGGCATAGAACGGGCATTGCAGGCGAGCGATCGTCGCGACGAGACGATCAAGCCAATCGGCGGACACGAGATCGAGCAGAGCCGACGTGGCGACGAGATCAGGCGCATCGCCGACCGCGCTATCGAGATGCCGGGCAAGATCGACGGCCGCGGTCTCGACGGTGACCCCTTCCGCGCGGGTCGCTTCGCGCGCGCGGGCGAGCAGCGCTTCGTCCTGGTCGATCAGGCGCCAGCGCTGCGGCTTCGGCAAGACGTCCGTGATCGCGCGCAGCGTGGCGCCGGTGCCGCAGCCGAGATCGGTCACCGCAACGCTTGGCGCACCGGCAAACATTGCGCCGACCGCATCGAGGACCGGGCGGCTGCGCGCCGCCTGATCGTAGGGTTCGCGGAGCGCGAGCCATTCGGATGAAAAACCGCTCATGCGACGCCCTGCACCGCCGCCAGGATCGCCCGCGCGGTCTCCTCCCAGCGCGGCAACAGTGCTGCCGCCTGCCGCGCCACGTCCGCGCAGCGCATACGGACGCTGCGGTCCGCGATCATGGTGCGCAGCGCGGCGGCCAGCGCCATGACATCGTCCGGCGGAACGAGGATGCCGGCGCCTTCAGGCACCGTCTCCGGAATTGCCCCCGCCTTGGTGCCGATGATGGGGAGCCCATACGCAATTGCTTCGGCGAACGCCATGCCATAGCCCTCGTGGCGCGAGGCCAGCACGAACACGTCGGCATCGCGGTAGAGCTGCGCCAGTTCCTGCTCGCTGACGACGCCCGCCATGCGAATGCGCGGACCGAAGCGCTGCATCACGATCCTGGTCGCAAGCTCGCCTGCGGTCTCCCGATCGCGGGTGCAATCGCCGGCAATGACGAGGTGCCAGTCGAGGTCGGCGAGATGCGCGAGCGCAGCCACGAGAACATCGTAGCCCTTGCGCCGCACCACTGCCCCGACCGCAAGAAGATTGACGGTGCCGTGCGTTTCCTTGCGCGCCATCGCGACAGCATCGTTGCCCGGCATCGCGACCGTGATGCGCTCTTTCGCGACGCCATAGTCCGCCGCAAGCGCGCGCGCCGTCGCGGCGCTGGTGACGATGACATGGCGGACGGCGGCCAGCGCCGTGCGCTCGCTCTCGCGCAGGCGCGCCGCGCCCTCGGCGGTGAGCCCGGCTTCGAGCGCGAGCGGATGGTGCACGAGCCCGATCACCGGATGGGTGCCGCGCAGCGCCTGCGCGGCCTCGGGCAACACCCCAAGCGCAAGCCCGTCGATGACGATGGGACGACCTGCCGGCACCCGGCGCAATCGCGCCAAGGCCTCCGCGGCCGCAGCCGCCGTGGGGCGCGGAAAACCCTCACCGAGATCGACCACGTCGATGGTGCAGCCGAGCTTCGTCAATTCGGCGATGACGCGCCGGTCGTAAGCGTAACCGCCGGTCGGCTGGTCGAGGCTTCCCTGGAACCGCGACGGCGAGGGCGCGCGCGCCCGCTACCACAGCGCTCCCTCGTACCAAGCCCGCGCCGACGGCGATTCCGCGACGGTCACCCGGATCGCGCCGATCTCGCGTCCGTCGCGCCCGAGGTCGCCGCGCTTCACCGCCGCCGCGAGGCCGTCGAAGACGTGGCGGGTGAGAAACTCGGTCGTGGTGTTGACGGACTTGAACTCCGGCATGTCGTCGAGATTGCGATAGTTGAGCGGGCTCAGGACCTGCTTGAGCACCTCGAATGCGCGGCCGATGTCGACCACGATGCCATTGCGATCGAGCGCGTCGGCCATGAACGCTGCCGACACCGCAAAGGTCGCGCCGTGCAGCCGCTGCGCCGGACCGAAGACTTCGCCCCGGAACGAATGCGCGATCATGATGTGATCAGAAACCTCGACGGCATACACGGGGGCATCTCTCCTTCAGCTCTCCCGGCTCACGCCGGGCGCCGGTGATATCTAGCAAAAGTATCTCTGCCGATCCGAAATTTTGCTTGCTCCAGGTTGCGGTCTATCCGACCCTATCCGGAACGGATGCCGGGAGGAGCACTATGTCTTTTAGGATGTGGTTCGGTGCCGCTGCGTTGCTGGCGGCCCTGTCAACGCCAGCCGTGTCGGAGATTTTGGACTATTCGAAATACCCCAACCTGAAGGGACAATGGGACCGGTTCGTCGTCCGCGGGCTGCCGGGTCAACCATCGTTCGACCAGACAAAATCGTGGGGGAAAGGACAGCAGGCGCCACTGACACCCGAATACGAGGCCGTGCTTGAAGCCAGTCTCGCGGACCAGGCGAAAGGCGGACTTGGCAACAGCGCCGATCATGTCATGTGCGGCGGCGCCGGCATGCCCTTCATGATGGTCGGCTTCCGGCCGCTGGAGTTCGTGATCACGCCCGATACCACCTACGTGTTGATCGCGGATTTCGACGCGCTGCGCCGCATCTTCACCGACGGACGCGACTGGCCCGCCGAGATCGAGCCAACTCTTCAGGGCTACTCGATCGGCAAGTGGATCGACCAGGATGGCGACGGCAAGTTCGATGTGCTCGAAGTGGAGACGCGGGGCTTCAAGGGAAACCGGGTGTTCGACATCAGCGGCCTGCCGCTGCATCGCGACAACCAGTCGATATTCCGCGAGCGCATCTTTGTCGATAAGAGCAACCCCAACCTTCTCCACGACGAAATAACGGTGATCGACAACGCCTCTGACGCGCCCGTGGACGGTCGACAAGCGTTACACGCGCGGTGCCCATCAGGATGCCCAATGGCCGGAATTTCACTGCGGCGAATATAATGGGCAGGTCATGATCGGCCACGAACACTACTACCTCAGCGCCGATGGTTTGCTCATGCCGGTCCGCAAGGGTCAGACGCCGCCCGATCTCAGATATTTCAAATAGTCGCGAGAAGTGAGGGCGTGTTGGGGCGAGCGAGAACTCGCGGGCCCTTTTCGATGAAAGGCAGCCACGGGCCGATTTTGTCCTTCGCGAGTTCGATAAATCCGGTTCGGTCTTATCGATCCGGCGGTCCGTGGACGGCACCTCGCGGAGCGAAACCGGAACATTGCCACGCCGAGCGGTTCAGGTAGAACGTTCGCCTTATCGCATCGCGTAAGATGTAAGCGCTAAATACCGCTGCGCCGCCTACAAGGGATTGGACCGCATCGTGCCGCTTTCGGCAGACGTCGTTATTGTCGCTCGTGTGGGTGCTTGCTGCGACCGCAGGCGCCGCGCTCGCGGCCGTCGCCCTGGATAGCCAGCAAGCGCAGGCGGAGGCGCTGCTGCTGATAGACGCCGCCACCGGCAAGGTCATCGAGGGCAAGAACGCCGGCTATCCGTGGCACCCGGCCTCGGTCACCAAACTGATGACGACCTATGTCACGCTCAAAGCCCTGCAGGACGGGCGCCTCACCTTCGACACGCCCCTCACGGTTTCGGCGAAGGCCGCCGCGGAACAGCCCTCCAAAATGGGCTTCCCGCCCGGCACCCAGGTGACCGTCGACAACGCACTCAAGATGCTGCTGGTGCATTCGGCGAACGACATCGCGGTGGTGCTCGCCGAAGGCGTATCCGGCTCGATTGCGAATTTCTCCGCTGAGATGAATGCGACGGCGAAGCGCCTCGGCATGACCCAGACGAACTACGTCAATCCCAACGGTCTGCCGGACGATCGGCAAGTCACCTCGGCGCGCGATCTCGCAATCCTCGCCCGCGCCCTCATCCGGGACTTTCCCGAACACGACGGCTACTGGCACATCGGCGCGATCCGGTACGAAAGGAAGATCTACCGGAACGGCAATTGGATGCTCGATGAGTATCCGGGCACCGACGGCATGAAGACCGGCTTCATCTGCGCCTCCGGCTATAACCTGGTGGCGACCGCGACGCGCGGCGACAAACAGCTGATCGCGGTGGTGCTGGGAGCATCGTCATCCGCTTCGCGAACCGCCAAGGCCGCCGACATGATGGAGCGCGGATTTGCTGCCGGCAATCCGCTGTCGTGGCAGTCCCCATCATACGTCACCGTTGACGCGCTCACGCCGATCGCCGCCGCGCCAGCGAATCTGAGCGAGGAGATCTGCGGCAAGAACCGCAAGCCTCCGGGCTCCGACGACGACGATTTGCCGGAGACCCTCGTCGGGCGCGGCACCGGTTCGATCCGCGCCGATGCCCGGGCACAGCATCCGTTCGTGCTGTCCCGCCTGCCCAACAACCCCGCGCGAGCGGCCTCGCTTCTCGCGGCGGGATTATCCCGAGATTTACCGGTCGATGTTTATGCCGTCGTGCCGCCGCCCGACCCGAACGCACCGTCGGCCGACGACGGAACGAAGAAAAAGCCGGGCACGACCGCTGCGAAGTCATCGACGAAGCGCAAATCGGCGGCCAAAGCCGATGCCGACACTGCGCCCACCGGAACGACGTCGCAAAACGACGCCAAACCCAAGCGATCGGTCGCCGCCAAGCCAAAGCCTGCGCCGAAGTCCGACCCGCAGTGAGGGAACGGGCGGAGAGGACTGTAGAGGAGAAGCGGCTCTACAGCGGAACGACCAGCAGCGTGTCGACCTGCCGCGAATCCGAGCACGGCAAGGCGCTCGCGGAACTTCAGCCGCCCCTCCTCCTCGACCAGCCGATCGAAATAGCGGCCGCAGGCGAAGATCGACGTGTCGCCTTCAGCCATCGTGCGGAAAATGGTGAAGTTGGCGCGGGCGCGAATTTCCCCGCCTGACGTACCGAGCAGGCGCAGCGCGCTCATGTTGTGACAGTAGACGTGCGGCTCGTAGATGTTGGCGGTGCGGAGCGCCGAGATGCGGTCTTCCATCATGCCGCGCCCGTCGCAGTAGATCAGCGCCAGCGGCAAACCTGAATCGAAGTTCTCGCGCGTCGTGACGCGATAAGTGCCGTTTTGCGTGAACAGGCCCGGCCAATCCTCGAGCCGGTCATCGTCGATCGTGTGCGCGTATTCGGCGTAGAAGTCCTCGACGCGCAGGCGCAACGCCAGATCGCGGTCGAGCATCGCAGCATCAATGCTCATGTTTGCGCCTCCCGCTTAGATGCCCATGCACTCGCGCCAGCCCTTCCAGAAGCCGCGCACGGCCGCTTCCGTAATTCGCGATCCCTGGCTCGCTTCCACGTTATGTCCCCCCATCGGCATGATCGTCGTCGCCTCCGGATCGGCCTTGGCGGCGCGCTGCACCCAGCCGCCGACGCAGCCATCCTCCATCGAGATGAGGCCGGCGGGACCGACGAGATTGTTCACCTTGAGCCGCAGCTCCTTCATGGCCTCGTCATCGTCCTCGAAGCCGAGCACGGTCCACACCAGCTCGGTGCGATCGACGCCTTTGGGCTGGATTTGCCGCACGGCGAGCGCGTTGAGGATCTGCTGGACGACGAGCGAGGGAAACACCGTCTGGATGGCGTTGGTGATGTTGTCGCCGAGCTCAAGCTTGTGCTCCATCATCCGCACGTCCTTGAGCTTGTACTGCTCCTGCAGCGAACGCACCTTCTCGCGGCCGATCTCGTCGTCCCCGAGCGAGGCGCGTTGCGTGTAGCTCAGATGATGCCAGCCGCTGTCGGAAATCTTGATGCCGCCGCCCATGTTCGGCCGCACCACGCCGAACGTGTTGTGGAACACGTGCAACAGGCTCGCGTGATAGGAATCCTTGTTGTTCTCGGCATAGAGCTTCCAGTTGTTCGGCAGGATTTGGCTGTGATAGCCGAGAACCTTGAGCGGCTTCGGAAACACGCGGTCGATATTGGCGGTGAGCTCGCTGCCGATGTAGGTCGCAAACGGCGGCGTGTCCGCCGAGAACGTCCCGAAAATCAGCCCGCGATAGATTTCGACGCGCAGCTTTTCGAGGCCGTGCTGGTCCTGGCGAAAATCAGCGGCGAGCCCGCCCTTGCCGCCGACGCCTTTCCGGAACGCGACGCCGGTCAGATTGCCGGCAAGATCGTAGGTCCAATTGTGATAGACGCAGATGAATTCGCGCACCGTGCCGCGGCGCTTGTAGCAGACCAGCGCGCCCTTGTGGGCGCAGCGGTTGACCATGGCGTTGATCGACCCGTCCTGGGCGCGCGCCACCAGCACCGGGGCATCGCCGACATAAGTGGTCTTGTAATCGCCGGGATTGGGAATCTCGCATTCGAGCGCGAGGAAATTCCACGTCGGTCCGCGGAAGATGCGCTCCTGCTCCAGCGCATAAAGCTCGGCATCGGTGTAGACGCGATAGGGCGCGCGTGAAAGATCGTTGTCGGGCCACGTGAAGTCGCGCGTGCCAATCGATGGTGCATCCATGACCATCCCCATTGTTGTTCGGCGGGATTTTCGGTTGGCGATGAGGAGAAAGCAACCGTGTCCGCTGGACCTATGACCAGGACGCCGGGCTACTCCGTCCATCCGACAATGGGCGTGAACAGCTCGTCGATCGGCTTCGCTGCGTGGAGGAAATGCTGGTCGACCAGGTAGCCCTGGAAGGCCTCGAGGATCTTCCGATTGGCTTCGAGGCCATAGGGCCACGGATCGGGCCCCATGAGTTCGTCCATCTCGGCAATCTCCTCGAACAGCCACGGCAGCATGGTGCGCTGCGCGCCGGAGAAGCGCATCTGTCTGAGCGCCCACGCCTTTGATTGCTGGCACGCCTTGTAAAGGCTTTCGGCAATCCAGGGCTCGGCTTCGATAAAGCTCCTCGCGGATCACCAGCGTATGCATGATCGGGTGAAAGCCGGTGCGGCGATAGAAATCCTTCTCGCGCGCCCGGTAGTCGGGAAAGAGCCGGGCGACGTTGCGGCCGCGATCGAACGACGCGGGACGCCGCGCCCCGAAATAGGCATCGATCTCGCCGGCCTCGAGCATGTCGCTCAACGTCTTCTCCGCACCGATGAGTTCGAGCCTCAGCTCGCCGATCGGGCGCAAGTCCATGTCGTGGTCCGCCGCGCGCGGCTCGTTCACGCCGCCTTCGACCCAACTGATGCGGTTAAGATCGACGCCGTACTCGTGCTGGAGAATGCCGCGAATCCAGACGCCGGCGGTCTGCCGGTATTCCTGGACCCCCACCCGCTTGCCTTCGAGATCGCGCGGCGCGGCTATGCCCGCATTCTTGTTGATGAAGATGAAGCCGTGCCGAAACAGGCGCGACGGAAAGACCGGAAGCGCGACAAAGGGAAACGATCCGCGCGTTCGCATGATCGAGTAATGCGCGAGCGACATCTCGGCGACATCGAACGACTTGGTCTTGATCATCCGCGCGAAGATTTCCGGCGGCGACTGTATGGCGAGATAGCGAAGGTCTATTCCCTCCGGCTGCACCACGCCTTGCGCGAGCGCTTCCATCCGATCGTACGGACCGCACGCCATCGTCAATTGCAGACGCCCAGCCACTCCCCTGTCCTCCAATTCCGCCTGTGTTGCTGACGCCGCCGCGGCGCGGGAAGCGTCGCGCTATCAATCCGACCGCGCCGGGTAGCGGATCGAGCTGGCATAGCACGCCGCCCGGTTCGCCGAGAACGTGCGCCAGTTGCGCCGGTAGATTGTGGAAGTCGATTGCCGGCGCGAGCAGGCGGTCGAGCGCGGGATCGGCGAGGAGCGCGACGGCCGCCGCCATCCGGCGGCGGTGCGACCAGCGCGGCCGACGCGACGCGGCCACCTGTCCCACCTGGCTCGATATGAGCCGCAGGCGGCGACTGTGGAACGCCTCGCCGAGCGCAACTTCGACGGCGCCCGCGCCATACCAGCTCAGTTCGACGACGGTCGCCTCTTCGCCCGCGAGGTTGAGCGCGGTCGCGAGGCCACGAGCGCTCGCGCTCGCATGGATCACGACGTCGCATTCGTCCGGCGCCGACGGCGGCAGTGCGAAATCGACACCGAGCGCCGCCGCGATCTCGGCGCGCTGCGGCCGCACATCGATCAGCGTGACCTCGGCGCCCGGCAGCTTGGCGGCGAGATAGGCGCAGAGCGAGCCGACCACGCCGGCGCCGACCACCGCGATGCGGTCGGCCGGGCCGGGCGCCGCATCCCAGATGGCATTGAGCGCGGTTTCCATGTTGGCGGCGAGCACGCCGCGCGCAGCCGGAACGTCCGCCGGCAATACCGCGATCCGGTCCGCCGGCACGGTGAAAGCGGTCTGGTGGGGATGAAGCACGAAGGCCTCGCGGCCGCGCAGGTGGCCAGGGCCGTCAACGATGTGGCCGACGATCGAGTAGCCGTACTTCACCGGGAACGGGAACTCGCCGACCATGAACGGGGCGCGCATGCGGCCATGTTCGCTTGGGGGCACGCGTCCGGTGAAAACGAGGCGCTCGGTGCCGCGGCTGATCCCGCTGTAGAGCGCGCGAATCTCCACCTCGCCGGAACCGGCCGGACCGATCGTCTCGGACCGGATCTCCGCCTGGTTCGCACCCACGTACCACAGGGCCTCGGCGGCCCGCGCTTCTGCCTGATCCCCCAACCGATCCTCGCGTCGAATTTGAAGTTCCCGAAATTGGATTGCGTCAGCCGCGGTTCAATTTTGACTTTAGCTTTCGCCTTTTAGCCTTGGACTTGGAAACGTTGCACCAGCTATATTTCAGCAGAGCCGGGGTCCTTTCCAAAGCCTTTTTCTCGATGACCGAGTCACACGCGGGCGCACCCGCCCTGCCGAAACTTATCGTGCGCCCCTCGCCCGCCGGTGGGCGACGGCTTTTGTTTGCCGGCCTCGTCATCGCAACCATCATTGCGGTGATGTGGCTCACGGGCATTGCCCTTGCCGAAAATGGGCTCGATGCGCTCGATATCGTTGCTGCTCTGCCTGTTTCTCGTGACCTTGCCGTGGACCGTGATCGGATTCTGGAACGCCGCCATCGGGTTCGCGGTCCTGCGCTTTGCCGATGACCCATCGGTGGCAGTCACGCCCGCGGCGGCCCGCGTCCGCGGCGACGAGCCGATCACGGCATCGGTTGCGCTGCTTGCGTGCATCCGCAACGAGGACCCTGAGCGCGTCATTCGCAATCTCTCGCCGATGCTGGACGGGCTCGCGCCGTTTGGCGAGCACTTTCATCTCTATCTCTTGAGCGACACGCCCGAGGGCGCGGCCGCAGCCGCCGAGGAGGCGAGCTACGCCGCGCTCGCGGCGTCGTGGCGCGACCGCATTGCCGTGACCTATCGGCGGCGCAGCGACAATGCCGGCTTCAAGGCCGGCAATATCCGCGACTTCTGCCTGCGCTGGGGCGGCCAGCATGATTTCGCCGTCACGCTCGATGCGGACAGCTTCATCCCAGCCTCCGCGATCCTGCGCATGGTGCGCATCATGCAGGTCTCGCCGGAGATCGGCATCCTGCAGGGTCTCGTGATCGGCATGCCGTCGACGAGCGCGTTCGCGCGCCTGTTCCAGTTCGGCATGCGGCTCGCGATGTGGTCCTATACCATCGGCAGCGCGTGGTGGCAGGCCGATTGCGGCCCTCATTGGGGGCACAACTCGGTGCTGCGGCTCAAGCCCTTCACTGCGCATTGCCATATCCCGCCGCTGCCCGACGGCGCGTTCCTTGCCGACCGGCTTGGCGGCCACGTGTTGAGCCATGACCAGATCGAGGCGGTGACGATGCGGCGCGCCGGGTACGAGGTGCGCGTGCTGCCCGAGGAGCATCTCGGCTGGGAGGAAAATCCGCCGACGCTGCTGGAATTCATTCGCCGCGACGTCAGGTGGTGCCAGGGCAATATGCAATATTGGCACTTCCTGACCTGGCCGGGATTGAAGTTCGTCAGCCGGTATCAACTCGGCCTTGCGATCCTGATGTTTCTCGGCTCGCCGGCGTGGATGGCGCTGTTGATCCTCAGCACCATCGGTGTCGTGCGCGCCGAGCGGCCATCGGCATTCATCGCGCCTCATGCCGGGCTCGCGGTCCTCGCCATTTTCCTGGTGATGTGGTTTGCGCCCAGGATCGCCACCGTGATCGACGCGCTGATGCGGCCGCAAACGAGGGCGCGCTACGGCGGCACACCGCGTTTCCTCGTCAACGTCTTCACGGAAGCCGTGTTCTGTCTGCTGCTGCTGCCGATCACGTGGTTTGCGCACAGCGTGTTCATGGCATCGCTGATCTTCGGCGGCAGTGTCGGGTGGGGCGGCCAGGCGCGCGATGACCATGCCGTGCCGCTGCGGGACGCATTTGCGGCGCTATGGCCGCAAACCGTGCTCGGCTGCGCATGTCTCGGCGCGCTTGCGGTCGCGGCGCCTGCCGCCATTCCCTATGCGCTGCTCATTGCCGGCGGGCTCGCGCTTGCCGTGCCGCTGTGTGTCTTCACCGCGAGCCCGGCGGTCGGCGCCGCCCTGACGCGCGCCGGCATTGCCCGCCTGCCCGAGGAGACTACGCCCTCCCCGCTCGACGCGTTGGGCCTCAAGGCACTCGCGGGGCGGCGCTCTTCTCCCTCCCCCCTTGTGGGGGAGGGTCGGGGTGGGGGGTCGGGGACAGGCTAGACGGCAACGACGTGCCACATCCCGCGACCCCCACCCGCCGACCCCTCCCCACAAGGGGGAGGGGAGACAGAATGGCTCGACGGCCTGCAAACGGCGCGCGGGGTGGTGCGATCGTTGGGCATTTACTACCGCGGGCGGCGACGGCGACAGGTGCTCGACCGCCATTACGCGCGCTTCGTCAACGAGGGCGACCTCGTCTTCGATATCGGCGGGCACGTCGGCGATCGCGTTGCCGCGTTTCGGCGTCTGGGCGCAAACGTCGTTGTTCTCGAGCCGCAGCCGGCGCTGGCGACGACGCTGCGGCTCCTCTACGGGCTCGACGAATTGGTGACGGTCGTGGAAGCGGCGGTCGGCGCGTGCGAGGGTCGGGTCGCGCTGCGGCTCAATCTCGCCAATCCGACCGTGTCCACGGCGTCGAAGGACTTCGTGGCCGCGGCGCGCGACGCGCCCGGCTGGGAAGACCAGCAATGGACGCGCACGGTCGACGTCGCGATGACGACGCTCGACGCCCTCATCGCGCGCCACGGCGTGCCGCGCTTCATCAAGATCGACGTGGAAGGCTTCGAGGCCGAGGCGCTGGCCGGTCTCGGCGCGCCGGTGCCGGCATTGTCATTCGAGTTCACCACCATCCAGCGCGATGTCGCTCATGCCGCCCTCGCCCGCTGCCGCGCGCTCGGATATGACGGCTTCGCAGCCTCATTAGGCGAAAGCCTCACCTTCGTTCACGACCGCAGGCTCAATGCCGACGAGGTCGCGGCCTGGATCGATGAACTGGCGGACGAGGCGAATTCCGGCGACATCTATGCGATGCTCGGCTGAGCACCCGCACCGGTCTCACTGAAGCCTGCCACCGCGCATCGCATCACCGCAGCTTGCGCAGGTCGCTGCGGATGCGCTCGCGGCTTGCGGCGGCCTCGCGCCGTGCCGCCAACATTCCTTTGATGAACGAGCCGACGTGGGCGCGCGTCGCCGACGAGCCGAGGTAACGCATCGCCTGCTCGCCGAACAGACGTCGCTTCTCCGACCGCGGATCGATGTAACTCGCCTCTCCCGCAAACGCCGCATCGCTGCGCTCGCGCCATTCGCCGATCCGGCTCAGCGCCTCGTAAAGCTCCCGCCCGGCCTCGAAGCCGCTGCGGCGCTCTCCGGCGTGGCGGAGTTGGACGGCCTTGTCCGATGAAATCACGCGCGTGCGTCCCCGCGGGCGCAGCTGATCGAGCAGCGCCGAGAAGGCGAGATATTCCGCGCTCTGCGGAAACGCATTGAACCTGAGATTGCCACAGGCCTCGACCCGCAGCCAGAACAGGCTGGCGCATAGACTTCTTGACCGCAACGCAGCCCAGAATCGGCTAAGAGCCTGTTCGCGAGACGCAACGATATCGGGGGCGAGATCATCGTCCTCGACGGTCCGATGAACCAACGCGACCTCGCCGACCATGTCCTGCCAGTTCTCGGCAGCTTCGCGCACGGATGCGAGATAGTCGGGACTGAGGACAATGCCCTCAGGAACGAAGACCACGATGTCGGCGCGCTGGGCGACAGCGCGGAAGCCATCGGCGATCGGCAGCGCGTCGCCGCTTTCCGCGGGCACGATCCGAAGCCCGCGCGGGGATGACGGATTGCTCACGGCATCCGAATAAATGTAGGTGCGCACCTTCGAGACCGCGAGCACCGTCGCATCGGGTGCTCCGGGCAGGCGCGCGATCGATTGCAGCGTCGCATCCATGAGGCGGCGATCCGTCCGCGCCAGCGCGACGATCCCGTAGCGCAGATCGGGGGCGCCAAGCTCAGCCATGGGAGGAGCCCGCGACACGCTGTTGCGAACGTTCCGATACCAGCCGCTGAAGGGCGGCGGCAAAGCCCTGCGCCACGATGGTCGGATGGGTCTTCGCGATCGCCGGACCGCCCGCAGCCAATAGCACCGGCGTTTCCTGCCAGGACTGGCCGATGAGGTTCATCGCATTGGCGAGATGGTAGACGCTCCCGGCCGCGAACATCACTCCATGGCGGCCGTATTCGATGAGTTCGGCGGCGCCGCCGCAATCCGGCACGATCACCGATTTGCCGGCCCGCAACGCCGCGATGACAGCCGGCGCAGCGGCGTCGTCATAGGCAGGCACCACCAGCACGTCGACGGCCCCGAGAAATTCGTCGATGCCGCGCGCTTCAACGACCGTCATCGGTCCCGGCTCGCCTGGCGGATGTTTTGCCGCGATGCTCACGCGTATGTCGTCGCGCCGCCCGGTAAGATCGATTGCACGCGCGACAAAGGCAAAGAGATCGCCCGACGCCTCGGGATCATAGATCCCGAACACCGGCTCGCCGCCACCCGCTCGCGGCGCCGGCGCCGGGGCGGCACCGGACCGTTCGACCGGCGGCGGCAGGATCACGGAAAACGCGGCGCCGGAAAACCAGCCGGCGGCGATCAGTCGCCCCGCCGCGGCCCGGCTGGTGCCGATCACAGCCCCGACATGACGGCTTGCGCGCTTCGCTCGTGCCGCCGCGAAGACTGATCCTGTGACCGGGCGCGTCTGGGCGTCGCCGCCCCGCCAGGACGACACGCAATGCGCCACGGGCACATCGAGAGCGGCGGCCATCGGCCAGATCGCCGCGAGGCGCGTCTCCATCCCAAACGTCTGGATTGCATCCGGCCGTTCGCCGGCAATGAGGTCACGAAGGCCGGCCGCGGAGGAGCGCACCAGATCGGCTCCGCCGAACGCCTGTCCGGTCACTGCGTCCCCATGCGGCGTCACCGCAATCATGAGTGGGGTGGAACCCGCGAGGCGCAAGCCGGCGGCAAAACTCGCGGTCGCGAAGGGAGCGATGATGTCGTCGCCGCCGTCCGAGCCGTCGGTTGCAAATATGATTGCGACCTTAATCGCAGGCATGAGACTGGCGATCCCGAGACGCCGGATGTCCGGCGCAGACGTTATTCAAACGCGCAACACAACGGAAGAACCCGATTCTTCCACGCCCAATCTAACATTTCGTTCCACCTCCGGGGATTTGCGGACGGCGCCGGGGGTGCGATGGCATCAAGCCGCGGGTTCCGGACGGTTAACGGCGCTTTAACATGTTTGCGCGCATTTTCGAAAATCTCTTCCGATATCGCGGGCTTCGCCATGCGCACCCTCGTCGTCCTTGCGGCGATCTCGGCTTTCTCGTTCCACGCGGCGGCCGCCGAAACCAAGATTTTCATCATCGAGAACCATCGCGACGGCTATGGCGTCGACCAGTGCCTCGCCAGCGGCGCGAACTGCGGGAAGCAGGTGGCAAGCGCCTACTGCCAGGCGCGCAAATTCGAAGCGGCAGTGTCGTTCCGCAAGGTCGAGCCCGACGAGATCACCGGCGGCAACGGCAACGTCGAAGCGAGCTGCCGCAGCAGCACCTGTACCGAATACGTTGCCATCGAGTGCTCGCGCTGAGGCGCCGCGGCGCGACTCCGCCTCCGCCAAAAAGGCGACTCCCCCTTACTTGCCGTCCTTCCGCGCTAGCGGCAGGTCGATGACGCCGAGCAGGAACAGCGCAAACGCCAATTGCACGCCGATGGCGATGAAGACCAGCGCGAAGGTGAGCACGCGCATGACGGCCGGCGCCGTCAGCGGACCGAAATCAACGAGCGCCCATTGCCACAGCGACCAGCCAACCCCACCGAGTCCGGCGACGACGACGCCGAGCGCGATCATCAAACCGCGCTCGAGCGGAACCGCTGCCAGCAGCGCATCGAGACGACGCGAGCGCGGCAACAGGCCATTGGCAGCGGCGAAATGCCGGGCAATGATGCCGAAGGCCACGACTTGTACGCCGACCAGGATCGACATCGCCGCTACCAGGAAGGTGTGGTCGTCCAGTTCAAATCCTTTCGTGATCCTCAACGGGCCGGGAAACAGCACTGCGCTTCCGATCGCCCCGAGCACGATGAGGGCGAGGCCCGGGTAAAGGAACAGCCAGCGCGGGCTGAACAACAGCAGAAAACGCAAGTGCCGCCAGCCATCCTGCCAAGGGCGCAGGTGCGGCGGCCGCGACCTGCCGTCGACCGAAAGAGTCGTCGGCACCTCGGCGATGACGAGCCGCGCCAGTGCCGCGCGCACCACCATTTCGCTCGCGAACTCCATGCCGGACGTGCGCAGGTTGAGCCGCGCCATGGCGTCGCGGCGGAAACCGCGCAAACCGCAATGGAAATCGCGGATGGAAGCGTGGAAGAAGACACGCCCAATCAGGCTCAGGACCGGATTGCCAAGATAGCGATGCAAGAACGGCATCGCACCCGGCGCGATTCCGCCGGCAAACCGATTGCCCATGACGAGATCACAGCCAGCGCGGAGTTTCTCGACGAACGCTTCGAGATCGGAGAAATCATAGCTGTCGTCGGCATCGCCCATGACGACGAAGCGGCCGCGCGCCGCCGCGATGCCGCCTCGAAGCGCCGCGCCATAACCGCGCTCGGTGACCGCGATCACCCGCGCGCCGCTGCGCTTCGCCAATTCCACCGAGCCGTCGGTCGACCCGTTGTCCGCGACCAGCACCTCTCCGGCGATACTCGGCGCGAGCAAGAAATGCCCGCGCCCTTTTCAACGCAGGTCGCGATCGTCTCCGCCTCATTGAGGCACGGCATCAGAATGGTGAGTTCGAGCGCGCCCGCGGCTTCAGCCGACGCCTCGGAAGGCGATGAGATTTGCTCAGCCCATTAAGGCGTTGCTCGACCAGGCCATCGTCGCCCGTCGACCTCGCGACGCAATCCCCTTGTCCGTGTTTTCATTGTTATTGTCAGCCCCGTCCCTCTGTTAACACGGAGCCGGACTGGTATGAAATGCGACGGTAAAGCTATATTCATGCGGCACGGAGCCAACGGTCCCCGCATATTTCACTGAGCACGTGTGACAATTTCCCAATCACAAGCCCGCCAGCCATTGGCCGCCGAAATACGCAAGCCGTACGCTGCAATGCTCGTTGCCGCGATGGCGTGCGTCGGCATAGCCGTGACCATTCTCGTCTTCTACCCCGGCTACCTGACCGAGGACGCGACCTACATCTATGGGTACGTGCAGCAACGCTATTTGGGCGACTGGCAGTCCCCGGTCATGACCATCGTCTGGTCCCTCATCGACCCGATCTCTCCCGGGTCGGGCAGCATGTTCCTTCTGAACGCAGTGCTTTACTGGTCCGCCTTCGGCGCCATCGCGTTGGCGGTGGCTCGCGTCTCTGCCCCGCTCGCGCTCGCGGTTCTGCTGCTTGCGTTCGTTCCGCCCGCCTTCATGCTCCTCGTCATGATCTGGCGCGATGTTCTATTTGCCGTGGTGTGGTTGTTCGCGGCCGCGATCACCTATCTCGTTGCAGATCGCGCGCCGCCCTGGCGTTCAGCGGTGCAAGGGTTCGCGCTTGCTCTGATCGCGTTGGGCGTGCTCGTCCGTCCTAATGCGATCATCGCGGCGCCGCTGCTTGTCGCCTACGTGTTGTGGCCCGCGCGATTTGCGTGGAAACGCACGGCGCTTCTCTTCATCCCGGCGGTGATCGCGGGCTATGTGCTCATTCAAATCGTCTACTACGGCGTTTTGGGGGTTCATCGCCAGAACCCGCTTCATTCGCTCCTCGTCTTCGATCTCGGAGGCATCACGTATTTCACGCAGCAAAACCAGTTTCCGGTTTCTTGGACTGCCGATGAAACCGCATTGCTCATCACCCAATGCTACGATCCCGCGCGCTGGGACGGTTATTGGACTCTCGATCCCTGCAAATTCGTGATGGACCGGCTCGAGCGCGAGGATGACGTCATCTTCGGCACGCCGCGTTTGACGCAGTCGTGGCTGCGAGCGATCGCCACTCATCCACTCGCCTATCTCAGCCATCGTCTCTCCGTTCTTTGGACCTTTCTTGCCGGAGCTAATCCGACCCTCGATCTCGATAACATCGAACTTCCCGATCAGGTGCCGCTTGCAGCGCAATCCCTATTTCATGCGGATCGTGGCGCTGCACGACGCATTGAAATCGACCATCCTGTTTCGCGCCGGAGCATGGCTCGCGTTTGCAGCCGCGGTTTGCGCGGTGGCGTGGCGAGGACGCCTGACATCATCCGGAGCGTTCGCCGTCGGCGTCACGAGCTCGGGAATTGCGTACCTGCTGTCATTCGGCGTTTTTGGGGTCGCAGCCGATTTTCGCTATGCCTATTGGTGCGTGCTCGCCGGCCTTGCCGGTCTCGTTCCTGCGCTGCTGGCCCATCGGAGTGATGCGCGGCGATCGGCGCGTGCGGACGCTGTTTTGATGTCGTCGACGAAGCAGACGTAAAATGACCGCTACCACACCCGTCGCAGCGTCGCGGTCCCGGCGTAGCTCGTGCGGTTTGGCGAGAACTCGCCATCGAAGCGGCCGCCGAACCGCCATTCGCTGTTGAGAAAATACTCCGCAGCAATGGAGACCAGCGCCGAATCCGGATTGGGTACCGCGCCGCCGACAACGAATGTCGTGCCGGGCAAAGTTTGAAAGGCCGCGACTGCCGTGTCGTCGTTGTTGACGTCATGCGCCCAGGCGAGCCGCACGCGCAACACCAGCGGGTTGCCATTGGCAAGCACGAACGTCCTGTCCGCCCAGCTCCCGAGTTCGGTCCGCGTTGTTGCAAATGTGCGGCCGGCGTAGCTGAGGCCAAAGGTCCCCGGACCTCCGGCCAACTGCTCCGAATAAGCTGGCGTCGAGAACGTGGTGAATTGCACCGCACCGTATGGCGTCAGCCCGAAGTCCTGCGCTTCGACGCGATACCCGCCTTCGAGCCGGCTGGAGAGCGTCGCCGCGAAAAAATCAGCGTTGTATCCTTCGGGAGCGTTCACCGTCACCACGCGGTTGGTCGACATCCAGTTCGCGCCGAATGCGAGCCCCGCCGAGAGATACGCGGCACCGAACCGCTGCGAGGCAAAACCGCCGAGGCTGGAATACGTTCGATTGGCCGCCGCCGAGGCCGTTGGCGAGACTCCATTTGCCGCTCCCGCCCGCGAGCGAAAAACCGACGATCGTGTCCGGCTGAATGCGATAATCGATTCCGGGCGGCAAATCCCGACACCCGCGTTGTCGTGGTCGAGCTGCCGACCGTGGCATCGCCGCTCACGGTCGCCTGGCCGCCGTAAGCCGAACCCCACATGGACCAGCGCGGCGGCGGCGGTGGCGAACCGAAAGAAGCGAGCGGCCACGCCGAACTCGGCTTTGAGTCCTTCTTCGCATAGGCAAGCACGTTATCGGTGTTATCGCGATCCGAACCGTAAGCGAGCGCTCGGTGCCGGCGCATAACTCATCGGACCGAAGCTGCCGCCCGCACCGCGATTGCCGACGTAGGGGTTCATCATCGTGTTGATGAAGCCGTTCGCGATATCGAGTGCGGCTTTTTGCGCGCCGGTCGCGGTCTCGCCGGAGAGCTGCGTCAGCGAATTGGCGAGCGCCGCCCCGGTTTGCTGGAACACAGTCAGGAATCCCGGCGGGAGATAGCCGGAACCGCTGAAATAACTATTGAGCGCATTGGCGACGTTGGCCTGGTTGCGGTTGAGACCGGCAGTCGAGATCAGCGCCGATGTGATGTCGATCGACACGTTGTCCGCGGAGCCATAGTCGAGGCTTGCCCGCAATGTCCTGTTGAGGCCCGGTGTGTCCAGCGAACTGAACGTGCCGGTATGGGAGCTTGCGCTGAGGATGACGTACGACGATCCGAGCGAATAACTGCCGGGCGCGAAAGTCGCGGATACGGCACCTGCGAGCGTTGCCGAGCCTCCTGCAACGATTTTCGACGCCGCGCCCGGCGTCACCTGCAACGAGAACAGCGATGTCGGGGAGAACGTCACGTTGCCGGCCGTCGTCAATACCCCCGAGGCGCTGGTGAATTTGAGCGTGCCGCTGTTGGTGAGGTTCGCGAGATTGGAGAATGTGGCGGAATCCGAGAACGCGATCATGCCGGTGTTGTCGACCAGGCTGATGCCGGTCGTGAACGTGCTCGTGCCGAGCGTGTTCCAGGTCCCGCTGTTCGTGATCGATTGAGGGCCGGTGCCGGCCATGCTGACCGTGCCGGTCATGTTGGCATTGTTGGCAACGCTGACGTTGCCGCTCGAATTGGTCGAGAGAACCTGACCGCTTGCGAGCCCGCTCAAGTTCTCGATCGTGGCATTGTTGGTGATCTGGATCTGGCCGGACGAGGTCGCGCCGATGGCGTTGGTGCCGCCTTTGGTGATTCCCCTATCGATCAAGACCGTGGTGAGCCCCGTGCCGCCGCTGGTTGAGATGCCGCTGCCGGACGTTCCGGTGACATTGTTGACAATCGTCACGGTTGCGGTCGCGTTCGCCGATACGGCGATGCCGGTCGTCGTGCCGGATACGGCGCCTATCGTCGTGCCGGTGGTGTTGCCGCCGATGGTGACGTTCGCCATTTCCGGTCGCGCTGATGCCGACGCCGGCGGCGCCCGAGACGGTGCCGATCCCCTGAATGGTGATGTCGCCCGGCAATGATCCCGTGGTTGCAGCAATGATGCCGCTGGTGCCGCCGCTGACGTTGCCGATGCTGGACATCGTGATGTTGCCGCTGTTTGTGATATTGGCATTGATGCCGGCGCCGGCGGTGCCGGTGACGCCCGCAACATTGCTGACCGAGATTATGCCGCTGGAGAGCGATAGATCGATGCCGTCGGTCGCACCCTTCACGGCGCCGACGCCGACGTAATTGCCCGTCCGGCCGACGATGACCTCGCCGCCGACGGAGTTCGACAGCACGATGCCGGCACCGGAGGTGCCGGTCACGTTGCCGACACCGGCCACGGTGGCAATGCCGCCGCCGACGGTTATGCTGACACTGATGCCGGTGCCGCCCGAGACGTCGCCGATCATGACCGGCCGCGGAGCTGCCGTTGGCGCCGATCGTTACGCTGGTGAAAGAGTTGCCGACGTTGATGCCGAAGTTCCCGGTTCCGTTGCCCCCGGTAACACCGGCGATGCCCTGAATTGTGGTCGTGCTCGCGTTGGTGACGTGGATGCCGGTCGTCGTGCCGGACACGTTGCCGATCGTCGTGCCGGTGGCGTTGCCGCCGATGATGACGACACCGCCACCGCCGGTATAATTTGTGTTGATGCCGGCGCCGGCGGAGCCGGTGACGCTGCCGATCCCCTGAATGGTGACGTTGCCGCTGTTTGTGATATTGGCATTGATGCCGGCGCCGGCGGTGCCGGTGACGCTCGCAACATTGCTGACCGAGATTATGCCGCTGGAGAGCGATAGATCGATGCCGTCGGTCGCACCCTTCACGGCGCCGACGCCGACGTAATTGCCCGTCCGGCCGACGATGACCTCGCCGCCGACGGAGTTCGACAGCACGATGCCGGCGCCGGAGGTGCCGGTCACGTTGCCGACACCGGCCACGGTGGCAATGCCGCCGCCGCCGGTTATGCTGACACTGATGCCGGTGCCGCCCGAGACGTCGCCGATCAGACCGATCGCGGAGCTCCCGTTGGCGCCGATCGTTACGCTGGTGAAGGAGTTGCCGACATTGATGCCGAAGTGTCCGGTGCCGTTGCCACCGGTGACACCGGTGATGCCTTGAATCGTCGTCTCGATGGCGTTGGTGACGTTGATGCCGGTCGTCGTGCCAGACACGTTGCCGATCGTCGTGCCGGTGGTGTTGCCGCCGATCACCACGACGCCGCCGCTGCCGGTATAATTGGCGTTGATGCCGGCGCCGGCGGAGCCGGTGACGCTTGCGATATTGCGGACCGTGATGGTGCCGGTGAGGAGCGACAGATCGATGCCGTCGGTCGCGCCCTTCACGGCGCCGACCCCGGTGTAGTTGCCGGTCCCGCCGACGACCAGGGCGCCGCCGACAGAGTTCGACAGCACGATGCCGGCACCGGACGTGCCGGTAACGTTACCTACACCGGCCACGGTGGCATTCCCGCCGCCGCCGGTTATGCTGATATTGATGCCGGTGCCGCCCGAGACGTCGCCGATGAGGCCGGCCGCGGAGCTCCCGTTGGCGCCGATCGTCACGCTGGTGAGTGAATTGGCGACGTTGATGCCGAAGTGCCCGGTCCCGTTTCCGCCGGTGACGCCGGCGACGCCTTGAATTGTGGTCGTGGTAGCATTGGCGACGTCGATGCCGGTCGTCGTGCCGGATACATTGCCGATCGTCGTGCCGGTGGTGTTGCCGCCGATCACAACGACACCTTCACTGCCGATCGACACCGCAATTCCAGCGCCGGAGGAGCCAGTTATGTTGCCAACGTTGGCGATGTTGACGTTTCCAGCGGCCATATTTGCGCTGACGCCGGTGGCGCCCGACACATTGCCGATCGCTGCAGAGACGTTGCCGCTGCCGCCGATGGTGATGCTGTTCGTGACATTCGCGACGCTTCCTGAAATCGTCGCGCTGATGCCGGCATCGCCGGAGACATTGCCGCCGGAGACGTTGCCGAGGGCTGCAATCGTTATGTTGCCGGCGCCTGAATTCGCGGTGATGCCGGTGCCCGCGGTGCCGGTGACGTTGCCAAGCCCTTGAATGGATATGTTCCCGCCTAGGGTGTTCGCGTAAATGCCGTCCGTACCCCCGCTGACGTTGCCCACATTCCCGATGGTGATGCCGCCGCCCGCGCTGACGTTGGCGCTGATGCCAATACCATTGGTGCCGGTGACGTTGCCGACGCCGGTGATCGAGATGGTGCCGCCGCCGAGGCTCGCGTTGATGCCATCGGTCGTGCCCCTCACGTCGCCGACCGCGGAGTTGGTGGTGAGGCCGCCGACCGCGATGCTCCCGCCAACTCCCGCATTGAGCACCATGCCGGCACCGGCGGTGCCAGTGACGTTGCCGACACCTGCAACCGTGATGTTGGCGGCCTGGTAGTTCACGTTGATGCCGGTCGCACCCGTCACATTGCCGATTAGAGCTGCTGTCGATCCGCCGTTGGCCCCGATCGTGGCAGTGCCGCCCGACGATGCCGAAACATTGATGCCGAAATCGCCAGAGACATTGCCGCCGGTAACGCTGCTGACGCCAGCGATCGTTACGTTGGCGGCGCCGGAGGTCACGTTGATGCCGGTGCCGGCGGTGCCGGTAACGTTGCCGAGCCCTTGGATCGACAAGGTCCCGCCGAACAGGTTCGCGTTGATGCCGTCGGTGCCGCCGCCGACGTTGGCGACATTCCCGATCGTGATGTTACCGCCCAGCGCTGACGTTGGCGCTGATGCCAACGCCATTGGTGCCGGTGACGTTGCCGACACCGGTGATCGAGATCGTGCCGCCGCCGAGGCTCGCGTTGATGCCGTCGGTCGCGCCCTTCACGTCGCCGACTGCAGCGTTGGCCGAGAGGCCGCCGACCGTGATGCTCCCGCCGGCTCCCCCATTGAGCAATATGCCAGCGCCTGCCGTGCCGGTGACGTTGCCAACGCCAGCAGATCGATGATGTCGCCGGCCCGCTGAACTCACGGTGATGCCGGTCGCGCCCGTGACGTTGCCGATCAGACCGGCCGCTGAGACTGCCATTGGCGCCGATCGTGATAGTGCCGCCCGAGGACGCCGATGACATTGATGCCGGCGTTGACCGGTTGCATTGCCCCCCGGTGACGCTGCTGATGCCCTGCGATAGTAATGTTTCCTGCTCGTGATGTTTGACATTGATGCCGGTGGCGCGCCGTCGACATTGCCGATCGCCGCCTCTGCCGGTCGTGCCGCCGATCGTGACGGTGTTTGTGGTGCCGCTGAGCTCCCTGTGATCGTGGCGCTGATGCCGGCATTGCTTCCGGACATGTTGCCGGAGACGTTGCCGAGGCCTGCGATCATCACGTGCGATATGGTCGAACATGGTGGCGTTGATGCCGCTACCGGTCGTACCAGTGACGCTCGCTGATCCCTTCGCGATCGTTACGGTGCCGCCGGTGAGCGCTCAGCGTCGATGCCGTCGGTCTGCTCCCTTGACCGTTGCCGCATGGCCGTCGTTGGTGTCGAGAGGCCGCCGATCGGTGATATTGCCGAGCCAAGGCCTATGTTGACGAGCGATGCCGGCACCCGCCGTACCGGTGACATTGCCGACGCCGGCAATCGTGATGGTGCCCACCGGATATGTTCGCATTGATCCCTATGCCGCCCGACGACGTTGCCGATCATGCCGGTCGCCGAGCCGCCATTGGCGCCGATTGTTACGCTGGTGATGCCAGCGGAACTGGCATTGATCCCGTAGTCGCCAGTGGCGTTGCCACCTGTCACGCCGGCAATGCCCTGAATAGCGACGGTGCTGCTGCCGGTGACACTGGCGCTAATGCCGGACGTCGTGCCGGACACGTTGCCGATAGTCGAGCCGACGGTGTTTCCGCCAATGGTGACACGTCGCCCGTATTCGAGCTCGACTACGACTGATGCCGGCGCCACCGCCGCCGCTGACATTGCCGATGCCCGCGATGGTGACTTCGGCAGATTGGGCGAAACGTGAGCGTTTGATTCCGTTGCCGTTGGTGCCGGTGACGCTCGCTGATCCCTTCGCGATCGATTACGGTCCCGCCGGTCTGAGCTTGCGGTCGATGCCATCGGTCGAGCCCTTGACCGTTACCGATGGCTGTCGTGTTCGAGCAGGCCGCCGATCGTGATATTGCCGAGCCGAGACCGATGTTGGCAGAGCGATGCCCGCCCCAGACGTGCCGGTCACATTGCCGACGCCGGCGATCGATGACGGTGCCGCCCGCGATATGCTGGCATTGATGCCGACGCCGCCCGCCACGTCGCCGATGAGGCCGGTCGCGGATCCCCCGTTGGCGCCGATGATGATACTGTTGCCGAACTACAAGGTTGGCGTTGATGCCGGCATTGGCCAGTGGCGTTGCCGCCGGCCACGCTGGCTGATGCCCTGCGATGGTGGCGTTGCCGCCGGCATTGCCGGACGCGTTGATGCCGTAGGTCGTTCCCGACACGTTGCCGATGGTCGTTCCGGCGGTGTTCCCGCCGATCGTGATCGCATTGGTGCCCGTGGCGCTGATGCCGGCGCCGTTAGTGCCGGTGACGTTACTCGTACCGGCAATGGTCACTGATCCTGCGGTCGTATTGGCGACGATGCCGGATGCGCCCGAGATGGTGCCGAGTTGAGCGGACACATTTCCGTTGCCGCCGACGACGATGTTGCCGCCGCTCGAGCTGAACGTCGCCGCGGTCAGACCCTGACCGGCATCGCTGATGGTCCCAGGATCCCGTGTAGGTGATGTTGCCGGTCGCGGTGATGTTGAGAACGCTGTTTCCGCCGGCGCTCGGCGTCGATCCGGCAGTTACGGTGACGGTGCCGGCGTTCGTGAAGTTGATGTCGCCGTTGGTGCCCGTCGCGGTCTGCGTGTTCGTGATCGCGAGGCCGAAGCCGGTGACGGTGACGCCGGAACCAATGGTCGCCGTGACATTGCCGCCGGTGTCGAATGTCTGTTGCCGGTCGGAGGAGTTCGCCGTTGCGGCATCTGTGTTGGTCGTATTGGTCGTGGTTGTGCTGACCGAGCACGACACGGTATTGGGGTTTGCCGTCACGGCGCATTGCGCGAACACCGCGCTGGGCGCGCCGCCGAGTCCAGCCGCGATTCCGCCGACGATCGCGGTGCAGGTCATCAGGCGCGCGCGATAGCGCCTCATGACCGAGACCGGAAACGAGCCCGATCCGGCGCCGCCGGAATTCCCGTACATCGCACACCCTGCAGGATCGAGATCGCTGTTGAAAGATGGTCTCAACGCGGTTTTGGCGTCGGCCCGGCTCGATCTCCAGACGCGACAACGTCCGCTTTTTTACCAATGCTGGCCGCGATGGGCATCGGCGAAAGCCTTCGGTCATTCTATTCCGTGCCGCATTTCCTCAAGATGTGGCCCATCGGACACACATTCGCCTGCGCACCAGAATGGCCGTGACATCAACGGCATCGGCGGGATAGGGATGACGCGATCGATGCCCTTGCCGAACGACCAAAATGGACGCGGCCGCGAATAGACCAATCCCTTCGCTGGCCGCGCTGGAGCGCCTCGCGGCCGAGGGTGCACATGATCGCGCGGCGATGATGGCGCTGCAGATCCTCGAGGCGATCGACGCCGCCTACGGCCGCATCCAACATATCGATCTTGGCGGACCGGACGAAGCGGCGGATGATGAGGAGCGCACCGTCATCTTCTGCACACGCTTCGCGGCCGCGCTCAGTCGGATCATCACCAACCCTGCATTTCGATTTTCCGACGAAGGGTTCGAGGCCTTTCTTCTCCAGCACCGGTGGATCGATCTGATCTTTTCGATCAGCGGCTTTGCAACGTCGGACTACCTGCTACCCGTGATTGGGAGCGTTGCCGGCAGCGACACTTGGACATTGTCCGCCGAGACCATCATCCGCTTTCTGCCGGTTCTGTCCACAAACACCCGTTTCGAACTCGACCTCGACAAGTGGTGGCAGGCGAACACGCCCGCGGCGGCAACCGCATTCTTGCATTTCCTCGGCTCGCGAACGGTGTTTCGCCCGCGCGCCGCGGCGCTGCGCGAACGTCTCCTCGAATGGCTCCCGGCGCGGCTCGACGAGATAAGGCTCGGCACGATTTCGCTATCAAGGGCGGCCGAGACTTACATGCACTGCAGCTACGCCTTCACGCCGCGCAAGCACGACATCAAGGGCGCCATCATGCGCCAGATGCATCGCAAATGCATCGAGATCGGCTGCCCGGAAGTAACAAAGGCGGTGCCGCGCACATCGCCGCGGCCTACCGTCGTGGTGGTCGCGGAATATTTCTCGCCGAACCACTCGGTTTATCGCACCCATTCGCAATCGGTCCGTTCGCTGCGCGAGCGATTTCGCGTCGTCGGCGTGATCCCGCCACACCATATCGATGCATCGACGGCATCGTGTTTTGACGAGCTGTTGCCGCTTCCGATCGCCGATTTCGCGACTGCCGTGCGTTCATTGGCTGCGGAGATTGCCGCGCGAGCGCCGTCCGTCGTTCTTCATCTTGGCGTCGGCATGCGTGCGGAAACGATTGCGCTTGCCTCGCTGCGGCTCGCGCCCGTGCAATGCGTGTCGTTTGGGCACACCGCGACCACCATGAGCCCAGCCATCGACTACATGATCCTGCCGGACGACTTCGTCGGTTCGCGTGACTGCTTTTCCGAGAAGCTGATCACCGTTCCGAAGGAAGCGATGCCGTTCGTACCGATTTCGCGCGCAAAAAAGAACCGCGTGCCGCCGCGCGACAGTTCAATCGTCCGCATCGCGGTGCCGGCCTCGATCATGAAGCTCAACCCGCGCTTCGTCGAGGCCCTCGCTCTGATCGCCGAAAGATCGCGTACGCCAACTGAATTCCATTTTTTCCCGGTGGCGGCGGTCGGTCTCGCGCACCTCGAACTCGTTCGCGTGATCCGCCGCACGTTGGGACGAGCGGTCGTCCATCCCGAATTGCCTTTCGAGACCTATATGGACGAACTCAGCGCGTGCGATTTGTTCGTCAGCCCATTTCCCTACGGCAACATGAACGGCATCATTGACGCGGCGAGCGTGGCGCTGCCGGGCGTTTGCCTGGACGGACCCGAACCTCACGCGCACGCGGACGCCGCGATGTTCGCCCGCATCGGGCTGCCGCCGGACCTCGTCGCCGACAGCATCGACCGGTACGTGGCCGCAACGTGTCGGCTCATCGACGAAGCCGAATGGCGGCGGCATTGCGCAAGGATCTGCATCGCGTGCGACCTTGAGGCGACCTTCTTTCGCGGCAGGCCGGAATTGTTCTGCAGCCTGATCGCCGATCTCGTAAAATAAATTTTGCCGCTCGGCATTTGACCGTTTTCCGCACGGGCCTTTGCCCGCCGAACCATCATCGGTTGCACAGCGCCGCAACTTCGGCCATGTTCATAAAATCTTCGGGCACAGTGACGGCAGGGATCGGCGGCGGCACCATGGCGAAAGAACATGCGCGCAGCGCGGCGGATTCCGAGGCACCGCTGAAGCTTGACGAATTCCTGCCCTACCGGCTCAACGTGGTCGCGAGCCTCGTCTCCGAGGCGCTGTCGCGCATCTATGTCGACCGCTACGGCATCGGCGTGCCGGAATGGCGCATCCTCGTCACGCTTGGCGAGTTCGAGGTGATGACGGCAAAGGCGGTGGGCGCCCACAGCCACATGCACAAGACCAAAGTGTCGCGCGCGGTGCAGGCGCTGGAGCGGCGCAAGCTCATCGTCCGGCGCGAGAACCGTGCCGACCGCCGCGAAGCGCTGTTGTCCCTGACCCCTGCCGGGCGGGCGATCTATCACGATCTCGCCCCAGGCGCGCTTGAGTTTGCCCACCACTTATTCGAGGCGATCGATCCGGCCGACCGGCCCGGCGTTCGAACGCGCGGTCGACCGGCTCACCGAACGGTCGCGCGCGCTGACGAGCCATACTGCCGCCAGCGGCGCGATGAACGACGAAGAGTGATTCAGGCTGCCGTGCTTCGTGCGGCGGCCTTCGTGGAGCGCTGCTGCAGCAAGCTCAAGAAATCCGATTTGGTCATCGGCCGCGCAAACAGGTGCCCCTGCGCGTAGTCGCATCCCAATTTTCGCAGCACCGCCGCCTGGCCGGCAGTTTCAACACCTTCGGCAACCACTTTGGCCCCATAGCGATGGGCGAATTCGATGATCGTCTCGCACAATCCGGCCTGGTGGGCATCGTCTTCGCATCGGAAAATAAGGCTGCGATCGATCTTCATTTCGGCGAACGGCAGTTCCTTGTAGCGCGACAGTTCCTCGTAACACAGTCCGAAGCTATCGAGCGCGAGCTTGATCTTCTGTTTGTGAAGCTGCTTCATCGTGGCGAAGGCAAAGTTCATATTGGGAATGACGTCGTCCTCGTTCAATTCGAGGGTAATGCCCGGCCAATCCGCGGCGTCCGGCGCCTGGTCCCAGAAGATTGAAAACAGCGAGAGCTTGGTAAGCGCAACGGTCGGAATGTTGATCGAAAACTCGATCGGGATGCCGAGATTGCGGAATGATTTCCAATCGCCCATGGCACGCCCCAGGACGCGGGCGGTCAGGCTCAAAAGTTCGGGCTCCTTGACGCTGTCGAGCAGATCGGCCGCAGATATCACTCCGAACTCGGGATGACGCGCACGGAAAAGTCCCTCGGCTCCTGCCAGGACCTTTGTCGCCAAGTCCACGCGCGGCTGGTACCAAAGCTCGAACCAATCATTCTCGAGCACCTCGGTAATGCCGATCGGCGGTTTCGCCGCACTGCGACCGACCAGACGCATGACGGATCGCCTGATGGCCTGCTGGCGCAACGGCTTGGCAAGCACCGCGAGCGCCTTGAGGCCGCTTCGATCCCAGGAACGCCGCATTTCCTCGATCAGCAATCCATTGAGGCCGCTCATCAGGCAGATCGGCCGATCGACATTTGCGGCAACCAATTCGTCGCGCGCCCGGCACGCGGCCTCGCCGGCGACCGTCGTGTCGATCATGATCAGATCGGGTCGCACCGCCGCGTAACTCTCCAGCATGGCGGTGAGCGAATCGAAGAACCGGTAGGTGACGCCCATCCCGTCGCACGCCGATGAAATCGCCGCGCGAGTCCCTAGGCCACAATCGACCACGTAACAGAGCGAGGCGGCGGGACCGTTCTCCGTCGCGGTTTCGTTCTGGGCTCCGGCAGGTTCGGACATTTCCAGGGGACCCCAATTACGCGACCGGCCCCGCATTTGTGGTGCAATGGCGTAAAGTTGTCGAAATTTTCCAACGTCACAACAATAAGTCGATAGTCCTAAGGAATTGTTGCCGGCGTCACGCGAAGGTTGCGCCCACCGCATGCACCTTCGCGCTTCGCGAAAATCGAAGGGACCGCGGTGATCGGCATGCTATCTTGTCGTGCCGCACAGTTCCGTTTTGGGGGTCTAGATCGTGAAGCTTTATTCTTATTTCCGCTCGTCCGCAGCCTATCGGACGCGCATCGCGCTCAATCTCAAGGGGATCGCTTACGAGACGATCGCGATCCATCTCATCAAGGACGGCGGCAAGCAGCACTCGGCAGAATTCCGCGCGGTCAATCCCCAGATGCGGGTTCCCGCGCTTGCCCTCGACAACGGCGAGGTGCTGCTGCAGTCGCTCGCCATCATCGAATATCTCGACGAGGTCCACCCCGATCCGCCGCTATTGCCGCGCGATCCCGTCGCGCGGGCGCATGTGCGGGCGGTCGCGCAAATCATCGCCTGCGACATTCATCCGCTCAATAATACCAGCCCGCTCAATTATTTGCGCAGCGCCCTCAAGGCGGAAAATGATGCCGTGCGGGAGTGGTACCATCACTGGATCCTGATCGGCTTTGAGGCGGTGGAACAGCTGATCCGGCCAGGGCCTTTCGCGTTCGGCGCAACGCCAGGCCTTGCCGATATCTGCCTCGTGCCCCAGGTTGCCAATGCCCGCCGCTTCAAAGTGCCGATCGAGCGCTTTACCAAGATCATCGCCGTCGATGAGGCTGCCAATCGGCATCCGGCCTTCGATGCCGCCCGTCCGGAACGTCAGCCCGACGCAGAATAAGCAGGGGCCTCGGCGCAGGGTTGGATTCGGCTATGTCCGGCGAGTGCGGAAAACCTTGGCTGCGACCAGTCCAACAGCTGAAGTGAATTGATTATCTTTTGTCGAACGACAAAGAATAATTCCGAGCCGCGGCTTCATTTACCGAAAATTAATAGGATTGTAAGCCAGCTGGTTGTTCCCTTCGAAAATCAAGGTTCTTTAATCCCATAAGTGCAAAATGGCGTGCAATGGCACGTGCAAATGCTGATGCCCTGAACGAAGCAGGTGGGGTCGTCCCCGGCGCCCTTCATCAAGGCGAACGCGCAGTCGTTTCGCCGCAGGTCAGTCGTGCCCGCATGGTGCGGTGGGTCGTTCTGTCCGCGATCACAACGGCCGCTGTCATCGTCTACGGTACCGCGGGCATGATTTCGAGCCTGCGTCACCACGTGCTTGCAGACACCAAGCGCGAGGTGAGAAACCTCGCTTACATGCTGGCCGAGGAATCCGACCGCTCGATCCAGGCCCTCGAATTGGTGCAGCGCGGCCTGATCGACCGCATGGAACGCCGCAAGTTTGCGTCCCCGGCGCAATTCCGCGAGGTCATGTCGGAGTACGACGGCTACGTCCAGCTCAAGGATGCCGCCGGCGGTCTTCCGCATGTCGAGACGTTCTCGATCTTCGATCCGCAAGGCAATCTGATCAATTTCAGCCGGACGTGGCCGACCCCGCCGCTTGACGTTTCCGATCGCGTGTACGTGCAAAAACTGCTTGGCGATCCGACGCTGATATCGCTTCTGAGCGAACCGCTGCAAAACAAGACAGCAGGCACGTGGTCGATGTATCTCGCCCGCAAGGTATATGGGCCCGACAGACAGCTGCTAGGCTTTGTGACCGGCGGACTGGAGCTCAATTCCTTCGAAGAGATATTCGGCGCGCTCAAGCTCGAGAAAGGCGTGGACATCGCGCTACGGCACGACGACGGCACCCTGCTCGCCCACTATCCGCCCATTCCCTCGGCAATCGGCACGAAGCCGCAGGGCCAAAAGACAGCGGCGCAGAACGGCGAGCAGAACATCGCATCGGAGCGCAGCCTCTCCCGCTATCCCGCCCGCCTGACTGTCTCGGCCGAAACAGCCCCGGCGCTTGCCGAATGGCGAAGCGAAGCCATCTATCTCTGCGGTGCCGCGGCGCTCGTCGTTCTAATGATCGGCTTTATTTCTTTCGTGACAGTACGCCAGTTCGGCAACTATGCGCAGCTCCTCAAGGCCCGCAACGATCAGGCCAAAGCCGAAGCTGCGCAGGCCACCGCGGAAGCGGTGATGAATGAGCGCGGGCGTGCGCAAGAACGCCTCAACCGGCAGAAAATTCAGCTCGACGCTGCGATCACCAACATGCCGCAAGGCCTCGCCATGTACAGCGCGGACGCGCGCCTCGTCTTGTGCAATGACCACTATATCGAAATGTACGGTCTCAACCGGGAGGTCGCCACGCCGGGCCGTAGTTTGCGCGATATCCTCGCCTATCAGGCGCAGATAGGCCTCCTTGATGCCGACCCCGACGCGTTGGCTGCGAAAATCCTCGGCGTCGTCCGCTCGGGCGAGGGGGAACGAACGACCATCGAGTTGCCAGACGGACGCTCGATCGACATCGCGAACCGGCCGATGGGCGATGGGGGATGGGTGTCCACCCACGAGGACATTACCGACCGCCGGCGTGCTCACCGACAGCTGCAACGCACCGAGAAGCTCCTGGTCAGTGTGATCGAGAACGTGCCGACATCGATCGCGGTGAAGGATGCGCGCGATTTACGTTACCTCTTGATCAACCGCGCCGCCGAAAAACATTTTGGCCGGCCGCGCTCCGAGGTCATCGGCTGGACCGCAAGGGACTTGTTCCCAGAAGCAACCGGCAGATCTAATCGAGAGCCACGACAAAGAATTGCTGACGTCGGACCATGAAACATTCTTCGACGAGCAGATGGTGGAAATGCCGACGGGTGAGCGCCGGCTGATCACCGGGCGCCGATTGCCGCTTCGGGATGAAGACGGCGAAACGCAATATTTGCTCAGCCTGGTCGATGATATTACCGAGCGCAAGCA
Organism: uncultured Alphaproteobacteria bacterium; assembly: GCA_963702755.1. GTDB lineage: Bacteria > Pseudomonadota > Alphaproteobacteria > Rhizobiales > Xanthobacteraceae > JAJPKK01. Next base: position 202,866 of record CAVPDZ010000005.1, on the reverse strand, counting down.
GACCGAGCGGCGGCTTGCCTACGTCCAGCAGCATGATGCGCTGACAGGGCTGCCCAATCGTTTCGCATTGGCGAGACACCTCGCCGAGCATCTGGAGCGGGCCCGGGCAGAGCGCTCGAGCTTTGCCGTGCTCAGTCTCGATCTCGACCGCTTCAAGCAGTTTAACGACGTGTTCGGCCAGGTTATCGGCGATGGGATGTTGCGCGAGATCGCGCACCGACTTCAAGAAGCAGCGGAGGGAGCGTTTCTCGCTCATGTGGGCAGCGACGAATTCGCGCTCGTCACGGCGGAAGGGCCGCAGCCTGCGACCGCCGAACTTTTCTGCGAGCGCCTCTCAGCCGCGATGGCTGACAAGTTCATGGTCGACAGCGTCAGCCTGCGGGCGCGGCTCAGCATCGGCGTTGCCCTCTACCCGACCGACGGCAAGGACACGCCCGCGCTCTTGAGCAATGCTGACGCCGCGCTCAATCGTGCCAAGAACGAAGGCCGCAATACCTATCGCTTCTTCGAGGCCAATCTCGATCAGTCCCTGCGGGAGCGTCGGGCGCTCCAGCACGATCTCCTGACGGCGATCGAACGCGGTGAATTCGCTGTCCACTATCAGCCAGTGGCGAAGAATGGCGGCGAGGTCCTCGGCTTCGAGGCGCTGCTGCGCTGGCATCATCCGACCCGCGGCGCCGTTCCGCCGTCCGAGTTCATTCCGCTCGCCGAAGACAGCGGGCAAATTCTCTCGATCGGCGAATGGGTATTGCGCGAGGCCTGCCGCGCCGCCGCTTCGTGGCCACGACCGTTGAGCATCGCCGTCAACGTGTCGCCGCTTCAGTTCCGTCAAGGCGATATCGTGGCGCTCGTGCATTCGGCGCTGCTGGAGACCGGCCTCGCGGCAAGCCGGCTGACAATCGAGATCACCGAGAGCACGCTGATGGTCGATTTCTCCCACGCGGTGTCGATCTTGCGGCGGCTCAAACTGCTCGGCGTCAATGTCGCCATGGACGATTTCGGCACCGGCTACTCCTCGCTGTCCTATTTGCGCTCGATCCCCTTCGACAAGATCAAGATCGACCAGTCCTTCATCATCAATCTCGGCAAGGACCCGCAGTCTGATGCAATCGTTCGCGGCGTGATCGATCTCATCCACAGTCTCGGGCTCACCGCGCTGGCGGAGGGGGTCGAGACCAACGAACAGCTTGCCGCACTCCGAGAGGCTGGATGCGAGGAGGTTCAGGGCTACCTTATCGGCCGCCCCTGCCCGATCTCCTTCTATGAGCACATCATCGGCGATGCGCCCGACCAGCCCTCAGGTGACAATGTTCTGCCGCTAGCGCAGTTTGCCGGCATCCAGGCGCGGGACCGCAGCTCCCGCGCGCGCAATCCTTGAAAATTCAAATCACGTGGTCGCGCAGCAAGGTTTGGTCCCCAAACCGACCGCCAGCCGCTGCGGCACACGCCATTATGACAAATGCCTGTCCGTTCACCGCGCCCGTTCGCCTCATCGCCGCCCCCGGCCCGCCACGTTATTGGCGGGATTCCTCGGGTAATACGGCTTTCCCTTTGGCCGAACAGGCTTTAAGTAATGTTCGGAAGTGACCGAGGAGTCGGCGGGTGTGATCGCCGACCGATGCGCTGCCGTTTGGGCGGGCCATGATCGGCGGTCCGCGATCCGTCTGGGACAACAGGAATGCAGCATCGTGCGGACATGGGCTTGCGTTGGATGATGGAAACGCACGCCACGGCGCGCCGCGCAGCGGCAGCACTGTTCGTGCTCGCCATGCCGGCCGCCGCCGCTGCGCAAGGCATTCCGCAAAACGCGCCCTACTCGCAGGCGCCCAGTGCCGTGAGCCCCGTCTGCGGGCGTCTTGAAGCCCAGCTTGCCGCGATCGATCGCGGGGCCGGCGCTGATCCGGTGCGCGCCGAGCAATCGCGGCGGCTGGAGGAATCGCTTGCCAAGCAGCAAGGCGACCTCGACCGCGTGCAGGCCAACTGGCAGCGGCTCGGCTGCCAGCCACCGAGCCTGTTTTCGATTTTCGCGAACCAGTCGCCGCAGTGCGGCCCATTGTCGAACCAGATCGCGCAACTGCGCGCCAATATCGACCGCACCAACAGCGACCTGCAGCGCACGCGGCACGGCGGCGACGACGAGATGCAGCGCCAAGCCGTCATCGGCGCGCTGGCGCAGAACAGTTGCGGCCCGCAATACCGCGCCGCCGCGCAGCCCCGCGGCATCCTGGAAACGATCTTTGGCGGGCTGACAGGCAACCCGACCGCTTCGCCCCCGCCTGGCGACTACCCACAGATTGGCGGGGGCGGCTATCGGACGTTGTGCGTGCGTACGTGCGACGGATACTACTTCCCGATCTCATTCTCGACTTCGGCGGGCCATTTTGCCGAGGACGAGCAAGCCTGCCACGCGCAGTGTCCCGCGACCGAAACCGCGCTTTATTCGCATCGCAATCCCGGCGAGGATGTAGCTCAGGCCGTGTCCACCGCCGGACGCCTTTACAAGGATTTGCCCAACGCTTTCCGCTATCGCCGCGAGATGACGCCGGCGTGCAGTTGCCGAGCGCCGGGCCAAACCTGGGCCGACGCGCTTGGCCAGACGCCGGACGTGACCATGGAGCGCGGCGACATCGTGGTGACCGACGAAAAAGCAAAGGCGCTCGCGCAGCCGCGTCCGGATCCCGCGAAAGGGTCACCACAAACGCCGCAGCAAACGCCGGCCCGTGCCGAGCCGCGCAGAGGTGCTTCGACCATGCCGGCGCTCGCGCCGCCGCCGCAACAGCCGTCCAAATCCGAATCTGACGCGACCGCGGCCGACGCTGATGCCAGCAAGCGCAGCGTGCGGCCCGTCGGCCCGACCTTCATCGCGCCATCGCGCTGATGCCGGTCACCGCCTTGCGGCCGGCGCTTCGGCTTCGGCAAGGCGCTCGAGCCGATAGCCAACGCCGGATTCCGAAATCAGAAGCTTGGGCTGGCTCGCATCGGCTTCGAGCTTGCGGCGCAGTTTGCGCACCAGCATGCGCAAATACTGAATGTTGTCGGGCGAAGTCGTGCCCCAGATATCCTTGATGAGCTGGTTGTGCGTCACCACCAATCCGAGATGAGACGCAAGAATATGGAGGAGCCGGTATTCCTTGCGCGTGAGCGTCAGCTGGACGCCATCGAGGACGACCGCGCGGGACACAAGGTCGATCATCAATGGCCCGGTACGCACGATGGGCTCGCGGTCGACCGTTCGGTGGTAACGGCGCAGCGCCGCCTCGCAGCGCGCAGCAAGCTCGTCGATGCCGAATGGCTTGACGACGAAATCGTCGGCACCGGCCTTGAGGAGTTGCACTTTTCGCTGCTCGTCGGATTCGACCGACAGCACGATGACCGGCACCGTCGACCATGACCGGATCGTCTCCAGCACTTCTTCGCCGTTCAAATCCGGCAAGCGAAGGTCGAGCAGGATCAACTGCGGCTGATGGCGGGCGGCCGCAGTGATGCCAGCTGCTCCCGTCTCGGCCTCGCGGACGGAATAGCCATGCATTTCGAGGCCGGCGACGATGAAGCGTCTGATCTGAGGATCGTCGTCGATGAGCAGAATGGTATTTCTCGCCAGCGTACGCATCGCCCAAGGTTGATCATGGTAAGCAGGCCGAGCCGCCCGTTATCGGCGCGATGCAATCTCCGATAAATATCGTATCAGCTCGCCCGCCGGCACGTTCCACAACGCGACATATAAAATCTATGGGTACAGACGTTCGATTATATAAATGCGAAATAAAGGCCCGGCGGGGCGCCTCGAACCAGGAGGCGCATACTCTTTCCACGCAAGGGGGAATGTTTGCGTAGCCCGCCGGGTTATCCGTTTACCACCAGCCGCCGCCGAGAACTTTCCAAGTTCAGGTCGACTTTGACGATACTTTCTGGCGCTACCACGAAATCGCGGTACTCGATCAGAAGCGATAATTGACTCCGACGCGCACGACGTTGTCACGGTCCTTCACCACGCCGCTCAGCGAACTGGTGTTGCCGGGATAGGTATAGGCGATGGCGCTGTTGATGTTGCCGAAGTCGACGAACAGATATTCGCCCTTGAATGACAAATGCTGTCCCCACATGAACTCGACTCCGAAGCCTGTGGTCCAGCCGGTGACGAAGCCTGACGTCTGGCTCGATGCATTGATCGGCGTGGCGAGCGCGCCGGTTTCGCCGATGCCAAGCTTGTGTTCGGCAAACGCGGCGCCGCCGGTAGCGTAAAACATCAGCGGCCCAACGATGGTGAGGCCAAGGCGCGCCCTGATGGTGGCAAGGTCGTCGATCTCGCGGGTAATGACCGTGCTGACGATCGGCGCGCCGGATATGGAGGCGATATTGGCGCCTTGTTTTGCCTTTCCGCCGTCGATGTCGCCTTCGATGCCGACCACCCAGAGCGGATGGATTTGCCAATTGTAACCGACGGTCCCGCCGAGCAGATATCCGTTGTAGTCAAAGCCGAACGAGTTCGGGATGGCGCCCGCAGCAAGCGCAGCGCCGAGGCCGCCGCCGCCGGTGTCCGTTCCGGTAAAGCGCACGACGCTGTCGCGTGAGTTGATCGCGCCGCCGTTGATGCCGACGTACCAGCCGTTCCAGACGGCGATCTCCGGGATGACAGGAGCTTTGAACGGCGTCGACATGTCGGCCGCGACGGCGGACGCAGAGCCGAGCACAATCGGCGAAAAGAAGGCGAAGAGACAAAAGACGTTTCTGTTCATGGCGCTATTCCACGTTCATGGTGCTGTGTCCGCCGGGCTCGACGGCAAATTGAATTTGCTTGGCCTCACCACCAGCCGCCGCCGAGAACCTTCCAGTTCACGCCGACTTTGACGATGCTCTCCTGTTCCCGGATGCCGACGGCCTGGATCGCCGGCGGCGCGACCACGAAATTGCTGTTGCGCGTCCCGAAGTCATAATAGTTGTATTCGAAGAACATCTGCAGTTGGTTGGTGATGGCGTATTCGATGCCGGCGCCAACCGTCGCGCCCTGCCGCGTCGCCGCGGCCGATGTGAACGACACATTGTTGGCAGTGGTGAACATGTCATACTTGTCACGCTGCCAAGCGATGCCGCCCTTGCCGTAGAAGAGAATACGATGCCAGGCGTAGCCAAGGCGGCCCGTCACTGAGCCGATCGAAATCGATGACGGAGCGGTCGGTGACGCCGGCATTGAAGAAATCGGCGTGCGTTCCCGAAGCGTCGTTCGCGCCCGAGAGGTTCGCAGCGTCGTAATCGGCTTGGACGCCCAAGACCCAGGTGTTGATCTGGTAGGTGCAGCCGAGCTGCCCGCCGAAGACCAGCGCGTTGCTGCTATGGCTGCCAAGCGCCGTCGACGGCGACGTCAGCGTCCAATCTTCGGTTGCGAACACGGAGCCGAAGTTGGCGCCGACATAGCAGCCCGTCCAGTTGTAGGGCGGCTCGATCGCTGGCGCGGGCGTCGCCTTGACCCCCAGGTCGGCGGCGGTCGCTGGAGTGAAGGCCGGAACGAGGGCCAGGGCGATGAGGCCGATCCCTGCTAGCCGAATTCTCGTCATTGTAATCTCCCAAAATCTAGTCGGCAGTCTTGCTGCTTGGATCGGTCAGAAGTGCCAGATGACGTCGGCCGCTCCGACCACGGCGTAATGCCGGGTGGGGGCAACGCCGTTGAACGGATTGCCGTCGAAGGCTTTCGCGTCGAGTGCGTTGTAGTAGGTCACTTCAGGACGCAGTTCGATCTGTGGCGACAACCAGTGCTGCCAGCCGATGCCGGTTTCGACGTAGCGGGTCTTGGTGCCGGTACGCTGGCCTTGCATGTCGTCGTAGTATTCAAAGCGAAGCGACAGGTTATCCAACGGCCGGAAGTGCCAGTTCAGATACATGACTGACGTGAACGCGCGGGCGTCGCAAGTCAGTGCCTGGGGATTGGCGCACTGAGCGAAGTTCGGCGCGTTGAACTTCAGAACCGAGAACGGCTGACCGCCATTGGCGATGATACCGCCCGGATCAGCCGCGTTGAGGACGTTGCGCTGGAATAGCGTGTAGGTTTCCCAGGCAAAATGCCATTCCTTGTTGATGGTGTGATACCAGGTGATACCGGTCCATTGGAGATTGTTGTAGCCCCAGTTGCCGGCATTGATGGCGTCACTCACGATGTAGACGTTGTCGTGGCCGCTGTCGCTTTGCCAGCGAACACCCGCCGTGATCGACGGCTGAGCGCCAGGATCCTTGAGCATGGTATTGCCGGGAAACACCGGGTTCGGGAACGGGTTCGGGACAGTCGTACCCCAACTCCAGGGCGCGACGTCGCTGCCGACCGTCACGCCCAATTGAACGAACCAGTTCTTGTTGAGGGCGAGCGTGCCCTGCAGGCCGCTGTTGGTGTAGTTGTCGAACGTATACGTCATCGAGTGCGTATACATGTAGTTATTGGGGGCGAGCTGCGCCTCGATATCGGGCACCGAGATGAAGCGCCCGAGCCGCAGCAACAGGCCATCGGCGACCTGCGGGATGAAGAGCTCGCCGTAGACCATCGGGAAGTCGTAGCCGTTGTAGAGATTGTGCCCGAGGAGCTGGTAGCTCGCGATGCCGTAAGCGGTGGTGTAGCGATAGTTCTCGCCGTAGATTCCCGAAACGCGGAAGCCCCAGTCGATGTGATCCGTCTGCACTGTGTCGGGCAGGCGCTCGATATAAACAACCGCCTGGTCGAGCTGCACCGTATTCGGCGTGAAGTCGTAGGCGGCCGGCGCATTGCCGGCGGGCCTCACCGAGTTCGAGCTGATGTTGCCGCCGCCGTTGATCCAGCCATAGATCTGGACGTTGTTGTCGGCGAGGTATTTGCCGAACGTGGTGTTGGCCATGGCGACCATCAGCGGACTGTCGGCCGATGCCGGGCCGCGTCGTGCCGATGTTGGTCGAACCGCCGTAAGGCCATTCGGTGAAGGGCATTGGCGGCGTCGACTGCGGCGCATCCGGCCAGCCCGCGCGGCGAGAGGACGGGGCCTTCGGATCGGCGGGTGCTGACTCGTGGCCTAGTTCAAGCCTGTAGTAGTTGATCAACCGGCCGAAGAAGTCGTCGCCCAGATATTTGTCGAGGCATTTGTAGTCCTTGTAGGGCGCATCATAGGCCCGACAGTCGACCGCCGACAAATTCTCGGCGAAAGCCACGCTCGAAATAAGAACCGCTCCAGGCACCCCCAGCGCCAAAGCGGCAAGCCCCAATCTGCTCATTTATTTGCCCCTACCCCGATGTGCGAACGGCACCCCGATGCACGCTCGCTATCCTCAACCACCCCGGCCAATTTCGATCGCGATCAGACGAATTGGATCGTTGTCGCGAGTAACTGTCTCGCCGACCGGTCAGAACTTGTAGTTCAGCCCGACTTTGAAGATGTTGATCGGCGACGGACTCTCGCTCCAACAAAACGTAGCCCCCGCTCCGCCGAGCTTCCCGCACGCCAAGTAGTTAGAGCCGGCGTCGAACCGCATCCACTCGGCCTTGCCGCTCCAATGAGCATCGAACGCGTATTCGATGCCTCCGCCGAATGCGAAGGGCGACTCTGACTTGCCGCCGGTGGCGACAATCCCAGGCCCGGCAACGTCGGTTACCGTGGAATGCGCGTCATAGAAAGCGACGCCCAGCTTGCCGTAGACGAGGATGCGCTCCAGGAACGCCCAGCCGAAGCGACCAGCAACGAGTTCGTAGCTGTTGGTATTTCGCGATGCGTCGCTGACGTTTCCGGCGCCGGTGCCGACCGGCTGATTGCCCGGGCCGTTGAGCCGCAGCCAGCCGCCCTCGCCTTCGATGCCGAGCACCACCGGAAACGCCATCGGCTGCCAATTGCAGCCGACCGTGCCGGCGACCAGCACTCCGCTGTTCAGGCTATAATTCCAGGGATTTACGCCGCCCGGGTTTTCCGGGACGCCGGCAGCATTGCCGACATCTCGCGTCACCCAATCGTTGGCGGAGCCCCACCCGAGCGAGCCGCCGAAGTAACAGCCGCTCCAATTATATGGCGCCTTCCAGGCTGGCGCCTTTGTCTCGATGTCGGCGGCACCCGCCGACATTACCCCCACTGCAGCCGAGCCCCCGAGCCCCACCGCAGCCGTGAGCGCGCGTGCGCCCCAGCTCTTTCCCTGCATCGACTCTCCCCAACCCCTGCACCGCCAATCAGGCAGTGCCCCCAAAAAGTCTCAGTATTGTCGAATATGACGAAAGCAAAAATCGATATGTTTCATTAACCGTTCTCATATCATTAAAATATCTTTTCTGCCGATTTGCAAGCATTTGCATCGATCTACGTCAAATGCCCACAGGTTTTGCGCAATTTGAGTGCAGTTCGATTATGGCTGAATCAGCCTTCCTGTTGCCGCCTTGATGGCGGCTTCGATTCGCGTCGTCGCGCCGAGCTTGAGACGCGCATTGTCGATATGGAAATCGACCGTCCGCTTGGACACGCCGAGAATCGCAGCGATTTCCGCCGAGGTCTTGCCGCGCGCCGCCCAGGTGAGCGTCTCGACTTCGCGTTCGCTCATGTCGACGTTGCTGCGCCACATCTCATTGCGCGCAACCCCCGCGAGGCGAGCGGCGATAATCGAGCCCAGACGATCGAAATCGATCGGCTTTGTCACAAAGTCATCGGCGCCGAGCTGGCGCGCCTTGAGCTCGACTGCCCGGTCCGTCATCGCGGTCAGAAACACGAACGGCATGTTGTCGAACCGCGGCGCCATCGCGATCAGCTTCTCAAGAATCTGGAAGCCGGTGGTGAACGGCATGCTGACGTCCGACAGCACGAGGTCGGGTCGGCTCTCGAGGATTGCCGAAAGCCCAGCACCCGCGTCATAGGCGACCTCAACATCGTAACCGCGATCGGTCAGCTCCTCGGCGATCAAGTCCGCGGTCTCGTGATCGTCCTCAATGCAGAGAATTCTTTTGCGAATGTCCATCATGTGCCTGCAATCCGGCATCAATAGAAATGCGATTTTACGTCAAACCCATTCGTGCACGTAATATTATAATCATATCCGAATATACCAGCCTCGAAATCGATCAAATCGGCAAACGCATGCCTGACCAGCGAGCAAGTTGCCGACACGTTGCCCCGGCTCCGCACGCAAATTGAGCAAACGCCGCGATTGATCCGTCGACGAAGTCGCTTGCCGACCTTCAGAAGTCATCCTGCCGAGGCACGACCACTATGAGATTCCTATATCTTCACTCGACCCACCTCCCTCGAAATTTTATCCGCGAAATGCGACCTACTGCGCGATCGGACACACCGAATTCGCGACCCGCGCGTTGACTAGACTTCCGCGTGTGGAGAGCGATATTTTATCGCAAGGAGACCTTCATGCTGGACGTTCTGATGGTGGCGATGGCGCTCGTGTTCTTCGCCCTGTCGGTCGGTTACGCCTACGCCTGCGACCGGCTCTAAGCGGAGGTACCGATGATCTTCGATTACGCGCTCGCCGGCGCAGTCACGGCGGCGTTGCTCGTGTATCTCACCTACGCCCTTCTGCGTCCGGAGCGGTTCTGACCGCCGCTGACCGGCAAGCGGACCATCGAACATGACCATCATCGGCTGGATACAGATCGCCGTCTTTGCCGCCATTGTCGTTGCGCTGGCAAAGCCGCTCGGCGGCTACATGACGCGCGTTTTCTCGGGCGAGCGCACCTTTCTGGCGCCCGTCCTGCGCCCGGTCGAGCGCGCGCTCTATTGGGCTGGCGGCGTCGACGAACGGCGCGAGCAGCACTGGCTCACCTATACGATCGCGATGCTGCTCTTCCACGTGTTTGGCTTTGCGATCCTCTACGCCCTGCAGCGCACGCAGCATGCGATCCCGTATTTCAACCCCGCCGACCAGGCCGCCGTGCCGGAAGATCTCGCCTTCAACACGGCGGTGAGCTTCATCACCAACACCAACTGGCAGAACTACGGCGGCGAAACGACGATGTCCTACCTCGTGCAGATGCTCGGGCTGACGCACCAGAATTTTCTGTCTGCCGCGACGGGCATCGTGCTCGCGGTTGCGCTGATACGCGGCTTTTCCCGCGCCTCGGCGCGGACGGTCGGCAATTTCTGGGTCGATATCACCCGCTGCACGCTCTACGTCCTGCTTCCGATCTGCATTCCTTACGCCCTGTTCCTGGTTTGGCAGGGGATGCCGCAGACGCTCGGGCCTTATGTCGAGGCAACGACGCTCGAAGGCGCAAAGCAGACGATCGCGCTCGGGCCGGTCGCCTCCCAGGTCGCGATCAAGATGCTCGGCACCAACGGCGGCGGCTTCTTCAACGCCAACGCGGCCCATCCGTTCGAGAATCCGACGGCGCTGTCGAACTTCGTGCAGATGATCTCGATCTTCGTGATCGGGGCCGCGCTGACGAACGTGTTCGGCCGCATGATCGGCGATCAGCGCCAGGGCTGGGCGGTGCTCGCCGCCATGGGGATTTTGTTCTTTGCCGGCGTGCTGGTGACCTACTGGGCGGAGGCGCACGGCACGACGATGCTGGCCGACCTCGGGCTCGCCGGCGGCAACATGGAAGGCAAGGAGGTCCGCTTCGGCATCGCCGGCTCCTCGCTGTTCGCCGTGGTGACCACCGACGCGTCCTGCGGCGCCGTCAACTCGATGCACGATTCGTTCACGCCGCTCGGCGGCATGATCCCGCTCATCAACATGCAACTCGGTGAAATCATCATCGGCGGGGTCGGTGCCGGCCTCTACGGCATGCTGCTGTTCGTGATCGTTGCGATCTTCGTCGCCGGCCTGATGGTCGGGCGCACGCCGGAATACGTCAGCAAGAAAATCGAGGCCAAGGAAGTCAAGATGGCGATGCTCGCCATCCTGGTGCTGCCGCTGATGTATCTCGGCTGGACGGCGGTGGCCGTGGTGCTGAAGGATGGCGTCTCGCAGCTCAACAATCCCGGGCCTCACGGCTTCACCGAGGTGCTCTACGCCTACACCTCGCAGACCGCCAACAACGGCTCGGCGTTCGCGGGCCTCTCCGGCAACACCATGTTGTACAATCTGACCGGCGCCGTCGCGATGCTGGTCGGCCGCTTCTGGATGATCATCCCGGCGATGGCAATCGCGGGCTCGCTCGCCGCCAAGAAGAAGGTCGCCGTGTCTTCGGGAACGTTTCCCACGACCGGCGGCTTGTTCATCGGGCTCCTGGTCGGCGTCATCGTGATCATCGGCGGACTCACCTTCTTCCCGGCGCTCGCGCTTGGCCCGCTCGTCGAGCAGCTGATGATGGTCTCGTCGTAACTCCATTCCGTTCAGGATCGCTGCCATGGAAAGCCAAAATCCCCGCCGGGAAGCGAAATCGGCGATCCCTCCTCGACGCCAGGATCCTCTGGCCGGCGCTCGGCTCGGCGTTCGTCAAGCTCGACCCGCGCGCGATGATGAAGAACCCGGTCATGTTCGTGGTCGAGGTGGTCGCGACGCTGACCACCATCATCTTCCTCCGCGACCTCGCGACCGGCGCCGGCGGTCACCTGCTGTTCGCGTTCCAGATCATCGCCTGGCTGTGGATCACGGTGCTGTTTGCGAACTTCGCCGAGGCGGTCGCTGAAGGCCGCGGCAAGGCCCAGGCCGATACGCTGCGCCGGACGCGTACCGAGACGCAGGCGAAGCTTCTGAGCGGCGACGACCACATGCAATTCCGCCTCGTCCCCGGCACGAGCCTCAAAGTCGACGATGTCGTGCTCGTCGAGGCCGGCGACATCATTCCCTCCGATGGCGAGGTCATCGAAGGCGTCGCCTCGGTGAACGAAGCGGCGATCACCGGCGAGTCGGCGCCGGTGATCCGCGAATCCGGCGGCGACCGTTCGGCCGTCACCGGCGGCACCCAGGTGCTTTCGGACTGGATCCGCGTGCGCATCACCGCCGCCGCCGGCTCGACCTTCATCGACCGGATGATCAAGCTCGTCGAAGGCGCCGAACGGCAGAAAACGCCGAACGAGATCGCGCTCAATATCCTATTGGTCGGTCTCACCATCATCTTCGTGTTCGCGACCGCGACGATCCCGAGCTACGTCGCCTATGTCGGCCGCGACATCCCGGTGATCTGGCTGGTGGCGCTGTTCGTCACCCTCATCCCGACCACCATCGGCGCGCTCCTCTCCGCAATTGGCATCGCCGGCATGGATCGCCTCGTGCGTTTCAACGTTCTCGCGATGTCGGGGCGTGCGGTCGAGGCGGCAGGCGACGTCGACACACTGCTTCTCGACAAGACGGGCACCATCACGCTCGGCAACCGCCAGGCGACGGAGTTCAAGCCGCTGCGCGGAGTGTCGGAGCAGGAGCTTGCGGACGCCGCCCAGCTTGCCTCGCTCGCCGACGAAACCCCGGAAGGCCGCTCCATCGTCGTGCTGGCCAAGGAGAAATACGGCATCAGCGGGCGCGACCTCGCGGAGGTCAGCGCCACCTTCATCCCGTTCACGGCGCGCAGCCGCATGAGTGGTGTCGACATGCACGGCACGTCGATCCGCAAAGGTGCGGTGGACGCGATCCTCGATTATGTCAGAGCCGCCGCGCCTGCTGCGGCCGCCGTCGGCGGGGCAGGCCGCGTGCAGAGCTTTCTCCGGCGTCGCGCCGAAACGCTGTGCGCGAACTCAATGCCGCGGCCGAGGCGATCGCGCGCGCCGGCGGCACGCCGCTCGCGGTCGCGAAGGATGGCCGGCTGCTCGGCCTCATTCACCTCAAAGACATCGTCAAAGGCGGCATCCGCGAACGCTTCGCCGAACTGCGCCGGATGGGCATTCGCACGGTCATGATCACCGGCGACAATGCAATGACCGCGGCCGCGATCGCTGCCGAGGCAGGCGTCGATGACTTCCTTGCCCAGGCAACGCCCGAGGACAAGCTCCGCCTCATCCGCGACGAGCAGGCAAAGGGCAAACTCGTCGCCATGTGCGGCGACGGCACCAACGACGCGCCGGCGCTGGCCCAGGCCGACGTCGGCGTCGCCATGAACACCGGCACGATGGCGGCGCGCGAGGCCGGCAACATGGTCGACCTCGATTCCAATCCGACCAAGCTCATCGAGATCGTGGAAATCGGCAAGCAGCTGCTGATGACCCGCGGCGCGCTGACGACGTTCTCGATCGCGAACGACGTGGCGAAATATTTCGCTATCATCCCGGCGATGTTCTTCGCCTTCTATCCCGAGCTGTGGACGCTCAACATCATGGGGCTTCACAACCCCGAAAGCGCGATCCTCTCGGCCATCATCTTCAATGCGCTCGTCATCGTCGCCCTGATTCCGCTGGCCCTCAAAGGGGTCGCCTATCGGCCGATCGGCGCGGCGCCGCTGCTGCGGCGCAATCTCCTGATCTATGGGCTGGGCGGCGTCATCGTCCCCTTCGCCGGCATCTGGATCATCGATCGGGTGGTCTTCGCCCTTCATTTGGTGTGACGATGCCGCGCGCCCGGAATTTTGGAGTTATGTCATGTTGAAAGAAATTCGTCCGGCGATCGTTTTTGCGATCGCGCTCGCCGTTATCACCGGCCTTGCTTATCCGCTGGCCGTGACCGAGATCGCCGGCGTCATCTTCCCGCGCGAGGCGCAGGGCAGCCTGATCGAACGCGACGGCAAGGTGATCGGCTCAACCTTGATCGGCCAGGATTTCACCAGCGATTTCTATTTCCACGGCCGGCCGTCGGCGACCACCACGCCCGATCCGAACGATTCGTCCAAGAACGTCCCGCTCCCCTACAATGCGACGAATTCGGGTGGCTCGAACCTCGGACCGACCAATCCTGACCTCAAGGAGCGCGTGACCAAAGCGGTGGATGCGCTCAAACAGGAGAACCCGCAGGCCAATATCCCGGTCGATCTCGTCACGACATCGGGCAGCGGCCTTGACCCCGACATCACGCCCGAGGCGGCGATGTTCCAGGTGCCTCGCGTTGCCAAGGCACGCAATGTGCCGGAAGATCGTGTCCGGCAGCTTGTCACCGAAACGACCGAGGGCCGGCTGGCAGGCTTCATCGGCGAGCCGCGCGTCAACGTGTTGGCACTCAACCTCGCGCTCGACAAACTCGCGCCGCGGTGACTTTAATCCTTCTGCCCGCCTTCGGCGAAAGTTCGGGCGCGGCTGCGGTTGACCGTAGGGTGGGCAAAACGCAGCGTGCCCACCAAATTGCATGACGTAGGCACGCGCGGACAGATCCGCGCTTTGCCCACCCTACGAGTTCTTACATGGCGGAGCAGCGCCGCGATCTTGAAAGCCGCCCGTCGCCGGATGCGCTCCTCGAAGCCGCCCGGCAGGAGGGAAGTGGCGTCGGCAAGCTGCGGATTTTCGTCGGCGCCGCACCAGGCGTCGGCAAGACCTATGAAATGCTCCAGCAAGCCCAGGCCAAGCGCAAAGAGGGCGTCGATGTCGTCGTCGGCGTCGTCGAGACGCATGGCCGCAGGGAGACCGAGACGTTGCTGATGGGGCTCGAAGTGCTGCCCCGCAAGACCATGCTTTACAAAGGCCAACGGCTCGAAGAGATGGACCTCGACGCCATCCTGGCGCGCCACCCGCGCCTCGTCCTGGTCGACGAGCTCGCGCACACCAATTCGCCCGGCAGCCGACATCCCAAACGATATCTTGACGTCGAGGAAATTCTCGCGCGCGGCATCGACGTCTACACCACCGTCAACATCCAGCACATCGAGAGCCTCAACGACGTCATTGCCCAGATCACCGGCATCAGGGTCCGCGAGACCGTGCCGGACTCGATCTTCGACCGCGCCGACGCGATCGAACTCGTCGACCTGACGCCCGACGACCTGATCCAGCGCCTCAAGGACGGCAAGGTCTACGTCCCGCAGCAGGCCGAGCGCGCGCTACTCAACTTCTTCTCGCCCGCGAACCTCACGGCGTTGCGCGAGCTTGCGCTGCGGCGCACCGCCGAACGCGTCGACGAGCAATTGCTCGCCCAGATGCAGGCGCGCGCCATCCAGGGCCCGTGGGCCGCGGGCGAGCGCATTCTCGTCTGCATCAGCGAAGATCCGCGGTCGGCCGGGCTCGTGCGCTACGCCAAGCGCCTCTCCGACCGCCTTCATGCGCCGTTCGTTGCGCTGTCGGTCGAGACGCGGCGGACCGTCAGCCTCAGCGAGGAGGAACGCGACCGCATTGCCGATACGCTGCGGCTTGCCCAGACGCTTGGCGGTGAGGCAACGACGATTCCCGGCGGCGACCGCGCCATCGCCGACGACGTCATTACTTACGCCCACGCCAACAACATCACCCAGATCGTTGTCGGCAAATCGACGCGGTCCCGCTGGTTCGAGATCATTCACGGTTCGGTCGTTCACGAGCTCGTGCGGAGTGCCGGCAACATCAGCGTACACGTCATCGCCGGCGAGCGGGAGATTGGCGAACCGGTGCCGCGCAAAACGGTGAGCACCGCGCAGCCGCGTCCGTCGCTTCAGCTTCGCCCCTATTTGGTTGCGTTGCTTGCCGTGGCGATGGCGCTGGGCATTGGCGAACTCATTCAGCCGGAGTTCCGCATCGAGAACATCGACCTCGTGTTCCTGACTGCGATCGTCGTGGTCGCAGTCCGATATGGCCTTCTGCCATCGCTGTTCGCGAGCGCGATCGCTTCGCTGTGCTACAACTTCTTCTTCCTGCCGCCTGTCTACACGTTCACGATCACCGATCCGACCAACATCGCGGCGTTCTTCTTCTTCATCTTCATCTCGACACTGGTCTCCAATGTCGGCGGCGCGGGTGCGCACCCAGGCGGTCACCGCGATGGCGCGGGCGCGCACGACCGAAGCGCTTTATTCGTTCAGCCGCAAGCTTGCGGGCGTTGGCACGCTCGATGACGTGTTGTGGGCGACCACCTATCAAATCGCGTTGATGCTGAAAGTGCGCGTCGTCATCCTGTTGCCGGACAGACTCGACCATCGCGGTCAAGGCCGGCTACCCTCCCGAGGACACGATCGATGAGGCCGATGTCGCCGCTGCCAAATGGGCGTGGGAGAATGATCGCTCCGCCGGCCGCGGCTCCGATACGTTGCCCGGCGCAAAACGGCTGTTCCTGCCGATGCGGACCGGGCGCGGTCATCATCGGCATCATCGGCATCGACAGCGACAAGCCGGGCCCGCTGCTGACGCCTGACGATCGGCGACTGCTCGATGCACTGAGCGATCAGAGCGCCATCGCGATCGAGCGCGTCCATCTTGTCGAGGACATGGACCGGGTGAGGCGCACGATCGAGACGGACCGTCTGCGCTCAGCGCTGCTCACGTCGATCTCTCATGATCTTAAGACGCCACTCGCCGCGATCCTCGGCGCCGGCAGCACGCTGCGCGACCTTGCCGACGCACTCAACGATGCGCAGAAGCTTGAACTGATCGGCACAATCATCGAAGAGTCCGAACGCCTCAACCGGTTCATCGCTAACCTGCTCGACATGACGAAGCTCGAGTCAGGCGCGCTCGTGCCCAACACCGCGCCGTGCGATCTCGGCGAGATCGTCGGGAGCGCGCTGAGTCGAGCGTCGAAGATTCTCGCGCGCCACCGTGTCGAGCTCGACCTCGCAGCCGACCTGCCGCTGCTCGAGGTCGATGCCGTGCTGCTGGAGCAGGCGCTGTTCAACATCATCGACAACGCAGCGAAATATGCGCCGGAGGGCTCGACCATCAGGCTCCATGCCTGGCGGGACGTCACCGCCGTGGTGCTGCAGATTGTCGACGAGGGTGAGGGCATCCCGCCGAGCGACATCGAGCTCATCTTCGACAAGTTCCATCGGGTCAATAAGGGCGACAGCGTGCGCCCGGGCACCGGACTGGGACTTGCAATTTCGCGCGGTTTCGTCGAGGCGATGCACGGAACCGTCAAAGCGGCGAACCGCACTGACCGCAGCGGCGCCGTATTCACCATCAGGCTTCCGATCCCGGCAACGGCCGCGAAGCTGGAGACCGCCGCGTGACTGCTGCAGCACTCAAGGTTCTTGTCGTCGACGATGAACCGCCGATCCGCAAGCTGTTGCGGATGGGGCTCTCGACCCAGGGCTATGAGATCATCGATGCCGCCAACGGCAAGGCGGCGCTCGAGATGCTCAAGCTCA
Organism: uncultured Alphaproteobacteria bacterium; assembly: GCA_963702755.1. Taxonomy (GTDB): domain Bacteria; phylum Pseudomonadota; class Alphaproteobacteria; order Rhizobiales; family Xanthobacteraceae; genus JAJPKK01. The sequence goes on along the minus strand of CAVPDZ010000005.1, from coordinate 185,804 downwards.
AGCCCGACCTCATCATCCTCGATCTCGGCCTGCCGGACGTGCAGGGCCTCGACCTGCTGGCGCAAATTCGCGCGCAGATGGACAGTGTCCCGATCGTGGTCCTGTCGAGCCGCAGCGATGAAGCCGGCAAGGTGGAGGCGCTCGACCGCGGCGCCGACGACTATGTGACGAAGCCGTTCGGCATGGACGAATTGATGGCGCGACTGCGGGCGGCGCTGCGCCATCAGCTGCAGATTCAGGGCGAACGTCCGATCTTCAAGGTCGGCGACCTCAGCGTCGATCTCGTCCGGCGGATCGTGAAAGCTGCGCGACAAGGACGTGAAGCTGAGCCCCAAGGAGTACGACCTGCTGCGCGTTCTGGTGCAGCATGCCGGCAAGGTGCTCACCCACAAATTCCTGCTCGGCGAATTGTGGGACAATCTCACCGACACGCAATATCTGCGGGTCTACGTTCGTCAGTTGCGGCAAAAGATCGAGGACGACGTCGAGCGGCCGCACTACATCCTCACCGAAACCGGCATCGGTTACAGACTGCGCGCGCCCGACTGACAAGTCGCGGAGATGCAGCGCGCTGTAGCCCGGATGAGCGGAGCGACATCCGGGAGCAGCTTGTGATTATTCCGATGCCGTCCCGGATATCGCTTCGCTCATCCGGGCTACGAAGAGGCCGCCGCGATCGCGAGTCCGCATTTGCAAAATATTTGAGCAATACTTCAACGTAGAAACGCCATATCCCAACTCAAAATCGATTGTCGATTTGCCGGGAACAATCGGTTCCGCCGCGGCGTTATTGTTGCCGCGATTTCCAAGGGGCTTTGGAATGAAAATCCATGTCGGTTTTGACATCGCTTATGAATTTGCACAGCCGACGCCGATGATCCTGATGGTCAACGTGCACCCCTCGCGGGCAGCCGATCTCCTCACCTCGGACCGGTTGCGGCTGACACCGTCGCGCGCGATCACGAGCTACGTCGACAGCTTCGGCAACAAGTGCGCGCGTGTGCTGGCACCCGCAGGCGAACTGCATATCGCCTGCGATACCTTCGTATCCGACCCGGGCAAACCCGATCCGGTCGATCCCTCCGCCGAAGAGCATCCGATCGCTGATCTGCCGCACGAGGCGCTGATGTTCCTCCTCGCCAGCCGCTATTGCGAGACCGACAAGCTGATGAACACGGCATGGCAGCGCTTCGGTGAAACGAAACCCGGTTGGCCGCGGGTACAGGCGATCTGCGACTTCGTTCATTCTCACATCGAGTTCGGCTACCAGCACGCCAAGGTCACCAAAGGCGCGACCGATGTCCTGCGGGAGCCGCGCGGCGTCTGCCGCGACTTCGCCCACCTCGCCATCACGCTTTGCCGCTGCATGAACATCCCGGCGCGCTATTGCACCGGCTATCTCGGCGACATCGGTGTGCCGCCCGACCCGGCGCCGATGGATTTCAGCGCCTGGTTCGAGGTTTATCTGGGTGGGCGCTGGTTCACGTTTGATGCGCGCCACAATACGCCGCGCATCGGACGCATCCTGATTGCGCGCGGACGCGATGCGGCTGACGTTGCGATCAGTACGACGTTCGGCGCGAATACGCTCAAGCGTTTCGAGGTCCGCACCGACGAGGTGGTCTCCAGCGAAGCGCCGCCAGAGAAATCTGCACCGCGACCATCGTCTGCGCCTGTCGCACAATCCGCCGCAGCGCGCGGGTCCCGGCGCAGAGTGCGCGGCAGCGCATAGCGGTACGAACGGCCACGCTGCTCGTCATTCCGGGGCGCCGAAGCGAAGCGGAGGCGACCCCGGAATCCATGGACACGGACTGCGGGGTATGGATTTCACGCTGCCCGCGTCGCTCGCGCCCGGAATGATCAGCTAGAAATCCACTGCTTCGCGGGTCGTCGCACCGCCGCGAACGGCCGAAGCGAGCGGCGGAGTTGCCTCGGCGCCGGGATCGCGGAATCGGTTGACGATCGGATAACGCCGGTCGCGGCCGAAATTCTTGAGCGTCACCTTGACGCCGGGCGCGGCCTGCCGACGCTTGTATTCCGAGATATAGAGCAGGCGCTCGATTCGCATCACCAGATCGCGGTCGTAGCCGGCCGCGACGATCGTCGCGACGGGCTCCTCGCGCTCGACGAGGCGCTCGAGCACGGCGTCGAGGATTTCGTAGGGCGGCAGCGAATCCTGATCGGTCTGGTTCTCGCGCAATTCGGCGGTTGGCGCGCGCGTGATGATGTTCTCCGGGATGACGCGGCCCGCGGGTCCGAGCGCACCGACCGGCCGCCACACGTTGCGCAGCCGCGCCAAGCGATAGACCTCTGTCTTGTAGAGGTCCTTGACCGGATTGAATCCGCCGTTCATGTCGCCATAGAGCGTCGCGTAGCCCGCCGACATTTCCGACTTGTTGCCCGTGGTCACCACCATCAGGCCGAACTTGTTGGAAATCGCCATCAGGATGACGCCGCGCGCGCGAGCCTGCAAGTTCTCCTCGGTGACATCGCGCGGGCGGCCCGCCATCAGCGAGGCGATCGTTTTCTGCAGCCCCTCGATCGCGGCGGCGATCGGCACGACGTCGTAATGAATGCCGAGTGCGGTCGCGGTCGCAGCGGCATCGTCGAGCAATTCCTGCGAGGTGAAGCGATAGGGCAACATCACGCAGCGCACCCGCGCCGCCCCCAGCGCATCGACCGCCATCGCCGCACACAGCGCGGAATCGACGCCGCCGGACAGCCCGAGCACCACGCCGGGAAACCGGTTTTTGTCGACGTAATCGCGCAAGCCCAGGACGCAGGCGGTGTAATCGGCCTCATCGCCTGCCTCAAGCACCGCGGTCGTTCCCGGCGCGGCGCGCCAGCCCTGCGTGGTGCGGTTGAACACGACGGTTGCTATGTCTTCGCGGAACGCCGGAAGCTGCATCGCGAATTTGAGATCGGTGTCGAGGACGAAGGAGGCGCCATCGAACACCAATTCGTCCTGGCCGCCGACTTGATTTACGTAAACGAGCGGGAGCTTCACGTCCTTGATGCGCGCGACCGCGACGCTGAGCCGCTCGTCGACGACGTTGCGCCGATAGGGCGAACCGTTCGGCACCAGAAGGATCTCGCCGCCGGTTTCGCTCAAACATTCGACCGGCTCAGGGCCCCAAATGTCCTCGCAGATCGGCACGCCGATGCGCACGCCGCGAAAGCCGATCGGGCCCGGCAGCGGGCCCGGCGAAAACACTCGCTTTTCATCGAATACGCCGTAATTCGGCAGGTCGACCTTGAAGCGCAGCGCGGTCACCCGGCCCTGATCCAGAAGCGCTACGGCATTATAAAGCTCGTCCGTCTTCAACCCATGGCGTGCCGATCAGCATTGCCGGGCCGCCGTCCGCCGTCTCGCGGGCGAGCGTCTCGACAGCGCTGCGGCAGGCTGCCTGAAGGGCCGGTTTGAGGACTAAATCCTCCGGCGGATAGCCGCAGATGAACAATTCCGGCAGGATGACAAGATCGCCCCCATCGGCAGCAGCACGCGCGCGGGCGCGCCGCGCCTTATCGGCATTGCCGGCGATGTCGCCGACAATAGGATTAAGCTGGGCAATGGTCAGGGCAAGCCGATCGGCTGGGCGCGGGCTCATGGCTGTCACTTAGCGCCTCGCTAGCCGCGCGGCAATGCGGCGGGCGCGGGGCCGCCCGGCCCCACTCGGCGGGCCCGCGTCTGGTTACGGCGCGGGCACCGTCACCGATACCAGCCGACATGATCCTACCGTTGTGGCAGGCGTCATGCTGCCTTGTGCTTAAGTCTGGTTCCCAATTTCGAACGGCGGGTGTAGTCTTTTAATTTACTACCAGTGGAGAGGTGCGCCATGGACAAGACCGTGGCTCGAACTCAATATCGATCACTTCCGCACACTGCTGGAAAGGGAAACCGACCCATCCAAGCGGCAAACATTGGAGAGGCTGCTAGCTGAAGAGGAGGCTAAGCTCGCCAAGCTCAGCAATTCTCCCGGCGAGCAGCAAGCCTAGCGTTATCCCGGTCCACTCCCGCCAGTGGCTCGGCCGCACATCAATCCGCTCCATGGTTTCCGCCTTGAGCCAGCCACCGAGGATGCGTCGGCATGCAAACGCCAGCGCGTGAACGCCGTGATAATTAATGACCGCGAGTTCAAGGTCGCGGTCGAAAGGTGCGGTCGCTACCGGCTCCCAGCCCATGCTCGAAAATTCACGTCATAAATTCTGATCCGGCATTGATTCAGGTCAAAGGCGCGGCCGCTGCGTGAACGCTGCGGCCCGCGGAGACGTTCGCTTAATCGGGACTTAACCGGCATCCGCAATAATGATGTCTCCCCTCCCGTCGGAGAATCTGCCTTGCGCCGCATCGCCTTTTCCAAGCTGCTGATGATCGTTGTCTGCGTGCCGCTTGCCGCGGCGATCCTGAGCGGCGTGATCCTCACCTACGAAGCATGGTCGCGCTACAACGAAGTCAATCGCGCCGCCTCGCTGGCGCGCCTCGCCGCCGCGATCGCGCGGTTCGGCGGCATGGGCATACCGGCCGAAGGGGCAACGACCCGCGAATTCGTCGGCGGGACCGGGAACAAAGCGGCGATGGACGAGGCCCGCCGCGGCCTCGATGATTATTATCGCGGCATCCGGGAGGCGGCCGCTGCCAGCATCGTGAAGGACCCGAAGATCGAAGACCATCTCCGGGTGCTTGACGAGAAGATGCGCGACATCGCCGCGATGCGCGAAAAGGTCGATAGCAAAGTCATCACCACGTCCGAAGCGACCACCGCCGTCATCTCCCAAGGCTCGCAGCGCGCCAACGATCTCGTCGCCACCGCCGCCGCGGTCGCGAGCGATCCGGTCCTGTCGCGTCGCATCTTCGGCCTCTACGCGACGCTGCAATTCAATGAAAGCGCGATGATCCAGCGCGGCATCGGGGCGAACGCCCTGCAGCGCGGCCAGTTGCCGACCCCGGTATTGCTGCTGATCGGCAAGAACGTCGGTCTCAACGCGACCTTCGGCAAGCTGTTCCGCGACTTCGCTCCGCCCGTGGCAGTGCAGCTTTACGAGTCGTTCGACGGCACCCATGGTCGCGCGCTTGCCGATCTGCGTGAACTGGCGCTGAAGAACGCCGGTACACCCGCGTCCGACGCCCAGATCCGGCAATGGACCGACATCCATCGCGATCTGACCGGCGTGATGTCTTCGGTGCTCAAGACAACGATCGACGGCATCCTCACCGAAGCCGACCAAGCGGTCGCCAAATCCTGGCATTACCTCGTCGCGCTGCTCGCGGTCTCGCTTGTCGTGCTCGCCGCGGTCATCGCCATCACCTGGTTCGCCATCAGCTTGGTGCGGGGGCTCCTCGGCGGTCTCGCGCGGACCATGGAACAGATGAGCGAAGGCGATTACGACGTGACCGTTCCAAGCGTCGAGCGCCGCGACGAGATCGGCGCCATGGCGCGGGCCACCGAGCACTTCCGCGAAAATCTGGCGCGGATGCGAAGCCTCGAAGCCGAGCAGAAGGAAGTCGCGGCCCGCAGCGCTGCCGAACGGCGGGCAGCCGATGAGCGCGACGCGACACACCAAAAGGCCGCCGCGGAGCGCGCCACGGCCGAGAAGAAGGCCGCGATGCACGACCTTGCCGGCCAGTTCCAGACTGCCGTCGGCGCGATCGTCAATTCGCTGTCGAAGTCTTCCGGAGAACTCGAGGCAGCGGCCGGAACGCTGACCCAAACCGCCGAAGAGACCCAGCGGCTGACCGGGCTCGTCACCGGCGCCTCCGAACAGGCTTCGATGAACGTGCAGTCCGTCGCCTCGGCGACCGACGAGATGACCGCATCGGTCACCGAGATCGGCCGGCAGATGCAGCAGTCAAGCAAAATCGCAACCGAGGCGGTCGCTCAGGCGTCCCGAACCGACGAACGCATCGGCGCGCTGCTGCAGTCGGCCAGCCGGATCGGCGACGTGGTTAAGCTCATCACCGCAATCGCGGAGCAGACGAACTTGCTCGCGCTCAACGCGACCATCGAAGCGGCGCGCGCCGGCGATGCCGGCCGCGGCTTCGCCGTGGTGGCCCAGGAGGTCAAGGCGCTCGCCGGGCAGACCGCGAAGGCGACCGAGGAGATCAGCACGCAGATCACCGGCATGCAGGCCGCAACCCAGGAGTCGGTCGCCGCGATCAAGGAGATTTGTACCACCATTGGCCGGATTTCCGAGATCTCCGCGGCGATTGCTGCGGCAGTCGAGGAACAGGGCGCGGCGACCCAGGAAATCGCGCGCAACATCGGCGCCGCGGCTCATGGCACGGCGCAAGTTGCGACCAACATCACTGACGTCAATCGCGGCGCCGGCGAGACCGGCGCGGCTTCAGCGCGGGTGCTGTCTTCGGCGCAGACGTTGTCGAAGCAGAGCGGACGCCTCAAGGTCGAGGTCGACAAGTTCCTCCAGACCGTTCGTGCTGCGTGACGAGAAAACTCAGCGTCCGCGTATGAGTTGCAGCAATTCCGCGAGTTGGTGCGCATCGAGTGGCCGCGGGATGTATTTGAAGGCGATGGCGTCTTCCATCAACTCGTCGAGCCCCTGCACTTCATCGAGCTGCAGCATCGCCTTCGGATAGAATTCGTCGCGCACGCGCTGCGCCGTCGCGGCCGTGATCTGGGCGTAGCGGGCATAGGCTTCGATCGCGCGCGGGTCGGCGTACATCCAGTCGATGGTTTCTTTGTAGGCGGTGATGAAGCGCGCATACGCGTCGCGCCGCCGCGCCAGGTCCGGCGCGTTGGCGATGATCGTGCGGACGGTCTGTTGGCGCACGCTCGGCAGATCGTTCGCGCGCGCAATGATCCTGATCTTGCGCTGATCGACCGCATCAAGGCCGAACGGCGGCGTCGAGAAGCCGACGTCGATCTGGCGCGACATCACCTGGGTGAAGGTCGCGGGCACGCTGCCGGTCGCAACCAGCCTCGGCGCGATCCCATAAGCTTTGAGGAAGCGCAGCGCGATGATGTGCGTTCCCGAGCCGTTGGTCGAGTACGCAAAGGTCATCGCCGGCGCGATGTCGCGCATCGCCTGCACCGGCAATTCCGCGAGCACGAAATAATATTCGGCGGTGCCGGTCGCCTCGCCGGCGATGATGCGGATCGGCGCGCCCTTGACGTAGGCGCCAAGCACGCCGAGCGTTCCGGTCGAAACGCCGATGTCCGCGCTGCCGGAAATCACCGCCTGCTGCGTTTCGCCGCCGCCCGAGGTGTAGAAGACCTGCAGCGCGATCCCGTGTTTCTCGAAAATGCCGACCTGTTGGCCGATCTCGGCGAAGGAGGAATCCCACAGGCCGGCTTGGCCGATGGCGAGCTTGAACTGATCGGCCGCCGCGGCGGGACGCGACGCGAGTGCGACGGCGAGTATCGTGACGAAGGTGACGAAGTTAATGAGGCCCCGCATATTCGTGATCCTCGCCCTACGATCCATGTCGCGTAGCGGTGGGTCATCGAAGCGCCGAAGCGTGCGCAGGCGAGCCCGAATCGTGACCGCCGAATGCGAGGGCATGCGCGGCCGGCGCCGCGCTGTGCCCGGCCCTCGCGTCCGATGCATCAGATGGCCGGCTCTACAGCCCCGCCACGGCGGGGAGCGGCTGGCCGCGGCCGAGGCGCTCTTTCTTGAGCAGCTCCGCCACGAGGAATGCGAGCTCGATCGACTGCTCGGCGTTGAGCCGCGGATCGCAGAAGGTGTGATAGCGGTCGTTCAAATCCTCGTCGCTGATGGCGCGGGCGCCGCCGGTGCATTCGGTCACGTCCTTGCCGGTCATCTCGAGATGGACGCCGCCGGCATGCGTGCCTTCCGCGGCGTGGATCGTGAAGAACGACTTCACCTCGGAAAGGATGCGGTCGAACGGCCGCGTCTTGTAGCCCGACGCCGACGTGATGGTGTTGCCGTGCATCGGGTCGCACGACCACACGACCGCACGCTTCTCCCGCTCAACGGCGCGGACCAGCGGCGGCAGCAGATCGCCGACTTTGTCGGAGCCCATCCGGCAGATCAGCGTCAGCCTGCCCGGCGCATTGTCGGGATTGAGGATGTCGATCAGGCGCAACAGATCGTCAGGCTTTGACGACGGCCCGCACTTCAGCCCGAGCGGATTCTTGATGCCGCGGCAGAACTCGACATGGGCGTGATCGTACTGGCGGGTGCGGTCGCCGATCCACAGGAAGTGGCCGGAGGTGCAGTACCAGTCGCCGCTCGTCGAATCGATTCGGGTCATCGCCTGCTCGAAGCCGAGCAGCAGCGCCTCGTGGCTGGTGTAGATGTCGGTCGTGCGCAATTCCGGATGGTCTTCAAGGTCGAGGCCGATTGCCTGCATGAACGCGAGCGTCTCGGAGATGCGGTCGGCAAGCTCGGTGTAGCGGCGCGACTGCGGGGAGTCCTTGACGAAGCCGAGCATCCATTTGTGCACGCTCGCGAGATTGGCGTAGCCGCCCTGGGCGAACGCGCGCAGCAGGTTGAGCGTCGCCGCCGACTGGCGATAGGCCTCGATCTGGCGCCGCGGATCGGGGGTGCGCGCCGCTTCAGTGAACTCATTGCCGTTGATGATGTCGCCGCGATAGCTCGGCAGTTCGACACCGCCGCGCTTTTCGGTGGGCGAGGTGCGCGGCTTCGCGAACTGGCCGGCGATGCGGCCGATCTTCACCACCGGCAGCGCGGCCGCATAGGTCATCACCACTGCCATTTGGAGGAACACGCGGAAGAAGTCGCGGATGTTGTTGGCGCCGTGCTCGGCAAAGCTCTCGGCGCAATCGCCGCCGTGCAGCAGAAACGCCTCTCCGCTCGCGACGCGCGCAAGCTGCTTCGTCAGATTGCGCGCCTCGCCCGCAAAAACGAGCGGCGGGAAGCTGGCGAGCTGCTTCTCCACTTCGGCCAAGGCCGCCTGGTCCGGATAGTCCGGCACCTGCTGAATAGGCTTGCTGCGCCAGCTCTCCGGCGTCCAACGCTCCGCCATACGCTCTACTCCTGAGTGGGGCGGCAGCGCGCGTTATCGCGGCGCCGCCAAAATCCGTGATTTGGCGGGGCTTATACACGAACGCCGTCACGGATGTTCAAGTCTTATCATTCTATCTATTTGTTCCTGCAAAACAATCACTTATCCGCGATTGCGCTCGCCTTGATCCGGCCTGCCGACAGCACCCTCGGCGTAACGCCCCTGTGATGTCATCGCCGCAATCTGCACAACCATTTCGACTAGAAGATATTGGACTAGCGCGCGACCGCGAAACCAAGGCGCGGCATCGCCCGGCACTACGAAAACATCGAGGGAGGAACAGATCATGCAGAAAAGTGTCGATCGCATTCTGACCACCCATGTCGGAAGTCTGCCGCGCGGCGAGGAACTCGGCGGGCTGCTGATCGAAGATGAAGCCGGGCGGCACGTCGACAAGTCCAAGCTCACGCAGATGATCGAGAAGCGCGTCGCCTACGTGCTCGGAAAGCAGCGCGACGCCGGCATCGATATCGCGAACGACGGCGAGCAAGGCCGTGTCGGCTTTCAAACCTATGTGCCGCAGCGCATGTCCGGCTTCGGCGGGGAGTCGAAACGGCCGTTCGGCCGCGAGTGGATCGAGTTTCCGCTCTACACCAAGAAATTCCAGGAGCGGCTGCCGAAAACCGGCAAAGTGTTCGGCTGTCCGCAGGCTGTCGGCGAGTTGCACTACACCGACAAGGCGGCGATCCAGACCGAGCTTTCACAATTCAAGAAACTCGCGGCAGGTATTACCCCGCCATTCAAAGAATGCTTCTTCGCCGAGCCATCGCCCGGAATCATCGCGACGACAATGCTCAACGCCTATTATCCATCCTACGAAGCCTATCTCGATGCGATCGCGCGCGAGATGCACTACGAATATAAGTCCGTCGTCGATGCCGAATTCATCCTGCAAATCAATTCGCCGGACCTCGCCATGGAGCGCGTGCTGCTGTTCCAGGACAAATCCGACGCCGATTTCGTCAAGATCGTCGAGCAGCACATCGCGGCCCTCAACAAAGCGCTCAAGGATATTCCGCGCGACCGCGTGCGGCTTCACGTCTGCTGGGGCAATTGGGAAGGCCCGCACATCTACGACATCGCTCTCGAGCCGTTGTTACAGGCGCTCTACCAGGCGAACGTCGGCGGCTTGAGCATGGAATTCGCCAACGCGCGGCGCCAGCACGAATACGCGGCCTTGCGCAAGCACAAGCTGCCCGACCATATGGTCCTTCTTCCGGGCGTCATCGACACCAAGATCAATCTCGTCGAACACCCCGAAGTCGTCGCCCAGCGCATCGAAACCGCCGTCGCAGCCGTGGGCGACCGCGAGCGCGTTATCGCCAGCACCGATTGCGGCTTCGGCACCTTCGCCGGCTGGGAATGGGTCGCCGAGGACGTCGTGTGGGAGAAGCTCAAGACCATGCGCAAGGGCGCCGACATCGCGACCACGCGCCTATGGGGAAAGAAGGCCGCGTGAAGTCTTGACGGATTCCGGCCTGCCCCCGGAATGAACGTTGATATTATTCCGCGCTTCGAATTTCGTTCCGCCGGACGGCCTCGTGTCCGCGGTCGATACTTCGGAGCTTGCCGGATTAATCATTCTCGATAGCTCGCCGGGACACCTTCCCTTCGCAACGTTATTATATTACCGCAGTTATCTTTGCAGGTGGACCGGCCTTTATGGGCATGCTTCGGGGGAACGTTGATCTGGTGAGCTGGCGCCTGATTTCGGGGTGGGCTCAGGATACTTCGAACCCGGAAGAGCCGGTCGGGTTGATCGTTACCGATAACGATCAGCCGGTGATGCGCATGCCCGCCGACCGCTATCGCGAGGACCTGGAGCAGGCGGCGATCGGCAGCGGCCGCCATTCGTTCGAAATTGAATTTCCCCGCCCGCTGTCGCCGTCGACGCGCCATGTCATCCGCGTGTGCCGCGAGTTTGATGGCATGGAGCTGACAGGTTCGCCGGTGACGCTTGAACCGCTCCAGGCAGCGGGCGCTCAATCGAAGTCCGCAGACGAACTGCGCGGCAACATCGACCTCGTCGGCTGGCGGCTGATCTCCGGCTGGGCGCAGGATACCACCCGGCCCGACGAGCCGGTCAGCCTTATCGTCACCGACAACGACCAGCTAGTGGCGCGGATTCTCGCCAACCGTTACCGCGAAGATCTCGAGCAGGCCGCGATCGGCAGCGGCCGCCACGCCTTCGAGTTGACGTTTCCGCGGCCGCTGCCGCCGCTGGAGCGCCATGTCATCCGCATTTTTCGCGAGATTGATGCGGCGGAAATGCCGGGCTCGCCGGTGACGCTCGAGCCGGCGCGAACGTTCGGTGCCGCGGAAAAGGAATATGTGGCGTGGCTGCTCGGGCAGATCGAGGACGAGAGCGAGATTGCGGGCACCATCGACTTCCTCGCGGAGCGCCTCGACAGCCTGAAGCAGCAACTCGCCGACCGGCACAGCATGCGCGCCGAGCGCAGCAACAAGGAGCACGAGCTTCGCCGCTGGCGTCAAAGTGGCGCGAGCGATGGCACAGCGACGCCCTAATGCCGCATCGCCCGACGACGCGCCCCAACTGCAGCGGCGTGCGCTCGTGATCGACGACCGCACGCCGAAGGCGGACCGCGATGCCGGCTCGAACGCGGTATTGGCCCATATGCAGTCGCTGCAGCGGCTCGGCTATGAGGTGACGTTCGCGGCCGCCAGCGAACCGACGCCCGACGCGAGCGCCGTGGGGCTTCTCGAAGCGATGGGGATAAGATGCGCCCGGCCGCCGCTCTACGGCTCGGTCGAGGACGTGCTGCGTCGCCAGGCTCACACGTTCGATCTCGTCTACTTGCACCGCATTTCAAACGCGTCGAAATATCTCGCGCTCGCCCGGCATTATTTTCCGAAAGGCGCGCGTCATCTACAGCGTCGCGGACCTGCATCACATCCGCTATGCCCGTCAGGCCGCCGCCGAAGACCGTCCGGAATTGACGGCGTTGAGCAATCGGGTGCGGCTGCTCGAGTGCGTCGCGGCCGCGACCGCCGACGCGGTCATCACCCATTCGCGGTTCGAAGCGGACGTGCTGCGCAAAGAAGTGCGCGGGGTCAACGTGCACATCGTGCCATGGTCGATCGCCACCAAGCCCGTCGCGACGCCGTTTGCGCGGCGGCGCGGCCTTGCCTTCATCGGCGGGTTCGGCCACGCGCCGAACCAGGATGCGGCGCGCTGGCTGATCAGCGAGATCATGCCACAGGTGCGCAAGCAAAGCCCGGATATCGAGTGCCTGCTGGTCGGCAGCGAGATGCCGGAGGCGCTGTTGCGGCTGTGCGGCGATGGCGTGGTCGCGGTCGGCCACGTCGACGATCTCGCCGAGATATTCGAGCGCGTACGGCTGACGGTTGCGCCGCTGAGCTTCGGCGCCGGCATCAAGGGCAAGGTGATCGAGAGCCTTGCGGCGGGCCTGCCATGCGCGTGCACGCCGATCGCTGCCGAGGGCCTCGACCTGCCGGAGACTTTGCGCGGCTGCATCGGCGAGAACGCCGCGGCGATCGCCGCCATCATTCAACGCCTCCACGATCAAAAGAAGACGAACGAATCCTGCCGAAAGTCCGCGCTCGATTATGTCGCCGCCAATTTCTCCGCAGCGCGGGTTGATGAACTGCTGCGCCCCGCAACCGGCTTGATTTCCAGCTGAGATTGATTGCGTTCGCCACTTTCGCCTATGGTGCAGCCACATTCGCGCCTCACGGCGCGAGCAACCCTATATGGAGCGGAATGACTGATCAGATCGCCTATGCCGCCGTGGTGCAGGACGGCAAGCTCACGACTCACCTCAAACGGCTCGAGGCGGAGTCGATCGAGATCATGCGCGAGGTGGTCGCTGCATTCAAAGCGCCGGTGATGCTGTACTCGATCGGCAAGGATTCGAGCGTGATGCTCCATCTTGCCATCAAGGCATTTCATCCGTCTCCCCTGCCGTTTCCGCTGCTGCATGTCGACACCACGTGGAAGTTCCGCGACATGATCGCGTTTCGCGACGAGACGGCGCGCCGGCTCGGCCTCAACCTTCTCGTCCACATCAACGAGGAAGGGGTGGCGCGCGGGATTAGCCCGATCGCATCAGGTTCGGCATTGCACACCCATGTGATGAAGACCGAGGCGCTCAAGCAGGCGCTCGACAAATGGGGTTTCGATGCCGCGTTCGGCGGCGCGCGGCGCGACGAGGAGAAGAGCCGGGCAAAGGAACGCATCTTCTCGTTCCGCAGCGCAAGCCACACCTGGGACCCGCGCGACCAGCGGCCGGAGCTGTGGAACCTGTTCAACACCCGCGTCAAGCCGGGCGAATCGATCCGCGTCTTCCCGCTGTCCAATTGGACCGAGCTCGATGTCTGGCGCTACATCATGGCGGAGAACATTCCCGTGGTGCCGCTCTATTTTGCTAAGCGAACGCCCGGTCGTTCGCCGCAGCGGGACGTGGATCATGGTGGATGACGAGCGCTTGCCGCTCGAACCCGGCGAGGAAGCCGCAGATGCGCCGCGTGCGGTTCCGCACCCTCGGCTGTTATCCGCTGATCGGGCGCGATCGAATCCGAGGCCGCCTCGATCGCCGACATCGTTGCCGAGATGGAGATCGCGAAGGTCTCCGAGCGGCAGGGCCGCCTGATCGACACCGATGAAGCCGCCTCGATGGAGAAGAAGAAGCGCGAGGGCTATTTCTGATGGATGCGCCGACGCCTGGCACAACCCGTGACCCGCGGCCCCCCGCGGACGACCTGCGCTTCGCCGACGGCGATCGCAGCGGCAGCCGGCAATTGCTGCGCTTCATCACCTGCGGCTCGGTCGACGACGGCAAATCGACTCTCATCGGCCGGCTGCTGCACGATTCGAAACTCATCTACGAGGACCAACTCGCGGCGCTTGCGAGGGATTCCGAGCGGCACGGAACGACCGGCGACGACATCGATCTCGCGCTCCTTGTCGACGGCTTGCAGGCCGAGCGCGAGCAAGGCATCACCATCGATGTCGCCTATCGGTTCTTCAACACGCCGCGCCGCTCTTTCATCGTCGCCGACACGCCGGGCCACGAGCAGTACACCCGCAATATGGCGACCGGCGCCTCGACCGCCGACCTCGCCGTTATCCTGGTGGATGCGCGCAAAGGCGTACTGGTGCAGACGCGGCGGCACAGCTTCATCTGCTCGCTGCTCGGCATTCGCCACGTCGTGTGGCGGTCAACAAGATCGACCTCGTCGGTTACGACCAGGAGATTTTCGAGCGCATCGCCGCCGACTATGCGGCGTTTGCGGCAGCGGCTCGGGTTTGCGGCGGTCATCCCTATTCCGGTGTCGGCGCGCTTTGGCGACAACGTCACGACCGCATCCTCGAACACGCCGTGGTATCGCGGGCCGACGCTCGTGGCTCATCTGGAGACGGCTGAGGTCGAGGACGAGGCGGCGGCGCGGCCGTTCCGCTTTCCGGTGCAGTGGGTCAACCGGCCCAATGCTCGATTTCCGCGGCTATGCCGGCACAATCGCGTCAGGTCGCGTCCGCCGTGGCGATGCCATCATCGTCGCTGCGTCGGGTCACAGCGTCGCGCGTCGCGCGGATCGTGACCTATGACGGCGCTCTTGGCGAGGCCGCAGCCGGCGATGCCGTCACGATCACGCTTGCCGATGAGGTCGATGTCGGCCGCGGCGACGTGCTCGTCGGCTCCCAATGCACGCCCCGAGGTCGCCGACCAGTTCGCCGCGCACGTGATCTGGATGGACCGCGAACCGCTGATCGCAGGCCGCTCTTACCTTGCTCGGATCGGCACCGCGACCGTCGCCGGCCAGCATCACCGCCATCAAACACCAGCGTCGACGTCAACACCCAGGAGCACCTCGCCGCCCACACGCTCGGCCTCAACGACATCGGCTTTTGCAACGTCTCGACCGCGTCGCCGGTCGCGTTCGATCCCTATGCCGAGAACCGCAAGACCGGCGCGTTCATCATCATCGACCGCTATTCGAACCGCACCGTCGGCGCCGGCATGATCGCCTTCGGTCTGCGCCGCGCCACCAACATTCACTGGCAGCCGCTGCTTATCGGCAAAACCGAGCGCGCGGCGCTCAAGAAGCAGCAGCCTGCCATCGTATGGTTCACCGGCCTCTCGGGCGCCGGCAAATCGACCATCGCCAATATCGTCGAGCAGCGCCTGTTCGCCGCCGGCCATCACACCATGCTGCTCGACGGCGACAACGTGCGCCACGGGCTCAACCGCGACCTCGGCTTCACCGAGGCCGACCGCGTCGAGAACATCCGCCGCGTCGGCGAAGTGGCGAAGCTCATGGTGGAGAGCGGGCTTATCGTGCTGTGCTCGTTCATCTCGCCCTACCGCGCCGAGCGCGACATGGTGCGCGCCCTCGTCGCCGACGGCGAGTTCATTGAGGTGTTCGTCGACACCCCGATCGATGATTGCGTCGCCCGCGATCCCAAGGGCCTCTACGCCAAGGCCAAGGCCGGCCAGCTCAAGAATTTCACCGGCGTCGACGCGCCCTACGAGCCGCCCGAGCGCGCCGAGGTGCATCTGCGCACGGCGGGACGCCGCGCGGAGGAATCGGCCGAAGAGGTCCTCGATTTCATAACGGCGCGGCTAGGGGCCTAAAGCGCCGTCCTGGCCACGCGCCCGGAGGGCTCGACGAACCAGCGCTCGCTGGCGAAGGGCTTACCAGCGAGGCGTGCCACCAGCCAGTCGGCAACGAGCGTCGTCGGAAACGGGCCGAGATTGGCGGCGGGCACGTTGCCGACGGAATGGCGGCTGTCGGCGTAAATCACGAGCTGGCGCGGGCCCTTCATCGCGCTGATCATCTTCTCGGTGTAAGCGAGCGGACTTAATTCGTCGGCCTCTCCCGCGACAACGAGATAGGGCCGGCGAATTTTCTCTGCATGCCCTTCCCACGTGAGCGTTTTGACGAATTCGTCGAACTTCGCCTCGTCGGTGTAATTCGACATCCACATGAACCGCTTCTTGAAGGTGGGCGATGCCTCCTCGAAGATCGTGTGGCAGCCCGGCTCGAGGCACGTGGACATCACCGCGGTCGCGGCGATGCGCGGCTCGTTCGCCGCCATGATGGTTCCGAAGAACGAGCCGAAACTCGTGCCGGTGACGCCGATCTTCTGGGTGTCGATCTCCGGCTGCTGCGCGAGCCAGTCCACCAGCACCGGGCCGGCATCGATCCAATTCGCCATCGAGACATAGACGCCGAGCAGCGGGCTTTCGTACTGGCCCGGACCATCGATGGCGAGAACAGCAACGCCGCGCGCGAGCCAGCGATCATTGGCGAGCGCCACGCTGCTTTCCTTGAAACTGTCCATGCCCGGGATCGCGATCACCACCGGGATCTTGCCGCCGGCATAGCCGGGCGGCAGATGAAACCAGCCGGGGATCGATTTGCCTTTGAACGGAATCGGCCACCGCCTCGACCTTGTGCTCGGCGAGCTTCGCGTATTTGCCGTAGCACTCCCGCTTCTTCGTATGCAGTTCCTCGTGAAGCTTGCCGGAATCATCGTACGGCCATTCCGCTGCGCCATAGTGGATCGCTGCCATGTACCAGTTGTCGCGCGCGGTGATGAGATTGCCGGCAGCCTCGGCGTCCTTGGCCTTGGCCTCGCGACGGCGGGCGGTGCTCTCGAAGGCCGGGCCGATGTCGGCCATCTTCTGCACCCGCGCGCGGATCGCGGCGAAATCCGCATTGGCTTCGACGCCACACGGCGCCGAGAGATAAAGCGACCGCGGCTGGTCCCAATCGATTCCATTGGCGCGGATGATGTTGTCGAGCGCCCAGCGCTGCTCGGTAAACCGCCTGGTCGTCGCCTCCCCGCCATCTGCCAAGGCACGGCCTGCCGTTGCCGCGAACGCTGCCCCGGTGCCGGCCACAGCGGCGCTCCTGATGAATCGACGACGATCCATGGCATGTGTCTCCGTGTTGTCTCGACTGTGTGATGATGCAGCAGAGGAATGTCCGCGGCCGCCACGCTGATCTTCAAGCTGATCCTGCGGCATTCTCAGGTGGTGCTTGGGTGGGAACCAAGCGCGACCGGATGGTAGCGATTTGGCGCGCGGCGTGGAAGCCCGACGAACGTTGCAGACGGCTCAGTTTCAAATCAGTCTAACGCGCGACGCGCGCGCTCGATTTGAGCCGCAGTTCCCTCGACCCATCGCCGTTCAATGCATCATGAGCACCGGGCGATCGGCTTGGCGCAAAAATGATTGCGTGCAGCCGCCGAACAGCATCTCGCGCAGCTGGGAGTGACCGTAGGCTCCAAGCACGACGAGATCGGCATCACAGCCTTCCGCCGCGGCAGCGAGCAGCTCGGGCGGACTGCCCCCTTCCGCTTTAATGATGCGGATTTCGGCCGAAACGCCGTTCCAGGCGAGATGCCGCTCAACGTGAGCGAGCGACTCTGAAGGCTCCTCGCCCTTTTCGGCAACGCTGGCGACCACCACGCGCTTGGCGTTTGCCAACAACGGCATCGCGGTGCCGACCGCCCGGGCTGCCTCCGCGGTGTCGCGCCAACAGATCATGATCGTACCGGTCAGCGTTTGGCGCGGCGCGGACGGCGCGATCAGGATCGGACGGCCGCTCCCGACGACCAGTTGCTCCAGAAAATCGGTAGGCAGCAGATTCTGCTTCTTCGCACGGCCGACGACCACGAGATCGGAATGGCGGGCTCGCGAAATGATCCGCTTCATCGCCTGGCCGTCTACTTCATTCCAGCTTGCGGTCACTCCCTGCGAACTCACGGGCGCATCGGACACCTCGATCTTCGATTGCGCGCACAGCTCGCGAAAGTGCTGCACTGCTGCCGCCGATCGGGTCGTTGCCTCGTTATCCAGTTTCTTCAGGACATTGGTCAAGGCAGCGCCCATAGCGAAGCCGGTCCGCGAATCGTTGACGGCTGCTTCGCCCGCGCCGACCCGGACATGAAGAAATTGCAGATGACCCGAGAACAGGCGGGCGGCGGCTAACGCCGTCTCGAACAATGGTTTGTCCGTATCGCTCCCGCTGAACGGCACCAGAATCGACTTCATACGACACCTCTCAGTCCCATACCGGTCAAACTGGACGGCGCGCGAGGCCGGCACGTTGATGTCAATCAAGGAGGAGAATGTTTTTCAGGCGCAAGGTGCGCATGGCACATCCTGGTTTGATCCAAATCAATGTCCAGCCAGCGCCGTCGAAGGACTTTAGTTACAAGAGAAACTAATGCGGCGGCCGCCCATGATCGCTGAGATCGAGGCCGCCGGGAGTGGAGGACGATATGGGCGAGCGACCAACGGTGGTCGTTGCCGGCGGCGGCATCGGTGGGCTGTCGGCGGCGCTCGGACTTGCCCAAAAGGGCTGCGACGTCACCGTCCTCGAACAGGCGGATCATTACGGCGAAATCGGCGCCGGAATTCAGATCGGCCCCAACGCGTTTCACGCCCTGGACTACCTCGGCGTCGGCGCCGCCGCACGGGCGAAAGCCGTCTATATCGACCGCCTCATCATGATGGACGGGCTGACGGGAACGGAGATCGCGCACATTCCGGTAGACGCGCCGTTTCGCCACCGCTTCGGCAATCCGTATGCCGTCATTCACCGGTCCGATCTTCACGGCGTGCTGCTCGAGGCCTGCCGCGCCAACGAGCGCATTCGGCTCCTCAATCGCGAGCAGGTCATCGGTTACGAGCATACCCGCTCGGGTGCGCGTGTTCGCACGGCGGCCGGCTCAGCGTTCGACGGCGACGCCGTCATCGGATGCGACGGCATCCGCTCGAAGATTCGCGAGCAATTGACCGGCGGCGACCCGTTGAAATTGTCCGGACACGTGGCCTACCGCGCCGTGCTGCCGATCGAGCAGATGCCCGAGGACCTGCGCTGGAATGCCGCCACGCTGTGGGCGGGACCGAAGTGCCACATGGTCCACTACCCGCTGCAAGGCTGGAAGACTTTCAACCTTGTCGCCACGTTCCAGACCGACGTCGCGCATGTCGGGGTCAACGAGCCCGGCAATCGCGAGGAAATCCTGTCGCGCTTCGGCCACATCGTGCAGAAGGCGCGCAAGCTCCTGGAAATTCCGACCGAGTGGCGGCGCTGGGTGCTAGGCGACCGTGAGCCGATCGAAAATTGGACCGACGGCCGCGTCACCCTTCTCGGCGACGCCGCGCATCCGACCCATCAATACTTCGCCCAAGGCGCCTGCATGGCGATGGAGGACGCGGTCTGTCTCGCTCATCAGGTCGAGCAATCGCAGCGCAACTTCGATGCCGCCTTCCATGCCTATCAGGAGAATCGGATTCTGCGCGCCTATCGGGTGGTGCTGTCATCCCGAATGTTGGGGCGGGTCTATCACGCTGAGGGCGTCGAACGGAAGATTCGCAATTCCGTTCTCGGCGCGAAGACAGCGGCCGAATTCTACGACGGCCTGCAATGGCTTTACGGCGGCACCGGCCTCGCCGCCTGAACTGACAACAAGCGAACGAGGTTTTGATCATGAGCGCTCTTGGCACTTTGGACGAACTGCCGGTGGCCTACCGCAAAGGCCTGAGCCAGAAGAATCTCGTTCCGTTATGGCCCGCCATGCGCACGGCCTTGCCTCATGACAAGCCTGACCGGCGGACGCAGCCGGTGATCTGGCATTACCGGGACATCAGGCCGGACCTCATGAGGGCCGGCGAACTCACGCCGATCGAAAAGGCCGAACGGCGCGTGCTCGTGCTGGCTAATCCGGGGCTCGGGCTTGAGAACATGAAGGCGACGCCGTCGATCTTCATTGGCCTGCAGCTCATCCTGCCCAAGGAGACCGCGCCCAACCATCGTCATAGCCCGAGCGCGGTGCGCATGGTGATCGAGGGAAGTGGCGGCTTCACCGTCGTTCAGGGCGAGAAATGCCCGATGGAAAAGGGCGATCTCATCCTGACGCCGTCGGGGCTCTGGCACGAGCACGGCCACGACGGAACGGGTCCCGTCGTCTGGCTCGATGCGCTCGACCTCCCCGTCGTGCAAGCGCTCGAAGCATCCTACGCGGTCGAAGGCGAGCATCAGGCGGTGCGCAACGAGCCGGATTCCTCGCAGTCCCGTTATCGCCGCGCCGGGCTTATCCCGTATCGCTCGCTCGATGCCCGGCGCACGCGCTACCCATTGCTGCGCTATCCCTGGAAGGAGGTGAGCGAGGCGCTGATGGCGCTCGCGGAAGTAACCCCCAAGGGAGAGCTGGTGCAGCTTGCCTACGTCAATCCGGAGACGGGCCGCGAATGCATGCCGGTGCTGGGCTTCTCCGCGATCATGCTGCGGCCGGGCGAGACGATCGCCGCGCCGCGCCGTTCGGCGTCCGCGGTGCTCCACGTCATCGACGGCGAAGGCGAGGCGGAGGTCGACAGCGTGACCATGCATTTCGAGGACAGCGACATCATCGCGATTCCGACCCACGCGAAAATCCTGCTCGCCAATCGCCGGACCAGGTCGCCGGCGTTCCTGCTCCAGATCGACGACGCGCCGTTGCAACGCAAGTGCGGCTTCTACGAGATATTCAGCTGAAGGAGCCGCGCACCTCGCGCCGCTGCGAAGAAAAATACGGAGGAAAACTATGACTGCAAATCGTGGATACATTCCGCCTTCCGGGCAACCGGGGCTCGGCGTTCATTCGCTCGATCATTTCACGCTGGCAGTGCCCGACGTGGCGGCTGCGCAGCGGTTCTACACGGAGTTCGGCCTCGATGTGGAGGACACCGGCAAAGCGCTCGGCCTCAAGACATTCGACCATGATCAGCGCTGGGGCGTTGTCGTCGAGGGCAAGCGCAAGAAACTCCACCACCTCTCGTTTGGCTGCTACGCCGATGACTTTCCTTATCTGCAGGAGCGCGCCGAGGCGAACGGAGTCGAACTCCTCGACGCGCCGAAGGGATTCGAGAGTAACGGCTTCTGGTTCCGCGATCCCGCCGGCCTCCTCATCGAGATCAAGGTCGCGGCCAAGTCGTCGCCGCCGCATAAGACCTGCGGAACATGGTCGTCTTCGCCTGAAGGAGTTGTAGGAGCGCCGGTTCGCTCCAAGGCGCCGCGCGTGCATCCGCGCCGCCTGTCGCACGTGCTTTCTTTTACGACCAATCTCGATCGCGCCATCGATTTCTATTCAACGATCCTTGGCCTGCGGCTGTCCGACCGCTCCGACAAGGTCGCGTTCATGCACGCGATGCACGGCAGCGATCACCACATCCTGGCCTTTGCGGAGTCGCCCGGACCCGGAATGCACCACTGCAGCTGGGATACGGGCAGCATCAACGACATCGGCCTTGGCGCCATGCACATGGTCGGCAAAGGCTACGAAAGCGGCTGGGGTCTCGGCCGTCACGTGCTGGGATCGAACTATTTCCACTACATCAAGGATCCGTGGGGCAGTTACGCCGAGTATTCCTGCGATATCGACTACATCCCGGCGACCCAAGACTGGGAAGCCGGCTACCACAAGCCTGAGGATTCGTTCTCCCTTTGGGGACCAGAGCCACCCGCAGATTTTACTCTCAACCGCGAGGTCGAAGCCGCGGCCTGACGAGCAACTTCCTCCCCGAACGGCCGAGGGCTACATTCCGAGCGGGCGCAAACAGGAGCCATGAATTATGCGAACTCAAGTCGCAATCATCGGCGCCGGCCCCGCCGGCCTGCTCCTTGGCCAGCTGCTGCATAAGTACGACATCGACAACATCGTACTCGAGCGGCACACGCCCGAGTATGTGCTCAGTCGCATCCGCGCCGGCGTCATCGAGCAGGTCGCGGTCGATCTCATCGACGAGGCCGGCGTCGGTGCCCGCATGCATCGCGACGGCCTCGTGCACGACGGAACGCAGCTCTGCGTCGAGGGCGTGCGGCACCGCGTCGATTTCAAGGAGCTGACCGGCAAGACCGTCATGGTCTACGGCCAGACGGAGGTCACCAAGGATTTGATGGACGGCCGCGCGGCCGCGAGCCTGCCCACGATCTACTCCGCCTATGACGTGGAGTTGCACGACATTACCGGCGGCAAGCCGCGGGTCACGCTATCGTGCCGACGGCAAGAACCACGAGCTCGAATGCGATTTCATTGCCGGCTGCGACGGCTTTCACGGCGTCAGCCGCAAGACCATCCCGTCGAGCGCGCTCAAGAATTACGAGCGGGTCTATCCGTTCGGGTGGCTCGGGCTCCTGTCCGACACGCCACCGGTCTCCAAGGAGCTGATCTACGTGCGCCACGAGCTTGGCTTTGCCTTGTGCTCGATGCGCTCGCCGACGCGCAGCCGCTACTACCTCCAGTGCAGTCTTGCCGAAGACGTCGACGCCTGGCCGGACGAGCGCTTTTGGGACGAGTTGCGGCTGCGGCTCGACGACGAAGCCCGCGACCGCCTCGTCACCGGGCCATCGCTCGAAAAGAGCATCGCGCCGCTGCGCAGCTTCGTCGCCGAGCCGATGCGTTTCGGCCACCTGTTCCTCGCAGGCAATTCGGCCCACATCGTTCCGCCCACCGGCGCCAAGGGCCTTAATCTCGCGGCGAGCGATGTGCGCTACCTGTCATACGCGCTCGCGGAGCACTACAAGGAAAAATCGGCGGCGGGCCTTGATCACTACTCAAGCCGCGCGCTCGCGCGGGTGTGGAAAGCCGAGCGCTTCTCCTGGTGGATGACGATGCTGATGCACACATTCCCGGACAATCCGTTCGACGCGAAAATGCAGATCGCCGAGCTTGACTACCTTTTCAAGTCGCGCGCGGCCGCAACCGCATTCGCGGAGAATTACGTCGGGCTGCCATTCTTTTGACGGGCTGTCCGCGAAATCCTATCGTAAGGCGCCAATCGGCCCAGATTCGCCGCAAAGGCGACGATAGGACGAACGCATGATCATTGCCCTCTACGTCACCGCAGGTGTCATCATGGCTGTCGGGAGCCTCTATTTCGCTTGGGTATACAGGGACGTTCGCAAATTTCTGGCCGGTGCGTTCTTCGTGTCAGCGGGCACTTTGTTCTATTTATATCTCGCCGATGTTTCGGTGCCGCTGTTGGGGACAAGTTTTGTCGAAACGCCTCAGATCAGCGGCGGCCGCTCCATCGTCCATTTCATCCTCTTCTTGCTCTGCTTCTACTTTGGCTTCGTCAGGAAGCCAGAGGCTTGAAACGGACGCCATCCTGTGCGCGCAAGCGGGTTATTGTTCTCCCGCTGCACCTCGGCTCCTGGACTGATCTAGCCTTCTTGCTGCGACCTCCTGATGTCAGTCCTGGGGGGATGTCTCTGCTGCCATTTCGGGCCGGGACCGCGCATATAGTGCAACTCAGGACGATAGGGATTGGCGAGTGCATTAACGACTGCGTGAGCTCGCTTTGCGATGGCGGCACGAATTCTCCGAAGCTGAGCGGCGAGCACGAACCTGGCGGCGGCACAGCCAGCACTCGCTATCGCGATGAAGGGCATAACCAAGAACTCCGAAGCGCATTGGCTGCCGGAAAGATGCTCAGCCTGGCATAGGAAATCGAGGAGCGCGCGGAGTGGACGTTATAGGGAACCCATAAACACCACGTCGCTACCTGCTCACCGCCAAATCCCCATGCAATTTCCTTATGACATCGATATATTGCGGCAATCACTTCCCTCTCGTTTCCATATGACCTTCAGCCTAGTGTTGCGGGAGGTGAAAAAGCATCAGTCCCCGCCGCTGATGCTCTTGATCGTCTGGCTGAGAAGAACACGCCACTCGCGCGTAACGAACCGCGTGACGAGTTCTCGTTCCTATCGATCGATCTCCGTTGGGAGACCGGAAATGACCATTCTGAACCGATTCCCGGAATAGGTTCGACCGCCCTTTGATGAGCCTCCGTTGAGGCAAATCAACACATTGCGGACGCGCTTCGCGGCTATTGACGCAAACCATTTGCCCCATACCAGCGAGGCACACGTGGTTCCCATCGTGCTCATGCTGCTCCTTCTGATCGGCTTCTTCGGCGTATTTGCCGGATTGGTCTTCTTTTCGGAAGGCGTGATCACGCCGGACTCAACCTCTTAAGCCAAGTCCGATGGCGAGAGATCAAGGAGCACGAATATGAGCTTGTACGTGCTGCTGGCGATGGTCATCGCGCTGGTGATCTACCTCTTCTACGCCGTGATTCATCCCGAGCGATTCTAGCAACCACCGAGGCAAGAGATGACCTGGCAGAGCTGGTTGCAGATCGGACTGACGCTGCTGATCGGTTTCCTGATCAGCATTCCGGTCGGCCGCTATCTCGCCGCGGTGGTGACCGAAGGCAAGACCGTGTTCGATCGCGTCTTCAATCCGATCGACGCGTTTATTTATCTCCTGATCGGGCGGCAGACCTGCCGGCAGGCGATGGATTGGAAGGCCTACACGCTGCATATGTTGGCGACAAACCTGATCATGGCCGTGATCATTTTCTTGATCCTGGTTTTCCAAGATCTGTTGCCACTCAATCCGCGGCGCTTCCCCGGCATGGACCCGGTACTCGCCTTCAACACCGCAATCAGCTTCATCACCAATACTGACTGGCAGGCCTATGGCGGCGAGACGACGCTCTCGAACTTCAGCCAGATGGCGGCAATTACCTTTCCGATGTTCACGTCGGCCACCACTGGCTTCGTGGTCGCGATGGCTTTCATCCGCGCCTTTACCATCAAAAGCAACGATGGCGATCTCGGAAACTTTTATCGCGACTTCGTCCGCTTCACGACGCGCGTGCTCGTCCCCGTCGCGTTCGTGCTTGCCCTGGTCCTGATCCAGCAGGGCGAACCGCAAACGCTTGCTGCGACAGTGTCAGCGCATACCATGGACGGCGGCGCGCAGACAATTGCGCTCGGTCCCGTGGCCTCGCTCGAGACCATCAAACATCTGGGCACCAACGGCGGCGGCTTCTTTAACGCCAATGCCGCCCATCCGTTCGAAAATCCGACGCCAATCACCAACCTCATCCAAGCATTACTGATGATCGTTCTGCCGAGTTCGATCGTGATCTGTTTCGGCCACATGATCGGCTCGCGTCGCCAGGCTTGGGTGCTCTACGGCGTCATGACTGCGATGCTTGTGATGTTTTTGCCCTTCGTCGTCGTGCCCGAGCAGGCCGGAACGCCCCTGCTGACAAAGGCGGGCATCGAGACATCGGCAAACGCCACGCAACCCGGCGGCAATATGGAGGGTAAAGAGACCCGCTTCGGCATTGCTGAGAGCGGATTGTTTGCCAGCGTCACGACCCTGTTCACCACGGGCAGCGTCAATTCAATGCACGATAGCTTCACGCCGATCGGGGGCATGGGGACCTTCATCGGCATGATGCTGCAATGCGTGTTCGGCGGGAAAGGCGTCGGATTCCTGAACGCGCTCGTCTACGGCATCATCGCGGTCTTCATCGCCGGCCTCATGGTCGGGCGCACGCCGGAGTTTCTCGGCAAGAAGATCGAGAAGCCCGAAATCGTATTGGTCTCGCTGACGCTTCTGATCCATCCGCTGCTCATTCTGGCGCCGACTGGGTGGTCGGTTGTTTCTCCCTACGGCGTCTCATCGATGGCGAACGCGGCGATGCACGGCTATTCCGAGGTGCTTTACGCATTCACCACGTCTGCCGCGAATAACGGATCCGCCTTCGCCGGCCTCGACGGCAATACGCCGTGGTACAACTTCGCTACGGCCACTGTCATCCTTATCGGCCGCTATCCGCCGATCATCTTCATGATGGCGGTCGCCGGCTCGCTGGCGGCGAAGCCCATCGTGCCGGTGACACGCGGGACTCTGCGCACCGACAGCGTGAAATTCGGAATCTTTTGGCTCGGCACCATCCTGGTGGTGGGCGCCCTCACCTTCTTTCCAGCCCTCGTGCTGGGACCGATCGCCGAATTCTTCGCCATGAAAAGCGGGCTTCTCTTCTAAGCGGACGTGTGTCCGGCACCCAAAGCAATGAAATATGGACGCGTTGCCTGAAACGACCTTGCACCGAAAATTCCCCCGGGCCGCGCGGCCCCGGGAGCCGCGCGTCGAGGTCTATGGGGCGCGGCTGTGGCGACAATCCGTGATTGCCTCGCTCGTCAAGTTCGATCCGCGAACGCAGATCCGCAACCCCGTGATGTTCGTGGTCTGGCTCGGGGCACTGGTGACGGCTGCACTCACCGTTTCTCCGGGTCTGTTCGGGCCGACTAGCGCATCAGCCGCCTATAACGGATTTTTGACCATCATTCTCCTGCTGACCGTGTGGTTTGCGAATTTCGCCGAGGCGCTTGCCGAAGGGCGTGGCAAGGCGAAGGCCGCGACGCTGCGGCGAACGAAGACGGAGTTGGTGGCGAAGCGCCTGAACAGCTCGGGCGACATCGAGGAAATGGCGGCGTCAGGTCTGCGGAAGGGCGACGTCGTCCGGGTGGACAAGGGCGAGCTTATCCCGACCGATGGCGAGGTCATCGAGGGCGTGGCCTTTGTGGACGAGTCGGCCATCACCGGCGAGTCCGCGCCAGTGAGAAAAGAGCCGGGCACCGACATGTTCTCCTCAGTGACCGCAGGCACGGCGCTGATTTCCGATTTCCTTCTCGTGCGTAGTACGGCTAACCCGGGCGAGAGCTTTCTCGACCGAATGATTCATCTCGTGGAAGGCGCCAAACGCCAGAAGACCCCGAACGAGATGGCATTAACGGTCCTGCTCGCCATCCTGACGTTGATTTTCCTTATCGCGGTCGCCGCCATAGCGCCGGTTGCGACCTACTTGCACGCGCAAATCAATATCGCCGACCTGATTGCACTCCTCGTCGCCCTCATTCCTACAACCATCGGCGCGCTTCTCTCCGCCATCGGCATCGCCGGCATCGATCGCACGTTCCGCTTCAATGTGCTCGCCATGTCCGGCAAAGCCGTGGAAGCCGCCGGCGACGTGCACACCTTGCTGCTCGACAAGACCGGCACGATCACCATGGGCAACCGGCAAGCGACCGAATTCATTCCGCTGTCAGGAACGAGCGCGGACGCGCTCGTGCGGGCGGCTCACCTCGCCTCAGCTTTCGATACGACGCCGGAAGGCCGCTCCATCATTGTTTTTGCCGAAAAGCTCGGCGCCACGCGCGACGCGGCGCTCGATCGCTGCCAGCGGTTTGATTTCTCGGCGCAAACCGCGATGAGCGGCGTCGACCTCTCCGACGGCCGGACGATTCGAAAAGGTGCCGTCAACGCTGTCGTGCGGCACGCGGCGACGTTCGGGGCATCTGAACCGCCCGACCTCAAACCCGCGGTCGAGCGCATCGCCATGAGGGGAGCGACGCCCCTCGCCGTCGCGGTCAACGGCAACATCCTCGGCGTGATCGCACTGTCGGACGTTCCGAAGCCGGGGATAGCCAAACGCATCGCGCAGCTGCGCGAAATGGGCATACGCACCGTGATGGTGACCGGCGACAATCCCATAACCGCCGCTGCGATTGCTGCCCAAGCCGGCGTCGACGATTTCGTCGCCGAGGCAAAGCCGGAGGAAAAGATCAAGTTGATCCGGCGCGAGCAGGCGCAAGGCCGCCTCGTCGCCATGACCGGGGACGGAACGAACGACGCGCCCGCCCTCGCGCAGGCCGACGTCGGCGTCGCCATGCATTCAGGCACCAATGCCGCCAAGGAGGCGGCGAATCTGATCGACCTCGATTCCGATCCGACCAAGCTCATCGACCTCGTCGGCATCGGCAAACAGATGCTGATGACGCGCGGAGCCTTGACCACGTTTTCGATAGCGAACGACGTCGCCAAGTACTTCGCCATCATTCCGGCGATGTTTATCGGCGCGCTGCCGGGGCTTTCCGTCCTCGATGTCATGGGGCTGCATAATGCAGTGCTCTCGGCGCTTATTTTCAACGCGCTGATCATCCCCGCGCTCATCCCGCTCGCTTTGCGCGGCGTGCGCTTCCGGCCGACCAGCGCGGAAGCCACGTTCTACCGCAACCTGCTCATCTATGGGCTCGGCGGGTTGATCGCGCCGTTCATTGCAATCAAGGCGATCGATCTCTCGCTCTCGCTGTTGGTTTAGAGGGAACGCGATATGCGAAACATTGCGACAGGTGCGTTGCGGGCTTCGCTGGTGATGTGGCTGCTGTGCGGTGTCGCCTATCCGTTTGCACTGACAGGCTTGGGACAATTGATGATGCCATTCCAGGCCAATGGCAGCCTGGAAAAGGATTCCGATGGCGCCGTCATCGGCTCGCACCTGATCGGACAAAACTGGAACGGTCCGCAGTGGTTCCACGGTCGCCCCTCGGCAACGGTGGCCGCTGACCCGGCCGATCCGAAGCGGAATGTGCCCACGCCCTACAATGCCGCAAGCTCGGCTGCGTCCAATCTCGGCCCGACCAGCAAAGAGTTGTTGCAGCGCCTTTTGGGCGAACGGGCAGCGCTCGAAACGACGCAGCCGGAGCTCGCGGGCGCGTCGCTCCCGGCGGACATGCTGACGATGTCGGCATCGGGGCTTGATCCCGACATCAGTCCGGCGAACGCAATGCTGCAGGTCGACCGCGTGGCGCAGGCGCGTGGCGTGCCGCGCGCGGAGATCGAGACTCTGCTCGATCATGAAATCACCGGCCGCAGCCTGCTCGTCTTCGGCGAGCCGCGGGTGAATGTCCTGCAATTAAATCTCGCGTTACAGCGCCGTTTTCCCAAGCCGGATTGATGTGCCGGCTTTCAACCTCGCAGAAGGAGGCAATCGATGTACAAGCATATCCTCATCCCCACCGACGGCTCGGATTTGTCCAAGGACGCCGTGAGCTACGGAATTTCCTTGGCCAAGGCGGTCAACGCCGACGTCACCGCGATTACGGTGACAGTGCCTTTCCATACCTATACGCTGGATTCCGCCATGATCGAGGACACGCCGGAATCCTACAAGAAGCGGATGACAGCGTTCGCGGCGAAGTGTCTCGACCAGGTGAAGGATGCCGCGAAGGCCGGAGTAAAATGCGAGACGGTTCACGTCGAGCTCGAGCATCCCTACCAAGCCATCATCGACACAGCAAAAGCGAGAGGCTGCGACTTGATCGTGATGGCGTCCCACGGACGGCGCGGCATTGCCGCAATCGTCTTAGGCAGCGAGACAGTGAAAGTGCTGACCCACAGCACGACCCCCGTTCTCGTCTATCGCGGATCACTGCCACGAGCGATGTGAGCTTCGGATAGGGCGCGGAAATCGAAAGGCGGCGCCGGGCTGACAGTCCATGGGAAAGCGCGCGCGGCCTCATGCGTGCACCTTTTTCGACTTGTATTTCGCGCCGGGAAGCCAGCCGCGAATTCGGGTCCCGAGGAGGTCGAGGTAGAGATAGACGACCGGCGTCGTAAACAGCGTCAGAAGCTGCGACACCAGCAGGCCGCCGACGATGGTGTAGCCAAGCGGCTGGCGCAGCTCCGCGCCGTTGCCGGTGCCGAGCATCAGCGGCACGCCGCCGAGCAAGGCCGCCATCGTCGTCATCATGATCGGCCGAAACCGCAGGATGCACGCGCGATAAATCGACTCTTCGGGCTTCACATGCTCTTCGCGTTCGACCTGCAGCGCGAAGTCGACGAGCATGATGCCGTTCTTCTTGACGATGCCGATCAGCAGGATGATGCCGATGATGGCGATCACGCTGAGGTCGAGGTGAACCGCCATCAGAATGAGCAGCGCGCCGAGACCGGCGGACGGCAGCGTCGACAGAATCGTGATCGGATGGATCGTGCTCTCATAGAGCACGCCGAGAATGATGTAGATGACGACAAGCGACGCCGCGATCAGGATCGGCGTGCTGGTGAGCGATGATTGGAACGCCTGGGCATTGCCCTGGAAGCTCGTCGCGAGCGAGGCCGGCTTGCCGCTTTGCCGCTCGAACGCGCGGATCGCATCGACCGCATCGCCGAGCGCCACGCCCGGCTTCAGGTTGAATGAGATCGTTGCCGCGGGAAACATGCCCTGATGATTGATCACGATGGGCGCGGCCTGGACGGTACTGTGCACCAGCGTGCTCAGCGGCACCTGCTGCCCGCTTGAGGAGCTCAGATAGATGCCGCTCAACGCCTCCGGCCCGGTCTGAAACTGCGGCTCGACCTCCAGGACCACGTGATACTGATTGAGCGGGGTATACATGGTCGAGACGATGCGCTGGCCGAACGCGTCGTCGAGTGTGTTGTCGATGGTCGACGGCAGGATTCCGTAGCTCGACGCGACCTCGCGATTCGTGGTCACATTGAGCAGCGGGCCGGCATTCTCCTGGTCCGAGGCAACGTCGGTGATGCCGGGAAGGGTCTTGAATTTTTCAAGGAAGATTGCCGCCCAGCGATTGAGTTCGTCCGCGTCGGCATCGTACATCGTGTACTGATATTGCGTCTTCGCGATGCGCGCTCCGATCGTGATGTCCTGCGCAGCTTGCAGATAAAGCGTCGCGCCCTGCACTTGCGCGAGCTTCGGCCGCAGCCGTTCGATCACCTGTTGGGCGCTGATCTTGCGCTCGCTGAGCGGCTTCAAAACGATAAACCCGCGACCTTGGTTGAGCGTCGGCGTCGATCCGCCAGGCCCCATGAAGTCGCTCACCGACTCGACCGCAGGATCCTGCAGCACGATGTCCATCAATGCCTGCTGGCGATCGGCCATCGCCGGAAACGAAACGTCCTGCGCGGCCTCGATGATGCCGAACAGCATCCCGGTATCTTGCTGGGGGAAGAAGCCTTTTGGGATGATGTAATAGAGATATCCGGTGAGGACGATGGTGCCGATCATGACGAGCAGCGTCGCCAGACGGAAACGCAAGGCGATTTTCAGTCCGGCTTCGTACGCGGCCAGCATCGCGTCAAAGCCGTGCTCCAATTGCCGGTAGAGCCAGCCGTGCTGCTTGTGAGCCTCGCGGGTGAGCAGCCGCGCACACATCATCGGCGTCAGGGTCAGCGAGATCACCAGTGACAAGATCAGTGAAACGCTCACGGCGACGGCGAATTCGCGAAACAGCTTGCCGATGTAGCCGCTCATCAAAAACAGCGGAATGAACACCGCAATGAGCGACAACGTGATCGAGACGATCGTGAAGCCGATCTCGTTCGAACCCTTGAGGGCGGCCTGCATCGGGCTCAGGCCTTCCTCGATGTGCCGCACGATGTTTTCGATCACCACGACGGCATCATCGACGACGAATCCGACCGCGATCGTCAGCGCCATCAGCGATAGATTGTCGAGGCTGTAGCCGAACTCGTACAGCACGGAAAATGTGCCGATCAGCGACAAGGGCACCGTGATTCCCGGAATGACCGTCGCCCATAGATTTCGCAGGAAAATGAAAATCACCATCACGACAAGCGCGATGGTCAAGATCAGCGTGAATTGCACATCGCGAACGGAAGCGCGGATGGTCGCGGTGCGGTCCGACGCGATCGATACTTTGATCGACGGCGGCAGCGAAGCTTCGAGCTGGGGCAACATCGCTTTGATGTTGTCCACGGTCTCGATGACGTTGGCGCCCGGCACCCGCAATATGTAGAGAATGACGGCGCGTTGCTTGTTGAACCATCCCGCCAGCAGATCGTTTTCCGGCGCCTCGATCGCCTTCCCGATGTCGCGGATACGTACCTGTGAACCGTTGCGATAGGCGATAACGAGATTGTTGTAATCGTCGGGCTTCAACAGCTGGTCGTTGGTGTTGAGCGTAAACGTCTGCCGTGGACTGTTCAGCGTGCCTTTCGGCAAATCGACATTGGCGCCGGCGAGCACCGCGCGCACATCTTCGAGGCTGATTCCGCGGGACGCCAGCGCCTGCGGATTGACCTGGACCCGGATCGCCGGCTTTTGCTGGCCGCCGATGCCGACCAACCCGACGCCCGATATCTGCGAAATCTTCGGCAGCAGGATATTCTCGGCGTAGGCGTCGACCGTCGTCAGCGGCAACGCATCGGACGTAAGCGCGAGCAAAATGGCCGGCGTGTCGGCCGGGTTCACCTTCCTGATCGTCGGCGGATACGGGATGTTGGTCGGCAGATATGGACTTGCGGCGTTGATTGCCGCGAGCACGTCGGTCGCAGCGCTGTCCACCGACCGGCTGAGCTCGAACTGGACCGTCAGCGACGTGAAGCCCAGCGCATTCGATGAGGTGAGCTGAATGAGGCCGGGGATCTGGCTGAGCTGCTGCTCAAGCGGCGTTGCGACCGAGGACGCCATGGTCTGCGGATCGGCTCCCGGCAATTGCGCGCTGATTTGGATGGTGGGGTAATCGACGTTCGGCAGAGCCGCGACCGGCAACAATCGGTAGGTCACGAGCCCGCATAGCAAGAGCCCCACCATCAGCAACGAGGTTGCGATCGGTCGATGGATGAAGGGGGCAGAGATATTCACGGAATTTCCTTTTCCACCGCGCTCTGCGAACCCACCTCCTGATTATTGTTTCCTTGCACGATCCGTACCTGATCACCGGGCTTGAGCCTGTATTGACCGTCCGTCACCACGGTTTCGTTCGATTTAAGTCCGGACGTGATGAGGGCTTGGCCTTCGCTGATCTGACCGACCCTGACGGGCCGCATCTGCGCCCGGTCATCGGGTGAGATCACATAGACGTACGCACCGTTGGGGCCTTGCTGGATGGCGCCGGCTGCGACCGTCAATCCCTCCGGCAGCGTCTTGAGCAGCAGATGAGCGTTCACCAGTTCGCCCGGCCACAACAGATGCTGCGCATTCGGGAACGTCGCGCGAAGCCTGATGGTACCGGTGGTCTGGATGATCTGGTTGTCGATCAGCAACAGCTTGCCCTCGTCGAGCTTGGTCTTGTCGTCTTGGCTGTAGGCGATGACTTTGACCGGCCCTTTGGCTATTTCCTGCTGGATCTCGGGAAACGTCGTCTCCGGCAAAGTGAAGATCAGCGAGATCGGCTGGACTTGCGTCACATCGACGAGTCCGTTGGCATCAGTCGGGTGAATGATGTTGCCGTTGTCGATTTGCCGGATGCCCGTCACGCCATCGATCGGC
Source organism: uncultured Alphaproteobacteria bacterium (assembly GCA_963702755.1). Classification (GTDB taxonomy): domain Bacteria; phylum Pseudomonadota; class Alphaproteobacteria; order Rhizobiales; family Xanthobacteraceae; genus JAJPKK01. Next base: position 152,867 of record CAVPDZ010000005.1, on the reverse strand, counting down.
GCTGTGAGGCGCGTGTATCCGAGATTGACTTTGGCGGCTTCGATCACCGCTTCATCCGACTTCACCATGGCCTGCAGCTGGGCCAGCTGCGCCTTCTGGGTGTCGACGAGCTGCGGTGTCGCGTAGCCCTTTTGCAGCAACGGGGTATAGCGATCGAGGTTGGCCTGAGCGTTGACCACCTGCGCCTGATCGCGATCGCGGTTGGCGATCGCCTGATCGAGCTGCGCCTGATAGGGCGCCGGATCGATCTCCGCCAACAGATCGCCCTTATGCACGGTCTGGCCTTGGCGGAAATTGATCTTGATGAGCGGCCCGGTGATCTGGCTGCGCACCACGACATTATTGAACGCGATTACTGTCCCGACACCGCGCAGATAAATTGGCACGGCGTGAGTGGTGGCGACCTCGGCAAGGACCGGCACCGTCGGCGGAGGAACTGCGACGGTCTGTTGCGTGTCGGAGCGATGCCAGAGAACAAGGCTCGCCACCCCGATGCCGATGATGCCGGCAATGGCAAGAGAAGCGAGGATCGTTCGTTTTAGCATGGTCCGCGTCTCGTTCTCGCTAGCAGCCGTTTGCGGATCCAATGGTCGGCGTGCTGGCGACGCCAGGCGTCCCGAACACGCCGGTGGTCGACGGAACGCCGAGGCAAGGCGGCGGCGACAGGCCGGGAGACGACATGCTCGGCGCGGTCGGCGTCGGCGTAACAGTCGGGACCGGAACGGTTACGATCGGGCTTTCGCCAGGCGTGCCAAGCTCGGTCGAATCGAGCGGAATCGTTCCGGCGGTGCTTGAGCTTGGCAATCCGGTAGCCGGAGAACTCGAACCCACGCCTTGACCAGTCGTCCCCGTCGTGGTGGGCGAAGTGGGCACGCAGGCCGACGAGCCCGACAGCCCGCCACCGTCGAACGTCGCGGGTGATCCTGCCAGTCCGGAGCCCGTCGAGGATCCGACGCCGACGCCCGTAGTGCCGACGCAGGGCATCGGGCTCAATCCCCCCGGATTGATTTCGGTCGCGCCGAGCGGAATGCCGCCCGCTTGCGTTCCGGGAATGGGCGACATCGTGCCGAGTGGTTGCGACCCCGGACTGGAGGGCGTCGTGCCGAGCGGGGACGTCGCTCCCATGCCGGGCGTCGGCGCCATCTGGGCGAAGCTCGGACCGCAACCGATGATCGAGATCAGCGCCGCCGTTGCGAGAACGTATCGCATCGCAAACTCCTTCCGTTGGCGGCGTGAGGGGAGCCCGGCGTTTACAACAATAAACGTCGCGACCAGGGCGCCGTCGTCGCCGCCCATCGCAGATCCAACGACAAGTCAGTTTCTTTGCTGTTCCCGCGTCGGGCGGCTCTTCAAAAAATCCCTCGGGCGCGGTGTAGTTCCGATCAGACGACGGTTTGGAACATTACAAATCGATTAGTTCCGGACCGCGAATTCGGTTTTCTTTTCAAGTGATTTAGGGAGTGCCGCGCCACGTTCAATTTGATTCGGCGCGAGCGCACATCACGACACCGCGAGCGATCGCGCGCGAGCATTTCGTGCGACCGGGATCAGAAAAATAAAGCGCAGACTAGCTGCCGGTCGATCGCGCCAAATCGTCGGCCGGGGCCGGCACGGTCTCCGCTCGCTTCGTCGGCCGCAAGCGGTAATAGATTTGCGCGACGATCAGAAGCACGCTCAGCGCGACGAAGAACGCACTGATCGGCCGTTCGACAAAGACACCGAGATCGCCGCGCGAGATCAGCATGGCGCGGCGGAAGTTCTCCTCGAAGCGGGGGCCTAGCACGAAGCCGAGCAGGATCGGCGCCGGATGGAAACCAAGGCGCAGCAGGACGTAGCCGAATACGCCGATCACCAGCGTCTCGCCGACCTGGAACATATCGTTGTTCGCCGCATAGACGCCGATGCAGACGAAGAACAGCGCGCTCGGGTAGAGGTAGCGATATGGGATCGCGAGCAGTTTCACCCAGATGCCGATCAGCGGCACGTTGAGGAGGACGAGGAGAATGTTGCCGATCCAGAAACTCGCGATCAGGCCCCAGAAAATGTCCGGGTGCTGGGTGATGAGTTGCGGACCGGGCACGATGCCCTGGATCGTCAACGCGCCGAGCAGCAATGCCATGACGGCATCGCCGGGAATTCCGAGGCTCATGGTCGGAATGAAATCGCCCTGCACCGAGGAGTGCGTCGCGGCCTCCGGACAGGCGACGCCCTCGAGCGCGCCATAGCCGAACCGCTCCGGCGTTTTCGATACCTTCTTCTCGGCGGCGTAAGCGACGAACGACGCGATCGTCGGGCCCGTTCCCGGAATGAGGGCGCAGAGGCTGCCGGTGATCGTGCCGCGCAGCATCGGGAAGAACGAAAGCTTCAAGTCCGCCTTGCTCGGCCGCATGTCGCGCAGGCGGACCTTGGAATACATCGTGTTGATCGATGCCGTCTGGTTGATGCTGTTCATGAACTCGGCGATGCCGAACACGCCGAGCGCAAGCGCGATCAATTCAATGCCGTCATCGAGTTGCGGCATGCCGAAGGTGAACCGTTCGGCGCCGGTCTCGATGTCGGATCCGACGATGCCCAGCATCAGGCCCAGCACGGTCATGGCGACGCCCTTGAGCGGCGAACCACGCGCCAGCGTCGATCCCGCCAGCAGGCCGAGCAGCATCAGCGAGCACACCTCTGCCGGGCCGAATTGCAGCGCAATTCTCACCAGCAGCGGCGACAGGAAAACCATTTCGGTGATGCCCCACGAGGCACCGACGAACGATGCCAGCACCGTGATGCCGAGCGCGACACCGCCTTTCCCTTGCTTCGTCAGTGGAAAGCCGTCGAGACACGTGACCGCGTGAGGTGGGTGACATGGCAGGTTCAGGAGTATCGAACAGATTGCGCCGCCATACTGGGCGCCATACATCACGCCTGCCAGCATCAGGATCGCGCCGACCGGCTTAATGCCGAAGGTCAACGGCAGCAGGATCGAAATGGTGGCGAGCGGACCCATGCCGGGCAGCACGCCCACCATGTTGCCGATCAGAACCCCGATGAAGCACCACATCAGGTTCTGAGGTTCGAGCGCGACGCCGAATCCGTACCAAAGGTCCGTCAACGCCGTCGTGATCATTACACTCTCCACTCCAACAACGGCATTGGAACCTTCAACACATATGAGAACAGCGCGACGCCGAAGACGGTCACGACGGTCGCGAGGACGAGCGACCCCTTCCATGTCGCGGTGCGGTCACCGAGGGAGGACACGAACACGCAGGCAAAGGTCGCCGGGATGAGGCCGAAGTAAGTTCCTAGGAGAATGAAGAGGGCCGGACCAGCGATGATGCAGAACCAGCCCCACCATTGCGGGTTGGGCGGCAGAATGCGCTCTTCGCTCTCGACCGGAGGGGCCGCGGCCGCGGTGCCGGCGATCAGGATGCCGAGAAAGATCAGGATGACGCCCAGCACCGTCGGCATGAACCCAGGACCCATGTGCATCAGGGTACCGATACGATAGCCCGGTCCCTTGATGGCCATGACGAGGCCGAGCAGCACCAACAGGCCGCCGGCATAAAAATCCCGTTTATGCGTGAATGCCCGCAAAGATTTCGCGCCCGCTCCCGTTTCCGCCCTATCCAACCATACCGAGACACTTGGCCGCGTACACTGCGACTAATCCGAGCAGCGGGTGTCACGATCCAGCTTTTCGCTGCGATTCGAAGCTCAATTGCAGCGAATTCGGCGCATCCTCGAACGTTTCGGCGACCTATTGTCGCGGCGGGAGCAGCGATGCAGCCTTCGGGTCGCAAGTTCGGCGACGGAGCGATGTCGACTGGGTTCCGCACGAAAGAGAAGACAATGTGCGCGTCGGCTGCGCAGCCATTGCGGGCCTATCGGGAACATGATCTCTAGATGATCTTTCCACTCGCTGATTTGGGCGATGGCCGCGGCCTATTTGGAGAATCTCAACCGCGACCAGCGTCGTGCCGTCGAGCACGGCATCGGCGCAATCGATCCCGACGCCAGCCGGGCGCTCCTCATCATCGCCGGCGCGGGTTCGGGAAAGACGAATACGCTCGCGCATCGCGTCGTGCATCTCGTGATCAATGGCGCGGATCCGCGCCGAATTTTGCTGATGACGTTTTCGCGGCGTGCCGCCGCGGAAATGACGCGCCGGGTCCAACGCATTGCAGCCGCGGCGTCAAAGGCAGGCCCGGGCACAGCGGAGGGCTTGACCTGGGCCGGCACGTTCCACGCCATCGGCGCCCGCGTGCTGCGCGAGTATGCGCAGCAAATCGGTCTTGACCCGACGTTCACAATTCACGACCGGGAAGACTCCGCGGACCTGATGAACCTCGTCCGCCACGATCTCGGCTATTCAAAAAAGCAAAGCCGCTTTCCGACCAAGGCCACCTGTCTTGCCATCTACTCGCGCGTGGTCAATGCCGAGCAGGAATTGGGCTCGGTGCTTGGGAGGCTATTCCCCTGGTGCTGCGGCTGGGAGGATGAGCTTCGCGGCCTGTTTGCCGCTTACGTCGACGCCAAGCAGCGGCAGCATGTTCTCGACTACGATGACCTCCTGCTCTACTGGGCGCAGATGATGGCCGAGCCCTCGATCGCGGCCGACATGTCGACACGCTTCGATCACGTGCTCGTCGACGAATACCAGGATACGAACCGGCTCCAGGCGTCGATCTTGTTCGCGCTCAAACCCGATGGTCGTGGGCTCACCGTCGTCGGCGATGACGCGCAGTCGATTTACTCGTTTCGCGCCGCGACCGTGCGCAACATCCTGGAGTTTCCCGGACAGTTTAGTCCGCCGGCAGAAGTCGTCACTCTGGAGCAGAATTATCGCTCGACCGCGCCGATCTTGGCCGCGTCCAATGCGGTAATCGATCTCGCCGCCGAGCGCTTCACCAAAAATTTGTGGTCGGACCGCAAATCGAGCGAACGGCCCCGCCTCGTCACGGTGCCGGATGAAGCCGAGCAGGCACGCTACGTGGCCGATCGCGTGCTCGAACAGCGCGAGGCCGGCGCCGCCCTGAAGTCGCAAGCCGTGCTGTTCCGGACGTCGCATCACAGCGCCGCGCTCGAGGTCGAGCTGACGTTGCGCAACATTCCGTTCGTCAAGTTCGGCGGCTTGAAGTTTCTGGACAGCGCCCATGTGAAGGACGTGCTTGCCTGCCTGCGCTGGGCGGAAAATCCGCGCGACCGCGCAGCAGGCTTCCGGGTCTTACAGTTGTTGCCGGATGTCGGCCCGGTCCGCGCCGGAACGGTGCTCGATCGCATTGCTTGCGCCGATCCGATCGCTGCGCTCGCTGAACTGCCACCGCCGGGCCGCGCTGATGCAGATTGGCGCGACCTCGCCGAGCTGATGCGCCTCCTCGCCATGCGATTGAGAAGCTGGCCGGCCGAGATCGAGGCGGTACGGCAATGGTATGAGCCGCATCTCGAGCGTATCCGCGATGACGCCGCCGCCCGCAAAGCCGACCTCGTGCAGCTCGAACAGATCGCATCAAGCTATCCGAGCCGGCAACGCTTCCTCACCGAACTGACGATCGACCCGCCGGAGGCGACGAGTGACGAGTCCGGGCCGCCGATCCTCGACGAGGATTATCTCGTCCTCTCGACCATCCATTCCGCGAAGGGACGGGAGTGGTCGGCGGTGTTCGTGCTCAACGCCGTCGACGGCTGCATCCCGTCCGATCTCGCAACCGGCACCACGGAGGACATCGAAGAAGAGCGCCGCCTGCTCTACGTGGCGATGACCCGCGCCAAGAACAATCTCGACATCGTGGTGCCGCAGCGCTTCTACGTCCATCACCAATCGAAGCAGGCGGATCGTCACCTCTATGCCTCGCGGACACGCTTCTTGCCGGACGCGCTGCTGGCGCTGTTCGAGGTGCGAGCGTGGCCGGCCGCAAAACCCGAAACGCCGTCGCGGGCGACAACGGGCGCCAAGGTCGATATCGGCGCGCGCCTGCGGGCACGATGGCGGTAGGGACGCTCAATCAATGTTGAACGTCGAAGTATTTTCCATCTCTCCGCTGCAGCGAAGCAGCTGACGTTGATCGCTGCTGACGTTGAACCTTGCGGGCTGCCAGAAACTCATTTTCCGCAGCGCTGGCAGGTACCATCGCGAGATGGTATCGAATATATTGATAGAACTTGTTGACCAATGGCTGCGAGCAATGCGCAGTGATGGCGGACAATCGCCCCAACCCGATCGTGCCGGGCCGCTCATGCGGAGACTGCACGCTGTGCTGCAAGCTGTTGGCAATCAGAGAATTGGCGAAGCCGCGAAATGTCTGGTGCAAGCATTGCAAGCCGGGCCGCGGCTGTCTCATTTATGATTCGCGGCCGCGCGACTGCGCGATCTTCAACTGCGGCTATTTGATCAGCCCCATCCTCGGCGAGGAATGGAAGCCGAGCAAATGCAAGATCGTGCTGGTGCCTGAAACCGGCGTGAACAGGATCGTCGCGTTCGTCGATCCTCAGCGCCCCGACGTCTGGAAGCGGGAGCCCTATTATTCGACTTTGAAAAAGCTGGCAGCCAACGCGGCGACGCATGGCGGCTGGGTCGTCGTCCGGATCGAGCGACGTACCTACATGCTTTACCCGGATCGCGACGTCGATCTCGGCGAGGTCGACGACGAGGCTGCCGCGATCGGGAGCATCCCGATCATGAACGGATGATGGTGCATCCGGGGCGACCTTGGGTCGCAGCACGATCATCTTAATTCGGCCACACCTCCCGAACCTACTCCGGACCAACGATTGTATCCGGGCCCCTCTGGCGAGGACGCCGAATTTGTCGGCCAACCTCGTGATGTCGGATCGCCTATCCCGCGCCAGCGCGCTGGATCGGCCAATGTCGGGGCTCGCTTATCTCAACTTTCCCGACATGCCTGGTCCCGGCTCCTCTGGCGCGATGAAGCGCGTCAATGAAGAGGAGTATCATGACAGATCAACACCCCGCAGAAGCCATCGCTTTTTCGCGAGCCGTGCCTCTCAACTCCCGCCACCAAGACGAAGAGATCATGAAGGCCCTGGTCGTCGCGGGTGCCCTTGTGTCGCTCGGCGACGGTCGATCCGATGAGGCAGAGCGCGATGCCTTGATCGATTTTATCGAGCGTCAGAATTTCGTGCCGACATGCTCACAAAACGACATCAGCGATGCGTTCGATCATCAACTGCAGCAGATCAAAAGCCGAGACGGCGCGGCCGTTATCGTTGAAGCCTTCCGTCCGTTGGCAGGCTTGTCGTTGGCGTCGATTGTCATTCGCACGGCCGAGCGCGTCGCTGCGGCGGACGGAAAAATTCATCCCGGCGAGCTTCGCGCGCTCAAGCTGGTGAGGCTGGTCATGGCCACCTTGTCGACGCGAAGGCCGCTCGCGACGCCAGCGCGTACTGCGCACGCGACGTCGGCCTGATTTTGAGAGTTCGCGACACCTGAGCCCCTCCCCCCACACCCGGGTGTCGCGGGCGGCCGGCTCTTCATTGGAGCCGGCCGCATCACTCTTTGGCCAACGCCTTGCCGCCTTGAGTCCGACCGAGGCTTACGTAGACTGCGTTGAGCGACGTCTCATCCGCGTTCTTAGTGGCGGCATTTCGCCGGCGGCAGGCCCAGTGCCCATGCGATCGAAGCCTTTGAGTTTGCGTGCGCGCCTGGTGCGGCCATTCCTGCGCATCGTGGTCAAGCGCGGCTTCAGTGCGGACTCGACCGTCGAGGCCGCGCGCCTGCGCCTCAAGCGAATGGGCTGGCTCGTTCCCTATCCACCGCGCGGGACCGAGACCATCACCCTTGACGCCGGCGGCGTGAAGGCGGAGCGCATCGCAACGTCGGCGTCACGCCATGATCGGCACATCCTCTACCTCCACGGCGGCAGCTACGTCGCGGGCTCGCCAGGCCTCTACCGCGATCTGACATGGCGACTCGCGTCCTTGTGCCGCGCGCGCGTGCTGTGCATCGATTATCGGCTCGCGCCCGAGCATCCCTTTCCGGCAGCGCTTGATGATGCCATGGCGTCATATCGCTGGCTGCTCGCGCAAGGCGCCGATCCACGTTGCATAGCCCTCATGGGAGACTCGGCGGGCGGCGGATTGGCCCTCGCTTTGATGTTGCGCCTGCGCGACGAAGGGACTGCGTTGCCGGCCGCCGCGGTCGTCGTTTCGCCGTGGACCGATCTTGCCCTCACTGGCGAATCCTACCGCACCAACGCTGCCATCGACCCGTTGCTTCCGGCCGAACTTGCGCCGAGCGTGGTCGAACTCTTCCTCGACGGTGCCGACCCGCGCAACCCGTACGCATCGCCGCTTTACGGCGACCCCGCCGGCTTGCCTCCCAGTCTGATCCTGGTCGGCGGCGACGAAATGCTGCGCGACGACGGGGTACGGATGGCCGACAAAATGCGCGCTGCCGGCTGTCGCGTGGAAATCGAGGTTTGGCCGCACATGTGGCATGTTTGGCATCTGCTCGTGCGCGTCATGCCGGAGGCCCAGGACGCGATCGCCCGCATGGCCATTTTCATGCAGGACAAGTTCTGACGCCGGCCACTGCATGGCAGCTGCACGACTTCGCCATGGGGGCGCCAGAGGGCAAGCCAGTAGAAGTTGCGCGAGGCCGCCGCGTTTGAGCGGCGACCTCGCGTGAGCGAAATGCGTCTTCGCTGTTGGCGTTCGCTCTTACTTGATCGTCTGCACGCCGGCCGTACAGGCCTGCGAGTCCTGGGCGCCCGTGCCGCCGCTGCAGCCGATGGCGCCGATCACTTTGCCGTTCGAGATCAACGGAAAGCCGCCCTCGACCGCAATCGCACCGAGGGTGAGAATCGCGAGCGCCGGCGGGTTGCCGTTCAGCGCATCCTGGAACACCTTGGTCGGGCGACGGAAGCCGGCCGCGGCCTTGGCTTTGCGAATGGCGACGTCGTTCGATCCGAACTGCGTATCGTCGATGCGGCTGAAATGAATGAGATCGCCGCCGTTCGACACGACCACGATCGCCATGCGCCAGCCGTTCTTCTTTGCCTCTTCCTCGGCGGCCGCGACCGCCTTTTTGGCCTGGTCGAGCGTGACGCCCGCGTCGCCATAAGCCGGCGGCGGCTGCTGCGCCCATGCTCCCGATGCGAAGGTCAATGCCGCGCCGAACGCGAGCAAAGCAATAATGCAACTCTATGAAATCTCACTCCCTTCTTTCACCACGCCCTTTGGCGCGAAGCGCCACCCGGCGCCGGCGAGACATTACGCGGGGCCTTCGACCGGCGAAACCGTTGCCCTCGAGGCCCTCGCTGCCTGCTGCGACTTGGCGATCAGTTCGTGGGACGCGACGCCGAGACCAGCACCGGATCAGCGCGATAGAGATCGGGGAAGATGCGCTTGAGGTCGTCGATCTTGGGCAGGTCGTTGTACACGATGTACGGATAGGTCGGGTGTGTCGTCAGGAAATCCTGATGATAGTCCTCGGCCGCATAGAATTCGTGGTCGGGTTCGATCTTGGTCACGATCGCGGCCGGATAAACGCGGGATTGGTTGAGTTGCGCGATGTAGGCCTTGGCGATCCGCGCCTGCTCCGGATTCGCCGGGAAAATCGCCGAGCGATATTGCGTGCCGACATCCGGCCCCTGGCGGTTGAGCTGGGTCGGGTCGTGCGCCACCGAGAAGTAGATCTGCAGCAGCCGGCCGTAGCTGATCTTGCTCGGATCGTAGGTGATGCGCACGGATTCGGCGTGGCCTGTCCCGCCGCTGCCGACGATTTGATAATGCGCCGAATTCTTGTCGCCGCCCGTATAGCCGGACACGGCGCTGGTTACGCCTTTGACACGCTGAAACACGCCTTGGACACCCCAGAAGCATCCGCCGGCGAGAACCGCGACTTCCGTGGCGCCCGACTGACCTGCCTGCTCGTCAACCGCGGGCGGCGCAATGACGTGCGCCTGCTCGGCCGCGAAAGAGCGCGGCATCACCAGTGCCGCGCCGGCGGCAAGCAGCAGCGCGCCGCCCAACAGCGTCGACCGCAGCGACGTTGACCGTTCCGCCCGATTGAACAGTGATGCAATCATCGGTCCGCTCCTGTTTCAGCCGAAGGTGAAGGCATAAGCCTGGACGCCGGGATCGAGGAACTCGATCTCGAACGTTTGATCGCTGATCGTACCGCTTTGCCGGATCAACTGATAGAGGCGTTGGCCGGTCACGACGCCCTGTCCGTCGGCGTCGATGTCGGCGCCGTGACTGGCGCCGGGCGCCGCCCCATCGATGGTGACGCGAAACCGTACCGGCTTGCCGTCCGCGGCCGGGCCAAGCACGAGATGGAGGTCGCGGGCATGGAATCGATAGACGATGCGGCCGTCCTTCGTGTTGAGCACCGCATCTTCCTTGCCGATCGTCCAATCACCGGCGAGCGCCCATTCGTTGCGCCGCGGCGCGGCGGTCTCGTAGACGTGGGGCGCGTTTTCGACAGCGCCGCCGGGCGAGATGAAGTTCTCGGCCCGCTCGAAGCCGATGTAAGTCTCCGGCGACTGGACATTCTCCATGTCGGCCGCTGCTTCGGCACCTGACGCCTTCACGGCGACGATGTCGGTTGATATCGACGACTTGCCGGTCTCGGCGAGGAGCTGCTGGATCACGCGCTCGGATTCCGCATAGTCGCCTTCACCGAAATGGTGATGACGGATGCGGCCCTCGGCGTCGATGAAATAATGCGCCGGCCAATACTGATTGTTGAAGGCGCGCCAGATCGCGTAGTCGTTATCGACCGCCACCGGGTAATCGATCTTGAGATCGGCGACCGCGCTGCGCACGTTCTTGAGGTTTTTCTCGAACGCGAATTCCGGCGCATGCACGCCGATCACCACGAGGCCGTCATCCTTGTACTTCTCCGCCCAGGCCCGGACATACGGGATCGACGCGCAGGCAATTGATGCAGGAGTAAGTCCAGAAATCGATCAGGACCACTTTGCCCTTGAGTTCTTCCCGCGTCAGCGGCGGCGAATTCAACCATTCCACCGCGCCGGTCAACGGCGGCAGCGCCCCCTCGATCGGCAAGGCGTCGGATTGCTCACCCGGCTTGCCCTTCATCATCATGCCGGGACCGCCGGTCATCACCGCGGGACCACCCGTCATCGCCGGACCGCCCGTCATCCCTGGACCGGCCATCATGCCAGGCCCGCCACCCGTCATCACGACCGACGGCGGCTCTGCCTGAGGCTTCGGCGCGCCGAACCGGTCGAGCAATCGCTGCTCCAGCGCCGCGGTGGACGCGGTCGAGACCTGCGTGAGAAATCCGGTATCGAATCCGAGCGCAATGGCGATGACCGCGGCAAGCACCGCGACACCGAGGCCGCGCCGAACCCATTCGCCGACTCCGAGCGAGCGCTTCATGGCGGCAAAGACCCGCCCCCCGATGACGAGCGCGAGGGCGAGCGACGTCGCCGCACCGGCGGCATAGGCCAGGAGCAGCATCGTGGTTTGCGACGTTGGCCCCTTGGATCGCGGCACCGGTCAGGATCAGGCCAAGCACCGGCCCCGCGCACGGCGCCCACAGCAGGCCGGTCGCGATGCCGAGCAGAAGCGAGGGCACAATCGCATCGCGATGCGTCTCCGCGCCGTCGTCGATCGACTGCGACAGCCGCGCGCCGAGAGCGACCAGCGGCCGCATCATGCGGTCAGCGAGCCCGTGAAAGACGAGCGCCAGTCCAAACAGCGCGAGCAGCGCCAATGCAACAGCGCGGCCGTATTGATTGGCCTCCACCGCCCATCCGCCGGCGACGGCCGCCAGCGAGGCGACCGCGGCAAACGTCACCGTCATGCCGACGAGCATCGGCAGGCCGCTCCGCACGAAGGGGCGGTCGGCGCGCGCGAACACGAACGGCAGCACCGGCAGGATGCAGGGGCTGACGATCGTCAGCACCCCGCCCAGATAGGCGAGCAGGAACAGGATCATCGCAAATCCGCGGTCAGGCCGTGGTAGGCTTAAATGTAAGCGCGATGCCGTTCATGCAATAGCGCAGGCCGGTCGGCTTCGGACCGTCGTTGAAGACGTGGCCGAGATGGCCGCCGCAGCGGCTGCAATGCACCGCCGTCCTGATCATGCCATAGGATGCTATCCCGCGACGTTCCGACGGCATGTTCCAGCGGCGCCCAGAAGCTCGGCCAGCCGGTGCGGCTGTCGTACTTCGTGGTCGAGGCAAAGAGATCGAGGTCGCAGCCGGCGCAGGCGAAACTGCCGCGACGCTCCTCATGCAGGAGCGGGCTCGTGAACGGCCGCTCGGTCGCGCTCTTGCGCAGCACCGCAAACTGATCGGCGGTCAACAGCTTGTGCCACTCGTCGTCGGTGTGGCTGACGGCGAAGGCCTCTTCCGCCCGCGCGACGGCGATTGTCCATGGCAATGCCACCGAGGCGGCCAAACCAAGCGCACTGCGTGTCAATACAAGGCGTCTCGTCAGCATGATCATTCCTCCCAATCGCTCGTCCCGGGTCCACGGCGATGAATCCGTTCGAAGTAATGCTACGACGAGTTTCGTTATGTCACATGGGAAATAGCGCACATTCACACGGTTTTGATGCGACGCCCCTTTTTGGAGAGGGCCGCGGAGCCGCGACCGCCCGGGGTCCACAATTCACGGGGCAGGTGATTTCGGACCCCGGGCTTCTCTCCGCACCCGGCGCGGCGGACCTGCGAGCGCTCGCTCCTCATCCCGCTTCGCGTCACGATCGCTTCAGCCGAGCCGCCGCTGGGTTCACGCCGTCTGGTAGCCGAGCACGGCCTTGACCTCGAGATATTCTTCGAAGCCGAAGATGCCGTGTTCGCGACCGTTGCCCGACTGCTTGTAACCGCCGAACGGAACGCCGCGGTCGACCGGAGCCCCGTTGAGATAAATCCGGCCGGCGCGAATGCGTTGCGCGACCCGTCGCGCATCGGCGATGTCGGCCGCCTGCACGTAACCGGCGAGGCCGTAGGTCGTGTTGTTGGCAATGGCGACGGCTTCGTCCTCGGTCTCGTAGGTCATCATCGAGAGGACGGGACCGAATATCTCTTCCTTCGCAATGGTCATGTCAGGGGTCACGTCGGCAAAGACGGTCGGACGCACGAAGTAACCGCGGTTGAAGCCCGCCGGGCGGCCGGCGCCGCCGCACACCAGCGTCGCGCCTTCCTGGATGCCGCGCTCGATCAGCCCCTGCACCTTGTCGAACTGCGTTTTGTTGACGAGCGGTCCCATCGTGGTCGCGGCGTCGCGCGGATCGCCGACCTTGACGCTGTCGGCCGCGCGCTTGGCGAGCGCGACCGCCGCCTCGCGCTGCGAGCGGTGGACCAGCATGCGCGTCGGGGCTTGGCACGACTGCCCGGTATTGGTGAAACACCGCAGCACGCCGGCGGGAATTGCCTTTTCGAGGTCGGTGCCTCTGAGAATGATGTTGGCGGATTTGCCGCCGAGCTCCTGCGTCACCCGCTTGACGGTCGTCGCAGCGGCCTTGGCGACCAGGATGCCGGCGCGGGTCGAGCCGGTGAACGACACCATGTCGATGTCCGGATGGCCCGAAATCGCCTCGCCGACAGTCGGGCCGTCGCCGTTCACAAGATTGAAGACGCCCTTGGGGACGCCGGCCGCGTGAAGCGCTTCCGCGAAGATGATCGCGCTCAGCGGCGAAAACTCGCTCGGTTTGAGGACCACGGTGCAGCCGGCGGCAATCGCCGGTGCGAGCTTCGAGGTGATCTGGTTGAGCGGCCAGTTCCACGGCGTGATCAGCCCGCAAACGCCGATCGGCTCGCGGCGAATAAGCGTTCCGCCCATGAACCGCTCGAACTCGTATGACTTCAGGACCGAGATCATCTCCTTGAAGTGGGACAGCGCGTTCACCGTCTGCACTTCCTTCGAGAAGGTAATGGGCGAGCCCATCTCGGCGGTCATCGCCGCTGCCATCACGTCGTTACGCGACTCGAACTCGTCGATGATCCTCTGCAGCAAGGCGAGCCGCTCCTCCCGGCTCGTCGAGGAGAAGCCCGGAAATGCGCGGCGCGCGGCGGCAACCGCCTTATCGACATCGGCGCTCGAACCGAGGCTGATCTGCCCGGTCACATCCTCGGTCGCCGGGTTGATGACGTCCCACAGCTTGGGAACCGCCGGCGCGACCCACGCGCCATCGATATAGAATTTCGTGTTGTTGTCGCTCATGATGCCTTCCCTCGATCTCCCGACCAGCGCGACCGGCTGAACTCGAACTTCCCGCGTCACGCAGGGCCTAATCGTTATATACGTTTAAATATAGCGTGTGGCAAAGTTCTGAGCTATGCATCAGGACCATGCAACGATGCGCCGCCGTCCGATTTGCTTGTGGCGATCGGTCCTGGTGTCGGACGAGACCCTCGATATGGCTGAAGCAGGCATTGTTCATCATGTGTCGGGCGACTGGCGCCCCGGTGAGCCCCATGTCCGCCTTCGCATCGAGACGCGCGGCCTGGACGAGCCGCAGGATCTGCTGCTTGGCATTGGCGATGTGCAGGCTTTCGTCACCCTGTTGCTGGTGTTGAGCGGCAAGGCCGGGACCGCGAAGGAACGCGACTCAGACGCCTTCGGCCGGCCGGCCTTTCCCCTGCCGATCGATTCCATGGGACTGGGGGAAACCGAGACCGGTGACACCGTGCTTCAGATGAATATCGGTGAGACCACGCTTGCCTTCGCCATGCCGAGCAGCGCGAGCGCGAAACTTGGTCAATCCCTGCTGGCGATGAGCGCCTCGCCCGACGAGCGCCCGGCCAACTGAGCAAGCCGTTGCCCTAATTGATGCCGGTTTCTTGCGGCGGCTCCGACACAATGGCGATGTCGTTGATCTCGACAGCCTCCGCAGCTTCGTGATGAAGCGTCCAGCCCAACGCATGACACGTCTCAACCGGGATGCGAAATGAGACTTCGAATCCGTCGGGCGTCGTGAGCGTCAGGACGAAGGAGTAACGGTCCTTCACGGCTTCCAGGAACCATTGCCCGAGAGGAAAGACGTAACGCGCATTGTCCTCGCCCGTCTGCGCCTTGACCGCGCGCGTCAGCAAGCGCGGCAAGGTCATCGCCATCGACTCCGCATGCTCAAACGGGACCCGCAGCGATACCGGATTGCCGGACGCGTCGACGAGACCGAGCCTGATCATCTCGCCGTCGTCAGCCGCTTCGCACGTGGTCAACTCTATGCAGTCGATGATCATCGCAGCCCGGAATCGCTCCTTTGCCGAACGCAAGCGTTCCCGCTTGCTTCTCAGTCGTTATATTTAATCGTATATAACGCGTCTAGTTTCAACAAGTTCCACCGGGTCCGGGCAGATTCTTGACAGCCATGCGCTTCACGTGACCCTTTCCATCGACCCGCAAGGCGCCTACCGTCGGATGCCGGGGGCGGCACCAATAGCCAATTCGGGAGGAGTCGAATGATGAAGCCAATGTCGAGCCGTCGCAGTGGAGTCTCCGCGACGGCAGCCGCCGCAGCTTGCCGGCACGTTGCTGGCGAGCACGGCGGCGCGGGCTGCCGACGTGACCTATCAACGGCTGGTCAATCCCGAACCTCAGAATTGGCTCACGCATTACGGCGATTACGGTTCGCAGCGCTATTCGCGGCTCGACACCATCAACACGTCGAACATCAAGAACCTCAAGCTCATGTTCGCGCTGCCGCTCGGCGGCAAGTCGGCGGGCGAAAGCATCGAAGCGACGCCGCTTGTCGATGATGGCTTCATGTACATGGTCGACAGCTGGGGCGTCGTCTACAAGATCGACGTCCGATCCGGCACGGTCGGCAAGATCGTCTGGAAGATGGACCCCAAGCTCAACAACCAGGATCGCAACCGCGGCGTCGCGCTGTGGAACAACCTTGTCGTCTCGGTCACCGGTTACGCCGGCCATGTCATTGCGACCGACAAGGAGAGCGGCCAGGTGGTGTGGGACCAGAACCTCACCGACCAGGCGGACCTCGAACTCACCGCGGCGCCGCTCGCGCTCAAGGACGAGATCCTGGTCGGCGGCTCCGGCGGTGACCGCGGCGTGCGCAACTGGCTTGCCGCGCTCGATGCCAAGACCGGCGAACTGAAGTGGAAGACCTACTCCATTCCGGCGCCCGGCGAGCCGGGCAGCGAGACCTGGAAGGACAAGGTCAATGCGTGGCAGACCGGCGGCGGGGCCTTTTATGGCACCGGCGCCTATGACCCGACGAGCAACCTCACCTATTGGGGATCGGGCAATCCGGTTCCGGCCTACGATTTGACCTTCCGCCCGGGCGACAACCTCTACACGTCGAGCGCCATCGCCTTCAACGCGGACAACGGCAAGATCACCTGGTGGCACCAGTACACGCCGAACGACAACCGCGATTATGACGAGACCGGCGCCCATGTGCTGATCGACACGAAGATCAACGGCGAGGACCGCAAGATCCTCGCACACGCCGGCCGCAATGGCTTCACCTACACGTTCGATCGCCTCAATGGTCAGTTCCTCAAGGCGACGCAGCACGTCAAGATGCTGACCTGGACCAAGGGCATCGACCCCAAGACCGGCAGGCCCGTCGACTACGATCCGACCCACGAAGTCCAGGTCTATGCCGAAGGCACCGGCGTGCTCGCCGACAAGGCCACACGCCAGATCTGTCCGAACATCGCCGGCGGCACGAATTTCTGGCCCGTGTCGTACAGCCGCCGGACCGGCGACCTCTACATTCCGGCCTACGAGGGCTGCGGCAAGGTGACGGTCGACACCAGTGCGCACGTGAAGGGCAAGTTCAACGGCGGCGCGCCGGGTGCCGACGGCTTGATCACGAGCTCGGTCACCATGCTCGACCCGGTGACCGGCGCGATCAAGAAGCGCGCCGAGTTTCCCTACCCGAATTCATCGGGCATGCTCTCGACCGCCGGCGGCCTCGTGTTCACCGGCATGCTCGACGGCACGTTCCTCGCCCTCGATGATCAGACGCTGGAAGAGGTCTGGCACTTCAACGTCGGCACCGGCTTCAACGCGGCGCCGATGACGTTTGCCGTCAACGGCAAACAGTACATCGCGATCGCCTCGGGCGTGTGCTGCGTGCGGCCTTCGGGCCAGATCAGCAACTCGCTCTCAAGCATCAAGCGCACGCCCGAGCTGCGCGACCAATCGAACGCCACCGTGCTCTACGTCTTCGGGCTGTAACGGCGGCGCACGATCGTGGCGATGGTTCGGGTCTGTCGACCCGAACCATCGCGTGCATGGCGATCGCGTCAGCTGCGCTTTCACTTTGGAGACGCCCGCAGCCGCGTCCAAAACAGGTGATCGAGAGAAAGGGCGCCGGCGCCGCGGCAGAGCAGAACGAGCAGCATCGCCGCCCATTGAATGTGCGTCGGCCACGCCTGCGGATAGACGAACACCTCGATCACCGTTGTCATGCCGAGCAGCACCAGCGCAGCGGCGCGCGTCAGCAGGCCGAGCACCAGCAGCACCGGCGTGACGAGCTCGATGCCCAGCGCCAAATTGGCGGCGATCGCGGGCGGCAGCAGCGGCACTTTGTACTCGTCGGCGAAAAGCTCGAGCGTGGTGTCCCAATTGGCGAGCTTCGCCATTGCGGAATTCCAGAACACGGTCGCGACCGCGACGCGAAGCGGCAACGCAAGCAACGCGTAAGGGACGCGGTCCAGAAATCCGACCACCCGTGCAAGCAACGTCGGTGAGGCCTGATCCGCCGCGATGTCACTCATCGTCGTTACCTGCGCGATGAGGGTGTGGGCGGGACGGCAGAACATGCGCCGCTGTCCACGCCAGCCGCTCCGTTTCAACGTCAGTATCGGACGCGAGGCAACGTCGATAAATCGGCCGGCCGCAAGATGCTCGGCGAGGAGCGCAGAGGCCCTGGTGTCATCGGTCTCTGACAAGGCGACTTCGAGCGGTTTGCCCGCGCACAGCGCAGCCGCAAACCGCCATGCCGCTTCGTCAAGGCGCGAAACCTCGACACCGGTAGCGCGGCGTTCCACCATGATGTGGACGGGGCCGCTTGCAAGATCGACCGCAGCAAGCGCCGCATCATCGCCCTGCAGCACGCCGCGCCAGATCGCATCTGCTGGATATTCGGCGCGCAATAACGAAATGGACGGATGCGGCACAAACGCAACGCCGACTTGGTTGTCAGGTGACAGCGCTTGAAGCCGCTGCAAATCGAGCGGCGGTTCGTCGGCGACGTGCAGCGCCCGGCTCACGGCCCATTCGAGACGCGCTACATCCGCGAGATAGGGCAGCGACGCCGCAGGGTCGAAATCGCGGACAAAGTCCGCGAACTCCGCGCCGTACTCGTCGAGCCATGCGGCCTGCGGCGGATGCTGCGCGATGAAGATCGCAGCGGCGCCTTCGAAGAATTCTGCGCCGACCAGACGATGAATCGCGGGATAAGTGAGCCGCAGCGCCTTGTCACGCCGGTTACGAATGTGTTGCGGTAGATGTCCAGCCGATCGGCGCGTCACGCCGTCGGCCAGCAGCGCAGCAACCGCGCCGATCGTCCCGATCGACGAGGCTCGTGCGCATCGCGCGCTGCAACTCAAGCAGCGTCGTCATGCAGCCTCTCCTGCTTGGCTCCTCCGATCAGCGCGCCCGCGAAATCGGCTTCGCCGATGAGCACATCGAGCGGCGGCACGTCATTGTCCCATTCGATGAGCGTCGGGACCGGGCCGAACCGCGCAAGCGCGTGCCGATAAAGCGCCCACACGTCCTCGCACACCCGCGAGGCATGATCATCGATGCGCAAGGTGCCGCCGCCCGGGAGCGGCCGCACGCTGTGGCCGGCAAGATGTATTTCGCCGATCAGATGCCGGCGGCAGCGCGTCGAGATAAGCCGCGGCGTCCCAGCCGTGATTATGCGCGCTGACGTAAATATTGTTGACGTCGCACAGGATGCCGCAGCCGGTTCGCTCCGCGACTGTCGTGATGAATTCCCATTCGGGGATGGTCGAGTGGGCAAATCGGAGATAGGTGGACGGATTCTCCACCAGGATCCTGCGGCGCAGATAATTCTGCATCTGATCGACGTGGCGGCACACGACCGCAAGCGCTTCCTCGGTCATCGGCAGCGGCAGAAGGTCGGCAAGATAGGTGCCGTCAACGACGTTCCAGGCAATGTGCTCGGACATCAGGCCCGGTTCGATCCGCTCGGCAACCTGGCGCACCCGTTCAAGATGCGCCGCATCCAATCCCTCGGCACTTCCGAGCGAGAGGCCGACGCCATGGAGCGAGATCGGATAATCGCAGCGGATCGCGTCGAGATACGCGATTGGTGCGCCGCCGCCCATGTAGTTCTCGGTGTGGACCTCCATCCATGCGACACCAGGGTCGCCGTCCAGCACGGCCTGATGATGCTGGAAGCGTAGCCCAATCCCGGCTTGCGCCGGGATAAGGCCTTCGCGGATAGCGGCGGAACGCATCACACCGTCACGTCGAGGTGAGCTTGCCGCCCTGAATCTTCTCGCAGTCACCCGCAGGCAGCAGCACGAACGATTTTGGATCGCGCGGCATCGTTGCCTGGCCGGCGCAGGAGTGTGCACCCTCGGCGCAGTCGTTCTTGGCGGCTGCATTGATGCCGTAGCACTTCTGCAGCTTGTTAGCGCTCATGCGCGTCATGTTGTCCTTGACGACCTGCGGCATGTTGGCCTGGGCACGGACGGCCGGCGCCTGTGCGGCAAGCGCAAGGCCGACCGCGGTCGAGAGCGCGGAAGCGGCCAGCAGACGGTGGTTCATGGTCAAACCTCTCTGGTGAGTGGCGAAAAAGTTTCGAAGGCGAGACTGAGGGAGGTTCGACGCCGCCGGCAGAAGGTTACAGGGGCTCTGCAAAAATTCTCCGTCTACCGGCGGCGTGACGGCTGATGTATGGGGAAGAGACGCGCCCGCCTCTTCCATGAGGCAGCATTCGCCGATCGAGGCATCCGATCATGACCGCTGAACGCAAGCGGCCGCCATCGCTGACGCTCGTCTCGTCGTCCGGTTCGCGCTCGGACGCGGGGCCGGGACGCGCCGGCGTTGCGCGAAGCCCCGATCGAGATTGGTCCGCTCTTATGGCACGCGCGCAGGACGGCGATCGCGACGCCTATCGGTCGCTGCTCCAAGATATGACGCCTTATCTTCGCATGTTGGCAACGCGGTGCTTCAAGGATAGGGCGACGTCGAGGACGCCGTGCAGGACATCCTTCTCACCGTGCATGCGGTGCGCCGGGCCTACGATCCGCGCCGTCCCTTCGGACCCTGGCTCGTTGCCATTGCAAACCGCCGCATCATCGACCGCATGCGACGGCAAGTACGCGCCCGCTCGCGGGAGATCGAACTGACGGTCCAGCATGAAACCTTTTCGTCCGATGCAACGAACCTTGATGAGAGGTCCGTTGACGAAGCGGCCTTGCATGGCGCCATCGGTCGTCTGCCGCCCGACCAGCGCGAAGCCATCAGCCTCGTCAAGCTCAAGGAAATGAGCTTGAAGGAGGCAGCGCTCGCGAGCGGACGGTCGGTGTCGGCGCTGAAGGTCGCGACCCACCGGGCCATCAAGTCGTTGCGAAAACTATTGCGAGCGCCGAGCGAAACCCCGTGACCCAGACCCCGGAACTCATTGATGCGCTGGTCGCGTGTGCGACGCCGGTCAAACGCCTGCGCCCGCCGCCGTTGCGCGCCCTCCTGTGGCTCGCGGGAGCAGCGCTGATACTCGCGCTGCTCGCGCTCGGCCATGGCGTGCGAAGCGATCTGATGGCGCATCTGCGGCAACCCGTGTTCGCGGTGAGCATCGCTGCCGCACTAGTAACCGGCGCTCTTGCCGCCTTATCGGCGTTTGCGCTCAGCCTGCCCGACCGGTCGCGCTGGTGGCTTTTACTTCCGTTGCCGGCGCTGGCGGTGTGGATTTCGACGGTCGGCTACGGCTGCATTGCCGATTGGGTGAGCATCGGGCCTGACGGCATGCATCTCGGCGAGACCGCGCGATGCTTTGCGACGCTGCTCCTCACGAGCGTGCCGCTCTCGCTCGCGATGTGCGTGATGTTGCGTCATGCCGCGCTGCTGCGCGCCAACGAGGCCGCGCTGATGGCCGGACTTGCGGTCGCCGCCATCACGTCGACGGCACTGTCGTTGCTGCACGATCTCGATGCCACGATGATGATCCTGGTTTGGAACCTCGGCATGGCGACGATCATCATCGCTTTGAGCCGCATGTTTGGCCGCAGGCTCCTGATATGGGCGAGCCGCCTCGCATGACCGTCGGCCGGCGGGCGTGAACAGAGGCCTCGCCCGCTCCACTCTATGAAAATGCCGAGAGACGGCTTAGATCAGTGCGACCCGCCACGCCGTTCTGGTGAGAGGCTTCATGCGCACTGAGCAAAATGTTCCCGTCCGCCTTGCCGATTATCGTCCGCCGGACTGGCTGGTCGAGACCGTCGAGCTTGACGTGTCGCTCCATCCGACGAAGACGAAGGTGCGCTCGCGTCTCAAGCTCAGGCCCAATCCGCAGGCGGCCGCGCCCGCGGCGGTAGTTCTTGACGGCGACGAATTGCGTCTCACGGGAATCAAGATCGACGGCCAGGAGCTTGCGGCGGACGCTTACGTCGCGACGCCGGACGGCCTCACCATCATGCAGCCGCCGCCGCGCCCGTTCGTGCTCGACATCGAGACCGAGCTTGATCCGTCGGCCAACACCAAGCTGATGGGGCTCTATCGCTCCGGCAATGCCTACACCACGCAATGCGAGGCCCAAGGCTTCCGCCGCATCACCTATTTTCCCGACCGTCCGGACGTGATGGCGGTCTACACGACCCGCATCGAAGCCGACAAAGCCGAGGCGCCGGTGCTGCTGAGCAACGGCAACCTTGTCGGCGCGGGCGATGTCGCCGGCACGTCGCGGCATTTCGCGGTATGGCACGATCCGTTTCCGAAGCCGAGCTATCTGTTCGCGCTGGTCGGCGGCGTGCTCGGCGTGATCGAGGACGAATTCGTCACCATGTCGGGCCGCAAGGTGGCGCTGAAGATCTACGTCGAGCCCGGCAAGGAGCCTCGTGCCGATTACGCCATGGGGGCGCTCAAGCGCTCCATGCGCTGGGACGAGCAGGCGTTCGGCCGCGAGTACGATCTCGACATCTTCATGATCGTCGCCGTGTCCTACTTCAACATGGGCGCCATGGAGAACAAGGGCCTCAACATCTTCAATGACAAGAATGTGCTGGCGTCGCGCGAGACCGCGACCGATGCCGATTTCAACAGCGTCGAAGCGATCATCGCCCACGAATATTTCCACAACTGGACCGGCAACCGCATCACCTGCCGCGACTGGTTCCAGCTGTGCCTCAAGGAAGGATTGACGGTTTTTCGCGATCAGGAGTTCACCTCCGATATCCGTTCGCGGCCGGTGAAGCGCATCGCTGACGTGCGGGCGCTGCGCGGCCATCAGTTCGTCGAGGACGCCGGCCCGCTCGCGCATCCGGTCCGTCCGGCGGTCTATCGCGAGATCAACAATTTCTACACGGCGACCGTCTACGAGAAGGGCGCCGAGGTGGTGCGCATGCTCAAGACCCTGCTGGGTCCGGAGCGCTTCCGCGCCGGCATGGACCTTTATTTCAAGCGTCACGACGGTCACGCGGCAACGGTCGACGAATTCGTCGCCTGCTTTGCCGACGCCGCCCACTACGACCTCACCCAGTTCATGCGCTGGTACAGCCAGGCCGGAACGCCGGAACTCGTCGTCGAAGGCAGCCACGATTCTGGAGCGAAGACCTATACGCTGCAGATCACCCAGATCGTACCGCCGACCCCTGGCCAGCCGGTCAAGGAGCCGATGGCGATGCCGTTCGCGCTCGGTCTCATCGGCCCGAACGGCCGCGACCTGCCGCTCGTGCTTGCCGATGGACACAAAGTGGAGCGCGGCGTCATCACGCTGACCAAGCCGAAGGAGACGTTCGTGTTCACCGGGATCGAGACGCGGCCGGTCGCCTCGCTCAATCGCGGCTTCTCGGCGCCGATCAAGCTCACCGCGAACCTCGACGATCGCGACCTGACCTTCCTCGCCGCTCATGACAGCGATCCCTTCAACCGCTGGCAGGCGGTGCAGACGCTCGCGACCTCCTTGTTGATGGAGAACGTCGCCGCTCATCGCGCCAACACGGCAAAGCGCCGGGCCGGCGGGCTCGGCGATGCGCTGGCGGCGATCCTCGCCGACCGCAGCCTTGAGCCGGCCTATGTCGCGCAAGCCCTGGCGCTGCCAACGGAGGGGGATATCGCGCGCGAGATCGGCCGCGATGTCGACCCCGACGCGATCTTCGCGGTGCGGCGCGAGTTGCGCGCCGAGATCGGCCGCAAGCTCCTGGCGGCGCTCGTTGATACCTACGGCCGACTGGCCGATACCGGCGCATTCAGCCCGGACGCGGCCAGCGCCGGGCGCCGCTCGCTGCGCAACGTCTGCCTCGATCTTATCGCCGCCGCGGACGGGGCCAACGGTATCGCCCGCGCTGCCGCGCAGTACCGCGATGCCGACAACATGACCGATCGCATCGCCGCACTGTCGACGTTGTCGTATTACCAGGTGCCGGAGCGCCAAGCGGCGTTCGAGGATTTCTATCGCCGCTATGAGGGCGACGCGCTCATCATCGACAAGTGGTTCGCGTTGCAGGCCGTGATCCCGGAAGCCGGGACCTTGGATCGCGTCAAGGGCCTGACCAAGCATCCCGCGTTCTCGATGTCGAACCCGAACCGGGTCCGCTCGCTGGTCGGCAATTTCGCCCAGGCCAACCAGACGCAGTTCAACCGTCGCGACGGCGCGGGTTACGCGTTCCATGCCGACATGGTGCTCGCTCTGGACTCCACCAACCCGCAGGTTGCCGCGCGGCTGACGACGGCGTTTCGATCATGGCGCGCACTCGAGCCCGAACGGCGTGAGCGCGCAGAAGCCGAACTCAAGCGCGTCGCTGCCGCGCCGCTCTCGCGGGATGTCCACGACATCGTCATGCGCACGCTCGGAACCGGGTGAGGAGTATCTCTTTCCGAATTGCTGAGGACTGCGCGCTGCACTTGATCGCAGTGCAGCGCGAAAAGTTAACGCGCCTCGCGCGCCGGTCGATCCTTGTCGTCGCGCCCCAATGTTACCCACCGGGCTGTCAAGCCCCCCTCGGCGGCCCGCATGCCCCCTCTGGATAACGTCAGAAACAGCTGCGCCACAGGCTTTTTTCGGCGGTGCGGCAAAAATCAATTAAATTTTTACGAATTGGTTGGCTGACTCTCGACAAGGATTCGCGATTCGATTCTTATGCTGCTGATTCGGGAGAGTGCGGCGAAACCCTTCCGGAACGGGGACCAGAACTTGTTTCTGGATGGGGGATTGACGATGGCGCCGGCGGATGTTGCGCGCGCGTCGACGAGTACGGATTCGATCAAAGGGCTCGCGCAATCGATTGCAAAGCCGGCCTATCGGCGCCTCCTCGTCGCCGAGCCCGCGCTGCGCCGCGCAGTACCGCTTCTCATCATCACCTTCCTCATCACCATGGCCGTCGGCACCGGCGTGCAGGTGTTCGATCACCGCCGCCAAGCCTTGGTCGCCGTCAACGACGAGCTCGAAATTCTCGCCGACGGCCTCGCCGGCCGCCTCGATCGCGAAACGTCTGCCGCCAAGGATGCAACCCGCATCGCCCAGGAGGCGGTCAACCGTGTGGTCGACCGCTATGGCGCCCGCGCCGAGATTCTGGTGTCCGATGCCGAGGGCACTGTCGTCGTCGCCGAGCCGGTGCGCCGCGCGGTCGGCCATCTCCTGCTCGACGTGCTCGGGTCCGACCAGCCCCTCACGATGTTCGCCGCGACCGCGGGGGTCCTCGAAATGCAGCTTGGCGACGGTACCGAAGCCATCATGACCGTGCGCAACCTGCATGGGGCGCTTGGCCAGGTCGCGCTCTACGTGCCGCGGACCCAGGCGCTGGCGCCCTGGCGCTCCGATACCGCGCTTACCGTGACGCTTTCCACGACCACCGGCTTCGTGGTGTTGATCCTCGGCTTTGCTTTCCACTGGCAGTCGACCCGTGCCCGCGAAGCCGACGTAATTCACGAGGCGGTCCGCCGGCGCGTCGACACCGCGCTCAATCGCGGGCGCTGCGGCTTGTGGGACTGGGACCTCGCGCGCGGCCGCATCTTCTGGTCGCAGTCGATGTTCGCAATCCTCGGTCTGCACCCGCGCGACCAGCTGCTCAATTTCGGCGAGGTCAATGACCTCGTCCATCCCGACGACGTGACGCTCTACGAGCTCGCCCAGCAGGTCGCCGAAGGCAAGATTCAATCGATCGATCGCGAATTCCGCATGCGTCATGCCCAGGGCCGCTGGGTCTGGCTCCGCGTGCGCTGCGAAATCACCCGTCAGCCCGACGAACCCGGCTTCCACCTCATCGGCATCGCGGTCGATGTTTCCGAACACAAGACGCTCGCCGAATTGACCGCCGCCGCCGACGTGCGGCTGCGCGATGCCATCGAGACCATTCCGGAAGCGTTTGTGCTGTGGGACGCCGAAAATCGCCTGGTGCTGTGCAATTCGAACTTCCAGGCCCTGCACAACCTCCCGGACGAAGCCGTCGCCGCCGGCATGTCCTACGACGAGATCATCGCCGCCGAGCGCAAACCGGTGGTGCGCCTGCGGCATACAACTGACGGCGCCGATGCGAACCATCCGGGCGCGCGCACCTTCGAGGCGCAACTCGAAGACGGACGCTGGCTGCATGTCAGCGAGCGCCGCACCAAGGACGGCGGCTACGTTTCCGTCGGTACCGATATCACCACCATCAAGCGTCACGAGTTGCGGCTGGTGGATGGCGAGCAGCGCCTGATCGCGACCATCGCGGACCTGCGGAAGTCGCAGCAAGCACTGGAAATCCAGGCGCAACAGCTTGCCGAGCTCGCCGACAAATATGCCGACGAGAAGACCCGCGCCGAGGAGGCAAATCAGGCAAAGTCGACCTTCCTCGCCAGCATGAGCCACGAATTGCGCACCCCGCTCAACGCGATCATCGGATTTTCCGAGATCATGGAAGGGCGCATGTTCGGCCCGCTCGGCACCGCCAAGTACGAGGAATATTGCCGCGACATCAGGCGCAGCGGCCAGTTCCTGCTCGACGTCATCAACGACGTGCTCGACATGGCGAAGATCGAGGCAGGCCGCATCAAGCTCGACTTCGAGGAATTCGAGATCAGCGAAATTGTCGGCGAGGCGATGAAGGTCGTTTCTGGCCGCGCTGCGTCGAAAAATCTCGAAATGGTGACCGACGTCGCTCCCGGCATCCGGCTGCGGGCCGACAAGCGCGCGGTCAAGCAGATTGCCATCAACCTGCTGTCGAACGCGGTGAAGTTCACACCGGAAGACGGCCGGGTGCGCGTCCGCGCACGCATCTGTGCCGGCGCCGTCGCCCTCGTCTTCGAGGATAACGGCATCGGCATTCCGCGCGAGGCGCTGAAGAAGCTCGGCCGCCCGTTTGAACAGGTGGAAAGCCTGCTCACCAAGACCCAACAGGGCTCCGGTCTCGGGCTCGCCATCGCGAAGTCGCTCGCCGAACTGCATGGCGGCGCCATTCGCATCCGCTCGACTGTCAACCGCGGCACCGTGGTACTGTTGCGCCTCCCGCTCGCGGCCAAGATGGCGCCCGCGCAAGCCGCGACATAGCGCTTACGGCTCCCCTCCAAGGATGCGCACGAAGCTGCGGCGCACGCGCGCCTGCGTCTCGGCGAGGTGAGCCTCGAGCGTCGCGAAATCCGGCACGTCCGCGGCGCGGGCGAGGAGCGTCGCAAGACTTCGGGCTGACGGTTTTCGGATCGAAGGGCGCGGTGAGCGCGAGCCGCAGAATTTGGCTCAGGTCCTGGTAGAGCCGCACGGCCGGGCGCAGCGCTTCGGCATCCTCAGTTGCAAGCAGCCCAAGACGCACCGCGTTGTCGAGCACGGCGGCGGTCGCGGTATCGAGGATGTCGGGCACCTCGGCGGCATGAACAAGTTGCAGGAACTGGGCGATGAATTCGATGTCGATCAGGCCACCGGCGGCATATTTGAGGTCCCAGCGCTCAGCATCGCCCTTCTCCACCGCGATCGCCCGACGCATTTCACGGACGTCCGCCGCGACCGTCTCGACGTCGCGTGGCATGCACAGCACCGCGCGGATCTCCGCTTCGACACGCAGCCGCGAACGCCGCAGATGACGACACCACCCGCGCGCGCGTCAGTGCCATGTGCTCCCAGGTCCACGCCTCTTCGAGCTGGTAACGCGAGAACGAGAAAAGCGAGGTCGCGAGCGGGCCCGACCGGCCGGATGGCCGCAGCCGCATGTCGACCTCATAGAGCCGGCCGTAGTTCGTCGGCGTGGTCAGCGCGTTGATCAATCGCTGAGTAAAGCGCGCAAAATACTGGGCGCCATGAAGCGGCCTCGGCCCATCGGATTCCGGATGGGCCTGGTCGAAGTCATAGACAACGATGAGGTCGAGGTCGGAATTGGCCGCCATCTCGCGGCCGCCGAGCTTGCCCATGGCGAGGATCGCAGTTTCGGCCTCTCGTATCGTCCCGTGATTTGCTCGCAACGTGTCCGCCACGCTGTGGTGGAGCGCGCGTACCACCGTATCGGCGATGGCGGCGAAGGCCTCGCCCGCCTGCCGCGCCGAGACCGTACCGGCGAGAATGCGCGCGCCAACGAGAAAGTTCTGCTCCTGTCCGAACAGACGCACCCGGTCGAGGAAGTCCTCGTGAGAGCCGGACTGGTCGAGCGAGCGAGCGAGGTTAGCGGCGAGCCGATCAGCCGAAGGCAAAACATCGAAGAACGCCGGCTCGATCAGCGGATCGAGCACTTCGGGATGAAGCGCAAGCGTATCCGCAAGCCTCGGCGCGGTGCCGAGGACGCGCGCCACCAGTGCAACGAGATCGGGATTCTGCCGCAGCATCGAGAACAGCCGCGCGCCGCCGTGCAAATTGCCAAGAAACCGGTCAAACGCGACCAGCGCGGCGTCGGGATTTTCCGCAGCTGCAAGCCGGTCCATGAGAAGCGGCAGCAATTCCTTGAAATGCGTTCGCGCCGTCTCGCCCCGAAGTCCACGCGGCTCGCCGGCGAGCCAACGCCGCACGGTCGCGGAGACTTCCAACGGATGGCGGAAGCCCATCTCGGTGAGTTTGGCGAGCGTTTCCGGCGCGTCCGCATCGGGCGGGAAGACAAGGCCGCGCCGCTCGGCGGCACCGATCGCAGCCCGCTCGAACAGGCGCACATAGCGGCTTTCAACCGCCCGCAGATGCGCGAGCAGCGCCTCCGCGAAGGCGTCGCGACCGGCGTAACCGAGGAAGCGGGCAAAACGATCAAGCTCTTCCGGTGCGAGCGGCAGCGTGTGGGTCTGCTCGTCCGCGATCATCTGCAGGCGATGCTCGACCGTACGCAGGAAACGGTAGGCGGCTTCGAGATCGGCGCGGGTCTCCTCGTCGATCCAGCCGCCTTCGGCCAATGTGCGCAACGTCACGAGAGTTTCGCGGCTGCGCAGTTGCGGATTGCGGCCGCCGGCAATGAGCTGCTGGGTCTGGACGAAGAATTCGATCTCGCGAATGCCGCCGCGCCCGAGCTTGACGTTGTGGCCTTCCACGGCAACGGCGCCGTGGCCGCGATAGGCATGGATCTGGCGCTTCATCTCGTGGATGTCGGCGAGCGCTGCGAAATCGAGATATTTGCGCCAGACGAAGGGCACGAGATCGGCAAGGAGCACAGCGCCCGCCGTCCGGTCGCCGGCGCATTGCCGCGCCTTGATGAGCGCCGCGCGTTCCCAGTTGCGACCCTCGCGTTCGTAATAGTCGAGCGCCGCCGGCGCCGATATGGCGACCTGGGTCGAGGCCGGATCGGGCCGCAGCCGCACATCGACGCGAAAAACATAGCCGTGCTCGGTGCGCTGGCCGAGCATGCGGATGAGCCGCTGGGTTATTCGCACGAACAGCGCGCCGGGCTCGACGTCCGGCGCAAGCTTCGCGCGCGCGGGATCGAAAAACACCATCAGATCGATGTCGCTCGAATAGTTGAGCTCGCCGGCGCCCATCTTGCCCATGGCAACCACGATGAGCCCGCAATCGCGCTCGGGATCGGTGGGATCGGACGGCACAAGCTTGCCGCTGCGCGCCGCGTCCCGCACGAGATAGCGCAGGGCTGCCCCGACCGCCATGTCGGCGAGATCGGTCAGTGCGCGCGTCACCCGCATGACGTCCCAGACGCCGCCGATGTCGGCGAGTGCGATCAGGAGCGCCGCTTCGGACTTTCGCGCCGCGCAAGAGGCGCATCGCCTCGGCTTCGGAATCGGCTGCCGCCGCCGCTGTCGCGACAGCCGCGAGCCGCTCTTGCAGATGCGCATCAGGATCCGCCTGCAACAGCGTGACGAGGCGGGCCAAATCGGCGCGCGCCAGATCCCAGAGGTAAGGTGCGTGGGAAGCGACCGTGTCGAGGAGCGCGCGGACAGCGGGGTGCGCGGCAAGAATTGATTTAAGCGTCGCCGCATCCGGGCTATCGGCAATCTCCGCGAGCCAACGCTCGACCGCAGCATGTCCCGCGTCGTCGGCGGTTGGAGCAACGACGCGGGTGGCGAACGCGGCCCGGGCCGGCACCGTCACGCCGCCCGCTGGACTCGCGGCAGAGCGATCCGCGCCCGCAGCCCAGGGGCATTGTCTTCAAGCTTGAGTTCGCCGCCATGCAAACGCGCGACCGCCGAGACGAGACTGAGACCCAGGCCCGATCCGGGCTGCGATCGGCTGTGCTCCAGGCGCACGAAACGGTCGACCACCCGCGAGCGATCGCGTTCCGGGATGCCGGGGCCGTTGTCGCTCACGGTCAGCACCACCTGATCGCGGTCGGTATCGGCCTTGACGACGATGCCGTGCGGGGTGTTGTCGCCAGCCTGCGTCGGCGCCGCGTACTTGATGGCATTGTCGACCAGATTAGCGAGGGCTTGGCTCACGAGCTCGCGATTGCCCTTCACGGCGGCTGGGCGGCTCGCCTCGACTTCGAGCGTCAGACCCTTATCCTCGGCAAGGGGCTCGTAAAGCTCGCTCACGTCGCGGGCGACTTCGGCCAGGTCGAACTCCGCCATGCCCTCGCGAACCTCGCCCGACTCGGCTCTCGCGATCATCAGGAGCGCATCGAAGGTGCGGATAAGCCCCATCGCCTCTTCGATGGTTTCCTCAAGCACGCGCCGATAATCGGCCTCGGACTTCGAGTTCCGCAGCGCCGCTTCGCAGCGATTGCGCAGCCGCGTGAGCGGCGTCTTGAGATCGTGCGCGACGTTGTCGGTCACCTCCTTGAGGCCGCGCATCAGCGATTCGATGCGCTCCAGCATGCCGTTCAAGTTGAGCGCGAGGCGATCGAATTCATCGGCGCTGCCGGTGATCGACAGCCGGCCCGAGAGATCGCCGGCCATGATGGTCTGTGCCGTCGCGGTCATCGCTTCGACGCGATTGAGCACGCGCCGGCTCACGAACAAGCCGCCCGCCACGCCAAGGAAAATGACGAGCGCAACCGACCAGCGCCCGGCAAGCGAGATGATATGGAACATCCGCTCGCGCTCTTCGAGGTCGCGGCCGATCAGCAGCCGGATGCCGCCCGGAAGCCGCGTCACCAGCACGAGCGCGTTGTGCTCAGTCGTTTCGGGCTCCTCCAGCCGGCGATAGGCGGTCTCGACCCAGCCCTGCCGTTCGATGATGCCGGGTTCGAGCGAGCCGACGTTGCCGGCAAGGCCCTCGCCGGTCGGCGTGGTGACGAGATAGAGGTTCGATCCGGGACGGCGCGAGCGCACGTCGACGATGCCGACAAGCCGCCGGATGCCGGCCTGATTGTATTGGGACGTCAGCAGTTGCACCTCGGTGTCGACGGTGCCGGTGATCTGTTCGTTGATGAGGCGGCGGGTGTTAAGCGCGAAATAGCCGAGCAGAAAGGCGGCGAACAGCGCAAATACGACGAGATAGACAAGCGTCAGTCGAAACGCGGTCGTCCGTAAAAGTTTACCGAGCGCCGTCACGAATCATATACCCCGCCCCGCGCACCGTATGGAGCAACGGCTGCGCAAATCCTTTGTCAATCTTAGATCGAAGCCGCGAAATATGCACGTCGATGACATTGGTCTGCGGGTCGAAATGATAGTCCCAAACGTTCTCCAGCAGCATGGTGCGGGTCACCACCTGGCCGGCGTGTTTCATGAGGTACTCAAGCAGCCGGAACTCCCGCGGCTGGAGGATGATCTCCTCCTTGCCCCGGATGACGCGATGCGAGAGGCGATCGAGTTCCAGGTCGCCGACCCGGTACTGGGTCTCCTCGCCGCGTCCGACGTGCCGCCGCGCCAGCACTTCGATCCGGGCCAACAGCTCCGCAAATGAATATGGTTTCGGAAGGTAGTCATCGCCACCGGAGCGCAGCCCTTTGACGCGGTCATCGACTGCGCCGAGAGCGGACAGGATCAGCGCCGGCGTTGTGATGCTCTTAGCCCGCAGCCGACCAATGACCGCCAGTCCGTCGAGCTTGGGCAACATGCGATCGATGATGAGGGCGTCGTAGCCGCCTTCAAGAGCAAGGGCCAGACCCTCTTCGCCGTCCGCGGCATGATCGGCCACGTGGCCGACCTCGCGAAAAGCTTTGACGAGGTAATCGGCGGCCTCGCGATCATCCTCGATAATAAGCAAACGCATTGCTCGTCCCGTCTCGGAGCCGGGCGGTGACAATTCACCTAAGGCGACGTCGATCATTGTACCAAACCCTTGAAGGGATCGAATTGCAAAAAAGAAGGGGCGACAGGTTGCCCTGCCGCCCCCCCACCATAGACCCCAGCGGGGGCGATGGATGCCGGGCTCTCTGGTTCCTCTTTCTCATAGTGGGGACGGGCCGAAGCCCGTCCCCGACGAGGCGCTACCGCTCAGGGGGCGACGATACGAGCGGCATGCCCCAACTTTCGTTCACGCGTTGCCGAGGGGAACGGCGACGAAATGCGTTCCCTGACCGGACTTCACACGCATCAATACGCTTCGCTTGCCGCCGCTCTGGGCATCGGTCACCGCCTTGCGGACGTCGGCCGGCGAAGAAACCAGCTTGCCGTTGACGTCGAGAATGACGTCGCCGGTCTGGAAGTGGTCGGCGGCAGTGCCGTTCGGATCGATCGACGTCACCACCACGCCTTCCCCGCCGTTGCGGGCGGGCGCGAGCGACAGGCCGAGCTTGGGCACCTCGGTCGCAGCAGGCTGCTGGTCCTTGTCATCACTTGTAGCCCGGGCTTGCCGCTGCTTCGGCAACTCGCCGAGAGTCAGCGTCATGGCCGATTCCTTGCCGCTGCGAACGACGCCGAGCTTGACCGACGTGCCGGGCGCCATCGCCGCGATGCGGCGAGCGAGATTGCGCGCATCGGCCACCGGTTCGCCGTTGACCGAGACGATGACGTCGCCGGCCTTGATGCCGGCCTTCTCGGCCGGGCTGCCCGATTGCGGCTCTGCGACCAGCGCACCTTGCGCGGTCTTGAGCCCGAGGCTGTCGGCGATCTCGGCCGTGACCGGTTGGATCTGCACGCCGATCCATCCGCGGGTGACCGCGCCGTGGTCCTTGAGCTGGGCCACCACCTGCTTGACGGTGTCAGCCGGAATATCGAAGGCGATGCCGACGTTGCCACCGGACGGCGAGAAGATCGCGGTGTTGACGCCGATCACATCGCCGTCGACATCGAAGGTCGGTCCACCCGAGTTGCCTTTGTTGACCGCGGCATCGATCTGGATGAAATCGTCATAGGGGCCGGCGCCGATATCGCGGCCGCGGGCCGAGACGATGCCTGCCGTCACCGTTCCGCCGAGGCCGAACGGATTGCCGACCGCAATGACCCAATCGCCAATGCGCGGGCTCTTTTCCGAGAGATGAACGAACGGGAAGTCGCTGCGGCCTTCGACCTTGATCAGGGCAACGTCGGTGCGCGCATCGGTGCCGATCACCTTGGCGGTGTAGGTCTTGCCGTCATCCGTCGTCACGTCGACATGCTCGGCCTTCTCAACGACGTGGTTGTTGGTGACCGCATAGCCGTCAGCCGAGATGAAGAAGCCCGAGCCCTGGCCCATGGTATATTGCCGGCGCTGCGGACGACCCTGTTGGTCGTCACGGCGGCCGAAGCGCTGGTCACGATCGCCGTCAGGCCGGCCCAAGCCCGGCATGTCGGGCTGACCGAAGCGGCGGAAGAAATCCTCGAACGGCGATCCGCGCAGCGGGTTGTCTTCGTTGAGCGACAAGGCATTGCCGCCGTTGTCGAGCTTCACCTTCACCGAAATGACGGCTGGCTTCACCTTCTCGACGATGTCGGCAAAGCCAACCGGACGTTGGAAGTTCGCCGTCTGAGCGTAGACCGGGGTGAACAGCGCCTTCGGAGCGTGCGCTTCAAGCACGGCATCCGACACCCATACTCCGATGCCTAATCCGGCGGCGGTGGCGAGAAGAGCAAAGCGACGTTTGGAAAAAAGCGAAGTCCCCAATTTGCGGGGTGCGCTCGCGACCATGATACCAAGCTCCATTCAGATTTGGGAAAGCGCGGCGTTGCGCTGTTGGAGCGTAGGATGGTGGCGCGATCCTTTCCGTACGCTGAACGCAGGATTAAACTTTGGTAAGATTGAAAAAGCGCGCGAAGAAACCGGCCTGATAACAAGCAGTTGCCCGCTTTCGCTGCAGCGAAGGGGGTGCGGCGGGGCGCCGCATCGGCGATGCGGTCGGTGCCGAAGGTACGCTGATAATTTCGTCCTCGGCGAAACGAGTCGGCCGATGTGCTCGCTTAAGCCGCGGTGCGAATCGACGGAAGACTATGGCGCGATCGCATCCGTCAGACGGGACGATCGATCATTTCCGCGAGTTGACGTTCTTCCTCGGCGCTCAGCGGCGTTATGCTTGTGGGTGCGACCCGACGTCGGCGGATCGCCATCAGCATCGCCAATCCGCCGGCGAGCAACGCGGCCACCGGCGTAAGCCACAACAGCGCGGTGTGCCACTCGAAGCGCGGCTTGAGGAGCACGAACTCGCCGTAGCGGGCGACGAGGAAATCGAGCACTTGCGGGTCGGTATCGCCCGCGGTCAAACGTTCCCGCACCAGGATGCGCAGGTCGCGCGCGAGCGGCGCCTCGGAATCATCGATCGACTGGTTCTGGCAGACCATGCAGCGCAGCTCGCGCGACAGCACGCGGGCGCGCGCCTCGAGCGCCGGATCCTTGAGAATTTCATCGGGCTGGACGGCCATCGCCGGATGCGCGGCGAAGAGCGTCAGTGCGAGCAACGCATACCGCAACGCGAGCACAAATTGCCGTGCCCGTACCGCTTTCCCCTCCCCCGCTTGCGGGGGAGGGCCAGGGAGGGGGCCTGTCGGCAAATTCGTGCCGTGGACGTGCCCCCTCCCCGACCCTCCCCCGCAAGCGGGAGAGGGAGAAAAAAGGGCGCCCGTTCATCAGACCATCCGCCATGACCTTACTCCGCCGGCGCCATGGCTGAGCGCAGCCGCGACGGCTTTGGTGCTCCGACGCGCAGCCGACGATCGGAGAGCGAGAACGCTCCGCCGATGAACATCACCACGCAACCAAGCCAGATAAGCAGCACCAGCGGTTTGTAGTAGAGGCGGATCGCGATCGAGCCGTCCGCGTTGATCTCGCCGATCGAGAGATAGAGCTGGCTCACCCCGCGCGCCATCAGCGCGGATTCCGTCGTCCCGCTGCCCCGCGAGACGAACGTGCGCTTCGCCGGCTGCAACACGCCGAGCACCTCGCCGTGCCGGCGCACCGTGAACGTCGCGATGACCTCGTTGTAGTTCGGGCCGGTGCGGTTCGTGGTGCGATCGAACGTGACGTCATAGGCGCGGATGTTCACCTTCTCGCCGGGCTTGAGCGACAGGATGCGCTCCGCACTCCACTGGGTCTCGCCGACGATGCCGAGCAGCGTGATGCCGAGGCCGAGATGGGCGAATGCCGTGCCCCACGCAGAGCGCGGCAGTCCGCCGGCGCGGCGTGCGACGACCGGCAACGGCATGCGCAGGAGCCCGGTGCGCTCCACGATATCGGTCATGGCGCCGACGATGACGAACAAGGCGAGCCCCACGCCGAACGGCGCGAGCACGGAGCGAATTTCGAAGACGAACGTGGCCGCGATGCCGATCAGAGCAATGACGAAAGCGACGGAAAGGCGCTGTGCCACGGCGACGATGTCGCCGCGCTTCCACGCAAGCAGCGGGCCGAACGGCACGACCACGAGGAGGACCGCAAACAACGGCCCGAAGGTCGAATTGAAGAACGGCGCGCCGACCGAAATCTTGTCGCCGGTGAGCGCCTCGAGTGCCAGCGGATAGAGCGTGCCGACGAACACCGTGGCGCATGCCGTCGTCAGGAACAGGTTGTTGAACACGAGCGCGCCTTCACGCGAGATCGGCGCAAACAGGCCGCCCTGGCGCAGCATCGGCGCCCGGATCGCGAACATCGTCAGTCCGCCGCCGATGAACAGGATCAGGATCGCCAGAATGAAAACGCCGCGCAGCGGATCGGACGCGAATGCATGCACCGAAGTGAGCACGCCGGAGCGCACCAGAAACGTTCCGATCAGCGACAGCGAGAAGGTGAGGATCGACAGCAGAATGGTCCAGATCTTCAGCGCCTCGCGCTTCTCCATCACCACCGCGGAATGCAGGAGCGCGGTGCCGGCGAGCCACGGCATGAGCGAAGCATTCTCGACCGGGTCCCAGAACCACCAGCCGCCCCAGCCGAGCTCGTAGTAGGCCCAGTAGGAGCCCATGGCGATGCCAAGCGTGAGGCACATCCAGGCCGCGAGCATCCATGGCCGTACCCAACGCGCCCACGCGGCATCAATGCGGCCCTCGATCAGCGCGGCGATCGCAAAGGAGAACGAAATCGAGAAGCCGACATAGCCGAGGTAGAGCAGCGGCGGATGAATTGCGAGACCGAGATCCTGAAGGATCGGATTGAGGTCGCGTCCCTGCATCGGCGCCTGCGCAAAGCGCAGGAACGGATTGGAGGTCAGCAAAATGAAAAGATAGAACGTTGCCGCGATCCAGGCCTGGACCGTCAATACGGTCGCCTTGAGCGAGCGCGGAATGTTGTTGCCGAACGTCGCAACGAGCGCGCCGAATAGCGACAGGATCAGCACCCACAGCAGCATCGAGCCTTCGTGATTGCCCCAGACGCTGGTGAACTTGTAGATCAGCGGCATCGTTGTGTGCGAATTCTCGAACACGTTGCGCACCGAGAAGTCGGACGTGACGTAACACGACACCAGCATCGCGAACGCGAGCGCCACGAAGCCGAACTGGGCAAGCGCGGTCGGCTCGGCAACAGCCATCAGCGCAGCATCATGCCGGCGTGCGCCGTAGAGCGGCACCACCGATTGGATGAGCGCCAGCGCCAGCGCCAGCACAAGTGCGTAATGGCCGACTTCCGCGATCATTCGCTCTTCCCTCGCCACATGATCACCCTTCCGCTGCACGGAAGGGTCGGACCGCCAAAGTCGGCCCGCTACGCGCCCTACCCTCGCCCAGCAGGAGGTGATTGGGCTACGTCACCACATCGATCGTTGCACGGATGATCAGCCACGCAGATATTCATTGCCGCATGGCGTCCTTCTTCTCGTAGGTGTCCTTCCAATGCCCCTGTTTCTTCAGGGCATCGGCGACTTCCTTCGGCATGTAGGTCTCGTCGTGCTTGGCGAGCACGCTGTCGGCCTTGAAAACGCCGGCGGGGTCAAGCGCGCCTTCGGTGACGACGCCCTGCCCCTCGCGAAACAGGTCCGGCAAGATGCCTTGATAGGTCACCGGAACGGCGCGGTTGCCGTCGGTCAGCTCGAAGCGGACGGAAAGGTTGTCACCGCGCACGACGCTGCCCGGCGACACGAGGCCGCCGAGCCTGATCCGCGTGCCGGGAGCGATATGTTTCTCAACGACGTCGGTCGGCGAATTGAAGAAGACGATCGAGTCCCTCATGGCGAACAGCGCGAGGAAGACCGCAACCGCGAGCACGCCGCCAGCCCCGACGATCATGGTTAACCGGCGCTGTTTGCGCGTCATCGCGTTCTAACTTTCCTAACCCTCGATGCCGAGGTTCTTAATGCCCTCGTCGAGGCGCCGCAGCTTCTCGGGGTCGCCGGAAAGGGCCGAACGCGCCTCGCCGGCCGTGGCCCGTGCCTTATCACGATCGCCGAGCACCATATAGGCGCGCAAAAGCCGCAGCCAACCGTCGACATCGGAGCCATCCTCATGCAGGCGGCTCGCGAGCCGCTCCACCATGCCGCGAATCATCTGGCTGCGCTGGTCGGCGCTCATTTCCCCGGCCGCAGCAATGTCTTCCTGGCGCGGCCCAGGAGGCGCCGCCGCCGGCGTCCCCTCGACCCGCGACAGCGATTGCTGCACGACGGGAACCCACGGGGCGTCTGCCGGCGCCTTGGCGAGCAGGTCGCGCCAGATGCGCGCGGCGTCAGCCGGCCTGCCATCCTGCTGCGCGGCAAGGCCCTCGTAGAACATGGCCTTGAAATCGTCGGCGTCGATCGCGAGCGCGCGATCGAAGGCAGCCTTGGCCTCGCCGGTGACGACGCCGCCAGCGGCCGCCGTCAAAGCTTCGCCGAGTTCGACCTCGCGCGGCGCCGTCTCGCCTAAGACACGCATTGCGTTGCGGCGCGCCTTGACAGCGTCGTCATAGCGATCGAGCCGCATGTAAATCGGCGCTATTATTTCCCAGCCGCGACCGTCATCGGGATTCTCCTCAAGACGGGCCTCGACGCGGGCGATCAGGGTGCTGATGTCGTTCTGCTCGGCGACGCGTGACGCTGCCGGTTCGCCGGGCAACTCGGGCGATCCGAGCAACGCATAAAACGAAGCAGCAATGAGGGGGACCGCAATCACCGCAATCACGAGCGCCGGAATGCGCCGGGTGCTGCCCGCACCGGCTTCGCTTCCTTCCTTCTGGGTGCCGGCGGCGGCAATGAGCCGACGTGACACTTCGACACGCGCCGCCTCGAATTCATCGTGGCCGATGCGGCCATCAACCCGGTCGCGCTCGATCTCTTCGAGCTGGTCGCGATAGACGGCGAGATCGCTCGCGGCCGCAGAGCGAATCTTCTGCGCCCGCGCGAGCGGCCAAATCACGGCGCCGAGCGCCGCAGCCGTCATCGCCGCCAGAACCAACCAGATCGCCATGCCGCGGGATCGTCCGTTTCGAAATCGCCCGGTGTCGGAGGGAGGTTACAACACGGCGCGGGGCCGCGCCGCAATGCCAAACATGCAACAATGCCGCAGGCAGCGGCGCAGCTACGCAACGACATCGGTGCCCGGCACAGCAAATATATGGGAAATTAAGGCCGACCGATGATGGCCAAGCGTACTGACCATCATCGCCACCGGCTACACCGCCGCCGGCAGCATGAGTTCGGCGCGCAATCCGCCGATCGGCGCGTTGCCGAGCTGAAGCGTTCCGCCATAGAGGGCCGCCAGTTCCATCACGATTGAAAGGCCGAGCCCTGAGCCCGGCTTGGTCTCGTCGAGCCTGCGTCCGCGTTGGGCCACCTGTTCGCGTTGCGCCGGGCTCAGGCCCGGACCATCGTCGTCGACGATGATGCGCACCATGGGCTGCGCCGTGTTATTCTCGGCAAGAACTTCGACACTCACCCGCATCTGCGCCCACTTGCAGGCATTGTCGACCAAGTTGCCGACCATCTCTTCGAGATCCTGCCGCTCGCCGCGAAAGCGCACCGGAGTCGCGTCGAGGTCGATGACAATGCCGCGCTGGCGGTGGATCTTCTCCATGGTTCGCGTCAGTGCGGCGACCACCGGCACCGCGTCGGTGACGCTGCCGACTACCTTGAGGCGGGCGGCAAGCCGCGCGCGCTCGAGATGGCGGGCGATCTGGTCGCGCATGATATTGCCCTGCTCGATCACCTTGGGGGCAATCGGATCGTCCGGATGACTGCCGGCCTCGTTGAGAACGACCGACAGCGGGGTCTTGAGGGCGTGGGCGAGATTTCCGACATGGGTGCGCGCGCGCTCCACGACCTCGCGATTGGCATCGATGAGGGCGTTGGTCTCGCGGGCAAGCGGAGCGATCTCCACCGGGAACTCGCCTTGGAGGCGCTCCGCGGTGCCGGCGCGGATCGCCGCGAGGGACTTGGAAATCCGCTTGAGCGGCGCAAGGCCGAACCGCACCTGGAACGTCGTGATGAGCAGCAGCACCACCGCCATCATGCTGAAGGTGGCGATCAACGCGCGATCGAAAAACACCATCTCGTCCGCGATCTCCTGGGGATCGCCCGCCACCACGATGAGGTAGCGGCCATCGTCGCCGAGATCGACGGTACGCTCGAGCATGCGCAGGCGCTGGTCGTCGGGGCCGAGCACATAGCCGCGCCGGGTTCCGTCAACGCCTGTCGGGACATCGCCGTCGAGCTTCGGCAACTGATTATCCCACAACGAGCGCGAGGAGCGCACGTCGGGCGTGGTCACGCCGAGCCGGCTCACCTGCCAATACCAGCCCGACAGCGGCAGTTCGAACAGCGGTTCGCCTAGCGCCGGAACCCCGCGGTCGGGCGCCTGCTCGGGAGCGGCAACCTCGCCCACGAGAGTACGCAGATACACGGCGAGACGCTGGTCGAACGAGCGCTCGAAAGCTTCGCGATAAAGCGAGGACAGGATGACGCCGGTGACCATCAGAATCACGACGGTCCACGCGGCGGCGGATAGGAAAAGGCGAAGCGCGAGCGAATTAGCGGGCATTGGCCGGCGGCGTCAGAAGATAGCCGAGGCCGCGCACTGTCTGGATGATCTCGACGCCGAGCTTCTTGCGGATGCGCCCGATGAAAACTTCGATGGTGTTCGAATCGCGGTCGAAGTCCTGGTCGTAGAGGTGCTCGACGAGCTCGGTTCGCGAGACCACCCGCCCGGTGTGATGCATCAGATAGGACAACAGGCGGTATTCGTGGGAGGTAAGCTTCACCGCCGCGCCGTCGACGGTTACCCGGCCAGTCCGGCTGTCGAGCCGCACGGGACCGCACAGGAACTCGCTCTTGGCGTGCCCGACCGAGCGGCGCAGCAGTGCGCGGATGCGCGCCAGCACCTCTTCGAGATGGAACGGCTTGGCGACGTAATCGTCGGCGCCGGCGTCAAAGCCCTGCACCTTGTCGCTCCAGCGGTCGCGCGCGGTGAGGAGCAGAACCGGCGTGGTGCGCCCTGCCCGACGCCACGACTCCAGCACCGAAATGCCGTCCATCTTGGGTAGCCCGATGTCGAGGATGATGGCGTCATAGGGCTCGGTCTCGCCCAGGTAGTGGCCCTCCTCGCCGTCATAGGCGCGGTCGACCACGTAGCCCGCGTCAGTCAGAGCGGTGGCGAGTTGGCGATTGAGATCGGGATCGTCCTCGATCACGAGGAGACGCATGTAAATATTCCTCCCACCGCATCTGGCTTGAAATGATGCCGCGCGGCGGACCCTAGGTGGCGGACCCTATATATCTGCTGCCGCCCGCGCATCAAGAACAGGCGCTTTCGATGTTTAATGAGGGCGGCTGATAGATCGCCACTGCGTCAAGACTGGGGCGGGCAGGCTTAGGGGTGCGAGTATCCTGCGGGAAGCCGTCCAAACGCGGCACCGCACGG
Organism: uncultured Alphaproteobacteria bacterium; assembly: GCA_963702755.1. GTDB lineage: Bacteria > Pseudomonadota > Alphaproteobacteria > Rhizobiales > Xanthobacteraceae > JAJPKK01. The sequence continues at coordinate 112,277 of CAVPDZ010000005.1, read as the reverse complement.
GTGCATTGACTTTGCTGCCACGATCCGGCTGCTAGTCCTCGCCTTGAAGGGCGCTGACTGCTACCAACGACGTCAATCTTTTCGATGCGCACATTTCCAACTGGAACTACCGCCATGGCCGATCCCAAAAGCAACAAGCTGAAGGCGCGGTTGCCGCGCGGGCTGTTCGACCGCGCGGGCGCCGAGATCGCGGCGACCCGGCGGATGATGGAGACGATCCGGCAGGTCTATGAGCGCTATGGGTTCGAGCCGGTAGAAACGCCGATGATCGAATACACCGACGCGCTCGGCAAGTTCCTGCCGGACCAGGACCGGCCCAACGAGGGCGTGTTCTCGTTCCAGGACGACGACGAGCAGTGGTTGTCGCTGCGCTACGACCTCACCGCGCCGCTCGCCCGCTACGTGGCGGAAAATTTCGATCAGCTGCCGAAGCCCTATCGCAGCTACCGCGCCGGCTTCGTGTTCCGCAACGAGAAGCCGGGCCCGGGCCGCTTCCGCCAATTCATGCAGTTCGATGCCGATACCGTCGGCTCGGCGTCGATGGCCGCCGATGCGGAGAACTGCATGATGGCCGCCGACCTGATGGAGGCGCTCGGCATCCCGCGCGGCAGCTATGTGGTGAAGGTCAACAACCGCAAGGTGCTCGATGGTGTGCTGGAGGCGATCGGACTCGGCGGCGAGGAGAATGCGGGAAAGCGGCTGACGGTGCTGCGCGCGATCGATAAACTGGATCGCCTGGGTGAGCAAGGCGTACGACTGTTGCTTGGGCCAGGGACGGAAGAGATGAAAGCGGCGATTTCACGAAAGGCGCGGTATCTGATCGACAGATTCTGAATCGAGAGCATGGAGTGCTTTGACGTTGTCATGTTACAGCTCTGTCAGAAGAAGCCGCCGTGCTCTCGATCGTCCTGAGCTAGGCGAACTGGAATCCTTGATGGCGGCAGGATCCTTTAGCAAGAGCAACCTTTCGGCGATGACGAGCCTGCATGTCAAGGAGCAATTCGCTGTCTCGAAATGGAATTGACGAACTACGATCGATGGCAGATATCTGCATGGCCGCCGGATATGGCTACGACCGTATTGTGATTTCGACCCCTCTATCGTCCGCGGTCTCGAATACTACACTGGCCCGGTCTACGAGGTAGAACTCACCTTCCCAACCACCGATAATGACGGCAAGCCCGTCCGCTTCGGCTCGGTCGCGAGCGGCGGGCGGTATGACGGGCTCGTGGCGCGCTTTCGCGGCGAGCCCGTGCCCGCAACCGGCATCTCGATCGGCGTGTCTCGGCTTCTCGCGGCGCTGATGCATCTCGGCAAGGTGAGCGACAAGGCCGAGCCCGGTCCGGTGGTGGTGACCGTATTCGACCAGCAGAACATGGCGGGCTACCAGCGCTTTGTCGCGCAACTGCGGGCGGCCAACATCCGCGCCGAGCTTTACCTCGGCGCCGGCCGCTTCGGCGCGCAGATGAAATATGCCGACCGCCGCCGCAGCCCGTGTGTCGTCATCCAGGGATCGGACGAGAAGCAGAAGGGCGAGGTGCAGATCAAGGATCTGATCGTCGGCGCCGAGCTTGCCGGCCTCTCCAAGGAACGCGACGATTATCTGCAGAAGCAGGCGGCGGCGCAGTTCGCCGTGCCGGAGGACAAGCTCGTCGAAGCCGTGCGCGAGGTGCTGGCACGTCACAAGGTGACGTGGAGCTGACGGGCAAGTCAGGTTTTTAAAAGCGACTTGAATTGAAGTCCGTGGTCGCCAATCACGTCCGTCATCGTCCGGCTTGACCGGACGATCCAGTAACCACCTGATTCGCCCTGCAGGCACAGTTGTTCTCAACCCGATAGTCCGGGGGTTACTGGATGCCCGCTTTCGCGGGCATGACGTTGCGGATTTTTGGCATCGAAAAACTAACGAACCTTGCGAGCCCAAATCGCCGATTGTTTCAGATCACGAGCCCCGGCTGCGCCAGGACCGCGGTGCGGATCGCGTCATAGTAGCGGCGATAGCCGGTGCAGCGGCAGATGTGATCGCCGCAGGCGCGCGCGATCGCGGCGTCGAGATCGGCGCGCAGCACCGGCATGCGCTTGAGTTGATCGAGGAGCACGAACGCCGCCATCAGGAAGCCGGCCGTACAGTAGCCGCACTGGAACGCGAAAGCCTCGAGGAAGGCCGTTTGCAGCGGGGTCAATGCGCCCTGCGGCGCGAGGCCCTCGACGGTCGTGATTTCGTGGCCGTCGAGCGCCGTCGCCATCGTCGAGCAGGCGCGCACGGCCGCAAGCGGCGCGTCGGCATCGGACCGCATCGCGACGGTGCAGGCCTGGCACAGCCCGATGCCGCAGCCGAACTTGGTGCCGGTGAGCCCGAGTTCCTCGTGCAGCAAGTCCAACAACGACAGGTCGTTCGGAACCTCGCGGAGCTGCCGGACAACGCCGTTCACTGTCAGTGTGATATCGCGCGCGTCCATCACGCCAGCGCCTTTCGCACCCATGCGGGCGTGATCGGAAGCGCGCGCGGGCGATGGCCGGTCGCGTGCGCCACCGCATTCGCAATCGCGGCCGGGATCGGACACAGCACCGCTTCGGCAATGCCCTTTGCGGTCGGCTCATCTCCGCCCAGCAGCGTGAGCTTCATGTTGCCGAGCGGCACGTCCTTCGCGAGCGGGAGCTGGTAGCGGTCGAGATTCCAGTCGCCGGCGCCCGGTCCGTCGGCGCCGATCGGCGCGTTTTCCGTGAGGGCATAACCGATGCCCATCGCGACCGCGCCGTCGGCCTGTCCCGCCACGAGGTCGCCCTGAATGACGCGGCCGGCATCGACAAAGGTTTCGACCTCCGTCACGGCGACTTGGCCGCTCGCGCGATCGATCTCGACCGCGACCAAAGCACCTGAAGGTGCAAACAGATTGCGGCCCAGCAGATACGCGTTCTCCGCCGGCGCCACGACGTTCCGGCGGTCGTGCTGACGCCATTTCGCCTGGTTGGCGAGACGGGTCGAGAGGCCGTCGCAGTCGAGATGCAACACCTGGCCGTCGACCTGGAAGTTCGCCCGCACCCAGCGATCGATGAAGACCGCGTGCGCCGTCACGCTGCTCACGAGGTTCTTGCGATAGATTTCGGCCGCGAGTTCATCGGTGCCGAGCGGCCGCCGCCCGTTGCTGACGAGCCGACCCTCCTCCCAGCGCGGCTGCGGGACCTCGCGTGACTTCGGCGCGGGTCCGGCGAAAGGCCCGTCGAGCCCCCACAGGCTGCGCGCCGCCGCGAGGATACCGGTGCGGAACAGCACTTGCGCCGCCTGCTCCACGGCGTGGACCTGGTGGAAAGCGGTGCGGCACGAACTCGACGTGCCGAAGAGGATCGGCGTCCAGCGTGGATTGAGCCAGTTGTTCGAGGCGCGGGTCGGGAGAATGTCGAGGCCGAGGGCCTCGGAAAGCTGGGCCGTATCGCCCATGTGCATTGTCGTCGCGTTGCGGCCCAACGACGCGCCCGTGCAGAGCGCGAGCGATGTCGCCGATCCGTTGCCCATGTCCACGCTGTCGGTGCGCACGGAAATCTCGCCGGCGCGCGACAGCGCAACTTCAGCCATGACGCCATCGACGCCGGTGCCGAAGGACTGGTTGGCGAGTGCAAAGCCGACGCCGTAGAGCTTGCCGCTCGCCTTGCGTTGCTCCTTCTCGCGCTCGCGGTCGCGCCACAGCGCGCGGTCCGCGGCGAGATCGCAGATATCGGCAAGGCGCATCACCTGGCGCGGCCGCGTGCCGGTGACGTGCGCGTCGCCGGTGCGCAGGACATTGAGGCGGCGTAGCGCGATCGGATCCATGGCGAGGCCTTGGGCGATTTCCTCGACCGCCATCTCGACGGCAAACACCGCCTGCACCCCGCCGAACCCGCGCATCGATCCGGCGATCACGCCCGAGGTCGGCATCGCCATGGCGTCGACCGACGCCTGCGCGACGCCATATCCGCCGAGCGCGGAGAGCCCGGCAAGCTGCGCGATCCACTGGCTGTAGTTGTTGTTGCCGCCCGCCGACAGGACGGCCTTGCTGCTGCCGGCGTGGAATTTCCCGGTCTTGTCGACTGCAAACCGGTGCGTGATCGACGAGCCCAGTTGCTTCAATCCGGCCTGAAACTGCTCGAACCGGTTGAACGCGAGGCGCACCGGGCCATCGCAATAGAACGCGGTGATCGCGAGCAGCCCGGGAAACGGTGAATTGTCCCGGCCGCCGAAGCCGCCGCCCGGATAGCAGGAATTCAGCACCACGGTCTTGATGTCGTTGTTGCCGAACTGCCCCTGCACGACCTCGAGGTCGGGACCGGCCGATTGGGTCGCGATCACGAGATGCAGCGTCGCGGCGTTGCGGTCAAACCACGCAAGCCCCGCCTCGGGTTCGAGGAAAACCGGATCGAGCGGCTGGGTCGCGTAGGTGCCTTCGAACACGCGCAGCTTGGGATCGGCGAGCGTGCGCTCGATTTCGCTGCGCCAGCGGCGCGCCTCGCGCCCGGCGGGGCTCGGGTCCGCCGCATAGGGATTGCCGCGGCCATTCTTGACCTGGGAAAATCGCTCGGCTTTGGCGTCACTGTAATAGGTCAGGTACGTCGCCGGGCTGTAGGGCGCGGGCGCGGGTTTGACCGCTTCCCGCTCGCCGTATTGAACCGCGGCCGCGTTGAACTGGAGCGCCTTTTCCGCTTTGCGCCAGGCGCGGTAGTTATCGAAAATCAGGATGGCGACGGGCTGGCCGAAATAGGCCGGCAGTTCCCCGTATGCGACCAGGATGCTGTTTGGCACGCCGGGCGGCGGCTGCTGAAAACCGGCAGGCTCGATTTGGTCAGCCGCAAGGTTCGGGGCGAGGACGACCTTGCGGAGCGCGGCCTTCACGGCATCAAGGCAGGACAGATCGAGACCGAGAAAGCGACGATCGACATGGACCGCGCGCAGCACGATGGCGTGGCGTTCTTCGCGCGGCCATCCCTGCATGTCAGCGGCACGGAAATCGCGCGCAAAAATCTTCTCGCCGCGGACCTTGGCTTCGCCGTCGATCCGATACCGCGCCTTGCCGGGCGCACCCATCCAGGCGTGCTGAGCGGCGGGCGCGCCCTGGGCGGACGCGCCAATGCTGCGTATGATCAGTGTGACGCCCGCCGCGCCCAAACCCTGCAGAAACGCGCGGCGCGTCTCGACGAAATGCCCACCCATTGTTGCTCCCGACCCGAGAGTACCGGCAAATGGGGAGGCGGGAAAGACCGCCATTTCGGGACAAAATGGCTGGTGCGCCTTATTTTACCGAACGTCACGCGTCGCAGCGATGGAACGATCGCAAGGGCTGGCTCGATCCCCGTTGATGATTGACACGTTCTCTCTCGGTTTCGTTAAATGCCTTGCGTAGGGTGCGCCACATGGCAGGCATTGCGATTTCTTACCGTCGTGAGGACACCGGCTGGATTACCGGCCGCATTTTTGATCGCCTGAAAGCCCATTACGACAAGCCTACGCAGCGCGGCAGCCCCGAAAGCTCCGTCGTTTTTCTTGATTATGATTCGACCCCGCTCGGGACCGATTTCCGCAGCCACATCAAGAACGCGCTCGATAGTTGCGAGATCGTGCTTGCCATTATCGGCCCGCGCTGGACCGGCGACGACAGCAGCGGCACGCCGCGCATCAAGCAAGACGGCGACTGGGTGCGCATCGAAATCGAGGCCGCTCTCAAAAAGAACATCCCGGTGGTGCCAGTGCTTATCGATCGGACGCGCATGCCGACTGCGGATATGCTTCCGCCGGACATCCACGATTTGATTTATCGGCAGGCCACTCACATCGATTCGCAGGTTGATTTTAATTCCGACATCGAACGCCTGTTTCGGGAGATCGATCGCAAATTAGGTGTCGACACCTCGAAAACCAGCGGGGCAGCGGTCGGCATCGCCGATACCCACTGGTCGCAACGGCTCGGTCCTAAATCCTTTCTGGCGCTGGCGCTCGCTTCGCTGTGTGCACTGGCGCTGATTTCCTGGTTCGCCTTCTTCGCGTCGCGGACGGACTCCGTCGATCCTGTCTATACCGTCTACCGAAGTCCGCAGCTGGCGGTGACGCTCGTCTATCCCAACAACATATTGACGTTGGATGACACCGAGCGAATGCAGAATGTTCTCACGCTCAGAGATCATCGCGGAAATATTCTGGTGAAGATCACGCGGCTGCCGCTCCCGGGCACGAATGATCCAAAAATCGCAAGACAAAACGAGATTGCATCGCTTAAGAGCATGAATTTCACGATTACCTATATGGCACCGGAAAAGGACAGCAATTGGACGAATTGGTACGTGCTGTCGGGATTGGGTTACGGGGGCGAATTCTATTTTCGACGATGGTTTCTGGAAGACAGTCAGGTTTCTATGGAGTTTACCTATCCGAAAGAGCTGACGCCTCTGTTCGACAAGCTCATTCCCAAAATGACTCAGGAATTGGGTATCAGCACTGTTGCGCCGAAGGTGGCTCAGTAAGGCGTGGCGCGAATAGCAATCCTCACTGTCCGATAATGGCCGGTGCAAGGAGGCGATAGGCGGGGCCGAGCGCGAAAGCGAGCGCTTTGGTCGCAGCAAGTACCGCCAATGCCAAACCCGCGTACAGTTGCCATTTGACGACGAGCTTGCGCCAAGCCGGAATGGCGGCGACGAGGAGGTGCCCGCCGGTCAGCGGCGGCATCGGCAGGATGTTGAAGATTGCGAACCACAGGCTGAGTTCGCCGATCGTCTCGATCAGCGCAAACGCGGCCGACGCGGTCGTGTCCGACAACAGGGGCAGCAGCAGCGGACGGACGAGGCGCAGCGCCACGGCGGCGAGGACCGTCGCCGCGATGCCGGCCGCGACCACGATGATGAGGCCGACGCGGCCGGTGCGCAGTTCGGCCGGATCGACCGCAATCGGCCTGATCCAGCCGAACGAGAACAACACGCCGACAGCCGTGCCGAGAATGTCGAGATGGACGAGCGGATTGACGGTGAGCCGGCCGTCATGGCGCGGACCGGAATCGCCCAGTGCATAGGCCGTCGCCGCAACGGCAAGCCCATGAATGCCGGCAATGAAGACATAGGCGATGAGCCGCAACAGCAGCTGCTGCAGCGAAAGATCGATCCAGCCCGTCAGCATCGCGAGCGCGATTTCAGTTGCAGGCGCCCTGGCTCATGACCTTTGCGTTGGCGGCATCGGCGAAGCACTGGTTGGAGTAAGTCTGCGGCTGCTGCGTCGTCGGGTTGGTCGCGCAGACCGGAAGGTAAAGCTCCATGCAGATCGGGCCTTGGCAGTTGCCGGCATGGAGCACGCGCGCCTTGGCCGCGTCGGCAAGGACATTCATTACTGCGTGTAGACGCGCGCGTACTCGTCGGCGACGGACGGCGCAGACCGGGCTCGATGTCGTCGGGACAGGTCTGGGCAGCAACGGGCGCTGGCGCTAAGACGACTGAGACGGCCGCAAGAACAATCGCCCGGAATCCACGCCAGTCCATCGAATCTTCATTGCCACCTCCCCGCCAAACCCAATCAATGTGCTTCGCCTCTGCCGATGCGCTGCGCCGGCCTAATGCTTCATGGTCATCTGGCGCTGCGCTTCGGGATCAGCCGTCAGCGGCGTTCCGCCGGCAGCGTAGCCGTTGTTGCTCAACAGGAAGGCTGTCAGATCGACGTAAGATTTCGGGGCTGAGTTGCCCGGGACGATCGGGCGGCATCAAGGTGCTGAGGTAGCCATAGAGGCCCGCGACGTCGCCCGAGCCCCAATGCTGACGGAAATAGGAGCCCTTGAGCGGGGCGCCGCCGAACTCGCCATTGTCGAGCGTCGAGCCGTGGCAGTCCTGGCAGTTCTTGGAATAGATGGACTTGCCGCGCTGGACCTGCTCCTCGGTGAACGCGGGCGGACGCAGCTCACGCGTCTGGGCGTCAACCTTGAAAGAGGCACCCGCGCCCACTGCGGCAAGCGCACCCAACACCGCAGCATTAAAAAGCCTTCGCTCGAACATCATGATGACTGGGGCTCCACGTCGCCTCGATTGACGACGAGTTATGCCAAATTCCGCTGCCGACAATAACTGCTTTCTTTTGCAGGGCCGGCCGGCGCGAACCGACGGACCATGACGAACTGTCCCGCGATCTTACGGTTTGCGAGATGCGGCCGCTGCCGCTGGGGGCTCCTCAAATCCGAAGACGCTGCGGCCGCCATAGCGGTGGGACTGCTCGCGCTCGTGCGCAATCAAGTGCTCGACCGAAGGCCCCCTCGCCGCCTGCTCGAGGCGTCGCGCCTGCTGATCGAGCCGGCGCAGCGCCTCGACTTCCTCGGTCTGCCCGAGCTTCGCCTTCTGCACCGCCGTTTTGAGGACGCGAATTGTCTCGTCATAGACCTTGATCGGCACGGGGAACGGATGGCGGTCCTTGCCGCCGTGAGCGAGCGAGAAGCGCGCCGGATCGGTGAAGCGGCACGGCGCGCCGTGCACCACTTCGGCGACGAGCGCAAGCGCGCGCACCGTTCGCGCGCCGACCCCGGGCGTCAGCAGAAGCGCCGGAAAATCGACCGGACCGCGATCGGCCGCCGCGGCGAGATTGCCGTGAAGACGGCGCAAGTGAATGTCCTTCGCGCGCACGTCGTGGTGCGCCGGCATGACGAGATGCGGCAATGTCGCCTGCGCCGGCGTTTCGGTATCGCCGTCGGACATCGCGGCAAGTTCCCGCGTAATGCCATCGGGGCCGAGCGTCGCAAGGAGGTCGAGCTGCTTGTGGCGTGACGCCTCAGCGCGCCGGTCGGTGAGATTGACGATGTTGCCCTGAGAAGGTCCCTCGATCGCGGTGTGCGGCTCGTCGACGAAACTCGTCAGGCCCTCCGACAGCCAGTGGTAGCGCCGCGCCTGCCTGCGCTCGCCGTTCATACCTTGCTGCACCACGACCCATCGCCCGTCATCAGCGACAACGAAGCCGTGCAGGTAGAGGTCGAAGCCGTCCTGCACTGCCGCGCTGTCGACCTTGGCGACGAGTCGGCTCGCGTCGGCAAGGCACGCGCCATCGAACCCGACGCGGTCGCCGATGGCCACAAGCTCATGCGGCGTCTGCCGCGAATGCTTGCCTCGGCCGCCGCAGACATGAAGGCCGAGTTCATGACTGAGGGGGCCGAGTCCCCGCTTGAGCGCTCCGAGGACGCTCGTCGTGATCCCCGAGGAATGCCAGTCCATGCCCATGACGGCGCCGAAGGACTGGAACCAGTAGGGATGAGCAAGGCGGCGAAGATATTCGTCGCGCCCATAATGCAGGACGATCGCCTGGGTCATGACGGCGCCGAGGCGCGTCATGCGATCGGCGAGCCATTTCGGCACGTAACCGCCATGAAGCGGTAAATCGGCGCTGCCTGCTCGTCGCGTCATCGATCGCAAACCTTGATGCGGGCACTCCCGCCAACCGTTCCTATTTCGTTCCGCGTGATCGAAAAAGTCAAATGCCGGAATGAAAAGCACTGATTCGCTAACTGCGCGCCATCCGCTGCCGCAAAGAACGCGCGCGGCTCGCCGCATCACCAAACCGACCGTGTGTCCTCCCGCACACGGTCATGGCCAACGGGAACAATTTGCAGGCGCGGCCGTTTCAGCCAAACCCGACGATAGAACAACACACCCATTCCGAGGAATTTCCGATGGCCCGCTCCTCTCCCCGACAGCGCAAAACCGAGGGTCGCGTGATGCATGAGTTCAAGCATGGCGAACTCAAGAGCGGACGGGGCGGCGCAGGAGGTCGGGTGAAAAATCGCCGGCAAGCCATCGCCATCGCGCTGAAAGAAGCCGGTGCCTCGAAATATGAGAGCAAAGGGGAGAACCGGCGAAATCTTGCGAAGACGAAGCGCAAGGAAGCACACGGACAGACCTATCAGCAGGAGCGCGAAGGCAAATCGCACGTCGGCGCGCGCGGGCGTCGCGAAAGCAGCCGCGCCATGGGCGGACGTAACGCGACCAAAACCACCGCGCGGGGCCGCAAAGCGGCCGCCGGACGGCGCCGAAAGGCTGCGAAGTAAAAGGCAACGCGAGATTCATCAGATGCCGGCGTGATGAACGCCGCTCTGAAGACGACCGTAGAAAACGCGCGCGCCGTCGCCTTCCCGCCGGCAGCCCGGCTGTTTCTGCGGCAACGATTGGGCGTTTTTCGTCCGTGAAATGATCGCAAACAGCTGTCGGTGGAACCCATAGGCGAGGCAATGGCGTTATCGCTGTCGGCGGGGCGATTGAAGTCAAGGAATGTGCCATGCGCCTCACATTGCTTTGCTTGCTTTTGCTGACGACGACAGCATTCGCCCGCGACGATGGGCGATACGCCAATAACCCGCTCAAACCGTGGTTCGATTCGCTCCGCAGCAGCAAAGGCTATTGCTGCTCAGAGGCGGACGGCAGGGAAACCGAATACGATATTCGCGAGCGGCACTACTGGGTGCCGGTCAACGGCATCTGGACCGAGGTGCCGGATGACGCGGTGATCACCGAGCCGAACAAGCTCGGCCGTCCGATGGTGTGGCTCGATCCGCGCCAGAACATCCGCTGCTTCATTCCGGGATCTGGACTGTAAAGTCCCGTTAGCTTCGCCGCTCGCCGAGACGCCCAGAAGCCGCGGAGTGATCGCGCCTCAGGCGTGCACACTCTGCGCGTGAGAAAACAGGTTCTGCGGGTCGAACGATGATTTGATGCTTTGCAGGCGCGGCAGATTTTGACCCCAATAGGCTTGAGGCCAATCGACCAGGTCGAGATCGCAGTAGTTCACATAAGCCGCGCCGGAGACGTAGGGCCGCATGGCATCATAAAGCGCGCTCATTTCCGCAAGCCGTGCCGGCGTCGTGCTCGAGGCTTCCCACGTCGTCACGTACTGGATGCCGAACAGCGTTCCCGCCCGGTGCGCAAACGCAGTGTCCGAAGGCCCAACATCGGCGACCGCCCCACCGTAGGCATCGCAGATAACGGCGATCGATGGCGACAACATCGGCCCCATCAGCGTCGCGATGCCGTCATCGCTCATGGGCGAGGTCAGGTAATCGGATTTGCCTTTCATGAAGGCGGTGTCGTAGCTCCAGCCGCCGGAAAAATAGTTGACGGCATCGAAGAACGAGAGCGTTTCGGTTCTGAGCGGCGACGATGGCGTCGCCACAGACGTCAGATTGGTGAGTTCTGCGCGCAGCGTCGCCTCCGAGCCAATCGTTTGGCCCGCGCAATGAACGTCGACGTCGCCGCTGCTATGCCTGATGACGCGGCAGAACGTCGTCATCTCTCGCGGCGCGTTCGGTGCCCAGGTTTGCCAAGCCGCGAACACGCGCGCTGCGCGCGACGGCGGCAGCGTCCACGTCACGCCAAAAACCACCACGTCCCCGATGGGCTGCACGCCAATTTTGAGCTGCGTCACGGCGCCAAACGTTCCACCGCCGCCACCGCGGCATGCCCAGAACAGATCGGTGTTCTGGTTCGGATCGGCCGTGATGAGATTGCCATTGGGATCGACGAGGTCGATCGATTGCAAGTTGTCGCACGCGAGGCCGTTCGCGCGGGCGAGAAACCCAAATCCTCCCCCGAGCAGATGGCCGGTGACCCCGACGGTCGGACAGGACCCGGCGGCGAGCGCGAGGCCGGTATTCTTCAAGGCCGTGTAAATGTCGCCGATCGAGCTTCCCGCCCCGGTCGTCACCGCGCCGTTGGCGGCATCTACGGTCACGGTGTTCATCAGCCGCGTGTCGATGACCACGCTGCCGCTTTCGCAAAAGCCCTCGTAGCAATGGCCCCCGCTGCGCAGCGCAAACGGCAGGTCATTGTCGCGCACCCAGCCCACCATCACCGCAACGGCGTTCGGCGTCTGGCACAGCGCCCGCAGTTGCGGCTGCTTCATGGTGCGTTCGTTGAACGACGGCAGGTACGTCGCATATCTCGGATCGTCGGGCGTGAGCAGCAGCGCGTCGCTCTCCGGCAGGGACGGGAGCGTCGGCAGGCCTGCGATGGCGGGCGAGAGACGCAGGAGCGCCGGCGCGACAACCGCACCCGCCGTTAGAGCCAATATGTCTCGGCGTCCAATCCGCATGCGATCCGAGCCCAACGAATGCAATTCGAGCGACGAACCGAAGCAGCGAGACGACGAGTTGACCGCAGGGCGGGGCCTTCAGTCAAGTGGCGCGAAGGTGCCCGGATGACGGCGCGGTCAAAAAAGGCAACGTCAGCGGCGCTGCCCCGCGTAGCTCGATTTGCGCTCAATACTCGTCGAACATCCGCTGGATTTCGTCAGGCTTGGTCGTCTGCGTCAGCGCGAGCTGCAGCAGGATACGCGCCTTTTGCGGGTTGAGATTATCGGCGGCGACGAAGCCCGGCTCCTGCCAATTGTCGTCGCGGATCACCCGGCCGGCGCCGACGCGCGCGCTGCGCACCACGATGACGCCGGTCTTGTCGTAAAGCTCCTTGAGCACCTTGCGCGCATTCTGGGTATGACCGGCGCCGGTACCGGCGATGACGAGGCCCTTGGCGCCGGCCGCGACCGCAGCCTTGGCAAGATCGCCGTCATCCCCTGAATAGCCGTAGAGGATGGCGACCTTCGGAAAGTCCTCGATCCGCGAGAGATCGAACTGCGATTGCGTCGTGTGCCGGCGCGTCGGCGCCCGATAGAACACGACCCGGTCGGGATCGGCGTAGCCCAGGATGCCGACTTCGCGGGCCTGGAAAGTCTCGACGCGATAGGTGTTGGTTTTGGTGACGTCGCGGGCAGCGTTGATCTCGTCGTTGAGGACCACGAGGGTGCCCTTGCCGCGCGAAGCGGGTTCGGCGGCGACGCGGATGGCGTTGAGGAGATTGAGCGGCGCGTCCGAGCTCATCGTGCTGAACGGACGCTGGGCGCCGACGATAACGACCGGCTTGTCGCTCCTGACGGTGAGGTTGAGGAAGTACGCCGTCTCCTCGATGGTGTTGGTGCCATGGGTGAAGACGACGCCCGCAATATCGGGATCCTGCAGCCGCGCGCTGATGCGCTGGCTCAGCGCCTTGAGGTCCTGCGGCGTATCAAAGTTGAGAAAGTCCTCCCCCTCCACGGTCACCCGCGCGAACTGCGCGACTTCCGGAATCCGCTCGATCAATTCCTTGCCCGTGAGCCGCGGCTCGCCCGTCGTCGCGTAGCGCAGGAATTCAAGCCGGTTCTTCGGATTGCGTGGCAGCGTTCCGGGGCCAGTGATGAGATGAACCCGTGCCAGCATGGGACTTCCAGTCTGTTGAGCTGATGCCACCGTTGGCAATGCGATCACCAAACCAAGCAGAACCGCCATAAATCTTGTCATCGTTCCCTCCCGCTGATGGTTTATCGCAAATTGGTCGGTCGCGAGCGCGGCAACGGCGGCTTCTCGATCAAAGGCGGACCATCTCCAGGAATTGTGGAAACGGTCTCTTCGGTTGCGACCGGCGTGGGAGCTACGGCAGGCTCGGCTGCCGCCGCCGTGCGCTCGTTCTCGGCCTCGCGGCGCTCGGTCGGAGAGTCCTCGGGCGCAACATCGACCTTCGCGCTCTCGGTGATCGGCGCCGCGGGTGCGGCGGCGACCGGCGGCGGCCCGCTTGCGGGCCGGAGATAGAAATAACCGACCACGCCAACAACAAGCAGGAGCGCCAGCGCCGGGAGGCCATAGGTTCTGATCCGCCGCACCATCCGCTTCGCGGACGAGTCCGGAAGGTAGGGAATGACATTCAGAGAATGCATCGACATCGCACTACTGCCTCAAGTTTGAAGACACTTCCGGAACGACCAGCTCCTGCCGTTTGACATAATACTCGGCCGAAAACTTGATCGACCAGCGCTGAAACAGCGCGCGGGTCCGCTCACTCAAGGGGACAGGTTCGAGGCCCACCTCATCGTAGTGCGCCGCATAGCGCCGGCGGATCCCGCTGATGAGCGGCAAATTCGAAAGACCGTCAATCGCGCGCAGCATTGCCGCCTGCACGAGCCTCCATACCGACACCAACCCGGTCCGTTCGGCAATATCCTGCGGCAGCAATCGCGCCAGCTGCTGGCCGGCGGACGCCGTTAGCGCCAAGAGCATGTCCTCGGCCTGCCGGAAGCGGTAACCCGTCTTCTGGACGAGATGCAGGGCGGCAAACCGCTGCCAGGCTCGCGACATCGCCTGAACAAACGGATGCTGCTTCGCCTGTGGCCAGGCCGCCGGATAGACCGGCAGCGTGAGCAGCTTGCTCTTGGCGATGAAGGCCGCGACGGGGTGGAAGAGCTGCATCCACGGCGGCAGCGACGCCGCCTTGGCCAGCAGCACGATGTGCACCGTGGTCGCGGCGCCGAACGAGATCGGCAACCACATCATCGCGGCGCAGATGACCAGCAAAGCATTCCGCGGTGTCAGCTTGCCGCAAGTGCGGAACACCCAGGCCATCCCGTCCTCGAACGCGTGGTGAATCCACTCTTCGAACGCACGGTAGCTGATCTTCGCCCGCAGTGCCCCCCAGTGGCCCGCCACCCAGGCGCGCCAAGCCTCCCGGTTCGCGGCAGACAGCGGCAGCAATGCGATCGCACCCGTGAGGATGGCCGCGACGCCGTCGCCGACGATGCGGACCGTGAACAGCGGAAAGCGCGCGAGCTGCAGCAGGATCGGGAAGGCGCCATCCAATATCCGGACAAGCCCGATCAGCGCCGCGCGCAGCAATTGTTTGACCGCTGCGGCATTGACGGCCAGCGGAATGATGACAAGGTCGTCCGCGGAAGGACCGAACTGAGCAATGTTCCCGTTATTCGGTGCAGCCGATCGGCTGATGTCCTGCATCAATTATCGCCCGCAATAATAAACGACACGGCTCGCGCGACGTGGTTGTGCAACGCGGTTACGCACGAACATCCGGCGCCTACGATCGTACCTCATCCTATCAAAATGACTGCAGCAAGGCACGCCGACGCTCCGTCAAGGTTTGGGTATTGCGCATCTTCCGGCAAGGCCGGCGCGACGATCTGATGCATCTGATGCAGATGGAGCGTTGCAGGCACACTCAAGAACCGCGCCGCCTCGACTGCGGTCGTGCCGATCGCCCTCGCTTAGCATCTTTCCGCCGCGAACTCGCGAGGTGTATCCTGACCGGCAAATGAGGCTCTCAACGACGATCGGTTGAACGGTCCGCACGGGAGGAAGCATCATGTTCACCTTAAAGAAGATCATGGCAATCGCGATTGTGGCGATCGCCGCGCCGGTGCTGACGACGTTCGACGCTCTCGCGTTCGACGATGCGAAGTACCCTGATTGGAAAGGGCAGTGGACGCGATTCGCCGTGCCGCTTCCGACCCAGCCGTCCCACGATCAGACCAAGCCGTGGGGCTTTGGACAGCAGGCGCCGCTCACCCCCGAATACAAGGCCGTATTGGAGGAAAGCCTTGCCGACCAGGCCAAGGGCGGCCTCGGCAACTTTCCAACGACGCTCGGCCGCGCCGCCGGCATGCCCAACATGATGATGGCGTTCGGGCCGCAGGAATACGTGATCACGCCCGACACGACTTACATCCTGATCGGCTGGCACGATCACTTTCGCCGCATCTTCACGGACGGGCGCGATTGGCCGAAGGAGATCGAGCCGACCTACGGCGGCTACTCGATCGGACGCTGGGTCGATGAGGATGGCGACGGCCGCTATGACGTCCTCGAAGTCGAGACCCGCGGTTTCAAAGGGCCGCGCGCCTATGACGAAGCCGGGCTGCCGCTGCACGTCGACAACCAATCGATCTTCAAGGAGCGCATCTATCGCGACAAGGCCAACCCGACCATCCTCCATGACGAAATCACGTCGATCGATCATGCGCTCACGCGGCCGTGGACCGTCGACAAGAAATACATCCACAACCCGAACCCACAGCCGGATTGGCCGGAGTTCTACACCAACGAAAACAACGCGCAGATCGTCATCGGCAAGGAGAACTATTTCGTCGGCGCCGACGGAATCCTGCTGCCGGCCAAGAAGGATCAGGCACCGCCCGACCTCAGATATTTCAAACGGTCGGGACGGTGACGGCGGACACGGCCATTTCTCGACCGGCCGCCGGCAACCGGGATTTTAGGTAAACCGCGTTGACTGAGTTTTTCGCATCCACGTCGGGCGATCTGATCGCCGACCGGCGCTACAATTTTGGGCGCGATCTCGCCGCCCGCGGGGATTACGCCGCTGCGGCCGATCTCTTTGCGCAGGCGGTCGAGGTAGCGCCGGCGTTCGCACCCGGATGGGTTGCGCTCGGCGAGGCGCGTGCAAAGCTTGGCGACGCGGCGGGCGCCACCGCAGCGCTCCATCAGGCGCTCGCCCTCGATCCTGAGGATCGCTGCGGCGCGGCGCTTTCTCTTGCGCGGCTCGGCGGTGCCGACCCGGCGGGCGCCATGTCGCCCGCTTACGTGCGCTCGCTGTTCGACCAATATGCGCCGCGCTTCGACGAGGCGCTGGCAAACCTTGCCTACCGCGCGCCGGCGCAGCTTCGCGACGCCGTTGAACACGTGCGTCCCGGCACCACATTTGAACGCATGCTCGATCTTGGATGCGGAACCGGACTTGCAGGCGCCGCCTTTTATCCGCTTGCACGCCACATCACCGGCGTCGATCTCGCACCGGCGATGGTCGTGCAGGCGCGTGCCAAGCAAATATACGATCGCCTGGAGACGGGCGACCTGCTGGGCTTCCTCGCCGGCGAACCCGCGTGTAGCTACGACCTCGTCATCGCGGCGGACGTCTTCGTCTATATCTTCGATCTTGCGCCGGTCGCGGCCGCGGTCGCCAAAATTTTGCGGCCGAACGGGGTATTCGCCTTCACCGTCGAAACGTATGCGGGCGCGGGCGTCGAACTTGGCGAGAAGCTCCGCTTCCGTCACTCCGCCGATCACGTCCGCGGCGCGCTGGCAGCCGCCGGGCTGCAGCTAGGCCTGCTCACCGCGGCCGCAACCCGCACCGAGGCCGGCGCCGACGTGCCGGGCCTTGTCGTGGTCGCGATGCGCGCGGACGACGGCAACGGCCGGTCGGCGGAATAGCCCCGTGTCCGTTGCGCGCCCGGACATTATCCCCTCCCCTCTGCCGGAGCCCTTTGCCGGATGGTTTGCCTCACGCGGATGGGCCCCGCGCGCGCACCAGCTTGCGCTGCTGGACAACGCGCGCGCCGGCCGCTCGACGCTGCTGATCGCGCCGACCGGCGCCGGCAAGACATTGGCGGGCTTCCTGCCGACCCTTGTCGAACTGGCCGAACGGCGCACGCGGCGCGGGCCGGGCCGCGCGCTCGCGACCGGCGGCGGTCTCCACACGCTCTACATCTCCCCGCTGAAGGCGCTGGCGGTCGATATCGCGCGCAACCTCGACCAGCCGGTCGCCGAAATGGGATTGCCGGTTCGCGTCGAGACCCGCACCGGCGATACGCCCGCATCCAAGAGACAGCGCCAGCGCCGCTATCCGCCCGATATCCTCCTCACCACGCCCGAGCAGCTCGCGCTGCTGCTGTCGACCGCCGACGCACCCTATCTCTTCGCGACACTGCGGCGCGTCGTGCTCGACGAACTGCATTCGCTGGTCACCTCGAAGCGCGGCGATCTCCTCTCCCTCGGGCTTGCCCGCCTCTTCCGCATCGCGCCGGCGCTCACGACCATCGGCCTCTCGGCGACGGTCGCCGAGCCTGACGATCTCGCGCGCTATCTCGTGCCCCAGCGCGGCGGCGCCCCCGCGCAAGCCGATATCCTCGTCGCCGAAGCCGGCGCCGAGCCGATCGTGACCATGCTCGACACCGCCGAGCGCCTGCCGTGGGCGGGCCACTCGGCGCGCCACGCACTGGGCGAGATGTACGACCTCATCCGCCGCCATCGCACCGTGCTCATGTTCGTCAACACCCGCAGCCAGGCCGAGATGCTGTTTCAGGAGCTGTGGCGCATCAACGACGATGGCCTTGCGATCGCGCTTCATCACGGTTCGCTCGATGCCGCCCAGCGCCGCAAGGTCGAAGCCGCCATGGCGGCCGGGCGGCTGCGCGCGGTGGTCTGTACCTCCTCCCTCGACCTCGGCATCGACTGGGGCGATGTCGATCTCGTCATCAATGTGGGAGCGCCGAAGGGCGCTTCGCGGCTGACACAGCGCATCGGCCGCGCCAATCACCGGCTCGACGAGCCGTCAGAGGCGGTGCTGATCCCGGCGAATCGCTTCGAGGTGCTGGAGTGCCAGGCGGCGATCGAGGCGGTTGCCGCGGGCGCGCAGGACACCCCGCCGCTGCGCACCGGCGCCTTCGACGTGCTGGCGCAGCACGTGCTCGGCTGCGCCTGCGGCGAGCCGTTCCGGCCGGACGAGCTTTACGACGAGGTGCGCAGGGCGGCGCCATTTGCGAATCTCACCCGCGCGGACTTCGACGCGGTGGTCGATTTCGTCGCGACCGGCGGCTACGCGCTGCGGGTCTACGAGCGCTTCGCCAAGATCAAGCCCGACCAGCAAGGCCGCTATCGCGTCAGCAATCCGCGGGTCGCCCAGCAATATCGGCTCAACGTCGGCACCATCGTGGAAGAGACCATGATCAAGGTGCGGCTGATGCGCTCGCGAGCGTCAAACACGGCGCGCGCCGCTTCGGTCCCGGCTCCGACGGGCCCAATCGCGCGCGGCGGCCGCGTCCTCGGCGAACTCGAGGAATATTTCATCGAAGGCCTCGTGCCGGGCGACACCTTCGTCTTTTCGGGCGAAATCCTCCGCTTCGAGGCCTTGGTCGAAGACGAGGCCTATGTGTCGCGGGCGCACTCCGACGACCCGAAGGTGCCGGCTTATGCGGGCGGCAAGTTTCCGTTGTCGACCTATCTTGCGGCGAGGGTGCGCGCGCTGATCTCCGAGCCGCGGTCGTGGACGGCGCTGCCCGAGCAAGTGCAGGAGTGGCTCGGCTTCCAGCGGTGGCGCTCGACGGTGCCCGAGCCGGGCCAGCTCCTGGTGGAGACGTTTCCGCGCGGCGACAAGAACTACCTCGTCTGCTACCCGTTCGAAGGTCGCCTTGCCCACCAGACGCTGGGCATGCTGCTCACGCGCCGGCTCGAACGGGCGCGACTGCGTCCGCTCGGCTTCGTCGCCAATGAATATGCCCTGGCGGTGTGGGGCCTCGGCGATCCGGCTTTCGCAATTCGCCACGGGCAATTGTCGCTCGCCGCGCTCTTCGACGAGGACATGCTCGGCGATGACCTCGAGGCATGGCTTGCCGAATCGGCCCTGATGAAACGCACGTTCCGGCAATGCGCAATCATCGCCGGGCTGGTGGAGCGCCGCGCGCCCGGCGAGAAAAAGCAGCAGCGCCAGATGACTATCTCGACCGACCTCGTCTACGACGTGCTGCGGCGCCACCAGCCCGATCACATGCTCCTGCGCGCCGCGCGCCAGGAGGCGGCGGCCGGTCTCCTCGACATCAAACGCCTCGGCGCCATGCTGGCGCGAATCAAAGGACACGTGATTCACCAGGCGCTCGATCACGTATCCCCATTGGCGGTGCCGGTAATGCTGGAGATTGGCCGCGAATCCGTTTATGGCGAAGCATCGGAGACCTTGCTGGCGGAGGCCGAGGCCGCCCTCATCAGCGAGGCGATGCATTGAGATGCTCGATGGCGCAAAGCCCAGACGCCGCCTTGCTTGCCTATGGCGGACACTTCCCACCTCCAGTCGCGGTTGCTCTCGAAGAGATTCCGGTCGCCGGGGTCGGTCTCGTGGCCGATCTTGCCGGCGCCCTCTACTGGCCTGAGGAGCGACTGCTGATCGTCGCCGACCTCCATCTGGAAAAAGGCTCGGCGTTCGCGTCGCGCGGCGTCCTGCTGCCCCCTTACGACACCGCGTCGACGCTGGAGTGCCTTGCGGCCGTCATCGAACGTTATGCGCCACGGGTCGTGATTGCGCTGGGCGACAATTTCCACGACCTGGGCGGCCCGGAGCGCCTTGCCGCGCCCGACCGCGCCACCCTCTTCGACTTGCAGCGCGGACGCGACTGGATCTGGATCGCCGGCAACCACGATCCCGATCCGCGCGGCGGGATCGGCGGCGCCTTCGCGCGCTCGGTGTCGCTTGGCTCGCTGATCTTCCGCCACGAACCGAAACTCGCGCCGAACGAGGGCGAAATCGCCGGCCACCTGCACCCCTGCGCGCGCGTGCACCGGCGCGGCCGGGTGATGACGCGGCGCTGCTTTGCGAGCGACGGCCAGCGCATGATTCTGCCGGCCTTCGGCGCCTATACCGGCGGCCTCAACATTCGCGACGCCGCCTTCATCAAGGTATTCGGGGCGCTCGCGTTCACCGCCCACGTCATCGGCGAGCTGCGGCTCTACTCGTTCGCCGCCGCGCGCTGCCGAGCGGGTTGAACGGGCTGCCAGGGGCGCCCTTACAGCCGGTAGTGCTCCTTCCACGCCTGGAACATCAGCACGTTCCACAGCACGTGCTCGCGGTCGGCGCGACGCGACTGGTGCTGTTCCCACAGGCGCCGCACCTCGTCCGCTGAGAAAATGCCGTCGGCGGCAAGCCGCGCTTTATTGAGCAATCCCTCCGCCCAATCGCGCAGGTCGGCGCGCAGCCACGACGCCAGCGGTATCGAAAATCCCATCTTGGGCCGTTCGACGAGCGCGGGCGGCACATAACGATGCAATACCTTGCGCAACAGCCGCTTCGATTGCCGGCCGTCGTACTTGAACCGCGGCGGCAGCCGCCAGGCGAATTCGACGAGGCGATGATCGAGCATGGGCTCGCGCGCTTCGAGCGCGACCGCCATGGAGCAGCGATCGACCTTGGTCATGATGTCGTCCGGCAGGTAGGTCAGCGTGTCGTAATACTGCATGCGCGAAACCGCGTCGGGCAGTACGTTGACGAGACCGGGATCGCTGCGCAACCGGTCCGCGCCGGTCGAGCCGGGAACGAGCGCCGCGTCATGGGGCCAGACCGCGGCCAGTTCGACAAACAGTTCATCCTCCGCAGGCTGCGTGAGGAGCGCAGCGACGCGATGCACTTTGCGTCCGGCGTTATGCCGCCGCAGAAGCGACGGAAGTATCGCGAAGGCGCGGTCAAGCAACGGCTCCGGGAGCAGAATGAGGGCAGCGCCGCAGACGCTGCGCAAACTGTGCGGCACGCGCTCGAGACGCCGCCAGATTTTGTCGGCGATGGCGTAACGCGGGTAGCCCGCGAACAATTCATCGCCGCCATCGCCCGATAGCGCGACGGTCACGTGCTCGCGCGTCATCGCCGACACGAGATGCGTCGGTATCTGCGATGAATCGGCGAACGGTTCGTCGAACCATTCGGGCAAATGCGGAACGACGTCGATCGCCTGGCGAACCGTGCAGTAAAGCTCGGTGTGATCGGTGCCGAGATGAGCGGCCACGGCCTTGGCGTGCTGGGCCTCGTCATAGCCGGGCTCGTCGAAGCCGATCGAGAACGTGCGCACCTTGCGGTTCGACTGCGCCTGCATCAGCGCGACCACGGTCGAGGAATCGATACCGCCGGACAAAAACGCGCCGATCGGCACGTCGGCGATCATGCGCCCGCGCACCGCCTCGCGCAGCATCGCGTCTAGCTGGTCCGCCGCTTCTTCTTCGTCATCGATCGTGTCATCGGGCTTGAGCGCATCGTGCAGCCGCCAGTAGGGCGCGATGCGCGGCTCCCCGCCCGCGGCAACGGTGAGAATGGTGCCAGGCGGGAGCTTGTAGACGTCGCGAAAGATCGTGGCGGGGCCCGGCACATAGCAGTAGCGCGTCAGGGCCGCGACGGCGTCGATGTCGATTTCGGCGCGCCACGCCGGATGCGCCATCAAGGCCTTCAGCTCCGAGCCGAACAGCACGACGCCGTTGCGACGGCACCAGTAGAGTGGCTTGACTCCGATGCGGTCGCGCACGAGACGAAGCACGCGTGTTTTCGCATCCCACAGCGCGATTGCGAACATGCCGACGAAGCGCGCGATCGCGCGCTCCGGCCCCCATTCGACGCAAGCCGCAAGCATGACTTCGGTATCCGAGCCGCCGCGGAAATGGTGACCCAGCGCCTCGAGCTCCTGGCGCAACTCGACGAAATTGTAGACCTCGCCGTTGTAGGTGATGACGTAGCGACCGTCGGCGGAGGTCATCGGCTGGCGGCCGAGCGGGGACAGATCGATGATCGAGAGCCGTCGGTGGCCGAGGGCAATGCCCGCGGCGTCATCCGTCCACACGTCGGAATCGTCGGGACCACGATGGGCGACGGCGTCGGTCATGGCGCGCACGCGGGCACGCGCCTCGGCACCGCCTCCGTTCGCGTCCAAAAACCCAGCTATTCCGCACACGAAGGCGCTACTCCAAGACCGATCAGTTCCATCGAGCCCCGCAACGGCGCGCGCGCACTCGCCATTTCGGGCCGGCGAACGCGCGACACAGAAAATCCTGGAAATCTGGTAGCACGACTGACAGGAATTCGAGAGCCGAGCCTCTCGATTGCGGGTTGTCCGCCGGCAGCACCCCGATCAGCGGTAATATTGACGGATGACGGGCCGGACCCGATGCCGTAAACAGGCCTGCTGACATATTGCAAATCGCCCAGACATTAAGAATTGGCGGGCGATGAAAGAATCATCGGATGACCGAGAGCAGCAAAAGCAACGGCCGCGGCAAGACGGCATTAATTACCGGCGTGACCGGACAGGACGGCGCGCTGCTGGCGGAGCTGTTGCTCAACAAGGGCTACATCGTTCACGGCATCAAGCGCCGCTCCTCGTCGTTCAACAGCGGACGGGTCGACCATCTCTACATCGACCCGCATCAGCCGAATGCCCGCTTCTTCATGCATTACGGCGACATGACCGACGCCACCAATCTCATTCGCATCGTCCAGGAGACGCAGCCGACCGAAATCTACAATCTCGCGGCACAGTCCCACGTCCAGGTGAGCTTCGAGACGCCGGAGTACACGGCCAACGCCGACGCGCTTGGCACCGCTGCGCCTCCTCGAAGCGATCCGCATTCTCGGCCTGGAGAAGCGGGTCCGGTTCTATCAGGCCTCCACTTCGGAGCTTTACGGCCGCGTGCAGGAGGTGCCGCAGCGGGAGACGACGCCGTTCTATCCGCGCTCGCCCTACGCGGCGGCGAAGCTCTATGCCTATTGGATCACGGTCAATTACCGCGAAGCCTATGGCATGCACGCCTCGAACGGCATCCTCTTCAACCACGAGGGCCCGACGCGCGGCGAGACCTTCGTCACCCGCAAGATCACCCGCGCCGTCGCCGCGATCGAGCTCGGCATGCAGGACAAGCTCTACCTCGGCAATCTCGATGCCGAGCGCGACTGGGGCCACGCCCGCGACTATGTCGAAGGCATGTGGATGATCCTCCAGCAGGACGAGCCCGACGACTATGTGCTGGCGACCGGCGAGAAGCATTCGGTGCGCGAATTCGTCGAGCGCGCCTTCGCCGAAGTCGGCCGCAACATTTCCTGGCGCGGCAAGGGCAAGGACGAGACCGGCATCGATACGAAATCCGGACAGGTGCTGGTCGTGATCGATCCGCGCTATTTCCGTCCGACCGAGGTCGATCTGCTGCTCGGCGATCCGCGCAAGGCGCACCAGCGGCTCGGCTGGCGCCACAAGACGAGCTTCGCCGATCTCGTCAAGGACATGGTCGCGAGCGATCTTGTGCAGGTCAAGCGCGAGAAGGAACGCATGAGCCGGCATGACTGAGGTCAGATCCGCGCCGCGTACGCGACGGCGCCGTCGGCTACGGCGCTGCCGTTCGCCCTCGACGGCCGGCGCATCTTCGTCGCCGGCCACGGGCATGGTCGGCGCCGCGGTGGTGCGCCGCCTTGCGTCGGAACGCTGCGGAACTGCTGGTCGCCGATCGCAACGCCCTCGACCTTCGCGCCAGGCCGAGACCGAAGCCTGGCTGCGCGACCACCGGCCGGACGTCGTCGTCGTTGCCGCCGCACAGGGTCGGCGGCATCTGCCTACAACAACGCCTATCCGGTCGATTTCCTCGCCGACAATCTTGCGATCGAACTCAATCTCATTCGCGGCGCGTTCGCGGCCGGTGTGGGCAAGCTGCTGTTTCTCGGCTCATCCTGCATCTATCCGAAATTGGCGCCGCAGCCGATGCGCGAGGAGATGCTGCTCACCGGCGCGCTCGAGCCGACCAACGAGTGGTATGCGATCGCCAAGATCGCCGGCATCAAGCTCGTCGAGGCCTATCGCCGGCAATACGGCGCCGATTTCATCTCGCTCATGCCGACCAATCTTTATGGCCCCGGCGACAACTATCATCCCGAGCACAGCCACGTGCCGGCGGCGCTGATCCGCCGCTTCCATGAGGCGAAGCTTGCCAAGGCCCCGACCGTCACGGTCTGGGGCACCGGCCGGCCGCGCCGCGAGTTTCTCGCGGTCGACGATCTCGCCGATGCCTGCGTCTTTGCGCTGAAGAGCTATTCCGGCGACCAATTCCTCAATGTCGGCACCGGCCGCGACATTACGATTGCCGAGTTTGCCAAGATGGTCGCCGAGGTGGTGGGCTACTCGGGCGAGATCGTTTTCGATACCTCCCGCCCCGACGGCGCCCCGCAAAAACTCCTCGATGTCAGCCGCTTGGCGCGGCTCGGCTGGACGGCGCGCACCCCGCTGCGCGACGGCCTTGCCGCGGCATATCGCGATTTCCTGAGCGGCGGCGGGCGATTAGCCGGGTGACAGGACTTACCCGCGCCTTAATGTTTTCACGGTATTCGGGTTGTTAAGGACACCGTTCGCGCTTCTGCCGCGGACGCGACGACAGGATATGTGCAATGCCGGCCCTCAAGGTGGCCCCGGGCAAGTCTCGTTTTGCCGGCAATCCTGTCGTGATGCTGCTCGCTGTGGCTCTCGCCGCGCCGGCCCTGACCGGCTGCATGTCCATCAGCGAAGTCAATTCGATGAATGCCAAAATGTCCGCGAGCGTAACGGATGCTTGGCCGCAGTGGGCCGGCGGGTTGCCGCCGGACGCGCCGCCCCGGGCCGGTACGCCGGAATATGAAAAATGGCGCGAGGAGCGCAGAGCGGCGGCGGCACAGGCGCGTGCTGCCAATCCAAATTCGACGGCGCCGACGGGGCCCGGAAATTCCAACGCGACCGGGCCGACGAACCAGTAAATCTATGATTTAAGCGGCGGCTGGCCGCCCGACTGCGGGATGCAACGGGTATGCCCGCGACAGGCGCGGACGCCCCTGCATTTGCTGGACAGCGACTACTGAGCGTTCCAACGGCTTTCGAATGAGCCGGTGGGAACGACCGGGGTCGCCCCGGCCATCACGGCGCCGCCCGACGGCACAGGAGCGCGATCAAACGGCGATGGCGGTGGTGCCGCCGCGTGGGGAGCCTCCTGCTGGGCTTCTCGGCCGCTTTCGGCGCCGCAGGCTTTGCCGATGCGGCATCCGCTGTGTGCGTGGGCTTCTGGGTGACAGCCGCCGTCTGCGTCGGCTTTGGCGTTGTCGTCGCTGTCTGCGTCGGCTTTGGCCTAGCCGGCGAAGCAGGGCTCGCCGGCGGCGTCGGCTCGCTGCTGCCGCCGAAACCGAGCCACTTGCCCATCTTCGAGAACGTGCCTTCGGAGTTCGAGGCGCTACGCGACGGCCGAGGTCGAATCCGGGTCGGGCGCGTGGGGCGGATTGACGTGCGACGGCAACGGTCCGGCCGGCACGGTCAGGCCGTCATGCGAGCTGAATATCGAATTGGTCGATTTGCCTTTCAGCTTGGCGAGGAACAATGGATGCATGCCGCCGTCGGTGCCCGTACGCACCGCGACCGTCGCGATGCCGCGATTCGCATATTCGTTGAAGGCCTGCTCGTCGGCGTCGTGCTTCTGCTTCGCTGCCGCCGCGATATCGGGAGAAACCTCGTAGGGCGGACATTTCTCGCGGGCATGGAATGTGACCGGCGTCGAGGCATTGCCGTGCGCGACCGCATCAAACACGTAGTGCTTGTCGCAGACGTCCACCTTGGGTTCGCGATGAGAGACCAGGAAGTGGTCGTTGCCTTCCTTGATCATCCGCCAGAACGCCATGGCCGGGTTGTTGCGGTGCTTCGCCATGTTCACTGGCGTCATCCGGAACGGATAGGCCTGCACCTGGAACGATTTCTGCCCGCCGAGGAACGAGTTCGCGGCCGAGGGCATAGATTTCCTGGATCTGCTCGTCGGTCATGGCGTAGCAGCCGCGCGATGAGCAATCGCCGTGCACCATCAGGAACGCGCCGTTGCGGTCGTTCGCTCTGTCGTAGGAGTTGGGAAAGCCGAGATTGAACGCGAGATAGTAGTTCGAATTCGGGTTCATCAGGCCGGGGGTGATGTCGTAAAAGCCCTCGGGCGCCTGCCGGTCGCCTTCCTTGACCTTCGGACCGAGTTCGCCCGACCAGCGGCAGATCGGATAGATCTTCAGCAGCGCGAACTTGCCTTCGGCGTCCTGCTTCCAGACCTCAAGCTCTGATTCTTCCTTGAAGATGCGCACCAGGATCGGCGATTCCCGCGGCATGCCCTTCTTGTCGATCTCGGCCGCGAGCGCGGCGGGCAAAGGACGCAGCGCACGCGCGCTGACCGCAGTGGAAACGTCGTCGGTCTCGCAGCCGGCAAGCGCGAACGCGCCCGCAGCCGCCACCATCGCCATCAACAAACGGGCGTAACGCAAGGAAGCTTGCAACTTGCCAGTCCCCCACCGGCTCACGTCCCAAGTGAGCCCCCAAAACCCCAACGTCCAACACCCCTATCCTTAAGATATGGTCTAAGCAAGGCAAAGGGGCTTTGGCTGTCGGTATCCAAATCGTGGTTAAGTTCTTATTAACATTTCAATCTTGGCAGGCGGAAACCCATCAGATTGCCGCCCGTCCGTCCGCGAAGACTGGGCCCCTATGAGAACATTAGCGCGTCACCGCTACCTTCATACCGCCATGCGCCCGATGGTGAGAAACTTGTCCTGGCGCTGCTGGCGGATGCTCTCGCGGTCCAGATTGCGCAGTTCGCCAAGGGCGTTCGCAATGGCGCTGCCGACGGCACGGATCGCCGCCTGGGGATCGCGGTGGGCGCCGCCCATGGGCTCCGGGATGATCTCGTCGATCACGGCGAGCCTCATCAAGTCTTCCGCGGTGATCTTCATGTTGGTGGCGGCGTCCTGGGCCTTGGCGGTATCCCGCCACAGGATCGACGCCGCTCCCTCCGGCGAGATCACGCAGTAGATCGCGTGCTCCAGCATCAACACCCGGTTGGCGGTGGCGAGTGCGATGGCGCCCCCCGACCCGCCTTCACCCAGAATGACAGCGATGTTCGGCACGCCGAGGCCGAGACAACTATCGGTTGAGCGCGCAATCGCCTCGGCCTGCCCACGCTCCTCCGCATCAATTCCAGGGTAGGCCCCGGCCGTATCCACCAGCGCCAGCACCGGAACGTTGAATCGGTCGGCCATCTCCATCAGCCGCACCGCCTTGCGGTAGCCTTCCGGGCGGGCCATGCCGAAGTTATGCTTGATCCGGGCCTCCGTCGTCGATCCCTTCTCTTGGCCGATCACGCACACGCTCTCGCCTTCAAAGCGGCCGAAGCCGCCGACGAGGGCGTCATCGTCGCCGAACTTGCGGTCGCCGGCGAGCGGGGTGAAGTCGGTGATCAGGGCGGCGACATAATCGAGGCAGTGCGGCCGCTGCGGATGACGCGCGACCTGGGTCTTCTGCCATGGCGTCAGCGAGCCGTAGAGTTCCTCGAGCGCAGCGGTGGCCTTTGACTCAAGGCGCGCGATCTCCTCGCCGATGGCGACCGCGTTCTCTTCGCCCTGGAGCGTGCGAAGTTCCTCGACCTTCGCTTCCAGTTCGGCCACCGGCTTTTCGAAATCAAGATAGCTGCGCATCATCCCTCGCTCAGCGGATGCAGATCGCGAACGAGGCTCTTAAGCCGCTCGTCCAACACATGAGTATAGATTTGCGTCGTCGAAATGTCGGCATGGCCGAGCAGGGTCTGGACGATGCGCAGATCGGCCCCGTTGGCGAGGAGATGGCTTGCAAAGGCATGGCGCAGCACATGAGGGCTGACGCGCTCGGCGCGCAAGCCCGCGTGGACCGCAAGCTCCTTCAATTCCCGGGCGGCGTGCTGGCGCGTGAGATGCCCGGCTTCGCCGAATGACGGAAAGAGCCATTTCGATGGGTTCGCCCGCGCCGCCTCATCACACGCCTCGCGATAGGCGCGCATCGCCGTCTTGGCGGCGCCGTTGAGCGGCACCAACCGCTCCTTGCCGCCCTTGCCGCGCACCACCAGCATGCGCTCGTCGCGCGTCGCTGCCGACGCCGGCAAGGCGACGAGCTCGGAAATGCGAAGCCCGGTCGCGTAGAGGAGTTCGAGCAGACACAGGAGCCGCAGCGTCCGCAGCCGCTCGGCGGCAGGCAATTCCGGGACCTCGGTCGCCTCCCGCGCCGCCGCGATGAGCCGGTCTACTTCGCCGACCGAAAGCACCTTCGGCAACCTACGACCACGCTTCGGCCCCTGAATGATCGCCGCGGGATCCTCCGAGCGGATGCCCTCGGCATAAAGGAAGCGATAGAGCTGTCGAATCGCCGAGAGCCGCCGCGCCACCGAGGTTGCAGCAAAGCCCCGTGCGGCAAGATCGCCGAGGTAAGCACGCAGATCGGCGGTGGTCGCGGCCTCGACCGAGCGCTTGCGGCGGGCAAGCCAAGCCACGAGATCATCGAGATCGCGTCGATAGGCGGCAAGCGTATTGGCAGCGCCGCCGCGCTCGGCCGCCACCATGTCGAGGAACAATGTGATGGCGCCGCGAGGTGCCTGCGATTTCGCCATCAGTGCTGCGTCTTGACGAAGCGATCCGGCGGCACGTTGACGGAGATCTCACGCGGCTTCGGGTTGACGAAGCTCACCAGCGCGAACATGGCTCCGTACCCGATGCCCCAGATCACCCCCACCACGAATAGAAGCCTGAATAAGCTCGGCATAATTGCGAATCCGCGCGATTTGCTGCGTCTCCATCTGCGATGACTTTAACATTTCCGAGGCAAAGTTGCATGAATGCGCACGAAGTCGCGGCAACCGCACGAAGGTAATAAAATAACTGCGGGCGCGAACGCGCCTGTCCCGGCTTTGGGCGGCCCTTGTTGTTTCCCAACGACGATTGTGGGAGCGTGCGGCGATCTTCAAGGATGATTCATGGCCGACTTTGCCGTTCCCCAGGCCGTCCAGAGCCACGATGCCGCGCTCGCCGCTGCCCTGGACCGGCGCTCGATCGTGCTGGTCGGAATGATGGGAGCCGGCAAATCCTCCATTGGCCGACGCCTCGCGACGCGGTTGGGTATCCCGTTCGTCGACGCAAACTCCGAAATCGAGCAGGCTGCGGGCATGTCCATTGCGGAGATATTCGAGGCCCACGGCGAGCCCTATTTTCGCTCCGGCGAGGCGAGGGTGATCACCCGCCTGCTCGAGCACGGCCCGCAGGTGCTGGCGACCGGCGGCGGGGCGTTCATGAACGAACACACCCGCGCCAACATCCGTGCCAAGGGAATCTCGGTCTGGCTCAGGGCCGACCTTGATGTGCTCACGAGGCGGCTGCGACGGCGCAACGATCGCCCGCTCCTTAAGACCGCCGATCCGGTCGCAACCCTTATGAAGCTGCTCGCCGAGCGTGAGCCGATCTATGCGCTAGCCGACGTGACGGTGACGTCGCGGGATGTTTCCCACGACCTCATCGTCGATGAGATCGTGACGGCCGTCGGCGGCAAGGTGGGCGTGACCGCCTAGGTCGTGCATCAACCATGGCTCCGCGGCGATCTCGACCGCAATAGCGCTCTGAGCCTATAAACGGGCCGACCGCCTCGTAGCGGCGTAATGATTTTTCGATTGAAAGGCTTGGCCATGACCGCGCCAGTCCGGCCGGGCGATCCGACCGTCGTCAACGTCGCGCTCGGCGAGCGCAGCTACGACATCGTGATCGGGCGCGGCCTGTTGGCCTCGCTCGGCACGCGAGCGGCGGCGCTCAAGCCGGGAGCGAAAGCCGCGATCGTCACCGACTCGAATGTCGCCCCGCTGTATGCAGACGCCGCGGAGACCGCGCTCGCGCAAGCCGGCATCCCGTCCTCCCGCATCGTCGTCGGCGCCGGCGAAAGCGCGAAGAGTTTTGCCGGCTACGAGGACGTTTGCGAGGCGCTGATCGCGGCACGGATCGAGCGCGGCGATCTCGTCGATCGCGCTTGGCGGCGGCGTCATCGGCGACCTTGCCGGGTTTGCTGCCGCATCGGTACGGCGCGGGCTCGATTACATCCAGGTGCCGACCACGCTGTTGGCGCAGGTCGACTCCTCGGTCGGCGGCAAGACTGCAATCGATTCACGCCTCGGCAAGAACCTGATCGGTGCGTTCCATCAGCCGATTCTGGTGGTCGCCGACACCGGAGTGCTCGATTCCCTGCCGCCGCGCCAGTTCCGTGCCGGGTATGCCGAAGTCGCCAAATACGGGCTCCTCGGCGATGCCGGTTTCTTCACCTGGCTCGAAGCCAACGCCGCCGACGTTTTTGCCGGCGGCGCCGCGCGCGAACACGCCATCGCCACGAGCTGCCGGATGAAGGCGGCGATCGTCGCCCGCGACGAGCGCGAGACCGGCGAGCGCGCGCTTCTCAATCTCGGCCATACTTTCGGCCATGCGCTCGAAGCGGCGGCCGGGTTTTCCGACCGCCTCCTCCATGGCGAGGCGATCGCGATCGGCATGGCGCTCGCCGCGGAGTTCTCCTCGCGGCTCGGGCTGTTGGCGGCTGGCGATGTCGCCCGCATCACCCGCCATCTCGCCGGCGTCGGCCTGCCGGTCCGGCTCGGCGAGATTGCAGGCGGCGCGCCGGATGCCGACCGCCTGATGGGACTGATTGCGCAGGACAAGAAAGTGCAGCGCGGCAGGCTCACCTTCATTCTTCTGCGCGACATCGGGCATGCCTATATAGCCAATGATGTCGATCCGGCGCAGGTACGCGCGTTCCTGATCGAGAAGCTCGAGGCGCGATGACGCTTGCGGATTGGCTGATTTTATCTGCGGTTCTACTGTTCCTGTTCGGGTCTTTCTTCTTCTCCGGAAGCGAGACCGCGATGACGGCGTGCTCGCGCGCCACCATGCTGAGCCTCGTCAAAAGCGGCAACGAGAAAGCTGGAATCGTCACCCGCCTGCTCGACCGGCGTCAACGGCTCCTCGGTGCTCTCCTGATCGGCAACAACGTCGCGACCATCGTGTCGTCGGCGCTTGCGACCGAGCTGTTGCTGTCGTGGTTCGGGGATGTCGGCGTGATCTACGCCAGCGTCACCATGACGATCCTCGTGGTGGTGTTCTGCGAAATGCTGCCGAAAACGGCGGCGATCATGAGCCCCGACCGCTACGCCCTCTCGGTTGCGCGCGCGCTCGACCACGTGGTGCGCATTCTCGGACCTGTGCTCGACGCGACGGACTGGCTAGTGCGCCACATGCTGGCCTTGGTGCGGGTCGATTCCCGCGGCGGTGAGCTGTTGCCGGGCCACGAGCGTCTGCGCGGCGCGGTCGATCTGCTGCACCGTGAAGGCAGCGTCGAGAAGCATGATCGCGACATGCTGGGCGGCCTCCTCGATCTGCGCGACCTCACCGTCGCCGACGTCATGATCCACCGCACCGAGGTCATCGCCGCCGATGTCGGCGAGCCGCCGGAAAAGGTCGTGGAGTTCGTCAACCGCGAAATGGTGACGCGCGTGCCCCTGTGGCGCGGCACGCCGGAGAACATCGTCGGCATTTTGCACGTGAAGGACCTGGTGCGCGCCATGGAAGTGGCCGGCGGCGACCCGCGCAAGATCGACATCATGGCGATCGCCCGGCCCGCCTGGTTCGTTCCCGAGACGCGTCCGCTCACGGAGCAGCTCAAGGCGTTCCGTCGCCGCCGCACCCCGCTCGCTCTCGTCGTCGACGAGTACGGCGAGTTCATGGGGATCGTGACCCTGGAAGACATTCTGGAGGAGATCGTCGGCGACATCAGCGACGAGCACGACGTCGAAGTGCCGGGCGTGCGTCCGCAGCCTGACGGCTCGGTCAACGTCGACGGCGCGGTTCCGATCCGCGACCTCAACCGCGCCATGGATTGGAATTTGCCCGACGACGAGGCGACCACCATCGCGGGCCTCGTCATCCACGAAGCACGCTCGATCCCCGAGGCCGGCCAGAGCTTCACCTTCCACGGCTTCCGCTTCCAGGTGCTTCGCAAGAACCGCAACCGGCTGGAGGCGCTGCGCATTACCCCCGTAATGCAAAAGGCGACCGCAAAGGCCTCCTAAGCAATGACGTAGGGTGGGCAAAGCGCGGCAGAGCCGCGCGCTCCCACGCACGTCACTTAGGTCGGTACTTCGTTCGAGGCCGCGGCGTGGATCGCAAGCGCATGGACGCCGCCCTGCAGTTCGCTTGCGAGGGCTGAATTTATCATGCGATGGCGTTCGAGCCGGCTCTTTTCCCGGAAGGCATCCGACACAATATAAATGCGGAAATGAGTTTCCCCGCCCGGCCGGTGTCCGGCATGTCCCGCGTGCTGGTGTGACTCGTCCACCACTTCGAGGCTCGCCGGCGCGAACGCATCTGTCAGCTTACGCGCAATGGTCTCGCGCATGTTCATGCGGGAAGCTTTAATGGCTCGTTCACGATCGCGTCAATCGTCGTCGCGACGCCGAGCGCGGATCACGGTGCGACGAATCTGTCAAGCTTGCGCGTTTCGATGAACCCTTCGCATAATAGGTAATGAAGTTCGACTTACCCTTGTTCGATCGCATCCGGGTCAAGCCCAGCGAAGATCGACGCGCGCAGACGGATCAGCCGTGTTGCGATTGGCCGAGCTGTTCCAGTGCTGCAACGCATCGGGCGCCGAAGGGTCGCGGCCGCGAGCGCGAGCATTGGCGGTTCTGTCTCGAGCACGTGCGCGAATACAATCAGTCCTACAATTTTTTCGCCGGCATGGACGACGACGCCGTCGCCCGCTATCAGAAAGATGCCCTCACCGGCCACCTGCCGACCTGGAAGATCGGCATGATCGGCGGCAAGGGTCGCTCCGCCAACTCGGGTAACGGGCGCCGCCGGTCGCGCATGTTCGAGGACGGCCTCGACTCCGATGACCCGTTCGACATCATGCGGGATTTCGGTGCAGCCCGGAACGCGCATTCCCGTGCCGAGGCCGAGCGGCGCACCATCCGCAACGCGGAACGCAAGGCGCTCAATTCATTGGGACTTGAGGAAGGCGCCGGGCGTCTCGATATCAAGGCGCGGTTCAAGGAGCTCGTCAAACGCCATCATCCCGATTTGAATGACGGCGACCGCGGCTCCGAGGACAAGCTGCGTGAAATCATCGAAGCCTATAACTATCTCAAGAAGCAGGGACTCTGCTGATTTCGCCCGGCTGGTTTGCGTAAGTGCCCGTCGCCATGTGACGTGTCCGCGCGATCGGCTCCGGGGCCTCAAGGCTCTGCTAAATTCTGCTGAAATCTCAGGCTGGTAGGGGTGCGGCCTACAGCGGACTTTAATGCAGCTTCGTGTCTCAGGTTGATATGCGATGGCGGACGCACAGGGCCCATCCGGCGCTTCCGCCGCCCGGGGCGTTTCTGTTAAGTTGCCGGCGACATACGTCGCATGTCGCGCTTCGCCGAAGTCGTGTGTCCGGGCGCCGAAATTCGCCAGTGTTTGGATTTGGGCATCCGCAGCCGCCGGGCCTTCAGCCGCCCGTCGGAACCCATCGATTTCCCGCCGGGATCAGGGGTGAGCCCACGCACGGAGGAGCAATGACTGTGGTGACTGAGACCGCCGCCCCGCTACCCGACATCAAGGTGTCGGTGCGGCAAACGTTCGGCTTCGACAGCGACATGGAAGTGCCGGCCTATTCGCAGCCGGACGAGCATGTCCCGGATATCGATTCCGATTATCGTTTTGACCGCCCGACCACGCTCGCGATCCTCGCGGGATTTGCCCGCAACCGCCGCGTCATCGTGACCGGCTATCACGGCACCGGAAAGTCGACCCACATCGAGCAGGTCGCCGCCCGCCTCAATTGGCCATGCGTGCGCGTCAATCTCGACAGCCACATCAGCCGTATCGATCTCATCGGCAAGGATGCGATCGTGATCCGCGAGGGCCAGCAGGTCACCGAATTTCGCGACGGCATCCTGCCCTGGGCTTACCAGCACAACGTCGCGCTGGTGTTCGACGAATACGATGCCGGCCGTCCCGACGTGATGTTCGTGATCCAGCGCGTGCTCGAATCCTCGGGCCGCCTCACGCTCCTCGATCAGAGCCGGGTCATCAAGCCGCACCCGGCGTTCCGTCTGTTCGCGACGGCGAACACGGTCGGGCTTGGCGACACCTCCGGCCTTTATCACGGCACCCAGCAGATCAACCAGGCGCAGATGGACCGCTGGTCGATCGTCACTACGCTCAACTATCTGCCGCACGACAACGAGGTCGAGATCGTGCTTGGCCAAG
Source organism: uncultured Alphaproteobacteria bacterium (assembly GCA_963702755.1). Classification (GTDB taxonomy): domain Bacteria; phylum Pseudomonadota; class Alphaproteobacteria; order Rhizobiales; family Xanthobacteraceae; genus JAJPKK01. The sequence continues at coordinate 77,849 of CAVPDZ010000005.1, read as the reverse complement.
GCCAAGCACTACCGCACGGACGCCGGCCGCGACATCGTCAACAAAATGGTGCGGGTCGCGGATCTCACCCGCAACGCCTTCATGAACGGCGATATCTCCACCGTGATGAGCCCGCGCACGGTCATCACCTGGGCGGAGAACGCCGACATCTTCAAGGACGTCGGATTCGCGTTCCGCCTCACCTTCCTCAACAAATGCGACGAGTTGGAGCGTCCGATCGTTGCCGAGTTCTATCAGCGCTGTTTCGGCCAGGAGCTGCCGGAGTCATCCGTCAACGTGGCACTGACCTGAGTTTTTTGAATTTCGGACAACCGATGTCCTCGAATATCAAACCCAAGTCGCCAAGCAAGGAGGCGCCGACCGAGCCGTTCAAGCGCGCCGTGACGGGCTGCCTGCGGGCGATCGCGCGCAAACCCGATCTCGAAGTTGCGTTCGCGGCCGAACGGCCCGGCGTGGTGGGCGGCAAAGCGCGGTTGCCCGAGCCGCCGCGCAAGCTCAGCGCCCGCGATGCGGCGATCGTTCGCGGTCACGCCGATGCCATCGCGCTGCGCATGGCCTGCCACGACAACGCGATCCATCGCAAGCTGCTGCCGGGCGGCCAGCAGGCCCGCGCCGTGTTCGAGGCCGTCGAACAGGCCCGCGTCGAGGCCATCGGCGCCCGCCGCATGCAGGGGGTCGCCAAGAATCTCGCGGCGATGCTCGATGACAAGTTTCATCGCGGCAAGTTCGACGAGATCAGCGACCGCGCCGACGCCCCGATCGAAGAGGCCCTCGCCATGCTGGTGCGCGAGCGGCTTACCGGTCAGGCCCCGCCGCCGGCGGCGCGGCGGCTCGTCGAGCTGTGGCGCAGTTTCATCGAAGGCCGCGCCGGCCGCGAGCTCGACCGCCTGGAAGACACGATCGAGGACCAACGCCGCTTCGGCGACATCGTCCACGACCTGCTCGATTCGCTCGACATGGGCGACGAGCGCAGCGACGAGGAGGATGACGAGAGCGAGGACAATAACGACGAGGGCCGCCAGGACGAGAAGGGAGAAGACGGCGAATCTTCTGAGTCCGACGACAGCGAGCGCATGAGCCTCGAACAGGCCGAGTCCGCGACCGAAGAGGTGCCGGACAGCGCCGCCGAGGCGACCGATGCGCCGACCGCCGACATGCCGGACGACACCGACATGGGCGACTTGGAGAATGCCGCCGAGCCGTGGCGCCCGCGCCAGGGCGGCCGCAACGAGCCGCGCGGCCCGGACTACCGGCCCTTCATCACCAAGTTCGACGAGATCGTGGCCGCCGAAGATCTGTGCGAGCCGGAAGAACTCGACCGCCTGCGCGGCTATCTCGACAAGCAGCTCGCCAACTTGCAGGGCGTGGTGGCAAGGCTCGCAAACCGTCTGCAACGCCGCTTGATGGCCCAGCAGAACCGCTCCTGGGAGTTCGACCTCGAGGAAGGCCTGCTCGACCCGGCGCGACTCTCCCGCATCATCATCGATCCGATGCATCCGCTTTCGTTCAAACGCGAGAAGGACACCAAGTTCCGCGACACCGTGGTGACGCTGCTCCTCGACAATTCCGGCTCGATGCGCGGGCGTCCGATTACGGTCGCTGCCACATGCGCCGACATTCTCGCACGCACGTTGGAACGCTGCGGCGTCAAGGTCGAGATCCTCGGCTTCACGACGCGTGCGTGGAAGGGCGGCCAGTCGCGCGAAGCTTGGCTCGCGGCGAACAAACCCGCCAACCCCGGCCGGCTCAACGATCTGCGCCACATCATCTACAAATCGGCCGACGCGCCGTGGCGCCGCGCCCGCCGCAATCTCGGGCTGATGATGCGCGAGGGGCTGCTCAAGGAGAACATCGACGGCGAGGCGCTCGATTGGGCTCACAAGCGCCTGATCGCGCGCACCGAGCAGCGCCGCATCCTGATGATGATCTCGGACGGCGCGCCGGTCGACGACTCGACGCTGTCCGTCAATGCCGGCAACTACCTCGAGCGCCACCTGCGCTGGATCATCGAGGAGATCGAGCAGCGCTCGCCCGTAGAACTGATCGCGATCGGCATCGGTCACGACGTGACGCGATACTATCGCCGCGCCGTCACGATCGTCGATGCCGAGGAACTGGGCGGCGCCATGGTCGAGAAGCTCGCCGAACTCTTCGATGAAGAGGCGCCGGAGGAACCGGTGCGCCGGCCGAAGCGCCGGCTCGACGCGTGAGCGTTGGGTCGCCGGCGTTCCCATCGAACTCCGCGCATACATGGCACGGTCTCAACTCGGTTTTCCCCGGCTTCGCCGTGTTGTTGCGCGCGGGCGTCATCGCCGCTCTCGCGCTCGGGGTGCATGCGGCGCCGGCGGGCGCACAGCGCGGCGTTCCCGAGCCGCCGGCGGCCATTACGATCACGGCGAAGCCGATCGACGCGTTCAATTCGAGCGTCGCCAACCAGCGCCGGTTCGGCGCGCTGGAATTCATCGGCGGGCTCGAGCTTGCGTCCTCTCACCGCGACTTTGGCGGGTTCTCGGCGATCCGGGTCGAGGCGGACGGCGAGCACTTCGTCGCGTTCTCCGACAAGAGCCATTGGCTGACAGGCCGCATCGTTTATACGGCCGGACGGCCGAGCGGGATCGCCGACGCCGTCATCGCCCCGATGATCGGACCCGATGGCCGCACACTGGCCTCGCGCGGCTGGTACGATACTGAATTGCTCGCGGTGCGCGACGGATTGTTCTACGTCGGCATCGAGCGAGTGAACCGCATCGTGCGCTTCGACTTCGCGAAATCCGGCGTGCTGGCTCGTGCCGAAGTCGTCCCGGTACCGCTCGGCATCTCCAAGCTTCCGAGCAACAAAGGCCTGGAGGCGCTCGCCTTCGCGCCGCGAACGGGTCCGCTTGCCGGCGCGCTGCTCGCATTTTCGGAACGCGGCCTCGATGGCGCCGGCAACCTCAAGGCATTCATTCTCAACGGCACCGCAGCGTCGGAGTTCTCGGTCAAGCGACGCGATGACTTCGACATCAGCGACAGTGCCGCGTTGCCATCAGGCGACATCCTGCTGTTGGAGCGCCGCTTCACCTGGCTCACGGGTGTCGCGATGCGCCTGCGCAAGATCGCCATCACCGACATTGCCCCGGGCGCGCTCGTCGACGGCCCGGAGTTGATCTTCGCCGACATGGGATATCAGATCGACAACATGGAGGGGCTCAGCGTCCACGTCGCGAAGGACGGCGCCACGATCCTCACCATGGTGTCGGATGACAACTTCTCGATCCTGCAGCGGACGATCCTGCTGCAGTTCAAACTGACGGAAGATTGAAGCGCGCGATGCTTCGCGTTTTCCGATCTTAACGGACGCGCCGCATGGCCCGGCTCGACCGGGCAATCCTCCGCAGCCGGTGGTTACCGGGTCGCCCAGTCAAGCCGGGCGACGACAAGCGGAAGGCCAATCGAAAGAACGATCAGCTCGCGGGGGCGAGCTTCTTGGCGATCTGGCGCTTGAGTTCCACGGCGCGCGTCGACAGCTCGCTCTCGCGCGCCTTGGTCAGAAAGGCGTCAAGGCCGCCGCGATGGTCGACGCTCTTGAGCGCATTCGCGGAGATGCGCAGCCGCACCGAGCGCCCAAGGGCGTCGGACATCAAAGTGACGTTCACCAGATTCGGCAGGAATCGCCGCTTGGTCTTGATATTGGAATGGCTGACCTTGTGGCCGACCTGGGGACCTTTCCCGGTCAGTTCGCATCGCCGCGACATGGCATACCTCTGAAAGCAACCGTCTTCGCGCCGCCGGGGCGCGGAGCTATGGCAAATATGGCTCGTTTGGACCGCGGACCTATAGTGAGACGGGCGGTGAGCGTCAAGTTCGCGATGGCCGTTACTCGATGGCGGGATTGCTCGGCCGGCAACGTTGCCGCACAGCTGCGCTGGTCTGGGCCGCGTCGAAGCGGTTGAAGGCCAGCGGGATCAGTCCGTTACATCACACAATCGACTTAATCCACGTCGAAAAGCCTGCGTTCCTGCCGGCGAGGCGTTTGACGGATTGGATCGAAAGTGCGTGTAACTTTGCCCGGTCTTTTGCGTCCAGGCCGCCGGCCTGTCCAACGCCCGATTCCAGCCGCGTTACATAAAGTGCATCTGTGCCTCGTCGCTGCCGCGATGGCAGCTTGTGTTGGCGGAGGCGATGCGCACGCCCAAGGCAAGCTCGACGCACGCTATTCGGCAAGCCTTGCGGGCGTTCCCATTGGCCGCGGCGCCTGGGTCATCGAAATCGGCGAAGATCAGTTTACGGCAGCCGCCAGCGGCATGACCGCGGGCCTGTTGCGCGTGTTTGCGAACGGCCAGGGCAGCGGGGCGTCGCGCGGCACCGTTCGCGGCGATCATCTGATGCCGTCCGTCTATGCGTCGAGCATCGCGAACGAAAAGCGTGTCGAAGAGCTGCGAATCGCGCTCAGCTCCGGCAACGTCAAGGACTTTACCATCGAGCCCCCGGCTACGCTCCAACCGGAGCGCATCCCGTTGACCGATGCACATCGGCGCGGCGTCACCGATCCGATGACCGCTGGGCTTGTCCGCGTGCCTGGCACTGGCGACCCGGTTTCGGCGGAAGCCTGCCGGCGCACGATCTCCGTGTTTGACGGCCGCATGCGCTTTGATCTGCATTTGAGCTTCAAGCGCTTCGAGCGCGTGCAGGCCGACCGCGGCTATCAGGGCCCGGTGGTCGTGTGCGCCGTGCAATTCGCCCCCTTGGCCGGTTACGTACCGAGCCGCCCGGCGATCAAATACCTAGTCGCGCAGCGAGACATGGAAATCTGGCTGGCGCCGATTGCCGGCACCCGGATCCTCGTGCCGTTCCGGGCGCAGATCCCGACCCCGCTGGGCCTCGGGATATTGGAGGCGACGCAGTTCATTACGGTTGCGACCCCGCCGCGGGTCCCCGTGGCGGCGCGCTAAGCCCTCCCCCAATCCACAGCCTAACAGCCAGGTTTCGATTCCCTGCTTGACAGACGAGTGCGAAGCGAGTCGGAACGCGGTGATTCCGCGATCGCGCTGACGGACCATTCTGCGATGATTTTTGATGGATTTTTTCATGATCTGGTGGGAACACACCCATCGTTCCCTATATCTGGTGAGAACGAATCTCGACGAGGTGCGGAGTCAGCGATTCGGGCGCGCTTTGTTCGAGACTCGTTCGCGAATTCGCGCGCGGCGCCTCCGAACCCCTTGGATTGCGTCGCATTGTGATACAAAAGGCCCCCTGCAAGTGATGCGCCGGGCCGGTCCGTGCGCCGGCGGAGACCGTAATGCCCATCTCGTTCAGTTCACCCGGACCCCGGGATCAACGGCCCCGGGGGGTCGGTGTCACCGCGGTGCTGGGGCCGACCAATACCGGGAAGACCCATCTCGCCATCGAGCGCATGCTGGCGCACTCCTCCGGCCTGATCGGCCTGCCGCTGCGCCTGCTCGCCCGCGAGGTCTATAATAAAGTCTGCGAGCGGGCGGGCGCCGACGCGGTTGCGCTCATCACCGGCGAAGAGAAAATCAAGCCAGCCAATCCGCGCTATTGGGTTTCGACCGTCGAGGCGATGCCGCGCGACCTCGATGTGGCGTTCGTCGCCATCGACGAAGTGCAACTTGGCGCCGATCTTGATCGCGGCCATGTCTTCACCGACCGCATGCTCAACTGTCGCGGCCGCGAGGAGACCTTCGTCCTTGGCGCCGCAACCGTGCGCCCGATGGTCGAGAAGCTGTTGCCGGGAGCAAACATCCTCAGCCGGCCGCGGCTGTCGCGGCTCACCCATGCCGGCGAAAAGAAGATCACGCGCCAGCCGCGCCGCACCGCGATCGTCGCATTCTCCGCCGACGAGGTCTACGCGATTGCCGAGCTGATCCGCCGCCAGCGCGGCGGCGCGGCCGTCGTTCTCGGCGGCCTCTCCCCGCGTACGCGCAACGCACAGGTCGCGCTCTATCAGTCCGGCGACGTCGACTACCTGGTGGCGACCGATGCCATCGGCATGGGCCTCAACCTCGATGTCGATCATGTCGCGTTCGCATCAGATCGCAAGTTCGATGGCTATCAGTTTCGCCGTCTCAATCCTGCGGAATTCGCCCAGGTCGCGGGCCGCGCCGGCCGCGCCACCCGCGACGGCAGCTTCGGCACCACCGGGCGCTGCCCGCCGTTCGATGCCGAACTCGTGCACGCGCTTGAAAGCCACAGCTTCGAGCCGCTCAAAGTATTGCAGTGGCGCAATTCGGATCTCGACTTCTCGTCGCTGGGCGCGCTCGCAGCCTCGCTCGCTGCGCTGCCGTCGCATCCGGCGCTGACTCGCGCGCCGCTTGCCGAAGATATCCTCGTGTTCGATCACGCCGCGCGTGACGAAGAAGTTCGCGCCCTCGCCAAGGGTCGCGCCGCGATCGAGCGGCTGTGGGACGTTTGCCAGCTCCCCGACTACCGCAAGATTTCGCCGGCTGCCCACGCAGAACTTGTGGTGACCCTCTATGGTTTTCTGCTGCGCGACGGTAGAATTTCCGACGATTGGTTTTCCGGACAGATTTCTCAAGCCGATCATGTTGAAGGCGACATTGACACGCTATCGACGCGTATCGCGCATATCAGAACGTGGACCTTTGCGGCGAACCGGCCTGACTGGCTGGCGGACCCCGAACATTGGCAGGGCGTTGCGCGCGCGATCGAGGACAAGCTGTCCGACGCGCTGCACGAACGCCTCGCCGAGCGTTTCGTCGATCGCCGCACCAGCGTGCTGATGCGCCGGTTGCGAGAGAACACGATGCTGGACACCGAGATCACCAAGACCGGCGAAGTCGTCGTCGAAGGCCATACCATCGGCCGGCTCGACGGCTTCCGCTTTGCGCCGGATTCGACCTCCACCGGTTCCGACGCGAAGGCCCTGTCGGCCGCGGCGCAAAAGGCGCTCAGCGGCGAGATCGAAGCGCGTGCCAACCGGCTGTCTCACGCGCCCGACGCGCAGTTCGTGCTCACCTCGGACGCGACCATCCGCTGGATCGGCGAACCGGTCGCCAAGCTCGTCGCCGGCGACGTCGTGCTGCGGCCGCGGGTGCGGATTCTCGCCGATGACCATCTGACCGGCGCGGCGCTCGAAGCGGTGCAGACGCGTCTCGATCTATGGACGCGCACCCACATCGAACGGCTGCTCGCGCCACTATTCGTCCTCGGCGCCGCCGACGACATCACCGGCCTCGCGAGAGGCGTCGCCTATCAAATCGTCGAAGCGCTCGGCGTCCTCGAGCGCAGCAAAGTCGCGGAAGATCTCAAGAGTCTCGACCAGGCCTCGCGCGCCACTTTGCGCAAGCACGGCGTACGGTTCGGCGCTTACCACGTTTACGTGCCGCTGCTGCTCAAGCCGGCGCCACGCGCGCTCGCGGCGCAGCTATGGACCATCAAGCATGGCGGTCCGGAAACGACGGGGCTCGATGAGTTGCAGCGGCTTGCCGCAAGCGGCCGGACATCGTTCCCGGCGGACAAGGATGTGCCGCGCGCACTGTATCGGACCCTCGGCTACCGGATGTGCGGCGAGCGCGCGTTGCGCGTCGATATCCTGGAACGGCTCGCCGATCTGATCCGCCCGGCACTCGCTTGGCGGCCCGCATCTCCCGGCATCAAACCGGCGGGGGCGTTTGAGGGCACGGGATTCACGGTAACCCAAGCGATGACCTCGCTTACCGGCTCCTCTGGCGAAGATTTTGCCTCGATCCTGCGGGCGCTCGGCTACCGCATGGAGAAGCGGCCCAAACCGATTGAGCTGCCGGCGCAGCCAGCGGAAGTCGCAACGCCAAGCGCGACGGACACAAATGGGTCCGAGCCGACGGAGGCGACCGCTCCATCAGAAGAGTTTGCACATGACTCATCGGAGCCGGTGACGAGCGCCGCAGATCAGGCGGCCGCCGCGGAAGCCGATTCGGTGGGCACCGACGCTGCGGATGTGGACGTGGAGGATGCGCACCAAGTCGAGACCTCCTCAGAGAGCGAAGGCGCCCAGCCTGATGCAATCGCGCCTGCCACGGATGCGGTCACCCTTGCGGCAGAGTCCAACGATGGCGCCGTGATCGCGCCCGAGCCCGAACTTACCAGGCCAATTGCGGCCGAACCCGATGCCGCGACCCAAGTTCAGGCTGGCGCGCCCGATGCAACGTCGGACACCGGCGCAGAACTGGCGCCGGCTGACTCCAATGCGGCTGAGGCCGCAAAGGCCGCCGAGCCCGAGTTGGTCGAGGTCTGGCGGCCGGGCGGACGGAGCGACGAGCGGCGCGGCCAACGTCGGCCCCCGCGCCGGCATCATCGTGACGGCGGGCACCGGACCGGAGCGGGCGAAGCGCCGCAAAGACCTGTCGCCGCCGTGGCCCAAGGTGACGGCGAGGTGGCTGCTCAAGCAGGTGATGCGGGGACCAGCACAGGCGAGGCCGCAGCAGCACCGGCGTCGGCAGCCGAAGCCCGGCCGGATCGCGGTGAGCGGCGTAGGCGCGGCGGTCGCCCCGGCGAATTTCGACGCGACGACGGCGAGCGCGGCCCACAACGTCCGGACGAGCGTCGCGCCGATCAGCGCGATCGCCCGGAGCGTAGCCAGCGCCCGGACCGGTCCGATCGCCCACGGGGAGACCGCGGTGAGCGGGGACGGAAGGACCGCGGCGATCGGAGTTGGCGCGAGCATCTGCCCGGCCGCGAGCGCAATAAGGAGCCCGATCCCAATTCGCCCTTCGCAAAGCTTGCAGCGTTGAAAGCGCAGCTTGAAGCTGACGCTAAGGAACGTCATTGAAGGCGCCCCTTGTCGGCCGAGCGACAACGCATCGATCGTTGGTTATGGCACGCCCGTATCGTGCGGACCCGCCTCGCCGCAGCCTCCCTTGCGGCGGCAGGACATGTGCGGGTCAATGGGGTGCGCGTCACGGCGCCGAGCCGCGCCGTCAAGTGCGATGACGTGGTCACGATCGCCCTCGATGGTGGCGTCCGGGTCGTCAAGGTCTCCGGATTTTCGTCGCGCCGGAGCGACGCCGCAGCCACCGTCGGTCTCTATACCGAGCTCACCGAAGGCGACCGTCCTCGCCATTGAAATGACCTGCCACAGGCAAATCATCGCATTCATTAAGCGCCGGCTAATTCCCATCTTGATGCTAGAGCCGGGGTTGCGCGGCGGGTCCTGCTGCGCTAGCGCATGGTCGGGAAATTTGCAGGCTCTTTCGCTTCAATTCGTCAGCAAAAACAAGAACCCCGAGTGCGCCTGCCGCCGGAGCGGAGTTGGTCCATGACGTACGTGGTTGTCGAAAACTGCATCAAGTGCAAGTACATGGACTGCGTCGAGGTCTGCCCGGTCGATTGCTTTTACGAAGGCGCCAACATGCTCGTCATTCATCCCGACGAGTGCATCGATTGCGGCGTGTGCGAACCCGAATGCCCGGCCGAGGCCATCAAGCCGGATACCGAACCCGGTCTGGAGCAGTGGCTCCAGCTCAATGCCGAATATTCCAAGACCTGGCCCAACATCACCGTGAAACGTGAGGGGCCGGCGGACGGCAAGGAGTGGGACGGCGTCGAAGGTAAAATCAAGCAGCTCGACCCGCAGCCGGGTACCGGAGACTGATTCGGGCGCAAGCGCTTTTTATTGTCGCAGCTTCGCCGCGGTTAAGGCTTTTCAAGTATTTTATTGCGCCTGCATGACAGAATTGACACTTTCGCACCGTGTAAAGCTTTGATTTTTGCGGGAAATGTGCTATATAGGCCACAAATAAGAAACGCAGGCTTCGACGCTCCCTCGGGAGCGTATTTTTTCGAAGTATTCCCGAGGATCCGTCAAACAGGGGCGTGTAAAACACGCAATCAGCAGTGGCAGGCAAAATTCGTCACAGGTCAAAGTCGAAAAGGACCGCAAAACCCTCTTCGGATAGCCGTCGCAGGGCAACCCAAGCTCCCCGGGCGACCAGCCGCCGCGGAGCTCCCGTGGCCAAGGCAGCTGTCAGCCGCAACAGGCCAAAGGGTCAAGGAGAAAGTCAGGGAATGACCTCGAAGAAGGCTACGCAACGGCAAGGGTTCAAGACGAGCGAGTTCATTGTTTATCCGGCGCATGGCGTCGGGCAGATCGTCTCGATCGAGGAACAGGAAGTAGCGGGCTGCAAGCTCGAACTGTTCGTGATCAACTTCGTCAAGGACAAGATGACGTTGCGGGTCCCCACCGCCAAGATCGCGGCGGTTGGCATGCGCAAGCTGGCCGAGCCCCCGATCGTGAAGCGCGCGCTTGAGACGCTGAAGGGCCGCGCACGGATCAAGCGCACCATGTGGTCGCGCCGGGCGCAGGAATACGAAGCCAAGATCAACTCCGGCAACATTGTCGCGATTTCGGAAGTGGTTCGCGACCTGTTCCGCTCCGAGAGCCAGCCCGAGCAGTCCTACAGCGAACGCCAGCTTTACGAAGCGGCGCTCGACCGGCTGTCGCGCGAGATTTCGGCGGTCCAGCGGATCACCGAGACCGAAGCGATCAAGGAAATCGAGGCGGCGCTCGCCAAGGGTCCTCGCCGCGGCAAGAGCGCCGAGAGCGAAGAGGCCGTGATCGAGGAAGAAGCGGCGTAAGTCGCTCTCCGGACATAGATCGAGACAGAAAAAGCCCGGCGCAAGCCGGGCTTTTTTCTTTGCCGTCGGTTGTTTCCCGCGGTCGATTGCAGCCCGTTATCCTTCAAACGTGACGAGTGCCCTGCCCTACTTCGCCGCGGCAACCACGCGCGAACCCTCGCGGATCGCCTCCTCGCGACGCATGCGGGCGACGGCGGCTTCGCCGCCGTTGGTCGCCTGGTAAAGGCCAAGCGCCTCAAACTCGTTGGCCTCGGGCGCCTCGATGGCGAGGTCGGTGTAAGTCCACCGGTCCGGCGCAGCCAACGCCTCGCGCAGGATTGCATTGTAGCGCTGATAGACCCGCCAGTAGCGCCACGCCTTGACGACGACCTCGCCGAAATAGCGCGGATAGAACAGCAACGGATTTTCACGCGGCAGCCCGTGGCGGCGATCGCGCCTGAACTTCAGGCGGAACGCGCCGCCTTCGAGCGGATGCACGCCCTCGAACAAGATCATCAGGTAGAACCACAGGATCGTGGTCAGCGTCGCCGGCGGCCGCCCGATCTTGCAGGCCGCGGAGCGGCGCAGGATCGTGCTCACGTGCTCGGGCGTGTAATAAGCGAACCACGCCGCGCGGTAGGCCTCCTCCCATTCCCGATCCGACATTTTCGGATGGTGCGAGACCCGATGATTGAGGTCGTACTTGTTCATGTCGGGGTCCATCCAGACCCCTTTCTGCGTCAGCACCTTGTGGTCCTCGGACCCTGGCAGCGGCGTCAGGAAGAAGAACTCCAGGATATCGAGCGGCAGCTCGCGCTTGATGATCTCGATATCGCGCAGAATCGATTCCTTGGTGTCGTTGGGAAATCCAAGGATGTAGCCGGCGTAGGTGATGGCGCCGTGGTTGCGCCACTTCTGCAGCATTTCCCGATATTCGGTGATCTTGTTCTGGCGCTTCTTCGCTGCGATCAGATTATCGGGATTGATGTTCTCGAGCCCGATGAAAACGCGGCGAACGCCTGCCTGCGCTGCCTTCTCGATGAAATTCGGAATCTTGTGGCAGAGCGTATCGACCTGGATCGTGAAGCCGATTTTCGGGAATTCGCCATTGCGCAATTCGATGAGCCGATCGAACAGCGCCTCCCAGTCGCGGTTGCGGGCGAAATTATCGTCGGTGATGAAGAATCGCTTGATGCCCTGCGCGTAGTTCTCGCGCACGATGCGCTCGACATCGTCAGGGAACGGAAGCGGCTCTTGCGCCCCTGCACGTTGATGATGGTGCAGAACGAGCACTGATAGGGACAGCCGCGCCCGAGATCGACGCTCGAGAGCGACCCCGCCGTTCGCCGCACATGCTGGCGCGGCAGGAACGGCGGCGGTTCGCCGTTCAAAGCCGGCAGCTTGTCCATGTAATTGTAGATGCGACTTCAGCTTGCCGCCCCAGGCATCGCGCAGCACCTCGTCGAAACGGCCCTCCTCCGCTTCGCCGGCAAAGAACGAAATGCCGAGCGCCTGCGCCTCCTTCAGATCGGTCGGCATCTCGGGCAGCATCGCAATGCAGCCGGAGACATGGAAGCCGCCGATGCAGACCGGCAAGCCGGCAGCAAGGAATGGCCGTGCGAGATCGACCGCGCGAGGAAATTGATTCGACTGCACGCCGACCAATCCGATCACCGCGCGGCCGCCCTGCTGGCGGATGTCGCGGATGATCCGGTCCGGCCGGACGCGGCTGTTGGTTTCGTCGTAGGTATGGAGGCGAATCTCGACGTCGGGCCCAAGCACCTTGCGGCGCCGCGCGTCCTCCGCGAGGCCATTCAGGCATGCCAGCGTGTTCGACGGAATGGCCGAACGGATCCATTGAATGGGGTAGCCGTCGTCATCGTAATGCGTCGGCTTGATCATCACGAAGTGGAGCAGCGACGCGCTGCTGGTCGCGGTGCCTTCCATCGCCTGCAGCCCCCCAGTCGTTCTCAGCTAACCAACCTTAGCAGGCCTAAATCGAAGGCACCACCCAAACCGGGGCACCTGCCATCTGTGCACAACCCCGGCTATTGCGGGATGAGCGCCAATGCCTTGGCGATGCTGGCGATCTGAGCGCGCTGGCTTTCGATCATGGTAACGAAATCCGCCGTGGTACCGACCCGCAGCGCCTGCCCGATCGCAGCGAGACGCGCCGCCAACGCAGGATCGGCGGCGACGGCGTTGACGTCGGCTGCAATCTGGGCGCGCAACTCCTCCGGTATGTCGCGCCAGCCGTAGAAGCCCTGGAAGCCGTCCGCGGCCAGCTCGGGATGGCCGATCTCGGCGGCCGTCGGCAGATCTGGCGCCGCCGGCGAACGATCGCGGTTGGTGACGAGAAGAAGCTTAACTTTGCCCGCCTGTGCGAGCGGCAGGAGCGGCAGCAGCGCCGTCACAGCGAAGCCGATGCGGTTCTCGCCGACGTCCTGCAAAGCCGGCGAGAAGTCGCGGTAGGACACCTGCGTCATCTCGAGATCGGCGCGCTTGAGGAAGCCCGCGAAAATGAATTGCGGCAGTCCCGGCGTCGACGCCCAGGTCAGGCGGCCGGGCTCGGCACGCACGCGGGCGATCAAGGCGTCGATGGTGCCGATGCCGAGCGCCGCGCTCGCGGCTACCGTGAGATAGGAATTGGATGCGGACACGATCGGCACGAGATCACGCTCGGGATCGTAAGGCAGCTTCGCGTGAACCACCGGATTGATGGTTATCGGACCGCCGTTCGCGAACAACAGCGTATGATCATCGTGCGCGCTCGCAAATGCCGCGAGCGCGACCAGACCGTCGGGCCCCGGGCGATCCTCCACGACAGCAGGCCGGTTCCAGCGCACGGCGAGCCGGTCGGCGAAGAGCCGCGCCGTGGTATCGGCGGCGCTGCCCGGAGAGAACGGCACGATCAGCTTGACGGTGCGATGCGGCCACGATTGCGCCGCCGCCTCCACGATCGGAAAGGCAGCGACGAAAATGGCTGCAAGAGCCGGGGCGAGGTGCTTGACGATGGCCATGGTCCATCGCCGCTCAAGAGACGCGGCTTCAATCGGCGGCATTATTTTGCCGATGCGGCGGACAGGTCAACCGCGGCGCGCTCGCGAAGCGTCCTCATTCGACAACGATTTTTGCGAACTCGCCGGGTTTCACCCGATCGCCGGGATCGAGACCATTGAGGACGCGGAAGCGCTCGCCAGGTCGATCGACTGGCGCCATGCGCGCCGCGAGCGATTCCGTCGTGTCATGCGGACCGATTTTGACGACCTTGAGCCGCAGCGGCCGCGCCATGCGGATTTCCGCAAGCGTGAGGCGGCGGAAGGTCTGTACCGTCTCGCGGAACGTGCGGTCCGCCTCCGGCGTGCGGTTTCGTGCCGCGAAGATGAAACGATAGACCTCGCTGCCGAAGCGGATGGCATAGAGCCGGAAGGCCCACTGGTCGCCCTTCGCTGTTGCCGTCGCCGCGGGAAATCCATTGAGCGACAGCTCCTCAAGCGAGCTTGTATCGACATTCTCGATCCAGCCCGAGTTGAGATATTCAACAAGTGACTGCTCTGCGGGAATCTTGACGATATCAAGCCGCAGCGCCTGGGTACCGCCGTCCTTCAAGCCGAGAACCGCCTGGTTGGTGTTGTCGAGGCCGAAGCCCTCGGGCGCCGTGAAGGTAAAGCCGAGCTTCGGATGGATGAAACGACGTCCGCGCACGAAGCCGTCGGCCGGATCTTCGCCGTAGACCATCCCATCGATGCTCGCGAGATAGGATGGCCGGTCGCGATCGCCGGCGCCCGGCGCACCGAACTGCCTCGCGACGCTCTGGGCGTTCTGAATGCGCTCCTGGGTCGCCGGATGTGACGATGGAAAATCGCGGACGTCGCCGCCGCGCCGCGCCGTCACGAAGTCGGCATTGCGGCTCATCGAGCCTAGGAGGCGCGCCGCGCCAAACGGATCGTAGCCGGACTTTGTTGCGATCTCGACACCCATGCCGTCGGCCTCGAGTTCCTGGGCGCGGGAGAAGCTCGCCGCCTCCATTTTCGACCGGGTGAGTGCGAGCGCGCCGACTTCCGGGTTTCTCAGAAGATCGGTGACGCTGCTGATCAGGTCGGTCTTGTGCGCCCGTTCTTCGCGGAGCGCGGCATGGTTCGCGATCACGTGCGCCATTTCGTGCGACAGCACCGAGGCGAGTTCGGACGAATCATTGGAGAGCCCAAGAAGGCCGCGCGTCACATAAAGCTCGCCGTCGGGCAGCGCGAACGCGTTGACGGCCGGGGAGTTGAGAATGGTGATGCGGTATTTGACGTCGGGGCGGCTCGACGCCGCGACCAGGCGCTCGACGACGGTCGTGAGCTTGGCGTGCAGCTTGGGGTCTGAGTAGGCGCCGCCGTAGGCCGCAAGTACCCGCTGATGCTCGCGCTCGGCCGCCGCAGAGGCGCCGCCGCCTGCTTTCGGCAGCTCGGGAAGCGAGATCGTCCCAATCGAGGGCATGCTCGAGCAGGCGGCAACGGCGAGCGTCACCAACGCCGCTGCGACGAGCCCCCCGGCTCGACGACCGATTGTGCGAATGCTCCCCCTCATCGCTGCGAACAGCCTACTCGTTTTGGCCCCTGTCGACGAATTCGATCTGCTCCGGCCGTGCCACCTCGATGGCCGGACCATTGCGCGCTTCAACCCATCCCCGAACTTCGACGCGACGTCCGGTGAGTTCCTTCGGCGGCATGCCGGCACCGGCAAATAGACGCTCATTTCGTTTAAGAATCGTGACGGTAAAATCTTCCGACCATCGTCGTCCGAAGTTCACGTACACGATGCCGCCGCTTTCGCGCACCGATAGAACCTTGCCGCCAACGACGGCGAATCGTCCCTCGTCACCCATCACATCCGAGGGATCATCAGCGCGCCGAACTACATAATATGGTTCGCTCCAAAGGCCAAGCTTCGCGGTCCGCGCCGCCCGCTCCGCGGTGCGCAGGTAGGTGCGGCATCCCGGCGCAAGCCCGATCGGGGATAGCAGCGCATGGCCTCCCGCCAGCATATCACGCTGGACCAAGGTTTCGGCGGCCGACGACACGACAGAAACGAAGCCAACGATTCGGCCATAACGGTCGGAACCTGTTCCAGTCGGACGCAGCACGACCATGCGATGGAGCACAAATGATTCGAGCGCGGCCTTGGCGGCAATCGCGACCTCGGCCCGGCCATCGTCTTCCGCCTCGGAGGTTAGCGGTGGTGTCTCGATCGCGGCGAGGCGCACCTCGCGGCCATCGGTCAGCCGCAGCGAACGGCCGTCGGTGACGCTTGCGACCTCGCCCGTGACGCTCGTCGCGGCGCCACAGTCCGCGGCGGACGGCGGCGACGGTTCCACGGGCGCGCGTCCCTGCGCCGCCGCGCCAAAAGCAATCAGTGTCGTCGCTGCCGCGACAGCGAATATTGTCGCGTACATTACAGAACTCGGATGATGTCGCAGCGGCATATCAACAAGCGGAACCGGCTGCGCCTGCCGGCTGTACGAATGATCACAGAAGCCCGATCGCTGCCCACGCGACCGCGCCGCCGCGGCAGGCAACGTCGTCGGCCGCTCGAACGCGGCCTCTAAACCCAAACCGCGCCGTGAGCGCGAGTGTTTTGCTGTGTTGAAGTGTCCCCCTACCCCGGTTCGAATCAACACATGTGAAGATGTCAAAACTTGGGAGGGGCCGTGCTTGGCATCATGCGCCAAAGCCGCTATCCCCAACGCGCGACGATAGGGAGGACGACGCATGAAGATCATCGCTATCATTTTGGGCTTGGTCTGCTTGGCGGCGGCCGGCGCCTATTTCATGCTGCCCGCAGGCTCGCTGCCGCAATTCTTCCCCGGCTACGAAGCCGGCTCCGATCACGTCCACACCAAGCACGCGCTCGTGGCGCTCGCCGCCGGAATCGTGTTGTTCATCATCGCTTGGTTCGCCGGCCGCTCGCGCACGGCGTAACCTCGTCCTTTTGTAGCCCGGATTGAGCGCAGCGACATCCGGGGACGTACGTCCAGAGGCTTGGCTGACCCGGATTTCGCTGCGCTCATCCGGGCTACGCACTGCTTCAATGCGGCGCGCTCGCCGGAAAATGCTCGGCGTGCCAATCGGCCTCGAAATCGGGATTGATCTTGCCGTCCACCACGAAGACGCCGGGCGCGCCGGCATCGACCCAGGCGCGCAGCGGCGCAAGATCCTCGGGCGTCCGCACCGTGACGCCCTGCGCGCCGTAGCCGCGCGCAATCGCGGCAAAATCCGTGTCGGGAAACTGGACGATGTCGATCGGGTAGCCCTGGCGGCCGAAATAGTGCACCTCGGCGGCGTACGAGGCATCGTTGTAGACGAGGATGCACATCCGCAAGCCCAATCGAATAACGGTCTCGAGATCGGAGATCGACATCAGGAAGCCGCCGTCGCCGGTGCCGAGCACGGCGAGCTTGCCGGGGTTGGCGACGGCGAGACCGATCGCAGAGGCAAGCCCGAGCCCGACCGACTGAAACGAGTGCGACAGGCACGACGCGCGCGCGTTCGGCACCCGCAGATAGCGCGGCACCCAGCCGCAGAAATGGCCGGAGTCGGACGCGACCACGCGATCTGCGGGCAGGATGGCGTCGACGGCCTTGCTCAGCGTTCGCGGATCGATGAAGCGCGCGCTTGATTCGTCTGTCTGCGGCGCGTGATGATTATCGCCCGCGCGAATGCGATCGCGCACGGGCGCGCTGTGTCGTCCGCGCGACGCTCCGCCATCCTTACCGAGTTCCGCGAGCAATGCCTCGGCGGTCGCCTTGGCGTCGCCCAGCACCGCGTAGTTGATTGACCGCTGGTAGCCGAACTTCGCCGCCTCGATATCGACCTGCGCGACAGCCGCGTCCGGCGCGATCAGCTTGCCGCGCTTCGTCGTCCATGACGTGAAGCTCGCGCCAAAGCCGAGAATGAGGTCGCTGTCGCGGATCATTTCGATCGGCCGCCGGCGATGAGAAGCCGCCGCAGATGCCGAGCGACCACGGGCTCTGCGCAAACAGACCATGGCCGCACACGGTGGTCGCCAGCAACGCGCCAGTGCGATCGGCGAGCGCGAGCAACGCGCCTTCCGCATCCGACAGCACGGCGCCACGGCCGCCCAAAATGAGCGGGCGTTTCGCGCGCGCGACCGCCTCGGCGAGCCGGCGCACTGCATCAGGATCGGGATAGAGCCGGCCCGGCGCGGGCGGCAGTTCCAACGGACCGGCGTTCGTCGCCATCGGCGCGTCCTGCACGTCGAGCGGCAGGCTCAGCACCACGGTCTGGCGATCGCGCATGGCGCGCACCACCGCGCGCCGCGCATCCTCGCGCGCCGAGGCCGCTGTGTGGATGCGCTCGGACACCGCGCCGACCGAGCGCACGAGATCGCCCTGCTCGATGTAGAAATTGTTGGTCACCGCGCCGGTCGGCACATCGCCCGCAAGCACCAGCATCGAGGTCCGGCTCTTCGCCGCCTCGGCGATACCAGTGATGGCGTTGGTCAACCCGGGGCCGGAATGCACGCTGACGAGCGTCAGCTCGCCACTCGCCTTGGCATAGGCGTCCGCCATGCTCGCCGCATTGCCTTCGTGGCGCGCCGAGATCAGTTCGACGCCGGCGTCGACCAGCGCGCGGCTGATCTTGAAGTTCGCGGTGCCGAGCAATCCGAAGCAGCGCCGCGCGCCGAATGCGGCAAGGTCCCTGGCGATGACGGCGGCAACCGTCGGATGACCGTTCATGATGTCCTCATCGACACGTCAACCGCCGAGCGCCGCTGGCGCGCGCGACGGCAGGTAATGGAGCACGCGACGCTCCAACAGGATCACGGCGAGGTAGCACACGCCGCCCACGATCGTCAGCATGACGATCGATACGAACACCATCGGCGTATTGGCCTGGCCCTCGCCGAAGCTCAACAGAAAGCCGAGCCCGACATTGCCGCCGACAAGCTCGCCGACCACGACGCCGACCACCGCGAGCGTCGAGCCGATGCGCAGGCCGGCGAACATCGGCGGCATCGAGTTCGGGAATTCGACCTTCCAGAAGATCTGCGCCCGCGTCGCCTTGAACGCGCGCGCGAGATTGACGAGGTCGGGATCAACGCCGCGCATCGCCGTCAGCACGTTGACCATGACGGGGAAGAACACGATGAGGATCGCGACGAGGATCTTCGGATAGACGGTGAAGCCCATCCACAGAATGAACAGCGGCGCGAACGCGACCTTCGGCGCGATTTGCAGCGCGAGGATATAGGGCGACAGCGCAAACTCCGCCGTCGGCGACATCCCGAGCAGATAGCCGAACACCGCGCCGAGCAGACTGCCGAGCAGAAAGCCGGCGACGACCTCGGCGGTGGTGACGAGCGTGTGCATTATCAGGTGATTGACCTGCCACATCCGCACCGCCTCGTCCCACACCGCGGACAACGGCGGAATGATGAAAGCAGGAATGCCGAGCGCACCCGGTCCCCACTGCCACGCCGCAAGGAACGCCACGAGCAGCACGATGCTCGCAAGCGTGCCACGCTGCACCATCGATTTTTGCAGCGATCCGGTCATGCGGTTGCGCCGCGGTTGCGAGATTCAAACTCAGCAGAGACGCCGACATACGTTTCTCCGCAGACGCGCACACATCCGCTGCAGGGCGCATCTCCGCCGAGAGAAGCATCTCTTCTGAAGGCAGCATTTCCTCCGAGGAAAGCCGCTCGGCCGATGCATTTCTTTTCCCCTCCCCCGCGCGCGGGGGAGGGTTGGGGGAGGGGGCCCTCGCCGCGAGTCCGTGCCGTGGAGCGAGCCCCCTCCCTGACCCTCCCCCGCGCGCGGGGGAGGGGAAAGAGCAGCGAGTGGGTGAGGCGAGACCATCATCGCGTCAGTTCGCCATGCCGCTTGTCGCGCCGCCGCCCGGCGCACTGCACCTTCACCACGCCGCCGCTTGCCGCCGTAATGCCGGCTGCGCCTTCGGCCGCGGCCGGATCGATGTCGAGCCGATCCATCAGGCGCGCCACGTATTCGTGCACCCTCGCGTCATGGCGGCGCGCGATCGGGTTCTCGCGGTGCGGCAGGTCAACTTTGATCTCGTCGATGATGCGGCCCGGGCGACGGCTCATCACCAGCACGCGGTCCGACAGCGTCACCGCCTCGACGAGATCGTGGGTGATGAGGAGCGCGGTCTTGCGCGCCGCGCTGCAAGGTGTGCGCGAGTTCGCGCTGCAGGACCATGCGGGTCTGCGCGTCGACCGCGGAGAACGGCTCGTCGAGCAGCAGCACCGAGGGATCGACCGCGAGCGTCCGCGCCAATGCCACGCGCTGCCGCATGCCGCCCGAAAGCTGATGCGGATAGCGTCCGGAGAACTCGGCGAGGTTGAAGCTTTCGAGCAGCGCGGTCGCGCGCGCCCGGCGCTCGCGCCGGCGCGACGCCCTTGATCTCGACGCCGAACATCACGTTCTCGGCGACCGTGCGCCACGGCAGCAGCAAATCCTTCTGCAGCATGAATGCTACGTGATCATTGGGCCCCTCGACGCGCTCGCCGTCGACGAAGGCCGCGCCGCTGCTCGGAGCGGCAAGCCCTGCCCCGATGTTGAGCAGCGTGCTTTTGCCGCAACCGCTCGGCCCGATGAGCGACACCACCTCGCCGTCGCCGACGGCAAAGCTCACGTCGGAGACGGCGGTCAAGGCCGCCGCACCGGCGCCGGTCGCAAAACGCATGGTGATGTTGCGATATTCGAGGCGCGCTGGGTCGGACATGTTCTTGAAGCTCGACAGGATCACGACCCGCAGGTGCTGCTTCCCCGCACGCCGCCGACAAGTATAGTGCAAGTCCTGCGAAACTCGATAGATTGCAGCAGATGATCGCGCATTTTTCCGCGACCGCGTTGGAGAGTTGGATATGTGGAACGCCTTTGCCCAACCCGTCGACCGCCCTGCCCTGCGACGTCACGCCGTGCCGCTTGGCGATCGTCCGCGGACGATGACCGCGTTCGTCGCGCTTGCAGCGCTCGGCCTCGCGCTGGGGTTGCCGATGGCTGCCGCCGGGCCTGTCCATGCGGGCGAAGCGGTCACCTATCTCTTCCCGGCGCCGCCGCTTCTTCCCGCCTTCGGCCCGATCCAACTCGCCAAGGGCAAGGGCTATTTCACCGAGGCCGGCCTCGATGTGACCTTCGAAGTCGGGCGCGGCGGCGTCGATGTGGCAAAGCAGGTCGGCGCGGGCAACGCGCCGCTCGGCGGCATCGTCGCTGACGGTCCGATCATGGTCCGTCAGAACGGCGTGCCCATCAAGATCGTCACCGTGTTCGGCGGCAAGGGCTTCATGCAGCTCGTGGTGCGCGCGGATTCCGGCATCGAAAAGCCGGCCGATCTCAAGGGCAAGACCATCACCGTCATGTCGTACCAGGACACGACCTACTACGCGCTGCTCGGCCTGCTCGCGAGCGTCGGGCTCTCACAGGACGACGTCAACGTCCAGTCGGTCGGCCCGACCGGCGTGTGGGAATTCGTCGCCGCCGGCAAATCCGCCGGCATGGCGGGTGTGCCAGACTGGATCCCGCCGGTCGAAGCCGCCGGCGTGAAGGTCAAAGTCATTCCGACGGACGAGTTCTTCCCCACCATGGCGCAAGGCATCGGCGCCTCCGACCGCATCATCAAGGAGAAGCCCGAGCTGGTGCACGCCTTCGTCAAAGCCGCCTTGCGCGGCATGAAGGACATCATGGACGATCCCAACCAGGCCGCCGTGGACTTCGTCAAATTCGTTCCCGAGTGGCGCGGCAAGGAAGGCGCCGTCAAGGCCGCGTTCAACTTCTACGTCAAGCTGGTCTATCCCGGCCAAAAGATGCTCGGCGAAGTCGACGCCGACCGGCTCGCGAAGCTGCAGGACTTTTATCTCGCCAAGGGCCTGATCCAGCGCAAATCGCCGGTCGAGGATTTGTACACCAACGCCTTCATCAAGTGAGGCCACCTTCGAACCGACGAACTATTTTCGGATCGGAAACCGAACGGGCGCACAGCAATTACAAGATGGAGCGCGTCGACCGATGTGTCGACGCGCGGACAACGAAAATCTATTTCTTGCGGTAGCTCTCGGTCCCTTGCCAGCCGTTCTCGGAAATGTCGAAGATGACGCCGTCCGGGTCCTTGAACTTGCGTTCGAAATTGCCATGCCGTTCGTCGCCAAGATCGAAGAAGAATTTGCCGCCGTGGGACTCGATGCGCTTTTGCGTCTCGGCGAGGTCGTCGACCTGGAATCCGAAATGATGGGCGCCGACGAAGCGCGAGCCCTCGGCAAGGTCGGATGCTTTGCTGCCGGCCTTGCCGGTGAAATTCAACAGCGCGAGATTAATAACGCCGTCACTCATATAGATCGCCGAGCCGATCTCCAGATCCTCGCGGCCGATCCGTTCGAGCTCGAAGACGTCGTGATAGAACGCCGCCGCCTTGTCGAGATCGCTGACGACAACCGCGAAGTGGCGAAGACGGGCCATGAGTTTCTCCTTGGCAATGATGGGCGCGCGCATCGCGGCGCCCGCTGGATGTGGCCGCATCATAGGCCGGCAGACACAAAGCGTCACGCTCGGGAAGAGCGCGACGCGGCGAGCCCCAGATGAGAGCGCGATAGACTACCTTCGAGGGCGGAGCAAAAGCACGTCACCCCATTGCGCTCCTTCTCCCCTCCCCCTTGTGGGGAGGGGTCGGGGGGTGGGGGTCGGGAGATGTGGCACCTCTTCGCCTTGACTTCTCGACCCCCCACCCCGACCCTCCCCCACAAGGGGGGAGGGAGAAGAAGGCGCAGCATCATCGACGACTGCCCAGCCCTCGAATTGAAAGCAGACGCACGCAACTGCCTGAAAGACGGTTGACCGCGCAAGGCAGCGCCGCATGACGCGCCACGCGGAGATCGTGGGGGCGGGCTTCGCGGGGCTCACCGCGGCATGCGCGCTCGCCCAGCGCGGCTGGAACGTGCGTGTGCACGAGCGCGCCGACCAGCTGCGTACCACCGGTGCCGGCATCTATGTCTACGAGAATGGGCTGCGGGTGCTCGAAGCCCTCGGCGCCTATGACGCTGCGGTCGAGGGCGCGCAGCCGGCGCACACCCGCGAAGTGCGCGACGACCAAAACCGTGTCATCTCGGTGCATCGCTGGACCGGCAGCCGCGTGTTTTCGATCGTGCGCCAGAACATCATCAATGCGCTCGCGGCGGTCGCCACCAAGGCCGGCGTCGAGATCGTCACCAACTCCACCGCGAGCGGCGCGACACCCGACGGCGAACTCTCGCTTGCGGACGGCGGCCGACACAAGGCTGACCTCATCGTCGGCGCCGACGGCATCAATTCTTGCGTGCGCGACGCGCTCGGCCTCGTGGCGAAGCGCAAAGCCCTGGTCGACGGCTGCACCCGGATGCTGCTCGACAAGACGGCGGCGGAACGCACGGACGATACGAAGACGATCGAATACTGGTCGGGCACGCGTCGTGTGCTCTACACGCCCTGCAGCGACCGCGACATCTATCTCGCGCTCACCATGCTCGACCGCGACGAGGCGGCAAAAGCGGTGCCGGTGCGCAAGGACGTGTGGAAGCGCGCATTCCCCCACCTCGAAACGTTGATCGACCGCATCGGCACCGAAGGCCGCTACGACCGCTTCGAACTCATCAAGCTATCGCGCTGGTCGAAGGGCCGCGTCGCCATTCTCGGCGACGCCGCCCACGCCTTGCCGCCCAACATCGGCCAGGGCGGCGGCTGCGCGATGATGAACGCGCTCTCGCTTGCCGTCCATCTCGACCGCGAGCCCGATCTCGCGACAGCGCTCGCGTCCTGGGAACGCCGCGAACGCCCCCTCACCGATCACACCCAGCGCGTCTCGGTGCTTCTCGGACTGCCGACCACTTGGCCGCCGCCGCTGCGCGCCGCAACCCTCGCGCTCGCCGGCCGCTCGCGCTGGCTCGTGCGCCAGCGCACCCGCACCGCGCTCCACCGCCCCACCGGGACGTGAGGCTCACCGGCTCAGCAGCTGTCTCACCTGTCGCGCGAGAGGCTCGTCATCACGCCACCTCGAGCAAGATCTCCGTCAGGCGGTCCGGCATGTCGACCATCACGTCGTGGCCCGACGGCACCTCGTAGGTGCGCCAGCTCGAATCGGTTTTCAGCTTGGCCAGGAACTTGTCGAACGCCGGCGCGGGGAACGCGGCGGCGCGGATGTAGGTCTTCCTTGCGATCTTTTCGCGGGCGCCGGTAAGGGCGATCGGCTGGAGCGACACGAAGGTCGGCTGCGGCGTCATCTTGCTGTTGACCCAGGCCTGGTCCTTCTCGTTGACGCCGAAGGCCTTGGCGGGCGGCACCGGACGGCCCACGTCGTTCCTCGCGGCCGCTGCGAACGAGCTCTCGCGCATATCGGGCGGCGAGTAATCGACGACGCGGTCGCCGTTTTCCGGCAGGAACGCGTCGAGATAGACGATGGAGCGGATCGCGGATTGCGCCTTCTCCGCGACGCCCGATATCACGAAGCCCGCGTAGGAGTGGCCCACCAGGACGACGTTATCGAGGTTCTCCCATTTGATGACGTTGGCGACATCGGTGATGTGGGTGTCGAGCGTGATCATCGCGCTCATGAGATGCGCGCGCTCGCCGACGCCGGTAAGGGTCGGCGTATAGACCTTGTGGCCCTTGCTCTCAAGTCGATCGGCGACGCGGCGCCAGCACCAGCCGCCGTGCCAGGAACCATGAACGAGGACGAACGTCTTGGCGCTGGTTTGCGCCTGGACAGGCGTCACAAGGCTGTCGAGCGCGCCGGCGGCGGCGCCCGCACCGGCCGCCATGCCGGACAGCACGACGCGCCGATTGGGCGCAGGCTTCGTGGTCGCCGTCTTGGTGGACTTCGTCATGGTTTCCTCCGATGTGCGTATGCCGGCCCTTGCAGGGCGTTAAGGCGAGCGCAAGAGTACATCACCCGGTTGTCGCGCGCAAAAGGGTCGCATCGACACAGTTCGGCCCGACCGACCCTGGCATTAGCCTGATATACTCGGCGGAACGAAAGTAACGACTGGCGGCATCAACCGGCCCGTCAAACAACAAGCGCGAGCGGGCTCCAGCCCATCGGCCCAGGGCGCGCGCAGCAGAGGTTTCACCCCGTGACCCGCATCGCAACATCGAGGGCCATTGTCGCCAGTGCCCGCCTTTTCGGTCTCCTCGCCGCGATGAGCGCCGGCGCCGCGCACGTCGCCACAACGCGTGCTCAATCAGAAGCTTTGATCGATACAACCGTGCGCGCCGAAATGCTCAAGCACCGTGATGGCTCCGTCGCGCACATCGAAACCGAATACAACGACCTTTTCATCCTGAAGCACGGCGCGCTGCTGGCGATGTCCACGCGTTACAAAGGCGAGGAGCACGTGGACTTCGGCGATCGATCTGCTCGATCCGGATGCACTGCCGGCGACCTATACGCAGCTCCTGACGGTCGGCCTCGTCTACCCGCCGGAGATCAAGCGCGTGTTGATGATCGGCATGGGCGCCGGCTCGGTCTCGACCTACATCGCGCGCTTCATGCCGGACGTCCAGATCGATTCCGTCGAACTCGATCCCGGCGTCATCGCCGCCAGCAAGAAGTATTTCGGCCTGCAGGAGAGCGAGCGAGTCCGCATCATTCAAAGCGACGGCCGGGTATTCCTCACGCGCCAGAAGGACCTCTACGACCTCATCATCCTCGATGCCTATCGCGAGCTTGGCGTCCCGTTCCACCTTCTCACCAAGGAGTTCTACGACCTCGTGCGCCAGCATCTCGCGCCTGGCGGCGTCGTCGCCTCCAACATCACGGGCGGCACCAAGCTCTATACATCGACGCTCGTGACATTCCGCGCGGCGTTTCCGACAGTCGACGTCTACCCCGATTTCGAAGACGCGAGTGAAGCGCAGGCCATCATCGTCGCCATGCCAACGCCTGCTCGAAGCAAGGATGCGTTGATGGAGCGCGCCGCCGCTTTGCAGAGCCAGTTCAAATTCCGCTATCCGCTGCCTGTCATCGTCGGCAAACGGGTCGAAAACCACCCGGCCAAGGGCGGCGAATTGCTCACCGATGATTTCGCCCCGGTCAATCTCTACGAGACGATCCGCATCGCGCCGCGGCGGCGGCGATAGCGGTTGATCATTCCAACTCGCGCAGCTTCGTAGGGTGGGCAAAGCGCGGACGTGAGTCCGCGTGTGCCCACGTCTCGTCTCCCAACGCAGGCTCGCATATGCGGTGGGCACGCTTCGCTTTGCCCACCCTACGATTCGACCCTACTCAGCCGGCGCGTCGACAATCCCGGCCGCGCGCGGCGCAGCGCGCCACCAGCGGCGGCGATCGAGCTTGTCGAGCAGGAGATAGATCACCGGCGTCGTGTAGAGCGTCAGCAGCTGCGACACCACGAGGCCGCCGATGATGGTGATGCCGAGCGGGCGGCGCAGATCGGAGCCGGTGCCAGTCGCAACAAGGAGCGGCACCGCGCCGAGCAGCGCCGAGAGCGTCGTCATCAGGATCGGCCGGAATCGCGCAAGACAGGCCTCGTGAATTGCTTCCTCGGGCGAGCGCCCGGCGCGCTGCGCGTCGATGGCGAAGTCGACCAGCATGATGCCGTTCTTCTTCACGATGCCGATCAGGAGAATGATGCCGATGAAGGCGATGATCGTAAGCTCGGCGCCGAACATCATCAGCGCGAGCAGCGCGCCGAGTCCGGCCGACGGCAAGCGTCGAGATGATCGTGAGCGGGTGCGCGAGGCTCTCGTAGAGTACGCCAAGCACGATATAGACCGCGATCAGCGCGGCGAAGATCAGCAGTTCCTGCGCCGACGCGCTCTCGCGAAACACCTTCATGTCGCCGGCGAAGTCGTTGCGCACGCTGTCGGGCATGTGCAGGTCCGCGACCGCCTTCATGACCTCCTCCGCGGCGGTCTCGAGCGCCACGCCCTCGGCGAGGTTCCACGTGATCGTCACCGCCGGAAACTGGTTCTGGTGATTGACGACGAGCGGCGTGTTCGATTTTTCGATGCGCGCGACTGCCGACAACGGCACCGGCGTTGCGGGCGAAGCCGTGCTCGGCGTGCTCGCCGAGGTACCCTGGGTGTTGGCGCCTGATGAGCCCTGGCTGACGGCGTTGCCGCCGGCGACCGGAGCCCCGGCGCTCCAGCCCGACAGCCCCTGCGAGCCCTGGGCACTGCCGCCCGTGACGTAGATGCGGCTGAGATTGCTCGGGTCGAGCTGGAACGACGCGTCGGTTTCCAGGATCACGCGATACTGGTTGCGCTGGGTAAAGATGGTTGAAATTTGCCGTTGCGAAAACGCGTTGTTGAGCGCGTTGTCGATGTCCTGCACCTGGACGCCGAGCCGAGCCGCCGCGGTGCGGTCGATGACCACATTGGCCTGCAGGCCGCCAAGCTCGCGGTCGGTGGTGACGTCGATGATGCCGGGAATGCGCCGGATGCGGTCTTGCACCCGCGGCACCCATTTCGCCAATTCCTCGGCGTCGGTGTCCATCATCGTGAATTGATATTGCGATCGACTTGAGCGGCCGCCGACATTGGGCAGCTGTTGAGCCGGCCACATGAAGACGCGCAGGCCCGGCAGGGGCTCGAGCGCGAGGCGCAAGCGATCGATGATCGTGGCGGTCGGCGTCCACCCCCGTTCCGCCGGCGTCTTGAGCGCGATGAACAATCGCCCGTTGTTGACCAAGCCGCTCCAGTTGCTGCCGCCGACCGAGGTGCCGACACCATCGACGCCAGGATCGGCCGCGACAATCTCAGCCGCCCGCTGGGCAAGGCCGATCATGGATTGATAGGAGATGTCGGGTGACGCCGCGGCATAGGAGCCGACAAAGCCGCTGTCGTCGGGCGGAAAGAAACCCTTGGGCGTGTGGATGTAGAGATAGACCGTCAGCGCCATGGTCGCGGCAAGCGCGAGCAACGTGAGCGTCTGATGACGCAGCACGAAGGCAAGGCTCGTCGCATAGCGGCGCACGAGGGCAGCGAGCATGCCTTCGATCAGCCGATCGAGCCGCGTTGCCCGCGCGCTCGGCGTCTCGCGCAGGAAATGCGCGCAGATCATCGGCGTCACCGACAGCGACACCAGCGTCGAGATCGTGATCGCGAACACGAGCGTCACCGAGAACTCGCGAAACAGCCGCCCGGCAAGTCCGCCCATGAAGAGCAGCGGAATGAACGCCGCGATCAGCGACACGCTGATCGAGACCACCGTGAACCCGATCTGCTCGGCGCTGGCGACCGCGGCCGCAAACGGCGTCATGCCCTTCTCGAGATTGCGGAACGCGTTCTCGATCATCACGATGGCATCATCGACGACAAAGCCGACCGCGACGGCGAGCGCCATCAGCGACAGATTGTCGATCGAGTACCCGGCAAGCCACATGGCGGCGCAGGTGCCGGAGAGCGACAGCGGCACGGTGATGCCGACGGCAATGGTGGGCGTGAGCCGCCGAAGAAAGATGAACACGACCATCATCACGAGAATGATGGTGGCACCGAGCGTCAGCTGCATGTCGCGCACGCTGGCGCGGATCATCTTGGTGCGATCCGACAGCACCGAGAAGCGGATGCCCGCCGGCGCCCAGCGCTGCAGCTCGGGCAGTAGCCGGTGAATGCGATCGACGGTCTCGATCACATTGGCGCCGGCCTCCTTGGTGACGACGAGGAGCACGGCCGGCTGCTGATTGTACCAGGCGGCCGAGCGGCTATTGCGCGTGCTCTGCTCGACGGTTGCCACCGCGCCGAGCAAGGTAACGGCTGCCGTTTGCCGACTTCACCACGATGTTGCGATACTCGTCGGGATCGCGCATCTGCGCGTTGACGGCAATCGACCAGGCAAGGCCGTCACCCGCGAACTCGCCGAGCGGGCCGGTTGCATTGGCATTGACGATCGCGTTGCGCACGTCTTCCATGCTGACGCCCATGTTGGCGATCGCGATCGGGTTGACGCGCACCCGGATCGCCGGCTGCTCGGCGCCGGCGACATTGACCTCCGCGACGCCATCAACCTGGGACAGGCGCTGGGCGATCACCGTATCGGCGATGTCGTAGACGGAACTCGGCGGCAGCGTGTCGGACGTCAGCGCCAGGATGATGATGGGCGCGCCGTTGGGATTGGCCTTGCGGAAGGTCGGTAGCGACGGCAGATCACCCGGCAGGTCCGCGACCGCGCCGTTGAGGGCGGCCTGCACGTCGCGGGCCGCGCTGTCGATGCGGCGGGAAATGTCGAACTGGATGGTGATCTGCGCGGTGCCGAGCGAGCTTGACGAGGTGAGTTCGATCACGCCGGGGATCTCGCCGAGCCGGCGCTCCAGCGGCGCCGCGACCGTCGCCGCCATGGTCGAGGGGTCGGCGCCAGGCCGGCTCGCAGTAATATGGATGGTGGGGAATTCGACGTTCGGCAACGCCGCGACGGGGAGGAATCGATACGCCACCGCCCCCGTCAGGAACACGCCGACGGACAACAGGATCGTCGCGATGGGCCGCGTGATAAACGGCAGCGAAATATTCAGTGCTGGTCTCCCGCGCCGGCATCAAAAGCTTGCCGGGCAATCGATGCTCGTTCTAGCACATTTCGCCGAGACCCGCGGAATGCTTCAAATGGCCTCGCATTCGTGCCGCCGCGACATATCTTTCAGCGATGCGTCCTGAGGAGCTTTTGTGTCCTGCTGCGGCCGGCCTGTGCAGCCGGCTCGGCGGTTTCCATGTCGACCCGGTGCGCCCAGTCGACCGGGCACTGATCACACACGGGCATTCAGACCACGCGCGGGCAGGCCACGGCGCCGTGCTGGCAACGCGCGAGACCATCGACCTCATGCGGCTGCGCTACGGCGACGGGTTCGCAGGTAGCATCCAGGCGATCGAATACGGCGAGCCGATCGCGCTCGGCGGCGTGACCGTAAGCTTCCATCCGGCGGGGCATGTGCTGGGGTCGGCACAGATCCTGGTCGAAGCCGGCGGCGTGCGGGTGGTGGCGTCGGGCGATTACAAGGATGCTCCCGATCCGACCTGCGCGCCGTTCGAGCTCGTACCGTGCGACGTGTTCATCACCGAGGCGACGTTCGGCCTGCCGGTGTTCCGCCATGGCGATGCCGCCGCCGAAATCGCAAAGCTCTTGCGCTCGGTTGCGCTCTTTCCCGAGCGCGCGCATCTCATCGGCGCCTACTCGCTCGGCAAGGCCCAGCGCATCATCGCGCTGCTGCGCGCCGCCGGTTACGATCAGCCGATCTACCTGCACGGCGCGGTCGAGGCGATCACCTCCTACTATGCGGCGCGCATGGACCTCGGCGCGCTGCGGCTCGCGCGCGACGCCGAGAAAAGCGACCTCGCCGGCGCCATCGCGATCTGCCCGCCGTCGGCGCTCAACGACCGCTGGTCGCGCCGCTTTCCCGATCCGGTGACGGCCTTCGCCTCCGGGTGGATGCGGGTGCGTGCCCGCGCCCGCCAGCGCGGCATCGAGTTGCCGCTCGTCATTTCCGATCATTGCGATTGGGACGGGCTGACGCGCACCATCGCGGCGACCGGCGCTTCGGACATCTGGGTTACGCACGGCGCCGAGGAGGCGCTTGTGCATTGGTGCAGCACGCGCGGCCTTGCGGCGCGGCCGCTGCACATGATCGGCTACGGCGAGGAGGATGGTGAAGCGGCCGAGGTCGACAAGCCATGAATCGGTTCGCGGCCCTTCTCGATCGTCTTGCCTACGAGCACGCGCGCAACGGCAAGCTGCGGCTGCTCGAACATTATTTCCGCACCACGCCGGATCCCGACCGAGGCTACGCGCTCGCCGCAATCACCGGAGCACTATCGTTCCGCTTCGCCAAGCCCAGCCTCATCCGCACCCTGATTGCCGAACGCACCGATCCGGTGCTGTTCGCCATGTCCTATGATTACGTCGGCGATCTCTCCGAGACCGTCGCGCTGATGTGGCCGGTCAGGGATCAGTCATCAGTCATCCGTGATCGGAAAGAAAGGGGGCCGACGCTCACGGAGGTCGTGACGACTCTCGCAGCCCTCGGCAAGACTGAGCTGCCGGCGCAGCTTGCGTACTGGCTCGATGAACTCGACGAAACCGGGCGGTGGGCCCTTCTGAAACTCGTCACCGGCGCGCTGCGGATCGGCGTCTCCGCGCG
This sequence comes from uncultured Alphaproteobacteria bacterium, assembly GCA_963702755.1. GTDB lineage: Bacteria > Pseudomonadota > Alphaproteobacteria > Rhizobiales > Xanthobacteraceae > JAJPKK01. Next base: position 47,162 of record CAVPDZ010000005.1, on the reverse strand, counting down.
CCTTGCCAAGACCGCTGTTGCCGCGATCGGTGGGCATGCGCCCGACGAGATCGAAGTGCTATGGCCGACCTTGAAGCCGCCCTACGGCGATCTGTTCGCGTGGCTCGAGGGCCGCGCCGGCAAGCCCGAAAGCCGCGACCCTGTCCCGTTTCGCCTACCGATGCTGTCCCATGCCATGGAGGAAGCGGACTTCGCTGGGCTCGACCCGGCGGATTTCCTCGCCGAATGGAAATGGGACGGCATCAGGGTCCAGGCTGTTGCCGCCAACCATGCGGAAGATGGCAAGGCGGCACGGCTCTATTCACGGACCGGCGAAGACATCTCCTCCGCGTTTCCCGACCTGATCGAGGCGTTTTCATTCGACGGCGCGCTCGATGGCGAGCTCTTGATCATGCGCGACGGCCGCGTGCAATCGTTCAACGTGCTGCAGCAGCGGCTGAATCGCAAAGCGGTGACGGCAAAACTCTTGCAGGAATTCCCGGCTCATCTGCGCGCCTACGATCTTCTGGCGGAGAACGGCACTGATCTGCGCGGCGAGGCCTTCGCCGCGCGGCGTGCCCGGCTCGAAGCGTTCATCGCGGGGCTCAACGAGCCGCGTATCGATCTCTCGCCGCTCGTGCCGTTTGCGAGCTGGGACGCGCTTGCCGCCGCGCGCGCCAATCCGGCCAGCGCGGGCGCGGACGCTGAGGCGGTTGAGGGCGTCATGGTCAAGCGGCGCGACGCGCCTTATCTCCCGGGCCGCCCCAAAGGCCTGTGGTGGAAATGGAAGCGCGACCCGTTCGTCGTCGATGCTGTGCTGATGTACGCCCAGCGCGGCCACGGCAAGCGCTCGTCGTTCTATTCGGACTACACCTTCGGCGTGTGGACGGCAGGCGACGACGGAGACGAGCTCGTGCCGGTCGGCAAGGCCTACTTCGGCTTCACCGATGCCGAACTCGCCGAGATCGATCGCTTCGTGCGGGCGAATACCGTCGACCGCTTCGGGCCGGTGCGCGAGGTCGTGCATGAGCCCGACAACGGCCTCGTCTTTGAGGTGGCATTCGAGGGCCTGCAGCGATCGGGACGGCACAAGTCTGGCATCGCCATGCGCTTTCCCCGCATCAGCAGGCTACGCTGGGACAAGGCGCCGCGCGACGCCGACCGGATCGAAACGCTGGAAGCGCTGCTCGATCGTCGCAACAGCGGCGACCTCCTCGCGGGTTGATTCCGCCGCCGGCTGCGTCAAGCCGCGGCCGGCGCCTCGGCGCGCGGCTGCCGGTAGGCCTTGAGCCGCGGCAGCACTTCCTTCGCGAACAGCGTGAGGTTATCGACCGTATCCTCGTGGGAAAGGCTGCCGGCGTGGCCCATCATGATGAGGTTGCCCATGCCGCCGCAATATTCGCAGAAGTCGACGATCTGCGAGTAAACCTGATCGGGCGTGCCGCAGAACATGATGCCGCCGTCGATCAGATCCTGCACGCTTCCCGAATGCATGTCGATGAAGCGGCCGTCCTTGGTGCGGCTGCGCGGGCGCGTCTCGCCGCGCAGAATACGGGCGTTGTCCTCGATGGACAGGTATCCGGGCGGATTGCGGAACTGCGGCGACACGACCGCCGACGTGCGCAGATAGCTCGCGATGAATTCCGCGCGGGCGCGCGCCGTCGCTTCGTTATCGGCGACAGCGACCAGACCGAGATAGCCGAAGCGGTCGGCCGCCGGCGCCGGCCGGCCCTTCGACACGTAGCCCGTGCGATAGGCGTCGTAGAGCGGCCGGGTCGCGAAGCCCGAGCCAAGTGTCGCGATCACGTAACCCTTCTCTCCCAGCACCCGCGCATTGTCGCGGCTGCCGGTCGTGCTCCACACCGGCGGATGCGGCTCCTGCCACGGCCGCGGCCACAGATTGACCTGGCGATAATGGAAATTCTCGCTCTCCCAGTTGAACGGCGTGCCGTGGCTCGTCATCGCCTTGATGATGAAGTCATGGGCCTCCCAGTAGCGCTTCATGACGCCGACCGGGTTCTGGTTCGAGACCGGAAACTCGTAAGGCACGCCCTTGATGAAGCCCATGTCGAGCCGGCCGCGGGACAGCACGTCGATGGTCGCAAGCTCCTCAGCGCAGCGCAGCGGATCGGGCCGGTGGCCGATCGGATAGCCGAGCACGAGAAGGCGCGCGTGCTTCGTCTCGCGCGCCAGCACCGAGAGCGCCACGATCGCCGTGCACGACATGCAGGTCGCGGTCGAGTGGTGCTCGTTCACCATGATGTCCAAGCCAAGCTCGTCCGCAAGCCGCCATTCGTCGTAATACCGGTGCAGCAGATCGGCGGCGATCCGCGGGTCCTGCTTCGCATTGGGAAGATTGACCCGCAGCGAGCCGTCGTGCTCCGACCACGCCGGAAAGTAAGGCTGCTCGGTGAACTGGTAGACGCGCATGCGGGGGCTCCGGTCGGGAAGAAGGGCGGCGGGAAGGACCATCTTACACCGGCCGGCGACGAGCCGTCATTCCATGTGAGCCCGCAACCCAGCTACCCCTTAATGCAGATCAGCGGTCAGAGCCGCGCCACGCCTCGCTCAGAGTCGTTCGACAAGATCGGACGTCACGCTGTTTTCAGCCCAAGCTTGTTCTTGAGATAACCGACCGCACCATCGAGGGTGATCAATTTCGGATAATCGCGTTCTGGAATATCAACGCCGAGCCGGCGATGAATTGCGGCGATGAAGTTCAAGAAGTCCATGGAATTGATATCGAGGGCTTCCCGCAAGTCAGCAGCGGGGTCGACCGTCGCCATATCGACTTCCGGGGCGATGTTGTTGAGTTCCTCTTGCACGACGGTGCGAATGTCCGGATTGCTCATAGCTTGTCGGGCTCCTGCAGCAACTTGCCGATTTCAGCGAGAAAGAGACCGCCCACATGCCCGTCGCTGACCCGATGGTCGGCGGCGAGCGTGACGGTGAGCACCGAACGCGGCCCAATGGCGCCGTCGATCACCCATGGCCTGCTGACGATCTTGCCCAGACCGACGATCGCGACTTGCGGCGGATAGATGATGCCATAGAGCTTCTCGACGCCGCGTTCGCCCAAGCTCGACACCGTGATCGTGGCGTCGGAAAGCTCCGAGCTGCGGATGCGGCCGGCCCGCACGCGTTGAACGAGGTCGCGCATGCGCGCCATCAGCTCGTCGAGCGAAAGGCGATCCGCATCATGCAGCGCCGGCGCCGCGAGCCCGCCGCCGCGGATGGCGATGGCCACACCGATGTGGGCGGCGGCCGCGCGGCTCGAATTTTCCGTCGCGGTAGAAGCCGTTGAACACGGGAAAACGCCGCACCGCCATGGCGACGCATTTGATCGCGACCGCGCCGAACAATAGCCGATCATCGGGCGCGCGCGTTGCATTGGCGTTCGCAATCCATTGCTCGGCGGGCGTGACGTCGACCTGATGCTCCAGATAGTAATGGGGGATTTCCCGCTTGGAGCGGGCCATCGCCGCGGCGATGGCCGTCCGCATGGCGTCGAGATCGAGACCGATCGCACGTTTCTTCTCAGGCAGGTGCAGGCGGGTGCAGGCGACGCGCAAGCTGACGTTCAACGTCGGCGTACGTAATCGCCCCGCCCGGCCCGCTGCCCTTGATCGCGGCCAATTCGATGCCGCGTCGCTCAGCGAGACGACGCGCGGCCGGCGACGCTCGCAGGCGCCGCGAAACCGCGGGCGGTCCAGCCGCAGCTAACGGCAATGGAGCAATCGGCGCCGGCGGAGGAACGACGGGCATGACGGGCGGCACCGGCGGCTGCTTTGCGGCGGCTGCCGGCGGCGCTGGTGCAATCGCTGCTTCCCTCTCCTCCTCGGTGCGAATCTGCGCAAGCGGTGTCCCGACCGGCACCTTGGAATTGAGACCGACCAGGATCTGGTCGATCCGGCCGGTCTCAAAAATTTCGATCTCGATGGCGCCTTTTTGCGTCTCGACCACCGCGACGATATCGCCGCGCTTGACGCGATCGCCCGGCTTGACCAGCCACTCGACCAGCGTGCCCGCCTCCATGTCGGCGCCCAGCGACGGCATGCGAAATTCGACCACGGCCGCTCACGCGCGCGCCAGCACGGCCTTTGCGGCCGCGACGATCTTCGGGGTTTGCGGAATGGCGGCGCTTTCAAGATGGCGAGGATAGGGAATGGGCACCTCCTCGCTGCAGACGCGGCCGATCGGCGCATCGAGCTCCCAGAACGCCTGCTCGACGATGCGCATGCCGACTTCGGCCGCCAAACTGCCGGTGCGCCATCCTTCGTCGACGATCACCGCCCGACGGGTCTTGCTGACTGACGCCATGATCGTTTCGTCATCCAGCGGTCGCAGGCTGCGCAGATCGATGACTTCGGCGTCGACGCCCTCCGCGGCGAGCGACGTCGCCGCATCCATCGTCTTCCACAGCGATCCGCCATAGGTGATGAGCGAAACGTCCCGACCCGCGCGTCGCACGGCGGCTTTCGCAATATCGACCGGGCCCGCGTCCGCAGCGATCTTGCCCACCATATTGTAGAGCATCACATTCTCGAAGATCAGGACCGGATCGGGATCCTCGAGCGCCGTCCACAGCATGCCCCGCGCATCTTCAAGCGTCGCCGGCGCGAGCACCTTGATGCCGGGAATGTGCGCGTACCAGCCTTCGAGGCTGTGCGAGTGCTGGGCCGCGACCTGGCGGCCGGCTCCGGTCGCCATGCGGATCACCAGCGGCACACCGAACTGGTTGCCTGACATGTGGCGCACTGTGGCGGCATTGTTCAGAATCTGGTCGAGAGCGAGCAGGCTGAAGTTCACCGTCATCAGTTCGACGATGGGTCGCATGCCGGCCATCGCCGCGCCGATGCCCGCGCCGGTGAAGCCGGATTCGGAGAGCGGCGTGTCGCGGATCCGCTCCGGGCCGAACTCCGCCAGCAATCCCTTGCTCACCGCATAGCAGCCGCCGTAGCGGCCGACGTCCTCGCCCATCAGGAAGACCCGCTCGTCGCGGCGGATCGCATCGCGGATCGCTTCACGCACCGCGTCGCGATACGTGATCTCGATCAGTTCAGTCTGCGGCGCCGCTTGCGGCATGGCGTGTCATCCGACCCTAAGCGGCCTTTTCGGCATAGGTGAAGCGCGTGAGGTCCTCGATGGGCTCCCAAGCGCCGGCTTCGGCAAACGCGACGGCCGCGGCAATTTCCGCGGCAACGTCCGCTTCGATGCGGGCGAGATCGTCCGCGTGAATCATGTGGTTCGCCTCCAACCACCCCTGGAAGCGCACGATCGGCTCCTTGCGGCGCCAGCCTTCGACCTCCGCCTTGTCGCGGTAAAGCTGGGCGTCGAACATCGAGTGCGCGCGCAGCCGATAGGTCCGGCATTCCAGGAAATATGGCTTGCCGGATTTCGCGCACCGCGTGAACCGCGCGGCGGGCTGCGGCCTCGACCGCGACGACATCCATGCCGTCGACAGCTTCCGACGTTATCCGGTAGCAGCCCGCCTTGCGCTGAATGTCGGTTTCCGATTCCGACAGCGCCAGCGCCGTGCCCATGCCGTAAAGATTGTTCTCGCACACGAACAGCACCGGCAGCTCCCAGAGCGCGGCCAGATTCAGGCTTTCGTGAAACTCGCCTTCGGCGACAGCGCCATCGCCGAAGAAGCACGCGGTCACGATCTTGTTGCCGCGCATTCGATCGGCAAGCGCGAGACCGATCGACAGCGGCAGGCCGCCACCGACGATGGCATTGCCGCCATAAAAATTGGTGGCGCGATCGAACAGATGCATGGAGCCGCCGCGGCCGCGGCTGCAGCCTTCCTGCTTGCCGTACATCTCCGCAAGCGTGGCGGCCATCGACACGCCGCGAACGAGCGCGTGCCCATGTTCCCGGTAGGTCGCGACGATCCGATCCTGCTTTTCCAGCACCGGGATGACGCCGACGGCGATGGCTTCCTCGCCATCGTAAAGATGCAGGAAGCCCCTGATCTTCTCCTGCGTGTAAAGTTCGGCGCACTTGTCCTCGAAGCGGCGGATGCGGATCATCTGTTTCAGAAGATCGAGCGCATGCGCCCGCGACAGATGCGGTTTGTCCTTGGCAAGCGTCATCGCTCGTCGCTTTCCAATGTTGAAATATCGCCCTCGGGAAGACCGAGTTCGCGGGCCTTGAGCAGGCGCCGCATGATCTTGCCGCTTCGGGTCTTGGGGAGCCCCTTGCGGAATGCGATGTCCTTGGGCGCGACCGCCGGACCAAGACGCTGGCGCGCATGGCCGAGCAGTTCCTTGCGCAGCGCCTCGCTGGGTTCAACCTTGTCCTTGAGCGCGACGAAGGCTTTGACGACTTCGCCGACGATCGGCTCGGGAATTCCGATCACGCCGGCCTCGGCGACCGCCGGATGCTCCATCAAGGCGCTTTCCACCTCGAACGGGCCGATGAGATGGCCTGCGCTCTTGATGACATCATCGGCGCGCCCGACGAACCAATAGTAGCCGTCGCTGTCGCGCATCGCGAGGTCGCCGGTGAGATACCATCCGCCGGCGAAGCACTTGCGATAGCGTTCCTCCTCGTTGAGGTAGGCGCGCATCATCGACGGCCAACCGGGCCGCAGCGCGAGTTCGCCCATGGCCATTGTTCGCGTGATCTCGCGCACGGCCGCCGCCTTCCGCTTTTTCGACAATGCCCGCGGTGATGCCAGGCAACGGGCGGCCCATCGATCCGGGTTTCACATCCATCGACAGGAAATTCGAGATCATGATGCCGCCGGTTTCGGTCTGCCACCAATTGTCGTGGAATGGCTTGCCGAAGGCCTCGACGCCCCAGACCACGGCCTCCGGATTGAGCGGTTCACCGACGCTCGCCATCAGGCGCAGATGCGAAAGATCATAGGTCTTGGGAAGCTCCGCTCCGAGCTTCATCAGCATCCTGATGGCGGTCGGTGCGGTGTACCAGACCGTTATCTTGTGCTGCTGGAGGATGCGATACCAGCGTTCGGCGTCGAACTCGGCCTGATCGACAACCAAGGTGACGCCGTTCGTCAGCGGCGAGATGATGCCGTAGGACGTTCCGGTCACCCACCCGGGATCGGCGGTGCACCAGAAGACATCATCCGGATGGAAATCAAGGACGAGGCGGCCGGTCGCGTGATGCGCGACCACCGCTTCATGAACGTGAACGGCCCCTTTGGGTCGGCCGGTGGTGCCGCTGGTGAAATGAAGCAGCGCCATGTCTTCGGGGGCAGTCCAAACCACATCGAACTGGTCGGAGGCGCTCGCCAGAACTGCGGCCAGATCGGTCGTGCCGGGCGGCGGTGTTGGGGAGCAGTCGGTCAACAGGACGTGCTCAAGACTTGGCAACTCGGAGCGCCACGGCTCGATTTTGCGCCGGTAAAACGCCTCGGTCGTAACCAGGACCTTCGCATTGCCGATGGTCATGCGGGCCTTGATCGGCTCAGGCCCAAACGCCGAAAACAGCGGCGAGAAAACGCTGCCATTTTTGAGGGTGCCGAAAGCGGCGAAGTAAAGCTCTGGCACGCGGCCCAGCAGCGAGAATACCCGGTCGCCCTTGGTCACGCCCCGCTGCGCCAACACGTTGGCGAACCGATTGACCGTGGCGGCAAGCTCCGCATAGGTGAAATCGCGCAATGCTTCATCGCGGCCAATCCAGCGCAGCGCGAGCTTTCCGCCCTTCCCTGCATTGACGTGTCGGTCAACGGCCTCGTGAGCGATGTTGAGCCCGCCGTTCGGCAGGCCTTCGAGCAACGCGCGGGCTTGCGCCCACGAAAACGCTTTTACGCTCGCTTCGTAATCCGAAACATTGGCGCCGACATAATCCTCAGGCCGCTTTCGGATGAGCTGCGTTTCCATTGGGGTCGTCGCCAAATTTCAACTTCAACAAAACGATGAACGGCTGGCAGCCCCCCTGCCTTGACGCGCATCAATTTCATGGATGCCGTTCTCCATCCCTTTGACGCACATCAATGATGAGCGAACGGAAGCCGATCAGCTTGCGGCAAGCTTTGTTGCCGACCTGCGGCGCCTCGAAGACGCAAGCCGGCGCGCGGTTCATGAGGAGGTGAGGATGGGCATTGCCCTTGCACTGGCGCAGTATCTCGCCGAACGCGACGTGCCGTACGAGGTGATCGAACATCCGCACTCGGAAACGGCCTTGGAGAGCGCCGGGGCGGGCCACATTCCGCCTGACCGCATCGCAAAGGCGGTCGTGCTCAAGAAGCATGACGGGTTCATGCTGGCAGTGCTGCCGGCGTCCCGTCACATCCATTTCGGCGAGCTGCGCAAACACCTCGGGCAGGACGTCGACCTCGCCAACGAGGAACAAGTCGAGACGCTCTTCACCGACTGCGAGGTGGGAGCGGTGCCTGCCCTCGGCGCACCGTATGGGCTCAGGGCGATCGTGGACGATAGTTTGGCAGACCAGCCGGAGATCTATCTCGAGGGCGGTAACCACGAGAGCTTGGTGCACATCAGCGGAAGGGTTTTCCGGGAGCTCCTGGCAGACGCCAGGCGGGCGCGTTTCACGTCGCCCGGCCAAATTTGACCGTTGGTGTTGGGCAAAAAGCACCGCTCAGGGATGCGGTGCCTCAGGTTCAGCGAAGCATCAAGCGAACTTGTTGCACAGTACGCGGGGATAAGGATTCCGGACGCGCAGCGGCGCCCGGAATCGCCTGTCGCACCGCCAATCGGAATTACGACAGCTTCGGCAGCAGTTCGGCGAAGATGTCGGGCTTGTAGCCCGCCGCCGTGAACAGGTGGTTGCGCGATTCTTCGACCGCGGTCTTGAGACGCCTCATGTCGAGACCCACGACCTTGCCGCCGGCTTTGCGAACGCGACCACCGATGATCACCGTGTCGATATTGCTGCGCTCGGCCGCCTGCACCACCGTGCCGATCGCGTTGTTCGACGGGTAGAGGTTGATGTCGTCGGTGCGGATCACGAGAATGTCCGCCTCCTTGCCCGGCGTCAGCGAGCCGATTTTGTCTTCGAGCCCGGCGCAGCGCGCACCGCCCATGGTGGCGCAATAGAGCACGTCCTGCGTCATCAGCGGCTTCGGCGGATTGGCGTCGCCCTTGAACTTGCGGTTCTGCGCCACCGCGCGCTGGATGTAGAGCGCGACGCGCATCTCCATGAACATGTCGGTCGAGTACGACGTCTCGTTGTCGACCGAGAAGCCCGGCTTGATGCCATGGTCCCAGGCGGTCTGCAGCGCGCAGATACCCTCGCCCAGCGCGTATTGCGCGTCCGAGCGCGGGCACACGTTGAGATTGGCGCCGGAGTCGACGAAGATTTGCCAGGTCCGCTCCGGCAATGCGCCGCAATGATTGAAGGTGTTGTCGGGGCCGACGAGCTTCTCCTGCGCCAACGGATCGAGCAGCGCCGCCTGCTGCGGCCCCTGGAATTCCGTGGTGATGCGCAGCCCGAGCTTGCGCGCCAGCAACCAGTTGTCGCGGCTGGGGCCCGAGAACATGCGCAGGGTCACAAGCTGATCGGAGGACGAGAAATACTTCTTCTGCAGCCGTTCGAGGTCCTGCGGCCATTGGTGGTCCCATTCGCCGGCGGCAGGGGCGCCGGAGGCATGGACCGCGCGAACGCCGCCGTCCATCAATCCCTCGACCGCCGCATCGGAATGGGCGGCGCTGCGCGAGTTGTGGGAATTGTCGATGACGCAGGTGACGCCGGAATTGATGCAGCCGACCGCGGTCAAATAGTGCGCGACGTAATGGTCCAATGGCCGATAGTATTTCGCGAACGAAAGATGGGTCGCATTCATGTAGTCGGCGAGCGTCGGCGAATTCGGGTTGATGCGGCGGAGCTGCGCTTCCCAAGAGTGGCGGTGGCAATCGACGAAGCCCGGCACGATGATGCTGTCCTGGGCGTCGATCACCTGCGCGCCGGCCGCGTTGATCTCGCGGTGCGATGGCGGCGATCTTCTTGCCCTCGATCAAGAGATCGCCGCGCACGAAATTGCCCACACTGGGATCGACGCTGACGATGGTGCCGCCTTTGAGCAGGATGCGGTTGCTGGCGGCGACCGCGCCTTGGCCTTCGAATCGCTGCACGTTCTGCGCCTCCGCCACATTGGACAACACCGCGGCAGCGCCCGCGGTCGCTACCGTCGCCCCGGCCTTCAGCGCATCGCGCCGTGTGATCTCGCTCGTCATGACATCCTCCCGATTTTTGTCGCGAGGCTTAAGCGTAGCGTAGTTTCGCTGCGCGTCACATGAGATTTCGGCAAGGGTCTCGCGATACGATGAAGCAGCGTGGGACGTGGCCCGTAGCCCGGATGAGCGCAGCGACATCCGGGAACGGACTATCGTGTGGCGATGGTGATCCCGGATGTCGCTGCGCTCATCCGGGCTACAAGCTGTCTATGCGGCAAAACACATCGCACCTGATCGAGGGCAACCCATGACATCCGACGTCGAGACAATCATGGCGCGATTTCCCGGACCGGTGGTGTTGCGTCCGTCGAACTGGCGATGGCTTCTCGTCGGCTTCATCGTCGTCGCGGGGCTCGGACCCGCGATCTACTTTGCGGCAACGAAGCCGGACACACTCCAGCCGGCGTTGCTGGTGCTCGCGATCGTTCCCGTGATCCTGTCGTCATTATTGTCGCCGCAAGCGAGTTCGCTCACGCTCCATGCCGACGGCTTCGAACTGCAATATCTCTTCTTCGGGAGAAAGCGCTTACGCTGGCGCGAGGCCTCGGAGTTCACGGCCGTCATGTCCAACCGGAGGAGCCTCGTTGCTTTCGACGACGCGACGCTCTCCGGCGGCGCGATCGCAAAGTTCAACAAGTCGAGACTTGGGCGCACCTCAAACCTGCCCGACACCTACGGGCTCTCGGCCGAACGGCTCGCCAAACTCCTGTCGCAGTGGCGCGAACGCGCGCTCAACGTCGGCGCAACCGGCGCCCGCATATTGCCGTTCCAGGGATTTTCCGGGCCGCCGCGGACTTGAAGTTCGACCGGAACGTTCCGGCCCGTTCCGAGCCCCGCGACGTCAGCAGTCGCGGCAGTGCGGTCCGCTGGTATGCACCGCCCGGGCGCTGCTATAGCGGCGATAGCGGTAATGCCGGTGCACTCCCCAGCTGCGGGCGATCGTCGGACCCGCGGTCAAGCCGACCAGCCCGCCGGCGATCGCGCCGACCGGGCCGGCGACCACCGCGCCCGAAACTGCGCCTAACGCCGCATCGCCGAGCCGCTCCTGCGCATTCGCCGCGGGCGCGAACGCCAGCGTGGCCACGACTGCTGCGGCCGCAAAGCACTTGTACATGGTGCCCCCTTACCCTACTCCGGATCGCGGACACGCGATCACCCCGACGCTTTTTTCAGCACTGAACGCGGCGCAAGTTGGGCGCAATGGAACATTAAGCTTAGCGAGCGATTGACAAGCGGCACCATGGTAAAGGGTTGGTTACCGCGCGGCGCCTTCGTCTCAAATCCAGATCGCCATCGGAAGTCCAGCGCCATCGCGTGGCACATCATCCGGCAGAGTACGATGGTCACCGCGGGCAATGCGGCGCGCCGACCAGCAGGCGACCGTGGCGTCGAGGATGTCCACGATCGGCAAACCTTCTCGGCGCCCCTCCTCTTCGATTTCGGCCAAGTCCGGAAACGCCGGCAGAGCGCGCGGCGCCGTTCGTCTTGGCCGGCGCGTGTAGCCTTCTTGTGGATCATCGGCTTGCCCGCGAGCACCGCGAAGCTCACCTCGGGGTGCACTTCACGCACAATCTCACGTAGCTCAGGTCGCTGATGAAGAAGGTCATCGACCTCCTTGATCTTATCCAAGATGTTGAAGGTCTGCTTGCTGATCGCCTTGCCATGCGGGGCGCTGGCGCGCGACCGGGCGCAGGCGTCCGGGTATCATGTGGCCCCAAGAACGGGACGAACCGGCGCCGGGAAGACGCTGCTCGCGCGCGCTCTGCCGAGAAGTTTTCGTGCGGCCCGGTCGCAGCTACGCCCTCCGGCCTCGTAGGCATCGAGCAAGCCAATCGGGATATCGATCGCGACGGCCGCAAATGCCGCTGGGTCATCAAAGATCTCACTGAGGCGGCCGACTTTCCTGACGGACGATCGACCCTCGTCGCTGATAACCACGGCCCAACCGTTGGGTGCTCCGTCGACGCCGGCCGTTCGGTGCTCAATCAAAGGCATATCCGCCCCGCGTTCGGTGGCGTCGCGACTTTATTCGCGCACCACGAGCGTTGATCGAAGGTCTGCCGTATTGCCTTGCGCTGAATCCGTCGCCGCGGCACCCTGCGATTAAGGTCTCCGATTGCCGTGCGTGGAAATCGCAGACCTCTATCATGCGCCTCAAATCGGTCCGCTCGTCCATGAAGCTGCATTTCCAATCCGCTGCCCAAATTGCCCGTCTCATTCGAGACCGCAAGGTCAGCGCGACCGAGGTGCTGGAGCACTTCCTGGCGCGGGTTGACCTCTATAATCCGCGCCTCAACGCGATCATCTGGCTTGACGCGACGCGTGCGCGCGAACGCGCCCGGGCGGCGGACGTTGCCCTCGCGCGAGGCGAGATTTGGGGTCCGTTGCACGGCGTGCCGATGACCATCAAGGAGAGTTACAACGTCGCCGGCTCGCCCACGACCTGGGGAATTCCCGAACTCCGGAACAATGTAACAGCGACGAGTGCGCTCGCAGTCGAGCGGCTCCAGCACGCCGGTGTTGTTCTGTTCGGCAAAACCAACGTGCCGTTCATGCTTGCCGATCACCAGAGCTACAACGAAATCTACGGAACCACGAACAATCCTTGGGATCTGACGCGCACGCCGGGAGGTTCGTCAGGCGGGTCAGCGGCGGCTCTGGCCGCCGGTCTGACAGCGATCGAGGCCGGCAGCGACATCGGAGGCTCGATTCGCAATCCCGCGCTTTTCTGCGGCGTCTTCGGCCTCAAGCCGACCTGGGGGGTTGTTGCAACGAAGGGGCAAGCGCTGCCCGGCTCGTTCGCCTATTCGGATATTTCGGCAATCGGCCCGCTCGCGCGCAGCGCCGACGATCTGGAACTCGCCCTCGATGCCATGGCCGGGCCCGACGAAATCGACAGCGTGGCCTGGAAAGTTGATCTGCCGGCGTCTCCGGCGCGCTCCCTTAAAGATTTCCGGGTCTGCATTAAATTCGACGACCCTCACAGCGAGGTTGACGCCGAATACGTGGACAAGCTGCACGCGTTTGCTGACGATCTCGCCAAACGGGGCGCGACAATCAAGGAAGCCGAGCCGACGGTCGACACCGGGCGCCTCCACGAGATCTACATTCTGCTGCTGCGCGCCGCTACGTCTGCCCGCACGCCCCTCGAGGAAATAGAGCGCTGGCGCAAAGCGGCCGAGACGAACGGCGCCGGTGAAGCCGATCGCTATCTCGAGCTTATGGTTCGCGGGAACACATTGAGCCACCGGGACTGGCTCCAACTCAACAACGAGCGTCATGCCCTGCGGCGCACGTTTGCAGCTTTCTTCGATGACTGCGATGTCTTGTTGTGTCCGGCCGGCGTCTCCGCAGCGCCGCCGCATGACCATAAGGGCGATCGCTGGGAACGCAGGATCACGGTGAACGGCAAGTCGGTCGCCGCGACGGCGAACTTGTTCTGGGCCGGCTATTCGAGCGTTGTCTACCTTCCATCGACCGTCGGACCGATCGGATGCCTCCGGTCGGGACTCCCGGTTGGATATCAGGCAATCGCGGCGAGCGGCCGGGACAAAACCGCTATAGCGTTCAGTCGCGCGGTCGAGGCGGAAATCGGCGGCTTTGTGCCGCCGCCCGGATACGAGTAAGCCCCGTCCTAAGGGACGCGACGGCCGACCGCCCTACTGAATTAAAGAGATCGCGCAGGACAGGGCGAGGCACATCCTCATCACACCGGCTTCTCGCCCAGGATGGCGATGCGACGCATCAGACGTCGCTCGGCCGAGGAGAAGTCGGTACGTGCGTGCAACGTGCAGCGATTGTCCCACATCAGGATATCGCCGACGCGCCAGACGTGTTCGTAGATGAACTGCTGCTGTTCCTGGTGATCGAACAAGAGATCAAGCAACTCGTCACTTTCGGCTTCGGGTAGGCCTTCGATGGCAAGGGTCATCAGGCGGTTGACGTAGAGCGCCTTGCGTCCGGTCGCGGGGTGAGTGCGGACGACAGGGTGCGAATATTGCGGGACGCCCTCGCGAAGCCGCGTGCCTCGGATGGTCGAGGCGTTGTCGTAATCGTAGGCGTTGGTCGCTTTGCGGCCGTCGATCCGACGCTTGATTTCAGCGGGAAGCGTCTCGTAGGCGAGGTAGGCGTTCGCGAACAGCGTATTGCCTCCGACGCTCGGCACTTCGATTGCGTACAGCATCGAGGCGGCCGCCGGCTTCTCCACGTAGCACTGGTCGGTGTGGAAATGCATTTCACCGTCGGGTAGCGCGCCGATCGGCTTGCCGTCTTTGCGGATGTTGGAGATCAGCATGACTGCGGGATGGCTCCCGGTGTTGTGCACATTGATAGTCTTGGCCAGCGTACCAAAGCATTCCGCGAAACGGACCTGGTCCTCCTCGGTCAAGGTTTGATCGCGCAGCAGCAGAATGAGCCCGGCGTGCCAAGCGTCGCGCAACTGAGTTATCCGCGGCGGCGTCAGCGGTTCGCGGAGGTCGACGTCCAGAACTTCGAGGCCAATTGCGGCAGACAACGGTCTCGTCGTTATCGGCGGAATCGTCATGTCTCCGCCAGGATCGGTGTGGATCGCTTCCATGTCGCTGCTCCGCCTCAACGCGAAATCGAGATAGGCGCGGCTTCTTGCCGTCCCTGGCAGGAAAATTATCCAAACCTCGTGACGCTGCAACCGGTACATCGTCCGAAAGGCATGGACGGAGGCTCGTGTCATGCACAGGGCACCCGCTCAGTCCCCGATCGCCGCGAAGGCAAGTGGTCAACAGAGTTGATTGCGCCAAGGTGCGCTATAGTTCGCAGCTGCGGCGTGGCGGAGGCGCATGGAACGAACCGACGGTAAATTTAACGAACTCGTCGCCGAGGCGGTTAAGCATCACGAAGCCGGTCGCCTCACCGAGGCCGACGCTATCTATCGTGCCGCGCTGGCGCTTTCGCCCGGCCATCCGGCTGTGACGCAAAACCTCGGTGTCATCGCCGCGACTCTAGGCCGGCACGATGTGGCGATTTCCCACTTCGATGAAGTGATCGCGCGCGAGCCCGCGTATGTGTCGGCGCACTACAACCGCGCCATGGCTCTGCAAGCGCTTGGCCTAACCCGAGACGCCATCAAAGGCTTCAGCCGGGTCTGCACTTTGGAGCCCGGTCACTATGACGCACACCGGGCGCTCGGCTTTTTGTGGCTCTCGGTCGGCGACAGAGGCCGATCGCTCGATCATTTTGCGCGCACCTACGAACTGCGTCGCGGGGAAGACCGGTTGGATTGGGAGGCTTGGTCTCTGACCCACGCAACTCGCAGCAAACTTCAGCACGACGCTGAACAATTCCGTTTCCTCGCCGGTCATCGCCGCGATCGTTCGCGCTTTGACGGACTAGCGAAGGCCTATGACGCGGTGGCCAATGAGCTACCGCAACTACCAACAAAGTTGTCGCACGAACAGTTGGAGAGGCTCGGCGGCGACTACAACACGGCCATCTCGATTGCCGACGCACCGGAGCTGACGCCGCGCGCGGTGAGCGAACGGCCAGATGTCGAAGACCTCACTCAACGATTCAAACAGGGTCCGACGGGCGTGGTCTATTTCGACGACCTGCTCACGTCGCGCGCGCTCCACAGCCTGCGGCGGTATTTGCTCGAAAGCACCATCTGGCACGACTTCAGCCACATCGACAGCTTCGTCGCATCCTATCTCGAGGACGGTTTGGCTTGTCCGCTGATACTTCAGATCGCTGACGAACTTCGCAGCACTTTTCCCGATCTGCTGGCAAAGCACCCCTTGTCGCAGGCCTGGGCCTTCAAGGGGCTTCAGTCGAGTTCGGCCGTCGACGTCCACGCCGATGACGCGGCGATCAGTGTGAATTTTTGGATCACTCCCACGGAGGCGAACTTGAATCCCGAGCGCGGAGGGCTGGCCATCTGTCGGACGCGCCCTCCACGTGACTGGCAAGTTAGGGGCTACGAAGCCGACCGGGAGCGCATTGTAGCATTTTTGGAACAAAACGCCGGCGACACGTTGATCGTCCCCTATCGCGAGAACCGTGCAGTCTTGTTTGAATCGCGCCTGTTCCACCAATCCGACGCACCAAGCTTTTTACCAACATACGAGAATCACAGAATAAATTTGACGTTTCTGTACGGTCGTTGCGAACCCTAGGGGATGACAACCCTCGACCGCGCGTCATGCCAGGAACGATTCGGATCGACCATACCAAAATTGACACAGCGGCCCGCCGAGCCCATATAACGTCAATCCCATTATGCAAACCGCATCCGGGACCACCGGGGCATCATGTCGTCCGAACCCTCAGGAAAGTACACCACTTCGGCCCTTCGGGTCGGCGATGTGGACCGCTATCCCCAACGCCTCGTCGGCGAGTTCATCGGCGAAGTCGTGTCCAACAACGCGGTCAACGACGAATACAAGCACCTGATTTTGGATGTTCACGAACACGCTTTGAAAGCCTATGCCGGGCAGATGTTTCATCTGCTTTGCCCGTCGCCCGACGGCGCAGAGGTGTGGATGCGCCGGCCGATGAGCGTGTACCGCGTCAACAAGAACGCGGGTCAGGTCGAATTCCTCTACAAGGTCGAAGGACGAGGAACGCGCGGGATTGCGATGCTCGCTCCTGGCGACGACTTCAACCTCGCCGGTCCGTTGGGAGTCGGGTTCAAGCTCGAGCCGGAGTGGAAGAATATCGTGGTGCTTGGCCGAGGCGTGGGCCTCGCCACCCTCGCGCCTCTCTCGCAGCTCGCGGCGGACCACGGCGTTGGCGTGACCGCCATTCTGAGCGCGCGCAATCCCGGCGTCGTCATGTCCCGACAGTTATTCGAAGACCTCGGCGCGCGCACGATCACGGTGCTCGATACGGACAACACCAGCGCCGTCGAAAACGTTGAGCGGATCATTGAAGGGTTGATCGCCGAAGGAAAGGCGGACGCCTTCTTTACCTGCGGCTCCAACCGGTTGCTGAAGCTCATGCAGCGGTTAGGCAAGAAGCACAACATTCCCGGGCAAGTCGCCATGGAACAGATCATGGTGTGCGGTTTTGGCGCTTGCTACGTTTGCGTGCGGACCTTCGAGGTCGATGGCAAGAAGGTGCTCAAGCGCGTCTGCCGGGACGGCCCGGTGTTCAATATGCAGGAGGCCGTGGGATGGTAGATCTCTCGGTTAAGATCGGCGACATCACGCTGCAAAATCCGGTGACGCCCGCGTCCGGTGCGTTTTCGTGGGAATATAATGACGTCATCGACCTCAACCGTCTTGGCGCACTGGTCGCCAAGACCATCTGCCGCGAACCAAGGCTCGGCAATCCGACGCCGCGCATGGCGGAGACGGAGGGCGGGATCATCCAGTCGATCGGGCTGCCCGGCAAGGGGATCGAATATTTCGTCGAACACATCGTCCCGGAATATGCGAAGTTCAAGCCGCCGCTGGTCGTCAGCGTTTCATCCGAAAGCATCGAGGACTTTGCCGCTCTCGCTGCAAGAGCTGAGCGTGCCGGACGTCGATGTGATCGAGGCCAATATTTCCTGCCCGACCCGCAATTCGACCGGCGGCAACTTCGCGATGCACGAAGGCTACACGCGGGACTGCATCAAGGCCATTCGCGCGAAGACCGACAAGCCGCTGTGGGTGAAATTATCGCCCAACGCCGGTGACATCGTCTCGGTTGCAAAAGCAGCAGAAGAAGCCGGCGCCGATTGCCTCGTCATCGCCAACACGTTTTTGTCGCTCAAAATCAGGACCGACAATTTCCGGCCCGCTCTCGGCAACAAGTTCGGTGGGCTGATTTCGCCGGCGCTCAAGCCGATCGTCCTGCGGATGGTTTATCAAGTGGCCAAGGTCGTCAAAATTCCGATCATCGGAATTGGCGGCGTCACCAAGGCGGAGGACGTGGTCGAATACATGCTTGCCGGCGCGAGCGCCGTGGGCATCGGTTATGCCGGCTTTCGCAACCCCACCGCCCTGGTGACGATCATCGAGGACCTCGAAGCCTGGTGCGACGATCGCGGAATCAAGAAGGTGAGCGAATTGATCGGCGCCGTGCGTGACGATGACATGGAAACCGATACCCTCGCGGCCGCATCGATGGGCGTTTGAGCGCAAGGGCCCATGCCGTGCACTTATCACAGCCTCGCGTATTCGGCGGTGCCGTAGCGACGCTGCGGCTCCTGAACAATCCGCCAGAGCCGACAAACCCATCCGGGGAGAAAGATGCCGCGACTTCAAGGAAGCTTTCGCTACGACCAGCACTTGGTAAGAGAGGCGACCTACCAAACCCGTTACACGATCCTGCTCAACAGCGCCTCAATCGAACGACGATTGACGTCGCCCGCGGATCGTCCTTGCTCGACCGATCCGTTGAATACGATCAGGGTCGACTGCATCCGCACGCCGAATCGCCGCAGCGCGTCTTTCTGGCTGTCGAAATTGATTGCGAAATACACCAGATCCTTGAAACGCGGATTCGCCATCAGTTCGGCAAGGATCGCCTTCTGTGTTTTGCAGGTTGAGCACCAGGATGCGTGAACGGCAAGCACAATTGGCTTACCCAATTTCTGCGCGGCGGCGAAGCCGGCGGCATCGAAGCGCTCTGGGTCCTGGGCCAAGGCGGCAGCGCTGTTTGCGGCTACCGCAGCTAGCGCGGCCATCAGCACGGATCGGCGTGCAATCATAAGATCTTCCTCCTATGTGAATTATTTACGATCAGCGGCGCTTGCCATTTGGATGGCAAACCCGCATCGCCGACGGAGCTTCAGTCTCTCCAGATGGCACGCAGAGCTTAACTTTCAAAAAACGTCGCATTCAAAAATGCGTCCATTCAACAATGCAACTGCACCGACGCAGGACCTGTCGCAAAACCCTTGGGCGTTCATGCGGATCGGCCCGCCAAACAGAGTGGTGGAAGGCCCCGCCGAAGCGGAGCCCACCTCGCCTAATCACGCGGCCTTCTTGCGTGTCGGAGTCGTCGCCAGCGCGTTGAGATACGTCTCGAGCAGCGATTCCTGCTCATCACGCTCTTCCTGGTCCTGTTTGCGCCGCCGGATCACCTCTCGCAGGATCTTGACGTCGAAGCCGTTGCTTTTGGCCTCCGTGTAGATCTCCTTCTTGCCCTCGTTTAGCTCCTTGATTTCGGCCTCGATGTGCTCGATGCGCTCAACCAAGTTCCGCAGCTGGTCGCCGGCAATGTCGCCTGATTTGCTCATGGTGAACTCCGTGTGAACACGACCGATCAAAATTCATCGAAGTTGTTGAGCGCGGCAAGGCCAAGGGACGGACGTGGTAAGCGAAGGATTAACGCCGCGCACCTTGTTGACGGCCTGTCATGACCGTTCCGGATCGTCGTCAGCTCGCGATCTGACTTACAGACGGTCCGTAACCAAATCTCCGAACTGACGCATTTGGCGAGCAGGCGCTGGGGCAAAGGTACAGGCGGCTGAAGGTTGAACCACACAAGGCAAAACGCACGCGTCAAAAAACCTGAAAATATGGTGGGCCCGGGAGGACTCGAACCTCCAACCAAGCGGTTATGAGCCGCTAGCTCTGACCATTGAGCTACGGGCCCCCGCGCTGTTCATAGCGCATGATCCGGCCCGATTGCAGATTTTTCGGGCCGCGCGATACGCGACGAGGGCGGTTGCGCGTCTGGCGCAGCCAGCCTCTCGGGTATTCGCGCCGACCGGTATACCGACACGGCAAGAAGTGCCCTCGGGCGAAAAAAATGAGCAGTGACAAATGACGGGTGGATTCACGAAATGGCCCGACTCTGTTATGCGTGGGTGATTCGGGAAGCTGTACCAAAGCCTAACTTCGCGACGGCGCGCCGATGCTGCCCAGCTACAAGACCGTAATTGGAGTCGTGCTTCTTTCAGCCGTCCTCTTCGTGATGACCGGCGCTGGCGTCGTCATGCCGGAGACCTACACGCGCATCGGCGAGATGCCCGAAATCAGCCGTCCCATGATGCAAAGCATGATTACCGACGGGGCAGGCGAGGCACGTTTCCATATTCTCAATCTGACCCGCCGCGCCGAAGAACTCGACAAGTTGCGGATGTTGGCGGTTCTCGAGGTGGATTCTTCGCCGGCCGACGTCGCGCCCATTCTGACGACAACGAAGATTAGTGCCGCGCCCACGACAAGTTCAACGATCGCAACTACGGCAACACCGCCGACGTCTCTTGCGGCCAAGCCCGCGGCTCCCGAGACTTCGGCAATTGCGTCCCGGGTCTCGGCGCCGGAGCGTCCGGATAGCGAGACGGCGTCGACGCCTGATGTCGTTGCCGATTCCGAGACGGTCGACCCCGCACGTCCAGAGGCGCGCAGCACCGTATCAAGTGCTGAGTCCGAGGCGGCCGCGAAAGTCGCCGCCCTGCCCCCTTCGGACGATGAAAACGCTTCCGAAGTCGCCCCGATTGGCGAGGTCCGTTTACCGCGCGAGCGTCCGCCAGGAGACACAGAGCCGACGGCACGATCGGAGTCGGTCGTCCGCGCCGCGCCGGTCGCAAGGTCAACGACGGCGCCCCGGTTCGCGCGGGTTACGCCCGTGCAACGGCGCGTCGTGGTGCACCGGCCCCGCGGTCGTGCGCCGTCCCAATCCGCTGACTACGGTTATGCCCAGCAGTCGTATGGGTCGTATCAATCAAATTATTATCAATCTGGTTATTCCTATCCGTCCGGCCGCTGATCTCGGCCTCATCTGAGGCACCTCATATCTGAGGCGCGGCAGGATTGCAGCCCAGCCTTGCGACTGCCGCTGATTGCCTTGGGACCTTTTCGGCATAGCTCACCGGTACGCGATCGGACGCACGCGATGACAGTGCGCAGGATTGCGTAACGAGCGGGCGTTACCGGCGGTAATTGTTTGTGATCCGACGTTTGTGACCGGAGAGGGGAATTTGGAGGGTGCCATGTCCCGATATGCCGATCACCATCACGGCGTCAACTCGCTGCTGCGGGCGAACAAGATTTTGTCGCTCGGGGTGGTGTGGGTAGCGCTTGGCACCTGCGTGATCCTGTCGGCGGTCTACGATATCGGCCATTGGCTCCAGGCGTGGTGACGCAAGGCGTGGTGACGTAACTCGCGCTACATGCGCAGCAGCCGCCGCGCATTGCCGCTTAGAATTTTCGCTTTGTCCTCATCGCAAATCGGTGTCTCGGCGATCCACTGCGTTGCAGGCGTGTTCGCGACGAACGGCCAGTCGACGGCGAACAGGATATGGTCGACGCCCATCTCCATGATGCAGCACAGCAGCGCCGGGCTCGAGAAGTTGCCGCTCGTCGTGATGTAGAAGTTGTTGCAGAACACGTCACGGAAGCTGAGCGATTTCTGACCCGGCCGCGACAGCGCCTGATCGATGCGCCACACCAGGAACGGCAATGTCTCGCCCAGATGGCCGAGCATGATCTTGAGCCGTGGATGAGCCTCGAAGACGCCGCTCAGCACCATGCGGATCGCCGTCGTCGCCGTCTCGACCGTGTAACCCCAAGCCGGCCGCACCACCATCGGGAATGACTTGGCGTAATCCGCGTAATAGGCCTCGGTCACGGCGGCATGAGGCAGCGCGGGGTGCAGATAAATCGGCACGTCGAGCGCCTCGGCGCGCGCGTAAATCGGCCAGAACTCCTTTGCGTCCACGAACTTGCCGTGCGCAAGGCCATGGATCATGGCGCCCTTGAAGCCAAGCTTGGTGACGCAGCGCTCAAGTTCGGCAGCGGCCGCCGGCGGATCGGCGGTCGGCAGCGCCGCAAATCCGGCAAACCGCGACGGATGGGCGACAATTGCCTGATGCAGCCGGTCATTGACCCGCCGGGCAAGATCGACCGCCACGTCCGCGCTGATCTTCTGCAGCGAGGGCGCGCCGTGGGAGATGACCTGTACATCGATCCCGGCTTCGTCCATCTCCTTGACGCGCAAGTCGCCGAGGTCATCGAGGCGTCGCTGCTGCTCGCCCGGCCTCCCGGATTCGATGCCCACGAAATGCGAGGCGAGTTCCGCATCCCAATAATGCTCTTCGATGGCGATGACCGGACATTTCGGCTTCTGCAGCATTGAGTATCCCCGCGCAAAAATCGCGCCGCCTGACAAATCATGGCGCTCCCTTCCTATCGAGGCAGGGCGGGATGTCGTCAAGCCCGAGCGGGAGGACCGAGATCAGCGCGCGGCGACGCGGCGGCCGAAATTCACCTGGATGCGGTCGGTAAATGAAACACCGATCTCAGAGCCTTGCCGCCACATGACGCGACAGTGCCGGCGCCGGCCGCTATCGCTAAAATGCAGAACAAAGACCTCGGGCAAATCGGCAGCGCGAACGAGAAGCTGAGCGCCTCCGTCGGAGACGTTGAGGGCGACACAATCGAGCGACGTATCAGACTGCGGCAGCATGATCTTGGCGGCCGTCCGCACGGCAAAGCGTTCAGATTTCCTTCGTTCGAAATAGTCGTTCATGTCGAGATGCCGAGACCATCGCTTGACGTACCAGGTAGTAATACCTGGGAAGCTTTGACGTTCCGCAAGCGCGCCGGGTCGAATGCATCGCGAGTTTTTGCATCCGCATTAGCTCATTTTAAAGATATGCGGCGAGCCCGCGAACAGCAGTTAGGATGCGATTCAATCGCGATCGGACGGTTCTAAGCCGCGTCGATCGACGGTCGAAGTGGAGAGGATCAATGCACGTGTTCAACCTCCATCAAGAGCAGGAATGGAATTCCAAGACCCATGTCGAGAAGATCCTCGGCCGGATCGCGGAAGGTGACGTCACCGTCGCGTGCTGGGAGCCGGGCCAGATCAGCCCGTTTCACTGCCACCCGGACGCGACCGAGATCTATTTCTGCTTCGAGGGCGGCGGCCGGATGCGCACGCCGGACCGCGCTGTCGAGGTCGTGCCGGGCAGTTTCGTCGTCCATCCGCCGGGCGAGGTTCATGAATATGCGAACGGGCCGCAGCGCACGCTGCTGTTCCGCGTGCGCTACGGCGGCAGCATGGCAGCGCACTTCGCGCAGTGGCACGGCAATGCCGAATGGAAGCAGTCGGCTGCCGATGCGGCGTACTTTCGCGAACACCCATTGAACGGCGGATGAGGCGGTGAAGTGTGGGTTGCTTCTTCGCCCTACACCGCTTCCTTGCGGAATCCGGGCACGGTGTCGCTCAGCGCGCGGTAGATGGCTTCACGATCGTCGCGGCCGACGCCTTGCTCAAGGGCGGCGAGCCTGGCACGCAGGGCGTCGAGCGACGGGCTGATCGGGCGAGCCGCGACGATGCCGGCGATGCCGATCTCAGCGGTCGGCTCGTCGGCCGCAAATAGGATTTCGTTGAGGCGCTCGCCCGGCCGGATCCCGGTGAAGACGATCTCGACGTCCTTGCCGGGCTCAAGCCCGGACAGACGGATCATGCGTTCGGCGAGATCGACGATCTTCACCGGCTGCCCCATGTTGAGGACGTAGACCGCCACATCGGAGCGCTGCGGTGACAGCGCGTGGGAGGCTGCCGTCACCACGAGATCGCAGGCTTCGCGGATGGTCATGAAGTACCGCACCATGTCGGGATGGGTGACCGTGACCGGCCCCCCCGCCTCGATCTGGGTCTTGAACTTCGGCACCACCGAACCGTTCGACGCGAGCACGTTACCGAAGCGCACCGCGATCAGGCGCATCGGTTCGCGGGCGCCGGCGACGCGAGCGCGCAGATCGGCGTCGAGCGCCTGGCAATACATTTCCGCCAGCCGCTTGGTGGCCCCAAGCATCGAGATCGGCTCGATCGCCTTGTCGGTCGAGATCATCACCATCGCGGCAGCGCCCGCAGCCGCTGCGGCGTCCGCCACGTTGATGGTGCCGAGCACGTTGGTCTTGATGCCCTCGTCCCAGTCGCGCTCCAGGAGCGGCACGTGCTTGAGCGCGGCGGCATGAAACACAAGATCGGGACGGAATCCCTTGATGAGGCGAATGATCCGGTCGCGATCGCGGATATCGGCGATGCGGCCATCGAGCTTGGTGTCGACGTTCTTGACGTTCAGCGCTTCCAGCACGGCATGGAGCGCCGGCTCGGAATTCTCGATCACCATCAAGCGGTCGATGCCGTAGGTTGCGAGCCGATCGCAGATTTCGGCGCCGATCGAGCCGCCGCCGCCGGTAACGACGGCGGCCTTGCCGCGCACGAAACCTTCCAGGCGGCCATAGTCGATCTTGACGCTGGGGCGCAGCAGCAGATCCTCGACGCGCACCGGCGCAAGCCGCAGCGCTTCGCCGCCCTCTTCAAGCGACGGCATTCGGCTCGGCGAAAGCCCGATGCGGCGCGCGCGGGTCAGGATCGCTTCCGGCCGCATCTCGGGCGCGAGTGCCGACGGCGTCATCACCAGACGAGATACCGTAGTACCGCGGTCGGCAAAGTCGGCGACCACGCGCTCGAGATCGCTGAAGTCGCCCATCACCGGGATGCCGCGGATCGCCTGGCCGCGGTCGGCAGGCGATTGCGACAGGATGCCGATCACCTGAATGCGCTTGACGGCCCCGCTCTCGATCCCGCGCAGCAGCACCTCGGCATCGGCCGCCGGGCCGAGTACGATCGTTGGTGCGAGATCACCGCGGCGTGCATGTTGGAGCGTGCGCGTGTAGCGGAAATAGCGGTAGGCGATGCGCGAGCCGGCAAGGAAGGCGACCTGCAGGAACCAGTACAGCACGATCGTGATCTTGCCGAAGAAGAACGTGCCGTAGACGTTCGGCGCCAGCATCACGTAGTCGAGCACGAGGAAGGTCAGCGCCAAGACCGTCGCGGCCTTGATGATGGCCATCAGGTCCGGCAGCGACGTGAAGCGCCATTTGTTCTTGTAAAGGCCGAAGATCGAAAACACGCCCGCCGAATAAACGATGAACCCCGGCAGCAGCAGGAGCAGCAGGTCCCATCGCTCCGCGAGGCCGGCGGCCTCGAAGCGGATGTAGAATGCTGCCAGCACTGCCGCCACGGCCGCCAGGAGGTCGTGGACAAGGATCAGCGCCATGCGCGAGGTGAAATTCGCGAACATACTGCTGGTCGTAAGGTTACCCCGACGCAATCAATACCGGCCTTTCGCCGGTCGCGCCACCTCCGCGACCCCGCTCGCGGTGGCCTCGTCCGCGCCCGAGGAAGGCTCCCTTGGATGCGCCACTTAAGGCTTTGGCATGACGTGGCCGCAGGACTTGCAGGTCCGGAAGCCTTCGTTGTCGAAGAAGCGTTGATAGGCCTTCGATACCGGATCGGCGCGGTAGTCGTGGACCTCGGCCTTCTCGTCGTGGAGCGGCGCGTCACATTTGGGGCAGAACCAGCGGAAGGTATCGATCTCGCCGGGCCGGCGCTGGCGCTCGATCACGAGCAGATAAGCGTCGGGCGGAAAACGCGGCGAATGCGGCACGCCGGCCGGGGTATAGATGGTCGAGCCTTCCTTCACCACGGCGACTTCTTCCTTGCCCTCGGGCGTGCGGTAGTGGAGCCGCATCTCGCCCTTGATCATCAGCATGACTTCGTCGCTCGGGTTGACGTGGAATTCCGAGCGGTATTCGCGCCCGCGAGCTACGAAGGCGAGGGACTCGGGCTCCTGCCACAGCACGCCTACGCGCTCGCCACGTGCAGCGAGTTCGCGGCCGCGGGCCAACAAATCGACGATCGGCATCGGGTTCATGGCAGATTCCTCAGTTGCAAGGTGTCTTCAGCCTTTGCGCAGCGTGATGTCCGTAGGCTCCGGAGCAGGACATTAGCAGTTATCTGCGCCGGGCTGCTGCGTAAAGCCCGACCCGACAATCCTCGCCGTCAGTGCCCCGGCAGCACCAGGAACTTGGGCTTGGTCGGCAGCGTCGCTTTCGACACTACGAACGTCGGCGTCTCGGCGTACTCGACCTCATATTGGCGGCTCACGCGGCTAAGGAAGTTATGCAGCGTGAACGTGCTGAAGAAGTGCATCGGCACCATCAGTGGCGCCTTGATGGATTGCACCACCTCCACCATCCCTTCCATGTCCATGGTGAACGCTCCGTCGACCGGCACCAGCAGCACGTCGATATGGCCGATGTCATTGAGCTGCTGCTGCGTCAGCGTGTGATGAAGGTGGCCGAGATGGGCGATGCACAGGCTCCCTACCTCGAAGATGAAGATCGAATTGCCGTTGCGCTCGGTGCCGCCGCCCCAATCGCGAATGTTCGTCGAGACACTGCGCACGTGCACGTCGCCATAGGTGATGTCGTGGTTTGCAGGCTTGCCGTCGTCGCGCCAGCCGCGCAGAACGAACTTGATGTCGGCATCGGGATGGTCGGTGTAGTGGGTCGAGTGGGCATGATTTATCGTCGCGATGTCGGGGAGCACGCGTGGCCGCACGTAGTCATTGTAGTCGGTCGCGATGCGCACGAGCTTGGGGCTCTCGATCAGAAACGTGGAATGCCCCGAATAGGTGATCCGCGCTTCATTGGGTGCAAGCGCCGTCGGTTGATAGGCCGCCGGAATCGCCGGCAACCGATCCGAAGCAACGAGACCGGGGCAAAATTCTCGCATCTCCGGGCTGGCGCCGGGCGCCGGCGCGGGTGGCGTCGCGTCCTGCGCCCAAGCCGCAACGCAGGCGAAACCGATCAACCCGGCAGCGAAAATCGACAGTCGCGAAGCGACGGACATGACAGGCTCCGTGAAGTTTCCTTCAACGGAAGCTTAGCCCAACTCCCAGCGGGCCGTCCTGCCCTTATTGGCCGCGTGCGTGGTTGCCAGGCAGGCAACCCGCAGTCACGGCGGGCGCCGGCTCTCGCGGATATGTCCGAATGCGGGTTGCGCCTTAACGCGAGACGATGAGGCCGCGGCTCGTCACGACGACCCAGCGGCCGTCCTGCCGCTTGATCTGCTCGATGCGGCCAAGTTCCGGCAGCGCGTCGCCGGGATATGACTTCAACGACCCCGACGTGCCGGCCCTGAATCATGGCGGCGCCGTTATAGACCCCGCGCAGCACCCAGCCATCGACCGTGAGCAGCGACGAGGGCTGCCGCGGCTCGGAGGGCGTCGCGGACGCAACATTCATGTCGCCGATGGCGCCGGTGATGTCCGTCGAGGCCGAGGCCGCAGGAACAGCCGACGATCGGCGCTCGATGCGGTCGAGGGTCTCCGAGGCTTTGGCAAGCTTGGTGCCGGCGTCAGTCTGCGCTTTTTCCGCCCGGTCCATGCGGTCCGCGATCTTCGCGACCTGCTGGTTCGTTGACTTGGCAGAGCTGTCGAGACCCGCTTTGAGCGCCGTCAGCTCACGGTTGATGCGGCCGAGCGCTTCGTTGACCCCGGCGGTCTTGACCGGAGGTGGCGGCGGCGCATGGGCGGCCACAAAATAATTGATGCCGGTGGTTGCGAGCGATCCGGCGAGACCTCCGAGCACCGCTGCAATCACTGCGGTCGCTGCGATTGTGCGGAATCGGTAGGGAGATGACGATGGAGTTGCGGTCGCGCCCATTCTCGCTTCCGGCGCGTCAGACGGGTCGATCCTGATCCGCGGCGGCGGCGCCAGAACGAGCGCGGTGCCGACGCACCGTGTTCCGGGCACGTGCGCGGCGGTTTTCGGACGCCGGGTTCTCACGCTTCGATTCGGAATTGACGGGAAGCATAGTGACGTGCTTCGCCCATGCGACCTCCTCTTCCTCTACCGGTTCGGCTGGTTCTTCGGGCGAGATGCCCGGTGCGTCCACACGGACAAGCCGCTCTTCCGAGCCATGCTCGGAGCCACCGCCGTTCAGCGGCGCGTCATTCTCGCTGTTTTCGGAATCTGCCATGGATTGCTCCCGCGATGACATTTTCCGCCGCAGCCAATGCAGCGCGTTGCGGAAAAAATGGCTGAAAGCCCACCGGAGCTTGATGCACGCGATTTACATCGTCCGGAACTTCACCAATTGGTAAGTACTCTCCGTTACCAAATGGTTTACCGACGCGTGCGCCGGCGCCAGCTATCCAAAATTTAAGAAAATTCCGTCGAGCGAGGCCTCGCCCAATCAGGCGAGAAGCCCGTTCTCCTTGGCGAGCATCCTCAGCGAGGTGTCCGGCCGGGCGCCGAGATGAGAAATGATCTCGGCCGCCCCGAGCGCACCCAGCCGCGCCGCCTTTTCATTTCCAAGGCCGCGAGCCACCCCGAATAAGAATCCGGCGGCGAACAAATCACCCGCCCCGGTGGTATCGACCACGCGTTCGACCCGGCATGCCGGCGCCGGAAGAGCATTGTCGCCATCGATAACGACACAGCCCTTGGCGCTGCGCGTCACCACTGCATGCTTGGAATCCTTGCGCAGGGCCGCGATCCCCGCATCGAAATCGGTCGTGCGGTAGAGGCTCAAGAGTTCGGCCTCGTTGGCAAACAGAAGATCGACGGTCCCGGACCGAATGAGATGCAGAAACTCGTCTCGCCACCGGCTGACGCAAAACGAGTTGGACAACGTCAGCGCGACAAGGCGCTTGGACTGATGAGCGATCGTCGCGGCCTTGATGAAGGCATCCTTGGCGTGGACGGGATCCCAGAGGTACCCCTCAAGATAGATGATGGCTGCGGCCGCAACTGTTCCGGGATTGATGTCGTGGGGATTGAGGTTCTGTGCCGCCCCAAGGTACGTGTTCATCGTGCGCTCGCCGTCGGGCGTCACCAGCACGTAGCACCGCCCGGTCGAGGGCCCGTCCGGCGATGGCGGGGTGTGGAAATCAACCCCGGCCGCGCGGATGTCATGGGCAAAGACCTTGCCGAGTCCGTCATTCTTGACGCGACCGACGAATGCCGCACGCGCGCCGAACCCCGCGACACCGACAATCGTATTGGCGGCAGACCCGCCGGAAATTTCCGTCGCCGGACCCATGGCGTCGTAGATCTGCGCGGCGCGCGCCTCGTCGATCAGGGACATCGACCCTTTGCGCATGCCATGCTGATCGAGAAAATCCTCGGTGGTGCGACCGATGACGTCGACGATTGCGTTGCCGAGACCTAGTACATCGTAGCGGACATCAGTCATAAGGTACTCAAAGCAGCTGTTTGTGTTGGCGATTTAGTTGCACAAAGGCGGCGCAATATAGCGGGCCGAAGCCGCGTTGCAACGTCGACTAATTTCCAAGGGCATCACGCCAAAGGCATGGTGTTGGGCACCGTCCTACGCCGCGCCGATTTTTGCGCTCGATGTTCGTCCCCAGACGCGCGCGACCGAATAAAGGGTGAATGATACCTCCGGATTGCGCAAATGGCTGCGGCACGCGGCCACAACGTCGGGAAATTCGGCTTCGGACAGCAATCCGAACTTGATGATCGTGCCGCGCAACGATTCGACGGTTGATGGCAGATAGTCCACCAAAGGATCGACCGAGCGGATGCCGACGAGAAAGGGCCGGTACTCAACGTCCTTGAGCCCCGCCTTCAGGGCGAGTGCATAGAGGCGCTTCGCAAGCTGCAAGTCGGCGCCAACCGCCTTGAACGCGCCGATGAGGGCGGCCTTCAACCGGTCAAAGGCGGGATGCGGCGGGTAACAATCGAGCATAGCCGCGTCAGGTTCTTCAAGCGCGACGACGCCGCCGGGACGGGCAAGCCTGATCGCTTCGGCAAGCAAGCGCTCGGGATCTCCCGCCGTGCTTGCCACGAACCGCATGTGGACGAGATCGAAGCTCGCGGCCGGCAAATTCGCCTGATAGGCATCGCCCTGACGAAATTCGACATTCGCAGGCGCTGCAGTGCGCGCGAGATCGAGGAATTCGGCGTCCATGTCGATGCCGACGACGCGTCCCGTCGTGCCGACGCGCTCGCTCATCAGGCTGGTAATGCCGCCGGGCCCGCATCCAATGTCGAGACACGACCAGCCCGGCGCGACGCCAATCAGATCCAGCATCTCCGCTGCATATGGCGCCATCGCCGCGCTTTGAACGCGCAGGCGCTCGATCTCGCCAGCGCGGCGCTCGATCGGATAGTTGCCGGAAAAGGAAGCGGACATGTCACCCCCGACCCAATCCTCGCCACGATGGTCAGATCGTCGGCGTGGCGATGATCTTGTCAAATCGTCTGTCCTTCATCCTGCGGCAGGTTTCGGGCTTCCGACAATAGGTCGTAAAGGTGGTCGCGGCTGGATTTTTTCGCCCGCCCGTGCCCGCCCGTGGCCCGATCCGACGCAGCACCACCAGGCTTGTATCATCGCGATCAGCGCTGCGCCGCGCTCGTGCGGATCGGTCAGCGGTTGCCCAATAAAAACAGCGCCCGGCTGACGTGCCGGGCGCTGCATTTTTTCAGTACGGCGACTTAGTTCGTCGCGAGCGCCGGAGCGATATCCGCCTGCTTCACGGTCGTGCCGTGACCGCCGGCGATCGTTGCACCGGTGATGTTGTGCTTACGCAATGCCTCGCCGACCGAAACCGTTCCCGGATTGCGGCCGACCGGACCGCGCGGCGAAACAAGGTCCGTCACCCAGACAATATTTTCCTTGGGCAGATGGACGATCAGCATGCCCTCGACGTGCGGGTTCGGGATGTTGAAGAGGTCGATCTGGACCGTATCGTCCTTGAGCGTCATCGTGTCCTTCACATCCTGCACGTTCCCCGGCTTCATGGCCTTCTGCTCGGCATCCGGCTCAAGCGCATGCGAGGCCGTGATCACGTGTTCGAAGTAGGCCTTGTCGGGAGCCGGAACGATGACGTTCGCACCCTCGGCCACAAAGGCACGCATGCCGCCGGTGTGGTCCATGTGATGATGGGTGAGGATGAGGGTCTTGATCGGCTTGCCCGGATACTTGGCCTTGGCCGCGTTGATGACCCACTTCGACTGTCCCTCGTCGGTCGGCGCGTCGACCACCACGAGACCGTCTTTCATGTTGATGATGAGATTGTTGGCGCCGCCGCCCTGAACCATCTGCACGTTGGGTCCGAGTTCAACGAGCTTGAAGCTGCCGCCCGGCGGGAAGTAGACGGCGTCGCTGTCAGTGAAGCGGCCGAGGAAGAGGCGCCGGATCACCCACTGATACGGTACGTTCGTGGTCGCCGCTGTCTTCGCCGAAGCT
The DNA here is from genome assembly GCA_963702755.1 of uncultured Alphaproteobacteria bacterium. GTDB lineage: Bacteria > Pseudomonadota > Alphaproteobacteria > Rhizobiales > Xanthobacteraceae > JAJPKK01. The sequence continues at coordinate 16,032 of CAVPDZ010000005.1, read as the reverse complement.
TTGACCGCGTCGGGTACGGCGAAAGTCGAGGCAGGAAGCGTCGGATTGACCGTGATATCGGTGTAGGTCATCCGCTGGATTTCCATGTTCGCCAGCTTGAACGAACGCGTCATCGCAAACTTGACGCCGTTGATGGTTTTCCAGTCGCTCAAGATCATGTCGTAGTTGGAATCGCCGTAAATGTTATCCTCATCGTGCGTGCGCACGGCCGCCGGCAACTTGGTGGCACGGTCGAACATGATGATGTATTTGTTCGGTCCGCTCGTGTAGACGACTGCCGGCAAGGTTTCGTTGCCGAGCTTCTGGTCTCGAATTGCCGACACGTTCTGCGGATCGTCCAAAGCGTAGAGCATCGCCTCGGCCGACCCACGAAGAGCTTCACGCAAATTCGCGGCCAGCCGGATGCCAGACATGGGCGTGAACTCACCCTTGTCGTTGATCACAGCGCCGAAGGTGGGATGCCTGATCTCACTGTATTTAAGCTTTTCGACGGCTGGGTACTTCATGTCGCGATCCCAGTCGTAGCGAACGAGGGTCCCATCCTTGTTCGAAAAATCCACGCTGATCGTGAGCTTGGAATCACCGAGGAAGCGCGACTTCGCCGTTGACGCTGTTAGATTGTCCCGGTTCCCAATGTTTGACATCCACTTTCATGACAAGCGTTTTGATAGCGCGCAGCGCATCGGCGCCGCCCAGGGCCTCGACGCTCTGCTTCACGAGATCGGCCGGACTCTGCGCCGATGCCGGCTGAACAAAGCTACCCGCCGCGAGCAACGCAGCGGGTAGCATCCAAGCGTATTGCTTCATGCAATCCTCCCATAATGGTCAAGGCTGGGGTGGCAGCCCTATCTTGCGATCTAGCATAGAGATCACGACATGGAGATTACGCTACTTTGGCGTCCAAGGCATCACATTTGCGGCATGAATCGTGGCAATCCGCGCCGGCGCCAACTGCATCATTCCGGGGCATTGGTGCGCTTGTGGGCAGGCGACTAGTCGAAGCGGCGGGCACCAACCAATGCGCCGAGCGCCGCGCTGGCCACGACGCGATCGTCTTCGCTGCTACCGGAGCCAACGCCGATTCCGCCGATCACATGGCCATCCACGATAATCGGAAGCCCGCCCGGCAAATTGATCCGTTTGCCCCGGGTTGCGATCGCGAGCTTGATATCGATGCCGGCCGCGATACCCCCGGTGGGCTTTCCATAAGATGCGGCAGTTTTGGCCTTCATCAGGGACGTATCGACGGACTGCGAAAAAGCACCGTCCATCCGCACGAAGGCGAGCAGATGACCGCCTGAATCGACGACGGAGATACACTGCGGAACGCCCATCTCGGTCGCTTTCGCCATCGCAGCGTGAAGGATTTTCATCGCGCCTTCGCATGTCAACTTCAGAGAGGCAACGGTATCGGCCATGAACTCACCATTTCGTCGTCGAAGATCGGCAACCGATAAATTGGTATTGAATTATTCAACCACATGCAAAGCCTCGATCGCCGACATCTCAGCAATTGGTCTAAGGGCCCGGCGTCGGGGTGCTGCCCATCGTTTTTCGCTGAAATCAACCGGTTCCGGCATCGCTCGGCTAAGATCGCGAGCGGAGGCCCAGTAATGTCGATCACGCGCGACGTCACGACCGTCGGCGCCGCGACGCTCACGTCGCGCGTCCTCGGTTTTCTTCGCGACGCCGGCGTCGCCGCGGTGCTCGGAGCAGGCGTCTTGTCCGATGCTTACTTCGCAGCGCTCCAGATTCCGAATCTGTTTCGGCGACTGCTCGCGGAGGGCGCGCTTAATTCCGCGTTCGTGCCGATGTCGATGCGGATTTGCGAAGAGAACGGCGCGGTCGAGGCGCGAAAATTCACCGAACGCGTACTCGGCACGATGGCCGTCTCGCTGACTGTCGTTGCGCTGCTGTGCGCCATCTTCGCGCCGACGATCGTGCATCTCCTGGCGCCCGGTTTCCAAGGCGAGCGATTTCCGCTTGCCGTACTCTTCGTGCGTCTCGCGGTGCCGTATGTCGCAATCTCCGGAGTTGTCGCCGTCGCGGCGTCGGCGTTGAACGCCGAGAACCGCGTCGCAGCAGCAGCCTTCGGCTTGGTTGTCTTCAACGGCGTCCTGGTTGCGGTCGTGTTCGCACTGATCGCGACCGGCGCAGTCGCAACCGTACGGACTGCAGCCATACTGGCGGGCGCGATGGCGCTCGCCGGTGCCGCACAGCTGATCGCCGTCGGCGCTGCCTGGCTGCGTCGACCGGGCCACCCTCGCCGGTTATCGATGCACCTCACGCCATCGGTGCGCCAGTTCTTCATGCTGGCCATACCTGGCGTCGTCGCGGGCGGCATTCCGCAGCTGAAGCTGATGGCCGGTGCGATGGTGGCGTCGTCCTCGCAAGCTGCCGTGTCGTGGCTCTACTATGCCAATCGGCTCTACGAACTCCCACTCGGCGTCATCTCGATCGCCATTTCATCGGTGCTGGTCCCGGCCATTGCCGCAGGCCTGCGCAGCGGTCGCGACCAGGCGGCCGGCGCCCAGTCGCGCGCGTTCGAGATCGCGCTTGCCTTGTCGTTGCCGTCCGCGGTCGCGTTCGCCGAACTGTCGGACGCGATCGCCGGCGGATTGTTCCAGCGTGGGGCCTTCTCGCCGCGCGACACCGCGATGGTGGCGGCAGCGCTTGCGGCAATTTCCGCCGGCCTGCCCGGTCATTCCCTCGAAAAGGTACTTGGCGCCATCTCATTCGCCCACGAAGACACCCGCACGCCCATGATAACGGCGCTATGCGGGCTCACCGTAGCGATTGTTGCTTCGTTCGCACTGTTTCCGCACTACGGCCACGTCGGGATTGCGGCCGCGATCGCGCTGTCCGGCTGGGTCGGAGCAACCCTGCTCGCCATCATCCTGTGGCGCCGGACGTGGCTCGACATCGAGACCGACGCCTGGCGACGCTTGCCGCGGATCATATTCGCGACGGTGATCATGGGAATGATCCTGGTCGGCGGCGACGCACTTCTCGCATCGCTGTTCGACATCACGGGCTCGTCCGCCGCGCGGATCGCAACCCTCTTGATTCTCGTCACGTTGGGGCTCGCGGTCTATCTTCTCGCCCTGCAGGCGCTGCGCGTCACGTCGGTTGGGATGCTGGTGAAGGCATTTCGCGCGCGCTTTTGAGCACGGGCCTCTTGCCTGCCGGCGCCGATGCGTGGCATTCACGGCCCAGCACATAGGCGCATGACATCGCTGGAAAAGTCCGCAGCTTTTCAGGATCAGCGCGAAGGAACTGCAATGGCGCTCAAGGAATTGGTGTTCTCGGGAATCCAGCCGAACGGCAATTTGCATCTCGGCAATTACCTCGGGGCGATCGTCAAGTTCGTCGCGCTGCAAGAGCGCTATTTCTGCATCTATTGCGTGGTCGATCTCCATGCCATCACGGTGCGTCAGGACCCGGCCGAATTGCGTCGCAACATCCGCGAGGTCACGGCCGCATTCCTCGCCTGCGGCATCGATCCGAAGCGCCACATCGTGTTCAATCAAAGCCAGGTCGCCGAGCACGCCGAGCTTACCTGGGTCTTCAACTGCGTCGCGCGGCTCGGCTGGCTCAATCGCATGACGCAGTTCAAGGAGAAGGCCGGCAAGGACCGCGAGAACGCGTCGATCGGGCTCTACGATTATCCCGTGTTGATGGCCGCCGACATCCTGGTTTATCGCGCAACTCACGTGCCGGTCGGGGAAGACCAGAAGCAACACCTCGAACTGTCCCGCGACATTGCGCAGAAGTTCAATAACGACTTTGCGCCGTCGATTACCGCAGGCGGGTTCGATGCTGCGTTCTTCCCACTGCCCGAGCCGCTGATCCAGGGGCCTGCGACCCGCGTCATGTCGTTGCGCGACGGCACCAAGAAGATGTCGAAGTCCGACCCGTCCGACTATTCGCGCATCAATCTGACCGACGATGCCGACGCCATCGCCCAGAAGGTGCGCAAGGCGAAAACCGACCCGGAACCGCTGCCGTCCGAGGAGGCCGGGCTTGAGCCGCGCCCGGAGGCAGACAATCTGGTCAGCATCTACGCCGCTCTTGCCGACACTCCAAAAGCCGCCGTGCTGTCGCAATTCGGCGGCGGGCAGTTCTCCACGTTCAAAACGGCGCTCGCCGATCTTGCAGTGGCGCGCCTGGCGCCGATCACCGCCGAGATGACGCGAATTATGGCGGATCCGCCCTATATCGATTCCGTGCTCGCCGACGGCGCCGCGCGCGCGCAGCCGATCGCTGCCGAAACGATGAAGGCGGTCAAGGACATTGTCGGGTTGATCCGTCGCTGAGCGGCGCCGACCGCCCGACAAATTTGCCACGCGCTTCCCTTGTGTTCCGTCGACACGTCATGGCACCATACGTGACGCAATGCGCCGATCACGGATCGGGGGCGCCGGCGGCCCTCTGGCGCATGATCACGGACGATTGCAACATCGCAGACGTCCCGCGCGTGATCATGCACAAATTCGAAGAGATTGGAGCGCGGTCCGGTTCGATCGGACTCCAAAGATGCGATGAGCCGTAAGCGACGCAGCTACGAGGCCGGTCACAAGGCGAAATTCCTGGTGATCGTCGACGACACGCCCGAGTGCGACCGTGCCGTCTATTATGCGAGCCGGCGCGCCGCGCGCGTCGGCGTCTCCGTTGTCATGCTGCGCATCATCGAAACCAGCGATCATAGCCAGCAATGGCTCGGCGTCGCCGACATCATGCGCGCGGAGGCTCACGAGGAGGCCAACGCCATGTTGGCGAAGGCGGCGGCGCGCTCCAACGGCATCGCGGGCATTACGCCGGAATGCGTGATCCGCGAAGGCGAGCCGCACGAGGAGATCCTCAAGCTGATCGAAGAGGACGAGGACATCGCCGTGCTGGTGCTGGCCGCCGACGTGGATACCGAAGGGCCGGGCCCGCTGGTCTCGAGCCTCGGCAAGACCGCAGGCACCTTTCCAATTCCGATCGCGATCGTGCCGGGGCAGCTCACCGACGAAGAACTCGATGCGATGAGCTGAGAGCCGCGCAGGAATTTTGTCGCTCGGCGGAGTCTCGCTCCACGGAAGCCACTCTCACGTAGCTTTGACGCCGAGCTTCTCCGCCATCCAGTCGGCCGATTGCGGGCGCCAGCGGTAGCCGCGATTGTTGGCGACGTGCCCGCCATCCTCGATCATCACCAATTCCACCGGCCCGCCGGCTTCGTGCGCGAGCCGCTCCGCATGCTCCCACGGCACGACCCGGTCCTGGCGGCCGGCGACGACGTAGAGCGGACACGTGATGCGGCGCGCAACGCCCTCAAGGCTCAGCGTGGCCGCATTGCGCTTCGCGTCGTCCGCCGTGGCGCAGTGACTGCGCACGCGGAATGTCTCGCGCGTCAACGCCGGCAGGCTGTCCCAAGCGGCGAGGAAATCGAATGGACCCGATAGCGCGATGCAGGCTTTGATCCGCGGCTCGAAGGCGGCAGCGCGGAGCGCATAATAGCCGCCGAGGCTGACACCCCAGAGGCCGATCCGCGCGGTGTCGAGATCGCGACGCGTTTCCGCATAGTCGACCACTGCCGAAACCGCCGTCTCGTAATTGCCGCGGATCGGCCAATCGTATTCTGCTTCCCCCTGCCCCGGGCCGTCGAACACCAAGGTCGCGATGCCGCGGGCAAGATACGGCAACTCGTAGGCATCGGTCTCCTCTTTGCAGGAGTCGAGTCCGCACGCCATCACCAATACCGGCGGGCGGTCGGTGCCGAGCGGCTTGCGCAAAATTCCGTAGAGCGTCTTGCCTTCGAACGGGATCGCGACGCGCTCCCCCGTCGGCACGAGATGCGGCAGCGCGAGCGTCCGGCATTCCACTGCCTTCAGATGTGCCGCGCGCATCTGCGGCACATCGTGCACGAACAGGAACTTCGCGAAGTGATAGTAGACGCCGGCGCGCTGAAGATGCTCGCCCGCGCTGACGCGGTGCCCGGCGGCAAGGGCCGTCCGTCCGAGGCCTTCATGGACAGCGGCGCGCGCCGACCATGCCTTGCACCAATCATCCCATGACGTGAGCGAACCCGTCACATCCTCGAAGTCGGCGAGCGCGACCCCGTTGGCGACGAAGCGCGGCGCCCAATGGGCGATTGCGGAAGCGATGCGAGGATCGATAGAGGATGCAGCCATGGGAGCGTGTTCGATTGAAGGAAGCAATCGTAAAGCATAAAGATGACGGCGGGCGCCAGCGCAAATTCGACGTGTTTGAACGTGCGGGCAGCAGCATCGATCGCCTGCCCATTACGGCTTTTTTCATAAAATCCTGTTGTAGTCGCGACCAGGCGCACGCTGCGAGCGCCGGCTTCGGCCGGCACAATTTCGGACCGACACGATGGCTGCCATTGTGATCATCGGAGCGGGCCTCGCCGGCAGCCTCGTCGCGAGCAAGCTTGCCCCTCGGCACCGCGTCACTGTTATCGAACAATCGCACCACTACCGCGTGGTGCCGGTCGTCGACCGTGGCCGCCCGGCGGGCCTCGATGCCCATGCCAGCGCAGGATTCGGCGGCACGACTTTCCTGTGGCACAACGGGCTGATCGAACTCGATGACGATGACTACGGCGCCTGGCCGCTGCCGGCGTCGGAGTTGCGCAAGCACCTTCCCGCCGCGCACGAAGCGTTGTCGGGCACGAGCCTCGCGCATGTGCGTGACATCGCGGCCGAGGTGCGAGCGACCTTCACACGCGCGGGCGTGCCGGAAAAACTTCTGGGCCGTCCGCTGTTCTATCCGATCCGGCGGCGCAACGTCTGGGAGTCCGAGCATCTGCGCGAGCGCAAGGTCACGACCGTCGTCGGACGGGTCGAACGCCTTGCCATCGGCGATGGCGGCGTTGTGCGGGGCGCGTATCTCACGGGCCGTGCTGACCCGATCACGGGAGATGTATTCATCCTCGCCGGCGGTGGCCTCGGCAGCCCGCTCATCCTGCAAGCGAGCCAAGATGGCGCCTTTGGCAATGCCGGGCGGTTCTATAGCGATCATCCCGCGGCCTTCGTTGGCGAGATCACGGTACGGGCCGATCTCAACCGCGCCTGGAACCGGTTCGATCGCGGGCTTGGCGGCAGCGTCCGCCTGCCGCTTGTCATCGCGACGCCGCGGCAGAAGTTCGCGTTCTATTTGCGACCCGCCGGTCCGACCGCGCTCAAGGTGAAGAGCGTGCTCTCCGACCTGCGCAACGCGCCGTTTGATCCGCGCAACTACGTTCGCCTGCTGATGCACACCAACGACATCGTCGAGGCGTTGTCGCTCCGCGCCGGCATCAACATCCCGACGCGGCGCTTCGCGCTCTACATGTCCGCCGAGCAGGAGCCCCAGCAGGACGTCAGCATCGAAGCCGACGGCAATCGCGTGAGCCGTGACTGGGAACTCGGCGAGTGATTTCATCAACGCCGCCCGTGCCGCGATCGAGCGGCTGCTCGGAGACCTCGCGCCGATCACCGAACGGCACACGGTGTTTGCCGATTGGCCGGACACGATCCAGACGGCGGCGCACCACAGCGGTACCTGCCGGATGGCGATTTCGGCAGAGACCGGCGTGTGCGATCGCGACGGTCGGGTCTTCGGCACGACGAACCTCTTCATCTGCGACGGTTCACTGTTGCCGTCCACCGGCTGCGCCAACACCGGCCTCACCATCGGGGCGCTCGCCTTTCGACTTGCGGAGACGGTCCTTGCCTGACGTGGTCATCAGCGGCGCCGGCGGCTTCATCGGCGGCCATCTCGCCGCGGCATTCACGGCGCGCGGTCTCGCGGTTGCCGATTATCGTGCATTTCGCGATGGTCGCGACGTCGCCGACACCTTCATTCATTGCGCCAACGTCCATGACAGTCCCGCGGAAAACGCGCGCTACACCGCCGATGTCCTTGCAACGGTCGGCTCGCGGGCGAAACGATTTATCCAGCTCCAGACGTTTGCGACGTTGCATGGGCTCGGCCGTCTCGATGCCGGCGCCTTCAATTTCGGCAAGACTCCCCTGCTGATGGCCCCTTACCCGTTTGGAAAGCTGTTGCAGGAAAAAGTGCTGTGCGCCCGCGCCCAACGTCATCCGGCATTGGCGATCCGCCTTCTCTATTTGCCGGCCGTGCTGGGCGGCGGCTCGTGGGCCAAGGTGATATCGACCGCGCAACGCAACGGCGTGCTGCTGCCGCCGCTGATGCACGCCACCGCGCGCGCGAACCACATCGACGTCGGCGATATCGCTGCTCACCTGGCGGCCACTGCGAACGATTATGCGCCCGGCATCACCCGAACGATCCTCAATCGACCGGACAGTGCGACCCTCGACTGGCGCGGCTTCTTCACCGGCGCCCACGTGGACCAAGAAAGATCAGCGCAAGCCGTCGCAAAACTCGCCGCGACCGTTGGCGCGCTTGCCGCCTATCGTGTGATGACGACCGTCAAACTGTCCCACATCCCCGACGGTGAAATCGATCGGCGTCCGCCGCGACCACGCGACCCGCAGCGCGCCGATGGAGACAACTCCGCAGAGCCGGTCCGTTTCACCGGACTTATCCAGTATCTCGTCCGCACGCAGCCTTATATCGCGGCCAAAGGATAAGGCTCGCAAATCGTCGTATCGTACGCGCCTCGCGACGACGATGGTGATGGTGCGCAACGCGGACCTGCTGCCGTGCGAAATCACACTCAGCGGCCGCTTTTGCGTGCCCTACGGGTCTGGATGGGACCGACCCCACGGCGGCAGATCGTCGCCCTGATTCAAAGAATTACTCCCAAAAGCCCCTTAGTCTGATATCAACCGGCTCACGGAAAGAACCAATACTCCAAGGGAGGAGATGAATGTCCCGTTCGTTTGCGTTTTCGCGCCGCGGTTTTGGCCGCGCCGCGCTGTGGCTTGCGCCGCTGGCAATTGCTGCTGCCGTTCTGCCGTCCGCTCCGGTGCAAGCGGCCGACCCGATCAAGATCGGATTCTCGATGTCCTCGACGGGTGGCCTCGCCGGCGGCGGCAAGAGCGCGCTGCTCGCCCTCGAGATCTGGCGCGATGACGTCAACGCCAAGGGCGGCCTGCTGGGCCGGCCGATCCAGCTCATCAATTACGACGACCAGAGCAATCCGGCGTTGGTGCCGGCGATCTATACGAAGCTCCTCGACGTCGACAAGGTGGACTTCGTCATCTCGTCCTATGCGACCAACCAGATCGCACCGGCGATGCCCATCGTGATGCAGCGCAAGCTTTTGTTCATGGCGCTGTTCGGGACCGGGGTGAACGACGACTTCAAGTACGACCGCTACTTCCAGATCCTGCCGAACGGCGTCGAGACCAAACTCGGGCCGTCGCGCGGCTTCCTTGAAGTCGCGATGACCATGAACCCGAAGCCGCAGACGATCGCGCTCGTCGCCGCCAACGCCGAATACGCGCAGAACGTCATCCTGGGCGCTCGCGAGACGGTGAAGCAGCTCGGGCTCAAAGTCGTCTACGACCGCAGCTATCCCCCGACCACGACGGACTATACGCCGATCGTCCGTGCCATCCAGGCGACCAACCCGGATGTCGTGTTCGTCGCGTCGTATCCGCCGGACTCGGTCGGCATCGTGCGTGCCGCCAACGAAGTCGGGCTGAAGCCGAAGATGTTCGGCGGCGGAATGATCGGGCTCGCGTTCACGCCCATCAAGGCGCAGCTCGGGCCGCTGCTCAACGGCATCGTCGCCTATGACGTTTACGTGCCCGAGCCGACCATGAAGTTCCCCGGCATCGATGAGTTCCTCAAGCGCTACCAGGAAAAGGCGGCGGCCCAGGGCATCGATCCGCTGGGCTACTACCTGCCTCCCTACGCCTATTCGGAGATGCAGATTCTCGCCGAAGCGATCACCAAGGTCGGCAGTCTCGACCAGGGCAAGATCGCCGACTACATCCACCACACCGCGTTCAAGACCATCGTCGGCGACGTGAAGTTCGCCGCCAATGGCGAGTGGGAAAAGGAGCGGGTGCTGTTCGTCCAGTATCAGGGCGTCGTCGGCAACGACGTGAACCAGTTCCGCGAAGTCGGCAAGCAGGTGATCCTGTTCCCGCCGGAGTTCAAATCGGGTGAGCTCAAGTACCCTTATTCCGACATCAAGAAGTAGCGATCACGCGCTCGCCTGGTAGCCGAAATCGGCAAGGATGCGGTCGCCCGAGCGGCGCAGCGCATCCTTGAGATCGGCGAGGCCGGGATGAAGCAGCTTGCCGTGCCGCTTCATCGCCCGCCCGGCGATGAGCACCGTGTCGACAACCGCGACCCCACCTTGCATCACGATTGAACCGACGGGATCGCGCACCGGAAACATGCTGATGTCGTCGGCGCGCAGCAGCACGATATCGGCCGCCTTGCCGGGCGACAGCGAGCCCGTGACACGGTCGAGCCGCGCCATCCGCGCCCCGTTAATGGTCGCCCACGCGAGCGCATCGCGGCAGGTGACCGGCGTCTGCTCTGGCCGTTTGCCTGTGCGCGCCAGTGTTTCAGTGATGGATCGGTTGCGTTCATGCTGGAGCGTCACCCGCATGGCGGTGAACATATCGCCGCGCGCGGCAGGCTCCACATCGGTGCCGATCGACATCGGCGATCCGAGGCCGCGCAGCACCCCCGTGAGCGGATCGCCGTAGCCCATCTGCAATTCGACTTCAGCGGTGACAGTAAATTGGCCGCCGCGCTCGACGATCAGGCCGACGACCTCGGGCGCAATGTCATTGCCATGCACCACATTGAGATTTTCCGCGATCAGGTCCTCTGCGCGAGGCGTTCGAATCCGTCTGCGACCATCGGTACGCCGCCACCCACATGCATGCTGCAGACAAGATCAAGCTCGTTGGCGAGCGCGACGTCGGCGCGCGTCACCTCCCAGACCGAGTAGTACGGACCGAGGATGGCAAGCCCGAACGTGAGGAGGCCTTCTGCCGCGAAGCGCCCATTGCGGAGGCGTTCGACTTCGTTTCGCGGCATCGGAATTTCACTGAAATGCTTCTGTCCCGGTTTTGGGTTGGGCTTCGGCGAGCCGTGGAGGAACAGCGCGCGGATGCCCGCATCGGCCAGACCCTTGATGGCGGCATCGGTGTGATCCGGGGTCGGATTGTTGTGGCACCAATCGACCATCGTCGTGACGCCGGCGTTGATCTGATTGAGCGCGCCCATCAGGTTCGCGATGTAGATGTCCTGCGGACGATAAAGCGTCGCGAGGCCGCGATGCATGGCCTGCATGTACTGCGCAACGGTCCAGTCGCCGGCGATGCCGCGCAGCGCCGATTGCCAGGTATGCACATGGGCATTGACGAGGCCCGGCATCACGATCATGCCGGCGGCGTCGATTGTTTCGGCATCAGGCGGCGATGACAGTCCCTCGCCGATCGCAGCGATGCGGCCGTCCTCGATCAACACATCGCCGCGGGCGAGATCGCCAAGGCGATCGTCCATCGTGACGACGCAACCGCCTTTAATGAAAACGTGAGACATGCGCGGGCTCCTTCGCGGCCGGATATGCACCGGCTCCCGCGCGCGACGCAAGCGGCGCGGGGAACCCGCGCCACTGCTATGAGCAGAATTGCCAGCTCACCTCGCCAGTGAGCGATCGGCTTAGAGGCCGAAGACGAACAGCATCGTCTGATTGCGCATGTCGCGCAGTTCGGGCGTGAGCGAGTTGATGTTGCGCCCGTTGCGGCTGAGCCCCGAGAGGATCGCGACATATTGCTTGCCGCCGGCCTCAAAGGTCATCGGAGCCGCGTTGAAGCCGGTACCCATATTGACCTTCCACAGCTGCTCCAAGGTGCCGTCGTCATATGCGGCAATCGTGCCGTCGGTGAAGGCCGCGAAGACAAGCCCACCCGCCGTCGTCAACGCCGAGCTGTTGTTGGCATAGGGGATGTGCAGCCGCTTGCGGACCTCGCCGGTCAGCGGATCGGCGGCGATGATGTCGGATTCATTGCGCGTCGTGTATTTGAAGGCGCCGCCCGTGAAGAAACCGTTGGGGTTCTTGCCGGCGTCCGGGGTCAATGTCACCTCGTCGCAATTCGAGCGCGACGGGATGTACATCAGCTTCGTCTTGGGGCTGTAGGACGCTGACCAGAAATTGTTGCCGCCGTCATGAGACGGGCACAGCTTCTTGGTGCGATCGGACGGCGTCTGATTCTGCAGGCCGGAGTAGACCTGGATGTCGCGCTTCGGATCGTAATCGACCGGAAGCCCGGTCTTCTGATCGATGCCGCGGGTCCAGGTGATCGGCTCCATATAGGGCTTCGCCAGCAGCGGCTGACCGCTCGCGCGCTCGAACGCATAGAGGAAGCCGTTGCGCTGCGAATGCACCACCAGCCGATGGGTCTGGCCGGCGATCTCGCCGTCGACCAGGATGTGCGAGCCGGCCGCGTCGTAGTCCCACATGTCGCCGGGGACATACTGGTGGTACCAGTTCATCGCGCCGCTGTCGGGATTCCAGGAGATCAGGCTGTCGGTATAAAGGTTATCGCCGGGCCGATAGAACGGGTTGTACATCGGCACCGGATTGCCGGTCCCCCACAGCACCTGGTTGGTGCCGACGTCGTAAGAACCCGTCACCCACATGGCGCCGCCACCGGTGCGCCACGCGTTGGTGTCGCCCTTCCAGGTCTCCGCGCCAGGCTCGCCGGGCGCAGGGACGACGTACTTGCGCCACAGCTGCTTTCCACTCGCGGCATCAAGCCCGACGATGAAATCGCGCGTGCCGCGATCGCCGCCCGACGCGCCCACCACGATCTTGTCCTTCACCGCGAGCGGCGCCGCCGTGAGCTGAAGATCGGGCTGGCCGTCGGCGAGATTCGCTTCCCAGACCACCTTGCCGGTTTCTTTGTTGGTGGCGATCACGCGCGCCGGGAAGTTGGCGACGCTGATGACGAGATTGCCCCACAGCGCCGCGCCGCGATTGGCAAGCGGGACATTTTCCTGGCCGGGGTCCATCCGCCACACGATCCGCCCGACGTCGCCCGATCGGCCATCGATCTTGTAGAGCACGCCCCAGAGATCGACGACGTAGAGGAAGCCATCTTCCGCAAGCGGCGTTGCCTCCAGATTTTCGTTGGTCGAAGTGCCGCCGATCGCAACCGCGTAAGCGAGCTTCAGCCCTTTGACGTTGGATTTGTTGATCCGGTCGAGGCCTGAGTAACGATGGGCATCATAGGTGCCGTGGTTCATGAGCCAGTTCTGCGGTTCGTTCGCAGCCTTGGCGAGCCGGTCCGCGGTCACGTCAGCGGCCCAGGCCGGCGCCGCAACCGTCATCAGCAAAGAAGCAAGCATCGAAGCGCGCGTGGAACGCATGGCCGTCCTCCCGAGATTATTTTTGCGAGCGCCAAGATGCATGTCGCAGGCGGCGAGGTCGAGCGGGCCGCTGGCATACCGGCATCGCGATTTTGGTGCATCACGGCGGCTGCGGCGTGCGGATGAGTTCTGCAAGTTGGTCCTTCGTCAACGGTGCAACGAGGAATTTGTAGGCGATCGCATCGCTCATAAGCCTGTCGATGCCGGCAACATGGTCCGGCGCGACTGCAGCCTTAGGCAGAAACTCGTCGCGAATGCGCGCGGCCAGCCGCTCCGACACCTTGCCGTATGCGGCGTAAATCTTCACGCCGTCAGGATCACGGTACAACCACTCCCAAGTCTCGCGATAAGCTGCGACGAAACGAGCAATAGCGTCCGCCCGCCGCGCCAGTGCGCCGGCGTTGGCGATGTGGACGCGCACCGTCTCGTCGTGCGTCGAGGGCGCATCGCTGCCGCGCGCGATCAGGCGGATCCGGCCGTCCTCGAGGGCATCGAGACCGAACGGCGGCGACGCCCAGCCGACATCGACTTGTCCCGACATGGCCTGCGCCATCGTAACGGCAGCCGCTCCGGTCGATACCGGCCTCGCCGCAACGCCGAAGTGTTTGATGAGCGCAAGCAACGTGATGTGAGTCGACGCGCCGGTCGTGGAATAGCCGATCGTCTTGCCGGCAGTGTCGCTGAAGCTGCGCACCGGCGAACCGGCCGGCACATACCAGTAGAGGTCGCTCGCGCCGGTGGTACCCGCCAGGATGATGCGCACCGGTGCACCCTTCGCAAATGCGCCCAGCACGCTTGCGGTGCCGGTCGCAACACCGATATCGACGCTGCCCGAGATCACGGCCTGCAGCGTCTCGCCGCCACCATTGGTGTAGAGGATATCGAGGTCGAGGCCGTGCTTCTGGAAAATGCCGGCGCGCTTGCCGATATCGGGAAGCCCGCTGTCCCAGTTGTTGGGCGCGCCGACGGCAAGCTTCAAGGTCTCATCCGCCTGCGCGACGAAGGGCGCGGCTGCGACCGCGATGGTCACCAGGATCGACGCTAGCACCACCCGACATTTACGTTGGTGACGCGGCGCTAAGTCCATCCGAGTTCTCCTTCATCTTCCAGCTGAACTTCATGCGACTGCTGCCAGTGTAGCGCAGGATGATTTGACAAGTCGCTGCGACGCTTGGACAAACGAGCGGAACGCGCTCTTCCGCGGTTTGCGCGCCGGCAGGAAGCATCCAATGGTCTTTTCTTGCACTTTTTGCGCACCCTCAAACCGTCAGCGTCCAGAACAGTGTCCAGCCGTTCCTCAGCCCTTCCGCGCCGCGCGTCGGCCCTGATATACTTCGCATAGACTCTTGGGAGGACAAGGAAATGCCGTCTTACCGCCGCAGCGGTTTGCTCGCGCCAACGACCGCCGTCGCGCTCCTGCTTACGATAGTCGGCGCCCAGGCCTTCGACGAAACCAAATATCCGGACTTCAAAGGCCAGTGGCTGCGGACCGGCGGCGGGCCGCGCTGGGTCTTGGCCAAGGATGCACCGCTGACGCCCGAGTACCGCGCGATCTTCGAGGCCAACGTGAAGGACCAGGAGGAAGGCGGCCAGGGGGAAACCCCGACCTTCACGTGTCTCTCGCCCGGCATGCCGCGGGTGATGAACGCCTATGAGCCGTTCGAAGTCGTGGTCACGCCGCAGGCCACGCGAATCCTGATGGGGCACATTCACAATTCGCGCCGCATCTATACCGACGGACGCGACTGGCCGGAGCAAATCGAGCCGAGCTTCGTCGGCTACTCGATCGGCCGCTGGATCGACAGCGACGGCGACGGCAACTACGACACGCTCCTCGTCGAGACCCGCGGGCTGCGTGGTCCGCGCGCCTACGACTCGACCGGCACGCCTTTCCACCGCGACAACGCGACCGTCATCAAGGAGCGCATCTACTTCGATAAGGCCGACAAGATGGCCTTCTACGACGAGATCACAGTCATGGACCATGCGCTGACCCGGCCATGGACGGTCACAAAGAAATACGCACGTAGCAAGGACCGCGATCCGGAGTGGCTGGAGTCCAGTGTGCGCCGAGGGCAATCAGCACGTCGTGATTGGCAACGAGCCCTACATGCTGAGCGCCAATGGTTACCTGATGCCCGCCAAGAAGGGGCAGGAACCACCCGACTTGAAATACTTCAAGCAGCCGGGACATTAGACCGAGTTCATGCAGATCGAACTGGTCTTTCGCGTCGTGGCCGGGTTTGTCCCGGCCATCCATGTTTTTTCTTGCAGATGAGATGCTGAAGCCGCGACCGCGACAGCGCGGGCATGACGGCAAATCACGGGAGTAAATGGAAATGCGGTTTTGGTGTTCGATCGGCTCGTTGGCGATCGCGGCGCTCGCGTTCGGCCTTGTGCCGGCGCAGGCGTTCGACGAGTCGAAATATCCCGATTGGAACGGCCAGTGGCGCCGGCCGCCGGGCGTCAACAATCAGTGGGTGCCGACGCTCCCGCGCGGCAAGGAAGGCGCGCCGCTGACGCCGGAATTCCAGGCGATCTTCGAAGCCAACCTGAAGGACCAGGAGGAAGGCGGCCCCGGCACCGATCCGACCTATTCCTGCATTCCCGATGGCATGCCGCGGGCAATGAACGTGATCTTCCCGATGGAGATCATCATCTACCCGAAGACGACCCACATCCTGATCGAATATCTCACCATGCTGCGGCGTATCTACA
>CAVPDZ010000004.1:0-419008 GCA_963702755.1 uncultured Alphaproteobacteria bacterium | reverse complement strand
GCCATCGCCGTTATCTTCGCCAACAATTCGTCGAGCGTCGGAGCGTCGGCGGCCGCCGGGATATCGTCGCAGTGCCCGGTCCAGACAGAGGCTTCGCTGTCCCAGGCGGCCGAGATCGTGAAGATGTGCGGTTTCGACATTGCGGAACCTTACAGCGCCCGATTGCTCTCCTTCACCTTGGCGGCGTCGACGTAGACCTGCTCGCCCATTTGCCGGAATTTCTCCGACATCTGCGCCATGCCCTCTTCCTTCGTGAGCGCGCCGACGCCCGCCGGATCGTTCAGCGTCGCGGCGTAGTCGCGGACGTCCTGGGTGATCTTCATCGAGCAGAATTTCGGGCCGCACATGGAGCAGAAGTGGGCGACCTTGTGGGCCTCCTTCGGCAACGTCTCGTCGTGGTATTCGCGCGCGGTGTCGGGGTCGAGCGAGAGGTTGAACTGGTCGACCCAGCGGAACTCGAAGCGCGCCCGCGACAGGGCGTCGTCGCGCAGCTGCGCGGCGGGATGGCCCTTGGCGAGATCGGCGGCGTGGGCCGCGATCTTGTAGGCGATGACGCCTTCCTTGACGTCGTCGCGGTCGGGCAGGCCGAGGTGCTCCTTCGGCGTGACGTAGCAGAGCATCGCGGTGCCGAACCAGCCGATCATCGCGGCGCCGATCGCCGAGGTGATGTGGTCGTAGCCCGGCGCGATGTCGGTCGTGAGCGGCCCAAGCGTATAGAACGGCGCCTCGCCGCATTCCTTGAGCTGCTTGTCCATGTTGATCTTGATCTTGTGCATCGGCACGTGGCCGGGGCCTTCGATCATGACCTGGCAGCCCTTCTTCCAGGCGATCTGCGTCAGCTCGCCGAGCGTTTCGAGTTCGGCGAACTGCGCGCGGTCGTTGGCGTCGGCGATCGAGCCCGGCCGCAAACCGTCGCCGAGCGAGAACGACACGTCGTATTTGCGCATCAGGTCGCAGATCTCGTCGAAGTGCTCGTAGAGGAAGCTCTCCTTGTGGTGGGCGAGGCACCACTTCGCCATGATCGAGCCGCCGCGCGAGACGATGCCGGTGACGCGGTTCGCGGTCAGCGGCACATAGGCGAGGCGCACGCCGGCGTGGATGGTGAAATAGTCGACGCCCTGCTCGCACTGCTCGATGAGGGTGTCCTTGTAGCAGGCCCAGTCGAGCTTGACCGGATCGCCGTTGACCTTCTCCAGCGCCTGATAGATCGGCACGGTGCCGATCGGCACCGGCGCATTGCGGATGATCCATTCGCGGGTGTTGTGGATGTTGCGGCCGGTGGAGAGGTCCATCACCGTGTCGGCGCCCCAGCGGATCGCCCACACCATCTTCTCCACTTCCTCCTCGACCGAGGAGGTGACGGCGGAGTTGCCGATATTGGCGTTGATCTTGGTGAGGAAGTTGCGGCCGATGATCATCGGCTCCAACTCGGCGTGATTGATGTTGGAGGGGATGATGGCGCGCCCGCGCGCGACCTCGCTGCGCACGAACTCCGGCGTCACGAACGGCGGCACCGCGGCGCCGAAATTCTCGCCGTCGGCGAGCGCGGCCTCGGCGCGCTCGAGCATCTTCTTGCGCCCGACATTCTCGCGCGCGGCGATGTAGATCATCTCCTTGGTGATGACGCCGGCGCGCGCCCATTCGAGCTGGGTGACGGGCTTGCCGTCGAGCGCCTGCAGCGGCCGGTGGTTCACCGGGAAGGCGCGGGCGAGATGCTTCTCGGAGGCATTGCCGTTGTCTTCCGGCTTGAGGTTGCGGCCTTCGTAATCCGCAACGCCGCCGCGCTCGCGCACCCACGCGGTGCGGGTGCGCGGCAAACCTTTCTCCACATCGATCGCGACGTTCGGATCGGTATAGGGGCCCGACGGGTCATAGACCGGCACCGGCGGCTCGGCGGCCGTCTCCGTCAGCACGATCTCCCGCACCGGCACCCGCAGATCGGGCGCTTCATCCGGCGACGCATAGATTTTGCGGGAGCCCGCGATCGGTCCGGTGGTGACCTTCGGGACGGAAATATCGCGATCAAGGACGTTCATGGTTCCCTCTCAAGGTTCCGGGCATGCGCTTGGAGGGAAGTTGTCCGTCCCTTCGCCGGCATGACCCGGATCAGGTTCGAAGGGTCTCCGCGGCGCCTTCGGGCGAAGGCCGGGCGGTATCTCAGCTCCCTACCGGAGCTCCCCTCGGAACGCGTCTAATGTAGGCCGATGCCCACTGCTGTCAACGTGGTGTCATAAGAGGGCGAACCCCGCCCCGATTCGTCTTCCGTGTGGCGGCTCCTTTGCTCGGCGCGCAAGCATTGCGTGCGGTAGACTACATGCGGCGCAGCCGCCAATTCGCGAGAGCATCAAGAACGTCCGACATGAAAACTCTGTTCATCGACTGCAATGCACAACTCGAAAAAGTGTTTCGTCGCGTGCATCGCGCCGACGATCCGCCGGTGACGGTCCACGGCCAGCCGTTCACGGCGGCCGACCTGCCGCGGCTGCTCGACGGCTACGACATCTGCATCGACGATCATTCCTACATGCCGACGCCCGAGATCGCGCAGTGCAAGTCGCTCAAGCACATCGTGTTCTGCGGCACCGGCGCATCGAGCTACATGGACGTGCCGGCGCTCGCGGCGCATGGCGTCACCGTGCACACCTATCGCGGCTATGGCGACACCGCGGTCGCCGAGCACACCATCGCGCTGATGTTCGCCTGCGCCCGCGACATCGCGCTCTCGGACCGCAAGATCCGCGGCGGCACCTGGGAGCCGCTCGAAGGCGTGCAACTCTGCGGCAAGACGCTCGGCATCATCGGCCTCGGCGGCATCGGTGCCGAAGTCGCCCGCATCGGTGCCGGCATCGGCATGAAGGTGATCGGCTGGAACCGCACCGCGCGCCCGATCGCGGGCGTGACGCCCGTCGATATCGACACGCTCCTTGCGAGCGCCGACGTGATTGCGCTCTGCCTGTCGCTGACCGACGAGACGCGCGGCTTCCTCGATGCCGCGCGGCTCGCCCGCGTCAAGCCGGGCGCAATCCTCGTCAACACCGCGCGCGGCGCGCTTGTCGACGAGGCAGCGCTGATCGACGCGCTGCGCTCGGGCCGCATCCGCCACGCCGGGCTCGACGTGTTCCACGCCGAGCCGCTCAAGCCTGACCATCCGCTGGCGCAACTGCCCAACGTCACGCTGTCACCCCACGCCGCCTTCCGCACCCCGGAAGCGAGCGAGAATTTGCTGCGCCGGGCGCTCGACATCGTGCGCAAGGTCCAGGGCCTGCCGCCGGTGTGACCCGCGGCCGTGATCCACGAACCAAACCTTTTCCGTCACCCTGAGGCGCGAGCGTAGCGAGCCTCGAAGGGCGACGGCCGAGGTATCGCCACAAACACGCTTGCTGCGCCGCCGCGGCCGATCATCCTTCGAGGGCCGCGCAAGGGCGCGGCCGCCTCAGGATGACGGGACAGTAGGTTCCCGCAGGCCCATGATGACGCGATGCACGATGATGCCGCGCAGTTTGCCCGCTGGGCTATCCAGGCTCGCTCGAAAGAGCATAGCGCGCCCGGGCGCGGCCAAGTAGATTTGCGGCCATGTCCGCTCCGACCCGCGCGATTGCGCTCACGGTGAATGGCGAAGAGGTGCGCGAAACCGTGGAGGTGCGCACGTCGCTCGTCGATTTCTTGCGCGAGCAGCTCGGCCTCACCGGCAGCCATGTCGGATGCGAGCAGGGCGTGTGCGGCGCCTGCACGGTGCGGCTCGACGGCATCACGGTGCGCGGCTGCCTCACGCTCGCCGTGCAATGCGACGGCGCGCGCGTCGAGACCATCGAAGGTGTGTCGGACGCAGGCGAGATTGCCGACCTGCAGGAGGCATTCGCGCGGCGCAACGCGCTGCAGTGCGGCTTCTGTACGCCCGGCATGCTGCTCTCCGCGCAGGAACTGCTCGCTGCGGACGAGGTGACGGCCGGCGGTGCTCCGACCCGCGCCGCGATCCGCGAACATCTCTCGGGCAACTACTGCCGCTGTACCGGCTACCAGGCGATCGTCGATGCCGTCGAAGCGGTGGCCGCGGCGCGTATCGGAGCGCGGGCGTCCCGCCCGCCCTTGATCGAAGAGCGGGCGGGACGCCCGCGCTCCCGGGACAACTCGATGAAGATCACCCCCGATGTGCCGTCCGCGCTGTCGGCGCTCGACCGGCCGAATTCGTACATCGGGCGCGCGGTGCCGCGGCCTAATCTGGCACGGCTCACCCAGGGGCGCGGGCAATATGTGAGCGACGTCGTGCTGCCGCGCATGGTGCATGTGGCGTTCGTGCGCTCGCCCTACGCCCACGCGCGCATCAAGGCGATCGACACGGCGGCGGCGGTGCGGGCGCCGGGCGTGGTCGCGGTGGTCACCGGCGCGGCGCTGGCGAAAGTCATCACGCCGTGGGTCGGCGTGCTGACCCATCTCAAGGGCATCAAGTCGGCGCCGCAGCACGCGATCGCGGTCGATGTGGCGCGCTGGCAGGGCGAGGCGGTCGCCGCGGTGGTGGCGAAGACGCGCGCCGAGGCGGAAGACGCCCGCGCCCTCGTTGCGGTCGACTACGAGGAGTTGCCGGCGGTGCTCGACGCGGAGACCGCGCTCGATCCGGCGACGCCGGTGATCCATGCCGACCTCGGCGACAATCTCACCTTCGAACGCAAGCTCGATGCCGGCGATCCCGACGGCGGTTTTGCCGCGGCTGACGAGATCATCGAGACGACGTTCCGGTTCGGCCGCCACACCGGCGTGACCAACGAGCCGCGCGCGATCGTCGCCGACTGGAATCCGGGCGAGCAGCGCCTCACGGTCTATCAGGGGACGCAGGCGCCCCACATGATGCAGAACCTGTTCGCGAAGCACCTTGGCCTCGAAGAGCACCAGGTGCGCGTGCTGACCAAGGACGTCGGCGGCTCGTTCGGCATCAAGGTCCACACCTATGCCGACGAGATGGCGACGGTCGCGCTCGGCGAAACTGCTGCGCCGGCCGGTGAAGTTCGTTGCCGATCGCAGCGAGAGCTTCGTCACCGACATCCACGCCCGCGACCATCGCGTGAAGGCGCGCATCGGCGTGACGCGCGAGGGCGCGATCACCGCCTGGGAGATCGACGATCTCACCGGCATCGGCCCCTATTCGGTCTATCCGCGCACCTCCGGCATCGAGGCGAACCAGGTGGTGAACCTCGTCGGCGGGCCGTACACCTGCCCGAACTATCGCGCGCTCGCCCGCGTCGTGTTCCAGAACAAGAACGTGATGTGCCAATACCGCGCCGTCGGCCATCCGATCGCGACCCACGTCACCGAGAGTCTGGTCGAGCTTGCCGCCGCGCGAATCGGCATGGATCCGCTGGAGCTGCGCCGGCGCAACCTCATCCCCGACGATGCCTATCCCGCGCAGGGGCCGTCCGGCATCAAGTTCGAGAAGCTGTCGCATCACGAGGCGCTCGCCCATCTCGACGCCATGATGAACTACGCCGGCCTGCGCGCCGAGCAGGCTCGTTTGCGGGCGCGCGGCATCTATCGCGGCATCGGCTTTGCGAGCTTCGTCGAGGTGACCAATCCGTCGGCCGCGTTCTATGGCGTCGGCGGCGCGCGCATCTCGGCGCAGGACGGCGCGACGGTGCGGCTCGACGCGACCGGCGCGATCTACTGCCATTGCGGCGTCACCGAGCAAGGCCAGGGCGCCGAAGCGGTGGTCGCGCAATGCGTCGCGTCGTCGTTCGGCGTGCCGCTCGAGCGGGTGCGCGTCGTCCTCGGCGACACCGACAACGTGCCCTATGGCGGCGGCACCTGGGCCTCGCGCGCGGCGGGCATCGGCGGCGAGGCGGCGTGGCAGGCGGGCAAGGCGCTGCGCGAGAACGTGCTCGCGCTCGCGGGGCAGATCCTGCAGGCGGCGCCGGCGGCGCTCGATATCCGCGGCGGCGTCGTGGTCGATGCGGCCGACGGCCGCGAACGCCTCGGCCTCGATGAGATTGCGCGCATCGCCTATTTCCGCCCCGACACGCTGCCGCCGGGCTTCCAGGCCGAACTCATCGCGACGCGCCATTACGTGCCGCGCGCCTGGCCGTTCGCCTTCACCAACGGCGTGCAGGCGAGCTATGTCGAGGTCGACATCGAGACCGGCGACGTCCGCCTCCTCAAGCACTGGTGCGTCGAGGATTGCGGCACTGTCATCAACCCGCAGCTCGTCGACGAGCAGGTGCGCGGCGGCATCGTCCAGGGCATCGGCGCCGCGCTGTTCGAGAAATGCGACTACGACGCGCGCGGCCAGCTCCTGAACGGCAACATGGCCGATTACCTCGTCCCGATGGCCGTGGAGATGCCCGACATCGAGGTCGGCCACGTGGTCTCGCCGACGGCGGACTCCGAACTCGGCGCCAAAGGCGCCGGCGAGGCGGGCACCGCCGGCGCGAGCGGCGCCGTGACCAACGCCGTAAACGACGCGCTGCGCCCGCTCGGCGCGACGCCGATTACGGAGATTCCGATCAGGCCCGATGCGGTGCTGAGAGCTTTGGGCAAATAATCCGACGATTCATTTTTCATGGCTTTGCGGAAGCGGCCGGTCGCAAAGGCTCCGTCTATATGCCGTCCCCAATGGGCAAACGCCGCACGCGAATGCGCGCTTCCTCCATCACGACTATGCTCCCTTCGTTCAACGCCGTTTCGATCTCTGCGAGATTAGCAAGCAAAAGGTCAACTTGCCGCCGGGGACGCCGTTCGATCCCGCCGCGAAATAAGATCAAAGAAGGAAAACGCTCTGATCGCGTAGCAAGGATTGCGGCAAAGTCGGTGTCGGCGGATACGAGTACGCGGTTCTCAGCCGCGGCCCGCGCGAAAATCACGTCGTCGCGGGCCGCCTGCATCCCGTAATCACGAACGTGGACCGCATCGTGCCCGCCCTCACGCAGCCGTTCCGCCAACAGAGGCGACAAAGCGTTGTCGACCAGGAACCTCACGGGACGGTGAGTGGAAGTGTACGTTCCCGCACCGCTTCTGCGGCATATCGAAGGGCTTCATGAATATCGTCGGCGTCCAGGTCCGGATATGCTTTCAATATCTCTTCCTCACCCATTCCGTCCGCAATCATGCCAACCACGGTTGCGACCGGAATGCGCAAGCCACGAATGCAAGGCATGCCTCCCATCTGGGAGGGATTAACGGTGATTTGATTGAACCTCAACTATGCCTCCGGGCTGCGGCTTTCAAAAACGCCAGCATTATGTGGCTATATTGCGTGGGTATTTCCAGTTTGACAATACCGCTCACCGCCAGCCGAAAATCAGGCTGGCGAGGCCATAGAGCACCGCGCAGGCGATCAGAAACAGGATCACCCAGATGACGTAGTCGACCTGCTTCCGGAATTCGGCGAAGGCCTGCGATTTTTTGAGCCGGCCGCGCAGCAGGGTTTTCAGGAACACGATCACCGGGATCGCGGCGACGATCAGTCCGAGCAGTTTGAACATCGCGCCGTCGTAGCACGCAACGCGATCAAATGTCCTTCAGGCCGAAGAGGCGCGCGGCGTTGCCGCCGAGGATCGCGGCCTTCTCGGCATCGCTGAGCGTCGGCGTGGCGAGGATCACGTCGACCGGGTGCTGCTCCCAGGGGAAGGGATGGTCGCTGCCGAGCATGATCTGGCTCGGCCCGACCTGCGCCGCGAGGTGGCGCACCGCCTCTGGGCGTGAAGACCAGGGCGTCGAAGTAGAGTTGGCTCAGATACTCGGTCGGCTTCTTCTTCAGCTTGATCTCGGGATTGCAGCCGCCGGGCGGGGCGACGAAACAGGCGTGATCGGACCGCGGCGCGTACGAGGCGAAATAGCCGCCGCCGTGGGCGGCGAGGATTTTCAGGCCCGGGAAGCGGTCGAGCGTACCCTCGAAGATGAGGTGCTGGAGCGCGATCGTGGTATCGAGCGGATTGCCGATGGTGTTCGAGAGCCAGCCGTTGCCCGCGAAGCGCTTGGCAAGCTCCGGCGTGCTCTGGGGATGGACGAAGAGAACCGCGCCGAGCTCTTCAGCCTTCGCCCAGACGGCATGAAACTTCGGATTGGAAAAATCCTCGCCGGCGACGCTGCCGCCGATGGCAGCGCCGCGCAGGCCGAGCTTTTTCACCGCTTCCTCGAGCTGCTGGGCGGCGAGGTCGGGGAACTGGAGCGAGAGTGAGGCAAACGCGGCGAAGCGGGTCGGATGCGCGGCGCACAGTTCGGCGAGCTTCTCGTTGTTCGTTCTGACGATGGCGGCCGCGATGTCGCGCTCCTTGCGGTACCAGAACGGATTGATGGACAGCACCTCCATGTCGACGGCCATCGCGTCCATCTGCGCGAGCCGCTCGGCGACGACGATGAACTGATCCTGCGCGCCCCTGACCGGCGCGACCACGTTGCGGCCGTCATCGCCCATCAGGGCGATCGCCTCGTGGAACACGCAATGGGAATGAACGTCGATGGTCTTGATGCGCTTGCCGCCGATCGTGACCGGGAGGCGCACCGCGCCCGACGTGGCTGCCCCTTCTTGCGCGCGGGCGGCGTCGAGCAGCGCGCAGCTGCAGAACGCGAGGCCGGTCGCGGCCCCCGCACGCTTGAGGAAGTCCCTGCGCGTCGTCATGTCGCCCTCCCTGGATCTGATTGTTGCCCGCAGGATGGGACAAGACCATCGCCCCAGCAACGCCACTCGACTGACCGACCAAAAGGATTTCCGCAGAATTTTCGATCGAATGCACGCGTCCCATTCGCATGGGCGCGCGAAGTGTGTATTCTTGCCGACACATGCCGCGATGACGGGATGTGCCGAACTCCCGCCGGTCAATTGCGGCATCTGCCATCGGCAGGCGTTATTTTCCTTTGTGGCCGCCAGATTTTTTCGGCCTGTCTGACTGAAACAAAAAATCGAATTCGAGCTCGGCGTTTCCTTCCTTGCGTGGACGGCGCCGGCCATCGGATCGAACAAAACCGGAGGAGCTGATGCCCGACCGCATTTCGATCGGCATGTTCGCCCAATGCATCGTGACGCTTGCGGCGGCGCTGTCGATCGCCACCACGACTGCCCTCGCATTTGACGATGCAGCTTACCCTGACCTCAGAGGACAATGGCATCGCCCGGTTTCGCCGGGACCGTTCGATCCGAGCAAGCCGCCGGCGCGCGGCCAAGAGGCGCCGCTCACCGCAGAATATCGTGCGATCTTTGAAGCGAACCTCAAGGACATGGCGGAAGGCGGGCAGGGCAGTTATCCCACCTTCACCTGCCTCGTCCCCGGCATGCCGATGATGATGACGGCCTACGAGCCGATGGAGATCATCGTTTTGCCAGAGGCTACGCACATCCGCATCGACCATGTCTACGACTCGCATCGCCGGATCTTCACCGACGGGCGCGATTGGCCGACCGAAGGGGAACCGTCGTTCGAGGGCTACTCCATCGGCCGCTGGATCGACGAGGATGGCGACGGGCGCTTCGATGTGCTCGTCGTCGAGACCCGCGATTTCAAGGGGCCGCGCCCTTATGACAACAGCGGCCTGATGCTCCATCCGGACAACCAGTCGATCGTCAAGGAGCGCATCTTTCTCGACCGGGCGGATCGCAACATCCTGCACGACGAGATCACGGTCATCGACAATGCTCTGACCCGGCCCTGGACCGTGATGAAGACCTACCGCCGCGATCCCAATCCGCAGCCGGTCTGGCACGAGAATATTTGCGAGGAGGGCAACCAGCACGTCCGCATCGGCAAGGAGGCTTATTACTTCAGTGCCGATCACCTGCTGATGCCGACCAAGAAGAACCAGGCGGCACCTGATCTCCGCTATTTCCGGCCACGTGATTGACGACGGTCGGACACACGCCCCGCGAGTCACGAGCAAATCGAGAGCCGCGATTGCAATCGCGCCGTACACGAGGAGGAAATCATGCGAGGCTTGATGAGCCTGATCGCGGCAACGGCGGTGCTGATGGCCGCGGCGTCGGCCGCGCAGGCCTTCGATGAATCGAAATATCCCAATCTCAAAGGCAAGTGGGAGCGTACCGGCATTCCGCGCTTCGCGCTGGGGCCGGTGAAAGCGCCGCTCAACGCCGAATACCAGGCGATCTTCGACGCCAACGTCGCCGCCCAGAAGGCCGGCGGCCATGGCGACGAGCCGTCCTATGCCTGCCTGCCGCCGGGAATGCCGCGCATCATGAACGTATTCGAGCCGATGGAAATCGTCATCACGCCGGACACGACCCACATTTTCATCAGCCACATCCACGACAATCGCCGCATCTATACCGACGGACGCAACTGGCCCGATCCGATCGAGCCGAGCTTTCAGGGCTATGCCATCGGCAAATGGATCGATACCGATGGCGACGGCCGCTATGACCTCCTCGAGGTCGAAACCCGCGGCATGAAGGGCCCGCGCACTTACGACACCACCGGCCTGCCGCTCCATCACGACAACAAGACCATCGTCAAGGAACGCATCTATCTCGACAAGAACGATCCCAATCTCCTGCACGACGACATCACGACCATCGACAATGCGCTGACCGGGCCGTGGACGGTGAACAAGACCTTCAAGCGCGATTCCGATCCGCGGCCGGCTTGGCTCGAGGAGGTGTGCGAGGAGCTCAACGAGCATGTGCTCATCGGCACCGAGAATTATTTCATCGGCGCAAACGGCCTGCTGATGCCGACGCATAAGGGTCAGTCGCCGCCCGACCTGCGGTATTTCAAGGCGACCGCGAAGTAGCGGCGGGGCGCGCCGCACGATGTGTTCGTAGGGCGGATTAGCGAAGCGTAATCCGCCGCTGCGCCGCAAGATGCGACGCAGCTACCGCTGCTGTCTCGTGGTGGCGGTCATCGTCGGCGCGGCAAGTGCGGTGGTGCGCGTCGAGGAGTGAGGCCGTCTGCCGCAGCGCGATGGACCTTTGATCGCAGGCGCGCCAATATCCGCCGCATCTCTTTCGCCGGGAGGATCCATGGACATCAAGGTCGGCAAACAGGCCATCGCCGAAGCCTCGCAGAAGCTCAGGAACTGGGGACGCTGGGGCAAGGATGACCAGATCGGCACCCTCAATCACGTCCGCGCCGAGGATATCGTCAACGCGGCCTCGCTGATCCGTAGCGGAAGGGTCTTTGCGCTGGGCATTCCACTCGACCGCAACGGCCCGCAGACCGGTCTCTTCGGCGGCCGCTGGAATCCGATCCACACCATGTTGGCGACCGGCACCGATGCGGTCGCCGGCCGGCAAGATGTCGTTCCCAACATCCGCTACGCCGACGACGCCATCAACATGCCGGTGCAATGCGCGACCCATTGGGATTCGCTCGGCCACATCTTCTACGAGGAGAAGATGTACAACGGCCACGACGCACGGCTGGTCGACTGCAACGGCCTCGGCAAGCTCGGCATCGAGCACTCGCGGGCGAAGATGGTGGGGCGCGGCGTCTTGCTCGACGTCGCCCGCTTCAAGAAGGTCGATCACCTGCCGGACGGCTACGGCATTTCCAATGACGAGCTTGATGCGTGCGCGCGCGCCCAGAACGTCACGGTTGGCCGCGGCGATTTCGTCATCGTGCGCACGGGACAGCTTGAGAAATGTCTGCGCGAGGGGTGGGGCGCGTTCGCGGGCGGCGATGCCCCCGGCGTGAAGTTCGAGAACTGCTACTGGTCGCAGAACAAGGAGATCGCCGCGATCTGCTCCGACACCTGGGGCGTCGAGGTCCGGCCCAATGAGACCAAGGAGGCGAACCAGCCTTGGCATTGGGTGGTCATTCCCGCCATGGGGCTCACCATGGGCGAGATGTTCTATCTCAAGGAGCTCGCCGAGGATTGCGCCGACGACGGCATTTACGAGTTCTTCTTCTGCGGCCCGCCGCTCGTGATTACCGGCGGGACCGGATCGCCCATCAATCCGCAAGCGATCAAGTGAGCGAGCGGGCTCCGCGCCGAATGATGGCTTCGGGCGAGCCCGCTTATCGATCGATCGGCTTTTGCGTTCCGGCTAATTCAGCGGATCCTGCGCGACCGACAGCACGATGCCGACGCTGTCCTTGGTTCTCGGATCGGGACCGCGTCCCTCCGCGAACGCGCGTTCTTCCACCCGCCGTCCACGCAGCAGCCCCGGCAAGCCGTAATTTCCTTCGATGCAGCGGGGCTCGTAGTAGATCCGGTTCTGCTCGTCGCTTTGCCTGCCGAACTCCTGCTTGACGGTCCACGACCGCGTCCACACCGTTGGATCTTCGATCTTGACCTCGTACTCAAGCGATCCTCGGGCCCCGTGCGCGTCCAGCGCTCGACGAGATGCAGGTTTTCGCGCGAGCCGAAAATATCGGTCTTCGGAGTGAAGTTCGTCACGTCGATGACGAGCGTATCGCCCTCCCAGTGGCCGCGCAAATCGCCATACCATTGACGGATGCTGGCCGGCAGATGGGGCCGCCCGTCCATGACGATGTTGCGCTGAAAGCCCTGACCTTGATTCATGTCGTAGAATATCGAGATGCCGCCGGGCGTCTGCACGATCCGCCGGAAGCTGCCGCCGAACAAGCTTCCGAACTCGGGCAGCCCGCTGATGCAGGCAGCGGTCGGCCAAACCGTCGTCCTCGGGACCGTCCGCGCGATTGAGACGCGCAAAGTTACCGCTGTGGTAGCGCGGCGGCAGTTTCTGTCAATTTCGGCGAGGGCGTCGGATCGTACTTGCCTCCGGCGCACGCAGGCTCATGGTTCTTGCACGCGTCGGTCGCTTGCAGCAGCGCGAGGCGAAACTCCCGATCGGCCGCAGCCGCCCGTTGCGCCTCCGCGTGTCTGCGGCGGCACCCGGCCATTGGGCGGATCGACGATCATCGATGTCCGCGGGCCGACGTGCTTGATCGTCAAAAACGCGTGTTGTAGGCGCCGCCGACGTCAGTCGGGTCCCGCGCGTCCTGCCGCGGGTCGTCGCCGAAATGCGCTCGCCCGCTGTTTGTCCAGTTCCTGCCCGCTGCGCCGGCGTGTAGAACTCCTGGTTCGCATATTTGGGCGCGCGCTGAAGCGGCGTATCGAATTCCTCGGTCCAAATTCCCTGAAGATCTGGTTCGCCCCAGGGCGTTTTCAACGCCGAGGCCGAGGCCGTCGCAGCAGCGGGCTGGGGCCTGAGCCGATGTCGGTGTGACGGACGCAGCAATGCCGGCGCCGAGAGCTGCCGCGGCAACGGTGGCCGCTAGTATCGAGCCTGAGAACTGGTTGGGCATGATGGTCTCCCTGTCATTTTTATCTCTGCGAAGGATTCCGTGAACGCTCACAATCCCTGCTGATGTCGTTGCCTGGCCTGTCGGCGATTTCGCCGGTTCCTCGATCGCGCCTCACTTCGTCCATTGCTTGAAATAACGCAGGTCCGGCGGCGCCTGGTTCTTGCGGACCGGCATGAGCATGCCGTCGCCGCTCATGAAAAAGCTTTCGCGGCCGATCGCGACCATCGAGTTGGTTTCGATGCAGGCGCTCTCGGTCCAGCGCGGACGCGGATTGGGATTGCGGGTGTATTTCTTGTCCACCGTCCACGGCCGCGTCAGGGCGTGGTCGATCACGGTGACTTCGTCGTGAAGAAGGGCAGGGTTGCTCCGGTCGCGGAAAATTCGTTCCCTGAAGATCGATTGATTGTCGAAATGCAGCGGCAGGCCCGTCGCGTCGTAGGCGCGGGGACCCTTGAACGGGCCGCGCGTTTCGATTTCCAGCACGTCATAGACGCCGTCGCCGTCCTCATCGATCCAGCGGCCGATGGAGTAACCCGCATAAGTCGGATCGAGGTCCGTGGGCCAGTCGCGTCCGTCAGTGTAAATGCGTCGATTGGGCTCGGTGTTGCCGGTCAAGACGTAGGTTGTTTCCGGCGTCACGACGAATTCCAGCGGCGTGAAGGCGATTGTCATGATCGGCATACCGCCGGGCATGCAGCGGACGGCATGATCGAAGAAGTTGCCCTCGCCGCCCTTGGCCTGGTCCGCCATGCTGTCTTCGAACACCTTTTGATACTCGGGCGTCAGCGGCGCTTGCTGTCCGCGCCCCCACGGCCTCGCCTGGTCGAACGAAGGCTGGCCGCCCGCCGTCAGGATGCTGTTTCCTTTGTCGAGCACGGGATTCGGCGGGATGAACCGCTCCCAGGCGCCCTTCCAGTCGGGGTATTTCGGCCCATCCGCCGCCTGAGCGGCACCGATGATCGTCAGGATGACGGCCGCAATGAAGGCGCCAGCCGACGCAATGACACGGATCCGTTCTCGGAAAAGCACGGCGCACCTCCCCTGGATCTTTTTTATCGTCAGCAAACCGCCGTGTCCGAACAGGACATCGGCGAAACAACGCAAACAATAAAACCTTTGGTACCGCTCTCCGCGGACGACCAACGACACCGATCGCAAGCGCCGGCGCTGCCCTCAATTCACGAAACGTCGGCACGTCCGATCGGCAGCTCGCAGTGGAAATATTACATTAATTTTCGACGGATGCGAATGGCATCGCCGCGTGTCGCGGCACATGATCAACAACGGCCGCGAAGATTCAGGATGGGCCGGCAGCACGTCGTCGTTCGGTGCGTCGAATTTCGTCGAGCGCATCCTCGCTGTTGGCCGCGAAGGTACTCAGAAACGCCGATACCATATCGAAATCGCGCCGCGAAATACCGGCGAACAGCCGGTCGTTGACCCGCCGGACGAAGGGCGCGACCTCGTTGATTGCGTCTTCGCCCCGCGGCGTCAGCCGCACCAGTACGCTGCGGCGATCCTCCCGGTTGGGCGACTTCGTGAGCAGCCCTTTCGTGATGAGCCGCCCGACCTCGGTCGTGACATGGGTCGAAGCGAGCTGAACGTGCTCGGCGAGGGCGCGGATCGAGACGCCGGTCTCGCCCTGGCGATAGGCCGTGCCGATCAGCACCGCGAACTGCGATCCGGTGAGCCCGAGCGCGCGGCCGAACGCCTCGCGACAACTCTCGAGCCGCGCGAACGCGAGGACCATGAGATAGAGCGACTGGCGAAAGGCGAGGTCGCTGCCGTCGGTCATGAGTTCCGGGAACGAGATCGTGGGCGGCGGCGCGAAGGCCCTTCGCGTCTTGCGGCGGGGACTGTCCATCAGGGCGTCATTCGGTGGCGGAGAATCGTTGGGAAGCACCATGACAAAAATACCGTCCGAAAAATCAATTCCTGCGCAGTTGACGCTAGCACAATAAAGCTACATAATGTAGCTAAATTTCGTAGCAAAAATTGGAAGCACGCTGCTTTCTCCAGAGGAGTTCGTAATGGCTATCGAGGCTGCACCGGCGACCGCGACATCGGAGGCTGCATCCGCACGGACGAGTGCGGCTTATCGGCAGGCGAAATTGCGGACCGGCGAGGATTACTTGCGCGCGCTCAAGGAGCCGCGCGCGGTCTACGTCGACGGCGAGCGCGTTAGGGACGTCACCGTGCATCCGGCGTTTCGCGAGGCTGCGAAAAGCGTCGCGAAGCTGTTTGACGTCGCGGCGGCGCCCGAGAACCGCGAGCTCATGACCTATCCGTCGCCCAAGACCGGCGCGCCGGTGTGGCGGGCCTGGCAAATTCCGAAAAGCCATGCCGACCTGCGGGCGAAGCGCCTTGCCGCCGAGAAATGGGCGGAGACGACGTTCGGCCTGATGGGACGCACGCCCGACCACGTGGCGGGCTTCATCGCCGGCTATGCGGCAAAGCCCGCGCTGTTCGGCGCGGCGGGCCAGCAGTACGCCGACAATGTCCTGAAGATTTACGAGAACCTGCGCGACAACCACCTCTACCCGACCTACGCGATCGTGCCGCCGCAGATCGACCGCAGCAAACCGGCGCATCAGCAAAAGGACCCGACGCTTTATGCCGGCGTGGTCAAGGAGCGCGACGACGGCATCGTGATCTCGGGCGCGCAGCAGCTCGCGACCGCCGCCGTGTTCGCCGATAGCCTGCATCTCACCTGCATCCACCCGATGCGCGCGGGCGACGAGGCCTATGCCAACGGCGTGGTGATCCCGATCGCGACCGAAGGGCTCAAACTCTATTGCCGGCGCGCGTTCGCCAAAGAGGGCATGAACTCGTTCGATTATCCGCTCTCGACGCGGTTCGACGAGACCGATTGCTTCTGCGTCTTCGATAACGTGTTCGTGCCGTGGGAGAACGTCTACATCTATCGCAACCTGCAGATCTGCTGGGACCAGTGGTGGAAGACGCCGGCACATCTCTACGGCAATCACCAGGCGCAGTGCCGTTATGCCGTGAAGCTGCGCTTCATGCTCGGCCTCGCGCGGCGCATGAACGAGATGACCGGCAACGAAGGCCACCAGGCCGTCCAGGTCACCATGGGCGAACTCGCCGCGATCGTGACGATGGTCGAGCACATGCTGCTCTCTCACGAGACGACCGCGCCGATCGATGCCGATGGCGTGTTGTGGCCGTCGCAGACAGGGCTCTATTCGGTGATGTCGATGCAGTCCGAGCTCAACGGACGGATGCTGGAGACGATCCGCGAGCTCGCCGGCGCCGCGATGATCACGCTGCCGTCCTCGGCGCGCGACTTCGACAATCCGGAGATGGCCCGCGATCTCGAACGCTACATGCAGTCGGCGACGACGCCGGCCAAGGAGAGGGTCGCGCTCATGCGCATGGCATGGGATTTCCTCGGCACCGAGTTCGGCAACCGCCACGCCCAATACGAAAAATTCTACGGCGGCGCGTCGTTCCTCATCAAACAGAACGTCAACCGCTTCTACGACTACAAGCGCGCAACCGCGCTGGTCGACAAGGCGCTCGCTCTGCCGCCGGTGTAACCAGCACCCTTCCCCTGAAGGGGGAGGGTCGGATCGCGAACGCGATCCGGGGTGGGGTGACAGCGCCGGAGCAGTCAGGGCGCCGCATCTGTTGCGCCGCTCCCACCCCCTCCCGCGCCTGCCCCTCGGGCAGTCGCGACCTCCCCCCTCCAGGGGGAGGTGAAGCGAAGATTGGTTCCCAGATGGTGCCTAATCGACGAGATGCGTGCGGATTTTGATTTCATGCGTCAATGTCTGATGGACCGGACATTTGTCGGCGATCTCCATCAGACGCGCGCGCACCGGTTCCGGCACGTCGCCTTGAATTGAAATGTCGCACGCAATCTCTCCGATATTTCCCACTTTGGTCTCGCAGTCTACGCAGTCTTCTGCGTGAACCCTACGGTGGGACAGGCGTACGGAGAAACTATCCACGGCGATTCCCTTTCGCTCAGCGTAAAGCCGCATGGTCATCGACGTGCAGGCACCAAGCGCAGCAAGGAGATAGTCATAGGGCCCGGGCCCGGCATCATCCCCGCCCACCGCAATTGGCTCCCCGGCGAGGAGCGCGTGGCGGCCGGCGCGCACGCGCTGCGCCAAATGTCCCGTGCGCGTCTCGCTCACTTCGACCACACCCGGCGGCAAGACGTCCGTCTCTTCGCCCTGC
This sequence comes from uncultured Alphaproteobacteria bacterium, assembly GCA_963702755.1. GTDB lineage: Bacteria > Pseudomonadota > Alphaproteobacteria > Rhizobiales > Xanthobacteraceae > JAJPKK01. Next base: position 401,600 of record CAVPDZ010000004.1, on the reverse strand, counting down.
GGTAGGTATCGCGACGCCCATGCCGAGATCACATCGGCAACATAGACCGCGTCATCTTTTTTCCGGATGAGATGATCTGCGGTATCGAGCGAGATGAAGCTCTTGGGATGGCGGGCGGCCGTGAAGATTGCGGATGCGTTATCGATGCTGACAAATTCATCGCGCGGAGCATGAAAGACCAGCAGCGCCTTGTTCAGCCGCGGCAAACCGGCGAGCAGATTGTGTTCGTCGAGATCATCCAGGAATTGCTTGCTGATGGTGAAGGTACGTCCCCCGAGCCGGACTTCTGCAGATCCCTTCTCCTTGATCGTGGCCAGATCAGCTCCAAAGTTGCGCGTCACGTGGGCGGCCGATGACGGCGCACCGATGGTGACGACCCCGGTCGCTTCGGGAATCCGCGGTGCCGCAGCGAGCACGGCAGCGCCACCCAGACTATGGCCGATCAGCAGAGACGGCGCCGCGAAATTCGTGCGCAAGAAGTCTGCGGCGGCGACGAGATCACCGACGTTCGAGGAGAAGTTGGTGTTGGCGAACTCGCCCTCGCTGCTGCCAATACCGGTAAAATCGAAACGCAGCACGGCGATATTGCGTTCGGTAAGAGTTTCAGCAATCCGCGCGGCGGCGAAGATATCTTTGCCGCAGGTGAAACAATGAGCGAACAAGGCGAACGCCCGCGGCCGCAGCGGTAGATCAAGGCGCGCCGCCAGGTCGTGTCCGTCGGCGCCGGAGAACGTTACTTTTTTGGATTGGTACATCGCGCACCTCCCGCTTACGCCCAGGATGATCCATCGATGCGGAATTGGCACTGCAATTTTTCGGCATGATCCTGTGAGGCACGCGGCTCGCTTCACCGCTCGTGGAGTGAAGGGACGGCATGACCTCGACCGTGTGACGTGCCCCAATCGAACATGACCATTGATGACGCCGCATCGACGTCTGCCGCGCGGCGGGCCCGTTGATCTTCGATGTTACTTCCCCCGCAGTGTCTCGCCCCATTTGTCCTCGATGGCGCGGGCGTCCTCGTTGGACAGCGCCGAGAGCTTGGGGAACCTGTCGATCCAGGCGAACGGCTTCACCGCTTCGATGATGAGCTTGGAGTGCGAGGTGATGCCGCTTGCCCTGTCCTCGGGTGGAATGCGCGGGTCGAGGGCGGAGCTCCAGCCGTTGCGGATGATGTCGGTCTGTTCGGACGGCTCGCAGCGGGTTGTGACCGCCCACATGACGTCGGCGAGATCGGACGGATCGATGTCGTCGTCGACCACGACGATAAGCCGTCCCATGTAGCTGTGGGCGGCGGCGATGAGGGCGGCGCGCTTGGCGTGGCCGTCGTAGCGTTGCTTGAGGGCGACGACCGTCATCAGCTGGGAGACGTGTTGCCAGACGCCGGTCACGTCGATGACGCCGGCGGCTTCGAGGTTGCTCCACATGCCGGCGGCGCGCAGCGGCAGGCCGAAGTGGAAGCGCGGCGGCTTCATCGGCGGCGAGCCAAGCAGGATCGGATCGTTGCGATGGTGGATCGCGTCGATCTCCATCACCGGGCAGGGGCGCTTGTCGGCGGCGAAATATCCGGTGAACTCGCCGAACGGTCCTTCGAGCACGGAGGACTCGGCGATCGGCTTGAGGTGGCCTTCGAGAATGATTTCCGCGCGCGCGGGAATCGGCAGGCCGGTGACGGGGCCGGGATGAACTTCGATGGCGCGGCCTTTGACGGCGCCGGCGAAGTCATATTCCGACACGCCCGCGGGCAGGTACTCGAAGCCTGCGACGAACAGCGCCGGGTCTTCGCCGTTCACGATGGCGACGGGACAGGACTGTCCCTTGTTCCAGTATTTGTTGGCGATGATCGAGCCGTGGCGGCCGCCATGGTCGAACTGGATGCTGACGCGGTTCGGCCGATGCACCTGGACGCGGTAGATCGAGGCATTGATCCAGCCGGTGTCCGGATCGCGCATGATCACGAGGCTGCCGGAACCGATGTAGGCGCCGCCGTCCTGCTTGTGCCACACCGGCGCGGGGAAGCGCGTGACATCGACGTCGGGGCCGCGCATGGAGTTCTCCATGAACGGCGGGTTCGCGACCTCGACGGGCTTTTGCGGCGCAAGCGTCTGGCGCCGGCCCATCCACGCCTTGAGGGCATCGAGGGGCCGCAGCTTCGGATCGACGCCGAGCGCAAGCGCCGCGCGCTGCGGATTCGTCACCGCATTGGAGAGGATGCGAAAGCCCGCGGGAAAGCCCTTGATGCGGTCGAACAGCAATGCCGGGCGCTCCGGCATGCCGGCTGCGACCTCGGTGATGCCGCCGACCTCGTGATGCGGATCGGCGCCCTCGATGTGCCGCAGCGCGCCGAGCGCATCGATCTGTTGGATGAAGTCGCGAAGGTCCTGGTAAGACACGAGACTACTTTACTCCGATGACTGCGTGATGTGTCTGCCGGCCGTCATGCGCGCTCGGCAAAGGCGAACACCTGTTCGGCAAAAGCCTGCGGCTGCTCGATGTGGGGAAAATGCCCGGCCCGTTCGATCGACGTGAATTTCGCGCCCGGAATCGCGGCGCAGAACGCGCGGCCGTAGCTCTCCGCAAGGAAGCGGTCGGCGGCGCCCCACAAGACGACGGTCGGGACGCGGATGCGATGCAGCCGCCCCTTGAGCTTCGGGTCGTGCATGTAAGGTGACCACGCAAAGAATGCCGTCGCCTCGCGATTGCGCGCGGCGATGAGAGCCGCCTCGGGCGGCATCGTCTTGTAATCGCGCCGGCCCGCGGCCGGATCCGCAAAGGCCGCCGCAAGGAAATCGTCCTCCATCATGGCGAAGATATCGGGGATGTCGCGCGTCTCGCGGTCGCCGACCTTGATGCCGACAGGGTTGGCGAGCACGAGGCGCGACATGCGCGCGGTGGACTTCACCGCCATCGAGGCCGCGATCCAGCCGCCGAACGACGATCCGACGACGATCGTGTCGTTGAGATCGAGCGCGTCCATCACATCGAGATAGAAATAGGCGAGGTCGTCGACGGTGGTGACACCGTCCGGCCGTTCGGAGCGGCCGAAGCCCGGATGCGACGGTGCGAGCAGGCGGCCGCCGGCGGCGAGGAGCGCGAAGACAGGTGCTGCGGGATCGAGGCCGATGTGCGGATGGAGAAACAGGATCGGCCGACCGCGCCCTTGCCCGTGCATTTCAAGCCGCGCGCCGTTGATTACGAGGGAGGTTCCCTCGTCGACCGCGTTCATCTGCACCTCCGGAATTTCGTCACGGCTCCCCCGCTTGTTGCGACGTATCGGTATCGGCGCGGGCCGCATTTTGCAATCGGCGCGGCAGCGTTGCGACAGCGGCTCGACGAACGAAGCGCAATCGGCATAATCCGCCGACCTCACTGCAAACCGGAGCCTGCACGATGGCCGATGCCGCTGTTGATCTGCGTTCTGCCTTGACCTACGCGACCCATGACGGCGTCGCGCTGCAGGGCGATCTTTATCTGCCGAAAGGCCGCAGCAACGTGCCCGCGCTGATTGCCGTGCATGGCGGCGGCTGGCAGCAGGGCGCGCGCGGCTCGTTCCAATATTGGGGCAACTATCTCGCGGCGCGCGGCCACGCGTTGTTCACGGTCAGCTATCGTTTCGCCAAGAAAGGGCAGAAAGCATTCCCGCAGGCCGTGCAGGATGTCATGGCTGCGGTGCAATTCGTGCGGGGCAATGCCAAGGACTTTGGCGTCGATCCCGGCCGGCTCGGCCTCTTCGGCGCCTCCGCGGGCGCGCATCTCGCAGCGCTCGCGGCGCTCGGCGGCCGCTCGCCGGTCTTTGCCGGCGGCTATCCGGGCGACCCGCATGCCGGCGTCGACACCCGCGTCAAGGCGCTGATCGGCGTCTATGGCGTCTACGATCTCGCCGCCATGTGGGAGGCGTATCGCGTGGCGAGCCCGCTCGACAACAACATCGAAAATTTCCTTGGCGTGCCGCCGCCGGAAAACCGCCAGCTTTATTTCGATGCGTCACCGCTCGCCTACGCGACCTACGCGAACAACACGACCGCGGTGCTGCTCGCGACCGGCACCGAGGACGATCTCGTCGATCGGCGCGCGCATACCGATCGCTTCCTGCACGCGCTCAAACAGGCCGGATTTTTCGTCCGCACCACGATCGTCCAGGGCGCCGGCCACTACTTTCTGAGCGACCCGATCGACGAGCCTGAAAGCTACAGCGGCTTCCTCGCCCCGCGTTTGATGCGGTTCCTGGCCGAGAAGTTGTGAGGGTCGAATCGTAGCCCGAATTGAGCGACGCTTGCGTTCGCGAAATCCGGGTTAGCTGCGGCCCACATCAACCTTCCTGGATTTCGCTGCGCTCAATCCAGGCTACGGAACTACGGAACAAGGTGCCGCCGAAACCGTTTCATCCGTAACTAGAATTGGTCTAAGATAGCGCCGCGGGCGTACCACTACGGGAAACGGTCCGGAGCGATCCTATGGCGCAAGTCACCAAAGCCGAGCGGCCTCGCGATAAGGCTGCCCATGCCGCAAAGCGCGAAGCCCTCGCCTACCAATCCGGGTTCGGCAACGAGTTTCAATCGGAAGCGGTGGCCGGCGCGCTGCCGATCGGGCGCAACAGCCCGCAGCGCGCGCCGCTCGGGCTTTATGCCGAGCAGATTTCCGGCACCGCCTTCACCGCCCCGCGCCACGAGAACCGGCGGACCTGGACATACCGCATCCGCCCGTCGGTGATGCACCGGCCCTACAAGCGCATCGAAAATCGCCTCGTCCGCACCGGCCCGTTCAACGAGACCGAGGCAACGCCGTCGCAGCTGCGCTGGAGTCCGTTCCCGATCCCGCAGACACCGACGGACTTTGTCGACGGCATCATCACCATCGGCGGGAACGGCAGCGCCGCCGACCAGGCGGGGATGGCGGTGCATGTCTATGCCGCCAACGCCTCGATGACGGACCGCTATTTCTACAATGCCGACGGCGAAATGCTGATCGTGCCGCAGCAGGGACGGGTGCGGCTCCTCACCGAGCTTGGCATCCTCGAGGCGGCGAACGGCGAGATCGCCGTAATCCCGCGGGGCCTGCGCTTCCGCGTCGAACTGCCCGATGGTCCGTCACGCGGCTATATCTGCGAGAACTACGGCCAGATGCTGCGCTTGCCGGAGCTCGGTCCACTTGGTGCCAATGGTCTTGCCAATCCGCGCGACTTCGAGGCGCCGGTCGCGGCTTATGAGGCGAAGGAAACGCCGTGCGTGATGGTCGCCAAATTCCAGGGCAACCTGTGGGCGGCCGAGATGACGCATTCGCCGCTGAGCGTCGTCGCCTGGCACGGCAATTTCGTGCCTTATAAATACGATCTCGCGCGCTTCATGGTGATGGGCTCGATCAGCTTCGATCATCCGGACCCGTCGATCTTCAGCGTGCTGACCTCGCCGTCCGATAGCGCAGGCACCGCCAACATCGATTTCGTCATCTTCCCGCCGCGGTGGCTCGTCGGCGAAGACACCTTCCGTCCGCCCTGGTTCCACCGCAACGTGATGTGCGAGTTCATGGGCCTGCTCAAAGGCGTCTACGACGCCAAGGCGGAAGGCTTCCTGCCGGGCGGCGCCAGCCTCCACAACTGCATGAGCGCCCACGGCCCCGATGCCGAGACCTTCGAGCGCGCTTCGACCGCGGAATTGAAGCCGCACAAGATCGAGGACACCATGGCCTTCATGTTCGAGAGCCGCTTCGCCATGCGGCTCACGCGCTACGCCATGGAGTCCTCGGAACTGCAGCACGACTATTTCGAGGGCTGGCAGGGTTTGAAGCGCCACTTCCGGGGGAACTAACGATCCCCGTAGCCCGGATGAAGCGCAGCGAAATCCGGGGAAGATCCGCGCCACGTGAACGGGCTGCCCCGGATTTCGCTGCGCTTCATCCGGGCTACAAGGGGGGCGTGATGTCGATTGACGAAACCCACGACGCTGGGCTGCGCAGCTTTGTTGCGAGCGCCAATGCTCGCGACACCGATTTTCCGATTCAGAATCTGCCGTATGGCGCGTTTCGCCTGCGCGGCTCGAAGGGCGCGCCGAGAATCGGTGTCGCCATCGGCGACGCCATCCTGGAGATTGCGGCTGTCGCCGAACTGCTTGACGGCGCGGCGGCACGCGCGGCTGCGACCTGCGCGGCGCCGCATCTCAATGCCCTGATGGGGCAAGGTCCCGGCAGCGTGGGCGGCGCTGCGCAGCGGCCTGTCGCGGCTCCTGCGAGCGGATTCGGCCGCGCGCAGCCGCGTCGAGCAGCACTTGATGCCGATCGCTGCGGCCGAACTGTCGGTGCCGGTGAAGATCGGCGACTTCACCGATTTCTTTGCTTCGATCTTTCACGCGACCAACGCCGGCCGCCTGTTTCGACCCGACAATCCGCTGATGCCGAACTACAAATACGTGCCGGTGGCCTATCACAGCCGGGCATCGTCGGTACGCGTGAGCGGCACGCCGGTGCGCCGCCCGTCGGGCCAGACGAAAAGCGCCGAGGCGGCACCGCCGGCCTATCGGCCCGCCGGCCGGCTCGACTACGAGCTGGAGCTCGGGTTCTACATCGGGACACCGTCCGAGCTTGGCGTGCCGGTGCCGATCGCTAACGCAGGCGCGCACGTATTCGGCTACTGTCTCCTCAATGACTGGTCGGCACGCGACGTGCAGGCCTGGGAAGCGCAGCCGCTCGGGCCGTTCCTGGCAAAGAATTTCGCGACCACGGTGTCGCCGTTCGTCATCACCGCAGCGGCGTTGGCGCCATTTCGCACCCGCGCGTTCGCGCGGCCGGACGGCGATCCGGCGCCGCTGCCGCACCTCGCGTCTCCACAGGATCAGGCCGAAGGCGGCCTCGACATCATGATGGAGGCTTGGCTCCTCACCGCAAAGATGCGCGAGCAAAGGGCCGAGCCTCATCGCCTCAGCCGCGGTTCGTTTGCAAATGTCTATTGGACCGTGGCTCAGATGGTCGCGCACCACGCGAGTAACGGCTGCAATCTCGAAATCGGCGACCTGATGGGCTCTGGCACAGTTTCTGGTCCGGAGCCCGAAAGCTGGGCAAGCCTTCTCGAACTTTCCAAGGGCGGCCGTGAGCGCATCACGCTGCCCAACGGTGAAACCCGCGCATTCCTCGAAGACGGCGACGAAGTGATTTTCCGCGCTCACTGCGCCCGTGACGGCGCTGCCCGCATCGGCTTCGGTGAGTGCCGCGCCGTCGTCCTGCCGGCGCTGTAGAACCGGCTCGATAAAAAAGCCCCAGCCATCGGCTGGGGCTTTGAAAGGTAAGCGTATCGTTTATGGCAATGCTGTCAGCACCGGCACCAGCAACGATGGTGCCAGCGGTGATACCAGTGGTGGCGGTAGTGCCAATTGTGGTGCCAGTACCAGCGATGGTGACCATGCCACACGCGGGCATAGCGCACCTTGAAGGTCCTGACGTACCGAACGGCGTAGCTGCGGACGACGACGGGCCGCCACACCACGCGCTTGACCGGGACCACGACACGATGGACGACGGGGGTACGCACTGCGACCCAGCGACCGTGCGCAGACGCCTCGGTCACCGGACCTAACGTGGCCAGCGCCAACACGGCGCCGATCATCAACAATATCTTACGCATAAGCCACACTCCCTACACGTAGGCCTTTTGCCCACAGCGCATTTCATACAGGGGGGCCGGTTAAATATAAAGGAAATAATCAAATCGGCGGCGCAATAAACTGCACCTATATATTATAGCTACAGCTATTAACTGACGTTCATATTCAACTTAACCTGTATTCAGGTTTATGAGCTGTTAGAGCATGAAATGGCAGGTGCATGAGCCTCGCACCCTGCAGCTTCGCTAAAAGATGCAATTCGTAGCCAATTCGTGCAGACGCGAGGCTTAACAGCCGTTCAGATTGACGCGATGCGGCGCGAGGCGCGGTGAAAGAACAAGGCTCACGGCGCTGGTTTGAACGCAGTCAGCGGGCGCGGCCGGCGTCACGGATGACCGGACTGTGACGCACTTGGTATCTCCGGGCCGGGCACGCGTTCGTCGTGCGGAGGATAGGGGATCTTGATGTTGTTGGCGCGGAAGCGGCGCAAGATTTCGGTCTGGAGGTCGTTGCGGGCCGTTAAGCCTTCGGCAACGTTTGCGAGGACGCAGCGCAACTCGAAATCGAGCCCGATATCGCCGAAGGCCATCAGCAGACCGAGCGGCGGCGGCGTCTTGAGCACCCGTGGGTGCTCGTCGGCGGCGCCGAGCAGGATTTGGCGCACTTGTTCGACATCGCTGTCGAAGGCGACCCGGACCTTGATGGTGATGCGCCCGATGGTGCTGCCATGGGTCCAATTCTTGACCGTGCCGGTGATGAATTGCTGGTTCGGGATGATGACGCTTGCGCGGTCGAAGGTCTCGATCTCGGTCGCCCGCACGCTGATGCGGCGCACATAGCCTTCCTCGTTCTGGACAACGACCCAGTCGCCGACCCGAATCGGCCGCTCCGCCAGCAAAATCAAGCCGGAGACGAAGTTCGCCACGATCGATTGCAGGCCGAATCCGATGCCGACCGACAGCGCGCCGGCGATGATCGCGATCTTCTGCAGGTCGATCCCGAGCGCTCCAAGCGAGAGCGCGAGGACCCCGATGAACGCGGCGTAGCCGAACAGCGCCAGGATCGAATTCTGCAAGCCGGTATCGAGACCCGTGCGCGGCAGGAATTTGGTTTGTAGCCAGCGCTGCGCTCCTCGTATCGCCAGCGTCCCAATGGCAAGGAACGCAATCGCGGTCAGGAACGCGCCCAGCGAGAAACTGAAGCCGCCAATGACGTAATTCCACGTCGCGCGTTCGAAGATGCCGAAGAGGTCCTCGGCGAAAAGCCCGGAAAACCCGAGCACCACCATCGCGGCGAGCACGATCAGCACGAGGCGCAACAGCGCCGAGATCAGGGTGCCGGCGAGATCGAGGCCTCGCGGCGTGAGACCGAAGGCGGCCGCCAAGGTACGGCCGTAGGGCGAATCCGACGCGAGCACCTCGGCGAACAGCGAATCGATGAACGCGACGAGGATGATCACCGCGCCGCCGACGACGATCGCGGTCACGATGCGGCCCGCCACGAAAACGGCGAGGCCGACATAGCCCGTTGCAAGCGCGGCCGCGATCGCGGCGACGATCAACCAGATGATCGCGCGAAACCATGCCAGCCGGTGCCCGGCGGCCTCGCCGCGATCGGGGCGGAAATCGGCCTGCGCCGAACGCCACAACAGGTGGACCGTGATGACGAGGACGGCGACAGCCAGCAGATCCAACGTGGCGATATGAATTGACGCCGGCGCTTCGGTTGCCCGGTGCAGCACGTTGAGGAAGATCGCAAAGGTGAAAGCTCGCGTGGTCCAGATGAGATGCGAGGCGTAGCTTTCGGCGGCTTGCTCGGACATGGCGAAAAGTCGCCGTGCCGGCCGCCCCGGCGCGAACAAGCCGATGGCGACGCCGCGCGCCAGGTCCGCCATTGCGACCGCGATGCCGAGCCCAAAGCCGATCTCGACAATCGGGCTCGGCAGCAGACCGAAATTGCGCAGCACCATCACCGACGCCAGGATGAGCAGGGGCAGCGTCACCGCATCGGCGCCGAGGATAAGGAGTGCGATCAGCGCCTTGTCGAACCGCCGTGGGGCTGCGTCGGTGATGAGCCTGCGCCGCCAGCGTACGGCGAGCCACGCGACCACGCCCATCCCCACCAGCACCGCGATCGCTGCGGCAAGGCCGCCTGGACCGCCGTTGACCCGCGCGTAGCTCGTCCACAACGACACCAGCCCGCCGAGGGCGCTGGTCTCGGCCGGAATCGCCGTGCTGAGTTCGTTCCAGAAATCATAATCGAGCAGGCTCGCGCCGCGCGCCAGCCGCCGGGTGAAGAACAGCTCGCGGCGGTGCGTATCGATGCGCTGTTCGAGATCGCCGGCGTGGTCGGCGAGGAGATTTGCCTGGGCGACCGCGGCCGCGACGTCAGTGCGGATCGCGGTAAGGTTTTGACGTTCGGCCGCAGCGACCGGACCTTCTGTTGCGCCCCCCGTCGGCGCGGCGCCGAGTTGGCCAAGGCGCTGTTCGACCTGCTTGAGACGCGCCTGGAGGACGCTCTGGCGGCTCGCGAGATCGCTGCGCGTCGTGTCGACGCGCCGCGCGAGGTCGGCAAGTTCGTCGTCAGTCTGGCCATCGCTGCTGAGCTTTCGATTCGATCGCCTCAAGCGCAGCCTTGATCGCATCAAGCCCGGCTGCGGCGGCAGCTTGGCCCGACACCACCGCGGGCGGGGGCGTCTGCGGCTGAACCGCCGGAGGAGCGGGAGTTTCAGCAGGCGCCGGTGCCGGCGTCGTTGGCGCCGGTGCCGGTGCTGGTGCGGAGGCGAGGGCGCCGACGGCGGCGGTGCGGCGGCGCGGGCTGGCCGTGCGCCAGACTCGCGGCGACGACCACGGCCACCGCAAGGCTTATCGCAATGGTGCGTGCAAACACGCTTGGCCCCTGCCCGAAGTGCCAGCCGAGCTGACGGCGAATCATGGCTGAAACATTATCGGATGGGCAGACAGGAGTTGAGGCTCCTGTCGCGCGGACCGCCCTGAAAGGACAGTCCACACGTTGCCAACTGCGGGCTAATGCGGCAGCGCCGAAACGGCGACCTGCAGACTGCCGTCGACCTCCGCCACGAGGCGCAAGGTCGTCGTGTCATATTCGAGGCCCGAGAGCCGCACATCGGTGATCGGCGCTTCGATATGGACGCCGGCTTCGGGCGGGGCGATCTGGCCGACCGCCGTTTCGATGCTGCGGCGCGCATTTGCCGCCAACGGCTTGAGATCGATCGTGGCGCGGTCGGCGAGCGCGGCCTGCAGCAGCGGCAGCGCCGCGCGCGCGGCAGCGCCGAGCACGCCGACCGCCGACTGCGTTTCCGTATCGATCGCGATATCGGTCAGGCGAAGGATTTGATTGGCCCGGTCGAGCACGGGCCGGCCCCACACATAGACGTCGACCGGCGCGGTGAGACCGAGCCAGCTCGCGGAGTCGCGCGGCTTGATCTTGAGGGCGATGAGCAATTTGTCGCCGGCCCCGGCGACGCTCGCACTCTCGATGTCGACGCCGGCGTCCGTTGCGAGACTGCGGCCCTTGAGCTGAGCCTCGATGAGGCGATTGATCTCCGTGAACGGCAGGTCGATCGCGGTCGCGATCGCGATCTTGCCGCGATCGATCGGCGGCACGATTTCGAGCTGCGCGGGAAACGGACAATCCGGCGTCGTTTCTTGCGGAATGACGCGGGTTTCGGCCTCGATACCGAGGGCAAGGTTGACTGCATCGGCATCGATCTTGGGCTGGGTGGCGAAAGCCTTCACGGGGCGCAGCTCGAGCCACAGGTCCGGCATGCCCGCCGCGACCGTGCGCAGAGGCAGCGACCGGCACATCCTCGCCCATTCGCGACGCACCGCGTCTTCGAGGCCGGCATCGTCGCGGATCCGGGTCTGCAGTGCCGCCACCTGTTCGGCGACCGCACGATCGACCATGGGCTTGATCTCCTTGCCGAAGCTCAGCGAAGCGCCGGCGATCGGCATCGACGCATCGCCGATCGTCACCTGCGAGCTGAGATTGGGATCGAGCCGCCACGCCGGCAGCAGCTGCGGCCGCGCGAACACCGCGACGCTGCCGCGCAGGTTCGCCTTCTGGTCAAAACCCTTGGTGGCGAACTGCTGGATCAGCTGGTTGATGTCGTTGCCGTTGAACGTGCCGTTGATCCCGCGTCCGCCGAAATTGAAATTGGAGAACTGGCCGCCCAGTTGGCCGGTCATGCGGATGGTGCCGTTGAGCGGCGCCGAAACGGCAAGCGAGTTGGCGCGGCCGACGACGCCGAGCGGCCCGCGGTTCACGGTCCAGCCGATCTCGCCCTTGGAGATGAATTCGCGGAACGGATTTTCCTGCTTGCCGGACATGTCGCGCGGGGTCGAGGCTTCGAGCGCATCGCGGATCGCGGTGTCGGCGACCGCGATCGGCGCAATGAGGCGCGAGGTCTTGATCATCGGAGCGAGCGGCGGCATCGTCGCCTGGGGCGGGTGCCGCGCCGGCACCGGCGTATCGGGCGCGCCCCCCCGGTCGAGCGCCCACAGCGTTGCGCCGAAGAAACCCGCGAAAACCACGGCGCCGCCGACAATGATCCACCGCATGCTCATCTGAGTAGCCCTAATAGGATTGGCCGCAATCTAATGTCCCATTGGATCGGCGCCAGCAAAGCGGCGAATCTGCGGCCGGCCTTGTGCGCTTGCCATGAGGTGGCAATGTGGCCGAGCCGGGCTTGGTCAAGGGAACCGCTCAGCCCCGATGAAGCGCAGCGACATCCGGGATAAACCCCTCCTATGGGAGCGCTGGCCCCGGATATCGGGACCTTCGGTCCCTCATCCGGGCTACGACGGGGACTTTAATCGCCATCATACGGTGACCCCCTTGGGCTGCCTGCAAAAAAGGACGAACTCGGTCGCGCCGGGAGGGATTGTTGGCATGAGCCGGGTATGTGTATGACAAGGGCGCCCGGGAACCTCCCGGATGCCAGACCGGGCCGTCCTGGCCCAGGGTGAAATGCCAAGATGACAGTTTCAAGCATGAACGTCCGCGACGGTACCAAGCTTGTTTACGAGGTGCGCGGCCGTGCCGCGGGCACGCCGCCGATCGTGCTGATCCATTCCCTTGGAATGGACCGGTCGTTCTGGAATTTCGTCGTGCCCGCGCTCGCGGAGAAGACCGCCGTCCTCACCTATGACTGCCGGGGCCATGGGGCATCCGACAAGCCGAAGGGTCCGTACCGGGTCGAACGGTTCGCCGACGACCTCGCTGACCTCCTCGATCACGTAGGCTGGCGCTCGGCGATCGTCGCCGGCGCATCCATGGGCGGATGTATCACGCTTGCGTTCGCGGCGGCCTATCCGGCCCGCGCGACCGCGCTTGGGCTGTTCGACACCACTGCCTGGTACAATGCCGCCGACAAATGGGAGGAACGCGCCGCGACTGCCGAGGCCAAGGGCCTCGAGGCGATGATCGAGTTCCAGACGACGCGCTGGTTCACCGACGCGTTCCGCGCCCAGCGCAAGGACGTGCTCGACGCGAGCGTCAAGGTTTTCCTTGCCAATACCCGCGAGGCCTATGCCGAGACATGCCGCATGCTCGGCGCCTGCAATCTCACCGCGGCGCTGCCCCGCCTCAAGATGCCGGCCCGCATCGCGGTCGGCGCAGAGGATTACGCGACGCCGGTCGCGATGTCGCAGACGCTCAACCGCGCCATTGCCGGCTCGACGCTCACGGTGATCGAGAACGCGCGTCATCTGACGCCGCTCGAGTGCCCCGACCGCATCATCGCGGAGCTGCGCGCGCTTCTCGAAATGGCACCCGCGCAATGATCGTTTCCGGCGAACTCACCCTCCCGGCGCCGCGCGAGACCGTGTTCGGCGTCCTGCAGAATGCGCCGTTCTTCGCCTCCTGCGTCGAGGGCGTGCACGATCTCAAGGAGATCGACGCGACGCATTATGACGCGGTGCTCGACACCAAGGTCGCCTACATGAAATTCAGCTTCAAGGTGAGCGTCGAGGTGACGAAGCTCACGCCGCCGGAGCGCATCGAAGCGAAGATCGAGGGCGCTCCGATCGGCATCGTCGGCCGCTTCACCGCCGTCTCGACGACTGATCTTGTCGCAGTCGGCAACGAAACCCTGGTGAAGTATTCGATCGATGCCAACATCACCGGCAAGCTCGGCAGCATGGGCCAGCCGGTGCTCAAGTCCAAGGCGAAGGAAATCGAACAGAAATTCGCCGAGAAGATGCGCGCCGCCTTCGCCGGCGGAACAGTGCCAACGGTCGTGCCGGGAGGACAATCGTGACCCCGTTCGAGCTTGCAGAACCCGAAACCGTCGATGAGGCGCTGCGCCTGCTCGATCCCGATGACGGCACCGTGCGCCCGCTCGGCGGCGGCACCGCGCTGATGCTGATGATGAAGGCCGGCGTGTTCCGCCCGACGCGGCTCGTGAGCCTGCGCAAGATCAAGTCGCTGGTCCGCATCGCCGTGGCGCCAGAAGGCGGCCTCGCCATCGGCGCGCTGACGCCGCTCTCCGACGTCGAACGCTCCGCCGAGGTCGCGCGCCGCGCCGGCGTCATCGTGCGGGCCATGCGCAGGCTGTCCAATGTGCGCGTGCGCAATGTCGCAACGATCGGCGGCAATCTCGCCCACGGCGATCCGCACATGGATCTGCCGCCGGTGCTGATGGCGCTTGACGCGTCGATCGTGGTCAAGGGCCGCGGCGGCGAACGCACTCTCAAAGTCGAGAACATGTTCGCCGGCTATTACGAGACCGTGCTCAAGCGCGATGAGATCATCACCGAGTTGCGCATTCCTGATCAGGGGGCGCGCCGCGCGACGTACATCAAATGCACCACCGGCTCGGCGGATGACTGGCCGGCACTCGGAGTCGCGGTGTCGCTCGAAGCCGACGGCAAGGCGATGCGCAATCCCCGTGTCGTCGTCAGCGCCGCGACCGAGAAGGCGATCCGCCTCAAGGGCGCGGAACAAGTGCTCGGCGGCGCCGCGATCGACGACAAGGTGCTGGCGAAGGCGGGAGACGCCGCCGCGGACGAGGCCGAGACGATTTCCGACGTGCGCGGCTCAGCGCCCTATAAGCGCGAGCTGGTGCGGGTCTATGTGCGCCGGGCCGTGCGCCAGGCCTTCGACGCCCAGGCGAACGGAGCAGCGTGATGAATGCCCCAATTCCCGGCGGCCAGATCGGCCGTGCCGTGCCGCGGCTCGAGGCGCGCGAGAAGGTCACCGGCCGCGCCGAGTATACTCACAACTTGCGCCTGCCGGGCATGTTGTACGGCAAGGTGTTCCGCTCGACCGTCGCGCACGGGCGCATCAAGTCGGTCGACACCAGTGCCGCGAAGGCGGTGCCCGGCGTCTATCGCGTCGTCACGTCCGAGGACGTGATCAAGGTGATCCCGCATCCTTATTACGGGCCGGCGTTCCACGATCAGCCGATCCTCGCCATCGGCAAGGTTCATTACGTGGGCGAGCCGGTCGCGGTGGTGCTTGCCGAGGACCCGCATGTCGCCGAGGAGGCGGCAGCGCTCATCGTTGCCGACTATGAGGAACTGCCGGCGGTGTTCGATGAAGTCGAAGCCGCCACCAACAAGATCGTCGTGCACGACGAGCTCAAGCCGGCCGGTACCTTCGCCGACTTGAAGCATCTCAAGGGTGCCAAGGGCACCAACACCGCGCTCGACTACCAGCTGCGCAAAGGCGACGTCGACAAGGCCTTTGCCGAAGCGGCGCACGTGTTCGAGCACGAGTTTCGAACGCAGAAGGTGCTGCACATCCCGTTCGAGCCGTTCGTCTCGATCGCCGATTTCCGCGGCGATCGGCTGACGCTCTACAGCTCGTCGCAGGGTCCGTCGTTCGTGCGCATCGAGATTGCGCGGCTGCTCGGCTGGCCGGAAAACCGGGTCCGCATCAAAGTGCCGTTCCTCGGCGGCGGCTATGGCGGCAAGCTCTACATCAAGCTCGAAGCGCTGGTGACGGCGCTGTCGATGATCGCCAAGCGGCCGGTCAAAGTCGCGCTGCCGATGGAGGAGGTGTTCTACACCATCACCCGGCACCCGATGACGTTCCGCATCAAGAGCGGCGTCGATGCCAACGGCAAGCTGACGGCGCGGCGCTGCGAAGTGTTCTGGAACGGCGGTGCCTACGCCGACATCGGCCCGCGCGTGACGCAGAAGTCGGGCTTTACGGCGTCGGGCCCCTACGACATCGAGAACGTCTCGATCGATTCCTATGCGCTCTACACCAACCAGCCGCCGGCGGGCGCGTTGCGCGGCTTCGGGGTGCCGCAGCTCGTGTGGGCCTACGAGAGCCACACCGACATGATGGCGCGCGCGCTGAAGATCGATCCGCTGGAGTTCCGCCGCAAGAACATCATGCACGAGGGCGGCAAGCACACGACCGGCACGCCGCTCAAGGATGCGCCGCTCGAGAAGGTGTTGGAGCGGGTCGCCGAGCGGATGAATTGGTCGCGGCCGTTCGACCGCGGCACCGGCGTGGTGCGGCGCGGCCGCGGCCTCGCCATCGCCATCAAGGCGGTGATCTCGCCGACGACCTCGGTCGCGATCGTGAACGTCAACGCCGATGGCAGCACCACGCTCTATTGCGGGACGATCGACATGGGCCAGGGCTCCGACACTGCCATGGCGCAGATGGTCGGGGAAATCCTCAACGTCCCGGCGGAGCAGGTGAACGTCGTGCCGCGCGACACCGACGTCACGCCCTATGACATGGGCACGCTCGGCTCGCGCTCGCTCTTCCACATGGGCAACGCTGTCAAGCTCGCGGCGGAAGAGGCGCGCGGCAAGATTCTCGCGCTCGCGCGCGATCTCGGCCTGCCGGAGGGCACCAACTACTCGGTCGCCGATCTCTTCCAGAAGAAGTACGGCATGCAAGCCGGCAACATCATCGGCACCGGCGTCTACAAGCCCGACTACATCCCGCCGCAGCCCGGCACCGGTCTCACCGACAACGTCACGCCGTTCTGGATGGTGTCGGGCGTCGGCGCCGAGGTCGAGGTCGACACCGAGACCGGCCACGTGCGCATCACCCGGCTCATCAATGTGTGCGATGTCGGCAAAGCCATCAATCCGAAGATCTGCGAGACGCAGATTTCCGGCGCCGCACTGATGCAGCTCGGCTTCACGATGTTCGAGAAGATGCAGTTCGACGGCGGGCAGGTGACCAATGCTTCGCTCGCTGACTACAAGATCCCGGGCATCCATGACGTGCCGGTGGTGATGGAAAATCTCACGATCGAGGACGCCTACCAGCACAATGGCCCGTTCGGCGGCAAAGGCGTCGGCGAGGTCTCGACCTTCTGCGTGTCGCCGGCGATCGGCAACGCGATCGATGATGCCGTCGGCGCGCGCCTGATGGAATTGCCGCTCAACCCGGAGGCCGTGCTGCGGGCGCTGCGCGCGCAGCAGAACAACCCCATCGGGGACGCGTGATGTTCGTACTGATTGTCATTCCGGGGCGCCCCGGAGGCGCGAGCCCGGAATCCATAACCATGGCCGAGGAATATGGATTCCGGGCTCGCCGCTGCGCGGCGCCCCGGAATGACGCCGTTGTAAATCAATTGTGGACCTGCGCATCATGACTGATACCCGCACCATTTCCTTCACCCTCAACGGCGAGCCGGTGTCGGCGCAGATCGCGTCGCATCACAGCCTGCTCGAAGTCGTGCGCAATGAGTTCAACCTCTTCGGCGCCCGCGAGAGCTGCGGCCAGGGGCTGTGCGGGTGCTGCACGCTCATCGTCGATGGCCGCCCGGTTTCGGGCTGCCTCTATCTCGCGGCATTCGCGGACGGCACGCGCGTCGAGACCGTGGAGAATCTCGATCGCAACAACGTGCTCGATCCGGTGCAGGAGGCCTTCATCGAGCAGGGCGCGTTCCAGTGCGGTTTCTGCACGCCGGGCTGGGTGCTCATGGTCAAGCAACTGCTCGACGAGTATCCGGACCCGGACGACGAGCGCATCCGCGACTATCTGTCCGGCAACCTCTGTCGCTGCGCGGCCTATCCTGAGATCATCGAGGCCGTGAAGGCGGCCGGCCGCAAGCGCAAGGCCGCGCGCGCCTGACCGCGCGGGAGTTTTGAGCCCGAAGGAGGGCGACCATGTCGCAGGCCGTGATTGCGGCAGAAGAACCTTGGTATCGCGCGCTCAACCGCAGCCAGTGGAACACCCTGATCGCCTCCAATCTCGGCTGGATGTTCGACGGCTACGAGACCTTCGCGCTTGTGACGGCCGTCGGCGCCGCGCTTCGGCAGTTGCTCGATCCCTCGCAATACAGCCAGATCCCCGTCTACGCCGGCACGGTGATCGCTCTCACGCTGCTCGGCTGGGGGATTGGCGGACTCGTCGGCGGCATCATCACCGATTATCTCGGCCGCAAGCGCACGATGATGCTGGCGATCATTGCCTACTCGGTGATGACCGGGCTCAGCGCGTTCGCCTGGGATTGGATTTCGTTTGCGGTGCTGCGCTTTCTGGTCGGGCTCGCGATCGGCTCCGAATGGGTGACGGGGGCCTCGATTGTCGCCGAACTCTGGCCGGATCGCGCGCGCGGCCGCGGCGTCGGGCTGATGCAGTGCGGGCTTGGCGTGGGCTTCTTCCTCGCTTCGTTCGCGTGGCTCTTCTTCGGCGCCCTCGGCCCCGACGGGTGGCGCTATATGTTCCTCGTCGGCGTGCTGCCGGCGCTGCTGACATTGTGGATACGTCGAGCGATCCCGGAATCGGAACGCTGGGAGAAGGTCAACGATCAACGGCAGGCGGCGCTCGAACGCCAACGCAGCGGCGCAGCGCTCGGTGCTCAAGACGTGGCGCTGACCCGCTTTACGGTCGCGGGCCTGTTCGCCGATTTTGAGATCCGCCGGCGCGTCATTCTCGCGCTGATCATGTCACTGGCGACGACGCTCGCGTTCTGGGGTATCGGAGCGTGGATTCCGCCCTACTTGGCGGCGGCTGCCGCGAAAGCCCACCTCAATCCGCAGGAATGGGTCAGCTACGGCGGCATGGCGCTCAATGGGGTCGCCGTGATCGGGTACGCAGCCTTCGGCTTCCTTGCCGATGCCTATGGGCGCAAGCCGGTCACGGTGCTCTACATCGCGGCCGCGTTCCTGAGCGTGCCGCTGTTGTTCTATTGGGCCGAGAGCCTCCCGATGATGCTGGTCTGCGCCGGCCTCTGCGGGGCGTTCGTCTCCGGCCAATACACCTGGATGGCGGCCTGGCTGCCGGAACTGTTTCCGACCCGCATGCGCGCAACCGCCGCCGGCTTCATCTTCAACACGCCGCGATTCGTCGCCTGGCTCGGACCGCTGATCTCGGGATGGATCATCGCCAATCTCGGCGGTTTCAGCCAAGCGGCAATGCTGATCGCGCTTATCTATATTCCGAGCCTGATCGCCGCGCTGTTCCTGCCCGAAACGCTTGGCAAGGAACTGCCGGCGTGACCATTTCTGCACCCTCCCCTGCAGGGGGAGGGTCGGACTGCCGGAGGCAGTCCGGGGTGGGGTGACAGCGCTTCAACGAATGCTCAGCGCTGGGTATCTTGCAGCGCTGCCACCCCCTCCCGGCCCGCGCCGACCCCGGATCAAGTCCGGGGCAGGCCTCCCCCCTCCAGGGGGAGGTGAAAGGATGAATGATGACTGAGCCGATGCATGTCGAGACGGACGTGCTCGTGATCGGAGCGGGCGGCGCCGGCATGTATGCGGCCATCGAGGCGGCGCGCAACGGCGCCAGCGTGCTGCTCGCCGATCGCAGCCTGATCGGGCGCGGCGGCGCGACGGTGATGGCGCAGATGACGGTCGCGGTCGCGCTCGGAGAGGAGACGCCCGACCACTGGACGCATCATCTCGACGACACGCTCAAAGCCGGACGCGGCCTGTGCGACGAAAGCCTCTCGCGTCTCCTCTGCGAGGAGGGGCCGGAGTGCATCCGCGAGATGGATAGCTGGGGCGTCGGCTGGGCGCGGCGCGACGGCCATATTGCTGCGACCATGGCGCCCGGCCACGACCGGCCGCGCTGCGTCTATGTGGATTTCCTCAACACCGGGCCGGCGGTGTCGAAGACGCTGCGCACGGCGGTCAACAAGACCCACGGCATCCATAAAGCGGGCGATCTTCTCATCGTCGATCTCGTGCAGCACGACGGTGCGGTCACGGGCGCGGTCGCGCTGCATCTCGCGAGCGGCGCGCCGGTCACCATCGCCGCCAAGGCGACGATCATCGCGACCGGCGGCCTGACGCGCCTCTACCGGCGCAACAGCGCATCCGCCAACATGGGCGGTGACGGCTACGCGCTCGCGCTGCGCGCCGGCGCGCCGTTGATCGATATGGAATTCGTGCAGTTCTTTCCCATCGGTCATCTCGCGCCGCGCCTGATCGGCATGGACCCGATCATGTGGGACCCGTTCCGCTACAAGCTCGGCGGGCGCCTGCTCAACGGGCTGCACCAGGAATTCACCTCGCGGTACGGTTCGAGCGAGGACGGCCGCTATGTCCTCACGCGCGATCTTGCGACTTACGCCATCATCAAGGAGGTCGAGGCCGGGCGCGGCTCGCCCCATGGCGGCGCCTATTTGAGCTTCCAGCATTGTTCGGAGGCCGAGCTGCGCGCGGCATTCGGCCCGGTGATCGATCGGCTTGCCAACAATGCCATCGATCTCACCAAGATGCCGATCGAGGTTGCGCCGATTGCGCACTATCACATGGGCGGCATCGCCGCCGATGCGCGCATGGAAACGGAAATTCCGGGCCTGCTGGTTGCCGGCGAAGCGGTCGGCGGCGCCAATGGCGCGAACCGCCTCTCCGGCAACGCGGTGACCGAGGCGCTGGTCTTTGGCCGCCGCGCCGGCCGCAGTGCCGCGGCGCGCGCAGCGCGAGATGCGTGCGCAGCCATTCCGGCGCGAGGCGGCCGCCGCCGCGCTCGATCTCGCCGCGGCAGGCCCTAGGGCCGAGGGCATGCGGAGCGACGAGCCCAACTCGGCGGAGATGATCGCCACCTTGCAGAACATCATGGCGGACGATGTCGGCCCGTTTCGCACCGGGGAAAAGCTCACGCGCGCGATCGGGCGGATCGATGATCTCGCCGCGCAGCTCGGCGATCGCCCGTTCGGGGACGGCAAGCCATTCGACATGCGCCGCATCGATTGGTTCGATCTGCGCAACATGATTGTGATCGCGCGCGCGGTCGCGGAGGCGGCGCTTCTGCGCACCGAAAGCCGCGGCGCGCATCAGCGCGAAGACTTCCCCGGCATGCTGCCTGAATGGCAGCGCAACCAGGTGGTGCGCTGGCGCGACGGCGAGCTCGCAATCACCGCGACCGCATCGGCCGCCGAAATGGCCGCGCAATGAACGCGACCGCGCGACTCAAGGTGTGGCGGGGGCGCGATCGGACCGAGGGCCGGTTCGAGACCTACGACGTGCCGTTCGAGCCCGGCCAGTCGGTGCTCGACGGCCTGCGCTGGATCAGGGCGCACCGCGATCCGTCGCTTGCGATCCGCTTCTCGTGCATCAACGCCAACGCCTGCAAGGAATGCATGATGGCGATTGACGGCGAAACGCTCTATGCCTGCACGGCGCGGCTCGAACCGCGCGAAATGACCGTGATGCCGCTGCAGAACAAGGCGCTGGTGCGCGATCTCGTCACCGAGATCGCGCCACCTGCCGAGCGGTTCAAGGCGTAACGAAGGGGCCGGATGAACGAAGCGTCGTCCGTCGCTTGAATCGGCCGAAGCTTTCGGCCAAGGGGGAACGCTGCCGGCGGTTAGGCTTCGCTAATCCGCCTCACGGGACATCACCATGGCTGACATTTCGATTTCCGTCGCGTCCGGCGAATATGACCGCATCCGTGCCGTGAAGGACGGCGTGGTCAAGGTCGAGGGCTGCGCCATCACCTATCGCGTGATGGAGGCGAACGCGCTGTTCGCGCACAACCTCAAGACCAACGAGTTCGATGTCGCCGAGATGTCGTTCTCGACCTATGTCGCGCTGCGCGACAACAACCGCGCGCAGTACACCGCGATCCCGGTGTTCCTGTCGCGCGCGTTCCGCCATTCGGCGATCTTCGTGCGCACCGACCGCGGCATCACCTCGCCCGCGGACCTCAAGGGCAAGCGCGTCGGCACGACCGAATACTTCACCACGATGCTGGTGTGGATGCGTGGAATCTTAGCCGACGAATACGGCGTCAAGCCGTCCGACCTGCGCTGGCGTCTTGGCGGCGTCGACCAGCCGCTCCACGAGATGCACGATCCGTTTCCGTTCGGACGGCATGGCGCGTCCGACGTCGAACTCGAAGCGATCCCGGCCGGCAAGTCGTTGTCCGGCATGTTGGTCGATGGGGAGATCGATGCGATCTTCTCCGCAAGGCCGCCATCATGCTTCGGCCGCGATCCCAAGGTGGCACGGCTCTTTCCCGATTACCGCGCCGCGGAGCAGGCCTATTTCCGCAAGACCGGCATCTATCCGCTGATGCACGCAATCGGCATCCGCAACAGTCTGCTCGCGCAACATCCCTGGCTCGCGCCGCGCCTGTTCGAGGCCTACAGCAAGGCCAAGGATTTGGCTGTCGCCGATTTCGAGAAGCTCGCCGCTTTTGCGATTACCTTGCCGTGGATCGAGGCCGAATATCGCGCCACCCAAGCGGTGCTTGGCCCCGACGTCTGGCCCTACGGCCTCGCGCCGAACCGCTTGGTGCTCGACACGCTGTGCCGCTACCTCTTCGAGCAGGGCTTCACGTCGCGTCTCATGAAGACCGACGAATTGTTCGCGAAAGTTACCCCGTAGGGTGCAATAGCGCAGCGTATTGCACCGTCTTCGGAGCCCCTCGACGACAAAACGATCGTCCGCGCCACAGCGGCGCAATACGCTGCGCTATTGCGCCCTACGACGATCAATCGTGCCCGTGATGATGGTGGTGATCGTGACCGTGGTGATGCGCATGATCGTGTCCATGCTCATGGTCATGCCCATGGTCGTGCCATGATGCCCGTGCTCGTGGTGGTGCAGGCGCTCGCGGGGGCGGGGGCCGCGCGGGTCCTCGCTGAACACCAATGACTTGATGGTGACCGGTACGGTGTTCGACGGCAGCCGGACGCGGCCGAGGTCGATGTAGTCGAAATCCATCAGCATCAGGCCGTCGATGACCAAGATTTCGCTGGTGACGTCGAGTTCCTCGCGCAGGATCGCGCCGAGCGTCTGCGCGACGTCGCCGTCCAGCATGATGAAGATCGGCTGGTTGCGCGCGATGCGCGGCGCAAGCCCGCGCCGGATGCCCTCGGCGAAACCGGCGAGGCGTTCGTACGCCGGCACGCCCTGCCAGCGCAGCGCGAGCGCGATCTCGCGATCGTCCTCCACGTCGAACGCGACGATGTGGCGGCGGATCGCGTCCGCGACCGCGTCGGGATCGATCGCCTCGGTCGGGATGTAGTCGGGCTGCAGCACCTGCAGATTGCGCCGCGGCAACAGCACGCCGGGCGCCGAGATGTAGCTCGTGTTGCCGGAAAGCTGGACCGAATATTCCGACGCGCCGAGCGCAGTGGCGCGGATGCATTCGCCCGCCGGCAGCAGCGGCCAGGGCAGTTGGTCGAGGCGGCGGCGGATGGCGTGGCCGAGACGCCGCCCCATGTCGCCGAAGTCGCGGTCCTCGCGGCCGTAGACATATTCGCCGACGCCGCCGGAAAACATGATGCCGTCGAGCGGGCCGAAATCGGCGATGGCATCGGTGAGGTAGAGCCGTGCGATCTCGGGCGGCATCGGTCGCGTCGCGAGCGCGGCGATCAGCGTGTCCGCCATGCCGTCGGCGACGCGGTCGAGATCGGCGGCGGTCACCGTGTCGCCGTGGCTCCAGTCGAAGCCGGCGCGGCGCGCATGGTGCGCGCCGGCCGGATCGAGGCGAACGATGCGGCCATCCGCATCGACCACCTGCAGCCGGCCGCCGATATGGACCGCGGCGGTCGCCACGACCTTGCCGCGCTCGACGACGGCGAGCTTGGTCGTGCCGCCGCCGATGTCGATATTGAGGATGCGCTGATTTTGCCCGCTCGAGACGGTGGCGGCGCCCGAGCCGTAGGCGGCGAGCATCGCCTCCATGTGGTGACCGGCGGTGGCGCAGACAAAGTCGCCGCCCTTTTCGGCGACGATGTCGGCGATCGCCTTGGCGTTCTCGCGCCGCAGCGCTTCGCCGGTGAGGATCACGGCGCCGGTGTCGATGTCGGCGGGATCGATCTTGGCGTCGTGATAGGCGGCATCGATGATGTCGCCGAGCTTCACCTCGTCGATCTGCTGCTCGTTGCGGTAGGGCGTGAGGGCGACGCCGGATTGGTAGAGCGTTTCGCGCGACACCACGAAATAGCGGCTCGACAGGTCCTCGCCGAGCCGGCGCAGGTTGACGCGCGAGAAGATCACCTGGGTGCCGGAAGATCCGATGTCGATCCCGACGCTCGTCAGCGACACATGGTCGGCGATCCAGATCGGATTTTCCTCGAGCGGCAGGTCGTCGGGAAAATCGTGGTCATGATCGGCGTAGCCGTCATGGGTGTGTTCGAGATCAATTCCGAGCGAGTGGTCTGCGAGCGTGTGCTTGGTGTCGTCAGGCATTGCGTCTCCGCGCGCGCCGTCGGGGCGCGCATTTTCTGCCGAGCGTTATGCCCCGACTTTGCGCGGGTATCCACCGTGTTTAGTGGAATAGGCCACATGCCATCAGAATCGTGAGTGTTGGTCGTAAATGGCGCGTAGTTGCGGCGCTATGCGCTCACCGAATCCCAGCCATCGGGTCATGCCCGCGAAAGCGGGCATCCAGTAACCCCCGGACGAGAGTTGAGTCGCTTGCCACCCAGATCGGATCGCGGTGGTTACTGGATCGCCCGGTCAAGCCGGGCGATGACGAGTTCAGCGCGAGATTCCAAGTGGGGCACGTAACCGGGTGAATCCCTCACAAACCGAAGACGTAGAGGACGGTCGCGCTGCGCTGGTCGGCGAGTTCGGGCGTGGCGAGGAGCTTGGTGCGCGAGGTCGGGCTCGGGCCCGAGGCGATCGCGATGTATTGCTTGCCGTTGACTTCGAAGGTCATCGGCGGCGCGCCGAAGCCGGAGCCGACATTGATCTTCCACAGCTCATCGAGCGTGGTGTCGTCGAAGGCGGCGATGGTGCCGTCCATCAAGGCGAGGAAGACGAGACCGCCGCCGGTCGCGAGCGTGCCGGAATAGTTCGGGTAGGGCAGGTGGACGTTCTTCTTCACTTCCTGGGTGACGGGATCGACCGCCGTCAGGTTGCTTTCGTAGCGACCTTCGATCTTGTAACCGCCGCCGGTGCGCTTGAACCAGCCGGGCTCGCGCTTCACGAGTTCGGTGTCGTTGGTCACGAACTCGCAGGCCGTCATTGCCGGAATGTAGAGGAGCTGCGTTTTCGGGCTGTACGAGGACGGGAAGTAGTTGTTGCCGCCGGTGCGGTTGGGACAGACCTTCTTGATTGGATTTTCCGAAGTGGGATCAGCGAGTCCCGAATAGGTCTGCACGTCCTTGCCGGGATCGTAGTCGATGGGGCGGCCGGTTTTCTGGTCGATGCCCTTCGTCCAGTTGACCTCCATGTACGGCTTGGCACCGACCATCGCGCCGTTGTTGCGCTCCATCGTGTAGAGGAAGCCGTTGCGCGCTGAATGGGTGACGAGCTTGCGCCGCTGACCGTTGATGGTGCGCTCGATCAGGATATGGGTGCCGACTTCGTCGAAGTCCCACATGTCGCCGGGCGTGAACTGGAAGTACCAGTTCATTTTGCCGTTGTCGGGATCGTAGGAGACGACGCTGTTGGTATAGAGGTTGTCGCCGGGCCGGGCGCGCGCGTCCATCATCGGCACCGGGTTGCCGACGCCCCACAGCGTCTGGTTGGCCTCCGGATCGTAAGTGCCGGTGACCCAGACGGCGCCGCCGCCGGTCTGCCAGGCGTTGTTCTTGTCCTTCCACGTCTCGCTGCCGGGTTCGCCCGGCGCTGGGATGGTGTACTTGCGCCAGAGCAGCTTGCCGGTTGCCGCATCGAGTGCCGCGACCCAGTCGCGGGCGCCGGCATCGCCGCCCGATGCGCCGAACACGATCTTGTCCTTCACGGCGAGCGGTGCCCCGGTGACGGTGATGCGCTCCGCGTCGGAGACGTTGGTTTCCCAGGCGATCTTGCCGGTCGCCTTGTCGGTCGCGATGATGCGGGCCGGCGCGCTCGCGGGCGTAATGACGAGATTGCCCCAGAAGGTCGCGCCGCGATTGGCGACCTGCTTCTCCTGCTTGGGGTCCATGCGCCAGACGATGCGGCCGACGTCGCCGGCCGTGGCGTCGATCTTGTAGAGGACGCCCCAGGAATCGGTGACGTAGAGGAATCCATCCTCGGCGAGCGGTGTCGCCTCGATGAATTCCTTGCCCGTCGCGCCGGCGAGCGGCACCGCGTAGGCAAGCTTGAGGTTCTTGACGTTGTCGCGGTTGATGCGCGCGAGCGGCGAGAAACGCTGGCCGTCGTACGTACGATGGTTCATCAGCCAGTTCTGCGGCTCCCTGTCGGGATTGAGGAGCCGCTCCGGCGTCACGTCGGCGGCGTGCGCCGGCAACGTGCCGGCCGCGAGCATGGTTCCGTAAAGAAGCACCGTGCGGAGCGCGGGTTTGCCGATGGTCATGATCCCTCCAGTTTGAATTTTCCGACGCTGCCCGGCGAAGTGACAGACGAAATGGTCACAGGCCGAACACGTAAAGCATCGTCACGTTGCGCTGGTCCTTGAGCTCGGGCGTGTTGACGAGCCGTGACCGCGCCGAGTTGCTCGCTCCCGACGTTATCGCCACGTACTGCTTGCCGTTGACCTCGAAGCTCATGGGCGGCGCCGAGAAGCCGGTGCCGGCGTTGAACTTCCAAACCTCTTCAAGGGTGACATCGTCGAAGGCGGCGACGGTCCCGTCGACGAGCGCGATGAACACCAGTCCGCCGGCAGTCGTGAGCGCGCCGGCGTAATTCGGATAGCGCAGATGCACGCTCTTCGCGACCTCGCCCGTTACCGGGTCCATGGCGGTGAGGTTGCTTTCGTAGCGGTCCGGCGTCTTGAACGCGCCGCCGTTCCAATTTTTTTCTTTGCTGTGCGCGGTCGTATCGATCGATATGTCCTCGCAGTTCGACAGCGCCGGAATGTAGACGAGCTTGGTCCGCGGACTATAGGACGACGGCCAGAAATTGTTGCCGCCGGCATGGCCGGGACAGGCCTTTTTCGTCGGCTCGTTGGGCGAGTGGTTGGCGAGGCCGGAATAGACCTGGACGTCCTTGCTCGGATCGTAGTCCAGCGGCTTGCCGGTCTTCTGATCGATCCCGCGCGTCCAGTTCACCTCCATGTAGGGCTTCGCGCCGACGATCTGACCGTTGTGGCGGTCCATGGTGTAGAGGAAGCCGTTGCGCGCCGAGTGGGTGATGAGCTTGCGCGCCTGACCCGCCACGTCCCGGTCGATGAGGATGTGCGTGCCGACCTCGTCGTAATCCCACATGTCGCCGGGCGTGTACTGGAAGTACCAGTTCATCTTGCCGGTGTCGGGATCGTAGGAGATCGCGCTGTTGGTATAGAGATTGTCGCCCGGCCGGTAGGTCGGGTCATACATCGGCACGGGATTGCCGGTGCCCCAGATGGTCTGGTGGGTGTCCGGATCGTAAGTGCCGGTGACCCAGATCGCGCCGCCGCCGGTCTGCCACGCGTTGTTCTTGTCCTTCCAGGTCTCGCTGCCCGGTTCGCCGGGAGCCGGAACCGTGTAGTGGCGCCACAGCCGCTTTCCGGTTGCGGCGTCGAGGCCGGCCATCCAGTCGCGCACGCCGTTGTCGCCGCCCGCGGCACCGACGATGATCTTGTCGCGGATCGCGAGCGGGGCGGACGTCATGTTGACTTCGGGCGTGTCCGTGAACGCGCTTTCCCAGGCGACCTTGCCGGTGTCCTTGTTCGTCGCGATGATCCGGGGCGGGCCGCCGGCGGCGGTGATGACGAGATTGCCCCACAGCGCGGCGCCGCGATTGCGGTCCTGCTTCTCCTGGCCGGGATCCATGCGCCAGACGACGCGGCCGACGTCGCCCGAACGCCCATCGATTTTGTAGAGCACGCCCGCCGAATCCGTGAGGTAGAGGAATCCATCCTCCGCGAGCGGCGTCGACATCGTGTACTCGTTCCCGGCGATGCCGCCGAGCGCGACCGTGTAAGCGAGCTTCAGGTTCTTGACGTTGCTTTTATCGATGCGCGCGAGCGGGGAGAAGCGCTGGCCGTCATAGGTGCGGTGGTTCATCAGCCAGTTCTGCGGCTCGCGATCGGCATGCAGCAGCCGGTCCGGCGTCACCTCGGCGGCGAAGGCCGGGGAGGCGAGAAGCGTGGTGGCAAAGAAGGCAGTGCGCAGCAGACGATGGCGTGCGGTCATAAGGTCCTCCCCAAGTTTCAGATCGTAGCCCGCATGAAGCGCCGGCTTGCCAGCGCGCAATGCGGGGAAAGTCTCGCCCGGCGGCACGGCCGTTCCCGGATTGCGCGGAGCCTGTCATCGGGCCCGCCGGGGCGGGACCCGTTCGCTCCATCCGGGCTACGAATCACCTCACAGCCCGAATACGTAGAGCACGAGCGCGTTGCGCTGGTCCTTGAGCTCCGGCGTGTTGGCGAGGCGTCCGCGCGCCACCGGGCTCGGCCCCGACACGATCGCGACATACTGCTTGCCGTTGACCTCGAAGGTCATCGGCGGCGCCGAGAAGCCGGAGCCGACGTTGATCTTCCACAGCTGGTCGAGCGTGGTGTCGTCATAGGCCGCAACGGTGCCGTCGAGCAGCGCCAGGAACACGAGCCCGCCGCCGGTCGCGAGCGTGCCGGAATAGTTCGGATAGCGCAGGTGCGTGGTCTTCTTGATCTCACCGGTGAGCGGATCGACCGCGGTGAGATTGCTCTCCCAGCGATCCTCGGTCGTACTCAAGCCGCCGTTCCAGCCGCGCTGGGCATTGTGCTTGTCGCGGTCGATCGTGATGGTGACGCAGTTCGACAGCGCCGGGATGTAGAGGAACTTCGTCTTCGGGCTGTACGATGACGGCCAGTAGTTGTTGCCGCCGGCCTGTGACGGGCACACCTTCTTGAGCGGCTCACCCGGCACGAGGTTCCCGACGCCTGCGTAGGTCTGGATCTCCTTGGTCGGATCGTAGTCGAGCGGCTTGCCGGTCTTCTGGTCGATGCCCTTGGTCCAGTTCACCTCCACGTAGGGCTTCGCGAGCATCATGGCGCCGTTGGCGCGCTCCATGGTGTAGAGGAAGCCGTTGCGCGCCGAGTGCGTGATGAGCTTGCGCGCCTGTCCGCCGACCTGCCCGTCGATCAGGATGTGGGTGCCGACCTCGTCGTAATCCCACATGTCGCCGGGCGTGAACTGGAAGTACCAGTTCATGTTGCCGGTGTCGGGATTGTAGGAGATGACGCTGTTGGTGAAGAGGTTGTCGCCCGGCCGGTAGAACGGGTCGAACATCGGCACCGGATTGCCGGTGCCCCACAGGGTCTGGTTGGTGGCCGGATCGTACGTGCCGGTCACCCAGATGGCGCCTCCTCCCGTCTGCCACGCATTGGTGTTGCCTTTCCAGGTCTCCGAGCCCGGTTCGCCCGGTGCCGGAATCGTATATTTGAGCCACAGCCGCTTGCCGGTCTTGGCATCGAGGCCGGCCATCCAGTCGCGGACGCCCTGGTCGCCGTTGGCGGCGCCGATGATGATCTTGTCCTTGATGGCGAGCGGCGCCGCCGTGAAGGTCACGTCCGGTGTGTCGGAGAACGAGCTCTCCCACACTACCTTGCCGGTTTCCTTGTCGGTCGCGATGATGCGCGGCGAGTTGCCGAAGCCGCCGGCGCCGGTCACGACGAGGTTGCCGGTGAGCGCGGCACCGCGGCTGCGCATCTGGCGATCCTGCTTGGGGTCCATGCGCCACAGGATGCGCCCGACATCGCCGGAGCGGACGTCGATCTTGTAGAGCACATTCCAGGAATCCGTGACGTAGAGGAAACCGTCCTCGACCAGCGGCGTCGCGTTGGTGAATTCGTTGCCGGCGCCGCCGCCAAGCGGCACGGCGTACGCGATTTTGAGGTTCCTGACGTTGTCCCGGTTGATGCGGGCGAGCGGCGAATAGCGCTGGCCGTCATAGGTGCGGTGGTTCATCAACCAGTTTTGCGGTTCCTTGTCGGCGTTGATAAGCCGCTCCGGCGTCACATCGGCCGCAAGCGTCGGCACAACGATGCCGGCCGCGAGGCTGGTCCCCGCGATGAGTGCCGCGCGCAGTACAACATTGCTGATCGCCATGATGTCCCTCCCGCTCGTCTCGCCGCTGAGCCGCGGCTGTTGACAGCAAGACTACATCACAACCGACAGTATCGGCAAAGCCGGGCGTCGTCTTGGCAGCTATCTCAATGCGGGATGCGGCCGAGCTACCGCCGACGGCTCAGCGGCCTGAAAAGGCGCTGCGGATCGCGTCCATGCGGCCGCGAGTCGAATTGCCGACCGGCGTTTCCTCCCGACAGGTGCTCGAGCCGTTCTCGCGAAACCCGCCGGTGGCGTTGTCGAATGAAAGATAGCGGCATCGCCGCGAACCCTCGGAGATGGCGATCGTTCCAACCTGCCGGAGTTCCTGCTGCGCAGCGTCGATTTCCGCCTTGCGCGCGTTCTCGATCGCCGCCAGCGAAAGCTGCTCGCTGATGATGATGACGATTGCCGCGGAGAGCGACACGAAACAGACGGTCAGCGCGGCAATGGCCGCTTTGTTGCGTTGGCGCGAAAAGCGCATGTGCGTGCCCGATATTGAATTGGCCCGCTACCCTAGCCGGCGAGGATTAAGCCCAGGAGACGCAAATCGCTTCAATTCGCTGCAAATTGCCGTCTCGGTGGTCAGGGCACGTTACGAGAGGACCGATCGAAAACGCTGTTTGCGGCGGGAAATGATTTTCGCCATACTGGCGGGGACGCTGGCGGGAGGGCATTTCCGGGCCGGCACATGAGCCGGGACGTTTAGCCGACGAGGGCCGCAAGGCTCGGCGGGCCCCCGGGGTATGCAGGGAGCACGCCATGAAGGCGCTGGTACTTTACGTTGTGTTTGTCGTCATCGGAGCGGCCGTCTCCGTCGCGATCGGTCTTTACATCGAAAAACAATTTTCGACGACCGCGAGCCTCGTTGTCTTCCTGGCGCTGTTCTTCGCCAATTTCGCCACCTCATGGATCGCCGTCATTTTCGTAATGGACGGCAATCTCAAGGATCCCCAGGGGCGGGCGGAACAGCTCCAGATCGAGCGCGCGGGCAAGCGCTCGTAACTCAGACCGCATCGGACATAGCGAACGTCGAGCGCCCTGACGTGGGCGCTCGGCGGCGTCGTTACTTGGGGGGCTCGGGCGGAGGCGGTCCCGCGTCGACCCAGCTCTTGTAATCCGCATCCGAGACGCTGCCGATCTTCTTCACGAAGGCGGCAATCTGCCAGATTTCCATCTCGCTCGATGTGCTGCCCACGAAGGACGGCATGCCGG
This sequence comes from uncultured Alphaproteobacteria bacterium, assembly GCA_963702755.1. Classification (GTDB taxonomy): domain Bacteria; phylum Pseudomonadota; class Alphaproteobacteria; order Rhizobiales; family Xanthobacteraceae; genus JAJPKK01. The sequence goes on along the minus strand of CAVPDZ010000004.1, from coordinate 370,502 downwards.
TCATGTTGATGCCGTTGCGCACCACCCAAAAGATCTGCTGGGGCGATATCCCCCCTGCGATGTCCTTGAGGTCCGGCGGGTCCGGATGCAGGCCTTCCGAAAACTTGGCCCAGGGGACACCGGGCGCCCCGTGGCAGTTCGCGCAGCCCCGCGCCGCGAACGCGCGTGCGCCGGCCTGCACGTTGGCGGGGTCGTCGAACCCCGACGGCGGGGCTTCGGTCGCATGACGTTTGATGGAAGCTTCGCGAACGTGTTCCAGCGCCCAGGTGACGACGCCCAGATCCTGCTCCGTCGCCGCGATATTGTAGAAGCCGCCGAAGAAAAACGCCGCCGCTGCGATTCCGACGACGATGGCAAGCGCACCGATGAAGCCCAAGAATTTCATGGCGATCCTCTGGTGTTTCGGAGCGGTCGCGGTCGAGCCGAAAGCCGCCGGGGACGAACTGCGCTGCCGTGCTGCGACAGCCTGCAACGTGCACGAGGGATGAGAATCATAGCAAAGAACCTCGCGCTCGGGGAGGCGCTCCGATATCCGGGAGGCCGCCTGCGTCGGAGCCTTTGGTTACAGGGCGTGCAATGCCTTCGCGGATCGCGTCACAAGCCGGTGACGAACCGCGCCATGATGACGATGGTCAGGACCTGCATCACACCTTGCATCGCGACCGCGATGAAAAAGTAACGCATAGTGCGGCTGATCCACGGAATATCGGGATTGGGCCGGCGCAACTCGATGCAGACGCGCAGGTTGGTCGGCAGCAGATAGCCGGTACCCTGGATCGTCATCAGCACGACAAGCGTGAGCGCCGCAACGACCCAGCCGAATTGCGGCCAGGGCAAATCGAGCAAGCCGAGGTCCTTTGCAAGATACCAGCCGGTCGTGCCGGTGATGATCGCCAGCGTCGGCATCAGGAACAGGGTTTTTGGCACCAGCCGGGTGATGACCTCCCGGCGGGCCGCGGGATCGACGCGGCGCAGAACCGGACCCATGATGAACCCCATGAACAGGTCGGTGCCGGTCCACATCACGCCGCATATGACGTGGACGAAGTTGAGGAACCAGCGCTCCCCGCTCATGATCGCCACAGTCATCACGCCGAGCGCAATCACCGCATAACCGAGATAGTGCCAGCGAATGAGTTGGCCGGGGCCGCTGTCAGCGATTGCGGTCATTTCAGATGCCACGATTCCAGTAGTCGTAGTAGCGCTCGATGTTGCCGGCGAGAAACGCGCCGTAGCCGCTGAAGCTTTCGTATTTCGGGAGCTTGATGTCCCTGATGGCGTCGGCGTAGCTCTTGCGTTCGTCGACCGCCTGCTTCACTGCGGCGGAGAGCGTTTGCAGATATTCCAAATGCTCGCGCGCATCGGCCTTGGTGCCGATTTGCCGGCCCGCGGGCCCCGGATGGCCGGGAATCAGACGCTCCCAATCCATCGCCACGATTTTCTGAATCGAGGTCTCGAGATCGGGCAGATACTCGTCCGCCATGCCGCGGAACTCGATGCTGTGGATCGGCAGGAAATCGACCACGAAGACGATCTTCTCCTTCGGCAGCCGCATGATGAGCGAATTGTCGGAGTGGTTCTTGCCGACGTAATGCAGTTCGAGCGTGGTGCCGCCGAGCGTAATGGTCTTGAGAGCACCGTCCACGGTCTGGTCCGGAATGACGATGTCCGGATTCTTGCGCAGTTGCAGGATCGCCTTGGCGTTCTTGTGGGCGATGAAGGTCGCGCCCAAGTCCTTGAACGGCTTGCCGCCGGCGATGTGATCGTAATGGCTGTGGCTGTAGATCACATACTTGATCGGCGCCTGAGTAACCTTGCGGATTTCGGAGATGTAGGTCGTCACCGCCTCGGGCCGGTGCTCACCGATCGGATCGGTGGCGATCACGCCCTGCGGCGTGACGACGAACATCGACTGGTGGCCCTGATAGCGGAAGATGTAGACCCCTTCAGTGCCCTCGACTTTCGTGGTCGAGAACGGCGCCGGTGGGGTCTGGGCGCTCGCCGGCACGGCGGCGGCCGCGAGAATGCCGGCGAGGAAAGCGGTCGCTATGCGCATCATGTACCTTTTACCCGCCCCGTCTTTGAAAATTCGGTGAATGCTTGCAGCCCGGATAAGCGCAGCGACATCCGGGTCCAGTCTTCTCGTTATCTCACCGTCGTCCCGGATGTCGCTCCGCTCATCCGGGCTACAGTTTGCGCAAGTCGCCGGGATAGACCCCGGCGACTTCGTTACCCTCGCATCAAACGCGACGGCGCCGCATCAGATGCCGCGGTTCCAATAATCGCAGTAGCGCTCGATGTTGCCGGCGAGGTTTTGCTGATAGCCGGCGAGGTTCTCGTACTTCGGCAGCTTGATCTCGGCGATCGCGCCGGCGTAGCACTTGCCCTCTTCGGTTGCCTTTTTCACGGCCGCGGAGAGGTCAAGCATGTAGTCGAGGTCGACCTTGACGTCGTCCTTGTTGCCGATCTGCCGACCGCCGGCGCCCGGATGCCCCGCGATCAGCCGATCCCAGTCCATGGCCAGGATCTTCTTCATCGTGTCTTCCTGTTCCGGCAGATAAGTGTCCGCCATGATGCGGAACTGGGTGCCCGACAGCGGCAGGAAGTCGACCACGAAGATAATCTTCTCCTTGGGCAGGCGCATCACGAGCGAATTGTCGCCGTGGTTCTTGCCAAGGTAGAGCAGTTCGAGGGTGGTGCCGCCGAGCTCGATCTTGCCGCCGGCATCATCGACTACGAAATCCGGCATGACGACATCCGGATTCTTGCGCTGCTCGAGCAGCGTCTTGGTGCGCCAATGAGAGACGAACGTCGCGCCCAGGTCCTTGAACGGCTTGCCGCCGGCAATGTGGTCGAAGTGGCCGTGGCTGTAAACGACGTACTTGATCGGTGCCTGGGTGATCTTGCGGATTTCCGCAATATAGGCCGCCGCCGCCGGCCGCCGCTCGCCGATCGGATCGGTGGCAATGACGCCGTCGGGCGTCACGACGAACATGGCCTGATGGCCCTGATAGCGGAAGATGTAGACGCCGTCGGTGCCGTCAACCTTGGTGGTCGAGAACAGCGGTGGCGGGGTTTGAGCGGGCGCCGGCAGGGCTGCCGCGATGAGGCCGCACGCGAGCAATGCGGTAGCGAGACGCGTCATGAGTTTCTCCCCGAGTTTGTGTGTTGGCTCGTGCGCAACCGGCGCAGGAGCAGCTTGGGCGGGATGACATACGGCGACCGGACCTGGCCGGCAGACCCGCACTCACCTCCCCGCCAAAGCTTTAGCATGGCCCCGAGCGGGACGTCATCGGCCGAAGCGTTCGGGCGCCATCCGCCGGGCAGGCCCCTCAGCCCGCCGACCTGCGATGTGCCTTGCAAGACCCAGGCTGAAAAGACGCTTCTGGAAGGCGCACTAATTGCTAAGCGAAATCGGCGTTACAATGTATAGTGTGATCTGGCTTAGATTGGCCCGCGGGGAAAGCCGCAGACGAGGAGACCATGTCCGCTTTTTTTGTCAGGATCGCGCTTACAGCCCTGGCTTTCGGTGCGCAGGGTGCGATCGCACTTGCCGATAGTCCCCCCCGTCTCAATGTCGGCCCGAGTTGCGATGCGGCCGCTCGCGGCGCCATTGTTCTTGGGCGCGACAAGGCTGCTTGCATGGGCGACGAGAATGCCGCCCTCGACACGCTCAAGAAGGACTGGGCGAAGTTCAGTGCGGCCGACAAAACGCAGTGCGTCGGCAACGTGCGTACCGGCGGTGCACCCAGCTATGTCGAGCTGTTGTCGTGCCTGGAGATCATGCGGGACGCGAAGAAGATTCGCGAGACCGACCCGGGTGACGCCGGTTTGCCGGGGGCCCGATCGATAAGCGGCAGCGGCCGCCGACGCTGAATTTAAAAAAGGACCGCGCCCGAAAACGGGACTTGCGGTGGGGCAAGGGAGGAGTCGTTGGCCGTTTCGGAGACGGACAGGCGTTTTGCGGTCACCTCGCGCGCCGCCAGCAAATTGTTCCTGGACGGCGCCGTCGTGGCCTTTCGCCAGCTCACGCTTGATGTGCGTCATCAGGAAATTTTGTGCATCGTCGGCCCGAGCGGCTGCGGCAAGACGACGTTCCTGCGCTGCATTGCCGGCCTCATCGATCTGAGCGAAGGCGAGCTTGCGGTCGGCGGGCGCAGGGTTGCCGGTCCGCCGGAGGGCGTTGCCACGGTATTTCAGCATTTCGGGCTATTGCCCTGGAAGACGGTCTACCAGAACGCCGCTTTCGGGCTCGCTGTCGCCGGCGCCAGGCCGGCCGAGATCGCCGCGCGGGTTCGGCATTATCTCGATCTCGTCGGCCTGACCGGATTCGAGCGCCATTATCCCTATCAGCTCTCGGGCGGCATGCAGCAGCGCGTCGGCCTCGTGCGCGCGCTCGCCGTCAACCCGTCGATCCTGCTGATGGACGAGCCGTTCGCCGCGCTCGACGCGCAGACCCGCGAAATCCTGCAGGAGGAGCTGCTGCAACTGATGGAGCGGCCGGACGAGCGCAAGACCATGGTGTTCATCACCCATTCGATCGACGAGGCGATCGTGCTGGGCGACCGCATCGCCGTGATGACGGCGCGGCCGGGCCGCATCAAGGAAGTGCTCGACATCCCGTTCGGCCGCCATCGCGACGCGGAGGCGGTCCGCGCCGATCCGCGGTTCGCCGATCTGCGCGCCCATATCTGGCGGCAGCTGCATACGGCGCGGCCGGTCCGCGAGCGCGCGGAGGTGGCCTGATGACCGTGCAGGCTCACGATCAGGCCGCGGTGCTCGACGGGCGTCGAAGGCGATCGCAGCCGCGCCCAGAAGGTCGCGGCGGCGCGCCGGCGGCGCCGGCAGTTTCAGGAGATCGCGCATCCGGCTCGCCTCGCTCGTGATCGTGCTTGGCATCTGGCAGATCTACGGCGCGCGCATCGATCCGGTCCTGTTCACGACGCCGAGCGCGGTCGCATCCGCGGCGGTCGACCATGATCGCGAGCGGGGAATTGTGGACCTATCTCGCGCCGAGCCTCGTGGTGCTGGTGCTCGGCCTCGCCGCCGCCGCGGTGATCGGGATTGCGACGGGTCTGCTGCTGGCGCGGTTCTGGGTGCTCGATGTCGCGCTCGGCATCTACATCACGTTCCTCTACTCGATCCCGAGCGTTGCGCTCGTGCCGCTCATCGTGCTGTGGGCCGGATACGAGACGACCGCGAAGGTGATCATCCTGTTCCTGTTCGCGTTCTTCCCGATGGCGATCAACACCTATCAGGGCGTGAAGAACGTCGATCCGCGGCTCGTCGAGGTCGGGCGCTCGTTTCGCTGCAGCGAGCGGCAGCTGTGGTTCAACATCGTCCTGCCGGGCGCGTTGCCGTTCATCGTCACCGGCCTGCGGCTCGCGGTCGGACGCGGCCTGATCGGCATGGTGCTCGCCGATCTCTATACGGCGATCTCGGGCATCGGCTACCTGATCGTGCGCACCGCCTCGACCTACCAGGTCGACAAGATGTTCGTGCCCATCGTGACGCTCGGCATTCTCGGCGTGACGCTGACGGCGCTGCTGCGAGTGTTGGAGATCAAAGTCGCGCCATGGACCGCGGCCAGCCAGGCTGACTAGAGGAGATGTGTAGGGTGGGCAAAGCGAAGCGTGCGCACCGCTGGAAGCCGATTGGTGCGCACGCTTCGCTTTGCGCACCCTACGAGCTTCGAGCCGTAAATTTTCGGTCCGTAAGATAAGGTGTGGTGAGGAAGCCATGTTCGACATCTCACGCGCTGTGCGATCCGCCATCGTTGCCTTGATCTGCTGCGTCGTCACCGATGCCGCGCTCGCCCAGGCCACCTGCAAAGGCGCGCCGCGCAAGATCACGGTCGGGGTCTCGGTGTCGCCGCCGAACGTCGTGCACACCTCGGCTTATGTCGCCAAGGAGCTCGGCATCTTTGCCCGGCATTGTCTCGACGTGACCATCGTCCAGTTCGACGGCGGCTCCTCGCCGGCGGCGACGGTCGCGCTCACCCAAGGCAACACCTTCGCGACCGTGAGCGATGTGCAGATCGGTCGCGGCATGAAGGTGAAGCAGATCTGGGGCCTCGCCCCGCGCGCGCCCCAGGCCTACGTGGTCGGCCCGGGCATCACGCGGCTTTGCCGATCTCAAGGGCAAGCGGCTGTCCGCGGCCGGCGGCGGCGTCGGCAGCTTCAATTGGCGCATCGGTCGCGAGGCGCTCGCCAAGGCCGGGCTCAAGGTCGACGACGCGCAGTTCATCGCCCAAGGCACCGCCGGCCGTCTCGCCGGCCTGGTGGCGGGCCAGATCGACGCGGTCGCGCTGCATCCGGAAGACGCGTTCATCGCGATGAAGCAGAAACCCGGGGCTGACGATCCTCACCCAGGTCGCCGACCTGATGCCGCAGTACAGCTTCAACAGCTACGGGGTCTCGCTCGACACCATCGCCAAGGACCGCGCGATGGTGGTGGACTTCGTTGCCGCCATGGTGGAAGCGAACCGCACCATCTACACCGACAAGGACAGCGTCATCCCCATCATGGTGAGCGCGACCCAGAAGCCGCAGGACGCGGTCGAATACGCTTGGGAAGCGCTCACCAAGAACTGCATCTGGTCGGTCAATGACGGCTTCGATCCCGACCGCACCCAGTGGACCATCGACCACGACGCCGCGGCCGGCGATATCGATCCGGCGAAGAAGCCCACGGTCGAGCAGGTCTTCGACGACACGATCAGTGCCGACGGCGTCGTCGCGGCGGGCGGCCGCCTGACGATCGAGAATTGCAAGCTCTGACGAAGCGGCTGCCTCCGCCACGCGGGGATCGCATGCCACCAAAAGAGGATCAGGTTTGATGAAAGTGTCTGCTCCGCCCGGTGCCGTTTCGTGGGAAGAAGTTCGCGGCCGGCTCGATCAGAACGAGCCATTCTCCAACATGTTCGATACGCCGCTCTACCGCGACGCCGTGTGGGAGCAATTCTCAAAGGCGGAATACGCGCGGCGTTACGCCGCCCTGCGCGACAAGATGCGCGAGCACAAGCTCGACGTCGTCATCGTGCCCGGCGGTCCGAGCCACTGGAGCTTCGGCGGCGGCATGACCTGGCTGACCGGCCACTGGGAATGGCACGCGATCTCCTCCTATGTGGTGGTGCCGCTCGAGGCTGAGCCGACGCTGATCTTTTCCATGGGCGGCACGCATGCGGAGGCGGTGCGGCGGCAGGTCGAGCCGGCGCTGTCCGACGTGCGCCAGAGCCGCGGCGGCCGCTATGCCGAGGTGATGGTCGAGCGGATCAATGAGCTCGGACTGAGGCGGCCGCGGATCGGCCTTGTCGAGATCGATCCGCGCCACAAAGACTACATGCCGGTCAACCAGTACAACGATTTGCGCGCGGGCCTGCCGGACGCGGAGATCGTGTTCACGCGCAGCTTCATCCACGAGCTTGTCGTCATCAAGAGCGAGGCCGAGCTCGAGTGCGTGCGCCGCGCCGGCGCGCTGTGCGCTCGCGCCATGGAAGCGATGGTCGCGCGCGGCAAAGCCGGGCGCGACCGAATCGGATCTGCGCGGCGCCGCGGGCGCCGCGATCATGCAAGCCGGCGGCGACGTCGATTTCCTCATCATCGGATCGACGTCGATGGCGAACCCGTCGATGTTCTTCGGCAACCCGCGGCCGTCCGAACGCAAGCTCAAGCGCGGCGACATCATCATCATGGAGCTGGCGGCGGGTTATCGCGGCTACACCGCCCAGATCGGCTCGCCGATCTGCCTCGGCGAGCCGACCGACATGGTGAAGCGGTTCTGGCACGAGATCACGTTGCCCGGCTATCGAAAGCATCGTCGCCGAGATCAAGCCCGGCAATCCGATCGACAACGTCCGCATCGCGGCGCAGTTCTTCCGCAAGAACGGCGTGCAGTCGCGGCCGACCCAGATCCACGGCATCGACATCGTGACCGCAACGCCGCATGTGTTCGCCGAACGCACCGAGGCGCGCGAAAGCGACAAGGTGTTCAAGCCCGGCATGGTGACCATGGCGGAGCCGAACCCCATCACCGCCGACGGCCTGTTCGGCATCTTCCTCGGCCATACCTTCATCGTGACCAAGGACGGCCACGAGGTGGTCGACGATTTCCCGCTGGAGATCGCAGTGGCGTGACGAACCTGTAGCCCGGATGAAGCGAAGCGAAATCCGGGGCAAACCGCAGAAAATTTGCGAGGCCACTCCCGGATTTCGCGAACGCAGCGCGTTCGCTTCATCCGGGCTACAAGCGACAAAAAGGAGAACGCCCATGACCAGACTTACCGCCGCGATCGGCGCTGCGGCGCTGCTCTCGACGCTTGCCGCTCCCGCTTTTGCCCAGACCTGCAGCGGACCTCTGCGCAAGATCAATATCGGCGTGGCGGTCGCGCCGCCGAACGTTGTGCACACGGCGCCCTATGTCGCGAAGGCGCTCGGCTTTTTTGCCAAGCGTTGCATCGATGCCAACATCATCCAGTTCGACGGCGGCCTTGCCGGCACATCGGTGACCGCCGTGGGGCAGGGCACCGCGATCTCGACGCTGCCGGACACGGCGATCGCTCAAGGTCTGAAGGCGCGGCAGATCTGGGGGCTCGCGCCGCGTCCGCCCCAGGCCTACGTGGTGAGCGCCGACGTCAAGACGCCGGCCGACCTCAAGGGGCGTCGGCTGTCGGCGGCAGGCGGCGTCGGCGGCTTCAACTGGGTGGTCGGCCGCGAGGTGCTGCGGCTCGCGGGCCTGACCCCCGACGACGTGCAGTTCATCTCCCAGGGCACCGCCGGACGATTGCCCGGATTCGTCGCCGGACAGATCGATGCCGTCGCGCTTCATCCCGAAGACCTGCACATCGTGACAGGGCGCAAACCCGGCGCCCACGTGCTCATCACCGTCGCCGATCTCTGGCCGAAATACAGCTTCAACGCCTACGGTGCGTCGGAGGCCATGATCGCCAAGGATCATGATCTCCTGCGCGATACCATCGCAGCGATGATCGAGGCGAACCGCGCCATCTATCGCGACAAGGACAAGGTCATTCCCGCGATCGTCGAGGCGACGCAGAAGCCGCGCGAGGCCGTGGAGTTTGCGATCGGCGCGTTGACCAAAGGCTGCATCCTGTCGGTCAACACCGGCTTCGTGCGCGAGCGCACCGAATGGACGCTGCAGCACGATATCGACATCGGCGATATTCCGCCCGAGAAGAAGCTCACCTTCGACCAGATCGCCGATCACCAGCTCGCCGAGGAAGCCGTCGCTTCGCTCGGCGGCCCCGTCGAGATCGACGGCTGCAAGGATTGAAGACGCCTCGGAGACGCGTGGGCACGCGCGCCTTCGCCGCGCTTTGCCCACCCTACGGGTTGGACCTTACACGCGCGCGCGGCGCACCATTCGGCGACGAGGGCTTTGCGGTCGAGCTTGCCGCGCTCGCTCTTCGGTAGCGTTTCGCGCACGAGGATGCGCTTCGGCGCCTTGAAGGCGGGCAGCTGCGCGGCACAATGGCGGGCGAGATCGTCGGCGGCGAAGACCGCGCCGGGGCGCAGCACCACGAAGCTCACGACTTCCTCGCCCCAGACCGGATCCGGCACGCCGACAGTCGCGGCCTCCGCGACTTCGGCGTGCTGCATCAGCACCCCATCGATTTCGACCGGGGAGATGTTGACGCCGCCGCGGATGATCAGCTCCTTGGCTCGCCCGGTGAGATAAAGGAAGCCCTCCGCGTCGAGATAGCCGATGTCGCCGGTGCGGATGCGGCCGCGGCTCGCGACCTGCGCGGTGCCGTCTTCGCCGAGATAACGGTAAGCCGTATCGTCAAAGCCGCCGAGCTCGACCTCGCCGGGTTCGCCAGCCGGTAGTGCGCGGCCACCGGCGTCGACGATGGCGAGGCGGTGATAGGCAAGCGGTCGTCCGACGCTGCCGAAGCGCCGTTCGCGGCCAGGATTGACGGCAATCCACGCCGTCTCGCTCGAGCCGTAACTCTGCGCCACGGGCACGCCGAAGCGCATCTCGAAGCGGCGCCATTCCTCGGCCGTCAGCGGGGCGGAACTCGAGGTCATGAACCGCAGCGAGGCAACATCGGCGGGCGCCACCATGGCGGCGCTCGCGAGCAGCATATTGATGGTGGTCGGATTGCCGGCCGCGATCGTGACTGCATGAGTGCGCACATCGTCGAAGAAGCGCGAGGCGGAGAATTTCTTCGCCATCACCAGCGTCGCGCCGCGGCTGAGCGGCGCGAGCACGCCCAGAAGCTGGGCCGACGCCCAGTTGAACGAGCGAAAGTCGTAGACGCGATCGGAGGCCGTGATGCCGAAGCCTTCGGCTACGGGTTCGATATTGCCGATCTGCTCGCGATAGCTCAGCACCACGCCTTTCGGCCGGTCGGTGGTGCCCGAGGTGAAAAGGATGACGCCGTCATCGAGCGCGGTTGTGCTGTCGAGATGAACGTCGCTCGGTTCGCAACGATTAATCTCAGCGAACAGTGTGCCGGCATCGGGATCATCCCAGCGGCCAAGAGGCACACCCGGTGTCGCCGCCGCGATCGCGTCGGACGCGATGTCGTCGCCCACAATAGCCAGGCGGGGGTTGAGTTGAGCCTAAAATTCCGCCGAGGTGGCGGCGGTTCATTTCCACGTGGACGGTGCAGATCGTCGCGCCATAGGCCATCACGCCGAGATAGCAGACGACGTGCTCGATCGCGTTGCCGGCAAGGAGCGCGATGCGGTCGTTGGTCGCGATGCCGCGGTCGCCCAGCAACGTCGCCATGCGGCGGGTAAGGTCGTAGAGGGCGCCGTAGCTCAGCGTCCGGCCATCCTCGACCGAAACAATGTAGGGCTTATCGGGATCATGGCGCGCCGCGCGCTCGATCCACTCCCGAATCAATCCCGGACCTGCCTCCCGCAAATCGTTTCCCGCCATCTCGTTGTTCCGTCGGCGGCGATCATAGCAGCATCGCGTACCGTGGCGGAATTCTTCCAAATCTCGTCGATCTCATGGTGACGCTGTATACTGCCGGAGCCCGAAGGCATCGGGGCGATGCGCAAAGGGCACGGGAGGTCGAGATGACTGGGGTTTCCTTTTCTCGTTTGTCGGCATGTGTTGTGGGGGCAGCCGCCCTTTGCATCAACGCGAACGCAGCCCTCGCGCAGGCACAGCCGCCCGCCGACCATCCCGCCGTCACCGTCAAAGGCAAGACCTATACGCCGCGGTCGATCTTGGCCCGCAACATGGGCTCGGAGGCGGAGCGGGTCGCGCAGTTTCCGCCCCATAAGGTCATCGGCAACATCTATTACGTCGGCACGACGACGCTCAGCTCCTTCCTGATCGTAACGCCGGAAGGTAATTTCCTGATCGACTCCACCTATGAACGCACCGTCCCGGTAATCGCGAAGTCGGTCGACGACCTCGGGTTCAAGTTCTCAAACGTCAAGATTTTGCTCGGCAATCACGCCCATGGCGACCATCAGGAAGGCGATGCTCTCGTCAAGCAGATGACCGGCGCGCAGGTGATGGCCATGGCCGAGGACGTGCCGCTGCTGCAGGCCATGAAGCCCGGCGGCAAGGAGCACCCGATCGACAAGGTGCTGCACGACGGCGATACCGTGACGCTCGGCGGCGTGACGCTTGTCGCGCATCGCACCGGCGGCCACACGCCCGGCTGCACCACCTGGACGACGACCGCGCAGGAAGGCGGCAAGACCTACAATGTGATGTTCGGGTGCAGCTTGCGCGCGCCGGCGACGATTACGCCGGAGGTCATGAACGACCTCAACCGCTCGTTCAAGATCGTGCGCTCGCTTCCCTGCGATGTGCAGCTCGGCGACCACGGTGCCCAGTACGAGATGCACGAGAAATACGCGAAGCTCAAAGAAGGCGGCCCCAACCCCTTCATCGATCCCGCGACCTGCACGACCGAGGCCGACGTCCAGGAAGCCATGATGCACGCGATTCTTGCGGAGCAGCAGCAAGCTGCACGGCCGTAACGAGCTGCGACACCAAAGAGGGTGGCCGCAGCAAACTGCGGCACGTCACATTCCGGGAGGCTACCATGAGCGAGGATCCGGATCGCATACGGCGCTGGCTCATCAACGCGAGCGGTGCGGCGTTGATCTCGAACGCGTTCGCGCCCGCGCCGTCTTTCGCGCAGGCCGCTTCGGCGAGCCGACCCGAGGAGCCTGCCATGGACGATGTGCCCATCTCTCCCGTCACCACGGCCCTGAGCGAATATGTGGCGCATTCGCTCGATCGCGAATTGCCGCCGGCAGTCGCAGCCAAGACCAAGATGCACGTGCTCGACACCATCGCGGCCATGGTGTCGGGATCGCGGCTCAAGCCGGGGCAATTGGCGGCGACCTATGTGGAGAGCCTCGGCGGCCGGCCCCAGGCGACCGTCATCGGCACCGGCATCGTGACATCGAGCGTGAATGCCGCGCTTGCCAACGGCATGGCCGCGCACGGCGACGAGACCGATGACTCCCATCTTGCCGGCCGCTTTCATCCAGGCTGCGGCATTGTGCCGGCGGCGCTCGCAACGGCGGAAGTCGCCGACCGCAGCGGCGGCGATCTCTTGCGGGCTGTCGCGCTCGGCTACGATATCGGCGCGCGTTCGATCTTCGCGCTTGGCTTCCGCGCGCTCTACACCGAGCGGCACTCGACCCACAGCCTGTCGACGACGTTCGGCGCGACGGCGGCGGCCGCGGCACTGCTGCGGCTCAATCCGCGCGAGGTGCGGCACGCCTTCTCGTTCGCCGCGCAGCAGGCGTCGGGCATTCCCTATTGGGAGCGCGACCGCGAGCACGTGGAGAAGGCGTTCGATTTCGGCGGCATGGGCGCCCGCAACGGCGTCACGGCGGCAACCATGATCCGCGCGGGCTTCACGGGCATCGATGATTTTCTCACTGGCGACGCCAACCTGTTTACCGCGCTCGGCGATGAAGGCGCGAAGCCGGCCGAACTCGTTGCCGAACTCGGCACCCGCTACGAGGTGATGAACACGTCGATCAAGAAATGGTGCGTCGGCTCGCCGTTGCAGTCGGTGCTCGATGCGGTGACGGCGCTGCTCGACGATCCGGCCGTGCGCGCCGGCGCGGTCAGGCGCATCGTCGTCGATATGCCGGCCGACCGGCTGCACATCGTCGACAACCGCACCATCCCCGACATTTGCCTCCAGCACCTCGTCGCGCTGATGATCGTCGACGGCGGCGCGACCTTTGCGAGCGTTCACGATTACGCGCGCATGAGCGACCCGAAGGTGCTGGCGATTCGCAAGCTCGTCGAGGCGGTGCCGAGCAAGGAATTGCAGACTGCCAAGCCCGCGCGCCAGGCGATCGTTCGCATCGAAACCGCGGACGGACGCACGCTTGCCCACCGCACCTACGAGGTGCGCGGCACGCCCGGCAATCCCATGGACAAGAGCGAGGTCGACGCCAAGGCGCTTGATCTGATGGGGCCGATCCTCGGTGCGTCGCGGGCGAACGAACTTATCGCTGCCATCGGCGATCTCGATCGCTTCGGCCCGGTCTCCGGCCTGCGTCGGCTCTTGCAAGCGTAGCGCAAAGCCAAACTCGCGACGCGGCCGGCCGATCGGCATTCGCGGTGTGCCCGCGTTCGCGCTTCCGTTTGATCCACATCGCACTTCCTCGCTGTCCAAGCCGGCGGGCTGCGGCTGTGCTTAAGGTGATTCCTCGATACGCGGGGATTGAGGGATCGGATGGAAAAATTTCCATTGCGCAAATGTGCGATTTGGCTCGCGGCGACATTTGCAATCGCGGCGCCCGCGAAGTCGGCGCCGAGCGTGACACTCGATGGAATAACGCGACCGGCCGTGCATCACGCAACACCGGTCACGCGCGTCGCAATCATTCTCCAATCCAAAGGTAATGCCTCGAAGGCCAGGCCTCCAGCAAAGAAGGCCCCTTGAGAGGCGCAGCGACGTAGCCCGGATGGTGCGCCGTCAAGCGCGCAGGTCGGGGTCACCCAAGCGACCCGACGCCACCCCCCGGCATGCGAAATTGCCAAAGCCGGCGTTTCCATCCGGGCTACACCTACAAGCGCTACACCGGATTGGCTTTGCGGCCGCCGCGCTCGATGCGGGTTGGAGCTTCGTCGCGCGCAAGAAGGCGATCGGCCAGGTCGAGCACGCGTTTCGCCAGCATCGCCGCGCCCTCGGCGAGTTCGCTCGAGGTGCGCACGACTTCGACGTTCTTCTCCATGTCCTCGCAGGACCATCCGCGCGAATGGGCGATGTAGGGAAACTGCGGAAAGATGAAGCCCAACTCGGCGAAGAAGCCGAGCATCTGTCCCGCCACCGCCTGGATGTTGTCCTGGCCGCCGACGATGATGAAGCCCGCGACCTTGTTGCGGATCAGCACCTCGTTGTGGATGGTGATCGCGTTCTGCACGCAGTTGAGCCGCTCCGCCATCTTGAAATAGAGCGATGACGCCGTGCCCCAGCGGATCGGCGAGGCAATGATGAGGGCGTCCGCCCAGTGCACCATCGCCTCGTAGACGGGCTCGAGGCCGTCGTCGGGATCCATCTGGCTGATCGAGCACGGCCAGGTGCAGGCGCCGGCCGCCTTGGAATAGAAGCCCTCGCAGGGACGGAATTTCAGCTCGTTGAGCTTGATGAGCCGCGTCTCGGCGCCAAGCGCCGCGGCCTCGCGCAGCGCATGACCGAGCAGGTAATCGGAGCCCGAGAAGCGCGGGTGAACAGTATCCATGGCCGTGGTCGAGATGCCGGCGAGCCGCAGCGGCCCCGGTGCTCGCACCACCGGGCGCGCCAGCGGATGATCATGCGGCGCTTTCATGCGCCGCGTCGCGGCGTGCAGGTTGACGAGGACCCGGCCGTTCTCGACCTTCACCGGGAATGACGGCACGCGGTCGTCCTCGAAGCCGGGTTCGCCCAATCCAGTGCAGCGATGGAATTTCCAATAGTGCCACGGACAGACGATGTAGTCCCCGTCGAGCGTGCCGTTTCCGAGCGGACCGCCGGCATGGTTGCAGGCGTTGGACACGACGCCGAACGTGCCGTCCTTGAACGAGATCGCAAGCTCGCTGTGTTCGATCGAAATATGGCGCAGCGGCGTCGCCGCAAGTTCCGCCGCCGCGCCTACGTCGGTCCAGCCGTCCTCTCGCGCCATGATGGGCCCCGTTGTGTTGCCGTTAAGCTGCGTCCAACCACCGGATCGCAGCGGGTGTGCCGGGCGGCAGCGGCTTCGGATAAACCTCGATAACGCCGTCGCGGATGCGGACCCGGTACGTCTCGATCTTATCGGTGTAGGGCGCCGGCGCGCAGCCGTCGGCCAGCCGAAACTGGTGGCCATGCCAGGGGCAGGTGACGCAGCCGTCGATGATGCGGCCTTCGCCGAGCGGGCCATTCTGATGGGCGCACAGGTTGGTGAAAGCACCGATCTCGCCGCCGTCGCGAAACACGGCAATGCGCTCGCCGCCGGGTGCTGCGATGATGCGCGCCGCCTTGTCCGGGATCGCGAGCGGCGCTCCGACGACGATCCAGCCGTCGCTGCTCGCGCGCACTCCGCGGTCATGCTGTCGCTCGCGCCAGCCGGCGAGGACATGCAGCGCCGCGACGGTGCCGAAGCACCCGAGCAGCATCGCCGGCAGGAGCGGCGAGCGCTGATCCTGCATCGCCCCGAGCGCCACGTGCATGACGACGAGCCCATAGGCAACATAGAGCGCCATGTGCAGCGCCTTCCAGATCCGCGGGGTCAGGAAGGCGAGCCAGAAGTCGTGGCTTGTCGCCGCCATCACGAACAGCACCAGCAGTGCCGCAATGCCCAGGGCCTTGAAGGGGAAGCCGATGAACTTCACGTAGTCCGGCCAGTTCACCAGATCTTCGCCGAGCTGCGGCATGGCGTTGATCGCCTGATACCATTCGATCATGTACCAGGCGTGGACGGCGGCGATGAAGAAGGTCATCACGCCCAGATGGCGCCGATTGTAGAGGAGCACGAGGAAGCGCGGATCGAGCCGCGCGAGCGGTCCGATCGCGAGGATAAAGGTGAGCATCAGGTAGGCGCATATGCCCCAGGCGAGGATGCGCAGGTCGGCGGCTTCCGCAGCGTCCTTCGGCGGATCCAGATAGCTTCCGATCGCAATGACGCCGTTGATGAAAATCACGACCGCGGCGAGCGCGACGGCGTCATAGATGACCTTGCGGGCGTTCCATTGAACAGCCTGGTAGCCCGCGCTCATGGGGTTTGCCCGGTTTGGGCCGGCGGGGCTGCTGGCTCTTCCGGCGGCGGCCGCAGTACTAACGCCATGACGACGCCGACCACCACGAGCACGGCAAGCAACGGCCAGATCAGTCGATGGGCGAAGCGGTGGGAGCGTCTCATGGCCGGTCCCGCAATTGCAGCCAGCGGCGCAGGACGACGGGCCAAAGCGCCGCCGCGCCGGGCAGGATCAGGATGCGGGCGCCGATCGTTACGGGCGTATCGGCCGGCAAGACGTCGGAAAAGCCGCGTATGACGAAGGCAAGCGCCACACCGATGCCCGCTGTCACGTAAGCGGCCAGCACAACGATCAAGATCGTAGTGACGCTCGCCATGTTTTTTCGCTCCCACGCCAACCATAGCGCAAAGCTCGGAGTGCTCAAGGCGGGAGCCCTTCGCGGCGTGGCGGGCCTGGTGTATCGTTGCGCGACGCATCCTGCGGCAACCCGTCGGGCGCGATAACAAAAAATATTGGCGCGCGCGACAGGTCGCGTGGGCAGGGAGGCCGTCATGAAGGACAAGACCTCGATCAAGGCGCTTTTATTCCTGGCCTCGCTTGCCGCTGTCGGGATGTTGACCCTTGAAGGCGCGGCGGCGTTCGATCAGACGAAGTATCCCGACTGGAAGGGCCAATGGCGTCGTGCCGAAACCGGCCCCGTCACCTACGATCCCGGCAAGGGCCGCCAGGGACAGCAAATCCCGCTGACGCCGGAATATCGTGCCATCTACGAGGCCAATCTGAAGGACCAGGCGGAAGGCGGCCAGGGCATCGATCCGACCTACACCTGCCTGTCGCCCGGGATGCCGCGGATCATGAACATGTACGAGCCGATGGAGATGGTGATCACGCCGGAGACGACCCACATCCTGACTCAGCACATTCATGACGCGCGGCGCATCTTCACCGACGGCCGCGATTTCCCGGCCGATGAAGACCCGACGTTCGCCGGCTACTCGATCGGTCACTGGCTCGATACCGACGGCGACGGGCGTTTTGATACGCTTGAAATCGAGACGCGGAATTTGCGCAATCCGCGCACCTATGATGCGACCGGCATCCCGTTCCATGCCGACGGCCAGACCGTGATCAAGGAACGGATCTTCGGCGACAAGGCCAATCCGAACCTGCTGTACGACGAGATCACGTCTTATGACCACGCGCTGACGCAGCCCTGGACGGTAACGAAAAGATACGTCCGCAATTCCGATCCGCGCCCGCTATGGCGCGAGACCGTGTGCTCGGAGGCAAATCCGCACGTGGAAATCGCCGGGCAGGGCTACATGATCAGCGCCGACGGATTTTTGATGCCCGTCCGCAAGAATCAGCCGCCGCCCGATCTGCGCTATTTCAAGCAGACGCGGAAGAACCCGTAGCCCGGATGAAGCGCGGAACGCGCGAAATCCGGGGACAGCCTTGCGCCATTGCACTCGCGCATTCCGATTTTCGCAGCGCCGCCCCGGATTGTGCACCGGCTCGCGCCGGTGCTTATCCGGGCTACGATGTCATCCGAGATAGATTCCGCCGTTCACATGAATGGTCTGGCCGGTGATGTAGCGGCCGCTCGGCGAGCACAGGAATGTCACCGTGGCGGCGATATCCTGCGGCGTGCCGTCGTGGCCGACGAGCGGATGGCCGCCCCCGGGGATCGTGCCGCCTTTGCCCGAGGTCGCCGAGCGCGGCCCGGCGATGCGGCCCGGGGCAACGCAGTTCACGGTAATGCCGTTGCCGCCGTACTCGACGGCGAGCGCTCTCGTGAGCCCGACGAGGCCGGCCTTGGCCGCCGAGACGTGGGCGCGGCCAACGGCGCCGGTATGGGCCGTGACGCCACCAATGTTGATGATCGAACCGCGGCCTTTGGCAACCATGCCCGGGATCACCGCGCGGCTGACGAGAAAGGCGCCGTCGAGCACCACGGCCATGATGGCGCGCCAATCGGCGAAGCTCATGGTAGCGAAGGCACTGTCGCGACGGATGGCGGCATTGTTGACCAAAATATCGACCGGCCCGAGCGCCGCGCCGATGTCCTCCACCATGCGGGCAACCGCCGCCTCGTCGGTCACGTCCGCCATCACCGTGCGCGC
The DNA here is from genome assembly GCA_963702755.1 of uncultured Alphaproteobacteria bacterium. GTDB lineage: Bacteria > Pseudomonadota > Alphaproteobacteria > Rhizobiales > Xanthobacteraceae > JAJPKK01. The sequence goes on along the minus strand of CAVPDZ010000004.1, from coordinate 352,203 downwards.
GGTGCCGCCTTGCGCCGCAATCTCGCGCACGGTGTCGTCCGCTTCCTCCCGCGACGTCTTGGCGTTCACGGCGATGGCGGCGCCTTCGCGTGCCAGCGCCAACGCAATGGCGCGGCCGATTTTCCGCACCCCGCCGGTGACCAGATGCCACTTGCCCCACAAGCTGTCCCGATGCCATGCCACCATTCCTCCGCTCTTCGTTGTTAGCACGTGCAGGACAGCTTTCGCTCCGGTGCCTGGAGTTTCGCCAGCGCGGCGGGCCATTGCGGCTCGCCCCGGCAGCGCCAAGCGATTATGATTTACACCGCTTGCGCCTGTTGACCGGGCCCGCGCCATCGACCAATAACGCGGTTTCTAATCTCGGGAGGTAAACGATGAAAGGGCTTGTTCTGAGTGCCGCGGCGGCGCTTGCCGGCCTGGCGCTGGCGTCGGCCGCGGTGGCGCAGGAGAACAATCCCGGGCGAGCCCTGGTGCTCAGCAAGTGCTTCCAGTGCCACAACGACGCGATGTTTCGCGATCAGCGCCAGGATCGCCGCGCCTGGGAGGCGACGGTCTACCGCATGGTCGGCCGCGGGGGACTGTGGACGCCGGAAGAGATCAGGCTGATGGCCGATTACCTCGGCACGGAGCTTGGGCCCGGCAAGGCGGCGGCCCCACGCTGAAGACATCGGGCACATCGAAAAACACGCGAGAACAAGGTTAACAGGAGGGCGATCATGCGGGAGATAGTCGCAAAATATTTGACGCGCTCGATGTCACGTCGACGCTTTGTCGACGGGCTCACCAAGGCAGGCCTCACCGCGACGGCCGCCCAGTCCGTGCTCAGCGCGGTCTCGACACCCGTCCTCGCCCAGGCGAATGCGACGGCCCCGGTGCCTTACGTGCCGCACGACGACGACGCATCCGCGCCGGCGCGGCCGTCGACCGTCGCAGGCGTGAAGCAATTCCAGGGCACCGGCGGCGCCGCGCTCGCCGAGCAGCTGATCGCCTGCGGCGTGAAATACGTGTTCGGCAATTCCGCGAGCGAAGACGCCCAATTCTACGAGGCGCTCGTCGACCGGCCGCAGCTCAAATACATCCTCACGCCCCACGAAGGGCCGGGCGCTGCCATGGCAGCCGGTTACATCAAGGCGTCGGGCGAGCCCGCCATCGTGATGCAGGCCGGCGTCGTCGGTATGGTCAATGCCATGGGCCAGATCTTCAATGCCTGGAAGGAGCAGACGCCGCTCGTCGTCTATTCCTACCGCACCGACCAGTCGCGCCGCGCCGGCCGCGACGGCTTTGAGGAAGTGGCGAACCAGGAGCAGCTTGCCCAGCCGATCACCAAGTACACCTGGCTCGCCCGCCGGCCGGACATGATTCCCGAGACCGTGCGGCGCGCCTTCAAGGCGGCCTGGACCCCGCCGTTCGGACCCTCCTACATCTCCTGGCATTCCGACTACAACGACGATCGCGCGCGGACCGAGATCATCCCGCAGGCGCAGTTCGATCCGCGCATGCGCGTGCGGCCCGACCCCGACGAGGTCGCGCGGGCCGCGAAGCTTCTGGTCGAAGCGCGCATGCCGGTGATGATCGTCGGCGATGAAATCTATAAGGCCAAAGCGGTCGCCAAGGCCGTCAAGCTCGCCGAGCTTCTGGGCATGCCGGTGACCCAGGTGCGCCAGATCTACGCCAATTATCCCGAAACCCATCCGCTCTGGGTCGGCAGCACGCCGGCAACCAATCTCACGTCGCTCGCCTGGCCGAAGAACGCCGATGTCGTGCTCAACGTCGGCAACAAGTTCCAGCACAATGGCGCGGCGCCGATCGTGCCGCGCGGGCCGAAGTTCATCGACATGCGCATCGACGTCGCGAGCATGGGCAACGTCATGCTCACCGAGGTGCCGCTCGTTGCCGATGTCGGGCTTGGTCTCGACGATCTTTATGCGGCGGTGGAGCAGCTTGTGACGCCGGCCTTCAAGGAGAAGGCCGCGCGCCGCGCGGCCGAGGTCAAAGCCTTCTCCGACAATGCGCGGACGTTGCGCGGCGCTCGTGGTCAACAGCCCGGAATGGGACGACAGCCCGCTGATTGCCGACCGTGTCACCTACGAGGTCGGCAAGTTTGCCGATCCCGACGCCATCATCGTCAACGAGGCGGGCTCGGTCGCGATGCAGGGTTTCGACTTCAACCCGATCGGCGGCCGCGAGTTGTTCTACTATTACGGCTCCCATCTCGGGTCTGGCGTCGGCACTGCGGCGGGCGTCAAGCTCGCGCGCCCGAACCAGCAGGTGATCTGCCTCGTCGGCGACGGCTCGTTCATCTTTGGGCCGACCGCGCTTTGGAACATGGCGCGGCTGCAGTTGCCGGTGATCGTCGTCGTCTACAACAACCACGCCTATTCAGGACCGCACAGCCGCGTCGTCTCGAATGTGCCGGGTGGCCGCATGGTGCAGACCGGACAGTTCGTTCACGACTATCTCGGCAACCCGGACATGAACATGGCCGATATCGCGCGCGGCTTCGGCGTTGCCGGCGAGGTCGTCGAGAACCCGCGGCAATTGCGGGAGGCGCTGGCGCGGGCGCGCACGCATACGGTCGAGGGCAAGCCCTATCTGCTCGATGTGCAGGTCGCCCGCCGCGGCGTCGGCTGGACCGACAAGCCATGGGTGCCGCCGATCCGCATCGCCGACATCCGCCAGAAACGGGTGTAGGTGCGAGGCATCCGGTGAAACGCCTCGGCGCGAGGCATGGCACTGTTCTTGCTCAATTGGCCTCACCCGTACGGAGTGACTTTTAGGGAGCCGCCACCATGATCAACCCAGCTCTGTCCCGCCGCAGTCTTGTGGGGACCGGCCTCGCGGCGATGGCCGGAGCTGCGTTGCCCGCGCTGCCGGCTCGTGCCGCGACGCGGATACGCGTGCTGACCAATTGGTTCGCGGAGGCCGAGCACGGCGGCTTCTATCAGGCGCTGGCGCAGGGACTTTACGAGAAGGCCGGCCTTGATGTCGTGATCAACCAGGGCGGCCCGCAGCTCAATAACTTGCAGCTCCTCGCCGGCGGCGAAGCCGACGTCATCATGAGCTACGACATCCAGCTCCTCAACGCGTACGCGCGCGGCGTACCGGTCAAGGCCATCTTCACCTCGTTTCAGTTCGACCTGATGGGAGTCTTGACGCGGCCGGAGGTGCCGTCGCTCGAAGCCCTGAAAGGCCACAAGATCTTCATGGGCAACAGCGGCTTTTCGACGTTCTGGCCATGGCTGAAGCTGCGTTACGGCTTCACCGACGACATGCCGGCGCCGAAGGGCACCAACCTGCAAACCTTCGTCAACGATCCGACCTCCGCTGTGGTGGGCTACATCACCTCGGAGCCCTACGTCGCGAAGAAGAACAACGTCCCCATCCGCTTCTTCCTGTTCGCGGACTACGGCTATCCGTCCTACTCCAACACCATGGCGACGACGGCGGACTTTCTGCGCGCCAATCCCGACGCCATCGCGCGCTTCACGCGCGCATCGGTCGAAGGCTGGCGGAGCTATCTACGCGATCCGTCGGCGGGCAACGCGCTCATCAAGCAACAAAATACCCGCATGGACGATGAGCAACTCGCGTATGGGCTGGAAAAGATCCGCGAGGTCAAAGCCGTCGACGGCGGTGACGCCGCCACCATGGGCATCGGCATCATGACCCGCGAGCGCTGGCAGAAGACGCGCGATTTCCTGGTGGATGCGAAGCTCTTGGCGCCCGACGTCGACTGGACGCAGGTCTTCACCACGGATTACATCCGCGACCTCAAGATCACGATGTGATTTCGATCGGTTTGCAGCGGATCAACTCGCCGCCGCTTCCTTGCGGTGCTGGTAGAAGCGGTTGAATTTCGCGAGCAGGAATTCGCCGGCGCTGATGTGCGGCAGCCCCTCGAACGTGGCGTCGAAGTTCGGATCGAAGAAGAACGGGATCGAATAGCGCGCAACGCCGGCGCGATTGATGACCCGATGGGGTGCCGAGCGGATCGCGCCCTTGGTGATTTCGGTCAGCATGTCGCCGGCATTGATGATGAAGCTCTGCGGATGCGGCGGCACCGGCACGATCTGGCCGGTCGGCGAGCGAACTTCCAGTCCGCCGTTGGCATCCTGGGCGAGGATGGTGAGGAAGCCGTAGTCCTGGTGCTCGGCGGCACCGTACTCGTTCTCCGCGACGTTGCTGTTCGGCGGATAGTGGAACAGCCGCATGAATGCGATCGGCTTGCGGTAGCGCTCGCGCAGTTGCGCCGCGGATATGCCGAGACAGAAAGCGAGCGGGCCGAGCAGGCGATCGCCGAGCCCCATCAGCGCGTCGAAATAACGCTCGACATCGGCGCGAAACCCCGGGAGGTCGGGCCAGCGATTGACGCCATGCAACGGCTTGCCGGCCTTCACGTCCGGATCGTCCGCGGTGACGTTGATGCCGAGGTTGAAGCTCTCTTTCAGGTCGGGCCGGTTGCCCGGATAGACCGTCTGGTGCATCGGCACGTAGCCGCGATTATGCCGATCGATCTTGATCTGCATGCGCGTCTCGAGCGGGAGCGCGAAGAAGCGCTCCGCCGCGGCAAATGCTCCGGTGATCACATCGGCCGGAACGCCGTGGTCGACGAGTTCGAATGCGCCCCACTCGCCGAGCACGCGCTTGAGGTCGCGCCCGACGCGCGCGTCTGCGTCGGCCTCGCCGCGCGTGATCGGGGCCATGCTGACGACGGGAAGTGCTTCGCTCATTTGCACCATCAATTCCGTATCCAAGGTCGACCGTCATTCTGTATCGTCGCGGCGCGCTTGCCAACAGAGAAGGCTCACGGATCACGCATGAAGCTTGCAGTCCCCGACCTGATTTCGAATTCCTATTTCCCGGCGATAGCCGCCGTCGAGCTTGGCTTCTTTGCGCGCGAGGGGCTCGATGTTTCGCTCGAACTCGTCGTCCCGGTCGAGGACGCCATGGCGGCGATGCGCGACGGCACGTTGGAGTTCATCGGCTGCTCCGCGCATCTCCTGGTCGGCGGCTTTCCGGAATGGCGCGGCGCCAAGCTCCTCTGCGCGCAGGCCCAGGGCATGTACTGGTTCCTGGTGATGCGCTCCGATCTCGCGCCGCGGCGCGGCGATCTCGCCATCGTCAAAGGGCGGACGATCGGAGCCGCGCATTGGGTCGGCATGGGGCTGCGTCGCCTGCTGATCGAACTCGGGAATCGACCCGGTGCGCGATGCCGTCAACATTGCGCCGATCCCCGGCGCTCACGGCAAAGGGATGAACTTCGGCGTGCTTGCGGCGCAGGCGCTGGAGGAGGGCAGGGTCGACGGCTTCTGGGCGAACGGCATGGGCGCGGAGATCGCCGTGCGGCGCGGCGTCGGCACCGTGGTGATCGATGCGCGGCGGGGGGACGGGCCGCCGGGCGCGTTCAATTACACCATGGCCGCAGTCGCCGCGACGGACGCCCTGATCGAGCGTAAACCCGAGGTTGCCGCCGCGGCCGTTCGCGCCATCGTGCGCACGCAGACGGCGCTGCGGCACGAGCCTGCGCTTGCGGCGCGTGTCGGGCGCAAGCTTTTTCCGCCGAGCGAGGCGGAACTGATCGTCGACCTCATCCGCCGCGATGTGCCGTATTACGACGCCACGATCACGCCAGAATTTGTGCGTGACATGACGGCGTTTTCCCGGGCCGTCGGAATTCTGACAAGGAGCCCGTCTTATGATGACGTCGTGGCGAGCCGATTCGCCGATCTTTGGAGAGGCTGATTGCGCGCGCCGATCAACATTGATGGCAAAAACATGGCTATCACCTTTCGTAAAATTGAGGAGACGCCGTTCGATGGTTTGCGTAAAAGATTGTGCTGCATTTTAAACTTGCCGTGCGCTCGAATTTGTCGACGCCCCGCGCGCGGTTGACTCGACACCGCTTTTTGTCTGCGTAACAGTCATTCGGTATTCGCGAGGAAACCCAATGGACGCATTTATCCGCACTGCCGTCGCGGCAGTCTGCGCGGCTTTGCTATCGATCACCTCGGTCGCAGCGCAGCAAAAGACATTTCAAAACGAGCAGCTCGAATTCGGCATCGGCGCAGCTCGAGCAGGAACTCAGGACAACATCCAATAGCTCGCGACCGGTCGCGACGTTGCGCAAGGATGCCGATGCGGCCGTCGCCAAGCGCGATTGGACCGCGGCCGCCCGCACCTACGGCCAGATCGTGGTCGCTGCGCCGAGAGATTCCCAGAGCTGGTTCAAGCTTGCCCTGGTCACGCTCAAGATCGCGCCTACCGATGCGTGGGCGAACGCCGCGCTTGCGCCGCTTCTGGGCGACATCAAAGACGACCGGGAGCGCGGCCGCGTGGTCGGTCGCGCCACAGCCGCGGCCTATCTCGCCTATCAGCGCGGCGATAACGCCAACGATGAATCGAATGGCCTGATCCTGGTGGGGCTCGCGATGGCCGCCCGGGCGAACTGGGATGTCGCGCTCCCCGCCCTCGGCGCGGGGCTCGACCTGCGCAAGGTCGAGGCGGTCGATACGCGCTACCAGCAATTGCTCGCGCAATATGGTTTCCGCGTCGTGCGTTACCAGGTGCTTCCCGACGCGGCGTCACCGTCGGTCTGCTTCATGTTTTCCGAAAGCCTGCCGACCCGGCACATCGACTTCGGCCGCTATGTCTCGCTCGCCGGCCAGACCAAGCCGACCGTCTCCGTCGACGGCAATCAGCTTTGTGTCCAGGGCCTCAAGAACGGCGAACGCTACAGCGTGACTTTGCGCAAGGGCTTGCCCTCGTCGGCGGTCCAGAAACTCGGCCAATTCGCCAACCTATCGCGGGACATTCCGTTCAACGTCTACATGTCGGATCGCCAGCCGGCGGTTCGTTTCGGCAGCCGCGCCTATGTCCTGCCGCGCACCGGACAGCAGGGCATCCCGGTGATCAGCGTCAACACCGACAACATCCTGATCCACGTCTATCGCATCGGTGACCGCAATCTCATCGACACCGTCGTCAACGGCAACTTCAACACGAACATGGCGGGATACGAGACGCGGCAGATTCGGGAGGAAAGCGGCGTCCTGGTGTGGTCGGGCTCGCTTGCGGCCGAGCAGAAGCTCAACTCCGAGGTGACGACGGCGTTCCCGGTCGATCAGGCGGTACCGAAGCTCGCGCCCGGCGTCTACGCCATGACGGCGCGGCCGGCCAACAAGGTCGGCGACGACAGCGACACGCTCGCCACCCAGTGGTTTGTCGTTTCCGATTTCGGCATCACCGCCTATTCGGGCGGCGACGGCATCACGGCGTTCGTGAATTCGCTGGCGACGACCGCGCCGAAGAGCGGCGCCGAGGTTCGGCTGATGTCGCGCAACAACGAGTTGCTCGCGGCGAAGACCACCGATGCCAATGGCGTCGCCTATTTCGAGCCGGGCCTTGCGCGCGGCGAAGGCGGGTTGGCGCCAGCCTTGCTGATCGCGTCGGATTCGACCGGCGACTACGCCTTTCTCAATCTGAAGGGCCCCGCCTTCGATCTGTCGGACCGCGGCGTGACGGGGCGCGAAGCCCCCTCCGGGCTCGATGCCTTCGTCTTCACCGAGCGCGGCGTCTACCGCACCGGCGAGACCGTGAATGTGACGGCATTGGTGCGTGATGCTCTCGGCGTCGCCGCGCCCGGCGTACCGGTGACGCTGTCGATCACGCGTCCCGACAACGTCGAATTCCAGCGCCAGGTCATCCAGGATCAAGGCGTCGGCGGCCGCAGCTGGAGCGTGCCGGTTCCGGCCGCCGCGCCGACCGGCACGTGGCGCGTGCGGGCTTATGTGGATCCGAAGCGACCGCCGATCGGCCAGACGAGCTTCCTGGTCGAAGATTACGTGCCCGATCGGCTCGAGTTCAATCTGTCGTCGCCAAGCCAGCGCCTGACGATCAAGCAACCCGCGCAGATCGATGTCGACGGCCGCTTCCTCTATGGCGCGCCGGCCTCCAATCTCGATCTCGATGGTGACGTCAAGATCGTCGCCATGAAGGGTCTGCCGGCTTATCCGGGATATTCCTTCGGCCTCGTCGAAGACGAGCCGCCCGCCAACAAGGAGGGCAAGCCGCTCGAAGACCTGCCGTCGACCGATGCCCAGGGCAAAGCCAAGCTGCGTGTGGCTGTCGACGAGGTACCGGATTCGACCGGTCTCCTGCAGGCCGACATCGACATTCGCATGTCCGAGCCCGGCGGCCGCGCTGTCCAGCGCACGATCTCATTGCCGATCGTCCCGTCCGGTCCGCTCGTCGGCATCAAGCCGCTGTTCAACGGCAAGTCGTTGAACGATGGCGCCACGGCGAATTTCGACGTGATCATGGTCAATCCCGACGGCACGACCGCGGCCGCGCGCGGTCTGCGCTACCAGTTGCTGCGGGTCGAGAACCACTACCAGATGTACAAGGACACGAACGGCATCTGGCAGTTCGAGGCCGTCAAATCGACGCGACAGGTCAACAACGGTCAGTTCGATGTGGCCGCAGCCACACCGGGACGGATTTCGTTGCCGCTCGCGATCGGTCGGTATCGGCTCGAGGTCTATACCGACAATCCCGACGGGCCGACATCGTCGGTTGCCTTCGATGCCGGCTGGTACACCGACGCGGCAGCCGACACGCCGGACTATCTCGAAATCGCGCTCGACAAGCCCGAATACCGCGCCGGCGACACGATGACCGTGGCGGTCACGGCGCCGACCGCAGGCAAGGTCACGGTCGCGGTCATCGGCGACAAGCTCCTGACCACGACGGTCACGGACGTTCAGCCGGGCATCGCCCGCGTGCCGGTCACGGTCGGCAACAACTGGGGGAGCGGCGCTTACGTGGTCGCGACCTTCCGCCGACCGCTTGATGTGCAGGCCGGCCGCATGCCGGGCCGCAGCCTCGGCGTGCAATGGTTCTCGATCGATCGCGCGGCGCACACCCTCGCGGTCGACCTGAAGCTGCCCGACCTCACGCGGCCGCGCGGCACCCTGCACGTGCCGGTAAAGATCAGCGGCGTCGCGCCGGGCGAAGAGGCCCGCGTCGTGGTGTCGGCGGTCGACGTCGGCATTCTCAATCTCACCAACTACAAGCCGCCGGCACCCGACGACTATTATCTCGGCCAGCGCCGGCTCGCGACGGAGATCCGCGATCTCTACGGCCAACTGATCGACGGCATGCAGGGCACGCGCGGTCCGATCAAGACCGGCGGCGACACCGGCGAAGCGGGGCTGATGGGCTCGCCGCCGACCCAACCGCCGCTCGCGCTCTACTCGGGCATCGTCACCGTCGATGCCAACGGAGCCGCCGATATCGCCTTCGATATCCCCGACTTCGCCGGCACCGCCCGCGTCATGGCGGTGGCGTGGAGCAAGGACAAGGTCGGACGCGCGAACGGCGACGTCACCGTGCGCGATCCGGTCGTGGTGACGGCGACGCTGCCGCGCTTCCTGCTGAGCGGAGACAAGAGCACGCTGCGCCTCGACCTCGACAACGTCGAAGGGCAGGCCGGCGACTATCGGATCGCCATCACCGGCGACCCGATCTTCAAGATCGACGGCGCCAACTCGACCCTGACGCTCGCGGCGCAGCAGCGCAACGGCGTCGGCGTCTCGCTTTCGGCGTCCGGCGCCGGCACCGGCAATATCATCGCGCGCATCACCGGTCCGGGCGGCATCGATCTCACCAAGACCTATGCGCTCGCCGTCAGGCCGGCGAGCCAGATCCTGGCGCGGCGCACCGTCCGGCAGATCGCAATGGGCGAAAGTCTGACGCTCAGCAACGATCTGTTCGCGGACTTCGTGCCCGGGACCGGAAAGGTCGCGTTGTCGATCGGACCGTCGACCGCGCTCGATTCGGCGACGTTGCTCGAAGCGCTCGAACGCTATCCGTTCGCCTGCTCGGAGCAGCTGACGAGCCGCGTGCTGCCGCTGCTCTACGTGAGCGAACTGCTGCTCAATCCGCAGCCCGGGTCCGACGCGACCATCAACCAGACGATCACTCGCCTGCTCACCCGGGAGACCGCCGAAGGCGCGTTCCTGCTGTGGCCGCCGGTGATCGCCGACACCGAGGACGACGACAGCACCGACACGGTAGATCGTGACGATATCTGGCTCGACGCCTATGTCACCGACTTCCTGACGCGTGCACGCGAGCGCCACTACAGCGTTCCCGACATCGCGTTCAAGCTCGCCGTCGACCACCTGCGCAATTACCTCAGCATCAAGGGCGATGTGGAAAACATCGACCTCAGGAAGGACGGTGCCAACCTCGCCTATGTCTATTACGTGCTGGCGAGGAACAAGGCGGCGCCGTTGTTCGACCTGCGCTACATCTACGATCAGGGCAAGCTCGCCAACATTCCGACCGCCATCGCGCGGGCGCAGATCGCGGCGGCGTTTGCAATGCTCGGCGACGGGGCGCACGCCGGCGGCTCGTTCGACTCGGTCAACGGCATGCTCACGGGCAAGCCCAATCTCGAGGCGACCCGGAGCGACTATGGGTCGGATTTGCGCGATGCCGCTGCGGTGATCGCGCTCGCCTCCGAGAGCGGGGCGCTCGCCAAAGTGCCCAATGCGCTCGAACGTATCGCGGCGGCGCGAAGCTTGAGCGCCGCAGCCGTCCACCAACGAGGAGGCATGGATGCTGCTCGCGGCGCGCGGGCTTGCGGACCAGGCCGCCGGCATTTCGCTCAACGTGGCCGGTACCCCGCGGATGGGCCCGTTGTATCGGACCTATAGCCCCGCCGATCTCGGCAACGGCGTCACGATCGGAAATACGACCGATCGACCGCTGCAGGCGGTCGTGACGGTCAGCGGCGCGCCGATCGTTGCGGAACCGGCGGTCGAGACCCAGGGCTTCAAGATCGAGCGGCTGTTCTATTCGGCGGAGGGCAAGGTCGCGGATCCGTCAAAGGCCAAGCAGAACCAGCGCTTCGTCGTGGTGCTCAAGGTGACCGAGACCAAGCCGCAGTTCGGTCACGTCATGATCACCGACTTCCTCCCGGCCGGTTTGGAGATCGATAATCCCGATCTCGTCTCGTACGGGAAGAACAAGGCGCTGCCTTGGATCGATCACGGCGTTGCCACCACGAGCACCGAGTTCCGCGATGACCGCTTCACCGCGGCGATCGACCGCAAATCCGGGGACGATCCGATTTTCATGGTCGCCTACACGGCGCGCGCGGTGTCGCCCGGGCATTACGTCGTGCCGCAAGCGCGCGTCGATGACATGTATCGGCCCGATCGGTTCGGCCGCACCAAGACGGGGGTCCTCGACGTTCAGGCCGCGCGATGAGCGATGCGCCGCGCGGTCCGCTGGACGACGCTGCGGCCCTTGCTGCTGCGACTGATGCCGATGCCGCGCTTCCTGCTCCCCTCCCCCTTGCGGGGAGGGGTCGGGGGTGGGGGTCGGGCGATATGGCACATCCGAGCCAGAACCTCTCTACCCCCCACCCCGACCCTCCCCCACAAGGGGGGAGGGAGACAGGAAGGCCTGCGCGGTGGCGGCGACGCCTTGGCGTTGCCGCGGCCGCAGCAGCGTTGCTCATTGCGGCACCGGTCGGCTGGATCGTCGCGTTGGGGCCGCCGCCGCTCGGCAAGGACCTCGACGTTTCGGTGCAGGTCGTCGATCGCGACGGGCGGCTGCTGCGCGCCTATACGACGCCCGACGGCCGCTGGCGCCTGCCGGCAAGCGTCGAGAGCGTCGACAAGCGCTATGTGGCGGCGCTGCTTGCGTACGAGGACAAGCGCTTCGAGCAACACCACGGCGTCGATCCGCTGGCGCTGGTGCGGGCCGCGACTAAACTCGTGCACCGCGGCCATATCGTCTCCGGCGGCTCGACGCTCACGATGCAGGTGGCCCGGCTCGTAGAGCCGCGTCATCGGCGCAGCCTTCCGGTAAAACTCCGCGAGATCGTGCGTGCGGTCGAGATCGAATTGCAGCTCACCAAGCAGCAGATTCTGGCGCTTTACCTCGAGCTTGCGCCCTATGGCGGCAACATCGAAGGCATCCGCGCGGCTTCGTTCTCCTACTTCGGTCATGAGCCTAGTCGTCTGACCCTCGGCGAGATCGCGCTTCTCGTCGCCTTGCCGCAATCGCCCGAATTGCGCCGGCCGGACCGCTCGGTCGACACGGCGCGGCGCGCGCGCGACCGCGTGCTCGATCGCATCCGCTCGGCGGGCCTCGCGACCGATGTCGAGGTCGCGGAGGCGCGGCGCGAACCGGTGCCGACGGGCCGGCTCCCGATGCCGATGCTGAGTCCGCATGCGGCCGATGAGGCCGTGGCGGCGGCGCCGGACCGCAAGCTGCATCACCTCACGATCGATGCGACCTTGCAGCGCAAGCTTGAAGAGCTGGTGCGCGACCGCAGCGAGGCGCTGCGTCCCGATGTCTCGATCGGGGTGGTGGCGGTCGATGTCGCGAGCGGCGAAGTTCTGGCACGCGTGGCGTCGGTTGGCTATTTCGATGAGCGGCGCGCCGGCCAGGTCGACATCACTCAGGCGATCCGCTCGCCCGGCTCGACGCTCAAGCCCTTCATCTATGGCATGGGGTTCGAGGACGGCATCATCCATCCGGAAACGCTGGTTGAGGATCGCCCGATCCGTTACGGCAGCTACGCGCCGAAGAATTTCGATCAGAAATTCCAGGGCACCGTCTCGATCCGCCACGCCCTGCAGCTCTCGCTCAACGTGCCGGCCGTTGCCGTGCTCGATGCCGTCGGACCGGGCCGGCTCGCCGCCCGCATCCGCGAGGCCGGCGCGACGCCTGGTCCTGCCGACAGGCGATGCTCCCGGCCTCGCCATGGGGCTCGGCGGCGTCGGCATCAGCCTCATGGACCTGACCAAGCTTTATGCCGATATCGCTCGCCTCGGCGTCGCGCGTCCGCTCGTCGAGCGGCGCGACAACGTAGCGACCACCGGAAGCGCGCAGCTGCTCGATCCGGTCGCGGCGTGGTACGTCGGCAATGTCCTGATCGGAACGCCGCCGCCCGAGAACGCGGTCGCCCATCGCATCGCGTTCAAGACCGGCACCAGCTACGGCTACCGTGACGCCTGGTCGATCGGCTTCGACGGCAAGCGCGCGATCGGTGTCTGGGTCGGCCGTCCCGACGGCGCGCCGGTCCCGGGCCTCGTCGGGCGCACCGCCGCGGCGCCGATCCTGTTCGAGGCTTTCGCCCGCATGGACCGTCCCGTCGCGCCGCTGCCGCCGGCACCCCAAGGCGCGCTCGTGGCGACGACGGCGAAGCTGCCGCCGCCGTTGCAGCGCCTGCGCAGCGGGATTTTGGCGAGCGACAGCACGGCGCAGCCGCCTCGCATCATGTTTCCCCCGGACGGCGCCCGCCTCGACATGACGGGCACCGGCGCCGCGCCATTCGGGGAGGTCGCGCTCAAGATCGCCGGCGGAACGGGGCCGCTGACGGTCCTCGTCAACGGAATGCCGGTCGCAGGTCGCACGGTGCGGCGTGCGCTGTTCTGGGAGCCGGATGGCCCCGGGTTCGCGCGGCTGACGGTGATGGACGCTCGTGGCGCCACGGACAGCGTCGTCGTCTGGGTGCAGGCGAGCAGCGGATCACAATAGTTGAAGCCTGTAGCCCGCATGAGCGAAGCGACATGCGGGGAGGGGAGGGGGCTCAGTGCGGCAACAGCGGCCGCCCCGGATATCGCTCCGCTCATCCGGGCTACGGAACTGCGGCGCTCGCTACGGCGCGGAGTAGCGCCTGAAGCCGTAAGGCGCGAACGCCTTGAAGGCGGCGTCGGTGCGCAGGAAGTCGAGCCAGATCCGCGCTGTTTCGGGATGCGGCGCGTCCTTCACCATGGCGGCGCTGTAGTTCGCGAGCGTGTTGACCTCGGCTGGAATGTCGACGTGCCCGATCGGGTTTCCGACCTCTTCCTGAAAGATCGCTTCCGATTTCCAGGTGACGCCGGCTTCAACCAGATGCTGCATCAGGAACAGCGGCGTCTGGCGATGGTGGATGCGCGTCAGCACGGCTTCGCCGTTTCGCACCTTGGTGCCGTAGACAGCTTCTGCCAGCGCCTCGCCCCCGACCTTCACCAGTGACGCACGGATCTGCCGGGCGACGCCCTCGAACGCGGGATTGGGCATTGCCAGCGCAAGTCCCGGCCGCGCGAGATCGGCGAGGCTCGCGATATGCGCCGGATTTCCTGCCGGCACCATGATCGCAATGTCGTTGGTCGCGAAGGTGACGACCGGCGCGACGAGCTTGCCTTGCCGCACCAGCTCGTTGGTGGCCCCGAGCTCCACCTGATAGACGTCGGGCTTTGCCGTCCAGGTCATGTTGCCGGACGTCACGGTGCCGCCGGCCTCGAGCTGCTGCGCCAGCACGCCCGGCGGCAGCGTCTCGTAGAAGATGCGGCCCCGATATTGCGGATAGGCCTCGCCGAATGCGCGCACGAGGCCCGCCATCGCAAAGAAGTAATTGCCCGAGGCGTAGACCACGAGCTCGGGGCGATCGAGGCTGCCGTGGAAATCGGCAAGCACGTCGACGGGCGGCACGGTGAAGTCGACGCCGCGGTTCGTCGCGTCGTTGTTACGCCCCCGCTGCCACGGCGGATAAGTCCGCTCCGTGGCCTCAAGACGTTCCTTCGGAGTCGTCTGCGCGGCTGCCGTGATTGTTCCCGCCGCCAAGCCGGCGGCAAGAGCACCGGCGAGCATCGATGCCGTCAGCAACGGGCGCATGCCGCGCAGATGTCTGGCGCCGATCATCGCGAGTAGGCGAAGCCGGCCTGCTGGAGCTTCACCAACGTCGCGACAACGCCCGGAGTGAGGACGACGTCGGGAATGAGGTGATTGGTGAGATCGGCTGCGAGCGCCTCGGTGGTCAGATGATCGGGGTTCTGGTCCGCGGCCGTCAATCGCTCCGCCAATTCCCAGATCGCGTTGTGGCAGGCGAGGAAGACGACGCCGCGGCGTTGCAGCACCGCGATGCTGTTGTCCTTCGAGGAGAACGCGCCCTCGGCCGACTGGTAATCGGCGGGATCGTGCGCGGCCGCGGCGGGCGTCGTGATGAAGCGATTGTTGGTGATGTTGTTAGCCGCCATCTTCGCAAGCTGGTATTTGTCCCAGGTCGCTTGGTCATAGAGCGCGAGATGGGCCGATCCGTGAGTTGCGGAGACGCACAGGAAATTCGGCTCCTTGAACGACCAGATGTGCGAGTTCATGGAATTGCGCATGCCGTTGAGCCACGGACCGGCGATATCGGTGTTGTCCCAGGCCTGCTTCGGGCCGCCCTTGTAGCCAAGCAGCGCGCCGAGGGGCGCGGCGTCCCACTGATCCGGATGATCGGCGATCATCGGCACGGTCTTATAGTCGCGTCGCCGCGGCATGCTCGCCAGCGACTGCGAGAAATCGCGCAGGTTCTTGGCCGCGACGGGCTCGAGCGAGGGACCTGCCGCGGCCTGCGCGGCACCATTCGCAAGCCCCGATACTATCAGGCCGGTGCTCAAACCGATGAGGGCGGTACGACGATCGGCATCAAATTCCATGATTACTCTCCTTGCAGATACGCTTACGTAACTTCGTTCGAGCGGACATGCCTACCCGACCAAAACATATTGTGAGGGTGTCGTTCATTCCGGTCGCGCGCGAACACGCGTTGCGTCTTTCGACGCTGCGAACTCTGCTTGGCGGAAGTAACGGAACGGCGCAGCCCCCCATGCCGTCTTTGGCTTGTTGGTAAACTTGGCCGTTGTCAAAAGTGCGGCGGCGCGCAGGGGCATTATGGCGCAGTGCGTCCGAATAGTCGGCAAACCGCACCGCAGAACATCAGCCGGACGAAAATCCGCGGCCGTAATCTTCGACTGCCGTCGAGTTACAGCAGCCGACGTCGGAGCCTCGTGCAAGCCCCACTCACGTCCACGCTTACGCGATGTAGAGCGTCCCAAGGTAGGCGGTCAGACGACCAGCCACATTGACCACGGTCCACAACACGACGGTTACCGCAACGAAGACGACGGCGCGCGACGAAACCGTCCCTGCTGCCTGCCACGCATCGGCCTCGCGCCTTACGGTTCGCTGGAAAAATGCGGTGACGATGATGCCGATGATGACAGATGTGATCTTGATGTCGAACACCCACTCGCCGAGGTATTTGTCCGGCTTCGTGGTCCACAGCGTGAAGCCGCTGAGCACCTGAAACACGATAGCGGTCCATATGATTGGAAACAGCCAATTCAGCGACTTGTAGGGAATCGAGCGGAACACGCCCAGCAGCCGCAGGCCGATGATGAATGTGAGGCCCACCACGGTCGCCGTTCCGAATGCGTGGATCGTGAGTGCGATCGGCCAGCCCCAGGATTCCCTCACCCAGTCCGCATAACCCGAGTTCCCTATCGTTTCGAGCACGTTCGGTCTCCTTAATTCCAATTCCGCCGAGAGGCCTGCGCTCTCACTTCCGATCGACAGCTTTGTTGAGGAAGTATGTCGCCGTGCACACACTGCCCAGCACGACGATAAGGAGAGCAAGCGTCACGCCCACCAATTGCCAGATGAAAATCGGTTCCATGGCTGTTTCTCCAGATCACACGTAAGGCAGCAGGCGGCCGCCCATGATCACGCCGATCCAAGAGAGCAGGACCAGCGCGGCGACCCATTTCGCACTTATCGGCGCATCTTCTCCTGCCTTCGTATTCCAAACGCCGTTCGCCAGGGAGAAATACAGGATGGCAATGGCGCCTATCGCTATGAACGCTATTTTCGGCGCGAACGTCGTTTCATTCAAATAGCGGAACGAGTCGGCGAGCATCATCAGCATGCCGCTGAACACGTTCATGACCACGCCGAAGGCGCCGAGCGGCAGGACGCGATGCACGGCGGAGAACGGCACCGATTTCCAGAAGCCGAGCACCCGCAAGGTAATGACCAGCACCGTGCCGAAGATCAGCGAGAAGCCGAAGAAATGGATGGTTTGCCACGGCACGAACCAGATGACGTTGTTGATCAACAGCTCGATCGCGGGCGTCCAGCCGGCATTGGGATCGGTCGGCTGAATGTCGGTGGCGACGCGGATTTCCGGGTGATTGATCTGTCCGCCCCGGTGTCCGGTCTCTGCCATGATCGCGAGCGTCACGACTGCGAAAACGAGCACCAGGAACAGGGAAAGGCTCGAAAATCGTCCGAGATAGCGGAAGCGCCACAACTCGATCCATGCGGCGGCGCCGGTAAAGCCAAGTCCGAACAACGTCAGCAAGGCCATGTCGCGATGGGCATTGATCATGGCCTTCGAAATCCCCTCGATCGGAGGATCGGTCAGAGCCCACATCGATGCGGCGCCGGTCACATAGGTTGGGACGCCCAAGACCGCGCAGATCACGAAGATGACAAGGGCGCCGCGCTTGAGGACCTCATTGTTCATCGCGAGCCCGATGAGGAAGACCGTCAGCCCAACGACAAATCCCACGGTCGGGAAGTGATTGAGGATGATGTGGACATGCGACCACCACTCCGGGGTCGTCCCCGGTGCCATGTAGCCGCCAACCTTTGGCGGCAGCCGCAGCTCGTTATGGGCGATCTCCCAGCCGAGCTCGCCGGAGATCATCATCAGGCCGAGCGTCACGACGGCGAGGCCGAGAACGAGGTGGAGCGTGTTCTGCGAGACCCCTTCCTTGCCGGCAAACCGCAACAGCGCCACCAGGGCGACAAGCCCGGTCAACACCAGGACGGCGAGCGCCACCACGCCCCAGCTGTAGTGGCTATCCGTCAATTCGCGGGAGACCCGCGCCATATTCGGCGACAATGCGGCCGTCGAATAGTCGCCGCTGAGAAACGTCGGGACCGCCAAAACCGCTAGGACAACGAACAGGAAGAGGCTGGTCCGCTTGGCGGTCTCGTTGTTGCTGACGATACCGGCAATGTAAATTCCAAGGATGAATATCAGACCCACCGAAGGAAAGACGCTCACGAGCAAATGAAAATGCGCTGCCGACTGCGGAATCAGATGCACGTAAGCCTCCCCTTATCCCTCGTGTTGTCTCACGGGTATTTCGTTGAAAGCGAATATCCGCTGAACCTCGGTCACGTCAATGAGCCGTTCGCAGTACATCGCGTCGCGACCGAGCGGCGGAAGAGCCGGTCGCTCTTGTGCAATGCACGCTCGGGTCACGTTATTTCTCATCTGCGCGCAGCTCGGACCTCAGGACTGGCGCCCGGACCCCGCGCGGCGGGGCGTCATTGACCCAGGACGATAAAGCGGATGATGCAGTGCGGCGGCGGAATATCGAGCGAAGCCTCGACCGGCCCACATCCATTTCATCAGCCGCCTCCCTCTCCCCGCATCCCCTATTGTTGTTATGAACTGGGATGCACGGGTCACCAATCGTCGCCCACAAAAACGCTTACCACCTTTGCGCGCTCGCTGCCAATAGTGGGACGTGCACCATCTGCATGCCGCGCGACCGCGCAGAAGTCGGCGCGCGCATACCTGCGGGGACTATCCGTGAACGAGCGCGGCGATGAGATCGTGCGCGACCGCCGTCCGCCGGAGAGGGACCCGGCATGATGGTCAGGCCGGGCTTATGACGCCCGGCGACTCGAACTTTCCGGCGGCCGGGCGGCCCTCCTCGCCCCGCGCGATCCGCGAGGCGTGCAATAAAGCTCGTAGAGCAGCGAGATCATCCTGACGACGTCCTGGTTTGCCAGCGAGTAGTAAATGGTCTGCGACTGGCGCCGTGTCGATACGAGCGAATCCTGGCGCAGCCGGGCGAGATGCTGCGACAGCGCCGATTGGCTGAGCCCGATACGATCCTGCAGATCGGACACGGAAAGCTCACCCTGCTGGAGTTCGCACAGGATCAGGAGACGATAACGGTTTCCCAGCGCCTTGAGGAATTGCTCGGCGGCGCCAGCCTTTTTTTTGAGCTCGGCTACATTCATGATCACTAAATTAGTGGTTAAGGCATGAAAGGGTCAAGAATCCTCCGCTTGCGCCAGCCGATCGGACGCGGTCACGAGGCCGCGCGACTGCGAAGGCGTTCGATGCCGAGTGTTTTCATCACAACTCGCTCATAGCCGGGTTCGCTCGATCCGGTGCGAATCTTGCGCAGGAAATATTTTTCGAAGGCCACCTTGGCGAGGTGCACCCAATAGCCCTGGCTCGACCAATTCACGTTGCGGGGCGGGATTTGCGGCAGCGCCACAAACGCAATGCCGCTGTCGCCGAAATCGGCAAGACACACGGCATTCCATGTCGGCTCGTGCGAAGGCTCCCTGCCCGCGGCGAGCTCGGCGATATTGCGGGCGGCTGCCGCAACCATGGATTTCAATCATATACCCGGTCTTGGGAACGCCGACCGGAACGGGTGTTTGTTCGTAGGCCGCGATGGCGGTGCAGACCCCGACAGCGAAGATATTACGGTATTTGGGGTTGCGCTGGTGCTTGTCGATCGTGACGAAACCGCGCGCGTTGGTAAGGCCTTCTATCCATGCGCCGGCATCATTGCGAAGGCAATCGACTCCGCGAAATGCGGGAATGAACATGGAGAATTTCGACGGCAGCTTCTGGGTCTTTTTCGCCGCGCCGGCTTCATCGATCTCCGTGATTTCCACCGCGTCCGCGGTGACGCGATCGACTTTGGCGTTCGTGATCCACCGGATGTCGCGATCGCGCATCAGGGATTCCAGCATGCCCTTGGTATCGCCGACACCGCCCAAACCGAGATGGCCGATATAAGGTTCGGACGTGACGAACGTCATCGGAACCCGGTCGCGAATATGACGGCGGCGCAGATCGGTCACGGCCGTCAGCGCGAATTCATAGGCCGGCCCGAAACAGGACGCTCCCTGCACCGCACCTACCACCATTGGCCCGGGCTCTCTGCAGAACTCCTCCCAGCGATCGGCGGCGCGGGCGGCGTGGTCGACTTGGCATATCGAGCGGGTGTTTGCGTCGGGCCCGAGGCCCTCGATTTCGTCGTAGGCGAGCTTGGGACCAGTTGCGATCACCAGGTAATCGTACGGTAGCTGCGATCCGTCGTTGAGTTCGACGGTGTTTGCCTCCGGTCTGACGCGCTTGGCGCCGGAGGCCGAAAAACCAATTCCCAGGCGGCCGAAGATCGGGGGCAGATGGATCTTGATATCATCGGGACGACGCCACTTCACCGCGACCCAAGGATTCGACGGGACGAACTGGAACCACTCCGAATCGTGGACGACAGTTATCTCCGCCGATTTGCCAAATAGCTCACGTAATTCAAAGGCAGTTGGTATTCCGCCGATTCCGGCGCCGATGACGATGATCTTGGTCATGTTGTCCTCCCTAAGGAAACAATAGTTGCGGCTTTCGCCGGCACTTTGATTTTTGTCATGCCGGCGCCGTTCGGTTCGATGTTAGCGATTGCTCATGATCGCCACTCGACACGGAACGCGAATGCATAGGCGCGCTCAAAACGCTGGCCCTGGACGCATTCCCAATCGTTTGAGCACGACGGCCAGCGGGCAAATCCCTGAAAATGCCGCCTGCAGCAGGTTTGCGCCCACAAAAGCCGTCAGCAGCAGCCACCACGGGCTCACCCAAAATCCGAGCGCAAGACTGACGAGAACGACGGATCCGGCAAATGCCATCACGGCGCGATCGATTGTCATAGTGCCATCCTCCAGCCGTCCGAAGCGGCGCGACGCTTTCAATTCGTTGTTGCTAATTTAGCAATTACTAATATATGTGTCAAGTATGAATGAAGGTCTGCGGAGATTGCCGATGCGCTTGATGTTATTGGTGCCAGCTTTCGCAATCGCCTGCGCGGCCAGCGCCGCCGCCGCGGAGGGTGTCCGCGGTGAGTACGTCGCGAAGGCGCGCCTTGTGGACGATCAGAAGGCGGTGATCGCGACCGTTGAGCCGATCCACCAGCTCGTGGCGCGCGCCCGCATTGGCGGGACCATCATCAGCCTGAAGGTTCGCGAGGGCGACCAGGTGGCCGGCGGTGCCGAGATCGCGGTGGTCGGCGACCCGAAGCTGCCGATCCAGATCAAGGCGTTCGATTCGCGTATCCAATCCCAGCAGGCCGTGCGCGACCAGGCCAAGGCCGATTTCGAGCGCGCCCAGGACCTGCAGCGCCGCGGCGCCGGCACGCAAGTGGCGCTTGAACTTGCCCGGACCGCCTTCGATGTCGCGGAGCGCAATCTCGCGGCAATCGAGACGGATCGTGCGGTGGTCGTACAGCAGCTCAGCGAGGGCGCGGTGCTGGCGCCCGGCGACGGCCGAGTGCTGACTGTTCCCGTGACGGAAGGGCGCGTGGTTCTCGCCGGCGAGACGATCGCGACACTCGCCGAGGCGAAATACATTCTCCGGCTGCAATTGCCGGAACGCCACGCGCAGGTGATGCGCGCCGGCGATATCGTGATGATCGGCGCGCGCGGCCTCGGGCCGAGCAACGGAGAGGAGCGCCAGCAGGGTCGGGTCCGCTTGGTATATCCGGAAATCCAGGGCGGCCGGGTCATCGCCGATGTCGAGGTCTCCGAGCTTGGCGACTACTTCGTCGGCGAGCGTACGCGGGTCTACGTCTCGACGGGCCAGCGGCCGGCCATCATGGTCCCCGCCTCCTACGTCTATCGCCGCGCCGGCGTGAACTATGTCAGGCTCAAGGGGGGCGCCGAGGTCGCGGTGCAGCCCGGCGAGATGGCCGCCGGCGAGGTCGAAATTCTGTCCGGGCTCAAGGATGGCGATGTGCTGGTGTCGCCATGAAGCTCGGCCTCTCAGGCGTGCTCACCCGCGCCTTCATCAATTCGCCGCTGACGCCGCTGCTGCTGCTCGCCGCCCTTGCGATGGGCGCGATCGCGCTCGTTTCACTGCCGCGCGAGGAAGAACCGCAGATCAGCGTGCCGATGGTCGATATCATCGTGACGGCCAACGGCTATCGGGCCGACGAAGCGGTCGAGCTGATCACGCGGCCGCTCGAGGACATCGTCAAGGCGATCAACGGCGTCGAGCATGTCTATTCGCAGACCCAGGACGACAAGGTCGTCGTCACTGCGCGATTCTTCGTCGGTACCGACGAGGACACCGCGGTCGTGCGGATTCACGAGAAGATTTGCGCGAACATTACCGGGCTGCCCAAGGGAATTCCTGAGCCGCTGATCGTCGGTCGCGGCATCAACGATGTCGCCATCGTCGTGCTAACGCTCTCCGCAAAGCCCGAACGCGCCGCCAACTGGACCGACAACGGGCTCTACCAGGTGGCGGAAGAGCTCCAGCACGAGCTCGCCAAAGTCGAGAACATCGGCGGCACTTATCTCACGGGCGGCAGCCCGAACCAGATTCGCATCGAGCCCGACCCCGAGCGGCTGTCGGTATTCGGCGTCACGCTCAACCAGATCATCGACAAGCTGACCAATGCCAACCGCTCGTTCCAGGTCGGCACGATGCGAGATGGCGGCCACTCGCTGAGCGTGGTGGCGGGACAGACGTTGCAGGGCGTCCCCGATATCGGCCTCTTGCTGTTGACGACGCGCGATGGCCGACCGGTCTATCTCAAGGATGTGGCGAATGTCGTGGTCGGCGCGGCTGAGCCGGAGCACCGGGCCTTCATGCTGACGCGTGGCAGCGACGGGGCGCTGGCGACGCGCCCGGCCGTCAGTCTCGCGCTGGCCAAACGCAAGGGTGCCAATGCCGTCACGGTGGCGGACGACATCATTGCGCGCCTCGACCTCATCAAGGGCCGCGTCATCCCTGCGGACGTCGACGTCACGGTGACGCGAAACTACGGCGAGACCGCCACCGAAAAAGCGAACGAGCTGTTGTTCCATCTCGCCCTCGCGACGATCTCGATCGTGCTGCTGATCACGATCGCGATCGGATGGCGGGAGGGCATCGTCGTGCTGGTGATCATCCCGACCACGATCCTGCTCACGCTCTTCGCCGCCTGGCTGATGGGCTACACCATCAACCGCGTCAGCCTGTTCGCACTGATATTTTCAATCGGCATCCTGGTCGACGATGCCATCGTGGTGGTGGAAAACATCGTCCGCCACTGGTATCGCCGCGGCGAGCGCGGTCTCGTCGAAACCGCGATCGAGGCGGTCGCGGAGGTTGGCAATCCCACCATCGTCGCGACGCTGACGATCATTGCCGCGCTGCTGCCGATGATGTTCGTGAGCGGCCTGATGGGGCCTTACATGAGCCCCATCCCGGCAAACGCCTCCATGGCGATGCTGTTCTCGTTCTTCGTCGCGGTGACGATCACGCCGTGGCTGCTGCTGCGCATCGCCCGCCGCCGCTTCGAGACTGCAGGCGCCGGCGCGGCTCACCACGACGGCGTCGATGCCATGGGGCGATTCTATCTGCGGGTGGCGCGGCCCCTGCTCGTCGGGCGGCGGCGCTCCAAGATCTTCCTCGCCGTCGTCGGCGTCGCGACGGTCGCCGCCTGCGCGCTGTTCGTCACCAAGACCGTGCGGGTGAAGTTGCTGCCGTTCGACAACAAGTCGGAAATTCAGGTGGTCTTCGACCTGCCCCAGGGCGCCTCGCTCGAAGACACCGAGCGCGTCCTGATGGCAGCAGCCGAGCGGCTCAAGGATCTGCCGGAGCTGACGTCGATCCAGGCCTATGCCGGCACCGCGGCGCCGTTCAACTTCAACGGGCTGGTGCGGCACTATTACCTGCGCGAGAGCCCGGAACTCGGCGACCTCGCCGATCAATCTCGCGCCGAAGGGGGAGCGCGCGCGCGCGAGCCACGCGATTGCGCTCGATATCCGTCAGCGGCTTGCCGGGCTGCCGATGCCGCCGCGCACCGCGCTCAAGGTGGTCGAGGTGCCGCCGGGTCCGCCGGTGCTCGCGACGCTGCTCGCGGAGGTTTATGGGCCGGACGGTCCGAGCCGTCGCGCGCTCGCAACCAAAATCCGCGAGGCGTTCGCGGCGAACGACTTCGTGGTCGATGTCGATGACAGCTTCCACGCCCCTGCGGAACGGCTGCGCTTTTCCATCGATCAGGAGACGCTTGAATTCCATGGCGTCGAGGAGCAGGCCGTCTACGACACCATCGCGGCGCTGATCGGCGGGGTGAAGGTCGGCTATTCGCAGCGCGGCGGCGGGCTCAAGCCGATCGACATCACCGTGGCCCAGCCGAAGAGCGCGCTGGCGCTGACCGAGCGCATCCTTTCGACCCCGCTGCCGGCGGGCGGAACGGTGCGGCAGGGCCGCAATGTCGAGCTTGGCGACGTGGTCAACGTGAAGCGCGAGCCCGCGTCGTTTCCGATCTTTCGCCACAACGGCCGTTTTGCCGAGATGGTGTCAGCCG
The DNA here is from genome assembly GCA_963702755.1 of uncultured Alphaproteobacteria bacterium. Lineage (GTDB taxonomy): Bacteria > Pseudomonadota > Alphaproteobacteria > Rhizobiales > Xanthobacteraceae > JAJPKK01. Next base: position 327,985 of record CAVPDZ010000004.1, on the reverse strand, counting down.
AGGTTGCCGGCCGCTTTGAAGCTCCGATCTACGGCATGCTGGGCGTGAACGACGCGCTCGGCCGGATCGATTTCGGCGCGGCCGGTCCGCCGCAGATCAAATATCACGGCCAGCCCATCGATGACTCCCGGCCGACCTTGCTGTGGGATGGCGAGTGGGAAGTCACCTACGTCACCTTCCGCGACATGGGCGCGGCCTTCATGGTGGCGATCCTCGGCATCTATCTGCTCGTCGTCGCCCAGTTCGGCTCGTTCCGGCTGCCGCTCGTTATCCTCGTGCCGGTGCCGCTGACGTTGATCGGCATCGTGCTGGGCCATTGGCTGCTCGGCGCCGCCTTCACCGCGACCTCGATGATCGGCTTCATCGCCCTTGCCGGCATCATCGTGCGCAATTCGATCCTGCTGGTCGACTTCATCCGTCATCGCCGCGCGGCGGGAGCCGGGCTGCGCGCGGCACTGCTTGATGCCGGCGCGACGCGCTTCAAGCCGATCTTTCTCACCGCCGCTGCGGCGATGATCGGCGCAGCCTTCATCCTCACCGACCCGATCTTTCAGGGGCTCGCGATCTCCCTGGTGTTCGGCCTTGCCTCATCGACCGCACTGACCGTGCTCGTCATCCCGGCGATCTACATCGTGCTGCGCGACGACGAGACGCACAGCAATCTCACCCAACTGCAAGGAGTACCAGGATGACCACCACCAACTGGCCGGAATTCACCAAGGCCTTGACCGCCGACCTGCGCGATCTGCGCAGCGGTCAGCCCGAGGTCATGAAGGCGTTTTCGGCGATCGCCCAAGCGGCGCTCGCACCGAAAGCGCTCGACACCAAGACGAAGGAGTTGATCGCGCTCGGCATCTCGGTCGCGCTGCGCTGCGATGATTGCATCGGCTTCCACGCCAAAGCGGCGTCCGATCGCGGGGCAAGCCGCGAGGAGGTGCTGGAGACGCTCGCGATGGCGATTTATCTCGGCGCCGGTCCGTCCGTCATGTATGCGACCCACGCGCTCGGCGCGTTCACGCAATTTGACGCCGCAAAGAAATCGGCGGCGTGAGAATAGCGCCGACGAGCACGCGAAGGCTGGCGGTGAGTGGTTAGCGCTCGCCGGCCAAGCTCAAGGTTTGGGCGCGCCTAAGCCCGGGCGTTTCTCGGGCAGGTCGACATGCCGAACAGCGAATAAGCCGGGCAATAGCCGAACACCGCCGTCAGCAGCGGCACAACGCCGATCCAGCCGACCCAATTCCAGCCGGTGTTGGGAAACCCGATGGGGATCGCGAAGGCCAGCAGTGCTAGTCCGACGATAACCCTTACGACGCGATCGATCGTACCGACATTCAAAGTCATGGTCCGCTCCTCTGCCAAATCGTGCACAGGAAGCGGAATTCGCTGGTTCCGAGCATTGAGCTAGGTCAACGCCGGCGGCCACCTCGTCGCCGCCATTGAAGCGTCGACGAGCGCGGGCGTATAGCGAGCGCATGACCGAAAGGCCGCAACCGCGGACGCTGCCGACTGCCCGCGCTGCCATAAGCCTGCGGGACTGTGCGTCTGTGCCGACATAACACCGATCGACAATCAGGTATCGGTGCTCATTCTCCAGCATCCCCAGGAGCAGGATCGCGCGCTCGGCACGGCGCGCCTCACGGCGCTTCATTTCCGTGATGCTGCGATGAAAGTCGGTCTGTCGTGGCCGAGCCTCTCCAAAATCCTTGGCCGTCCGGTCGATCCCCATCGCTGGGCGGTGCTTTATCTCGGCTCCGCCCGTGCCGCTGAGCTTGCGCCTGGCCGCGAGGTCGTCGCGGTCGATCGCAAAGGCGAGCCTGAACCGCATCAGGGCGCGATCCTGCGCGACATCGAAGGCGTGGTGCTGCTCGACGGCAACTGGAGCCAGGCCAAGGCGTTGTGGTGGCGCAATCCCTGGATGCTCAAGTGCCGGCGTATCGTGCTCGCGCCGCAACGTCCGTCGCGCTACGGCGCGCTGCGCCGCGAGCCGCGTCGTGACAGCCTCTCGACCATCGAGGCGGCGGGCATGCTGGTCGCGCGGCTCGAAGGGCGACCGGAGATCGAGGCGGCATTGCTCGCAACTTTCGATCAGCTGCTGGCGCGCTATCGCGCACTGCATCCGGACCGCGGGCGTCCCGCCCGCTCTTTTCGCGGCGGGCGAGACGCCCGCGGTCCGATGGGCGCCGGCTCCCGGCGACCGAGGCGACGCGCCGGATGACGCAGTCCGTCGGCAAGTCGGTCGCGCGGATCGAGGACGCGCCGCTGCTGCGCGGCGAGGGCCGGTTCGTCGACGATATCGTCCTGCCCAACATGCTGGTGGCGGCCTTTGTGCGCAGCCCGCACAGCCACGCCGCGATCCGCGGGATCGACGCTGCCGCAGCGCGCGCCATGCCCGGCGTGCACGCCGTGCTGACGCTTGCGGACCTGCGTCCGCTGGTTTCGAACGTGCGGCTGCCGCTGCAATTTCGCACCGCGAACCTGCCGCCCGACGTGACCCCGTTCGTTCTCGCCGACCGCGAGGTCGTGTTCGTTGGCGAGGCGCTTGCGGTCGTGCTCGCGACCACGCGCCATCTCGCGGAGGATGCCGCTGCCGCCGTCAAAGTCGACTACGAGGTGCTGCCGGCAATCTCCGACTGCCGCGACGGGCTTGCCCCGAGTGCCCCGATCGCGCGGGCTGGCCGCAAGAGCAATGTGCTGGTCGAGTTCGGCCAGTCCTATGGCGATGCAACGGCAGCGTTCGCGCGCGCACCGCACAAGGTCGCGGTTTCGCTCAAGCAGCATCGGGGCGGCGCCTTCTCGATCGAGGCGCGCGGTGCCGTTGCGACCTACGACGCGATCGAGCAGCGGCTGACGCTCTATACCTCGACCCAGCTCGCCCACGAGGTGCGCGCGTTCCTGATGACGATGCTCCGGCTCGACGAGAACCAGGTGCGCGTGGTGGCGCCGGAGGTCGGCGGAGGTTTTGGCGCAAAATTCCTGATGTATCCCGAGGAACTCGTCTGCGCCGCGGCCTCCCTCAAACTGCGCCGGCCGGTGAAATGGACCGAGGACCGGCGCGAAAATTTCCTCGCCACCATCCAGGAGCGCGATCAATATTGGGACGCCGAGGCGGCCTATGACGACGACGGCCGGCTGCTCGCCATCCGCGGACGGCTGATCCACGATCAGGGCGCCTATACGCCGCAGGGCACGAACCTCGCCTATAACGCCTCGACGGCTGTGCCCGGGCCCTATCTCCTCCCGTCATACGAACTCAAGGTCATCGTGGCGGAGACCAACAAGGTCCCGACCATTCCGGTGCGCGGCGCGGGCTACCCCGAAGGCACCTTCGTGATGGAGCGCCTGCTCGACCGCATCGCCGACGAGCGCGGCCTCGACCGCGCCGAGGTGCGCCGGCGCAACCTCGTGCCGCCCGAGAAGATCCCGCATGTCGGTGCGCTCAAGACACGGGCCGGCTCGCCGGTGACGCTCGACAGCGGCGATTTTCCCAAAATTCTGAATCTCGCCTGCGAGGCGATCGGCCGCGCCGCGTTCGGCGAACGCCAGCGCGCGGCGCGGGCGCAGGGCCGCTATATCGGCACCGGCGTCGGCATCGGCGTCAAAGGCACCGGGCGCGGGCCGTTCGAATCCGGCATCGTGCGGGTCGGCCGCTCGGGGCGCATCTCGGTCTACACCGGCGCTATGCCGATGGGGCAGGGGATCAGGACGGCGCTCGCCCAGATCTGCGCCGAGCAGTTCGGCGTGTCGGCGGATCGCGTCTCGGTCGTCGCCGGGGATACGGCGGTCATTCCCTACGGCCAGGGCGGGTTCGCGAGCCGGCAGACCATCACCGCGGGATCGGCCGTCTACATGGCCGCCAAGGCGGTGCGGGAGAAGGCGCTCATGGTGGCATCGCATCTCCTCGAAGTGCCCGCCGAGGACCTCGAATTGCGCGATGAGCGCATCGAGATCGCGGGCGCGCCGGGCAGCGGCCTGTCGCTGCGGGACGTCGCCGAGGCGATGTCGGGCGTGCCCGGTTACGCGATGCCGGGCTATTTCGAACCTGGGCTCGAAAGCTTTCAGAGTTTCATCCCGAAAGCGCTCACCTACGGCGTCGGCTGCCATGCCGTCGAGGTCGAGGTCGATCCCGAGACCGGCCGCGTCGCCATCGAGAAATACGTCGTCGTCAACGACAGCGGAAAGATGATCAACCCGGTGATCGTCGAGGGCCAGATCGTCGGCGGCGTTGCTCATGCCATCGGCAACGCGCTGTTCGAGTGGATGGGCTACGACCAGCAAGCCCAGCCGCTGACCACGAGTTTCGCCGAATATCTGCTGCCGTCCGCACCCGAACTGCCGCAGTTCGACATTCGCCTGGTCGAATATCCCTCCCCCGGCAACCCCCTCGGCGTCAAAGGCGTCGGCGAATCCGGCTGCGTCCCCGCCGCAAGCGCCATCGTGGCGGCGATCGAAGACGCGCTGTCGCCGTTCGGCGTAGAGATCGAGGAGATCCCGATCCTGCCGGCACGCCTCCACGCCCTGATCGCACGCGCGAAGCGGTAACACCCTCCCCTGGAGGGGGAGGGGTCGGACCGCCGGAGGCGGTCCGGGGTGGTAGAGAAACGGCCCGGAGAAGCGCTGCCACCACGGTTCGAGCACCGGTTCGAGGCGCCGCTGTCGAGATGCGGGCGCAGCCAGTCCTCGAACAGGTGGACGATGCCGGTGCCCGCGATCGCGGCGTCGACCAGCGAGATCGGTTGCGGCACCCGCCGAGGCGCACGAGCAGCGGCCCGGTCGGATCGACCTTCACCACTTCGCCGTCGCGCTCGAACTCCCAGGCGGCATCGTCGCGCCGCTCGCGAAGCGGCCCCGCAGGCAGGCGTGCCCGAGCAGATCGCGCGGATGCTGCGGCCGTCCGCGTCGATCGAGATAGGCCGGGCGCGGCGGCGAGCGGCGAAGCGCTGGACGCGCGGTCCGATCGGCACCGCGATCATGTCCTGCTCCAGCCGCTCGTCGTAGCGGATGCCGGCGTCGCAGCCGGCGGCGAGCACATCGACGAAACTCTCCTCGGCGATCACCTCCAGCCGGATGTCGGGATAGGCGGCGAGGAACGGCGGCACGATCGCCGGCAGCACCAGACGCGCCGCGCTGACCGGGACGTTGAGGCGCAGCGTGCCCGCCGGCCTGTCGCGAAAGCGCGTTCACCACATCGAGCGCCGCTTCCACCTCGCTCAACGCCGGCGTCGAGCCGTTCCAGCAAGCGCGCACCCGCTTCGGTCGGCACGACACTGCGCGTCGTCCGGTTGAGCAGCCTGACGCCGAGCTGCGTTTCCAGCCGGCGCACCGCTTCGCTCAACCCGGAGGCGCTAGCGCCGCTCGCGCGCGCGCCATCGCGAAAGCCGCTGGCCCGCGCCACCGCCACGAAAGGCGTTCAGATCGCCCAGATCTGCTGTCATTGTTCGTTATTCCGCACAGCCCGTGCGGATTATAGCCGATTATCGTGCAGCCAGGCAACGGCTACCTTGATTGCGGTCGTCATCACAGGAGATCGATCATGTCCAGCATCGACCACGTCCGGCACCTTCACCCTCGGCGACCGCAGCGTGAAGCGCCTCGGCTATGGCGCCATGCAGCTCGCCGGTCCCGGCGTGTTCGGCCCGCCCAAGGATCGCGACGCGGCACTCGCGGTGCTGCGCGAGGCGGTCGCGCAGCGGCGTCAATCACATCGACACCAGCGATTTCTACGGTCCGCACGTCACCAACCAGATCATCCGCGAAGCGCTGCATCCCTATCCCGACGATCTCGTCATCGTCACCAAGATCAGCGCCCGGCGCGGCGCGGACGGATCATGGATTCCGGCCTTCGTCGCCCGAAGAACTCACTCAGCGCGGTCCACGACAATCTCCGCAATCTCGGCGTCGATGTGCTCGACGTCGTCAACCTGCGCATGCATGTTCGAGCGTCCATGGCCCCGCCGAAGGCTCGATCGAAGCGCCGCTCACGGTGCTGGCCGAGCTTCAGCAGCAGGGCCTGGTGCGCCATATCGGCCTTGAGCAACGTCACGCCGACGCAGATCGCCGAAGGCCGCCGGATCTGCGAGATCGTCTGCGTGCAGAACCATTACAATCTGGCGCATCGCGACGACGACGCGCTGATCGACGATCTTGCCCGCGACGGCATCGCCTATGTGCCGTTCTTCCCGCTCGCGATCACCGCTTCGCTATTTCGACCTTGATAGCGGTCCATCAGTGTCGATCATGAATATAAGGGGACGTATGTAGCGCATCATTCCGTCTGTCCTCAAACTAACAGACCCACAGGAACAGATTAAGTCTCTTCTTACTGGATTGACAGCATGCCTGAAAAATTCAGGCCGATTGACTCATTAGCGGCTTCTCCTCCATCCTTTGAAAACAACACCCGGCCGCTTACGCGGCCGACCTCCCCCCTCCAGGGGGAGGTGCATTGGCCGGCGTCAAAACCGCTCGCGTTCCGATTGGCGCCAGCGGGAGAGGCGGCGTTCGAGCCACATCACGCATTCGGTGAGCACCACGCCGACGATGGCGATGACGATGATCGGGACGAACAGCTTTGCCGTCGCAAAGACATTGGCATATTCGACGATCATGCCGCCGAGGCCGCTGATGGCGGTGAAGAACTCCGCGACCACAATGCCGATGATGGCGAGGCCGACCGCGAGGCGAATGCCCGCCATGATGAAGGGAATCGCGGCCGGCAGGATGATCTTGAAGAAAATCTGGGTGTCGGTCGCGCCATAGGCGCGGCCGATCTCGATCATGGCGCCGCGCACGTCGCGGATACCCGAATAGGTGTTGACGATGATCGGGAATACCGCGACCGACACCAGGATCGTCACCTTGCCGGCGAATTCGAGCCCCGCCCACAGGATGATGAGGGGCACCAGCGCGATGCGCGGGATCGCGTAGAGCGCATTGATGAAGGGATCGAGAATATATTCGAGCGTGCGCCACTGCGCGATGAGAATGCCGATCAGAATGCCGATGACAATCGTGAGTACAAGGCCGACGGCGAACGGCGCCAGGCTCTCCACCATGGCCTTTCGCAATGCACCGCTCTTGGTCAGTTCTATCCCCGCCTCGAAGATCGCGCTCGGCGGCGCCATGAAGATCGGGTCCATGCGCCGGCCGAAAAATTCCCACACCACGAAGAAGACGGCGACCGCGGCCGTGCGGATGGCATTCGGGCTTACGAGCACCGCCCACACGCGCGCGAGCGAGGTGATGCGCGGTGCCGGGACCGATTTGCGCGGCGGCGTGCCGATCGCGTTCATGGCTCGTTATCCCGCAGCAAGTCCCGCAGCTCGGCGCGACAGGACGCGAACTTCGGGTGAGCGCGCATGTCGGTGCCGATTCGGTCGGCCGCCAGCGGGGACTCGACGATGGTCCGGATGCGGCCCGGCGCGGTCGCGAACACGAAGATGCGGTCGGACAGGAACAGCGCCTCGTCGATCGAATGGGTAACGAAGATCACGGTCGCGCGCGTCTCGGTCCAGATTTTCAGGAAATCCTCCTGCAATTGCTCGCGGGTTTGCGCATCGAGCGCACCGAACGGCTCGTCCATCAGGATCAGCGCCGGCCGCCGCATCAGCGCCCGGGCAATGCCGACGCGCTGCTGCATGCCGCCCGAAAGTTCGTGCGGAAAATGGCCGGCGAACTCGCCAAGTCCGACCAGCGAAATGAAATGCCGTGCGGTTTCCCGCCGCTCACGGGCGGGCAGACCGTCGAGCTCGAGCGGAAACTCGACGTTGCCCAGCACCGACCGCCACGGCAACAGGCCGAAATTCTGGAACACCATGCCGGTATCTTTTCGCGGCCTCGTCACCGCGGCGCCGGCAATGACGATCGTGCCTTCGTCTGGCGCAACCAGCCCGGCGGTGAGGCGCAGCAGCGTGGTCTTGCCGCACCCGCTCGGCCCAAGCAGCGTCACGAATTCGCCTTTGCGCACCGCAGCCGTGACGCGATCGAGGGCCACCATCAGCTCGGGTGCCTTATCGTCGCCGATGCGCCCACGCACAGCGAAGAATTTGCTCACGTCGTCATAGACGACCATCGATTTCGGCGCCCGCGGGAGTCATACGGGTAATTTTAGAGCATGATCAAATCGCGAGCGCGAGCGTTTCGACGGGAAGGACTCAAAACCTCGTAGCCCGGATGAGCGAACGGCTGCGTTCGCGATATCCGGGGCCGCATATCATTTGACGTGCTGGCCCCGGATGTCGCGGAGCTCGTCGTCGGGCCCGCCAGAGGCGGGACCCGTTGGCTCATCCGGGCTACGGGTCTTCCGCTCGTTACTTCCCGTAAGCGCCGAGCGTTTTCAGGGCCGTGGTGACGAAACGCGGGTCGAGCACCTCGTCGGGTGCGATCGCGCGCGGCAAATTTCCGAGCTTTACGTTGAGAGCGGCGGTGTCCTGCTCGATCCGCGGATCGATGCCGCCATCGATGCCCCACACCTTCTCGCCGTTGAGGTCGTGGACCACGGCGACGAGGAACGGCAATTCAAGCTCGGGCAGCCGCTCGTGCAGAATTTGGGCGGCCTCGTCCGGCTGTTCGAGAATGTAGCGCGAGCCGCGAATCCCGGCATCCGTCAGGATCTGGTAGGCGGGTGCGAGGCGCGGATCGTCGAGCGAATTGGCGCGCACGACGTTCCAGACATAACCGAGGCCAGGAAACTCCTGCGACAGCCGAGTGAGAATGGTGACCTTGCCGTCGTGCACACCCTTGAGCGCCGTGACGGTGTTGACCACCGTTGCATCGGCGCGGCCGCCGATCACCGCCTGCAAACGCGCCGCGTGGCCGCCGATCTGCACGAAACGCGCGCTTTGCTCGTCAATGCCATGGGTGCGCATGATGAGGCGCGGCAACTGGTCCGGCAGACCACCGGGACCGGACGCTGCGAAGGTCTTGCCGGCGAGATCAGCGAGCTTGCTGCCTTTCCCGGTCGCGAGCACCAGGCTGTAATCGCCGATCGGCTGCCAGGAGTGGATCGCGCGGATTTTCGCCTTCGCCTCGATCGAGGCGAGCACGTTGAGCGTGCCGACCGTTCCGATATCGGCATTGCCGGAAAGGACCGCGCGCATCGCGTTGGCGTCGCCGGTGACGTAAATCTCCTCGACGTCGAGGCCGGCAAGCCAACCCTTCTTACGCGCCACGAAATAGGGCAGCGACAGCGTCGTCGCCGGCCCGGGAAACACCATTCTGATTTTCTCGGCCCGCGCATTTGGCGCCGGGAGCGTCGCCGCGATCACGCATCCCGCAACAAGTGCAGCCGCAGCAGCTTTGGCGAGTTCGATCATGCGCGTCCCCGTATGACGAGCCGCAGCAACTATAGCGGATCGAAGCGCTGCCGCACGCGAGAATGCTGATACGAGCACGCCGAGTCGTAGCCGGACTCGGCCGCTTACCTAAGCAGAAATTGTCTGAAAGTTGCGAATTTCACGACCACGAGCACGCGGCCAGGAGCGAAGCTCAGCGCCGGCGGAATTGCGGCCGGGCCTGCGGACGCGGTGCAGCAGACGCGCGCTCGTCCTTGTGGCGGAAGATGATGCGGCCCTTCTCGAGGTCATAGGGCGACATCTCGACAATGACGCGGTCGCCGGCCAGTGTCTTGATCCGGTTCTTCTTCATCTTGCCGGCAGTGTAAGCGATGATCTCGTGGCCCGTGTCGAGCTTCACCCGGTACCGGGTGTCGGGCAGGATTTCGGTCACCAGCCCCTCAAACTCGATCAACTCTTCCTTCGTCATATAATCTCTCGCTCCGTCGAACGGACATATGGCGCAAGCGGCGCCATTTATCAAGACGACCAACCACTTTACGCGACTTTCGAACAGCCCCCAAACCCGCATCCGGAGCAAATGGCCGGATCAGGAAGGGGTCCCGACCGGCGTGATCGCGCGAACCCAGGCATTGCGATTGGAGAGCACGAAGCGTTCGGCGGTGCCGTCACGCCGCATGACCTTGAGCCCGTTTGGGATCACGCCGAGCGTCATGCCTTTCGCGACCCCGGCAATGTCATCGCGCGGTATGGAGATCGCAGCGGTCTGCAGGTTGAACTTGTGGGGCCGAAAGATCAGGTGGCGGTTTGTCAGGTACAATCGCCCGCCGCGCGCTTCCGCGTGCAGAAAATGATTGGCAGGGCTCTCCAGCTCCACGACCTCGCCGGTGGGCAGCTCGATCGCAGTCTGATGGGCGACCATTTTCGATCCGCCGAAGAGACCGATCGCGATCGCGAAGGCCGCTCCGGTCACGAGCGCGGTCGTGATGAGGGTCACAATATCGGCACCGCTCCGCGGCGGCAGCCACCCCTCGAAAAATCCGAATGCGAGCGCGAACAGCGGGCCAAAGGCGAGGCCGGCGAGGGCAGCGCTTCTCCAGTTCTAAGTCCGGTCGCTCATGGTCGCTCATCCCGCCTAAAAAATGCGGCGTCGCAGCGCTTGCCGCAGTGATCGGAACCCGCCTAGATGAAGCCCATGAAAGCCCGCGCGGCGCAACCGTTCAAGCGGTGGCTAAGCGCCGCGCAAAGCTGGAGGAACCATGGCCCGTAAGCCGGCAAAGCTCGCTCTCGTCGTGTCGCTCGCGGTATCGGTTGCGCTCGCCGTCTGCGGCACCGCGGGCGCCCAGGAGTACCCTACCAAGCCCGTCACCCTGATCGTGCCGTTCGCGGCCGGCGGCACCACCGATCTCGTCGGCCGGCCGCTGGCGCAGGGGCTTGGCGAGCGTCTGGGCCAGACGGTCGTGGTCGACAACCGCGCCGGCGCGGGCGGCACGCTGGGCGCCGCCGCGGCGGCAAAGTCGCCGCCCGACGGGTACACGCTCTTCCTCGCCACGATTGCGCACACGATCGCGCCCGGCATCTATCACAACCTCGCCTACGACTTCGAAAAGGACTTCGATCCGATCACCGTGGTCGCGGAGGTGCCGAATGTCCTGATCGTCAACCCCGCCGTTCCGGCGAAGACGGCGGCGGAGCTCATTGCCTACATCAAGGCCCATCCGGGCAAGGTCAATTTCGGCTCGGCGGGGCCCGGCAGCGTCGAGCACCTTTCGGGCGAGCTGTTCCGCTCCATGGCTGGCCTCGACATTGTCCATGTGCCGTATAAGGGCGGCGCGCCGATGATGACCGACCTGATTGCCGGCCATATCGAGATGGCGGTCGAGACCAGCGGATCGGCACTGCAGCACATCAAGTCGGGCGCGGTGCGCGCGCTCGCGGTGAGCACGCACGAGCGATCGCCGTTCTTCCCCGATCTGCCGACCCTCGAGGAGGCGGGGCTCAAGGGCTACGACGTCACCACCTGGTACGGGCTGTTGGCGCCGCATGGAACGCCGGCGGCCATTCGCGACAAGCTCTATCGCGAGACCGTCGAGCTGCTGAAATCGCCGAACATGATCGCGCGCCTCAAGGACCTCGGCGCCGTGCCCGGCGGCGAGCCGCCCGAACGCTTCGCGGCCTTTATCCGTAGCGAGACCGCAAAATGGACGAAGATTGCGAAGGAGGCCGGCATCACTGCCGAGTGAGCGCTTTCAAAAACGCCGGCGACGCGGTTATCCACCGCTCCGCACGTAGGCCCATAGCGCGGCGATATCCTCGTCGGTGAGCTTGTCGCGCCAGGGCGGCATTGCCTGGTTCTTGCCGTTGAGCACGGAATTGCGGAAGCGCGCGAAGTCATCCTTGGGAAATTTGCGCAGGTCGAAAGACACGGTTCCGGTATTGACCATGTCGCGGCCGTGGCAGGTGGCGCACATGTCGCTGTAGAGGTCGCGGCCCTGTTCGACGAGGTCCTCCTCCGCCGCGCGCGAAGAAGCCGCTGCCGCGAGCAGCAGGAATGCGGCGACGCAGATCGCCGGACATGCGGACTTACTCACGGAACGCCTGGCACGAGGTCTCAGCGTCATGGCTGCGGAAAGCGCCATGCCAGCAGCGGCTTCGATGGGCATCAAGAGCTAGGGTCCGTCGGGCGACGCAAACGCGGAGATCGATGACGGCGGATTCGTCAGCGACGTCTGCGGCGAGACGCCGTTGAGCGGCGCCGGCATCCGTGCGGTGTTCATCCTCTGGTCGACGTCATCCATCCGCACGAGGATGTCCTTGATCGGATAGTCGATCCAAGCGTGGTTCACGAAGTCGCGGTGCGAGATCGCGCCGGCCGGCATGATCGCCACCATGCCGCGAAGATGATCGCGCCGCAGTTCGGAGCTGTAGGAGATCGACTTCTCGTTCAGCAACGACTTCAGCTCTGCATTGCGACCGGCAAGATGCGGCGTATACGAGCTGATGAAGAAGCCCGACCTGTTCTTCGCGATCCAGCTCGCGAATTTATCGACGCCGGAATAGATCGAGTCCATCAGGACAAGGCCGCGGATCCGATCGTTGGCGCCGCCGCGATCCAGCACCGCGAGGGTCGGACCGAAGCCCCCGCTATAGGACACCAGCACGATCGGCATGTCGGCGAATGCCTGCTGGGTCTTCGAGTCGCCGTAAAGCCGCGCCAGTTGCAGCGATGACTCGTCAAGGAACCGCTTGAAGCCGCCGGCATCCCAGAACTTGCCGGCGCTTGAATCCGCGGCGTCGACGGCGAATTGCGGCGCCACCAGCACCGCGTTGACGCCCGATGCGGTGATCTGCGCCGGCAGCTTCTGGCGATCGCGAATATCGCGCGCGAGGATCGCGCCATGGCCGTGGAAAAACACCACCATCACCGCAGGCCGACTGGGATCGAAGCCCGGCGGAATATGCAGCAGCACGTGATTGTCGCCGAAGGTCGAATCTTCCCACAGCACCCTGCCGCGGAAATTGGTGTGGCCGCGATGCGTGGCTTCGCCGGCGTTGAGGAACGAGCGGCCGCCAGGACTGCGGCCGTCATACGGGAACGGCGCGGTCTCGAAGCGGACCAGGCTGGTCCTGGCTTCGGCGTCCGATGGCACGGCCGGCTGCTGGGCTTCCGGCAAGCTCCGCGGGTGCGTCGATACCTGTGGCAGCGGCCCTTCGACCGCCGCCAGGCGAATCGGCGGTGAACTCGGTGCACTGCTCTTTGCCGGCTTCACCGGCGGCTCCAGGACCACCACCTCGCGGTTCGTTTCGCGTACCGGCTCGAAAATACTCCAGGTGCTCGCGACGAGCGCGCCGGCATCCGGGATTGTCGAGCGCGCCTGAACGACGCCGCGGTTCGCCGGAGCGTCACGGCGCGTCGGCGCCGTCGCGGGCGATGTCACAGGCGACGTTTTCGCGATTCGCTGGTAGCCCGAGACCGCAAGTGAATCGGATTTGTGAGTCCGATCGATGTAATCGCCTTTGGACGCGTGCCTTCGGCGGCGGCGACTGCAGGGCCAATTTCTGCTGCGGCGGAGCAGCGGCTCTTTGGGACGGCCCGAACTCGTCATAGATCAGGAGGGCGCAACCCACTGCGCTCGCGAGGAACACACCGATGGAAATGCGGATGACGGTGCGTTCGATGTTGCTTTGCCGCGGCGCCGGCCTCCAGCCGGGCTCGGTTCGGTAGCGGCCATTGTCGTAGGGTGCGCGAACGCGCGTACCGCGTGCGGCCTCGAAATCGGGACGCCATCGCGGTTCGGGAGGTAAATTAAAGTCGCGCGCTCGCTGGCGTGCTACCGACCCTACGGTCGGTGCACGACGCGACGACGGCGCCGAGCTTCGGAACCCGTTCCCCACTTTTCCCCCACCCACCAATTTACAGCTTCCGCGTAGAGTATGTCCCAATTTTGACGGCTGAACCCCCAGATGAATTTTTCGACAGGCGAGAACAAACGAGGAAATCGTCGGATTTCCGCACTCGCGAGCGGACGCCAGGACGGCTGAGCCCCCGCCGCACGCGGCCCTTCAAGGATCGACGCCGGGGAAATTTAGGAAGCTGTTGGTTAATGACCGCCTAAGCGGAGGCCCGCCTCACGTGGCGCGCAAACAGCATGGGGGCCGAGCTTGCGCCCGGCCCCCTATGAAGGACCCGCAATTTGCGGGAGTTCTACGTGCGGTGCTGCCGCGCATAATAATAGTAGCGGCGCGATTGTCGCGCGCGCGGACGGCTGTTCTGCGTCACGGCTGCAGCCGGTGCCGGGGGCGTAGCGGTCGAAGTTGCCGCGGGCGCCGTTGGGGTCCCCTCGCCATTCGCCTTCGGCTCCGCGTCGGCCTTGGGCTCGATCTTCTCGGCGAGCAGCAGGTTCGATTCGTTTTGCCGCCACCGATAGCCGACGCCGAAATCGATCGGGATCGGATTGCCTTTGCGGAACAATTCCGAGAGCCGCGACTGATAGGCGTGCGAGAAGATTCCGATTGGGCCGACATAACGCCCGACCGGCTGCAGATTCCACTTCTTGGTGTCGAAGTAGCTGACCGGAATGCCGGTGTCGTCTTGCAGGATCGTCCCGCTATGGTCGAGCAGGAAGTTCCGGATCATCGAGAAGTTGCTGCCGTGGAGCAGGTAGGACGCGCTCTTCACGAAGCTGTCGCCGGTCCCGAGCTTCTCCAGGAAGGCAAGGAAGCCGCTCTTCCTCAGCCCGTCGTCGGCGAGATTGGTGCTGAAGTAGTAGAGATTCTGCTTCGGTCCGTCGCCGGCCGAGAACACGATCTTCACGCCCTTGGCCATGGTCTTCAGCCCGGGCTCATTTGCGGGATGGACATTGCCCTGGTCGTCGATCGCAACGAAGGTCGTTTCGTGGACGGTCTTTCCCGTGCGCGCCAGGAACACGTAGAGCACCGGCGTCGTCCCCCAGACCGGACCGCCACGCAGCTGGCTCGACATGTTCTTGGTGATGAAATAGCTGATCGTCAGCAGCGTATGCAGCGACGACTCTAGATTATGCAGGTTGCGCGGGATGGTGCCGCTGCGCTGAAGCGTCGTCAGCTCCGGAATCTCACCGGCGGGCTCGAGGCCGGCCAGCACGTAATTCGAGGCATTCGGAAAGAACGACGTGGCGTGAATGAAGTCCGGCCCGCTGAACATGTAGAACATGGCGTCATGTTGCATGGTCAGATGGGCTTGGGAGAAGGCGCGGATTTTGGAAAAGTGGTTCTTCTCCTCCTGGCCGAAGATCGAATTGAAATAGTTCGCGTGCTGCTGCCACGACGGATCCTTCGTCAGTGCCGCGAGCGGCGAGTCGGGCGACGGCGGCAGGCCGGCGAGGAATCGCGCGGTATCGTTGGGCGTCGACGTTTCGGCGCTTTGCGCGGGAAGAATCCACAGCGCAAGCAGACCGGCGAGAAGTGCTACAGCAGTTCTGATGTTCGCCATTTTAGGGACACTCGTTTCAAACTGTAGTTTCGGGTCGATCGGAATAATAGACGTTCGATAACATGCGGGATGTAGCATAAATCGCTACGCCGGCAACCATCATTGCAAGACCGGCCAGCGACTGCACCGGCCGATTCGTCACGAGGTAATACATCATGAACCCGGCGACCGCGAGAAAGATCAGCGGCGTCAACGGGTAACCCCATGCGCGATAAGGGCGCGGCAGTTCCGGGTCGGTGATCCGCATCTTGATCACGCCGAGCACCGCGAAAAATGAACATAATGTCAGGCTGAACTGGATGAAATCCAAAACCTCCTCGAAGCTCTGCGTCAGCAGCAGCAGACTCGCGACGACAAGCTGGAAGAGGATCGCGATCGCCGGCACGCCCGCCTTTGATTTGCGCGCGAACGCGCGCAGCAACGGCATGTCCTCGCCCATGGTCATGGTCACGCGCGGGCCGATCCACATCATGGCGCTGATGGACGACACGAGTCCGAGGCAGATCAGCGCGCCGACGATGCGTCCGCCGAATTCGCCGAACACATGGGTGCCCGCCACCATGGCAACATTGAGCTGACCGGACAATTCCGAGATCGGCGTTGTGGCGAGAAAGACCGCGTTCAGTGCGACGTACAGCAGGATCACGATCGACGTGCCGATCAGCAGCGCGCGCGGCAGGTTGCGAACCGGATCGCGGATCTCGCCGATGATGTAGGTCGCGCCGTTCCAGCCCGAATAGGAATACATCACGAACACGAGACTGATGGCGAACGGTGCGCTCGTCATGAGCGTCAAGTCGGTCGCGCTCGGCGCAAACGAGATCGGCTGGCGGGTCCCGAATGCGACGCCCGCTACCAGGAAGGCGACGATGAGCACGAGCTTGAGGCCGGTCCAGATATTGTGGAACGTGCTGCCGTGCCGCAGTCCGGTGAGGTGAACAAGCGACACCAGCCAGATGACGGCGAGGCCCACAGGCAGCGCCGGCGCTTCCGGCCAGATCGATTTGAAGTAGACGCCGAACGCCATGGCCGCGAGTGCAACCGGCGCTGCAAATCCGACCGTCGCCGACAGCCAGCCAGCCATGAAGCCGAACGCCGGATGATAGGTGCGACGGAGAAAGTTGTACTCTCCGCTCGAGCGCGGAAACATCGCCGCAAGCTCGGCGTATGAGATCGCCCCCGAAATCGCGGCTATTCCGCCGACGATCCATAGCATGAGGAGCGAGAAGCCCGAGGTGATGTCCTTGACCTGGAAGCCGAGGCTGGTGAAGACGCCAACACCGATCATGTCGGCAACCACAATGGCTGTTGCCGTCACGCCTGAGACCTTGGCGGCAGACGCGCCGCTTGCAACCTCATCGGTCATTGAAGTTTGTCCCCCATCGGATGCCATAACAATGACGGCAGTGAAAATCCAACGGTTTTTGGGTTTGGGCGGCACGAAACGGCTTGACTGTAACTACTTTGCCTCGTTAGCGGAAAGTGCCGGCGATTTCATTCCAGATTCATACCGACCCGCGGTCCGCCTGGCGCATGCAGGCCGCCGCCGAGACAAGACGCGGTTGGGGGGCGTTTTTCATGTTGTATCGATCGGGGACAAAGTCCTTGAGGCTCGGCGCGCGCGCCTGCTGCAAATCCATTCATCTCGGCCAAGCCGTCATTGCCTGCCTCGCGCTTTGGTATCTCTCGATCATAGTGCCGGCGGTTGCCGCCGAAACGAAAGTGAAGATCGCCTTTGCCGGTGATTCGCTTGTCGACAATTATTGGGCCGGCGTGTCGCGGCTCGTCGGCGCCGATGTCTGCCTCAAAACCAGGCTCGAGCTTGGCCGCTTTGCCCATAATGGTACCGGACTATCCCGCGGCGACCGGCTCTATTGGCCACGCGAGATCAAGAAGATCGGCGATACGTTCAAACCCAATCTGTTCGTGATTTCGATTGGGCTCAACGATCGGCAGTTCATCGTCGATGCAACCGGAGCACGTACCGCGTGGGGTTCGCCCAACTGGACGCAGAAATATCGCGACGAGCTCGACGAATTTCTCAAGGCGGCAGCTGCCGGCGGCGCGGGCGTCATGCTCATCGGCCTTCCCGCCATGCGCGACACCACCGAGAATCGCGATGCGGTTGAAAAAAACAAGATGTTCGCCGATGCCGTCGCCGCGATGAATACGATGAAGGCGCAATATGTCTCGCCATGGCGGGTCAATGGGGCCGGAGCCGCCGACGCGTTCGCGTCATTCGGCCCCGACAAGAACGGACGGCTCGTGCAGATCAGGACGCCGGACGGCGAGCATTTCACCACCGCCGGAGAGGACATCATTGCGGCCTATGTCTATCCGAAGATCGCGGCGACGCTCGCCGATATGGGCGTCCGCATCGATTGTCCCAGTATGATGACCAAGGAAGACCGTTGACGGCATTTCCGCAAACTTAAGGACCGCACGCCGCAAGGAGGCGCGAACGCGCGCACATGCTATTTCCCACGATCGAATTCGCTGTTTTCTTTGCCGTCGTTTTTCCGATTACCTGGCTGCTCAATTCGCATAACACCTGGAAAAAATGGTTCCTGGTGGCAGCGAGCTATTTTTTCTACGCCTCTTGGCGGGTCGATTTCACGCTGCTTTTGTTTGCCAGTTCGCTCGGCAATTATCTCGTGGGGCTTGCGCTTGGTCGGCTCGGTGACGGCGCGCTGCGTCGCGCAGTGCTGGTGGTAGCGATCGCAGGCAATCTCGCCGTATTGGGATATTTCAAATATTATAATTTTCTCGCGGCTTCGCTGATCAATTTATTTGCCGGCCTCGGGTTCAACGTCGACATCGGCTTCATCGAGGTCGCTTTGCCGATCGCGATCTCGTTCCTGACGTTTCACGCACTGTCGTACATCATCGATGTCTACCGACGCGTGCTCAAACCGACGACATCGCTTGTCGACATTCTGCTCTACATCAGTTTTTTCCCGCATTTGATCGCCGGCCCGATCGTGCGCGCCGACAAGTTTTTGGCCCAGACCCGCAAACCGTGCGACCCCGCAACCATTCGGCTCGGCCAAAGCGTGTTCCTGATCGTCGGCGGCGTGTTCAAAAAAGTCATCGTCGCAAATTATCTTGCGACCGAGTTCGTCGACGGCGTCTTCCGCGCGCCGTCGGATTTTTCGAGCACCGACCTCATCTTCGCCATGTACGCCTATGCGCTCGAGATCTATTGCGATTTCAGCGCCTATACCGATATCGCGATCGGCGTCGCCAATCTGCTCGGCTACGAGTTTCCGCAGAACTTCAACTATCCGTATCGCGCGTTGTCGGTGCAGGATTTCTGGCGCCGCTGGCACATGTCGCTGTCGAGCTGGTTGCGCGACTACCTCTACATTCCGCTTGGCGGCAATCGCCATGGCGGATTCGCGACCGCGCGCAACATCATGATCACGATGGCGCTGGGCGGGCTCTGGCACGGCGCGAGCTGGAATTTTCTGTTGTGGGGCGTCCTTCATGGCGGCGCGCTGGTGAGCGAGCGGGTGTTCGGCCTGATGAGCCACGATCGCGCCGGGCATGTCCGCTCGTCGGTCGCCGTAGCGCTCGGATGGTTCGTCACTCTCCAGTTCGTCTGCTTTACCTGGGTGTTCTTCCGCTCGCCGTCGACCGACGCGTCGCTTGCCTATTTCTCGACGTTGTTCTCCGGGGAGAGCTGGAGCACCACCATCACGCCCTTCATTGCCGTGGTGTTCATACTCGGCGCGCTGTCGCACATCATTCCGCCGCGCTGGTTCGATGCGCTGGAAGCGCGATACGACGCGGCTGGTCTTCCGGTGAAAGTGCTGGTGCCGTTTGCGGCGATCTACCTCGTCGCCATCGCGGCGCCGAGCGGCATTGCGCCATTCATCTACTTCCAGTTCTGAGGGATAGCATGTCGGATGGGAACGCAGACAGCGGCACTGAAACGACGCCCCCGCCGGCACATCGCCTGCGTACGGCGGCGATCGTCATCTACGCGGTGCTGGCGCTCCTCGTCATCACCATCCCGCAAGGCCCCGTGAACTGGCTGCACGACATGAACTCCAATCCGGTGCAGGAGGCCTTGTTGCGCGGCGCCGAGTTCCTCCAGGAGGCCTCGCAACAAACCGGCCTTGCGGTGCCCTATCAGAGGGCCCGCTCGCTCTTTTTCGTGCTTACCGGAAAGGACGAGAACTAATCCCGCGGCCCGCAGTTATGGAGCGAGGACGCGAAAATCTTAACGAAGCGGTACTTCATTGTGGCGCAAGCCCGGCAAATTCCCGACCAATGTCCGTCGCCGCTGCGCGCGATGAAAGTCTTCGGAACGAAAGTCCTGGGACCACGGCCACTTAATACTTTTTTGACCACAATTCTCCTAAACACTACCGCCGCATCCACGGGGGCGCGGGGGTTGATGCATCAATTGCGATTCGGGGTCGTTGGGCTAGTGGCGCTGGCGTTGCCGGTGCAGGCCAATGCGGCAGCTTACGTTCTCGGCGACAGCATCGGCGAGGGCGTCGCGATAGCGTCCAGCCTGAAAGGCTTGGCGAAAATCGGCATTCATATCCGCGGCCCAAAAGCGCTGGCGCAGGTCGAGCAGACGCCGCGCGGGGCGACCGTATTCATCGTGCTCGGCACCAACGACGCCGAAGGCAGCATCAAGAACATCGCCAAGAGCATCGACGATATCGTCGCCGCCGGGCAGCGCAAAGACCTCAACATGACCTGGATTGGGCCGCCCTGCGTGCGCAAATCCTGGGACACCCGCGCGCGCGAGCTCGACGAGATTTTGCGCCAGCAGCTTGCCGGCACTGCTGTGAAATACGTGAGCATGCGCGATACGCGGCTCTGCTCGGGCACCTTTCATGAGCCCGACGGCATTCATCTCACCATGAAGGGCTACCACTACATGTGGGACAAGGTCCGTGCCGAGGTCGGCAATTCCGACACCGCGGTGGCGGCGGCCGCAGCGGACCAGAAGGGCGCGGTCTGCAAACGGTGAGGCCACAAGTTCAGTTCAGGCGCCAACATCACCGCGATCGTCAGCGCGGGCGCAGACCCGCGTCGCTGAAGTGGTCGGAGTGCAAGGGGTTGGCGCCACGGTGCCGGCCGCCCGCCGCCTGGTCATGGAGGTTCATGTTCCGCCAGCGGTGCCGTCGGCTCCGCTGGTGTGGGTCCGGGCGAGAGATTAGAGGGAGCCGCGAGCGCGTAGACGCGTCGCCGGCTGCACAGGTTTGATTCGGGACGGCGCTAGCTGCTACAGGCTGGCGCCGATTCCCAATGTTGTCGCAATTGGCGACAACGGTCCGATCGACCGACCAAGGAGCGTGCTCAAAATTGATGCAGACTCAATACGATGAATGATCTGCACAACCATCGACCGACCATCGTGGCCGGCTTGGCGAGCGGTGCATGCGTGGCGGTTGTCGTCATCGCGGTGGCTGCGCTCCTGCGTTCGCCCGAAGACACCGCACCACGCGAAACCTCGGCACCGAACACGCGACCGACAGCCATCCAACGGCCGGTGCCGGCAGAACGCACGACGGCCGCGCCTGCGACTCCGAGCCGTCGTTTCGCCGCCGTCCACTGTGCGGATCACCAAGTCCGATCGGCTGATCGTGCCGTCGAGTTCAGCGGCAGCCTCCACGGGGCCGCGCCTCGCCGCGGTGCCGCCGCCCGAGGCTCAGAGCACGCCGCGCGTTGCCGCTCCCGTCGCCGCTGCCCCTGTCGCCGCCGCTCCTGTTGTCGCTGCGCCGGTTGTGCCGCCGCCGCGAGACGCCGGCGCCGAAGCCGTCGGGCGGCTTGATCAAGCCAACACGCCGGAGGCTCAGCCCGCGGCGCCGGCCGAGACAGCCGGCGTCTTTGTCACGGCAAGCGCTACCAATCCGACGACGTCGCGACGTGCGGTCGGCACCTCTCAACCCGGGCCGCAGGGCCTTGTCATTCTCCAGATCGGCGACAGCCACACGTCGGCTGATTTTCTCAGCGGCGAACTGCGGCGCCGGCTGCAGCAGCGCTACGGCAACGGCGGGCCGGGCTACATCACCGCGGGCCGGCCGCATATCGGCGTGCGCAGCGCTTCGGTGAAGCTTGGGATGTCGTCGGGGTGGGCCTATCACGCGATCCAGAAGTCGAGCAACATCCAGGAATTCTGGCTGTCGGGCTTCAACACCGTGACCAGCCAGTCGGGCGAGACGCTTTCGTTCACATCGGACACTCCGATGGTGTTCGATTCGGTCGAGATCGAGGCGCTGCGCCAGCCCGGCGGCGGATCGTTCGACATCAGCTTCGACGGCGTCGTCAAGGCGAGCTATGATCTCAACGCCCAGAAGGCCGAGCCCTTGGTGCTGCGGCTGAGTCCCGACGGCGTGCCCACCGATCGGGTCCGCCAGATCGAGATCCGCACGCAAGGCGAGGGCACCGTCAGCATCGCCAGCATCGCCATCTACAACCGGCAATCAGGCGTCACCTACAACAGCATCGGCTATCCGGGCGCCACCGTCGATCTTCTCAACAAGTTCGATCAGGCGCTGATGGCCGATGATCTGCGCCGGCTTAATCCGCAGATTGTCATCGTCTCATTCGGCACCAACGAGGCCTCGAAGCCCAATCTCGATGCCGGCCGTTACGAGCAGAACTACGAGAAGGCGCTGGGCAAGATCAAAGCGGCGCTGCCGGATGCCCAAATCGTGTTGATCGGACCGCCCGACGGCGCCGAGCGCGGGCCGCATTGCTCCGGCAAGGCTTCGCCCGAGACTGCCTGCCATCCAGCCCCGCCCATGGACGCGACGCCGGTTGAAGGCGCATCATCATCGAAGGGCCACGAATGCGATTGGCATGTGCTGCCGAAGCTTGAAATGATCCGCGCGGTCGAGCGCAAGATCGCCGAACGGCACGGCTACGTTTACTGGAATTGGGCGTCGATCATGCCGAAGGAGTGCGGATCGCACACCTGGGCCACGGCGTCACCGCCGTTGATGGCGCCGGACCACGTCCATTTCACGCTGAGCGGCTATAACAAGAGCGCCGAGCAGTTCATGGAAGTGCTCGTGCCCATGATCGACAAGCTGTCGGCGAAGTCCGCCATCGTCTCCAACAATTGAACGGGCGCGCATTCCGGCGTTGCGACGCGGTCCATAGACTGCGTCTATAATCCCATTCCCGTAGCCCGGATGGAGCGCAGCGAAATCCGGGAGCAGTCTTGAAAATCGATGCGGGGTCCCCGGATTTCGCTGCGCTCCATCCGGGCTACGGGGAATGCGGGCCGTGTCGCAGCTCAATGAAACAATGCGGCGGTTGCCGTCGGTTGACGAGGTGCTGAAGACGCCTGCTGCGGCCGTCGCGGTGGATCGGTTCGGCCGATCGGCCGCCGTCGCCGCGATTCGCGGCGCGCTCGACCGCACGCGCGCCGCGGCGCGCGCCGGCAGCGGCGATGGTATCGCGGCCGACGCGGTCGCGGCCGCCGCGCTCGGCCGCCTTGAAGAAGAGGCGCGGCCCAATGTGCGCGCGGTTTTCAACCTCACCGGCACGGTGCTGCACACCAATCTTGGGCGCGCGGTTCTCGCTGAAGCCGCGGTCGAAGCGGCGGCCACGGCGATGCGGCAGGCGATCGCCCTCGAATTCGACCTCGCCACCGGCCGGCGCGGCGAGCGCGACAACATCGTGCGCGATCTCGTGCGCGAACTGACCGGCGGCGAAGACGCGACCATCGTCAACAACAACGCGGCCGCGGTGCTGCTCGTGCTCAACACGCTGGCGAAGGGCCGCGAGACCGTGGTCTCCCGCGGCGAGCTGATCGAGATCGGCGGGGCCTTCCGCATGCCCGACATCATGGCGCGCGCCGGCACGAAGCTTGTCGAGGTCGGCACCACGAACCGCACGCACCTCGCCGATTATGTCGCGGCGCTCGGACCGCGTACCGGTCTCGTCCTCAAGGTGCACACCTCGAACTACCGGATTTCCGGTTTCACCGCCGAGGTCGCGGTCGGCGCGCTGGCGGCGCCGGCCCGCGCGCACGGCGTGCCGCTCGTCGACGATCTCGGCTCCGGCACGCTGGTCGATCTCGCCCGCTTCGGCCTTGCCCATGAGCCGACGGTCGCCGAAGCGATCGCCGACGGCGCCGACCTCGTCACCTTTTCCGGCGACAAGCTCCTCGGCGGCCCGCAGGCGGGCTTCATCGTCGGCCGCAAGGATTTGATCGCGCGCATCAACCGCAATCCGATGAAGCGCGCGCTGCGCGTCGACAAGGTGCGTCTTGCGGCGATCGAAGCGACCTTGCGCCTTTATCGCGATCCCGACCGGCTCGCCGAGCGGCTGCCGACGCTGCGCATGCTCGCGCGGCCGCCCGCCGACATCGCCGCACAAGCGCGCCGGCTGGAGCCCGTGGTCGCGGCGGCCCTTGCGCCGCACTTCACTGTTGCCGCGATCGAGTGTGCAAGCCAGATCGGCTCAGGCGCGCTGCCGCTCGAAACGGTGCCGAGCGCCGGCCTTGCCGTGCGCCCGACACGGCCGCGCGGGCGCGCCCTTGCGGACCTCGCGGCGGCGCTGCGCCGGCTGGCGATCCCCGTCATTGGGCGCATCGAAGATCAGGCGTTGCTTCTCGACCTGCGCTGCCTCGAAGACGAGGCCGCTTTCACGGCCAACTTCGCCGGCCTTCAGGACGCGCTTGCCAAACCGCCGGCGCTGTAGGGTGGGCAAAGCGAAGCGTGCCCACCACACCGAATTCCACTCGCACCCACGTCGAACGTGGGCACGGCGGAAGCAACACCTTGCGAAAATCCTAACGTCCTGGCCGCCTTTGCCCACCCTACGCCACGCAATCGCGGGCGGCGGGGCGCGTGACGCGCTTAGTGCGCGTCCGCCCGCTTGCCGGGCGCCGTCGTCGTGGCGTGGCCTTCGTCGGGGATCACCAGCGTGTTGTTGCGCTTCGGCACTTCGCCGACCGGAATGACCTTGATGACCTTGAGCGCCGCGGTGTCGACCACGGACACCGACCGCAGGCCGGAATTCGACACGAACATCTCCTTGCCGTCCGGCGTGAAGGTCACCCAGTTCGCCACCGCCGAGATCGGCGTATCGCGGCCGGCGACCTTCTCGCTCGGCAGGTCGACTTTGCCGGTCACCTGGAGATTGTCGAGCGAATAGGCGTAGGCGGCGTTGTTCGGAATGCTGGTGACCCACAGGGTCTTGTTGTCCGGCGAAATGCCGATGCCGTGGGAGGGTTCGTTGGTGCGATAGCCGCCGTGGTCGAACTCCTGCGGCACGCCCGGCAGCGACACCTTGGTTACTTCCTTCCGCTCGGCGAAATCGATCACCGAGAAGCCATTGAGGTTCGACATCTGCGCGAACACCCGCTTGGTCGAACCGTCCGGATTGGTTTCGATCGCCATGCAGCGCACGCCGAGATCCATCTTGATCTCCCAGGCGAGTTCTTCCTTCTCGAGATCGAAGGCATAAAACGTGCGCGACGGGATCGAGCCGCCGACCACGAACTTGCTGTCCGGCGTCACGTAGACGTTGTGCAACCGCCCCCCATTGGTCGAGATCGTCTTCTTCAAGGTGAGCGTGGCGGCGTCGACGATGTCGAGCCCGCCCTTGCCGCGGGCGATGGCGACGACGATGCGGTCGCCGTTCTTGGTCACCGCGATGTTGTTCGGATGATCGCTGAGCGGCACCTTCTTGATGAGCTTGCCGGTCTTGCGGTCGAGCACGTCGAGCGAACTCGTCTCCTCGTTGCTGACGTAGATGCGCGAGCCGTCCGGCGAGAAGTTGATGCCGTGGGCGCCGACCACGTTCTTGATCTCCTGCACCACCTTATTGGTCACCGGATCGATGACATGGATGCTGTCCCCGGCGGCATTGGTGATGTAGATGCGCACCGTGGTCGCGGACGCCGCAAGCGGCGCGAGCGTCAGCGCCAGCACCGGTACCGCAAATCTGATCAGGGACGATTTCATAGGGGCGCTCCTTGGGTCGGCATTATTTGGAACAAGTTACGCGCAAGCCAAAAGCTAGACAAGGCGGGGGCCGGTGGGCAATGTCAGCCCTCCCCTGGGCCGGCCGATAATCGCGATGGCTAAGAAAACATCCGCCAAATCAGTCACGGATATTCCTCCCGATGCGCTCAGCGAGGCGCAGGCGAAGGCCGAGCTGAAGCGTCTGGGTGCGGAGATCGCCGGGCATGACCGGCGCTATTACCAGGAGGATGCGCCGACCGTTTCGGATGCCGCCTACGATGCGCTGCGCCAGCGCTACAACGCGATCGAGGCGCGGTTTCCGGAACTGCGTACCGCCGAGAGCCTGACCCAGCGGGTCGGTGCGGCGCCGTCCGCGCGATTCGCCAAGGTGCGGCACGCGGTGCCGATGCTCTCCCTCGACAACGCGTTCGCTCAAGAGGACGTCGTCGATTTCGTCGGCCGCATCCGTCGGTTCCTGCGGCTTGGCGAAGACGAGGAGATCGTGTTCAGCGCCGAGCCGAAGATCGACGGCCTGTCGATGTCGCTGCGCTACGAGGACGGCGAACTCGTCACCGGCGCGACGCGCGGCGACGGCAGCATCGGCGAAGACGTGACCGCCAACATCAAGACGCTGGAGGATGTTCCGCATCGCCTCAAGGGCAGGCACGTGCCGGCGATCTGCGAGGTGCGCGGCGAGGTCTACATGACCAAGCACGCGTTTCTCGCGCTCAACAAGCACCAGGCCGAAACCGGCGGCCAGATCTTTGCCAATCCGCGCAACTCCGCGGCGGGCTCGCTGCGGCAGAAGGATCCGTCGATCACGGCCTCGCGGCCGCTCGGCTTCTTCGCCTATGCCTGGGGCGAGATGAGCGCGATGCCCGAGGAGACGCAGTCCGGCATGGTCAAGTGGTTCGCATCATGCGGCTTCAAGACCAATCCGCTGACCAAATTGTGCCGGTCGGTCGAAGCGCTGCTCAAATTCCATCACGAGATCGAGGACGGCCGCGCCCGGCTCGATTACGACATCGACGGCGTGGTCTACAAAGTCGACCGCATCGACTGGCAGGAGCGCCTCGGCTTCGTGTCGCGCAGTCCGCGCTGGGCGATCGCGCACAAGTTTCCCGCGGAAAAAGCGACGACCGTCGTCAAGGACATCGAGATCCAGGTTGGCCGCACCGGCGCGCTCACACCGGTCGCCAAGCTCGAGCCGGTGACGGTCGGCGGCGTCGTCGTGCAGAACGCGACGCTGCACAACGCCGACGAGATCGCGCGGCTCGACATCCGTATCGGCGACACGGTGAGAATTCAGCGGGCAGGCGACGTGATCCCGCAAGTGCTCGGGGTCGTCGAAGAGCAGCCGCGCGGCGCCCACCATTACAAGTTCCCGACCAAGTGTCCGTGCCCGCTCAAGACCGACGTGGTGCGCGAGAAGACGGCGACCGGCGAGGAGGGCGCGATCGCCCGCTGCAGCGGCGAGTTCGCCTGCCCGTTCCAGGCCGTCGAGCATCTCAAACACTTCGTGTCGCGCCGCGCCTTCGACATCGACGGCCTCGGCGAGAAGCAGATCGAGTTCTTCTACGAGCAGGACTGGGTCAAGGAGCCAGCGGACATCTTCACCCTCGAAGCGCGCAACAGCAGGATCCACCTCGAAGACGTGGAGGGATTCGGCGAAACGTCGGTGCGCAACCTGTTCGGCGCAATCGCGGCGCGGCGCGAAATTTCGCTGGAGCGGTTCATCTACGCGCTCGGCATCCGCCATGTCGGCGAGACGACGGCGGTCGCACTCGCGCGCGGCTACGGCACCTGGGACGCCTTCCACGACGCCTGCCTCAAGCTCGCCCACGACGACGAAGAGTCCCAGGCGGAAATGGATGCGCTCGACCAGATCGGCGACACCGTGATCGAGAGCCTGCGCGATTATTTCCGCGAGCCGCACAACCTTCGCCGCATCGAACGCCTGGCCAAAGAAGTGCGCATCCGCGAGGCCGAGAAACCGCGCCGCGACTCAGCGGTCGCCGGCAAGACCGTGGTGTTCACCGGCTCGCTCGAAAAAATGACGCGCGAGGAAGCCAAAGCCATGGCCGAGCGGCTCGGTGCCAAGGTCGCGGGCTCGGTGTCGAAAAAAACCGATTACGTCGTCGCTGGTCCCGGTGCCGGCAGCAAGCTCGACAAAGCCCGCGAAGCCGGCGTCAACGTGCTCTCCGAGGACGAGTGGTTCGCCCTCGTCGGCGAGCGGGGGTAGCTGACGAAGCGCGGATTACTGGCTCGACGAACGAAGCGAGGCAACGTTGTATTTTCCTCGCACGGTGCGGTCCTTCTTTCCCCTCCCCCGCGTGCGGGGGAGGGTCAGGGAGGGGGCCCGTCCGCAACTTCGTGCCGTGGAGCGTACCCCCTCCCCAACCCTCCCCCGCACGCGGGGAGGGGAAGCGGGGGAAGGGAAGACGCACTCGTCGAGCCTACCCCGGCGCTGCCAGTTTCTTTTGCACGCGGGCGTCGAAGCGCGCGACGTTGACGACGACGCGCTGGTGGGTGCCGCCGCCGATCGGCTCGCGCTCATCGTGTGCCTCAACGGTGAACGTAAGGGTGCGGCCTTCGATCGCAACAAGTTCGGCGGTCGCCGTCACCCGCATGCCGATCGGCGTTGCCGCAAAGTGGCGCACGTCGAGATGAATGCCGAGGCTCTGGTGACCCTCCGGCAGGAGATGCTCGCAGGCTGCGAGCGCGGCGGCTTCGATCACGTTGATCATGACCGGGGTCCCGAGCACCGGCACGAGGCCGCTGCCGATGCTGGGCGCGGTCTGGGCGACGCCGACCACGAGGTCGGCGGAGCCCCTGAGCCCGACTTTCAATCGCGACAGGTCAGTCAAAGTGCGGTCCTCAAAAGCTCAGGCGCGGCCAATACTCGGCAACTGACGCTACCTATTCCGCCGCCGAGCGTTGGGATTTATCCACGTCGGTGACGGAGCCCATGTCCTTGATGATCTGATCGATGGCGGCGCGCCGCTCCTGCCACGGGCAATTGAAGTAGCTGTACAGGTCCATGATGTGGGGCGGTCCGCCGTAGAACTTTTCGTACTGGGTGTGCCGGCTCGCGAAGTCCGAGCCGAGGAAGTCCCAGGCCATCTTGATGAACTTGTAACGTTCGTCCGCGGACGCGGTCGGCAGCGACCAATACTTCTCGAAGGTCTGCCGGGTTTCCGGATTGGCGAACACGGACGGATCGGCCGGCAGCAGAAACGGTCCGGCGCCCATCAGTGCCCGCACCTCTTCGGCGATCTGCGCGTAGTTCGCCGCGCACCATTGCAGCGCCGCATAGAGATATCGCCGGTTCACGTAGACATAGCCGTTGGGCAACGTCTGGTGCTGATCGATCTGGCCTGCCATCAGGCCGAGCAGCGAAGCCTCCGAGGATGCGAGCCGTCCGAGCGTCTGCTGAATCGCCGGTATGTTGAGCACGCCCGCCATCTCGCAGGCCTTGTGCGCGATGCCGACAATCAGCTTGAGCTTCTCGGCAAATCGCCAGTTGGACTGATGGTTGCCCAGCACATGCGCCGGCGTCTTGAAGTACATGTCGCGCATCAACGGAAGGTCGCGATGGCAGAACACCCGGTTCCACGGCACGCGCACGTTCTCGAACACCATGACGCCGTCGCTCTCGTCGAACTGCGACGAGAAGAAGTGATCGACCTTGTTGGTGGCATGAAGCTCGAACGACTCCCGCACCCAGACCTGCACGCCCGGGTGATTGATCGGGATCGCGAACGTCACCGCTTCGCCGATCTGGTCGGGCCCGAGCGGAATGACGTTGCCGATCCACGCCTCGTCGGAGAATACCGCCGACGTGCCGAGCAGCTTGAGGCCGCTGACGACAATGCCCTCGTCGTCTTCCTTGACGACGGTGAGGGCGGGGTTCGCGGTCTGCGTCTCCTTGTAGAGCTTGGAATCCCGCGAGCCCTGCGGGGTCAAAACCAGATAGCAGGCGAACAAGTCCGATTGCTTGAGGTAGCCGAGGTAGTCGATGACGTTCTGGCCGAAGCCTTTTTTATTGGCGTCGAACAGTTCCGGCATCATCGCCATGCCGGCAACGAACGCCGGCACGTGATCGGGCGAGCGGCCCAGCAATCCGTAGGACCATTCGGCCACGCGGCGATGGCACTCCGCGCGCTGATCGAGGTCCTGCCGGGATTTCGGCAACAGGAACCACGACGTGAACCGCTCGCCATCCTCGGCAAACGACATGGCATCGAGGTGCTGCTTCTCGCGCTTGCGGTCATAGATGCGCGCATATGACCGCGCCGTGTTGCGGAACGCCGGATGCGTGGTGACATCGGAGACGAGTTCGCCGCCGAGATAGATGCGGCGACCGTCGCGCAAGGACGCCAGATACTCATCACCGCTTCGCAGCATTCTTCCGCTCCATCTTGAGGCACCGATCAACGGCCTTCGTAACCGCCGACCGACTATCGCACGGACTGACCGTACTATCAGCCTGACCCCTTGTTTGATACTCCATAGCCGCTCGAATCCGCTTGCAGACGGACAACGCCATGAAGACGGCATTGCTCGCCATGGTCGGTTTGTTTTTTGGCGCGATCATCGGCGGCATCCTGGGTGTCGTGCTCGGATTTGTCTGGACCTGGGCCTTCCAGACGACGTCGTTCGAGGGGTACTCCGGCATGCTCGTGTTCTTCACCTTCATGCCGATCGGAATGCTGCTCGGAGGTGTGCTGGGGGGCGTCGGCCTGGGTATCGCCGGTTCTCGCGACCAGCTTTCCGCGCGGGCCCAAGCTGGGCCGACCGATGGCAAACCCTGACTATACGATTTGCCTCGCCACCGCGGCCGAGTTCAGCGCCGCCGCCAGAACATCGAGCCCTCGCGCCAGGTCGGCGCGGCTGCGCGCAGCCCCGAGCGACACGCGGATGGCATGCGGTGCTGCCGGACCGACGTTGAAGGCATCGCTCGTGACCACGGCCAATCCGCGGCGCTGCACATGGCCCGCGAACTCAGCGCGATTCCAAGCTCGGCGGCAGGGTGAGCCAGATGTGATGGCCGTGAGGGTTTGCAGCGAAGGCATGGCCAGCAAGCGTCTTGGTGGCGAGCTTCTGGCGGAATGCGGCTTCGGCGCGGATGGCGGCGATGATGGCGTCGGCGCTCCCGTCGCGCAGCCAATGTATGGCAAGTGCCGTGGTGAGCGGTGTCGACATCTGCGTCGTTGCGGCCAAGGCACTCGCCAGCATGTCGGCACTGGCACGATCGGGCGTCGCTACAAACGAAACCCGCAGGCCGGGCGCGATGCACTTCGACAGGCTGGCGGCGAGATAAGTCCGCTCGGGGATCAGGGCTGCAAGCGGCGGCCCGACGGCGTCGAGACGGCCATAGGCGTCGTCCTCGATCAGAAGCGCGTTCGCCTTCTCGATGACGGCCGCGATCTGTCGGCGGCGTGCCGAAGTCATCGACGCCGTCGTCGGGTTGTGAATGGTCGGCGTGAGATAGACGAGCCTCGGCTTATGCCGCCGGCACGCCGCCGCCAGCGCATCGGGCATGACCCCATGCTGGTCCATCGCCACGCCCACGAGTGTCACGCCGCAGAATGCCGCCGCCGCGCGAAATCCCGGGTAGGTGAGGGCTTCGGTCAGCACGACGTCGCCTGGTTTCGTCAGTTTGGCCAACAGCGCGGCAAGTGCCGCTTGCGTTCCCCCGCTGATGACAAGGCGATCGGGATCGAGATCAGGAAGGCGCGCCCGCATCCAGGTCGCCGCAACCGCACGCTCATCGTCGCTGCCGCCGGCCGGACGGTAGGTGAGGTAGCGCGCAAGCCCGACGTCGCGCGACAGCGCCGCAATTCCCCGCGCCACCCGCCCTTCGATGTCCGCCTCGGCGGGCTGCGGCGGCAGGTTCATGGACAAATCGATTTCCGCGCTCGCGATCGGCGGCAGGCGGGCCTCGCCGGCGCTCTCGGCGACGAACGTTCCTTGCCCGACCCTCGCCTCGGTCAACCCGCGGCGCCTCGCTTCGGCATAGGCCCGGGTCACGGTGGTGAGATCGACGTCGAGCGCCTTGGCGAGGGCGCGATGGGTCGGAAGAACCTCGCCCCGCCGCAGCCGGCCGCGGCTGATGTCTGATGCGAGAGCCTCGACGATGCGCAGATAGACCGGGCCGGTGCGGTCCTCGATTGTAGGGGTCCAATCCATACAATATCCGTACACTGACCTTGCAAAGAAGACAATGGAGGGCGAGGTATAGATCGGTCCTCTGGCACGCCGATCGCAGTCATCGACCGGCATCCGAGAGGCGCAAATCGTAGGGATTTGACAATGACTGCGCTCGCTTCGTTGTTTCACGCTCCGTCTGAATCCGGCGTGCCGGCCCCGACAACATCGCTACAATCAGTTCTGCGCGGGCTGCGCGGACGATGCCCGTACTGCGGTCGCGGGCATATGTTCCGCAGCTTTCTCAAGGTGAACGACGACTGTCCGGCGTGCGGCGAGGAACTGTTTCATCATCGCGCCGATGACTTTCCCGCCTATCTCGTGATTTTCCTGGTCGGGCACATTCTGGTGCCCTTGGCGCTGGTGGTTGAGACCGAATACGCGCCGGCGATGTGGCTGCAATTCGCGGTGTGGGTGCCGCTGACGATCGCGCTGTCGCTGGCGCTCATTCAGCCGATCAAGGGCGCGGTCGTCGCGCTGCAATGGTCCGCCGGCATGCACGGCTTTGCGGAAGCGCGGGCAGCACGAAAGCACCAAGCGAATTCGTAAGGCCACACGCGCAGACAGGCGCTCGCTACTTTCGCTTCCGACTCGCCGGGCGCTTCGGTGCGGGCCGCTTTGCGCCATTCCGCTTTCGATCGGCGAACTGCCGCCTTGGTGCGGCATGCGGCGCAGAGGCAGCCGCCGATCCTGATGAAGTAGTCGAAATATTCCTTGCCGTAGTCGTAGGTGATTTCCTCGCCCGGCGAGATGTCGCGCTGGGCGACGATGACGATCTTGCCCTTGCGCGTCACCGGCTTGGCATTCGGCCAGCAGGAATGGTTGATGTAGCGCGCCACGTTCCAACGGGGCGAACCGTCGATCGTCCACTTGCTGTTGAGTTCGAACATGTACTTGGCGCCGCGCATCTCGCGTCGCTCGGCTTCCTCGTTCGGTAGCAACTTGCCGCGATAGGTCGCGATGTAGCCGTGTCGCTTGATCAGTTTCGTCGCGAACAAACCGAAGCCGGTGATGGAGCGGCCGAGCCGGAAGGAGCGTGAAGGCATAGCCTGCGATTAGCCTCAAATCTCGTCGATGTCATCCGCTATCCCCAGATAATGGCAGGAACGCCCGCGCGGTTCGAATGAGAATGCGCACGCGCAGTATCTGCAGCGCGCCCATCGCCTCGCACGACCTCGACCGCGACGCGACGTTCAGCGATCCAGCAGGTCCGCGATCACGGCCTGTGCCGCGTTATGGCCGGGCGCGCCGGTGACGCCGCCGCCGGGATGGGCCCCCGAGCCGCACAGGTAGAGGCCGGGCACCGGCATGCGATAGTCGGCGGAGCCGAGCATCGGGCGCGCCGAGAACAACTGGTCGAGCGTCAGCGCGCCATGGAAGATGTCGCCGTTGGGCAAGCCGAACATCCGCTCCAGGTCGAACGGCGACAAACTCTGCTGCGCGATCACGCTTGCCTTGAAGCCGGGCGCGTAAGTCTCGACGGTGTCGAGCATCAGGTCGGCGACCGTGTCGCGGTGCTGCTCCCATGACGAACCGTCGGCAAAGCGCGGCGCGACATGCTGGCAGAACAGGCTCGCGACGTGCATGCCGGGCGGCGCCAGGCTGTCATCGAGGGTCGAGGGAATCAGCATCTCGATGATGGGCGCCCGGCTCCAGCCATGGCTGACGCAATCGCGATAGGCCGCGTCCATGTAGCCGAGGCTCGGCGCCATGATGATGCCCGCCGTGTGATGATCGCCCGTTCCTGGCAGCGCGGAAAAATCCGGCAGCCGCGACAGCGCGACATTCATGCGAAACGTCCCCGAGCCCGCCTTCCATTTCTTCATTCGCGCCGCCGCTGCAGGGGGAACGGCCTCTTGCGGCACCAGCGCCTGGAAAAGGTATTGCGGATTGACGTTCGCGATGACGGCACGGGCGCGGACCGGCGTGCCGTCGGCCAGCACAACGCCGGCGGCCCGGTCGCGCTCCAGGATGAGTTCGCGCACGGCGGAGTGCACATCGATCCGCACGCCATATGAGCCGGCCGCCTTGGCCATCGCCTGTGTGATCGCGCCCATGCCGCCGATGGCGTGACCCCATACGCCGGACTTGCCGTTCACGTCGCCGAACACGTGATGCAGCAGCACATAGGCAGAGCCGCGGGTGTAAGGACTCGCGAGGTTGCCGACGACGGCGTCGAAGCCGAGCACGGCCTTGATGGGATCGGACTCGAACCAAGCATCAAGCATGTCGCCGGCTGAGCGGCGAAACAGCCGGACCGCGGCCTTGAGGGCGCCGGCCTGCCACAGACTTTTGCCGATGGCGGCGAACTTGCCGAGCTCCAGGACGGCCTCGCGCGTCCCCGCGAGCTTGAGATTGGGCGGCGCGGAGAGCAGCAGGCCGCGCAGCACGCCGGCAACGCGGCTCATCTCGGCCTGATAGTCGCCATAGCGCGCCGCATCCCTCGCACTGAATTTTGCGATCTCCCGCTCGGTGCGCCCCTCGCCGGTCAGAAGGTAACGCCCGTCGGGCAGCGGCAGAAAATTCTGGGCGCGGCGCTCGACAATGCGCAAACCGTGCTCGTTGAGCTTGAGGTCGCGGATGACCTTGGGCTGGAGGAGCCCAACCGTGTACGCCGCGGTCGAGTTGCGGAAGCCCGGATGGAATTCCTCCGTCACGCAGGCGCCGCCGACCACGCCGCGCCGTTCGAGCACCCGCACCCTCAAGCCCGCCATGCGAGATAGGCCGCGCAGACGAGCCCATTGTGGCCGGCACCGATGACGACGGCATCAAGATCGGACATGGGGCCTCACGGGTCGTGCGGGCATCTGCTACGCATGATGCTGTTAATGCGTTGCGCCCGAAGCCCGGCTACGAGCGGGAACTATTGCGTCGGATGCCGCCATACTTGAAGGAATAAATCACCATGGAAAAAGCAAAACTCTACTCGCCCAATCAGGTTGCCGGCGGCTCCTTCCTGGGCGGCCCATTCATGGCGGTCTTCACGCTGTGGTGGAATTTTCGCGCGCTGGGCAACCGCACCGGCGTGGCACAAACACTCATCTGGGGCGCGGCATTCATCGTGGCCGTGCTCGCCATACTTCCGTTGCTTCCCGAGAAATTTCCGAACTACGTGCTCCCCATTGCGTACATGGTTGTCGCCCGCCAGATCGCTGACAGATATCAATTGTCAAAGGAGGCGATCGCAAAATCCGACCAGTTCACGTTCGTATCGAATTGGGCGGTTGTCGGCATCGCCATCGGACTGCTGCTGGCTTTCTTTGCCGTCGCGGTCGTCGAGTTCATCGGCTTGGCGCAACTGGGCGTCATCACGTTTTGAGCAGGTCATCCCATGTCAGCGCTACTCAGCGCTGCATGTGAGAGTCGAAGAAGCGAGCGATTTCCTCGAATGCTTCGCGCGTCTCCGGCGCATCCGGGTTCATCGTAAGTTGAGCATGGGATACGGCTTCGAAGACCTGAAGCGCGGCCTCGACGCCCGACTGTCGCAGCTTGCGATGGGTGCGTGCCGTCAAACTGAGGAACAGGTCGCGAGTGCCTGAGGTCAGAATCGTCGGCGGGAAATCCATGCAGATCCCCGTAGATCGGCGAGAGCATCGGATCCTTGAGGTCCCGACCGCCGGCATAAAGATATGCCAAGTCCTTCAGGTATCCGTCATACGAGACCTGAAAATTATCGACGAGATTGTTCGTATAGAAAGTGTCGCCGGTCTTGGTGAGATCGGCCCACGGCGATCCGGGCGCGATCGCTGCGGGTACCGCGAAGCCATCCTGCTTCGCGCGCAGCACCAGCGCCATCGAGAGCCCACCCCCGGTCGACGTTCCGAACACCGCGATCCTCTGCGGCGGCGTGGTCTTGAGCAATTCGCGATAGACGGCGACGCAATCATCGAGCGCCGCAGGATAGGGCGCATCGCTGCTGGTGCGGTAATCAACCGATATGACCTTGGCACGGCCGAACGCGGCCATGAGCATGCCCTCTCGCGTGCCGGCCTCGCCGGGGTTGAGAACGTACGCGCCGCCGTGAAAGTGCAGGAACACGCGATTCTGGTTTTCCGGCGCAACCGTCTGCGGGGTTAGGATGAACGCCCCGACCCCGCCGATCGTCGTCGGCTCGATGCTGACCCCGAGCTTCTGACGCATTCCCGGCAAGATGGCCTTCGCATTGTTGGCGATCCGCGTCACCAGCGCTTTCCATTCCGCGATGTCCTTGGGATGGATGTCCCACGGCGCCGGCGGCGCAGCCACGAGGGCGCGCATTTGCGGACTGACGTCGTCTGGGACGGGCAGGAAATAGCCCGGGATGTCCCGGCCCTTCTCGGTCGCCTGCGTCTGGGCGACACAAGGGCCCGCGCTGGCGGCAATGAGAACTGCGATCACCGTGCTGCGCAACATGAACGTCTCCTCCAACTCAGTGCGGAAGAGATTATTTCATCTTCACTGCTGCTGCGACAAGCCGCTGATTTGGATCACCATCTTCCGGTTGAGCCGCGAGCGGTTGGCGTAAGGTGGCATCGCGTGAAATCGCAGCACCACAAAAAAACAAACGACGGCCGCTGTCAGCGCTGGATCAAATTGAACATGGCGAGGAAGGCGAAGCCGATCGCGACGTAGGACGCACATATCAAAATCGCGAAGACCAGGTGCGAGATTTTGTCTTCAGCCGGCGATATCTGCGTTTCAGAGTGGACGGACATTTTTACCTCCCGATCGATTTGATCGCGACAGATTGGGAGGCCGGTCTCGCGCCGATCTTTGATCTGGATCAAAGCCAAGTCGCCCTGCTCTTCGGGGCAGGCCGATGGTGATCGACGAACCGTTAAGTCATTTGCACAGGTTTGCTGGTAGTCAGTTCCGGGAGAGAGGTGTTTGCGTGGCCCAGCCGCAACAGTTGCGGAGAAAGCGCAAGCGCGCCGCCATTTCACCGCGCACCGCCCAGCGGAGTTCGGTTACAAAGCGCGATGTTGTCGATCTGGAGGAGTAACGATGTCCAGGATCGATGGTCACCGCGTGAAGTCGAGGCCGGTTCCCCGCACCGATGCGAGGATGTGGTTGAGCCGGTTGCACATGCCGTCGTTGCTTTTCTACCGGATCGCCCGGACCGGCGGCTATTCGGTATCGGAATCGTTGAAGTTCGCTGTTTTCAAGCTTCGGCTGCCGGATCGGCCCGAGCACCTCAAGAGGGAGATGAACGAGTATCTCGAGAGGCTCTCTGAAGTGGACGTCAACGAAGTTCGTCCGCCGAAACATACTTCGCATTAACGTCGCGATCTCTCGTCAGTCGGCTTCGGAGAGCGCGCCGAATCGAATGAAATTCTTGCGGGTCGCACCTTCGCTGATCGGCGATCCGTTAGCTCCCCGCGCGGGAGTGGCTCAGTAGCTGAGTTTGTCGTGCGTGCGTGATGCAATGATTTGGTCCGTCAACGGGGATTTTCTTTTGGGGGTCATATGGCTGAGGGAAACGTCACCGAAGCAAAGGTCGCTCGCATTACTGGAATTGCGTTCGCATTACTTTGGGTCGTTATGCTTGGCCTGAAAATGATCAGCGGATTGTAACGCGATCATTTCGCTTGGCGACGAATTCATCGCCACGTCGACAGATTAGCCGCATCGCTCCGCGCCCGCTCAAAGGCGATGAATGCGCAGAGGCGCCTCACCCGCAATCAACAGCATGTGCCGTCTGCCGTCGCGTCAGCGATGCGCCAACGCATGTTGGAAAGGGCAATTCCAGTGGCACTGGGCGCTCCTCACTAGCCTAGCGAACTTTCCACCCGTGCCGTCGCCACCGTGAGCCACGCGCGCGTCTCCTCGCGCACCAGCGGCATCAGCGTCTCGCGCACGTGGGCGTGGTAAGCATCGAGCCAAGCTGTTTCCTCAGCCGTCATCAGGCTCGCCTCGATGAGACGAAGGTCGATGGGTGCGAGCGTCAGCGTCTCGAAGCAATTGAGCGGCTTGTCGGCGCCGGGAACAGCGGGCGCCTCGGTGACCAGCACCAGATTCTCGATGCGGATGCCGTAGTGGCCGTTCTTGTAGTAGCCGGGCTCGTTGGACAGGATCATGCCGCGCTTGAGCGGCGTCGTTCCGAGTTTCGAGATGCGCGCCGGGCCCTCGTGCACCGACAGATAGCTGCCGACGCCGTGGCCGGTGCCGTGATCGAAATCGAGCCCGGCCGCCCACAGGCTCGCGCGAGCGAAGCTGTCGAGCTGTGCGCCCGAGATGCCGTCGGGGAACACGGCGCGGGCGATGGCGATGTGGCCTTTGAGCACGCGGGTGAAGCGGTCGCGCATCTCCGCCGTCGCCGAGCTCACCATCACGGTGCGGGTGATGTCGGTCGTGCCGTCCTGGTATTGCGCGCCGGAATCGATGAGGAACAGATCGCCCGGCGCGATCCTGCGGTCCGATTTGCGCGTGACGCGGTAATGGACGATAGCGCCGTCCGGTCCGGCGCCCGAAATGGTCGGGAACGATATGTCCTTGAGGACGCCGGTGTCGCGGCGAAATGTTTCGAGCGCGGCGACGGCGTCGATCTCGGTGAGTTCGCCCGCGGGCGCCGTGCGATCGAACCAGGCAAGGAAGTTTGCGACCGCGGCGCCGTCGCGGCGGTGCGCCGCGCGACTGCCGGCGATCTCGGCCGCATTCTTCACCGCCTTCATGGCGGCGATCGGATCGGCGCCGCGCGGCGCCTTGCCGCCATTGGCAATGATCGCCTGCGAGATCGCGTGCGCCGCCGTCGCCTGATCGAGGCGAACGGTCTTGTGCGCGGCGCCTAGCGCGGCGAGGTCGGCGGCAAATGCGTCAGGCGCCTTGAGTTCGGCGAGGCCGTCGAGCGCGGCGCGCGCCGCGTCGGTCAGCTTGCGCGGATCGATGTAGAGCTGCGCGCCGCCTTCCGCGGGCACGATCGCGAAAGCGAGCGCGATCGGCGTATGGGCAACGTCGGCGCCGCGGATGTTGAAGGTCCAGGCAATCGCGGCGGGATCGGAGACGACGAGCACGTCGGCCTTGAGCTTTTTCAATTCCTCGCGCAGGCGCTCGAGCTTTTGACGCGCGTCTTCGCCGGCGAATTCGAGGGGCTGCGGCACCACCGCGCCACACGGCGGCTCCGGGAGATTGCGGCAGACGGAATCGATCGGGTTGGGCGAGGTCGCAACGAGGGTGGCGCCGGCGGCCGCGCAGGCCTTGCCGAGGCGCTCGGCGCCGTCCGCCGTATGCAGCCACGGATCGTAGCCGATCTTCTGGCCCGCGGTGAGGTTCGCCTCGATCCAGGCGGATGGCGGTGCGTCGACAAGGTGCTCGATGGTGAACAGCTTGGGGTCGGCCTGCTCGCGTGCCTGCAGCGTATAGCGGCCATCGACGAACAGCACCGCGCGATCCGCGGTGATGATGGCGGCGCCGGCCGAGCCGGTGAAACCGGTGAGCCAAGCGAGCCGCTCTTCGGACGGCGGCAGATATTCGTTCTGGTGACGGTCGGCATGGGGGACGATGAAGGCGTCGAGGCCGCGGCGCGCCAGTTCCTCGCGCAGCGCGGCGACGCGGGGCGCCGCCTCTGCTGCCTCCGGCGGATCGTCGAAATCCTGGAAGGTGGCGCGGAAACCGGTTGCTTCGTTCATAACACCCACCCTTGGCTTGACCCTTGGCCTTTACCCTCGGCCTTCATCCTGGCAGCAGGCGCCGCGGGTCGGCGGCAAGCTTGCGCTCGCGCACCCATTCCGCAATGTCAGCATAGGTCGCGAGCCACACCTTGTCGTGCTTCGCGATATGCTTGAATACCTTGTCCATGACGGCGGCGATCATGGGGCGGCCGCCGAAGTGGCAGTGCATGGACAGCACCATGAACGCCGGCGTCTCGCGCTCGTAGAGATAATCGAACGTCGTGCGATGCACATCCCACAGGTCGAGCGAGCTCGACCGCAGCACGCGGTTGTCTGTGAAGTCGCTGCCGGGGATATGCACGATCGATCCTGCCGGCGTGTCGACGAGGCGCGGCAGGTCGCTGTCGCGGGCATCGCCGTGCCACAGCAGCTTCTCCTCGGCGAGAAAGCCTCGCGTGTGCTCGGTGAACGCCATCGACGGACTGATCCAGCCGCGCGGGCGCTGGCCGGTCGCCTTCGTCAGGACGTCGAGCGAGCGCGCAATCGTTGCGCGCTCCTCCTCGGGCGTCATGTAGGTGAGGAGCTGATCCTGGTAGTAGGCGTGGCCCGCGATGTCGTGACCCGACGCAACGATGTCGGTCAGCGCCTGCGGATAGAGCTCGGCACACTTGCCGCTGACGCAGAACGTCGCGCGAATGCCGTTTGCCTTGAACAGATTGATGAGCCGGTAGACGCCGACCTTGCCGCCGTAGCTGCCCCAGGCAATCCCCGCGGTATCCTTCGTTCCGGGCTTGAGCGGGCTCGCCTGCACCCCGTAGGGTGGCCCCTTGCCCTCGCTCCACGTCTCCAGCATTGCCGTCACCGCGACTGCGATGCGGTTGCCGTTGGGCCACTCGTATTTGCGCTCCGCCATCAAGGGCTCCCATAATCGCGAAACCGAGGCTACTGGATGGCTCGGTCAAGCCGACGATCCCAGGTGATGATCATAATGGAATCTGCGACGCATCCCGACATCCTGTTCGTGCCGTATCGCGACACGCTCGCGCTGCTGACCCATGACGACGCGATGCGCATCTGCGAGGAAACCTACCGGATGCACGCGCGCGGCAGCGTCGTCTGGTCGAAACCGCCGAGCTTCAAGCTCGATGTCGCCGAGGGCTTCCATAACCACTGGCATGTGAAGGGCTGCCTGCTCAAGGACATCCCGGTGACGGGGGTGCGCATGTACAACTACTTCGATGACGGCGCGCGCAACACCGTCGGCGCCCTCGACTGCACGCGCTTCATCGTGCTGTCCGACCCGCGCAACGGCCATGCGCTCGCAATCGTGGACGAGCACCTCGTCTACCAGCTGCGCAGCACCGCCGCGGCGGCCGTCGCGCTGAAGTGGGTCGGCCCGGTCGACGCGAAGGTGCTGGGCCTCGTCGGCATTGGCGCGATGGGCACCAACATGCTGCGGTGCCTGTTGCAGCTCTATCGTTTCGCGGAAATCCGCGTCACCTCGCGCCGGCCCGAAACCCGCGCGGCGTTTGCCGCCGAATGGAGCGCCAAGCTCGGCATCCCGGTCGTCGCCTGCGACCGCATCGAAGACGTGGTGCGCGGCGCCGACATCGCGGTCGGCGGTACCACATCCTCGGATATCATGACCCGCGAAGCGTGGCTCAAGCTGGGCGCCGTCTTCATCTCGCTGGCGCGCCGCGAGTTCGAGCCGGCGGGCTGGGCACGCATGGACAAGGTTGTCATCGACAGCTGGGAGATGAACTACCTGATGCCGTTCTTCCGCGACATGATCGACACCGGCGTGTTCACGCGAGCCCAGCTTCACGGCGAAATCCACGAGGTGGTCGCCGGCACCAAGCCTGGCCGCGAACGGGCGGACGAGCGCATCCTCATCCACACCACCGGCCTCGTCTCGCAGGACGTCGCCATCTGCCATTACATTTTCACGCAGGCGAAGGCGCGAGGCATGGGGATAACGTTGCCGGCCGCGCGGGCGGTGCATGGACGATGAGGTTTTCACCTCCGTCCGCAGGCAGCCTGAGGCGGAAATAAAGACAAGGAAATCAGCATGTCATTCAGGATCATCAAACCCGCAACGGCGCCGCGGCGAACCCTCGAGCCGGCGCGGGGCTATTCGATCAGGCTCATCGATACCGGGATCGGCGTCGAAAACCTCGACGTGCACATCAACGTGCTGGGTCCCAAGAATGCCCCGGGCCGCGTGCACCGGCACACGCGGTCCGACAATGTCTACATCGTCAAATCAGGCGAAGGCATCGTGACGATCGAAGGCCAAGACCACGCCATCGTCACCGACGACGTCGTCTATATTCCGGCCGGCACCCGCCACGCGCTGCGCGCCACCGGCGACCAGGATCTCGTCATCTACGAGATCTACGCGCCGGCCGGGTCCGCGTTCAATTCAATTTTGGAGGAGTAGCTATCCGATTTTCTCCTCCCCCGCACGCGGGGGAGGGGAAAGTTCGGAGCCCACCGCACCTCAGTAATTCGCGGCCTTGCGCATGGGGTGCGGTTCCGGCGCGCCTGTGCCTTTGGGCAGGTCGAACATGCCGGAGGGGAGCTTGTCGAAGAAGGCGAGCACCTCGGAGGTCTTCACCACGTCGGCATACTTCGCGTTCATGTCGCAGAGATTGATGGCATGGCTTGCCTGCGAGCGGTCGAAGCAGCCTTCCTCGGCGAGCGTAATGCGGTAGTTGAGGCTGAAGGCATCGAGCACGCTGGCGCGCACGCAGCCCGACGTGGTGGTGCCGGTGACGATGACGCTGTCGCAGCCGAGCAGCGTCAGATAGCTCGTCATGTTGGTGCCGAAGAAGCCGGACGGCTTCTGCTTGTAGATCACGATGTCCTTGGGGCCGGGCGCGATCTCGGCCATGATCTCGTTGCCGTCGCGATTGGACATCACGGTCTTGTTGGAGACGTCCTCGGTGGAGCGGTTGTTCTTCCAGCTCCAGCTTCCCGAATCCCAGTTGTCGCCGCGGCGCACGCCGGTGGTGTAGATCACCGGCAGGCCCTTCTCGTGGGCCTTGTCGATGAGCGAGCGGATGTAGGGCAGCGCCACCCAGGCATCCTCGCCGCAGGAATTGCGCCACTTCTTGATCGATTCGAGGATCGGCTCCGGCTTCTCGCCGCAAAACGCATAATTGACGTCGATGATGAGCAGCGCCGGCCGCTTGCCGAAGCCCTGGCGCGCGCCGTAGCCGGAGGTCGCAAACACCGCCTTGTCGCGCTCGGTCAGAAATTGGTTCCAGATCGGTTCGGTCATGTGGGGCTCCTTTCAAGCGGACGATAGAGGATGGAAAGGCGTCATTCCGGGCGCCGCAAAGCGGCGAACCCGGAATCCATACGCCTCGGTCGGAGGTTATGGATTCCGGGCTCGCCTCCGCTTCGCTACGGCGCCCCGGAATGACGAATGTGTCTTCAGTAACCTTGTCCTTGCATCAGGCGCTCTCGACAAAGCGCATGTCGATGATCTCGTCATACTTGATGTCGGCTTTCAAGATGCCGGCCTCGCGCACGACCGCTTTTGCCGTATCCCAGGATTGCGGAGTGATGATGCCATCGGGGCTCCACATCTCATCGGCGAAGGAACGATCGAGCGTCGCGCGCAGGTCGTCGAGCGCCATGGTGGGAAACTGCTTCTTGGCAATCTCGTTCGACTCGGCCGGATTGGCGTAGACGAACTTTAGCGCTTTCACCATGCCGCGCACGAAGGTGCGCACGACCTCGGGCTCCTTCTGGATCGAATCGAGCCGCACATTGATGGTGGAATAGGCGTAAGGCCCAAGCTCTTTCGGCACGTTGAAGAACGGCTCGTCCCACACTTTGTTGCGGATGCCCTGGGTCACGAACGGCTCGGTCGCTTCGCCGATCTGCGCCTGCTTGCTGCGCACCGCGGCGACCGTCGCCGAGTTAGCGGTTTCGACCAGTGTCACATCGCTCTTGGGGTCGAGCTTCCATTTTGCGAGCAGGTAGCGCGCGATCGAGTTGGGCGTGCCGCCGAACGGACCGACCGCGATGCTCTTGCCCTTGAAATAGCTCGGCCAGTCGCGGTCCTTCGGTCCCTGGCCCGGCGGGGCGCAGAAATAATTGTTGCCGCGATTGACGCAATTGACGATGGCGCGCAGCTCCGCCCCTTTCGCCTTGGCGAAGGCATTGTGCTCGGGGCCGCCGATGAAAGCGAACGCCTGGCCCGTCAGCACCGCGTTGGTGTGGCCGGCGCCGGATTCGATGGTGATGATGTTGACCTTGATGTCGTCGAAGAAGCCCTTGGCCATCGCCACATAGAGCGGGAGATAGCCGGTCCCGTGCACCGGTTCCGCCACCAGAAGCTCGCGCGCCGCGCGCGCCGGCACGATGCGTCCGGCGACGGCGGCGCCTGCCGCTCCGGTCGCAACTTTCAAAAACCGACGTCTATGCATGGCGACCTCCTAACTTCGCACGCCCTTGCGCAGGACGCGCTCGAGCCATGACACTGTCACGTACATGATGACGGCGAGCGTCGACAGTACCAACACCGCGACCCAGACGAGCGCGATGTCATA
This sequence comes from uncultured Alphaproteobacteria bacterium, assembly GCA_963702755.1. Classification (GTDB taxonomy): domain Bacteria; phylum Pseudomonadota; class Alphaproteobacteria; order Rhizobiales; family Xanthobacteraceae; genus JAJPKK01. Next base: position 284,422 of record CAVPDZ010000004.1, on the reverse strand, counting down.
GGTCTGGCCGGCATACAGAATGGCGCGGCCGAGGCCATGCTGGGATGCGATGAACTCGCCGACGATCGCGCCGGTGAGCGCAAGCCCGATGTTCACCCGCAGCACCGAAATGATCCACGGCAGGCAGGACGGGATCACGAGCTTGCGGAACACCTGCAGGCGGGTCGCGCCGAGCGAGTAGAACAGCTTCTCGCCGTCGGGATCGATGGCTTTGACGCCGGCGAAGGCGGTGAGCGTCGAGACGACGATCGTGAGCGCGGTCGCGATCGCGACCTTGGAGGCGATGCCGATGCCGAACACCAGCACGATCAACGGCGCGAGTGCGAGCTTCGGCAGCGACTCGAAGCAGATGATGTAGGGCTGCACGATCGCCGCGTAATTGCGCGACCACCAGAACGACAGGCCGATCGCGGAGCCGGCCGCGGTTCCGATCAGGAAGCCGAGGATGGTCGAGCGAAAGGTGAAGCCGATATCGGTGAAGGCATCGCCCGTCGTGAAGAAAATGATGAGGGTCCGATAGATCGCGCTCGGTTGCGACCAGAAGAACGCGTCGATCCAGCCGAGGTCCGCCGCGATCTCCCACAGCGCGATGATGAAGACCAGGAAGCCGATCTGCGTCGCGACAATCGCGTATGCAGGCCAGTCCTTATGCACCGGCAAGCGCCGCACCGGCCGCGCTGCCGCGGTGCCCGCGACGGGCGCGCTTGCCGGCGGACTCCACGCCGCGGTGCCCTTCGCAGTCGAGGTATGCGGCACGGTCATCGCAATCGCCTCAGGCCGCGTCGTCGAGGGAGGGCGAGGCCTCGTTGTGCAGCCATTCGAGGCAGCGCTCCTTCACGGCGATAAACTCCGCCGAATTCGTGCAGGCGCGCAGGCGCGGACGCGGCAATGCAATCGAGATGGTGTCGAGGATCCGGCCGGGGCGCGTCCCCATGACGTGCACTTCGTCCGACAGGAAGATCGCCTCCTCGACGTCGTGGGTGACGAACACCACGGTCTTGCCGAAGTCGCTCCATAGCTGCAGCAGCCATTCCTGCATGCGCAGCTTGGTCTGCGCATCGAGCGCGCCGAACGGCTCATCGAGCAGGATCACGTCGGTGTCGAACAAGAGCGTCCGCAACAGGGCGGCGCGCTGGCGCATCCCGCCGGACAGCGTGCTCGGATAGGCGTTCTCGAATCCGGCAAGCCCGTAGCGGCGCAGCAGCGGCAGCGCGCGTGCGCGCGCCTCGGCGAGTTTCACGCCCTGGATTTCCATCCCGAGAATGATGTTGTCGGTGAGCGTGCGCCACGGCAGCAGCAAATCCTTCTGCAGCATGTAGCCGACCCGGCCGATGGTCCCGGTGGCGTCGACGCCGTCGATCAGCACGCGGCCGGTGCTCGGTTCTTGAAGTCCGGCGACGATGTTGAAGATCGTGCTCTTGCCGCAACCCGAGGGCCCGATGAGGCTCACGAACCAGCCCTGCGGCACCGTCAGGCTGACATGGTCGAGCGCATGAAAGACGCCGGCAGGCGTCGCAAAGTCCATGCTCACGTCGTCGATCAGCAGCTTGGTCAGGGGCATCGGGCGGTCCCGTAAGTCGGGGAGCGTAAAGCTTGGCGCTATCGCCCGCAAGAACCATGCCAAACTCGGCCTCCGCAGTGGAACCGCGAGGGCGCGAATGCAGATGCAGACGCGCGCGTCATCCGGGCGTTCACTTCCCCAAGGTCGCGGTCGAAACCGCGCGGGGATCGCGCGTCGGCCATTTGCCGAGTTCGACGGCGTGGAAGAAATTGTCGATATGCCGATTGAACGCGTCGGCGTCTTCGAGATTGATGGCGTGACCGCAATTCGGCATCACCACGAGGCCTGCTGTCGGAATCGTTCGCTTCATCAACAGACCGGGATCGAGGCAGGCCCAGTCTTCGTCGCCTGTCATGACGAGGGTCGGTACCGTGATCTTCTTCATCTCCTCGGTGAGATCGAAGAGTGACGGACGCCGCGCCTGCACGCCGCGCATGGTCAGGGCAGAGCCCTTGGTGGAATGCTCTGCAAGCTGGTCGGCGAATTCGCGCCAGCCGCGCGGGTCCTTGTTCTGGTACTGCACGCGGGTCGGGCCGAGCGCATAGCCTTCGGCAGCCTTGGCCATGCCAAGCTCTTCAAAGCGCGCGGCGGCCGCTTCAGCCTCCTCGACGAACTTCTTGCGTTGGTCGGGTGCCGCGCCATAACCGCAACCGGCAACGACGATCGACCGCGCGCGCTCCGGATAGGTGAAGCCGAAGTGGAGCGTTGCAAAGCCTCCCATCGAGAGGCCGACGATGTGCGCCTTGTCGATCTTCAAGCCGTCGAGCACGGCGCGGATGTCGTCGCGGGCGCGCGCCTGCGAATAACGGTCAACGCCCTCCGGGACATCGGACGGGGTAAAGCCGCGCGCGTTGTAGGCGATGCAGCGATAGTTCGCGCCGAAGTGGCGCAACTGCGCTTCCCATGACCGAACGTCGCCGGCGAACTCGTGCACGAACACGACCGGATAGCCGCGGCCGACCTCGTCGTAGTAGAGCTTCACGCCATCGTCGGTGGTGATGTGGGGCATGATCGATCCTTACGATTGAATGCACTGCTCTTATGCACTTGGCCTTAGCGTGGTTATACGATCTTGCGAAGCTGTGCACTGCTTCAAGAGCGGCAGCACCTAAGCACCCTCCCCTGGAGGGGCCTGGAGGGGGAGGGTCGGACCGCCGCAGGCGGTCCGGGGTGGGTGACAGCGCTTCAACAAACTCAGCGCTGAAAATGTGGAAGCGCTGCCACCCCCTCCCGCCCGCGCTTGCGCGCGGGCGACCTCCCCCCTCCAGGGGGAGGTGAATTATTCAGTTGCGTCACTGCAGTGCGACGCCGGTGACGCGCACGATCTCCGCCCATTTCGGAATGTCGGCGGCAATGATGGCCGCGAATTGGTCGAGGCCAACGCCTTTCGGATTGACGCCGTAGTCGGAAAAGCGCTGTGCCAGGTCTTTCGTGGCTGCGGCACATTCGGCTGCGAGGCGCGTCACGATCGGGGTCGGCGTTCCGGCCGGAGCGAAGAGGCCGTTCCACGTGATCACGTCGAAGCCCGGGTAGCCCGCTTCCGCGATGGTCGGCACCTGCGGAAGCTGCGGCGAGCGTTCGGCGCTCGAAATGCCGAGCATGCGGACGCGGCCGTTGGTGGCGAAGGGAAGAGCTTCCGACAGATTGCCGAAATAAATCGGAACATGGCCGGCGAGGAAATCCGCCATCGCCGGTCCGCCGCCCTTGTAGGGCACGTGATTCATTTCGATCCCGGCGCGCTTGAGGAACAGCGCCATGGCAATGTGGGTGAGACTCGCATGCCCGCCGCTGCCGTAGGGGATCAATTCGCCGGCCGCACGGGCGCGGGCCACGAGTTCCGCGACGGAGTGCACCGGAAAATCGGGATGCACCATCAGCACGAACGGATTGGTGCTGATGAGACTCACCGGCGCGAAATCCTTGACGGGGTCGTAAGACACCTTCGTCATGGCCGGGAAAACCGCGATCTGCGGGAGCGCGGCAAGAAACAGCGTATAGCCGTCGGCCGGCGCCCGCGCGACCGTTTCGGCCGCGATCTGCCCATTGGCTCCTGGCCGATCTTCGACCACGAATTGCTGCCCCAAAGCTTCGCCAAGCCGCTGCGACATCAGTCGCGCAATGCCGTCGGTATTTCCTCCCGGCGCGAACGGCACGACGATCCGCACCGGCTTTGTCGGCCAGCTTTCAGCCGCGGCGGGACGTGCGAGAAAAGGCGTCGCACCGGCGGCGCCAAGCGCAGCGAGGAAAGAGCGGCGATCGAACTTTTCCGTCATTCAGAGCTTCTCCCTTGAGGCGGCTCTCGCAAGCAGGGCGGCAACGGCGATCGTTGCGAGACTAGTGCCGGCACGATCGGCAAGCAAACCGCGGACCATTCGCAGCCCGTTGGATGCCGCGTTTATCTTCCTCACGCGCAGAGGCCTGATGCTGCCGGACCGAATTGACATCGCGTGCCGCTGCCGCCAAGGAAACGCGCGGTTACCGCATCAGGGAGAACGCCATGGATCTCGGCATTGCCGGCCGCAAGGCCATTGTCTGCGCTTCGAGCAAGGGACTCGGCCGCGCCTGTGCCATGAATCTCGCCGCGGCCGGATGCGAGGTCGTGGTCAATGGGCGCAACCGCGATGCCGTCGAGGCGACCGCGGCCGACATTCGCAAGGCGACCGGCGCGAAGGTCACGGCGGTCGCGGCCGACGTAGCCTCGCCGGACGGGCAGAAGGCGCTGTTCGCCGCCTGTCCCGCGCCCGACATCCTGGTCAACAACAATGCCGGGCCGCCGTTTCGCGATTTCCGCGAGCTGTCGCGCGAGATGATGATCGACGGCGTCATCGCCAACATGGTGGTGGCGATCGAGCTGACGCAGAAAGTGATCGACGGCATGGTGGCGCGAAAGTTCGGCCGCATCGTCAACATCACCTCGGGCACGGTGAAGGCGCCGCTCGTCGGTCTCGACCTCTCGTCCGGCGCGCGCGCGGGTCTCACCGCGTTCATGGCCGGCGTTGCGCGCTCGGTCGCGGCTTCGAACGTCACCATCAACTTCCTGCAGCCCGGCGCCTTCGCAACCGACCGGCTGCAGTCCAACATGGAGAACACCGCGAACAAGCGCGGCATCAAGGTCGAACAGGCGTACGCCGAGCGTGCCGCGACAATTCCTGCCAAGCGCTTCGGCCAGCCGGACGAGTTCGGCGCGGCGTGCGCCTTCCTCTGCTCGACCCATGCCGGCTACATCACCGGGCAGAATCTCCTCATCGACGGCGGCACTTTTCCCGGCGCATTTTAATCGAATGATCTTGGTGTGAATGCTGATAGCCCGCGACTTATCATCGCTGGCCCTGTTTTCGCAGCGGCAATTCGCGCGCTCGCAATCGATGATCGATGGCCGATGTCTTCGTGCTGAAGCTTAAGCACGTCAGATGATTACTGCCGAATTCCCGTCATTGATTCGAATCGATCCAGCCGGCGATCAACTCGTTAATCAATAGCAAGGACATGCGGGAACTCCGGGTTCCGTTGCCGCATTGGTCCAGGTTGAACCGTGTCAGGAGGAATCTCATGAGGAAGTACATCCTGATTGCAGCGACGGTCGGGGCCCTGTTTGCAGCCTTGGCTGTTTCAAATCAGGCCAGCGCGATGACGACCACCGCGCCGGCCGGCCTGGCGACCGCCGCCAACGAAGTCAATGCGGTCGAGCACGTTTGGTATCGCCGCTATTGGGGCTATCGCCCGTACTGGGGCTATCGCCGCCACTACTGGAGCTACTACCGACCCTACTGGGGTTATCGCCGTTGGAGCTACTACCGCCCGTATGCCTATCGTCGCCACTATTGGAGCTACTACCGGCCGGCCTACTGGTCCTATCCCTATTCGGGCTGGGGGTACGGCTGGCTACTATCGGCCCTATTGGGGCTTGGGCTGGGGTGGCGGTTGGGGTTGGGGCGGCGGCTGGGGTTGGCGGCGTTGGTGGTGGTGAACCAATCGCCTAAGCGAGAACGAAGCTGAGGCCGGTTAAGCATCGCCGGCGCAGCAAGCTGCTACTTCTCCAAGCGAGGGGCGGGATCATTCCTCCCGCCCCACCAGAGTCAGCCTGATCGCATCGTATTCTTTTGACCCGCCCTTCAGAACTGTCATAGCCGCACTTGAGTTGGCGCCACCGCCGACGCATGATCCCGGCCTCTCAGCGGCTCATCCGCTCGCACAATTCTTCCTGAAAGGACACGTTATGAAGCTCGTGCGCTATGGCGCGGCTGGCCGCGAAAAGCCTGGCATGATCGACGGCGAAGGCCGGATCCGCGACCTCTCGGGCCTCGTTGCGGATATCGCCGGGGAGGCGCTTTCGCCGCGCAGTCTGGCGAAGCTTGCCAAGGTGAAGCCGGCGACGCTGCCGCTGGCGCGCGGCAATCCGCGGCTTGGCCCCTGCGTCGGTCATGTCGGCAATTTCATCGCCATCGGGCTCAATTACGCCGATCATGCCGCCGAAGCCGGCCAGCCGGTGCCGAAGGAGCCGATCATCTTCAACAAGGCGCCGAGCTGCATCTGCGGCCCGAACGACGACACCATGCTGCCGAAGGGCTCCGAGAAGCTCGATTACGAGATCGAACTCGGCATCGTGATCGGCAGCCGCGCGCGCTATCTCGCCAAGAGGAAGGCGATGGATGCAGTTGCGGGCTTCTGCCTCGCGAACGACGTCTCCGAGCGCGAGTTTCAGATCGAGCGCGCCGGCCAGTGGACCAAGGGCAAGGGCTGCGAGACGTTCGGCCCGCTCGGGCCCTGGCTCGTCACCAAGGACGAGATCGCCGATCCGCAGAAGCTCGACATGCTGCTCACCGTGAACGGCGAGACCCGCCAGAAGGGCTCGACCCGGACGATGATCTTCGGCTGCGCGCATCTCGTCTGGTACTGCTCGCAATTCATGGTGCTCGAGCCCGGCGACGTCATCATCACCGGCACCCCGCCCGGCGTCGCGCTGGGCATGAAGCCGCCGAAATATCTCAAGGCCGGCGATGTCGTGAAGCTCAGCATCCCCGGCCTCGGCGAGCAGACCCAGAAGGTCGTGCGCTTCCGGGCGTAGCTAGCGAGGGACGCGCCGGCGGAAGACGCGCTTACTTCTTACTTACCTCTCCGGGGGGCGAGGCGCAGTGCCCGCTCAAGCCGCTGTGCGTTTCAGTGGCTCGATCTTTCTGAGGGATGCGGCCATTTCGTCAGCCGCGCGTTCGAGATCGAACTGCGCCTGGATGTTCATCCAGAACGCCGGAGTGGTCCCGAAATAGCGCGCCAGTCGCAGTGCGGTGTCCGCCGTCACCGGTGTTTGACCACGCGAAAGTCGTTCAATTCGGGTGCGTGGGACGCCGCACGCCCGCGCTACCGCGTAGGCAGTGAGTTTCATCGGAAGTAGAAAATCTTCCCGCAACACCTCTCCAGGATGAACGGGAGCAAGCTTTTTGGTGGTCATGTTCACTTCCTCGTCCAGGACTCAATGATAATCGATAATTTCGACGTCCTCGGGTCCTGCCTCCGTCCACCTAAAAACAATTCTCCATTGGTCGTTGATGCGGATCGAGTATTTGCCCTTCAGATTGCCCTTGAGAGCCTCAAGCCTGTTGCCGGGCGGCACTGAAAGGTCGGGCAAGGCGCCCGCGCCATTGATCTGAACGAGCTTGCGCCGTGCAACTTTCAGAAGATCGGTTGGAAATCCCTTTGGGGCACTCCGATCTATCAGGATCAATTCGGCAAACTTTCCTCTAAAGCTCCGAATCAAAGGGAAATCTCTCGCCGCGAGTCATCGCATCTCGTGGCCATAAGGTATCATGACATGATACGAAAGCTCAATGCCCCTCGAAGGAGATCAGCGTGCGGACCGGCACGTTGAGGGCGCGCAGCTTGGCGGCGCCGCCGAGTGCCGGCAGGTCGATGATGAAGCAGGCGGCGAGCACTTCGGCGCCCATCTGACGCAGCAGCTTGACCGCGGCTTCGGCCGTGCCGCCGGTGGCGACGAGATCGTCGACCAGGATGACGCGCTCGCCCTTGGCGACGGCGTCCTCATGCATCTCCATTTCGTCGATGCCGTACTCGAGCGAATAGCCGATGGTGACCCGCTTGTAGGGCAGCTTGCCCTTCTTGCGGATCGGCACGAAGCCGGCCGAGGTCTGATGCGCGACCGCGCCGCCGATGATGAAACCGCGCGCTTCGATGCCGGCGACCTTGTCGATCTTGAAACCGGCCCATGGCTGCACCAACTCGTCGACCGCGCGACGGAACGCCCGCGCATTGCCGAGCAGGGTCGTGATGTCGCGGAAGACGATGCCGGCCGACGGATAGTCCGGAATGGACCTGATCGCGGTGCGCAGGTCGAGGTCGAGTTCGGGCGTGACTGACATGGCGTCCTCAAAAATGCACGATCGAAAGAGGGCGGAACAGTGTTTCCCCCGCGGCGCCGGGAGGCGTCAAGCCCTGAGCGTCAGGTCCTGCCGCGCACGACCGCTGTTGCGAAAGGCGCGCTCTCTGCTCCCCTCCCCCTTGTGGGGAGGGGTCGGGGGTGGGGGTCGCGAGATACGGCACGTCGGTGCTGCAACCTCTCGACCCCCCACCCCGACCCTCCCCCGCAAGGGGGGAGGGAGAAGAGAGCGCGCTTCTCAAGCAAGGGCATGTCACGCGCGCCCGAGCACGCGGCCCGCGATGGCGTCGAGTTTGGCGAGAAGCGCGGGGTCGCGCGCCTCGGGCGCCGTGATGATCGCGGTATCGAGCGCGCGGTCGGAGCCGATCGGGCAGGGCTCATGCTGGCGCGGGAAATCGGCGGCGAGCTGCGCGACGAGGCGCTTCGCCTTGTCCGCATTCGCCATCAGCACCTTGATGATGTCCTGCACCGTCACCGCGTCATGGTCTTCATGCCAGCAGTCGAAGTCGGTCACCATGGCGACCGTCGCGTAGGACATCTCGGCTTCGCGGGCGAGCTTTGCTTCCGGCATGTTGGTCATGCCGATGACCGCGTAGCCCTGCTGCTTGTAGGTGAGGCTCTCGGCGAGCGAGGAGAACTGCGGCCCCTCCATGCAGACGTAGGTGCCGCCGCGCACCACGGCGATGCCGGCCGCCTTCGCCGCCGCTTCGAGGTGATGGTGCAGCCGCGGCGACACCGGATGCGCCATCGACACATGGGCGACGCAGCCTTTGCCGAAGAACGAGCTCTCGCGCTTGTAGGTGCGGTCGATGAACTGATCGACCAGCACGAACGTGCCGGGCGGCAGTTCTTCCTTGAACGAGCCGCAGGCGGACATGGAGATGAGGTCGGTGACGCCGGCGCGCTTCATCGCGTCGATGTTGGCGCGATAGTTGATGTCGGACGGCGACAGGGGGTGGCCCTTGCCGTGGCGGGCGAGAAACACGACCGATGTCCCGCCGATCTCGCCGACCCGCAGCGGCCCCGACGGCTCTCCCCACGGGCTTTTGATCTCGACCGCCTTCTCGAGCCCCGGCATATCGTAGAAGCCGGAGCCGCCGATGATGCCGAGGACCGCTTTGGTGCCGGCTTCCGCCACCGTCAGCCCCTTCTATCTGCGCTCAGTCAGTGCAGTCCGGACCACACTTTCCGCTTGGTGAAATAGAGCAGCACGGAAAACACGATCAGGAAGATCATGACGACGAAGCCGGTCCGCTTGCGGGCGTCGAGCGACGGCTCGGCCGCCCACATCAGGAACGCGGCAACGTCCTTGGAATACTGATCGACCGTCTGCGGCGCGCCGTCGGTGTACTCGACGGCGCCATCCGTGAGCGGCGGCGGCATGCCGATGGCGTGCCCGGGAAAGTACTCGTTGTACTGCATGTTGGCCGCCATCGTCATATTCGCTGGCTTCTGGCCATAGCCTTTGAGAACCCCGACGATGTAGTCGACGCCCAACTCCTGATACGGCAGGAAGAAATCGAAGATGAACGCCGGGAAGCCGCGCGAAAATTGCCGCGCCTTGGCGAGCACCGACATGTCCGGCGGCAGGGAGCCGCCGAGAGCGAAGCGCGCGGCCTGGTCATTCGGAAACGGCGGCGGGAAATAGTCGGCAGGACGTCCCGGCCGGTCGTACATCTCGCCCTGATCGTTCGGCCCGTCCTTGACCATGTATTCGGCCGCGATCGCGGCGACTTCAGCCGGCGAAAACTCCGGCCCGCCCTCCTGGCCGAGATTGCCGAACGAGACAAGCTTCATGCTGTGACAGCGCTGGCAGACGTCGTGGTAGACCTTGAAGCCGCGCTGAAGCTGACCGGTGTCGTATTTGCCGAACACCCCTGCGAACGACCAATGGTTGCGCGGCGGGACCGGCTCCTGGTCGCCTTCGGCCTGAATGGGCGCCGGCGGCTCGCCGGGAATGGCTGGGCCCTGTTGCGTTGACGGCGTCGCGGGCGATTGTCCGGTGCCGGGAGCGGCCGTCGACGGCACTGGCTGGGCCGACGCGCCGCCGGGTCCTGCAACGAGCATCGCAGCGCCAAGCGCGAGCGCGACGAGGATCGCCGCCGCAGCCTTTCCGCCCTTGAGCACAGCCGCCGATATGGAGGTTGGCAGCGGCTTCGGCCGCTCGAGCAGGCCGAGCAGCGGCAGCACGAAAATGAAGTGGATGAAGTACCAGGCGGTCAGCACGCGTGCGAACAGCACGTAGTTGCCTTCGGGCTTCTTCGTGCCGAGCCAGCCGAGCAGGACGCAGGTCGCGACGAACAGCCAGAAGAACTGCTTGTACAGCGGCCGATACTTTGCCGACTTCACGCTCGACGTATCGAGCCATGGCAGCAAGAACAGAATGCCGATCGAAGAAAACAGCGCGATGACCCCGGCGAGCTTGTTCGGGATCGAGCGCAGGATCGCATAGAACGGCAAGTAGTACCATTCCGGCACGATGTCGGACGGCGTCACTGCCGGATTGGCCGGCACATAATTGTCCGCGTGGCCGAGATAGTTCGGGATGAAGAAAACGATCCACGCATAGAGGATGCAGAACACCGCGATCATGAACATGTCCTTGATCGTGGCGTGCGGCGTGAAGGGAACCGTGTCCTTCTCGGTCTGCGGATCGATGCCCGTCGGATTGTTCTGCCCGACGACATGCAGCGCCCAGATGTGCAGCCCAACCACGGCAAAGATGACGAAAGGCAGCAGGTAGTGGAGCGCGAAGAAGCGCTCGAGCGTCGGATTGCCGACTGCATAGCCGCCCCACAGCCAGGTCACGATGGTCTCGCCGACCAGCGGAATGGCCGAGAACAGGTTGGTGATGACGGTCGCGGCCCAGTAGCTCATCTGGCCCCAGGGCAGCACGTAACCCATGAAGCCCGTCGCCATCATCAACAGGTAGATGATGACGCCCAAAATCCACAGCACCTCGCGCGGCGACTTGTAGGAGCCGTAATACATGCCGCGAAACATGTGGATGTAGACGGCAAGGAAGAACATCGACGCGCCGTTGGCGTGCAGATAGCGCAGCAGCCAGCCGTAGTTCACGTCGCGCATGATGTGCTCGACGGAATTGAAGGCGAGCGCGCCGTCGGGCGTGTAATGCATGACCAGCACGACGCCAGTCACGATCTGCACGACGAGCATGAAGCTCAGGATGGCGCCGAACGTCCACCAGTAGTTCAAATTCCGCGGCGTCGGATACGACACGGCGCTTTTGTAAGTGAAGCTGAAGAGCGGCAACCGCGCTTCGAACCAGCGCATCACGGGGTTCTTCGGTTCGAATTCGGGCTGCACGTACGGGCCTGTCCCGTCGGAGCGTTGCAGCGAGTGCGGCCACCAATGGAGTTCGGTCGGCTGATTGGTCGAAGGCGCGGTCATGATGTCTCTCGCAAGTCGCTGCCGGCGTCAGCCGATCTGGATCTTGGTGTCGGAGAGGAAGCTATAGGGCGGCAAGAAAAGGTTCTGTGGCGCCGGCCCTTGGCGAATGCGCCCGAGTTGGTCATAGACCGAACCGTGGCACGGGCAGAACCAGCCGCCCTCTTTGCCGTACGGGCCCTGCTGCGACAGCGGGATGCAGCCGAGGTGGGTGCAGATGCCGATCACGACCAGCCACTGCTCGTGCATCGGTTTGACCCGAAGCTGGTCGGCGGTGTCCTGGTCTTTGAGATCGGCGAGCGGGACCTTCTGCGCTTCTTCGAGCGACTGCTTGGTCAGATGGCTGATGAAGATCGGCTTGCTGCGCCAGAACACCTTGATGACCTGGCCTTCCATGATCGGAGCGAGGTCGATCTCGACGGGCGCACCGGCCGCGATCGTCGAAGCGTCGGGATTCATTTGCGCGATCAGCGGCACCAGCGTGGCAGCAACGCCAACGGCGCCGACGGTCGCGGTCGCCACAAAAAGGAAATCGCGGCGTGTCGGCTCTGCCGCAGACATGGTGGTCACGATTTTTTGTCCTTTCGTTCGTCCAGCCCGCCCGTGCGGCGGACTGCAGAGCGCGCGAGCCCCCAACAACGCTCTCGGCCGCAACAAACTCCTCCGCAGCCGTCTTCGCTCTCACGGAACCAGGACGGCACGGCACCATTCGGCGGGCGTTTATTGGCACCCTTGCCCGCGGAGTGCAAGCCCGCTAACGCAGCCATCACCAGGGCTTGGGAGGCGAAAAAAGTCGCATCCACCGCTGCCCGCCGCGCGAGCGCCATTCGGCCGCGGCGCGCCCCGATTATCCACCTGAACCGCCGGCAAACACATGCGGATTGCCCTGTTCGAACCCGACATCCCGCAGAACACCGGCACGATTCTCCGGCTCGCGGCATGTCTTGGCGTCGAAACCCACCTGATCGAACCGGCCGGCTTTCCGACCAGCGACCGCGCCTTCCGCCGCGCCGGGATGGACTATCTCGATCGGGTGACGCTTGAGCGACACGTGTCGTGGGAGGAATTCGAGCGCTGGCGCTCCTCGATGGGCCTGCGCCTCGTGCTGTTCACGACCCGCGCGACCGTCTCCTATATCGATCACCGCTTCGAGCCGCGCGACATCTTGCTGTTCGGCCGGGAGTCCTCGGGCGTGCCGGACGCGGTCCACGCCGCCGCGGATGTCCGGCTGCGGATTCCGATGCGCGCCGGCCTGCGCTCCATCAATGTGGCGATGACCTGCGCGATGGCGGTCAGCGAGGCTCTGCGTCAGACCGGCGGCTTTCCCAACGGCGAGCGGTGTCCTCGAACTTCGTAGCCCGGATGAGCGGAGCGAAATCCGGGACGGGCTAATCAAATTGGTAAGGCTGTTCCCGGATGTCGCTCCGCTCATCCGGGCTACGGAGCGCGCCCTTCAGGACACAGCAACTGAACGCGCGCCTCGTGTATACTCCGACGGACAAACGGCGGATGCGCGACGCCTACCGCCGCAAAATGGGAGGATGCCGTGACGACGATTTCAGCCGATCGATCGCGAACCGTTGCAACGCTGTGGAGCACGGCGCTTGCAACGCTGATCTGCGCAGTTGTGGGCCTCGGCGGCGGTGCCGCCCGCGCCCAGGTCGCCGCCGACGAATGGAAGGTCGACCCGCTGCGCGGGCCGGTCGACCTCGGCCTCACCGATCCGTCGCTGGTCGGGGCGATCGACGTGCACCTGCATGTCGATCCCGACGCGCCAGGCACCGGCGGCGTGATCCGCGCGATCGACGTGTTCGAGGCCGTGAATGTGGCCAAGGCGCGGGGCATGCGCGGCTTCGTCTACAAGACCCATCAGGACGCGGGCTCGGCCGGCGAGGCCTACATGGTCCGCAAGCATCTCTCGCCGACGTTCGAGATTTTCGGGCGGATGGCCTCGAACTACGCGACCGGCGGCATCAATGTCGCCGCGCTCGAGCACTTCAGCCAGATCAAGGGCGGGTGGGGCCGCATCTATGAGATGCCGACCCGCGACTCGATCACCGCCACCACGCGCCCGGGCAGCATGGATCGCGAGGCGCTCGCCCAGAGCCGCCCGTGGATGCTGATGATGCCGCCCGGCACGCCGGCGTTTGTCGCCGTCTCGAAGAACGGCGAGCTGCTGCCCGAAGTGAAGCAGCTCATCGAAGTGATGGCGCATATCCGCACCGTGGACAGCAACGGCCGCATGGTGCTCGCGACCGGCCACGCCACGCCCGAGGAGCATCTGCTGCTCGCGCGCGAAGGCCGCATGCGCGGGCTGCAGGTGCTGCTCACGCATCCAGGCGACATCCCGCAATTGCCGGATGTGGCAAAGCTCGGGGCCTTCATCGAGCTCACCGCCTCGACGGTCTACAAGACCGAGGCGGCCCGCGCGGCCGGCGCGGCATTCGTCAAGAAGATCGGGGCCGAGCACATCATCGTCTCGACCGACTGCGGGCAGACCAACAACGTCTATCCGACCGACTGCCTCGTCCTCACCGCGCGCGGCTTGCGCGACCATGGCGTCACCCAGCGCGAAATCGATCTCATGTACAAGATCAACCCCGCGAAGCTGCTTGGTCTTCCGCCGCCGGAGGAGACGCAACCGGTCATGTCATCGCAGGCCCGTCCATGACCTGATCGGTCGATCTGCGGTCGTAGAATTATCGGCCTCGCTGCCACCGGGCTCGGAAACTCATTGCGGCGTAACTCGTCGTCGCCGCTCGCGCACGATGACGTCGGGGCGTCAGGCCTCGACCGGCCCCGCCTTGCCGTTCTCGACCACGAATGTCTTCAACGTCGAGATCGTCGCCTTGGGATCGGTGACGTCGGAGACGACGCGCATCTTCGTGGTCATCCGATTGGCATCGAGGTCGACGCTGACATAGCCGCGCCTGCGGCTTTCGAAGAAGTGGACATGCGGATTTTCGGACAGCGTGCTTGCGATAAGCTCGTAAGGCGGGCCCGGCGACGCGATCGAGGTGCCGACGAATTCGCTCGCCACGACCGGTGATTTCGGATCGTCGAAGTCGACCCTGAGGTCATTGGCGAAGAACGAATGAATGTCGCCGCCGATCACCACCGGATTTGACACGCGGGTCTCCGCGATGCGCTGGATGAGGCGGCGGCGGCTTGCCGGATAGCCGTCCCAATCATCGGTCCAGAAGCCGATCGTGCCGTTGGGCGATTTCTCGCGCAGCTGCGCCATCAGCACGTCCTGCGCGATCACGTTCCACCTGGCCTTGCTGCGCGCAAGCCCAAGGCCGAGCCAGGCCTCCTGGGCAAAGCCCAGCATGGTGCGGCCTTCGTCGCGCCGCTCGCCGCAGCTCGCGTCGGTCTCGATGTGGCCGCGCAGCTTGTCGGGCGCGGCATAGCATGCTGAGCGCGAGCGGTACTGGCGGCCGTCGATCATCGAGACCTCGAGGAGGTCACCGAAGGTGAAGCGGTCGTAGATGCGCATCACCGGCCCGTTCGGGCGCGACAGGATCGGCCGCACCGGCATGTGCTCGTAAAAGGCCTGGTACGCGGCGGCACGACGCAGCAGGAACAACTCGGGATCATCGTCGAACTGCGACCACTTGTCGGCATAGTCGTTCGAGACTTCGTGATCGTCCCAGGTGACGAGCGCAGGCGCCGTCGCGTGCAGGCGCGCAAGATCGGCGTCGAGCCGATACTGGGCATAGCGGTTGCGGTAGGTCGGCAGCGTCGCGGCTTCGATGCCGTCGCTGTGGGCGCGCACGGGCCCGCGTCCGGCGTCCTCGTAAATGTAGTCGCCGAGATACATCACCATGTCGGGGTTTTCGTCGGCGAGGTGTCCGTAGGCCGAGAAATATCCGAACTCATAATGTGCGCAGGATGCGAAGCCGAACCGCAGGCGATCGACCGGCGCGCCGGCGGCAAACGCGGTCCTGGTGCGACCGACCGGGCTCACCGCATCTGCGCTGATGAAGCGGTACCAGTAGTTCCGCCCCGGCTCGAGACCGACGACATCGGCGTGGACCGACCACGCGAACGCTGCCTCCGCCGTCGCCGTCCCGCGCCGGACGATATCGCGCATCGCCGGATCGGCGGCGATTTCATAGGCGACCTGCACGTCACCGCCGGTCATGCCGCCGGGTGTCGCGGGATCGGCCGACAGCGGGTCGGGGGCGAGGCGCGTCCACAGCACGACGCCGAACGGGCGCGGCGCGCCGGACGCGACGCCGAGGCTGAACGGATTACCCCCGCTCCATCGTGGCCCTTGCGCGAGCGCGCGGCCGATCACGGCGGGCGCGGCGACGAGGCCCGCACAGGACGCCGCGAGGCCGGCGATGACCTTGCGGCGATCGACGTTCACAAGTCTCGAAACCAAAGCCATGGCATCCTCGCGACGCTGCGCCGGAACGGCCCGACCAACGAACCCAACTCTGTTGCATCCTGATGACGCGGCGCGTCACCCGATGATGCCGCCGAGGGAGGCCTCCAGCACGAACTTCGTTGCCGGCGGCGCCGGCGGCTTGAGGATGTCGGTCGCGGTCGTCATGTCGGCGAGCGCCTGGTTGAAGCCGGCCATGTCGATCTCGCCGCGCCGTGAATAGAGCTTATCGGTGACGAAAAACTCCTGATAGATGGCGTCGCAGATGTCGGCGTCGCGCTTGGTGTATTTGGCGAGGATCGCGACGGCTTCGGCGCGATTGCCCGGATCCCACAGCCATTGGTGGCCTTTGGTGAAGGCGCGCGACACGCGCAGTCCCGCTTCGCCCTTGCCGGCCCATTCCCGGCTCATGGAATAGAGGATCGAGGGATAGAGACGCAGCCCGGCATATTTCGCGATCGGCGCAAAACCTTGCCGCCGCGCGAGTTCGGCGGTGGGCTGGAACAGGATCGCGGCCGCAATGGCGCCGCGCTCGAGCGCCGTGACCTTGAGCGGTGACGTCCCCGAGGTGATGTAGTTGAAGTCGCCTTTGTGAAGGCCGGCCTTTTCCATCAGCAGATTGGTGAGCCATACTTCGCTGCTGTTGAGCGCGGAGACGCCGATCGTCTTGCCGCGGAGATCTGCGAGACTCTTGATCGCCGGCACCGCGTTGAGCGTCCAGTCCGGCGTATTGGCCGGCGCGGAGAACGCGCCGATCGCGGCGCCGCGCTCGATCGCCGCAACCACCGGCTCCGGCTGCGCCGAAGCGATCTGGTAGGCGCCGGCAATCAGCTGCTGGATCGCCTGGGGCGACGACTGGAAGACGGAGGTCTGCGGCTCGAAGCCCTCCTCTTTGAGGAAGCCCTTTTCGAGCAGCACGTCGGTGATCCAGTGGATCGCATTGGCGGGCACATAACCGAGAACGAGCGGTTCGCTCGCGCGCACGATCGCGGGGCGCGCCAACGCCGCAGTGGCGCTGGCAGCAGCGAGGGCAAAGGTCCGGCGGTTTAAAGGCATGGCGTTCCTCATGTTTTTGTCACGTTGCCCGAAATCAGTTCACGGCTGCGCCTAATCTATAGGCGTTTTAACGCATTGAGCGTGCAGCGAAACTCTCCATTGCGTGAAGACGATTTCTGTCAATTGTGGCTGCATTGCAACAGCCAAGCGGGTCTACATCGGCTAGGTTTCAACCAGTGAGGGACCGAAGTTTTCGGCAAGCGGGGGATAACATGAAAAAGCTTCTTGCTGGCGGCATTGCCGCGATGGCGATCGCGCTCGGTGCTGGCACCGGCGATGTCAGCCGATATGTACGTCCGGCCGGCTCCGCCAGTTGAGCTGCCGTGGTCGTGGTCCGGCTTCTGGGTTGGCTCGACGGTTGACTGGGGGTGGGGTAGTTCAACCGAAACGCTTTCGACCGGCCCGAGTTCCAACTCGTTTCGCCTTCGTGGTCCCGCAGGTGGTCTGAATGCTGGATACAATTGGCAGTTTGGCTCAATCGTGCTCGGCGTCGAGACCGATATCAATCTTTCCGATATCAAGGGCAGCACTATTTGCCCGGGTCCCACCGGCGGCAGCTGCGCAACGAACGATACTTGGTTTGGAACCACGCGTGGCCGGTTAGGCTGGACTTTGTATCCGAATTGGCTGCTCTATGGCACCGGCGGTGTGGCGTACGGGGACATTCGTTCGAGCACGAGCCCGGCGGGCGCTATTGCTGGCGGCACCATCACAGGAAGCCAAGCTGGCAATGGCAGCGGCTGGGCGGCCGGTGGCGGCGTCGAATGGATGTGGCAACGCAATTGGACGATGCGGGTCGAATACCTGCACATGGATCTAGGGTCGTTTACGTGCACCTCAGGCAATTGTTTCGTTGTCCCTTCGGCGAACGTGAGCTTTAAGGCGGACCTGTTCCGGTTTGGCACCAGCGTGAAGTTCTGACGAGCTGGCTCAAGAATTCGACACCGCAAATACCGCGAACATCGCAAAAGGGCCCCGGGATGATCCCGGGGCCCTTTTATTTGTGCTAACAAGCCGCGCCTGCAGCAGCTTTTAAGCCGATGACCAGCGTCGAATCCGCGCCCGCCCTGCTTGAGACCCGCAAAGCGCAAGCGAGGGCGTGGTTCGAATCCTTGCGCGATGACATCTGCGCGGCATTCGAGCGACTTGAAGCGGACGTGCCCGCGGCGCTTCACCCCGGCAGCCCCGGCCGGTTCGTGCGCACGCCGTGGTCGCGCGCCGACCACAGCGGCGCGCCGGGCGGCGGCGGGGTGATGTCATTGATGAAGGGCCGCCTGTTCGAGAAGGTCGGCGTTCATGTCTCGACCGTGTTCGGCGAATTCGCGCCCGAGTTCCGCAGCCAGATTCCGGGGGCCGAGAGCGACCCACGGTTCTGGGCCTCGGGCATTTCGCTGATCGCTCATCTCACCAATCCGAACGTGCCGGCCGTGCACCTCAACACCCGCTTCGTCGTCACCACCAAGGCCTGGTTCGGCGGCGGCGCCGACCTCACGCCGGTGCTCGACAAGCGTCGCACCCAGGATGATCCGGACACGATCGCCTTCCACGCCGCCATGAAGGCAGCGTGCGACCGCCATGCCAAGGTCGCCCCTTATGAAAAATACAAGACGTGGTGCGACGAGTACTTCTTCCTCAAGCACCGCAACGAGATGCGCGGCATCGGCGGCATCTTCTACGACTATCTCGACAGCGGCGACTGGGACGCGGATTTCGCCTTCACAAAGGAGGTCGGCCGCACGTTCGCCGATATCTATCCGGCGCTGGTACGGCGGAATTTCGCAACGCCGTGGAATGAAGCCGAGCGCGAGGAGCAACTCGTTCGCCGCGGCCGCTATGTCGAATTCAACCTGCTTTACGACCGCGGCACCGTGTTCGGCCTGAAGACCGGCGGCAACGTCGAGTCGATTCTCTCCTCGATGCCGCCGGTGGTGAAATGGCCTTAACTTGATACGCCCGCGAAGCGATGGCGCGGGTTAGAGTCCGCAAAACACGAGGTCGGCCTGTGGAAAACGCTAATTTGTCCTTGACCGAACTGCTTGTTGGCATGTTGGCGATTGATTCCGCCCGGTGAGGCGTCATAATTCACCCGTCAGAAAAGCCCCTGTTTCCCGTTTGCCAGCAATGAGGTCGGAAGCGATGGAAGTTCGCAGGAGCGAAGCTGCGGCCATGTACGCACGCGCATGCATTGCCTGGTACGGCACCAAGGCCGCGCACATTGCACGCGACAGTATCCACCGCGCGGAAACCCGCGGAGACGCGAGCGGCGTGGAAATGTGGAAAGAGATTGCTGCCCTCATCTCCGGACTGAACGCCAAGCATCATCGTCGGGCCGCGGCGCACGGCAAGCTCTACTGACGGCAGCGGCTGCCGCGCCGAACCCGGATGCCTGACGACCAGCACTTCCTGCGAAAGGCGATTGCTTTGTCCGCGGAGGCGGCGGCACGGGGCGCCCGCCCGTTCGGCGCCGTCATCGTCGACGAGGATGGCCGCGTTGTCGCCGAGGCGCTGTCGGTGCCGCCCGTCGATCCGCGCGATTGGACCGCTCACTCGGAAATGCAGGCGCTGCGCACCGCTTCCGCGGCACTGACCTGGGCCGCGCTGGGCCGCGCCACGATCTATGCGAGCGCGGAGCCCTGCCCGATGTGCGCCGCCGCGATCTACTGGTGCAACATCAGGCGGCTTGTCTACAGCGTGAGCGAGCCGGCGATGCGCGCCTTGCGCGCGCCGTACGAGCGCGCCGCCGGCATCACCCTGCGATGCGAAGAGATTTTCGCCCACTGCGACCGGCGGATCGAGGTCATCGGACCGTTGCTGGAGGAGGAGGGGCTGCCGGTTCACCAGCGCTTCTGGTCGAGCGCACGCGACGACGTGTGAGCGCGAGCGGATCGCTCAGCCCTCGATCGCGCTCCCCTGTGCCGCGGCATCAGCAATACCGTCGAGCGCCGACGCATCGAGCGGAAATCCGGCGGCGATCCACGCGTCCTCTGCGGCGCGCAGCGCAGCGCCAAGCGCCGGTCCGCGCGGCACGCCGCGATCGGTGAGATCGGCAGAGCGCAGCGGAAAACGCGGCACCGGCCAACGGGCCGGCAGGCTCACCAGTTCGCGCCAGCGCGCATCCTCCGTCGCTTTTCCGTGCGCGCGTCGAGGCGAGCAGCACGCGGTCGAGGTAGTTGTCCGGCCCGAGCCGATAGAGCAACGCACGGGCGCCCGCCTCTCCAAGCGCGGGCGTGACATGCCACCAGCGGTCGGCCATCGATTCGAGCCGCTCCCGTTCGACGTTGAAGAGCCGCAGCCGCTGCGTCAGCCGCTCCGCATCCTCCGCGACGAGCACGGCAAGCGCCGCGAGCCGGCGTACGGGGTCGGGCGCGACCTCCGCCGCAGCCTCGGCCTCGATCATCCGCGCCGCGCTGGCGAGCTGGGGGACGCCGGCGAGAAAAAGTTCGATGAAGCCTGTTTCCGCCATGACGGCGAGCGTCGACATTGCGCCGCCGGCAACGAGGAGCTTCATCAATTCGGCGCGTACGCGCTCGCGCGACAACAGGTTGAGGCCTTCGCGCGCGACGATCGCGGCATGAAGTCCGGCCCTATCAAGCGCGCCGCGGCCAAACGCGGCGTGAAACCGAAAGAACCGCAGGATGCGAAGATAATCTTCGGCGATGCGCTGCGCCGGATCGCCGATGAAGCGCACGCGACGCGCCTTGATATCTTCGAGGCCGCCGACGTAATCGTGCACGACGCCGTCGCGCGAGATCGATAGCGCGTTGATGGTGAAATCGCGCCGCTCGGCGTCAGCGCGCCAGTCGCGCCCGAACGCGACCTTCGCCTTGCGACCGAAGGTCTCAACGTCCTCCCGGAGCGTCGTCACCTCGAACGGATGCCCGTCTACCACGAGGGTAATGGTGCCGTGCTCGATGCCGGTCGGCACCGCCTTGAGGTGGGCCGCGTCAGCGCGACGCATCACTTCTTCGGGCAGCGCGGTGGTTGCGATGTCGATATCGCTATGGGGCAGGTCCATCAGCGCATTGCGGGCCGCGCCGCCGACGATGCGGGCCTCCTCGCCGTCGCAGTCGAGGAGCGCGAGGGCGCGCGCGACCGCGGGCGCCGCGATCCACGTTAGATCGGCGAGGGTCTCCGTCGTCTTCCCGGACCGGTCATCGCTCATTGCCGTAGATGCGTTCGTAAAGATTGCGCAGGATGCCCGCGGTCACGCCCCAAATATAGCGATCCTCGTACGGCATCTCGTAGTAGTGCCGCACGATGCCTTTCCAGTCGCGGCTTTTGCGCTGGTGGTTTGCTTCCTCCATCAGGAACGCCAGCGGCACCTCGAACGCCTCGGCGACCTCGGAGTCGTTGATCGCAAGCGCATAGCCCGGCGCGACGCGGGCCACCGTCGGCAGGATGCGAAAGCCGCTGAACGTCAAGTAAAGATCGAGGTAACCGAGCGGCTCGACGAAATCGGAGGCGAGGCCGATCTCCTCGTCGGCCTCGCGCAGCGCCGCCGCGACCGGGCTCACATCGTGCGGATCGATCTTGCCGCCGGGAAACGCGATCTGACCGGCATGGCTTGCGAGATCGGCCGTGCGCACGGTCAGGATCACGGTCGGGTCCGGACGATCGACGACGGGCACCAGCACCGCCGCAGGCCGTGTCGCAGCAACGCCGGCTTTGGTCCAGGTCGCCGGATCAAGATCGAGATCGCCGCGAACGGCGGGCGCGGTCGGATCGTTGAGCGCGGCGGGCACCGCGAGCGAGAGCCGATGGCGCACGCGGTCGAAAAAATCCGCGCCGGTATCGGCGTTGACGGATGCGGCATCGGTCATTGCATGATGTCCTCGAGGGTTGCCGCCGGAGCCATCGGGTAGAATTCGCCGCCCGAGGCAACGCCGAACATTGAGGTGCCGTCGATGTCGCGCTCCTCGCCGAGTTCGACAAGATCGTAGAACAGCGCGCGCGTCACCTTCGCCCACAGATTGCGACGGACGTGAAGGTAGGGCTTGAGACCGCCGGTCTCGCGTTCGGGCTCGAACCGCAGCGGATGCTCCGGTCCGCACACGACCCAATCGTCCACATTGGTGCGAAAGGTGAGTTGCCGCGGCGCGTCGTCGGTTGTCAGTTCGACCGCCAGGAACGGCGCGTCATCCACAGCGATTCCGCACTTTTCCACCGGCGTTACGAGATAGTAATTATCACCCTCCCGCTTGAGGATGGACGCGAACAATCGGACAAGCGCGGGCCGCCCGATGGGCGTCTTCTGGTAGAACCAAGTGCCGTCGGCGGCTATTCGCATGTCGATGTCGCCGCAAAACGGCGGATTCCACAGGTGGACCGGCGGCGGCTCTTTGCCCGCGGCGGATTTGACCGCACCGACAATGCCTTCGAGCCCGGTCGCTGATGTCTGCCCTGCCTTCGCCATGGTTGACGCTAGTCTAATAGGCGGCGCATTCGGCCGCTCAAGAAAATATGATCGGCCGGGTCAGGACCGCTAGCGTGCCAAAATAATCGCCAAGGCGCCAAAATAGCGTACATTGGGGATGACACAGGGTGCGCAGCCGGAATGATATCCGGCTCGGTCTGTTTTTTGCACGATCCATGCCCGGAACAGTGCGGCGGGATCACATTCGGGAGCAAGCCTTATGGCGACATCGACAGGCGAAAGCCTGGAAAAACTGGAAGACATGATTGTTCGCGCCGCTGAGACGACGGCCGCGAATGTACGCGCCGCCAAGGAGGCGATCGGCGCGGTGATTTTCGGTCAAGAGAAGGTTATCGAGCAGGCGCTTATTACAGTTCTTTGCGGCGGCCACGCGCTGCTGGTCGGTCTTCCCGGCCTCGCCAAGACCAAGCTCGTCGATACCATGGGCACCGTGCTCGGCCTCGACGCACGCCGCATCCAGTTCACGCCCGACCTGATGCCCTCCGATATTCTCGGCACCGAGGTGCTGGAGGAAACGCAGAGCGGCAAGCGCAATTTCCGCTTCATTCCCGGCCCGATCTTCGCTCAGCTCCTGATGGCGGACGAGATCAACCGCGCCAGCCCGCGAACCCAGTCGGCACTGCTGCAAGCGATGCAGGAGCAGCACGTCACCGTCGCCGGCACGCGACACGACATGCCGCGGCCCTTCCATGTGCTGTCGACCCAGAATCCCATCGAGCAGGAAGGCACCTATCCGCTTCCCGAAGCCCAGCTCGACCGCTTCCTGATGCAAATCGACGTCGATTATCCCGACATCGATGCGGAGCGCCGCATCATCTTCGACACCACCGGCGCCGAAGAGACGAAGCCGAAGGCTGCCATGACCGCCGAGGACCTGGTCGCGGCCCAGCGCCTCGTGCGCCGCCTGCCCGTCGGCGAATCCGTCGTCGAGGCGATCCTCGCGCTGGTGCGCTCGGCTCGTCCCGGCCCCGATTCGGGCGAGATCGGCAAACTGATCGCCTGGGGTCCGAGCCCGCGCGCGAGCCAGGCTCTGATGCTGACGGTGCGCGCCCGCGCGCTTCTCGACGGACGTTATTCACCCTCGGTGGACGACGTCATTGCGCTGGCCGAGCCGGTCCTCAAGCACCGCATGGCACTCACCTTCGCGGCGCGTGCCGACGGCGAGACCATCAGCGGCGTGGTGGGGCGATTGAAGTCGCGGATCTGAGAATGGCCCTGTTCTCAGCTACGCATCCCGACGTAGCAGCAGTCCCCCACGCGGTCGGCGAGAGCCAGGCGCTTGCGGCGAGCATGCCGCGCCTGATCCTCGAGGCGCGACGCATCGCCGCGACGATCATCCACGGATTGCACGGCCGCCGCCGCGCCGGTTCGGGCGAGAATTTCTGGCAGTACCGCCGCTTCGTGTGGGGCGAACCGGCTGCCCGCGTCGACTGGCGCCGCTCGGCGCGCGACGATTTTCTCTATGTCCGCGAGCAGGAATGGGAAGCCGCGCACACCGTGTGGATCTGGCCCGACCGCTCGCCGTCGATGGCGTTCCGCTCGTCGCTTGCCGAGGAAAGCAAGCTGCATCGCGGTCTCGTGATGGCGCTTGCGCTTGCCGAGGTGCTGGTGCACGGCGGCGAGAGGGTCGGCGTCCCCGGGCTGACGCGCCCGACCGGCTCGCGCAACGTAGTCGACAAGGTCTCTCAGGCGATCATTCACGATCCGACGGCGCGGCCGAGCTTGCCGGTCGCTTTCGCGCCTTCGCCGCTTTCCGAGATCGTGTTGCTGTCCGACTTCTGGAGCCCGTTCTCCGAGATCAAGACGACCATCGCGAGGTTGGCGGCGACCGGATCGATCGGCCATCTGGTGCAGATCGTCGACCCCGCCGAGGAGACGTTCCCCTACGCGGGCCGGGTCGAATTCGTCGAGCCGGAAGGAGCAGGCACCATCACCGCCGGGCGTGCCGAGAACTGGCGCCAAGACTATGCGGCGAGAGTGGAGCGCCACCGCGCCGAAATTCGCGCCGAGGCCGACCGCCTCGGCTGGAGCTTCATCATTCACCGTACCGACCGGCCGGCGACCGATCTCATCCTCAAGCTCCATGAGCGATTAGGGGGCGACCGCGGCGGCGCCGGACATCGCTCCGCAGCCGAACTGGAGCACGCTGTATGATCCCGGGCCTTCCTCTGGCCTTTGCCGAGCCGCTGGTGCTGCTCGGCCTGTTGAGCCTGCCGATCCTGTGGTGGCTGCTGCGGCTCGTGCCGCCGCGGCCGCGGCGGATCGAGTTTCCGCCGACGCGCATGCTGTTCGACATTGCGCCCAAGGAGGAGACCCCGTCGCGCACGCCGTGGTGGCTCACTTTGCTCCGGCTGACGCTCGCGGCTCTTGTGATCCTGGCAGCTGCCGGCCCGCTCTGGAATCCGCCGGTCGCGACGTCGAGCGGCGGCGGACCAATCGCCCTCCTGATCGACGACGGCTTCGCGGCCGCCTCGACGTGGGATGCGCGCATGCGCACCGTCGAGGACGTGATCGCGCGTGCCGACGCGGACGGCCGCGGCGTTGCGATCGTGCCGGTATCGGCGACCGCGCGCGACATCACGCTGGAGACGCCTGCTGCCGCCCGCGCCCGGTTGCGGCTCGTCAAGCCGAAGCCGCACGCGGTGGATCGCAGCGAAATTCTGCCGAGCCTCGAACGGTTCCTGACGGCGACGCCCAACGTGGAGATCGTCTGGCTGTCCGATGGTGTCGACCTCGGCGGCGCGGGTGACTTCGTGACCGGGCTTGGCCGCATCGCCGACAAACGGCCGATCACCGTCGTCGATGGCGGCATCCATCCGGCCCACGCGTTGACCGGGGCCGATAACGCGGCGGGCGTGCTCACCGTGAAGGTGCTGCGCGCCGCGACGGGCGGCGACGACGTCGGCTCGGTGCGTGCCCTTGATCTCAAGGGCCTGCCGCTCGGCGAAGCCAGCTACAGCTTCAAGTCGAGCGAGCGCGAGGCCGATGCGCAGTTCGATCTTCCGGTGGAAATCCGCAACGACATCGCGCGCCTGGAGATCGACGGCGAGCGCTCCGCCGGCGCAGTCCAACTCCTCGACAAGCGATGGCGGCGCCGCACCGTCGGCGTCATCACCGGCACGACGGCCGACACCGCCCAGCCGCTGCTGGCTTCGACCTTCTATCTCTCCCGCGCGCTGACGCCGTTTGCCGACGTGCGGCTCGGCGAGCGCGGTTCGCCGGGCGAGGCGGTGAGCCAGTTTGTCGAGCAGCGTTTGCCGATGATCATTCTCGCCGACGTCGGCAACGTCGTCGGCGACGCTCGCGACCGCCTGACACGCTGGATCGACGATGGCGGCGTGCTGGTGCGCTTTGCCGGCCAGCGCCTCGCGCGTCCGAGGACGATCTCGTGCCGGTGCGGCTGCGCCGCGGCGGCCGTATCCTGGGCGGCAGCCTGAGCTGGGACCAGCCGCAACATCTCGCCGCATTCTCCCGCGAGGGGCCGTTCAACGGCATGGTGGTGCCGGACGATGTGACGGTGAACCGGCAGGTGCTGGCCGAACCGGATTCGGGACTTTCTGAGCATACCTGGGCAACGCTCGCTGACGGCACACCGCTCGTCACGGCGGGGCGCAGAGGCAAGGGGATGATCGTGCTCTTCCATGTCACGGCGGACACCAAGTGGTCCGATCTTCCGCTCTCCGGATCTTTCGTCGAGATGCTCAAGCGCATCGTCGGCATGTCGGGCGCGATCGCGCCGGCGAACGAGACCGCGAACAGCGCCGCCAACGGTGCCCACGAGGCGGTGCCGCCGACACGCGTGCTCGATGGTTTCGGGGCGTTCGAACCGCCGCCGCCCACCGCGCGACCGGTCCCCGGCGGCTACACCGGTCGGGCGACCGCGGAAAATCCGCCCGGGTTCTATGGGCCGCCGGAGGGCCTCGTTGCGGTGAATACGTTGGCGCCGGCGGATCGCCTTGCTTCCGTCGATTACGCAGGACTGAACGCACACATGGACTATTACCGCACGGCCGAGCCTGTCGACTTGCGCGGCCCGGTCTTCGGCCTGGCACTGCTGCTGCTGCTGATCGATGGGCTTGTCGTGTTCTGGCTCGCGGGCGGCATCAATCGGCTGATGCCGCGCCCGCGCGCCGCCGCCGGCATTTTGATCGCCGTCGGCATTGGCGTTGCGCTGGCGCTGGCGCTGGCCGGCACATCGGCGTTCGCCGATACCGCCGATCAATTCGCCTCGCGGGCGACGCTTGAGACTCACCTTGCCTACGTGGTGACGGGCGATGCCGAGGCTGACCTCGTCAGCAAGTCCGGGCTCCAGGGGCTCACGACCTTTCTTGCCCAACGCACCGCGCTCGAGGCCGGCGAGCCCATCGGCGTCGATCTCGATCACGACGAGCTGGCATTCTTCCCGATCATCTATTGGCCGGTGGTGCCCGGCGCGAAAAAACCGAGCCAGGAAGCGCTCGCCCATATCGACGCCTACATGAAGCAGGGCGGTACCGTCCTGTTCGATACCCGCGATGCGGTGCTGGCGCCGCCGGGTCAGGGCGGCGAAGCCAACAGCCCCGGGATGGTGGAATTGCGCGCGATCCTGTCCTCGCTCGACATTCCCGAGCTCGAACCGGTGCCGCGCGACCACGTGTTGACGAAGACGTTCTTCCTCCTGCGTGATTTCCCGGGCCGCTTCACTTCGGGCCAGCTTTGGGTCGAAGCGTTGCAGCCCGCCGACAAGGACGAGGAAGAGGAGACCAAACGGCCGGCGCGCGGCGGCGACGGCGTGTCGTCGATCATCATCACGTCGAACGATTTTGCCGGCGCGTGGGCGACGCGTGCCGACGGCCAGCCGATGCTGCCGCTCGTCCCCGGCGAACCGCGCCAGCGCGAATTCGCCTTCCGCGCCGGCGTCAACATCGTGATGTACACCCTGACCGGCAACTACAAGGCCGACCAGGTTCATGTCCCGGCTCTGCTCGAACGGCTGGGCCAATAGTCGATAGAAGCCTCACAACAGGACAGATTTAAGTGACATTCGGCATCAGCTTTTCGCCTCTCGTCCCGGTCGCCTATTTGTGGGCGGCAGCGGCGGTTGCCGTCGTCGTGGCAGCCCTGCTGCTGTTCGCGCGCAGCCGCGGCGCCTGGATCAGGATTGGGGCGCTGGCGCTCCTCGTGCTTGCGCTCGCCAATCCTTCGCTCACCCGCGAGGACCGGGACCCGCTGAGCTCGGTCGCGGTCGTCGTCGTCGACAAGAGCCCGAGCCAGTCGTTCGGCGATCGCGCCGCGCAGGCCGAAGCCGCGCGCGCTGCCGTCACGCAGCGGCTCGAGCACATCCCCGGCATCGAGACCCGCGTCGTCGACGCGGGCCAGGCTGATGGCGAGACCGACGGCACGCGCCTCTTCAGCGCGCTCAACGCGACGCTCGCGGACGTGCCGCCGGATCGCGTCGCCGGCGCGATCTTCATCACCGACGGTCGCGTCCACGACGTGCCGGCGGACGCGGGCGCGCTCGGCTTTACGGCCCCGGTCCATGCGCTCATCACCGGCAATCCCAACGAGCGCGACCGCCGGGTCGTGCTGATCGCGACGCCGCGGTTCGGCATCGTCGGCCAGAACCAGACGATCTCGTTCAAGGTCGAAGACGAAGGGGTGCGGCCGTCGCCCGCCGAAGTGAAGATCAGCCGCGACGGCGAACTCCTCGACCGGCGCACGGTCCAACCCGGCCGGCAGGTCGACATCCAGGTGCAGATCCCGCACGCCGGACAGAACATCATCGAGATCGAAGCGTCGCCGCTGCCCGACGAACTGACGCCGGTCAACAATCGCGCCGTGGTGTCGATCGACGGCGTGCGCGACAAGCTGCGCGTGCTGCTCGTCTCCGGCGAGCCTCATGCCGGCGAGCGCACGTGGCGCAACCTCTTGAAGTCCGACGCCAACGTCGACCTCGTCCATTTCACCATCCTGCGGCCGCCGGAGAAGCAGGACGGCACGCCGATCAATGAGCTGTCGCTGATCGCGTTCCCGACCCGGGAGCTGTTCCAGCAGAAGATCAACGACTTCCAGCTCATCATCTTCGACCGCTATGCCCGCCAGGGCGTGTTGCCGATCATCTACTTCGACAACATCACGAAGTACGTGCGCAACGGCGGTGCCGTGCTGGTTGCGGCCGGTCCCGACTATGCGGGCCCGACCAGCATCTGGCGCACGCCGCTCGATGCGATCCTGCCGGCCGAGCCGACCGGCCACGTCACCGAGGATGCCTTCCACGCCCGTCTGACTGATCTTGGCCGCCGCCATCCGGTGACGCGCGGACTTGAAGGCTCGAACGAGGATCCGCCGCACTGGAGCCGTTTCTTCCGCGTGGTCGATTCTCGCCCGAACCCCGACAGCGCCGGCAAAACCATCATGAAGGGCGCGGATGACGAGCCGCTGCTCGTGCTCTCGCGCGAAGGCGAGGGTCGGGTCGCGCTGCTTCTCTCCGATCACATCTGGCTGTGGGCGCGCGGCTATGAAGGCGGCGGCCCGCACATCGACCTGCTGCGCCGGCTATCGCACTGGCTGATGAAACAGCCGGATCTTGAAGAGGAGGCGTTGCGTCTTCTGGTGCACGGCCGTGAGTTGACGGTGCAGCGCCAAACGATGGCGGAGACTGTCGCGCCGGTCGTTCTCACCCTGCCGTCCGGGGCGCAACGCAGTCTCACGCTCGACGCCGTCGAGCCCGGCGTGTGGCGCAAGACCATCGATGCGACCGAGCTCGGCCTGTGGCGCGCGTCGGACGGCAAGCTGACCGCGCTTGTCAACGTCGGCCCCGCCAATCCGCGCGAGTTCACCGATGTCACGTCGACCACCGCCGTGATGGCGCCGATCACGAATGCGACCGGCGGCGACTCGCGCCGGCTTGAACAAGGATCGGGCCTCACGGTCCCGCGGATCGTCGGCGTGCGCTCGAGCGACACCTTCAAGGGCGACGACTGGATTGGCCTCAAGATCAGGGAAGCGAGCGTCGTGCGCGGCATCGGCGTGTTGCCGATGTTTGCCGGCCTGCTCGGCCTCCTGCTCCTCGTCGGCAGCCTCGCCCTCACCTGGGCGCGCGAAGGTCGATAAGGGAAACGGGAGTACCGATGGTTATCGAGATCGCGCAGATCAACGTGAAGCCCGGCATGGAAGCGGAATTCGAAGCCGGCGTCGCCAAGGCGACGCCGCTGTTTCGCCGCGCAAAGGGCTGCTCCGGCATGGCGCTCCAGCGCTCGGCGGAAAAGCCGCAGCGCTATCGCCTGTTCGTCACGTGGGCAACGATCGAGAACCACACGGTCGATTTCCGCGGCTCCGCCGATTTCGCCGAGTGGCGCAAGCTGGTCGGCCACTGCTTCGCCTCGCCCCCCG
This sequence comes from uncultured Alphaproteobacteria bacterium, assembly GCA_963702755.1. Taxonomy (GTDB): domain Bacteria; phylum Pseudomonadota; class Alphaproteobacteria; order Rhizobiales; family Xanthobacteraceae; genus JAJPKK01. The sequence continues at coordinate 254,814 of CAVPDZ010000004.1, read as the reverse complement.
AGGTCGAGCACGTGCAAGAGGTGCTGAAGGGGTTCTAGCCCTTTTCACCTCCCCCTGGAGGGGGGAGGTCGCCTGCGCGCAAGCGCGGGCGGGAGGGGGTGACAGCGCTTCCACGAACTCAGTGCTGCATCTGTTAAAGCGCTGCCACCCCACCCCGGACCGCCTGCGGCGGTCCGACCCTCCCCCTCCAGGGGAGGGTGAAAGGTCGCGGCCTGTCCAGGTGGCGGCTTCCTCTGCTAATCTTGCGCCATGGAGCGATCGTTCAAGGCGGAAGTCGAAGCGCTGCGGCTCGGCGAGGGCGCGGTGTTTCGCGGCGAGGGTATCCTCGCGGTCACCAAGGCGCTGCTGCAGTCGGGTGTGAGCTACGTCGGCGGCTACCAGGGCGCGCCGGTGTCGCACCTCCTCGACGTGCTCGTTGACGCCGAGGACATGATGGCCGAGCTCGGCGTCCATCTCGAGACCTGCACCAACGAGGCGTCGGCGGCGGCGATGCTCGGTGCCTCCATCAACTACCCGCTGCGCGGGGCGGTGACCTGGAAATCGATCGTCGGCACTAATGTCGCCGCCGACGCGCTGTCGAACCTCGCCTCGCCGGGCGTCGTTGGCGGCGCCATGATCATTCTCGGCGAGGACTACGGCGAGGGCGCGAGCGTCATCCAGGAGCGGTCCTACGCTTATGCGCTGAAGTCTTCCATGTGGCTCATCGATCCGCGGCCGGACCTGCCGACGATCGTGCGCTGCGTCGAAGAAGGCTTTGCACTGTCGGAGGCGAGCCATGCGCCGGTGATGCTCGAACTGCGCATCCGCGCCTGCCACGTCACCGGCGAGTTCGAAGCGCGGGACAATCGCCCCGGCCGCTACTCCGCCCTCAACCGCCTGCCCGGGCCGCCGCGCTTCGATTACGGCAAGCTCGCCCATCCGCCGGTGACCTTCATCCACGAGCGGCTGAAGGTCGAGGATCGCATGCCGGCGGCGCAGGCCTTCATCCGCGACCGCAAGCTCAACGAGATCATCGCCGGCGATCTCGACGATGTCGGCATCGTCGTCATGGGCGGCCTCACCAACTCCGTGCTGCGCGCGTTGGAGCGGCTCGGCCTCGCCGACATTTTCGGCGCTTCGCGCGTGCCGATGCTCGTCCTCAACGTGGTCTACCCGTTGGTGCCCGAGGAATTGCGCGCCTTTTGCGCCGGCAAGAGCGCCGTGCTGGTGGTCGAGGAAGGCCATCCCGAATACATCGAGCAGGCGCTCAACGCCGACCTGCGCCGCGCCGACATCCAGACGCGGGTGTTCGGCAAAGGCCCGCTGCCGAAGGCCGGCGAATACACCGCCGAGGTACTGCTCAACGGGCTTGCCGCGTTCTTCGCCGCCGTCCGTCCCGTCGGCATCGATGCCGATGCGATCACCGCGCGGGTGCGCGAGATCGTCGGTCATCGGCCAAAGCGGCCGCGGCGCTCGGCGAATTGCCGGCGCGGCCGCCGGGCTTCTGCACCGGCTGCCCGGAGCGCCCGGTGTTCAGCGCGATCAAGCTTGCCGAGCGCGAGCTTGGGCCCACGCACATGTCCGCCGACATCGGCTGCCACTCGTTCGGCACGCTGCCGCCGTTCAGCGTCGGCAATTCGATTCTCGGCTACGGCATGAGTCTCGCGAGTGCGGCCGCCGTCGGCCCGAACCTTGCCAAGCGGCCGATCGCCGTGATGGGCGACGGCGGGTTGTGGCACAACGGGCTTATCACCGGCGTCGCCAGCAATCTGTTCAACAAGGGCGACGGCGTCCTCATCGTCATGCAGAACGGCTACACCTCGGCCACCGGCCAGCAATACATGCCGTCGAGCAAGGCCGGCCGCACCGGCGAGGCGCCGGGCATGGACGTCGAGACGACGCTGCGTGGCATGGGCGTTAAGTGGATGCGCAAGGTGCGCACCTATGGCGTCGCCAACATGGTGACGACGCTCAAGGAGGCGATGCGCACCGCCGAGCGTGGCCTCAAGGTCATCATCGCCGACGGCGAATGCCAGCTTGCGCGCCAGCGCCGCGTGCGCGCCGAGGATGCGGCCAAGCTCAAGCGCGGCGAGCGCGTCGTGCGCACGCGTTTCGGCGTCGACGAGGACATCTGCACCGGCGACCATTCCTGTATCCGCCTGTCGGGCTGCCCGTCGCTTACGGTGAAGCCCAATCCGGACCCGCTGCGCAGCGATCCGGTGACCACGGTGATCGAGAGCTGCGTCGGCTGCGGACTGTGCGGCGAGGTCGCTCATGCCGCGGTGCTGTGCCCGTCGTTCTATCGCGCCGAAGTCGTGCGCAATCCGACATGGTGGGATCGCGCGCTCGCAGGAGTGCGTACGCGCATCATCGCCATGCTTGGCGGCTCCGCGAAGGCGAGCGCGGCATGAGCGAGCGGCCGTTCACATGCTGATCGCGGCGCTCGGCGGCGAGGGCGGCGGCGTGCTCACGGACTGGATCGTCAGCGCCGCATCGAGCCTCGATCTCCCGGTGCAGAGCACCTCGATCCCGGGTGTCGCCCAGCGCACCGGCGCCACGACCTATTACATCGAGATCTATCCGAAGCCGTGGTCGGCGCTCGGCGGACGGCGGCCGATCATGGCGCTGGCGCCCGGCATCGGCGATCTCGACATGGTGGTGGCGAGCGAATTGCTTGAAGCTGGGCGCGCCATCGCCAACGGCTTTGTCACGCCGGATCGCACTTCGCTGATCGCGAGCACCCATCGCTCGCACGCTATCGCCGAGAAGATGGCGATGGGCGACGGCCGTTTCGACAAGGCGAAGCTTGTCGCGTCGATCGAGAGAACGCCGCGTCGCACGTGCTGTTAGACATGGAGCACGCCGCGAAGGACGCGGGCGCCATGATCAACGCCGTCATGCTGGGCGCGATCGCCGCATCGGAGCGCCTGCCGATTCCTGCCGAGACCTTCGAAGCCGCGATCCGGGCGACGGCAAGGCCGTCGAGGCCAATCTGCGCGGTTTCAAAGCGGGCCTCGATGGCGCGCGCCGCGAGGCCGCGCCGATCGCGGACGCAAACGTTGCGCGTACTCAAGGCGCACCGGCGCTTGCCGATCTCGAAACGAAGCGGCGCGGTTCGGCGCCGCGAAAGACATCGTGGCCGAAGGGCTGCGCCGGCTCATCGCCTATCAAGATGCGGCTTACGCACGCCTCTATCTCGATCGGCTCGCCCCGATCGCCGAGGCCGATCGTCGCGCCGGCGCGGACGGCCGGCTCCTGCGCGAAGTGGCGCGGCATCTCGCCGTGCGCATGTCTTATGAAGACGTGATCCGCGTTGCCGATTCGAAGATTTCGCCCGAACGCCGCGCCCGCATCATCGCGGAGATCGGCGCCAAGCCCGGCGAGCCGGTCGCGGTCGTCGAATTCCTCAAGCCGGGGATCGAGGAGATCTGCTCGATCCTGCCGGTCGCGCTCGCGACGCGCATCCTGGCCATCGCCGAACGCCGCGGATGGACCGAGCGCTTCCACGTCGGCATGGAGGTCAAGACCCACACTGTCTTCGGCTATTTGCGGCTTCTGACGCTCGCGAAGCTTCGCCGCTTCCGGCCGCGCAGCTATCGCTATGCCAACGAGCAGGCTGCAATCGAGGCGTGGCTCGCCCTGATCGTCGCCGCGGCCGCAAAATCGGAGGCGCTCGCGCGCGAAGTCGCCGAATGCGCGCGGCTCATCAAGGGCTATGGCGACACGCTCAAGCGCGGCGCCGCCAATTTTGCAACGATCGAAGCCGAGGTCATCCGGCCGGTCCTCGCCGGCACGATGCCGCCCGCCCGCGGCGCCGATGCCATCGCGAGTGCGCGGACTGCGGCGCTCCTCGATCCGGAAGGCGAAGGACTGTCGAAGTGCCTCGCCGAGATCGCGCGAGCAAGAACCTTTGACGTTGCGGCGGAATAACGTGCGTTCAGGGAGACATCGCCATGGCGCTCGAATTCACGGTCGGTCTCAATATCGGCGGCAAAAGCCATAGCGTGACGGTCGCGGCCGAAGACGCCCTCATCGCCGCCCTCAAGGTGAAATGCGAGAACCCCGAAGCGATGATCAATTACGTGCGCAAGTCTAACAAGCGCGGCGATCGCCGCCATCCCCACGCAACGATGGCGACCAGATCGTCCTGATTAGCGGCCACGCCGACCGTCACGACTCGTCGAAGGCCTTGGCGACGAGGTCGATCAGGCTCTTCGGCGTCTTGATGATGGCATCGCTGTATTTCTGCACCTCGACGCCCGGCGTCGGCTCGATATAGATGCCGCGCTTCTGCGCATCGGCGAGGAAATCCGGATCGGTCACCACCTTGTCGAAGGCCGCGCGCAGCGCGGCGATGCGGTCGGCGGGAACGTTCTGCGGCGCGAGCAGCGCGCGGCCGATGGCGGCGCCGCCGGAAATGAACTCGATCGCCTTCTTGGCGTTGGCGTCGTCGACCAGCTCCTGCAACAGCGGCACGTTCGGCAGCTCCGGCGTGCGCTTGAGGCCCGCCTGGGTCAGCGGGATCAAGGTGCCGTTCTCGAGATTGTCCTTGTCCTCGACGCGCGTCGCGTTCCAGGCCTTCGATACGATATCGACCTCGCCGCGCATCAGCGCGAGCGTATAGGCGGCGGAGCCGTCATAGCCGCAGATGATGTTGAGCGGCATCTTGGCGAACATCTTCAGCGTCGCCGGAAACTGGAAGCTCTGCGAGGCGCGCCCGCTGCAGCCGACATTGGTCTTGTCCTTGAAAAGGTCCTTCGCGCTGGCAAGCTTCGAGCCCTTGTGGGTCAGGAACGTGTTGTTCACCGGCGCGAACGAACCGATGTAGTTCATCTTGGTGACGTCCCAGCGGCCCTGCGCCGGATCCATCAACTGCACATAGGCGATGGTCTCGGGGAACAGCGAGATCACCGAGCCATCCTTGGGAGCCTTGGTATAGAGATAGGTCGTCGCCTTCGAACCGGCGCCGCCCGGCATGCTCTGCACGATCACGGTCGGCTTGCCGGGGATGAATTTGCCGATGTGCGCGGCCGCAAGCTGCGCATAAAGGTCGTAGGACCCGCCCGGCGGATGACCGATCAAGATCGTAAGTTCGTGGCTCTTGTAAAAGGCCTCGACCGACTGCGCCGCCGCGGGCTGCGCGGCAATGACGCATGCCGCAACAATCGCTGCGGCGGCTGTAACGAAGGTCCGACGCGCCTTACTCGGCATCGCTATCTCCCTGGCTTCCTTTGCCATTTGCTTAGTCCGAATGTCCGTAGTCCGCAACGGCTTCAGCTTCGCGCCTTGCCCTTGCCCTCGACCTCGTGCACCGGCGTTTCCGGCGTGAGGCCGCCGCGGCGGCGGGCGAAGGTCTCGCTCCCGGACTCGGCCCAGTGGCCGGCGACGGCGCGATCGGCGTAGCGGTCCCATGCCGGGTCCCATTCGCCGAGCGAATAGCCGTGCCACGGCGATTCCGGCTTGAGCGGCGGCAGGCCGAGTTCGTCCCACATCGCGCGCGCCCGCTCCATGTATTGGCGCGCGGGGAGGGCGAGCGGCGGCATCGCGGTCTTCAGCGTCGCGTCGATCAGCAGCGTGGCGTCATCGGTCGCGCCGGCCGCGTCTTCGGGCCGTGGCCGGCGGAGCGATGCGGCACGACGTGAAGTCGTCGCCCATATTGGCGCGATAGGCGAGCGACCAGAACACCGCGTCGGTGTTGTGCGGATCGATGTCCTCGCTCACGGCGATGACGATCTTGCCGCAGTCGGCCCGCAGCATCGACGCGCCGTTGAGGCCGCGCCAGATTCCGCTCGCGGGGTGTTGCCGGCGCAAACTGCAGGAAGATCACCGGCCGGACGTTGCTCAGCGGCTCGTGCAGGACGACGCGGCGGATGCCCTTGATCGACAGCCGGTCGCGCAGGTGGGAGAGGAACATCGGCTCGTAGGCGACGCGCTTGATCACGCTCGATTCCGACGGCGTCACCTGGCTGATGATCGACACGAAACGCGGCGCGCGACGATGGGTGATGGCGGTGACCTGCATCGACATGTTGAAGTCCTCGAGCGCCACGTAGCCGTGGCTTTCGCCGAACGGGCCTTCGGGCTCCAGCAGTTCGGGATCGATCAGCCCCTCGACCACGATCTCGGCATCGGCCGGCACTTCGAGATCGAGCGTCACGCATTTCGCCGTGCGGATCGGATAGCCGGCGAGCGCCGCCTGCGACGCCAATCTCGTCGAGATCGATCGCGAGCTTCTGCGGCCCGGTGAACGCGACCACCGGGGCGCAGCCGACGACGATCGCGCACGGCATCGGCTGTTTGCGCGCGCGGTATTTCTGCCAATGCAGATAGCCGCCGGCGCCGCCGATGCGGGAAGCCATGCGCACGCCGAGCCGATCGCTGGCTTTGAGCTGGGCGCGGTAGGTGCCCATGTTGCGCACGCCGGTGTCCGGGTCGACCGTGACGCACAGCGTCGCGGTGAGATAGGGCGCGGCATCGAAGCCCGGCGTCGAGACCGGCACCGGCAGCCGCGACAAACCGTTTCCGGGCCCGACGAGATCGGCACCCGTGATCACCACTTCCTGACACGGCGGGTTTGTCACCGCGACCGGCGCAATCGGATGCGCGACCGCATCGGTCCAGGCGCGGCCGATCTCTTCGACCGGCCGGCCCATGCCGAATGCGTAAATGTCCGCGGATGCCGACAATGCGCCGACCGCGACCGGCATGTCGAAGCGGCGGCCGTCGGCGCCGACGACGTTGGTGAACAGGAAGGCGCGCCGGTCTGCCTCGTCGAGACCGCCGCGGAACTGCCAGCGCACCAGCGGATGCAACTCGGTGTCCTTGTTGACCTCGCGATCGATGCGCATGAGGAGCCCTGCGGCTTCGAGATTGGCGAGATGCTCGGCGAAATCCGCCGGCGCGCGGGTCGGGCGGCTGGCATCGCGGAGGCGCGGGCGCTCGAGCATGGGGAGCCTCATGCATTTGCGGAAAGGGTGAGGCTATACAGGCCGCAATCGCCGCGGGCAACTCGCCGCGGCGCAACACGCTTCTGCGATCCGCCGCGCGCCATTGCATGACGACACGGCGACGATATCGTGTAATCTGCCCCGCCACCGGAAGTTCCCGCCTTGCTCATCGACAACGCCATCTCCGCCCTCGCGATCGTGTTCGACCCGGCGCGTTTCGCCATCGTGATGTTTGGCGTCGTGCTTGGGCTCGTCATCGGCATCCTGCCCGGCATCGGCGGTCTCGGCGGCCTTGCGCTGCTCATTCCGTTCACCCATGCGATGGACGCGCACACCGCGCTCGCCTTCCTCATCGGCATGTGGGCCGTGACGGCGACGTCCGACACGGTGCCGGCGATCCTGTTCGGCGTGCCCGGCGCGATCGGCTCGGCGGCGACGGTGCTCGACGGCCATCCGATGGCAAAGCGCGGCGAGGCGGGCCGCGCCTTCGGGGCGTCGTTCACGTCCTCGATCTTCGGCGGGTTGTACGGCGCGATCCTGCTCGCGCTCGCGATTCCGATCCTGCGGCCGTTCATGCTCGCGGTCGGCACGCCCGAGCTGCTGGCGGTCTGCATCCTCGGCCTCACGCTCGTCGCCTCGGTGAGCCAGGGCAATGTGCTCAAGGGGCTCATCGTTGCCGTGATCGGCGTGCTGGTCGCAGCGATCGGCGACGAGGCGCAGTCGGGTCAGCTGCGCTGGACCTTCGACGACATCTTCGACACGTACTTGTCGGACGGCATTCCGATCGAATGCATCGCGCTCGGCCTCTTCGCGGTCCCCGAGCTTATCGACATGGCGATTGCGCGCACCAACATCGGTTCGGTTCAGCGACTGCATGGACTTTTTGCCGAACAGATGCGCGGCGTTCGGGACGTGTTGCGCAACTGGAAGCTGGTGCTCAACTCGGCGACGCTCGGCGTTGTGCTCGGTTCGGTGCCGGGGATGGGCGCGGCGGTGATCGACTGGATCGCCTATGGGTCGGCGGCGCGCATGCTCAAAGGGGCGACGGACACCTTCGGCAAGGGCGACGTGCGCGGGCTGATCGCGGCGGAGTCGGCCAACAACGCGCGCGAAGGCGGCGCGCTGATTCCGACGCTCGCTTTCGGCGTGCCGGGGGCGCCGTCGATGGCGCTGCTGATGGGCGCGTTCCTAGCGCATGGCATTGCGCCGGGACCGAAGCTCCTCGATACCCAGCTCGACCTCACCTACACCATGATCTGGACGCTCGCGCTCGCGAACGTTGCAGGCGCCGGCATCTGCTTCTTGTCGGCGAACCCGCTTGCCCGCATCGCGACGCTGCGCTCCGGCATCCTCATCCCGACGGTGTTCGCCGTCTGCTTCGTCGGCGCCTTCCAGGGCACCAAGAGCTACGGCGATCTCGTGACGCTGGTGGTGTTCGGCATCACCGGCTGGTTCATGAAGCGCCACGGCTGGGCGCGCGCGCCGCTCATCCTCGGCTTCGTCCTCGGCAAGTTGATCGAGAAGTATCTCTTCATTTCGTTGCAGCGCTACCAGTTCTCATTCCTGGAGCGACCGGGCGTCATTGTGATCCTCGCAATAACCGCGCTCGTCCTGCTGTGGCCGATCGCATCCGCGCTCTACCGCCAATGGATGCGCCGACGCGCCGCGGCGGCGCTCGCCCCCGCCGCAGCCGGTGAGGTCTTCGCCTATGCCGGGCCTTCTGCTTCTCCTTCTCCCCTTGCGGGAGAGGGTCGGGGTGGGGGGTCGGGAAGTTTTGGCGCTGAAGTGCCTCATCTCCCGACCCCCACCCCCGACCCCTCCCCACAAGGGGGAGGGGAGCAGAAGCGACCGGAAGAGAAACCCCGGGGCTGGACCATCGACACGATTGCTGGGGCGGGCCTGTGGATCCTCGTCTTCCTCGGCTTCGCGGCGGCGTTCTGGAGCGCGACGGGCTGGCGGCTGTCGGCGCGGCTGATGCCGCAGACGGCAGCCGCGACGGGTCTCATCGTGATTGCCATTGCGGCGATCGCCGCGCTGGTAACCAAGATGCAGGGCGGGACTAGCGCCGCGGCACCGTCGCGCGAACACAGCCCCGCCGCGCAGCTAAGTGCGCCGACCGTCTACGCCCGCCTTGGCGTCGAGGTCCTCTGGCTTGTCGGCTTCCTCGTCGGAGTGGCGCTCATCGGCCTGATGCCGTCCATGGGGATCTACATGTTCGCCTACATGGCGACCGCAGGCCGAACCCGCTGGACGACCGCGCTCATCATCACGGCCGCGCTGTGGATCGGCTTCTACATCCTGTTCGACCGGCTGCTCCACATCCCCTGGCCGCCCTCGCTTCTCGGCGACATGTTCCCCGATCTGCGCGAACTCGCGGGCCGTCTGATCTGAGGCCCGCGCTTCAAGCGGGCTTCGCCTCGACCTCCTTGAATGCCTCGCGGGCGATGCGGAACGCGTCGACGCCGCACGGGATGCCGGCGTAGATCGCGACCTGGATCAGCACCTCGCGGATTTCCTCCTTGGTGACGCCGTTGGTCAGCGCGCCTTTGACGTGCAGCTTCAACTCGTGCGGGCGATTGAGGATGCTGATCATGGCGAGGTTGAGCATGCTGCGCGTCTTGTGGGAGAGCCCGTCGCTGCCCCAGGCCGCGCCCCAGCAATATTCGGTGACCAGCTCCTGGAACGGCCGATTGAAATCGTCGGCGCTCTTCATCGAGGCCTCGACATAGTCCTTGCCGAGAACGGCGGTACGCACCTGGAGACCTTTGTCGAACCGGGCTTTGTCCATTGACGTGTTCCTTTTCACGAAAATTGTTTGGCTGACCGCATCGCCGAGGCCGGCCGCGGGGGCGGAAATCTGCCTGAACGATCCCCCGCCGTCACGCCCCGTTCGCCGAATGCCGGCGCCGGCCCTGATTTGCTGCCCTTGCAGAAATTAGTAAGCATGCTTATTATATCGCTGCTTACGGAATCAGATCCATGCCGACATCCAGCCGGGAACGTGAAATCGCGATTGCAATCAAGGACGTAGCTCGTCTGCTGACGACTTATGCCGATCAGAAGTCGCGCCAGTTGGGCATGACCCGCGCCCAATGGGTCGTGCTGTCGCGCATCCAGCACTTCGAGGGCCTCAAGCAGTCCGAACTCGCCGAGATGTGCGACCTGCAGCCGATTTCGCTGGCCCGTTTGGTCGACAAGCTATGCGACAGCGGGCTCATCGAGCGCCGCCCCGATCCCCACGATCGCCGCGCCAAGCGCCTCTATCTCAAGCCGGCGGCCGAGCCTGTCCTCAAGACCCTCATCGACGTCGGCAATGACATGATGGAGATCGTGCTTGCCGGCGTCGGTCCCGAGGCACGCGACGGTTTGCTCGCCAACCTCCTCACCCTGAAAACCAATTTGCGCGGCGCCATCGCCCATCGGGCTGACGATGCCGCGGCGGAGCAACGTTATGGCTGAAGCCCTGCTCAAATTTCCTGACGCGTCGGAGAGCCGGCCGCAGCGCCGGTCGCTGCGCGACGCCCTGCGCCAGCGCATGCGGCTCATCCTGCTTGTGGTGGTGCCCGTGATCGCGCTGATCGGCGGGCTGATGTTCTACCTCGCCGGCGGCCGCTACATCTCCACCGACAACGCCTATGTCGGCGCGCAAAAGGTCCTGATCACGCCCGACGTGTCGGGCAAGGTCAGCAACATCGTCGTGCGCGAAGGCCAGCACGTCGAGCCCGGCGACGTCTTGTTCGAGATCGATCCCGAGCCGTTCCGCCTTGCGCTCGCCCAGGCCAAAGCCAAGCTCGAAACCACCCGCGTCGACTTCGCCAATCTCAAAAGCAACCTCACCTCGCTGACGACGCTTGCCGAGCTCGCGCAGAAGAATGTCGAGCTCAAGCTGAATGACGTCAAACGCAAGACCGACCTCGTTGCGAAAAACGCCGGATCGCAGCTCGATCTCGACAATGCCTCCGTCGGCGTTGTCACCGCGAAACTTCAGGCGCAGCTCGCGATCCAGCAGCGCGACAGCACCCTCAACCAATTGCTCGGAAAGCCGGACCTGCCGATCGAAGACTTCCCGGCCTATCGCCAGGCCAAGGCCGCGGTCGAACAGGCCGAGCGCGACCTCAACCATACGGTGCTGCGCGCGCCGATCACCGGCACCGCGACCCAGGTCGACGCGATCCAGCTCGGCCGCTTCGTCACCGCCGGCATGCCCGTGTTCAGCGTAGTGACGATACCGCGCCGTGGGTCGACGCCAATCCGAAGGAAACCGACGTGACCTATCTCAAGGTCGGCCAGCCGGTGACGATCGACGTCGATACCTTCCCTGACCATCCGTTCAAGGGCGTCGTCTCCTCGGTGAGCCCCGGCACTGGCGCTCAGTTCGCGATCCTGCCGCCGCAGAACGCGAGCGGAAACTGGGTGAAGGTGGTGCAGCGCCTGCCGGTGCGGATTGCCTTCGCACCCGGCCAGAACATCAGCAAACTGCGCTCCGGCATGAGCGTCACCGTCGATATCGATACCGGCCGCCAGCGCTCGCTCGCCTCCATCGTCGGTCTGACGGCGGCCGCCAAGGAAAACTGACGTGACCGCCGCCGCCGATACGGCCCAGCGCAGCGCGGGGATGACCCGCGTCATGCTGACGATCTGCGCCATGGCGGCGACGGTCATGCAGGCGCTCGACACCACGATCGCCAACGTCGCCTTGCCCTACATGCAGGGCAGCCTCGGTGCCTCCCAGGACCAGATCAACTGGGTGCTGACCTCCTACATCGTCGCCGCCGCGGTGCTGACGATGCCGATCGGCTGGATCTCCGAACGCTTCGGCCGCAAGAACCTGTTCGTCATTTGTGCCGCGGGCTTCACCGTGGCCTCGCTCCTGTGCGGCATTGCCCAGACGATCGAGCAGATGGTGCTGTTTCGCCTGCTGCAGGGCAGCTTCGGCGCGGCGCTGGTGCCGCTGTCGCAAACGGTGATGCTCGAAATCTATCCGCCCGAGCAGCGCGGCATGGCGATGTCGATCTGGGGCATGGGCGTGATGCTCGGCCCCATCATGGGCCCGACGCTCGGCGGCTGGCTCACCGACAACTACAGTTGGCACTGGGTGTTCCTGGTCAACCTGCCGATCGGCATCGTGACCGTGGCCGGCCTCCTCATCTTCATGACCGAGACCCCGCGCGCGACGAACCTGCGTTTCGATTGGCTCGGGTTCCTCGCGCTCAGCGTCGGCATCGGCTCGCTCCAATTGATGCTCGACCGCGGCGAGCAGCTTGACTGGTTCGGCTCGAACGAGATCATCGCCGAGCTAATCATCTCGCTCGCCGGCTTCTACGTGTTCTTCGCTCATTCGTTCACGACCGAAAAGCCGTTCGTGAGCTTCGCCATGTTCCGCGACCGCAATTTTGCGAGCGCGGTCGTGTTCATGTTCGCGGTCGGCGTCATTCTCTATTCGACGCTGTCGCTGTCGACGCCGTTCATCCAGAACATCATGGGCTACCCGGTGGTGACCGCCGGCATTCTGCTCGCAACGCGCGGCGCCGGCACGCTCGTCGGCATGATGGCGGTCGGCCGGCTGATGCGGATCGTCGAGGCCCGCACGCTGATCTTCATCGGCGTCCTCATGATCACGGTCACGCTCTACGAGACGACCGGCTTCACCGAGCAGACGAGCGCGCAGACCATCATCATCCTCGGCGTCATCCAGGGGCTGGGACTAGGCCTCGTGTTCGTGCCGCTGAGCACGGCGGCGTTCGTCACGTTGCCGGGCCATCTGCGCACCGAAGGCACCGCCATGCTGACCCTCGTCCGCAACATCGGGAGCGCGATCGGCATCTCGGTGGTGACCGCCTTGCTCATCAGCAAGACCACCATGTTCCACAGCCAACTCGTGGAAAGCGTGACCCCGTTCAGCGATCCGCTCCAGATGCCCGACGTGGTGTCCCACCTCGACCTCACGTCCAGCACCGGCCTCGCCATGCTCGACGCCATCGTGACGCAGCAGGCGACGATCATCGCCTACGCCAACGACTACAAGATGCTGATGGTGATCTGCGTCCTGATGCTGCCGTTCATCTTTTTGCTGGGCTCGACTTTGCGGGCGGCAACGAACGCCAAGGCGCAGGAAGTCCACGCCCTCGACTAGCGTAGGCCCATTTGGCAGGGCAACTTCACCTCTCCGTGTGCGCGCCACGCGCATTCCTGGACACGCCCGCGGTGCGCCGCTAAAAGGCACACCATGACCGGCGTCAACGATATCAGAGCGGCTTTCCTCAACTATTTCGCGGCTAACGGACACGAAATCGTGCCGTCCTCGCCGCTTGTTCCGCGCAACGACCCGACCTTGATGTTCACCAATGCCGGGATGGTGCAGTTCAAGAACGTCTTCACCGGGCTTGAGCGGCGGCCGTATGTGCGCGCCACCACGGCGCAGAAATGCGTGCGCGCCGGCGGCAAGCACAACGATCTCGACAACGTCGGCTACACGGCGCGCCACCACACCTTTTTCGAGATGCTCGGCAACTTCTCGTTCGGTGACTACTTCAAGGAACGCGCCATCGAGCTTGCCTGGAATCTAATCACGCGCGAGTACGGCGTGCCGGCCGACCGCCTGATGGTCACCGTCTACGTCGATGACGACGAGGCGTTCAGACTCTGGAAGAAGATCGCAGGGTTGCCGGACAGCAAGATCGGGCGCATCGCCGGATCGGATAATTTTTGGGCGATGGGCGAGACCGGCCCATGCGGCCCGTGCTCGGAAATTTTCTACGACCACGGCGACCACATCCCCGGCGGACCGCCTGGAAGTCCCGACGCCGACGGCGACCGCTTCGTCGAGATCTGGAACCTGGTGTTCATGCAATATGAGCAGGTTGCAGCCGGGAAGCGGCTCGACCTGCCGAAGCCTTCGATCGACACCGGCATGGGGATCGAGCGCATCGCCGCCGTGCTCCAGGGCACTCACGACAATTACAAGATCGACCTGTTCGGCGCCTTGATCGAGGCGGTCGTCGATCGCACCGGGGTCGACCCCGAAGGCCCGCAAAAGGCCTCGCCCCGCGTGATCGCCGACCATCTGCGCGCGTCGTCCTTCCTGATTGCTGACGGTGTGCTGCCGTCGAACGAAGGCCGTGGCAACGTGCTTCGCCGCATCATGCGGCGCGCCATGCGCCATGCCGAACTCATCGGCGCCAAGGAACCGCTGATGTACCGGCTGGTGCCGACGCTCGTTCGCGAGATGGGCCAAGCTTACCCGGAACTCGTACGCGCCGAGGCGCTGATCACCGAGACCTGCAAGCTCGAGGAGACCCAGTTCCGTCGCACCCTCGAGCGCGGCCTTTTGATCCTCGATGAAGAGAGCCGTAATCTCAAACACGGCGACAAGCTCAAGGGCGAAGTCGCCTTCACGCTTTACGATACATTCGGTTTCCCGCTCGACCTCACCCAGGATGCGCTGAGGTCGCGTGGGATCGAGGTCGATGTCGCTGGATACGATGCCGCGATGGAGCGTCAGCGCGAAAAGGCGCGCGCGTCCTGGGCTGGCTCCGGCGAAGCCGCGACCGAAAGCGTGTGGTTCGCGTTGCGCGAAAAAATCGGGCCAACCGAGTTTCTTGGCTATGAGATGGAAACTGCTGAAGGGGCCATAGGCGCCCTGGTACGCGAGGGCAAGGAGGTGGCGACGCTTGGCAAAGGCGAGACCGGCGCCGTCGTTCTCAACCAGACGCCGTTCTATGGCGAATCCGGCGGCCAGGTTGGCGATACCGGAGTCATGACCGCGGACGGCGTGCGCTTCCGTGTCACCGAAACGCAGAAAAAGGCGGGCGACGTCTTCGTCCATTCGGGCGTCGTCGAAGAAGGAACGCTCAAGGTCGGGCTCGCGCTGGCGCTCGACGTCGACCACGCGCGCCGTTCCGATATCCGCCGCAATCACTCCGCGACCCATCTGTTGCACGAGGCGTTGCGCGAAGTGCTGGGCGACCACGTCGCGCAAAAAGGCTCGCTCGTCGCACCTGACCGGCTGCGGTTCGACATTTCCCACCCTAAGCCGATCACGGCGCAAGAACTTGAACGGGTCGAGGACATCGTCAACGACAGGGTCCTGGAGAATGCCGCGGTCACGACCCGTCTGATGGCCGTGGACGATGCCATCGCGTCGGGCGCCCGCGCGTTGTTCGGCGAGAAGTATGGTGATGAGGTGCGCGTCGTCGCCATGGGCGACACGATCGCGGGCAGCAACGCGCTCGGCTGGTCGGTCGAATTGTGCGGCGGCACCCATGTGCGGCGCACTGGCGACATCGGCGTCGTGTCGGTTGTCGGCGAAAGCGCCGTCGCCGCGGGCGTGCGCCGCATCGAGGCGTTGACGGGACGCGCGCGCGCGCAAGCACGCCAACCATGTCGGCGAGATCGCAAAGAAGGGCGCGGCCGAACTCAAGGTTCAGATCGACGAGATGCCGGAGCGCATCGCGGCGCTGCTCGATGACCGCAAGCGGCTGGAGCGCGACCTGTCCGACGCGCGGCGCAAGCTCGCCATGGGCGGCGGCCGCGGCGGCGAGACGGCGTGCGCCAGGTGGGCGACGTGAAGCTCATCGCGCGCGCCGTATCGGGCATTGAGATCAAGGACCTCAAGAGCCTCGCCGACGACGGCAAGAAGCAGGTCGGCTCCGGCGTGGTCGCCATCGTCGGCGTCACCGACGAGGGCAAGGCCGGCCTCGTGGTCGGCGTCACGCCCGACCTCGTACCGCGCTTCAATGCTGTCGATCTCGTGCGCCGCGGCGCCGAGGCCTTGGGCGGCAAAGGCGGCGGCGGCCGTCCCGACATGGCCCAGGCCGGCGGCCCCGACGGCGGCAAGGCGGAGGCCGCGCTCGACGCGATTGCCGCCGCCATCGGCGGCGGGTGACCGCGCCACTCTTCTTCGATCATTGCGGCGTCAATCAAACGAAAAGCCCCGACCAGAAACTGGCCGGGGCAGTGCGCTGGACTGCGAGGCATATTTCTTTTCATCAACCTCGCACGCATGACATTTTGCCCATCGCGAAGATCGACGCTTTGACGCAGGTCAACCGCGGGCCAATTTCGCCCGACAGTGCGGAGGAGTGACGATCGGGAAACGCGCCCCCGACGGGCAGCCGAAAACATTTCAGCACGACGGAAATCTGCTCTAAAATTCTCGCAAACAGAACATTTATGGGGAACGCCATGCTTTGCCGAAAAGTCCTCTCCGCCGCCGCGTTCATCGCGACGCTGGCAACGACAACTGTCGTCGCTCACGCTTTCGACGACTCGCTTTATCCCAACCTCAAAGGCCGCTGGAACCGCTTCATCCTGCGGACCTTGCCGCCCAATCCTGCGGCTCCGTTCGACCAGACCAAGCCGCCGGGCTTGGGACAACAGGCGCCGCTGACGCCCGAGTACACGGCGATCATGGAGGCCAATCTTGCCCAGCAGGCCGCTGGCAGGCAAGGCGACTTCACCGGCGCGAGTTGCGTCCATGCGATGCCGATGATGATGGGCGCGTTCTATCCGATCGAGCTCATCGTCACGCCGGAGACGACGTACATCCTCGTCAATTACGCCGATCACGGCCGCCGCATCTATACCGACGGGCGCGACTGGCCGACGGAAGCGGAGCCGACGTACCAGGGCTACTCCATCGGCCGATGGATCGATCAGGACGGCAACGGCCGCTACGACGTGCTCGAGGTGGAAACCCGCGGGCCGTTCAAGGGACCGCGCTTCTACGATGGCATGGGCCTGCCGCTCCATCGCGACAATCAGTCGATCTTCCGCGAGCGCATCTACATCGACAAGGCCGATCCGAACCAGCTGCACGACGAAATCACCATCATCGACCACGCGCTGACGCGGCCGTGGACGGTGGACAAGCGCTATTTCCGCAGCAGCGACAAGCGGCCGGTCTGGCCCGAGTTCATCTGCAGCGAGCAGAATGCCGAGATCAAATCGGCAGTGAACACTATTTCCTGAGCGCCGACGGCCTGCTGATGCCGTCGACGAAAAGACCAGCCGCCGCCTGACCTGAAATACTTCAAGCGCTCGCAGCGTTGACGGTCATCCGCATCGAGGCCAACGCCAAGCACCGGCGACGAACGATCCGTCGATGGACATGGTGCTTCGGTGAAGAACGCGGACCAGCTGTTTGTTCGGATTCCGGGTGCCAGCAAACGTCGCCGCTCGCGCAAAGTGCCGCAGCCGCAAAGTGCCGGCAGTTTGTCCTTCGTCAAATAGCGCGCACGAAACCCGACCTATGTCTTGTGGCGGTCGACATTCGAATTGCGGGTAGACGCCATGGCGATTGCACGTTTGCGGGCCGCAGCCGGACCAGCGCTTCTGAGTTATGGCTTTCGGCCGTTCTTTCTCGCGGGCGCGCTTTATTCCGGCCTGGCTGTGCTGGCATGGCTGCCGATGTTCTACGGCGACCTTGCGGTGGCGTCTGCGTTTTCGCCGCGCGACTGGCACGTCCACGAAATGCTCTACGGTTTCGTGCCGGCCGTCCTGACCGGCTTTCTCTTGACCGCGATCCCGAACTGGACCGGCCGTCTGCCGCTGCAAGGCATGCCTCTCCTCGGACTCCTCGCCGTCTGGCTCGCCGGCCGCATCGCGGTCACCGTTTCGGCGACGATCGGATGGGCGTTAGCGGCGACGATCGATTGCAGCTTTCTGCTGTTGGTCGCGGCGGCCGCGGCCCGCGAGATTGCCGCGGGCCGGAACTGGAAGAACCTGCCCATCGTGGGCCTCGTCACCGTTTTCGCGGCCGGCAACATCGCCTTCCACATCGAGGCGCACATCACGGGTACGGTCGAATATGCCGCGCGCTTCGGACTTGCGATCCCGATCCTGCTGATCAGTCTCGTCGGCGGCCGCATCATTCCGAGCTTCACGCGCAACTGGCTGGTGCGGGAAAATCCGGGCCGCGTGCCGGTGCCGTTCGGCCGCTTCGATGCCGGCGTCATCGCATTCTCGGCGCTCGCGCTCGTGTCCTGGGTCGTTGCGCCGTCATCCTTTGTGACCGGCGGCGTGCTCGTTCTCGCCGGCGTGCTGCACGCCGTCAGGCTCGCGCGTTGGGCGGGAGACCGGACGCTGTCCGACCGGCTCGTGCTGATCCTTCATGTCGGCTATCTGTTCGTGCCGCTCGGATTTCTGCTGGCCGCAGCGGCGGCGTTCGATCTCGTCGCCCCGGCTGCGGCGATTCACGCGTGGGGCGCCGGCGCCGTCGGCACCATGACGCTCGCGGTGATGACGCGCGCCAGTCTCGGTCACACCGGACGGCGGCTCGAAGCCTCGCTCACGACCCAGGCGATCTATGTGGCGGTTGTCGTGTCGGCCGTTGTCCGGGTCTGCGCGGCGCTGCATCCGGCATGGAGCATGACGCTATTGCCCATCGCCGCGTTCGCATGGGCCGCCGCATTCCTCGGCTTTGCCGCAGCCTTCGGCCCGGTGCTGGCGAGTTCCAGTCGATAGCCGATTGCGGACGATGGCTGGACGTTACAGCGTCTTCCGCACCGTCGGATCGAGGCCGAAGATCCGCGCGGCGTTGAGGCCGAGAATGTTGCGCTTGGCCTGCTCGCTGAGGAACGGCAGGTCGATGATTTCGCCGGGCAGGTCGAAATCGTAGTGCGGCCAGTCGGAGGCGAACAACAGCTGCGTCTCCGCCTTGATCATGTCGAGCGTCACCTCGAGCGCCTTGAGGTTCGTCGTCTCCATCGGCTGGGTCGTGTACCAGCAGTTCTCGCGCAAATATTCGCTCGGCAGCCGCTTGAGTTGCGGCGCTTCGGACGGGCGCATCAGATATTGGTCGTCGAGCCGCTGCATCAGGAACGGCACCCAGGCGAGCCCGCTCTCGACCCAGATCGGCTTGAGCTTCGGGAAGCGCTCGGGAATGCCGTTGATGATCCAGTTGGTGGCATGCACGAGGTTGCACCACACGAAGCCGAGCGCGTGCATGCCGAGAAAGCGGTTGATGGTCGACAAGCGAGGGGTCCTGCCAATGATAGCCGGCGTGGAACGCGACCGGCTTGCCGCGCTCCTCGATCATCCGATAGAGCCGCATGTACTGATTGTGGTGGACCGGCTTGTAGCGGGTCGAGGTGATGCAGTAGCCGATCACGCCCTTGACGTCGTCGAAGGCCTCGACCGTGCGCTCCGCTTCCTCCGGCGTATTGAACGGCAGATAAATGAGTGACTTGATGCGGTCGTCGGCGGCGAGAAGCTTCTCGGCCAGCCACTTGTTGTAGGCATTGCCGAGCCACACCTCCATCTCCGGCTGCGGATGCATGCCGAGGAACAGCATCGGCGTCGGGAACACCACCATGTAATCGATCGCCATGGCGTCCATGGCGCGCCGCGTCAGCGTCACGTCGCGATGCACGTCGGTCTCGGCGACGGTCTCGCGCCTGTCGTCCTGGTGCGGGATGCGTCCGCCGACGCTCTGATAGCGCAGCCCAAGATCGCCGATGAGCCCGTAGGGCGGCGCGCCGATGCGATCGCTCTGGAAGTGGAGTGCCTGCTCGCGCACCACCGGATCTTCGATGTAGGTGATGATCTCCTTCCACGACACCGTCTCGACGTGATGGGCGTCGATGTCGCAGATCAGCCAGTCGCGGTATTTGCGCTTGATCGAATCGCGCTTGGCATGGGCGAGGAGGTCGCGCGTGTCGGTATAGACGTCGACCTGCTGCGGCGTGAGGAGCTGCGGAACGGCGGTGGGCGGTGCGTTCATTGGGATGTCCTCGCGAATGTCCTGCGGTCTATCACGGGAAGATCTTACTCAGTTTATTGCGGAAAGAGGGGCACTTGCTCTGATCGAAAGCTTTTATCTCCGTCATCCTGAGGCGGCCGCGCCTTTGCGCGGCCCTCGAAGGACGATCGGCCGTGGCCGTGAAACAGGCGCGACTGTAGCAGCGCCTCGGCCGTCGCCCTTCGAGGCTCGCTGCGCTCGCGCCTCAGGGTGACGGAAAGGGATTTGTTTTGCCGGAAGCTCCCGCAATTTCATATCGTCCTTCTACGGTTCATCGGGACGACGCCGGTACCAGAGGGCGAGCTCCATCGGGCCGAGGCGCAACGCCCGCAACAGTTCCGAGACCGCGCATAAAAGTTCGGTCGCGGAGAGCGGCGCGGTCTCCTCGCGCACGAGCGGACGGAAGGTGCGCTCCTCGCCATCGGACTTCGCGGCATAGAGCCGGATCGCGGCGGTGAGCAACTGGGCCACCGCCTCGTCGGAGACGCGCGCGGCCTCGCCGTCGCGCACGAGATCGCGCGCCGCGACATGGAGGTCCGCAGCGAAGCGATCGATCCAGGCGTAGGGATCGTTCGGCAGCGCGGGCGGCGCGGCGGGAGCGGCCGGGTCAGACAAGGACATGGACATATCCGTCGGCGATTTCGAGCTTCGCCTTGCGCAGCGCGAAGCGCTCGCCGCCGGGATGGCGCCCGGTCTTGAGATCGAACTCCCAGCCGTGCCAGGGGCAGACGATGTGCTTATGGACGGGGTCGTGTTGCAGCAGCCGGGTCTCGCCGTTCGCGTCCACCGGCTCGACGACGCGCTTGAAGATGCGGCCCTGGCAAATCGGCCCGCCGCGATGGGCACATTGATTGTACCAGGCGACCAGCTCGCCATCGATCATGAACACGCCGACCTCGGTGCCGTCGCAAGAGATGACCTTGCGCTCGCCTTCCGCGATTTCACCGACCCGCCCCACCACGAACGATTTCATCCGATGCCTTCCTCGAACTTGGCGTCGCATTCGTCGCGCGGCGCGCAAAGCGATACAAGCTCGCCTTCCTATCGGAGATCGTCAAGTGTCCGAGCCCCTCTCAACCTCGACCGCGGCGCCGATCAAATCCTCGGCGCCGTTGAACCCGCCGTTTCGCGCCGAGCATATCGGCAGCTTCTTCCGCCCGCCGGAGCTTGCAGCCGCGCGCGAAGCCTTCGCGGCCGGGCGATTGCCGCGCGAAGAGCTACGCCGCGTCGAGGACGAGGCCATCCGCGGCTTCGTGCGGCTGCAGGCCGAGCTTGGATTTGGCATGGCAACCGACGGCGAATTCCGCCGCGGCACCTATACGTCGAACTTCACGACCTCGGGCCTCACCGGCGTCATCGCCGAGGACATCGGCGAGGATGCGTGGTCCTATACCGACGCCTCCGGCCACCGCGTGCGCGGCCGGCTGCCGGCGGTGAACGGCCGCATTCGCCGGCACGGCTCGCCCAACCCGGATGATTTCGCGTTCTTGCGGGAGACGGCGAAAGCCTTCCCCAACGTGACGCCAAAGATCACGTTGCCGGGCCCGTGCTACATCCATTTCCGCGCCGGCCGCGAGCGCATCAGCCGCGATGTCTATCCCGATCTAGCCGCGTTCTGGTCGGACATCGTCGACGCCTACGGCGCCGAGCTCAAGGCACTGGGGCAGGCCGGCTGCACCTATCTGCAATTCGACGAGACCTCGATCGCCAAGCTCGGCGATCCGGCGATCCGCGCCGCGCTCGCCGCGCGCGGGGATGATTGGGACGCGCTCCTCGACGTCTATATCGACGTCATCAATGCCGTGGTGGCGCAGGCGCCCTCTGGCCTGCGGATCGGCATGCATCTCTGCCGCGGCAACCGCCAGGGCCATTGGCAAGCGGCGGGCGGCTATGACCTCGTGGCCGAGCGCCTGTTTCGCCGCGCCAATATCGATTTCTTCTTCCTCGAATATGATTCCGATCGCGCCGGCAGCTTCGAGCCGCTCGGCCTGGTGCCGGCGCACAAGACGATCGTGCTCGGTCTCGTCTCGACCAAGACCGCGGAGCTTGAATCCGCGGATGCGGTCGCGGCGCGCATTCGCGATTGCGCGCGTTACGTCGACCTCGAGCGGCTTGCCGTCAGCCCGCAATGCGGCTTTTCGAGCTCCGACAAGGCCAATAAGCTCATGACCCATGAACGCGGCATCGAGAAGCTCAAGCTCGTGGTCGAGGTCGCCCGCCGCATGTGGCCCAATGGGAAGTAGTTCGCTGGTAGGGCGCAATAGCGTCAGCGTATTGCGCCTTTGAAACGCCGACGGCGCAATACGCTGCGCTATTGCGCCCTACGCTGCGGCACATTTTGCACTTATGGTTGGCTTTGGCGGCGAGTCTCTTCGCTGGCCGCTACCCGGCACCGCCGCCGAGTGGCCGTCGCGGCCGATCAAGATCATCGCGCCGTCGACGCCGGGCGGAGCCGCCGACACCTTCGCGCGGCTGCTCGCGGAATTCCTGCCGCCGCTGCTCCATGTCCCGGTGATCGTCGACAACCGCGCCGGCGCCGGCGGACTGATCGGGGTCGTCGCCGCATCCCATGCGGAGCCCGACGGCTACACCTTGACGACCTCGAGCGTCGCCTATCTCGCCGTTGCTCCTGCGGTCGCGCCGGGTTCGACCTTCGACCCGATCCGCGACATGACCCACATCGCGTATCTGGGCGGCCCGCCCAACGTCTTCGTCGTAAACCCGGCGCTCGGCGTGCATTCGCTTGCAGAGTTGATCGCGCGGGCGCGCGCGTCCGGTCCGATCGATTACGTCTCTCCCGGCGTCGGCAGCCTCGGCGATTTGCTGTTTGAATATTTTGCCGGCGAGGCCGGCATCAAGGTGCAGCACATTCCGCACAAGGGCGGCTCGCAGGCGATGATCGATCTCATCGCCGGTAACGTGATGGTCGGCTCGATGACCTGGAGTTCGGCGGTGGCGCAGGTGCGCGCCGGCAACGTCATTCCGCTCGCGGTGTCGTCGCCGCAGCGGATCGCCGAATTTCCCGCGCTGCCAACGCTGCGCGAGGAGGGCTTCGACAACCTCGTCGTGCTGACGTGGTACGCCGTGTCGGGTCCGGCGGGCGTGCCGAGCGACATCGTCAACAAGCTCAATCGCGCGGTGATAGCGGCGTGGGCGATGCCCGACCTGCAGCGGCGGTTAGCCGAGGACGCGATTGTCGCCGAGCCGATGACACCCGCTCAGGTGACGGCGCTGGTCGATGCCGAGGTCCGCAAATGGGGACCGGTTGCGCGCCGCGTGATGGCCGGGCGGTAATTACGCCCGGCCGACGAGGAAAACCGGCCCGCCGACCGACTTAAAACGCTTTATTCATTGCGATTATCGCAGTGCACGCGGCCGCACTTCAGTGCAGAAAATTTGTCATCAGGACTTAACCATTAATTGGAGGAAATTCGCTATATCTCGGTTCCAGTTCGCGAATCTCCTACCGAACGGGCTCGCGAGGGCCCTTGCAACAAAAGCGTCGACCCAGGTTGGTGGCCAGATCCGGGCATCACTTTAGCTTGGTGGTGTTGCCGTCGCGTACTTGCGCGCTGGTTTTGCCAAGGTTACGGTCTGGCGATGTTTTATGCATGATCGACGAACTTCGAGATCGGCGTTTTCGTTTTCTGTTCCGCGTGACGAGGCCGCACGTTTTCTAAGGGGGAACTAAAGTGAGGAAATCCGTGACGCCCGCAGGACTTAGTTGGACCGCAGCAGCCGCGTCGCTCGGCCTCTGCCTGACCGCTGCGCCCAACCACGCCATCGCCGCTTATAACGGCTACGGTTATTACGGTGGGGGCTACAGCTACGGCGACCCCTACTCATCCCGATATAGAAGGGCAGCGCCCGTCGCCCGCCGCTCGTCCGAGCCCACGGGGACGACGACGAAGGCGGCGAAGCCCGCCGCTCCGCCGCCGCCGGTCGGTCCGCTGATCATCGCCGTCTCGATCGGCAACCAGCACGTCACCGTCTATGACGACGGCAACCCGATCGCGTCGTCGTCGGTGTCGACCGGCATGCCCGGACATCCGACGCCGATGGGTGTGTTCAGCGTCATCCAGAAGGACCGCTATCACCACTCGAATATCTACAGCGGCGCGCCGATGCCTTACATGCAGCGCATCACGTGGTCCGGCATCGCGCTGCACCTCGGAGTGGTGCCCGGCCATCCGGCATCTCACGGCTGCATCCGCTTGCCGGACGCGATGGCAACGCGGTTGTGGGGCATGACGCAGCTCGGCGTGCGCGTCATCGTCTCGCCGGGCGAGGTCACGCCTTATGACATCAGCCATAAGCTGCTGACCGCGATCGGAACGAAGCCGACGCCGCCCGCTCCGGAGCCCGAGCCTGCAGCCGTCCCTGAAGCGGCCGCCCCGGCCACTTCCCCGGTTACCGCCGAGGTGAAGCCTGCGGCGAACACCATGGACCCGCCGAGTTCAGGCGTGCTCACGATCGCGCCGGCGACCGCCGATTCGACAAAGCCGGACGGCGCCGTGCCGGCGCTGCTGCCGACCGCCGCCGGGGAGGCGCCGCCGGTCCAGCTTGCGAGCCTCGCGCCGGCCGACCGCATCCCGCTGCCGATGGCGAAGCCCGACAAGCCGATGATCAAGGCGGGCTTCATTTCGTTGTTCGTCAGCCGCAAGGAAGGCAAGCTCTTCGTCCGCAAGGGTTTTGAGCCGCTGTTCGACGTTCCGGTGACGATCGCGAACCGCGACCAGCCGTTCGGCACCCATGTCTTCACCGCTGCGCGCACTCCGGACGGCAACGGTTTCCGCTGGATCGCGGTGTCCTTGGCGACCGAGCGTCCGACCACCGAGACGATCACCGTCAGGGGCCGGACCCGGACCGTGACGCGCAACGAGCGCACCGGGATGTTGCCGCAGGAGGCGCAGAAGCGCGCCGCCCTTGCGGCTCTTGATCGCATCGAATTGCCGCCGGAAGTGTTGGCGCGGGTCACGCCTTACATGGAGGCGGGTGCATCGCTCCTGATCGGCGACGACGGTCTCGGCCGCGAGACCGGCAAGGACACCGACTTCATCGCGCTGCTGCGGTAAGCCGCAAGGTTTCGCTCGGCGAAACACCTGCATCGATACACTGCATCGATCGAAGCCCCGGTGAACTTCACCGGGGCTTTTTCTCTGCCTCGTGATAGACCGCGAGCGCGGCGTCGACGCCCGCCCCCGCAGGGCCTTTGAAGCCGGCCCGCCGCAGTGTCGCGTCGAGCGCGGCGAGGCAATGCAGCACGTTCTCCTTGCGGCAGACGTATCCCATCGTGCCGATCCGCCAGATGCGGCCATGGAGCGGACCGAACGAGGTGCCGATCTCGATGCCGAAATCATTGAGCAGGCTGGAACGCACGGCATCGCCATCGACGCCCGCCGGGATGAAGACGCCGGTGACGTTGGGCATCTTGTGCTGCTGGTCGCCGAACAGCGTGAGCCCCATGGCGGATAGTCCGGCGGTGAGCGCATCGCTTGCGATGCGGTGGCGGGCGAAGCAGGCTTCAAGGCCCTCCGCGAGCACGAGGCGCACCGCTTCGCGCGCCGCATAGAGCATGGACGTTGCCTCGGTGTGGTGATTGAGGCGCGCCTCGCTCCAGTAGTCCATCAGCATGGCGAGATCGAAATAGTTCGACGCGATGCGCGGACCGCGCCCGTCGACGAGGCCGGTCGTGCGGATGCCGGCCTCGATGTGCTTGCGCGCATTGACGAGATCGGCGACGCGCGCGTTGAACGTGATCGGCGCCGAGCCGGGCGGTCCCGACAGGCACTTCTGCAAGCCCGCCGACGCGGCATCGATCTGCCAAGCGTCGATCGCAACATCGCTGCCGCCGAGCGAGGCGGTCGCGTCGGTGTAGACGATGACGTCGTTCGCCCGGCACATCGGGCCGATATCGGCGAGCGGCTGGAGCATGGTGGTCGAGGTATCGCCATGAACGATCGCGAGCAGCTTCGGCCGATGGCGGCGGATCGCGTCCTCGATCTCCTCGGGCGTGAACACCGTTCCCCACTCGCGCTCGATCGTGACCACCTCGGCGCCGCAGCGCGCGGAAATTTCCGCGAGCAAATGGCCGAACCGGCCGAACACCGGCACCAGCACCTTGTCGCCCGGCGCAATGATCGACACCAGGATCGCCTCGATGCCGGCACGCGCCGTGCCGTCGATGAGCAGCGACCAGCGATTGGTGGTGCGGTAGAGCTGGCGGAGCAGCTCCATGGTGTCGTTCATGTAGGCGGTGAAGGCCGGGTCGAACTGACCGAGCATGGGCATCGACATCGCGCGCAGCACGCGCGGATCGATGCCGACCGGCCCAGGCCCCATGAGGACGCGTGGCGGTGGATTGAGTTCGGCGATCGGCTCGTTCACAAAGAGATTGACAATTTCACCCGGCATGAAGCTCATCTCTGGCAATCTCCACATCCTATCTAATGAATACGTTGGGTGCGCAAAGGCGTCCGAGGCGTCGCGCACTCCGCGCGGATGCTGTTCCGCCGTGCGCACGAGTTCTGGTGCGCACGCGCGGACAAGTCCGCGCTTTGCACACCCTACGGATCATATCTCCGGCACCCGGCCGGTCGGCATGGCGAGCGGCGACTTGTCCCGGCTGACATAGATGCCGCGGCCCTTGGCGCCGACGAGCTGGCCGTCGCGCACGACGAACTGGCCGCGCACCATGGTCGCGACCGGCCATCCGGTGACTTCGAGCCCTTCGTACGGCGTGTAGTCCGTCGCATTGTGCATCAGCGCCTGGCTGATGCGCACCCGCCGCTGCGGATCCCAGATCACGATGTCGGCATCGCTGCCCACCGCGATCGTCCCCTTCTTCGGATAGAGGCCGTAGGTGCGGGCGTGGTTCGTCGCGGTGAATGCGACGAAGTCGTTGAGCGTGATGCGCCCTTTGACCACGCCTTCGGAGAACAGGATCGGCAGCCGCGTCTCGACGCCGGGAATGCCATTCGGCACCCAGCGAAAGCTGGTCCTGCCCTTGGGTGCGAGCTTGCCGTGGGGATCGTCGTAACGGAACGGGCAATGATCGGACGAGAACAGCGAGAACACTTTCTGCTCCAGGCCCTCCCAGCAGGCCTGCTGGCTTGCCTTATCGCGCGGCGGCGGCGAGCAGACGTACTTCGCGCCTTCCATGTTGAGGCCTTCGAGGTCGTTCGCGGTCAGCACGAGATATTGCGGGCAGGTCTCGCCGTAGATCTTGAGCCCCTTCTGTTGGGCGCGCCGGATCTCCTCCATCGCCTCGCGGTTCGAGACATGGACGATCATCAACGGCACGTCGACGAGTTCGGCAAGCGAGATCGCGCGATGGGTCGCTTCGCGCTCGACCGGGATCGGCCGCGAGGTGGCATGGAAACGCGGCGCCGTCTTGCCCGCGCGTTCGAGCCGGTCGGTCAGGAAGCGGATGGCGTCGTAGTTCTCCGCATGGATCATCACGAGGGCGCCGGTCTCGCGGGCGACCGCCATCACATTGAGGATTTCGAGGTCGCTCAGCGCCAGGCCCTCATAGGTCATGAAGACCTTGAACGAGGTGTAGCCGTCGTTGACGAGCGCCGGCAGTTCCTGGCCGAGCACGCGGTCCGAGGCGTCGGCAATGATCAGGTGAAACGAAACGTCGATGTAACAGTTGCCGGCCGCCTTGGCGTGATAGTCCTGCACCACCTGCCGCAGCGAATTGCCCTTCTGCTGGAGCGCGAACGGCAGCACCATCGTGTTGCCGCCGAACGCCGCCGCGCGCGTCCCGCTCTCGAAGTCATCGGCCATGATGATGCCGGGGGTGCCCGGCTGCGCGAGATGCACGTGGCTGTCGATGCCGCCCGGCAGCACCAGCCGGCCGCTGGCGTCGACGATCTCGGCCGCTTCGCCGAGGCCCTCGCCGAGGGCCGCGATCTTGCCGTCGCGAATGCCGACATCGCAGGCGAAGGTGTCGCCCGCGGTCGCGACGGTGCCGCCGCGGATGATGGTATCGAAAGCCACGTCAACTCCCCCGGTACGTCGAATAGCTCCACGGCGTCACGAGGAGCGGCACATGATAATGGCCCTCGGCCTCGGCGATGGAAAAGCGAATCGGCACCACGTCGAGATAGGGCGGATCGGCGGTCGCAAGGGTGCCGAAATAGCCGCCGATGCCGAACTGAAGCTCATAGGTCCCGATGCGCAATGGACCGTCCGCGAGCAGCGGCTTGTCGGTCCGGCCGTCGGCATTGGTCACCGCCGTCTTGAGCAGGCTGCGCGCGCTTGCCCCCACTTCATAGAGTGAAAGCCTGATGCCGGCCGCCGGCTTGCCGGTCGTGGTGTCGAGGACATGGGTCGATAGTCGCCCGTCGGTCTTCGGCTTGCCGGGCCCGTCGACCACGTCAATAAGCCGCAGCCTGGTGATCAGGCCGATCTCGTCGAGCGCCGTGCGGAACTCGGTGTCGGGGTCGTTCGCAAGGCGGCGCTCGAAGTTCCGCAGGACCGAATTGCGGGTGTGCCGCCGCACGCAGATGACGAACGGCAGCCCGAATCGCTCCCGGTAGCCCTTATTGAGGCTGGTGAAGCGGTCGAACTCCTCGTCCGACAGGCGATCGAGCCCCAATGAGCCTTGTTCCGCCTTCGATTCCGCGGTCAGGACGGGTGCTCGGCCAAGCTTGCTGCCGAGTTCCGGGTGCCCGGCGACAAATTTCCGCTGGTTTTCTTGCGGTGCAGCACGGACGGCCTGACGCATGGCGTCGTGGAGGGCCGCAACCGAGGCAAAAGGGCGAACCTCGAATGCCGCTTCGGCGACCCAAGGTGCATGCTCGAAGATATCCGCCAACGCAGCGACGAACGCCCCCCGGGAGCAGGTATTTAGGTAGTCTAGCTGATGCATGGCCGCTAAATGTTCCGGCGAAATGTCTGTGGGCCTCGGAAGAACGGCAGTCAAGTTATCGGATCGGCTAACATGGTTAAGAATCCGAAGGGTTAACCGCCGGCCTGTAAACAACGCGGATATCGGGCGGATTTTCTTGCCGACCGAAGGGTTTAAGGGCATTTTAGCGGCTCCCTGGAAGCGGGGGCCAGGCGTTTGCATCCTGAGATGCGACGGGGAGGACTCGGTGCAAGGTGCGGACAGGCATTTATTCCGCTGGATTTATCCATCGCGGCCGTTTGAACCAACCGCCGTTTGGCCGCGACAAACCTTACGAGCCGATCGTTGAGCAACTCAGCCTCAGACGAAATCCTGATCGGCAGGATCGCCCAAGGCGACCGGCTCGCGATGAAGGTGTTGTTCGCGCGTCACCAAGTGCGTGTGTACCGGTTCGTACTTCGGTTTACCGGAAACCCAACGGTCGCCGAAGACTTGGTGAGCGAAGTGTTCCTGGACGTGTGGCGTCAGGCGGATCGGTTCGAAGGCCGTAGCGCGGTATCGACCTGGATCCTGGCGATCTCACGGTTCAAGGCCCTCTCCACGATGCGGCGAAAGCCGGATGAGGAGTTGGACGAGGAGACGGCGGGAGCGATCGAGGATGTCTCGGACGACCCCGAAGTCCAGATGCAGAAGAAGGACAAGGGTGAGATTTTGCGGAAGTGTCTTGGGATGCTTTCGCCGGAACACCGGGAAGTGATCGATCTCGTCTACTACCACGAGAAGTCGGTTGAGGAAGTCGCCGAGATCATCGCCATCCCCGAAGCCACTGTAAAAACGCGCATGTTCTACGCGCGCAAGAGACTTCAGAGCTGCTCAAAGCGGCAGGAATAGACCGAGGTTGGCCATGAACACGAACGAAAAAAAGATCAGCGATCTCGAAGCGCTGCTGCCCTGGCACGCGGCCGGGACTCTCGACAGCCGCGAGGCTGACGAGGTCGAGCGGGCTCTCGCATCCGATCCGGAACTGGCACGCCGTTTCGAGATGGTTCGCGAGGAGATGACCGAGACCATCCTTCTCAACGAGGCGCTGGGCGCGCCGTCGGCTCGGGCGATGGACAAGCTCTTCGCCGCGATCGACAAGGAGCGCAAGGTTGCCCGTACCAGCGCAACCCACGGCTTTGCCGCGTGGCTTTCCGACCTGCTCACGCCCCGCACGTTTGCCATCGCGGGGGCCGCCGCGGCGATCGTCATCCTGCTGCAGGCCGGCGTGATCACGCAAATGATGATCGACCGGGGAGACGGCACGTTCGAGACGGCATCCGCCCCGACGACGCGCGGTATCGACGAGGGCGCCTTTGCGCTGGTGCGGTTTGCGCCGCAGGCGAACATGGGCGAGATCACCAGCTTCCTGAATGCGCACGGTGCGTTGATTGTCGATGGTCCGCGGCCCGGCGGCCCCGGCGGAATGTACAAGATCCGCATCGCCCGCATGGCGCTGTCGAAGGACGAGCTTGATCGTGCGGTGAAGGAGCTGCAGTCGGCAAGTTCGATCGTCACCTTCGCGACGCCGACCGAATAACGCCGCGATTTGAGCGAAGAATCATCCCGCCGGTGAATTGGCCCGGCGGACGAGGGGGGTAGTGCGACCTGCGAACCTGGAGGCGTCGTCATGACGACCAGCATCAGTCTCGGCAGCAAAGCTCTCCCATTTTCATTTGAGTCCGTGAAAGCTGAGGCCGCGAAAGTCGGCCCACGTTTGCGCGCCACGTGTGGCGCCATTGCCGTTTTATTCGCGGCATCGATGTGCGTCACCGGCACGGCGGAAGCGCGCGGATTCGGCGGCTTCCACGGCGGCGGTTTCCATGGTGGTGGTTTTCATGGCGGTGGTTTCCACGGCGGCGGATTTCATCGCGCCGGCGGCTATCACGCGTTCCATATGTCCCGGAGCTTCCGCGGTGGAGGCTACCATGGCGGTTACCATGTGAGCCATTGGCGCGGCGGCGGCAGTTTCCATTCCTCCCGCTGGGCGAGCCATGGTTCGCACGTCACGTCCTGGCACAGCTACGGCTCTCGCGGCCTGGGCACGCGTTTTGCGCGCGCCCCTGGTTCCTACGGCGGCGACAACCCGCCAAAAGGCGGCACGCCGCCCAAGGGCGACGGTCCGACGAGGGGCTCCGGCTGGCCGCGGCCTGGATATCCCGGAACGCCGGGAAACAATGGCTGGCATCCTCGCCCGATCGGCCCCGGCCCCGGCGCGCCCGTCTATGGCGGCCCCGTCATCAATGGCGTGCCGGTCGCGAACGGATACGGACCGCCGCAGTCGCCGATCTCGAACGGCCCGTCCGGACCATCTGGACCTTCGTTCTCCGGTCCGTCCTCGCCGCCGCCACCGTCAGGTCCGCCTGCGGGACCGGGCGCGGGTCCGAACGGCCCGTGCGCGTCTCGGCGCCGGCCTGCCGCCTGCCGGCGAGCAGCGTTACGTGCCCAACGAGGTGCTGATCGAGATGTCCGGGGTCGTCTCCGACATCGCCCTCGGCAGCATCGCCTCGCGCTACCGTCTCACCCGGCTCAGCACGCTGCGCATGTCGCTCACCAACTCGACCTGGGTGCGCTGGCGCATTCCCGACGGCCGCGCGGTGCCGATCGTGGTCGCGGCCCTGGGTGGCGACGCTTCGGTCCGTTGGGCCCAGCCCAATTATCTCTATGAGATCCAGCAGTACATGGGAGCCTCGGTGCGCCCCGACGCTCACTACGAGCCCGAGATCGGCGATCCCGGACAGTACGCGCTCGCCAAGCTTCACCTCGGCGAAGCCCAGACGCTCGCGCGTGGCAGCCGGGTCGTGGTCGCGGTGATCGATACCGAGATCGACCGTTACAATCCGGAGCTCGCCGGCACCATCGTCGGGTCCTACGACGCGTTCGGCAAAGCTGCGCCCATGGAGAACCACGGCACGGCCATTGCCGGCACCATCGCGGCCCATGCGCAGCTGCGCGGCGCCGCCCCTGATGTCAGCATCCTTGCGATCCGCGCGTTCGGCGGCGGTCGCGGCACGACGCAACACCTCAATGCCGCGATCGAGTGGGCCGTGACCCATGGCGCGAATGTCATCAACATGAGCTTTGCCGGTCCGAAGGATCCGGGGCTCGAGCGCACCATCAACCGCGCTCATGACACCGGCCATGTTCTCGTCGCCGCGGTCGGCAACAAGGGCCCGAATTCGCCGCCGCTCTATCCTGCCGCCTATGCGAGCGTGATCGGCGTGACCGCGACCGATGCCAACGACCAGCTCTTCAACCTCGCCAATCGCGGCGATCAGGTTGCCGTTGCTGCCCCCGGCGTCGACATCATGGTGCCGGGAGCGGACAACAAAGTGCTCTTCCTGTCGGGCACCTCGTTCGCCTCCGCTTACGTGTCGGGCATCGCAGCCCTGATCCTGGAGCGCCGGCCCGGCCTCTCGCCCGACGCCGTACGCCGCGTCCTGATGTCGACGGCGCACCACGTCGCGCCGCAGGGACGCGACGAGCAGTTCGGCGCCGGTCTCATCGACGCCAAGGAAGCGCTCCTCGCCGTCAGCGGACGCCCGTCCGTGGAGATGACACGGGGTCTGACACAGTAACGTCGTCAAATTGATGGATTGGTGCGCGGCGGGATTTTCCCGCCGCGTTTTTGTTTGTGCCGCCGTTCGCAGTCGCGAGGGTGCCTCTGCAAAGTTGCCGGGTCATATTTTTTAAACGCGTCGGTGCACTACCGAACATTCCGCACATTGCAATCATTGCGCGAAGGGCCATACTTCCTATCAGTCAGCTGGACGCCAAGGATGGAGGCGCCGAACAGCCGCTTATCGAGGAGGAAACAATGACAACGACGCAACGAGTCTTGATGTCGGCATTTGCAGTCCTGGCAATGTGCGCAACCTCCGCTCCGGTCCTGTCAACATCGGCGCAGGCGCAGCAGCGCTACTATCGTGACAGCCACCGCAATTACTACTATGCGCCGCGGAGCTATGGGTACAGTTACGGCTCTGCTCCTAGTTCCCGAAGTTACGGCGGATATTACGGCGGCGGGGGCTACTATGGCGGAAGCGGCTCCAATGGTGCGAACTACAGCTCGATGGACTCCAACGGGCAGCGCCGCACCGGCTCGGACGTCGGCAACTTCGGTTCTGGAATGTAAGCGCGCTTGATCCGGCGGCCTGAAGCGAGCTCAAGCGTCATGAGGAGTGTCATGCACGGAAGACAACTGTTCACGATAGCGGCGGCTCTCGTTATGGCGCTGACCATGGTGACCGACGCGGTCGCGGATTCGAGTTACCACGGAAGGCGCCACGCCGCCTGGCGCCACCACGCTTACAGGTATCGCGCCGTTCCGCCCATCTACGTTTTTGGTGCGCCGGACCGTCTGCCCATGAGTTCCAACTACCGCTTCCATGGCTACGGTGCCATCCCGGACGGCTGCAATTTGCCGACGAACCTTTGCCCGAACGAGTTGCGCGACATCCCGTAGCGGGCTGCGGCCTATGGGAGCTGAGTCTCCTTAACTCTGACCGGGGGCGATCGCCTTTCTGCTCCCTCCCCCCTTGTGGGGGAGGGTCGGGGTGGGGGGTCAGGAGGCTATGGCAATGCAGTGCCACATCTCTCGACCCCCACCCCCGACCCCTCCCCACAAGGGGGAGGGGAGAATCATCCCTTTTGCCTCAGGTGCTGCGGCGCGCCTTGTGACCGCAGCCGGCCGATGATACCGGTTGCCTGAGCGGCGCCGCCAACATTGCCGAACGCGCCGTTCCCCGGAAAAATCAATAACATCCGGGTTGTGGGGAACGGGTTGATGGCTGAGGAGATCATCCTCGAAACCGAGGATCTCACCAAGGAGTTTGCCGGGTTCGTGGCGGTCGGCGGGGTCAACCTGCGGATCGCGCGCGGCAGTATCCATGCGCTGATCGGGCCGAACGGCGCCGGCAAGACCACGTGCTTCAACCTGCTCACCAAGTTTCTCAAGCCCACCAGCGGACGCATTCTCTACAAGGGCGCCGACATCACCGCGTTCGCGCCCGCCGATGTGGCGCGGCTCGGTCTCGTCCGCTCGTTCCAGATTTCGGCGGTGTTTCCGCATCTGACCGTGCTCGAAAACGTTCGCATCGCGTTGCAGCGCGAGCGCGGCGGCTCGTTCGATTTCTGGCGCTCGAACCGGGTGCTCGACGGCCTCAATGCGCGGGCGCTGTCGCTCATCGCCGACGTCGGCCTCACCGATTTTGCGGGCGCAAGCGCGAGCGAATTGCCCTATGGCCGCAAGCGCGCGCTCGAACTCGCGACCACCCTCGCGCTCGACCCCGAGATGCTCCTTCTCGACGAGCCGACCGCCGGCATGGGTCACGAAGACATCGACCGCATTTCCGCACTCATCAAATCGGTCGCCGCAAATCGCAGCGTGCTGATGGTCGAGCACAATCTGAGCGTCGTCGCGACGCTGTCGAACCGCATCACCGTGCTGACCCGCGGCCGCGTCCTTGCCGAAGGTGACTACGCGACCGTGTCGGCCAATCCCGAGGTTCGCGAGGCCTACATGGGGGTCGGCCATGGCTGACGCGCCGCTCCTCACGGTCGAGGGACTGCAGGCGTGGTACGGGGAATCGCACGTGCTTCACGGCGTGAGCTTCACCGTCGAGCGCGGCGAGGTCGTGACCTTGCTCGGCCGCAACGGCGCCGGCAAGACGACGACGCTGAAGTCGATCATGGGAATCGTCGGCAAGCGCACCGGCTCGGTCAAATTCGAAGGCCGCGAACTCATCGGACTTGCCTCGAACGAGATCGCCCGCGCCGGGATCGCGTTCTGCCCCGAGGAGCGCGGCATCTTCGCGAGCCTCGACGTGGCGGAGAATCTGGAATTGCCGCCGGTCATTCGGGCGGGCGGCCTGCCGCGCAGCCGCATCTTCCAGCTGTTTCCGAATGTCGCCGAGCGCCTCAAGAGCCAGGGCACCAAACTCTCCGGCGGCGAGCAGCAGATGCTGGCGATCGGGCGCATTCTGCGCACCGGCGCGCGGCTGCTGCTGCTGGACGAGCCGACCGAAGGGCTCGCGCCCGTCATCATCCAGCAGATCGGGCGCACCATCCGCACCTTGAAGGATGACGGATTCACCATCATCCTGGTCGAGCAGAATTTTCGCTTCGCCGCGACGGTCGCCGACCGCTATTACGTCATGGAGCACGGCCGGGTCGTCGAAGGCTTTGCCCAGCCGGAACTCGACGCCAAGCGCGACACGCTGCACGCCTATCTCGGCGTGTGACGCGCGGGACCGATAAAGGAGGAACGATGGCGAAGCACGTTGCACTGACGCGTGTCGCACTTGCGCCAGGATGATCCTGGCGACCGCACTGTTGTGGGGCGGCGCCGCGCATGCCCAGTACACGGACAACACCATCAAGATCGGCGTGCTCACCGATCTGTCGGGCCTTTATGCCGACTTGTCCGGGCCGGGCGCGGTCATCGCGGCAAAGCTTGCCGTCGAGGATTTCGGCGCCGCCGCGAAGGGGCTCAAGGTCGAGATCGTCGCCGGTGATCATCAGAACAAGGCCGATGTCGCCGCGTCGATCGCGAACGCCTGGTTCGATGTCGACAAGGTCGACGCCGTCGTCGAACTCGTCAACACCGGCGTCGCGCTCGCGGTGAGCGAGGTCGGCAGGGTGAAGAACAAGGTGGTGCTGGTGTCCGGCGCCGCGAGTTCGGACCTGACCGGGCCGAAGTGCAACGCCAATACGCTGCATTGGGCCTACGATACGTGGTCGCTCGCGAACGGCACCGGCAAAGCGATGGTCAAGACCGGCGGCGACACCTGGTTCTTCCTCACTGCCGATTATGCGTTCGGCACCGCGCTTGAGCGCGACACCACCGCCGTCGTCGAAGCGAACGGCGGCAAGGTGCTCGGCCACGTGCGCGCGCCGATCAACACCAGTGACTTCTCGTCGTTCCTGCTGCAGGCGCAGGCGTCGCGCGCCAAGGTCATCGGGCTCGCCAATGCCGGCGGCGACACCATCAACTCGATCAAGCAGGCGGCCGAGTTCGGCATCGTGCGCGGCGGCCAAAGTCTCGCGGGCCTTCTGGTGTTCGCGAGCGACATCG
This sequence comes from uncultured Alphaproteobacteria bacterium, assembly GCA_963702755.1. Taxonomy (GTDB): domain Bacteria; phylum Pseudomonadota; class Alphaproteobacteria; order Rhizobiales; family Xanthobacteraceae; genus JAJPKK01. The sequence continues at coordinate 219,181 of CAVPDZ010000004.1, read as the reverse complement.
CGGCCCTCGGACTGCCGACGGCCCAAGGCCTGGTGCTGACCGAGACCTGGTACTGGGACTTGAACGACAACAGCCGCGCCTGGACCAAGCGTTGGCAGGTCGAGCGGCCCGGCAAATTTCCGACCATGATTCACGCCGGCGTCTATTCCTCGGTGCTGCATTATCTCAAAGCCGTGGCGGCGCTGAAGGCGGACGGCGACGGCCGTGCGGTGATCGCCAAGATGAAGGAATTGCCGACCGACGATACGCTGTTCGGCCACGGCGTCGTCCGCGCCGACGGCCGCAAGCTTCACGACGCCTATCTGTTCGAAGTGAAGAAGCCCGCTGAATCGAAATATCCCGGCGACTTCTACAAGACCCGCGCGACCATCCCGGCCGCAGAGGCGTTTCGCCCGCTCAAGGAGGGCGGCTGCCCACTCGTCAGCGGCTGAAATCTCGGACGGGAGATGACCGGAGGCGCGCTCGTCGATTGTCGTCCCGCTCGTAGCCCGGATTGAGCGAAGCGAAATCCGGGGGACGGTATTTTTGACGCGGCCCCCGGATTTCGCTTCGCTCAATCCGGGCTACATGGTTTATGACCGTCCGCGCGATCACAGTTACGGGTGAGAGAGACCATGCTTCGTACCAAGCCGCCGTTCCGCGCCGATCATGTCGGCAGTCTCCTGCGCAGCGCCGCGCTGAAGGATGCGCGCACCAAGCGCGAGCGCGGAGACATCAGCGCCGAAGCATTGAAGGCGGTCGAGGATGAGGAAATCATCAAGCTGATCCGCAAGGAGGAGGCGGCGGGCCTCAAGGCGATCACCGATGGCGAGTATCGCCGCGCCTCATGGCAGACGGACTTTCTGGTCGGCCTCGACGGCGTCGAGTCCTACCACGGCGAGCGCAAGTTCAAGTTCCAGGGCCAGCAGCCGCGCCCGATCCTGCTGCGGCTCAAGGGCAAGCTCGGCACGTTTTCCGGCCATCCGATGATCGAGCACTTTCGCTTCGTCGCGGCGAACACGAAGCAGACGCCGAAGATGACGATCCCGTCGCCGTCGACCTTGCATTTCCGCTACGGCCGCGAGGCGGTGCCGGAGGCGATCTATCCGTCGATGAACGATTTCTACCGCGATCTCGGCACCACCTACCGCAAGGTCGTGCGCGGCTTCGCCGACGCCGGCTGCCGCTATCTCCAGCTCGACGAGGTCAACCTCGCCTATCTGTGCGACCCGGCGCTGCGCGAGCAGGTCCGCGCGCGCGGCGACGATCCGGCGGCGCTGCCGCAGATCTATGCCGACATGATCAACGCCGCGATGTCCGATATTCCGGACGACATGGTCATCACCACCCATCTCTGCCGCGGCAATTTCCGCTCGACCTTCGTCGGCAGCGGCGGCTACGAGCCGATCGCCGAGATGCTGTTCAACACCATCCGCGTGCACGGCTACTTCATGGAATACGACACCGATCGCGCCGGCGGCTTCGAGCCGCTGCGGTTCGTACCCAAGGGCAAGACGGTGGTGCTCGGGCTCGTCACCTCGAAGACCGGCAAGCTCGAAAGCAAGGACGAATTGAAGCGCCGCATCGACGAAGCGGCAAAATTCGTCGACATCGACCAGCTCTGTCTCTCCCCGCAATGCGGCTTTGCCTCGACCGAGGACGGCAACGTGCTCGCCGAGGAAGAGCAATGGGCGAAGCTGCGCATGATCGTCGAACTCGCCGACGAGATTTGGGGATGACGGGGCGGTCGTAGCCCGGATTGAGCGACAGCGAAATCCGGGAACGTCGTCGCCATATTGCGTGTCGCCCCGGATTTCGCTGCCGCTCAATCCGGGCTACATGGTCATAAATTTGAAAGTCGGGAGTAACCCATGCTTCGCACGACGCCGCCGTTTCGCGCCGACCATGTGGGAAGCCTGCTGCGGCCGGCGGCGCTGAAAGAAGCGCGGGCGCGCCGCGCCAAGGGCGAGATCACGGCGGCGGAGCTTGCCGCGGTCGAGGACCGCGAGATCGAGCGCGTTATCAAGAAGCAGGAGGAGGTCGGCCTCCAGGCGATCACCGACGGCGAGTTTCGCCGTTCGTGGTGGCACCTCGATTTCCTGTGGGGCCTCGACGGCACCGAGCGCTACGCCATGGACGAGGGCATCCACTTTGCCAACATGAACACCCGCGCCGAGGGCGTGCGGGTCGTGGGCAAGCTCGGCTTTTCGAGCCACCCCATGATCGAGCATTACCGTTTCGTCGCGGCGCGCACCAAGCGCACGCCGAAGATCACCATTCCCGCGCCGTCGGCAATGTATGGCCGCGTCGGCCGCGGGCCGATCAGCACCGCGGTCTATCCGCGGCTCGATGATTTCTTCGCTGATCTCGGCGCGGCCTACCGCAAGGCGGTGCGCGCCTTCGCCGACGCCGGCTGTCGCTACCTGCAGCTCGACGAAGTCTTCATCGCCATGCTGTGCGATCCGGGCTATCGCGCCGCGCAGCAGGGACGCGGCGATGATCCGCAGAAGCTGGCCGAACTCTACGCCGACCTGATCAACGCCGCGATGTCCGACATTCCGCCCGGCATGACCATCACCATGCACCTCTGCCGCGGCAATTATCGCTCGACCTATATGGGGAGCGGCGCCTATGACGCGGTCGCCGATGTCCTCTTCAACCGCATCAAGGTGCATGGCTATTTCATGGAGTACGACACCGAGCGCGCCGGCGGGTTCGAACCGCTGCGCCTGCTGCCCAAGGACCGCCTTGCCGTGCTTGGCCTCGTGACGACAAAGAGCGGCGCGCTCGAATCGAAAGATACGATCAAGCGCAGGATCGATGAGGCGGCGAAATATGCCGCCCTCGACCAGCTCTGCCTCTCGCCGCAATGCGGCTTCGCCTCGACCGAGGAAGGCAACACACTGACCGAGGACGAGCAGTGGGCGAAATTGCGCATGATCGTCGACGTGGCGAAGGACGTATGGGGATGAGGTTCGACGGCTCTGTAGCCCGGATGAGCGCAGCGACATCCGGGGTCGCCCTTGCCACGCGACGTCTGGGCGAGGTCAGCCCCGGATATCGCTGCGCTCATCCGGGCTACGACCCGCTATCCAGTACCCGCGCACTGACATGCCCTCGGCTCTTCCCTTGTCTGGTCTGCTGGTCGTGTCGCTGGAGCAAGCGGTGGCGGCGCCGATGTGCACGTGCCGGCTTGCCGATGCCGGCGCGCGCGTCATCAAGATCGAGCGGCCGGAGGGCGATTTCGCGCGCGGCTACGACAACCTTGTCCATGGCGAGAGCGCCTATTTCGTCTGGCTCAATCGCGGCAAGGAATTGGTCGTCCTCGATCTCACCCGCGACGACGACAAGGCGCTCCTCGAGGCGATGCTCGCGCGCGCGGACGTGTTCGTGCAGAACCTCAAGCCGGGCGCGGTCGGCAAGCTTGGCTTTGCCTTCGAGCGCCTGCGCCGCGACTATCCGCGGCTCATCATGTGCGCGGTCTCGGGCTATGGCGAAACCGGCCCTTATGCGCAGCGCAAGGCCTACGATCTGCTGATCCAGGCCGAGGCGGGTCTCGCCTCGGTGACCGGCGGGCCGGAGGCGCCGGCCCGCGTCGGCGTCTCGGTGGTCGATATCGCCGCCGGCATGAATGCCTACGAGGCGATCCTTGAAGCGCTGATCGCGCGCGGACGGACCGGCGAAGGTGCCGCGCTCTCGGTCTCCATGTTCGACGCAATGGCCGACTGGATGACCGTACCGCTGCTTCAGCACGAGGGCGGCAAGACGCCGGCCCGCGTCGGCCTCGCCCATCCGACGATCGCGCCCTATGGCGTGTTCAAGACGCGCGACGGTGCCGACATTCTGATCTCGATCCAGAGCGATCGCGAGTGGCGCGTGCTGGCGAAGGATGTGCTCGGCGATGCGGCGCTCGCCGCCGATCCGGCCTTCGCCACCAACGTCGAGCGGGTGCGCCGCCGCGCCGAGACCGATGCGCGCGTCCAGGCAGTGTTCGGCGCAACCGATGTCGAACCGCTGACCAAACGCCTCGCCGCCGCCGACATCGCCTTCGCGCGGGTGAGCGACACCGCGCTCCTCGCCATCCACCCGCACCTGCGGCGCATCACCGTCGCCACGCCCACGGGTCCCGTCTCCTACCCCGCACCGCCGCGCGGCCGCACCGCGGGCTACGGCGCCGTGCCCGCCCTCGGCGAGCACACGGCGAAGGTGAGAGCAGAGTTCGGCGCTGCTGCGCATGGCTGAATGCGCTTTCGCGATAGGCCGCGCCCTTATCGCGACGCAGCGCATTGGCTATACAAGGACCGTCAGCGTCGCGCGTGCCATTCCCGGCCGCCATTCCGGAGCGGCCCATGTCGAACGATCCCCCGTTGAATTTGGCACAGCTGAATTTTGCGCAGCGCCTTGCCGCCGGCCGGTTCGTGCTCACTGCCGAGGTGGTGCCGCCGGTCTCGTGCGATCCCAACGATCTCCTTGCCAAGGCGCTGCCGCTGCGCGGCCTTGCGGATGCGGTCAACGTGACCGACGGTGCCGGCGCGCGCGCCCATATGAGCGCGCTCGCGGCTGCATCACTCCTCGCCAACGCCGGGATCGAGCCGATCCTGCAGATGACGTGCCGCGATCGCAATCGCCTTGCGCTTCAGGGCGACCTGATGGGCGCGGCCGCGCTCGGCATCCGCAACCTGCTGCTGCTCCGCGGCGATGATCCGACGGCGGGCGACCAGAAGGATGCAAAGCCGGTGTTCGATCTCGATTCGCGCGCGCTCACCGAGACGGCGCGTTCAATTCGCGATCAAGGACAGTTGCCGCACGGCGCCAAGGTCGCGGGCGCAGCGCCGTTCTTCCTCGGCGCCGCCGACGTGCCCACCGATCCGAAGCCCGGCTGGCAGCCGGAGAGCCTGAAGGTGAAGGTCGCTGCCGGCACACAGTTCGTGCAGACGCAGTTCTGCATGGATACCGGCATCGTGCGCCGCTACATGGCCCGCCTCGCCGAGGCCGGGGTGTCCGTGCACATGATCATCGGCGTCAATCCCCTGCGCTCGGCGAAGTCCGCCGCATGGATGAAGAGCCATCTGTTCGGCACGATCATTCCGGATGCGATGGTGGCGCGCCTCGAAGCGGCCGCCGATCCGGCGGCGGAAGGCCGCCGCATCTGCGTCGAGACGATCGCGGAGTTGAGCAGCATTCCGGGCGTCGCCGGCGCTCACGTCATGGCGCCGGGCAACGACGCCGCGGTCCCCGACGTCATTGCCGAAGCGCGGCGCGTGGTGGCGAAGGCCCGCTCGGGCTGAATTTCAAATCAGCCCGAAGTACGCAAGACTCGCTGAAATGAGGCACATCGCGAGGCCGCAGATTGCGATGGCGGCGAATTCCTGTCGGGGCGTCGGCAGTGGGCCGAACGCGGCGATACGGGCTTGTCCCGTCTTGCGCGATATCGACGTGGGCATGGTTTGACCTCCCGGCCGGCAGCAAGCTGCCGTGCGCGACCGCAAGGCATGCCACACTCCGATTAATTTTCCGCAGTTACGACCGCGCGAATCATCGCGATCGCGTTAGGCCCGCTTTTTCCGGTGCGGCTGTGCGTCGGGGTGGCGATAACACGTGACCAAGTGGTCGTTGACCATGCCGACCGCCTGCATGAAGGCATAGACGATGGTCGGTCCCGACGAACTTGAAGCCGCGCCCGATAAGCTCCTTGGAGATCGCGCGGGAGACCGGCGTCTCGGCCGGCACGTCGGCGATACGGCGCCGGTGATTGATCTGCGGCTTGCCGTCGACGAAATCCCACAGCAGCGCCGAGAAGCCCGGCCCCTTGTCCATGATGTCGAGATAGCCGCGCGCTGAGAGGATCGTGCCCTCGATCTTGGCGCGATTGCGCACGATGCCGGCATCGTTCATCAGCGCCTCGACCTTGCGCTTGTCGTAGCGCGCGATGCGTTCCGGTTCGAAGCCGTCGAATGCGCGGCGGAAGTTGTCGCGCTTGCGCAGGATGGTGATCCACGACAGGCCGGCCTGGAAGCCGTCGAGAATGAGCTTCTCGAACAGAGCGCGGTCGTCGCGCTCCGGCACGCCCCACTCCTCGTCGTGATAGGCGATGTAGAGCGCATCCTGCTTCGGCCACGGACAGCGGAGCAGGCCATCGGACGGGAGGGGCTCGGACATGGGTCTACCTTGCAGGTTCGCTTTCGCCGGGAAAGCGGAACCTGATCCACGGCGATTTGACAAGCCGCAACGTGACCGCGCCGGCAACGATCGCGTCTCCGGCCGCGAGCGCATCCTCGACCCGATCGAGCCGCAGCATGGCGACGGCGCGACCGTCGACCGCGGAGCCGAAGATGCCGATCGACTTTTGCGCCGCGGTCACCGCCGCGCCCGGCTCGGGAGGAAAGCCCTCATAGGCGACCGGAACGATCCGGCTTCGCGCATTGCCGCGATGCTCCATGCGCGAAACCACTTCCTGGCCGACGAAGCAGCCCTTGTCGAAGTCGACACCGTGGAGCTGATCCATGTCGGCTTCATGCGGGAACGCATCGCCGTAGGTGAAATCGAGGCCGCCCCGCGGCACGCCAAGCTCAAGGCGATGGGCTTCATAGGCTGCGGCGGCAACGAGCGTCGCGCCGAGATCGGCGGCAACCTCGCTTGCGAGATGCGGCGGCACCATGATGCGCGAGCCCAGCGCCGGCAGGCGCGGATCGGCGTAGCACAGACCGTATTCGCTCTCGCCGCTGCCGTCCCAAATGGCCATGACGCCGAGGACATCGGAGAGGTCTTCGACCATCACCTTGGCGCGCAGCTTGTAGAAGTTGAGCTTGTCGGTGAGCGTCTTCGCGAGCGCCTTGGGCACATCGAGAAAGAAGCCGCCGCCGTCCGCCGCGGGTGCTTCCGCGATGATCGCATCGACGATGATCTTGCCCTGCGGCGTCAGCAGCGCGGCAAAACGCGCCGAGGCCGGCGAGACCTGGCCGATGTCGGCGGTGAAAAGCCCGTTGAGGAAATGGCGCGCGTCGTCACCCACCACTTTGACGACGCCGCGATCAGGGAGAAGCGCGGCCTTCATGGCCGCAACGTAAGGCCCGCGCGAGCGCCCCACAAGGGCGCGTCAATTAGAGGCCGTCAAAACCAACGCACGCATGAGGCGCGTGCAGCGTAGGCGCGGTGGGACGCCGCTATTGGCGCGCCAACTCGACGGAGAATTCGCCGTTGCTGATCCGCGCCGCCAAGCCTTCGGCATAGCGGGCCGCCGCCTCTTCGCCATAGGTCGAGACCAGCTCGGAGAATGCCGTGAACAGGCAGATCTGCGCCATGCAGTCGCCATCGACACCGTGGATGCGCGACTCGACCCAGGCCTCCTGGACAAGGTCGAGCGCCGCGATTTTCTGCTCGTGGTCCTGCAAGGGAGCGCACGCCGCCTGTTGTGACTTCATGATGTCCCGCAAAAAAGCCAGCGGCGATAATGCCGCCATGTCCCGTCCGCCAAACACGTTAGCACGCGAATCGGGGCGATAAAGCAAGACCTTTAGGAAAGGTTAACGCGAGCCTCTTTTGGGTTATTCCGGGGCGCCGAAGCGCAGGCGAGCCCGGAATCCATACTCCGGCGATTACTGTGCCGTTCGGCGAAAGCCGTCATTCCGGGGCGCCCGAAGGGCGAGCCCGGAATCCATGGACACGGACTGCGGAGTATGGATTCCGGGCTGCCTCGCTTTGCTCGGCCCCCGGAATGACCGCGATCGCCGGATGAACGCCGTCAGTTGCTGAAGCGCGCCGTGACCTCGCGCGCGATCTTGGAGCCCTCTTCGAGGGAGCGCTTGATGACGAGATCCGCTGCCGGCGTGCAGGTGCGATAGGTCTCGAGATACGCCTGATAGCCACGATTGAAATGGGCGATGAAGTCGGCGCGGCGCTGGCCCTGCGGCGCTTCGGCATCGATCAGCGCCTGCATCTCGGCGCGCCATTTGTTGCCTTCGTTGGCGCCGCAAATTCCGCGGAGATAGTGCAGGCTGCCGAGGATTTCGGCGAGCCGCTCAAGGCCGGCATCGAACGGCGTAACCTCGGCCGCCGCGGCGGCGGAGCCGACCGCAAGCGGCAACAGCATGAAAATGGCGGCGACGCGGGCAATCATGGTAGGTGATATGCCTTCCTGTTGTGGCAAGCGCAAGGCGCAGCAAGGAGGGGCAAAGCTAGGCCAAGGGCACCCTTGGTAGGGTGGGCAAAGCGCGGCGCCGGCCGCGCGTGCCCACCGGCGTGTTGCAACGCGCGGTCACGCGCGGAAGTCCGCGCCTTGCCCATCCCTACCGCTGGTTGACCAGCGCTACGGCGCGTTCGACGATCGCGGCAAGACCGGCGGTTGTTTCCAGGCTGCCGACAGCGGCGGGCTCAAGCCACATCGCTTCCGACAGCTCCTCGTTGAGGCTCGGCTCGCCCGCGATCCACACCGCGGCGAACGGCAGGATCACGAAATGGCGCTCGATGCGGCCTTGCGTATCGCGCGCGATCGCCTCGCGATATCCGGCGAGCGCGACCGGCTCGATGGTGAGCGCCGTCTCCTCGCGCACTTCGCGCACCACCGCTTCTTCGAGTGTCTCGCCGACTTCGACGCCGCCGCCCGGCAGCGTGTAGATTCCCTGCGCGGGCGGACGCGCCCGCCGCACGATCAAGACCTTGCCGTCCCGAATGATGGCGGCGCTCACCGCAAGGATGGGTCGCGCCGGATAAGACCTGCCGTCGGCCACGGGCTCAGCGCCCGAAGACGGCGTCGACGGCACCCTGGGCACCTTGCGAACTCGCCCGTCCGTTGATCACGGCGCCGGCCTGCGCCACCAGCGGGCGCAGCGCCGCCATCGCGCGTGCCGCTTCGGCGCGCGAGGAGGCGTTGCCGCCGCCGCCATGGCATCGCGGGTGGCAAGGAGGATCGCCGTCATCGCGTCGGCGAGGCGCTCGAGGTCGGTGCGCGCCACGGGATCGGCGGCGTCATAGGCCGCGACCGCGAGCTCGCGATCCTTGAAAGCGGAGCCGGCGAAATGGTCCTGGTAGCTCATGGGCCGCCATTCCAAAAGGTCGGGAAGGCATTCCGGCATGGTCGCGACCAGCTCCAGCAGCATGATCGCTTCATTGAAATGGTTGAGGTAGTCTGTCGCCAGCCCGGTTGCCGGATTTATATTGGCCTTGGCAAGGCGTTCCGCGCTCGGGCGGTCGAGCGGGCCGGAATAAGGCGGTGTCGCCGGCTGTAAATTCGGTGTGGTCATCGTGTGGTTGCAGGCGCACCTGGTCGGACGACTGTCCCTATATTCGATTAAAACGCGATTAATCGGAGGGCTGCAATGTGCGGCCGCTATGTCATCACTTCGTCGCCGGAGGCGATACGCGCGCTGTTCCGTTATGGGGAGCAGCCGAATTTCCCGCCCCGCTACAACGTCGCGCCGAGCCAGCCGGTGCCGATCGTGCGGCTCGACGCCGGCGAACGCCACTTTGCGCTGGTGCGGTGGGGCCTCATTCCCTCCTGGGTCAAAGACCCGCGCCGCTTCACCCTGCTCATCAATGCGCGCTGCTGAAAACGTGCTCGAAAAGCCGGCATTCCGCAATGCCATGCGGCGGCGCCGCTGCCTCTTTCCCGCCGACGGCTTCTACGAGTGGAAATCGGAGATAAACCGCAAGCGGCCGTTCCTCGTGCATCCCCGCGACGGCGGCCCGGTCGCCTTCGCCGGACTGTGGGAAGACTGGATGGGGCCGAACGGCGAAGAGTTGCAGACCGCATGCATCGTCACCACCGCGGCCAACCGCACGCTCATGCCGCTGCATGATCGGATGCCCGCCGTGATCCCGCCGGAGGCGTTCGATTTGTGGCTCGACAACGCCAACGTCGAGGCGACGACTGCCGCCGCGCTGCTCACGCCGGCGCCGGAAACATTGTTCGAAGCCTATGAGGTGTCGAACGCCGTCAACCGCGCCGAGAACGATTCGCCGAACCTGATCGAGCCAGTGGCGGCGGCGCCTCCGCGTGCCGCAGCGACCGCCGTGTCGGGCAGCGCGAGCGCGCCGCCTCACGGCGAACCAGCGCCGCACGAGGACGCAAGCCCGCCCGCAAAGGCCGCGACACCAAAGCGAAAGAAGGACGACGGACAGCTGCCTTTGTTGTGACGCATTCGTAGCCCGGATGAGCGCAGCGATATCCGGGGCCGACCTCACCCATGCGTCGCGCGGCAAGGGCGGTCCCGGATGTCGCTGCGCTCATCCGGGCTACGGACCGCGCCTCACAGCACCTTGCCGGGGTTGAGGATGTTGTTCGGGTCGAGCGTGCGCTTGAGCGTGCGCATGAGATCGAGCGCGACCGGGTCCTTCACCTGCGGCAACAGCTTGCGCTTCATCACGCCGATGCCGTGCTCGGCCGAGATCGAGCCGCCGAATTTCGCCGACCACCGCGATGCACCGCGTCGTTCATCTCGTACCAGCGGGCGAGGAACGCCGCGGTGTCGGCGCCGACCGGCTGGGAGATGTTGTAATGGATGTTGCCGTCGCCGAGATGGCCGAACGGCACCGGCCGGCTGCCGGGGATCAACGCCTCGACCGCGGCGCCCGCTTCGCGCAAAAAATCCGGCACGGCCGCGACCGGCACGGAAATGTCGTGCTTGATCGAGCCGCCTTCGCCTTTCTGCGTTTCCGGCAGCGTCTCGCGCAGGAGCCAGAACGCGCGCCGATGCTCCAGGCTGTCGGCGACGGCGGCATCGCCGACAAGGCCCTTCTCCATGCCGGCCTCCAGCGCCTCTTCGAGCACCGTGCGCAAATCCTGCTGCGCCGCCGATGACAGCTGCACCAGCACGTACCACGGGTGCGGCTCGGCGAGCGGATCGCGCAGCCCGTGGCCGTGGCGCAGCGCGATGTCGATCGCGAGCCGGCACATCAGTTCGAAGCTCGTGACCGCGCGGTTGCTGCGCTCCTCGATGAGGGCGAGGAGATCGAGTGCCGCCTGCGGTGACGGCACGCCGACGAACGCGGTCTCGACGGTCGTCGGCGCCGGATAGAGCTTGAGCACCGCCGCCGTGATGACGCCGAGCGTGCCTTCGGCGCCGATGAACAGATTCTTGAGATCGTAGCCGGTGTTGTCCTTCTTGAGCTTGTTGAGCGCGTTGAGCACGCGGCCGTCGGCCAGCACGACTTCAAGCCCGAGCACGAGATCGCGCGCGACGCCGTAGGCCAGCGCGCCGGTGCCGCCGGCATTGGTGGAGAGATTGCCGCCGATGGTGCAACTCCCCTCGGCGCCGAGCGACAGCGGAAACAGGCGCTTCGCCGCGGCGGCCGCCGCCTGCGCATCGGCCAGCACGACGCCCGCCTCGCAGGTCATGGCATTCGACGCGGCGTCGACCTCGCGAACGCGATCGAGCCGGCGCAGCGTCATCACCACTTCGCCGTCATGGGCGATCTGGCCGCCGACGAGCCCGGTGTTGCCGCCCTGCGGCACGATCGCCGTCCTGGTCTCGTTGGCGAGACGCAGGATCGCGGCGACTTCCGCGACCGACCCTGGCCGCAGCACCAGCGGCGTGTGCCCGCGATAAAGCCCGCGGCTCTCGACCACGTAGGCCTCCTGGCCGGCGGGATCGGTGATGGCATATTTCTCCCCGACGATCGCCGTGAAGCGGGCGACCAGGTCGGGGGCGAGCGGCGGCCGCGCGGGGCCGGATTGGAAGGGCGTATTCATCGCGAAACTCGAAGCCCTGTAGCCCGGATGGAGCGCAGCGTAATCCGGGACGATACGTGTACCGTGGCAAAGCTACTCCCGGATTGCGCTGCGCTCCATCCGGGCTACCGGCAGGGCCGGGACCGATCGTTCAAACATTGGCGAGCCCTTTTGCCTGGGCGGCGCCGGCGCGCGGCGCGGCGGCGCGGCGCAGCCGGTCGTTGATCGCCTCGCCGAGACCGTGCTCCGGGATCGGCATCACCGCGATGGTGGCAACGCCCGCGGCATCGAGGCGGCGCAGATAAGCGAACAGGTTCGCGGCAGCCTCGATCGTGTCGCCGCGCTCCGACAGGTTGAGGACGGCCGCGGCCGAGGCTGCATCGGGCGGCAGCGCCGGCCCGAACGCGAGCAGCGCCTCGCCGGGCGCGACCGCGCGCGCATTCATGCGCACCGCCGCCCGCGGCGCATAGTGCGAGGCGAGCATGCCGGGCGCGATCGGACCTGCGGACGGCGCGGATGCATGCGGCGAGGGCGGTGCCGCAATGTCATGGCCGAGGAATTTCGCGATGTCCTCGCGCGCGACGGCGCCCGGCCGCAGCAGCGTCACGCGGCCATCGATGCAGGCGAGAATGGTCGATTCGACGCCGACCGGCGTCGGCCCGCCGTCGATGATGAGATCGATCCGGCCGGCGAGATCGGCATGCACGTGCTCGGCGGTGGTCGGCGACACGAACCCCGAGCGGTTCGCCGACGGCGCCACCACCGGCTTTCCGAACGCCGCGAGAATCGCCGTCGCGACCGGATGACGCGGCACCCGGATGGCGATTGTGTCGAGCCCCGCCGTCGCGAGTTCACCGACCGGGCAGCCGGCGCGCTTGCGCACGACGAGCGTCAGCGGCCCCGGCCAGAACGCGCCGGCAAGCGCGCGCGCCTGAGCCTCGAACACCGCGAGCCGCTCCGCCGCGACGAGGTCCGTCACATGAACGATCAGCGGATTGAAGCTGGGTCGCTCCTTCGCCGCATAGAGCCGCGCCACCGCGGCATCGTTCGTCGCATCGGCGCCGAGGCCGTAGACCGTCTCGGTCGGAAACGCGACGAGCCCGCCGGCCGCCAGGACGGCGCTCGCCTCCTCGATCGCCCCGGGGCTCGCCGGCACGATCCGCGTCGTCTGCGCCGGGCATCGTCATCTCTCCGCAAATCACCGCGCTCATATGCCGCCGCAAACGGGCCGGCGCAATGGGCGGCGGGACTACCCGCGCAGGAGGAGCGTTGAACTGCTCCGCCGTGAGGCCAGCCTGCCGGAGAATCCTCTGCACCGTGCCTCGTTTAAGATCGTTGCTGCCGTGAAGCGGAACAGTCACCTGCCGAGAAGGATCGATCCGGTGGATCATTCGGCAATGGCTGCCAGACGTCCGGGAGACTTGAAAGCCGGCACGCTCCAGCGCGCGGATGACTTCGCGAGCTTTGACAGAAGGCAGCCGCTTGCTCATGCCGCCACGGTGACTGTGACCTCTCTGATCCGCGTCGAGGAGTCGCCGGAATCTCCTCGCCGCGCGCGGCGCGGTCTTCAACCACCAAGCGGATGGCGTCTTCGGCCATCGCGAGCGCTTCCTCTTCGGTGTCTCCCTCAGTCACGATCTCCGGCAACGCCGGAACGAAGACCGTAAAGCCGCCCTCCGGCTGAGGCTCAAGAACGACGGAAAAGGTAAGGTCGTGCTGCGCCATCGTGCTCCACCATATTGATCCTTCATAGCACGGATTGGGCTCAGCGGCAGTCTGCCCGATGATGTCGCCGCTTGCGACCCCGCGCGACCGACGCTATAAGACCGCCCACCAGAGAGACGGCGGAGTGTGGCTCAGCCTGGTAGAGCACCTCGTTCGGGACGAGGGGGTCGCAGGTTCAAATCCTGCCACTCCGACCACGTTTTCCCCAACCTGCGGGAGGCGCTCAATGTAGCGGCCTCCGATGCTCACAACGTAAACACGAACAGCATCGAGGCCGTCGCGTTGTTGCGCAGCTCCGGCGCGTTGCCCAAAACCTGCTCGCGCATCGCGGAGCCGGCTAGAACTGCGACGTACTGCTTGCCGTTGACTGCAAAAGTGATCGGCGGCGCGTTAATGCCGGTGCCGATATGGAAGCTCCACACCTCGGCGAGCGTCTTCGCATCATAGGCCGAGAACGTGCCGTCATAGTGGCCGAGGAAGACGAGGTTGCCAGCGGTCGCAAGCGCTCCCGAATAGTTCGGGTAAGTGAGGCGTAAGGAAGCCTTCATCTCGCCCGTCGCCGGATCGACGGCCTTCAGCGCGCCATAGCGGCGCTCGGGGTTCTTAGTGCTGCCGCCGGTGAAGCGCTCGCGCGGCTTGATGGTGCCACCCTGGTCGGCGAAGTCCTTCTGCTCGACTGTCTCGATGACGTTGCAGCCTTCGATGGTCGGAATGTAGAGCAGGTTGAGCTGCGGATTGTAGGCGGTCGGCTCCCAGTTCTTGCCGCCGCTGTTGGTCGGGCACATGCGGCCCGGTCCCTGGCCGCGCATTCCGTGGCTGCCCGGCGTATAGAGCTGGATATCTGAGTTCGGATCGTAATTGAGCGGTTTTCCGGTCTTGGGGTCGAGGCCCGGCGTCCAAGTCAGCTGATCGACATATTGTTTGCCGGTGACGAACGAGCCGTTGATGCGATCGAGCGCGTAGAAGAATCCGTTGCGCGCGGCATGTACGACGAGCTTGCGGTCCTCGCCGTCGACCTTGGCGTTGATGATCGGATGCTCGGAAATTTCATCATAGTCGTAAGGGTCCTGCGGCGTGTATTGGAAGCCCCATTTGATCTTGCCGTCGGTAGGGCTGATGGCAAGCACGCTCGCGGCCCACTTGTTGTCGCCCGGCCGATACGCGATGTCGTAGTCGGGACCAGCATTGCCGATGCCTTGGTAGATTGTGTCGGTTTCCGGATCGTAGGTCGCGGTCTCCCAGATCGAACCGCCGCCGTGCTTCCAGCGTTCCTTGCCGTCTTTCCAGGTCTCGTTGCCGGGCTCGCCGGCGCCAGGGATGGTGTAGGTGCGCCACGCCATCTTGCCGGTATTGAGATCGGTCGCCTCGATGAAGCCGCGGATGCCGAATTCGCCTCCGGCAGAGCCCACGATCGCGAGATCGCGGATGATCAGCGGCGCGGCGGTCAGCGTCTCTCCGATCGCCGGGTCGGCGATCTTGCGCTCCCACACGACCTCACCGGTTGCCTTGTTGATGGCGAACAGGCGGCCATCCAGCGCGATCGAGATGACCTTGTCCTTCCACAGCGCGACGCCGCGATTGTTGACGCCGCAGCAGGCGACATCGCCCGCCCAGGCGCGGTCGGTGCCAGGATCCATCTTCCACTTGATGACGCCCTTCCG
Source organism: uncultured Alphaproteobacteria bacterium (assembly GCA_963702755.1). Classification (GTDB taxonomy): domain Bacteria; phylum Pseudomonadota; class Alphaproteobacteria; order Rhizobiales; family Xanthobacteraceae; genus JAJPKK01. Next base: position 204,151 of record CAVPDZ010000004.1, on the reverse strand, counting down.
GCCCCCGGTCAGATCGATCGCATAGACTGAACCCCAGCCGTCCGGCACGTACATGATGCCGTCCTCGACGATCGGGGTTGCTTCCAGGTTACCGAAGGCGTAGCGGCCGCCGGCCTGCAAGCCGCTGAGCGCGACCGTATAAGCGAGCCGCATGTTCTTGACGGTGTCGGCGTTGATCTCCCGGAGGAGCGAGTAACGGTGGCCCTGGTAGTTGCCATGGTGCAGGAGCCAATTTTGCGGCTCGCGCTGGACGTTGAGCGCGCGCTCGGCGGTCATGTCGGCGGCGCCGACCGGCGTCTGTGCGGTCGCAAGTAGCAGCGTGCTGGCGATGGCGGCAGCAAGAGAATAGGACGTCATTGGCATTTCCCCTTGTGGACGTTGCACACCCGGCACGTTCAAACGGCGCCGCGCGGGTCGACCGCGCGGTTCCAAGCAGATTGCCCCCTTGGGTGGCGCGCCACAAGACGCGCCGGTCCAAATGCTATCCCGAGGGATGGAAAATGCAGAGGCCCGCTCGTCCGGTAGACGTTTGGGACATCGTGCGCCGCGACTGAACATTTGTTCGCGGCCAATGCGGGCGCCCGCGCCGGGGTCATCTGACGGACAAAGAATGCCGCGATGTGACTCTGCTCACATTCGTTCCTCGAAGCCTTGTTTAGTATTTCTTTCGCGGACCCGCGGCGAGCAAATGATCGCCACTCCAAGGATTACCTTGAAAAGGAGAATGAACATGAGGTCGATTTTGAAAGTGTTGACGGCGGCGGCAGGTGGTTCTGCCATGGCTTTCGTGCTTTTCGTTTCGGTCCCTGCGAATCCCGACGCCCGTGACCCGGTCAATGCCAGGTTCGCTCAAGACGAGTCGCGCGACCCGCACAACAGCCGCTTCGTGCAGGCCAATCCGGATGCCCGCGATCCGGCCAATGCCAGGTTCGCACAGGACGACCACCGCGATCCGCATAACAGCCGGTTTGCGCAGGGGTCGGGTTTGTACGGAGACCCGGATAAGCGCGATCAACATCATCAGCGGTTGGCAGGTTCGATGGGCTCGCTCGGATGAGTGTCTGCGTGCCAAACAGCAGTGCGGGAGAGGGCGCTTGAAGTTTGACCAGGTGCCCTTTTCTCGAAACGTCCATGTCGAGGATGGGCCGATTCTGCTGTGATCCTGTTCCTCATGGAACAGATTGCCTTGATGGCAATATAACGAATCTAGGTATTCGCCGAGGCTTTCGACTTGTTGAAATTTCAATGTATTTTCAATAACTTCACGCGCAGTTGTTCCAATACGGCCTCGGACGCGTTAGGGTTGTCCGCCAATCGCGGGGATTAGCGATGCGACGGCGGGATTTCATTGCCGGGCTCGGAAGTGCAGCGGCTTGGCCGGTGGTGGCACGAGGGCAGCCGTCCAGGCACCCGCGCCTGGTCGGAATCCTGTTGCCCTACGTCGCCGACGATCCTGACGTGAAGCTCCGCCTGGCGGCCTTCCTGCAGAATCTCGCGGTCCTGGGCTGGGTGGACGGGCAGAACGTCAGTTTCGTGCTTCGTTGGTCGACCGCCGATGCCTTTCGAATGCAGGCCATGGCCAAAGAGTTGGTCGATCTCCGACCCGACGTTCTTGTTGTCTTGACGACTCCGGCAACGGCCGCGCTGCAACGAGAAACGAACACGATCCCGATCGTGTTCGTGAGCGTCTCCGATCCCGTGGGCGACGGCTTTGTTCCGAGCCTGCCTCATCCGACCGGAAATTTGACGGGTTTCAGCAATCTGGAACGCTCGATGGGAGGAAAGTGGCTTGCGCTGCTCAGGGAGTTGGTTCCGGATATGAGACGCGCTGCGATCCTCTTCAATCCCGAGACCGCGCCGGGCAAGGGTTTGTATTACTTGCCTTCGTTTGAAGAGGCGGCCCATTTGTTTGGCGTGGCGCCGAAAGCCGCACCCGTTCGTTCGGATGCCGATATCGAAGCGGTCGTCGCCGCTCTTGCCGGCGAGCCACGAGCGGGGCTCGTCGTCATGTCAGACGCTTTCATGGCGGTCCACCGTGCCGCAATCATTTCATCGGCCGCCCAAAACCAAATACCCGCCGTCTACGCGGTCAGCGCGTTCGTCAAGGAAGGCGGCCTTCTTTCCTATGGCTTCGACCCTGTGGACCAGTTCAGCCGGGCCGCCCCCTACGTGGATCGCGTACTCCGTGGTTCGCGGCCGTCGGAACTTCCGGTGCAGCTTCCGGTCAAATTCGAATTGGCTATCAATCTCAAGTGCGCTAAGGCGCTTGGGCTCGATGTCCCGGTGACTTTGCTCGTTCGTGCCGATGAGGTAATCGAGTGAAGCGCCGCGATTGCATCGCTGGACTTGGAAGTGGCGCAGCGCCGTCGACGGTGGCTGCGTGGGAACAGCAAGCAGCGATGCCGGCAGTTGGCCTTCTTGGCAATAGCTCACCAAACCGCTTCGCAAATCTCTTAGGAGCACTTCGCGAAGGATTGAAAGGTTACGACGAAGAGGCCTCTTTCTTGTGGAGAGCGGCAAGGCCATTCCAGCAAGGCTGCTTGCTCCGGCAGATGAGGTCATCGAATGATTGATCGGCTGCGCAGCGCGATTGCTCGGTCGACAAGCCACGTGCCCGCGGTGGCTTTGCCAGCAGCCAGTTCGAAAGCCGCATGTCGGAGAAACTCGGCTGGAAGGCGATCTCAGGCCGCCTTTTCCGCAAATATATGATGCTGTTTGGCATCGTGGTCGGTGTTCTTCTCATCAGCAACGAAATGCTTGAACTCTGGTTCTCCTACTCGGAGTACAAGGCATCGTTCGTTCGTATCCAGAGCGAGCAGGCAGAGGCCGCGTCGGCAAAGATTGAGCAGTTCGTCAAAGACATCGAGAGCCAGATCGGCTGGACGACGCAACTGCCGTGGTCGGCCAGCACGCTTGATCAGCGGCAATTCGATGGTCTGCGGCTTTTGCGACAGGTGCCCGCTATCACCGAGCTATCGCAGCTCGATTCCAATGGCATCGAGCAACTGCGGGTTTCGCGGTTGGCGATGGACGTGGTCGGGAGCCACACCGACTTCTCAAAAGATCCAAAATTTACGCAGGCGGTGGCCAACAAGAGGTACTACGGCCCGGTTTATTTCTATCGCGAATCCGAACCGTACATGACGTTGTCCCTTGCCGGCACCCGTCGTGACGCGGGAGTGAGCGTCGCCGAAGTCAATTTGAAGCTGATCTGGGACGTCATCAACAACATCAAGGTCGGTACTAACGGCAAGGCATATCTGGTCGATAGGAATGGCCGTCTGATCGCGCATCCGGACATCAGTCTTGTGTTGCGCAACACGGACATGACCGTTCTGCCCCAGGTCGCCGCGGCGCACGGAAACACACGCACCAATTCCAGCGAGGCGGAAGAAGCTGTCGATCTGCAAAACCATCAAGGTCTTGACCGCCCATGCAACTGTTCCTCCGCTTGGGTGGCTGGTGTTTGTCGAATTGCCACTGGATGAGGCTTACGCTCCGCTCTATCAGGCGGTCCAGGCGCTCGACGCTCCTGCTATTGGCTGGTCTGTGCCTCGCGGCCCTTGCAGGAGTATTCCTGGCGCGCAAGATCGTGGTGCCGATCCAGGCCTTGCGAGCAGGCGCAGCGAAAATTGGTGCCGGCGATCTATCGCAACGTATTTCAGTCAAGACCGGCGACGAACTGGAGCTGTTAGGCGATCAGTTCAACAACATGGCCGAGCAGCTTCAAGACTCGTATGCAGACCTTGAGCGTAAGGTCGAAACACGGACCCGCGAGCTTGCGTCAATCCGTCGAGGAACTTCGCGCACTCGGCGAAGTGAGCCAAGCCGTAAATTCCAGCCTGCAGCTTGAACGGGTGCTCTCAACCATTGTTTCGCGGGCGGTGCAGATTTCCGGCACGGACGCCGGTGCGATCTATGTCTTCGATCAGACCGCCCAACTGATGAAACATGCTGCGACCTTCGGCACCAGCCAGGAGATGATTGATGCGATTTCAGCTCAACATCTCAGCTTGAACGAGATGCACCTTGCTTCGGCGACTCAGCAGCGACAGCCGGTTCAGGTGCGGGATCTTCGTGATGAGCCGGTGACCCCGGTCAACAAGATCGTCCTCGAAGCCGGTTATCGGGCTCTTCTTATCGTTCCGCTGCTGCGCGGTGACATCATCGTGGGTGCGCTGGTCGTTCGGAGAAGAGAGCCGGGGGCGTTTCCTGAATTCGACGGTCCGGCTCCTCGAGACCTTCGGCTCCCAATCGGTTCTGGCGATCCAGAACGCGCGACTGTTCCATGAGATCGAGGAGAAAGGGCGGCTGCTCGAAGTCGCAAGCCAGCACAAGTCGCAGTTCCTGGCCAACATGAGCCATGAACTGCGCACACCTCTCAATGCCATTCTCGGCTACACCGAGCTGGTGCTCGACGGTATCTACGGCGAGCCGCCGGCAAAGATGGGAGAAGTATTGGCGCGCGTGCACAGCAATGGCCGCCATTTGCTGAGCTCTCATCAACGACGTGCTCGATCTTTCCAAGATCGAAGCCGGTCAGCTCACGCTCTCGCTGTCGGACTATTCGATCCAGGACATGGTGCAGAGCGTGGCCACGATCGTCGAACCCTTGGCGGCGGCGAAGAAGCTTGCGCTCGAAATTGCGATTGCCCCGGATCTACCACCCGGACGCGGCGACGAACGGCGCTTGTCGCAGGTGCTGCTGAACCTCATGGGAAATGCCGTCAAGTTTACGGATTCCGGCAAGGTCGCCGTCGAAGCCTCCGCGGCCGACGGTTTATTCACACTTGCGGTCAGTGACACCGGGCCGGGGATTGCCGAGGGGGAAGAGACAAGAATATTCGAGGAATTTCAACAGGTGGACAACTCGGCGACCAAGCAGAAGGGCGGAACCGGTCTAGGTCTCGCGATTGCAAAACGCATTGTCGAAATGCATGGTGGGACACATTTCCGTTCAGTCGAAGCTTGGTGTCGGCTCAACATTCTCCTTCAATATTCCGATTCGCGTGGAAAGCCAGGTCGATCTTTGAGGCGGTAGGGCACATGGGCAAAAAGATCTTGGTAGTCGAGGACCAGGAGGATAATCGTCGGATTCTTCGCGATCTTCTCGCCCATGCCGGCTATGAAGTTATCGAGGTCGATGACGGTGAGCAGGCGCTGGACGTCGCCGCCGCTCATCGTCCCGACGTAATCCTCATGGACATTCAGCTTCCGCTGCTCGATGGCTATGAGGCGACCCGCCGTCTCAAGGCTGATCCGAACCTCAAACATATCCCCATTATTGTCGTCACCTCTTACGCATTGAGCGGGGATGAAACCAAGGCGCGTGCAGCCGGCTGCGACGCCTATGTGGCAAAGCCATTCAGCCCGAAGGCGCTGCTCGCTAAGATTTGCGAGTTCGAGCATTAGTCTCCGATCGAGGCAAAGCCATGCACGATCCGCCGCGCATCCTGATCGTCGACGACAATGAAGCAAACCGCGATATTCTCGCGACCCGGCTGACGACGCAAGGCTACGCACTTTGCGAAGCCGCCGACGGCGAAGAGGCGATCGCGGCGGCAAAAAAGCATCTGCCGGATCTCATCCTGCTCGATGTTATGATGCCGAAAATCGACGGCATCGAGGTTTGCCGCCGCTTGAAAAGTGACAACGCTCTTCCCTTCATGCCTATCATTCTGGTCACCTCCAAGGCGGATACCAAAGACGTCGTGGTCGGACTCGAAGCGGGAGCCGACGAGTACCTGACAAAGCCCGTAGACCACGCAGCACTTGTGGCCAGGGTGAGATCTGTTCTGCGCCTCAAGGCGCTTCAGGATCGGGTGGTGGCGCAGGCCGCCGATCTCACGAATTGGAATCATACCCTTGAGCAACGGGTGGCCGAACAAGTCGCTGAAATCGAACGAGTGGGGCGCCTGAAGCGCTTTCTTCCGTCGCAGATCGCGCAGCTCGTGTTGTCCTCAGGACATGAGCGCGTGCTGGAGAGCCATCGTCGCGACGTTACTGTCCTGTTCTGCGACTTGCGTGGCTTTACATCTTTTTCCGAGATTTCTGAGCCCGAGGAAGTGATGCTCGTGCTGCGCGAGTATCACACCGCATTGGGCATTCTCGTCGACAAGTTCGAGGGCACGGTCGAGCGTTTTACCGGCGACGGGATGCTGGTTATCTTCAACGATCCTCTGCCTTGCTCCGATCCGTCGGTACGCGCTGTGCAAATGGCGATTGAAATGCGCGATGAAGTTGCAAAGCTGGCGGCAAAATGGAGCGGTTTCGGTCACGACATCGGTTTTGGCATTGGGATCGCGCACGGCTACGCAACACTCGGCACCGTCGGATACGAAGGGCGGTTCCAGTATTCGGTGACCGGCAAGGTGGCAAATCTCGCGTCGAGGCTGTGCGACGAAGCAAAGAGTGGGCAAATTTTGATCGACGTTAAAGTGCTCAGTGCAGTCGAAAAGCTGGCCGACACCGAATTTGCTGATGAATTAGTCCTCAAGGGTTTCAGCAGACCCGTGAGGGCATTCAATGTACGCAATCTATTGGCATAGCCGCCTTTCGCAGGCGCGGTTATAGGACCGCTGGTCGCCGATCTTTTGAGTATGATGTCCAATGGAGGTCGGCTCAGTAACGTCGGCGGCGGCTTGGCACTGTGGGGTCACTGAGGGCGAGTGACAATTCGGTGCACTCGTCAGCCAAAATGGGCGCCTTGCGCTGAAAGCGGCCATTGGATGACCAATCGCGTTCTGCAAGACGAAGTAGAGGCAGCTAGGATATCCAATTGGAATTCGACACAGAATTGATTGAGGCTGCGCGCCGGCTGCTGGGCGACTGCGTGCTATTTCGCGGCCTCGCGCCTGACGAAAAGGAAGATCTTTTCGCGCACGTTCGGATTCGCAACTTCGCGGCAGGCGAAACGATCTTCTTGAAGGGTACGCCCGGCGACAGCCTGATGGCCGTGCTGAGCGGCAATGTCCGGCTCAGCGTCGCCTCCCCCGACGCCGAAGCATTGGTCATTGCGATCTTGGGCACCGGCGAGATTTTCGGCGAGATTGCCTTGCTTGATGGCAAGGAACGAACGGCCGATGCGACCGCCGCGACAGAGTGCAGCCTGGCGATGCTCGGTCGGAGCGAGCTCCTCTCATTTCTGGCGCTCCATCCCCGGGCGTGGCCCGATATCGTCGACATGTTGTGTGGCCGGTTGCGCAAGATAACCGAGCACGTTGCCGAGCTGGACGTACCGCAGCTGTTTCTCGCGCTCGAGCCGGCAGAACTGGAGCGCGCACGTCCGTTCGGCGAGATCCGTCGCTATGGTGATGGCGAGGCACTGTTCAGGTTAGGCGAAACCGGCCACGGCCTCTTCGTGATCCTGGCCGGCAAGGTCGATCTCGCGCGGCCAGACGAATCGGGTGGCCGCAAACGATTTCGCAGCTTCGGCCCCGGCGGGGTGATCGGCGAAATGGCTCACCTTGTAGGCCGACCGATGCTGGTTGATGCCTACGCGCAGGGACATGCGGAAGCCTTGGTTATCCCGCCCGATCGGCTGCGGGCGCTGCTGATAGCGGAAGCGGAGCTCGGAAAACGCATCATGCACGCACTGATCTTGCGGCGTGTCGCATTGATCGAGAAGGGGACCGGCGGGCCGATCATCGTCGGCCACGCCGAGCATGGCGACGTGCTTCGACTGAGGGGATTTCTCTCGCGCAACGGCCATCCGTGCCAATGCCTCGATCCTGCAAGCGATCCTGAAGCCGTTGCGTTGCTCGAGCGCTTTCGGATCGATCCCGCTCAATTGCCGGTCGTGCTCTGCCCGGATGGGACGCTGCTGTTCAATCCAACCGAGACCAAGCTCGCGCGCTCCCTCGGCCTCGTCGGAACCATCGATCCAAATCGCATCTATGACGCAGCGATCGTCGGCGCTGGACCGGCGGGCCTTGCCGCCGCGGTCTATGCGGCATCGGAGGGGCTTTCGATCTTGTTGCTCGATTGCCGCGCGTTCGGCGGCCAGGCCGGGGCGTCGGCGCGGATCGAAAACTATCTCGGCTTCCCGACCGGCATAACCGGCGCGGCCTTGATGGCGCGCGCCTACGGCCAGGCCCACAAGTTCGGCATCGAAACCGCCATCCCCGCCGAGGTCGTCGGGCTCAAACCCGCAGAGGACGAAGCACCTATCGAGCTGAAACTCTCCGACGATGCGCGAGTCCATGCCCGTTCGGTGGTGATCGCCTGCGGCGCGCGCTATCGCCGGCTCAAGGTCGAGAACCTCGGGGCATTCGAAGCGGCAAGCGTGCATTATTGGGCATCGCCTCTTGAGGCAAAGCTGTGTGCCGGGCAGGAGGTCGTTCTTGTCGGCGGCGGCAACTCGGCTGGCCAGGCGGTCGTCTTTTTGGCTGCGAAGTGCGCCAAGGTCTGGCTCCTTGTGCGCAGGCCGAACCTCGAATCGAGCATGTCGAAATATCTCGTCGAACGCATCGCCGGCCTCGCCAATGTGGAGGTGGTGACAGAAGCCGAGGTCACCGGTCTCGAAGGCGGCAGCGGCATTTTGGAAGCGGTCCGCTGGCGCCGCCGCCCGTCTGCAGAAGAGGTGCGGCGACCCATTCGCCATCTTTTCCTCTTCATCGGCGCGGACCCGAACACCGATTGGCTAAGGGGTTCGGGCGTATCGCTCGATGGCGACGGATTCGTACTGACCGGCACCGATGCCGGCAGCAGTCGCAGCCCCTTGGAAACAAGTTGTCGCGGGGTTTTCGCGATCGGCGATGTCCGATCCGGCTCGATCAAGCGCGTCGCGGCGGCGGTCGGCGAAGGCGCGCAAGTCGTGGCGGCGCTGCATGCGTTACGTGAACCACGTCCGGAGCGCCTCCAATAACGATTCCCGAATGTGACGTCGCTCACACTCAAACCCTGCCCCGATGTCTACTGTCGCCATAGCCGCGGGGGCTGGCAGCAAGGATCGCTTGATCCAGAGATAGCCCTCAAAAAGGGAGATTGAACCATGAATTTGAAAATGTGGATGTCGACGGTGGCTGCGGGCGCCATCGCCATCACTCTGTTTGCCGCCGCTCCGGCGTCGGCCCAGTGCACTGACCAGTTGGCTCAGTCGCGATCGATCACCACCGATCAGCGCGACCCGGCCAATTCCCGCTTTGCACAGGACTCCCGCGACCCGGCGAACGCGCGGTTCGCTCAGGACTCCCGTGATCCGGCCAATGCCCGGTTTGCGCAGGACTCCCGTGATCCGGCCAACGCCCGGTTCGCGCAGGATGACTCGCGCGATCCGCACAGCAGCCGCTTCGCCCAGGCGAACCCAGATTCCCGCGACCCGCATGACGCGCGGTTCGCTCAAGCCAATCCGGACGCACGTGACCCGGCGAATGCCCGGTTTGCGCAGGACGACTCGCGCGACCCGCACAGCAGCCGCTTCGCCCAGGCCAACCCGGATGCCCGTGATCCGGCCAATGCCCGGTTCGCTCAGGACGGCTCGCGCGACCCGCACAACAGCCGGTTCGCCCAATCAAATCCGGATGCCCGCGATCCGGCCAACGCTAGGTTCGCTCAGGACGACTTTCGCGACCCGCACAGCTCGCGATTCGCTCAAGCGGCCGGTTGCCCAGACAAGTGATGGCTTAAAGTAGCCGCTTCAAACCGCGCAGGTGAAAAGCACTTGGCAACTCGCCAAGTGCTTTTTTCGATTAGAGTATAAAGAGGCACTTGGGTCGGTCTAAGTGCCTCGTCCTCCTGCCTTAAATGGGGCTGATGGCAGTATCTCGCATCATACGCTCGCCGAGGCGTTGATCGAAGACGCTGCGGGCTTTGTTTTTTCCACAAAGCCGATGATCCCCATGAGCAAAAGGCTTTCGATCCAGGGGCCGATATCGTGAGATAACGCGTCACCCGGATCAAACGCATTTAGGATATCTGCAACAGTTTTCCTGCCATCGATCTCTTCGAGAAAACGTGCGGTCATATCATCGACGATCAGTGGATCGCGTCGGAGCTTGCGGTTGAAGACGATGATATGGCTTCGCCGCGGTGCGGCCGCCTTCGGAAGTTCTGCAACGGTTCGGGCACCACGCAAATCGGATAGGTCGTAGGGAAAATGCAGCACGCGGAAGCTTTGAAAGACGATGGGCACGAGCACTTCAAAATCGAGCTCGGCGTACGGCCCAGCCGGCGGGCTGTAGCCGAAACAGCGGATCGTCGTTGAGCGTGCCGCTCGGCTCCGCATCGACATTTTCGGCCTCTGCAATCGCGATTTCGGCAGCGAGGCCTTGCGCAAGCGATAGCGGATAAAGTTTGCCGGCTTCGATGGATTTCTCGATCTCGGACAGCATCTCCCTCATACGCGCTTGATCGATTTCGTCGGCCAATTGGGCGGCGATCTTTGATGGCGGCGATTGAGATCTCCCTTTCGAGGTCTTTTTCAATGCGGCCGCCGCCATGCGGGCAAAGGGAAGCGTCGACTCGTGCACTTCAGGCCCGACGTTCGGTTTCGCTGGAAATGCCCGCTGCGCAGCCTTGGCCAGCAGCGCCTCCAGGCGCCGCGGAAACGTAAGATCCTGCGCATCGCGCGCATAGAGATGGCCACGGGCGCCGACATGGACGGCGAGACCGGGATCGTCCGCAATGGCGCCGAGTGTGTTGCTCAACGCCGCGACGTCGTTGACGTTTTCGACAACGACGCAGCTGTAGCCGTGGGCAAGCTGCTGATAGTTCGGCAGTTTGCGGATCACTTCCGCGGCGCCCACAAGGCAGGCGCCGCACGTCATGACTTCCAGCGGGGTGATCGGACTGTGAAAGCCAATCGGGAAATCCTGCTCGAGACAGCAGACCGCGAGGCAGCCGCGCAGGAATTCCGGTATGCGCCAATGGGGCAGGAAGGGAAGCTGGAGGACGCGATCGGTGAGGCCAAATTCGCGGACTTGCGTCCGAAACCGCTCTTCGATCTCCGCTCGCCCATGGGCGACGGCCACGAGGCCAACATCCACGCCCTTCTGTTTGAGCAGATGCAGCGCGGACAACAAGGCAAAAGTGCCCTTGTTGACGCCGAGCTTGCCGTAAATGCCGAAGTATGGGCGGTCGCCCGCGAAATCTCCCCAGACGCTATCGCGAAACACTTCGTCGGTCGCGAGTTCGGCCCGCAGAGCGGCAAGGTCAAGCTGGGGGCCGTCCGGCGTGAAAAATTCCTTGGGCAGCGCATAGCTGCCACCGGGCCTGATCCGGCCGGGATCGACGCCGCGTTCGATGGCGCGGGCCGCGACCACATGCGCCGCAACCACCAACTCGGCGGACCGCAGGATATGGTCGTAGAGCGCCTCGAATTGCGGGTGATGCCACAGGCGGCCGGCATCGCTGCCGGCCATGCGCACCACGTGAGGCGCGCCGGTCATCCGGGCGGCCAGATAGCCGGCAACGCCATAGGGCTCCAGGTAGTGGGAAAAGATGACATCGAAGCCGCACGCCGCATGAGCGTTGGCGGCAAGCGTCGCGAGCTTTGACACGAAGGCGCTGGCGGTTGGGATGTAGAATTGCGAGCGATCCATTGGCTCGCTCCAGTGCACCCTCACCGAGCCGGAGCCGTAATTCGCCTCGCAGCGCGCCCAGTCTTGCTCCCGCATATACATGCGGAACGGCGGCGCGACTTCCTTGGCGTTGGTGATGACATGCACCTCGTGCCCCAGCGCCGCGAGACCATGGGCAGTCCAGTACGTGCGCATGCTCACGCCGCCCTGGATTGGCGGGTATTTGCCGATGACACAGATTTTCATGGGCGCTTGTCGACGAAGCCGGCGGCCACGAGATAGTCGACAATGTCGGCGGTCTCGGCCAAATCCGATGCCGTGAATTCTGCAAGGTCGGTCCAATCATCGAGCACAGTCAAAAGCTCGAAGATTTCTGCGGCGACCTCGAAAATCTGCGGCGAGTCGGCCGAGGGCTGAGCTACCACCACAAGGCAGGTCTCTCGCGCCACCAATAGATCGACGGAATTTGCCTTCTCGAACAGCGGCCGGATGTCGTAGGCGCACCGCACCAACCTGGCGGCCGGCGAGCGGCGGACCTGTGAGGTCGACCGCGTGGACACGGCGTCGCAACGCGGCTCTTCTCCGCCGAGGCGCGCGCTAGCGAAAGCGAATTCGCAAGCCGCGACATCCGGCAGATAAGGCGGCACCGGCTTCTCCCGCCGCCACCGCGCCTGCAGAAACTCCAGGAATTGGTTGGCGTTGACGAGGCGGTCGATGTCGATCGGGGGATGCGCCTCGATAAATTCGCGGATGAGCGCCTCGCGCCGAGGGCCGATGAGCGCGAAGGTGCGCGGGAACACCGCATTGATCTTGCCCATGCGCTTTTCAAACGAGAAGCGCGCTTCGAGATCGAGCATGCGGCGGTCGATACCGGCGAGCGAGGCGGCGATCGGGTCGGCTGTCCCGAAGATCGCGCCGGCGCCGGTGAGGTAGCGGACGAGCTCAACTTGACGATCGAGCAAGCGGCCTGCCATCGACCGGAAACCTCCGCGCGACCCTGTCTCTGATGCGCGCCACATCATCGAGGATTTCATCGGTCGCGTCGAGGCGGTCGTCGCGCTCGAGAATGATCGTCGCCGGGCTGTGGCGATCGAGCACGCGATCGAGGAGGTCGAGCGTCGCCTCCGGCATCGGATGCGAATGGGAATTGGCGAGAATTGCCGTGTCGAGGCGGCCGTCGTTGACCGTGATCCCGCCCGCCATGTGGACCTCGCGCACCAAGCCCGCCGGCAGGTCGTCGAGGAATTGATAGGGGTCGAAGCCGTGATTGGTCGCGTTGAGATAAAGGTTCTCGACGTCGAGCAGCAGCCCGGCGCCGGTCTCGCTGCAGATGAGACTGAGGAATTCGGCGTCCGTGAGCCGCGAGTTGGGCCACTCGAAGAGGTAGGAAATGTTTTCCAAGAGGAACGGCACGCCGACACGCTCCTGCACGGTGCGCACCTTGGCGATCACCATCTCGGCAACAGCTTCGGTTTTCGGCAGCGGCAGCAAATTGGCGAGATCGCGTCCCGGCACGCGGGTGAAGGCAAGGTGCTCGCTATAAGTTGGCGCCTTCAACAAGGCGACGATCTCGGCGACTTGGTCGAGGTATTCGAGGTCGAGCGGCACGTCGGTGCCGATCGACAGGCCCACGCCATGGGCGTTGAGCGGAATTCTTCCCGACGAGATCGAGAATTTCGCCGCGCTTGGCCTCGCCACCGTGGAGGCAATGGTCCACGGTGATTTCGAGTACATCGAAACGGGCGAGGTTCGCGCGCGTCCATTCGGCTATCGCGGAGCGATAACCGATGCCGATGCAAGGAAAGCACCGCATAACGTTATGTACGCTTCATGTGCTTGTTAGAAATCGCGTCGCCTCTATTATTGGTTTGGCACCAACCGTTGCTCGCTATTACCATCTTACTAGCAATGACCCGAGCGGCGAACCATCTTCAACAATTCGGAATTCTGGATTGAAAGCGAAGTGGCCTAACAGGTTAGTTGCTTCTCCTTCGGATCCAAGCACTTCCGGACTCGATTCAACCGTCGTTCGTATCGCGGCAACCCTCCCGGTATGCTGATCAACGATATCAGGTGTCGGATCATTGCCAGTGACCTTATAGATGGACCGTCTTCTGTGGAGCTGCGTTGAGAGTCGGATTTGGGGCTTGACCAGAAAAGCACGGTATTCGCCATAGCACCCATTAGCTCATATGCATTGGTCGCGCCTTCACAAAGATCGGGTCCCAGAAGCGTGGCCTTTCCTGGTGTCGGATGGTTATTACCACCGTTGTTCCTGTTATCTTAATAACGGATAACAAAGGTATAAGTTAGTATTGTTAGCAGCCGCGATCAGTTCTTCTCTGTGTCGGATAAAATAAGGTGCTGCACTAATCACCACGGCTTTAACGGTATTTGGAAAGTTAGCAAAATCGGCACCGAAATTCGCAGGGTTATTTATACCATTTGTAGCCGGTACTGCGCGCCCTCCGGTCCAATTATTTACCTCAGTTGGCGCCATCAAAGTACGAGGATCGTAAAGTAGCCCAATTTCCAGAGGGGTTACCTTCGGCTTTCACATTAACTAGATCATTGATGCGCGCCGGGTCCGCACTGAGACTTCCAAGGGTGACGGCACCGATAAATTTACCGGATGGCGGCGTCGGATTATTTGGTATTACGTCTCCAATTAAGGAAATAAACGGTTTTGTTGAAAATTGGTTTGCTACATTCCACGTAACAAGGCCGCCAAACGTAACGATTAATCCGACGTTGGAATCGCCGTTAAATTGTTGTATCGCCGCTTCTATTGCCGCCGTTTTGTACGTTAGCTTGTCCAATGGCGTGGGAATGTAAACTTGACCAGCGGGGGGCGGCAGCGTTTGCGTGGGAATAAGCGATGCCAATCCCGCATTGAAACTGGTTGTCATAGGAGTGTCGTAAACGATACTTGACACAATCCCGATCCCTTGAGTAATCGGGGAGCCCGTTTGCTGATGTGTCGCCGGTTGATTAATAATTGGATTGAATGAATCTGTGTCAATCTCAATTTTTATTTTGGCCACGTGCGCACTCCGTTTTGGTCAAACATTGACGAAATTACTGCGTCAAATTGAGTAGCACTATAAACCGCTCAACCGGCGAGCCCGAATGTCTCAAACACTGCTGCACCCGCACCCGCACCCGCAGGCGTGATCTTCGGCGCTCCAACGCGGATGCTTCTTGTTAGGATAAAGCCGCCAGCCAAGTACGAAGTGCTCGCCGTTCGCATCGGCCTTCTTCTTGGCCTTGACCGCGGCTTTGATGATTTCGGCGAGTTCGCGGTTGGCCCGGTAGCCGCATTTGTCGGTCGCTTGGACATGCTTGGCGTCGGTTTTGACGCCGGGTAGCGCGACGCGGCCCTTGCCTTGGGCGGTTTTTCGGGCGCCCGCCTTGAGCTTCGCGCGCGTCATTTTCGGGTAAATTGCAGGCATCGTCTGTCTCCTGGTTGTGATGCTTCCACGATCATCGGCCCGGTCGTCGTCGGGTCGACAGGTTTCGGTTAAACGGCACGATTGGAGATCATGGCCTTCCAATCCCCTTCAAGTTCATGGAAAGTACTTCCGTAAACGTTGCCCCATCGCGCGCGGGCACCGGCATTGTGGGCGCCGGGCACGAGGGGGGTCAGGGCATAGACTCGTTGGAAATCTGCCATGCCGCCTGTTTCGAGGAGAAGCCGCACAAATGACCCGGCCAGCGGGTAGATAAAGCCCTGTCCGCGCGGCTCCTCGCCAAAGGCCGTGTCGCCGACCCGCAGCGTCAGCGGGCTGGGGGTGGCGATGGCGTCGAGATCGCCCAACGTGAATTGGGCGAGCGTGTCCTCGAGCAACGCCGCGGGCGCGAAGCCGCGCAGCTTGTCGCGCGCCGTGTCGTGAAGCGGCTTGCCGAAGTTCGGAAACGCCGGATTGCCGCCGATGGCGTCCTGAAGGTGGATCGCAAGCCCTTCGGCCAATAGGCGATTTCCGTTGGGAAAAAAGACGTGCACGAGTTCGTGCATGATGGCCGCCGTGCGGTCCGCGACGCGCCATATGCGGAAACTCCATCTGCCCGCCAAACCCCATCCAGCCCGGCACCAGCGATCGCGAGATCCGGAAGCGGTCGGACACGATGACATCGAAGCGCGAGACCGCGGCCGGCACCCAGTTGCACTGATCTGCCCAATCTTCAAGGCGCGCCAGCTCGCGACAGAAATCGTCTCTGAACGTGATCCTTTGGTCTGTCGTGAGCGGGCTTTCGCGCCGAGCGAATTCAAAGGCGATGCGGCCGCGCGTGCGGCCATGCCGGTCTGTGATTTCGATCACGTCTTGGTTTGAATACGCGGACGCGCGCGAGTTGGCCGGTATTTCGCGCCGGATGACATCGAACTGAAATCAACGGACCCGAAATCAATGGACCCGAAATCAACGTCAAACGCCGCAACGTCGACAGCTTCGCCCGAAATCACAGGCACCGGCCACCTCCCGCCAAAGATAAAGGCCGTTCTCGCGCAATACGGGAACTCTAACTGATCTCAGCGTGAAGAGGAAGCACCGCCATCGTTCACGCTGCGCAACAATACTGAAAGGATAATCACTACATACAAATTGCTGCACCTGCTTGCGTGCACGTTCATGCCCCCTTTCGCCCTGTGGCTTTTAGTGCTGCGTCGTCATAGACTTGTTGCTCGCGGGATTGATGTGAGTGCGCAATTGGCGGGAGTTGCGAATGTTGGCTCGTCTGATGCGGCGACGAGATGCTCTTGTCCTGTTGGGCGGGGCGGCAGTGCTGACGAACTCGGCTTTGGCGCAGCCCACTTCTTCGCTCCCACTCATTGGGTTTTTAAGCAGCGGTTCGCCGCGGTCGTTCGCGCCACTTGTAAAGGCTTATGAAGGCGGACTCCGTGAGCAGGGCTTTGTGGACGGACAGAATGTAACGATCACCTATCGGTGGGCTGAAGGCGCATACAACGATCTCGAGATGATGGCAGCCGAACTGGTCGCGCGCGGAGTGAAGGTTATTGTCGCCTCCGGCGGAGTCATTTCTGCCAAGGCTGCAATGAAGGCGACGAAATCAATTCCGATTTTGTTCGTCAGCGGATCCGATCCGGTGCCGCTTGGTCTCGTTGCCAGTCTGAGCAGGCCGGGCGGCAATGCCACCGGTGCCAGCGTGTTTACCTCCGAGCTATTGCCGAAGCGCCTGGAGCTTGCGCACGACCTTGGACCTTCGATTAAACGGATGGCAATCCTGTTGAATCCGAGTGCGCCCACCGCAACGGCCGACGAGAAGGACTCTGTCGATGCGGCAAAGCTTCGGGGCTACTCGCTCCTGCCAATGAAGGCGAACAAAGAAAGCGAGATTACCGAGGCCTTCGAAACCGCGGCCAAACAGCAAATTGATGTCTCGTGGTGATGGGCGATCCGTTTTTCACGAGCCGGCGTCTCCAGATCGTAGAACTGGCCGCACGCTTCGCGCTGCCGGTGCTCTATCCCTGGCGCGAATATGTCGAAGCCGGCGGCTTGATGAGCTACGGCACCGAACTCACGTGGGGTTACCACCTGATCGGCCGATATAGCGGACGCATCCTGCGCGGCGAGACGACGGCCACTTTGCCGGTGCAACAACCGACGAAATATAGCCTGGTGATCAATCTAAAAGCCGCAAAGGCGCTCAAGCTCGACTTCGCAACCGTTGCCCCAAAGCTGATCTCGCTCGCCGACGAAGTCATCGATAAGTAGAGTGAGATAAAGCACAGGTGCTAGTTTTCGTAATATCTTTCTAGTACGGCCGCAGAAGGCGAAGCGCCGCTTGGTAACCGGAGTGTATATTTACATAAACAATCGTAAATCGATAAATGATTAAATAAATTCTAACACATCGTCGATGGACCGAAGATCGAGTTAAAATATCTCTTTGAAGCGCGAAAATTTTGTGTTCTATTTGATGTTGGCTACCGAAAGGAAGTGCTGAACTCCCGCGACTGAATGGTAGCGACAGTGCCTGCGGCGGGCGTTTACTCATGAAATTTTGCGGCTGAGCTAGACGCCGGTGTTTAATCCCGCGCCATACGTATTTTGGATCGCCTACGGGCGTCGCAAGTAATCGAAGGGGAGACAAATGCCTGAAATCCATCCGAAGATGACCCCTGCTAAGCTCAAGCAGCGCGCGGAAAACGTCCGATGGCAAAGGACGAGAGGCGTTGCCGGGCGTCAAACGGATGCCAAGCACGTCAAGGCCACTGACAAATGCGGGTATCGGGCCAACCGGGAACTCGCCGAACTGATTAAGGCCGCCGTCAAAGCAAAGAAAAAGGCCGATGCCAATGGAGAGCATTTCGTGCTCGGGTGGCGGTTATATCCGAACAAGAAGCATCCGCGTTGGAGCGCGGAAGATCACGCCTGTGGATGCGGGTGCGGGTGCAGCGCGTAGTAGTCGTCCAATAGGCCAATATCGTTCAGGTCAGGGAGACGAACATGCCTGGGATCGGAATCATTTCGTCGATTGATTTCCAAAATACGACAGCTCAAACTTCCTTTAATGCAGGAGCAAATTTTCCAGCAGGCACTACGTTCAGGTACGCCGATAAATTAGGATTTTCGCGAACAAGATTGGGAGATGGAATTAATAGGCTTAACGGCGATGCGACAGTAAATTTGATCGTTACAGTGGGAGGACTGATTACCTGTAACGAGGCTATCGTCAATGCAACGAAGCCAATGGTTTCCTTGATTGGGTGGCTCCCGTCCGCACCTTTCCCTCAGCCCGCAAATGGAACTCTGTTTAGAGGATGCGTTTCATTAAATAGCTTCGCGAGCTCTGGTGCTAGTCAAGATCAGGCTCGCATAAATTGGATTTCATGCCAACTGGGGGATCGCAATTGGGAACATCGGCCTGTTTTATGACCCGAATACGGCGATGGCTTCTCAGGAGGTAACAAATTGGGGGGCGGAATAACGTTCGCTTCATCTGCGAACCCGAATAATTATCAAGACGAATTCGTCAATGACTTGCAGAATGTCCAAGCGGTTGTGATCAGCGCTTCGCCTGCGCATCACCGCCATCGAGAGCAGCTTATTTCTGCAGCGAATTTTTGTCAAAAATATATTTGTTATCCATTAGCCAGTTATGCCAATACTGGCGGAAACAACAAGCCAGCGTCCGGGCGATCAGTTATAATTGGGCCAGACCTCGACGGTAATAATGCGATGGTGCCTATTATCAACTAGGCCAAATGGCGGCAACTGTCCTTGCTGCGGGTAATCCTGCTCAGCTGGTTGTTAATGTTCAGCAGGGTCAGCCTAACCCTTTATGATATATCACTAGCTCCTCAACGGATAGCGGGCCGAAGCTACCGCCGCAAGCCTGGTCACGAGGCTGGCGGCTATAGTGCCGGGCTCATGGGTCATGGAAAAATCACCAAACCCATCACCTCTCAGCGCGGCCGCGGTTGCAAAGGAGAGTGACCAACGCTGCGATCCGGTCTTGCGGAATTTGCTGGAGGCAAGTAAGCCCCGGAAAGGCCGGGCGGTAATGCCACCGGTGCCAGTGTGTTCACCTTGAACTATTGCCGAATCGCCTGGAGCTTGCGCACGACCTTGGACCTTCGATTAAACGGACGGCAATTCTGTTAAATTCGAGTGCGCCGACCGCAACGGCCGACGAGAAGGACCTTGTCGATGCGGCAAGGCTTCTACGTTACTGGCTACTACCGATGAAGGCGAACAAAGAAAGCGAGATTACCGAGGCCTTCGAAACAGCGGGCAGATAATGCGCGGTCGCGCGGATGAGGTCATTGAATGAAACGGTACGCCTTCATTGCGGGGCTTGGCGCGGCGGCGTGACCACGGCGAGAGGCAGGGGTCGCTTTGACCATTCCTGACCCGCTTGCCCCACCGATCGATGATCTTGCGACCGCAGCTTGACCGACAGTGTGCAGGCGCAGCAGCCGGAGCGATTGCGGGTTGATAATGACAGGCGACGTGTGACTTCGCTCACATTCATTCTTCGCAGCGTTGTCTAGTATTTCTCTCGCCGGCACGGCTGGGAGCAAGAGATCGCCCACTCCAAGGATCGCGCTGAGGGAGATTGAAAATGACGTCGAATTTGAAAGTGCTGATGTCGGCGATCGCCGGCGCCGCGATAGCTATCGCGCTTTTAGTCTCCGTTCCTGCGAACTCCGACTCGCGCGACCCCGCCAACGCACGCTTCGCTCAAGACGACTCGCGTGAGCCTCACAACAGCCGGTTTGCCCAAGCGAACCAGGACGTCCGTGAGCCGGCCAATGCCAAATTCGCACAACAGGACTCGCGTGATCCGCACACCACCCGGTTCGCGCACGCCAAAGTAGATGTTCGTGACCTTACCGAGGCTCGGTTCGCTCAAGATGACGCGCGTGATCCGCACACTACCCGCTTCACTTACGCCAGTCCGGATGCACGCGACCCGGCCAATACCCGGTTCGCCCAGGACAACCGCGACCTGCATGACTCACGATTTGTCGTCGGGGTCGTCGTTGTACAAACACCCTGATAAGCGCGATCAACATCATCAGCGGTTGGCAAGGTCGATGGGCTCGGATGAGCGCCGGCGTGCCGAACAGTTCGGGAAGGGCGATCGGATCAAATGCCCCTTCTTGTTACGCGATCGGCGATATCCGATGGCTCGATCAGCGAGTCGCAGCAGCATCGACGAAGGGGCGCGAGCCGCGGTGGCGCCGCATAAGTTGCGTGAACCACGTCCGGAGCGCCTCCTGTCCGATAACGCTCCCCGCCTTTTTCGATCAGCGAGCAATCTAATGCGGAGTCCGCGCGGAGGGTAGGGTGGTGATCCATCTCGGACGGCGAGATTTCATTGCGGGATTGGGCGGCGCGGCGATCGATTAAGGGAAAAGCGCTCCGAGGTTGAATCGCTGCCCACAAAACACACCTTTTTTCTAGAGGGTGTGGCCGCATCACGCGCCGTTGCCCGGAATTTGCCATTCGGCCGGGAAGAATGCGGCATCGATGCCAATGCTGCTACCGGGGGGTCGGGCGAGCGATCTCCGGAAAATCCTCTTCCCAGAACTCGGCAGGACCGCGCCGGTTCTGCTCTCGCTGCTCGGCCTCACGCTGCCGCAGCTCAACGCGTCTGATTTTGCCGGAGATCGTCTTCGGCAAGTCCGCGAACTCGAGGCGGCGGATGCGCTGATAGGGCGCAAGCCGCGCCCGCAGAGTTGCAAAGATGTCGCGCGCCGTCGTGCGATCCGGCGTATGACCCTCGGCGAGTAAGATGAATGCCTTGGGCACAACAAGGCGCAGAGGGTCAGGCGATGGCACGACAGCCGCCTCGGCCACCGCCGGGTGCTCGATGAGTGCGCTCTCTATCTCGAAAGGGCTGATCCGGTAATCAGACGATTTGAAGACATCGTCGGTGCGGCCAATGTAGGTGAGCCGACCATCACTTGCGATCGAGGCTGTATCGCCGGTCCGGTAAACGTCCCCTTCAATCCGTGCGATCGAACCATCGTCTTGCTGATAGCCCTGCATGAGACCCAAGGGACGCGGGCTAAGCGCGATGACGATCTCGCCTTCTTCGGCATCGTCTCCCATCTCATCGATGATCCGGACATGATAGCCCGGAAGGGGCCGCCCCATTGATCCACGCACGACGGGCTGCCCAGGAGTATTGGCGGCGACGGCGGTGGTTTCGGTCTGACCATAGAAATCGCGCACTCCGACGCCCCATGTGCGCTCGACATGTGCGATCACCTCCGGATTGAGTGGCTCGCCCGCGGACACAGCCTCGCGTAGCCCGACCCGCCAGGTGGCCAAGTCCTGTTGCACCAGCACGCGCCAGACCGTCGGCGGCGCGCAGAACGTCGTCACCTTGCAGCGCACCAGTGCATCGAGCGCCTGCTTCGCGTCGAAGCGCGGCTGTGTCAGCGCCACAATGGCAGCGCCGGCGCTCCACGGCGCAAAAAAGCTGCTCCAGGCATGTTTCGCCCAACCCGGCGATGAAATGTTCAAGTGACGGTCACCGGGCTGCAGGCCGATCGCGTACAGCGTCGAGAGGTGACCAACTGGGTAGCTCTGATGGCTGTGCAAGACCATCTTGGGCTTTGCCGTAGTGCCCGACGTGAAATAGAGGAGCAGCGGGTCATCGGCGCGCGTTTCGCCCTTCGGTGCGAAGCTGTCGGACTCGTCATAGGCGTCTTCGAAGCGATGCCAGCCCGGCGCTCCGCCGACGGCGATCCGCGTATATGCACCCGAAAGGCCGGCGAAGCGGCTGGTCAGGCTCGCAGAAACGATCGCGTGCCGGATTCGCCCGCGCCCGAACCGATCGGCAAGGTCAGATTCGGTCAGGAGGGTCGTCGCAGGGATTATCACGGCGCCAAGCTTCATCAGCGCCAGCATCGTCTCCCACAGTTGGCGGATGTTGGGGAGAACCACCAGCACGCGGTCGCCGCGAGTGACGCCAAGCGCGCCCAGGTAGTTTGCTACTTGATTTGACCGCGCGCGCAGTTCGCCAAAGCTCAGTGCCTCCTCGGTCTCGCCCACGAGCAACAACGCGGTCGCGGTAGCAGGCAACTGATCGAAGTGATCGAGGGCCCAATTGAAGCGGTCGAGGACAGGCCACCGGAACTCGCGCAAGGCTGCGTCGTAATCCATGCGATGACGCAACAAGAGATCGCGCGCGGCGAGAAAGGCAGTTCGCCCATCGGTCATCGGCATCCTCCCGTTGCCATGGCTCGAGTATAGCGTCACGCCGTCGGTTTGCGGCATCGATCTAAATCGGTCATGGCATAAAGGAAAAAGCGCGATCCGAGCGTTGCCTTTCGGCAAGCCGAAGACGCCAACTGCCTGTTGTGGAGGAGCCGCGAGACTGTGTAGCTTTTTAGCATCGTTATTTGGCCGGCACGTTGACGCGGATCAAAGCGCCAGATCACATACCTGGCGCCCGATTGATTTGAGTTCGCTTCCGCGTACCGGGGCGCCGGACCGTGGGCTGCGGTCTTCAATAGTGCGACCGCTTTGATCTTGTCACGCTCGCTACCCGATCCGTATTGCAATCCCGATCGTTCGCTGACGCTGCCAATCGATGGCGGATCGGTTAGTCCGGTTTGGCTCCAGCGAACTTAACAATTTTGCCCCACTTCTCGGTCTCGGCGGTCATTAACGTGCCAAAGTCGGTAGTCGAGCGTGGACGCGGCGTCGCAGACATTTCGATAAGGCGAGCGCGGACTGCCCCATCCGCCAAGCCCAAATTGATATCGCCGTTAAGTCTCTCAATGATCTCCGAAGGGGTGCCCTTTCGTATGGCGAGCCCGTTCCAGCCTACCGCTTCATATCCGGGTAGGGTTTCCCCGATCGTCGGCATGTCAGGCACTAACTCGGATCGACGGGCGGTTGTCAAAGCCAGCCCTCTGAGGGCGCCGGAACGGATGTGCGGAAGCGCAGCAAGTAGGGTGTCAAACATGACTTCCACCCGTCCGCCGATGAGGTCCTGCAAAGCCGGCGCAGAACCGCGATAGGGAATGTGAACCATGTTGACGCCGGCCAGGGTCTTGAAAAGCTCGCCGGCGAGATGAGAAGTTGTTCCGGTGCCAAAAGAGGCCATGCTGATCTTGCCCGAATTGGCTTTGGTATACGCGATAAACTCGCTGACGTTCTTGACCGGAACCGATGGGTTGACCACCATCAAAACGGAAATTCCGTTAGCGTGGCTACGGGTGCGAGTCACGCAAAAGGTTGAGGCAGTGCCTCGTAGAGCGTGGCATTGATTGCCTGCGAAGCGGCTGCGAAGAGCAATGTGTAACCATCTGCGGGCGCATTGGCTGCCGCCTGGACCTGAGAGATTGCTGCCGGCCCCAGGCTTGTTATCGATGATCACGGGCTGGCCAATTCGGTCCGACAACCATTGTCCGATGACCCGGGACAGGATGTCCCCCGCGCCGCCCGGGGTATAGCCCACAATGATGCGCAACGGCCGCGTCGGATAATCGAGGGCTGATGCAAGTCGAGCCGGACACGAGACCGCGCTCGCGGCGGCGGTGAGTTGTAGAAACCGACGACGAGTATGCATTTGGTGTCAGCCCCACAAAAGCGCCCACTGAACCGCGGCCACTCATCAATTCCTATATCGCTGTGGCCCGGTGTACTGAGGACGGCCGAGAGTTCGGAATTATCCCGGCGGTGTTCTTTAGGCCTACGTTGTTACGCGGGAGCGAGTTTCATCATCGCGAGCGACGCGCAGCCGACAGGGTTACAAGGATGCCCAATTGCTTTGCTGAGTGCATAGCAGGCATGCGGCACCATGGATCAAAAATCAGACCGTTGCGCTTGCGGAGGTTCAACCGGGTTTTCTTTGAAGGGATCGATATTGTTCTCGGCGCAGATGGTTTCCAGCCAGACGTTGCGGTCCCGGCGCCAGCGCTTGGTCATGTACATGGGTTCGTTGAACGTATCCTCGTCCTCGATCTTGACGAAGGCTTCCAGGAACTTGTTGTCGGCCGTGACCTTGAAGCGTTCCGTCACATGCAGCTTTTCGGTATGCGGGGTGCGGTACATATCAATGTAGCTCAAGGCGTGCGCGCGGAGGCCGATGGTATCGATGACCAGTTCACCGTTCTCGTAATGGCCGATCGACTCGCCATACCAGGAGGGGTTCACCGCCTCCGAATGGTGGTCGGTCATGTAGATGCGGCGCACCCATTGGTCGCGCTGCCAAATCATCCACACCTCCTTGGGCGTCTGAATGAAATACACCGGTTCTGACGTCCACAGCAGTTGACCGGGCACGCCCCCCGGCCAGCAGCGCGACTGAGCCAGGAACGGAATCGCCACCTTGCCGGAAAGAACCTCCTCATTCGACAGGCGCATCTGCTCGGCGGCCCAGGGCTTGAGGATCGGGTCTTTGTAGTTGCCGAGCGCGGGCGTTGGCCTGCCGGTTTCGTTGCCGCGCAGCGGATAGTCGGGATGTTGCTTGATCGGGCCACGCAGCCCGGCGGGCGGGTCGAACCAGCCGGTGCCATAGCGTGCGATTCCACCGTTGATGTTCAACGGGGTCCAGGCAAAACCGCTCGACGCGCCAAGGTCGGGAATTTTCTCGGGCGCCTGGGCGAAGACGGGACCGCTCACGCAAGCGGCAATGGCACGCCGGCAGCAAGTCCGGCCCACTTTGCTCCGCGCGCACGCGGCCTGCCGAAGGACTTCAACGCGAAGGATGAGATCATCTGCTCCCCATCTGCAGCAATTAGCGTAACCGCTCGTCGCGGCTGATACCTATCAGGTCACATCGCGACCTTAGTCTACCCTATCTTTTGACGGGGAATCGCGAGTATTCGCCACAATAATCTCGAGAGGCGCTGTCGGCCACAGGTCGTCGGACGTTTTGCGGTGCGTCACAACTCTCGGAAAGGGCCGGCCGTCAGCGTGGTTGGTCTCGGTTGCATGGGCATGTCGCACGCAGTCATGGATGAGAGGGTGTGCCAATATCCAAAACGGAGTTGGTGACGGCAAACCTACTGGTTTCTACCCACCTGATGGCGTGCATGAGTGAAGCGCGTCGGGGCCATTGCCACCTTGACGAACGCCGACCGCCCGTCGCAACGCTCATACCGGACGATGGGGGTAAGTCAAAGTCGTGCAATCGTGGTTCCCCCGCGCCTCTCGCCGCGATAGGCTGTCAGCAACTCGGGAGCATGGCTGATGCGACGGCGCGAATTTATCGCGGGGCTCGGAAGTGCGGCGACGTTGCCGCTGGCAGCACGGGCGCAGCAAGATGCGGGGCGTCCAGCTGGTCTTGCTGGGTTCAAAAGCGGATACGCGAACGTCAACGGGACCAAACTACACTACGTTCTCGGTGGAGACCCAAAGGGAGATCCTCTTCTCTTATGGCATGGGTTTCTTGGTACATCGTGGGTTTGGCGAAAGGTCGCGCCGCTGCTCGCTGAGCGCGGTTACGCGGTCTTGGCGCCGGATATGCGTGGATATGGGGATAGCGCGAAGCCCGAGGGCCCGGCCGCATTTGATGGAGAGATGCTCGCTCGCGACTTCCGCGAATTGGTCAAGGAAATAGCTTTCGGAAACGGTCGACCGTTGACACTTATCGCTCACGACATGGGCGCGCCGCCGGCGTTGATATGGACCGCGACTTACCCCCGTGAAATCCGCGCCCTCGCCTACATAGAGGAGCCGGTGGTTTTGCCAGAGATCTTAAAAGAACTAACGGCCTATTCGACTGACGCGAATTTTAGGGGTGGTCTTTGGTGGTGGCTGCTCCCTTTGGCGCCTGGAGCAACCGATCGATTGATCGTTGGGCGAGAACGAGTGTTCCTCACCTGGTTCTACGATCGCGTCGCGACACCCGGAGCGATAACGGACGAGGACGTGAACGAATATCTTCGCACCTTCGCTGGCAAAGCCGGTGTCGACGGGGCGTTCGGAGTCTACCGCGGCATTTCGCAGACAGCGCGGCAGACAAGCCCGCTCGCCATGTCGAAGATCAATACACCGGTTCTTGCTATCGGCGGCGAGAAAGCGCGCGCCCTTAGGGTGGCCGCAGAAGTTCGACAGGTGGCGACGAATGTAAAGGGCGTCGTAATCCCCAACTCGGCGCACTTCGTGCCGGAAGAACAACCGACCGAACTCGTCCAGCAAATTGAGAAATTTCTCAGAGAACTAGGCCCGTAAAGAGCGGGCCATCTCTACGCTGTGATACAGGACGGCCAAGGACATCCAACGAGAACCTTCAGCGCGCGTGCTGCTCGGCTTTCTGCGCAGGCGCTAGCGCACGCCGAGCATGCGGACGGCGAGCGCGGCGGCGGAGGCGCGGTTCTCGACCCCGAGCTTGGCGTAGATCTGCTCCAGGTGCTTGTTCACGGTCCGCGGGCTCAGGTCGAGGATTTCCGCGATGTCGCGGTTCGACTTGCCCCGTGCGATCCACATCAGAACTTCGGACTCGCGCTGGGTGAGCTGCAGCTTGCGCTTGAGGACGAGGTTGTCTTTCTCGCTCTCGGTCTCGATGAGGCGCAACAGGATTTCGTCGGGGGCGACCTCGCCCACGTAGGACAGCTGGAACTTGAACGGACTCGAATCGCTCGCGAGCGCGACCCAATCCGGCGTGAAGCTCGCGCCGGCGTGGGCGCGGTTCCGCAGCCACTCCTGCACGTTCGCCGGCAACAGATAGCCGGCGCCGTGGAAGTCACCGAAGGCGAGGCCGAGAAAGGTCGCTGTCTGCGGCGTGTACCACAACACGTGGCCCGACGTATCTGTCGCTAGCAGGTAGCGCCCGGATGCATCGAGCGCCGCGCGGGCGCTATGGGCGAGGCGGGCATTGGCAAGATGGACGCGTATGCGTGCCAGCAATTCGTCCGGCACGATCGGCTTCGTCACATAGTCGACGCCGCCCGCCTCAAGTCCCTTGATGATGTCCTGGGTGTCGCTAAGGCCGGTCATGAAGATCACCGGCACATGGGCGAGCGCCTTGTTGCGCTTGAGCCGGCGGCAAGTCTCGAAGCCATCCATGCTCGGCATCATAGCATCCATCAGGATGACGTCGGGTGTGATCTTCGCGGCGATCGCGAGCGCTTGGGCGCCTTCAAGGGCGACGAGCGCCGTCATGCCCGCCTCCTCCAGCGCATCGGTCAGCATGCGCAGGGTGTCGGGCGAGTCATCGACGATCAGTACGATGTCTCCAGCGTCCTTAGCGCGCATGAACTTTCCGCTGCATCTCCAGGACAGCGAGCAAGTGAGTGAGGTTGAACGAATTGAGAATGGCGCGCAGCTCGGCCGTCGACCCGGCGAGCTCCGGCAAGCGGCTATCGATGTCGTCGAGCCGCGCCGTGATGCCGCGATAATGTCCGATCTGGCCAAGTGTAATCAGTGCATCGAGCTCGTCGGCCGGCAGCACACCGGATTTCGTCGACGGCATCGCCCGCCGGGTGCCGCTATCGGTCGGCTCCATGGTCCACTTGATGTCGAGCAAGGTCTGGAATTTCTCGAGCAACTGCCGAAGATCGATCGGCTTGATCATGTATTCGTCGTAGGCACGGTCGGGCGCGAGTTCGCGATCCTTTTCCAGGGTGATCGCCGACAGCATGATGATCGCCGGGCGTTCGCGCAGCCTTTGGCGGATCTGCCGCGCGACCTCCCACCCGTCCATTTCCGGCATCGACACGTCGAGGAGGACCAGACTGGGGCGGCAATCGCCGATCATCGCGAGGCATTCCGCGCCGTTCGCCGCGGTCATGACGGCGAAGCCGAGCGGCTCCAGGAGTTCGCGCACGAGGTCGCGATGAATCTTGTCGTCATCGACGACGAGAATGGTTTGGCGCGGCCCCTCATAGCCGCATAGGCGATGTTCGATCGGCAGGCCGCTGCGCGGCCGCATCACCTCGGACAGCATCAGCTTCACCTGGAAGGTGCTGCCGCGTCCCGGCTCGCTGCGCACGGTGATCTCGCCGCCCATGATCTCGGCCAACATCTTCGTGATGGTGAGGCCAAGGCCGGTGCCGGCCTGTGCACTGACCGGGCCGTGTTTCGCGCGCTCGAACGGCTGGAAGATGCGCTCGACATCGTCGCGGTGAATGCCGATGCCGCTGTCCTCGACCTCGAAGCGGGCGACCTGATTGCGGTAGCCGACCCGCATGGTGACATGCCCCTTGTCGGTGAACTTGATGGCGTTGGACAGGAGATTGATGAGAATCTGGCGCAGTCGGTTTTCGTCGGTATAGACCGCGGTCGGCAGGTTCTGCGACGTCACGAAGCGAAACTCGATGCCCTTGGCGGCGGCCTGAAGCCGGAACATGGCCACGAGCTGGTCGAGGAATTCGCGCAGCCGTACTTCGTTGCGGTTCACCTCGAAGCGGCCAGCCTCGATCTTCGATATATCGAGCAAGCCGTCGATCAGCCCGGAGAGATACTCGGCATTGCGGCGGACCACCTGGATCGCATCGAGCCTGCGGGTGGGGATCGCAGGATCGCGCTCGAGGATTTGCGCATAGCCGACGACGGCATTGAGCGGCGTCCGCAATTCGTGGCTGAGCCCCACCACGTAGCGGCTCTTCGCCTTGCTGGCCGCTTCCGCCTTCTCCTTGGCTTCCTGCAACTTGGCGTCGGTGCGCTTGTGCGCCTCGATTTCCTGCATCAGCAGTTCGGTCTGTCGCCGGCTCTCCTCTTCGGCGACGCGGCGGCTCTCATGCACGAGCACGAACAGCCACGCCGCGACGCCGGCGACGATCGCCAGGATGAAGAACACCGTCCACAGCGCCGAGCGCAGGATTTCCTTGTGTACGTTCGGCTCGAAGGACACCTGGAAATAGACGAACAGCAGCACCGATCCGATGATTGCCGCGAACAGCAGCAGCACGCCGACGAAGTGACTGATGTCGGCATTGATCGAGCGCACCATCCAGGCCGGCAAGGTCCGGCTCATCCACGTGCCGACCTGATGCGAAAGACGAGAGGCCGGCTTGCAGAAATCGTGACATCGCGCTTCGAGCGAGCAGCACAGCGAGCAGATCGGTCCGGAGTAGGCGGGGCACTGCGCCATATCTTCGGCCTCGAAATGGTGCTCGCAAATGCAGCAGCGCACGGTCGCCGGGCCGCCGGTCACCGTGCGCGGCGCGCGCGCCAGATAGTATTTGCCGCGGGTGACGGCGGCGATTGCCGGCGCTGACGCAAAGGCAACGCCAAGGGCGACGAAGCTCGCGAGCGCCTGAAGCGTTGCGCCCATGGCCCCGGAATACGCAAGGACGCCCAT
Organism: uncultured Alphaproteobacteria bacterium; assembly: GCA_963702755.1. Classification (GTDB taxonomy): domain Bacteria; phylum Pseudomonadota; class Alphaproteobacteria; order Rhizobiales; family Xanthobacteraceae; genus JAJPKK01. The sequence continues at coordinate 174,899 of CAVPDZ010000004.1, read as the reverse complement.
CAGCGTTGCCAGCATCATGGAGCCGACGCCCACCGGATTGATGTCGTAGAGGTGGGCGCGCTTGAACTCGATGAACGGCGGACTCAGTCCGAGCGGCTTGTTGACGACGAGATCGGACACCAGCGCGCCGACCCACGCCACGGCCACCAGCGAATAGAGGCCGAGGATGTGTTCGAGCGCCTTGAATATGCCGAGCTCCATCAGCAGCAGGGCGATGGCGACATTGAAGACGAGCCAGACGACGCGGCCGGGATGACTATGCGTGAGACGCGAGAAGAAGTTCGACCACGCGATCGAACCCGCATAGGCATTGGTGACGTTGATCTTGATCTGGGAGACGATGACGAACGTGCAGGTGAAGGCGAGCGCCAGCCGCGGCGAGGAAAACACTTCCTGGAACGCGACGAGATACATCTGCGTGGGCTCTGCGGCCTTATCCACCGGCACCAGGTGGCTCACGGCGAGATAAGCGAGAAAAGACCCGGCGAGCAGCTTCACCAGGCCGGGGACGATCCAGCCCGGACCGGCGGTGAGATAGGCGATCCACCACGTGCTCGATCGCCGTTGCGCGGGCAGGAAGCGCAGAAAGTCGACCTGCTCACCGATCTGCGCGATGAGCGAGAACACCACGGTCGAGGCTGCGCCGAACAAAATGAGATTGAACTCGCCGCCCGCGCCGGTGCTCCCCTCGTAATGCGTCCACTCCTCAAACGACGGCGCGTCGTAGACGGCGATAAAAAGAAACGGCAAGACGTGAAGGACGACCCATATCGGCTGCGTCCAAAGCTGCAGCCGGCTGATGAACGTAATGCCGTGGGTGACGAGCGGAATGATCACCAGCGAGCTGATGACGTAGGCGATCGACAGCGGGATGCCGAACCACAATTCCAGCGCGAGCGACATGATCGCCGCTTCGATGGCGAAAAACAGGAACGTGAACGACGCGTAGATCAACGACGTAATGGTCGAGCCGATATAACCGAACCCCGCGCCGCGCGTCAGGAGGTCGATGTCGACGCCGTATTTCGCGGCGTAGTAGGCAATCGGCACCCCGGTCAGGAAAATAAGAGCGCCAACGGCCATAATAGCCGCCGGTCGCATTGACAAATCCGTAGTTGAGGGTGACGGCGCCGCCGATCGCTTCAAGAGCGAGAAACGAGATCGCGCCGATAGCGGTGTTGGCGACGCGCGCAAGCTCGACCACCGACGCGCGCTCTTCGCGGTGAAGCGCAGCGCATAATCTTCGAGGGTCTGATTGGCGACCCACTGGTTATAGTTTCGCCGGACGCGAACGATACGTTGATGAGCAGTCATCCTGCTCCTCCTGTCAGCTCGCTCGCCTGGACGGCTCCTCTTTCGGTTTTTTCTTCTCCGCTGCGATCCCGTTTCCGCAACTGTTCCTTGCGGCACTTATTGCATTGCAAAAATACCTCACGCCTCCTCGCCGGGAGACAGCGACGACCCCGTCGACGGTCCACTTTATGCTGAAATCGTTCCACCGACGTGACGAAAGTCCCGGCAGTTTCCGCTGCAATATGAGGCATAAACCGCCTGCCGCGCGATCGGCTCGGACGCTTCGGCGCACTCACCGTTCCTGACCAACACTGTGATGGGTAAAATTGCGTAGGAACATACGTCAATTGACGTATGCTGCATTGCGGTATGGCCGCTTCACTATCGGTCCGAGGGGGCAGGTCGCCCTCCGTCCCCACCGATCAACGAAGCGAGGCGCCGCATGTCATTTGAAATCCCGAAAATCGAACCCTTGTCCCGCCGTAAATTGCTCATGGGCACAGCCGCGATGTCGGCAGCCGCGCTGCTGCCGCCGCACGCTCTTGCGCAACAATTCCCGACCGCGAAGGTCAATACCACCGGCCTTGCAGTTACTGACACCGAAGTCACGGTCGGCATCCTTCATTCCGTGACCGGCACCATGGCCATCTCGGAGACCGGCTCCGTCGAGGCGGAGAAACTTGCGATCGAGCAGATCAACGCGCAGGGCGGCGTGCTCGGCCGCAAGATCAAGTTCATTCAGGAAGACGGCGCGAGCGACTGGCCGACCTTTGCCGAAAAGGCAAAGAAGCTCCTCGTCAACGACAAGGTCGCCTCCGTCATGGGCTGCTGGACCTCGGCCTCGCGCAAAGCCGTGCTACCGGTGTTCGAGCAATACAACGGAATGCTCTACTACCCGACGTTCTATGAAGGTCTCGAACAGTCGAAGAACGTCATCTACACCGGCCAGGAAGCGACGCAGCAAATCCTCGCGGGCCTCGACTGGGTGCAGAAGGAGAAGAGCGCCAAGACCTTCTATCTCCTGGGGTCCGACTACATCTGGCCGCGCACGTCGAACAAGATCGCGCGCAAGCACATCGAAAACGTGCTCAAGCTGAAGGTGCTCGGCGAAGAATACTTCCCGCTCGGCTCGACGCAGTTCAATTCCGTCATCAACAAGATGAAGCTGTCGAAGCCCGACGTGATCTACGCGATCATCGTCGGCGGCTCCAACGTCGCTTTCTACAAGCAGCTCAAAGCCGCCGGCATCGATCTCAACAAACAGACGCTAATGACGATCTCGGTTACCGAGGACGAAATCGACGGCATCGGCGGCGAGAACATCGTCGGCGCCTATGCGTGCATGAAGTACTTCCAGTCGCTCAAGAACGACAACAACAAAGCGTTCGTCGCCGCCTTCCATAAAATGTGGGGCGACAAGACCGTGATCGGCGACGTCACCCAGGCCGCCTATCTCGGCCCCTGGCTGTGGAAGCTGACCGTCGAGAAGGCGGGCTCCTTCGACATCGACAAGGTCGCTGCCGCATCGCCCGGCGTCGAGTTCACCGGCGCGCCCGAAGGCTACGTGCGCATCCACGAGAACCATCACCTGTGGAGCAAGACCCGCGTCGGCCGCGCCCGTGCCGACGGTCAGTACGACGTCATTTACGAGACCGCGAACCTGATGGAGCCCGATCCGTTCCCGAAGGGCTACCAATAACGGGCCGCCGCTTATCGCCCCGGCGCATTTTCCAAGCGCCGGGGCGAAGCACCGAGACAAGCCGCGTTTTCGAATACTGCCGCACAACACGCAGGAGCCGCACATGCTCATGGGCTATTCGCTTGGCGAATGGGGCTCGATCCTGGCGATGCAAGGCTTTGCCGGCCTGATCCTGTTTTCGGTCTTCGTACTGATGGCGCTGGGTCTCGCCATCATCTTCGGCCAGATGGGCGTGATCAACATGGCGCACGGCGAGTTCATGATCCTCGGCGCCTACATGACATATCTGTGCTCGCACCTGTGTCAGACCTATCTGCCCGGTCTCTATCCCGGATACTTCTTCGTCGCGATGGCGGTGGCCTTCATCGTGTCGGGCGCGCTTGGCCTCGCGGTTGAGTGGCTGCTGATACGTCACCTCTATGCGCGGCCGCTTGATACCCTGCTTGCGACCTGGGGATTGAGCCTGATCATGCAGCAGGCATTCCGCTCGATCTTCGGTGCGCGCGAGGTCGGCGTTGAGTTGCCGCCATGGATGATGGGCGCGCTTCATGTCACCGAGTCCATCGAGGTGCAGATCAACGGCCTGTTCGTGATGGGGCTCACGCTCGTCATCACCGCGGTGGTGGCGGTCTTGATGTACCGGTCGCGTTGGGGTCTCCAGGTTCGCGCCGTCGTCGCCAATCGCACCATGAGCGAAGCCGTCGGCATCGACACGCGGCATATCGATCAGCTGACATTCGGGCTTGGCTGCGGCATCGCCGGCATCGCCGGCTCGGCGTTCACGATGATCGGGTCGACGGGCCCGACCGCCGGCCAGCTCTATATCGTCGACACCTTTCTCGTCGTCGTGTTCGGCGGCGCGCAAAGCCTGCTCGGCACCATCGCATCGGCCCTGACGATCTCCCAGTCGCAGTCGACGCTCGAATTCTTCATGTCGGGTTCGATGGCGAAAGTGCTGACGCTGCTGATCGTCATCGGCCTCCTCATGTTGCGACCGCAGGGCCTGTTCGTCCTCAAGGTCAGAAGGTGATCCAAAAGGTGAACCATGTCGGCAATGATCAAGAACAATCGCAGTCTCGAACTGATCGGCTTCGTCCTGGTCGCCATCCTGATCCTGGTGGTTTTGCCGCTGCTCCTCGACAACTTCCGTCTCAACCTCGTCGGCAAGTACCTGACCTACGCCTTCGTCGCCGTCGGCCTCGTGCTGTGCTGGGGCTACACGGGAATCCTGAGCCTCGGCCAGGGCGTGTTCTTCGGTCTCGGCGGCTACTGCATGGCGATGTTCCTCAAGCTCGAAGCATCGAGCGTGGCGAACACCAAGATCCAGTCCACCCCGGGGATTCCGGACTTCATGGACTGGAATCAGCTCACCGAGCTGCCGTTCTTCTGGGTGCCGTTCAAATATCTGCCGTTTGCGCTTATCGCCGTCATTCTGGTGCCGACGATCTTCGCATTCATCGTCGGCGTCGCTATGTTCAAGCGCCGGGTCGGCGGCGTCTATTTCGCCATCATTACCCAGGCCCTTGCTGCGGTGATGACGATCCTGATCGTCGGGCGCCAGGATTACACCGGCGGCATCAACGGCATCACCGATCTGCGCACGCTGCTCGGCTGGGACATCCGCACCGACCATGCGAAGTACATCCTCTACTTCGTGTGCTGCGCGCTGCTGCTCGGATCGATGCTGCTGGCGCGGTTCGTGATCTCCAGCAAACTTGGGCGCATCCTCGTCGCCGTGCGCGACAAGGAGGACCGCGTGCGGTTCTCCGGCTATGACGTCGCGAACTTCAAGATATTTGTTTTCTGCTTGGCATCAGCTCTCGCGGCGGTCGGCGGCGCCATGTTCACCCTGCAGGTCGGGTTCATGTCGCCGTCATTCGTCGGCATCGTGCCGTCGATCGATATGGTGATCTTCTGCGCGGTCGGCGGCCGTCACTCGCTGGTCGGCGCGGTCGTCGGCACGCTCCTCGTCAACTGGGGCAAGACCATCTTTTCCGAAAGCTTTCCGGAGCTGTGGCTGTTCGCCATGGGCGGCCTGTTCATTGTCGTCGTCCTCGCCTTCCCGCGCGGGCTCGCCGGTCTCGTCACCGATCAGCTCGTGCCGCTCATCGGCCGGTTCAGGGGACGCCGCACCGTCGGCCATCCAAGCCCGCAAGCGGCCGAATAGGAGCCGCCCATGTCGTCCAGCACCGATTTTCTCCTCGCGCTTGAAGACGTCACGGTCTCGTTTGACGGGTTCAAGGCGGTCAACGGCCTCAACCTCTACATCGACAAGGACGAGCTGCGCGTCATCATCGGCCCCAACGGGGCCGGCAAGACCACAGTGCTCGATCTCATCTGCGGCCGCACCAAGGTGTCGAGCGGTTCGATCAAGTTCAAGGATGAGGAGATCACCGGGCTCAAGGAGCACCAGATCGTCCGGCGCGGCATCGGCCGCAAATTCCAGACGCCGTCGATCTACGAAGACCTGACCGTATTCGAGAACCTCGAAATCTCGGTGCCGCGCGGCCGCAACGTCGGCGGCGCGCTGTTCTGGCAGCGCACCCCGGAAGTCATCGAGCGGGTGCGCGAGATCGCGGGCATGATTTTCCTCGAAGACCAGCTCGACCGCATGGCCGAGACCTTGAGCCACGGCCAGAAGCAGTGGCTCGAGATCGGCATGCTGCTGATGCAGGACCCCGAACTTCTGATGCTCGACGAGCCGGTGGCCGGCATGAGCGTGTCGGAACGCGACGCGCACGGCTGAGCTGCTCGGCCGCGTCTCCAAAGGACGTGCCGTCGTCGTCATCGAACACGACATGAAGTTCGTCGAGAGCATCGCGCACCGGGTGACGGTGCTGCACCAGGGCAAGGTCCTGGCGGAGGGCAATATGGCGAAGATCCAGAACGATCCGCAGGTCAAGGAAGTCTATCTGGGGCATTGAGGAGACAAGGTCGTGCTCGACGTTCGCAATCTCAACGTGGCCTACGGCCAAAGCGAAGTGCTTCACGGCGTCAATTTCACCGTTACGCCCGGCGAAATCGTCGCCATCGTCGGCCGCAACGGCATGGGCAAGACGACGCTGATGAAATCGCTCATCGGCGTCATGCCGTCGCGGTCCGGCCAGGTTCTGGTCGAAGGCAAGGACGTGACCCATTTGCCGAGCCACTCGCGCGTCAAGCAGGGCCTCTCCTACGTTCCGCAAGGGCGCCAGATTTTCGGCACCATGACGGTACGGGAGAACATCGAAACCGGGCGCGTGGTCACGGGAAAGAGCGACATCCCGGAAGAAATCTATCGGCTGTTTCCGGTGCTGCGCGAGTTCGAGCAACGGCGGGGCGGCAATCTGTCGGGCGGCCAGCAACAGCAGCTTGCGATCGCGCGGGCGCTGGCGAGCGATCCGAAGATTCTTCTGCTCGACGAACCGACCGAGGGAATTCAGCCGTCGGTCATCAAGGACATTGCGCGGCTCCTCAAGGAGATTCGCCAGCTGCGCAATCTGTGCATCGTGGTGTGCGAGCAGGTCCTGAGCTTCATCCTCGATGTCGCGGATCGCATTCTCGTCATGCAGGACGGCCGCATCGTCCATAGCGATACGCGCGCGGAAGTCGACGAGGCGACGATCGCGCAATACCTCGCCGTCTGATCAGATTTTTGACGCCAGGCCGCAGACCGGTGCGACTTGATGAGACCGGAGGACCGCCCGCCGACTTGCGAGCGCCGAATATCACGAAAAAACGTCAGTGTCCGAGTGCCCACAAGAGCAGAAGGAGTTGGTAATGCCTAAAACCCTCATCAAAATCGACCTGTCGCAATCGCCTTACAAGAACGAGGCGATCCATAATCGCTGGCATCCCGACATTCCGATTATCGCCTGGGTCAAACCCGGTGACGATTTCATCGTCGAGACCTATGACTGGACCGGCGGCTTCATCAAGAACAACGAGTTCGGCCGACGACGTGCGCGATATCGACCTGACGATCGTGCACTTCCTGTCCGGTCCGATCGGCGTCGAAGGCGCCGAGCCCGGCGACCTTCTTGTGGTCGACCTTCTCGATGTCGGCGCGTTGCCGGAGAGCCTGTGGGGTTTCAACGGCTTCTTCTCCAAGAAGAACGGCGGCGGCTTCCTGACCGACCATTTCCCGCTAGCGCAGAAATCGATCTGGGACATTTCCGGGCTCTACACCCATTCGCGCCACGTCCCGGGCGTGCGATTTGCCGGCCTCATTCATCCCGGCCTGATCGGCTGCTTGCCCGACCAGAAGATGCTCGACACCTGGAACAAGCGCGAGGCCGATCTCATCGCCACCGATCCGAACCGCGTGCCGCCGCTTGCGGCGCCGCCGTTCGGCGAAACGGCCCATTGCGGCACCGCGCGCGGCGACGTGCGCTCGAAGGTCGCCGCGCAGGGCGCCCGCACGGTGCCGCCGCGCGAACACGGCGGCAATTGCGACATCAAGGACCTGTCGCGCGGCTCGAAGATCTATTTCCCGGTTTACGTGAAGGGCGGCGGCCTCTCCATGGGCGACCTGCACTTCAGCCAGGGCGACGGCGAGATCACGTTCTGCGGCGCCATCGAAATGGCGGGCTGGCTGCATCTCAAGGTCGAGGTCATCAAGGACGGCATGACGAAGTACGGGATCAAGAACCCGATCTTCAAACCGTCACCGATCACGCCGACCTACAACGATTACCTCATCTTCGAAGGCATCTCGGTCGACGAATGGGGCAAGCAGCACTACCTCGACGTTCACGTCGCCTATCGCCAAGCCTGCCTCAACGCGATCGAATACCTGACCAAGTTCGGCTATTCGAAAGCGCAGGCCTACGCGATCCTCGGCACTGCGCCGGTGCAGGGACATATTTCGGGAGTTGTCGACATCCCGAATGCGTGCGCGACGCTGTGGCTGCCGACGGACATCTTCGAGTTCGACGTGATGCCGAGCGCCGCCGGACCTGTGAAGCACGTGAAGGGCGGCATCGATATTCCGATGTCCCCGGACAAGTAGAGATGGTTCCTCCGCTGCGGCGGCATCGAGCTGCCGCAGCGATCCGCTGAATGCAGATTTCGCAAAAGGACGTCTGCCATGCCGGTCTACGAGTACATGTGCAAGCGCTGCGGCCCCTTCACCATGATGCGCGCGATGTCGGAATACGAACAGCCGTCCGATTGCCCGGAATGCGGGCGCAGCGCACCGCGCGTGATCCTGACCGCACCGCGCTGTGTGAATACCTCGGCCGAGCTGCGGCTCGCCCACGCAACCAACGAACGCAGCGCGAATGCGCCGCGCACGCTGTCGTCGATGAAAGGCAGCCACCGCGCCGGCTGCTCGTGCTGTTCGCCGTCGACGTCACGGATGGTGAAACGGGGCAAGGGCGGAACGAAGAGCTTTCCCACGAGCCGGCCCTGGATGATCTCGCACTGAGGCATGCTCCGCTCGGCGAATTTCGATCCGGTCGTGAATGCGCGGTATCCCGACACGCGTGGGTATCCGGGCGCGTCGGGGCGCTGATCCATATCAGTCTGTTGTGGCTTCCGGGTCACACTTCGATAAAACGATTTAAAATCGCGAATCCCTTCGAACCGATCCGGCCTCCTCAGGACACTAAGCCAATAGGGGCATCTCACTGGGTGGAGGGGGAACATGCGTAACATTTCGATTTCGATCACCGCGGCTGTGTCACTGCTGGCCAGCGCATACGGGGCTTCTGCGGCCGATCTCGGCCGGCCCATTCCTTACATGCCGCCGCCGGCGCCGATCTTCATCTACAACTGGACCGGCTTCTACGTCGGCGGCAATCTCGGGGCCGGGTGGGCGTCGGGCACCATGACCGACAGCTTCACCGGTGCAAGCCTCAGCGACAGCAAGAGCGGTTTCATCGGCGGCGGCCAGGTCGGCTACAACTACCAAGTCTCCAACTTCGTGTTCGGCGCCGAGTGGGATTTCGACGCAACCGCGCTGAACGCGTCGCGGACCGGCGGGTTCGTGACCGCGAGCGCCAACACCAACTGGGTGACCACCTTGGCGGCGCGCTTCGGCGTCGCGTCCGGCAACTGGCTGTTCTACGGCAAGGCCGGCGGCGGCTGGGTCAACAACAGCGCGACGGTGACGAATAACCTCACGGGCGCGGCGGTGTCGGCATCGAACACCAACAGCGGCTGGCTCGTGGGCGCCGGCATCGAATACGGCTTCACGCCGAACTGGTCCGCCAAGATCGAATACGACTACCTCGGCCTCAACACCTGGAACGTCAATTCGACGGTGTTCGCCCCGGCCGCCGACAACGTCAGCGTGAGCCGCAACATCCAGATGCTGAAGGTCGGCCTGAACTATCGGTTCTGAGACTCGTCTTTCCACAAGTTCCTAACGCGCGTTCAAGGGGAATCAAAATGAGAGAATCGGTGGCCCGTAAGGGACTTGGGTGGACCGCCGGGGCGGCTTCGCTCGGCCTCTGCCTGACTGCTGTGCCCAACCATGCGGTCGCAGCCTATAATGGCTACGGTTATTATGGTGGGTCATCCTACGGCGATCCTTATTCGTCCCACTCTCGAAGGGCAGCGCCCGTCGCCCGCCGCTCGTCCGAGCCCACGGGGACGACGAAGGCGGCGAAGCCCGCCGCTCCGCCGCCGCCGGTCGGTCCGCTGATCATCGCCGTCTCCATCGGCAACCAGCACGTCACCGTCTATGACGACGGCAATCCGATCGCGTCGTCGTCGGTGTCGACCGGCATGCCCGGACATCCGACGCCGATGGGCGTGTTCAGCGTCATCCAGAAGGACCGCTATCACCACTCGAATATCTACAGCGGCGCGCCGATGCCCTACATGCAGCGCATCACCTGGTCCGGCGTCGCGCTGCATCTTGGGGTCGTGCCCGGCCATCCGGCATCTCACGGCTGCATCCGCTTGCCGGACGCAATGGCTCAGCGGTTGTGGGGCATGACGCAGCTCGGCGTGCGCGTCATCGTCTCGCCGGGCGAGGTCACGCCTTATGAGATCAGCCACAAGCTGCTGACCGCGATCGGAACGAAGCCGACGCCGCCCGCTCCGGAGCCCGAGGCTGTCCCCGAAGCGGCCGCGCCGGCGGCCACCCTGCCGGTTACCGCCGAGGTGAAGCCTGCGGCGAACACCATGGACCCGCCGAGCTCAGGCGTGCTCACGATCGTGCCGGCGACCGCCGATGCGACGAAGCCGGACGGCGCCGTGCCGGCCTGCTGCCGACCGCCGACGCCGCCGTTCAGCTTGCGAGCCTCGCGCCGGCCGACCGCATCCCGCTGCCGATGGCGAAGCCCGACAAGCCGATGATCAAGGCGGGCTCCATTTCGTTGTTCGTCAGCCGCAAGGAAGGCAAGCTCTTCGTCCGCAAGGGCTTTGAGCCGCTGTTCGACGTTCCGGTGACGATCGCGAACCGCGACCAGCCGTTCGGGACCCATGTCTTCACCGCCGCGCGCACTGCGGACGGCAATGGCTTCCGCTGGATCGCGGTGTCGCTCGCGACCGAGCATCCGACGACCGAGACGATCACCGTCAGGGGCCGCACCCGGACCGTGACGCGCAACGAGCGCACCGGGATGTTGCCGCAGGAGGCACAGAAGCGCGCCGCCCTTCACGGCTCTTGATCGCATCGAATTGCCGCCGGAAGTGTTGGCGCGGGTCACGCCTTACATGGAGGCGGGTGCATCGCTCCTGATCGGCGACGACGGTCTCGGCCGCGAGACCGGCAAGGACACCGACTTCATCGCGCTGCTGCGGTAAGCCGCAAGGTTTCGCTCGGCGAAACACCGCATCGATACACACTGCATCGATACACTGCATCGATCGAAGCCCCGGTGAACTTCACCGGGGCTTTTTTGGTGGTCGCAGCTGGTCACTGCGGGCCTCAATTGGGGCTTGGTCGATGGGATGGTTCGCCTCGCCGATTGCGCTTATCTTCGCCCGTCCGGGAAGCGCGATTGCTACCGGGGGCGACGCCCGCCTGACTGGCTGCTGTGGAGGAATGATGATGCTGAAGCGCGGACTGATAGGTCTTACCTTTGCGCTGCTCCTGTTTGGGACGCTCGCGATATCACCGGGCAACGCAGCGCAGGTCGCAGCGAGCATCGAATACGACTTCGTCGCCCGCCCGGCCGGACTGTCCGCCGAGTTTGAGCCGCGACCAGACTCCTCAGTTCGATTCCTTGCCATCAAGGCCATCGATGGATTTCAGGTCGATGCTTCCCTCTGGCAGCCGAATGGCAAACAGGCCGCGGCCACCACGCTGGTCGTGATGGTTCACGGTAGCGGTGGAAGCTATATGCAGCCGCCACAGAGCGGGCTCGGTCCGCGCCTCGCCGCGAAAGGCTATGCCTTGCTCGCGATCAACACGCGGCAACACGACGACAAGATCAATACCGACAATTTCCTCGACATCCGCCGCGACATCGATGCTGCCGTCCAGGTCGGGCGTGCGCTCGGCTACAAGTCGCTGGTGCTGCTCGGCCACAGCCTCGGCAACATCCAAGTGCAGTTCTACGCCGCAACCAACTGGGATCGCGACATCAAAGCCGTGGTGCTGCTCGGCGCGTTCGCGAATCTGCCCTGGAAATCACGCAACATCCTTGTGCAGGACGAGCGCCGTTTCCACGAACTGGCGCAGGCCGCGATGAAGTCCGTGCGCGAGGGAACGGCCGATCAGGTCCTGCCGGTGAAGATGAAGTTCTTGACCCCGGTCAACGCCGCAGCAGCCGAAGCCCCGATCACCGGCCAGCACTTCCTGAGCTATCGCTGGGAGAAGACCAGCATCGCCGATGGTACCTACTGGATCCACCGGTTGCCCTATCCAATCCTGATGGTCCGCGATCAGGCCGATGGCGCGATCGCACCTTTCGAGCCGTACATGCTGTTGAGCGCAGCGCACGAAGAGGGCTCGCTCGTCAAGCAGATCGACTACGTTCTTCTTCCCGATTCGAAGCCCCCGAGCCTCAGCGGCCACTCCTTTGTCGGAAATGAACAGCCTTTGGCAGATACCCTCGGGAAATGGCTCGCCGACCAACACCTGTGAAGTGACGGGTCCATGGAGCAGGGCACCTGCTGGCTGCGTCATCGTTCGCAGCCGATGCGGGTGCCCGCCGTCCTCTTTCACACCCGTCAATTCCTTTCGCTGGCATCAAGTCGGGCTGTCCGCCCAACCAAATCAGCCGTTATCGCTGCAATCTTTTGCTCGGCGGCTTCGAGCGCGAGCACCGCGGTGGCGTCGCGAATTTGTGCGATGAGTTTTTGCAAGGCGACGCTATCCAACTTTCCCGTCATGATGTAACTGCCACGGTGTTCGGTCCTACCTCTCGAAATGCAGAGGCCCAAGCTCCCTTGTCGTGAAGGGAGCTCGGGTCCTCCGGTCCTGTGCAACGCAACGCTACAGCCTGCGAAGGCTCGGTGATTCGCTTTAATGAAAGCCAAACGCGACACCGCTGCCGCCCAGCCGATAATGCTCGGCGACACGCGTGAGTTGGGGCACCACATTTCGCCGCGGTGAGGACCTAAGTCGATTTTTCGGTTGGCACTTCCGAGGCGTGGAGCGTCCGCTTCACAAACGCCAGGAGGAAGCCAGAATCATATTGCTGGGCAAACCTTGCAATCCCAAAGATCGCTCCAAATAGAGCTAACCCGATTAAGGGAGCAGCGCTGCGATGCTGAATCACCGCCCACGAAATCACGCCGATGAGGACGGCAGCCATAAGCTTGACGTACAATCCCACCCCAGTGCGGCAGCGTATTCGGGTGCCGCTTCCTTCCTCAATGAGTTTTCCATACAGAAATGTCCGAAAATCATTGCGAAAGGCGTATCTCTTGTTGAGGCGAAACGCTGTACTGATTCTACCGCCTTCAACAATCCCCTTCATCCCCATCGTCGTCCATTCGTTACCGATGGACTTGTCCAGCCTCCGAATGCACTCGGCGCGTGGGAACGGTGAGATCAAGTCAGGCAAGACATGATCCTTTTGGGGTCCCGGTCATGACGGTGCGAGCCCCATAAGCGCCAGCGCAGCCCGACCGGCCGGAGCGTAGGGGCTGCCGAGGCTATCCGCCATCGAGGCATGACTGTAATTGCGCGCTTCCATGAGTTGCACCGGTTTACCCGCCGCCTTGACCGCCGCTGCAAAGTCGCGGTTCTGACGCTGAAATTCCGGCGTCTCCAAGCTGCCATAGGCGACGGTGACCGGAGCAGCGAGTCGGCCGATATGCCGTTGCGAACTCATCGCATCCGCCATCGCGTCGGTGAATTTCACGAAGCTGTTGCGAAACGACAGCCGCACCGGCGCCATTTCATACATGCCGCTGACGCACAGCCCGCCTTTTATGATTGACGGCGGAATGCCAAAATCCTTTTCCCAATCGGTGACGAGCGCGACACCGCACAAATGCCCGCCCGATGAATGCCCACCGATATAAACGCGGTCCGCATCGCCATCGAACGTGGCAGCGTTCTTGTAGACCCACGCAATGGCGCGGCGGACTTGTGCCGCCATGACTCCGAGGTCGCCGCCAGCCTCTTTTACGGTGGTGAAATCCGGCGCGACGTAATGCACGCCCGCCTTTACGAACATCTCGGCGGCATATCCTGCGTCGGCCGCCGACCCGACGATCCAGCTGCCGCCGTGGATGAAAACGAAAATCGGCGCCTTGGCGCGATCGGTACGATAAATATCCAGCTTTTCGATTTCGGTCGGCCCGTAGGCGACGCGACGCGGCGAACCGATGCGAGCACGCACCGCTTCGCTGTTGGTCGCGAGCCGCGCATAGATCTGACCGCCCAGCGGTTCGTAGTAATCCTGATCGTAGGCGGCATCGAGCTCGAACTGATCGTAGTCCATGAAGACCGTCGGCCCCTTGTGATGCGCCGGCGGTCCGAGGCGACATTCCTGCGCCAACGCCGGAGCGGTCGTCATGGTTGCGGCAGAGCCGAGAATAGCGCGCCGCGTGAATCGCACCGGTCGTGATGGGTGATCGCGCACGACAGACCTCACTTACTTGAGATTGGAAATGAGCGCAGATACCGTGAAGCCGATATCGAAACAAGCTGCAGCCATCCATTCAACCTCAGTGCGCTACACTGCCCGCCGGCAACAACATCGCCGAAGGTTTACAGTCTGTTGGGAACCACTTAGGCTTCTCAACCCATCAACTCATTGAGCATCAGCATGTTCTGCGACCGTAGGCTTTATCGCCGCGACATGTTCAGGCTTGCGGGGGGCTTCGCCGGAGCGCTGGCGCTGGCCCGTGTGCAACCTGCGGCAGCGCAAGTGACGCCGTCCGAAACGAGCGGCGCTTTACCGGCGCGCGGCGAATTCGTCGTGCGCGGCGGCCACGTCCTGACGATGGACGCACGCCTCGGCGACCTGCCCAACGGCGATGTGCATGTCCGCGACGGCGCAATTGTCGCGGTCGGTGCGGGGGTGAATGCTCCCGGCGCCCAGGTGATCGATGGCCGTGACATGATCGTTATGCCGGGCTTCGTCGATACGCATTGGCATTTGTGGTCCACGGCGTTGCGATTGATCGTTCGCGCTGACGATCCTCAGGAAGGTTACTTCCCCACCACCCTCCGCGTCGGCCGCTTCTACATGCCGGCGGACTTATACATCGGCGTGCGGCTCGGCGTTGCCGAGGGCCTCTTGTCCGGCATCACGACCGTCCACGACTGGTCGCACAACACCGTGTCGCCGGAGCACGCTGACGCCGAACTCCAGGCGCTCAAGGACATCGGCATCCGTGCCCGATTCTCATACGGCACCGGCCAAGGCTATCCGGCCGACAAGACGATGGATCTCGCCGATCTCGCCCGGGTGCAAAAGCAATGGACCGACGGCATGCTCGGCATCGGCGCCTGCCTGCGCACGCCGGGCCCTGCCGGGGCGCGTGGCTCAATTCCGGTCGAGTTGTTCCGCACTGAATTCGACGGCGTCAGAAAGCTTGGGTTGCAAGCGACGATTCACTGCGGGCCCAAGAATTTGATTGATCTGATGGGCAAAAACAATTTGCTCGGGTCCGACATGCTGCTCGTTCACCCGCAAGGCATGACGCCCGACGAGCTCAAGATGATCGGCGACACCAAAACGCCGTGGAGCACGGCGCCGGTCATCGAGATGTCGTATTCGGCGGTGCGTAACGGCACCATCCAGTATTCAGAACTGGCCGCGATGGGCGTGCAGCTTGGCCTGTCGATCGATGCTTCGGCAGCGACCAATGCCGACTTCTTCAATGTCATGCGCGCACTGATGTGGTCGGACTGGCAGCGGACCGGCGCGCCATTGCGCCTGAAACCGCGACGGCTCGTCGAGTTGGCGACGATCGAGGGCGCCAAATTGCTTGGCCTTGCGGACAAGATCGGCTCGCTGACGCCGGGCAAACGCGCCGACCTCATCATGATCCGAACAACGGACATCAACATGGCGCCGGTTGAGGACCCGTATTACGCCATCGTGTTTCAAGGCCAGCCGTCGAATGTGGACACGGTCGTTGTCGACGGCCGCGTCCTTGCACGCGGCGGCAAGCTCACAGCGGTTGACGTCGCCAAGACCGTACGCGAGGCAGCTGCCTCCGCGCGCGGGATCGATGAACGAGCGAAGCGGGGCTAGCCGCTGCAGCCATCTGACAGATCAGAGCCGGTGATGACCGTGCCGCAGCGTGCGGCGCGCAGCCGGTGCCGCTTTCCGCGGCACATGCAAACCGGCGAAAGCAATTGGATGTCTCCCAGCCCGTGAATGATGCTGCGGCGAAGCCGCGCCAACGATCAGGGCTTCTCGTGATGGAGCACCGTGTCGTTGGCGATGAAGAGAAAGCGGGCGTCCCGCTTGCTTTGTCGCCAAAGCACGGGAATAGAGCGGGACGCCCGCTTGCCGACGCGCGCTCATAGCTTTGCGCGCACGCCGGCATAGGCGGCGAAGGGCATACCGGGCACGAAGGTTCGCGGATCGGTCAGATTGAGGAAACCCGGATTGCCGGCGGTGTTGCTGTTGAAGATGCCCTGGCCGCCATTGGTCTGGAAGAAAGTTCCGGCGGCGTAGTAGTGCTGGTTGAAGAGGTTGTTGATGAGGCCGAAGACTTCGATGTTCTTGTTGACCTGATACGAGGTGTGCAGGTTCACGACCCAGTAAGCGGGGACCTGGGGATTGAGGTTGGAATCGTCATGAATAAGCCATTGGCTGCCGACGACGTTGAGGTCGGCACCAAATTTCCAGGGCTCGGTGATATTGTATTCAAATCCGGCCTTGAAACGATGGGCCGGGATGGCGGGGATGTGATCCCCTGGCGTCACCAGGATGTTGCCCGTCGTCGGATCCGCGAACGGATTGTTGGGTGAGGAAATCAGAACCGTCGTCTGATAGGTTGCGTCGATAAAAGTGTAATTTGCGTAGAGGTTCAGGCGATCGCGCTTATAGTTGACCTTAGCCTCGATTCCCTCACGCAGGTCTTTCGGGATGTTCTGAAAATAGCCGAACATCGGTATCGTGCTGGCGATATTAATAATGTCGTTGGTCAGCGACGTACGGAAGCCGCCCAAGCCCCAGGTCAATCGTCCGGTCTTGTCATTGTCGCCGATGCTCCCACGGAAACCCGCTTCATAGGTGTGCGATACCACCTGCTTGAGCGGCGGATCCGCGATCAGGAAGCTGTCGATCATGCACGGCTGGGTCGGGCTCGAGCACCCGAGCTCGAGCGGCGTCGGCGTGCGGTTTGCCTCCGAATATCCGCCGTAGAGGGTGAGGGGCGCACCAAATTTGTAGGTCGCGCCGATGACCGGGTTGAGACGTTCGTAATGGTCGCTGCTGTTGAGCGCCGGATTGGTTCCGGTCTGATCCAGAATATTGATTTGGGCGATATTGAATCGCGCCCCGGCCGTCAGCGACAGTTTCGAGGTGATGTCGAAGGTGTCGGTCGCGAAGATGCCGGTATAGGTGTTGAGCGCCAGGATGTTGACCGGCGATATGTCGTCGAGCGGTTGGTCGATGTAGACGCCGGTGCCGTTCACGAACAGATTTTGGTCGATGGTGCCAAGCTCGCTCGTCGCATTGAACTGGGTGTGGCCATGATCGACGCTGACGCCGACGACGAAGTGGTTGTCGTGTCCGAACACCTTTGCCGTGCTGGTCGCCTGCGCGGTGCCGCCGAAGGTGTTGCTCGCCGTCCAGTTGCGGTCGATCTCGCCCAGAAACGCGCCGGGGCTGATATTGTCGAGAATGGTGGCGTGTTGGTTGATGGGATCGAGGTTGTCGCCGATGCACAGTGTTTCCGGCGCCGTGCCGCAAGGCGCCGCATCGGTGCCGTTGCCGTCCACATGCGCCTGCCAAAAGCCGCGGTAGTAGGTGTTGCCTTGCAACGTGAGCGTGTCGGTGGGCGATACGCTGAGGCTTGAGTTGAGGAACGCCAGTTGGAGATGGGTGGTCTGCGGCCACGTATAGACCGATGCCCAATTCTGGTTGAGCATCTGCACCGGCGTCGCCGCGACTGAGCCGAGATTGTTGTCGGCTCCGGTAAAGTTGATGTGGAATTCGGTCGTGTCGTTGCGCGCGCCGAGGTCGATGTACATGCGGCGCAACGATGATGCCGACGAGAACTGACGCCAGCCGTTGTCATTGATCGCGTCAAATGCGGCGTAGATCGAAAGATTGCCGTCCTGCTTGCCGGCTTGAACGACGGCCGAACGTCGCCCGTAAGAGCCGAAGGTTACGTCCGCTTCGGCGCCTTGATAGTTGAAGCCGTTCTTCATCTCGATGCTGATGGCGCCGCCGATCGCGTTGAGACCGAAGATCGGATTGTTGGGGACGAGATCGAGCCGGCGAATCGCCGTTTCCGGGATGAAGTCCCAATTGACGACGTCACCGAAGGATTCATTGATGCGCACGCCGTTCTGGTAGACGGCGATGCCTTGCGGGGTACCTTGCACGGGCGACGCGACAAAACCTCGATAATTGAGGTCGCGCTGGAACGGGTTGCCGGTCTGGTCTCCGAGCGACACGCCCGGCAAATTGGTGACAAGGGAATCGAGCAGGCCCACCGATCGGTCGGGGCTGAAGTCGGCAGAGGTCAGCACGCTGGTATTCGATGGGACTTTATCGCGATCAAGGCCCGTACCGGCGGTGGGCTGTGCTGGTTGCGCCGACGCCGATTGCGCGGGTGCAGCCTGGGCCGCAGTCGCCGGCGCGCGGGCGGCGGGGGCGGACGTCGCCCGCCGGACAGGAGCGTTGCTGGGCGGCCGTGCCGCGGGTCTCGGCGCGTTGCTTTGCGAACGCGACAACGGTGTGGTCGCAATCACGTTGATGTCGGGAAGCGTCGTCTGGGCGCGCGCCGCCCCGGGCAGCAGTGTTCCGAGGGCCAATGCCGCAAGCGACGGCCCGTATAGCATCACGCGGCGCTGCCGATCGGCGCCGCAAAAGTGCTTGTATTCCCACCCGCGCATTTCCGATCCTCAACGGCCTCCCAGAGCATATTGGGGCAGATGGGCCTGAGTTGTCCCGGGAACATTTGGCAAAAATGATCAGGAGCTTCTGCCCGAATTTGCGGAAGGCTTTTCCAATGCCCGCCCAATCATCCGGTCGATAACCGCTGTCCGTGATCTTGGGCCATCGCCATGCATTGCAGTTGGAGATAGTGAGTCACCATCGCGGCAAGGTGATAGGAGTCCCGATTTCGACTGCGGCAACTCACGAGAGTCACCGCGCCGTCGGGGTCGAAGCTGATGGCGCGAATGTCTTTTGGATGGCTCAGCTCACTGATCGCCCGCTCCCATAGCGAACCCCGAAAGTCCGCCTTCAGCTTTGCCAGCCGTTCCGCCGCATCTTGTTCGACTCCGCGTCCTCGAAAAACCAAACTCTCAAACCGCCGCTGCATCTGCGGAAACAGCAGAATGAGTTTATCGAGGTAGCCGCGATCGATAACGTGCCTGAGTTCCCAATTCACGCTTTCGGTCGTGCCGACAAAAAGCACTATGACAGAGGCAGAGACCATCCACCCAGATACGGACGCTTGCCATTCGGCATCGGACAGAAAGGCCCTGGCGGCACCGAGTGTCGGCGCAGGGTCTGTCCTCGATCCGACAGCGATAAACGGTCCAAAGTGGCTGAAGTAACTGCCAAGGCGGGACTCAAGCGAATAGTCCACGAACGTCCACCCAAGCTGGAAGCGCCCCGGCTTCCGATCGTCCTGAAATGACCGGAGAAAGAGAATCGGACGGCGGGCGTCGGCAGCGACCAAAGTGCTGAAATTGGGTTGCAGATGGATGCGAGCCCGAAGAAGGCACAGCCAGCCGAACAATGGGAGGAAATACGAATTGGCGCCCAGCCGAATGAACGACTCCGGCAATCCGTTCCAGCCGACGAGTAAGACTGCGCCGCCGAGAGCATAGAGTATGCCGAGCGCTTTGCTCTGCGGCTCGTATCGGATCGCGAAGCGGTTTGCGCGCTGCAAGGCTTCAGAATGTTGCAGGAACTGCTTAAGCGAAAGATCAAGCCCCTTGAAGCGCCGGCTTCGCGCGACCAATAAGGCCGTTCCAACCGATACTCCGGTAAGCGTCAGCAGGCCGCCGATCACAAGCAAATTGAGAACCTGAGGGGTATCGATTTTATCGGCAGGTTGCGTCAGCCCCACGACGCCCAACAGGAGCACTAAGAGCCCCGCGATCCCCATGAAGAACAGGGCCGCGATCGTCGACTTCTGGAGGCGCAACGTAATCGCGCCCATGCCCTGCCACCCAAGCCAGGCGTAGCCCCCGCAGATCGTAAGCAATACCGCGAACACCGGCACGCCCAACTCCCCGCCGAATACGATCGCTTCGATTATTTTCCAGACGTAGAACGCGCTGAATTGGCCGAGCACAATGACCATGACGTAGTTCGCCAGGCGCAGGAATTCAGCGGCCGGGCGACGCCCGTAACGTCGATACGGCGAATTTTGCTGCCGGCTTCGGGTGGTTGTGCTCGGATAGGTGGTGGCATGCGGCGATAGCTCTGAGGTCGCAAAAACGTACGTCGACAGCCGCTTATAATACTGCAACTGGCGATTTCATCGCATTCTCGTCTGTTATCGAGTTGACGACGCAGCGCATGCAGTCCCTAAAAATTCCGCGGCTGAGCGCGCGCAATCGTACGCCGAGATCTCTGGCCTACGCCGCCGTGGGTGATACGATTGCGAATTCATCCGTCGCGCCCTGGGAGGTCCCATGCGAACTCATCACGTTGTTCTCATCATCGCTGCTCTCGCTGCCCTGATCATCTTGCCCGTCGCTGCACAACAGCCTTCGTCGCCGACGTTCGAAAAGAAGGAGTTCAACCACGCCGCCTGGACCAAGGGCATCTTCTCCGACGCCGTCACCGTGAAGGGCTTCGGGCGCGGCACGATGGTCTACCTGGCCGGCGTCGGCGCCGAGGACGAAAACGGCCCGCGCGGCAACATCCGCCACCACGACGATCTCGTCGCGCAGTGCGAGTATGCGTTCGACAAGATCAAGCGCGAGCTGGCGGCGCATGGCGCCAACATGAACCACGTGGTCAAGATCACGTCCTACCTCACCGACATGAAGAACCGCATCCCCTATGGCCAGTGCCTCAGCCGGAATTTCGGGACGGCGCCGCTGCCTGTGCACACGCTGATCGGCGTGACCTCCCTCGCTTTTCCCGAGATGATGCTGGAGACCGACGTGACGGCGATCACGCCCGACTGACGGGCGGCGCGCTTCCGATCCTCAGCCCCGCGTCACACGAGCCTCGGGGCATTTTCCCTATCGATGCCGTGCTGCCTAGGGTTCGTGAACGCGAGGTCAGCTATTTCCCTAGCATCGCAGTAAGTCCGCTACGCTCCGATTGCTGCCGAAAGCGACACGACGCGATGGGCCACTAACAGACATTACTTCGCATCCGGGCGGCCGAAGGCTCTCACGATCGATCGCGCTCCCGCGCACAACAGCAACAGCCACTGAGCATTGTTTCCCACAAAAGCCGGGCTCACAGCTTCTCCACCCGACGCGGCCTGTCGATCGCTTTTGCAACGTCGCGCGCGCAATCGAGAAATAACTCCACAGTTTTACTCAGTGTTCGATTGCGCAAGGTGATCATCACGACCGGCATTGGTGGTGTCGGCAATCGGAGTGGCAACCTCTTCAATTCGGCCGTGGCCGCATTGATCTTTAGGAATGACACCGGCACGAGAGCAACGAACGGGCCGCGCCGGCTCAGAAAGTCGCGCAACTGGCCCGACACTGTCCAGACGGCAACGCGCGGCGGCGGCAGCCCGTGCGCGCGAAACGCGTCGAACAGCGCTTTTTCCGCCGTCGCGCCTGAGAAGGGCGTGATCCACGAGGCGTCGGCGAGATCGGCGAAGCTTAAGTTTCGTCGCCGGCTCCACCGACTGCGCGGGCTTGCAGCCAGGCACCATTGCTCGTCGAATAGACGCTCCACGTTCAAGTCGTCGCGCAAGCCGCCCGCCGAGGGCCGTAGCATCGCAAACGCTAGGTCTGCTTTGCGTGCGCGCAACTCGACGAAGTCGTGCGTGAAGGCGTTCGACTGCTGAATGTCAAACAGGACTCTGCGGGTACTTCTTGGAGAAAGTCTCGATGACCGGCGCGAGAATGCCGCCGGCAATCGTGTCCGCGCATGCGATCCTGACTTCGCCGCCGTCTGGTTCGGCGAGGAACTCGATGTCCTTGATGCCCGATCGCAGTTCGTCGAAGACGACGTTTCCCCGGCGCATGATCGCGTCGGCGTAGATCGTCGGTTCGACGCCATGTGGCGTGCGGTCGAGAAGCCGGACCTTCAGCGCGTCCTCGAGCGCCGCGATTGCCTGCGACACGGCCGACTGCGACATATTAAGATGAGCGCCGGCGGCGGACATGCTGCCGTACTCCACCACAGCAAACAGGACGTGCAAATCGCGTAGCCGCAGGCGGCGGCCGACACGGCTGTCCCAATCGACCGCCTTAGCCATTAGTAATTCCTAATATAGCTAGCGCAAAATGCGGCTTCCGCTTCTACGGGCCTTCGGCGCATTGTTCAACCCACGGACGAGCGCGATGCCGCATTGGCGCTAGCACCATCTGCGAGCAAGGCCATGCGCAGCGAGCATCACTACGTCCTGGGTCACGATGCCTTCGAAATCGAGCGGCTGCAGCAGCAGCCGCGGTCATCGGCTCGGTCACGCGGCGATTGATCGATCAAAGCGTTTGCCACTAACCGCAGAGGAGAGAGTCATGACGACCATCACACGCAGGACTTTCATACTCCTGACCGGTAACTGCATTGCGCTTTCCGTAACCTGGCACGCCGCATTGGCCGAGATGTTCCCGGCACGGCCGGTGCGTCTGTTCGTCGGCACCGCTGCCGGCGGCGGGCCGGATATTGTGGCGCGGCTAATTGGACAATGGCTGTCCGATCGCCTCGGCCAACCGTTCATTGTCGAGAACAAGCCAGGAGGCAGCACCAACCTCGCTACTGAAGAAGTGGTCAAAGCACTTCCCGATGGCTGCACGCTCCTGCTGTTGGTCCCGAGCAACGCCGCCATCAACGGGCTGCTCTACGACAAGCTGAACTACAACTTCGCGCGGGACCTGACGCCGGTGGCAGGTCTCAGCCGAGAACCCGAGGTGATGGTGGTCAATCCGGCGTTTTCAGCGAAAACGGTTCGCGAATTCATAAATTATGCCAAGGCGAATCCCGGAAAAATAAATATGGCGTTCCCGGCATCGGAACGGGGCCCCACATGGCCGGCGAGCTGTTCAAGTACATGACTGGCATCGAGATGACCCACGTCGCCTACCGCGGTTCTCCACCGGCACTTGCCGACCTGCTCGGTGGTCAAGTGCAGGTTTACTTCGCGCCTCTTTCCACATCGATCGAGTATGCCAGGACTGGCAAGTTGCGCGCGCTCGGGATAACGACAGCGGCACGCGCGGCAGCACTGCCGGACGTGCCGCCGCTCGGCGATTTCGTGCCCGGCTACGAGACGAGCACTTGGTACGGCATCGGCGTGCCAAGGAGGACGTCCAGCGAAATCATCGACGAGCTCAACAGGGAAATCAACGCAGGCCTCGCTGATCCCCGCATCACTGCGCGATTTGCTGCGCTCGGTTTATCGCCATTTCCTGTTTCGCCTGCCGAGTTCGGCAAATTCATCGCGGATGAAACTGAAAAATGGGCCAAGGTGATCAAATTCGCGAACATCAAGCGACAATGAGTTGAACCGATATTCTATGACGCACCTCACTGCCGCCTGAGACAGGGAAAAGGGGACATGGCTAATTTTCACCGCGGTTTCGAAGATGTCGACCGCAGTGCGGACGAGCAATCATTTTTTCAATTTCTAGACCTGGCAGACAGGCTGCCATCGACAGTCAAATACCGCGCGCGAATGCTCGAACTCTGTCCCACGGGGAACGGGTCCACTGTGCTGGACGTAGGCTGCGGACTTGGGGGCGAAGCGACCCGAATTGCTCGCCGGGTCGGTAAAACAGGATTGGTGTACGGCGTCGACACCTCGGAAGCGCTGATAACAGAGGCCCGTCGCCGGACGCGGGATTTGAATGTACCCGTGCAATTCCAGACCTGCGACGCCCACAGACTCACCTTCAAAGACGCGTCCTGCGACTTGTGCCGGGCCGAGCGGGTTTTTCTTTATTTGGAAAATCCGGCAATGGCGATTGCAGAAATGGCTAGGGTTACGCGTCCCGGTGGCCACGTTATAGTGTTCGACTTCGACTATGGCGCCCGATTTATTGATTCTGATTTCGCCCCGATGACCCGGCGCATCGAAGCCCTGCTTGCAAGCGATCCCAGAAATCCGACGATCGGTCGTGAACTTCCTCATCTCATGAGGAAAGCTAAGCTCAAGGTTGGTGCAATTGAGCCTGTGACCTTACTGACATCCGTCGCCATTGCCCGACGGGTTTATGCCTCGGCTTTGTCAAAGGGTGTAACGACTGGTGTGTTCACGGCGGCCGATGTTGAGTCGTGGTGGCAAGAGCAGGAAGCGATGGAGCATGACGGAAGGTTCTACCACGCTCAGCACGGTTACATCGTTGCGGCGTCAAAACCTTAAGTCTATGTCAGCAATGGGTCAAAAGCGTCGTGCGCGCGTGCTGACACGTCAACTCCACTCCTAAAGCGGAAACCACGCGATGGGTCCACACCAATTCGCTGCCTTTGGCAGGCTTGCGCGAGCGAGGGAGATGCAAGAACGTCGATCGTCGATCGCCGCCTCGCATGTTGGGCAGTTTCGGGATTTATCTTTCGACCACGATCACTTGTTGCCCAGACTCAACGCTAATTCAGGGTGCGTTGATCTTCGCGGCTTCGGCGACCGCCTTCCAGCGCGGGATTTCCTTCGCGACATAATCGCGGAATTCCTGCGGCGAGATATCCCACGGCTCGACGCCTTCGGGTTCGAGGCGCGCGAGCACGTCGGGCATGCGCATCACTTTGCGAATCTCCAGCTCCAGGCGCTTGAGGATCGGCGCCGGCGTATGGGCAGGCGTCACGATGCCGTACCATTGCGACGCCTCGAAACCCGGCAGGGTCTCGGCAATCGCCGGGATGTCGGGTGCGACGGCAATGCGCTTGAGGGTTGAAACCCCGATCCCCCGCAGCGTGCCGGCCTGCACATGCTGCAGCACCGCGGTCGCGCCGGTGATGGTGAGTTGCACCTGCCCGGCGAGGAGGTCGGTGACGGCGGGCGCGGTCCCGCGATAAGGCACCGGCACCATCTGGGTCTTGGCGGCGAGGTTGAATGCCGCCATGGCGATGTCGGCGGCGCTGCCGCTTCCGGCGGTCGAGTAGTTGAGCTTGCCGGGGTGCGCGCGGGCATAGTCGATGAGTTCCGGCACGGTGTGCACCGGCAGCGACGGGTGCACCACCAGAAGATTCGGCACGAGACCGAGCGCGGCCACGTAGTCGAAGCTTGTCAGCGTGTCGTAGGGCAGGTGCGGATAGAGGCTCGGATTGACGCCCAGCGTGCCGATATGGCCGGTCATCAGGGTATAGCCGTCAGGCGCCGCCCGTGCGACCGCCGTCGAGCCGATGGTTCCGCCGGCGCCGCCCCGATTGTCGATGATGACCGCGACGCCCAGCGCGGCAGCGAGTTTGTCGCCAATCGCGCGCGCGAAAATATCGTTCGTGCCGCCCGGCGGAAACGGCACCACCAAGGTGATGTTGCGGGACGGCCAGCTTTGCGCAGAAGCGACGAGCGGCCCGTTTGCCGCCGCGCCGGCGGTTATGCGGAGAAGAAGTTCGCGCCTGTTCATCATGTTGCGCCGAAGTGAGCCAATGTTCCCGTGCGGCCGTTGATCGCTGCCCGCGCATCGCCAAAGTCGGCTATCGTACCAGCAGACTTGGCGCCCGACATGGCGGTCGCCTCGGGCTGCTGCCTTGCGTCATCCACACCTTGTCATCAGGTTCTTTCATTTTCCGCTTTGCGCTTCCAAAATGCGAACTGATTCTGCGACGACACGAGAGCCGCCCGATGAGCTCCCAACACCATCGGCCTTTCACACCAACCGCCACGCGCCGCAATATCAGGCCGACGTGACGTTTGGTGCCGCGGCCCAAACGTTGGCTGATGGAGGTTGCGAACCGATCGATGACCTCATTGATGACGATACACGTAATCCGTTTCTCGGCGGCGATAGGTTCGCGCATCAGCCGGCTTCCTCGTCCAAACTGATGTCCTGGAGCATCGTTGCACCCATCGCGGGGGTTGTTATTGGAGTCCTGATAATGGCGTTTGGATTTCGCAAAAAAGATCCGACCATCGTCTCGTTCGAAGACATCGACGGAGTCCTGAAGGACGATTGGAGGCGGACGGGCCATATCGATTTCTATGCACGCTCGCTCGATAGTGCCTCGCCCCAGCAACTGATTTTGCGCGTTGAGGAACGCAAGATCATCGAAAACGCGATGGGGCAAGACGTCGTGCAGTTGCGGTGGCGCCTCGCGACGTTGGACGAAGCCAAAGAGGTGGTCGCGCGCTGGAACGCCGGCGAAGGGGATAGGCAGCCCTCGAACGGCGGAGCGGCCAAATGATGATTCCCCCGCCCTCCGACGTCGGCGTGGAGGAGATCATTGTCAATCTCGTGCTGTGGCTCAAGCTCGGCGTCGAGGCGATTGGCGCCGCCGTCATCGGCGTTGGCATGCTTCTCGCCGGATGGCGTTTCGCTCGCGGCTTTCCGTTAGGGATGACAAGCTTCGCGGACGTACGCTTGACGCTCGCGCGGTTTCTGGCGATTGCGCTCGAGTTTCAGCTTGGCGCAGACATCCTCTCCACAGCAATTTCGCCAACATGGGACGCCATCGGCAGGCTCGCCGCGATCGCCATCATCCGCACGGCGCTCAACTACTTCCTCAGTCGCGACCTGCAGGAGTATGCGGCCAATCGAGAGTAGCCGCTGGCGGTATTTGCGCCGGCGTATACTGCAGGGCGACAGTCCGGCCAAATCGACTTTAGCGAATTTGACTTCAGCCCATCGTCGATACGCCTTTTAAAGGCAGAGTTCTCAGTGTAGCATTTATAAGTCGGCGGCTTCCGGCAAAGTGCGACGCAAATGTCAGCGCTCAACCGGACGAATAAAGCAGCCGGCAAACTTGCGGTAAGTCGTTTTAGATCGGCCGCGCATTCGGCTTTCATCGGCGCTGCCGCTCGGCAAACGACCCCGCCAAAATGATTTTTGTGGGGAGAGACGCGCCATGGTTTACCGAGATGCGATTCGCGATATCGCGATGGCAGGTAGTTTTGTCCTGGCCATCAGCGGCGTCGCCGCTGCTGGAGAAGCAAAATATCCCGACTGGAGGGGCGCATGGGCGCGGTGGTCTCCGCCGCATGCCGCGCGCGAGGCCGGCAACGGCGGCGCCGGCGTCACGGCCGGCGGTCAGCCTTCATTCGATCAGAGCAAGCCCTGGGGGCTCGGACAGCAGGCGCCGTTGACGGCGGAATACCGGAAGGTGCTGGAGGACAGCCTTGCGGATCAGGCCAAGGGCGGCCAGGGAAATTTTTTTGAACACGCCGTCCGCTGTATGCCGGGAGGCATGCCGCTCAATATGATTGCGTTTTTCCCGATAGAATTCGCTGTCACGCCGGACACGACCTACGTTTTGATCGGCGGCGCGGAGCACTACCGTCGCATTTTTACCGATGGACGTGATTGGCCCACCGAAATTGACGCGACCTTTGCCGGATACTCGATCGGCAGATGGATCGACGAGGACGGGGACGGCGTCTACGACGTTCTCGAAGTTGAAACGCGCGGCCCGTTCAAAGGTCGCCGTGTTTATGACGCGACCGGGTTGCCGCTCGCTTTCGATAACCAGTCCATGTTCAAGGAAAGGATTTATCGCGACAAGGTCGACCAGAGGATTCTGCACGACGAAATCACGGTGTTCGACCATGCTTTGACGCGACCATGGACCGTCGACAAGAAATACGTGCGCGATCCCAATCCTCATCCCCGATGGACCGAATCTTACTGCACGGAAAATCCGTCGATGGTTGCCATCGGCGAAGATAGCTATTGGTTGAGCGGGGACGGTTTCTTGATGCCGCTCCGGAAAGATCAGCCGCCGCCGGATTTGCGGTATTTCAAGCAAGAGGCGAAGTAAGGTCGGGGCGATCGGCGCGGCTCGGCCGCCGGACCGAAGCCTCTCGCAACGTCGCGCGTCACGATCACGCAGCGACATCCGGACCGGTCGCCTCGGATGAGCGACCTCGTTCGTGCTTGCGGCAGGAAAAATCCTGTCTCGCGATCGCCGCAACCGGAATCCGCGCATGCCAGCCGTGCGCGTTCCGAACCATCATCTATGGAATGCGAGCCGCCTGCCGGCTATCCTCTCGCGCCAACGGCAGGTGAGAGGAGCCGCAGATGAAGGTCGCCCTGATCGTCATTGGGATAACGGTGCTCGTTCTTGCTGCGATGATGGGCGGCGCATATTGGTGGTGGCAGACGCAAGGGCCGACAATGATGGCCGACGTCAAGGCCGCCGGGACGGATGCGGCGAGATTTGCGGCGGGCAAGGACTCGTCGGCCTGTGTCGACGAGGCCGCCTCACGCGCAAAGGCGGCGGGGTATTTCTCGTTCGGGCTGCCGGTTCGCATCTTTCTGGCTGATTGCCTTCGTCGGGCAAAATATGCCGACGGCTTCTGCGACGACGTGCCGTCGGCAATCAACGTGCTCAGATCGGTGCCCTGGCAACGGGCCATGAACGAGAAACTGGGGCTGAAGGGACCGCTTCAGACCTCGATCGTTCCGGCGGGAATCCAGGAGTTCTGCCAGAGCCGCTCAAAATAATACCAAACTGCAGAACTCGTGACCGCTTCGCTTCGTCATGGCCGGGCTCGTCCCGGCTGACCGGCCATCCACGCCTTGCTTGCAGAAAGACCAAAGGGAAGACGTCGATGCCCGCGACGAGCGCGGGCATGACGAGTCAATGATTTTGCCGCTTGGTATTGGCCGCGCCTCGATAGCGCGGCCGCGTGCCAGCGCCCCGATCTACTGGTGCTGGAAGCTCCACCGCTGGTTCGGGGCATCATCGGCGCAGGTCCAGACTTGCACGAAAGCGCCCCGCTCCGTCGATCCGAAGCGCACATCGAGGCACAGACCGTTGAGGCCCACGAGCTTGTCGAAGCTGCCCTTCGGCTCGAGCTTCCAGATTTGGCTTGGGCCGGCATGGCAGGTTGCCAGCTGGAGGATATCGCCCGGTTGCCCGGGGAACGCGTCGACGCACAAGCCGCCGATCGTCAGGCGCATGTTCTTCGAATCGTAGGTGAACATTTGGGCGGGTGCGTTGCTGCAGTCCTCCATCTGCATGCGCTGACCGGGCGCGATGCGTCGGTCGGCAACCTCGATGCAATGGCCGCCGCCTTCGGGAGAGACCTGCATCCGCGTCGTCGATTCGGCGGCAAGCAGCGGTCCACCCGCGAAGAGCGCAAAATACGCCAAGGCCGCGGATCCGATCCGCAAAGCTGCGACAGACATGCTGTTCCTCCCACGCGCGCTATGCTGCGTTGCCAGCAGCCTAAGTGCGCACGGCATGTCCGGTCAATTTTGAAACTTCGATCATCCCGTGAAACCAGAGCAACTCACGAGAGCAACTCGGGGGAACCCAATTCTCCGCGATGCATCCGCACAACTCAAGTTCCTCGGAACTGATTTCCGCATGCGGTTGTTCTTCTCCGCAGCCGAAGCCTTCTTGGAACCTCCTTCGTGGAACACGGAGCATTCGGCACCCAGAAAAAAGCCAAGGAGCTTGAAATGAAGAGCAAGTTATTGCTGAGCACAGCGGTTCTGCTGGCGAGTGTCGGCATTTCATCCGCACAGAACGCGCCCGGCGGTGGCGCGGAACACGGTCGTGGCGTCGAAAGCCACGGTGCACAAACCAGGGTGCTCAAAGCACTCCCATGAGGAGTGAGCAACGCGGTGGTGAAATGAAGGGGCAGCAAGGCGCCCAGGAAAATCATGGCCTGAAATCATGGCCTGCCTGCCAGCCGCGCGCAAAGCGAGCATGGCCCGCAGACCACCGGTCAGGCGCCGCAGCGGGAACAAGGACAGCGCCAAGGACAGCACGAGGAGCACAACCAGCCTCAGCACACTGAGCGGAACCAGCCCGGCAGTTCCACACGCTCCAGTCAGCGCAGCGGCGAGGACACCGGGAAGGACAGGACCACTGGGCAGGCTCCGAGCCAGCCGAATGCGCCCGGCCGCGCCAGTCAGAATCCGAACCCCGGCGGAAATCCAAGCGCAGGCGCAAATCCGAGCGCCGCTGGCGAAAGCCATCAGCAGCAGGGCGAGCGCAATCCCACAGCGGGCGAGCGTGGCCAAGGCCAGGCAGCGGCCGGCACCGTTCGTGGCGCAACGCTGAGCAACGAGCAGCGTGAGCGGATTGATCGGACGGTGATTTCGGAACGCAACGTGCCGCGAGTCAACAACGTCAACTTCGCGCTCGAGGTTGGAACCGTTGTCCCTGAGACTGTGCGATTTGTCGAAGTCCCGGAGCCGCTCTTTGCGATCTATCCGCAATGGCGCGGTGACTACTACTTCGTTGCCGAGAACGACATCGTGATCCTCGACAGCGGTCACCGGATCGTCGCCACGGTACCCATGGGCACGACGAGTGCGCAGTTCGGAAATGGCAACGCATCCGCCATGAATTTGAGCTCCACCGAAATTCGCGAAGTTCAGACCGAGCTCACGCGCGCCGGCTTCTCGGTTGAAGTCGACGGCGTCATGGGGCCGCGCACGCGGGACGCGTTGATGACGTTCCAGCGGCAAAAGGGCTTCCGGGCGACCGGCGAGGTCGACAGCGAGACCCTGAGCGCTCTGGGCGGCAGGGGCGCTGGTTCGCAAGGTCACGCCCTGGGCGGCAATCAGCCGGCGACGACGACGGGCCAGGGCGCGCCTGGCCAGCAGCCGTCAGGACGCGAACCGTCGGGAAATCAACCGTCCGGCAACCGCCCGATGGCGACACCGCAGCACAACTCCGGCAACGCATCGCCGTCGACCACCGGTCAAGGCAGCGCACAGCCAAACCGGACTCTCAACGGCTCATCGCCTGCGGGGATGAACGGTCGATCGAAGGAGAACCAGCGATAATCGGCGACTGACCATCAAGGTACGGGTTGCGTGAGTGTTGCGTCGCACCGCGGGGATCACGGTCCCCGCGGTGTCGTTTTGTCGAACGATGACAAAGCCTGCGGGCGAGATCTTCGCGCTCAGTCGGTCTGAGCGCGGCCGCGACGAAGCCGACGGCGCCCGGCCGAGCCCACAAAAAGCCGCGGAGCCGCCGAAGTGGCCCCGCAATGCGCGCGAAAGATCAAGCTTCGCGCCGGATAACCCTTGCAGTGAGGGTGATCGGCGCGCGATCGAACCCTGAGGATCTCATGCGCCCCCTGTTTATTGCGATGTGCGCGCCGGCAGCGCTGGTTGCCGCCGCGTCGGTGTTTGCTGACGTTGCGATCGCCGCGGACGTTGCTCCGCCGCCCGCCTACGCACCGCCGCCCGCCGATTACGGGCCGCCGCCGGCCTATGGGCCGCCGGTCGTATACGTGGCGCCACCGGTCTTCGCACCGCCGGTTCGTGTGTTTGTGCCGCCGCCCTACGTGGCTCCGGTTCCGCTGCCCGCGCGCGTCGGGTGCGCCCGCCAATGGCGATGTGGCCCATGGGGCGGCTGCGGCTGGCGCGCGATCTGCGCACCGGGTCCGGTCGCGGTGCCGTACCGCGGCTACGGCCCGCCGGTCGCGGCGCCATACGGCGGCTATGGCGTGCGCTACGGCGCATCGGCCGCGGCGCCATACGGCGGCTACGGCGCGCCGGCCGACTACTACGCACCCTATTGATGTGAATGCGTTCGATTTGACCGGGAAGCCATCGCGTTGCGCCCCCGGCCAAACGCCATCCGGCCGGGGCTGCTTTTAAAGCTCGCCGATCGCCAAGACGGCAACCGCAAGGCCGGCGAGAAATTGCTCCGCCGCCTTTCGTAACAAATCGTCACCTGCCTCTTGCGCGCCGGCGAGGATGGTCGGTCCTTCCGGATCGTCCCATTCGTGCCGCGTCACGTGACACAGCAGCACGCTGAGGCCTGGGATGGACCGCGGCGGAGTCGCGAGCACGCGACAGAGAAGCGCGTCGGCGCGGCGCATCGCTTCGACGACCTCCCGCTCATCGTGATCGGTCCGGAGCGCGGCGTCGACGGCGGCCAGTGCGGCCTGATGCGCCGCGACCGCTGCGATGACCGGGTCTTCGGCCAATCGAATCCGCTGATCCGCCGACGAGGTGCCCGGCATTGTTTCGCTTGCGGGTTGTTCGAACGTCTCTTCGGCAGCCCAACGGGTGGCCCAAGCCCGCGAGACCAGTGCCGCGACCGGCGTTACAACATTCATCATTCCCCCCAACACCCTGACGCGGCGTGGGTACGCAGCGACCAAGGGATGGTCTAGGTCGATCGCGGAGGCCGAAAGTCGCTTCGCGGGCGGTGGTATGACGTAATGGTGACTTTTTGTGACAAGGTAAACGCCCTTAAACGGCTCAGATTATTGCCGGTGATCGGCTTGGGGCAGATCGAGTGGCAAAAAAAGGGCCTGCCTCGCGTAATACTGATGAGCTTGACGCAAGGGCATCAAATTCGTCAGCATCATCGGTCTTCAACCGTGGCGGCTCCTTGGAAAGACCGCGTATCGAGGTGCGGCGCCGCATCGGTTGTTGGCCAGGAATCCCTGTGAGGAACTCCATGTTCAGCTGCAAATGTTGGATTTCGAACGGAATTGTTCCGCACGGCAGCATCATCGCGGGCCAACATGCCGCGGATCGCGCGGCCGTGAGTGGCGTGGCCGCACCGAAAATTGGGCGCCGTGGCTTCTCGCCATTTTCCGGGCGCGTCCGGCACGGGTTCGCGCTCGTTGTCATGTTGGCCTCATCGATCATCTTCACAGTGTCGCCCGGACAGGCGGCGAACGACACTCCTGCTGATCAGACCCAAGGAGCTCATGCCATGGCCCCCGATGAACTCATCACCTCCAGCAGCGCGTTCGATCCGCACGAGACGATGGATCGGGTCGCGGCGGCGGTCACCAAACGCGGCATCACGATACTGGCGCGCATCGACCATGCGGCTGCTGCGGCGAAAGTCGGGCTGAAGCTGCGTCCGACCGAACTCTTGATCTTCGGCAATCCGGTCGCCGGTACGCCGCTGATGCAGGCGGCACAGACGATCGGCATCGACCTGCCCCTCAAGATGCTGGTCTGGCAGGACGAAGCGGGCAAGACCTGGCTCGCCTACAACGATCCGAGATGGCTGGCGAAGCGTCACGGCATCGAATCCGCGGTGGCGCAGAATCTCGAAGGAATGGCGGCGGGGCTCGCGGCGATCGCCAAGGAGGCGACGAGCGCCGCGAAAGCGCCGACCTGATTGCAACGTGTTCGCTGCGACCGCGCGCGACGCTGCTGCCCTAAAACCACAGCCGCATGATGAAGATCGCCGTGAGCAGGGCGAAGACCGGCAGCAGCACGGTACATGACCACAGCATGTAGCCGAAGAAGCTCGGCATCTTGACGCCGCGTTCGGTGGCGATCGCGAAGATCATGAAGTTGGGAGCGTTGCCGATATAGGTCAGCGCGCCCATGTAGACGGCGCCCATGGAGATCGCCGCGAGCGTCACCGCGTACTCGCCCATGAGCTTCGTCGCGTCGCCGCCGGCGACCTCGAAGAACACGAGATAGGTCGGCGCGTTGTCGAGGAACGCTGACAAAATCCCGGTCAGCCAGAAGTACGCCACGTTGTGCGGCTCGCCGCCGTTGCTGACGAGCGCGAGCAGCCAGGCGAGCGGACCGTCGTGCCCGGCCTTGAGCATGGCCAGCATCGGAACGATGCAGACGAAGATCCCGGCGAACAGGATCGCGACTTCGCGGATCGGCTCCCAGGTGAACCCGTTGGTCTCGCGATGCTGGTCGGGCGTGAGTGCGAGCGAGGCGAGCGCGATGACCACGAGCGCCGCGTCGCGCAGCAGGCCCTGTAGTTCGATCTCGGTGCCGTAGACGGTAAAGGAGATGCCCGGCTTCCATAGCGCTGAGCCCAGGATCGCGGCGATGATAAGCGCAATGAGCGGCAGGTTGACGAGGCCATGGACTCGCAGGGCTTGGCGCGGCGGCGCCTCGCCGACCACCGTCACGCGGCGGTCCTGGCGATAATAATGGACGTCGATGACGACGAAGATGAAGAGCACGATCGCCGCCACCATGGCGGTCTCGCGCCAGATGTGCGTGGTCGTCCAGAAGAAATCGACGCCGTGCAGGAAGCCGACGAACAGCGGCGGATCGCCGAGCGGCGACAGCGCGCCGCCGATGTTCGCGACCAGGAAGATGAAGAACACCACCACGTGAACGTTTTGAGGCGTGCCGAATTCGCCCGCAGCAGCGGCCGGATCAGGATCATGGCGGCGCCGGTGGTGCCGACCACGCTCGCGATCAAGGTCCCGAACACCAGGATCCCGGTGTTGACGAGCGGCGTCCCGCGCAATGATCCGACAACCAGGATGCCGCCGGCGACGACGTAGAGCGCGGTCAGCAGCACAATGAAGTCCAGGTACTCGCCCAGCACCGCATGGCTGAGTGCCTCGAGCGCGACCGGAATGCCGTAAAGCGCCCCGAGCGGCGTCAGGGTCAGCGCGCTCCAGAAGAACGCGACCTTGCCGTAGTGGGCATGCCAGAATTTCGGCGCCACCAGCGGACAGACGGCGATCGACAGCAGCAGGCCCGCGAACGGCAGGGCCCACGGCCATCGCAGCGAAAGCCCCTCGAGCGCCGACGCAGCGTGAGCCGGCGCCGGCGTCGCGGCGCAGACCACGGCGGCGACGGAACCGCAGAAGAGACGCAGCGGCTTCGGCATGGATGCGGATTTCGATGTGATGCGACGGGTTGAGACGGCCTCACCATAGCCGCAACCACTGCCGACGCGAAGCCCATTGCGGGTCGTCTGCGATCATTGGTGTTTTGCTTCCGGCGATAACGATTGTCTTTCGCCGTCATGTTCCGCGAAAGCGGAACATCCAGTAACCACCAGCCGAGGAAAATGAACTGGCCATGCCACAAGCAAACTCTGATGGTTACTGGATCGCCCGGTCGAGCCGGACGATGACGGAATCAAACTGCTCATTGGAGATGAATCACTAGAGCGCATTTCGATTTGTTGGAATCGCCTCCAGTCGTCATGCCCGCGCTTGTCGCGGGCATCCACGTCTCGCTTTCGGCTTGGCAAGCAAGACGTGGATGGCCGGAACAAGTCCGGCCATGACGACTGAAAGCGATTCAAGACAAATGGAATCTGCGCTAGTGGGCGATCGGCGCGCCTTGCGGCCATTGGCCGATCTCGATCTTGGAGGCCGCGATCACCGCCTGGGTGCGGCTCTCGACGCCGAGCTTTTGCAGGATCGCGGAGACGTGAGCTTTGACGGTCGCCTCCGAGACGCCAAGCTCGTAGGCGATCTGCTTGTTGAGCAAGCCTTCCGACAGCATCATCAGCACGCGCACCTGCTGCGGTGTGAGCGAGGCGAGCCGCGTCAGCATGGCGGCGGTGTCGTCGTCGGGTTTGGCCGACAGATCGACGTCCGGCGGCGTCCAGATGCCGCCGCGCAGCACGCTCTCGATCGCGTTGCGGATCTCGGCGACGGCGAGCGTCTTCGGGATGAATCCCGACGCGCCGAAGTCCATGCAGCGGCGGATCACCGCCGGGTCGTCGTTGCCCGAGACGATCACCACCGGCACGCTGGGGAATTGCGCGCGCATGTACATCAGGCCGGAGAAGCCGCGGACGCCCGGCATCGCGAGGTCGAGCAGCACGAGGTCGACGTCGCTGTTGCGATCGAGCAGCTTCGACATGTCCTCGAACGATCCCGCTTCGGCAATGGCCGAGGCATCGAACAGCCCGGCCACCGCCTCGCGCAGCGCGCCGCGGAATAAGGGGTGATCGTCCGCGATCACCAGGCGATACGTCGAGCCACTCACGGCTTGAGTCCCTGCGGGTCGGCCGCCGGGGGGCGCGCGCCCCTGGCGTGATTACTTTCTGACCGCCCTACTGCCGATGCGAGTGGCACCGGCAAGTGGCGCCGGATCGACGTCGGGTGACCGCCCCGTTCGGTCGTCGAATCATCCGGCCGCGCCCGTGGAAATTACGCCTGACCGAGGTGTGTCCCCGAGAGCACAGTATGGATAGTGCGAACCCGGTGGGCATGCAACCTGCCACTGCATAGCGAAAAGTGGCACGCCCTCTGCAAGGCAATCCGCAATGTAAGTGGGCAATCGCATGTGCCAGCGTCCTTTCACCTCTCCCCTTGCGGGAGAGGTCGTTCCCCCACCCTACCCTCCCCCGCAAGCGGGGGAGGGTAGGGTGGGGGAACGGGTGAGGGGGCGTGCCACAAACTCAGTTCTCGTCACGTGGCACGCCCCCTCACCCCGACCCTCTCCCACGAGGGGAGAGGGAGAAGAGGTCAACCGGGTAGCGCCGCGCCGACGTTGTGTTCGGCAGCGCCGCGGCGAAGGAGATGCGTGAACCGACAAACGACCCCGACAAGAAACGACGGAAAGGCCAACCATGATCAACAACAAAAGCAAACGCCGCCAGGTCGCGGCGATCACGGCGGAGCAGCAGCAACTCCTCGGCGCCTTGCGGCGAACGGTCCTGGTGATGCTGCCGGTATGGCTTGTCTACTTCTTTGCCATCACCGTGTTTGATCGCAGGCTCGGTGCCATCACCGTGCCCTACGTGGACATGCCGCTCACCCCCTACCTCGTGGCGCTAGGCTGCCTGCTGACGTTCCCGATCCTGCTGGTCATGCTGACGCGCGCCGTCATCGCCATTCATCGCCAATAGGCGGTCACGGCCGCGCGCTGCCGAGAAACTGCAGCACGATCTCGCGGCAGTGCGGCCGCCTGCGGTGCTCGGCGACGTAAATGCCTTGCCACGTGCCGAGCGCCAGAGCGCCGGCCTTCACCGGGATGTGCAGCGAAACACCGGTCAACATCGCCTTGACGTGAGCCGGCATATCGTCGGGGCCCTCGGTGTCGTGGACCCAGGGCGCATCTTCCGGAGCGAGATTGCGCAGTGCCGTGCGCAGATCGGTGCGCACATCCGGATCGGCATTCTCTTGGATCGTCAGTGAGGCCGAGGTGTGGCGCATGAACAGCAGGAGGATGCCGTCGCCGGCGCCGGCTTGCGCCAGGAAATCCGCGGCCTCGCGCGTGATCTCGAAAAATCCCTCGCCCGTGGTTTCGACCGTCAGCGTCGCGGCGGCAATCACCTCGGGCGCGGTGCGCGTGACGGCGGACAGGCGTGTCGTTGCGGTCGCGAGGCGTTCCACGATGACTCCAGCTCAGCCCTTCGTCTCAGCCCTTCTTGCGCATGTCGCGTTGAATGTCGGCCATCATGTCGACGAGGCGCCGCCAGATCTTTTCCATCACGCCCATGACGCGGTCGATCTCGGCATCCTCCGGCGAGGCGCGCCTTGGCGTTCGGGCCGACGCCGCCCGGCAGCGGCAACCCGCGCTCCAGGAGCGCGCTCTTCAACAACGCATTCTCCTTTTGCAGCCGCGCGATCTCGCCGTCGACGGCGGCGCGTTCATCCGGCACCAGGCTGCAGGCCCAGCCGGCGGCGTGTTGGCTGCACATCGCCACCTCGCCGCTCCGCTTGTCGAGGCGCAGATAGCCGTCGTTGAGACGGTGCATCACGAAGCGCGGATCAGCGAGTTCCGCCGGCGATTGCTCGCGGCCCTGCTCCTGAGTTGCCGGGGAATTTGGTGTGGAACCCGGCGGGACCTGCTCCTGCGCCGTCGCCGCCAACGGCGCACCGCAAGCAAGGATGGCGATGACGCAAAGACGGCGGTACATGGATGTTCCCCTTGTCGAGTTCCGGTGTCGCGAAACCTGTCGCGAAATTTGCAGTCATTCGAGCATGTTCCGGCGGCGGCTTTGCGGCGATAATCTTCGTGACGGCGTTTGATACGGACGCAAATGATCCGCTGTTGCAGCGTCACAAGACCATCGGCGAAGCTCGGGAAACATGCAAATTTCCATTTCCATACAAGTCGTTACCGCATTTGCACAGATTCTTGACTATGGGAAACCCAGTCAGTATGGTCCGCGCGGCCTCGAGGGGGCGGCGACACGGATCATCATGGCGCGCGAGTGGCATGACGATGGCCAATGACGCGCCAAACGACAGTGGTCCGCCAAATCGGTCTTCCGAAGAGGCTGCTCTCTCAGCGAGGCTCCGGCGTCTCGGCGATCGAACTCGACCGCGAACGGCCGGTTGAGGTTCCCGATCGCAGTCGGCCGGTCGCCGACGCTTCGGGGTTTGCCCGCGGGTTTCGGCTGTCATCGGAGCTCGTGGCCGGGGTTCTGGTCGGTGCGGTCATCGGCTGGGCCCTCGATCGGTTCCTTGGGATCACGCCCTGGGGGCTGATCGTGTTCGTGTTGCTGGGTTTTGCCGCCGGCGTGCTCAATGTGATGCGCGGCGCGGGCATTGTCCCGGAGCGCAAATTGGACGAGTAAACGGCGCGCCTGCGCCGGCAAGGTGAACTAAGGACTGCTGCGGCAATGGCCGATCCGATCCATCAATTCCAAGTCGTCAACCTTGTTCCGCTTGGCAAGATCGGGGGCGTCGAGTTCGCCATCACCAATTCCGCGATCTACATGGGCGTTGCCGTCGGCATCACCGCGCTGTTGATGCTGGGCGCGACCTCCGGCCGTCGCATCGTGCCGACGCGGATCCAATCAGTCGCGGAGATGTCCTACGAATTCGTCGCCGACACCATACGCAACATCATCGGCGAAGAGGGCATGCGGTTCTTCCCGCTGGTGTTCTCGCTCTTCATGTTCATTCTCGTCTCGAACATGGTCGGGCTCATCCCGTACAACTTCACGGTCACGAGCCACATCATCGTCACGGCCGCGCTGTCGCTGTTGGTGTTCTTCACCGTGCTGATCTACGGCTTCTGGCGGAACGGCCTGCACTTCTTCAATCTGTTCGTGCCCAAGGGCGTGCCGGTCTACATCCTGCCGCTGATCGTGTTCATCGAGGTGCTGTCGTTCCTGTCGCGCCCGATCTCCCATAGCGTGCGGTTGTTCGCCAACATGCTGGCGGGGCACATCACGCTCAAGGTCTTCGCCGGCTTCGTCACCATGCTGGGCGGCTTCGGCATCGCCGGATGGCTCGGCGCGACGCTGCCGCTGGCGATGACCGTGGCGCTCACCGCGCTCGAACTCCTGGTCGCGTTCCTGCAGGCTTACGTGTTCGCGATCCTCACCTGCATCTATCTCAACGACGCCATTCACCCGGGCCATTGACGGCCCTCTTAATCTCCCATCGAACAAGGAGTTTCATCATGGATCCAATGGCCGCCAAATACATCGGCGCCGGCATTGCCTGCATCGGCATGGGCGGCGCCGGCGTCGGCGTCGGTACCATCTTCGGCAGCTACCTCGCCGCGGCGCTGCGCAATCCGTCCGCCGCTCAGGGCCAGTTCGGCAACCTGATCTTCGGCTTCGCCGTGACCGAAGCGCTCGGCATCTTCTCGCTGCTGATCGCGCTGTTGTTGCTGTTCGCGCTCTAAGGCGCAAACCTAACGCTGGGAGTTTGGCCGGCCATGGCCGAAACCCACACCACCATGACGGAGGCGACGCCTCCTTCCGAGCACGGCGGAGGATTTCCGCCGTTCGACAAGCACACGTTTCCCTCGCAGCTCCTGTGGCTCGCGATCTTCTTCGTTGCGCTCTATGTGATCGCCGCGAAGCTCGCGTTGCCGCGGGTCGGCTCGATCATCGCCGACCGGCGTGGCCGCATCTCCGGCGATCTCGGTGAGGCCGCGCGCATGAAAGATGCGGCCGACGCGGCGATCGCGAGTTACGAAAAAGACTTGGCGGAGGCCCGCTCTCGCGCCCAGGCGCTTGCGGCGGAGACCCGCGCCAAGCTCGTGGCCGCGGCCGACGCCGAGCGCAAGACGCTGGAGGGCGCGCTTCACGCGCGGCTTGCCGAGGCGGAGAAGGCGATCGCCGCGACGAAAACGAGAGCGATGTCGAACGTGCGCGGCATCGCGCACGAGGCCGCGACCGCCATCGTGACGCGGCTCACCGGCAAAGCGCCGGCGGAGACCGCGGTAGCGTCTGCGGTCGACGCCGCGATCAAGCACTGAGGTCCGCGATGGTCGAGTTGATCAACGAGCCGGAGACCTGGGTTGCGATCGCGTTCGTGATCTTCCTCGGCGTGCTGGTGAAATTCGGCGTCCCGCACCTCATCACCAAGTCGCTCGACGACCGCAGCAGCCGCATCCAGGCCGAGCTCGACGAGGCGGCGCGGCTGCGCAAGGAAGCCGAGGCGGTGCTGGCGCAGTACAAGCAAAAGCAGAAGGAAGCCGAGGCCGAGGCGGCGGCGATCATCGTCAGCGCCCGCGAGGAAGCCGAGCGCCTTGCCGCCGAGGCGAAGACCAAGGCCGAGGAGTTCGTGACCCGGCGCACCAAGATGGCGGAAACGCGCATCGCCCAGGCCGAGGCCCACGCCCTCGCCGAGGTCCGCGCCGCCGCCGCCGACGCCGCCGTCACCGCCGCCGAAAAAGTGCTCTCCGACACGACGCGCGGCGCCGCCGCCGACGCCCTCATCGCCAAAGGCATCAGCGACCTCAAGGCGAAGCTGAATTGAGGTCGACCAGTACGACCTGCCACGGTCACTTGGCCGGCCGTCAAAGCCCTATCCAATCGCAAGATCAAACTGGTACCATGCCGACAGAGCTGCCGGCGGGACCTGCCGTGGTCCTGTGAATTTTAAAGGCAGCGCAAGTGCCTTCGGCGGGCGAGCATTCAAAAATCAACTGACGATGTCGGCGGCGTAGGCGGCTCAATTGCGAGCGCCTCGGGGCGAATGCCGAAGTCTATCTGAGAGCCGAATTCTATCTAAGACCCGAGGCCCATCTAAGAGAGGCATCGAACCGGCACAGGGATCAGGCCATGAGGCGGCGCGATTTCATTGCGGGGGTCGGCAGCGCGGCGGCGTGGCCGTTCGCAGCGGCTGGTCAGCAAGCGATGCCTGCGATCGGATTCCTGCACCTCGGCTCGTCTACCGGGTTTTCGTATGTCCTGCCCGGCTTCCGCGAGGGCCTGAAACAATTCGGCTACGTTGAGAGTTAAAACGTGGCAATCGAGTACCGCTAGGCGGACAATCAACCCGATCGGTTGCCGGAACTGGCGGCCGATCTGGTCCGCCGTCAAGTGGCCGTGATCGCCGCGAGCGGCAGCGGCCTTCCGGGACGGGCAGCAAAGGCTGCCACCTCGACCATACCAATCGTCTTCCTATCCGGTGGCGATCCGGTGGCGGATGGCCTCGTCGCCGGGTTGGACCGGCCGGGAGGCAACGTCACCGGAATCGCTTTCCGCACGGAGGAGCTCGTACCAAAGCGGCTCGATTTCATGCGCGACCTGGTCCCTCAAGTAGTAACGGTCGGCCATCTTTACGATCCGCGAGTGCCCCGCACGCCGGAAATATTGCGCAGCTTGCTTGCAGTGGCGAGTACGATCGGGCGTCAAGTTATTGTCGCTGAAGTTCGCAGCGATCGCGATTTCAAGTCTGCCTTTGCGACCTTTGTGGACCGTCACGTCGGAGCGCTCGTCGTCGGCGCGAGTGTGCTCTTCGACAGCCATCGTGATGAACTTGTGGCGCTCGCGGCCCGCCACAATATCCCCGCGATCTATCAGGACCGCGCATACGTTCTGGACGGCGGCCTGATGAGCTACGGCGCCAACTTCGTGGCCGCCTTTCGCCTCAGCGGTCGTTATGTCGGGCACATTCTCAAGGGCGCCAAGCCGGCCGATCTACCGGTGGAGCAGCCGACGCTCTTCGAGTTGGTCATCAACATGAAGACCGCGAAGACGCTTGGCCTCGACGTTCCGCCCATCCTCCTCATCCGCGCTGACGAGCTGATCGAATGAACCGGCGTGCCTTCATCGCGGGGGTTGGGAGCGCTGCCGCTTCGCCGCTGGTGGCGAGGGCGCAGCAGTCGGCTCTGCCGGTGATTGGGCTTCTTAGTGGTGGGACAGAAGGCGGACAGCGGCACCTCTTTGATGCCTTTCGAAGCGGCCTACGTGAGGAGGGGCTTAACGAGGGGAGAGAAGTCGAAATTTTGTACCGCTTTGCAGATACGAGGTTTGAGCGGCTGCCTGATCTGGCGGCGGATTTGGTGAAACATCGCGTATCAGTCATCGCCACGCTCGGCGGCACTGCGGCGGCAGTCGCCGCCAAATCGGCTACCGATACAATCCCTATTGTTTTCGAAACCGGTAGCGATCCTGTGCTCCTTGGCTTGGTTGGAGGCCTGAGCCATCCATCCGGAAATCTGACCGGGGTCACCTTTCTCG
The DNA here is from genome assembly GCA_963702755.1 of uncultured Alphaproteobacteria bacterium. Classification (GTDB taxonomy): domain Bacteria; phylum Pseudomonadota; class Alphaproteobacteria; order Rhizobiales; family Xanthobacteraceae; genus JAJPKK01. Next base: position 133,034 of record CAVPDZ010000004.1, on the reverse strand, counting down.
GCCAGGAAGTTACGGCAAAAAGGCTTGAACTGCTCCACTCGCTTGTCCCGAGCGCAACATCGATTGGGTATCTCGCAAACCCGCGCAGCCCACAAACCGCAGGTCAAGTCCGGGAGGCCGAGAATGCTGCTCGGACTCTGAACCTACAAATGGTGGTTCGAAATGCAAGCAACGCCGATGAGATTCGGAGTGCCTTTGTTTTCTTCAGCGATCAGCGGATTTGCGCAATCCAGGTTGATTTGGATGTGCTTTATTTCGTCCAACGCGAACAACTTGCCGAACTGGCGAAGCTCCACGGCATACCCGTAATCTTCCACACGCGGGAGATGGTCGAGGCTGGTGGTCTCATAAGTTACGGAACGAGTTTTGCTGATGCGTACCGCTTGGTCGGCACCTATGCGGGCCGCATCCTGAAGGGCCAAAAACCTAGTGACCTGCCGGTGCAGCAATCAATGAGGATTGAGTTAGCAATCAATCTGAAGACCGCAAGATTGCTTGGCCTCGTTATTCCACCGACCCTCTTAGCCCTCGCCGACGAGGTCATCGAATGAACCGGCGCGGCTTCATCGCGGGGCTCGGAAGTGCGGCTGCTTGGCCGGCGATGGGGCGGGGGCAGCAAGGGCAGATTCCGGTGATTGGGTTCCTGAGCACCGGCTCGACTGAGTCATACACTGAAAGGCTTCGCGCATTCCGCCAGGATCAATGAAACCGGCTATATCGAGAGGCAAAACGTAGCTATTCAATATCGTTGGGCAAACGGCCAATACGACCACTTGCCGACCCTTGCACAGGATCTGGTTCGTCGTCGGGTAGCCGTGATCGTCTCGGCAGGTGGCATGCCTGCGGCGCTCGCGGCAAAGACCGCGACCACAACAATTCCCATTATCTTCGTTGTTGGCACCGATCCCATAACATTTGGACTTGTTGCAAGCCTGAGCCGACCCGGCGGTAACCTCACGGGCGCGAGCACGCTCATGGTGGAACTCGAAGCAAAGAGGCTGGAGTTGCTCCACGAAGTGCTTCCCGCAGTCACCAACGTAGCTATGTTGGTTAACCCGTCGAACCCGGCGTTTCAAACCCAAGTGAGGATGACTTAGAATCTGCGCGTACCCTCGGTTTGCAACTACAGCTGCTGAGTGCGACAAATGAGGCTGAGATCGATGCTGCGTTTGCCCAGCTCCGAGGGGGTGCACTTCTTATCGCGTCCGATTTGCTCTTTAACAATCGAATTGAACAAATTGCGTCGATGGCGATCCGTCACAAAGTCCCTGCGGTATGGCGCACGGAGTTTGCCCAGGCTGGTGGTTTGTTGGGATACGGCGGGAGTGTTACAGAAAGTCATCGCGTGCTTGGCGAATACGCCGGACGCATCCTCAATGGCGCGAAAACCACTGATCTACCCGTCCAGCGAATCACGAAAGTCGGGCTGATAATTAATCTCAAAGCCGCTGAGGCGCTTGGGCTGACAATACCGCTTTCACTACTCGGCCGCGCCGACGAGGTCATCGAATGAACCGGCGCACTCTCATCGCTGGGCTCGGCGGCGTGGCGGCATCGCCGTTGGTAGCGCAGGCGCAGCAGAGCGAACGGGTTAAGCGGGTTGGCGTCTTGATGCCATGGGACGGCAAAGATCCCGAGGTTCAGTCATGGGTGCGGGCGTTCGTTGGTGGGCTCCAAAGCTTTTGATGGACGGATGGTGGCAACATCCAACTAGAGCTGAGGTGGGCTGCCGCAGATATGGCCCGATTCCGGAAGGCCGCCGCGGAGCTCGTGGGCATGGCACCGCGAGCGATCTTATCGGTTAGTGAGCCCGCTCTCATAGCGCTACGCGAGACGCCAGGTACGACCGCAATTGTATTTCTCTTGGTGACCGACCCTGTCGGGAACGGCTTTGTTCCTAACTTGGCACATCCGGGCGGTTACATCACAGGCTTTAGTGCCTTTGAGGCGTACGTCGTCGGCGGGAAATGGCTTCAGTTGCTTAAATCAATTGCGCCTAATCTTGAGAGGATCACGGTTATCAAAGATCCCGGTTTTGCTTCATCGGTCCGCTTCATTAATCCGATGCAAGTTCCGGCCCGGTTGACGGCTACGCAATTGACCGTGGTTGACGTTCGCAACCAAGCTGAGGTTCAAAGTGCATTAGAAGCCGCGGCGCGAGAGCCAAAAACCGGCATTATCGTGCTGCCGGCGCCAGCTACTATCGTTCATCGCGACCTAATTGTCAGGCTGGCGGCCGATTATCGCTTGCCAGCGATCTATCCATATAGATTTTTCGTCACAAACGGCGGGCTTATTTCATATGGGCTCCACATGTCCGACATGTTTCGGCAGGCGGCATCCTACGTGGATCGCGTCCTCAAGGGCGAGAACCCTGGCGATCTGCCTGTGCAACAACAGACCAAATACGATTTTGCCGTCAACATTCGAACCGCCAAAGCCCTTGGCCTCGAAATGCCGACGACGATGCTTGCCCTCGCGGACGAGGTCATCGAATGAACCGGCGCGGCTTGATCGTGGGGCTCGGCGGCGTGGCGGCCTGGCCGATGTTGGTATGGGCGCAGCGGCAGGTGATGCCGGTGATCGGATTTCTTAATCCTCGCTCGGCGACAAAAACCGCGCACCTCGTCACATCGTTTCATCAAGGATTAGCGGAAGAGGGATTTGTCGAAGGTCGGAACGTGCAGATCGAGTATCGCTGGGCTGACGGAAACTACGACCGTCTTCTTGAACTTGCCGCGGACCTCGTTCGCCGACAGGTCAATGTGATCGCAGCGACGGGCGGTAATGTCGCGCCGGTCGCCGCCAGGGCGGCCACATCAACGATACCGATCGTCTTCGCGATGGCTGGTGATCCGGTCAAACTCGGCCTTGTTGCTAGTCTCAACAGGCCGTGTGGCAATGTGACGGGTTCGGCGTTTATCTTGCCGGCCTGGAGCAAAAGCGACTTGGATTACTGCGCAAACTCGTGCCGAAAGCAACGACGATTGCTTTGCTGATCAACCCCAAAAATCCTGATGCGCAGGCCCAGACAAAAGATGTTTTCGCTGCTGCCGCTGTCTTGGGAGAACGGATTATTGCTTTCAAAGCCAGCGACGAAAGTGAGTTGGAAACCGCCTTCTCGGCCCTTGCCGAACAACGAGCGGATGCGCTCGTTGTTACAGTCGATCCATTTTTCAACAGCCGGCGCGAAATCTTGGTGAGGCTCGCTCGACGCTATGCGGTGCCAACTATTTACGATCACCAAGACACGGTCACCGCCGGTGGCTTGATGAGTTACGGTACGAGTTTTGCGATTCTTATCGCAAAGCGGGCGTCTATGCCGGCCATGTTCTCAAAGGTGCCAAACCGGCTGATTTGCCCGTCGACCAGCTCACGAATTTCCAACTGTTTCTCAACCTCAAGACTGCCAAGGCGCTGGGTCTTCACATCCCCGATGAGCTTCTCGCCGTCGCCGACAAGGTGATTGAATGAGTGCGCCAGGCAAAGCTGGTGCTATCCAGCCGGTGAAAGTCCGGCCCAAGTAAGGCGTAGCGGCCGCTCGGTAGCGAGTGTTGCGTGGTCACCGGCGACGGTGGCTGCGAAGCGTACACAGCGATTGCATGGGGTGTGGTATTGAGCCACGAAAGATCAGACATCGCAGGGGCCGAGAGTTTTCATTCGCTCGAAGGCAACATGTGCGGCACCGTTATGCGAGGTGCTGACGCCCTGCCGAGGTCAAAGGCCACATCACGTGCAAAGGGATCGCATCGGAACCTGGGAGATCTCGGGTCTGACCGGAACGGCTCTGCCGCTGCCGGTCCGCATCGGGAAGGCGAGGAGCCGTAGCCGATGATGAACGGAGCCGAGAAGTCGGACCCCGCCATATTAGCTTTGAAGCCGACGAACAAAGCCGACAGCCTGCTGTGGAGCGATCCTGGCGGCGTTGCAGCAGCGGAGCCGGTGGAGCGAAGGGCGGGGACCAAGGGGAATGCGGGCTGGCAAAGCACGCACCGGACGCAGAGTCGGGCAAGCGTGTCACAGGCGCTGGAACGCATACGGCAAGTTGCAAAGGCAAGAAAGAAGGAGAGGTTCACCGCGCTCTTCCACCACATCAGCACCGACCTGCTTGAACAAGCGTTCTACGAACTCAAGAAGGACGCTGCGCCGGGCGTCGATCGGCTGACGTGGAAGGACTACGAGGCAGATCTCGAATGTAATCTCGAGGATCTGCACGACCGGGTCCAACGAGGAGCGTATCGGGCACTGCCGAGCCGGCGGGTCTACATACCCAAGCCGGACGGCCGGCAGCGTCCGCTGGCGGTCGCCGCGCTGGAGGACAAGATTGTCCAACGGGCGGTGGTCGCGCTGCTGAACGCGATCTACGAGGAAGACTTCCTCGGGTTCAGCTATGGATTTCGGCCTGGGCGCGGCACGCATGACGCGTTGGATGCGCTCTGTGTCGGGATCGGCAGTAAGAAGGTGAGCTACATACTGGACGCCGACATCCGATCGTTCTTCGATGCGATCAGCCAGCAATGGCTGATCCGCTTCTCGAGCACCGGATCGGCGACCGGCGCATCATCCGCCTGATCCAGAAATGGCTGAAGGCTGGCATCCTCGAAGACGGGGTCGTGTCGATCAGTGACAGTGGGACGGGGCAGGGATCGGTGATCTCACCGCTACTTGCCAACATCTACCTGCACTACGCTCTCGATCTCTGGGCCGCGCGCTGGCGACGGCGTAAGGCCACCGGCGATATGATCATCGTGCGCTATGCGGACGACTTCATCGTCGGCTTCCAGCACCATGACGACGCCCGGTGCTTTCTGGGAGAGATGCGCGAACGGTTGAGGGAGTTTGCGTTGACGCTACATCCCGAGAAGACCCGATTCATCGAGTTCGGACGCTTCGCGGCTGAACGCCGAGCGGCGCGGGCTTAGCAAGCCGGAGACCTTCAACTTCCTCGGCTTCACCTTCATCTGCGGCAAAACCCGCGCCGGCATTCCAGCTCCAACGGAAGAGCCGGCCGGACCGCATGACGGCGAAGCTGCGGATGATCAAGGATGAACTGCGACTGCGCATGCATCAGTCGATTCCCGAGCAAGGGCGATGGCTGAGGCGGGTCGTCCACGGCTACTTCAACTATCATGCTGTGCCGACCAATGCGCGTGCGCTCGACGTGCTCCGGAACCATGTCATCGATCTCTGGCGGCGTACGCTGCGGCATCGCAGCCAAAAGGATCGCATCACGTGGGAGCGGATCACGCTACTGGCGAACGCGTGGCTCCCAAAACCGATCATCCTCCATCCCTGGCCAAGCGATCGCTTTGCCGTCACACACCCGAGGTGGGAGCCGTATGCGGGAAAGCCGCACGTACGGTTCTGTGCGGGGGGCGCGTGATGAAACACGCGTCCCTACCGCTACGACGGCGCGACTTCATGGCGGGGATTGGGAGCGCGGCGGTTTGGCCGGTGATAGCGAGGGGCCACGAGGCGAGCGCGCTGGTCTGCGTTTGAGACGCGGTCGCTAACGCTGAGATGCGACAACGAGCGCTGTGCGCTGCTCTGGCTCGTGATGCTCCGCGAACGCTTTCGGGGGACATGACAAACCGGGAGCAATTGGGACCGTCTCCGTCAAAACATCGCGCCAGCGTCATCGTCCGGCTTGACCGGACGATCCAGTAACCCCATGCCTCCCAGCATGCGCGCCGAGCGGAACTACTCGGTGTATATCTTGGCAAGCGACGTCGGCGGCACGCTCTACATCGGCGTCACCAACAATCTCGTACGTCGCGTTTATGAACGTCGCACCCAAGCAGCAGAAGGCTTCACCAGCAAATATGAGCACCGTCTCGTCTATTACGAGCAATTCAACGATATCGAAAACGCGATCCGACACGACGTGCTAAGCGATAGCGCAGTGGTTACTGGATCGTCCGGTCAAGCCGGACGATGACGATGCCGAGAGATCATCGAGTTTCAAACTCGCTCGGGCAAACGAGCGACTACAAGGTCACGAGCGACAGCGCTTGATGCAGCTCATGCGCACTACTTAATCCGCGGCGGCGACTTCTTCTTCGGCGTGGGCCTCGCCGGGGTCAGGCCGTCGGGGTCGAAGCCGATGTAGATGATGTAGGCCTCGAGCTCGGAGGTGGACGGGATCGGTACCGTCATTTCCTCCTCGACGTGGAGGAACGGCACGTAGGTCTGCCCCGGCGGCATGGTGACCGGGACGACGAACAGCTTGGTCCAGATCACCTTCGGCTGCAGGCCTTCGCGCACCAGCGCGTAGCGCACCGGAATCTCGACCTGCGCCGGCGCGCCGGCGGGGCCGACCACGATGCGCCCCTGGACCCCGACCTTGATGTTGACGTCGGTGCCGCGCACGAAGCATTCGCGCGCGTTCTGGGTGAAGCTCGCCTGATAGCGCAGGTTGAGCGCGGAGGCGTCGGAGCCCGGTTCGTTGACGGTAAACAGCGCCGCGCCCTGGCGATAATCGACGGTCGGGCAATCGAAGTCCGACGACGTCGCGCCGGTGGTCGTCGGCTTTGCCGGCGGCAGGCTCGAGGAACTGCCGGAGAAGACCGATTTCACCCGGCTGGTGAACGAGGTATCGGACGGCGCGGGTGCGGTGCTCGCGTCCGGCCCGGGCGTCGCCGCGGGCGGCGTGGAACTGCCCAAACTTCCGAGCGACGAACAGCCGGACAGCACCATGACGGCCGCGAGCCAGAATCCGGCGTGTCGCAACGCGATCCATCGATCGCGGCGCCATGACGCCGTGCGCGAGGTTGCGGCCGTGTTCATGTCAAATGCCCAATCCCCACGGACATCATAGCAAAAAAACCGTGGCAGACCAAAGGCGCCCCAAAGGCGCCCCAAAGGCGCCTAACGCGTCATTTGCGCCGGTGGGGCGGATCGTCCTTGATCCGGGCGTAGAGCAGGTGGTCCTGCCAGATGCCGTTGATGCAGAGGTATTGGCGTGCGTAGCCCTCCCGCTCGAAGCCGGACTTCTCGAGGAGGCGGATCGAGGGGGTATTGGTCGGGATGCACGCGGCTTCGAGACGGTGCAGGCGTAGCGTCACGAAGCTGAACGGCACCAGGGCGCGCATCGCCGATGACATCAGCCCCTGGCGGGCATAAGCCTCGCCCATCCAGTAGCCGAAGCTGCCGGCCTGGGCGACGCCCCGGCGGACGTTTGTGATTCGCACCCCGCCGACCAGCGCGCCGTCGGATTTGCGGAAGATGAAGAACGAATAGGCCTGGTCATCGCGCTGATCCTCGCCGTAGCGCTTGAGGCGGCGGCGATAGGCGCCGCGGGTGAGATCGTCGGCGGGCCAGATCGGCTCCCAGGGCCTCAGGAACTCGCGGCTCCTCTCCCGCAACGTCGCCCATTCCGTAAAGTCGGACATCTGCGGCGGCCGCAGCGAGACGATGTCGCCCTCGATGGCGGGCAGCGTCTCGGCAAACGTCGCAGTGCGGAAGAACGCCATTCTTGCCTCAGGCCGCCTTGATCGCGAGGCTCTCGGCAATGGCAGCGGCGTTCTCGAGGCCGGCCGGACCGAGGGCCGCCACCGCCGGCGGCGCGCGTCCGATCAGGGCGCGTCCGGCGGCGCGGGCGCTCTCGACGGTCACGGCGTCGACCTTGGCGACGATCTCGTCGAGGGGGATCGGGCGGCCGTGCACGATCATCTGCCGCGCCAATTGTTCGGCGCGGGCGCCGGAGCTTTCGAGCGCCATCAGGAGGCCGGCCTTCATCTGCGCCTTGGCGCGCGAGATTTCCGCCTCGGTGATGGTGTCCGCCGCATCGACGAGCTGGTCGACCACCACCTGCATCAATTCGGGAGCGTCGATCGCATCGGTGCCGGCATAGAGGCCGAACATGCCGGTGTCGGAATAGGGCGCGTGGAAGGCGTAGATCGAGTAGCAGAGCCCGCGCAGCTCGCGCACCTCCTGGAACAGCCGGGACGACATGCCGCCGCCGAGCACGTTGGTGAACACCTGCAGGCTGTAGATCGAAGCGTCGCGCTGGGGGAGGCCCTCGAGCGCAAGCGCGATGTGGACCTGCTCGAGATCCTGCTTTTCGACGAACGTCCCGCCCTTGAAGCGCGCCGGCTCCGGCGTCCCCGCATTGGGTCCGGTGAAGTCGGCGAATTGCTTGGCGGCCTCGCTCACGACCTCGTCGTGATTGACCGCGCCGGCCGCCGCCACCACCATGCCGGGCGCACGGTAATTGCGGGCGAGATAGGCGCGCAGCCGCTTGGCGTCGAACGAGCGCACGGTCGCCTTGGTGCCGAGGATCGAACGGCCCACCGGCTGGCCCGCGAACGCGGTCGCCTGGAGGTGCTCGAACACGAGGTCGTCGGGCGTGTCCTCGACCGCGCCGATCTCCTGGATGATGACGTTCTTCTCGCGGGTGATCTCGTCGGGATCGAAGCTCGGATGCGACAGGATATCGGCGAGCACATCGAGACCCAGGCCGATATCGGCCTTGAGGAGGCGCGCGTAGTACGCCGTCGTCTCGACGCCGGTGCCGGCATTGAGGTCGCCGCCGACCGCTTCGATCTCCTCGGCGATCTGGCGCGCGGTGCGCCGCGCCGTGCCCTTGAAGGCCATGTGCTCGAGGAAGTGCGAAATGCCGTGCTCGTCGGCTGCCTCGTTGCGGCTGCCGCAAGTCACCCAGACCCCGAGCGAGGCCGTCTGCAAATGCGCCATCGCATCGGTAATGACGACGAGACCCGATGGCAGACGGGTGACTTCTACGCTCATGCAAGCACTCCTTCGCGCGCGGCGCGGCTGTGGGTCAGGATGTGGGATTCGACGGCAGACTGGTCGGCCGGCAGGACCGTGACCTGCTCGCGCCGGGTAAGTAGGCCGGATAACCAATCCGGCAAGGCCGGCCGCACCCCGCATGCGGCCGCGACCGCATCGGGGAATTTGGCCGGATGGGCGGTCGACAGCACCACCATGGGGATCGCGGGGTCGCGCGGCTCTTTCTCGGCGACTGCGACTGCGACGGCGGTGTGCGGGTCGATCAGGTAGGAGGTCTCGCGCAGCGTGGTGCGGATCGCGGCCGCGGTCTCCTCCTCGCTCGCGCGATCGGCGGCGAACAGGCTCCGCATCTCGGCGAGCGTGCGCTCGGTGAGCTTGAACCGGCGCGACTGGGCGAGCGCTGCCATGGCATTGCGCACGGCGTGCGGATCGCGCCCGCAGGCATCGAAGATCAGGCGCTCGAAGTTGGACGAGACCTGGATGTCCATCGAGGGCGAGGAGGTCGCCACCACGTCGCGCAACTCGTAGGCGCCGCCGGCAAAGGTGCGCACCAGGATGTCGTTGACGTTGGTCGCAACGAGGAGGCGATCGATCGGCAGGCCCATGCGGGCCGCGACGTAGCCCGCAAACACGTCGCCGAAATTCCCGGTCGGCACCGTGAACGCGATCTTGCGATGCGGCGCGCCGAGCGCGACCGCGGCGACGAAATAGTAGACCACCTGGGCCGCGATGCGGGCGAAGTTGATGGAGTTGACGCCGGTCAGCCGCACGCGATCGCGGAAATCGTGGTGATTGAACATGGCCTTCACCAAGGCCTGGCAATCGTCGAAGGTGCCTTCGATCGCGATCGCATGGACGTTGTCGTGGCCGCTCGTCGTCATCATGCGGCGCTGCACGTCGGAGATGCGCCCTTGCGGAAACAGCACGACGACGTCGACCTGGTCGCGCGCCGCGAACGCTTCGACGGCGGCGCCGCCGGTGTCGCCCGAGGTCGCGACCGCGACCGTGGTGCGCGCGCCGCGCTGGCGCAGCGCATGGTCCATCAGGCGGGCGAGGATCTGCATCGCCAGATCCTTGAAGGCGAGCGTCGGCCCGTGAAACAGCTCCAGCACGAAGGTGTTGGGCGCGAGCTGAACGAGAGGCGTGACGGCCGGATGGCGGAAGCCGTCATAGGCCTCGCGCGTCATGCGCGCGATTTCGCTCCGCTCGATGGTGTCGCCGGCAAACAGCGCGAGGATTTCGCACGCAATCTCCGCATAGGGGCGGCCGGCGAAGCCCGCGATCGTCGCCGCATCGAGCCGCGGCCACGCGTCGGGAACGTAGAGCCCGCCGTCGCGCGCAAGACCGGCCAGCGTCACGTCGATGAAGCCAAGCGCAGGGGCTTCGCCTCGAGTTGAGATGTAGCGCACGCGAAAATCCTGGCCTTCGAGTTACGGCGTCAACGCGATCCTGCGGGACGGCAGATCGCCGACCCGGATACACAAGCCTTTGATTTCCCGGGAATCCCAGGCGGCCGGCGGACCAATCCGCCAGTGGGCGGACAGTAATCGCTGGCGCGGTCCGGCACAAGGAATTCGGCGGCTCCGCGCGCTGCCGAGGGCCGCGCGGCGCGACTGTGGGAAGTGATTTAACATATTGATTTCATCGAAGTTTACGAGCTCGCCTGCCGGGCGGCGCGGAAGGTCGCCGCCGCGCTCCTCCCGGAAAATTGCAATGCTCAGCGGACAGCGCGGTCTGTGGCTCCGACCTCGCGTCAAACGATTGAACTGCCGAGCAAATTTCGAGTTCGCCAAGTCCGTCGGTCTTGGCTGGAATCACTCATAAAGTCTATCAAAATATTCCTATTTCACCAAATCGTTTCTGGAATGTCACATGAATTCAACGTGATAGTCGATACGTTGGGTTTGGCGCCGACGCCGGGTAGCGGGACTGGCGGTGGCCGGACGAGCCGATGCTGCACCTGCGTACCGATGCGGTATGATCGCGCCGCACTCGGGAGGATCAGGATGAGCGACGAAGCGGAAGCCAAGGCCGTCGGAATGGGAATTGCGGGCGGCGCCATTGCCGCGTCGTTGCTCGATTTGCTGTACGCCAAGGGCATCATCAGCCGCGATGAGCAGTACGGCGTGCTCGAAGACGCGATCTACCGCGCCTCCATGTACACCGGCACGTACGAAGGCCTCGCCGCCGCAAAGATCATCGGCGAAATGCTCGACGCCCGCGGCGGCCTCGTCAAAGGGTAGCGCTCACGGCGGCGGGACGTTTGCGAGGTACCAGTTGTTCAGCGCGGCAAGCGCCGGGTGCGCCATCACGCGGCGCAGATACGCAAAGATGCGCGGCATGTGCCGCAGGTATTGCGGTTTGCCGTCGCGACGATCGAGGCGCGCAAAGATGCCCAGCACCTTGGTGGCGCGCTGGGCCGCGAGTGTCGCGTAAAGACGAGCGAAGGTGTTGGCATCGAAGCCCGGCTCGCGCTCGCGCCGCGCCCGCACATAGCGCGCGAAGAGTTCGATCTCCAACTCCTCCGGCACATCGACGCGAGCGTCCTGGAGCAGCGAGGCGACATCGTAGGCGCCCGGCCCCATCACCGCGTCCTGAAAGTCGAGGAGGCCGATCTGCGCGAGCCCGTCGCGATCGCCGAGCCACAAGAGATTGGGCGAATGGAAGTCGCGCAGCACCCAGGTCTTCGGCGCCTCCAGCACCGGCCGCAGCGCATCGCGCCATAACGACTGGAACAGCGCACGGGTCTCGGCCGAGGCCGCCGTGCCGCGCGCCGGCAGATACCAGTCGATGAGCAACTCCGCTTCGATCAAAAATGCGTCGAGGTCGTAGGTCGGAAGCCGGTGCTCAAGCTTCGGTGCAATCGGCAGCACGTCCGGCAGGTCTTGCTGGTGCAACGCGACCAGCACATCGACCGCGCGGCCGTAGCGCTCGGCGATCGGCGCTGGCGGATTGCCCGCGACGACGAGGTCGGCGCCGAGGTCCTCCAGCACGAGGAAGCCCAATTCGAGATCGGCCGCGGCGACTTTCGGCGCCGACAGGCCGCGCCCCCGCAACGCCTTCGCCATCGCGACGAACGGCTTCACGTCCTCGGCGAGATGGGCGATCGCGCTGTAGGGCAGGCCGCGCTTGACCGGCGGCCCATCGGGCTGCGGCGGCGCATTCATCAGGATGAGGCGTTGGTCGCCCTGCCAGATGCGCTCATAGGACCGGCTCGACGCATCGCCGGCGATGCGCATGCGGGGATCGTTCGCGAAGCCCGCCTGGTCGAGAAAATCGAGCATCGCGCCGAGCCGATCGACCCGCGCGGCCGCGCGGCCGCGGCCGACGAGATGGGCGACGCGACGCTCCTCGTCGCCCTTGGCGCTGACCGCCAGCGTGATGTCGATGCGGTCGTCCGGCAACGCACTGCCGGCGCGGTCCGGCCACTCCATCGCAATGACGGCGTTGGCGACATCGTCGAGGCCAAGCTCGGCGAGTTCATCGGCGCTCGCGAGCCGATAGAGGTCGGCATGCACCAGCGTGAAGCGCGGCAGGTCGTAGCTTTGTACCAGGGTGAAGGTCGGGCTCGGCACTTCGACCGCAGCGCCGCCCGCCAGATATTCGATCATGGCCCGCACGAACGTGGTCTTGCCGGCACCGAGATCGCCCGAGAGCGCGACGAAGTCGCCCGCCTCGAGCAGATTTGCGACATCGGCCGCAAGCTGCCGGGTCGCCTGCTCGGTTGCCAGCGGCCGAAAAAATCCGGCGTCGCTCCTGGTGTGGGTCTGCATCTCGGTGCGTTCGCGCGAGGCCTATTCGGCCGCATCTTTGGCCGCTTCAATCGCAAGCGGGAAGCTGCATACCACGGTCGTGCCCTCGCCCGGAACGGATTCGATCTGCACCGTGCCATGGTGAAGTTCAACGAACGAGCGCACGATCGAGAGCCCGAGGCCGGCGCCGCGGTGCGGCGTGCCGCGCGCATCGGTTTCGAAGAGTTCGAACACCCGGTCCTGAAGTTCCGGCGGTATGCCGGGACCGTGGTCGCTCACCGTGAAGGTCACGGTATCGGGGCCCCGCGCGGCCGAGAGCATCACGGTTTCGCCCGGCGACGAGAAACCGACGGCGTTGGACAACAGGTTGAACAAAATCTGACGAATGCGCCGCTCATCGGCGACGAAGCTGCCGATGTCCGGCGGCACGTTGATCTCGAGCCGGATGTTGTTGTTGACGATGCGGTCCTGCACGCCTTCCGCGGCCGCATCCATGGTGGCGCGGATGTCGACCGGTTCGAGGTCGAGCGCCATCGCGCCGGCATCGATCGAGGCGAGGTCGAGGATGTTGTTGATGATCGCGAGCAGCGCGTTGCTCGAAACCATGATGTAGCCGAGGTATTCGTTCTGCTTCGCCGTGAGCGGCCCGGTCGAGGGGTCGCCGAGGAAATGCGCGAAGCCGATGATGTTGGTGAGCGGCGAGCGCAGCTCGTAGGAGACGTGGCGGACGAAATCGATCTTGATCTTGTCCGCCTCGACGAGGGCCTTGTTGCTCTCGGTGAGCACGCGCTCGACGTTGACGGAATTCGTCACGTCCTGGAACGTGACGAGGGTGGCACCATCCGGCATCGGCACCGTGCGGCAATCGACGACGGTGCCGTCGGTGCGCTCGATGCGGCGATAGATCGGGCTGCGGCGGTCGAGCGCGGTCACGGCAGCGCGCAGCGCGTCCCAGGTCTCCTCGTTGCGATGGTAGTGCGCGCCTGGGCGATCACTGCCTCGATGTGCGGCCGCTCGTCGAGGAGCGCCGGCGGCAGCTGCCACATCTGCACGAAGGCCGGATTGAACAGGCGGATGCGGCCATTGCTGCCGAACAGCGCGACCGCCTCGGCGAGGTTGTCGAGGGTCTCGCCCTGCACCCGGATCAGCGCGTCGAAACGCCGTTCGAGGTTGAGCCGCTCGGTGACGTCGTCGAAGAGGTAGGTCACGCCGCCGTCGGGATTTGGCGAGGTGACGACGCGCAGCGTGCGCTGGTCCGGCAGATGCCACTCGTATTTCGCCGATTCCGACGCATGGTAGGCTTTGTGGAGCGCGGCCTTCCAGGCGCGGAAATCGGACTGCTCGGGCAGCCGTCGCATCGCACGCAGGCGATCGAGCACGACGGAATCGGATGGTCCCTGGTCGAGGAAATGCGGGTCGAGGTCCCACAGTGCCTGATAGGCGGCGTTGTAGAAGGTGAGGCTGTGGTCGGGGCCGAAGATCGCGACCGCCGTCGAGAGCTGGTCGAGGATGCGGCGATGCGCCTCGACGGCGCGCTCGATCTCCGCGCGCAGCGTCTCGATTTCCGTCGTGTCGCGCCCGATGCCGGCGCTGCCGCGCGGATTCGGTACCTCCAGGATATCGAAGATGCGCCGCGCGCCGGCGACGATGACCGCGGCGCGGCTGGAGTACGCGGCGCCGCTGCCGCGGCTCCGCTCGATGTCCTCGCGCGTCCCGCTGTCGAGGAGTTCGCGCCGCGAGGAGACTGCGGTCGCGACGTCCGCCGCCTCGACGGCACGGGCATAGGCCGGATTGGCAAAGGCAAGGCGGCCGGAGGCGTCGCGGGTCCACACCGGCGAGGGCAGCGCATCGACGAGCGCGCGCACCGCATCGGTATCGGCCTGCAGCCGGTGATAACGGTGATTGAGCTCGGCGAGGTCCTTCTTCACCCCGGTCACGTCGTTGATCCGCAGCACCGCCGAGCCGCCGATCGCGCGGCCTTCCGCCGTGAGATAGCGCCCCGCCGCGGAGGTGAGCGACAAGGTGAAGCCCTCGCCGCGCCCGAGCAGGCGGTCGATTGCCGATTGCAGCTGGTAGGCCTGCTCCGGCCGCAGCCATGCGGCGAAGTTGAGGATGTTCTCGGCGGCGAGCCCTGCCGAGATGATGGCGGCGTCGCCGATCACCTCGGGCGCGGTATCGCGTTCCCACGACACGATGATCTGCGGCTCGGCGAGCAAGAGGCCGTAGAGCCGGTCGATCGTTCCTTCGAGCGCTGCCGCTTCGCTGCGCGCCCGCACCTGCTCGATGCGCTCGGTGCTCGCGCGTGCGCAGCAGCATGACAGCGGTGACGAACGCGAAGGCGACAACGCCCAGGATGATGACGACCGCGAACAGGGCGAGCGCCGTGAGCGCGCGATCATCAAGGCTGCGGATCGCGTCCCCAGCGGCAACAGCGAAACCGCCCGAGCTGCGTTCGCCGGCAGCGTCCTGGGCGCAGGCCTCGCCGACCAACGCGATCAAAGAACCGAGCGTGCTGCCGGCGCGGAGGGGGCAAGCCGCAGCGAAATATCTCCGTGACCCGGGCGTCGAGCCAAAGCCGGTCATCCGGAAAAATTCCGGCATTCGTTGCCCCTGGTATGCCCTGAGCCGTTCCGGCGCCCCCCGGACAGGCTCGCAACCCAAATCCGATGGCGCCCTCCGATGGGAAGGCTCCCCCCAATTGCGATCGTCGACTCGGAAACACCACTGCCGGGCGCGGCGCGGAGATACGCCCGTGGCCGCAGTCCGGCTTGACCCAGCTTAAGCCGTCCGCGAATCAGGTCAATGTAACCTCAACCGGCCATGCTCGATAAAAGTCCAGATCGTGAACGGTTGGAAACTACAGTGCTTTCAATTCTGCGCCGTGGAAATGCCGCTGCCCGTGAACATATACTGCGTAGCAGGCCACCGGCGCGGCGCCTGATGTCGAGGTGAGGTCGAGGTGAGATCATGATCGTGCAGTCCTTGGGGTATGTCGGCGTACGGACGAAGACGATCGACGACTGGGCGGGCTACGGCACCAAGCTCCTCGGCCTGCAGGCGACCGACCGCAGCCGCGCGACGCTCGCGCTGCGCATGGATGACCGCAAGCAGCGCGTGATCGTGAACGAGGACGGCGGCGAGGGCATCAGCTTTTTCGGCTGGGAGATCGCGGACGCGGCCACGCTTGACCGGCTCGGCGGCCATCTCCAGGCCCACGGCGTCGAAGTCGCCCAAGGTTCGCGCGCGCTCGCCGAGGAGCGCCATGTCGCCGATCTGATCGTCATCAAGGATCCGCTCGGCAACCGGCTCGAATTCTTCCATGGCGCCGAGGTCGCGAGCGATCCGTTCATGCCCGGCCGTAACCTCTCCGGCTTCCGCACCGGGGCGCTCGGCCTCGGCCACGTGGTGCTGCACGTCGAGCGCATCGAGGAGATGATGGAGTTCTACCGCGACGTCCTCGGCTTTCGTCTGAGCGACTATTTCCTGCGGCCGTATCAGCTGTATTTCTTCCACGTGAACCCGCGCCACCACTCGATCGCGTTCGCGGCGACCGGCAAGAACGCCGTCCATCATATGATGCTGGAACTCTTCAGCCTCGACGACGTCGGCCAGGGCTATGATCTCGCCCAGGCCGAGGACGGCCGCCTTGCCGTGACGCTCGGCCGGCACTGCGGCGACTTCGTCACCTCGTTCTACACCTGGAATCCGTCGGGCTTCATGATCGAGTCCGGCTGGGGCGCGCGCGACATCGATCCCCAGGCCTGGCAGGCGAGCGAGCGCAAGGAAGGCCCGAGCCTGTGGGGCCACGACCGCATGTGGCTCTCGCCCGAGCAGCGCACCGAAGCGCGCGAGATGCGCCTCGCCAACGCCGCCCGCGGCCTGCGCCGCCCGGTCCAGGTGCTGCCCGGCAACTACGACGTCATGGCCGGCGCCTGCCCCTGGTTCGACACCATGAAGAAGCAGCAGAAGAGTGCGTAGCGGGGAGGGCGCGCCGATGATGGACAAGGTGAGACGCAACATCCTGGCGACCGGTGTGGCGGCGACGGCGATCGCCGCGGCGCCGCGCGTGTTTGCGCAGCAGGCGCGCTTCTATGAGAAAGGCCCGGTTCGCATCCGCTTCGAGGAAGCGGGGTCAGGTTATCCGTTGCTGCTCATCGCCGGCGGCGGATTGAACTCGACCATCGCGGGCCTCTCGACCGCGCCGTTCAACCCGATCGAGGAGTTCAAGGGCGAGTACCGCTGCATCGCGTCGGACCTGCGCAACGCCACCGGCGGCCAATCGGTCGGTCCGCTCGAAGCCGACCGGCCGTGGGACGCCTATACCGACGACCACCTCGGCGCTGATGGACCACCTCGGCATCGACAAGTTCATGGTGCTCGGCTTCTGCATCGGCGGCCCCTTCGTCTGGAACCTGTTGCGACGGGCGCCCGACCGCGTTGTCGCCGCCGTGTTGGCGCAGCCGAGCGGGTCTCGCCCCGAAATGCGCGACCTCTTCTACGACGGCAACATGAAGACCTGGGGTCCGGCGCTGGTGGCGCGGCGCCCCGAGCTCACGATGGAGATGGTCGATAAATTCCTGACCAGGATGTATCGCACCAATCCCGACTTCGTCTTCACCGTGACGCGCGACTTCGTGCGCAACTGCCAGACGCCCGTGCTGATCCTACCGGACGACATCCCGGCGCACCCCTACGCCGTCGCGATGGAAGCCGCGATGCTCGCGCCCAACGCCGAGGTCAGCATGTTCCCGTGGAAGGAGCCCAAGGAGCGCATTCCGCTGGCGGTGCGCCAGATCCGCTCCTTCCTCCGCGCGCACAAGCCCGTTTCGATCTGATCGCGGCATCGCCCGGTCATCATGCCCGCTTGCCGCGGGCGTGTTGTTTCGGTCGCTCAAGCCTCGCAACACCGTCATCGTCCGGCTTGACCGGACGATCCAGTAACCCCGGTCGCCGGGAGTATGGATTCCGGGTTCGCCCTTCGGGCGCCCCGGAATGACGGCGTTGCTCAACTCGGTTGTCTCAATAGGACTATTATGCTATAAATAGTCCTATTGAGCAAGGAGATTCCGATGGCCCGTGGCCCCCTCTACCGCACGCAATTTGCCGCAGTGCCGATATTCGCTGTTCTTTGCAGCACACTTCCCTCAGCACGGCGGCGGCGTTCGCGCGCAAGCTTCGGCCACCACGAGCGATTTCGCCGAGGCATGCGGAGAGCGCAGCCCGATTTTTGAGTTTCCCTGATATTTTCCCTGTTCTGAGGGAAAATCCGGCGATTTTCACTCGCCGCAGCAGTTGGCTGCGCCTGCGGTTTGGCTGGCGCTCGCCGTGCAACATCGCGCTGTTGCCACGCGGAGCAGTTTTGCCCCATCTTCCGGCCGACGAACACGAACCGAAAAAATCGGGAGGAACCACGATGCTGCGCGCCGGCTTTGCCATGGCGATGTTGATTGCCGCTTTGCCCTGTACTGCTTTCGCGCAAAATCCTCCATCGCCTGATGTGCTGCGCGTCACCCGCTATGCCGATGACGCCAATGAAGGCTCGCTGCGCTACGCGATCGAACAGAGCAATCGGACGCCCGGCCGCTATCGCATCGAGATCGACGCGGTCGGGGCCGCGCCGCATGTGATCAGGCTCACGGCGCCGCTGCCGCCGATCAAAGGGCCGGTCGCGATCGCAGGCGCGGCGTGGGCGAAGACCGGCGAGTTCATCGTTCTCGATGGCTCCGGCTTCATTCCCGACAAGGGTCCGGAGACGTGCCCGGGCGCGGTCGCCGGGCAATTCGGCGCCAACGTGCGCACCACCACCAATCCGGGGCTCGCGCTCGTCGACACGAGCGGCGTCGACATCAGCGGCCTCGACATTCGCAATTTCTGCATCGGCGTGCTGATCCACCGGTCGAGCGGCAACGTCATCCACGACAACCGCATCGTCGCCAACCGCGGCGGCGCCGGCGTGATGCTGACCGGCGACGATGGCGCCGGCAATCCAACGCCGACCACGACGCTGCACAACAAGGTGCTGCGCAACGAGTTCATCGACAATGGCGACGGGCTCGAACTGACGCGCGGCGCGGCCTTCAATCTCGTTGCCGAGAATCTGTTCCGCTCGACCGCGGCCAACCAGGAGCCATCACAGGGCATCGAGATCCTGCTCGGCAACGACAACGTGGTGGCGGAGAACCGCTTCGAGGGCTACTCGGACGGCATCCAGGTGAACGGCGGCAACCGCAACTACATCGCCAACAACGTCTTCACCGACAACACCTTCGGCGTGTCGCTCTCCGGCGTCGGCAACATGGTGGTCGGCAACGCGATCTACGGCAACGCGATCGGCGTCGCGGTGCGGCCGGCAACCGGCGGCAGCATGTCCCGCATTTCCCGTAACGCGATCCACGACAACGGCCGCGACATCCGGCGCTGCTTCGTCGGCGGTAGCTGCGATCCGAAACTGCGCACCGGCGGCATCGTGCTCGGCGCCGCGAGCCCCGGCGACGCCGCCTATGAAGGTCGCATGGGGATCGGCGTCATCGTCCCGCCCGACCAGCTCGTGCGCGCCTGTCCGGACGGAGCGCCCAAATGCGCGCCCCCAGCCAACGGCGGCGTGCAGCCGCCGGTGATCGACACCATCCACCTGCAGGGCGCGGACATCGTGGTCGCGGGCACCTTCGAGGGCGCGCCGCAGTCGCGGTTTACCGTCGAGGTCTTCGCCAACCGTCAGCCGGGCGTCACCGAAGGCGCATTCTATCTCGGCGATGCGGTCGCGGTTTCCGACAAGGACGGCCGCGGACGCTTCGTGGTGACGGTGCCGACCACGCCGCAACTCGGCTTGCCGCCGTCCGTCACAGCGACGTTGACGTCGGCCGACGGCGGGACCTCGGAATTCAGCAAGCCGATGACTTCGGTGGAGCGGATCCGGTAGCGCGACCCCGCCTGCGACGTTCGCGTGCGTTTGCCGCGGCCCAGCGTTGCGCTGCGTGGCCGATGGCGGTGCCGCGCAATTCGTGTGATAATGTCGTTGAGACGAGCAACAGCCCGAGCGCCATCAGGGGGAGGCGGCTATGTGGTGTTGGATAGTGGCACTGCTGAGTGCAGTGCTGATCGGCGACGTCGCGTTGGCGCAGACGCCTGACGGTCGCCTCAAGAGAATCCAGGAAACGGCGACCATCAGGATTGCCTATCGTTCGGATTCGCCGCCGTTTTCCTTCGTCGATCCGCAGGGCAAGCCGGCCGGCTACACCATCGACCTGTGCGTGCGCGCCGCGAAATCGATCGAGCGGCAGCTCGGGTTGAGCGCGCTCGGCATCCAGTGGGTGGCCGTCAGCGCGCAGACCAGGTTCGATGCCATCGTCAGCGGCGCCGCGGACCTCGAGTGCGGGTCGACGACGGTTTCGCTCTCGCGCATGAAGCTCGTCGACTTTTCGAGCTTCGTTTACGCGGAAAGCACCGGGGTTCTCGTCAACGCCGGCGCCGGCCTCTTCAGCTTCAACGATCTCGCGGGCAAGAGGATCGGCGTCGTGCCCGGCTCGACCAATGCGCAGGCCATTCACGATCAGCTGGACCGGCGAAAGCTGGATGCGAAGCTTGTGTCCTTTGCCGATCGCGACGCGGGCGTGGCGGCGCTGGGGCGCGGCGAGCTCGATGGGTTCGCCTCAGACAAGCTTGTTCTTCTCGCTTTGGCGCAGGCGGCGAACCTTCCCAATCTGACGATGCTGCCCGAGGATTTGTCGTTCGAGCCGTTCGCCATCATGCTGCCGCGCGGCGATTGGGAGCTTCGCCTGGCCGTCAACACCACATTGGCGCGCCTCTTTCGCAGCGGGGACATCCTCGAGCTTTACGGCAAGTACTTCGGCGGCAGCGGACGGCGGCCGATCTGGATCGGCGCCGTCTTCACCTTCGGCGGCCTCGCCGAATAGTCGATCCCAGCACACGTGTTGGCGCGGGGCCAGCGGCGACGGGTCTGGCGATCCGGGCGCCAAGCCCTATTTGTGTCGGGTCGCCGCGCGGCGCGTTGTGCCTTGAGCCAAGGATCCAAAGCCGATGTCGTTTGCACCGACGGAACCCGCCAAGATGATGCTGATGCTCGAGCCGGCGGAACTCGAGCGCATTCGACCGCTTTGGCGAGGTTCGGATTTTTGGTGACGGCGAGTCGTTGTTCAAAGCGGGCGAGATCTCCCGCGGCGCGGTGGTGGTGCTGTCCGGACAGGTCGACCTGCTTCGCCATTTCGGCTCGGGGGTCGTCAAGAATTTCATGACGCCAGGGCGCCGGCGCCGTGCTGGCCGAGATGGCATCGCTCGTCGGTCGCCCCGCTCTCGTGAGCGGCATAGCCAATGGGCCGGTGGAAGCCTTGGTCATTCCGCCTGATCAAATGCGCGCGCTGCTGGTCGCCGAAGCGGAGCTCGGCGATCGCATCCTGCAGGCCTTGATGATGCGTCGCGTCAGCATGATCGAACTCGGCACCGGCGGCCCGATGATCATCGGACACGCGCAGAACGGCGACGTGCTGCGGCTTCAAGGCTTTCTCGCGCGCAATGCCCATCCGAGCCAACGGCTCGATCCCGACACCGATCCCGAGGCGAAGGCGATCATCGAGCGCCACGCAATCGGCGTCGACGAACTGCCGGTCGTGATGTGTCCGGACGGATATCTGTTGCGCAATCCAAGCGAGACCGAGCTTGCGCTCCGCCTCGGCCTCGTGGGACCGATCGATCCCGATCGCATTTATGACGTGGCGATCGTCGGAGCGGGACCGGCGGGACTTGCCGCCGCGGTCTACGCGGCCTCGGAAGGGCTTTCGGTTATCGTATTCGATTGCCGCTCTTTCGGCGGCCAGGCCGGTGCCTCGTCCCGCATCGAGAATTATCTCGGCTTTCCCGCCGCGATCAGCGGCATGTCGCTGATGGCCCGCGCCTACACCCAGGCCCACAAGTTCGGAGTCGAGACTGCCATTCCAAGCGAGGTGAACGGCCTCACCGCCGCGAGCGACGGCAAGCGGAACCATTTCGTGCTCCAGCTCTCCAATGATGAGCGGGCGAGCGCACGCTCGATCGTGATCGCGAGCGGGGTCGAGTACCGGCGTCTCGATGTCGCGAACCTTGCCGCGTTCCAAGGCGGCAGCGTGCATTATTGGGCATCCCCGCTCGAAGGCAAACTGTGCGACAGCCAGGAGATTGCGCTCGTCGGCGGCGGCAATTCGGGGGGCCAGGCGGTCGTCTATCTGGCGACCAAGGCGGCCAAGGTCTGGCTGCTGATTCGCGGGCCGAGCCTCGAAGCGAGCATGTCGCGCTATCTTGTCGATCGCATTGCCGCGCTCGAAAACGTGGAGGTGGTCACGGAGACGGAGATCAGCGGTCTCGAGGGACGTGACGGCAAACTCAAAGCCGTGCGCTGGCGCCGACGCGGATCGGATCAGGACGTCCAACGACCGATTGAACACTTGTTCCTGTTCGTCGGCGCCGATCCGAACGCGGGCTGGCTCGCCGGCTCAGGGGTCGCGCTCGATGCGAAGGGATTCGTTTTGACGGGCGCCGAAGCCGGCGCGGGGCGCGGCCCGCTGGAAACGAGCCGCCCCGGCATCTTCGCCATTGGCGACGTGCGCTCCGGCTCGGTCAAGCGCGTATCCGCCGCGGTCGGCGAAGGGGCGCAGGTGGTGCCGGCGCTCCACGCTTACCTTGCTCAAGCTGATCGCGCGCCCGCCGCCGTCCGAAATCGCGAAATGATGTCAGCGTCGAAGTGAGTGGTCGCCGTTCACTGACGCTTCTCGATGACGGCGATGAAATAGCCGTTGTGCCAGTCGCTTCCCCGGAAGGCGACCTTGGGGTGGGAATTGTCGAACGTCGTCCTCACCTCGATCCATGATTCGATCGTGCAGTTGGTGTCGACCAGCGCCCGCAACGTGCCGTCGCGGACTTGCTCCCAATTCCAATCGTCGACGATGAGGATGTGGGATCGGTCGAGTGCCGGCTGCGCCAGCATGATGCCGTCATACTGATCGCGCTCGCTGTGCGGGCCGTCGAACATGTAGATGTTGAACAAGCCGAGCGAACTGAAATCGGCGGCGCGAAAATCCTGTTCGAGGAAGCTGAAGTCGATCGCTTCGGATCGCACCTTGGCGATGTTGACGAAGAAGGCCTCTTTGGGTCCGCCGAACTGCGACCAGTTATCGATGCAGATGCATTTCGCGCGGTTGCCGTAAAGCGCCGCGGTCGCGGTCGATCCGGCCCACGAGCCGATTTCGAGATAGCGGGCATCGGGATGGCGCTCGATCAGATTGTTGATGAAGGAGCGATAGACCTGACCCGACATGCCTTCGATGTCGCGGATCGCCTGCGGAAGCTTGCTGTCGCCCGCGAGCGCGCGCGAAAAGGCGGCCGTGACCATCCGCTGCAAGGGCGACGCGCCGCTCCAGCTCGACATCGCGATCGCAACATTCTGCCCGCTGCGGACCGAGCGCTCCCGCAGGACGCGCCGTCGTTCGCGCTCCGCAACCGGAAATTTGGCGGTCAGCATTTTCGCTTGTTCGATCGGGTTAAATGGCCCGAATCACTCGCAACATTGGCCGCGCCGAGTTGAATCACTCTGCCTCGCCCGGTCAAGTGAGTTGGCGAAGCGTGGCGGCGCCAATTCGATCAGCGTTGCCCGATGGTCGCGGCGCAATTCGTCGGGTATGATGCTGTCGTGCTTTCGCCATTGCCCGCGCTTGGAGGCGCTGATGCGAACGGCCGTATTGCTGATGCTTCTCCTGAGCGGCATTGCGACGTCCGCCGAGGCGGAATCGCTGCGGGTTAGCGGGACGACCGGCTATCTCGCGGAATGGGAGTTGGCGGGCGATCTTCCGTCGGGCGCGTCCGGGCTTGTCGGGGAGTTTTCCGGGCCGGTGATTTTCCGGCACGTCGGCCTTTGCAGTGCGAACGGGCCCGAAGAGAAGCCCGGCGAAATCAAGCTGCAGATATCGAAGACCGGCTCGGCATCCGAAATTCGCGCGACGCTGATCATGGCCGGAAAGAAATGCACCTTCGGCGGTCAGTTCAATGCCGGCTATTCCGGCGCGATGAACTGCGAGGACGCCAAGGGCGTCCCGCTGACGATTTCCTTGCAATGAACTGAGCGCAAGAATCCAGAGCGGTTGGGCGGCCTTACTCCGCGACGCTCTCGCGCAGCCGAACGACCTGGAGGCGGAGGCGCTCGCAGCCGAGTTCGTGCTCGAAGCGGATCACTTCATCGCGGGCCTGGCTGATGCGCAGCCGCGTGAGCCGCTCCTCGTCGCGCTTGCAGATCTGCTCCTGGGTGAGCGAGGGCACCGCGGGTTTCGCGGCGACGTCGCGCTCCGGGTGTTGCTGATCGGCGGGCTTCGCGGCCGCATTGACCGGCGGGGTCGGACTGGCGGCGGGCTCGGGACGCGGTGCATCGCCGACCAGGCTTTCCCGCAATCGCAGCACCTGCTTGCGCAGCCGCTCGCAGACAAGCTCGCGTTCGAACCGCACGGCCTCGTCGGGGTCCTGACTGGCGCGCAGGCGAACAAGCCGCTCCTCGTCGCGTTTGCAGACATCGTCCGGCGCGAGCGCGGCGACCTTCTCGTCGGGCGTCCGCGCCGGCGCAGGCTCGGCGTTCGCCGGCGCCGGCGGGCGCTGATCGGCTGGGGACTTCGTCTCCGCTTTGACGTCGGGCTTTGTCTCCGGCTTTGTCTCTGTCTTGGCCTCGGTCCTCACCTCATCCGCTGGACGCGCCGCAGACGCCCGCTCGCGGCGTTCCTGCTCGATCGCCGCGAACCGCAATCGCTGTTCTTCGAGCTGCCGGTTCAAGGCGGCTTCACGCTCGACACGTGCGCGCTCCGCGGCGGCAAGCTCCTTCTCGCGCGCGATGCGCTCGATCGTCTGCAGCTTGTATTGAGCCTCGACGACCTGGGGCGAGGTCGGAAAACGCGTGACGAAATCGCGCAATACGGCAGGATCGTCCGAGCCCTTGATCTGCTCCCAGGCCAGCCGATCGGTCTGGTTCAGGAAGTACTCGTCGATGAGCGAGATGTAGAGCTCCGGGCGCTGACGCCCCTGGGTCTGCTCGTTCACGTCGGCGGCAATGCGCCGGAACAGGCGTCCGATTTCGAGGCCGGGTTCCTGCAAGCGCTTGAGCAACGCGCCGGTGAACGGACTGTTGCGGCCGGTGCCGTCCGCGGCAACTTCGTCGGCCGCCGTGGCGTAGGCCACCACCATGCCCTGAGCCTTGTCGATTCGCGCAAGCCCGCGGATCGTATCGATGTTGCGGCTGGCCCCCGCAACCTTTCGTCGAAAGCCGTCGATCAGGGGATTATTTCGGCAGGCGTCGAGAATCATGATCTTGACGCCGCTCGCCCGATCGAGCGCAGCGCGGACATCGTCCAGCATGATCATCTGGTAGCGGAGGCTGATTTCATCCTCGAGTTCCGCATCGGTCGGCATCAGATAATTCTGGCCGTGATACTGCAGAGCGTGGCCGGCATAGAAGAACAGCGCCGCGTCGGAATCGACCGCCATGCGGGCGAACTGCGCCATGGCGCGGTCGAAGTCGCGTTTGCTGGCGTCGGTCGTGACCGTAACCGTAAAGTCGAGGGCGCGAAGCGCCTTGGCCAAGTCTTCGGCGTCGTTCTTCGGGTTGGGCAGCGCGAGATTTTGTTTCTTGTAGTCCGAATTGCCGATGATGAGCGCGACCCGGCGTTCCGCAAAGCTTGCGCTTGCCGACAGCAGCACCAACGCCATGCCGCACATCGCGGCAAGCCACGATGATCGGCATCTGCACAGGGCTACCCTGATCGGCATTCCGGGCATCTCCAACTGACGCCTTTACCGGCGGTGCCGGTGAACGACGGCGGCGACGGGACGACGGGGGAAGGACGCCACCACCACTATTCTTAGTGGCTTGGAGTAGATCGGCGGTTCATGCGCCATGTGATTCTCGTCGCCGAGGAGCAGCTGAAGCGTATGTTCGCCGAGGGGAAGCGTCACCTGGGCCTCGGTCTGTCCTGCGCCGAAATGTAAATGATTGAAATCATTTGGTATCGGCTGATCGAACGGCGGCAGCGGCGCATCGATCAAAAGGTGGTGATGGCCGGTATTGGCCTTTTCGACCCCGGCGGGTGCGACGCCCATGTTAATGAGCCCAAAGCGGATATTAACCGTCGGTAGCAGGTAGCTGCCGTCGGTCGGGTACACGAAGTAGACCTTGGCGCCCGGCGGGGACGGATGGCGCTGCTTGACCGCCGCCTGAGCTGCTCCCTCTTCGAGCACGCGAACGGTGATGCGATCCGACATGACCGGCGGCGAGTGCGGAACGTGATCCTTGTCGCCCAACAGCAGCTGCAAGGTGTGTTCGCCGGGAGGAAGGTTCAGCTCCGCTTCGGTCTGCCCGGCGCCGAAATGCAGATGATTGAAGTCGTTCGGGATCGGCTGGTCGAGCGGCGGCAGCTCGGTGTCGATCAGCAGGTGGTGGTGGCCCGAGTTCTCCCGGTTCGAGCCCGCGGGTGCCACCCCCATGCCATGAAGCCCGAAGTGAACGACGGACTTCGCCGGGAGCGTCGCGCCATTCTTGAGGTCGACGAAATAGGCCGCGGCGCCCGGAGGCGACGGCGTCAGGACGCGCGGACCGGCCTGCGCTGCAGGATCGACGACCCGAACCGTGACCCGCTCCGACATGACGGGAGGCGAATGCGGAACGTGGTTTCTGTCGCCGAGCAATAGCTGCAGCGTGTGCTCGCCGGGCGGCAGGTCGATGGTGGCTTCGGTCTGCCCGGCGCCGAAATGCAGATGATTGAAGTCGTTCGGGATCGGCTTATCGAGCGGCGGCAGCTCGGTGTCGATCAGGAGATGATGGTGGCCTGAGTTTTCGCGATCCGAGCCGGCCGGCGCCACGCCCATTCCGGTCAAGCCGAAATGGATCAGGGCTTTCGGCGCGATCGTCGCGCCGTTCTTGACGTCAACGAAATAGACCGCCGCGCCGGGCGGCGACGGCGTGAGGCGCGGCATTGCCGCTTCGGCAGGATCGAGAACACGAACCGTGATGCGATCAGACATCACCGGCGGTACGTGCGGGACGTGACCCTTGTCGCCGAGCAGCAGCTGCAACGTGTGTTCGCCGGGAGGAAGGTCGAGGACCGCCTCGGTCTGCCCGGCGCCGAAGTGCAGATGATTGAAGTCGTTCGGGATCGGCTTATCGAGCGGCGGCAATTCGGTGTCGATCAGCAGGTGATGGTGGCCGGAGTTCTCGCGATCCGAACCCGCCGGCGCGACGCCCATTCCGGTCAGGCCGAAATGGATCAGCGCTTTGGGCTGGAGCGTCGCGCCATTCTTGACGTCGACGAAATACACCGCCGCGCCCGGCGGCGACGGGGTGCGCGCGGCTGCCTGCGCGTCGGCGGGATCGACCACCCGCACCGTGATGCGCTCCGACATGACGGGCGGGGAGTGGGGGACATGGCTCTTGTCGCCGAGCAGCAGCTGCAACGTGTGCTCGCCGGGAGGCAGGCTGATCTCCGACTCGGTTTGCCCGGCGCCGAAATGCAGGTGATTGAAGTCGTTCGGGATCGGCTGGTCGAGCGGCGGCAGCTCGGTATCGACCAGCAGATGGTGGTGGCCCGAGTTCTCGCGGTCGGACCCCGCCGGGGCCACGCCCATGCCGCGCAACCCGAAATGAATGATCGATTTTGGCGGCAGCGTCGCGCCGTTCTTGAGATCGATGAAATAGACCGCGGCCCCCGGCGGCGAGGGCGTCGGGCCGCCGCTCGGCGCCTGGGCGAACGCGCTTCCGAGGCTCGCCAGAACGAAAACGACGCCAGCAGCGAATGATGTCGAGCGCACGACGTATCCCTTCTTCAAAAAGCCGGCTGCACAAAAACGCAGTCGCAAGGAATAACAGCAATCGGGCGCAGCATTGCACGCCCGCTCGATTTATCTAGAATATCATTGAAGGCAGGCAGGTAAAAGGCAGCGCATTGCTTGCAAAGGCCGTTGCCGCGCGTTCAAACGGACAGACGAGTTAAGGTTCCATGATTTGAGGCCAGCAAAAGCGGCTCAAAAGCTTGGAACACCGCGATTAAGACACGGAGCGACGTAGCGAAGTCCAGCTGAAGGTGGCTGCTTCGCAAAATCCCAACTTGATTTGAAAAGGGATCGCGATGCGTCCTCAGCCCGTTTTTCTGCTCAGCGCCGCAGTCCTTGCAGCACTTTGGTGTGCTGACGCGGCAGCTCAACTCAAGCCCGGCGAGGCGACCGCGCCGCCGGCGGCGCCGAGCACGGCGCCGTCGACCGCCACCCTCGATCCCGGCGAAATTTTCCGCGACTGCCCGGAATGCACCGAAATGGTTGTGGTGCCGCCGGGCGAGTTCAAGATGGGGTCCAATGACACCGTCTATGAAAAGCCGGAACATCGCGTCGTGATCGCAGCGCCGTTCGCGATCGGGCGACGCGAAATCACCGTCGAAGAGTGGGATCTTTGCGTCAGCGCCGGCGGCTGCCGGTACCGCCCCGGCGATTACGGCTGGGGGCGCGGCAACCGGCCGGTGATCGATGTGAGTTGGGAGGACGCCAAGGAGTTCATCGGCTGGATGTCGCGGAAAACCGGCAAGACCTATCGGCTCCCCAGCGAAGCGGAGTGGGAATACGCGGCGCGCGCCGGAACAGCGTCGCCGTTCTGGTGGGGCCGCGCCACCGGCGGTCATGCCAACTGCGAAGACTGCGCCACGCCGCCGTTGCGACAGACCATGCCGACGGGTTCGTTCCGTCCCAACGGCTTCGGCCTCTATGACGTTGCCGGCAACGCCGCCGAATGGGTGGAAGATTGCTGGAACGAATCCTATCGCGGCGCGCCGATGGATGGCTCGGCGTGGACCATGGGCCAGTGTCGCCAGCGCGTTTTGCGCGGGGGATCATTCGCCAGCAAGCTGCCGATGGTGCGGTCGGCCGCGCGCTTCAGATACGATCAGGACGTGCGCTACTACGCCAATGGATTCCGCGTCGCGCGCGACTTGAAATAACGTCGCGCGTTCGTCCTCAAGGCTTGCCGAAGAGCGTGCGGAACAGCGCCTCGATCCCGTCGCGCCGGTCGTTGGTGACGTAAGTGAGGCCGTGCGCGCGCATCAGGCCGCGCTCATCGAGGCCATGCGAGGCGCCGGTCGCGACCAGCATCTCGGCACGAAAATCGTCATAGGCAAACGGCTTGCCCGCAAGCCGGCACACCACCTTGTAATCGCACGCGACCGGCCCCGGAACCTGCGCGATGCGCGCCGCGTCCGCGCGCACGACGTCGCTGTTCGCGAAATATTGCGCGCGATAGTCCGGATCGAACAGCACCAGCGCCGGCTCGATGCGGAGCGTCGCCACGAGCCGCACCACGACGACGAGGACGACGACGGCGCGCGCCGCGCCTTCGCCGAAACGTCGCCCGAACGCTGTTGCGCCGGCGCGATCGAAGGCAAGGCCGAGCCCCACCGCGGTCGCGATCACGAGATCGAACTGCGCATTGTCGAGGATCGCTTCGCCGCTCCATTGCACGACAAAGGCGATGAACGCGACCGCGACAAACAGCATGGTGAATCGCGCCGCGTCCCGTTTCGGCTCGGCCGCGACCCAGATCCCCCACAGCACCAGCGCCGGCAGGATCCATTGCAGCCGGCCGAGACCCTTGAGCGCGCGCATCACGTTGTAGGGTCGAGGCGTCAGCAGATTGGC
The DNA here is from genome assembly GCA_963702755.1 of uncultured Alphaproteobacteria bacterium. Taxonomy (GTDB): domain Bacteria; phylum Pseudomonadota; class Alphaproteobacteria; order Rhizobiales; family Xanthobacteraceae; genus JAJPKK01. The sequence continues at coordinate 103,839 of CAVPDZ010000004.1, read as the reverse complement.
GAAGAAGATGTCGCCATAGATGAGATAGCATAGCAGCAGCCCGAGCGCGGCTGCGCCGGCGCCGGCAGCCGCTGCCACGGCAGCACGGCGGCGGTCGTGCATCGCGAGCCACAGCAGCGCCGTCACCGGCACCGCAATGATGTTGTGCTTGTAGAAGCCTGCTGCCGCCATCAGCAGGATCGGCGGCACCGCGGATTTCTTCGTTGCCGTGCGCGCGAGGAACCACGCGAGCGCCGCCATCATGATGGCGTGGCCGACGAGCTGCGGATCGTTCATGCCGGCAAAGCGGTTGAACGCCCGCGCCATCACCGCAACGAACCACAGCCCGCCGATCGCAGCACCGGCGCGGCCGCCGCCGAGTTGCCTGATGACGAGCGCGATCAGCGCGCCTGTGGCGAGGATCGCGGCAATCGACAGCACCCGGCCGACGTAAAGCGCGTCGCCGAACACCTGCGCGAGGCCGCCGACCACATAGAACGACAGCGGCGGATAATTGTTGACGATCAGCGTGTCGGTCGGCGGATAGAGCGGCGCCGCACCCATGGCGGCGTCGGCAAAATAGGCGTTCCAGCCTTCGTTCTGCGCGATCTCGATGGGAAAGCCGGCGCGCCACAGCGGCCAAACCATGAAATAGGCGGCGAGCAGCGCGAGCAGCGCAACCTCAGCATTGACGGCGAGCCGGCCCCCCGCCGTGCCCGTCATCGCGCGCGCCCGGCAACGCGGTCGAGCGCGCGCAGCACCTCATCCGGCTCGGGCGTCGCGCCTTTGCCGCCGACCACCTCGATCGGACCCGACCCCATCGGGCCGGTCAGTCCGGGCTCGCTGCCGATGAAGATCGCGACGAGCGGCACCCCAAGCGCAGCCGCCACGTGCACGAGCCCGGTATCGACGCCGACCACGAGCTTCGCTCCGGCGATCAAGGCTGCGACCTCGTCGAGCGGCCGGCGCTCGGGCACGCTTTCGGCGGGCTCGCCGGCGGCCGCCGCAATCGCTTGGCTGCGCTCGCGTTCGGACTCATCGCCCCAGGGCAGCACCACGTCGAGGCCGCGCCCGCGCATGCTGCGGGCAACCGCGATCCAGTTGTCGATTGCCCATTCCTTGCCTGGCTGGGCGGTGCCGTGAAACAGCACCCCGTAGTTGCCGGCCGGTGCTTTGGCGGCGAGCTTTGTGCGATCGAGGCCGAAATCAACGGGACCATTCGCCTCGTAGCCGAGCGCAAGGCCCGACAGCGTGCGGTTGCGCCGGATCGCGTGCACGGCCCGCGGAACCGTGTGCTGGATGTCGTAGAACCAGCACGCGGGACCCTCGCGTACGCTTGCGCGGTCGTAACCATGGCGCACGCCGCGGACCATGAACGCAATCAATGCGGAGCGCACCAGCCCCTGGGTGTCGACGGCCGCGTCATAGCGTTGGTCTCGCAGCCGCAGCCGAAATTCGCCGATGTCGCGCCAGGTCGCGAGTTCGTGCAGCCTACCCCGCCACCGCCGCGACGCCACCGGAATGACGGCATCGACGCCCGGATGAAGCCGGGCGAGGGGCGCGTAGGCCTCCTCCACCACCCAGGTGAGACGGGCGTCCGGCCGGAAACGCCGCGCGTCGGTGATGGCGGGCATGTGGTGGACGACGTCGCCGAGCGAAGAGGTTTTAATGAACAGTATCTCGGCCATACCAGGTTCCCGGATCATTCCGGCTGCCGCTGGCTCATATACACTGCCCGGCGGCTTGTCACCCGCAGTTGCCGCCGCGCTAACGTGATATTCAGGTCCGCCGGATAAGCCCGGTCAGCCCGACAAATAGGCCCGCGAGCGAACACGATGACCACCCTGGTAACCGGCGGCGCCGGCTATATCGGCAGCCATATGGTGTACGCCCTCCTCGCGGCCGGCGAACGGGTGGTCGTGCTCGACAATCTGTCGACGGGCTTCAAATGGGCGATTGCAAGCGGCGTGCCGCTCGTTGTCGGCGAAACCGGCGACGAGGTTTTGGTTGCCCGCCTCATCGCCGAGCACGAGGTCGACGCCATCATCCATTTCGCGGCATCGATCGTGGTGCCGGATTCGGTCTCGAACCCGCTCGGCTATTACCGCAACAACACGGTGAATTCGCGCAGCCTCATCGAATGTGCCGTGAAGGGCGGGGTCAAGGCCTTCATCTTTTCGTCGACGGCCGCGGTCTACGGCAATCCGGAGCACGTTCCGATCGGAGAGGACGACCCGGTGGCGCCGATGTCGCCCTACGGCTCTTCCAAGCTGATGACCGAGATCATGCTGCGCGACGCCAGCGCCGCGCACGGCATCCCCTACGTCATCCTGCGCTACTTCAACGTCGCCGGCGCCGATCCGCAATTGCGGACGGGGCAGTCGACCAAGGGCGCGACGCACCTCATCAAGGTTGCGGTGGAGACGGCGCTTGGCAAGCGCTCCGGCATGCAGGTGTTCGGCACCGACTATCCGACCCCGGACGGCACCTGCATTCGCGACTACATCCACGTGACAGACCTGGTGCGCGCCCATTCCGACGCGCTCGCCTATCTGCGCGGCGGCGGTCATCCGGTTACGCTCAATTGCGGCTATGGCCACGGCTTCTCGGTGCTGGAGGTGATCGATACGGTGAAGCGCTCCGCGGGCGTCGATTTTCGCGTCGACTATGCCGGGCGACGGCCGGGCGATCCGGCGCAGATCGTGGCAAAGTCCGATCGCGTCCGCGCGACGCTCGGATGGCAGCCGCAATTCGACGACCTTGCCACCATCGTCGCCCATGCGCTTGCCTGGGAACGCAAGCTCGGCACCCTGCAGAACTAGCGCCTCCGCGCATTGGTCCCAGCGTGACCCCTGCGACCAGGGCGATTGACCTTCGCAGCCCGTCCGTCTATTCGGCTGCACGCGGGGATGCTGGCCTCGCTTCCTTTGTCTCCACCCGCATTCAGAAGATTTTGCCATGAGCGCAGACGCTTCCCGCTACGTCATTCCGCCGCCGCCGCAACCCGCCATCGCCGTTGTCGGCAGCGACAAGCTGTTCCCGGTGCGCCGCATCTGGTGCGTCGGGCGCAACTACCTCGAACACATCAAGGAAATGGGCCAGGACGAGCGCGAGCCGCCGTTCTTCTTTGCCAAGCCCGCCGATGCAATCGCGCCGGATGGCGCGACGATTCCCTATCCGCCCCTCACCAAGGACCTCCATCACGAGGTCGAGCTTGTGGTGGCGCTCAAGGGCGGCGGTCGCAACCTGAAGGCCGCCAACGCGAATGACCTGATCTGGGGTTATGGCGTCGGCATCGACCTGACGCGGCGCGACCTCCAGATCGCCTCGCGCGACATCAAGCGGCCGTGGGAAATCGGCAAGGCATTCGACTTTTCCGCCCCTTGCGGCGCGTTGCGGCCCGCCAGCGAGATCGGCCATCCGAAGAAGGGTCGGATCACGCTTAAGTGCAACGGCAAGGTTCGTCAGGACGGCGATCTCGAGCAGATGATCTGGAACGTGCCGGAGGTGATCGAGAAGCTGTCCGAGATGGTCGAGCTTGCAGCCGGCGACATCATCATGACCGGTACGCCGTCAGGCGTCGCCGCAACCGTGGCCGGCGACCGGCTCGAATGCGAGGTGGCCGGGCGTCGGCAAGCTCACCGTGACCATGGGGCCGCCGCTGAAGTAGAGTGTAGCCCGGATTGAGCGGAGCGAAATCCGGGGTGGTTGCTGAGGATGGTCCGGTACCGTCGGAATTTCATCGCAGGCGGCACATTCTTCTTCACCGTGACACTCGCTGACCGTACCTCGCAGGTTCTGATCGATCACATCGATCACTTGCGCGCGGCGATGAGGGAGATTCGGCGCGCGCATCCGTTTGCGATTGATGCGGTCGTGGTGCTACCCGATCACCTGCACATCGTGATGACACTGCCAGCAGGAGATGCCGACTTCACCAACCGGTGGCGGCTCATCAAACGGCGTTTCACTGACAGTGTCGTGAAATCGGGAACTCCGGTAGCGCGCCTGCAAAGCGGAGAGCCGGCATTATGGCAACGTCGTTTCTGGGAGCACACCATCCGGGATGACGACGATTTCGAACGCCACGTCGACTATGTTCATTTCAACCCAGTCAGGCACGGCTTTGTCGCGAGTGCTCGCGACTGGCCGTATTCCTCGTTTCACAGCTACGTGCGACGCGGCCTGTTACCGCAAGACTGGGGCGGGGATTTCGGGCACGATCAAGACACCTTTGGCGAACGCCGCTGGTGACAACCCGGATTTCGCTGCGCTCAATCCGGGCTACGAATTCTCATCAGCCGCCGCCGGCGATGCTCTTCGCGGCCTGCGCCGGGGCCATCGTGCGGCCGACCACCGTGACCAGCATGTTGCCCTCAAGCATCCGCTTGGCAACGCGCTTCACGTCGTGCAGCGTGATCGCCTCGACCAGGCTGTTGCGCTTGTCGATGTAGTCGATGCCGAGATCTTCAAGCTGAATTTGCACGAGCTGCTCGGCGATCTTGACCGAGGTGTCGAAGCGTAAGGCATATGATCCCGTGAGGAAGGACTTGGCCTTGTCGAGTTCTTCCTGAGTGGGACCCGTTTCCGCAAGCTTGCGGATTTCCGCTTCCATGACTTCGAGAGTCTGGTTCGCGCGGTCGGCTCTCGTCGCCGTGCCGCTGATGAACAGTGACGTGAAGTCCAGCGGCATCACCGCGCTGTAAACCGAATAGGCAAGCCCGCGCGATTCGCGCACCTCCTTGTAGAGGCGCGAGGAGAATGCGCTGCCGCCGAGGACGTGGTTCAGCACGAAGGCCGCGACGAAGTCCGGATCCTTGCGCGGAATGCCGGGCGCGCCGATCATCAGCACGGATTGCGGCACGTCGAGCTCGATTGCGATGCGTTGCCCCAGTCCCTTCGGCATCGCCGTCGGAACGGTCGAAAGCTTGGCCTTGGCGGGCAAGTCGCCGAACACGGTGTCGATCAGCTTGCCGGCGCTCTCTGCATCGATATTGCCGACGATGCCGATCTTGAGATTGTCGCGGGCGAACAGGTTGTGCGCTGCCGTCTTGAGATCCTCGGCGGTGATGGTCGGCACCGAGTGCAGCGTGCCGCGCACGGGGCGCCCATAGGCATGGTCGGGGAAAGCGGTTGACCACCAGCGCTGGTTGGCAAGCTCGTTCGGGCTCGTGGTCGCGCGGCGCAATCCGGAGAGGATCTGCTCGCGAATGCGCTCGAGGTCTTCGCTATCGAACCGCGGTTCGTTCAGCGCGAGCCGCAGCAGCTTGAATGCCTCATCCTGGTTTTCCGACAACGTGCGCAACGAACCGGAGATGTAGTCGCGCGTCGCCGTGATGTTCAGCTCGATGGCGTTCGACTCGACGAGTTCATGGAAGCGCTTCGAGTTGATGTTGCCGGCACCCTCGTCGAGAAGCGACACCATCAGATTGGCGACCCCCGGCTTGTCGACGGGATCCTGCGTCGCTCCGCCGCGGAACGCGAATTCGATCGCGACCAGCGGAACCGAAGGCTCCCGCACGAGCCAGGCGGTGATGCCCCTTGGGCTGACCACGCGTTCGATGGTCGTGGCGCGAGCTACGGGTGGCACTGCGGCAAGCGCGGCCGCGATGACGAGCGCGCCGAAAACAGCGCGTAGCGGATGAAAGCGGGCGCGTGCGTTCACGAGTGTTTCTCCGGGCCAACAGGGAGATCTTTCACGAGATAACCGGTGACCGACCGGCGCTTGTCAAGCCACTTGCGTGCGGCATCGCGTACCGCCTCGGAGGTCACGGCGCGGATTCCGTCCGGCCACGCCTCGACTTTTTCCACGGTTCCACCGGAGGTGAGCGCGGCGCCGAACCAGCGCGCCATCGTCGCCTGGTTGTCCTGAGCGTAGACGACGTCGGCAACGAGCCGTGTCTTGGCGCGGTGCAATTCTTCGTCGGTAACGCCCTCGGCGATGACTTTCGCGATCACATCGTCGAGCGCAGATTCCACTACCTCGAACGAGATGCCTTGCCGCGGCGTTGCGAAAACCCCGAAACGGGATTCGTCGAGCGCCGTCGATTGATACCAGCCGCCGGCGTTGGTCGCGAGGTTCTGCTCGACCACGAGCGCGCGGAAGATGCGGCTCGTCTCGCCGGCGCCGAGAATCTGGGCGAGCACGTCGAGGGCTTCCGACTTACCCGGCATGGCCGTGGTGGAGGACGGCACCAGATAGTTGCGCTGCATGCTCGGCTGGGCAACGCGCGGATCGGCCATGGTGAGTTGCCTCACCGCGACCGGCGTCGGCTCCTGCGGCCGCATTCGCGGGCCAAGCTCGGAGCGCGGCTTCACAGCGCCGTAGATCTTTTCGGCGAGCGGCTTGACCTCGTCAGCCGTGACATCGCCCGCGATCACCACCACCGCATTGTTCGGCGTGTAGAAGCGCCGGTAGAAGGCGAGCGCATCCTCGCGATTGAGCTTTTCGATCTCTTGGTGCCAGCCGATCACCGGCCGCCCATACGGATGATTGAGGTACAGCGCCGCGGCGACTTGCTCGCCGATCCGTGCGTCCGGGCTGTTGGCCACCCGCATGTTGAACTCTTCCAGCACCACGTCGCGCTCGGACATGACGACGTCCTCGCTGAGCACGAGCCCGGTCATGCGATCGGCTTCGAACTCCATGACCTTCGGCAGATATTGCTTGGCGATGCGCTGGAAGTAGGCGGTGTAGTCGGCGGTCGTGAACGCGTTTTCCTGGCCGCCGATGGTGGCCAGCGTCTGCGAGAACCGGCCGGCCGGATTCTTCTCGGTGCCCTTGAACATCAGGTGCTCGAGAAAATGCGCGAGCCCGGACTTGCCCGCCGTCTCGTCGGCGGACCCGACCTTGTACCAGATCATGTGGGTCACGACCGGAGTGCGGTGGTCGGGGATGACGACGACCTCAAGGCCGTTCGCAAGCGTGAAATGAGAGACCGTAGGACCGGCAGCGTCGGCAGGACCTGGTGCCTGGATCAGGAGCGCGACCGCAGCCGCGATGCCGACGACGGCGAACGCGCAGCGCTCTCTTACGGAGTGCGGTGCTCGCGATGCGCGACGACTGCCGAGATGAGACTGGATGAAGAACCAAATGTCACGAGGGAAGCCGGCACGAGACAACACGCAAAACCGGCTCATTGATTACCCCGGACCGTCTGTGGATCTTGCTGCCCTTTCGCCGCCACGCCGCTGTCTTTACTGAAGACGCCATAAGGCTGGTTTGGCGACGGCGTCCGATAGCCGGACGGCGGTTCTGTAAGTGTCGTGCGCGCCGGTTCGCGCGTGAAGGGCGCGACCTCCGGCTTCTGCTTGATGTTGGTGAAGTCGAGAAACTCGGACCAAAGGCCGCCTTTGTAGCCGAGCTCAGCCGGCGTCATCTCGGAATTGCCGCCGCTACTACCCGAGGGACTGGCGCCGAGCCTCTGCGGGGCCGACGTATCTGGCTTGCCGTCCGTGCTTGTCCTGCCAGCTTCCCGTTGTTCGGGTGTCATGCGGTCTTGCTGGACGTCCCTGTTCCAATCGATCGCCCGGCGATCCGCCTTGGCCTTCTTCTCCGCCTTCTGCTTCTTGATATCCGGATCGTCCGGCCATGCCGCGTTCTTGGGCAGCGGCGAGTTCACCCCCGGCGGCGGCAGGTCGCGGCTCGGCGGTATCACGAGCGGCGGACGTTCCTGAAATTGAATGCCGGCCTCCTGGCCATTGCGCAGGCCGAGCTTGCGCAGGAAGTCGCGCATGAACTTTTCGTCGGGCAGCGCATCGTCGTCATCTGCGGCATAACTGGCGCCGATCCCCGTCGCGAGTATCAGAAACACGCCACAGGCCACCATCATGGCGGCGCGCGCAAAGCTGCGGTTTGGTCTACCTTGCGGCATTTGCCGTCCCCACAATTGTCACACCGGTCTTCGTCGCCCCCAACAACGCGCCAGCTCGTTGGTCGCGTTTAACTATTGTGTCACATCAGGGCGCTTTTGCGGCGCCCCCGTAAACAGCGATTCATACAGGAGACCGATAACCCCGGCAACGATGGCCGCATCGGCCAGGTTAAAAATCGACCACTGGAATGTCCAACCGGTCCCACTGAGGTGGAACAGGACGAAATCCACCACGGCACCGTGCACGACGCGATCGATGCCGTTGCCGATGGCCCCGCCGATGATCATGCCGAGTGCAAGGCCCGATAGACGTGAGCTTGTGCGGAAGAGCCAGATGCCCAGCAGGATGACTGCGATCACCTTCAGGGCAAACAACGCCCATTGTCCCAATGGCCCAGCCTGCTGGAACATGCCGAAGCTGATACCGGTATTCCAGGCAAGCACGATGTCGAGGAACGGCGCCAGCGCGGTGCGGCCGCGATTTGCAATGTCGAAACCATAAAGCAGCCAGAGCTTGAGCGCTTGGTCGAGGACGACGACCGTCGCGGCGACAGCAAGGCCGATCCGCTGCGGGGCACCGCCCAGGAGAGTCATTTGGCATGCGCGGCATGGGCCGCGTCCCATTCGCGCAGTGCCTGCGCATCGCGCGGGCTGACGTCGGGGTAATCAGGATCGGCCCCGACCGTCGGTAAAATCTTCCGCGACCGGGCGCACTTCGTCCCGGTCGCCGGACGAAATTCGACCGCAACGCCGGGCACGTCTTCGAGGCGAAATGCCGCGTGCGGCCCGGTGCCGCTTTCGATGGTTACCGCCGAAGTGATGGCGACGTCCGCCATGCCGATTTCGCCGCGTTCGCCCTCCAGGTTGGTTGCGATCGTGCGCATCAGATCCGCATCGGCGATGTAGATCACGGGCGCGGCTTCGAGGCTCGAGCCGATCCGCTTGTTGGCGCGCTCGATCTCAAGCGCACCGGTGACCACGCGGCGCACCCGCCGGATGTCATTCCAGATCTCAGCGAGCGCCTCGTCGCGCCATGCCGACGGGACCGTCGCGAAGGGCTCCAGATGAACCGACCGCGCGCCGTCGCCGCCGCGGGCGAGATAGGCTTCCTCCGCGGTGAAGCAGAGCATCGGCGCCAGCCAGGTCACGGTCGCCTGAAAGAGCAGGTCGAGCGTGGTCAGTGCCGCTTTGCGCGTCACCGAGGAGATCGGATCGCAATACAGCGCATCCTTGCGGATATCGAAATAGAACGCCGACAGATCGACCGTCATGAAGTTGTTGACGGCGGCGAAAATGCGCTTGAAGTCGAACTCCGTGTAATAACGCCGCACGTTCTCATCAAGCTCGGCGAGGCGGTGGAGGACGTAGCGTTCGAGACCCGGCATCTCCGCGTGCGCGACGCGATCGCCGTCATGGAAATGCGCAAGGTTGCCGAGCATCCAGCGGATAGTATTGCGCAGCTTGCGATAGGTCTCGACCGTGGTCTTGAGGATCTCCGGGCCGATGCGGATGTCGTCGGAATAGTCCGACGCGCAGACCCACATGCGCAGGATGTCGGCACCGGAGGCCTTGATGACGTCCTCGGGCGCCACCGTGTTGCCGAGTGACTTCGACATCTTGCGGCCGTTCTCGTCGAGAACGAAGCCGTGGGTCAGCACGACATCGAACGGCGCGACCCCGCGGGTGCCGCAGCTTTCGAGCAGCGAGGACTGAAACCAGCCGCGATGCTGGTCGGACCCTTCGAGATACATCACTGTGTCCGGACCGCCGTCACGTCTGCGACGGATGCCGGCGAGGCCCGGAAAATGTTTCGGGTCTTCGAGCACGAAGGCGTGAGTCGAGCCTGAAGTCGAACCACACGTCGAGAATGTCGTCGACCTTCTGCCAGTCCTCGTTGGCGAGCGAACCAAGGAAGCGCTCGCGCGCGCCTTTCGCATACCAGGCGTCGGCACCTTCCTTCTCGAAGGCGTCCGTGATGCGCGCGTTTACTTCGCTGTCCTGCAGGATTTCTGCCGAGCCGTCGCTGTTCTCGCGCACGAACACCGTGATCGGCACGCCCCAGGCGCGCTGGCGCGAGATCACCCAATCGGGCTTGCTCTCGATCATGCCGGTGATGCGGTTCTCGCCCTGCTCTGGCACCCACCGCGTCGCCTCGATGGCGGTGAAGGCGCGGGCCCGCAATGTATCGCCGGCCTTGGCGCTGCCATTGCTGTCCGCGATCGGCTTGTCCATGGCGATGAACCATTGCGGTGTGTTGCGGAAGATCACCGGCTTCTTGGAGCGCCAGGAGTGCGGATACTGGTGCTTGAGGCGGCCGCGCGCGATCAGCATGCCGGCCTCGATCAGGGCCTTGATCACCGCATCGTTGGCGTCGCCCTTATCGCCTTTGTCGGTGATGACGCGCTTCGGCTTGCCGTTGGTGTCGCGCGGGCCGAAGCCCGGCGCCTGGTCGGTGAAATAGCCGTCGCCATCGACGCGTATAGGGGATCGCGGTGTTGATGCCGCGCGTCGCGAGCGCGCGGGCATTGGCAGTCCAGACTTCAAAGTCCTCGCGACCGTGGCCTGGCGCCGTATGCACGAAGCCGGTGCCAGTGTCGTCGGTGACGTGTTCTCCCGCGAGCAGCGGGACCTTGAAATCGTAACCGCCGGCTACTCCCTTCAGCGGATGCTGGGCGACGAGTTCGCTGAGGGTTGCAGCCGGGATCACTGCGACCCGGTCGAATGCCATGACCCGCGCCTGCTTGAAGACTTCGCCTGCAAGATTGTCGGCGAGCAGGAACAGGTCGCCGAACTTCGCCCAGTTCTCCGGTGCCGAATCCGTGACCTTGTAAAGGGCATATTCGATCTTCGGCGAGAAACTGATCGCGCGGTTGCCGGGGATCGTCCATGGCGTCGTGGTCCAGATGACGATCGCGGCGCCATCAAGCTCCGGCGGCCCGCCGCTTACCGGAAATTTCACCCACACCGTATCGCTGGTGTAATCCTCGTATTCGACCTCGGCTTCGGCGAGCGCGGTCTTCTCCACGACCGACCACATCACCGGCTTCGAGCCGCGATAAAGCGTCCCGTTCGCCGCGAATTTCATCAGTTCGCGCGCGATCTGCGCTTCCGCGGGATAGCTCATCGTCGTGTACGGATGTGCCCAGTCGCCCTCCACGCCAAGGCGCTTGAACTCCTCGCGCTGCACGCCGAGCCAATAGTCCGCATAGGCGCGGCACTCGCGCCGGAACGCGATCATCGCATCAGGATCGGAGAGATCAGGCTTGGCGCGGCCTTTGGCGCGATAGTTCTCCTCCTCGATCTTCCATTCGATCGGGAGGCCGTGGCAGTCCCAGCCTGGCACGTAGTTCGAATCGGCGCCCGCCATCTGCTGCGAGCGCGTCACCACGTCCTTGAGGATCTTGTTGAGCGCGGTGCCGATGTGGATGTGGCTGTTGGCGTAAGGCGGTCCGTCGTGGAGCACGAACTTCGACCGGCCTTTGCCGCTTTCGCGCAGGCGGGCATAGAGGCCGATCTTCGCCCAGTAGGCCAAGAGCTCCGGCTCCTTCTGCGGAAGGCCGGCGCGCATCGGAAAGTCGGTCTTGGGAAGAAACAGCGTCTCGTTGTAATCGCGGGCGGACGTAACGGGTTCGGACATGGCGGCTCAACCTAGGATGTGGAGGCAAAATGGGCTGATCCCGGTCCTCCGCCGACCCAAGGTCAGGCGGAAGCCGGGCCTATAATCAGCCGAGCCGCCGAGGCGAGCCTGCGTGCGAAGCGATCGCATGTCATCATGGCGCGGCTTCCTAACATATCGATTGCGGCGCCGAAAGGGCCAACCCCTTCATCGGCCTGCTATTCCGGCTTGCGCTGGAAACGGCGTGACCGTGCCGAGCGGGGGAAAGGCGTCGCCCGCGCGGTGAAGCGCCATGCGGGCGATCCGGCAATCCTCGTCCATGCGGCGAATGAGGTCTTCGACCGAATCGAATTTCAATTCCGGCCTGATCCAGGCGATCACCGCGACATCGATGCTCTTGCCGTAGAGGTCGCCGGAGAAATCGAACAGATAGACCTCGAGCAGGACGACCCCGGTATCGAACATCGGCCGCCGACCGAAACTCGCCACGCCATCGAACCGGGCGCCATCGACGCCGACCCTCACCGCATAAATGCCGTAGCGCAGCCCGCAGCCGGGATCGAGCCGCAGATTCGCAGTCGGATAGCCGAGGGTGCGGCCGCGCTTGTCGCCGTGGGCGACTTCGCCGCTGACGAACCATGGAAAGCCAAGGAATTCGGCTGCCTCCTCGGGCCGGCCCGCCGCAAGGGCATCACGGATGGCGCCTGAGGAAATCCGCCGCCCGTCGTCAAGCAAAGCCGGCACGACCTCGACCGCGAAGCTGTGGCGGCGCCCTTCCTCCTGCAAAAAGGCCGGCGTGCCCGCCCGCGCCTTGCCGAAATGGAAGTCGAAGCCGATCGCGACGCCCGCCACGCCGAAGCGGCCGATGAGAACGCGGGCGACGAACGCGACAGGGTCGAGCGCTGCCAGCGCAGCGTCGAAACGCATGACGATGGCGCCGTCGAGTCCGGTCGCGGCTAACAGGCGGAGCTTGGCGCGCTCGTCGGTCAGGCGGAACAGAGGTTCATCGGGCCTGAAGAAGGCGCGCGGATGCGGCTCGAAAGTGAGCGCCGCCGCCGGTCGACCGAGCGCACGCGCTTTCGCGATAGCGGCGGCGATGACGGCGCGGTGGCCGCGATGCACGCCCTCGAAGTTGCCCATGGCAACAACCGCGTTGGCGAGCGGCCCAAGCTGCGGCGGCTCGTCCAGTCGATCGTGAACGGCAGTGAAGGGTCGCTGCGGCGGCACGGATTGCATCGATGGCGGTTTCCGGAAAATTTGCCGGGACCGTGCCTGCCGCGGTCACGGGAAGTCAAGCCGGCTACCCGCGTCCGTTAACACGACGCCAACCATGATCCGCTTATTTGCGGCGGCGTCTTTGGCTGCAGCAGGCCGTTTCGGCCGCGCCGTCGTCGCATTTTGGCGAAAATCGCTGCGGCAAAACCGAGGCGGAGTTAACCGGTTTTTCAACCGCCCTTGGTAACTTCCTGCCGCTTTTGGGGGGCAGTTCCCGGATGGTCACGCCTTCCCCGACGCAGGCATTCGGCAGCGCTAGGAGCCAGGCGAAGCCGACGAGAGGCGCCGAGAGTGGCCGAAACGGAGTAGGTGATGGCAGTCGACTTATCGATGCCGGTTCTGGTCGTTGACGACTACAGCACGATGATCCGCATCATACGCAATCTGCTCAAGCAGATCGGATTCCAAGATATCGACGATGCCGCCGACGGCACCGCCGCGCTCGGCAAGATGCGCGGGAAGCGCTACGGCCTCGTGATCTCCGATTGGAACATGGAGCCGATGACCGGCTACGACCTGCTCAAGGAGGTCCGCCAGGACCCGGGGCTGTCGCGCACGCCGTTCATCATGGTGACGGCGGAATTGAAGACGGAAAACGTCATCGCGGCGAAGAAGGCCGGCGTCAACAACTACATCGTCAAGCCGTTCAACGCCCAGACGCTGCAGAGCAAGATCGAGGCCGTGTTCGGCGACTGATAGCGGTCGCCGTCACCACACCAGTCGCGGCGTCACCGCTTGCGGCGTGATGCCGGCCGTCGTGAACATCTCGGCGAGCGCCGCCGTCGGCGGGCGGTCGCCGAGTTCCTCGGCATGGATGCCGCCTAATACAAAGAGCGCATCGAGGCCGAGGGCACGAGCGCCGGTGATGTCGGTGCGCAGCGAATCGCCGATCGCGAGAACGCGCTTGTCGGCGATCTGGTCGCTGCGTGCGGCCGCCGCCGCTGCGAGAGCGGCGTCGTAGATCGGACGGTGAGGCTTGCCGGCGTAAAGCACCTCGCCGCCCGTGGCCACGTAGAGGTCCGCGATCGCGCCGGCGCAATAGACAAGCTCATTGCCGCGCTCGACGACGAGATCGGGATTGGCGCACAGCATGAACAATTCGCGCCGACCCATGGCCTCGATCATCCCGCGATAATCCTCCGGCGTCTCCGTCGTATCGTCGAACAGGCCGGTGCAGACGACGTATTCGGCCTCCTCCATGGGCGTGAAGCGCACGTCGAGCCCCTCGAAGATCGAGAGGTCACGCTCAGGTCCGATGTGGAATACGGCGCTGCCGCTGCGTTCGGCCATCACGTCGCGGGTGACGTCGCCGGATGAGGTCACCGCGTCATAGGCTTCGCGCGGCACTCCCAAGCGGTCGAGCTGGCGAACCACCCAGCCCGATGGGCGCGGCGCGTTGGTGATCAGGACCACCGTGCCGCCGCCGGCGCGAAATCGCGCGAGCGCATCGCAGGCCTCGGCGTAGGCCGCCAGCCCGTTGTGCACGACGCCCCAGACATCGCACAGCAGCACGTCGTAGCGCTGGGCCACGGTCGAAAAATTGTCCACGCAGGAAAACATTGCAACGTCAGGCGTGAGGAATCAGGAAATCGGGGATTGACGGGAGAGGAGGTTCATCATCCGCATAGATATCGGGATCAACCGGGCATGCGTCCAGTGATTTCTCCCCGGAGGCCATCTGATTCCGATTGCTGATGCCCGATTACTGTGAGCTGCGTGCGACGACCGCGCGTGCGATCTGAGCGATCACGGTCGGCCGTTCCAGGGCCTCGACACGCGGGGCGGAAGCGGCGGGCCGCAGAGCAGGCGCCGCGGCAGGCGGATCGGGCGGAGCCGGCGCGGCCGGCTGCTCCGGCTCGGCGGCCTGGGCGGTCTCGAGGGGCTGCAACACGTCGGCGCGCACCGGGCGCGGCTCGGCGAACAGCGTCCCCTGGCCGTATTTGATATCGTAGTCGAGGAGATCGACGACCGTCGTTTCGGTCTCGATCTCCGCTGCAATCAGGTCGAGGCCGTAGCGCGCGAGGTGCCCCGACAGATCGACGGCGTCGATATCGCCCCCGCCTTCGCCGCTCAGCAGCAGCGCCGCCGGCACTTTGACGAAGCGGAAGCCCCGTTCAACCAGTTCGCGCGGCTCAAGCCTGAGATCGCCAACGCCGTCAAGGGAGAAGCGATAGCCGAAGCCCATCAGGGCATTGAGGCTTTCGCGCTCGAGTGCGCCAAACGAACGATAGGCGGCTTGGCTGAACTCCAGCACGATCGACGGCGCGAGGGTGCGGTTGTCGTCGAGGAATTGGCAGAACTGCGGAAAGATGTCGGAGTTGATGAGCGTCAAAGGGGAGATACCGCAAAACAGTCCGACGTCGCGGTTCTTCGTCATCAACCGTTGCACCACTTGGGCGCAGCGTCGCAGCATCAGGTCATCGATCCGCGGCATCAGACCGGCAGCGGTCGCTGCCGGCATGAATTCACCCGAGGCGAGGAGTTCGTCCTTCGGCGATTCGCACCCGCGCGAGCGCTTCGTAGAAGCGTACCTTGCGCTGCGGCAGCGTCACGATCGGATGCAGATAGAACTCGACTCGATTGCCCTCGATGGCGTCGCGGACGAC
This sequence comes from uncultured Alphaproteobacteria bacterium, assembly GCA_963702755.1. Lineage (GTDB taxonomy): Bacteria > Pseudomonadota > Alphaproteobacteria > Rhizobiales > Xanthobacteraceae > JAJPKK01. Next base: position 88,489 of record CAVPDZ010000004.1, on the reverse strand, counting down.
GGCGACCGCAGCATCGCGGGCGAGGCCGGTAAACCCAACATTGGCCGGCTCCTCCGATTCGCTCGCGCTGTGCCGGGACGGGTTTGGGAGTTGGCGAGACCGTTGCAAGCCGCGGTGCCGCGGGACCGGTCGTGGCGCGATCCCGACCGGAGTCCCCGGCCGGAGGCTCGCGCCTTGGGATGCTGCGGGTTTGAAGGGCGAGATCGTGGGCGTTCACCTGTTCGGCAAGCTGCTTGATGAGGCTGCCGATCTCGCCGATCTCCGACGTCAGCGGTTCGGTGCCGGCGACCGCCGCTTCCGCGTGCGCGACGGCGTCGGCGACCTTGGTCTCCATTGCCGCAACCCGTCGCCCAAGTTCGATCACCTGGCGCGCCAGGTCGGCGACGCCGCGGGACAAGTCCTGCATTTGCGTCGACTTCACCGTGCCGCTGCGTCCGCGCGCCACGATCGAGCAAAGCGCGAGGCCGGTCAGCGCTGCGATGCCGCCGACGAGGGCTGCGGTCGGCGCCATGCCGAAGACAAGGTAGAGCGCGACGCCGAACGAGGCGCAGATCACCACCATGCAGGCGGCGACGATAACCGCGCTCACACGTGCCATTCGGTCCCCCGCCGGCGGCCGGACCCATTCCAGGCGCTTCAGCCGGTCAAAGTGATTCGCTTTCCGCTGCTACAGTGTTGACAAGCACGGCGAAGGGCAAGCGTCGAAGCGAACTTGTCCGCGATCGACGTCGCTACACCGATGAATTTCAGCGCGGCCTTCGCGGACCTGCGACCAAATTGCTCGCCACTAAAATGGGTGCACGGGGGACAGCGCCCGGTTACAGTATCCGCCGGGGGCTCGACCGGCGGCCGGCATTTCTTACCGTCGGAAGGGTTGAACGAAGCGTGCAGTCGAACGTCCGGTTCAAATGGTGGACAGCCTTTCTTCCGCCCGGTCAGAGGCTTCCAGTCTCGCTGGCATCGCCAGCGTGGCGGAGCGCCCGTGGGCGGGTTTCTTTCTGTTCGCCATCGCCCACGGGGCGATCTGGACGCTGTTGCCGTACGCACTCTATGCGAACCTGCCGCTCGATCTGATCGAGGCGCTGACTTACGGGCGCGAGTGGCAGATCGGTTACGACAAGCTGCCGCCGCTGCCGTGGTGGCTGGTCGAGATCGCCTATCGCACGTTCGGAAGCGACATCGTCTACTACCTGCTTGGCCAACTCAGCGTGCTCGCCGCCTTCGCGGCGATTTGGGCGCTGATGCTGCGCATTGCGAATGCGCCGACCGCGCTTGCCGCGATCCTGATCATCGACGGGCTGCACTATTTCAATTTCACCGCGCCGAAGTTCAATCATGATGTGATCCAGCTGCCGTTCTGGGCACTCGCCGGATTGGCGTTCCACGGCGCGCTGCGCGGCGGGCGGATCGGCTACTGGATCGCGCTCGGCGGCGCGATTGGAATTGCGTTCTGGGCGAAATATTTCGTCGTGATCCTCTGCTTGCCGCTCGTGCTGTTCATGCTGTTCGACCGCCGGGCGCGGCGCTTCTTCGCGACGCCCGGACCCTATGTGGCGGCCGCCGTCACGCTGGTTATCGTCGCGCCGCATCTCGTCTGGCTCTACGACAATCAATTCCTGCCGTTCAGCTATCTCCAGGTCCGGGCGCGTGCACCCAGCGGAATTTTCGGTCACCTCACCAATCCGGCGTTCTTCGCGATCGGCCAGTTTTTCTGGCTGCTGCCCGCCGCCATCATCTCGCTGCCGCTGCTGCAGCGCCCGCGCGAGGCCGACGCGACCAAGGCCGACGACTATGACCGGCGCATCCTTGCGCTCTTGACCTTCGGCCCGGCTCTGACCGTCATCGTCGCCTCCGCGCTGAGCGGGCGCGCGCTCGTCAGCATGTGGGGCTATCCGCTGTGGCTCTTCCTCGGGCCTTGGATCGTTGTCGCCGTGAGCTCGCGCATCGACCGGGCGTGCCTGATGCGCGTCGCGGCGGTATGGGGCGCGGTGACGGTTGTCTACGTGCTGTCCTTCATCGTGCAATACGCGGTACTGCCCTCCTATGATCATCGCTATCGCGCCGTGCTGTTTCCCGGGGAGGAAATCGCGCAGCACATCGCGATGCGCTACCGGGCCGAGACCGGCATGCCGCTCGCCTACGTCGTCTCGACCATGTGGCTTGGCGGAAACATCGATCACTATGCGCCCGAGCACCCGCGCACGCTCATCGACGGCAATCCGCAGCGCGCCCCATGGATCGACCTCAAGGATCTTGCCGCCCGCGGCGGGGTCGTTGCCTGGACCGTCGGCGATCCGAACGTGGTGCCGGAACGCTATGCGGCGGTCGCCGGCAAAGCCGTGGTGCAGCCGCCGTTCAGCGTGCCGGTCCGCCGCGGCAATGGCGCGGTCACCGTCGGCTGGGCCATCATCCCGCCAGCTGGGACGAAGCCGTAATTTGCAAGTCTAGCTGCCGCAGGAATCGGTGCGGCTACCGCACCGCCTCGATCACCTTGCCGACCTTGCCGAACAGTTCGTCGATCTCGGCCTCGCTCACGATGAGCGGCGGGGTGAGCGCGATGGTGTCGCCGGTCACGCGGATCAGGATGCCGTAGTCGGCGAACGCCTTGTCCATCGCCGCGTAGGCGCGTTTGCCGAAGCCGTCGGGCTTGGACGCGAGATCGATGCCGGCGGTGAGGCCGACCGTGCGGATGTCGAGCACGTTGGGGAGCCCCCGCAGTGTCATCGCGGCGTCGGCGAACGTCGCCTCCAGATCCGCGCGCGCGCTCGAACAGCTTTTCGTCACGGTAGACGTCGAGCGTCGCAAGCCCGGCGGCGCAGGCCAGCGGATGGGCCGAATAAGTGTAGCCGTGGAACAGCTCGATCACGTGTTCGGGGCCGCGCATGAAGGCGTCGTAGACCGGCGCGCGCACGATCGCGCCGCCCATCGGCACGGTGCCCGACGTGACGCCTTTGGCAAACGTCATGATGTCCGGCACCACGCCGTAGCGCTCCGCGGCGAACGCAAAACCGAGCCGGCCGAAACCGGTGATCACCTCGTCGAAGATGAGGAGGATGCCGTACTTGTCGCAGATCGCCCGCAGCCGCTGGAGATAGCCCTTGGGCGACGGCAGCACGCCGGTTGAGCCCGCCATCGGCTCGACGATGACGGCGGCGATGGTCGAAGGATCATGCAAGGCCGCGATGCGCTCGAGATCGTCGGCAAGATGCGCGCCCCATTCGGGCTCGCCCTTGGTGAAGGCCTGGGTGTCGCGGTTATAGGTGTGCGGCAGGTGGTCGACGCCGGTGAGGAGCGAGCCAAAGAACTTCCGATTGTTGACGATGCCGCCGACCGAAATGCCGCCGAAGCCGACACCGTGGTAGCCGCGCTCGCGGCCGATGAGGCGGGTGCGCGCGCCGTCGCCGCGCACGTTGTGATAGGCGAGCGCGATCTTGAGCGCGGTGTCGACCGCCTCCGAGCCCGAATTGCAAAAGAACACGTGGTCGAGATCGCCCGGCGCGAGGGCCGCGACGCGGCTTGCGAGTTCGAACGCGTGCGGATGAGCGAACTGGAATGCCGGCGCGTAGTCGAGCTCCTCCGCCTGGCGCTTGATCGCCGCGACGATCGGATCGCGGTTATGGCCGGCATTGCAGCACCACAGGCCGGCAGTGCCGTCGAGCACGGTGCGGCCATCGTCGGTGTAATAGTGCATCCCCTTGGCGCGCGTGATGAGCCGCGGCGCCTTCTTGAAGGCGCGGTTCGGCGTAAACGGCATCCAGAACGCTTCGAGATCGTTGGGCCGCGCGGCGGCGGACAGGCGGGCTTCGGACGGGGACATGTTGATCTCCACGCGATAGGTGCTTCGCACAGTAGTCTAGTACGGAATTGAGTGACTTTCGCACGTCCGCGCGCGGCGTCGCGGCCGCTGCGCCGCGCGGAGTCCTAAAAATTTCGCGAAGATTCTGTGGCGATCGATTAGCGCGCCACATTTCTATCACCTCTTGTGACAACAGTTTGGTTGGGCGTTGTGCGGGGTGAGGGGGCTGTCATGCGTGCGTTAGTCTGGGTACCGGCCGCTGTTGCGGCCGGAATGGTATTGCTGTGTCTCAATTCGGCTGACGCCCATTCACGCGCACACAGAGTACGCATCCACGCCGTTCACTCGCATCACGTGATGCACGTGCGTCGCGCGATGGCCCACGTCACACCTCGATCCGTTCTGTGGCGCTTTGGCGTCTGGTGCATCCCGAACGGGCCTGCGGTCCATCGCGTCCATGCTGGGCGTTCGTTCATCCACGCCGCGCAGCTCCGCCGCGCCGCAGGCTCGCGCGCGGCGTCACGCCTGATGCCTCGAAGCGTAGGCCGACAGGCTATGCGCACCGCGCATGTTCAATATTCGCGCACCACCATCGGCCCGGAGGGGCCGTCGGGTCCGCCCGGCACGCCGGGAGTCCAAGGACCGCCGGGACCGCAAGGCGCCGAAGGTGCGCCTGGCCCCATGGGGCCGCAGGGCATTCCGGGTCTCCAGGGTCCACCCGGACCACGCGGCGAGGCAGGTCCGCCGGGGCCGCCGGGCAACGCCGGCATCCGTCAGGTGCGGCAGGATTGCGTTGAAGATCGCGACTGCCTTGCGAGTTGTGCCGAGGACGAAATCGCGATCAACGCCTTCTGCCCCAAAAAGGCACCGGCGGTCCTGAACAGCCTGCGGGAAATCTCGTGCGGCAGCGGCAATCAGTTCACGATGGTCGCCTTTTGCGCCAAGTGAACCCGTGCGCAAAAAGCGCCGGTTCGCCAAGTGAACCCGTGAGCCAAGTGAACCGGCCGCTTCGCGGTCCGAAACCATAGACGGCACTTACTCGGCGGCGAGCGGTGGCCGATCGGAATCCGAAGGCTTGTCCGGCGCACTCGCGGCGGGCGGAGTGGCGCGGCCGCGCAGCGGCCGCTCCTCGACAAACGCCAGTGCGGTCAGCGCGATCGCGAGGCACGCGCCGGCCGCCGCGAACACCCAAGCGAACACCGGTCCGAACGCGTCGCCGAGGCCGGCGGGCGGCGCCGTCCGCGACAGCCGGTCGAGCGCGACGAGACCGCCGGCGACGTCAATGCGGCCGAGCACGATGGCGCCAAACCCCGCCACCACGATGGTGCCCCCAAGCAAGCGGCAAAAGTTGACCATGCCGGTCGCAACGCCGAACTGATGGGGCAACACCGCATTCTGGATCAAGATCGTCGTCACCGGATACATGGTGCCGATGCCGGCGCCGCACACAAACAGCAGCCCCGCCGCGCCGGCAAATGAAAGCCGGGCAGGGAAGATCGCCATCACGGTGAGGCCGAGTACGGCGAGCAACAGGCCGGCCATTGGGATTCTCTTGTAGTGGGTATGGCGCCCGAGGCTGCGGCCCGCCGCGAAGGCGCCGATGACGCTGCCGGCAGTGAACGCGATCAGGATCGTGCCGGACCGCGACGCCGATGCGCCCATGACCAATTCGAGAAAGAGCGGAAGGTAGATCGACAGCCCGATAATCGCGCCGATGCTGAAGAAACCGGCGATCACGTTGGCGCGCACCAGCGGCTCGCGCAGCACCGAGAGCGGGATGAACGGCTCGGCGGCGGTCGTCAGCCGCCATGAGAACAGCGCCCATAAGGCCCGCCGATCCGCCGAGCAGCGCGAGGATCTGCCACGATGCCCACGGATAACGAACGCCGCCCCAGGTCAGCGCCAGCATCAGCGCGAGCGCGGCCCCGACCATCAGCATGCCGCCCAGCCAGTCGAGCGCATGCGGACGTTCGTTGCGCGGCAGCAGCTTGAGGGCGCGGTAGCTCATCAACACCGCCAGTGCTCCCAGCGGCAGATTGATCCAGAAGATCAGCGACCAATGCAGATGATCGGTCAGAAAGCCGCCGATCAGCGGCCCGACCACACTCGCGAACATGAAGGTCGCCGCTGACTGGGTCTGATAACGCGGCCGCTCCCGCGGCGGCACGAGGTCCGCGATGATCGTTTGCGCAATCGGAAGAATGCCGCCGCCGCCTATGCCCTGAACGGCGCGCGCCGCGATCAACGCCCACATCGTCGGCGCGAGCGCACAGGCAATCGAGCCGATGATGAAGACGGTGAGACCGGTCAGCAGGATGGCGCGCCGGCCGTAGATGTCGGAGAGCTTGCCGAACAACGGCGTCACCGCCGTTGCGCACAAGAGATATGAACTGACGACCCAGGACAGGTTCTCGATGTCGCCCAGCCGAACCCCGATGGTCGGCAGCGCCGGCGCGACGACGGTTTGTTCGAGCGCGCTCAGAAACATGGCGAGCATGATGCCGGCGATGATGGAGCGCACGGCCGGCGGCTCGAGCGGCGCGTGGAATCCGTCGGGTGCCGGCGCCGCGGTACGCGCATCGGCCGCCGGGTGCGGGCTGATCGCGGCGTTGAACTGCGGCGCAGACGGGAGTTTCATGTGGGCGGCCACGATCCGGGGTTTGTACTTACGAGTTGCATGTTACCGGTAACCCGGCAGCTACGGCACCGGATTGACGCTGGCGCCATCTCGCATCCGCGATGGCAGCAGCGCGGATGGTCAGTTCCCGAATTTCAGGAGACGCCGCGCAAGGTGCCTTCGGGACGCACCGTTTTCAATGCCGCGCGTCGCGCACGTGGTATGAGAATTTGATCATGCTGCCCGGGGCTTCGCGCCATGACGCGATGCTGCGGTGCGAGCAATTTGCGGGCATGCGCAGTTTTTCATCAGCGAGAGCCTGCGCGCTTTGGCTTGCGGCGGGCCGCAGCCGGCAGGCGCGTCGGCCAACTCACGATGCGATCCTCGTAGTCGACGTCGTCGCACTCCTCCTCGGACAATGCGACGCGGCCGCGCACGGAGACCCCCGCGGCGTGCACGGTCTCCGGATCGCCCGACACCAGAGGGTGCCACCAATAAAGGTCGGCACCGTTTGCAAGCAGGCGGTAGGCGCACGTCGGCGGAAGCCATCGGATATCGGCGACATTGTCGGGCGTAAGCCTGACGCAGTCTTCGACCACCTTGCTGCGGTTCTTGTAGTCCTTGCAGCGGCAGCTCGTGCCGTCGAGCAACTGACAGCCTATGTCGGTATAATAGACCCGTCCGGTATCCTCTTCCTCCAGCTTGTTGAGACAGCAGCGTCCGCAGCCGTCGCACAGGCTTTCCCACTCCGCTTTGGTCATCTCCGCAAGGCTTTTGCGGCGCCAGAACGGTTCTTCATCCATGATTGGGGTTCCTGATTCGCCCTCTGGTCCTGATCATATAGAACCTGATTTTCAGAAAAGTCGGATTCCGACGCGCGGCCGGCTCCGCCATGATCGCTGACCTGCCGCATAAGCTCATGGAATTGATCAATTTTCCTTGTTGCCAGGAAGCGACCGGTTTTCGCCACAGCAATGTCGCATAATTCTTTGCTTTTTAATCTTGTCGGTCATTGGCCGACCAGCCGGCATCGGCTAAACAACTGTACAGGAACTAGGGTAAGAGTATTGCGGAAAGGCCGGGGACCGCCCTGACGCAACCGGCTTGGACTACGGACCTGCGCGCATATTTTTTACAGGTGCGGCGGTTCGGACGACCGTCGACGTATGACTAGGGAATCGGCGAGACGACCGTGCAAGATGAGGATCCGCACCCGCCGCGTGTAGGCTGGATACAGCGCTTCCGGAACTTGATGCTGGACCTCGATTCCCGGCTCAATTCGGGAATTTTCCGGGCCGGCCTGGCGGCGCGCGAATGGTTCGAGCGGTATCGCGATTTCATGGACCGGTTCCATGTGTCGGGATTGCCGCGCTGGCTGTTGATCGAACCGCTGTCCGAAGCCGCGACGTTCGGCATGGGCGGACTTCTCGTCGCGTTCGCGCTCGCGATCCCGGCGTTCCGCGAGACGTCGGACGACGACTGGCTGAAGAAGTCTGAACTCGCGGTCGTCTTTCTCGATCGTTATGGCAACGACATCGGCAACCGCGGCATCAAGCATTCCAATGCCGTTGCACTTGCCGATTTCCCCGACCACTTGATCAAAGCCGTTCTCGCCACCGAGGACCGGCGCTTCTACGAGCATTTCGGCATCGACATTCCCGGCACCATGCGCGCCGTCGTCACCAATGCGCGCGCCGGCGGCGTGGTGCAGGGCGGCTCCTCGATCACCCAGCAGCTTGCCAAGAACCTGTTCTTGAGCAACGAGCGCACGATCGAGCGCAAAGTGAAGGAAGCCTTCCTTGCGCTGTGGTTGGAGACGCGGCTTTCGAAAAATGAAATCCTGAAACTCTATCTCGACCGCGCCTACATGGGCGGCGGCGCCTATGGCGTCGACGGCGCCGCTCAGTTCTACTTCGGCAAATCGGCCAAGGACGTGAACCTTGCCGAAGCCGCGATGCTCGCGGGCCTCTTCAAAGCGCCGACAAAATTTGCGCCGCATATCAATCTGCCGGCGGCCCGCTCCCGCGCCAACGTCGTGCTCGACAACCTTGTCGAGGCGGGGTTCATGACTGAAGGCCAGGTGTTCGGTGCGCGGCGCAATCCGGCGACTGCCATTGACCGCCGCGATGAAGGCGCACCGGGCTATTACCTCGACTACGCGTTCGACGAGATGCGCAAGCTCGTCGATACCTTCCCGAAGTCGATCAGCGACCGTGCCTTCGTGGTGCGCACCGCGCTCGATCTCGGCCTTCAGCATGCGGCCGAGGAGGCGATCGATCGCCAGATTCGCCAGTTCGGCCGCGACTATCATGCCAAACAGGCCGCCGCCGTGGTCGCCGACCTTGACGGCGCGGTGCGCGCGATCGTCGGCGGTGTCGACTACAATACGAGCCAATTCGACCGCGCGACCGACGCCTACCGACAGCCGGGCTCCTCGTTCAAGCCCTACGTCTACGCAACCGCATTGATGAACGGTTACAAGCCGACGACCGTCGTCGTCGACAGCCCGGTGTGCATCGGCAACTGGTGCCCGCAGAACTACGGCCGAAGCTTTTCGGGCGCCATCACGTTGACCCAGGCGATCACGAACTCGATCAACATCATCCCGGTCAAGCTGTCGATCATGCTCGGCAACGGCAACGCCAAAATCGGCCGCGCGAAGATCGTCGAGACCGCGCGCAAGATGGGAATCAAGGCGCCGTTGCCCGACACGCCGTCATTGCCGATCGGCGCCGACGAGGTCACGGTCCTCGAACACACGGTCGCGTATGCGACGTTCCCGAACCAGGGCAAATCGGTCACCCCGCATACCATTCTCGAAGTCCGCTCCGCGACCGGCGACACGATCTGGCGGTTCGATCGCGACGGTAAGAAACCGGTGCAGGCGATAACCCCGCTCGTCGCCTCGCAGATGGCCATGATGATGAACAGCGTGGTCGAAAACGGCACCGCGCGGCGCGCGATCCTCGACGGCATGAAGTCGGCGGGCAAGACCGGCACTACCAACTCGTATCGCGATGCCTGGTTCGTCGGTTACACCGGCAACTTCGTGTGCGGCGTCTGGTACGGCAATGATGACTACAGCCCGCTCAACCGCATGACCGGCGGTTCGCTGCCGGCGCAGACGTGGCACGACATCATGGCCTACGCGCATCAAGGCGTCGAACTCAAACAGATCGTCGGCGTGGCGCCGAATTCGGCGCAGGTCGGGCCGATGCTCGAAGGCAAGGATCTGCCGGTGCGGCCGGCGATGCTCACGAGCAAGGGCTTGGCGGCCCTGCTCCGGGTCGAACGCATGATGGACGATGCGAGCCGCGCCTTGGTCGCTTCGGCATCCGGTGCGCCGGCGGCCGAGACACCTGCCCCGGCTCCGGCCGCTGCGAAGCCTCCGGTCAAGCGGCCCACCGCGCCTGGGCGGGCCGACAACCGGCCCGGTTCTGTTTCGGCGAATGCCAATAATTGAAATATTGCGGATGATCGAATGGGACAAGGAGCGGCGTGAACTGCCGCCGGTAATGGCCGATCATCAAATCCCGCACACTGCCATTGTCGCGAGTTGATCGAACGTGCGTCTGCTGGTTGGACTCTTGCTCACCTTTGCTGTTGCCGGAGCCATTGGCCTCGGCTCGACGTGGTACGCGCTGACGCAGAACCTCTCGTTCGGCTCGCTCGCGCTCGGCACCTGGAAGGCTTATCCGCGCAACGGAACGGTCGGCATCGATCCGTACGCGCGCGCCTCGGTCGCGCGCAACGGCGAATTGCCGGTGGGCGTCGGCGACGGCATCGCCTTTACCACGGCGACCGACGACAAGGGGCGGCGTCTCGACGGCCGTTGCGATGTCGCGATCGCCGGCACGACGCCGCCGGCGCGGTATTTCACCCTGACGCTGTACGATCCTTCGGGATCGCTGGTGGCGAATTCGCTCGACCGCCATGGCTTTACGAGCCAGGAGATCGTGCGCGACCAGTCGGGTGATTTCCGTGTTGTGGTTTCGCCGCGGGCGCGGCCCGGCAACTGGCTGCCGACCGGAGGTGTCGACAGTTACGTGCTCATGCTGCGCTTCTACGACACCTCGCTCGGCATCGCGACGCGGGCGGGGCGGGAGGCGCCGATGCCCTCGGTGCAGATGACGGGGAACTGCCGATGATCCGGTGGCTGCTGTGGATCTTGGGCGGGTTCGTACTGGGCGGCATCGTGCATCTCACGACCATCATGGTGCTGCCGCGCACCGCGACACGGGACGCCTATACGCGCCTCGCGTCCTTGGCCCCTATCAATGGCTTCGCGCTGTTGCCGGCGCCGACGCCGGAGGCATCGAGCCTGCCGTTCATGGATCCGGCCTTCGTGATGGCGGTGTGCCGCTACGATCTCACCAAGGGTCCGGTAAAACTCTCGATCCCGGTCAGCCAAGCCTACACATCGGTGACGTTCTACACGCGTTACGACATCGCCTATTACGCCATCAACGATCGCGCGGCCGGACGCCGCTCGATCGATCTCGACCTGATGACGACGAAGCAACGTGACGAACTGCCCGAGGAGGAGGACGTCACCAGCGCGGATCGGCTGATCGTGGAGTCGCCGTCGCCGACCGGCCTCATCGTTGCGCGGGCCTTCTCGCCGGAACCGAGTCAGCTCGCGAGCGTGACCGCGACCTTGAAGACGGCGCAATGCAGGACGCCGTCTTGACGTAGGCCGCCGGGGAGATTCCCGGCGACCATCGACGCGCGAGATTGCCCGCTTACAGGCCGAAGCTTACGAGCCCAAGCTCACAAGCCGAATACGAACAGCATGGTCTGGTTGCGCATGTCGCGCAACTCCGGCGAGAACACGTGGCGGCCGATGGCAATGCGGGACAAGCCCGACATGATCGCCACGTACTGCTTGCCGCCGACTTCGAACGTCATCGGCGGGGCATTGAAGCCCGAGCCGACATTGATCTTCCACAGCTGCTCGAGCGTGGTGTCGTCGTAGGCCGCAAACGTGCCGTCGGTGTAGCCGGTGAAGATGATACCGCCCGCCGTCGAAACCACGCCGCTGTTGTTGACATACGGGATGTGGATCTTCTTGCGAATCTCGCCGGTGAACGGATCGGCGGCGATGACGTCGGATTCGTTGCGCTCGATATGGCGGAAGGTGGCGCCCTTCCAGTCGCCGGCCTTGTTCGACAGGGTCGGGTCGAGCGTCACCTGATTGCACGACGACATCGACGGAATGTAGAGCAGCTTGGTGCGCGGGCTGTAGGATGCCGGATAGAAGTTGTTGCCGCCGCCCATCGAGGGGCACAGCTTCTTGGTGCGGTCGGCAAGGGTCTGGTTCTGACGCCCGGAATAGGCCTGGATGTCCTTGTTCGGATCGTAGTCGACCGGCATTCCGGTCTTCTGGTCGATGCCATTGGTCCAATTGATCGTATCGATATAGGGCTTGGCGAACACGGTCTGCCCGTTCGCGCGTTCGAACGTGTAAAGAAAGCCGTTGCGCGCCGAATGGGTGATGAGCTTGCGCGGCTGGCCCGCCACCTGGCCATCGATCAGAATGTGGGTGCCGGCCTCGTCGTAATCCCACATGTCGCCCGGAACGTACTGGTGATACCAGTTCATCTTGCCGGTTTCGGGATTCCACGAGATCAGGCTGTCCGTGTAGAGATTGTCGCCCGGACGATAATAGGGATCGAACATCGGCACCGGGTTGCCGGTGCCCCACAGCACCTGGTTGGTGCTGATGTCGTATGAGCCCGTGACCCACATGGCGCCGCCGCCGGTCTGCCAAGCGTTGTTCTTGTCCTTCCACGTCTCGGAGCCCGGTTCACCAGGCGCCGGAACGACGTATTTGCGCCAAGCCTCCTTGCCGGTCGCGGCATCGACTGCGACGATGAAGTCGCGGGTGCCGCGGTCGCCGCCGGCCGCGCCAAGCACGATCTTGTCCTTGATCGCCATCGGCGCCGCGGTGAGTTGCAGATCGACCTGACCGTCGGAAAGGTTGGTCTCCCACGCAACCTTGCCGGTGTCCTTGTTGGTGGCGATCATGCGCGGCGGATAATTCGCGACGGTGATGACGAGATTGCCCCACAGCGCTGCGCCGCGGTTTGCCAGCGGGACGCGCTCCTGGCCCGGGTCCATGCGCCAGACGATGCGCCCGACGTCGCCGGACCGGCCGTCGATCTTGTAGAGCACGCCCCACTGGTCGACGACGTACAGGAAGCCGTCTTCAACGAGGGGCGTCGATTGCAAATTCTCGTTGGCCGCCGTACCGCCGATCGCGACCGCATAGGCGAGCTTGAGGTCCTTGACGTTCGACCGATTGATGCGGTCGAGCGGCGAATAGCGTTGGGCATCGTAGGTGCGGTGATTCATCAGCCAGTTCTGCGGCTCGGGATTGGCGAGCCGCTCCGGCGTCACCTCGGCCGCGAGCGCGGGAGCAGCCATGCAGAAGGCGGCTCCGGCGAGGAGCAAGGCGCGCAGTGACCAACGATGCGAATGCATGTGTTCCTCCACTTTCGACGTCGTTGCGGTCATCCTACCGCCCCCGACGGCGAAATTGAATTGCAGAACGCGCGGTGCTGCGGGCGAAGCGAAGCTGACGCGCACTTCGGCAGCGGCGTCCGGATTACCGAATCTGGAGGGGGAAATCGCCGAGCAGGCTAGAAATTGTAGCCTTTGCGCGGATCGTAGGTGCGGTCGTAGAGGCACTTGAAGCCGATGAACTCGCCGTACCAGCGATGCACGCTCGTGATCTTCGAGATCCGGCCCCATCGCGCGCAGTAACCCGCCGCGATGTCGCGGTAGATGCCGTCGATCTCCGGGCGCCATTGGATGACGCCGCCCGTGTCATTGGCCGTCAGTCCCCACATGTCGGTGCCGGGCAAATTCCCGGCTTGAGCCGCAAACGAGATGGGGATGAGTGCGATAGCAACCAACCAGCGCATGCTATGGGTCCCAAACGCTCCGAGGGCTCTTAACCGACAATCGCGACGGTTGAAAACCGGTGCGGAGCGCACTTTAATGATGCCATTTCAGGCAAGCAGTTGGCGACTTTCGGCTATCGAACTCGACCATTTCAAGCGCGATGGCGGCCCAAATTCACGATTCCGCCAGAGCTGTGACCTGAATGCCATATCGTCCAAGAAATCGCCGTCGTTGACGTTAATCTGATGTCACGGAAGTCCATTACATCGCGCCGCATTGTGCTAAACACCAGCGCGTTTTCGACCCTTGAGGCGGTGCCGAGGGCCGCCATAATTCGTGGGATTGCTGGCATGCGGAATGCCTCTTCAGTCGTGCGACGCCGTGCTGCCTTTTGCCGCGTGCCGCAGGCCGTCAAATCGCCGGGTTCTGTTCCGACCCTGTCCTCGTCAAGTCCCGCCTTTACGCTGCAGCCGTGGTCGGCCGCACATCGAAAGCATCCACGATGACGAATGGAAATTCTGCGGCGGCGCTGTCGCGGCGCGGTCTCTTGATCGGTTTTGCAATCGCGCTCGCTGGCACGTCGGCGGCGCTTGCCGCCCAGCCGAGCGGCGCCAAAGTATTTCTCGATTCGATCTACAAGAACTACGTCGGCAGTTCCGCCGGGACCGCCAAGGGCCTTCCGCTGACCAACGCCAAGCTGGTGCGCGGCTATTTCACCGTCGGGCTCGCGTCGCTCATCAATGAAGATCGTGCCACTGCCACAAAGCGCGGCGAGCCGCCGGTGCTGGACGGCGACCCTTTCATCGGCAGTCAGGAGTGGGACATTTCCGACCTCGCCATCGATGTCAAGGAAGCCAGCCCCGTGAAGGCCACCGGGACCGTGACCTTCATGAACTCCGGCAAGCCCGGCAAGGTCGTGGTCGAGCTCCTGAGGTCCGGCAATGACTGGCGGGTTTCCGACATCACCTGGGAATCAGGCTCGTTGCGCGGGCTCTATCGCCGCAAGGCATCCCGCGACACCGACGTGACGCCGCGCTAGAGCGAACGGCGCTTCACCCCGAACGGGCTTGACCGCGCGCCAGTTTCCGCGAACTGTTGTGCGGATACGCGCGTGAAAAGCGCGCGCTTAAACATAATGCACTCTGGGAGGTGACGATGGCCGCCGGCTCTTCACGACGATTTTTCGCCCCGTGCAAATGCTGCGGCGCTTTTTCCGGCCGCGCCGCCGTCAGCCGGCGCCAGTTCATTGCGGGCGGCGTTGCCGCCGTCGGTGCTGTCGCGGCGGGATCACCCACGGCACTCTTTGCCCAGGCGAAACCGCATCGCATTGACGTTCATCATCATGTGTCTCCGCCGCCGTTCGTCGAGGCGCTCAAGAAAGCGCACCTCGACAATCCGCCGATCAACAACTGGACGCCTGAGCATTCGCTCGAGGACATGGACAAGGCCGGCACTGCGACCGCCATGCTCTCGCCCACGACGCCGGCGGTCGGCTTCCTTGGCCCCAAGGACGCTGCCGATATTGCGCGCGCATCGAACGAATACACCAAGAAGCTGGCCGAGCAGCACCCGGGTCGCTTTGGCATGTTTGCCTTGGTGCCGATGCCTCATCCGGACGAGACGCTCAAAGAAATTGAGTACGCGCTCGACACGTTGAAGGCCGACGGCATCGCCTTCATGACGAGCTACGGCGGTAAATATCTCGGCGATCCGGCCTTCACGCCGGTGTGGCAGGAACTCAACCGGCGGAAAGTGACCGCCTACACGCATCCGAACACGCCGGCCTGCTGCGTCAACGTCGCGGGCTTTTCTCCGGTCTACATCGAGTATGGCACCGACACGACACGCGCCATCGCAAGCTTGATCTTCACCAAGACCGCAGCGCGCTTTCCCGACATCAATTTCATCTTTTCGCATGCGGGCGGCACCCTGACGGCGCTGACCGAGCGCTTCAGCGTCCAGATGATGTCGGATCCGAAATACAAGGAATTCACCGGCGACGAGGTGATGGCCGATCTCAAACGCTTCTATTACGACACCGCGCAGGCCTCGAACCCGATCGCCATGGCCTCGCTTACGAAGCTCGTCGCGACATCCCAAATCGTGTTCGGCACGGACTATCCCTACCGCACCTCGATCGACCACGTGAAAGGCCTCGCCGGCGTCTTCGGTCCGGAGGACCTCAAGAAGATCGAGCGGGAGAACGCGCTGCGCCTGCTGCCGCGGCTGGCGCGCGACCTGACCGACGGCGGGCATCCGCGCTCGCTGTTTCGCTATTTTCATTTCGAGCGCGGCGCGCCGGCCGCGTCCGCCGCGCAGTGATTCGTGCCACAGCAGGAACAGGCCTGATCCGACCACGATGGCTGATCCGATCAACAGGTGCAGTGTCGGGACATCGCCCCAGACAAGAAAGCCCATGATCATCGCCCATACGAGCGAGAAATAGTTGAACGGAGCGACCGCGGACGTGGGCGCGAGATGAAGCGAGCGCGTCCACAGATATTGCCCGACCGCATTGGCAAGGCCGTTCCCGACCATGGCGGCGCCGTCGATGAAATTCGGCGTTATCCAGCCGAACGGCAACGTCACGCTGAAGAAGATCGTCAGCAACGTCATCTGATACATGGTCAGCGTTTCCGCCGATTCCGTCGACGTCATCCGGCGCACCCCGACCGTCACCGTGCCGAACAGCACCGCATTGGCCAGCGCGAAGGCGGAGCCGATCTGGATTGTTTCCGCGCCGGGGCTGGTGACCAGCAACACGCCGGCAAAGCCGACGATGAGCGCGCCCCAGCGCACCGGGCCAACGACTTCTTTCAGAATAATGATCGCCGCGAGCGTCGCGAACAGTGGCGCCGAGAAGTTGATCGCAACCGCGCTCGCGAGCGGCATCAGGCTGAAGGCGATGACAAGGAACGTCTGCGCCAAGGATTGAGAGACCCCGCGAAACAGATGTTCGCGGAATCGCGATGTGCGAAACACGATGAGGCCTGTCGTCGGCAGGATGACGAGAGCGGCGCCCACCAACGCTGAGATGGCGCGCACGAACAACATCTCGCCGATAGGGTAGGTCGCAACCAGCCATTTGGAGAGCGCGCTCGAACCAGCGAACACGATCGTGGCGGCGATCATGTAGGCGATGCCGAGCGGAATGCGATCCTGTCGCGTCTTTGCGAGCGGGGTAGCGTCGGTTCCCTTCACCCCGATGCTCCTCCTGCCGGTACGTTTCCCCTTGCGCGCAACCGGTACGTGATTGCGCGGAAAATGCTATGCGAATTGTCACATGTCTGTCAGGCGGATTTGGTCTGAGCATGGACAAACAAAGGGAGTTCGATGCGCATCCCCTGTATCGTCGCCGCCGGCCTGTTCGTCGGCATTGCCGCAGTCTTCGTTCAGCCGGCGGCTGCCCAGCCTGCAGGCGGCGCAGCCGCGCCGCGAAATGTCGTGATCTTTATCGCCGACGGTTTGCGGGCGCATTCGGTCAATGACGCAAGCGCGCCGAACATGGCGGCCCTTGCGCGCCAGGGCGTCGCGCTCGTCAACAGCCACGCGATCTACCCGACGCTCACCATGGTGAATGCGTCGGCGATCGTGACCGGCCATTATCCCGGCGATACCGGCGTGTTCAGCAACACGATGTTCGCTGGTTTCGCGGTGCCGGGCGCCGGCGGCAGTGTGACGCCCTTCATCGAGAACGATACCGTGCTTGGCGATCTCGACGCGCACTTTGGCGGGAATTTTCTCGACGAGGACACCCTTCTCAAGCTCGCGCGCGACAATGGCCTGAGCACTGCGGCGATCGGCAAGGTCGGGCCGACGCTGTTGTTCGATCACGTCGATCGCAGCGGCAACGGCACGATCATCGTTGACGATTGGACCGGCACGGCGCGCGGGATTCCGCTATCGGGCGAAATGACCGAGCACCTGAAAGGGGCAGGACTGCCGCTCGCGACGCCGTCGCGAGGGCCGAATGGTGATGCCGGCAACGCGACAACGCCGGGCACGCGGTCAGCGAATGTTGGCCAGCAGGATTATCTTGCGGCCGTCGCAACGCGGGTGGTGTTGCCGCTCTTCAAAGCGCGCAACAAACCCTTCGTGCTCGTGTTCTGGTCGCGTGATCCGGACGGCACGCAACATAACCAGGGCGACAGCCTTAACGTCCTGGTGCCCGGCATCAACGGGCCCACATCCCTTGCCGCGATCCGCAATGCTGATGACGATCTTGGCCGCATTCGCGCGGCCCTCGGCGAACTCGGCCTCGCCGACACGACGGACATCGTCGTCACGGCGGATCATGGCTTCTCGACCGTCGCACGAACGAGCGCAACGAGCAGCGCCGCCAAGGCACGCTATGCTGACGTGCCGCCGGGCCAACTGCCGCCGGGTTTCCTCGCGATCGATCTTGCCAGCTTGTTGAATGAGCCGCTGATCGATCACGACAACGGCAATGCCCCGTCGGCGAAGGCGCGCATCCGCGATTTGGCAACGGCACTATTGGCAGCGCGGAGCACCCCAGGGCCATTGTCGTTGCCAACGGCGGGAGTGATCTCGTCTACATTCCGGATGGCAGCGAGGCGACCGCCGGCAAGATCGTCGCCGCCCTCCTGGCGCAGGACTACGTCAGCGGCATTTTCGTCGACAGCCGGCTCGGCCGGTTTCCCGGCACGCTCACGCTCGCCGATATCGCGCTCGACGGCACCGCGGTGACGCCGCGGCCCGCGATCGTCGTTAGTTTTCGCAGCTTCGATACGGTTTGCGGCGAACCGGTGCGATGTCCGGTCGAGGTCGCCGATACGGGGCTGCGCCAAGGCCAAGGCATGCACGGCTCATTCAGCCGTGCCGATACCTTCAACTTCATGGCGCTTGCGGGCCCGGATTTCAAATCGGGCTTCATCGATACGGCCCCCGCCAGCAATGCGGACATCGCCCCGACTGTTGCGGCACTCCTGCGGCTCACTTTGCCGAGCAAGGGCGCGCTGACGGGGCGGGTGCTCGCCGAAGCGATGCCCGGCAGGCCGATGCCGGAGGTGGTTGGATGGTCGGTCGCTTCCGAACGAGCCGCAAACGGCATGCGCACCGTGCTCGACCTCCAGGCAGTCGGCGACGGTTCGCTATTTCGACGTCGCCGGATTCCCCGGTCGCACGCTCGGGCTCTCCCAGCCGGCGCCGACGAACGAGCGCTGATCCTTAGCTGCGCGCGGGGTATGCAAAGGGCGCACTTCGTCCGCTGCGCGCGCACCGTGGGCGATTCCGATCGGTGCGCACGTGGAGCCTGTCATCGGGCCGGCCGAAGGCCGGACCCGTTGGCTTTGAGCACCTTATGTCGCCGTCAATTGGTCGCGTTCTTCACCTCGACGACGCCCACCTCGTTCTCGAGGCTGTTGGCGAGGATCGGGTTGCCGTCGCGGTCGACGTCCATGTTGCGAACGATGTCGCCACCACCCGGAATCGCCCAGGTCTGGAATTTTTCAGTCTTGGGATCGAACCGCACGATGGTGTTCGGCTTTGCCATCGACTCGCAATACCAGACACCGCCCTTGGTCGCCGCGATACCGTAGGGCTGCGACTTCGGCCCGCTCGGCGATTGCCATTCCTTGACCTGCCCTGTCGTCGGATCGAGGCGGCCGAGGTAGCCACGCGCAAAGTCGGTGTACCAGACGACGTCATCCGGCGTGATCGCAATCCGTCGCGGCCGTGCGCCGGCGTCGGGCAGTTGGATACTCGTTTATGTGCATGTTGTCGTCGATGGTGGCGACCTTCGGTGCGCCAAACTCGACGAAGTACACGACATTCTTGGAATTCACCGCCATGCCGTAAGGCCGCGCATTGGGCGTCGGCGGCGTCGCCAGCTTGATGTCGCCCGACTTCGGATCGAGCCGGCCGACGAAATTGCCGTTCTGAACCGTAAACCAAACGATGCCATTATGGTCGATGACGAGGGTATGCGGATCGCGCGCCTTGGGATTCGGCAGCGGATATTCCTTGACCTCGCCGGTCTTGGTATCGAGCTTGCCGATGAAGCCGCGGAAATTGCCGGTAAACCAGATATTGCCATCCTTGTCCTCGACGAGGCCATGCGGCGCCGACATCGGGTTGACCGGATATTCCTTGAACGTGCCGCTCTTCGGATCAAGCCGCCCGATCTTGTTGGCCAGCTGGCCGCTCCAGAAGATGGAGCCGTCCTTGCCGGCCGCCGGGTCATGCGGGCGCGAGCCCGGCGTCGGCAGCGGCCACTCCATGATGTTGACCTCGACCGGACCCGGGATCAGAACCGCGGGCGGCCGCGGCTTTTCCGGGAAGCTGCGGATCAGATAGGCGCGCACCGTATCCCACTGATTGTCCTGCACCGGCGCGCCGAAATTGCGCATCATGTTGCGTAACCGTGAGCCATCCCTCCGGCGTATAGCCGGCGGTCAGCCGGTTGATGTCGTGACATCCGCCGCACACGGCGACGACGATCTCCCGGCCAGGCCCCGGCGGGAAATTTGCTCCGGGCTGCTGGGCGTGCGCCGGAAGAAGCGAGGAAAGGAACGCGGCGGCAATCGCCGGCAGGACGAGCTTGGTGGGCATTCAGGTCTCCGCAATGGCTCGAAACGGGCAGGCGTGAATATAGCCCGGGGGCCCATCCACGAGATAGGGGGTACGAAGGCATTCTCACAAATCGTAGCGGCACACACTGCCAAGGCTTGCCGATATCCTGAAGCACTTGCATCCGAAGACATTGAAATCGATCTATAAGCAAGCTGGCCTGCAGCAAAAACGGTGAGACCATGGCTGGTTATATTGCGCTGGTGCAACGCGTACTTACGACGCACTAATCCGTGCGTCGTATGATGCGAATTCCGGCACGGGACCGAACGTCAGTGATCTGACCGTGAAAGTGAGAGAAGCGATAAGGCTTGTTGAGGAACATGGCTGGTGCATCGTGGCGACGCGCGGTAGTCACCGTCAGTTCAAACATCCTGAACGGCCTGGGCGTGTTACGATCGCCGGGAAGCCTTCCGATGATCTTGCGCCGGGTACACTGAACAGCATTCTGAAGCAAGCAGGTCTAAAGGAGAACTCTTGATGCGATATGCGGTCGTGATCGAGAAGGCGCAGGGAAACTACTCCGCCTACGTGCCGGATTTGCCCGGCTGCGTGGCAACTGGCCAAACGGTAAAGGAAGTCGAGCAGCAACTTCGCGAGGCAATTCGTTTTCATATTGCAGGAATGCAGGAAGACGGATTGCCGATACCCGAGCCCACAAGCATTGCCGATTATGTTGACGCTTAAGCGAGAGCTGAGCAGCCAATAAAGCCCAATGCGCCACGGGCGTCAAAAGTCCTATAACGCGGCCATATCAGCTTAGGAATGCCCATGAACGCGCCCCTCTCGTCCCATCCCCTTCCGCCCTACAAGCACACGCCGCTGTTTCCGCTCGGCAAGGACACGACGCCCTATCGCAAGATCGCGACGGAAGGCGTGCGGGTCGAGCGCGTTCTGGGCGAGGAGGTGGTCGTCGTCGCCCGCGAGGCGCTCCGGGCGCTTGCCGAGGCGGCATTCTCAGACATCAATCATTTGCTGCGCCCGGCGCATTTGAAGCAACTGCGCGCGATCCTCGACGATCCCGAGGCCTCGGACAACGACAAGTTCGTCGCCTTTGACTTCCTCAAGAACGCCAACATCGCGGCAGGCGGCATGTTGCCCATGTGCCAGGACACCGGCACCGCCATCATCATGGGCAAGAAGGGCCGGCTGATCTGGACCGATGGCGACGACGAAGGTGCGCTCGCCGAGGGTGCGCGCGACGCGTACCTGAAAAAGAATCTGCGCTACTCGCAGCTCGCGCCGCTGTCGATGTTCGAGGAGAAGAACACCAAGAACAACATGCCGGCGCAGGTCGAGATTTATTCGGAGGGCGAGCGCGACGCCGCTTCCGTTTACAAGCTCCTGTTCATCGCCAAAGGCGGCGGCTCGGCCAACAAGGCTTTCCTGTTCCAGGCGATGCCCTCGATCCTGACGCACGACCGCCTGCTCGCCTTCCTCAAGGAGAAGGTCCTCACGCTCGGCACCGCCGCATGCCCGCCCTATCATCTCGCGATCGTGATCGGCGGGACGTCGGTCGAGCTCACGATGAAGACCGTCAAGCTCGCCTCGACCAAGTATTACGACACGCTGCCGACCGCGGGCTCCGAGGACGGCCACGCCTTCCGCGATCTTGAAATGGAGCAGGAAATCCAGCGCATGACCCAGTCGCTCGGCGTCGGCGCGCAGTTCGGCGGCAAATATTTCTGCCACGACGTGCGGGTGATCCGGCTGCCGCGCCACGGCGCCTCGCTGCCGATCGGGCTCGGCGTATCGTGCTCGGCCGACCGCCAGGCGCTCGGCAAGATCACGCGCGACGGTGTGTTCCTCGAGGAACTCGAGCATCATCCCGCGCAATACCTGCCCGAGATCGATACCGCGAAGCTTGGCGGCTCGGTCGTCGCCGTCGATCTCAACCGGCCGATGAAGGACATCCTCGCGACGCTGACGAGATATCCGATCAAGACGCGGCTCTCGCTGTCAGGCCCGATGATCGTTGCGCGCGACCTTGCCCACGCCAAGCTGCGCGAGCGGCTGGAGCGCGGCGAGGACTGCCGGATTACTTCAAGAATCATCCGATCTATTACGCCGGCCCCGCCAAGACGCCGGAGGGCTACGCCTCCGGCGCGTTCGGCCCGACCACGGCCGGGCGCATGGATTCGTTCGTCGATGATTTCCAGGCGGCCGGCGGCTCGATGGTGTCGGTCGCCAAGGGCAACCGCTCGTCGCAGGTGCGCGAGGCGTGCAAGAAGCATGGCGGCTTCTACCTCGCCTCGATCGGCGGCACTGCCGCAAACCTCGCCGAGCACTGCATCAAGAAGGTCGAGGTGGTCGAATATCCCGAACTCGGCATGGAGGCGATCTGGCGCATCGAGGTCGAAAATTTCCCGGCCTTCATCGTCATCGACGACAAGGGCAACGACTTCTTCAAAGAGCTGAATCTCGGCTGAGGGTGCGGTGTCCAACGTGGGCACGACGATGTCTAAAACAAAAGGGAGGTACGTCATGTTGCAATCTCGACATCTCGCTCGAACGGCGTTCGCGCTACTTGGTGTTGCGGCGCTTGCGGGCGCATTCACGTTGGGGACGGTGGTGGCGCAGCAGCCGATGCCGCCGACCAAGGTGGGCCAGCTCATGAAGCAGACGCTTGGCGACATTGCCGGGCGCGAAGTGATGATGATCACCCTCGACATTCCGCCGGGTGGCGGCTCGCCGCCGCATCGGCATCCGACCGCGCATAATTTCGGCTACGTGCTGGAGGGCGCCTACAAGATCAAGGTCGATGACGGCCCCGAGAAAGTTCTCACCAAGGGGCAGGTGTTCTACGAAGCACCGGGGCAGCTTCATGCGGTGTCGCGCAACGCGAGCGATACCGAGCCCGCCAAGGTGTTGGTGGTGGCTATCGCCGAAGCCGGCAAGCCGCTGACGGTGCCGGAAAAGCAATAGCGTTGTGTTGCTGCCGTCGCGTCGAACGATGAGAGCGCAAGATTGAAGCACCACATTCTCATTGCAGGCGGCGGCATCGGCGGCATGGCGGCGGCGCTCGCGCTCCTCGATCGCGGGCACGACGTCGATGTCTTTGAACAGGCGCCCGAGCTCAAGGAGTTCGGCGCCGGCGTCCAGATCAGTCCGAACGGCACCCGCGCGCTTGATGCGCTCGGCGTGCTCGACCCTTTGCGCGCGCTGTCCTGCGAGACCGTCGGCAAGGAAGTCCGGCTGTGGAACACCGGTCGGACCTGGAAGCTGTTCGATCTCGGCACCGAGGCAATCGAGCGTTACGGCTTTCCCTATGTGACGGTGTTTCGTCCCGACCTTCTGCAAGTGCTCGTCGATGCGGTGCGCGCCAAGAAACCCGATGCGATCCATCTCGGCAAACGCGCGACCGGCGCGAGCGAGCGCGATGGCCGGGTAACCCTTGCGTTCGAAGACGGCACCACCGCGGTCGGCGATGCGCTGATCGGTGCCGACGGCGTGCATTCGCGCATTCGCCACGGTTTGTTCGGCGGCGATCGCCCGCGCTTCTTCGGCATGATCGCCTGGCGCGGCGTGATCCCGATCGAGCGCGTGCCGCCACAGATCAGCCGCGACAAGGCCACCAACTGGATCGGCGTCGGCGGTCACGTGGTGCATTACCCGTTGCGCGCCGGCAAGCTCATGAACTTCGTCGGCATCCAGGAGCGCACCGACTGGCGCGTCGAATTAGTGGACGACCGAAGGTTCGGTCGAGGAGTGCCTCAACGATCACAAGGGCTGGCATCCGGATGTTCATGCGCTGATCCGCGCGGCGCCGAGCCTCTACAAATGGGCGCTCATGGGGCGCGATCCGCTGCCGCAATGGACGGTCGGCCGCACCACGTTGCTCGGGGACGCATGCCATCCGACGCTGCCGATGCTCGCCCAGGGCGCCGTGATGGCGATCGAGGATGCCGTGATCCTCGGCCGCTGCTTCGACAAGTACGGCGAGGTCGAGACGGCGCTGAAGCGTTATCAGGAGGCACGCGTCGCGGTGACGACCCGCAAGGTGGTCGGTGCCAACGACAACGCGGTGCGTTTCCACAATCCGGCGCTCGGAACCGAAGCGGGGGCCACCGACTACGTCGATCGCGAATGAAGTCGCGACGCCGTGATTCGGCGCTACGAATGGATTTTCACCTACAAAGTCGATACGGTTGAGGTTTGAAAGAGGCTCGAAAACTGGAACCTTGCATCATCGTGCCGAGTGGCGACCACGTGCATATGTTGTGTGAACTAACGGGCGGCGTTTTCGGCCGTACCGCAATGGCTTAGAGACTTGAGCACAGGCCTTCGGCAAATCGTCGCCGGGCTTGAAAGCTTGAGCCTTGCCTGCTCTCATTGGCCATGGCGAAAAGAAAAGGACAATCGCGCATGCCATCCGTGAGCGACTATAAAGTTCCGGCGGAGCATCAACCCAAGACGGCGGACTACGGCTTCGATCTCGATAGCGCCATGAGTGCCGTCGTCGGACTGCGCGCGATTGTGCCGGACGATGCCTTCACGGCGAAAACGCTGGGTACCGAGCGGGCCGGCAACGGCGTCGTGATTCGCGATACCGGTCTTGTGCTCACCATCGGCTATCTCATCACCGAAGCCGAATCGATTTGGCTCAGCCGGCTCGGCGGCAGCGCGGTGCCCGGTCACGCTCTCGCCTATGACCAGGAGACCGGCTTCGGCCTCGTGCAAGCGCTGGCGCGCCTTGACCTGCCGGCGCTGCCGATCGGCGATTCGGGGCGCGCCCAGGTCGGTGACCGCGTGGTGGTCGCCGGCTTCGGCGGCCGTCAGCGCTCGGTCGCTGCGCGGATCGTCGCCAAGCAGGAATTCGCCGGCTATTGGGAATACGTGCTGGACGAGGCGATTTTCACGGCGCCGGCCCATCCCAACTGGGGCGGCACCGCGATGATCGGCTCTGCCGGAGAGCTCTTGGGCATCGGCTCGCTCCAACTCGAGCAAGGCCGCGAGCGCAATGTCTCCGGCCATCTCAACATGATCGTGCCGATCGATCTCTTAAAGCCGATCCTCGACGACCTCTTGCGCCATGGCCGGCCCAACCGACCGCCGCGCCCGTGGCTCGGCCTTTATGCCGCCGACATCGAAGATCGCATCGTCGTGATCGGCCTCGCCGACGGCGGCCCGGCTCAGAAGGCTGGTCTGCGCACCGGCGACGTCGTCTTGACGGTCGGCGACGAAGAGGTGCGCGATCTTGCCGGCCTGTTCCGCCGCATCTGGTCGCTCGGCAACGCCGGTGTCGACATCTCGATCGCGATCGATCGCGATGGCCGCAAGGCCGAGCATAGGATCACGTCGGCCGACCGCAGTCAGTTCTTCAAAGTGCCCAAGCTTCACTGAGGTCGCAGCATCTTTTTTTGCGCTTGTCACGCTGTAAGCGCGGACCCGGAAGTCATGGACCAACGCACCAACATCTCCGCTCACATTGCCTATGACGACTTGCGCGAGTGGCTCGCGGAGGCAGAACGCCTCGGCGAAGTCCGCCATGTGCGCGGAGCGACGTGGCAGGAGGACATCGGGCTCGCAGCCGAGGCGATCCTGCGCGCCGAGGCCGGACCTTGCGTCGTCTTCGACGAGGTGCCTGGCTGCCCCAAAGGTTTCCGGGTGCTGCTCAACATGTTCGCGGGCCGTCGCCGCAACATGACGCTCGGCTTTCCCGATCATCTCAACAAATGGGAGCTGAGCGAGGCCTACCGCGAAGCCTATCTCAGGGATTTGAAGCTCATCCCGCACGAAATCGTCGAACACGGGCCGGTTCTGGAGAACGTGCTCACCGGCGACGATATCGATGTGACCAAATTTCCCTCGCCGGTCTGGCACGAGAAGGACGGCGGCCGCTACATCGGCACCGGCACCTACTCCATCACCTTCGATCCCGAGGACAAGTGGTACAACGCCGGCGCCTATCGCGCGCAGGTGCATGACCGCAACTCAGTCGGCTGCGTCATGGCGAAGGGCCACCACGGCACGCAGCACCGCGAGAAATACTGGAAGCGCGGCGAGGCGCTGCCGGTCGTCATGGTGCTCGGCGGCGATCCGCTCGCGTTCTTCTATGGCGGCATCGAAGCGCCCTACGGCGTGTTCGAACTCGATATCATCGGCGGCATGCGCGGCCGGCCGGTGAAAATGGTGCGCGGAAAATTCACCGGCCTGCCGTTTCCGGCCAATGCGGAGGTGGTGCTCGAAGGCTTCATCCCTCCGGACAAGGTTCGCGCCGAAGGGCCGTTCGGCGAATGGACCGGTCATTATGCCGGCGGCGTGCGCCAGATCCCGGTGCTCGAAATCAAGGCGATTTATCATCGCAACGATCCGATCATCCTCGGCGTCCCGCCCATGGGCGGCGGACCCGACGAGATGGCGCGCTATCGCGCGGTGATGCGCTCGGCCACGATCAAGCAGAACATGACCAATGCCGGCGTGCCCGAAGTGCAGCAGGTGTGGTGCCATGAAGTCGGCGGCGCGCGCATGCTGCACGGCATCTCGATCAAGCAGAAGTACCCGGGCCATTCCGTGCAAGCGCTGCGCATCGGCGCCCAGTGCGGCGCCTCGGCCTATGCGTCGAAATACGTGATCGTGGTCGACGAGGATGTCGACGTGACCGACCTCAATCATCTGTTATGGGCGATGCTGACGCGCACCGACCCCAAGCAGTCGATTCAATTCATCGCGGGCTCATGGGATTCGAACGCCGATCCGGCCCTGCCGCCCGAGCGCAAGGCCTCGGGCGACCAGACCCACTCGGTGGCGCTCATCGACGCCAGCAAGCCCTATCATTGGCGCGACAAGTTTCCGCCCAGCAACGCGCCGAGCGCCGAGGTGATGCGCAAGGCGCGCGAAAAGTTCGGCTGGCTGCTCGACGGCACCAAGCCGGGGTGAAGAGCGGCACGTTACACATGCAGTGATGCGCATTCGGCGGGTAGGGTGGGCAAAGCGCAGCGTGCCCACCATCGAGAGTTTTTACAGGGGGCGCGCGCAGACTGCGTCCGCGCTTTGCCCACCCGACGCATCTTGGCATTCGATCGATCACTCGGAATGATGGTTCGACTCGATCCGGCTGTCGGGCACGAACCAGATCATCGCGACCATCACGTAGAGCGCGATCGCAATCCAAACACTGACGAAGGCGAGCGGGATTGCAACGACGTAAGCGGCCAGCGAGAGCTTGCCCTTGATGTCGTGGCCGACGGCCTTGGCGAGCTCCGAATCATGGCCGTTCCGCGCAATCAGTGCCGCTTGCAGCAACGTGTAGCTGACCGCCGCCATGGCGAGGACGACGCCGTAGGCCGCGGTCGGCAGCGCCACAAATCCGCCCTCGTCGATCCAGCGGATCACGAACGGCACGAGGGACAGCGAGAACAGCAGCGCGAAGATTCGCCCACAACGCCCGGCCATCAATCTGACGAGCGGCGTGGAGCATGTGGTGATGGTTGACCCAGAAGATGCCGACATTGATGAAGCTCAGCACGTAGGCGAGCAGGATCGGCACGGTCGACCACAGCGCCGCGAAATCGGTGCTGTGCGGCACCTTTATCTCCAGAACCATGATGGTGATGATGATGGCGATCACGCCATCGGTGAACGCTTCGAGCCGCCCCTTGCCCATGATCGAATCCGCTTTGCGCGAGCCGTCGGCCCGCCCCGATCGACGATGATACCGGATTGCGGCGTCGCCGCGCAGTTCGCTCGTCAGCCTCGGGCTACTGGCAGACCTGCAATTGGCAAACGAAGCATTGGTGGCGAAGCAGTCACTCAAAACGTCGCGCACACGACCCGCGTGATCACGCCGACGGATTGCTGGTGGAACTGCTGCTTGTAGGCCGTGACAATGGCACTGATCTTTTCGCGCGAGGCGATGTCGTCGGCGGTGACGACCATGACCATCTTGCTCGGCTCGCGAACCACGCGCCCGTGGGGCTGATCCTGCCATTGGCCGTAGGCTTCGACGACGGTCAGCCCTTCGGGGAAGCGTGGCGTGACTTCGCGGGCGAGGAATTTTGACCACGCCGGCTCGTTGACGCCCAGCCGCTTGCCGATGTTGCGGCTGAAGATCAATTCGGCCTGCATCATCGGCTGCTGCGGCGCCGGGCAGACCATTCCTTCCGCAGCTACGGCGCTCGCGCCTGCAGAGAGCAGCAACGCTACCGCGCCGCCAGCCGCGGCCAGGCTACGGCGACGGACGCAGAGCATGCCGGTAACGGGTCGCGCCATCGCGCACTCCGGGCGGCTTACGAGCCCAAGGCCTTCGCGATCTCCTCGGTCATCTTCTTGGCATCGCCCAGAAGCATCATGGTGTTGTCGCGATAGAACAGCGGATTGTCGATGCCGGCGTAGCCCGACGCCAGCGAGCGCTTGTTGAACATCACCGTGCCGGCCTTCCACACCTGCAGCACCGGCATGCCGTAGATCGGCGACTTGGGATCGTCCTCGGCCGCGGGATTGGTGACGTCGTTGGCACCGATCACATAGGCAACGTCCGTCTGGGCGAACTCGGAATTGATGTCCTCAAGCTCGAACACCTCGTCATAGGGCACGTTCGCTTCGGCGAGCAGCACGTTCATATGGCCGGGCATGCGGCCGGCAACCGGATGGATCGCGTACTTGACCTCGACGCCCTCGGCCTTGAGGCGGTCCGCCATCTCGCGCAGCGCATGCTGCGCCTGCGCCACCGCCATGCCGTAGCCCGGCACGATGATGACCTTACCGGCATTTTTCATGATGTAGGCCGCATCCTCGGCGGAGCCGAGCTTGACCGGCTTGGCCTCGCCGCCGCTCGCAGGGCCCGCGACCTCGCCGCCGAAGCCGCCGAGAATCACCGAGATGAAGCTGCGGTTCATGCCCCTGCACATGATGTAGGACAGGATCGCGCCCGAGGAGCCGACCAGCGCGCCGGTGATGATCAGCGCCGAGTTGCCGAGGGTGAAGCCGATGCCGGCGGCGGCCCATCCCGAATAAGAGTTCAGCATCGAGATCACGACCGGCATGTCGGCGCCGCCGATCGGAATGATGATGAGAACGCCGAGCGCGAGCGACAGCAGCACGATCAGCCAGAAATCGACGGCGCTTTGCGAAATCACGAAGCCGACGATGAAGAAGACGAGCAGTGCCGCGAGCACGATGTTGATGACATGCCGCCACGGCAACATGATGGGGGCGCCGCTCATGCGCCCCGACAGCTTGAGAAACGCGATTATCGATCCGGTGAAAGTAATGGCGCCGATGGCGACGCCGATCGACATCTCGACGTAGCTCGACCGGTGCACTTCATTGGCGACCCGGATGCCAAAAGCGACCGGGGCGTAGAACGCACCTGCCGCCACCAGTACCGCCGCCATGCCGACCAGCGAGTGGAACGCGGCGACGAGCTCCGGCATCGATGTCATCGGCACCCGGCGCGCCACCACCGCGCCCACGCCGCCGCCCGCGGCGAAGCCGACGACGACCAACGTCCAGGCGCCGAAGCCCGACGGCGGATGGGAGGCGAGCGTCGTCGCGACCGCGATCGCCATGCCGATCATGCCGAACAGATTGCCGCGGCGGCTGGTTTCCGGATTCGACAGGCCCCGCAATGCAAGGATGAAGAGGACGCCGGCGACGAGATAGAGCAAGCCGGCCAGATCGGCGTTCATGTGATCCTCATCTCCATCGCCCCCGCGGCATCAGCGCGTCGCACGCCGGCTCACTTCTTTTTCTTTTGATACATCGCCAGCATGCGTTGCGTGACCAGGAAGCCGCCGAAGATGTTCACGGACGCGAACCCGAGCGCGACGAAGCCGAGCGCCCGCGCCAGGATCGGTCCCGAATCGTTGCCGGCCAGCGAAACGCCGACCGCAAGCAGCGCGCCGACCACGATCACCGAGGAGATCGCATTCGTCACCGACATCAGCGGCGTGTGCAACGCCGGCGTGACCGACCACACCACGTAGTAGCCGACGAACACGGCGAGGACGAAGATCGAGAGTTGGAACACCAGCGGGTCGACGGCGCCGCCGGTCGCCGCGTGGACGCCCGCCGCGGCGATATCGGCGTAGCCCTGGGCGGCCTCGGCGGCCTGGCGCGCCACCTCGGCGGCATCGCGGGCGAGATCGGCAGCTTCCTGGGCGCTCATCTGGGCCATCGGCATCTCCCTCAGGCAGCGGTCTTGGGCGCGAAGTTCGGGTGCACCACTGCACCGTCGCGGGTCAGCACGGTTGCCTTGACGATGTCGTCATCCCAGTTGATCGCCAGCGCCTTGGTCTTCTTGTCGAACAGGACTTCGAGGAACGCATAGAGATTGCGGGCATAAAGGCTTGACGCCGAGGCCGCGAGCCGCGCCGGGCTGGTGTAGCCCACGATCTTGACGCCGTTCACTTCGGCGAGATGGCCGGGATTGGCCCCCTCCACGTTGCCGCCGCGCTCGACCGCGAGATCGACGATGACCGAACCCGGCCGCATCGAGGCGACCATCTCGCGGGAGATGAGGCGCGGCGCCGGGCGGCCGGGAATGAGCGCCGTGGTGATGACCACGTCCTGCTTCTTGATGTGCTCGGCAACGAGTGCCGCCTGCTTCGCCTGATAGTCCTTGGACATCTCCTTGGCGTAGCCGCCGGCAGTCTCGGCCTGCTTGAATTCCTCGTCCTCGACGGCGATGAACTTCGCGCCCAGGCTCTCGACCTGCTCCTTGGCGGCGGGCCGCACGTCGGTCGCGGTGACGATGGCGCCGAGCCGGCGCGCCGTCGCGATCGCCTGCAGGCCGGCGACGCCTGCGCCCATCACGAACACCTTGGCGGCCGGTATCGTGCCGGCGGCTGTCATCATCATCGGAAAGGCGCGGCCATATTCCGCGGACGCATCGATCACCGCGCGATAGCCGGAGAGATTGGCCTGCGAGGACAGCACGTCCATCACCTGCGCACGGGTGATGCGGGGCATCAATTCCATGGCGAATGCGGTGACCCCGGCCCGCGCCATCGCCGCGAGGGCGGCATCGTTGCCGTAAGGGTCCATGATCGCGATGACGATGGCGCCGCGCTTGTACCCCGCGAGTTCGGCCTCGTCCGGCCGGCGCACCTTCAGGATGATGTCGGCGTCCTTGAGGGCGTCATCGGTCATCGTGGCGCCGGCCGCCGTATAGTCCGCGTCAAGAATGCCGGACTTGATCCCGGCACCGGGCTCGACGGCAACGTCGACCCCGAGGCCCTTCATCTTCTTCACGGTCTCCGCGGTGGCGGCGACCCGCGGTTCGGCCGGATCACGCTCCCGCGCAACGCTGATGCGCATACACGCCGTCTCCCATGAGTGGCGACGCCCCCAGTCGGTCGGATGTCAGCTGTAGGCTGCGTAGAGCAGCGTCAGTCCCGAGATCGCCAGCATGATGAGGCTGGCGGCGCGCGAGCCGCTCCAGAGGCTATAGCCGGCCACGATGGTCGCGAGGATGATGATGGCGACGGCCGGCACCCAGTGGCCGAGAACGGCGCCGATGGTCAGGGCGAGCACGATGTTGATGACGTGGAATGTGCCGGCGTAAACGACCTGTAGGAAGGACTTGTAAGTCGCCTCATGGGCCGGCAAGTCGTTGCCTTCCGCCGTCGAATACTGAAGTTCTGCGTGTTCGGCCATTTAGTCCTCCAGCCCAGCCACATCCTCAAGTTGGCTGGGGCTTAGCGCAATTGCGCGACAAGGGCAATGTGCAAGGGCATAAACGGCAAGGACAATCGCGCGAGGCGCGAAACCGCGATCAGCCCTCGTGCGAATCGAGCCCGACGGCCGTCAGGGCTTTGCGCTGCCGCGCCGCGACGCGTTCGGTCGAGAACTTCCCGATCGCTTCGTTGAACAGCCGGTAGAAGTTGAGCTTGGCGTCGAGATGGAGGAACACGGCGCCAAGACCAATGGCCGCGCGGTCCATGAATACGAATTCCCGCGGAATCCGCACCGGCCCCTTTTCCTTGAGGGCGCGGTGGACGCGAAACGCCTCGCGCCGTCCGTATTCGGACGGCTTGACGCCATCGGCGATGGTGCGCTCGCGATCGTCAAGCAGCGGCGCATAGATGAAGCGCGCCCAGATGCTCAGGGTGTCGACCAGCTCCCGTGACAGCCTGCGGAAGCCCCAGGTCTCGTAGGCATGCACCACCAGCGCCTCATCGCCCTTAAGGAGCCCGTGATAAAGGTCGACCACCCCGCCGACGAAACGGGAGGGGAAGATACGAATGCAGCCATAGTCGAGGAGGTTGATTCCCTGCGGGCTGCCGTCTTCCATGAAGGCCGTGTAGTTGCCGAGATGGGGGTCGCCGTGGATCACGCCGAAACGGCTGAACGGCTGCCACCACGCTTTGAACATGGCGACGGCGATGCGGTTGCGGGCGGCGAGATCGTCGTGCTTGTGCAGCAGCAGCTTGTCGCCGTCGAGCCAGTCCAGGGTGAGGAGCCGGCCGGTGGAGAGCTCCGGCCATACCCGCGGCACCCGCACTTCCGGCGTCTCGGCGAGCATGTCGCGGTAGAGCATGACGTGCTTCGCCTCGCGCTTGTAGTCGAGCTCCTCGCGGATGCGCTCACCCACCTCGCCGGCGATCTCGGAGGTGTCGATCGCCGGATCCATCCGGCGGTGGATGGCGAACAGCCATTCGAGCTGCTTGAGATCGGCCTCCACCGCCGACCGCATGTCGGGATACTGCAGCTTGCAGGCGAGCGCCGTGCCGTCATGGGCACGCGCCCGATGGACCTGGCCAAGGGACGCGGCGGCGGCAGGCTTATGCTCGAAGCTCGCGAAGCGCTGCTGCCAATCGGGACCGAGCTCCGCCATCATGCGGCGCTTGACGAATGCCCATCCCATCGGCGGCGCGTCGTTCTGCAGCCGGGCAAGCTCGACGGCGTATTCGGGCGGGAGGAGGTCCGGCACGGTCGCCATCAGCTGGGCGACTTTCATCAGCGGACCCTTGAGCCCACCCAGCGTCGCCGCCAGCGCGGCCGCGCCGCGGGCGCGATCGCGATCCATACCGAGGAGCCGGTTGGCGGCGATGCGCGCGGCGAGGCCGCCCATGTTGGTGCCGACCCGGGCATAGCGTGCCGCACGGGCGGAAAACCGGTTCGCTTCAGTATCGCGTGGGGGCAAGCGTACGCCTCAGTCTGCCGGCGCCGCACGAGACTGCGCGGGTCGCCATCGATCTATGCCCAAAGTCTCCGAAATGAAGAGCGGCATCAAGCCTTCGGCCAATTATCGCGGATCCAGCGGGCGAGACTTTCCTCGCTCACTTCGCCGGCGGCGAGCGCGATGGTCATGGCTGCGGCCTCGCCTGATCGGGCGCGAAGTCGGATGTCGTTTTTTCGCAGGAACACCTCATGGCCATGAAGGCCGATTCGCTTATTTCCATCGACGAAAGCATGGTTCTTCGCAAGTCCAAAGGCATAGGCGGACGCCAATATCGCCAAATCGGTTTCAAGATTCGGCCTCTTCATATTGCCATTTGTTCATCGGGACGCTCGAGGGCGGAGCGCAGCATCGCTTCATCGCGAAGCCGGGTGCTCCGCCGAAACGTCGCAACTCGCGACTATGAATGGCGATGACCTGTTCGTAGTCACCCACTTCGGTTCTTGGCTCATGATCAATCTTCATTTTGCGAGTTCCGTCGAGGGTGTCCTTGTAATCGTCCATGATCTCGTCGGCGATCTCCATCGTCTGCTCGAAATCCGGATCGTAGGGCGGGCCTGTAAACCGCCGGCCCCCGTTCCGCCTACGTCGCTAGAATTGGCCGCCCGCTCAGGTCCAAACGCTGCATCAGCTCCTCGGCAGGATCAGCCCGTCGGAATTGCCTATCTTCTTCATTGATCCTTGCGACGCGCTTGGCCTTTGGGATCGCGAACTATTTTCTTATGACCGTCATGTCGACTCCGTTATACGAACTGTATAACATCGAAATACCTCTAGGCTCAACCAACTGTAATACGGTCATACTTCAGGCTGACCAAGCAGCCCGTCACCCCAGCGTCTCCAACTCGCCGATCATCCGCTCGATCACGCCGAGGCCGCCCTGCCAGAACGTCGGGTCGCGGGCATCGAGGCCGAACGGCTTGAGCAGTTCCGAATGATGCTTGGTACCACCGGCCGCGAGCATGGCGAGATAGCGGTCGGCGAAGCCTTCGTGGGCGCGCTCGTAGACGGCGAACAGCGAGTTCACCAGGCAATCGCCGAATGCGTAGGCGTAGACATAGAACGGCGCATGGATGAAGTGGCCGATGTAGGTCCAAAACGTCTCATAGCCCGGCTTGATCTCGATCGCCGGGCCGAGGCTTTCGCGCTGCACGTCGAGCCAGATCTCGCACAGCCGCTCGGAGGTCAATTCGCCGTTGCGGCGCTCGGTATGGACGGCGCGCTCGAAGGTATAGAACGCGATCTGCCGCACCACCGTATTGATCATGTCCTCGACCTTGGCGGCGAGCATCGCCTTACGTGCCTTTGGGTCAGAGGTCGCCGCGATGATGCGGCGGAATGTCAGCATCTCGCCGAAGACGCTTGCCGTTTCGGCGAGTGTCAGCGGCGTTTCAGCCATCAGCACGCCGTTTGGCGCGGCCAGCACCTGGTGCACGCCATGACCGAGCTCGTGGGCGAGGGTCATAACGTCGCGCGGCTTGCCCTGAAAGTTGAGGTGGATGAAGGGGTGCGCCGACGGCACCGTCGGATGGGCGAAGGCGCCTTGCCGCTTGCCGGGACGAACCGGGGCATCGATCCATCGATCGGTGAAGAAGCGCTCGGCGATGTTGGCCATCGCCGGCGAAAATGACTGGTAAGCCGCAAGCACGGTGTCCTTGGCTTCCTGCCACGGTATCGCGCGCGTCGGCACCGCCGGCAGCGGCGCGTTGCGATCCCAGTAGGGAAGCCGTTTCTTGCCGAACCACTTTGCCTTGAGCGCGTAGTAGCGGTGCGATAGCCGCGGATAAGCCTCCCGCACGGCCCGGGCCAGCGCCTCGACCACCTCGCGCTCGATCCGATTGTCGAGATGGCGGGCGTCGGCGATGTCGGCAAAGCCGCGCCAGCGGTCGGAGATTTCCTTGTCCTTGGCGAGCGTGTTGGTGATCAGCGTGAATACGCCCACGTGTTCGCGGAACGTCCGTCCCAACGCCTCGGCGGCCGCCTTGCGGTTTCGCTCGTTGCGGTCCTGCAAGAGATTAAGGGTCGGCTCGATGGCAAGCGTCTTCGTGCCGACCTTGAAGCGAAGGCCGGCCATGGTGTCGTTGAATAACCAATTCCACGCCGCCTGCCCGGTCACCGATTTCTCGTGGAACAGCTGCTCGACGCGATCCTCGAGCTGATAAGGCTTGGCCTTGCGCAGGTCCGTGAGCCATGGCCGGTAGTGGCCGAGCGCCGGATCCGCCATGGCGCGCTCCAACACCGCGTCGTCGATACGATTAAGCTCCAGCGAAAAGAACAAGAGATGCGATGACGACGTGGTCACGCGGTCCTGCACGTCGCCATAAAATTTCGCCCGGACCGGATCGGTGGTGTTGCCGCTGTAAACGAGTTGCGCATAGGAGACGACACGGCCGATGAGGTCGTCGATCGTCTCGAAGGTCTTGATGGCCGCGGCCAGCGTCTGGCCGGCATTGGACTGATCGGCGAGGCCGGAGAGCTTGCCTTTATATTGCTCCTCGAATTTCAGGCACATCGCGTCAGCGCGCGCGAGATCCTCTTTGATCTGCGGGGAGTCGAGACTCGGATAGAGCGCGGACAAGTCCCACTCGGGGAGCTCTCCGATGGCTGCGGGCTTGGCAACCTTCGCCCGCTTGGCGGCCGGTGGTTTCTTGCGCTTCGTGGCGTTCGATCGGGTCAGCATGGGGGATGCGCGCTCATGTGATTGTCCCTTTGACTTTCGGCGAACGTAGATGGACGCCGCGGCAAAGCGATGATGTGGCCGCACGCATGCACGACGATTGTGGCCGCGGAATGCAGGCCTGGCGCGCTGCTTACGAAAGAAAAGATCGGCAGCTTTGGCAGTTGAGTTGTTGGCTTGGCACTCCCGAGTTGAGATTTTGACCTATTTTTTGGGCCAAAAACTAATGAGTTCTCGCGATCTTATGGAGGCGAACCGTTAGTCGCCACGGGTTCGGCAGCGTCTGGGACATCGGGAAATATCGGATCACCAGCAAAAAGGTGCGTGCAATGATCAAGAACCGAAACCTGAGGAAGATTGCTTCTGCGATCGGTGTCTGCGCGATGCTGAGCAGCGCTGCACAATCCGTGCAAGCTTGCACCGGCATCCGCCTGACCGCCGCGGACGGCACCGTCGTTCACGCGCGAACACTGGAATTTGCGATCGATCTTCAGTCGGAAGTGATGATGATCCCGCGCGGCTATGCACGGTCCGGGACCACGCCGGACGGCAAGGAAGGACTCAAATGGAAGTCGAAATACGCCAGCGTCGGGCTCAACGGTGCGGGACTACCGGTCCTATTCGACGGATTGAATGAAAAAGGCTTGGCCGCGGGGACGTTCTACTTCCCCGGCTCAGCTGGATATATGCCCTACTCCCCCGCCGTCGCGGACAAGACCATAGCGCAATGGGAAGTCGGTTCGTGGATACTCGAGAATTTCGCCAGCGTCGCAGAGGTGAAGGCCAATATCGGCGCGATCGTCGTGCCTGCCGTTGTGTTCAGCGGATGGGGTTTCGCTCCGGAGGCTCATTACATTGTGCATGACGCCTCCGGCAGCAGCATCGTAATCGAGTACATCGGCGGCAAACTCAATGTCTATGACGCTCCGTTGGGTGTCGTGACCAACTCGCCGGCCTTCGATTGGCACATGACCAATCTGCGAAATTACGTGAATTACTCGATGACCAACGTTGCTCCGGTCAAACTCGGACCCATAACGCTCGAGCCGTTCGGCCAAGGCTCGGGGATGCTCGGGCTCCCGGGCGATTTCACGCCGCCGTCCCGCTTCGTCCGGGCCGTCGCGTTCAGCCAGTCGGTCTTTCCCTCACGGACCGGTCACGACGCGATCCTAGAGGCGTTCCACATCCTGAACCAATTCGACATTCCGAAAGGCTCGACCCGCGACCGCCAGAAGGATGAGCACGGCAATATCCAGGCCGACTATACGCTTTGGACTTCCGCCAGCGACCTCAAGGCAAAGCGCTTTTACTTCCGAACGTACGAAAACAGCCAGATCCGAATGGTCGACCTGATGAAGATGAACCTCGACGCACATGACATCGTCAAGATGTCGATGGCGGGCGACGAGGTTATCAAACCACTGATTCCGTGAATGGGATTTCGAGGTTTGGATTTATACTGATCTGCGCCGATGCGGGCGCGCCGCCAACCAGATCGAAACACTATCACACTGAAAACGCTATCGATTTTGTGACCTCGCTTTAACACGCTGTTAAGGCTGATCGGGGACAGTGGCCCGAATCGATACAATCGCTGGTCCACAGCCCGAACCGGCAAAAGTGAAGCCGTCGTTAATCCAGCGTTCGTCCTTACCCAGCGTGGAGTCCCGATGGCGGAGCGCATCCTGATCGTCGATGACGACCCGGTGCAGCGCCGGCTCATCGAGAACATGGCGCAGAAGGCCGGTTACGAGACGGCAACGGCCGAAGGCGGCGAAGCGGCACTGGCAATGATGCTAGGAGCCGAAGCGCCGGCGATCCACGGCGTCGTGCTCGATCTTGTCATGCCCGACCTCGATGGCCTTGGCGTGCTCGGAAAGATGCGGGACGCCGGCCTCGACATTCCGGTCGTCGTGCAGACCGCCCATGGCGGCATCGACAACGTGGTCACTGCCATGCGGGCGGGCGCGGTTGATTTCGTGGTCAAGCCGGTCGGTGCCGAGCGGCTCACGGTGTCGCTGCGCAATGCGCTGGCGGCGCGCGCGCTCGCGGGCGAAATCGCCCGTTTCAAGCGAAGCCGCAGCGGCACGTTGACCTTTCGCGACATCATCACCCGCAGTCCGCGGATGCAGGCCGTGCTGCGCGCGGCGGAGAAGACTGCAAGTTCCGCGATTCCGGTGCTGATCGAGGGCGAATCCGGTGTCGGCAAGGAATTGATCGCGCGGGCGATCCATGGCTCGGGCGACCGGAAGGCCAAGCCATTCGTCGCCGTCAACTGCGGCGCGCTGCCGGAAAATCTCGTCGAATCAATCCTGTTCGGACATGAAAAAGGTGCGTTCACCGGCGCCGCCGAGCGACACGACGGCAAATTCGTCGACGCTTCGGGAGGTACGCTGTTTCTTGATGAGGTCGGCGAACTGCCGCCGGCCATTCAGGTCAAGCTGCTGCGCGCGATCCAGGAGGGCGAAGTCGATCCGGTCGGCGGCAAAAAGCCGATCAAGGTCAACGCGCGGATCATTTCGGCGACCAATCGCGATCTGATGACGGACGTCAAATCGGGCCGCTTCCGCGAGGATCTATTTTATCGTCTTCACGTCTTTCCGATCACGGTGCCGCCGCTGCGCGAGCGGGTCGAGGACATCTCAGAACTGGTGCGTCACTTTCTGATTCGGTTCGCTGCCGAGGAGGGTAAGCGCATCAGGTCGGTCTCGGCCGATGCTTTGCGGATGCTCACGACACACGCATGGCCCGGCAATGTGCGGCAGCTCGAGAACGCTGTTTTCCGCGCGGTGGTATTGGCGGAGGGCGAAGAAATCACGAGCGCGGAATTTCCTCAGATCGTGGCACAAATCGGGCAGCGCGACAGCGCGACGTTCGACCGACGAGCGGAAAACGCACCAGCTGGCGATCGCGCCGGGCCGTTAGCCGCTGATGCACGGGCCCTTCTCGAAACGCCCTTGATTCTTGATGCGAGTGCGGAGCATACGCTGATACCGGCCGCTGCGGCGAACGCGGCTAGCACGTTGAAACTGCTCGACTCCGAAGGCGAAGTTCGACCTCTCGACGACATCGAAGCGGACGTTATTCGTTTCGCGCTTGCACATTATCGGGGGCAGATGTCGCAGGCCGCGCGCCGATTGCGGATTGGACGATCGACCCTCTACCGCAAGCTTGACGGACTGGGGCTCGCGATTGTCGATTAAATCTGCAGATGAGTTGCTCCGCCGCTACACTTGCGCCAAATTTTCGTGGTTGGGATAGAAATACGGTGCGGGGGCGTCGGGGCGTGGCTACATTCCCAAAACTTTTAGTTGGCCATGAACCGTGGGGCGTGCTCCTGCGCGTGAGCTGTTTTGTCGCCCTGGACAGTGAGGACAGTCGAAATGCGCTCATCTCGTCTTGACCGCTGGCTTGCGACCACGGCTCTTTTGCTGGTGACAACTGCCGGGGCTCTTCCCGTCCAGGCGGCGCCGGAGAGGGACCCGGAATTTACCGCCGTCGTGTCGGTGCCGGTGCCTCCACCGTCCGCTGCTCCCACAGTCAACGATCTCGGTCCACCTGTCGCCGCAGCACCGCCAGCAATGGCTGCTCCGGTCAATTCGGTGAACGCGCCTACAATCGCAGCGCCTGCTGTCACCACTCCGGCTACGGCAAAGTCCCCGGCCGCGGCGACGCCACCGGCCGCCGCCGTTACGCCGGCAATGCCACCAGCGGCTGCCGTTACGCCACCCCCGTCAGCAACGCCGCCGGCTCCTGTTCAGGCCGCCGTGCCTCCGAAGCCGATGGCTCCGGTCACGCCGGTGGCTGCGCCCGCAACCGAGACGCCTGCTGCGATCCCCGCAGTCGCGCCTGCCGCCGAGCCGGCAGCGCCGCCGCCCGCTCCGGCCGCCGTGGCCGCTCCCGTCGAGCTTGCGCCGGTCGCCGAAAAAATTCGCGATCTGTTGAATGCCAAGGCCGACCGCTGGTTTGACCGCAAAGCCAAGCAGTCGGTGGAAGCGTTCTATTCGGCCCGCGGCTACGAGCCGATCTGGTCTGACAACGGTGCCGAAAGCGCGCGCGCCATTGCTGCCACCAAGTTTTTCGCCGGCGTCGATTCGGATGGCCTCGATCCGAGCGACTATTCGGTGCCGAACTTCGCGAACACCGATCCCGCTTCCTTGGCGGAGGCCGAACTGAAGTTTACGGCGACGGCGCTGACCTTCGCGCGCCACGCCCAGATCGGCCGCATCCATTATTCGCGGGTCAGCAACGACATCCTGTACGAGCTGGCGATGCCCGAGCCGGCCGAAATTCTCGGCAGACTGTCGGGAGCCGCAGATGTCGCGACGGCGCTCGCGGGCTTCTACCCGCCGCATGCGGAGTATAAGGCGCTCAAGGCTAAGCTCGCCGAAATCCGCGGCGGCGGCAGCAGCGAAGGCTCGTCGATTCGAATCGCGGCCGGCCCGCAGCTTCGCGTCGGGATGAAGGACGGCCGCGTTCCGAAGCTGCGCGAGCGGCTCGACGTGAACGGCGATCCGGACGATCTGACTTACGATAAAACCTTGGCTGAGGCGGTGAAAAGCTTCCAGCGCCAGCACAGCCTGCAAGATTCCGGCAACCTGACCACCGCCACCATCGAGAAGCTCAACGGTCCGCGGCATGATCGCGACGTCGATCTCATCATCGTCAACATGGAGCGTTGGCGTTGGCTGCCGCGCGATCTCGGCAAAGCCTACGTGATGGTCAATCTCCCGAACTTCACCCTCAAGGTGATGGACCAGGGCAAGATGGTGTGGACCACCAGGATCGTCTCAGGGGCGCCGGGCGAGAAAGCGACGCCGCTCCTGACCGAGACGATGAAATATATCACCGTCAATCCGACCTGGAACGTGCCGCCGTCGATCATTCACAACGAGTACCTGCCGGCGCTCTCGCGCGATCCCACCGTGCTCGACCGCATGGGCCTGAGGATGGAACACAATCGCGACGGTTCGGTGCATATCTGGCAGCCGCCCGGCGCGGGCAACGCGCTCGGTCGCATCCGCTTTAATTTCCCGAACAAGTTCCTGGTCTACCAGCACGACACGCCGGACAAATACATGTTCGCGCACGAGCGGCGGGCCTACAGCCACGGCTGCATGCGCGTGCAGTTCCCGGATCAATATGCTGAAGCGCTGCTCAACATCTCAAATCCGGCGGATGGCTATACCGCCGACAAGATCCGCAGGATGTACGGTACGGGCGAGCGCGACATTCATCTCAACACACCGATCCCGGTCCATCTGACGTATCAGACGGCTTTCGTGGACGATGCCGGCCACCTCGTCACCCGCGAGGATATCTATGGCCGCGATGCGCGTATGTTCGCCTTGATGAAAGGCGACGAGCGACGGATGGCAGATGTGCCGGTGGAACGGGAACGCCGTGAGGCCAGCAATGGCGGCGGCGGAGCCCCGAATGGTGCGCGGCGCCAGGCCTCCCGATACCCGCAGGGACAGTCGTCATTCTTCGGGATGTTCTTCCGCTAGCCGGAGGGAACTCCCGGGTAAGCGTTTCGACAGGTTGATAAATCGCCGGCCGGGGGTTTCCCGGCCGGCTTTTTTTTGCCATACTGGCCCCGTAGGGGTAGTTGTGTGGTTTGGGGGGACTGGGGACGGCGGTAATCCCGCCTTAACCGATCCCATTAAAATTGGAGCTGTTCTCGAAGCCGTTACGCGCGTCGTAACGGTGCATCGGCCAACCTCGTTGGCGGATGGGGAACGCGTGGGGACGTGGGATCGCCAGTGCAAGTCAGCTTTGCGCGCCAATTGATCACCGCAGCAAGATCGTCGGGCGTCGGCCGTTGCGCCGTGCTCGCCGCCGTCATGCTAGCTTTCGGCAGCCGTGGGCTTGAGACCGCGATCGCGAATGGCGATACGCGGACCCTCACGATGCACCACATTCATACTGGTGAAGACATCACCATCACCTACAAGCGTGATGGTCGCTACGACGAGGACGCGCTGGCGAAGCTCGATTGGTTCGTCCGCGACTGGCGCCGCGAGGAAGCGATCCACATGGATCCGCGGCTCTATGATCTCGTGTGGGAGGCCGCGCGGCAGGCCGGCTCGAAAGAATTGGTTCAGATTGTGTGCGGCTACCGTTCGCCGAATACCAACTCGATGCTCCGCAGCCGCAGCAGCGGGGTCGCGCGCTTCAGCCAGCACACGCTCGGCAAGGCGATGGACTTTTTCATTCCCGGCGCGCCGCTCGAAGAACTGCGTATCATTGGCGTCCGCCTGCAGCGTGGCGGCGTCGGCTACTATCCGACCTCAGGCGCGCCGTTCGTCCATCTCGACGTCGGTCCGGTTCGCTATTGGCCGCATGTCCCTGAGGCACAGATGGCAAAGGCGTTGCCGCAGGGGCGCACGATCTTTCCGCCCGCAGAGAGCCGCAGCTTCGAGCAGGCGTTGGCCGACGTCAAAAAGCGTCAGCCGCCGGTGCAGGTCGCGAGTGCCGATGGTTCGGTGGTGCACAAGAAGAGCCTGCTCCACAGCCTGTTCAGCAAGGATGAAGAGGACGAAGCGGCTGAGGCCGATGAGGCGGCAGCTGCCCACGTGGCCGCAGTCGCGCCGGCACCAGCAGCGCCTGCTTCGACTACGGCGGCGCCCCGCCGCAATGCCAATACCTACTCGCTTGCCTCGGTCGATTCGAAGCCTGAGACGGTGAAGATCACGACCGCGCCGGTGGTGCCGCTTCCACCGATGCGGGGACCTCGCGTTCAACTCGCTCAGGCTGGCGATAACGTGCTCGTCGGCGGGACCCCGAATCGTGACGACTGGACTTTTGCGGGCGCCTCCGAACCGCCGCGGCCGCCGGCGCCGATCAAGCCCGCTAACGCACCGGAGATCACCGGGGGGCTGCCACGCCCTGGCCGATGCGCACAGGTTCCGACAACGACCATGTCCCGGCGGATGTGGCATTGTCCTACGCGGCTCAGTCGAGCCCGGGCGAACGCAATCTCGGTCCAGCGATGCGACCCGAGCCCATGGGCGAGGCCTCGGCGCGCGCCGCAGCGAATGCTCCGGCGAAGATCACGCCGCCGCCGCGTGACAACGTCACCACCAT
Source organism: uncultured Alphaproteobacteria bacterium (assembly GCA_963702755.1). Classification (GTDB taxonomy): domain Bacteria; phylum Pseudomonadota; class Alphaproteobacteria; order Rhizobiales; family Xanthobacteraceae; genus JAJPKK01. The sequence continues at coordinate 45,696 of CAVPDZ010000004.1, read as the reverse complement.
CACCAAGAAGACGACCGTCAGCGCAGTGAGCCCCGAACCGGTGCAGCGCGCAACCTCGGTAGCTGTCGTGGCGAACGCGGGAATGCGCTATGACGACCCGTGGCTGCGCGCCATGCTGCTCACCCCCAGCCTGTCGAATTCGATGACGTCGATCATCTACGGCGAGATGGATCTTGAGCAGTTGCGCGCGATGATGAAGAAGCCGACGACGACCATCACGATGCTGTTCGGCGACGACCCATATCCGGGGATATCGCCCGACCGTTTCAATGGCGAAGCCGTGGTGTTCCTCGCGACCCACGCATTCAATCGTCGAACCGCTGCTCTACGCTGACAGGTTTCACCCACTGTTGCTCCGAGGTGGTCATGCGCGCCGCTTGGGCGCGCATGCGCCTCATCAACGGGCGTCACAGCCGCTGACAGTGTAGTCCAATGCAGCCTTATGGTCGTGCGCGTCGACGATTGTCCAAACGCGCCAACGCTGACGCGCGACCCGCCCAAAGACGCAAAATGGCCGGAACGGGTCCGGCCATGGAGCGGAATCGGCAGAGGCTGAGCTGCGCTCGCAGCAGCGCCGCGTCAAATCATGCCAAGGGCGTGCAGGTACGTTTCCAGGATCGCGTCCTGTTCGGCGCGCTCGTTTTTGTCCTGCTTGCGTAGGCGGATGATGACGCGGAGCGTCTTGACGTCGAAGCCATTGCCCTTGGCCTCGGCGTAGACATCGCGGATATCGTCGGCAATCGTCTTCTTTTCTTCCTCGAGCCGTTCGATGCGTTCGACAATCGCTTTCAGCTGATCCTTCGCGAAGCGCGTCGCAGGCTTTTCGTCGACGGCAGCAGCGGCGGTGGCAGTGGCCATAAACCGATCCTCACATGGACTCAAACGGGCGAGCGACGTTGCTCAACCACCGCCAATTCCGCAAGGCGCGAGTCCAAGCGCGAGGTCAGTCATCCACAGCAGCCTGCCGCCACCCACATGATCCACATGATTCACAGGAACCAATGCTCAATTCAGTGCTTGGGCGCAGCCTTCTCGAATGCGGCCTTCTGCTCCACCGTCGCTTCGCGCTGATATTTCGCGCGCCACTCCTCGTAAGGCATGCCGTAGACAGTCTCCCGGCTCATGTCCTTGGTCATGGCGATCCCTTTGGCGTCGGCTGCGTCCTTCATCCAGTTCGACAGGCAGTTGCGGCAGAATCCGGCAAGATTCATCAGGTCGATGTTCTGCACATCGGTGCGCTGGCGCAAATGCTCTACCAGGCGGCGGAACACAGCGGCGTCGAGTTCGGTTTAAGTCCTGTCATCGATCTTCATCGGAATTTCCTCCGTATGGATGCCAACATATGTGCGATCGGCGCACTGTCGACCCCTTTTGCTGATGGCTGGCCAATCGCGACGCCGTTCTCCGGGTGGGCAGCGCCTCTTGCCATGACCGACAGTCCGCCCGGATACTCATGGTCGGCCAAAAGTTCGGCATGAGGACCGTTCGCCCCTTATGAGTGCCGCGCGCGAATTCCTTCACGAACTCTACCGTGTCGCGGTCGCGACCGCCCATCCTTCCAGATGTCTCGTCCCACATCTGCCCCAGCCGCCCTCGACCGGACGCCTCATTCTTCTCGCTGCCGGCAAGGCGGCGGGCTCGATGACCGAGACGGCTGAGAAGCTTTACCTGGACAAGGCCGGATTTCCGGGATCGCGGTTCGCCGGATATGCCGCAACGCGCCACGGCTACGGGCGGCCCACTCGCATCGTGAAGACTTCGGGAGGCCGGCCATCCCGTTCCGGACACCGAAAGCCTGATCGCGGCCGAGGAGGCTTTGGCGCTCGCCTCGACCGCGACCGCGGAAGACCTCCTGGTGGTGCTGATTTCAGGGGGAGCCTCGGCCAATTGGATCGCGCCCGCCTATGGGCTGACGCTGGCCGAGAAACAAGCGGTAACCCGGGCATTGCTCAAGTCCGGCGCTGCGATCGGCGACATCAATACGGTGCGCAAGCACCTTTCGCGGATCAAGGGCGGCCGCCTGGCGCGCCAGGCCCATCCTGCGCGCGTTGTGACGCTGGCGATCTCCGACGTTCCAGGCGACGACCCCGCCGTCATCGGATCGGGACCGACCGTGCCTGACCCGACGACGCTCGCCGATGCCCGCGATGTCATGGCCCGCTTTGCGATTGATACTTCGGCCAAGGTGGCGGCGGCGCTCGCCGATTCGGCAAACAAATCGCCCAAGCCCGGCGATCCGATCTTCGAGCGAACCTCGTTTCATCTTGTTGCCCGGCCGATGGATTCGTTCCGCGCAGCTGCCGCGAAGGTCCGCGAGAGCGGGCTGTCGGGGGGCGCATATGAGGCAATCCTGCTGGGGGACCGCATCGAGGGCGAGGCGCGGGAGGTCGCGCAGATGCATGCGCGTCTGGCGCGCCAATTTCAGTCGCAGAACCGACGCGTCGTTCTCCTGTCCGGCGGGGAATTGACCGTCACCATCAAAGGTAAGGGCCGCGGCGGCCCCAACCAGGAATATGCCCTGGCGTTGGCTTTGGCCCTTGAGGGTACGCCAGGCATTGCCGCCGTTGCCGGCGATACCGACGGTACCGATGGCGGAACCGGCAGCGCCCTCGACCCGGCGGGCGCGTTTATCGACCCCACCACCCTCCCTCGGGCCGAGGATCTTGGCCTCGATCCCGCCGCCTTTCTTGCGGACAACGATTCCACAGGTTTCTTCGAACGCTTGGGAGACCTCCTGCAACCGGGGCCAACCTTCACAAATGTCAACGATTTTCGTGCCATAATTGTTGACACGCCGTAATTCCGCCGGTACCGCGAATCGTCCATGGGGCATCAAGCTAAGATTGTGATCCGCACGATTTTGAGCCGGTCGATTGCAGCTACGGCCGCCGCCGTGGTTCTGAGTTGCGCCACGACGATCGTGACCGCGACACCGGCCGCGGCCGATTTCCGCATCTGCAACCTCACCAAGAGTCGGATCGGGGTCGCTATTGGCTACAAGGATGCGGAGGGCTGGGCCACCGAGGGCTGGTGGAACCTGCCGACCGGCAATTGCGAAACCCTGCTCCACGGAACGCTCGCGGCCCGATTCTATTATATCTACGCGGTCGATTATGACCGGGGCGGCGAATGGTCTGGGGCGGCTTTCATGTGCACCCGCGACAAGGAATTCACCATCAGGGGCACCGGGGATTGCCTCGCCCGCGGTTTTGATCGCACGGGCTTTTTCGAGGTCGATACCGGGGAACAGCAGACCTGGACGGTCCAGCTTACCGAAGGAAGCGAAACGGCGACGTAGCGCCCGGCCCCGGGCCAGCCGTCCGGACCGGCACCGGCGACGCGCCCGGCGGCACCGCCGGGAAGTCCCCCGCGATGAGGCGCCGCCGCCGCACCAAAATCATCGCCACGCTGGGTCCAGCCTCCACCGATCGGAGCGTCATGGCGGCGTTGTTTCACGCTGGCGCCGACGTGTTTCGCATCAACATGAGCCACACAACGCCGGATCGGATGCGCGAGATTGTCCGCACCATCCGCGATGTCGAGCAGGAATGCGGGCCGTCCGATCGGGGCGCTCGTCGATCTGCAGGGACCGAAGCTCCGGGTCGGGGCATTCGCCCAGGATTTAGTCGAACTCGTGAAAGGCGGCGAGTTCGTACTCGATTCCGATCCGGCGCCCGGTACGCCCGCGCGGGTCAACCTCCCGCATCCGGAAATCCTCGCTTCGCTCAAGCCGGGCCACACGTTGCTGCTTGATGACGGCAAGATCAGGCTCGTGGCGATCGAAACCTCGCCGGAGCGGGCCGTGACGCGGGTCGAAGTCGGCGGCAAGCTCTCTGCGCGCAAGGGCGTGAGCCTTCCCGATACGGTCATCGGGTTCTCGGCGCTGACCGCCAAGGATCACTCCGATCTTGAAGCCGCGCTCGATGCCTCGGTCGACTGGATCGCGCTTTCCTTCATCCAGCGGCCTGAGGATATCGCGGATGCCAAGAAGATCGCGCGCGGCCGCGCCGCGGTGATGGCCAAGATGGAGAAGCCGCAAGCGGTGCAACGACTGGACGAGATTCTCGAAGTCGCCGACGCCTTGATGGTGGCGCGCGGCGATCTCGGCGTCGAACTGCCGGTGGAGAAGGTCCCGCCAATCCAGAAGCAGATGACGCGCGCATCGCGCCGCGCCGGCAAGCCGGTCGTGGTGGCGACCCAGATGCTGGAATCGATGATCTCAAGCCCGGTGCCGACGCGGGCGGAAGTCTCCGATGTCGCAACCGCGATCTACGAGGGCGCAGATGCTGTGATGCTATCGGCGGAATCCGCCTCGGGGCAGTTTCCGGTCGAAGCGGTCGCGACCATGAATTGGATTGCCGTCGAAGTCGAAAGCGATCCGAACTACCGCGCCATCATCCAGGCTCAGCGGGCCGATCCCGAGGCGACCGGGGCTGACGCCATCGCGGCCGCAGCGCGCCAAATCGCCGAAACGCTCGATCTCGCCGCGGTCGTCTGCTGGACGTCCTCCGGTGCGACGGCGCTGCGGGTCGCACGCGAGCGCCCGCAGCCGCCCGTCGTCGCCATCTCGCCGAATTTGTGGGCGAGCCGACGCCTCGCCGCGGTGTGGGGGGTCCATAGCGTCATGGCCGAGGATGCGCGGGACCAGGACGACATGGTCAACCGGGCAAGCCGCATCGCCTTCCGGGAAGGCTTCGCCAAGGCCGGCGAGCGCATCATCATCGTCGCCGGCGTTCCGCTCGGGACGCCGGGCGCGACCAACATGGTTCGGATTGCGTTCGTCGGCGCCGACGTCGCTGCGACTGATTGAGACCCGATTACTCGACGGCCTTGACGTCACAAAGGGGGCCGCGGATACCGCAATCGCGGTATCCGCAGACGATGCTTCGCCAGACTAGCTTCTCGGCCGCATCACGGCGGCAGCAGGCCGATCGCCTTCTTGAGATTGTCGAACGGCTTCGGGCCGAAGCCGTGCGCCGGCGCGATCGTCTGCACATCGAGATTGTTCATCGTGATCACGCGATAGAGGTCGATCGCCTGCTCGGGCGTGCGCGCGAGATCGCGCGGGTCGTTCCCCTGCGGCGGGTTGTAGCCGTCGCCCCAGAAGATGAGCTTCTCCTTCGGCATGTAGACGAGGAGGTTCGCGACGTTATGGCTCGTCCCCTTCATGAAATAGATCTCGATCGTCCGCGTGCCGTCGGTCATCACCTTCTTGTCGCTCACGGTCTCGAACACCGCGGGCTTGGGCGATTTCGCGAGCAGGTCCGGCGCGATCGTGCGCGGACGCGCCCAGACCTTTTCGTAGAACGGCTTGTTGTGTTCCTGCGTGACGACGGTCACGCCTTTCGCAACGTAGGTGCGTAGTCCGCCGGCATGGTCGTAATGGGCATGGGTGTTGATCACGTAGCGGATCGGCTTGTTCGGAACGAGCTTGGCAATCTCGTCCATGACCGCGAGCGAACGCGCTTCGCTGGTGATCGCTTCAACGACGACCACATGATCCGCGAACTCGACGGCCCAGCTCCGAGCGTTGGGCGTCGCGAGGTACCAGATGCCGTCCGCGAGCTTCTCGACGGCGACCCGCAGCGGCTGGGGAGCCGCGTTGCGCACGCTCGCGGGTACCTCGAGATCGACCGCAACGTTCGGCGTCACCGAGTTGACAGTAATGTCGAGGGTCGGAAAGCCATCCTCGGTTTGCACGATGTGCCGCGGGAATACGCCGCCGCCGAAATCCGCGTAGTCGGTGTAGGAAATTTCGATCGGGTAATCGCCGACTACTTCGTTGGTGGAGAGGTAGGTCACCTTCTCGACGAGATTGCGGGCATTGAGCACCGCCTTGAATTCCCGTCCCTCGACGTTGACCGTGACGGTATTGCCGTCGACCTTGCCGCCGTTCGCGAGCGCGGCCTTGATCACGCCGTGCGGCGTCGCCCAGATTTGCCGCAGGCGATCGCCGACGGCACCCGGATTAGGGGTCGTTTGGGTGCCTTCCTGCCACGCCGACTTGCCGCTTACGACTTGGATCGTGCGCTGATCCGCAGCGACCGGCTGGGCCGCGCCGCCGCGCGGCGGATGCTCACCCTGCGACCGCACTTGAACCAGGCGCATTCCCGGCGTGCGATAATCGATCGCCGCATTGTAGGAGCGCTGGATGAAGCGCGGCCAGCGTTCGCCCGGCTCGAACGCCTGTCCGAAGCCGAACACGAACCCGCTTCCGGAATATTGGATCGAGTTGAGGCCCGTGGCGCCCATGGCCTCGGCGGCCGCTGCAAGCCGGTTGGTCTGGGCCTGACTGGTGGTCGTCGCGAGCACGACCGCCAGTCCGGCGACGATGTGTAGTCGCATCGTTGGTTCCTCCCGTTGTCTGCCGTGCGCTTGTTGCGTGCGGTCAGTTCGTTGTTTTGCGCGCTTACCGAAAACCCGCTCACGCAGCATGCGCAGGCGGGCTCGACGTCTTTCGAATGTTAACGCCGACGCGCCAGAGCGTCGGCGATCGCGACTCTTGCTCTACGTCCCTCCGCCTGACACGCCGCTTAAGCCCTCGGCGCCGACGCCGTCCCGTTGCATATACGTACGTATTCTTGCATCGGGATCGACGCCGATCACGCGACCACTTGATCCTTTAACCGGCGTGCCCGCACCGGCCTGCGCCGTCGAGCGAGGCTGGCCGGCCGTTGGGCGCGCCGCGGGATTTGGCCTGCAGCCACCAACCCCTGTGCCACGGACCGATCGCAGGCATTGGTCCTGGGATTCGAAAGAGCAAGTAAGCGCTCCATTTTGGTCGGGGGCACACCAGGCGCGGTACCCGTCATCTGCGCGTTCGGTTGCTGCGGGCGGCTCGGCGGCAGCTGTCGCCGGCAGATCAGGCGGCCGAGGCGCTGGATTTTCCCGGCACACGCCGCCGCCACCCCCGCTGAGGGCTCCATGCATTGCTCCTTCGTATCGAAGGAGCACATGACGCCGCCGAACTGATTGGGGGCACACCAGGGTCGATAATTTTGCGCCTCCGCGATCAGCGGCGAAACCGCGAACGCACCTATGAGCGCGCAAGCGGCAGCGGCCAGATTTCGCATCTGAATCCCCTCCTGCTGCGCCCCCGCAAGCATTTTTGGCGGAAGTGAGTTTATCGATTTTGACGGATCAATGATAGTCCGCCTGCCAATGGCGCGAATGGCGCGCGCCCGGCGTGCCGCGCCATTCGTCATCGAGTGTTTCGACGTTACCGGACCTCCTTGCGCACGAAGCGGCGGAGATCCATCGCGTTGGTATAGCCCGCATAAATATTGCCTTCAGCGTCGACGCCAACACCTTCGAGCGCGCCAGGATGGTAAATGTCCTCGATGAAGGCGGTCACCTTGCCGTCCTTCGCGCTACCGACGCGGATGCCTTGCTTGTAGCCGGGATTGAGTTTCTCGCCCGACTGGGAATCGGCAACGTAGAGCGTGTCGTCCTTATCGATCCACAATCCGCTCGGCCGGCCGAACTGGCGCCACTCCGCGATGAATTTGCCGTCCTGGTCAAAAATCTGGATGCGGTTGTTGGCGCGGTCGGCGACGAACAGCCGGCCCGCGGAATTGAGCGCAAGCCCGTGCGGCACGTTGAACTCGCCCGGCCCGGTGCCTTCCTTGCCCCACGCCTTGATGAAGGTGCCGTCCTTGCTGAACTTGACGATGCGGGCATTGGTTTTGTCGCCGTGGCCGTCGGCGACGAAGATGTCGCCATTCGGTGCGATCACGACGTCGGACGGCGAGTTGAAGTGATGCTCGTCAGCGCCGGCGACGCCGGGCGTGCCGAGCGTCATCAGCACTTTGCCCTGCGGCGAAAGCTTGAGGACGGTGTGACCCTTCTTCTTGTCCTTGTCGGCGCGCCCGTCGGTGATCCAGAGATTGTCGTCCTGATCAACGAAGAGGCCGTGCGGAAAGACGGTGAGGCCGGTCGCGATGCTTGCCACGACGTGACCGCTGGCGTCGTACTTGTTGAGCGGGGCGATGTTCGAACTCTCGCAATTGTTGCCGCCGCAACGGTCGTAGATCCACATGCTCTTGCCGTCGCGGTCGACGTTGAGCCCGATCGTCGAACCGAAACCGCGGCCCATGGGCTGCTTCGCCCAACCCTCGTCGAGACGATAGGGATTGGGAGCGGAATTGGGGTCCGGAGTCTGGGCGACGGCAGGCAGCGCCAGCGCTGCAATCCCCGCCGCGATGACGATGCCGAATACGGAGTTTCACTCTGATTACGCATGATGTTTCCTCCGTTGAATTTGTCTCGAAGTCCTATTCGAGAACCGTAGGGTGGGCAAAGCGCGGACATGTGTCCGCGCGTGCCCACGTCGGCGTCGATGGTGGGCACGGCGGACCAGCGATTACGTTGCATGATGATATTCCTCGGCCGCCTTTACCCAGCCTACCAGGCGAGCGCGCGCTACCCTCGCCCAACCAGGCCCCACAATTCGGCGAAGGAGCGCTGCTCGTCGATGCGGTCGAGGAACGCCAACACTTTCGCTGCGGATTGTTTGTCGACGGCGCGCTCGGCGCATGAGAAGAATTTTTCTTCGACCTGCTCGCGGGTCAGCGGCATCTGCACCGTGCCGCTCGCGTAATAGCGCACGCGCTCGAGCGTGCGCCCGTCGGCGAGTGTCACCGTCACGCGCGTCGGGCTGTCGTCGAGGAGGTCGGCGTATTCTGGATCGATCGCGACCGTGACCTTGCGCGCCAGCGCCTTGACCGCTTCGTCGTGGATCGCCTCTTCGGTGAAGGCCGACAGCATGGGCGGACCATGAAGCGCCGTGTAGGCCGCGACATATGGCATGCTGAACTTCGCGCTCTCGATCGAGGTCGGATATTTGTCCCCGATGCGCATGGCGGCATATTTGGTGATGCCGGTCTTGATCGCGGCGATCTCGGCGCCCTTGATCTCGTTGCGCAGCTCGAGCGTCGCATCGATGGCGGTGTGGCCGAGGCCGCCGCACGGATAGCGCTTCGGCTTGAAGCCGCGCTCGACGATGTCGTAACGATGGCCGAGCTCCGCAAACGGCTCGAAGGAGACCTTCATGCCGCGGTCGAAGCTGCGGAAATAACCGGAGGGATTTTCGAGCGCCATCGCGTTTGCGGTAAACCCGTTGCGGCCGAGCGTGGCGGCAAGGATGCCGTTCCGCGCGCTCGAGCCCGAATGCAGCGGCTTCGTCATGGTGCCGAAGTTGACCGACAGGCCGCCGGAGAGTGATGCCGCAATGCCGAGCATATCCGGGATGGTCTCTCGCGGCGCTTTCATGAGGCGCGCACAAGCCATGGCAGCGCCCATGGTGCCGATGCTTGACACCGCGTGCCAGCCGCCGATTGCCGCCTGCTCGGGCGCGGCGCGGGCGAGCCGCATGCAGACCTCGAAGCCGACGATGAATGCCGCCATGGTCTCGGCGGGAGTTGCGCCGATGCTTTCGGCGAGCGGCAGCAGCGCCGGAATGATCGGCGACGTCGGTTGACCGAGGAGCGAGGAGAAATCGTAGTCCATGATGTGGGCGGCAACGCCATTCGCGAGCGCGGCGAGCTGTGGGGAAGTACGCAACGACTGGCCGACGATCGCGACCTGCGGGCTTGCACCCTCGGCGCGAACCATGTCGCAGACGAGGGTCGTGCCATGCTCGCGGCTCCCCGCGAGCATCACGGCGAGCGTATCGATGAAGGCAAGCCGCGCCCGCGCAAGGCCGAGTGGCGGCACCGACGCCGGATCAAACCCGACCACGAAGTCCGCAATGATGTCGCTGAGCTTGCGCGCGTCCGCATCACGCGCCTTCGCTGCTGGCGTTGCCGCTTCCGGCTTTGCCGGCGATTTTCCCTCTTGCGCAAGCGCCTGACCCGCAAGGGTCAGGGCGCCGGCGGCGCCGAGAAACAGCCGCCGATCGATTGCGTTCTCGCAAGGTCCGTCTTGATGCGACGACATTCGATCCTCCCGCCAGGTATTTTTTCTTTTGCCCCGCACTCTAGCCGATCTAACGGCGCCCGCGAAGCCGGTATCCCCTTTCACGATCTTTGCGATGGGTGCCGATTGAACCGGTCACCACATCGGCTATATCGGCACCATGACGTTGGCGAGCGAAGGCTTCATCGAGATCGAGGACAGCCGTCTCGAATACAAGCTGATCGGTCCGCCACCGGACCGAGCGCCGACGTTCGTGCTGCTGCATGAGGGGCTGGGCTCGGCCGGGTTGTGGGGCGATTTCCCGCAAAATCTTGCCGATGCGACCGGGTTTTCCGTGTTCGCCTACTCCCGCGCGGGCTACGGGCAATCGAGCCGGGCCAAATTGCCACGGGGCGTCCGTTTCATGCACGAAGAGGCGCAGGTTCTGCCGCACGTGCTCGATGCGATCGGATTTACCCGCGGCATCCTGCTTGGCCACAGCGACGGCGGATCGATTGCGACCATCTATGCAGGAAGCGTCGAAGATCATCGGGTGCGCGGGCTCGTGCTGCTTGCCGCGCATTTCTTCACCGAGCCGTATGGCGTCGCCGAAATCGCCCGTATGCGTGAGGCCTATGTAACAGGCGACCTGCGGGCGCGGTTGGCGAAATATCACGCCAATCCGGACGACGCGTTCCTGAGCTGGAGCGTTCCCTGGCTCGATCCCGCATTCGCCAAATGGGACCTCACCGAGGAGCTTGCTTACATCCGCGTGCCGATCTTGATCGTGCAAGGCAAGGACGATCAATATGGCACGCTCCGCCAGGTCGAAGTGGCGCAGGAGGAGTGCCAATGCCCGGTCGAGGCGGTGATCCTGCCAGCCACGCGGCATGTCCCCCACCGAGAGGCCCCGGAGGCGACGCTTGCCGCCATAGTCGATTTCACGCAGCGATTGGGCATAAAATGACGGATCGCCGCGCCGTGCTCGCGCGTTAGTCATCGTCACCGGAGGAGTGCATGGGCGAAGCCGGGCAAAAGCTCGCCAACGGAGCGGGGCGGATCGATTTCGCCACCGACCCCTCGCGCTATCGCCACTGGAAGCTCGCCGTCGACGGCGCCGTCGCCACCTTGACGATGGACGTTGACGAGAAGGGCGGTCTCTTCGAAGGCTATGAGCTGAAGCTCAATTCCTACGACCTTGGCGTCGACATCGAACTCGCCGACGCCTACGAGCGCATCCGCTTCGAGCACCCGCAGGTGCGGGTGGTGCTGCTGCGGTCCGGCAAGCCGCGGGTCTTTTGTGCCGGTGCCAACATCCGCATGCTCGCCGGCGCAAGCCATGTGCACAAGGTCAATTTCTGCAAGTTTACCAACGAGACGCGCAATGCCATCGAGGAGGCGAGCGCGGCCTCCGGCCTGCGCACGATTTGCGTCATCAACGGCACCGCGGCCGGCGGCGGCTACGAGCTTGCGCTCGCGGCCGATCACATTGTCCTGGTGGATGACGGCTCGATCCGCGGTGTCTCTGCCGGAAGTGCCATTGCTCGCGGTGTTGCCGGGCACGGGTGGGCTGACGCGGGTGATCGACAAGCGCAAGGTGCGCCGCGACCGCGCCGATTTCTTCTGCACCACCGAGGAGGGGGTGAAAGGGCGCCGTGCCGCCGAATGGCGGCTCGTCGACGAAGTCGTGCCGACAAGCCGGCTTCGAAGCGGTCGTTGCCGACCGCGCTCGCGAGTTTGCGCCGGCCGCAGCTTTATCCGTCAAGGGCGAGGACGCGGGGATTGCACTCACCGCGCTCGACCGCAAGATTGCGGCCGACCGCCGCGACTATGGCTTCGTGTCGGTCGTGTTCGACCGGCCCGCGCGGCTTGCGACCATTACGCTGCGCGGCCCCGATCGGCCGCCGCCGGCGTCGGCCGAAGACATGGTGAAAGAGGGCGTGGCGTTCTGGCCGTTGCAGCTCGCGCGCGAGCTTGATGATGCGATCCTCGATATTCGCCTCAACGAGTTTGATGTCGCGGCGATCGTGTTCAAGTCCGAGGGCGATCCGCGTGCGGTCGTGAATTATGACGACTTCCTCGACCACCATGCGGATCACTGGCTGACGCGCGAAATTCGCCTCAAATGGAAGCGCGTGCTCAAGCGCATCGATCTCACCGCGCGGTCGCTGGTGGCGCTGATCGAGCCTGGCTCGTGTTTCGCCGGCACCCTCCTGGAGATTGTGCTGGCCGCGGATCGCTCCTACATGTTGATGGGCCGACGCGATGGCGACAACCGCCCGCCGGCCGCAATCGTTATAGGTGACGCCAACCTCGGCGAGGCGTTTGCGATGTCCAATGGGCTGAGCCGGCTTTCGACCCGGTTCCTTGACGATGCCGAGGCCGTTGCGCGTGTTCGTGCCGCGCGCGGCGAAGCGCTCGACGCCGAGGCCGCCGAGCGGCTCGGCCTCGTCACTTTCGCGCTCGACGACATCGATTGGGAGGATGAGATCCGCGTGTTCCTGGAGGAGCGCGCGAGCTTCTCCCCCGATGGCTTGACCGGCCTTGAGGCCAATCTGCGCTTCGGCGGCCCTGAAACCATGGAGACCAAGATTTTCGGGCGCCTGACCGCGTGGCAGAATTGGATCTTCCAGCGGCCGAACGCGGTCGGCGAAACCGGCGCTCTCTCGCGCTACGGCAGCGGCCGCAAACCGGAATTCGATACCCGGCGCACATAACAAGGGCGGGATGGAAACACAGGAAGAGGCCATGGACATCGGCGACGTCGACTACTCAACCAAGATCCCGAACAATGTGGGCCTGACCGAGGATCGCCGCATTCTGCGCGCCCTCGAAAGCTGGCATCCCGGCTACATCGACTGGTGGCAGCACATGGGACCGGAGGGCTTCCAGGAAGCGCTCGTCTATCTGCGCACCGCGGTCTCGGTCGATCCCAAGGGGTGGGCGAAATTCGATTACGTGAAGATGCCCGACTATCGCTGGGGCATCCTGCTCGCGCCCCAGGAACAGGATCGCAAGATCCCGTTCGGACGCCACTACGGCGAGCCGGCCTGGCAGGACGTGCCGGGCGAATACCGCGCGATGCTGCGCCGCCTTGTCGTGATCCAGGCCGATACCGAACCCGCCTCGGTCGAGCAGCAACGCCATCTCGGCGGGACCGCGCCGTCGCTTTACGATCTGCGCAACCTGTTCCAGGTCAACGTCGAGGAAGGCCGTCACCTGTGGGCGATGACCTACATCCTCCACAAATATTTCGGCCGCGACGGCCGCGAGGAAGCCGAGGACTTGCTGCGCCGTCGCTCCGGCAGCGCCGATGCACCGCGCATGCTCGGGGCCTTCAACGAAGCGACGCCGGACTGGCTGTCGTTCTTCATGTTCACCACTTTCACCGATCGCGACGGCAAGATGCAGCTCGAAAGCCTCGCCCAGTCGGGGTTCGATCCGCTGTCGCGCACCTGCCGCTTCATGCTGACCGAGGAAGCGCATCACATGTTCGTCGGCGAGACCGGCGTCGGCCGCGTCATCCAGCGCACCTGCGAGGCGATGCACGCGGCGGGCATCGACGATCCAGCCGACATCGCGAAGGTCCGCGCGCTCGGCGTCATCGACCTGCCGACGCTGCAGAAGAAGCTCAACCTGCACTATTCGCTGTCTCTCGACCTGTTCGGCTCGGAGGTTTCGACCAACGCGGCCAACGCCTTCAATGCGAGCCTCAAGGGCCGCTTCCACGAGAACCGGATCGATGACGATCATCAGGCTCGAGCATGCGACGTATCCGGTGCTCAAGCTTGTCGACGGCGAGATCAAGCGGGTCGATGAGCCGGCGCTTACCGCCCTCAACATGCGCCTGCGCGACGATTACTCGAACGACTGCACGAAGGGTGTCGAGCGCTGGAACAAGGTGATCGCCAAGACCGGCGTCGATTTCCAGCTCGCGCTGCCGCACGTGGCCTTCAACCGCGAGATCGGCGAATTCGGCGACGTGCAAGCGACGCCTGCGGGCGAACTGCTCGATGCCGCGACCTGGGAGCGCGGCAAGGATCAATGGCTGCCATCAGCCGCCGACGGCGATTTCATTGCCGAGCTGATGAAGCCGGTCCGCGAGCCCGGCCAGTTCGCCGGCTGGATCGCCCCACCCAAGGTCGGCATCGACAACAAGCCCGGCGATTTCGAATACGTGATGATCGCGGCGTAACGGCCGGCAGCGACGTAGGGTGCGCACGCGCGGACGCGTCCGCGCTTTGCAAACCCTACGCGTAACGCATCGTCACACCTTTTGGCGTACGCCGAGGCCCTGCATGAAGCGCTCGCGGATCTGGACGGGATCGCGATCGGTGGCGCCGACGCCGGGTTGATTGTCGATGCGGGCGGCGATGAAGGTCGGGCCACCGTCGGCGAGCGCCGCATCGATCAGGCTGTCGAAATCGTCCTCATCCGCTGCCCAGGCGCACTTCGACAATCCCGCGGCGCGCGCAAACGCGACATAATCCGCGACGCCTGCCGCCGGCGTGCGCTGGCCGCCGGTGATCTGATAGAGCCCGTTGTCCATGATCACCATGGTGAGGTTCTTCGGCTGCCGAGCAGCAATCGTGGTCAGACAGCCAAGCTGCATCAGCAGCGAGCCGTCGCCTTCGAGCGCGAACACATGGCGGTTCGGCTGCGCCAGCGCGACGCCGAACGCGATCGGAATCGCAAGTCCCATGCTGCCCAGCATGTAGAAATTCTGCGGCCGCCGGCCGGATGACCACAGGTCGAAATTGGTGTTGCCGATGCCGCCGACCACCGCCTCGTCGTGCTTGAGCTTGGCAACGAGCCGTTTCGTCAGCTCGAAACGGTTGACGATCTTCGCGTTGTCGTAGGTGGCGGCGCGAGACCGCGGGCTATCGAGGACGGACATGGCTATTGCTCGAAGACCTTGCCGCCGGTAAGGAGCGGCGAGAGGATGAAGGTGACGGCAGCCTGGGTCGCGATCGCCTGTTTGATCGAACGATCGACGATGAATTCCAGCTCGTCATGTCGCGTGATAGTGTGAGTTCTCGACCGCGAGCGATTCGAGTACCGGCCGCATGGTGCGGCACACCAGCGCCTGGCCGAGGTTGAATTCGCCGAGCGTGCCGCGCTCCGAGACGAACATGATGGCCGGCACCTGATACGGCACGACGAGGGATGCCAGCACGTTTGGAATAGTGCCGAAGCCGCTCGTCTGCATCAGCACGGCGCCGCGGCGTCCGCCCATCCACGCACCCGACACGATGCCGAGCGCTTCTTCCTCGCGCGCGGTTGCGAAGGTGGTGAAGTCCGGGTCGGCGTGGAGGTTCTTGATGAGCGGCGTGAACACCTTGTCGGGCACGTAGGGAACGAGTTTCACCTCGTTGCGCTTCAAGGTCTGCTGCACGATCTCGTACCACGGCTGCGCCGCGGCTTTTGCGTTGTCCATCGCGATCGGTCCGGTGAAACCGGCGTTGTCCTAACACACGGCCCTCAGGGTGCGCAAAGCACGGCGCGCGGGCGTCCCGCCCGCTCCTAGCATGCGCGCGGGACGCCCGCGCTTCGGCCGCCTTTGCGCACCCCATCGGTCTGCGATATGAACGTGCCGCAAATCGGAGGAGTGCGGCGCGAGATGGCGAAACCGGCGAATTGGGTGTGGCCGAACGGCAAGCGTATTGCCGTCGTGTTCAATGTCTGCCTCGAGGCATGGTCGGACGGCAAGGCGCCGGGCATCAGCCCGATGGGAAATCCGCTCCCCGCAGGCGCGCTCGACACCATGGCGATCTCGTGGGCGGCCTATGGCGTCAAGCGGGGAATTCATCGCCTCATGGAGAGCTTCGCCAAGCACCGTGCGGTCGCGAGCGTCATGGTCAACGCGGTGATCGCCGAGCGCGCGCCTGAGACGGTGAAGGCGATTGCCGATGCCGGCCACGAGGTGCTGTCGCATTCCTACGCCATGGACGTCATCCCGGCGCTCCTTTCCGAGGAAGACGAGCGCAAGAACATCACGCGCTGTACGTCCCTGCTTGAAAGGACGACCGGCAAGAAAATTGAAGGGTGGCTGAGCCCGCGCGGCACCTCGCGGCCGCAGACGCCGCAATTTCTCATCGACGCCGGCTATCGTTGGTATGGCGACGTATTCGACGAAGATCTTCCCTACGTGCAGACCTTCGGCAACAAGAAGATCGTCGCGATCCCGCTCGGCACCGATGTGAACGACATGCAGTTCATGAAGTACGGCAACCCGCCGCGGACCATGCTCGACTCGTTCACTGAGAATGTCGCCATCGCCAAAGAGACAGGCGAAGTCTCGATGATCGACGTGACCTGCCACGCCCATATCTTCGGCCATCCACGCGGGGCCTATTACTACGGCAAGATCGTCGAAGCGGCGGCGAACGACCCCGCGGTCTGGATCGGCAGCCGCGCCCAGATCGCGCAACACGTGCTGGCCCAACAGGCGGCGTGATGCCGATCGACTTTGACCCAGAAGAGGGCGATCCCTACCAGGAAATCCGCGACGGCGTGCGCAAGCTCTGTGCCCAGTTTCCCGGCGAATACTGGCGCAAGCTCGACCGCGACGCCGCCTATCCGGCGGAATTCGTCAAGGCGGTGACAGCGGCCGGCTATCTCTCGGCGCTGATCCCGGAGGAGTATGGCGGCTCCGGCCTGCCGCTATCGGCTGCGGCCGCGATCCTCGAAGAGATCCAGCGCGCCGGCTGCAACGGCGCCGCCTGCCATGCGCAGATGTACATCATGGGCGCGCTGCTGCGTCACGGCAATGCCGAGCAAAAGCGCAAGTATCTGCCGGGGATTGCAGCGGGCGACTTGCGCCTGCAGGCGTTCGGCGTGACCGAACCGTCGAGCGGCACCGACACCTCCTCGATCAAGACCTTCGCGCGCCGCGACGGCGACCACTACGTCGTCAATGGCCAAAAGATCTGGACGTCGCGCTCGGAGCACTCCGACCTCATGCTGCTGTTGGCGCGCACCGCGCCAAAAGATGCGGGCGGCAAGCGCACGGACGGCATGTCGGTCTTCATCCTCGACATGCGCGCGGCCAAGACGGCCGGGCTGACGATCCGGCCGATCCGCACCATGATGAACCACGCCACCACCGAGGTGTTCTTCGACAATGTCCGCATCCCGGCGGAAAATCTCGTCGGCGAGGAGGGCAAGGGCTTCCGCTACGTCCTGTCCGGCATGAATGCCGAGCGCATCCTGATCGCGGCGGAGTGCGTCGGCGACGCCAAATGGTTCATCGAGAAGGCGAGCGACTACGCCAAGGAGCGCGTCGTGTTCGATCGGCCGATCGGCACGCAACCAGGGTGTCCAGTTTCCGATCGCGCGCGCCTACGCGCAGATGCGCGCTGCCGAGCTGATGGTGCACAAGGCGGCCGAGCTGTTCGAGGCTGGCAAGAACAGCGGCGCCGAAGCCAACATGGCAAAACTCCTTGCCGCCGACGCCTCGTGGGCTGCGGCCGAAGCGTGCGTCCAGACCCACGGCGGCTTCGGCTTTGCCGAGGAATATGACGTCGAGCGCAAGTTCCGCGAGACGCGGCTCTACCAGGTGGCGCCGATCTCGACCAACCTCATCCTGAGTTACCTCGCCGAGCACATTCTCGGCCTGCCCCGCTCCTACTACGAGGTAGCCCGGATTGAGCAAAGCGAAATCCGGGAGCGCCGGTGCCGGAGGCGAACAAGCGCGGGAAAGTTGCGGAGATCCCGGTCCCGGATTTCGCTTTGCTCAATCCGGGCTACGAACAACTCCCCGATAGCTGGAAAGTGAAATGACTGCGCAAATTGGCCGCTCGATCCCGCGCCTGGAGGCCCGCACCAAGGTCACGGGGCGCGCCGACTACGCTCACAATCTGCGGCTGCCGGGCATGCTGCACGCGAAGCTCGCTCGCTCGACCGTCGCGCATGGCCGCATCCGCGCGATCGATATGGCGGCTGCCGCTGCGCTTCCCGGCGTCTATCGCGTGCTGACCGGGCAAGATATCCGCGCGCTCATTCGCGAGCCCTATTACGGGCCGGCCTTCCACGATCAACCGATCCTCGCGCTCGACAAGGTCCGCTTCGTTGGCGAGCCGGTCGCCGCCGTGCTTGCCGATGATCCGCATGTGGCGGAGCAGGCGGCGCAGCTCATCACGGCCGACTATGAGGAACTGCCGGCGGTCTACGACGAGATCGAGGCGATGCGTCCCGACGTCGTCGTGCACGACGAACTCAAGCCTGCCGGCACCTTCGCCGACCTCAAGCATCTCGCCGGCCGCCGCAACACCAACGTGGCTCTCGACTTTCATCTACGCCGCGGCGACGTCGAGGCCGCCTTTGCTGCGGCCGACCGCGTCATCGAGCACACGTTCCGCACCCAGCAATGCCTGCATCTCCCGTTCGAGACGCTGGTCACGGTCGCTGATCCGGTGCACCCGGGCGTGACCCTCTATTCGGCGACGCAGACGCCGTCCTTCGTGCGCACCGAGATTGCGCGCCTCATGGGCTGGCCGGAAAATCGCGTGCGGGTGAAGGTCGTATTTCTCGGCGGCGGTTTCGGCGCCAAGGTCTACATCAAGCTCGAGGCGTTGGCGGCGGCGCTGGCGCTGATCGCGCGCCGCCCGGTGCGCGTCGCGCTCACCATGGAAGAGCAGTTCTATCACATCACCAAGCATCCGACGACGTTTCGCATCAAGAGCGCGGTCACGCGCGACGGGCGCGTTACTGCGCGCGCCTGCGAGGTTTATTGGAACGGCGGAGCGTATGCCGACATCGGTCCGCGGGTGACGCAGAAATCGGGCTTCACCGCCGCCGGACCCTACGACATCGACAACGTGTCGATCGATTCCTATGAGCTTTACACCAACCGGCCGCCCGCGGGCGCGCTGCGCGGCTTCGGCGTGCCGCAGCTCGTGTGGGCCTACGAGAGCCACACCGATCTGCTGGCGCGCGAGCTCGGCATCGATCCGCTGGAATTTCGCCGCCGCAACATTTTGCGCGAAGGGCGGCCGCAGGCGACCGGCACGGCGATGCGCGATGCCGCGATTTCCGAAGTCCTCGAAGCGATCGCGGCGCGCATGAACTGGCATGCGCCGTTCGATCGCGGCAGCGGCGTGGTGCGGCGCGGGCGCGGCATTGCCATCGGCTTCAAGGCCTCGATCTCGCCGACGACTTCGGTCGCCATCGTCAATGTCGCCGCCGACGGCAGCGTCGTGCTGTACATGAACACCGTAGACATGGGGCAGGGCACTGACACGGCGATGGCGCTGATCGTCGCCGAGGTGCTCGACATCGCGGCGGAAGACGTGCGCGTGGTGCTGCCCGATACCGACGTCACGCCCTACGACATGGGCACGCTCGGCTCGCGTTCGACCTTCCACATGGGCAACGCGGTGCGGCTCGCCGCCGAAGATGCGCGCAGCCGCCTGCAGGCGCTCGCCGCCGAGGCGGGCCTGCCGCCGGGCACCAACTACGCCGCGGCCGACATTTTCCGCCGCCGCTACGGCATGCAGGCCGGCAACGTCATCGGCACCGGCACCTACATCCCAACCTACGCGCCGCCCGATGCGACGACCGGCGCGTCCCCCAACGTGACGCCGTTCTGGATGGTGGGCGGCGCGGGCGTCGAACTCGAGGTCGACACCGAGACCGGTCACGTACGCATCCTGCGACTCATCAATGTCGCCGATGCCGGCACGCCGCTCAATCCTGGCGTCGTCCGCACGCAACTTTCCGGCGCCGCCATCATGCAGCTCGGCTTCACGCTTCACGAAAAGATGGAGTTCGACGGCGGCCAGGTGACCAACGCGTCGCTTGCCGACTACAAGATCCCCGGCATCCACGACATCCCGCCCATGGAAGGCGAACTCGTCGCGGCTCAACAATCAAACGGACCATTCGGCGCCAAGGGGGTCGGCGAGTCGGGCACGTTCGGCGTGTCGCCGGCGATTGCGAATGCCATCCACGACGCCATCGGCGTGCGCCTCACCGAATTGCCGATGAAGCCCGAGACCGTGTTGCGCGCGATCCGCGCCGCGCAAGGCAATCCATTAGCCGACGAGTGAGGGCAGCCTACGGTGCACAGGCCGCCTTATGAATGCGCTGCATCCGGCGCCTCGGCGCGCAGCTTGAAGCGCTGGATCTTGCCGGTCGCGGTCTTCGGCAACTCGGTGCGGAATTCGATCCAGCGCGGGTATTTGAACAGGGCGAGTTGCTGGCGGCAGTGCTCCTGAAGCGCTGCGGCGGTCTTGTCGCTTGCGGTCGCGGTCGGCCGCAGCACGACAAAGGCCTTGGGCTTGATCAGGCGATCCTCGTCGGGCCAGGCCACGACGGCGGCCTCAAGCACGTCGGGATGGGTCATCAGCGCCCCTTCGACCTCGAACGGCGACACATAGATGCCGCCGACCTTGAGCATGTCGTCGCGCCGTCCGCAGTAGACGTAATAGCCGTCCTCGTCCTCGATGTACTTGTCGCCGGAGCGGGTCCATTCGCCGAGAAAGGTCGAGCGCGACTGCTCGCGGTTGTTCCAATACATGATCGCGCTGGTCGGCCCGCGCACCTGCAGCTCGCCCATCTCGCCGCGCTTGACGATCTGGCCGTCATCGGAGACGAGGCGCATGTCATAGCCCGGCACCGGCTTGCCGGTCGTGCCGTAGCGCACTTCGCCGGCGCGGTTCGACAGGAAGATGTGAAGCATCTCGGTCGAGCCGAGGCCGTCCAAAATGTCGACGCCGTAGCGCTCGCTCCAGCGTCGGCCGATGTCGACCGGCAATGCTTCGCCGGCCGAGACGCAGGCGCGCAGCTTCAGCTCGGTTCGCATCGGTGCGGCCGGGCTCGCGAGAAATGCCGCATAGAAGGTCGGCACCGCAAAGAACACGGACACCGGATGCTTGCGCAGCAGGTCCGCAACCGAGTCGGGCGTCGGCCGGCCCGGCATCAGCACGGTGGTGGCGCCGGCCGCGAGCGGGAACGTCATGGCATTGCCGAGGCCGTAGGCGAAGAAGAGTTTCGCCACCGAATAGACGAGATCGTTCTCGGTGAGGCCGACGATCGGGCCGCCATAGAGATCGGCGGTGAGCCGCAGATTGGCGTGGACGTGCACCGCCCCTTTCGGCTTGCCGGTCGAGCCGGAGGTGTAGAGCCAGAAGCAGATGTCGTCGCGCGTCGTCGCGGCGGTCTCGTCGGGGCCGCCAGCCGCGGCGAGCAATTCCTCGAATGGCCCGGTGCCGTCGCCGCGCGAGACAATGACGTGTTTGAGGTCCGGATTGGACGCGATCAGGTTCGCGAACTTCGGATGAAGTTCTTCGGAGACGACGAGAAGCTTGGCCCGGCTGTCGGCCAGCATGAAGCTATAGTCATGCTCGTTGAGGAGGGTGTTGACCGGCACGGCAACGACGCCCGCCTTGATGGCGCCGAGAAACGCGGTCGGCCAGTCGATGGTGTCGGTGAGGCACAGCAGGATGCGGTCTTCCCGCGCGATGCCGAGCCTGCGCAGCACCTTGCCGAAACGCGCGACGCGGTCGGCGAGCGCGCCATAGGTCAAAGTGCCGCGCGGGTCGATGTAGGCCGGCTTGCGCGGCGCGGCCAGCATTCAGGTTGCAGCGCAAAATATCGTCGGCAAAATTGTAATTGCGCGGAATAGCGTCGGCCGCGGCGGACACGGGCGACGAAAGACGGCTCTTGGACGGTCATTTTCCTCACCCCGATTTTTTTGTAGCAAGCCTCGGCCCTGAGCATATTACATTTGCGGCCCAAGAGGAGCGGACCGAATGAAAACAAGTCTCCAGCCTGGTGTCTCACTGACGCGGCGCATCGTCGTCGACAAGGCGAAGACCATCGGTTTCATGGGCGAGGAGGGACGCGTCTATGCGACGCCCTTTCTCATCGGCGACATCGAGATGACCTGCCGTAATCTGTTGCTGGAGCATGGCGACGAAAATGAGGATTCGGTCGGCATGGAGGTCGCGGTCAAGCATCTCGCGCCAACGCTGCCGGGCTCGACCGTCGAGATCACCGCAACCGTCACCGCGATTGATGGCCGCAAGATCAGTTTCGCGGTTAGCGCAAAAGACGAGATCGATACGATCAGCTCCGGCACGCACATGCGTTTCGTGGTGGACAAGACGAAGACCATCGAACGGCTCAAGGCCAAGGCCGCGAAGCTGCGGCCCGCATAAGGACGAGCATCATGGCGCAGGCTGGCACGGACGTTTTCATGTTCGACCGCGCGGCCGAGACCATGCCGCGCGACGAGCTGGCGGCGCTGCAATTCGCGCGGCTGCGGACATCGCTCGCCCACGCCTACGAGCGCGTGCCGCATTACCGGCGCAAGTTCGACGAGGCTGGCGTTACGCCCGCGAGCCTGCGCACGCTCGCCGATATCGTGCGCTTTCCGTTCACGCAAAAGAGCGACCTGCGCGACAACTATCCGTTCGGCCTGTTCGCGGTGCCGCGCGAACAGCTGCTGCGCCTGCATGCCTCCTCGGGCACGACCGGCAAGCCGACGGTGGTCGGCTACACCAAGGGCGATCTCGACACCTGGGCGCGACCTGATGGCGCGCACGCTCGCCTGCGCCGGCGCCAAGCCGGGCGACATCGTCCACAACGCCTATGGCTATGGCCTGTTCACCGGCGGGCTCGGCGCGCATTACGGCGCGGAGCGGCTCGGCTGCACCGTCGTTCCCATGTCGGGCGGCGGCACCGAGCGGCAGGTGATGCTGATGCAGCGATTTCGGCGCCACGCGTCCTGTGCGCGACGCCGTCCTACGCCCTCAACATCGCCGAGGTCGCGCCGAGCATGGGCATCGATATCGCGAAGTGCCGCTTGCGCGTCGGGCTTTCGGCGCCGAGCCGTGGAGCGAGCCGATGCGCCGCGACCTTGAAACCCGCCTCGGCATCAAGGCGGTCGACATCTACGGCCTGTCTGAAATTATGGGACCGGGGGTCGCCTGCGAGTGCCATGTGTGTCAGAACGGTCTCCATGGCTGGGAGGACCACTTCCTGTTCGAGGTCATCGATCCGGAAACCCTCGAGCCGGTGCCGCGAGGGCGACCGGCGAGCTGGTCATCACGACGCTCACCAAGGAGGCGCTGCCGATGGTGCGTTATCGCACCCGCGACATCACCCGGCTGTCGCGCGAGCCCTGCGCCTGCGGGCGCAGCTTCGTGCGCATCCTGCGCGTGACCGGCCGCAACGACGACATGCTCATCATCCGCGGCGTCAACGTCTATCCGTCCCAGGTCGAAGCTGCGCTGGTCGGCTTTCCGGGCCTCGCGCCGCATTATCAGCTGGTGCTCCGGCGCGAGGGCCCGATGGACACGATGAAAATCGAGGTCGAGCGCGAGCCGGCTTTACCCGGCGACGCGGCGGTCTGCGCCCGCAAGGCCGCGGAGGTGCAGCATCACCTGAAATCGATGATCGGCGTCACCTGCACGGTCGATGTCAAATCGCCCGGCGAAATCCCGCGGTCTCAGGGCAAGGCCGTGCGCGTGAAAGATCTGCGCAAGTAGCGCTCGGAGCCGTGCGCGGCACGGCGTAGGCTCAGCCGAAATAGCGGTCGAGGATGTGCAGGTAGATCGCGGTGAGCATCGTGAGGTCGCGCACGGCCACCCGCTCGTCGATCTTGTGCATGGTGTCGTTGACGAGGCCGAATTCCACGACCGGGCAATAGTCCTTGATGAAGCGCGCATCGGACGTGCCGCCCGAGGTCGAAAGCTGTGGCTTGTGCCCCGTCACCTCGGCGATCGCGGTGCTGACGAGATCGACGAACGGACCGGGCTGGGTGAGGAAGACATCGGCGTTCGACGGCTCCCATTCGATCCGGAAGCGGCCGCCCTGCGCTGCCGCGGCGACGCGAGCTTCGATCAGGGCCCTGAGCGAAGCCTGGCTGTGATGATCGTTGAACCTGATGTTGAAGCGGGCGCGCGCCTCCGCCGGAATGACGTTGACGGTTTTGTTGCCGACATCGACTGAAGTGAACTCCAGGTTCGACGGGTCGAAATGGGCGCTGCCGGCATCGAGCGGCTCCGCCATCACCGCCGCCATGATGGCCACGATGCGGCGCACCGGATTGTCGGCAAGGGCCGGATAGGCGACATGGCCTTGGGTGCCGGTGACGACGAGCGTGCCGTTGAGCGAGCCGCGGCGCCCGATCTTGACCATGTCACCGAGCGCTCTCGGATTGGTCGGCTCGCCAAGGATGCAATGGTCGAATGTCTCGCCGCGCGCCGCCGCCCATTTCAAGCAGCTTGATCGTGCCGTTGACCGCGATGCCTTCTTCGTCGCCGGTGATGAGGAAGGAGAGCGAGCCCTTCGGCTGCCCGCCATGGGCCCCGAGGTGATCGAGTGCTGCGGCCAGCTGGCAGGCGATCCCGCCTTTCATGTCGACGGCGCCGCGACCGAACAGTACGCCGTCCGCGATCTCGCCGGCGAACGGTCCGTGGCGCCACAGAGCCTCGTTGCCCGGCGGCACCACGTCGGTGTGGCCGGCAAAGACCAGATGGGGGCCGGCATTGCCGATGCGGGCGTAGAGATTTTGAACGTCATCCGCGCCGGGCTCCGAAAAGGTCACGCGATGGACTGCGAAGCCCGCGCCGCGACAATACCTTGTCGATGAACGCCAGCGCGCCGCCTTCCGCCGGCGTCACCGACGGACAGCGGAGAAGATCACGAGCAAAGGCGACGGGATCAGCGGCCATGGCGCGGCGCCCGGGTCAATCGCGCAGCAACTCGTTGATGTTGGTCTTGGCGCGCGTCTTCTCATCGACACGCTTGACGATCACCGCGCAGTAAAGGTTCGGACCTGCGCTGCCGTCCGGCATCGCTCGGCCTGGCATGCTGCCGGGGACCACCACCGAATAGGCAGGCACTTCACCCGTGAAGATCTTGCCGGTCTCGCGCTCGACGATGCGGGTCGAAGCGCCGATGAAAACGCCCATGGACAGGACGGAGCCTTCGCGCACCACCACGCCCTCGGCCACTTCAGAGCGCGCGCCGATGAAGCAATTGTCCTCGATGATGACGGGGCCCGCCTGCAACGGCTCGAGCACGCCGCCGATGCCGGCGCCGCCGGAGATGTGGCAGTTCTTGCCGATTTGCGCGCACGAGCCGACGGTCGCCCAGGTGTCGACCATGGTGCCGGAATCCACGTAAGCGCCGAGGTTCACGAAGCTCGGCATCAGCACGACGTTTGGCGCGATGAAGGCCGAACGGCGAACGATCGCACCGGGGACGGCGCGGAACTGCGCCTTCTCGAAATCATCTCGTTTCCACTGGTCGTATTTGAGCGGCACCTTGTCCCACGCCCACACGCGGTCGGTCGGCTCGAGGCCGAATTTCATGACGCTCATGTCGGTCAGGCGGAATGACAGCAGCACCGCTTTCTTGAGCCACTGATTGACGTGCCAGGAACCATCAATTTGCTTGTCCGAGACGCGGACTGCACCGCGGTCGAGGAGATCGAGCGCTTGCTCGACACCATCGCGGGCGGCGCCTTTCGTCGTCGGCCCGATCTCATTGCGCCGCTCGAAAGCGTCATCGATGGTCTTGGCAAGCTCGTGGTGCGACATGGATATCCCCGGCCGGTTGCGAATTGCTGTGTCGCGGAGGCAAGAGACAAAGTCAAC
This sequence comes from uncultured Alphaproteobacteria bacterium, assembly GCA_963702755.1. Lineage (GTDB taxonomy): Bacteria > Pseudomonadota > Alphaproteobacteria > Rhizobiales > Xanthobacteraceae > JAJPKK01. The sequence goes on along the minus strand of CAVPDZ010000004.1, from coordinate 20,194 downwards.
GGGTCGGTGGGATGCGCCGCCCGCCTTACTCAGTCTTGAATTCCGAGTGTCTTCACGAGATTGCCTTGCCGCTTGACCTCCGAGGCCATGAAGGCGGCGAACTCGCTCGGCGTATCGGTGATCGCCTCGGCGCCCTGATCCTCGAACTGCTTGGCGAGGTCCGGGGAGCGGATCGCTTGCGCGAATGCCGCGTGGATTTTGGTCACCAGCGGCTCGGGCATTCCGGCCGGTCCAATGAGACCGAACCACGCGCCGATGTCGAAGCCCTTGAAAGCCGAGCTCGGACATCAGCGGCACGTCCGGCAAAATCTTGAGTCGGCTCGACCCTGCATTCGCGATCGGACGCGCCGTGCCGGATTGCAGGAACGGCAGTACCGAGGCGTAGGACACGAACAGGAAATCGATCCGGCCGGTGGAGACGTCGAGTGACGCCGCTGCGGCGCCGCGATACGGCACGTGCACCATGTTGGCGCCGCTCACCGATCTCAGCATCTCACCGAGAATGTGCCCGGTGCTGCCGTTGCCCTGCGAGCCGAAACTCAGGCCGCCCGGCTTGGTCTTCGCGAGCGCGATCAGATCGGCGGGCGTTTTCACCCCACTGTTGCTCGGCACGACGAGAAGCTGGGGAAAGCTCCACATCAGGGTGATCGGAGTGAAGTCTTTGATCGGGTCGTATGGCAGGCTCGGATAGAGTGTCACGTTGGCCGCATGAGTCCCGCTGTTCGCCTGAAACAGCGTGTAGCCATCCGCCGGCGCCTGCTTCACCACCATCGCGCCGACCGTGCCGCTGCCACCTGGGCGCAATTCGACGACGATGAGTTGGCCAGTATCGTCGGTCACCTTCTTGGCAACAAAGCGCTGAAACGTGTCGGAGCTCGCCCCGGGCGTGTAGGGAATGACGATTGTCATCGGGCGCTTCGAAAGAATTTGCGCCGTGCCCTGATGGGCCGCGGCCACGATAACCGCAACCAGCGCCGCGCCGACGACCAGCGTTCTCCACATCCGCCGCCTCTTTTCCTTCGTTTCCCCCGCGATCCGATCTGAGCATCCCTGCCCGCGTCCGGCAAGGGCCGCCAAGTCTGCGAGACTATACGGTCTGTGTTGCGACGGAGCGGAAACGCAGGATAGCGAGGAAAAAGAACAGGCCCCCGATTAAGCCCACCGCAAGGAATTCCTCCCAGACCACCTCGATGCCGGCACCACGAAAAAGGATCGATTGAGCGAATGAGACGAAGTGGGTGGAGGGCGACGCTTCCATGATGGTCGCGAGCCACGGCGGCATGCTTTCAAGGGGCGTGTTGCCGCCCGAGAGCATATTCATGGGCATGTAGACGAGGATGAAAAGGAGGCCGAGCTGCGGCATCGAGCGCGCGACCGTACCAAGAAAAATGCCGATCGCCGTCGCGAAGAACAGGTAGATCAGCGACTCCGGCCATGAACAAGGGAATTGATCCCGTAATCGGGATCGCCAGCAATCCGCGGACGATGACGTAGAGCGTGAAAGCGGTCGCCACCGCGATGATCAGGCCGTTCGCCCAGACCTTGGCCATCGCGATTTCGAACGGTGTCAGCGGCATGACCAGGAGATGATCCATGGTGCCGTGCTCGCGTTCGCGCACGACCGCGGCGCCTGCCAATATGATCGCCAACATGGTCACGTTATTGATGATACCCATGACGCTCGTGAACCAGGCCGTCGTGATGTTGGGATTGAACAGGATGCGCACGACAAGATTGACGGTCGATAGCGGCGCACCCTCCGAACGCGACATAAAGTCCGCGATCTCGTTCGAGATGATCTGCTGCACATATCCGGAACCGAGGCCCGCCTGGACCATCAACGTAGCGTCGACATTGACTTGAACGGTCGGCTGCCGTCCCGCTTTGACGTCCCGCTCGAAATTCGGTGGGATGTCGACAATGAACGTAAATCTCCTGCTGTTCATCAGCGGCACGATGTCTCGCTCAGTAACCGGCTGCGGCGGTTTGAAATAAGGCGGAAGGAACGCGCGGGTGATCCGCCGCGAGAGTTCCGAATGATCCTCGTCAACGATGCCGATCGAGGCGTTATGCACTTCTTGCGAATAGCTTTGCGCGTGGCTGATCACGGCCAGGGTGAAGGCATAGACGACGAACGCGATCAGCACGTAATCATGCGAGAAGCTGCGGAGCTCCTTGGTGCCGAGCCAAAAGATGTTGGCCAGCGTGCGCATCGGGCGTCTTTAGCGCTCCTGCTTGCGCAGCAGAAGGAAGCTGAGCAGCGTCAAGATTGGGACGAAAGCCGCTAACATCACGAGGCTTGTGACGAGGTCATTAAATCCCAAGCCCTTGGTGAAGGTGCCGACGCTGATCGGCACGAAGTAGGTCATGGGAAAGGCCAAGCCCATGTATTGGGCCATGCCGGAGAGCGAGGACACCGGCGTCGTCATTCCGGAGAACTGGGTTGCTGGCAGAATTGTCAGGATCGCGGTTCCGAACAGGGCCGCGATCTGCGTCTTCGCAAAGGCCGAAATAACCATGCCGTAGGAGGTCGTGGCCGTCACATAGATCAGTACGCCAACGACGAGTGTGAAAAAGCTTCCCTTGAGCGGGACATCAAACACGAATTGCGACATCACGAACATGATGGCGAAATTGACCATCGCGACGCCGATATAAGGAAGCTGCTTGCCGAGCAGAAACTCGATGCGAGTGACCGGCGTGACGTAAAGATTGGTGATCGAGCCGAGTTCCTTCTCCCGGACGATGGCAAGCGCCATCAGGATCGCCGGAAACAGCGCCAGCAGCAGCGAGATGCTCGACGGCACCATCGCGTAGACGCTCTCGAAATTCTGGTTGTACTTGAATTTGATCTCGATATCGGCGGGCGGCGCTGCGCCCGGAGTCGTCGTCTTGACCGCTGGGTCGGTCAGATAGAGTTGATGCATGCCTTGCAGATAACTGCGGATAGTTTCCGCGCGAAACGGCATGGCGCCGTCAACCCACGCTCCGACCCAGGCGGGACGGCCCCGCACGATGTCGCGACCGAAGCCTGGAGGAATCTCGATCGCCGCCTTGATGTCTCCGCTTCGCAGCCGACGATCGAGATCGGCGTAGTCCTTGAGCGGAGGCTTCTCGACGAAATAGGTCGACCCGCGCAGCTCTTCGAGATAGGCACGGCTCTCATGGCTCTGATCGTGGTCGAGCACCGCGAACGACAGATTGTTGACATCGGTCGAGATGCCGAAGCCGAACACCAACATCAGGAACGCGGTTCCTGCGAGCGCAAAGCCAAGCCGGATCGGATCGCGCAGTAATTCGAGGGTCTCGCGGATGGTGTAAGCCAGCAGGCGCTGAATACTGAATGGAGAGCGGAGCGCACGCTCCGTTACGGCCGGCTGCGCGGTGCGGCTTGGCCGCGCCGGTCCCGTGGATGATGTGCCCGGGCGCGAGGCGCGCGCGCCGGCCGCCTCCTCGAGGTAGCTGATGAAGGCATCTTCGAGCGAGGCGGCGCCACGGGCCTTCATCAGGTTTGCCGGCGCATCGGTCGCGAGCACACGCCCGGAATCCATCAAGGCGATGCGGTCACAACGAGCGGCTTCGTTCATGAAATGGGTCGAGACGAATATGGTCACGCCTTGATTGCGCGAAAGGTCGACCAGCAGCTCCCAAAATCGATCGCGCGCCAGCGGGTCTACGCCGGACGTCGGTTCGTCGAGGATGAGCATTTCCGGCTCATGCACGATCGCGATGGCGAGCGACAGGCGCTGGCGAATGCCGAGAGGAAGATTGAGGGTCGCCTGGTCGACATAATCCGCGAGTCCGAACCGCTCGATGAGATCGGCAATGCGCGCGCGTGCTTTTGCCGGTTGCAGGTGGAACAGCCGCGCGTGCAGATCGAGATTTTGCCGGACCGTCAGCTCGGTGTATAGCGAAAACGACTGCGACATGTAGCCGACGCGATTGCGCGAGGTGATATCGCTCGCATCCAAGGCGCGACCGAACAGCAACGCTTCGCCCTCGCTCGGCGGCAACAGCCCGGTCAGCATTTTCATCGTCGTCGTCTTGCCGCAGCCGTTGGAGCCGACGAATCCGAAGATCTCCGCCCGTTCGATAGTAAAGCTTACCCGGTCGACCGCAGTGAAATCGCCGAACCGGCACGTCAAATTCCGCGCCACGATCACCGGCTCGGCGTCGATCACGCGACGCGGCGGGATCGTCAGTCGCGCATGGCCGGTGCGCTGCTGCTCCGGCATCAGCGCAACGAAGGCATCCTCCACCGTGGCGGCGCCAGTCCGCGCTTTGATGTCCGCGGGTGATCCCGCCGCCAGCACCCTGCCGTCGTTCATCGCAATGAGCCAATCGAACCGCTCGGCCTCTTCCATGTAGGCCGTGGCAACAACAATGCTCATCCCCGCCTGCCGCGCGCGCATCCGCTCGATCAATTCCCAGAACTGACGGCGCGACAGCGGATCGACGCCGGTCGTCGGTTCATCGAGAATCAACAGATCGGGATCGTGGATCAACGAACAGCAGAGCCCGAGTTTCTGCCGCATCCCGCCCGACAATTTTTTCGCGGCCCGATTGGCAAAGGCTGTAAGGCCCGTGCTGTCGAGAAGCGTGGCCAGCCGCCATTCCCGCTCCGATCGCGACTGGCCGAACAAACGGGCGAAGAACTCGATGTTCTCGCGGACGCTGAGATCTGGATAGAGGTTCTTGCCCAATCCCTGGGGCATATAGGCGATGCGCGGACAGACAGCGGCGCGATGGGCGGCTTCGGCCATGTCGCCGCCGAGCACGCGCACGCGGCCGGACTGGACCGCGCGCGCGCCGGCAACCATGCTGAGGAGCGATGACTTGCCGACACCATCCGGGCCGATCAAGCCGACCATGCAGGCCGCCGGCAGCGCGACCGTGACGTGGTCCAACGCGACCGTACGTCCGTAGCTCTGGGTCACCTGCTCAAGAATTGCGACGGAGTTTCCCGGCGCGGTCATGGCGCGGCGACCTGCGGCAAGCTTGCCGGCCAGGGAATCGCAGGATCGGTGCGGATGTAGGCTATTCCCGGTAAGCCGCTGCGCACCGCATCCCCGCGCGCGCGAAGGCGCTCCGGATCGATCTTAACCCGGATGCGGAACATCAGCTTCTCGCGCTCTTCCGCGGTCTCGACGGTCTTGGGCGTGAATTGCGCCTGGGTGGCAACGAACGATACTTTGGCCGGAATTGCGACGTTCGGGTAAGCATCGAGCACGATCCGGGAGTCGGCGCCGAACCTGACTTTTCCAGCCTCCCGGGTCGGCAAATAGATGTCCATGTAGACGTAAAGAATATCGAGCATCGCGAAGACCTTGCCGCCGGCCGGCAAGACCTCGCCGACATTGGCAAGCCGGTATTGAATCCGACCATCGCGCGGCGCGACCAGCGTGTCATCGGCGATCTGCACGTTGTAGAGCTCCACGTCGTGGGTTGCCGCAGTGAGCGCGTGCTCGGTCTCCATCACTCTGTGTTTTGCAGCTTCCAATGCCGCGTTCGCGGCATCGAGTTGCTGTTGACGTTGATCCAACAGTTCCCTGGTCTCGGCGCCCCTCGCAACGGTATACTTGGTGCGCTCCATTTCCTGCTGCGCGAGGATCGCCTGCGCGGTCAGCTGCGCGACATTGGCATTGGCTTCATCGACGGCTTTTTGGGCCTGTTTGACTTGCGCCTCGGACTTTTTCAGCGAAGCCTCGAGATCGCGTGTATCCATGCGCGCGACGACTTGCCCGGCCTTGACCATGTCGCCTTCGTCCGCGCGGATCTCAGCAATGCGCGCCGCGTATTTGGTGTCGATGTCGATCTCGTCGGCTTCGATGCGGCCGTTGCCCCATACGATACTCGGTGGCAGCCGCAATTGATTGTGCCTCCACCACAGATACCCGCCGGTGGACGCACCAATCGCGACGGCGGCGACAAGCGCCAACGGCAGCCAGCGCGTTCGGGGTCGGGTCGGTTTCGGCTGCACCGCCGGCAGCTGCGGGGGCGCGGGAACAAGTGCCGTCGAGTCAACCGGCGACCGCTCGGCGGACGCCGCCGGCGGCTGCGCGGAGGGCATTTCGTCTGACGCCATGTGACTCTCTTCGTTGCGAGGTGTCGCGGCTAGAGCGTCCTCAACGGGCATCGGAGTTGCGCAACCGGGCGGTTCGCATTGATCTCCTTCGGTCGTGCCCGTTTCATGGCGATTTGCAGGTTCCGAATTCGGCGCGCGTTGAATGAGTGTCGTAGGTCTGGAGCACGATATTCCACGCTCCGCGGTCGATCCCGAGGCTGATATCGTCAAGATAGCCGGTCACGGAACTTTGCGTCATTGTAACATGGCTGAGCGCGCGTGTTGTGCCACCCCGGTTGACGGAAAGCGTGCCGGCGGCTTCGTCGAATGTGACGGTGACAGGCCGACTTTCGGTCTGCTGGCTCGATACCGACACCGAACCGGGATCAGTCAGTGTGCAATCCAGCTGCTTTGGATCGGCCGTCGCCGTGGCGACCCCCAGCAGCAGAAACGCAGCCAAACTCCTGAGAAAGGACATCGTATCCTCGCGTCCTCTCGCCCCTAACTTAACCTATGGTGCTGCTCGCCAATTCGCTTTGATCGAAGTCAACGTCACGTGGGCAAGCTGCTCGAAAAAGCATCAATGATTAGGCCACGCACAAGTCGAGCCAAGACCGTGGCATCGCCGCGGATATTTCAGTTGCAATATTACGCTTCGTTAATCCTTTGAACACACTCCGCGGCGGACGCCTTCACTCGTCGACAACGCCATCAGCACCGCCGCTAAAATAAAGAGGGTCATAGCAGGTCTGTTCAAAGTTAGGGCTTGCAGCCTTTTGTCCCGATGCCAATAACCGAGCCCAACAAGCGCGCGTAACGGAAGTCTGGTTGAAAGCATGAGCGTCACAAATGAACCGAGCGTGGTCGTGAGTGACACCGCGTCTGCCGACCTGAAAACGGTAAATCTGGCGCTGCAGGGCGGCGGCAGCCACGGCGCGTTCACATGGGGTGTGCTCGATCGCCTCCTCGACGACGAACGGCTCAGCTTCGAGGGCATCAGCGCCACGAGTGCCGGCGCCGTCAATGCCGTCGTGCTCGCCGACGGTCTGGCCGCCGGCGGCCGCAAGGGGGCGAAGGAAGCGCTGCGAATGTATTGGCGCAAAGTGTCCGAGGTGTCGTCGCGCGGTATGTTCCAGCCGTCGCCGATCGACCAGGTGAATTCAAGCTACGGCCTCGAGCATTCGCCGGGCTACCTGTTCATGGAGTTCGATGACCTACTTTGCCTCGCCGTACCAGCTCAATCCGCTCAATCAGAATCCGCTCAGGGACCTGCTCGCGGAGATGATCAACTTCAAGCGGGTGCGCGAGCAGCAGGAGGTGAAGCTGTTCATTTCCGCAACGAACGTAGAGACGGCCAAGGTGAGGGTCTTCACAGGTCATGAGCTTGACGTCGATCACGTGCTGGCGTCGGCATGCCTGCCGCTGATGATGCAGGCCGTCAAAATCGACGGCGAATATTTTTGGGACGGCAGCTACACCGGCAATCCTGCGATCTTTCCGCTGCTCTTCAATTGCCGGAGCCCCGACGTCGTCATGGTCCACATCACGCCGGCCGAGCGCCCGGGGCTTCCAACCACCTCGCCCTCGATCATGAATCGCATGCAGGAGATCAGCTTCAATACGTCGCTGATCCGCGAAATGCGCACGATTGCCTATCTGACCAAGCTCATCGAAGAGGGCAAGTTGGATGGCGACGGCCGGCGGTTATTCGTGCACGTGATCGAAGCCGAGGATCTGATCACCAAATTGTCGTGGTCGAGCCGGTTGAACGGCGACTGGAGCTTGCTCACCCATCTTCATGAGGTTGGCCGCGCACGCGCCGACAAATGGCTTAAGGCGAGTTTCGACCGTGTCGGCACCGAGTTGACGGTCAATTTACACGACAAGTATTTTTGAGCATTTGCGATATTATCAGGCTCGCCGCGCTGCGGCGCGACATCCGGCAGTTTCCAAGTGGCGGAGACACCGATAGTCTTGCGGGACTTTCGCTCGCAGAGGGGCTGTCATGTCGAAGGCAAGTCAAGCTTTGTGGACGGCGTTGGCCGTGATCGGATCGCTGGTCGTTGGCGGTGCCGCCAGCTTCGCGCAGGGACCGACCTACAACCCGTACCGTCCGGTGAGGGGATTGGCAGGCGGCGGCGGGCCGAGCGTGCCGGGAGGCGAGTGGGCAAGACTTCCGGGCGGCCGGGAGATGGGTCCGCCCGCGGCGGTGCATGTCGACATCGACGGCGAAAGCATTTGGGCGCTGGTCCGGTGCGACGAGACGAGCCCGGTGCCGGTCGCTCGCGGCGGCCGCTTCGGCGTCGACTGCATGAATCCCGACGGCACGCTCAAGCCTCTCGACACCATCTTCAAGTTCGACGCCAAGGGCAACGTCGTCAAAAGTTTCGGCGCACGGATGTTCATCTGGCCGCACGGCATGCACGTCGACCGCGACGGCAATGTGTGGGTTACCGACGGCGCGGGCGAAGACGCGGTCGCGACGGCGGCCAAGGCCGGGGTGAAGGCGGGTCACATCGTCCGCAAGTTCAGTCCCGATGGACAAGTGCTGATGACGCTCGGCGAGCCGGGTGTTGGCGGCGGCGATGAATATCACTTCCGCTCGCCAGCGGGTGTTGTCACGGCTCCCAATGGCGACATTTTCATCGCCGATGGTCATGGCTCGAACAACCGCATCGTGAAGTATTCAAAGGACGGCAAGTTCATCAAAGCGTGGGGCAAGACCGGATACGCGCCCGGCGAATTCAGGACCGCACACTGTATCGCCATGGACAAAAGGGGCCGTCTGTTCGTGTGCGATCGCGCCAATACCCGGATTCAAATCTTCGATCAGGACGGCAAGTATTTATCGACGTGGCACCAGTTCGGAATGCCGAGCGGGATCGCTTTCTCGGTGAACGATGAGGACCTGATTTATGTCTTCGACTCCGAGTTCGGACAATGTGGAGAACCCCGGCTTCGAGCAGGGAATCAGGATCGGCGACGCGCGGGGTGGCTGGGTGAAATATTTCATCCTGGACCCGGGCGGCAATCCGGGCACGACCACCGGAAGCGGTGCCGAGTTCGGCACCGTCGACAAATTCGGAAATATTTTTGCGGGAGAACCCCGGCCGCGCGTTCTGCGCAAGTACGTCAAGGTCAGACCGTAGTCCGCGCCGTCTCGCAGGGTGGGCAAAGCCAACGGGTCCGGCCTGCGGCCGGCCCGATGACAGGCTCCACGTGCCCACCCTTGCTGTTCCGCGTGGGCGCGCGCGGACTACGTCCGGGCTTTGCCCGCCCTACAATTGATCGTCCGCTCGATCATTCGAAATAATTAGCGAAGTGATCGGCAGACGGCCTTAGCGATTGAACGGCATCCGCGCGGTAGGCTGCGGTGCACTCCCGGCAGTACTGTTCCCCGCAAGGTTAATTTAACCCATTGGAAAGGCTCGGTTAGTCGGTCGAATCTTGTCGCATTTATGCCATGACATCGCCTTTTGGGGGGTCTTAGCTCCCGATGGGGCAATGGTACGGGGGATGGGGACAGTGGCTTTGCGTAGCCTGTCGGCGGCTTATTCTGCGGCCGCCATCAACTTCGGTGCATTGACAATCGGCGTAATCGGGGCGGCGATCGGCATTGTCGAACTGATGTCGCCGCAACCCGCGGCAGTTCCGGATCGCGAGCGCAGCCAGGGCGCGGCGGTCGCCTTTATGACGAGAGGCCCACTCGCCGACGCGTCGGGTAGGAACGCCAACCAACTGGTCGGCTACGCGTTCGAAACCGTCAACCGCGCGGTGAAGACCGATCGGCTCACGCCGCCGGCGCGCGAGCGGTTGGCGGGCTTGCCGGCAGCGCCCGCGCCGCCCCGAGAGCCCCAAAAATTGGCCGATCGCATCGCGATGGAGGCACCTCCGGCTACGGAAGTCACCAATTCAATCCCGGCCAAACAATCAACCAATTTGTCACCAGTACAGCAGTCCAGCGATATTGCGGCCGTCCAGGAAACCGCTCCGAAGGATCCACCGCCGCGCAAGAAGCCGGAAAAGGTGGTGTTCGTCGGTCATACATCTGCGGACCACCATGGCGGCGACATCGAGGAATTCGACGCGAGGTATCAAAAGATCAGAAAATCGGGCGCCAAGGTCGTCATCGACGGGCTCTGTCTTTCGGCCTGCACGATCGTGGCTTCGCTTCCCAAATCGCAGGTCTGCGTGACCTCGAAGGCCTCGCTCGGCGTGCATCTCGCCACCTCCGGCAATGAACGCGGCGAGTACGTCGATTACGAATACACCAAGTGGGCGGTCAAAAAGTATTATCCTCAGCCGATGCAGGATTGGATCAACAGCCACGGCGGGCTCGAGGAAGAGCCGAAATACATCAAGGGCAAGGATCTGCTGGCGATCTTCGATCCGTGTAGGGAAGACGTGTAAGCCCTTGCTCGGGCCGCAAGTGTCCTATTTGGCGAGGGGTCGCCGCAAAGCCAACGCCGTCAGCTTCGCTCGTATTCGCCGGAATGATCCGGTGATGACGAACGTGCTTTAGCGCCGACGAAGCCCGCATCGCCGTCGCGTTGCGGGTGAGCCTTCGCCGCCCGCCCGCCTTCCCAACTTCCCGAGCGACCCGCGTCGGTCTGGTCATGACCGCGTTCGCGTCGAATTAGGGTCGCCGCAACCCATTCCCTTGCAACCGGGACCGGGATACGCTCCGCGGACGAAACGGAGATCACGAAATGCGACGGCGAGAGTTCATTGCCGGGCTCGCTGCGGCGGCGGGATGGTCGTTCGACGCGCGCGCTCAGCAGGCGCCGCTGCGAGCGGGTTTTATGCCCGTCGGCTCACCCACCAACCGCTACACCCAATCGCTAATCGAGTCGTTTCGCCAGGGCTTGCGGGACGTCGGCGTCGTCGAAGGCCGCGACATCGTGCTCGACACAGTTTGGCTCAATGAAGAGCCGGAAATTCCGCACGCGCTCGGCGAACTGATGCAACGCAACCCGGGCCTTCTCATCCCGTGCGGCACGCGCGCATCGATCGCGGCGAAGGCCCAGACCTCAACGATCCCGATCTTGTTCATTAGCGTCGGCAGCCCTGTCGCCGTCGGCCTTGTCGAGAGTTTCGCCCACCCGGGCGGAAACGCTACCGGGTTTACTTACATGCATCCCGACTTCAGCGGCCGATACGTGCAATTCGCGATCGAACTCGAAAAGCGGCAGGCGCCGGTGAATTACCTGTGGTTCATGGGTTCGCCGGAAGGCGAGTACAGCCTGCAGATCGCGGAGCGGGCGGCGCAAGCGCTCCGTGTCGAGCTGCGATCAAAGGGAATTCGGGACATCTCCGAAGTGGACGATGCGCTCGCTGCCATGAAGGGTGGCGGGGCAACGACGGTCATCGTCCAGTCCAGTCCATTCACGTTCCGCTACCGCGAGCCGATCATCGAGGCCGCGATGAAGAATCGCATAGCGACAATCTACGACCTTCCGCCTGCCGCAAGAGATGGGGCTTTGATTGCCTACGGCGCGGATTACGGCGTCATGTATCACCGGGCCGCCGCTTACGTGAAACGGATACTGCAGGGCACCAAGCCATCGGAGCTGCCGGTCGAGCAGCCGTCGAAGTTCGAACTCGCCATCAATCTCAAGACCGCCAAGGCCCTCGGCATCAGCGTTCCGCTGACGCTTATCAACGCTGCCGACGAAGTCATTCAATGAATGCGTCGCGCGCGCGGGGTTGAGCGCGCGTGCCGCCGCAAACCTATCCGGCGGGCGTGGTGGCGTCGGGCTTTACGGCCCGCGCATGGAGCGCCATCGCGATCATCGCGCTGCCGCCGAACAGGAGGTTGATGCCGACGAGGAGCGCGAGCGCCCAGGTTGCCGATTCCGGCAGGCCCGCGGAGATGATGGCGCCGATGATGAGATCGATGACGCCGCTCGCCACCAGGAAGCCCCACTGCGGCAATTCGCGCCGATGCTCGAGCGCGAACATGATGGTGGCAACGCCTTCGAGCAGGAAGAACACGATCAGCACCAACGTGAGCGAGACCGCGCCCTGCGCAGGCCAGGCGATCAGCACGATGCCGGCGGCGAGCGCCAGCACCGCCGAAAGCAGCGACCACCAGAAGCCGGGCGCGTGGCGGAGTTCGAACGTCAGGATGAGCCCGACGACGCCGCTGATGAAGAGCAGCCAGCCGATGAAAGCGGCAATGACGAGCGTCGCGAGCGGCGGAATTAGAATGGCTGCGGCTCCGAGCACGACGAGGACGATGCCCTCGACGAGATAGAGTACCCAATGCTTATGGAGCATGTCCGCAACGGTCTTTTGCATGCTCTGCCAATCCAGCTGATTCAGCGGCTGATTGGATGGCTGATTGGTCGGCTCGTTCGTCGACATGGCCTCTCTCCGTTCCAAGTTGCAGTGACGCACCGCCGCGGCCCGCGGCCGCGGCGGCGCGGAAAACTCAGGGCTTGAGCTGGTCGGCCACCTTGTCGACGCCGGCCTGGGCGCACCTTTCGTCGCCCTGCTGGTTCGATCCGCTGACGCCGACGCCGCCGATGGTGTCGTTGCCGACATTGATGGGCACGCCGCCGCCGAGTGGGATCACGTCGGCAAGCTGGCGCTGGCCCTCGAGATCGGCGCCGGACTTGGTCTGGGCCGCCCATTGCAGCGTCGGGCGGCGGAAGGTGCGGGCGGTGTAGGCCTTGCGGCGGGCCAACTCGAAATTATGCGGGGAGGGATCGTTCGAGGCGATGAAGACGCGCACCCGGCCGGCGCGATCCACGACCGCGACCGAAATGCCGATATTGTTTTTCGCGCACTCCTCGATCGCGCCCTGGGCGATTTCGAGACTGAGCTTCCAGGTGACGTCGCGCTGGGTCTGCACCTGGGCCTGCGACGCGCACGGTGCGAGCGCGAACACGAGGGCGCCAGCGGCCAAACCAATCTTCAGGGACATGAACAAGCCTCCCACAGTCATTCTGCATGGATGATATTGCACCGTGATGTTGCACGGTCATAAAGGGCCGTGGTCGGGCATGAGCGCGACCCCGGCCCTTTGCACAGCGATTACACCACGTTCCAGCCAAATTGTCGTGGCCGGGCATGCGGAGGCGGCACCGATTGTCGAGGTATAGCCAATGGCCCCGGTCGCCGTTCGTCGAACGGCCTCGTGCCGCCTCGGAACGATCGATAGTACTTACGCTGCGGCAGCAACTCCGGACCAGCCGAGACGCACACCGTCGAGGGAACGGCGAATCTCGATCGCACCGGGGCTGAAGCAGAGCCCGGGCGGCGGCGTGAACTCGAAGCTATGCCGGCCATCGCCGATGCCCGCGCGGTCGAGGTCCGCGCGGTAGCGGTTGGCGAGCGTTCGGCCGATCAGCCGGCCAGCAGCGAAAACGTCAAGGCACACCGCGGTTGTCGGACGCTCCGGGTCCTGAGCCCAGCCGGCTATGCGCCGCAGACTGACGACATCGACATAGCCGCGTAGCGCCCGGGCCTGCTGCTCCGTTGCGCCCGGTAGGCCGGCGCGGGCAGCGATCCGGCGACGCACCGCCTCGACCTCATAGCCATCGGCGACCCGCGGTGCGCAATACCGCGCCGGCTGCAGCGACGCCGCGGGATAGAGCAAGGCATATTCATGGGCGTTGTGGAACATCTCGCGATTGTCGTCGTCGACATAAGTCTCCGACCATGCGCCTTCGGCGACGATCACGTCGTGAGTTTCAAGCTCGACGTGGAAATATTCGACTTTGTCGACCTGCGCGGCCTGCACGATCGACACACCGTTGACGAGGTCTTTGGCCTCGATCAGCACGCCGTCGAGATACATCGCGTGATGCGGCGAAATCCATAAGTCGCGACGCGGCAATCCATCATCCAGCGCACCCGCCTTGATGCAAACGGGGAGAATGCCGCGGCGGCCCAGCGCAAAGCGGCCGGTATAGCTGCGCCGTCCGATCCACCGGATCGGTCGTGCCGCCGCCGACATCGCCACTACTTTGTCGCCGATCCGCAGTTCCTCCACGGCCACTTCGCCGCGATCTGTCTGGATCAGCGTACCGGGGCAGTAACACGTTGCTCCGTCGTCCGACCCGGGAGTGGTCGCGCCGCTTGCGAAGGTGACGTCGATTATGCCGGGTGTGAAGCTGTCGGGTGTGATGTCTACGCCGCTGTAACCCGTTCCCGCCAGCGTCAAATTCGCGACAGTAGCGCCACCGTCGGTGAGCATTAGCAATGTGTTGTCGCCGCTGACGGCCAGTCGGTAACCGTCAATCGTGCCGTAGTTTCCAAGCTGAGCGGTGTTGATTTGGATCAGATCGCTGTCGGTCGCGCCGGCGATCGTTGCATTGAACTCCTGCTGTTGCGTGCCGCCGGCGCCGACATTCGACAGATCATCGATCTCAAGTATGCCGTTGCCCTCCGGAGCGAACGAAATTGTCTGGCTCGCGGCGATCGGCGCGGAAAGCTCAAGTTTATAGTCGGGCTCGATGTTGAAGGTACCGGTCTTGCCCGTGTCGGCCGTGACGGCACCCGATATGTCGAGCTCGGCCGCCGTTCCGAAACCCACCGAATCGGGCGTGAAGCCGACCGTGACCGTGCCATCATTGGTAAGCGTGCCACCGGCAAACTCAACGGCATAGTCGGAAATAATCGAGATCGATCCCGTATTTTCGATCGAGGTTTCGATAGTATTAGCAGAACCCGTGGTCTGAAAGATCAGTATTCCGGCATTGACGATGCCGATATCGGAAGCCGGGGTCGGCGAATTGACAGAAGTTTCACCCCGACCAGTGTCAAGGGTGTACGTCGCTCCGGAGTCAATTTTCAGGGCAGAGCGGTCGTCCGCTAAGTTGAGGTCACCCTCCTGTGTTGCGGTCGCGCCCGATTTAATTTCGAGTTCGACCGCGCCATCGAGTGTAAGGCCGGAAACGTCTACCGTACCGGTCGCCGCCACTGATATCGGTCCCGGAGCCGGACCCGTCGATTTGGCCGGCGAGCATGGCATTGCCTGACAGCGTCAGAACATGACCATTGAGATTCAGCGCATCGTTTTCGGTGAACGTCCCGCCGTACGAGAGATCGGCTGCGAGATTGACTGTCGCGCCGTAGTCGACGATCCAGTTCGCAACCTCCATGTCGATACTGGAACTCAGACTGAATGTGCCAACCGCCGCATCCAGCGTTCCAGCACCGGCAATTACGCCGCCCAGATTGTTGCTGCCGCCATCGAGATTGAGTTGCGCATTGGCATCGATGGTGAGGGTACCGCCGGAGTTGTCAAAAACGCCGTCAATTTCCGATGTGCCGTTCTGCAGCTCGAGGGACCCCCCGGTCATATCGAGGGCGGCGTACGCAGGCGCTTCGAGGCTGAAGACTGTGTAGCTGTCGCCGTCCTGGAACGTCACTGTAAAATTGTTGGACGTTGTTGCGTTCTCGGGCGTGAGACTAACGTCGGTGTCTCCTGGGAGTCCGTTCGACCAGTTACTGTCGACATTCCAGTTGCCGTCGCTATCACTAAGCCACTGATGTAGATGATGCACTCGACTTCGCTCCGACCATCACCCCGCTCCTCGACTACGCGCGCCCGGGAAAATATCGAGCACGTGACGAGCACCACGAAACGGACCAACTTGATCAACGTTCGCAGCTGGTTTTGTCGCGTTCGCTCAGCTAGACTGATCGGTCCAGAAAGACGTCGACGATCGGCTGGTGAAAGATCGCAGCACTAACTTCCCCCACCAACAACCGGTGCTGCTTCACATCGTTATGGTAATATACTAAGGCTTGCAGCAACCATCAATTGAATAATAGCTTTTGGTTTAATTATACAACTTACAATATATAAGAATTATATTACTATATTACTAGTTGTGTATTTTCGATGCCTCGAGGCGCATTCGCCCCCAACCGCTCAACTACGAAAGTCCCACCGCTCATCCTTTACAAGAATTCCATCACCCGAAGTTTGAGCCGCCGTTGACGATGATGGTCTCGCCGTTGACGTAGCGAGCTGCGTCGGAAATCAGGAAGCCGGCGACCGACGCGATCTCGTCGGGTCCCCGAGCCGTCCGAGCGGGACACGGGCTTGTTGCGTGGCGCGGTTCTCTGCGGAGTAGGTTGCGATCATCGGCGTCTCGGTTACGCCGGGCGCAACGGCATTGACGCGGATTCCGCTCGGACCGAGGGCACGGGCGAGTGAGCGCACAAGGCCGATGATCGCCGCCTTCGAGGCGACGTACGCCGGCCCGCCATTGCCGGCCGTCCCGCCCGTCGCGCCGGCGATCATCGAGGTTGATGAGGCCAGCACGATCGCGCCCGCTTTCGCTTCGTCATTTGGCGCGCAGCAGCCTGGGCGATGAGAAACGAGCCGGTGGTGTTGACCGCGAGGATGCGATTGAACTCGTCCGCGGTCAGTTCGGTCCAGTACGTGGTCGAATGTCTGGCGGCCCAGTGAATGACGGCATCGATTTTGCCGAAACCGGTCACCGCCTTGTCGATCGCCGCTTGGCAATCGGCCGGCGCGAAACATCGCCGGCGACGAGCTCCAGCACCGGTCTGTCGGTGGGCAACGCCGCGCGCAGTGTCGCGAGATCGAGGTCGAGCGCGGCCACCTCATACCCGGCCTCAAGCAGCTGATGCGCGCTCGCCTTTCCAATGCCGCTCGCGGCCCCTGTAACCAATACCGTTTGCGCCATGAAGCTTCCCTTGGGTGAACATGAAATTTCGACTGCGATTTCTTTAGCTCCGGCTCTCGCCAAGCAGGCCACCGGGCCGAAGCACGAGGATCAACGCCATCAGGGCGTAAAGCAACACCAACGTGCTCTCGGGCGCCAGCATGATGCCGAAAGCCTCCGCTTCGCCGACGATCAACGCACCGAGGAAACTGCCTGGCAAGCTGCCGAGCCCGCCGATGACGATCACGGCGAAGGCTTCGATGATGATCGATGAGCCCATGGTCGGCGAAATGCTGACCATCGGCGCGGCAAGAATGCCGGCGAGCCCGGCGAGGCACGTGCCGACGCCGAAAGTCGCGGTGAAGATACGCGGCACATCGGTGCCAAGCACAGAGAGCATTTCGCGGTCGATTGCGGCCGCGCGGATCAAGAGGCCGAACCTGGTCTTTTCGACCAGCAGCCAGATCGCGAGCGCAAGAACGCTCCGATCACGATCAGCGCGAGATTGTATTGCGGCAGCGACGTGCCGGCGACCATCAACGAACCATCGAGGCCTTGCGGTCGTGATGCCGCCGTCTGCTCGGCGCCGAAGACGATCTTGATCCCTTCTTCTACCACCATGAGGATCCCGAACGTGACCAGGGCCACCGTCAGCATGCCGCCCCGATAAACATGACGAAGGATCGTTATCTCGATCAGTGCGCCCACAGCACCAATGGCGACGCTGCCGAGGACTGCGATGGCGATAAAGGTACCGAGGTCAAGCGAGCCGCGGCGAGTGAAGCTCACCAGCAGATAGGCGCCAAGCGTGTAAAACGCGCCATGGCTGATGTTGATGATGCGAGAAACGCCGAAGATCAGCGATAAGCCGGCCGCGAGGAGGAACAGGAACATCGCTCCCATGAGCCCGCTGAGACACTGCAACAGGATCGAGCCCATGTCGGTTCCGGCTATTCGGCGGCGACCTGCTGCGCGGACCGCAAAGGCGCGAGCCAAGTATCGAACAGGATCGGATCGTCCTTTTTCGCGACCTGCACGGCAACAAGATGCGCGCACGACGGACAACAGAACTCACGCACCCGAATCTCATCGATCAGGCCGAACCGATTCCAGGAGCTGAGATCAGTCATCGGGACATCGCGGACCAACGTGCCTGACTTCGGGTCACGGTCGATCGCCGACAGTGGATAATCGCAGGACTGACAGGTGAACATTTCGTTGCCGCCGACCTCGGCGATGTTCAACGCCCCGCCCACTGTACCCAAGCGCCTTCCTGGTCCGTTGAGCGGTTGAGCGCTGTTTCGAATAGATGCAGCGGCATCCGCGTCAACGGGCCGCCCTTCCGACAGCCGCGTTACCCGTATCTTCCGTCGCTGCGTCGCCGTCGCGATTTCATCGACGGCCGCAGCTCGCTGCTGCTGCGATGGCGGGATGATTGCCACGCCGTAAATATCCGACGCGGCTCGGACGCTAATCAAGCCATCCGACACGTCGCGGCAAACTGCTTCCGGTGGCCGGTCGAGCGGATCACCATATCCACCGCCGCCCGCGCAAACCGCCAACACCGCATCCCCTTGATGAAGGGGCGTGCGCTGCTTCGCGGCCAAAGGTTCGACGCGCGCATCCGGCACGTCCTCGATGCTCGCAGGGATGCGGCGCTGAGCGAACAATTCATCGAGTTTGGCGCCGCGCAGCGCCACCCGGACCTGAACGCTCGACGGATAGCCCCCGAATAACCCTTGCGCCTCCGGCTGACTTGCGCCGTGGGTCAAGACCGTGAGGTCGATCGGCCCCGTGTTGCCATGGGGCGGATCATCACTTCGGTCCCGACGCCGCCCCGGTAAAGCCCGTGCCCGCATGTATCCGTCGCAAAACGTCGGAAGACGTAGAGGATCGGATTTTCCTTCTCGTAGGTTTCGACATTGCCGATCGCCATGGCGGGGGCGCCGGCAAGACCGCCGGCGTCGATGCCGTCCTTCCAGCTTCGTCCGCCGCTGCCGCCCGTGTTGTCGAGAAATACCGCAGTGAAGGGACGGCCGTCGGCGTTGTGACCTGCCATGGTCATGCCCTGCCACGCAGGCGCCCAATTGGCCTGAATTTCCTCGCCGAGCGATGAACACGCAATCATTTTCGCGATCGCCCCGTATGACACGTGAGAAGTCGCGAATATCCCCGAGACCGTCGCCATGCTGACGGCTCCCGGGTGCAGCGCATTGTTGACCGTTCCCGGCTCCGATACGATGTCGATAAGCTGCACCATGCCGCCCGGCGACCATGATATTCGTAGCAGAGCATCGGCAGGATGGCCGAAAACATGCCGCTTTCGAGGCCGACGCGCGTACAGTTGACCGCGCCACCGCCGCTTGTCAGTTCCGGTGAAATCAATTTTCAATCGGTCGTGACCTTCGTCATCGCGAGATGTATACGATATAGGCGGTTCTGTTGCCATCGTGATCGAGGAATCCCTCCGAATTCATGGAGCCGTCCGGTAAAGATCTAAGGCGGCGGCGAGCGAGGCCTGAACAAGGTCGAGGATGCTCTCCTGAACCTGCATTACGGCTTCGAGCCCGTATTCCTCGATCACTTCACGGATGCGCTCGCGTGTGCGGTTGATGGCGGCGAGGCTGGCCCGCATATTCAGGCCATTGAGCAGAGACGTCCGCGAATTGCGAGTGACGAGCGCCTCGATATCTTCGCGCACCTTGCCGGCATCGACCATCTTTATCGGCGGGATCAACGGCGCTTCGCCGAATACGTCGGGCGTACCGACGGTGAAACTGCCGGGATTGGGGCCACCGACGTCGATTTCGTGCATCGCGAGCCCGGTCCAACACACCAGAGCTTCGTCGTGGAAAATCGGCGCAAACATCAGGATGTCGTTCATATGGGCCGCGCCACCCAGGGATCGTTGGTGACGAAAGCGTCACCTTCCTGAAAACCCATCGAGGTGCCGAAACGTTCGATGGCGCTTTGACCGCCGCACTCAGACACAGCGACAGCCGCGTCATGTAGACACCAATGAACAAGCTGTCGCCCTCGGCAATGAGCAGGGCCGTATTGAAATCCTTTGCCTCATAGACGACAGGTGAACCGGATAATTTCGACGCGACGCGGCCCTGCTCGTCGTTGATCATCATCAGCCGATTACGCAGCACTTCGAGCGTAATGGCATCGACGGCTGTCATGATCTCTTCCGTCACTCCAACTCAATGGCAAGAACGACGTTGCCGAAACCGTCAACCGCTGCGTTCGCGAACGCCGGAACAACGATCGAATTGCCCATGCGTTCGATGATGGCCGGGCCCATGATTTTCATGCCGGGCTTGAGTTTATGGCCGTCGTAAACCGCTGTTTGAACGCGATCGTCGAGATCCGTGAAATAGACCAGACGCCGCTGTTTCAATGCGGACGAACCGTCAGTGGTCGCTCCAAGTGTTTCGGCAGCAAGGGCCGGCAGCACCGTTGCGCAACGGCCTTCGAC
>CAVPDZ010000003.1:0-18861 GCA_963702755.1 uncultured Alphaproteobacteria bacterium | reverse complement strand
GCGAGATATAGATGGACACTGTCTCAGCCGAGCATTTCCTGCTCGATCAGATGTCACTCAAGCACCGCTCACTGATTCCGACTACGCTTAAGTCGGCCTATGCCGCTGTTGAGGTGCTGGTCAAGCAGGAGCCGATCTGCAGGTTGTTTCGGCCGGACAAAATCGCGGTCGATTAGTGTCATTTGCGGCTGATTTGGGATTTGAGCGCCTGATAAAGACACAACAATGGCCGTTTGAATACCGCTGGCGAGAATTCGCGAAACCGACCGGTCGCTATCTGGAAATCCGCCTCTCACATTCTGTGCTAAGCATTAGCCAAGTCTCAAACCCCAACAAACAACCGCGTAACGTGGTGTTTCGCGAAAACAAGCGGCTAAATAATGAGCCGTTTTTTGATCTTGAAGAGTTTCGAGACGAATGCGAAATCCGCGGCTTACCTCATTTTCTTTTAGTGCATGGTCACCAGGATTTGAGGTTCGCCCATTTAGGGGTTCCTCATGCTCTGCATCACCGTGATTGGATTTATTTTACGAAGAACCTAATGTTGATGCCGCACGAGGTGCCCGCAGAGGCGCCCCCAGTCGAGATCACCGAATTCGATGATGCAATGACACTGAAGGAAGAAATCGAGAAGCGGCAAGAAGATCATGGGGAATAATGTTGTCGTGTTTCCCGGTGGCGGACGGGGGAAACGCGCGACGGGTCGTGCCATCGCGCCGCGAGATGCGCGACTTGCGTGTTGCCTGAATGAGTCCGATCTGGCGTCCGCTATTGGTATTAGCCGCCAGGCAATCTCAGCCTTTGAACAAGGCGAGAAAAGCCCTGAGCCGGATACCTTGGCGCGGATTGCATCGCATCTCAAGCAATCAATCGCGTTCTTTGTTGAGAAGATCGCGAAGTTTTCGCGAATCCAGCGTTCGTTTTTTTCGTAAATTTGGACCTGATACCAAGCGTCGCAATTCGATGTGTGAGGTGTTCGGAAGTGGTTCGTCCAAACCACTCGGTACTTTTATGATCTCGTCAATTTTCCAAAAGTTGATTTACCATCTGTCGCCCCGCTTTTGCGTCGGGCCGTTATTTGGACGAAGAAATTGAGGCCGTGCGGGTTTGCCGTTGAAATTGGGGCCTTGGGGTTGGTCCACTCTCCAACGTTGTCGGCCTATTGGAAAGCAAAGGCATCGCAGTCTGCCGGTATGAATTTGCAGATGAGCAAATTGAAGCGTTCTCTTTCTGGAACGGTCCAAGACCATTCATTTTTTTGTCCTCAGATAAAAATTCTGCGGCTCGGTCACGCTTTGATGCAGCGCATGAGTTGGGTCATCTGGTTTTGCACCGCTGGATTGGCGCCGACGATCTGGAAGGCCCGAAGACGCTTAAGCAAGTGGAACGAGAAGCCAACCGCTTTGCCGGGGCATTTTTGTTGCCCCGACTGTCCTTTCCGAATGAGGTTTATACGACGCGCCTAGACGCATTCGTTGCTTTGAAGCGTAGATGGAAGGTGGCCATTCAGGCAATGGTATATCGATGCAAGGATCTCGCAATTTTTGACGATGACCAAATCACCAATATTTATAAGCAGATTTCTTATCGCAAATGGCGAACTAAAGAGCCGTTGGACGATGAGTTACCTTTGGAGCAACCTAAGTTGCTTACCCGCGCAGCCAAGATAGTCACTAAAGCTGGAAAGAAGTTAGCTGACCAAATCGTCGCTGAAATTCAGGTCAGTGCAGACTTTCTTGCAGCAGTTTGTGGTGTGTCCGTAAAATTTTTTGAGGCTCCTCATTCCATGGAGTTCACGCCAAGTCTGAAATGATCGTATCGACAGCGTCCGGAAGATCGATCGGATAGTGCTTCCGTTCCCAAGCCTCAACTAACGTCGCGAGCGCGTCGAGACGATCGCCCTCGGGTGTGTTGCGCCGCGCCGTCATCGAGCCTTCGATGTCCTTTAGGGCACGACGGTAATCGCGATCGTTCAGGATTGGTGCGATTTGCATTGCCGCAGCCTTATATCGTTTGCGCATCAATGCCGTCGATCGTCGCCCTCTTGCCAAAATCCGATACTGGGATAATATTCCTCGTAAGCCTGTCGTCCTGGACGGCGATCCGAATTTGGATTCCTCACGCGCGCACGTCGCTGCGAGCATGAAAGCATGCGTGGTTCAAAGTAATATGTCGAACGCCCTGCACAGCGCGGACCATGGAATTCCAGGAAAATCAATAAGATGAAGTCGATGTCACTTTTCAGTTTCCCCTGTTCGCGCGAAAGACTTTCCCTGTTCCGGCCTGCGGGAAACTTCTGGCAAGCCATTGTAATCGATGTAGGAAATGACCACGAAAATGAGCGAGACCCCGAAAAACTGATTTTCCCTGTTATTTTCCCTGTTCTCAGGGAAAGCCGGTGGCCTTCGGCGCCGTCGCGGCGGTCGATTGGACCAACCGCGTTTCGCGGGCCAGCCCAATGACACGACCTATCCCCCGTCATCCAGAGTGGCCGCGCTTGCGCGGCCCTCGAAGGATGATCGGCGGAGGCGATGCAGCAGGGTTGTGGCCGCGCCTCGGCCGTCGCCCCCCGCCTTAGCGGGGGCAAGCCCTTCGAGGCTTGCGCCTTAGGGTGACGGAATAAGAGTGTGGGGCGTTGGACCGCGCCGCGGCGAGCACTACGCCGCGCGGGGAAGGCGGAGCCCCGGATGTCGCGAACGCGGGCGTTCGCTCATCCGGGCTACAAAGCCGGCGCGCGAGGCGCCCCGCGCTACCGCGCGATCACCTCGACTTCGCCGTCGACGCCGGCGATGACGCGGAAGTCGCGTTCGTAGGTGTGGCCTTCGTTGCGGGCGATGGCGTGATAGTCGCCCTCGGCGAGCACCATGTGGGGGAAGGCGCCGGTCGACTCCTTGATCACGTCGCCGATCTTGGTGATGACCGACCAGGTGGTGTTGGCGAGCGGGTCGCCGCCGCGCTGGCCCACGAGCTTGAAGGTGATGAGCGCGGCGCGATGGTTGACGGTGACGTCGGTGAGCTTGCCGCTTGCCACGCGGATGTCGGAGCGCACCACGGAATTGGTGTCGCCGTATTTGGAGGCGATGTGATAGGCGCCCTCCGGCACGATGACGATGTCGCCGGTGAGTACGCCCTGCACCAGCGGCGCCGCGTCGCCGCCGTCGAACTGGCTGCCCTTGTAGATATCGAACGAGATTTGGCTCGACGGAATTTTCACGTCGCCGACGCGGCCCTCGAGCTTGATGCCGCCCGCCGGCACCTCGAAGATCTCGCGCGTCGCCTCCTTGAGGTGCACCGCCTTGGCGAGGCTCGCGAGGCCGAAACTCACATGCACCACGTAATCGCCGGCCGGGCAGCGACACCACTGGGTTCGGGCCGCGCTCCTCCTTGATGATGCGGAAGGCGCCGGTGGCGTCGGGCTTCGCCGGGAAGATGCGCCACAACAGGCCGTTGGTGATCTGGGTCGTGGCCTCGCGGCCGAACCGCGCGGCGAGGGTGAGCGGAATGCCGCCCGTCGTGGCTGCGGCGGCCGGCGCGCTCGGAAGCGGCCCGGCGGTCATCGGCATCAGGGTCTGCTGTGGGGGCAGGCTGCGGGGCGCGCGCGATGACGGCGCCGAGCCCACACCGCCCCCCGGCGTCACAAGTTGTTGTGCCGCGCCGGGCCATGATGCCAGTAACGCCATGCCGGCCGCGACGATACCCGCCGCGAGCCGAGCCGCCGCTGACCGGCTTCCCCGCCTCGTCATCCCAGAACACCTTCCCCTGATGCATTTTTCGACTGAAATCGCGGCAAATTCAAGCCGGTTCCATCACCCCTGCACCGTCGGAGGGTGCTTTTGGCCCTCCCGGGGCCTATATACGGCGGGCTTTCCGGAGAGAATTTGATGCAGCAGATCAACGCAGACGGCCTTTCAGACCCTCAGTCAGCGCCCCTCGCAGCCCCCCTCGCAGCCCCTTTGGCGCTGTTGCGGAGGCGCCGTTCGCTCAAGCCGAACGAGCTGGCGGCGCCGGGGCCTTCGCCTGCGGAGCTCGAAACGCTCCTGACCGTCGCGTCGCGGGTGCCGGATCACGGCAAGCTCGCGCCCTGGCGGTTCGTGGTGTTCGAAGGGGAGGGGCGGCGCAAGGCCGGCGAGGCGATCGCCGCGGCCTTTCTCGCGAAATATCCCGACTCCAAGCCCGAGCAGGTGGAGTACGAGCGCGGCCGGCTTACGCGGGCGCCGCTCGTCATCGCGGTGGTGAGCCGCGCCGCACCGCACGTGAAGATTCCCGAATGGGAGCAGGTGCTGTCGGCGGGCGCCGCCGCGATGAACCTTGTCGTTGCGGCGAACGCGCTCGGCTACGGCGCCGCCTGGATCACCGAATGGTACGCCTACGACCGCCGCGTCCTCGATGCGCTCGGCCTCGCGGCACATGAAAAGATCGCGGGCTTCGTCCACATCGGCCATCCGACGCTGACGCCCGAAGACCGCGTCCGCCCCGCCCTCGCCGACGTCGTGACGCGGTTCGGGTGATGCCAACCTTTTTTCCCCTCCCCGCGTGCGGGGGAGGGTCAGGGAGGGGGCCCGTCCGCGGTCCAATCCGGGTAGATACCCGACAGTTTAGACCGGGTTGATGGTCGACGGGTCAGTCTGGGTCGGAAGGAGGACTTCCGATGCCATTCAAGGAGACCTGTCGGATGGAAGAGCGGGTTCGAATGCTTGCGGACTACGACAGCGGCAATTGGAGCGTGGCGGATTTGTGCCGGCGATATGGGGTCTGCCGGGATACGTTCTATGAGTGGCGCAAGCGGCGCGAGAGCGAGGCGGCAGAGTGGTTTACGGATGGTTCGCACGCGCCGCTGCATTGTCCGCATCGCACGCCGGCAGCGGTCATGGAAGCGATCATTGCGCTGCGCCGGCGCTTCCCGCATCTGGGACCGCGCAAGCTGCGGGTGATGCTCGAACGTCGCGCACCCGAGACCTGCTGGCCGGCGGCCTCGACGATCGGCGATATTCTCAAGCGGGCCTCCCTGATCGCGCCCACCAAACGACGACGGCGCCCGCTCGACCAGCCGCGAGCCGTGACAGCCGCCACGGCCGCCAATGACGAATGGGCGGTCGATTTCAAAGGCTGGTTTCGCACCGGCGACAATTGCCGGATTGATCCTTTGACGCTGACCGATGGCCACAGTCGCTTCTTGCTCGAGGTGCGGATCGTGCCGCCGACCATTGAAGGATCCCAGCCGGTGTTTGCGGCGGCGTTTCGCCGTTACGGATTGCCGGATGCGATCCGGTGCGACAACGGCTCGCCATTCGGTTCGACCGGCGCCGGCGGCCTGACGCGATTGTCGGCGTGGTGGATCAAGCTCGGCATCGCGCCACACTTCATCCATCCGGCCTCGCCGCAGGAGAACGGCCACCACGAGCGCATGCATGGCACCCTCAAGGCGCAGACCTCGCGGCCACCGGCCGCCACTGCGGCCGAGCAGCAGGCGCGCTTTGATGCCTTTCGCCGGCACTACAACGAGGAGCGTCCGCATGAAGCGCTTGGCCAGCAACCGCCCGGCGAGATCTACACGCCATCGCGCCGGGCGATGCCGGAGCGCGTCGAGGAGCCTTGGTATGATGCCGATCACCAGGTCCGGCGCGTGCGCCGCTCGGGCGAGATCAAGTGGAAGGACGAACGCGTCTTCGTCAGCGAGGCGCTGGTCGGCGAACCGGTCGGCATCGCCGAACTCGAAACCGGCGATCATGTGGTGCGCTTCTGCGACCGCGACATCGGCCTGATCGATCGCCACGGCCGGTTCCGCCGCTTCGCCCCGCCCCGCTTTGGCCTGTGCGACGCGCCCTCCGATCCCGAAACCTGCGCGTCGCCGCCAGATGCTGCCACCGCGGGGGCACGGCCTTGATCGCTCGGATCGCCCAGTGTTTGAACCCGAGGCCGCCGTCAAGGACGACGTCGTTGCCGCTGCGCGGTAAATCCTTGACGGCGGCCTCGGGTTCAAACCAAGGACATCCAAGCAATCAAGGCCTACTGACGATCCATCAAGCTGGGGCAGCCAACCTTCAAACATGTCGGGTATCATCCCGGTCCAAAATGTCGACCATCAGCCCGGTTGAACCTCCACGGCACGAAGTTGCAGACAGGCCCCCTCCCTGACCCTCCCCCGCACGCGGGGGAGGGGAGAGAGTAGCCGTCGAGCGATAAGCATGCGCCGACACATCGGCGCTTGGCCTACCCATACGCTGAGCGAAAGATCAGAGTTAGGACCACGCCCATGTTCTACGATGCGCGCAAGAGGAACGATCACGGCCTGCCGCACGATCCGTTCAAGGCGATCGTCGCGCCGCGGCCGATCGGCTGGATCACGTCGATGAGTGCGGCGGGCGACATCAATCTCGCGCCGTACTCGTGGTTCAACGGCGTGTCGAGCCGGCCGCCGATGGTCATGTTCTCGAGCGAGGAGCGCAAGGACTCGCTGACGTTCATCGAGGAGACCAAGGAGTTCGTCTGCAATTTCGCGACGTTCGAATTGCGCGAGGAGGTGAACCGCACCTCGGCGCCGTTCCCGCGCGGCATCAACGAAATGGAGAAAGCGGGACTGAAGTCGGCGCCGTCACATCTCGTCAAGCCGCCGCGCGTCGCCGCTTCGCCCTGCGCGCTCGAATGCAAATGGGTGCAGACCGTTTCCCTCACCGACTATGAAGGACATCCGACCGACCGCCACGTCGTGTTCGGCCAGGTGATCGGCGTCTATATCGACGACAAATTCATCCGCGACGGATTGCTCGACACCGGCGCCATGCATCCGATCATGCGCGCCGGCTATCACGACTATTACAGCGCGATCCCCGAGCTGCGCTTCATGATGAAGCGCCCGACCACCGCGGGATGAATTCTCTCGCCGCGCTTCGCATCGGTGATCGCAGCGCTCGCGCGTACTCGACTGGAGCGGCGCCGCGCTTGCGTCACAAAGCGCCATTAACGCTCGCGGCGGGAAGGAATAGCTTCGTTCGCGGGGGACGATAGAATCCTGCCCAGAATTAGTCTGCGCCGCCGTTGATGCGGCCGTTGTTAAGAAAGCCCGCACGCCCCTTGGACAGTCGGCACCGATTTCAGAACGGCACGCTTGCCGCCGAACCGCCTGCTGCACCCCGCAGCGAGGAGCGGTTTTCCATCGGGCTCGCGCTCGGTGGCGGCGCCGCGCGCGGATTCGCCCATATCGGCGTGCTGCGGACCTTGCTCGCCAATGGCATCCGGCCCGACGTCATCGCCGGTACTTCGATCGGTGCGATCGTCGGCGGCCTCTATGGGGCCGGTCATCTCGATGCGTTCGAGGAGTGGTGCCGCACGCTGACGCGGCGGCGAGTGCTCGGCTATCTCGACTTCAATCTCGGCGGCTCGGGATTGATCGGCGGCAATCGCCTCGGGCGCCGCCTTGAGGAAGCGCTCGGCGATACCACGTTCGCAGACCTGCCGATTCGTCTCGCCATGATCGCGACCGAGGTCGGCACCGGCCATGAAATCTGGCTCACGCGCGGGCGCCTCGTCGACGCGATGGCGGCGTCTTACGCGCTCCCTGGCATTATTCCGGCAAAGCGGATCGGCGGTCGCTGGTTGATGGACGGCGCCCTCGTCAATCCGCTGCCGATCTCCGCGGCGCGCGCGCTCGGGGCGCGCCTCGTCATCGCGGTCAATCTCAACACCGACAATTTCGGCCGCGGCACCATCATCCAGGACCACGGCCCGGACGACGATGACGAGGCCCGCCGCGTGGCGTGCGCAGCGGACGCGACGGCCGCCGTCTGTTCGGGGGCAAGCGCGACATCGAGCGCAAGATCATCGGCGCTCCGCACCGGCCGGGCCTTGCGACGCTGATGGTCGAGGCCTTTCAGATCATGCAGGACCGCATCACGCGCTCGCGCCTCGCCGGCGATCCGCCCGATCTTTCGATCGGCCCGCGGCTCGGACGCTTCCATCCGTTCGACTTCCACCGCGCCGCGGAGATGATCGCAATCGGCTCGGAGGCGGCGGAACGCGCGATGGATTCGCTTACCGAGGCGATCTCGATGCTCGAGTGAGCCCCAGTAGACCACGTAGCCCGGATTGAGCGCAGCGAAATCCGGGGGCAGAAGTGCCTGCGGCAAGCCCGTCCCGGATTTCGCTGCGCTCAATCCGGGCTACGGGCTACGGGCTAAGACGTCACGCGGTCTGGATGTAATCGCGCAGCGCGTTGTGCTCGGACTCGAGTTCTTCGAGCCGCGTCTTCACGACGTCGCCGATCGAGATCATGCCGACGAGACGGTTGCGATCGGCGACCGGCATGTGGCGGAATTTGCCCTGCGTCATGCGCTCCATCAGGTCGACGATGGTGTCGCTTTGCGTGCAGGTGACGACCTTGCGGGTCATGGTGTCGGCGACGGACGCCGAGAGCACCGCCGCACCCTTCTTGTCCAGCGCCCGCACGATGTCGCGCTCGGAGATGATGCCGGTGATGTGCCGGTCGGCGCCGGTGACGACGAGTGCACCGATGCGGTTTTCCGCGAGCATCTTCACGGCCGCGCCGAGCGTCGCGGTCGGCTCGATGGTGAAGACGTCGTGTCCCTTGCGCGACAGGATGTGATTGACGTTCATGGGCAGCCTCCCTTGAGGTTGATGCGCGTGATCCAAAGCCTGCGGCTCTTACGATCTTGCGCAGCGGCGCCACGCTTTGGTGTGCGCCCTTGCTGACCGAATAAACACCAGAGCAAGCATCTTCTGCTTGCCGGCCGGTTACGGCAACATCGAAGAGTGAAATAAAAATGCGAATTGTCGCGCGCAAGATGCTGCTGCGGCGCAGCGAAGAAAGCCGTCAGACGTCGATCGGATCGGGTTGCGCCGGCGGCACCGGATCGAACAGCGAGAACAGCAAGAGACCCGCGAAGAACCCGCCGGTATGAGCTTGCCAGGCGATGCTTTGACCTTCCTCGCCCGGAATTGCGAACGCGCCGATGCCGAACACGATGTTCAAGCCGAACCAGATGGCGAGAAAGAACAGGATCCGCGGATCGCGCAGCGCGACGCGCAACGGCGCGGCGGGCACCTGATAGGCGCTGAGATCATCGCTGCGCAGCATGCTGACCGGACCGCCGCGCTGGAACGCGAAGCGGATCGCGCCCGCCATGAAGCCCGACACCGCCGCTGACGCGCCGATCATCGGCAGCAGTTCGCCGAAATGCGTTGCGAGGTGGGTGGCCGCGCCGGCGACCGCGGTGACGATGAAGAAGCCGATGAAGCGCAGCGTCCCGAACCGTCGCGCGACTGCGGCAGCAAACGGCAGGAACCACACCGCGTTCATCGTCAGGTGAACGGCGTCGCCGTGGAGAAACGCGTAGGTAACGAAGGTCCAGATCGAGGCGCCGATGCCGCCTGGTATGGTCGTGTGGGCGAGGACGGCGGGATCGTAGCGGCCCGGGATGAAGCCGAAATAGATCAGGAACTCGAGGTCCTGCTCCTCGGTCAGGAAATAGGCTTCGCCGAGCCGCACCAGCACGAACACTGCGAGAAATGCCAAGACCACCGCGGGGACATTGAAGATCGGCTCGGATGATCGGGTCACACGCGCTCCACGAAAAAGGGGCGCAGCAATAGGCTGTCCCGGCATGCGAAGCAAGCGGGGCAGGGCGGCGCTCTCCGCGGCAATTTACCCGACGTTAGTCTTAATGCGGAGTTGCCGCGGCGAGCCTGCGGTGGCGACGCAGTGAGGGCACACTGCCTGCAGATGAGAGCCCGGGCGGCGAAAACCGCGCCTCGGTTGTCCCGTTTCGCGACAACCGGCACGCATGCGAAGCCCCGCCAGGTCACTATGAAACATCCACGCAATCGCGAACTGTTTGCTTATTGGAACGAGCGGCGCGGCTCGCGGGCCGCGCCCGAGCGCATCGACATCGAGCCGGGCGCGATCCGCAGCCTTTTGGGCGATAGCTTTGTCCTCTCCTGCGCGCCCGGCGAGGATGCGCGGTTCCGTGTTGCCGGTACGCGGCTCTGCGCATTATTCGGCCGCGAACTGCGGGGGCAGGCGTTCTCGACGATCTGGGAGGAGGAGAGCGCCGCCGAACTGCGCGATCTCCTCACCATCGTGATGGAGGACGCCATTGGCATTGCGGCTGGCGCGTGGACCGGGGTCGTCGGCGAATTGTCGTGCAATGTCGAGCTGCTCGTCCTGCCGCTTGCCCATCGAGGCCGGCTTGGCGCGCGCATGCTTGGCGCGCTTGCTGCGTTGGAGCGACCGTATTGGCTCGGCATCCGGCCAGCCGCTCCGCTGCAACTCACCACCGTGCAGTATGTTCCAGGACCGGCAGCACTGGCGCCGCGCCCGACCCGCGCCGACGTTCGGCGAAGCCTTACCGTCATCGACGGCGGACACGGCTGCTAACGCTGTTTGGCGCCGAGGTCCGGACGACCTGGCTGCGGGGTAGGGGCAAAGTTTGCGGCCGGTGAACCGAGTTCGGCGCAATTCAGGCGGGCCAGATCCAATTATGACAGCCCAACAAGCACATTTCAAATCATCCCTAACGCGCCATTAACTTACTCGGCCTAGCCTGGGCTGGGCTGAGAAATGGAAAGGCGTCCGAGCCCCTATGTCTTCGTTGGTGTCAGATTCGGTCGAGGGCCTGCTGACGAGCGACAGCCGCAGGTACCAGCGGGTCAAGGTCGACCTGCTCGGCCGCTATATGCTCGAAGATCGCCGCGAATTTCCCTGCCAGGTCGTCGACATGTCGCCCGGCGGCATGGCTGTGATCGCGCCGCAAAGCGGGCGGCTTGGCGAACGTGTGGTCGCCTACGTCGACCATATTGGT
The DNA here is from genome assembly GCA_963702755.1 of uncultured Alphaproteobacteria bacterium. Classification (GTDB taxonomy): domain Bacteria; phylum Pseudomonadota; class Alphaproteobacteria; order Rhizobiales; family Xanthobacteraceae; genus JAJPKK01. The sequence goes on along the minus strand of CAVPDZ010000003.1, from coordinate 8,047 downwards.
CGTCTTGAGGGGATGATCGCTCGCATCTTTCCGAGCGGCTTTTCCATGACGATCGCGGCGTCCCAGCGCAAGCGCGACAAGCTTGCGGCCCAGCTCACATGGCTTGCCAACCGCCAGATCCTCAATCTGCCGGAGGATCGCCGCCACCAGCGCGTTGAAGCCCGCGATCAGACCACGACATTGGTGATGGAGAACGGCACCGAGGAGAGGTGCCGCATCGTCGACCTGTCCGTCTCCGGCGTCGCGGTCATCAGCGACAACCGGCCGCCGATCGGCAGCGCGGTGAGAGTCGGCAAAGCGCCCGGGCGGGTGGTCCGTCATCTCGACAACGGCTTTGCTGTGGAGTTCACGCGCATCCAGAATGCCGATGTCCTCAAGGACACGATTTCAGGAACGTAAATATTTCGTTGCACCGAATCGAGACGGAACCCGGGCCGCTATGGCCCGTTTTTCATTTCGGACTGGCCATCGTCCGACGGCCGTCGCGATTGCTCTCGCGCCTTCTGAGGCTGGGGAAAGACCCGTGCCACGCAGCTTTTCGCGATGGCACTTAAAATTTTAATCAAATGGAAGATGACTGCATTTTACTCAAATACGCATAAAGTAATCGCAGTTGTTTAGTCGAAGTTGAGTTGCAGTTGATTCAAGAAGCTGCCGTTCCACTTAGCGGCGCTACAAAAGGTTTGTGCGAAAGCTACCCCTCGACAGGACGGGAGGGGTAACAATGAATACGTACAAACGGACTGTTTTGGCTGCGGCGGCCGTCATGGCCGTGATGACGTCTGTCGAGTCGCGGGTGGCGACTGCGGAGAGTCCGCGGACCACGATCGCTGATGGCGCCGACGCTTTTCCGTATGTCGAAGTCCACGAAGTCGTGCGTCCGCCGATCGGCTGGGTCGACTTCTGCGCCAACCGCGCAGCGGAATGCGCGACCACGCCGACGACGCCACGCGACGTCGTGCTCTCGCCGCAGGCGTACCGGGATTTGTCGCGCGTGAACAAATGGGTCAACGACGCGATCAAGCCGATGACCGACCTCGACCATTGGGGTGTCGTCGAGCGCTGGTCGTATCCCGATGACGGCTATGGCGACTGTGAAGACTACGTGTTGCTGAAGCGGCGGCTCCTGATCGCAGCCGGCTGGCCGCGCGAGGCGCTGCTGATCACGGTGGTGCGCGACCGCAAGGACGAAGGCCACGCGGTCCTTACCGTCAAGACTGACCTTGGCGAGTTCATTCTGGACAACCAGGCCGAAGAGATCCTGCCCTGGACCCAGACCGGCTACCGCTTCGTCAAGCGCCAGTCGCAGTCAGATCCGAACGTATGGGTTTCGCTAGGCGATCCGCGGCCATCGCCGCTCACCGCCGCCGCAAGACAGCGCCGCTAATCAACGGCGCACCACGGTCAAACGAAGGAGTTGCGCGAACCGGTCACGTCCCCACCCCTCCCCGTCCCCAGATCGGTTCGTGCGCGGCCGGAGCTCCCCCAGGCTCCGGCCGCATTTTGTCGCGGGTTGTCGATCCATTCATATTTCGGAGGACGAACGCTTAATTGCTCGCTACGGAGCGCAAAGATCTGTGGAACGCATCAGCTGAAGTTGCTCAATGTTGCGTCAAGTCTCGTATTATACTGGCCCCTACGTTCGTTTGCCTGACGGACATTGCCGAATGACGGACAAGGGTAATTTTCCCATCGCAAATTGGCCTGATCAGCAAGTCCAACCAATATCTGCGGATATCGGTGGGGCCGCGAATTACCGTTGGCATTGTACCAAGTGTCGCACATTCGAGATTAGGATGATTCTAACGAGGTTTTGTACGGCGAGCACCTGCATAGCGACTTGACTAAAGGATGTAGGCGGGCAAGGTGCGGGGCCCAGACTTCGGACTTGATTAGGTCGCTAAGTTAACTGAACTGCTCCGCCTCGTTTGAGGCAAATAACGCGGGAACTTTAGACCACATTCTCTTAGGACACTCTCAGTTGCTCACATCTGGTAGCTCTCGTGGGTTGGCCAACCTCACGCCGCTTCACCGGTTTCCGCTCGTGAAAACCTCCGATCTGGAGGAGTTTCGCGAGACGCTGACCACCAAATTCAATGCCCGCGGCCTTGAGCTGGATGCGGGGCCGCGGCCCTTTGAGACGCGACTGAACTTCATCAAGCTGGCCAACACCGATCTTGTATTCAGCACCTGCACCGCCCCCCACTCGGTCCACCTTGCAGCTTCGGACCTGGTCCGGCAGCACTTCCCCTTGCGCAAGAGCGGGCACACCCGATTCGGCGGTACTCAATTCGATATTAGTGCGACCGAGAGTGCGGTTATTCCCACAGGCATCGAGGCGGTCCACGAATACGAAGCCGATTTCGAGGTATTCATTTTCCGAGTAAAGCCATCGGCTTTGCAGGCCAAGCTAAGCGCCGTCGTTGGCATGCCGATCGCCCGTAAAATCGAGTTTGCGATGCGGTCGCGGTTCTCGAATCCGTCGCTGCAGCGCCTGAAGCGCCTGCTTGAATTCATGGTCACGGAGCTTGACTACGAAGACGGCGAGGTGTCGCCTGCGGCGCTCGCGGAATTCGAGCAGCTTTTGATCATAGCGTTTCTCTTCGGCAATCAGCACAATTTCAGCGATCTGATGATGCGCGAGCAGCCGCGTTCGGCACCATGGCAGGTCCGGGCGGTTGAAGAGTACATCGAGGCGAATTGGAATCGGCCGATCACGGTGGAGGATCTCGCTGCCGCCGCGGGCGCGAGCACCCGCAGCGTGTTCAAGGCTTTTCGCGAAGCGCGCGACTGCTCGCCGATGGCCTTCGTCAAGAGCGTGCGCCTGGCCCGAGCACGTCGCATGCTGGAGCATCCGGAGCCATCGACCTCGGTTGCCGACGTTGCGTTCGCCTGCGGATTTCTCAATCCCGGGCACTTCGCGACGGACTATCGCCGTGCGTTCGGCGAATTGCCGTCAGCTACGCTTGCGGCCTCGAGGCATCGTCGCAATTGAAGTGCGCGGGCGTGCGCGCAGCGCCGATCAGTGCGGTGGCCGGCTCATCGGCTGCAACAGATCGCGGACAGCGAGAGCGACAATCTTGGTCGCGGCACGCAAATCCTTGAGGCGCAGGTTCTCGTCGGCGTTGTGGGCGTTGGCCTCAAGGATGGTGCGAGGGCCAGCGCCGTACAACACGATCGGAATTTTGCGCGCGGCATAGTGTCTAGCATCGGTGTAGAGCGGTACGCCCTTCACCGGAATGCGGGTCTTGAGGATACGCGCGGCATGCCGGCGCAAGGCGTCGCTGATACGTTCCCAGCCCGGTTGCGGGGCGAGCGGTGCCGCCGATAACAGGCGGATGACCTCGACTTTGATGCCGCGATAAGGCTTTGCCGCTGCTGCGATCGCCTGCCGCAACTCGACTTCGGCGGCCGCAGCATCCTCGTCCGGGATGATGCGACGGTCGAGACGAAACGTAACGCGATCCGGCACCACATTCGCGGCGAACCCCCCCGTGATCGTTCCGATGTTCAGGGTCGGCGAGGTGATGCCGGCGCTGCGGGATTTTCGCCGCGCGAGACGCGCGCGATATTTGTAGAGCGCGGCCATGATGCCCGTTGCGGCTTCAAGCGCATCGCGGCCGGAGCTCGGCTGCGCGGCATGCGCCTGCTTGCCCGTCACCACGACGTCGAAATGCAGGCAGCCATTGTGGGCATTCACGACAGCGTAGGAAAAACCGGCCGCGATCGCGAAGTCCGGGCGCGTGAGGTTGTGGTCGAGCAACCATTTGGGGCCAAGATTGCCGCTCACCTCCTCGTCATAGGTGAAGTGAAGCTCCACCGTGCCGGACAGGGGCTCGCGTTGCGCAAGATCGCGCAGGGCCAGCAGCGCAAAGGCATAGGTCGCGAAATCCGACTTCGAAACCGCAACGCCCCGCCCGAACATCACGGGGCCGAATTTGCTGTCTTCGATGGCGGCGCCGTAAGGATCATGAGTCCATCCCAACCCTGGCGGCACCACGTCGCCGTGCGCATTGAGAGCCACCACCGGACCATCGCCGAAGCGATGGCGAACGATCAGATTGGTCACGCTGCGCATGCCGGCGGCGGCGACTTCGCCGGGCGGCACCGGATGCGTTTCGGCCTTGAGGCCAAGCTCCGCAAGGAGCTCGGCCGCGCGCGCGGCATGGCGCGCGCAGTCGCCCGGCGGATTGTCGGTCGGCACCTTTACGAGCTCGGCAAGAAACGCCGTCTCGCGATCGAAGTTTGCGTCAACGAAGCTCTCGATTGAACTTTCGGCGGAGCGATCGGTGGACTGAGCGTGAGCGCGCTTCTGTACAGTCATGAGATCCGCGATTGCCAAAGGCTTCATCACGTCGGCTCTGCCGCGTCGGAGACGTAAAGCCCGACGCCGATCATCGGATCGACGGGCTGCTCCCAAGGCCGTTGCTCGATCACGCGGTTCGCGTCCGCGTAGCCGGCCTGCCACCGCGCATAAATCGAGGCCGGCGAGAAGTCGAAGTCGCGCGAATTGGTCTCGCCGTCGAGAGCCCGCGCGTTGATCTCGATGAGATGCATGACCGATGTGCAGCCCCACCCCGCAAGCTCCTTCGCCTTTGGCGTATTCTTTTGATCTTCAGGCAGCATCTGGACCAGTTCGCGAATGACGTGACGCATACGATGCAGCCGGGCCTGTTCCGCGATGTTGTGACGCGAGCGGCTTCCGAACAGGATGTCCTTCTGACGGGTGAACGCCTGTGCAAGCGATTCCGGTTCGGGACCGTGCGTATGCCACAGCTGCACGGCGAAGACGACCGAATCCTTTCGGGGATTTTCCTCAAAGACGACCTCGACCGGTGTGTTCGAGTAAATGCCGCCGTCCCAATAGGCTTCCCCGTCGATGCGAACGGCTGGAAACGAGGGCGGGATCGCGCTCGAACCGAGCACATGTTCCAGACCGATCTTCTCATTCTTGCTGTCGAAGTACCGCATCTGCCCGCTGCGCACGCTGACGAGGCCGAGCGTGAATCGCGGCTTGCCGCCGTTGATCAGCTCGAAATCGACGAGCGTCGGCAGCAACTCCTTCAGCGGATTGACCGAATAGATTGCGGCCTGCTCGACGCCGACCGGCGCCTGCGGGCCCCAAATAGAAGCAGGGTTAGGTGCGAAGAATCCGGGCACGCCATTCAACAGCGTGGTGAAATCGCTCATCAGACTTCCAAACGGGGCCGCAAAAATGTTCCATGGCGGCGGCGGGCGAAGCTCGATGCGCGACCAGAACTCCTTGAGCCGTTCGAGCCGCATCGCCGGATTGTTGCCGACGATGATGGCGCCGTTGATCGCGCCGATCGAGGTGCCGACAACCCAATCAGGCTCGATGCCCGCTTCGTGCAGTGCCTGATAGACGCCGCCCTGGTAGGCACCCGGGGCGCCGCCGCCCTGCATCACGAGCACCACCTTGCCGGGAAGCGACAGCCGATCCGCCGAATCGAGGTCGGCGACAGCATCAAGGGTCTTGTCCGTGGTCATGTCCATGTGGCGGCCCGCGCTCTAGATACGATCAAAATCATAGATTTGGGCGCACAACCAGCGGGTCAAGTCCCGGTCCGCAAGAGTCGGGCGTTAATGGAACGAATGTCTGAGCGCGTGCGAAAATGCAAATGGCCGGGACGTGCCCGGCCATGATGCTTTTTTGCGCAGGCGCCGACGGCTGACCGGGCGCCCGCTGGTCGTGCTGCCGATTAGTCGAGCGGCTCGACCTTGACGATCGAGGCGCCGTGATTGCTGCCGGTCCAGAACGTCACCGGCGTCGTCGTGTTGTCCACGAAGACGCGGCGGATGTTGGTATCCTTGGGCAGCAGGTACTCGACGGTCTCGTTGGTCTTCGGATTGACGCGGGTCACGCGATCCGTCGTCATGCCACCCGTCCAGATCTCGCCGTTCTTGTCGACGACGGGATAATAGGGGCCCGACCACGGCGTCGGCAGCGACCATTCCTTGAACGCCTCGGTCTTGGTGTCGAACATGCCGATCTTGTTGCCGCGATATTCGGCGAACCACAAACGATCCTGCTCGTCCATGATGCCGCGGCGATTGCGCGAGCGCTCGGTCGGCGCGCGGTAGAGGCTCAAAGCCTTGGTCTGCGCGTCGATCTTGCCGATGTAGTTGTCCTGGAATTCCATGAACCACAGATTGTTCTTGGAATCGGAATCGATGCCGTAGATCGTATGCCGGCCGGGCGTCTTGATCTCCTTCATCGGATCGAAGGTCTCGTATTTCCCGGACGCGAGATCGATGCGGTAGACTTCCTGGTTGCCGGCGTTGTTGGTCCAGATCTTGCCGTCGACGTTGTACGACAGGCCCAGCATGTTGAGCTGGGTGACGTTATCGCTCTGCTCCTTCGGCATCGGATAGAACGCGAACTTCTCGGTCTTCGGATCGAACTTCGCGATCGCGCCCTGGAACATCATGCCGATCCAGATGTTGCCGGCCTTGTCGGTTTCGAGATCGAGCGTGCCAACCGGAAAGCCCTTCTTCAACTCGGGCAGCGCGATTTCCGCGTGCTCGCCGGTCTTCGGATCCATGCGGCCCAGGAACTGCTCGCCGAAATTCGAGTACCAGACCATTCCCCGGTTATCGAGAATGACGTCATGCGGCTCGATGGTCGGGCGCGGCAGATCGTATTCGGTGATGAGCACCTTGGTAGAACGGCCGCTCGGGCGCGGCAGCGTCTTGAGCTGGTAGTCCCAGCTGTCGCCTTCCGAGAGGTTGATGGTCGAGAAATATTCCGCAGTCTTGCGGAAGGTCTCCGGCTTCGGCGCCCATTCGGGATCCATGCGCTTCTGCGGCTTGATCGGCTGGCTGACCTGGGCGTAGTTCGCCATGCGGTTGAGAACCAGGGTGAACTCGTCCGCATTGTGGGTCGATCGTACGATGCGCTCGATGGTGTGGCAGCCGTTGCAATTGAGGAGCTGCGCCTTCTGATCTTCCGTACCCGGCATGCTCATCATCCACTCGGCATTGGTGAGCTGAGACGGCAGGTTGCGGGTCTTCTTCAGCTTGAGGTCGGCCATGTTGGCCTTGGACGTATCGACCTTCGTCTTGATCGCGCCGTCCCTGCTGGCACCGTCGAGATCGAAGCCGACGGCGCGGATGCGCAGCGTATAGTCGCCGGAATCCAGCTTACCGGCGGGGAAGCTGTAATGGCCGCTCGCGTCGCTCACCACGGTGTAGGCGACGGTCGCGCCGTCCTTCTTGGCAGTGACGAGAACGCCCTCCATCGGGCCTTCCTGCGACACCACTTGGCCGCCAAGCGTCTGCGCTTGCGCCACCGATCCTGCACCCGTAACCACGACGGCGGCCGCAATGGCAGCCGCGCTCGTCAACAGCAAATGTTTCACTCGCATCGTCATTCTCTCCCTATGCAAGATGCCTGGAATTCTGCGCGGGCCGGTCCTTCACGGCAGCCGCAAAAAACGCGACCGACTCCAAAAACCCTTTTTATCAGAGGACACCGAGTTTGCTCCATTTTGGCCGCGCGATCCATGGGGCACGTGCCCCGATCGGCAAAAAATCCGGCCAGGGTGAATGGGTCACTTCTTTACGGCAGCAGCGGCCGCGGGCTCGTTGAAGTACCGCAGATCCGGCGCTTTCTGGCCCTTCTTTGCCGGCATCAGCAGGCCGTCGGCGCTGCGCATATAGACCTCATCACCCACTCTGATGTGGTCGTTGTTCTCCGGGCAGATGGCCTCGACCCAGATCGGGTCGCGCACGCGGTTGTAATTCTTCACCACGGTCCACGGTCGCGTCAGGGCGTGATCGATCGTCGTGACCTCGTCGTGCAGGACGTCCGGCTTGTCCTTGTCCTGGTAGAAGCGCTCCAGGACGATGGTCTGGCCGTCCGGATGCAGCGGGATGCCGCTTGAGTTGTAGGCGCGCGGGCTCTTCAACAGCCGCGTCTCGACCAGGAGTTCATCGTAGCGGCCATCGCCATCGGTATCGACCCAGCGGCCGACGGAATAGCCCATGAACGCACTGTCGAAATTCTCCGGGAAGTCGCGGCCATCGG
>CAVPDZ010000002.1:0-68411 GCA_963702755.1 uncultured Alphaproteobacteria bacterium | reverse complement strand
CCTCGATCTTTTGCCCGACAATCACCCGGGCCTCGATCCGGCGTCGCTGTATCTCCAGATCACCGCATTGCGTGAAGCCGAGCCTGCGGTCGCCTGAAGGCGCCGCAGTTCGATCGCGTTTTGCGAGATTTGTTGCGCGACGCCGGATGTACCTTCGTCCGCCAAGGCAAAGGCAGTCACGAAATCTGGCACAGCCCCATCACCGGGCGCAATTTTGCCGTGCCGATTAACATTCCAAGCCGTCACACAGCGAATGCGATATTACGGCAAGCAGGCCTGCCGAAGGCATTTTGAGGCGGCCAACTGATGGCTACCCCCTCACCGCAAACCGCTCGCGCGAGCGGACGCGCGCTTTCTCCGCCTCGACCTCGCGATCGCGCGCGGGGGCGGTCGTCTCCAATTCGGACAGCAGGCGGCGCGCAGCGGCGGCGACCTCATCGACCGCGCGCTCGAACGCGGCCGCATTCGCGTGCGAAGGCTTGTTGAAGCCGGAGAGCTTGCGCACGAATTGCAGCGCGGAGGCATGGATTTCGTCCTCCGTCGCCGGCGGCTCGAAGTTGAACAGCGTCCGGATGTTGCGGCACATGATCGATCTCCGGTTCCCGCGGCCGATGCGCGCCGCGACGTGGGTGGAACATTACCACGCGTAGCCCGGATGGAGCGCAGCGAAATCCGGGGCGGCCGGTGCCGCAGGAAACGCTACCCCCGGATTTCGCTGCGCTCAATCCGGGATACTTGATCTCCGCGCAATGCGAGTTCCATCGATCCAAAAATAAATCTCGCCCACAGCGTGTGTTTTCGACCGGCTCAACAAGACGGTATTAAGGCTTCGTTGGATAAGTTGCGCGCGGAACCGGCGGAGTTCCATGCCGCCGGCTGATCATCGCGGACAGCGCACCGTGAGCCCTTTCGACATCGTCGTCTATGCCGTGGGACTGGTCGCGATTGTGCTCGGCTTCAATGCCGGGCTCTTGCGCAGTCTCGCGACAATTTTCGGTTATGTCGCCGCGGCCCCGACCGCGGTCACCGTGACGCCGAGCGTGACGCGCTTCGCGTTCGGCGACACGCAACTGTCGCCGGATCAGGCGTGGTGGGCGCTCTGCATCGTTTTCATCGCGCTCGGGTTCGTGCTGAGTGCGCTGCTGCGCACCGCGGTCAAAGAGTTCATCAGTCCGGAGATCGGTCCGTTCGACCGCGTAGCGGGCGCGGCGCTCGGCGGCGTGCGCATCGCCTTGGTTGCGGTGCTCGTTGTTCTCGTGTTCGACCGCATCATCCCGGCCGATCGCCAGCCGCAATTCCTCGCGCAATCGCAGCTGCGGCCTTTTCTCTCCGCGGCGGGGCAACAGGGCCTACGCTCCCTGCCGCCGGATGTGGAGACCTACATCGACCGCCTCAAGCGCGAGCACGGCATTTGAGGCAACGGGTAGCCAGGATGGAGCGAAGCGAAATCCGGGGCGGCGGTGCTCAGGAAACGCTGACCCCGGATTTCGCTGCGCTTCATCCGGGCTACAGAACTTCTCCCCGATCGGAAATCGGGTGGAGCGGCCTGCTCTCTCAGCCCAATGTGTCCTCCATCACCAACGGAGGACCAAAAATGCACTTCCGGATTCTGCGGCCTGCAGGCCGAAAAGTTCGCGCACCTGTTCGCGCTCTCCGATGACGAGCTGGCGGCGCAGGGCGCGGTGCGCCGCATCGCGGATGCGCGCGAGCCCGGCTATCCGTGCCGCGTGAGCCTTACGGATTCCAAGCCCGGCGACGAGCTCATTCTTGTCAATTACGAGCACCACGCGGTCGCGTCGCCCTACCGCATGCGGTTTGCGATCTTCGTGCGCAAGGGCGAGGAGACATTCGATGCGGTCGACGCGGTGCCGGAGCAGTTGCGCAAGCGCACGCTTGCGGTCCGCGCCTTCGATGCCGATGCCATGCTGGTGGGCTTCGAGCTCAGCGAGGGCCGCGATGTCGAAGGCGCGATCGGGCGCCTGTTCGCCGATCCCCGCGCGGCCTATCTACATGTGCACTTCGCGGCGCCCGGCTGCTACGCGGCCCGCGTCGAGCGGGCGTGAAGGCACAATTCGTAGGGCGGATTAGTTTTACTGCGTCATGAGATTTCGCTGTGCATCTGTTGCGGCCATTACTCCACAACAGGGACATCGCGGAATTGTTCTGACGAGTGCATTGATCAATCGTAGGCGCATGGTGGCGATCGAGTTTGGAAAGTGACGTTCAGGCCGCAAGGGGGGAGCCCCTGGGTCGATAATCTTTGGGTAACGCAGGCGCCTTGAAGTGAGCGGCGGAACGAGGTCCTGAGGGGGAATCCTCGCCCGCTCGGCGATCAGGAATCCGTAGGCCGCGATGCAAAGCGTGGCGTGATGATGCAAGCCGCGCCATCGGCGGCCTTCATAGTGATCGAGACCGACCTCCTGCTTGAGTTCCTGATAGTCACGCTCGATCCGCCAGCGAAGCTTGGCAAGGTCGACGAGAGCGCGAAAGTCGATCTTCGCCGACAGCGTTGCCAGCCAATATCTGGTCGGCGCGGCCTCGTTCTCGGGCCACTCGATCAGCAGCCATTCCCGCATCAGCGCTTCCGGGAGCAGCCGGTTATGGCCGACGCCGACGCGCACGCGCGCAAAGCGCGACGATAGTCGGGCCGTCGAGCCTTCCCGCCAGCAGATCGTGCGCCAGGCCGGCTTCGGCAACGCGCGCGCCACCTCGTGCGCCGAGCGCAGGTCGGGCTCGTCGCGCCGCCCGGTATTGTTCAGCGGTTTGCCGCGCCGCCTCGGCCCGGCACCGGCACGCCACACCAAAGTCGTCGGCAGAATGCCGGCGACGTAGGACAGGCCGAGTTCGGTCAAGCCCGTCCGCAGCTGCAAGTCGTAGCCGTAGGCCGCGTCCATCAACACCACGCCACGCGGAAGGCCGGCCTCGCAGGCCCATCGAACCTGATCGAGCGCAATCTGCGGTTTGGTCTTGAAGCCGATCTCGACCGGCACACCGGCCTTGTCGCGACGCGCCGTATCCTCGGCCCAGCTCTTCGGCAGATACAGCCGAAAGGCAACGGGCAGCGATACCGCCACCTGACAATTGGCCGGCTTGCCGAGATGCCCGCAATACTGATGCTGCACCCCAACCGAATGCCGGCCCTGCTTGGGGAAAGCCGTGTCGTCGATGATCCACGCCTCAATCGGTCCCGCCTGCTCGAGCGCAGGTAGCACCTGTTCGCGCACCTTTGCCAACACCTCTTCGTCAGACCACAGCGCGTTACCGACAAAGTGCAACAACGACTGGTGTTGCGCACCAGTCCGCCCGGGCGCGGTCCTCGCCGCGATCGGCTCCACGCTCTTGCGCTCACCGGGAAGCATCAGGCCAGTGCAGTAATCCCGCAGTGGCCCGGTACGATCCGCATGCCCGATCACACTCGCAAGCCCCTCCACATATTTGGCAAACCGCGATCCACTGTCCCCACCCTGGCGAACCATCAAACCCTCCATCCCCACAAAAGTGAATCTCGCCAGATAGAATGATTCTCAAACCTCCAAAACTGCGGCCTTGTCATTCAGTAGAATTAGCGTCAGCGTAATCCGCCGAATGCCGCGGCATAGGCAGGACGGCGCAATACGCTTCGCTATTGCGCCCTACGCACCGTGCCTTACTTCACTGCCGTGCTCCGCGTCGCGCCTCACGTCCGCTGCCGTGCGCCACCCGCGCCACCGCGCGTCACTGCGCCGAGGCGGACCCCGGGTGGGCGCGCATGTGGTCGAGCACCGCGGCGGTCGGCCAGCAATCGACCTTGAGGCCGTTCGCCTTCTGGTAGGCGCCGAGCGCGGCGCGGGTGAGCATGCCGGCCTTGCCGTCGATCTTGTCGTGGTAGAGGCCGCGCGAGGTGAGGCGCTTCTGCATGGTCTCGACGTCGGCGGTGCGCATCTGCGCGCCCTTGCTCCACGGCGTCTCGAAATGGCGCGAATCGCCGATGCGGTCGCTCACATGCCCGACGAACAGCACGTAGAGATCGGAGAAATTGTATTCCTTGATGACGAAGTAGTTCTTGGTCGCGAGAAAGGCGGGACCGTAGCTGCCCTCGGGCTGTAGGACGGACGCGGTCTCGGCCTGCTCCTTGGCGTCGAGCCGCCGCCCGTAGGCCGGCACGAATCCCGCCTTGAGCCACTCGCCGATCGGCCGCACGTGCTCGGGAACGCCGAGCGTGCAATCGAAACTCTGCGGCGCGCGCACTTCGTAAGACCAGCGCAGGCCGGGCTGCCAGCCCTTGTCGGCAAGCTGCTTTGCCGCCGAGGCGAGCGCGTCGGGCACCGAATGCCAGATGTCGGCCCGGCCGTCGCCGTCGAAGTCGACGGCATGCTTGTAGTATTCCGACGGCAGGAACTGGGTCATGCCGATGGCGCCGCCCCACGAACTGCGCATGTCCTCCGGACGCGCGGCGCCTTCCTGGAGCATTTTCAGCGCCAGCAGGAATTCGTTGCGGAACATGTCCTTGCGCTTGCCCACATAGGCCTGGGTCGCCAGCACCCGGATCGCGTTGTGGGGAAGCTTGTAGTTGCCGAAGTCGGTTTCGCGGCCCCAGATCGCCAGCACGACATTGCCGGGGACGCCGAAGCGCTGCTCGATGCCGTCAAGGGTCGTGCGATATTGCTCGCGCAACTTGGCGCCTTGCGCGGCGAGACGCGAGATATTCGACTCCTTGAGATAGTCGGCGGGCGTCTGCACGAACTCGGCCTGCCCGCGCGGCGCCGCCTCGGGGCGGCCCGGCACGGCGAGATCGGGCAACGACAGATCGGGCTCGAGCCCCCGCGTCGCCGTGTCGAACGTCGCGCGCGAGATGCCCATCGCTTCCGCCTCGGGCCAGATCGCGGCGAGCCATTGCTGGAACGCGGCGTCCGCGAATGCCTGATTCGCGGTCAAGGAGAACGCATGCGAGAACAAAACGAACGCGGCCGCCACCACCATTGGCGCCGCGCGGCGAGGAAGACCCCAGTTCATGTGCAAGCCCATGTCATCTGTGCAAATCGCCTGAACGTTCTACGAACTTAGACGAATCGGAAACAGATACCTGCCCGTAAACAACGTCTTAATGTGGGCGCCAAAATCGCATGCCGGGGCGTGAATTCGACGGCGACGACGGCTGGTATTACATTTTCGCCAAAAGTAAAACCGAGGCTGAAATGACAACAACAATCACCGTGAAAGGGCAAGTCACGCTGCCAAAGAAGGTGCGCGAGGCCGTGGGTCTCAAGCCCGGCGACAAGGTCGAGGTCCGCGCGACCGCGACGGGCGGGGTCTACATCGAGAAGCCGGGAGCGAGCCGCAATTACCGGCAACGGCTGGAGGCTGTCGCCAAAAGGCGGATCATTCGCGGCATCACGACTGACGAACTCATGGAGATGAGCAGAGGCGAAAGTGCGGAGTGGCGGCCGTCGAAAAAGTGACGCTTGTCGATACCAATGTTCTGGTCGACGTACTTACCATGGACCCGACTTGGTACGCGTGGTCCGCAGATGCTTTAGTCCAACGGGGCCTCGCCAGCCCGTTGTTCATCAATGAAATTGTCTATGCCGAGCTCGCGGTTCGCGCAGAATCCGAAACCAAACTGAACGCCGCCCTTGCCGATCTCGATGTCGAGATCGCGCGCACGCCGATGTCCGCACTTTTCATGGCAGGCAAGGCTTTTCAGCAATACCGCGCCAAGGGCGGAACACGCACTGGCGTATTGCCCGATTTCTTTATCGGCGCGCACGCGTTCGTAGCCGGTTTCGCGCTACTTACGCGCGATCAGCAACGCTTCAAGACCTACTTTCCCGACGTTGAACTGATCACACCGGACGTCGGATTCCCGCGCTAGCGGTTAACGCGTGAACTTCTTGTACTTCAGGCGGTGCGGGATGATCGTGTCGGTGCCGAGGCGGCGCATCTTGTCGGCCTCGTAGTCCTGGAAGTTGCCCTCGAACCACTCGACATGGCTGTCGCCCTCGAAGGCGAGGATGTGGGTCGCGATGCGGTCGAGGAACCAGCGGTCGTGGCTGATGATGACGGCGCAGCCGGCGAAATCCTCCAGCGCTTCTTCGAGCGCGCGCAAGGTGTCGACGTCGAGGTCGTTGGTCGGCTCGTCGAGCAGCAGAACGTTGGCGCCCGATTTGAGCATCTTGGCGAGATGCACGCGGTTGCGCTCGCCGCCCGAGAGCGTGCCCACTTTCTTCTGCTGATCGGCGCCCTTGAAGTTGAACGCCCCGCAATAGGCGCGCGAGTTCACCTCGCGCTTGCCGAGTTGGAGCTGGTCGAGGCCGCCGGAGATCTCCTCCCACACGGTCGCCTTGGCGTTGAGGGTGTCGCGCGACTGGTCGACATAGCCGAGCGTGACGAACTCGCCGATCTTGATCGAGCCGCCGTCGGGCTTCTCCTGGCCGGTGATCATACGAAACAGCGTGGTCTTGCCGGCGCCGTTCGGCCCAATGACGCCGACGATGCCGCCGGGCGGCAGCTTGAAGGTGAGGTCTTCGATCAGGAGGTTGTCGCCGAAAGCCTTCGAGAGATGGTCGAACTCGACGACGTTCTGGCCGAGCCGCTCGGCGACCGGAATGACGATCTGGGCCGTGGTCGGCGCCTTCTCGGAGGCCTTGGCGAGCAATTCCTCGTAGCGCTGATAGCGCGCCTTGGATTTCGCCTGGCGGGCGCGCGGGCTCGCGGCGATCCACTCCTGCTCGCGGGCGAGCGTGCGCTGGTGCGCCGCTTCCTCGCGGCCCTCCTGCTCGAGCCGCTTCTTCTTCTGCCCGAGCCAGGATGAATAGTTGCCCTCGTAGGGGATGCCGCGACCGCGATCGAGTTCGAGAATCCAGCCGGTGACGTTGTCCAGAAAGTAGCGGTCGTGGGTCACGATCAGGATCGCGCCCGGATAATTGCGCAGATGGCCTTCGAGCCAGTTCACGGTCTCGGCGTCGAGGTGGTTCGTCGGTTCGTCGAGCAGCAGCAGCTCAGGCTGTTCCAAGAGCAGGCGGCATAAGGCGACGCGACGGCGCTCGCCGCCGGAAAGCTTGGACACATCGGCATCGTCCGGCGGGCAGACCAGCGCCTCCATGGCCTGGTCGACCTTGGAATCGAGGTCCCACAGCCCCTTGGCCTCGATCTCGTCCTGGAGCTTGGTCATCTCGTCCGCGGTCTCGTCGGAATAATTCATGGCGAGTTCGTTGTAGCGGTCGAGGATCGCCTTGCTGGCGGCCACCCCTTCCATGACGTTCTCGCGCACCGACTTGCTCTCATCGAGCTGCGGCTCCTGCGGCAGGTAGCCGACCCGCGCCCCCTCCGCGACCCAGCCGTCGCCGCTGTATTCCTTGTCCATGCCGGCCATGATGCGCAGCAGGGTCGATTTGCCCGAGCCGTTGACGCCGAGCACGCCGATCTTGGCGTCGGGATAGAACGAAAGATTGATATTTTCCAATATCTTGCGATTAGGCGGGTAGGTCTTCGAGAGACCCTGCATGTGATAGATGAATTGTCGGGCCATCGCGGGCCTGCCCTCGCTGAGGATTTCGGGAAGTCGGCGGTGATGTAACGACGCCGGCTGCAAAGGGCAAGTCGCCCGGCGAGGCTGGCGAGCGCACGAGAAAAACGGCGTGCGCGAGGGCTTGGCGCGACCTGCGCCAAATTGCAAATGCCTGCTTGCATCGATCCGGGAGAGCGCCGGGCACTCGCGCAAGCTTGCAGCAACTATGACGGCGAAAGCCCCGCCGCTTGGGGGCGGCATTGCCCTGCATTCTCACCAGTTTTTAACGACTTTCGTCCGACCATCGGCGCCATGAACCTTGGCCTGTGATCGATCGACCAACTCATGAAGCGACCACTGAGACCCCGAAGACGGACGACTGTCATGGCCACCGCAAACAGGAAAAGCCCCCAGGTGAGCGTTGCCATCGCATCGTTGTGGCGCTCGCTCCGCAAGGACCTGTTCGATGCGTACCGGCCCGAGCAGCACTACATGCGCGGCCCCGGCCCGGCCTGGCGCGCCAAGCACGCAAACCGCGCCGACGTCGCCGTGAGGGGCCTTACCGCCGCCGCCTGATCGCGACGGCCGGCGGCACCCGCCGGCGCCGATCGAACCTTCCCCAGCCATGTTCCCTTCGCCCACGGACGCGGGGCTTTCCACGACCGGGCCACGTTTTCCGTCACCCGGAAACCCTCCTCCGTCGTCCCGAGGCGCGGGCGCTGCGAGCCTCGAAGGACGCCGGCCGAGGCATCGCCACCAATCCTGTTGGGGCACGACGGCGGCCGATCGTCCTTCGAGGGCCGCGCAAGCGCGGCCGCCCGACGACGGAACGCGGGGATTTTCGGATTTCGGCGGAGCTTTTTGCAGAAAACTTTCGTCGATCGACCACAAGATGATCTAAGCCCCATCCGTAATGAGGCCGTGCTCGCGGAAGGCGTGCTCGTGATGGCGGGCGGCATCGCGGCTGAAGCAGCAGAAGGCCACGTGGCGGACGGTGCCGGCAGCCTCTAGTCCGCTTATCACGGTCGCCACCGCGATATGCGCCGCCCGATCCGGCGGGAACCCATAGATGCCCGTCGAAATGGCAGGAAACGCAATCGACGCCAGGCGATGCTCGACCGCGAGCGCAAGCGCAGAGCGATAGCAGGAGGCGAGCAGTTCGTCCTCGTTGCGGCCGCCGCCATGCCAGACCGGCCCGACCGCGTGGATGATGTGGCGCGCCGGCAGGCGATAGCCCGCCGTGATTTTCGCGCCGCCGGTCTCGCAGCCGCCAAGCGCCTCGCAGGCGTCGCGGAGTTCCGGCCCGGCGCCGCGATGGATCGCGCCGTCGACGCCGCCGCCGCCGAGCAAGGTGCGGTTCGCCGCATTGACGATCGCGTCAACCGCAAGCGTCGTGATGTCGCCGACGACGACATCGAGACGCACGCCGCGAAAGTTCGCCGAGTGCAGCGGATGGTCGAGAGGCGAGGCCATCGCTCGAAGTTATCGCAGCATTCCACCGCTGTCATTCCGGGGCGCCGCAGCGAAGCGGAGGCAGCCCGGAATCCATGAACGCGGACTGCGGAGTATGGATTCCGGGCTGCCGAGCTGCGCTCGGCCCCCGGAACGACCTGCTTTTGTAGATGACCCGTTTCTGCTCACGCCCACTCGGCTTGCGCCTCGGCGCGCAGGTCGAACGTCGAGCGCACGCCGATGTCGTCGAAATGCTCGTCGAGGAAGCGTCGCGCTGCGCGACGGCCGGCGGTGTGGAGCATGAGAAAGAAATCGTAATCGGTCAGCATCTTGGTGCCGGCCGAAAAATTCTTCTTGGCGTCGCCGAGCACGATGCGGTGGGCGTTGATGCGGCGATACTGGCCGAGCCCGGTGCCGCGCTGAAGCCGGCCCTGGTCGATCAGCCGGCCGACGAATTCGATCGCGCGATACTCGTTCAGCAGCGAGGAATTGAAGCTGATTTCGTTGATGCGGTTGGCGATGTCGCGTGACGTGATCGGAATTTCGTCGCGTTCCACCGGGTTGATCTGCACCACCAGCACATCCTCGGTTTTGGTGTCGCGAAAAAACGGAAAGATCACCGGATTGCCGAGATAGCCGCCGTCCCAATACGGCACGCCGTCGATGGTGACGGCCTGGAACAGGTTCGGGAGGCACGCCGAAGCCATCACCGCATCGGCGGTGATCTTGTCGCGCGAGAAGATGCGCAGGCGCCCCGTCGTTACGTTGGTGGCGCTGACGTAGAGCGCGAGCTTGGTATAGCCGCGCACGGCTTCGAAATCGACGAAACCTTCGATCACGCCCTTGAGCGGATTGAGGTTCAGCGGATTGAAATCGT
The DNA here is from genome assembly GCA_963702755.1 of uncultured Alphaproteobacteria bacterium. Lineage (GTDB taxonomy): Bacteria > Pseudomonadota > Alphaproteobacteria > Rhizobiales > Xanthobacteraceae > JAJPKK01. The sequence goes on along the minus strand of CAVPDZ010000002.1, from coordinate 58,596 downwards.
AGGGCGAGAAATACGGCGCCAAGGCATTGAGCCACGTCTGCACCGGCACGCCCTCCAGCGGCACGAACGCAAACAGGCGCTCGATGATGCTGCGCTGGATTCCCGGCAGGTCGCCGTTGATCGAGACCGCGCGCCAAAAATCGGCGAGGCGCTTCTGCGCCTCTGCCGTCCCGCCGCGCGCCAAGCCATCGGCGAGCATCACCGCGTTGATGGCGCCAGCCGACGCACCGGAGACGCCTTCAAACTCGATGCGGCCGTCCTCGAGCAAATGATGGAGCACGCCCCAGGTGAAGGCGCCGTGGGCGCCGCCACCCTGGAGAGCGATATTGATGCGCTTCTTCGCGACCGCAGGCTTGGCGGCCGCGACTTTCTCATCGGTGGTGATGCTCACTCAGCGGTCCACCCGCCATCGATCGACAGGTTGGCGCCGGTGATCTGCGCCGCGGCGTCCGAGCACAGATAAAGCGCGAGCGATGCGACCTGCTCGACGGTGACGAACTGCTTGGTCGGCTGCGCGGCGAGCAGAACATCGTGCTTGACCTGCTCCTCGGTCATGTTGCGCGCCTTCATTTGCTCGGGGATCTGCTTGGCGACGAGCGGCGTCCATACATAGCCGGGGCTGATGCAATTGACCGTGATGCCGAAGGTCGCAACTTCGAGCGCCACCGTCTTGGTCATGCCCGCGATGCCGTGTTTCGCCGACACGTAGGCGACCTTGAACGGCGAGGCGACCAGCGAGTGCGCCGACGCGGTCGAGATGATGCGGCCCCATTTGCGCGCCTTCATGCCGGGCACCGCTGCCCGCATCAGGTGAAACGCCGACGACAGGTTGATGGCGATGATCTGATCCCATTTCTCGATCGGGAACTCCTCGATCGGGGCGACATATTGGATGCCGGCATTGTTGACGAGAATGTCCACCGAGCCGAGCGTCGTCTCCGCAGTCTTGATCATGGCCGCGATCTCGGCCGGCTTGGTCATGTCGGCCGGCGAATAGATCGATTTGACGCGGAACTCGGATTCAATCCCGGCGCGTTCCTTCTCGATATCGGCCGCGGCGCCAAAGCCGTTGATCATGACGTTGGCGCCGTCCTGCGCGAGCGCACGAGCGATGGCGAGGCCGATGCCGGAGGTCGAGCCGGTGACGACCGCATTTTTTCCTTTCAGCATGATCAATCCTGTCGGTTTGGGGGTTGGAAATCTTGCGCGGAGCTTGTGCCAAGTGTTGGGCACAGCTATGCGCAGCGAAGCGGGCTGATGTTTTGCCTAAATTGCGGGCAGCAGGTAGATTGCGATGCTGCCCGTCATCGCGACGTGATCTTAGCCGATCGTTCGTGGCAGTTTTACCACGGCCGCGTCGCCGCGCCTAATCTCTCTCCTCCCGCCAACAAACTCTCAACAAAGCCGGCATTCGTGAACCCCCGCCCGCTCGATGCTGCCGCCTGCGCCATCATGGTTGTGCTGTGCGCAAGCTGGGGGCTCAATCAAGTTGCCATCAAGCTCGCCCTCATCGGATTTCCGCCGTTCACGCAAGGCGTCCTGCGCTCGGTGGCAGCGCTGCCGCTTGTTTTCCTCATCGCGCGCCTGCGCGGCGTCAGGATCCTGGAGCGGGACGGCACGCTCGTCATGGGCATCGTCGCCGGCGTCCTGTTCGGGGTCGAATTCGGCTTCATCTATCGCGGCCTCATGCTGACCACGGCGAGCCGCGGCGTGATCTTCGTCTACACCGCGCCGCTTTTCATTGCGCTCGGCGCGCGGCTTTTCCTGCATGAACGCCTCTCGCCGCTGCAATGGGCCGGTCTTGGCCTTGCGTTCGCCGGGATCGTCGTCGCGATGGGAGTGCCGGACCCGAGCGTCAGCTCCGCAACGCTCATCGGCGATGGCCTGATGATCATCGGCGGCGCGCTCTGGTCCGCCACGACTCTTGTGATCAAGGGCAGCGTGCTTTCGAAGATACCGACCGAGAAAACCACGTGCTATCAGCTCGCAGTCTCGGCGCTCGTCTTTCTCATCGCCGCCATCGCATTCGGCGAACGCATGGATGCGGCGCCGAGCGCGGCGGCGATCGGCTGGCTCGCCTACCAGGCGATCTGGGTCGTCGCCATCACCTTCACGATCTGGTTCGGATTGGTGGTGCGCTACTCGGCAAGCCGCCTCTCGGCGTTCAGCTTTCTCACGCCGCTGTTCGGCGTTGCCGCGGGTCACCTGATCATGGGCGATCCGATGACACCGACGTTTGCCGTTGCGGTTGCGCTGGTGATCGGCGGGCTCGTGCTGGTAAACCGCTGAGCCCTCCTGGACTTAGGCGCCCCCCGCGGCACGCCAGCGCGCCAGCGCGGCGTCGAGACTTTCCGCCTTGGCGAGAACCAGTTCGACCACGGCCTCTATGTCATCGATGTTCACCACCGGCACCCCCGCATGCGGAAACGGCGTATCGGAGATGATGCCAGCCACGTGCGGGTTCTCGGGATGGAACGGCGGCTTGCCGACCTCCTTGCGATAAACCTCGATGCGAGCGTGCAGCGCCGACTTGAAGCCTTCGATGAGCACGAAGTCGACCGGCGACATCTTCTGCAGCAGGTCGTAAATGGTCGGCTCGCTCGCCGCGCGCAATTCGTGCATCAGCGCCCAGCGCTTTCCCGACGCCACCAGCACCTCGGTCGCACCCGCCGCGCGATGAGTATGGGAATCCTTGCCCGGCGTATCGACGTCAAAGCCGTGGTGCGCGTGCTTGACCGTCGAGACAGTGAAGCCGCGCGCGACGAGCCGCGGGATCACCTTTGCGAGCAGCGTCGTCTTGCCCGATCCGCTCCAGCCGGCAAATCCAAGAATGCGCATGATCCATATATAGATTTTCGCGGCGCACGCAGGGTGCAACGCGCGATCGACGTCACGAACTGATCTTCTTGCGCGCAAGGAAAGTCATGCGCGTGTCCAGATGGCCGAGATTCTTCGGCGCCTGCGTCACGTCGAAGCCCGCGGCGGCGAGCTTGCGCGTCATCTCGCCCGCGGTATAGCGCGTGAGGCCGATGCGGGTGCGCAGCCGCCAATAATCGGAAAAGAAAGTGCGGAACAGGCCGCCGATCGCGGCGAGAAAGAAGCCGTCGCGCCAGCCGAAGCGCAGCAGCGCGACAGCATCCGATGCTGCCGGCACGCCATGAGGTACGACATCGCCGACGAGCAGGAGCCCGCCAGGTTTGAGGAGACGGGAAAACAACGCCGCCGCGCGGTCGAATTCCTCGGCCGAAAGATATTGCGACACCGAGTGCATCACGACGAAATCGCAGGACTCGGGCGCCAGGTTGCCAGCGTCATCGGCCGAGATCACGATGATCTTCGGATTTTGCTTGAACCGCGCACTCAAATGAGCGCGCACGCTTTGCGCCGCGTCGACGAGCATCAAACGGCCCGCGACCGCGGCGATCCGGTCCGCATGGAGCGCCTCGCCACAGCCATAATCGAGCACGACGGCGGAGGGCGACGGCACGTAGCTCGCAATCTCGTCGGCGAGACGCGCGTAATGCACGTCGCGATGGCGCGCATTCACGTAAATCGAATGCGCGGAATCGTAGTAGGCAACCCAGTCCTTCATTGCCGTCGCGTCACCAGCTTTGTCACTTGGTCAGTGCAGTTTCCCACCCAGCGATCCATCGGTGGATCGCCTCAACCCACCTCGCTGTCGTCGCCCGGCTTGACCGGGCGACCCAGTAACCACCGACCTCCGATTTGGGCACCGCATTATTTCCTCGATAGTTTGGGGGTTACTGGATGCCCCGCGTGCGCGGGGCATGACGTCAGGGGCTAGGATCAAACGAAGGAATTCAATGCAAGATTATCGCTGGGGCGGGACTTCCGGAGGCGAGGACTGCGGGGGCGGGGTCTCCGCAGGCGGTGGCTGCGGCGAGGGTGAGACCGGCGGCGGTGGAGTGACCTGCGGCGGAACGACGCGCGAAGGTGGGGTCGGCGGCGGAAAGACCTGTGGCGGAAAGACCTGCGGCGGTCGAACCACCGGCGGCCGCTGCGGAGATACCAGGAGGAAGATGAAGCGTCCGAGCTTGCCGGGTTTGCCGCGATAGGGACTGGTGGTGGCGTAGGTGATGACCTGGAAGTCGGACGTGCCGGCCTCGCGGCGGGCGGTGTCGGCGCAACTCGTATCCGCTCTGCAGACCGTCGCAAAGCCGCTGCGGCGCAGGCGCTCCGGCGTCACCCAGGGCGCGCGGGCGAGATCGAAATCGGGCACTGCGTCGGGGTGATCCGGACTGTAGAACGCCACCGCATTGACGAGATCGCGGTCGCCCATGACGATCGCAAGCGGCGACACCATGGCGAGGCGCCACGCCTGCGTCACCTCGGCACCGATCGCGCGAAAATATTCGCGCCCTTCGCTGGTGCCGCGCTCGTGCGCGTAGATCGCAAGCCACGGCGAAGCGACAAGGGCGACGAGCGTCATCGCGACGACGAGCGTCGTCATGCGCAATGCGGCAACGCGCGTCAATCTCGCGCTGTCGGGCCGCAGCAGCACGATCGGCAGCAGGAACCAGGCGGGTGTCGTCGCGAGCGGCGTCAGCTCGAGGCCGATGAACGGCGCAACGACGATCGGCAGCAACAGCGCGACGGCAAAAATCACGACCGGCATGCGCCCGGCGGGATCGGCCGGCCGCACTGTGTCTTGCAGCGTCTCGCGGCTCGGACGCACCGCCAGCCAATAGACCACGAGCAGGGCGGCGACGCAGGCGATGCCTGTGCCGAGCGAAGTCGCGGCGCTCCCGATCAGGTCGCCGAACGAGGGTCCGGCGCCGGCGGCATTGCTCCCGTCGTTGACGATCGGCAACTGTCCGGCCGCGTAGAGCCATTTGACATGCGGCGCGATCACCAGCGCGCCGACAAGCGCGGAGAGCCAGGGCGACGGCGATTTGAAATAGCTCCAGCGCTCGGGCGACGCGAGCCAGGCGGCGAGGAATCCCGCAATCAGGAAGAGCGAATGGTGCTTGCCGAGAATTGCGAGGCCGGCAAACACGCCCGCCGCCACCGACCACTTCAATGCGCGCGTTTCGAACGCGCGCAGAAAGAAGTAGGTCGCGAGGGGCCAGGTCGACAGCATGGTCTGATCGGGGCCGAAACGATCGCTGAAGAACTGATAGAACGGCGTCAACAACAACAGCAGCAGGACGACGAGCCGCTTGTCGCCCTGCATATAGCGCCGCGCGATCAGTTCGGTGGTGAACAGGCCAACCGCCGCATTGAAGATCGCCAGCATGTGGAACGCCCAGTCGTTGACCGGGAATACCGCGAACCAGCCGGCGGCCATGAGCGCGGCGAGCGGCGGCGCGCCGTCGTAGCCAGCCGCCGGATGCATCGACCAGACGAAAGTTTGCAGCGTCTGCGGATAAAGGCCGAGCGATGCGCCCGAAAGAACGTGGAACGCCGCATAGAGAATGACGAACCACAGCAAGAAGAACCGGCTTGCGACCCCGCTCGGCGCGAAGTCGAGCCAGGTGGAAAATGCCGGCGCAAGCGGGCTTTTCTCGGGTTTCAACCAGGCGGGCACACTCATGGCCGTCTCGATAGCGTGCCGCGGCCGGCAGGTCGAGCCGCCGCCGCGGCCTCAATGACCGCGATGGCGACGCATCAGGTCGGCGAAGCGATCGAACAGATAATGACTATCGCGCGGACCGGGCGAGGCTTCGGGATGATACTGCACCGAAAACACCGGCCGGTCCTTGAGCGCGATGCCGCAATTCGAGCCGTCGAACAGCGACACATGCGTCTCCTCGACATGCCCCGGCAGGCTCGCGCGGTCCACGGCGAAGCCGTGGTTCATGGAGGTGATCTCGACCTTGCCGGTGGTCAGGTCCTTCACCGGATGATTGGCGCCGTGATGGCCCTGATGCATTTTCATCGTGGTGCCGCCGAGCGCGATGCCGAGCATCTGGTGGCCGAGGCAGATGCCGAACGTCGGCACCCTGGCGTCCACGAGCTTGCGGATCACCGGCACGGCGTATTCGCCCGTCGCCGCCGGGTCGCCCGGGCCGTTGGACAGAAACACGCCGTCGGGCTTGAGATCGAAGATGTCCTGCGCCGAGGTCTTGGCAGGAACCACCGTCACCTTGCAGCCGGTGCCGGCCAGGAGCCGCAGGATGTTGCGCTTGATGCCATAGTCGATCGCGACGACGTTGAACTGCGGCGCCTCCTGGCGGCCGTAGCCGACGTTCCATTGCCACGGCGTCTCGTCCCAGGTGAAACGCTGGCCCGAGGTCACCATCGGCACGAGGTCCATGCCGACGAGGCCGGGCCACGCCCGCGCCTCGTCCTTGAGTGCAGCAAGATCGAAGCACCCGTCGGCCGCATGGGCGATGACCGCGTTGGGCATGCCTTTGGTGCGAATGAGGCTCGTGAGCGCGCGCGTGTCGATGCCGGCGAGCCCGATGATGCCGCGCGATTTGAGCCACTGTCCGAGATGACGGCGGGCGCGGTAGTTCGACGGATTGGTGATGGCCGAATGCAGGATCACGCCGCGCGCGCCGGGTGTCGCCGCGAGATTGACCGTCTCGATGTCCTCATCGTTGGTGCCGACATTGCCGATATGGGGAAACGTGAAGGTGATGATCTGGCCCGCATAGGACGGGTCGGTGAGAATTTCCTGATAGCCCGTCATCGCGGTGTTGAAGCACACCTCGCCGACCGCGTGCCCCTCCGCGCCGAAGCCCATGCCTTCGAGCACGGTGCCGTCGGCAAGCACCAGCACCGCGGTGGCTGAGGGCTCCGCCCACGCCGACGCGTCGCGCGCGGCGGAACCGGGCGTAAAATCGTCTTGTTTGTCGATCATGCGGGCTCTACATAGCCATCGCCAATGGGCGCGTCAAAGCGGGTCCGAGGCGATTTGAACAAGCGAATTTTCTCAAGGCCCGGCGAGGTCACCCATGTTGCGCGACGACATCAACAACGCTCTGAAAGACGCCATGAAGGCGAAGGACGAGCGTCGCGTGTCGACGCTGCGTCTGGTCAATTCCACCTTCAAGAACGCGGACATCGAAGCGCGCGGGCAAAGCAAAGGTCCGCTCGGCGACGCCGAGCTGCTGAGCCTGCTGCAGAAGATGATCAAGCAGCGGCAGGAATCCGTCGAGCTTTACGAAAAGGGCGGCCGCCCCGAGCTCGCGCAACAGGAGCGCGACGAGATCGCCATCATCGCGGCCTACCTGCCCAAGCAGATGTCCGAGGATGACGTCAAAAGCGCGATCGCCGAAGCGATTGGCGACACCGGCGCCGCCGGCATGAAGGACATGGGCAAGGTGATCGCGGCGCTGCGGGCGAAATACGCCGGTCAGATGGATTTCGCAAAGGCCTCGGCACTCGTGAAGGGCGCGCTCAGCGGGTGAGCGGTCACAGCCGCCACGGCGCCATCTTGCGCTGCTAAGTCGCGGCGGCAGCTCCGATATCGCTTCTCCACGTCATCGCGCTCGACCGGGCGATCAGTAACCCCCGGATTTGATTGCGTCGAGACCTCGTTTTGATCGATGGCGCAGTGGTTACTGGATGCTCCGCGTTCGCGGAGCATGACGGCGCAAATTGTGGGAATATGTTGGAGTTTGCGAACGCAGCCGGCGAGCGGCCCATCAATGCGCTTGCGGCTGGTCAGGTGCGGGCGGCGTCGATTCGATGAGCTTGCCTTGATAGACGACCGTTGTCGGCATTCCGGTGGGTGAGCCGCCTTCGGGCTCGAGCGAGACCGCGAACGTCGCATCGCTGATTGTCGCCGGATCGAAGGTGGCGAGCGAACTTGGCCGCGTGAACTCGCCGCCGCCGACGAGGCCGAGCGAGCGCGGCGCCGGGAATTTATCGGACACGAGCCACAGTTCGTAGCTCTTGCCGGGCTCGTTTTCCGCGCTGACGCGGCGCACGGTGAGGCTGCGGTTGTCGAGATCGACGGTCAGGATAAACGCCGGCGAGGTGGCATCGCGCTGGAGCACCGCGACGTAGCGCGGCGGCACCGGGCTCGGCGCTTCCACCGTCTGCACGATGACGCGCGGCTTCGGCCGCAACGCGTCGGGCAGGATCGTCGGGGCGACCGCCGACGTAACGACGAACAGCGCGAGCAGCGCCGCCATCGTCCCGCAGGCCGCGGCAATCGAGCGCCACCGCGTCAAGCGAACCGTTACGAGATCGACGACATTTTCGTCCGGCAGCAGCGTCACCTGAATCGGCCGCGGCAATTCCGGCAGGCGCAGCGGTTCACCCGGAGGCAGCTCCGGCAGCTTTGCCTTGATCGCATCCCACACCGTAGTCGGCGGCTCAACGCCGCCCGCGAGCGCATGAAGCTCGCCAAGCCGGCGCTCCCACAGGCGCACCCGCACCGCGAAGCTCGGGTCCGAGTTCGATCAACGCGATCGCCTCGTCGCGCTCGGCGGCATCGAGCGTGCCGAGCACATATTCGGCGGCGAGCGCATCGTGGCTCGCGCCCGGATCCATCGGGGTTTCATCAAGCGTCATGCCCGAGACACTCCCGTATTTCGATGAGCGAGCGCCGCAGCCATGTCTTGACCGTGTTCACCGGAACGTCGAACTGCGCCGCGAGCTGCTCGCGGCTCAAGCCGCTGTAATAGGCGAGCAGCACCATGCGGCGGCGCTCCTCGTCGAGCTCTCCCATGCACGCGAGCAGCCGTTTGAGCTCCTCGCTCATTTCACGCTGGGCGAGCGGATCGGGGGTCTCGGCGGCAACCTCCTGCACCTCCGGCTCCTCCTCGACAGAACTTTCCGTCTTCTTGCGCACGAGATCGATCGCGCGGTTGCGGGCGATCGCCATCATCCAAGTGATCGGAGACGCAACGGCCGGATTGAACTGCCCGGCGGAACTCCAGACCTTCAGATAAACCTCCTGAATGATTTCGTCCGTAAGGTCGGCTCGTCGCAAGATACGCAGCACTTGGCCGTAGAGTTTCGCCCGGGTCGCTTCGTAGAGTCGCTCAAATGCGGCTTGGTCACCCTTGGCGACAGCCGCGAGCAGCCACACGAGTTCCGTCGTGGTCAGCATGTCCAGCACGGCCCCCACTCGCGGCGATCGGCCGCGGCCGCAAAGCAATTATCGCCGGGCGAGCCCCGGCCGTCGAGAAACAAAATCGCCGGTATTATTCAGCGGCAAAAAGGAATCGCGAGCTCAGGCCGAGTTCACCTCGCCCCGCCGTGTAAGGGTGGAGGTGACGGAGTAGCGCGATGGCCGACTCAGGCGATGGCGCTGCGGGCGCGCAGCGCGCCCATGGCATCGAGGTCATGTTGCTCGCGGGCATCTTCGGCGACGCGGTCGCGCACCTGGTCGCGCTCGTCGAGCAACTCGATCTTCTTGAGGTCCTCGAAACTTTCCTGCAGCGCGAGCTTGGCCTCGTCGAGCTGGGCCACGAGTTCGTCGGCCGACCGCTTGAGGTTCTCGCGCCGCGTGATCGCGGCCTTGGCGTAGGTCGGATAGGCGAAATGGGCCGGATCGTGAATGCCGGCCCGCTCCTGCTCGGAGAGGATCTCGCGATCGAGATCCGTCGCCATGCGCTGGAAGTCCGCGATCATGGCCTCGATCTGGGCGACCTTGCGCCGCTTTTCGTCTAGCTGAAATTTCTTAAGGCGGATCAGCGTGTTACGCGACTTCATCGACTCTTACTCCCGACCACCCCAGCCACTCGCAACCGAAAACGCCCGGCCGCGTGGCACCGAAATTCCGCGCAGGATGACCCCATAATGTTAGTTTTCGGTTTCCACCGACCCCATGATTTCTTCCAATCGGCCGTAGCCGTCCATGATGCCGGTCGCTTCCTCCTTGGCCTGTGCAAGGAAGGCTTCGAGCGGATCGTGGAGGCGGATGGCTTCGTCGACCTCGGCGCTTGAACCCGGACGATAGGCGCCGAGGCGGATCAGCTCCTCCATATCCGCATATGTCGCCATGACCTGCCGTGCCCGCTGGATCACCGGCACGTAAGCAGGGTCGGCTGATTTCGGCATGGTGCGCGAAATCGACTTGAGAACATTGATCGCCGGGTAACGGCCGCGCTCGGCAATCGCGCGTTCCATGACGATGTGGCCGTCGAGGATGCCGCGCACTGCGTCCGCCACCGGCTCGTTATGATCATCGCCGTCGACGAGCACCGTGAAAATACCCGTGATCGTGCCGTCGCTGGTACCAGGACCCGCGCGCTCGAGAAGGCGCGGAAGTTCGGTGAAGACCGTCGGCGTGTAGCCCTTCGCGGTCGGCGGTTCGCCGGCCGAGAGGCCGATCTCGCGCTGCGCCATCGCGAACCGGGTCACCGAATCCATCAAGACCAGGACATCGCCGCCCTCGTCGCGAAAGTATTCGGCGATGGCGAGGGTGAGATAGGCAGCCTGGCGGCGCATCAGCGCCGGCTCGTCCGACGTCGATACCACGACGACGGAGCGGGCGAGGCCCTCTTCGCCGAGATCGTCCTGGATGAACTCCTGCACCTCGCGGCCGCGCTCGCCGACGAGGCCGATGACGGAAATATCGGCCGCCACGTTGCGCGCGAGCATCGACAGCAGCACCGACTTGCCGACGCCGGACCCGGCGAAGATGCCGAGCCGCTGGCCGCGGCAGCAGGTGAGGAACGTGTTGAGCGCCCGCACGCCAAGGTCGAGCGGCGCACCGACCCGCCGGCGCGCATGGGCGGGCGGCGGGGCATTGCGGAACGGCGCCGGCGACGTGCCGGCTGGTAACGGGCCGCGCCCGTCGATCGGATCGCCCATGGCGTTGACGACACGGCCGAGCCACCCGCGCGACGGCCGCACCGCCGACGCGATGGCACTCACCACGGCGCGGCAGCCGCGGCGCACGCCGTCGAGCGAAGCAAACGGCATCAGCAAGGCGTTGGTGCCGGAAAATCCCACCACCTCGCAGGGGATCATGCGGTTCGCCGTTTCGATCGTGACCCGTGCGCCGATCGACATGGCGGCTAACGGCCCGGCGGCTTCCACCAGGAGACCGCGCACGCCCACCACCCGGCCATAGATTTCGGCGGCATCAAGGTCCGCAATCTGCTCGGCCAGCGCCTTCATTGTTCCTCGCCGCGGTTACGAAGTTGGCTTTCAGTTTAAACAAAGACTTCACATTAACTGCCTGTTAAGCGGCATCGTTAATCATTGCCAGCAACCGTCCATGAGGCCAACGGCACGGCTCGCCCCGGTGACGGCATTTGGGCGGGTCGCGCAAGTCGGTTAGCCCCGACTATTAAAGTATGACTCGAACCAACGCGTGTTCAAAAAACCTCTTACGCGCAGTATATTAGGCCGATTCGTTCGGATTTGCCTACTCCATGCTTGCGTTCAGGAAAGAGGTCCTGTTAGTGATCGCGTGGGTGCGGTTCGAATCAGTTGTCCCAGGGCGTTATCGGAAGCTGCCCCGTGCGGCAGGCCAGGATGGTGGCCGAAACGGCGCGGAGGGGGACTGGCATGCGGGTTCTACTGATCGAAGACGATAGCGCCACCGCGCAATCAATCGAGTTGATGCTCAAATCCGAGAGCTTCAACGTTTACACGACCGATCTCGGCGAAGAGGGTGTCGATCTCGGTAAGCTTTACGACTACGACATCATCCTGCTCGATCTTAACCTTCCCGACATGTCCGGCTTCGAGGTGCTTCGCTCGTTGCGCGTGTCGAAGGTCAAGACTCCGATCTTGATCCTGTCAGGCCTCGCCGGCATCGAGGACAAGGTCAAAGGGCTCGGCTTCGGCGCCGACGACTACATGACGAAGCCGTTCCACAAGGACGAGCTCGTCGCGCGCATCCACGCTATCGTGCGCCGCTCCAAGGGCCACGCGCAGTCGGTGATCCAGACCGGCGAACTCGTCGTCAATCTCGACACCAAGACCGTCGAGGTGAACCAGCAGCGCGTCCATCTCACCGGCAAGGAGTACCAGATGCTGGAACTCCTTTCGCTGCGCAAAGGCACGACGCTCACCAAGGAGATGTTCCTCAATCATCTCTATGGCGGCATGGACGAGCCCGAGCTCAAGATCATCGACGTGTTCATCTGCAAGCTGCGCAAGAAGCTCGCCAACGCCTCGAGCGGCAAGAACTTCATCGAGACGGTGTGGGGCCGCGGCTACGTGCTGCGCGAGCCTACCGAAGACGAAGCCCGCATCCCGGCGGAGTGACGAAGCCAATTCATCAATCGTCATTCCGGGTCGTCGTAGCGGAGCGGAGGCGAGCCCGGAATCCATACGCCTCGGCAGGGGTTATGGATTCCGGGCTCGCGAATTTCATTCGCGCCCCGGAATGACGGCTGATCCAAGCAACACCGACTTGTTTCTTTGACCTCTACCGTCTTTTGCACGACCATCGCGCGGCAATAAGCGAGGTCACCATGCGCGTGCGCGGCGTGCGCTCCATCGAAATCGAGATGTGCGATCCCGACCGTGCCGCGGAGTTCTATGCCGCGGTGTGGAATCTTTCAAAGATCGATGCGGTGGGCGGCGTGCGCTACCTGCGCGCGACCGGGGCCTATCACCATGTGCTCGCCATCCACCGGGCGGAGCGCAAGCCTCATCTGCGGCGCGTCGTGTTCGATGCCGCCGACCGCGAGGCGGTGGACCGCATTCATCGCGCGGCCGTCGCAGCCGGGAGGCCTTGCGAAGCGCCCCATGCGCTCGACCGGCCGGGCGGCGGCTATGGCTTCGGGCTGTCGGATCCTGAAGGGCGCAATCTCGCCGTCGTGTGCGAGGTCGCGGACCACGCCGACCGCGCCGACGTGAGCGACCGCCCGCGCAAGATCGCGCACGTCAACGTCAACTGCACCGACCTTGCCGCCACCACGCGCTTCCTTGTCGACGTGCTCGGCTTCAAGGTAATCGACGACACGGCGGCGCTGACCTTCTTTCATGCCGACAACACCGATCACAATTCCTTCGTCGCCGGCCGCCACGCCCTTCCGACGCTCAACCACGTCGCCTTCGATCTCCCCGATCTCGACTCGGTGATGCGCGGCGCCGGGCGCATGCGCGACAACGGCTATCCGATCGAATGGGGCGTCGGCCGTCACGGAGCCGGCAACAACGTGTTCGCCTATTTCGCCGGGCCGGAGGAATTTCCGCTCGAATATTCGGGCGAGATGCTGCAGATCGACGAGAGCTATGTGCCCCACGGCCCGGAGTATTGGCGCTGGCCAAAGGGCCGCCTCGATCAATGGGGCGTCACCCCGCCGCACACGGCGCGGTGGATGCGCATCCAGGACCTTTACGAATTCACGCCGGGCGCGTTTCGGCTTTAGCGCTGCTGCTACTTTTGCGCGTGCTGCCGCCGAAATGGGCAGGCTCGCTGCCGCTGATCGCGTCCGGAGCGCGCTGAAGCCCTACGGCATATGACTTGCTGATGACGATCCGCCACAAAGCGGGAGCGAAGTCATGAAACGTGCCGACCTCACTGAGAAGATCCTCGACATCAAGCGCGAGAAGGGCTGGACGTGGAAGTACATCTGCGACCAGGTCGGCGGCATGTCGCCGATGCTCATCACCGGCGCGTTGCTTGGCCAGATGAAGCTCACCAAGCCCCAGGCTGCCAAGGCCGCCGAGTTGTTCGGTCTCAGCAAATCCGAGCAAGCGATGCTCAACGAGGTGCCGCTGCGCGGCACGCCGATGCCGCCCACCGATCCGCTGATCTATCGCTTCTACGAGTTGGTGATGGTCAACGGCCCGGCGTGGAAGGCGTTGATCGAAGAGGAATTCGGCGACGGCATCATGTCGGCGATCGATTTCGATCTGCAGTTGGAGCGCCTGCCCGACCCGAAAGGCGACCGCGTCAAGATCACGATGTCAGGCAAATTCCTGCCATACAAATACTACGGCGCCACCGGCAACCAGCAGCAGTATGGCTATAAGGAGGAGTGAGGGCCGCGATCAAGTTCGCCGTCATCCCGATCCGTAGGGTGGGCAAAGCGAAGCGTGCCCACCGCGCACTTCAGCATACCGAACAAAAGTATCAGCGTGGGCACGGCGCGTGAAGAACGCGCCTTTGCCCACCCTACGCTTCGTCCTACTGGGCCGAGCCGGTGTCTAAAACCACGGTTCGTCGTAGACCGGATCGCCATCGATCAGCAGCCGCTTGATCGCGGCACGGCCTGTGGGGGTTACCGCAGCGACGACCGCAAGCTTGCGCTCATTGCGGGCGTCTTCGAGTTTCTTGCCCTCACCCTCAGGGACGAAATAGCGTTCAATTCCGTAGCGGACCTGCAGCGTCGGGCAAAACTCCCGGCTGTCCGCGCCGCAGTTGGTGCCGCTCGTGACATGACCGCGGATCAGCACCTCGGGAGCCGTGACTGCGACCGGCGTCGTAGAGACGGAGACCGCTTCATAAAAGCCATTAGCCTTTGGGGCGAGCTTGACGAAAATCGGAGTGCCCTTCCCGGCCGCAGGCTGGTCTTTGAGCGCGCCGGCCGGCAGGGTGGAAATGTCGTAGCCCAAAATCACGTAATCGCCTCGCAGGAAGTCGCGGGGATCGATCGGTCGCGTCTGCAACATCACGTCGGTTCCGCTTCGCAGGATGTTGATGCGATCGAGGACCATGAGCGCGATGAGGCTGATCTGGATCAAAGCGGCGGCGCCGAACAGAACAAACTTTGGGATGCGGTCCAAAAATTCTTTCATGGACGGCTTTCCTTCGGCATCAGCCGCCCGAGCCCGATCGCGAGTGCGATCGCCACGGCACCGGCGACCGCCAGAAAGACCGAGCGTCGCAACAGCGAGCCCTGCACGGCCCACGTGATCGCGGAAATGACGGCGGCAAGGCCAAGCCAGCCTGCGACGACCCGGGCACGGGACTCGTCGAGCATGCCGGAGACGACAAGGCACAGCATCGCGCCAAGCTCCATCCCATAGGCGAGCCACGACGCATCCGATGCCGGCTGCACCCATCCGACAATCACGACGAGCACCAGCGCGGTCGAAATTCCGGCGAACGCCGGACCGGCGCGGCGTCCAAGGGCGGCAGCAGCAAAGGCGAGGATCAGCCCGACCACGCCGCAGCCATTCGCCCAGGCGGGCGGTGATCCATATGCCATGTGAATATCGTTGGATAACACGGCAGCAATCGCGGTGAGCACGGCCAACGCGAATGCGCCGTAGACGGACAGCGTGAGACCGAAGCTGCGCAGCGGCAACCGTGACGTATTTGCCAGCAAGAGGCCGGCTCCAAGCAACAAGGCCGCGCCGTACCCAATGACGAAGACTGATTCGGGCTTGCTCTGCGGCAACCCGATCGCCCCAGCGATCCACCAGGCGAGGGCCGAGATCGCAACAAGATGCGCCGCGGGCTTCGAATTCCAGGCTACCGCCAAGGCTGCCGCGAAGAGCCACAACGGAATGAACGGAAGATGCGGTATGTCGGACGCGTCTATGGCGCGTGTGCCGGTCCAGAGTGTGCCGGCGACGAGCGCGACCGCGAGCGCGCCGCGCGATCCGGTCAGCGTTGCCGCGGCGAGCGCGCCCATCGACCACAGCAACATGCCGGCCGCGAAATCATCGCCGAGGTGATACATCTGGCCGACGAGGGCAATGGCGGCGCCGAAGATGATAGCCCCGACACCGGCGGCGAGATCGGCGAGAACCGGCCGCCCGTTTGCGGCGAACCAGGCGCCAACGCCGTGAGCTCCGGCAATGCCGGCGAGCAGGATGGCAAAACGCGCCGGACGGGCGATTTCCATCCAGTTCGCGGCGACAAAGGCCAGAAACGCGGCCGCGATCAGCAAACCGCCGACAATCCCGACAACAACCGCAATGTTGACACCCGCGTCCAACGGGACGAGCGAATTGCGCATGGCGTCGCCAATCGCCGGCGTGATCACGCCCTCCGCTTGCCAACGCGCAAGGTCGGCTTCCAGGCGCTGCCGGTACGTTCTTTCAAACATCCGTTGTCTTCCACGCCGTTTCGCGTTTCGGCGCAACGCGGATCAGCGATCGCGCGCAACGCACGGACCGTGCACTTGGTCGGGTAACGCAATCAATTCGCTCAGAGGTCGCGAGTGCCACTCACCCTACATCTCTTTGCGAGGAGCGGCCGGATCGATCGCACAAAGCGCTGGATTGATTCGCGCGTCGTCACCTCGCCCCGGCGACCATGGCGAGCTTCGGCCGCTCGGGAGCTCCGGCAACGACATAGAGGCCGCGCCGATCGGACAACGGCTTAAAGGCCTCCGTGAGCCCCACCACAGTCTCAGCAGCGCCGAGCATGAGATAGCCGTCCTTCGGCATCACGCGGGCGATGCGGTTGAGGATATCGAGCTTGGTCGGCTGATCGAAATAGATGAGCACGTTGCGGCAGAACACGACGTCAAAGTTGCCGAGCGGCATGAAATCGTTCAGCAGATTGAACGGCCGGAAATCCACCATCGCGCGGATCTCGGGCGAGATCTGCCAAGTCTCGCCCTTCTGGACGAAATACTTGATCAAGTGCTGCACCGGCAGGCCACGCTGCACTTCGAACTGGCTGTAGATTCCGGCGTTGGCCTTTTCCAGCACGTCGCGGGAGATGTCGGTCGCGACGATATCGACGCGCCAGCCGGCGAGCTTCGCGGCCATTTCCTTGAGACACATCGCGAGCGAATAAGGCTCTTGCCCGCTCGAGGCCGCGGCGCACCAGACGCGGATGCGGCGCTGCGAGCCCCGTGCTGCGATCAGGGCCGGCATCACCGCTTCGGAAAAATTATCGAATGGAATCTTGTCTCGATAGAAAAAAGTCTCGTTGGTGGTCATGGCCTCGACCACCTGCACGGTCAGAGGTTCAGCCCCCGGTGCGCGCAGCTTGGCGACGAGACCGCCGATCGAGCCGAGATCGAGCTGGCGCACGATCGGCAGGAGCCGGCTCTCGAGCAGATACTGCTTGTCCGAAGACAGCACGAGGCCCGAGCGGTCCTTCAGAAGCTTGCGCAGAAACTCGTACTCGAATGGATTCACGGACGCTCTCCCGCAAACAGCCGCGACACCTTCCCGGCAATCTGGTCAAGCGGCAGCACCGCGGAGCACACTCCGGCGTGCGCCGCGGCACCAGGCATGCCCCACACGACGCTCGTCGGTTCATCCTGAGCGATCACGCTCCCGCCGGCAGCCACGATTTCGGCGGCGCCGTGCGAACCATCGGAGCCCATGCCGGTCAGGACCACGGCGAGGACCGCCGAGCCCCACATCTTTGCTGCCGAACTGAAGAGCGGATCAACCGCGGGACGGCAGAAGTTCACGAGGGGGCCGTCATCAAGCGCGATTACGGGAGCATTGTTGACACGATCGACCAGCATGTGCCGGCCGCCCGGCGCAACGTAAACGTGGCCGGCCTGGATCGGCTCGCGGTCGACGCCCTCGCGCACGGGCCGATTGCTGGCCCGCGACAGATGCTCGGCGAGAATGGTGGTGAAGGTCGGCGGCATGTGCTGCGTGACGAGCACTGCGGCACAATCGATGACCTTGGCGAGCTGGCCGAAGACGGCGTTGAGCGCCTGCGGACCGCCGGTCGAAGAGCCGATCAGCAACACCCGCGGCAGCACGTGGGAGAAGGGGCGCAGCTTGATCGGCGGCGATGCCGGGTGATGAGCAGCGGTTGGCGTCGGGTGAAGGGTGATGGCAGGACGCGGTTTGGCAACCGCTTCCACATGAAATGGACGCCGCTCCACCGGGGCGGCGTGGGGCCGGGGAGCATTGCGGCGACGGCGTGCGCCGAGATTGCGGACCTTGTCGATCAGCTCGCGGCGAAATTCGACCGCATTGACGACGCCGCCGGTCTCAGGCTTGGCGACGTAATCGGACGCACCGAGCGACAATGCCTTGAGGCTCGCTTCGGCATTGTGGCGGGTGAGAGTCGAGGCCATGACGACGACGAGGTCACGGTCCTGCTCAAGCAGCAGGGGCAAGGCCGACAGTCCATCGAGCACCGGCATCTCGATATCGAGCACCACCACGTCCGGCTGGATGCGGGCGAGTTGATCGACCGCTTCGCGACCGGTGCGCAGCGAGCCCACCACCTCGATGCCGGGTTCTTCTTCGAGCCAGCGGGCGACTAGCCCGCGTACCACGACACTGTCGTCGACCACCATGACGCGGATCGGCGACTGCGTGCCGGAATGGTGGGAAGCTGTTGATACTGCCAGACTCTATCAGGTCACACGATTCTCGCGCAAGCGCGGGTGAGAAATCCGGGCTGAAGGTCCGGCGCCGAACGGAAACTGCTCAAACGATCCCAACCTGCTGGAACTTCGCTTCGACGATGTCCTTGTCGAAGGGCTTCATGATGTATTCGTCGGCGCCTGCGTGAAGCGCCCGGGCAATGTGGCCGACGTCATTCTCGGTGGTGCAGAACACCACCTTGGGCTTGTTGCCGCCCGGCATCTTGCGAAGCGTCCGCAGGAACTGGATGCCGTCCATGTTCGGCATGTTCCAGTCGAGCAGGACCACGTCGGGAAGCTTCTCCTGGCAATGGCCGAGTGCTTCGGCGCCATCCTCGGCCTCGACGATCTCGAAGTGCATGCCTTCGAGGATGCGACGAGCGACTTTGCGAATGACGCTCGAATTGTCGACCACGAGACAGGTTTTCATATGAGGTACTCCAAACGATCGATGCTGCAGCCTTACGCCGCCATCGCTTCATGCCCCGTGTCCAGCACCCGGTCGACGTCGAGGATGACCAGGAGCCGTTTGTCCAGCCGGTGAACGCCCGCGGAAATTTGCGCCAGTCCCGTGTCAAGGTTCACGGGATTGGGCTCGCGGGTATTGTCGTCGAGCTTGAGCACCTCGCCGACGGAGTTGATCAAAAGCCCGTAGCTTTCGCCCTTGCATTCGATGCCGACCGCCATCGGCGGGCGGGTTTCGTCGCGCCGCGAAAGTCCGAGCCTGCAGCGCATGTCGATTGCGGTGACGATCCTGCCGCGCAGGTTCAGCACTCCGGCGATCTCGGGCTGTGCCAGCGGCACACGGGTCACCCGTTCGGGCATGAACACGTCCTGGACCCGCGAGATCGGCAGGCCGAACAGCTGGCCGCCCAGAACGACGGTGACGTATTCGGTCATGGTTTCGCCGGCAACGCTGTTGTTGATGCTCATGACTGCCCCCATCACGCCGCCTCCTCGATCGCCGACAGCTGCTCCTTGAGCGCTGCGATCAGGCCGGTCCGATCGAATTTCGCGACATATTCATGGAAGCCCGCCTCGCGGCCGCGCTCCACCGCCTCGGGTGACGTCATTGAGGACAGCGCGATGATCGGCACACCGGCGGTCTTCGGATCTTTGCGTACCGCTTCCGCAAGCTCGTAGCCGTTCATGCCCGGCATCTCGATGTCGGTGACCACGACATCGACGGCGCGGCCGTCCCGCAAGCACTCGAGCGCATCCTCGGCGCGCGGCACGGCCATGACGTTGTATCCTGCCGCGCGCAGCACCGGGGTGAGCATGTTGCGGAAGAACGCCGAGTTGTCGACGAACAGCAGGGTCCGAGCCGCCGACACTTTCTTGTCCTTGCGGGTGAGCCAGTCCTCGAAGGCGAGCGGCAGATAGTGGCCGACATCCAAGAGCTCGGTGGCCTGGCCCTTGATCACGGCAGAGCCGAGAACGCCCGGCGTATCGCCGCCGACCTCGACGTGCAGCGTGTCCTCGACGATGTCGACGATCTGGTCGACCACGAGGCCCATGGCACGGTCTTCGTCGGAGAAGACGAGCAGCGGCTGCGTGCCTTCTGTGCGCACGGTCGCATTGGGCGTGACCGTGACGAGCGGCATCAGATGGCCGCGGTACTGCACCATGTGGCGGCCGCTCGACATTTCGATCTTCGACGCGTCGATCTCCTCGAGCCGGGTGACGAGCGACAGTGGCACCGCCTTCGGCTGGGTTGAGCCGGCGCGGAAGATCAGAAACGACGTGACGTTGTCGTTGGCGCTGCGGCCCGCGGCCGCGGTCTCCTCCTCGGCGGCGAGCGAGCGCGTGGTGGAGCTGCCAACCCCGCGGGCGATGCCGTTCGGATCGATGATCATGATCACCGAGCCGTCGCCCAAAATGGTGTTGCCCGAAAACATGGTGATGTGCCGAAGCCGGGTCGACATCGGCTTCACCACGATTTCTTCGGTATGGAACACGCCGTCGACGACAATGCCGAAGGTCTGGCTGCCGACCTGCGTCACCACGATGAAGGCATTCTCGGAATCGCTGTCCTCGCCGACCTCCATTTCAAGCAGCTTCTTGAGATGGATGAGCGGCAGGAGCTTATTGCGCAGGCGCAGGACCGGGGTGTCCTTGATGCGCTCGATGCGATGGTCGCTATTGCTTTGCGCGCGCACCAGCTCGACGACCGAGAGCTGGGGTATCGCAAAGCGGTCGCCGCCCGCCTCGACGATGAGCGCCGACACGATGGCAAGCGTGAGCGGGATCTTGATGACGAAGCTCGACCCTTCGCCCGGCACCGACTTGACGTCGATCGTGCCACCGATGAGGTCGATATTGGTGCGCACCACATCCATGCCGACGCCGCGGCCGGACACGCTCGTCACGTGAGCGGCGGTCGAGAACCCGGCGCCAAAGATGAACTTGTGGATCTGGGCCTCGCTCATCTTTTCGACGTCGGCCTCGGACACGAGACCGGAGGAAATCGCTTTCGTTTTGATCTTCGCGGTATTGAGGCCGCGGCCATCGTCGGCGATCTCGATGATGATGTGACCGCCCTCGTGATAGGCGGAGAGCCTGATCACGCCCTTTTCCGGCTTGTTGAGTACGCGACGCTCTTCCGGCGACTCGAGGCCGTGGTCCGCGGAGTTGCGCACCATGTGGGTGAGCGGATCCTTGATGAGATCGAGCACTTGCCGGTCAAGCTCGGTATCGGCGCCGTGCATTTCGAGCTCGATTTCCTTGCTGAGTTCGGCGGCAAGGTCGCGCACGATGCGCGGCAGTTTCTGCCAGGCGTTGCCGATCGGCTGCATGCGCGTCTTCATGACGCCTTCCTGCAGCTCGGCGGTCACGTTGGAGAGGCGCTGCAGCGGCACCTTGAACTCGGAATCCTCGTGGCGGCGGACGATCTCGAGGAGCTGGTTGCGCGTCAGCACGAGCTCCGAGACCATGGTCATCAGGTGTTCCAGCGTCTCCACGTTCACGCGGATCGACTGGTTGGCAACCTTGGAATCCTGCCGCTCGTCTTCCGACGCGGCGGCGGCTTTCTTCGCCGCGGCAGCCGAGGCCGCCGGAGCGGACGCAGCCGGAGCACGCTTGCTCTGACTGGACGGCTCAGCCGGCACTGCTACCGTCGCGACTTCGATCTCCGTTTCCCGGAACGCCCGCTCGAGATCGTCGAGCGAAACTTCGCCCGGACGCAATTGCCGTTCCAGCACCTGGATGGTGAGCGAGCCGCTCGCGACTTGGGGCTCTTTTACCGGCTGGGCGACGGCCTCGCCGCGGACCATCTGTTCGAGCTGGTCGATGAGGTCGCGGTCTTCGCCGACGGTTTCCTGCTGGTTGGCTTCGAGTTCGTCGAGCAGTTGCTTGATGCGGTCGATGGTCGACAGGATGAGCGTCACCGCGCCGGCGGTCACCGGCAGGCCATCGCGGAATTTGCCCATCAGCGTCTCGGCGGCGTGCGCCAGCGCTTCAAGGCGCGGCAGGCCGAGGAATCCGCAGGTGCCCTTTATGGTGTGCACCAGGCGGAAAATATTCGCGAGGATCTTCGCGTTGTTGGGATCTTGCTCGAAACGCACCAACTCGACGTCGACGACCCCCAGGCTTTCGCTAGTCTCCGTCAGAAACTCACGCAACAAATCATCCATCACAACCACCCCAACGCCGCGCAATCAACGCTTCGGCACACGAAGTCGAGGGCAGTCTGAAGGAGAACGGTTTACGTTTGGTTGCTGGGATAGTCGAGGCAGGAAATCGTCGATCGACAACGGCTTACAAGCGCTGAACGACGCGACGAAATCGCACTTGCGCTGATGAACCGACGATTCGCCTACACTGCAAATGCAATCGGGACGGCGATCGGCGCTATGCCGCGACCGGCAACCGCGCCGTGACGGCGATCGCATCGCCCTCGGCCTCGATCGAGAGGTTGAGGCCGCAGTTGCGCGCCAACAGGCCGGCATAAAACGGCTGAATGGCGTGGGCATCAACAATTCCGCCCTCCGGGCAGCCGGCGAGCAGCCCTGGCACCGCTTGAGGAATGCGAGAGTTGAGGCCGCGCGAGGTTATCTTGAACGTCATGTTCTCGCCCTCACCGCCGCCATCGACCGCCAGCACGCCGCCGCGCGGGATCGTTTGAGTGGCCACGAGCAGCAAGTTGAGCAGAAGCTTGACCCGGTTCTTTGGCAACAATGCGCGTGGCAAATTCCACGCGAGCTTCACTTTCTCGTCTTCGATTTGGCCGCGGGCCACCGTCTCGGCGTCGCCAAGATCGATCTGGGCGCCGGCCGAGCCTGCCGCGCCGAATGCAATCCGACAGAACTGCAGCCGCGCCGACGCAGTGCGCGCGCTCTTGCGGATCAAATCGAGCGCGAAGGTCTTCGTCTCCTCGTCCTTGGATTCTTCAAGCACCTCGAGCCCGTTGACGATCGCGCCCGCCGGACTGATGAGATCGTGGCAGACGCGCGAGCACAGCAGCGCCGCAAGGTCCAGGGCCTCGAGGGAAATGACGGCAGTCATGCGAGCTTTCTCCTCGGTCGAGTGATGTTTCAGGCCGACTCAGGGGTGCCCCGGCGTGGTTGCGTCTGATACACCGGCGCCGTTGAACCGCCAAGGCTTAGAGCAAAAACGATTTCCGGATTCGGCAAAGGTAGGCCGGTAGCGCAAAACCGAGGAGCGAGCGTGACAAACTCCAATCTCGTCACCGTCGATCATGCACTGATGGCCGCGCTGACCGCGGCGGTGGGCCGCGCCGCGGCGGCAACGCTCGCGATTGCGCGCACCGACTTCGATGTCCGCGCCAAGGCTGATCGCTCGCCGGTAACGGATGCCGATGAACGATCGCAATCCATTTTGCTGGACGCCGTTGCGCGCATCATGCCAGGCACCACGGTGGTATCGGAAGAAATGCCGACTTTGCCGACATCGGTCGGCGATATGTTCGTGCTGATCGATCCGCTCGACGGCACCAAGGAATACGTATCGGGATCGAGCGAATATACCGTCAATCTGGCGATCGTCGCCGGGCGAACGCCGATCGCGGGGATCGTGGCGGTACCGGCCGCGGGCCAGATCTATCGCGGCATCGTTGGCGACGGCGCCGAACGTCTCGCGATGACGCCGGATGGCGTGGTCGCGGCGCAAGCGCAACGGATCGCCGTGCGCAAGGCGCCGCGCGGCGGGCTCGTCGCCGCGGTCAGCCGCTCGCACCTCGATACCGCGACAGTAACGCTCCTCGATCGTCTCGGCGTTGCGACCCGCCTGCCGTGCGGGTCGGCACTCAAGTTCTGTCGCGTCGCGGAGGGGGCCGCCGATATCTATCCGCGACTGGCGACGACGTGCGAGTGGGATGTCGCTGCAGGCCATGCGGTGGTCGCGGCTGCCGGCGGGTCGGTGACGCTGCCTGATGGAGGTCCATTGCATTATGGCGCAAGCGAAGCCCAATTCCGGATTCCGGCTTTCATCGCCTGGGGCGATCGGACGGGCGTGCTCGGCGCCCATTCGTGAGACGGCAAGCCCCCGGGCGCTCATTGCGCCAGCAGCTTGAGAACGTCCGGCCATTTGGCTTCGGCCCGCGCCGCATGCCGGGCTGGATCGGCGGCAAACTGCTCCCGATCCTCGACGCTGAAGAAAAGGTAAAGATTCCGATCGACAACGAGCCAAACATCCGGATTACCCGGCGTCGGGGCGCCGCGCCCGACCCCGATAGGATCATATCCGCCGAAGCGAGGTTCATAGTCGCCCGGGTCTGCCGTGAAGGCAGCTTTGTTGCCGGGATTGCGAAATCGCCAGGTCCCGCCGCGATAGCGCAGCTCAAATTCCGGTCGGCCTACCTTCGGGACGCCGTCAACGAAATAGGCAACGGGATCGTAGCCGTTGATCGCGAGGCCGGTTTGCGGGTCGATGACGATCTGTTCGGTTGTGGCCGCCACGGCCGAGAAACTGATGGCCGGAATGCAGACGAGAAGCGCCCAAAGCGCGCCGCGAACCGACTTCACTCCACGCCGCGTTGAGGTCATAGTTTTGCCGAACACTGAAACAATTCGGGTTTCGGGCCTGTTCACTGGAACATGGCAAGTAGCGCCAGTTTGGTTTGCAACCCGTTAAGACGTGGCGGCTATTAGCGTTTTTTCGCCGCTGCCCATTTTTTGCCAAGGAGCCCCGGGATGCGCGCCGCCCTCATTGCCCTGATGTTAGTGGTCGCCGCGGCTGCGACGCCACAAACCTCGCGCGCCCAGCCCGCGCCGCCGCCCGATTCCAACAATTATGCACCGGGCGAATTGCTCAACGCCGGCCACCGCTTCTTCGGCACGGTTTCCCAGGGCCTCGCCACGGTCATCGAGAAGGCCGTGAGCCAATGGGGTCTGCCCAACGGATATGTGCTCGGTGAGGAAGCCGGCGGCGCCTTTTTTGGCGGCCTGCGCTACGGCGAGGGCATGCTCTATACGAAGAATGCTGGGGATTTGAAGGTTTACTGGCAAGGTCCGACGCTGGGCTGGGATTTTGGCGGCGACGGCGCCCGGACCATGATGCTGGTCTACAATCTCCCGGCAACCGAGGCGATTTATCAGCGTTTCGCCGGATTGAACGGCTCAGCCTATTTTATCGGCGGATTTGGCATGACCGCCCTCACGGCGAACAACGTGGTCCTGGTGCCGATTCAGTCCGGCGTCGGGTTGCGGCTGGGTGCCAATGTCGGGTATCTAAAGTTCACGCCGGCCTCGACCTGGAATCCGTTCTAGGGCCCAGCCGGCGGCATAGGCCGATCGGCGACGTGGGGGGTCTTTGTGGGGGCCGCCGGCAAGAGCCGGTTCGATTCCACGCCAATGTTGTGACAATATCGAAACCGCAATCCCGCATTACGTGAGGGTGGGGTTCCCTAGCAGGCAGGAGTTGCGTCCATGATCGAATCGATCATGTATTTCGGTGGCGGGTTTCTGGTCGCGAGCCTGTTGGCGCTCGTCCTGATCTCCTTTGTCCACCAGCGCGCCGTCCGCCTCACCAGGCGTAGGCTGGAAGACGCCATTCCCGTCTCGATGGCGGAGCTTCAAGCCGACAAAGACAATCTGCGCGCCGAATTCGCGGTGTCTTCGCGGCGCCTTGAAATCACCGTCGAGCAGCTCCGCGCCAAGGTTACTGCGCAGCTCGGCGAAATCGCCCGCAAGGCTGAAGCTGTCAACCTGCTCAAGAACGAGCTTGCCGAGAAGAACACGAGTTCCGACGAACTCGACGCCAAGCTGAAGGCGCTAGCCCAGAAAATTCACGAAACCGAGCAGGAGCTCGCGGTCAAGACCGCGGCCCTCAAGTCGGCCGAGCGCCGTCTCGGCGATAAAGAAGTTGAGACGACGACGGCGACGGATGAACTCGTCTCCCAGAAGCTCGCGGCCGATTCCCAGCGAGTTCGAGATTGCCGTCCTCCAAACCCAGATCGAGGAACACAAGTCGCAGATCGACGAGTTGCAGGCTGAGGCCCAGGATGCCGCGCGTCGGCTCTTCGATGAGCGCGTCAACGTTTCTTCGCTCATGAAGGACGTCGAGGAAAAGCGCATGGCGATCGACGTGCTGCGTCCCCAGGTGGCGCAGCTCGAAGGCGAGATCGTCGCTCATACCAAGGAGATCGCCGATCGCGGCACCCGGATCGCGGAGCTCGAGGGCCTGCACGGCGGGCAGGTCCAGCTCGTCGCGCAGCGCGACGCCGAAATACAGGCGCTCAAAGACGAGATTGCCGCCAACAATAGCCAGCACGACGCAGTCGCGAAGCGGCTGAACGATGATAAGGCCGCCCTCCAAAATATGGTGGAGGCCGCAAACGGCACCGCGAACGCCTACGCCGCCCGCATCAGCGAGCTGGAATTGTTGGTCGCCGGCCATGAGAAACTCCTGGAGGAGCGGGCCGCGGAGATCGTCGGCCACCAGCAGCTGATCGCCGCTAACACCGACGAGCGCAACGCGATCGTGCAACGATTGAACGAGGAAAAGGGCACTCTCCAGGATCTTCTCGGTACCGCGAACGCGACCATCGACTCCCACGTCTCCCGGATCGGGGAATTGGAGAGTGTGGTTGCCGAGCGCCACCGGGTCGTGGAAGAACGGGACGTTGAAGTCAGCAAACTCACGGCCGAAAGCACAGCCAAAACCGAGGCCCACGACGCGATCGCGCAGCGATTAAACGAGGAAAAGGGCGCCCTCCAAGATCTTCTTGGTACCGCGCACGCGACGATCAATTCCCACGTTTCCCGGATCGGCGAATTGGAGAGCTTGGTTGCCGAGCGCAATCGGCTGGTGGAGCAACGGGACGCCGAAATCAGCGAACTCAAGGAAGAAGGCGCGGGCAAGGCCGAGGCTCACAACGCGATGGAGCATCGCCTGACCGACGAGAAGAGCTCGCTCGAGCGGCTATTGCAGCACGCCAACGAAACGCTCGAAACGCGCGCCGATCGCATCGCCGATCTCGAACGATGGATTGCCGAACGCGACGAGGCGGTGCGCCGCCGCGACGCCGAGATCAAGGCGGCCTTTGCGGAAATCGAGGCGCTCAAGCGCGATCACGTCGCTGCGACCGCTTCGCTGCGAGCCGAGAAGTCCGATCTTGAAATCCGCATGCGCAGCGCCGCTGAGGATCAGAACCGGAGCCAGAACGAGGTGGCGGCACTCCGCAAGGAGGCTGACGAGACGTGGCGGGCGGAGCGCGATCAGAATAACGTGCTGCGCGAGCGCATCAGCAACGTCGCAGCCATGGTGGCGAACCTCGCGCGGGTGATGGACAAGTCCGGAGCGATCGAAACGATGCTGACGAAGTCAGCGGCGATCCGCCCGGGAGGCATTGATGGCAGCGGTACTTCAGACGACGGCGCAGCGCGCGCCGGCAGTCTGACCGATCGTATCCGCAAGCTGCAGAATGGTGCGTCGCGAGCGTCCACGGCCTCCTGAGGGTCGCGCTACCTCTCGCATCGCTCGAGCGCAATTCACGCGGCGCGTTCGGTCAGCAGCCGCGTCATCAGTGCCGGTACCTCCTGCAGCGGGCGCGCCGGACTGAACAGGTAGCCCTGGCCCTCGCGACAGCCGCACGCTTCCAGGTAGTCAAGCTGTTCGCTGGTCTCGACGCCCTCCGCGGTCGTATCGATGCCGAGACTCTTTGCAAGCTCCACCATGGCGCCAATGATCTTCATGCATTCGCGGTTTTCCGGCAGCGCCATGACGAATGAACGGTCGATCTTGATGCGATCGAACGGGAACATCCGCAGGTAGCTCATCGACGAATAGCCCGTGCCGAAATCGTCGAGCGCGATCCGGGCACCCAATGCGCGCAGTTCGTGCAACGTGGCAAGATTGGATTCGTCCTCCTGGAGCAGCACGCGTTCGGTGATCTCAAGTTCGAGCCGCCGCGCCGACAGCCCCGAGGAGGCCAGAGCCAGCACGACAGTCTGCACCAGCGAGCGGTTCTTGAACTGCAAGGGCGACAGGTTGACGGCGAGCCTGACGTCGCGCGGCCACGTGGCCGCATCGGCACAGGCGCGCCGCAGCACCCACTCACCCAGTTTGTCGATCAGGCCGATGTCTTCGGCAATCGGGACGAACTCGGCCGGTGAAATCGGTCCGCGCTCGGGATGGTTCCAACGCAACAGCGCCTCGAAGCCCGCGACACGTCCGCTCACAAGATCGATCGACGGCTGGTAGTAGAGTTCGAACCGTTCCTCGGCGAGCGCCTTGCCGAGATCCTGCTCGAGCGCCCGGCGCGCCTGCACGCGCAAGTTCATCTCGGGTTCGAACAGCTTGAACTTAAACCCGCCATCGGCCTTTGCAGCGCAAAGTGCCATGTCGGCGTAACGCCACAGGCGTTCCGGGTCTTTGGCGTCCTGCGGAGCAATCGCGATCCCGACACTGGCCCCGATCGCGATCGACCGTTCATCGATCTCGTAGGGAGTGCTGAGGGAATCGATGAGCCGTTGAGCAAGAGTCGCAGCTTCATCCGGTCCGCCGATGCCACCGAGGATGATGGCGAAGTCGTCGCTTCCGAGGCGCGCGACCACCTGATCGCAACCGACCAGGCTGCGGATTCTCGCGGCCGCAGCGCGCAACAGCCGATCGCCGAACGGATGGCCGAGTGCATCGTTGACGCGCTTGAAATCATCGAGGTCGACGTACAGCACGGCGATGCTGTGATCGATTGCGCTCTTTGCAGCGGCCTCCAGGCTCGTGCGAAACATCAGGCGGTTGGCGAGGCCGGTGAGATCGTCATGGTGAGCCATGTGACTGATGCGGGCTTGCGCGCGTTTGTTCTCGGTCACGTCGACAATGGCCACCAGCTTGGCGGGGCGCCCGTGGTACTCGAGCGCGCGCGAGTAGGTGGTGACGTCGATCGCGGTGCCATCTGCCTTGGCGTGCTGCCAATTGCGTTCCCGCAGTACGCTGTCTTTTTGCCGGTGTTCCGTGGCGGGTCCGTATTCCGTCAACTGGATGTCTTGGATGCGCAGCGACAGGAAGCGATCGCGATCATAACCGTAAAGCCTGACTGTCGCGTCGTTGACCGCAAGGATTCGGAGCGTAACGCGGTCATGCACCCACATCGGCACTGGATTACTGTCGAACAGCAGTCGGAATGATTCCTCGCGGCGCTTGAGTTCGGTAATGTCGCTGCGCACGCCGATAAGGGTGCCATCCGGGAGCCGCCGTTCGATAACTCGGATCCACCGGCCGCCGGCAATCTCCTGCTCGAGGCTGCTTTCCGGCAGAGCGCGTCGCGTGAGGCGCTCCGCAACCCATTCTTCCTCGCGGCCAAGCGCGGGCGGATGCATCCCGGCAGCCGTGGAGGCGCGAAGCCGCTCCTCGAACTTTTGGCCGCGCTGGAGCGGCCCACCATACGCATAGTGCTCGCTGAAGCATCGATTCCACAGATGAAAGCGATCCTCTTTGTCGAATATGACAATGCCTTCGGGAAGCATATCAATGACGTTGACGAGATAGTCGTGCGCGTCACGGGCCTGCTTCTCCGCACGCTCGGATGCAGTGCGCGCGTCCACAAGCGCGACCTCGCGTTGCCGCCGCTCCGTCAGCAGCGCGTCGAGCGAGTCGGCAAGCGATTTGACTTCCGCATAGCCGGAAATGCGCGGCAAGGAGAGCTCCGGCGAAGCCCGCGCCGCCTTTGCACCCTCCGTCAGCTGTCTGAGCGGCCTGACCACAGCCCGCGCAAGGGCAAATCCGGCGGCCAATGCGGACAGCACGATGGCGAGCAGCCAACCGGCGCTCCGCCACGTCTTGCCGTTGATGACGTTGAGCACCTGATCACGATCGAAGCCGACCGCGATTTGCGCTTGCATGCCGGGCACGGTTGCCCAGCCGACAACCTTGGGCACGCCTTCCACGCCGACGATTTCTCCACTGCCGTCCGGCCTCCCGCCGATCTGGTCAATCAGCGGCGAACCCGTCCAGTCCTTGCCGATCCACTCGGTGCGATGGGGGTAGCGGGCGAGCATGGTATTGTCACGGTCGAACAGCATGATGCTGGCGCCGGTCCGGCCCGCCACTTCCGCAAACAAACTCTCAAACCATTCAAGCCGGAGCGACACGGCAAGCACCCGCAGGACGTTACCCGCGTCGTCAAGCACCGGAAGCGTCACCACGTTGCCCGGTTCACCAGTAACGCGACCACGCTGGAAATTGCGGACGCCGAATTCGCCAGTGGCCATGGCGTGCTTGAAATAGGCGCGATCCGACCTGTCGGCGCCGACGGTGCCCGGAGCGGACGAGCACACGACGTGTCCAGTCGCATCCATCACCCAGAGCTGCGACGCCCACAGCAGCTTCTGACGGGCGTTTTTCAGGAACGCTTCGCAAGTCTCGCCGGAACCCGATACAACCCCGGGAACCAGCGAGAGCGTCAGCATGAGATTATGCATGCCGGCGATCGCGGATTGATACTGTTCAACGCCCCGACGAGCGATATCGAGCGTGCGTGTGTGGGCAGCCTCGATCTCGCGTGCGCGCTCTTCATGAATGGCGCAGACTTGCACGGCGATGAACGGTATTGCGACGAGCAGAATGATGCCCACGAGGCGGAGCCTGATTCCGCCAAGCGCACGCAATCCCCGTGAAAACCGGAACAGAGCCATCGACGCCGCCGCTCGTCTGTTCTTTTATAAGTCTTGCGGCGCCACTCTGCGGATCCCCCGGCAGAGCTGATGCCAACCGCAAACCAGCCGTTGTGCCGTCATACAACCGTGCGTTCTGCCGACAGATTAACCGCATTGGTTAATCGATTGTGATTTGACCGTTATTGACGGGATACTTACCAGCCGGTTGACCGAACTTTGGGCAAACGGATTGGTGACCTAATTCAGACACTTGACGGCTTGATACGACCGCCCAGATAGATTGGAGTTCGTTAGATTTATCGAGCAGCGGCTTCATCCCGATCCCTCGAAACCAACGCACAGGAGACCGTCTTGGACGCGCATCATTTACCGGCGAACGCGGTCAACGAATTTCGCAACAAGTACAAGGGTCAGGTCGTGCTCGTGATGCAGGGCGGCGGCGCGCTCGGTGCTTACCAGTGCGGCGTCTACGAAGCGCTCCATGAGGCCGGCGTCGAGCCTGATTGGCTCATCGGCACCTCGATCGGCGCCATCAATGCCGGCATCATCTGCGGCAACGAAGTCGAAAATCGCGTGCCGCGGCTCAAGGAGTTCTGGCGCCGGGTCGAACGGGCTGCTTCGCCATGGGCGGGGATCCCGTTCTGGGGCGACGTCGCCGAACGCTTTTCCGCCTGGTCCACCTTTATCCATGGCATTCCAGGCTTCTATGAGAGCAGTGTAGCGGCGTTCCGGGATGCCGAAACTGCCGGCTGCTATTCGACCACGCCGCTGCGCAACACCCTCAACGAGCTCGTCGACCTCAACGTCCTCAACAGGGCGAAGCCGCGCCTCAAGGTTGGCGCCGCGCAGCTGCGCACCAGCCTGATGCGATATTTCGACAGCCGAGACATGCCGATCACGATCGATCACATCATGGCATCGGGCGCGCTGCCGCCTGCCTTCCCGCCGGTGCGCATCGACGGCGAACTCTATTGGGACGGCGGCGTCGTTTCCAATACGCCGACCGAGGTCTTGTTCGACGACAATCCGCGCCGTGATTCCCTCGTGTTTGCCGTCAACATGTGGCATTCGACCGGCCCCGAACCCAAGAGCTTGGCCGACGTGATGCACCGTTACAAGGACATCCAGTTCGCGAGCCGCCTTGCCAGCCATATCAATCGCCAGCTCGAAACCCATCGCCTGCGCCACATCATCTCCAAGCTTGCGAAGCGCCTGCCGGACGACGTCCGCGCCGAACCCGACGTGCGCGAAATGGCGGCCTATGGCTGCACCACGACCATGCATATCGTGCAGTTGCTCGCGCCGCAACTCAGCACCGAAGATCACATGAAGGAGATGGACTTCACGCCCGGCGGCATCCGCGCGCGCTGGCAGGCCGGCTATGACGACACCGAGCGAGCACTCAAGCGCGCGCCCTGGATCGGCGAGTTCTCTCCGCTCGAGGGTGTCCTCGTTCACATGGAAGGTGCGGATGGTTCGGCCGTCCGATCGATGCTCGCCGATGCCGCGGAATGAGCGACGCCGGCGGATGAGCGGCGGCCGTAAAATGAATGACGGCCGCGAACATCAGCGACCCAGCCGGGAATTGTTCGCCGGCGGGCAATCGTGATGCCATGATGGTGAGGCCTGCGGTCGCGAGCGATGCTGCGGCCATCTGGAGCATTATGGAGCCCACCATCCGCGCGGGCGAAACCTATGCGCTGCCGCGGGAGTGGACCCGCGACGAGGCCCTCGCCTACTGGTTCTCGCCCGGTCATACGGTATTCGTCGCCGCCGACGATCACGGATCGATCGTCGGCACCTACTACATCCGCGCCAACCAGCGCGGCGGCGGCCAGCACGTTGCCAACTGCGCTTTCATGACCGCGCCTGCCGCGAGCGGCCGCGGCGTCGGCGCCGCCATGGGCCGCCACGCATTGGACTACGCTGCAGCCGCTGGCTTTCGCGCCATGCAATTCAACTTCGTGGTCAGCACCAACACGCGCGCCGTCGCGTTGTGGCAGCGGCTCGAGTTCGACATTGTCGGCCGCCTGCCGGGCGCGTTCGATCATCCGACGCTCGGGCCGGTGGACGCGCTCGTGATGTATCGGAAATTGTGAGCGCAACGCCGCGTTCAGGGCAACACCGCGCGCGCCCGCGCCAGTGTCTGTATCGGCGTGCCCGAAGCATCGACGGCGATCCAGTCCATCGTGCCGAGCACATAGTGTTCCTGGCGCTCGGCAACCGCCTTGTCGGCATCCGATGCGTCGCCCGTTCGTCCGCCAACTCGCGCGAGACGGGTGGCGAGATCGGCAGTCAGGAACAGCCCGCGGAACCGCACGCGCGCGTCACTCCCGACGGTGGCGATCGCGGCGCGCTGATGGGGCTCCGCAAACACCGCATCAACCATCGCCGAATGGCCGGCGGCGAGCACGCGCTGCGCCTTCTCGGCAAGTCCCGCGTAAATGCGCACCGTGACCTCGTTGGTGTAAGCATCGGCCGGCAGCTTGTCGGTTTCCGCGGCACCGAACAGCGCCTTGCGCTCGACGTCGGAGCGCAGCACGACGGCACCGGGCGCAGGCAGGACGTCGGGCGCAAGCATCACGGCCAACACAGATTTGCCGGTGCCCGAGAGTCCGCCGACTGCGACGAGCGTCGGCGGCGGCGGGGCGAGCAGCGTCTGCGCGAGGTCGAAGTAGGTCTTTGCTGACGCGGTGATCGCAGCGCGATCGGCCGACGCGGCGTGGTCGAGGCGCGCCGCCGTCACCTTGGCGCGGATTGCCGCGCGCAATGACATGAAGAGCGGCAACGCCGCCAACGCATCGAGGTCCTCGACCCGCCGCGTCTCGACGAGATAGCGGTTGAGCACGATGTTGGCGGCGGCATCGAGCTTGCGCTCGACGAGGTCCATGATCAGGAAGGCGAGGTCGTAGAACACATCACCGGACGCAACGAGCGGATCGAATTCGAGCGCGTCGAACGGCACCGGGGCGCCGTCGATCAGCGCGATATTGCCCAGATGGAGATCGCCATGGCCGCGTCGCACCAGGCCCAGCTCGCCGCGAGCGACCAGCAATGGGCGCACCCGCGCCAGCGCCGCCCGGGAGTCCTGGGTGAGCTTGGCGGCAGCCGCAGGGTCGAACAAATCCGGACGTTCGCGGAACGCCGCATCGTTCTGCTCGATATAGAGACCGAGCGCCTCGATCCACGGCGCCGCCGCGACCACCGGCGCCTTGCGATGGGCGGTCGCAATCGCCCGCGCCAGCGCATCGGCAAGCTTCGGATCGAAGGTCCCCGCATCGGCCAGCCGATCGAGCGTCTTCGTCTCGTCGAAGCGCACCATCTCGACGGCCCACTCGACAACATCACCGTGCGCCGCCGAGCGACAGCCGTCCGTTGGCCGCGCGGGTGATGGGAATGACGCCGCGATAAAGCTGCGGCGCGAACGGCCGGTTCGCTTCGATCTCGGCGTCGCAGTCGGCCTTGCGCTTGTCGAGCGTGGAAAAGTCGAGGAAGGGAAAGCGCACCGCGCGCTTGACCTTGTACACCCGGTCACCAGCGAGAAACACCGACGATATATGCGTGTCGATGCGGCGCACCGCGGCGCCGCCGTGGGTCGACGGCTGACCCAGGAAGGCGAAAACCTCGTCCTGGTCGTTCTCCGGAGCTTTGGCCGAAGCATTCATCGGGCGCCGATCCTCGGTCGAGCGGGCGTGTTCGCAACGCCACCGGATGATGATATCAAAGCCGCCGATCGCGGGGCACGGGAGACGAACAGCATGGAGACAACAAGATGGTGACGAAGAAGCAGCTTGCGACACGCACTCTCGGCTCGTCCGGCATCACGGTGTCGGCGATCGGACTCGGCTGCATGTCGTTTTCCGGCACCTACGGCGTCAGCGACGACACCAATGCCATCGCCGTCATCCATGAGGCCCTCGACCAGGGCATCACCATGCTCGACACCTCGGACATGTATGGCTGGGGCCACAATGAGGAACTCGTCGGCAAGGCCATCAAGGGCCGCCGCGCCGGCATCGTCATTGCCACCAAGTTCGGCAATCTGGCCGGCCGCGGCGGCAAGTTCGCCGATGGCCGTCCGGAATTCGTCATCAGTTCCTGCGAAGCGAGCCTCAAGCGCCTCGGCATCGAGACGATCGATCTCTACTACCAGCACCGCGTCGATCCGGCGGTGCCGATCGAGGATACGGTCGGCGCGATGGCGCGGCTCGTCAAAGAAGGCAAGGTCCGCGCGCTGGGCCTCAGCGAGGCGCGGCCGGATACGATCCGCCGCGCCCACCGGGTTCACCCGATCGCGGCGGTCGAG
Organism: uncultured Alphaproteobacteria bacterium; assembly: GCA_963702755.1. Taxonomy (GTDB): domain Bacteria; phylum Pseudomonadota; class Alphaproteobacteria; order Rhizobiales; family Xanthobacteraceae; genus JAJPKK01. Next base: position 24,085 of record CAVPDZ010000002.1, on the reverse strand, counting down.
AACGAGTTCTCGCTGCTCTACCGTAGCGAGGGCGACGAGACCCGCCGCACCACGCTCGAACTCGGCATCTCCTTCATCGCCTATTCCCCGCTCGGCCGCGGCTTGTTGACTGCCAAGGTCGAGGATCCGGGCTCGCTCGCCGAGACCGACACCCGCCGTCGCCATCCGCGTTTTTCCGGCGACAACCTGACCCACAACATGGAGCTGGTGAACCGCATCGCGGCGATCGCGCGGGAGAAAGGGTGCACGCCCGGCCAGCTTGCGCTCGCCTGGCTGCTGGCCTTGGGCAAGGACATCATCCCGATCCCCGGCACCAAGCGCAAAGAACGGCTGATCGAAAATATCGGCGCGCTCTCCGTGAAACTGTCCGATACCGACATGGCGAAGATCTCAGCTGCGGTTCCGCCGGGCGCGGCGGCCGGACAGCGTTACCCCGAAGCTCAGATGGCGAGCGTTTATCTCTAGGCGGAGTGCGGCCACCCGATCGGATTACTTGAATTGGGCGGCGCCAAGAGTCACACTGTCGACTGCGTGTTTGATCCGCGCGGCAGCGATCGGCCAAACTCCTTGGTCGATCGAGCGCGGTCGGAGGGCTGGCCTAACCTTGGACGATGGCGGTCCTTGATGCACGGGGTCGCTCCCCAAATGTGCGGTCAAGTCGCCCGTCCATTGTTAGACCGAGGAGCCGGGGGTCGCTCCCCCGGCTCCTTCAAACTTTCCCAATCTGATCAATCGAAGGCGTCGGAGCCTTTGCCAGTCGATCGGCAGCGTCACTGACCGACGCGACGGCAAAGACAAGCCACCTAATCGCGCGATGTCTTCTTGTTGAAATCGTCCGACGGATCGTCGTCGTCCGACTCATCAAGTTCCTTCAGCAACTCGGCAATCCGCTCCGGCACATCCTTGTCCACGGCGAATTCGTTTCGCAACGCTGTGGCGATGCTGGTGCGCATGATGCGCAGATAGAAGCTGTCATTGTAGTCATCGTGTTGCGATTGCATGAGAACGAGCGATCGGTGAGCGGTTCCCGTGCTGCCGCGTCCGCGGCCGCTTCGGCCTAAAGCGAAGATGTGGACGCTCCCCTCGGGCAGAGCATTTAGCCCGTCAAATGACTTTGGCCGCGGATGGTTCCCGAAGCGCGCGCGATCGCCCGCGTCCATCCTACATCGCATCAACATCGGTAACGGTTGGTCAGGCAACCACTTAGGCTCTCGCGCGACGCGTGCTCATCCGCTCCGAAAGCAGATCAGACCTGATCCTGCGACAACAGCGGCAACTCGAGCATCATCGGCCGGCTCAGGCTCGCGGGCGCGTGCCTCCTCGTGCCCTTCGATCCAAGCCTGTCGAGCCCGCCATCGGTGTTTCTTCCCGCAGGAGGGACAATCGACGGGAACCGGCACGTTCGGCAGCGAGGCAAACACCACGTGATCGCTGGTGAGACCGGTCCAGGCGGGCTGCTCTAACGTCGGGCAGACGAACATGATTCTCGGCATGGCGGGATAGTATGAAATCCGTGAGCCTTGTCAGGGCAATCGAAACAGACTTTGCAACGCCAACGTCGCAAAACTTGTTTAAGCGCGCGGCAATTCGTTGAGAATCGCTTCTAACACTCGCCCATTGGTAGCTGCGCTAATTTCGAGCAATGTGACATTTTTACAACTCATTTTGCCACGGATTGAGCTATAGTTCCAGTGTCCCTTTGGGACGTTTCCTCCCTAGACTCAGCCCTGGACCTCCAGGGCTTTTTCTTTTTCCGCACACGGCAAAGCTGCGGCGCGCGAAGCGAAGGCTTGAAAATATCCGTTCTGCTGAAAGCGAGAATACGCGCATTGCTCAGCCCGCTTCGGGAGGTGCCGCTCCTTCCACCTGGATTCGATAGCCGGAACGCACGTTCGGCCAGTAATCCCAAATCGCCTTGTGGTGGGTACAGCGGTTGTCCCAGAACGCGATGGAATGGGCGCGCCAGCGAAAACGGCATGTCCATTCCGGCTTGTTGCAGTGATCGATCAAGAACCGCAGAACGCGTTCGCCTTCCAGCGATGGCAGTTCGTTGATTTTCGCCGTGAAGTCCGTATTGACGTAAATGACCTTCTTGCCGCTGACCGGGTGCCGGATGATGACCGGATGCACCGACACCGGCGTGCCGGGACCAAAAACCCGCGTGCCGTCGTGGGTCGCCGTCAGCCCCGAAAGATAGGTCTTCATGCGCGGCGACAGTGCGTCGTAAGCCGCATACATGCTCGCGAACATGGTATCGCCGCCGCCGTCGGGCGGAACGGTGTGATTGTAAAGGATGCTGCCCAGCGGCGGGATTGCCGCGCACGACTGATCGCTGTGAAAGTTCTCCCCCGAGATCTGCGTCGAAGTCTCATCGTAATGAAACTTGCGGACATACGGATTGTCGGTGGTCTTGCTGATGGTCGACTTTCCGACATGGGCACCCAGCGCACCGAAGTAACGCCCGAACCGAATCTGGTCCTCAAAGCTGATCTTCTGATCGCGGAAGAAAATCACCTGATACTGGATGAACGCCCGGTGCAGTTCCTCGACCTGATTGTTCGACAGCGGCTGCGTCAGATCGACGTTACCGATCTCGGCGCCGATGTGCGGAGAAACCGGTTCGACGGTAATGGATTCGTAGCTCATACCATTCTCCGCGTTGCGCCTTTCGCCAAGTCGGCTCGCCGTTATCGTATCGGATTTACTCTATCCTCGGTATGCCGCGGCGCGTGATGACGTCGGTCCATCGTGCGACGTCGTCGCGCACAAATGAGCCGAACGCTTCGGGGCTTGAACGCGCGACATCCGTTCCCATCGATTGGATGAGAGCCACATAGTCCCTGTCTTCGGCGATCCTTCGCGTCTCGGCATTCAGGCGCTCGATGATGGCGCTCGGAGTGCCTGCGGGGACAAACAACCCGGTCCAGGCACTCACGTCGAAGCCCGGCAGGCCGGACTCGGCGAGCGTCGGGAGATCGGGCGCCGACGGTGAACGCTCTTTGGTCGTCACGCCGATGGCCCGCAAATCGCCGCCGCGCGCGAGCGGCAGAGCATTCGGAATTGTCTCGAGCATCATCGAGACGCGCCCCGTCAGCAAATCCGGAACTGCCGCGCCGCCGCCCTTGTAAGGCACGTGCAGGATGTCGATCTGCGCCTCGCCTTTGAAAAGCTCTCCGGCGAGATGCGATACCGATCCGACGCCGGCCGATGCAAAGGAGAGCTTGCCCGGATGGCTTCGCGCGTAGTCGATGAATTCGCCCAGCGTTTTTGCCGGGATTTGCGAATTGATGATCAGCACCAGCGGCAGCTTGTGCAAGAGCCCCACCGGCGCAAGATCGTGAAGCGCGTCGTATCGACGGCTCTTGTAGAGTGCGGGCCCGATTCCGAGCGTGCCGTTCGTCCCGAATAGGATGGTATAGCCGTCAGGCACTGCGTGAGCGACGGCCTCGGCCCCGACATGCCCGCCTGCGCCCGGCCGGTTGTCCACCGCGACTTGCTTGCCGAGCCCCTGCGCCATGGCGTTGGCGACCGCGCGGGCAAGAACATCCGACGAGCCCCCTGGCGCGAACGTCACCACCATCGTGATCGGACGCTCCGGGTAGCCGAGGCCTTCGGCGACGGCGCCGCGGGAAGCCAACATCATCGCCAGAATCGAGAGCGCCAGTCTGAAACGCGTCGACGACATCGGATGATCTCAGTCGTATTACTGTTGCGATGCCCGGCGCATCTTGTGAACAACAGCACCTTACGAACAGCTTGGAGGCGAGGCAATTGCGGCCGCTGAAGCATTTGCGCCGATCAAGGATTCGCGGCTCTCCGATCGTCAGTCGGTAACGACTGAGTAACACCGCTCGCACGCAGCCAAGACACTGTGTGGCGCATGAAGTACGCTGTGATGCAATAATGCGAATGAACATAGGGAGCGTAGCATGAGTGTCACCCGAGCTAATCTTGCGATCGTCGTGATGGCCGCGACCTTTGCGCTCATCGGCGGCAGGTCTTCGATCGCAGACGACGTTCCGACATACAATCTATCGCCGAGTTGCCGTGCCGAAACCGCGACCGCGGCGGGCGACAAGAGCTGCATGAAGGATGAGCAGGCGGCGCGAGAGATCCTGGTGAAGCAGTGGTCCGAGTTCGCACCGACGGACCGCACGACCTGCGCGCGGGTCGAGGACGCAGGCGGAGCGCCGAGTTACGTGGAGCTGCTGACCTGTCTGCAGACTGCCAAGGCCGCGAGGAAGTCTCCGGCGAGCTGAGTTGATAGAGGCACCTTTCCCTCGGGAAATTAGGTGACGGCTACGCGCTGGGCACCCTCACCCGTTGGGAGCTGTAAAACGTAAGTCTCGGACGCGCGTTGCACGCTAGCGCGCGCGTTGCATCGGCGAGCGACGCTGTCGACACCCAACTCCGTTATTCCCACTCCGAGGCAAACCGTGTAGCTTTTCCGCGAGCTGCCAGCGGGATGTGCCGAAATCCTGCCAATTATCGGCGGCCCCACGTGCCTACGGCGGGCGAAAATTTCTCAACTCATGTTCGCACGGACCTCGGCCACGCTGGGGCCACTCGATTGTTGCCGCCAGCGCAAAGCCGCGGTCGCGTAAATTCAAGGAGTTATTCAGATGAAGCGCGTGGTTACATTTGCATTCCTGTCGCTGCTGTTTCCAGGATTGGCGCTGACCGTCGATGATGCCGTCGGTCAACAATCCGGGCCAGCGCGGCATAAGTACTTCTTTCGGGCGTCGCTCACGCTCGAAGGATTGAAAAATCTTCAGAAGCAGTCGGTCACCGCGCTGCGGGCAGGTGTCGCCAAATTCGATGAATCGGTCGGCTGCAAGCTCGAGACTTGGTATTTCGACTATACCGAAGTCACCGCCTACGGATTCGCCGATTGCCCGGACGAAATCACCGCGGCAACGTTACAGTTGGCCTCAAACACCGCGGGATTTGCGCATGTTGTTTACCGGCCGGTGTTGTCCGCCGAAGACGCAGACAAAGCCTTGATGAAGGCGAATTCAACACGTCCGCCGCAGCAGCAATAGGATTGTCTTTCGAAATGTGCAGCGGGAGCGGCCGATTGGGGCCTTGCCTTACTGATGCGGCCCACAGAGGCCGCTCCTGCGTGCCATTCGTGGATTTGCCGCTATGCCCGCGCCCGAATATCAGCGCGGACAATCATCGCGGCGTTTCTGACCCGGTGGCGTCATGTAAACCTCCGTTCCAGATGGCCGACGCGTATGCGTCCGCCTACGACGGAATCCTGTCAAGATTGGCCGCGATCACAATTGTGGAAGAGTTGATCGCAGAGGAAGCGATCGAGCAGGACCGCCTTTGGATCACGTTTTTGCGAGGCAGGTTTGCCAAAGGAAATGGCGCCTGCTGCCGCAAATTGCGACGTGACCGCGGTCCCGCGCCGGCTTAGCGTGCCGGCCCTTGGCCGTGCATTTGTGGCAGACTTCACCGTTGGTCCCCTTCCCACCTCCTCGATCCTGTTCGCTTTTGATCCAGCAGGGCGCGCACGCCTCCGCCGGCGTCGCGCGGCAACCGAATCTGGGTGATCGCGAACATCGACCACCGGACATTCGCCTGTTGCGGAGAAATTCATGAGACCCTGTTGGTCCTCAACCATGGTTCTGTTTGTTGCATGCACGACAGCGTGCGGCCCGTCGCGCCCGCCTGGCGCCGCAGAGACCAAGGCGATCATCAATCCGCCGCCCACCGCCCAGCAGTATGCCGACCTCGCCAAGCTGCCGGACTGGAGCGGGGTGTGGAATCCGGTGATCTCCGACCAGGACCGCCGCATCAGGACCGACCCGACGCCGTGGAACGAGAAGGCGGCGGCGGAAGTCGCGCAGATGTTCGCCGAGGAGAAGGCCGGCAAGCCGCGGCCGCTGTTCGTCGAATGCTTGCCCGAGGGCATGCCGGCGTGGATGCTCGTGACCCACAACGCGCTCGAATTCCTGTTCACGCCCGGCCGGGTGACCATCCTCGGCGAATCCGACGGCAATAGGCTGCGCCGCATCTACACCGACGGCCGGCCGCATCCCGAAGAGCCGGATCCCACCTTCCACGGCCACTCGATCGGCCATTGGGAAGGCGACACGCTGGTCGTCGATACCGTCGGCGTGTTGCCGCAAGCCTATGTGGCGATCAGCGAGGCGGTCGGCGTGCCGAACAACGGCGACCTGCACGTCATCGAGCGCATTCATCTCGCCGGCAACGACTACCTGCACGACGACCTTGAGATCATCGCGCCGAAAATCCTCACCAAGCCGTGGAAGACGACGCGGATTTTCACCCGGCAGCGCGCCCGCAAGTTCGACATCGCCGAAGGCGTGTGCCTCCAGGGTTCGTTTTCGGAGGCCGTCGACAGCGACGGCAACGCCGGATTCGTCGCGGTGCCGCACCAGCCGTGGGGAAATCTGGTGGCGCCGAAGTGACGGTTCGACAGCCGCCCGATACGGTTGCTTGTCGTGCATCAGTTAGAAAAAATATCCGGGCAGGAAACGCGCTCACAACCAGGCAGGGATCTCGCAAATGGGATCACTCTCGGAGAGAATGATGAGCAGCGTTTTTAAATCAAGTCGCACCCTTGCCGTCTGCAGCCTCGCAATCGTGGCAGCGCTTGTTGGGGCACAGGCCGTTTCCGCGCATCACTCGGCGTCGATGTTCAACTCCTCGAAATCCCTCGCCCTCACGGGGACGGTGGAGGAAGTACGCTGGACCAATCCCCACGTCACTCTTCTGGTCGACGGCACCGTGGATGGGGACGGTCAGATCAACAAATGGCTCATCGAGATGACGAGCCCGTCGAACCTCGGCCGCGTATCGGGCTGGACCCGGACCTCGGTCAAGGCGGGAGACCGCGTCAAGGTGATCCTCGCGCCGCTGAAAGACAGCGACAACAAGGGCGGCCTTCTGAAGACGCTCACGCTCCTCGATACCGGCCAGTCCTTCTCGCCCAACATCCGCCTGCGCGAAGAACCGGGACTGGAGTGAGGCCAGCGGCCCCATCTGTTTTGCTTCCCGACGTGTTGGCGAAACGCGTCGGGGACCAACCTTGCCGGAAAACGAGACCGGAAGGGACTGCTCCGCCCTAGCTCGGTCATTTCGGCACTGTCTCTAGCCATCCTTGCAACTGCTGTTTCCAGAACTTTGCAAATCCTGTGGTCAGATGGCCGCGCGTCTCGTCGCTTGCCGGAATTAGGAAGAGTCGTGCATTGTTTATCCGCTTGAGCTCGCGTTCCATGATTCCGGTTTCGGGCGGATTGCGCTCGTCGTCAGCAGAATTAATCGCCAGCACCGCAGCTCGAATCCGCTCCAATCCAGGCGAGGGATTGTAGTCGCGTGATGAGTCCCACTGATAGAGCACATCGTTCGCGTCCGCGGGAAATGGCGCAGCCAGACGATCATTGAGTATCTTGTCCGCGGCCTCGCGCGTCGACGCGAGTTTTTGATAGGCGAGCGTACCGCCCGCAGTAGCGACGCCGTAGAAGACGCTCGCCACTTTGGCTGAATGAGGCTGGGTCGTATAGTTGCCTTCGTGCCAATCCGGATCAAGGCGAATGCTATCGATAATTAACCGACGCATCATCCAGTTGCGGCTGGCCATTTCGCTGGGCTGCGATGCCATCGGGACCAACGCGTCCATGAAGCCCGGATATTTGACGCCCCACAGCCAAGCGTTCATCCCGCCCATGGAGTTGCCGAGTACGACGCGCAAATGGCGTAAGCCCAATCCCTCGGTCACCAGTCGATATTGAGCTTCGACCATGTCATCGTAGTTATATGCCGGGAATTTAGCGCGCAGCCCATCTGAAGGCTTTGCCGATTTTCCATGGCCAAGCGAATCCGGGAGGATGATGTAAAACTTACGCGCGTCGAGTACTTGGCCCGAACCAAACAATTCGCCACCAAAGAACGGTGCCAACATGCCGGAGCCAGATCCGGTCGTCCCGTGCAGTATCAGAACGGGTTGACCCGTAGGCTCGCCGAGCGTCGTGTAGTGCAGTCTCATTTCTGGCATAACTTCGCCGGTATGAAACCGGAAGTCGCGCGCGACCCAGTCGCCCTCCTTTGGAGCGGGAAACTCCGCTGCGTCAGCTGCAAACGCGAAAGCGTAGAATAAGATCGCCGCACCGATCGCCTGCGGCATGATTTCACGAGCTGTTGTTCTCTTCAGCACGTTAACCTCCCCTATGCCGCGCGCCGCAGACAGTCAGCACGATCGGCATCAGCCTTGTTCGATTTTTGAAAAGTTGCCCGCCGACGGCATCCTTGCTGCCTGTTCGCCTGGAGACTTCGGCACTCCCCTCGGCAGCTCTCCGTTAACGCTACACTGGCGCTTCCGCGCGCGGAAGTAGGGTTGTGCAGCATATTCGAAGCGCGCTTGGTGGTTGTCGACGCGCATTCCAACATGGCGCTTAAGCGCTAAGCCTCGCTCTTCAATCCACCCCTGTCGCGAAGCCCGCGGTCAGCGCTGGTCCTGCAGGAAGGCGATCAGCAGCTTCGTCACCTGCTCGGGCTGCTCCTGCTGGACCCAGTGCCCGGCGCCGTCGATGAGGTGAAACCCGACCATGCGCGTGCAAACGCTTTTCTGCATGCCCTCGACCGCGCCCGGCGTCTGGTAGACGCCCCAGTCGCTCTTGCCGCCGACGAACATCGACGGCACGTCGATGGCGCGACCCGCGAACGTCCGCAATTCGGCGAGGCTTTTCGGATCGGAGCCGCGGCGCACGCGGTAGCCCTGCAGCGCCCCGTTGAAGCCGGTGCGACTGTACAGGACTGGCCCTTGAGCCGGCCAGCCGGGCCTTTCCAATCTCACCGGCGTTGCCAAACTCTGCCGCCGGTCCGCGCAACGAACCTTCGGCGGCGCATTTTGCGTTACTGACCGAGGAAGGCTCCGGTGGCCGGCGTTCGCGCGACCACCTCGATGTTCAAGACGGTCCCCGGCGTCTATCCACGTACCAAGACCCGCCGCCAACCAGGGCAGTGCTGAGAAGAAATAGTGGGATCAGTGTGAGCGCGAAGGGGGTGGACGGATTGGGTGTGTTGTTCAAAAGGGAGAGCGCGGAAAATATTATGCTTACAACGGCGAACGCTGACGCGAAACCCAAGCTGATCAATCCGATTCTAGACCAGCGCTTTCTGACACTTTCTTGTTGTCGCTGAAACTGCAAAAACTGCTCACTTAGATTTTGAAGCTTAGTTTCGAGCTCCGTCTCTGTCATGGGTGCCTCACGGGGGTCATGTTTGCATTGTCCCCGCTGCGCATGCGGTGTTCGATATTTCTGGTGCGCCGCGTCGACGCCTGCAACCAGTCACTTCGCCCGAGGACAGCTTTGGGGTGCGCCAGCTCGGCGTGCTGGCACATACTGTTTCATTCGGGCTAAGGGTAGGTTCGCTGAGTTTCGAAGAAAGAGGGGCAGGACGAGTCGCGCGATGTTTAAGTTTGCGGTCATCGCTCTCCTAGCGCGGCTTGGTCGTGGCGTTGCCGACGCAAATGGATGACCGCCAACAAGAACGGTGCCAAGGCTAAGCGGAGGAGGGCGGCAGCAAGAATAAAGACCAGGGTCGTCGTGGTGAACATAGAAACCACGAGGTCGGGATGCAGCAAAAGCATATATATAGGCACCGACGCTAACAGCGCGTACCAAACTGTTGCCGAGCCTAATTCTGGCCTTCTGAACATGATCGGGGCGGGGTACAGCTGCTCGGCGGAGCGGGGAAGTCCGGCAAGCAACGGCTGCAGTCGACGCGCGACGGCATAATATGTCACCGACGCGGCGATAGCCTGGGCGATCACAAAAACACTGAAGCCGGCGAGCCAGCTATTCACAAGCGGTTCACCGGCGGCTTGACGAAATGCAATACCGGTGGCGACCGCAAGCGCGAGGGCAATTCGGGTGAGCCATCTTGCCCACTGCACCTTCTCCAACTGCGCGAGTGCCAGGATCTCTGCCTTCTGGGCCTCGTTCACCCGATAAGCTTGTGTACGACAGAAAATGCCCGGCGGCGGCTGGAAGATATACCCGCCCATCACTCGCTTGAGCATTCTAGCTTGGTAAGCGCCGCTCATGATCGTCTCCTTTTGCATGCAGTCGGCGAGATTGCTTCAGTGGTTCATCGCTACGATCATCCGATGGTCAAATCACTTGCCCGTAGCCGGCGGGCAATGGCCTCTCGTGCAAGGACATGATTTACCACCCTTTTCCATGCACTCCTGAAAAGAGTGCACTAAGAGTGGAAACAGTAACAGCATCATGATGGTGCCGACGACCAGTAAGAATTTCTGTGTGCTCATGCGATTTGGTCGGCCAACGTTTGCGATGGGTTCAAGCATCGACACGGGCACCTAAAAAGCGGAGTTGATGAGCCCGGCCTTGGCTTTGACCCGCATCCACCAGCGGGCGAAGACGTTTGTCACGCGTCCCTCAGCCTAGCGATTTCGCCCCTGGGACAACCGTGCCTCAACGGCTAGGGGGCGGGCAATGCGAGGCGATCTTGTTTAGCATCAGGCCACCGATGGAGATTGCTTCAGTCTTAACAGGGGAGACCCGCAATGAACCGTTTCAAGTCGCCATTTCTTGTTGGCGTCGCGGTGATGGCCGTCGCTGAAATAATTGAAGATCGGTCGGGGTCCGTGGCCATGGCACATTTTTTATACGGCTTGGCCATTCTCTACGCCATCTGCTTCACTGCCGCCGCGCGGGTCAATCAGCCATAGCGGCGCGCCACGGCGACGGGTGCGGCTGTTGCTGGGCGCAAACAAGTCGGTCCGGATCACGAGTACCTGTAACACAAGTCAAGGACCGCGCGGATGAAACTACCGACCAAGATCATCCTGATGGCTCTTGGACTCACCTCGTTGGCAACTACAGCAGAGGCGCCGCACTCGTTATCGTGCATGTGGTCGGCACAGAAGACCCGGTTGGTATTCACCTCCGACCGACTCCTTCATTCCGGTGTCTCGCGTTGCAGACATGCTGCTGTCGCCAGGCCAACCCTATGATTTCAACGGCACACAACGAATTTAGAAAGCCATCGACGCGAAGGGTCTCAAGGGCGTGATCGTCGCGACGAAATGAGCATCCGTGGTCGACCCGCACTTCCCTTTCGGGTCACGGGTGGTTGTCGCAGCGATATCTGCGGCGCATCCCTACTTCAACCTGTACAACCGGGAGTGGCCGATCTACACGACCATCCCTGTGCTGCCCCCCGCCAAGTTCGTCTTCGAGGAGCACGACCGGGTGGGTCGGGCGCTCAACTCGATCGTCAGTCCCGGAGCGATCATCTCCGGTGGGAGGCCCGGCGCTCGGTCATCTCGCCCGGTGTCCTGATCGAGTCCGGCGCCCTGGTCGAGGATTCGGTCATCATGCACGACGTGGTGATCGGCAGCGGCGCCGTCGTCCGCAAGGCGATCATCGACAAGAACAGCGTGGTGCCACCAGGGGCCGGATCGGCGTCGACCCCGAAGCGGACGGGAGGCGGTTCACCTGTTCGGAGAAGGGCGTGGTCGTTCTCGGCAAGGGCACCATCGTCGACGCCCAGTGATCTCGAAGGGGTCGGGATGAAGGTGGCGCTGTTGACAAGGGAGTTTCCTCCCGAGGTGTACGGTGGCGCCGGCGTCCACGTGGAGTATCTGAGCCGGGAGCTGGCCCACTTCGTCGATGTCTCGGTGTACTGCTTCGGGGCACCTCGATCGTCGCCTCTCGTGGCGGGTTCCTACCAGCCGTGGAGTGAGATTCCCGGTCTTCGTCAGGGGGCGGCCTTGCGGGCGATGTCGGTCGGCCTGCGCATGTCGGCCGATGTCGAGGGCGTCGACATCGTGCACAGTCACACCTGGTACGCCAACTACGGCGGCCACCTCGCCCAGCTGCTCTATGACATCCCCCACGTGATGACCGCCCACAGCCTCGAGCCGCTGCGCCCGTGGAAGGCCGAGCAACTGGATCCGGCTACGCCCTCTCGACCCACATCGAGCGCACGGCGATGGAGTCCGCCGACGCCGTGATCGCCGTGTCCGAGGCCATGGGCCGAGACATCCTGGCTGCCTATCCGCGCGTCGAGCCAGGACGGGTCCATGTCATTCACAATGGGATCGACCCCGACGAATATCGGCGGGACGACAGCACCGACGTGCTCGGGCGTCTCGGGATCGACCCGGCGCGACCGATGGTCATGTTCCTTGGTCGGGTCACCAGGCAGAAGGGCATCGTCCACCTCATCGACGCCGCCGCCCGGATCGATCCGGACGCCCAGATGGTCCTGTGCGCAGGCGCGCCCGACACGCCTGAGATCGGCGCCGAGGTACGGGAAAAGGTTGCCGGGCTGCGCCGAGCCCGAGGTGGCGTCTTTTGGATCGAGGAGATGTTGCCAAGGAGCGACGTGGTCCAACTGTTGAGCCACGCCGCGGTGTTCGTGTGCCCGTCGGTCTATGAGCCCTTCGGGCTGATCAATCTGGAGGCCATGGCGTGCGGCCTGCCGGTGGTGGCCAGCGCCGTCGGCGGCATCCCCGAGATCGTCGTCGACGGCGAAACCGGGTACCTGGTGGCCTTCGACGCGGCCGGCGACGTCTTCGGGTCGCCCGTGATCCGGAGCGCTTCGCCGCCGATCTCGCCGATCGGGTCAACCACTTGCTCGCCGACGCCGGGCACGCCCGCGACTTCGGCCAGGCCGGGCGACGGCGGGTCCTTGAGCACTTCAGCTGGCGGGCTATCGCCGCTCGCACCGCCGAGCTTTACGACCGGCTGCTCGGGGCCACCTGAGCACCACCGGGACCGAAGGTGGCCGCCCGTGCGGGATCGCACGCTTTTGCGACATGATGGCCTCGGGCACCGAAGCCGCCGGCTCGACACCACGATCAGGGGGAACGGGTCATGAGACGTAGTGAGGAACGGATACTCACCACTCACACCGGGAGCCTGCCCCGTCCGGCCGGGGTACCCCTGCCCGGCACGGCCGCCGCCAGCTCGGGAGCTTCCGTGAGCGAAGAGGAGCTCCGGCAGGTGGTCGCCGACACGGTTCGGCGGCAGGTCCGAGCCGGCGTCGACGTCGTCAACGACGGAGAGGTGGGCAAGCCGAGCTACGCCACCTACGTCGTCAACCGGCTCACCGGCTTTGACGGAACGGCCAGCCAGACCGTCATGCTCGAAGAAGCGACGGAGTTTCCCGAATACTTCGCCCGGTTGGCCCCATCGATCTCATCGGCGACCACCAACCCGGCTTGCACCGGGCCGGTCCGCTACCGCGACCGCTCCGAGCTTGATCGGGACATCGCCAACCTGCTGGAAGCCGTCAAAGGGGTGGACGTGACGGAGGCCTTCATGACCGCGGCCTCGCCGGGCGTGATCGCGCTGTTCATGACGAACCAGCACTACAGGACCCACGAGGAGTACATCGTGGCCCTGGCTGACGCCATGAAGCAGGAGTACGACGCCATCCACGCGGCCGGCCTCATCCTCCAGCTCGACTGCCCCGACCTGGCGCCGATGGCAGGTCGTAGAAGCCAAAGGCAAGACGCTCGACGACTTCCGGCGCTTAGCGGCCCAGCACGTCGAGGCCATCAACGACGCCACCCGCGACATCCCCCGGAGGCGATGCGCATGCACGTCTGCTGGGGCAACTACGAGGGGCCGCACAACCACGACATCGCGCTGGCGCGAGATCATCGACATCGTGCTCCGGCCCGGCCGACGGGACTCTTGTTCGAGGCGGCCAACCCCCGCCACGAGCACGAGTGGGCCATCTTCGAGGACGTCGGCTCCCCGACGGCAAGGTCCTCATCCCGGCGTCCTCGACTCGACCAACAACTACATCGAGCACCCCGAGCTCGTCGCCCAGCGCATCGAGCGCTCGCGCGATTGGTCGGGAGGGAAAACGTGATGGCCGGCAGCGACTGCGGCTTCGCCACCTTCGCCCAGGTCATGCCCGTCGACCCCAGGATCACGTGGGCCAAGCTGGCCGCCATGGCCGAGGGAGCCCGCCTGGCCAGCGACCGGCTCTGGTGACGACGTGATCCCCCGAGGCGGATGACCCGATGACCGCCGCCGAGCAGCACCGCACCTTCTGCCGGTTGTGCATGGCGGCCTGTGGGCTGCTCGTCGAAACCGACGGCGACCAGATCGTGGGCGTGTCGGGAGATCCCGACCACCCGCTGTCGCGGGGCTACACCTGCTCGAAGGGTCGGCGCTCGGCTCCCTCCACCACCATCCCGACCGCCTCGACGGACCGCTCATGCGGCGCCGTGGTGAGCTGCGGTCAGCATCGTGGGCCAAGTGCTCGACGATCTCGCTGGGCGAATCGGCGAGATCATGGCCACATCCGGTCCGGGAGCCGTCGGGATGTATCTGGCCACCGGATCGGCGTTCGACACCAACGGGCGACGGGTGGCCGAGCGCTTCATCCGGACCCTGGGATCACCGCAGGTCTACTCGGCGACGACAATCGACACGCCATGCAAGCCGTTGGTGATGGAGCTCATCACCGGACACCCCGGCCTGGTGCCGTTGCTCGACTGGGATCGGGCCCGCTTCGCCCTCCTCCTCGGGACCAATCCCGTCGTGTCCCACGGCCACTCGAATCCCTTTCCCGATCCCGTCATCCGGCTGCGCAAGATCGCCCGGGATGGCGAGTTGTGGGTCGTCGATCCACGCCGGACCGAGACGGCCCGGCTCGCGTCGCGTCATCTCGCCCTGCGGCCGGGCACGGATCACATCCTGCTGGCCTTCCTGGTCAACCAACTCCTCCGGGCGGGGGCCGATCGGGCCTACCTGGCCGCCCGGGCCAGCGGGGTCGACGCCCTGGCGGCGGCGGTGGCCGGCTTCGACCTCGAGTCCTCCGCCGCCCGATGCGGACTGCCGGAGGAAGACCTGACCGACCTGCTCGAGGCCATCCGCCGCCACGGCCCGGCGTCGGCCCAGACGGGCACCGGTGTCACCATGTCGGCCGGGGCCAACGTGGCCGAGTGGCTGGTGTGGGCGCTCAACATCGTCACCCATGCCTACGACCGGCCCGGGGCCATGTGGTTCAACCCGGGCTACCTTCGCCGCCTCGATACCCGGACGTGGAGTCCGGGCGGGGGCGAGCCCGGCCCCGGCCCGGCCAGTCGCCCGGATCTCCCCGGCCGCTTCGGTGAGTTCCCCTGCGCCGCCCTCGCCGACGAGATCGAAGCCGGCCATCTGCGGGCTCTGTTCGTCGTGGGGGGCAACCCGGTCACCTCGTTCCCCGATGCCAAGCGCACCCTGGCCGCCCTGGGACGGCTCGACCTGCTCACCGTCTGCGACATCGTCCCCTCCGAGACGACCGGGCTGGCCACCCACGTCTTCGCCTGTGCCGATTCGCTCGAGCGGGCCGATCTGCCCCAGTACATCGACGCCCACCTCCCCATGGTGGCCACCCAGTACACCGCCGCAGTCGTCCCCCCCGGCGCTGATCGTCGCCCGCTCTGGTGGCCGTTCGCGCAGTTGGGTCGCCGGCTGGGGCTCGACCTGCTCAGGGGCCTCGATCCCGACCGGTGCTCGGATGATGACCTGTTGAGCACGGTCGCCTCCCGGGGCCGGAGCTCCTTCGAGGATCTCCGAGCGGCCGGGGGTCCCGTGGTGGCCGAGGACGCGGTGTTCGGCTGGGTCGAGCGGCTGCTGCCCGACGGACGATGGAGGTTGGCGCCGGCTCCGCTGGTTGCCCAGCTGGCCACCCTCGCCGACCCGCCGAGGTTGGCTCTCGTCCCCCGGCGCCAGCCCCGCCACGTCAACTCGGCCATCGATGACACCCCCGACACGGGTGCGGGGACGGTCGGGACGAACCGCTGATCGAGCTCCATCCGGCCGACGCCGCCGATGCGGGGATCGTCGACGGCGGCCCGGT
Organism: uncultured Alphaproteobacteria bacterium; assembly: GCA_963702755.1. Lineage (GTDB taxonomy): Bacteria > Pseudomonadota > Alphaproteobacteria > Rhizobiales > Xanthobacteraceae > JAJPKK01. The sequence goes on along the minus strand of CAVPDZ010000002.1, from coordinate 8,221 downwards.
CCGGGTCCTGAGTCGGGCCGGGTCACTCGTCGGTGTCGCCCGGGTGGTTGACGCCATCCGGCGGGGGCGGTGTCGATCCCGCATGGGTACGGGCCCCGACGTCAGCGCCCTGACGAGCGTGGCATGGGACACCGATCCGTTGACCGGGATGGTCCTCCAGTCCGGCGTCCCGGTGCGCCTCGAGGTCCCTGCGGACGTCGACGGTAACATCGCCCCAACACCACAGCGACGACGGGAGGGTCGATGAGCCACACCCGGATCGACTACCGGAGTCGGGGAGGACAGCGCCGACGACGCCGCCTTCCGTCTCGAGGTGCGGCGATGGCTCGAGGCCAACGCCCCCGCGGAGCCGGGTTGGCGCCGAGCGAAGGCACTCGACGCCGGCGAGCCAGTCCGCCCGGGCCTGGCAGGCCAGACTCGTCGACGGAGGGCTGGCCGCGGTCGAATGGGCACCCGGATATGGCGGGCGGGACGGGACCACCCGCCAACAGTCCATCGTCGACGAGGAGCTGGCGACGGCCGGATTGACGCCGCGCCAGATCGATCGGTATCGCCATGGTGGCGCCGACGATCATGGTCCACGGAACCGAGGAGCAGAAGCGCCGCTTCGTGCCGGCCACCCTGCGGGGCGATCTGCGCTGGTGTCAGCTCTACAGCGAGCCCGGCGCGGGTTCCGATCTGGCCGGTCGGAGCACCCGCGCCGTTTTGGACGGCGACGAATGGGCGTGAACGGCCAGAAGGTGTGGACGACCCAGGCCCATGAGGCCGACTACGCCATCCTCCTGGCCCGAACAATCCCGACGTACCCAAGCACCGGGGAATCACTACTTCCTTCGTGCATCAAGCCGGGTGGAAGTCCGGCCGCTGCGCCAGATCACGGGCGATGCCCACTTCAACGAGGTGTTCTGACCGACGCCGAGTCGAAGCGGACATCTGCTCGGTGACCGGAATGCCGGTTGGGGCGTGGCGATGACGACGCTGGCCTACGAGCGGGTGCTGATGGGGGGAAGCGTGGGCTCGGGCCGCCCCGGTATCCACGCCCTGGTCGACCTGGCCCGCCACCACGGCCGAGATGGCGTCCCGGTCATCCGCCAGGGCCTCGCCGCCGCCTACACCGGCGCCGAGCTGCTTGGGTTCTCGGCCTCCGTATGCAGGCGGCGGTCGGGGCCAGCAGGCGCCGGCTCGTCGTTGCTGAAGCTGTTCAACGCCCACCACCAAAAGCGGTTGAATGAGCTGCGCTGACCATCGAAGGCCCGTACGGCACCCTTTCGGAAGCGACGGCCCCGAACCGGGATCCTGGCACTACAGCTCCTCAGTGCGGTGCAGCTTCGCATCGCAGGAGGCAGCGACGAGATCCAGCGCAACGTGATCGGCGAGCGGATCCTCGGACTTCCCGGCGAGCCTCGCGCCGACAAGGAGATCCCCTTCCGGGACGTGCTGAAGAACGCCACGGCGGACCGGGCGCCGGCCAACAAGCGATAGAGGTGAAGGCCATGGACGAACATCTCGTGATCGATGTCGACGGGCACGTCTTCGAGCCCGACGAGCTGTGGGAGCGCCACCTTCCATCCGCTTCCATGACGTCCGCCCGAAGCTGGTCGCGACGAGCGGGGCACCACCCGCTACCTCGTGGAGGGGCGGATGACTCCTCCGGGGACCGGACGGGGCGCCTGGGTACCTGAAGGCATGCGGGAGTCGGCGGCCCAACGGGGAAGGCGCGGTCGACGCGAAGCTTCGGCTCGAGGACATGGATACCGAGGGGATCGATGTCGCCGTGCTGTACGGCGCCGTCTCGCTGGGCTCTACCGGATCGCGGACCGAGAGGCCAGCGTGGCCTTCTGTCGTGCTTACAACGACTGGCTGTACGAGTACTGCCAGGCAACCCGGACCGCCTGAAGGCACACGGCCCTGCCCCTCGGCTGGATCGATGACGCGTCGCGGAGGCCAGCGATCGGTCAAGGAGCTCGGGTTCGTGTCCTTGACGGGCCGTCACGCAACGGTGACCGCACCCTGACGACCCTGCCAACTTCCCCCTGTACGAGCTGGCTGAGTCGCTGGACGTTCCGCTCGGCGTCCACGCCGGCGGCTGCCGCTTCGCCCACGACATGTTCGTCGACGCCTACGCGGAGCTCCACGCCCTCGAGTTTCCCTTCAACGGCATGTTCGGGGCGACGACCCTGGTGTGCGGCGGCGTCTTCGAGCGGTTTCGTTCGTTGGCGACGCGCTGCTCGAGTCGGGCGCCGGATGGGTCCCGTTCATGTTCGAGCGCCTCGACGAGCACTATGAGCGCCGAGCCGACGAGATGCCCAACATCACCAAGGCTCCCTCGGAGTACCTGAGGCGAGGGGCGGCTCTTTGTGTCGACCGAGGGCGAGTACGGCCTCCCGGAGATCATCGCCCAGGGCGGCGGCGATTGGTTGGTGTGGGCGAGTGACTATCCGCACTGGGACACCGACTTTCCCAACAGCGTCACCAAGGTCGAGCGGCGCGACGATCTCGAGGCGGCCGACAAGCGGCGCTTGTTCGAGTCGAATCCGCGCCGCCTCTTTGGTTGGGCGTAGTTTACCGGGCGTCACCACTACAGCCACCTGGGAGGCCCTGTGAGCTACGACGTCATCCTCGTCGACGACGTATCGCCCTATGTCCGACGCATCACCCTGAACCGCCCGGAGAAGCGCAATGCGCTCAACCACGCTCTGCGGGGTGAAATCATCGATTGCCTGCAGAAGAATGATCTCGATCCAGACGTGCGGGTCACCATCATTCGAGGCGGTGGCAAGTGCTTCTCGGCCGGCTACGACCTCGGTGGTGGCAACGAGGGTCTCGAGCTGCCGTTCTTCACCCCGCCCGGTGAGGGTCAGTGGCCGAGACACGTCACTGACGGATGGATGAGCATCTGGGACCTGTCGAAGCCGGTCATCGCCCAGGTGCACAGCTACTGCCTCGCCGGCGGCAGCGAGCTGGCGACCGGCTGCGACCTGGTCTACGTGGCTGAGGACGCCAAGATCGGCTATCCGGCGGTGCGCTTCGGTGTGCCCGACATGCACTTCCACGCCTGGACCCTCGGGATGCGGACCGCGATGAGATGATGCTGACCGGCGATTCGATCTCGGGTGTCGAAGCGGCCCGTCTGGGTTGGGCCAACTCGCCTATCCCGCCGAGGAGCTCGACGAGAAGGTGCTCGAGATCGCCACGCGGATCGCCCAGATCGAACCCAATCTGCTGCAGCTCAACAAGCGCCTCGTTCATCGGGGCATGGAGATCATGGGTTTTCGCACTGCGGTGCGCATCGGGACGGAGTTGTGCGCACTCGGCACCCACACCGCGTCGATGGCCAAGTTCATCCAGTCCATGGAGGAAAAGGGCCTTACTGGTGCGCTCACCGCCCGCGACGAGCAGTTCGGCGACTACCGCACGTCGGAATCTCAAGGAGAGCCCGGGACGGCCGGATAGCAACTGGGGCTCAGAAAGGGATCGAGGTCAGCACGGCGCAATCCGTCGGGGTGACGACCACAGCGGTCTGCCCGTTGGTCCGTGTGGAATCGGCAAAGACTAAGGCTTGGGCGTCTTGACCCTTCCAGCGCACGTCGGCCGCGACCAGCGCCCGGCTGTCCGATGGCAATCCCGCACCAGTTGCCGCCGCCGACGCGCACGCCGGCGGCGACAGGATCGTCTCGGCAACCACGGATCCTCCGTGGCTTTCCAGGTTCCGCAGGGCGGCGACCAGGGCGGCCGGATCGCTCTGGTCGCCCAGGTCGCTTGACGCCGGAGCACCGGTCGCATCGGGGGCCGACGAGGATGGGGCGGTGGCCCCAGGCCGATCCGAGGCGGCGCTGGTGCTGGGATGTCCGGCCGCTGACGCCGGGTCCTTTCGCCGTCCGTGGCTCCCGGACGTGACCGCGATGAGCGAAGCCACGCCGACCGCCGCGATCAAGATGGCGGCGGTGGCAACCAGTCTGGTGCGGCGCGTACCCGTGATGTCCTGGCCCGCCCCTTCAGGCGACCGGCGTGGCGCCGTCTGGTGGCCACGCCTCCCGGCCGTCCTCGAGTGGCACCTCGAGGGTCTGCAGGACGGTGGCGATCGTCCGGTACAAGCCGGGAATGACGAGAAGCTCGAGGAGGGCAGGCTCGTCATTGAAGGCGAGGCGAGCGGCTGACATCGTGGTGGGCGAGACGAGGTGATGATCGAGAATCTCGTCGACGACCATCAACACCACCTGGGCCACCGGGTCCAAGCGGGCGTCATCGGACCCCTGGCGCACGGCGAGGATCTCGTCCTCGGTGACACCGGACCGTCGGGCGATGGGGTAGTGGTTGGACCATTCGTAGACTGCGCCCATCCGCCATCCACCCGGAGGATGGCCAGCTCCTTCACCCGGGGGTCGAGGGAGCCGCCCATGGTGAGCTCCTTGATGACCGAGGCCAAGACCCGGGCCACGCCGGGATTGTGCAGGACGACCCGAAACAGATTGACGTTGGCCAGGACGTCAGGGATATCGGATTCGGCGGTACGGCATGGGCGTCATCGGCGGGGAGCAGCGGGAACAGCGCGTCGGCCATGTCTCAATCCTTGATCAGTCCGACCCGACGGGCCAGATCCAGTAGCAGGATTCCTACCGTCCAGGGTGCGCTCGGGGATATGAGCCGGCACGAAGCACAAGGAACGAATCATCCTGGCGTTGTTGTCCATCGGCTTCGCTCCGACACCCTGACAGGCCGCTCAACCTAGTCTGCAGGACACCGAGCACCCAAACTACCGGAGGCCGATGCGACCGACACGGTGATGACCCAACGACTCGTCGATGAGCTTGAGATCCGCAACCTCGTCGCTCGCCTGGCCCAGTTGGCAGATATGGGGGATCTCGACGAGTACGTGTCGCTGTTCACCGAAGAGGCTTCCTGGGAGATGCCGGGCGCCCCTCGGCACGGCCGGGCCGACATCATGGCCGGCGCCCAGGACCGACGAACTCAAGGACAACCGGCCCCGAGAGCCACACACGACACGTGATCTCGACCCTGCTGGTGCAAAGCGATGGCTCCGACAAGGCGACCGCCGATTCGTACTGGCTGTTCTACGGCAACACGACCACGACGCCCGGGTGCAACTCATGGGCCACTACCACGACACGCTGCACCGCACACCGAAGGGTTGGCGACTGGCCCGGCGGGAGATCACGTTCGGTTGATCATTCACCCATACGAACCGAGGGCGGCCGACGGCCGCCCTCGGTCCGGTTGGAACAAGCATCACTTCCCGCCGCTCCGTGGTCAGAGTGGAACCCCCTCGCCCCCAGTGGCATCGTTGCTGCTCACCAGGAGATGGGCCGGTCGTTTGATCGGGCGGCAGTCAATGATTTCGAGGAGAAAACCGGAGGGGCGAAGGCCCCCCGGCCTCCATCTCAGCGGGGTGGACCGTCCTCCTCGGACGAGCTCCATGTCGCCACGGTGCCCTCCTTTCCCTCAATCACCTCGCGGACCCGAAGTCGTACAAACCATTGAACGACGGAGGCCCTGTGTTGTCAACGGCCGGCGTGGATTTCCTAGACGTCGCTGCCGACCGAGGACGGCCGAGCCGAGCCGAGGATCCGATCCGTCTGCGCTTGCTGCTCGTAGATCAGCCGCGCCGCCAGAACCGCAGGAACTGGGCGAGTGAATACCGGAGAAAGACGGCGGCGCCAACGACGGACCGCGATCCCGATCATGCCGATGGTCTGGGCGTCGTTCTGGGTCAGTGGGTTGGACGTGTTGTGAGACATGAAGTAGGCCACGATCGTGACGACGATTCCGGCCAGCATGACCACGGCGCCGCCTCTGAGCAGTTGGGCGTCCCTCCCGGCGGCCGGATCCTTGATGTGCATGTCGGCAATCTCCGCCTTGAACTGCTCGACCCGGTCACTGCTTTCGATCATGGGGTTACCTGCCTGTCTACCGACGCCAGGCGCCGGTCTGTAGGACGTTGCTCGACAGATGCGCCACCCAGGTAGGCGGCTTGTAGCTCGGCTTCCAGCTCTTGGGGTTTGCCGACCTTACTGACCCGACCCTGCACCATGATGGCGGCCAGATCGGCGACACCGAGAACCGTCTTGGCGAACTGCTCGACGACGAGGATCGACACCCCTTCCCTGGCGATGCGGACGACTGCTTCGTACAGCTCTTCGACGATCAGGGGGGCGAGACCCATGGACAGCTCGTCGAGGAGGAGGAGCGCCGGACGGGTGGTGATCGCCCGGGCGACGGCCAGCATCTGCTGCTCGCCGCCGGACATGGTTCCCGCGGCCTGGCCCCGACGCTCCTTCAGGCGGGGGAAGCGGCTGTAGGCCGCTTCCTCGACGTCGGACAGCTTCAACCCGCGGTAGGTGGCCATCCACAGATTCTCACGAACGGTCAGGTTCGGAAAGATCCCACGCCCTCGGGGATGGTGCAGACACCGTGACGGGCCAGGGCGTCGGCCTTGGCCCCGTTGACCCGACGGCCGGCGATGAGGATGTCGCCGTCAGTCGGTTCGTGCAATCCGGCGGTCACCCGCAGCATCGTCGTCTTCCCCGCCCCATTGGGGCCGAGGACGGCGAACACGCTGCCTCGGGGGACCTGGAAGGACACGCCGTGCAGGACTTCGATGGCTTCGTATCCGGCCGGATGTCCCGAAGCTCCATCAGGATCTCGGTCATGCCGGCTGCCATTCGCTGCCCAGGTACGCCGCCAGCACGGCCGGGTCGTTGCGTATCTCGGCCGGCGATCCGGCCGCCATCAGCCGCCCGAAGTCGAGCACGTGGATGTACTCGCATACGTTCATCACCAGTTGCATGTCGTGTTCGACGAGCAGGATGCCGATACCCTCGCCGGCCAGATCCGTAGGAGGTCGGCGAAGTTCTCGGTCTCCGATTCGTCCTGGCCAGAGGCCGGCTCGTCGAGCAGCAGGAGGCGGGGCCGGGTGGCCGGGCTCGCCCCCATTCGACCAGCCGGACCGACGGTCGGCAGCGAATCGGCGCGGACATCGGCCATGGCCTCGAGGCCGACTCTCGACAACAGGCGCGACGCCGTCTCGGCGGGATGCTGGTCGGAGTCCGTCCAGCGCCGGCAGATGCTGGCCGCCACCTGGATGTTCTCCCGCACGCTCAGCACGCCGAACAGCTCGAGGCGCTGGAACGTGCGGGCCACACCCTTGCGGGCCCGCTTGAACGGTTTGAGTCCGGTGATGTCCTCGCCGTCGAGGCGGACCCGGCCCCGGGTTGGACTCTGCAAGCCGGTGATGACGTTGAACAGGTGTCGTCTTGCCGGCACCGTTCGGGCCGATCAAGCCGGTGATCCGGCCGGCCTCGGCGCTCAGGTCGACGTCCTGGACGGCCACGTTGCCGCCAAAGCGCACCGAGACGGTGTCGACCTCAAGCAGCGCCACGGGGAGCCCCCTCTCCGACCGATGGGAGGGCCAGGGTCTCGTTGATCACGGCCACGTCCGCCGGTTGGAAGGGCTGGGTGATCCCCAACCATTCGAGAGGTCCACTCAATCGACGGCCGCCGCCGTTGGGGTGACCGTTGCCCTGGCCGTTGCTGTGCCCGTTGCTGGCACCGACCAGCGCCGGCGCGTCACCGTTGGCCGGCCCGGTCCCTGCCGCGGCGGCGGCGACCGCGCGATCCGCCAGGGCCGGCGCCGCCTTGGCCAGCCGCCTGGCGTGAACCGCCGCCATCACCCCCGGAGCGAGGGCGAGGATGCCGAGACTGATGATGGCGTAGGTCCAGTTGTTCATGCCGTGGCCTATCCGGATCGCCCAGACCACCACGAGTAGAGCAATGAGGGCCACGATGCCGAGCGCTTCCGCGTGGAACTCGTCCACTTCGGTCGCATGTCGTTGGCGATGAAGCCGTTCGGGTCCTTGCCGAGCCCGATGCCGGCGCCTCCGGCCAGGACCAGCGGAAGCTCCTTCAGGTTCGGAAGAGGTTGGAGAGGATCGGCGTGCCGAGGAAGATCCCGCTGAAGAGGGCGGCGCCGATGGAGTTGATCCCGCCGATCACCATCACCATGAGGATCGTCAGCCCGGCGAAGAAGTCCAGCAGGCTGGCGTCGGCCGCCCGAATGGCGCCGCCGTAGATGCCCCGCCGAGCCCGGCCATCGCCGCCGAGGGGTGAACACCGCCAGTTTGGTGAAGGTCAGGTTGAGGCCGAGGGTGGCGCAGGCGGCCGGGCTGTCCTTCATGGCGATCAGTCTCTGGCCGAAGGTGCTGCG
>CAVPDZ010000001.1:0-36446 GCA_963702755.1 uncultured Alphaproteobacteria bacterium | reverse complement strand
TCATCGGCGAGTTCCTGAGCTCCTAGTAGGCGACTGCGCCGCGGCCGGTCGCGGCAGCGTGGCGCTGCTCGTCGGCGCGGTAGCTCGAGCGCACGAGCGGGCCCGAGAACACCGAGCCGAAGCCGAGCGCCTCGCCCTGCTCGCGGAACCAGCGGAACTCGTCGGGGTGCACCCAGCGGTCGATCTTCGCGTGCTTCGCGCTCGGCTGCAGGTACTGGCCGATCGTGACGACGTCGACGCCGTGCGTCGCGCAGGTCGCGCATCGTCTCGACGACCTCGTCGTTCGTCTCGCCGAGCCCGACGATGATCCCGCTCTTCGTCAGCACGGGGTAGTCGGCGATCTCCTTGGCGCGGCGCAGCAGCCAGAGCGCCCTGTCGTAGCTCGCCTTGCCGCCGCGCATGCGCGCGATGCAGCGGCGGACGGTCTCGATGTTGTGGTTGAAGACGTCCGGCCGGGCGCCGATCACCTTCGCGAGCGCCTCCTCCTCGACGCCGAGGAAGTCCGGCGTCAGCACCTCGATCGTCGCGTCGGGCACCTTGTGGTGCAGCGCGCGGATCGTCGCCGCGTAATGGCCGGCGCCGCGGTCGGGAACGTCGTCGCGGTCGACCGAGGTGACGACGACGTGCTTCAGCCCCATCTCCTTGGCCGTCTGGGCGAGCCGCAGCGGCTCGAGCGGGTCGACCGGCTCGGTCGGCGTGCCGGAGTTGACGTAGCAGTAGCGGCAGGCGCGGGTGCACGTCTCGCCGAGGATCTGGAACGTCGCGGTGCCGCGCCCCCAGCACTCGGCGATGTTCGGGCACCGCGCCTCCTCGCAGATCGTGTTCAGGCTGGCGCCGTGGATCAGCTTCTTCACGTCGAAGTAGCGCGTGTTCGCGCTCGGCGCGCGAACCTTCATCCACTCGGGCCGGCGCGGCCGCTCGGCGACGGGAGCGAGCTCCACGGCCTCAGTCTAGATACGGCCTAGCGCGCAGGCGAGCTGCGTGCCGCTCGAGGTCGCTCTCTTCACGAGGATCTCGTCGGCCCCACCATTCCGGTGCTGCGGCGAAGCCCGGGCCATCGGCGAGCTTCGTCAGCACTCGTTCGTGCGCGCGAGCCCGCGAGCTCCTCCGCCTAGCCTCGTGGAGCGGCTGCGTGCCAGAGTCCATCGCACCTCCCGTGGCCGACGGCAGCTCCGTCGAGCGCTCAGGCCGAAACCTCGGCCGGAGTCGCAAACTCCTCCCGCCGCGACCGGTCGCGCGGACGTCGTCGACCGTGACCGGCGTGCCGGTCTCGAGCGCAAGCGTCGTGAACGCCGCATCGTCGAGCCCGCAGGCGGTGATCCACCTCGGTGAACGGCGCAGGATCGAGATCGACGTTGAGTGCGTAGCCGTGCGTCGTGACCCAGCGTGAGATGTGGACGCCGATCGACGCGATCTTCCTCGGCGGAGAGCGGAGCCAGACACCGGTGAGCCCATCGATCCGAGTCGCGTCGAGCCCGAACGTCGCGGCCGCGCGGATGATCGCCTCCTCGAGGTTCCGGCAGTATAGCTTGACGTCGCGCCCGTGCCGGTTCAGGTCGAGGATCGGGTAACAGACGAGCTGTCCCGGGCCGTGGTAGGTCGACTTCCCCCCGCGATCCGATCTCCACGATGCTCGACCGCGACACCCGACGGGATGTGCACCTCGCCCGCCGTCGGTGCGCCGGCCGAGCGTGATCGTCGGCGGATGCTCGAGCAGCAGCACGGTGTCCGGGATCGCGCCCTGCGCCGACTGCTGCGGCGAGCGAGCGCTGGAGCTCCCAGGCCTCGAGGTAGCCGCCTGGCCGAGGTTCATCAGATACGCGCCGCGGGTCTCCGTCATCGCTGCGACGATACCGCCTCCGTGGCTTCCAGCGGCGCTGCAGGCCGGTCGAGTGCCTCTGATTCGACCGTGTCGTGCAGGTAGCCGCAGCAACTCAGCTTTCGTCGACCCGCGAACCGGCCGCCCGTCGGCCGCGCACTCAGGGGCAGGGGCCAGTCGTGTGACGTCGAGTGCGTGAGCGATGCTTACGTCTCGCTTGCGCGAGCTATCGGGGCCGGCCGCGGTACAGTGGGTCAAGGTTCACGTGGACGTTCTTTATCCCCTTGAAGCGTCTCGATTACGCGAAGATGCGCCTTCGAGAGCATCTCTCGTCCGAGATGGCGGTTCGGGTGATGAAGGCGCTTGTCGAGAATGCGCGTGCTCGAAGCGCAGCGCGCGCCATCGGTCTCGCGCGTATTCCTCGTCTCCTCCGATTTGCGGAGTCGGGAGATGGCGACCCGCTGGGATGTCGACCAGTTCGACGACCGCGGTCTGTCGGGGAACGACGGGCTGAGGGCGGCGATGACCGAGGTCGTCGGCACGGAGTCTGTCCTGATCTTGTCCGCCGACGTACCGCTTGTGACGTCGGACGCGATCGAGGCCTTCATCGCAGCAACGCCATGCCCGGAATGGGGATCGCGCGCGCGCGCGACGCGGGCACGAACGCGATCGTCATGTCGCCCCCTGCTCGCGGCCGAGACGTGTTTCGGCGTACCGGGCAGTGCCGCCAAGCACGCCGAGCTCGCGGTCGACGCGGGGCTCCACGCGGTCATTGTCGATGAGCCGGCTCTCGCGTTCGATCTCGACTCGTTCGAGGACCTGCGCGAGGTGCTCGAGCACGACCTCCCTGTGGAACTTGGGTCGATCCTCGAGGAGGCCGCAACCTCGATGCGTCACTGAGTATCGACACCGGCGTATCGACACCGTTGGCGGCCGCCTAGTCCTGCGTCCGCTCCCGCAGGAGCGGAAGCACGTCCTCGGAGAACTGCTCGAGGAAGCGGTCCTGGTCGTCGCCCGGGGCGTGGAAGACGAGGTGGTCGAAGCCGAGGTCGACGTACCAGGCGATCTTCTCGACGCACCTCGGCGGGGTCGTCGGAGACGATGAACCGCGTGTGCGCGCGGTCGGCATGCGCGTCGGCGAGCCGCTCCATCTCGATCGGATCCTCGATGCCGCTCTTCTCCTCCGGCGACAGCGCGAGCGCCGCCCACCAGTTGCACGCCTCGTGCGCGTACGTCGCGGTCGTGGTCGTAGGAGACCTTGATCTCGATCATCTTGCTCGATCGTCGTCGGCGTCCCGGCCGGCCTGCGTCCGCGCCCTCGCGAGATTGTCGAGCAGCTCCTGGTACAGCTCCGGCTCTCTTGCCGCTCGTGCAGATGAAGCCGTCGCCGACGCGACCGGCGAGCTTCGCCGCCAGCGGGCCGGACGCGGCGACGTAGATCGGCACCGGCTGCTCCGGACGGTCGTAGATCGTCGCGCTGGTCGGTGCGGTAGTACTCGCCCTCGAAGGTGACCCGCTCCTCGCGTCCACAGCCGCGGATCAGCTTGATCGCCTCGGCCAGGCGGCAGGCGGCGCTCCTTCGCGCCCGGCCACTCGCCGCCGTCGCGGGCGTCTCGTTCATCGCCTCGCCCGTGCCGACGCCGAGGACACCCGGCCCGGGCGCGAGGCAGCCGAGCGTCCGAAGCCCTGCGCGACGATCGACGGGTGATAGCGGAGCGTCGGCGTCAGCACGCTCGTGCCGAGCATCGACGCGCTCGGTCGCGCTGCGCCGAGCGCGCCGAGCCACACGAGCGAGTTCGGGGCGTGGCCGCCCTGGTGGCGCCACGGCTGGAAGTGGTCGGAGACCGCGACCGAGTCGAGCCCGGCCGCTCGGCCAGCACGCTGTAGTCGAGCAGCTCGCGCGGGGCGAACTGCTCGGCCGATGCCTTGTAGCCCAGCTTCACGACGCGATCTGCTCCTTCAGCGTCCTGGGATCGACGGGCAGGTCGTAGGTGCGAACGCCGGTGGCGTTGTACACGGCATTGAGGATCGCCGGCGTCGACGGGACCGTCGCGATCTCCGAAATCCCCTTTGCGCCGTACGGGCCTTCGGGGAACGGATCCTCGACGATCTCGACGCGGACCGATGCAGCGTTGGTGCTCACCGGCACGCCGAGCCTGCGATAGTCGAGCCGCTTCCACGGCGGGGTGCCGTTGACGGCCGGATAGTTCTCGCTCAGCGCGAGGCCCTGGCCCATCGAAACGCTCCCGATGATCTGCCCGCGTATCTGCTGCGGGTTGATCGCCACACCGACATCGTGAGCCGCGATCACACGGAGCAGATCGACCTGACCCGTCTCCTCGTCGACCCCGACGATCGCCACCTGCGTCGCATACGCGTAGGTCGGGTAGTTCCGGTACTTCTCCTTCGGGACGGTCTTCCGCGCCTCCTGATCCGAGAGCGGCCAGGTCTGCGGAGCGATGTACTCGGCCTCCGTGTCGAGCGACACCCCTTCGGCCTTCGCCCGCGCGTAGATCTCTGCGAGGCTGACGAGCTTCTCCTCGACGACATACTGCGTCCACTGGGTGCGAACCTCGGTGCCCACGATCGCGAGCTCCTCCGGCTTCTTGTCGTACCACTCGCCGACGAGGGCCAACAGCTTCTGCTTGAACTCCCTGCCCGCGATCACCACGGCGTTGCCCGACACGAGCGTCTGCCTCTGTCCGGAGGCTGAGCGGTGGGGATGCACGAGCGCCGGTGTCCTGGGTCGTGAGGTCGAAGATCGTGAACGGCAGCCCTGTCGACTCCGAGGCGAGCTGCACCATGGTCGTTCGGATCGCCTGGCCCACGTCGATCACCGAGGCGGTAAGCGCGATGCGGCCGTTCTTCTTGAGCCTGAACGTCGCCCCGGCGTCGTCGATCTTGCCCTTGCCGGCGCCGACGTTCTTGTAGCCCGCGGCGACGCCCCAGCCGATCCTGTAGCCGGGCCGTGCGAGCTTCTCGTACTCCGGCCATTCCTCGTCGAACGCCTTCTTGCACACATCGAGCGTGGGGACGGCACCGACGCTCGACGGAAGCTGCTGCCCCGTGATCGTCTCGTCGCCCACGACGAGCATGTTGATCCGGCGCAGCTCGAACGGGTCGCGCCCGAGCTTCAGCGCGAGCTCGTCGAAGAGCTGCTCCATCGCGACCGCCGCCTGGTTGATGCCGTAGCCGCGGAAGGCCCCGCCGAGGGGGTTGTTCGTCAGGACGGCCTTGCCGTCGATCCGGACGTTCGGCACCCGGTACGGGCCGCACGAGAAGATCGCCGCCTGGTCGATCACGCGCGGGCTGTTGCCCGTGTAGGGGCCGCCGTCGCAAAGCATCGTCGCGTCGACGGCGAGCAGGAGCCCGTCGTCGTCCATCGCAACCTTGTAGTCGCAGATGAACGGATGGCGCTTGACGCCGGTGCGCAGCGTCTCGTCGCGGCCGAGGGTCATCTTGACCGGACGCCGGGTGACGTAGGTCGCGACGGCGATCATGCCCTCGATCGCGATCTCGAGCTTCCCGCCGAACCCGCCGCCGACGGGGGTCGAGATGATGCGGATCTTCTCGCGAGGCAGGTCGAGCACCTTCGTCAGCTGCTCGCGCGTCTCGAACGGCGCCTGCTGGGGGGTGCGGACGATGACGGTACCGTCCTCGTCGACGTTCGCGAGCGCTGCGAACGGCTCGAGGTACGCGTGATCCTGGCGCTGGGTCGTGAAGTGGCCCTCGACCACGTGCGGTGCCGTCGCGAACGCGGCATCGACGTCGCCGACGACGTGCGTCAGCGCCTTGCAGACATTGCCGGGGGCGGACTCGACGAGCTGCGGTGCATCCCCCTTCAGCGAGTCGCGCATATCGAACACGCCCGGGATGACCTCGTACTCGACCTTGACGAGCTCCGCCGCCGCCTCGGCCTGCTCGCGCGTGTCGGCGAGCACGAGGCAGAGTGGATCGCCGGTGAAGCGGACGAGGTCGAAGCAGAAGACGGGCTGGTCGGGAACTGTGCGGCCGTGCGCGTTCAGTCCAGGCACGTCGGCCGCGGTGACGACGCTGTGGACACCCGGGGCCACCTCGGCCTTGCTCGTGTCGAGCGAGACGATGCGCGCGTATGCATGCTCGGACCAGACGACCTTGCCGTGGAGCATGCCTTCCATCGTCAGGTCGTCCGCGAAGGGAAGCTTCCCCTGCACGCTCTCGTGGCCGTCGAGCAGGACCGCCGAGGTGCCCATCGGGCCGTACTTCGGCTCCCACTCGTCATAGAGTTCCTCGTTCTCGAGCCACTCCGACGCCTTCGCGACCGCGTCGAAGATCGGCATGAAGCCGGTGCAGCGGCAGATGTTCTCCTTCAGGCCCTCGCGGATCTCGTCCTCGGTCGGGCTTCGGGTCCTCGTCGAGCAGCGCCTTCGTCGACATGATCATCCCGGGGATGCAGAAGCCGCACTGAACCGCGCCGCGATCGAGGAACGCGGCCTGGATCGGATGGAGCGTCCCGTCGGCCTGCGCCAGCCCGTCGATCGTCTCGATCTTCGTCCCGCCGGCACGCCGCATCAGGAAGACGCAGGCATCCTGCGGCTTGCCGTCGACGAGCACGACGCACGAGCCGCAGTCGCCGCTCGAGCAGCCGTCCTTCGTCCCCATCAGACCGAGATCGTCGCGCAGGTAGCGCATGAGCGACCGCTTACCGTCGACCTGCGCACTTACGTTTTCGCCGTTCAGCTCGAACTCGACCTCGACGATCGATTCCACGGCTGCGTTGCCATCTTGCGCGATGCTCGTCATTCGCCTCCCCCTGATGTGAAAGTAGGCCCGCGACCGCATAGGGCCGCGGGCCTCGACGAACGAACCGAAGTTGTCGCGCCTTGCTGCTCACTTCTTCTTGGCCTTCGGCTTCGTCTTCGGCGGGTAGAGCGCCGCCTTTGCGGCGTTCGCGTAGTAGACGTTCGCCCAGTTGACCGACCGGGAGGGTCGACTGGATGGCCCCGATCGAGGCAAAAAGCGACTGCTCGCCCTTGAGCGTCGGGATGTTCAGGACCTGGCCGAGCGGCGTCCAGTTGAGCGTGCGAAGCTGGTCGAAGAGCTGCTTCGTCGCCCCGGGATCCGAGCCCGGCACCATCGCGACCGCCTCGTTCACCGCTGCATCCGCGTTCTTCGGGTTCATGAACCAGACGAACGACTGCAGCAGCGCCTTGTTGAACGCGACCGCGAGGTCCTTGTGCGTCGCGAGCCACGACTTCATCGCGAAGCCGTTGTCGTCGTAGAGGCCCGGGGACTGCTTGGTGTAGTCGTAGAGCACGTGGTAGCCCTGGGGAACCAGCTGGATCGCCGCGGCGTGGCTCAGCATCGTGGCGTCGAGGCGGCCGGCCACGAGAGCGGCGAGGCGGCTGCTCTGCCCGCCCGTGACCACCGTGTTGACGTCGCTCGCGGAGAGGCCGGCGATCTTGAGGACCACCAGCTCCTGGGCGTAGTTGATGCTCGTTGTGTCGTCGATCGATGCGCTCGCCGCCCTCTCGCTCTGCCTCGCCGCGATGACCGGCATGGTAGGCGACATGAAGGCTGACGCCGCACGGATGCGGGCGGCGGCCGGTCAGGGCTACGCCACTGCGACCGATCTTGCCGACTGGCTGGTGCAGAACCTCAAGATGCCATTCCGCGAGGCGCATCACATCACCGGCCGCATCGTTGCGGCGGCCGAGAAGGCGGGCGTCGATCTCGACCGATTGCCGTTGCCGGTCATGCAGGCCATCGAGCCGCGAATTACCATGGACGTGTTCAAGGTGCTGTCGGTGGAACATTCAGTGGCAAGCCGGACAAGCTTCGGCGGCACCGCGCCTAAAAATGTCCGCAAAGAAGCGAAGAAGTGGCTCGCGCGATTGGCGGCAAAGGGAAATAGCGGAGCGGGGGAACAAAGAAACGCCTTGGCAGTGCGTTTCTGTTATGGTGCGGGTGATTGGGGGAGTGGGTGGTTGAATAATACTGTCAATTGGTGGAGCCGGCTTGCGTTGATCGGCGTCGTCGCGGCTGCGGCGTTCGCGCTGGCGTCGTGCGGACGCAAGGGATCGCTCGACCCGCCGCCATCTGCCGCGCTAACCAACAATCAGCCGGCGCCCCGCGCTTCGCTCGGCGAAGACAATGGCCTGCCCTCCCTGCTCGCCGGCGATCGGCCGCAGCGGACGGCCGCCGCTCCGGCAGCCGCCGCCACCACCACCGCCGAAGAGCTTTTTCCTCGACTTCCTGATCGGGAAGTAACGTGAAAACGGTGAACCAGGGGACAGCTTCGGGCGACTGACAGGGGCTTCTTCACTCGAAAGGATCCCCTATGATTCGCGCGTCTTTCATCGCACTTTCGCTTTTCGGCTTTGCCGCGGTCGTCAATTTTGCGCCCACTCCCGCGCAGGCGTGCGGCCTGATCCAGCCCTTCAACAGCAAGGCTGAGCTTGAGGCGATCCGCAATGCCCTTCCCACCGCAAAAATCGCCGCGGCACAAAGGGAGAAGATCGAAAAGCTCCTCGCGGCCGCAACACCCGGCGCGCATCTGAACTTCGCCGATGTAGCCGACGCAATGAGCATCCTCGGCCTCAAGCGCATTCCCGCAAAGAGCGCCTGCATCACGCTCCGCGCCTACATCAGCTGACTACCTGTTACCGTTGAGCTACTGCCGATTAGGCGGCAGTAATTCGAGAGGCCTCTTGTCTCTCGCACACAGAGAGCGGTGCGCGCCCTCAAGACACTGATGAAAGCCAAGGTGGAGTGAAGTCTTGAGTACCATCCCACAAGTCGTTCTTTTCGGCTCTATTCACGGCGAATGGCGCGAGCGGCATGTTATTCCCGTGCTCACGGAGCTCGGCGTCACGTATTACAATCCAGTACAGCCTCTTGGGTGGTCTCAAAAAGCCGGTGACATTGAAGCCGAATACATGGCGGCCTGCGAAACGGTCGTGATGGTGTTCAATAAGACCTTGCCGGCGTTCGCGGGGTTGGCCGAAACCGGTTGGGCAGCGCTTGGATGCATGGAACGCCGGCAGCATTTCATCCTTCAAATCGATCTTGATTACGTCTTGCATCTGCCGGCCGCGATTACCGCGATCCCGGCTGGAGAAAGGTTAGAGAAGGACCTGCAAGGCTGGGCAACCCGCAGCCGATATTTGGCCCATCGACACGCCTCCAAGCTCGAAAATCCGCGATTGCACCTTGTCGAGGATGTGCACTCGGTTGTGGCAAAACTTCGCGAGATTTATGCTTGAGTCGCTTTTTACCGCTGACGCAGGTTGCCTCCCTACATGCGCTCGGGAATGGTGATGCCCATGAGCGAGAGGCCAAGCTCCAGCTGCGCCAGGACCGTCTTGCTCACTGAGAGCCATGAGCCCGCTCGGGCGTCGTCCGCTTCGGGCAAAATGTGGGAGCCGTGATAGAAATGGTTGAACGCGCCCGCGAGCGCAAACAGATGCTCAGCGAGAACATGCGGCTTGCGCAGTTCGGCGGCGCGTTCGACAGCAAGATGGAAGCGGTCAAGCAGTAATACGACCTCGCGCTCCGCGGGCAGGGCTAGTGCGATCGGCATGAAAGACCGCCCGGCTTCCGCGGCCTTCGCGAGCAGAGACTTGATGCGAACGCCGGCATATTGAAGATAGGGCCCGGTGCGGCCTTCGAATTTTGAAAACCGCGCGATGTCGAAGACATAATCCGTCTCACGGTCATGTTGCAGATCGGCGAATTTCAGCGCACCGAGCCCGACGATACTGGCGACCTTCTCCAATTCGGCCTCGCCCAACGCGGCGCCCATGCCCTCTTCCTGCAAGCGCTGGCGCGCTTCGGCGACCAGCATTTGCATCAGGTCAGCGAGACGCATGACGCCGCCTTCGCGCGTCTTGAATGGCTTGCCGTCTGCGCCATTGACGGTGCCGAATGCGAGGTGCTCGAGATCAATGGTCTTGCCTGCAATGACCGACTTGCGGGCGGCGCGGAATACCTGCTCGAAGTGCAGGCTTTGGCGGTTGTCGATCACGTAGAGGCAGGCATCGGCACCGAATTCGTTGACGCGCTCGTCGATGGTCGCAAGGTCAGTCGCGCCATAGCCGAACCCACCGTCGGAATTTTGCAGGATCAGAGGCGGCATCTGATCATCGGCGCCGGCAGCGACCGGAATGATGATCGCGCCGTCGCTTGGAACGGCGATGCCGGCGTCGACCAGGCGCTGCGTCAACGAGACCAGGCGGTCCTGATAGCGGCTCTCCCCGAACCATTGCTCGAAGGCAATTCCCATCCGTTCATAGTCGCGGCGGATGTCGGCTGCGCTGACATCGACGAAATGCTGCCATAGCGCGCGATAGCCGGGACGGCCCGCCTGCAATTCGGCCGTCGCGATCCTGGCCGCTTCGCGCGCCGACGGATCGTTCTTGGAACGCGCGGACGCCGTGGGGTAGAGCCCGAGCAAGTCTTCCATCGAGCACGGCGCCTCGTTCGGGAAAGGACCGCTCGCATTCGCATCAAAATACGGGAGGTGTGGCTGGACGCGCTCGATCTCGGTGATGAGCTGGCCCATCTGCAGCCCCCAATCGCCGAGATGGATGTCCCCGGTCACATCGTGACCCTGAAACCGCAAAATGTTTTTCAGGCATTGGCCGATCACCGCGGAGCGCAGATGACCGACATGCATCGCCTTGGCCGCGTTGGGGCCGCCGTAGTCGATGATGATCCGCTGCGGCTGCCGGTCCGCCGTGGCCGCAGCGCGGGTCGCCGAGAAGAACATTCGCACGCGCATTCAACGCGGCATCGTTCACCGTGAAATTAATGAAGCCGGGACCGGCGATCTCGATCCGCGCAAGTTCGCCCGCCGGTTCGAGCTTCGCAAGAATATCGCGCGCCAAATCTCGCGGATTCGTCCGCGCCGCCTTGGCCGCGGCCAGCACGCCGTTGCACTGGAAATCGGCAGCTTGTCCTTTCGATGATACCGCCACCGCGCCAAGGCCCGGATCGAGGCCCAGTTCGGCGAAAGCTTGCCGGGTCAGTCGCTCCAGCTGTTCGGGGAGCGTGAGATTCGAATTTTCAGCCATGAAAAATGTCCAGTGTCGCGCGGTTGCGCGGCCTTAGCCGCGAAACGGGGCCGCACTTTTATAATCGTGCTTCCTAGTGAGGTTTGCGCCGCATGTGCAATGCGTCACCTCGGTGCATCGCCGTTGCGTCGCGCACGATCAGTGCGCGGCGGCAGCGGTCCGATGTCGCCGCGTCTCATAGGCGACGAGGTGGCGCATGCACGAGCCGCAACAACGACCGTTCGGCCGGCAGCACGCCGGCGCCACGGCGGACGAGGTCGCCGATGATGTGGTCCGCCTCGATCGGCGCATTGCGCTCGATGTCGCGCAGCATCGAGGAGGTCAGGGTCGATCCCGCCGCAATGAGCATGCCGCGCATGTTTTGCACAGCGTGCTCGCGGGGCGGATGGGAGTTAGCGGCGGCGACGGCATAGCATTCATCCAAAAGATCGCGCATGAACTCGGTGCCGCCGGGCGCCGCGATAATATCTCCGATCGCTGCGCGCATCAGGCAGGTCGCGCCCGCGAGCGTCGCGAGAAACACCCATTTCTCCCACATGTCCTGCACGATGTCGGCGCTCGTTCGGCATTCGAATTTTGCGCCCGTCAGCTCCGCCGCGATCGCCTTGATGCGATCCGGCTGCGCATTGCCGCGCGCGCCGAACGTGAGTTGGTGCTCGCGGCTGAGATGCACGATGGTGCCGTTGTCATCGAGGGTGACGGCGATCACGCACTGGCCGCCGAGCACGCGATCAACGCCGAAACGGGCATCGAGCACGTCGAGGTGCTGCATGCCGTTGAGGAGCGGGAGGATCGCGCTGTGCGGTCCGACGGCCGGCGCAAACGAGGTGATCGCGCCGTCGAGATCATAGGCCTTGCTGCTCAGCAGAATGAGATCGTATGGCTCGCGCAGATCTTCGGCGAGCACGGTCGGAGGATGCGGCAGCTGCGCGTCGCCCGTGCCGCTCTTGATGACAAGTCCGGTCTTGGCAAGTTGAGCGGCGCGGCGCGGGCGCACCAGGAATGTTACGTCGCGCCCCGCCTCCAACAGCCTGCCGCCGAAATAGCCGCCAATCGCGCCGGCGCCGACCACCAGAATGCGCACGCTAAGTCTCCACTAAGCTGATTTCGCCGTCGCAGCGCGGCCGAACCAGGCGCCGCTTGCGACGGCCGCGGCATTGATCAGGCCGAACGCCGCAAGGGCTGCCGCGAGTGCTGCGAACACTAGCGTCACTCCGCCGCCGAACCGAAGCGCCAACCATCCGCCGAGAGCCGCAATCACCAACCGCGCCATGTTGGCGAGCAGCGGCCACAGCAGGCGTCCTGCCCCCTGGGATGCAAAGTAGAGGCCCATGCCGAGCCCGAACAAGCCATAGAACGGCCCCACCGACCTGCAGATAGCGTGTGCCGGCCGCGAGCATGTCCGCGATCGGTGTCGAACAGCGACAGCCACGCGCGTGGAAACAACGCGGCGCTGACACCGATAACCTCGCACAGGCCGGCAGCGATGGCCGCGCCGATCCAGGCCGCCCGCAACGCCCTCTCGCGCCGGCCGGCGCCGATGTTCGTCCCGACCAGCGCGACCAGCGGTCCACCGAGGCCGAACACCAGCGGCACCAGCAGATATTCAAGCCGTGAACCGGTGCCATAGCCCGCGATCGCCGCCGGCCCGAACTGGCCGACGAGACCGGTTGCGATTGCAATGGTGAGATTGGTTTGCACCGTGATCAGCGCCGCCAGCGCACCAACCTTGAGGATGTCGTAGAACAGCGGCCAGCGCAGGCGCGCGCCGCCGAGTGCCAAGCGGACGACGCTGCGCCGACTACGCAAGTAGGCGGCGAACGCGATGCTGCCGAGCGCATAGAACGTGACCACCGCATAGGCGCCGCCAGCGACGCCAAGACGCGGAAACGGCCCCCAGCCGAAGATCAGGCACGGCGACAGGGGCACGAGCACCGCGACACCGGCGCAAGTGACGATGGCCGGCACTGCCATGTTGCCGGTGCCGCGGATGACGTTGGCGAGCGAGTTGTAGAGCCACAGCAGGACCGCGCCTGAGAACACGACGTTCGAGTAGATCATCGCGGCCTCGAGCGAGGCGCCGCTGCCGCCCATGGCACGATAAAGCCAGCGCCCGCCGGTTAGCGCGCCGAGCATGAATACGAGCCCGAACACGAGCCCGATTGCGATTGCGTGGACCACGAGCGCCTCGGCGTCGGATCGCCTCCCGCCGCCGAGCGCACGGGCGATGGCAGATGAAATTCCGCCACCCATGGCGCCCGCCGACATCATCTGCATCAGCATCACCGCGGGGAACACCAGCGAGACGCCGGCGAGCGCGTCGGTCCCAAGCTGGCCGACGAAATAAGTCTCGATCAGCCCGACCGACGCCTGCGCCACCATCACCAGCACATTGGGCCAGGCGAGCCACACCAGCGTGCGGGCAATCGGCGCCTCGATCAGCATGCGAGTGCGCGGGTTCATGCCGGCCGGCTGCGCCGCTGGAACTGCGGCCGGGACGGACACCGCCGCAGGGGCCGCTACTGCCACCGCTACCGCGGCCGCCGCCCGCCGCGGGGCTTCGTTTCTCTCCGCAAGGCTCATGCGTTGCTCCTCTTGCCGGCACGGCGACGAGGGGCTTCGTCCCGCCTGCTCCGCCTCCTCTCGCTCCGCCTCGCGTTGGCGGATCATGGCGTAGCGCTGCCGCGTGCGTTCGCCCGCGGCGGGCCCGGGAACGTAAGCGAACTCAGGGGCTTCGATCGGCCGACCGGTCGGCCGGTCGACCATGATCGGATCGGCGGGAACGCCGGTCTTGGTGTCGATGATCATCACGCTCGCACCTTCCGGCGCGAAATGACGATTGCCGAAGACGTTGAGCGCGATCAGCACCGGGCGGAAATCACGCCCCCGCTGGGTCGGACGGTATTCGTAGCGCGGCGGATGCGCGCTGTAGCGGTGGCGCTCCAGGAATCCGGCCTCCACCAGCGCATTGAGGCGCCGGGTCAGCATGTTCGGCGCAATGCCGAGGCTCTTCTGGAACTCATCGAAGCGGGTCAATCCATGGAGCGCGTCACGCAAGATCAGCATCGACCACCACTCGCCCACGCGTTCCAGGCTGCGGGCGATCGGACAGGCCATCTTGCGGAAGCTCTTGCGCTGCATTTCGTACAGCTAGCGCAGTAACTATCATCATGCAAGTTACATAACCGCTCCTGCATGGCTGCCGCGCAATTGGCGTATCGAGGAGATTGTGGAGAGATGCCGACCGCACGTCGGGAAGTGTCGGTTGCCTGGGGCATCGCCCGATGGGCAGGGCGCGTGCTAATCGGAAGATGCTTCGGCCGCGAGGGGACGCCATGGACACGATTGCACGCTTTATCGAATTGGTCGTTTTCGCCAGCCGCTGGCTGGTGGTGCCCTACCTGATCGGGCTCATCATCGGACTGGCCGCGCTGCTGCTTAAGTTCGGCGTGAAACTCTTTGAGTTCGTGGTCAATGTCGGCCACGCCGACCCGACGGAGGTCATCGTCGGCATCCTCAAGCTCGTCGACCTGACGCTCACCGCGAACCTGATCGTTATCGTGATCTGCTCAAGCTACGAGAATTTCGTCCTTCCGATCGACGCCTCCAAGCACACCACGTGGCCGCAAGGCCTCGTCGGCATCGGGTTCTCGGGGTTGAAGCAGAAGCTTCTCGGCTCGATCGTCGCGATCGCAGCGGTGAATGTGCTTGAATGGTTCACCGACCTCGACCGCAATGCCGACAGCGTCAAGCTCGGCTGGGTGGTCGGAATCCTGCTCGCCTTCGCCGTCGCCATGGTGGTGCTCGCCGCAGCGGATCGGCTCGCCGGGACCAACGGCAAGGAGCACTGATCAGGCGGCCGGCTTCTGTCCGCGCGGGCGGTTTGGCCGATTTCACCACCACGCGTGGAAATGATGGAGAGGGCCGCGGCCGTGGCCCACGGCGACGCGGTCGGCGGCGGCGATCGCTGCCGTGACATAGTCTTTGGCGGCGCGCACAGCCGTCATCAAGCTCCTGCCCCTTGGCAAGGCCTGCCGCAATCGCCGACGCGAGCGTGCAGCCGGTGCCATGGGTGTTGCGCGTCGCGATGCGCCGGGCGGCGAAGCGCGTGATCTCGTTGCGGGTGACGAGGATGTCCACGCTCTCCTCGCCCCGCCCGTGGCCGCCCTTGAGGAGCACGGCATTGGCACCGTCCGCGACCAGCCGCTCGGCCTGCAGTTGTCATCGCGGCCTCGTCAGCGGCTTCCGGCTCATCGAGTAGCCTCGCGGCTTCGGCGAGATTCGGCGTGATGAGCAGCGCGCGCGGCATCAGCTCCGTACGCAGCGCTCGACGGCATCGGGCGCGAGCAGCCGCTCGCCCGATGTCGCCGCCATGACGGGATCGAGCACGACCTTGGTCTGCCGGTAGCGATCGAGAGCTGCGGCGACCGCGGCGATCGTCGCGGCATTGCCGAGCATGCCGATCTTCACGGCGTTGACAGTGAGATCGGAGAGCACGGCATCAATCTGGGCGGTGACGAAAGCGGGCGGCACTTCGTGGATCGCGGCGACGCCATTCGTATTTTGTGCCGTTACCGCGGTGATGACGGACGCGCCATAGACCCCGAAGTGCCGCGAACGTCTTGAGGTCGGCCTGGATGCCGGCGCCGCCGCCCGAGTCCGAGCCTGCGATCGTCAGCGCGACCGGAACGGTCACGGCGCTGGCTCGTGTCCGTGGACGCCGACCGGCGGCACCTTGGGCGCGTATTTCTTGAGCGCGGCGTCGACAACGTTACGCAGTTCGCGGGCAGCGGCCGTCGGGTCTGCGGCGTGAGATAGGGCGGAGATCACCGAAACGCCGTCGGCACCCGCAGCGATCACCGGCTCGGCGTTCGCCGCAGTGATGCCGGCGATCGCGCAGGCCGGAAAATTGCCGATGCGACTGCGAAACACCTTGATGACCCGCGCGAAGCCGTCGACGCCAATGGGCGACTTGCCGCTGGTCTTCGAGGTGGTGGAATAGACGCCGCCGATGCCGACGTAGTCGATGAGCGCCAGCGGCGCGACCGCCGCCTGCTCGACCGTGCGCACCGAGAGTCCAAGGAACGGCAATGGCCCCAGCCGTTCGCGCGCTTCGACCACCGCCATGTCCTCCTGACCGACGTGCACGCCGTCGGCCTCAGCCGCGATCGCCACGTCGACGCGGTCATTGACGATGAGCGGCACGCCGTACGGCGCGAGCGCCGCCTTGAGCGCGCGCGCCTCCTCGATCATGTGCGCTGTATCGCTCACCTTGTCGCGCAGCTGCACCAGCGTTGCACCGCCGGCCGCGACGGCGCGCGCAAGTTCGATGAGGTCGTGGCCGCCGGTGTTTTCCGGGTCGACGATGGCGTAAACGCGCAGATCGAGTTGTTCCATGGGCACAATGTAGGGGAGCCGCGCGAGCAATACCACGCATCCTGTGCAAAGAAGGATCCGATGGCGATGGCCTACCCCCGACGCGTCATCGTCTCGGCTTGACCTGACGATCCGGTAATCCCCAGCCGCGGGTACCAAATTGGCCGGTCAGCCGGGCAATGACGGCGCGACGTCCGCCGGATTGCGAAATGCGCTAATTCACCTTGATGTCGTTGCGGAGGATGACGTCGCGCCAGCGCGCCGTCTCCTGCTTGATGAAGGCCGCTGCTTCCGCCGGAGTGCTGCCGACAGGCTCGAGCCCGATCGCCCGCAGGCGCGCTTTGACGTCGTCGAGTTTGAGGACCTCGCGGAAATCCGCTGAGATGCGTTCGGCAAGTGCCGGCGCCATCCGGGGTGGTCCGACGACTGCGAACCAGGCGGTGGAGATGAATTCCGGCAGGCCGGCTTCGGCCGTCGTGGGCACGTCCGGGAACAGTGCCGCCCGCTTGGTGTCCGATACTGCCAGCACTTTGAGCTTGCCGTCGCGGTAAAGCGACATCACCGGCGCGAGCCCGCCGAAGAACACGTCGACGTAACCGCCCAGCATGTCGTTCACGACGAGATTCTCGCCGCGGTAGGGCACGTGGACGAACTTTGTCCCGGTCAGGTTCATGAACATGCTGCCCGTGAGATGGGGCGTCGAGCCGTTGCCCTGCGAACCATAGATCAGCTTGCCGGGCATCTGGCGCGCACGGTCGATGAGTGCGGCAACCGAGTTGATGCCGATCTCGGGCCGCACCACGATGAGATTTGGCGTCGACACCAGAACCGTGATCGGAACGAAGTCCTCCGGGCGGTAGGAGAGCCGGCTATAAAGTGTCTGGTTGATGGCGAGCGGCCCTGGCGGCGACACGAACAGCGTATAGCCATCAGGCTCGGCCTGGGCGGCAAAATCGCCGCCGATATTGCCGCCGGCGCCGGTCTTATTCTCAACGACGATCGTCTGATTCCACTTCTCCTGCAGCTTTTCGGCGGCGACGCGGGCCGAGAGATCGTTGCTGCCGCCGCCCGGAAACGGGACGACGAATTTCACCGTCCTCGTCGGAAACGTCTCCGCGGCGGACGGCGACACTGCCACAAGCGCGGCAAAGCAGAGCGCCGCTGCAACTACGCGCATGCGATAACCCCTGATGGAACGCGCAGCTTACGCGATCGGCACGTGCTCGCAACCACGCTTGGCGCAGTCGATCCACGCTCGCGATCGCAGTTTCCCTGTGGCGCCGGGGCGGATATTGTCTTCAGGGGCGAGGCCGAAAAGGAAACCGAGACCGTCCGTGCCGTTTCGAACGTTTGCCATCGCCGCCGTGACGGCGCTCGCTTTGCAGGGCAACCCGCACGCCGAAAGCTACCCGGATCATCCGGTGCGCATCATTGTGCCGATCGGGCCGGGCGGTTCCTATGATTTCGTCGGCCGCCTGCTCGCCAATCGGCTGTCGGAGCAATTGAAGCAAACATTCTTTGTCGAGAATCGCACCGGCGCGGGCACGCTGGTCGGCACGCTGTCGGCGGCCGCCGCTCCGGCTGACGGCTATACGCTCATCGTCGGCGGCTTGAGCAATCTCGTCTTCAATTTCGCGCTCTATCAAAAGCTGCCCTACGAACCCGAGGATTTCGCCGCGGTCGCGATCGTCTACTCGTTTCCCTACATCATGGTGGCTCGAAGCGAGTTGCCGCAGACGACGCTTCCGGAGATCATCAGCTACGCCCGCCAAAGCCCGGGGAAGCTGTCGCTGGCCCATGCCGGCACCGGCAGTGGCCAGCAGATCGTCGGCGCCGCATTCGCACGGCTGATCCACACCAGCATCGTCGAAGTGCCGTATCGGACCACCCAGGCCGCCTATCCGGACCTTTTTGCGGGCCGCGTCGACATCATGTTCGATTCCGCGGCCGCCGCGCTGCCTTATGTGAAGGCGCGCAAGTTGCGCGGCATCGCCGTGCTGGCGCCGCAGCGCTACCCGCAGCTGCCGAGCCTGCCGACCATGGCGGAAGCAGGACTCCCCGGACTCGACATCGAGTCGTGGATCGGCCTCTTCGCGTCCTCCCGTACGCCGCCCGAGATCCTGGCGCGGCTGCGCGAAGAAACGCGTATTGCGGCCGCAAGCCTCAAGCAGCAATTCGAGACGAGCGGCGGCGCCCTGGTGGACATGCCGCCGACGGACACCGACAAGTTCATCAAAGCCGAGTTCGACCTGTGGACGCGGGTGATCCGCGAAACGGGAATCCGGTCTGGATTGAATCTGACGCCGTCATTCCGCGCCTTTCGCGGCGGCGCCCGGACATAACCGCAGAATAGATCCGGCGCTGCAAATTCGCTAACGCAGTCGTCTAAGCGGCGTTGTCGCGGATGCGCACGGCGCCTTCGAGATCGACCGAGACGAGTTGCGACACGCCGCGCTCGGCCATGGTGACGCCGAACAGGCGATCCATGCGGGCCATGGTGATCGGGTTGTGGGTGATGACGACGAAGCGGGTGGCCGTCGATTTCGACATCTGATCGAGGAGGTCGCAGAAGCGGTCGACATTGTGATCGTCGAGCGGCGCGTCGACCTCGTCGAGCACGCAGATCGGCGCCGGATTGGTGAGGAAGACGGCAAAGATCAGCGCCAGCGCCGTCAACGCCTGCTCGCCGCCTGAGAGAAGCGACAGTGTCGCTGGTTTCTTGCCCGGCGGCTTGGCCAGAATTTCGAGCCCTGCCTCGAGCGGGTCCTCGTGTTCGATCAATTGGAGATCGGCGGTGCCGCCGCCGAACAGGTCGGTGAACAGGCGGCGGAAATGCGAATTCACCACCTCGAACGAGGCGAGCAGCCGTTCACGTGCCTCGCGGTTGAGGCTCTGGATGCCCTGTCGCAGCCGCTTGATCGCCTCGACAAGGTCGTCGCGTTCGCTGACCAGCGACGCGTGCTGGGCCTCGACTTCGCGCAGCTCTTCCTCGGCGCGCAGATTGACCGCGCCGAGCCGTTCGCGGTCGCGCTTCAGCTTGTCGAGTTCGGCCTCGATGTCGGCGACGGCTGGGAGCGGCGTGTCAGCGTCGAAGCCAGCGAGACCGGCCAAAGCCGCAGGCTCAGTGTCGAGGACCTCGCGAATTTCCGCGGCGAGGTCGGCAAGGCGACGCTTGAGACCCTGATGACGCTCTTCGGCGCGGCCGGCGGCTTCGCGTGCCGCCGAAAGCGCATCGTGCGCCGCACGCGCCGCGGCATCAGCTGCGGCAAGCTCGGTCTCGGCTGCGGCAAGCCGGTCGGCGGCGGCCCGTCTCTCCGCATCGGCGGTCTCTATCTCGCCGATCAGGGCGCGGCGCTTTTCCTCGAACAACCGGGGGGCCTCGACCAAACCTTCGTGCTCGGCGCGCGTCTCAGCGAGACGTGTCTCGATGGTCGTGATCTGAGCCGCAGCACCGTCGCGCCGCGCCGTCCAGTCCGCGGCCTCCGACGCGATTGCCGCCAGCCGGCGCATGGCAAGCTCGACTTCGCGCGCCAACGCCTGTGCTTCGGCGCGAACCTCGGCAAGCTTGCCGCGTTCGTCCGCCACCTGGGTGCGGATCGCCGCAAGCTCAGATTCGAGTTCGGCCGACGGAGGAAGCGCCGCCTGCGCTGCGACCGCCGCTTCATGGGCCGTTTGAGTTTCAGCAATGCCGGCTGTAACCCGCGCCTGCGCCTCGACGAGCGCCGCGCGGCGGCCGGAAATGCGATTAAGTTCGCGCTCGCCGGCCGCGTGCCGGTCGCGCGCGGCGTCGGCCTCGCGCTGGCGCTCGCGCCGCTCGTTGCGCGCGGCATTCTCGGCATCGCGCGTCGCGCCGACCTCGGCTTCCGCTGCGCCGACCGCGGTCCGCCGCGCCTCGATCGCCTCACGGACGCCGCGCAGCTCCGCCTCGATGTCCGCGAGGCGATTGCGTCCGGCGAGCCGCCGCGCCGCGCCGGTCGGCGCGTGGGCCGCGACCGCAAAGCCGTCCCAACGCCATAGATCGCCTTCGCGCGAGACGAGGCGTTGGCCGGGCTTGAGATCGCGCACAAGCCGCGCGCCGTCCTCGCGCGCGACAACGCCAATCTGGGCGAGTCGGCGCGCCATAGCGTCGGGCGCCACGCTGATGAATTTGGAGAGTGGCTCGATGCCGGCCGGCAGCGCCGGGTCGGCGGGATCGATCGTCGCACCGCCCCAGTGCATCGGTGCCGAGGCTTCGACCGGAGCGTCGAGGTCGTCACCAAGCGCCGCGCCGAGCGCCGTCTCGTAGCCCTTCTCGACGGTGAGGAGATCGATCACCGGCGGCCATAGCTGCTTGTTTTCCACATGCAGCAGCCGCGCGAGCGTCTTCGCCTCGGTTTCGAGGCGATGGGCATTGCGCTCGGCTTCGGCGAGCGGCTGCCTGGCGACGTCGAGCGCCTGACGGGCGCCCGAATGGGCAGCTTCCGCGCGCACGGCGTTCGCTTCCGCGGCGGCCACGGCCTCCTGCGCCTGCGCAAGGGTTGCCGCCAGGGCATCGAGATCGACCGTATTCGCGGTCAAGCTTTCGAGCTCAGCGGTGATCGCAACGAGTTCGGCCTCGACCTTTGCGCGGCGTTTCTCGTTTTCGCGTATCGCCGTGTCGAGTTGGGTGCGCTTCGCGGTGAGATCGGCAAGCGCCGCAGTCTTTTCAGCGAAGGTTTTTTCTGTCGCGGCAAGGGCGGCGTCCGCAGCAGCGACGCGTTCATCGACGCCGCCGCGGCGTTCCGAGCTTGCCGCTGCCTCGCGCCGCAGGGTCTCGGCCTCGGCGGAGAGCCGCGCCAATGCGGCGTCGGCGTCAGCCGACTGGCGTCGCTCGCGCTCGACATCGTCGCCGAGTTGAACGAGCCGCCGCGCCAATTCGGCGAGCCGTTCCTTGGCGCGAGCTTCTTCGCGTTCGAGCGCATCGCGGGCGAGCGTCAGCCGAGCCAGTGCCGCTGCGGCGCCTTTCTCGGACTCGCGCAGTCCCGGGAGCTCAGCAGCGGCCGATGCCTGGCGCGTCGCGGCTTCGGCTTCCGCCGCGGTGCGCGCGACGATGTCACGCAGCCCGTTCTCGTGCGCAAGTCCCGCGGCTTCGACCTCGCGCTCGGCCTCGAGCAAGCGGACGTGAAACAGCGCAGCTTCCGCTTTGCGAATGCTCTGCGATAGGTTGCGGTAGCGCACCGCCTGGCGCGCCTGGCGTTTGAGCGCATCGATCTGCGCGACCAGTTGGCCGATGACATCTTCCAACCGGGCAAGGTTCTGCTCGGCAGCGCGCAATCGCAGCTCCGCCTCGTGGCGGCGCGCGTGCAGCCCGGAAATGCCAGCGGCTTCTTCCAGCACCCGGCGGCGCTGCTCGGGCTTTGCCTGGATGATCTCGCCGATGCGCCCTTGATGCACCATCGACGGCGAGCGCGCGCCGGTCGAGGCATCCGCAAACAGGATTTGAATGTCCCGCGCCCGCACCTCGCGGCCGTTGAGACGGTAGGTCGAGCCCTGCTCGCGCGCGATGCGGCGCGAAACCTCGAGGGTATCGTCATTGTTGAACTGCGCCGGCGCGGTGCGGTCGCTGTTGTCGATCGCCATCGACACTTCGGCGTGATTGCGAGCCGGGCGATCGGTATTGCCGGAGAAGATGACGTCATCCATGTCGGCGGCGCGCATCGCCTTGTGCGAGGCTTCGCCCATGACCCAGCGCAGCGCTTCGACAAGGTTCGACTTGCCGCAGCCATTCGGGCCGACGACGCCCGTGAGCCCCGGCTCGATCAGGAAATCGGTCGGCTCGACAAACGACTTGAACCCGGCCAAACGCAACCGTGTGAGCTTCATCGATGGTATTCCCCACACGCCGCGACGCAATGATTGGATCGCTTCGAAGAGGTTTCGCGCGCCCCACGCCGCCGGCGCGAATCACATTTCAAGTACCGCATCGGCGGGACAATGAATAGGCCGACCACGGCGGGCAACCGGGTCACGGCGCTTTTCCAAAGCTTGTTGTCGGGCACAAAAACCTGTGGGTGCGCCGATGTGCGACGCTTGCATCGGAGCGCACGATCGTGCTTCGCGCACGTAGCCTTGCTGCGTGCCGGACCGCACCATAGATTGAAATGAGTTGAGGAGACGGCCATGCCCGGCATCGACGCGACACGACAGTTCGTTCCGCTGAAGATCGCGGTCCTCACCGTCTCCGACACCCGCTCCCTCGATGACGACAAGTCGGGAGCAACACTCGCCGAGCGCATCGCCAAGGCTGGCCATACCGTCGCCGCGCGCGGCATCGTGAGCGATGACGTCGACAACATCCGCGGCCAAGTGAAGGCGTGGATCGCCGACCCGGCGGTCGACGTCATCATTTCGACGGGCGGCACGGGCTTCACCGGACGCGATGTCACGCCCGAGGCGGTCGAGCCGTTGTTCGAAAAGCGCATGGAAGGGTTCGCTACTCTGTTTCTGATGGTGAGCCACGCCAAGATCGGCACCTCGGCGATTCAGACGCGCGCAACCGCGGGCGTCGCCGGCGCGACGTACATTTTCTGCCTGCCTGGATCACCGGGCGCCTGCCGCGATGCCTGGGACGAGATTTTGGTGCACCAGCTTGATTACCGCTATCGCCCCTGCAATTTCGTTGAGATCATGCCGCGCCTCGACGAGCATTTGCGTCGCGCCAAAGCTCAAGGCGCAACGGTGTAAGTCGCTGCCGACCCGGGAGCGATCATCTCTATTAAAATCGAGATCCCAGGTTTCGCCGACGACATCGACACCGAAGTCGCGATGCGGCTTCACGGCGGTTCGCACGAAGCCGGCGCCTGCATAGATCTTGCGCGCAGCGATGAGGATGCTGTGGGTCCACAGCGTCATCTTGCGGTATCCAACATCGCGGGCGAAGCGGATGCATTCCTCAACAAGGCTCTGACCGACACCGCAGCCCCGCGCGTGTCGGCTCGACCAACAGCAGCCGCAGCTTTGCGACGCCGTCGCCGGCATCCACCAGCATGACCGAGCCTGCCCGCTCGCCGTCGCGTTCGGCAATCCAGCATCGCTCGCGCGCGGGATCGTGGCCGCGCCGGAAATCCGCAAGGATGCCGGCGACTAGCAACCTGAACTGCAATCCCCAGCCATATTCGCTGCCGTAGATTGCCGCATGGCGCGCCAGCATCCAGTCGAGATCGTCGGGACGGTGCGTTCGCAAAATCGTGCGCGATGGCGCTGGGCCCGCGACGGAAGCGCCGGCATTGAGCAGCGCGCGGATTGTCGCCATCGCATCGACGAGGCGGCGACGATCAGTTTCATCGAACTTTGCAAGCAAGGCGCCAACCAGCTCTTCGGAACGATGGTCGAGCGAGGCAAAAGCCTCGCGACCGCGCGCCGTCATAGCGAGAATCGCTTGCCGCCGGTCGGCGCCTGAGCGTTCGCGCGCGATGAGGTCCGCGTCCACAAGGCCGCGCAGCAGGCGACTCAGATATCCCGGATCGATCTCAAGATCGGCGGCAAGCTCGGCCGCGGTCGTCGTTCCGCGTTGACCGATCTCGTACAGCACCCGCGCCTCGCTCAATGAAAACGGCGTGCCCAGCATGCCGTCCTGCAAGAGGCCAATCTGGCGGGTGTAGAAGCGGTTGAACTCGCGGACGGCCGCGATGGCATCGCTCGACATGTTGATCGCCCGAGAAGGATGGTTGACAAAGTCAACTAAATCGTTGCTTAAGTCAACTATCTTGAATTCGCCGCGCGCCGCTACGTAGAAGGGTCAAGACTGCGGCCAAGACGCGCGAGCAATTCGGCTTCAGGGTCCGTGACGCCCTCACGGTGACCGCCGATCGCCTGATAATGACGGGCTCCGATCAGCAGACCCTGATCCGGATGTGGCCGTCGCCAGACCGCAAATACCAGGAGCGAGAGAGCTTCGCGCACTGGCTGATCTGTCTTCGCGGAGGTCAACCTGCGGAATAAAGCCGCCGATTTCGCTCGATTGATCTCGGCCTGGGCGATGAAGTTGGCGGCGTCATCGAGCCAATTCGGCTCGAACACACTCCCCGGTCGCAAAAATAGCAGCCAAGGGGCGCGGGCCATGCCGGCGGCGTCCCTTAGCCGGCGCGCCAGCGGCGCGGCCGACGTGACGACGGTGCAGCCTGCGATGTCTGCCACCTCGACCGTGCCGTCACTCGAACCGCCGTCGCAGACGATGACCTCGCGCACCACCCCGCGGACGGCGCCGGGCACCAGGGCAGCAAGTGTCGGAACCAGCGCACGCTCGCTGTTCAAAGTCGGAATAATGACGCTGATCATTAAAGGTCGCGGAGGCCGCCCAGTAGCGTGTCGAATAATAAAGTCATTGTGAACGCAGCGGGGATTCCTGTCTTCGAGATTGTTCTTGTTTCGTTCTTAGTGAGGTACTAAGTTTCGGTCATGGCTCGTCAAGCTTCCGTTCGCCGAAGCCCGCCGGACACGGACCCGTCGCATTCCGGTCCGGCGGGCGTGGATGTGCCGCCGCCCGAGGGTCTCCTCTCGGCCGCGGTCGATGCCACGCGACGACGCGGCCGCGGCGCGCAATCGAACGCCACCGGTCGT
This sequence comes from uncultured Alphaproteobacteria bacterium, assembly GCA_963702755.1. Taxonomy (GTDB): domain Bacteria; phylum Pseudomonadota; class Alphaproteobacteria; order Rhizobiales; family Xanthobacteraceae; genus JAJPKK01. The sequence continues at coordinate 11,621 of CAVPDZ010000001.1, read as the reverse complement.
TTTGAGCCGCGCGTCGCCGTGGCGTTCGACGACGGCTGGCAATCGATCGAAGACCTGCCGCCGTTCAAGACCGAGATCAGCGTTGACACCGCGCGCAAGGTCATCACCCGCAACGCTTCGCCCGATATCCCGTTCGACCGCTCTATCAACGTCTATCGCGGCTGTGAGCACGGCTGCATCTACTGCTTCGCGCGGCCGACCCATGCATACCTTGGTCTTTCACCGGGGCTCGACTTCGAATCGAAGCTGTTCATGAAGCCGGATGCACCGGAGTTGCTGGAGCGGGAGTTGTCAGCGCGCAATTACGCGCCGCGCACCATCGCCATCGGCACCAATACCGACCCTTACCAGCCGATCGAGCGGCGCTTCGAGATCATGCGTCGCGTGCTCGAGGTGTTGGAGCGCGCCGGCCACCCGGTCGGCATCGTCACCAAGTCGAACCTCGTCACGCGTGACATCGACATTCTCTCGCGCATGGCGGCGCGCAAGCTGGTGCGCGTCGGTATCTCGGTCACTTCGCTCGACGCCTCGCTCTCGCGCGTCATGGAGCCGCGTGCGCCGACGCCCCCGCGTCGTCTCGAGGCGTTGCGGGCGCTCGCCGCTGCCGGCATTCCGACAACGGTGATGGTCGCCCCGGTCATCCCTGCCATCAACGATGCCGAGATCGAGCGCATCCTCGATGCGGCCGCCGCGTGCGGTGTCGAGTCGGCGGGTTACGTGTTGCTGCGCTTGCCGCTCGAGGTACGAGACCTGTTTCGCGAATGGCTCGCCGCCAATTTCCCCGACCGCGAGCGTCATGTCTTCGCGCTGATCCGCCAGACGCGGGGCGGCAAGGACTACGATGCAACCTTCGGCAAACGTATGACCGGCGGCGGTCCCTACGCCTGGATGATCCGCAAGCGTTTCGAGACCGCATGTGCGCGTCTTGGCCTCAACGTCAACAAGACGACGCTGACCACCGAGCATTTCAAGCCGCCCCGCCCGCAAAGCGAACAACTGAACTTGTTTTGAATGATCGTGGACTAACGGCCTGACGCCGTAGCCCGGATTGAGCGTGAGCGAAATCCGGGAATCTTCTCTCTTATCGCCGCTTCTAGCCTGCCCTGGATTTCGGGAGCGCGTGCGCGCTCCCTTAATCTGAGCTACCCTCGGTACTCTCGCTCCTTCAATCTTGTCGAGCGATATCGACAGCCATCCTCGCGCCCGCTTGCGATCGCAGCATGGCTCAGCCAGGATGCGGCATGAGTCGAAAACTCGTTGTTCGCGCGTCCGCCGCACCGCGTCTGCCACTCGATGAGCCGCCGGTTCGCCCGACGTTCAAGCGGGAACGGGCAGCAATGAAGCGCGGCATTTTTCCCGTCGCCGGCTGCGATGAGGTCGGGCGGGGGCCGCTCGCCGGTCCGGTGGTCGCTGCCGCCGTGATCCTTGATCCGAAGCGCATTCCGCGCGGGCTGGACAATTCGAAGAAGCTTGCAGCTCCCGACCGGGAAAAACTCTACGAGCGCATCTGCGCGACGGCGCAGGTCGGCGTCGCCTTCGGTTCGCGGGCGCGCATTGATCGCGACAATATCCGCCAAGCTTCGCTGTGGGCGCTCGCACGCGCGGTCGCCGCGTTGCCGGTGCGGCCGAAGCTTGTGCTCGTGGACGGCATCGATCGTATTGCCGCCGGCTGCGACTGCGAAGCGATCGTCGACGGCGATGCGTTGGTGCTGTCGATCGCCGCCGCTTCCATCGTCGCCAAGGTGGTGCGTGACCGTCTGATGGTTCAGGTCGGCGCCGCGCATCCCGGCTACGGCTTCGAGCGTCACATGGGCTATTCCGTGCCGCAGCATCGCGAGGCGCTCACGCGCCTAGGGCCGACGGCGCATCACCGCAGAAGCTTTGCTCCGGTGGCCGAGGCCTATGGCGATGTCATATTAGCCGAAGATGATCCCGAGCTTGCATTCACGCCTCCGCTGCCCTCCCTCGCCAACGGCAACGGCTAGACCGAGCCCCAAGATCGACCGCAATGCTCCATACTTCCATCTTTGTCGAGTTACTGCGGTCTCAGCCGCAACTCACGTTCTGGCTTGCGACGATCGCGCAAGCCGCGCTGTGGTGGCTCGTCCCGTCCTTGTTCTACTCAGCCCCGCCGGGTGATCTGCCGCTCGTACTCGCGGTCGGTCACGAATTTCAGCTTGGCAGCTATTACGGGCCGCCGCTCGCGTTCTGGTTCGCGGAGATCGCGTATCGGATCGGCGGCAGTGTTGGCGTCTATCTGCTCGCGCAGGGCTGCGTCGTGCTCACCTACTACGCGGTCTTCAAGCTGGCGCAGGCGATCGTCGGCATCCACCACGCAGCGTTTGCTGTGCTGCTCATGGTGGGCATTCTCTCGTTCACCGCGCCGACGCCGAATTTTGGGCCGGCCGTCCTCGCCATGCCGCTTGCTGCCTTCGCCCTCCTGAGCCTGTGGGGCGCGATCGGCGAGCGGCGGCGCTCGGCGTGGTTTCTCCTCGCGATCGAGCTTGGTTTGCTTTTGCTGACGACCTATTACGGCTTGGTGCTGGTCGCGGCTATCGCTGTGTTTCTTGGGATCACGCGACGTGGACGTCGCGCACTGCGGAGCGCCGATCCCTGGCTCGCCAGCATGATGGTGGTGGTCGTGCTGTTTCCCCATCTCATGTGGCTCGACCTGACGAGCAGCGCGCTCCCGCTTTCTTTCCGCAGCGAGGTGCCGGTCACGAGCTATGTTGGCGAATTGCTCGGCGAGCTTGAGACACTGTTCCTGGCGCACGCCGGTCTAATCGTGCTCGTGGCACTCGGCAGCAAATGGTACCTGCGCTCCGAAGCGAGGGTGCCGGTGTTCGTGCGCAGCTTCACCGATCCGTTCGGGCAGCGCTTCGTCTATTACTTTGCCGTGTTGCCGGTGCTGGCGGTTGCGTGTTGTTGCCGTGGCGTTCGGCAATCGCCTGGCGGTCGGCGGGTTTGCCGCGTTTCTAGTACTGCTCCGGCCTTGCGATCATCGTACTCGCCGGCAACTCCATCCCGTGGCACCGGCCGCGCCTCGTCGCCATCGCTTGGTCGCTGCTGCTTGTCGCCCCGCCACTGAGTTCGGCCGCCGCGATCGTGATGTTGCCGTGGATCGGCGTCGGCTTCGATGTCGCGCGCCCGATGCGCGCCATTGGACAGTTTTTCGGCGACAGTTTCGAGCGCAGAACCAACTCGCCGCTTGCGATCGTCGGCGGCGACCCGCGGCTCGCGGCGCTGGTTGCGCTTGGCGCGCCCAGCCGTCCGAGCCTTTATCTCGACGCAACGCCCGAACGGTCGCCTTGGGTCACGGCCGAGGACGTGCGCCGCAAGGGTGCCGTCGTGGTGTGGCCGAGCACCGACACCCGCGCCCAGGTGCCACCCGATATCAGCGCGCATTTCTCCGGCCTCGTCCCCGAAGTACCGCAGGCGTTCGAGCGCATCGTCCAGGGACGCTTGCCGCTGCTGCGTATCGGCTGGAGCATGGTGCGGCCGCAGACAGCGCAGCCGGCAGGCAAATGATAGGTCTCGGAAGGCTCAGGTGACCGACGTCAACTGAGATTTGTTCCTCGTTCCGTTTCCTGCGCCTTCAACTCCTGCTTGATCGCGATGAAATCGCGCCATGCGGCGCGCTTCTCCAGGGGCGTGCGCAAGAGATACGCGGGATGGAAGCTCGCGATGGCGCGGATTTCGCGGGTGCCGGTGTGATAGAGGTGCCAGCGCCCGCGCGATTTGCGAATGCCGTCGCGCACCCCGATCAGCGCCGTCGCCGCCGGCCCGCCGAGGCAGACCAGAATGTCGGGATTGGCGAGCTCGATCTGACGTTTGATAAATGGCAGGCAGATCTGGCTTTCCTGCGGCGTCGGCGTTCGGTTGCCGGGCGGGCGCCATGGGATCACGTTGGCGATATACGCGCCGGTGCGATCAATCCCGATCGCGGCCATCATGCGGTCAAGCAGCTTGCCCGACCGGCCAACGAACGGCAGTCCTTCGATGTCCTCTTCGCGACCGGGCGCCTCGCCGACGAACATCACCCGTGCCGTGGGATTGCCATCGGCGAAGACGAGACGCTTCGCCGTAAGGCGCAGGCCGCAGCCTTCGAAGCGTTCAAGTATCGCGCGCAGTTCATCAAGGCTCGCCGCGCTGCGGGCCGCTTCGCGCGCCGCCATGATCGCGGCATCGGGCGCAGGCGGCGCTTCAAGCGGCGGCGCGCTTTCGAACCGTGGTATTCCGCCAGCCGCAATTCGAGGCTTTGCGGGCCGAACTTCGTTCTCCTCGATCGGCTCCACGGTCGCGGTCGCCTGCTCTGCCTGCCGGGGCCCCTCGGCCGTAAAACGGTCGATCGGCGCGTCGGCCAGCAACGTGTCGACGCCGGCCTCGACGTAAAAGGACATCAGGGCAAAGTCGTCCGCGCGCTTCTCGTTCATGGGACGGCTCCTAGCACATTTCCTGCATAAGCTGCGTCGTTGAGACCGGCCGTCCTCCGTACGTCGGCGCAGCGTCGGCGATTGCCGCGGTTGGACAAACGTGAAAGAACGTCGCTTCTTTGACTGCGGCGGAGTGATCGATGGATGCGCTGCCTGCGCGGGAGTCGATGGAATTCGACGTTGTGATCGTCGGCGCGGGGCCGGCGGGCCTCGCCGCGGCGATCCGTCTCAAGCAGCTTGCTCCTGACATCTCCGTGGTCGTCGTAGAGAAGGGCTCGGAGGTCGGTGCTCACATCATGTCCGGCGCCGTCATCGACCCGGTCGGGCTCGATATTCTGTTGCCCGAATGGCGCCACGAGGACGATGCACCGATCAAGACGGCGGTGACTGACGACCGCTTCTACATGCTCGGGCCGGCCGGCGCGATGCGCATTCCCAATTTCCTGATGCCGCCGCTGATGAGCAATCACGGCAACTTCATCGTGTCGCTCGGCAATGTGTGCCGTTGGCTGGCCGGCAAGGCCGAGGCGGCGGGCGTCGAAATCTATCCGGGTTTCGCTGCTGCCGAAGTGCTGTTCGGCAGCAATGGCGAGGTTGTCGGTATTGCGACCGGCGACATGGGCGTCGGCCGTGACGGCAAGCCAAAAAACTCCTTCACTCGCGGCATGGAGCTGCGGGCCAAGTACACGCTGTTCGGCGAGGGCGCCCGCGGCAGCCTGACCAAGCAGCTGATCGCCCGCTTTGCTCTCGATCGCGATCGCGACCCGCCCAAGTTCGGGATCGGGATCAAGGAGCTATGGCAAGTTGCGCCGGCGCGGCACCGTCCAGGGCTCGTGCAGCATACGTTCGGCTGGCCGCTCGACAACCGCACCGGCGGAGGCTCGTTCCTTTATCATTACGACCGCGATTTCGTGTCGGTCGGCTTCGTCGTCCACCTCAACTACGCAAACCCTTATCTGTCGCCGTTCGAGGAATTCCAGCGCTTCAAGACCCATCCGCTGGTGCGCGACACTTTCACCGATGGCCGACGCATCGGCTACGGCGCCCGCGCCATCGTGGAGGGCGGCTGGCAATCGGTGCCGAAGCTTGCGTTTCCCGGTGGCGCGCTGATCGGCGACGGCGCGGGCTTCCTCAACGTGCCGCGCATCAAGGGAACCCATAACGCCATGCGCTCAGGCATGCTCGCGGCGGAGCACGTAGCTGCAGCGCTCGCCGCGGGGCGCGCCAACGACGAACTCGCAGCCTACGAGGAGGTTTGGCGCAAATCCCCGATCGGCGAGGACCTTTGGAAGGTCCGCAACGCAAAGCCGCTGTGGTCGGCAATGGGCACGTTCCTCGGCATCGGCCTCGCCGGCGTCGACATGTGGGCAAACACCTACGGTGTCTCGCCGCTCGGCACGCTTCGCCATCGCAAGACGGACGCCGCCTGTCTCAAGCCTGCGGCACGGTGCCGCCGCATTGCCTATCCGAAGCCGGACGGCAAGCTCACCTTCGACCGGCTCTCTTCGGTCTTTCTCTCGAACACCAATCACGAGGAGGATCAGCCGGTTCACTTGCTCGTGAAATCGCCGGAGCTGCAGCTCTCCTCGGAGTACGAGGTTTATGCGGGGCCGTCCGCGCGCTATTGCCCCGCTGGCGTCTATGAGTGGATCGACGACGGTGGGCAGCCGCAATTCGTCATCAACGCTCAGAACTGCGTCCATTGCAAAACGTGCGACATCAAAGATCCCAACGGGAACATCACCTGGGTCACGCCGGAAGGCGGCGGTGGGCCGAACTATCAGAATATGTGACGACGTGATCGCCGATTTTGCCACGATACTGCCATATGCGGCGCTCAACCACCTAGGGTGCCGGGGGCAGCTGACCGACGGACCTCGCAATGTCCTTGCGGGCCGTTCGCAAAGCGTCCATTCTCGCAGACGAGTTGACCGATAGGTAGCCTGAGACCGCCGTCGGGATCGCCAACCACAACAATTCCTCACTGGAGAGCAGTGTCCCGTGAAAAACCGTCCGATCCGATCCCTGGCCATTGCCGCCGCTGCCGCGTGGGCATTCCCGCAGGCGCTCGCCGCGCAGTCGCCGACGCAGACGCCGGCCCAACGTGACGCCGCACGCGGCACCCCGGCAGGGAACTACCTCGCCGCACGCCAAGCCAATGCTGAGCGTGACGCGGACGCAGCCTCGACCTATTACCGGGCTGCGCTCAAGAACGATCAACGCAACCTCGAACTCCTTGAGCAGACATTCTATTCGGTGCTCGCCGACGGCGAGATCGACGAGGCTTCGCGCCTCGCTGAACGCCTTCTCCAGCTCGACAAGACGAGCCGCAGCGTCCACCAGGACAATGCCCACCTGGTGCTCGGCGTGCGCTCACTCAAGCTCAAGCAGTACAAGGACGCCAAGGCGCATTTCGCGCAGTCGACGCATGGGCCGATCAACGATCTCATCGGCACGCTGCTGGCGTCATGGAGCTCGTACGGCACAAATGACGTGAAGGGCGCCGTCGACCAAATCGACAAGCTGAGCGGCCCTGAATGGTACGCCATCTTCAAGGACATGCACGCTGGCTTGATCTACGACCTTGCCGGCAACAAGAAAGATGCCGCAAAGCGTCTTGAACACGCCTACATGCTCGACGCGACGGCGCTGCGGATCATGCAGTCCTACGCCAACTTCCTGTCGCGCAACGGCTCGCGCGACGAAGCGCTGAAGCTGTACCAGGAGTTCGACAAGCAGTTGCCCCGCTATCCGCTGGCGGTCGAGGCGATTGCCCAGCTCAACAAGGGCGAGCCGCTGCCGCGACTTGTGGATTCGGCGCAGGCCGGCGCCGCAGAGGCGTTGTACGGGCTCGGCGCAGCGCTCGGCCGCCGCGAAGAGGAGATGACGCTCGCCAATCGCGGCCTCGCCTACCTTCAACTCGCACTCTACCTCGATCCCAATCATGCGCTGGCGCAGCTTGCGCTTGCCGATCTCTACGAGGCGATGAAGAAGCCTGAACTCGCGATCAAGGTGTTCGATCGCGTTCCGGCAAACTCGCCGCTCAAGCGCAACGCCGAAATCCAGCTCGGAATCGACCTCGACAGCCTCGATCGAACCGACGAGGCCAAGAAGCATCTCGAAAAGCTGATTGCGGCGAAGCCCGACGATATGGAAGCGATCATCGCGCTTGCCAATATCGAACGCGAACGCAAGCAGTTCGGCGAATGCGCCAATGCCTACGGCAAGGCAGTCGACCAGATTCCGAGTCCCACCAAGGCGAACTGGACGATCTTCTATTTCCGCGGCATCTGCCACGAACGTGACAAGCAGTGGCCGAAGGCGGAAGCCGACTTCAAGCGGGCGCTGGAGCTCTACCCGGACCAGCCGCACGTGCTCAACTATCTCGGCTATTCGTGGATCGATCAGGGCGTCCATCTCGACGAGGGGATGGACATGATCAAGCGCTCGGTCGATCAGCGGCCGGATGATGGCTACATCGTGGACTCGCTCGGCTGGGCATATTTTCGGCTCGGCAACTACGACGAGGCGGTCAAGAACCTGGAGAAGGCCGTCGAGTTGAAGCCGGTCGATCCGACCATCAACGATCATCTGGGCGACGTCTACTGGAAGGTCGATCGCATGCTGGAAGCCAAGTTCCAGTGGTCGCATGCGCGCGATCTCAAGCCGGACGACGACGAACTGAAGAAGATCGAACAAAAGCTCAAGGTCGGCCTCGTCGACGACGATAAGACCACCGCTTCGCCGGACACTGCAGTGGCGCCGGAAAAGAAGACCAACGCCGCCGATACCGAGAAGCCTAAGAAGCAGGCCGGCGACGGCGGGTGAGACGTCCTAACGCCGTTGCGGCTTACCCTTCCGTGTCCCTGCCGTTGGCGGCGCTCGCGTCCGCCAAGATCAACCTGACGCTTCGCATCGTCGGCCGTCGGGCCGACGGTTTCCACGATCTCGAAAGCCTGGTCGTATTCGCGCCGTTCGGCGATCGGCTGACGTTGCGTCTCGGCGTCCCGCTCTCGCTGTCCGTCGCCGGACCGACAGCGGGCAGCGCCGGTCCCCTCGCCGATAATCTCGTACTCCGCGCTGCTCGCGCGCTCGCCGATCGGATCGCAGGGCTGGCGCTCGGCCGCTTTTCCCTGGTGAAGCAGCTCCCCTCCGGCGCGGGCCTTGGCGGCGGCTCGGCCGACGCTGCTGCAGCACTGCGGCTCATCGCGCAAGCCAACGGGCTCGCGCTTGATGATCCCCGTGTTGCCGACGCCGCGCGTTCAACAGGTGCCGATGTGCCGGTCTGCCTCGATCCGCGACCGCGCGTAATGACGGGAATTGGCGACATATTGTCGGCGCCGGTGCCCTTGCCGAGGCTCGGCATTGTTCTTGTCCATCCGGGCATTGCCGTCCCGACTGGCGAGGTTTTTAAGGCGTTGAAGCTGGCTCCTGGCGAGCGACGCGACCTGAGGCCCGAAGAAACGGAAGCGGGAAGCTGGGTCGGCTCCGAGGCGACAAAGATCCCCGCGGAGCGTGAAGCGTTTCTCGCTTGGCTTGCCGGCAAGCCGAACGACCTTGAGCCTGCCGCGATCGCTCATGCGCCCGTCATCGCCACGGTGCTTGCGGCAATCGCGGGGTTGACGGGCTGCCGGCTCGCCCGCATGTCGGGGTCGGGGTCGGCCTGCTTCGGGTTATTCGATAGCGCACGCGCCGCGACAATCGCAGCCCGTACTCTCGCGGCGACTCATCCAGACTGGTGGGTGCGTGCCGGCAGTATCGGCGGCTGATCGCCGAAACGGCTACGTCAGTGGCTGCGCTCGATCGTGAACGCGACTGCATCAGCCAGCGCCTGCTTCATGGCGCTGGCTGGGAATAGAGCGAGCGCGTCTTTGGCGATCGCGCCATAGTGACGAGCGCGCATGATCGTGTCTTCGATCGCCCGATGTTTGGTCATCAGCCCGAGCGCATGGTCGAGATCGGGCTCAGTCATCTCGCCGCGCTCCAGCGTACGTTGCCAGAAGGCTCGCTCGCTGTCCGAGCCGCGGCGGAATGCGAGTACCACTGGCAGCGTGATCTTGCCCTCGCGGAAATCGTCGCCGACGTTCTTGCCGAGGCGCGCAGCCTTGCCGCCGTAGTCAAGGGCATCATCCACTAGCTGGAACGCGATCCCGAGATTCATGCCGAACGACCGGCAGGCGGCCTGCTCCGCCCGCGGGCGTCCGGCGATCACCGGTCCGACTTCGCACGCGGCGGCGAACAGCTCCGCGGTCTTGGCGCGAATGACGGCGAGATATTCGTCCTCAGTGGTGGCGGTGTTCTTGGCGGCCTCGAGCTGCATCACCTCGCCCTCGGCGATAACGGCGGCCGCAGACGAGAGAATTTCGAGTGCGCGCAGCGATCCGACCTCGACCATCATCTTGAAGGCCTGGCCGAGCAGAAAATCGCCGACGAGCACGCTCGCCTCGTTGCCCCACAACATGCGCGCCGCGAGCTTGCCGCGGCGCATGTCGCTTTCATCGACCACGTCGTCATGAAGGAGCGTCGCGGTGTGCATGAACTCGACGGCAGCAGCGAGCTTGACGTGCCCATCGCCCGGATAACCGGTCAGCACCGCCATGGCGAGGGTCAGCGGTGCTGCTTGCGATGCCTGAATCGCGCAGCCGCCAGTTCCGCCTGAGGTTGTACAGGTCTGGCCATTCTGCCCAGAGTTCAGCAGCGTCGAGAAGTAAATGTTCGATCCGGGTAACGGTGCAGAGTTATCCACCACGATTCCGCTGGTCCCGCCCGCCTCGGATGACCCACCCGTGGGAGTGTCTGGGACTGATCGTCCCACTCGTTACGTTGAATCCCAGAACGCAGCCATTGGTCAGGCTGGCGGCGCCGCAATCGCCCGTGGGACTGCCAAAGGCAAGCACGCTCAAGAAAAGGTAATCCGTCGAAGAGTTGAAGAACTCCGTGATCTGGAGACCGGCGGCGTAGTAGCTGTTGGTGTAGTTGCTGGCTACCGCGGGCCCGGTGACAGCTGAAGTGCCCATGACGCCAGCCGTGATCGGTATCTGGTAGAGTGTTATTGGCTGGGCCGGTATTTCCGATGACATACAGGTTGCCGGTGCCGTTGCTGCTAATGATGTAGGCGTTGTCGAAGTTGCCGGACATCATGAATTCATAGCCTGGTCCTACCGTGGCCTTGCGTTTCCCCAGAGCCAGAGGTGAAACCCACCGGAATCGGACTACAGCGGAGCACGGAAAACCTATATGGGAGACTGTGCAGTCGGTAGAACCGTCGTCGCCGACAAAGGCATAGACTCGGCCTACCGTGCCATCGAGTAGCGGAGCGTCCACAATGCCGAAATTGAAGTCCAGCAAGGCAGACTGGACGACCGCTCCGCTGGTTGCATTGACGGAATAGAAATAGCCACAGGTGCCGTTGGAGGTGTTGGCCGAAGGCTCGCAACTGGAAAATGGATTGAGAGATAGTCTCCGACAAAGACCTTTCCGCTGGTCGAATCATAGATAGGCGCGCCGACGCGGACAAACCACTACTCGAGTTTACGGTTACCGGCCAGGGACTGGTGGCTTCGGCCGGAGTACCGGCGAGGAAGATATTAGTGAATTTGTGGAGCTTTCCGCCGTCGTCACCGACGTAAATCGAGTCGGAGGAGTAATCGTAGTAGGGATAGGAGTAGGTGTCGTTAGGGCTTCCGTTCAAAGTGATGGAGGTCATGCAAGGCAGGGTCGCAGGCTCGATAGCCTGCATTCGTGACGATATTCGGAGTAACTGGGGCGGTCACTGAGCCGGTGCCGGCCTTCCATTTGACAAGAACCAGGGTAGCGACTCCACTCACGCTCTGAACAAAGCCTACCTGCGTTCCGTCGGAGGAAAGGATCACCGAGTTGAAGATGGTTCCACCGGTATTGTAGGCCCAGTACGCGGTCGGGTTGCCACAGCTGCTGGTGTAGAGGTTATCGTAAGCAACGATACTCGCCTGCGATCCCGACCCCGCCAGTCCCGTGTTGTAAATCGCAAAGTCGGTACAACTGACCGAGCCGGTGCTGTAGGTCGCCGGGGTAATTGCCAAGGCCGACTGTCGCGTTGGAACCCATATTTTCGCTCCAGTCACTCCGCATACGATTGATGATGCCGCCCGGGAGATTGCCGGTCGAAGAGAAGCCTGATGTGTCATCGGAAGGAGGAATCAGCGCCCG